>CAWFNZ010000001.1:0-1224228 GCA_963817365.1 uncultured Alphaproteobacteria bacterium
CCGGGGCTGTCTTCGCGCGCCACAACCACCGCCTCGCGCACGCCCGCATGCTCACTAAGCCGCGCCTCGATCTCGCCAAGCTCGATGCGGAAGCCGCGCATCTTCACCTGGAAGTCGGTGCGGCCCAGAAACTCGATATTGCCGTCCGCAAGCCACCGCCCCAGATCGCCCGTCTTGTACATCCGCGCGCCAGGCTCGCCCGCAAACGGATCGGCCACAAACCGCTCCGCCGTCAGCTCCGGGCGGTTCAAATACCCCCGCGCTACCTGCATTCCGCCAATATGAATCTCGCCCGCAACCCCAACAGGCACTAGCTTCCCATGACCGTCCAGAATGTAAATCCGCGCGTTCGCGATCGGACGGCCGATCGGTGCAGAACGATCCTGATAGCATTCCAGGTTGGCCGGCAGGCGGTGAAACGCAACCACATCCGTGCATTCGGTGGGACCATAACAATTGACGAATTCCGGCCGGGGTTCCGCCAGCGCCAACAGCTTTTGAACCTGGATAGGTTCGCCCCCAAGTATTATCCGGCGAACACCATGAAACGCCGCTGGAGCAGCGGCGTCGAGGAGAGCATGGAAGGCGCTGGGCGCCAAGTTTAGCATGCTGATGCGCTGTTGGGACAGAAAGGGCAAGATCGTTCCCGGATCGAAGGGCTCTTGTGCCAGACATACCCTTCCACCGGTCAGAAGCGGGCCCAGAATATTCTTTTGTGTCGCATCGAAGCTATATGATGTTGTAATCAAAATCGCGTCGTTGGCGGAGAGTTCGAACTCCCGTGTATACCACTGCAATAAGTTCCCTAGCCCGGAGTGAATAACGCAGGCCGCCTTGGGCCTGCCCGTTGAGCCGGAGGTGTAGATGACATAGGCCAGATGCCCGGGCGTCAGGCCGGCGCGGTCCGGATCGTTCTCCGGCCGGCCCGCCCACAGATGCGCGTCCGCGGCGAGGTCGATCACCGGCAAGCCTCCTGCGCAATCCGCCAGCGCCGCCCCGCCGATCAGCAGCGCCGCAGGCGCGGCGTCCGCCAGCATGAAGGCCAGCCGTTCTTGCGGATAGCCAGGGTCCAGCGGCACATAGGCCCCCCCCGCCTTCAGGACGGCCAGAAGGCCAGTCACCATCTCAAGAGAGCGCTCGAGACAGATGGCCACAAGGGTCCCGGGCTTCACCCCAAGCCCCCGCAGGTGATGCGCCAGCCGGTTGGCTTGCGCGTTCAGTTCCCTGTAAGTGAGGCTCCTGTCCCCGTACACAACCGCAACCGCGTCCGGCGTCCTGGCGGCCTGCGCCTCGAACAGCTCGTGAATGCACTTATCCGCGGGATAGTCCGCATCCGTCGCGTTCCATTCCACAACGACGCGATGCCGCTCCGCCTCGTCCAGCAGCGAGATGCGCCCGGCCGCCTGGGCGTCGTCCGCCGCCATCCCCTCCAGCAGCCGCACCCAGTAGCCAAGCCAGCGCTCAACGGTCTCCGCCTCAAACAGCGCGGACGCATAGGTCAGGCTGCCGGCGATCCCGTCTTCCGCCTCGCCAAGCGACAGCGTCAGATCGAACTTCGCCGCCGCATGCCCGCTCGCCAGCGGCGACAGCGTCAACGGCGTGGGCGCGGTCTTCACCAACCGGGTTGATGGCATGTTCTGCCAGGCAAACGTCGCCTGGAACACCGCCGGATGGGAGAGGCTGCGCGGCGGCCGCGCGATCTCAACCACCTGCTCGAACGGCAGGTCCTGGTTCGACTGCGCCCCAAGGCTCACAGCCCTCGCCCGTGCGAGAAGCTCCGCCACCGTGGGCGCGCCCGACAGGTCCATCCGCAAGGCCAGCGTATTGACGAAAAACCCGATCAGGCCCTCGATCTCGGCCCGCCCCCGGTTCGCCGCAGGGCTGCCGATCACCACCTCCTCCTGACCCGAAAGACGGCCCAGCAGCGCCGCAAAGCCCGCCAACAGCGTCATGTGCAGCGTCACCCCGTGCCGCAGGCTTAAAGCCTTCAGCGCCCGCGTCAGCTCCGCGCCGAGCCGCACCTCCACAGACGCCCCGGCAAAACTCTGCTCCGCCGGACGCGGACGGTCCAGCGGCAGCGTCAAAAGCGCGGGCGCGCCGGCCAGCGCCTCCTGCCAATACGCCGCCTGCCGCTTAAGAACCTCGCCCTCAAGCCAGCGCCGCTGCCACAGCGCATAATCGGCGTACTGCACCGCCAAGGGCGGCAGCGGGTCCTCCCGCCCTTGCGAAAAGGCGGCGTAAAGCGCGCTCAACTCTCCGGTCAGCACCCCCATCGACCAGCCGTCCGACACAATGTGGTGCATGGTGGCCAAGAGCGCGTGATCCTCTTCGCCAAGCCGCACCAAGCGCCCGCGGATCAACGGCCCCCGCTCCAGATCGAACGGCGCCGCCGCTTCCGCCGCCGCCAGGCGCTTGAGTTCCGCCTCTATGTCCACCACCCCGCGCAAATCGTGCCCGGTAAGCGCAAAGCCAACGTCCGCCGGAGCGATCCGCTGCACGGGCTGGCCATCGATGGCGCCAAACGTGGTGCGCAGCCCCTCGTGCCGCGCCACAATGCGGTCAAGCGCCCGCACCAGCGCCTCCCGGTCGAGCCGCCCCTTCAGCCGCAGCCCGCCGGGAATGTGATAGGCCGATCCCGCCTCGCCCAGCTGGCCCAGAAACCACAGCCGCTGCTGGGCGAACGACAAGGGCAGCGGGCCATCGCCGCGCTCCCCGGCCACGACCGGCGGCTGCGCACCCGAAGTTTTGCGCCGGAGCCCTTTGCTTCGTGCCAATTGAAGCAGGCGTTCTCGCTCAATTGAAGCTTGTCTATATTGTAAGTTTTTTCGCATAATTGCCTACTCGGCGCTATGTTCCGGTACAGTTGTAAGGACCATCAATTCGTCCGGGTCGAATTGATCAAGCTGGAGATCAAGTATAGAATCGGCGAAGTCCACTAGCATCGGATGCGCAAACAGCGCCGCTAGCGGCACTTCGATGCCCAGCGCCTCCCGCAGCCGAGAGATCAGTTGCACCGCCAGGAGCGAATGCCCGCCCAGCTCGAAGAAATTGTCGTGGCGGCCAACCCGCTCAACCTTCAAGAGCTCCGCCCACAGCCGCGCCAGCGTCTCTTCAGCCTCGCCCCGCGGCGCTTCATAGCCCCGGCTGGCGAATGCCGCCCCCTCCGGCGCGGGCAAGGCCTTGCGGTCGAGCTTGCCGTTGGGCGTCAAAGGCAGCGCGTCAAGCCGCATATAGGCCGCGGGCACCATATAGTCCGGCAGCGACGCCGCCAGAAGCGCCCGCAAGGCCTCCGCGCTCAGCTCCGCGTCGCCCACATAATAGGCCGCGAGCCGCTTGTTCCCGGGGCCGTCCTCCCGCGCCACGACCACCGCCTCGCGCACGCCCGCATGTTCCAAAAGCCGCGCCTCGATCTCGCCAAGCTCGACGCGGAAGCCCCGCACCTTCACCTGATGGTCTGATCGGCCAAGGAACTCGAGCTGACCATCCGCTCGCCAACGAGCCAAATCCCCGGTGCGATACAGCCTCGATCCCGGCGGACCAAAAGGATTTGGGACAAACCGCTCCGCCGTAAGACCAGGGCGGTTCAGGTAACCACGCGCCAATCCAACGCCACCGATGAAAAGCTCGCCGATGCATCCTATTGGAAGAAGCTGCAAGCAGTGATCGAGAACAAATGCCTGCGCATTACTCACGGGCCGTCCTATGGGCACAGGCGCATTGCGCGCTCCAGCGATACACGGAGCCCAGATGGCATCGACGGTCGCCTCAGTCGGACCATACATATTGTAAATTTGGGCCTTTAAGTTTGCGGTAGCACTTTCGACCAAATCACAGGAAATCTCCTCGCCACCGCAAAATATGGCCCGCAATGATGCCAGTTGGCCGTTGCCATCCGCGTTAAGCACCATGCGCAATAGCGACGGAAGAATGTCCATCACGGTAACCTGCGCCGAGGCGACCAATGTTCGAATGTAATCCGGATCAGCCGAGAAGGCGGATTCTACCAGTACTGTGACTGCCCCCGCAGTCAAGGGCCAGAACAATTCCGGGACAGAAAAATCAAAGGCAAACGAAGTGCGTTGGAGAACGCGATCGGCCGGCGAAAGCGCGAAAGCGCTCTGGCGCCATGTCAAGAAATTGATCAGACTGTAGTGAGTGATCATCACGCCCTTTGGCCGCCCAGTGGAGCCCGAGGTATAAATCACGTAGGCGAGATTGTGCTCATCAGCGTCGTTCGCCGGGTCATATGCCGGGGCCCCCGCGATCGCGGGGGCTTCCTGTTCGAGATTCAGCATCCCGGCTATCCCATCCGGCAGTGCGTCCTTAGTACTGCCACTGACCAGGACCAAAGCCGCTCCAGCGTCAGCCAATATGTAGGCTAGCCTTTCGGCAGGATAGGCGGGGTCCAAAGGCAGATACGCGCCTCCCGCTTTGAGAATTGCGAGGAGCGCAACCAGCATGGCCTCGGATCGTTCATGGCAGACGCCGACAACACATTCCGGCCCAACGCCAAGGCCCTTGAGATAATGAGCGAGACGGTTGGCCGCCTCGTTCAGGGCGCGATAGGTCATGTGGCGTCCGCGATGAATAAGGGCGATCGCATCCGGCGAGACCCTCGCCCGGGCCGATATCAGTTCATGAAGGCATGCCCGCGCAGGAACTACTTCCGCCGTTGCATTCCAGTCCATGAGGAGTAGGCGCGCTTCAGCTTCCGGCATCATCGGAAGCCGCCATACGTCGCGCTCAGGCGCGGCGGTCAGTTGTTCCAGAAGAACTTGTAGCTGATCGCTCCATCGAGTGATGGTTTCGATGGTAAAAAGATCGGTAGCGAACTCGAACTCACCGTTCAGGCTGTCATCAGTATCCCGGAAAGACAAAGTGAGATCGAACTTCGATACGGATCTGTCACGTGGGTAGGGGTGGAGCGTTATGCCTGGGACTTGCAGCACGGGCCCTGGTCTAATGTTTAATGTGAACATCACCTGAAAAAGAGGATGGTGGCTGGGGTCTATCGCCGGTCTGAGGGCCTCGACTAACCGCTCGAATGGAAGTTCTTGGTGAGCGTAGGCGTCCAATGCTGTATCCCGCACCCGCCGGACTAGCGTGCGAAAATTGGGTCGCCGCGACAAATCCGCCCGCAGAGGCAGCATGTTGGAAAAAAATCCAATGAGATTCTCTACCTCGCTGCACATTCTGTTCGCGACGGGTGAGCCAATAATGAATTTCTCGGCACCACTTAGACGGGCCAGTAGCACCTCAAACGCAGCGAGCAAAACCATGAACAATGTCGCTCTCTCCGCACGTGCCAATTCTCTTAAACGTTGCGTGACAGCTTGTGCTACAGTGAAACGGCACGTGCGCCCGCGATAGCTTTGCACCGGAGGACGCGGCCAGTCTCCAGGGAGATGAAGTCTTTCTGGAGATCCGGCTAGTTGGGTACGCCACCAGTTCAGATGCTGCTCCCCCTCTGGCCCAGCCAACCATTCTCTTTGCCACAATGCAAAATCGGCATATTGCACAGGCAATGGCGTCAGGTTGGAGGCCCGTCCGGCTCGACGGTCGCCATAGAGCGAAATTATCTCGTTCAACATGATGCGGACGGACCAGCCATCCGCGAGCATGTGATGAACATTTATGAAAAAGACACATTGGTCGTCATTCAGCGCCAAGACGCCAGCGCGGAGTAATGGCCCTATAGCCAAATCAAAGCAGCGCGATGCTTCGGCCTGTATCCAGGCCAAGGCAAAAGCCTCGCCCGGTGGCTGCATGCATCGGACATCAAGGAATACCCAGTCAATCTGACTGTTCGGGTCGATGACTTGTACGGGCATTCCATGCACGGCAATAAACCGTGTACGCAATATCTCGTGGCGATGAACGACGGTGTCCAGGGCGCTCCGCATCCCCTCAGGATCAATTTGTCCAACCACGCGCACCGCACTGAACATGTTGTAAGCGCTGCCTACATGATATAATTGATCCAGAAGCCATAATCCCTCCTGGTTGTAAGACACCGGCAGATGCTGAGGCCGGTTGGCCGCATGCATTCGGATGGCACTTTTACTGTCATCCAGTCCCTCTTCCGCCAGGAGAAGGTCGAACAAATCATCAATTTGGTTATTGTATTCCATCGTCAGCAGTCTATCATTGCCATATTTCTCGGCTTCATTTCCTCAGACTATATATCAATAGGCACAGCCCCTTGCCGCCTATTTTCTAAGAGTTGCTGACGTTCATCTGGTGTCATCCTCTCTATCTTTAGGCGCAACTCGGCGATTTGCAGAAGTCTGGCGGGGTTCAGACTTGACTCCACAAAGTATTCAGCGAGCTGAGCGATTGTCGGTTTCTGAAATATCCTGCCCAGAAAAATCTCCACACCAAAGATCTTAGAAATGCGATTTACTACTTGAATAGCCAGCAACGAATGTCCGCCAAGATCGAAGAAATTGTCGTGAATGCCGATCCGTTCCAGACGTAATATGTCGGCCCAGATGCTGGCCAGCACCTCTTCGATCGGCGTGCGCGGTGCCTCGTAGGCGGCGTGGGTGAGGTTGGCGCCATCAGGCTCTGGCAGGGCCTTGCGGTCGATTTTGCCATTGGGAGTCAATGGCATGGCTGGCAGGGCGACAAAAGCCGCCGGCACCATGATTTCCGGCAACCGCTGCTTTAAAGCGTGACGTAGCTTGGCGGAGTCAAGGGCGATCGTTCCGTCCTCTGCCACCACATAGGCGGTCAGGCTCTGGTCGCCGGAGGCGGCAGGCCGCGCCGTCACTACCGCCTCGCGAACCTCCGCAAGTGCCGACAGCGCCGCTTCGATCTCGCCCAGTTCGAAGCGGTGTCCGCGCACCTTGACCTGATGATCGGCGCGGCCCAGGAACTCCAACTGCCCGTCGCGCCCCCAGCGCGCCAGATCCCCGGTGCGGTAGAGACGCGATCCCGGCGAACCGAAAGGGTTGGGCACGAAACGTTCCGCCGTCAAGGCGGGGCGCCCCAGATACCCGCGCGCCAGCCCCACGCCGCCGATGTAAAGTTCGCCCGCCACTCCGATGGGTACCGGCTGCATGGCCGGATCGAGGACATAGGCTTCAGTATTTCCAATCGGTCGTCCGATGGACATCACGGCAGTGGTGCCGTCTCCACGGATGGCGGCGGCCGTCGACCAGATCGTGGTTTCCGTCGGGCCGTAAAGATTCCATAGCTCGCCATGCTGGACGAGCCGCCGCGCTAGATCCCCTGGAAGGACCTCACCGCCACATAGCAGCTTCAATGGAGCGCGGGGTTGCCAGCCGCATTCCAGCAGCAGCCGCCAGCCCGAGGGTGTCGCCTGCACTGTTGTCGCCGCCGATGTGTCGATCAGCCGGCCCAATCCGTTTCCCTCGGTGACTTCCCGCCGGCCGGCGATAACTACGCGGGCACCGGCGGTCAGCGGTAGGAACAGCTCCAGGGCGGCGATGTCAAACGACAGCGGCGTTACCGCCACCAGAACATCAGCGGCGGTCAAGCCAGGGCGCACGGCCATCGTAGCCAGGAAATTGCATACCGAACGATGCGAAATCATCACCCCCTTGGGGTGTCCCGTCGATCCCGAGGTGTAGATGGTGTAGGCGAGGTTGTCGGGTCCGGCACCGCAAGCCAAGGGCAGATCGGGTTGGCGTGCGATAGTTTCCGCTTCGGCATCCAGGTCGATCAAGCGTCCGGCCCAGCCGGCGAACAGACCGCGCGTGGCGGCATCGGCCAGCACCACCGGGGCGGCCGCGTCGTCGAGCATGTAGGCCAGCCGCCCGGGCGGATAAGACGGGTCGAGCGGCAGATAGGCGCCACCGGCCTTTAGGATGGCCAGCAGTCCAACCACCATTCCCGGCGCGCGCTCCAGGCAGATGCCAGTGATCGTCTCGGGGCCGGTTCCAAGGCCGCGCAAATGGTGCGCCAGCCGGTTGGCCCTTTGCTCCAACTCGCCGTAAGTTAGGCTTTGCTCCTCAAACACCACGGCCACCGCGTCTGGTCTGTGCCGCGCCTGGGCCGATACCAGCTCGTGTATGCACAGCTCAGACGGATACGCTGCAGCCGTGGTGTTCCATTCCGTCACCAGCTGCCGGCGCTCCTCCGCCGCCAACAGCGGCAGAGCCGACAAGCGGCAGTCCGGATCGTCGACAATGCCTTCAAGAAGCACCAAGAATTGCCGCGCTAGCGCTTCGACGGTTGTGCCGTCAAAGCATGCGGTAGCATATTCAAAGCGCGCGGCTAGCTCATCGCCTCTCTGGCTCATCTCCAAACTGAGATCGAACTTGGCCGTCTCCGTTGGCAGGGCAAACGGACGCAGGGCCAGGCCGGGAAGCGACAGGCTTTCCATCGGCGCGTTTTGAAGGGTGAACATGACCTGGAATATCGGCGGGCGGCTGAGGTCACGGGGTGGTCGTAGCGCTTCCACCAGCTTTTCGAACGGAATGTCCTGGTGTGCATACGCTTCAAGTGCCGTCTCGCGCACCCGCCCCAGAAACCGGTGGAAGGATGGGTCACCGGAGAGGTCCGCGCGCAAGGCAAGGGTGTTCACAAAAAATCCGATCAGCTCCTCGGATTCGCGCCGCGTGCGGTTGGCGATGGGTGAGCCGATGACAATATCGTTTAGGTGGCTGTGACGTTGGAGCAGCAGGGCGAAGGCCGCGAACAGCACCATGAACGGCGTGGCTCCCTCGCGTCGCGCCAGCAGATTGATGCGGCCGGTCAGTTTGGATGGAACGCGAAAGGCCAAGCCCGCGCCGGCGTGACTTTGCACCGCCGGTCTGGGGCGATTGGTGGGCAGGTCAAGAGCAGCGGGGGCGCCATCGAGGCGACTGCGCCAATAGGCGAGCAGAGCTTCCAGCCGCTCACCACGGAGCAAGTCACGTTGCCAGAGGGTATAGTCGGCATATTGTACCGGCAAAGATGGCAGGGACGGCGGCAGGTCCGCCACATATGCGGCGTAGAGGGTGCTCAACTCACGTATGGCCACGCCGATGGACCAGCCGTCCGAAATGATGTGGTGCATTACTACAACCGCCAAATGCTCCCCGGCGGCAAGCTTCAGTAACGCCACCCGCAGGAGGGGGCCACGCGAAAGGTCGAAGGGCCGGGTGGCGAGCTCGCGGGCCCGTCCGCGGGCGGCCTCCTCAATAGCCTGGGCATTTGCCAGCCCAGACAGATCTTCTAGCTCCAGCGCCACTTCAGGCGCCGGGTCGATTACCTGGACCGGCATACCCTCTTCGGTTGGGAACCGGGTGCGGAGGCTTTCATGCCGCTGCACTAGATCGTTCACGGCCCGCCGCAGCGCCGAAAGCCGGAGCGTCCCGGAAAGGCGCAGCGCCGCAACTATGTTGTAGGCCGTGCCCGTGCCCTCGATCTGCTCCAGCAGCCACATGCGCTCCTGCGCGAAGGACAGCGGCAGTGGCTTCGGCCGCTCACGCGCGACCAGGGCAAGGTCGACGGCGGGCACCACGGTTTGCGCCAACTCCACCCTCACCACCAACTCGGCCAGAGTCGGCGCCTCGAACAGCGCCCGCAACGGCAAATCTATTCCCAACTTCCCGCGAAGCCCTGCCAATACCCGTGTCGCCAGCAACGAATGTCCGCCAAGATCGAAGAAATTGTCGTGAATGCCGATCCGTTCCAGACGTAATATGTCGGCCCAGATGCTGGCCAGCACCTCTTCGATCGGCGTGCGCGGTGCCTCGTAGGCGGCGTGGGTGAGGTTGGCGCCATCAGGCTCTGGCAGGGCCTTGCGGTCGATTTTGCCATTGGGAGTCAATGGCATGGCTGGCAGGGCGACAAAAGCCGCCGGCACCATGATTTCCGGCAACCGCTGCTTTAAAGCGTGACGTAGCTTGGCGGAGTCAAGGGCGATCGTTCCGTCCTCTGCCACCACATAGGCGGTCAGGCTCTGGTCGCCGGAGGCGGCAGGCCGCGCCGTCACTACCGCCTCGCGAACCTCCGCAAGTGCCGACAGCGCCGCTTCGATCTCGCCCAGTTCGAAGCGGTGTCCGCGCACCTTGACCTGATGATCGGCGCGGCCCAGGAACTCCAACTGCCCGTCGCGCCCCCAGCGCGCCAGATCCCCGGTGCGGTAGAGACGCGATCCCGGCGAACCGAAAGGGTTGGGCACGAAACGTTCCGCCGTCAAGGCGGGGCGCCCCAGATACCCGCGCGCCAGCCCCACGCCGCCGATGTAAAGTTCGCCCGCCACTCCGATGGGTACCGGCTGCATGGCCGGATCGAGGACATAGGCTTCAGTATTTCCAATCGGTCGTCCGATGGACATCACGGCAGTGGTGCCGTCTCCACGGATGGCGGCGGCCGTCGACCAGATCGTGGTTTCCGTCGGGCCGTAAAGATTCCATAGCTCGCCATGCTGGACGAGCCGCCGCGCTAGATCCCCTGGAAGGACCTCACCGCCACATAGCAGCTTCAATGGAGCGCGGGGTTGCCAGCCGCATTCCAGCAGCAGCCGCCAGCCCGAGGGTGTCGCCTGCACTGTTGTCGCCGCCGATGTGTCGATCAGCCGGCCCAATCCGTTTCCCTCGGTGACTTCCCGCCGGCCGGCGATAACTACGCGGGCACCGGCGGTCAGCGGTAGGAACAGCTCCAGGGCGGCGATGTCAAACGACAGCGGCGTTACCGCCACCAGAACATCAGCGGCGGTCAAGCCAGGGCGCACGGCCATCGTAGCCAGGAAATTGCATACCGAACGATGCGAAATCATCACCCCCTTGGGGTGTCCCGTCGATCCCGAGGTGTAGATGGTGTAGGCGAGGTTGTCGGGTCCGGCACCGCAAGCCAAGGGCAGATCGGGTTGGCGTGCGATAGTTTCCGCTTCGGCATCCAGGTCGATCAAGCGTCCGGCCCAGCCGGCGAACAGACCGCGCGTGGCGGCATCGGCCAGCACCACCGGGGCGGCCGCGTCGTCGAGCATGTAGGCCAGCCGCCCGGGCGGATAAGACGGGTCGAGCGGCAGATAGGCGCCACCGGCCTTTAGGATGGCCAGCAGTCCAACCACCATTCCCGGCGCGCGCTCCAGGCAGATGCCAGTGATCGTCTCGGGGCCGGTTCCAAGGCCGCGCAAATGGTGCGCCAGCCGGTTGGCCCTTTGCTCCAACTCGCCGTAAGTTAGGCTTTGCTCCTCAAACACCACGGCCACCGCGTCTGGTCTGTGCCGCGCCTGGGCCGATACCAGCTCGTGTATGCACAGCTCAGACGGATACGCTGCAGCCGTGGTGTTCCATTCCGTCACCAGCTGCCGGCGCTCCTCCGCCGCCAACAGCGGCAGAGCCGACAAGCGGCAGTCCGGATCGTCGACAATGCCTTCAAGAAGGCGAACGAAATGGTCTACCAGCCGCTTGATTGTTGTCTCATCGAAGAGATGGTCGGCGTATTGCAATCGTCCAATCAGACCTTCCGGCGTTTCTCTGACGAACATGGCTAAATCGAATTCCGCCGAATCATAGGAAACTTGGAGCCTTTCGACGGTGAAATCGTCCATTTTGACAGCGCTTCGGGGAAAATTCTGTAGAGCGAAACAAACTTGAAAGACAGGATGCCGGCTCAGGTCTCGCACCGGCTGTAATGCGGCAACCAGTTTTGCGAACGGTAAATCCTGATTTGTGAAAGCCCTCACGGCAGCTTCGCGAACCCGCTCGATCAACGTGCCGACGCCGGGGTTGCCCGATAGATCGATGCGCAAAGCCAGCATGTTGACGAAGAAACCGATGAGATTTTCCAGTTCCGGCTGTGTCCGTCCGGCGATCGGAGTGCCGATTACGATGTCCTTCTGTCTACACCATCGCGAAAGAACGACGGCATAGGCGGCGAGCAGTACCATGAAAAGGGTGGCGCCCCGAGATCGGGCCAGCGCACGCAGCCGGTCCAACAACCTCAACGGGACGGCTATCGGCAGGCTGGCTCCTTGAATTCCCTGGACCGCCGGACGCGGCCGGTCTGTAGGGAGGTTAAGACCTGAAGGCGCATTCGCCAAGTAGCGGCACCAATACTCCAACTGGGATTCTAGCCGCGATTCGGACAACCAATTGCGCTGCCAGATAGAATAGTCCGAATATTGCAGAGGTAGAGGGGGCAATACCTGCCCGCCATACAGCGCCAACAGGTCCCGGAACATGATCCAGATGGACCACCCGTCGGATACGATATGGTGGCTAATCAACACCAGGATGTGATCGCCAACATCCATTCGCAATATTCTGGCCCGCAAGACTTGGCCCCGCGTTGGATCCAGACGGGTTCGTGCTTCCGTGGCAATGATCCTTCGGCTTTCTTCCTCGCGTTTTTCTGGGGTGAGGTGGCTTAGATCGAGCAACTGCAAAGGCATCGGGGCGGGGTCCGCGATCACTTGTGCCGGCACCCCGTCGACGGTCTCGAATCTCGTCCGCAATATTTCATGGCGCTCTATGAGCTGGCTAAGCGCCCGTTCCAAGGTGCCTATTGCCAAATTTCCGTACAGCCGGATGGCGGCGGGGATGTTGTAGGGGTTTCTTGCCCCCTCGATTTGGTCGAGCAACCAGAGCCGCTCTTGCCCAAAAGATAACGGAATATTGGGGAATTGATTCAGATTGCCGCATAGGCTTGGTCCGGTGGGTTGGGAGGCATCCGATCTGATGCGCTCAGCCAGAAGGCGACGCCCTTTTTCCGAAAGCTTTGCTAATGACGTTGGGATGTCGGTCACCTTGCCTCTCTTATTCTCAAATGGTATTGCGTCTCCGCCATCAAGACTCGGCGATCGCGCCCTCAACGGTTTCAATTTCAGAGATAAGCTTGGCTTCGATCAGCTGTGCCAATTTTTCAATCGTTGGTGCAAGGAAGACTTCGTGTGGTGTCAGGTCGAGCTGGAATCGACCCCGCAGCCGAGGAAGAATTTGTAGCGCCATCAAAGAGTTTCCCCCAAGGTCAAAAAAATTATCTTTAATGCCAATGCGGTCAATATTTAGGAATGTCGCCCATATTTCCGAAATAATTTTTTCAAGTTCGGATGATGGGGCAACAAATTCATATTCCAGGATAGGTCGTCCATGCCGTCTTTCTATATTTAGTTGCATGGGCTGAGAGGCGTCTGGCGGAGCGGTATTCGCCTGTACTTTGGATTGCAGACGGCCGGTGACACCGAGACGATTTAGATCACCCTTTGTCACCAAAACCTGACGCGGGCACTCGGAGAGAATATGGAAAAACAGCTCCATGCCTTCCTTCGTCCGGATACCGGCCTTCAGTTCTGCCGCAAAGATGTCGCGCATTTCTTGCGGCCCGTCCCACTGAATAGCCATGCCCAGCTCACTCCAGGCATCCCAATTCACCGAGATTACTTTGGTAGCAGCGCCAAAAAGGCTACTGTGCGCGACCGCATCGAGGAACGCATTGGCCGCCGAATAGTCCGCCTGGCCGAGATACCCGGTGAGAGCACTGATCGACGAAAACAGAATGACGAAATCGAGGTCAAATGGTGCCAGAACCTGAGAGAGCACCAGCGTACCATGAACTTTCGGTGCCAGCACTTGGGCGGCCGCTTGCCGGTTGGTGAAGTCGATTGAACTCTTTCCAAGCAGGCCGGCCGCGTGGATGACACCATTTACAGTCCCGAACCTTGCAAGCGTCTTATTTATGATCGCCTGCATGGCGGCGCTGTCTGCAACATCAGCGGATTGTACAAGAACCTCAGCGCCGTTCGCTTCCATCTGCCTTATCTGACCGATGATGCTCGCGGTTTTCCCCTTCTTCTCCGCCTCCCAGGCATCGCGCCCGGGAAGTTGTTTGCGGGAAACCAAGACAATTCTGGCATGCACCTTTGTTGACAGCGCAACTCCAACTGCCAATCCCAGGTCGCCTAGGCCGCCGGTAATTATATACACCCCCCCTGGCCGCAATGGCATGAGGTCCTCTGGTGTCGGACCAACCTGCATAGGTTCGTAATGCGGGCTCCAGATCTGCAGGCGGCGATAGGCCATGACGGCGCTCGACGGCGGGCCGACCAGATGCTCGATCAGGGAGTCGGCCAGCGCCGGAACGTCGGTTCCCGCGATTTCGCCGCTGGCAAAATCAATATACCTGCAGGTTATGTCTCGGTACTCTACCGTTCCGGCCAGACACGTTCCTTTCGCCAGCGCGGCAAGAGGAGAAACTGACTCTCCCCCAATTACGTCGGCCGTGTCCGCCGTCAGCACGGCAACCTCGACCTGCTGTAGTCGTTCCCGTCTGTTAAGTGCTTGAAACAGATGCAGTACACCGAAAAACGCCCGGTCGATCGCGTCGTGTTCGCTTTGGGGGATTGATGCTCCGGCGAACAGGCTCCAGGCATAAATCACGATGTCAATCTCGCACTCGGTTTCATCGAGGCGGCGCATAAGAACATGAAAATCGCCGGATGTGCCGGGAGAGACAGTGAAGCGATCGGTTTCTTCTTCGGCGAGAGCCGGGCCGGACTTCACAGTTACTACGCGGCGGCAGCGGGATCGCAGTCTTTCGCCCAGCATTCTGCTTAGACCGTCATCACCCGAGAAAAACAATATGGATTTCTGGGCCAATTCGTCGGGCGTCAATGTAGGCAGGCGTTTCAATACCCGTTTCCATGATACGGCATACAACATGTGCTCCGCGGTCCTTGGCGCCTGCACGGATTCCGCGGCGGCGATGCCTATCTTGCTTTCGTCGAACCAGTAGCGCTTGCGTTCAAAGGGATATGTGGGCAGCAATGCCCGGCGACGCTTTTGCCCCTTATACATCGCCGATAGGTCGACAGGCGCACCGGCCATCCAAACTTGACCCACCGTCCTTAGGAAATGCTCTTCTTGGTTCCGAGTATCGTCGGCGGAGGGCAGCGAAGAAACGACCAGGCATTTTGCCCCGAAGCCTTCATGTGTGACTAGCCCGGAGAGGATCCGCCCCGGACCTACTTCGAGCAGGATTTGCGGTTGACTTGAGCTGATCGCTTTCAGCCCATCAGCGAAACGCACCGATTCGCGCAGTTGGCGTCCCCAATAGGCTGGGTCTCGGGCTTCGGCTTCGGTTATCCAAGTGCCAGTTACGTTAGAGATGAAAGGAATTTTTGGCTTTCTCAGGGACATCGAGGAAAGCAGTTCGGTGAATTGATGTGCAGCTTGGTCCATCATGGGAGAATGGAAGGCATGGGATGTCCGCAGACGTGAATAAATGACTCCCCGTTCGCGAAGTTGCGCTTCCAATGCCTCGATGCCGTCGATGGTGCCGGAAACGACGCAAGCGGTAGGACCATTCAGGGCAGCAATCGATACGCTCCCGTTCATCAGCGAGCAAACGAACGCTTCCTCAGCAGCGACGGCAAGCATCGCGCCGCGCGGCATGTCTTGCATCAACCGGCCCCGTGCCGCGATGATTTGAAGCCCCTGTTCCAGGTCGAATACTTCGGCAATGCAAGCGGCTACTAACTCTCCGACGCTGTGGCCGATCATCGATTGCGGCTTCACGTTCCAAGCCATCCATAGCCTTGCCAGAGCATAGGAAACACAGAAAATTGCCGGCTGTGCCAGCCAAGTTTCCGACAACCGAGCAGCCAGGTCTTCAGTGGCCCTGCCAAAGAGCAGATCTCGCAAATCTAGATTCAGTGTTCGCTTCAATCCTTCGGCACATTGATCGAATGCCTGACGGTATTCCGGCTCGACCCGATAGAGCGCCGCTCCCATTCCTATGTGCTGGGTACCCTGACCGGGGAAGAGAAAGGCGCAAGACAATGGTTCACTAGTAATTTCGTTTGTCACTGACGTCGCAGCGGTGGCCTTCAATGCCGAGACGGCGTGCGAGATCCCATCACAACACACTGCCAACCTATGCCGAAACCTCCGCCGACCCGTAGCCAGAGTGAAGGCGACGTCGGCGATATCATCCTCAGGATGCTGTCGCAAGTGATCCAGAAGGTTGCCCCGCATGATATCGAGTGCCGATGCCGTACGGGCAGACAAAACAAGCAAGTGATGTGAACGCGGGGACTCGTCCGCTTTGTTTATCGGAGGAGGCTCCTCCAAGACCACATGGGCATTGGTTCCGCCGATGCCGAAGGAGTTGATACCCGCACGCCGCGGACCGTTCTTGGCGAGCCACGGCGATGATCGGACGCCGACATAGAAAGGAGAGCTATCCATCTCTATTTTCGGATTGGCTTCGGTGAAATTGATGCTGGGCGGCAATATGCCATGCTCGACGGCGAGCGCGGCCTTGATTAGGCCGGTCACACCGGCGGCGGCACTGAGATGTCCTACATTCCCTTTGACCGAACCAATGGGGCAGAATTGCCGCTGGTCTGTCGAGGTTCGGAAGACTTTGGTTAAGGCTGCAATCTCAACAGGGTCACCTAACTGCGTGGCAGTCCCATGTGCCTCAATATAACCGAGCTGTTCCGGCCGGATGCCGGCGACTGCCAGTGCCTCAGTTATAGCATGGGCTTGACCGTCTACGCTGGGCGCCGAGTAACCTAACTTCCTGCCACCATCGTTGTTGACCGCCGAACCACGAATCAACGCATGAATTCTATCTCCGTCCTTAATAGCCTGGTCCGCCCGCTTCAGGACGACGATACCGACTCCGTCACCAAAAATAGTGCCATTCGAATCCACGTCGAACGGGCGGCAACGCCCGTCAGGAGAGTACATGCCGCCCTCGGAATAATAGTAGCCTTCCTTTCGAAAGTTCATCACTGACACGCCACCCGCCAACGCCAAGTCGGACTCCCCAGAAAGGACGCTTTGGCAGGCGGCATGCACGGCCACGAGGGAGGTGGAACAGGCTGTTTGAACGCATACGCTTGGGCCGCGAAGATTAAGCTTGTATGAGGTTCGAGTCGTCAAATAGTCCTTGTCATTCCCAAGAACGAACGCCACTTGTAAGGCGGTGGATGTCGAAATTTCCTGTTCATAGGCCCGCTTAAGAGAAAATTGATAAGTGTTGACTCCAGAACCGGCGAAGACGCCGATTGCCCCCGGATAATCATCGGGGTCATATCCGCTCCTTTCTAAAGCCTCGAAGGCGCATTCAAGAAAAACTCTTTGTTGAGGGTCAGTAAGTTCTGCTTCTATAGGACTAAAGCCAAAAAACTCCGCATCAAAATGATCCGGTTCTGAAATGACAGATGCTGCTCTGACGTAAAAATGATCCTTTATTAACTCCGCAGAAGCACCGCTTTTAATAAGTTCCTCTTCTGAATAGAAGGTGATAGACTCAACGCCATCCACTATATTTTTCCAGAGGCTTTCGATGTTTGACGCACCCGGAAACCGTCCGGCCATACCGATGATCGCCACACTTTCTGCAAGCGCAATATTCACATTATCAGTCATTGAACTTCCCCCCAACTTGGACTGTGCCGAACTTCCTCGGATCCGCAATTGTGATAAACGCGCCTCAATCCTCGTGAAGGCCCCCGCTGCTCCAGGTCGGCTTTGCCTGCCGAAATTCGTCCTTATTAATGTGTCGGCGCCGATTAGCCCATTCTCTTCGCATCTGGCCGCGTTCTTGACTGGAGCGCAGGGGCTCGGCGACATCGGCCTCCATATCCAGATGGGCAGCAAGAGAAGAGATGGTCGGATGCCGAAACAGCTCGGAAACTGGGACCGACTTCGAAAACGTCTCCAAAATCCTCTGCTGTATTGCCAAGAGTGAAATGGACGTTCCGCCCAGATCGAAAAAACTGTCTTCGCGGCCGATATTTACAACTCTTAGTTCATCTGCCCAGATTCCTGCGAGACGCGCTTCCGTTGATGTTGTGTAAGCCGTCGATGTTGTGTAAGCGCCGACCTGTCCTTTGCATAGGGCCTGAGCGCGCCATTCCACGACCGTTTCTAACTCCCAATCCAGAAATAATTGCCGGGCCCGCCGCCTTTGAATTTTGCCGCTGCTTGTCTTGGGAATCATTCCATGACGTATTAGCGCGACTGCATGTGGGTGAAGGCCGTGTTCTTTGAAGACATTTTTCCGAATTGCATCGATGGCCGGGGTGAGATCGTCCTTCCAGGCGCGGTGTACCTCCTGCGATATCACTAGTAATTCCTGCTCACCTTCGTCGACTGAGAACGCCGCGGCGGCGTCCTGTCTGAACGCTGGATGTGCTGCAGCCACGGTCAATTCGATATCCTGTGGATAGTAGTTGCAGCCGTGAATGATGATTACGTCTGAGGCGCGTCCGACGACGAAAAGATTGCCGTCACGCATAAAACCAAGATCGCCAGTCCTCAGGAAAGGGCCACAGTCCTCTTCGGCCAGCTCGGCACCGAAAAGGTCGTTGCCTTCGCCTCCTCGGCTCCAGTAACCAGGCGAAACGCTTGGCCCCTGCACCCAGATTTCCCCGACATGGTTCTCGTGGCAAACGGCACGCATCCTGGGATCAACGATCTTTACAACGTGGCCGGAGACAGGCTGGCCACAAGATACCAAACGCCGTGCCTTGCCGCCCTGAGTGGTGACGGCGCGCTTCTCCTTCTCCAACACCTGCTGATCTACCTCCACCACGACAGGGGCGACCTCCGACGGCCCTCCCGCAACAATGAGGGTCGCTTCAGCTAGTCCGTAACACGGAAGAAAAGTGGAGTAACGGAATCCGCTGGGGGCAAAATGCGCTGCAAATCGTTCTAAGGTGGCGGGGCGGATTGGTTCAGCTCCGCAGAATGCGACTTTCCAGTGGCTGAGATCGAGGGCTTCTAGTTCCTCGCCCCTTACTTTCTGGACGCACATTTCGTAGCCGAAGTTGGGGCTAACGCTCAATCTCGCCTTGCGGCGCGTCAACGCCTGCAGCCAGGTTAGTGGCCGGGTCAGAAACGCGACCGGCGACAAAAGTGTCGAACTCAACGCCTGCGCAGAGGGGCAGGACGATGCTGCCGACCAATCCCATGTCGTGAAATAGTGGAAGCCAGCTCACGATTTCGGAATCGGGTCTTAAATTTCCAACGCCAGCAATGATCGAGGCGTTGTTAATGAAATTTGCATTCGTGACTTTGACCCCCTTTGGCGCGTTGGTCGAACCGGATGTATATTGCAGGACCGCTAGATCGTTTTCCAATGGGTCGCGCAGGATCGAGCAGGTAGGGGCATCCCACGGAATCTGGTCCGTACTTAAGACGCGATAGTGAGAAATTCCTTTCTGCACCATTTGCGCGGAACTGATTTTTTGTAGTGTGGTGTCGTCTGTGAGAATCGCCCCCACGTCGGCATCATCGAGAATACTTTGTAGAGCTTGGACGCCGCTGTTGAGACGACGAGGGCTGAGAGGAATTGCCACGCTACCGGCACGAAGTGTGCCGAAAAATGCCCCAACGAATTTCTCGGCCGTCGGAAATAGCAAGCCTAGGCGGGTTCTGGTCAACCCAAATTCGTCGAGCGCGAAGGCGATCTGCGTCGCGCGTGTTTCCAACTGAGCGTAAGTGAGAGCCGATTCAACCAAGGAGGTCTCAGCCAGAAACCGATAGGCGGTTTTTTCCGGCGTCAATTCGGCGCGGCATCTCAAAATCTCAGACAAAGACCGTGGATCTGACTTCACCCCTTTCATATCCCCCAGATCAATATATAAATCGCGTTTTTCGACGTCAGGCGAAGAACTTGCGTCTCGACAGAATCGCTCACTCCTATCTAGGGGCTAGGCTCCACATCTCGTGAAGCGGCGGCGCGTTCAGCCATGCGTTGGCGTAAGCTCAAGGGGCGCATATCGTGCCACAAGTCTTCTATCCTCTGGAGGCAGTCCGCCTTTGTCGCTTCGAAACCTACCGCGACCCATCCAGGCGGAATAGCATCGTCTTTTTGCCAAATTGAGTATTGCTCCTCGTGATTTACGACAACAAGATAGAGGTGTTGTTCATCTTGATGATCATCTGACATTTTCCTAAATTCCACATTTCCTTTAGTAATGGACGCCATAATCATCCACGTTCTCGTAGACCCATTCTGCTTGCACAGCCGCTAAGGTCATACAGTAAACTAACAGTTAATGCAACAAATTAAATCTCTGCCCAAAAATGGCTGCAGAGATAGATTTTTTTGATTGTTACTCTTTATAGTTGCAGTGGTACAAAATTGTCATATGCGCATTTTTTTTCTGGATGCTTCCGGGGCGATGCTACTACCAGGCGGGTTACTTGTCGTCCGGCGTATCGGCCCTAGTCAGTCGGGCCATCATTCCAAGAATGCCGAGGGAATTGCGACGGCGACTTCGGGGGGATCAGGCAGCCCGCCTTTCCGGGCAATGGAAAATTCCTTTGGCATTTTCCCGGCCAGCAACGCTATGGCATGTTCCAGTTGGGCGCGTTGTATGTCGAGGTTCATCATTTGCCTCTCGGTACTCGCCAGTTGCGATTCTGCGCGGGCCACGTCCGAACGGCTGGCCATGCCCCAACAGAAGCGAACTTGTGTGACGTCAGGGCGCTGTTCTATGAGCACGCGAGCAAGATTGAGGCGTAGTTGAAGGCGGAGGTGGCGGAGTTTTTGGCGAAGGCCGAGGCTGCCGATAAGGCCGATGTTCCGGACGAGCTGGCACGGCGCGAGAGGCGGCTGAAGCAGATCGCGGAGGCCAAAGCCAAGATCAAAGCACGGGTCAAAGAACGCTACGAGCGCGAGAAGACTGAGCATGAAGCCAAGCTTGCGGCCCGCGAGGCCAACCAGAAGCCCGGCAGCATACCGTTCGCGCCTCCGGTGGAAGGACCCCAGCCGGGCGATCAGGTTAACCTGACGGATGAGGAATTGCGCATCATGCCGGTGTCAGGCGGCGGCTTCGAGCAGTTCGTTGCCTTGCTGAGGCGGGGGCCCAAAGGGGGCGGGCATCATGATCCCTATGACTTTGCCTGTTGCTCCAAATATCGCGCCTCCCATTCGCTGCTTACGGTGTCGCGCTGGCGGACTAGCGCGGGCAGAAGAACGGTGTCAGGATGCGATTTGTCGATTTCCAGCTCGCGAATCAGTCTCTGCAGTTCGGTTCGCGGATTTACGATCATCTCCTCGTAAACCACTCGAACCGGAACGATTGCGTTCTCTTCAAACCATCGTTCCCAACTTTCGCACTGACTTCGTATCCCAGCGAGGCACTGCTCGATAAAGCCGCCGTCATAATTGACGGTTTTCGTTGACCGACCTAAAGATGACCAATTGCCGTTTTGCAATGCCTTGGCTAAAGATATCGCCTGAGCAATGCTGTCCGAACGTTCAATATAAATAAAGCTAGCAGTATTCACAATTTGATCAATAACATCTGGAGATTCTTTGTGCAACCGTTCAAGCTGATGGAAATGAATTTTCATCGAAAACACACCATTACTTGACGTGCGGCGCTCCATAACCTTCGAAAGATAATCGCGGTGGGATTTCGGCTTCAGCCGATCCCACATCGGGGGCATTTCTAAATTGAAGCCAAAATATTCCCAGGGCGCACCGCAAACTCCAGTGCCCCAGAGCTGCAAGCACAAAAACGTACTTCCCGATCGCGGTGTCGCGGCAATGATGACCGTTTTTTTTAGAGAAACTGATCGGACGAAATCAAATTTTTCAGAGGTCATTTCTCCTCTTCCTGAATTCTTATGATCCATCGATGTTTCCCATCCAAAAATACCCGGAATTTGCTGAGATTCTCGACGCCCTATCGACCCCTCGCGTTCCATTGCCTTGCGCCCGAGTCAGTTTCAAACGTGAGCGCAGTCTAGCAGCGATAAATACTGCGGTCAATGACCGATCGGACGGATATCGAGGTAATGTTGACAACCCGAATGATTCCTGTTGCACTATACGCCCGTAAATTGGCGATCTACCGACAAATGCTAGAAGCAAGTTCGAATAAAAGCTGGATCAAGTGCCATGAGGCAAGGACCGCAGCCTCTGAAATTCGTCTTTTCTGTTTTCATCACGCCGGGGGCAATGCGGCGGTGTATAACAACTGGAAATTGCTGTTGCCGAAGTGGATCGGGGTTTGCGCAGTCGAATTACCTGGCCGTGGAAAAGGGCTCTTCAGCGAAATACGCTATACCTGTCTTGACAGCTTGATCGACGAACTTGTACCAATGCTGGAGCCCTGGTTAGATCGGCCATACGCCTTCTTCGGTCACAGCCTTGGCGCTTTAATTGTCTTCGCTATGACCGGCCGTCTCGTGCAAATGGTAGCCCCACTGCCAAAGCATCTCTTTTTATCATCATACCGTGCCGCTCATTTACTGCCAACACATCTGCGCCTTTCATCAGCTCCCTCCGTAGATCTAATCGCCTTCCTGCGGGAAATGGCAGGAACACCTTTTGCCCTGTTGGAAGACAAGCAAATATGCGAACTTCTCCTGCCTGTTTTAAGGGATGACCTCCAGATCGCCGAGAGTTGGGATAGGTCCGACCTGCGTCCCGTGCCGTGTGGCATTTCGGCGTTTGGAGGTGACCAAGATTTGAACATCCAGACTGAAGATCTCATGGCTTGGGCCAAGCACACGAGTGCAAATTTCCATTGCCAATTATTCCCGGGTGGCCACTTCTATATCAATGAGTCTGAAAAAGCTCTTCTATCTGAGATGCAGAAGACGCTAGCTATGTTTCGATCATATCATGATCGATAAGGCGGATATAGAACGATCATTCTAAGTAAGCCTCTTTTGAAAAACGAGTGGGCAACAGCGTAATGCAATAAGCAGCATTCCTTTGTTCGGTTGGAGCCATTCCTCCGTCCCGGCTCGCGCAAACGGCAGGTTGCCACCCGGAGGGCTTGTCCTTGACGGCTGCGAGCATGGCGGCATTCTGGTCGCCGTGGGGGTGCAATGCCTTGGGGGGGGGCACATGAGCAACGAGCTTCTCGCTGCGGCGCCGGGCGAGGTCAGCAAGCTTAAACTGCGTACTACCATGAATCTCTACCACGCCACTCCAACGCCAGCTTTCCTTGGCCACAGAAACCTTATGAATGTATTAAACGCTATCTTTGAAGGCAAATTATATACCTTACGTATCCTTGTCAATAATATATAGGAGTTTACGTAAGAACTAAAAGCCATTTAAGGTTGTGACGCGGAAATTGTGCGCAATTACTTGTTATGCTAGTGATTGGTTTGCTGATTCTCTTGTGCAGATGGCAACACTGTTGCTGGTTTACGACGGTACAGCAAGCCATGATATTGTCGCCGTGCCTACTCGTATAGCACCTTGAACCGGTAGAGACTGTTCTCGCTATACCACATTACGTTGTACGCCTAGCTCACATTGCCAAGCTGCTTGGCCGGTTCCAATAGACCAACCTTGGGCTTGATGATCTTCTGCTCCGCTGTCATGGCTGGCATTCCTTGCTTCTCCCGCGATCTGGCCCAATGGCGTTTAAAATCAGGGTGAAATACCTGCCACTGCGGTAACGGTGCCCGATCAACTCCATATTTTTACCCATAATGGGCACAAAGGCCGGTGCAGCTGGCCTGCCGTTGTCCACCTTGCCTTCCGGCATGCCTGGCTTGAAGTGGAACTACCGCCGCCATCGGAACAGCAGACCCGCCACTTGCGATAGAGAGGTGCCAGAAACGCCAACTCGGGCGACGATAGCCGCCTTCTGGTCCCGGCTCCAGCTTCTCCGCGTGCCCGCAACAGCATCAAAGCGAGGCTGAGTCCTATCTCCAGACGTATCGCCTCCCTATCTCTAGTTTGCAATTTCCTGGAAGTAGAAGGCTCTATCGCTGCAATTCGGACAAGACGCCTTCCCCACATGCTTACGTTAACAATCCATGCGGGGCTAACCCGACTTCGCCGATTTCGCCCCGTCTCCGGCTGTGGAATGGGTTTTTCCAGAAAGAAGCCCTTATTAATCGGCGTCGGCGGTTTCAAAAACGGCTGCGGTGCAGACCGACCCCATTGAAAGTAAGCCAGTTTTCTGAATCACTGGCCTACATGTTTCTGCGGGTGAAGAAGCGAATCAAGGATAGCGAGGAGCACCGCTATTGAAGCGTGGTGGAGAACTGCCGCGTGAGCGGCGGCAAGACTGTCCAGCGGCAGGTGCTTTATCTGGGCAAGCTCGGAGGCGGCCAGCAGGCGCGGCAATACGGCAAAGCGCGCGCCTCCTCAATGATCCGCGCCTTCACCTCCGCCGCCGTTCCACCAATTGCACGATCTCGAGTCGCCTCTTGTCCATTACCGTCCTTACGCATGTGAGTGAGGACGGTAAGTCACATCATCCGCATTGCCCGCGCGAGGCAGCCTTCAGAGGACGCTTACCCTTAAACATTGCCTGCGGCGTCAGGGAATAACTTTCCGCACGATCAGCTCGGCCGCGTTCTCAGCTGGCGTTTTCGTGGTGTCGATATGGATATCTGGTTTGAGAGGGGGCTCGTAAGGACTGTCAATGCCAGTGAAGTTCTTGAGCTGGCCAGTGCGAGCCTTTTTGTAAAGTCCCTTAACGTCACGCGCCTCAGCCACCGTCAGTGGGGTATCGATAAAAATCTCGATAAATTCATCGGGCTTCATCATCTCCCGCACCATCTGCCGTTCAGCTCGGAACGGGCTGATGAAGGCTGCCAGCACGATGAGGCCGGCATCGGTCATCAGCTTGGCTACTTCTCCTGCGCGCCGGATGTTTTCGACCCGGCCGGCGTCAGTAAAATCGAGATCCTTGTTCAAGCCGTGCCGCACATTATCGCCGTCGAGCAGGAATGTGTGGCGATTTATGCGGACCAGCTCTCGCTCGACGAGATTGGCAACGGTCGATTTGCCAGCTCCAGAGAGCCCGGTGAACCATAACACCGCAGGTTTCTGATTTTTCAAACTCGAACGTGTCTCACGCGTGACATCGTGTGGCTGCCAATGGATGTTTCGACTGAGCAAAAAATGGACTCCAGGAGAGACAGTTGCGTTGCTGAACTAATCGATCGAAGCGAAGCCACCCAAGACGCAGTTCCCGGGATAGGACTCAAATATGACCGGCCAGTCTGTCGCGAGATTTGGCGACGCCATTCGGGTTGATTTCCAGCGCTTTTGCCACAACGTGCTCCATAGTGTGAACGTTTACCTCATATTTCGACCGCTGGAGCACCGCGCTGACTGTTTGGGTGTCAAGCTCCGACCTCCGCAACTATCTCCTGAACGACGTGAATGCTTTCGGCTTCAAGCCACTCAAGATGCATAAAACTCAAAGAAGCCGACATTCCCGGATAAGCAATAATAAGATCCACCCTCCTCATTGCTGTGTTATTTGAAGCAACTTTAAAGGATAGCCGCCGCGTGCTACAAGTTGATCACCACACTGGAGCTCGGGCTCAAAGCTTGGCGTAGGAGGTACGTTGGAGACGTGAAATCTGCGATTGCCGTCCCTTCTGCTTGCACAACTCGATGACAGCGCCAACTAACACGGCACGCTTATTCAGTCCGATTTTCATCCGAATACCCTAGTTTTCGATTAAGGTTCGTTCAGACGCTGGCCGAGCCGATTTTTACAGTCCGGCGCAGCCTGCCCAGCAAAAGATAAATCACTGGGGTCGTGTAGATCGTGAAGAGCTGCGAGATAGCCAAGCCTCCGAAAATGGTATAGCCTAGTGGCACCCGCAACTCCGATCCGGGCCCGGCAGCAAGAATGAGCGGTAGCGCGCCGAACATCGCGGCCAGTGTCGTCATTAGAATCGGACGGAAGCGCTCCATGCAAGCCTGGTGAATGGCGGCCTCGCTCGAGAGGCCGTGCACGCGCTCGGCCTCCAGCGCGAAGTCAACAAGCATGATACCGTTCTTCTTCACAATACCGATGAGCAGAATGAGGCCGATCAGCGCGATGACGGAGAGCTCCTGGTTCGTAATCCGCAGCATGAGCAGCGCGCCGAAGCCTGCCGTGGGCAGCGTCGAAAGGATCGTCAGCGGATGGAATAAGTCCTCATACAAGATGCCCAGCACCAGATAGACAGCGACGAGCGCGGTAAGAAATAAGAGCCCCGTCGATGACTGCTGCTGATGGAGCGCGAGCGTCTCGCCAGCGAGTTCCATGTGCACGGAGTCAGGAAGATACAGCTCCTGCGGAATTTGCATGATTTGCGGCAGCACCTGGCCTATAGTTACGTCCAGCGTGGTGTTGAAGCTGATCGTGACTGTAGGAAACAGACCGGTGTGGTTAACCGCAAGGGGAACACCGCTGAGGGTGCGCTTTGCCAACGCGGAGAGAGGAACCATCTGACCGGCATTGCCGTTCACGAAAATACGGTCAAGCCCTTCCAAGCTGGCTTGGACGTCAAGATTAGCTTCGAGAATTACGCTATATTGATTGCGCAAGTCGTAAATAGTCGATACTTGCCGCTGAGTGAACGCATCGTTCAGCGCGTTGTCGATATCCTTCATGGCCACTCCATATTTGGCAGCCTTGACGCGGTCGCTCATAACGGTCACCTGCGGGGTGCCCTCCTCGCGATCCGTGTTCACATCGACAACGCCGTGCACATGCTCGACACGTTCCTTGATCTTCGGAAGCCAATCGATGATTTCCTTTAAGTCCTGGCCCCACAAGGTGACTTGGTATTGTGACCTGGATTGCCGCGCTCCGAATTGAAGCTCGGCCATGGGAAACATGGTGACTTCAATACCCTTGATCGTAGCGAGCTTATGACGCAGCCTCGCAATAACGTCAAGTGCGTGTGTCTTGCGCCCGGGCCATGGTTTCAGCACTATGAAAAATCGGACTAGGTTACTTGAGCCGATTGAGACCCCAATTCCATCCACGTCGGTATCGTCAACAAGAAATCCATCGACCGTCTTCTGTAGAAGCTCCAGCGACTCGAAGGAGGTTCCCGGTGCCACTCGCGTGGTGCAAACGACAAGATCTGCGTCCCCCTGCGGTAAGAGCGCACCAGGTAGCATTTTGAACAGCAGAACAGTGAGCACGACGGCGGCAAGCGTAATCATCACCATGAGAAAGCGGCGATGCATGGCCCATGCAAGAGAACGCTCGTAGCCCCGCAGCAGCGCTTCGAAGAAATGCTCGAAGCGCCTGTCGAGCCAAGTCTCATGCGGGCGCGGCGCCTTACGCATGAGCCTGCCGCAAATCATCGGGGTCAGCGTGAGTGATATGATTGCGGAGATTAAAATGGCGTAGGTGAGCGTCCAGGCGAACTCCCGGAACAGCTTGCCAATTACGCCCGGCCAGAATAGGAGCGGGATGAAGGCGGCTACCAGCGAGATGCTGATGGAGATGATGGTGAAGCCGATCTGCCGCGTGCCTTCGAGTGCGGCTTGCAGTGGCTTGAGGCCCGCTTCCATGTTCCGGTAACAGTTCTCGATGGTCACGATTGCATCGTCGACCACGAAGCCGGTCGAAATCGTGAGTGCCAGCAGCGACATGTTGTCGAGGCTATATTTGGACAGCCACATGACACCAACGGTGCCGGCCAGCGAAAGCGGCACGGCCACGCCTGCGGCCAGCGTTGGTACGCCACGCCGTAAGAACACGAACACCACCAGCATAACAAGCATGATGCTTGTGAGCAGCGTCTTCTGAATGTCGAAAATGCTGGTACGGATCGTTTTAGTGCGGTCGAGGAGCACGGTGAGTTCTATATCAGCGGGCAGCAGCCGCCGCAACTCGGGCATGAGCGCGTAGATTTTATCGACTGTCTCGATGACGTTCGCCTCCGGTGTCTTGTAAAGCGTGAAGATAACGGCCGGAGACCTATTATAAAACCCTGCGGAAAGGCGGTTTCTGGTGCCAGAGGAAACATGCGCGACATCGCCGATGCGGACCACGTTGCCGCCTTTAACTTTAACGACAAGCGATGAATAATCCGAAGGCTTCTCAACCTGGCCATTGACCATGACGACGGTGGATTTGTCCGGGCCGTCCAGATTTCCGATCGGGACGAGCGAATTTGCCTGTGTGATGGCTGTTCTGACATCCTCAAGGCCCAGGCTTCGCGCTTCAAGCTCCCCGGGGTCCGCCGCAACACGTACTGCCGGGCTCTGCGGCCCACCCATCACAATCTCAGCAACGCCTTCGACCTGGCTGATCCGCGTATTCACGATGAGGTCGCCCAGATCGTAGAGGTCGGTTCCGCGCCGGCTGGGCGAGATCATCACCAGAATCAAGATAGGTGCACCAGCAGTGTTCGACTTTTTGATTGTGGGATAGCGCGTTATCCCACCGGGAAGGTCGGCCTGCGTTGCGCTGATTGCTGCCTGCACATCGCGCGCAGCGTCGTCAACATTGCGCGACAGGTCGAACTGCGCCTGGATGCGGGTCGAGCCGAGCTGGCTAACTGAGGTCAGCTCGTTGACGCCCGCAATTGCGCCGATATGCCGTTCAAGCGGTGCGGCGATGGTGGCTGCCACGGTCTCCGGATCGGCGCCGGGAAGCGCCGCGTTGACTCCTATCGTAGGCATGTCCGTGCTTGGAAGGCTTGCGACTGGCAGGTTGAAATAGGCGACCACGCCGGCGAGAAACAGTCCGAAGGATAGAAGTGTGGTCCCGGCGGGACGCCGGATGAAGGGGGCGGATGGGTTCATCGAAGGGAAATCATGGCAGTGCTCGCGACTATCACACCAGCCCTCTCCCCCGGCCGTCTGGAGAAAAGCTAGGCATATACAAAACTAATTTGATGCTTAGTTCGACACCGGGGTTGCGGAACCGCTCGGGAAAAACTGGCCGTCTACCCTCCTGGTCTCTTCCAAAGACTGCAGTTTCTTTCTAGATATGTAGTAGCGACTTCAGGCTGGATCGACTGACGGCGGCTTATGGATGGCCTCGAACCGCCACCTCTCGAAGAGGCACTGGCCCAGGAGATCGAGCACGCGCAGCATAGGGAACTTGACGCAGTCCGCCCTGGCCGTGATACGGATCAGGGCGCAGGCAATCATTGGCCGGACCAAAGCCGGTCCTGGTCGTTCCGGAGGGCACCTCTGATTTTGTAGGTGCCCTCCGTCTTATCGAACTCATTGTTGACAACGAGCCGCGGTGCCCGAGCCGATAATCTGGCCGCCACTAGCAGCCTGCAGCTGAACCGTCCCACGAGCGAGGCGTCTAGCACATCGGATATTGTGTTTTCTAACTCCTCGCTCAAATCGTCGCGCATAAGGAACCTCAACTGAGATCATTGAAAATCAGATATTTGCAGGGTTATCTTAGGCGCATGCCCCTTTCTCGTTCACTTCCTAGAGGTTCGAGCCCTTTTTGCCGATACAGCGGATGGATAGGAGTAACCAGCCTTGATCCAGGATCCGCGATTACGCGCGGTTAACTGCGTGTCCGTTTGCCGGTCCCAGCCAAGTCTTGGCCTATCACAGCAGTTACACGCGCTGGCAGAGATGCAATCCCGGACTACTGCTTTGGCCCGCCGGCAAAACCGTTTGTGGGCGGAATTATACTTGCCATTCCCGGCGGGCGAGTCTACAATTACCACCCTTGAAGTGCACATCTATCAAATCCCGTCTTCATAGTGCGAAATCTATTCTCTGGAAACCGGGAGATCACAAGTTGAACGCCCGCATGCTCGGTTCCATACAGCATGGTTTTGGCAGCCATTCCCACAGTCTTTCCCGGCCGAAGACCTGCGCGATTCTTTTGAGCAGCCGTCGGCTGAGCTTATAACCATTGTGCCGCGTCGTCCGGCAGGCTATGGCCGCATCTTTGGTCTTGACCACGATGGGGGGCCGGCGCAGGGGAATCGCATATAAGTATTGACAAGGGTGTTGCGCGGAAGGGCGAACAGGATTCTTAAAAGGTCTTCCTGATAAGGGGAGATTCCGATGGAGACGCTGCTGACCATTCTGCGCGAAGTTCGCGACCCGCGCGACATTAATGCCCGGCACGATTGTGCATCCATGCTTTTCATCGCATTGATTGCCATGCTGTGCGGTGCGAAGACCTGCGTTGACATTGCCGATTTTGCCGCCGCCAGCGAGGAAGAGCTTGCGCAAATTGCGGATTTGCCGCATGGCGCGCCGAGCCACGATAGTTTCTCCCGGTTGTTCCGGCTGCTCGGCCCGGATGAAATGGCGCGGATTTTCGCCCGTTTTGCCAAAGCCTTGCGCGAGGGGCTCGGGCTTCCGGCCGCCAAAGGCGTGGTGGCCATCGATGGCAAGCGGCTGCGCCGCGGTTACGAGCGCGGCAAGGCTTTCATGCCGCCCCTGATGATCAGCGTGTGGGATGCCGAAACCCGCATGTCGATTGCCGCAAGGGCCAGCGGCGATGGCAACGAGGTTAAGGCCACCCTCGAAGCGCTGAAAAGCCTGGATTTGAAAGGCTGTACCGTTACCGCCGATGCTTTGCACTGCCATGCGGCCATGGCGGAGGCGGTGCGGGCGGCGGGGGCGCATTACGCGCTCAAGCTCAAGGGGAATAACGGGCCGCTTTACGCTTGCGCCGCCGAGCCTTTCGAAAAGGCGGACGCGGCGGGCAAAGGCGCCTCCTACGAGACGGGCGAAAAGGGGCATGGCCGTTTCGAACGCCGCCGCGTCACCACGGTCGCGGCTCCTAAAGAGGCCCCACACCTTCCGGGCTTGGTCATGTTCGCGCGCCTCGAAAGCGAGCGGCAAAAGGCCGGCGGCAAGACCGAAACTGCACTTTATTATGTGGCGCTGTCCAGGCGCTTGCCGCCCCACCGCGCTCTGGAAATTGTCAGGACACATTGGAGCGTGGAAAATAACCTGCATTGGGCGCTTGACGTGGTGTTCCATGAAGACGATGCCAGGAGCCGCAAGAACCATGCGCCGCAGAACCTGTCTTTCATCCGCAGGATGGCACTCGATATTCTTAACTCCCATCCCGATAAGCGCTCTACCGCCAGAAAAATGAAACTAGCTGCTTGGAGCAAAGAATTTTTCTTCGAACTCTTTGCTTATCTGCGATAGCCCTGGGGGGGGGGACATTCATGAAGGGCGTCAAACGGGGTTCCTCAGACGAACCGTGCTATGACGAAACACCCACGAGGTCCGTTTTCTTTCGATTACTAAGTGGGGTCATGTCTGTCCACGCTTCTTTGACGTATTGTAGACATTCCGCTTTAGCCCCCTCTTTACCAATCACTTGCCAACCATTGGGTATGGTTTCAGATTTCAACCACAGAGAGTGCTGTCCTTCGTGATTTACCAAGACCGTATATACTCTCGTATCTTCGTCTTCGGTTGTGGGCATCTTATCTCTCGCGTTTGTTCTGGGATAGATAACGCTATATATGAGAAGTAATTCCTAAGCCTGCTTAGCAAGGCCGCCGTTATTCTGTGTGGATAGCAGAGCACAGCTTGCTTGTAAACGATTGTTTCAATCTTTGTACACTTTAGTGGTGGCTCCCCCAGGAGATCGGCCGCTGCGACAAAGGGAAGTCTAGGAAATTTCCCTGCCCTCAAAGTGCCCGTGATTTGGCGGGCAGCTCCCTGCTCGGTTCGCCTGCGCTGGCAGCTCAACTCCGTTTCCCCGAAGATAGTCATTCCACAAAGAGCTATAGAGTGTAGATTCCTCCAATAATTCAACATGCCTGCCCTGCGCGGCAACCTTTCCTTTTTCCATGACGACAATCATATCGGCCAAGCGTGTTGCCGCCAGATGATGCGACACCAGCACCATCAGCCGGCCCTGTCCCCAGGCGCTCAGCCGCTGCTCCAGGTTAACTGCGGCTTCCGCGTCAAGGAAGGCGGTTGGCTCGTCCAGAAGAATGATTTTCGGATCGCGCAACATAGCCCGCGCCACGGACAGGCGCTGTCGCTGCCCTCCCGACAAATTTGCCCCATTCTCGCTCAGCTGTGTGTCCAGCTTATCCGGAAGTTCGCTGACAAACTCCCAGGCCCCGGCCAGACGCAGCGCCTGTTCGATCCCGGCATCGGATATGCCAGATGTCCAGCAAGAGACGTTTTGGCGAACGGTGCCAGCAAACAGAACGGTGTCCTGGTTGACGACCGCCATTTGCGAGCGCAGCCAGCGGGGATGATAAGACCGGATGTCTCTGCCGCCCGCCTCGACACTGCCTTCGAAATCGCGCAAGAGCCCTTGGCAGAGGCGCAGCATTGTGGACTTGCCGGAGCCATTGCGGCCAATGATGGCGATCAGGCCTGTTTCAGGCAGCCGCAAAGATATCCCATTAATGGCTGGAGCTGAGTTCGCGTTGTAACGGTAGACGACATTACGGAAACTGATCCCGCCAGTAAATGGGGTGCGCACCGGTACGGGCACGTTTGCTCGCTCAAACGGCGCGTCGAGGAGCCGTCCCAGTTCTTTGAGTGCAACAGCCACTTCCTGGAATTGACGGGCGACATCTGCTGAGCCGAGGAGCGGCGAAATGACCTTGCCTCTTAACATCAGTATGGCAAATAATTCGCCAACGCTGAGAAGGCCATGCATCATTTCGAAGCCGCCAATTCCCACAACGGTAAGTGTCAGTAAATTCTGCGATAGCCGGATCATCCGGGACAAACGGCGGTGGATATTCGCCGTGCTCCCGTAAGCGTTAATCGATGTTTTGGATTTCGCTCCCCACAGCCTGAAGCGTGCGGGCTCGATGGCCAGCGCCTTGATCGTCGCCAACCCGCTAATGGTTTCCGCCATATTGCCCTGCTGCTCGCTCTTGGATTTGAACTGGAACTGAGCATGCGCACGGAGCGAATGTAGAATATTTTTAGCAAGCAAGAATGAGCCTGCAGTGATCAGCAGTAAGCCAACACCGCAATAGGCACTGTAAACCGAAATCATCACCGCCGCGATGATGGCACTGCCGATTTCGAAAACGGCCGATGGAATGACATCGATGATGAAAAGCTTGATCTTGCCTGCTTGCTCCGTTCTATTGAGGATCTCACCAGTGTTACGGTCTGCGGTATCGATGCGAGCGCCGAGAATACGGGCCATGATTTCCAGGGAGATGTGACGGTCAACGCGCTGCCCAAGTGTTATGGTCATCATCCTCCGTAAATCCATAAAAAATACATCAGCAATTGATAAGATGATCGCCAGAAAGCCCATCACCCAGAGAAATTCGTCAGATTTTTTCAAGGCAACGCCGTCGATAAGTTTTTGTATTACGATGGGAACGGCAAGATTGGCGGTGTAAGCAGCGAGAGTCATCCCGATAATAACGGCAACACTGCCCTGATAACGCCGCAAAATCCCAAGAACGAGGAGCCAGCTGCTTTCCTGCACTATACTTATCTTCCGTGCACCGTATTCAGTAGCGCGTGTCATGTGAAGTTTCCTCTGATCCCCTATCCTGTCCGATGTTATTTCAACCGCAAGTCGGGCGCCGATTTAAAAACAAAACAAGATGTGTAACTATTCTCCTACATCATTCTTTTCCAGGAGCCATCTATTAAGAGACTTATCTTGTTCAGGGTCATCAAAGCTCTCTCAATGATTCTATCATCATATATTTTTTCGTATGAAGCGTACTCAACTATTGTTCTAGCGCCAATACAGAGCCGCAGAGCAGAAATCTCCACACCTTGCCGTACCCCGCATAACACAGGCTGGCCAAGTTCACATCGCAAGGTGCCTGTTGCCTGCCATAAATGATAAGAATTATTCGTTTCCGCAATATTTGCGCCTATATTGTTATAAATCCGTTTGGTTTCATCCGCCGTTAACAGGATGCGCGTTCCCGTAGGCGTAATCCGATAAAGCAAAAAGGGAAAAATCGTGGGATACCGGTCCCAATATTCTCCCGTAACCAAAGGGCGGCGATCCAGGCCCGGCTGAGCGAGCAGCTCAAAATGAGGATCCGAATTCAGTCGCGAAAGGATGGCCTGGGAGAACGCCTCCAAAAAGCGTATGACATCCATTTGTGGAACAGCGCGGAATGCACGCAGCTCCGCCAGAGCGGCCTCCCAGCGCAAGAGGAGTCCGTAGTTAGCCGCCTGCGGCAGCACCTCGACGCCAGCCCAATTCTCCGGCCATTCCGCTCGCGTGGAAACCGCGCTCAGCGCATGATCCAGAGGATATCCCGTCAGCCTGTGTGCGGCGGCTCTCGGCACCAGCAGCACAGCAGAAAATGAAGGTCCAGTCAGAAATTTCGACCCCGTAACCGCAACCATGCAATCATGGGCGAGGTAACTATGCAAACTGGCGGGTGCGAGCCGGAACTGAGCTGCGTCGACAAGTACCTCAACGATACGGGGCCATTGGGCTTTGAGCTCCAGAACACGGGACGGGCTGGGAGCTATGACGCCGGTCTTCGACACATCCGCGATAACTATCAGAATGCGTTCATATCCGCTTTGGGCTGCCGAGACCAGCGCCTCCACCTTGTCATCGGCAGTCTCCGGCAGCAATGGTCTACCGTCGGCGGCCCGGATGGCGACAGTTGCGACATCGATCAGATGACGCTTATGCGCGGTAGAGGCTCTGCCGTCATTCAACGCGTAACGCGGACAGATGTGACCTCCCAGGGCGTCTTTCACCCCGCTCCCCGTTTCGGCCGGATCAATCATGATGGCCAGGGTTCTAGCTGCTCCGCCTCTGGCCACAAGTCTTGCTGCGAGCATATGAAGTTCTGTGCCAGAAGGCGCGAATATAGTCTGAAGCCCGGTAAACTCAGACAGGCCGCACAGGTGGATAAGCTCGCGGCGTATCCGGCCAATTTCCCGCAGATAAGTCTCTGGCGGTGTTTCCCTGTCCAGCGCCTGAAAAAGCCTCCAGCGGAGCGCTTCAGCCGCAGCAAAACCGCCTTCAGATATTGTGGATGCGGTCGATGATCCGAATGCAGCCAATTCCGGGTCTGGTATCGGCCGGCGACCGTATTTGTTGACCATGCATATCGGGTCAAGCAGGATCCTGTTGTCTCCACCCTCAGTCAAAAGCTGACAGGTTGGCGACAAATAATGGCTTGGCCGTAGTAGACTCATGCGCTTTAGCATAGCAATGGTTCGGCTTTACTTGTGAAACAGAGTGTCGTACCAGGTGAGAAGATCAGCTTTGCGGAGATGTTTACCGGCTGACTGCAGCCCGGTGCGCACCCAGTCTGCCAGCACTATCACATGGGGGGGTGAGCGCGGTTATATGATTACCCGGCCCCCGCCAGACTTCGAGATTAGGTGCCCAATCCCGCCAGCCGCGGATGGCTTCCGCAAATTGCTGCCCGTTAGTTTCGTCATCAAGACGGGGATCCGGCAGCAGTGCGAGGCGCACCGGACCGGGGTACTTGGATTTGGGCTGGTAACCTGTTCCTAGGGCCGTTTCAAAAGTCCGCACTGTTCCGGCCAGCGCATCAGGCATGGAGCGCCTCGGCATGAGGCCAGCCCGGACCAGGCGCTCATGCAGCAGCGCGAGCAGTTGTGCTGCCTCACGATCCGTAAGGTCCTCCAGCGCGACGCCCAAGGGGCGCTCCGCCGGAAGCTCCCAGATCGCCCGCCCTACGGGAGCATCGGCGGGCAAATCGAGGGCGGGGTAATCCTCCGCGAGTGCCTCACGCCAATAGGCGAATTGCTTGCCGCCGCCAGGTTCGGCCAGCCACTCCCTCTGCCGGTGGACATAGCCAAAATTGTCAGGCTCTTGTCCGGCGGGATGCTCCGTTACATTCCAAACCGCCTCCGCGCCACCCGTTTCAAGGATTGTTCCCAATTCTTCGATCGGCAGCCCGAACGACCAGCCATCCGCTACTAGATGATCAAGCGTTATCTGGAACACGCATTCGTCCTTGCGCAACTGGTAAATATACACCCGGAACAGCGGCGCCATGGTTACATTGAATTAGCGGGACCAATCCGCCACCACGCGTTGCTCAAGTGCCGTGCGCGCCAGCTTGGCCGCGTCGAAGACTTCAACCGATGCGGCCACATAAGGCCCGATCGTCTACTCAGGCTCTCCACTAGACTAGTTTCGCGGAAGCGCGCCCGCAGCATCGGATTCCGTTGAGCGAGCAGTTCGGGCGCCCGCCGCAAGCAATCCAAGTTCAGTTTGCCAAGAAGCCGTGCGCAAAAACTGGAATTGTACGTACCCTGCATCTCAGGCCGCAGGCGGTAAAGAAACTGCTCACGATCAGGCATCTCCCGTGATCTTCCTTGCTGAGGGAAGCCAAATCAGCGCACAAATGCCCTCTTTCCTCTCAAACTCCCCAGGAGGATTAAGAGGAGCAAGCGCGTCAATTTGGACAATGAAAGGTGTTGTACGGCAGGACTAATAGCTTGTGTATTCAGATAGCTAGCACCTCCTCCTCTCTGTAATTCACAGAGAAAATGTCAACACGCCACAAGGTCTCACAACCATAACTCTTCGACTTGCCTTGCAAATAAATACATACCGCTTATCACAACACCAGCTACAACTACAAGTCACTAGTTATGCATCTGTAACAACTGATATATTTCCTGATGGTTGAGTCTTGCTTGCTTGTTGCATTTATAATAAGTTTTGTCAATAAATTTGTATCGTAAATTTATGTGATAATCGAGTAGGAGGGTTCCTCGCGGTTCCCTCCTCTCACACCACCGGACGTACTCATCGTATCCGGCGGTTTCCGGCAGCGTTTAACGCGGCATACCTGCTGACAAGGCTAATCAGCTCAAGTTTCTCGAACCACTCCTTATACCGCTGAGCCGAATAGCTGACTCCTGTTGCCCTGGCGCGATTCCTTGCTGGACCGGATCATGATTCCCTATCCCTGGTGATTCGGAGGAAGGACGATATGACGGCGCTGGCGATAAGGAAGGATCGTACCCCGGTGGTGCTGCGCAAACTGGCGAAGGCTGAGACCATTCCACGCGTGGCGCGGCGGCTGCTGGCAATTGCGAATGCGCTCTCCGGCATGAGCCGGAAGGAAGCCGCGGAGGCCGCCATGGAGCGCCAGGCGCTGCGGGGCGCGGTGGTCCGCTACAACGCGCATGGCCTGGACGGGCTCTACGATTGCTGGGGCGATGGCCGGCCGCCGCGGCTAGATGCCCTTGAGCAGGCCGAACTCATGCGCATCGTTCTGGCGGGTCCCGATCCGGAGACGGACGGTATTTCCGCCTTCACGCGCGAGGATCTGGTGCGCATTTGCGAGACCCGTTTCGCTAAGACGTTCCATCCAGCCTCGATGGGCCGTCTTCTCAGGCGGCTGGGCTTTTCCCGGCAGAAGGCAAGGCCATACCACAGGACCCGGCCGAAGCAGAGGCCTTTAAAAAGAGCCCCGGAGCTTTTGAAAAAAATTCAGTGTACGCATAAAGGCAAGCGTATCCGTTTGTTTTTCCAGGAGGAAGCACGTATCGGTCAGAAAGGTCGCGTCTGCCATGTCTGGTGGAAGCGCGGCCAGCGCCCGCCGGGGCTCTGCGACAGGCGGTTTACCTTCGCCTATATCTTCGCGGCTGTAGAGCCCGGTACAGACAATGCTTTTGCGCTGGTGCTGCCCTATGCCAACACAGCGGCGATGCAGGAGTTCTTGGACCGGTTCTCAGAAACCATTGCATCGGACGAACATGCAGTCCTGATCCTTGATCAGGCGGGCTGGCACGGAGCGAATGACCTCGTTGTGCCCGCCAACATCACCCTGGTTCCGCTGCCGCCCTACTCGCCGGAGCTGAACCCGGTCGAGCGCGTCTGGCTTTATCTGAAGGAGCGCTTCCTCTCCCACCGCCTGCTCGACGATTACGATGCCATCATCAAAGCCGCATGCGAGGCATGGAACCGGCTCCTGGCCGAGGCCGGCAGAATAAGGACGCTGTGCTCCTATCCCTGGATACCACAAGTCAATGCTTAGGCTCGACGGTATCACACATAGCCTCGTGAGCGGCTGGGCTGCATGCCAGCCGCCACCACCCTTTGCCCGAAAGCGCCACTGCCCATGCACGCCACGCCGATACGCCATTGCTTTGCAGGAACGTTGCCATGGCGAAGGAGCGTTTGCACTGCTTGAGCCGGACGCAACGCAACTTGCGGCGAAGCCAGCCGTCGAGGTCACGAAGCGCCGAAGGGCTCTCGATATGGCGGAAGTACGTCACCCAGCCCGTGGTGAAAGCGTTGACTTCGGCGATCATCCGCGCAAGCGAGATGCCCCGGTTACGGCGGGTGATCCTTCGAAGGCGCTCCTTGGCGCGGGCAATGCTCTTTGGCGCAAGGCCAAGAGAGCCGTCCGCGCCCAGGCGATAGCCGAGGAACTGGCGCTCCTCAACTGGGGCAACGGCGCTTTTCTGCCGGTTGATCCTGAGGCGCAAGTGCGTTTCAAGGAAGGCTGTCACCGAGGCCATCACCCGTTCCCCCGCCGCCCCTGACCGCACATAGATATTGCAGTCATCGGCGTAGCGGCAGAACCGGTGGCCCCGGCGTTCCAGCTCCTTGTCGAGGTCATCCAACAGAAGATTGGCGAGCAGCGGCGACAGGACGCCCTGAACGCAAAGCATAACATTGGCCTCTTTCGAAAAACGAGTGGGTAGCGGGATAAGCCGGCGGGTTCCGCTGTCAAGTTGCATTCCTTTGTTCGGCTGGAGCCATTCCTCCGCCCCGGCCTGCGCAACCGCTGGGCAGCCAGGCGCAGCAGCGGTCAAGAATGGCCGCTCGTTGAGCGGCCACCCGCAGGGCTTGTTCTTGACGGCTGCGAGCATGGCGGCATTCTGATCGCCGCTGGGGCTGCAATGCATCGGGAAACGGCGGGAGCAGATGAGCAACGAACTTTTCGCGGCGGCGCTTGGCATCGAGAATCCATGGTATGTCAAGGACGTGACGTTCGACGCGGGCAAGCGGCTTCTGACGATTGCCATCGATTTCAAGAAGGGCAGCCGCTTTCCCCATGAGGGCACGGAAGGGCTGCACCCGGTTCACGATACCCAGGCCAAGTGCTACCGCCATCTCAACTTCTTCCAGCACGAATGCTATCTCGAAGTACGCACGCCAAGGCTCAAGCTTCCCGATGGCCGCGTGGTTCTGGTCGAACCCGGCTGGGCCGGAAAGTTTTCCGGCTTCACGCTGCTGTTCGAGGCGCTGATCCTGGCCATGTGCCGCCAGATGCCCTTTGCCGCCGTGGCACGCCTGGTGGGCGAGAGCTGGCATAGGGTGGAGGCTATCTGCGAACGCTATGTGGAATTGGCTTTGGCCAAGGCGGATTTATCTGGGCTTACCGCGCTGGCCATCGACGAGACTTCAAGCCGGCGCGGCCACAACTACTTGACGTTCGCCGCCGATGCGGAAGCGCACAAGGTGGTGTTCGTCACAGAAGGCCGCGACGCCAAGACCATCGAGGAGTTCAGCCAATTCCTAAGCGGACACAAGGGCACTCCGGAGCAGATTGCCAGCGTCAGCATCGATATGTCCAAGGCTTTCATCAAGGGCGTGACGAAGCATCTGCCTGGCGCCCGGATCACCTTCGACACTCGACAAGCCGAAGCCGCGGCTTTACGTGCTGGCGGTGGGCGTCGATAATTATATGAAGCCCGATTGGCGGCTCAGCAACGCGGTGAACGATGCCAAGACCATCGGCGAGGCGCTGAAGGCGGTGGGCGGGGCGTTCTTCGGCGAGAACAATGTCGAGGTGAGCGCCGTTCTCGATGAGCAGGCCACCGAAGCGGGCATTGGCGCCGCCTTCGAGGCGCTGGCCGGGAAGGTGCAACCGCAGGATGTGTTCATCCTGTATTTGAGCGGTCATGGCCGGGCGATTGCGGGCAGCGGGCCTGGGACGGGCTGGTTCTTCCTGCCGCAGAACCTCGATTTGGCGAAAGGGCAGGATATCCCGCACAACGCCATCAGCGCAGCGGTGCTTGAGGGCTGGCTGCGCAAGATCCACGCTTCGAAAAGCGTGGTCGTGCTCGATGCCTGCGAGTTGGGGGCTTTCGAGACGCCGCGCGGCGACAACCTCGTCACGGAAACGCAGATCGCGCAATTCGTGTTTGCGACGGGCCGCAGCACGATCTCTGCCGCGCCCGCGGGCAAGGCGGCCTATGAGGGCGTCAACCACCACGGCGTGCTGACGCTTGCCATGCTCGAAGCCATGAATAGGCAGGAGGGCGCGGGCGCGGAGCCGGTGACCTTGCTGGGGCTTGGGTCTTACGTCAGCCGCCGGGTGATCGAGATTTCGCGGCAGGAGTTCGGCATCGCGCAGACGCCTAAGACCGACCTCAAGGACGAATTCACGCTTGGCCTGCGCCAGCGCTTTGTACGGAACGGTGCGCCCCGCCGATGCGCGCGCAGAGCCTGCTCCCGACGGCAGCGTGAAGCAACCCTTGCCACAGAACGCCCTGCGCCGGCGAATGGGCGCTGGTCGCGCGCGGGGGCAAGGACGCCGGCTATGTTCGCTACGACGTCTTGGAACAGATGCAGCAGTAGGGGTATTTGGGAGGAGAAGTTTCATGAAATTGCGAGTTGCAGTCCTGCTTGCCTTGTCTATTGTAATCCCGGCTTCGGCGGGTACCGCGACGGTCTGCCAGGACGACCGCAGGATCGTCGGCGGCGTTGCCACCGACATCAAGGAGCATCCCTGGCAGGTTTGGCTTTCCGTTCCCATGCCGGCTGGCGGCGCCGAGCTATGCGGCGGCACGCTGATCCAAGACCGTTGGGTTTTGACGGCGGCGCATTGCTTTGCATCCAAGAAGCCCGCATCCCCCAGCATGAAAGCGGGCGTGACCAATCGCGAGTCCGGCTCTTGGATCGAGACTGGCAAGGTTTTCGTGCATGAGGGCTATAACGATGGCACGCACGAGAACGACATTGCACTGGTCAAGCTCAATGGGGGCGTGGCGGGCGATATCATTCCGCTGGCGCAAGGCGGCGAGGATCTGCTGCCGTGCCAGAAGCTGGAGGTGACAGGCTGGGGCACCATCAAGGAAGAGGGAACCGAGGCAGCCACGATCCTGCAAAAAGCCGAGGTGCCGCTGGTCGATAACGCCACCTGCAACGCCAAGGATGCGTATGACGGCGCGGTCAAGCCCGGCATGATGTGCGCGGGTTATCGCGACGGTGGCATCGATTCCTGCCAGGGCGACAGCGGCGGTCCGCTTGTGTTGCGCGGCAAGGACGGGCCGGTATTGGTGGGCGTGGTGTCCTGGGGCGAGGGCTGCGCGCGGAAGCTCCGCTACGGCGTCTACACGCGGGTCGATGCGTATGCTGGCTGGATCGCCGACACGATCCTTGCCAATCAAAACTAACCGCGCTGCATATTTCCGCTTTCGTATCCACAAACCTGCCGCCGGATAAGACAACGCACCGCAAACTGCAACAACCGCAATTGGCCCTGACCGCTATTTCTCGCACCTGCAGCAATTCCTCCGGCTGCCTTAGGAGGAGCCGACATGCTGGAGGACTTGCCTGGTTCTCGCTCAGGATAGCATGCTGCAACGGGTGACGATGTCCGCAGTCTGAGGTACTGCTGTCCTGCAGGTTTGCGATTGCCCCGGGCTGGCCGGGGACCGCCCGCATGTCGGCTCCCTCTGCATTGCGGCGGCAGCGCGCCACGGCGGACCAGATCCCCGCGACAGCCGCTAATGGGATGGACCGGCGGTGTTCCCCCTATATCCCGCTGAGAGGGGGGTAACCGGAACCCTGGAGTCACCCATGCCAGCGCAAACCAAGACCGCCAAGCCCAGCGCACAGATTGCCGTGATCGGCATCGACATTGGCAAGAACGTTTTCCACCTGATCGGCCTCGACAAAAGCGGAGCCATCGTCCTGAAGTGCAAGCTCTCGCGCAGCCAGCTTGAGAGCCGGCTCGCCAATCTGCCGCCCTGCCTGATTGGCATGGAGGCCTGCGTTGGGTCTCACCATTTGAGCCGCCGGCTGATCGCTCTTGGCCATGATGCCCGGCTCATGCCAGCCAAGTATGTGAAGGCGTTCCTCAAGGGCAACAAGAACGATTACCGTGACGCAGAGGCAATTGCCGAAGCCGTGCAGCGGCCAACTATGCGCTTTGTGACGGTAAAGACAGCGGAGCAGCTCGATCTACAAGCCCTGCACCGGGTGCGGGCCCGGCTCGTTGGCGAACGCACTGCTACCGTGAACGAAATCCGCGCCTTCCTGCTCGACCGGGGCATTGCCGTGGCGCAGGGCATTCAGCGTTTGCGCAAGGCGCTGCACGATGTTCTTGCCACTCATGCCGGTCCCCTGTCGCTGCGTATGATCCACATCATCGAAGCCCTGGCCGCGGATTGGCGCCGCCTGGATGAGCGCGTCGGGGAGGTCTCAACGGAGATCGAAACGCTGGCGCGCAAAGATGCTCCCTGCAAGCGGCTGATGACGGTGCCAGGAATCGGCCCGCTGATCTCAAGCGCCACGGTTGCTACTATCGGAGGCGGCGATATGTTTGCCAAAGGCCGCGATTTCGGCGCCTGGCTTGGCATGGTGCCCAAACAAATCTCAACCGGGGGCCGCCCCATCCTGGGCAAAATCTCCAAGCGCGGAAACAAATATCTGCGCACGCTTTTCGTGCAGGCCGCCCGCGTGGTGCTGCAGAAGCGCGTGAGCTGGGAGCGCTACGGCTTAAAATCCTGGATCGAGGCCGCGGCCAGAAGGCTGCACCGGAACAAGCTTGCTATCGCGCTTGCCAACAAGCTCGCCCGCATCGCCTGGGCCGTGCTCCGTTACGGCCGCAATTTCGAGGTCAGCCATGACGATGCGCCCCAGCCTGCCTGAGCCTGGCACCGTGCTCGGAGCTATCAAGACCAAGCCGCTTCGCGGGGGCCTGCCGGCCCGTCTTGACAGCCCCTGTGCGCGGCGTCCCTGGGTGAGCACATGGCCGGGGCGAGGAAAGGCACTCTTCAACCGGACAAGGAAATGGACGAAGGACATGCCCATGCCAGCCTGACCACGTTTCCCGCCGAGGTCTGCGAGAGCGTAAACAACGCGATGGAGGACCGGTCTTCCCGGCGCAATCGAGAACTGGTGACCCGTTTAGCCCATTGAGGCTTCGCCGCTAATTAGATCGGATGCGCGCTCATATCCATGATGGCCAGGAGCATTTTACAGCTCCACAGATAGGCCGGATACATTGGTGCAAGACCCAACGCCGCCGTTTCGAGATTTTCCTCTTGCAACACACCGCCGGTCCATACATTAGGGTCAGGTTGAGACCAAGCGCAGCGATCATTTAAGGCTCGATTGGTGGTCCCTTGAGCCTTCATGAGCCGACGTGCTGGCCTTTGCGCTGGAGCAATTGTGCACCCCGGGAAAAGAGTTTCGTTAACCCCGCAAGCGACGCCGACATCTCGACATCCTCCGGCGCCTGGTCTTGTTCGCCGGCGTAAATGGCGCGAACGCCAAGCGCTCTAGCCGGAGCGATATCGCACTCGACGCTGTCTCCGACATAAATCGCAGCGCTTGGTGCGCAGCCAGCCTTATCCAGCGCGCACTTAAGGAGCCCGCCGCATTTCGTAAGCCCCTCTCTACTGGAGGTTACGAGCAAATCGACATAGGGCGCGATCCCGAGCCGTGAAATCGTAGTTTCCTGCGCGTCGTGGGGGCCTTCTGTCACCACCATGATCGACCGGCCAGCGCGCTTGATATCCTGCAACAGCGCCTCGGCACCCTCTTTCAGCTCCAGATTGGCCGCAAGCGCGTCATCGTAAACGTCAAGCGCGCGGTCAAGATGCCTGTGCGGAATGATGGAAAAGGCCACCAGAAGCTTACCGAACCGCTCGCTCCGGCACTCGCGTGCGGTTCTGCCATCAGCGAAGGCGCCCTTCTGTGCGTCCTTCAATATTCCCGCGTAAGCAGCCTGCAGCGCCGGCGCCGCATCCAAACTCCTCGTCGAGGTACTCGAACACGGCTGCCGAGGCTCGCCCCGACGCCTTGCGGTAAAAGTGCAGTGTGTCGTCAAGATCGAACGCGACCCATCGCACGGCCGCGGGAAAGTCGATACTCATCGGTATTCTCCCATGGATACCCCCAGCCTGAGCAGAGCAGCGGCGCGATGACAATAAGGCCGGCTTGTCCGGCTATCGCCCTCTGGGGTAGTACGCCGGAACCCTGGTAGCAGGGCATTGCCAGTGGCGATACCCTGCCCGGCACCGCTGGCCCCACTGATTGTCACCTCTGCCGGTGACAGTCAGCCATCGCTAACTTATTGCAATGGCTTGGTTTTAAGCGCCATCCTTAACCCATCACCACTGTCACCACTGTTTTTAAAGAAGGTGGAATATCACATCGCCATCCCCGCTTGCGGCCGGCACCCGTGTTCCATGGGGGCGAGACGCTGCCGTTGCGACGCCATCACGCGTATAGAGTTTGGGATTTCAGTGGTGACAGTGGTGCAGCGGTGACAGCCCCAACAAAAGCCGAACATAATCCGCGCCTTATAAAAACGGCGCTTGTCACCGCTGCCGCGGCAGCGGTGACGCTTCCCGCTTTAAGCGCCACGCTCGTAGGCCCAGAACCGTTTGCCGCCTTCCTGCCGCCGCTGCACACGGCGGAACCCCATGCCTGCGAGAATGCCCGCGATGCGCTGAGATATGCCGGTGTTGCGCTGAGCGGTCGCGACGCCCAGGAGATCGTAGACATCGGCGCTGGCGATAAACGTCTTGTCCGTTAGCTCCTCCTCCAAGCGCTCTTGCCAGGGATCGGCGATCAGCCGTTCGCGTTGGCTTTCGGCCGCCGTTTCCCACAGGTGCTTGGGCAGCGTTGAGTTTTCGCCCCGCGCCTCGTAATAGGCAGCCTCGGCCCAAAGCCGATCGCGGGTGCGTTCGATGTGCCCGCACATCTCATCGGGGTCGAGCTGGCCGCCGATCGTGACCGGCCAAAACCGCCGGTTGCCGGTTGGGTCGCGGAGGTATTGCTCCTCGTTGACGCTGCCGAACAGCACGAATTGGCGCGGACGCTCGGTGCTCAGCTTGCCATATGACAGCCTGGCGGCGTCCACCATGCGGCTCAGCATGGATTTCACGGCGTTGGCGTCCCGCTTGCCCATGCCCGACAGCTCGGCGAGCTCGATCAGCCACTTTCCCGTGGTGGCCTCGATCACCTCTTTTTGCGCGTCGCCGATGCCGAGGCTGTCGGAGAAATAGTCCTCATTCGGGCAGAGTGCGCGGATCGCCGACGACTTGCCCTTGCCTTGCGGCCCCTGCAGGACCAGGATCGTATCGTGTTTCGTGCCGGGCTGACGCACACGGCGCACAGCGCCAATGAGCGTTTTGCGGCCGTAGGCCCGGTTCAGCTCCGTGTCTTCGGCGCCAAGCAGCGTCAGCCATGTATCGAGCCGGCCGATGCCGTCCCATTCGAGACTATCCAGATAGTCGCGGATCGGCTGGAAGGTGCCGCGGCGGGCGATGTCTCCGAGCACGGCGATGAAATGAGGCTGGCGGCTGGGTAGCCCGGCCCGCTCGGCTTCAAGCCACAAGGCTTCCGCCACCTCGTCTGTCAGGGAGATTTCTTGCCCGCCGCGGCGGACGACAATGCGATAGGTCATCTCGTTCCAGGCCAGCGACACGCCAGCGTGGTTAAGAAACGCCGCGACGTTCTTTTGAGAGCGGCCCTTGGCCCCGCCTTTCCCGGTCAGCTCCGGCCAGTCGATATCGCCACTGCTGGGGATCACGATTGGCGGCGCGGCGTTTTCTCCGGCGGCGGCGTATACGGCGTGACCGTTTGCGTACATTAGACCCCCCTCCGCTCGGGCAGCACCGGCAACGGATCGTCCTTCGCGCGCGCCAGCCCTTTGTGCAGCGTCGCCAGCGCCGCCAGCCGCCCATCATCACGCATCAGCCCGTTGGCCTCGCACGCAGCGATTGCCGCCGTTTCGATCGCGCTGAGGGAAAGCACCCCATGGAACACGTGTCTGCCGAGCCCCGCTCCCAGGGCGAACAGCGCGTTGTTACGCCCGCCCTCGGCGGTTGACGCCAGCTCGCGCGCCCGGCGCGCCAAGCCAGCTTTGGCGAACGCGGTGAGCCGCCGCAGCTCGTGCCCTTCAGGCGGGCAGGTGCGCAGCGCTTGAGCGCCTTCGAACTGCCGCCTTGGCAGCCAGGGCGCGAGCGCGGTTTCCAGGCGTCCGGCGATATCCGCGGGCGCCTGTGGCAGCTCATGGGCGGGCACGCTCAGCAGCGTGTCCGCCGTCAGCCAGCGGTAGACATGGCCGGCCGGATGCGGCGATGGCGGCAGCACCGTTTGCGTGCCGGTGCTCAGTAGATCGGCAATGCCACACTTCCGGGAGGCGGCATAATGCCGTGAAGGGATGCTGACGCCGGGCGCGGCCCGGTAGAAGGCCGTGAAGCCCTTGGCGCCGGTCTTGGCCACCGGCGACGGCGGCACCGCTTCGCGGATCGCGGCGAGCTGGCTGGCGTCTTCGGTGTCCACGTCGAGCGCGACCACGCCGGCGTAGCCCAAAGCCACGCCCAAACTTGCACGCGGCCGACGCGCACCGTAGCTCCGGATGCGTGGCTGCGGCAGGGGCTCGACGCAGAAGTTGGACCATTCGCGTAGGGCAGGCTTTTTCTGGCCGGGAACGATCGGCAGGGGCGAATAACCCCTGTCGAGCAGGGTCTCGGCGAACATGCGGAACGCGCCGTCCGTCATTGGCTTTCCCCCGTTTCTGGCAGGCGCCAATCGACGCGCTGCGAGTCATCCCGCTCTCTGGTGACGACACCCAATTTCGTGCGGGCTCTGTATAGAGTGCCCTTGGCAATGCCTTCTGCCTCCATTGCGGGCAGGATGCTGGCGGAGTCGTGCCATTCGCCATCGGCGAGCAGTGCTGCGAGCCATTTCCCGGCCGCCTCCGCGGCGCCGTCCCTCGGTTTGGCGGCGGCGGGCTTAGGAGACGCCGGGCCGGAAGCTCCGGCCGCCGGTACGGGCTCTCCCGCGCCCTCTGGCGCCGTTCTCTGGGGGCGCCGTTTGGCGCGCTCGAAATAGGGTAAGAGCTTGAACTCCGCGTAAGGCAGGTATTGCTGGTTCTGAATCAGCCCCTCGAACTGAGTGAGGCGTTCCAGCATGGCGTGCAGCCTGCCCGCGTCGAGGCCCGAACTCGCGCCGCAGAGCGCGCGCACGACTTCCTTTTTGTGCTCCGGGTGCTGGTTTTTGAGATAGATCTTGGTGTCGAGCGCTCCGGAGAGATCGGGCGGGAGGTCGCCTGGATATTGCGTGCCGATGGCGATGCCGGCGCCGAACGCCCGGCCCTCGCGGGCGAGGTTCGCTAAATGCGTGCTGGTGGCCACGCGCCAAGCCTCGTCCAGCACCAGAAGCCGTGTGAGCTTGCGGGGATGGTTCCGCCGCACCAGCACGCCATGCAGGCGGATGATGATAAGCTCGGCCATGGCCGCCTTGATTTCATCGGTCGGCAGCGTGGATAAGGACAGCACAAGCTTCCGGTCCATCATCGCTTCGAACGGCACCGGCAGCGCGTCGGTTTTCGGGAACAGCCCCAGCTCGAACAGGGGTGCCAGACGGTCCAAGATGCCGGTAGCCTGCGCATTCTTCGCCACCTTCCGCTCTTCGAGAACGGCAACCACGTCATCGAAGCTTGGCGCCCGGATGGAGCTCGCATCCACCCACTTTTGCGGATCGATGCCACACCGCTCGAAAGCCTCCTTCATGGCCTCACGCAAAACCGCGGCCTGGCGGTCGCCGAGATTGAATACGCGCTTCAATACGCCCGCGAGGGTGAAAATGTGCTCGATGGGTTGGGCTTGGCCGTCCGGGCCGGCCGAGGGCATCAACGGGTTGAAGGGAAGGCCGTGGCGGCGCACATCGTGGACCTTCAGTCCGATGGCCTGCACGAAGCCGCGTTCGGAATAGTCGTTCTTGAAGTCGAAGATGCAGACCGGCAGGCCCATGCGGGCCACGCCGTCGATCAGCACGTTCAGCGTTTGCGTTTTGCCCGAGCCTGGGTCGCCGGTAACGAGGATGCCAAAGTTCAGCAGCTTGGCGCCGTCCTCGAACGGCGCCCAGTACGCCTCGCCACCGGCTTTGAGTGCGCCAAGCGTGACCGCTTGCTGGGCTGGGCGGAATGCTTGGACATCGTGGGGGGCTTCCACCGGTTGCGGCGTCCGCCTGGAAAGATCGGTTAGCAGCGTCCAGTGCCTTGGCCCCTTGAGATATTGCGGGCGGCCTACGCCAGCGGTTCCAGGCAGCGGCAGGATGAAGGGAAGCGGTTCGCCGCCGAGGGCGTCCGCCACCGTCTTCGCATGCAGCTTCGCTATATACGGCTCTACCGGGTTGTGCAGGCGCCAGCCGAGCGCGTAGCCCCGCTCCGTCTCGATAACGATCGCCGGCCGCGCCCTGAAGGCGAGCGCCTGTTCGAGGCGCGGCTTTGGGATGCTTACCGCGATGATGCGCGTCGAGACGACATGGGCTTCGGTGACGGTCCCCTGTGGGGCTCCAGCCACGTCGCCAGCCATGCAGTAGAGCTGCTGTTTTGCCGCTCTCCCCGCGATCCAATCGTGCGCCAGTTTGCCGGGCGGCAAGGTGGCGGCATCCTCCAAATAGTTGCCCCGCCGCCGGCCTATCACCCACGGCTCCACCAGGGCGTCGTGGCGAAGGCTGTTCAGGAAGTCGAGCGCCCGGGCGGTGGGGTCCGCCGGACGCTGCCAGAACCATCGTCCCATGGGTTAAGCCTCCTCGGGCGCCAGCATCGCCGCCGTTTCCTCGTCATCGAAAAGTGCCACGCCTCGATAGACGGGGCCGTTCGAATGAGCCGAGGCGATGCCGTGGACTGCGCCCAGATACTGAGAGAACCGCGTGTAAAAGTTAGCCGGGTCGAGCCGTGCGCGGACGTTGTTTGCCGCGCAGAAAGCCTCATAGTGAGCGAGTGCCGCGGCGGGCCTTACCGAGCCGTTTCGCACGCGCGAAAGGCATTTACCGATCCACAAATTAAAGCCGTCGAAGCTTTCGGCGGAGTGGAAACGCGGCGCCTGGCCAGCGGGCACTGCTTCCGCCACCGGTTCGGCATTCGCCGCCTGGCCCTGCATCTCGCGCACCTTGGACGTCATGACGGCCGCGAGGCTCCCCGCCGAAATCAGAAGCCCAACCGCGCTGCCCGCGGTCGAGTTTTTCGATCTCGGCGGCGGAGAGATCGGGGGCCTTGATAAAAGCAGGAGCGGCGGCTTCCGGGACGTGCCGCGCGAACTGCGACATGGTGACGAAATTCATGGCCACGCATGCGAGCCAAAGGGCGAAGGAAGCGCGGGCCACAACGTTGTTGTGACCGCGCGTGGATGCCCATGCGATCGGTAGCCCGGCGCTGAAAAACGTAATTGCCAGGAGCCCGGCGGAGACCGCCAGCCAGGTCTGGATATCGGACGTGAAAATCCAGGCGTACCACAGTCCCACGATGCCGACGAACGCCGTGGATAGGAGCGAAGGAGCGCCGGCGGCATAGGCGATGAATTTGACCTGCAAGCTAGCGTTCCAGCGCTCTTCGTAGGTCATCGCCTCTTCGCGGCCGAAATGAACGACGCGGCTTGTCTCCGCCGAATTCGAGATCATTCAACCCTCCATCGTCCGGTTGCGGCCTGGACAGCGGCATGGACGCCGAGGTGCACGATTGCGCCCGCCGCGAGCGCCTTGAGCCATCCGATTAGCCCGGCCGACTCGCAAAGCAGGACCGCGGCCACGAATAGGAGCGCGGCAAGCGCGGCCCGGGGCGTGAGACGCAATTCGCGCTATTGGGGGATGGCTTTGGCCGCGGCGGCTGGGCCGCGGCGCTCGCCCGCCGGGGCGGCGTCCAATACCGGACGCAGCCCCAGCCTGTTGCGGACACCAGTGTCGCGGACACCAGCATCGCGGAAGCCGGGCAGCTTCATGCGGCCTCCCGGTCGATCACGGTCACGGCATCCTCACGGGATGCCGTGACAAGCGCCGTCGATTGCTGCTGTTGCGGCTTCCCGGATAGCTGCCTATGCGCGGCATCCGTGAGAAGGCCGGTGAACAGGAAGGCGAGGAACGTTTGCAGCGGGCTCGCCTCGACCAAGTGCAGGGCGAGCAGATCGCAGAGGCAAACGGCCGTCCATAGCCACCATAGCAAGGCGAGCTTGATGACGGCGCCGGGCCGCTGGCTAGCGCCAAGCGTTATCGCGATAAGCACGCAAGCGATAAGGGCGGCGGGCGTGATGTTGAGCAGGTGCAGGAAGCACCTATCGATGAGCGCGGCCCCGATGACAAGGGCAAGCGCGGTGCGGATTTGCCGCGTGCGGTTTTCGTTCACCATCCGCCGCGTCCCAGATCGATCGTTGCCGCATTGGCGGTAACGGCCGCCATCGCGATTGCGATCATCACAAAGAGCCGGCCGATAGGCGGCAGCCGCATGATGCCCCCGCCGAATATCCCGGCCACAACACCGGCACCGGCGCAGATGGAAAAAACGACGTGCCCGGCACCTCCAGCGCCAGCGGCAAAGGCGGGCGAGATTGCGAAGGTGCAAGCGGCCATGACGGCCAAGGCGCGCGAGATATTGCGCCCCGTGGCACGGCCGGAAGTCCGGCCAGCTTCGGATTCGTAGCTCATGCGTGCACCGCATTTCCGCGGCGGGCGGCCGGATTATAGGCAATGGCCGCGTGGTGCTCGCAATAGGGGATGCCCGTGGACTTGCGGCGCCCGCAGAAGCCGAAGCCCGGCGCGCGCGGATCGCCGATAGGCCAGTGACACGTTGCGGCCGTGAGCTGGGCAACGGAAAGCATCTGCGCCGCCGGTGCGGGCGGTAAACCGTCAGGCGTTGCCGGGTAAGACCGCAAGCGCAGCACCGGTTTTCGCATCGAAATGCGCCCGGCGCGGTTGCGGCGCGGAGAAGACCGGCGAGGCGAGCGTGCTGCCGTGGCGCGGCCCGCCAGGCCAAGCCGGTGCACCTTGCCGATGACGGCGTTGCGCGTCACCTCGCCCAATTGTGCCGCGATCTGCGAGGCGCTGAGGCCATCGGCCCAAAGCTTGCGCAGGGTTTCAACGCGCGCGGTTGTCCAATTGCCCGCGGGCGGCGGGCAGGGTAGTAGTAGGTTTGACATGTTGAGCCTCGAAACTTGCGTGTCATGAGGCAGGGGCCGTGTCAGCGGCTTCCTGCCTCGCCTTGTTCAGCGCGGGACAGCCCCGCGCGCGACATTGTTCGGGGCGTTCAAGCCCCAGGCGATACGATCCCCCTTTAGCGAATAGGCGTAAGCCTCGCCGCCCTCGGTTTCCTCGCTGTGGTGGCCGGGAGTCCGGCGGGCCTTCTCAATGACGCGCTCGACCGCGGCAGTTTTTAGGGGTTAGGCGTTTCCATTCTCTGTTCGGCATTATGACCACAGCTCGCTGTGAAGACCGGGCTTGCCGCGTTCCCACTCCCGCGCCAGTTTCAGCTCTAGCGTGTCGTTTTCGAGCTTGAGCCGCCGCTCTTCTTCGGCTGACGCCGCGCCCCCGCGCTTGGTTTGCGTGGTCGAAGCTTGTGTTTCGGTCGAAACGTGTATGTGCACTTCGGCCTTGCCGCCTTCCGCGGTATTGTTGTTTGAGCGGTTGCTTCCAGCTCCCCAGATCGGCATTCGATTAGCTCTTTCGGTTTGGTTGATGGCGGGTTTTCGTGCCCGCCTCTGTTTCGCACTCTTGGCGCGAGCCTTGCGGCGAAGGCGCTCAATGGCGGCCTTGCCCTTTTCCGTCAGAACGATCATTTGCGGCCCTTCCTCAAAACCCCGCTTCGTCATCGCTCACCAGCTCGCGCCGGTGCCGTTTGACGAACGCCTCGAAATCCGCTGGCTTACCGCCCGCCTGCCGGTGCTTCTCGCGGCCTTCCTCGATGGTGATGAACCCCTCGCGCATCAGCTCAAGCACGTCAGCCGGCCGCGAATAGGAAAGTGTCCGTCCGCTCATTTGCGCACCGCCCGGCCAAGATCGGCAATCTCGTTTGCCATGTTGCGGCGAAGGGTGTTCAGGCGGATGACCGCAGGGCGATCCCCCGCCGCGTCAACCATGTTCTGCGCGTCCGCGATCAGCTCGGCGGCACGGCGCAACAAAGACGTCACAGCGTCGATTTGACGTGCGTTCAGGGGCATTGTGAGTGCCTTTGGAATTGATTTTCGATGTGCTAAATGTCTACCATGGAACAAATCACCCAGCAAGAGAACAAGTCTACAGGTGTGCTAAATGTTTATAACAATTGAGCAGTTCAGGGCCGCACGAGCCTTGCTCGGATGGTCCCAGCAAGAGCTGGCGGCAAAATCGCGCGTATCTAGAAATGCAATTATTAAGTTCGAAAATAGTATGAGCACGCCGCTTCCTAGAACTTTAGAAGACGTGGTGGAGGCTTTCGAGGATGCAGGTGTCATTTTCATTTCTGAGGACGATGGCGCTGGGGTTGGCGTGCGGCTCAAAAAAGGCGTAACGCCTACACCCCTTAAGCGGGTTGATCGTGACGAAGAAACCGGAAGCTCAGAGGGCGGCATGAAAGCGGCGTGGGACTTCGAGGGCGAGGAAGCCGGCGATCTTGACGCGCTTTTGGGTGAGGCGCCCGCGCCCGATCCCGGCATGGCGGAATATTGGCGTACCGCTCCTGAGCTGTGGGCGAGCCTGTCCGAAGGCGGCCGGGAAACTCTAAGCCGGACGTTGTTCGGGGATTGCCGGGCGGCGGGCGAGGGGTATTTCCGGGAGCCGCTTTGAGGGGGCAGCTGTCGATAGCGTCCGCATTGACGAACTGTCTTCTATAGGAGACATTGCGCCGTGGCAGAGGTTCGCCAGACTGACGTTTTCGTGGCGTGGTTTGAGGGGCTGAAAGATCGCGCGGCGCGGGCTCGCATCACAGCACGCAAGCCGGTCGGACAAGTCGTCTCAGAAATGCGAATCGACTACGGTCCGGCCTACAGGGTGTATTTCGTCCAGCGCGGCGAAGCGTTGGTCATTCTGCTTTGCGGCGGAGCCAAGCGGGACCAAAGCCGCGACATTGCCAGGGCGTTGGAGTTAGCCAAAGAGGTTTGACCGATGGCGCGTGAAACTATCCCTTGGGATGCTGCCGGCACTCTGCGAAGCAAAGAGGATATCGCGGCGTATCTCGATGCCGTCCTTGAAGACGGCGACCCAGAGCTGCTTAAGGCAGCGCTTGCCGACATTGCGCGCGCAAAAGGCATGACCGAAATCGCGCGGGATTCGAAGCTTGGCCGCGCCAGCCTTTACAAAGCGCTATCGCCAAGGGGCAACCCCGGGCTTGTGACCGTTGCCAGGGTGCTAAGGGCTCTTGGGCTGCGGCTTTCCGTTTCGAGCCTTTGACTTTTAGGAGATTATTTCCATGCGTAAGCCAAAAAAGGCAGTCGCCCCAGCGCCAATTGCCGAGTCCCAGCCCTTAGAAACTGAGCCCCTTTCAAATGCCCGGCTTGAGCGCGCCGCGGCTCTCTTGGAGGAGATCGACCGGCTCGGAAACGAGCTGTGGGCTGTTATGGACGGTGGCAACACGTACCACGGCGTGACCACGCCCATAGGTAGAGTTTTGGCGTTCGTGGAAGAGGGGCTCGGGGTGGACCCAGAAACCCACGTAACACCCGGCGAGCTGGCGACGAGGCTGCGGGCGCTGATTTCGTCCAGATAGTACTATACCCAGTGCGAACCCTATCCTGAAGGGCGGCAGGCCGGGCTCAAAGAAGACCAATTTGTTTGCGCTCGATGCCCTGGGTGAATATGGCGATAAGCCGCAGGTTTGCGGCGAGTATTGGAACCGGCTTGGAAAGGGCTTAGGGCGCGGCCCTCAGCGCGGCAAGGCGCTTCCGCCCAGCTTCCTTCGCTCCGCTTGCGCTGCGCTCCGTGCAGCCGTTTCCCCGCGAAGCGCCTTGCCACTTGCACACCCGCCCTCGCCGGGAGCAGGGTTCCCGCCAAGAAGGAACCTGCCAACCCCCGCAAATCGTGTTTGTTTCGCTGAACGGAGAATTAACCGGGCGCTGGGCTGCACGCAACCAAGCCTATCCATCCCGATGCCGCCCACATGGCGAATTGAGGGCGCAAACCGCAGCGCATTTGCAATATGCAGCCGCCATTGCGCGTCCGCCCGGCGCAACCTCAAGGTTGTGCAACAGCCTCAGTTTGGCTGCGTGGCGTACATCCCGGCAAGAGGCCCGGCCTGCGGTTTTGCCGCCCCACAGCCACTCCCGCTTTCCCCTTGAGAAGAGGCCGTCTCCGGCAGCCAAGCACTTTCCGCTCACGGCCTATGCCGATTGATCCGATCATATCCTGTGGCCGGGTCGCACGGCTTATGGCGCCGGGCAAGCGGGCCAGGGAGTGTCCTGGGAGCCTAATACCGGCTTTCTCCAGAAGGAAGCGCCCCCGCGCTTGTCCTGTGCCTAAAGCATGAACAGCTCGTAGAGCGGCTTTCCAACCGCCTGGGCAAGCTTCACCATCGTGTCGATGCAAACATTGTGCATCGCGTTTTCCATTTGGGAGATATGCGCCTGGGCAATGCCGGTCTGTTCGGCAAGTTCGCGCTGGCTTAGTTTGGCTTCGATGCGGAAGCGCCGCAAATTGCGCGCGAAGATCTCGCGCTCGGGCTGGCTATGCGGCACGCGGCTTTTGCTAGCCACCGGCAATGCGCGCTTTCGAGGCTTAGGACATGGAGCCGCATCTTGCGGCTTTGGCTCTGGCATGACGGTGTCGCATCTATTAAAGTGGCCCACGGTGTGAGCCGATTGCGTAAACGCTATCAAGGTCTCGTCTAATCGGCAAGCTATTTGAGCAATGTTGCGCACAAGCCCCAGCTTCCGCCCAGCTTCAGTCGCTTGCGCTCCTTGCTGCCGGGTCCCCGCGAAGCCGCTTGACGCTTACCCCCCCGCACCTCGCCGGTGAGGCAGGGGTTCCAGCCTTAAGCTGGAACCCCTGCGCCATTTTGCCGGCCAGATGCCGGCGCAGCTCGTCCCACGCTGCAAAGTCCCGCATGCCGCGATCATCGCGAGCATCACGGATGAAATCGCCTGCTGGATTGTCTCCAGCCCGGCAAACTTCTAGGTAGGTTGTGAAGGACATGATTCTCTCCATTGCCGAGTATGCTGCTAAACTTGGCGCACCGTGTTCCATGGGGGACAACGCCGGCCCTCCACCACCCATGGAACACGGTGCAGGGCACTTTCCGAAACGCGGCAGTTCAACTTCAGGACGCAGGTTTTTCCACAAATTTCCCGTATCGCCCTTTTCGAGGTGTTAGGTGGTGTGAGGGTGTTAGGCGTTGTTTCTGCAAGTGTTTTTGCTGTCGCCTACCTCACACCTGTCATTTCCAAGGCGTGAGGTGTTAGACAGGCGTTAGGCAAGGTGTTAGGTAAAAACATCAATGATAACAATGGCATTACACCCTAACACCACCTAACACCCAAAACAGAGCTTCCCAGCAAATTTTCTCCCTACGCGCCATCTTCGGTTGCAAAAAGCTTCACGGCGTCGATGACGTAACAGCGGGCTGTCCCGATGCCTGGGAGCCAGGCGCAAACTGCCCGCTTGCCGTTCTTGTCCGGCGTAATCGCCCCGATACGCCCGAGCTCTTTTGCGACGCGCGCCGCGTCGAGGCCCTTGCAGATTTCATCTTTGAACTGCCCCCCCCAGCACATAGTACGTGATGTGCTCGCCGTCCCGGCGGACAAAGCCCAGCCGGTTGTTGACGGGCGCCGATGGCACCGGCGGGCACTCGTCCGGGTTCCACGGCACGAAACGCGAGGCGCCGTGCTTCTCGATCATGGCGCGCACCTGCGCCAGTGCCCGCATGCTTTCCAGGGCACCAGGTGTGCCGCGGCGCTCCAGCCATTCGCGGAACATGCGGCTGGCGGCGTCCATCGCGGTGCCGCCCGGCCATGGCAGGATGCCCCATAGTGCAGCCAGCTCACCCGCTGCGGCTACGAGGGCGAAGCGCTTGGCTGCCCGTGTAACCTGCGCGGCAAGGTGCTGGGGGCAAGCGTGGGACATGAATACGTCCATCAGGTGCTGCGCTTCGGCCACCGCTTCGCCGGGATCTGAGAGCAGCGGCTTCAGGTACGCGCGAGCCGCATGGCCATAATGTTCATGGCACAACTTGTTGATGGCATCGGCGAACGCCGCTGCCGTCTCGGCGCCGTGAATGTTCTCAAACGTGCCCATACCGGCGCCAGCGTCGGCCTCCAGGTCGATGAAGCGGGTTTCCTGCCCAGCCATGGAGGTGAGGCCATCTTCGGCCAGCTTGGCCGCGAGGCTGATTTCGCCGGTGGAGAGGAAAAACACCCGGAATTCGGCGATGGGGCGGCCTTCGCCTGCAATGCCGGCCCGCACCTTGCCTTGCCCGTTGGATAAGAAATAGGAGATCTTCGAGACCGCAATCCCTGCCGCCATGGCCAGTTCGTCCAACAGAAGCAGCGTATCGCTGTGCAGGACCGCGCGCCCTTCGAGCCCATTATCCGTGGTGCGCCAGCTCTGCATGAAGCCGTTTTGCCCGCCGCCGCCCCAAACACTGCCGGCCATCCATAGCGAGGAGGTCTTACCGGTCGAGCTGTCGCCGCGCAGATGGAAGCCGCCGCCTTCGATGTTGAGCGGCTGGAGCAGCGGCCCGGCGAACGCCGACGACAGCCCGAACAGGAGCCTCGAATTGCCGATGGCGCGCGCTGCCACCTCGTTGCGCCAGGCTTCCAGCGTGCCTTTGCGCTTGTAATTATGCGGCACCGGATGCTCCGGCTGAAACACGATGTGCTCGCCGCTAAGCTCGCCGAAGGCTTCGTCGGGCAGCACGAAGGTGTTATCGCCGTGCCAGCCAATCCGCGATGCGATGCGGGTGAGCTTACCAGGGCTTGCCATGCAAAGCAGCGCCCGCAGCCGGTCTTTGCTGCCTTTTGCCGGGGTGATTTTCAGCCCCAGGCTGGCCAGCAGCGCGAACAGCTCACCGCCCTCGGAGATGCATAGCGCTTGCGTGACGATTTGCGTGTGCCAGATACCGGCGCCGCCGCGCGCCTTGATGCGCACCAGCAAGCCCCAGCCCTTTTCATCGGCATCGCGGGTTTCAGCCAGGATTTCTAGCGGCGAGCAAAGCCATTCCCACCGGTCTTCGTCCTCATCGGCTTTGCGCGCCAGCCTGTATTCGATAGCGCCGCGCTCTGTGTACCGGAAGCCATCCGGTAAGTTCTTGACGTTTTCATCTGCCCCCGTCATGGTACTATCTCCTTACTTTGACTTAAGCCCGTGCCCTACGCACGGGCTTTTTCTTTCCTTCAGCACCGGCAACGGATCGTCCTTTGCCCGCGCCACCCCTTTGTGCAGCGTCGCCAGCACAGCCAGCCGCCCGTCTTCACGCATCAGCCCGTTGGCCTCGCACGCGGCGATTGGCGCCGTTTCCAGCGCATCGAGGCGGAGCACCCCATGGAACACGTATCTGCCGAGCCCCGCGCCTAAGGCGAACAGCGCGTTGTTACGGCCGCCCTCAGCGGTGGACGCCAGCTCGCGCGCCCGGCGCGCCAAGCCAGCTTTGGCGAACGCAGTGAGCCGCCGCCATGGCGCCACCGCGTTGTCCAAGCGTTCGGCGATATCCGCGGGCGCCTGTGGCAGGTCGTGGGCCGGGACGGTCAGCAGCGTGTCTGCCGTCAGCCAGCGGTAGGCATGCCCGGCCGGAGGCGGTGACGGCGGCAGCACCGTTTGCGTGCCTGCGCTCAATAGATCGGCAATGCCGCGCTTTAGCGCGTGCGCATAATGCCGTGAGGAAATGCTGGCGCCTGGTGGGGCCCGGTGGAAGGCCGTGAAGCCCTTGGCGCCGGTTTTAGCCACCGGCGACGGCGGCACCGTTTCGCGGATCGCGGCGAGGTGGCTGGCATCTTCTGTGTCGACGTTGAGCGCGATCACGCCAGCGTAGCCCAAAGCCGCGCCCAGAACTCGCGCCCGGCCAGCGCGCAGCGTAGCTCTGAATGCCGGTCTGCGGCATGGGTGCTGCGCAGAAGTTGGACCAAGCGCGCAGGGCGGGCTTCTTCTGGCCGGGAATGACCGGCAGGGGCGAGTAGCCCGCATCGAAGAGCGCCTCCGCGAACATGCGGAATGCGCCGACCCAGGACGGGACGGCCCATCCCACCTCTTCGAAACCGGTGGGCGCCGCTTCTTGCGGCTTGACATTGGGGCACGGATGCCCCCTCATATGGCTCATTGTGTGTGCCAAATCTAAAGCCCTGCGCCGTTCCTGCGGTTCAGGGCTTTTTACGCTACACTGCCTTAATTCGCTTGCCTATGAAAATGACTGCGCACACGCAATCATAACCCAGATGCCCGGGCCTTTCGTATGTCTGTGCTGAAACGGCATTACTGCTTTCCCACCGCATCGCCTTGCAGCCTCCACGATTTGCGCTGGGTGCCGCCTACCAGGTCACGCCGGACGCCAAGGCTTGCGGCGGCGCGGTACAGCGCCGGTATTGAAACGCCCGCCGCCGCCGCCGCGGCCTTGAGCTTCGCCTAATCGCGCGGGCCGCCGGCGAGCTGTTCAGCAAGCCACGCCCGCGCTGCCGCCGCGCTCATGGTTTGCTTTGCCGCGGACGGCGCGGGCGCTTCGCTCATGGGCCTGCAGGCCGGCTGGAAAACGACGCAGCTTGACGCGATGCCGCCCGGCAGCTCTACGCCCTCGATGCGATAGGCAAGGCGCAAATCGTCGGGGGCGTTGTTCACCTTCGCCGCGACGATCAGCCGGCGCTTGCGCTTCTCGACGGGTTCATCGTCAGCTGGATCGATGACGCAGCGCCAAGCGGCCCGTGCCGCCCGGCGGAACGCGTCGCAGCCCGCGAATACGTCTTGCGAGCCCTGCTTGAGCGGATGAATGATGCCCAGCACTGCGACGTTGCGTGCCGCGGCCCATTCGAGCAGCGGCATGATCTTGGCGCGCACGGTGTTGTCGTCGTTGGACGTCGGGCCAAAGAAGGTCAGCACGGGCGAGAGCACAAGCAGGCGCAAGTCCGGCATCCGCTCCGCTTGCTCTGCGAGCGCGTCCATGCCTGTGGAAAGGTCTATGTGCTTGTGCCGAAGGCTATCCGGGACAGATCGGCCCCCGCTGCTTCAAACCTCGGGCGCAGCGCCGATTCAGGCCGGTCTTCGATTTCGCAGAGAATAACCGAGTCGCGCTGCGCCCGGCTGCCGTCTGGCCATAACCCGCCGCGGGAGAGGGTTGCAGCGGCAAAGACGGCGATCTGGCTTTTGCCCATGCCGGGAGCGCCGCCAAGCAGGGTGAAGTCCCCGCGTGCGATCATATCCGGCCACAGCCAATCCACGGGCGCCATTTCAACGGCTGCCGCAGAGACGAACAAAGGCTCGCTGGCGGCCTCGCCGCTCCCGTCTGTTTGCCCAGTTCCGTCGAAAGCGGTGACCAGCACCCAATGGTCAGGCCCTTTGAGGTGCTGCAAAAGCCGGACGCCGCCGCAGCCAGGGAGCGGAAAGAGGAAACCCAGCGCCAGGCCGCCAAGGTTCGCGGCGATGCGCGAAGCAAGTTCCCTTGCTTTGTCCGGCGTGGCGGGATTGCACAACCGCCACGCAAGCGCGAAGCCTCGCGGCGTCCCGGCGACAATGGAGGGGGTGGGCCGGAAACTATCGAGCACGGCCCTTCGCGCGGCGGGGATGGCGAGGCCAACAATGCGCGTTTGTACGATATCGCTTTCAGAGATCGCGGCCGCGCAGCGGTGCCGAGGTCTGAGCTGTGACGGCATAGACCTTGCGGCCGGCTCGCTTGGCGAGCCAGGCGCGTGCTTCATCCGTGCGCGGGTTCAGCGTGGCCACGTCGAGGCCCTCGCGGCCTTTATGGGCGGCCAGGATGCAATAAGGCAGCACGGCCTCATGGGCGAGCGCACGGATGACCTGAACCAGCCCGCACCGAGCAACGCCGATAACGAAGCCGGAAGCACGAGCCAGGGCGGAAGCCGCGCCGCGGCATGGGATGATGGGATTGACGCGCTCCACGACGACGCGGCTCCCGCCGCCGATCCCGAGACCGAGGAGCTGCGAGCTTACTGGCGCGAGCGGCCGGAGAATTGGGCCGCCATGCATAAGTCAACCCGCTGGGCACTCTTGCAGGAGATGGGCTTGCGGGAGCTGTAAGGGCGGAGCGTACTGGCCGGCGGCCTCGCACGTAGCGAACGCCGACGTTTCGAACGCGCTGAGGCGAAACATTGCATCGAACACGTATCTGCCGAGCCCCGCGCCCAGGGTGAATCGTGTAGCCGCCCAGACATCCGGCCGCCCGTGCCGGCAGCACGTCTGTCAATAACCCACACAATAGCTCGGATTTGCGCAGTTTATAATGTGCTCTTGTGGTTTTTGGGTCTTGGTACCGTCGAACCCAAACCGCTCTGCGCAGCAACCAAATGCGCCGGACAATTCGCTATTTTTGCCGCGTAAACCGCTTATTTTGCTTAAGTCCCTGTTGTTCGTAATGAGGGGGTCGGGTGTTCGAGTCACCCAAGCGGCACCAATATTTTCAAAGACTTAAGCCAGAATCGCAGGAAGCGGAAAAGTCCAAGGGTAACGCTAGGGGTAACGTCGGCGAAGGGAAAGAACACATTGTCTGACGAACCCAAAAGCCCAGGCTCTCCAGAGCCTTTACCCTTTCTCCTGAATTTCGCAGAACAGCTCCCGCCGCCCCATCTTCGACTTTGGGTGCATAACGCCCCTCATGAGGCTGGAACAGCCATACAGACTTTCTCATCCATCGTGGCGTCAACCGGGCTAGCGTTCACATTCCCGTTGGGGGCGGATTATAAAGAGCCGGCGGAGGATCACGCAATATACGCCTGGATTGGGCGGATAGCCGCTAAATGGGCGCGCTTCGAACACGAACTCGATAAGCTGATATGGGACCTCTCCGGTATGGAAGAGGGTGTTGGGGCATGCGTCACCGGTCCGATTATGGGCTATTCAAGTAAACTACTTGTGCTTGTCGCGCTTCTTAAGCACCTTGCCATTGATGAGGGATTAATCGAACGAACTATGAAATTGTTTCAGGCGGCTGAAACACACGCCGAAGAGCGGAACCGGTGCGTCCATGATGCCTGGTTCGAGGAATCACAGTCAAAGACCCTTCATCAACACAAAAGCGTTACAAGGAAGGATGTAAAGAAGAAAGCAAACGAAACACTGACCTTCGGGATGCAACCCAAATCAGAAGCCGATTTAGAAAAAACTATTTCCAGCATATCTGGCCTGTTGGAACGCTTATCTAACCTTCACACGGACATATCGTCCGCGCGTTCCGCATCGCCAAGTAAGCCTTAGCTAAACCCTCTTCTAGCAAATCTTCGAACGTATCGTTTCCGACAAACGGCAAACATGCCTTTACTCCCACCTCGATCATTCGGGGCGTGACCTCAACTTCATCCAATTCATGCACCGGTCTGTCGCCGGACTTAGATAGCTCTTCCATCGTGATACTCATAACCTATTGGCTCGCTCATGACAAATTCAAGCAAGCGGTGCAAGCCGGGCGCCTAATCCAGCGGCCACCCTTGGCCCCTATCCGCCTTCCCAAATGGAGCGCGGTTGTGGCGCGGCGGCCACTCCAAAAACAAAGCCCGAATAGTGCCTTAGCTTGAAATTTTCAGACAGACGGCGACCGCCGCAGCAATCGCGCTTGCCCCCGCAAACACAGCAGCGATGGCGCTCAACCGCGATTGGCGCCTCATGATATCCGTTATTGAGCCGTCACTCATTGGCGTTTGCAAAAGATCGGGAACCGGAACCGCCGCAGACCAGAACCAAAAACCTGCGGCAACAAGCGCACATACAGCACTAATGATTTCCGCCCATATCATCACCAATCGCCTTCCTTTTGGAGAGATCGCACGGACAACGGCTTCGGTACTTTGGCGTTCCATGCTAATGTAAGCGCTTAATGCGTTCAGGGTGCGGCGGGCATTATCAGTGCTGGTGACGGTCGCGCCCGCCATGGGTAAGCGCGGCGGCGGCTTAGGAAGGCCCGTAGCGCCCGGTATGCTTTGGGCGCCATAGTTCCCGGCGGCCCGGTGCGGCCCTATTCGCCGTCGTAATTGATTATGTAGTCTGTTACACGGTAACAGCTTCGTAAGTTTCCATCAAAATAGCTTCAAGCGTCTCCCGCTGGGAAGCGCCCCGGCGCTCGGCAAGCTTTTTCAGCGCCAACCAGGCGCTAGTGCGGACCCATATGTCTAGCCTGACCTCGCCTTCGCCCCGATCCCGATCTGGCACGCTTCCCACTCGCGAGTGATGCCGCCTTGCCCGTAGTTCCCGTTGCCTTTCCGCGCCACTTTTTGCCATCGCGAGTGTTTCTTTCATGCTTCGTTACACGGTAACACAATGGCATGAGTTACCGGGTAACGTCAAGAGGAGCGCCCTCCCTTTGAGCGGGAGGGGCCGCTGTGGGCAGCTCAAGGCCGTAAGCGGCTGTATGTGGGGATAGGCCGGATCGTCTCCTGCCAGGGGATAACCGGGAGTGGCACGAACTACTTGGCGCTGGCGGCGCGCGAAGCGGCGGCGGGCGGGCCGGGCGGCAATGCGGCACTTCCGCATTGGGCAGAAGGCCGCTGAGGCCGAAATCAGCGTATGGGTTCATGATTTAGTTCGGGCACCATGGAGAATCACAAACATGAGCGAGGAAACGCCCTTTGATCATGAGCGATGGAAATACGAGCTAAATCGTGATTATGCGCACCGCTTTCACGACTTATCGAACGAGTTTTTTCACAAATCCAACGCTGCGGCGATTGAGAGTGCAACCTTTGCCCTTAAGACATTAATATTGATCAACGGGGGCGCTATCATTTCTTTGCTAACTTTTATCGGCTCAAACCCGGACAAGCATAAAGATATTTCCGCTGCAATTGTATGGCTTATCGGCGGGCTCATCAGCGCGATGGTTAGCATTTCTCTCGCCTATGTCACCCACTATTGCACTGCCGGTTCTGAGGGTTTTAAAGAAAAGACATACGATCCAAAAGAATATCTTAAAGCAACCCCGGCCAGCAAAAGAGCTGCTCACCTAAAAATTATATTCCATCTTGCTGCGATATTGTTCGCTGGTTTATCGCTTACTCTTTTTTCTGCTGGAGTTCTTTGTGCTTCCCGTGCATTAACTGCCGAACCTACGATTAAAGCACCGATCTCTATAATTAGGATGTATATTGGCCCGGTTCGCCTAGAACTGACGCATTAACGCGGGTGGCAGCATGTGAATCGTCAGATAGCCAAGCAGCCAGATTGTGCCAAGCGCCCAAAGAAATCCTTCTATCTGATATTGCAATTCGCTCTTGGCCCAGCGCGGGCGACAGCTGCGGCGCGTGGCGATCTTGTAAACCGTATAGGCTAGTAGGCCGTTGTGGACGGTGTGGGAAATGCTCATGGTGGGCCTCGCTAGCTTCACAATAGCACGCTAAGCTGTTGAAACGGATCGTGAATCGCTGACGCGGTTAACGCCGCGTTGGCTCGATATGCAGCCTGGGGATTTATTATTTAAGAGGGAAATTATTATTTCTCTGGGAAAAGTCGAAGGTTTAATATTGCATAATGCAATGACAGTCGGTACGTACAAAGCAATACAGGACCAATGGTCCTAGGGGCTTGAGCGGCACGGGCAATGCCGCTCAAGGTAGTTAGTTAGCTACGCTCTAGGAAGCGTAACGATGCGAGTGATAGTGACGCACTTGAAGTAGAACGCGTAGGGGATGGCGAATCCCCAACGCGTTTCGATATATTTAACCAATTAAATCCTCCTTACGGTTGGCGGCATAATCGCACGCCCCGCAGCAATACGCCTTGAATCCGCCTTCCGCTACGGCGGGCACGCAGTTATCCCCATGCGGAGCCGCGACGGTTCGCTCGTAACGCCTGGTAAGCATTACATTGCGGTCGCCTTCGGCGCGGCCCGCTCATTGCTTCACCGGAAAAGCGGGAAGCGCCCTGGGCTTCAGGTGCCCATGATGGCCGCGTCCGCCATGGCCAACGGCGGCGCGGGTTCCCGGCCGGGCGGTAGCCTAGGGGCGGCGGGCTCTTTGCCGTCTCTGTGGCTATCGTCGCGGCCCTCGGGGCCTAATGGAATGCCACAGTAGCTTTGCCCATTGGATGGCGGATCGTCCCACGCGAAGGCCGGTGCGATCATCAGAAGAAAGATCAAGATCGGTACCCATTTCATGATAGGGCTAACCCAAGGTTGACCTTCTAGGCCATGTGCGGGCATCGTCCGGTTTCTTTAAACAGCGAAAAGCCCGCCTCGGGTCTCCGGACGGGCTTGCTGTTACAAATTAGGCGCCTATGCGGCTTCCTTCGAATTCAACACTTCGCGACTTTGGAAAGCGTTAATCTGGAAAGTGTCATAGCGCAGCCGGGGCGCCTTCCTCGCTCTAGATATCTTCTGCTCAAATTCGATGAACCCTATCCGTTCCATGGATCGAAGCGTTCTCGATAGATTCGACCGCGCCCTGCCCGACATAGCCGCCAGCTCCGTCATGGATTCCGGCCTTGAATGCCGTATCATCTCGATGAGCAGCATGTTCTTCTTGGATAGGATGCGGCCTAACGCCTCAAGCGATGACACCCAATGCTTAGGCTCGTCTGCCGACGGCCGCTCGCCACGGGCGATGGCAATTGTCCGCTGCTTGATATACTCACGGGGCGCTATGCCTATGTAGAGAGTTCTCTGAGCATTCATGAATGTCCCTCCTCCTCTAGCATCCTTTCGACATCCGCCCAAAAATCCTCTAATAAACACTCGGCGGAGCGGAAATTGTAAACCGATACGGTAGCGCGCCAGTGTTTATGATCCCAGCCCCGGCCTTCCCGGCGTGACCGTGCCGATGGACCAGAGCCGATGTCCGGCGCGTGCGCATTGTCATATCCTACAAGGCGGCCATCCGATGGATCGTAGAGCGTTAGCGCATAATCGATGCCGTGAGGGCGCCCACTATCCGGAGCCACTATCGCTGCCTTGATGCATATCCAAAACCCGAATCCGATCTCGGCATCCCAATCGTTCAAATTGAGCAGATTTTCGATACCATCAAAGGGCGAATCGGATTTTGGCATGTGGTATCATTAAATGATAACACATCCCCTACCGCCCATGCAAACAAATGCTAGCATTAGTGACAAGCGCCGAATATGTCAGCGCGCGGCCGGTGCCCAAGAAAAGCAGCCATCATCCAAGCGCGCATGCCAAAAAGAACCCTAAGATTAAAAATTAGGGCCGCACAGTTGCCCCCACACTGGCCAAATGGATGCCGCCCTTAGCCGCCTGGGGCGGGGCCGATGGCAGCTCCCTAGCGGGGTATGCGGTTGTCCGTTCGGGCCTATCCGGAGCGATGGCCGGGGCGGTGGGTGCTACGGCGTCCGTGGTAATGGATGCCGGGGCGGTGCCATGATCCTTGCCGTTGGCACGCTCAGCCCTGCACCAAAGGGCCAGGGTCTGAGCCTTAACGGCGAACTTACGCGCCGTCGCCGATATGGAAGCGCCCGCTTCGATATCTGCCAAAGCCGCCGCTCGGGGCCTCGGGGATTTCATTCATGGCGGCAACTTCTTTCAACTCCGGCTCGGGCTTAGGGCAGGGGTTTTCAATGGGGGCGCAGGGCGCATGCGCCCTTTGTAACTGCGGCGGCGGGTCCGGCCATTTCTTCCGGGGCCGATGCTGGGGCGGAACCTGCCAATTCTGAAATCAGGAAATCCTCGGATATGCGCATGGTCAGCCTTTCCACTTTCCCCGCCGCACAAGATGGCCATACAGAGGGCCGCTATGGCCTCCGGGGCGGGCGAAAGGCCACTATCGTCTATTTCGCGCCGGGCTGCCCGCTCAGAGGCTTTCCTGGCGGCGGAAGGCGCTGGGGCGGGCGAAGGGGCCGGCGTGGGCGATGCGGCTTGTGTTGGCGTCCTGGCGGCTTCTGTGAGCGTCATCATGCGGGCCGGTCAGAAGGTGCTGGCAGTAAGCGAATTGCCAGCGCCAGCCGCGCTCTTAAGCTTCTGCCAGTTGAGCACGAAGCGCGAGGTGCTGAACGGTATTGGCAGCCCGGCGGCGGTGATGGTTGCCATGACCTGGGCAAGCGGAAGCCCGGCATCGCCGCCCATGTTGGTGAGAACGAGCGTCATCGGGCCAAGCGCGGCGAATCCGCCGCCAATGTCGCACGGGGCGATGGTGCCATCATGGGGATAGATGCGGAAAAGGAGTTCGTTTTGGGGGACTGAAACTAGGCTCATGGGTTATTGCTCCTTTGGTTCGATAGGCCGGAAGCCGTGGCTTAAAAGATGCGGGACTGCCTCAGCCGGCGCTAAAATGCAGCCGCTTTCATCGGGGGTGCAGCAGCACCCTTTCCAGGTAAACGAAGCGCTCGAATCCGTGGCGTGCCTTACGCGGATCGTCTCGCCGGAAGGCTCCTCGATTACCGGCTTATCGGCTAACTCAACGCCCGCGCCAGTGCGCAGCAGCACTGCCGCGACGGAATTAGGAACTGTGACGATGTTGCCGCCGAAGGCATCCACGGGGAAGCGGTCGCCCCCATGTGCGATTTCATCCGTACCAGCCGGGACCTTCAAGCGGCGGCGCGGCTGGCCAAGGTGGTCGGTTTCCGGGATCATGTCCGGCCATATCACGGGCATGGTGCGCGCCTCATTGCTCCACGGGGCCACCGGGAGCCTGAAATTGCGCCGAGGCGTCCGCCATCAAGCGGAGGCGGTGCGCGGCCCAGCGCCCTTCCTGCGCGGCTTGAAGCCGGTCGAGATGGTCCACGTAACCCGGCTGTTCGATCAACCGCTTGTCCTTGGCTATGGCGAGGCCGCGCCGGTCGAGTTGCTTGCTAAGCTGGTATTCGATTGCTTCGAGCCGGGGGCCATCCTTGCGCTGACGGTCGAGGCGGAACAACCCATGCAGGGCGTCGTCAACTTCCCAAATCATTTCTTCCAGGGTGGCGCGCTTCGCGGCGAGGCGCCGCGCTTCGAATTCAACGACCGCATCCGCCCTCGCGGCGACTTCGGCGGCGGCGCGGGCCACTTCTGATTTCGCGGCGTTGGTTTCTGCGTTTAGCTCGGCAAGGGCCAATTCCAAAATGGCTTTCTGCGCCCGTGCGGAGGCCAGGGAAGCGGTGATCATGAAGTCCGGGAGGGTCGTAGCTATCGGGATCGGACTGCTAGCCCGCAAGGCATCTGCGGCCACCTTGGAAGCCTTTTCAACGGCGGCATCGGAAGTCCGTTTCTGTTGGGCTTCAAGCCGGGCGGCTTCGGCTTGCGCGGCGGCCAAAGCGCCGACGGCGCGGCTTTCGGCGGCGGTGGCAAGCGCGGCCCTCGCATCGGCGGCGCGGGAGGTTTCGATGGCTTCGCGAAGGGCTTGGCGAAGCGCCCTTTCGTCGGCGGGCTCGGGCTCGCGCCGGGCGGGCAGGCCCTTCACTTGTTCGATTGCGGCAATCTGCATTTTTCTGCTCCTAGATTTTACGAATGGACCCTAATGGGCCTCGGGTTAAGGTCACGATTTCCGGCGGCCCGCCCTGGAAACTGGCGGCGGGATTATCTGGCTTGAACCAGTCGGCGGCCGGCACCTGTCCGCCCGGCAAATTCGCGCTGGGCGCCGCCCTCGCAGCCTCCCGCTCAGCCCGTTCCGCTGCATGCCGGGCGACGATCTTGTTAAACGCGCCCGGCTCCCGCGCGGATGGGGAAGCGGCGGCGGACGCGGCTTGCGGCGCCGGTTCCGGGGCAGGCTTCATGGTGGACTCTGGGGCGGGCGGCGCTTCCGGCGGCGCTGCCCTCATGGGTGCCGGGGGCGGCTCTTGAGCGGCAGATGCGGTGGAGGCGGTGGAGGCGGGCGCGGGTTGCGGCGCGGGGAGGTCTTTTCTGGCGTTGTCCTTGGCCGCGATCAGTAAACGCTCCAAGCCAGAGACTTCGTGCGCGCGGCCTGCCGCAATCAGGGCTCGCGCCTCCAACTCCTTAGCGGCGTCCTCGGCGCTCTTTTGCTCTTCCTGATTTTCGAGGCGGGCTAGCTCGCCTTGAAGCATGGCTTTATAGGCAATTCCCTCGCGGTTCCGTTGCGCCGCAATTATCAAAGCGCTTGCTGGCTCGCCGTCTGGGCCGGTCATGTTCAAATTCATGCTGCCGCCCAGAGCAATCGGCGTCATCGGTCTGCCGAGCGCTCTTTCCAGATACATTTCGACGGCTTTCATTTGCGGCGCGCTTGGGTGTCTGATGTCCATGGCGTCCACGACAGCCATGAGCTTTCCGAAAAGTTTCGGCACATCGTTCCGGGCAAGCGCAGCCAAACCAAGCGTGTCCCTCGGCCTTCCACCGGGATTGCCGCTCTGCCCCTTTTTCCAAAGGTGCGGAGCGAGGTTTTTAGGAGGTTTGGCTTTGGCTTTTTTTTTTTGTGGCTCGCTGTTTTCGCCGTCTGACACGCTGATATTTCCTGGCTTGTAAAACTGGCCAAGAGTAACCCATAATGAGGGGGAAGTGGAAGCTAGAAATTTTGCTGTTATGACTTTACCGTGAAAAGCTAGCTTTCCTTAAGGCGGCGGAAGCCGTAGCAACACCCAAGAGAATAGAGGCCAGTTACATGACGAATTCGCGCGATATCCTTGAAGCCCAAGCGTGCCGGACGCGCCGGGAGAGCTTGGAAAAGCAAAGCCCAAGCCACCAGGGAAGAAGCAATCTGTTAGGGGTGCTCGCGGCCTTGAGCGCCGTGGACAAGATTGCCGGGCGGCCGGCCGAGTCGAGCTTGCCCAACATGAGGAAGGCGGCGCAAGAGCGCAGCAATTGGGATTGGCCAGAAAATCCGCAACCCCGGCGGTTTCAGTCCACGTCGGATTGGCCGCAAGGCGAACGGTTTCCAAGGGTTGGCCGTGATCCAGACCGGCGCGAAGGCGCATCCGATAGGGACCGCACCACCTTCGCACCCTTCGTAGATAGGGAGCCGCCCCAGTCGAAAAGGCCGGATAGCGATGGGCGGATGGCAGGCGGCGCACCAGACCTTTGGCCCCGTGGCGATGACGTGAGATCCGATCCGGAGCGGGATATCGCCCGCGAAGCAAGCGCCGAAGTTTTGTCCATCGACGACATGGCAAGGCTTATGGCGGCGCGGCTTCGCTCAAGGCGATTCTTCTAGTAATCGGGCGCCATTCCTTTCCGCCCGAAGGCCCCGCGCGCCCCGCTCATGGCGCCGGAGCTTATATCGTAACGGCGAGCGGGTGTTACGCTTACGCTTAGCGTAACGGCGAGAATCAGTTACGGTAAGGTATGAAACAACTTAAATGCTTGCACTGTGAGGACGCATTCGCGGCCGTTCGGCGTACTCGAAATTATTGTTCAGATAAATGCAAGCAAGCAGCCTATCGCGAACGTGCCAAAACCCCTAAACCCGTCGTCACCGCGCACAATAGAGGCGGCAATGCCGCTTTGATCGAGCAAGTCTGCCGCCTCTATACGCCGCCTGGCGCGCGCATAGCCGACGTTACCCATAGCACGGGCCGCTTTTGGGCGAGGAAACCCCCCGGCATTGCCGTCATAGGCTCCGATATCGCTCCGCATGACGGCTTAAGCCTGGTGTGCGACTGCCGCCGTCTGCCTTATGCGCCCGCGAGCTTTGATGTAGTAGTGCTCGATCTGCCCTACGTTCACAGCCCCGGCACGCGCAACCCGCATGCCTATGCGCCAACCACGACCCGCTATAACAACGTCACCACGGCCGGGCTCTACAACGCCGACATTATGGAATTGTACCGCGCCGGCATGGCAGAAGCTTTCCGCGTGCTAGTGCCGGATGGCGGCATGTGCTGGGTGAAGTGTAAAGATGAAGTTGAGCGCGAAGTGCAGCGCTGGAGTCATATTCGAATTTACGAAATGGCCTTAGAGCTTGGCTTCTGCGCTCGTGATTTATTTGTTCTGACTGGCACCACGGCGCCAGAACGTTGGCCCGGCCGAGTGCAGCGGCATGCCCGGAAAAATCATTCGTTTCTTTGGATATTTGAACGTCCAGACCCGCGTTACAGAAAGCTCTTATCGCGGCCAGCTCCAAGAAAGCCCCCATCGCGCTAGCGCCCGCCCCGAGGGATATGGCACAGGTTAAGCTAAATGCAGGTAAAATTGCGGGCGGAATTTTTTAAGTAGTTTTTCTGGGAATGGGCCGCGCGGGAAGAATATTGCAGATTCCTGTCTCGCTGGCCCCCGCGCGCCTGCGCAGGTACCTGCGCAGTCCACGGGAACCTTTCGGTACCGTGGACACGGCCCTTTCCCAAAACCCGCACAGAGCCGCCAGGAAGCCCGATGCCTGGCCCCGCCACTCCTATCGGCCATATCGTTCCGCCTGCCCCCACGGCCCGCGCCCGCCCGCCGCTTGCGGCCACCAAATGGAACCCGGACCTAACCGGCCTTTGAATGCCGCGAATGGCTACCCGGCCCGCGATCTAGCCGGCACTCGGCCCGGTGCCCATGCCATCGATCCGCGCGAATAAAAAAAAAAACGAACCCCCCCTGCCCGGCCCAGCTCCGGGCCGCCCCCTTAGCGCCGGGCGGGCTCTTGGGCTGGCCGGTCGGCGAAGCGGATGCCGTGCCACCCATACCCTTGTTCCAGGATGACGCCTTCCACCATGAGCGCGGCCTGGATCACCCGCAACGTCGCCGGGCAAGCGTGCCGTCCCCATTCGAACTTGCGAACGGTTTGCACATGAAGCCCGGCCTTTGCGGCCAAACGCTCGGCAGTCCAAGACAGGATCGCGCGTCCGGCGCGAGCTTGAGCGGGGGTGATGATGTCGTTTGTTTTATCGAGAGCGCAGGTTTTCTTGGTGGCCATGGCATATTTTGCTAATTGAGGGGCAAGCCGGTTAGGTGTAGTTTATAGCAGCTCAATGCCCAAAAACACCCCCTTTTTCATACCTCAAAATACCCCACTGTTACCCGTGAAAACCGGCTCAAACGCATCATCTTGATTTTGTTTGATTTTCTCTTTTCCGTCACCTGATATGCTATCAGGTGAAGGTGTTCGCGGCGGACCTATCCGGCCCCGATATGGGCGAGCCGAATCTTAGAATATCGTTTCGCGCCAACGGCTTATCTTGGAAAATACCGCAATTGTGGGCGCATGCGCCCTGCGCCCCGGCCTATCTATCTAAAAATAGGGTGTATTGCCCTTTTTTTGCTTTCTGCCCCGGAACCCCCGGTTGCCCCCCGCGTCTTATATCTAATAGGCGCACGCCGTGGCGGGAAGGGCGGCCCGGTAGTCGGAGCGCCTTGCCTGGAAAGGTGGCCCCACGGGCCAAGGACGGGGGCCGGTGGCCATGGGAAAGGGCGAAGTCCTGCCGGATCGGGCGGAAGCTTGGACTTTGCCGCAAGCTTGGCCGGGAAAGCGGGAGCGGGACGGTGCGGGCCGCGCGCGAGTCGAGCGGTGACTGGAATCAGGGGGCTCTTTGCACTAAGCGGCATCTCGCCCGGTGCCCGCCCAGCGCTTAACCTTGATATCCATCTGTTTTGAAGCGGCCAAGACTCCGGTTCCCAGGTGGGTTTCGGCAGTTTTGGCAGCATACGCGGATACGTCCATGGATAAAAAAACGCCCTGACTCGCGCGCTATGAAGCGCATTTTTTGAATATTATTATTATATATGTAAATAGGTATAGGCCCAAAACCCTCTTTTTTTTTGGATTTGTATAGTGGGACTCGCTGCCAAAACTGCCGAAACCCCATTTTACAATCATGGAGGTGTGTGATGACACAGATACATAACCAAGAATGGAAATGGCGTGAACGATGGTTTGAAACTGGAGGGTCGTCCAGACACTTGCCGCCAGCGATAATCGTTAAGAACTACAATGGAAACCTTTCTCAGGCCACCACGCGTTTTAGGAACGACGCGAACACGATGGCCGAAAAAGGCTATTATCCAACGACACAAGTTTGGATACCCGGTTCATATTCAGGAGGCGATTTCTTAGCAGCCTTGATTTTTTGTTTTTTGTTAATCGGCATAATAATATTTATTTACATGCTGCTTGTTACGCCGCCCGGAACCTTATCGGTAACCTATGAGAAAAGGAGCATAAGTCCCCAGGCCACTAATGTGACCAAAACAGCGCCGGGGATCGAGGAAAGTTACTTTAACCCCTCTCAGCTCGAAGCTTCAGCGCCGTGAAATATGCCTTGGGGATACCGGAAGCCAAAAAACTTCGGCGGCGCTAATCATTCCTTGCCTCTAACTTTCGGGTTGATGGTGAAGCGCTCGGTAGGGCGCCCGCCTCTTTCGCCGCTTGGTATGGTGCGCCTGGAAAGCCAGCCCTTATTTTCCAGCCAGTCGAGAGCGGCTTCCACGGCCCCTTCGTCCGAGAGATAGCGCCAGCGCAGACGGCGCAGATCGCGGGCGGTGAAGTCCAGGGGGTTGAGGCTTTGGGGAAGCTCCGGCTCTTTGAGCTTCTTAGCCAGCGCCTGCGCCGATCTTAGCCCTCCATCGGCGAGAAGTTCGTAGCAGCGCCGGGCGTGCAATTCGAGGAACTCGCACCACGCGGCGGCCCGCTTCGCGCAAGCTTCCGATATTTCGGTTTGCGAGCTGTCCAGCGCCATGCCGATCATGTGGAAAATGAGGGCGAGCGCCGGGAAGAGCTTGTCGTACTTTTCGAGGTGCTGGCGAATAAGCGGATTGCTTTCCGCCTGTATCCTTTTGTGAAAGCCAGTCGTCCACGCGATGTAAAAATCTTGCGCAGCGTCGTTGAAAGAGAAATACGGAAACTTTATACCCGGCCGGGCCGGGCTCGCGCCAACGGCGAAAGCGGCGAGCTTTTCGAAGATGCGATCAACCCGCAAGCGGGCATCTGCATTAGGCACGCGGTCCCGCCACTCCCATGGCACCGGGTCTGGGTAAACCAGCAATTGGAAACGCTGCAGCAAGCCGTCATTGCCGAGCGCATCCGATGCCTGTTCGAGATAATCGGTCAGCTTGTCCGGCTGCATGCCGCCGAAGATGGTCACGCAATGATTTGGAATGCGGATAGTGCCGCGCCCGATGCGATCCGTATCGAATGAGCCGGTGCCGTTCCACGCCTCCAGGAAAAATTGCCGGTCGCCCTCGCGGCCCGCCTTGTCCCAAGAGGCGATGAGCCCAACCACTTCATCGCGCACAACCAGGATGCCCGCCGGGTTCTCGCGCAGAAGCTCGCCCAGCTTTTCTACAGTCGAGTTGTTGGTGAGATAGCGCCTAAGCAGGGGCGCATCCTGCGAAGCGTTGAGGTGCGCCATCAGCTCCCTTTTCAGCTGCTCAGTGCCGGCGTCGTCATCGCCCTTCACCGCCTCCTTGATCTTCTTTGTGATAGCTGCCTTCCGCGCATCCCTCACAACCCCGTCGCATTCGACGCCAGCAAGGGCTTCCTTGTGCTCCCTTATGGCGATGCCGATCAGGCGCTTTATCCTAAAAACAGCAGTTGGTCATCGGCGCGACGGGTGAGAATCGCGTATTTTCAGCGGCATGAGCGAGGAAATTGGCTTGCCAGCGCTTCACCCTGCGGGTGAGCACGCACCGGTAGCAATACCGGCTTCGGAGAACGCGGAGACTCTCGATACCTTCGGCGGGACGGTGAAGGTTGAGTGGGACGGATCGCGCCCGCTGACGCCGTTCGGGCCATCGGTGTATTTCATCGAGTTCCTGAAAGTCTCAGGGGTTTTCGACGCTTTGATCGCGGACTGCCCGCTCCACTATACCAGCCCGAATGCGCCGGAAGTCAGGGACGTGATTGGCACCTGGGTGCTATCGGCGCTGGCTGGGCACCGCCGTTACGCCCATGTCACCGCGCTGCGCTCGGACACCGTACTGCCGGAACTCATGGGAATGAGCCGGATCGTCAGCGAGGATTCGCTGCGCCGGGCCCTGGCGGCAATCCCCCTTGAACAAGGCCTGGCCTGGCTGCAACGGCACCTCGACGCTTGCGTCCTGCCGCTGCTTGGCGAGCGCTACATCATCGATATCGATACAACGGTCAAGCTTCTTTACGGGCATCAGGAAGGCGCCGTTGTCAGCTACAATCCCAAAAAGCCGGGGCGCCCCACCCATGTTCACCATACCTATATGCTGGCGGGCCTCCGCCTGGTGATGGGTGTGGAGACGGCGCCCGGCGATGAGCACAACGGCGCACATTGTACGCCGGGGCTGTGGCGGCTGATCGATGGCTTGCCGCGCGATTGCTGGCCAGCGCTGTTGCGCGGGGATAGCGGCATGACCTCCGAAAAGACGCTTTCGGAAGCCGAAAACCGCGGCATCGATTATCTGTTCAAGCTGCGGCAGACCAAGAATGTTAAGGCCCTGATCGAACGGGCTTTTCAGAAGGACGGCTGGCAGAACGCGGGCCAGGGCTGGCAAGGCAGGACGGAAAGCTTGCGGCTTATGGGCTGGAGCCGCTCGCGGCGTGTGATCGTCTTGCGGCGGCGGCTGAAAGGCAGCATTGCAGCTAGCATGCCTGGCGATGGCAACCAGTTGCGGCTCAGCTTCGCGGAAATCGGCGAAGACACGGCAGTGTGGGAATATGCCGTTCTCGTAACCTCGTTCGATGAGGAGGTGCTCAGCATCGCCCAGCTCTACCGGGACCGCGCCGATTGCGAAAATGCCTTCGACGAACTCAAGAACCAGTGGGGCTGGGGTGGCTTCACCACCAAAGACCTCGCCCGCTGCCAACTCGCAGCCCGGATGGTCGCGCTGGTCTACAACTGGTGGAACATCTTCGTGCGCCTGGCCGGGCCGGATAAACACCTGGAGGCGATCACCAGCCGTCCCCTGCTGCTCGCCGGTATCGCCGAACGGACGCGCCATAGCCGCCAGACCACGCTACGGATCGCTTCGGCGCATGGCCGTGCCCGCTGGGCTGAACTGGCGCTCACAGGTGTTGCCCGCTTCCTGCGGGGGCTGGTCAAGGCTGCGGAGCAGTTGACCGGTGTCCAACGGTGGGCACAAATCCTTGCCCATGCCTTCCGCTCCTGGCTTGGCGGGCGCCGGCTGCGCTCGCCGCCGCGCCTTATGGCGCCAGCCTGACCGGCAAAACCCACATCAATAGGTTGAGAACACCCCGCGAAATTGCGCGGCGCGGAGGTCAACTGCCGTTTTTAGGTTTATCGGTTTTTCGGCCTCGGCCACGGCGGGCGATTTCTTCTGGCCGGGATCGCCAACGATGGCACCCCAGACGTTCGGGGTTATCAGCCAGTCGTCGGCCCGCTTCGGCCGGATTGCGCAGCGGGCGCCGATGACAGAGCCCACAAACGCAATCGTCGCGGCTGCCACATATTCCGGCGCGCATGGCATGCGGTAAGCGGCGTCCATCACGAAATCGCGCAAGCCGTCCGGCAAGAGCGCTTGAGGGTCGAAGGCTGGGACGGGATAGAGCGGCGCATCGATAGGCTGCGGCTCGGGCCATTCAGCCGCGCCAGCTTGTTCGATGGCTTCACTAAGCGGCATCGCTTGCTCTATGGCAGCAAGCAGGACTTCATCGAACCGCTCGGGCGCGCGGCAATGCAGCTCGCTTACATCCTTAAAGCCGGGAAGGCGGGCGGCGCGTATGCGGGCCGCATGCTTCGACTTCGCAAGCTGGGCCAGCAGTGCCTTGCCGCCCTGGTCGGGCTCGATGACGGCGACAATATCGCCGTAATATCCCGCAAGAACAGGATCATCGCGGCTCGGCTTGAAAGTCGTGGCGCCCGGAACGCCAAGGGCGGTATATCCGCGATGCCATAGGGTTTGCGTATCGCTTTCGCCTTCGACAAGATAAAGCCGCTCCGATTTCCCCAGCCTATCGAGCCCATAAAGGGCAAGCGGCTTTCCCTTCTGCTGATCCCAAATGTGCTTCTTATCGCCCGCCATGGCGATGCGATAGCGGGTCCGGATCAACTTGCCGTCCGCGTCGCGGTAGGGGATAGCGAGGATCTTCTGCACCTCATGGCCGTTCATATGCCAAGGGTTGGGCACGGTCTTTAGCCCTAATTCGCGCAAGAAGGCTTCAGGCAAGCGCTTAGCGGCAGCATAATCCTCCAAGGTTACATCCACTCCGGCCGGGCGGGCCGGGAGAACGCCGCGCGCCCGCAAATCATCCTTGATGGACTGCCAATCGTCGCCGGCATAGGAATGCAAAACCACATCCCTGGGGTCGCTTTCGTGCGGGCTGATATGCAGGGAGCGGTCGTCCTTGGAATGGTTGGGGCCGGGCGCTAAGCCGTGGTCGCGGTGCCAGTCGCCCTTCAAAGCCTCAGTGACTTTTTTGGCAAGATCGAAGCTCGCGGCGGCTGCGCCAAGCGAAGTCAACCGGGGCGTCAGCCCGAATGCGTCTAGCGAGCTACGCCCGGCGACGCGTCCGCGCCACTGCATCGCCCGCTGCTCATCCGGGGGCAGGCTTTGGAAGGCCGCGATCCAGTCGAGCACCTGCTCGGCTGGCGTTATGCGCCCGCCGGGGAAAGGAATAATATTGTTCGAGGTTTTCGAACTATCGCTACCCTCCGAATGAACAAGGGGGTTGCGGACTGCGGTGAGATTCTTTACATTCGTCATATCAAGGCGACTCCAATCTCCTTCGATGAATTCACGCCGGAAGCAATGAATTCGAAGAGCCCCGCGAACCACTCGCGGGGCTCTTATTTTAAGGTCCATTTTTGGTGGTTGCTAGAGGGTGATTGCGTAGCTTCGATTCGGCGCAATACTCAAGGAAGGCGTCCAGTTCGGCGCAGCCCTCGACATAGCCCACTCGCAAATTGAAGGTGGTGCCGCTCGGCATCCGGCACTTAAGCCGGGCGAACTCTCTTTCCTGGATGATTTCCGAATAAATGCCACCGCGCTTGAGGCGATCTTGCAGTTCGCGCGCGCCGCTTAAGCTCTCTTGCGAGCGCAAATAAGGGAAGCAGCCGGGCTTGCTTTCACGTGGGGATGCGGGTAGGTTTGTCATGTCTCAATCGCTATCTGGACTCCCTACCTGTGCCGGTCTGGAGTCCTTTTTTTGCCAATCCTTCCCTTGTTTTGATTTCGGCCTATGTGCCGCAGCTTATTAAGTGACTCTATATCAAGACGCTCTGGTATTCGAGTCCATTTCCTTTGTCATTTGAAGGGTGTTTAGGGCCGCACCGCAGCCCCGCTGGCGGCCGGTTTCCCGGCCCGGCTATCCGGCGGTGCCATTGGGCGCTTCGGGCCTGCCGGTGCCCAAGGTGAGGCGTTTTGTGCGGTCATGCTGCTTTCCTTTTTAAGAGGCTTCGCCGCCGCTTCTGCTTCGGTTTGGGCATTGCGTCATATCGCTCCTGAATAGCCCTTATCTCGGCGATAAGGTCAGCTTCCGTTGCGTCACAATATTGGGCCGCGAATTCTTTCCATTGTTTTATAACTCCCGGTATTGATCTCGTTGGCTCCATAAAACAGCGGCACCGGGGCGCATCGCCTTCGGGTCCAAGTCCAAGCCATTCATCCACATTCTGGAAGGGGCGCTGCAATATCCATTCAACGTGCTGTGCTGCCCCCTCAGGTGCATAATTTTGGCACTTGATGAGATACAGCACGAACACGTGCCATTCCCGAACTTCGGCCTCGGACTTTCCATGAAAAGGGTTGTAGTTTGGATCGTGAATTACCCCAACCCCATGATCGAGACAGAGCTGTATCAACTCTTCCGGGCCGGTCGCCGACTCGGTCTTCCTGACGAATTCCAGGAGCTTGCGGACATCGGAGCTAAGCGCTAGCAGGGCCATCGCCTCATTCAAGGACAAATCCGCAACGGCATTGCGGATTTCGCTCTCAATGGTTGTGCGGTTCTTTGCGGCACGCATGTAAAGTTGTGCGCTTCGCTCCGATACTTCGCAGTGCCCGGAAAGCCATGGCAACCATTGCCCATGCTTCAATTGCGCCTTGGCCTCGATTAGCAATTCTCCGGCGGCTATGGCATGCCGGATGCTATCCGCGAGCGAGGTGATGCAAGCTTGATGCTCAACCTTGAAGCGCGCCGCCAGATCGGTGAGCGAGTTGGATCGTGACAGATCGGTGGCCGGGAAGGGGGCAGCTGGCGCGGCTAAGGCGGGCAAGTTATCGGGCGGCTTGAGCATCGGCTATCGGGCCGCCTTGGGCCGGCGGCCCGGCCGCCCGCCAGGCCACACATTCGCCCGCTTATTCGCGGCGGCCACACCGGGAATATCAAAGTGTCTCTCAAACTTCAGCGCTTCCCCCGCCGTCGTGTATTTCCGCCCCCGGATGTACTTAATTTTCGGAAATATCTTCTTAAGAGTTTCGTCCTTAGACCAGCGCTCAATTGTTTTCGTGCACTTGTCCCAACGCCCAGCGAGCGCCGCAACCGCGACGAAAGCGCCACTGGGCATGTTCTCAAGATCGGGAATAGGTTTCGACATTTTTATCCAACTCAGTTACTTCGTTGGACAATATAATACAACTTTATGCCGCTATTTTCAACTGCATCTATTTTTGCACCGCGCCGCGCTATGTTTTTGCACCGCCAGTCTATTCAATAAGACAGGGCGCATTGCGTCCCGTTTCTGTTTTTGCACCGCGCTATTGAGATGCCATTACTGCGCAGGGCGCATGCGCCCCATATTGACCACGTTATCAGCACCGGCGGCCAGCCGGGCTAGGAAGGCGGCCCACGCCTCCAAAGCGGCCAGCATCTCATCGCTGTACTTATGGCGCTGATAGGTGCCCACGATGCCCGCAAAGCTACCAGAAACGTGGTTGAGAATTTTCTCGATCACCGGCAGATCGACATTAAGCCTGGGCATCTTGCTTGCACCCGTCCGCCGCAAATCGTGAAGCGTCCATGCCGCTACGGGCGCGCCGCCATTCTCTGCCGCGATCTTGGCATCAAGCTGTTTCTTAAGCTTCGCAAAGCCCGATATCGGCGAACGCCCGGTTGTGCTAAAAATGAAGTCGCAATTCGCGAACTTCGTTTCTTTCATCGCGTCGATGATGGCCGTTGCGGCGCGCGGTAACGGCAGGACGTGCTCAATGGCGTTCTTGGTTCTGGATGCCGGCAGCGTCCATATCGTCTCGACTGCGTTAAGCTCGCTCCACCTCATACCGGCCACCTCGGAACGCCTTTGCAGGGTGAGCATGAGCATCCACACATAAGGGCCGAAGGGCGCTTCCATCTTCTCAGCGGCGCGCATGACCAGCCGCAGCTCATCATCGCTTAGCACGCGGTCGCGGCTGGTTTCCTGGCTTGGCGCCCTAACGCCAAAGCACGGGCTAGCCTCCAGCAAATCGCGCTCGCACGCCCAAGCGAACATGCGGCGGATGGCCGCGAAAACCTTATTCGCGAGCACCTTATGCTCGCCCGCAATATCGTCCAAAAGGGCGATCACATCCCGGCGGCGGATCGAGTCGAGCGCGCGTCCCTTCCATACCGGCAGCACGTCGCGGTTCAAAAGGCGTTCGGTTTCCCGCCAAGTGATTTCACGGGTGTGCTTCTTCGCATAGCGTTCCACGAATAGGGGGATAAGGTCATCGATGGTTTGCGGCGCGCCGGAGGCGGCAGCAGGACACCGTGCAGCCTTCTTTTCCCCGGCCGGGTCATCACCCCTGGCTATCTTGCCAATGGCCTCACGGGCGAGCTTGCGGGCCATCTCAAGGGTGAATTGCGGATGGGTGCCAATGGTGAACTTGCGCGGCTTGCCTTGAGCGCGGTAGCGCAAGCAGAATGACTTATGTCCGCCCGGCTGCACCACGAGGTAGAAGCCGGGCAAGCCAGCGTCGGGCAGCTCATAACGGCTTGGCTTTGGTTTCGCGGCCTCAATGCGGGCGACGGTCAAAACTTTCTTGTCCATTTTTTTGTTCTCCGGGGTAACGGGGGTTACCAGGGGGTAACGCACCAAGGGAACTTGGCCATGCGTTACTCTTACCAGACAATATAGCGACATTACCGGACAAGACAATGATATTGCGTGCATATTTTTGCACCGCGCCGCATAAATTTGTCAGGTGTTGTCAGGGGGTGTCCGGCGCTTTTATCTCATTCGTAATGAGGGGGTCGGGTGTTCGAGTCACCCAAGCGGCACCATTCTATTCAAGCACTTAGGTCAAAAAGTCTGACGTTGCCACAAAGGCTTATGGCAGCCAGGGCAACACTGGTGGCATCATTTTGCAAATTTCGTCGCCGCAGTTTATCTCCAGCTCAGTGTGACTCCCTGGCTAGACGGCGCGGAAACTAGTACAGCCCACGGGAAGTGGCGACTCCGCAGCACCGCGGTCATAGGAGGCCGGACCTCCGGCCGGGTGCACTAGAAGCTGAAACGCCGCCCCCACTCCGCCGCACTCTTGCTTCTTGGCAGCATCGGAGCTAACCCAATGCGCGGCTTTGACACGGCTGCGTGCCCCCGCCGGCTCACATGCGGCAGCGCTGCATTGGACATTCCGGAACGCAACCGCTACGTTTAGGCAATAAAAAACAGCAAAAAGGGTTTCGAGGCTCAAGTTGCGTACGATGGCCAGCCAACCGAACGATCGCGCCCACTCGCCGCCGGCCAGGTGCGACATTTGCGCTGCCCGCTATCACGCCCTTTGCAGCACGCTGTCCGGCGAGCAGCTCGAAAGGCTGAGCGCCATGGGCCGGCGCCGCACCGTGCCCGCCAACCACTACATTTTCAGGGACGGCGACGAAGCGCACTCCTTCGCTTCCATTTTGTCGGGCGTGGTGAAGCTCATCAAGACCACCGCCGATGGCGAGCAGCACATCATCGGTTTGATGTACGGCCAGGATTTTCTGGGCCACACCTTTTCCAAGCACCACCGCTTCTCGGCCGCTGCCGCCACCGAGGTCGAATTGTGCACTTTCCCGCGCGCGCCCTTCAGCCGGCTCCTGGACGATTTCCCGGCAATGGAAAGGTGGCTATTCGAGTTCACGGTGCGGGAGCTGGACCTTTGCCGCGATTGGACGCTCACGCTTGGCCGGAAGTCCTCCTACGAGCGTGTGGCCAGTCTGCTGCTCATGATCGCACGGCGCGCGCGATCCACGGGTCATGCGCCGCTGCCGCGCAACTACGCGCAGTTCGAGTTGCCGCTGACGCGCTCGGAGCTGGCCGACTATCTCGGCCTCACCCTGGAGACCGTCAGCCGCATGATCGGCAAGCTCAAGCGAAAAGGGCTGATCGAGCTTCGCAGCACCCGCGAGGTGATCGTGCCCGGCATCGAGCAACTGGCGGCGGTTGCGAACATGGATAGCTGTCTCGACACCGGCAGCCAGCAGCAGCTTAACGAGCCCCAGGACTAAGCGAAGCGCAGCCAAAGCACCACTTTGCCGTCATCCGGGGAAACCGCTTGCGGCCATCCGGGGTCTTTTACCAGCCGCCAGAAATCTTGACCGCTCTGGCGCCCGTGCCTCGTAATCGCGAGGCGGCCTTGGCCGCTGCGGCGATCCAGAAGCGACCGCGCAAACCAATGTTGCCTTGGTTGCTTCCGGCCGCGCTACGCTCGCCGTCGCAATGACGAAAGAGCGGTCAAAACTTATGGCGGCAGGTATTAAAGGGGCAAGCGCCGTGTTCGTAAAGTTCCCGGATAACGCCTCCGGCGTTTCCGGGGATGACGGCTGGGAACTGTGCAACCGGTTTCGGTATCCCCTGCCGCGGCGCATAAAAAAAGCGCGGCTCGAAGCCGCGCTTTCCGATGGGACTTTTTCAGATGGCTACTTAAGCGGGGTGTAGCCCGTGCCGAAGCGATAGCCGATGCCCGCGCCGACGATGATCGGATCGATATCGAGGCGGCCATGCGCCGCGCCATAGGTGTAGTCAGTGCCAACCCAGAGCTTCTTGAAGTCGACGTTGGCGAACCAGTTGCCGGTGAGGTGGTAGTCAACACCAGCCTGCACGACACCGCCCCAAGCGTTGGTGGTCTTGAGACCGTTGGTGTTGTCGAAGAAGACCGTGTAGTTCACGCCTGCGCCGACGTAAGGCTTAATCTTGCCCATGTCGAAGTGGTATTGCAGCATAACCGTGGGCGGGAAGAGCGTCGTGTTAGCGAGCTTCGTGCTCCCCATATCGATTTCGTGCCGCGACACGCAGCAGATCGTCTCGATAGCGATGTTCTTCGTCAGGAAGTACGAAATGTCGGCTTCCGGGATGGCCTCGTTGCTGGCCTTCAGAGCCACCGCAGTTCCCGTGCTCTTGCTATCCGGAAGGACCGCTTCGCCGCGCAGCCGGACGAAGATATCGCCAGCGTTCCACCACGAATAGACGACATCGTCCTTATAGCCGCCCATGTTAGCCGGAGCGCCCAAATCGGCCGCCTGCGCGCCCGTCGCCACCAAAAGCCCCGCGAACGCGGCTGCTTTGAGAAAACCCTTCATACTAACCCCCAAGTGCCTTACTTAGTAACTAAAAGAGTGCCCCATGCCCTCTTATACCGTTGGCGGCACGTTTACGCGTCACCTAAGTCATAGATATATCGCTCAGCACGGGCTTTTTTGATATGGATCAAAAACCGCCGCCGGGCGTGGCATTGCCGAATCGCGTTGTGGCTACAATACCACAGTGACCGCGACGATACGCCGCGAAAGCAAAATGGCATGGCCCCCGCCGTGCCTTTGGGTGGAATTTTCCTCCGCCGCTCGCGACGGCCTGGGCCTCCACGCGCGCCCGTTCCCTCCTTCTTCTCCTCCGGCTTGAACGCCGCGCCCAGCTCCCATACTCTTCCATAAAAGCAACCAAGGGCACCGGAGGAACATCATGCGCCAGATCGGTCATTTCGCGGCGGGCAAGAGGGTTGAGGGCAGGTCCGGCCGGTTCGCGGATGTTTACGCTCCGCACACGGGCGAGGTTCAGGCGCGCGTGGCCCTCGCGAGCGCGGATGAGGTTGCGGAGATCGTCGCCAATGCGAAGGCGGCGCAGCCGGCATGGGCCGCGCAAAACCCGCAAAAGCGCGCCCGCGTGATGATGAAGTTCCTCGAAGTCGTCGCCAAGGAAATGAAGCCGCTCGCCGGGCTGCTGTCGTCCGAGCACGGAAAAACGTTGGCGGACAGCCTGGGCGACATTCAGCGCGGGCTGGAGGTGGTCGAGTTCGCCATCGGCGTGCCGCATCTCATGAAGGGCGAGTTCACGGATTCGGCCGGCCCCGGCATCGACATGTATTCGATGCGCCAGCCGCTGGGCGTGGTGGCGGGCATCACGCCGTTCAACTTTCCCGCCATGATCCCGCTGTGGAAGGCAGCGCCCGCCATCGCTTGCGGCAATGCGTTTGTGCTGAAGCCGTCCGAGCGCGACCCCAGCGTGCCGATGCGGCTGGCGGAGCTGTTCATCGAGGCGGGCCTGCCGGAGGGCATCTTCAACGTCGTGAACGGCGATAAGGAAGCCGTGGACGCGGTCCTTACGCACCCGGATATCAAGGCCGTTGGCTTCGTCGGCTCGACGGCCATCGCGCACTACGTCTACGCCACGGGCACCGCGCACGGAAAGCGCGTTCAGGCTTTCGGCGGCGCCAAGAACCACATGATTATCATGCCCGATGCGGACCTGGATCAGGCCGCCGATGCGCTTCTGGGCGCGGGCTTCGGCTCGGCGGGCGAACGCTGCATGGCGATCTCGGTTGCCGTACCGGTCGGCGAGGCCACCGCGAACAAGCTGGTAGAGAAGCTTCTTCCGAAGGTCGAGGCGTTGAAAGTAGCGCCCTACACGGACGAGAAATCCGACTTCGGCCCGCTCGTCACCGCCGCAGCCCTGGAGCGCGTGAAGAGCCTTGTGCAAACCGGCGTCGACGAGGGCGCCAAGCTGCTCGTGGATGGCCGCGGCTTCAAGATGCAGGGCTACGAGAACGGCTACTTCATGGGCGCCTGCCTCTTCGACCATGTGACGCCCGGCATGCGCATCTACAAGGAGGAAATCTTCGGGCCGGTGCTGTCGATTGTGCGCGCGCACGATTACGAAGAGGGCTTGGCGCTGGCGAACGATCACGAATACGGCAACGGCGTCGCGATCTACACCCGCGACGGCGACGCGGCGCGCGATTTCGCTGCCCGCGTGAATGTGGGCATGGTGGGCATCAACGTGCCGATCCCGGTGCCGCTTGCCTATCACACCTTCGGCGGCTGGAAGAAGTCCATGTTCGGCGACCTGAACCAGCACGGCCCGGACTCGGTGCGGTTCTATACCAAGACCAAGACCGTGACCTCGCGCTGGCCAAGCGGCGTCAAGGAAGGCGCCGAGTTCGTTATCCCAACGATGAAGTGAGCGGGCGGCGAAGACCCTCTTGCATGATGATCTTGCTCGAATCGGGCAAGGATTTGAGCGTCCCTCCGGACCCCGGCCGGGGTCCGGAGGGACGGATCGGCGGGACCGTATCCCCCTTGGCACCAACCGTGAGTGAGCTTGGTCCGCCGGTCCTTCGCGCTCGTCCTGAACAGATGATTGGGAGCAAGTCCCGGATGCAAGGCAAGGTCATGTCCGAACACAGCGCGTCTCATGAGGTAGGCGTAGGAATCGACGTTTGTAAAGAGTGGCTCGACATCCACATCCTCCCGGCCGGCACCGTTTTGCGTTTTTCCAACACCAAGAAAGGTCACAAGCAGCTCCTGTCCGCCCTGAAACCGCTCGTGGTGCGGATCGTGGTCATGGAGGCGACGGGCAAATATCATCGCGGCGTCCACCGGTTCCTGCACGATGCCGGGCTTTCTATCGCCGTCGTCAACCCGCTGCGCGCCAGGCTGTTTGCCGAGTTGCTTGGCGCGCTGGCAAAAACCGATTCCGTCGATGCACGGATGCTCGCCGCGTTCGGCCTGATGGCCCGGCTCGCGGCAACACCGCCGCTGCCCGAAACCATTGAAAATCTGTCTGAAATCGTGCGAAACCGCGAGGCGGCCATAGCGGCGGGGACAGCGCTTGAAAACCAGCTCGCGACCCCGCCGTCGCGGGCGTCAAGCACCAGATCGAACGTCAGATCAAGAGCGCCAAAGCCGCGGCAGGCGCGCTCGAAGCGCTGGCCGTTCAAACCATCGAAGCCGATCCTGGGCTCGCGCGCCGGTTCGCCATCCTCGTCTCCATTCCTGGCGTGGGAGCCGTGACCGCTTGTGGACTGATCGCCAACATGCCCGAGCTTGGCAGTCTCAACGCCAAGCAGGCCGGCCTGCTCGCGGGGCTCGCCCCCCTCGCCTGCGACAGCGGTAAGCGCAACGGCCCGCGCCGCATCCGGGGCGGCCGCCAAGCCGTGCGCAACGGCGTCTATATGGCGGCCCTTTCGGCGGCGCGCTTCAACCCGCATCTCAAGCGCTTCTATGAGCGCCTCCTTGCCGCTGGAAAGGTCAAAAAACTCGCCCTGACCGCCGTCATGAGAAAGCTGATCGTCCTGGCAAACGACCTCATCAAAGAGGATCGCCTCTGGTCGCCCGAAAAGCCCACTGCCGAGCCTCTTCACGCTTGACTTCCATCACAGATGCTCACTCTGTCTCTCTCCCGCGCAAGCTCGCCTTGGCGAGCTTGCTTCCTTATAGTGTCCGCATCGGCCCGCGGATGCGGACGGGAGAGAGGACGCTCGAAAATCCGCTGCGGGTAATTCGAGCTTGCTACGCTTGCCTCGCCCTTCCAGCCCCCAGCGCACCTTGCGAATGCCGCCCGTGCCTCAGATCGCCCGCCGTGGGATTATAGGCGAGATAATCCACCAGCAACGCGCGTTCCTTGTCGCTCATGAGCTTGCGTGCAGCCGGCAGGAACTCCGGTGTATCGACGACGCTGACGGGAACCGTTCGAGCCATGCGGGGATCCTGCTCTATTGGATCAGCAAAAGCAATCGAGAGGCCGTCCGTTGCCGCCGCGGATATTTGCCATTGAGGTCATCACTCGTAGTGTGTATGATACATACCATGAAGAGCGGCGACCTAATCGAAGCGCTAGAACAGGATGGATGGGTGCTACGCGGCGCAAAAGGATCGCACCACATTTTCACGCATCCCCAAAAGCCTGGTCATGTCAGCGTGCCGCATCCCAAGAAGGATCTTGGCACTGGACTTGTGCACCAGCTCTTGAAGCAAGCAGGGCTTAAGTGAGGCAAGCAATGAGATATCCGATAGCAATCGAACTTGGCGATGAACACCGCGCCCATGGCGTAGCGGTGCCCGATCTTCCTGGCTGCTTCTCGGCTGGCGATACTCTCGATGAGGCCATCGACAACGCCAAGGAGGCTATCGAGCTCTGGCTCGAAACCGTTATCGACGATGGGGAGTCCATTCCTGAGTCTGGAACGATCGCGCAGCACCAAGCCAATCCGGAATATGCAGGGTGGCTGTGGGCCGTGGTGCAATTGGATTTGGCGGAGTTGTCCAACAAGGTGGAACGAGTGAACATCACGCTTCCAGCTCGCGTACTGCGCCGGATCGACAAGGCAGCCAAGGCTGCCGGCGAGTCACGCTCAGGCTATATAGCCCGGCGGGCACTTGCCGGTTAGCGTAATCGCCCTCCGCTGTTCCTCCTATTCTGCATTCCTCCAGGGGCTCCGAGTGGTGGAAACCCCCTTGCGAACCCCGTCTGGCCCCACACGCGAAGACCGCGGCCCCTGTCGCCCGAAAGCCAAGACAGGCGCCGCGGCGGTATCGGGCGCAAACCACTTGCCCCGGCCGTGATCGTCGAGTCCGGCCCTGGACTAAAAGTGCGCGCTCTCCAGAGCCGTGACCCCGGAAATTCTGGCGAAAATCGTGCTGCCAACCCAAGGCCACACGGAAACCAAGATTGCGGCCGCGGCCGGCTGGCTCGCCGTCGATGACCAAGGCGTAGCGGGTCTTTGCCTTTGCCATGTTGCCGCTCAAGCGACTTCGCGAGCCTGGGCCATCTCGCGGCTGCGGGCCGGGCGGATTTCCGCAGCACGCTGGGTTTCCAGCGCGAACGTATACCCATCCAGGGTCAGGAATTCGACGCCGTAAGCTTCGCCGTCCTTATGCACCATTACAACCGTGCCGATGCCGGCCGCCTTCAATCCGCTGGACGGAAGGTCATGGGTCAGCACAACGGTTTCGAGTTCCTCGATCACTTGCCGCTCTTTCTCATGGGCGCAGCTTTTACCAATCGAGGCTGCATCTCCCCCGTCTTTATGACCCATACCGCGCCAGCTCACTGGCCGCAAACAGCACAGAAGCGCTTTCCTATCCCCAGGCCTCCCGTTTCCTGCTACACTGCCACCATGGACGCCCAAGACATCGTCGCCACGCTGAAACGGAACGAGGCCACTTTGCGCGCGCGCGGCGTGGTGCATGCCGCCTTGTTCGGCAGCCGCGCCCGCGGCGATAACCGCCCGGACAGCGACATCGACATCATGATCGAGATCGCGCCGGACGCGGGCGTCGATCTGTTCGAATATGTCGCCATCACCCAATATCTGGCCGATCTGTTCCCCGCGCGCGTCGATGTGGCGAACCGCAACAAGCTGAAACCGCTGGTGCGGCCTTCAGCGGAACGGCATTCCGTCTATGCCTTCTGACACCGCCGCTAGGCGTGAAGCGCGGGCACAGCCTTCGAGGGGTGAGGAACCGGATTGCCCGCCGCTGCCATAGCCTCGATCCAGGCGGCAATCGCGTCCTCTACTTCCTTCACCGCCTCGACCTGCGTGGCGCCGAACGCGGAGCAGCCCGGCAAATCGGGCACCGTGGCGATGAAGCCCCCATCGTCCTCGCTCCAGAACACCTGGATGGGATAACGGAAAGCGTCAACCATTGTCGTCTCCGTATTTCTCGAACATCGCAATCAGTTGGCGAGCTTGATATTCCGGTATGCGGCCATTGCGATCCTGCTGGCTCAAATCGGCCCGCTCGTTCTTTGCGTAGGCGGTAAGCGCGAAGAACGGCATGCCGAAATCATGATAAAAATAGATTACCCGCGCGTCGCCACGCTTACCCCGCCCTTCCAGCCCCCAGTATTACAAAATCGCTTCGAAGCCCTTGCGCCGCATCAGCGACAGAAGCTTCAATGCAGGCCCGCTGGGCCGTTTTGCGCCGCGCTCAAGTTTGCTCACGTAATCCGCCGTCACGTTGAGCACGCGCGCGAACACGGCCTGACTGACACCGGCCTCCTCGCGCATGCCGGCGATATCGGCGGCGGACAACTCCTCAACCGCGGTCAGGCAGCGCGCATCGAAGTCGCGCATGGTCTTCTTATCAACAAGACCAAGGCGGTGCATACCGCGCACAGTCTCGTGCATCGCCCCGGCGATCTCGCTCCGGTATTTAGCCTTCGGTGTCTTCTTCGTCATCGCACTCCACCTCCCACAGCTCCCCGCCATGGATCATGATTTCAATTCCCCGCGCGTCGAGCCCCAGAAGCAGCGCGCCGGTTTCCCCCAGCTCCCGCTCGTCCGCGGCTGAAATATTGTCGCGCACATTCTTGGCAAAGCCGAAGATGAACACGGCGCGCGAACCGGCCCGGTAGGCGACGATGGTACGAAAGCCGCCGCGCCGCCCGGTCCCCTCTCGCGGCACGCGCTGTTTGATGAGCCCACGGCCCAAATCGGCATCGATCAGCCCTTTTTCAGCCCGCGCAATTGCCTCGCAGAGCGCCGCGTCCGCCACACCTTCCTTGCGTTGAAACCGCAGAAAAACCTTGGTCTTGTATATCCGCAAGGTATCTGTCTCCAATTATAACTATAGGACTCAGACCTATAAAATGCAAGCAGGTAGCGCCGCCGATGCCCTCCCGCTTAGAAACCTGTCGCCGTGCGCACGCGAAAAGATCAGCCAGCCTCGGCAGGTTTCTTTTGCTCGTCGCAGGTTGGCTACAGGGAGCGTAACGTAAAATGTAAGGTTCTAAAGATTAACGATTTAAGTCCTGCCAACCCAGGCCCACGCGGAAACCGACATCGAAGCTGGCAGCGGAGGCGCCATTGCGGTACGCCGCGCGGAGAGACTTCGGAATGTCGGCCCACGAGCCGCCGCGATAGACACGATATTTACACTCTCCGGTTGTCCATGCTGAACCATCGCTAGGTGCACCATTGTAGCTATCGTGCCAGCAATCCTCCACCCTATCGTGGACATTGCCGTGAACCTGGTACAAGCCCCAGGGGTTGGGCTGGAAGGATTTCACCGGCACGGTCCGTGCCCGATACTCGCCGTTGCCGCCACCATTATAGGTGGAATTGCCATCGTAATTGGCTTGCTCAGTGGTAATAGACGCCCCCCACCAAAACGGCGATTTCTTGTCGGCGCGGGTTGCATACTCGCGCTCGGCCTCGGACAGCAGCCGGTAATGCCGGCCGGTTTTCTCCGATAGCCACTTCACATAGGATTGCGCATAGTTCCAGCTCACATTGATGACCGGCCTGTCCGCCCGGCCCCAGCCTCCATCTGAAGGCTTGTAGCCGCCGCAGCCGCCATCGTCCGCGCAGGCATCCCACTCCGCGAACGTCACGGCGAAGCGCCCCACGGCGAAGGGCTTGGCGAAGGTCACTTGGTGCTGCGGGCCTTCGCGTTCTAGGCGGTCCGGCTCGTTCTCCGGCGAACCCATGGTAAAGCTGCCGGTTCGGGCGGGATCGCGGGGGCAGGCGGCGTCCGGCGTCCGCAAGCGCCGCCTCCGGAGACCCAGCCCGGCTTCCGCGATGCCCTCATTGCGGCAGCGCTTACGCTTCGCGGGCGCCGAGGGCGGCGGAGATCAGCGCAAAGCCGGTGAACAAAAGGTTGATGCCAACATAAAGGCCCAGGATAAAGACGCTCGTATTTGGCCAGCCCGCGATTACCAGCGCCGCCAGCGCGAGATCGATAATGCCACCGAACAGCAGCAGCACCCAGCGTCCGGTGTGGCCCTTGATGGCGAAGGCCAAGGCAAAGCTCGATATGCCGTGGACGATGAAATAGGCCGTGAGCACCATGGTGAGCGTCATAGCGCCCTGGAGCGGGAATAGCGCGATGATAAGACCCAGGATCGCCATGAGGATCGACAGCAGGAGAGTGGACCAAAAGCCGGGTGCGTGCGGCGCGCGGAAGAGCGAGATCGCCCGGAACGTGCCGGCGAAGAACAGCAGCCAGCCCACGAAGGCAGCGACGGCAACAGAGGCCATGACGGGCACAGCAATCGCGAGCGCGCCCAGTATGACGAGAACGATGCCCTGGATGAGGAACATCTGCCAATGCTCTTTGAGGCTGCGGCGAACGGCGCCTACTAATTCCTCTTGATCGATGCTGGGCGTGGTCACCATTTTCTCCTTTCGCGCGAGGAATATTACCGTTCCGGCGCGTCATTGCGAGCAAAGCATTCCAGAAGTCACGTTCCTGCTTCTGGATCGCCTCGCGATGACGCAATCGACCGGATCGGGTACAAACCATCCACAAGATACTGAATAACCGCGCAGCTTCGCTCCCTGTTCCGCAGAGGGCGGATATAATCCAAGAGCATGTTGGGACGCGGGCGTGCGGCCGGTAGAGGGGATCTCCTCCCCGCGCTAAAAGGATACGATGAATTACCGCCATATCTATCACGCTGGGAACTTCGCCGACGTTCTGAAGCACATCGTGCTCGTGCTGTGCCTGGACTACCTGCAAAAGAAGGACGGCGGCCTGTGCCTCATCGACGCCCATGGCGGGGCGGGCCTTTACGCTCTCGATTCGGAGGAAGCCGCGAAGACCGGCGAATGGGAAAGGGGCATCGGCCGCCTTCTGGGCCGGGCGGACGCGCCGGCTGGCCTCCAGCTCTATCTCGATCTCATAACGCCGGACCTTGACGCACAGCGCTATCCGGGCTCGCCGCTTATCATGGCCAAGCACCTGCGCGGCCAAGACCGGCTGATCGCGGCCGAACTGCACGAACCAACCTTCGAGGCCCTGCAAGCCGCGCTTACGCCCTATAAGCAGGCACGCGTCCTGCACGCCGACGCCTATGAATGTCTGCGCGCGCATATCCCGCCCAAGGAGCGGCGCGGGCTTGCGCTGATCGATCCGCCGTTCGAGCTGAAGGACGAGTTCCAGACGCTCGGCCGGCAGTTGCGGGAGTGGAAAAAGCGCTGGGCCACGGGCGTTTTCCTGTTGTGGTATCCGATCAAGGCGCATCTGCCGGTGGCGGCGCTGAAAGAGGCGGCCGAGGCGCTTGGGCTGCGGCGGACCTGGGTAGCGGAGGCGCTCATTCTGCCGAGGGACCGCCCCGAGAGCCTGAACGGCTGCGGCGTGATCCTGTTCAACGCGCCTTATACCGTGCCCGAGCGGATCGAGGCGCTCCTGCCCTTCCTCAAGGAAGCCATGGCGCTTCATGAAGTGCGGTCCGCTTGGCTCGTCCCGGAAGTTGAATAGAAGCAAACTCGCTCGCCTTAAAATTGCTAAAGCTTGGGGCTAAGCATGGCATCGACAGGTTAGACGGATAAGCCAGAGACTGGCCGAGGGCACCGGCCGTCTCTGGCTTGCCCGGCGGAAAGCCGGGGGCTTGGGCGCTCCCGGCCGGGTTCCCGGCGCCTGGAAGCTCAGGGGGGTGGCGCTCGCGCCGCGACGCTGGAAGCTTCCGAAGCCGGGCCGCCGGGCGCATAAGTGCTTTGCGGGCTTCGCCGCCGGCCGGAAGGGGCTCATGTACGGTCTCGCATTTGAGGGCTCCAAGACCGGCCGGATATACCGCCAAGGCCGGCTGCGGCCAAAATCGCGGCCAGGCGGCTAAGGAAAGGCGTTTGCGCGGCGTTCATTTTCGCCTGCGCCTCATCCAGCGCGAACCATTCCGCACGGTCTACCTCGGGGATGGAGAGGCGCTTGCCGCTCCGCCTTGGCCACTCCATCTCGCAATAGTTGGAGACGAGCTTCGAGGGATCGAAATCGCCGGCGCAGGCCCAGGCGGTAACAACCTTCCCGCTCTTCTGGACGATCTCGCCCAGGGGCTGAAACTCCCCCTCCGGCTGCATCCCGGTCTCCTCGCCGAACTCGCGGATGGCTGCGGCTAGCGGCTCCTCGCTTTTCTCGCACTCGCCCTTTGGAATGGTCCACGCGCCCGCGTCCTTGTGCGCCCAGTACGGCCCGCCGGGATGAACAAGCAGCACACGCGGCTCGCCATCGACGAGCTTATAGAGGAGGATTCCGGCGCTGCGTTTCATGGGCGTTGGACCGGGGCGCGCTTCGAGTTAACCTATTTTGCGCGCCTTCCCGCGCATTGCGATCTTGATCGAATTTAGCACACACCTTTGATGAAACGGTTAAAGCGCCAAGAATAAGCTAGCGCTTTGATATTGCAAAATCTTATTAGCCAATTCGATGGGGCTTTAGCCGAAATTTCCGATGACAGAACACCTCAACGCGCCGCCATCACGTCGGTCGCGGCGAAGTCGTTTCCCTTATAGAGCAAGGGCAAGCTCAAGGATTGAGCCAAGGCATAGGCCGCACAATCGCACAGGTTGAGCGAAGCCGCCGAGCCGAACCCCTTGCCAAAGCGGCGATAGGCGGCAACGCAAAGATCGGCTTGCGCCCGGTCGAATAGCACCACGGAGAAACCGAATTCGCCGATCAGCTCCTCCAGCTCAATCATGCCCCGTTCGCCGAGGCGGGCAAGCACCACGAGCTGCGTCTCGTAAAGCGAAAGCGCGGAAATGTAACAGCGCCCCGCTTCCTCAATCGCAAGCAGGAAGCTCTCACGTTCGGGCTCGCGGTTTAGGATAGCGACCAGCGCTGAGGTATCGACAACCATCAGCGCGGCAGACCGAGTTCGTCATAGCCGATGATCTCCTCGGCCGGCCGGGGATCACGTACGGGAAGAGCGTCGATCCGGGCGAGGATCTCCCGGATTTTATTCATATCCACGCGCCGCTTTGGAGGCGGAACGACGCCTTCGGCGATGGCAGTCTTCTCAATCGCTTCGCGCAGGATTGTTTGCAGCGGCTTGCCGGTAGCGCGGGCGAGTTCTCGCGCCAGATGTGCGGTTTCGCTGTCAACGGATAGGGCTATGGTCATATTCACCTCGGCTGAATAATAGCACAGGCAGCATCCTTCTTAAATAGAACGCGGAACGATATGCTGCTCCCGCTCACTGCGCCGGCGGATCGGCCCGCACGGCGAACTGCCCGGCATAGGGCTTCCCGGGTTCCTCTCCGCGCTCCTGGCAAAACGCCAGGTAGTCCTCGACCGAATCCGCGAACGCCTGCCTAAGCTCCCCGGCCGAGCTGCCCTGAAACGTAATCACATCGCGCAGGTTCATGACCTCGCCATGGAAGATTTCCGCATCCTCGTCATATTGGACGAGCGCCTCGTAACCCTTACAGCTCATCACGTTCATGGCGTTACCTCCGCTTCCGCCAGCGCCCTTTAAGATCCCGGATAGCCGCAAGCGGCTTCCGGGATGACGAGCGGGCGCTACTCCCTTTCCTTCCGCCGGCTCATGAACGCGAGCCGCTCGAAAAGCTGCACATCCTGCTCGTTCTTGATAAGCGCGCCCGCGAGCGGGGGGATGAGCTTCCTCGGGTCGCGCTCCTTGAGCAGCTCCGGGTCGATATCCTCCGAGACGAGCAGCTTGATCCAGTCGAGCAGCTCCGAGGTGGACGGCTTTTTCTTCATGCCGGGCACATCGCGGATATCGTAGAAGATATTCAGCGCCTCGCGCAGCAGCCGTGGCTTCAGCCCCGGAAAATGCACGTCCACGATGGTCTGCATCGTCTCGCGCTCCGGGAAGCGGATGTAATGGAAGAAGCAGCGGCGCAGGAACGCGTCGGGCAGTTCCTTCTCGTTGTTCGAAGTGATGAACACGATGGGGCGCACCCCCGCCTTTATCACCTCGCCGGTCTCGTAAACGAAGAACTCCATGCGGTCGAGCTCTTGCAGGAGGTCGTTCGGGAATTCGATGTCGGCCTTGTCGATCTCGTCGATGAGCAGGATCGGGCGCGCGGGCGCCTCGAACGCCTCCCAGAGTTTGCCCCGGCGGATGTAATTCTTGATGTCCTTCACGCGCTCGTCGCCGAGCTGGCTGTCGCGCAGGCGGCTGACGGCGTCGTAATCGTAGAGGCCCTGCTGCGCCTTGGTGGTGGACTTGATGTGCCATTCGATCAGGGGCGCGCCGAGTGCGTTCGCCACCTCGCGCGCGAGCACGGTCTTGCCGGTGCCGGGCTCGCCTTTGACGAGCAGCGGGCGTTCGAGCACGATGGCCGCGTTCACCGCGACGCGAAGGTCGTCCGTGGCGACGTAGGTTTCGGTTCCTTCAAAACGCATCGGCTTTCCCCTCACACGCCCCTGACCGGCCCAGGCCGGCACCGCAGTTTACGCAAGGTCCCGTGTGTGTAAAGCGCGGGGCCGCGATTATTGTTGTACCCGGTCAACCCTGGCACCCAGACCGGTGATCCGCACAACGCGCATCACCCCTCACCCCAACCCTCTCCCAATGGGAGAGGGAGTCCGCTCGCGACCGTTGTTCAGGCGTCCCCTCTCCCATGGGGAGAGGGACAGGGTGAGGGGTAATGCGCTATGGCTATGGCTCACAGCTCTGCGATAGTGGGCACTAGACAACATCGGCCGTATCCGGAATTATCCAAACCTCCATCGTCCATAGGGGCCGAAAGCATGCCGACCTTCCAGAAACCCGCGCGTGTTCTCTTGCTTTCCGCTGCCCTGGCCATCTTGCCGGCCATCGGCTCCGGCGCCCGCGCCCAAGACACGGCGCTGCCCGCCGATAGCGCCGCACTGCAAGCCTGCCTCGCCCTTGCGCAGAAAAACGAGAACGCGCGCGGCACCCATGGGTCTGACGAGCTGGCGGAGAAAACCGGCCCGCAAGGCCGGCTCGATGCCGCGCGCGACGCCGCACGCAGCCAGCCAGAAAGCTGCATCGGCGTGGTTTCGACGGCCTGCATTCAGGCCGAGGGCAATGAGTCGACGGCTGTCATGGTGGACTGCTACGGGCGCGAGGCGAATGCCTGGGACGGCAGGCTCAACGCCGCCTACAGGAAGGCTTTGAAGACCGGCGATGGCGAGGACGTTGCCGAAGGCTTCCGCAAGGTCCAGCGCACCTGGATCGCCTTCCGCGACGCCGCCTGCGCCCAGCCGGACATCGTTTTCAAAGGAACCATGGCGCGCCCGATGGAAGCCTATTGCCGGCTGGACATGACCGCCCGCCAGGCGATCTGGCTGGAAAAATGGCAGCAGTAACCCTCAATCGCGGTTGACGATACCGGAGACGGCCGCGAACCCGGCATAGCGCCCCTGGGCAAGCGCTGCGGGCCGGCCATGCCGCCCCCGGCGGCGGCGATCCAGGTTTCTCCCGGCCGCGCAACCCCCGGCTGGGAAAAGCCGCACTTAATCCCAAATAGGGCCATGGACTTCTGCTTCTACAGCTGTGCCGGTATTTTTACTCGAAAGCCTTGGCCATGGAAATTCGCAAAGCCTTCGCCCGCGCCGCGACCGCGGCGGCTCTGACGCTCCTATTTTTCGCCTACACGCCAATAGCCCGCGCCGATAACCCCTATCGCGCCGCGACTGCCAGCGGCGAGGTTGAGGCGCTTTTGGACGATGGCGTGCGCGTCTTCAAGGGCATTCCCTATGCCGCGCCGCCGGTGGGCGAGCTACGCTGGCGCGCGCCCCAGCCGGCGCCCGCGTGGACAGGCGTCCGCCGCGCATACGAATTCGGCCGCGCCTGCCCGCAAGGCCCGAGCAAGGACATTCCGCTTGCCGATATGAGCGAGGATTGCCTGACGCTCAACGTGTGGTCGCCCGGCCGCCGGCCCGGAACGCGGCTGCCGGTGATGGTCTGGCTCCACGGCGGCGCCTACGAGAACGGCTCGGCCGCCATGCCGATTTACGACGGCTCGAACCTCGCCACAAGAGGCGTGGTCGTGGTCACGCTCAACTACCGCCTTGGCGTTCTTGGCTTTTTCGGCCATCCGCAGCTTGACGCGGAAGCGAAGGCCGAGGGCGTTCCCACCGCGAATTACGGCCTTCTCGACCAGATCGCCGCGTTGCAATGGGTGAAGGCTAACATAGAAGCCTTCGGCGGCGATCCGTCCAACGTCACCCTGTTCGGCGAATCCGCCGGCGGCATCAGCGTGCTGGCGCTGCTGACGGCGCCCTCCGCGCGCGGGCTGTTCCACAAGGCCATCGTCCAAAGCGGCGGCGGACGCTGGATCGCGCCGTCGCTTGAGGCGAGCAGCGGCAAGTTTCTCGCCGCCCACCAGATCGGCGAGAAGGCCGCGCACGCCTTCGGGCTGGCGCCTGAGAGCGCGATTGCGGGCCTGCGCGGCAAGAGCTGGCACGAGATCCTGGAGAAGCTCCGCTCCGCCGGGGTCGAGGATCACACGCCCTTCCTCGACGGGCAATTGCTGACCGCCCAGATGGAGCAGGTATTCTCGGACGGTGGCGAGGCGCCCGTGCCGCTCATCCTGGGCGCCAACAGCTACGAGGGCGTGCTTCTGCGCAAAGCCTTGCACGTCACGGAAGGCGACGTAAGGCGGGCGGCGGGATCGCAGCTTGACGAGCTGTCGTCGATGTACCCGCCCCAGCTCCTCATGACCGACGGCTTTCTCGCCGACCACATCTGGGGCGACGCGCATTTCGTCGAACCCGCGCGCATGGTGGCCAGAGCCGCTGCGCACACGGGCCAGCCCATCTATCATTATAGCTTCGATTTCCAGCCGCCGCTGCTGCGGCTGCTCGGCGGCTCGCCGCATGGGCTTGAGGTGGCCTACGCGCTGGGCACGCTGCGAAGGGTCGTCCCCTTCCCGCTTTACATGCTGATGCATCGTCACAATTTGGAAGTCAGCCGGTTGATGATGCTTTACTGGACCAATTTCGCAAAAAACGGCGACCCCAATGGGGGCGACACGCTGAAATGGCCGCGCTTTACAGAGGGCGACCAGGAGACGCTGGTTTTTGGCAATGACGGCTTGTCCATCGAGCGCGACTACCTCAAGGAGCGGCTCGACCTGTTCCAAGCCATTGTCTGGTAACCGGCTGCTCCGGGAGAGGAAAATCCAGCACGCCGCTTGTGTAGGTTTCGGCAACCAGCGCCAGCGGTGTGCCATCCGCTTTGCGAAGCAGCGCCCGGTGCTCAAGGATAGAGCCGGGAGCCTCAAGCTTGCCCTCGGGATCGGCTTCCGGTAGCGCTCGCGTCTCCCAATGTTCGGGCAGCGGCGACCAAAGAAGCCGCACGGCAAGCGTTTCGCGGCGGAAATTCAGACCCCGGATAACCCGCCCGAACGGCGTGTCCGTCTCTTCCAGAAGCCGGTTCATCTCCGGCGTCAGCCGGTCCGGCACATACCAATTATCCGCCTCGGACAAAAGCTTATCGCCGCAAACGAGCCGCACATGGCGATAGTGCAACGGCTCCGCGGGCTGAACCGCGAGGAGCTGGCGTTCCTCTTCCGCCAGAGGCTTCTCCTGGCCCCTTTCAAGGATCGCGGTGACCTTGGCATCACGCGCCAGCCCATGATCCGCGCACCATTTCTCAAGCGTCGCCGTGGCACTCGCGTGGCTTAAAAGCTCCGCGTTGAACGTTTCGATCAGGGCCAAAAGCTCAAGGCGCGTCAAAAAGCTGTCCTTCCAGTGGGGCGTTGCCCCAGCAAGGGAGGGGCATAGCAAAAGGACTAACAGCCAGCGTCCGAACATGGCAAACCTTTCTTACCAAATAAGGTTGAGCGTTTCGGCGGAAGCCCCCCTCATCCTGTCCTTCTCCCCGAGGGGAGAAGGGACGCCAGAATTGTCCGCGGCGATATTTCTAGGGTCCTCTCTCCCCTCGGGGAGAGAGACAGAGTGAGGGGGCCTGCGCCGAAACGCTCAAGCAGATTCCGTATCACTTCCGGCCGAAGTCGAACATGCCGGAGAGATCGTCTATCGCTGGCATGTTGACCGGCACGTAGGGATTGGCGGCGTCCGTCTTGGGGTTCGGCAAATTATCACGGCTGCGCGCGCTCAGCGGCTTGAGGCCCCAGTTCCGTTCGATGAACTTCACCACAGAGGCGTGATCGGCATAATCGTGCACGACGCGGCCGCCCGTAGCGTATGGCGACACAACGATGAAGGGGATGCGCGGCCCGTCGCCGAAGAAATCGAGCGGCTGGATGAAGCCGGAGTTGTAATACCCGCCGCCTTCGTCGAAGGTGAGGAAAATCGCGGTGTCCGCGAACAGCTCCGGCTTGGCCTTGACGCGCTCGATAATGTTGCGTGCGAAGGCCTCGAACAGATCGAGCTTGGAGGTTTGCGGATGCCCGTCGGTCCATACGTCAGGCTTGACGTAGGAGACCGCGGGCAGTGTGCCGGCCTCGATGTCCGCGAGAAGATCCTGCGTGTCTTTCAGATGCGCCGCGCGCGAAGCCGGATCGGCCATGATCGAGGTCTGGTACTGGAACGGATTGCAGATGTTGCAATAGAGCGATGCGTTCCCGCTCAAAGCGGCGTTATAGCCGCTCCCGTAGTAGCGGAAAGAAACGCCCTTTTCGTTTAGCGCGTCGCCAATACCGCGCACGGAAGAGGGCGGGAGCACCTTTTCCCCCGCTTCCATCGAGCCATCGGCCTTGTAGCCCGGCCTGACGTTGTTGAGCACGTAGAAATGGCCCGGCTCGCATTTCGGGTCCGGCTTGTAGGGAAGCGAGGCAAGGTAGCTCCGGATGGGCGCGGCTCCGGGCTGCGCGGCGTCCGAGCAATCCGTGAACCAGCCATCGAGCGTGTACCGGTTGTCCGTCCCGCTTTTCGGATTCGGGTTGGCGATGGCAAAATCCGGGACGGCGGCGGGGTGGCCCTTGCCATCGCTGTAGTAAAGGTTATCGGCCATGGCGATATAAAAATGCTCCACCATGGTGCCGCCCATCTCCGCCTGATGGTAGTTGTCGCTCATCGTGTACTCGGAGGCCAGCGCCTTGAGATAGGGCGCATCGCCCCGCAGCATGTTCAAAAACGCCATCGAGGTTCCACCCTGGACGGCGGTGGAGAAACTATCCGCGACGTAAGGGTAGAGATCGCCCAGGCATCCGGCCGGGTTGTCCGGCGTGGCCTGCGCGGTGCTGCAATCCGACTGCTGCCACATCTGGTAGAAGCGGTGAGCCGGGTCTCCGGTATAAGAATCGTAGGGCAGGTTCGGCCCTGTGAGCTGGAACGGGCCGTTGGGGAGCTTATCCGCATCGGACACCCGCACATCGACGCCATGCGTGCCCGGCAGGCCGGTGGCGCCGGTCGTCAGGAGATGCATATCGGCGGGTGCGAGATCGGGCTTCGGCCCGTCAGGGATGCGGGCAAAAGGCGGCCGCTTGGCGCCCGGCGCATTCGGGGTGCCTTCAAGCTGAGGCGGAGGCAGGAGTTCGTAGGGCGTTTTGCCTTGCGCGGCGATGAAATAGGCCGGCTGCGCGGCCGCCTTATATTGCCGGGCCAGTCCAAATTGCGGACCGGGCTTGCCCTCTTCCGTCACGATGCCCTTCGACAGAAGATTGGAGACCGTCTCGCCTTGGCGCGGCTTGTAGACGCCGAAAACATGGTCGAAGCTGCGGTTCTCGCCGATGATGACGATGAGATGCTTGATCGGGGTTTCCGTTCGCGGCCCGGCAATCGGCGGCCCCTGCTCTTCCGCGTAGGCGGCTGCCATTATAGATGCGGCTAGAACGGCCGCGAGAGCAGGCAACAGAGCGAGCTTCGGCATTTTGAACGGCATTGCAGGAACTCCAATGGCGGCCGGCAAGACGAATATACTTAGGTTTAAAGCCTGTCAGATTTTGGTGGAAGCGGCACAAGACCCCCTCACCCCCGCCCTCTCCCCAAGGGGAGAGGGAGCCTGCTGCGGCCTCTCGTCGAGGTAAGAGGACAATTCAGGGGTTCCCTCGCCCCAACGGGGAGAGGGACAGGGTGAGGGGGTCTCGCGCCGCTTCCATGACACCCGGGCAAACTCTAGCACGCGCTTGTTACAGGTTTTATGTCCGCGCGCTTTGCCGCCGCATCCTCTTGCCAAACCAGCGTTATTCTCTATAACGCTCGGGACGATGGGGACGGAGCACCCCCGGAACCACCCTTCGGCTGATGGCTCCCGCTGCAACGGAAGCGCCGGGAGCCTTTAGAGGAACCCGCTACGTGGCGGGTATTTTTGTGCCTCTCAGTCCCTGGGAGCCGCGCGGAGGTGCTTGCCGGCTCATCGGAATGCGGAGCGCTCATGCTGACCTATCTCTACATCGCTCTTGGCGGCGCCATCGGCAGCGTTGCCCGCGCCTGGACGGCGAACGCCGCGGTCCGCCTGCTCGGCCCGCATTTCCCCTGGGGCACCATCTTAATCAATATCTCCGGATCGTTCGTGATCGGCCTCTTCGCCGCGCTCACCGCAAGCGAGGGACGCTTTTCCGCGAACCCCGATGCCCGCGCCTTCGTGATGATCGGCATCTGCGGAGGCTTCACCACCTTCTCGTCCTTCAGCCTGCAGACCCTGGACCTCGCCCGCGACGGCAAGCTTGGCGCCGCTTTCGCCAACATCGCGCTATCGGTCATCCTTTGCCTCGTGGCCGTCACCGCCGGCTACGCAAGCGCGGAAGTCATCAACAGAGGCGCGCCGCAAGCGGAAGCCCTGGGCGCAAAGGCCAATGGCGGCGTGGTCTTGGCGGTGCTCGACCGGCCGGAAAATGTGGCCAGCGTGCTTTCCAACGCCGCGCGGCTGTTGAGCTTCTGGGGCGGCAAACCGACGCTTGAGGCGCTTGCCGTGCGCAACCCGCCCGTCGCCGAACTGATGGAGGCCGATCAAGCCGTCACGCATTCGCAGGAAGCGAGCCTTCGAGCCTCGGAGGAAGCGTGGGTGCGCGAGGTGATGGCCATGGCGCGGCGCTGGGAGGAGCAAGCGCGGCTGCTCGTGCCAACCAAATTCATCGAAGCCGAAGGCGATATCGCTCATCTTGTGGGCCAGCTTGGCCGCATTTCCAGCGCCGCTGTATTAGGCACCGCGCGCGAGCCCGGCAAGACGCGCGACGCGCTGCACGCGGCACTATTCGATACGTCGCACCCGGTGCTGATCGCGCCGCCGGAAAGCAAAGGCGAATTCGGACGCGTGGTTGCCGTCGCATGGAAGGACGATGCGCGGGCTCCGAAAGCCGTGCTGGACGCCATGCCGATCCTGGCAAAGGCCGAAGCCGTGCATATACTGCGCGCGCGTGTTGACGAAGCTGTGGTGCCTGCGGTCTTTTCCGAGCACGGCATCCAGGCCACGGCCCACGCCGTGCCGGACCATGACGGCCCCGTCGGCGCGCAGCTCTTGAAGCTCGCGCACGAGCTTGGCGCCGATCTTCTCGTGATGGGAGCCTATGCCCATGGCGAATGGCGCGAGGCGCTCTTGGGCGGCGTCACGCGATACGTCCTCGACCATGCGAATCTTCCCGTCTTCATGCGGCACTAAAGTCTGTCCGGATTTTATGGAATCGCGGGAAGACCCCCTCACCCCAACCCTCTCCCCAAGGGGAGAGGGAGCAGGCTGCGAACCTCTCTCGACGTGAGACGGCAATTCTAGGGTCCCCTCGCCCCAACGGGGAGAGGGACAGGGTGAGGGGGACTTCCCGCGATTCCGCAAGACACCGCCGGCCGCACGAGCCTCGCAGAATCGCCAAACGCGGTGCGGCGGCGCCAGCGGTTCGATGCCCGCGGTTCCGGAACTCACCCCAAATTTTGCACAGATTTCAACGCCATGCACACCCGCCTTTATTGCGCGGTTGACGGGGCGGCCTCAATCCGGAAAAGCTGCGGCGGGGCAAGAACGGGAGCAACAATGGTCGATTTTGGCGGCTTTACAGCTGAAGTGTTTTCTGGCGTGGCGGTCGCGGTTTCCGGCTACAACTTTTGGCACACCTCGTTGAGGCAGGCGGCTTTGCGGGCGTTCGTTCCGCCGGTCATGCGCTACGCCTCGCCCTATCAAAACAGCATCTTCGAGGTTTTCGAGGTCCCTGTGACCATCGTCAACGAAGGCGCGCGCACGGGCACGGTCTTGTCGCTCAATCTGCAAGTGACCAACGCCAAGGGCGTTTCGAAGCATTTTTACAGCGCCGGGCTCGGCTCCTGGAGCATGGGCAAGGTTCGCGGCGAGGGACTGGCCCCATTCACGCCAATCTCCTTGCCAGGGCGCACGTCGCAATCCGAAGTCATCCTCTTCTATGCCCGTGAGGACTCCACCGTCTCGCAGGTCGCCGAGGAGGAGGGCCGCTACAAGTTGGCGATAAGCATGCTGACGGCACAGGGCCAAGAAACGCAGCCTTTGGAATTCGAGATGAAGCTTCCTTACATGGATCACCGCGCCTTCACGTCCGGCAGCGGCACCCTTCCCCTGCATCAGCCGGAATGGCACGCCATCTCAAGCAAGGCTTGAGGCTGATTGCTTCCGCAACCGTCATCCCGGAGCGTTATCCGGGATCGTTACGAACGCCGGCGCCCCTTAAGATCCCGGATACGGCGCAAGCGCCATTCCGGGATGACGGGCGCGGAACTACGGGGCCGGATGCGGTACTAGAGCAGCGCTTCGATGCGCTTTTCAAGCTCCTCCGGCTTGGTCAGCGGCGAAAAGCGCTCCACCACCGTTCCGTCCCGGCCGCAGAGAAACTTGGTGAAGTTCCATTTGATGGCCTCGAAACCCAGCGTGCCCGGCTTGGCGCTTTTCAGAAATTTGAACAGCGGATGCGCGTTGCCGCCGTTGACATCCACCTTCGCGAACATCGGGAAGGTGACATCGTAGGTCAGCGAGCAGAAATTCCCGATCTCTTCCGCGTTGCCCGGCTCCTGCCCGCCGAACTGATTGCATGGGAAGCCGAGCACCTCGAAGCTGCGGGCGGCATAAGCCTTATGCAGCTTTTCAAGCCCCGAATATTGCGGCGTAAACCCGCATTTGCTGGCCGTGTTCACAATCAAAAGCGCCTTGCCCCTGAATTGGCTCAGCGGGATCTCCTCGCCCGAAAGCAGCTTGGCGGAAAAATCGTAGACGGTTGTCATGTGCTCTCCTCGCTGGCGGCGCCAGGTCAGAGAAGACATAAGCGCTCGCGGACAAGGCCGCTAGGCGTTGTCACTGAAGGATGAGCCATAACGCGACGGTCGTACCCCCTCACCCCAGCCCTCTCCCCATGGGAGAGGGAGTTCCGCCGTGCCCGTTGAGAAGGCGTCCCCTCTCCCCCATCCGCATTCGCTTGCGAATGCGGACGCCATAAGCTGCAAGCTCGCCAAGGCGAGCTTGCTGAGAGGGACAGGGTGAGGGGTAATGCGCCCTGTGCGGATCGCCAACTCTCCCCTAGCCTTACGCTCGCTTCAAATACCGGTCCGCGTCGAATTTGTAGCTCGAATTGCAGAACTCGCAGGTTACGGTGATGACGTTGCCGTCGGCCATGCCGGCGAGGTCGTCCTCCGAGAACTGGTCGAGCATGCCCTCCACCCGCTCGCGCGAGCAATTGCAGCGGGCGGCGAGCGGCGAGGCGTTGAAGGCCCGCACGCCCTCCTCGTGGAACAGCCGGTAAAGCAGGCGCTCTGGCGGCAGCGCGGGGTCGAGAAGCTCGTGATCCTCGACGGTTGCGGCCAAGGCCAAGGCACGCCGCCAGCCGTCGTCATCGTCATCGCCGGCCGTTGCTTGCGCGGGCTCCGCGCCGCCGCCGAAGCGCCCTCCCTCGGCGGTGAGCTTTTGCACCATGAGGCCGCCCGCGCGCCATGCCCATTTGCCGGGCGCCGAGCCATCCGGCCCGGTATAATGCCGCGCAATGGCGATGCGGATGAAGGTGGGGATTTGCTCGGAGCGGTCGAAATATTCGTGCGCCGCATCGGCCAGGGTGGTGCCCGTGAGCGCTACGATGCCCTGATAGCGCTCCATGCCGGCACCCGGATCGATGGTCATGGCGAGATGGCCGTCGCCCAGCAGCGCTTTCGGCGCCCCATCCCCGCTCACGGCCTTGGCAAGGTCCTCGCGATTGAAGCCGGCATAACCGCGCAAGTGGCCCGGCGTGTTGTAATGCACGACCAGGAAGCTCACCGGCCCGTCCGACTGCGTTTGCAGAATGAACCTGCCTTCGAACTTCAGCGACGCGCCGAGCATCGCGGTCAGCGTCACCGCCTCGCCCAAGAGCAGCAGAACCGGCTCGGGATAGGCGTGCTTGGTCAAAATCTCATCCACCGCGGGGCCAAGCTTTATGAGCCGCCCGCGTGCCCCGGATGCCTCCAATTGGAACGGGAGAACGAAGTCGCTTAACTTATCCGCGCCAGTTTCCCCGGCCCTGCCGTGATCTCCGTCCATCGAACCCATTCCGGTTAAACGCTTCCTGCCAGGCGCCGCGCCGCGCCACTTTCGTCATCCCGGAAGCCGCTCACGGCTATCCGGGATCTTAAAAGACACCGCCCCGCGTTCTTGGCGATCCCGGATAACGCCTTCGGCATTTCCGGGATGATGATAGCTGCCTATCAAACCTTGCCCAGGCACCACGCCAGGATAGCCCGCTGCACATGGAGCCGGTTTTCGGCTTCGTCGAACACCACCGATTGCGGGCCGTCGATCACACCGGCCGTCACCTCCATGCCCCGGTAAGCGGGCAGGCAATGCATGAAGATGGCATCGGGCGCGGCTTTTTCCATGAGCGCTTCGTTGACCTGGTAGGGCTGCAACAGGGCGATGCGCTGCTCCGAGCCCGCCTCCTGGCCCATCGAGACCCAGACATCGGTCGTGATGCAATCCGCGCCGGCGACGGCCTCGGCCGGGTCCTCGAAGACCGCGAGCTTTCCGCCCTCCGAGCGCGCCCACTCCATGAAGCTCAATGCCGGCTGCAGGAGCTTCGGCGTGCCCAGCCGCAGGCTGAAGCCGAAGCGCACCGCGGCGTGAATCCAGGAGGTGGCGACGTTGTTGCTGTCGCCGACCCAGGTCACGGTCAGCGGCTCAAGCGCGCCCTTCTTCTCCTCCAGCGTCATGATATCGGCGAGGATCTGGCAGGGATGCGACTTGTCGGACAGGCCGTTGATGACCGGCACGGTCGCATATTTTGCCAGCTCGATCAGCTTTTCGTGCGAGGTGGAGCGCATCATGATCGCGTCGACATAGCGCGACAGCACGAGGGCCGTGTCGGAGATGGTTTCGCCGCGGCCAAGCTGCATGTCCGAATGGTTCAGCACGATGGTCTCGCCGCCGAGCTGGCGCATCGCGACATCGAAGGAAACGCGCGTGCGTGTCGAGCTTTTCTCGAACAGCATGGCGAGCACAGCGCCTTCCGCGAGTTTGGGCCTGGAGCCCGCGCCGCTCTTGAACGCTTTTTTAAGCGAGTGGGCGCAATTCAGTATCAACCGCAATGTATCGGTATCGTAAGTGTCGATATCCAAAAAGTGACGGGGTGACATTTGCCCTTTGAGCGCCGGATTATGCTGGGTTTGTAACATTGAGTTTCGCCAATGCGCTGTCAATCTTCGCGCATGCCTCCTGTATTTCGGTTTCCGTCACGATAAGCGGCGGCAGCAGCCTGACAACGTTATCGCCCGCTGTAACCGTGAGCAGCTTCTCAGCAAATAACGTGCCGGACACATCGGTGTTCGGTATTTTGCACACGAGCCCAAGCATGAGCCCTTCTCCGCGGACTTCCGCGAATACGTTCGAGTGCCTGTCCACGATTTCCGCAAGACGCTGTTTGAAAAGCAAGCCCATCTTTTGGACGTGTGGAAGAAAATCGGGCTCAAGAACCACGTCCAATGCAGCGTTACCGGCGGCGGCGGCGAGCGGATTGCCGCCGAACGTCGATCCGTGGCTCCCCGGCGTCATGCCGGCCGCGGCTTCTTCAGTCGCCAGGCAAGCGCCGATCGGAAAGCCACCGCCCAGACCTTTGGCGATGCCCATGATGTCGGGCTCGATCCCAGACCACTGATAGGCGAACAGCTTGCCCGTGCGGCCCATCCCGGTCTGCACCTCGTCCAAAAGCAGCAGAATGCCGTGCTCGTCCGCGAGTTCCCGGAGCTGGCGCAAGAACGGCCAGCCCGCCTCCCGGATGCCGCCCTCGCCCTGGACCGGCTCTATAAGAATGCCGGCCGTCTCCTCCGTGATCGCATTCCTAGTAGCGGCAATATCGCCGAGCGGAACTTGATCGAAGCCGTCCACCTTGGGGCCGAAGCCCGCGAGATGCTTCGCCTGGTTGCCCGCCGCGATCATGGCCAGGGTGCGCCCGTGGAAGCCTCCTTCGAAGGTAATAATGCGGAACCGCTCCGGCCGGCCGTTATGGCTCTGATATTTCCGCGCCATCTTTACCGACGCTTCCATAGCCTCGGCGCCGGAATTCCCGAAGAAAACCCTATCGGCGAACGTTACCTCGCAAAGCCGCTTGGCCAGCCGCTCCTGCCCGGTCACGCGATAGAGGTTCGAGGTATGCCAAACTTTCCGCGCCTGGGCGGTCAGAGCCTCGACGAGATGCGGATGGGCATGGCCGAGCACGTTGACAGCCACACCCGCCGCGAAGTCGAGATATCGCTCGCCATCCACCGACCACAGATAGGCGCCTTCGCCCCTCTCGAATTCGACGTTTGCCCGTGCATAAGTCCCAAGCACCGCAGACATTGATGGCACACTCGCTTCCAATTAAAAAAAGCCGCTCCGTGAATCGGGCGGCCATGCTCGCATAATACATTTTCTCCGCCTTGGCACCGCTGTCAACCGGCATAAAAGCCACAGTGTCCCCGAAATGAGGCCGAACGGCCCAGCTTCAGGCTTTTGGCAATTTGTCTTAACCGGGCTTTTATGCAAATATGCCCCATCGCGTAGATAGTATGGTGGTGTTTCCTTTCCTCCGCGCACAGCGGTTGCCACCATCTCGCAGCGTTCTGTTGCGAGGCTTGCGTTCCAGTAAGAGGTAGCGTCTTCAGCCCCGGCATGGCCCGGCGGTTGGCCCGTTGTGTTTGGGCGTCCAGCTGCACCTCTGTTTCCTTGTTTTGCGTTAGCGCCGTGGCCACGCTGGCTCCAAGTCAGCGTGCACGATCCCTATTCGCGGCTCGTCCGCCGAACTGAACTGAGGAGCTAACATTATGAGTTGGACCGATGAACGCGTCGAACTTCTGAAGAAACTCTGGGCGGACGGCCTGAGCGCAAGTCAGATCGCCTCCAAACTCGGCGAAGTCACACGGAACGCGGTTATTGGCAAAGTGCACCGGCTGGGCCTCGCCGGCCGCGCGACGACGTCGCGTGTGAGAGCAGCCCGCCCCAGATCCAACATCGCACTGTTCCCGGCAAGATCGTCGCAAGTCCAATACCGAACCTTCGGAAACGCGGCCCTTAAAACCGCCGTTGAGCCCCAGGAGCGCAAGGCCGCTTCCATCATTCCGCTGCGCGCTTTGCCCGAGCTTGAAGCCGCCCCCGAGGGCCTCGTAACCCTTGCGGACCTCAAGGAAACCATGTGCCATTGGCCCGTCGGAGACCCCATGGAGGATGGCTTCCACTTCTGCGGCCGCCACAAGTCCTCCGGCACCCCCTATTGCGAACATCACGCGGCCATCGCGTATAGTCCCGCGGCAAAACGCCGGCGTACCGCCTAGCGCGAGCCATCGAACGAAACGGGAGGCGGAGCGCTCAGCGCTCCGTCTTTGTTTTGCGCGCACGGATGTTGCGGCGGAGCCGGCGGCAAATACATACCGGTAGCGGAATCAGTAATCCGCACAACGCGCATTACCCCTCACCCCAGCCCTCTCCCAATGGGAGAGGGGGCTCGGTCGCAGCCGTTGAGAAGGCGTCCCCTCTCCCCCGTCCGCATTCGCTTGCGAATGCGGACGCTATAAGTTGCAAGCTCGCCAAGGCGAGCTTGCCGACAGGTACAGGGGTAATGCGCGTTGTGCGGATTAGCCTTCCCTGCCGCTATTCCAAGAGGCTCTGCCCCGGGAACTTCTCCCCGAGCGCATAACCGGCGCCGCGCACCGTGCGGATCGGGTCCTTTTCCTTGCCGCGGTTTATCGCTTTGCGCAGGCGGCCGATGTGGACATCCACGGTGCGCTCGTCGACATAGACATCCCGCCCCCAAACGCCATCGAGAAGTTGCGTCCGCGTGAACACCCGCCCGGGGCTTTCCATCATGAATTCGAGCAGCTTGAACTCGGTCGGCCCGAGCCGCACCTCACGGCCGTTACGCTTCACGCGGTAAGCCTCCCGGTCGAGTTCGATATCCTCCACCTCAAGGATTTGGGCCATGCGTTCCGGGCTCGCGCGCCTGAGGATCGCCTTCACACGCGCCATCAGCTCGGGCACGGAAAAGGGCTTCACCACGTAATCGTCCGCACCTGTGGTGAGCCCGCGAATGCGGTCCTGCTCGGCGCCCCGCGCGGTCAAGATCAGGATGGGAATGCTGCAGGAGGCCTTGCCCACACGGAGCCTCCGGCACAGCTCGATCCCCGATAGCCCGGGCAGCATCCAGTCCAGGATGATGAGATCCGGGGGCTCCTCCTTAATGACGGATTCGGCTTCGTCGCCGCGGTTCGCGACCGAGACGCGAAAGCCTTCTGCCTCCAGATTGTACTGAAGCAGCAGCGCCAGCGGCTCTTCGTCCTCGACAACGAGCACCTTTGCATTCATCGCTTACCCCCGTTAGCACCCCTTATGCAGGCGCTATCCCCACTCTTTTCCAGCTTGCGACAGAAGCAGCGTCTGGCTCGTGCGGTCCGATTTCGGCCGCTCCTCGCTCAAGACCTTCCCCTGGGTGCAGTAGTAGATCGTTTCGGCGATGTTGGTCGCGTGGTCGCCGATACGTTCGATGTTTTTGGCGCTGAAAAGGAGGTGGGCATAAAGACCGGCCTGCCGAGGCTCCTCCATCATCGCCTCAAGCAGTTCGGTATAAAGCGAGTTGTACATCGCATCGATTTCCTGATCGCGCTGCCAAACGCTCACAGCCGCATCCGCGTCTCGCAGAGAATATGCGTCGAGCACTTCCTTGAGCTGACGCAGGGCCGCCTCGCCAATATGCTTGAAGCCGGTCATAAGCTGCTTTGGGTGCTGCTCGCCCGCGATGGCGATGGCGCGCTTGGCGATGTTCTTGGCAAGGTCGCCGATGCGTTCCAGATCGCCCGCGATCCGGATCGCCGTGACGATTTGCCTGAGATCGCTGGCAACCGGCTGGCGCCTGGCAATGATCGAGACGGCATTCTCGTCGACCGACCGTTCCAGCCGGTCGATGTCCCTGTCTTTTTCGAGCGTGACCTCGGCAAGATCCGGATTGCGATTGTGGAGCGCGTCGATGGCCTGTCCCAGCGCATGCTCGGCCAGCCCGCCCATTTGGGCGACCATCGCATCCAGAGACTTCAGCTCCGCATCGTAAGTGCGAATGGAATGCTCTACCAAGGCCCTTTCCTCCCTGAAAAACTGGGGCAGAAAACCCGCCCAAATCGATAAGACCAATTTTTGCCGCGGGCGGCGCGAACTTCCCAGCTTCGCGTTCCCCGGGGCTCCTTGGTTCTTTAACATTGTGATAATTCGCGGGCGTTCCATCTTCCATGGGCCGGGCGCCCCCAAAAAAAGCTAATGCGGCTCCTCATCTGCCGCTTTAGCGGGCACATGCTCCGCCAGAAGCACCGTAAATCTCGACCCTGCCCCCTCCTCCGAAACGATGCGCAGCTCTCCCCGGTGGCGGTTGACCACATGCTTCACGATGGCAAGGCCGAGGCCCGTGCCACCCTTCTCTAGCGCGGACTGCCCCGGCACGCGGTAAAAGCGCTCGGTCAGCCTCGGCAGATGCTGGCGCGGGATGCCCGGCCCATTGTCCTCGATGGCGACCTCAATCGCCGGCGCGGCGCCATTTCGCACCCGTTGCAAGGAGACGTGTACCAAGCCGCCGGGCTTTCCGTACTTAATCGCGTTGTGCAACAGATTAATAAAGACCTGCATCAGCTCGTCGCGGTCGCCAAGCACGGCTGCGCCGTCCACGCCGGACTGGACGCCAACCTTGATATTGGCTTCCGCCGCCATCGGTTCGAGCGCGTCGCAAGCTTGCGCCACAAGCTCGCCTATCGTGACGGTGGCCTGCGGCTTCAGGTGGGCCCGGGTTTCCACCTGGCTCAGCGACATAAGATTGTCGATAAGCCGGGCCATGCGGGCGCCCTGCTTGGCCATGATGGCTAGGAACCGGTCGCGGGCAGCCTCGTCGTGGCGGGCAGCTCCTTGAAGCGTCTCGATAAATCCCAGCAGCGAGGCGAGCGGCGTCTTGATTTCGTGACTCGCATTCGCGATGAAGTCGGCCCGCAGTTGATCCAGGCGCCGCTGCTCGGTAAGGTCGTGCAGGAAAACAAGAATAAGAGCACCTGTCCGCCTCCCCGGCTGGAGCCAGGAAACCGTGGCCGCCATATGGCGCACCACGGGGACGCGATCGCTGAACATCACCGTTTGCAGCGGCTTTGCCTGCGAGCATTCCATCACGGCATCGAGGATCTGCGGACTTCGTGTTGCGCTTGAGAGATGCGCTCCCGCTCTCAAACCGTAAAACAGCTCGCGCGCCCTGCCGTTGAATACAACGATTTCACCGTCCTGGCGAAGCAAGATGGCAGGCTCGGGAAGCGCATCGATAAGCTTGCCGGCTAGCCTGAGCGGCAGCGGCTCCTCCCGGCGCTGCCCGGCCGCCAGCGCTGGAACTGGCAAATCCGAGCGCGGGATCAGCGCGGCTCCAATCGAAAAGGCCGCGCAAGCCCAAAACGCGCCACGCCATGGCAGGTGGTAGGCCAGCAATAATGCCAAAACGATTGCAACGAATAAGAGAATGAGCCAGCGGCGCACAAAAAGCCTTGTCAGCACCCCCTGCTCGGGAGAAGGCGCCTCGGACGCCGGGCCTTCCGCGTCCGCGGACGCCTCCGGCCCGCGGCTAAAAGTGGCACTTGCCGGCAGACCATGCGTTGCCGGCCTATTATCGAAGCTGTTGAGCATCTTCCAAAATCGTTGCCCGCGGACAATTAGCCCGCAAGGGAATTGTTGCATCAAACCGCAAGTATAACAGACTTCTGCGACAGTTTCTCGACAGCGCCGCCTTGGCCTTAATTATGGGCCACCACGCCTTCGAGCGTGTGAAAAAATCGAAATTGCAGCCTTCGAGAAGTCTCCGCAGCGTCATTCCCGCGAAGGGGGGAATCCATTTCTCAAGCTGGAACAAGCTCTTATATGGGTCCCCGCCTCTGCGGGGACGACGCTGCGGCCCGGATTTCAACCGGGTCGCCGATTTCTTCACACGCTCCTTCGCGGGGACGACGCTGGGCACCAGGATGCGGGCCTTTCGGAACGTTCGGCGATTTTTTCACATGCTCTTTAGCGCGGCTCCCGGCTCAATCCCGCCGCTTCTATTTCCCCGAGATAGCCGCCCCAAAGCTCTTCCCTCCGGCGCGCCAGGTCATAGAGATAAGGCCAAGTGAAAAGGCCGGTATCGTGACCGTCGCTGAAGACAAGCTTCACCGCGTAGTTTCCGACGGGCTCGATCTTTTGGATGGTGACGCCGCTTTTGCCCGAGACGAGCTTCCGTTCGGCGGGCGAGTGCCCCTGGACCTCGGCGCTTGGGCTCATCACGCGCAGAAGCTCCGCCGGCAGGCTTTCCGAAACCCCGCTTCTAAACGCCACGCGCAGCGCGCTTTTCTCCGGGTTGAGCCGCAGTTCGGAAGGCCAATCTTCCTGTGCCGCCTCTTGTGTCATGTTCCTGTCTCCTAAACCGCCTAGCGTTCCGCTCGCAACCTGCGCTATAGCGCATTTAGTAATGCCGCGTTTACGCTATTTTGCCGCATTTCTGTCCGATACAGATAGGCGTAAACCGTAAAGGCTTGCAACCGCTGTCTGCACCAGTCCGTTAACCAGATGCGTTAGAGTGCCATGCCCAGAATTCAAATGTCACGCGGCGAGCGCGCCTCGCTCGAAATGATCGTGAGACGCCCGTGCCTTGTGACCGACGTTCCCGGCGAACATGCCGAGAAGCTTTTGAATTACGGTCTCGTCAAGCGCGACGTGATGCTCCTTCACGCAACGCCGCGAGGCCAGGTTGAGATCCTCCGGCAGAGGTTCAAGGGCATCGACTACGGAATGCCGATTATAGCAAAAGCCGTATAGAACAGGCGGCGCTTTTTTTTCTTTCGTTGCAAAACCTCACTAGCCGGAAGGGCCCGCGTACCTATAGTAAAAGCCTGGGGCGGAATGCCGGGAACAAAGGCGTGCCGCCGGGGCTTTAACAATCTGCGTAAGCGGGAGATACTAATGGGTTCTCGGCTCCTTTTAAGCGCTGCTGCCGTGCTGGTTGCCTTCGCATTTCCGGCCGCGAGCCGCGCGGACGACGCCTCCGGCGTGCAGGCGAAAAAGCACCACGGCTTGCACCACTATCATCACTATTGCTGCCAGCCTGTAGGCGGGCATCGCTACTGGTATCAGAACGATTCCTTCCCGTTCAACGACCAGAACAGCGCTCCTGGGCACTACAACAACCAGACCTTCTGGGAAAGAGTTGAGACCCAGCGCAACTATCCAATCGGGTATTAAGCTCCGGATTGCCGCTCGCGGACATGCGGGACCGGGGTCCGTGCACCGCACGACGCGCATTACCCCTCTCCCCATGGGAGAGGGAGTTCGGCCGTGACCCGTTGAGAAGGCGTCCCCTCTCCCATTGGGAGAGGGACAGGGTGAGGGGTTGTGCCCTATGGATTGGGTGCAACCCGCCGCGATAACGGATTACCGCGGGCACCTTACCGCTTGAACAGAGCGGGCACGCGTACCGTGCTCACCATGAGCGCGCCTGCGGCTAGAACGCCGGCGGCCATAACGAGGGAAGCCTGATCGGGCAAAAGCGCCGCATTGATTGCCTCATCCGCGATCAGGACCGCGACCGCCGCTCCGGTGGAAGGCAAGCCGCAGAACCACTTTTTCTGCTCCGGCTCTTTCGGGAGTCTCGACTGCACGTTGAAGCGGGCCAACCGCAGGCCGGTAGCCAGCACGTAGATGGCCGCGATAATCCACCCCGCCCAGCCAAGCAGATGCAGGTCTCGCTGATAGATGAGCATGCCCGGCGCGACGCCAAAATTCACGAAATCGGCCAGCGAATCCAGCTCCGCCCCAATCGGGCTCTCGGCACCCAGCAAACGTGCCAGATAACCGTCGGCCGTATCCAGCACCACCGCCCCAAAGATGGCGGCGATCGCCCATTCGAACTCCCCTTCTCCCGATAAACGCAGCGCGGTCAGCCCGCAAAGGACAGCGCAAAGCGTCAGGAAATTCGGAAGCAACAACACCGCTTGAGCTACCGGAGTGCGGCGCGCGCCGGCACAGGCCGTAGCCGCTGGGGGTGTTTCTGGCTGTTCGTTCATGAGGAAACGCCCGGCGCGGCTGAGCGCGGATTGTAGGAAAGCATCGTATTCATAGGGCGTTCTTAAGCCTTTTTTACTCCGAACCAGTATCCGGGATCGCAACAGGCGCCGGCAATTGTAACGACCCCGGATAATGCCTCCGGCATTTCCGGGATGACGCCGCGGGGCGAACCAATCAACCGGATTCCCTATTACTCCCTTTTCGTTTCCAAAGGAAACGCAAACCAAGTCCGGCTAAATACGCCGGAAAATGCGCCTGGGCTCCTGCGAGTCCAAATCGGCGATGACGGTCTCGCCCGCGATGGTGCGCTGGCCTTCTCCCGCAAAAACCGAAGCCGAAGGCGGAAGGTAGATATCGACCCGGCTGCCGAAACGGATGAGGCCCACCCTCTGGCCGGCAGTCACGCTATCGCCTTGGCCCACACTCGGCACGATCCGCCGCGCGACGGTGCCCGCGACCAGCACCGCGCCAATCTGCAGCGCATCCTTGGTTTCGATCACAAAGCCCTGATATTCATTCAAGGTTGGCGCTTGCGGCGAAGCGGCATTCAGGTACTGGCCTGGCCGGTAGACGGAGGCCTCGACGCGCCCGGCGACCGGCGTGCGTATCACATGCACGTCGAGCACCGAGAGGAAGATCGAGACGCGCGTCTTGGAATCGCTCCCGAGCCCCAGCTCGGAGGGGGGCGTAACCGTGCCCACGCTAATGATAACGCCGTCGGCCGGGGCAAGTACAAGGCCGTCCCTTCCGGGAACCATCCGTTCAGGATCCCGGAAGAAAAAGATGAGTCCAGCCGTAGCCAGGACAAAAATCAACCCCAGGATGGTAGAAATAAGAAACGCAACCACAGTCGCCGCCGCGGCTATGGCAACGAACTTGTAACCATCCTTGTGAATGGGCGAGAATAATGCGAGGGCTTGCGAAAGACCGTTGGGCTCGGACACTATATTCCTCTCTGGAACTGTCAAAAAAAGCGCGGAATCTGGCGGTTGCCGTTTGTGCGGGACACAGCGCAGCCCTAATGTGTCATCAAATTGACGGGGCATGCAAATGCCGCAAATGGTCCCTACGCGGAACCCGGCCGCACTGCTCACCGAAGGAGAGTTTTAATGTTCCGGAAATTGGCCGCAACTCTAATCGTTGCATTTGCAACGCTTTCAACGGCAAAGGCCGAGGACGCCTCGAAGCTGGCGCTCACGGTCCCGGCCGAGGTGACCGAAGTCGCCACCGCCGGCTCCTGGGCGGACGGCGAAGCCAGCGGCGTGTTCCGCGCTATCGTGCTTACCACCCCTTCGGGCGACTCGACCCAAGCGCACATGGTCGTGCAACTGCTGACCTTGGGCACGGACGGTAGCCCGAACAAGGTCTACAAAACCGTTCTGGTCAACAAAATCGACGAAAAGAAGCTGCCGAACGCCTTTTTGGCCGTCGAGGAAGATGGGACCGAGAACGAGGTGACTTGGCGCGTCACCACTTACGACAGCAATTCGAACGCCGATATCGGCGCGCTCGTGACCATCGACGCCAAGGGCGAGGTGGTGGTCAAGGATGCCCCCAAGGAAGAGGACTCCGCCGCGCAGCAGGGCGAAGAAAAGAAGAATTAGGCCGCCTCCAACAATCAGCGGTCATACCCCTCACCCTGTCCCTCTCCCCATGGGAGAGGGAACGCCTTTTTAGCGGCTGCGACCAGATTCCCTCTCCCAGCCGCATCCGCTTGCGGATGCGGCCACGAGGAGATGCATGCTCGCCAAAGCGAGCTTGCGGGGAGAGGGTTAGGGTGAGGGGCGATCCCCTAGTTCAGCACACCGTCTAGCGTTAAGCGCCTAACCCTGGATGAACTCGAGCAGGTCCGCGTTGACCTCGTCTTTACGCGTCGTGCACATGCCGTGCGGAGCGCCTTTGTAGACCTTGAGCTTGGCACCCTTTACGAGCTTTGCCGAAAGAAGCGCGGAATCCCCGATTGGCACGATCTGATCGTCATCGCCGTGCAGGATCAGGGTTGGCACATCGATCTTCTTGAGGTCCTCCGTCATATCGGTTTCGGAGAACGCCTTGACGCAGAAATACGCGGCGGGGAAGCCGCAAAGCATGCCCTGCAGCCAGAAGGAAGCGCGCACCCCCTCCGAAACTTTGGCGCCCGGCCGGTTGTAGCCGTAAAAGGGCATGCTCAACTCCCTGAAGAACTGCGAGCGATCGGCCAATACGGTGGCGCGGATCTTGTCGAATTCCGCCATCGGCGCGCCGCCAGGATTCGCTTGCGTCTTCAGCATCAAAGGCGGAACCGCCCCAATCAGCACGGCTTTGGCGACGCGTTCGGTGCCGTGCCGGCCGATATAGCGCGCGACCTCGCCGCCGCCCGTGGAGTGGCCGATGAGGATCGCGTCCTTGAGGTCGAGCGCCTCTGCCAGCGCCGCGAGATCATCGGCGTAGGTATCCATGTCGTTGCCGGTCCAAGGCTGCGCGGAGCGGCCGTGGCCGCGCCTGTCGTGCGCGATGCAACGATAACCTTTCGACGCCAGGAAGAACATCTGGTCCTCGAACGCATCGGAGCAAAGCGGCCAGCCATGGCTGAAGACTACAGGCTGGCCCGATCCCCAATCCTTGTAGTAAATCCTGGTCCCATCCTGGGTTTTTATGGCTGACATCGCTTGCTTCCTTTCCCGGAATATCCACTCAAGCTTCGGCGCGGCTTTGCCGCCACTGAAACGCGGCGCGACCGGACGGCGTTCTGCCGCGCAGGCTCGATCAATATTGAGCGAAGCTCGCCTTTTGTTCCGGTTGTTCCACCCGCCGGCCGCCGGTCATCGCGCACTCATCCGGGTTTCATCAGCGCCCGGCTCCTGCTAAAAGCTGCGAGACGCTTTTTGATCGTCATCCCGGAAGGGTGCTTGCGCAGTATCCGGGATCTTGAAGGGCGCCGGCATTCGTAACGGTCGCGGATTGCGCCGGCGGCGTTTCCGGGATGACGCAAGTGGAGAGCACCGCTTCGCGGCTCGCACCGCGCGCGGGAGGGCAAGGGCGGCGAAGCATTCAAGCGCGATTAGTTTAAGGAGCTGAACTTGCTGGAACGATTGCCGGCCACGGCGCTGGAGACCTGGGCGCGCGCGCGGGACGCGGCGGCGCGCGTTCTAACGCCCGCCGTCCGGCTGGGCGTGACCGGGCTTTCCCGCTCGGGCAAGACCGTGTTCATCACCTCGCTCGTGCACAACATTCTGGCCGGAAACGCCCTGCCCTTTTTCGAGCCGCTCGCGCAAGGCCGCATCGTCCGCGCCTATCTGGAGCCGCAGCCGGACGACGCCGTGCCGCGCTTCGATTACGAGGGCAATCTGGAGAAGCTCACCGCCGGCGAGCCGCGATGGCCGGAAAGTACCCGCCAGATCAGCGAGCTGCGCCTCACCATCGAATACGAGCCCGCGGGGCAGGTCTGGCGGGCGCTCGGCAGCGGAACGATGCACCTCGACATCGTCGATTACCCCGGCGAATGGCTGCTCGACCTGCCGCTCCTCGATCTGAGCTATGAGGATTGGTCCAGGCAGGCCATTTCGCTTGCCCGTGAAGCGGCACGCGCTCCGGCGGCGAAGGACTGGCTAGGCTTTCTGGCCTCGGCGGACGCTTTAGGCCCCCAGGACGAGCAAACCGCGCAGAAAGGCGCGGAGGTTTTCACCCAATATCTGCGCAAGTGCCGGGAGGAAGCGCTCTCGCTTTCGAGCCTGCCGCCGGGGCGCTTCCTGATGCCGGGCGACCTCGCGGGCTCGCCGGCCTTCACCTTCTTCCCGCTGGAAACGCCGGACGGCGCGCCAGCACTCGCCGAAAGCCTGTGGGCGATGATGGCGCGGCGCTACCGCTCCTATAAAACGCATGTGGTGCAGCCTTTCTTCCGCGATCATTTCGCGCGGCTGGACCGCCAGATCGTGCTCGCCGACGTGCTGACCGCGATCAACGCCGGGCCGGACGCGGTGGCCGATCTGGAGCGCGCACTCACCGATATTCTGCGCTGCTTCCGCCAGGGCCAAAATGGCTGGCTGTCCCTGATTAGCGGGCGGCGGATCGACCGGATCGTGTTCGCGGCCACCAAGGCGGACCATCTGCACCAGGCCAATCACGACCGGCTCGAAGCGATCTTGCGGCTGATCGCGGCCAAGAGCATCGAACGGGCTTCCTTCGTGGGTGCCGAGGTGCGGGCCTTCGCGCTGGCGAGCGTGCGCGCGACGCGGGAGGCCCAAGCGCGGCAGGGCAGCGAGACCCTGCCTTGTATTATAGGAACCCCGCTCAAGGACGAGCACCTGGCCGGGCGGAGATTCAGCGGCGCGGAAGAGCTTGCCATCTTCCCCGGCGATCTGCCGGAGAATCCCGAGCTTGCGGTCTCGCCCGCGTGGCTAGCCTCGGGGAGCGCGCCCGCGCATTTCGTCCGCTTCCGTCCGCCGAAGCAGGCGGCGCCCGAGTTTGGCCGCGGCGCCGTGCTTCCCCATATCAGGCTCGACCGCGCGTTGAACTTCCTGATTGGCGATAAACTGGCATGATACACAAAACAGCCGATCGCTTCGGAAAGTCCCCCCTCACTCTGTCTCTCTCCCCAAGGGGAGAGAGGACCCTCGAACTATCCTCCAGCTTGGCGAGAGGGCCGCAGCTCCTTCTCCCTCTCCCCTTGGGGAGAGGGTGGGGGTGAGGGGGTCTTTTGCTGAGGCTATGTGAATCCCTTAAAGCGGAATCGATATGAGCGGAACCCTGCAGAACCGCGCACCGGCGGCATTCAACTTGGACGATCCGAGCCTCAAGATCGAGGCGCCCGCGGAACAGCCGCTTGCCGCCGAGCCGCTGGCGCTGCCGCCGCCACGCGCCAGAAGCCGCCGCACGGCCTGGGGCGCGATCTTCTGGAGCGCGCTTGGCGGACTGGTTTTCCTCTGGCTGCTGCTCTGGATTCAGCAAACCGTCCTCTCGCTGCTCGCCCGCAGCGATTGGCTCGGCTGGGCGGCGACGATCCTTTTCGCGGCCGCGGGGCTCGCCTTTGTCATGATCGTGGGGCGGGAGATCGCCGGGCTTTTGCGGCTCTCGGCGATAACCGCGCTGCGCAGGCGCGCGGAGGCCGCACTTGCGGCCGAGGATGTCCGCGAGGCGCGCGCGGCGGCGGCGGAAATCCGCTCGATGTTCAAAGACCGGCGCGAGCTTGCGGAAGGCGTGGCCCGGCTTAAGCAGCACCAGCGCGACGTTCTGGACGCGGGCCAGGTGCTGACGCTGGCCGAGCGCGAGCTGCTTTTGCCGCTGGACCGGCTAGCACGCACCGCCATCGGCACCTCCGGCCGCCGCGTCGCGACCGTGACCTCGCTCAGCCCCGCCGCGATTATCCCAATCGCCTTCGTGGCTTACGAGAACTTCCGCATGTTGCGCGCCCTGGCCGGCATCTATGGCGGCAGGCCGGGCTTCTTTGCCATCCTGCGGCTCCTGCGCCTCATCGCGGGCCATCTCGCCGTCGCGGGCGGGCTCGCCTTTACCGACGACATCGTGCAGCAGTTCATCGGCCATGGCCTCACCGCGCGCCTCTCCCACCGGCTCGGCGAAGGGCTCGTCAATGGCGGCTTCACGATCCGCATCGGCATTGCCGCAGTCGAGCTGCTGCGGCCCCTGCCCTATATCGAGGCCCGTAAGCCGCGCCTGCGCGAGTTCATGGCGGAATTTCTCAAGCTTGGCCAACGGGATCGCCGGATGCCGGGCGCCACGGCCGCGCCGGGCGTTTCTGGCGCCGGGGAGATGACGGTCTGCCGGACTTAGGTTTACACGTATCTTCATCTTACCCGATCTTGCATTTTTGCACTCTTCGGACTAGGTATAGGACTAGTCTGCGTTGTACAATGAGGCATCGGAATGAAGAGCTGGCCCGTCCAGGACGCGAAAGCACGCTTCAGCGAGTTGCTAGAAACCTGTCTGCGCGATGGGCCGCAGATCGTGACGAAGCGCGGCGCGGAGGCAGCCGTGCTTGTGCCGCTGTCGGATTGGCAGCGGCTGCAACAGGCCGCGCGGCCAACGCTGAAGGACTTGCTGCTTGCCAATGAGGCGCGGACCGACCTGGTTTTGCCAGCGCGTGGCGAGCGGCGGCGCCGCGTTCCCAAGGCGCTTGGTTGAGGCAACCCCTTGTTTCTGCTCGACACCAACGTTGTCTCCGAGCTTCGCCGGCCGCGTCCGCATGGCGCCGTGCTGGCTTGGCTGCGCGCCACGTCCGATGCGGACCTCTATCTGTCCGCCGTTACCATCGGCGAACTGCAAGCCGGGGTCGAAATCACTCGCGAGCAAGATGCGGCCAAGGCGGCGGAAATTGAGACCTGGCTCGAACAAGTCGCGGCAAGCTACAACGTCCTGCCCATGGATGGGCGCATCTTCCGCTGCTGGGCGCGCCTGATGCACCGCCGCTCGGACGATCTGCTTGAGGACGCCATGATCGCGGCCACGGCCATGGTGCATAATCTGACGGTGGTGACGCGGAATATCCGCGATTTCGAGCCGTTCGGCGTGCCGGCGCTCGATCCGTTTGCGTCGGCCAGGAGTTGAGGGCGAGCCTTGGCGGTCATCCGGTTTCAAGCGGAACCGCCGTGCAGAATTGAAAGCAGCGCCGCTGCCTGTTAACAGGCGGTAAAGGCGGTAAGACGCGGCGGCATGGTTAATGTGCGCGTGATAAACGTGCGAACTTCATATTTTTCGCCGCCCACTTTTTGCGAATCTTTTCGCGTTTTTGGCCGGATTCTGACGATTCCAGAATCCCGTTAAATATGCCTGCAACTTGCGGGTTAACCATGATAAGGAACGCGGTTTCCGGCGCACGCCTCCTGTGGCCTCGCAAATAGCCCGTGATTTCAATGGGATAGTCAACCTTAAGGATTCGCTAAGGCGCCTTGCCTATAATGCGGCCTTAAAGCGAAGGGGCGCATTCGAGCTTTTTTCCGCAAAACCATGGAGCGAACGGGGTTAATAGTCCTATAATGCCTGCCAAACGCGCCAGAGCCGGGACGCCTGCGTTTCGAAAGTAGAAGGATTGTTTTTATGCCGATGCAGCCCGAAGAGATCGAGCGCCTGATAAAGGACGGCCTTCCCGGCGCGGAAGTCGCCATCCAGGATCTGGCCGGCGATGGCGATCATTACGCGGCCACCGTCGTCTCCGAGGAGTTCCGCGGCAAGACGCGGGTGCAGCAGCATCAGATGGTCTACGCGGCGCTACAAAGCGTCATGGGCGGGGCGCTGCATGCGCTGGCGCTTCAGACGAAGGTGCCGGACGCGAAGCCCTCCTGATGGCTTCTGGCGGCTTGTTTTTTGCGCAGGCCGGTGCATCTATTACGAAGTTTAAACAGGAAGGCGAGCATGAACGGACAAGACGTACAGAGTTGGATCAAGGAGCAGGTCACCGGAAACGACGTGGTGCTGTTCATGAAGGGCAGCAAGGATTTCCCGCAGTGCGGCTTCTCGGGACGCGTGGCGCAAATCCTGAGCCACCTTGGCGTAAGCTACAAAGATATCAACGTCTTAGCCGATGACGGCATCCGCGAGGGCATCAAGTCCTACACCAACTGGCCGACGATCCCGCAGCTTTACATCAAGGGTGAGTTCGTCGGTGGCGCCGACATCGTGACCGATATGTTCCAAAGCGGCGATCTTCAGACGATGCTAAGTGAAAAGGGCGTGGCGTCGAATAAAACGCACGCGAACGCTTAAGACCTGCAAGATGCGGCGCGCATTTCCTCCCGTCTTGGTGCAGCGGGGACTGCGCGCCTTCTTCATTTTCCTCTCGACGCTGGCCGCCGCAGCCTGCCTCGTCTTGGGGCTCACCCTGCCCGTAATCAAGCTGACCCATCTCTACTTCTGGACCGATACTCACTCAATCCTCTCTATTCTTTCCGCACTCTGGGCAGGCGGCGAAATCTTCCTGGCCGGGGTGATCTTCGTATTCTCCATCCTGTTCCCGGCCCTTAAACTCGTCTACATCGCCATGGCGGGCACGCTCAACACCTGCGATCCGGCGCGGCGCGGCCGCTGGTTCAAGCGCATCGGCTGGCTCGGCAAATGGTCGATGCTCGACGTGCTGCTGCTGGCGCTCGTTGTATTTTACGCCAAAGCCACCCAGTTCGCCGATGCGACAACTTTGCCGGGCGTGTATTTTTTCGCGGCCTCTGTGTTCCTGACCATGATCGCCTATAGCCTGATCGAGCGCGAGGACGTGGCCGTGGAGCGGCAGGGGCTGTAGGCCGCTTGGGGCTTGTTGACTATTGCGGTGACGTGCCATGGCTTGCGCGCTCGCATCGGTTGAGGCTTTCATCTTGGACGAATGCCCCTTGCGGAAGGCTTAACAGAGTTAAGCGGATGCTATGTATAGTAAGAATATGCGCGCTGCTGCATAACTGAAGCGGTTGCGAGTGAATATACAAGTGAATATTACCATTTGCAGTTAATCCGCGCAATGACCGTTATTGCCGGGATCTTCGAAACGCGGATTTCGGGCACGGCCGGAGAAAAACCGGTCTTTGCGGCGCCCCCGCCCCAATGCCCATACGCCGTATCCGCCAGCCTATGTTCCGCTCCTTCGTGCATAGGACGGGCCAGAATGCAGGGGCTTAGCCATATTCAAATATTCTTTACAATTGAGGGCCGAGCCACCCGCGGCGGCGCTAATACTTAATTTGCGGAATGCAATTTAGCCTAAGTAACAAGTGATTTGTGCACCCTTTCGGTCGTATACTGTTAACCGTGTCCTGGTATCGCGGGCCAGCCCGTCCGGATCGTTTTGTTTTAGCAGGGTTTCCTAACTAGAGGATCAAGCTTACCTTAAGCGAAAGAGCGGCGAATAAGACCATGGTGGAGATCGCAAACGCGCTGATTGCTGCTGCGCCAGGCTTTCGGGTCCGCGCGAGGGGCAAGCACGTCGAGATCCCCAAGAACCCGCTGTTTTCCAGCCTGTCTAGGCAGCAGCTTCGCCTGGTCCTGCCGCACGTCAAATTCAAGAAGTACAAACATGGGCGCGTGCTCCTGGGCGAGGGCGCCAACAATCCCGGCAAGATTTACATAATCCTCGACGGCCAAATCTCGATCATGAAGCAGGGCCTCTCGCCCATGGAGAGCGGGCTGGAAGATTACGAGCTGGCCACCTTGCGCCATGGCGAGATCTTTGGCGAGGTTTCCTTCGTAGACGGCAAGCCGAGTTCCGTTTCCTTCCAGGCGAAGACGGATGTGAGCCTGGCGATTGCCGATCTCAGCGCGTCACGGCGCAGGAAAACCGTTCGCAGGGTTCGCGAAATCGTCGCCGGAAGGCTGCGCGGGCACATCGGGAAGCAAGCCCACGAGTTGGTGGCTCTGCGCATGAGCGGCCTGCAGCTTGAGAGCCAGCTCGCGGCTTACCGCAGCGGCGTCGGGCACCTGGTCGTCACGATCCTGTGCCTGTTCTCGTTTTACACGCTGGCGCTTAGCTTTCTGCCAGCGTTCAAGAGCGAGACACATGCCAATATGGCGCTGAGCCCGCTCATCATCGTGCTGTTCGCGCTGACATTTTTCCCTGTGGTTGCGACGAGCGGCTTTCCGGGGCGCTTTTTCGGCCTGCAGCTCGATAATTGGCGCCCCGCGCTGGCGCTTTCGGTGCGAGCCTCGCTGGTGTTCCTTCTGGCATTTGCGCTCGTGAAATGGCTCTTGATCAGCACATCGCCAAGTTTCGCCGGCGTTCCGTTCATCGGCGCAGCCGAAGTCGATGTGGGCGGCGACGCGGGGGCCTATAGCACAAGGTATTGGCTGGCCTTGGCTATTTATCTCCTGCTTACGCCAATGCAGGAGTTTGTGGCGCGCTCGGGGGTTCAGGCGCCGCTTTACGCTTTCCTCCATGGCAGCGAGGCCAAGCGCCGCTGGTTCTCCATTGTGGCGTCCAATCTGGTGTTCACCGCGGGGCACGCGCATATCAGCCTCACCTTCGCGATGGCGGCTTTTCTGCCGGGGATGCTGTGGGGCTGGCTGTTCGCCAAGACCAACTCGCTCTTCGCCACGGCGGTTTCGCACCTCATCGTGGGCGGAGCGGGCCTGTTCTTCCTCGGCATCGAGGGGGTGATTTCAAGGCTCGCGGCTTGAGTAGCCGGCGCGGCGGCATCGCAGCCCAAGGTTAGTCACCTTTGAGATGAATGCGGACGCGGCCCGGTTCGACGATCCAAAGCGAACCCCGAACGTCTTGCTCTTGGGCAACTGCCAAAAACTCCTTCAAACGGTCCAGCAATCGGCGCGGGCTTGCCCGGGGACCAAGGTCCAAGATAACCACGCCAGCGCTCTGATCTGGCGGGAAACGCAGCACCTCGCCGAAATCGCGGTCAAGGGTTACGAGAACACGGCCTTCCGCCGCGCAAACCTCGAAGATTCTCTCATCGGGAGAACCCGAAAGCCCCTGATCGCGAACCGTCGAGACATCGTGTCCCCGCTCCGCCAGCAACTCGCTGCCACGCGAGCCAATGTTCTCGTCGAGCTTGATCTTCACGCTGCGGGCTTCACGCTGACAGGCACGATCCGCTCGCGTGCGATTTCGGCGGCGTAAGCGAGGCAGGCGCGGATGTCTTCCGGTTTGAGCTGCGGATAGTCCGCCAAGATTTCCGCTTCGCTAACGCCTTCCGCCAAAAAGTCCAGGATGAGCGATACCCAGATGCGCGTGCCTTTGATGCACGGTTTTCCGCCGCACACTTTTGGATCTATCGAAATGCGTTCGATGAGCGTGTTCATAAAATAAGCATATCACGAAAAACGTCCGTGAACACGCCGGCGCGACGGATGTCGATCTCGTAGATTACCATTGAGGATCGCGAACATGCGTATGAAGAACCCGGCTCAACTCGCCCTCTGGAACCGCTCCGCCGCCTGCAAATCGACGTTCGCGAGCCGGTTCACGCCCTTCTCGTGCATGGTCACGCCGACCCTCCGCTCATGCAATCCCGGCGCCGGGCTATGCCGAGCAAGGGGCCGGCGCGCCAGTAATCAGAACGTCAGCGTTTGGAAAGGATCGGCATTGTGGGACATAGGAATCCAAACGAAATTATAGCGATCTCCCGCAGGCCAATTGTCCGGGAACTTGACGCGAAAGTATCCGCCGATCGCAGTATTGTAGCCGGCTGGCCGCGCGGGTACGCCCTCCTCTTTGGATTTTGAAAATTCCACCGTATGGAATTGTGCGGAGAGAATAACAACTAGTGCGCATATCGCATCAAGAAGGTTTCCGAAATTCGCAAGCGGAAACTTGTCGTGCCGGTCATGCTTGGCCTCATTATATGCGTCGTACCAGGGGAGCCCACCACCGCAAGCCCAAGGCGCAAATGGCTTACGGCTATCCGCCGCCCCCTGCCAAACGGGAAGCTTAACTTCATATGCCGATGGAAGATGCGTGACCTCAAGCTTCTTGTAATCCGTCCTATTCCAGTCGCCCTTTCTGGAGTACCCATTCTCGCGAAGTATCGCTTTGAAGTTAGCTTCGATTTCGATACAGGTTCTCATATACAATGCATGAATGCGATAAGAGTAGCAATTCAGATTCGTATCGCACGGCTCCACGTAGTCAAAAAGCTCAAGCAGGTCTTTCTGTATGAGCGTGAAGGCTCGCACATAGTGTTCGGGCTCGTTTGCATATTTGGGATGCAGAATGTAGTCGGAGTTACAATGATCGCCATAGGTGCCATTGGCAAATTGTCGGCAAGTTCTGCGAAAGGGGCCGATTTGGGGCATCTCTAATACCTCAGCCACGCTGCGCCGGCATAGCCAGCTCCGCAAGAAGAGCGAATTCCTCCACCCCCGGATAATCCATTAGCTCGCCTCCCTAAACCGCTCCGCCGCCTGCAAATCCACGCTCACGAGCTGGCTCACGCCCTTCTCCTGCATGGTGACGCCGAACAGCCGGTTCATGCGGCTCATGGTCATCGGATGGTGGGTGATGACGAGGAAGCGCGTGTTGGTCGTGCGTGCCATCTCCTCCATCATCGTGCAGAAGCGGTCGACGTTCGCGTCGTCGAGCGGCGCGTCGACCTCGTCTAGCACGCAGATCGGCGAGGGGTTGGTGAGGAACACCGCGAAGATCAGCGCCATCGCGGTCAGCGCCTGCTCGCCGCCGGAGAGCAGCGTCAGCACCTGCGGCTTCTTGCCGGGCGGGCGGCAAAGGATTTCGAGGCCGCTTTCGAGCGGATCGTCGCTTTCGATGAGCTGCAGCTCGGCCTCGCCGCCCGTGAACAGGATCTTGAACAGCCGCTCGAAATGCGCGCGCACAACGTCGAAGGCGTCGATCAGGCGCTTGCGGCCCTCCCTGTTGAGGCTCGCGATGCCGGTGCGCAGCTTGACGATGGCCTCCGCCAAGTCCTCGCGCTCCTTCTCCATGCCGTCGAACTCACCGCCGAGCTGAGCCGCTTCTTCTTCGGCGCGCAGGTTCACGCCGCCGAGGCGCTCGCGCTCGGCCTTGAGCTTCACGATCTGCTGCTCGACATCGTGGGTGGCGGGCAGGTTGCTCGCATCCCCGATGCCGGACGTCGCGAGTACATCTTCGGGCTGGCACTCGAAATTCTCGCGGATGAGATGCGCATATTCGGCGCGGCGCTCGCGGGCGGCTTCGAGCCGGACTTCCACACGCGCCCGCGTCTCGCGCGCTGTGGATAGGCCGGACTGCGCCTCGCGCAGCGCCTTGTCAGCCTCGCGCAGCGCGTTCGTGGCCGAAGCAAGCTGATCGGCGGCGGCTTTGCGCGCGGCCTCCGCCTGGCCGATTTCGTTCAGGATCTTGTTGCGCCGGTCGGCTATCTTGGCCGGCAGGTCGCTGGCGGAGGCAAGCTCGGCCTTGATGCCGGAAAGCCGCTCTTCCAGGCTGGAGATTTGCGCATTGGCGCTCTTGGTCCGTTGCAGCCAGCGCAGCCGCTCCTCGCCTATTGCCTTGAGCCGTAACTGCCGCCCGCGAATGTCGCGCTCGATGCCATCCAGGGCGGCCTTCGCTTCGGTATAGACATTGCGCTTTGCGCCGGTTTCCCTTTTGAGCTTCTCCAGCTCGGCTTCGGCCTGGTCCACGGGCTTGGCGGATTCCAGCGCTTCCTGCGCGGTCTCGCGTGCGGCCTCGGCTTCTTCCCGCCCATAAGCGGCCCGCTCGCGCGCTTCCTCCAGGCTTTGCAGCTTGTTCGCTTGCTCCAGCGCGGCGCGTTCCGCCTGGCTGAACGAAGCGCGCTTCTGCGCCAGCGAGCTTTGCGCCGAGCGCGCCGCATGGCGGAGCCGTTTCTCGGTGGCGAGCGCGTTGGCAGCGGCGGCCTGGGCGGCCTGCTGTTCGGCGGCGGCGCTGTCGGCGGCGGCCTGGAACTCATCCAGCTGCGCTTCTAGCCCGGTCAAGCGGTTGCGCTCGGCGAGCCGGCGCGCCGCGGCGCTTGGCGCATTGGCGGTGGCCACGAAACCGTCCCAGCGCCAAAGGTCGCCTTCCTTGGTGACGAGGCGCTGGCCGGGGCTCAGCCGTTCTTTCAGCCCATCGCCATCGGCCTGGGAGGCGACGACGCCGATTTGCGCCAGCCGCCGCGAAAGCTCCAGCGGGCCGCGGACGAAGGCGGAAAGACGCTCGGCGCCCTGGGGCAAGGCAGGGTCGCCCGCGGTGTCGCTGACGAGCGACCAGCGTGTCGGTGCCGCTTGATCGGCGGTCACGTCGAGATCGTCGCCAAGTGCCGCGCCAAGCGCGATTTCGTAGCCCGGCGTCACCGAGATTTGGTCCACGATGGGCTTGAAGCGGCCCGCCTCGGCCGGCTTTAAGATCTTGATGAGGGTCGCGACCTCGGTTTCCAGGCTCTTCGCCTTGAGCCGCGCCGCTGCCGCCACGTCGCGCGTATCCTTCTCCTTGGTACGCGATTGCGCGACGGTCTCCTCGGCCTGGACGATGCCTTCCTCGATGCTTTCGAGCTGGGCTTCGACCTCGGCCATCTCCTCGCGCAGTGTTTCGACCGGGGATGAGGCCGCGTTTTTGGCCCGAAGGTCCGTGAGCTGCCGGGCGATTTCGGCTTCCTGCGCGGCGAACCGGCTTGCGCGCGCATTGTGCTCCGCGATCTGGCTTTCGAACTGCCGCCGGCCGGCGCGCAGTTCCGCCGCGTTGGCGGTGAGGGCGGAAAGGGCAGCGTCGGCGTCGTTCAGCGCCTCCAGCATGGCCTCGGCGCGGGCGGCGGCTTCGGCGCGGCCTTCGGAGCCATCGCCCTGCTCTTTGATGGCCTCTTCCTCGCGGTCGAACCGTGCCAGGATCTCGCGAGCTTCGGCGATGGCCTGGTCCTCGCGCTCGGCGTCGTTCTGGATCTGCACAAGCCGTGCCTTCAACTCGGCCTCGCGCTCCAGGGCGCGCTTTTCCTCGCGGTCGAGCGTCTCGCGCTCCACCTGGATGCGGTGCAGGACGGCAGCACGCGTTGCCTCCTCCTCGCGGAGCGGCTCCAGCGCATCGGCGTTCTCGGCTTGCACGCGCAGGGCAGCGGCCTCCGCTTGGGTGAGCTGGCCCACGGCACGCAGTGAGTCCATAAGCTGCGCTTCCTCGGACTGCACGGCGGCGTTGGCGGAGGAATATTGCTGGTAGTGCTGAATGGCTTCGAGCTTGCGAAGCTCGGCGGTCAGCTCCTTGTATTTCTGCGCCTGGCGCGCCTGCTTGCGCAAATTCGCCAGCTGAGTGCCGATCTGGCCGATCACGTCCCTGAGGCGTTCGAGATTGGCTTCGGCCGCCTTGAGACGCATTTCCGCCTCGTGACGGCGGCTATAGAGGCCCGCGATGCCGGCCGCGTCCTCCAGGATGCGGCGGCGCTCCTGCGGCTTGGCGTTGATGAGCTGGCCGATCTGACCTTGCTGGACCAGCGCCCGGCTGCGCGCCCCGGTGGCGGCGTCGGCGAACAGGATTTGCACGTCCTTCGCGCGCGCTTCCTTACCGTTGACCTTGTAGATGGAGCCGGCCTCGCGCTGGATGCGGCGCGAGATTTCCAGCACGTCGTCGTCGTTGAAGGCGGCGGGGGCGGTGCGCTTCGAGTTGTCGATCGCAACCATCACCTCGGCCATATTGCGCGCCGGGCGCTTATCGGTGCCGGAGAAGATCACGTCGTCCATGGCGGAGGCGCGCATGCTCTTGTAGGAGGTCTCGCCCATCACCCAGCGAAGCGCCTCTAGGAGGTTCGACTTGCCGCAGCCGTTCGGCCCCACGACGCCCGTAAGCCCCGGCCCGATGATGAGTTCGGTCGGCTCGACGAAGGATTTGAAACCGAGAAGCCTTAGCCGTGTAATTTGCAAGGTACGCCTCGCCCTGATTCGATGTGCCCCTCGGCAGGCTATGTGAGTTGCACGGTCAAGCCGAGCCTGCCGTTCCGGTCATACACAGGGGGAAAAATATTTAATTCAAGTTTTCGAGGGCGAAAGTTACGGAGAACACAGGAGAAAATATGCGGCATTTAGTGCGCTGAACAAGTGCTCCGCACAACGCGCATTACCCCTCACCCTGTCCCTCTCCCAATGGGAGAGGGAACGCCCTAACAATGGCTGCGAGCGAGCCCCCTCTCCCATTGGGAGAGGGTTGGGGTGAGGGGTAATGCCCTATGGCTACGGCACTTCCCTCAGCGCCCGCACCGCTGCTTCGGCTAAGCCTTGGGCTTAGTCTGCGGCTGCGCGGCTGCGGCGGGCGCTTGCGTCGCGGCAAACGCTACGTCGATGACGCCCTGCATCTCTTCAGCGGAGACTGCCCCGGCGACCTTTTGTGTGTTCACGAAAAAGGTCGGGCTGACCGTGACGCCAAACCCAGTGGCCCGCTCTTTCGCTGCTGTAAGCCCGTCGCTGACGGTCTTATCCGCAAGGCAGGCGTCGAACTTGTCGCGCTTCAGCCCGCTGGACTTCACAAGCTTATAGAGCGCGTCCTTGTTGGCCTCGGGGCCGGCCCACTCTTTCTGGTGCGAAAGAAGCTTCTCCATCGTTTTCAGATAGTCCTTCTCCCCCACGCAGCGCACCGCGAGGGCGGCCGTCATGGACGCGTTATCCTCGGGGAATTCGCGGAAGACAAGGCGGACTTTGCCCTTATCGATGTAGGACTTCTTGAGCTTGGGAAGAGCCGTGCTCTGGAATTTGCCGCAAGTGGCGCAGTTGAGCGACACGTACTGCACGATCGTGACCGGCGCGTTCGCCTTGCCAATCGCGATGTCGTCCAGCGTCCCCGGTTGAATAAGGTCGGCCAAGCTTGCCGGCCCGCCGGCTTTCGGCTTCTCCGCGGCGTCCGAACTCCCAAAAGAGGGCGCTAACGACGATATGGAATGGACATCCGGCAACCCGCCGGCGCAGCCCGCCAGCGAGAGTATGGCGATGGAGGAAAACGCCATCCGTGCCAAGAAAGAAACCGCCCGTACTCCCGTTGCACTCATCACACGGTTCCTTACTTTTCGCCCAGATAGGGCTTCATAGCTTCGACCAAGGCTTGCAGGGTCGGCGCGCCCTTAAGGATCATACCATTAACGAAGAAACTTGGCGTTGCATTTACGCCTTTCTTTTGGCCTTCGTCGCGGATGGCAAGTATCTTCTTCTGCAACGCCTCATTGTCAACGCATTTGTCGAACTCTTCCCCAGACATACCAGCCTGCTTCGCGAACGCCTTCAGCGGCGTCAGGGCATCGTCCTTGAAAGCCCAGTCCGCCTGTTTCGCGAAAAGAAGACCCGTAAATGCGAAAAAGCGGCTCGGATCGAGGCAGCGTGCAGCCACCGCGCCAGCGAGCGCCGGCTCGTTCAACGGGAACTCGCGGTAGACGTAGCGCACCTTGCCGGTGTCGATGTATTGCGCCTTAAGCTCGGGGAAAACTTCGCTATGGAAGTGTGCGCAGTGCGGGCAGCTCAGCGACGAATATTCGATGATCGTGACCGGCGCATCCGCTTTGCCGATAGCCATGTCCGGAAGCGGACTAGCGGTCGCGGTTTCGGACGCCGGCGGCTGGGCTTCTTCCGCGCGGGCGATTGAGGAGAGGGTAATGGCAAGGAGGGCAACGAAGACCGCCCCCGATGCAAGAACAGCGTGAAACCGGTTCCTGAGCACAGGTCACTCCAAGTAAAGTCAGCTTGCGCACCTTTTGGAGCGGCGCGCGCCGAAATTCAAGGTCAATCTACTCGGAAGCCGGCTGCGAGTGTGGCGTGCCGCAACCGCCTACCGCCTTTGCCGCTGCGTTCTCATAGGCGATTGCAGGGCGTAAGACACGCTAGCGCTTTGAATCTGCGCGTGTCTCTTGTGTGTGCGAGTTTCCGCGCGAGCGTGCGGCCAACGAAGCTGCAATTCGAAGACAGGACACTGGTACCCAGAATCCGTGCTCCGCAAAACACGCATCTCCCCTCACCCTAGCCCTCTCCCCATGGGAGAGGGAACTCGCTCGCAGCCGTTGAGAAGGCGTTCCTTCTCCCATTGGGAGAAGGACAGGATGAGGGGTAACGCCCTATGGCTATGCCTCATCCATCAGCCACAGTGGCTACTAGCGGCAGCTTGCCTGGCGGGCCTTGACGCCGGCCGCCATCCGCGCGAGCGCGGCGCCCAGCTTGCCCTCGATCTTGGGAGCTTCCGGCGCGGGCGCGGGGCTTACCGGCGTTGGAGCCACCGGCTTCGGAGCCACCGGCCGCCTGCCGCTGAACACGGGCGCCTGCACGAGGCGTATTCCGGCCACGGCATTGTAGCCGAGCGTCTGGTTGATGCGCTCGACGAGTTGCGGAATGGCGTATTGCACTTCGAGCGCTCTTGCCGGGTCCACCTTCAGATGAAGCATGGAGGGAGCGTTTTCGCCCGGAAACGCGTTGTTCGGAGCTGTTTTCGTGAGCTTCGCCGGGCTCGTGTAAGCGGCGAGCGCGGGGCCTGAGATCGCGGGCCACTGCGCGAGCAGCCCAGCCATTACCGGCCCGCCGCGGCTGAGCGTTTTGCCAGCGATGGGCGCGATGAACCGTCCAACCGCGACTGGACCTTGGTGGGCGCGAAAGGCTTGCGCCGGCACCGCGTTATTGCCTTGATGCAGGGAAATCGCCATAGCTATGCGGCATCGCCGATTCGCCGCCTCCGCAAAAGAAGCTGCACCGCGGGTGCTAAAAAAAGCGTTAACGTGATGCCGAATAAGCACATGCCGATCATCGCATTTCCGCCGGAGGACTTTCAAAAGGCGCTCTTAAGCTGGTATGACGCGGCGCGGCGCCACCTTCCCTGGCGCGCAAGGCCCGGCTGCAAGCCCGATCCCTACCGCGTGTGGCTGTCGGAGATCATGCTGCAGCAGACCATGGTAAAAGCCGTCATTCCCTATTTCGAAGGCTTCCTTGCGCAGGTGGCCCGGCGTCGAGGCGCTGGCCGAAGCGCCGCAGGCCGATGTGATGGCGGCTTGGGCGGGGCTCGGCTACTATTCGAGGGCGCGAAACCTGCACGCCTGCGCGAAAGTTCTCGCGCGCGGCGGGTTCCCCAAAACCGAAGCACCGCTGCGCGAGCTTCCAGGCATTGGCGCGTACACGGCGGCGGCGATTGCGGCCATCGCATTCGATCAGCCCGCCGCCGCGGTGGACGGCAATGTCGAGCGCGTGATCGCGCGGCTGTTTTCGCTGGAGGAGCCGATGCCGGGGGTCAAGGCACGGGTGCGCGCGCTGGCCCAGACCTTAGTGCCCCAAATGCGGCCGGGCGATTATGCGCAAGCCATGATGGACCTCGGCGCCACCGTCTGCACACCCCGCTCGCCCTCGTGCGGCGGCTGCCCCGTCCGGGGCTTTTGCTCGGCTGCCGCTGCCGGCGGGCCGGAGCGTTATCCAATCAGGGCGCCCAAGGCAGCGCGGCCATTGCGGCGCGGCGACGCTTTCGTGATCGTCAAGGGGGCAGGCAAAGACGCGCGCATCCTCTTGCGCCGGCGCCCCGAAAAGGGCCTGCTCGGCGGCATGATGGAAGTGCCCTGCACGGAATGGGTTGCGGGCGGCGGAGTGGAGCCAGGTGCGGGCGTTTCCGCCTATTGGATGCCGGCCAGATCGTGCGCCATACCTTCACGCATTTTCAGCTGGAGATGCGCGTGTTCGCCGCGAGCTACGCGCGAGCCGTCCGCGAGGCTCAAACCTTCGGCGGCGAATGGGCGCGCATAGACGATCTTTCCGCCATCGCACTGCCAACCGTGATGAAGAAAGCTGTGGCCGCCGGCTTCGCGGCACTGGGGATCGACGCCACCAGCAATTGGCGCGGGTGAGGCTGCTAAGCAAGACCTGCAAGCTGCATCTCGCTATCGCGCCCTTTGCAGACGTCTCCTTATAGCCCCCCATAGAAGCGGCCGAACGCGCGCGCCAGCAGCACGGCCATGAACAAGCCGCCAATCCCGGCTGTCAGTACATTCGATGTCCGGCGCAGTTCGAAATCCCCCACTCTGCACAAGAGCAGGTAGGCGACTGCGAAGTTGAATGCGCCCCAAAGCACGTTCACAGTAGCAGACGACAGCCCCTCACCCGGCGGCGTGGCAAAAGGGCTCTGGAACGGATGTCCCATAATGCCGCTCACAAAATGCGGGATGGCGTTGGCGAAAAAGGCACCACCGAAGAAATAAGAAATGTAGTGATTCCAACGCATATTAGATACTCCTTCGGATTTTCAGCGTCACTGAGGCCATTTGTACGTTTCTAAACATGCAGCGATTCTGGCCGCGGCCTAAACAGAGTTTCCCAAAAGTGGCCGCCGGTTTAGGGACAAAAACTCTGCGAGAACAAATGCGAAGGGTCTCGGATGCCGGCCCATGCTGAAGCCCGCGGCAGGCACCGGGGACCGGCGTCCAAAAGCCTTCACAGAAGTCCAAACGGCAACGGTCAGGCCAGCTTGCGTAGGAGGGCGCCCAGGGTTTCCACCGTCGAGCTGTCGGCCCGGCCATCGGCGAGGGCGGGGCGGAAATGGCGCTGGAACGCGGCAACCACGAACTCCGTGTCCTCGCAATAACCGCCAGTGCAGGGGATGCCGTAGCCATAAGCGCGCAACGCTTCCTGGAGGCGCATGACGGCATCGCCGCGCGCGCCGCTTTCGAGCGCCGCGCCGCCTGAAAGCGGAACCGGCTCCATCCAATGCCCGATGCCGGCGCGCGCCAGCCGCGCCCAGCCGAACTTCTCGCCGGGGTCGATCTTGCGGCGCGGGGCCACGTCGGAATGGGCTAGGACATTGTGCGGCAGGATGCCATGCCGGGTGATGATGTCGAGGCACAGCGCCTCCACCGCATCCATTTGCGCGTCCGGAAAATCGGGATAGCCGCCCTCGTGCCCCGGATTATGGATCTCGATGCCGATGGAGCGCGAATTGATGTCTGTCGCGCTCTTCCAGTGCGACACTCCGGCGTGCCAGGCGCGGGAGGCCTCGGGCACCATCTGGGTCACGGCCCCATCCTCCGCCACGACGTAATGGCACGACACTTTCGATTCCGGTGCGGCCAGCCATTGGATCGCCGCTTCGGCCGAGGGCATGCCGGTGTAGTGCAGGATCAGAATGCTGGGCGCAAGCCCGCCTTCCCTCGCGTTGAAATTCGGGCTCGGAAAATCCGGCTGGCAAGCCGCGAATCCGGGCTGAAGTTTCTCTCCTCAGGCATGAGCACGCCGCGCCGCCTTGATCTCCTCGTAGGCCGCATTGATGGCCGCGAGCTTGCTCGTGGCGATGCCGATGGCCTCGGCGGGCACGCCCCGCGCGATCAGCATGTCGGGATGGTTCTCGGCGACGAGCTTATGATACTGAGCTCTCAGCTCGGCGTCCGTCAACTTGGGCGAGGCGAGGAGGATGTTGTATGGGTCGTACAAGCCGCATCTGATAATGCCGGCCCTTGATCCGCAGATATTCCTGATCGGTGAACCCGAACTCCTTCGCAACGTTCGCCAGGAAGTGCTCCTCGTTCGGGTGGAGGTATTCATCGGCGACGGCGATATGAAAGAGGCCGTCCATGACGTCGGTCAAAAGCTCCCGGTTGTCATGAAACAGCCGGCCGAGCTGGCGCGCATAGGCTTCGTAGCCTGCCACGTCCCGCTTGGCGAGGTTGAACAGGCGCGCAACATTATGCTCTTCGCCAGGCGGAACCTTGAAGACCTCCTTGAAGGCCGCGATCTCGTCGCTTGTCACCACGCCGTCGGCTTTCGCCATCTTGGCGCCGAGCGCGATCACGCCAACGGTGAAAGCGACCTGCTTGTCATGCCCCGGTCCATCCATGGCAAGATGGCCCAGATGGGTGAGCAGCGTGCCGATTGGCCCGCCAATGCTTGCAGCCGCACCTGCCAGCTTGTCCCAAATCGACATAACGGCCGAACCTCATTATGAGCTGGAAAGAAACGCACGCGGCGATTTTAGGGAAGAGCGGCGGCCAATGAAAGGGCTAAATCCGCCGCTAGGGTTTGCCCGGGCCCCGCGTGGGAAGTCCCCCCTCACCCTGTCCCTCTCCCCGCTGGGGCGAGGGAACCCTATAATATCCGCTGCGGCTAGTACCGCCCGTCATCCCGGAAAACGCCTTGGCGTTTATCTGGGATCGCCAAAAGTGCCGGCGCCTGGCGTATGAGACGATCCCGGATAATGCCCTGCGGCATTTCCGGGATGACGCCGATGCGGGGAGGACTTCTTGCGGCTGGTGCTAGCTCTGGCGCCGCTTCTCTCTGTCCGCCTTGCTGCCGCACCAGGCGAATTTCGGAACGGGAGGGCGGCCGGCTGGCGGCGGTCGAAGAGCGCGACTTCGTCCGCGGCCGGTTGCCCGCGGAAATCTGGGAATTGACGCGGGAGGAATGGAATGCCAGGCGCGGCCTTCGCTAGTGCAGCATGAACCTCTGTGCTAAACCTGCGCCGATTCCACGGCGATGGACGGACCATGAGTAGCACAAGCCCTTCGATTCCCCCTTCCCATGGCGCTGGGGCCATGCAGCGAGGCAGCGTTCCAGCGATGGCGCTTTCCGCGCTGGGCGTGGTCTTCGGCGATATCGGCACGAGCCCGCTCTATACGCTCAAGACCGTCCTGGCGCTCGACGGGGGGCAAGCCGCGGCCCGCGCAACAGCGCTCGGCAGCCTGTCGCTCATCGTCTGGACGCTCATCGTCATCGTCACGATCAAATATGTGTCGGTGGCGATGCGCGTGGACAATCGCGGCGAAGGCGGCATCATGGCGCTGATGGCGCTCTTGGGCGGCCGCAAGAAAAAGCGCGGCGTGATCATCGCCTTCGGGCTTTTCGGCGCGGCCTTGATTTACGGAGACGGCGCGATCACGCCCGCGATCTCGGTGCTGTCGGCGCTTGAGGGGCTCTCGGTCCTGACGCCCAAGGCCGGCCCCTATGTCGTGCCGCTGACCGTGGCAATCCTCATCCTGCTGTTCCTGGTGCAGCCGCGCGGCACCGCGGCCATCGGCAGGCTGTTCGGGCCGGTCATGCTCACCTGGTTCCTGGCCATCGGCCTGCTCGGCATTTGGGGCATCGGACAAAATCGAGCCGTCCTTGCGGCGCTGAACCCGCTCCTGGGGATTGGCTACCTGTTCTCTGGAGGGCTAGGCTCGTTTCTCGTTCTGGGCGCGGTCTTTCTTTGCGTCACCGGCGCGGAAGCTCTTTACGCGGATATGGGCCATTTCGGCCGCTTTCCCATCCAACTCGCCTGGCTGGCCATCGTTTTCCCGTGCCTCGTGCTGAACTATGCGGGGCAGACCGCGCTCGTGCTCAACGGCACCCCTGCGAGCGCCAACATCTTCTATGAGCTTTGCCCCAGCGCCCTGCTCATCCCTTACGTCTTGCTGGCGACGGCTGCGACGATCATCGCGAGCCAAGCCGTCATCACGGGCGCCTTCTCCATGACCCGGCAGGCGATCCAGCTCGGCTGGCTGCCGCGGCTGCGCATCACCCAGACCTCGGCCTTGGGCTTCGGGCAGATTTACGTCGGCGCCGTGAACTGGCTGCTGATGGCCGTGACCATCGGGCTGACGCTTCTCTTCCAGAAATCCGATCACCTCGCCGCGGCCTATGGCATCGCGGTCTCGGCAACCATGCTTATGACCTCGGTGCTGCTTTTCATCGCCATGCGCGAGCACTTGCGCTGGGGCTTGGCGGTGAGCGCGGCCGTTTCAGGCTGCTTCATCCTGGTGGACAGCGCTTTCTTCCTCGCGAACTCCGCCAAGATCGCCGACGGCGGCTATGTTCCGCTAGCGCTCGCGAGCCTGATTTATGGGCTGATGTGGGTCTGGCATACGGGCCGCAATGCCGTGATGCACGCGATCACCTCGAAATACGTCCCCGTCGGCGACTTCATGTCCGGGCTTGAGAAGAAGGGCGTTCCCAGGGTCCCTGGCACGGCCGTGTTTCTGACCCGCGCCAAGCGCGGTGTGCCGCCGGTCATGGCCTGGCACGTCAAGCATAACCGGGCCTTGCACGAGAAAGTCATGGTAATCAACGTTTGCGTCGAACCGATACCTTTCGTCGACGAGCCGGACAGGCTGCATTTCTTCCTGGAAGCCCCGAACTTTTGGCGCGCAACCGCCAATTTCGGCTTCATGGAGCGGCCCGACATTCCGGCGATACTGCTGAAGGCGAAGGAGCGCGGCTGCTATATTTCCGTGGACGACATTACCTATTACGTCGGCCGCGAGACGGTCGTATCCCGGGAGGACGGCTCGGGCCTTCCCGAATGGGCCGAAGTCCTCTATGCCGCCATGGAGCGAAACTCCGCGCATGTAAGCGACTTCTTCCGGCTTCCGCCCGATCAAGTTGTAGAGATCGGGCGTCAGGTCGCCATTTGATCCGCGGCGTTTTCGCGGAGATCGGGGGCATCGCCGTTGCGAGACCGGAGCGATACGGCATCCGGCCGATTACCCCACCCAGCGGCGTCATCCCGGAAATGCCGGAGGCATTCGGGATCGTTGCAAATGCCGGTGCTTGTTGCGATCCCGGATAATGCGCGAACGCATTTCCGGGATGACGGGCGCGGAAGCGTTCGACGGGATTCGATATGTGGGACCCTCTCCCCTCGGGGGGCGAGGGGAGAGGGCGGGCGGGAGCTTGAGGCTCGGGCGGGGGGACGCCTATTGCCGCAAGAGCTCCGGTTCGCGTGCCGTGACGGCCTGGAAAAAGCGCTGCCAGACGGCGATGGCCGCGGCTTGCTGCTTTGCGTGGCGAGGGCGGGCCAGGATCAGGATACGCACTTCGGCACCTTGAAGGCGCGCGGCCACGGCGGGCGGGAACTCCTTGCGCAAGCCCGCCTCGCTCAGCGTGCCGGCATAGGCCGATGCCTCGGCCGTGTTCTCCATCAAGTCGGAGACCAGAATGAGCTTGAGGCGCTGGCCGGGGCTTTCCGGCACTGCCGTCAGGCTCTCGTGAATGGCTTGCGCTATCGGCGAGAGGGCCGCGGAGCCAGCGCCGTCCACGCTCGCCAGCGCCTCATCGAGGGGTTCGCGGAAAGCGTTCCGGTAGCGCGCCGCCACGCGTTTGGGGTTCTCGAACAGGGGATTTGCCTCGGCGCCGGGGTTGCAGAGGTCGGCCGCGGTTTCGAGCGCGGTCCCGGCCATGCCTTCATTCCGCCGGAGCAGCCGCACCGTTATTCTATCGCCGCGCTGCGCGGAGGCGGCCTCCGCGCCGGCGAGACTGAGGGCGCTGGCCTTTTCCGCCGCCGTCAGGGGATCGGTCTTATCGATAAGGATTAGAGAGGCCGCTTTCGAACCCTCCAGCGGACAAAGCGTTGCGGCGTCGAATTTCTTCAGCTTCAACCTGTTCACGGCGTAGACCCCGCCGCCTGCGAGGCCTGCCGCGATGACGGTCAGCGCCACGCCGAGGATCGCCTTCGCGCTCATGCTTCCCTCCTGCCGCGATCCTCGCATGCCACCGCAAGTGCGGCCTGGAGGCTGGCCTGGCTCGCATCGGCAAGCAGCTTCTGGAAATCCGCCGAGGCCGTTTCGAACAGCCCCAGAACGTCGCTCTGCTCCTTCTGCGCGCTCTTCTGCAGCGATTTCAGCTTCCGCTCCTGGGCCTCGTAAAACTTGAGCTGCTTTTCGGAAAGCGGCGGGAGCATTTTGAGCGCGACCGAATACACTTCGAGCGTGTCCGGCCCAGGCACCTTTCTGAGGAGCCGGTCGTAGGCGGCAATTTGCGCTTCCGCGTCCTCCGCCGCTTCCCGCAAGGCCTCCTGCAGCGCCGTGCGGTCTCCGGCATAGGCTTGGTGAAGGTTGAGAAGGGCGGACATTTCCTGCGCGAAGCTTTCGATCTTGCGGTTTATCCCCTGGAAGTTTCCCGTCATGATCGCGTTCGACTGGCTCAGGATACGCCGGAGCGCTTCGGCGCTGCGTATGCGTGCGGCGGCATATTTGCGGTGGCGCTTGCCGTAACCGGGGAAAGGATCGTCGAGCTTGTAGCCGTCGAGTGCCGCGATGGAGGCGCCGCAAAGCCCGATGACGAAGAGGAAAAAGCTCATGAAACTGCCGAACGCGAAAGGCGCGCCCAACAATTTGGCGATTGCTTCGCGTTCCGTGGCTTTCGCGTTGGCCGCGATTTGGACCGGCGGCGGAGGAGAAGGGGACTGTTCGGCTGAAGCCGGTTTCGCGCCCTTGCGCGGCGAAGAGGCGGAGAGAACCTGCTTCGCCGCGCCCAACGAGAGACTTGCTTCTTGCTTCAGCGCGATTAGCGGTGCTGGATCGGGGATCGCCTCCGATTTGAAGTCGCGATAATGCGCGCCTGTAAGGTTGATCGCCACGATTGCCGCGAGCCCTGCCAGGCACAAGATTAAGCCCGCAGCTTTCAGGCCCGGTCCGCGCCTGTGCAGTTGAGGCAGCACAACGCGGCCGAGCAGAAACGCCGCCCCGACGTTGGCGATCGAGAGCACGAGCGCTTCAAGCCAGCCGCCAAACAGCCCCTGGTCGCTGCTATCGGCAAAAAGCACGCCGTTAATGCCTGCCTCCACGATTACGAGGATCGACAGAATGCCGAAGGCGAGCAGCGGCGACGATGGGTAATGCGCATCCCTTGACAGGCGGTGCTCCGCCTTGAAGCTTTCGAGATCGGCAAGGCGGTTCTTCTCCTCCCTGAGGCAATCCGCGAGTGCTGGGCCGTTGGCGATCAGCAGCTTTTGCCGCTGAAATCGGATCTGCTGCAGATCGTCTTCGAGCTTGGGCGGAATACAGCGCTTTTCTTGCGCTTCGATTTTTTGTGCGATGCCTTCGAGCTGGGATTTGGCGCGGGCATACTGCTTGTCGAGAGCCTTCTGAAGGCGCTGGGCGATGCCGGCAAGCTCCTGTGGCGGAGACTTGAAGCTTGGAGCGGGTGGCGGCACGGGCACATAACACTGCGCCACGGGTGCCGGCAACTGCGCGGTGCGCTCGGCGGGCCTAAGAGAAATGACGTTTGCGCTCTCTTTGCCGGTGCGCTCCTCGGGCGGCCTTTGATCGATGTCGCCGGACCTGTCGATGACACGCCCGTCCTCGTCAAACCCGCCTTGGTATTCCGCGGAGGTACTCATGACTTTGCTCAAATACACATGTTCTAATAATGCATAACAGATATATCAATTTTGCGAAAAATGGAACAGGCCGGCAGTTCTCCACCGCGATTTCCTGCCAGTGATGCGCAAGTGCAACGCCTCTTGAAGTGTACGGGCTGTATGCTAATGCTCCGGGTATAGAGAAAGCATTTCCAGGGGAGCACCCGCATGACAATTATCCGTGGCCTCGTAATTCTCGTGTCCGTGTTCCTGCTTGCGCCAATCGGGCAGGCGCTGGCCGGGGACGTAATGCACCCAGGGCGCTGCCCGCGCCTTTGCGTCGAATGGTTCGACGGCTGCAACACTTGCAGCTGCGGAAAGGGCAGTATCAACGCCTGCACGGAGCTGGTTTGCCGGTGGCACAGGCGCCCGCGCTGCCTGCGTTACGGGTTTTAGAGGCCGGGCGCAGGGTGCCGGCGCTGCGCCCTCCGGTTTGGCCTGGCCTGTCTTCACTCTGAGGGCTTACGGCCGCCGCCCCCTTGGGGAGAGGGCCGGGGTGAGGGGGTCTTCAGGCGACCCTAAAACCACCAGCGCGAATTCAAGACGATGAGGAATGCGGCGGAGCTGATCGCCCCGACAATAAGAGTGTCCCGGTTTTTCGAGATCCAGGGGCCCCATGTCGCAGGCGCCTCGCTCGCTTCCATGCTGATCGAAACGATCATCAGGATGCCAAGCAGGCCCAGAATATAGAGCCCCGCGGGATAGCGGGTGCATGTGCCGCAGCTCCAGCTGTCGAGCCACATCAGGCCGAGAATGGTGCCGGCGACAAGAAACGTGACAAAAGCGAGCACGCCCAAACTTACAATAATGACAAAACGCAGGAAGTCCGCCGCTGTCATGCTACTGATCCCCACTCAATCCTTCCGTTCGATAAAAAATAGGCGAAATTGAATTAAACTTGCGTTCATAAAAATGGTTAATACCGCGCCTCGTGAACGATGGTTCCCCATATTTGCCCCCCGGCCGGGATTACCTGCTTGGAAACGCGGGTTGGCCAAGTGCGCCTGGAGCGTTCCGGCTTTCGATCTGGATCACGTCCCCTGGCATGATCGGGGTTGTTTCAGTGGCCTGCTCGAAGAACGGCTCGCCGGATGCGCCGCGCCGCATGATCCTGTAGGTGACAAATTGCCCAGACCCGGCCAGGCCCGGCAGCGTATCGAGCGCGGTGGCAAGCTGCTGCGTTTCGGCGGCCACCGCTTTGAGCCGGGCAATTTCCCGGTCTGTCTGGGCGATTTCCCCGGCGGCGCGGGCGCTGGCGGAAAGTGCCAGCAAGGAAAGCTCCTTCCGGGCCTTCTGCACTTGGCCCGTGGCGCGCGTAAGTCCAGCAAACGCTTCCCGCTTGCCGCGTTCGGCGGCGTTGAGGCTGGCCGCTGCCTCGAAAAGCGGGCGTTCGTCTATGGCGCCCTGCCGGTGGAGCGTCCTCAGCCTGCCGAAGGCCGCGGTCTGCACCTGGATGCGCTCTTCCATCCTGGCAAGGCTCGCGCGATGGCTTTCAAACTCCGCGATTGCCAGCTGGATTACGCTTTCAAGTCCCGCTCTTTCGCGCTTCGTCACCTCGCGGGAGCGATACAAGAGGCTGGTCTCGCTCGCGATCAGCTCCGCCGCGCGCACCGGCTCCAGCTCCGCCAACTCTTCCGGCAGGCGGATTGCCAGGGCATCGTCGCGCTCCGCCTCCAAGCGCGCCCGGCGCGCCATAAGCTCCGCGATACGGTCCATGGTTTCGGTCAGAATGCGCTTCTCGCGCATCGAGCCGGCGGCAGACTCAAGCGATGCACGGTAGAGTCCGCCAGCGACGGAAACGGCGTGCAGAACCGTGTAGCCCGGAACATAGGGGTAGGCCCCCGGACAGTTGGCGAGACCCGCAACATAGAATGGCCGGCACTGCGTCACGTCGATAGTGAAATATCCGAGCCTTCCACCCCTGCTTTCGACGCTGCGGCGGATTTCACGCTCAAGCTCGCCTACCTTTTTATCGCGCGCGGCGAATACGCCAATTCTAGGCAAGCGTAGCTGGCCGCTCTCGCTAATCAAATATTCGCCGTTGAGATCGTCGCGGTCGTGGCGGTCGTAGAAGCGTATCCGTAACCGGTCGCCGCCGCCGAGACGGTAGTTTTCATCGGCGAGTGAACCGGATACGCCGTCTGAAACTTTCCTCGGCGTCATTCCGGCCAGCAAAGGCTGTGCAGCTTCAACGGTAATCGAGGCGGGCGTGCCAGCCGGCCGCCGGCCCGGCCCAAACCCGCTGTTGCGCAACCGGGCGATGGTTACCTCGGTCTCCCAATCCTGACCGGCGCGGGGAACGCATACCAGCGCTCTGCTTGTTTCACTGTCAGTAGGCATTTGAGCTGTGGAACGGCAGGAGGGCAGTACGGGCGAGGATTTGAATTTTGCTACTCATAATCGCTTTAGAACCTCTGCCAAAACTCAGGCTAGAGCATAGTACACACGTTCCGCGTGCACTTCCTTCTTCAGTGTTATTTAACCTTAATGTGGCGGCCCGCCGTTTCGGCCTGTATTATCGTTGCGGGGAGCGCGCTCTCAGTTCATTTAAAGTAGTTGCAAGTAGTTGTTACAGTACAACGCCACTGACAGCACCCCGGCGCCGCATGATGACGGCATACCGGACGGACAACGGCGGGAGAACGCGGCGCCACAAGCGCTCGTAAGCCCGGGCTTGATGTTAAGAACGATGTAACCATTTCTGCTGGACGTGACGCAGGAGATTGCCATGACCGCAGCGACGCTTTCGGACATCCCTCTCATTCCCAGGAAGCTCCTGCTTGGCAACCCAAGCCGGATTCAGCCGAAATTGTCGCCTGACGGCCAGATACTGGCTTGGCTAGCACCTGCAGGCGGTGTCATGAATATTTGGGCAGCACCCGTCGATGGCATAAGCAGCGCCGCGCCGGTCACACAGCTCGGCGGGCGGCCAATTCCATGGCATGGCTGGACCGCGGACGGCCGCTGGCTCCTCTTTATGAGGGACGAAAATGGCGATGAAAACCACAACATCTACAGCGCCGATCCGGCCACGGGCCAGATTCGCAATCTGACGCCCTATCCCAAGGTGGCCGCCGCTCTTACGCTTTCATCTCGCGATTTGCCCGGCAAAATTCTTGCCGGGCTCAACGGCCGCGATCCCCGCTGGCACGATCTCTGGGAGATCGATCTTGAGACGGGCCATCGCACCCTTCTCCATGAGAATACAGAGAGGCTCGCCCACATCATGTGCGACCGGCAGGGGAAGCCACGGCTCGCGTGGCGCTCCAACCCGGAAAAGGGCGGCAGGGAGATTCTCCGTTACCAGGACGGCCGGTTCGAGCCTTGGCGGCTCATCCATTTCGAGGACTCGATGACCACTTGGCCGGGCTCCTTCAACCGCGCGGGCACACATTTCTCGATGCTCTCCTCGGTTGGCCGGGATACCTCGGCACTGTTGCGCGTCGACGCCCAAACCGGAGAGGAGGAGGTGCTTGCCGAAATCCCCGGCGCGGATATCGGCGATTACCTGCTCAACCCTCAAACCTTTGAAGCCGTTGCCGTTGCCGCCGATCCCGGCCGCTTGGTCTGGAAAGCCATCGATCCCAAAGCGGGGGAAACGCTTGAGCGGATCGAGGCGCATATTCCCGGCGATGCGGATTTCAACGTTGCCAGCTGCAGCATGGACGATGGCCGCTGGATCGCAACCGCTTGGAGCCCCTCGCAGCCCGCCGCCTACTACCTCGTCGACCGCATCGCCGGCGACATCAAGGAGCTGTTCACCGCGCGCCCGGACCTCAAGCCCTACCGGCTTGCGGGCATGCAAGCGGTGCGGATTACGTCACGCGACGGCCTGACCCTGCCGTCCTACCTGACCTTGCCGGCAACCGAGCCAGGGCCCAGGCCCGCCGCTCCCCTGCCGATGGTCCTTCTCGTTCACGGCGGCCCATGGTCGCGGGATGCCTACGGCTATAACCGCGTTCATCAATGGCTCGCCAACCGGGGCTATGCCGTGCTCTCCGTCAACTACCGCGCTTCGACTGGCTTTGGAAAAGCCTTCGTGAATGCCGGCGACAAGGAGCATGCCGGAAAGATCCATGACGACCTCATCGACGGCGTGGAGTGGGCAATCTCGGAAGGGATCGCGCTGCGGGACAAGGTCGCGATCATGGGCGGGTCTTACGGCGGCTATTCGGCATTCGTTGGCGCCACCTTCACACCGGACGTGTTCTGCTGCGCGATCCCTATCGTTGGTATCACCGACCTCGTGACGGTGATGGAAAACCGGCCTCCTTACTGGGCCGATTTCATGGCGCAGTTCAACCGGCGCTACGCCGACGTTACGACCGAAGAGGGACGAGCCTTTTTGCGCTCGCGCTCTCCGCTTTACAAAGCCGCGGCCATCAAGAAACCGATGTTGATCGGGCATGGGGCAAACGATGTCCGCTGCACGATTGCGCAAAGCGACCTCATCGTGGCCGCCATGCAGGAAAAGGGCATTCCCGTCACCTATGTGGTCTTTCCGGATGAGGGGCATGGATTTCACCGGCCGGAGAACAACTTAGCCTTTCACGCCATCGCCGAAGCTTTTCTGGCCCGCCACCTTGGCGGCCGGGCGGAGCCGGTTGGCGATGATTTTGCAGGCTCGTCGCATGAAATCCGCGCAGGGGCGGAGATCGCCGGAGATGCCAGTGCCACCGGGCTTAGCCGTTACGGGCCCGAATGACGCCTGGCATTTGTATGCCTGAGCCAATCAGCCGCTTGGGGTCGATTCCTGACACTCCGTCCGGAATATGACGCGGCCGCTTGACTTTCACCTGCGGAAATCGTTCGGGACGCTGCAGCGGAACGCTCTCGCATACACCCCACGGGCTCATTCGTGACCCTGTACCAGTTTCGAGCGGTTCTGGAGGCTGCAGCGCCGGCTGTGCGAAGTGAAGCGTAGCGGAACGAAGCACAGCCGGCGCAAGCAAATCGGCGCAGCCTTCCAGAACCGAGCTGCCCGCCGGGAGCAACCGACGTGACCCTGCGCCCCCGGTTCTCCGGAGAGCGCCTGCTTTGGACATGTGCCCCGGCGGGTGGCCGCGATATGAAGCCCAGTGGGAAGAACGCGCCCTTGAGCGCCAGTACAGGGACCGGCTGATGTCGCGGAAGCTCGAAATAACCGCGGGGAAAATCAAATGGATCAAACACAAAGCTGGTTTGCGGGCGTCGATTGGGCGTCTCAAAAGCACGATGTCTGGCTTGCCGATGACAGCGGCAAACAGCTTGGCAAACGGACCTTCGAGCACAGCGGCGAGGGGCTGGCGCAAATGTGCGATTGGCTTATCGCCACAAGCGGTGGCAAACCGGAGGATATCCATGTTGCCATAGAGGTTCCGCACGGCCCCGTCGTCGAGACGCTGCTCGATCGCGGGTTCAAGGTCTATGCCATCAATCCGAAGCAGCTCGACCGCTTCCGGGACCGGTTCTCGCCATCTGGCGCCAAGGACGACAACCGGGATGCGGAGACCCTATCCTCGTCGCTTCGGACCGATGGCCGCGCGTTCCGTCAGGTCACGCTCGCTAGTCCCGCTATCATCGAGCTGCGCGAGTGGTCGCGCATGGCCGATGACCTTCGGGCCGATAAATTCCGGCATGCCAACCGGCTGCGCGAACAGCTGCAGCGCTATTATCCTCAGATGCTCCAAATTGACTGCGACCTCGCAGAGGAATGGTTTCTGAAGCTGTGGGAGGCGGCACCGGCACCGGCGGATGCGGCCCTGCTGTGCCAAGCGCAGGTCGAAAACCTCCTCAAGAGCCACCGCATACGGCGTATCGGCGCAGCCAAGGTTCTCGGCATTCTGAACCAGCCAGCGCTAACCGTGGCTCCCGGCGTTACCGAAGCGGCTGTGGCACATGTACGCGTGCTTGTTGAGAACATCAGGCTTTTTTCCAAGCAGCTCAAGGAGGCACACCGGCAGCTCGCTAAGCTCTGCAAACGGCTTGCTGAGCCTGTGGCCTGCGAGGATGGAAAGACCCCAACGGAACAGGGGCAAGTGCAGCTTGCCGTGGCGATCCTCCAATCCCTGCCAGGCGTGGGCAAGATCGTCCTCGCCGTGCTGCTGGCGGAAGCATTCGAGGTTTTGCAGCGGGGCGATTACGCCATTTTGCGCATTCTATGCGGCGTGGCCCCCGTCACCCGCCGGTCGGGGAAAAGCCGGATCGTCACCCGAAGGCTTGCCTGCAATGGGAGACTGCGAAACGCCATCCACTATCTGGCGGACGCTGCCAGGCGCTGCGACGCGAAGAGCAAGGCCAAATATATTGCGCTGAAAGCCCGCGGCTGCAGCCACGCCCGCGCTCTGCGAACCATCGGCGACCGTTTGCTCTACGTCGCGTGCACCATGCTGAAAAACGGTACGCCGTTCGACCCATGCTTCGAAGCGCAAAAATGCGCTTGCTAACCGGTGGGAAGTCCAAGGCGGTCATTGTTGATTGTCTGGATGAATGGTGCGCATGCACATTCCGTCTATTGCGAGCTTACGCTGGTCTTCTAGCCACGATGAAGACCGCCTTGTCCCTGGCCGGCTGCCACCTATGGTCAATTTCGAAACCGGCATTGACCAGAGAAGCTACCAGCTCTTCTGAGGTAAAGACCTTTACGAGCGGCAGAAAGCCGAAGAACTTTCCAATCGGGGCCACGAGCTTGAACCACTTCATCCAATCGCCGATGCAAGCTGTACTGGACACAAATATGCCCCCGGGCGTCAACAGCCGGTACACCTTGGAAATTGCTGCATCCCTGTTCTCAAGCAAATGCAGGATGCTCAATCCAAGCACGGCGTCGAAACTCTGATCCGGCGCATCGAAATCGTCAAAGCTCGATTGATCGAACGTAATATTTCCGGCCCGGCTGGCCTCCGCCTTGCCTCGCGCGATTTCAATCATTTTCGATGATATGTCGATGGCGTGAATATGCTTCACGTGGGGAGCGTGGATAAGCGCAGTTGATCCCGTGCCGCAGCCAAACTCCAGGACCTCCATGCCGGGCCGCAGGTAGTCCTGGGTGATCTGTAGCTTTTTCTTGTAGGACGCTTCGTCGGCAATCGGCGACCGGGCATAGCGTTCGGCAATCCAGTCCCAGAATTTTGCCCGCCGGTATCTTTTCATGGGCCGCAGTATGGCTAACGGCTCACCACGTTGCGGCAGCGCCCGAAATTCCGCCGTGCCACGGCCTTGGTCATTCATCGCGTTCAATGTCGCATCTCCCAAGCGGTTCCTGGCGATCCTACCTGCAAGCTTTCTGAATGTTAATTGACGAAATTTGCCTGATTGATATGCATTTGCGCATGGATTGGCGATCTGTAAAGTTTGACTGGAACCGCGCTCGCGCTTTCCTCGTGACCGCAGAAGAAGGCTCGCTTTCTGCGGCGGCCCGGGCACTGGGCATGGCGCAACCAACATTGGGCCGGCAAGTGAGCGCACTCGAAAGCGAATTGGGCGTGATCTTGTTCGAGCGTGCCGGACGCAGTTTGACGTTAACGCAAAGCGGTCTGGAACTGGTCGAGCATGTTCGCGCCATGGGCGATGCGGCGACCCGTGTGTCCCTGACAGCTTCGGGGCAATCGCAGTCGATCGAAGGCCGTGTGTGCATCACGGCGAGCGAGGCATATTCCGCGTTCATTCTGCCGCCAGTCATCGCAAAACTACGGCGCATCGAGCCCGGCATAACGATTGAAATTGTCGCTTCGAATGATGTTAGAGATTTGCGCCGCCGCGAAGCCGACATCGCAGTTCGCAATGGCCGTCCTACCGATCCAGATTTGGTTGCAAAGAAAATCAGGGACGACACCGCCTGCCTGTACGCTGCTGAAAGCTATCTCGCACAATGCGGCGAGATTCGAGCGCCGGATGATATGCCGCGTGCCTGCTTCATCGGCTTCGATAACAATGAGCCTTTCATTGAAGGCCTCAACGCGCTTGGTCTGAAGTTAACGCCGAAGCATTTCCCAGTGCTCAGCAACAGCCACCTGATGCATTGGGAACTGGTGAAGCAAGGTATCGGAATTGGCGTTATGATAACCCAGGTCGGGGATGCCGAGCCTATGGTGCGTCGCGCCATGCCGTGGTTGAAGCCGTTCGAGTTTCCAATCTGGCTTGTCGCGCATCGGGAGGTAAACACAAGCCGGCGTGTGCGCCTAGTATTCGACTTGCTGGCCCAGGAACTATCCAGCATTTGAACTCTCGCCCGCGTTCCGCAATTGGACCGGGGCTGAGATTATCGGGTGCGCATCCACGAGCCAGAAACCTGGAGCGTGGCGAGGATTTCCACTTCAGCAAGACCTTCATCAGGAGACGCGTTCCTTGCCGGCGGTATGGTCCGGAATCGGCCTGTTCGATCCGTAGGTTAGTCTCGCCTAAGCGCTTATCATGGTTAATGGAGATATGGTAAACGCGCGCGCGGCATGTTTTCAACGCGCGTATTTTGCGTTTTTTTCTGCGTTTTAGGCCGATTTTCTGCGTTTCGAAAAACCCGTTAAATATACTGGGATATTTGCAATTAACCAAAGAAAATGCCCCATCGGCGGCGTCTTACTCAGAATTATGGCATATGTTTCAACTCGTTATAGCGCTTAACGCATCCTCAAGACGTTTCTGCTAAATTACTTCAAAATCGGAATGCGCCCCTCTGGTCCTCGAAAACGGGCCGCTGGAGCAGCCGCCAGGGTTAATAGAACGTAATGCGCGATCCGGTTGAATGCCTCGCTGGACTGCCGCAAAGTGCAGGCTCGCAGGGGCTGGCGCAGCGGGGCATGAGGGAGCAACGGCCGGATTTGGTATGACAACACAGAATGACCGCGCGTCCCGGCTGGGCCGGCTCATCGCCGAAATCGTAGCCGATCCCCGCCTGGCGCTCATGCTGGCGCTCGGCTTCAGCTCGGGCCTGCCGTATTTGCTCGTGTTCTCGACGCTCTCGGCATGGCTGCGCGAGGCAGGCATCGCGCGCACCGAGATCGGCTTTTTGAGCTATATCGCGCTTGCCTATAGCCTGAAATTCCTGTGGGCGCCCATTATCGACCGGCGCGACGTTCCGCTGCTTTGGCGCCTCGGCCGCCGCCGGGCCTGGATGCTGCTTTCTCAGGCGGGCGTGAGCCTCGGCCTGATTGGCATAGGCCTTGGCGATCCCTCGCACTCCATGGTTTGGACCGGCGCCTGTGCGTTCTTCGTGGCCTTTTCGTCGGCAACGCAGGATGTCGTGGTGGATGGCTGGCGCATTGGCGCGGCCCCCCTGGAACGGCAGGGCATGATGTCGGCGAGCTATCAGCTCGGCTACCGTATCGCGCTGCTGTCCGCTGGGGCTGGCGCGCTCTATATCGCCGATTTCGCCGGCTGGAAGGCGGCCTATTCCACGATGGCCGTTCTCATGGCCGTTGGCATCTCGGCGAGCCTGCTGGCCCCGCACCCGCCGCAAAGCGAATTGGGTGGCCCGCGTGAGCCCTTCCTCAAGCTCTATGCCGAGCCGGTTGCCGATTTGCTGCGCCGTAATGGGGCGATGATCGTGCCAATCCTGGCGCTGGTCGCGTTCTACCGGGTTCCCGATTTCGTCTCCGGCGTGATGGCGAACCCGCTCTATATCGACCTCGGCTTTTCGAAAACCGCCATCGCGACCGTGACCAAGCTCTACGGCGTCTGGATCGGCATCGCCGGCGTCTTCGCGGGAGGCGCCGCCGTGCTGCGGCTTGGGTTGATGCCCGCCCTTCTGATCGGCGGCATCGCGGCCTCGGCCTCGCACCTGACCTTCGCCTGGCTGGCGCTTGCCGGCGCCCGGCTCGATCTCCTGACGCTCGCCATCGGCATCGAGAGCTTCGCTTCGGGCTTTGCCGGCACCGCGCTCATCGCCTTTATGTCCTCGCTGACCGCGCCCGCTTTCGCTGCTGCCCAATACGCGCTGCTAAGCTCGCTCTATGCGCTGCCGGGCAAGCTTGTGGGCGGGCTCTCCGGGCTCATGGTGGACAATTTCGGCTATCCGCTGTTCTTCGTCATCACCTCCGCCATCGGCTTTCCGGTGGCGCTTCTCTGTCTTTATGTCTGGCACGGCACGCTTACCGGACGCACGGAAGAGCAAGAAGTGGCAGCCGAACCCGAACCAGCCGGCGGAACGGCAGAGTAATTGAGAGGGGGCGCCTTCTCAACGGCTGCGACCGAGTTCCCTCTCCCCATCCGCATTCGCTTGCGAATGCGGACACTCTGAGCTGCAAGCTCGCCAAGGCGAGCTTGCGGGGAGAGGGTTAGGGTGAGGGGTGACGCGCGTTGTGCCGATGTACTCGCGTGCAACGAACCGCGCGGTCAGCGGTTCTTGAAACTGGCCGGGCGCTTTTCCGCGAAGGCGGCCATGCCTTCTTTCTGATCTTCGGTGGCAAACAGCGAATGAAACACGCGCCGCTCGAAGCGGATGCCCTCGCCAAGCGTGGTTTCGAACGCGCGGTTCACGGCCTCCTTCGCTATCGTGACGGCGGGCAGCGAGAAGCTCGCGATCTTCTCCGCGGCCTTCATCGCCTCCGCGAGCAGTTCGGACACCGGGACAACCCGCGAAATCAGCCCGCTGCGCTCGGCCTCGGCCGCGTCCATATGACGCCCGGTCAGGCACATGTCCATTGCCTTCGATTTGCCCACGGCGCGTGTAAGCCGCTGCGTGCCGCCAGCACCCGGGATGACGCCCAGCATGATCTCGGGCTGGCCGAAGCGCGCGGTCTCGCTGGCGATAATGAAATCGCACATCATGGCCACCTCGCAGCCGCCGCCCAGCGCATAGCCGGACACCGCCGCGATTACCGGTTTGCGGCAGCGGGCCAGGCGCTCCCAGGGCGCGATGAAGTCGTTCGTCACCACATCGGCGAAGGTCTTGTCCTTCATCTCCTTGATGTCGGCGCCGGCGGCGAACGCCTTTTCCGACCCCGTCAGCACCATGGCGCCGATGTCTTCATCCGCCTCGCAAGCGTCCAGGACCTGGTTGAGCTCCGAGACGAGCTGGGCGTTGAGCGCATTCAGCGCCTGCGGCCGGTTGAGCGTGATAAGCCCCACCCTGCCCCGCTTCTCGAAAAGCACGGTTTCAAAAGCCATGGGTTCCTCTCAAATCTTGGATTGGCATCGCGGACAGAAAAAGGTCGAGCGGCCCTGCTGAACGATGCGTTCGACGCCCGAGCCGCAAGTATGGCAAGGCTGGCCGGCCCGGCCGTAAACGTCAAACTTTTCTTGAAAGCTGCCGCCCGCGCCATCGGCGTGCCGGTAGTCGCGGATCGAGGAGCCGCCGGCGAGAAGCGCGTCGCCCAGCACGGACTTGATGCTGGCGGAGAGGCGCTTCGCGGCGGCGGCGCCGCGCTTGCCTAACCCGAGCGCGCCCGCCTCTGCTTGCGGCGGCAGCCCCGCCCGGAACAGCGCCTCGCAAACATAGATGTTGCCAAGCCCGGCAACGATCCGCTGATCGAGAAGAAAGCCCTTCAGCGGCTGTGACTTGCCGGCTGCGCGCAGGGCCAGATAGTCCGCCGAAAGGCCGTCCCCCAAAGGCTCCACGCCGAGGTCTTTGAAATGCGGATGCCCGTTCATCGCGCTCATGTCGAACAGCGTCATATAACCGAAGCGGCGGGCATCGTTGTAGCGGACGGTTGCCCCGCTGCTCATGGCGAAGATCACGTGGTCGTGGCGCGGATCGGCATCGCCCTTGTAATAGAACTCGCCTGGCGCGCCCGTGCCGCCCGCGCTCGCGCCGTTGCGCGAGACCGTGAAGCGCCCCGTCATGCCAAGATGCATCGCAAGCCCAAGCCCGCTTTCAGTCTCCGCGACGATGTACTTCGCGCGGCGCGTCAGCCGGCCGATGCGCTCGCCCTTGAGGCGGCGCGCGAAACCGGCCTCGAAAGGAAAGCGCAAACCGGCGCGGTTCAGCGTTACGGCGGCGAACGACTGGCCCTCCATCGCTGGGGCGAGGCCGCGCCGCACAATCTCGACTTCGGGTAGCTCGGGCATGCGCGTAAACTCGCGCGGCGCCCGCGTTTTGGCAAGCTCCGAAATCGGACCGGACCGAGTGCCGCCGATACCAAATGAAACTCTCCGGCTGGCCCGCTGGGCGGTTTTGGATGGCCCAAGGAGCGCTTTTCGATATTGAGTAGTTTGGCAGAAACACCTTAAGTAATCGTTAGGCGCCGGAGGGGCGTTCGCCGACATTGAAATCGTTGGTGAAAATGCGCTTCAGAAGGAGGCCGGCGGGAGGAGCGCCTCGGTTAATTGCAAATATTCGTGTATATTTAACGGGATTTTCGAAACGTGGAATTCGGCCAAAAGCGAGAAAAGATTCGCAGAAATGCGGCGGCGGAAAATGCCGACTCTGTGCATTTACCATATCTGTATTTACCATGATAGAAGCCTACGCGATGTAAAACATGCGTTAAGGCGAAGGCGGGGAGGGCGCGTCGGCTTCCGATGGAAGCCGCTTAAGCCGAAGCCATGTGACGCAAGCGGCCGGAGTTGGCGGCCACGGTTCAATTGCTCTTCGAGTCGTAGCGTATAGTTCCGTGTTCAAGTTCTGACAGTCTTTTTACCGCATTATCAGCAGAGCACGCAGCGCTTCTCATGGAAGTATTAACGGGATACTTCCCCGCTACCAACTCCCGTACCTGGCGGGCTGCTTGATCACCTTCAATCTGGGGGGGAAGGGGATGTTTTCCATTCGAATTGACGAACGTAAAAGCCCAGCATGGATCGAATACGAACATAGTAGGAAGACCTATGGCAGAAGAAATATTTGCAGAAGATAACCTAAAAGGTGCAATGCTAAAATGTGACGTATCCCTTGCTTCGGAAACATCGATATCAATAACAACTAGTTGCTGATTATGCTCAGCAGCACGCTTTAACTCTGCACGCAATATCCTGCAAGGTGCACACCATTCCGCGCTCAACGCGATAATTGTATACCGCCCAGGAACGATCAGGTCTGAAACCTTGTATTCCCTGCCGGGCGTAAACATAAAGAAGCGCTTCTCTTCCGTGTGCTGAGGGAAGGTTATTTTGGTAACATTCTCTGTAGGACGAGTAGTGAGAGCTGATATAAAGAATCCGGCGCCGAATATTGCAATTAATAAAACAACCTTTTGCAAGAACTTACTTATAAGCCGCCGATGCTCCCTGGCATCTTTGGCTGATGGAGTGCCAGCGTGACACATTTCTTCTCGTGACTGAGTGTTGGATGAGCGATCCTGCATCAAGATTGCTTCTTCTGCACGGCGGCCAGCTACGTGCTCGACAGCTCTTAAGCGTCCGGCTTCGGCATACGATGTGTCCGGCTTGTCAAAACTGGCTGGTTCTCTTTTCTCGCCGGCGAAGGAGGCATCAGCGTCCCTATCGTCGTTCACGGTCTTTTGCGCTGGTGCCTCGGGGAGCAAATCGCGAGGATTTAGGGGATGTTGGGAGATCTGAGGCTCGCGCGGTCTTTGCGGCCTGTCGCGATCCTTTCCGCGTTCGTCCGGCATGGCCGTTATCCTATCTTTATGTTTCTCTAAATTTTCTTTCCACTGCTGTGTGGTGAACGCATTTCTGGATTAGGTATAATCCGGCAGCCCGGATAACTGCGGCCATGTGCATTGATTGTATGGAAGTAACTCCACTTATCGTAGTTCTCTTTGTCTTTGTTGTACTTAGCTCTTTCTTCCCGTTTTCTTTTTCGTTCATCTTCTGAGAGTTTCCTGAACTCGGAAGGACTAATTTCGATGGGCTCCCTTGGTGCTGCGTCTGGATAAAATAATTCGAATGGTGTCCCATCAATTTGCTTGAAAACTTGCTTCATCCCCAAAAGTTGACATCCATCAATGCCACATGGCACATTTACGGATGTATTGGCATTGAAAAATAAGCCGCAATCATCAGTGGTGCTCAAGGTATCGCTTATCCATGTGGCGAGTATTTGCTTGTTTACAGTAAAGACCGGGGTGCTGCTCCTGTCTGGAAAGCCGGTAACAACCGACCATGCGCTATGTTTGCTAAACTGTGTCAGGTATTTCTTGTTATCTCCAGAGATGGCCGGAGTTCCAAATTTGTATGGAATTGTCAGGTCATGGAACGTGGCGCTTTTGTATAGCTCTATTACTTCCTGCGCGTTCTGCTCATTACAGCCGGGAGGGCACCAGTTGAATGTCTGCCCTAAATCATACTCGGAAACATAGTTCATGCCGCCTTTGAAATATTCCCTTGCTAACCTCTCAACTTTTTCGACAACGGCGTGTAGTACTTCGACGGTAACTACTCCGACTGCACTTGGTAGAATTTCCCGCAACATAGGGATAAATATGGAAGAGAACAACCCGCATCCGGCAAGCGGAATTGATCCTGTCACGGAGGCGCTTAAACCGCCAACCAGAAGTCCCCTCCGGCTAATCCGAGCCATGACTGATTATCTCCTTCGCAGAAATAGAGGGATGGCAATTCGTCAGAAATGTTGCAAAAGATGCTGAGCCTAAATTTTAAACAAGTTTTTGCCATTTGTGTGGCGAAAATCGAGCTGTGGGTTGGCATGGTGCGGGGCCGCCAGCTGGCTCGGGGTGGAATGGGTGATCATTGTGTGTACGTTTAGCCGAGATACGCTCTACTCCCGCCATTCAAGGCCCCGCACTCAAATGTCCGGACTCGGCCTAATGCCGTTATAAATAGTCTCCAGGTTCGCCCCGCTTGGAACGCTCAGCGGGCGGCGGTGCCGCCCATATTGTCGAGCGCGTCGTGCATGCGCTGCTCGAAGGTCTTGGGCGGAGCTGGCTCGGGCGCTTTGGCGGCGGGGGTCTCCTCCTTCTTGCGCTTCGGTTTCTTGGCCGCGGCCGGCTGTTGCGTTGCCGTCCAGGCAGCCGGAGGGTTGAGCCCCGCCGCCGCTGGAGCCTTGGCGGGCGCGGCACCTGCCGGCCTGTTCAAGCTTTCCAGCCGGCTGATGTCGCCCTCCATCTTGCGGACCTGCAGGGCGCGGACGAAGTCATCCGCGGCAAGCGTCCTGGGCCGGGCGCCAAGCTCCCGCAACGGCCCCGCCAGCACGATCTTGACCGGAGGCCATTTCATGCGCCGGTCTGAGCTGACGCCCATCTGCCAGGTGCTGTCCACCAGCGCTTTGTTGAGGTCGATATAGGCCTCCATGCGCACGGTGGCGTCGCCGTCCCGGAAGGAGGCGCGCCGGATGTCCAAGGTGCCGTCGGCCACGGTCACGGGTATTATCAGCTTGTGGAACTTGAAGTCCTTGGACTGGACCGCCTCAAGCGCACTCTTCGTTATCCCGTCTTCCGTAAGCGGCAGCGCTTGAGCCAGCAGATCGTCCGCGCGCGTTTGCACGGCGTAGGGCGTGAGCCTTGAAAGCTGGCCGCCGGTGAGCCGGATCGCCCCGCGCCCCCGCAGCACGGATATGAGCCCGCGCGGGCTCAATCCTTGCCCGGATGCCTTGAGCGACAGGGAAGCTTGTCCGGTGACGAGGGCCGCGGTGCCCGGATTGGCCAGCGCGCTCAATTCGGCGCCCGCGAGCGCAAGTCCGGCCTGCGCGGCTATCGCATTATCCTTGGCCGTGAGGCTGAGCACGGCGTCGACCGTGCCGCCAAGTGCCTTTCCGCTCAAGGTCTCGATATTCAGCCGGCCTTGGCCGAGGGTCGCATGCAGTGTCGCGCCAGTGATTGCCAGCGTGTCGCTAAGCTTCATCGTCTTCGCGCTGAGCGAGATCGTTCCCTCCGTCTCGCGGAACGCCGCGAGCGAGAACGGCCGCCCGCTCCAGATATCCGGCGGCGGCGGGGCCGCGGTAAGCGACGCGGGCAGCACCGAGGCGATCGAGTCCCCCGGCGTGGCGGACAGGAAATAGGTAAGCACGGAAGCCAGCGATGCTTTGTCGGACTTGAGATCCGCATCGATGCGCGTGACGTTTCCCGCGTCGATGGCCAGATGGCCGGCGGCGATGTTTCCGGGAGTTTCGGCGGTCAGCTCGCTGGCGTCGAAACGCGCCGGGCCCGCGGTCAGGTTCGCGCTGACACGCAAGGAGGCCTTGGGCTCGCCGCCCAGAAGCGCCAGCAGCGGGCCGGGCAGGAATTGCTCCGGCGTCTGGCTCGAAGCGGTGGCCTTGCCCTTGAAACTCAGCGGCTTGAGGCCCGCGGCGCCGTCGAGCTGAATCTGCAAGGCGCCCGTTGTTAGCGAAGCCTGGGTTTGCAGTTGCTTCGGCACGCCGTTGAGGCTGATCGAAAGGACGCCTGGCGTGGGCGCCGGGCCAGCAGGCAGCGCGGCTTTCGGGAAGAACAGCCCGGCAAGCTTGTTTCCGTCCGGCTCGTTGAGCTTGAGTTGCGCCGAGAGTTCCGTGCCGTCCCAGTCGGAGAGAGAGCCCTTGAGCTGGGCGCGGCCTTCCACGCGCGCCTGCCCCAGATTGCCGTCGAGCCTGGCGGTGGCCGATCCGGGAGTATCCGCGTCGTAGCTTATGGAAAGCGCGGCCGGTGCCATGTCCGCCGCCCGGCGTTCCAGCCCGCCCGTCTCGAAGCCCGCCAGCGCCGCGGCCTGAACGACTGCCTCGGCGGACCGCGCCTCAAGCCTGCCGCCGAAGCGGCCTTGTCCCGCCGCGCCAAGCGGCACCGAGCCTTCCGCCTTCAACGTAAGCCCGTTCACCGTCTCGGCGCTCAACTTGGAAACCGTGAGGAGATCGCCGCCGTATTTCACATGCACGGCGACATTCTTCGCTTCCGTGGCGGCAAACTTGATACCTCCCGCGGAGATCTCGACATCCGCCGTGTCGAGGCGCTCCTCGCCGCCGCCGAATATGGCAGCAAGCCGCGCCAATCCGGCCCGCCATGCGGCTTTCAGGCCGTCCGCCGGCGAGACGGCATCGTTCTCGCCGATCTCGAACGTGCTCAGATCGAAATTGTCTCCGGCCAGCGAGACTTGCAGCCTGCGAGCCGGGGCCTTGTCGAAGTGCAGGCCCCCTGTGAACGGCGTGCCGTCCAGCCGGCCGGTAACGCCTTCGAAGGCGGACACCTCCGGCGAGAGCGTGAGCGATCCCTTGATGCTGAAGGCGCCCAGGGGCAAGCGGCCTCCCGCGACGGCGGAGGGGATAACCCAGCGGGCGAGCCTGCCGAGGCTCTTGCCCTCAACAGCCACGCTCGCGGTGACCGCGGGCTCTTGGGCCGGGGCCGGCTTTCGTGAGCGTGCCGGCAATCTTGACGGCGGCGTCGCCCGGCAGGGTTGCCAGCGCCTCGTCGAAGAGCCAGCGGTTCGCGGTGCGCTTGCCATGCAGCTTGACGCCCTCGATAAGCTCGCCCCTGAGCTGAACTTGGTCCGCCGCGAGATCGAGGTTGAGCGCGTAATCGGGGTAAAGCCACAACAGAGAATGCGCCGCCGCGCCAAGGGAGCCCCAGCTCCCGTTCTCGTAAGGAAGCGATGCGCGATCGTCCACCGGAAGCGGGTCGGTAAACAAAACGCCGGCATCGAAGGCGCGGCCCCGGAGCACGGCCGAAGCGGTGCCCGTGGCGAAAACGATGGTTGCGGAGCCCGTCAGAACCTGCGGGCGGTTCTGCTGGTCGAGGATCAGCTCAAGCTCGTTGAGCTTCGCATCCAACAGACCGATCCTTGCCGCCGATTTCGCCTGAAGACTGAAGAGGAGACGGTTCGCCCCAGGTACCGATTCCGGCACGTTTAGCGCCAAAGCCCCCTCGAAATAAGGGTCTGTGCCTGCGTTCAGCAGGCCGTCCGCATGGAGCACGGCCCTGGAGGCGGTGTCCGTTGCCGTTCCGTCCAGCTTCAGCCCGCCATCGTGCGGCGAGGCCAAAAGCTTGACGTCGTAGGGATGGCCATTCTTCGAGATGCGCCCGTTGAAACGGAAGGTGTTGCCGGGCGAGGCCGCGGAAACCGTGCCGTTTACCTCTGTGAGCGCGAGTGCCTCGGTGCTGCCGCCTTTCCTGGAGAACACCGAAATGCGCCCCGCTTCGATCTCGACGTTCCGCAGGCCGGCGGCGAACGGCAGCGCGCTGTCTTCGGGCGCATCCTGATCCGCAAACGGTTTGGAGAAATCCAGTGTCAGGGCGGGACGCACGAGCCTGAGCTGGCCCGCATCGAGCCGGCCGCTGAAGAAGAGCCTCAAGGGAAAGCGAAACGTCCACGGCGGCGGCGGTCATGAGCGCGCCGCCGGACCTTCCGTTACCGGCGGCCACATTGTTCGCCCGCAGATGCGGCTCGGGAAGCAGCTCGATGCCGATATCGCCAAGGATGCTCACCTTGCGGCCAAGCACGCCTGAGGCCGTGTTCTCGATGGCGGACCGGTACGAGTTCCAATCCACGAATGCGGGCACCGCGAATGCGGCGGCCAGCAGCAGGATCAGCATCGTGGCGAGCGTGGCTAGTATGCGGCCCACATCGTTCCTCTTGGCGTTCGCGTGCCTGCCTCACGGCGCGGCAGCCCATACGGATCTCCGGTAAACGAAATTATTTTGCCGGGATTAAGGATGCCATACGGATCGAGCCCCTTTTCTATCGCGCCCATCGCATCAATGCCAGCGCACGCTTTGCCACTGGGCCAAGTTTTCCCGCGCAGGCGGCTGTGCCCGCCCTCTAAGCCCGCAACAGCGGGAATCTTTATTCTCGCGTTGGAACGGCAACCTCATGCGGTGAGCGTTGCGCCCTGCCGGGGACTATTTTCAGCAGTCCGCGCATCGAAAGCCCGGCCGGCCGGCGTGAGGGTTCACAGGTCACGCAATATCTCTGGCAAATCACGGGCGCCATGCAGGATGCGAACAATCAACGGCGGACGCCGCCCGGCATTGTAGACGATGACATAGGGGAAGCCGGTCAACGTCACGAACCGGTAAGGTTCCCCGGCCAGTTCTGGACGCAGGGCGCCGATATGGACATGCTCGCCAATGCGCTCCGCCGCCCGGACCACCCCGTCGCGCAAGCCCCTCGCCGCGGCAGGGTTGTCCTTGGCGATCCACCTTACGGCAGCCAGCAAATCGCGCCGCGCCGCCGGCGCCAGGACGGCCGCGCTCATCGCTCGCTGGCGCTAACAATGCCGTCAATTTCGGCTGTCACACTGTCGAGCGTGATGGCGCCATCGCGATCCGCCTCCGCCTCGGACTCCTGCAACATCTCATGGAACTGGCGGCGGCGGTCTTCCGCCTCTTGGAGTAAGCGCAGCCCCGAGCGCACGACCTCGCTCACGTTGTTGTAGCGCCCGCCTTCGACGCATTCGCGAGCGAAGCGCTCCAATTCGGGGGTGAGATGCACATTGGTCGCCATCCGTGTCCTCATGTGTCAATCATTGACATAATATAGGTCGCATGCGGTGCGGGCAAGCCTGCGGCGCCTTCGCCAACCAACTCAAACTGGAGCCGCAAGCCGATGGCGGCTGCGTCGCGTTGACCAGGGGCAGGTTATTTGCTCGGGTTCCGCCCACCCGCGCGGGTGCTCACATAGCGGCAGAATCTCCCCTCACCTGCCCCTCTTCCCGTGGGAGAGGGAACGCTGTAACGCCGTTGGCGTTTCCGGGCTGCGGAAACAATCAGCTATTATTATCACTGCGCCGATCTGGACCTTGCCACCGCCGCAAACCTTGCTCATAGCTTCGCGCAAACGCATTTCCGGTGATGTATGAGCCTTTATCGCGGTTTTATCACAGTTGGCGGCCTGACGGCTTTGAGCCGGGTCTTCGGATTCCTGCGCGACATGCTGCTGGCGGCGGTCATGGGGGCGGGCTGGGTCGCCGACGCCTTCATCGTCTCGTTCCGCTTCCCCAACCTCTTCCGGTCGCTGTTCGCCGAGGGCGCCTTCAACTCCGCCTTCGTGCCGATGTTCACCAAGCGGCTGCGCGCCGAGGGCGAGGAGAGCGCGCGCGGCTTCGCCGAGGAGGCGCTGGCGGTTTTGCTCGTCGGCGTGATCGCGGTGACAATCGTGGCCGAGATCTTCATGCCCACTCTGGTAAGGGGGTTGGCCATCGGCTTCACGGGCGAGAAGTTCGAACTCGCCGTTCTGCTCACGCGCATCACATTCCCCTACCTCGCCTGCATGGCTTTCGTGGCCCTTACGGCGGGCATCCTGAACGCGCTCGGCAAGTTCAGCGCGCCGGCGGCGACCCCGATCCTGCTCAATCTCGTGTTGATCGTGGTAACGCTCTGCGCCGCCGCGGCCGGCTTCTACGCCCAGCCCGAAGCAGGCATCGTCCAGGCGTGGGGCGTGACCATCGCCGGCTTCGCGCAGCTGTTTTACGTGGCCCATGCCGCACGCCGGATCGGCATGGATCTCGGCTTTCGCTGGCCGCGCCTGACACCCAGCACCCGCCGGCTTCTCGCTTTGGCCGTTCCCGGCGTTATCACTGGCGGCATCAATCAGGTAAACCTCTTCATCGGCACGACGATCGCCTCGATGCAGGCCAGCGCGGTTTCGTTCCTTTATTACGCGGATCGGATCAATCAGCTGCCGCTCGGCATGGTGGGCATCGCCATCGGCGTCGTGCTGCTGCCCACGCTAACGCGCCATCTGGCTGAGCACGACGAGGCGGGAGCGATGGCGAGCCAGAACCGCAGCCTGGAATTCGCCCTTCTGCTTACCCTGCCCGCGACCGTCGCTTTGGTCGTGATTCCCAGGCCCATCATCCAGGTGCTGTTCCAGCACGGCTCCTTTAGCGCCTCCGACACGACTCAAGTCTCCATGGCACTCGCCGCCTATGCGTGCGGCTTGCCGGCCTATGTCATCAACAAGGTGTTCCTGCCCGGCTATTTCGCGCGCGAGGACACGGCCACGCCCATGTGGTTCGCGGGCGTTTCGGTCGCGGTGAACATCGCCGGCTCGCTTATCCTATTCCCGATCCTGGGCCATGTCGGCATCGCGATTGCCACATCCCTTTCCGGCTGGACGAACGCCCTTCAGCTTGCCTTCACCCTCATGCGGCGGGGGCATTTCCGCTTCGACGCAAGCCTTGCCCGGCGCGCGCCGCTTCTGGTGCTGGCGAGCGCCCTGATGGGCGCGGCTCTGTATGCGGCCAATCTCGGGCTCGCCCGCTTTTTCGAGGATGGCACGAGCCCAGTGATGCATGTGGCGGCGCTGGGCGCGCTGGTGACCGCTGGTATCGTTGCCTATGCGGCCGCGACGCTCCTGACCGGCGCGATGCGGCTGTCGATGCTTCGCCGCGCCACGTCGCGCGGCTGATACCGGCACCGTCCAAACGCCGGTAGATACGTCGCAGCGCCGTTCCCGGCGCAGGCGGAAACCCAGGTAAGTATATGCGGGGCCGTAGGCGCGTATCATGCTTAATGCGCGGATGGCAAACGAGTGGAGTTGGCCCTTTCCGCAAGCGATTTTTGCGATTCTTTTCCCGTTTTAGGCCGATTTCTACATTTCAAAAGTCCCGTTAAATATACGCGAATATTTGAATTAACCAAAGCTTTGACCCGGCGGCACTATGCCCCCACGAGTTCTGGCTGGCGATTCTTCGTTTTGTATCAATGATCTGCCGTGCTTAACACTTACTCAAGACAATTCTGCTAAATTACTTCAAGATCGAAGGTTGCCCCAACGGCCTATCGAAAACAGGCTCCCAGAGCCCCCATGAGAGTTAACATAGGTTTACACAGGCGCTGGCGGGAGGGCACGTAGTGGACGGGATCGCGATTTCGCATGCTGCAACCTGGGGCATCGCCGCGGCAGCAACGGGCGGTGTTATTCTCAGGCCCTGGGGCTTGCCGGAAGCGGTCTGGGCTCTCGCCGGCGCAGCCGCTCTTGTGTTTTCCGCGCTTCTGCCCTGGCAAGATGCCCTTGCCGCCGCCGGCAAGGGCACGGACGTCTATCTCTTCCTCACCGGAATGATGCTGCTTGCGGACCTTGCCCGCCGCGAGGGCCTGTTCGAATGGGTCGCAACCCATGCTACCAAGGCGGCAAAAGGATCGCCCGCCCGGCTTTTCGGGCTGGTTTATCTCGCCGGCATAGCGGTCACGGTCTTTCTGTCCAACGACGCGACCGCGGTTGTGCTGACACCCGCGGTTTACGCCGCCGCGAAAGCCGCGAAGGCCAAGCCCCTGCCCTATCTCGTCATCTGCGCGTTCATCGCGAACGCCGCAAGCTTCGTCCTGCCGATTTCAAACCCGGCGAACCTTGTTCTCTACGGCCATCAGGTGCCCCCGCTTTGGCCCTGGCTTAAGCAGTTTGCCTTGCCGTCGGCTCTTTCCATCGCCGCCACTTATGCGGGCTTGCGCTGGGTTTACCGCCGCGACCTCGAAGGCTGCATCAATGGGCATGCGCCTACGCCTCCGCTACCGAATGGGGGCCGCTACGCCGCCTATGGAATTGGTGTTGCGGCGGCAGCGCTGATCCTTGCCTCGGCATTCGGAATCGAACTCGGCCTGCCAACCTTCGCGGCAGGCGCGGCGACCGCGATCTTCGTTCTGGCCGAAAAGCGGGAGGCGCCCTGGCATCTGCTGAGAGAAGTGTCGTGGGGTGTGCTTCCGCTCGTGGCTGGCCTGTTCGTACTCGTCGAAGGGCTTAATCATACTGGGGTTATTGCGCAGCTTACCGCCCTTCTCAATTGGGGAACGGAGCAATCGGCCACGGCAACAGCTTGGACCGCAGGGCTCGGGCTCGCATTCGCGGCCAACCTCATGAACAATCTTCCAGCGGGGCTTATCGCTCAGTCCGCCGTGATCCCAGCCCATGCCCCCGCCGTGGTCAAAGGCGCGCTTCTCATCGGCGCCGATCTCGGACCCAATCTTTCCGTTACCGGATCGCTGGCAACGATCCTTTGGCTGATCGCGCTCAGGCGCGAGGGCGAAAGCTGCACCGCGGGCGAGTTTTTGAAAATCGGGGCGATTGTAATGCCGCCCGCTTTGGTCTTGGCTCTCGGAGCGCTGATCCTTACGAGCTAATGTTACATTGCAGAGGCTGCTTGCAGCATCGGCGCGAGAGCCACTCCATTGGCTTCAAGCTCCTCGCGGACCGCGCGCGCCACGCTTACAGCCTCAGGCTCGTCGCCGTGCACGCAAAGCGTATCGACCTCCACCTTTATGCGCCCGCCACCGGCAGTGGCGAGCGTCTCGCCGCTGGCAAGACGAAGCGCTTGCGCGGCAGCAGCAGCGGGATCGGCGATAACCGAGCCGGTCACCGAGCGCGGCATCAGCGATCCATCCTCGCGGTAGAGCCGGTCGCAGAACCCCTCGCGCGCGAAACGCAAGCCGCAATTTTCCGCAGCCTTCCGCATCTCCGATCCGGGCAAGCCAACCAGGATTAGCTTCGCATCGACGGTTTTGACGGCTCGTGCGATGGCGCCCGCGTAAGCCGCATCTTTCGCAGCCATATTATAAAGCGCGCCGTGCGCCTTCACATGCCGGAGCGGCGCGCCCGAATAGGCGGCGAACGCTTGGCAGGCGCCGATTTGATAGGCCACGAGATATTCGAGGCCGCCGGCGTCCATCGCGATATTGCGCCGCCCGAAGCCCCAAAGGTCGTCGAAGCCGGGATGCGCGCCAAGGCCAACGCCAAGCTCCTTCGCGCGCATGGCGAGCCCATGCATGATCGTGGCGTCGCCCGCGTGAAAGCCGCAGGCCACATTCGCGGAGGTCACGATGCGCAGCAGCTCCTCATCGCAGCCCATTTTGTAGGCGCCGAAGCCCTCGCCCATATCCGCGTTGAGGTCGATTTGCATTGCGGCTCCCTTTTCCTACGGTCTGGCCAACTCGCTTAAGACCCCCTCATCCTGTCCTTCTCCCCAAGGGGAGAAGGAACGCCAGAACTACCGGCTCCCTGAGGAGAGATCCGCGACCTGACTCCCTCTCCCCTTGGGGAGAGGGCTGGGGTGAGGGGGTCTTCCACAAATCGCGCCCTAGCGGTCGAGCAGCGCCATCATGCGCGCGGCGTAGCGTTCGCCCGCCGCAGCACCCCGCGGAGCCGCGGCCTCCAGCGTTCCCAGTTCTTCCCGCGACAGCTCGATCCCCAGCGCACCCACATTCTCCTTCAGGTAGGTGCGCCGCTTTGTGCCGGGAATTGGCACTATGTCAGGCCCTTGCGCCAGCAGCCATGCCAGAGCGATTTGTCCGGGCGCCGCGCCCCTCGCACCGGCTACCGCCCGAACGGCTTCCACGATCTTCATATTCCGGTCGAAATTCTCGCCCTGCAAGCGCGGTTGGAAGTGCCGGAAATCGTCCTGCGGATAGTCTTCAGCGCGTTTCGCGGTTCCGGTTAGAAAACCGCGCCCGAGCGGACTATAAGGCACAAAGCCAATCCCAAGCTCGCGGCACGTAGGCAGGATTTCTTCCTCGACCCCGCGCTCCCACAGGGAATATTCGCTTTGCAGCGCGCTGATGGGATGCACCGCATGCGCGCGCCGCAGCGTTTTGGCGGAGGCTTCCGAAAGGCCCAGATAGCGCACCTTGCCTTCCGTCACGAGGCCGGCCATGGCGCCAACGGTTTCCTCGATGGGCACAGCCGGATCGACGCGATGCTGATAGAAAAGATCGATGTAATCGGTGCCGAGCCGCTTGAGCGACGCGTCGCACACCTCCCTTACATGCTCCGGCCTGCTGTCGGTCCCCGGCTCGCCGCCGCCGGTCTTGAAGCCGAACTTGGTCGCAACCACAACCCGGCCGCGCTTTCCGGCGATAGCCTTGCCAACCAGGATCTCGTTCTCGAAGGGGCCGTAAACCTCCGCGGTGTCGAGGAAGTTCACGCCCAGCTCCAGCGCGCGGTGAATGGTGGCGATGGACTCCGCCTCGTCTCCACGCCCGCTATAGGCAAAGCTCATTCCCATGCAGCCAAGCCCGAGGGCGCTAACCTCCAGCCCCTGCCGCCCCAATTTTCGCATCTCCATGCCGAACGCCCTCCTCTTCCGCCAGAGAACCTGGCAGACGATACATAGGAAGGAGGCGGCCCTGGGTGAAATGGGCTAACGCATTTTTGAGGCTCAGACGGGCCGCGGACGGCGGACGGCCGGCGTCAGCTCGACGATCCTGTGGATGCGCCGGCAGACGCCAATGATCTGCGCCGAGCCCGAATTGGAAATCCGCACGGTGCGGAAATTCGGATTGAGCGGCACGAGATCGGCGATCATCGACCCATCCTCCGCCCGGCCTACCTCGCGGTAGAGCCGGAACAGCGCCGCGTGCTCCTCGGGCACGAGCGCCAGCACGAAATCGGCAGGTGCCGGCGCCGCACTGAGGTCGATCATGGCCTTGTCGCCCGGCTCGAACGAGACGGGCTCGTTCGGGTTGGACATCGATTTATCGTTGATTTCGATGAAGATGGCGCGCTCTGGGAGCGTCTCTTCGCTGGAAACTGGAATCGTGGCAGCAAGCATAGGCTCAAGCCCGGAAGCAATGCGTTGAAGTTCCAATATATTTTCGACCCCCACCAGGGGGATACGCCGCACAATTCGGGACATTAAAGGCAATGTCCTTTCTGTTTGATTTAAAATATCACCTTTTCCAAAATAAATGTAATCCACGGTCACGCTGAACGCGGAAGCGAAGAGGATGGCTTGTTTCGGGGGGATGGCGCGCTCGCCGTTTTCATAATTCATGTAGCGGCTGTAGTTCCAGCCGAACTTCCGGACTGCCTCCGTCGCCCGCTCATAACCCGCATGTATCCGCGAGCGGCGGAGGCGCTCCGCAATCGATCTAATTTCTTCAGCCGTCCAATCCCGCATAATAATAAGCCCCAGTCTACACGGCTCGTGTAACTCTTTCCCGCCCGGAGATAAACGCCCGATGAAAATGCCCTAATTTGTTCTGGGGAAAAATGATTGGTTTGTCGAGCTTTTTTGTGATCGCATCCCCCATTAATCGATCCTGCCAAGCCGGCCCAGCAGCTCGCGCAAACGCCAGAACGCGTTGCATCTTCGGGGGTTTCAGACCTAGATAGGGCCGCGGCGAGGTTGCGTTAAGACCATCCACTTTTTTTCGCAAATTTAGGTAAAATTGGGGAGTCTGTTTACCCGTTGCGTGTAGTTTAGCGATTGTTCCGTGGAATCTCTCTTCACAATCGTGTTTTTCCACAGACAATTAACCAGTTCAGCGTAAACGAGACACCCCGTGTTGCATCATTCTCCTTACCCCCCGCACCACAGCACCACATCTTGCGCCGCGCTCCTGCCGATGCCCCTTTATAGTGAGGGCCGCCGGCGATGGACGACGGGAGAGCTCACCGAAATAGTCACCGCGCTGGCAACGCTCAGCACGAACGAGATCGCGCGCGCGCTTTGCGTCAACCCGAAAGCGCTGCGCTCCGCCTTGCGCCGCAATGGAATCAGCCTTCGCGCGATCCGGCAGTACAACAAAAAGGCGGGCGCCTCCGAGGGGCTGGGGCTTGTCGTCCGCCGCTCCACCGCGGGACCATCCGCCGTGTATGGGGCGGCAGCACTTGCCATGCTCCCCGAAGGCGCCTGCCGCTGGCCGCTCGGCGATCCTTCGAAGCAGGATTTCGCCTTTTGCGGCGCCCCCAGATTGGGCCGCGCCTCTTATTGCCGCCATCACTTAGTCAAAGCTTTCGAACCGGGAGATCGCCATGGCCGCTAGGGCAAAGACAGCGAAAAAGCGCCCAATGCGCGATCTCGCCGAGGCTCCCACCGAGCATCGCCGCCAGCACACGCCCTTTACGCGCGATGTCCTAACACCGCCCGGTGCCCCTATTGTGGCGCGGCATCGGACGCGGACGCTGCTGACGCCGCTTGCCGTCCGGCGCGCCATCATCGAGGATGCGGAGACCAAGCCGGAGCCGGTTCGCGTCCGCTCCTTGCGCCGCCGTCTGACCGCGCTCGACAGGGCCCTTACCGACGGCGAGGCGGAGGCGCTCGACCGGCTGACCTCTTGTGTCTGCAGCCTTTCGAATATCGGCTGCCTCAACTATTTGAGGTCGGAGGTGCGTTCGAGCCCGGTCGGGCGGCTTCCCTTCAGCGAGGGCAGGCGCATAGAGATCGCAGCCATGAACGCAGTGCTGAAGGGCTTAAGTGCGCAGCACAGATCGGCGGTCCTGGAGCTTGCCGTGCTCCTCGATCCAAGCCATAGCGGCTCGTTCAAACCGGCGGACGAATTCGTCGCTTTGCTGCAATCCGCCGCTGGATGTGCCGTTGCCCTTTATAACGAGTGGTCCCGGCAGAAGAGGAGGCCACCCCAGGAATAACTCTCCGCCAGCGCCATTGAATACCGCCGCAGCCCCAACTCAAACGAAAACCGGCCTGCTTGGTTCGCCAAGCAGGCCGGGGAGAACTTCCAGCAGCGGACCGTAACCTTAGCGGCCCTTGCGCTGACCAAGGCCCATCTTTTTGGCCAAGCTCGACCGAGCCTCGGCGTATTTTGGCGCAACCATCGGGTAGCTCGGCTCCAGCCCCCACTTCTCGCGGTATTCCTCGGGCGACATGTTGTAGTGAGTCCGCAAGTGCCGCTTCAAAGACTTGAATTTCTTTCCATCTTCCAGGCAGATGATATACTCCGGCGTCAGCGACTTCTTCACAGCCACAGCGGGCTTTAACTCTTCCTTCGGAGCTTGGACCATATTGGAAGAGGCCCGGGTGAGCGCGGTATGGACATCGCCAATCAGCGCCGGCAAGTCGCCAGCTACTACAGAGTTATTACTAACATAGGCAGATACAATGTGAGTGGTGAACTCAACCAGCTCGTTATTTTCAATCTTCTCTTCAATCATTTGGGGGCTCCTAGAACGGCCTTGAGCTGAACTATCCAATGTTTTGTAGGAATTGCCCTGGATCTCGGTTTTGTCAAGCCAGCGCGCCTCGCTCTTGCGCTTTCCGGCCAGATCCTTGACCCTATTTGCTTGTTTCACAATCGTTTGCCTTTCGAACTCCGGTGGGAATACACTTCATATATCACAAAAGCGCAGCCGCTCAAGAATTCTGTGGGGATACCGCCGTCTTACTTTAGTTTCAAGTAGGGGGTGTCTCCCAAAAGACATGGCCTCATTTGCTCAATTAGCGATTGTGCTTTCTTTTTAAGAAGCTATGGGTATAGCCAGCGAGACGAATTCACAAGCGGGTTGCGGGCAACCGACGTGGCCGCAAAATAGCGATTTGCGATGCAGGGGAACAAGCGGCTTAGGGCACGAGCCCGCGACTTTATAGTTGCTGCTTGCTTTTAACACGGGAACGCACCCAGCAATAGACGGGTGAGCGGGTTTCATAATATGCTAAAGAAATGAAGTTAAGCTTCTCTCCTGGCACGAAAACCTCGGCCCCGGTTCAAGAACCGGCCAGCCGCCAGCGCCCGGCGTAAAATGCTCCTCAGTTTGGGAAAACCTGCAACCTAAACCTTATCTGAAGCTGTATAACCAAAGGCCCAGCCCCGCAATGCGACCTTCTTTCACATTCTTCGATTGTGGGGAAAGTGCATTGCTTGTGGATTTCGGCTCCCATTACAACAAAACCCTTAGCCTTGCAATTCTGGATGCGGCCGGGCGCCTCGCAAAAACCGGCTTGCCGGGATTGAGGGAATGCGTTCCAGCACTTTCATCTTTGACCGTGTTCTACGATCCTTTGCAGCTTCAAAGGGAGCGCCTTGCCGCGGAAGTCGAGGCGCTTTTCGCCGTTTCGCAAACCATCGAGGACCGTGGCCGGACCTTCGACATCCCCGTCTTGTATGGCGGCGAGGCTGGCCCCGACCTGGATGAAGTGGCCGCAAAAGCCGGGATCGCCGCGGAAGAGGCGGCGCGCCTTCATTCAAGCCAGCTCTACCATGTCTATATGCTGGGCTTCCTGCCCGGCTTCGCCTATCTGGGCAGCGTTCCGGAACCGTTGCGGCTGCCCCGCCGCGCGACGCCCCGTGCCCGCGTACCCGCCGGGTCGGTCGCAATCGCAAGCGACATGACCGCGATCTACCCGCTGGAAAGTCCTGGTGGCTGGCATCTTATCGGGTCCACGCCCGTGGTACTCTGGGATATGGCGCGGCAAGAGGAGCCGCTGCTCAAGCCCGGCGACCGGGTGCGCTTCGTTCCCGTCGATAGCGTTGAAGCAGCCGCGCTCCGCCAGCGCGCCGCAGCCGGCTGGAAGCCCGAACCCGTGGAGGGCGGATGAAACCGGCCCTTACAATTCGCGAACCGGGTGCCGCGGCGAGCCTGCAGGATTGCGGACGGCATGGGCTTCAGCGCTTCGGCGTTCCGGTCTCTGGCGCCCTCGATGCGGTCAGCCTGGCCATCGCGAACATCGTGGCGGGCAATCCGCCCTGCGCCGCGGCCATCGAGATCCTGGGCGCCGGGCTCGCCTTCGAAGTGGAGGCGGAGAGCGTAACGCTGGCGCTGGCCGGAATGGCGGCCGGTCTCACGCTGCAAACCGGAGCGGCCCATATGCGCTTTCCTATCTTGCGCAGCGTCAACGCCCGGCGCGGAGACATCGTCCGCATCCCAGCGGCGAAGGGCGGAGGGGTCTCTTATCTGGCCGTGGAAGGCGGCTTCGATATCGCACCAGCACTTGGCAGCCGCTCCACCTACCGCAGGGCGGCGCTTGGCGGCTATCGGGGCCGCACACTCCAGGCCGGCGACAGCCTCCCGCTATGCCTTGCCTCTTCCAGCCGCGCGGCCGTCCGCCTCGAAGCCGATATCCGCGCGCCGGACGTACTGCGTGTGATGCGCGGCCCGAATGCGGCGTATTTCACCCCCCGCGCTTTTGAAACGCTGTTCGCCTCGCTTTACACCGTTGCGCCCGCTTCCGACCGGATGGGCCTGCGCCTGCAAGGGCCCATGCTCGAACGCGCAATCGAAGGCGAGCTGCCATCGCAAGGCACCACTGCGGGAGCCATGCAAGTGCCCGCCGATGGTCAGCCCATCCTGCTGCTGGCCGACCGCCAGACGGCAGGCGGCTATCCGCGCATCGCGACCGTAATCGGCGCCGATATCGCCTCGGCGGGCAGGCTTGCCGCCGGCGTGAGCGTTCGCTTCAAGGAAATCGGCCGCGACGAGGCCGTGCGGCTTCTCAAAGAACAAACGGCTTGGCTTGCCTCGCTTCCCGCCAGGCTTGAACCGGCCGGCGCGGATGCGCTCACACCCGAGCATCTCTTGAGCAGCAACCTCATCGGGGGCGTCACCGCGGGCACGGCGGAGGAATAATGGCTGAATGCTTCCCATCTTATCCCGGAAACGCCGAAGGCGTTATCCGGGATAACCCGCCAAGCACCTATTGAATGTCTTCGCGGAACTGGGTGATGACAAAGACGCTCAAGCAAATGCTGCAGACAAAATACATCATGATGGTAGCGGCCCAGGCCAGGTGGCGCTCCGAAATTCCCGTGTGGCTCCGTGGGACAATGAGCAGCAAATCCTCAAGGCCGGGTGCCGAGGCAATGGCCAGGTAATGCGCGGCCGTCAGCAAAAGGCCGAGGGCGATTGCGCCGGCCAGGGTCAAGATGACGCCTCGCGGCTGGAAAAGGAACACAAGCAGCATAAGCCCGCTCTGCGTGGCAAACACCGCGCAAATCGCGGCAAGGAACCAGGATACCTCAACGCCACGGCCCGCAACCGCGACGATACCGAGGTAGCTGGTGGCCGAAATCGCAATACCGAGCAGGACAATCGCGGGCGGCAGCCGTGCCGCGCTGATCCCCTTCGGCCACAGCAGAAATAACGCGATCCCTGTACCGATAAAGGCGACCGCCGCCGAAACTCCAAGCAGCAGCGGATCGTAAGCGAGATTGACCGGCACCTCCATCGAGAGCAGCCCGACAAAATTCATGGCCCAGATGCAGCCGCCAAGCGTCACGGCGGCCATGACGATCCGCATCCGGCCCTCGCCTCTTGAGAGCGCGCCCACATTCGAGGTCATGACCGAGGCGGTAAAGGTGCCCAGGATCGCGATCGTGATCGAGAGAATCACCAAGCTCGGATCATGTGCTATCATGGCGGAGCCTAAGCTAGAGGATGGGGGAAGCTGGAGCGTTGCGAATCAACTAGATGCCGTAATGAGCAATTATGGCATAAGCCGGCAGAAACTTCACGGGCAGCCTGAAAAATGCGGCGCGGCGAGAGTTCTCCCGCCAGCCAGGCCATCGCGATGCCAACCCATTCCTTGGCGCCAAGATCGAGCCGCCTCAGACCTTCCGAAGCCCTGGGAAACGGACGCCACCAGCCATCGAAGCCGTTCGTCCTGAAATCCACCGGCCGCGCCAGAACCTCGAAGCCCTGCCCCTCGAAAAGCCCCTTCGCCCGTGGCATGTGGAAGGCCGAGGTGACAAGAATCCACTTCTGCCCGGGTTTCGGCCGCAGCGCCTTTGCCGACTCCACCGCATTCTCGAACGTGTTCCGCGAGCGCTCCTCGAACCTAACCCGCGGCGGAGCGAGGTTGAAAGCTTCGAAAAAGCGAACAGCGAGCGCCGCTTCCGTATCGGTCTCCTCCCGCGGGGAAAGTTCCCCTTTCCCGCCCGAAAAGAATACGGGCAAGGAAGGATACCGGGCCGCAAGGCGCACAGCTTCAATCATCCGGTCGCCGGACTCGTTCAGATGCGGCGGGCCGTCCCCGAGCGAGACCGCGCTGTCGATGGCGCCGCCCAGCACGATTATGCCCGCCGCGCCGTCGAGGTTTTGAGCCGCAACGGCTTTGGCGTTGAGTTCAAGCGGCGCCAGCACCCAATTTGCCAAAGGCGAAAAACCGAAAATGGCATAAAGAACGGTCCCCGCCGCGAACAGGCGAACCGCCGCCCTGGCCCTTCCGGACAACGCGAAAAGCACGCCCGCGGCGAAGAAGAGGATGAGCAGCGAGGAAGGTTGAAACAGGCCCCAGAGGATTTTGGACAGGTAGAACATCATAAGCGGGGCTCGACGCCCCCGCCGGCCTCAGCGCAGCAGCTCATTCAGCGCATCCTCGGGAATAGCCTTGCCGATATTGTTGAATTGGCCGAAGGCGAGCAACTCCTCCGCGTTGTGGCGAAGAGTACCCAAAAGCGAGCGAAGCAACGCGGGTCCCAGCGCCACGCAAGCAGCCCCGGCCGCCTGGAATTCCTTGACGCTCGGAGCCGGCGTCAGCCCGATCGTGATGCATAGCGGTCCGTCGATGTGGGCAGCCAGCCGCTCGATAAGCTGGATATGCTGCACACCTGGTATCGAAATACAATCGGCACCGGCCGCGAAATAGGCTTCTGCCCGCTCCACCGCGGTTTCGAAGGGAGACGACTGGGGCGGGTCGAGAAGGAAGGCCTCGGTCCGGGCGGTGATGACGGCGGGAACCTTCGTCCTGAGCGCGGCGGCTTTGGCGGATTGTATCGCCGCCACCATGTTATTGATCGGAGCGATGCCGTCGCGGCCATCCCGGCCGCCGTCGCTGAATACGACGCCCGCGCATCCCTCGGATATCACCGCCTCGGCCGCCAATCCGGTCTCGTCCGGGCGCCGCCCAACAATGCCTTCTAGGTCCGCGTTAACCGGCACGCCGAAGCCCCGCGCAATTGCCTGGGCGGTTCCAACCAGCGTCTCCAGCGTGAGGCGCTCGTCCCTTTTCAGGCCCTGCGCCCAGGCGACCGCTTTTGCGGAAATGCCTATCAAATTAAACCCGGCATCCCCCATGACCCGCGCCGAGACCACATCCCAAACTTCGGGTAGGATGAAGGTTTCGCGCGCGTGCAGCCTTTTCCGGAAGACGCGCACTTTTTCCTTTTGATCCTTGAGACGTTGCTCATCCGGCCCGGCGGTACGTTCGGAACCAAGAACTGGGTCATCGGCCATGTTACGCTGCGCTCACGTTGGCGGTTCTCCGGCTACGGCCGCCGAAGCTCACCTCTCCCATCCAATTTCTTTGCTTAAGTCTCCGCCGCCCGCGCTGCAAGCAAAAAAGTGGGCGCACGTCTTAACAAAACCCTTGCTGTGCCAATGTGCAGCAGCGGGGGCTTTTCCCGGTGCCCAGCCGCGGTTCCAGCCTCCGCACACCCCCGCCCACCGGAACTTGAGCAGCGTTTACCTTACAACCGGTAAGATTTGTAAATAGCATTTTCGGCACCACATTAATGCCGCAACGAGCCTGAATGCGCGAGCGGAGGCGAGGGCGGATGAGTTCCAGGTCAATACGCGGCATTCCGGCGCTGCTTCTCTCCGGTCTCGTTCTCTTGGCGCTCGCCGGACACGCACTTCCTTCGCGGGCAGAGGAGCCCACCGCCAGCGTCCTGCCCTCCGCGCAGACGCCGCAAAGCCAAGCCAAGCAGAGCCAGCCTCCACTGGACACGAGCGGCCTGCAGTCGCACGCGCTGCTTTCCGCAATCGATAAGATTTTGAAGCGCGCGGCCGATGAGCGCCAGTCCGCGAAGACCTTACCCGAACGCGACAAGTTTCTATTTCCGCCGCTTTGGACCGAAACGCGCGAGGACCGCGAAAGCTCGGTCCGCCAGCTTCTCGACGGCGCGCTCGATATCGTCACCGATGCACCGATCCTTAAGCTTCAAGATGAGATCGCAAAGCAGCGCGTGAACATCGCCGCAGCCCGGGACAAGATCGCGAGCTTGCGCGAAAAGCGCTTGGCCGCGCCTGAATCCGGCCTGATGCCCGGCATCCTGACCGACACCCAAGACTCCATTGCCAAATCTATCGCCGGCCTTGAGGACGGCATCAAAGTCTGCGAAGCCGATATCGCCCGCAAGAAACAGGATATCCGCAAGGCTCTGGCGGCTGCCGGCATCGATCTGACCGACGAAAAGCTGGATCTGCTCCTCGATAGCGTTCTGGGAAGCCACCTGTTGAAACTGGTCACGGCGTTCGAGGTTTCGAAAATCGCCGATCAAAAGCTGGCCACGCTGCTGAGCCAGTCGAACGGTGACCTGAAGGCCGCACGGCGCTACTTCGCCATGCACGCTGCCCTCTTCGCCATGCTGGTCGAGGCGCAGGGACTTTTGATCGAGCAGATCGACACGGTGTACCTCGTCCGCCTTGAGAAAATCATGGGCGATATCGCCCGGACCAACGCCGAAACCAGGCAACTCCTGCAATCGCAAGCCAGGGAGGACCAGCGCAAGGTGCTGGAGGCGAACCTCAAGGCTCAGGAGGTATCGCAAAAGGTCTCGGCATTTTATAAGGAGTATCTGAGCAATCAGCGCCACCTTCTCGCCGAAGCGCGAAACAGGACCGTTTTCGACCTGCGCGTTGCCGACAACACCTTCGAAACCGTCGAGGAGGGTTTTCAGCTAAAGGTGCTGATGGAGGACGCCAAGCCTTCCTTCGATGCGCTGCACCGGCTGGAAGCGCCGGGCTTCGAGCAAATTTTCCGGAATGAGAACCTGAAACGCGAGTTCGAGAACCTGACCCAGAAGCTTGGCCCCTCGTCCTGACCGCTCATGCTTGAGCCGCGCCCAACGCTAAGCCTTAAAAATTTAATACGAAAGATGGCGGAAGTGTCTGTCGCATTGAATCAACAGGCTCACGAAAACTGCATCCAGCCGGTTGTTTACCCTTCAGCCCAGGCCCATTTCCATACTATAAGTAAGTTGTGCATACCTTTCAGTACAGGTGCTTCATGCTGCGGATCGTTCTCGCGCTGTTGGTTCTTGGGGCGGCCGCTGCTGCGCATGCTGCCACCAGCGATTATGACTGCGCCTACGATCCGAAGACCACCCATCTTTCAAGGATCGTTGCGGCGGACTCGACTGGCGGCCCGGTTTACGGCGTAACGATAAACGATGCCGACAACAAATCCCAGCGCCGGACCCTCGATCTGCACGACCATGAGATCGTGCTCACATTCGACGACGGGCCGCTCGGAGCGAACACGCAAAGTATTCTCGATACGCTGCAAAGGCATTGCGTGAAGGCTATCTTCTTCTCTGTCGGCAAGATGGCGATGGCCCAGCCGAAGCTCATACAGGAGATAGACCGGCGCGGGCACACGATCGGGTCGCATACCTGGTCCCACCCCCGCGCCATGCACCAATTGTCACCGGACGACAATAAGCTCGAAATCGAGAAAGGGTTCATCGCCGTCAGCGAAGCGGTGGGCAAGCCAATCGCGCCGTTCTTCCGCTTCCCGGGCTTCCGCGATTCCCGCGCGGCCGTAACCTATCTCGCAAGCCGCAACATCAGCGTCTGGGGAACCGACGTGATTTCCGGCGACGCCGACGGAGGCGGGGTGAACGCTGCGCGTATCACCCACGACGTACTCAACCGGATCCATCAGCTTGGAAAAGGCATCGTGCTCTTCCACGACATAAAGAAGAGCACGGCGGAGGCGCTCGACGGCATCCTTACCGATCTCGAAAAGGATGGATACAAGTACGTCCAGGTTGTTTCGAATACGAATTACCAGCCCGACCCACAATTGGTCGCACGGGCCGACCTGTTCCGCAGCACGCCGGAAACCGCGGCGATTACCGGAACCTGGGTTGGGTCGCCGAAACAGCAGGTCACGGACGGCAGCGTCGATGTCTTGCATACGGAATGGATCGACCTCGACGCCGAGATTGCAAATGAGAAACTGAGCAACTCGGGCGCTGGCGCGGTGGTCGCGCAGCCTCACGCCGAGGCTCAGCCGGGAACCATCTACACGACAGCCGGTTGGGCGCCTTCCCGGCAGGTGCATTGACCGTATATTGAGGCCTATGCCGTGTCCGGTTGAATGCTTCCCCATCGTCATCCCGGTACGGTGCCAAGCGCCGCATCCGGCATCTTAAGGGGCACTGGCATTTATAACGATCCCAAATAACGCCGCTGGCGTTTGCGGGATGACGGCCGCGGAAGCAATCGGCCGGAAAACTTCCACGCGGCGCGTGCACTGCCGTTCTTTCCGCGTTATGAGTTTATTCCGGCTTTCCTGACGGCTTGCGATTCCGCTGCCCGGCGCCGCCAAAAAAAATATGACACAAGACGAAGCTCTGCAAATTCTGAAGACCGGCGCCAACGTCTTTCTGACCGGCGAGCCAGGCAGCGGCAAAAGCTATGCCGCCGCCCGCTATGTCAGCTATTTGCGCCGCGAAAACATCCCCGTGAGCATAACCGCATCGACGGGCATCGCCGCCGCCCAAATCGGCGGCACCACCATCCATGCCTGGAGCGGCATCGGCACCCGCTCGCACATCTCGCGCTCGGATTTGGACTCCATCGCCAAAAACCGGCGTGTGACGGATCGCATCAAAAAGGCGCGCGCGCTGATCGTCGATGAAGTCTCGATGCTCTCGGGCCAAACGCTTACCGCTGTCAGCCAGGTTTGCCAATTCGTCCGCAAAGCCAATGCCCCCTTCGGTGGCTTGCAAGTTGTGCTCGTGGGCGACTTTTTCCAGCTTCCGCCGGTTGTCCGCCGCGACGAGCGAGCCAGCGCCGAAATGGACAGCCAGGACGAGGAAGATAACTCGCCGTTTGCCTACGCGTCGCGGGCCTGGCGCGACCTCGATCCCAGCGTCTGCTATTTGACCGAGCAGCACCGGCAGGCCGACACCGAGTTTTCGAGCCTCCTCGGAGCGATCCGCTCAAACCGCTTCAGCAAGGCCGATGCCAGCCTGCTTGCCAGCCGGCGTCTCGCGCAAGACAGCCTCCCGCGCAGCGTCACCCGGCTTTTCACCCACAATATGGATGTGGACCGCATCAACCAGGCGGAACTCATCAAGCTTCCCGGCGAGGCCAACAGCTTCTTCATGACAGCGATGGGCGACAAGCTGCTCGCGGAAGGTTTGAAGCGCGGCTGCCTTTCGCCCGAGAAGCTCGATCTCAAAATTGGCGCGGTCGTGATGTTCACGAAAAACGATCCCGACGGCCGCTTCGTGAACGGCACGCTGGGCGTTGTCTCGGATTTCGACCGCGAGGACGGCAATCCCGTGGTCGTTACCAAGAGCGGCCTGACCGTCTTCACCAAACCCGCCGAGTGGAAGGTCAGCGAGGACGATGCCGTCAAGGCCGGCATCGAACAGATTCCGCTGCGGCTTGCCTGGGCGATTACCGTGCACAAGAGCCAAGGCATGTCGCTCGACGCCGCCGTGATGGACCTGTCGAACGCCTTCGAATATGGCCAGGGCTATGTGGCGCTGTCGCGAGTGCGGACCTTAAGCGGCCTGCATCTTTTGGGCTGGAACGAGCGGGCGCTACGCGTCCACCCTCTGGCTTTGGAGAAGGATGCCGATTTCCGCCGCGCCTCCGAAGAAGAGCAGGACCGCCTTGCCGCCAGGCGCGGCGAAGCGGAATCCCTTCACTCCGCTTTCGTCAGGGAGCTCAAAGGCCCCGCGCCCGTGCAGGCGGCCCCGGCCGCTAGCGGCAGCACTGGCAATGCTTATAAGAAGTGGACGGCGGAGGAGGACGCGGACATCGAGGCCCGCTACAAGCGCGGCGAGAGCGTCAAGGCCATTGCCGTAGCCCTTGGCCGGCAGACAGGCGGCGTCCAAACGCGGCTCGTCAAGCTCGGCCTGATCTTGAAATAGCTGCCAGATACTTTATTGCCCCAATGCTTCTGCCGATATGCATCCCGGGGGTCAATTTTATCGCGGCATTATTCCCGCGAATGAGCGTGTGAAGAAATCGAAATCGCTGGCGTCGGGAATACTCCGCAGCGTCATTCCCGCGAAGGCAGGAATCCATTTCAGCCGATGGAACAAGACCTTAGTTTGGTCCCCGCCTTCGCGGGGACGACGCTGCGGAAGAGCGGCAAACGGATAAGGAACCGTAATGGCATATGTAATGGTGGACGTGGAGGCTGACGGCCCCATACCGGGCGACTACAGCATGATTTGCCTTGGCGCTGTGCTGGTGAAGGATAGGCTTGAGCACACATTCCATGGGCAGCTGAAGCCCGTATCGGACCGATGGATACCGGAAGCGCTCGCCGTGAGCGGTTTCACGCGCGAGGAAACACTGGGCTTCGACGACCCAAGGACGACGATGGAGAATTTTGCGCGCTGGCTTAAGCAGAATACCGGCGGGCAGGCAATCTTCATAAGCGACAACAACGGCTTCGATTGGCAATTCGTCAACTGGTACTTTTGGCATTTCACCGGAGGCAACCCGTTCGGCCATTCAAGCACAAATCTCGGCTCGCTCTACAAGGGCATGGTCAAGGACACATCCCAGAACTTCAAGCGCTTGCGCAAAACGCCACACACACACAATCCCGTCGACGATGCCATGGGCAATGGCGAGGCGCTCCTGGAAATGCAGCGGCTGGGGCTGAAGATTGGCCTGTGATGCACCCTGCGGCGATAGGGGTAGGGACGGCTTAGCCGCCCCTACCTCCGAACCGTGCGTGCGGTTTCCCCCACACGGCTCTCCAGTTGGCAGTTTCCTCATCGGGAGCATCTCGCTGACAAGGATGCAGAAAAGCGAGCGCTTGAATGCGGCGGACCGGCTGATCGCGCAGGGCATCGGCATGGCGGAGGCAGCCATGAGCGCGAGCATGGCTGGGCGAGGGACCGGGGAGATTTAGGCCGGTGTGTTTTGCGATCCCGGATAAGAGCCGAAGCGTTTTCCGGGAGGGATGACGAGGCAGGGACGTGCGGCCTAATCCAAGCTGCCGCAGAAGCGCTGGATGCGGCGGCAGGCGTCCTCAAGCTCCTGCACGGAGGTCGCGTAGGAGATGCGGAAATAGGGCGAGAGCCCGAAAGCCGCGCCATGCACGACGGCGACTCCTTCGTCTTCGAGGAGCGCTGTCACCACGTCCTCGTCGTTGGCGAGCACCTTGCCGGCTTTGGTCCGCTTGCCGATCAGCCCGGCGCAGGACGGATAGACATAGAACGCGCCTTCGGGCGTGGGGCAATCGATGCCCTTCGCCTGGTTCAGCATCGACACCACGAGGTCGCGGCGCTCCTTGAAGCTCTGCGCGCGGCCCTTGAGGAAGTCCTGCGGGCCGTTCAGCGCTTCGACGCTCGCCCACTGGCTGATGCTGGTGGCGTTCGATGTGGTCTGCGATTGCAGCTTGGTCATCGCCTTGATGAGGTGCTCAGGCCCCGCGCAATAGCCGATGCGCCAGCCGGTCATTGCGTAGGCCTTCGACACGCCGTTCATGGTCAGTGTGCGGTCGTAGAGGCCGGGCTCGACCTGTGCCGGCGAGCTGAACTCGAAGCCGTCATAGACGAGGTGCTCGTACATATCGTCGCTCAGCACCCAAACGTTCGGGTGCCGCATCAGCACCTCGGTGAGCGCCTTCAGCTCGGCGCGGCTGTAGGCAGCGCCCGTCGGGTTCGAAGGATGGTTGAAAATCAACCACTTAGTCTTGGGCGTGATGGCCGCTTCGAGCGTCTCGGGACTGAGCTTGAACTTCGTCTCGATCCCCGCCTCGGCATAAACCGGCTGCCCGCCCGCCAGCAGCACGATGTCGGGATAGGACACCCAGTATGGCGCCGGGATCACCACCTCGTCGCCGGGGTTCAGCGTTGCCATCATGGCGTTGAAGATGATCTTCTTGCCGCCCGGCGCCACGAAAGCCTGCGCGGGCTTATAGTCCAAGCCATTCTCCCGCTTGAACTTTTTACAGATCGCGTCCTTCAGCTCCGGAATACCGTCCACGTTGGTGTATTTCGTCTTGCCATCCCGGATAGCCTTTATTGCCGCTTCCTTGATGTTGTCCGGCGTGTCGAAATCGGGCTCGCCGGCGCCGAGGCTGATTACGTCTCTTCCCGCGGCCTTAAGCTCGCGAGCCTTGGATGAAACAGCAATAGTGGCCGAGGGCTTAACGCGGGCAAGCGCGTCCGATAGGAAAGCCATGGGTTCGAACTCCAAGATGGGATTGCGGCGCAAAACTATGCCTCCGCCGCGCCTTTCGCAAGTGCTCAACGCTCAAACCCGAAAAAAGTAATTGGGTGTGCCTGGCCAGGCCCCCCAGCTTGCCGGGTTTAGCGTTCGCCGGTAGCCGTTCTTAAGGGCGCCGTATCGCCTTGGACTGCCGCGGCGGCGGGCCATGGTATGTTTATCCGGGTCCCTAAGTAATGCGACCCAGCCGAGTTCAAGTGATCGCCATCCGTGTAAAAGATCACGCCGTCCTTTTCCGGCCGGCAGGCGTCTTCATCGCAAAAGGCTTGAAACGTCTCCACAATCGCGATGCCGAAGTGGCGGCTTGCCTGGCGCAAGATTGAAACTGCCTCTGCCTGACCCCCTTCGATATTGGCGCGGGGAAACGAAAAGCAGCGCTCGTCCGAACGGCCAAACATCCGTGCGCGGGCGGCGCAGTCGGGAACGTTGGTTGGGAAGGTGGGTACGGTTTCGACGAGTGCAACTTGCAGCCCTCGCGCACGCAGCATGCCGATCGTGTCATCCAAGCCAGGAAGACGGCCCGCGTCATCCTGGGCTGCGTGGGCACTTGCTACCGTGCCATCCGTTCGAGCGGCGCCCGCCGGGCCGCGCTCGACGTGGCCCTTCCAAACCGCAGCCAAAAAAACGATCTTCAGCTTCGTTTGCGTCGCGATCCATTGCTGCGCTCTGGCGTTGGCTTCCTTGCATGCAGCTTTGCCCTTGGCCGCTCTCAGCAACGGCGCGCAGCGCACTTCCCATATCACAAGCCCGGATAGCCCACGCGCCTTTGCCTGATCCGAAAATGCCGAGGCAAAATGGCGGGCGTGCAAATCGCCCCAGATTACGAAGTCGTACTGAAAATCGCTGGCTGGAGCGCCAATCGGGCACGGCCGGTGCACCAGCTCCGGTTTGGGATCGCTCCGGCAATCGGCAAGGTCGTGCTCGCGGTAGCCGGGAAACTTGGCCGCGTATGCGATTTGCACGCTCTTCGGGGCACGCCATGGAAGCCCGTTGGCTGCGTCATAAAGCCCTCCGCAGAGGGCAAATAGCGCAGCCGCCACTACCGCTGCCCGCGCCAGCGCCGGGAAGCGATAAGTTGAGCGGCGCGCGGGTGTTTCGACATACCAGTAAGATAATGTCGCCAGTGCAACGCTGGCGGCAATTATCGTGAGTCGCTGGCCGAGTGCCGGTTCGCCGTCAAGCGCGATATGGGCAAAAGAAAAGATCGGCCAATGGATCAGGTAAAGCGAATAGGAAATCTTTCCGATAAACCGGATGGGGCCGAATCCAAGGACGGCCCGGCTTAATGACCGCTCCTGGCTGCCTGCGGCTATGAGCAAGGCCGCGCCAAGGCACGGGATCAGGGCATTCAAGCCGGGAAAAGGCGTCTTTGTATTGAAAACCCAGGCCGCGTAGGCGATGCAAGCAAATCCAGCCAGACCAGTTATGTTTGAGGCCAGCCGCGAGAGTGGCTGGAGCCGGGCCACAGCAAGGTAGCCTCCCAACAGGAGTTCCCAGCCTCTGTAAGGGAGAAGGTAAAACGCCTGGGCCGGATCGGGCTCAAGCACGATCTGGGAAGCTGCCAGAGACAGGCAAAGCAAGGCCAGGATAATATAGGGCAACGCTTTGCGGCGTCCGGCACGATATATGGCGGCGAGAACCAGGGGCCATACGATGTAGTACTGCTCTTCGACCGCGAGCGACCAGGTGTGCAACAGCGGCTTTTCCATGGCAGGGCCATCGAAATAGTTAACTTTTGAATAAAATAGCCAATTGGAATAAAAGAGAACGGTTGAAATAATGGAACGGCCGAAGACTTCTCAGCTCCCCGGGAATGAGAATGAAAAGCGCTGCGATGGCAGAGACGGCGAGCACCACGAACAGCGCAGGCAAGATGCGCTTTATCCGCCGGGCGTAGAAGCTGGCGAAGGTGAAATGCCCAGCGTCCAACTCCCGGGCGATGATTCCCGTAATCAGATAGCCGGATATGACAAAGAATATATCGACGCCCACAAATCCGCCCGGGAAGGCGGCGAAGCCAGCGTGATAAAAGACGACAAGCAGCACGGCAGCGGCGCGAAGGCCGTCAATATCCGCGCGATACGTATTTGCGTTTGCTGTGCCGCTAAAATGAGAACCGGTAGTCATTCGCTCTCATTAGTCGATGTAAAAATGTGCGGCAAGCTTCGCCTGCGCAATTCATGAATGCTTGGTGCGGTCCAGCAACGCTGGCCTTCACCGCCAAGCGCCGCTGGAGCGCGGGCGTCTCCAGCGGCAGGGTGGCCACCCCTCGCCCGCGCCGATACACAAGCGCTTGCGACCGGTATCTCAGATGCACAAGCGCTTTTGAACCAAAGCCCTAGTGACATAGCCGGCTATTTGTGGGACGCTCACCACCGAACCAAATCCGAGCTACTGCATTAAGGAATCCTAAGCAATGTCCGGCGAGGCGGTGAAGCCGGGAGGCGGCGTAGCCAGTGCCGATCGTGAAACAGCGTCAGCGCAAGGCGAACGTTACGCTCCCGGGAACGGCAGCGAGCCGTGGCTTAGGGCCATCGTCGACAGCGCGGCCGATGGCATCGTAACCATGGACGGCCAGGGGCTTATCACCAGCCTCAACCCCGCCGCGCTGCGGCTTTTCGGCTATTCTTCCGAAGAGCTGATCGGGCAGAATGTCAAAATCTTGATGCCCGAGCCCTACCACGGCGAGCACGACAGCTACTTGCGGAATTACCGCGAGACCGGGGTACGCAAGATTATCGGCATCGGCCGCGAAGTTTCCGGCAGGCGCAAGGATGGCACCGTCTTCCCGCTCGATCTCACGGTTAGCGAAGTCCAGCGCGGCGGCCAGCGCGTGTTTACCGGTATCTTACGCGACATCTCCGCGCGGAAGCTCATCGAGGCCGAGCGGCAGAAATTTGTTGGGCTCGTCGAAAACAGCAGCGATTTCATAGCCATGGCCTCGCTGAGCTGGGAACTGATCTATATCAACAAGGCCGGGCGCGAACTCATCGGCATCGGCCCCGAGCAGGTCAAGGGCATGGAGGTTCGAGACCTCTGGGAGGAAGGCACATTGCCGGCCGTGCTCAAGGATGCCGGGCCGGTTCAACTCCAGGGCGGCTCTTTCCGGTTCCAGGGCAAGGTCAAGCACTTCGTGACCGGCCGCCCCATCGACGTAGACTGCAACGCCTTTGGAATAATCGCCCCGCAGACCGGCGAGCCCCTCGCCATGGCCTTCTCCTTGCGGGACATGCGCGAACAGATGCGCCGCGAGCAAGCCCTGCGCGACGGCGAGGCGAGGCTCAAGGCGATCCTCAATAGTGCGGTTGACGGCATCGTCACCATCAACGAGCGTGGCATCATGGAAGCGGTGAATCCGGCCGCGCGCATGATCTTCGGCTACGAGCCCGGCGAGATGCTGGGCCAGAATGTCGCGATGCTGATGCCCGATCCGTACAGACGGGAACACAACCAGTATATGCGGACCTACCGGCACACCGGCCAGCGCAAGATCATCGGCATGGGGCGCGAGACCGCCGGGCGGCGCAAGGACGGCAGCGTTTTTCCCATCGACCTCTCGGTGAGCGAGGTTCCCCTCAGCGACCGGCGCCTTTTCACCGGCATCATCCGCGACATCACCGAGCGGAAGCAAATCGAGCATCACCGCGCGCTGCTCGTCGCGGAGTTGAGCCACCGGGTGAAAAATACGCTGGCGACCGTGATCTCGATCGCGCGGCAAACCTTCCCCCGCGAGGAGCCCTTCGCCAGCGCCGTCGAAGCCTTCGACGGCCGCATCCGTGCACTGGCGCACACGCACAGCCACCTTGCGGAGCACAGTTGGGCCGAGGTGTCCCTTGCCGAGGTTATCGGCGCCGAGGTCTCACCCTACCGCAACGAGGCTGGCAGCAATATCCGCACCGCGGGGCCGGACGTCATGCTGAAACCGAGAACCGCGATCTCGCTTGGCATGGCGTTTCATGAGCTAATCACCAACGCGGCGAAACACGGGGCTCTGTCCAAGGATGGCGGCTCGGTCGAGCTAGCCTGGGATTGGGTCCGGGCGGCCGATAGCCAGCTCCGCATTCGCTGGACTGAGCGGGGCGGCCCCGAAGTTGCCCCCCCTACTCGAAGCGGGTTCGGCAGGCTGCTCTTGGAGCGCGGCCTGGCACACGAACTCAGGGGCAAGGTACAGCTCGATTTTGCGCGGGAGGGATTGAAGTGCACCATCGTGTTCCCGCTCGATGGCAACCTGGCCCAAGACGATGATGAGACTGGCGATGGCGTCTGAAGACTGCCTTTCGTCCGTCCCCGCCCTGAACGCACCATTGCCCGTATGCAGCGGGCTGCGTATGTCTGGGCCGCTGCAACCGGGCGATGGGTTGGACACGGAAGGCCGGGAGAAACCTGGCTTGCAGGGGCTGCAAATCCTCGTGGTCGAGGACGAGTTTCTGCTGGCTTTGGAGGTCGAGGCCACGCTGATCGGCTTTGGATGCGCCGTTGTTGGCCCGTTTGCAAAGCTGGCGAAGGCCATGCACGCCGCCCGGGGTACGCCGCTCGATAGTGCGGTGCTCGACATCAACCTCAACGGCGAGATGGTCTATCCGCTGGCCGAACTCCTCGACACACAAGGCGTCCCCTTTGTGTTTTTGACCGGCTACGTCGCTTCCGATTTGCCGGAGCGCTTCCGCCGCTTTCGAAGGCTGCAAAAGCCGCTCTACCCCCAAGCACTCCGCGGGGTTTTCTTGGACATGCGGCGCGCAGGAGAACTGCCGCGCCTTACATGAAGGGGTGAAGCGGCTCCGCGTGATGCTTCGTTGCCAGCTCGCCGTCGCCGTTGCTCTCGATGAGATACACCTCGTAGCCCCACAAATTGGCGAGATGCTGCAACACCCGCTCGGCATCGTCCTCGTCGAGCGTCACGCCGTCGACAACCTGATGGCGCAGCTCCAGCCGCCTGTCGCCTTCCAGATCGACATCGACGATCTGAATGTCCGGATCGTGGCGGGAAACATCGTAATGGCGGGCAAGCGCGCGGCGCACCTTGGTATAGCCGCGCTCATTGTGGATCGCGTCCACGGCCAGCTCTTTCTCCCTGTGATCGTCCACGACAAGAAACAGGCCAAGCTTGCGGATGATATGCGGGCTTAAGAACTGCGAAACGAAGCTTTCGTCGCGATAATTCGCCCAGATGTCCTTGAGCGTGCCAACCGGGTCCTTGTTGCCCGCGATATCCGGGAACCATTGCCGGTCCTCCGCTTCCGGGCTGACGCAGATGCGCTCGATATCCTTCATCATCGCAAAGCCGAGCGCGTAGGGGTTGATCCCGTAATAGCGCCGGTCGTCGAAGCTGGGCTGCGCGACCACGTTGGTATGCGAATGCAGGAACTCCATGAAGGAGCCCTCGGTGATCTGGCCCTTGTCGAGGAGGCGCTGCATGATCTCGTAATGGACGTATGTAGCGCAGCCCTCGTTCATCATCTTGGTCTGGCGCTGCGGATAGAAATATTGCGCGATCAGCCGGACGATGCGGATTACCTCGCGCTGCCAGGGCCGAAGCCTCGGCGCGGTCTTTTCCAGGAAGTAGAGGACGTTCTCCTCCGGCAGCCTCAGCAGCGCCCGGCGGCGTTCGCGTTCCTGGTCGGTGCGCTTCTTCGCTTTTTTGGTTTGCTCCGGAACGGTGCGCCATAGATCGTTGAACAGGCGTTCCCCATGCTCGCGCCGCTCGCGTTCACGCTTCTCCTCGGAACGCAGGTCCATGGCCTTCTTGCCGGGATAGCGATGTATGCCTTGATTTTGCAGTGCGTGCGCCGCATCCAGCACGCGCTCGACCTCGGCCGGGCCATAGCGGTCCTCGCATTCCGCGATATAGTTCTTGGCGAAGGCCAGGTAATCGAGGATGCCGTCCGCGTCCGTCCACTGCTTGAAGACGTAATTGTTCTTGAAGAAGTGGTTGTGGCCGAACGCCGCGTGCGCCATCACCAGCGTCTGCATGGTGGCCGTGTTCTCTTCGAGAAGATAGACCACGCACGGGTTCGAGTTGATGACGATTTCGTAGGCGAGGCCCTGCCAGCCCTTGCGGTAGAGGGCCTCGTTGCGCACGAACTGCTTTCCGAACGACCAATGCCGGTAGAATAGCGGCATGCCGGTCGAGGCATAGGCGTCGAGCATTTGCTCCGTGGTTATGACCTCGATGCGAGGCTGGTATATGTCGAGCCCGAACTCGCCATGGCCGATCGCCTCGACGCCATCGTAAATCTTGGCGAGGGTGTCGAAGTTCCAATCGGCACCCTCGAACAGAAGCCTGTTTTCGGCCGGCTTGCTCTTCATCATGCTCCCACAGACGTGTTTTTGCGCTCGAAGAGTTCCCGGAATACGGGGTAAATGTCGCGGCGGTCGCGAACCTTGCGCATGGCCATCGGGATTTCGGGCGACTGGATGAGATCGTAGGCCCGCCAAAGCGTGCTCGGCGGCTCTCCGCCGCGGCGGCGCTCTTCAGGCTCCCGGCCGACCTCGATGTAAGCGTAATACTGGCAAACGGGCAGGATGACATTCTTCAAGAGGGCGACCGTCTTTTCGTTGTCGATGGGCAGGTTATCCCCGTCCGACGCCTGAGCGGCGTAGATGTTCCACGCGTTTGCGGGGAAACGGTCCGACAGGACGCGGATCATTTCCTCAAGCGCGGTGGAGACGACCGTTCCGCCCGTCTCGCGGCTGTGAAAGAACGTATCCTCGTCGACCTCCTGCGCCTCGTGCGTATGGCGTATGAACACCACCTCCACATAGCGGTAGCGCCGGCTCAGGAACAGATAGAGCAGGCTGTAAAAGCGCTTTGCCAGGTCCTTGAGGTGCTCGTCCATGGAGCCTGACACGTCCATGAGGCAGAACATCACGGCCTGTGCCACCGGTTTCGGCACCGTTTCGAAGCGCCGGTAGCGCACGTCCACGGGGTCGATAAAGGGGATGGCGCGCGCGCGCAAGCCCTGCCGTTCCAGCTCGGCCCGGATGGCAAGGATCTCGTCCTCGTCCGCGCCGGCCTCTTCCAGCTCCTTCAGGCGGCCTTCCAAGGCGGCGATCTCGTCCGGCTTCGGCCGCCTAAGCGCGATGCGCCGCGAAAGGCTATTCCGCATCGTGCGCGGGACCGACAACTGAGACGGCGCGCCGGATGACTTGTAGCCCGCGCGCCGGGGCTGGCTCTTCTCCTCGCCCATCACCTGGCGTTTGGCGAGGTCCGGCAGTTCCAGATCTTCGAGGAACAGGTCGATGAACTCTTCGTCGGAAAGGACGAAGCGGAACTCGTCCTCGCCCTCGCCGTCCGCGCTGGCGCCGCCTGCCCCGCCGCCGGACGGCGGCCGCTCGATGGTATCGCCCTCGATGTACTGTTTGTTGCCCGGCAGAAGGTACTCGCGGCTGCCCCCCTTGGAGCTGCGCCGCAAGCTCGGCTCGTGAATGCCGCCAGCCGGGACGGTGATTTCACCGCCCCGGCCGGCATCGGTCACTTTGCGGTCCTTCGATGCCTCGCGGACCGCGTGCCGGACCAATGCCCTCGCCCGGCGGATAAACCGCTGACGGTTGCCGAGACTCTTGCCGCTCGCGTCGCGACGCCGATCGATTATGTGCACGGTTCCCCTTAACCAGCCTGCCTCACGCGCATGTACCATTCCACCAGCCTGCGGACTTGCCGCTCCGTATAGCCGCGCGTCACCATACGTTCGACGAACTCGCTGTGCTTTTTCTCGGTCTCGCTGTCTTTCTTCGAGCCGAAGCTGATCACCGGCAGCAAGTCCTCCACCTGGCTGAACATGCGCCGCTCGATGACCTCCCGGATCTTCTCGTAGCTTGTCCAGGAGGGATTCTTGCCACCGCGCTGCGCCCTCGCCCGTCAGTGTAAACTTTACAACCTCGTTGCGAAAGTCCTTCGGGTTCGCAATTCCGGCCGGCTTCTCGATTTTTGAAAGCTCTTGATTAAGGAGCTCCCGGTTCATGAGCTGGCCGGTGTCCTGATCCTTGAAATCCTGATCCTCGATCCAGGCATCGGCATAGGCCACGTAGCGGTCGAAAAGGTTCTGGCCGTAATCGGAATAGGATTCGAGATAGGCTTTCTGGATTTCGTGTCCGATGAACTCCGCGTAGCGGGGGCCCAGCTCCGCCTTGATGAACTCGATGTAGCCGCTTTCGACGTCGTCCGGAAATTGCTCGCGCCGGATTGCCTGCTCAAGCACATACATCAGGTGCACCGGATCGGCGGCAACCTCCTGGGTGTCGTGATTGTAGGTCGCCGACAGCGTCTTGAACGCGAAGCGCGTCGAGATGCCGTCCATGCCCTCGTCGATGCCGGCGTGGTCGCGGTATTCCTGCATGGTGCGCGCCTTCGGATCGACTTCCTTCAGGCTCTCGCCGTTGTAGACCCGCATTTTCGCGTAAACGTTCGAATTCTCGTGCGGCTTCAGGCGCGACAGCACGGAGAAGCGCGCGAGCATCTCCAAGCGTGCCGGGTGCGCATGGCGCGCTCGCCAGCTCGGAGCTGCTGATGAGCTTCTGATAAATCTGCTCCTCTTCCTGAACGCGCAGGCAATAAGGCACCTTGATCACATAGATACGGTCGATGAAGGCTTCGTTGGTCTTGTTGTTCTTGAAGGTCCGCCACTCGGCCTCGTTCGAGTGCGCCATGACGATGCCGTTGAACGGGATCGAGCCGATATTCTCGGAGCCCACATAGTTGCTTTCCTGAGTGGCGGTCAGCAGCGGATGCAGCATCTTGATCGGCGCCTTGAACATCTCGACGAATTCGAGCACGCCTTGGTTGGCGCGGTTCAGGCCGCCCGAATAGGAGTAGGCGTCGGGATCGTTCTGTGCGAGCAGCTCAAGCCTGCGGATGTCGACCTTGCCGACGAGCGAGGAGACGTCCTGATTGTTCTCGTCGCCCGGCTCGGTTTTTGCGATGGCGATCTGCCGCAAGCGCGACGGCATGAGCTTGGCCACGCGGAACTTCGTGATGTCGCCGCCGAACTCGTCGAGCCGCTTCAGGCACCAGGGGCTCATCAGCCCGGTTAGACGGCGCTTGGGGATGCCGTATTCGCTCTCGATCCTATCGCCCATGACTTCGGGATCGAACAGACAGAGCGGGCTTTCGAAGATCGGGCTCAGGTCGTTGCCCGCTTTGAGCACGTAGATCGGCTTGACCTCCATGAGCGCCTTGATGCGCTCGGCAAGCGAGGATTTGCCGCCGCCGACCGGGCCCAGCAGATACAGGATTTGCTTGCGCTCCTCCAAGCCTTGCGCGCCTTGCCGGAAGAAGGCCACGATCCGCTCGATCGTTTCCTCCATGCCGAAGAACTCCGCGAAGGCGGGGTACATCCGGATCGTCCGGTTCATGAAGATGCGGCCGATGCGGGCATCCTTGGAGGTGTCCACCATCCGGGGCTCGCCAATCGCGGCGAGCAGCCGCTCATGCGCCGAGGCATACATGAGCGGGTCGGCCTTGCACCCCTTGAGGAACTCGGCCACCGTCATCAACGTTTCGCGCCGTGCTTCGAAGCTACGCGCATAAGTGTCAAACAAGTCAGTCGGCATCGCGACCCCGCTGATCGTCGTTGAAACCACGTTCTGGCGTGCGGGTCAGCAATCTCTGCCCGCGTGCAGCCAGTCGGCGAGTACCCGGTCTCCCGATCTTACCCGCCGTGCTCTCCAACGGGAACCCGAAAGAGAGCGTTCTAGTTTTATGTTGTTCGCATGTGGACCAATGGAAGGGGGTCCATTCGCCTAACGGTAATTTAAAAGTTCGTTTTGAATACCGGCCCAATGCCTAACCGTTTTCCAGCCTAAGTTACAGGTCCCTTACGCAAGGCGGATGCCAAGTGCAACCGCCACTGCTTCCGGTTATCGATAATAAGCGTCTGGAGCGCTCTTGAAAAGCTCAACCTTATGGAGAGAAGCCCTCAAGCCGGTCGGGCTGGTGCAAATCTGCCTCATCGCTGGTTGCGCCGGCGAAAAATCGTTCTAATTAAAAAGAATATTTCAAGAAAAGAGCGCGTATTGGCCGCGCTCTTTTCCTTTATTTTTAAGCGAGTTGCAGGTTGCCTGCTGAGGTTTTACCCGTGCGCCTGTCAGTCTGAACCTCGAACGATACCTTCTGACCTTCGACAAGGCCGCGCAAACCCGAGCGCTCAAGCGCGCTCACATGGACGAATACGTCCTTGCCACCGTCGTCGGGTTGGATGAAGCCATAGCCCTTTTGACTATTATACCATTTCACTACACCCACGCTCATGGGGAAGTCCTTTTGCTAGTGATGCACATGGCCGCGTCACAAGACATGACACGGCGGTCGTCGAATTTTGGGGATAGAAGTAGGAACACGTGCGCCACATCGCGAAAAGCGAAGCGGAAACGGCCCAATCGTCCGGCCAAATCGATGCATATAAGATAAACTGCGGCGCTAGATGCCGCAACCTCATTCCGATCCGCAGACGCCAGGTTTCCAGCTCTTTCCTCCGGGAGCCTTAAACAATCATTCATAGCTCGCCGAAGGTCTGCTCTTGCCGGTTCTTGGGCCGAAAACCGGGAGAGCTTATTCCCTGCCCTCTCCCCGAAGGGAGAGGGGGGAGACCGCGGCGTTTTCCAAAGAACCTCCTCCGTCCGGGGGTGGGAGCAGATAGAGGAGGCATCTTTCGCCGTCGGCCTCGAACCAAGATCACTTAGCCAGATAATTACGGTGCACCCACTCACCATTCGGCCGCGCTGCCTCGACGAAGAGGGCGGCGCCAGCATCGCGGGTCTCCTGCTTCGCGAAGCTGCCTATTTCTTGGGCATTCGCTTTGCCCTTTTCGGCAGCGGCCAGAAACTCACCCACCGCTTCGATGGAAGGCGCGTAGGCGTCCGGTGCGCCATCTTTTCTTTCGCCCACGGCTTCGGTCACGCTCGCGGCGAGAAGCTTTACCCACATTTTCCGGAAGAGGCCGTTGGAGGGATAAACGTCGGCGCTATTGATCTTGCCGTTTACCGCGAACACGAAGCCCACAATGCCGGCAGCCGTCGCCTTGTCCTCCAGCGCCTTCATATATTCGGCGCGAAGCTCCTTCAGCTTGTCATTTTCAAGCGACAGCTCAAGGCTCGTCGCGGAAGCAGCCGCGGCGACCGGCGAATTCACACCTTCCGACAGCTTTTCCTGCGTCTTGGCGACCTCGTTCCAGACAGCGCGCTGGCGCTCGCCCGTTTCGCTCGCGGAATATGCCAGCCGTGCGTTAGGCGCCGAGGGCACATCCGCCGCGAGCGGCGCCTTCATGGCGAGCTTTGCCTCGCGCGAGGGAAGCGAATTATAGGAGCTTGCGAAATGGCCTGCATCCTCGGCTCCGCGCTGGCTCCAGCGCCCATGCTCCACGCAATAGGCGGCCACCGGGACCTCGCCCGACTTTCGCGGCAGGACGAAGCTCACCGTCAGCATGCGGTCCTGCCGGCCGCCCTTCACGATATCGCCCGACTGGATGAAGACATCCTCATCGCCCGAGTTTTCGATTCGAAGCTCATTCACCGAGCCGGTCTCAACCACGCGGACCGTCCCCTTGGCCATGGCTTCTTGCAGGGTAAGCGGAACCAGGCCGGGCGCGCCTTCTCCATGAATGAAGTAAATGGCTAGATTACCATGGGTGAACGGCCCCGTGATCCCGGGCGCGGCTTCCGCGCGAGCCCGGCTGGGGAGCAGTCCCGGAAAAACCGCCGCCGTGACGGTTAGGGCAGCGAGCATAATGAAACGCATGCGAGCACTCCTTTTAAAAGAGCCCTCCCCCCAAGAAGCTCTGCGTCAAGGAATGGAGCCCGCACATTGCCGCGGAATCGTGCCCAGATCCGTACAATTTTGAGAAACTAATTTCCGCAAAATTGGCGCAATCTGCCGCCGTTGCCGCCAAAACCGCGAAGGCGGCGGCGCTGAAAAAGCCCGCGGCCGTCATCGCGAGGAGGGCGCCGCCCGGCGTGGCGATCCAGGCACCTGTTGATTTTATTGATTTTCTGGATTGCTTCGCTGCGCTCGCAATGACGATCTTGGCAGGCTTTCTGAATTCTTCAGCAGGCCGCTAAACCTCAACGTCCCACGCTTTCTGGACCTCCGCCGCCGTACTCTCGCCTGGAGCGATATGGCCTGGGAGCGGGGTGCGCGACCGGGAAAAGCGCGGTGCGGGGGGCGGCTGCAAATTGCCGTCAACCTCGGCAAAGGTTCCGCGGCCTGCGTTGTGGGGGTGGCGCGCGGCCTCATCGAAATTAAGGACGGGAGCGACGCAGGCATCGGTTTTCTCAAAGAGCGCTGCCCATGCGTCGCGCGGCTTGGCCGCGAAGATCGCTTCGAACTCGCTCCGCAGTGCCGGCCAACGCGCCCGGTCCCATTGCGATGGCACGAGTGAGGCCGGGTCGAGCCCCAGCCCCTCCACGAGCGTGGCGAAGAATTTCGTTTCAAGCGCGCCCACCGCCACATATTTTCCATCGAGGCAGCGATAGGTCCGGTAGAAGGGCACCCCGCCATCGAGAATATTCTGTCCACGGGCGCCACTCCAAAGGCCGCCGGCTCTAAGGCCCAGTATGAGCGCCAGCTGCGAGGCTACGCCGTCGAGGATCGCCGCGTCGATAACCTGGCCCAGGCCAGACCTTTGCCGCTCCACAAGGGCGGACAGAATGCCGATCACCAGGAAAACGCCGCCGCCGCCCATATCGCCGATGAGGTTGAGCGGCGGCACGGGCGGGCCGTCCTCCGGTCCGATTGCCTCAAGCGCGCCCGTCAGCGCGAGGAAGGTAAGATCGTGGCCTGCGGCATTCGCCAGCGGGCCTTCCTGCCCCCAGCCGGTCATGCGCCCATAGATCAGCTTCGGATTTTTTGCGAGTGCGGCGTCCGGCCCAAGGCCAAGCCGTTCCATGACGCCCGGCCTGAAGCCTTCGATTAGAACGTCGGCTTTCCCGATGAGGCGCAAGCTCAACTCTATCGCTTCCGCCTTCTTCAAATCGAGAGGAAGCAGGCGCCGTCCGCGATCCACGGGCGCGTTGGCCACGGGAAACAGCTCCGCCGCATCCGGCCGCCCGATCCGCAACACATCCGCGCCGAGGTCCGCCAGAAGCATGCAAGCGTAGGGTGCAGGCCCAAGCCCGGCGAATTCGATAACGCGAATGCCGGACAAGGGTGGCGATGAGGGCGCGCTTGCTTGCATTTATCCCGCCTTCCGTTTTGGAAGCGGATGCTACAGCGGACCGGCGGAGGCGTCCACCGCCCGCTCAGGCATTGCTCGGAAACAAGTGAGCCGGGGCGCGGTCATACGAAATCCGGTTGAATGCTTCAGCCAAAGACCCCCCTCACCCCAACCCTCTCCCCAAGGGGAGAGGGGGTCCCTAGAATTCTCGCTGCGGCCAATTCTGGGGTCCCTTCCCCCCTCCGGGAGAAGGACAGGATGAGGGGGGACTTGGCGAAGCACTCAACCGGACTCCGTATCATTTCCGGGCAATGCCTTAGTATGCCTGCTGGGTCTTGGCGCGATATTGGTCCTCCGTCATGGATTTGCGCTGCTTGTTCCAATTCTCCGACGAAAGAGCCCTCGCATCGGCCTCGTTCTTCTCCGACAGCTTGCGCAACGGCGCCGCCGCGGCCGGCGATGACGCCAGCCTGCCTGCCTCCGCACGCAAAGTGGCTGCGTTCTGCTCAAGCCGTTTCCTGGCTTCCTCTACGTTCCCGGCATCGCGCGCGGCTACTGCCTTCTCGCTGACCTCGTTGGCCACCTGTGCCGCAACGGAGGCGCTCACGCTCGCATTCCCGCTCCGGCTCACCTCGTCCTGGGAAGCGCTGAAGCTCACGCTCGCTTTTCCCGCCATCTTTATGCGCTGTTTCGTCTTGGGATCGACGTAGGTAACGTTCACATTGGCGATTGCGGCACTGCCTTGCGCGACGCCTTTCGAGAGCTGCAGCTCAAGCACAACGTAACGCTCCTGCTTCACGCCGATGCGATTGAGCTGAAAGCTGGCGCGGCGGCCTTGGACTTTTACATCGCGGCCCATCCCGCGTAGAGGCTCGACGCCCTCGGGACACTCGATCTCGACCTCCGCATCCTGGCCGGCGACCGAAAACACATCGCCGAATTCCTTATTGAAAATATCGGCGAGCTGCTCGGGGTTCTCGACGAAAGCGTGGTTGCCGTCGCTGGCAAGTGCCAGCCTCGTCATCAACTCCTCGCTGTAATCGAGCCCTAAGCCGATGGTCGTTACAGAAATGCCCTGGCTGGCCAGCTCACGCCCGAGGTGCTCAAGATCGGCGGGCGAACTCGGCCCCACATTGGCCTGGCCGTCGGACATTAGGATCACGCGGCTGACGCGGCCTTCGGACACGGCTTCGCTGACGCTTTGCCCGGCTTGCCGCACCGCCGCGTAGATCGCGGTCCGGCCGCCCGGCTCGATGCTGGCGATCCGCCTTCTCATTTCGCTGAAATCTACGAACGGCCCAGCTGGCACGACGACATCCACGTTGTGATCGAAGGCCACGACCGAAACGCGGTCCCGCGGCGCCAATCTTGAGAGCGCCAGGATGGCCGCTTCCTTGGCCTGCTCGATCTTCGGGCCTCGCATGGAACCGGAGCGGTCGATCACGAGTGAGACGTTGACCGGGGGCCTTGCCGCGGGCTCCTCGTCCGGCAGCCCTTCGAGTTGCACCCGCACATACGCCCTGTTCGCCTCGCCCGCGGCTAAAACCGATTGGCTCGGCTCGACGGAAAGCCTGATGCTGTTTCCAGCGAAGGCGGCGTTGTATTGAAGACAGCTGAAAAGAAGAATGGCGACTGCCGGCGCCCCGAATCCCGCGTACCGCATCGTGTCCAGCCTTTCCTGATTTATAGTACAGGCCGAGCCTCGCGCGCGCCGGGGGCGGCAATCAGGCCGGCATGCGCCCTTTTGAAGGCGCAACCACGGCGCGAATGAGGACGGCGAGGCCTGGGTCAGCGCCTGCATAGGGCGTCACCGCGCTGAAGCCGCAGGTTTCATAGAATTTCACGGCACGGGATGAAACGCCGGTCACGACGTGAATGCCGGATGACCCGGCGCCCGCGCAAATCTCAGCGAACCGGGCCACAAGCAAGTGCCCGATACCTTTTCCTTGCTGGCTGGGCTTTACGTTGATGTGAAAGTGCGACGGGTAGTTCTTGAGCGCCGCGCAAAAGGACGGGGTGAAGTAATAGATGTCCCCGATGACGGTCTTCGACCCAGACGAAAAGCTATCGGGGCAGCCGGCCAGATAGCCGGTCACGGCCCCATCTCCATCCAAGGAAAACACAAAGGCGCCCGGTTGCGTATCCGCATAATTGCCAAACCAGCGCTGGAGAAAGGCCCGGTTGGCGGCCGCCGATTCGAACGGCTTCGTATGGGCGGTCTCGAAGAAGATCTGCCTCGCTTGTGCAAGCAAGCGCGCGCCATCCGCAGGGGAGCATTCGCTTAGCGTAACGCAATCAGACATGCCAGCCGCCGCGTCATGATCGTCATCCCGGAAGCCGCCAGCGGCTATCCGGGATCTTAAGGGACCCGGCGCTCGTTACGGTCCCGGATAACGCCCTTGGCGTTTCCGGGACGACGAAAGCGGAGAGCGCCTCCGCCCTGGGTGACAAGGGCACGAGCGTATCCGGTATTACTCCGCGGCCTTCGGCTCGCTGCGCACCTCATGCGAACGCTGTCCATTTCCAGACTCGATCGCCATCCCTTCCCCCGTCTCGCTGATCGTTTCCGGGCGCGGCATGGCGACGATATTGTAGCCCGAATCCACATAATGGATTTCGCCCGTGACCGCGGTGGAAAGGTCCGAGAGGAGATAGAGCGCAGCGCCTCCGACTTCGTCGAGCGAGGGTGTGCGGCCCAGTGGAGAGTGCATTTTCTGAAAGTTGAACAGCACGCGCGCGTCTGAGATGCCCGCGCCCGCAAGCGTGCGCATCGGTCCGGGCGACAGGCCGTTGACCCGGATGCCCACCGGCCCGAAGTCCATCGCCAGATAGCGCACGGACGCTTCGAGCGCCGCCTTGGCCACGCCCATGACATTGTAGCGCGGCACTACGCGGGTTGAGCCGCCATAGGTCAGGGTAATCATGGAGCCGCCATGCTTCATGAGCCCGGCGGCGCGTTTCGCGATCTCCGTAAAGGAGAAGCACGAGATCACCATCGTGTTGATGAAATTCTCGCGCGTGGTGTCGGCGTAGCGGCCCTTAAGCTCGTTCCGGTCCGAGAACGCGAGCGCATGCACGATGAAATCGAGCGAGCCCCATTTCGCCTCTATCTCGGAAAACACCGCATCGACCGAGGCAAGATCGGTAACGTCGCAAGGCAGGATGATTTTGCCGCCAAGGTTTTGCGCCAAGGGAACCGCGCGGCGTCCGAATGCATCCCCCTGGTAAGTGTAGGCGATCTCGGCGCCTTGGCCGGTGAGCACGCGCGCGATGCCATAAGCGATAGACCGTTCGTTCGCGACGCCCATGATGAGCCCGCGCTTGCCCGCCATTAGCGGAGCGGGTTTTGCTATGTCCACCGGAGTCATTCGATTCTAGGCCTTTCCATCCCTGCGCCGTTAGGCTTCGTAACGCCTAAAAACCAACGTAGCATTCGTGCCGCCAAAGCCGAAGCTGTTTGACATGACACAATTAAGGCGAATGTTATCGAGGCGCTTCCTGACTATAGGCATATCCGCAAAAGCCGGGTCTAGCTCCTCAATATTTGCGGATTCACACACAAATCCGTTATTCAACATAAGAAGCGAGTAGATTGCTTCCTGCACGCCCGTTGCCCCGAGCGAGTGCCCCGTCAGCGACTTGGTCGCCGATATCAGCGGGACATCCTGGCCGAACACTTCCCGGATGGCCTCTATCTCCCTCAAGTCGCCTATTGGTGTAGAAGTCCCATGCGGATTGATATAGTCAATTTTTGTATCAATTCCTTGCATGGCGAGCTTCATGCAGCGGACGGCGCCTTCGCCCGAAGGCGCAACCATGTCGAAGCCGTCAGAGGTCGCGCCGTATCCGCAAAGCTCACCGTAGATTTTGGCGCCGCGCGCTTTCGCCCGCTCCAACTCCTCCAGAACCAGCACACCGGCTCCGCCCGCGATAACAAAGCCGTCGCGCTTAACGTCGTAGGCACGGCTCGCCTTAGCAGGAGTTTCATTAAAGTTTGATGACATCGCGTTCATGGCGTCGAAAAGAACCGAGAGCGTCCAGTCGAGTTCCTCGCCGCCGCCGGCGAACATGATGTCCTGCTTGCCCCATTGGATCATCTCCGCGGCGTTGCCGATGCAGTGAGCCGAGGTGGAGCAGGCCGACGAGATCGAATAGTTGATACCCTTGATGTGGAAGGGCGTAGCGAGCGTGGCCGAGTTCGTGCTCGACATCGCCTTGGGCACCTCGAACGGACCGACCTTGCGCGGCCCCTTCTCGCGGGTCGTGTCCGCCGCCTGCACGATCGCGCGGGTGGACGGACCGCCGGAGCCCATGATGAGCCCGGTCCGCTCGTTGCTGACCTCGTTCTCAGAAAGCCCCGCATCGGCAATCGCCTGCTGCATGGCGATGTAGTTCCACCCGGCGCCGGCGCCCATGAAGCGGCGCACCCTGCGGTCGACCAGCTCCTCCCAATTCAAGGATGGCGCGCCGTGCACCTGGCAGCGGAAGCCTCTTTCGGCGTAATCCTTCGCCGTGACGATGCCCGATTTCGCTTCGCGCAAGGAAGCAAGCACCTCTTGGGTGTTGTTCCCAATGGACGAGACGATGCCCATTCCCGTGACAGCAACACGTCTCATGACTTTAGACCCCACGATTCGCATAAGTTTCTAGGCGGCAATGCCGGGCCCAAGCCGCTCAGGCAGTCTGCATGCCCGCATTCTCGTCTGCAAACAGGCCTACACGCAGGTCCTTTGCAAGGTAAATCGGCGTGCCGTCAGCCTTGAGAGTGCCGTCGCCGATACCCAGCACAAGCTTCCGCCGGATCACCCGTTTAAGATCCACGATGTATTCGAGCCGCTTAACGCTTGGCACCACCATGCCGGAGAATTTGAGTTCGCCTGCGCCCAGCGCGCGCCCTTTCCCGGGCGCTCCGAGCCAGCCAAGGAAGAACCCCAGCATCTGCCACAAAGCGTCAAGCCCGAGGCAGCCGGGCATAACCGGATCGCCCTTAAAATGGCAAGCGAAAAACCAGAGGTCGGGCCGGACATCGAGTTCGGCGGTGATGCGGCCCTTGCCGTACTCGCCGCCGCTCTCCGAAATGCACGTTATCCGGTCGAACATAAGCATGGGCGGAAGGGGCAGCTGCGCGTTTCCAGGCCCGAAGAGTTCGCCGCGTCCACAGGCGAGTAAATCCTCATAATCGTAGCTGTCGCGGCGTTCAGACATAGTTCCTCTTTGTGTGCTCGCATTGGGCCGGCCGGTAAGGCGCCTCATTAACTATCATACCTTGCGCGGCTCGCAAGGTATCTCGATATCCGCCGGCAGAAAGGAGGGGCCGGGCAGCGCTTGCGAGTTAGGGCACCCGTCCCTATAGTACAAGGCTAAACGTGATAGAATGCAAAGAAGAAATGGCCGATAACATTCCGGATCTGCCCATTCAGCGGCTACGAAAGACAGGTTTGCGCCCGACGCGGCAACGCGTCGCGCTTGCCGAACTCCTGTTTGGGCGCGGCGACCGGCATTTCACGGCGGAAATGGTGCACGCCGAAGCTGTGAGCCACGGGGTGCCGGTGTCGCTCGCCACGGTCTACAACACACTGCATCAATTCGTGGAGGCCGGGCTTTTGCGCGAAGTCGCGATCGAAAGTACCAAGACCTATTTCGATACCAAAACATCGAACCACTTCCATTTCTTCTTCGAGGAAGAGGGCGTGCTTGAGGACATCGGCACCGAAGACCTGATCGTCGCGAATTTGCCGGAGCCCCCAGAGGGCATGGAAATAACCCGGATCGACGTACTCGTAAGGCTCGCCCCCAAACGCTGAGCAAGGCCCCTCGCCTAGCCCGTTCGCTGGCTGACAACCCGCCGGACGCGGTTTCCCTATGGACGGGGAAACCGCGAAGATAGCTGGCTGAAGCCAATATCGCATCGAAGAACATACTTGCATCGGCACCGCGCCCGCCCCACCTTCAGCACCGTAGCATTTAGTAATTTTGGAGAAAGGCTTTGTCCGGGCGGCAGAGGCTTGAGCCCCCCTTGAACGGGCCTTGCGCGCGAGGAGGAATTTATGAGGCGGCTGGGAGCGTATATTGCTCTGATCCCGATTTCGTTTTTTTGCGCCGCGTCCGGGTGGTGCGCAAGCAAGTTTCAAATCGGAGAGAGTTTCAAGGACTGCCCCGTTTGTCCGGAGATGGTGGTGGTGCCAGCCGGGAGCTTTGCGATGGGCTCGGGTCAGGACGAGCCGGGCCGCGATGCCACCCAAGGTCCGAAGCACGAGGTGAAGATCGCCGGGCCCTTTTCGGTTGCCCGGTTCCCGGTGACTTTCACGGAGTGGGAGGCTTGCGTTGCTGGCAAAGGATGCGGCGGGTATAAGCCGGATGACAGCGGCTGGGGCCGCGGCGACAGGCCCGTCATCAACGTGAGCTGGAGCGACGCCAAGCTCTATATCGCGTGGCTGTCGCAAAAGACCGGCAATACCTACCGCCTTCTTTCCGAGTCCGAGCGGGAATATGTGACGCGGGCGGGGACGGCAACGCCCTTTTGGTGCGGCGCGGCGATCGCACCGGATATGGCGAACTACAACGGCAATTATGCGGGGGCTGCGCGGAAAGGCGAGTACCGGCAGAAAACTCTGCCCGTATGGTCGTTCGAGCCGAACCCTTGGGGCCTCTATCAAGTCCATGGAAATGTCTGGGAGTGGGTGGAGGATTGCTGGCACGCCAATTACAACGGCGCGCCGCAAGACGGCACCGCGTGGGCCGGTGAAAATTCATGCCGGCGCGCCGTGCGGGGAGGCGCATGGGACAGGGTCCCGCAGGCGCTGATCTCGGCCTCCCGCATGGCCTTCGCCGCTTCGTACCGGTACAATATGATCGGATTCAGGGTCGCCAAATCCGGAACGGAAGGGGCGATCAAGCTACCGCCGCGCGGTGCGCCGCCGGGCGCGGTGGCGCGTATACAGCCTCCCGCGCCACAGCAATCCGCGCCAGCGATTACGCTTGTGTCCTCGGCGCCTCCGGCTGAGGCTGAGGGCTTCGTCGACGAGTGGCACCTCGGCGACGGAGTTATAACCTTGCGGGGATGGGGCTTTTGGCAGCCCGATTCCAAAGCGCGAATGATGGTGAAGACGAATCTGCCTGCCAGTAAAGTGTCGCTAAAGGTGGTTCCAAGAACCGACGTCGTTGCTGCCCTGAAAGATAACCGGCTTGCCAATTCCGGTTTCGAGGTAATCATTTCCTTGGAGAAGGACATTCCGCTACCCGATACGCGGAGGGTTTGCCTGTGGACCGAGGACCCTGTGCTAGGCAGCAGGAAGACGCATGGCTGGGACCTGTGTCCGTGAGGCCGGGCGGCGGGAGGCTGGAGCCGCCACCGCCCCGGGGCGCGGCCTTCACGCTGACGGTCTTGTCCGGTGCCGGGCTCTTGCTGCCCCAGCGCTGGCCATGCTCGAAGCCATTTTAACGCCAACTTAACTCTCCCAGCTGCTCCGTCCCCGGTTCCGGAACGGCCCAATGAGGGTTTTTCGATATTGAAGCAATTTAGCAGAAAACCTTTGAGGAACCATTAAGCGCGGGCCGGTTAAGTTAAGTCTATGATATTGCCCGAACAATATATTGGCCATTTTGTCAGCATGCGTCGTACTTTTCGGCCGATTATAGTTAAGATCAAATCTTCGCGTATATTTAAACGGATTTTGGAATCGCGGAATCCGGCCAAAAACGCGAAAAGATTCGCAAAAAGCGGTGGGCGAAAAATATGAGATCCGCGCGTTAACCAAGCCCGCATTAACCACGATAGGGCCCTACGCGACCCCCAGCACAATTCCGGCTTCGCGGCGAACCTTCAAAGCTGTGGCACAAATACCGCAGGCGCTCGGAACCCGCGCGAGTTCCTTTTTGGACAAATCCCGGTTCGCTTCTGTCCAAGACGGACGCTGCTGAAGCATCTAATCCGTAATGCTTGGAGGCTTAAACTGCACGGCAGCGAGTCCCAAGGCACGGCATGGGGGCCGGACGCTGACGCAAACGATCTGACAAAGGGCATGAGCGATGAAGTTACTTTCCGGCATTTTGGGCCTGACGCTTTCGAGCGTAGCGGCTCTTGCTTCGGCAAGCGCGGCCGACATGTATCGCGCGTCAGAGGCGGGCGGCTACAAAGACGGCTACGCCCCCACCGCGGTTTGGACTGGGTTCTATGCCGGCGTCAACGCGGGCTACGAGTTGGCGAACTGGCAGGCTAGGCCAACATTGATCGATCCTGGTTTCATACCGGAATATCAGGCATATTTGCCGCCCCAGCTTACTAAGGACTTTTCGGATAGCGGCGCGCTCGGCGGCTTCCAAATCGGCTATAATTACCAGTCGGGACGGCTGGTCCTCGGCGTCGAGGCCGACTACGATTTCTCCGATCTCAAGGCATCGCGCGATACCGGCGTTATTGCAGGACCGATCCCTGTTTCTGGACACAACGCCCAGTTCACTGAAAAGGCCGACAGCCAGAACCTTGCCACGGTGCGCGGAAGGCTGGGCGCCGCTTTCGATAACTTCCTGGTTTACGGCACTGGCGGGTTAGCGGTGACGGCGGCCCACTTTTCACCTCGCGTTACATTGCTGAATGGAGACGATCCGTTCTCCGGTCCTGGGGCCTCGGAGACGAAAACCGGCTGGGTAGCCGGGGGTGGCGCCGAATTCATGCTGAATAGCGCCTGGTCGGTCAAGGCTGAATATCTTCACGCCGATTTCGGTTCGGAGAGCGCTCATCTGGTTGATCAGTATGGCACCGTCATCGACAGCAAAGCCAGTCTTACAACAGACACGGTCCGCGGCGGTATTAACTATCACTTCGGCAATGTCTACGAGCCTTTGAAATAACCAGCTCCCCCAATCTGGTTGTTTAGCGGCGCCTTCGGGCGCCGCTTTTATTTGTGCATGCAGAATGAAGGCTATGGCGTACCTCCGGCCGCTAGCGTCTCCGCGCACGCTCTGGCACAGCCGCCCTTGCCTGGCGCTGCCGTGTGTGCTAATGACTGACCGGACAGTCATAGAGTAGCGCATATGGAGAGCAAGATTGGCCTCAAGGCTCCGCGCCGCCGGGCCACGCCCGGAGAACGGCAGGAAGCCATTCTGAAAGCGGCGCTCGAAGTCTTCTCAGAGCACGGCTTCGCCGCTGCGCGCCTCGACGACGTCGCAAGCCGCGCGGGTGTCGCCAAAGGCACGCTCTATCTCTACTTCCCGGACAAGGAAACGCTGTTCGAGCGCATGCTGCAAAGCGTTGCCGCGCCCGCCCTGGCTCTTCTCGCGCGCCTCGCGGAGGCCGAAACCGTGCCCCCGGCCGCCGCCATCGGCGCCCTGCTCGCTTTCTTCGAAAAAGAAGTGATTGGAACGCCGCGCGAAAAGGTGATCCGCCTGATCGTTTCGGAAGGACCGCGCTTCCCCCGGCTCGCCAAGTTCTATTACGACGAGGTGGTCTCCAAGGGGATGGCGTCGATCCGGGCGATTGCGGCGCGCGAAAAGCACGGCTCATTCAACGCGGAGGCCCTGTCGCGGTTTCCGCAGCTCATTTTTGCCCCCCTTCTCATGTCTGTCATTTGGCGCGGCCTATTCTCGCAGTTCGAACCACTCGACGTTTCCGCGCTTATCGCGGCCCACAAGGAGATCTTGCTGCAAAGGCAAGGGGAGCGTGATTCATGAAGTCCAGGCGCTTTTTATTGCTCGCTTTGCTGATCGCCGCCGCCGCTGGCGGATATTGGTGGTACTTCCTGAAGAAGCCCGCGGGCGGCCCGCTAGTGCTCCAAGGCAATGTCGAGGTGCGGCAGGTCAATCTCGGCTTTAAGGTCGCGGGCCGCATCGAAAAGCTCAATGTGGACGAAGGCGACGTGGTGAGCGCGGGCCAGACGCTGGCATCGCTCGAAAAGATCTACTTCAACGACGCGCTGGCTCAGGTGCGCGCGCAGCGGGACCAGATGGCCGCGAATTACGATAAGCTTCGCGCTGGAAACCGCCCCGAGGAGATCGCGCAGGCCAGGGCACTTGTCGCCGAGCGCGAGGCCACGCTCACCAATGCGCGCGTCACCCTGAAAAGAGCGCAATCGCTTCTCAGTTCGCCCGCCGGCTCGCAAAAAGCCTTCGACGACGCCCAGGCGGCCGAGCGGCAAGACGACGCTCTGCTCAATTCTGCGCGCGAGGCTTTGCGCCTCCAGGAGGCCGGCTTCCGCAAGGAGGACATCGCGCTCGGCAAGGGGCAACTCGATGAGCGGAACGCGGCGGTGGAGGTTGCCGCGCGGAATCTGACGGACGCCGATCTGATCGCGCCAAGCAAGGGCACCGTGCTGAGCCGCGTGCGCGAGGTTGGCGCCATCGTTGCGGCTGGCGAAACGGTTTATGTGCTGAGCCTCACCTCGCCGGTTTGGGTTAGAACCTACGTGTCCGAGCCCGACCTGGGCCGCATCCATCCAGGCCAGGAGGTTCAGATCAAGACCGACACGCCGGGCGGCAAGACTTTCCCGGGCCGGGTCGGGTTCATCTCGACCGCGGCGGAGTTTACGCCAAAGACCGTCGAGACCACCGAGCTTCGCACCTCGCTCGTCTACCGGCTGCGCATCGTCGTGGACGATGACACCGGCTTCTTGCGCCAGGGCATGCCCGTCACGGTCGTCACGGAGCCGCCGGCGAAAGAAGGAACCCCCGTCGCCAGCAGAAACTGACCATGAAGCAGCCGCTCGCGATCGTTGAGAACCTGACCAAGCGCTTCGCCGCGAATGTGCCGCCCGCGCTCGATGCGCTGAGCTTTACGATCGGCTCGGGACAGGTCACAGGCATCGTCGGGCCGGACGGCGCGGGCAAAACCACGCTCATGCGGCTGCTGGCGGGGCTTCTGGCGCCAACTGGCGGCCAGGCCACGGTCTGCGGCTTCGACACGATCAAGGACGCGCTGGGCCTGCATCACGCCATCGGCTACATGCCGCAGCGCTTCGGCCTCTACGAAGACCTCACCGTGCTCGAAAACCTGACGCTGTACGCCGATTTGCGTGGCGTGGTGGGCAAGGCGCGCGATGAAAGTTTCGAGCGGCTGCTTGCCTTCACCGATCTTGCCCGTTTCACCGGCCGGCTCGCGGGACGGCTTTCGGGCGGCATGAAGCAGAAGCTCGGCCTCGCCTGCGCCATGTTGCGCTCGCCGAGCCTGCTTCTGCTCGACGAGCCGAGCGTCGGCGTCGACCCCATCTCCCGGCGCGAATTGTGGCGCATGGTGAACGCGCTGACCGCCGATGGCGTCGGCGTCGTCTGGACCACGGCCTATTTGGACGAAGCGGAAAATTGCGCGGAAGTGCTGGTCTTGAACGCCGGCAAGCTGTTGTTCCAGGGCGATCCCAAGGCGATGACCGAGCGCATAGAGCATCGCGCGTTTCTGGTTCGCGGAGTGGCGGGCGAGCGCCGCACGCTCTTAACCCGCGCGCTTGCCAGGCCCGAAATCATCGATGGCGTGCTCCAGGGAGAAGCGGTGCGGCTGGTGATGGCCGAAGGGGCAAAACCGCCAGAGCCTTCTGACCTAATAGACTTCGCGGGCCCCCTCACCCCCAGCCCCTCTCCCGCGAGGGGACAGGGGAGTTCCGCCGCAGCCGTTGAGAGGGCGTCCCCCTCTCCCCTCGCGGGAGAGGGGACAGGGGTGAGGGGGCCTTCCAATTTCTTCCCCGAGATCGCCATTACGCCCGCGAAACCCCGCTTCGAGGACGCTTTCGTGGCCCTGCTCGGCGGCCAGCCGAAGCGGACGCAGGCGTTCGAGGCTCCCGCACGGCCCGCCAATGGCGGCGGCGATGCCGTCGAAGCCTCGGGCCTGACCAAGGTATTCGGCGATTTTACCGCCGCGGACCACATCTCGTTTACGATCAAGCGCGGCGAAATATTCGGGCTGCTGGGGCCGAACGGGGCGGGGAAATCGACCACGTTCAAGATGATGTGCGGCCTTTTGCGGCCAACGGCCGGTACCGCGCGCGTCGACGGCTACGACCTGTATCGCGCGCCCGCCGTCGCGCGTGGCCGCCTCGGCTACATGGCGCAGAAGTTCTCGCTCTATGGCGACTTGAGCGTGCGCGACAATCTTCAGTTCTTCGGCGGCGTCTACGGTCTCACCGGCGCCAAAAAGCGCGATGCCATCGACCGCGCGATTGCCGCCTTCGATCTGGCGCCTCACCTCAAGACGAACGCAGCCGAACTGCCACTCGGCTTCAAGCAGCGGCTGGCGCTTTCCTGCGCCATCCTCCATAGCCCGCCCGTGCTGTTCCTGGACGAGCCGACATCGGGCGTCGATCCGCTCACCCGCCGGGAATTCTGGGGCTTCATCAATGCGATGGTCGGCGGCGGCGTCACCGTCATGGTCACGACGCATTTCATGGACGAGGCCGAATATTGCGACCGGGTCGCGCTCATCTACCGGGGCAAGAGCATCGCCATCGGCACGCCGGATGAGCTGCAAGCCTCCATGAAAAGCGCCGCGCTGCCGGCCCCGACCCTGGAGGACGCATTCATCGCGCTCATCGAGGCGCAAGAGCAGCGGGAGGCAGCATGAACACCGGACTTCCCGGTATTCGAGGGGGCAACCCCTCACCCTGTCCCTCTCCCTCAGGGAGAGGGAACGTCTGCACAACCGTAGTGGTATCGTCCCCTCTCCCATTGGGAGAGGGACAGGGTGAGGGGAGATTCCCTCCGTATAATCCGCGACCTAATGATCGTCGCAACGTTGTTTCGGCGGATCTGACATGACCCAGCGCGCCACCATTCCAGACCCACGAGAAGGCCGCCTGCGCCGCATCAAGGCGCTCGCCCGCAAGGAGACGCTGCAGACGCTGCGCGATCCGAGCAGCCTGATCGTCGCCGTCGTGCTCCCCATGATCCTGCTGTTTCTTTACGGATACGGCGTCTCCTTCGATGTCACCACCGTGCGCATAGGGCTTGTGATCGAAGATCCGACGCCATGGACGGACGATTTGCGCCAATCGCTTTCCAACACGCCCTTCTTCGACGTCCGTATAAGCTCCAGCCGCCAGGCTTTCCTCGGCGAGCTGACGGCCGGGCGCCTCGAAGGCATCGTGATCGTCTCCGGCGATTTCTCGCAGCGGCTCGGCCGCGCCGATACCGCGCCGGTGCAGATCATCACCGACGGCACCGACCCGAACACCGCTAGCCTCGTCACGGGGTATGTCCAGGGTGCGTGGCAGTCGTGGCTCAGTCAGCGGCTGTTGAGTGCCGGCGCGCCGCCCCTGGGGCTGATCGACGCCGAGCCGCGGGTCTGGTTCAATCCCGAGCTTGAGAGCCGCCGCTTTCTCGTGCCCGGCTCAATCGCGCTCATCCTGATGATGATCGGCTCGCTCCTCACCGCCCTGGTCGTGTCGCGCGAGTGGGAGCGCGGCACCATCGAGGCGCTCTTGGCCACGCCCGCCAGCGTGCCGGAATTCCTGATCGGCAAGGTGGTGCCGAACTTTGTGCTGGGCTGCGTGGCGATGGCGGTTTCCGTGGCGTTTGCCACTCTCGTTTTCCATGTACCGTTGCGCGGGTCGGCCCTCATGCTGATCGCGGTAACGGCGGCGTTTCTGCTGGTTGCGCTTAGCATCGGCCTCTTGATTTCGACGGTCGCGCATACGCAGTTCGTCGCAAGCCAGATCGCCATGCTCGCCTCGTTCCTGCCGGGCCTGTTCTTCTCCAACTTCATTTTCGAGGTCGCGAGCATGCCGGCGCCCTTGCGCGCCTTCTCCATGCTCGTTCCCGCCCGCTATTTCGTCTCCGCCCTGCAAACCGTCTTCCTCGCCGGCGATATCGCCGAGGTGCTCGTGCCGGACATCTTGATTTTGCTGCTGATGAGCGCAGGCGTCTTGGTGCTTACGGCACGCAATTCCAGAATGAGGCTCGACTGATGACCCCGAACACAACGCGATTGCTTGGAAAAGTCCCCCCTCACTCTGTCTCTCTCCCCAAGGGGAGAGAGGAGCCTAGAATTCTCGCCGCGGTTAGTTCAAGGGTTCCTTCTCCCCTCGGGGAGAAGGACAGGATGAGGGGGGACTTTCCCGTGGCTTTGCAAATCATTCCGGAGTGCGCATGATCCCGCCCAAACTCATCGCGCTCATTATCAAGGAGCTGATTTCGGCCTTCAAGGACCCCAAGACGCGGATGGCCTTCATCATGCCGCCCTTGATCCAGATCCTGCTCTACTCCTACGCGGCAACGCTTGAGATCACGAACGTCCCCATCGCTGTTTACAACGAGGACTGGGGCCAGGCGTCGCGCCAGCTGATAAACCGCTTCGAGCGCGCCTCGGCCTTCTCCAAAATCGTCTACCTTAACAGCGACGCTGAAATGCGCCGGGCCATCGATTCTCAGCGCGTGTTGATCGCCGTTCACATCGGCCAGGATTTCTCCCGCAAGCTCGCGGCCAGGCAGCAGGCTCCCGTGCAGATCATTCTCGACGGACGCCGCTCGAACAGCGCGCAAATCCTAAACAGCTACCTCAATACCATCCTGACCCAGTTCTCCGTGGACTATATGCTGGGCGAGGCAGCCCCGCCCGCGGTGAGCGACGCCGTGGACCGCTCATGGTACAACCCCAACCGCGAATACCGTATGGCCATGGTCCCCGCCCTGGTGGCAACGCTGACGATGACCACCGTGCTGTTTGTCATCGTCATGTCGGTCGCCCGCGAACGCGAACTCGGCACGTTCGAGCAGCTGCTGGTCTCGCCGCTCTTGCCCATCGAGATCATCATCGGCAAGGCGGTGCCCGGACTCATCATCGGCGTGGCGGTTGCGAGCGGCATCAGCCTTGTGGTGACGCAGGTTTTCGGCATACCGCTGACAGGCTCGATTTTTGTGCTTTACGCGGGGCTCCTGGTGTTTCTCCTGGCGATTATCGGCGTGGCGCTGTTCATCTCCTCGCTCGCCTCCACGCAGCAGCAGGCCATGCTGGGCGCCATGGTCTACATGATGCCCGCGATGATGCTTTCCGGCTTCGCAAGCCCGGTGCAGAACATGCCGGATTGGCTGCAACCGGTGGCACTTCTGAACCCGCTCACGCACTTTCTGGTCATCGTGCGCGGCGTGTTCTTGCGGGATATGCCGATGGAACTCGTCGCCCAGCGAATATGGCCGATGCTGATTATTGCCATCTTCACGCTGTCGGCCGCGACCTGGCTGTTCCGGCGCAGGCTCAGCGGCTGATTGCCGCGATTCGGGCGGCGCTACGAAAGTTGTGGCAGACAAGGGCCCGAATCGATTTAGAATTTGTTCGCCAGCGCCGAACACCATGGCAAAATTGGGTCAACAAGGGGGCACTTCACATGTTTCGTCTGTTTGCGCCAGTGGCGATTGCCGCTGCGTGTTGTTTTTCCACGGCCACCGCAAGTGCCGAGCACTCCGCCGATGCGGAGTCGGCCTGCACTCCCGACGTTTTCCGGCTTTGCCGCGCGCAAATACCGAACGAGACTCAGATCGTGGCCTGCCTCAGGCAAAACAGGGCGAGGCTTAGCCCTGCCTGCCGCAAGGTTTTCTCTTAGGAGCAACCGCCGGAAATTGAGGCCATCGCGGGTGGGTGCTTCGCCAAAGCCCCCCTCATCCTGCCCTTCTCCCCGAGGGGAGAAGGAACCCAAGAATTGTCCTCCCGCCCCCATGAGAGGCCGCAGCATACTCCCTCTCCCCTTGGGGAGAGGGCTGGGGTGAGGGGGTCTTTTTCTGAACCGCTCAACCAGAACCCAAACGGCACGCCTTTACTCCTTGGCGCCGCGCTGCCGCAGCAATTCGGCCTCTTCCGGATGTTCCCTTTTCGAGGCAATCGCCAGCGCCGTCTTGCCGGCACCCGACTTCGCGTTCACATCGGCCCCCGCGTCGAGCAGTGCCCGCGTGATATCCAGGCGGCCGGCATACGCAGCCCCCATCAGCGGCGTTACGCCGTTGACCGCCGCGGCGTTTGCATCGGCTTTCCCGGCGAGTAGCGCCCGCACCGCATCGGCCTGCCCATTGTACGCCGCGAGATACAAGGCCGTATGCCCATCGGCTGCCTTGGTATTCGCATCGGCGCCCGCGCCGAGCAAGGCTTCGATTGTCTCCGCGTGGCCGTTCTGCGCGGCCATGAAAAGCGGTGTTGCGCCATTACTGGCCTTGGCGTTCATATCGGCGCCGGCGGCGATTAAGGCCCGTACAACGTCCGCATGGCCGCTTGCGGAAGCAAGAATTAAGGCGGTGGAACCGTTGGACGCCTTGGCGTTCACATCGGCCGCGGCGGCGAGCAAGGCGCGCACGTTATCCAGCCGGCCCTTTTCCGAGGCCAAGATCAGCGCGGTGAAGCCGCCGCTCGTCTTGCCGTTCGGATCCGTGCCACCCGCGATCAACGCGGCGACCTGGCCAACATCGCCATACATGGCGGCATCGGCGAGGTTCTGCTGCTGCGCGTTCGCCGGCGCGGCGGCGGACAGACCGATGGCCATCGCCAGCGCCGCCAGAAATTTCCCTAACGATGTCATGATAACGTCTCTCCGTATCGCACGCCGGCTAAGCAGACTTCGCAAAAGCATGTCCCCGTGAAAACGGGGATCGCCTTCCCGGTTTTGCGGCAAAATTCCGCGAAAACAAATGACCCTAAGCAGGTTTTCGTTGGCTAGCCAAGGAATGGCCGGCGCCGCGAGCCTATCCGGCTTCCGGCGGTCAGGGAATAGCTATCGGGCGCTGGCCGCGGCGGCTATAGAGCGCACCCCGCCAACCCTGCCCTCGGTATCCGGCGCAACGCCAGTGCGCCGCGCCGCGGCTCGTCCGCCCGGCGCCGCCTACTCCGGCGGTATGATCGTATAGCCGAGCAGCAGCGGCGAACTGCAACGGCTTGGGCAAAGCGGGTAGTCGAACCGCTCGATACCGACCGGTCTCGTGCCCACCAGCGGCCGCAGCTCAATTTGTGGCTCCGGCCCTTCTACCGGCCACACCACCAGCACTCCTTCCCGGCGCATCCGCTCCGGCGTGATCCAGGGCGAGGCGCGCATGTCGCCGTTGGTCAGTATCGAGGGCATAGGCCCCGGCCTTAGCGCTACCAGACCGGCCTCCCAGGGTGAGCCCGCCACAATCCGCAGCGGTTTGCCCACCCGGGCCCGCCAGATGCGCTGGAAGCGCTCCGAGATCTCGGCCTGAGGCCAGGATTCCCGTATAGGCTTTCTGGCGATATTGGGCCCTGCGAACAGGAAAAGCGCAAAGCTGGGTGGCACAACACATAACAGCACGCATGCCGCGAGCGCGATGCGCGAAAGAACCCGGCTGTCGAAGCGGTGCGATGCGCCTGCAACCAAAAGGAGGCCGCAGAGGCTCAGCATCGGCGCTCCCCATTTGTTGCTGGCGCCGGAGACCATGGCGAACGCGGCGGTAAGCAGGATGGGACCGATGGTCATGCTGGCAAGGAAGGGGATCGCTTGAGGATCGAGCGGCCCGCTGCCGCTTGCGGGCTGAGTGGCGCCTGATGAAGGGCGCCAGCCTATGAGCCCCGAAAACAGCGCGATCGCAGCCGCGCCCGCGGCGGCCAGCAACTGGCCGCCGATGAATTTCAGACCGCCGTCTTCGGAATCGGCGCTTTCCTTTGCATAGGCCAGCGCGGCGAAGCCCGAATCGTGAAGCCACGTCACGAGCGGTATTACGAGGAGCCCGAAGAGAGCGAGACCGGCCCAAGGCCACGGAGAGCGAAGCTGCCGGCGCAACGCCGGGTCGTAGAGGAGCCAAAGTCCGGCGGTGACAAGCATTACGCCAGAGGACAGCTTTGCATAGAGGCTAAGCCCCGCGAGCACGCCAAGCGCCGCCCAAGCGATAAGGCCCGGACGCGTGCGGGCGTGCCACAGCTGCCAGGCAATCGCCGCCCAGAAGGGCATCATGGCCGCATTGTGGTTCATCATGACGCTGGGGATGGTTGTGTAATAAACGCCTGTGAGCAGCAAGGTCCCGGCGAGCGCCCGGCTCGCTCCCATCATCTCGCGGCCGAGCATGAAGACGCATACATAGGTCGCGGCCACGAAGAGCTGAGAGACCAGATAAGCGGACCCGACAATTGTGCCGGTCACGAGCCGCCCTGTTTCGAGCGCCCAGCCGGGCAAGTTGGGGTGCTTATAAGTGCCGGCGACCCATTCGTGTCCCCAGAGGTAGCTCTCGACGGTGTCACGCGGCGGCGCGAAACTTACAAGGGAGGGAAAGAGCGTCCAAAGGGCGATTTGAAGAAGGCATAACAGCGTTAGGGCGGCGGTTGGACGCCGCAGCACGCGCTCAAGCACCGCCGGCGCGGAGGCCATCCGCGTGCGGCCCGGCGCCCTTGCTTCATCGCGAGCCCGTTCGAGGTTCTCGCCGTGCGATACGCCGCCGGCCATTATTCCTGCCTCCCGCAAAATCGGGTTCATTGCTTCACTCGATGACGTCATCCGGAAATGCCGGAGGCATTACCCGGGATCGTTACACAAGCCAACGCTTGTTACGATCCCGGATAGGACGCAAGCGTCCTTCCGGGCTGACGGGCGCGGAACTATTCAACCGGATCCAGTGCCGGATATTGACCGCTAAGCAGAGTTCGCAAAAGTGGCCTTCCCGGTTTTGCGAAAAAACACGGAGCGAACGTTTATCGTGAGCGACAAGCGCTCACTCTGCGAAAACAAACGAATCTAAGCAGATATATCTGCTTAGAACGTATCCTTGCGCCGCCGCAGCGCCTCGAACACCTTTTCTGGCGGCGTACCCGCGTCAAGGCCAAGGCTCTCGCGGATCGCGGGGCTATTCACCCGCAAAAACGGGTTTGTCTCAAGCTCGGTGGCGAGCAGCACCGGAAGCGTGGGCCTGAGCTGCGCCGTTAGCTTGTCCACCTCCGCCTTGCGCTTGAGCAGCGCCTCGTTTCCCGGCTCGACCGCGAGCGCAAACCGGAGATTGGCCCGCGTATATTCATGCCCGCAATAGATGAGCGTGCTGGCCGGCAGCGCGGCGATCTTTTCGAGCGAATGCCACAGCTGGGCGTGCGTCCCTTCGAACACGCGGCCGCACCCCATCGAAAACATCGTGTCGCCCGTAAAGGCGACGCCTTGCCCCGGAGCGATGGCGTCAGCGATGTAATAGGAGACCGCGCCGCGCGTATGGCCGGGCGTCCCCAGCACCTGAACCTCGAACGATCCGAACGGAATCCTATCGCCGTCCTCGACTGCCACGTCGATGCCCGGAATGACTTGTGCCTCTTGCGCGGGACCGTATATTTTGCAGCCCGTCTCGCGCTTAAGCCCGCCGTGCCCCCCGACATGATCGTGATGGTGATGCGTTGTGAAGATGTGGGTGAGCTTGAGGCCGGCGCCCTGCAGCGCCTCCCGGACGGCGTCTTCCTCCGGCGCGTCGATGGAGGCGGTAACGCCCGCTTGCGCGTCGTGGATCAAAACGCCGTAATTGTCGTTCCAGCAGGGGAATTGCAGGATTTCGAGTGCGGCCATGGCTTTCTTTCCAGCTGTTCGGTAAAACATTCCTAATAGATAACGCGCGAGCATTAAACCCAGACCGAAGAAATGCTATTATCTTCCACAATGTATGACGATGCTGCCCGCCTCCGGGACTTCTACGCCACGCCGCTCGGCCAGCTCGCGCGCCGGATCGTGGGGCGGCGCATCCGCGAGCGCTGGACCGACGTCTCGGGCATGGATGTGATCGGCCTGGGCTATGCCTCGCCCTATTTGCGCATGTTCCAGGGCGAGGCGCGCACCACGGCGGCGCTGATGCCCCAGAGCCAAGGGGTCGTGCAATGGCCGCACGAGGGGCCCTATCGCGCGGCGCTCGTGCCCGAGATCGAGCTGCCGCTCAGGGACAATTCGGTGGAGCGCGTGCTGGTGGTTCATGGGCTGGAGCATGTCGAGGCGCGTCAGGACTATCTGCGCGAGATTTGGCGCGTTCTTATGCCGCAGGGCCGCATTATCGTCGCTGTTCCCAACAGGCGCGGGGCCTGGGCCGCGCTCGAAACGACGCCCTTCGGCCATGGCAGGCCGTACAGCGTGAGCCAGATCGAAAAGCAGCTGCGCAACGCCTCGTTCGAACCGGTGGGGGTCGCGCCGTGCCTGTTTGCGCCGCCGTTGCGGGCGCGGGTTCTGCCGTGGGCGGCGCTTGCCTGGGAGCGTTTCGGCAACCGGCTTTGGCCTGCCTTCGCGGGAGTGGTGATTGTCGAGGCCATCAAGCAGGTTTACGCCGGCATCAAGGTCCCGGTAAAAAGCCGCGCCTTCGTGCCGGTCCCGTCGCTGACTGGCCTCAGCCCGGCGCGCCGCAAGTCCTCGCGATAGAAATCGCCATCCTTTGCTTAGGACGCCAGTATGATATTTGGTTGACTTTATCATACTTGCCCCCCAAGAATAGCAAGGCCGAAAGGAGCGGGAAGGGCAACCCGCTCCGCGGTGATGGGCGCGGATTTTTGCGCCGGGGGGGGAGTGATGCGTATTCGCTTGTCGCCGGGGTCTGCCCGGCTGGCTTTCGGAATTGCGTTGTTTTGCGGGGCGGACGCCTTCAAAGCTGAAGCGGATCAAGCGGCTGTCCAAGAGCTGCCGCCGGTTAAGATTATCGTCACCCCATCTGAAAAGCATAAAATGCCATCGCCGAAGACCTCCCGGGCTGCCGGTTCGCGGAAACCCGTTCCGGCACAAGCTCCGGCCAATGCTTCATCCGCTCCAGGGGCCGCTTCGATGCCCATCTCGACGCCAGCATCTGGCGCGCCGAATGTGGCCGCTGGATTTGTGGCACCCCCGGCGATGGCAAGCCAGATCACGTTTACAGGCGACGAGATCAACTCGCGCCCGGTCACACGCCCAGGCGAAGTTCTCGAGGCCGATCCTGGTCTTATTGTCACCCAGCACAGCGGCGAGGGCAAAGCCAATCAGTATTTTCTGCGCGGTTACAATCTCGATCACGGCACCGATATGGCGATTTGGGTCGATGACGTGCCCATCAACCTGCGCACGCATGCCCACGGGCAGGGTTATTCGGACTTGAATTGGCTGATGCCCGAAACGGTCAACGCCGTGGATGTCCGCAAAGGTCCGTATTTCGCGGACGAAGGAGATTTCGGCTCCGCTGGCAACGTCCATATCGGCTTCATCGACAGCATCGATAAGACCATTCTGCAGACCACCATAGGCAGTTTTGGCTATGAAAGGGTCTTTGGCATGACTTCCGTCAAAGCGGGCAACGGTACGCTGCTGTTCGCTGGCGAGACCGGCTTTTATAACGGGCCATGGGTCAATCCCGACGATATGCAAAAATTCAACGGCATGCTGCGCTACTCCCAAGGGACGGCGCAGGATGGCCTCTCCGTCACCGCGCAGGCTTACTCGAACAAATGGAACTCGACCGACCAGGTGCCGCTGCGCGCCATCGCATCGGGACAGATCGGGCTTTATGGCGAGGAGGACCCAACGGACGGCGGCAATGCCAGCCGCTTCGCGTTGTCGGTGCGCGCGGCCGGAATGGACGATATCGGAGCGTGGAAAGCCAATGTCTACGCCGTCAAAAGCGAGCTCGATCTGTTCAACAACTTCACATACTTTCTCACCAATCCCACCCTTGGCGACCAATTCCATCAGCATGACGGCCGCCTTTTGACCGGCGCGAACGCTGCCCAAACGGTGAAAGGCTCGTTTGCCGGTTTGCCAGTGGAAACAACCTTTGGAATTCAAACCCGCTACGACGAGATCCAGCTCGGCCTTACGGATACTTACGAGCGCGCCTTTCTGTCGAACGTCCGGAGCGACAATGTGGGCGAGGGAAGCGTTGGGGTCTACGCCGAGAGCACAGTCCATTGGACGAGCTGGCTCCGGTCCACGCTTGGCTATCGGGCAGATTATTTCGAAGCAAGTGTCGACTCGATTTACGATTCGAACAATTCCGGTTATGTCGCGGCCGGCATCGGCAGTCCGAAATTGACCGTGGTCTTGGGACCGTTTGAAAAGACGGAGATATTCTTCGGCGCTGGCGAGGGAATGCACAGTAACGACGCACGCGGAGCGACAATCACGGAAGAGCCCACGGACCCAACTCAAAAGCTATCTGCTTCGCCGCTCTTGGTCCGTACCGAAGGCGCTGAGGCTGGTATTCGGACCAAGATCGTTCCGGGGCTCAACTCATCGGTCAGCGTGTTCCTTCTCGGCCAAGCATCCGAGATTATTTTCAGCGGGGACGCCGGCGACACCTCGGCGAGCCGGCCCAGTCAGCGTTACGGGATCGAGTTCACGAATAAGTATCATCCGGTCTCATGGCTTACCTTGGATGGCGATTTCGCGCTAACTCATGCGCGATTTGTGGGATACGATTCGGAGCAGGCGGCGCTTTATGCCTCTCTCGCGGGATTTCCGCAGGTGCAGATCGGCAACGCACCAGGCAACTATATTCCCAATGCGCCCGCGATGGTGGCATCGGCAGGCATTACGCTCGGCGAGAAGACAGGCTGGTTCGGCGGCTTGCACTACCGCTTTCTTGGTGTCAGTCCTCTCACCGAAGACAATGCTTTCCGGACCCTGCCGATAAGCATTTTCAATGCCCGCGCGGGTTACCAATTCGACAATGGTTGGAAGCTACAGCTCGATGTTCTCAACCTATTCAATGCTAAGACCGATCAAATTGCCTATGCTTATGGGTCTCTGATTAAGACCGACAGCTTGTATAACCTCTGTTACGGAGGCCAAGCGCCAACGCCGGGCACGGGGCTATACGCCGCCTGCCAGACCGGCGTGATGGACAGGGTTTCGCATCCCATGGAACCGCTGGCGTTCCGGCTCACGCTGAGCGCGGCATTCTGAACTGGGGACCGTTCAGCAACCGCACCGGGAATTCTTTTCGCCCAGCCGCTTAATCTTGCGGCGCTACTTGCGTGTGACGGCGCAGGTTGCTAACGAAAGCGGTGGCAAGAGATTATGGGGGCATCAAATGCACGGGCCGGGCATTTCTTTGGTGGTTTGGCAGGGTTGGGGCGTGCTCTCTGTCATGGCCTTGCTGACAGCCCTCCTCGCCATCCTCCTCACTTGGCTTCTTCCCTTTCCGGACCGCTCGCTAGACCGTCAGCTTTCGCGCTACGCGGATCGCGCGGCGTTGAAAAACCGGCTCGGCGCGGCACCCGCCTTCCACACCTACCTGCACACCGTCATCCGCCTCAACGAATGGCTCATGGAATGGTTCGGAACGGCTTTGAGCGTGCAAGCGTTCGAGCGATGCGTCGCCATCGCTTTCGTCTTTCCGATTGCGCTGTTCCTGGTCACGCTGGCCGTAAACGGGCTCACAAGCGACCACATTACCCTCTTCCAGCTCACGCTGTTCATCTTGGCGTTCGCCGTTTTTTCTTACGTGATCGCCGTTGCCTTCAGGAATTTGCTTGAACTCGTCCGCCACGCATGGACGCGGTTCGGTGGCGACAGCGACTTGGCGCAGACGATCTCGCGCGTGCTGCTGGGCGCTTTTGCCGTCATGGTGGCCTTCACGATATCCTTCGCCATCGCGGCGACCTTCTCGGGCCAGGTCTCCAATGCAAGCTCGGTGCTGGGCTCGATGGCCGGCGGATTTGCGCTGGCCTTCGCGTGCGCGCTTGCCTTCGCATTGGCGGGGGGCGTGCTGTTCTCCGTCGCCATCGCGATCCTTGCGGGCGTCGCACTCGCCTTTGCAAGCAACTTTACGATGCTCCTGTTTCTGTTCTTCGTGCTGCTGCCCGTCGTGAACGCCAGCGTGGATTGGCTTTCCTGGGGGGCGACGCGCTTTTTGCTGGAGCAGGCCGAAGGCGCTGGGAACGATCTTAAGGGCGGCTTGCGCGTGGCCGGCATAGCCTTGGGCACCTTTGCCTCGGGTGCTGTCCTTATGGTTCTGCTATCGGCGCTGCTGCCGAACGCGCTGGAGATTCTCAACACGCTGTTCGGCCTGGCGAAGCTGCCGCCCTTCGATTGGCAGGCCATGGCGCGGAGAGCCGTCGGCGCGCCTTGGACCGATGGACTGTTCGTCACCGGAATGCTGATGACGCCGCTTGTGCCGGCCTCCTCCCACCTCATCGTCGGGCTCACGAGCGTACTCGCAAGGTTCACGCCGGGCGCCCGCGCCGCAGTGGAGATCGTCTCGGATCATCCCGAGGTGGGGCTGACATCCGCCGAACTGCCCCCGGTGAAGATGGCTCTCATTTATTCGCGCGCCTGGTATCTCGCCGCCGCCGCGATCACCGCAGGCGTTATCGCACTCGCGAGCTGGCTGATCTCGATCACCCATACGCCCGTCGCCCAGTTTCTGTCCGGCGTGGCCCACTGCTCGACAGCCTGGAGCCACGGGCAATGCCCCTGGTTTTAGCGGGCCGATACCCGGAGCCGGCGATTCACGCAGCGGGCATTACCCCTCACCCTGTCCCTCTCCCCATGGGAGAGGGGACGCCCTCTCAACCGCTGCGACCGGCCCCCCTCTCCCATGGGGAGAGGGCTGGGGTGAGGGGCGTGACTTATGCCTATGGCACGTCCTCCGGGCAATGGCGGGTACTACCGCGTTGCGACGATGAACAGGCGCGGAAATGGCAATATAACCGTGCCATCCGGCAGCGGCGTGTAAGCCTTCGCCAGTTCCTGCTTGTAAGCCGCGAGGAAGGCCGCCTGCTCCTCGGCGGTTAGCGGTTTGAGGAAAGGCATCAGGCCAGTTCCTCTCAGCCATTCCACAATCGCATTGAGCCCGCCGGCAAGCGGGTGGTAGTAGGTGGTTCGCCAAATATCCACGCGGGCGCAGAGCGGCTTCAAAAGCGCGTAGTACCAATCCGCTGGAGCGATGGCGGTGCGGGCGCCGCCGGCATGCCCGAGTTTTCCGGCAAAGGGCGCGGCCGCCGCAACCGTGCTCATCGCGGCGTGCGAGGGCTCTCCCAGATTGTCCGGCATTTGGATTGCGAGGCTCCCGCCGGGCGCGAGCGTGCGGGCCAGCTTTGGCAGCAACGTCTCATGGCCGCCTACCCATTGCAACGCGGCATTGGCGAAAATCAGGTCCCACGGCCCAGGCTCGCTCCACTCCTCGATGGCCGCCGGCTCGAACCGGACACCCGGAAGCCGCTCCTTCGCGGCCCTTATCATATCCGCCGCGCTGTCCACGCCAACGATGGACGCAGCCGGGAAGCGCTCCGCGAGCAGCTCCGTCGAGTTGCCAGGGCCGCAGCCAAGATCGGCGGCACGTCCCACCCCAGCCGCGGGGACCGCTTGCAGAAGGTCGCGCGCGGGCCGGGTGCGCTCGTCCTCGAACTTCAAATACTGCCGCGCCGACCAAGCCATCTCTTCCTCCTACCGAATCCGGTTGAATACCTCCAGATCGTCATCCCGGAACGGCGCTTGCGCCGTATCCGGGACCTTAAGGGACGCCGGCATTCGTAATGATCCCGGCTGCGGAAGCAATCGAGCGGATCTCATATAGTACCAACCGCCATAACTTTTGACCGCTCTTTCGTCATTGCGACGGCGAGCGTAGCGCGGCCGGAAGCAATCCAGGCAACATCGGTTTGCCCGGCCGCTTCTGGATCGCCGCGGCGGCCAAGGCCGCCTCGCGATGACGAGGCACGGGCGCCAGAGCGGTCAGGATTTCCGGCGGCTCGTATAATACCGAATCCGATTGATTTCGGCAGTACTGCGTGCTTGCCGGTAGTCTGGATACGCGCCGCGTATTCGAGCGGGTTAAGCGCGGCCGTCGCGGGGGACCGCTTTGCCGATGCCGATCGCGCCGGCGGCGGCGTTCACGATGCCGCTCGCGTTCAACCCGGCCGCCTCGTACATCGCTTCCGGCTTGCCGTGATCCAGGAAGACATCCGGAAGCACGAGCGGCCTGACCTTGAGCCCTTGATCCAGCAGGCCCTCGCGCGCCAGGAACTCCAGCACATGGCTGCCGAAGCCGCCGGAGGAGCCTTCCTCGACCGTCACCAGAACCTCATGGTGCCGGGCAAGCTGGCGGATCAAATCGCGGTCCAAAGGCTTCGCGAACCGCGCATCGGCCACGGTCGTGGACAGGCCCATCGCGGCAAGCTTCTCCGCAGCCTTCAGGCTTTCGTGCAACCGCGTCCCAAGCGAAAGGATGGCAACGGCGGAGCCTTCGCGGACGATCCGCCCCTTGCCGATTTCAAGCGGCATGCCTTCCGCCGGCATCTCGACGCCATAGCCTTCGCCGCGTGGATAACGGATCGCGCTGGGCAGGTCGCCGATGCCCGCCGCCGTCGCAACCATGTTCTTCAGCTCGGCCTCGTCCGACGGGGCCATGATCACGAAATCGGGCAGGCAGCAGAGATAAGCGAGGTCGAACGTGCCCGCGTGTGTCGCGCCATCGGCGCCCACGAGGCCCGCCCGGTCGAGCGCGAAACGCACCGGCAGGTGCTGCACGGCAACGTCGTGCACAAGCTGATCGTAGCCGCGCTGCAGGAACGTCGAGTAGATGGCAACGAAGGGCTTCACGCCCTCGACGGCAAGCCCAGCCGCGAAAGTCACGGCGTGCTGCTCGGCGATGCCCACGTCGAAACACCGATCCGGGAATTCATTGGCGAAAATATCGAGGCCCGTGCCCGACGGCATCGCCGCCGTGACGGCCACGATCCTGTCGTCCTTGCGGGCTTGCTCCACGAGGCTTTCCGCGAACACCTTGGTGTAGCTCGGATGCGCGGACTTGCCCTTGTCCTGAGCGCCGGTAATGACGTTGAACTTCGTCACGCCGTGATATTTATCCACAGAGGCCTCGGCCGGCGCGTAGCCCTTGCCCTTCTGCGTCACGCAATGCACGAGAACCGCGCCGGCATCCGCATCGCGGACGTTGCGAAGCACGGGCAGGAGATGATCGAAATTGTGGCCGTCGATTGGGCCCACATAATAGATGCCGAGTTCCTCGAAAAGCGTGCCGCCAGTGAAGAGGTGCCGGGTGAACTCCTCGGCGCGCGCGGCACTTCTCTCCAGGAACGGCGGGAGGTTCTGGGCCAGTTGCCTGCCGATATCCCGCACCTTGAGGAAGGTTTGCGACGAGGTCATGCGCGCAAGGTAGGCCGATAGCGCGCCGACGGGGGGCGCTATCGACATATCGTTGTCGTTCAGGATGATGATCAGCCGCTTGTCCATGGCACCGGCGTTATTCATCGCCTCGTAGGCCATGCCGGCGCTCATCGAGCCGTCGCCGATGACCGAGATGACATTCCGGCCTTCCTCGCCCTTGAGGTCGCGCGCGACCGCCATGCCGAGGCCCGCCGAAATCGAGGTCGAGGAATGGCCGGCGCCGAAAATATCGTATTCGCTTTCGGACCGTTTGGTGAAGCCGGACAGCCCGCCAGGCTGGCGCAGCGTGCGCATGCGGTCGCGGCGGCCCGTCAGGATCTTGTGAGGATAGGCTTGATGGCCAACGTCCCAGATCAGCCGGTCGTTAGGCGTGTCGAACAGGTAATGAATAGCGACCGTCAGCTCGACAACGCCCAGGCCCGCGCCCAAATGGCCGCCCGTTACCGAAACCGAGTCAATAACCTCAGTGCGCAGCTCATCGGCCAGCTGGGGAAGTTGATCGGGATCGAGTTTTCGAAGGTCCTCGGGAGTCTTGACGGTATCGAGGAGCGGGGTACGGTTGCTGATGGTCACTTCAACACTTTCCTTCGGTATTCAACATCGCCAGCCTATGCTGCCATGTCTTCCAGAGCACCAAAATTTTTTGCCGTAAATGGGGAACGCCAACTTACCCGCGCAACAAGGACACACCGCAAGCGAAATATGTGCACGGAATCCTAAGTTATCACGCTCGCTTTTGAAATCAGTCTTCAAATAGTGGCAAAAATTAGAACGGATTGCGCCTGCAAAGGGGCTGCGCTCGCCCGGAGCGGATCTGCTAGTGTCATCTCATACCAAATACGGTTGATTGCTTCACAGAGTCCCCCCTCACCCGCCCCTCTCCCCGTTGGGGCAAGGGAACCCTCGAACAACCGCTGCGGATAATTCCAGGGTCCCTTCTCCCCTTGGGGAGAAGGACAGGATGAGGGGGTCTTTTGCTAAAGCGATCAAGCAGATTTACTATTGGCACGGCTGCCGCACAATTACGCCTAGTTAGGGTGAATTAAGCTGGCGGCGCGCCGTTTGTTCCTGGATCGAGCGGCGCGGTGCCCTGGGGAACGCCCTGGGCGCTGAGCGTGATGCGCTCGACCTTGGCCTCGGCGCGCTTCAAAAGCTGATCGCAATGAGCGCGCAATGCCTCGCCGCGTTCGTAAATCTCGATGGATTGCTCCAGATCCACGTCGCCCCGTTCGAGCCGCGTAACGATTTGCTCCAGCTCCTTCAGCGCAGCTTCGAAACTCATGCCCTTGATGTCCGCGAAGGGGCTGCGCGCCTGCTTGGGCGCCGGCTGCTCCTTGATTGCGTTATTTTGCATGACGGTTCCTCAAAATGCTTCCAGTAACGCCTGAACGTGCACGCCCACCGAACGGGCAAGCGCGGCCAGGTCGTAGCCTCCCTCCAGCAGGGAAACAATCCGTCCACCGCAGCGTTCCCGCGCCACATCTACCAACTTTCGGGTAACCCAAGCGTAGTCCTCATCGATGAGGTTGATGTTGGCGAGCGGGTCGGCGCGGTGTGCGTCGAACCCGGCCGAGACGACAATCAGGTCGGGTGCGTGCCGCCGCAAGGCGGGTAGGATGACTGATTCGTATGCTTCGCGGAACTCGGAGCTTCCGTCGCCCGCCCTGAGCGGTGCATTAACGATATTGCCCTTCTCGCCGCGCTCGGCAATGCTGCCCGTGCCCGGAAACAGCGGCATCTGATGGGTCGATGCGTAAAAGCAGGAGGGACGTGCCCAGAACATCGCCTGCGTGCCGTTTCCGTGGTGGACATCGAAATCGACCACCGCCACGCGTTCGGCTCCGTATGCGGCCTGCGCATGAAGCGCTGCGATGGCCGCATTGTTGAACAGGCAGAAGCCCAGGGCCTTCCCGGGTTCCGCGTGATGGCCGGGCGGGCGCACGAGGCAAAAGGCGTTCCCGGCCAAGCCCTGCATCACCTCATCGACGGCCTGGATGCCGGCGCCCGCCGAGCGCAAGGCCGCATTCCAGGAGCCCGGCGACATCATGGTGTCGCCGTCGTCGAGTGGAATAAGCTCCTTTTTCGGCTGGGCGCGTTCCACAAAGTCGAAATAGCTCTCCGAATGCGCCCGCACGATCTGCTCGCGCGATGCCGCCGGCGCTTCGACCCGGTGGAGATTTTGAAACCTCTCGCCCGACAATACCCTCTCGATGGCCCTGATCCGGTCTGGACGCTCCGGGTGCCATTCGCCGGTATCGTGTTCCAGGAAGGCATCGTGAGTAATGTAGAGCGTCGACATCGAGATCCTCAACCGGCAGGCTTGCTCACCAGGGCTTTCAGCGAGACCGGCGGCTTGCTGTCCTCCGGCACGAAGAAGTCAGGGGCCAAATCCTCACTTGGGTCTATACGATAATGGTCGAAGTCCCGCTTGCCGTTCTCCCAAAGCAGCGTGTCGTCGATGCAAAAATTTCCAGTGAATTCCCGCGCGGGCTTGCTGAGGATGACATGCGCGGCATCCGCTAAAATATCGGCTTTGCGGCTTGCGCGGATGAGCTTGTCGCCGCCAAGCAGGTTGGCGATGGCCGCCGTTGCGATGGTTGTCCGCGGCCAGAGTGCGTTCACCGCGATGCCATGCGTTTTCAATTCAGCTGCCATTCCAAGCACGCAGAGGCTCATATTGTACTTGGCGATCGTATAGGCGACGTGCGGCGCGAACCATTTCGGATTGAGGTCGAGCGGCGGCGACAACATCAGGATATGCGGATTTGCCGCCTTCTGAAGATAGGGGATACAGAGTTTCGAGGTCAGGAACGTGCCCCGGCCGTTGATCTGGTGCATCAGATCGTAGCGCTCCATGTCCGTCTGCACCGTGGGCGTCAGGCTGATCGCGCTCGCATTGTTGATGCAAATATCGATGCCGCCGAACTGCTTCACGGTCTGCTCGACGGCCGCCTGCACCTGATCCTCGAAGCGGATATCGCAAACGATGGGCAGCGCCTTTCCGCCGGCCTGCTCGATCTCGGCCGCGGCGGTAAGGATCGTCCCCGGCAATTTCGGGTTCGGATCGGCGGTCTTGGCTGCAATGGCGATGTTCGCGCCATCCTTCGCGGCGCGCAAGGCGATTGCCAAACCGATGCCCCGGCTCCCGCCGGTTATGAAAAGTGTCTTCTTGTTAAGCGTTCCCATTCCCGGTCTTCCTTATCGAAGTCCCCCCTCACCCTGTCCCTCTCCCCGCTGGGGCGAGGGGACGCTAGCATTGTCCGCTCGCCTCGATGAGAGGCCGCGGCCTTCCCCCTCTCCCCTTGGGGAGAGGGCTGGGGTGAGGGGGTCTGTTTTATTCGCCAGCCGTCTTATGCGGCTTACGCAAAAACGCCTCAAACGCGGCCATGGCCTCCTTCGATTTGATCCGCTCCAAAAAAAGAGCGCCTTCCTGCTCCATGCGGCTCTTGATGGGCGCCGAATCGCCCTTGAGAAGCCGCCTCGAAATCCGCACCGCCTCGCGCGGTTTCGCGGCCAGCGCTTCCGCGGCCGTCATTGCCGTGCTTTCGAGCGCTTCCGGCGGCACGACATGATTGACGATGCCCGCTTCCTTCGCCCGGTCCGCAGTGAACGGCTCGCCCATGACCAGAAGCTCGAACGCCCGGCGGTGGCCCATGACCATCGGGCCGAGCAGGCTTGAGCCCGCCTCCGGCACCAGCCCGAGGTTGACGAACGGCGTCTGAAACACCGCGCGGGGACTCGCGAAGACCAAGTCGCAGTGCAGCGTCAGGGTCGTGCCGATGCCCACGGCCGGCCCGTCGACAGCGGCGATGAGCGGTTTCTCGCGATCCGCCAGCGCCTGAAGGAAGGTGAAGCCATGCAGGGCGCCCCCGCCGCCTTGGCCGGCGGCCAGGAAATCCACCAGATCGTTCCCGGCGCAGAAGATGCCCGGCTGGCCGAAAATGACGGTGACGGCAACGCTATCGTTCGCGTCTCCGGCCCGAAGCGCTTCCGCCAGCGCCTTGTACATCTCGCCCGTGAGCGCGTTCTTCTTCTCAACCCGGTTGAGCCTGACCGTCTGGACGGCGCCCTGAACCGCGATCTCAACATGCGTGCTCATGCCTACCGCGCTCCCAGAACCGAATCGGCGTGCATCACGGTCTCGTATCCGTGCGTAACCGCATGTTTCAAGCCGTCCGTATCGCACATCAGGCTTTCGGCAAAATGGCGGGCCTCAAGCGCGCGCCCGCCCGCATCCACGCCATCGCCACCGCGCGCGGCGGCAAGCGCACCCTTGGCGAGCAGAACGCCGCCCGCCGCAAGTCCGAAAATCCGGTTGAACGGCGTAGCCCCGGAAAGCGCGGCCGTCTTGTTCTCCACGAGCTGGCGGGCAATCCAGGCGCCGGTCTCCTCGAGCGCCGCGACGCTTGCCTCCATGCGCTCGCCCATATGGCCGAAAGCGGGCTCGTTCGATGCCTTCACGGCGCGCACGGTCTCTTTCAAGCCGGCGACGAACGCTTGCATGGTCTCGCCGCCATTCGAGGTCAGCTTGCGCGTCACGAGATCGATGGCCTGGATGCCGTTCGTGCCCTCGTAGATCGGGGCGATGCGCGCATCGCGGTAATGCTGGGCCGCGCCCGTCTCCTCGATGAAGCCCATGCCGCCGTGTACCTGGATGCCCTCGGAGGCAACCTCGACACCGATATCCGTCGAAAACGCCTTCGCGACGGGGGTCAGCAGCGCCGCCTCGGCATGCGCGCGCCTGCGCTCATCCGCGTCCGGCGAATGATGCGCGAGATCCATCGCCACCGCCGTGGTGTAACAGATCGCACGCGCGGCCGACGTCTTAACCTTCATGTTCATGAGCATGCGCTTCACGTCCGGGTGCTCGAAGATCGCAACCGACGCATCCGGCGCCCCGCCCTCGGCCGCGCCCTGCTTGCGCTCCTGCGCATAGGCCAGCGCCTGCTGGAACGCGCGCTCGGCGATGCCCACGCCCTGGACGCCGACGCCGATGCGCGCCTCAATCATCATGGTGAACATGGCCTTCAGTCCGCCATTCGGCTCGCCAACCAGCCAGCCAACGGCCCCGCCCTTGTCGCCGTAGTTCATAACGGCGGTCGGGCTGCCGTGAATGCCGAGCTTATGCTCAAGCTTGGACGCATAAGCGTCGTTGCGCGCGCCCAGCGAGCCGTCGTCATTCACGAAGAACTTCGGGATCAGGAACAGCGAGATGCCCTTCGTGCCGGCCGGCGCATCGGGCAGGCGGGCCAGCACCATGTGGATGATGTTATCCGTCATGGAGTGCTCGCCATAGGTGATGAAAATCTTGGTCCCGGTGATTTTGTAGCCGCCGTCGCCAACGGGAACCGCGCGGGCTTTGAGGAAGCGCAGGTCGGAGCCCGCATGCGGCTCGGTTAGCTGCATGGACCCCGTCCACGCGCCGGTCACGAGCTTCGGCAGATACTTCTTTTGCAGTTCCGCCGAGCCGTGCGCGATAATCGCATGCACGCCCGCTTGCGTCAGCAGCGGATTGAGCCCGAAACCCATATTGGCGCTGTTCCAAAGCTCGGTGAGCGCCATGGAGAGCCCAAACGGCAGGCCCTGCCCGCCATGCTCTTTCGGTATCGCCACGCTGCCCCAGCCGGCCTCGACCCATTTGCGGTAGACTTCGGTAACGCCTTCCGGCATCAGCACCTCGCCATTCACGAGCCTGGCACCTTGGGTGTCGCTGGCGCGGTTGGTGGGTGCGAGTTCCTCGGTGGCGAAGCGCCCGGCTTCCTCCAGGATCGCATTGACGGTGTCCGTGTCCAAATCCTCGAACAGGCCGCGCCCAACAATGCCCGATAATCCCGCGATGTGGTTGAGCGTAAAGGCGATATCGGCGACAGGCGCGCGATAGGTCATCGATCCTCCCTCTGAAACGGCTCGATTTTAATGCGGGCATGCCGCCGCGTTACCGGCCTCCGGCGCCCAGCTCACGAACCGTTACAGTAATCCGAAATTTGGCGGTGTAAAATGAGTTTGTATCACCGGTAACGCGTTGGGCAGCGGCTATCCCACACGTCTTTATATGTGGCCGCGGCATTGCGGATGTGCCTTCGAACCGCGGGGCCGATAGGCGATACCATTTTATGGTGAGGTGACAGGCGCCCCACAAGCGCGGTTCAGAATTATCGAACTGTTGAACTCACGGCGCGGAACGCCATCTTTGCCGCATGAGCGAGGAGTACCTGGCGGAAGCGCCTTTGAAGCTTGAAACGGTGTTGTACGCACTTAGCGACCCCGTGCGCCTGCACATCGTGCGCAACCTCGCCGAGCGGGGGAGCTTGCCTGCTACGCGGCGGTGGCCGGGCTCGACATCGCCAAATCCACCCAGTCGCATCACTATCGCATCTTGCGCGAGGCGGGGCTAATCGCGCAGCGCAAAGAGGGCGTCTGTTTCATTTCGAGCCTGCGCAAGCCGCACATCGACGCGCGCTTTCCGGGCCTGCTCGACGCCGTGCTTCGCAATTTCCAGGGCTGAGCGCAGCCAGGCGATGCAAGGCCGCGCGGCCGGCCGTCGCGGTAGTATGCGGTGACTGCAGCGCTAATCTGCCCGCCCTTTATTGCCGGCGTCCCCTATTTCCTCCGATGATGCCGGTAGAAATTTGAATGGCGCCGCGTCCTTGAATTGATCGGCGGTCTCGCCCGAGAAGACTTCTCCATTTTGGAGTGTCAGCTTTTTGACTGGTGCGCCAGGTTTAAGATCGAGCTTCGATATCGACACCCAGAAGGTGTTGGGACGGGTGGCGGAGTTGAAAGTAATAAACGAGGTTCTTCTGGTCGGACACGGTGCGCCAGATAGTGGACGCGATATTCGGTTCATTCGGTGTCGAAATGCCGAGCGGCACGCTGACGCCGCGTTGCACGCTCATGACGCCGGCCACGGCTTGATAAGTGAACGATTGGTCCGGCACACTCTTGATAAAGGCAGGATCGGCTTGCCGCGGGATCGCGCTCAGGAAAAACGATGCCCGGGCAAACCTGTCGGACGCGCGATTAGTTCCAGGCAGAAACACGAGCCCGCCAATCTCTTTCCAATAGGCATCGAGGGCGAGCTGCTGATCGTAAGCCGGTGAATTCGTCATCACGGTGTATTGCTTGCCGTGATGGATGATGAGCTTGCCATCGATATATTCGAAGATAGCCGAATTGCCGGAAGCGTCCGAAATGGCGAGATGAAGGGCCGCTGGGGCGCCATTGGGTAAGTGGGGCGCCAAGATGGTGAAGGGTTCCTTGCCGAGCGCCTCCACGGCCTCCGCGACCGTCGCGTAATTGTCGAGCGCATATTGCGCCCAGGCGGCGATGGACAATAGCGGGCGGCTGCCGTCCGGCTTGCCATAATTCGACTCCGCCAGGTAAAGCATGTTCGCAACGAGCCCTTTCTCGTTGAGGCCGTCGCCGGTACCCACTTCATAACTCGAAGCGATCACGCTTCCATATTTCGACGTCCATTGGATTGAGTTCGGGCCAGCCGCGCCATCGCGCTTAAGACCGGCCGGGAACACCCAAAGATTGGAAGCCATGTCCTCATCCCAATCCATGTTTCGCCCGGTGATCACAGTGTCACCCGCTCCGGTATAAAGAGTGCGCGTGCAAGCGGTTGCTTCGCCGATGACCGGGATGGCAAGGCTGGCCGCTAAAAGAGCAAGGGCTCGGCGTTTCATGATTTGGGCCTCGTGGTATGCGTGTGACGAAGTACGGCATAACTCGCTTGCTTTGAGTGTAACCTGCGCGGCTTTAAGGTATCGGTTGGTTTCTCTGACGCTTTGTAATCGCCTTTCTAATGTTTTGCTGCCGTTAACAGGCTGGGAACAGGCGCTTTGGCTTGCTAACGACTGCCAATGCTTTCAGGGCAAGCCTGACAATCCGCGCGAGGGGCGCCGTGGAAGCTCGCCGCGCAGGGCATGCTTCGAAGCGTTCCGGCGCCCCTTCCACAAAATGGCCACTCCCGCCCGGCATTAACCTCTTGCACAGTATCCGCTTGGCCACAGTTGGCCCGGCCCGTTTGCGCAAGAGGAACAGATGCGCCGCCTATCGGTCTTCATCGCCTTGTTCGTCACCCTCAATACAGCCCTTGCCGCTCAGGCGCCGGCGCCCTCGGGCGCGCCCGAGGCCGTGTTGAAATGGATGAAAGGCTACCGCGCCAAGCCCACCCCGCTGGCCGTGCCCGCCGTGATCCAGGCTCTGAGCGCGCATGGCGCGATCAAGGAGCCCGAAAGCTCCGGCGTCTATACCGGCTTCTACGCGGGCGTCCTTGCCACGAACCCAACGAAGGCATGGCCGCTGATCGAGAAGACCCTGCCGTTGCCGTTCGAGGATCAGTGGATCGTCATCCGGGGCCTCGCCTATTCCGGCCTGCCGGACTGGAAGGATTTAATGCGCGCGCTCGCCCTGCGCATTCCGGAGCGGCAAGTGATGGCGCAAAGATACCTCGATGGCGACCTGCCCGCGCTGAACCGCGTGTCGCTTGAACCCATCCCGCAGGACGGCAAGTTGAAGCGGTTCTTTACCGGCCAGATGTTCTGGGGCAGCGGCGAACCGCCCAAGCGGCAGATCACGTTCCAATCGTCGCCCGAGCTAATCGACGCGCTCTGGGGCATCTATTACGCCTCGGGCAGCGAGGGCGCGATCGCACAAATCGTGGTGCTCTTGCCCTGGGTGAAAGAGCGCGACAACGTCGAAAAGCTCACCATCGGCAGCATGGCGAAGTTCACGCTCGCCTCGAACGCGGCACGCGATGCCGAGCTGCTCGGGGTGCTGAAGCGATTGCAGGAGGTGCAGCCGGATAAGGTGAAGCCGATCCTGGCGGAGGTGATCGAGGCCGCCGAACTGGTCGATACCGCGCGGCTGGGTAAGGAAGCGGTCGCGGCGCTTGAGGAGCTTAAGAAGAAGGGCCCCGGCTCCACGCGCGACCTGATGAGCTGGGGTGCGGCGGGCGAGGCTGCGATCTCGGTTAGTTGCCTTGGGCTTGCCGCGGCGGGCGCGGTGGTGGCCGGGATCCCCTGCGTCATCGGCGGCGCCCTGACCACCGGTGCGGTGCGTTACATAGGCGGCAGCGCGAATTAAGGAGACTCCGAACAATAACTGCTACGAATTCGTGGCCGGCCTAGGCCTGATGGTGTAGTTCCATTCAGGATGAAAATCATCGCCTGCGATATTCAACATCTCCATCTCGGCATCGCTGACGTGGATGCCCTTTTCGTAGGTTCGTGTATCGAGGGCGCACTCGACCTTCAGCCCAGTCTTTGTCGTGGTGGCGCCGATCAATTCGACGATGGCGAGACGGTCAGTCAGCGGGCGGCCTCTCCAGTTCTGGGTGATATGGCAAAACATGCGGTGCTCGATCTTATTCCACTTGGATGTACCGGGTGGATAGTGGAGGACATGGAGCACAAGCCCCGTCTCATCGGCGAGTTTCTGCAATTCGGCCTTCCAGAGCCGCACACGCGCACCATTTGAACCGCCACAGTCCGCCGTAATCGTTAGTTCGCGCGCATTTGGATACCGTTGGCGCCCCATGCGTCCGAGCCAGGTGCGGATGGCCTCGACGGCAAACTCGGCCGTGTCGCTCGTGATGCCGACGCTGACGAACCCGGTGTTGGCAGCCACGTCGTAGACGCCATAAGGCACAGCCTTGCCCAATTCCTTATCGGCGAAATCGTGTACGTTCACACGCTGGGGATCGCCCTTGGGCCGGTAGTCAGAACCGCCATTTTTGTAGTTGCCAACCAGTTCCTTCTTCTTCGTATCTACCGAAATCACCGGTTGCCGGGCCGTCTGTGCCGCAATGACCTTATTATTGATGTGTTCGAACTGCGCATTCCGGTCCGGATGCCGCGAGCCTTCATTCGTTTTGCGATTGAACTGGCGAGAAAAGCCGAGCTTTTCCAGCTCCTTGTGCACGGTATCGGCGCTAATCGGATGGCCCATCGCCGTCAGCGTGTCAGCCAGCTTGTCCATGCTCTTCGAGACCCAGATCAGCGGCCGCATGGGATCGCCCAGCGTTGCGGGCGCGACAAGCCGCTTCAGTTCCGGAATCAGCTCAGGATCGTTCTCGCTCACCGCCTTGCGTCCACCGCCAGCACGGCGTGTCCGCCCCTTCGCCAGCGGCTCCGCGTCGAGGTGGTCCTCGCCGCGATTGATCGTGGAACGGGCGAGCCCAGTGATTCCCGCGACAATCGCCAGACCGCCCCAGCCAGCGGTTCGTACCTCGGCGGCAGCGAACATGCGCCGCCCCCGTTCGTCGAGCTTGCTGCCAACTGTCTCCCAGCGGTAGCGAATTGCGTCTTCATCGATCATGGGGCCGGCATACATCTGTTCGCCGGCGCGAGGAATCCCAGCAAATTGAGTCAAACGGTCGCGGATCGCGATTCAGTTATTGTTCGGAGTGTCCTAAGGCGCCGGTACGGCGCTGTCAGACTTTCAGCGTGATAGATAGTTCTACTGCCCCGGGAAACATGGAGGCGGGGATGCGGCGCTTGGTTCGTGCGGCTGGGATTGCGTTCGTTGCGGCGGCACTTGCGGGCAGCGGCCCTGCTGCGGCGGAAGGGGCGGCGCGGCCTGCCGGAGCGGCCGTTGCAGCGCGGTAATACCTTGTTGTTCGCCAAATACTTTTGACAGGGCGTTAGGTGTAACTGTCAACTGAACTATCGATGGCGGAGGGCGTGTGCTAATTTTGATCGCGTAATACAGTTACGTCAGCCGTATCGATTGCCGCGCCTCTTAAGGGGCAACGCCGTGTAACTGCAATGCGACTCTAAGCTTGGGCTGGGCGATGTTGAAAACTGTTGGCGTGCTGCTCATCGGAATCCTGATTGGTGCGATCGGGGGTGGCGGGTATTTCTACAATAAGTTCGATGATGCCCGCGGGGCGTTGGCAGCAGCCAAGAGTGAGGTTGCGAGCGGCAGCAAGGCCCTGCGAGAGCGGGATGAGCAGCTGCGGAAGGCCAAAGCCGATCTGGCGGCGAGCGAAAACACGCTCAAGGAAGCAGTGACAGCAAGGCAGTCGGCAGAGGCTTCAGCCAAGAGTGAGGCTGCGAGCGCCAGCAAGGCCCTGCGAGAGCGGGATGAGCAGCTGCAGAAGGCCAAAGCCGATCTGGCGGCGAGCGAAAGCACCCTCAAGGAAGCAGTGGCAGCACGGCAGTCGGCAGAGGCTTCAGCCAAGAGCGAGGCTGCGAGCGCCAGCAAGGCCCTGCGAGAGCGGGATGAGCAGTTGCAGAAGGCCAAAGCCGATCTGGCGGCAGGCGAAAACACGCTCAAGGAAGCAGTGAAGGCGAGGGAGTCGGTAGAGGCTTCGCTGAAGCAGGCGCTCGCAGCAAAGGACACAGCGGAAGGCATGGCGAAGCAGGCGCAAGAGGAGAAGGCGACGGCCGAGCAAGCGTTAGCTGAGGCTAGGAAGTCTGCTCCCCAGTGATGGGACTGCGAGTGCGCGGGCGGCTCTGTCAACCGGCTGCTTTCAGACCAGAAAGCGGACGAAGGGCCGAAGCCCGCCTCGGGCTAAAGCACACCAGTGAGCTTCGGCATTTCCTGCCCAATTCAAAGGGCGGGCGCCTGGAACTCCCAACTCGTATATAATGGTCCGGTAGAGAGAGGCGGAAGGATTGCTGGATCATTCCGGGAGTTAGCGCGCGCCGGGCTTGCAGGCGTATATCAGGCAGCCCATAGGCTGAGTGTGGCTGCCCAGCGAGCAGCGCCCCATGCGCAGGCACTGATGGCCGGCGCAAGCGGGCGGCGCGGCGCAGCTTGGCGTGAATATACGCGGCTTTTGCGGCGCTGCCGGGGCTGAGTACGCCGAGCCGGCTCCCGCGATCAGGGCAGCGCACAGCGCGGCTTTGCCGATAATTCCTCGAAACTTACTCATGAAAGGCTCTCCGCTTCCCTCGTCAGACTGCATGTAGATAAGAAGCTGGGGGAATCCAACGGCCTTCGAGCCGGGGCTCGCAATGACGGCATCTTTCGCTGAAATTCTCCGGACGGTTGGCGCGCCTATCCCTCGCGGAAGTGCTTCGACAGCTTCAGCGCCTGCGCCTGGTAGTGCGAGCCGATATCCTGGCCGTAAAGCTGCGCCGGGAGCGCGGTGAGCGGCTCGTAGATCAGCCGGCCGACGATTTGCCCGTCCTCCAGGATGAACGGCACCTTGTGGCTGCGCACCTCCAGCACCGCGCGGCTGCCCTCGCCGCCCGTCGCCGCCATGCCGAAACCGGGATCGAAAAAGCCCGCGTAATGCACGCGGAATTCGCCCATCAGCGCGTTGAACGGCTCCATTTCGGCGGCGTAGGCGGGCGGCACGCTCACGCTCTCCTTCGAGGCGAGGATGTAGAACTCGTCCGGGTCGAGGATCAGCCGCTTCTGCGGCGTGACCAGGAGCGGCTCCCAGAACTCTTCCACGTCGTAGGCGCCAACCCGGTCGACATCGATGACGCCGGTGTGCCGCTTGGCGCGGTAGCCGATCAAGTCGGAGGAACCGCCGCCCGAGAGGTCCACGGAAAGCACCGCCTCGCGAGGGTGATCGCCCGCCGGCTCATGCCCTGCCGGCCCGCGAAAGCGGATCTGCGACAGACGCGAGCCGGGCCTAACCAGGATCGGGAAGGTCTGCGGGCAAATCTCCAGATAGAGGCGGCCATGGTAGCCGGCCACCGTTTGATCGAAACCCGGCGCGTGATCGGCGATCATGCGGGTGAAGACGTCGAGCCGGCCGGTCGAGCTTTTCGGATTCGCGAAGCCGCGCACATCGGCCGGCAGCGCCAGATGCTCCTCGACCTCGGCCACATAGACGCAGCCGGTTTCCAGCACCGCGCCGTGGCTCAAATCGATGGTGTGCAGCACGAAGCGCTCGATCTGCTCTGCCGTGGTGGCAACCGGGCCCGGCATGAAGCTCGCCCGCACGCGGAATACCCGCGCGCCAAGCCGCAAATCCAGGCTCGCCGGCTGCACCTGCCCCGGCAGCATCGGCTTTGCGGCCGAAATCGCGCCGGTCTCGATCAGCGAGCCGATTGCCTGCGATGGGAGAATGCCCTGACCTGTCATGCCCCAGGAATAAGCGATTTCCGCGCCGGCGAACAGCCCCTTGCGCGGTCCGTCACCATGAAAGCGCGGAAGCTGCGGCGTTCGGCCGGCTAGCCGGTGCTTTGTGACAACGTCACATACAAGGAGCGGAATATAAGCCTAAGGTACTTCCGCAAACAATCAGAACAGGCGCGCAAGAATAGCGGCTGGCGCTCAAACGCGGCTCCGGGCCGATTCTTCGCAGGAAAAGGGAACGGGCCCATGAAGGTCATCATCGTAGGTGGAGTGGCTGGCGGCGCATCTTGCGCGGCGCGCCTGCGCAGGCTCGACGAGAATGCCGAAATCCTGATGGTGGAGCGCGGCCCTTACGTTTCCTACGCGAACTGCGGACTGCCATATCATGTCGGCGGCATCATCAAGGAGGAATCGAGCCTCCTGGTCGCAACCGCGGAGCTGTTCCGCGAACGGTTTGCAATCGATGTCCGGACCAATTGCGAGGCCATCGAGATTTTGCCGAAGGAGAAAAAGGTCAAGCTGCGCGACGTGAGGACCGGCGAGGTGACGGAGCATGCCTACGACAAGCTGGTTCTGTCGCCGGGCGCGGCTTCCATCCGGCCGCCTCTGCCGGGGATAGACCTTCCGGGCATCTTCCATGTGCGCACCGTGCCCGACGCCCGGCAGATCAACGAATGGATTGCAGCGCGCGGCGCGGCCGTCGAGCCGGCGAAAGCAAAGCTCCGCGCCGTGGTCGTTGGCGGCGGCTTCATCGGGCTGGAGATGGCCGAGAACTTGGTTCATCGCGGCTTCGAAGTCGACCGTCGTGGAAATGGCAGGCCAGGTTCTCGCCTCCGGCCGATGAGGAATTCGCCCGCGCTGTCGAGGCGCACCTCGGAAAGCATGGCGTCCAGCTTGCGCTCGGCGACGGCGTCGCCGCATTCGAGGATGCCGGAAACGGCGTGATCGATGTGCGGACGAAATCCGGCAAGGCCCATACGGGCCGATCTCGTGATCCTCGCCATTGGCGTGCGTCCGGACACCGTGCTGGCCAAGACGGCGGGCCTCAAGATCGGCGAACGCGGCGGCATCCGCGTCGATGATCAGATGCGCACCAGCGATCCGGACATCTTCGCCGTCGGCGACGCCATCGAGGTCAAGGATTTCGTCACCGGCGAATGGAGCCTCGTCGCGCTGGCCGGCCCAGCAAACAGGCAAGGCCGGATTGCGGCCGATGTCATCGCGGGCCGCGACGTCGCGGTTCAGAGGCACGCAAGGGACCGCCATCGTCGGCCTTTTCGGCGCCGCCATCGCCTGGACCGGCGTCAGCGAGAAGACGCTCAAGCGTCTTGGCGACAGCGATTACGAGAAAATCTACATCCACCCGAATTCTCACGCTGGCTACTATCCGGGCGCCAAGCCTGATCGCGATGAAAGTGCTGTTCCGGAAATCCAGCGGGCTTATCCTTGGCGCGCAGGCCTTTGGCGAGGACAACGTCGACAAGCGCATCAGCGCGCTGGCGATGGCCATCCAGATGCACGCGACGATCCACGACCTGGAGGAAGCCGAGCTATGCTACGCGCCCCAGTTCGGCAGCGCCAAGGACCCGGTGAACTTCGCCGGCATGGCCGCCGCCAATGCGCTTTCCGGCGACATGCCGCTCATACACTGGGATACCGCGGCGGCGGGCTTCCTCCTCGACGTGCGCGAGCCGCTGGAAGTGGCCGAGGAGCCGGTGCCAGGAGCGCTCAACATTCCGCTCGCGCAGCTTCGCGCGCGCCTTGGCGAGCTTCCCTCCGGCCGGGAGATCCACATCCTCTGCCGTTCGGGCCAGCGATCCTATATCGCGACGCGCATTCTCCTGCAGCATGGCTTCAAGGCCAGGAACATATCGGGGGGCGTGCTCTCGCTGGCCACGATGCCTCAAAAGGGCGGCAAGCGCTCGGCGTAACGAACGGCGGTCACGCCCCTCACCCTGTCCCTCTCAGCAAGCTCGCCTTGGCGAGCTTGCAACTTATAGCGTCCGCATTCGCAAGCGAATGCGGATGCGGGAGAAGGGACGCCTTCTCAACGGTCGCGAGCGGACTCCCTCTCCAGCCGCATCCGCTTGCGGATGCGGCCACGCTGAGATGCAAGCTCGCCAAGGCGAGCTTGCGGGGAGAGGGCTGGGGTGAGGAGCGCGACCGGCATTATGTCATCGCCGGTGCGCATGCGCGGGGGCATGCGGAACGTCCCGGCTATATCGCCGACCGTATGCCGGCGAGGAAATTGCCGGCCTCGGATTTCAGCCGGTCGCTCTCCTTCGACAGCGACTGCGCGGAGGCCAGCACATGTTCCGATGCGGAGCCGGTATCCTTGGCGCTCGCGGTGACCGCGGTTATGCAGCTGGCGATATCACTGACGCGCTCGGCCGCCGTATGCATCTTTGCGGCGATTTCCCTGGTGGCCACCCCCTGTTTTGTAACGGCTTCCGCTATTGCCGATGCGATCCCGGAAATCTCGCCGATGGTCGCGCCAATACTGCGCACGTCTGAAACGGATTCCCTGATGACGCCACGCATCTCGCCGATCTCGGCACCTATGCCTTTCGTCGCCTTCGCCGTTTGAATGGCCAATGCCTTCACTTCCTGGGCGACAGCTTCGAAGCCCTTGCCGGCATCGCCCGCCCGCGCCGCCTCGATGGCCGCGTTGAGAGCCAGCAGGTTGGTTTGCTCCGCGACCGACGAGATAAGCTCCGCGACCTCACCGATCTGATTGGCCGCACCAGTCAAATGGGAGATATGCGCATTGGCATCGCCTGCCTGGTTCATGGCTTTCGCCGTGATCCGGTTGCTGTCGCAGACCTGCCGGTCGATTTGCGAAACGGTCGACGCCAGCTCTTCCGAGGCCGTGGCTACGGATTCCACCGCGGCGCGGGATTGTTCCGAGCCCGCGGCGACGGCTTGGGAATAAGCCTCCGTCGTGGTGGCCAACTCGGTCAGTGTCGCCGCCGCGCTGGCGAGCCGGTCCGCGGCCGTGGCCACGGATTCCACCACCTGCCCGATGGCGGTTTCGAAATCCCGCGCCAGCGCATCCATCTCGGCCTTGCGCCGCGTAGCCGCCACCCGTTCGGCTTCGTCCTTTTCCGTGCGCAGCCGTTCATTTTCCGCCAGCTGGCGTTCGCACACCTGCATCGCGCGGGCGATTTCTCCGATCTCGCTGCTGGCGCCGCAGTAAGGAATTTCCGCACCGAGGTTGCCCTCCGCCAAAGCTTGCATGGACGATTTGAGCTTCACGATCTGGCGGACGAGGCACAAAGCAACGCTAGCCGCGGAGGCCAGAATTAGCGATACGACCGTGGCCAGCAGCACCAAGATCTTCCATTCGATGCGGCGCTCATCCGTGGCGGCAGCTTGCTCGGTCGCGGCATTCAGCCGATTGGCTTCAGTCACAACGTTGTCGATCTGGGCACGGTGGGCAAAATATGCCCGGGTCATGCGGCCATAGGCATCGCGGGCCGCCGCGATATCCGCCCTTTGAAGCGCTGGGAAGAACGACTGTCTGGCCAGCGTCCAGAATTCCGCCGCGGGCTGATGGGCGCCACGCGTCAGCCGCTGTTTCAGGGAGACCTCCAGCGGCGAGGCTTCCCAGTAGCGGCGACGTTCGCCGTAATCCTTCTCAAGGACGGAGATTCTTGCGGCGTGCTCTTTCGCGTTCGCCGGGTCGTTCAGCGCAAGCGTCGCTTCCAGGTAGGCTTCGACAATGTATTCCGGCGGGGGCAGAATGTCGGACACCAGATCCTTGGTCAATACGATGCCGCTGTATACCGGCCCGCCCACTTTAAATGTCTGGAATGCATAGTAGGCGGCTCCGCTGGCGCTAAGCACGCCAATGACGATAAGTATGCCCGCGATTTCAGCAATCGTGCGGATTTTCATACGCAACTTTCCCCGGGAACTCGCGTTGCGCCGCCACCCAAAGCTCCGCGAAAGCCGCCACAGGCCAGCGCGAACGCCGTCCCGATACGGCGCTGCTCCACCATGGCCTCGTTCATCCGCTGCATCGGTTGTTCCCAAAAACACCGCCAACTGAATAGCACCGGTCCGGTTGACATCCCCTCAAGAAATATCGGCAATTGCAGGCTTTCGCGGCTAAGCGGGCCCCCCTTCAAAGAACTGATTGGCGTTTCCGGGACGACGGCTGCAAACTCAAGGGAAAGCCCGCCAAGTCCTCAAAATCCCTTGGACACGCTGGCCAAGATCACTACAGGAAGGGCCTGCGCAGACACCCGCCGGCTCTCCATATCCTGGCGATTGGGGTGAGGAATCTCTACCGTAAGGCCTTCATGCAAAAAGCCGCCGAGTTGCTCATGCCAGCGGGGTCGCTGGAAAAACTGAAGGTCGCGATCCTGTACGGGGCCGATGCCGTCTACATGGGCACGCCCGATCTGTCCTTGCGCACGCGCTCGAACCTTACGCTTGAGGAAGTGCTTGAAGGCGTTGCCTATGCCCGCGCTCATGGAAAGCGCGCCTATCTCACGCTCAACCTGTTTGCCCACAACCGCGACATCGAAAAGCTGCCCGAATACGTCGATACCATACGCAAGGTGGGCCCCGATGGCGTGATCGTCGCCGACCCCGGCGTGTTTCATTTTGTCAAACGCGCAGCACCCGAATTGAAGATCCATATTTCGACACAGGCGAATGTGTGCTCGTGGCTTTCCGTGCAGTTTTGGGAAGCCCAGGGCGCGGATTTGGTTGTGCTTGCCCGCGAGGTTTCATTCGAAGAGCTGAAGGAAATTCGTAGCCAGTGCCCGGACATCAAGCTGGAGGCTTTCGTTCACGGCGCGATGTGCATGACCTATTCGGGGCGCTGCCTGCTTTCGAACTATATGGCCGAGCGCGGGGCCAATCAGGGCAATTGCGCGAACTCCTGCCGCTGGAATTACAAGCTCAAGGTTCGCTTGAAAGACGGCACGCTCAAAGAGCTTGAGCTGAACGATGAAACGGCGGAGCTTTTCGAGTTCCTGATCGAAGAAGAGAACCGGCCCGGGCAGGCGATGCTTTTGGAGGAGGACGAGCGCGGGTCTTACATCCTCAATGCCAAGGATTTATGCCTGATGCCGCGCCTGGACGAGTATCTGGCGCTGGGCATCAACTCTCTGAAAGTCGAAGGGCGCAACCGCAGCGCCTATTACGTGGCGGTGACGGCCCGTGCCTACCGCATGGCCATCGACGATTGGCGCGCCGATCCGGCGGGCTGGCGGCCCGGCGCCTATATGCGCGAGCTTGGCTCCATCCCGAACCGGGGGCTTTCGCTGGGCTTTCACGACGGCCGGCTTAGCCACCACGCGCACAACTTCGAAGACACGCATACGCTTTCCGCCTGGGAGTATGCCGGCATGATCGTGGATGTCACGGAGGACGCGTTCCTGCTCGCCCTGAAGAACCGCATGGAGATGGGCGATGTCCTGGAGTTCGTTCCCCACACGCGCCGCGATCCGCTCCTCTTACGCATCTACAAATTCGAGAACATCCGCACCGGGCGCATAACGGCGGAAGAGGGCATCAACGCCGGGCAGAAGCCGGTGATCCGCATTCCTTTCGCGTGGTTCCACGAGGAGGACGATATCGAGCGATTGCGGAAGGACTTTCCGGTTCATACGGTCGTGCGCAAGGAGCAGGCTCTCAGCGAAGACGCCTGGGCACGCCTCGCGCTGGACCGCTCCGCGCTGGCCGCCGAACTCGGCAGGGCCGGAGAAAGTGCCTACCAGCATAAGCGGCATGAGTTGATCGAAGCGATGGCCGCGGAAAACGAAGGCGTTGCATTCCGCACGCCGCGTTTGGGCATCGAGGGCTGCTGCGGACGCGGCTGCAATGGCTGCCTGCATTTCTGGAACGATGCCCGCTATGCCCGCGCCCGCGAGCTTCTCAAGTCCAAAAAGCTGGGCGCGCTGCTTTCGAACGAAGAAGCGCGGAACATCGCGGAAGTTTCCGCCGGGCTTCCGGCATAAAAGCTGCCTTCACGCTCGGGAGTATTATCAACGGCGTCATCCCGGAAGCCGTTTGCGGCTATCCGGGATCGTGCAAGGCTCCGCCGTTCAGCATCTTGGAAGGCCCCGGACAGGAGAGCCTTCACGGGCGCATGTCGAAGAGAAGAAACTCGGTGTCCTCCTCCAGCGCACGTATGGCGATTTGGGCCTCTTCCTTGACTGCCGCGCCGTCTCCGGCTTTGAGCTGGTAATCGCCGAGAGCGAGCGAGCCGCGCGTCGCCTGCAGCCAGGCGCACCGCCCCTCGCGGATTGCCTGCGAAATCTCCTCGCCCTTTTTCAGCCGGCCCAGGCTGAGCGAGGCATCCTGATGGATCGTGACCGACCCATCGCGGCCATCGCGCGACGCGATCAGCGTAACGCCGCCTTCGCCGGCAGGCGCGAAGCTTTTCTGCTCATAGCCCGGCCTGATGCCATAGGCTTCGGGCTTGATCCAGATTTGCAGGAAATGCACCGGCTCCGTTTTCGAATGGTTGAACTCGCTGTGCTCGATGCCCGTCCCCGCGCTCATGCGCTGCACCTCGCCCGCGCGGATCACCGAGCCGCTGCCGAGGCTGTCCTTGTGCTCCAGCGCGCCTTCGAGAACGTAGGAGATAATTTCCATGTTGTCGTGGGGGTGGGGGGGAAAGCCGCCGCCGGGCGCGACGCGGTCGTCGTTGATGACGCGCAGCGGCCCGAAATCCCATGTGTTTCGGATCGTAATAATGCGCGAAAGAGAAGCTGTGCCGGCTGTCGAGCCAGGCGGTCCGCGTCAAGCCGCGGTCTTCAGCCCTGCGAATGGAAATCATCGTTCGCTCCGTCCGAAGCCAATGTTTAGTACGGAAGGTGGTGACGCCGCCGAAGCCGGCAAGGTCTGCTCGCTAGACGTTGTGTTGCACCATCGAAGCAGCGCTACATCACGGCAAAGGGCGATGGCCTTGGAAGGCGCGGCGCGCGGCATTGCCATGCGCCGCAACCATGGCTAGGCTCACCGAGAGCGATGAAAAGCGAGGACCATGCGGAAGATTCGTTTGAACGGGCGCCGGCTGCGAGGGGCTGCGTCACATGCCTTCAGGCTGAGTGCGGCGGGGCTGCTGGCGCTTTGGGCTTCGCACCGGATCGGGGTGGCGCTGCCGCTCTGGTCGGTGCTGACGGCGCTGATCGTCACGCAAATCAGTCTGGGCCGCTCGCTGAAAGTCACCCTCGACTATTTCGCCGCGACCGTTGGCGGCGTGCTGTGGGGCGGGGGCGTTGCCATTCTTGTCCCGCATGGCAGCGAAATCATGCTGCTACTCGTGCTCTTTCTCGCGCTGGCGCCACTTGCCTTCGTGGCCGCACTCTATCCCCGGCTTAGCGTCGGCCCAACCACAGCGGCAATCGTGGTGCTCATCCCGCAAATGCTGCACACGACGCCAATCGCATCGGCGACCGAACGGGTGGAAGAAGTCCTGCTTGGGGGCCTCGCGGGCCTCCTCGTTTCCTTCGTCTTCCTGCCGTCGAGCGCCTTCCAGCAAGCCCGCGAGATCGCCGCGCAGGCGCTTAAGAACATGGCCCGCGCCGTGCCTGAGCTTTTCGAAGGCTTTGAGCACGGCCTGAGCGAGGGCGAGGCGCATCGCATCCAGGACGGCATCGGCCAGCAGTTGAGCCAACTGCTATCCGTCACCGCCGAGGCCGAGCGCGAGCGCCCGTTGCGGCTCACCGAGGACCCGCTGACCGGGCCGCTGTTCCGTACCCTGCTGCGGCTGCGCCACGATCTGGTGCTCTTGGGCCGGGCAGCGCATTCGCCGCTGCCGGCCGGGCTGCAGGAGCCGCTGCACCCGCTGCTGCAAGCAATCGGGCAAGAGTTGAAAGCCAACTTGCAGGCTTGCGGCACCGCGCTTTCGTCCAAGCACAAGGCGCCATCAAGCGAGGCGCTGGATGCGGCAATTGCACAGTATGCGGCTGAAATCGAGACCTTGAGGCGGGCGGGCAGGCTCCGCGAACTGCCCGGCGAGGCTCTGGAGCGGCTGTTCGCGACCGGCTTTGCCCTGGAGCAAATGCGGCTGAACCTTCGCGACCTCGACCGCTGCATCGACGAATGGGCCGCCCGCCGGGGGTAGTTCGCCGGCATGGAGCCAGAACAGGGGCGCAGAGACGTGCACACGATGGAACTCGGCATTACAAGCCGCTACGCACGCGAACAGGCGGAACTTTGCGGAAACAAAGCAGCGCTTGAGGCCTTGGCTGAAGCCTTTGTGAGCGGTTCTGCAGTGCGGATTAGCCTCGCGGCGGCGAAAGGTATCGAACCTGCGCCCTTCGAAGGCTTCCTGAGGCATTTGGACATCCGTCCCTCTAATGGCAGGATCAAGATCGCGCGTGAGGGCAAGGTGCTGACAATCGATGGAGCACCGAAGTGGCTGCAGATCCTGGCTGAGAACATCGCTTCGCTCTGGCTGCTTCGCCCGCCCACCGCGCGGGAACATTTGCACATAGAATTCTACGACGGGCATCCCTTTCTGGACCGGGATGCGCTTCCGTTGGCGGTTGTGCTGCCGTGACACGGGCCGATCTCCGCCACAGCCATCGTGGATCGACCGGCTAACGCAGCCCCCACACGCTTGGCGGATACGTCGCGCCAGAACCGCAGCCCTGGCGATTCCGTTACCGGAAAAACTCCGCCTGCCGATAATTCTCGTATTTATTCCGCATTCATTCCACAAGAGCGAAACTTAATAGGATATCAATTGCCAAGCAAAAGACGGATTCGGGCGCAATGTCTCCCGTAATGGGGGCCGTTGCTTCGCGTCGCTCCGCTAAAATCAACAAACAACAGAGTACGGAGAGTTTGCGTATGCGCCGCCTGGCAGCACTATTTGTCCTTTTGTCTTCATTACCAGCGAATGCAATGCCTGCGCTCGTTGAAAGCTACCTGCAAGCGCCTGGCCCCAAGGGCGCTCTCAAGGGAACCATGCTCGCGCCAGAGAAAGCGAAGGGCCCTGCCGTCCTCATCATCCCCGGCTCAGGCCCCACCGACCGCGACGGCAACAATCCGCTCGGCATCAAGGGCGCGCCCTATAGGCTCCTGGCCGAGGGGCTTGCCGCGAAGGGCATAGCTTCCGTCCGGATCGACAAGCGCGGCATGTTCGGCAGCAGGCGCGCCATCGCCGATCCGAACGCCGTCACCATCGCCGATTACGCAGCCGACGTTCACAACTGGATCAAGGTTGTCCGCAACGAAACGGGCGCGTCCTGCGTATGGGTGGCGGGCCACAGCGAAGGCGGCCTCGTTGCGCTGGCCTCTAGCCGGAGCCCTGACGATATCTGCGGGCTTATCCTGCTCGCCGCGCCCGGCCGGCCCGTGGCCGAGGTCCTGCGCGAGCAAGTGAAGGCAAATCTCGGCAACACGCCGCTTCTTGGCCAGGCGCTATCGGGCATCGGCTCGCTGGAGAAAGGCCGGCATGTGGACGCGCGCGGCATGCATCCGGCACTGCTGGAGCTTTTCCGGCCCGAGATCCAGGATTTCCTCATCAGCATGATGGCGGCCGACCCGGCCCGGCTCGCGGCGGATTTTCACAAGCCGGTGCTCATCATGCAGGGCCGGAGGGACATTCAGGTGAGCGTCTCCGATGCGGAGCGCCTGAAGCAGGCCGCGCCGCATGCAAAGCTCGTGCTGCTGCCCGATGCGAGCCACATCCTGAAGACCGTAAGTTCGACGAGCCAGGCCGCGACCATGGTGGCTTATGCCAAGCCTAACCTTCCGCTGGCTCCAGGCGTTGTCGATGAAATCGCGGAGTTCATTCATACGGCGCCGGCGGCTTACTAGAGTTTGCGGCAAGCGCGCCGATTTTTCACACGATCCTGCGCGGGAATGACGCCGCGGCGAAATTGAACCCGCCGCGGCGGAAGCATTACTTCGAGGGCGTAACTTGGCCGCGGATCTCTCCGCTCTTATGCCCGGCCGTGTGAACGTTGACGTACCACTTCCCGCCCTGCAGGTCCGCCGCCTGCGCATCGGTGAGCGTTGCCGAGCCCTCTATGGGGCTGGCGGGATCGGCGAATTTGATCACCACGGGCGCATCCCCGCCGGGAGCCGCGGGGCCGTGAATGTGGGCTCCGGTTGCGGGCCCGCTGAGGCCGGAGTAGGTGACTTTCCAAGTCAGGTGCTTGGTTGCGGGATCGTAAGTCAGTTGCGCGCTGCCGGTGCCCTTGCTGTCGTTGGCAGGCACCTCCTGCGAGCCTTTAAGATCGGCCGTATACATCGCCGTTGCCGCCAAGGCGCCCGCAGCGAATGCTAACGGAAGAAGTGTTCCTAGAAGAATGGCCTTTATGTTCATGAACGCTCTCCCTGAGGATAGGAATAGTGTTCCTGACACGCAACCGCGCCAGGCTCCAGTTAAGCCGGAGTTGCCATTAACGCCACCGCTTGCAATTTAGTTCCTTCGGGCCGCTTTACATTTTCGCGAAGCAGTGGCATCCTATAGTTAACAGCAACAACGGAAGGGAGGTGAACCGATGTCAAGTGAGATATCTGCGCTGAAGCACCAGCTCGCGCGTGTCACAGGAACGTTGGAGCAGCCTCTAGCGTCTTCCTAGAGATACGAGGATTGAGCGCTGCGTAAGCAGTGCGAAACCGGCTGTTGCGATCAGCCAGTCTCACGGGCCGCGGTTTAAACCGCGGCCTTTGTTATTTGGTGGCGCCGTTACTTTCCGTCGTAAGCGGGGTGCAACTCCACCTCGGCCACGGCGACTGCCGCGTTCAAGCCGGTTTGGCCCTGCACGCTGAGCGGCTGCAGCGAGATGGAATTGCCCGATCCGCCAGCCAGCACGTTCGCGCCGCCACCGATCCCGGCCGAGGCATCCGCCGCTACGCCATAGTATTTCCCGCTAAGCGCGCCCTCATGTACGCCGCGCGATGGCGCGAGCACCGTCCATTCCAAAATCGCATTGTTGGTGATGCCAAGGTCCAGGCCGTACTTCTGGATTGAGCCTTCGTAGCGCTCGCCCTCCTCGCCGGGAGCGCTCCGGAAAAGGCAGCGCAACTCCTTGGTGGACCCGAAGATAAAGCTGGTCCCTCCTTTTACGCCGCAGGTGAGCAGCCCAACCGCTACTCTTTCCTGCGCGGCAGCTCCGGACGCGAAAGCAGCCGCGGCCGCAGCGGTTACGATCGTTATGGTTTTTAGGAAGCTCGCGGACATCTTCACCTCCATAGTTCCCTCATGCCCAGCATTCTTCTTAGCACCTTCTTACTAAGAAAAAAACCTTCGCTGACGCTTTCCAAGGACGCAATCCGGCCGCCGGCGCTGCTGGGCCGCGGCGCGCCGGGGCTAAGAGCGGGAGAGTTCTCCCATGCGCGCCAGGATCGCGGCGTGGCTGAGGATGCCATTCTTGAGGCACTTGAGTTCGAATTTCTCGTTCGGGCTATGGATGCGGTCGTCGGAAAGCCCAAAGCCCACCAGGATGGAAGCGAGGCCCAGCTTTTCCTGCATGTGGCCCACCACAGGGATGGAGCCGCCGCAACCCACCATCGCGGCCGGCTTGCCATAGATATCGGCGAGCCCGGCGCGCGCGGCCTGCATGAAAGGCCCGCCGCTGGGCACTAGAATGCCGGCCGAGGCGCTCATCTCCTCGATGCTCCACCTGCAATCGGGCGGCGTCCGCTCGTCCAGAAACGTTCTCAGCCCCTGCAAAATCTTGGCCGGGTCCTGGTTGGGAACCGTGCGGAAGCTCAGCTTGGCGGAAGCGCGGCTTGCGATCACCGTTTTCGAGCCGGGACCGGTGTAGCCGCCCCAGATGCCGTGCAAGTCGCAGGTTGGCCGTGCCCACAAGCGCTCCAGCGCACTGTAGCCAGCCTCGCCCACGGATTGCGTCAGGCCGATCTCGCCCAAGAATCCGGCCTCGTCGAAGGAAAGCGCCGCCCAGGCTTGCCGCTCCTCCGGCGAAAGTCCGGCAACGCCGTCGTAGAAGCCGGGGAGTTGCACGCGGCCATCGCGGTCATGAAGCTGCCCCAGGATTTCGGTTAGCGCGTTGAGCGGGTTGACCGCCGCGCCGCCGTAAAGTCCGGAGTGCAGATCGCGGGATGGGCCTTGTAGCGTCACTTCCACATAGACGTTGCCGCGCAGGCGGTAGGTGATCGCGGGCGTGTCTATGTCCCAGGAGTTGGTGTCGGAGATAATGGCAATTGCTGCCTTGCCGAGCGAGGCGGCGTGCTCCGCCAGGAAGCCTGGAAGCGAGGCGCTGCCGCTTTCCTCCTCGCCCTCGATCAGCGCCGTCACCGTGACCGGCAGGGCGCCGTGCACCGCCTTCCAGGCGCGGAACGCTTCGAGGAAGGTCATCACCTGCCCCTTATCGTCCACCGCCCCACGCGCAACCACGCGCTTGCCATGGGGGCCATCCACGATAGAGGGCTCGAAGGGCGGACTCTCCCAGAGTTCGAGCGGCTCCGGCGGCTGCACGTCGTAATGGCCGTAATAGAGGAGGTGCGGCGCGTCGGGGCTTCCAGCTTCGCAATGGGCCAAGAGAATGGGATGCCCCTGCGTGGAGTAAAGTTCAGCCGTGAAGCCCAGCGCCCGGAACTCGTCCCAGAGCCAGGCGCCGGCGCGTGTCACCTCGCCTGCGTAAGCGGGATCGGTCGAAATCGAAGGGATGCGCAAGAACTCGATATACCGCGAAACGGCCGCGCCGAAGTCACCCTCGATTTGCGCCAGTACGGGTTCCAGCTCCGTCATGCGTACCTCTGAATTAAAGGACCCCCTCACCCTGTCCCTCTCCCCGTTGGGGCGAGGGGACGCCTTCTCAACGGCTGCGAGCGGACTCCCTCTCCCCTTGGGGAGAGGGCTGGGGTGAGGGGGTCTTAAGCGTCCAGCGTAGCCCTAAGTCGACGGCTGAGGCTCCATGCCGCCAAGATCGGGGTCCTTGCGCGGTGCGCGGCTGCCCGTCGAGGGAACCGCCGAACGGCGCTTGGGCTGATCTTCGTTCATAGTGAACTCGCGCACCGGCGGCTTGCCGTTCAGGAGGTCGCGCACCTCCTGGCCCGACAAGGTTTCATATTCGAGCAGCCCCTTCGCGACCGTGTGCAACTCGTCTAGGTGCTCTGTCAGAACTTTGCGCGCCGTTGCCTCGCCATCGGTGATCAGACGCCGGATTTCGTTGTCGATCAGCTGTGCCGTTTCTGGCGACATGTTTTGCGCGCGGGAGACGGAATGGCCGAGGAACACTTCCTCCTGGTTATCGCGGTAGCGGATACGGCCGAGCGCATCGCTCATGCCCCATTCCATCACCATGACACGGGCCAACCCCGTCGCTTGCTGGATATCGCCCGTAGCCCCGTTCGTGACGTTTTCGGGGCCGAAGATGAGCAGCTCCGCCTCGCGGCCACCGAAAACCGAAGCCAGTTTCGCCAGGCACCACTGCTTCGTATAGCTCAGCTTGTCCGCCTCGGGCAGGTTCATCGTCAGGCCGAGCGCACGGCCGCGCGGGATGATCGTGACCTTATGCAAGGGGTCGTGGCTGGGTACGTACATGCCCACCAGCGCATGGCCGGCTTCATGATAAGCGGTTAAGCGCTTCTCATCCTCGCTCATGGCCATGGACTTGCGCTCGGCGCCCATCATGACCTTGTCCTTGGCATCCTCAAACTCGTGCTGGGTCACGACGCGCTTGGAGCGCCGCGCCGCGAGCAGTGCTGCCTCGTTCACCAGATTGGAGAGATCGGCGCCGGAGAACCCAGGTGTGCCGCGCGCGATGATCTTGAGATCGACGTCGGGTGCGAGCGGAACTTTGCGGACATGCACTTTGAGGATTTTCTCGCGGCCGACGATATCCGGCGCCGGCACGACCACCTGCCGGTCGAAACGGCCGGGCCGCAACAGCGCGGGATCGAGCACGTCCGGGCGATTGGTCGCGGCGATGAGGATGATACCCTCGTTCGCCTCGAAGCCGTCCATCTCGACCAGGAGCTGGTTCAGCGTCTGCTCGCGCTCGTCGTTGCCGCCGCCAAGCCCGGCACCTCGATGCCGGCCGACCGCGTCGATTTCGTCGATGAAGATGATGCAAGGCGCGTTCTTCTTAGCCTGCTCGAACATGTCGCGGACACGGCTGGCGCCGACGCCGACGAACATTTCCACGAAGTCGGAGCCCGAGATGGTGAAGAACGGCACATTAGCTTCGCCAGCGATGGCGCGAGCGAGAAGCGTCTTGCCGGTGCCGGGAGGGCCAACGAGCAGCGCGCCGCGCGGAATGCGTCCGCCAAGCCGCTGGAATTTCTGCGGATCGCGCAAGAACTCGACAATTTCCTGCAAATCGTCCTTGGCCTCGTCCACGCCAGCGACGTCGTCAAAGGTCACGCGCCCCTGCTTCTCGGTCAAAAGCTTCGCCTTCGACTTCCCGAAGCCGAGCGCCCGGCCGCCTCCAGATTGCATCTGGCGCATGAAGAACACCCAGACCGCGATCAGAAGCAGCATGGGGAACCAGTTCACGAGCACGCCGATCAGCGAAGGAACGTCCTCGGATGCGGGCTTTGCCTCGAAGCGCACGCCCTTGTCGTGCAGGCGCTTAACCAAATCCGGATCGTTCGGCATATAGGTCTGGTAGGGCCGGTCGCCCGTCAGCGTGCCCGAAACCTGGTTGCCGGAGATGGTTGCCGAGGCGACATTGCCGGCGTCCACATCGCTTAAGAACTTGGAGTATTCGATATTGGTCGCGCGGGACCCTTTCGGGTTGTTCTGCACGAGATTGAACAGTGCGACCAGGAGAAGAGCGATAATGATCCAGATCGCCAAATTACGGAAGTTCGAGTTCATGGAGACGATTTCTTCCCCTAATGCTACGTACACAGCCTGAAGGCAGAACAAGTAGCCAGCTTAGCCTTCCAGCTTACGAAGCCAGGATAAGTGAGCCAATTGGGAGAAACATAGGGTACGTGCTAGGCTTTGCCAAGCGTGGTTTCCCTTGAGCTTCAGGTTGATGTGCGAAAATAGCTAAGACGCGGCACGAGTTGCACCCCGAGAAGCCCGGCGCGGGTGCCGGCGGTCTTGGCATCGGCAAACCCCACGGCTGGGGCAGAAACGAGGTGCCGGCCCTGCCAGAGCGCCGGGGAGGCGATGGCGGCGAGCCGGTTGGCTTGCACAGCTTTTCCACGCTCTTTCATGGCCTTGCGGCAATTTGCCCAGCCAAGCGCGCCAAGCGGGGCCACTGAAAAATCGCCGCTCAAGTCTGCCCCAATCGTTAATACAAACCTGCCGTCCCAGATGCGGGTGCTTCCAGGCTCGCAAACCAGCCGGGCCTGGCCCATGCGGCCGGGCTCGCGGTAAAAGTTGAGTGTTCCGGCCGCGGCGATAACGAGGCAGCCGCCAAGCGCCGCCTCCCGCTTGCCGGCCCGCAGCCCGGCGAGCAGGCGCTCCACCTTGGCCATGCGAGGCGGTTCTTCTTTGCCGCCGGTCAGAGCCAGCGCCCGCGACAGCACGCGAAGCGCGATCTCAGGAGAGAGGGAAAGAAATGACTCAAGGTTAATTTGGCCATGGGCCAGGCTCGTTACGCGGAAATTCTGCTCTAGAAAGTCCGCCGCGATCCCGGAGAGCGCGTCGCGGCCGCGGCCGAGGCGGGAGGCGGCCAAGGCCAGGGCGGGCCGCGCGATGCCTGCCGCCGCCAGGGTTTTCATGGCGTGGCGCACCCGCACGCGCTCGAAAGAGGCGTTGCTGTTGCTGGGATCGGTGACGAAGGGAATGGCGAGGCTTCGAAGGTGGGCGGTGAGCCGCGCTTTGGAGAGGCCGAGGAGGGGCCGGACAAGGGTCACGCCGACGCGCGCGGAAACCGCCGCCATCGACGCAAGTCCGTCGAGCCCGCTTCCCCGGCGCAAGCGCATCAGAAACGTCTCGGCCTGATCGTCTTCCGTATGCGCGGTGACAAGGCAGGCAATGCCATGCTCGCGGCAATATGCGGTCATCAGCCCGTAGCGCGCTTCCCGCGCCGCGGCCTGTATGCCGGTCTTGGGCTTTTCCCCGGTCCAGGCAAGGGTTGCATGAGTGAACCCCAGCGCTCCGGCCCGCGCGCCGACGAATGCCGCCTCAGCCGCGCTTTCGGGCCGCAGGCCGTGATCGACGGTGAGAACCGAGATGGTGGCGGGGCCGCGTCCCTTGAGGGAGAGCCAGCGGCTGGCCAGGTGCATGAGAGCCATGCTGTCCGGGCCCCCGGACACCGCCAGCGCCGCGGAGGAGTATGCTTCCAGGGGAGCAAAGGCGCTTAAAAGCGCGGCATCGCCGATGATGCGTGGCACGGCACATTCCAAGAGCGGTAAGCGGACAATCCCGGCCGCATTACCCCTCACCCTGTCCCTCTCCCTATGGGAGAGGGAACGCCCTAACAGCGGCTGCGACCGGACTCCCTCTCCCATAGGGAGAGGGGTGGGGTGAGGGGTAATGCGGCCAGTTATTCAAATATAGGCGCGATCAGCTGCAATTCGCCCGCTTCTTCTCTGCTTCCGCGCGCTGCATCACCGTTTGCGAGGCCTTCGGATAGCGCTGAGCGAGTTCGGAGAAGGTCGCGCAAGCATCGGTGTTGTTGCCAAGCCGCCTGAGCGAAATCGCCAGCTTCAGGAGCGCTTCGGGAGCCCGCTCGCTCGAAGGGTAATTCGTGAACGTCTTGAGGAAGCGGTCGGCGGCGGTCTTGTATTCTCCGCTGACGAATGCCGACTCGCCGAGCCAATATTGTGCGCTGCCCGCCAGCTGATCGGATGGATATTCATCGAGAAACTGCTGGAAGTAGCCCTCGGCCGCGGTGTATTCGCGGCGATTGAGCGCGCCATAGCCCTGGTCGAAAAGCGCTCGCGCCGGACTACTCGCTGCCGCAGGGCTTGGCGCCGGGGCGGCTGGACGCGGGGCCGTCACTGCGCCCTGCTGCTGCCTGGGTGAATAGGCCGGGGCCGGTGGCGCTCCTAATGGCGGGAGCTGCTGCTTGTCCTCGAAACCGCTGGCCGGCGAGGCGCCATAACCAGAATCCTGCTGCCTGGGCATTGCCTGAGGCGCTGGAGCACCGCCGCCGCCCTCGCCCGAACGGGCTTCGAGGCGCTCGATCCGCTGGGTGAGATCGGCGATCTGCTCGGAAAGCTGGCGAATCTGCTCGGAGCTGGCGCCTCCGCCTGCCGCGGCGGCGTATCCCGTTCCGCCGCCCGAATTGTTCTTGGCGAGGGTCTCGACCGCGGCGACCACGCCCTGCAAATCCGTTATTTGCTGCTCCAGGCGCTCAAGACGCCCGCCAGCGGGGGCTTCTCCGGCGGCGGGAGCCCGCGATCCGGAAAACTGCGCCGCCGCGGGTGTGGCGGCAATTGCCATGGCGAGAGAAATCGAGGCTGCAGCGAAGAGTCTCATGGACACGCCCTAATTAAATCGACCGTGCCCCGTTCTCCGCCGCGCGGGGCCGGCTGTCAACCGCTTTGCCGCCGGCCCTCCCCGAACACCGATGGAGATTGTCTATAGAGGCTCAGCCCGGAAGCGAGTTAGTTGTAGGCGACCGCGCCGCCGCCGCTGATAACCGTTACAGCCCGCCGGTTTTGCGACCAGCAGCTGATGTTGTCGCAAACCGCAACGGGGCGCTCCTTGCCGTAGGACATCGTCCGGAAGCGGCGCTGGTCGATGCCCTGCGAGATGAGAAAGTTCTTGACCGTTTCGGCGCGTTTTGCCCCGAGCGCGATGTTGTATTCGCGCGTGCCGCGCTCGTCGGCATGCCCCTCTATGACGACGGGATAATTCGAATACTGCCGCAGCCAGACTGCCTGCCCGTTCACGATGGAGCGCCCCTCGGCCGTAAGCTCGGGGCTGTCCGTCTCGAAGTGAACCGTATCGCCAACCCGGTTATTGAACTCGGCCACGCTGCCCGGGGGATAATTTCCCCCGCCGCTGCCGAGCCCGAAACCCGCTGCCGGGGCGTTCTTCTCGCAAGAGGCCAGAAGCAAGGTCATCAAACCAGCGATCAGGACTGGAAGGATCGTTTGTGAGCGCATTCGAGTTGCCTCCTGTTGCACGCAACCACTACGTGCACATTGACCAGGAAATCGTAACGGAATGCCTACCAAAAAACCGATTTCTCGGGCCGATTTGTGGCTCTTAAGGCGAAGCTGACAAGATCGCAACACTAATCGCCCGCAAAAGCGTAAAAAAATGTAACGGTTTCGCAGAGGCTTGCATGCGGGACTTGCGCGAAATCAGGTTTCCTGGTTGCAGCGAATTGTGGGATGGGAACGCGCCGCTCCATTAGGACTGCGATTGTGATTGCTTCGGCAGAAGACCCCGCCATCCTGTCCTTCTCCCCAAGGGGAGAAGGGACGCTGTTTCGTTCGCTGAGCGTTGAACAACTTCGCTCAGCTTAGCCCGAATGCCGTGCGCAAGAACTGGCCCGCCACCTTCAGGCCCTCGGGATCGATGCCGTGGCCAAGCCCTGGCCTGACATGCCACTCGACCGGAACGCCGGCGGCAGCGAGCGCCATCCTGGCGTGATGGATCGCCTCGACGGGGATGACATCGTCGCTGGAGCCGTGGATCAAGAGCACGGGCGGCTTGCATTTGATCTCGGCGGGGAGACGCATCGCGCCCGCGAGGTGTCCGGAAAACCCCACGATGGCAGCCGGCGCTTCGCTCAGGCGGAGGCCGGTTTGCAGCGCCATCATGGTTCCCTGGCTGAAACCCACGAGCGCCACCGCGCCGAGCGGCAACTTCTGGCGCGCGGCTTCGGCTACGATGAAAGCCTCCAGCGCTGGCTGGGCCCTGCGCACGCCCTCCTCCCACTCGTGCTCGCTTCGCGTTTCGAGGCCGAACCACTGCCGCCCGCCGAAGAAGCCGCCAGCAAGCGCTTCCGGCGCATGCGGCGACACGAAGGCCGCATGCGGCAACGCCCGCGCCCATTCCCGCCCGAGTTCGATCAGGTCGTTGCCGTCGGCCCCGTAGCCATGGAGGAAGATCACGAGTTGCTGGGGCGCACCTCCAGCGGAGGGGGCAAGCCGCGGTCCATCGAGTTGAGCGGTCATCCTATGTCCTTGAATTTGTTCGGTCTGTCTTGTCAGTCGAATGGGCTTGAGACCCCCTCACTCTGCCTCTCTCCCCAAGGGGAGAGAGGACGCTAGAATTCTCGCTGCGGATAATTCAGGCGTCCCTTCTCCCCTCGGGGAGAAGGACAGGATGAGGGGGACTTTCCAAAAAGCCGAGCGATTCCATAAAACTCGGGCATAACCTTAGCGCGCGGCTTCGGCGGGCGTCAGGGCTTTGATGGCGAGCGCGTGGACGGGGCCGGCCAGTTCGTCTTTCAGCGCCGCGTTGATCTGGCGGTGCCGCTCGACCGCGCTCTTGCCCTGGAAAGCCTCGGAAACGACCACCACGCGGAAATGCGTTTCCCCGGTGGCGTGGCCCAGATGGTCCCGCGCTCCGGCGTGCCCCGCATGTCTTGCGGACTCGTTTTCAACAGTGAGACTTGAAGGCACGAAAGCCTTCGCTAGCTTCTCACGGATCGTTTCTTCTACTGTCATTCTTGCCTCGGTAGCGCCGGGATTGCCGCCGTTCGCGCCTCCAATTTACGGACCACGAATTTGCATTCTGTCAAGACCTTGTAAGCGCGGCCTCGCCGAAGCATACTGTGCCGGTAGCGTGCCGTTCTTACAAAGAGGGCTCGCGGAGGTGGGCCAGTTCGAACCGATGAAACTCAACTCGAAATATTTCGACAGCATTCGCATAAGCCGCGGCGGCGGGCGCAGGCGTAGCCCTGAAGCCCAGCCCAGCAGCAATGCGCCCCGCTGCCAATGGCGCAATTGCACCAAGCGCGGGCTGCACCGCGCGCCGAAAGGGCGCGATTCCGAGGGCGAATATTATTATTTCTGCCGCGACCATGTCACCGAGTACAACAAATCTTATAACTACTTTGCCGGCATGGGCGAGGAAGAGGTCGTCGATTATCAAAAGTCTGCGGCAACCGGGCACCGGCCCACATGGTCGATGGGCGTTCATGGCGCCGACCTGCCCGCCTGGGAGGCCGTGAAGGACGCAAAAGCTGCTGGCGGCGATCCATTCGAGATGCTGAAGAATGTGCGCAGCGGAGCATTCAGGCGCCCCGAGCCGCCGCAGGACCGGCGCAGGGTCGTTCTCAAGGGCGCGAAAAAGCATCTTCAGGCTCTCAACCTTGACGAAGACGCCACGGCTGACGAAATCAAGGTACAGTTCAAGGCCCTCGTAAAGCTGCACCATCCCGACCACAATGGCGGCGACCGTAGCTCCGAGGACAGGTTCCGCGAAGTGCTCACTGCTTATAACTATCTTAAGCAGGCCGGGCTTGTGAGATGACGCGGAGCCAAAAGGCTAAATCCAGGATAGAAAAGCCGAGGAATTCAATGATTAAGGGTGAAGCAGGCCATGCCGGCCTGCCGGATATGAAGGTGTCTGTCCGGCAGGTGTTCGGCATCGACAGTCCGATGGAGGTCCCGGCCTACTCCCAATCGAGCCAATATGTGCCGGAGTTCGATGCCGACTACCTGTTCAACCGCGAGACCACGCTGGCGATCCTGGCAGGGTTCGCGCACAACCGCCGCGTGATGATCCAGGGCTACCACGGCACCGGCAAGTCCACGCATATCGAGCAGGTGGCGGCGCGGCTGAATTGGCCTTGCGTGCGCATCAACCTCGACAGCCATGTGAGCCGCATCGACCTTGTGGGCAAGGACGCCATCGTGATCCGCGAAGGCCAGCAGATCACCGAGTTCCGCGAGGGCATCCTGCCTTGGGCTCTGCAGTCGAACACCGCGCTCGTGTTCGACGAGTACGACGCCGGCCGGCCCGATGTGATGTTCGTCATCCAGCGCGTGCTGGAGGTGCAGGGCAAGCTCACCCTGCTCGACCAAAGCCGCGTGATCCGGCCCCATCCCGCCTTCCGGCTGTTCGCGACCACCAACACCATCGGCCTTGGCGACACCTCGGGCCTCTATCACGGCACGCAGCAGATCAACCAAGGCCAGATGGACCGCTGGTCGATCGTGGTTACGCTCAACTACCTGCCGCACCAGGACGAGGTGAACATCGTGCTGGCCAAGGTGAAGGAATACCAGACCGAGCAAGGCCGCCGCACGGTGGCCAACATGGTGCGCCTGGCGGACCTCACGCGCTCCGCCTTCGTGAACGGCGATCTTTCGACGGTCATGAGCCCGCGCACGGTTATCACCTGGGCCGAAAACGCCACCATCTTCGGCGATGTGGGCTTCGCGTTCACCTTGAGCTTCCTCAACAAATGCGACGAGCTTGAGCGCGGGTTGGTGGCCGAGTTCTACCAGCGGTGCTTCGGCGAGGAACTGCCCGCCTCGACCGCCAACATCGCGCTCAGTTGATGACTGGTAGCTAAAGTAAGTGATCCATACAGCGCGCATTACCCCTCACCCTGTCCCTCTCCCAATGGGAGAGGGGACGCCTTCTCAACGGGCACGGCAGGACCCCCTCTCCCATTGGGAGAGGGCTGGGGGAGGGGTAACGCCCTATGACTAAGCCTCATCCTTCAGCGATAGTGGGCCTTGGCGATGGCAAATAGCGCGAAGAAAAGGGCGGACCCGCTGGCGCCGTTCAAGCGCGCGGTAGCGCTCGCGACGCGGGCGCTTGCCGGAGACAAGTCGATGAACGTCGTATTCGGCACCGACGTGCCCGGCTTCGACGGCAAGACTGCCCGGCTGCCGCTGCCAAGCCGCGCCATGTCGCGCAAGGAGGCCGCGATCATCCGCGGCTATGCGGATTCCATTGCCCTCATGGTCTCCGTGCACGACGCCAAATTGCATGCGGCCCTGGCCCCGGCGGAAGGCGCCGCGCGGGAGGCTTTCGACGCGGCCGAGCACGCGCGGGTCGAGGCTGTTGGCGCCTTGCGCATGCGCGGCGTGGCCAAGAACCTCACCGCGAAACTCGCGAGCGCTTACGAGCGGCTGCCCGAGCGCGACATCGACCGCCAGCAAGCCCCAATCCACGAAGCATTGGCACTGATCGCGCGCGAGAAGCTCACCGGGCAAAAGCCGCCGCGCGGCGCCAACGGGATTGTCGAGGTTTGGCGCCCATGGATCGAGGATAAGGCCGGCCCGCTGCTGGAACGCTTGGAAGGGGCCGTTGACGATCAGGCCGCCTTCGCAAAACTGACGCGCGATGTTCTGATTGCCCTGGAGCTGATGGAGGGCTCCACCGAGCAAAGCCAGGAACAGAACAACCAGGACGACAGCGACAGCCAGGAGGCCCAGCCGCAAGGCGCGGAGGAGCAAAACGAGGAGCTTGGCCAGCCGAGGGAAGGCGAAGCGGAAGAAGCGGATGTGTCCGAAGGCCGCGAGGAAGGCGAGCCCGCGGAATGTCCGGAGAGGGATTACAATCCCGATGGGGAGGAAGGCGAGGGCGAGCCCCAGCAGCCGCCGCGCCGGCCGAACACGTCCGTGCTCGATGCGCCAGAGGCTTTCGGCTATCACGCCTTCACGCGGACTTTCGACGAGGCCGTGGGCGCGGAAACCTTGTGCGACGCGGACGAGCTGGACCGGCTGCGCGCCTTCCTCGATAAGCAGCTTTCGCTTTTGCACGTCGCGGTCAGCCGGCTCGCGAACCGGCTGCAGCGGCGCCTGCTCGCGCAGCAAAACAGGGCGTGGGAGTTCGATCTCGAAGAAGGCGTCCTGGACGCCGCGCGGCTATCCCGCGTCGTTACCGATCCGTTTCAGCCCCTATCCTTCAAGATGGAGCGCGAAACGACCTTCCGGGACACGGTGGTGACGCTGCTGCTCGACAATTCCGGCTCGATGCGCGGAAGGCCCATCATGGTCGCCGCCTGCTGCGCCGATATCCTGGCACGCACGCTCGAACGCTGCGGCGTCAAGGTCGAGATCCTCGGCTTCACGACGCGGCAATGGAAGGGCGGCCAGGCGCGCGAGAGCTGGCTTGCCGCAGGCAAACCCTCCAATCCGGGCCGCCTCAACGATCTGCGGCACATCATTTACAAGGCCGCCGATATACCCTGGCGGCGGGCGCGGCGTAATCTGGGCCTGATGATGCGCGAGGGGCTGCTCAAGGAGAACATCGACGGCGAGGCGCTGACCTGGGCGCACGCGCGCATGCTGGCGCGGCCCGAGCAGCGGCGCATCATCATGATGATCTCCGACGGCGCGCCGGTGGACGATTCGACGCTCTCGGTGAACAATGGCACCTATCTTGAGAAACATCTGCGGCAGGTCATCCACGAAATCGAGACCTACTCGGCCGTGGAGCTGATCGCCATCGGCATCGGCCACGATGTCACGCGCTATTACCGCCGCGCCGTGACGATCACCGACGCCGAGGAGTTGGCCGGCGCCATGACGGAGAAGCTCGCGGAGCTGTTCAGCGACCCCGCGCAGGGCCGCATGCCCGGTATGCCGCCACGGCGGCGGCTGCATTAGCGGCGCCGGAGCACGCCCGCCGGGCCGTACCTCCGCGCGAATGCCGCTTCGGGGATAAAGCCCCACGCACTGGCTATGACGAAGCATCGGCTGGCCCCGATAAAGTAACCGTTAACCTCATTATTGCGGCTGTCCTGCTCAAAAACCCGCGATCCTTCTGGCTTCCTTCACCGCTCCATTATACCAAGAGACTCTTCCTAAATTCTTAAGTATCGTCCAGTGCATTGATAGTACTCAACAAAATATTGCTCCGCCATTTCGTTTGCCCGCAACAAATGCACCGTATTGTGGTTAATTTCAAATCGGCCCGTATATTTAAACGGATTCCGAAATCGTAGAATTCGACCAAGAACAGCAAAAGATTCGCAAAAATGCGGCGGCGAAAAATATCAGGATTTGCGTTTACTATATCTGCATTAACTATGATGAGCGCTTACGCCAAACGAACGGTTCATTAAGCGATCCTGCCTGCAGCCGCTGCCATCGTCTATAATGGGTCGCTTGCGGACGTTCAAGATATCCGAACCGAATTCTGAAGCCGCCCAACACGCGGAAACAAGCCCGCCGGGGTGAGGCGGCCCAATTCGAATTCCGCAGGCCAGCCGGCGGGCGCGGTAATGACGGGGTTCGTTTTTCCGGCGCCGGCGCCTCGCCGAATGTCCACGCATAGCCAAATTTCATAACACTATCCTATATCCGCACTCGCAAGACCTTGCGCCGCAATATCCCGGCACGCGCCTCTTTGTTCCCCTATTGTTCACATGAGAGGCTTGCGCGAACCTTGTCGTACCGCCCCCGCACGGCTTGCTTGTGCACTACGCCGGCATCTCCCGGTAACGTTGTGGATAATTTCATGTTCTGGTTGTGTTCCTGTTTGACTGCTGCCATCTTATGGCCAGCGGCAAAGCAGTTTTGAATTACAGAGTATAGTAACCGTATGGCTGCGGGATCGCTTAAAAGAGTGTTCGCGTGGTTGAGAATTCGATGAAGTATTTGCTTGTCTCGGAGGCCGATCGGCCGATTAAATGTCAATGCAATGGTGAGTTGTATTTGGCATTGGAGATGGAAAACCTATCGCTGACGGATGGCTACCAGGTCCAGCCTGTTCCATGGCGGCAAAGCGTAAACGCGCGCGATGCCGGCCGCTTGAAAAGCCAATTTATGAGGGGCGCTAAACCGCCGATAAGAGACCGTGTCGGCGGCAGACGTCAGTGCCGCGAGAACAAGTCCCGCAGTTTGCAAAGCGTTGCCGTGATGTCGAACCTCCGATCCGGCAGCGCCTCCCCGGCAAGAATGCGCGTCAGCGCCGCCGCGGGATCGGTTTCGCCCGTGAGCAGCACCTGCGCGCCGCGCTTTTGCATGTGCCGGATAAACCCGTCGCCGGCGCTGCCTGCCACCGCGATCTCGACGCCATCGAGCGGATGCGGACCGTCATCCTGAAAATGATGAAACACCTGGTTTTTCTCCAGCTCGACGCGCTCCGGCGCCGGCAAAGCCCCGCTCTCAAGGCCCGGCGCCAGGTCGTAAAGCAGCCAGCACCGCGCCTTGCCGGCATGGCCGCTGACCGTCTGCCAGTCCGTGGTTGCTATAGCGATTTTCATGATCCACCTACCCTCTTGCGGTGCATGGCGCTCCAATCTTAGCCGGGCATGAGGCAAGCAATAGCGATGCCATCCATGGGCACGGACCCGGCCGGCTGCCGCACTGAGACAACGTGCCTCTCGCTCTCCAGGCGCGGGCTGCGCCGCCGCTGGCCGGAGCACCGTTTAGCCGGGCGCTTTGGCGATGGCGGCGGGGGCTGGAAGCGGATACCGGGTTCTCGGCGGCAGCCAATGGACAAGCACCGCGACCGCGACGAGCGTGACCGCGCCGGACAGCACAGGCGTAAAAAGAAACGTCCATGAGGGGTGCGTAAGCAGCACCACCAGCACCGTTGCTCCCGCCGGCGGGTGCGTCAAGCGCAGCAGGCCGAGAAGTGCGATTACGCCCCCTACGGTGCCGGCCAGCGTCCATGGGCCTCCGGGCAGGTATCGGTCAACCGCCAGCGCAATTCCCGCCGCTATGAAATGGCTGCCTATAACATGCGCGGGCTGGGAGAGCGGGCTCTGCGGCACGCCGTAAATCAGCACCGCCGAGGCACCCATCGGCGCGACGATCATGAGGGCGCCAGTGAGGTCGCCAAGCTGCAGCGCAATGCTGAAGGCAACGAACGCGCCGACGCCGGCCTTCAGCCAGCCAAGCCAGGAACCGCCCGCATGATGGCGTTGTACAAAGCGCTGGACCATCGTCCCCTCCAAGTGCCTCGGCTAAGCAGACTTTCGTTGGTTACCCAACGAACGCCCGCTTAGATTCGTTTGTTTTCGCAGAGTGAGCGCTTGTCGCTCACGATAAACGTTCGCTCCGTGTTTTTTCGCAAAACCGGGAAGGCCACTTTTGCGAACTCTGCTTAGCTCGCATTTGCGTCTATCGATGGTCAGCCTACCCACGGACAGTTGCGGTGTCCATGCGTGCCGTTCGATTTTGTGAGGCTGCGGCCACATCGCTTCGGCACCGGGGATATTGCGCCTCCGCGCGGATCGCCGCGCATCGGCGTCATCCCGGAAATGCCGCAAGGCATTATCCGGGATCGTCTCATACGCCGGCGCCGGACGTTGCGGTGAATTGCGGCGAGCACGTGCCGGACGATGCCAGATACTTGCCGAACCCGGTGCTTGTCATCGAGGTGCTGTCCCCTTCCACGAAACGCCTCGATAAGCATACCAAGCTAGGCGGATATTTCCGCGTTCCGGGCATCCAGCATTACGTCGTCATCGATGCCGGGGATCGTGTGGTTTTCCATCGCCGGCGCGGCGAGGGCGGCTTGATCGCCACCGCCATTCTCCGGAGCGGCGACCTTTTGCTCGATCCGCCAGGGCTTATATTACGATTCCCGCCGCGGATTTGTTCGGCGGTTGATGTCATTCCGGAACTTGATTACCCGGATATTTCCGCTGTGGCGCTCGAACTCGCTAGCCGCCTTTCCGCAGCGTCATTCCCGCGAAGGAGCGTGTGAAAGAATCGGAATTGCGGGCTTCTGGAAGACTCCGCAACATCATTCCCGCGAAGGCGGGAATCCATTTATCAAGCTGGAGCAGCCTCTTATATGGGTCCCCGCCTGCGCGGAGATGACGCTGCGGCGAAACTGCCGCCAAGAGGTCCTTCTCAGCGGAAATATCCGGGTAATCAAGTTCCGGAAAAGCCGAAGGCTTATCCCGGATCTTTACAAACTCAGGCCAGTGCATCTTGCGATCCCGGATAGCCGCACGCGGCTTCCGGGATGACGGCGGAGGCGCGCGGCGTCATTTCATGCCGCAGCGCCAAAGGGATGAAGGGCATCGCCTAAGCCGCCTTCGACGCCGCGTGGTCTGCCGCGATCTGCTCGGCGAGCTTGCCGGTCACGTCCACGAGATGGTCGAACTTCGCCTCGAAGCTGCCAACGCCCGCCGTCGCCGACCGAAGCTCGATAATCAGGTCTTGGATCTCGGCCTCGGGGATGTGCGCCTCGATCACGTCCCAGCCGTCCCAGCCAGGGCGCGCGTCGAAGCCCAGGATCTGGCCGCGCCGCGAGGAGATCATGCCGTTAACCTTGGGCGTCGCCTCCGATGGCACCGCAATCTTCACCTGGCTGATCGGCTCAAGCAGCACAGGCGAGCATTTCGGCATACCCTCGCTCATGGCGATGCGGCCGGCCGTGCGGAACGCCATCTCCGATGAGTCGACCGTGTGGTACGAGCCGTCCTTCAGGACAACCGCGACATCGACAACCGGGAAGCCCAGCGGCCCAGCGGGCAGATAATCGCGCACGCCCGCTTCCACCGCCGGGAAGTAGTTGCGCGGCACAGCACCTCCAGTGATGACCTCGGAGAACGAGAAGCCAAGCCCGCGCGGCTGCGGCGAAATCTCGACAACCACATCGCCGAATTGCCCATGGCCGCCGCTCTGTTTCTTGTGCCGGCCGCGGATTTCGACGCTCTTGCGGATCGTCTCCTTATAGGGGATCTGCCGTTTGCCCGTCTGTGCCTTGATGCCGAAGCGCCGCTGCAGCCGCTCCAGCGTAACGCGCAGATGCATCTCGCCCTGGCCCCAGAGGATTATCTGGCTCACCTCGCGGTCATGGACCAGCGTTAGCGAGGGGTCTTCGTCGATGAGCTTCGTCAGCGCGGCGGTGAGCTTGATCTCGTCCTTGCGCTCGGAAACGCCGATAGCGAGCCCATAGACCGGCTTGGGCGCCTGGGCGGTCTGGATGGAGATCGCGCTGTTCTTTTCGCCGGTGATCGTCGTGCCGGTGGGCAGGCTTTCCAGCTTGCCGAAAGCCGCCGTCTCGCCAGCCGAAGCGGGCCCGCGCTTTTTCACGTCGGAGCCCGAGACCTGAAACACGCCGGAAATGCGCTCTTCGCCGGCCACGCTATACACGGAAGCGCCGTCCGCGAATTGCCCGGCCAGCACCCGCGCCAGCGAAAGCTTGCCCGCATGCGAGGTGTGAACGGTCTTCATGATGTAGGCGGCGGATTTCGCGGAGCCCAGCCCTAAGCGTTTCGCGGTTTCATCCACGAAAGGAACGTCGTGCCGGAGCGCCTTCAACAGCCGGCTCAGGCCGTTTCCGTGCTCGGCCGAACCGAACAAAATCGGGCAAATCTGGCCGCGCTTGAATTCCACGACGAGGTCGGTGAACACCTTGTCGCGGCTCGGCATTGCATCGCTTAAGAGCTGCTCCATCAGCTCGTCGTCGTAGTCGGCAAGCTTTTCGAGCATCGTGAAGCGCTGATCGGCCTCGAACTTCGCCAAATCGCTGGGAATTTCGATCGTTTCGCTCTCCTCGTGCTCGCGATAGACGTAGGCACGCTCAAGCGCCAGGTCCACGAAGCCGCTCACCACGTTATTTTCCCAAATCGGTATTTGGCGCAGGAGCAGCGGAATCCGGCTCGCGCTCTGCATCATTTTCAGAACATCGGTCAGGACGTGGCTAACCTTGTCGATCTTATTGATAAAGAGAAGATGCGGAATGCCCGAGGCTTCCAGGGCCTTCATGACCATCTGCAGGGCGAAAAGCTTCTTGTCGTCGGCCTCGCAGACCACCACGGCCGCGTCGCAGCCCGCAAGCGCCGCCATGCCGTCGTGCTGGAATTCGACCGAGCCTGGACAATCGAGAAGCGTGAACTGATCGCCAAGATACTCCATGCTGGCCACGTTGAGCTCGACGCTCGTGCCGTGCGCCTGCGCCTCTGGCGAATGATCGCCTATGGTCTTGCGGATATCGGAGCCTTCGTGGCCCGTGACGCCTGTTCTTGCGAGGAGCGCTTCGAAAAGCGTTGTCTTGCCGCTGCCATTGGGCCCGATAAGCGCAATGCAGCGCGGACTTCTGCCGTTCGTATTTCCATTATTGCCCATTTCGATCTTCCTCTGTGGAATTGTTCTTTTTGGGCCGCGCGCCGCGGCGGGCGGCGAAATGCTATCGTCGCGCGCGGCGCGGGACTTGGCAAGGCCCAAATAACAAATCAGGCTGTTCCTAAGCTGGGCTATTCTGACGCTGCCAAAGCTTTCTTGCGAAGTCCGCCGCGGCCTCGAAATCGCGATGCACCACGGCGGAGGGACTGACGCTGGCGCCCAATAGGAGACGCGCAGATCTCACGCCTGCGTTGATCAGCATGAGATTGCCGGCGAAGCCTTCGAACTCCTCAATTGCCATGCCATCGCGCCTGCCGCGCAGGTAAGGACCGTCGCGGTAAACATCGCCACCGTAAACATCGGCGGCGATGCGCTCCGCAAAGGGGCGCGGGTCGTTCGTATAGAGCACGGCTGGCTTCCCGAGCGCGGCCATGAAGCCAAGCTCGTAGGCCGTGCCCTCGTCCGCTTCCGGCCCCCGCCAAGGCTGAACGTTGAACATGCCCATATCGGCCTTCCGGATCTGCGCCTCGCACGCCCCGGCAATCGCCAGCGCAAGCCCGGCAGGATCGCGGTAATCGCCCGGGTGCAGTTCGTCGTCGAGCGGAAACAGGCCAGCCATCCCTCGCCCGGCGAGCGCCGCCTTCAGCTTCGCCCCTCTCTGAATGGCGTCCGGGTAGAAGACATCCGGCCCGGCAAGATACACATAGGGCCGTCCAATTTCGTCAGGCATGCCGCTTGGCTCCCCTCCTGCTGTTGTCCCCGCGGCTATCCAGAGGAAACGTATGCGGGCCCGGTGCAAACATCGTGGATCGCAACGCCGCCGGGTCTCCTCGCGAGGACGATTGTTCTTGCGCCCGGATACTTGACTTGGCGCAAACTATCGTGCTGTTCAAGCTAGGTTTGACGTTCAATACCATTCACGTCTCCGGCACTGCCTATCAGAAGGACGCAACCCCATGACCAGCCAATTCGATGCAAGTTTTGCCTACACTGGACCTGTAAGCGAGGAGGTCCAAATGGCACACCGCCAGGAGGTGGAGCGTTCGATGTACATGCCTGGGAAGATCTCCAACGCGAAGCTGCATGCGAACAACGAGCTTCAGCGGTGGGCGTTGTCTTGCAACCGGCTTGTATGGGGACCGCAGGTGTCCGGTCCTTTGCGGCCGCCTTCGCGCGAGGAGCTTGCCTGGCTGATGGAGCAGCTGAACCCGGACTACCGCGAGCGCCTATTGAACGAATCGCGGCAGGCCGCCGAGGCCCGCCACCTGTTCGAGCTGCTGGAGGCCGCCGAGGTCGAGGCGCATGCGCGGCTTGCGGCTCAGCGCATGGAGGACGCCCGCGTCCAGGCAGAGCAGCAGGCGCGGCTGCAAGCGCAGCAAGCCCGCGAGGCGCGGACCCAGGCCGAGCGCGCGCTTTGGGAGGAGTTCGAGGCATTCGACGAAGTGCAGAAGGAAGAGCGCTTCCAGGCTTGGCGCCAGGCGCGCGGGAGATAGGCGCTTCGCACATCGCCCGCTTCCGTCATTGCGAGGGGTGAAACCCCGCGGCAATCCAGGAGCCGCAAACCCGGCGCCGGCTTCTGGACGCCCGCCGTGGCCGAACGCCGCCTCGCGATGACGGCGGTGTGCCGGGATGGCGGCCATGCGCTTCGCTGTAACGCCATATTAACCCTGCCAACTGCTCCGCCGGCTCTTTTGCCGGGCTTTTCGATGTTGAACTAATTTAGCAGATGCGCCTTGAAGAAGCGTTAAGGGCGGGCAGCGAAAAATAAGGCATTGATTCCGCACTGTGAATTGGGCGCGCGTACGGAGCATTTGGGGCGCAGTTATGGTTAAGATTAAACTTGCGCGTATATTTAAAGGGATTCTGCAAACGCAGAATTCGACCTGAATCGGCAAAAGATTCGCAGAAATGCGGCGGCGTAAAATATGAGGATCTCGCGTTTACTATATCTGTATTTACCATAATAGGCACCTACGCGAAACGAAACTTGCGTTATGGCGTGTGAGCCGGCGAAGCCGCGCGCGGCGCAGGCGGTCGAAATCCGGCGGCTGGCGCCCGGCACCACTGGCCGCCACGGGCCAGGAGGAGACGTTCGAGCCCAGCGATCTGCGTAATGCTCTCGTGCGTTGATCCGATGCGCCTTCGTCCTTCTCCGAAAATCCAATATTGCAGACTGCCGGCGAAGTTGCGTTTGTCACAGCCGGATACTACCCACCGCTTGTATCTCCATGCGATAATTGAACTCAAGAAAATGAGCCAAGGAGGAAACCATGCCTGGCAAGCGCATTTTGATGATTTGCGGCGATTTTGGCGAGGACTACGAGACAATGGTGCCGTTCCAGGCGCTTCTCGCGGTTGGCCACATGGTCGATGCGGTCTGCCCAGATAAGAAGGCGGGCGATCATATCGCAACCGCGATCCACGATTTCGAGGGCCAGCAGACCTACAGCGAAAAGCGCGGCCACAACTTCACCCTAAACGCAACCTTCGCGGACATCAAACCCGAGTCCTATGATGCCCTGCTCATACCGGGTGGACGCGCTCCGGAATATCTCCGGTTAAATCCGAAGGTGATTGAAGCCGTGCAGCACTTCTTCCGCGCCGGTAAGCCGGTTGCCGCGATTTGCCATGGGGCGCAGCTTCTTGCCGCAGCGCGCGTGCTTGAGGGGCGGACATGCTCGGCCTATCCAGCCTGCCGCACGGAGGTCGAGCTGGCGCATGGCAAATATGCCGAAATTGCCATCGATGCCGCGGTGACTGACGGAAATCTCGTAACGGCGCCCGCGTGGCCCGCGCACCCGGCCTGGATCGGCCAGTTCCTCGCCGTGCTGGGAACCAAGATCGTACATTAGCCTTATTCTGGGAACCGGCAGCGCTTATGATGGTATGCTGCGGCAGCTGCCGGTTCCTTGGAGGTTCCAATGTGCAAACTGTTCATTGAGGGAGACCCTGCGCTTTGGGAGCGTCACACCCGCTCTCTCAGGTTGCACGGTCTCGCCACCAGCCTGCGGCTTGAGGCCTTCTTCTGGAACATTCTTGCCGAGATCGCCGGGCGCGATGGGCTGACACTCAGTCAGCTCGTCGCGAAGCTCTATGATGAACTCGTGGAAGCGCGGGGTGACGCCGGCAATTTTGCGTCGTTTCTGAGAGTCTGCTGCGGGCGCTATCTGGCGCTGCAGGTCCATGGCGAAGTTCCCGCCGATCCCGCGATACCAATTCGCAGTCTCAACGCCTCGCACATTCTGCTCCGCGAGCAGACAGGTGGCTTTGCGTATTCCCGCCCTAACAAGAGCGAAGAAAGAACCCATGACGGCAACTGCCAGCGATAACGGCTGCAACAGGCACGATAGGGCAGACGGGGCTGCGCAAGGGACCAAGGAAAATTCGCGGCTTATCTCAGATTTGAAGAACATGGTGGGCAGCAGACGTGTCTTGACAAGCCCAGCTAGCACGAGGCGGTTCCGCAAGGGCTTTCGATGCGGGGAGGGGACCGCGCTGGCCGTGGTCCAACCAGGTACGCTCGTCGAAATGTGGCGCGTGCTCAATGCTTGTGCCGCAGCCGGCAAGATCGTCATCATGCAGGCCGCCAACACCGGATTGACAGGGGGCTCGACCCCTGATGGCGATCAGTACGATCGGGAAATCGTGATCATCAGCACATTGCGGATAGCAAAGATCCACGTGATTGGCGAGGGCCGGCAGGTCATTTGCCTTCCGGGCGCGACTCTCTTCGAGCTTGAGGAGGTATTGGAGCCGCTCGGGCGCAATCCACACTCGGTGATCGGCTCGTCCTGCATCGGCGCCTCGGTCTTCGGAGGCGTTTGCAATAACTCCGGCGGCGCGCTGATTCACCGCGGTCCGGCGTTCACGCAGATGACCTTGTACGCCCGGATCGACGAGACGGGAAACGTGCATCTCGTCAACCATCTAGGGGTCCGCCTCGGCGACGCCCCAGAAACAATTCTGAAGAGGGTCGAGGAGGGCGATTTTAGGCCGGAGGACATTGAGCACGATCCGGCCCGCTTTTGCTCCGATCATGACTACCAGCGGGATGTCCGTGATATCGAGGCGGAAACGCCGGCGCGCTTCAACGCCGATCCCAAGCGGCTATTCGAGTCGGCAGGCAGCGCCGGCAAGGTGATGCTGCTTGCCGTCCGCCTCGACACGTTTCCGAAGGAAAAGCGCATAGGCGATTTCTATATCGGCACCAACGATCCCGGGGAGCTCACAGCCATCCGCCGCCACATACTCGCGAAGTTCAAAGCGCTTCCAATCCAAGGCGAGTATATTCATCGCGACGCTTTCGCCATCGCCGGGAAATACGGAAAGGACACATTCCTCGCGATTCGATATTTGGGCACCGGCCGGATGCCGATGATATTTGCGCTGAAGGGGCGCTTCGACGCCTTTTGTGCCCGTTTTGGGTTCATGCCGCACGATCTCTCAGACCGGATCCTGCAGGCCATCAGCTCTCTCTTCCCGCGGCACCTGCCCAAGCGTCTCTACGAGTATCACGAAAGATTCGAACATCATCTGATGCTCAGGATGGCGGGGGACGGCATCGAGGAAGCGCGTGCCTATCTCGGTACGATCTTTCCCTCGGCGCAGGGTTCCTTCTTCGAGTGCACCCCCGGCGAAGGCGCGAAAGCCTTTTTACACCGGTTTGCCGCAGCCGGGGCAGCGGTGCGCTACCGCGCCATCCATCGCAGGCAAGTGGAAGACATTGTCGCGCTCGATGTTGCGCTTCCGCGGAACGGGACGAGCTGGTTCGAGCATCTGCCCGAGAGCATTACTTCAAGGCTTCTCTACAAACTCTACTACGGGCACTTCTTTTGCCAGGTGTTTCACCAGGATTACGTCGTGAAGAAAGGCCAGGCCCCAATGGAAGTAGAGCATGCGATGTGGAAGATCCTCGATACGCGCGGGGCTGAATATCCAGCGGAACATAACGTTGGTCATTTGTACCCGGCGAAACCGGCACTGCTGAACCACTATAGAAGCCTCGATCCTAGCAATTTCTTTAACCCTGGCATCGGACACACGTCGAAGTTTGCGCATTGGAAATAGGCGGAGCGTTCAGCTCCAAGCCAGCCGTTGGCAAAATGCGGCCAGAAGCGTTGGAGTCACGGGCCCTGCTCAGGCGCCTGCCGCCGGACCCTCGCTTCCCCGCGGGTTCGGAGTCTGTTATGGGTCAACTGCCGCCGGTGCAGCCTGCCCCCGGGCTCGAACGGGGCGGCTCACCTGGCATCGATCCCGTAGGGCGTCTCGTAGGGTCGCAACAGCTTGTAGCCGCGCGCAACCGTCACGAAGCGCTCCACGCGCCCGCCGCGGCCTTCGCCAACCTCGAAGGTGGGGCCGATGCGCTCGAAATAGGGAGCGATCCCCGCCAAAGAGGGGCCGGCGTTTTCCTTTGGGACAACGATCAACGCGTCCTGGCCTAAAAGCGCGCTGGTGTCGCATTCGAAGGCGAATCCGCGCGGATCGTCCGTGAACGCGCAGACCGGAACCTCCGGCCCCACCGCTCCGCCGGCCTTTCCGCCAACGCGCCAATTGTTCACGGCCACGAAGGCGGGCGCGCCCTCGCCTGAAGCACGCCAGGCGGGCGATTCTTTAAGCCCGCGCCAATTGTAGCTCCATTCCGTGGCGTCGCGCTTGGGGCTAGCGCTGGCGGCCTGCCAAAACGGCCCCAGAGACACGTAAGCCGTGAATAAGGCAAAGCATACCGCGGAAAGCGCCGCGCTCGCGATGGCCCAGGAACGGAGCCAGTTCGCGCTCTTCCGGCTCAGCCAAGCGCCGAGCAGCGGAAAGGCGAACAGCCAAGCCGAGTTGAACCAATGCGGTATCGTGGTCTTGCCAAGGAACGGCATCAGCGAGAACAGCACTAGCGGCACCCCGGCGAGCCAGAGCAGAAATCGGCTGGGGCTTTCCGGATCGCGGGAGCGCGCGGCGGCCCAGAGTGCCAGTACGAGCGGCGCGCCGATCCATGGCGAAAGCAGCGCGATTTGAGCGCCCAATGCCTCGGCGAAATGCCGGAATGCGGTTGCGTCGAAGGTTGTCCCGGATGCGGTACGCCCCGACTGGAACGAAAAAGAGACCCACTGGTGCTGCTGGTTCCAGATCAGAACCGGCGTGAAAGCGGCGAAGGCAAGCGCCGCCCCCAGATAGGGATAGGGGTGCCAAAGCCAATGCCGGTGGCGCGGCGAGAAGGCCAGAAACCCGAATAGGCCGATGGGAGCGAAGATAGCCGAGTACTTGGCGAGTCCGGCCAACCCGAATGCCAGCCCCGCCGCGAGCCAAAGCGCCGCGGGAGCGAGTTTGCCGCGCGGCGGTCCGAACAGGATTTCGGCGACGATCCATATGGCCGTGCTGAGAAAAAGAAACAGGGGCACGTCAGGCAGGATCAGCCCATCGGGCCACACCACGAAATAGATCGCCGCGTTGAACCCGAACAGCGCCCAAAGCGCCGCCTCCGCCCCGAACAGCCTGCGGCTCAAGCCGTAAAGCGGCAGGTTGGTGCAGAGCACCATCAGCAAAGCCGGCAGCCTCAGCCACCAGCCCTCGCCCGCCACGGCGGCGGTTGCATGCACAACCCACTGATGCAACGGCGGGTGGTCGAAGTAGGACAGCGCGAGCGTGCGCGAGATGACGGCGGTGTAAGAACTCGTCGCCCGCGAACCCCGTGACCCAGGCGGCGAACAGCTTGGCGATCGCGCAAGTCCCCACGAAGCCCAGGATGGCCTTCGCCGTCAAGCTCCCCTCGGCGGCGGGAGAAGCGTCTTCCGCTGAACCTGCAACGGTTGGGGTGAAATCTACCATCGGCGAAGCTGTCCCTTTCGGGGGGTCAATAGCAGCCCTGCCTGGACGGCACAAGAAAAGCCAGCGCCGGCAGCTGGTACACGGAATCAGTAATCCGCAGAACGGGCATTACCCCTCACCCTGTCCCTCTCGGCAAGCTCGCCTTGGCGAGCTTGCAACTAATAGCGTCCGCATTCGCAAGCGAATGCGGATGGGGGAGAGGGGACGCCCTAACAACGGGCATAGCGGGACTCCCTCTCCCATGGGGAGAGGGCTGGGGTGAGGGGTAACGCGCCATGGCTATGACTCGTCCTTCCCGCGAGGTGTACTAGACCGGCTGCGGCGGCATAATGAAGATATCGAAGGCTTCCTCCGGAAGCCGTCGGGTTCCGATCACGCGGCCAACGCTTATGGGATATTGTTTCCAACTCCCCGATAGAACCTCCTGTGCCCTGGCGAGACAGTCCGAATCCTCGTGAGCGCAAGCTATGAGCAGCCCATATTTCTTTATTTTTTCGGGCGTCACCCAACGCGACTTCCTGTAGGAGAGGTCGACAAAGCTCGATGGATGATCCTCGCTGTAGAAACTCATGGCGAAGGCATAATGGTTCCGGGCACCGGCGTAGCGAAGCGGCATGTGAGTCTCGGCGTGCCAGAGCGCCGTGGCCGCCGCGGCAAGCTCCCGCCGCGGCTCAGCGCTCCTCTTGAGCACGGCCGCCCTTTCGATCGGAGCCGCCGGCACAGACCCAACCGTTACCGCGAACGCCACCGCCGCCGCCAGCCGGAAGCAGAGCTGGCCGTCGAGGGGAGAGACAAATTGCATCAGAAAGAGCGGCATGAGCGGAAAAATTCCAACCGCCATGATTGCCTCGATCTTGAGCTGAAAGCCGATTGCGAAAACGATCGTCAGCAGGAGAGGCGCCAGTACGAGCACAGCAAGGAAGCGGCGCCGCGATTGCTGCAGCCTTTCCGCCGGCTCATGAACCGGGCGGCCTTTCGATAGCCGCCAAGCCAGAAAGAGCAAGGCCAGCACGCCGGCGAAATGAACCGCATTGTCGAGAACGAAGCTCGCCGCATGCCCGATCACGAACAGCCAGCCTTTCCCGGTCAGGCTCATGGCGTAAGCGGCTGGCGGTGCATCGTTCGTCAGTGCCCAAAGGACATGCGGCAGAACAAGCGCGGTAAAGACCGCCGCTGCGATCCACGGCAGGGACGAAAGAACGTATTTGCGTCCATTGGGATGGAAGAACAGCGATAAGCCGCAGCTCATCAGCAGGATCGCGGCGTAGTATTTGGAGAGTATACATAGAGCGGCGAAAACCCCGAATAAGGCGGCGTCGCGCGCGTTCATGCGATCCAGCGACCTCACGAAAAAGAATAGCGTCCACGGCCACAGTAAGACGAAGATGGTGTTGGCGTTATACTTGAACGCCATAATGGTATAGAGCGGCGTCGCGAGGAGCATGAGCACCGCGGCATGGCGCGTCCAGCCGCTGGTGAAAAGCCCTGCGAGCATCCAGGCGCCGAGGAGGCCCAGAGCGGAGATTATAGCCTCCAGCAGGATGAATGAGGCATTGGTTACCGGGAAAACGAGGAACCATGCGCCCGCGATCCACGCCCAGAAAGGCCCGTGCTGATTGTAGCCAAGCTGAAACTCTTTTCCCCAGACATAGGCTTCGAGCACATCCCAATGCAGCGATCCGCCCGCGCCGGCGATGACCCCGTGCATTGTCCAGGCAACGATGAACAGCAGCAGGCCGCCAGCGGCAACCCGGTTTGCGGGCCACGATTGCGCGGCCGCGATCTTGTTATTTAAACCCCCGCCCCAGCTCGTGGCTTCGCTTTGCCCCGCAATGCCGCTCATCTCAGTCTCCGGTCCCTCCGTGGGGGGCTCTTCCGTGGGTTACTCGCGCAACTGCTAGGGTGAAATCCACCATCGGCGAAGCTGCCCCTGCCGGGGGGGCAATAGCAGCCCCGCCTGGACGGCGCAAGAAAAGCCAGCGCCGGCGGCTAGGCGGGTTGCGGCGGCATAATGAAGATATCGAAGGCTTCCTCCGGAAGCCGGCGGGTCCCGATCACGCGGCCGACGCTTATGGAATATTGTTTCCAGTTCCCCGATAGAACCTCCGGCGCCCTGGCGAGACATTCCAAATCGTCGTGAAGGCAGGCTATGAGCAGCCCATATTTCTTTATTTTTTCGGGCGTTACCCAAGGCGATCTCGGGTACTGGAGCTCGATAAAGCTCGATGGATGGTCCTCGCTGTAGAAATTGATGGCGTGGGCGTGAAGATACCGCCCGCCGGCATAGCGGAGCGGCGTATGCGTTCCGGCATGCCAGAGGGCGGTGACCGCCGCGGCAAGCTCGCGCTGCGGGAGGACGTTTTTTCTGCCCAGGACCGCGCCTTCGATGGGAGCCACGGGCACGGACCCAACCGTTACGGCGAGCGCCACCGCCCCCGCCAGCCGGAAGCAGAGCCGGCCGTCCAGCGGAGAAACATATTGCATCAGGAAGAGCGGCATGAGCGGAAAAATTCCGGCCGCCATGTCCGCGCCGATCTTGAGCTGGAAGCCCAGTGCGAAAACCATCGTCAGCAAAGGAGGCGCCAGCACGATCACGGCAAGGAAGCGCCGCCGCGATTGCTGCGGCCGTTCCGCCGGTTCATGAAGCGGCCGGGCTTTCGATATTCGCCAAGCCACTAGAAGCAAGACCAGCGGACCGGCGAAATGGAGCGTGTTGTCGAGGACGAAGCGCGCCATATGCTCGATCGCGTAAGCCCAGCCGTTGCCGGTCTTGGCTGCCGCGTAGGTGGCCGGCGTGAGGTCGCTCCTCAGCGCCCATAGAACATGCGGCAGAACAGCCGCGGCAAAAACCGCTGCTGCTATCCACGGCAGGGGCGAAAAAATGCATTTGCGCCCGTTCGGATGGAAGAACAGCGATAAGCCGCAGGTCATCAGCAGGATCGCGGCGTAGTATTTCGAGAGTATGCAGGCGGCGGCGAAGGCCCCGAATAAGGCGGCGTCGCGCGCCTTCATGCGGTCCAGCGATCTCACGAAAAAGAACGCCGTCCACGGCCACAGCGAGACAAAAATGGTGTTGGCGTTAAACTTGAACGCCATGACCGTGTAGAACGGCGTCGCGAGCAGCATGAGGACCGCAGCGTGGCGCGTCCAGTCCCGCGCGAAAAGCCCGGCCAGCATCCAGGCGCCCCAAAGGCCCAAGGCGGAGTTTATGGCTTCGAGCAGGATAAACGACTCATTATTTACCGGGAACACCAGGAACCATGCGCCCGCGATCCAGGCCCAAAAAGGTGGGTGCGGATAATAGCCGAGCTGAAATTCTTTTCCCCAGGCATAGGCTTCAAGCACATCGATGTGCAGCGCTCTGCCCGCGCCGGCGATAACACCGTGCATTGTCCAGGCAACAACGAATAGCAGCAGGCTGCCAGCGGCAACCCGGTTTGCGGGCCACGATTGCGCGGCCGCGATCTTGTTGCTTAAACTCTCGCCCCAGCTCGTGGCAATGCCGCTCATGTAAGTCTCCGGCCCCGTGAGAAGCTCCTTCGCGGCGCCCTCCCGGCCAACTGCTTGGCCGGCAAGGCCTAAAGTGTCAAGGTAACTCCAGGACGATGGTGCTCTACCTTTAGCGCAATTGGAACGTAAGCCAGCAACGGCCTGCGCGAAGTCTACCGTTTTGCCCCTATTTGCAATGTGCCGGTTTAATGCGCGACCCGATGGGTTTCGACAAAGATTTGCCGGACAACGCAGGCAGGCTCGCGCCCGAGGGAACAACTCTTGAGGAGATTCGTATGAATGCCGCCATCTTGCCGCGCTTAAGGCTGTTTGGGGTTGCGAGTATTCTGGTGCTGGCGGCTTCGGCCGCCATGGCGCAAACGGACGAAAAAGCCCAGTCCGCCGCCAAACCTGAAGCCGCCGCGAAATCCGGGGAAAAGCCGGAGGCCGGAGCCAAGAAGCCGGCGAAACCCGCCGGCCCCGCCGGTTACGCGACGGAGGCCGAGGCCAGGACGCATTGCAAAGGCGACGTGGTCTGGGTCGACAAGGACCACTTCAGTCATTATCCGGGCTCCCGCGAATATGGCCGCAAGCCGGGCGCCTTCACCTGCGAGAAGGGTTAATGGCTGGCCCCCGGCGCCGGTCAATTCCGAAATCCGCGCGATTAATTCGTAAAAGGCCCCCCTCACCCCAGCCCTCTCCCGCGGGGGGAGAGGGGGTAGGCTGTGCCCGTTGAGAAGGCGTTCCCTCTCCCCTCGCGGGAGAGGGACAGGGTGAGGGGGCCTTTGCGAATGGATCAACCCCATTTGGCTTGAGACGCTTTTCCAACATTTGCACCGGTTGGCCATCCCGGGCGCCGGGGGAAAAGTTTCCCGCGTTGGACAACGCATTCGCCGGTCTGTGGAGCAGCTCATCGAGGAGGCTATATCGCTGGCCGCGCGCGGCAGTCCGGCCTTTAACTCTGGGCTCCAGGCCCTTCACATCCCCCCTGTGCATGCCCTGTTAAATACCTGTGACATTCGCCCGGGTTTTCCCCAACTTCCCTCCAGCTTCGCACAACTTACCTTGTTTCCTGGAGCCCTTTGCCACAAGATGTGGCCCTATTCGGGACGCTAACCACTAAAGATAGATGTGGGTGTTGCTTCCGCGTGACACCCGCGAGCGCCCGAATCGCCTAACTTCCAAACTTGCCGCTAGCGGGGAGCACCCTTCGAGGAGGGTGCGGCGGCATCCTTTTTCTCGCTGGCCGTCCAGGCGGCTCCCTTCCGGTACAAACGCTCTACATCGCTGGTAGCAAGCGCGGTTATTTGCGCTGCCGTGTCCCTGTTCAGACCGGGCTGCGGGCGATGCTGTGTTTCATGTTCTGCGTCAGTCTGTTCTGCGTTCCACAATCATCACGCTTATGGGCAGGCGCGCTGCGACGCGCGCCGGGGGCAGGAGAATTCTCGATGCGGATCGAACGGCGGTTTACGAAAAAAGGTCAGTCTCCCTATGCGGATATCGCGTTCCGCGAGGCTACGAGCGAACTCAAGAATCCCGATGGCAAGCTGATCTTCGAGCTTGAGGGCTTTCTCGTTCCCGAGCAATGGAGCCAGGTTGCAGCCGACATTCTGGCGCAGAAATATTTCCGCAAGGCGGGCGTGCCGGCCCGCATGAAGCGCATCGAGGAGAATCGCGTTCCGTCTTGGCTGTGGCGCTCCGTGCCCGACAAAGCAGCGCTGGCGGGCCTGCCCGAAGCCGAGCGTTTTGGCCCAGAGAAGGACGCGCGGCAGGTTTTCGACCGCATGGCCGGCGCCTGGACTTATTGGGGCTGGAAGGGCGGCTACTTCACGGCGGAAGAGGACGCGCAGACCTTCCACGACGAGCTTTGCTATATGCTCGCCATGCAGATGGCCGCGCCGAACAGCCCGCAATGGTTCAACACCGGCCTGCATTGGGCCTATGGCATCGACGGCCCCGGCCAAGGCCACTATTACGTGGATTTCGAGACCGGCGAATTGGTCCGCTCCGCCAGCGCCTATGAGCATCCGCAGCCGCATGCCTGCTTCATCCAGTCCGTGCAGGACGATCTCGTAAACGAGAACGGCATCATGGACCTGTGGGTTCGCGAGGCGCGGCTGTTCAAATACGGCTCGGGCACGGGCTCGAACTTCTCCCGCCTGCGCGGCGAGGGCGAGAAGCTTTCGGGCGGCGGCAAATCCTCGGGGCTCATGAGCTTCCTCAAGATCGGCGACCGGGCGGCCGGCGCGATCAAGTCCGGCGGCACCACCCGGCGCGCCGCCAAGATGGTGATCGTCGACGCCGATCACCCCGACATCGAGGGTTTCATCAGCTGGAAGGTCCTGGAGGAGCAGAAGGTCGCGGCGCTGGTTGCCGGCTCGAAGGCTTGCCAGAAGCATCTGACCGCGATCATGAAGGCGTGCGTGAATTGCGAGGGCGAAGGCGAGGATTGCTTCGACCCAGCCAAGAATTCGGCGCTCAAGCGCGAGGTCAGGGCAGCCCGCGCCGCCTTCGTGCCGGACAATTACATTCAGCGTGTCATCCAGTTCGCGCGGCAGGGCTTCAAGTCCATCGCCTTCCCGGGCTTCGACACCGATTGGGAGGGCGAGGCCTATCGCACGGTCGCGGGCCAGAACTCCAACAACACCGTCCGCGTCAACGACGCCTTCCTGCACGCGGTTGAACAGGACGGCGATTGGGAGCTGAAGGCGCGCATGGGCGGCAAGGCGATGAAGACCTTGAAGGCGCGCGGCCTCATGGACCAAATCGCCGAGGCGGCTTGGGCCAGCGCCGATCCGGGCATCCAGTTCCACACCACCATCAACGACTGGCACACCTGCCCCGCGAGCGGACCGATCCGGGCTTCGAACCCCTGCTCGGAGTACATGTTCCTCGACGACACCGCTTGTAACTTGGCTTCGCTTAATCTCCTGGCGTTCAAGACCCCCTCATCCCGTCCTTCTCCCAGCAAGCCCGCCTTGGCGGGCTTGCCACTGTCGCTGCCGCACCCGCAAGCGGGTGCGGACGGGGAGAAGGGGCGCCAGAACGACCCGCAGCGTGACTCCCTCTCCCCTCGGGGAGAGGGCTGGGGTGAGGGGGGACTTCCCACCTCCATTCTCGACGTGAAGGCGTTCGCCCATGCCTGCCGGCTCTGGACGATTGTCTTGGAAATCTCCGTGACCATGGCGCAATTCCCGTCGAAGGAAATCGCGCAGCTGTCTTACGAATACCGCACGCTGGGCTTGGGCTTCGCTAATCTGGGCGGGCTGCTCATGGTGTCCGGCCTCGGCTACGACTCGGGTAAGGGCCGTGCGCTGACGGCAGCGATTTCCGCGCTGATGACCGGCGTCTCCTATGCCACTTCGGCGGGGATGGCCAAAGAGCTTGGCTCCTTTGCCGGCTACGGCCTGAACGCGGCACACATGCTCCGCGTCATGAAAAACCACCGGCGCGCGGCCTATGGCCGCGATAACGGCTACGAGCTGCTTTCGACCGCGCCGGTGCCGCTGAAGGATGGCGTTTGCCCGCAAGACGATCTCGTCACAGCCGCGCGCGAGACCTGGGATGAGGTCATCTCGCTCGGCCAGGCGCACGGCTTCCGCAACGCGCAAGTCTCGGTGATCGCGCCCACGGGCACCATCGGGCTCGTCATGGACTGCGACACGACCGGCATCGAGCCCGATTTCGCGCTCGTGAAGTTCAAGAAGCTGGCCGGCGGCGGCTATTTCAAGATCATCAACCGCGCCGTCCCTGAAGCGCTGCGGACACTCGGCTACGGCGAGGGCACGATTGCGGCCATCATCACCTACGCCGTGGGCCGCGGCACGCTTGCCGATGCGCCGCACGTCAATCACAAGACGCTGGCGGCAAAGGGCTTCACGCCGGAGAAAATCGCAAGCGTCGAGGCGGGCCTTGCCAGCGCTTTCGACATCAAATTCGTGTTCAACAAGTGGACGCTCGGCGAGGATTTCTGCAATGCGAGCCTGAAGCTGACGCCGGAAGCGATGAACGCCACGGGCTTCGACCTGCTTGCGGCAATCGGCTTTTCGAAGGCCGAGATCGAAGCCGCGAACGAGTACGTTTGCGGAACTATGACGCTCGAAGGCGCGCCGGGCCTCAAGCCTGAGCATCTTCCCGTCTTCGATTGCGCGAGCCCATGCGGCAAACGCGGCAAGCGCGCTCTCTCCTGGAAGAGCCATATCCACATGCTCGCCGCCGCCCAGCCTTTCATCTCCGGCGCAATCTCCAAGACCGTCAACATGCCGAATTCGGCGACGGTGGCCGAATGCCGCGAAGCCTATATGCTGTCGTGGAAGCTGGGGCTTAAGGCGAACGCGCTCTACCGCGACGGCTCCAAGCTCTCGCAGCCGCTTTCCGCCCAGCTCCTCTCCGAGGACGGCGAAGACGCGGATGCCATTGCCGTGGCACCCCAGGGCAGGCGCGCCCAGATCGTCGCCGAGCGCATCGTCGAGCGCATCATCGAACGCGTGCGGCTCACCGCCGAGCGCGAGAAGCTGCCGAACCGCCGCAAGGGCTACACCCAGAAAGCGGTCGTCGGCGGCCACAAGGTCTATCTCCGCACCGGCGAGTTCGAGGACGGGCGCCTGGGCGAAATCTTCATCGACATGCACAAGGAAGGCGCCGCTTTCCGCAGCTTGATGAACAATTTCGCCATCGCGATCAGCCTTGGCCTGCAATATGGCGTGCCGCTCGATGAGTATGTGGAGGCGTTCACCTTCACCCGCTTCGAGCCTGCCGGCTTGGTGCAGGGCAACGAGGCGATCAAGAACGCAACCTCGATCCTCGACTACATCTTCCGCGAGCTGGCCGTGTCCTATCTCGACCGCAGCGACCTGGCCCATGTCGATCCCTCGGCCATCGGCTCGACGATCATGGGCGGCGGCGTGGCGGAGGACAAGCCCGGCCAGAAGGCGTCCGCGCCCGTTTTCTTGGCCGACCGCCTGGTGAGCAAGGGCCTCACACGCGGACTTCACCACAAAGTTGTCATAGTTCAAGATCAGAGTCAGCCTGAGCGAGTCGGTAGCGCCAATACATATGAGAGTCACGGCGCCCTCGCTTATGCCCTGCGTGCGGAAGATGAAGGTCTTTCGCTAGGGTCCTCCGATGTAAACGCGCGCGATGGGGCGAGTGCCGCGTTTTCTGCAACCCATCTGTCAGTTCCGAGTGGACGGCCTGGAAAGGCTGAGCTTCTCGCTGAAGCGCGCGCGAAGGGTTACGAGGGCGAAGCCTGCGGCACATGCGGCAACTTCACACTCGTTCGCAACGGAACCTGTTTGAAGTGCGATACCTGCGGCGGTACGACTGGATGCTCTTAGGATTACGCCGCTTGCCGAAACCCGCGCCGCACTAGGCGCGGGAGGCTTATCGCCTCAGACGCTGAAAAAGGCTGAGAGCCGAAACATGACGCTCTGGACGATCAAACCCGATCAAGACCACGACGTCTACACCGTGGTCTACCTTCTAAAAGATGCACTAAGATCCGCGCTGAGCGATGCTTGGTATTTCGAGCGCACCGCGCTGCAAAAAGCCGACCTCAAAGGCGCGGGGCATGCCGAAATCGCGGCAAAGCTTGGGCGTTTCCGCGATAGCTGCAAGAGCTTCGAGGAACGCGAGGCACTTATGGTGACGAAACTGCTGCGCGCCCGGATCTGGGCCGCGGAGCTCAGGCGGCTTGAGCCTGAGTTTCAGCTCGACATCGACCGCTTCCTCGATGCGACTGGGCCTTGCGAGGAAATCCAATCCGGATTTCTGCGCGATGCTCAGCGCATGTTCAACGGCGGCATGTCGCTCGTCCGGTTCTTCTCCCAAAGGAAACCGGAGGCGGGAGCTGAAAAGCCAGCTGGCGAACAGCCGGCGGATGGCTCCTATCTCGTTGGCGGCCGGCAGGCGCTATACGAGCTGCGCGCGGCTTGCGAGGATTTTCTCGCCCAAATCGACGGCGAATTCTTCTCGCCGGACCCGGTGGAGGAACACCCGGTGCCTGCGGCCATGCCGTATCTGGACACGCAGCAAGAGCCTTTGCTGCTGACCGAAATCGTACACTGAAGCAGACCGATGCGGGGCGGAAACGCCCCGCTTTTTTCAGGGTAAGCGGCAGAAGACCCCCTCATCCTGTCCTTCTCCCCAAGGGGAGAAGGGACCCGGGAATTGCCCTCTTACCTCGGTGAAAGACCGCAGCCAACTCGCTCTCCCCTTGGGGGAGAGGGTTGGGGTGAGGGGGTTTTCTTCGTGCCCCTCTAACGGTGCCGCCTTCTACCGTGGGGTGGCTTCGGAAGGCGGGCTGGCGAGCGGCTTTTTCCGATCCTCAGCGACGGCTTCGCGGGAAGCACCGACAGCGCCGGCGCCTCTGCTCCCACAACCTCTATGGCGTTTGCGCTGACAGGCACGTGCTGGAGCGGCTCTGGCGAATCCGCAACCGCACTTTTTTCGCCCACCAGCCTGTGCATGAGCCAGTGGAGCCCGTTGCCGCGCACATCGTGATCCGACATGAAGCCTTCGATGCGGGGGACGATCTCGTTGCGGTAGCGCGAGCCGTTGAAAATGCCGTAGTGGCCGACGCCCTCTTGCGTGTAATGCAGCTTCTTGGAGCGGGGCAGATTGGTGCAGAGGTGCAGCGCCGCCTCGCACTGGCCTAGCCCGGTTATGTCGTCTTTCTCGCCCTCGATCGTCATGAGCGCGGTGCGGCGGATGGCGCTGAGGTCGATCAGCTGGCCGCGGTGGAACATCTCGCCCTTCGGAAGCTGATGCTTGACGAAAACCTGATCGATCGTTTGCAGATAATATTCCGCCGCCAGGTCCATGACGGCCAGGTACTCGTCGTAAAACACCTTGTGTTTGTCGGCCGAGTCGCCATCGCCCCGGACGAGGTGGACGAACAGATCCTTGTGCGCGTTCACATGCCGGTCGAGGTTCATGACCATGAACCCTGTAAGCTGGAGGAAGCCGGGATACACCAGCCGCCCGTGCCCGGCATTCGGCCAGGGAACCGAGGTGATTACCGTGCGCCGGAACCAGTTGGTGCCCTTTTCCTCGGCGAGCCTGTTCACCGCCGTTTGGCTGATGCGGGTATCGATTGGCCCGCCCTTCATGATAAGGCTGCGCGGAACGGCCGGGCTTTCGCGAGCCTCCATCAGCGCAATCGCGGAGAGGACCGGGACCGCGGGCTGGCAGACGGCCATCACATGCACGTCGCCCTCGAATAGCTCCATCATCGCGGTTGCGTAATCGATGTAATCGTCGAGGTCGAAATTGCCGTCGCGCAAGGGCACGAAGCGCGCATCCCGCCAGTCGGTGATGTAAACGTCGGCATGGGGAAGCATCGCTTCCACCGTCCCGCGCAGAAGCGTGGCGAAGTGCCCCGAAACCGGCGCGAAGATCAGAAGCCGCGGCTCGTTGGGCGTGCTTCCATCCTGCAGGTGCTTCCGGAAGCGGATCAGATTGCAAAAGGGCCTATGCCAAACCGTCTCTTCGGTAACGGTGGCCGGCACGCCCTTTACAGTGGTGTGCGCGATACCGAAGGTTGGCTTTTTGTAGCGGCGCGTAGTCCGCTCCAGAAGCTCCGCTGCCGCGGCCGCATTGCGGCCTACGTTGGTGTAGGATAGCGGGTTGAACGGGTTGCGCATAATGAAGCGCGTGGAATGTGCGACCGCTCTCGCCGGAGACATGGCCGCCTGGCCCAGCTCATACAGGTGGTAGAGCACGTGATCCCCTTATGTTGAGTGAACGCTTCACAGAAAGACCACGCTACAAGCGCCTCCCAAACCGTTGAAATCATAACGCGCCGTCCACGCTAGGTTGACACACCCCCTTCGAACTTAAAATTGACCTTTGGTTGAGCATCAGCCTAAATCAGGAGCTTTTATCGCCGGAAATGCGCTTTTTAATCACGCTCACCATGTTTTCCGCCGGGGTGTTGAACATGAAGTGAGTTAAGTAATTTCCATCCCGGTCCATGAGATAAACGAATACCGAATGATCGACGGTGTAATCCTCCGGGCCGCCGTCCGCTTTTCTAAAATAAACACGGTAAGCCTTCGCCACGCTTGCGATCTCTTCCTGCGAGCCGGTCAGGCCGGTAATAAGCGGGGAGAAATTCTTTACATAATCCGAAAGGGCCTCCGGCGTGTCGCGAACCGGGTCCACGGAAATGAAAACCGGCGCAACCTGCTTCGCATCCGGGCCCAGCTTCTCCATGACATCCGCCATGTTTTGCATCTCGGTGGGGCACACGTCCGGGCAATGGGTATAGCCGAAGAAGACCAGCATGAGCTTGCCGCGGAAGTCGCGATCCGTGACCCGCTTCCCGGCGGTATCGGCAAGAGTGAACGGACCGCCGATCAGCGCCCTGCCTTCGGTGCGCGATCCTTCCGGGGCAAAGCGGATTGAATAGGCTGCGGCAAACCCTGCCACAAACAGGGCGATGACAAACAAGACCGGGTTAATGCGCGGCATCGGCTCTCCTTCAGTTTCCGCCTGCGCCGGTGCTTGGCTGGACGGGATTCGCTGGACGGCGTGGTTCTAAACCATTGCGCCGTAATATACTGGCGGTTACGTGTTCCGTCCCATAAATGTTACCCAGGCGTTTACGTTTTCGAAGGACACGATGGCAAGCCCGCTAATCGCCAATGACGGCAGCCGCCTCAGGCTTAACACAACGATCAAGCTCAGATGGTTTGCCGTCATGGGACAAACCGTCACCGTTCTTTCTGTCTATTATGGCTACCGCTTCCCGCTTCCGCTGCACCTATGCCTCGCGGTTATTTCCCTTTCCGCCGCGTTGAACGCCGTCTTAACCCTGACCAATCCCCGGCCGCATCTCCTGCCCTCCCGCCATGCCGCACTGCTCTTGGGCTACGACATCCTGCAGCTGGCGGCGCTGATATTTCTCACCGGCGGGCTTGAAAACCCTTTCGCCTTCCTCCTGGTCGTGCCCGTGGCGGTTTCCGCGTCAACGCAGCCGCTCAACATTACCGTGGCGCTCACGGCCCTGGACATCGCGCTCACAACGCTCCTGGCAAAGCTGCATCTTCCCCTGCCTTGGGCTCATCTACCGCCTCCTTCGCTGCCCCTGCTCTACATCGCGGGGATTTGGTCCGCGCTTGTCTCATGCATCGCGTTCATCGCGTTTTACGCTTGGCGCATCGGTCAGGAGACGCGCCAGATGTCCCAGGCGCTTACCGCCGCGGAGCTGATCCTGGCGCGGGAGCAACGCCTCTCCGCGCTTGACGGTCTTGCCGCGGCTGCCGCCCACCAGCTCGGCACCCCGCTTTCGACCATCGCCCTTGTCGCAAAGGAGTTGGAGCGCGAGGTGCCCCGCGACAGCCCCTGGAGCGAAGACATCACGCTGTTGCGGACGCAGGCCGCGCGCTGCCGCGACATTCTAAGCGAGCTTTCGAAGAGCGGGCCAGGCCGGGAGGACGATTATTTTGCGCAAATCCCGCTGAGCCACCTTATCGAAGAGGTTGTATCCCCGCTCCGGACGCCTGGCGTGGACATCAAAGTCAGGCTCACGGATGCGGCGCCCTCGTCCAAACCGTCGGGCGAGCCGGTGATTCCACGAAATCCCGGGCTGATCCACGCTCTCGTAAATCTTGTCGAAAATGCGGCCGATTTCGCAAAAAGCACGGTGACCATTGACGCAAGCTACGATCAGGATAAGGTGCGCCTTCGCATTGCCGATGACGGGCCTGGATTTTCGCAGAATATTATCAACTACTTGGGTGAACCGTATGTGACGAGTAGGCCGCGCGGCTACGTTGGTAACGAGGAGGCTGGAATGGGCCTCGGCTTCTTCATTGCAAAGACGTTTTTGGAACGATCCGGGGCCACGGTCGTTGCCGAGAACCGGACCCCGCCCGCGACAGGAGCGACGGTGCAGATCGTCTGGCCACGCGCAAGGATTGAAACTGCGGTATAAGTTTGACAATCCGTGTTTAGAGCGTGAAACTGCGACACTATGTATAGGGGTGCGACAAAGTAGCAATGGAACAAGTCATGGGCACACTCGCCACTACCCAGAGCGACAGCGCCGACAACTCGCTCCTAATCGTGGACGACGACAAACCATTCCTCACAAGGCTTGCCAAGGCGATGGAGGCGCGGGGCTATCAAGTCCGCACCGCGGAGACGCTTGAAGCCGGCAAGGCTGCCATCAGGCAAATCGGCTCCGGCCTATGCGGTCGTGGACATGCGCCTCGACGATGGCAGCGGGCTTGAAGTCATCAGGATGCTGCAGGAAACACGGCCAGACTGCCGGGCGCTCGTGCTTACCGGCTACGGTAACATCGCGACGGCCGTGACCGCGGTGAAGCTCGGAGCGGTGGACTATCTGTCCAAGCCCGCCGATGCCGAGGATATCCTTGCGGCGCTCACGGCGTCGGCCGAGACGAAGCCAAAGCCGCCGGAGAACCCCATGTCCGCCGACCGCGTCCGCTGGGAGCACATCCAGCGGGTTTACGAGCTGTGCAGCCGCAATGTGTCGGAGACGGCCCGCAGGCTGCATATGCACCGGCGCACCTTGCAGCGTATCCTCGCCAAGCGCGCGCCTAAGTGATCCCGGCAAGGGAACTTCGAAATCGCAAGAGGGCCATTTTCCCGTTGTGAGGGGGGCCTCCAACGGCGGATAGCGTAGCGAACGGGCGGAATCTCCCCTCATCCTGCCCTTCTCCCCATGGGAGAAGGGACCCCTGAATGGCGCTTGGAGCGTGCAACAACGTCCCCTCTCCCATGGGGAGAGGGACAGGGTGAGGGGAGATTCCCTCTGTTCGTTACGCCATCCGTTAGGTTTGCGCCACTGGGGAGGCCCCAGCCCAGAGACCCCGCACCGGCGGATCAGGGCGCCACGGCCTTGCTGCCCGCCGCTTTCACCAGTTCCTGGAGCTTCTCGGGCATCGGATAGGCCAGGTTGAGGTTTTTGGGCGGGATTGGGCTTTCGAACCATTTCGCATAAAGCTTGGCGTATTCGCCGGATTGCATCGCCCCGGCAAGCGCGCCGTCCACCAACTCCTTGAACTGGCTATCGTCCTTGCCGAGCATCAGCGCGTAGGATGTTCCGGGATAGGCGTCGCTCAGGAAGCCGAACCCATCGGGGTTCTTGGCGTTCGCCTTCAGCGAGACCAGAAGCATATCGTCCGCGAGGAAGGCCGAAGCCTTGCCGGTTTCGACAAGCTTGAAGGACTCTGCGTTGTCCTTTGCCTCCACGATCGATAGGCCAAGAGAGCGGTCGCTGCTTAAGGTGAGCACCATCGAGGTGACGCCAGCGCCTTGCGTCAATACGACCGGCTTGCCCTTCAAGTCCTCGGCGGAAGCGGGCGAGATCGTTTCGTACCAGGTTCCCCGCCTTCCTTCCCGTTCCACGCGCAATCTGCGCGGAGCGATCCACCTAAGCTCGGATACGAACACCGGCTCCGAGAAGGCCGCCTGCTGTGCGAGTTCCGTGAGGGCTGGTGTCGCGGCGCAATCGATGGCCATCGCACCGGTGGCAAGAAGCGCCGCGGCCTCGGCTTGCGTAACGGCTTGGTAATCGATCCTCAACTCAGCCAGCCCGAGCTTCTGCTTGACCTTGCTTACGGCGCCAGCGCAAAGGTCCAGCGCAAAACCCATCGGCTGATGAGCATCGGCATAGGACATCGGTATCGAATTTTCGCGGTATCCGAGCGTTATCGCGCCGGTGTCCTTGATCCTCTGCAAGGTGTCAGCGCTTGCAGCATGAAGGCCCGCAAGGATCGCCGGGAGGACAACCGCGGCTGCTTTTCGCAAATTCGCCATAACTGCTTTCCCTTGAACCTGAATGCCGTGCGAACGCACCGCCGCCTTCGCGCTGGCATCATAGATAGAGGCCGGTTTCCAATGCTTCTAGGGGGCGTGAGCGCAGCCGCCAACATCCAATTGTCCAGAAGAACAGCTTTTATGGAATCGCCGTTTCAATTCCGGAATGCAACAAGCGGGCATAAACGGCATGGCAGAGCGAGAGGTGGATAAGGCAGGCGGGGTCAAGGGCTAGCCGCCGGAGGCGGTGGGAGCATAGCGAGCACCCTTGAGGCCGCCTGCCTTATCCACCACCCTTAGCCAGGCTGTGTATGCCGGTGGTCAGGTGAAGACTATCCTCGCGTGGGACTACCACATCTCACCGGGGACACATGCCCAAAGGCCATCATCACCTGACCTATGACAAACGCTGCCAGATTTACGCGCTCTTGAAAAGCGGCTGCACCAAAGCCGGGGTTGCGCGGCAGATCGGCGTGCACCGTTCGACAATCACAAACGAGATCAAACGCAATACTGGCCGCAAGGGGTATCGCTACAAACAAGCACAGGAGAAAGCATCCGCCAGGCGTACCGCCGCATCGAGCGTGCCGCGTAAGATGACGCCAAGCCTCATCCGCGAGATCGAGGGGACACTGACGCAGGAACAATGGAGCCCCGAGCAAATCAGCGGCTGGCTGAAGAAAGAAGAACGGCAGTTTGTCAGCCCCGAACGCATCTACCAGCACATCTGGAAGGACAAGCGAAACGGGGGAAGTCTTTGGCGCTACCTACGCCACAACGGCAAGAAGTACAACAAGCGCAAAGGCAAGAACTCTGGGCGCGGCCTGATCCCTGGCCGCGTGGACATCTCTGAACGCCCCGCCATCGCCCAGGAAAAAAGCCGCATCGGCGATTGGGAGGGCGATACCGTCATCGGCCGGGGCCAAAAGGGCGCGATCCTCACCCATGTGGACCGCAAATCCAAATACACAAAGCTCGCCATCCTGCCGGACAAAAGCTCAGCCTCTGTCCGAAGCGCCTGCGATGCTTCACTTCTTCCCATAGCTCACAAAATCGAGACCATCACCTACGACAACGGCAAGGAATTTGCCGGGCACGCCAGCATCGCAGCAAGCCTGGAAGCTCAAATCTACTTCGCCAAGCCTTATCATTCCTGGGAACGGGGACTGAACGAACACACCAACGGCCTCCTGCGTCAGTACTTCCCAAAAGGCTCGGACTTCTCTACCCTCACTCCCGCCGAGGTCCAACGGGTCGAGGACAAACTCAACTCCCGTCCCAGAAAGGCGCTCGGCTACAAAACACCCAGCGAGGTGTTCTTCGCCGCCGCTTGAAGACGTTGTTGCGGTTCGGGGGTGAAGGGGCGAATCGAAAAGCCTTACGTAGGGGGCAGTATCGCAACGCACCCCGCGGCCAGCGTTCGAAATTGGCGGAACCACTGTCAAGCCTGCGCCGCCTGCAACCGCAGCAAGCCAGATGGCGCAGTTATTTTTGAGCAATGCCTTAGCTTGCGCCGGCGAGCGCTTCGGCTTTTGCGGCATCGAAGGCTTTTGCATCGACCTTGAGGTAGGCGAGTTTTTCCTCCGCGATCACCACCGCCTCCGCGACGCCGGGCATTTGACGCAAGCTCGCGGCAAGTTTTTCCGCGCGGGCCGCCTGAGCATCCGAGATCCGCACAAGCCGCGTCGTAAGATAGCTCGGCCGCGCCATCGTCGCCGCTGCGGCCAGCCATAGCAGGGCAAGCACCGAGGTCATCGCGAATACGCCAGTATCGCCCATGCGCTGATGCGCCCAGCCACCCACGACACCACCAATAAAAATGCCTAAGAATTGCGAGCTTGAATAGATGCCCGTGGCCGTGCCCTTGGCATCGAGCGGAGCAGACTTGGTGATGAGCGACGGCAAAGTGGCAGACATTACATTGAAGCCCGAGAAGAAAACCGTCAGCGCGATGAGCAGCGCATAGAGGTTTTGCGCGGCGAAAACGAGCAGGATTTGGCTTGCCGCCAAGGCCACGACGGCGCTTACGAAAACGGTCTTCATGAGACGGTGCTTCTCAGCCGCGATAATTGCAGGGACCGTTACCAAGAGCGAGATAATCAGCACAGGCAGATAGACGATCCACTGGTCCTGGGTGGTCACGTTCAGCCCACTATGCAAAAGCCCTGGCACCACCAGGAAGCTCGCTGTCAACATTGCGTTTTGCACAAAGGTGCCGAAATCGAGACGCAGCAGTTCCCTATCCTTCAGCACGGAAGCCAGCATGGCAGGCACTGCTTCCGCATCGCGTTGCACATGCAGGCCGAGCGGGTCCGGCACCACGAACTGTGTAATGGCCATGCCGAGCACGGACAATACCACCATGAGCCAGAAAATGCCCTGCACGCCGGTGAAGCTGGCGATGATAGGCCCGGCAACGATGGCGAACATAAAGGAGAGTCCAATTGTGACGCCAACCATCGCCATGGCCTTAGTGCGATTCTCTTCGGCCGTGAGGTCTGCCACAAGCGCAAGGATGACCGAACCAACCGCGCCCGTGCCCTGCAGCAGCCTGCCGGCAATCACACCATCGATCGACGCTGAAACGGCAGCCACGGCACTGCCGATTCCGAACATTGCAAGCCCGAGGACGATTATGCTCTTGCGTCCGATCCTGTCGGACAGCATGCCGAAAGGGATCTGCAAAATCCCCTGGCTCAGGCCGTAAATGCCGAGCGCCAAACCGATCTTGTAGGGTGTCGCCCCGGAGAGGTCCTTCGCATAGGCGGAGAACACCGGATAGATCATGAACAGCCCCAGTAGCCTTACCGAGAAGACGGCGGCAAGGGAGCTGACGGCGCGAAGTTCACGTTTATCCATTTAGTCTGTTCCAGGACGATTTGTTTGCGGCTCGAACCCGCGGGAAAGATAAGCGTTGGGCAGGAGAATAACGATCCGCAAGCTTAGCGCAATCCGTAAGACAGCAGGCCGTTAACGCCCAGCGCACCCTAATGGGCTGGAAAACGATAATAAATGGAATTGTTTGCCGCCTCCGCGGGTCAGCTCGAAAGCTCCCGCGAGCGGCGGGCCGCGGCGGCGACGGTTTCCGTGATCAGCGCCTTCAGCGAAGGCTCGCCCATGAGGACCGAGAGCCCGGCCGCGGTCGTGCCGCCGGGCGAGGTCACATTTTCGCGAAGCTGAGCCGGCGAAAGCGGCGACCGGTGGAGCAATTCGCCCGCCCCCGTCACGGTCGCGCGTGCGAGCTGCGCCGCGAGGGCCGGGGGCAAGCCCGCCGCGATGGCCGCATCGGCCAGGCATTCGGCAAGATGGAAGACGTAGGCCGGGCCCGATCCCGATACCGCTGTCACGGCATCGATGAGGCTTTCGTCCTCGATCCAGGCCACCTCGCCCGCCGCGCGCAGCAAAGCGTCGCAAAGGCTGCGGCGTCCGGGCGTGACTTGCGCATTGGCGTAGGCCGCCGTGATGCCGCGCCCGATCTCGGCGGGCAGGTTCGGCATCGCCCTGACGATGGCGGTGCCCGGCGCGAAATGCGCGGCGATGGAAGCCACGGTGCGCCCGGCCGCGATGGAAAGCACTGCCGTTTGAGGCCCGGCGAGGGCTGCGATCCTGGCCAGAACCTCGTTCATGATCTGCGGCTTTACCGCAAGAACCATCAGATCCGGCGCGGCTTGAGGCTCCGCGGCAATCGCGTTCTCCTTGAGAAGCGCCGCGATTTCCGGGCTGGGGGTGGGCTCGGCCACGGCCAGCGACCGGGGCGGAAATCCCGCAGCGAGCCAGCCCCGCAACAGCGCCCCGCCCATGCGGCCCGCGCCAACCAGGAAAATCGAATGTGCCTCCGCGCCCATACCGCTTTCGCTCCTTTATCCCCGTTCAAGCCCCTATTGGCTGCTAGCGCCTGGAGCGCGATCAGATCCGTGACGGAGTTGCTGAAACCGCCCTCCAGGGAATGAAACAATGCCTTAACCCTATTTCCCACGGCCGGCCTCCCTTTTTCCAGGTTTGCCGGTACACTTCTTTAAGGCGGAATGATAGGGCAGAGCGCTTTTCTAAAGCCTTAACGGCTTTAAGGTATTGATTATAAGCCATAATTTCATGACCATGCATGGCGCATGGCGGGCCGGATGCTCGCCCCGATGGTTAATTCCAAATCTGCGAACATATTTAAACGGATTCCGGAATCGTGGAATTTGGCCAAAAATGGGAAAAGATTCGCAAAAAAGCGGGGGCGGAAAATATCAGGCTCCGCCGTTTACCATGTCCGCATTAACCACGATCAGCCACTACGTGGGCTTCACTTTCCCGCCTTAAGGCTGTGCGCGCTAAATCACGCAAAGCCGTCATCGCGAGGCGCGCACTTGCCGCCGTGGCGATCCAGATGCAACAAGCCCTGGCGTAGGTTGCATCTGGATTGCTTCGCATGGCTCGCAATGATGGCGATTCCGATCTGGAGCGCGGTGCAAGGCGCGCTGCCGCAGCCCCCTTACGCCTGCCCCTCCGTTTCGAAGAGCGTGCTCGCGAGCGCGTCTTCGGCGCGCTTGCCGGCCCAGACCACGAACTGGAACGCCTGATAATAGCGCTCGCAGGTTTCAAGCGCGGCCTGAAGCAGCGCCTCGCATTGCTTGGCCGTCGGCTCCGCCCCGTTCAGCATGAGCCCCTGCCGGTAGAGCAAAAGCCCCTCGGAAGACCACACATCGAAATGGCCGAGCCAAAGCTGCTCGTTGATGAGCACGAGCAACCGGTAAATCTCCGCGACCTTGGTCTTCGGCACCTTGAAATCGAAAGCACAGGCCATGTGCAGGCTTTCGAGATCGTCGCGCCAATTGAACGATATATTATAATCGCACCAGTTACCTGCGACGGAAACAGTCAACTCATCTTCACTCGAACGCTCGAAAACCCAATCCTGCAAGCAAGCAATGTGCTCCATAAGATCGACAGGGTGTGAAAGACGGTTAAAATCTTGCCCCGCAGCGGTCATCATTATTTTCCCCTCATGAATGCCGCAGCAAATTTCCCGAACGGGCCCTCTAGCAACCTTGGCTGCAACCGTTCGCGTTCGCCGCATGTCTATTCAGTGCGGTGATCCGCCGGTTCTGCGCAATGTTTCCTATCTTTTCTCCACGGGGAAAACGCGGGCGGGGCGGCAATAAAAGGCAGGGTGTTGCCGAACTGTATTGCCAAGCCCCATGACTCAACCTACGATTGCTGCTCGCCGCCTTGAATGCGAGCCAGCGCGGCTTCAAGCTCGGCGACCCGCTGGGACAGGCGTTCGTTTTCCTCGCGCGCCTTGAGCGCCATGGCTTTCACGGCCTCGAACTCCTCGCGCTGCGGGATATCCATCGTCCGCAGGAAGCGCTCGCCTTGCGCCTTTGCCGCCGTCTCGAATTCGGTGCGCATCCCTTGCGCCGCGCCCGCGGCGTCCGTCATGAGCTTGGCGATATCGTCGAAAATCCGGCCGGTTGTTTGGGTCATGGGTGTCTCCTGATAGCAGCGCGCGCGTTTCCGTGAACCTAAGGGCTGGCCCGGACGCGTTCAAGAAACTTTCAGCTCCCATGGCGGCACGATTGGCGTTTCCTATTGCCCGGCTTATTGTAGCTCAGCAATTAGAGTGCAAGGCGGGACGGGTTTCGATGTCAGGCATCTGGGTTACGCCGCAAATCGAGATCGCGGAGGATGAGATCGAGGAGCGCTTCGTGCTGGCGTCCGGCCCCGGCGGGCAGAACGTGAACAAGGTTGCGACGGCCGTGCAACTGCGCTTCGACGCCGCGCGCTCAGCCTCGCTGCCGGCGGGTCTGCTGCCGCGCCTGGCCAAGCTCGCCGGGCGCCGGATGACGCAGGACGGCGTGCTGCTTCTCGTCGCGCAGAGCTACCGCTCGCAGGAACGCAACCGCGCCGACGCCCGCGACCGGCTCGCCGAACTTATAAGGCAGGCCGCCATCGTGCCAAAGCGGCGGGTGCCGACGCGCCCCACGGGCGCCAGCAAACAGCGCCGGCTGCAAGGCAAGGCGGTTCGCGGCGCCGTGAAGCAACTGCGCAAGCGCCCCGGCGAGGACTGACCGCGTTAATGCTTCCGCCATCGTCATCGCGAGGCGCGGCACGCGCCGTGGCTATCCAGAAGCAGCACGCATGCTCGCGCTTGTTGCCTGTGGATTGCTTCGCCGCGCTCGCAATGACGCGAAGCGATGAACGGCTGCTATTCGCCGGCATAGGATAGCGGCTGGGCGACCAACTCAAGCGGCTTGCGCTCCGCAGCGACACCCCAGGCAAGCTCCACGATGGCCGCGATAATCATGAGGCCCGCGCCCAGAAGATAGCCGCTGAAAACGCTCAAGCGCGATCCCGTCTCGATCAGGCTGCCGAGCAGATAGGGCGCGGCCGCGCCGCCGGCGGCCGTGCCGAGCGAGTAAAACACTGCGATGGCGAGCGCCCGGATTTCGACCGGGAACACCTCGCTGACGGTGAGATAGGCGCTGCCCGCCGCGGGCGAAGCGAAGAAGAAGATCGCGGCCCAGGCTACGGTCTGCTGCGTGGCGCTGAGCAGGCCCCCGGCGAACAGCCAGCCGCTTAAGACGAGCAGGACGCCGGAGATCGAATAGGTTGCCGCGATCATAGGCTTACGGCCGATGACATCGAACAGCCGCCCGAGAACGATCGGCCCCAGCACATTGGCCAGCGCGAACGGCAGGATATACCACCCCACATCCTGCGCCGGCACACGATAGAACTTTATCAGCACCAGCGCGTAGGTGAAGAAGATCGCATTATAGAAGAATGCCTGGGCCGACATCAGCGTGAGGCCAACCAGCGCGCGGGTTCTATAGGTCACGAAAATCGTGCGGAAAACCTCGGCAAGGGGCGTGTGCGTGCGCGGGTGCACGCGCATCGGCTTGAGCTGGCTCGCGTCTTGGAAATGGGCTCCATGCGCGCGGAAGCCGGCCTCGATTCCAGCCACGATAGCCTCCGCTTCGGCTTCCTTACCGTGGATGACCAGCCAGCGCGGGCTCTCGGGAATCCACGAGCGCAAATAGAGAATAACCAGGCTCAGCGCGGCGCCGATAAAAAAGCCGAGCCGCCAGCCGGTTTCCAGATTGAACCGGGCCGGGTCCAAGAGCACGATGGACGCGCCCGCGCCGAGCGCGCCGCCAATCCAGAACGTGCCCCCCAGCGCCAAATCCGTCCAGCCGCGGAAACGCGCCGGGATCATCTCCTGGATCGTGGAATTCACCGCGCTGTATTCGCCGCCGATGCCGGCGCCCGTGAAAAAGCGGAAGAAGCAGAAGCTCGCGAGGTCCCATGAAAAGGCGGTTGCCGCGGCGGCCACCAGATAGAGTGTGAGCGTGATGAAGAAAAGCACGCGGCGGCCGAACCGGTCGGCCATCCAGCCGAAGAATAGCGCGCCGGTGACCGCGCCGGCGAGGTAAAGGCTCGATGCCAGCCCCACATCGGAATCGCTGAACCGCAGGATGGGACTCGCCTTGAGCGCCCCCGCGACCGAGCCTGCGAGCGTCACCTCAAGCCCATCCAGCACCCAGGTTATGCCGAGCGCCGCGATCACAAGCGTATGGAACCGGCCCCAAGGCAGGCGGTCGAGCCGTGCGGGCGCGCGGGTTTCGACGATACCCGCAGCTTGCGGCTTGTGGATGACGTCCTGCATCGCAGGCCCCTTTCAGGGCATGAAACCCGCGCGGCGCCAAACGCTCCCGGGGGAAGTCCCCCCTCACCCTGTCCCTCTCCCCGTTGGGGCGAGGGGACGCCAGAACTGCCGCCTCCCATAAGAGAGGGCCGCAGCTCCTTCCCCCTCTCCCCTTGGGGAGAGGGCTGGGGTGAGGGGGTCTTAAAGCCCCTATTCGTTGCGCCGGTATTTGAAGGTGCGTCCGTTGAACTCTCTGACAGCCGGACTCTCGTAGGTCATGAGCAGGCTGCCATCGCCGTCAACCTTCAGGTGCGTAGCGGCGAAGCGTTTCTTGCCGAGGTCGCCGGGGTCGAAAACGAAAGTGTAGCCCTTGCCCGCGCCCGGCTGGCCCGAGACATCGAAAGTCTGCCAGCCGACGCCGTACATCTCGAAACCGAGCGAAACGCTTTTCGGCGCTTCCTGGCAATCGACCTTGAAATCGACTGTGCCTGTCTCGCCCGCGTAAATGGACCGGCCGTCGCAGGTCACACGCACATTAATAAGCTGGATGGCATGGCCATCATTGCCCACGGCTGTAACCTCGAACTTGCCGCTCTGCGTGGGTTGCGTGCCTTTGAAGGTAAAGCGCGGCGCTTTATCGTAGGCGGGGCTGTCGAGGACGATTTCGTCTCCGGCGCGCCGCCAGGTTCCCTCCGACACCTCGTCATAAGAGCCGTAAGCCAGGAAATATTCGAATTTGCCATCGGGCGTCAGCCGCAAGCACGTTCCAACTTCGTGAATGCCAGCGCAATAGGCACCGGCCAGATCCCCGGCTTCGCCAGCGCGGGCGCTGCATTGCAGAATAGAGGCCGCCACGGCAAGCAAAGCCATCGGCACGGAAAACCGCGAAGTCATTGAAGTCACGCTCCCTGATCGCCGGTCCAGGCGCAAACGCCGGGAAACGGACTATGTGGCCGTAACGCTGCCTCAAAAAAGCCTTTGAGCCTCAGCAGCAGTTGCACTAATCAAGCTATTCCGGCGAACTATCAAGGAGTAAGAAATTTGCGCGTCTCCGCTTTCCCTGGCGCCCGCATCCTCTTCGCGTTTGCCATCGCAGCCGCGGCGGCCGGCTGCAGCGTAGGTACGTCCCTCACAGGCGGCGAGCAAGTGGCCGCGCCGGCGCCAAGCATACAAATTACCGATACGAAGGTTGGCACCGGTATCAGCCCGAAGCCCGGTCAAGTCTGCGTCGTGAATTATACGGGCTGGCTCTATGTGAACGGTGCCAAGGGCGCGAAATTCGATAGCTCTTTCGACCGCAAGAGGCCGTTCTCGTTCACGCTCGGCCAGCATGGGGTGATCGAGGGCTGGGAGCAGGGCCTCGCCACCATGCAAAAGGGCGGCAAGCGCACGCTCGTGATCCCGCCGGAGCTGGGCTACGGCTCGAAAGGCTCGCCCCCTTCGATCCCGCCGAACGCCACGCTGATGTTCGACATCGAACTGCTGGACGTGAGGGCTTCTTAAGGGGGCAAGTACCTGCCCGGGCGTCCCGCTCCACGAGCGGGACGGATCATATTTTGCGCACGGGGCCAGGATACTGCGCAACCAGCGGATCGGCGGTCAAAAGCAGAATGCCCTCGGCCATCGATTGCGCGACAAGAATGCGGTCGAATGGATCTTTATGGATTGGCGGCAGCCCGTCGATCGCAACGGCATGGTCTCCCTTAATCTCAAGCTCGGAATAGCCGTTTTCGAGCAAACCCCGGCGTAGCAGGCGCGCGTCCACCTGGAAATCGCTCCGGCCGAGGCTGCGCTTGATCGCGATTTCCCAAAGACTCGCCACGCTGAAAACCGGCTCGTTTCGCGGTTCTTCGAGCATCTCCCGGATTGCCGGGGGCAATCGATCTGGCTGGCCGGCTGCCCATAGCAAAATGTGCGTATCCAGAAGCAGCTTCATAGATCGCCGAAGAGCTGCTCGATTTCGGTCTCGCCCATGCGGTCGAAATCGTCCGGCACGGCGATCTGCCCGGACATGAAACCTAAGCGGCGTCCGGCTTCAGCCAAAGGTGCGTCGATGGCCGTTACCTTCACCAGTGGCTTGCCGGCCTTGGCAATGATAAACGGCTCGCCCTTCGCGGCCTGCTCGATGAGGCGCGACAAGTGCGTTTTGGCTTCGTGGATGTTAACGATCTGCATTTGTTCAGCCATCTCAACCAACCGGACTTAGTTTAAGTTAGTCTGCTATCTTGGGTAGCGCAAGAGCCCAGACGGCCGGCGATCTAAAAGCCGAATCGCCAGCCGTCCGGGCTCAACTTCTCCGAAACGATCTCCACACGCTCGATCACCCAAACGCCATCCAATTTTGTCCACGCATAGTCGCCCCGCCGATGGAGCCGCCAATGCCGATGGACGAAGCCAAAGGCCGTTGCCTCCAGGGACGCCGATTGTGTCAGCGTCTCTGCCGCCTCGCCGGCAGCGGCATTCAGCCGTTCGCGGACAAATGAGGATTGCGCGGTGCTGAGACGGCGGAATTGCGAGGCAACGTTGCGCATAAGCCGGCTGCGATCGATGACCTGGCCGTCTATCTGCCGGTAAGCCAGCGACGGAGAAAAGATGGCTTTGTAGGCATCGATATCCCGCCTTGCGAACGCAGCCTGTGCGGCCGCATGCCGCTCGTTCAACTCCTGCTCAATCGATGTGTTCGGCATCGTTCAGAAATCCCCAATCGATCCTCAGCCCGCGGGCGGCTCCGGGAACAGCTCGCGCCAGCGCGCCACCACGCGGGCCTCGACCTCGCCGCTCATGCGCATAACCTCGCCCCAGCCGCGCGTGGTTTCGCTGCCGATTTTCTTCGTCGCGTCGATGCCGAGCTTGCCGCCGAGGCCCGGCAGCGGCGACGCGAAATCCAAATGGTCGATGGGCGTGCGGTCGAGCGTCATGAGGTCGCGCGACGGGTCCATGCGCGTCGCAACCGCCCACATCACATCGCTCCAGGAGCGGATGTCGATGTCCGCGTCCACCGCGATGACAATTTTGGTCATGGTGAATTGCGGCAGCAGCGACCAGAAGCCCATCATGGCGCGCCGGGCCTGCCCCGGATAGCGCTTGTCGATGGCAAGCACCGCGATGCGATAGGAGCAGGCTTCTGGAGGCAGCCAAACGTCGAGGATTTCGGGAAGTTGCTGCCTCAGGAGCGGTTTGAAAATATCGAGCATGGCATCGGCGATGACGGACGGCTCATCGGGCGCGCGGCCCGTGAACGTGGTCAGATATAGCCCAGGCTCGCGGATGCGCATGTGTTTCAGGCGGAAAACGGGGAACGGCTCGGCCGGATTGTAATAGCCCGTGTGGTCGCCGAAAGGGCCTTCCATTGCGGTTTCGGTGGGCGAGACGGTGCCTTCGAGCACGATTTGCGCGCTGGCCGGCACATGCAGCGGGATGGTGCGGCAGGGCGCAAGCTCGGGCCGCCGGCCGCCCAGGATGCCGGCAAGGGCAAGCTCGCTGACGCCTTCGGGCGCGGGCATGACTGCCGCGAGGATCGTGGCCGGATCGGCGCCGATGACCACGGCCACGGGCATATCGAGCCCCTGCCCTGCCCATAGCCGGTGATGCGCCGCGCCGCCGCGCATCGGCAGCCAGCGCATGATCGTGGCGCCGTTGTCCAGGACCTGCATGCGGTAGATGCCGAGATTGTAAGCGGACGCGTCGTCTTCGCCCGGCGGCCGGGTGATCACGATGGGCCAGGTGATAAGCGGCCCGGCGTCGTCCGGCCAGCAGGTTTGCACCGGCAGCTGGGACAAATCTGCCGGAACGTCCGCCCAAGCCTTAGGTGCGGAAACGAATTTCGGCCGCGATTGCAGGGCCGCGCGCGCGGCCGGGAAAAGCTTGCCGGCTTCGGCGATGGACCGGGGCGGCTGCGGCGAGCGCATCCAGGCCATGAACGTGCCAAGCCGCTCCAGATCGGCCGGAACGGTGCCAAGACCCGCCGCCACCCGTTCCCGCGTCCCGAACAGATTGGTAATCGCGGGCAAGCTTGAGGGCCGCCCAGCCGCGACAGGCCGCTCGAAGCGCAGCACCGGCCCGCCCGTGGCGATTACGCGCCGGTGCACCTCGGTAATCTCAAGGTTCATATCGATGGGCGCGCTGATGGTCCGCACTTCGCCCTTGCCGTCGAGATAGGCAAGGAATGCGCTCAGGTCGGGGAAAAGGGGCAGGCTGCGGCGGTACATAAGTTAAAGTCTCTGATTGAAGGGGCGCAAAATCTAACTTAGCCTCGCCTTGGCAATTTTGACAGCATCGGCACGGGGGCGCGGCCGTGTGCTTTTGGCGCAGGGCAGCTGGTACGCCGAAACGGTGATCCGCACGGAGCGCATCACCCCTCACCCCAACCCTCTCCCTATGGGAGAGGGAGCCCGTTGCGGCCGTTGAGAGGGCGTCCCCTCTCCCCCATCCGCATTCGCTTGCGAATGCGGATGCCATTAGTTGCAAGCTCGCCAAGGCGAGCTTGCCGAGAGGGACAGGGTGAGGGGTAATGCCGTATGGCTACGACTCATGCTTCAACGATAGTGGGTACTCGCGCCAGGTTAAAAGCGATGATTGCAACAGCGGGTACGCAACCGTTCCGTCTCTTCTTTCTCCTGGCCGCGCTGGATGCAATCGCTGGCGTAGCGGTTTGGCTGGCGCCGCCGCTGGGCATCGACGCATACGGTTTCGCGCCGGCTGGGCTCGCGGTCTTCCACCGCGAGGAGCTTTTATCCGGCGCGGCACCCGCCGTATTTGCAGGCGTTATCCTGACGGCTTTGCCCCGGTGGACCCGGCGGCCTCCAATTTCTCCCTTCATCGTGTACGCACTTGCCGCTGCCTGGCTCGCGGGCCGCGTCCTGCACGTGTTCGCACCGCTCTTCGCGGCACCGGCGGCAGCGTTCTTCATTGGCTGCCTCGCCTTGGCGGTTGCTTCGAAGGTTGTGCCGGCCAAAGACCGCCGCAACGGAAAAATTATCATGCTCCTGGCCCTTCTGGCGGCAGGCGCAGTCACGGCGGGAACTCAGCCGGCCACGGTGGCGGGCGAGTTTGGAACGCGCATGAGCCTTGCCGCGATCTTGGGCGTCCTGATGGTTCTCGGCGGGCGCATCGTGCCGGCCGTCACTGGCGCCTATCTCGGCGAGCCTGCCAATTCGTTTCCACCGGCGTGGAAAAGGCGGATCGAGCTGGGCGCCGGCGCCTCGGCCGCGCTCGCCCTGGCCGCCTGGACGGTGTCGCCCGATCTCGAAGCAACCGCACTCGCGTGCGCCTTCGCCGCCTTCGGTCAGGCGCTGCGCCTGCTTCAGTGGCAGGGCTGGCGGGTGGCCGCCAAACCGGGGCTGCTCGTCCTTCATGTGGGATACGGCTGGATCGCCGCGGGCTTCGCTCTTGCCGCCGCCCACCCTCTTTTTCCCGGACCCGCCTTGATGGATGCCGCCGTGCACGCTTGGACCGTTGGGGCTATTGGACTGTGCAGCCTCGGCGTCATGAGCAGCATGCTTCGCCGGTATTCCGGCATGGCATTTCAGTCTCCGCCGGCGCTCTCCGCCGCTTACGCATGCGGGCTCGCGGCGGTCGCGGCGCGGCTGCAGGGAGCGTTTCTGGCGGACGCACGCCCCATGTGGTTCTACGTCTCGGCAGGCGCGTGGATCGCTGCCTATGCTTTGTTTCTCCTGTTCTTCGGACGGACGCCCCTGCGAACTAAGCCCGGGGTGCCCTAGCGGCCAGATGCGGCCGCTGCTTGCCATTCCCGTGAATGTCAGGTTCACTGCGGCCGCTGAGGTTTCTTGGACGCTGAGTTTCAAAGTTTGCAGTGCGAGGCGGGAGGGGACGTTGGCCGACCAGGGGCAATCCATTTTCTCGCAATATACGTTCGGTACTGCAATCGGTATTGGCCTGCTATCTTTAACTCCCCATGCGTTCCTATTGCCGCAGCCTTCTCTGCAGTTCGCGTCTATCCTGGTAAGCATAATTGCGGGGGTGTACTTCGGCTTCGCCGTATCCGGGGGCACAACCGCGCAGCAATTGACGGAACTCTTTGTGGCCATGCTGTTCGGTTTGGCGGCGTTCCTGGGTGTGCTCTGGAGCGCCTGGTTCCTGCCATTGTCCTACCTGACACATGCGGTCTGGGACCTCGCGCACCACAATCGCTTTCGCCTCACGCTCGTTGCCATACCCCGGTGGTACGTACCTTGGTGCGCAACAATCGATATAATCGTTGGCCTGGGCTTGATCGCCGTGTGGCGCCACTCGGGAGTCCTGTGAGCCGCTTCGCCTCCAGGATCAAACGCTGCCCTCGGGGGGCAACAGCCGGAGGGGGCACCAAGCGTTAGACTTTGACCAAGCGCTGGGCGAGCGCCGCCTCCCAAAAAATCGGGCCGCCTCCGCGTTAGCGAGGACGGCCCGAATTGGATCGATAGTGCGGTTTCCGGCGTCCGGAAAGCTATCTCTGTTCCGTTTGCGTCCCTAAATTCGCGCGCTGGCCCGTGGCTCCGTTCGCCACCACTGCCGGAGTAGCCGGAGGGCTGGCCTCGGCCCGCTGCAAGCCATTCTTGTCCGCCGCGGGCTTCTCCGCCCCGGGCATTTTGCCATGCAGCAGGTCGATTGCGGCCTTAAGCTGGTTGTCCTTGTCCTTGTCCTTGGGAACATAGGAAGGGCTGCCCGTGGCTTCGGGGGCGCTGCCGTTCTTGAGGTGGCCCGGCAACTGCGCTTCGGATTCCAGCGGCGCCGACGAAAGCTGCAGTTTCAGCTCTGCCGGCAGCTCAGGTTCGACAACGTAATCCGGTTCGATGCCGGTTGCCTGGATCGAGCGGCCCGATGGCGTGTAGTAGCGCGCCGTCGTTAGCCGCAGTGCGCCGTGATCGGCGAGCGGGATCAGGGTCTGGACAGAGCCTTTTCCGAATGAGCGCGTGCCGATAAGCAGCCCACGCTTGTGATCCTGCAGCGCGCCAGCGACGATTTCCGAGGCTGAAGCCGATCCGCCGTTAATCAACACCACCACGGGCTTGCCGCGCGTGATATCGCCGGGCTTGGCGGCCGCGCGCTCGATATCGGTTGGGTTGCGGCCCTTGGTGATGACGATAACGCCGCGTTCGAGGAAGGCATCGGAAACGGCAATGGCCTGATCGAGCAGCCCGCCTGGATTATTGCGCAGATCGATAACATAGCCCGCGAGCGAAGGCCCGGCGACTTTTTGGATGTCCTCAACCGCCGTTTGCAGATAGTCGGCGGTGTGCTCGTTCTCGAAACTCTTGATCTTGATCCAGCCAACATCGCCTTCGACGCTGTACTTCACCGGATTGACCCGGATGATCTCGCGCACGATTTTCATGGCGATCGGATGCATGGCACCCTTGCGGTCGACGGTGATCGTTATGGGCGAGCCCGCGGGTCCGCGCATGCGGTCGACCGCCTGGTCCATGTTCAAGCCCTTGATCGATTGGCCGTCGAGTTCGGTGATGGCGTCACCCGCGAGCACGCCTGCCCGCTCGGCCGGCATGTTGTCGATGGGCGCGATCACTTTCAGAATGCCGTTCTCCATCGTGACGTCGATGCCAAGGCCGCCGAATTCGCCATGCGTCTCGACCTGCTCCTCCTGGAACTCCTTGGGGCTCATATAGCTCGAATGGGGATCGAGCTTCATCAGCATGCCGTTGATTGCTTGGGCGACGAGCTTTCTGTCGTCGGGCTTTTCAACGTACTCCTCGCGGACGTGCTGGAGCACCTCACCGAACAGTTCGAGATCCTTGTAAACCTGCGAGCTGGCCGCGACGGAGCGGTCCTGAGCGGTGGAATTATGTATGAAAACTCCGCTAGCGCTGGCAGCGATTAAGAGAAGAGCGCCTAGCGCAAGTCGAGATATGCGCATTACTTTCTAACCTTCCGTCAGTTTCAGCACGTGCTAGGCTTTCTGCCCCCGAATTCGGGCGGAGAAGTGGAGCGAAGCCACTTTTCACAGAGATTTGCGTAGCCTTTCCTTAACCATCAGCAAAAATAGGGCCAAACCTGGGCCACACGCCACGGTGGTTGAGACATTTTCGCACAGCCTCGCCGCGATTCCGGCCCCGCCCCAGCTCGTTTTCCAAAGTACCATATCTTCGCCGGATTTAGATAGACCAATCGTAGCGGCCGCTGGCTGCCATTCGCCGGCCTTCCGTAGCGGCATTTCCGGGGAACTGCAGAAAGATACTTAAGAGCGATTAAATATGCACATCCTGATCGTTTTGGCGCACCCTTGGCACGGCAGCTTCAATTACGCCATCGCCGCGAGAGCGCGGAAAACGCTTCATGCGCTGGGGCACAGCGTCTCGTTCCGCGATTTGTATGTTGAGCGCTTCGATCCCGTAATGCCGCCGGAGGAGCTGACGGACGCGCCGCCCGGCCCGGAGCTTGCCTCCCATTTCGCCGAGGTTCAGGCCGCCGATGGCTTTGTCATCGTCCACCCGAACTGGTGGGGCCAACCGCCCGCCATCCTCAAGGGCTGGATCGACCGCGTGCTGCGTTGCGGCATCGCTTACGATTTCCCGCCCGGCTGCGGCGAAGCCGGTGTCCCTGTTGGCTTGCTCAAGGCCAGGGCCGCTGTGATTCTGAACACCTCGAACACCCCGCCCGAAAGAGAGCAAGCCGTTTTCGGCGACCCGCTGGAGCTTCTGTGGCGGAACTGCGTGTTCCAATTCTGCGGAGTCGATACGGTGGTCCGCCGGATGTTTTGCACCATGGCGGAAAGCACCCCGGAACAGCGCGCCGCATGGCTCGCCGAGGTGGAGACCACCGTCTCGTCCGCTTTCCCGCCGGGTTAGTTTTCGCAATCCAACGCTTGGCACCCAGCATAAGGCATTCGAGACGCAGGGCAAACGACGCCGCTGTAGTATAGAGCGCTTGCTGGTATTACGGCGTAGTCTGAGCGATGGAGATTGCGCCGGCCGGGCCTATCGCCTACCACATGGCACCGCTGCTCCTATTCACGAAAGACAGCGGGAAGAAAGCAGACTTCGAGCGTTTGCAAGGGGGGGAACGATGGAAACATCGAGACAAGGGAGCAGAAGAGGCGGGCTGCTCTGGCTCATTACGATTATGACCGCCTGCTTCGCCATGCTCCAAACGCAGGCCCAGGCGCAAAGCGCCTATCCGCCAACCAACCGCCCATGGAACCCTGGGGACTATCGCGCGTTGCAGGCATCCATCAAATCCGGCAAGGCAAAACTCCCCTCGCTCTCCGACCCGGCAACCAAGGCCGTGTTCGAGCGCATGATTGCGAAGGACAACACGCCTCTGCGAGTCATCAGCATCAAAGGCGTCCCGATGGCTGGGGCTCAAATCCTCGAAATATCGGGGGTTTCCGACACACTGGAAGCGTTGGTCGAGGTCTATGCGCAGCAGGCGCCACAAAGCGAATCCGCTGCCACGGATGTCGCCAAATTGCAGCTTTATATGTTCAAGCTCATGGATGCGGCAGCCGCGCGCACGGATGCAATAAAGCGCGGCCTGCCAAGGGATGGCAATTATGAGCAGCAGCTGACGCGGCTGCAACAGGGATGGCGGATTTTCGGCCAAGAGATATTGAATAGGAACATCTATGCGGTTTTCGCTGGAACGAAGGTATATTCCAAGAAGGCCGCTATCGAGATGGTGCAGGCCCTCCTGAAGCGTTCGGCAACGATATTGAAGGCATTGAACGATCAGGATCGCGCCGGTCTCGCCGAGACGGTTAGGGTGCAGAGCAAGGTGATAAAGGACGACGATGTAAAAGCTGCCTTCGCGCGTTTACAGACAGCTTTCGCTAAGTAGGGTAAGTATCTCGGCGAGATAATCGTAGAGGAAGGGCCGACGGCTGCGCTTCGCGCGGATACGCTGCTCAAAGTTTTCCAACATGCCAGGGCATGTTGGAAGAACTCTGCGAAAATAAAAGACTCTAAGCAAGCCTTCGTTGGCTAGCCAAGGAATGCCTGCTTAGCGTGCCATTGGCTTCAAGAACTTCGACACATAGGGCGAGTTCTCGCCGCCGGGCCGCAAGAAGTGCCCGCTCGGGCCGTTGCCCAGAAACTCCTGGAACCACGCCTCGTGCTCGATTTCCTCATGCAGGATCGCGAGCGACAAATCGTAGGTGCGATGGTCCTTGCCGGCAGTCATGTTGCAGATGTTGGTATAGCCGCGCACCGCGCATTGCTCTGCCTTGAGCAGCACCGTGACCATAGCCGTCATATCCGTGGGATCGGCGGGCAACGCGGCTGGCGGACAAGCGGACATATTGTGAAAGTCGACCATGCTGGCGGGCAGATCGCCGCCGAGTTCGTAAATGCGCGGAACGAGGGCTTCAAAATGATTGCGGTCCTCGATCCGGGCATCCTCGGCGATTTCCTTGAGGCCCTCGCCTGCAAAACCGATAAGGTTGATCCGCAAAATCGTATAATAATAATAGGTGGTGAGTTCAGCCGCGGCGTTCCGGACGAGCAGATCGAGCAGCTTATCGACGTCGACGCCAGCCTGCTCCACCATAAGCCGGGCATGGGTTTTCGTTTTGTGAGCCATGGTATCCTCCGTTGCGTACACGGAGGCATTAACGGCTCAGCCGCACTTACGTTTCACGGCGCCTTATTATCCGGTATCGCAAATTGCTGTTGTGGATAGATAAGGTTTGGATTCTTGATCCGGTCTTTATTCGCGCTCGCGATTTCGCCGTAGCGCATGCCCATGCCCCTGCCGTAGTACTGCTCCGCTATGGCCCAGAGCGTGTCGCCGCGTTTTACGGCCGCCACCGCCGCTGCCTTTTTCGCTTGCTGCTGCGCAGCTGCGGCGGCGGATTTCGCGGCTGCCGCCCCGGCAGCGGCCGCGGTCTGCACCTGCGCTTTCTTATCCTGGGGTGCGATGGTCAGGGCATAGCTTTTCCGCCCCGGCACGCGCTCCTGCGTCTTCGGGTCCACCGACAAGATCGACAGATCGTAGGGGCCGGCGGGAAGAGGCCGCTCAAGCATCAGCACCCAGTCGCCGTTCTCATCCGCTTTCGTTTCGCCCAGGGTCTGGCCGCCATTTTGAAGCAGAACCGTGGCGCCCGGCTGCGCCTTGCCGGCCGCGACGAGCATGCCGGCCGCATCCGCGGAAACGGCGTCGAAGCTTGGCCCTGGCCCTGCCGGCGCGAGCGCCTGCCCGGATGGCGGCTGGTCCGCGGCCTTCGGTGGAGACACCGGGTTTTCCGGCCAGTCGATGTATTGAAATCCGAGGTAAGCCGCGCCGCCGATTGGCCCCAACACCAAGACAAAGACCAAGACAAAGACAACCCAAGGGTTAGTCCCTTTGCGTCCAGCCGGTGTATTGACCTGATCGTTGGCCATTGAGGGCCTCCCTTTCAACTGGGCAAGACTGAGGCTTCGCTCTGCTGCCGGGAAAACCATCACAGAAATATAGCACAAATGTGATTAAATGCCGTTCACAATAGCTGCGTCATTTCAACCGGTCTCAATTCAAAGCGAGCCTGCTGTAATATCCCCTGGATTTCCGGTTGTGTTCCTGAACCGGACGCCAAGGCCGCCGCCGCCCGCGCCGGTAAACTCGACGCCGCCGCTTTCGAGCGCTTGCTGGATGGCGGCGAGCGAGCTTTTTCGCGGCTGAACCGTCTCGCTTTCGATCATGTTGAGGGTTACGGCGGACAGACCGGATCTCGTGGCCAGCGTGCCTTGCGTCCATTTCAGAAGACCGCGCGCGGCGCGGATTTGTGCGGCTGTTATCATGCGGAACTTATAGCGCAAGCTAAAAGAAAATTAAAGTTCCGGGAGTTTCGGGATCGGTTAGACGCCTTGGTACAAGCCCATTTAACCGAAACTTCGCGCGCGCCACATACCCATGGGGAGCAGAGACCGATCCGCCGTTATGCGAGGCATGCCGCGGCCGAATTCCGTGCGCAGCCAGTTCAGGAGACAGCATGAGTATGAGTAAGGCCTTTATCGCATCGATCGTAGCGCTCTCGATCCCAGCAGCCGCTTCCGCGCAGAGCACCCAGCAGTGCGCAGCCGTCACGAAAGAGCAAGTCGCCGGTCTTTTCGACCGCTGGAATGCCTCGCTTCAAACCAAGAACCCGGATGAGGTCGTGAAGAACTATGCCGCCGATGCAGTGCTGTTGCCGACCGTGTCGAACAAGCCGCGCACGAACCCGGCGGAGATCCGAGACTATTTCGTGCATTTTCTCGCGCAAAGCCCGAAGGGCGTTATCGACACGCGAACCATCCACACCGGCTGCAACGATGCCTTTGACGTGGGTACGTACACGTTCACGGTGACGGGCGCCGATGGCAAAACCAGCCAGGTAGCGGCGCGCTACAGCTTCGTTTATGAGCTGCGGGACGGGAAGTGGCTGATCGTCCATCACCACTCGTCAGCCATGCCCGAGACCGCCGCCGCCGCCCATTAAGCGGTCTTGAACCGGGACGGGCGCGGCATGTCTGCGTCCCTGCGATTTTAGCGGTCCCTGGCGCCGGAAGCCTTCAGCAAGCTGTCCCTTACCCTGGCGATCTCACCCTTGAGGCTGCGAAGCGCTTCCGCGGAAAGGCCCGTTGCTTGCAAAACGCCAGCGGGAACGTGACACGCCTTGGTCCGCAGCCCGGCGCCCTCGGCCGTCAGGCGCACGCGCACCTGCCGCTCGTCGGCGGGATCGCGGCTGCGCGTTAGAAATCCCATGGCCTCCAGCCGTTTGATGAGCGGCGTCAGCGTGTTGGACTCCAGAAAGAGCTTTTCCCCAAGGCTGCCCACCGTTTGGCTGTCCCCGGCCCAGAGCGCGGTCAGGACGAGATATTGCGGATAGGTGAGGCCGAGTTCATCGAGCAGCGGTTTGTAGAACCGGTTGAAGGCATGGCTCGCCGAATAGATGGCGAAGCATAGGAAATCGTCGAGTTCGAGCGCTGATTTTGGCCCGGCGGCGGTTTTCGGCATAGGAGACTCCAAACGCGGATGCTCTGCATTATAGCTCGCGCACGATATAATCGCAAGCGCTTGACAGCGCCCGCGCCGGAGCCTATTTTACTCGCACACGATATAATCGCACAGGAGCATAACCGATGTCCGTGAAAGTCCTCTACCGCACATCCGCCCGCGCCACTGGCGGCCGCGACGGCCATTCCGCAACGCTCGACGGTGCCGTCGACGTCAACCTCAGCACGCCGAAAGAACTCGGCGGGGCCGGAGGAGACGGCGTCAACCCCGAGCAGCTTTTCGCCACCGGCTATGCCGCCTGCTTCATCGGCGCCATGAAGTTCGTGGCCTCGCAGGGCGGACCGAAAGTGCCCGCCGATACGGCCGTCACCGCAACCGTCGGCATCGGGCCTCGCTCGGAAGGCGGCTTTGGCCTCGATATCGCGCTCGAAGTCTCCTTGCCGGGCCTCGCCCGCGAGGAAGCCGAAGCGCTGGTTGCCAAAGCCCACGAGGTCTGCCCTTACTCCAACGCCACGCGCAACAACGTGGACGTAAGGCTCAGCGTCGTTTGAGCGCTGGCCGGTGCGCCGCCCGTTTGGGCGGCCTCCGCCCCAAAACTTCAAGAACTTCGTGGTCTACACCGGCAGCGAGACCTGGGCCGGGGCGATCCGCTGCGCGCCCTTCTGTACAGCACCGCAGTTCGCGGGCAGATCGTGGAGGGAATGTTCGCAAAGCTGAATCATAAAGACAGTTCACAGACTTTCTGCCTCTGGATCTACTTCGAGGGAAAGCAACCTTCGGTTGGTAGCGGACTATATGTCGGACAGACAGGAGTTGCGGTGGATCACCATTTCTTACTCTCAGTTAATCCACCGCCCTACGAATTTACTTCAGGTGCATATGAAATTGAGGTATTTGCACGCTTGGTAGGTAAGCTGCAACCGGTTAAACTAAGTAGTGCCTCCGTCTCTGTCGCAGATGAAGATGCGCTTGTCTTGTCCCGGCGAGGGCGCTTGCTGTTTGAGATAAACCCAAACGGTCAAGACTATGTTGCTCATGCAGAAGCGTCGCAGTCCCATCGATGAAATCGTGGGCTACTCGCGGCTCCCCTGGCTTGTCACGTCGGTGGAAGCCTTGCCCGGACACCGCCTGCACGTTCAATTCGCCGATGGATTGGAAGGCATCGCCGATCTAAACGCGCTTGTGCGCTCGCCCGGCGCTGGCGTGTTTGCCGTCCTGGCTGACGAAGCGCTCTTCAATCAAGCCTTCATCGAATACGGCGCCGTCACTTGGCCCGGCGAGATCGATATCGCGCCCGACGCCATGCACGCCGAAATCCAGAAAAGCGGCGAATGGATCGTTCCGCCGGAATGACCCAGGGCTCTGGACTTTGCCTTAAGATAAGGCGAAAATGCCACCATGAGCACCACGATTGAACTGACTGGCGACGCCAAGGTCCTGGCGTCCAGGGTTGCCAAGAAACGAGGCGTGTCCATCGAGCAGGCCGTCGAGGAGGCCATCGCAGAAAGCGCGCGCAAGGCGGGGCTCTTGGAAGAAAACGCGAAGCTCTCTCCCGAACAAGTCATTCAAGCGCTTGACGAGCTTTCCCGCCGCCATGTGGCCCGCCCGGTGCTGGATACACGCTCAATCGACGAAATCATCGGCTATGACGAATTCGGAGTGCCCCGGTGATCGTGCTCGATACATCGGCGATTATCGCGATTCTTATGCGCGAGCCCGATCACGAGCCATTGCGGGCAATCGTTGGCGCCAACACATCGGAGTGCGCGCTTTCGGCGCTCAACTATTTCGAGACCGCGATGGTTATTTTCTCAAGGAGCGGCGAGGGCGGGCTCAGCGACCTGGAGGAGTTCCTCGCAATTACCGGAACCACATTGGTGCCCTTCGACACCGCAAAAGCCGAGGGAGCATTCCGCGCCTTCCAACGGTATGGCAAGGGGATCCACTCGCGGGCGCGCCTGAACCTTTGCGACTGCGCGGCCTACGCCTTAGCGAAACATCTCAATGCGCCGCTGCCCTTCAAGGGAAATGACTTTTCTGAAACGGATATAACACCCGCAACTGCCTCATAGAGCCGTCTTCGAAGTTACAACGCAGAGAGCCTGCCGTGAGCGCCGAACAAGAATTCGCAACCGAAATTGCGGAGGACTGTGTCCGCAAAGGCTGGGAGGTGCGGAATTCCGAGGAGGGCCCCTTATCCGGGCTCTTAAAGAGGGGTAAATGCCCGTAGCAAGCACGGCATGCTTAATGCCGGCATGGTAAATGCACGGGCCTCATAATTTTCGCCGCCGTCTTTCTGTGAATCTTTTGCCGTTTTTGGCCGGATTCCACGATTCCAAAATCCGTTTAAATATACGCGCAACTCGCAAATTAACCCATCGCGCAGCCTTTTGGCTGGCCCGGCGGCAGATTTTTCCGTTAGTATTCAATGACCTGCGCAGGAGGGTGAGCGCTTAACGAAAAAGCAAAGGATCTGTGCTATATTTGCATAAACTCGAAAGGTGGCGCAAAACACGGAAAATGCCGCTGGAGTGGGTTAACAGGAGGTGACCGAAGGTGCACCAGGGAATACCAATCGCCGTAAGTTCTGACTGTTCTCTGTCATGGCGAGGGGCCAAGCCCGAAGCAATCCAGAGACCGCAAACTCGGCGCCATTTCCCGGACGCCCGCGGCCGCCACGGCCGCCAGGCGGTGACGGGCGCGGCATCGGTACGGTCAGGATTTACGGCGGGTGGGATGAAACCGAATCCGGTTGAACGGTTCCACGCCCGTCATCCCGGAAGGGCGCTTGCGTCCTATCCGGGATCGCAATAGGCGCCGGCATTTGCAACGATCCCTAACGATGCCTCCGGCATTTCCGGGATGACACCGCTGGGTGAAGCAATCGGCCGGATCCGGATAACTCCTGCTGGGAGCGCCAATGTTCAGGTCAGCGCATGCAGGTTGAGCGAGCGGAGGAGATCGCCCAGGCGCTCGAACACCACCTTGACGTCCTCGTTCATCTGGCCCGCAAGGGTAATCAAGGCAACGCATATGCCCGCCGCGATCAGGCCAACCTCGACTGCCGCGGCGCCTGTCTCATCGTGCATAAACTGTTGAAGCTTCAAACGCATAACACACCTCCAACGTAACCGGCGAAAGCTTTGCGCCCAGGAGCGGCGCTTGCCATCACAATAGCGCCGTGAGCTTAAAAACGATTTAATTCGAATTTGCCGAAAAACGTATTTTGCAACAATGGTTATCGCCTGTTTAGCGAAATTGCTTACCGCTTTCTTTACAGCCCGGCGCGGCGCCCCGTCCCGGCAACCTGATAGGCATTTAGGCTGATGGCGAAGTTCCCCATCCTATTATGAACTTAGCACCCTATATTAGAGTAAAACCGCTAAGCAGGCATTCGCCGGCTAGCCAAGGAATGTCTGCTTAGTCTCTTTGGGCCTTTTCCCAGTCGCAGCATTTTCCGAAGGGGGAGATCATGGGCACGCGATTTTCACGGCGTGAAGTTCTTGCGGCGGCCTGCGCAGCGGCTTCGCTTGCGCCGCTTGGGGCGAGGGCGGAGCGCAAGTCCGTGCTGACCGCGGGGGCCGTGCAATTCGGCACCGGCCAATGGCTTTTCGACGTGATCGCGAACGGCAAGCTCGATGCCGCGGAGGGCTTCACCCTTTCGCAGCGCCTCTTGGCATCCAATAGCGCGGCGGACATAGCGCTTCTCGGGCAGCAGGCCGATATCGCGATCACCGATTGGTTCTGGGTGATGCGTCAAAGGAGCCTCGGCGGCGATTACCTGTTCATGCCCTTTACGGCGGCGCTGGGCGGCGTCATTGTCCCGGAGGGGAGCCAGTTAAGAACGGTCTCCGATCTCAAGGGAAAAGAGATTGGCGTCGCCGGAGGCCCTATCGACAAGAGCTGGATCTTGTTGCGCGCCTACGGCATCAAGCAGGGCGTGGGCGACCTCGCTTCCACCGCAAGACCCGTTTTTGGCGCCCCTCCCCTTCTGAACGAACAGGCGGCTGCCGGGCGGCTGGACGCGCTCCTAAACTTCTGGCCCTTCGCGGTAAGGCTCGAAGCCAAGGGCTGGCGGCGGCTGATTGCCGTTTCGGACATCATGCGCTCTTTCGGCATCGGCGCTGGGCTACCGCTGGTGGGCTTCGTGTTCCCTGCAAGCCTTGCCAGGGACGAGCCCGCTCTCATGCAGGGCTTTGCCAAGGCGGTCCTGAAAGCGCAGCGCATCCTGCTCAACTCCGACGAGGAGTGGGAGCGCATCAGGCCGCTCATGAAGGCCGCCAGCGATGAAGAATTCCGGTTGCTGCGCGACCGCTATCGCGAAGGCGTCCCACGCAGCTGGAACCAGGCGGGCCGCGAGGGCGCGCGCAAATTGTTCGAGATAGTGCGGGAAACCGGCGGCGAGGAGGTGACCGGCCCAGGCGTTCAGTTCGATCCAAAGGCGTTTTGGGATGGCTTCGTTCTCTAGGGCGGTTTCAGGTGAGGAGAAACGGCCCGGGGTTCGAATCCGGGCAATGGCAGCGCGCGCCGGCGGCGAGAAAGGCCGGCTGATCGTTGGGGCGCTCTCGATCCTGGTCTTGCTCGCCCTATGGGGTTTGGCCGCCTGGATCGCCCAGTCGCGGCATTTTCCCAGCCCCGCCGCCGTTGGCGCCGCAATCGCCGCCGGCATCAAGTCGGGCGAGCTTCCCTATCACACCGGCATAACGCTGGCGCGCGTCGCCGCGAGCTTTGCGCTGGCCTTCGCCATCGGCTCGCCCATCGGCATCGTGCTCGGCCGCTTCCCGAAGCTCGACTTGTTCTTCGATAGCTGGCTGATCCTGTTTCTCAACCTTCCCGCGCTTATCATCATCATTCTGTGCTTCGTCTGGCTCGGCCAGAACGAGGCTGCGGCGATTACGGCGGTTGCGCTGAACAAGATCCCCAATGTCGCGGTGATCTTGCGGGAGGGAACGCAGGCCATGCAGCGCGATTACGACGAGATGGCAACGGTCTACGGTTTCGGCTGGTGGACGCGCCTGCGCCACGTCCACCTTCCGCAGCTTGCCCCGTACTTCGCGGTCGCGGCCCGGTCTGGACTCGCCATCGTCTGGAAGATCGTGCTTATTGTCGAGTTGCTGGGGCTTTCGAACGGCGTCGGCTTCAAGTTGAACCTCTACTTCCAGCTCTTCGATGTGACCGGCATCCTCGCCTACGCGCTGAGCTTCATCGCCGTTATCTTCGTTATCGAGGCGGTGCTGCTGCGCCCGTGGCAGACCGCGGCGAACAGGTGGCGCCCGTGAGCGCGCTCTCCATCGATATCCGGCGCAAGGTTTACGGCAGCGGCGAGGCTGGGCGGCTGGCCATTGCCGGCCTCAAATTCGATCTGCGCGAGGGCGAGCTTGTATGCGTGCTCGGGCCTTCTGGCGCCGGCAAGACCACCACGCTCAACATTATCGCCGGGCTCGATAGCGCGTTCGAGGGCGAGGTGAGGGTCAGCGACACGAAGGCGCACCGGCTTTCCTATGTGTTCCAGGAGCCGCGCTTGCTGCCGTGGCGGACCATGATCGAGAATGTGGCCCTGCCTTTGAAGGGCAGGCCCGATGCGAGGAGCGCCGCGGCCAGCTGGCTCGACCGGGTTGGGCTGAAGGGCTGCCACGATCTCTACCCCGGCCAGGCATCGGCCGGCATGCAGCGGCGCGCCGCAATCGCCCGCGCCTTCGCTTTCGGCCCCACGATACTCCTGATGGATGAGCCGTTCGTGTCGCTCGACGAGAAGTCCGCTTCCGAATTGCGCAATCTGTTCGCGGCACTTTGGAAGGCTGAGCGCGTTACCACGCTGTTCGTGACCCACGATCTCGCCGAGGCCGCGGCACTTGCCACGCGCGTGCTTATTTACACAGCGTCCCCCGCCACCATATCCGCCGATATCGCCATGCCCGGCGAGAGATGCGGCGGCAGCGTTCAGGAGGCTGAGCAAATGTTGCGCTTGGCACTGCAGCATGCGGCGAACCCCGCCCCGGCTGTCAGTGACCGGAACAATTTTGAGCCGGGACCGTTAGGCGTCGGCTAAAGCGGGGCGGCAAGCAGGGAGACCTCGCGGGCAGCCCATATAACAACAGGAGGAGACGCGTATCATGTTCAATCGGCGATTTGGCGGGCTCGCGGCCGCGGCTGCGGTTTTGCTCATGCCAGCTGCGCTCTGCGCAGAGGTTCCATTCACCCCTGCCAAGGGCGGCTACACCATCGTTTTTCCGGAAAAGCCGCAGGAAAAGGAAGTCGCGCTGTCGCCAAGCGTCAAATCGACCATCTATTCCGTCAATCGCGACGATGGCGCCTTTCTCAGCCGGCTACACCGAGTATGACGCGGACATGAATGTCGATAAGGAGCTGGCCGCCGACGTCCAGAGCTTCGTCACGAGCATTCCGGCACAAATAACCGAGCGGAAGCGGAGCGCGATCAAGCGGACGGATGGCACTTCCGTCGAGCGCGTCGAGTTCAGCTTCGATGGCGAAAAGTCGGCCGGCCGCGGCGTCGCGATTATGACGAGCCCGCGTTCATCGATCATGGTCGCGGCTTTGTCCATCAAACCGGCCGGCAAGCCCGCCAGCGTGGACGAGTTCGTGAAGTCGTTCAAGCTCGCGGGCCAGCAGTAAAGCGAAAGCCGTCACATAGTCTTCAAGTGCGGCCGCCCCTTCGATAAAGAGCTAGGGGCGGCCGCGAAGGGCTGCGATTATTGAGCCCCGCCACCCCTGCAGAATGCGGACGGGGTCAGGCAGGTGTTGGTGTCGGCATAGAAGTCGTACCGGACGCCGCCTGTTATGAGCAACTCGTTCTCGGTTGTCTGAGTTGTCCCTTGACTGCGCCATGTCATGCGGTCGCCAACTTCGATCTCGATATTCAGGTCTTTCCGCAAGGAGTAGTCGACGAGCAGCGAGGGAATAACCGTGTACTCGTCCCAACTTGAGCCCTTGCCGGTGCTGTAGGAGGCAACGACGTGGGGCTGTAGCCGGAGATCCTGCGTAATCGGATAACGGGTGCTGAGATCCACCGCGAAGTTGTTCGAATCTTGCAAGTCGGAGTAACGGAAGGCTGCCGAGTACATGTCGCCGTCCGTGAACAACGAAGACCCGACCAGCTGGGCGCCATAGTAGAACTCATCCCCGCTGTCAGGCGTGCCGCCAACATTATATGACGCAATCGTTCCATTGATGTGCGCCTGCGTGACGTCGAGATTGATCTGGAATTTTTCGGTAATCTGCCGCGTATAGCCCACGTTGGACGATTGGTAGGTCGCCGTCCTGTCGATGGCCATCTGCTGCAGGTCCGCCTGGGTGTAAGTTGTTTTCTTGAGGAGATCGTAGATCGTGGTGAAGGGCTGGCCCTGCAAAGCGTTCCACGTCGTCAGATACGGCGCCATCCGGTAATCCGCACCGGCGCGGATGATCGATTTGTCGGGCAGCGTCCAGGTGCCGGTGAAGATGGCGGCGTCGAGCTTGTCGAAATGTACGTCGTAATCGACGGTCAGGAAGGCCGACTTCGTCATGTCGTTGTAACGGAACTCGGCGCCAACCGCCTGCCGGTCGAGTATATCGCGGTCCATTTGCTGGATTGCATAGACGTCCGCGTCGACTCCCTTCCAGGGACCGAAGTTCAAAGCACCGCCGCCGAAGTAACGGTCGTCTTTGAAAGGCGTGTCGGTGCGGTACTCCACCGGCGAGCCGCCGAAGGTGGTAAAGCCGAATATCGGATCGTACTGATAAGTGAAAACCGCGCCGTCGAACCGCCCGAGGATGCCGTCGCTGTTGCGGATTTGGCGGCCCAGCCGGAACGTCGTGCCCCAATCCTTGACGGAGGTGTCGAGATAGAGAGAGCTAACCCCGAATAAATCCTCGGCCGTGGGTTGGATGCGGTACTCATCTGTGCCGGAGAGGCGGATTTTCATCTTTACGTTGCCGTCGCCCCACTGCGCGGTCGTGTCGAAGCTCGATAAGACCTCGTTTTGGTGGCTTTGGTGATCGTCCTTGGTGGCATTCAGGTTGAGCGCCTGAGTGGCATCGCGGTTGACCGAATAGCTGTCGTCGCGAATGTAAGTCGAAGAAACGCTCCCGGACACACTGCCAAAGGACTGTCTCGGCGCGGGGGCAGCGCCAGATAATGGTGCTCCGTCCGGGCCAACGGGGGCGCCAGCAGCCGCGCGCAGCCTCTCCGCAGGGGCAGCCTCGGCGGTCTCGATGGCCAGAAGCCGCTGCCGGACGCCTTCGTTGCCGTCTCCTTTGGGGTAGCGGCTCAGGTAATCCTCGTAAACCGCCTTGGCCGCGGCGGTCTGCTTGGCCTTTTGATAGGCTACGCCCAGGAGCTCGCGCGCTTCCGGCGTCCGCCGGTTCTCGGGTTGCTGAACCGCCCGTTTTAGTTGCGCGATGGCGGCCTCGAATTTGTTCTGTCTCAGATCGGCGCGCGCCTGCGTTATAAGTACACCGGCCGCGGCCTCCGCCGAAGAACCTGCCTTGATCTCCGCGGTTGCCGGATCGGCAGGCGTCTCGTTCGCAGGTGCGCCAGTTACCTCCGTGGGACCGATAACGGCAACCTTGGCTTGCGGCTTGGTTTCCGGAACATCGGGAATCACCACCGGACGGGGGGCGTGCTTGGTGACTACGCTCTCAGTTGGCGTCTGCGGCCCCGTAACCGCGGTTTCACCCCAGGAACCACCACCAGCCAGAGCGGGAAACACAGGCTTGCAGCCCTTGCCCACCGAAACGATCAGGCTTTGGAAATCCGTCCCGCCTGCCGCGCTAAATTGGACAGGACGGTCGAATACGATCGTTAGCGAGGGACTTTCGGCAATGCGCGCCTCGTACTCGATAGCCTTGATCCCGGTGGGACGATCCTGCGGAGGCCGCAGGGCTTCCCTCTGATATCCGCCTTCGATGATGAATTCGCGCGGATCGACCGGCCGGAAAAGGATACGTAGCTGATTTCCCGAGGTTACCGGAAAGTGGCTGTCGTACCGGATGCGGAGATTGAAGTTGATCTTGTAAATCGAGCAGCCGCCTCCAGACGCTATCTGGTAGCCGGACAATACGCGATTGGAAACGGGCTGGGCGTGCGATACGCCGGACCAGCCAAGCGGAAGGCATGCTGTCAACGCAGCACTCACGAGCATGCCGGAAAAAGCGTGTGTACGCCTGTGCATCATGTCCCTCTTCAAGTTGGGCATTCGCTGCGTGGATTTTGTTGGACCAGTCACAACCACTCCCTGGATCAGCCACCGCCGGGATCCTGGGTGAAGCTCTTGTGGCAAGTGCCGCACATGTTGCCCTTGCCGTGGGGCTTGAAGGTCTTCGTGCCGAAGACCGTGCCATTGTGGCAGGTCATGCAGTTCGAGGTCGCAAGCTGGACATTGAGTGCGGCGTGCCCGGTACTACCCATCGTGTAGGTGGCAAACCCGCCAACTATCGTGCTCTTGTGGCAAACGTCGCAGCTCTGCGACAGCGTTCCCACGTGGCCGGTGTTCTCCACCATGGCGCCCATCGTGTTTCCGGGTACGTGGCAGGTGTAACAAGTGCCCGAGGCGCCAGCCGGATGGCTGTAAGAGGCCCCCGCAAAGCTTGTTAAGTTGGTGTGGCAGGCCGAGCAATCCTGGGTGGTCGCCGTATGGCTCGTTGGCTTTACCGTGACGCCGAAGTAATTCGACGCATGGCACTTGTTGCAGGTGGTGGAGCCGGCGGTTACGCTGAGCGCGCTGTGCACGCTGCCTATGGCATAGCTGGCGAACCCGCCAACCTGTTGGCTCGTATGGCAGGCACTGCACTGCACCGCAGCCGTTGGGACGTGAAGGGAAACCTCTTTCATGCCGGCGCCCGATCCGGTGTGGCAGGTGATGCAATTCGTGTCACTGGCCTGATGGGTGTAGGCCGCTCCCGCAAAGCTCGTGAAGCTGGTGTGGCAGGTTCCGCAATTTGCATTGTTCGGGTTGGAATGGCCCGTTGCCGGCTGGGTTACGACGCCGAAATAGTTCCCGATATGGCAGGCTGTGCAATCCGAGCTTGTGCTGGGGACGCTGACCGCGGTGTGCCCCGAAGTTCCCATCACATAGCTAGAAAATCCGCCGATGGCTGTGCTCGTGTGGCAGGCGTCGCATTGCGCACTTTTTATCGGGGCGTGACTGGAAACCATCGGCATGGCGCCGCCCGATCCGGTGAGGTGGCAGCTATTGCAATTACCCGCGGCGCTGGCCGGATGGATGTAAGACGCCCCCCCAAAGCTAGTGAAACTGCTGTGGCACGTCCCGCAATTCGCGTTGGCCGGGTTGGGGTGGTTCGTTGCTGGTTGAACCACGACGCCGAAATAGCTCCCGATATGGCAGGCGGTGCAATCCTGGCCCGTGCTGGTGATGCCGATCGCGCTGTGTCCGGTAGTTCCCATCGAAAAAATGGCAAACCCGCCAGGCGCGGTACTCGTGTGGCACTTGTCGCAGGAAGCCGCATTCGTTGGGACGTGGCCGTTATTCACCGTCATCGCGCCGCCCTGTCCGGAGCCGTGGCACGTATAGCATTGCCCTCCGGCGTTGGCCGGGTGGGTGAAGGCCGCGCCCGTGAAGCTCACGAAGCTCCTGTGGCAGGTCACGCAATCCTGGGCCGTCGTCATATGGATCGACGTTTTCGAAACCGGTGTGACGCCATAAAAGGACTGCCCATTATGACAGCTCGTGCAATTCGAGCTGATGCCCGCGTGGTTCATTGGCGCGTTGGCAAAGGTCACGGGGTTTTTGTGACAGGTGTCGCAGGAAGCCGAGGATGGAAGGTGACCGGCAGGCATGCCCTGCGCCAAGGTCCCGTTGTGGCAGGCAGCGCACTGCGTTGGCGTTCCTTTCAGCACACCATTAAGGTGGCAGGTCACGCATTCGACCGCTATGTGAGCGCCCGTCAGGGGAAAGGCTGTTTTGGAATGATCGAAGGTCGCGGTTCCCTGTGCAAACGCAGGAACCGCGATGAAAATCAGAAGTACGGCGCAGATGCCGCTGAGCCAAGCAAGTCTATTCATGTGTCCCCTCGCGCAATGCAGCTCAGGCTCAAAGCTTGAGCCGAACGCGCCTCGGGGAAATAACGGACCAGTCTTGCCGATAATCCGCGTGATCGAGATTTGTTTATGAAATTTTATCGTCTTGCCGCAATACCTTGTGAATACAGGCAAAGCGCAACCTTCGGTTGCACCAATACTCCGCAAGGTGTTTTGCTATTTTAACTTGCACGCATCTCGCTTTACACCCAATAGAACGGCAAGCCAGCGCCGGTAATAGAAATGAGAGCTATGGTTTCGCTAATTTCATCCCGGCCGTCGCAGGATCGCGAAAAAGGATCGCGCGGCCTGGCATGGGAAAGAGCCGCGGAAGGGCGAAACAGCAGCGCCTGCCGGGTTATCTCTGAGATTGTAAGGAGATAAAAGGGGGGGGCAAGCGGCAACGTCTGGCCGCCTGCCCTGGTCATGCCGCTTGCGGGGATTGCAGCATGCACGTAAAACGTGCCGGGCGCGCGTTTCATCCAATAAGCGGCCACTTTTTTTGTGAGGATCGGGCTTTGGAGTTTTCGCGCTGGTTATTGCGCCGGCCCGGCTTCGAGGGAGCGCGGAAAATGCAAGGGCAGGCGGCACCCCGGCTGGGGTTGACCGCCTGCCTACGCCGCTGTGTGGGGTAGCAGCAACTGTAAAAACGGGCGTAGAATGAAAATAATCCGGAAGAGCTGCAGAAATTTTTGCGAAGCTTGAGCCTGCGAATTTTGTCCGGAATGTGTGCCGGACAAAAATTCTCCATTATTTGACGGCTGCAGGGATTAAGGCACCGTCTCTACCGTTTTGCCAACAGTCCAAGGGGGCTCATTAGTGAACAGCGATCCGCGGCGAGGAATAGTCGAGCTATTGCCCCGGCTACGACGCTTCTCTTATGCCTTATCGGGCGACCCTGAGAAAGGAGACGACTTGGTGCAGGAAGCTTGCTTGCGCGCTTTTGCGCGCCTCGATCAATGGCAGCCCGGCACACGTCTCGATAGCTGGATGTTCAGAATCATTCATAATATCTGGATCGATCAGAAGCGGGCCTCGAAAGTGCGCGGCACCGTCATCGACCTCGATTCAGCCCCCGAGATTGCGGGGCCGGATGGCCGCGATGTCGTTGAACGCCGCATGACCTTGAACCGCGTGCTCGAAGCGATGGACAAGCTGCCGCAAGAGCACAGGGAGCTTATTGCGCTGGTTAGCATCGAGGGCGTCTCCTATCAGGAGGCGGCGGCGATCTTGCAAATTCCTATAGGTACAGTCACTAGCCGGCTGGTGCGTGCGCGTCGCGCTCTCCACGCCATTGCCGTCGAAGGGGTTCAAAAGGTGGAAGGCGAAAATGACGCTGTCCGATGAAATGCTGATGGCATATGCCGACGGCCAGCTCGATGCGGGGGACCTCGGGCGGGTTAAAAAGCTTGTGGCGCAAGACCCGGCACTGTCCGCCCGCCTGGAGGTTTTTCAGGCAACGGGGCACGGCCTGGCTTCCGTTTTCGACGAGCATATGAATGCGCCTTTGCCCGATAGCCTGAAGCGCTTCGCGGAACGTGTGCAGCCGCGCGCGGCCAAGAGGCCCAGCTTCGGCCAGTTCGCGGATACACTGCGAGACCTGCTCCGCCCCGCACACCCGTTTGGGCTGGCCGCTGCCTCCGCAGCCGTGCTGATCGCGGGTGCAGGCTTTGCATGGCTGGTTCATGGCGGAGGCGGCTCTCCATCGGGCGAGCTTGTTCAACTGGAGAACGATGGCACCGTCGCCCGCGGACCTCTGCGGAACGCGCTGGATAGTCTGCAGAGCGGGAAGGTGGCATCGGTCGCGCTTCCGGAAGGCAAGGTTGCCAGAGTGGCGGTCAAACTGTCGTTCAGGGACCATGCCCAGGACTATTGCCGGCAATATGAGATCGGGCTGGCGGCCTCGGAAAACTATGGCGGCATCGCCTGCAACTCGAACGGACAGTGGACGATCCGGTTCCAAGCGGCGCTCGCTCCCGTGCGGCAATCCCCGCAGAAGGGAGCGCCGGCCGGCAACAAGAACCCGGCCCTGGAAAAAGCTGTTCTCTCCATGATCGACGGCGATGCCCTTGGCCCGCAGGACGAGGACGCGACGATCCTCGCCGGCTGGAAAAAGCGCTAAGGCTTGGCCGTTCTCCACCGTTGCGGGGTCCACGGCCGGCGCAATCCGGAGACCTAAAGTATAGCGCTCTTTTCCCGGCGCCCGCCCCCGCCATGGCGGCCCTCGCGATGGCAAACGCGGCACCGGAACAGCCGGAAGTTCCGGCGGCTTGCATAAGTCTCTGGCGCACCTTCGCTCACCTCCTGTTAACCCATTTCAACGGCGTTGTCCGCGTTTCGAGCCGCATTTTCAACTTTATACAATATAGCATAGGTCCGTTGACGCACCGTTAAGCGCCTGCGGCAACTGGCAAGCCATTGATTATTATAGGCAATATCTTGCGGCGCGCCTGCCCGGAGCTGGCGCGATCGGTTAATTTGAAAGTTGCGCGTATATTTAAACGGATTCTGGACTCGTGAAATTCGACCGGAAACGCGAAAAGATTCGCAAAAAGACGGCGGCGAAAAACATGAGATAAGCGCGTTTACCAAGCGCGCATTAAGCATATCGCGTCCGTAGGCGAAACGAACACTTCCTTAACCTGGAACGATAAAGGGGTAATGCGCGTGGTGCGGATTGCCAAGTCCGGGTAGTAGTGCAGCCGGCCGGAAGTTCGCACCCGCGTGCCGCTGGCTCGCAAGCGAACTTCCGGCCGGTAAACTGCATTTGAATCGAATAGCTGCTAGCGGTCGAAGGCTAACGCTTGGCGCCCATTCCGGCTGGTGTACCGGCGGCACAAGGCCGCGAGCCGAAGAGGCGGGTCTCGAAAACTGCTTGAGCGGCAATGCTTACTTGCAGATCTCATAGCGGACACTTTGGGGGAGCGCCAGCGTTGGGCAGTCCGCGCCCAAAGCGGTACTGGAACGATAAACGAGTTTTGCTCCCACACCAGCAAAAGCCAAAGCTACGCTGCGGCTTTGAAGCGCAACCGGAAGTAAGCCCTTGCAACCTGGTTTACATTACGGTTTGATGAAGCTCCTGATCGAAAACGTTGAAAGGCATAGCTTTGGCTTACGTGAGTATCGCTGATGATCAAGGCTTCTGAAAGCGCAAGAAAAATCATGCAGCATCAATCACATATGCAACTTGATTTGGCACGGCGGCACGGCTTCGCGTGGCTTCCTCTGCCGGTATTGTTGGTCGCGGAAATCGTGCTGTGGTTCAGCGACATTCAAGCGCCCCATGAATCGCTTGGCCTCCTGATTACGCTTAACCTTCTGCTCCAAACTTTGCCCGGACTTGCCATCGCGTTCTTGTTCGCGCGCAGCTTCCTGATGACTGGCGCGTTGGGCGTGGGCCTTTTCAGCTGCGGCGCAGTGCTCTGGGGTATTTCCGGCCTCGGTGCACCGGGCACGGCCATGTTCCGCCTTTTTGCCGTCAATACCTTCATCACCATTCACAACCTGGATATATGGGCCGCCTCCCTTTTCTACCTTGCTGGTGCGGCGTTGCTTCAGCGCGGCCGTTTTATCGTGAAAGCACGAGCAGCTGCGCTGCTGGCTGCGAACGTCCTGGCGCTGGCCATAGCCGGCTTCATAGCGCTAATGGCTATCCAAGGGTGGACGCCTGCGTTCTTTGTACAGGGCCAAGGCGCTGCCGCGGAACGTCAGATCGTTCTGACTTCCGCAATCTTCACGATATTGCTGACCCTGTTGCTCATGCGGAGAGGCATGAGCATCCATTCATCGTTTGCCAGCTGGTGCGCTCTCGCGCTCATGCTGCTTGCCATCGCCTATCTGGGCTTCATGCTGCAAACCACAATTGGCGGGGCGCTAAGCTGGGCCGGCCGTGCGGCCCAATATCTCGGCGGCGCTTACATGCTCGTGGCCGCCCATGCCGCATTCCGGGATGCGGAAGCGCCGTTTGCGGTCGCGCCGCCGCAGGAAAAGCCGCCGCATCCTTATGCTGTCGCGATCGCCATCGTTCTCATCGCGACGGTCCTCCATGTGGTTTTCCTCCCAGCCCTCGCAACTCACTTTGGCTTCATAACCTATTATCCTGCCGTTGTGCTGGCTGCTCTTTACGGCGGTCTGCGCGCCGGCGCCCTTGCAACACTGCTAGTGGCAGCGCTCATCCTTTCTCCATGGCCGCCTAATCTTGCCTGGGCGGAGGATTGGCCTGCCCTGATCATATTCGCTGTCACTAGCCTGCTCATTTCGTTGATTGCCGAGCTTATGGACAAGGCCCAGAAGCGGCTGCGGCAGGTTGAGGCAGAACGCCGGGCCGAGCTTGAGCGGATGGTCGCTGAACTGCGATCGGCAAAAAACGAAGCTGAATTGGCCAGTGCGGAATTGAAGGCCGTGTTCGACGCTGTGCCGGCAGGAATTTGGATCACCCGCGACCCATCATGCCGGACCATCCAGGGGAACCGGCTTGGCAATGCCTGGATGCGCATCCCCGAAAGCGCCAATGCATCAAAAAGCGCTTCAAATGGGGGCTTGCAACGCCCCGAAATCTTGGACAAGCACGGGCTACCTATTCCGGATGACCAACTTCCGATGCGCAAGGCAGCGCGCGGAGAGGATGTGGTGGACTACGAGGCTGAGTGCAGGTTCGAAGATGGCGAATACCTTAGCGTCTTTGGGAACGCCACGCCATTACGCGATGCCGATGGAAACGTTACCGGCGCGGTCGCGGCCTTTATAGACATCACGGAGCGCAAGCTGGCGGAAAATGCGCTGCGCGAAAGCCAGGAGCTGCTAGCAAGTGCGCTTCGGGCAGGCAAGCTTGGCGTATACGATTTCGATCCACGAACCGGACAGGCAAAATGGAGCCCGGAAATTTATCGCTTGTGGGGAGTGGCCGAAGGGGAAAAAGTAACCTTTGAGATGGTCGAGGCGGGTGTACACCCTGGCGATCTGGAGGTCTTCAAGGCTAACGTTCAAAGCGCTCTCGATCCTGCAGGCTCGCATCGCCATGAATGTGAATACCGAGTCGTCAACCGGGCCGATGGATCAATCCGCTGGGTGTTCGCCGACGGCGATGTGACATTCCAGCACGGGCAGCCCGTGCGCCTCGTCGGCACCGTGCAGGATATCACCGGGCGCAAACGCGCCCAGGAGCGCATCCACTTGCTCATGCGAGAGGTCAACCACCGCTCGAAGAACCTGCTCACCGTTGTGCAGGCAATCGCGCGCCAGACAGTTGCGAGCACTCCCGAAGAGTTCCTTGAGCGCTTCAGCGCCCGCGTGCAATCACTGGCGGCAAGCCAGGACCTCCTCGTAAAGAGCGGGTGGAAAGGGGTTGCACTAGAGGATCTTGTCCGGTCGCAGCTCGCGCTGTTCGGGGATCTGATCGGCTCGCGGATCACGCTTGAGGGGCCGGCGGTGCTGGTATCGGCATCCGCGGCCGAGACACTGGGCATGGCGCTGCATGAGCTTGCCACCAACGCAGGCAAGTATGGGGCGCTTTCCAATCACCGGGGGCGTGTCAAGATCGCATGGACGGTAAAGCCCGCAAACGGCGTGGAGGCCACCTTTTGCATAAAGTGGCGCGAAAGCGGAGGGCCGGCCGTTGCGCCGCCCAAGCGGCGCGGGTTTGGATACGTAATCATCTCCACGACCCCAGAGATGAGCCTGGACGCGAAAGTCGATCTCGATTTTTACGTCACCGGGCTCAGTTGGCTGCTTGAGTGCCCAGCCCAACACATTGTGGACGGAAGCCTGCCCGCGCCAGACTTGGCCGGTGTCTCAGGCGCCGGGGGCACCGCAATAGATTTGAAAGTGACTTCAAGAATGGCGTCAGCGATGCGGAAGAACTCATTGAAAGTCATTTCGATTATCCTGCGGAGTTGGCCGGGAATGACAGGTCGGGGTCAAGGGCGGGCTTTTTTGGCCTCGCCGGTTAAGGCAGCAAAAGGATCCCGAAGCCGACATGGCGCGCGTGGGATCGCGAGAAAACCTCACAGCCGCTTGCGACCCATCGCGCCCTAATGTACCGGGTACCAAGCGTCAGATGTTTACCACCAGGAGCCTTATCGCGCCGGAAGTTCCAAGCGCGCCGCAACATAGGGCGTAGACCTTCCGTTGCGGTCCACTAGCGCCCCCCGGGGCTGAGCTCCGCCACCTCGCTTGAGTTGCCCTGGCAGGTGGTTGGAGCTTGCAAAAGACCCCTGCCGTAAATCGGATCGCGGCCGGGAGGTCCAAGGTCCGTAATGTTTACATGCTCAAGAAGGTTGTTCTTCGGACCGCGCAGCACATCTGGCGGATAGGTCGCCAGGACGCCTGTAACGAAAGGCGACGCGAACGAAGTGCCGGAGCGGTAGCCTTCGCGCGCCTCGGGCCACGCCGTCCAAATATCGACGCCGGGCGCCGCGATGTCGATATGCTCGCCGCGATTGGCGTAGGGATAGTTCCTCAAGTCCTTGGTCACAGCGGTTACCGCGATCACCTGAGGATAAGCGGCAGGGTAGGCCGGCTCGGCGGTGGGGCCATCGTTGCCTGCGGCGGCAGCGAACACCACGCCCTTGGCGCTCAGGCTTTCGATTTTTCTCCGCACAAGGTCGTCCCGCGGTCCCGTGAAACTCATGTTCACGAGCTTGACCCCGGACTCGGACATCCAGTCGAGCGCCTTCAGGAAGGAGACGGTGTCGGTGACAGTGCCGCCGCTCTCATCGGCGTAAAAGATACTCGCCGCGTGATAGGTGGCGTCTGGAACGAGGCCGGGAGTGCCGCTATCGGGCCGGCCGGCCAGCAATGCCAGCACCCCGGTTCCATGCCAGGTGGCGGCGACGCTCTTGCCCTCTGGCACAAAGGCTTTTGACGTGATTTTCTGGTTCTTGAACGCGGGGTGGTGCAGGTCGAAGCCAGTATCGATGATGCCGATCTTCGCGTTCCGTGCGCAGGACGAAAGCCGATCCTTCCATTGGATGGCCGTCTGTGCGTAACAGCGATCCCCGCTGCATTTCTTCTCGCCGATAGTGGCCGGGCTTGCGAGGTGGCGCTCCGCATCCTCTTTCATCGCCGGCTGATAAAGGTGGTAAAAGCGATTGAGCTGGAAATTCTCTCCCGGCAGGTTTTGCTCCAGGAGCCGCATCGCCTGCGCCGGATCGAGTCCGTGCGGCACGGTCATAATCGTGACGCCTCCGGGGCCTCCCGGACCTCGTCCCAGCCCTTTTCCCGGCCCACTTGGCCCAGGCCCTCCCGGTCCATTTCCCGGGCCGCCCCCGACCTGAAACCCCAATGCCTTGGCGCGTGCAAGCCCGGCAGGGCTCAAATTGGCGGCAAGCACCTCGGTTGGCGAATATGAGCCCGGAGCGGCCGCGGTGCTGAAAGTGTTTCCGCCGGCCGGCTGAGGACCGCCGCCTTTGACCGGTGGCGAGGCTTTTTGGCGATCCGCTCCGGAGGCTTCAAAGCCTTTACCGGCAAGACCGTGCTCCGTCTCCTTGAGGCCAGAAAGGGGATCGAAATGTTGGTTCAGCAGACTTTCCCAGGTTTTATCGTCCTTGGTCGCGCCCAGCCCGAGATCCTTGGGCAAGCCGGTTAATTCCGGTTGCGGCATCCCCACCGAGGGGGGCCTGCCATCGCCGTGCGGAACCGCGCCGCCGCCTCCATAACCAGAGTAGCTATATCCACTACCGGAGCCATTATAGCTATACCCGGTGCCGCCGTCGTCTCCGCGCTGGCTGCCACTTCCGCTCCCGGAACCATTATAGCTATTTCCACTGCCATAGCTATTTCCGCCGCTACCGCTACTGCCATCGCCGCCGCTGCGGCTGCTTCCGGAACTGCTGGAGCCGTCTCCGCCCCCTCCGGAGCCGCTATAGCTATTTCCGCTGCTGCTACTGCTGCTGCCGCCGTCCCCTCCACTATTGCGGCTACTGCCTCCGTCCCCGCCGCTGCTGCGACTGTGACCGTCAGCAAAAGCCGATGAAATGGAAACCGCATCCAGGGCATATTTGAAATCAGCCGGCGCGCACAGCCATCGGCGCCGAAAGCAGCGCCGCGAGCAGGATGGCGGTTGAGAGCGAGAACCTCGGTGGTAATTCCGGCCTCAATGTAGTCTCCGAAGTGTTCAGAGAATCGGTTGATGGATGCGCGCGGCCAATTGGCAGACGGGAGTCCCGTTCTTGCCACGTCTTAGATAGAACGAGCGGGAAACCAGTTTCATCCAGCCTGCGCCGCGACAAGTTGCAAAAATTTTGGCTGCGGGGCAGCCGCGGCCTGCTCGCGATACACCGCAACCCGCCAGGACGCGGTTCCCGCCTCATGAATTTGTATCATCGTGTGTCAGTTTGTCGCAATTGCGGCAAAGGTTTAGGTCCGCGCTCGAATACTTCTAACTAAAACACTGGCTCCCGATACCTTTATTAGGGCTTTTGGCCGGGTTCTCCGGGCCGCATATGGGATCTGCAATATTTAAAAATAATTTATTTGTTATGCGGCCACTTTGACTGGGGCTGGCCCGGCGTCCGGGCCGCCGCTACCTGAACGCCGTCGTATTGTGACATTTCTCGCAAGCCCTGCCGAAGCTGCCTCCATGCGCGTCGTCGTTCGCGTGGCAGCCATAGCAGCTGGACGGCACGGAAATCTTGCCCTCGCCTTTCTCCCGGTGGCAGGCCGCGCACGCCAAGCCGGAATGTTTGCCCGTTAGCGGGAAATCCGTCTGCTTGGCGTGGTCGAAGCGCCACCGGCTCCAGCCATTGGGCGAGTGGCATGACTTGCATTTGCTGCCAAGGGTGCCTTGATGGTGCTCGTCCTTATGGCAGCTTGAGCATGCCGAGGCTGTGTCCTTGAAGGACGGCGATTTGTGGCATTGCTCGCAAGGAACGATGGCGTGTTTGCCAAGCAGCGGAAAATGCGTGAGGTCGTGATCGTAGGCGACCTTTTTGCGCCAGGCATTCTCGTTGTGGCACTGCTGGCAGTTCTGGCCGAGCTGGCCCTTATGGGCATCGTCCTTCTTGTGACAGGAGATGCACGTAGTCCCAAGCTTGTCGTGATAAAGATCGCCGGTATGACAGGTTTCGCAGCGCAAGCTTACATGCGCGCCGCGTAGCAGAAATTTGGTCTTCGCGTGATTGAAGTGAACGGTCTTCCACTTCGTATTCTCGTGGCACGACTCGCACTTGGCGCCGTATTTGCCTTGATGAACGTCCTGAAGCTGATGGCAGGATGAGCAAGCCAGCGGCACGCCTTTGTATTTCTCGTTGGGGTGGCAGGACGAGCACTGCACCTTCTCATGCCCGCCCGTCAGCGGGAATTTGGTCTTCGAATGGTCGAACGTGCGCGGTTTGGTCCAGCTCTCCTCGCTGTGGCAGCTCTGGCAGTTCTCCCCGAGGCGGCCCTTATGCTTGTCGGTGGACTTGTGGCAGCCGATGCACTGGCCCGGCGTATTCCTGAACTTCACATTCGGCCTGTGGCAGCCGTCGCATGCCGGTTCCTTGTGGCCGCCAACAAGCGGAAAATTCGTCAGGGCGTGATTGAGGGTTTCCTTGTCGAGCTGCACGATGTCGGCGGAGCGGCCCTTATGGTCGGTGTGGCAGACGTTGCAGTTGGCCTTGGAAGCGTCCGGCCGTTTGCCGTGCAGGCCGCGTGCCAGTTCGCGGTCGCGGGCGATGTCCTTATGACAGGCAAGGCATAGCCGGGACTGCGATGCCTTCGTGAACAACTCGTGGCAATTCACGCACTCCTTTTCGAGCTTCGCATGGCCTTGCACCAGCTCGCCTGGCATGACGAGCTTCTCGAAAATGCTTTGAGCGTCCGCCGCCCAGGCCGCGGCCAAGACAAGGAAGGGCACGGCCCAAAGGCGAAGGAAGGAGCGGGTTCTCATAGCGCCGCGCCCTAATGCGGAGCTGCGTAGAGATGGACCGCGATCACATGCAGGATCGCCGTCAGCACCAGCATGAAGAAAAGCGGCATATGCAGCACATGCCAGAGGTGGAACATGCGATCGTACACGCCGAACCGTGCGGCTTTGTTGACTGCAGCGAAATAGATGGAAAGATGCGTCTTAATGAGATTGAGCTTCTTGCGGCGCGTATTCCATCCCCAGCCGTGCCGCTTGCCCTCCGCCTCTATCGCCGCCTTCACCTCTTCCAGCAAGCGTGTTCTTAGACTTTGCCAGCGCCAGCCGAGGGCCAGGAATGCCCAAAAACTGGCAAAAAAGTTCGAATGCGTGACCAGGACGCGGCCCTCGAATTTTTCGAGTTCGGCAAGCAGCCGCCCAGAACCCTCATATTCGCCGCCAAGCGCGCGCTTCATGAAATCGGCGTCGCCAAGCATTCCCTTGATCTCGGCTTTGGTGCCGTACAAGCCCATGTGGATCTTAGCGAAAAGATACCGGCCGACGATCCCGCTCGCCACGATGGTCAGCATAAAGAAAAGCGCGACGGAGGCGTTTAGCGAATGAGATTGGAAGTTCGCGTGAAAAATGATCGCCGACGGGCCCACGATGCCGAGAAACATATGGGAGCGGAACCATGTGGGCACCCGGCCAAAGCGAAGCAAGCGGGCTTTCTTGCGCACCGGATAAAGCAGCAGGACGAGCATCATCAGCGAGCCAACGATACCAAGCCAGTATCCGAGCCCCGTATCGGCGCTGATGTATTCTTCCTCGCGGTTGGCCCAGCCGAGATAAAGAGCGCCTATCACAACCGCGGTGAACAGGAACGTGCCCAGCCCTGACAGCGTTTTGCTGAAATAGTGCGAGAAAGCGGCGGCGTTCACGGCAATTCGCCGGGAATTGCCTTTCGCACTTGAATTTTGGCCACGAGCCGGACGTTTTGGCCCCGCGCGAAGTTCAAGTCCGGCTTGATTCGACATCGTTCCCCCGGTTCGAGATAGGTGCCATTGGGAAGCCACAATTAGCGGCGCTCAGCTTGAAGCGCTACCGTGGCGGGGCCGGACGAAGCGATAGAAAGCAGGCGCTTTTGTGACCGCCACGCTTAAGGATGCTATCGCTGTAGCTACGCGGATGCAGAACTCAGAAAAAAGTTGAGACCCGCGGATTAAACCCCTCGCAGCTTCGTTATAGTATGGGCTTAGGGTGTAATAGCGCGCAAACCAGCATTTGCGCTAATACATCCGCTTGACCATGGCGCAGGTTGAACGGGCAGGTGCTGGGGCACGTTTGTATAAATAGCGGGGTGTTTTTTTAAATAATGCAGATAGATTACTTGGCTTTTGCCTACGCCGCTCCCTTCCTTGTCATCTGGCTCATCTACTCGTACTCGCGGAACCGCGCGGAGGCGCGCAGCCTGGATGCGAAAAAACGCGCAATCGAGTTGGGCCTAAATGAACCCGCTTCGCTTCATCCCGTTTTCGACCATGGCAAGTGCATGGGCTGCGGCTCATGCGTCGCGGCATGTCCCGAAGGCGATATCATCGGACTTGTGAGAGGCAAGGCGGAGCTGATCGACGGGTCCGAGTGTATCGGTCATGGCGCCTGCCGGGTAGCCTGCCCATACGATGCCATTACACTGGTGTTTGGCACCGAAACCCGGGGCGTGGACATCCCTCATGTCAGCGAAAATTTCGAAACCAACGTTCCCGGCCTTTTCATCGCGGGCGAGCTTGGCGGCATGGGCCTGGTTCGCAATGCCATCACGCAAGGCCGGCAGGCGATGGAACTCGATTCGCAAGCTCGGCGGGTCCGGCCAGCAAAACGTTCTCGATGTGCTTATTGTGGGCAGCGGCCCCGCGGGCATCGCCGCGAGCCTGGCCGCCAAGGCGCATAAGATGCGCTACCTGACCGTGGAGCAGGATAGCCTTGGTGGAACGGTTGCGCATTTCCCCCGCCGCAAGCTGGTGATGACGCAGCCGGCGGAGCTGCCGCTGGTCGGCAAGGTGAAATTTACCGAGATCCTGAAAGAGGATCTCCTTGCGTTCTGGGTGGACATCGTCAAGCAGCACCAGCTCAGGATTCGCTATGGCGAGCGGGTGGATGAGATAAAGAAAAACGGCCAGGGCTTCGAGGTACGCACAACGCGCGGCAGCCACGCCGCACGCGCCGTCTTGCTCACCATCGGCAGACGGGGCACGCCGCGCAAGCTCGAAGTCCCCGGCGAGGAACAGACCAAGGTCGTCTATCGCTTCACCGATCCAGAGCAATATGCGGGGCAGCACGTGCTGGTCGTGGGCGGCGGCGACAGCGCGCTTGAGGCCGCGGGCACCATCGCCACCGAAACCAACGCGACCGTGACGCTATCCTACCGGTCGGAAGCCTTCTCGCGCGCCAAACCCAAAAACCGCGATCGCGTCGACAAAGCCGTAAGGGAGGGCCGCCTCAAATTGATGCTCAAATCGAAAATCCTTGAGATCGGCCAAAATTCGGTGGAACTAGAGTGGCAGGGTAAGCGGCAGCAACTGAAGAACGATGCTGTGATCGTCTGCGCGGGCGGTATTCTGCCCACCAACTTTCTGAAGTCCATCGGGATCGAGATCGAAACCAAGCATGGCACGGCATAACAGCGACCGCCTTTTCATACTCGTTTCCTGCCTCGCTCTTTGGGCCTTGCCGGCCTTCGAGGTGCATTCGCAAGGCACGGGCCGTAACTCCGCCGTCGATTCTTCGGTGCGCACGGGAGCGTTCTCACAAGCGGCTGCCCTGCTGGAGAAGCAAGCGAAAGCCGGAAGCGCGGATGCGCAGTACGAACTTGGCGCCCTTTACCGGATGGGGCGCGGCGTGGAGCAGAACGACGAGGCCGCCTTCCATTGGATGAAGGAGGCCGCGAGCCGGGGCCATGTCCGGGCGCAATACAGCCTTGCAACCATGTATCTGACCGGGCGAGGCACGCCGGTTGACGTCGCGTCGGCTGAAGCATGGGCCAAACGCGCGCAGGAAAAGGGACACGCGGAAGCCGCCGCTTTGCTCGCCCGCATCGCCGCCAAGCAGGCCGCACCTGCGGCGCCAAAGCAGGCGCCCGGCTGGAAGGCGAGCGTTGCCACGCCGTTCGCCACCGCGGCTGTTCCGGCAAACATCCCAAACGAGCCGCGCCTTATCTTGGATGCCGCCCGCCGTTCCAACATCGAGGCCGTGCGCAAACTGGCTGCCAGCCGCGCCGGTCTCGAAGCCCGCGACGAGGACGGCAGCACAGCCCTGGGCGTAGCCGCGTCCACCGGCAATGCCGCGATTCTCGATGCTTTGCTTGTGGCGGGCGCGAACATCGAAACCCGCAACAACGCGCAGGAAACGCCGCTGATGATCGCGGCGGCGAATGGGCGCGACCAGGCGGTTGAACTGCTGGCCGGCAAGCGGGCGGTGCTCGATGCGGCCCGGCCCGATCAGGCCACCGCGCTTACGCTTGCGCTTCATCACTGCCATGAGAAAACCGTGGCGATATTGCTGGCAAAGGGCGCAAACCCGAACCTGGGTGGAGAGACGGAAGGCACGCCTCTGGCAATGGCGAGCCGCAAGTGCAACGGGCACATCGTTCAGGCGCTGATCGAGCGCGGGGCGGGCATAAACACAGCCGGCGCGGATGGCAAAACCCCTCTGTGGTTCGCGGCGGACCGGGAGAATTTGGAAGCTCTCGACGTGCTGCTGAAGCGGAGCGCTTCCCTTGCCCAAACGGACAAGAACGGAACGACCCCGTTTTTGCGGGCACTCGAACAGGGCCACGTTGAAGCGGCCATGCGCCTTTTTGCGCGCGGCGCCGACGTCAATCAGGCAACCGCCTCGGGTAACACGCCCCTGATGCTGGCCGCGCGGGCCGGCTCGCTTCCCCTGATCCAGGCGCTGATCCAGGCGGGTGCGAAAATCGACGAGCGCAACAATTACGGCAACACGGCGCTGATGATCGCGGCCAGCGAAGGCCGGGCGGATGCGGCCCGCGCCTTGGTTACGGCCGGCGCCGACAAGAGCCTTCGCAATAAGAAGCGCGAAAAGGCCGCGGATGTGGCCAGCGCCTCGGGGCACACCGATATCGCGGAGGCGCTGCACTGATAACTTATCCAGCGGCTTGCCGCCTACACCTTTTCAGCTTCCTCTGCCGGCCTTTCGGCTTCCGCATCGCTTCCGCCGCCGGAAAACAGCGTTTGCAGCGCGGGCACGACGACAAGCAGCATGATCGGACCGATAAGCATGCCACCGACCACGACGATGGCGAGCGGGCGCTGCACCTGGCTGCCGATGGCGGTTGAGAATGCCGCCGGGAACAACCCGATGGCGGCGGAGAACGCCGTCATCAAAACCGCGCGCATGCGATGTGTCGCGGCCTGGAACATGGCCTCCCCGGCCGGAACCCCGCCGCTTCTGATTTCATTGAAGTAGGTGATCAGGAGGATTCCGTTCATCACCGAGATGCCCAGCAATGAAACGAAGCCGATGGCCGCGGATATGCCGAACGCCTCTCCAGACAGGAACAGCGCGATAAGCCCGCCGGCCACGGCAAACAGAAAGCCGGCGAGCACGACGAGGCTATCGCGGACACTGTTGAACAGGCTGTAAAGCAGACCCAGGATGAGCAGGATGCTGATCGGCACCATCACCGCGAGCCGCTTCTGCGCCTGCTCCAGTTCCTCGAATTCGCCAGCCCAGATCATGCGGTAGCCGGTTGGCAGGGTCACGGCCTTCGCGATCTTCTCCTTGCCCTCGGCAATCGTGCTGCCAAGATCGCGCCCCCGGACGCTGAATTTGATTGGAATGAAGCGCTGGTTGCGCTCGTGGAAGATATAGGAGGCGCCGGTATCGAGCGAGATCGTGGCAACCTCGCTCAAGGGAATGTAGGCCGTGCCGTTTGCGGTCTGGATGCCGATTTTGGCGTTCTGGATGGCGTCGATGCTCTCCCGGAATTTGGGGGCGGCACGGACATTGACCGCGAATTGCCTATCCGCCTCATAGGTCGTGGTCGCCAGGTTGCCGCCGAAGGCCGTCTGAACGAACGCATTGATATCGCCGGAATTCAAGCCGTACCGGGCAGCCTTTTCCCGGTCCACCTTAATATTGAGATTGGGCTGGCCCAGCACGCGGAGGATGCCGAGGTCCGCAACGCCCGGAACCTGGTCCATGACGCGCTTGACCTGCGTGGCCAGTTCCTCAAGCTTGCCGAGATCCGGCCCGATGATCTTGATCGAGTTCGCCCCCTTCACGCCGGACAGGCTCTCCTCGATATTGTCCTGAATGTACTGCGAAAAATTCAAGTCGATGCCGGTGAACTCCTTGCCGAATTCATCCTGCAGGTCCTTGACCAGATCCTCCTTATGCCGGCCCGGGGCCCACTCCTCGAAGGGCTTGAGCGGCACGAAAAATTCCGCGTTGAAAAAGCCGGTGGCGTCGCTGCCGTTGTCGGGGCGGCCATGCTGCGAGACGACCGTGATGACTTCCGGATGGGATTTGAGAATTTCCCGCATCCGGTCCACGACCGGCATTCCGGCTTCGAGCGAAATTGTCGGCGGCATGGAGGCGCGAATCCAAAGGTTTCCTTCCTCCAGCGCCGGCAAGAACTCGGTGCCCAGCCTTGAGCCGATAAGACCGCTTAGGAGGAGAAAAACGAGCCCGAGTCCAACCGTTAGCCGCCGCCGCTTCAAGGCAGCTTCAAGCACCGGGGCATAAATGGAATGGGCAGCCCGGACGATCAGAGTTTCCGTTTCTTTCACATGTGCGGGAAGCAAGAGCGAGGCAAGAACGGGCGTGATGGTGAAGGTTGCGAGAAGGGCTCCGATAAGCGCGTAGGCGTATGTCCGCGCCATCGGATTGAATATTTGCCCCTCGACACCTTGCATGGTGAACAGCGGCACGAAAGCTGCCAGGATTATCAGCGTTGAGAAGAGGATGGCGGATTCGACCTGGGAAGCGCTGACGAAGATCAGGCGGATTCGGGTTATGAGTTTTTCATCCCCCGAGCCGTTCGAAAGCCGTGCGGCGCTTCTCAAGAGCACTTCGCGTTCGGATGCCTGGAACACGCGGAAAATATTCTCGACGAGAATAACCGCCGAATCGACGACGATGCCGAAATCGACCGCTCCCAGCGAAAGGAGATTGGCGTCCTCTCCCTTGATGACGATGATGATGATGCTGAAGAACAGCGCGAAGGGTATATTGATCGCGACGATGAGCGCGCTGCGCAGATCGCCCAGAAAAATCCACTGAAGCAGGAAGATTAGCGCACAGCCAACCACAAGATTATGCAAAACCGTGCTTGTCGTGACGTTGACAAGCGTCGTTCTATCGTAGATCGGAACGATTTTCACGCCGGCGGGAAGCGTTCCATCGGTGTTGATTTTTTCAACCTCGGCTTTGACACGCTCGATAACATCGTTCGTATGCAGCGTGCGGTTCATCACCACGATGGCCGCGACGACATCGCTTTCGCTATCCCGGCCGGCTTTGCCAAGACGCGGAACGGTGCCAACAGAAACCCGCGCGACATCCTTGATCTGTACGGGCACGCCGTTTGTCTGGGAAAGCGTTATGGCCTCGATATCTTCAACTTTGCGGCCCTGCGTCAGGTCGTCCGCGCCGCCGCTGTCGATCAGCCCGATGCCGCGAATATTGACCGACTGCTTGCCGATATTGATGCTGCGCGCGCCGATGTTGACGTTCGCGTTGGCGATTGCCGCGACCAGCTGCTGCAGCGTGATGCCATAGGCTTCGAGCTTGTCGAGGTCCGCCTCGACCTCGTACTCTTTGGTTGTGCCGCCCCAGGTGTTGACCTGCACCACGCCGGGCACGGTTAGAAGCCGGCGCTGTAAGATCCAATCCTGTATGGTCCTGAGATTGGTCAGCCCAAAATGCGCGGGCCCCTTGATCTGATAACGGTATATCTCGCCGACAACGCTCGAAGCCTGGATCTGCGGCTGCACATTATTCGGAAGGCTCACATTCTGCTGAAGGTTAAGGCCGATTTGCTGAAGCGCCTGGTAGTAATCCACCCCATACTCGAAGGTGACGCGCACGAAAGACAACCCGTAGAACGAGGTCGAGCGGATATTGTTGACTCCGGGTGTCGCGGCGACGCCAACCTCGATCGGGACCGTATAAAGCCGCTCCATTTCCTCGGCCGATAGCCCCGCGGACTGCGCCGTGATTTCGATGATCACGGGCGCCGGGTTGGGATAGGCTTCGATATTGAGCTTCGTGAATGCCGCGGCGCCCGCGACAATAAACGCGGCCAGCAGCAGCAAAGCGATGGGGCGGCGGGTTAGCCCAAACGCTACAAGGCCCTTGAACATATGCGACCTCTGCGATTTAGCGCTACTGAGCGATTGAGTATTGGTTGGCGATGAACAGGGAGCCGCCTGTTGCGACAAGCTCCCCTGGCTTCAGCCCATCGGCGATTTCGGTGAAGCTGTCGCGCGTGAGGCCGGTCTTGACGATGCGCTTGACGAATTTGCGCCGGTCTCCGGTAACCCAGACGGTCATGGTGCCGTCGCCTTCGCGCACCACGGCCTCTTGCGGCACGGCGAGCGCTGTCTTCGGCGGCGCAACGGTGATGGTGAAATTGGCGAACATGCCGGCGCGCAGCTCATTATTGGGATTGGCGATTTCGGAGCGAACGAGAACCCGCCTGGTATTGGGGTCCACCGTGGCGCCGATGGTTACGATTTTTCCCTTGAAGACCCGGCCGGGAAGCGGCGCGACCGTAACGCTGACCTCCTGCCCCACTCTCAGTGCGGGGGCGTCCCTTTCCGCCACGTTCGCCAGCATCCACATGGTGGACATGTCGGCGACAACGTAAACCGGCGGAGGATTTCCGGGCTGCGCCAAGAGCCCTGGCGCGGCGTTCCTTGCGGTGATGAGACCGCCGATGGGCGACGGCACGACCAGGGCCGGGTCGATCTTGCGGTCCTCGACGATCCTGTCGATTTCGGCCTCGCTCTTGCCGAATACCCTCACGGCGGCGCGCGCCGCTTTGTAAGAGCCCTCGGCGGCCTGCTGGTCGGAGATGGTTTGCTCGTAGTCTTTCTGCGCGCCGGCACTCTGCTTATAAAGGTTTTTCTGGCGCTCCAGATTCTTCGCGGTGAGATCGAGCACGCCGGCGGTGGCGATGAGCGTCGACTCCGCTTGCACAAGGTCGGGGCTGTCGATGGTGAAAAGGATTCGATCCTTCGTCACGATCTCGCCCACGCTGGCGTATGCCTTCAGGATACGCCCTTGATAGGGCGTGAACACCTGGGTCAGAAGCTCCTGATTGAAGTCGATGCTGCCAACGGCTTGCTGCTCCTGGGGAAAGACATGCCCGGCCGCCGGCTCGATCTTGATCGCCTTGAGCTGCGTTTCTGAAAGTTCGACGCTTGGCTCGGCCGCGACTTCCGCGGAGATGGCCTCAACGCGTGCAGTGGCAGCCAGAAAGAGAATGCTCGCGCCGGCAATTATACCGATCGCCGTAAGTTTCGGCCGTACTCCGCGGCCGGAAGCTTGGACAGCCGACATAAAAGCCAATCTCGATTTCATGACTCTGCTGAGGATCATCGCCGGGCTCCGGTCCTAATTTCCGGCAGCCGCCGAAGCGGGTCTCGTTTCATTCTGTGATGCTCCGGGGTACTCGGTTGTTATGGGGTCGGGCTGCACGCCCGTTACACTTGCGAGCCAAGCCTTGGGCTGCTCCACATGCGGCGCGGCTTGCCTGTTCCACCAGCCGCCGCCCAGCGCCTGGAACAGGCCCACCGTATCGCTATAGCGGTTCGACTGCGCCTGAATGACGGCAAGCGAGGTTTGGAGATAGGTGGTCTGCGCCGTCAGGACTTGCTGGAAGGGGACCTGGCCTTCGGCCAGTTGCACGCGCGTCAGGTCCAGCGATTTTTTCGCCGCGGCTTCGGCCAGAATGGCCTTTTGCAGGCCAACCGTATCGTGGCGGATGGCATAAAGCGCGTCCGCCACATTCTGAAATGCCGTAAGCACCGCCATCCGGTATTGCGCGGCCACCTGGTCGAAGCCCGCTTCGGCGGCCCTCTGCCTTTGCTGCAGGGTGAAGCCATCGAAGATGGTCTGCGAGGCGCTCGCGAGCCCGGTGTAGAAAAAGAACTGCGGGCTGGCGCTGAGCAAATTTGCGAGCGCCGTTCCCTGCCGGCCGATATCGCCGTTGATGGAGAACTGCGGCAGCCTGTTGGCGATGGCAACGCCAATCAGAGCGCTGGCCGCGTGCAGGTTTTCTTCGGCCGCGCGCACGTCGGGCCGCTGTACCACGAGTTCGGAGGGCAGGCTCACCGGCAACGAGCGGGGCAGCTTGAGGCCGGCGAAATCGAAGCGCTCCGGCAGGCCCTCGCCCGGCAAATGGCCCGACAGCACGATCAGCGCGTTCCGCTGGATCGCCAGCGCCTTGCGGAGCGGCGGCAAGGTCGCCTCGGTCTGGGCGGCAAGCGCCTCCTGGCTCGCGACATCGAGGCCGGTTGCCTGCCCCAAGTCCTTTTGCAGCCGGACCTTTTCAAGGATGCCCTTTGAAATCCCGATCAAGCGCTCCGTCACGCCGATCTGCCCCCGGAGCGAAGCTTCCTGGATCGCCCCCAGCGCGACGCTGGATGTCAGCGTGAGAAACGTCGCTTCATTGGCGAAGCGCTGGTTGTCCTTGAGCGCTTCGAGGTTCTCGATCTGCCGCCTCGTTCCGCCCCAGATATCGGGCACGTAGGACACGGTGAATTGCCCGGTGTGCAGCGTGTAATAGTTGCTCGGGGTACTGAGCGGGGATGAGACCTGGCTGGCCACCAATCCGCCGGTGCCCTGGTAGTTGGCGCCCGCCGTTGGCAAGAGCTGGCCAGCCTCGGCATAGACGTTGGCCTGTGCCACACGCAGCGCGGCCTGGGCGGCCGGGATGTTGGGATTGTCGCGCAGCGCGCGTTCGACCAGCGCGTTCAACGCATTCGAATGGAACAGCGCCCACCAATCCGCCGGGAGTTTGTTGCCGATTTCAAGCCGCTGTGCCGTTCCGCCAGCGCTGTTGTCCGCGGGCTGCCGGTCGGGTGTGAATGCGGCGATCTCCGGAGCGGCCGGGAGCGCGAAATCAGGTCCAACGCAAGACGGCAGCGCGAAGCAGGCCGCAAGGCCCGCCGCCCAGCCCGTTTTACGCGCGGCCTTCCGCCAAGCCACCGCAAGAAATCTCTCTGTGGCCATCGATGCCCCTGCCCCAGTACGCCCGCCCCATACTCCACCATGGGGAACAGCGCCCATCAATCGAGCGCAAGCCTTACATGAGCCTTACAAATCAATGAGTGAAAGCCAAATATCGACGCCGTAGAGGCGAGTTTGCATCCAGTGTCGCTTTTGCGACAGTTTGATGTACGCGCCTTAGCTACGTAGCAATTAGCCAATATCGTATCGGATTTTCGGGAATGCCTGACTATGTCCCGCCGTTCGCTTCAGCTATTGGCTATTGATGATTAAGAGTGCTTAAACCATAGGCATTATTATTCTTAGCGGCGCAAAATCATACCTATTGCGGGCGAGAGATCGTCTTGGATACGGACAAACTTTGGCTAATGTATTGCGTCGTGCGGAAGGTGGTCTTCGATGGCCAAGCTCAACCCGGACCCGGCGCCAAGAGCGTCAGCAGGAGAGAAAGCATGCGGCACTTACGCCGCCATCCCGCCTGGCCGGTGCGCCGGCATGCGCTCGATTGCGCGTCCTGGCATAAACGTGAGCGGCGTTAGCCCTAATCGCAATTGCGCCGCCGCCGCATTTTTGAGACATTGATGTTAGTAAAACGGTTATGGCTGAATGTCTCGCGAAGAAGCCCAATGCATAGCGGCGGAGTTGGAGCCGCCATTCTCAATCGCCGGCGCGGAAAGCCAGTGCGTGCCCATTATTTTCAACTCTCCGCATAGCGGCCGGGTTTACCCCTCTGTTCTCGTGGAAGCCTCCCGGCTTTCGGCCCAAGCGCTGCGCAAATCCGAGGATTCATATGTGGAGGAGCTTTTGGTCTCCGCGCCGGATCATGGCGCTGTACTGATGCACGCACATTTTCCGCGCGCCTACATCGACATCAATCGCGAGCCCTACGAACTCGACCCCCTGCTATTCAACGGACGCCTGCCCGATTTCGTCAACAGCCAGTCGCTGCGTGCCATTGGCGGCCTCGGCACCATCGCCCGCCTCGTCAACGATAAGGAAGAGATTTATAGCGGCCCGCTCAGCCTCGAAACCGCGTTCACACGCATCGAGCGGCTTTACAAGCCCTACCACGCAGCGCTGGCGGACCTGCTCCAATCCACGCGCGCGAAATTCGGCTGTGCCTTTTTGATCGATTGCCACTCCATGCCGTCGCAGCAGAACGAACGCGGCGGATGGCCCGATTTCGTGCTGGGCGACAGGTTCGGCGCATCCTGCGCTTCCGAGATCACACGGCTCGTTCAATCATTTTTGAAGAATCTAGGCTACCGCGTACACCTCAACAAACCTTACGCGGGAGGCTATATAACTGAATATTACGGCAAGCCTTACCACGGCGTGCACGTTCTCCAGATTGAGGTTGACCGCAGTCTCTATATGAACGAGGAGACATTCGAGAAGTCGCCATCGTTCTCCGGGCTCCAATGGGATATGTCGCGGCTGATTGGTCTGCTCATTCAGGAGCTTCCGCATTGGACCGGCGGCTACAAGATGGCCGCCGAATAGCCGGCCCGAATCGCGCGCAAAAAAAAGAGGCCATTCAAAATGATTGAACAGCCCCAAGTCTAGGGAGGAAACGCCCAAGGAGGGCAGCGATACGCGTAAGGAACGCATACCGCACCGCATGAATATTGCATTGCACTGCACAAAAAGCAAGTCCACCGTGCGGCCAAGCTACGACTAAAGTTAAAGTTGGTGCTCTTCAGCCACAGTTGCATTTTGGCAATCGTTCTTGAGCAGCCAGGATGCTCATCAGAGCGCGGTCTGGTATTTTGAACTATAACGAGAGGAAAGACCGGTGACTTTCTCGTTCGAAGCCTTACTGGAAACGGCTCACGACCTCGCCAATGCCGCGAGCAGCGTAACGCTCCAGCATTTCCGCTGTCATTCCACAGCAGATAACAAGGGAGGAAGCGATTTCGATCCCGTTACGGTTGCCGATCGCGGGGCGGAAGAGGCGATGCGCGACATTATATCGCGCCGGTTTCCGGAACACGGCATCGCAGGGGAGGAATTCGGGAATACAAAAGAGGGTGCGGACTTCGTCTGGTTCCTCGATCCTATCGACGGCACCCGCTCCTTCATCCTTGGCCTGCCGCTTTGGGGGACGCTGATCGGCCTGCAGCACGAGGGCAAGCCGATCCTCGGCATCATGGATCAGCCTTTCACTGGCGAAAGGTTTTGGAGCGGCGAGCAGTCCGCCTGGTATCGCGGCCCCAATGGCCTCACGCCTTGTAAGACGCGGCCTTGCTCCGATCTCGCCCAAGCCTATCTCGCCGCCACGACCCCCGATATGTTCAGGGGCGAGGATGAGGCCGGCTTCAACGCGCTGGCCAAAGCGGTGCGCATGCGGCGCTTCGGCGGCGACTGCTATCTCTATAGCATGCTGGCGCTCGGCCATATCGACATCGTCGCCGAAGCCAGGCTGAAGCCGTTCGACATCGTTCCGCTGATCCCCATTGTCGAAAAGGCCGGCGGCGTTGTCACCCAATGGGGGGGCGGGGATTCCGCGGGCGGGCGCTACATCGCATGCGGCGATCCGGGCCTCCTCGATGCCGCGCTGGCTCATCTCGGCAGGTAACATAGAATCCCGTCGCGCGCGGACAGATGCTATCTTCCGGCCCATGCTCGATAACGCGGCGCATTTCACAGAAGACAGGGCGCGATTGCAGCCCATCCGGCTCGGCGGAGTGACGCTTGAGAGCCCGGTTATCCTTGCGCCGATGTCCGGGGTCACCGATAGGCCATTCCGCCGTATCGTCAGGAAATTCGGAGCGGAGCTAGTTGTGACGGAGATGCTCGCCAGCAAGGCGGTGGTCCGGGAACACCGCAAGACGCTCCGAATGTCTGAGCGGGAGGCGGACGAGGGCCTTCTGGCGGTGCAGCTGGCCGGCCGCGAGCCCGAAATCATGGCCGAAGCCGCCCGTGTGGCCGAGGATCGCGGCGCGGACATCGTCGACCTCAACTTCGGCTGCCCGGTGAAAAAGGTGGTCAAAGACCAAGTGGGCGCGGCGCTGATGCGCGACGAGGCACACGCGGCGAAAATTTTCGATGCGGTGGTGAAGGCTGTGAAGCTGCCGGTGACGCTCAAGATGCGTATGGGGTGGAGCCCGGACCATCTCAACGCGCCCCGTCTGGCGAAAATCGCGGAGGAGTGCGGGATCGCCATGGTCACCGTGCATGGCCGCACGCGCTGCCAGTTTTACGGCGGCGAGGCCGACTGGGGCTTTGTGCGGCGGGTCAAGGAAGCGGTTTCCATTCCCGTTATCGTCAACGGCGACATCCACAGTTGCGCCGATGCGGCGCGCGCGCTGGCGCTGTCCGGGGCCGATGGCGTGATGATCGGGCGCGGGGCTTATGGACGCCCGTGGATCGTCGCGCAGGCGGCGGCATTCTTACGCGGGAGCGCCGCGCCGGGCGAGCCGGGCCCGCGCGTGCGGTTCGAAACGGTGGTGGAGCATTTCGAGGCGATGCTGGCCTATTACGGCGAGCATGCGGGGGTGCGGATCGCGCGGAAGCATCTCGGCTGGTACTGCGCCGGGCTACCGGGGGCGGCCGAGTTTCGCGGGGCGGTTAACGGGGCCGGAGAGGCGGCAGCGGTGCGCGGGTTGATCGCCAAGTTTTGGGGGCCGATGGTGTAAAAGACGTGCGGAAGCGTTGACGGCGGTTGGTGTTTTGTCATTGAGACGAGCCGCCGCCGGAGAGTTTACCTACGCAGAGTTTCCCAAAGACCTGTGAAAACGCGTACGCGCTTAAGGGGTGTTGGCCGCCTAGTCTCGCTATGATCGAAGCTTCCGCCCCTCACCCCAACCCTCTCCCCATGGGAGAGGCAGTCCGGTTGTATTTATAGCGCTTTTTCACTTTTTCGCTTACCGGGAGCGAATTTGACCCGCTTGTGGTCTCGCGCTTCCGGTTTGCCGCGAGGTTTCGCCCCAGCTCTCCTATAGTCGCGTTCTTTCGCTCCATGCGCGGCATCCGCACGATCGGCGTCAGCCCGGGATATCCTGATCGAGCCATCGATGGTTCCGGACCGCGCGATAGAGGCCGCGAACTTCTCCGCGCAGCGTGGCGTTACTTCAAAATGGCTCTCCGTTTCAAAAATCCTGATGGCTCCCACGTCGCGCTTCGTGACGCCGCCTGCGCGGCAGATCGCCGGCAAAAGCCATCGCGGTTCCGCCTTTTGCTTGCGTCCGACCGATAGCTTGAACCATACGCCGCCGTCGAAGTCGTTGCGCGGCGGCTCCAATTTTTCCGCGGCCGTTCCGGTATCCACAAACTCTTCCGGTGTGGGAAGCTTGACATGGTTCTGGCGCATGAACGCCACCGCGATCTGCTCAGGACTCCGGGCCGCCAGCAGTTCCCGCGCAAACCCCAGCTCTTCATCGTTCGGCTCGGTGGTAAGGACTGGGTCGTTAAGAAGCCGCTCGCGATCCCGCCTGACGATGGCGGCCGCGGTTGGCGGCGGCATCCTCGCCGCATCGATCCCAGCTGCGCGCAGAACGCGCTCCATGCCACTCCGTTTGCTATACGGTGTGATGAGGATGCTCAGGCCATTTCGCCCTGCCCGGCCGGTACGGCCGCTGCGATGCAGCAGCGCTTCGCTATTTTTGGGGAGGTCGGCATGAATGACCAAGTCGAGTTTTGGCAAATCGATGCCGCGCGAGGCTACGTCCGTTGCGACGCAAACCCGGGCCCGGCCATCGCGCATCGACTGCAGAGCACGCGTGCGCTCGTTTTGGCTCAATTCCCCGGAAAGGGCGACGACTGAAAAGCCGCGGTCGCCAAGCCGGCTTGAGAGACGGTTCACACCTTCGCGGGTTGAGCAGAAGACGAGCGCGCTGCTCGCCTCGAAATAGCGCAGGGTGTTGATGACAGCATTTTCGCGCTCGGCCCCCCCAACCGTTATGGTGCGATACTCGATATCGGCGTGCTGCTCGTTCGCCTGGATCATCGAAATGCGAATGGCGTCTCGCTGAAAGCGTTTGGCGAGCGCGGCGATGGGCTTGGGGACCGTCGCCGAGAACATGAGAATACGCCGCTCCGCGGGCGCGGCTCCGAGAATGAATTCGAGGTCTTCCCTGAAGCCGAGATCGAGCATTTCGTCGGCTTCGTCGAGAACCAGCGTTCGCACGGAAGACATGTCCAGGGAACCGCGCCGTATGTGGTCGCACAGACGCCCAGGCGTTCCCACGACGATATGCGCGCCATCGGCCAGCGTGCGGCGCTCCTGGCGCATGTCCATGCCGCCGACGCAGGAGACGGTTTTGGCTCCGGTTGGCTCATAGAGCCATTCGAGTTCGCGCCGCACCTGCAATGCCAGCTCGCGTGTCGGCGCCACGGCCAGCGCGAGAGGGTCGGAGCTTCTTGGAACGCGCTCACCGCCCGCCAGCAATTCCGGCGCCATGGCGAGACCGAAAGCCACGGTCTTGCCGGAACCGGTCTGCGCTGAAACCAAAAGATCGGCGCCAGCCGCCTCCGGCTTGAGGACCGCGGTTTGGACAGGCGTCAGCTCAGTGTAGCCATGCTTGGTGAGTGCTCCGGCCAATACCGGAGCGATACCTTCAAAAACCGTCATTCGAAAAACTTTCAATGCTGCGGTGCCAGTTTGCGAGGCTTCGGGCACGCCCTGCTGTTGCAGGCAAGATCGAGTCTGGCGCTACGGCCGATTCGGGTACCTCCGCCTGCGCTGAGTTGGGCCTGTAGGGCCAAAGTCCTTGCGAGCCGATAAAGTAGTGGGACACCCGGGCAAACCTGGTTCGCGGTCTTTGCGCCGATGGAATGAAGCTGCATCGATGACAACAGGCCGTTCGCCGATCAGCTGGCGCCTACGCAACGGCCACTTAGAGCCGGTCTCGGCGATCCGATCAAGCCCGCAGAATGGACGCGATGGGCTCAAAACTGAAAAGCATAAGCAGAATAGCCGCTTAGCACCAGAAATCAGCTCTGCTCATGGAGGAGTCTAACTCGCTCTCCGGGAATCATGCCTCCGATTTGGCCACTTGATCTCAAAGGCGGGCAAGCGCCGTCTGGTGATAACGAGGTTCAGCGGCGCATCAAGACTTGCCCCAAGGCGAGTCCTTGCGCCCGCCACCGTCGCCATTATCGCGTTCACGCGGCACTTCGGTGAATTCCACGTCGATGACATCCTCGGAGCGGTGAGGCGCGGGCGGCGGCCCGGTGCGGGGCCGCGTCTGAGCCCTCCCGGTCTTGCGGCGCATCCCAAAGGAAATGCCGCGCCAAATCGAGCGCCGCGCCACGGGAAGCAGGAGCAGGAGCGCCAGGATGTCCGTGAAGAACCCCGGAATCATAAAGAGCACGCCTGCGAACATAATGGCGCCGCTTTCGAGCATCGTCTCCTCGGGCGGCGTCCCGGCTTGCACGGCCTCCAAAACGCGGCGGCCCATGGTCATGCTTTGCGAGCGGATGAGGAAGGCTCCGAAGGCGACGCCGGCGGCCAGCAGCAGGAAGGTCGAGAATCCGCCAATCCAGCGGCTCACCTCGACGATCGAGGCGACCTCGATCACCGGCAGCGAAATGATAAGGAAGAAAAAGAGGAATGGCATGGGGCCGCCTGCTTCGGTTTGGAACTTTAAAGTCCACCTTCCTGATATGGTGGCGAAACTAATATGTTGGGGAAGGCGGCAGTGCGGCGAAAGCGCGCCGCAAATTGGGCGTATGCAGGTAATGGCCTTCAGCCTATAGCCAGCTCCGTTCAGACAGCTTATATCACTTTTATTCGGTCGTACAACTTAATGGGCCTCAGGGCCGGAGGGGCGGCTTTGGAGAACAACGACATCTTCAATCTAACCAATATTTTACTTCTCGCGGTCGCGATCATAATTTTTTTCCGGCTCAGAAGCGTGCTTGGCCGCAAGACCGGAAATGAAAGACCGCGTCTCGACCCCTATGCGGCGCCCGACGCGGCTCCGCCCCGCGAGCGCGAGAGCAATGTCGTTACCCTGCCAAGGACCCAGGCGCGGACGGCCGAGCCAAATCCGGGCAGCCAGAGCGTCGATGAGCGGTTGAGCAGCGTGCCTGCGGGTAGCGGTGCGTTGCAGCCGCTGCGCGAGATCGCGGCCGCCGATCCGTCGTTCGAGATTGGGGCGTTCCTAGCGGGCGCGAAGGTCGCTTACGAGACCGTCGTCACCGCCTACGCACATGGCGACCGGAAAACGCTGCGCAACTTGCTGTCCACCGAGGTCTACGACAGCTTCAACACGGTCATCGCCGAGCGCGAATCCAGGGACGAAACGGCGGAATTCAGCTTCGTGGGTATCCTGTCCTCCGATGTGACGGATGCCAGTCTGGCCGGGCAAATGGCGCATATCACGATCCGGTTTGTGAGCGAGCTTGTAACGGCCGTGCGCGACCGGCAGGGCAACGTCGTCGAGGGCGATGTCAAGTCGGTGCGGCGCGTCACCGATGTGTGGACCTTCGAGCGGGATTTGCGCTCCGCCAACCCCAATTGGCGGCTCGTCGCGACCGATTCCGTCGAAGGCTAGGCGCGGTGGCTGCGAACGCGGAGGCCGGGCTTTGGCGCTGGCAGCATTCGAGGGCCGGGGTGACGCCGCCCGATTTGGAGCCCATAAATTTTGACGGGATTACCGGCTGGGCAGCGGATGACCACGCCGCTGCCCTCGACTGCTATCTGCAATCGGCCAGCTTGACGGGGCTGCCAGCTCCCGAGCGAGGAGAAGTGCAGTCCTTGCTGAAGGACAGGCAAAAGGCCCGCGCGTTTTTCGAGGAGACCTTCGCCGCCTTCCGGGTTTTGGCCGCGCCCGGCCTCCTGACCTCCTATTTCGAGCCGGTCTTGAAGGGCTCGCGAAAGCAATCGGCCGCATTTCCGGTGCCGCTCTATCGCAGGCCGTCCGATCTTTCCCCTCTGCTGCCGGGACATCCCTTGAGCGATCGGGGACTTACCGCGGGGCGGGAAACAGCGAGCGGTTTCGAACCTTACTTCACGCGCGCGGAGATCGAGGCCGGCGCCCTGGCCGGCAAGGGCTTGGAAATCCTTTTCGTGGCAGACCGCCTGGAAGTCTTCGTCATGCACGTTCAAGGCTCCGGGCTGATCGAGCTGGACGATGGCAGTGCCGTCCGCCTGACCTTCGATGGCAAGAACGGCCATCCCTACAGTTCGATTGCAAAGCTGCTCGTAGGGCGGGGCCATCTTACCCTGGAGGAGGCGGACCTCGAAGGGATGCTCGCCTGGCTGCGCGCGCAGCCCGATCCGCAGGTCTTTTTGAACGAAAACAAATCCTACATATTCTTCAAAGAGCTGGAGCACGCCGCGGCTGCGCCGAGAGGCTCATGCGGCGCTGAGCTTCGGCCAGGGCGAAGCTTGGCGGCCGATCCGCTTTACCATGCACCGGGAACCCCTATATGGGTGGTAGCGCCTGAACTGGACTTCGAAGGGGCGCCGCTCCGGCGGCTTCTCATCGCGCAGGATACGGGCTCGGCGATTACGGGACCGCAGCGCGGCGACATATTTGCGGGAATGGGCGCCAATGCGCGCCGCGTCGCGGGCCGAACCCGCCACAGGTGCGAATTCATTGTATTGCGGCCAAGGCGCTAGGCAGCGCGGCCGGCGGAGAGCGATATGGAAGGCCGCAGGCGCGGACGGTTCCCCTCGAAGGACGAACTGGAATTGTGGGCCAGGGTTACGCACCGCGATGAGCCGCTGGCGCGCAGGCGGCGTATTGCGCGGCAAGCTTCCGCGGCCCAAGCTCAAGAGGCCGCAATCGCCGTAGAGCCGCGCGAGAAGCCGGCGGAGGTTCAAAGCGCCCCGCCGCAGCCCGCGGTCAAGCCCAGCATCGCGGCCAAGAATGCGCCGGCCACGCCGCCGCCGCCCCAGCCGTTCGATCCCCGGGCCGCCAAGCGCATCGCGCGAGGCCGGCACGAGATCGATGCGAGGCTCGATCTTCACGGTATGCGCCAGGCGGACGCTTATGCCGCGCTGCGCCGCTTCGTCGCCCGTTGCCAGGCGGAGGGCCACCGCCACGTGCTTATCATCACCGGCAAAGGGTCTCGCGCGGAGAACGAAGCGAACCGCGATTTCTGGACCTCCGGGGAGCGGGGCGTTCTCCGGCGCCTCGTGCCCCATTGGCTATGCGAGCCTTCGATGCGCATGCACGTGGTAAGCTTCACGGAGTCCGCCATCCAGCACGGCGGCAGCGGCGCCCTCTACGTGACCATCCGCAAAAGCCCGCGCTCCAGGAGCTGAGCCGCCGGCGCCACGGACGGCGCTCAGACATCACGGTCCAACAATACCGCGCAGTTTAGCGATCTCGCAAGAAAAGCGGTTGGGGCTGTGCTCGCAAATCAAGCCTTCGCGTTTCAGTCCGGCCATCGCGCGGCTGGCGGTTTCCGTGGTCAGCCCAAGCACCGCGCCAAGGTCCTCCCGGCTGAACAAGCTACAGCTGTTTCCGGTTTCGTGTTCCGAAAGCCAAAGCAGGAGCCGGATAACGCGCTCGCGGGCCGTTCCCGTCGAAAGCTCGGTGATCCAGCGGTCCGCATCGCTCAGCGCGCGATACCATTGCGCCATGAGCGTATGAAAAAGCCTCGGGTTGCCGTGCAACAGCCTTTTCACGGCGTTCACCGGCAATCGGCAAACCTCGGCTGGCTGGAGCGCGATGGCCGAATGCTGGTACACATCCGAGATCATGCATTCCAGTCCCAGAATATCGGTCTTGCGCAGCAGCCGGACGATGCGCTGGCTGCCATCTGGAAGATAGTGCGAGAGCTTTACCAACCCTTTGCGCACGGTGAAAAGCGAGGTTCCTGGATCGTCCGCCCGGTAGATCGTTGCGCCCGCCGCATATTGAAGCTGATCGATGGGGCGGTGAACCTCGCCAAAATCGGGCTCCTGCAAGCCGGCAAACAGAACCGATTGCCGGATGTTGCAGCTTAGGCAGTCGGCAACGCCCGTCCAAGCCTCGGCGGATGTGATTGGGTTCAAGTAGCAAACCTCGTAGGCCGGCGGCACTTTTTGACTAACCGCCCGCCTCGCGGCGGACCGATTGCGCATTCGCAATGACTGCAAAGTTAATCATAGTAACATTTTTGCGGTCAACAAATGTGGCGCGCATCCCCGCGCAAGAAGGCTTCCAGCAGGAGATTTCCATGAGGATTGGCGTTACGAGCCAAAACTTTCGCACCATCACGGCGCACGCCGGGCGGGCACGGCGCTTCATGATTTTCGAGGACTTGCTGGACGGTCAGATACAGGAAACCGGCAAACTCGATCTACCGCTGGAAATGAGCATTCATGAATATCCGCGCGACGCCGCACACCCGATCGATGGCCTCGACGTGCTGATCACCGGAAGTTGCGGAGACGGTTTCTCAAGGAAACTTGCCGCCCGCGGCATCCGGGTTGTCGTGACCTCCGAGACCGACCCAATGACCGCCATCACGGCGGTGTTATCGGGCGCGGCCCTTCCACCCGCCGCCGATGAAGACGATCACGATGGCTGCGAATGCCATTGTGCCGGCGGGGACAATCGTTAGGACAAGGAGCGAAACGCGCATGGAAGCGACGGCTGACACGCAGGAATTTGACGCAACGCGGCGAGATTTCATCTACATTGCGACAGGCGCATTCGCGGCGATTGGGGCAGCGGCTGCACTCTGGCCGCTCATCGACCAGTTGAACCCCGATGCGAGCACGCTCTCGACGGCGTCGATCGAGTTCGATCTCTCACCGATAGAAGTGGGTCAGGCCGTAACGATTTTATGGCGTGGCAAGCCCATCTTTATCCGGCACCGGACGCCTTCCGATATCGAAAAGGCGAAGACGACGCCGCTTTCCGATCTCAAGGATCCCATCGCCCGCGTCTTGGACGCGCCGGAAAACCTCCCGGCGACGGACGAAAACAGGACCAAGCCAGGGGAAGAAAATTGGCTGATCATGATCGGAATCTGTACACATCTCGGCTGTGTGCCAAAGGGACAGGCTGCCGCCGATCCGAAAGGCCCCTATGGCGGCTGGTTTTGCGTCTGTCATGGCTCGGTCTACGATACCGCAGGCCGCATCCGGCAGGGACCGGCGCCGCGCAACCTCGACATTCCGCCCTATCGGTTCATCGATGAGAAGAAAATCAAGATCGGCTGAGCGCAGCTACCGCGAGCGGCACCCCCGCCGCGTAGCCGCGACCGTTACGGATCCCCGTATGTGCCGCCATGCCGGATCGCCGCAAATGGCTTCCTGGACGGCAACAAGGGTCACGGTGGCACGCGCCTCCTCTCAATGCCGCCTCGCATCGTGGTATGCGAACAGCCCGACGCCCGCGATAACGAGTGCGGTGCCGGTAGCGTCCGCGGCCGTGAACGGCTCGTCGAGAAGCGCCATCGCCATGACGATGGTTGAAACCGGGCTGATGGTTCCGATCATGGAAACGGCCTGCGGGCCCACCCGCGCCAGTGCCGCGCTGAGCATGAACGAGGGCAGCACCGTCGACGCGATGGCCATGATTGCCGCCAGCCCGAGGACGCGCGGCGGCGCCGAGGTAAGCTGGAGCAGGCTGTTCGTGGCCAGGAAGTGCAGCATCACGCCGGCGCAGGCAGCAAGCATTGCGATGCTAGTGAAGAGGCGCGTACCAATTCCCGCCACCAGCGGCCTCGCGATCAACTGGTAGAGGGCGTAGGTGAACGACGCGCAGAACACTTTACCAGAACCGCCTTCATGGAGAACAGAATCGCGCCGATGGCGGCAAAGACATAACCGCCGCGCCGGCGGGAGGCGCAATCGGCGGAAGGAACGTGTTGAGCCATGGCATTTACCAATGCGTGGCCCGTACTGAATTCGAGGATGTCCGCAATCGTGCCAACCGCCTCGCTGTGTCACGGGCCGGTTGGAGGAAGGTATGCGATTAGGCGTCCGCCCCGGCGATGTGACGAAGGTTAATAAGCCAGCGATGATTGGCGCGGAACAGCATGGGCGTCCCATAGCATGCCGGCGTAAGCGTGGCGAGGCGGAAAATGCCGCCAGCGGCACGCCGCCGCTATCGCTAGGCGGGCCTCATTGTTACCGGGCGGAAATTCAATTCTTGCTGAAAACGGCGGCGTTTGCGAAACCTTGATAAGGTTTATCGAAACGGCTACCGCGATCCCATGCACACGGACCCCATCCGCTATGTCGAACCCGTTTTCCGGCCGCCGAGCGAGGCGGAATCGCTGATCCTGCCGCTGACTGACGGCTGCTCCTGGAATCGCTGCACCTTCTGCGAAATGTACGCCGCGCCGCAAAAGCGCTTCCGGCCGCGCGCCGAGGAGGAAGTGCTGGACAGCATCAAGCGCTGCGCCGCCGCGTTTGGCGGCGAGGTCCGGCGCGTTTTCCTGGCCGACGGCGACGCGATGACGCTTTCCACGCGCCGCCTCGTGACCGTGCTTGAGGCCATCCGCCGCGATCTGCCCGCCGTGCGGCGCGTGTCGAGCTATTGCCTGCCGCGCAACGTGCGCAACAAATCGGCGGAGGAGCTTAAGGAACTGGCCGCGCTTGGGCTTTCGATCGTGTATGTGGGCGTCGAGTCTGGCGATGACGAAGTGCTCGCGCGGGTGAACAAGGGGGAGACGTTCGCGACCGCGCTCGATGCGCTGCAAAAGCTCGGGCAAGCGGGGATCAAGCGCTCGGTGATGATCCTGGGCGGCCTGGGCGGCCAAGCGCTCTGGCAGCAGCACGCGGCGAACTCGGCGGTGCTCATGAACGCCGCTCAGCCCGAATTTCTCGCCACCTTGGTGGTGAGCTTCCCCTTGGGCGAGGAGCGGCTGCGCGCCAATTTTCCCGGCTGGGAGCCGCTTAGCGTGCCGGGCTTGATGCGGGAAATGGAGGCGTTCGTTTCCGCGCTTGAGCTGAAGCGAACCGTATTCCGCAGCGATCACGCCTCGAATTGGCTGGTGCTCAGGGGCACGCTGGGGGCCGACAAGCCGCGCCTGCTTGAGCAATTGCGCGCCGCCATCGCCTCGCCGGAGACAGCGCGGCTACGCCCCGCCTGGGCGCGCGGCCTTTAATGCGAAATCCGGCCGAATAATTCGCCGCTCTTCCGCAGCGTCTCGCCCGCGAAGGAGCGTGTGAAAAAATTGGCGAACCGGTTAAATCCGGGCCGCAGCGATAGGGGTAGGGACGGTTTCGCCGCCCCTCCCTCCGAACCGTGCGTGCGGTTTTCCCGCACACGGCTCTCCAGTTGGCAGTTTCCTCATCGGGGGCATCTCGCTTCCTGCCAGGCTGTGTGAAGTGCGAACAGCCCCGCTTCCGCGAAGAAGGCGTTGGTCCAACGCATCTGATCGGCCAGACAGCGGCCGAAGCCGGGACGCTTTTCCTGCTTGCGCAGGAAGGCACGCAACCGTCTCCGGACCAATCCATCCAGCCGTTTGAAGACATGGTAATGGGCGTGCTTGAAGTAGTTGAACCAGCCGCGCAGAACCGGGTTCAGACTGGCGATGACTTGTTCGAGGCTTTCGCCCCGGGTTCGCTTGGTCTTGGCCCTGATCTTATCCTTAAGCCGGTCCAGGCTCTTCTTGCGAACGTGCCGCCGTTTGCCCTCGAAACTGTAGCCAAGGAAGCTGAAGCCCTCGCCCTTTTTCCAGCAGTTCCCGATATGGGTCTTGTCCGGATGAAGGCTGAGGCCGTTCTCCGCCACCCAGACGCGAATGAGCGCAAGGGCAGCTTCGGCTTCTTCCCGGCTTTGGCAGAGGACTACGAAGTCATCCGCGTAACGCACCATCTTGTAGCCATGGCTGGCCATGAACTCATCGAGCGGGTGCAGGTAGACGTTCGCCAGCAGCGGGCTGATGACACCGCCCTGCGGTGTACCCTCTGTTGGCGTCCATTGCTCCAACCCGTCCATGATGTCCTGCTTGAGCCAGCCTTCGATAAGATCGAGCACCCGGCCATCGCCGATACGCGCCCTAACCCTCTCCATCAGCCGCTCATGCGGGATGCTGTCGAAATAGCCCTTTAGATCGGCGTCCACCGCATGGCGGTAGCCGTCCTTGATCAGAAGGTCCACCTCGCGCAGGGCATCCTTGCAGGACCGCCCCGGCCTGAAACCATAGCTCGACGGATGGAACATAACCTCGAAAATCGGCTCGATGACGAGCTTGACCGCCATCTGCACGATCCGGTCCTTGACCGCTGGGATGCCCAGCGGCCTCATCGAACCGTCGCCCTTTGGGATTTCCACCCGCCGGATCGCCAGGGGCCGGTATTGTCCTGCCTTGAGGCTTTCCGAAAGCTCGGCCAGATAGTCCCCGGAACGCGCTTCGAACCGCTCGATGCTCTGTCCATCCACGCCCGCGGCCCCGCGGTTGGCCCGGACTTTTTCCCAGGCCAAAGTAAGGGTCTTGGGGGCATACACCTTATCTATCAGACTGAACCAAACCCCTCCTTTGACGCCGTTCACCAGCGCCGATACCATACGCTCCGTCCAAATCGCAGCTTCCAGCCAGCTCAAGTCCGGCACTTCGTGCCGCTGGGTATCTGCGCCTTGCTTAGCCGTTTCCGGCACTTCCGGCGCTGTTCCTTGCCGCTCTTCATCCATCGCGCATCCACCTTCCTGCCTCCCCTCCCTCAAGGCGGTTTTGCTGTCCGCCTTTCCAGCGGCTTTCGCCGCAACGGTACTATGAAGGCTCTGACTCCTGCCCCGCCCGCACATGCGAGACAGGTCTCGCCGCTTACTCCGCCTTGCCTTCAGGACATCCCATCCCCAACCACGCCGTGCGCCCGGACATCGCTTTCATAGTCACCTCAGCGTGTCCGGCTTGTTCCGGGCTTCGCCTTGAACGAGCAGGCTCGCCACGCAGTACCGCCGAATCGGGTTCGTTTTGCTACAGGCTGCCCTTTCGCTTCCAGTTGCTCTCCACCCCGCATCGCTGCGACGCAGTTACTTTCAACTTCGCAGGCTGTGACCGCCTGCGGCGGGGACTTACACCCCGCTGACAAAGCGTCCTCGCGGACGCACTCGTCCCCGCGAAGGCGGGGACCCATCTAAGAGCTTGTTCCTGCGGCTGAAATGGATTCCCGCCTTCGCGGGAATGACGCTGCGGAGTCTCGCCGAAGTCTGCGATTTAGATTTTCTACCGTAGCCGCCATGGCTGACATGGGTCTCCGCGTTCAATACCGGCGGAAGCACATGGGTAATCAAGTTCCGGGATTACGCCGCTGAGCGAACCAATCGGCCGGAATTGATTTAACCCGCATTAGCATCTGGAATGGCAGAATTCCTGCAGAGTTTGTCTGCGGAGTGGCGCACAGATGCCGGCAGATGACACCTCCGTGTCATATAGGACTGAACAAGTTAGACGAGACTTGACCTTTGCGAGCCTAGTTTGCTTGTGTGCGTGGAACTGAACCTTGACCGGGGCAACCGAGAGCGATGGCAAACGACCTTTCCCCTGCGTACAATTCCATGACATTCGCCGGAGAGGCTGGGCCGGACGGCGCGCACAATTTCCGTTCGGCCATGCAATCCACCGCGCGGGCGGCGGCCGGTTGGCTGATCGACCGGCAGAAGCCGGACGGTCACTGGGTAGGACGCGCCGAAAGCAATGCCTGCATGGAGGCGCAGTGGTGTCTCGCTCTGTGGTTTCTGGGGCTCGGCGATCACCCCTTGCGCCGGCGCCTGGGCAACGCGCTGTTGCAAACGCAACGCCCGGACGGCGCCTGGCAGATCTATCACGGCGCGCCCAATGGCGACATCAACACGACGGTAGAAGCCTATGCGGCGCTGCGTTCGCTCGGGCACCGCGATGACGAGCCCGCGCTGGCGAAGGCGCTCGAATGGATCGCCTCGAAGGGCGGCTTGCGCAATATCCGGGTCTTCACCCGCTACTGGCTCGCGCTGCTCGGCGAATGGCCGTGGGAGAAGACCCCGAATGCTCCGCCAGAGGTCGTCTGGCTCCCGCTCTGGTTCCCGTTTTCCATCTATAATTTCGCGCAATGGGCGCGCGCCACGCTGATGCCGGTTGCCGTGCTCTCCGCGCGCCGGCCGAGCCGCCCGCTGCCGCCTGAAAACCGGCTGGACGCGCTGTTCCCCGGCGGGCGCGAGGCGTTCGACTACAAACTGCCGGTCAAGGCAGGCGCCGACGCATGGAATAGCTTCTTCCGCGCGGCCGACAAGGTGCTGCACGTCTTGCAAAATACCGGGCACAAGCTCGGCGTGGGCCTGTGGCGCGGCGCGGCCATCCGGCAAACGCTCGAATGGATTATCCGGCATCAGGACGCCGACGGCGCCTGGGGCGGCATCCAGCCGCCATGGATTTACAGCCTGATGGCGCTGCACGTCGAAGGCTACGCCATCGATCATCCGGTCCTGGCCAAGGGCCTGCAAGCGCTCGACGATCCGGGCTGGCGCGTGGACGATGGCGAAGCGACCTTCATCCAGGCGACCAACAGCCCCGTCTGGGATACGATGCTGACGCTGCTCGCCTTCGACGACGCCGGGTTGATGGAGGATTATCCCCAGGAGATTGAGACGGCGGCGCAGTGGCTGCTGGACCGGCAAGTCCGGGTGCCGGGGGACTGGTCGCTGAAGCTTCCCCATGTGAAGCCCGGCGGCTGGGCGTTCGAATACGCGAATAACTCTTACCCCGACATCGACGACACCGCCGTTGCGCTGATCGCCCTGGCGCCGTTCCGCAACGATCCGAAGTGGCAGGCGAAGGGAATTGAGGAGGCGATCCAGCTCAGCGTCGATTGGCTGATCGCCATGCAAAGCCGCGGCGGCGGCTGGGGCGCCTTCGACAAGGACAACGACAAGAAGATCCTGACCAAGATCCCCTTCTGCGACTTCGGCGAGTTGCTCGATCCGCCCTCGGCTGACGTGACGGCCCATGTCGTCGAGGCGTTTGCGAAGCTTGGGCTCTCGCGCGAGCACCCGGCGATGGTCCGCGCCCTCGATTATCTCCGGCGCGAGCAGGAGGCGGGCGGCGCCTGGTTCGGCCGCTGGGGCGTGAATTACGTCTACGGCACGAGCGCTGTGCTGCCGGCGCTAGCGGCCATCGGCGAGGATATGAGCCAGCCCTATATCGGCCGCGCGTGCGATTGGCTTCTGGCCTATCAGCAGGAAAACGGCGGCTGGGGCGAGAGCTGTGCATCCTATATGGACATAAATGCCGCCGGCCGCGGCACCGCTACCGCCTCGCAGACTGCCTGGGCGTTGATGGCTCTTTTGGCCGCCAATCGTGCGCAAGACGCCGAAGCCATCGAGCGCGGCTGCCTCTTCCTGATCGAACGTCAGGCGGGCGGCACCTGGGACGAGCCGGAATTTACCGGCACAGGCTTCCCAGGCTACGGCGTGGGCCAGACGATCAAGCTGCAGGACCCCGAGCTTTCCAAGCGCCTCATGCAAGGCCCCGAGCTGTCTCGCGCCTTCATGCTGCGCTACGGCCTCTACCGGCACTACTTCCCGCTGATGGCGCTCGGACGGGCGTTGAGGAAGCGGCCAACCGGGGCGGGCGGCGCAAAGGCCGAGCCAGACCATGCCGGCACAGGTTCCCCTGGCGATAGCGTGGGCCAGACGATCAAGCAGCAGGACCCGGAGGAGCTTTCCAAGCGTCTCATGCAAGGCCCCGAACTCTCGCGCGCCTTCATGCTGCGTTGGGACCTCTACCGGCACTATTTCCCGCTGATGGCGCTCGGACGGGCGTTGAGGAAGCGGCCAACGTAAGCGCGGCCTATGCCTGGCGGTCGTGTTCGAGCACGCGTGCAAGGTTTCCGCAGCGTCGTCCCCAGCGAAGGCGGGGACCCATCTAAGAGCTTGTTCCAACGGGATAAATGGATTCCCGCCTTCGCGGGAATGACGCTGCGGCGGACTTGAACCGTGCGATCCATACCGGCGGAAGCTTCGAGATAGTCAGGCACCGGCCGGATTAACCGCGCGTGCCTTGAAGAAGGTGTAGCAGAAGACGCCGCCGTCTTCCGCCGTCCGGTAGAGATCCGCAATGCCCTTATCGAAGCAAGCTGCCGTGATAAGTCCGGCTTCGAGCGCCGGTCCCCGGACAGCCTCGATCATCGCGGTGAAGGTTTTGCGCGTGAAGCCATCCACGAGTGCCGGCTTGCTCGCATCCGCGTAGACCATGCGCGGCGAGACCTGAACCTCGCCGAAACCTGCCTGCCTCAGCAACGGATAGAGCCGCCGCCCGATCAGCGCGTCGCCGCCCGCCTTCGCCTGCAGCGCCACTTGGCATTGGATGGCCTTGCGCGCGTGCTCGCTATCGGGGTGGAAATAGGCTGAGCCGTGGTCGCCTTCGATCACGGTGACCGTTCCGCCAGGCTTCAGCATGCTTCGCAACGCATCGAGCGCATCGGCGGGCCGGGCAAGGTGCTCAAGCACGAAACACACGAACACATGGTCGAAGGACTGGGGCGGGAACGGCAGCTTGAAGATGTCCGCCTGCGCGAACGTCACATTCGAAAGGCCGGCTGCCTCCACCGCCTTGCGGGCTTCGGCCAGCGACGCCTCTGAAATCTCGGCAGAAACGACGTGCGCCCCAGGGCTGCGCGATGCGAGCGTCACGGTCTGGGCGCCGGTACCGCATCCCGCTTCGAGGACCGTTGAGCCTTCCGGGTAAGCGGTGTCCGAATGCAAGAGCCCGGCGAGTGTCCACGCCTGATCTTGCAGCCGTAACGCTTCTCTCGCGCCATACCCATGAACGTAGCCTGTTGCCATTTCCGCCACTCCAAATGCGAGCCCGCCAGTGCTGGGATCTTCGATCCGCACAACGCGCATCACCCCTCACCCTGCCCTTCTCCCAATGGGAGAAGGGACGCCCTCACAACGGCTGCGACGGGACTCCCTCTCCCATTGGGAGAGGGCAGGGGTAATGCCCTATGGCCATGGCACCTCGTTCTGCGATAGCGGCTACTGGCGCCGTACCGTCTGTGCCCTGAAAATGATCCGGAGCGCCGCTCCTTGTCTTGAAGGAAATTGCGCGTCACGCGCGGGCGGCGGCGTAGCGCGCGGGCGTTATGCCGAAGTGCCGGACGAAGGCGCGCGTCATGTGGCTCTGATCGGCAAAGCCGGAGTCTTGAGCCGCGATTGCAGGCGTTTCGCCCATCAGGAGCAGTTGTCTCGCCAGCAGCACCCGGCGCTGGACAAGATAAGCGTGAGGCGTGGCTCCGAACTCGCGGGCGAAGGCGCGCACCAGCTGGAAACGGCTGATGCCGCACAGCGCTGCCAGCTCCGATAGCGTTACCGGGGAGGCGGGGTCCGCATCAATCCGCGCCTTCGCTTCCGCGACGGCTGGCAGGGCACCGCGCGGCCCAGCCGGCGGATCGCGCATTCCAAAGAGCGGAACGGCCAGGCGAACCAGATGCTCCTCGGCCGCTAGCGGGCCGCCCTCGACGGTCACATGCCTGAAGAAGCTCTGAGCGAGCCTTGCCAGCTTGGGGTCGCGCAGGCTTGGGCTCTTGAACTCGGCTTGCGCCTGGGTTTCGGAAAGCAGGGACGGATCGAAATAGAGCATGCGCCAGCGGCGGACGCAGCCGGCCACGGGAATGCCGTCGTGCATCTCGCCGGGATTGACGGTGATGACGCTGCCCGCGAACGATTCCACCGGCCCGATGCCGCTCCAGGACCGCTGGGCACCGGAAAGCACAACGCCGATGCCATATTGATCGTGGCAGTGGCGCGGGAAGGCCCGGCCGGACTCGAACTCGATCGCGTCAATGCCCGGAACCTTGGACCGGAGCTGCTTGACGTTATGCGTTTGTGCGGACAATTGCGATACCCGCGGCTTCAGAAAAGGGCTGCGCGAAACCCCGGCCCAGAACAAAGGAATCCCGAAGGTTGAGACATATCAGCACCGGCGCCTTCGCTTTGGCAATCGCCTTATTGTCCGCAACGTTCGCTTCTAGTACACCTGCGCTGCGTTTGAGCTTCTTGATAAAGGGCGTATCCAATGGTTGTGCGGCGTTGCGCGATTGTATGCTCGCTGTTCGCGATTTTCTCGGTTCTGAGCATGGGCGCCATGGCTCAAAGCCCGCTGCCTTTGCCAGGCGTTTCACAGCCCGCGCCGGCCGCTCAGCCAGCGGCGCCTGCCGCGACCCCGGCCGTGCAGCCGCTCCACATCGATCAGGCAGCACTCGTCAAAAAGGCCAACGATGCGACGGGCCTCGATATCGACGCCACAATCAAGACTTGGCGCGAGCGGCTCGACCGGATCGAGCAAGGCATGCGCGACCCAAAGGCAGATTACAAAGCCCTAAACGATTTCCGCACGCAACTTTTCAAGCTGAGGACCGACGGGGAGGACTTCTGGAAGAAGCTTGAGCCCGTGCTCAATTCCGCGAACGACGACGTGGCGGCGTTGCCTGCCGCGCCAGCTCAAGGCGAGGCGCCAGAGACGGAGCAGGCCGCGATCTACCGCGCGGAAACCAATGCCTATCACGCATATCTAGCCTCAACGCACAGCACGCTGGACGGGACGCAAAACCGGATTGGCAAGCTGCTTGGCCATCTTGTGGACATCCGGCGTTCGCGATTAGCCAGCAACCTGTTTCAGCGCTCCCCCGGAGCGTTTTTTCCCGAGACGTGGGAAGCCGCGCCTGGACAAATCCTGGAGTTGGCCACCAAGGTGCGCAGCGCCGTAGTTGTCTGGTGGCGTGCCCAGGAACAAGATCAAATTCTTTCCCTGGCCGGCATCGCCCTCGCGCTCTGGGTGGGTTTGAGCGTGTTTAGCTTGGTCGGCGTGCGCAGGCTGAGGCGGTGGGATGACGGCTGCGAGCCGCCTTTCTGGCGGCGGGCATCGGATGCGGCGGGCGTCATTCTGTACAGGTCGCTGCCGGTGGTCTTGCCGCTGGTCTTCCTCTACAACGCCGTCGAGGGGGTGCAGACGCTGCCGAACGACATCGGCTGGCTCTTTTACTACGGTGCGCGCGCGATCATCATCGTCGTGGTGGTAAACGCCCTAATCTCCGCGGCGCTCTCACCAAGCGACCACCGCTGGCGGCTGATCCCTGCCTCGAACGCCGCTGCCGTCCGTATTTCAGGTCTCATGCTGACCATCGCTCTGATCTATGCCGCGGGAACGTTCCTCCAGACAGCCGCGATTCTCTTCAAGGCGCCCGACTCGCCAAGATTGGCGCTAACGATGTTTCCGAACACGGTCATAGCTTTGCTGGTTGCGGTCATCCTGCTAACGCCTTTGCGGCAACAGAGCATCGAGGGTCTGCCTTCGTCATCCTGGCTGCGCCTGCTCAGGCTGCCGGCCTGGCTCGTCGCCATTGCAATCGTCGCATCCGGAGCGGCAGGCTATCTCTACCTATCGCGGTTCATTGCCCAGCAACTCATCGTCACGGGCGCGATCCTGACCATCGTTTATCTCTTGCTGTTGTGGGCGGACGGCGTTGCGCAGGCGATGGGAAACGAAAGCTCCGGCATTGGCAGATGGCTTTCGGCCACGGCCAATTTCGACCAAACCAGCCGCCAAAGGCTTTCGGTTCCGGTGAGCCTGCTCTTGAAATTCACCGTGCTGCTTTGCGCGATCCCGCTTATCCTCAATCAATGGCAATTCAGCTGGCCCGACATCTTCGAGTTTTACCGCCAGCTCTTTTACGGCTTCCACATCGGCAACACCCAGGTGTCGCTCGCGGCGCTGCTTGCCTTCATCATCGTTTTCGCGCTCGGCTACTTTGCCGCGAAGTTTTTCCAGCAATGGCTGGACACGCAGGTGCTGAAGCCCGCCGGCCTGTCGGGGGGCTTGCGCGACTCCATACGCACCGGCGTCGGCTATATCGGCATTACTGCCGCGGGCGCTCATGGCCTTGTCCTACGCAGGCTTCAATCTTTCCAACCTCGCAATTGTCGCGGGCGCGCTCTCGGTCGGCATCGGCTTCGGCATGCAGAGCGTGGTGAGCAACTTCGTGTCGGGCCTTATCCTGCTGGCCGAGCGGCCCATCAAGGTGGGCGATCTGGTCGTGGCGGGCGGCGAGGAAGGCTATGTCCGCAAGATCAGCGTGCGCTCGACCGAGATCGAGACCTTCGATGGCGCGAATGTGCTGATCCCCAATTCGTTCTTCATCAGCGAGAAGGTGAAGAACTGGACGCTCAGGAACAACACCGGCCGGATTACGATCCATGTCAGCGTGCCTCATGGCACCGATCCGCGCCAAGTGACGGCGATCCTGCAACAGGTCGCGAAAGCTCATCCGGCCATCATGCGCACACCAGCGCCCTTTATCGATTTCGAGGATTTCGGTGCCGGCACATTCGACTTCAAACTCTACGCTTTCATCTATGACTTGAACACCAGCGGCAGCACCCGGACGGACCTTCGGCTTGCCATCCTCGATGCGTTCCAGGCGGCTGGCATAGCGATCGCATCGCAGCAGACCGATATCACGCTGCGAGACATGGATTGGTTACGGGATGCGGTTAAACTTTATGTCGCCAACGCCCTTGACGGCCACGCCGCCGGAAATGGCAGTGGCGCTTCCGTGAAACGTCAAACAGAGCCTTCAGGATGATGCGATGACCAAGGCGACTCACTTTGCCGAGAATGCTCTGCTCGTCATAATCGGCATTTTGACCCTCGCCGGCGCGGCTGAAGCCATCTACCAGATCTATGAAAGAAGGGACGTCGAGCTACAAGACCTCTTGCTTATGTTCCTCTATACCGAGGTGCTCGCCATGGCGGGCACCTACTACGAGAGCAAGCGGATCCCCATCACTTTTCCGATTTTTATCGCGATCACAGCGCTTTCGCGGCTTGCCATCCTGCAAAAGGAGCAAGAGCCAATCGACCTGCTTTACGAAGCGGGTGCGATTCTGATGCTCGCAATCGCTTCATACGTGCTGGAGCTGCGCGGCTCGAAATTTTCGCAATCCCCTGCTCCGGCCGCTCAAAACCCCGCGGCGGGGCAGACAGGTGGCCCGGACGCCATCCCGAATCAGTAATCCGCAAAGCGCATCACCCCTCACCCTGCCCCTCTCCCCATGGGAGAGGGAACTCGCTCGCGGCCGTTGAGAAGGCGTCCCCTCTCCCCATCCGCATTCGCTTGCGAATGCGGACACTCTGGGCTGCAAGCTCGCCAAGGCGAGCTTGCTGAGAGGGACAGGGTGAGGGGTAATGCCCTATGGCTATGCCTCACCCTTCAACGGCAGCGGCGCTAAGCCTTAGCCTTGGCTGCGGCCGGAACCTCCTTGCAGGGGTTCTTGTCGTGCTTCAGCGTCTTCTTGCCCTCGGGTGCCTTGCCCTTGAAGAAGTGCGCTGTCGCAATCGCGGTCTGCGGCTGATCGGCACCGTTGGAAATCTGCTGGATGCCGTCCTGATACCAGCCGTCGTATTTTCGCGACACGGCTTCGTCGTGCGCCCGGCACCACACGACCGCGGAAAGCTCGGCGAAGGTGAACTTGTTCGTGGCCGCGGCGGCGAGGCGGAGCGTGTCGCCACCTTGCTCGGTCACAACGACGTCCCTAACCGCAAAAATACCGGCTTCCGGCATTCTCGACACGTCCACCGCGTTGGCCTGCGCGGCGGGTTGATCCATGTTGGTCCCGGCGCAGCCCGCAAGAGCGAGCCCCACGGCACAGGCTAAGGCAAAACGCGTCATCATTTCCTTTATCTACCCCCGATCCGGCTGCGTGGACTATGTTCCCCCAGCGCAGGCACGGCAATTGATGAACAAAGCGTGCACAACGATTCAAGGCGCTTCTGTGGCTTTCTTGCCCGTTCCCAACTTCAAACCTTGTCAGCGTTGCATTCCGGCCCCAGTATAGAGAAACCTTGGGGAGCCGCAGGCATGCGGCTGAGATCGCGCTGAGGTTCCGCGCCCGGCACCGGGCGAAGGAACGAAGCCGCGCGGCGACCCGTTGAACCTGATCCGGTTAGCACCGGCGGAGGGATGGTCATTAGCAAGCAATATCCATGCGCGCTCCGGTCATTCTCCGCCAAGCATAAAGACGCACAAAAGGAGTTCCGGGATGAACGCGCCAATCGATCCGAAAACCGTTGAGCCGGTTCAAGTGACCACGGGCAGCCTTCCGGGCTCGCGGAAGGTTTATGCGGAGGTGCCAGGGTACGCCGGTGTTAAGGTGCCGTTCCGCGAGATCGCGCTCTCCGAATCGAGCGGCGAGCCGCCGTTCCGCGTCTACGATACCTCCGGGCCTTATAGCGGCGAGGCGGCGAAGATCGACGTGAACGCCGGCCTTCCGCGCATCCGCGAGCCCTGGGTGCAGGCGCGCGGCGTGGAGCGCTGCGAGGGCCGCGTGGTAAAGCCCGAGGATAACGGCAATGTCGGCGAGGCGCACGCGGCGCGCGAATTTCCGCTGCGGTATCAGGTTTACAGAGGGCGTAACCCCTCACCCCAACCCTCTCCCAATGGGAGAGGGGGCTCGCTCGCAGCCGTTGAGAAGGCGTCCCCTCTCCCATTGGGAGAGCGACAGGGTGAGGGGTTACAGCCTTTTCCCGGAATAACTCAGCTCGAACTCGCGCGCGCCGGGATCGTCACCGAGGAGATGGCCTATATCGCGCATCGCGAGAACCTCGGCCGCACCGCCGCGCTGGAGCGGGCCAAAGAGGCGCTCGCCGATGGCGAGAGCTTCGGCGCCGCCATCCCGGAGTTCATCACGCCCGAATTCGTGCGCAGCGAGGTCGCCCGTGGCCGCGCCATCATCCCCGCCAACGTCAACCACGCCGAGCTTGAGCCCGTTATCATCGGCCGCAACTTCCTCACCAAGGTGAACGCCAATATTGGCAACTCCGCCGTCACCTCCTCGGTGGAGGAGGAAGTCGAAAAGATGGTGTGGGCCATCCGCTGGGGCGCGGACACGGTGATGGACCTTTCCACGGGGCGCAACATCCACACCACGCGCGAATGGATCATCCGCAACGCGCCCGTGCCGATTGGCACCGTGCCGATCTATCAGGCGCTGGAGAAGGTGGACGGCGATCCCGTCAAGCTCGATTGGGAGGTTTATAAGGACACGCTCATCGAGCAATGCGAGCAGGGCGTGGACTATTTCACCATCCACGCGGGCGTGCGGCTGCGCTACGTCCCGCTGACGGCACGGCGCGTGACCGGCATCGTCTCGCGCGGCGGTGCGATCATGGCTAAGTGGTGCCTCGCCCATCACCGCGAGAGCTTCCTCTATGAGCGCTTCGGCGACATTTGCGACATCATGCGGCGCTACGACGTTTCGTTCAGCCTGGGCGACGGCTTGCGGCCCGGCTCGATTGCGGACGCCAACGATGCCGCGCAATTCGCCGAGCTTGAGACGCTGGGCGAGCTGACCAAGGTGGCGTGGGCCAAGGGCTGCCAGGTGATGATCGAGGGCCCCGGCCATGTGCCGCTGCACAAGATCAAGGTGAATGTGGAGAAGCAGCTCGCGCTTTGCGGCGAGGCGCCGTTCTACACGCTCGGGCCGCTCGTGACCGACATCGCGCCGGGCCACGACCACATCACCAGCGCCATCGGCGCCGCCATGATCGGCTGGTTCGGCACGGCGATGCTGTGCTACGTCACGCCCAAGGAGCATCTCGGTCTGCCGGACCGCGACGACGTGAAGGCCGGCGTGATCGCCTATAAGATCGCGGCGCATGCGGCCGACCTCGCCAAGGGGCATCCCGCAGCCCAGCTCCGCGACAACGCGATCTCCCGCGCCCGCTTCGACTTCCGCTGGGAGGACCAGTTCAATCTCGGCCTCGACCCCGAAGGCAGCCGCGCCATGCACGACGAGACGCTGCCGAAGGAGGCGCATAAGGTCTCGCATTTTTGCTCGATGTGCGGGCCGAAATTCTGCTCGATGGAAATCACGCAGCAGGTGCGGGATTACGCCGCGAAGCTGAACGAGACGCCGGAGATGGCGGCCCAGGCCGGTATGGCGGAGATGAGCGAGAAGTTTCGCGAGATGGGCGGCGAGGTTTATGTCGAGACGCCATCGGCAAGGGATCAAGTCTAGCCTAGCCTGTAGCCCGGATTTCGCCGACGTTCCATCCGGGCTATGCTTACAGGGTGATAGGCTCAATTATATTGAGGCAATGAAAATTTTCGTTCGATGTCGAAAAGGTAAGTGTAAGGAGAAGAAGCTCGTGCTCTTGATCGTGCCAAGTATGATTTAATGCCAACATCAGCTATGGTAATGAAGGCACCCGCACCCAGCAGCAGCGATCCAGAAAAACCTGTCATAGCTGCAAACATACCACCAGCGGGTGCGGAGACGGTTAGAGCTCTCTGAACACCTTCCCACACGCTCTGTATCGTTTGTTGTTCAAGCTCTCTTCTCAGCCTCTCAAGTCCAGGTTGGATTCTGTTCTCGAAGAGTTTCTTTGCCTCGTTTTCAAGATCTTGAGGCGATGAAGATGCTTCGATTTTGCCTTTAAGGTCATCAAATATCCCTGACAACTCAGCTAGCTGGTCACTGCGGTTTTTGCGAAAAGCCAAGAGCTTTTGGATCGGTGTTTCGGGATCAACCCGAAGCCCCTCCATGACAATGGATACGAGCGCGCCCTTCGCAGCGGCAGGTTCGCTGGCGGCTACATCTCCCAGAAGGCAACGCAAATTCACGCCGGAAGAAGGCTCTTCGTTAGTTAGCGGCGATACACGTATTTCTCTTGCAAGCATCGCCGCCAGAGCCGACATGTATACCCCGGCAAATCTGCTATTTACGAGGATCCAATCCCCCTCACCATGATATGGATGGCGTTCGAAGTGGCCGCGCAACTCATAGGACAGCTTTTCGGGATGCATCTGTGCAAAATCGAAATCACGCATCATTCGACGGAGATGTGATGGCAGCTTTTCCGCAGCGATCAACTCAAGCCCGCACGATTGAATGAAGAGCGTCCGCAACGCAGGTGGCATCTTATCAGGATGTATTCCGGCTATGTCTTCCACGTGCCACTTGATCTCATGCCCGATCTTGTCGGCGTGCATTAAGACACCTTCGGATGGATCGGTTCGCCCACGATGTAGTATGGACCGAGCCCATTCCGGATCTTCCAAGAGTTTAAAAACGCGGTTTCCGAGGTCTTCAAGAATCTCCTGATGCAGATCACAGCGGAGTGGCCGCAGGTATCCCTCTTCTGCGCAAATCTTTGTATCTACCTCATGATAGGGGCACTGGATTGAGGTTGGGACGATCGTCTGCACCTCGTCCCAGAACAAAACCGCGGACTTTAACCATGCGCTATCACGAATATCGATGTAAGGATAATATAGCGCGGTTCCGAGCATTGCTTTCGCTCCCATTTTTGTGAGTAAGGCATCATTCTATATATTTTGGCAAGAGAGTTGCAACGTATATATCGTGACCGTAAACCAATTTCAGGCTGCAAGCGGGCATCACCTTGACTTTCTGTTTCCTTACACCAAAGTAAGGAAAGGTAAAAAGCACAAGGCACCCCATGGCCACCGCCACAGTCACCTCAAAAGGACAAATCACAATTCCCGCACCGGTGCGGGCTGCGCTCGGTTTGGAAGCGGGAAGCCGTGTCGAATTCGTCGAAGCCGGGAAGGGGCAATATCTGATCGTTGCCGCCACCGATGACGTTCAATCCCTAAAGGGCATGCTGCGGAAGCCGCGCGCCGCAGTCAGCATCGAGCGGATGAACGAAGTCATCGCGGCGCGCGGAGCCGGGCAAAAATGATCGGATTGGATACGAATATTCTGGTCCGCTACATCGCTCAAGACGACGCCATCCAAACGCCAAAAGCAACCGCGCTGATCGAGGGGCTTTCCGATGCCGAGCCGGGCTTCGTCTCGCTCGTTTCAATCGTGGAATTGGTTTGGGTGATGCAAGGGTGCTATGCGGCAACCAAAGCTGAAACCGTCGCGGTTCTCGATAGGCTGCTGCACGTTCGCACACTTTGCGTTGAAAATGCTGAAATTGTCATGAGTGCCTTGCGGAATTATTCCCAGTCGAACGCCGATTTTGCCGATTGCCTGATCGAACGGTCCGCTCATCGCGCGAATTGCGCACGCACAATGACTTTCGACGAGAAAGCGGCGAAGACGGCTGGCATGCATTTGCTGGCGTAGACGGAGGGAACACCTCCGGCCCGTGAAGCAATCGAGCGGGGCGCGTATTAAACTTTGAAGTGCTCGAAGCCTTTCGCCGGAAGCTCAAGCTCGGATCCATCGGCGACGCTGAACCTTGGCGCGCCAACTCCGGCGATCACCGCTCCGATGCGCGCGATTGGCACGCCGGCTGCGAGGCTCGCCGCCTCGAATGCAGTTGCGCGCTCCGGCGGGACGGCGGCCAGGATCTCGTAATCGTCGCCACCTGTCAGGATCGTTTGCATGACGCCGGCGTTATTCGCCACAAGAACGCGGGCCGCCTCCGAAAGCGGGATTGCCTCAATCGAAACCTCGGCCGAGACCTGCGACGCTTGGCACATGCGGGAGAGATCGAGCGCCAGCCCGTCGGATATATCCATAGCCGCCGAAGCCTCGCTTGCAAGCGCCGGCGCCAGCGCGAGCCGCGGCTCCGGGTAGAGATAGCGGGCCAGCAGAAACTCACGCTGCGCTGGCAGGAGATGCGGCCCGAACGCGCCCCCGTTCAACCGCAGTTGAAGGCCGAGCGCCGCATCCCCCAGCGTGCCGCTCACGTAGAGCGCGTCTCCGGCCCTGGCGCCACCGCGCGGAACGAGGCCGCGAGCGCTCGCTTCGCCGAAAGCTGTGATGGAAATCCACCATGCGCCGCGCGCGGTGACAGTGTCGCCGCCGATGAGCGCAATTCCGAACTGGTCCTGCGCACGGGCAAGGCCGGCCGTGAAGCGCCGGGCCCATTCCTCCGTGGGCGCAACGCTCAGCGCCAGCGTCATGGTGTAGGCGAGCGGGCGGGCGGCCTTCGCGGCAAGGTCGGAGACGTTGACGGCGAGGGCCTTATAGGCGGCATTGCCCGGATCGTCGTCCTCGAAGAAATGAACGCCGGCAACCAGCCCGTCGGCGGTGATCACGAGCCCTGCCGGCGGAAGCCCCGTCAAAAGCGCCGCGTCATCCTTCAAGCCAAAAGCGCCCGGATGAGCGGCTAGCGGCGCCAGATAATCGGCAATCAGCGCAATTTCGCCCAAGCGGCGCATGGGTCACTCTTCTCTTAGGGCATTACCCATCCTGTCCTTCTCCCAATGGGAGAAGAGACCCCTGAATAGCGCTTCGAGCGCGCAACAACGTCCCCTCTCCCCCATCCGCATTCGCTTGCGAATGCGGACGCTATAAGTTGCAAGCTCGCCAAGGCGAGCTTGCCGAGAGGGACAGGGTGAGGGGTAATGCGGTCAAATGTCATGCCGTGACCGTCAAATTCGCTCCGGCGCTAACCCTACCTTTTCGTCCCTTTCCGTCCGAACTCGCCGGCGCGTGCTTTGCGTGCGACCCGGTCCAGAACGCCGTTCACAACGCCCGGCTCCTCGCCGCCGAAGAAATCGTGGGCGATTTCGACATATTCGTTGATGATCGCCCGCGCGGGCACGTCCCGCTTCTCAAGGAGTTCGTAGACGCCGGAGCGCAAAATGGCGCGCAAAATGCTGTCGATGCGCGACAGCCGCCAGCCTTCAGCCAAGTGCGCGGCAATCTCGCTATCGATCTTGGCCTGGGCGTGGGCAACGCCGGAGGCGAGATCGCGGAAAAAGCCCCGGTCGGCTCCCCGGTAAATCTCGACCGTGTTAAAACGGTGCGAGACAAACTCGTCCAGCACCTGACTCAAATCGCGTTGCGTCAGGTCCATTTGATAAAGCGCCTGCACGGCGGCCAGCCGCGCCCGCGTCCGGGACGCAACCGATGGCGCGCCGGCCTCCGGGCCAGCTGCGCCGTCATTCTCAAAATCCATCATCAGGCTTTCAGGTCTCAACCCGGCACTTGCCGGTGCGATAAGTCCACTCAGTGTGCCCGCTTGGCGAAGTCGCGCTTGTGGCGCAAGACTTCGAGGCAAGCCTCAACGGCATCGCGGCCCTTATTCTTGCCTGTCACGGACGCGCGCGCAATAGCTTGCTCTTCGTTCTCGACAGTCAAGATCCCATTTCCCAGCGGAATGCTGTAGGTCGTTGAAAGCGTCATGAGCGCGCGTGCGGACTCGCCCGCCACAATGTCATAGTGGGAGGTCTCTCCGCGAATCACGCAGCCAAGGGCCACGAACCCATCGAAGTGGGCTGGCGTCGTTTCGTTGAACAGCCCGGCGTCGACCGCCGCCGCCAGCACTTGCGGGACTTCGAGCGCACCGGGCACCATCACGACTTCCCAAGTGGCGCCCTGCTCCCTGAGCGCCATCTCGGCGCCGGCAATGAGCTGGTCGGAGATGTGGTGATAGAAACGGCCCTCTACGACGAGGATGTGAATTGGGTTTTTCATTGGTCGTCAATCGCCCGGCGCGCCACAAGGTTGAGGCCATAGCCTTCAAGGCCAACGATTTTCGGCGTTGGAGAGTTTGAAAGCAGGACCATGTTCTTGATGCCAAGATCGAGCAGGATTTGCGCGCCAACCCCGTAGTCGATCAAGCGTTTTTCGCTGGCGCTCCCCTCGGCCGAGCCCGGCGTGGACTCGGCAAGCCGCGTCTGGATGACGTCGTGGCGCACGTCCCGGATTATCACCATAACGCCGCGCCCCTCCTTGCCGATGCGGCGCATGGCACGCTCGACGAGCGACCTCCGGCCGCTATTGCGCCCCATCCCGAATAAGTCTTCGAGAATATTGACGGCGTGCATGCGCACGAGCACCGGGTCCGGCGTGGTGACGTCGCCCTTTATCAGCGCGAGGTGCTCGGTGTTATCCACGGAATTGACGTAGACCCTTAGCTTGAACGGACCGCCATAGGGCGTTTCGATCGTCTTCTCATCGACAACGCGCACGAAACTTTCGTGGCGGCGCCGGTAAGCGATCAAATCCGCAATGGTGCCGATCTTGAGCCCATGATGCTGCGCGAAAGCCAAGAGGTCCGGCATCCGGGCCATGGTGCCGTCGTCGTTCATGATCTCGCAGATTACACCCGCGGGCAAAAGTCCGGCAAGGCGCGCGATGTCTACCGCTGCCTCGGTGTGGCCGGCGCGAACCAGCACGCCGCCTTCGCGGGCCACCAGCGGGAAAACGTGGCCGGGGCTGACAACATCGCGGAAATCCTTCTCCGGATTGATCGCCACGGCGATGGTGTGCGAGCGGTCGTAAGCGGAAATGCCCGTCGTGATGCCTTCCCTGGCCTCGATGGAGACGGTAAATGCCGTTGTATGCCGGGACTGGTTGGACCGGGCCATGGCGTGGAGATGCAGCGCATCCGCCCGCTCCGGGGTGATGGAAAGGCAGATCAGCCCGCGGCCGAAGCGCGCCATGAAATTGATCGCGTCCGGTGTCGCCATTTGTGCGGGGATCACGAGATCGCCTTCGTTCTCGCGGTCCTCGGCGTCCACGAGAATGAACATGCGGCCTTGCCTGGCGTCTTCGAGGATCTCCTCGGTGGACGACAGCTGCCGGTGGATTTCGTCCTTATCGACGATGCGCAAGTTTTCGTTCTGCATGGGTTTTCCGCTTATTGCCCCAACAGCCTTGCCACATAGCGGGCAATCAAGTCCACTTCCATGTTGAGGCCGTCGCCCGGCTTGAGCCTGCCAAAAGCCGTAACGTCAAGCGTGGTTGGAATGATGTTGATGGTGAACACCGGTCCCGCTACTTCATTGACCGTCAGCGACACACCGCTAAGCGCCACCGAGCCCTTGGGCGCGATGTATTTCGCAAGGGCGTCCGGCGCTTCGATCTCGAAAATCTTGGAGAAGCCCGAGGGCGTAATGCTGAGCACCTTGGCAACGCCATCGACATGGCCTGAGACGATATGGCCGCCCATTTCGTCGCCCGCCCGCAGCGAGCGCTCCAGATTGATCTCGCGGCCCTCGCGCCAGCTGCCGAGCGTGGTCTTGCTGAGCGTTTCATTCGAAACGTCGAGCCTGAACAGTGCCCCGCCGGGAGCCGGCTGCACCTCCGTCGTGGTAAGGCAGCAGCCATCGCAGCAGATGGATGCGCCAAGCGCGATGGACGCCGGGTCCCAGGGGCAGGCGATGGCGAAGCGGCCATTGTCTGCCGCGGTGACGATTCCCTTAGCTTGTACAAGACCGGTAAACATAGCGGATCATGCCTGCCAATGAGCGGTTGAACGGTAGATGTGGACGGTATCGGGCCCGGCCTTTGAGCGAGCGGCCAATATATAGGAATTCGAGAATGTTACCAGATCCAAAGCTTGGCCGGCAAAGGCGGGAAGGCTTGAGCCTGGGTCGAGCTGCGCCTCGCTTTGCATCATAATGACTTCGTCCGCAAGGCCGGCGTCGAGGAAGGCGCGGGCTGTGGTTGGGCCGCCCTCGACAAGGAGCCGCGTTATGCCTTCGGCGGCAAGGCGCATAAGGACCAAATGAAGGCTGAGGCTTCCGCTGGTTGAGGCCCCCACATCGAAGACCTTGACGCCCGGCAGCCCGATAAGGCCGCCGCATTTCGAGGAGTCGCCGCAAACGATCCAAACCGGCGGCTGCTGGCGCTGAAACAGGCGTGCCTGCGCTGGAATGCCGCAGCGCGGCGCCAATACCACGCGGATTGGCGAGCGGTCTTCCAGGCCGGGAAGCCGGCAGGTCAGCTCAGGATCGTCGGTTTCGACGGTTTTCCTGCCAACGAGGATTGCATCGGCCCTGGCCCTGAGCAGGTGTGCTTGCGCGCGCGCGGCCTCGCCGGTAACCCAAACGGGCTGCCCCCCAGCGCCAGCCGGAACGCGGCCATTGGCGTCCACGGCAAGCTTGATCTGGACGAAGGGCCGCCGCGCGGTGACGCGAAGCGTGTGTCCGAGATTGAGCCAGTCCGCTTCCTTGGCAAAATCGCCGCGCAAGACCTGGACGCCGTGCGACTCAAGCCAAGCCAAGCCGCGCCCGGCTACGCGCATGTCCGGATCGAGCGAGCCATAGACCACGGCCGCGACCCCGGCCTCGGCCACGGAATGCGCGCATGGTGGCGTGGCGCCGAAATGGCTGCAGGGCTCAAGCGTGGTGAATAGCACGGAGCCGCGCGCCTGTTCGCCAGCTTGGCTGAGTGCCTGCGCTTCGGCATGCGGCCTGCCGCCCGGCGCGGTAACGGCGCTAGCAACGATCTCGCCCGTGGCGGCGTCCGCGAGGACCGCGCCAACGGATGGGTTGGGCGAAGTGGCGCCAAGATTTCCTTCCGCGAGGAACAGCGCGCGCCGCATGAGGCTCGCCATGCGGTGCGCGGGAAACGGCGTGCCGGCGCCCGCACCTTGGGCGGCGCTATAGGAATGTGCGGGCGTGTCCTTCATGCCGTCTTCTGCCATTCGCGTAAACGCGGGATCGTATAGCAAACCGCAAAATCGCTAAGCGCAACACCCCTCATCCTGTCCTTCTCCCAACGGGAGAAGGGACGCCTGAACGATGCTCGGAGCGTGCAACACCGTCCCCTCTCCCCATCCGCATTCGCTTGCGAATGCGGACCTCCTAAGTTGCAAGCTCGCCAAGGCGAGCTTGCCGAGAGGGACAGGGTGAGGGGGGATGAGCTAGAATTTTGGTTCGGCATAGAAGGATTCAGGCGCTCGATATGGTTATGTTTCTTCGGTGGCGCGGGGGAAGGCATCCCCCAGCTCGCCCAGCACGCGTTGGAAATCCTTGGCCTCGCGGAAGTCGCGATAAACGCTCGCATAGCGGATGTAGGCCACGCCGTCGAGAGCCTTGAGTTCCTCCATGACAAGACTGCCCACATCCTGCGAGCTGATCTCGGCCTCGTTGCGGTTTTCGAGCGCGCGCACGATGCCGCTGACAAGCTGCTCGATTCGCTCCTGGCTGACCGGGCGCTTCCTGAGCGCCACGCCAATCGAGCGGGAGAGCTTGTCGCGGTCGAACGGCACACGCCTGCCGTCTCTCTTTACAATGGTAAGCTCACGAAGCTGCACGCGCTCGAACGTGGTAAAACGCGCGCCACAATCGGGACAGGACCGGCGCCGCCGGATCGCCGTGTGATCCTCGGATGGCCGGCTGTCGCGCACCTGCGTATCCAGAGCGCCGCAATGGGGGCACCGCATTTTTTTAGCCCGATTTTTCCCGGCACCAATTGCCGCTTGGTCTACGCTTTACCGCCTGCATAGATCGGGAAGCGGTTGCAAAGGGCAAGCGCCTCCGCCTTTACGGCTTCCTCGGCATCGCGCGCGTTGTTATCGCCCTGCTTCAGCCCGTCGAGGACCGTGACGATCATGCTGCCGATGGCGGAGAATTCCTTCAAGCCAAATCCGCGCGTCGTGCCCGCCGGGGCGCCCACGCGGATGCCGGAGGTGATGGTGGGTTTCTCGGGATCGAACGGAACGCCGTTCTTATTGACGGTGATGTGGGCGCGGCCGAGTGCGGCCTCCACGGCCTTGCCGGTCAGACCCTTGGGCCTGAGGTCGACGAGCAGCAAATGCGTGTCCGTACCGCCAGATACAAGGTCGAGCCCGCCAGCCTTGAGGCTTTCGCCCAGCGTCTTTGCGTTGTCCACCACCGCCTGCGCGTAGGTCTTGAACTCGGGGCGCAAAGCCTCGCCGAAGGCGACGGCCTTGGCCGCGATGATGTGCATCAACGGGCCGCCTTGCAGCCCAGGGAAGATCGCGGAGTTGATTTTCTTCGCCAGGTCGCCGTCGTTCGTGAGAATAAGCGCGCCGCGCGGGCCGCGCAGCGTCTTATGCGTGGTGGTCGTGGCGATATGCGCGTGCGGGAAGGGGCTCGGATGGGCTCCGCCCGCGACAAGCCCCGCGAAATGCGCCATATCGACGAGAAGCAGGGCGCCAACGCTGTCGGCGATCTCGCGGAAACGCTTGAAATCGATGACCCTCGCATATGCCGAGCCGCCCGCGATAACGAGCTTCGGCTTGTGTTCCTTAGCCAGCCGCTCCACCTGCTCGTAATCGATATAGCCGGTGTCGCGGCGCACGCCATAATGGATGGCGTTGAACCATTTGCCGGAAAGGTTGGGAGCCGCGCCGTGGGTAAGATGGCCGCCCATGTCTATGCCCATTCCGAGGATGGTGTCGCCGGGCTTCAGTACGGCAAGGAAAACGCCCTGATTGGCCTGGCTGCCGGAATGCGGCTGCACATTTGCGAACTCGCAGTTGAACAGCTGCTTCGCGCGCTTGATGGCGAGTTCTTCCGCGACGTCGACCACTTGGCAGCCGCCGTAATAGCGCTTGCCAGGGTAGCCTTCGGCATATTTGTTGGTGAGGACGGACCCTGCGGCTTCGAGCACGGCCTGCGACACGTAGTTCTCGGACGCAATCAGCTCGATCTCGTCATGCTGACGGAGAAGCTCACTATTCAGAACGGCCGCGATCTCGGGATCGGACTGGCTGAGCGGCGCCGTAAAGAACTTGGCCGGGGCGGTATGCGTTTCGTGCGGTGTATGCTGCTTCTCGGACACGGGGACACAGGCCTCTATTTGCTGAGACGGATTGACGGCGCAGTATAGGAACTTCGCGCGCGATTGCAATCGCGCGCGCCGCCGCCGTTCAGATGGCTTCAGAGCACCCGTGCGGAAAGGCTTGCGAGCGTGGTATGCGGTTGCGGCTTCCCCTGCGACGCGAGCCATTTTTGATAAGGCTCCGACGCGACGATCAGCACCCACTCCTCCTCAGGGCAGACAACAGCCAGAATCTCGATGGCGGCGACATCCTGCTCTTCGAGCGTCAGCTTCATAAGCCTTGAGATTGCCTGAGCGAGCAGCTCCGACCTAATTTGACCCATGCAATACCCCTTTGCGTGCGGGGCGGAGACCGCCGCCTCGTTTCTGCCCGCACCTTACGGACAAGAAGCATTTTAACCAATTTAGAATGAGTGTTTTGCGCAATATCCACAAGCGCCCACAGGTTGCGGCGCGATTCGGCGCTTCAACCGCGCGGCTCAGTTTTGCTTCGGCCGGGTGCTTATTTGTACAGCATGACCGGGACGCCCGGCACATTTATGACCGTCGATGAGTTTTTAGCCCGTGCGGAGATGCAGCAAGGCCGCCACGTTCATTTACCGTTAACCTTGTTCCTTTGCTCTTTCCGCTCCTTCGACGGCACCGGGACCGCCATGTTCATGCAGCGTAACTTTTAGTACGCACGGACGCCCTCCAGCGGAAGGGCACCATATCGCGGTTAATTCGCAAATTGCTTTTGTATTTAACGGGATTTTTCAAACGCAGAAATCGGCCTGAATCGAGGAAAATTTCGCAAAAATGCGCGCAAAGAACGCATCGGCGCGGCGCGTTTACCATACGCACATTAACCATGATGCGTTCCTACACAAATCTATTGATACAGGGCAGCATGCCGTTGGGCACGAGGGCAAACCGCCTCGCTCAAAAGTCCTTGGCGAGCATCTCTAGATCAGTGCGCTTGCCATATTCGCGTTCTATGTTAAGTTAAGTAACTCTCCCCGGCAGACAACGTGCTGCCCATATCTTAGGTAACGCCTAATAGCATCTTTCATGTATTCCATAAAAGAAAGCCCAACAATCCTAACAGTACCACAGTTTTCATCGTAGTGATAAACCATATCGGGACTATCGGAGTCTGTCATCATAAAATAGTATTGCGTATCTCCCTCTTTAGAGAACGCAAATGGCTTTTTTTCTGCAATTTCAATTAACCTGTTATCCCGCAAATTTTGCCGTAAGCCGATTTGCACAAGTATCTGCGTCCTTACAGACCAGGCGGGGCGATATAAAATAATTGGATCATCTCCAATCAGTCCGCCACTGCAGCGTCCCATCTCCAGCATGAACTCCCGAAACACTCCCTGGACCCTTATGTCATAAAGAGCTTCTATCTTCGCGACCTCTTCTTCAGAATAACCGCAAACCTGTGCGGCGTCGACAGGCCACCCCCCGGACGGCTGACTTGAACGCAACATGTTAAATACGTCACGTCTCGCGGCATCTCCAGTCGTTGCGATGCGCTCATATGCTATGTTCAGTAGTTCCCCTCGGCACAAATCGCTGCGGGCGCATTGCGGATAGCGGCGAAGGACACTCGTGATGTACTGCGCAAATGAAAGTCCGGTTGATTGGACGGTCTCATTGTCTCTATTGTATTGACAGACAATTTCCGGTTCATTTGAGCCGGTAACAAGAAAGTAATATTGCGTTTCATTTTCCAGTGAAAATGCAAAAGGTTTTCTTAAAAAGGAATAAGCTTTAATATTTTGCATTTTATCGAAACACTCATACTGAAATAATACATGGCTTCTTATGGAAAAGTTCGGGCGATAAAGAATAATCGGGTCATTATTAAACGCTCCACCGCCATAGCGGCCCATTTTAAGAATGAACTTCCGGAACTCACCCGAGACTCTTATATCATATAGTTCTTCTATCTTGACAATTTCATCAGCGGAGTAACCGATAAATTTGGTAGCGTCGACAGGTTGGCCTGTGGCTAGCCTGCCTGAGCATAGCTCTTCAAAAAGGTCTGCACTCATGGCTTCATTTTTCCTAACAGCGTGCTGCCTTGATATACTGTGAAGATCCACCACGGATTTGAAGTGGCTAGAGTTACTGCATTCGTCGTGCAACCAGGGCACATGCCGATGCTTGTTTGAGAAGTATTTTGAACTGCGATGGCAATATCCAACGGTTGTCCACCATATTGATTTTGGAAGCCGCTAGATTGGAGAAAGCTGAAGAACTTTTGCTCCGCGTCGTTGAAGTTTGTCCGATTTGGCATCGTAACAGCGGGCATGTCCCCACTATCCGCCGTGAGAACGTTATAATCTACGTTACCAATAGTCACCTGTATTGGCGTGGCTGTGCCGGGACCCTTCCAACTCTGACCACTAACGGACAAATAATTTAAAGTGTCTCCCGCGCTGTCCGTGATCGAACCTGCAAATACGGAAATATCCGCAGTTCTTCCACCTTGTACATACGGACCAAGGATACCACGCAACGCGCTAACATCCAGGGCAGAATCGGACAGCTGGCTCAAATCCAGAACTGTAAGGTTCTTTGGTACAGAGCTTCCCAGCGCCAAGATCTGTCCCGGCAGCGCCTGGGTCACGATCGTCGACGTGGTGCCATCGGCGGCTACGATTTTGTAGCCGTTCTCGACCTGCGTGACAAGGCTGCCTGCCGGCAATACGGTTCCATCGGACAGCGTCACATCCTTGGTAAGCTGGACCGTTGTCCCGGACACAGGTACATCGCTTGCGACGTAGCGAGGGCCGCCGGCGGAAACCGCCATGTTCGGCCCCGTATCCGCCATCGTCTTATTCAGCGCAGCCACTTCTTCCGCGGTGTTTGCAACGCCTGTGGAAGCGAACTGGTAGCCCACCTGGCCAAGCGTGACCGCCACGACGCCGGTGTTTACCAGAAACATCGTCTTGACGGCGTCCTCCTGGCTCATTCCGGCAGCAATCAATGCCGTGGTCAGTGGCGACTGCGCGCTCGATCCGAAGGCCGCTTGCATGAGGTCTTTTCCGATATTGTCACCCATGGCCACCGCTTGGGAGACAGCTGTCGCGCAGCTTAAGCTAGCAACAGTGGCGCAGGCAGAAACGAGCTCCGGAGCCAACGGTGCTGCCGATATAACCTTCGCGACGGCATCCATTATAGAGGTCGTTGCACTAAAAGCAGCAACATACTGATTATATTCATACATATATCTAAGCGCGAAAGCTTTTGGATCTTGAATAACGGGGCCGTTTTGACCTTGATTGTTCGAATTATTGAAAGCGTTCAGTGCGTTCAACAGTGCGGCATCGCCGAAGCCAATCGCCTGTGGCAGATTGAATTGGCTCGCGCCGAAGGAGCTAAAAAATGCTTGCTGTTGTTGTACAAAGTACGTCAAATCGTTTATTGCGGCCTGACAATCCGCAGGCGAACCACTGGTGCAAGTCTGAATAAGATTATTGTCATTTTGAACGGAGAGGCCAGAATAATAACTAAGGACTTCAGCCGTTGCGGCGGCATTTCTTTCGGCACACAGCAACTGTATCTGGCACGATTCTCCTATTTCGTATAATTTGTCAGTTAACTCCTGCATCTGCTTGTGCGTGAGATAATTATTGATCGTCACGCTGGCCGCCGTGACGGCGCCCATGTTGCCAAAGGCTGAGCCGATCCCCGTGACGGCGAGTTCACCAATGAGATTCGCGAGAACCGCTCTCGTTTGCGGATCGCCGAGGCCGGCGCCGTCGAGGAGCTTCTGCGCCTCTTTGGTCAGCAGCGGAGCAAGCACCGCCGCAAATACCGCCCCGCCCGCGCCGCGCAAGCCCGCATCGAGCGAGAAGCCGCCGCCAAGCCAGGCCAGCACGCCTTGCGTCGCGCCGTGCACGAGAATGCGTGCCGCCCCATCCTCGCCCCAAAGGCTTGCTTGCAGCCGCGCCGCGTCGAGCTGCTGCTGTTCCTCGGGGGTGATGGTGCCGTTCTGCTCCTTGGGTCCCAGCGCCGCGACGGTCCGATCGGCGGACGTCTTCAGCATGCTGGAGACGTCGCCCACGAGCTTGGCCGTCGAGCTTGACGCCGCCATCAGGGCGTTGCTGCGGTCGGCCTGGTTCTGCAGCGTCTGCAACAGTCCGCCGGGGAGGGTGTTGGCGGCCTTGTTCTGTGCCGTGGCGGACCGGTTGAGCGCGCCAATCACCTGATCCGGCGTCTTGCCGGTGAGCGACTTCTGCAGCGCCGCGTTCAGGATAGTGACGGCGCCCGGCGCGATGGTGGCCTGCGCGATGCCCGACGAACTGCCGCTCTGCTTCTGGCTGAGCCCCGGCTGGATCCCGCTGACGCCGGTGTTGGAAGCCGAGAAGCTGAAGCCCCAATACGACGCCTTCCAGTTCATCGAGTTGGTGAGGTTCTGCGTGACGAGCGCGCCGGTGACGAGGCTGTTCTTCGAGGCATCGGCCGAACTCGCCAGCGCCGCGGCGGTGAGCGTGGTGGTGCCGCCCACCGTCACGGCATAGCCGCTGCTTCCGGCGAACAGCCCCGAGGTGGTGGTCACCGAGGCGTAGTTGCCGTAGGCGTCGCCCTTGGCGTAGCTCGCCGAAAGCGACGCTGTGCCGTAGCCGACCGTGGCGCTGAAGCTCCAGGAGGTCTGCGCGGCGCTCTGCGTTTCGGTGTCCTGGTCGCTGACGATATTGAGGTTGCGCGCCACCTGCGCCGCGATGCCGCCGCCCGAGACCTCCGCGCCATAGAGATTGGTGTCGCGGCCCGAGGTGAGCGAAACGAAGCCCGTGCCGTTGACCGCGGTCTGCGCGTGGTTCACCGCCATCGTCTGGCTTTGCGAGGTGGCGTCCGAGGCGCTGACGTTGATGCCGTAGCTGACGCTCATGCCCTCCGCGCCGTAGCTGGCGTTCGCGGCGAGCCCGGCGAAGGCCGAGTAGCTCGAACTCTTGGAATAGCTGGTGTCCGTCAGCGCCAGGCTCTGCATGACGAGGTCGCGCTGGGCCGACAGCGTCACATTGTAGGCGCTGACATTGGCGCCCTTAAGCGTCAGGTCGCCCGCGGTCGCGTAGAGCCCGAGATTGCCCGCCGCCAGGATGTAGCCGCCGGACGCCTGCTGGACGGTGGCGCTCTCGCCTTACTCTATGGCTTGGCCTCCTTCCGGATTCACTGCCCGTTAACCGCGTTCCTTCGCACCTTCCGCTCTTTCGATGCCTCCGGGGCCGCAGCTTCGATCATGCCACTATAAAGGATTGGTTCTTACAGGACTGTAAACTTGAGACAAGTTGCTGATATTGTTGAACCAATTAAAGTGCGTGCGCTGCGCCAACCGGCGAAAATGCACCGTGTCCTGGTTAATTCGCAAGTTGCTTTTGTATTTAACCGGATTCTCGAATCGTAGAATTCAGCCAAAAACGCGAAAAGATTCGCAAAAATGCGGCGGCGAAAAATAGGACGATGCCGCGTTTACCATGCCCGCATTAAGCATTGAGGCCGCCTACGCGATATGAACGGTTTATTAGGTGCTTGTGTTGGCGCCGTTTTGCGCTGCCCCGGCAGTGCGGTAGCACAGACCATTCTGCCGCTAACCCTTAGAAGAAAAGGTGTGTTCCACTACAAAAGTATGACAGCTATCCGCATATAGCCGGAGCATTTCTAATGTATCTTTGGAAACCCATGGACTTTCATCCCGCTCAAGCACACTTAGTACCCAATTCAAATCCGCAAGAGCATGTTCATAAACGGGGAATGAGTATATCCCATGCAAAGAGTCGGCCTGCGCTCCATATATTTTAATGCCAAGCTCTCCGCGGTAATAATAATCAATCTCGCAAGAAACGCAGTTATTAATAACTGTAAGCAACTGCGAAATCTTCCCCTGTCCAGCAAAAAAGGAAGAGTTTACAACGAAAAGATATATACTTTCGCGAGCAACAACCGGATTGGGAACTGGCAGCACATTGTTCTCTATCGCATACCCAATTAAGCTTTCTGCAAAATCGGTCAACTCCTCCTCAATCACCTGATAATCATACGGAAAGTCGACAGCACCCGTCCACAATTTCTGCCAGAACCAATCATCTATCTTGTCATTAAAATCGCTGCGCACCGCCTTCGCCGCACCCAGGTAGATGTCAACATTCCTGGCCGCTGCCTGCGTACAGAACGTCGCAAACGCCAGCAATTTATCATGGCCCAAGCGTGACACGCGCTCTTCAAGGAGAAGAATCGGCGAGCGCATGATAGTTGTCAAACAGTTTAGCGGAGCGCTGGATTCACCCAACCCGGCGTCACGAGTCATCTGGAAAGCCGACGTCGAACAGGGCCCATTAGCTCTTGGACCAGAAAGTCGGAAAATTTTCCGACGCTCCTCACATCGGGTGCTGGTCCTCCTTCTGAATAAAAATAACATTGAGGATCGTCCTCCTCACATGGCAGATAAAACCAAGCCTTCATATATCCCTGATGCGAAAAAAAACAGAGGGGCTTGCCTGGGTGTTCAAATATTATGTTATTGTCCTGCAGCAGATATGGCAAGTTTTTCGTATTACTTATAATATCATCGCAGAACCACTCACTGCCGCGAAATACACCATCGGTATCATTTCCCATCCATAGTAGGTATTCGCGGAGCGCTTTTGGAAATGTACACCCGAAAGCTTCCTCGCATGCTACAATGCTTTCCTCGGAACTACCATAGGGTGGACCGAATTCTTCTGCAAGGTGCGCCGCATATATATTTTTAGCGTTGCGAATGAGAGTGGTCATTTTGGTACTCCGGATCGTAGTGTCAGTGTGATATTCGGGAACATGGCCTGAAACTGAGCGATTACGTTAGAACAGGAGTCACAGAATGGCCTCTCGCTAATGAGCACTACGGTGCCTGAAGAATTAGGGGATAACTTTTGAGCGAGGTTTTCTAGCACGAATACCTCCGAATCCAAATCTCTTGGGTACTGATCGACCCCCGTTGTAAAGACCCTGCTTTCAGGCATAGCAACGCCGGGACCCTTTTGGCCACTTACACCTACTATCTCGCCTATGTCCGCGCCGTCAACATATCCCTCTGCATAAGCAACGTTCCTGCTAAGTGCATTGTTGCTTGTTAGGCCGAGGTCGTTTCGAATTTGTGCGAGGCGATCCAGATCTGCTTGATCGAGAAAATCCCCAAGTTTTGACTTAACGGATGCAGCGTCCACCGCCGCAGCGTCTGCCGCCACCTTCGCATCAGCCACTCCTGCCGCAAGCTTCTCTTCAAGGGCGGCAGCCGCTTCTTTCGCAAGAGCGCCGGTACCCGCAGTCAATGTACCGCACGTGTTCGTGCTGACGCAAAGCACGGCATCGCCCGCCGCATTGACGGTAGCGGTGCAGGAGTAAGGATTGGCCAGGCAATAAGAGGCCACTTCCGGCGCCACCGCAACCCCAAGCGTTACTGTGGCCAGAGCGAATTTTGCGTATTGGACGGAAGCGATATCGTTCAGATACTTGTTATACGCGTCGGAGTAACTTTGCAGACAAGCCGCAGCCGAAAGATTGGCACAGGTTGCCTGGCTGTAGTCCGCATATCCTCTGATGTAATCTTCCTTGATTTCAATCGTTCTAGCTGCCTGGCTAGAAAGAAGCGTCATATTGCTGCCGATCAAATAATTTAAAAATTCTGGTCGATAACCTCCAAACAGCGTCTGCAACTCTTCGAACGTTGCCATATCTTTGTCAAGAATAGCTTGAGCGCATTGCGTTGTGGCGCACTGCGCAATAAGCGCCCGGTCGTTGTCAGTGGAGATCTGCTGGTATTTGTTTATGAGACCTTGCATAATAGAAAGCTGATCGTCGCTACTACAACCTTCTGGCTTGGCGTTACACTCATCAAGCTCCTTCTGAAGCTCCTGCTTGAGATCTGCTACGTTCTTATGCGTGAGATAATTATTGATCGTCACGCTGGCCGCCGTGACGGCGCCCATGTTGCCGAAGGCTGAGCCGATCCCCGTAACGGCGAGTTCACCAATGAGATTCGCGAGAACCGCTCTCGTTTGCGGATCGCCGAGGCCGGCGCCGTCGAGGAGCTTCTGCGCCTCTTTGGTCAGCAGCGGAGCAAGCACCGCCGCAAATATCGCCCCGCCCGCCCCGCGCAAGCCCGCATCGAGCGAGAAGCCGCCCCCGAGCCAGGCCAATACGCCTTGCGTCGCGCCGTGCACGAGGATGCGTGCCGCGCCGTCCTCGCCCCAAAGCGAGGCTTGCAGCCGGGCCGCGTCGAGCTGCTGCTGCTCCTCGGGCGTGATGGTGCCGTTCTGCTCCTTGGGTCCCAGCGCCGCGACGGTCTGATCGGCGGAGTCCTTGAACATGCTGGCGACATCGCCCACGAGCTTGGCCGTGGAACTCGACGCCGCCATCAGCGCGTTGCTGCGGTCGGCCTGGTTCTGCAGCGTCTGCAAAAGCCCGCCGGGGAGGGTGTTGGCGGCCTTGTTCTGCGCCGTAGCGGACCTGTTGAGCGCGGCGACGATCTGATCCGGCGTCTTGCCGGTGAGCGACTTTTGCAGCGCCGCGTTCAGTACACTGACGGTGCCCGGCGCGATGGTGGCCTGCGCGATGCCCGACGAACTGCCGCTCTGCTTCTGGCTGAGCCCCGGCTGGATCCCGCTGACGCCGGTGTTGGAAGCCGAGAAGCTGAAGCCCCAGTACGACGCCTTCCAGTTCATCGAGTTGGTGAGGTTCTGCGTGACGAGCGCGCCGGTGACGAGGCTGTTCTTCGAGGCATCGGCCGAACTCGCCAGCGCCGCCGCGGTGAGCGTGGTGGTGCCGCCCACCGTCACGGCATAGCCGCTGCTTCCGGCGAACAGCCCCGAGGTGGTGGTCACCGAGGCGTAGTTGCCGTAGGCGTCGCCCTTGGCGTAGCTCGCCGAAAGCGACGCTGTGCCGTAGCCGACCGTGGCGCTGAAGCTCCAGGAGGTCTGCGCGGCGCTTTGCGACTCGGTGTCCTGGTCGCTGACGATATTGAGGTTGCGCGCCACCTGCGCCGCGATGCCGCCGCCCGAGACCTCCGCGCCATAGAGGTTGGTGTCGCGGCCCGAGGTGAGCGAAACGAAGCCCGTGCCGCTGACCGTGGTCTGCGCATGGTTCACCGCGATGGACTGGCTCTGCGAGGTGGCGTCCGAGGCGCTGACGTTGATGCCATAGCTGACGCTCATGCCCTCCGCGCCGTAGCTGGCGTTCGCGGCGAGCCCGGCGAAGGCCGAGTAGCTCGAACTCTTGGAATAGCTGGTGTCCGTCAGCGCCAGGCTCTGCATCACGAGGTCGCGCTGGGCCGACAGCGTCACATTGTAGGCGCTGACATTGGCGCCCTTGAGGGTCAGGTCGCCCACCGTGGCATAGAGCCCCAGATTGCCCGCCGCCAGGATGTAGCCGCCGGACGCCTGCTGGACGGTGGCGCCCAATTCCTGGGTGGTTACCGAGACGCCCACGCCGATCTTGATGCTGAAGGAGGTCATCGCCCCGGTGAGCCCGCCCGGCGCGTCCATCGCCTTGTAGACGTTGAGCGCGCCCTGCGCCGCCTGCACGCCCGCCGCCGCCTCGTAAAGGAGCTTGGCCTGCGGGTCTTGCGTCTTGTCCGCGGCGTTGAGGTAGGTCGCGCCCTTCTGCACCGCGCTCAGCGGGTTGTTGGCCCCCGCCTCGACGGAAACGTTGAGGCCGATGAAGGTCGCCGAGTGGTAGGCGTAGGACGAGAAGCTGTCGATCCCCGCCGCCATCGCAATGGTGGGCGCGGTGACGGTCACATTGCCCGCGAGCAATTCGACGATGCTGCCCTGCGCGTTGACCGCGCCGCTCGCATTGATAAAGACGCTGCCGCCCGTCGAGCCGATCAGCGCGCCGATGTTCGACACCGTGGTGGCCCCGTTCTTGTCGTTGACGAGGTTCGCGCCGATGGCAAAGCCGAAGCCGTTGTTCATGGCGGGCAGGATGCCGAAGCTGTCGATGGTGGTGTTGGTCTGCTTGACGTCCGTATCCTGCGCGGCCATCAGATTGACCTGGGCCGCATTCACGGTCACGTCGCCCGCGGCCGTGGCCGTGGAGCCGGTGACGTTCAGGTTGCCGCCCGCCGTCTCGCCTTATACTATGGCTTGGTCTCCTTCCGGATTCATCGCCCGTTAACCCCATTTCTTCGAGCTTTCCGCTCTTTTTATTCCTCCGGGACTGCAGCTTCGATCACGCTACTATAAAGGATGGGTTCTTACGGAACTGTAAAGTTGAGACAATGTACTGATATTGTTTAGTAAATTTAAGTGCGCACGTTGCGTCTCCCTGCGAAAATGCACCGTGCCATGGTTAATCCAGAAGTTGCTTTTGTATTTAACGGGATTTTCGAATCGCAGAATTCAGCCAAAAACGCGAAAAGATTCGCAGAAATGCGGCGGCGAAAAATAGGACGATGCGGCGTTTACCATACTCGCATTAATCATGATACGCCCCTACGCAAATTCGGTGAGAGGTAGCCTTAGCCGGCCGCGTGCGGCGCCTGAGTAGCACCTGATAAATAGTGGTAATTGAATTGGCCGTACTTAGTGGTACGCCACTTGTAAAACTTTGAATGCCAAATGCGTGGAGGTCGGTCATGGGGCAAGTACCGACTACACTGAACCCCGCGACCTGAGCGTCTGCCGCACTCATAGGCGCAGCCCATGTTTTATTTCCTACAGTTCCGGTTATATATAAGTATGCACTATCTTCCATTACCCTGACCGTTTCCGCAGATACTGGTTGGAAGCCGTAAGGGTTGATCGCATGCGCCTCGCCAAAGGTTGGATCCGCAAATGGCACGGTCTGCGCATGCCTCTATCAGGCCTAGTCTGCGCTCAGACAAACGCCCTGGATCAAAAGATCCTGGCTACTTTGCAGGTTTATTGAACTGGTTATCCCACTCGTACAAAGTTCTGTCGCATAGCGGTCTGAAATTTGGCCATTTGTTGCATATTTTGTTAAACAATTCTTCCATATCTGAGCGATTGCCGGATGGAAACATCTCGTTCATCAGTAAAGCGATCTCTATGCGGAGAGGATCTCTCCCATCTAGCCATCGTTGACGTACTTTTTGTATAGATTCGCCATTATCCGCAGTGATCCAAACCAGCCTGTCAAATAAATCGGCTAGGACATCCGGCTTAAGGCCGGGAACGCTGCTATCAACCAGGAACTCCATCACGTCTGAAATTGACGTCATTGCTGATCCTCTTACCTAGGCAGAACCTGATAAACGGTGGTAGTCGAGGTTCCTAACTTGAGCCCCCCGCCAGTCGACGAAAGCTGAACGCCAAACGCATGCAGGTCGGTCATCGGGCCCGTACCAACAACGCTGAACCCTGCGGCTTCGGCATCAGCGGCACTCACTGCCTGCGCAAAGGTATTTCGTGCGGTTCCTGTCACATACAAGTATGCACCATCTCCCATTACCCTGGCCGTTTCCGCAGATACTGGCTGGAAACCGTAGGGGTTGATCGCATGCACCTCTCCGAAGGTCGCATCTGCAAACGGCAGTGCTTGGGCGTCAGCGACCACATTCACTCCTGAAACAGCTCGGATATCTGCGTTGACTGCCCCTTGCATCGGATTAGTTCCGGACCCAAGGTTTAGAACCCTGGTGCTGCCGGCCGCGTCAGCGGCTGCCTGGTCCGCGTCGTTCGCTAGGGCCCCGCCCCCTCTTGCAAAGCCTTCACCGATGCCGACACCAAGCGCGACGGCCACATACCCAAAGCCGGCAACCGTATTTGCCGTTTCCGGAGAGAGGTTCACGATGTTGTTTTTGACAAAATCGGTCTGCAGGCCCGCAGCGATGAGTTGCTGCCCGAGCGGGTCGACACGCTCGCCATAGAGGGCCATGCCTCCGCCGGCCACGATGAAGTCGGCTGCAATAGGCACCCCAACACAGCTGATCCCGCTCTCCGGGCAGCCTGCCGCACTAGCCAGACCGCCGGCGATGCCGAGCCCCGCTTGCGTGACGCCAAGCGCGCGAATGCATGTAGCGCCGGACGTGCAAAAATCGACGACCGTGTCAACGATGGCATCGTGAGAGAAAGGATAATATTTTTGAAGGCCGACACTAAAACCTTCAGACGATGGGGACTCGACTTCGTAGTAGTAGGCTTTTAATTGGGAGACTGTATCCTGATACTGCGCGCCCTCCGTTTGCAGCTTCAGGGCGGTGTCGTAGGCCGGATCGGTGGACTGCAACCCGTCGGCGCATTGCGCAATGTAACAGGCTGCGGCGAGATACCTTTGAAAATCTGCATTGTTCTTGCATTCGTCGCCTTCGCATTTGGCGAGTTCCCGGAGGATGGCGAATTGTTTCGCATGCAGCATGTAGTTATTCATGTACACGCTGGCGGCGGCGACCGAGCCCACATTGCTCACCGTGGCGGTTACAGCGGTCAGGGCTAGCTGGCCAACAAGTTTGGCGAACTGGCCGGGATTGTCTGGGTCTCCATTGTCGAGGCCGGCCTCGTTGAGGAGCTTCTGCGCCTCTTTCGCGATCATCGGCGCGAAATACGAGCTGGCGATGGCCCCGCCCCCGGCGAGCAAGCCTGCGTTCATCGAGTAGCCGCCGCCAAAATAGGCCAGCACGCCCTGCGTGACGCCATGCAGGAGCGCGCGCCCCACGCCGTCTTCGCCCTCGCCCCACAGCCTGGCGAACGCCTTGAGGTCCGCCGCAGTCTGCGGATCGCTGGCTTCGGCCGCCGCCTTCTTGGCGGCGAGGGCAATTTGGTCGGAGAGATCGCCCACGAATTTGGCCGTTGATGTGGACGCCGCGATCAGGGCATTACTGCGGTCCGCCTGATTCTGCAGCGTCTGCAACAGCCCGCCGGGGAGGGTGTTGGCGGCCTTGTTCTGCGCCGTGGCGGATTTGTTGAGCGCGGCCACCACTTGCGCCGGCGTCTTGCCGGTGAGCGACTTTTGCAGCGCCGCGTTCAGGATGGTGACGTTGCCCGGCGCGATGGTGGCCTGCGCGATGCCCGACGAACTGCCGCTCTGCTTCTGGCTGAGCCCCGGCTGGATCCCGCTGACGCCGGTGTTGGAAGCCGAGAAGCTGAAGCCCCAATACGACGCCTTCCAGTTCATCGAGTTGGTGAGGTTCTGCGTGACGAGCGCGCCGGTGACGAGGCTGTTCTTCGAGGCATCGGCCGAACTCGCCAGCGCCGCCGCGGTGAGCGTGGTGGTGCCGCCCACCGTCACGGCATAGCCGCTGCTTCCGGCGAACAGCCCCGAGGTGGTGGTCACCGAGGCGTAGTTGCCGTAGGCGTCGCCCTTGGCGTAGCTCGCCGAAAGCGACGCTGTGCCGTAGCCGACCGTGGCGCTGAAGCTCCAGGAGGTCTGCGCGGCGCTTTGCAACTCGGTGTCCTGGTCGCTGACGATATTGAGGTTGCGCGCCACCTGCGCCGCGATGCCGCCGCCCGAGACCTCCGCGCCATAGAGGTTGGTGTCGCGGCCCGAGGTGAGCGAAACGAAGCCCGTGCCGCTGACCGTGGTCTGCGCATGGTTCACCGCGATGGACTGGCTTTGCGAGGTAGCGTCCGAGGCGCTGACGTTGATGCCGTAGCTGACGCTCATGCCCTCCGCGCCGTAGCTGGCGTTCGCGGCGAGCCCGGCGAAGGCCGAGTAGCTCGAACTCTTGGAATAGCTCGTGTCGGTGAGCGCGAGGCTCTGCATCACGAGGTCGCGCTGGGCCGACAGCGTCACATTGTAGGCGCTGACATTGGCGCCCTTGAGGGTCAGGTCGCCCGCGGTCGCGTAGAGCCCGAGATTGCCCGCCGCCAGGATGTAGCCGCCGCTCGCCTGCTGAACGGTGGCGCCCGATTCCTGGGTGGTAACCGAGACGCCCACGCCGATCTTGATGGTGAAGGAGGTCATCGCCCCGGTGAGCCCGCCCGGCGCGTCCATCGCCTTGTAGACGTTGAGCGCGCCCTGCGCCGCCTGCACGCCCGCCGCCGCCTCGTAAAGGAGCTTGGCCTGCGGGTCTTGCGTCTTGTCCGCGGCGTTGAGGTAGGTCGCGCCCTTCTGCACCGCGCTCAGCGGGTTGTTGGCCCCCGCCTCGACGGAAACGTTGAGGCCGATGAAGGTCGCCGAGTGGTAGGCGTAGGACGAGAAGCTGTCGATCCCCGCCGCCATCGCAATGGTGGGCGCGGTGACGGTCACATTGCCCGCGAGCGATTCGACGATGCTGCCCTGCGCGTTGACCGCGCCGCTCGCATTGATAAAGACGCTGCCGCCCGTCGAGCCGATCAGCGCGCCGATGTTCGACACCGTGGTGGCCCCGTTCTTGTCGTTGACGAGGCTCGCGCCGATGGCAAAGCCGAAGCCGTTGTTCATGGCGGGCAGGATGCCGAAGCTGTCGATGGTGGTGTTGGTCTGCTTGACGTCCGTATCCTGCGCGGCCATCAGATTGACCTGGGCCGCATTCACGGTCACGTCGCCCGCGGCCGTACCCGTGGAGCCGGTGACGTTCAGATTGCCGCCCGCATTGATGGTGAGGTTGCCGCCCGCCTCAAGGCTCGCGCCCTGCGTGCTGGACTGCACATCGGTCGTCGTGGTCTTCGAGTCCTGCCAGGCGAGCGTTACGCTGGCCGTGCCGTTCCCCGCTCCGGCGGCGGCGAAGATGCCCCAGTTTTCGTCCATCTGGCTGTGGTAGGTGGTATTCTGCAGCGCGATGAGATCGATATTCTGGGCGGTGATGAAGATGCTGCCGCCGGCCTTTACGCCCGAGCCCTTGAGCACGAAGTCCGCATGCGCGACGATCTGGACGTCGCCCACGGCGGAGACGAAAGAGGGCGCGATGGTTGTCGAACTGTCGGTGCTGGAGTGCGAGGAGCCGGTGAGCCCCCACCACTGGCTGTCGCTGCCGGAGCTATGCGAGTAGCTGCTGTTCTGCCCTGCCTGCTGGATCACATTGCCGAGATCCGCCAGCAGCTTGATGTAGCCTTGCGCGTTGACCGTGGTGGCGGTGGCCTGGATGTCCTTGGTCTTGCTCTCGATCTGGACCCAGCCGCCCGAATTGATGGTGGTGGTAACCGCAATCACGTTGTCGGTGCTGGTGGACGAGCTGGAGCAGCTCCAGCCGAACCAGTCGCAACTGTGATGCGAGGAGTATGTCTTGGTCTCGTCCTGGGCCGCCCCAAGCGTCACCGCCCCTTGCGCGTTGATCTGGGTGTTCTTGCCCGACTTGATATCCGTGGCCTGGATGGTGGCATCGCCGCCCGCATTGATGGTGACGTTGCCGCCGGCCGAGAGCGCGGACTTCACATGGGTGGTTGTCGAGTTGTTAGCGTCCTGGACGGTGCTCAGCTCCTGGGCCTGGACGTTGACATTGCCTCCCGCATTGAGCGCCAGATCGCCATTGGTGGCGGTGAGCTTGCCGCCCACATTGTTGATGTCCTGGCGGGCGTTGAGGGTGATACCATTGGTGGCGCTGATCCCCGCCTGCTGGGCGGCCACATCGGTGTGGGCGCTGCTGGCGGCGATGCCGGAGACCCCAAAGGCGCTCAGAAGCGTGCTGTTCTGACTGCTCAGCAGGGCCAGCACGCCCGGAAGGGCCGCGCTGGCGCTTGGGCTGGTATCGATCTTGAGCAGGGCCGCATATTCGGCTGGCAAGAGCAACTGGCCATCGCGGCGCACCAGCGTGACGTTCTCGATGGTCTGGGCGTTGACCGTGACGTCCTGGCCCTGCACGGTGCCCGACAGGTTCTCGAAATTGCCGCCCGCGTTGATCGTGACGCCGCCGCCGGCCGCAATGGTGCCCAGCATGTTCACCACGGAGCCCGAAGCGGTCAGGGTGACGCTGCCCTGGGCGCCGATATTGGCGCCGTTGCCGGCAATGTCCTTGCCCTTGATCGCGATCCAGCCGCCCGCATTGACGGTGGCGGCAAGAGCGGTGACCGTATCGCTGACGCTGCCCGAGCTGCTGCAGTCGAGGCCGAACCAGCCGCAACTTGTGTGACGGGTGTCCGTTTTGACCTCGTCCTGGACCCCCAGGAGCGTCACCTGGCCTTGCGCGTCGATCTGGGCATTCTTGCCCGCGGTGACGGTGGAGCCCTGGATGGTGACATCGCCGCCCGCATTGACGGTGACGCTGCCGCCGGCGGTGAGCGCCGACCCCAGATGGGTGGTGCTCGACGACGTGCCGGTCAGCTCCGCGGCCTGGATGCTGACGCTGCCGCCCGCATTGAGGTTGAGGTCCGTGCCCGCGCTGAGCTTGCCGCCCACGCTGTTAATGTCTTTGCTGGCGTTGAGGGTCACGCCGTTCGTGGCGCCGATCGCTGCCTGCTGGGCCGCGGTGCCGGTGAAGGAGCCTTGGCTTGCGGCGGCAAGGTCCAGCCCGAACCAGGAGACCGTCTTCGGGGTGGCAGCGGCCGCCCCGCCAAGCGGCACGCCAAGGCCGTTCAGGAACGCGCCGTTCTGGGTTCCGAACAGGGCCTGCAAGCTCTGGCTCGACGCGCCCGCGAACTCCGTGGGCAGCGTCAGCTGGCCGTTGCGGCTCACCAGCGTCAAATTATCGATGGTCTGGGCGTTGATCGCGACATCCTGGCCCTGGATCGCGCCCGACAGGTTCTCGACATTGCCCGCGGCGGCAATCGAGAGCCTGCCGCCGGCCTGGATCGTGCCCAGCGCGTTCATCACCTCGCCGGACGAGGCGATGGTCAGGGCCTGGCTGGCCAGCAGCTTGCCCGCGTTCGCGATGTCGCCGGCGTTGATCACAAGCATCTGGCCGGAGATCTCGCCCCGCGGTCCGCTGGGGTCCGCGCTGCCGTAGTTCTCAAGCGAGGCGGCATTGACGGTGAGCGTGCCATCCGCGTGGATCGTGCCCGTGGCCTGGTTGTTCAACACGCCCGTAAGCCCAAGCGTCACGTTCTGGGTGGCGCGTACCGTGCCCGCGTTCCAAAGGCTCGCCGCCGCGACGGTCAGCGCGCCGCCGCCGGTAAAATTGCCCGTGGCGGCATCGAGGCCGGCGCCCAGCACCGCGCCCGCGTCCAAGGTAAGGCCCTGCGCGGTGACGCTCACGTTGCCCAGCGCCCCGGCCGAGACCTGGGCGAGCAGGCTGATATTGCCGCCCGCCCAAAGATCGAGCGAGGCCTGCGACCAGAGCGGACCCGCGATCTGAATATCGCCCGAGACCGACTTGGCGGAAATCGCGCCCTGCGACTGCGTCTTGCCCAGCACGAGCTTGCCGTCCGCGGTCAGCATCATGCCGCCCGCACCCGCCTGCAAATTGCCGGTGCGCGTGCCAACGCCCTTCTCGGTGCCGGCCGCCACGATCTTGCCCGCGCGGATGCTGCCCGCGCTCGCGTCGATGCCGAAGGCAGGCTTCGCGGAGCCGTCATCGGCAAGCGCCGCCGCGGTGCGCGCGTTGTAATCGAAGTTGTTGCGCCCGGCGAACAGGCCCACTTCGGCCTGCATGGCGCTGTCGCTTATCTCCCCGCCCACGAAGATCGAGCGCGCGGCCACGTCGAAATATTGCACGCCCGTGATATTGACGGTGCCCTCGATGCTGATCTGGCCGCTGCCGCCAACCGTGAAGCCGGAGAGGCCGCCATTGGCGTCGAGGTTCGGCGTGCCCGTCGTCAGGGTCACGCGCGGGGTGTTGATAAAGCCGCAGCCGTTGCAGGTGACGCCGGCCGGATTGGCCAGGATGAAATCGGCGCTGTGGCCGAAGATCTCGATATAGCCCTGCAGCGAGGAGGCGCTGCCGCCGGTGACCTCGTTCAGGATCAGGTGGGCGTAGTTCTCGCCGGTGAAATTGGGATTGGCGCCAAGCTGGCCGCCGATCTGGGACTGGCCCGCCTGGGTGGCGTTGTTGAGGATGAGGCCATTCGGGCCAACGTTGAATTGGTTGTAAATATTGTGCGAGACGCCCTTGCTGTTGGGGGCCACGATGTTGATGCTAGGGACGGACTTGCCGGTGCTCGAAGTGGTGGTGCTGCCGGCCGTGGGCTGGTTGGCCTTGGGCGCGGTGGTGCTGGGCTTGACGCCCTGGGCGGACACCCCCGGCGCCAGAGCCAAGCCCGCCAGCGCCGCCACCAGCATCGCCGCGCGCCTTAAACCAAACGCCTTCGAGAAGCCCCCGGTCTTGCCCATCGTCCTCACCAAACCCTTGTCACGAAAGTTTTGCTGGCGCCTGCCTTAAGCCCGGGCGCCGCCGGCAACAGCGGAAGCGAAGCGGACGATCCCGCGTCGCAAGTTGTAAAGCTGGACTATCCGCACACAGATATGCTGCTCCGCCGGAATAAGCCGGGGAGCCGGAAAGAGCCGCTAGCAAGAAGCTGGAGGCCCCGCCAGAAGGCAGCCCCATGGTCAGCCGCATACAAACCGCGCCCTTGGCGTTAGTCCGCGGTCATTGGAAGGCATAACGTGCGCCCCAGTTGTGATGCCCGATAGGCTCGCCTACTGATGCAGGTCCGCAAGACGCTCTCCTTGGCAATCCTCGACCCGCAACAAGCTATGTTTCTTAAATTAACCGTATAAGGACCTAATTGGCAATAGTTTGCGGCAAATTGTAACAGCTTGCCCCGCTGCCGCCCCAGCTTCGATCGCTCCATGTTGGTGACACACGATATGTCCGTTATCCGTGGGCAATCGGAATTTCCGGATGGCCAGCGTATCCAAGGGATTTTCGGGACCGGACACGGTCTTATGCCGCTTTTTCCGGTCCGGTAGGGAGAGGGGCCGGTTTGCCGGCCGAGCCTTGAGAGTATGCGGCAGTCAAATGTTTCTTATATTTGTCAGTGGCATAGCGTACCAATGGGAAGGGAAGTAGCCGCTTCTTTATTGCGATCCCGGTGCGGATTTGATATCGGTTGTTAACAGTTGCCAGAAAAGTAGAAAACCGCGCACCTGATGCGGATCTTGTTTTTTTCTAATAAGTGATTGAGAAGACGGATATTTTTTTGCCGAGGAGGGGTGCTAGAGTGGTTGAATAGACCGGTCTTGAAAACCGGCATACGCGCAAGCGTATCGTGGGTTCGAATCCCACCCCCTCCGCCACATTGCAAATTCCGGCAAGCGGCCGGCATCATTGAATCTCGGCCAGCGCAGCTACTCGATCACAACGCGGACTATGCGGGAGGCACCTTTCTGCAGCGGCAGCCGCACCTGGAAGCGGTGCGCGCCAGGCGTCATGGGCCATAACACTGCTTGATCGGGATCGCTAAGGGCGAAGGGCTCGCCGTCCACATACCAGACGACCTGCTCGGCATGCGGCTCAACCACGGCCTTCAGCGCAAGGCGATTCAGCGCGGGTGGCGCCTCGGGATTGCGCCAAATGCGGCTATTATGCTCGGGTGTGGCGATAGACAAATGCGCCGGTGCGCCAGCGCCTGCCCGCTCATCGATGGGGAAGCCTTCCTCCCTGGCCCAAGCGCGGTAAGCCGCGGGAACGTCGACCGTGAGACGATCCCTGCCGGTGGCGCCGGCCTCCTCCATGGGCGGCGTCTCATCGGGCCGGAGCCACTCAGTCAGCGTCTGTCCGCATTGCCCATTGCTGCGCTTGCCGCCGATCACGCAAAGCTCGACGGCTGCCCGGCCTTCAGGCGGCGGAAATTTCGCCTCGGCAATGTCGCCCGGCAGTACGCTGTGAAGCTGCATCAAGATTGCCTTGGCGAGCGGGGCCGCGGCACGCGCGCCAGACAGCCGGTTCATCGGCCCGGCGTCGCCGCGCCCGATCCAGACGCCTACGATGTATTTCGCCGAATAGGCGGCGATCCAGGCGTCTCGATAGGCTTGCGAGGTGCCGGTTTTCAGGGCGGCGGGGAAGGGATATTCGGTCGCGCCATAGCGCGGAAAACTGGGTAGCCGCGCAAGCGGATCGGATAGAAAAGAGGTGATGAGCCTGGCAGTGCCGGCTGACAGCACGCGCACCGGTGCGCGCCGTTCTTGGCCTTGCGCCCAGACAAGATCGCCGAGCAGCCCGTCTTCAGCCAGCGCGCCATATGCACGGACGAGCCGTTCCAGGCTGGTTGGGAGCGAGCCTATCGCCATCGACAGGCCGAAATTGTCGGCGGGAGCGTCCAAATCGTGAAGCCCCAAGTCGCGGAAAATGCCGTAAGTCCCTTCGAGCCCAACCGCGCGCAGCAAATTCGTGGCGGGCACATTGCGCGAATTGGCGAGCGCCTGGCGCGGCAGCATTGGACCGAGAAAGATGCCGTCCGCATTGCCGATGCCGGACGCGCCTTCGGGCAAATCGGCCAGCACATCCGTGGGCTTCAACAAACCGCGGTCCAGCGCCAGCGCATAGATGAACGGCTTCAGGGTGCTGCCCGGCGAACGGATGGCGCTGGCGAAGTCGATCGCACCCGCCTGGCGGCCCCGATAATCCGTTGAGCCGAGATGAACGAGAACCTCCCGGCTGCCGCGCTCCGCAACGATTACGGCGATCTGCTGCGCCCCTGCCTCGTGCCATAGGTCGAGATGACGCCGCGCCAGCTTTGTCACAGTCTCCTGCATCGCAAGATCGAGCGTGGTGCGAATGCGGGGATCGAAGGCCGAGGGCGGCAGGATGGAGCCGTTCCTTACGAGCGCCTCGTAACGCAATATGGCGTGCAAGGCGTCGGGCCGGCGCGGCGGCGCTGGCATGCGGATGGCGGAAAGCTGCTCATGGGCCAGCGCACATTCGGCCGCGCCGATCACATCGCGCCGCGCCAGCTCATCGAGAATACGATGGCCGCGCCGCTTCGCCCGGTAGAGGCCTTGCGGCCGCATCGGGTTCATCAGCGTGGGCGATTGCGGAATGGCCGATAGCAGCGCGATCTCGGCCCAGCTCAGATCGGCGACCGGTTTGGCGAAATAGAAGCGCGCGGCGTGGGCGATGCCGTGGCTGCCATTGCCGTAAGGCACGAGCCGCAAATAGTGCTTGAGTACCTCCTCGCGTCCGTAGCGCCAGGTCAGGACCAGCCCGGTTCCCGCCTCGACGGCCTTGGCCCACAGGTTGCGCGGCGAGGGGCGTTGCATGCGCGCCGTCTGCATCGCGATGGTGGAAGCGCCCGTGCGGCGGCGGGCGCGGCTCAGCCACTGCCAGGAGGCGCGCCCCAGGGCCCAGGCATCGACGCCCGGGTGACCGGCAAAGCGCCGGTCCTCCAGCGCGAGCGTGGCGCGGGCTACCCGGTCCGGCACTGCCTCCAGCGGCCAATAGCCATACCCGGCACGGCTACGGGCACTTGCGGCGGCGTTCGCTCCGCGCGTCCTCGAACGGGCAGCGGACCCAGCGCTATCATGACCGATTTGCGTCAGGTAAGCGCCATGGCGGTCGTACAGAATGGGTGTCGCGGCCGGCGCTTCGAGCCTCGCGCGTGAAGCAACCTCCCAGCAGTACAGCGCAAGCACGGCGAAGAACGCCGCGCCGGTCACTGTGCCGATGCGCGTAGCGATTGACCTTGACCTAATACCAAATCCGGCCGGATGCTTCACGAAGGCCCCCTCACCCCAGCCCTCTCCCCGCAAGCTCGCCTTGGCGAGCTTGCCACTTGGGATGCACGCATCCGCGAGCGGATGCGTATGGGAGAGGGAGTCCGCTTGCAACCGCTGAGAAGGCGTCCCCTCGCCCCAACGGGGAGAGGGACAGGGTGAGGGGGCCTTCGCAACGGTCGCTGAAGCGATGGAATTTCAACCATAACTTCGCGCCGCCCAGCCGCCTACCGGCTGACAACCACGCGGCTCCCGGCGCTCGCTCCATAGACACCCTTCTCGTACATGGTTTCGGCCTCGGCCGGCGGCGCGATGAAGCTGCCGGGGATCAGAGCGCGCGTGCGGAACGCGAAGCGGTAGTTGCCCTTGGGAAAGCGGTCGAAGGCGTAAAGAACGCGATCGTCGCCGTAGGAAGCCCAGTCAGGCGCAATCGCCGGTGTTTCCGAAGGTGCGGCCTCGGCGGGTGCATTGGCGAGATTGGGATTGAGTGGCTCCAGACCCGCCGCCAATGGCGCCGTGATCGCCACATGTGTGCGGTCCTCGGGGTTGACCAGCTCCAGCCGCTCCTCGATCACCTCGCCCGCTTTAATATGCAGCGCGCCGTCCGCTTCAGGATCGATCCTCTCCAGCGCTCCGCCGCCAAGCGGCACGCGGTAGAAGCTGCGCGTCACAACGAAGCCTTGCGCCAGCGCCTGTGCTTTATCGCCCGGTTCTTGCGGCTGATAGCGCGCATCGATCAACGCCACAAGCGCTGCTGCGCCGCCATTATTCACCGTGACCGCAGCCGGGCTGACAAAGCTCTTGATCTTGACCGGCGCGGCGCCATTCAGCGTCAGAACTTCAGTTTCCGCTCCGCTGGAAACCGTCACGGGCAAGTCCGCGGCGGGCTTGCGCCAAACCGCGGCAAGCGCCCGCACCGCGGCCGCATTGGCGTTGGTGCTGCCCCAGCCGTCGCCTTCGCCAAGTCTGAGCAGCCCCTCCCGCAGCACGGCGAGCCGCGCGTCGGACGGCGCCGCCAGGGCCACGGCACGTGTCACCTCCGCGAGACTGCGCGTCTCGGACGGCAGGATAGCAGGATCGGCGCTTTCGCCCGCAAGCCCGCCATAGACCTGGCGCCCATTGCGGGAAAGGAGAGTAACGCGGCTCCACAGGGTTTCCATCAGCGAGGAGACGATGCGCCGTTCGCCGGCGGGGAGTTCCGCCATGGCGGCGGTCACTTGCGCAAGGGACGCATTCGGCATGACACTGGCGCGGCGTGCCAGCTCGGCCGCATAAGCCTGGTCGAGCTTGCCGCCCTCGGCAAGCGCTGCCAGCGCTTCGACCCGCTCCTGCATCTCGCTGCCTGTGAGCAGGCGCGCGTAATCCGAGCGCAGCGCCTGCTTCAGAACGGCGGCAAGACGGTCCAGCAGCTTCGCATCGACTGGCTCTCCGGCCTTTTGCGCCGAATACAGGAAGCTATAGGCCCAGGCGGTCAGCATCACGTTGCCGCGCGCTTTCGGCCAGAACGCGACCAGACCGTCCGCATCGATGCTTTGCTCGATGGCTTGCGCGGCACTCTTGACATGGCCTGCGATGCGCCCCTCAAGACCCGCCGCCGCAAGCAGCGGCGCAAAGGGCTTGACCGCCAGCGCCGAAGAGGCCAGCGCGATGCGCTGCTCCGTACAGCCGTAAGGGTATTCGACAAGATATTTGAGGCCGCCGATAAGACGGACCAGCGAAGGGTCCGCTGCCAGCGTCAGTGTCCGCTCATAGGTGCCGGGCCTCACGCCCGCTTTGGGCGCCGGAAGATCGAACCTGCCTCCCGCGGCGATATCGGCAATCTCATGCTGGCGCAGCGGCGGCCGGTCGGGCTTCACCGGCAGCTCGATCTCTACATTGTCCGCGGCCTGATCGGCGTCGCGGGCAAGGCTGAAGCGCAGTTTTACGGACGATTTGCCGGGCGCGGGCTCGCCGGCGCTGGCCTGGAATGCCAGACGCGCCGGCAGGTTCTTTTCCCAGGCGAAACGCTGCTCTGCCGCGCCTTGCAGCGACAGCCCCTCGGCGGCGATGGTTGCGCGCCCGGTTCCGCCCGGCCCTTCGACCACGCGGCCGATCAATCCCGCCTCGAAGCTATCGCCCGGACGGACGAAACGCGGCAGCGCGGGCTGAGCCACAAGTGCCTGCCGGACCAGCATCTCGCCGGTAGCGAAGCCGAAACGATCAGGGCCGCTCACAGCCTTGGCGCGCAGCTTGAACACCGTCAGCGAGTCGGGAAGCTTGACGGAGATCTTCGCAACGCCGTCATCGCCGACCTTGACGCTTGGCAAGTAGATGGGAACCGGCGTGAAATTCTTGCGCACCGATATGTTGTTGTCGCCGCTCCATTCTCCCCTGCCGCCATCGCCGCCGGGTGTCTCCTCAAGCGGGATGATCCCGAAGGCCATGTTGCGCGTATCGCGCGCGGTCATTTCCGTGGGCCTGTTCACGATGAAATTCGGCAGCGGATCGAGCGGCTGCTCTTTCGCGAGCGACAAGACGGCCTGATCGACCATCCAGAAGGTTGCCTCGCCGGAAAGCGGCTTGCCCTCGTCGTCGCTAAGGCGCAGCGTCACCTCGACCGTTTGCCCTGGCCGCGCCTTTTCGGGATATTCGAGCTTTGCCGTGACGATATTTTTGACCGGCGTCACCGTCACCCATTTCGTCGCGGCTATCGTCACTGGCTTGCCTTGATCGAACGGCGCAGTTGGGTCCGCACCGCCGCCGGGCAGCCGTCCGCGCATGATGAGGAAGTGGATGGCGAGCTTCGGCATCTCCTCCTTGCGCAGTTCAAGCACATAGCGCCCGAAACCGTTGGCGATGTCCACCCAATCGTAGCGAAACCGGCCCTCGGGTTCTTCAACGATGGCGAGTGCCCGCGCCGTCTGGAACGGACTTTGGATCACAAGCGTCGCAGTCTCGCCCGGCGCATAAGCGTCCTTGTCTGCCGTGACCGTCGCGGTCTGCGCCGGCGCGTGCGCCCAAGTCACTGGCGTGTCGCCGCCCACGAACAGATCGAGGCTCACCTGCTGGCGGCGGCCGATGCGGTCGCTCGCTTCGATTTGCACGAGATAGACGCCACTCTCCCGAGCCTCGAAGCGGAGGCGCTGCGCCTCTTTGAGGCTCGTCACCTTCTTCTCGGCGAGGGTTTCATCGATCACCTGCGTCACATATTTCGCCGAGCCCTGGCTGAAGTCGCTCGCTTGCAGCGTCGAGATCCAATTGCGGCGGATGAAGCGCACGGTCATATCGAGGCCGGCAACTGGCTCGCCCTTCCCATCGACGGCGATAAGCTCGGGTTCCAAGGTTCCGGGCTTGGCCACGTATCGCGGCGCCTTGATGCCCAGCACGAAGGGCGGCAGCGCGATCACGTTCTGGACGCTACGCACCTGGATGTCGTCATCGCCCGTCACCGTGGCTTCGATGGTGTAGCTGCGCGGCTGAGCGGTAGGCTCGATGGCGGGGTCGAGGGTGATCCGCGCGGCGCCGCCCGCGTCCGTGCGCCCTTCGCGCTCCAGAACGGGAGAGGATTTGAACTTGGTCTCACCCGAGAAACGGGAATCGCTCGAAAATACGAAGCCTTCGCGTCCGGGAGGCGTCCACGCATAGGGGAATTGCACGGCCCGCCATTTGACTGGCCGCTCGGCCACAAGGCCGCCGGCGAAATAGCGCGCCAGCAGATCGACGTTGAACTCGCCATCGAGCGGAACCCGCGGGGGGCTGTTCAGCACCACCTCGAAGGTTGGCAGGCGGTAAGCCTCCTTCTTGAACGGAAAGGCGCCGCAGGATGTCGCATCTTCCCCGGCGCTGGCTTCTTCGTCCTGCGCCTGGCCGCCTTCGCTCTCCGCCTCGCCGCTCGCGGCAGGTTCGCTCTCCTGATCTTCCGGCTGGGCCGTCTCCTGCGATTCGGGCTGGGCCGCTTCCGCCTGCTTGGCCGGCGGCGGGGCGCCATCCGCCTCGAAACGGACGCTATAATTCCCCGTCGCGGGCGTTGGCTTATCGAACTTGAAGTAAAATCCGCCGCGCTCGTCCAGCGTCACCGGAATGCGCCATTCCTGCTTGCCGGGACCCTTGATGACAGCCGCGCCGCCGCCGCTCGCATAGCTCAATCTGCCACCGAGATAGCTGCGCACATAGCCTTTCACATGCACCGGCTCTTCCGGGCGGTAGATCGGGCGCTCGGTGAATACGTGGCAGAGAATGCGCGGCTTTTTCAGCCGGTCCTGTTTTGGATCGACCGTCCAGGAAAGCCAGTTTTCACTGGGCTTGCTCCAATTCTCATGCGCATATTCGGCGGGCGCGCGGTTCGGTTCGATGACGAGTGTGTCGAGCCCCTTCGTCACCACAACGCGCTTGATCTCCGCCTCGTCGCGTTTCTCAAGCAGCCATGTAAATGCGCCGTCCGCGCCAGTGACCCCTTGCGCCAGGGTCACGAACTTATCGCCGCGCACGCCTTCGAGCCGGATTTGCGCTTGCGGCACGGGCTTGGCCGTGCTCAGCGAAGTCAAGGCGAAGTACACGCGGCCCGCCTCCTCGACTGCGCTGAGGCTGAGGTCCGTAACTTGCGCCCGCAGCCATTGCCGCTTGCCGCCATTGGTGGGCCTCAGGCCAACCAGATAAGTTCCAGGCTGGCCCGCACCTGCGATCTTGGCGAAATGGGGCTTAAGGTCGAGCCCGAATTTCGCTTCCGGGCCGCCCCGCTGGATGGGCAGGGACAAAAGCTCGGATACAGCCGGCGAGCCCAGAATCTTGATGCGCGCGGCGATAGCAGCCGTTTCGGCGTCCGCGGAGCCGGTCCAGGCGCCTGGCTCGTTGCCGGGAAGCGGCGGGACTGCGTCGTCGTCAGTCTCGACACCGCGGGCGGGGAAGGGCCAGAAATCGCGCGAGAGCGGATCGATCGCGAAAATGCGCACGTCCGCCTTGTCATAGCCGCGCCCGCGCACCGGAACCATCTGCGGGCCGAAGCGCTCGACCAAGCCTTGCGCCGCATCCCACTTTATCGACGGTTGCTCCGGTGCGAAGGCAAAGCGCTGTGCCAGCGGCTCGCCTTCCAGCGGCCGGCCATGCTCGTCGGCGAGAGCGCCGGGCTCGATGCGCAGCTCGTAAACTTTATCGGCGAGGAACCGGCCGGTGAGTTTGATCCGGCTGCCGTCAACAGCCGCGGCGAGATCGTCCACGGGCGGGGTGATGCGCAGCGCCTGACGCACGCTCACCGCGTCCAAAGCCTGCGGTTTGGCCGTAAAGTTTACAATCAGGCCGCGGCGCGGCCCGTGCATGGTGGTTTCTCCTTCCTCATCCGAGTCTGCGGTGGACACATAGGAATAGGGCGAACAGCGCAGCACGCCGGCCACCGTGTCGCGTTCAAAACCGTTGCCGCAAGTGGTGTCGGAGCTGCGGAACGGAACGGCGCTCTTGATCCGCGCCTCGTAGACCGGCTCGTCGAGGCCTGGCTCATCCGCAAGCTTGAGGTGCAGCACGAGCACGCGGCCATCGGGCACCGCACTCTTGAGGGAGATGAGGTAGGTTTGCTTATCGCCCGGCTTGGCACGTTCGAGCGGCGTGACCGTGAAATCCTGCGGGCCGAGGAATTGGCCGGCCGCCGCATCTATGCCGGGCGCGGGGCGCAGCTCGATGGATAGGAGCCGGGCCAGCGCTGCCGTGTCCACAGGCCCTGCGAAAGTGAGCGTGACCTCATGCAGATCGCTGACGCCATCGGCCCGGTCCGATGGGCTAACCGCCGTTGGCGCCGGAAGCAGCGCAATCAGGCGCGTTGCCTGGCCTTCCGCCGTGAACTCGACCCTCTGCAAAGGCTTCCAGGCATCGGCGGGCCGGAATTGCAGCGCGCGGGCGCCGAGCCATTGCCAGGCACCCGGCGTCGCCGGTTTCAGCGTGACGAAGCGCTCGGGCTCGTCCTCGGGACCGCCGCTGGCAGGTCCCGCATCCCGGTCGAAGAAGACGGTCACCGGGTCCCAGCTGCGCAAAAACCGCTCGGGCACGATCTTTGCGCCATCGGCCCGCTGCAACTTGTCAAGCTGAAGGGCGGCGGTGCCTTCGGCGCGAGCACCCGCCGCGCATATAAGGGCCAAGCCAAGGGCAAGCGTGGTGACGATAAAGCTTCTGTTTTTCATCGCCATTTCCTCAGCGTCCGCTCTTCTGTTTCATTCCGGCAATTTCAAGGTACTTATCGGTGACTTCCGCCGGGGGCTCGGCGGGAGGCGGCGCTATGCCAACGACGGACGGACGCACGACGCCCGCGCCGCCTTCGGCTGGAACGCGCGCCTCAAGGAAATAGCGGCCGGGGTCCAGCCTGGCGACGATGTTGACGCCTTGGCCCAGGACTTTGCCGCTGGCATCCAGCAGGCGTGCCTCCGCACGGTCTGGCTCCGAGCGGACGCCTGTGCCAACAAGTCCGGCTTTTTTCAGCTCGAAGCCGAACAGCGCGGTTTCACCGGGCGCGATTGCAACCGGCTCTCCAAGCCCTTCGGATACGGCAATCAACGGCGTTGCCGACAGCTCGATAGCCCCGGCGAGCGGTCCATCATGCGGCGAATACAGCCGCAGGACCGCCTCTCCAGGAGCAAGATAGCGGTCGAAAACGGCCCCCGCCGGATAGAGTTGCGGCGCCTCGCCCGCGCCTTGCGAGAAAGCGAGAATGACAGGCGAGGTGGTACGGGCGTGGAGCAAGACCGGCGTCTGCGGCTTGATTTTGAAGCTCATAGCCTCGCCTTGGAGCTGTTCGCTCGACGGCAGGTCTATGGCTGAGGCACGCGCGGAAGGCCAGGGAGAGGTTCCGTTGTGCTCGATCCAAGCCGCGAGCAGGCCCGGCCCATGCTCAAGCGTGACCTCGCCCGCACCGGTTAGGACGAGAGAGCGTCCGCGTAGAATTTCGCCGCTTGCGCCGGCAAACGTTGCGTCCGCGCCTGCAACGACGAGGCGGTCGCCAGCGCCAGCCTCGACTCCGAGCGATAGCGATCCGGCCGCGCCGAAAAAGCGCTTGTATACTTTGGCGGAACTGAGCGCCGCCGCAACACCTCCAGCAGGCGACAGTGTCAGCTGCGCGGGTGCCGGTGTCCCCGCGATATTTAGGAGCAGCACTTCCGAAAAATCGCCATCGATGGTCCGGCTCACGGCTTCGGAACCTGTCCAAACGGTGACTTTGCGGCCTCCTGCGCTCTTCGCCACCGCCGCCGTTCCCGCCGCGAGGTTGAGTTCGATCTGAGCCTCTTTCCCTTTCAGGCGCACGGGCAGCGCGCTGAAGGGCGGCAGCAGTGCCCCAGCCTGGCCTTCCGCCGTCACTTCAGGGAGCAGCGCCACCTCGACAGGCGTCAGGCTTAGGCGCAGGCTCTCGCGCCCGCTTGCGTTCCAGACCTGTAGCAGCGGCAAACCGTGCAGAAATGTTTTCGCACCGACGAGGGCAAGCGCGCTGCCTTTGGCTGCGCCAAATCCTTCGCCCGCTTCGAGCCCGGGTTGACCGAGGGTCGAGTCCGCCCGCCAAAGCCGCAGCTTGTTCTGCGGAACCGGCGCTTGGGGCAGACGCGCCTTCTCCCCGTCTCCTAAAGCCAGCGCGATCTCACCACTGGCGGAATAGGGCTCAAGCTGCGGCATATCCCCGGCTTCGCCGCGGCTCAGAAGCCAAAGCTGCTCGGATTGCGGAATGAGGATGCCGCCACCGGCGGGCTCCAGCGTGCGGCCCGGCGTGGACCCCGCGCTCAGGCCCTCATGCGTCCCGGCGAGATCGATGAGCCCGGCAAGGGGCGTATGTGCGAGAGCAGCCCGGTATTTGCCCTTGAGCCCGTCCAGCGCGACCGGCTTGAGCGCAACCTTGCCGGGTTCCTCCGGTGCGGCACTGAAAGCCGCCGCGGACACCGCGATATGCGCCGGGCCACCGTCGATTGCCCATACCGAGAGCCGCAGCTGTCCGCCTTTCCCATCCGCGGGCCAGGCGAGAGCGGGCGCGCGTCCGTGCTCGAAGGCGATGGCGTTCCAGCGGCCATTCTCCTCCCGCTCCAGCGACGCCACGATTTCGGCATCCCCTTCCGCCGCGGCGATCATGAGCCGCCCCGCCTCCGCGGACGGCAGCGGGAATTGCCGGACGCCGCTGGCCGTGAATCTGACCGCCTTATCCAGCGTCAAAGCTTCCGCGGCCTCGGGCTTGGGCAAGGCAAGGCGCACTTCAACCATGCCGGGGTTGCTCTCCGGCGTATCTTCCTCGGACTGCTCCGCTTCGGAGCCATCTTCGGAATTCGTTTTCTTGCCGCCAGCCGTATTTTCAAGAACGAGACTGTAGGCGCCGGCGGGCAGCCGGCGGGACATGGCGATATTCCAGTCGTCAGTCCGGGCCGGCAGCCGCTCCAGCACATGGCCATCGGCGTCCTGGAGTGTCGCGCCGAGCGCTTTGCGTCCGAAAGTGGTGAGGCTCACCACGCGATCCGCGGCAATGGCAAAGGGAATGCGCGCGGGCACCGGCACATAGCCAGCAACGCCGGGCTGAATTTCTTTCGCGCGCAGCGTGACCCGGTAATCGAGCCGGTCGTTGCGGCCAACACTGCGCGCATCGAGCCGGTAGTGTCCGGCTGGAAGCTTGCCTGCGAAGCCGCTTTTTCCGGCGATCCGGGCAACAGCCTCTTCGCGTTCCCCGCCCTGCCGGACAAGCTCGCCCGCCATCCCCTCCGAGATATCCAATGTGACGGAGGCATCGCCTTCGAGCGGGAACTCCCAGCGGTCGGGATCGCGAGCCGCGTCCTTGCCCGCGGGTTCACGCCATTGATGTTCGCGGGTTTGGCCGAAGGTAAGCGGATGCGGTCCATGCCCCTCCGTCTGGGCTTCCGCCGTCACCTGGCGCAAGCGTGCGACCAGCCTTGCGTCCACGGCTTCGGGCAGGACCACGAGCCGGTAACGGCCCGCCGCGAAGCGTTCAGTGCGCGTGCTCCAGCGACCGGGCGCGGCGAGGGGCCAGCCATCGGCGTCTTCGAGGCGCGCGGTGAGTTCGCGGCCGAGACCGTAGAGATCGAGGCGATATTCGCCTGTGCTGGCGATTTCGAATGGAATGAGCGCGCCTTTGCCCCCGCCGAGGCTTGCCCGCACGCTGCCCTCTGGCGCAAGCAGCTCCGTCTCAAGCAGCGGCGCGGGAGATGCGGCCAATCCAAGATGCCCAGCCGATTCCGAAGCTTTGACCGCGACCCGGTAATTGCCCGCACGCAAGTACGTTTGCAAAAGCGCGTTATGCCCGGTGCCGTTGTCCGCCGCCGCGGCGAGGCTGGGCAGAAATGCCGTAGCCAGGCGCAGAGAGGTTTTCAGCAGGCCGAGGGTTTCGACCCGGTAGAGCCCGCCTTCGGCAACCGCCAGCTCGAAACTACGCTCTTCGTCGCGTTTGAGATCGAAATAATGGGGTTTGCCCGCCGCGAGTGCGGAGCGGGCCACCGGAGATGCGACAGGCGGCAGCGGTGCCGCCTCCTCCTGCCTGGTATCGTTCCAAGACACTATGACGGTCCGGTCTTCCTTCAGCCGGCCGGACCTTCACGGTAAGGGTCCGGTAAGAATCGCTCTTTTTCTCCCCGCTCAATGCGGCTTCGATGGGCACGCCATTGGCGCCGGTAACGGAGATCGCCCCGCCAAGCGGAATGCGCACTGGAATTTCAAGCGGCGCGGGTTCCCGCTTTTGCGAGTCAGCCTCGGGTTGGCCGGGCTTCGGTGCGGGTGCGCCGGGCTGGCTGGGCTTTTTGCTGGCGCTACCGCCCTCCGGGCTACTTGAGCGCAAGTTCCCGGCAGCGCCGTTTGCTTTCGCGGGTGGCGCCTTGTCCTGCGCCGGCTGGAAAATCGCCAGCCCCTCTTTGCTGAGATCGGCGGGCAGGGCGATGGCTTTCGGCCCGGTTAAGAGGCCCGGCGCGGAGCCGGCGATGATCCGGTAAGAGACTTCCTTTTCAAGCCGCTGGACACCGAAGGCGATGGCGGCGCGCGGCGCGGCTGGTGCATCGAGCGCTGGCAAGAGTCCTGGCTGCCCAACGGTCAGATCGAGCACGCCCTGCGCGCCGTCCACGGGCTCGATCTTCAGCATGTACCAGCCCGCTTCGAGATCGTATTCCGATGGCCTGTTGCCGTCCGAGCGGGGTGCTGTACTGGCGAGCAACGGCTCGACGGTTGCCGTCACGCCAACGCCCTCGGCGCGGATCGCGACGGGACCGGGCGCCGTCATCTCGAAGATCGTGCTACTGGCACCGCGCAGGTTGAATTTGCGCCGCCAAGCTTGCCCTGCGCCAATGCGCGGAGCGCTCGACGCCACGGCCGTGGCCTTGCCGCCCGCAAAGCGGGCCAGCACCGCGCTCGCGGGCAATTCATCCGCGCTCTCGCCCGCGACATCGACCGAAATGAGATGCGGCCCAGAGCCTTGGATCTGCAAATCGCGCGATGGCGATACCCCCAGAATCCGGAATGCCTGGCCCTCCAGGCCCATAACCTCGGCGAAACCTTTATCGCCGCCGGCCGGAAGTTGAAGGGCCGCGACGGGCTCGCGGCTCGACTTCGCAATTCTCGCCGTCAGCGCGGTTGCGCCTCGCGTGGCTTTGAGCTGAGCGGTGGCGGCCTCGGGCAGTTCAAGGCGCACATAATTTGCCGAGGACGAGAGCTCGAAGCGTTCGGCACCGAACGGCCCAATGACGCCCTCGGCTACACCGGCCGCAAGGCTCTTGATCTCAACGGGGCGTATGCGGAACGGCTCGTCCTTGGCGCCGCTAGCCCAGGCAAGCTTTTCGCCGCCATAGGCGGTGACAACATAAACGCCGGGCTCAACGGTTCCTTCAAGGCGCGCGCGTGTCAGCGGCTGGCCAGGCTTTGGCTCGGCGGCGGAGAATTCTGGGATCGGATCGGCAAGCTCGGAGCCATCGCGCCATAAACGTAGGTCCTGAAGCGAGCGCCCCGTTGCTTCGACGGCAACGCGCCCGCTCTTGCCAACAACGAGGGCGAACGAACGCTGTTCCAGATCGCCAAGACCGCCTTCAAAGCCATTACCAAGGCGGGGAATTTCAGCCGCCGCCTCGCGGAAGGCGGAAACAGTCAGTTTCGCCGCGCCGGACGCTTTCTCTACGCCAAAGGTCTCGATCTTGTAGACGCCCTTGTCGAGCAGCACGTCCAGCCTGCCGTCGCGCGTACCCGGATCGCCTGCCCTTTCGCCGGGACCGGAGATCATGTCGACAAGCTGCAAGGCGACACCGGTCTTGCTTTGGGAGCGGATGGAAAAGCGCCCTGGCGCCTCAACGGCAAGGAGAGCCTGACCTTCGCCCGCGGCCGGGACTTCATCCGCCTGGAGCTTGCCGGCAGCCGCTATGCGCGCCACCTGCAACGCTGGCATGGCAGCGGGCTTGGCGGCTTCTTTAGGCGCTTCTTTGGCGACGTCCTTCGCCACTTCCTTTTGAGTGGGCTTGTCTGCGTTCTCACCGTCCCCAGCTGCCCAGGAGGCGCCGGATGGCTTGCGGAGACCGGCAAGCCTCGCATCGTAGGCCTTGGTCAGGCAGGCGATGGCGAAAGCCTGATCTTTATCGCTAGCGCCCAGGCAATCGCGGTCACGCATGGCGATCCATTTGCGCTGACTGTCGCGCAGGCGTGCCGCTTCCTCTGGCGCGCGTCCCTTGGCTTCGGCCGCGGCTCGTGCATAAACCGCGGCCAGCTCCTTATCCTTGGCGGAAAGCGCCTTGGAGGAACAAATCACCTTTTCGACGGGGGAAGCCAGCTTAGCGCAATCGAAAGATTGGGCAGAAACTGGGGTATAGCCGGCAATGGCCAGGATGGCGCCGGCAAGCGCCGCGCGATGAAAGTTGGTAAACATTACCCCGCCCACGGTGAGATCCAGTACCCCGTGCGCATAGGGGCCTATCAGGGTCAAATAATGACCGAAACAAGGCAGCCGTTTTGGGCGTAAAGCGACTGTCATCGTATGGCGGAGGACGGCGAAACGCATGTATTGTTCCGGCGTGTTCAAAAACCCCATGACGGTCGAAAGCGAGGAATGAAACATGACACTGAAACGCGGGTACAAGCAGCTGGTGGCGGATGCGGCGGCGCGGGTTCAGACGCTGAGCGTGGCTGAAGCGCAAGCGAAGCTCGATGATTCGGGCGCGGTCTTCGTCGACATCCGCGAGGCTGCCGAACTCCATCGCGAGGGAATGATTCCTGGCGCCTTCAATGCGCCTCGCGGCATGCTGGAATTCTGGGTGGACCCCGAGAGCCCATACTTTAAAGAGGTCTTCGCTCCCGGCAAACAGCTCATTCTTTATTGCGCGTCCGCCTGGCGGTCCGCGCTTGCGGCGGCAACCTTGCTCGACATGGGGATCGCGTCCGTCAGCCACATCGAGGGCGGCTTTTCAGCCTGGAAAAAGGCTGGCGGCCCAATAGAGGAGCGGCAAAAGAAAGCCTAACTTCGAGCCCGCTTTTGACGGAATCAGGCGCGGGCTCTAAGTCTTTGTTTTATCGTGCGTCATTATCGGAAAACTGCTTCGCACTTTTCCGGACGCACTCTCGGAATGGGCGGCCGGCGGCTTAGCGGCTTCCGGCTGCCCAAAGGATTTTCATGACAGAGCCACTTCCCGATTTGCGCGACCCGTCGCTCCCCGAGGCAGCGGTGCGCGCGGCCCTGGGCCTCATGCCGCATCCCGAGGGCGGACATTACCGCGAGCTTTGGCGGGACCGGCCGGAAGCGGGCGGCAGGGGCGCGGCAAGCACAATTCTGTTCCTCCTCGCGGCCGGCGAGCGCTCCCATTGGCATCGCGTCGACGCGTCGGAAATCTGGATCTGGCAGGCGGGTGCGCCGCTCACGCTCGGGCTTTGCCAGGCGGATGGAGCCCGGCAGACGATCAGGCTCGGCCCTGACGCCGGGAATGGCGAAGTTTTTCAAGGCGTGGTGCCGCCACGTGTCTGGCAGGAGGCCGCCAGCGCTGGCGCCTGGACGCTTGTGAGTTGCATCGTCGCGCCCGCCTTTCAGTTCGAAGGCTTCGAACTTGCCCCTCCGGGCTGGTCTCCCGCTTTGCGATAGGGCCAGCGGTTCGCCGCGAGGCTAATCCGCGGCGTTCTAAGCAGAGCGCATTTCCTCTAGAACCCTCACGCAATCTGCTGCCAAGAGGGGAATTTCCGCGCTTGCGGTTCTCCAGACCACGGAGAGTGCGACCTTGTCGTATTCGTGGCGCAATCGATTTCCCATATCGCTAATATCCAGCCACGGGTAGTCGCCAATTCTCAGTTTAATATCGTCTCCGAGCTTCTTCGTTGCCTCGCAAATCCGCTCGATACAACGCTCCACTGCGTTGATTGTTTTGTGATCTTTACAGAAAGCAACTTCGCCCATGCCGCCAATGTATTCCGCGATATCCTCGGCGTTATTGATAATATCTTGGAGCCGCAGCAACGGTTTCTCAGAAGGCAACGACGCGATCCCGATCGATTCGTTGCTGCATGCCTAGTTTCCTGGCCGGCTCCGGCACGACATCGACTTCCTTTTCCAGGAAGACTTTTAAGCGCTTCTCAAGGGCGGTTAGGTAACCCGCATAGCGAAAGCCTTGGGGCGTTCGCGCCGGGTCGAGCTTCACCGCGATGTCGACGTCGGAGGATGGCGTGTTATCTCCCCGCGCCGTAGACCCAAACAGGGATGCAGAGACGACACCCAAGCTTTCAAGCTCGGCGCGATGGGCTTGCAATCTCGCTATAATGGTTTCCCGGTCCACACGCCTCGGCGCAATATTTTTGACAGCTGCCATGCAGTCCACCTCTGGGAAGAAATGCTAGCACGAATCTGGCGCGGCTGACAGGCGGCATCGAACCGGCGGAAATCCTGATCTCAGCCGCAGTCCTTGAAATTGCGCTGCTGACATTCCCGCACCAGCTTTTGCGCTTCCGCGATTTGCTGAGAGCAGATTTCACGCTCGCATTGATATGGCTGAACCGGACGTCGTGATCGGGACAATCCCCACCCTCGCACGTTTTTCCATCAGCTTGCGGGCTAAACCTCAACTGTCGCTATCCGGGAACGCCGGCGCCTTTTGCGATCCCGTGTCTGCGCATTTCATGCCGCGGCGCGCACGGGATGACGAAGGGGCCGGCTGAGCAGAGTTCGCAAAAGTGGCCTTCCCGGTTTTGCGAAAAAACTCTGCGAAAACGAACAAATCTAAGCGGGCATTCGTTGGGTAACCAACGAAAGTCTGCTTAGGCACCCTTGAAGCCGGGCGGCCGCTTTTCCAGGAAGGCGAGCACGCCTTCGCGATAGTCACCGGTTCGTCCCGCCTCACCCTGAAGACGCGCTTCCTCGCACAGGTAATCTTCGAGGCAGGTTGCGGATTCCGCCGCGGCCACGGCCTTTTTCATCGCGGCAAAAGCGCGGGTTGGGCCTTTTGCCAATTGCGAGACGAGCGCTTCCGCTTCCGGCATGAGGGCCGCATCGTCCACGCATTTCCAGATCAGCCCCGCGCTTTCGGCCGCGGCGGCGCTCAGCGGCTGACCTGTCATCAGCAACGCCTTGGCCTTGGCGGGGCCAAGCGCGCGAGTAAGGTGCCAGCCGGCGCCAGCGTCGACAGACAAGCCAACCTTGGCGAACGACGGGATGAACTGCGCGGTCCGTGCCGCGATAACGATGTCGCCGGCCAGGGCCAAGCTTAGCCCCGCGCCCGCGGCGGCGCCGTTCACCGCGATCACAACCGGCTTGGGCAGCGCCTTCATCGCTAGAATAACGGGATGGAACAGCTCTTTTTGGAGTTCGTCGAGCTTAGGCGGCCATTCGATCTTGCGCGGGTCGCGGCCGCTCAGGTCTTGTCCGGCGCAAAACGCCCTTCCCGCCCCCGTAAGCAGGACGGCGCGGATCGTCTCCTCATTCCCGCACCTGGTCAGGCCCGCGTTCAGCACTCGAAGCAGTTCCGAGGTCAGAGCATTGAGGCGTGCCGGGCGGTTAAGCGTCAGCACGCAATAGCCATCCGCGATCCTGACCTGAAGCACTTCGTCCACGGCTGCGTTTCCTCCGGGCGGAAGCCCCATATATCCGTTGCCATTCTAGGCACTATTGTGCATAAATGGCAATATAAAGCGCATGATCTTGCACACACTGTCGCCGAAGGTTGAGGCATAGCCATAGGGCCCTACCCCTCACCCCAACCCTCTCCCCATGGGAGAGGGAGTCCGGTCGTGACCGTTGAGAAGGCGTCCCCTCTCCCATTGGGAGAGGGACAGGGTGAGGGGTAATGCGCGTTTTGACTCTGGGGACCCGCCAGCCGGAAGGAGCTTAAAAGACAATGGCAGAGGCGTTCATCTGCGATTATGTCCGCACGCCAATCGGCCGCTATGGCGGCGCGCTCTCCGGCGTTCGCACCGACGATCTCGCTTCTATTCCGGTCAAAGCCTTGGCTGACCGCAACCCATCCGTGGACTGGCATGCGCTGGACGAAGTGTACATGGGCTGCGCCAACCAGGCGGGCGAGGACAACCGCAACGTCGCAAGAATGGCGCTCTTGCTGGCGGGGTTGCCGGAGTCGGTGCCGGGCACGACCATGAACCGGCTCTGCGGCTCCGGCATGGACGCTGTGTTGGCCGCGGCCCGGGCAATCAAGGCGGGCGAGATCGATCTCGCTATCGCGGGCGGCGTCGAGTTCGATGTCGCGCGCGCCCTATGTGCTGCCAAAGGCCGAAACCGCATTCTCGCGTTCCAGCGAGATCTTCGATACCACCATTGGCTGGCGCTTCGTCAACGCGCGGATGCAGCAGCTTTACGGCATAGACTCAATGCCGGAGACCGCCGAGAACGTCGCGGAAGAATTTGCCATCTCGCGCGAGGACCAGGACCGCTTCGCGTTGGCCTCGCAGAAAAAGGCGGGCCTGGCGCAGCAAAATGGGCGGCTAGCGAGGGAGATCATGGCCGTGAGCATCAAGCAGCGCCGCGGCGCCCCATTGGTTGTCGAAAAAGACGAGCATCCGCGCCCAAGCGTCACGCTGGAAGAGCTTGCCAAGCTGCCCACGCCATTTCGCAAGCCCGGAACGGTGACGGCTGGTAACGCATCGGGCGTGAACGACGGCGCCGCGGCCCTCCTCGTGGCATCGGCGGCGGCGGTGAAGCGGCACGGGCTGACCCCAATCGCGCGCATCGTGGCGGGAGCGGCAGCGGGCGTCGCGCCTAGAATCATGGGCTACGGCCCCGTGCCCGCGATCCAGAAGCTTTGCGAGATTGCGAAGATCTCGCTGCAAGGAATCGGCGTGCTTGAGCTGAACGAGGCGTTCGCCAGCCAGTCTCTCGCATGCCTGCGGGCGCTTGGCATCGCGGACGATGACCCGCGCGTAAATCCCAATGGCGGCGCGATCGCGCTCGGGCATCCGCTTGGCATGTCCGGCGCCAGGATCGCCGGCACCGCGGCGCTTGAGCTTAAAGAGCGGCATGCACAGAGCGCAATCGCCGCGATGTGTATCGGCGTGGGCCAGGGGATCGCGATCTCACTTGCGGGAGTTTAGCGGCATTTTCCGCATCGGTCGCCCCGTGCGGGGCGAAGCAGCATTTCACGCCGCGAGCCGGCCACACTTCGAGGGCCATGGCAGAGCGCCGGCAGGCCGCTGTTGAAGCGGATCGTTACGGACCGAACAGCTTTTGCATGGCATTGCGTGCCGGGTCCACGTCATTGTGGTTATCGGGCCCCGTCTCGATGCGCATTGCCGGGTGGCGGTTTATTTCACGCTGGCGCTGCGCCTCTCCCGTGGCATAAGGGTGGCACATTGCGCTCAAGTAGCGCGAAGCGCGATAGCGCAGCTAAGGAATTTCCGCAAACTCCCCGGTGGTCATGGTTCGTCTCGAAAACATCAGCAAGCAGAATGGCAATCATCTCCTGTTCATCGAAGCTTCGGCCTCTCTCCTGAAGGGCGAGAGGGTTGGCCTTGTTGGGCCCAATGGGGCCGGCAAGACGACGCTGTTCCGTATGATCACCGGCCAGGAAGCGCCCGACGAGGGCCAGGTGGCGGTCGATCGCGGCATCACTATCGGCTATTTCAATCAGGATGTCGGCGAAATGTCGGGGCATAGCGCCGTGACCGAGGTCATGAACGGCGCCGGACCGGTCAGCGGCGTAGCGGCCGAGCTCAAGGAGCTTGAGGCCGCCATGGCCGACCCGGAGCGCATGGGCGAGATGGACGCGATCATTGAGCGTTATGGCGAAGTTCAGGGCCGGTTCGAGGAACTCGACGGCTACGCGCTCGAAGGCCGCGCGCGCGAAGTACTCGACGGCCTGAGCTTCAGCCAGGAAATGATGGACGGCGATGTCGGCAAGCTTTCCGGCGGCTGGAAGATGCGCGTTGCCCTGGCGCGGATCCTGCTGATGCGGCCCGACGCAATGCTGCTCGACGAGCCGAGCAACCATCTCGATCTTGAGAGCCTGATCTGGCTCGAACAATTTCTCAAAAGCTACGATGGCGCGCTCTTGATGACCTCGCACGATCGCGAGTTCATGAACCGCATCGTCAACAAGATTATCGAGATCGACGCCGGCTCGCTCAACACCTATTCCGGCGATTATGAGTTCTACGAAAGCCAGCGCGAGCAGAACGAAAAGCAGCAGCAGGCGCAATTCGAGCGCCAGCAGGCGATGCTGGCCAAGGAGATCAAGTTCATCGAGCGCTTCAAGGCGCGCGCCTCGCATGCCGCGCAGGTGCAGAGCCGGGTCAAGAAACTCGACAAAATCGACCGTGTCGAGCCGCCGCGGCGGCGCCAAACCGTGCGTTTCAATTTTCCGCCGGCACCTCGCTCCGGCAACGATGTCGTGGCGCTCAAGAATGTTCACAAACGCTACGGAAACAAGGTGATCTACGAAGGGCTGGATTTCATGATCCGGCGCAAGGAGCGCTGGTGCGTGATGGGCATCAATGGTGCCGGCAAATCGACGCTGCTGAAACTGGTGGCCGGCGCGAGCGAGCCCGATCGGGGCTCGGTGTCGATGGGCGGCAGCGTCAAGATGGGCTATTTTGCGCAGCATGCGATGGAAATACTCGACGGCAGCCGCACGATTTACGAGTCGCTCGAATATTCGTTCCCTCAGGCGGGGCAAGGCACGCTGCGGACGCTCGCGGGCTGTTTCGGATTTTCCGGCGACGATGTCGAAAAGAAATGCCGGGTGCTGTCCGGCGGCGAGAAGGCGCGGCTGGCGATGGCGATCATGCTGTTCGATCCGCCGAACTTCCTCGTGCTCGACGAACCGACCAACCATCTCGACATGGCGACAAAGGAAATGCTGATCGCGGCGCTGGCGCAATATGAGGGCACGATGCTCTTCGTCTCGCATGACCGGCATTTTCTCGCGGCCCTGTCCAATCGCGTGCTCGAACTGACCCCCGAAGGCGTGCATAGTTATAGCGGTGGCTATACTGAGTATGTCGCACGCACGGGCCATGAGGCACCCGGTCTGCACAGCTGATGGCCGGCGTGAACGGTTGTAGCGCTATAGCTGACGCCGGGGCCGGTCTTGGCGCCCGGCTAGACACGAGGGCAGCGTATCGGATGTTTCCGTCTCTCTTTTTGTCTCACGGCTCGCCCGAAATTCTTATCTCCGAAAGCCCCGCGCGCGATTTCCTAAGCGGGCTCGGAACCACGCTCGGAAAGCCTCAGGCGATCCTTGTTATATCCGCCCATTGGGAAACCGCGGAACCGGCGCTGAACGCGGTTGAAGTGAACGCCACCATCCACGATTTCGGCGGCTTTCCCGAGCCGCTTTACGCCATGCAATACCCCGCCCCCGGCTCGCCCGCGCTTGCTGAGAGGGCCGCCGCGCTGTTGCGGCAAGCTGGGCTGCCCCTCGCGATAGACACGCGCCGCGGGCTCGATCACGGCGCATGGGTGCCTCTCATGCTGGCCTATCCGGCGGCCGGCATCCCCGTGGTGCAGCTTTCGGTGCAGCCGCGCCTTGGTCCGGCGCATCATCTGGCGCTTGGACGCGCGCTTGCCCCCCTTCGCGAGGATGGCGTCCTCATCGTTGGGTCCGGCAGTTTCACTCACAACCTCCACGAATATTTCCGCGCCGCGGCGGCCGGCGGAAGCGAGCCGGAATGGGTGAGCGAATTTGCCGAATGGTTCGATCGCGCGCTGGCGGAAAACCGCATGGACGATCTCTTGCGCTACCGCGAGATGGCGCCATACGCGGAACGGAACCATCCCACGGATGAGCATCTCCTGCCGCTTTATGCGGCACTTGGCGCGGCCGGCGAAAAGGCCCAGGCCGAACGCCTTCATAAGAGTTCCGCTGGGCCGGTGCTGCAACTCGACGCCTACGCCTTTAGCTAAAGCAGCGGGGCGAAGTTGGCGAGCGGCAGGAATTTGACAACATAATCGACGCCCTCCTTCATGTCCGAGGTGGGCACGACGACAACGTCGCCGGACTCCAATTGCGGGTCCTCCGCGTTGCCGGCGCGAATATCGGAGATGTCGTATTTCGCGGGCAACCGCCTGCCGCCCACCATGCGGAAAACGATGGCCGTCTTCTCCGCTGTGACGCCGAGACCTCCTGCCTGCGCGATTGCCTGTATAAGCGTCATGCCCCCAGCCATGGGAATGACACCGGGCTTGCCAACGTTCCCTTCGACGGTGACACGCTGGCTATTGTGCTCCTTTACGAACACCGTGACGGCGGGATTCTGCAGATATTTTGTGCCGAGTATTTTCGTCAGCTCCTGCTCGATCTCGCGCGCGGTCTTGTTGCCGGCGACGATTTCGCCCGCGAGCGGATAGTTGAGCGTGCCCGCTTCGGAAACCTGAACGGTCTTCGAAAGATCGGGTACCTTGAACACCGTGATCTCCAGCACGTCCCGGGGGCCAATCTTGTAGGCTTTGCTATTGGGGTCCGCCACGGATGTGAACTGGGCCACCTTCTTCAGAGCCTCCCTCTGGTGCGCGTCGCCAGCCTGGCGCACATCCGCGGGGGCCGGCGCACTCTCGAACTTCGGTGCATCGGCACCCGGGGCGCTTCCTTGAGTCGAAACGGTGGACGAGACAAGCTGCGCCGCGCCGCCGGGTCCCTCGCTAATTGAAGAGGCGCCACATCCGCTGACTAAGGCCGCCGTGACTGCCGCGGCTAGGACTTTGGACAGGCTCATCATTTCCATGCAACTCCTCTCGTGCCGCTCCCGGCGCGGGGTGGGGCAAAGTGCCAGGCGATTTGTTCAGCAGAACGCCTTGCGGACGCGTGACCACCAAGTGCAGGGCCTCAGCCGGTCCAACGAGTTGCTCCGCCCGCTTCCGTCCTTCCCAGAGGTCCGAAGGACGCGGCCCCATATTGTGAGCGTCATTCGCCAGAAGGTGCACGATCCCCTCCTCCAGCATCCGCTCGGCCAGGCCGGGCAAGATATGCGGGGTACAAGCGGCGCATTCGACACCGTCTTCTACATAGGCACAGGTCATCGCCAGCGAAGTCTCCCAATCGGGGGCTCCGCCGCCGGCACATGTAAGTAGATGACTATGAAGATCGAACATAGGGCATCCAATCGAAACAACAACGGTCGAGCCAGCTCAGCCCGCCGCTACCGGCAGTACATTATGACAACATATAGCTACCTACAGTGGGTCGCCTGTGGGCTCCATGCCACATATCACGTGCAATGGTCTCCATAGGCGACGCTACGGTTGCACTATTCAATCCATATCGATAAAGGTGTGTATCTCGTTAGTCATAAGCAGGCAAGGGGGTTCCATGTCCCGCAACCGGATTATCCTCGCTGTCATCGCAGCGGCGATGGCAACAAGCGCAAACGCCGCGCATTTGAGCGATATTCAAGGCGGTGTGTTCGTCAACAATCAGCCCGTGTCCGCGAGTGCCGAAGTCGCTCAGGGTGATCGAAATCAAGGTGGTCAAAGGCTCGGCCGTGCTCGTCTACGGCAACGGCGCCGCGATTTCGATCACCTCAGGGCAGACCATCGTCGTGCTCGCGAATCCGCCGGAGCAGGTGTCCATGAGGGATGGCGGCGGTTTGCCGGGGCCATACGTTTATGGGGGCGCGCTGGTGGTGGCCGGCGGCGCCGCTTTGGCGATCACTCTTTCGCAGGCCAGCAAGCCAGCCAGCCCGTAAGGCGCTGCCGCGGCGTATTTCTTCTTAAGCCAATGCCAGCTTGGCAGGTGGCGCTGCGTAGGCCGGTAGCATGAGTTTGCAGGCCGATTTTCCCATGATCCACGAAGGAGGGGTCCACAACTTGCACGTGAATCTCGACGATAAGGTCATCGGCGTCGTGGGGCTTGGCTATGTGGGTTTGCCGCTCGCCGCCGAGTTCGGGAAAAGCCGCCGGGTCGTCGGTTTCGATATCCGTGAGAAGCGGGTGGCAGAACTCCGGTCCGGCGCGGACAGTACGCTTGAAGTCGATCCTGGCGAGCTTAGGAAGGCGTGCTTCCTTGATTTCACCTCGCGGCCGGAGGACCTTGGCAGCTGCGGCGTGTTCATCGTCGCGGTTCCCACACCCGTCGACCGCGCAAACCGCCCGGACCTGCGCCTTTTGGAGCGAGCCTGCGAGACGGTTGGCCCGGTCATGCCCAAAGGCTCGGTTGTGATCTTTAAATCGACGGTGTTCCCCGGCTGCACGCGGCAAATCTGCGTGCCCATCCTTGAGCGCACTTCAGGCCTTAAATTCAACCGGGATTTTTTTGCCGGATACAGTCCCGAGCGCATCAATCCAGGCGACAAGCAGCACCGCTTGCCTGGCATCGTGAAAGTCACCAGCGGCTCAACGCCGGAGGCCGCGGAGGCTATCGACGCGCTTTATGCCTCCATCATCGCGGCGGGCACGTACAAAGCCGCCTCTATCGAGGTCGCCGAAGCTGCCAAGGTGATTGAGAACACCCAGAGGGACCTCAACATCGCACTGATGAACGAACTCGCGATCATCTTCCAGAAGCTCGGCATCGACACTCACGAAGTCTTGGCCGCCGCGGGAACCAAATGGAACTTTTTGCCGTTCAGGCCGGGGCTCGTGGGCGGCCATTGCATTGGCGTCGATCCCTACTACCTGACGCATCGCGCCGAGGAAGCCGGCTATCATCCCGAAGTGATTCTGGCGGGACGGCGCATCAACGACGCCATGGGCGCCTATGCCGCCGGCCGCGTCGCGCGTCTTATGATGAAACGCGGTTTTCCGGTCAGCGGCAGCCGCGTTTTGGTCATGGGCCTCACTTTCAAGGAGGATTGCCCGGACCTGCGGAATTCGAAAGTCATCGATGTCGTCAACGAGTTGAAAGAGTTCAACGCGGCCGTCGACGTCCACGACCCATGGGCCGGCGCCAGCGAAGCCGAGCGCGAATATGGCATATCCCTGCTCACCGGGCCGCTGGAACCCGCGCCTTACGACGCCATCGTCGTTTCGGTCGGGCACCGGAGCTACGCGCAAATGGGGCCTGCCGCAATCCGCGCTTTGGGAAAGCCCGGCGCCGTCCTGTTCGATGTCAAGGGACTCTTCCCCAAGGACCTCAGCGACGGGCGGCTTTAGCCGCTAATGCCATATAGCAAATCCGGTTGACTGCTTCAGCCGTCCCCCCTCATCCTGTCCTTCTCCCCGGGTGGAAAAAGAACGGTGCCGCGGCGGTTGCAAACTCCCCCCAAGGGGACGGGGTGGGGTAAGGGGGTCTTTGGCGGAAGCGATCCTCCGGATCCGGTATACGCCTCCTCCCCAATTTCAAGCCCACAAAGATGCGAGCCTTCTGGACGCTACGAGTCCTTCCCGGGGCTCGGCGCGCACTCCCATTTGAGGCGCAGGCCGCCCCCGCGAGACGTTTTCCGCCGGCGGCAGAAACTCGCCGCCCACAGCCCCTAAAGCGGCGATGAGGTTCCACCGCGCCCGGGTACTGCGGGAAGCCATCTGACAAACAATCTAAGTGGTACGCGCTTGATATAGTGTTGCTCCGTTGCACCTAGTTAACATCCATAACACAACCTGCGATTGGGTTACGCTTGCAGATGGCCAAAACATCTGCAACCAGTGGTTGCGCGAAGTTTAGCTTGAGTGCTCGTTGAGTCTCGCGTCGGTCAGCGCAACTTCCGGTCCTAACGGCATAACGGATCAACATCATTTAGGGATTCACAATGACTACCAGGAATAAATCCGCGCTGGGCGCGGTGCGTATCGTTTCTATGGCTGGGATCAGTGCCGCGGCGCTTCTAATCGGGATGGCCGCAGCTCACGCACAGACGGTAGACGTAGCCGGTGGCGGAACCGGCGCTGTTACAGTAGTTGGCACCACACTCACGCCTGCCGTTGGCACCATAACCGGGCTCGCCTTCAACGACGGCACCTCCAATACGGTAACAATTGACGCAATCACCGGGCTTACTATGACGGTACCGGCTACGTTCGGGAGCACTGGTCAAGCAACAATCGATGCCCTCGGCAACATTGGTACGACAGCCACCATAACAGGCGGCTCGCTCTCGGATGGCACCGCCACGCTTACTGGCGGCAACCTGACCGGTGTCGGCACCCTTAGCGCAAACGGCCTGATCACAGGCACGGGTGGTCTCGCCATCACGGGAGGCACGATGACGGACACGCTGACAGCGACGGGTCTCTCCACTTTCGGTGGCGCTGGCAACACAACCATCGGTGCGAACGGCGACCTGACCGTTGGCAGCGTTGGCACCAATGCCAATCTGAACGTTAACGGCAACATTGCTACGACGGGCACGCTTGGCGTGACCAGTACCTCGACCTTCGGCGATACCGCGACGTTTAACGGCACCGGGGCCAACGCTGGCACCACTACTGCAATCAATGGAGCTAGCATCACCTCGACAGTAGCCGCAGGTGTGAACCAGGGCTCGACGACGATCAACGGTGCAAATACCGCCATCCAGGGACCGAACGGCGGCACCTTCGGCACGACTATCTCCGATGTTAGCGCCCTCAACAACGTCTACGTTGGCTTGGCTAGCTTGCCTGGCTTGCCTGCCGGCACCACCGTCGGACTAGTGCAAATCTACAACGGCACCACCGGCTCTTTGAACAACTCGACCGCGGACGGCATGCGGGTTACGAATGGTACGAACACCGTTTCCGTCGGCGTCAATCCCACCACGGGGGCGGCCGGTTCGAGTGTTCAGACGTCCACTGGCTATGTGGGGATCGGTTCAAGCGGCACTGGCAATCCCACCGGTGTGCTGGTTACCAACGGCACTGGCACCACAGGTACAAGGGAGTTCGTGGCCAACTCAACGGGCTATATCAGCACCGGTGGCAATGCGATCCATGACGTCGCAACCCCGATTCTCGGCACCGATGCCGCGAACAAGGCATACGTCGACAAGGGCGTCAACAAGGCCTACGAAGGTACCGCCATTGCGCTCGCAATCTCGCAGCCGGTCTTCCTGCCAGGGCAGAGCTTCGCGATCCGCGCCGGCTGGGGCAACTATGAGAGCCAGAACGCATTCGGCGTCAGCGCAGCAGGTGTTATTGCCCGCGACGTGTTCGGCTACGGCTCGACCGTCGCCCTCGACGGCGGCGTCGGTGTAGGCGGAAACTACAACGGTGTTGCTGGCAAGGCTGGTCTTACCATCGGCTTCGGCGGCGGCATGGCCCCTATGGCCCCGATGAAGTAGCGAGAGCGGGAAGGAGCGCATCCCACGTTGCAAAGGCGCTCTTTCCCAACATTTACGTGCATGCAATGCCGTGGCTAGGGTCCGCGGCTGCGGTTTACCCGCCCCCCTCAGGGTGGCTAAGGCCGCGGGCGCTAGTTTCTGCACAGGCTTGATCTCTCGATAGGTGTCCACTAGGGTTGCTTGCCGCCGGCAACCCTTCCTGTTTCTGGTGTAGCGATGTTTGTTCTTTCCCGTTTTGCTCTAGCGTTCGCCCTTATCCTTGGTGCCCAGCCGGCCGCCGCGGATCAGCAGGGCAGGCCCGCCGCGGCAAGCGCGGCGCCGAAGCCTGCCGAGATGCAAATGAGCGCGGTCACCTTGACCGTGATTATCAAGGACGCGATCATCGCGCTCAATCAAGCGAATGCAACAGGAAACTATTCCGTGCTCCGCGATATGGGCACGCCGGTCCTTCGCGAGAGCTTCGATCAGACAGCGCTGGCGGCTGCCTTTGCAAACCTCAGGGCCCGCAAAATCGATCTGTCCCCAGCATATTTTCTCTCTCCGAATTTGACCAAGAAACCGGAATTGAACAAGGACAACGAGTTAGTCCTGGTTGGCCTCTTCCCAACACAGCCGTTGCAAATTCAATTCGAATTAAGGTTCATGCAATTGGACGGCAGATGGCGCCTGGCCGGTATCGCGGTCGATGCCGTGCCGCCATCCGCTTCCCAGGCATCGGCCGCGACCTCCGCGCCTCCGGCCCCTGCTCAGCAACCGGCGGAAGGCCAAGCCTCCAAGAAGGGAGCGGCAAAGCCCAAAAGCTGAGCCGGCGAAGCCTATCCGGCATTGAGCAGGGCCAGCAGGCGCTCGCGGATCATGCGCTTGTCGGCGTCGCTCGCGACCTTCTTCTTATCCCGGCAGGTCACATAGAAAACGTCGACCGCCTTTTCGCCGAAAGTGGCAATATGCGCCGACCCGATATCGAGCCCCAGATCGCTGAGCCCGCGCGCCAGATCGAACAGCAGGCCCGGCCGGTCGAGCGCGTGCACCTCGATCACGGTCAGCTCCTGCGAGGCGCTGTTGTCAAGGATCACGTCTGGCGCCACTGTGAAAGCGTCAGTCTTGGGCTTCACCCGCTTGCGCAGCGTTTCCAGCGTATCCATCGAGCGCTTTCCGGAGAGAATGTCCCCGATGGTGCGCGCGATTTTCCGTGCCTGGTCGAACTCTTCCTCGTCTGCGTAAAGCCGCTGCAGGAAAAGCGTGTCGAGCGCGATCCCGTCACGCGTCGTCGAAATCTGCGCGGAGGTAATGTTCGCGCCAGCCGCCGCGCACGCGCCCGCAAACAGCGCGAGCAACCGCGGATGGTCCTCCGTCACCAGCGTCAGCTCGGTAAGCCCGCGGAAGGCATCGCTCTTGACTTCGAACGCGACTGGAGGATGCGCGCCTTCGAAGGATCGCAGCAGCTGGGCGTGCTGCACTTGCCGCTCGATATCGGTCTTGAGCCAATAATCGGGCTCATGGCGCTGGATGAAGCGATTGACCTCGGCGGGGGGCCAGTTCGCGATGGCTTCCCGCAGGCGCGACTGCGCCATCTCGATGCGCGCGGCCCGCGGCTCGTGCGTATGGCCGCCGCCCAGAACGGGCTCGCTGTCGTAATAAAGCGAGCGCAGAAGCTGGCCTTTCCAGGCGTTCCAGACGCCAGGGCCCACCGCGCGGATATCGGCGACGGTCAGCAGCAGCAAGAGCTTCAGCCGCTCGGGGCTTTGCACAACGTCGGTGAAGTTCTTGACGGTCTGCGGGTCGGAAATGTCGCGGTGCTGGGCCGTTATGCTCATCAACAGGTGATGCTTGACGAGCCACGCCGCCGTGTCGGCCTCGCCGGGCTCGAGCCCCACGCGCAGCGCCAGTTTCCGGGCTATTTCCGCGCCCACGATGCTGTGATCGCCCTCCAAAGCCTTGGCCACATCGTGCATCAACAACGCAATGTAAAGCGCGCGGCGGTGTTGCAGGCCGGCGATAATCCCGGTCGAGAGCGGGTGCTCCTCGGCGAAATTCCCTTTTTCGATTTGCGATAGGATGCCCACCGCCTGGATCGTGTGCTCGTCGATCGTGAAGTGATGGTACATGTTGAACGTCGCCATCGCGACGATGCGCCCGAAGTCCGGGATGAACCGTCCCAGCACGCCGGCTTCGTTCATATATCGAAGCGCGGTGTCCGGAGCGTTGTGCGATGTCAGGCCATCAAGAAACAGCTCATTGGCTACGGGGTTGGCCCTGAAATTGTCGTCTATGAGCTTGAGCGAGGAGCGGATAAGGCGGATTGCTTGCGGATGGACGAGCAGGTTGTTCCGCTCGGCCTCGACGAAGAACCTGATCAGGTTGACCGGGTCCTTCCGGAAAGCATCCGGCTGCTTAACGTTCAAGCGATTGTTGTCGACCCTGAAATCGGTCGTGGCGGCGAGCTTGGCGCGGTTGCTCCATGGCAGCGTGCCCAGAAAGTCGCTCATCGTGGGCACAGTCTTGAGCTGCCGCAGCTCAAGACTTGAAACGACGGTCCGAGTCAAATCGCCCACGTCTTTGGCGATCAGGAAGTAGTGCTTCATGAACCGCTCGACACCCAGAAGCCCGAGCCGGCCGTGATAGCGCAAGAGGCTGGCCATCTCGGGCTGCAAGTCGAACGAAAGCCGCTCCTCCGCCTTGCCCGCCAGGAAGTGCAGAGAACAGCGAATGGTCCAAAGGAAGGCTTCGCAACGGTCGAACACGGCAACCTCATCCGGCGCGAAGATGCCTCTCTCGGGATGCCGCTGTTCGCCTGGATACAGATAGAGCGCGAACCAGTGCAGCATGTTGAGATCGCGAAGCCCGCCCTTGCCCTCCTTGATGTTCGGCTCCACGCGATAGCGGGAGCCGCCCGCGCGCTTGAGCCGCTGCTCGCGCTCCTCAAGCTTGGCCGCGATAAACTCGCGCTGGCTGCCTTGGACCACATTCGCCACGAAACGCGCCCACATATCGTTGAAGAGCGGCGCATCGCCATGAATGAGGCGAGAGTCCAGGAGGGTGGTCCTGATCGTCATGTCTTCCCTGGCCGCCTTCAGCGTCTGCTCGATGGTCCGGGTCGCGTGCCCGACCTTGTAGCCGAGGTCCCACAGGAAATAGAGGATCGAACTCGACCATGCTCTCGCCCCAGGGGGTTTGCTTGTAGGGAAGCAGGAAGAGCAGATCGATGTCCGATCCGGGTGCCAGAAGCCCGCGGCCGTACCCGCCGGTCGCCACCAGCGCCATGCGCTCCGCCGCGGTCGGGTTCTGGGCGGGATAAATGTAGCCGGCGCAAAAATCGTAGATGAGCTTGATCAACTCGTCCTGGAACACCGATAGCGCCGAGGCGCATTTGCGCCCGTCCCGGGTGCGCTCAAGAATGGCTTCCGCCTGCTCGCGGGCGTTGGCCTTGAGTTCCTTGAGGCGCTTGAGCACACGCGCCCGCGCTTGCACAGCGTTCTCGCCGCTTTCCTGCCAATAGCGGCTGAACTCCTCGCGGACGGCGGCGGGATCGAGAAAGGGCGGTGCTGGGAAATTAAGCTGATCCATTCGTTATGTCTTAGCGGTTGCACGGCGAGCTTACAATACAGCGCAGGCCGGGCATACCGCCGATGGTTATTTTGCGGCCCCAAAGCGTGCGGATTTGACATTCATGCAATGTTACACCATTACATAAAAAGTGTCCTCCAAGGGGTCGCCAATGGCAAGGTTTTGGATTTTTTTGAGCGTTTCCCTCGTAACGATGGCCGTTCCCGGCTTTTTCGCCTCCGGCATCCCGGCTTTAGGCGCGCCGCGCGTGGTTGTTACGATCAAGCCCGTTCATTCGCTGGCGGCGGCGATCCTGGAGGGAGTAGCGGAGCCGAAGCTGCTGCTGGACGGAGCCGCCTCTCCGCATTCTTACGCGCTCAAGCCGTCGGACGCCAAAGCCCTTAGCGAAGCGGACGCCGTCATTTTCGTCTCCAAAAATCTGGAGGTGTTTCTCGAAAGGGCGGTCGTGGCGCTTCCAGCAAATGCGCGGATAATCGACCTTGAGCAGACGCCAGGGCTCAGGCTCCTTCCGGTTCGCGAAGCCGGTTGGCATGAGGCTGGCGAGGAAAGCGGCGAGGAAGACGATGAGCACGGCCATGGCGAGGGCGGCCACGACGTGCATTTCTGGCTTGACCCATTAAACGCCATCGCGATTGCCCGCCGCCTCGCGCACGAGTTCTCAGCGATGGATCCCGCGCACGCGGCCCAGTATCAAGCCAACGCCGGAAAACTCGAAACGGCGCTCACTGCCCTTGACACAGAGCTCAAGGCCACGCTGGCGGATCTCGCAGGCAGGCGCTTCATCGTGTTCCACGACGTCACGCAATATTTCGAGACGCGATACGGCCTGAACAGCGCCGGAGCCATCACGGTTAGCCCCGAACGCGCGCCGGGAGCCAAGCGGCTCGCCGCGGTGCGGGCCAAGATCGAGGACTCTCAGGCAATTTGCGTTTTCTCGGAACCCGAGTTTCCGCCGAAGCTCGTGCAAATGCTCACAATGGGCACGAACGCGAAACGGGGCGTGCTGGATGAGGTGGGCGCAGCAATCCCCGCCGGGCCGGGCCACTATTTCGCGCTTATGCGGGCAGATGCGGGAAGCCTGGCTGCCTGCCTGAAATCCTAGCACTCGGATCGGTGGTCCGAAAATGCGGTGTGCAAGCCTTGGCAATAGTCGAGGTACAGAAGCCCATTCGATCGGCCGGCATCGACGAGTTTCATACGCTGAATTCCGCGCAGCTTCCAGGCTTGCGGCTCAATCCTTCGCCGCCGGCAGCGCGCCTTTGAAGAACCACTGGAGAAAGGTACAGGCCCCAACCTGCCTCAGATAAAGCTGAGGTGAAAAACGAGATTCGATTTTCAAGGGAACCATGCTTTTCCACCTCATACTTCACCTTTAGTTTCAAGGTGGGAGGTAGCGGGCTGACTAAGCCCTTGATTTTAATGGTACCGCTGCCCCGGCTCGAACGGGGGACCCCCAGATCCACAATCTGGTGCTCTAACCAACTGAGCTACAGCGGCGTATGCAAGGCCGCAGTAAACAGCGTTTTCGGGCAAACTTCAAGCGCGCAAATTCGCTATCGACTGCGCGAAAATGCGCCAGTGTCCCGTCTCCGGGTTGCCGTCCCGGTTGCCGGACCTCGCACGGCAATTGCGGGACGCCACCAGCGCGGCTCGGCTGCCCTTCAGCTTATACGGAGAAGTGCACAAGCCGGAACACGGCTCATGCACTTCGGGGAGGAATGCTTAGAAATTGCTGGAAGGATTGGCCTTTTGAGCGGACTGGGCGACAAGCCGGGTAAGCTCCTGGGCTTGCTGCGCGAAGGTCTCCATCTGCTGGCGCGCGAACTGGCTCTGAATATCGAGCGCCTCTTTCAGGTCTTTCGCATGAACGAGGCGCTGAGCGAGCTCGAAATTTGCTTGGAGGTTGGCTTCGGTGTACTTCACTGCCTTCTCGTTGATCTCGCGAGCGCCGGTAGCGATAACATCGGTGGATTTGGCCACGACTTCCTGAGCCTGGCGGGTGGCCTCGATGAAGCGGTTATAAGCTTCGTGGGCCTGCTCGACGCTCTTGCTGGCAAGGTCGCGAACGGATGCGGGAATCTCGAAATCAATCTGCTGGTTCATAGCGTTCTCCTACCTGGAGGTTCGATCCTGGGATGCTTGGATAATGCTCAAAGACGTATGACGGCTTCATGGATAAGAGTATTTTTGTTGCAACGCAACAAAAATATGGTGCAGTGCACAATCTCGTGAAGGCCCAGGTTTAGCCCAATTTTCCACAAACATGGCTCGCCTCATTCTTTCTTCGCTTGCATTCAGCTCCGAACATCGTCCATGTGCGGAAAACTGGGGCGGGTGCTGCGTAGTCACAATCGTGGCAGGAAGAGAAATTGGCAGCAAGACCGAATAAAGCCATTGCCGGTTGCGATCCTTTCGCGGATTTGGTCTTCTCACCGCGCGCAGCCTTCATCTGGGATCATACAGCACGCGCCATCAGCTGGATGAATGCGGCGGCGCGTTCCAAATTCGGCAAGGCCGTGGAGGACTTGCAGGCGAGGCTTGCCCCGCGCCTGGCACAGTGTTTCGACACGGCCAATGGAACCGGGAAAACCAGCGGCACCGTTAAGTTCAAGGCTGGCCGCCAACCCGCGATCTCCTGCTCTTTCGACGTTCTTGAGCTTGCGGGCGGACATAAGGGGCTGATCGTATCGGAAGCGGCTGCCCCCCAACAACCGGGGAACGTAGTCCGCCTGCCCACGCCGCCTAAGAAGAAGACTATCGCCAAGCCTTCGGACAAACAGCCGGTGGCGCTCAAGCCACGGCAGGTGCCCGGCAACCCCGCGGCGCCCGCCTGCCAACTCACCCCCGAGGAGCTGCGCGCCTTCAAAGCTATCGGCCGGACGGTCCGGCGGCTGGCCAAGGAAAAACGGCGTTGCGCCAATGCCGCGCCAGAGGCTGCGTCCTCGCTTCCCCCACGGCAAAACGGCGCGCGCGCGGACGTTAGAGCCACCCCAGCGCCGCTCTTCCCCGCCTTCGATCTCGTTCTCTTTCTCGGCGAGGATTTCATCATCTCGCGGACGGAAGGCCGCCCTCAGCACATTGGCTGGCGCAAGGCCGGCCTGTTGCGGGAGCCCGGCCATGAAGGTCTTGCCGCCCGCAGAGCAGACCGTATTTCGCCGCATGATCAAAAAGCTGGGCGCCGGCACCAAAATCTGCCGCGACACGCTTGTACTCTCCAGCGAGGCTGGCGGCAGCATACCCTGCCGCGCAATCCTTGGCCGCTGCCCCGATGGCAATGCTCACTATTTCCTGGCCTTGATTTCGCTTGAGCTGCCTTCCCGGTTGAAGCGCCTGCCTGACATCCCGCGCATAACCCGGCTGGCGGCATAAGCGGCCCCAGCTAAGGACAGTCTCGGAAATAAGTGCGTCATACGGCGCTGGGATTTTGTTCGTCAGCAAGGTGCGGAAAGGGGCGCATACCCATGGTATGTAACCCTTTTCGCACCGCAGCGGACGGACAAAAGAACAAGCCAGATGGCGCAGTTATTTTCGAGACTGTCCTAAGATGGCCTCGCCTTCGTCGAAGCTGTTGTTTCTCCAACCGCAACCGTTCACGCAGGCGAAGCCTCGCACTGGGATGCGCAGCACGCCACGTACGTTACGAAGCGGATCAACCACAGCGAAGCCTATAGCTGGGATGGCGCTTGCACGAACCAAGCGGAAAGCTTTTTAGCTCGCCTTCGCCGGATGGTCATGGGCCAGCATCATCATGTGAGCCCCCCCAATATCTCTATCAGTTCGCCAACGAAGCGGCTTGGAAAGAGGATATCGTCGGCTTTCGAATGGCGAACTGAGCTATAGGAAGCTCGCCCTTGCGATGGCGCATCCGGTTAGCCGGGTATGGGCTGGATATTGCCAGCAGAATGCCCAAATTAACAAATTATTAGTGATTTTCCGAGACACAATTCGCTTATTTTGTCAAGCCCCCTTGCTTGATTCGCCAATTGATGCTATGTTGTTTTTAGCTCATCCACCAGCTTCACGGCGTCAGCGTGGAAGGAGTTAAGGCCCCGCTTCGGCGGGGCTAGTTATTTGTGTGCTTACGCCAGCGCTTGGTTATTTTTGCTTTTTGATGAGGCCTAAAAATAGGATAGGCAGTCCAAGGCAAGACGTAGCCGTTGCGATCAGCTATCACCATTAGGTATTCCGCAGGTTCGCACCAGATGTGAACCCTCTGTTCGCCGTTTACCTCTTCGGTCCAAGTTTGTAAACAATCATCGTCACAATTGTCCATCATTGCGCGCGGCCATCCTATGCGTTCGCATCTGCGCATATCTGGCAATCTGTCTTCTTCTACACGCCCCTCCGAGATGAAGTGCCAGAAAGTGGCTTCTTTGCCATCAGTGCGAGGTATGCATTTCAGAGAAACACGCTTTCCTCTAAAGAGGAAATTTTGCCCAACGAAATCAACGCGAAATCGCTCGTAAACTTCCTCAAAGTAGCGTTTCCAATCGCCATTAAAGTCACCGAGCAAGACCAAGTCTGGTAGCCATGAAGGGAGCATTAATTCTCCGATCCGTGCCAGACAAGTATGTTGAACTTATACTCTCTAAGAAGAGTGTTTTTTTCAAGAGAATATCCGCTACGTCGTGCTATTCTATCAACAATAGCATTTTTAGCGCGATTTTGATTCAAACCTCTGGATTTATACGACATTGCACCTATGAGGATGTCGGCGAGCTGAGCCTGTCCAACCTCATGGGACCTGATTTGCTGAACCCTTTTGATCATGCTGCGGGAATAATCGTAAGAGTTATTGCAAAGAATATTGTAAAGCCTTTTTACCTTTTGTTTGCTTTTTGTGTCCTTTATATCAAGATAAATGTGATATACATCTCTTGGCCTAAGTATAACCTTTAACATGCTGAAATACATCTTATAATACCAGTCGTCATGAGTCTGGTCGTGACGGGTATGGTCTAGTTCACTCTTATCGGCCACGATCACACATCTAAAATTTAGGTCATCATTATCAAAGAAATAATCAACCAAATCCATGTACATTTGAAGTTTTGATGGACTTATTTTTGTCCACTTGAACTCAAAATCGCGAGGCATCTTATGCCTCGCCCGGATATCATTGATCCGCTGGGTAACTTCGGCCTTTTTACTATCTGGGCTCCAAATGGCGCCAATGATCATCGCCCGGTGCCCGTCATGCTCCAAGTGGCAAGATTCATCGCAATAAACGTTAGTTATAGTCGCCATTTAGTGGATTCCTTAGCAGCCAAAGTAGCTATTTGAACGGCGCTAATCAAGTGTGTGTGACACGCTTGATAATCTTTTTTCTGCGATGCGACGCGCAGCGCATCGCTTTCGGTACGCTGCAAAAGGCTTCCTCCCATATCGCAGCTGTAGGCGGAATGAACACTTTTTTAGCACTGCACGGCGCGATCGCCATTATTTAGCGCCCATGCGCCTTCGCGGCTACGACGCGGCGGCACTTGCATCCTTGGGTTGGGCCTCGCCCTTGTTCCGGTTGCCTGTTGCGGCCCGGTATCATCGGCGTTCAGCATTAGGCCACATTGCACTTGCTTATTGAATCCGGTTGCAGTGGTTGTAAGAGACTGTATCAGAGTCTCAATGGAGAGATCGCGTGCGTTACGAGCCTCGCTTGGCGTCAGAAACTCGCTTCGGCCATTTGCTTGCCACGCGTCCCGCCGCTGTTGTGTTTTCGCTCGCCCTCCTGCACTTTTTGGGATTGGCGTTCGTAATCCTGCTGACTCAGCCCACCCTTGGCCTTGACGTTTTCGAGCAAGTTGCCTGGGCTCGCGATCCGCAATGGGCTTACGCAAAGCATCCGCCCCTGCCCGCCTGGATCATGGCCGCCGCCATTTGGGCCGCCGGAAACAAGCCATGGATTGCCGCGATTCTGGGCGCAGCCACCTCAGCCGCCGCACTGCCCATCGTTTGGGTTCTTGCGCGCAGGGTGGTTGGCACGAGCCAAGCCTTGATCGCGGTATTCCTGCTGGAAGGCGTTATCTATTTCAATTTCGCTTCCGTGGACTTCAATCATAACGTTATTTTGCTGCCGCTTTGGGCATTCATCGCTTACGCCGCCCACCGCGCGTTCATCGAAGGCAAGCTAATCGACTGGGCACTGCTGGGCTTCGCCGCCGCGTTGGGGATGCTCGGAAAATACGCAACAGCGCTGCTTCTGATTGCCGTGCTCGCCGCTTTTCTGGCGGATCGCGAGGCACGGGCCAAGCTTTGGGGCAAGGGGCCTCTAGTCGCAATCCTTTGCGGGACCGTCCTTCTTGCCCCTCACCTTTTGGCGCTTTACCGGATTGACTTCGCGCCGCTCACCTATGCCGGAGAGCGTCTCAAGAACGCTACGTCCGTGTTCGACTACCTGCTGTTTCCGGCTGGCTGGCTCGGCGCCCAGCTCTTGAACGCCGGTCCCGCCCTTTGCCTGGCCGCCTTCCTATTGCTTGGCGGAAAAAGCCCAAAATTGAACCTATTGCCGCTCGATACGGCTGACGCGTGCCTGAAACGGAATCGGCAATTCTTCGGCATCCTGTTTGCGGTGCCCCTTTTGGTCTGCGTCGCGGCTCAAGGCTTGGCCGGCGTCCGGTTTCACGACATGTGGGGCTTTCCCATGTTCGTGCTGCTCGGCATCTTAGTAGCGCTTCTCGTCGCCGCCCGGCCGCAAGGGCACGATCTCACGCCCAAATTCGCTGCCGGCAGCCTGGCGTTTCTCGGGCTTGCGATGACGGGTGTCGCCGCCGCGAGCTGGGGTCCGTCCCATGCGCTACATCAAGGGGCGAGAACCGAATTCCCTGCTCAAGAGCTTGCAAGGCGGATTGGATCGGCCTGGGCGGCGCAATTTCCGTCCGCGCCGGTCCGGTATGTTGCGGCCGACGTGTGGCTCGGAGGCATGCTTACCGCCTACCATCCCAACCGGCCCTCCGTGCTCATTTCCGGCAACTTCAAGCAGAGCCCGTGGATTACGCCAGAACGGTTCAAGGAGGCGGGCGCCGTCCTCGTTTGGCACAGGGACCCGGACGGCCAGCAATTGATGAGGCAGTTTCCCGACGCGATCCTGCAGCATCCGCTCGAACTCCCGTATCAAACCGGGGCCAAGGTTCCCGCCGCCCGTGTGAATTGGGCGATCTTGCCGCCCGCGCGGGCATTCGCCGCGGCAGAGCCGGCCCCCGCAGATCCGGCACAAGCCGCCAGCCGCTAGTAGTTCATGCACAGAACTGAAACTTCCGATGGTACTCGAAGCAATAGGTGAGTCGATCTGGCTGGCGGAAGGTGAAACCGTGAGTTTTTACGGTTTTCCCTACCCTACCCGCGCTGTTATAGCGAGGCTCGACGGCGGAAAGCTGTGGGTGTGGTCGCCAGTCGCTTTGACCCCGGCTTTGCAGACTGGAATTGATGCGCTGGGTGCGGTAGCCCACCTGGTCAGCCCCAACAAGCTGCATCACCTTTACTTGAAGGACTGGAAAACAGCCTATCCGGATGCCGCGCTGTGGGGGCCTGGCTCAACCATCGAAAAAAGGAAAGACCTGCAATTCCGGCAGCCATTGCAGAATGAGCCTCCAGCGGATTGGGGCGGCTCGATCGATCAGGCATGGTTCCGCGGCTCGCCCTTCATGGATGAAATTGTGTTCTTTCACACTCCCTCATCGACGGCGATTCTGGCCGACCTGTCGGAGAACTTCAGCGCGAGCTTCCTGCGCAATCATTGGAGCTGGTGGCAGCGTCCGCTGGCAAAGCTCGACGGCATCACCGAAGGACAAGGCTTCGCTCCGCTGGAATGGCGTCTTTCGTTTCTGGATCGCCGTCCCGCCCGTGCCGCTTTGCGCAAAATGCTCGGCTGGCGGCCCCGCCAAGTGATAATGGCGCATGGCGTCTGTCAGCGAGAGAACGGCAGCGCCTATCTGGAGCGGGCCTTCCGCTGGCTGCATTGAGCCAATCACGATACCCGGCACTGCGAGCATTACTCCACACCCCCGTCCCTCTCCCCACAAGCTCGCGGGAGCGAGCGCAGGCAAAAACACAATCCGGCGGCCTTTGTGACTATAGTATTAAGAATGCGTTAAAAATATTTTCCGGCGTTAACCAATTGTTAATCATGGCCGGCCACCATCAGAATCACGATACGTTCGACTTGGGCGCTCGCGGCACTCGTTAACCGCGCAGACGCCGTGAGCCGTCCTGGTCTGTATCGCTGTTCGTAGCGTTCCCGGCGGCATCTGACGCCGGTTGTGCCGCAGTCCGTTGGGAATTGCCCTGGGGACAGGCATCGAGGACGGCAAGCCTAATCTTCGGCGCCCGCAGTCCCTTCTGCAAAGCTTCCAGCGGCCAGTGGAAACGAGGCCGTGAGGAGGGTTTACATCGAAACCGGGGCTTTCTCCTCAAATTGCAAAGCCGCGGCTCAGCAGAAGAGCGGAGGACCGATGCTAAAATTAGCTCTCGAAGGTCTAGTAGGGCGCCGTTCGCGACAAATTAGTCAGGGTGGTGGTCGCGACGCGGACTGGACTTTACCCGAGAGCAAACGTCTCCATATGCCGCAACATCTCTATCCTCCAAGCCGCAAGGGATAGGTTGCGCGGACGGGCGGGTCCGGGGGTAACGCGTTTTTCAAGGCAGGCGCCGGTTATTGGTGGATTGCCTTGGAATCGACGAAGGTTTCGCCCATGAAGGCAAGGAACCGGGCGCCGGCCCGGTTTCTTTCGTTTTAGGAGCCGATAACGAAGGCACAGAATTGCGCCAGGGTTACCAAATGTGCTCCCAGGGCAAGACCTTCCCAAAATTCGTGCTTGCGGCGCACTGAACTATCACCCTTAGCGCGAAGAGCCGCTATAAGGGCATTAGCAACCCCCTCACCACCGATGCCCTGGCTACAGCTTCTCACCCTCTTATTGCTGATCGCGCTCAACGGCTTTCTCGTCATGTCCGAGCTGGCGATCGTTTCCTCGCGTCCTGCCCGCCTGCAAATGATGGCGGCCGGCGGCAGCCGGGGCGCGGAAGCCGCTCTGAGGCTGAACGGCGATTCCGCCCGCTTCCTGCCCTCCGTCCAGATCGGCATTACCGTTGTGGCGATCCTGTCCGGCGCCTACGGCGAGGTCACCCTTTCGCCGCAGCTCGCGGAATTGCTTGGCGGCGTTCCGTTCATCGGCGCGCATGCGAAGACCGCCGCGTCGGCAATCGTCGTGGCCGGCATCGCCTATGTCTCGCTCGTGATCGGCGAACTCGTTCCCAAGCACTTCGCCCTTTCCAACCGCGAGCGCATCGCATGCCTCGTTGCGCCCACCATGGACATCTTGGCCACGATAACGAAGCCAGTTGCGGTGCTTTTGCATCTCTCCAGCGTGGGCGTGCTCAGACTCGCCGGCCCCGCCATGGTGGATGAGCCCGACGTGACGGAGGAAGAGGTCAAGACCATGATCGCCGAGGGCACCGAGGCCGGCGTGTTCGAGAAGGCGGAGCAGGAGATCATCGAGCGGCTGCTCAGCGTGGCGGACCGTTCCGTGCGCTCCATCATGCAGCCGCGGCCGGAGATTGTCTGGCTGGACACCACCGAGACCCAGGAGCGTATCTACGAGGATATCGTGAAGAGCGGGCATTCCCGCTTTCCCGTGGGGCGCGGCGACGTCGATGACACCATCGGCATCGTGCACGCGAAGACCCTGCTCGAACAGCTTCACAATAAGGGCGAAATCAAACTCGAAGCGGCAATCAAGGCGCCGCTCTATGTGCACGAGAGCACGAATGTTCTGAAGCTGCTGGAGATGTTCAAATCCTCCATGGTGCACATGGCCATCGTGCTGGACGAGCACGGCAGCGTGCAGGGCATCGTCACTCCGACGGACATTCTCACCAGCATCGCGGGCGAGTTGCCGGAAGCCGGAGAGGACGAGCCCGGCGCCATGCGGCGCGAGGATGGGTCCTGGCTGCTCGATGCGCAAATGCCGGTTTTCGAGGTCGAGCGCGTGCTTGGCGTGGAGGGACTTGCGGTCGACGATGCGGAGTATACGACGCTTGCGGGCTTCGTGCTTTTCCAGCTTGGGCATATCCCGCAGGTTGGCGAGACTTTTCAGTGGAAGAACTGGCGCTTTGAAGTCGTAGACCTCGACGGGCGCCGCATCGATAAGGTGCTGGCCGCGCAGATTTTGCCGGCCTGACCGCCGGCGCCCGCAACGATGGCGCGGCCGCGCGCCAATATCTCATGCGGCGAGCCGCGCGCGGGATGACACTAACGCAGCGGTGAACTGGCGCCAACGAACAAAGCCCCGGCTGCTGCAACAACCGGGGCGTAAATGTTTCGGCGGCACTATCTGGCGCGCTTGCAGCGCGGCCATCAGCCTAAGCGGCGGGGCTGCTTTCGGTGCGGGCTCGCGCCTTGGCAACTTCGCGCTTCAGGCGGCGCGCCTTCAGCGAGAGTTCCTCGTCCCTCGCCTTCATCAGGAAGGCGTCGAGGCCGCCGCGATGCTCGACTGAGCGCAGCGCGTTGGCGCTGACCCTAAAGCGCACGCGGCGCCCAAGTGAATCGCTCAACAGCGTTACGTTGCAAAGGTTCGGCAGATAACGCCGTTTGGTCTTGATATTCGAGTGGCTTACAAGATGACCGACGAGGCCACCCTTGCCTGTGAGTTCGCACTGGCGCGACATGATCGTACCTAGAGGTGAATGGAAGTTCGGCGGTATTCGCCAATCTAAGTTGATGTAACGCTTGGAGCCGTACCGGTCAAGCAGACATTAAATCGAGGGGCCACGCCGCCCTATGCGGCGGCGCTTTCCTCTTCCGCTGTGTGGACGGGGCCGGAATCCAGACCCTTCGCCTTCTCATCGCGATCGACGAGTTCGATCACGGCGAGCGGCGCGTTGTCGCCATAGCGGAAACCGGCCTTAAGCACGCGCGTGTAACCGCCAGGGCGGCCCTGATAGCGGGGTCCCAGCGTTTCGAACAGCTTCTTGACCATCCCATCGTCGCGAAGCCGCGAGGCGACGACGCGCCTTGCATGAAGGTCGCCACGCTTGGCAAGCGTGATGAGAGCCTCGACAACGCTGCGCAGGTCTTTCGCCTTTGGAAGCGTTGTCACAATCTGCTCATGCTTAATGAGCGCGGCGGCCATGTTCGAGAACATGGCCTTGCGGTGGCTTGCCGTACGGTTGAATTTACGGCCGGAATTACGGTGACGCATTGTCTCGCCCTCGAAATCCGCAAGCGCGAGACAGCGCCTGCGGGTCTATTGCCCTATCAATAATGATCCTCGAACCGCTTCGCCAGCTCTTCGATATTCTCCGGCGGCCAGTTCGGGACTTCCATGCCGAGATGCAGCCCCATACCGGCGAGCACCTCTTTGATTTCGTTCAGAGATTTACGCCCGAAGTTCGGGGTGCGCAACATCTCGGCCTCGGTCTTCTGAATGAGATCGCCGATATAGACGATGTTGTCGTTCTTGAGGCAGTTAGCGGAGCGCACGGACAGCTCAAGCTCGTCGACCTTCTTGAGCAGCGCGGCGTTGAACTCAAGCTGCGGAACACGCTCCTCCGAAACCTCTTTGCGCGGCTCTTCGAAGTTCACAAAGATCGAGAGCTGGTCCTGGATGATGCGGGCTGCGAGCGCAACCGCGTCCTCCGGCGACACCGCGCCGTTGGTCTCAACGTCGAGCGTGAGCTTATCGTAGTCGAGGATCTGCCCTTCGCGCGTGTTGGAGATCTTGTAGGAGACCTTCTTCACCGGGCTGTACAGGCTATCCACCGGTATGAGGCCGATGGGAGCGTCGTCCGGACGGTTGCGCTCGGCGGGGACGTAGCCCTTGCCGATAGCCGCGGTCAGCTCCATGCGCACATTCGCGCCTTCGTCGAGCGTGCAGATCACCAGGTCGGGGTTCAGGATGTCCACATCGGCGCCCGCCTCGATGTCGCGGGCACGCGCCACGCCGGGGCCTTCCTTGCGGAGAACCATCCGCTTCACGCCTTCCGAATGGACGCGCAGCGCAATGTCCTTGATGTTGAGCACGATGTCGGTCACGTCCTCGCGCACGCCGGGAATCGACGAGAATTCGTGAAGGACGCCATCGATATGCACCGTCGTGACCGCTCCGCCTTGGAGTGAGGAAAGCAGGACGCGGCGAAGCGCGTTACCAAGCGTCAGCCCAAAGCCGCGCTCCAGCGGCTCCGCGACGATGGTGGCAACGTATCTTGGGATTCGTGCCCGGGATAACGTTGATCTTTCCAGGCTTGATGAGGTCCTGCCAATTCTTGTTGAGCACGGTTCTTTCCTTATGTGGCGGCTTCATGCGCCGAATTGCGCGCCGCGATCACCTGCGAATGGGAGACGGCCAGCTCCCGATATTTAGACCCGGCGCCGTTTGCGCGGACGGCAGCCGTTATGGGGGATCGGCGTCACATCGCGGATCGAAGTCACCTGGAAACCGCAAGCTTGAAGAGCACGCAGCGCGGATTCGCGCCCAGACCCAGGTCCGCTGACCTCGATCTCGACAGTGCGCATGCCATGCTCTTGCGCCTTGCGGCCGGCGTCCTCGGCGGCCACCTGCGCGGCGTAGGGGGTCGATTTTCTCGATCCCTTAAAACCCATCGCCCCCGATGACGACCAGGATATCGTATTTCCTTGCGCGTCCGTGATCGTAATCATCGTGTTGTTGAAGCTTGCATTCACGTGCGCAACGCCGGATGCAATATTCTTCTTCTCACGGCGCTTAACGCGCGCCTTTTCCTTCGCCATGGTCTATATCCCAAATCTGGCCGCTTGAGCCACGCCTACTTCTTCTTACCGGCAATCGGCTTGGCCGGACCCTTACGCGTACGCGCATTCGTGTGGGTCCGCTGCCCCCGCACGGGGAGACCGCGGCGATGCCTGAGCCCGCGATAGCAGCCCAAATCCATCAACCGCTTGATGTTCATTGCGACTTCGCGGCGCAAATCGCCTTCCACGACGTAATCGCGGTCGATCACCTCGCGGATTTGCAGCACCTCGGCGTCGGAAAGCTCGTTGACCCGGCGCTGCTCCGGGATGTTGACCTTCTCGCAGATTTCTTTCGCGAAGCGTGCGCCAATGCCATGGATATAGCGAAGGCCAATTTCTACGCGCTTATTCGATGGGATGTTTACACCCGCTATACGTGCCACGTGGTCCTCGTCGTGTTTAGGCTAAGTTCGAGCGGGTGTCCGCCCACACCGGAATGCAACGCGGCGCCCAGAGAGAAGCACCCTCCAGACCGCCGCGGATCATGAGTTAGGGGCTGGAATATAATCACGGTTCTCAAATAAGTCTAGCGCCCTTCTCTACAATATGGATAAAGTTCCTCCGCGTTGGACGCGCCTACGGACGCGCGCCCTCCAGGATCCCGTTGATACGCTGCTTCACGTCCTCGATGGGCAGTTCGCCGTCGATGAAATGCAGCTTGCCCTTGGCCTTGTAGTAGTCGATCAAGGGTTTCGTTTGTTCATGGTAGACCACCAAGCGTTCGCGAACCGTGTCAGGGTTGTCGTCCGAACGCCGCTTGAATGACGTGCTGCCGCAGCGGTCGCACACGCCCTCGGTCTTGGGAAGCCGGAAAAAGTCGTTAAAAACCTCGCCGCAGCTCCCGCAGGTGAAGCGGCCAGAGATGCGCTTGACCAGAACGTCGTCCTTGACGTCCACAACGATCACAGCGTCGATATTCTTGCCAATGCGGCCCAGAAGCCCGTCGAGGACCTCTGCCTGCTGCACCGTTCGCGGGAAGCCGTCGAGGATAAAGCCAGCCGCCTCTTTCGGAAGGGCGTCGATGGCCTCGGAGATCACACCGACAACCACGTCGTCAGGAACGAGCTTGCCGCCCTCCATATAGGATTTTGCGACAACTCCAACCGGGCTGCCAGTCGCGACAGCGTGGCGCAGCATATCGCCGGTCGAAAGCTGCTTCAGATGGAAGTGGTCCTCAAGATACTTGGATTGCGTGCCCTTTCCCGCGCCGGGAGGTCCAAGCAAAATAATATTCATCGGCGACTCCTACCCTTGTTAAGCTTGGACTTCTTGAGGAGTCCTTCATATTGATGCGCAAGCAAATGGCTCTGTATTTGAGCTACCGTATCCATTGTCACGCTGACCACGATCAGCAGCGATGTTCCGCCGAAATAGAAGGGGGCCTGCATTTGGTAGGACAGGACCTCCGGCAAAATGCACACGACCGAGACGTAAGCAGCGCCGATCACCGTAATCCGGTTGAGCACGTACTCGATATACTGCGCTGTTCTTGGACCGGGCCGGTAGCCGGGAATGAAGCCGCCATACTTCTTGAGGTTGTCCGCGGTTTCCTGCGGCGGGATCACAATCGGCGTGTAGAAGAAGGAGAAAAAGACGATCAGCGCGATGTAGAGCAGGATGTGGATCGGCTGCCCAGGCCCAAGCAACGCCAAGAGACGGCTGACCTCGTCGGAGGACGCGCCGATAAACTGCTGGGCCGTTGCTGGCAGATAAAGCAGCGTGGATGCGAAGATTGGCGGAATGACGCCCGATGCGTTGAGCTTCAGAGGCAGGTGCGAGCTATCGCCCTGAAACATGCGGTTGCCGATTTGCCTCTTGGGATACTGAATGGTCAGCCGCCGCTGCGCGCGCTCGAAGTACACAACCATGGTGATGACGCCGATCATCACCAACAGGAGCACGATAATCACCGCTGGCGAGAGCACGCCGCTGCGGCCCTGCTCCAGAATGCGGGAGAGCGCGGTTGGCATTTCCGCCACAATGCCCGCGAAAATGATGAGCGAGGAACCGTTGCCGATGCCGCGCGCGGTGATTTGCTCGCCGAGCCAAACGAGGAACATCGTTCCGCCCACCAGCGAGATCACGGTTGTGAGCTGGAAGAACCAGCCTGGGTCGAGCGCCGAGCTGTTAAGCCCCTTAGCCGTCAGCGTCGCCTGAACCGTTGCGATGACCACGGTGAGATAGCGCGTATATTGGTTGAGCTGCTTCCGCCCGGACTCGCCCTCTTTCCTGAGCGTTTCCAGCGTCGGCAGGACCGAGGTCAGAAGCTGAATGATGATCGACGCCGTGATGTACGGCATGATGTTCAGCAGGAAGATCGCGGACCGGGACAGCGCGCCGCCCGAAAACACGTTGAGCAGGCCGAAAACCGTGTTGCTGTTTTCGAACAGCTTATTCAGAATCGAAGTGTCGATGCCAGGGATCGGAATGAAGGTTCCCAGCCGGTAAACCAGCAAAGCGCCAAGCGTAAACATAAGGCGCTGCTGCAGCTCGCCCGCTTTCTTGAACGTGTCGAACTTTAGGTTCGCGGCAAGTTGCTCCGCTGCGGAAACCATGACTGCTACTCCGGTCTGCCGCACCGCTCCGGCGCGCTATTTGGAGCGGTGTCTGGGCATGATGGGCCTCGATTAGTATCGTACAATAGACGAGCGGCCTTTCGAGATATGGGGAGTGGCCCCTCGGCTTAGCACGCGGCGTCTCATCGCTTATTCTGGTTTGGGCTGGCGGCTCTCGCGCTTCGCTACCGCGGCCCGCCTGCGAACGGCGCGTTTCCCGTTACCCGCAAGCCGGTCCTCGCGCTCAATCGTGATCTCAACCGAGCCGCCCGCCGCTTCGACCGCTTTCACCGCCGCTTGGGAAGCTCCAGCCACCTTGAATTTCAGCGGCGCCTTGAGCGTGCCGCGTGAGAGCAAGCGAACGCCGTCGCGCTCTCGCCGGAGCGCGCCCGAAGCAATCAGCGCCTCGGCGTCGATCACGCCCTTCGCAGACAGCTTGCCGGCATCGATCACGTCCTGAACGCGGTCCAGATTGATGTGCACGAGTTTGAGCCGCAACACATTGGTGAAGCCGCGCTTGGGCATGCGCATATGCAGCGGCATCTGGCCGCCCTCGAAGCCCTTGATCGCGACGCCCGACCGCGCCTTCTGACCCTTGACGCCGCGCCCGCAGGTCTTGCCCTTGCCGCAACCGATACCGCGGCCCACGCGGATGCGGTCCTTCGTTGCGCCTGGGTTGTCTCTCAACTCGTTCAGCTTCATGGTTCAGATTCCTGGGCCGCTAGCCACGCCCGTTTTAGCGCTTTTTCGCATCCAGCGGCACGCCGTTTTCCTCGACGATGCGCACGAGATGCGGGAGTTTGTTGATCATACCGCGAATGGCGGGGTTATCCACCACGACCTTGCGGCGGTGCATTTTGTTCAAGCCCAGACCGATGAGCGTTTCGCGCTGGTCGTGGGGCCTGCGGATCGGGCTGCCGATTTGCTCGATCGTCAGCGTTTTCTTTGCCGGTGCTTCAGACATCATGCGCTCCCTTACGCCTCCGCGGGCTGAGTTGCGCCAGCGCCTTCGGCACCGTCGCGCCTGCGGGTGACGATCTCGCTCACCTTCTTGCCCCGGCGCGCGGCCACGCCCCTGGGGCTGTCCTCGCGCTGCAACGCGTCGAAGGTGGCGCGTACCATGTTATAGGGGTTCGAAGTGCCGAGCGACTTCGCCACCACGTCCTGAACGCCCAGCGTCTCGAAGACGGCGCGCATCGGGCCGCCGGCGATGATGCCGGTACCGGGAGGTGCCGCGCGGAGAAACACTTTGCCCGCGCCGTGATGGCCGTGCACGTCATGATGCAGTGTGCGGCCTTCACGCAAGGGCACGCGGATCAGACTGCGCTTCGCGGACTCCGTCGCCTTCTTGATCGCGTCCGGAACCTCGCGCGCCTTGCCGTGGCCGAAGCCGACACGGCCTTTCTGATCGCCCACGACGACAAGCGCCGCAAAGCCGAAGCGCCGGCCACCCTTGACCACTTTGGCGACGCGATTGATGTGAACGAGCTTGTCCACGAATTCGCTGTCGCGCTCTTCGCGATCTCGCTCTCTACCTCTGCTATGTGGTTCTCGAGCCACGAGCGCACCCTTTCCTTCTTCTCAGGCCCGAGCCTGAGCAAAACCTCTAGAAATTCAAACCCGCTTCGCGCGCTGCATCGGCGAGGGCCTTGACGCGCCCATGATAGATGTAGCCGCCACGGTCGAAAACGACGTCCTTGACGCCGGCTTTCAGCGCGCGCTGCGCGACGAGCTTGCCGACCTCGGCCGCCGCCGCGACATCTGTGCCCTTCTGTAAGCTGCCCTTCAACTCGCTGTCGATGCTGGAGGCAGCTGCGAGCGTGAGGCCCTTGGAATCGTCGATGATCTGGGCATAGATCTGCTTCGACGAGCGGAAGACCGATAGCCGGGGCCGGGTGCCCTGGGCGCGACGCAAAGTCCGGCGGACTCGCGCGGCGCGGCGGTCGAAACTGGAAAGTGGGGAAGCCATCGTTCGGTCCTACTTCTTCGATTTGCCTTCTTTGCGTTGAATAAATTCGCCTTGATAGCGAATGCCCTTGCCTTTGTAAGGCTCAGGGCCGCGGAAGCTGCGGATCTCGGCGGCAACCTGCCCGACCTTATCCTTCTCTATGCCGGTAATCGTGATCTCGGTCGGCTTTGGACAAGCAATCGAGATGCCCTCCGGCACGGGATAGAATACATCGTGGCTGTATCCGAGTTGGAGCTTGAGCGATTTGCCATCCATGGCGGCGCGATAACCAACGCCGGTAATTTCCAGGGTGCGGGAAAAACCGTTCGTCGTTCCAAGGACCAAGTTCTCGACCAACGAACGCGACATGCCCCACATCGAGCGCGCGCGCCTTGTGTCCGAGCGGGGCAACACGCTGATCGAGCCGTCTTCCAGCTTTACCTCGATGTCGCCCACAAGCGTCAGCGAAAGCTGGCCCTTGGGCCCCTTCACCGTCACTGTTTGTCCGTCAACCGCCGCCGTCACGTTCTTCGGCACAGCTATCGGCTTTTTGCCAATCCGGGACATAGTCCAAACCTTCTTCTTCAATCCTGCGACGGCTGGGCTTTACCAGCCTTCGAAAGCATCCAGTTAATGCGTCTTCCGCTGCGTTGTCCGCCTTAGAAGACGCTGCACAAAATCTCGCCGCCCACATTCTCGGCGCGGGCGCGCGTATCCGACATCACGCCCTTGGGCGTGGACAGGATCGCGACGCCTAAGCCATTCGCGATCGTCGGGAGATCGGCCACACTCGAATAGACGCGGCGGCCCGGTGTCGAGACTCTTTTAATCTCGCGGATAACCGGCGTGCCATCGTAATATTTGAGTTCGATCTCGAACTCTGTCTTCCCGCCGCCATACACGATCTCGGCATAGCCGCGGATGTAGCCTTCTTCCCTCAAGACATCGAGGACGCGCCCGCGTAGCTTCGAAGCCGGTGTGGAGACCTTCGGCCGGTTGCGCATTTGCGCGTTACGAATGCGTGTCAGCATATCGCCCAGTGGATCGGAAACGGTCATATCCTCTTGATCCCTACCAGCTCGATTTCACCAAACCGGGGATAAGCCCCTTATTGCCCAGGTCGCGAAGCGCGATACGCGACATCCTCAACTTGCGGTAAAAGGCGCGCGGACGGCCTGTTACCTCGCAGCGGTTACGCACTCGCGTGGGAGAACCGTTGCGCGGAAGCTGCGCAAGTTTGAGCCGCGCCGCGAAGCGCTCCTCCATCGGCAGCTCTTTATTGTTCGCGACCTCTTTGAGGTCCGCGCGTTTCTGAGCGTCGCGGGCAACCATCCGGCGCCGCTTGTCATTCCGCTCAATCATGCCTGTCTTGGCCATATCTCTCCTCCGCCTCGCCCTACTGCCGGAAGGGGAAGTTGAATTGTTTCAACAGCGCCCGGGCCTCGTCATCTGTCTCGGCGGTCGTGCACACGATAATGTCCATGCCCCAGATTTGCTCGACCTTGTCGTAGTCGATCTCGGGGAAAATGATGTGCTCTTTGATGCCCATCGCGTAGTTGCCGCGCCCGTCGAAGCTCTTCGGGTTGAGGCCCCGGAAGTCCTTCACGCGCGGGAGCGCAATCGTTATTAAGCGGTCGAGAAACTCGTACATTCTCGCCCTGCGCAACGTGACCTTGCAGCCAATCGCCATGTTATCGCGCAGCTTGAAGTTGGCGATGGACGTGCGGGCCTTGGTCATGACGGGTTTCTGCCCGGCGAGAAGCGTCATATCGCGCGCCGCCTGCTCGACCTTCTTGCGGTCGGCCGTGGCTTCGCCAATGCCCATGTTGAGCACGACCTTCTCGATTTCGGGCACCCGCATCGGGTTCGTGTATTTGAACTGCTCTTGCAGCGCGGGGCGCACGGCCTCGACGTAATGCTGCTTGAGCCGCGGCACGTATCCGCTTGTGTTTGCTTCCGCCTTTGCCTTAGTCATCGATCGTCTCGCCCGAGCGCTTGGCAAAACGGACTTTGCGCCCATCGTCCAAGATTTTGTAGCCTACACGCGATGCCTCCCCGCTTGCCGGGTCTTCCACCGCGATATTCGAAATGTGGATCGGCGCCTCTTTCGAGATCTTGCCGCCTTCCTGCTGCGGCGATTGCTTCTGATGCCGCACCACCACGTTGATGCCCTGCACCAGCGCCCGGTTCTCATCCGGGATCACCGACAGCACCTCGCCGCGCTTGCCCTTATCGCGGCCGGCGATCACGACCACGCGGTCGCCTTTCTTAACCTTGAGCTTCGGACGGCTCATTACAGCACCTCAGGCGCAAGGGAGATGATTTTCATATGCTGCTTCGCACGCAGCTCGCGCGGCACCGGGCCAAAAATGCGAGTGCCGATCGGCTCGCGCTGATTGTTGATCAGCACGGCGGCGTTGCTGTCGAAGCGGATGGCGCTGCCATCCGGGCGGCGAACCGGGTAGGAGGTGCGGACGATAACCGCCTTCATCACCTGGCCCTTTTTCACGCGGCCCTTCGGAATCGCCTCTTTGACGCTGACGACGATCACATCGCCAATCGTGGCCGTGCGGCGCATGGACCCGCCCAGCACCTTGATGCACATGACCCGGCGCGCACCCGAATTATCGGCGACATCCAGATGAGTTTGCATCTGTATCATGTTACTTCACCTTTCAAACGAAGAAGCTTCCCTGGCCCTTCGCGTTCGATTCACTCGGAGGCGGTTTGCGGAGACACCTGGTCCAGCACCACCCATCGCTTATTCTTCGAGACTGGGGGGCATTCCTGGATGCGCACTACGTCGCCTTCGTGGAACTTATTGCCCTCGTCATGCGCATGATATTTCTTGCTCAGGCGCACGGTCTTTTTCAAAACTGGGTGCGTCAGACGGCGCTCGACCTTAACAACGACCGTTTTGTCGTTCTTGTCCGAGACAACCACACCCTGCAAAACGCGCTTCGGCATCTTCGTTGTCCTTAACTCTGCGCTTCGGCCACGCGCTTCTGGCGCTCGACCGTCTTGATGCGGGCGATGGTGCGGCGCACCTCGCGAACGCGCGCTGTGTTGTTGAGCTGCGCGGTCGCCTTCTGGAACCGCAGGTTGAATTGCTCGCGTTTCAACTTGATGAGTTCGTCCTCGAGCTGATCGAGCGTGAAACGGCGGATTTCTTGGATATCCATGGCTGCCCCGCTTACTCCTTAACCGCTGCGATCTCGCCGAGCCGCGCCACCACGCGGGTGCGAATCGGCAACTTCGCAGCGCCGAGCCGCAGCGCCTCGCGGGCGGTCTCCTCGCCGACGCCGTCGATCTCGAACATGATCTTGCCGGGCTTCACGCGCGCCGCCCAAAACTCAGGCGAGCCCTTGCCCTTACCCATACGGACTTCGGTCGGCTTTTTAGAAACCGGCAAATCCGGGAAAACCCGAATCCAAACGCGGCCAGCGCGCTTCATCTGGCGCGTAATCGCGCGCCGCGCCGCTTCGATTTGACGCGCGGTAACGCGTTCCGGTTCCATAGCCTTCAGGCCATAACTGCCAAAGTTAAGCGACGTGCCGCCCTTGGCATTGCCATTCATCCGGCCTTTAAAGGCCTTTCTGAACTTTGTTTTTTTCGGTTGCAGCATCGCTCACACCATTGTCCCAATGCGCCACGCTATTCGCGCCAGCGCTAAACCTTTTCCCTCTCGCGGTCCCGGTCCCGGCCGCCCCGCTCAGGCCTATCGCGATCCCCGCGCTCACGCCGGGGCGGACGTCCGTCCGGCCGGCCGCCGGGGCCGCCGCCTTCCTGGCTCTCCAGCGAAAGCCGCTCTTGCGCCATCGGATCGTGATCGAGGATCTCGCCTTTGAAAATCCAAACCTTCACGCCGATGATGCCATATGCGGTCTCGGCCTCAGCCGTGCCGTAGTCGATATTGGCACGAAGCGTATGCAGCGGCACGCGGCCGTCCAGATACCACTCCATGCGCGCGATTTCCGCGCCGCCGAGGCGGCCCGAGACGTAGATGCGCACGCCTTGCGCGCCAAGCCGCAGTGCCGATTGCGTCGCGCGCTTCATGGCGCGGCGGAAGGCAACGCGGCGCTCAAGCTGCTGCGCGATGCCTTCGGCGGCAAGCGTTGCATCGAGCTCGGGTTTGCGCACCTCGACGATGTTCAAATACACTTCCGACGTCGTGAGCTTCGCGAGCTGCCCACGCAGCTTCTCGATGTCCGCGCCCTTCTTGCCGATCAAGATGCCGGGGCGTGCGGTGTGCACGGTGACACGGCATTTCTTATGCGGGCGCTCGATCACGACTTTCGATATGCCGGCCTGCCGCCGCTGCTTCAGGATGAACTCGCGGATGCGGAAATCCTCGTGAAGAAGCTTGCCGTACTCGCCCTTGCCTGCGTACCAGCGGCTATCCCACGTCCGGTTAATTCCGAGCCGGAGTCCGATCGGGTTGACTTTCTGCCCCATTAGGCTTGCTCCTGAACTTCTCTCACAACGACCGTGAGCTGCGAGAAGGGCTTCTCGATCCGGCCCATGCGTCCGCGTGCACGCGCATGAAAGCGCTTCATCACCAAATTCTTGCCCACAAAGGCTTCGGCGACGACAAGCTGGTCGACATCGAGGCCGTGATTGTTCTCCGCATTCGCAATCGCCGATTGCAGCGTCTTCTTCACGTCCTTGGCGATACGCTTATGCGAGAAGGTGAGGTCGGCCAAAGCCTTCTCGACCTTCTTGCCGCGGATAAGCTGCGCGACGAGATTGAGCTTCTGCGGGCTCACGCGAAGCGAGCGCACCACCGCCTGAGCCTCGTTATCCTTGAGCCGCCGCTCGAATTTCGGTTTCGACATGGCTACTTCCTCTTCGCCTTCTTATCGGCGGCGTGGCCGTAATAGGTGCGGGTCGGAGAGAACTCACCGAATTTATGGCCAACCATATCCTCGGAGACGAGCACCGGGATGTGCTTCTGGCCATTGTGGACGGCGAAGGTGAGCCCCACGAACTGCGGCAGGATCGTCGAGCGCCGGCTCCAGATCTTAATCGGCGCATTGGACTTCTTGTCGCGTGCGGCATCTGCCTTCGCGATCACATAGCCGTCGACGAACGGACCTTTCCAAACTGAGCGTGTCATCGCTGCCTCTATTTCTTCTTCACGTGGCGGGCCCGGACGATATATTTATCCGTCTTTGGGTTCTTGCGGGTGCGGGTGCCCTTTGTGCCCTTGCCCCACGGCGTAACTGGGTGGCGGCCACCTGATGTACGGCCTTCGCCGCCGCCATGCGGGTGGTCGACCGGGTTCATGGCGACGCCGCGAACGCTCGGACGCCTACCGAGCCAGCGGTTGCGGCCCGCCTTGCCGAGATTCTGGTTCGAATTGTCAGGGTTCGAAACCGCGCCGACGGTAGCCATGCAGTCGGCCTGCACCATGCGCATTTCGCCGGAGTTGAGCCGGAGGATCGCCATACCTTGGTCACGGCCGACAAGCTGGGCGTAGCAGCCGGCCGAGCGCGCGATCTGGCCGCCCTTGCCGAGCTTCATCTCCACATTGTGGATGATGGTCCCGATGGGCATGTTCGCCATCGGCATCGCATTGCCGGGCTTCACGTCGACCTTGTGGCCTGAGACGACCTTATCGCCCGCGTTCAACCGCTGCGGCGCAAGAATGTAAGAGAGTTCGCCATCCTCATATTTCAGGAGCGCGATGAAAGCGGTGCGGTTCGGATCGTATTCCAGCCGCTCGACGGTGGCGGGCACATCGAATTTGCGCCGCTTGAAATCGACGATCCGGTAGGTGCGCTTATGACCGCCGCCACGCCGCCGGGAGGTGATATGGCCGTGCGCGTTCCGGCCGGCGCTCTCGGACCGGCCCTCGGTCAGCGCCTTCACCGGCTTGCCCTTCCACAGCTGCGAGCGGTCTACCAGCACGAGCTGCCGCAGGCTCGGCGTTATGGGGTTATATGTTCTCAATGCCATGGCGAATGCGCCCTTACCGAATCTATCTTACAGCCGTGCCGTGATGTCGATCGCCTGGCCCTCTTCGAGGGTCACAATCGCTTTCTTGAAATCGCTCTGGTGGCCTTTCACGCCTTTGAAGCGCTTCGTCTTCCCTTTGCGGATCAGCGTGTTGACGGCCAAGACTTTGACGTTGAACAAACGCTCAACGGCTTCCTTGATCTCGGGCTTCGTCGCGCTCATCGCCACCTTGAAAACGACCTGACTATTTTCCGAGGCCATGGTGGATTTCTCGGTTACGAGCGGCGAGCGGATCACGTCGTAGAGTTCTTCCTGCCTCATTTGAACCGCTCCTCCAGCGCTTCGAGCGCGGCGCGCGTCAGCACGAGCTTGTCGCGGCGCAGAATGTCGTAAACGTTGATGCCCTGCACCGGCAGCACATCCACATTCGGGATATTGCGCGCGGCGAGTGCAAAATTGTCCTGCAACGTGGCGCCGTCGATGATGAGCGCATTCGCAAGGCCAAGTCCTGTGAACTTGCCGCGAAGCTGCGCGGTCTTCGGCTCAGCAATCTCCGCCTTGTCGAGCACGATCAGCGCGTTCGACTTCGCCTTGGAGGACAGCGCATGTTTCAAAGCGAGAACGCGGACCTTCTTGGTCAGATCGTGCGCGTGACTGCGCGGAACCGGGCCGAAGGCGCGGCCGCCACCACGAAACTGGGGCGGCTTGTCATTGCCGTGACGGGCCTGGCCCGTGCCCTTCTGCTTATAAATCTTCTTGTTCGGGCCGTTTACTTCGCTCCGGCCCTTCGCCTTGTGCGTGCCGGCCTGCCGCTTGGACAGCTGATAGCGGACCATGCGCTGCAGGATGTCAGTGCGCGGCTCCAGTGCAAAAACTTCGTCGCTCAGCTCGATGCTTCCGGCGGAGGAGGCATCGAGGGTCATCACATCGGCCTTCATTTCGCCCCCGCTTCCGCGCCTGCGCCGGCGCCGTTATGTTCTGGCTTGCGGAACGCGCCCGGCTTCGGCGCCGCTTCCGGCAACGGCCGCTTCACGGCATCGCGAAGCAGGACCCAGCCGCCCTTGGAGCCGGGAACAGCGCCGCGAATGAGGATCAGCCCACGCTCTACGTCCGTGCGAACCACCTTCAAATTCTGGGTGGTGACGCGCTCGTCGCCATAATGGCCGGCCATCTTCTTGCCGGCGAAAGTCTTGCCGGGGTCTTGGCGGTTACCGGTCGAGCCATGGCTGCGGTGTGAGACCGAAACACCATGCGTGGCGCGCAAACCACCGAAATTCCAGCGTTTCATCGCGCCGGTGAAGCCCTTGCCGATACTCGTCCCGGTCACGTCGACATATTGCCCGGTAACGAAATGATCCGCCGTCAACTCCGCGCCGACATCGATCAGATTGTCCGGCGTAACCCGGAACTCAACCACCTTCGCCTTCGGCTCGACTTGAGCCTTGGCGAAATGGCCGCGCTGAGCGCGCGTCACGTTCTTAACCTTGCGCGAGCCCGCGCCAAGTTGCACCGCGGTGTAGCCGTTCGCTTCTTGCGTCCGATGCGCAACCACTTGGCAATTATCGAGTTTCAACACCGTAACGGGCACATGCTCGCCCGCATCGGTGAAGATCCGCGTCATGCCAATCTTCTGTGCCAACAATCCCGATCGCATCGGTCTGCCTCAGTTTCCCATTCCGCGCTTACAAGCGCAGCTTTCCCAATTCCAAACTACAGCTTGATCTCGACGTCCACGCCGGCGGCCAAGTCAAGCTTCATGAGCGCGTCCACGGTCTGGGGCGTCGGATCGACAATGTCGATCAAGCGCTTGTGCGTCCGCATCTCGAACTGCTCGCGACTTTTCTTATCGATGTGCGGCGAGCGGTTCACGGTGTAACGCTCGATGCGCGTCGGGAGCGGTATCGGCCCCCGCACATCCGCGCCCGTGCGCTTCGCCGTGTTCACGATCTCCTTCGTGGAGGTGTCGAGCACACGATGATCGAACGCCTTCAACCGGATGCGGATCGTTTGACCAGCCATATCTCACTCCCAAGAGAAGAGGCGTCCCGCTTAGGGACGCCCGCTCCCAATCCCTTTGCTACTTTATGATGGACGCGACGACGCCGGCGCCGACGGTACGGCCGCCTTCACGAATGGCGAAGCGAAGCTTCTCCTCCATGGCGATCGGCACGATCAACTCGACTTCCATGGACACGTTATCGCCCGGCATCACCATTTCGGTGCCTTCCGGAAGATGAACCACGCCCGTCACGTCAGTCGTGCGGAAGTAGAACTGCGGACGATAGTTGCCGAAGAAGGGCGTATGACGGCCGCCTTCTTCCTTCGTCAGAATGTAGGCTTCGGCCTTGAACCGCGTGTGCGGCGTCACGGTACCGGGCTTGCAAAGAACCTGACCGCGCTCCACCGCGTCGCGGTCGATACCGCGGAGCAGGCAGCCCACGTTATCGCCGGCCTCGCCCTGGTCGAGCAGCTTGCGGAACATTTCGACGCCAGTGACGACGCACTTGACGGTCGGCTTGATACCGACGATCTCGACTTCCTCGCCAACCTTCACGATGCCGCGCTCGATACGGCCAGTCACGACGGTGCCGCGGCCGGAGATGGAGAACACGTCTTCAATCGGCATCAGGAACGGCAGATTGCGCGGACGCTCCGGAAGCGGGATATAGCGGTCCACCTCTTCCATCAGCTTAATGATGGACTGCCAGCCGAGCTCGCCCTTGTCATCTTCCAGACAGAGCTTCGCCGATCCCTTCACGATCGGAATGTCGTCGCCAGGGAACTCGTATTTGGACAGAAGCTCGCGAATTTCCAGCTCGACCAGCTCAAGCAGCTCCGGATCGTCGAGCATGTCGACCTTGTTCATGTACACGACGAGGGCCGGCACACCGACCTGACGCGCAAGCAGAATGTGCTCGCGGGTCTGCGGCATCGGGCCGTCGGCGGCGGACACCACCAGGATCGCGCCGTCCATCTGAGCGGCGCCGGTGATCATGTTCTTCACATAGTCGGCGTGGCCGGGGCAGTCGACGTGCGCATAGTGGCGGTTCGCCGTCTCGTATTCCACGTGAGCGGTCGAGATGGTGATGCCGCGAGCCTTCTCTTCGGGGGCCTTGTCGATCTGGTCGTAGGCCGTGTATTTCGCGCCGCCTGTTGCAGCCAGCACCTTTGTGATCGCGGCCGTCAACGACGTTTTGCCATGGTCGACGTGACCAATGGTCCCGATGTTCAAATGCGGCTTGTTGCGCGAGAATTTTTCCTTGGCCATCTGGCTCTCCGTCTTCCTCTTTATGCCGGTCTAGCAACTAGATCCGGAAAAGCTCCTGCTGCTTCCGTTAAACTAAAATCAAGCGAATTTCGCCTGAACCTCTTCTGCCACGTTCTGCGGGACTTGCGCATAGTGGTCGAACTGCATGGTGAACTGCGCGCGTCCCTGGCTCATGGACCTGAGCGTGTTCACGTAGCCGAACATGTTCGCCAGCGGCACCATGGAATTGATGACCGTTGCGTTACCGCGCATCTCCTGGCCCAGGATCTGGCCGCGGCGGCTGGTAAGATCGCCGATGACGCCGCCCACATAGTCCTCGGGCGATACCACCTCGACCTTCATGATCGGCTCAAGCAGTTTCGGGCCGGCCTTCTGCGCGCCCTCGCGGAAGGCGGCGCGGGCAGCGATTTCGAACGCAAGCGCGCTCGAGTCCACCTCGTGATAGGCGCCGTCCATAAGCGAAACCTTGAGGTCGAGCATCGGGAAGCCTGCGAGCACGCCATTATCCAACACGCTCTTCACGCCCTTCTCCACGCCCGGGATATATTCCTTGGGCACGGAGCCGCCGATGATCTTGCTCTCGAATACAAATCCGGCGCCCTGCTCCTGCGGTTCGAGCACGATCTTGACGCGCGCGAACTGACCGGTGCCGCCGGTTTGCTTCTTATGCGTGTAATCGACTTCCTGCCTGCGCGTGATCGTCTCGCGATAGGCAACTTGAGGCGCGCCAACGGTCGCTTCCACTTTGAATTCGCGGCGCATGCGGTCCACGATGATTTCAAGGTGAAGCTCGCCCATACCCTTAATGATGGTCTGGCCGCTTTCTTGATCGGTCGAAACGCGGAAGGACGGGTCCTCCTGAGCGAGCCGGTTGAGCGCTAGGCCCATCTTTTCCTGGTCGGCCTTCGTCTTGGGCTCCACGGCAACCTCGATCACGGGGTTCGGGAATTCCATGCGCTCAAGGATAACCGGCTTGCTCGGATCGCAAAGCGTGTCGCCCGTGATCACATCCTTCAGCGACGCGATCGCGACGATGTCGCCCGCAAATGCCTCTTTGATGTCCTCGCGGCTGTTCGCATGCATCAACAGCATGCGGCCGATACGCTCTTTCTTGTCCTTCACGGTGTTGATGAGCTGCATGCCCGTCTCGACCTTGCCCGAGTAAATGCGGCAGAAGGTGAGCGAACCGACGAAGGGGTCGTTCATGATCTTGAAGGCGAGCATGGACAGCGGCTCGTCGTCCGACGACCTGCGCACGGTCTCATCGCCGGTCTTCACGTCGATTGCCTTGATCGGCGGAACGTCGACCGGAGACGGCAGGTAGTCGAGCACGCCGTCGAGTAGCGGCTGCACGCCCTTGTTCTTGAAGGCCGAGCCGCAGAACAGGGGATAGAAAGCGCTCTTGATCGTGCCCTTGCGGACGAGTTCCTTGAGCTTCGCCTCGTCGGGCTCGTTGCCATCAAGGTAAGCTTCCATAGCCTCGTCATCGAGCTCAACGGCCGTCTCGATGAGTTTGTCGCGATATTCCTTAGCCTTGTCCAGGAGATCGGCGGGGATGTCGATGTCGCGGAAGCTCGCGCCAAGCGTATCCTCGTCCCAAACCACGGCCTTCATGCGGACGAGATCGACAATTCCTTTGAAATCGTGTTCAGCGCCGATTGGCAGCTGCATGACAAGCGGCTTCGCGCCGAGGCGGTCGATGACCGAGCGCACGCAATCGAAGAAGTCGGCACCGATCTTGTCCATCTTATTGACGAAGATCATGCGCGGCACATTGTACTTGTCGCCTTGCCGCCAGACGGTCTCGGTCTGCGGCTCAACGCCCTGGTTGGCGTCGAGCAGGGCTACCGCGCCGTCGAGCACACGCAAGGAGCGCTCCACCTCGATGGTGAAGTCCACGTGGCCGGGCGTGTCGATGATGTTGACGCGCTTGCCCTTCCAATACGCGGTGGTCGCGGCCGACGTAATCGTAATGCCGCGCTCCTGCTCCTGTTCCATCCAGTCCATCGTCGCGGCGCCGTCATGCACCTCGCCGATCTTATGGCTCTTGCCGGTGTAGTACAGGATGCGCTCGGTCGTGGTCGTCTTACCCGCATCGATGTGTGCCATGATGCCGATATTACGATAGTCTTCGATTGGGGTCTGACGTGCCATGACTAAGCCCTCGCCGTAGCCTTAAACTCTACCATCGGTAATGCGAGAACGCCCGGTTGGCCTCGGCCATCTTGTGGGTGTCTTCGCGTTTCTTCACCGCGGTTCCGCGGTTGTTTGCGGCATCGAGCAACTCGCCCGAAAGCCTCTCTTCCATCGTGTTCTCGTTGCGCGCCCGGGCCGCGGTGATGATCCAGCGGATAGCGAGCGCCTGACGGCGGTCGTTGCGAACTTCCACTGGCACCTGGTAGGTGGCGCCGCCGACGCGGCGGGAGCGCACTTCGATCGCAGGTTTTACGTTATTCAGAGCCTCCTGAAAAAGTTCCAGTCCGCTCCGCTTAGCCTTTTGCTCGATGCGTTCCAGCGCGCCGTAAACGATGGTTTCGGCCGCGGACTTCTTGCCCTCGAACATCAGGCTATTCATAAATTTCGTGACAACCGGATCGCCGTACTTCGGGTCCGGGATGATCTCGCGTTTCTCAGCTCTATGCCGCCGTGACATGCTCTTCTTCCCTTAAACCTATTTCGGCCGCTTCGCGCCGTACTTCGACCGGCGCTGCTTGCGCTTGGCAACACCCTGCGTATCGAGGACGCCGCGGATGATGTGATAGCGGACGCCAGGAAGGTCCTTCACGCGACCGCCGCGGATGAGCACAACGGAGTGCTCTTGAAGGTTATGGCCTTCGCCCGGGATGTAGCTCGTGACTTCGAAGCCGTTGGTGAGGCGGACGCGCGCGACTTTCCGCAAGGCCGAGTTCGGCTTTTTCGGCGTGGTCGTGTAGACGCGAGTGCAAACGCCACGCTTTTGCGGGCATTCCGTCATCGCCGGCACTTTGTTTCGCTTTACCGGCGCGACGCGCGGCTTGCGGATCAACTGCTGTATCGTTGGCATCGACGCTTCCAAAAAAAATGAACGGCACGGACCTGACGAATAAAATCCGGTCCAATGACGAAAAATGAGATGACCGGAAGCCCATGCTTCCCCCACCCCATACAAGTGCTGTGTCCGGTTTCTTTGCGGCAGTGTTTAAGCAGGAAACGCGCTCGATGCGCGAAAATACGCTTACGGCTTGCCGCCAGAGTGGTTGCAAAATAGGTTGCCCCGCGGGGTCCGTCAAGCTCAAATTTGCCTTATTTTCCAGTATTCCGGCGATTGCCCGTTTGGTGTGGCAGCCGGTAAATGGATCGTAACGCTTTATATACAAATTGCAGCGCAAGCGCAGCTTTACCGTGCGGCCCCAGGCACTTACGGCCGGCGGCCGGGGCGGGAACAGCGCTTGTTCGCAGCCGTTGGACTTCTCCAAGGAAGGCGGCCCACATGGCAAATGGAAGAAAACCGGCTAAAACGCGCCCCTCCCCTGAAAAGCCGGGCGGCGGTGAACAGCCTATTGAAAGAAGCCCGGTTGAGTCCCGCCAGGGCTTCCGCGATAGGCGCGTTCTTTACGTCCTCCTTGCGAGCCTTGCTCTTATCATTGTGGCTTACATCCTTATCGCGAGCCTTTGGGTGCGATGATAGCGCAACGTAATTGCTTCCCTCGATGCTTCCATGCTTCCATCGAGAGCGCAGCCGCCGGAGACGCAGGCCTGTTTAGATATAGAGGAAACGCATGGACAAAGACGCGCTGAAAGCCTTGCAGGCGCCCATCAAGGAACGCTATCGCGCCGAGCCTGAAGCCGCGATTATCACCCTGAAGGCGCAAGGAAGCATCGACGGGCAGGCCATAGCCTGCAAGGTCGAGACGGGGCGCGCGCTTGGCGTGGCGGGCCTGCACCCGGCGACGGGCGGCAGCGGGCTTGAGCTGTGCTCGGGCGATATGCTTCTGGAAGCGCTCGTCGCCTGCGCGGGCGTGACCTTGAAGGCGGTGGCCACGGCGCTTGGCATTTCGCTCTCCAAAGGCACCGTGCGGGCTGAGGGCGATCTCGACTTCCGCGGCACGCTCGGCGTTGATAAGGAGGCTCCCGTTGGCTTCAAGGCCATCCGCCTCGCCTTCGATCTTGAAACCGATTCGCCAGAGGAGGCGGTCGCGCAGCTTATCAAGCTGACGGAGCGCTATTGCGTGGTCTACCAGACGCTCAACAAGCGCCCCGATCTGCAAGTGACTGTCAACACCGGCCATCCATGATCGAGCTTCCCGCCACATTGAATTTGAGCGCGGCCCATCTCGAAGCCTTGCGGCAGGCTGTTTCATTTTCCCGTGAGATCGCCGAACCGGCTGGTCTGGTTGCCACGGGCAGCATTATCCGCGGGAACCCGGACCCCACGAGCGACCTCGACATCGTAATATTGCACGGCCAGCCGTGGCGAAGACGCATCCAGCGGCGGTTTAACGGCACTCCGGCGGAGCTATTCTTCAACACCCAGGCGTGGCTGGAGCACTCCATCCGGCAGGAAGCCTCAGCCGGGCGGCCTGTCATGGCTCATATGCTTGCGACTGGCACCGTGCTCTTCGACACGGAAGGCCGGATGGCGGCGCTCGTTGAGCTTTCCCGCCAGGTCCTTCAGCGCGGGCCCTCTCTTACTGCTCAGGCGCTGGAGCGCGAACGCTACGCGGCAGCATGTCAGGTCGAAGACGCTTTGGACTTGGCCTCCCAGGATAGTCCGGACAGCCGTCAACTGTTTGCGTTAGCCATCCAAGCGCTGGCACGCTACGCGTATCTGAGCCGTAACGAATTTCCGGCCCGGCCCAAGGAGCGCCTTCGCCTGCTCGGCAGCACGCAACCCGGACTGTATGCCCTGCTGGAAGCCGCGCACGCCGCGGTTAATAAGGAAGCAGCCCAGGCGCTGCATGAAGCCGCGGTGCTCGTGCTCGGCACCGCCGGATTCTTCGAGTGGGATTCCGGCGCGGACACCTCCGAGCCACCCAACGCCGCAGCGGTCAGCGGTCCCCGCTAGCGGCCAGACCCGCCGGTTTGCCGCCTTCCGCGCAAAGGTTGACGCTTGGTTAAGCCCCGTAAGCGCCGCGCCATGGTTAACGCCTGCATGGTAAACGCGCGCGCCTCTTATTTTTCGCCCACCACTTTTTGCGAATCTTTTGCCGTTTTTGGCCGGATTCCACGATTCCAGAATCCCTTTAAATATATCGGCAGATTGCAAATTAACCTTGGCCGGAGCGCGCCGCTTCCGCAATTCCTTTTAAAATTCAATGCGTTGACAGAAAAACTCAGCCATTAACAATTCCGCAAAACACTTCTGCTAAATTAGACCAATATCGAATAGCCGATCGGAGCGGCGAAAATTGGCGGGGATAGCCTTAATGAATTACTTACAGCCTCCCCGATGAGGTGGCCCGCGCCGCCACCCTCCCTATGTTCGGCAGGCCCGCCCTCCGGGGCTGGAGCCCGGGGGATGCGGCGTCAATGCGGGCGTCTTGAGCTTTAGCGTATTGATTTACAACAACTTTTGTCTATTCAAATCGCGAATATTGGGTAAAAATGGCAGCACGGGCGGGCACCAAAGGCCCAAAGATGAAAGCACGGATTTGCGCGCTCATTCTCCTTTCCGCCACGGCAACGCTTCTGCGCGCCCATGCCGCCGCGGCCTTCCAGGGTGTACCGCACGAGTGGCAGGTTCTGTTCCAGCGGGCAGCGTCCCCGGTCATGGCGTCCATGCGCGATTTCAACGCGTTCATGCATGCCTTTCTCATTGCGATTGTGCTGCTGGTGACGGGGCTGCTTGCGTGGGTGATTTACCGCTACCGCGAGAGCGCCAACCCCATCCCGTCCCGGCTTTCACATAACACCGTCATCGAGGTGCTTTGGACGGTCATCCCAGTCCTGATCCTGGTAGCGATCGCGATCCCGTCCTTTAGGCTGCTGTTTTACCAATACGAATTTCCCAAAGCGGACGTCGTTGTGAAGGCGACCGGCCAGCAGTGGCTCTGGTCCTACGAGTACCCGGACGAGAAGATAACCTTCTACTCGGAGCCTATCGAGGATAGCGATCTGAAGCCCGGCCAGCTTCGGATGCTTTCGGTCGACAACGAGATGGTTGTGCCCGTGGGCAAGGTTGTGCAGGTGCTGGTGACGGGCGCGGACGTCATTCACGAATGGATGGTGCCCGCCTTCGGCACGCGGGCGGACGCCATTCCGGGCCGCGTCAACCGCACCTGGTTCATCGCCACCGAACCCGGCACCTATTACGGCGAATGCTCCGAATTATGCGGGCAGGGGCACCCTTACATGCCCATCGCCGTTAAAGCCGTCAGCGAGGGCGATTATGAAAAGTGGCTCGCGGACAAGAAGAAGCAGGCGAATGCGCAAAGCAGCCGCGTGGCGGTCGCGGAGGCAGGGGCAGCAAGGAAACGCTGACGCAAGAAGGAACCGGGAATCAGTGGGCCATACAACGCGCATTACCCCTCACCCTGTCCCTCTCCCCATGGGAGAGGGGACGCCTTCTCAACGGCTGCGAGCGAATCCCCTCTCCCATGGGGAGAGGGCTAGGGTGAGGGGTGGAACGCTATGACTATGGCTCAACCTTCAGCAATCAGTGAGTACTAAAAGCTAAGGGCATCGTTCATCATGGCATACAGCGCCACAGCTGGGGAGCCCGAGCACCGGCTCAGTTTCGCCGCCCGGTGGCTGTTCTCGACGAACCACAAGGATATCGGCACCCTCTACTTGATCTTTGCCATAATTGCCGGGGTATTCGGCGCCGTTCTGTCGATGTTGATCCGGGCCGAGCTGCAATATCCTGGCCTGCAGATTTTCGGCAGCGTGCAGCAATACAATGTTGTGGTGACCGCGCATGGCCTGGTCATGATCTTCTTCGTGGTCATGCCGGCCTTGATCGGCGGCTTCGGCAATTGGCTTGTGCCGCTGATGATCGGCGCGCCGGACATGGCGTTCCCGCGCATGAACAACATCTCGTTCTGGCTGCTGCCGGCCTCGTTCACGCTTCTGATTCTGTCGCTTTTCGCGGACGGCGCGCCGGGCTCTAAGGGCTTCGGCGGCGGCTGGACGCTTTACCCGCCGCTTAGCGTGACAGGCCATCCGGGCCCCGCCATGGACTTCGTGATCTTCTCGATCCACCTGGCGGGCGCGTCCTCCATTCTCGGCGCGATCAACTTCATCACGACCATCCTGAATATGCGCGCGCCGGGCATGACGCTGCATAAGATGCCGCTGTTCGTCTGGTCGATCCTGGTCACGGCGTTTCTGCTGCTGCTCGCGCTGCCAGTGCTCGCGGGCGCGATCACCATGCTGCTCACCGACCGCAATTTCGGCACCACCTTCTTCGATCCGCAGGGCGGCGGCGATCCTCTGCTCTTCCTGCACCTGTTCTGGTTCTTCGGCCACCCCGAGGTCTACATCATGATCCTGCCGGGGTTCGGCATCGTCAGCCAGGTCGTGGCCACCTTTTCGCGCAAACCTATTTTCGGCTATCTGAGCATGGTCTACGCGATGGTTTCCATCGGCGTGATCGGCTTCGCGGTTTGGGCGCACCATATGTTCACGACGGGCATCGGCTTGGACACGCAAGTCTTTTTCGCCTTCGCCACCATGGTGATCGCGGTGCCGACCGGCATCAAAATCTTCTCCTGGATCGCGACCATGTGGGGCGGCTCGATCCAGCTCCGCACGCCGATGCTTTGGGCGGTTGGGTTCATCTTCCTGTTCACCATCGGCGGCGTGACCGGCGTCGTGCTCGCGAACGCGCCAATCGACCGGGAAGTGCACCAAACCTACTACGTCGTGGCGCATTTCCATTACGTGCTGTCGCTGGGCGCGGTGTTCGCAATCTTCGCAGGCTTCTATTACTGGTTCCCGAAGATGACCGGCTACACGCTCTCCGAATTCGGCGGGAAACTGCACTTCTGGACGACGTTCGTGGGCGTAAACCTCACCTTTTTCCCGCAGCATTTCCTAGGCGCGGCGGGCATGCCCCGGCGCTACGCCGATTACCCGGATGCGTTCTGGGCTTGGAACTTTATCTCGTCCATCGGCGCTTATATCGGCGGAGTGAGCCTATTGATTTTCCTCTGGCTTCTCGCGGATGCGTTCATGCGCAGGACGCAGGCCGGGGCGAACCCGTGGGGCGCGGGCGCGACGACGCTGGAATGGACGCTGTCATCGCCGCCGCCATTCCATTCATGGGTGGAGCCTCCGCGCATCCGCTGATCGAAGGAGCGAAAAAGCCAATGCCGATGGGCGCTGCCGAGGTCAAATCCAACCGGCTTCTTGCCGCGGGGCTTGTCGCGTTCGTGGCCTGCATGACCGGCCTTTCCTTCGCGGCCGTGCCGCTCTACCGCATGTTCTGCGCCGCGACCGGATACGCAGGAACGCCGCAGCGCGCCGCCACGGCTCCGGGCAAGATTTACCCGCAAACCGTTGTGGTGCGCTTCGACGCCAATGTCGCGCCCGGCCTGCCCTGGCGGTTCGAGCCGATGCAGCCCGAGCTTGAAGTTCACGTGGGCGAAAATAGGCTCGCCTTCTTCCGCGCCACCAACAGGTCCAACGAGACCGTGACCGGCTCGGCGGTCTTCAATGTCAGCCCCGATTACATGGGCGCGTATTTCACGAAGATTCAGTGCTTCTGTTTCACCGCGCAAACGCTTGGCCCCGGCGAGTCGGTTGAGATGCCGGTCTCCTTCTTCCTCGATCCCGCGATGCTCGCCGACCGCAGCGCCAGAACCGTCCGCGACATGACGCTTTCCTACACCTTCTTCAAAGCCGAACCGCCGGCGCCCGCACGCGCGGCAAAATTTGCAACAGGGCACGCGGAAAGCCCGGCTGCGGCAACTCGCGGAGCAGGCCATGGCTGAGAGCGCCGTCAAACACCACGATTATTATCTGCCGGACCCAAGCCCGTGGCCAATCGCCGGCTCGATCTCGGCGCTTGTCATGCTATTTGGCGCGGTCGTCTGGATGAAGAGCGCCGATGGCGTATTCGGCCTGCACGGCCCTTGGATCTGCATCGTTGGGGCCTTGGGCCTTCTCGGAACGATGTTCGCCTGGTTCCGCGAAATCATCGTCGAGGCGGTGTACAAGCATACCCACACGCCCGCCCTGCGGCTTGCGATGCGCTGCGGCATGATCCTGTTTATCGCGTCGGAGGTAATGTTTTTCGTGGCCTGGTTCTGGGCCTATTTCGACGTTTCGCTGTTCCCGGCGGATGTTTCCAGGCTTCCCGACGGGCAGGAAATCGGCGTGGTTGGCCGCGATCAAGTGCTGGGCGGAAAGTGGCCGCCGGTCCCGGACGCGCCGCTATTCAGGCATACCTTCGACCCCTGGGGGCTGCCGCTGTTCAACACGCTCGTGCTCCTCACCTCCGCCGTAACGGTAACCTGGGCGCACAACTCGCTGCTGAAAGGCGACCGCAAGAACCTGATCCGCGGGCTTGCGCTCACCATCATCCTCGGCATCACTTTTACGCTCTGCCAAGCCTACGAATACTCCCGCGCCGGCTTCACCTTCGCGGGCCACGTCTACGGCTCGACCTTCTTCATGGCGACCGGTTTCCACGGCTTCCATGTGATCGTGGGGACCATCTTCCTGACGGTGATCCTCCTCCAGGCCATCGCCGGCCACTTCACGCCGAAGCAGCATTTCGGCTTGGAAGCCGCAGCCTGGTACTGGCATTTCGTCGACGTGGTCTGGCTCTTCCTGTTCGCCAGCGTCTATGTGTGGGGCGCCGGCTCTTACGCGGCGGCGTGACACCCAATCCGTTTGGAGGGTTCGAAAAGTCCCCCCTCATCCTGTAGGAGAAGGGACGCCCGAACCAGCCGCGACGTGAATTCAGGCGTCCTCTCTCCCCTTGGGGAGAGAGACAGAGTGAGGGGGGACTTCTCGAACCATCCCAACGGATTTTGTGTTACCCGGATCCGCGCCGCGCAACCCAGTGCCCGCCCAATCTTGTTCCGGACGCGCTAGCCTTTGGTATCCGTAGCTGGGGATTGGCGCGGTGCATCGGTCCGCGAATACCGGGTCCAGGCCGGGTTCTGCGCTACTTTATTCGAGTCGAGACCAAGCCGCGCAGCCCGCGCCGTTTCGTAAGTCTCGATTGCGGTGTCGGCAACAGTTATGGCTTGGCGGCTATGGCAGCTGCTTATGACAGCCTGAACGAGCGAAGAGCGGCCCTCCTCATTCATCTGTGGAAAAATCTCGGTTTTGCCTCTCTGGCCGTGGAGGCGATCCAGTGCACGCATGGTCTCCTCGATATAACCGGCGGCCACCTTGACATTCCTATAGCCGTGCGAGGGAACCTGAATAAAGGCTTCGAAGGCCCCGCATTTAGTATCGTCGTCGATGGCCTGCGCGGAGGCGCCCGATCCGGCAAACATCAGGAATGCCGATATGGCAAGACTACTTAGAACTTTCATGGCTTGTTCCAACTCGCTTTGCTATCGTCTTTAGTACCTCGAAGGCCAGCCAAGCTAAGGTTTTAGGAAAACCGGCGATATACAACCCTTGGGTGCGGAAAAACCTTATTCCACAGCTTGCTGTTTAATCAGGGAGAGTGATTCGCAAGGCAAAAGGAAGGCGGCCGGCCGCCCTGGCCCGGCTGACGTTTCCGGCGTTTATGTCTTCAGGGCTTGACGAAGGCGGAGATGACAGCGCATCAAGCGGGTCTTCCTGTGCAGCGTTGAGCCATTCGCCTTGAAACCACTTCGCGGTATGTTGCAATCTCCGCTTGAGACTTGGGTGTCATCGCGAAGCGGCCCCGCCGCCGCGACGGTCCCACGCATCTCTTGGCCGGATTGGGTAATTTGAAATGATGTACGTCTCGACGCGCGGAAAGGCCGCGCCCGCCGGTTTCCAGGAGGTTTTGTTAGCCGGACTCGCACCCGATGGCGGCCTTTACATGCCGGAGGCTTGGCCCGCCCTTCCCTCTTTGCCCGCGCTCGCTCCGGGCCATTACGCCGCCGCGGCTGCCTTCGTGATGGCGCCCTATATGGGCGGCAATCCGGAGCATGACGAGCTGCTTGCCTTGGTCTCCGGCGCCTATGCAGGCTGGAGCCATCCGGACACCGCGCCGCTCACGCAAATCGGCCGCGATCTTTTTCTCCTGGAGCTGTTCCACGGGCCGACATGCGCGTTCAAGGACTTCGCGATGCAGGTCCTGTCCCGGCTGATGGAGCGGGCGCTGAAGCGCAACCGCAGCCGGACCACCATCCTGGGCGCGACATCCGGCGACACGGGCGCCGCGGCCGTGGAGGCTTTCCGCGGCCGGCAGGACATCGAGCTTTTCATTCTGTTTCCACATGGGCGCATCAGCGATGTGCAGCGCAAGCAGATGACCACCGCAGCCGAGGACAATGTGCACGCCATCGCCGTGGAGGGCACCTTCGACGACGCGCAGACCATTGTGAAAACGCTGCTCGGCGATGAGGACTTCCGCACCCGCCATGCGCTTTCCGCGATCAACTCCATAAACTGGGCACGGATCGTGGCCCAAACCGTGTACTATTACACGGCAGCGGCAAAGCTGGGCCCAGAATCCCAGCCCAATTTTACGGTCCCGACCGGAAATTTCGGCGACATTTTCGCGGGCTTCGCCGCCTTAAAAATGGGCCTTCCCTCGGGCAAGCTTGTGATTGCCACAAATGAGAACGACATCCTGGCACGGACGCTCGAAACTGGCCGTTACGAGCCGCGCCACGTGATGCCCACCGATAGTCCGAGCATGGATATTCAGATTTCGAGCAATTTCGAGCGGCTTTTATTCGAGGCGAGCGGCCGGGACGCCTCGTTCGTGACCGGCGCCATGGCCGATTTACGCGGGGCCGGCAGCTTCGGCATACCGCCCGCAACGCTGGCCCCCATCCGCGAACGCTTCGCAGCCCATCGCGTTACCCGCGAAGAGGCGGCGGCGGCGATGAACCGGCTGTTCCAGGACACAGGAATTATCGTCGATCCGCACACCGCGGTGGGACTTGCCGCGGCCCAACGGGAGCAGGCCCGTCAGAAAGGGCCGATGGTTGTTTTGGGCACGGCGCATCCGGCAAAATTCCCGGACGCGGTGAAGCGGGCCATTGGGCGCGAGCCTGAGGTGCCGGCCGCCCTGCAGCGGTGCTTGGAAGGCCGCGAACGTTTCGAGATCATGCCGAATTCGGCCACCGCCATCGCGTCCTATATCGACGCCCGTTCGACACATGCCGGTGGCGTCACAAGTTCTATTTGAGGTTCATGCCATGACAGTCCAAGTAAGCCAGCTCAGTAACGGTCTCAGGGTCGTAAGCCACCGCATGGCCGGCCTCGAAACCGCGACCGTGGGCGTGTTCGTCAACGCGGGCGCGCGGGCCGAAACGGACAATGAGCACGGCGTCGCCCATTTTCTTGAGCACATGGCGTTCAAGGGCACGGCGACGCGCACACCCATGCAGATCGCCGAGGAAATCGAGGGGGCTGGCGGCGCGCTCAACGCGGTGACATCCTCGGAGACGACCAACTACTACGCGCGCGTGCTCAAAAGCGATGTCGAGCTGGGCTTGCGGCTGATCGCCGATCTTCTCCAGAATCCCGCGTTCTCGGATGACGAGATGGACCGCGAGCGCGAGGTGATCCTGCAGGAAATCGCGGCCACGCAGGACAGCCCGGACGATATCGCCTTCGACATGGCCCTTGAGGAGGCGTATCCGAATCAGGCCCTCGGCCGCTCGATCCTTGGCACGTCGCGGACCATCGAGCGCCACGCGGCGGCCGATCTCAAGCGCTTCCGCAACGAGAATTACGCCGCCTCCCGCATAATCCTGAGCGCGGCTGGAGCCATAGACCACGACACGCTGCACCGCCTTGCGGACGAGCTTTTCGGCGGGATGCCGATGGAGGCCGCGCGCCCAATCAAGCGCGCCAGGTTCGAAGGCGGCCACGCCCAATCCGATAAGCGCTTCGAGCAGTGCCACGTGATTTACGCCTTCGAGGGCGTTCCGAACGGCGACCCTACCGCATTCTCGGGGCGGATATTCACGGGGATCGCGGGCGGGGGCATGGCGTCGCGGCTGTTCCAGGAGGTCCGCGAAAAGCGGGGGCTCTGCTACGATATCCACGCATTCGACTGGGGCTATTCGGACAGCGGCATCGTGGGCTTGCACGCGGCGACCAGCCCGCAGCAATTGCAGGAGCTCACGACGGTCGCGCTCGGCATATTCGCCGATCTCGCCCAGGACGGGCCGACGGAGAAGGAGCTTGCACGGGCGAAGGCGCAACTCAAGGCGGGCCTGTTCATGAGCCTTGAAAGCTGCGAAGCCCGCGCCGGGCAGCTCGCCTGGGACCTCATGGTATTCGACCGGCCGGTCTCCAATGAAGAGCTCATGGAAAAGATCGAGGGCGTGACCCGCGACGATGTCCAGGCCGTCGGCCGCCGGTTGTGCAGCAAACCGGAAATGGTGTCCGTTTCGGTTGGCGCGCGCGGAGCCTCCTCCGCGGTGGTGGACGCAGCCGAAGCGTTCCTTTCCGGCACTCTGGCGCCGGTGTGATCTCGCATGTTTGGCGGAACGCGTTTCTTCTTCAACGAAACAAGGCACCACATCGAGGGCGATGGGGTGTATCTGCGCGAGCCGCAAATGCCGGACTACCCGGCATGGTCGGCACTTCGCGCACAGAGCCGGGATTTCCTAGAGCCATGGGAGCCGCGCTGGCCGCGGGACGAGCTGGAGCGGAACACCTACCGCCGGCGCATCCGCTATTATTACCGGGATGCGCGCCAGGATCTCGGTTACGCCTTTTTTCTGTTCAGAACCTCTGATAACGCCTTAATCGGAGGCGCGACATTGAGCAATATCCGCAGAGGGGTAAGTCAGACCTGCTCCCTGGGATACTGGATTGGAGAGCCCTATGCCCGGCAAGGCTACATGACCAGGGGAGTCCGGGCCATTACTTGGTTCGTTTTCGACGTCTTGCGTCTCCACCGTTTGGAAGCGGCCTGCTTGCCCGAGAACAAAGCATCCGCCGCGCTCCTGACCCGCACTGGTTTCCAATATGAGGGCTTAGCCCGCCGGTATCTGAAAATTAATGGCACATGGCAGGACCACTGGCTTTTTGCATTGCTCGCGGAAGACCGCTTACCGTGACGCCGGCTATCGTGTGGGAAGCAGCCAGATGAAACGAACCCAGCAGCGCGGAGACCTCTCCGGGCAGAGCCCTCTTTGCGCAATCTTGGCGGTTATCGCCGTGCTGTTTCTGGCGCTTGCGGGCTTCAACACCAAGGCGCTCGCGGTCGAGCCGATCGTGATCGGCCCCGGCGACGAGAAGATCGATATCACCCTTCTCGGCGAGTTCTACGAACGCCGCGGCGACAAGCTGAGCGTGGAAACCGCGCCCAGCGCCGACGGCATCGTCGGGCGCATGACCGTGTCGGCCAAGACGCCGGGCACCAATCCAAGCTGGATCGTCTTCGCGCTCTCCAACCCGACCGACAAGACGATCATGCGTTGGCTGACGGCGCAGAAATACGACATCGTAGGCTCCCGGGTGCTCAAGCCGGACCTCGACGCACCGCGAATCACCAACGTCACGCCATCGCTAGGCTTCCGGCCAGAACGCAACGACGATTACGACCACCTCGACATTTACCGGCTATCCATCGAACCGGGCACCACGGTCACGTTCATTGTCGAGCTGGCCTCGGCATCCGTTCCAAGGCTGTTCCTGGCCTCGCCCGCGAGCTTCGGCAAGAAGCAGCGCGATATCAGCCTGTTTCACGGCATCCTGCTGGGAATCACGGGAATTCTCGCGATCTTCCTGACCGCGATTTTCGCGGTCAACCACAAGGCGATCTTTCCAGCCGCCGCGCTGGTGGCCTGGTCGGCGCTTGCCTATCTTTGCGTGGACTTCGGCTTTTGGCACAAACTCTTTCAGCTGACCTCGGAGGACAACGGCACTTACCGCGCCGCGTCGGAGGCCGCGTTTGCGGCAAGCCTTGTCATTTTCATATACACCTTCCTCAATCTCAGGCTTTGGCACAATTGGATCAGCGTAGCCTTCTACGGCTGGATCGCGGGCCAGCTCGGCCTGATCGTCTTCGCCCTCGTGGACGCGCAGGTAACGGCAAGCCTCGCCCGGCTTTCCTTCGTTCCCATCGCCGGCGCAGGAAGCGCGCTGATCGCCTTTCTGGCACTTCGCGGCCAGGAGCGGGCGCTGGCGCTCGTGCCTTCCTGGATGCTGTTCATGGTCTGGTTGTTCGCCTTGGCAGTCACGATCCTCGGCAAGGTCTCGGGCGACATCGTGGTTTCGGCTCTGTCGGCGGGGCTCGTGCTCTTCCTGGCCTTGATCGGCTTCAACGTCACCCAATACGCATTTCAAACCGGCGAGCCGGGAGCAACCGGCGAGGATGCAGGCCAATTCAAGCTGCGCGTCATGGCACTCGAAGCATCCGGCGCCAGCGTCTGGGAGTGGGATGGGCGGCGCGACGAGATCAGCACCGGACCGGAAGTCGAGTCCGCGCTCGGCCTTGAGCCCGCAACGCTTCGATGTTCGCTCGAACACTGGCTGCAGCACCTTCATGCCTCCGACCGCGAACGCATGCGCCTCACTCTGTGGACGATCCGCGAGCGCCAAGGCGGCGACATCAATCTCGAATTCCGGATGAAGCGGTCCGACGGCGGCTATCTCTGGTACGAGCTGCGCGCGGCCGTAACGCAGCAGCGCAACACCAGGGCGCTTCGCGGTGTCGGGCTCCTTCGCAACATTACCGCGCAAAAACGCGCGCAGGAGCGTCTGCTTCACAACGCGATCCGGGACGGCCTGACGGGCCTGCCCAATAGGGAGCTGTTCATCGACAGGCTTCAGACCGCACTCGCCCGCGCCAAGGACGAGAATACAAAGCCGACGATTTTCTTCCTCGATCTCGACGCTCTCAAGAACCAAGCGCGCTCCCCGGATTTCGCGACGAACGACGGCGTGCTTTTGACCATTGCGCGCAGGCTCACCCGGCATATCTCGCCGCAAGATACGCTTGCACGCATCAGCGCGTTGCAGTTCGCGATCCTGATTTCCGAAGATACCGAGCCCCGCCACATCGCCATGCTCGCCGAGCGCGTCAGGCGCTCGCTGCGCACGCCTATGAAGGTGGGCGGGCGCGACCTCGTGATTACCGGCAGCATCGGCATTGCCATGTTCGACGGCACCCAGGAAACCGCCGAAGACCTGCTTCGCGAAGGCGAGAGCGCCATGTACAGGGCGAAGCGCGCCGGCGCGGACAGGATCGAGCTGTTCAAGCCCGAAATGCGCGGCGCCACCGACGAGCGTTCCGTGCTTCAGGCCGACCTCAAGCACGCCATCGAACGGCGGCAAATCCGCGTCCTTTACCAGGCCATCCTTGAAATCGGCGACGGCCGGCTGGCAGGCATGGAGGCATTCGTGCTGTGGGACCATCCCACGCTCGGCAGGCTGACTTTGCCGGAGTTCGAGGCAGCCGCGGAGGCCGCGAGCCTTTCGGGAGAGCTGTGGGCCTACATTTTCGAGCGCTGCATCCGCCAAGGTGCGCGCTGGCATCGCATTCTACAGCGCGACGACCCGCTTTACGTCAGCATCAACATGACGAGCCAGCAGCTCTTCCACCACGATCTGGTGCAGAACTTGAGGCTCATCATCGGCCGGGAGACCTTGCCGAAGGGCGCGCTGAGGCTGGAAATCGCGGAAAGCCTGATAAATTCCAATCCTGAGCAGGCGATCGAAATCATCGATTGGCTCAAGAGCCTGAATGTGAGCGTGGCACTCGACGAGTTCGGCGTCAGCTTCTCGTCCTTGTCCTATTGGCACCGGCTCTCCATCGACGCCATTAAGATCGACCGGTCGCTCGTCGCCTTGAGCGACAAGGAGCGGTCGAGCGCAATGGTGCTCAAAGCCGTGCTGACCATCGCACACGAGCTGGGCAAGGACGTTGTCGCAGTCGGCGTCGATAGCGAAGAAGACCTCGCCTATGTCCGGGCGCTCGGGTGCGACTACGGGCAAGGCTTCTTCTTCAGCGAGCTTATGACCGAGCGCGAGGTCGTGCATCTTTTGAACTCCATCGCGCGCTCTGCCCGCCGCGACGACCGGGAGCAGGAAAAAGAGGCGAAACGTGCCGAGCGCAGAGCCGCGAAGGAACGGGAGCGCGAAGAGAAGGAGAAAGCGCTTGCCCTCGCCGAGGCCGAGGCAAGCGCTGCGGCAGCCGCCGAAGCAGAGAAAAGACGCGACGGCGGCGGAAAACGCCAAGCGCGTTTGCCCCCTCCAAACAGGCCGAAGCCTGAACAGAGCGCCTCAGGCATGGAAAGGCCGCGCTCCAGCGCTCCTGTTCCAGAGCCCGCGCGCCTGGCGCCGGGCGAGGTCCCGCCGCCTCTATCCGCCGCGGAGCCCAGCCGCTCCATGTTTCCATTCGGCCGCAGAAAAAAGTCATAACTGGCTTTCGATAAAACGCGCGACTGGGGGGAAACTGCAACGCCGCTGGAATAACGCTTGATCGCCGGGCTTTCGCGAATTATGTTCGCAAATCGCTTGCCCCGTTCGTCTAGCGGTCAGGACGCGGCCCTCTCACGGCTGAAACAGGAGTTCGATTCTCCTACGGGGCGCCAAAAGTCGATTTTGGCCATCTTTCTTCGTCTCTTCCAATCCCGCGTCAGGCGTTTGCCTTCCCACGCTTTTGACGGCATTTCCCACGGTATATTGGCGGCTGACGGTATGCAGCTTTCGGACAAGGCGATCCGCGCGCTTAAGCCCAAGGAAAAGGCTTCCAAGGCGACCGGCGGACAGTGCCTCCACATTCTCGTAACGCCCCAGGGATCGCGCCTATGGCGATTCGATTATCGCTGGTTCCGGCGCCCAAGATGAAGATGCGGCACCCTCATGCCGTGCCACTTAGCCCGCAAGCTCTCGCCGCGGCGGCCGTCCTCAAATGGGAAGCTGTGGCGAATGGCGGAACAGCCAAGGCACGGAATTTGTAAAACGCGGCGGTGCAGATTGTAAAACGCGACCGCCGCTCTTCTTCGTTCGCAGTCTAAGCCCTTGATTTAATTGGTGAGCCCAGATGGATTCGAACCATCGACCCTCTGATTAAAAGTCAGATGCTCTACCGGCTGAGCTATGGGCTCCCAAAGGGAAACGCGATCCACGGCCGCTCACCGCGACCGCTTCCGCACGGACCATAGGTTGGCGGACGTTATTGGTCAATAGCCGTTCAACAATGACTATCTGCCAAGCCTAGCCGCCGCCTGAAACTTTCCCCCGATTCCCCTGCGATCGGTCCTGTATCGCGGGATACGGCGGCGGTGCTCGCAAACTGGCACCGAGGTTTTGCTTTGGCGCGGCAGCGGCTCCTGCTAAGACGGGCGCGCAGGGCGGCGGCATTCGAGGCTTTCAATGGACCAGATGGCGATTGCGTTCCCGTTTAGCGATCCGGTGGCGATCCACATCTACGGGCAGTTCGGCATACGGTGGTATGGCCTCGCCTATACGGCCGGGCTGCTGCTGGGCTGGTTCTACATGCGCCGGCTCTGCGAAGACCGGCGGCTTTGGGCGGGCCGGCGCCGATGCAGCCCTATCAGGTGGACGATTTCCTGTTTTGGGCGACGCTCGGAACCGTGCTCGGCGGCAGGATCGGCTTCTTCCTGTTCTACGAGCCAAGCATGCTGCTGAAGGACCCGCTGCGGTTCTTTCAAATTTGGGAAGGCGGCATGGCGTTTCACGGCGGGCTCTTGGGCGTAGGGCTTGCGGTCCTGCTGTTCGCGCGCCGACAGCACGTCCCGGTGCGCTCGCTCATGGATTTGGCGGCAGCGGCCGTGCCGTTCGGCCTGTTCTTCGGCCGCCTCGCCAATTTCGTCAACGCAGAGATGTACGGCCGGCTGACCGATGTGTCCTGGGCCGTCGAATTTCCCGTCAAGGCATTGCTGAAGGGCGATCTGCCAGGACCGCGCCACCCCACACAAATCTACGAAGCTCTTCTCGAAGGCATGGCCATGTTCGCCCTTCTGCGCTTCTTCACGCACAGCCGGCGCTCGCTGATGTCGCCGGGGCTGACCACCGGCGTTTTCCTGATGGCCTATGGCGCGTTCCGCATCTTCGCCGAATATTTCAAGGAACCCGACAAGAGCGACTGGCTCGGTCCCCATTACGATTGGTTCACCGCCCACTATTTGTCCATCGGGATGGTCTATTCCCTGCCGATGATCGTTTATGGCGCCTACCTTATCGCCACGGCAAAGAAGGCGCCGGCAAAGGACGGCAAAGCGCCGGCCGCGTCTCCAGCTGAGGCATAGGTTGCGATGCCGGTCGCCTCGGTTGCCGATTTCCTCGCCGTGGCCGGGGACCCCAAGAACAAGCTCGGGCTGCACGCAACCCCGGCAACTCCTTGGTATTTGGGCCAGCCCGACTTCAAGGGCGATCTCGTTCCGGCCTTCTACAAAGCAGGCATCAGGCCCGAGCATGAACGCGAGGTCTTGCGCGACTGGCGGCAAATGAGCGCCGAGTTCGCGCCCGCGAGCGGGCTCGCCGATTGGCAATTGCTCGTGAACGCTCATCTGGCGGGCGTGCCGTCGCGCATCATCGAATGGTCCGCAAACCCGCTGGTTGCGCTCTTCATGGCGGTTGAAAGCCTCGGCGCGGACAATGGGCGCGTCTGGGTGCTCAACCCCTGGATCATGAACGAGCATACGGCCGAATTGTTGTTCGTGCCGCCGGTGGACAGCGCCTACTTCAAAAAGTACGCCGTCAAGGTGGATGCGCTGGACGCACCCGCGCTGCCGGAAGCGATGCAGCCCATGGCATTCCGGCCCACGCGCTCCAGCCGGGCCTATAACGCCCAGAACGTCTATTGGACGGTGCATGGCAAGGACGCCACACCGCTCGACAAGCTCATCTTTTTCATGAAGCGCGCCGATCTGTTTTTGACCGCCATCCCGATTGAGGCCGCGGGCAAGAAAGCCATCATGAAAGGCCTGCACGATATCGGCATCACCCGCGCAAACCTTTTCCCCGGAGCGGGCGGCCTCGCGCGGACCTTGGCATACCGCTACTCCAAGAACTATCTTGGCGGATGATGCCCTACTCGAACGCAACAGACGCCAGATTGACGCCGCTCGGCCAAAAGCTCGCCGCCAGGATCGCCGCGGACGGGCCAATCACGCTGCACGATTACATGGAGGCGTGCCTCTACGACCCCGCGCACGGCTACTATAAGAAGAGAGACCCGCTGGGGCGCGGCGGCGATTTCATAACGGCGCCGGAAATCTCGCAGGTGTTCGGCGAGCTGATAGGCTTATGGGCTGGCGAGACTTGGCGGCTTATGGGCCAGCCGGGCGGGGTTCGCCTGATCGAGCTTGGCCCTGGGCGCGGAACGCTCATGGCGGATGCGCTGCGCGCGCTTCGGGTGCTTCCGGCATTCCTGCAATGCGCTACGGTTCACCTGGTCGAGACGTCGGTGCCGCTGCGAGCCGCACAGGAAGCGGCGCTTGCGGGCGCGTCCTGTCCGGTTCGCTGGCATGAGCGCATCGAGGATGTTCCCGCCGGCGCTGGCATCGTGATCGCGAACGAGTTCTTCGATTGCCTGCCCGTGCGGCAGTTCGTGTTCGATGAAGCCGCGCAGCTTTGGCGCGAGCGTATGGTCGCGTTCAGGGATGGAGGCTTTGAACTCGAATTGGGGGAAGTCCCCCCTCACTCTGTCTCTCTCCCCGAGGGGAGAGAGGACCCTGGAATTCTCGCTGCGGATAATTCGAGGGTCCCTTCTCCCCTCGGGGAGAAGGACAGGATGAGGGGGGACTTCCCCACCATTGAAGACGGCGCAATCGTCGAGACGCGGCCCGGCACCGCGGGAGTGCTTCGAAGCTTCGCGGCCCGCGCCGCCGATGCCCCGCTCGCCGCGCTCATTATAGACTACGGCTACTTACAACCGGCTTCCGGCGACACGGTGCAGGCTGTCAGGCAGCACCGGTTCGCCGGCCTGTTCGAGGCCCCTGGCGAGGCGGACCTTACCGCCCATGTCGACTTCTCCGATCTGGTCCAGCGCGCGAAGGAGCTGAACCTCGCCGCATCCGGTCCCATGCCCATGGGCGAATGGCTGCTACGGCTGGGGCTTGAAGCAAGGATGCATCAGCTCCTGCGCCGCGCCTCTGCTGAAGAGGCTATGGAGCTGCGGAGCCGCGTTTCCCGGCTCGTGGACCCCGCTCAAATGGGAGCGCTTTTCAAGGCGGTTGTTTTGACGGGTGGCGTTCCTGGACCGCTGCCGCCATTTTAGTAACCGACTATCGGACGAACGAAGGGTTTCATGACGAAAGAAAACAGCGCGGCGGAGGTTGCCTTTCTGGCTGCGGACAATCTGAGGGCGGCTGGGGTTGCGCATGGGTTTTTCCTGCGTACCGGCGGGGTATCGGAAGGTATTTACGCCTCGCTGAACTGCGGGCGGGGCTCCGCCGACGGCAAAGACCGGGTGGAAGAAAACCGGGCGCGGGTTGCGGCGCGGCTCGGCGCGGAGCCGGGAAGGCTGACCGGTCCGAAGCAGGCTCACACCGCCAAGGCTTTGATCGTGACAACCCCGTGGAAACCGGGCGAAGCCCCGGAGGCCGATGCCGTGGTCACGAACGTCCGCGGTCTCGCAGTATGCGTCCTCACGGCGGACTGCGCGCCAATCCTTTTGGCCGACCCGGAGGCTGGCGTCATCGCTGCCGCCCATGCGGGCTGGAAGGGTGCCAAAGGCGGTGTCATCGAAAGCGCAATCGAGGCCATGGAAAGCCTCGGCGCCCGCCTGGACCGGATTTCAGCCGCCATCGGCCCGGCGATATCGCAGGCCGCCTACGAGGTCAGCCCCGAATTCAAGGCAGCGTTCCTCGCCGACGGTGAGACCAACGAGCGGCACTTTGCCCAACCCGGAGGGGGCAAGCCGCATTTCAATCTACCTGGCTTCGTCCGGGAGCGCCTTCGGAGTAAAGGCGCCGGCAGCATCCAAGATATTGGCGCCTGCACCTACGAAAACGAATCGATTCTGTTCAGTTACCGCCGGTCCGTGCATAGATTCGAGGCCGATTACGGCCGCCAAATATCCGCAATTCTGCTGCCTTGATGTGGATAACTACAACGGCCAGCCCCTATTTTGGCCGAATTTTGCCCTGGCGCCCCTGTGGAAAGGTCCGCCTGCTGGACGCGAACGGGCGCGACAGCTAGATTTCGAGCGTTACGAGATTCGGCGGGGGGAGTTGTGCCGGTATAGTCAAGTGTACCGCCGTGCTAAACCTATAAAGCAAGGAGTGGACAAGTGACGCGCGAGATCAAGCCGGCCGCGCAGTGCGCAGCTAACCGTGCCGCGTCGCTCTTGACTGGAGCCCTTTTGCTAGCTGGCCTTGCCGGCTGCGGAGGAAGCATCCTTCAATTGGGCGATACCGCCGATGCGACCCTGAAGGCCAAACCTGCAATCGCCCTTTCGCAAGCCGATGGCGTGCCGCAGAAATACGCAAGTAAAGTCAACGAGCAGCTCACGGCATCGATCCGGGCAAAAGGCGTGCAAATCGTCGAAGCCAAGGATGCCCAGTATATCATCAAGACCACCTTCGCCGCGAAGCCCGACGCCAAGCACGGGACGAAGGTCGCTTACCAGATCGACGTCACCGACAAGGCCGGCAACAAGATCCGCACCATTGGCGGCGAAGCCCTTGTTTCGGACAAGCGCGGCGGCAACTCCTGGAACCACGTCACCGAAGAGGGCCTGCAGCAAGTCGCTGCGAAGTCGGCCATCGATGTGTCAACCTGGATCGACAACCCAGCCGCTCCTGTTACCATAGCCAGTGCGGCGCCAGCACCCGCTGCAGCTCCGGCTGCTCCTGTAAAGGTCGCGGCCAAATCCGCGCCCAAGCCCGCGCCAGCTCAGGCGGCGGCCGCAACGGACACGCCGTCGCTCGCATCGGCGGTTGCAGTGCCCGCTCCGGCCAAGCAAAAGGCAGCTGCCGGTCCCGCGGAACTAGTCGCTGTGGTCCCAGCGGTCATGGGCGCTCCTGGCGACGGCAAGACGTCGCTGGCCGAGGCGATGAAGCGCGCCTTGAAGCAGCAGGGCATCAAGCTTGTGTCAGGCGCGAAGGCTGGCACCTATAAGATCCAGGGTCAGGTTGAGCTTGGAGCCGCGGCAAACGGCCAGCAGTCGATCACCATCCGCTGGGCCGTCATCGACCCGTCGGGCAAGCAGATGGAAAAGACGGTCGTGCAGAATAATAAGATCGTCGCGGGAAGCTTGGACGGCACTTGGGGCGAAATAGCCGACCAGGCAGCCGGAGCCGCAGCCTCCGAGGTTACCAAGCTGCTCCAGAAGCCGGCGGCGGGAACTGCCCAGCAAGGCGCAAACGGCTCGGCCGGTTAACCCAAGCCGAGCGAAGGCCGCGTTGCTGCCTTGCACACACATTCGGCGGTTTACATATTACGAGCGCGCTGTTAGAAGCGCGCTCGTGCCGTTTTACTAACTCCTGTAACCACATGGACTGTCACGCGTCATGAAGCTGGTCGCCGGCAATAGCAATCGCCCGCTGGCTCACGCCATCGCCGCCTATCTCAAAACGCCGCTTACCCAATGTCTGGTCCGGCGTTTTGCGGACATGGAAATCTTTGTCGAGGTGCAGGAGAACGTCCGGGGCGAGGATATCTTCGTCATCCAGTCGACGTCCTATCCGGCCAACGACAATCTGATGGAGCTGCTGATCCTGATCGACGCGCTGAGGCGGGCGTCGGCGCGGCGCATCACAGCGGTCATCCCCTACTTTGGCTACGCACGCCAGGATCGCAAAACGCTGCCGCGCACTCCGATTTCGGCAAAGCTCGTCGCCAATTTGATCACGCATGCCGGCGCCGACCGCGTGCTGACCGTCGACCTTCATGCCGGCCAAATCCAGGGCTTCTTCGACATCCCGACCGACAACCTTTATGCCGCGCCGGTGATGGTACGCGATATCCGCAAGCGCTTCACCAACGGCAACATCACCGTGGTTTCGCCAGACGTGGGTGGCGTGGTGCGCGCGCGCGGCCTCGCCAGCCGCATCGATGCACCGCTCGCCATCATCGACAAGCGCCGGGAGCAGCCGGGCGAGTCCGAGGTGATGAACGTGATCGGCAACGTGTCGGGGCGCGACTGCATCATGATCGACGACATCATCGACTCCGGCGGCACGCTGTGCAACGCCGCCGCCGCGCTCGCCGAACGGGGCGCGAGTTCGGTTGTCGCCTACATCACCCATGGCGTCCTCTCGGGCGGCGCGGTCGCCAAGATCATGGCGTCCAAGATCGAGAAGCTGTTCATCACCGACACCATCGTGCCAACCGAAGCGGTGCGGGTCGCGGCCAATATCGAGGTGATCTCGCTGGCGGAGCTGATCGGCAAGGCGATTCTCCACACCTCGGGCGAGAAATCGGTCTCGACGCTGTTCTTCGAGTAGCACGCTGTTAACCCACTTTCGGCGGTTTTTGGTGGCCGGGCACCGCTTTTCAATATTGAGACAATATAGCACGGGTGTTTTACGGAACCGTTAAGGCCTTGCCGCCCATCTCGCAGTGCTTTGATATTACAGAGAAAAATGCCGCCCAGGTCTGTGGCGCGAACGGCGCTTATGCGCCGCGCTTTGGTTAATTTGCAAGTTCTCCGTATATTTAAGCGGATTCTGGAATGGTAGAATCCGGGCAAAATCGAGCAAAGATTCGCAAAAAGTGGCGGGCGAAAAATATCAAGATCCGGCGTTTACCATCCGCGCATTAACCATGAGAGCGCCTTACGCGAAACGCACGGTTTGTTAAGCTGGTGTAATACCAGATCCGGTTGAATGGTTCGCGAAGTCCCCCCTCATCCTGTCCTTCTCCCCGAGGGGAGAAGGGACGCCAGAATTGTCCTCTTACCTCGAAGAGGGGCCGCAGCCTCTTCTCCCTCTCCCATCCGCACCCGCTTGCGGGTGCGGAAATGTTAAGGTGCAAGCTCGCCAAGGCGAGCTTGCAGGGAGAGGGCTGGGGTGAGGGGGTCTTTTGCTGGGTCTGTGTGAAGCAATCCACCGGATTTGATATAATAATCGGTCTGGCGGCCCGTTCTTAAGCCGCGAGCGCCGGCGCCTTCTTGAAGGAAGGCGGCTTCGCGCAGGCCCATTTCGCCACCGTGGCGATGTCGTAGAAGCGGCACGCCTCCATCAGTATCCGGCACTCGGTCCAGATGTCGCCGTCCGACATGGGCATGAACAGATCGTGGATGTTATCCACGCCGAGATAGCAGCGCACGCCTGCCTCATGCAGTCTCGGGTACGGCGCGATGGAGTTGTGCAGCGGCGCAGTCATCGCCAGCTTCTGCATGCTGAGCGCGGCGGACGGGCAAATCACGACGCCCATATCGGCCTCGGCGATCTTCGCGATGATCCGGTCCTGCTCCCGCTCCTCCTTGGCGCCGACGGAGATCGCATGGATGGCGTAGACCATGCCTTGCATGCCGTGCTCGATGGTTTTCGTGGCGAGCAGCTCGGTCTCGTTTTCGAGCGGGTTATTCTCCTGGTCCACATGCACCTCAACCGGCTTGCCGAGCCGCTTGGCGAGATCGAGAACCATGTCGAGATGCGCCTCGGGCCGCGGCCGGTCGCGCGAGGGCAGGCCGCCGCAGTAATCGGCGAGCTTGCAGGCCTCGGCATATTGCTCGTAGGAGGCGGGGTCGAGCACGCCTTGCAGCGGCTGCACGCCCACCTCGAAGACGATGCGTCCGGCGTAACGCTTCTTCACCTCCATCGCGGCCGTCACCGGCAGCAAGCCAACCGTGCTGTCGGCGTCCACCATGGTCCGGCAGTAGGTGACGCCTTGCGCGATCATCTTGTCGAGGCCGCGGCCGATGCGCTCGATCAGATCGTCGTAGGTGTAGTTCTCCTTGAGATAGCGGTAGATCTCCCACTTCTTCTGCATGTCCACCTGGGAGAGGCGGAGGTTCTCCATATTGATGAGGTAGGCTTTGTCGAAATGGGCGTGGTGATTGGCGACCCCGCCCAGGGCCTCGACCGCTTCCATGAAATGGAGGTGCAGGTTCCAGGGCTCGGAATTGTCCGCAAGCTTGTAGCGGAACGTGCCCTTGCTCGTGTCGGCCACGATCTGCTCAAGGGTGGCGATGCCCACGTCGGCGTCGGTGATGAGCGGAATGCCGTTTTCGATGCAGAGCTTGCGGATGAGCCTGGCGTCGGAAGCTTCGTCGTAGTCGTCGTCGCCGGTCAGAACATTGATGACGAGATCGAAGCGGTTTTCCTTGAGGAAAGTGAGGATATTCGGCGCACGGCGGTCGGTAATTTTATGAATTTCCGTGGTCTCAATGCCGCGATCGAAAAGAAATTTATGAGTGCCAGGCGTTGAATAAATGTCTACTTCTAATGTAAGGAACTGCTTTATTGCTGGAAGCATTCGCTTTTTGTTTTCCTGCCTCCCTGCGCTGATAAGAATCTTTTTCCGGCTTTTCCGGCCTAGCAACTTCAAGTTGAAGGCCAGCATTTCCAGCGAAACACCTTCGTTCATAGGTCTTACCCCTTTTGTGCCGCCCCCCTTAAGTGTCGCCGGGCTAAGCGCTTTTGGAGCGCACGCACCCCGGCTTGCGGTCCCCTACCCGCAAATGGTGCGCATGTTGAAGTGTGAGTCTTCGATAGTCAACGTAGAAATCGCGCGCCGCCCAGTTTATAAGCTAACAAATTCGTTAGGCGCGGGTCTCAAGCCTCGTCATCCCGTGCGCAGTGCCGCGCCAAGCGGTGTTGAACCCAAATTTCACAGCGGGTCGCGCCGGCTTCGAGTGGTTCGGGCCGCAGCGTCGTCCCCGCGAGGCGCATGGGCGCTAACTTGACGGCGCACAGCAGAACGAACAAGCGAATCTCCCCTCACCCTGTCCCTCTCCCCGCAAGCTCGCCTTGGCGAGCTTGCGTCTTTGCGTGGCTGCATCCGCAAGCGGATGCAGCTGGAGAGGGGACGCTAGAATTTGCGCTGCGGATAGTTCAGGGGTTCCTTCTCCCATGGGGAGAAGGACAGGATGAGGGGGCGCGACGCCTGTTATGTTTGCGCCCATGCGCGCAGGCGCGGCACCACGCTAAGGTCTTGTTCCTGCAGCTGAAATGGATTCCCGCCTTCGCGGGAATGACGCTGCGGAGTCTTCCCGAAGGCTGCAATTTCGATTTCTTCACACACTCCTGCGCGGGAATGACGCTGCGGAAGTGGCATAGGCGGAGAATATCGCCACGGCGGAACAAGTCCCGGAAACACCGTAGGCGTCTTCCGAAATGACAGCCGGGAGATATTCAACCGCCATGAGTATTACTTCTCACGTAGCCATTGCTTATCATGCAAAGCGCGAAGGATGTTCCGTACATCTCGGCCGCTTTTTCCCGCGCTCTGCCCAGATTCTCCATGCTATGCCGCTCGCCAGCGATGGTTTTCTCAAGCTCCGCGCTGGCCGTCATCGCTTTGGCTTTGCAGGCGATTTCGGCTAGTTGCTGCGCATGCTCCCTTTCCGCGTCCGTCTTGTATTTGCCCGGATCGGCCAGAACGAAGCGCATCTCGGGCGGCGGACTTGCCGCCGTCGCACAAGCGGAAAGCGCAAGGAGCATCAGGAGCGGGATCGAACGCAGCACAGCCATATTATCCATAATAGAACATTTCTTGCGCCCTTTTAGCATATACGGGTGCGAGCGGAACAGAAGAATCGAGGCAAATATGAAAACTTATGCCCGTGCCTGTGGCGTCACCGTCTCAGCAGGCTGCGGTACAAGCCAAATCCGGCCGCGCCGAACGACATCGACCCGAGAAGCACGAAGGGCGCGGCGGCAATGTAGGCGTAGGGTTTGGGGATGAAGTACAGCGCGAGAGCGCAAAGCGCCAAGTGAACGAGGCCCGCGATGACCGGGCGGAACGAAAAGGAAAGCATCGCCCCGCATATTGGGCAAAATGGGGTTCCACGCGCGAGCTCCGCTCCGCAAACGGGACATTTGATCAAAGCCGCCCTCCCTCAAACTTAGGGCAAATTATCGGGCGGAGCACTCCCCGGCAAGCGGAAAGCCATCGAAAGAGACGCCTATGGCCGACTGGCGGAAGGAGCTACAGTAATGTCGAAAAGCAGGAATTGACCGCCAACAGGAACACGGCTGAGCCGAGCATTTTGCCGATTGCCGACACCCAGGTGCTTAAGGTGTTTTGGTTCGCATCGAAGATAAAATAGACCGCGACGGGAAGGATTACCGGCCACAAACAAGCAATCGCAATGCGGCCAAGCAGCGACCTGAAAGTTATGCGTTCTTCTCCCGAACGTCTCCATTCCAAATCGTCGCTGACGTAAAGCACGAGCAATACGAACCCGAGCGCGAAATAAATAATTATAGCGTCCGCGGACAGCAACGGCGACGCAAAGCCTATCGCCTGAGAGCCGCGCTCCAGGGCTTCCGAGAATACGCTTACCAACGGATGCAGGCTCTCCCGGTAATAGGGGAGCAAGCCGCCGATGACGGGGGCGGTGGCAAAATCGTAAAGCTTCTGCGCGAGGCTAAATAGCGATACAGCCCCAAGTAGAATCCCTAGCCATCGCAAGCAAAACCCCATAGCCTTGTCCGGCGAATCATTAATGCTTTAGCGGTGCTAACACGGCTTACATGGGGATACAAGGTGAACCGCCATGGCTTAGGGCGCTTTGCGTACACTCGCGGCATCCTGGCAAAACCGATTACTTAGCTCTTTGGCGCCCCACGGCCTGAGGGGGATAGGAGGTGGCGGCCAGGAGGTTACCTTGTAGACTTCGATGGCTCACCTTTGGTAAGCAGGCTGGGCCGTCGCGCCGCTGGGCTTGCACGCGAACAAGCATTGAGGGAATTTTGAGACGCGCAACCTGGCTTCCGGTAAGATCGATCACGCTTGAATCGCAGCGTCAAGGAACCCTATGACCAGCGCTCCCAAAGAGAGTATCTCCGAAAAAGGCGGGAACAGCTTGCCAAAACAGGCCACAGCGGCGCTGCGCTTTACGCTGACCCTGCCATTCAAGATTGTGGCAAGACTAGTTCAGCACACAATCCAGATTTTGTTTGCCCTTTTCGTTCTCTTTCTTCATCCGCAGCTCAAATGGCTTTTCCGGCTCATCGCCGATTCCGCCCTTGTTAGGGTTTATGCAAAGCCGGCCCTGCGAATTATTGCCATCTATATCTACGACCCATATTTCGCTCTCTTAAGCCGTCTGCCTCCCTACTGGGCTACATTTAGCGTCGCGCTGCCGCTCGCGGTTCTTGAGCCCGCAAAGCTTGCCGCCACAATAGAGGTTGCGGAACGGCCGAGGGCCGGGATCGTGCTTTGGCTCTCGCTACAGGCAGTCAGCCTCTTGCTCGTCGACCGGACCTGGGTTGCCGTGCGCCCTCAAGCCCGCAAGGTACGGCTGGTGGCGCGCGCGCACGCTTGGCTCTGGCTCAATGCCGAGCACGGGAAATTCTGGATCAGGAACTCGCAGCTCTACCGGACGGTGACGCTCTGGAGCATCGGCGCGCGCCGCTACTTCCACAGGCTCCGGCTCTACCTGCTGAGAAAGAAAACAGGCGCCCAGAAGTGATCGCGCGTGCCCTCCGCGGAAGCGACCGGCGGTCCAAGGCCCGGCGCACCACGGGCGCGGGGCTGGGCCTCGAAAGCTTCCTTTGAGATCCAGTAGCTGCCGCTCTTATCCCTGGCGAGCATACCGTTTCGCTTAAGTTTCGGGGCGATCACGAGCTGTTTCCCCAAAGTCAAAAGCGGCCGCCTTAGGGAGAAGTGAACGCGCGTAACCGGCACATATTGGGCCAGCGCGCTGTTGCACTCCGGGACATAATATACGGGCGAACCCACGCTAAATTCTTCTATCATCCAATATTACTCGTTCAATCCATGCATACTTCGCACCACTGCAAAACGTTCAGCCGGCGCGGCCAGGCCAATTGAATTACTGCTCCCCCTGCGCGATTAGGCACTAAACAAGGGGATAAGCTTGAGATTCATGAAGAGCTGCAGCGGCTGCCCGCGCAGTCCGAATACTTTTAGCTTATGTCCTCTTGCAACGAGCCTTCTGTGCAAGGCCACAAGGGCGCCTATTCCGGTACTGTCGACAAAAGTCACGCGGGAAAGGTCCAGCATGACGTCCTCCGCCGCCTCCGCAAGCGAGTTCGACCTGCTCGCGAAACCGATCAAGATACCCCGCGTCGAAATCCCCATCGATATCGTATTTCATCAGCTTCACCGCTACGATACTAGAGCACAGCTAAAGGTAGCGCAAGACTCTATACACAACCTTAACGCCATTCTGAGGAAGTTGGCCGCGCGACGCGAAAACCGGCGTGGCCATCAGTTCCACGCAAGGCGCCGCCCGTAACCTCCGCAATCAGAATCAACATGAAGTTGAGGGAACAGGCATGAGCCTCTATGGTTTGCTGACGACCAGCGCATCGGGAATGTCCGCCCAATCCACGCTGCTGGGAACTGTCGCCGATAACATCGCCAATGTGAATACCATCGGATACAAGAGCGGCTCGGCGGAATTCGCTTCCATGGTCCTGGGCGCAAGCAGCTCGAACTTTCAATCGGGAAGCGTGCTCGCGGCGCCGCGCATCACGGTCGAGGGGCAGGGCCCCATAACGTCCACGTCCAGTCCCACCGACCTTGCGGTTCAAGGCGTCGGCTTTTTTTTGGTGCAGGGCCCGGGCGGCACACCGCTGCTCACGCGCGCCGGCTCCTTCGTGGAGAACTCTAGCGGCAATCTCGTGAATTCCGCGGGATACACGCTACTCGGCTACCCCGCCGGCACAACGGGTGTGTCGAACGGTTATGGCGGGCTAGCTCCGGTCAATCTGAGCACGCTGGGGCTCCAGGCTTCTCCCACGACCTCGGGAGAACTCTATCTCAATCTTCCCTCGGCCTCCGCATCGCTCTCCACGTCTACGACCTTGCCCTCCACAAATCCCGCCACAGGAGTTACTTACACCGAAAAGACCTCGCTTTCGGCGTATGACAATCTCGGCAACCAAGTTACGCTAGACGTTTACCTCTCGAACGTGTCCACAGCGGGGAATCCGCCTTCGTGGGAGGTGGACGTCTTTGACGCCTCCACCGCCACAAACGGCGGGTTTCCTTACACGAGCGGCCCGCTCACAACGCAAACACTAACCTTCGACCCCACCACCGGCGCGTTGACAAGCGGGAGCCCCATCAGCATCGCGATTCCGAATGGGAAGACGATGTCGCTGGACATGTCGCAGTCGACGCAGTTGGCGACGAGCTACACAATATTGCAGGCCAGCACCAACGGTAACGCACCGAGCCAGGTTTCCAACATAAGCATCGGCACCGACGGCACGCTCTCGACCGTCTACCAAAACGGCGCGACGATTCAGCAATACAAGATCCCGCTGGCAACCGTCGTTAGCCCCGACAATATGACGGCCGTGACGGGCAACGCCTACGAGCCGAACACGAGTTCGGGCGCCGCACAGATCGGAAAGGCTGGGCTCGGCGGAGTAGGCAAAATCGCATCGAACGCACTCGAAAGCTCCACGGTGGATCTTTCCACAGAGCTGACGAAGATGATCGCTGCGCAGAATAACTATCAAGCAAACTCGAAGGTGTTCCAGACAGGCTCTTCGCTCTTGCAGGTTCTTATCAGCATCGAACACTGAGCCGCCGGTGGTGAAGGCAGGTCATGACCCTTAACACTGCCTTATATGGTGCTATGGCTGGAGTATCTGTTGCTTCGGCACAGATCTCCACCGTGTCTCGCAATATTGCTAATCAAAGCAACCCGAATGCGAGCCGGAAGATTGCGAATGTCGTCACCGCCAATGGGTTACCCGCGGTGGCGACGCTCTCGCAGGCCTCGAATACCGCTCTATTGACCAGCCTTCTCTCCGCAAACTCAAATCAGGCCCAGCAATCCGCCATCTCGAATGCCATGACGCAGCTGCAAAGCACGCTGGGTACCTCATCGAGCGACTCAACGTCTCCGACAGCGCTCATCGGGCAGTTATCGGACGCGCTGCAGACTTACGCAGATTCCCCGCAAAGCTCAGCGAGTGCCCAAGCCGCCGTACAGGCGGCCACTAACCTAGCGAATGGGCTCAACAGCGCCAGCACCACGGTTCAAAATGTTAGGGAACAGGCCGACGCAGGTATCGCTAATTCTGTAACTACCATCAATAATATTCTGGGCCAGTTTACCCAGGTCAATCAAAGCATCATGCAGGGCACCCAGAGCGGCGCTGACATTACCGATGCTCTCGATCAGCGCAACAGCCTGCTTCAGCAGCTAAGCAACCAGATTGGGATAACGACAGTCAAAGGCTCCAATAACAGCGTAAAAATCTATACCAGTAGCGGTCTGACGCTCTTCGACCAGACGCCTATGACGGTCACATTTCAGCAGACACCGGCCTTCACCGCGTCCACCCAGGGCAACGCGGTGTACGTCGATGGGGTGCCTGTTACGGCTTCGGGCTCTCCGTACAGCGTCCAAAGCGGGGCCCTCGCCGGCTTGATTTCGGTCCGGGACAACCTTGCGCCAACCTACCAATCGCAGCTCGATCAGATCGCGGGCGGTTTGATCACCGATTTCCAGGAGACCGATCAGAGCGGCGCCCAACCTCCTCCGGCCGTGCAGGCTGGTCTTTTCACAAACGGCGGCAGCCTCACCGTGCCTTCGACCACCACTGTCACGCCAGGCCTCGCTGCGACGATTTAGGTTTCTCCCTATGTGAATCCCACAACTGGGAATCCAGCTTTGCTGCGGGACGGTGGCATTTCGAGCAGTGACCCTTCGAGCGACCCCACCGGCGTCTACACCTATAACCCGTCGCCAGGGCAGACCGGTTACTCCGATCGCCTGAACCAGCTCGTATCGAACCTTTCTTCCCAATCCCTTACCTTCGATCCCAACGCGGGGGCCGGCTCGCAGGCGGACGTTAAGGATTACGCCTCCGCATCGGCCTCGTGGCTTGGAAATCAGGTGAGCCAAGCCTCGAACGCGGCAAGCTATAGCACTGCCGTCCAAAGCACCGCGTCGACCGCGCTTTCGAACGCAACCGGTGTGAACCTGGACACTGAACTTAGCAACATGCTCGCACTGGAGCAGTCCTATCAGGCGTCGGCGAAGCTGATTAACACGGTCAACACGCTCTATTCGAGCCTGTTCTCCGCGATACAGTAGGTGACATCGATGTTAAATTCAGTATCAACCTATTCCCTGCTTGCTGGCCCGCGTAACGCTGTTACCAATTTGCAGACTAAGGTTGCCAAAGCGGGGACCGAGTTAACTACCGGCCTGCTTGCCGACCCGGTCCAAAGCCTGGGCAGCCAAGCCGGGCTCTTAGAGTCGCTTCAGAGCCAGGCAGCCTCCTTGTCAAACATGCAAAGCTCGAATGCCATGGCAGGCACGACGCTAACTGTCTCGCAGAATGCGCTGAGTTCCATTACGTCAGACGCCCAGACCTTCCTGAACTCGCTCATAAGCGCGCAAAACACAGGTGATGTAAGCACGCTTGCAACCCAAGCCCAGTCTTTACTCGATTCGTTTACGTCGGACATGAACACGGCCTCGGCGGGCGCATTCGTGTTTGGCGGAACGAATAGCTCCGTGGCTCCGATGGCGAACTATTCGGGCGCCCCCCAGACGGCGACCGCCGCCGCTTTCCAAACCGCGTTTGGATTCCCGCAATCGAGTTCGCAAGCAAGCTCGATCACCACCACGCAAATGCAGCAATTTTTGTCGGGAGGCTTCGCCAATCTTTTTGCCGATCCGGCCTGGACCACGAACTGGTCCCAAGCTTCGGGTACCGGGACATCCGCCGTCATTTCGCCGGGGCAGAGCGTAGCCACCACCGTCAGTGCGAACGGGAATGCCTTTCGCCAGCTTGCCAGCGCCTACACAAGCATCGCCGATCTCGGCGTTTCTAGTCTGAACTCCAGTACTCAGCAGACAGTATTGGCAAGCGCGCTCAAACAGGTGGGTTCCGCGATGCAAGGTATCAGCGATATGCAAACGACGCTTGGCCTCTCGCAATCGCAGCTCACCAACGCGAACACCGCGCTGCAAACGCAAGCAAGCACCGTCAACGGTATGGTCAGCCAGCTCGATGGCGTTGACCCTTACCAGGCCGCCACGGCGCTCACGGGCCTCACAACACAACTTGAGACAGCATACAACCTCACGAACCAGCTCTCGAAGCTCAGCTTAGTGAACTATTTGCCGGCATAGGACCGGACTTTCCCAGGATAAAGAACTGATGTATCGAAGCATTTACGCCGAAATTCTCGAAGGCTCGCCCAAAACTGTGCGCGCCAACGAACGCGCGGCAATTCTCCACTCCATCAGCCTGCTGGAGCGCGCTCAGGAGGCGGGCGTCAATTCGCGCGAAGCGATTGATGCGTTACTGTTCCTGCGGCGGCTTTGGGAATTCTTCATGGTGCAGCTTGCCAGCGATGAAAACCGGCTTCCCGAAAAACTGCGGGCGGACCTCATATCGATAGGGTTGTCGATGCTGCGCGAGGCGGAGCGGATCAAAAAGGGAGAGGTCCAGGACTTCACCGCCTTGAAGGATATTTCGCAAACCATCGCGGACGGATTGAATGACTAAGCCCTTTTGCATCAGCCTGAAGCCTGGCGAGCGGATCTTTATCAACGGCGCGGTCCTGCGGGTCGATCGCAAGGTTGCGATTGAGTTCCTGAACGACGTGACCTTTTTGCTTGAGGCGCATGTCATGCAGCCAACGCAAACGACGACGCCGTTCAGGCAGCTTTACTTTATCCTTCAGACAATGCTGATCGACCCAAGCAACGCTGGAGCGACGCGCCAGCTCTTCGACTTGTACTTCACCAACCTCTGCAACGCACTATCGAGCCAAGAATTGCTCGCGGCGCTCTTGGAGGTGCGGCGGCTGGTCGACGCCAAGCGCTATTACGATGGTCTCAAGACTTTGCGCAGTTGCTTTGCGATGGAGGAAGAAATCCTTCAGGGCGCCTGCGACAACAGAAACAACCTGATAGGAGCAGCAACATGACGGTTTCGGCGACCACTGCGGCAACAACCACGAACAGCACAGCGACTAGTTCGAGCAGCACCAACAGTTCAACATCGGCGAACAACACGGTCAATTACAATGAGTTTCTGCAACTTCTCGTGGCGCAATTGCAGAACCAGGACCCGACAAATCCCGCCGATCCAACCACGTTCGTTTCGCAGCTCGCGTCCTTTTCGAGCGTCGAACAGCAGGTCAACGCGAACACGAAGCTCGATTCTCTGTTGACTCAAACCGCTATTTCGCAGGCGGGTTCGATTATAGGCAAAACCGTAACCTCATCGGATGGCTCGACCTCGGGGCAGGTTGCATCGGTCCTGATTACATCAACCGGCCCACAAGCCACTTTGACGGATGGCAATACGATCAGCTTAGCTAGCGGCATCACCGTTTCCTGAGTTCTAAGGGGGGGGGATGAACCAGGCAGACGCTCTCGACCTTGTCCGCTCGGCTATTTGGACGGTCATCTTGGCAAGCGGCCCCTCCATCGCGGCCGCGATGGTGGTTGGACTCGCGATCTCGCTCTTTCAAGCGCTGACGCAGATCCAGGAAGCCACGCTCACGTTTATTCCAAAGATCATCGTGATCTTCATGGTCGCGATGATTACCGCCCCATTTATTGGCAGCGTTCTGTACGGTTTTTCTGAACTCGTTTACTCTCATATCGAGAACGGTTTTTAGGGCTAAACGCTCAGGTGTCCGGCAGTATTCATCGATCCTTTTGCACAGGTAAAATATGTCGACACCTATTGCACCCGTAACGCAAGGCGCCGCGCCGCGAAGCAGCAATCAAGACGTCGGCTTTGCGCTGGGCATCCTGTTCATGCTCACGGTGCTCTTTCTGCCGCTGCCCGCGCCGGTGATCGATATGGGGCTAGCGCTTTCGATAGCCCTTGCCATCCTGATCCTGATGGTTGCCCTTTGGATTCAGCGTCCGCTCGATTTTTCCGCATTCCCGACGATTTTGCTCATCGCGACGCTGCTCCGGCTTTCGCTGAACATCGCCACCACGCGCTTGATCCTGTCGAGCGGCGCCGAGGGCGTCACATCGGCCGGCTACGTGATCGCGGGCTTTGCAAATTTTGTGATGGGCGGCGACTTCCTTATCGGCATTATTGTCTTTTCGATCATAATCACCGTGAACTTTCTCGTCATAACCAAAGGTGCAACCAGGATCGCCGAGGTTGGCGCCCGATTTACGCTGGACGCTATCCCCGGCAAGCAGATGGCAATCGACGCCGATCTCGCCGCCGGGATCATCAACGAGCAAGAGGCTCAGTCTCGCCGGCGCGAACTCGAAGAGGAAAGCGCTTTCTTCGGTGCGATGGACGGCGCCTCGAAATTCGTGCGCGGCGATGCGATTGCCGGGCTAATCATTACTGCCATCAATATGTTCGGCGGGATCGTTATTGGCGTGCTGAGGCACGACATGACCATGTCGGCCGCTTCCGACGTCTTCACGAAGCTTTCCGTTGGCGACGGGTTGGTTACGCAGATCCCAGCCCTCATTGTGTCGCTGGCCGCGGGTCTTCTGGTTTCCAAGGGCGGGACGCGGGGCTCGGCCGAAAAAGCTGTTTTGGGCCAGCTTGGGAACTATCCCCGCGCTCTGTTTGTGGCGGGGCTTGTCTCGTCGGTTCTCGCGCTCGCGCCGGGCTTACCTTTCTTCCCTTTCGCGCTGCTGGCTGGGACCATGATATTCATTGCCTATGCCGTTCCGCGGAGGAAGGCGGAGGCACTGGCGATACAGGACGCCGATGCCGCGCGGGCCCGCGCCGACGCGGATGAGGAAGCGAAGTATTCCGTCAAGGAATCCCTGAAAATCCCAGGCATCGAGCTTTGCTTGGGCAAGCAGGTGGGGGCGGCGCTCTTGCCGGCGCATGCCGAGCTTGGGCAGCGCGTTTCAAAGATGCGCCTGAAGTTTGCGAAGCAGTATGGCTTTATCGTCCCGGAGATTAAACTTTCCGACGATATTTTTATGCAGCCCAAGGCATATCAGATCAAGATTCACGGCGCCATCGTCGCCCAAAGCGAGTTGCGGATCGGCGAAGTTCTTGTCGTAACGGGAGATGGACCTTTGCCGCGGGTTCCGGGCGAGGAGACGCGGGAGCCGGCATTTGGGATGAAGGCAGTCTGGGTGCCGGAGATCTTCTCTACAACGCTCAAGGCCGAGGGGTTCACGCCGGTCGACATCATGTCGGTCTTGCTGACCCATCTTGGGGAGGTAATCCGGAACAACCTCGCTCAGCTTTTTTCATACAAAGACTTCCGCAAACTTTTGGATGGCTTCGAGCCAGAGTATAAGCGGCTCCTTGATGAAGTTGTGCCCTCTACCCTGTCGAACTCCGGATTTCATGCCGTCTTGCGTAGGCTCCTTTCCGAACGGATTTCAATTCGAAACCTCAATTTGATCATGGAGGCGGTTGCCGAGATCTCGCCTCACGTGCATAGGACCGAGCAAATCGCCGAGCACATCCGGGCGCGAATGTCTCAGCAGATTTGCGCCGATTTCGCGCAGGATGGCGTCCTGAAGATCCTCCGGCTCGGACAGCGCTGGGAAACGGCATTGCATCAGGCTTTGCGGCGAGACCCCAAGGGCGAGGTGATCGAGTTCGATATCGACCCCGCGTCGATAGAGCAGTTTAGCACGGAGGTCTCGAAGGTTGTCCGCGAACTGATGGACCGGGGCGAGGTATTCGTCCTGGTCGCCGGCCCGGATATCCGGCCTTACGTTCGCATGGTCACGGAGCGTATGTTCCCCAATCTGCCGGTGCTGTCGCACCTCGAAATCGCCCGTGGCATGCCGATCAGCCAAGCCGGTTCCGTGTCGTGATCGCGCACGCGCTCGAAGCCTTCCCAGGCTTGACCCTTTCGGTGTTCTTCGTGTTTTGCCGCATTGGCAGCTGTTTAATGGTGGTGCCTGGCTTCGGCAGTCCCAGGGTGCCGATGCAGGTTCGTCTTTTTTTCTCTCTCGGCGCCAGCGTCGCGATCTTTCCGGTGCTTGGAGAATTCGAGGGCGTGCGGGAACGCGCGAGCGATCTTCCTTTCATCGCAAGGCTCGCATGCGTCGAGATCGCGAAAGGCGTGTTCATCGGATTTATGGTGCGCTTCTTTTTCGGTGCCCTCCAGTTCGTGGGCGAAGCGGCCGCCAGCGCTTTAGGGATCGGGATGAACGAGACCTCCGCCGAGAGTAGCGAGCAAATGCCAGCGCTCACCTCGTTTATCACCCTCACCGCGGCGGCCTTGTTTTTCATAACCGACCAGCATCTGGAGCTACTGCGCGCGCTGATCCAGTCGTACAATGTGTTCCACTTCGGTGCGGATTTCGGCGGAAATAACGAGCTGGCGGAGTTGGCGGGAGTCCTTGGGGCCGGAAGCCTGGTTGCTCTGCAAGTGTGCTCGCCGTTCCTTGTCTTTTCGATTGTCATGAATGTAATGTTCGGCATTCTAAACAAACTCGCACCGATGGTGCCTGTGTACTTCATATCTCCCCCGTTTATGATAGGCGGAGGACTGATATTGTTTTATTTTATATCGCAAGACTTCTTTATGAAGTTCATGATGCACTTTTCCGACTGGCTGATCTCAGGGTGACCTCGTGAAGAAACCGCTTTTTCGCGCGAAGAGGCTATTGGATGTGCAGCATCAGCTCTATCGCATGGAACTCTCGAAGCTGCAGGCGCAGCAGCAAACGATGTGGCAGGCGCAGAAGGCTGAACAGGATGCCCTTTCCGTCCTAAGCGCGGAACAGACCTCCGCGGTCCCCTTAAAGCTTGCGGCAGACATGGCGGCATCGGCGAGCATCAAGGTTCGCGCGCAGCAAGCCGCGCTTGAAGCGCAAATGGCGCAAACGCTGGACCAGGCCAGAAAGGAAAGCGTTGCCAAACGCAGAGTTGAGTATGAACAGGCAAGCGTCGAAAAGGCAGAAGCCAAGCAGGCGCTTGAGGCCGCTATCGACGCATTTTTGGATCGCAGCCGCTCTTCTACCAACCGCCAAAAGTCCTGACCATTTCGGCGCACGCACACACGCCGTCATCGGGAGGCGGCCTTGGCCGCCGCGGGCGTGCAGGAACTGGCGCCGGCTTTGCAAGTTCCGGAGTTCCGCTTGGCGGCCTAAGGAGACTCCGAACAATAACTGCTACGAATTCGTGGCCGGCCTAGGCCTGATGGTGTAGTTCCATTCAGGATGAAAATCATCGCCTGCGATATTCAACATCTCCATCTCGGCATCGCTGACGTGGATGCCCTTTTCGTAGGTTCGTGTATCGAGGGCGCACTCGACCTTCAGCCCAGTCTTTGTCGTGGTGGCGCCGATCAATTCGACGATGGCGAGACGGTCAGTCAGCGGGCGGCCTCTCCAGTTCTGGGTGATATGGCAAAACATGCGGTGCTCGATCTTATTCCACTTGGATGTACCGGGTGGATAGTGGAGGACATGGAGCACAAGCCCCGTCTCATCGGCGAGTTTCTGCAATTCGGCCTTCCAGAGCCGCACACGCGCACCATTTGAACCGCCACAGTCCGCCGTAATCGTTAGTTCGCGCGCATTTGGATACCGTTGGCGCCCCATGCGTCCGAGCCAGGTGCGGATGGCCTCGACGGCAAACTCGGCCGTGTCGCTCGTGATGCCGACGCTGACGAACCCGGTGTTGGCAGCCACGTCGTAGACGCCATAAGGCACAGCCTTGCCCAATTCCTTATCGGCGAAATCGTGTACGTTCACACGCTGGGGATCGCCCTTGGGCCGGTAGTCAGAACCGCCATTTTTGTAGTTGCCAACCAGTTCCTTCTTCTTCGTATCTACCGAAATCACCGGTTGCCGGGCCGTCTGTGCCGCAATGACCTTATTATTGATGTGTTCGAACTGCGCATTCCGGTCCGGATGCCGCGAGCCTTCATTCGTTTTGCGATTGAACTGGCGAGAAAAGCCGAGCTTTTCCAGCTCCTTGTGCACGGTATCGGCGCTAATCGGATGGCCCATCGCCGTCAGCGTGTCAGCCAGCTTGTCCATGCTCTTCGAGACCCAGATCAGCGGCCGCATGGGATCGCCCAGCGTTGCGGGCGCGACAAGCCGCTTCAGTTCCGGAATCAGCTCAGGATCGTTCTCGCTCACCGCCTTGCGTCCACCGCCAGCACGGCGTGTCCGCCCCTTCGCCAGCGGCTCCGCGTCGAGGTGGTCCTCGCCGCGATTGATCGTGGAACGGGCGAGCCCAGTGATTCCCGCGACAATCGCCAGACCGCCCCAGCCAGCGGTTCGTACCTCGGCGGCAGCGAACATGCGCCGCCCCCGTTCGTCGAGCTTGCTGCCAACTGTCTCCCAGCGGTAGCGAATTGCGTCTTCATCGATCATGGGGCCGGCATACATCTGTTCGCCGGCGCGAGGAATCCCAGCAAATTGAGTCAAACGGTCGCGGATCGCGATTCAGTTATTGTTCGGAGTGTCCTAACCCCGGCAGACGTTCCACTTATCGAAGCGGAAATTCTGTCCGAACAACAGGGGCCATCTCTAATACCAACTTCGGTTGAATAGCTCCGCGCCCGTCATCCCGGAAGCCGCTCGCGGCTATCCGGGATCGCAACAAGCGCCTGCATTCTTTACGATCCCGGATAATGCCTCCGGCATTTCCGGGATGACGCCGGGTGAAGCAATCGCACGGATTCGGTTTAATCCAAGTCTTCGAAGGTCTCCGCGCCGGAACTTCGTTGCTCGCGCTGCGTTATCGGAAAGATCCTCGACATAATAGGCCCGGCATGGGGGCCGTAAGTTTGCCGCGCGTGAAGCGCAAGCCACGGAGTTCCGTTCATGGCGCCCCGCCCTTATTGGAAAGGCTATCTCAAGCTATCGCTGGTCTCGTGCGCCGTTGCGCTTTACCCGGCGGCGTCGAAAGCTGAGCGCATCTCATTTCACTGGCTCAATCGCAAGACGGGCAATCGCCTTCGCCAGCAAATGGTCGATTCCGATACGAGCGAGCCTGTCGAGAGTGAAGATCGTGTACGCGGCTACCAGTTTGCAAAGAACGATTACCTCAATATAGAGGAGGAGGATCTCGAAGCGGTCGAGATCGAAAGCTCCCACACCATCGACATCGAGAGCTTCATACCGCGAAGCGAAATCGATCCCGTCTACCTTGAGAGTTCGCATTACCTGGCCCCCAACGATAAGGTAGCCGAGGAAGCGTTCGCCGTGATCCGGGAGGCGATGGCGGCCGAGGGGGTGGCAGGCATCGGGCGCGCGGTTATTTCGAGGCGCGAGCGGCTCCTCGTCATGGAACCCCGGCACAAAGGCATTCTCGCAACCGTACTCCACTACAGTAATGAGGTGCGCGAGGATAATGCCTATTTCGAGAGTATTCCGGATATCCAGATTCCTGCCGAGATGCTCGACTTGGCCAAGCATATCATCCGCGGCAAGATGGGCCATTTCGATATCTCGAAATTCGAGGACCGTTACGAGAATGCGCTGATCGAGATGATCCGCGCCAAGCAAGCGGGGCGGCCCGTGGAAGCCGCAAAGGCGGCGCGGCCCGCGAATGTCATCAATCTGATGGATGCGCTGCGGAAATCCATCGCCTCTGAAACCGGGGGGCTAAAGGAAACCGCGGAGGGCGCTCCGGTAACGCGGCGTCGATCCGGTAAAGCAGGGGCGAAAAAGGCGGAAGACGAAGGCAAGCCCCATCGGCACGCCGCGCAGGCCAGGCACGAGCCGAAGCGGACCGGGCACCCGGCCCCTGAAGAACGGCCCGCCCGAGCGAAAAACCCACGCAAAACGGCAGGCGGGAGCTAAGGCATTGCTCAAAAATAACTGCGCCACCTGGCTTGTTCTCTTGCCCGTCTGCCGCGTTGCAAAAAGGGTTGCATATCTTGAATATGCGCCCCTTTTTGCGCCTTTCAGCCGGCCAAGATTCCGGCGCCACCCGCCTCACTTATTTCCGAGCAATGCCTAATGCCGCGCGGCACGCCTTCAGTCAGCAAAGAAGCGCGCCAAGCTCGCGGAAGGCCCGGCGCTAAAGGCGATCTCAGCCACTACCGCGAAATCCGCGATTTCTCCAAAACGCCGGAGCCCAGCGGAAAGGTTGCTGCAAAAGGCCAGGAAGGGCTGCGCTTCGTGATTCAGAAGCATTCCGCGCGGCGCCTGCATTACGATTTCCGGCTTGAACTCGGGGGCGTCTTCAAAAGCTGGGCGGTGGCTAAGGGGCCAAGCCTCGATCCGAAGGAAAAGCGCCTCGCCATCCATGTCGAGGATCACCCCATCGATTATGGCGATTTCGAAGGGATCATCCCCAAAGGCGAATATGGAGGCGGCACGGTCATGATCTGGGATCGTGGGGTTTGGCGGCCGGAAGGCGATCCGGTGAAGGGCTACGAAAAGGGCCACCTCGCATTCGAACTCGATGGCGAGAAGCTGAAGGGGCGCTGGCACCTGATCCGCACGAGGGGTAGTCCGGGCCAGCAAAAGGAACAGTGGCTGTTGTTTAATACCAACGGCCCTAAGTCTCGACCTGTGCCCACTCCCGGGTAGCGATTGAGCGGATGATCTCTGGGGTACGCATCAAGCCGTTCCATGCGTCACAGCACGCATCGACGATAGCTTCGTAGGTTTCCCAGACTTGGAAGCTGAGAGCGTTGCCTCGAAGGTATTCCCAGATGTTCTCGGCGGGGTTCAGTTCTGGCGCGTAAGGCGGCAGCTTCAGCAAAACGATGTTCTCAGGGATAACGAGCTTGGGCGAGCTATGCCATCCGGCCCCGTCCACGATGAGCAGGGCGATTGCTCCCGCACTGACGCATTTCCCGATTTCAATCAGGTGCTTGTTCATGGCTTCGATGTTGACGGTGGGCAAGCACCAAAGCGGCGCCAACGCCACGGGCCGGGCAGACGGCGCCGAACAGATACGCCCAGTTGAAGCGCCGGTCGCGCAGCGCGCGAGGGCGGGTGCCGCGCCTGGCCCAGATGCGGGTCAGCGTGCCTTGCTGGCCAACTCTTGCTTCGTCCTGGAACCAGATTTCGATCAGCTTACCAATCGCGCGCTTGCCGAGCGCCTCTTTTGCTAAGTCTGCGAAGTTTTTTTAAAAGTTTCCTGGGCCGCGGGATCGGATTGCGGATGCTGCGGACGAACGGAGAGATGGCGGAAGTCCAGCCTCCGAAGCAGTTTGCCCACGCTGCGTTCGTGCAGGGTGACGCCAAACTCGGTCGCGATGCGGTCACGCAAATCGACGCGGCGGAACCGTACAACGCCGTCGCGGGCGAGATCGGCGCCCTGCTCGACCCAGGACGCAACCTTGCCCTGTTCGACCCAGCTTAGGCTTGCGGGCCGCCCGCTTCGCGCCCGGTCGGCAAGCCCATCCAGACCTGCCTCATTGTAGCGGTGAACCCAGTCGCACAACGTCTGACGGTCCATGCCGCAAAGCCGCGCCGCGTCCTCCGCGGCTGAAACCATCAAGCACCATGGCAATGGCCAGGATGCGCGACGCCTGCTTGGCGTCCCCCGACCTGCTTGGCCGCCGCGCGCAAATCGGCGGCACTCATATCCGTTCGAGTAATCGCAACCCCAGCCATCTCCACCCCCGCGAATCAATGCAGACAGCATCGATTCACAAAACGGGGCAGAAAGGGAATCCCCCCTCGGCGAGTCAAGACTTTGGGCCGTTGGTATAAGTCCGGCGACGGCTACGCCGAGCCTGCTTCGCAAGGGAATATTCTGGAGGAGGCGCCCAATTCGGTGGCATCCCGGCGCTCGATGGAGGAAATCGGCGAGGAGAAGGACGCGGTCTGGTCCTCTCGCGGCGGCTTGGTTCAGGGCGAGCTTTACCCGGCTGAAGATAGACCCCCTCACTCTGTCTCTCTCCCCGCCAGCTCGCCTCGGCGAGCTTGCATCTCAGCATGGCCACATCCGCAAGCGGATGCGGCTGGGAGAGAGGACGCTCGAACTGTCCCCGACAGAAATTCGGGCGCCCCTTCTCCCTTCGGGGAGAAGCGCAGGATGAGGGGGGACTTTGCTATCGATCCCTCGAAGCTCAAAGGGGCGAGAAAGGCGGCGCTGCCACAGACCGTGGAGCCGTGCCTTGCGGTCTTGGCCGGCAAGCCGCCGGAAGGCGATAATTGGCTGCATGAAATCAAGTTCGATGGCTACCGGCTTATGGCCGTCATCGAGCATGGCCGGGCGCGGCTCTTGACACGCCGCGCCCTCGATTGGACGGATCGCTTCCCCGGTATAGCGGAGGCGCTGGAGCAACTCCCGGCGAAGTCCGCCATCGTGGATGGCGAGGCCGTGGTCCAAGACGAAAACGGCGTTTCGAGCTTTTCAGCGTTGCAGGATGCGCTGTCAGAGCGGCGGCAGGCGACGGGCGCGATGCTGTACGCGTTCGACCTGATCTATCTTGACGGCTACAGCCTGCGCGATGCCGCGCTCGATGACCGCAAGCACATGCTTGAGCGGCTCCTGGGCGCAACCAGCCACCCTTCGCTGCGCTATTCGGAGCATATGGCCGGAAACGGCCAAGCCATGATCGAAAATGCCTGCCGCCTCGGACTTGAAGGCATCGTGAGCAAGCGCCGCGACGCGCCTTACCGCTCGGGCCGCCACGGCGAATGGATGAAGACCAAATGCACCGATCGCGAGGAGTTCGTCATCGGCGGTTATGCTCCTTCGACGGCATTGCGCAATGCGATAGGCTCCTTGGCGCTGGGCTATTACGATAGCGGCAAGCTTATTCACGTTGGGCGTGCCGGCACCGGCTTCACACAAAAATCGGCGTTATCGCTGTTCAAGGCGCTTCAGGAGCTGCGGACGGACAAATCGCCATTCGCAAACGCTTTGACGTCCGAGGAGCGGCGGGGGCTGGTTTTCATCAAGCCGCGGCTCGTCGCCGAAGTCGAGTTCCGCGGCTGGACGGTTGGCCGGCAAATCCGGCAGGCCGCTTTCAAGGGTTTGCGCGAAGATAAGCCGGCAGAGGAGGTGCAACTCGAAACGCCGCGTGAAATAACGGGCGAAGCAGCCGGAAAGCCGCGAAAGACCTTGGCTGCAAAGCGGGAGCCGGCCGCGCCGGTAAGGTCGAAAGGCGGAACAATAGAGTTCGCGGGCGTGAAGCTCACCCACCCCGAGCGCATTCTCTGGGAGGGGCAGGGACTCACCAAGCTTGGCCTTGCCGAATATTACGCCGAGGTTGCGGGGCTCATCCTCCCCCACATTGTGAAACGGCCGCTCGCCCTGGTGCGCTGCCCGAATGGAAGCGCGGGCGATTGCTTTTTCCAAAAGCATGCCTTCGCGGGGCTCACGGATGCGGTCGAGATCGCCCTGCTGCCGGAAAACGAAGGCGAAGCGGAGGCCATCGTCATTCACGATTTCGCGGGCCTAATCAATCTCGTCCAGGCCAGCGTGCTCGAAATCCACCCCTGGGGCGCGCGCATCGAGGATGTGGAGCACCCCGATAGGATGATTTTCGACCTCGATCCCGGTGAGGGCGCCGAGTGGACCGCGGTAATCGAAGGCGCCCGGGAAATCCGCCAGCGGCTCAGCGATCTTGGCATTGAAAGCTACGTCAAGACCACCGGCGGGAAAGGCTTGCATGTGGTTTCGCCGCTTGAGCCGGACGTGGATTGGGACGAGCTTAAGAACTTCGCCCATGGCATTGCACGCGCCATGGAGGCTGATAGCCCTTCGAAATTCGTCTCGACCATGGCCAAGAAAGCCCGCGGCGGAAAAATCTTCATCGACTACCTCCGCAATGGGCGGGGCGCGACCGCGGTGGCGCCCTACTCGACGCGAGCCCGGCCAGGCGCTCCAATTTCAACCCCGGTGCGGTGGGAGGAACTCGGCCCGGAACTCACGGCCGCGCGGTTCAACGCAGAGAATATTGGCCGCCGGTTGGCCGCGCTTAAATCCGATCCATGGGAGGGCTTCTTCTCGCAGCCGCAGCGAATCGGCGAAGCTCTACGCGCTCTAAAATCGAAGACGAAACGCGCTCATTAACCTCTCCCAATATGAGAGAGAATTCATCTGCCCTGTCCTATTCCAAGAATTGAGACCTTGGCGGTTGTGATTTCCGTTGGCCAAAGAACTTCCGTTAGGCCGGTTGCAACCGCGACCTTTTGTGTTCCAGCAACCATATAAGTAATAACGCCGCCACCGATCGCGCCACCGATTTTACGGCCCCATAATTTGTGTCCGTTTTCGGCGTCCACTGCATAGAAATTGCCACCCATATCGCCGAAGAATACAACGCCGCCGCCAGTCGGGGTCACGCCGCTTTGAACCGGATAATTCGTCTTTACCCGCCATCTCCATGCACCGGTATCCGCATCGGCCGCATAGACCCACCCCGCCCAAGAGCCGAAAGGGTCCTGCTTACCCCAAACATTGAACGGGTTGAGCGATGCTTCGCCAGACCACGGTTTTCCAGGCTCGACAGCCGCGATTTCCTTGGCCGGTGCAAGCGTGACAGTGGTGCACCATTCGACTTCACCGATCATAATGAGATTTGTCATGGGATCGTAAGCTGGACCGTTCCATTCAGCCCCCCCAACCGAGCCGGGACAGAAGTGAACCGAGTTCCCGGCCGAAAAGGAGGCATTCGCGTTGTCCACGCGGGTCATAGGCTCGCGGTAAAGCAAAGCGTTCGTCGCCAGGTCGAAGCCGTAAAGATGCCCGTCCTTTGGCGCCACTGACAGAAGCTTCTTTCCGCCGGCGGTCTTGATAATGGCAGGTGCACTCGAAACGTCCCAATCGTGCCAGTCCTTTGGCACGATCTTGAAGTGGTTTTTGTAGGCGCCGGTCTTGGCGTCGAGCACGATGACCGACCCCGTGTAAAGATTTGGCCCCTCCCGCATCGACGCTGCAAAATCGGGAGCAGGGTTTCCGCCGGGCACGTATAACAAGCCGGTGCTGGGGTCTAAGGTATAGGAGGTCCAGGTGGCGCCACCGGTGATCGGCTGCCCGGAGCTGTTTTTCCACGACGACGTGTCCAGCGGCGATGCACCCTGCGGGCCGCGGATTACGTCTCCGGGTCCCCGCGGCACAAGATAGAATTCCCAAACAACTTTACCCGTCTTTGCATCGAGTGCGTACATGCGGCCCTTGACGCCCTTGAAATCGCCTCCAGCATTCCCGATAAAGACCAGACCATGCCAAGCAATCGGAGCGGCAGGAGCGCTCTCACCCTTCTTGGGATCGGCAATCGGCGTTTCCCAGAGGCGTTTGCCGGTTTTGAAGTCGTAGGCTAAAACCCGGCCGTCCTGAGTGCCGCGATAAAGCATTCCGTCCAAATAGGCAGCGCCCCGATTGACGCCTTGTGGTGTCGCTGGACTGTAGTGCTCATGCGTCCGCCAATTCTCGCGGCAGGAGGCAGGATCTATCGAGAAAATGTCGTATTCCGTAATGAAGATGAGGGCACCGCCGACCTCAAGCAGGCCGGATGTAAAGCCGGTATATTGACCCGTATCGTAGGTGCATTGCACCATGAGGTTTTCTGCGTTGCTGGTGTTGATCTGACTAAGCCGCGAGAACCGATTGGAGCTGAGTGTTTTGTTATAGCTCGGCCAATCTCCCTCATTTGCAACTTCAGCTGCCTCCGGTGTGGCTCCATTAATCGGCGCCGCTGGCCGTGCTACTGTGCCGGCCTTCGCGCCTGCCAATTCCGTCTCGATAGTGCCAGCGGGCGCGGACAAATAGCGCACGTAGTTTATCGCCATGGCGGCGATCGGAGCTGCTTCGTTCCAGTAGATGTAAGTAAACAAACCGACAATAAATCCAACCAGTGCCATTACGCCAATGACCATGGCAATGCGTGAACTCATCGGACAAGCCCTAAATTACCCATCACAATCAAGTTACTTAGCTCTGTCCAAATTGTGCGTAGGTTTCAGCTAAGCGCTGCGGCGAAAGCATTTTTTGGGGTTATAACGTCCTCGCCCCCCTCAAGCCAGCGCCGCCAGCCAAGATAGCTAGGCAAATATTCGGTGGCGACGCCGTTGAAGCGGCTGAGCCATTGCTTAAACCTGCTGCCATAAGCATTGACGTTCTGGATGTGCAGTACCTTCTCGTGCACATGTTCACCTTTGCTGGCGATGATGAGTTCATATTCGATGCCCTCCGCATCGGCGAAGGCGATCAGCGCCTTGTCGCCGTCCATGCACAGCAGCGTATTGTCCTTCGATAGCTTGCCCTCAAGAACTGGACGCACAGCCGCCTCGGAGCGGTCCGGCAATACGCCGTCGATATGAGCGCCGGTGCGGTCGCGGGCAATCAGGATCGGAATTTGCTCAGCCGATAGGCCTGGCTTTTCCGCAACGCCGCCTCGCTTGCGCGCCGGGCGCGGCAGCTTGCGCCGGCCTTTGAAGCTTTCCAGCAGGAAGATTTCGTCAACCTCAGCGATGCCGGCAAGCGATTGATCCTTCGATTTGTTTTGCGCCTTCAAAAAGCGGTGGCGCCACTTGAAGGCAGTGTTCTTGCTGACTTTGCACACCTTGCCGGCCTTGCGGACCGGTAGCAATTCATTGAGCGCCCCGGCATATTTCAGCCAGCACTCTTTCTTACGCAGCCGTGCCAACGGCGTGCCGGTTAGCGGATTGAACGTCCGCTTGCAGTCAAGGCAGCGGCAGCGCTTCAGCCCGTTCCTCTCGCGGCCCCAGCCTTCGGTGCGCCCCGATCCGCAATGCGGGCACTTGGGATCGCCCTCCAAGCGCTCATTCAGAAGACGCTGCACCTCGTCACCGTCGCCGCGTTGCTGTAATGCCGCGATTGCCTTTTGGGCTTGCGCGTGCGTCACTTCCGCTAGCAATTCATCCAGCCGCTGTTGAAATTTGCGATGTTCCATCGGGTGCCCTCCTGCCGGACCGGTACGCCCAGGATGCCCCCGAATTGCGGCGAAAACCTACGCACAACTTGGACAGAGCTAGTTACTTTGAAAGCAACACAGCAAAAGGGTTCCCCCGCCCCCCATTCTCCGCGCTCCAACGGCGGTAGCCGGCGCGGTAGAATTCGGGCGGGGGAATTGTTAGCTCAGTCTTGGAAGCGACGGCGAGGATCAGCGATTTTTGTGGCTCTGCTGCCCTGCTTTTACATGCTGTTCATGCGAACCGCCGCTTGAGCTGCCACCACTTGCTTTTCCACCTTTGCGGCCTGCCTCCGAGGCAAGCTCGCGATCCTTCGAAAAGCTGCGTTCTTCGGCGGGTACGCTTTTACCGCCCTTACTACCCGCCTCCGATGCTAACTCTGTATCCTTGGAAAAGCTGCGCTCTTCGGCCGGTACGCTTTTCCCGCCTTTGCGTGCGATCTCGCGTTGTTTTTCATCGTCCATGGATGCAAAACCGCGATGAGACGATCCGTGCTGTGTCGTAGCCATTCGATTACTCCAGTTGTTGGCGTCTATTACCGAAGCAACGCCAACAAATGAGCATGGTTCCGCCAATCGTTCACGCCTGCCATATTATTCCGCGCTCTTTTGCATTCTATAATGCCGGTCTTTTTCATACTCGGTCTCCCGATCCCAATACGGGCCGATTTCTTCTTGTACTTTGCAGCCTTTTGCCCGTGGCGCAACACGGCGCCGGTTCGGCGCCGGCCGCTCATGCATAGCGCCGGCCGTCATAGAGCCGGCGGTCATAGAGCCGGCGGTCATAGCGCCGGCCGCCTCCCCCCCCTCTGCCCTCCAGGCGAGCGTACCCGCCCATTTGACCGAAGCGCTTGGCGAGAAGGCCGGCAACAAGTCCGCCCGCGGCAGCGGCTGCCGTTACACGCAAGGCCCCATAGTCGCGAGCGGAACGTTCGATGAACCGTCCAATATTCTCGACCGAAGGAACTTCGCTTTGCACAGTCTGAACGGGATAGCGCAGAGCTTGGCTAGCGCTTTGTGGCTTCCGCTGCGTAATTCCAAAGCCGATAAACACGGTCAACAAGCCAATCAAGCCCAACGCCCCGGCCATAATTCCGGCCGAGGCCGCCGGATTGTGATTGAGGGAGATAAGGCCCCAGAAGATGGCCAAGATTGCGAAGACGATCGCCACTAAGAAGATCATCCCAGCCGCGCCCAATACGAGATACTTCGTTTTCAAATGGTTCACGTAATCGCCCAAGCGCCGGCCTGCTTCGCCGGCGGCCAATAGCCGTAGAATTGCTCCAAACATGGGCGTTACCTCTTCAACGGCTCAACAGCGCACCGAGTAAAAATCCGGCGCCCGCGGCGATAAGCGTGGCCTGCACAGGCTTGGCACGGATTTGCCGCTCGACGTCGCCCATGTTCTGGCGGACGGTATCTTTGACGTTGGAAAGCGTGTCCTGGGCCATCGTGCCGTATTTTTCCGTAAGATCCCTAACTTGGCGGCGGAGGTCCTCGATCTCACTGTGCCCGCTGGCCGCGGCATAGTCGGTGGTGGCATTCATTTCCTGGATGGAATCCTTAGACATGACGATGCTCCTTATCTATATCACGGATGAGTAACGGCTCCCCGGCTCGCACTCCTACTTGCACAACGACAGACAACCGCGAGTGTTCCAATGGCTGTCAAGCTATTTAGCCACTTGTATACAACAACTACCAATATCCAACCGGCCATTAGCTGCAACTGCAGCATATTCATCCCGGCAAAGATGGAACGAACCGGACGGAGCTGGTTTTCATCGGAGGTGGATACAATGTAAGTGGAGGACTCGTGTGAGATATTCTACGATACTCGCAGTTTCGGTAGCGCTGGGACTTAGTGCAAGCGCGAACGCTCAGGCACCGGCAGGTCAGAATCAGCCGGTCCAGGAACAGAATAGCCAGAAGAACTCCCCGGGAACGGTTGGCGCGATGGAAGATCAGGCCGGCATCCAGGCGATGAGCCCGGAGGATGTTCGCCGCCAGACCCAAGGCAAGCCGGCGATGCAGCAGCAAGCCTTGAAGGGTAAGCCGCAGCAGCCAACCAACCCGAATCCTACCGGTTATTCGGCAGGAACAGTGGGCGCGGCTCCAGGCACAAATCCTCCGATGGGAGGGACGAATAAGTAAAGGGCGGATTCCGCCCGGTTCTTTCCTAAAAAGCGCGCGAATCCGTTCGCGCGCTTTTTTTGCAGAAACGGCTTTGAGCAAAGCCATGAGTGCGCCCGTAGCGAAACGCGCGGATCGTCAGTTGGGTGAAACCGGGGGCGCCGGCGAAAGCGAAGTTACCCGCGCGCGGCCCGGGCTCTTCCTAATGCCGGCCCGTATCTGGGGGGCCGTTCTCATCGAGACATTTCAGGCGATTGGCAAGAACCACCTCGGCCTCCTCGCCGCGGGTGTGGCTTTTTACATGTTTTTTGCAAGCATTCCCGCGCTTGGCGCGGCGATCTGGATTCTCGGGCTTCTGTCCGAACCCTCCGTTATCCGCGACGAGGTAGACCATCTCCGCAACGTTCTACCTCAGGAAGCACTGGACCTTATAAAACAGCAATTAGTTGCGCTTATCGAGCAAAGTGCAGGGTTGTCCGTCGCAGGGCTGATAAACCTCGCGCTTGCGCTATTTACGGCCCGAACGGCGGCTTCCTCCATGATCGAAGCATTGAACGATATCCAGGGGGTGGATGAGACCCGAGGCTTTATCAAGGTGAATGCCATCGCGATTTTGTTCACGGTGATCGCTGTGATCACCATGGTCGCGGCGATCATGGCTGTTGTAGCCGTGCCTCCACTCCTAAGCTTTGTTAGATTGAGCGATACTTTCAACATCTTCTTCCGTTACTTGCGCTGGCCACTGCTCGGCGGGCTGGCTGTCATGGCGCTAGCCGTAACCTACCGCTATGGCCCCAGCCGCCCGGACCTCTGCTGGCGCTGGCTAACCTGGGGATCTGTCGTAGCCACATTGGTGTGGCTCGCCGTCTCCGCGGGCTTCTCTTGGTATGTCGCGGCATTCAAGTCCTATGACCGCATTTATGGGTCGCTAGGGGCCGTCATCGTCTTGCTGTTTTGGTTCTGGCTAACCGCTTTTGCGGGGCTCCTCGGAGCTCAACTCGACAAGCAGATCGAGAACAAAGTGCCGGTTCGCCATCCCTGATATCAATGCACGGCCTCGGGTCCGCTCGCCTGCGCAGGCGTGAGGCGGTGCATCTTCATTGCGGACTCCGCGATCTCAAGAACATAGGCAAGAGCATCGGACAGGTTCGCTGCAAAGCCGGAGGCGCCAACCAAATCGGAGGCGGGCGCATCGGAGCCCGCGTCCCAGCAGCAAAAGACGATTTTCGCGTCTGGCCGGATTTTTTGCAAATGCCGTACAATCAAGCGAATATGTGCGTTCGCTCTCGCACTGCCGAAAACCGAGACGCAAATCAACGAAGCGTTGGCGCTGCCGCCGTCCCTTATAAAGTCGCGTCCCGCAACGCGCGAGCCGGGGGCATCCGCGGGAATTCCGTGCTTCCGCAGGAGCTGTGCAAGGATTGCAGCGCCACCGGCATCGACGGGAGTCCGGGCTCCGATCGCCAAAACGGGCTCAGTCTTCCAATCGGGCGGCAGCCGTTCCGGCTCAACCACTGGCAGGCCGGGACACGGCTGGTCTGCGCGGTGGTTAGGGTCCTTCGAGCTTTTCCGATGCCCGGGAATAACGTCATCGTAATCGTCGAGGTCCTCAACCAGTTCCTCGACAGTTTCGCTGAGTTCAAGGAGCCGCTCCTTGTCCAGAACACCCCGCTCCCAATCCTGATGCGCGAGCGCCAGGCCGGGAATTGCAACCCCGCTATAATATTGGCAAAGCGAATTTGCCTTCAGATACTGCTCGGCATCGTGAACGGCCTCATCCGCATTTCCAGCGAGCATGCGCTGATAGAAGCTTTGCTGTGGCGCGAGAGCCGGCGCATCGGTCAATAGAATGTAGAGAAATTCGAAGCGCTCGGCGTGGCTGGCCAGGACAACGAAGCAGACCGTGAGCGGCACAGCCATGACCAGGCCGATCGGGCCCCATAGCCACGTCCAGAACGATGCGCTGACGATGACGGCAAAGGGCGAAATGCCCGTAGTGTGCCCATAGAGCCAAGGCTCGATCACCTGGCCCACAAAGGTCTCCCCAGCGATGTACAGCGCGAGCGTCCAGAAGAAGGACGCCCAGCCTGGTTCGATGGCTGCGGCAAGGACAAGGGGAATGGCCGCCGCGATGTAGGCGCCAATAAAGGGCACGAAGCGCATCAACGCCGCGACGGCGCCGAAGAGAACGGCATTTGGAACCCCGATCAACGCCAACCCGCATCCGATGACGCAACCGAAGGCGCTGTTGACGAGCGTTTGAGTCAGGAAATAGCGGCTCAGGCGGCTGCCAGCGTCATCCAATGCGGCGGTCGAACGTTGCACGTTCTTCACCCCCATGAGCCGGATAAAGCGGTCGCGCAGATCCTCGCGATATAGCATAATGAAAATGAGGTACACGAGCACGATTGCAGCCACGGAAAGCGGCTCGAATAGGCTCTCCAAAATCGAGCGGTAACGGTCCAAGAACGCCCATTCGGACTGCTGGACCTTGACAGGAACGGGTTTCGCGGTGTCTGGGGCAAGGCCGTCCTGGCGATCTTGCTTGTTCTCTCCTTGTGCGATTTCACGGCCGAGATGCTGCAATGCATCGCTTGCGCGCCCAAGCACAGAGGAAATGCCGCTGGCAGTCCGCAGATCCTTAATCTTTTGGCTTAGCGTATCTTCATATCGTGGTAGCGAGCCTGCGAGACCCGTAAGCTGCCGCGTAATGACGGCGCCGAGGCCAAGCACGAGGCATGTGGCGAGGAATATGACCGTCAACACCGACGGCACCCGGCCAAATCGGAGGCGCCGCAACAGCAGAGCCGCGGGATGCAGAACGAAGCTCAGCAGAATGGCGAGCGCCAGCGGAACGAAGATGGCGCGTCCGAAATAAAGTATCGAAATCGCGGCCACTGCCGTGATCAAGGCTCCCATCGTTGCAGGTTGGGCGCCAGACCGGGACGCGCGGTCCATATGAACCTCCCTTTTCGAGCACAACCCCCGCGGGAAGCAGTGCGTTCCGCCCGGGCAGCCAAGCGAAAAGCCGCACACGGAAGAGCGATGGAACTATCGGGCCGGTTCGGAGTTGAAACGGCGCAGCTAAAAACAACCGTGGCGGTGCAGAAATGGGAAATCTTCTCTACTACGCAATCGTATTCCTGGTCGTAGCCATCGTTGCGGCGGCGCTTGGCTTTGGCGGTGTGGCGGGGACGGCGATGGAGGGTGCCAAACTGCTGTTTTGGGTTGCCATCGTGCTATTTGTGATTGCCCTCGTTGCCGGGCTGGTTCGCCGCGGTTAGCGCCGGCGGCGAGAGGAGACAAGCCATGCCGAAAGAATCGAAGGGACAAAAGGAAACTGTTGAGCGAGTCATGCACGAATATAAGCACGGCGAGCTTGAGACCGGCAGAGGAACGCCTGTGAAGAGCCGCAAGCAAGCGGTTGCGATTGCGCTTCATGAGGCCGGTGCCACCAATCAGGAAAGCCCTAAGAAAAACCGGGAGAGCCTCGCGAGGACAAAGAGAAAGGAACGCGAGGGGAAAACTGCGAAGCAGCAGAAGGAAGGCCGCCTGTAGCGGAGCCGGACTGGATGCCCCCCGGCAGGTTTCACTCGATGACGAGGGAGCGCCCGAAGCGAGGCGCGGGCTTTCGGAGAAAGAGCAAAGCGGCGTCGAGGCGGCGCAGCATCCGCGTGCGCCCGCTATTTACGAAATCGTCCGCGGGGGGAAAGGGAGCTGCCGAAACCGGCGAGCTGACCGTTTGTATGAAGGGCGGGATCTTGCAACTATCCAGCAATCGACCCGGCCAAAGTACAGGCGTTGGCGTCGGCAGAGTCGCCCAGTGAATACTATGGCACCAACATCAGATTGGGGGACGATGCGCGCAGCCAATAACGGCGCACCCAACAAAGAGGGGCCGCTTCGATGGGCGTCCCCCCCCCGTGAGCGGCGGCGCTCCGCAGCGCGCTTAATAATCCATGCAAGTGAAGCTTTCGGCTGCCTGCCCAAGCAAACGGACCGGCGCTAACGCCTCTGAAATACTCTGCGGAGCCGATCCAGCCAGCGAGCCCAGGCTCGCAATGCCGATTGGATGTCTGGACGCGGCGCCTCAGCAAACCGGACCTGCTTTACACTTAGCGCTACAGGGACCGTCCAGGTTTCCAGTTTAGCCACTTGCAAGCGGGAGATGTGTTTCGCCCGCATCGAGCCTCACTGCTGTCTTTGGCACATAGGCCGACTGCCCCTTTTTGAGAGTACCCCTGCCGGGCAAGAAGGTGTTCTCTACGGCTTCGATCCGAAACTCCGACGCCGTCTCACCTATGACGGTGACGGGTATTTTCTCACAGCCGCTCCAGCCGCAAACTCTAAGATAACTACCCATGTTATATTCCTCCCACGCCAGCAAACGCGCTCCCTTTTCGGAGCAGTGGTTGCATTATAGTCGCTTAAGCTGGGGAGCCGGTTCACACGATCTAATCAAATACCCTCACTTTTCGTTTAGATAGGTGCCCGCAAAGCCGCGCGGCTACGGCTGGGACAAAAGGCTAACGTCTTGTTCGCTGAGTTTGGCTGGAGTGCCGGGGATCGAACCTGGGCATGGAGAGGCAGATTGCTTCTCAACTTGCACCGGGACGAACGAAGCGCGGGAGAGCGGGGCAACGGAAACGCCCGCCAGCCATTCCGCCTGGCAAGCGGCAGCGCCAGTCCCGGTGTCAGACGTGCTTCACTTTTGCCTTAGCCTTGCCTGGCTGAGACGCGCGTTCAATCTCGGAGGATGAGAGGCTGAGCGCTGCCTTCGCCTCCCTCAGCAGTTGAGGGTCGATCGGGCGCGGCTCCAGCACCACGCCTTCGCCCAGGCGGTCCGCGAGGATGCGGAACGCGGCAATCCGGCCGTAGGGCTTGTTGTTCGCCGGAATCAAGTGCCACGGCGCGTGCGCGGTCGAGGTTTCCTCCATCATATCCTCGATGGCGGTCTCGTAATCGGACCAGCGGGCGCGGTTGCGAAAATCCTCATAGGACAGCTTCCAGCGTTTCACCGGATCGAACAGCCGGTCGCGGAAGCGGCGTTCCTGCTCCTCCGGCGTGATATGCAGAAACAGCTTTATCAGGCGGAGGCCGGAGTCGATGAGCGTCAGCTCGAACTCGTTGATCTCGCGGTAGGCGCGCCGCCACTCCCTTTTGGTCGCAATGCCTTCCACGCGCTCGACCAGCACGCGGCCATACCAGGAGCGGTCGAAGGTGGTGATCTGCTTTTTAGACGGCAAGCGCGACCAGAAGCGCTGGAGATAGTGCTGGGCCTGTTCGTGCTGGTCGGGGGCGGCGACGGGGTGGACCTTCAAGCTGCGGGGATCGAGGGCCCAGCCGAGGCGCCGGACGATGCCGCCCTTGCCCGCGGTGTCCCATCCCTCCAGGACGATGAGCGCCCGGTCGCCGGTGAATAGGTAAGCCTGCTGAATGAGCTGAAGCACCCCCTGAAGCGAGGTCAGGCGGCGTTCGTAGTCGGCGAACTCCATTGCTGGATGTTCGGTGATCTCCTTGAGCCGGGGACGGCCCGCGACAACGAAATTCTCTGGTTTCATATTCTCGTGCATAGCTGGCCTAGCTTGTACTGAACTGACCGCCGGGCGCCGGAAACGGCGATCTGTACAACGCGCATTACCCCTCACCCCAACCCTCTCCCAACGGGAGAGGGAGTTCGCTCGCAACCGTTGTTAGGGAGTTCCCTCTCCCCCATCCGCATTCGCTTGCGAATGCGGACACTCCAAGCTGCAAGCTCGCCAAGGCGAGCTTGACGAGAGGGACAGGGTCAGGGGTGATGCCCTAATGTCTATAGCACGTCCTTCGCCGATAATGGGTACTCGTTCTTGGGAAGCTTCGCCTAAGCGCCTCTCATGAGAAAATAATAGCCCGCGCCTGCAACCGCCGCGGCAACCAGCGCCCAAATCCACCAGGGGATGCCCGCCTTCGCAACCTGCGAAGGACGGACGAGATCCGGGCTTGAGACAACTTCGTTGAAGCGCATGAAGAACTGGCCCGCCAGCATGTTGGCCGTTCCCTGTATGAGCCGCGAGCCGAGCTGGGCGAACTTGCCCGTGACGTCGGCATCCACGTCGTAGGTGAGCGTCGTGCCATGTCCGTTGGCGGCGAGCCGGACCCTAGCACTTCCCTTTGCGGCGCCCATGCCGCCCGCCGAGCCTCGGCCCGAAAGCGTGTAGCCGTTCGGCGGATCGAGTTCGGAGAGCTGAACGTCGCCGTCGAACGTCGCCTTGACCGGACCGATCTTGGTTTCAATCGTCGCTTTAAAGGCGTGATCGCCCATGCGTTCGAGGCTCTTGCAGCCAGGAATGGACTGGCGCAGCACCTCGGGATCGTTCAGTGCGTGCCAAACTCGTTCCCGTGTGGCGGGAATGGCTTGTTCCCCGGTAATCTTCATGGCGGTCTCCTCCGGTCTTATTGTTTGGCGCCTGGTCGCGCTCTTTCGCCGAAGGACGCAAGGTCTTCCGGCGTGTCGATGTCGATTATGAAGCGATCGTGTGCCGCTTCATATTGTTCGATAAGCTGAGGGTTATTGTCGATGAAGGCGCGCGGCGTGGCGTCCGTTCCGGCGATGAGCTGGGCGGGGAAGGTCACCGGGTTGCCGCGGTGCCCCCGGAAAAAGGGGATGACGATGCGGTTGCCGCCGCACTTGGCGAAGGCGTCAAGCAGGCTCGCAATGTCGGCGGGTGTAAGCGCGGCCTGGTCGGCAAGCGCGAACAGAATGGCATCGTAGCCGCCGGAGAGGCTTTCAACGCCGGCGCGGACCGACGATTGCTGGCCTTCCTCAAAATGGGCGTTCGTTACGAAGGAGATGGGCAAATCTTCGAGCGCGGCGCGCACCTCGGCGGCTTCGTAGCCCAGCACCGCATGGACATCGGCGCCCGCCGCGAGATAGACTTTCGCGGTGCGGCGCACCAGCGGCTCGCCCCCGATTTCGATCAGAAGCTTATTGCGCTCTCCCATCCGGCGGGATAGGCCGGCCGCGAGCAGAACCGCGGCAACCTTGAGGTCTTGAGCCTTCACAGCTCGCTCCAATCTGGCTCATATCGAATCCGGTCGAATGCTTCGCCGCATGTTGGCGTCATCCCGTGCGCGCCGCGGCATGAAATGCTGCTGCGCAGACGCGGGATCTTAAGGGGCGCCGGCGTTTGTAGCGATCCCGGATACGGCGCGCCGTTCCGGGATGACGGCCCAGAACTATTCCCCGGGACTCTGACGATTTGCCGCTCCTTGACCTCTACCGTTTTCCGTCTTCTCGACTAAGATATATGGACTTTTGCGCCGGCAGCAATATGCGCGCGCCGCGGTGCGCAATCGAAGCAACCAAAAACCTGTAGGGAGAAACGCATGGCATACGAATTCGAGGGTAAAAACATCGAAACGACCGCGACGGGCTATCTGGCCGATCACGCCGATTGGAGCAGGGAGCTGGCCGGGCATATCGCGGGCCTCGAACAGCTCACCCTTACCCAGCGGCATTGGGACCTTATCGATTACCTTCGCGACGAGTATTTCAACAACAATGAGAACATGCCGAATACGCGCGCAATTCTCAAGGCGATGTCGGAGAAATGGAGCGAGAAGATCGATCAGAGGACGCTCTACGACCTTTTTCCGCTCGACCCGTCGAAGCAAGGCGGACGTATCGCCGGCCTGCCTGAAAGCCGCCGCAAGGGCGGATACTGAGACAAATCCTGCCGTCCGGGCCCGCCGCACGAAATGACGGTCCCCGACGGTCTTTAAGAACCCGCAATGCGGTGCCCGGCTTCGCGCCGGCCCGCCAGCGCCCGCCGCTCAGCGTTTGCTTGCCAGGATTTCCTCGATCCGGTGCGCAATCGCTTTCGGCGGCAGGGTTTCGCAGGCGCCGCCGGCTTCGATGAGGGATTTCGGCATGCCGAAAACCGTGCAGCTTGCGCTATCCTGAGCAATCGTCCAGCCGCCCGCTTTCTTTAGCTTTGTAAACTCCTTGGTGCCGTCGCGGCCAAGGCCCGTCAGCAGGACGCCCAGTATGTTCTTGCCGTAAACCTCGAAAGCGCTTGAGGCCAAAACGTCGGCGCTTGGCTGGTATAAGCTTTCGCCGGTATCCGGACAGACGTGCAACGCGCCGTCCTTCACCCGCAGATGAAAGCCGCCCGGCCCCAGGTAGACCCTTCCGTTTACGATTGGCTCGCCCTCCTTCGCCTCGGTGACATTGTGCTTGCTTTGTGCGGTGAGCCGTTTGGCAAGTGCCGCGGTGAAGGGCGAAGGCATGTGCTGGGCTACGAAAACCGGCACCGGCAAGGGAGGCACCATGTTCATGAACAGCTCGGTGAGCGCCTGAGGCCCGCCCGTACTGCTGCCGATCACCACGGCTTTTGCACGGTAGTCCCTTGGCAGCGGGGACGGCTTGCCGTCGCGGGGCGAAGCGGTCCATGTGCTCGGTACAGGTGCTCCGCTTCGTTTCTGGCGGACTTGCGCGGCTGCGAAAAGCTTCTCGTGAAGAAGCGCCATGCCTCGCGATTTCGGGATGAAGTCGATGGCTCCCAAAGCCAGGGCATCCAAGGTGATCTGGGCGCCGGCCTCGGTTGCGGCGCTTACCATGATTACCCCGGCGGGGCACTTGGGGGCGAGCTGCCGCAAGGTCGCAAGGCCGTCCTGCACGGGCATCTCCACGTCGAGCGTAATGACGTCCGGCTGCAGTTCCAACGCCTTTCGAACGCCTTCCTCGCCGTCGCAGGCCGTGCCCACGACAGTGAAGCGTGCATCGGCGGCGATTTCCTGCGAAAGGGCTTTTCGCATGAAGGCCGAGTCGTCGACCACGAGTACCCGGATGAGATCAGCCAAAATTTCGCTCCATAGGACTGAGGATGCCTAGCCTAACATTTTGTTGACAATGCTTTTGTGAGGCTTACCGCCCGCGATCATCATGGTTGAAGGCCGCCGGGTGGTGCCCTGGCGCACCGGAGCCGGATAGGGCCGGCGAGTTCGGCGCAAGTCGAATCGCACTAGAATGGCTCACAGCTAATTCCCGGTGCTCGTTGCAATATGTCTGAACCCAATGTTAACGCGGTCAATCCACCAAGGAGATTGAGTGGCACCGAAAAGGCCGCCGCCCTGCTTTTGTCTGTGGGCGTCGAGAATGCATCGCGGATTCTGGCGCATCTCAGCGAGGAAGAAATCCGGGCCATTGCGCGCACGGCGTCGGACCTGGGCACAATACCAGGATCGGTGATCGAGGAAATCGCCGGCGAGTTCGTATCCCTTGTAACCGCCGAGGGGGGAATTAGAGCTTCATCCGAGCAGGTTAAGGACCTGCTTGAGAAAATTCTGCCTACGGAACAAGTCCGGATGATTATGTCCGACGTGAGTTCAAGAATGAACGAAGCCGTGTGGCCGCGGCTTGCGGAAACGCCGTCGCAAGTTGTCGCGCAATTTCTGGGGAAGGAACATCCACAAGTAGTTGCATTCGTCTTATCGAGAGTGTCGACGACGGTTTCGGCGGATATCGTGGCTCATTTCTCCGCCCCCCTCCGCAATGAGGTGATGCGCCGGATGCTGACAAACAGGCTCATGACGCAGCCGGCTTTGCGGCTTCTGGAGCAGGTCTTGCGGGACGAATTGCTGCTCAAGGTGGCAAGGTCGAGCGGCCAGGACACTCATGCCCGGATCGCAAAAATCATAAACAAACTCGATCGCAAGTCCATGGAGGAAGTCCTCCAAGCCCTTGCCGCAACCCGCCCCAAGGAGGCCGAGATTGTCCGCAACCTCCTCTTCACGTTCGATGACATTGCCAAGCTGTCCGTAAAAGTCCGGACAACTCTTTTCGAAAACATGGAAGCCGAACTCCTTATCCCCGCGCTCAACGGTGCGGACGCTGCCATGAAAGAACTCATTCTGTCGACCGTGCCATCCCGGACCCGAAGGGTGATCGAGCAAGAGCTGGCCGGAGCCGCCCCGATGACCGAAAAGGAGTCGGAAAAAGCGCGCAGGGTAGTCGCGGACATGGCCTTGCAATTGGCCGACCAAGGCGTCGTCGATTTATCGTTCGGAGAGGAGTAATACCAGCTGCCCAAAGTATCGGCCGCTCTAATGTCATTCCCGCGAAAGCGGGAATCCACGTATGAACAATGCACAAGCCTGCGGAAAGATGGGTCCCCGCCTTCGCGGGGACAACGCCAGAGCGGTCGATAATTCCGCCCGTTGGTATAATCTGGAGACCCCATGACCGAAGCGTCACCACAGTCCGATGCTGCCTCGATTGGCGAGCGGCTAAAGGCGTTAGCAAAAATCTCCATCGATAAGCTGCCGGTGCTCAACACGGTGATGGAGCGGATGGCGGCCAGCTGCGTCGAGGATTTTCGCGAGTATTGCTCGCCTACGTTTAGCGCTTTCGTTAACCAGATCGTGTCCGGCGACTCCTGGGACTTGCTGGAGGCTTTATCGGATAGCGTTGCGGTTATTTTTTATTGCCGGGAATGGGACGCTAGAATTGTGATCGGCCTGGAGAGGCGTTTGGTCTTTGCAATCACGGAAGCCATGTTCGGAGGAGAAGGCACCGAGGCGCCTTTCGAAGCAACGCGCCCGTTCACCGCTCTCGAAATGCGGATCGGAAAGGTTGTTTGCGATTTCGCGGCCAAAGCCTTGGAAAAGGCGTTCGCCGCCATTTACGAGATTTCGCTTGAGCCTGAAAGAACCGAGACAGCGTTGGAGTTCACGACCTTGGGCCAAACCAGCATGATGATGGTTCATGCGCAGATACTTTTGCAGGTGTTGGATCAAGGCGGCCTGATGTACGTGCTCATTCCGCAGAGCAGCTTGAACCCCATCCGGCAGAAACTGGAGCGGGAACGCAAGCCCCTGCCCTCCTCCTTCGATCCGCGATGGACGCACGCGCTGCATAACCGGATCTCGATCACGGAAGTTCGGGTGAACGCCTACATTGAAGGAAGGGACATGCGCCTCAGCGAACTCGTCAAGCTTAAACCGGGCGCAACTATCGAACTTGAGGGGTCTGGGAAGAACATCATTCTCGAATGCGAAGGCGACCGGCTTTTTTGCGGCCACCTCGGCCAATCGCAGGGATATTTCACCATAACGGTCGACGCGCCGATTAGCGACAACGCCGCCACCCAAGAGGGTTAGTAAAGTCCCTGGGCAATCATCGCGCGATCTTGTGCGAAATACCGGCTAGCAAGGCTGCTGCCAATCCCGGGGCGGCATGGATGGAGTTCGCCCCAGCTCAATGTCCTGCCAGCGGAAACGTCGTGGTAATCAAGGTATTTTTTGATAAATTGTGCGGCCGGTCAGCTTGAATTGGTGCTGATGGCTGTGAAGCGATTCCGAGTGGCCAACGTAAAGCCAGCCGTTGTCCCTCAGGATCGAATGGAACCGGTTGATGAGCGAGGCCTTGGTTTTGGCGTCGAAGTAAATCGCGACGTTGCGGCAGAAGATGACGTCGAAACTCATGGCCGATGGCCACGGTTTGATCAAGTTCAAGGGCTTGAAGCTCACGAGCGACTGAACCTGCCGCGAGACTTGAAGGGCGCTGGCGGTTATGCGGGCGGGCACCTCGAAAAAGCGCTCACGCAGGCGTCCGGGCACCGATTCCAGCGAGGACTTTGGATAAATGCCGGTCTTGGCTTGTTCCAGCATCGATGTGTCAAGATCGGTTGCGAGGATGCTGAGGTCCCAATCCCGGCCGATTTCGGCGCGCGCGGCAAGGGCCGTCATGGCGATGGAGTATGGCTCCTCTCCGGAAGAGCACCCGGCCGACCACACCCTGATGCGCGGCGTTCCGCCAGGCGCCGATTTGGCGAGCTCCGGCAGCACGTGGCTGCGAAAATGCTCGAAGTGATAGGGCTCACGGAAGAACTTCGTCAGGTTGGTGGTAATGGCATTGATGAGGAAACCGATTTCATCGGCACCCTTGTTGCTGCGCAGCAGCGAGCAATAGTCGCGGAAAGAGGTCAGCCCCAAGGCTCGCAAACGCTGGACAAGGCGCGCATAGGCCATGTCGCGTTTGTTGGATGCAAGCACGATACCGCTGCGCTCGTAGACGATGCTAACGATGGTCTGAAAATCCGCCTGGGTGAACGGGAACTCGAAGCTGCTGCGCTTTTCGGAGACTTGGCTAGCAGGGTTCACGGTTTTCTACCTTACAATGACAACCAGCAGCCACTCTAGCGGGCGGGAGCTTAACAGTGCGTTCCCTTGCTATCTACAGTTGTGCGCAATGACGGAAATTTAAGAAGCGCCGGTGCCGGGTCTTTGGAATTGCCACCCCAGTTTGCCGCGTGCTCGCACGGCAATCGCGGGACGCCGGGCTCGGCGTCAGCGATGGGAAGCTTCCGCGTCAGAGCCGCTGCCGCCGGAGGCTAGTTCCTGCTTGTTCAGGAAATGCAGCTCCTGGATAAAAACGGCCTCCACAACTGGAACTCCCGCCCTAGCATTGACGCTCTCCAGAATGATTTTCGTCAGCTTGTCCAGGTCCTGTTTCGGCATGTTCTTGAAGTCGACTTGTTCTTCCGCGTAAAGCGTTTTGAACACGGCATCGGCCAGAACGAGGTCCGTTGGCTGCGGCAGCTTCTTGAGCAGAGGACGCTTGACGGTAAGCGTGATGCTGGCAAGCACGTAGCCTTGCATAGCTCCATTGGCGATTACCGGCACGGTGATGGATTTCAGCGTTATCACCGACGGTCCCTCCTCGCCTGCCGGGGGGCTGCTAGGCGGGGAGTGGAAGCTGACGGTTGCTCCCAGGTAGGCCGAGAGAAGCGTCAGGCTCAGTATCCAAATCGAGACAACGATATTGCGGATCACCCGTACACCCTGGCCGCGCCGGAGTATCTCGAATAGGTCCCATCGGACTCGGCTTCGCGGATCGCGGACATAATCACCGACGAGACTTCCTTCGCGGCCTCGACATGAAGCCCCAAGAGCCAGCGGTTCAGTTCCAGTTTCTGCTGCAGGGCTAGCAAGCGTGCCTGCAACTCCGGATTCTGCGCGGCATGCAGGCGGGCCGGCCGTTGCAGCTCAAGCAGGCATTGGGTTTTGATGCGGCTGAACTCGGCGACATTGCTGGGGTCGAAGCGGGCAAGCGCGGCGTTTTCTTCATCCAGCGCCTTTTCAAGCCTCGCCAGCGCGGATTTGGTAAGCTCCGGCGATGTGGGCAGGTGGGGGTGCATCGTTCGGTGTTCTCCGCCGGGTCTTCCGCCTTAAGATTTTGTGCGTCGCGCTCTAGTTTCAAGCTGCCGGGCGATGCCGATGCTCTTTGTGCGGCTGACCATCGTGGCAAGCAATTCAGCCAGCATCGACTTCCAGACATCCCCGGCAAGACCAGACCCGAAAACGGCATCCGCCTTTTTGGGCAGCATTGTCTCGAAGAAGGATTTCAGCATCGTGGCCTCGAACTGCTGGTATGGGCTGGCGGGATTGCGCACCACGGTTTCCTGGCTGCCTATGGCGACAGTCAGCGGACTTTTCCAACCCCCGGTCCGCGGGGTGGCGGCCGCCTGAGCGTCCAGGGCTTCCTCGAACGCAGGCGCCGCCGCGCCGTCGCTCGCTGCCAGGCTGTCAAGCCTTTCGGTGGCCGCTTTAGCCCGCTGCGGTTCCGCGGCCAGGAGCGCGTCGCTGAGAAGATCGGAGCTTGGGTTTATCGCCATAGGCCGGCTTGCCCTCGATTTGAGTATGAAAACCTACACGCTCAACCTTGCTTGGCGCTTGAATTTGGGAGGGGTAATTCCCGCGGGACAACGGTTTGACGCAAGGAGCGGCGGCTAATTTTCCGGTTCATTAGGCAATCTAGCGTGATTCTACCTAAGGTAGAGCCGAAAGCTGTATATCTTGTCAAATTGTTAACGGGTGCGGCGATAGGCTCACGCTGGTCACTTGAGCGAAGGTGGCGAACATGACGGTCTCGACCCTCAGCACCTACTTGCAGATTTCGAACAATCTGACGAAGTGGCAGAATATGACGGCGGCGCAGCCGATTATAAAGGCGCAAACGGCCTATTACCAAGCTAATATTGGTAGCGTGAAAACGCCCGCGGACCTGGTCAACAATTACAGGCTGTTTTCTTATGTGATGACCGCCTATGGCCTGGGCGACATGGCCTCCTACGGCAAGGGGCTTATTCGAAAGGTGTTGGAGCAAGGCACGGGGAGCCAAAGCAACCTGGCTTACACGCTCAACAATCCGCAAATATTGGCTTTGGCCAAAACCTTCAATTTCGCGCAAAATGGCGCGTCCACCACGTCATCGTCCGCGGTTAAGACCGATGTCGTCAATAACTATATCACCCAGACCTTGGATGCCAACCAGGGACAATCGGCTCCTGGCGTTCAACTAGCTTTGTACTTTCAGCAGAACGCGCCGAACATAACGAGCGTTTACAACATCCTGGCGGATAAGAATTTATTGACAGTTGTGCAGACAGCGCTCGGGATTTCGCCGTTAACCGGTAGCGAGGATATCGAAACGCAAGCCAAGCTGCTTTCAAAAGACTTAAATATCAAAGATTTTCAAGACCCCAAAAAACTGCAGACCTTCATAAAAAAATTCTCGGTTCTCTACGACATGAATAATGCGGCAAGCACAGGCTCGTCAAACTTGAATGTGCCAAACTGCGTCCTCAATAGATCTTCCAGCACCGGCACAGGTACCGTCAGCTTCTCGTCAAGCTTGCTTACCAGCATCCAAGGCATACAGCTTGGCGGTTATTAGCAGGCGCGGGGTGCGTGCGATAGTGCCCAGTGGACGGAAGCTCGCCCCGATTTCGAGACCGTCCGCGCGCGCAATCCGATCCGCTCTCCGACAGCCTCCGACAGCGTGTGCGCCATGCGTTCGGCGGCTGCCCGCGCGGCGATGCGGCGCGGTTCCAGCACGAGGATCTTGCGGCCACCGAGCCAGTCTTCGTCCATCAGAGCGAGGGGCACGCGTGTCGTCTTGCCGGCGCCCGGCGGGGCCACGAGGACGGCAGATGCGCGCGCGGCCAAGGCGTCGCGCAATTCGTCGAGGACGGCGTCAATTGGAAGCGGTGTGGCAAACTTCATGGCGCGTGTATCGAGCAGTCACGTCCGTAGCGCAACCACAGTGTAGGCAGGTCGTCAAGCGTATGGCATCGGGCGCAAGAAAGACGAGGTGCGGATTGCTGAAGTGATAGGGCGGCGCCGGGCATGCTCGATAGGAGAGCGCGAAAAATATCGCCAATTTTGCAAAGATGGTGGAGGGGGTTGGAATGAACCCGTTGAGGAATAACAGAGGGATAGATTGGCTAACATAGGATTTTGGCTCCACTGTTTTGTAAGGCGTATTTTGCAAATTGGCTAACGCAATTCGGTTCGCCTAGCTGGAAAGGCCGACGGTTGGATAGCCAATGGGCGGTGTTCCAAGACGGCTTACCAGCACCCATATGGCTGAGCTTAGGAGAACAGCATGTGCGGGCGCTTTACACAGCAGTTTGCGTGGGCCGACCTCGTCGACCTCTATAATCTAACGAACGCCGCCGTCCCTAATTTGCGCGCCTCTTGGAACATTGCGCCAACGCAGGACGTGGGCGTGATCGTCCACGATGATGGCGGTCTTAGCTACAAGATGATGCGCTGGGGTCTGGTGCCGTTCTGGGCCAAGGACGAGAAGATCGGAAACCAGCTCATCAATGCGCGGTTTGAAACGGCGGCGGAGAAGCCAGCCTTTCGCTCGGCCTGGAAGTCGCGGCGCTGCATCGTGCCGGCGTCGGGGTATTTCGAGTGGAAGGCGATGCCCGGCCCGCTGGCCTCGAAGCCGTTTAAGCAGCCATTCTACATCACCCGGAAAGACGGCCGGCCCATGAGCTTCGCCGGGCTTTGGGAGCGATGGAAGGACGATCTTCAATCTTGCAGCATCATCACAACGGACGCGTGCAAAGGGACGCAAGAATTGCACAACCGGATGCCGCTCGTCCTTGATCTCGAGGCAATTGAGCCGTGGCTCGCGGGTGAGGCACCGGCGCTTTCAGGAAGTGTGGACGACGATCTGCATTTCTTTCCGGTGACTCCGCAAATGAATAGGTCCTCATACAATAAGCCGGAGTGCATCGCGCCATTGGCTGGCTAGGCAGGGTTGCGGTTTGCCAAGAAAATTGTAGATGCAGGCACAATTGGGTAATTACTTGCTTGATATGAACCGTCGCACACATTGTTGGCATACCTGACGTTTCGTATGAGATTTGGCGCGTGACTACAAACCATGAGTCCCAGCAAGATCGTGCTCTTGGCCTTCTGTGGCAGAGGGGAATGACGCGACTTTCCGAACTCACCAAGGCGGGCATCACGGCGGCGAGCCGATCCGCAACGAGGGCGCGCTCGTTAGTGCGCGTCTTCTCAAGCTAAGCCGGGAAGCCTGGAAAAGGCCGGCCCATACATTGGATCTCGTAGCAGCCGATCTGGGAGGCGCTGGCGGCATACAGACCGGGCCGGATTGGGAAATTTCGAGGCTCCAAAAACCCTGGACCAAAAAGACCTCGGGACGATTTCACGGCCAAGACATTGCCAAGATTACGTTGTGACGTGAAGCAAGCCGAGCTACTGGCGGGGATGTCGGGACCATCTCGATAAAGGAAAAATTTGGGGTTTGTTGCATGGCATTTTTTAGACAGACGCGATACGAAACTCAGGTTTGGACAACTGCTTTAGCAACGCTTTTTCCTAGCGAGAAAGGCACTCACAAGGCGCTGACCAGACAATATCCCGGTATAAAAACGGTCCTTCGCAAAGGATTTGATGAAAAAAGAAACACCGCAGAACTTGGCGTCGAGATAGCTGGAATAATCTTGGCTCGCGGCATAGAAGAACTGCAGGACCGTGCAAGGTGTGCACAGATCGCACAAGACCTGCGAGAATGGGGCGAGCAACCCGATGGCCTTGCCAAATTTGGAGCCAACCCCAAAGCAGCGCTTGAGGTGCCTAATACCGACTTACTTTCGTGGCGTATCAAGTGGGGCATCTGGTGGGTGTCCACATTGCTTAAGGACGGCAAAGTGGACAAGTATTATCTGAATTGGTTTGTAAATGAGATGATTGGTGCGCTTGATGGTAAGAACCACGATGAACGCTCTCAAGGCAGAATAATAAATTACATTGATGACGCAATCTTTCAGCAGAAGCCCGAAGATACTAAGTTCTACCAGATGGGGGCGCAGACGGGCGAGGACATGTCCGAAGCTGTAGATCGCCTGATTGCACTCCGATTTAAGCCGGTTTCCGAAGACTATATCAAGCTCCTTCGTGAAAGGCTTCAAAGGGCCTTTGCTCAGAATGAAGCGCCGCCGCTGATTAAAGCGAGGAGAGAGCTTAGCTTTTTTTTTGAGGAGGTAGATAGATTGAAATCCGACATGGAGAAAATCATCCTAAATCAGCTTTCTGAGTGGGTTCAGGTTGCAGACCATATTGGAACGCGTGATGTATTCGACCAATTTGTAGATCATCGAATTGGGCAGTTTTCAGTAAAGTTGAAGGAGACTGGCATCATGGTTCTCGGCGATTACGTGGAAGCCCTCCGAGGTATAGACGAGGCTTGGCGCAAGGCTAATCCAGAGACCGCTGCCCTTTTTCCGCCCGATGTGGACTAGGCGACATTTTTCGTGAAGTTTTGCTCAACGAATTCCAACGAAGGGCGAGTTCGACTTCATCTGTAGTCAATAACGCTGCGGCAAATCTGGTTCGTAATGCTTTATGGCTTGGAAACGGGGCAATTGGGCCGACAGAGCAACCGAGCAAATTCCAATGAGAACGGGAGCTGGGGGCATGGATGACAAGACGCTAGTCGCTTATGCGCTGTTAGAAGGTGTAGGCGCTATCTGTGCGTCTTACGTCGTTTTGAAAACAATGGCCCCGGCGGCATTACCCGCGATTTTTTGCGTTGATTGCCGGAGTTGCAACCATCTCCGCGCTTCAACTCTTCAACATTCCAGGCGCTTCGTACACATTAGTAGCCGTGGGAATAGTAGCTTTCTTTGCTCTTTACGCAGTGTCGCATTTCCCAGAGGAGGCTTTCGGAGCTTTGTTTAAAACAGAAGCAACCGTCACAAGCTCAGCAAATTCGCTTTCCGAACCGCGCCATGTGACTGCGAACTCACCGCCCCGGCCGCCTCGCGTGGTGTCTGGATTTTGGCCGTTTCTTCTTGGCATGTTCATTGGCATGGCGGTAGCGGCATCGTTCGTTGCGTCGGTCGTCATGCCTCCGGCGTATATTGAGAAATGGATATTTTCTGCAGAGCCCCTTAATCAGCGCATAGAAATGGCTCTCAATCCAGGGGAGCAATGGGTAGCTCTGCGCCAAAAGGAGCAAGAGGCTTCGGCTGAGAATAAGAGATTGGCCGGCATCGAGGCTGAGTTGCAGAAAGCACAGGATGAACTCGGCAAGCTACCGCCAAATAGCGTTCGGAACGTCCGTATTAAAATCGGCTCAGGGCTGCGGGTAGAAGGAGGGGCCATATACGTAGGGGTCTATAACACTTTGTATGGCAGTCTTTGCGTGGTGAACGTTAATTCTGACAAGGGGGACGATGTGAGGATCAAAGACATCGCGCCCGGTGAAGCTATTCCCGTCTCATCAAGTCGCGGGAAGCATCGTGTTGTTCTGACGGGCTTTGACTCAGAGAGTTGCACATTTGATGTCGTGAAAGATTAAGCCAGCATTCTAAGCGGTTTTATTACTCCGATCCACGTGGCTTCTGGACCCATCGGCTGCGCGCCGAAGTGGCGGACCATCATTTCCGCATTCAACCCTTCTCGAATGAAGGCTATTCCGACCTCTTAGGACAGGTCAGGGTTAAGGGCGGGATTGTTTTGGCCTTTTTCGGAGACGACCGCATTCTGGATAACCCGTCACCAGAACCTGGCGATCATCGGAACAACCGGGCTCGGCAAGAGTTGGCTCGCCTGCGCGCTCGGCCACAAGGCGTGCCGTGACGATCGCTCAGTGCTCTATCACCGCGTGCCGCGGCTGTTCGATGCGCTCGCGCTGGCACGTGGCGACGGCCGGCACGCACGCATGCTGAAGAACCTGTCGCGCGTCGATCTGCTGATCCTCGACGACTGGGGCCTCTCCGCGATCAACCAGGATCAGGCCCGCGATCTGCTGGAGATCATCGACGACCGTCACGGACGCGGCTCGACGATCGTGACCAGCCAGCTCGCCATCGAGCACTGGCACGAGCTGATCCCCAATCCGACCATCGCCGACGCCATCCTCGACCGCCTCGTGCACAACGCACACCGGCTGATCCTGACCGGCGAGAGCATCCGCAAGACCGAAGCCAAGCGCGCCGGACTTGACGCCAAGAAGTAATCGTGTGCCTTCAAACCGTCGACGGGTGCCGCTGTCCGCCTTCACCGGAATGCTGTCCGCGATCGACCGGAAACACTGTCCGCCTTCAAACGGAATCCCTGTCCACCTTCACCGGAACCCGCATTCTGGTCTCTAAGCCGCCTTGGAGCGCGCGGTATCATGAGAAAACCGGCACGTCTGCAAGCGATCCGGACTGCCCTTCGCCCTAGCTTTCGTGGGCGGCCAGCGAGAACCGGTTGCGCGCGGTGATTTTATCGCGCCGGAGTTCGACGGCTCGTCCGCCAAAGACCTCGCGGCGTAGAAATTCTTCTTCTTCGGGCAGGGCGGCTTCGCCGAGGACGATGAACCAGCAACGGGCTGCGCCGTCCCAGCGGTAGCCGCGTGCTTTCAAAACGTCCTTGAATTCGTAGGGCGCATTTTCTGCCCAGAGCTGGAATTCGGTCTTGCGCGCGTTATCGAGCAGGAGGCTCATCGCCGCGCGTTTCGTGCACGGCAGTTGCTGTGAAAGCAGGTGAAGGAGCGCACGGCAGTCATCGATGGCGCGGTGGCCGTTGTGAAAATAGCCGTAGTCGTTCAGGAGATAACCGAGCTTGATGCCTTCGTGGCCTTCCTCCCTCCAGGGGATTTGTGTGCAGGAGCAAGCCCAATTGAAATTCCGGAAAAACGGCCACGTGGCCTCGCACATGGGCCGGTCGAATTTTGCGTTGTGGGCGATAATCAGAGCCGCGCCAGAGACGAAGGCTTCTACGGCCGCGGGATCAATCGTCTGCCCGGCGACTTCGTCGTCCGTGATGCCTGTGATAGCGGTGATGTGCGCAGGGATGGGCTTGCTGGGCTGCTGGAGCTGGTTGAAGGTATCAAGCACGCGGTAGATTTCGCCGTCGCGGCCATATTCAAATTTGATCATGCCGAGTTCGATGACTTCATCGGCGCCTGGCGTCATCCCGGTAGTTTCTGTGTCGAGAATGATCCCGACAAAGGGATTCGTTGGCGTTTCCTTGCTGAATTGCTCCTGGGGCGTGAGCCGACGCAGCACGCGGTAATTGCCGGTGGCTTCGAGCAGGGCGGCAAGGCTTTTCAGGACGGCATCAAAAACGCGGTTCATGGCATCTGCGTTATACGTGATCATGCCGCGGAAGGGGAGTGGCTGAGGGAAGCGCGTGGATGGCACAAGCGTCCAGCGGTGGAGGTTCAAGGCATCCAGTTTACCTGCGACGCGTTCGGAGCAAGGGATTCGCATCTGCCAATTCTGCCTGCTTTTCCTGGGGCTTGGCGCCCGTTAGACGAGAACCTTGAAATCCTGACAAATCTGTGATACAAAATAGCGTGTTTCACCCATTTTGTAAATCATATGACACAATCAGCTCTTAGCTCCATTGGACAAGCCATCCGTCAGGCAAGACGCGCTAAGCGGCTGTCTCAGGAGCGGCTTGCCGAGCTGTCGGGTGTCAGCCGCCCGCGCATCGCCGCGCTAGAGGGCGACAGGATCACGGATATCACATTCGGCAATCTCTTGAATATTCTTCATGCGCTCGATCTTGATTTGCGGTTGGTGCCTCTCAACCGGCAAAGGCCGACGCTTGAGGAATTGCGGGCGGATGAAGGAGAGGCCTCGTGATCCGCGTCTGGTCCGACAATCACAAGGCCGGCGTGCTGGCCCGTCTCGGTCCCAAGGGATCAACCTTTGCTTACGATCCGCAAGCCCTGCGGGAGCGCGCTGTGTCGGTGACGATGCCGGTGCGCGTGCAATCCTGGAACATGCAATTCGGGCTCGCGCCGATCTTCGAAATGAACCTGCCTGAAGGAGCCTTGCGTGAACGGCTTATCCGGCGCTTCGCCAAGGCGACAGGCCGGTTCGACGATCTCGATCTCCTAAGCGTTGTCGGACGCACGCAGATCGGGCGCTTACGTTTTTCCGCGCTTGATGCGGAACTTGACGAAGAAGTGCCATTCCAGTCGATCGACGAAATCCTGCGCGCCCGGCGCGGCGGCGCGCTCTTCGATTATTTGCTCGACACCTTCGCCGCCTATTCCGGAGTCTCCGGCGTTCAGCCCAAGGTCATGATCCGAGCCAAGGAAGCGAGCCGGAAGGGCAAAGCGAGCGGGCGAGAATCGAGCAGCCTTCGCAGCGCAACGCATATCGTCAAATTATGGGATGTAGCGGAGTTTCCGGAACTTTCCGCCAATGAATTTTTCTGCCTGTCGGCAGCGCGGGCGGCGGGACTTTCGGTGCCCAATTTTCAACTCTCCGAGGATGGCGCAGCACTCATCCTCGACCGGTTCGATCTAAGCGATGGGGCTTATCTTGGCTTTGAGGATTTTTGCGTCCTCAACGGTTTGCAGACGGCCGACAAATATAGCGGAAGCTACGAATCCCGGCTCTTCAAGCGGCTCGGCGATTATGTGGGACCGGCTACCTGCGCCAAGTCCGCGCGCGATCTGTTCCGGCTCTTCGTGCTCAATTGCGCGCTGCGCAACGGCGACGCTCACTTGAAGAATTTCGGTATCCTCTATCGCGATGTAAACGGCGAAGCCGAGCTTGCGCCGGTCTATGACTTGGTCACGACTACGGCTTACCTGCCGCGAGATGCGATGGCGCTGACGCTGAACGGCACGACGCGCTGGCCGGATGCCCGCAAGCTCATCGAACTGGGGCAGGTGCGAGCGAACCTTGCGAAAAAGGACATTGAGGGCATTCTGGAAGCCACGGCGGATGCGCTGTCGGATACTCTCGGCAAGATGCCGCGATATTTCCGCAAAAGCGAGTTTCCGGAGATCGGCAAACGCATCGCGGAAGCCTGGGAAGAGGGCATTCGGGAAACCCTGCAACAGACCGCAAACCAAGTCCTGGTCAAGAAACCAGAAGAGGCCAGTTCAAAACGGGGCCTGGCCGCAAGCGAGGCCCTTATCATCGAGAGCCTGCGCAAGAAGAAGGGGTATTTTACTGGGCCGCAGCGGGTCCTGGCAGAGGAGCTGCAAATGCCGTTAAGTACGTTCAATGCCGCACTTCGCAGGCTGCAGGCGCGCAAGATCCTGCAGCGGGACAAAAAAGAGATCACGCTGATTGTAGGTTGGATCGCCAATCCCCCCGGCGCGTCTTGAACGAACGCCCGGGGCCGAGCCTCTCTACGGCAAGTGTCCCGTCAGCAGAGCTAGGCTTACCCGAGGTGAAGATCTTTTTGCCGACTCTGGCTCCGTCCTCGCTTTTCAAGCTGCGGAAGATGACCGTGGACAGGATCGTAAATCCGCCGAGAACGAGAGACGCCTCATGAAGGCCGTGAATCATCTCGGCCGGGTTTGAGCGAAAACGATCGGGAATGAAAAGCGCGGTAATCAGCCCCGCAGCCGCGACACCGAAACTGATGGACATCTGCTGTGTCGTCCTCGCTATCGAGCTGGCGCTGCTGGTCTTGGTCTCGTCGATAAGCGGCTTACAATGCGCCGGATTGCATCGAGCCACTTGCAGCCTGGGAGTCAAGGTGGAGAGAGTTGATCATAATCAAGTCTTTGGCTCTCCACGTAATCCTTCGCAGTGATGTCGTCTATGTCAACAATATGGAAGGGCTCGCCGATTTTATAGCGACCTGACTGGTCGAGCAGAGTTTCCCACTGCCCAAGAAAAGCGTTCCATTGTTGGGGGGTCGGATTACGATCTTTAATGAACCAAAAGGTGAGCTGGATGGTCTCGGCGTCCCAAGAGGGTTGAGCTGAAACACGAATTTCGCGGACGGCATCGACATGAAGGCCTTCCGGACTTTGCTTACCTGCACGATCCTGAAAGCGTTTCGTGAACTTTTTCAGCACGGTGTGAAAATCATCAGGGAAGGCAAAACGGCTGCGTTTCCGGGAAAGCGCTTCGGCGAAATCAGAGGCCTCTTGTCCGTCCGCAAAGCCGGGCAGGCGTGTCAGGGGCGTAAGGACCGCTTTTTCAACGGTGAAAGTTCGGTCCAGGTCGGCGACTAGTCTTCGGGCTGCAAGCGCTGGAACGTAAGCAAAACAAGGATACTTCAACCGGCGGATATGTTCGACCTCTTGCTCAGGCATTTCGACGAGAGGAGCGAGTTCGATATACGGACGCTTTTTGCAATCGCGAACGATGTCGCAAGTTTGGGTAAGAAGGATAAATCCTGGGGGTTGAGTGAAGACCGGCGCGAGATCGGAATCCCCTTCCTCTGCCGGAAGCTCCTGAGCAGCAAGGTTGGCTTGGTCAGTGAGCGGCTGAGAGAGACGGGCGATGTGAATGAAAGCAAGATCGCTGTCAAGAATGACGTCACCCTGCCGCCAATTTTGCAGAGCCGTCGTGATAGCATCATAGTCAGGCGGGGTAGGAGGCATGATCAGGGGCGTTTGGGTAAGCGGCGGCTGCGGCCAGAAATGAAAGCTCCACTGTCAACGGATGGCCGATCAGGAAGCGTTCCCATGAGCCTCGCGGGATGCGGGAGCGCCTTATTTGGATAAGGCGTTGGTTGTCCGTCTGGTCGTGGAGTTGAATTGAAGAAGACAATGGCGTCGCTGTATCGGCGCTGTGTCAGAAGGTCGAGTGGCCGTGTGCCACAGACGTTGGGTGTTAGCAATGTTAGACGGGCAAAAGCTGCGCCGCGTCGGTCAAATTGACGTACCGCATCAAGCACCAGGCGGACGTGCGAAGCATGCTGGGGTTTAAGAGCACCGCCGTTAGCCCAATAATGGACAGATCGGCGATTAACGCTGAAAAGTTCGGCCAATTCTTCCCATGTGAGGCCAGTGAGGCGACGGATGTCGTAAATCGCGCTTGATAAGGACGTGATTGTAGTTAGCAACGGCGCGAGCGGCTCTGTCGACGTGATATTTTCCGGCGCAAAGTAAAAGGTTCCCGTCGATGTGTCTAAGCCATAGTAGTTGAGCATTCTCGGAATGATTGGCGATGGTTTCGCTTGGCGCATGGGACTCGCTGCCGAAGTGCGTCGGTTGTCGCGTTCGAAGAGGTCGATGTTCATGGGTGGCCTCCGTAAAATTCCAGGAATTGATTGGTGACCATGGACCGGAATACGGCATAAAGTCGTTTGGTGAAGCTTTCAAGCAGAGGCGAAAGGTCCGCAGCGTTGAAGCCTTGCTCGGACTCCATAAACATGTCGAAATCCATGACCCAAGAAGGCTCGTTGATTGGTTCGATAGCCATCGGGTCAAGTGTAGCGCCAGCGGGAAGCTTGCCCCATCTGGCATTGATTTGTGCTCCTTCCTCGGTATTGAATAGCGCTTGTGTAAGAATGTGAACCGCAGCAGATTGGTAGTCGGACTCGCTAGGTCCAAGGAATTCCGGTTTGATCAAGGTGCTAATGGAATTGAGGGCTTCGCCCTGCATTCGGTCGATGTAGCGAAGACCAATCCTCTGAGTGATCTGCGGATTAAGCGTGGTTTGAAGTGCTTCAATCAGCGTTGCGAGGCGGGACAGAAACTCCGTGCGGCTGGTGTAACGGGTCGTTTCGAGCGCAAGAAAATCAGGCGCAAGGGAAGCGCGCCAATGATGATGCTTATCTTCAAATCTCCAGATGTGGATGTTCTCGACAATTGGTTGATTGTCGGGACCAGCGATTTGGATCGTGTGAAGCAAGTTGCCTTGCGTGAGCGGATAGCTTGCGCGAATGAGTTCTTGAAATGGAGCAATCGTATCAGGTTTTGCGATATTGAAAATTGGCGGAAATTTAATTTGAGCCAAGACTCGCACAAGTGGCGCGTGTGTCAACGGCACTTCGGTCGGCGGTGGGCCGCTGAAAGGCGTTGGTAAGGTCATGGTTACGCTCCCGTAAAACGCGCTTCATTGTGAAGTGAGTGTGAAGCAGCACCTCTAAAGATAACATTAACGCCTTGCGCGAGCATCGCAAGAGGGTTAATTTTTTGATGCAAAAACGTTGGATTTCGCGACTTCGCTAGGCGATTGAGCTGCCTCGCAGCTTAAGGGATTCTTAACCATCTAATATGTGATAAAGGACATTATCACATATTAGATCGTTATGAGTGGGGCGGTGCTTGTGAGCGGGCAAGCAAGCCGCCGCGCGCCCGAAAGTCATAATTGATCCAGCCGCGGGATGATTGCACGAGCAAGCACCTGACTGAAGCGCCTGCGGCACCGCTCCGGAACCGGAGCCGCAGGCAGGACGGCTTTCAGCTCTGTGGTGGATTGAGCTGTTCAAGCCGCCGGATTTCAGCCAACACGCCCCGCTTGAGACGATCAATGTTGGCTGAAGCCGTGGAGTCGGCGTTTCCGAGGGAAAGGGCGGCGTCGGCGAGGCGCGACGCGGCTTGTTTCAGATACCTCAGGCTGGCTGCGATCTGCGGCGGCATCGCTGGTTATCCTCAAACTGCGGACCACGCATAAGGATAATACAGGCCTATGTGACCTAAAAAGGGCTACGCTGCCCGTGATAGGTTGCGTTTTTTTGCTATTGGATATCTTTGTCACGGCATGGAGATTTCGCCTGCCCAATGCCGCGCGGCGCGGGCCTTATTGAATTGGACGCAAGAGACGCTAGCCGGCAAAGTCGGCGTGGCGCTAAAAACCGTTAGAGATTTTGAGACGGGCCGGCGTAAGCCGCTGACGATCGTGCGCAGCTCGATCAAGCAGGCCCTTGAGCAGGCAGGGATCGAATTTCTTGAAAGCGACGGTTTGCGATTGAAAAAATAGTGCCTGGCGCGCGCGCGTGGCGCATCGTCAAATGCGTACAGGAAGCCCCTCCTGGGCTGCTGCTCATAACGCCTGTGGAAAACGCCGCGGCCACGAAATTTGCAGCATGTTTTCCTCGCCTTGATTGCCGAAAATGTGCGCAGCGACGTTAAATTTTGACACCGTCTTGTAGTCAGTTTACTCAGGCTTCATAGGCTGCACAAATCGGTTTTAAGGATGATTTCGATGGTGGGGGCCGCCTCCGATTTTCAACGCGCCCGCTGGATGCGCGATCTGGAGCGGTTTTTGCCTCTTAAAAGCCAGTTCATCCTTTCTGGTAACGTTAGAGACCTGAATATTCTCTCGCAGGCTGACGGTCAGCTAACGCCGTTATTGCTATCCGATGCGCTTACAGCGGAATTAAAGCGGGCCGGTTATCATCAAATCCTTCTTTTTGATCAGTTGCACGGCTTCTCCGGTCCCGCTGATGGCCGGGACGAAGCGGAAGTGCTCACGCGTCTGGTAGGCTTGACGCCGACGAACGGCAAAGCAGCAGCTGGCATTGATTCGTTGAGCGCGACGCTGGAACGCTTCGTCGAGTTACAGGGAGAGCCCTCCGCGCTGATCGTCGATTTTGCGTCGAGGCTTATAGCGCGTCGTGAGGGGCTGTCTCCTGCAGAGCATGCGCTGTTTACACGCGCGTTGATCTTGAGCCACAAGGCAAGACCACGTTACCAAAAAGAGAAGGCTCGCTCTTATTTTAACACCGTGTTTTGGGTGGTGGATCGCGAGAACGATCTGCCAGAGTGGCTAACCATCGGAAACCCGATGGTGCGGTCGATTGCCATCGCCAAACCGGATCATCACGCTCGCCGCGCCGTTGCTCCGCAGTTGATGGCGGCGATGGCCGGGATCGCTGAAGCATCGGCCGAAGCCAAGCGTGCCGCCACCGAAACCTTCGTTCAAGAAACGGATGGCTTGCTGCTTAATGACATGAAGGCGATCGTGCAACTCGGTCGGGCCGAGGCGGTGCCTTTTGCGAATATCGGCGATGCGGTACGCCGGTATAAAGTGGGTGTCACGGAGGATCCGTGGCAGAAGATCGATCGCACCCGGATCGTGAAAGCTGAGCCGTTTATTCATGAGCGCGTCAAGGGTCAAGGACATGCCGTTACTCATGCGCTCGACATCATCAAACGGGCGATAACGGGCATCGGTGCGGGAAAGCGCGGTGGCCGTCCGCGCGGTGTTGCTTTCTTTGCCGGGCCAACCGGCGTTGGCAAAACCGAGCTTGCCAAAGCCATCACCAGTCTTCTGTTCAACGACGAAAACGCATACATCCGGTTCGACATGTCGGAATTCAGCGCCGAGCATGCGGACCAACGGTTGATTGGCGCACCGCCTGGGTATTTGGGCTTCGACGCCGGTGGCGAACTGACGAATGCGGTGCGCGAAAAGCCGTTCAGCGTAATCCTATTCGACGAAATTGAGAAAGCACACCCGCGCATACTCGATAAATTCCTGCAAATACTCGACGAAGGCGTGCTGACCTCCGGCCGCGGTGATCGTGTTTATTTCTCCGAAGCGTTCATCGTTTTCACTTCCAATTTGGGAATCTACAAACGTAACAACGCGGAAAGGCGCATCCCGAACGTTAGCGCGGACCAGGATTTTGAAACCGTGCGGCATACCGTGCTGGAAGAGATCAAAGCCTATTTCAAATTTGAAATCGGCCGCCCCGAGATTCTAAACCGCATCGGGGAAAACATCATCGTATTTGATTTTATTCGTGATGATGTGGCGCGTGACATTTTTCACCAACTCATTCGGCAGTCGCTGGAAGCGCTTGCCGAGCAAGATATTCACATTCAGGTGGCAGAGGCGGCCCTTACCGGGCTTCAATCCTTGTGCCTTGCCGATCTTTCCAACGGCGGCCGCGGCATCCGCAACCAGCTCGAAATCCACCTCATAAATCCCCTGGCGCGAGCCTTATTTGCGGCAGGGGCAATGCCGGGGAGCAGGTTTATCGTGAGTGCGGTTCATGAAGGGGCCGTGACGAGCCTCGACCTCCACAGCGCGGGCTGAACGTATGACTGCGCGGCTTTTCCTGTCACGGCTTCATTTTCCGATTACCGCGCTTGGGCCTGGGCGGCGTGTCGGCGTGTGGTTTCAGGGCTGCTCGATCCGATGTGCCGGATGTATCTCGGCGGACACATGGGCTTTGGGGCGTGGCGCAACTACGGTCGGCGCTGTCATTGAGGCCATGGACGGGTGGCTGAGCATGGCGGATGGCGTCACGATCTCCGGTGGAGAGCCGTTCGACCAGCCTCATGCGCTTTTCCCTCTCTTGCGCGCGGTCAGGTCTCGATTTTCCGGCGATATTCTTGTCTACACAGGGCACGCTTTCGAGGCGGTATCTCCTGTTATCGCGTTGGCGCCAGGCTTGATCGACGCTTTGATCAGCGACCCCTACGACGCTAGCGCAAGTCAAAGCTTTGCTCTGCGCGGCAGCGACAATCAGAGGCTGCATTGCTTTTCGAATCTGGGTATCGAGCGGTTCCAGGACTACCGAGAACGCCGTTTGGATCACGAGCTATCGTTGGATGTCATGTTCGATGAACGGGGCGCGGCATGGTTCGCAGGCATTCCAAAGCGCGGCGACTTCGCGCTGCTGCGACGGAATCTTGGCCTTGAGGGGCACCAAGCTGTGACGAGCGAAGATAAACGCGACGTGGGAAAGAATATCGGCGATGATGGTAAGAAAGTGCCCGCGCTGCGAGCGGGAACGGCCGAAAACTGAGCTCTTATGTCTGACCGTGATGGACGACGGTCGTCCTTGCCATACGGACATATCCTATGAGCCGCTGACGCCAGCAGGCGGGTTAACCGGTCCCGAACCAGCGATTTCGCCGCCCATCGTTGAGCGGTGGTATTGTGCGAACGGACACGAAGCCGCGCCCGGTGATGTATTATGCGCCTGCGGCGAGTTGGTGCGAGTTCTCGAGCCGGACGAGCTTCCGCCGCCTCGAACCGATAAATCCGGTGGTCTTCAAGAACCCAACCAACTTCCTTTGGCGCCGTTGGAGCCACTGGAAACAGTTATAGGGCAGTGGCGTATCGAGGGCGTCGTCCTGCCGGAAAGCGCAACGGGTTCGCATTTGTGTGAATCCGGGACCGGCGAATTAGGCGAACTGCATTTTGCAGCCGAGGACGCGCTTCTTGAAGCCTTATTTGCCGCGTGTTCCAATCGCATCCGCGCCATCCTTGATCGCGGCGACTGGCACGGCCGTAGATTTATAATTCTCGAAAGGTTGCCTGCCGTTGCATGGAGCGCCTGCTTCAATTCTACCGATTGTATGGGCCTTCGCGTTTTTGTGGAACAATTGGGGTCCACGTTGAACCAACTGCACAAGGCAGGCTTTCGGCTGCGGACCTTCCATCCCGGCAACATCTTCGCGCGGACGGGCGACGGCCTCGACTTCGCGCTGACGGGCCTCACAGATGCAATCCGGGCTGATGACTTTACCGATCCGCCGCCCCTGACATCGCTGAACGTCTTTTATGCCGCCCCTGAGGTCCTCGCCGGCGGGCACGCGGCCCACAGCGATTGGTGGAGCCTGGGGGCGATCGTTCTCAATCACGTCACCAAGGGCGAAATCTTCGAAGGAATCCACGCTGGCGTCTGGCGTATGCATGCGGTGACGGCCGACGTGCCGCTTCCCGATACGCTTGACCCGGCTGTTGACGTGTTGTTACGCGGCCTTCTTGCCCGCGACTTGGCGCAAAGGTGGCAGTGGCGCGAGCTGCAGGCGTGGCTAAATGGCGAAGCGGTTGAGGCTCCAACACGCGGGGCGGTAGCACCCGACAGCGGCTCGCCTCTTGCGCTTGCGGGCGTGTTGTACCGCAGCCTGTCTCGCTACGCCATCGCGGCCGCTTCCGAGCAGCATTGGGACGAAGCGAAGCTGCAATTCGAGCGTGGCGAGATACTTGCCTGGTGTACCGAAAATGGAGCGGCGGAGGAGACGATTGCCGGACTGCGCAGGGTGAGCGCGTCGCCGATCGATCCGGAATTCAAATTCGGGATCGCGCTCAAATGCCTTTATCGCGATCTCCCGCTTGTGCGGCGCGGAGTCATCATCAATCTGGCATGGCTGCTGCAGAACATCGAGGAAGGTTATAACTTCATCACGGGGCCGATCCCGGACCTTTTGGAGCGTCTAAGTTTCGAGCCGGAATTGGTGCGGCTGAAGGAGCGCGCATCCTCGGCACGTGCGCGTGCAACAGCCAATCAAATCATTCTGGACGAGGCTAGCTTTCGCACGCGGTTGCTGGCGACCAATACCCGAAAGCTCATGGCAGAGTGGGAGACGCGGCGCGCCGATTTCCCGGAGAGCGATCACTGCGGTATTGCGCGCACCATGCGCCGGTCGAATATCGGCGAGGAAGATCTGATCGTCTTGAATAGCGCCGCGTTGACGCAATTCAAGGCGCGGACTGAAATCGTGAGCGAGGCCGAGGCCCTCGCGCGCCAGTTTCAGTTGGCCTTCGCTCCGCGCACGGCAGAAGCCCTAATCCGCGCGCAGCCCGGACGGGATATTCTCGCGCAGACCGAAGTCCGCATCGCCGATTTCGCGCGATGTGGGATCGGCAAGATCGACGAATGGGCAGACAGCCTGAGGCAGAACCGTCAGCTCCCGCTCGCAAAGGCGCTTCTTGTCCTCGCCGTGCCGCCTGAGCGATGGCAAAAGCCGGAGGGTTTGGAGTACACGGCTAGAATCCTTTCATTTTTTGAGAACAAAATTGCTCTTTCGATCAAGCGCGGCCCCCTCGCGCGGATGACCGTGACGAAGACGTCCGACCGTATCGACTTGGGCGAACTGGGCACCGATGTGAAGCCCGCAAGTGAACTGCTTGAAACGGTTGTCGAACGCGGCGCGGCGAGCGTGCAAATCCATCCGGCGGCGTTGCAGGCGACGCCAGGGCTTGAGGGGCGATTGCGGCGGCTTACGCAGCGTGCGTCCCAATATAAGCGCGATACCGGTATCGATTGTTTGTATCTTGGTTTTCCGTTCATTCTGCATCAGCCGTGGGCGTCCGAAGTTAAGCCGAGGATCGCGCCGCTATTTCTTTGGCCGATAAAGGTGGCAGGCGGCGCGAGCGTCGCGGCCGATCGCGACCGAGAGGTTTTGCTGAATCCGGCTCTTGACGGTTTTCTGAAAGCGGCCGAGGTCGCGGTATGCCGGGCAGCGCTGAAAGAAGTGGAGACAGGCGGCTCGACACTCAGCGTGCTTGATGAATGCATGCGCATCGTCAAGTTCGAGGGAAAGTCGCTTGTTCCGCTTCCACCCGCCGAGGTGAAGGTCAAGACGAACAGCATCGTGCCCGCGGCAGTCCTGTTTAACGCGGTTTATCCCGGGCAATCGCTTATCAACGATCTGCAAAGCCTTCAGCAAATTCCGGCGCTTGGGACTGCACTGGCCACGCTGTTGCGCCTGAAGGGTGCTGAGGCGCCTGCGCCTAAAAAACCGCGCGAGGCCGAAAAACACTTCGTCGCCGAGATCGACCCTTCGCAGGAGGCGGCGGTGATGCGTGCGCGTTATGGGGCGGGTGTCTTGATCGAAGGGCCACCCGGCACAGGCAAAAGCCAGACGATCGTCAACTTGATCGCAGATGCCATCGGGCGCGGTAAGAGCCTATTGTTCGTTTGTCAGAAGCAGGCGGCGCTTGACGTGGTGTTCAACAGGCTGATAGCCGCGCAACTGCAAGATCGCATCATTCTAATAAAGGATGGCGGCAAAGACCGGCGTTCCGTTGTCCAGGCCTTGCGGGCGCAGGCGGCAAGTCTTGCGACGCTCGCTGCGACGGGCATGCGGGGTGCGGGGAGGCGTGCTGAATTGGCCGCGCAGATCGATCATTTGGAAGCGGAAATTGATGCGCATCACGAGGCGTTCTATCTCGTGCACGCGGCCTATGATCGGAGCTATGCCGATATTCTCACCGAACTGATCGTGATCGAGGGTGGGGACGCGCCGCTACCCAAGGTGCGCGGACTTCGGGCTCTCTTGGGCGAGTGGTCGCCGTTAACTGTTGCTGCAGTGGCTGAGCAGTGCGCCTCGCTCGCGCGTGATTGGCTGCCCGCGCACTATGAGGGGAGCGCGCTTGTCGCGTTGAGGCTGTTCCATGCGGATCACGCGACACTGGAGGAGTTCCAGGAAGACTTCGCGGCCTTCCGAGAGGCCGAAGAGCAGCGCGCGGCCATACTGGAGACGCGCCCCGCGCCGTTTACTGTCGAGAACCCGAAAGCGACGCGCAGCTGGCTTGCTGCTCACGGCGCTGCGCTCGAAAATCTCGCAGCCGATCTGTGCGCCGATCTGAAGCGCTGGAGCGGCAAATTCCATGCTCACCCCGGGCAGCCCATGGAGGCGAAAACGCTATCGGATGAACTCGTGTCCATCCGGCAGCGCGCCGGTGAGCTGGAAGACACGCGCGCTGCTTTGGGAATGACAGCAAATCTATGGAAAGCGCTGTTGGCTGAGAACGAGCCCGGCCTTGAAACCTGGCTTGCGCTCATAAACCGATGTGCGACGCCTTCGAGGGGCTTGGCCCGCTTCAGTCTCGGACGCTATTTCGTTAAACGAAAGGTTGAGCGCTATCTCTCAGAGGCGGCATGCTGCGCCAAGGCTGGGATCGATTTTACGGCGTATGGGCAGGCCGTGGCGGCGGAGCTCGCACTGCGACGTCTGCAAGCACGTTTTGATCGTATTCATCACGCGCTCGATTTGCGTGCTATCGGCGCAGCTCCATCGACGGCGGAAATCGATGCGCAGGCGCGCCACTTGGGTGAGCGGTTGCAAGCCGTGTCGGGGCTTATCGTCCGGCTCAGCTCGTGCCCCAGAGCGGACCGTGCGGTTGGCGTCGCGGCCAAGGGCGAGCCTCAAGCGTTTGTGCAATTCGGGCTCGACTTGCACTGTGCGGCGGATCGCGCGGAAGCGCGGATCGCAAGCCTCGACGCGCTCGAAGCGCTGGCTTCCTGGTTTGAAGACGCGTGGTTGAACGAGATGCGGCGATCCGTCAGTGCCGAGGAGCGGACAGAAGAAAAAATACGGGCACTTAGCAAGAGCCTCAACACGTTGCCAGCGTACCAGCGCTTTCGATCGAAGGCACAAAACATGTCGCGCGAGGGTTGGGCGGCGCTGGAAAAGCTGCGTAAGTCGGAGAGGGCGCTTCAAGCGATCCCACCCGATCAACTTGAGGGCGTCGTGCGCCGTTTAATCAATCGCGAGGCTCGACTGTTCTGGAAGTCGGCCCTTGAGAGGGAATGGCCGGCGCTGCATGCTGATCAAGAGAACCTGCAAGGCAAGGTGGCGCAGCTCGGAATGCGTCTTGAGGATATCCGGGCAAAGAACCGCGAGACGCTTCAGGAAGGCATCGATCTGCGCCGCGTCATCTTCGATCAGCGGTGGCAGAAGTTGACCTTATTGCAAGGCCCAAATGCGCTCGGGCTGCGCGATATCGTGGAGCGGGGACTCGACCTTGGTCTCATGACCTTGCGTCCAGTTTGGCTTATGAACCCGGATGTGGCCAGCCGCGCCCTGCCGCTGAAAGCGGGGTTGTTTGACATCGTCGTCTTCGACGAGGCCTCGCAGATTCCGGTTGAGAATGCGTTGCCCGCGTTGTTTCGCGGCAAACAGGTGATCGTGAGCGGCGATGAGAAACAGTTGCCGCCTTCGACCTTTTTCTCAAGCGTTGCCGACGATGCCGATGGCGCTGACGATGAAGCCACCCTCGATAGCGATGCCACCGAGGACGAGCGTGCCGCCGCCGAGCAAGCCTGGACCAGCAACGAGATCAAGGATTGCCCGGATCTGCTCCATCTGGCGCGCAGCGCGTTGCTTGAAGACTGCCGCGTGATGCTGAAGGTGCATTACCGATCGGAATGGCGCGAATTGATCGCGTATTCGAACGCGGCATTCTATGACGGCGCGTTGAGTGTCCCCATTCTTCGGCCAGACGGACTTATCAGGGAGGCTAAGCCTCTGGAAGTCTTGCGCGTCGACGGCCTTTACGCAAAGCAGACAAACGAAGCGGAGGCGCTGGCGATTGTGGACAGGGTTGCCGGGATTTGGGCCGAGGCGCGCGCCGACCGCCGCGAGCCTCCAACCCTCGGCGTTGTGACCTTCAACCTTAAGCAGGCCGATTTGATTGAGGACCTTCTTTATGACCGAAGGGGCCGCGACGATGCATTCGCCGCCGATTACGAAACCCAATCGAACCGCATCGCGAATGGCGCAGACCTCAGCTTTTTCGTGAAAAACCTCGAAAACGTGCAAGGCGACGAGCGCGACATTATCCTCTTCTCGACAACGTTCGGCAAAGACGCCCAAGGCAAGTTCCGCCGGTATTTCGGCGTGCTCGGCCAGCAGGGCGGCGAGCGGCGACTCAATGTGGCGATCACGCGGGCGCGCCAGAAGATGATCGTGGCCACGTCCATGCCGATCGATCAGATTTCCGATTGCTTCGCGCAGCGCCGTAAGCCAGAGAGGCCGCGCGATTTCCTGCAACTCTACATGCATTACATCAACCTCGTTTCCGACGGGCAGCTCGCGGCGGCGCGCGCACTTGTCGAAGGGATGACGCATGCAAAACAAAGTCGCAGAAACGGCGCGCTGTCGCCTTTTGCCTCGATCGTGGGAGAATTTCTGGGACGCCAGGGCGTTCGCACTGTCTCGATCCAGGATGGCAGCGCCTTTGCCGTCGATTTTGCCGTGGAGGACAAAACCACCGGACGTTTTTGCCTCGGCATCGAGTGCGACGCTCCTCGACATCCGCTGCTCAAGGCGGCGCGGGCGCGAGAATTGTGGCGCCCACGAAGCTTGCGCGAAGCCTTGCCCATTCTTCATCGTGTGTCGATGCAGGGCTGGCTCAAGGATAGCGCGCGCGAACAAGACCGGCTTCTCACAGCCGTTTACAAAGCCAGGGAGGTCGCCTGATTATGAGCGGACCTAAAGTCGTTCGTATTATCACGCGCCAGGAACTCATCGCGACATGCGAAGCGCATCTTGCATGCCTGGACGCGGCGGCGCGGACCTATGCGGCATTTTGCCAAAAGCGCGGGCTTGCAACCGAGGATGAACTCGCGGCGGTGGACAAGCGCCGCGTCGCGTTGCACGCGCTTCTTTCCGCTGATCAATTTCTTGATTTGCAGAAACGCGTCCCGCAGGAAATTGCCTATCTTGAGGCTGATCGCCAGGCGCGGATCAAGAAGGCGGCTGAGATTGCCGCCGCCCTTGAAGCTAACCTTCAGCGTGCAACTGTGCTTGCCCGTCAGGTTTTGGCTTCGATAAAGGGCCAAGATGGCGACCGTGATCTTGTGAAACGGCTGGATCGTGTAGCCAGCGGCCGCACTCGTGATTTAGGTGAAGCCAATGCGGTGCTCGCCGAAGCCTATGCGATTGTGTCGCAACGCAATGATGCGCCGACCGATGCACAAATTGCGTTGGCGCGCAGTTTTGGCTACGGGACCACTGTTACGACGCTCAATGAATGGCGAACGGCACATCTCGTTGAGGTCAACGTGGAGGACGCGGGCATCTTGGCTCTTCTTTCCGAGTTCGAGCTTGAAGCGGATGAAGACGTTACGGCGGTGTTTCGCAAGCGATGGGCGCTCCTCGATCAGGAGACCGATGTCAAATTGCGGGGACTGCGACGCGATAGTCTCGAGCGCGAATTGTCCGCGGCGTTGAGCGAAGCACGAGAGCGTGCGCAGCATGTTCAGACGATGATCGCGTTCGCGTCGGAGTGGGACATCCTCAATCCGCGCAAAGAGCCGCCGTGGTCGCAGGCTTTGCAGGTAGCGGCACAATCGCTCGCGGGCCTTCGCGATGCCGTTAAGGCTGCGCGAGCGGCGCTTGAGGTGGAGAGGCAGCGTCTAGCCGTAGCTGCACGGCGCGAGGCGATCCTCAAAGAACTCGCGGCGCTCGGTTATGAAGTCCGTGAGGGGCTCCAAACGGCGCTTGCAAAAGATGGCAAGGTGGTCCTGCGCAAAGCTGCGCACCCCGACTACGGCGTGGAGGTGATAGCACCCGACAAAGGTGACAAGCTGTCATTCCGAGCCGTCACCTTCGGCCAAGGATCGGCACCCAGAAATAAGGCGCGGGACGCCGACATGGAGGTGCTGTGGTGCGGCGATTTTGAAAAATTGCGAGCTGATCTTTCGGTCATGGGGGGCCATGTCGGGATTGAAAAGGCGGTGGCGGCAGGCGTCGAGCCGCTTAAGCTCATTGAAGTTGAAGGTACGGCGTCTGTAGACGCGCATTCTGTTTTGATTGAGCAGGCAAGATCCCGGCTAAGCTAAACGTCATGTCAACTCTTTCGTCCGAATAACCGGAATTGCAGGTCATAAATGAGCGTGGTCGACAGCAGCCGGCGACCGGTAAGGAGCTTAGACATAACTTCTCAGAAAGCTATTGAGCAGAGAACAGGCGTTTTATATCCTTGATCGGTAAATAGAACTTGCTTCGTCCAGGACCGAAGCTGAGGAAGGCGTGGCGCTGATAGAAGGCTGCCGCCTGTTCGTCTTTGGCGTCCACGACAATCAGCGCAACCGCTAACGGGTTATCGATAATCTTTTGCATGGCGTTATAGAGAAGGGCCTTGCCTAAACCTTTGCCTTTGTAGGGTTCGTGGATGGCGAGACGGCCCAAAAGCGCTGCGGGGACACGGCTGTAACGGCCAACGTTCTTCTTCTCGGGATAATCCTCGGCCTCAACGCTGCTTGCCGATAGCGTATAAAAACCTGATATCGCATTTGTGCCTTTATCGATTGCGACAAAACACTTTGCAAGGCCGCGCCGCATGTCCTGGCTGGCGACGTTTTTCAGATAATGATCGAGCGCGGGCACTCCGCATGAAAAAGCCGCCCGGTCTTGGTCGCCAAGCGGCTCGATGCGGAAAATGCTCATGTATTACTGTTGAATAAGGCGATGGTAATCGCGCAGCGCGGCGAGCTGATGTTCGTTAGGCTCGCGCGGTGGCGAAGTCAGCGCTTCGGCAAGGCGGCGGCTCTCTTCGGCGTTCAGCCGAATGATCTCCATGCTCTCGATGATGCGAACGGCTTTTTCCTGCGCCGCAGCGAGCATAAAGTCAGTCACAGAACGACCCTCGATGTCGGCCCCGCGCTGAATGAGGTCGCGCTGTTCGTCAGTCGCGCGCTGCTGCATCCGATTGCGCTTCGGCGTCTTGGTGGCTTTTCTCTGGGCGGTCAGTTTGGGCATGACTATAATGTGCTCCAATTTGGCTCACAAATCAAGATGATTGTAGATAGTTAACTAATTCTGGCGGGAGCCAAAAGCGCGTGCGACCGGCTTGACGCATTTCCAGGAAAATTGGCTTGAGCTGAAAAAATGAAGCTTGCGGCGCAACCAGCCCAAACGCTCCCCACGATCCGGCTGCTCACGCTCACCGACGGACAAGCCAAGCCGACCGCGTCCTTCGATAAGCTATGTCAGGCGAGCGTGCCGGCGCAGTTGTACCGCACCGGCCGGAGATGGAGCGCTGGACTCGCGCGCCATGTGTTCCTATTATGTTCTCATGGTTCCCGAAGCAGACCCTGAATACAAGACGCTGCGGTTGATTGATCTTCAGCCTTATGAGGTGGTGGCGGTACGCTGCCGATGCGGCCGCATCGTGCATTACCCGAATGGATTCTTGCAGCGTCGTGCGAAGCTGTCATCGCTGACGCTCATTTATGATCTGCAATACCGGCTGCGCTGTGCCGGTTGCAACAGCCGGGACGGTTTTCAGATCAGTGTCGAGGATCATCGCCATATCGGTGATAGCTCAAAACCCGTTTTGCGGCGCGTGATTGTCGGCGGCACGGAGTAATAATAGCGGGCTCATTCCAAGACGCCGTAGAAAGCGCCATCGCTGCCCCCAGCGCGGGCATGAACCTCAAAATAGTATGGAAATTAAATGCGGTGACCGTGAGAGTCGCCGCAGGCCACTTCAATCGCCTGAAATTTATTCCCCTTCCCCACTCACCTTCTGATTTTCCATGGATACTGAACGGGCAAGCACGATCCGCGATGCGTTTTTGTTCGACGTGCACCGGCAATTCGAGGGCCTGGCGCGCTGGGTTGCGCCGCCTGCGACTGTGGAGGTTTGGGAAGACGGCAGGGAGGCCGTCTTCGCTGTAAGCCGTAACGATCAAGAGCTTATTCGCTTTATCGTGAGCTTCGATACCGCAGGCAATGGCGAGAGCGAGTTGGATTTCAAAGCGAGGCTGGTGGTCGAGCAGCAGGAAGACGCGCAAGAAGTGCTGGCGCTCATCTGGCGCGGAAGTCTGCCTGAACAAAAAAAGGGTCTCGATAGCCGCGCCGATCACGCCGAAGGCGAGTATGCGCAAGCGATGGGCTCAGTGCGGCAGCTCTTGCGCGACAAACTGGCCGACGTGCTGGCAACTCAAGCGGAGCCAGTTTCGCGCCTGCCGACACTTCGCGCATCGAGCGAACCTGTTCGCATCGTCGAGGCGGAATTCGAGCCCATGGCGACGCCGCGCGCCCCGGACAAACGCCCAGCCAAAGTGGCCGCCATTCAAGAACCGGCTCGCGAAGAGGAGCCTGATCTCGCGGGCTTGATCGCGGTGTTGCAAAGCCTGCCAGACGCCGAAGCATTGGTTGTTGATGAAGTCTTTGGAGCATTTATCGCGGCCGCGCGCAGCGTCGATCCGCTGAAGCAAAGCGATGTCGTTGGCTTTATCGGCGAAGGCCTGATGCAGCTGGAGGCGCACCGGCATGCCTATGTCGGCGCGCGCAGTCCGTTGACGGAACTCGGGGTCGGTTTAAAGGGCGCGGCTCTTATAGGCGCTCTTCTGGTGTCGATGGGCGTGGAGACCTGGACGGGCATTTATGGTTTTGGACCGCTGGTCGGTCAGCATATCGCCGCCGCTCCTGTGGCTGCCTTCGGAAGCCTTGTCATCGGCGGCGGATTATTTCCGCTGGCGCAAACTGAAAAGGAGGTGAAGCACGTCCGCAATTTTGCGATCGCCTGGGGCTTTACGGTCTCGGCGCTATTGGCAACCGGCGACATGGCAAAGTCAATTCAGGATCGGTTTCCGCAAGGGCAGGAGCTAGTCGATGCGTCCGCCGCGCTCCAAAGCGCCAAATCCCGGAAAGATCTTATCGATGGCAGGCTGGTATTGGCGCGGGGCGAAAAATCGGCATCGGGCCACGACTATCTGCAGGCAAAGAAAAACCGGCCGGCGGTGTTCAATAGTGCGGCCGGCGACGCGAAAAGCCTGGAAGCGGAGCAAGAGCGTGCGACAGCGGCTTTGGATGCGGCCCAGCACAAAAAGGCGGACGCGCTGGGTTCGGACCGCTCGCTTCATTTTGCTCAGGCCGTGGTGTTTTTGATTTCATCGATGGTGAACGCGGCAGGGCCGGTTTTTATCGGAAAATTTCTCAGCCGCGCAACAAGCGATCACGAGGGTGCTTTGAAGAAAGCGCGCAAGAGCCGCTTTGCGACAGCAAGGGGCAGGTTGTTAGGGACCGAAAGCGGGCAGAGGCAAAAGGCGCGCGTCATGTTGGCGGCGATGCGGGGATTTTATGCGAGTGAAATGCGCCGGAGCGGACTTGCGGACGACGATATAAAAAGGAGGGTGGATTCGGCCTTCCGTAATGGCGAGATGGTCGTAGGCAGGGCAGTTGAAGAATTGAGCTCTTCGATCCGGCCGAACCGGACGCGCATCGCTGGTATATTCTCGCGGCGGCAGGGTTTGGAATGAGGGAACCGGATGTTTTTCGGCATGCCGTAGAGCGCTTTCGCCTAGAGTATCCATACAAAAATCCGGTAAGATGAGGCAATAACTACAGTATTTAAGCTAAAGCCAATCATTATCGTAAGATCGCGATCGCCACACCATCAGCATAAGTAAGTAAGATATTTTAATAATTATACCATAAACTATTGCGCATCATGTTACACGATATACTTATCTTTCTGTTGACCGGATTCCACGCACCCCCTAGCATTGTCTGTATGCGTTCCTTATACTTTTTCTTCTCTCTCCTGTTTCCCGTCGCCGCGCTAGCCGCCAATGCGATACCAGATCAGGGATGGTCTCCGCTTTTCGACCTGTCCTGCACCTCAGTGGATTCCTGTTATTGGACTGGATGCCTCAGCGGTGCGGCCGTTATGCTGCTTGTTGTCGCTGGTTTTCTCGCGAATCGCCAATGCCGATTTCTGTTGTGGCTCACCCTTGGCTACAAACCTGCTTCGCCAGCGGAAAAAATCCGGCGTGAGGAGCAAGACACGCCGCCTCAAAGCACCGAAGTGTTTTGGGAAAAGTATAAAACTAAAAAACCATGAAATTTGCGACCGCTCCTCCCACACAAAACCGAGCCGGGGAACGCGGCATCGCGATTGCGCCCATACTTTATTTGCTCGGCTTGATCGGCGTCGGCGCGGGCGTTCTTTTCAGCGGCTATAGCCAGATTCTTCGCACCAATCAGACATTGTCGAATGTATTGGCTGCGAAAAACGATTTGCAAGGCATGGCGACGACTTTGTCGGCGGCCTCGTGGCTCAGCGGCGATCACACGATACTATGTCCGCCGTTGGTAAGCACCACGCCGAACGCGCCTTCTACTACGCCAAACGGATGCCAGGGCGCGACGGGCACCGTCACGGTCGGCGTGGCTATGGCTGGGGCGAAGTTGCCGACCAATGCAGCTTCGATTATTCCCGGAGGTACGACCAATTTATCGGCAGGCATATTCACTGCCGGTTCCGGCTTCAAGGTTCTCGATCCATGGGGACATAATTATCTATATTGCCGGTGGGAAAGCACGCTCGCTCCGGGCACAGGCGTCGCGTTTGTGATTATTTCGGCGGGGCCGAGCGGCACGATTAATGCGGCTACGACCTGTAACAGCGGAACGACAGGTGTTGTAGGCGCCGACAATCTAATGGTCTGGTTGTCGGCATCGCAGGCGCAGCAACGCGCGGCGGTGTGGCAGACGACCAGCGCCGGCACGGCGCAATTCGGCGTGACCGGTCAGCAAATGGACATAAGCCCAACGGGCAATGTCACAATCCCAGGAACCTTGGGCGTGACCGGCCAGACCGAGCTTAATGGCGGGCTGACTGCGTCGGGCATTACCAGCACGCCCATCACTAACTCGTCGATCAGCGGCGCGAGCGGCAGTTTTACAAATATTGCGGTCGGCGGCGGTGGACAAATGACGGTCGATACCTCCGGCAACGTGCTGACCGGCGGAACGTTGGGTGCTGGATCGTCGACGCTGTCTTATGCGACGGTCACGAATGATACGAAGATAGGCGGCGCATTGGGAGTAACCGGCGCGACGACGCTTGGTTCGACATTTATCAATGGTTCGACCTTTCTCGGCGGCACGACAACAACCTCCGGAATGCTTCAGGTCGGCACATCGGTGCCGAGGATCGGATCGTCGGCGCCGCTGTTTACCGTCGGCATCGGTTCGGGCTCGCCCATCACCTATCCGTTTATGGTCGATCAGTTGGGAGGCGTTACCGCTAACGCTTTCAACGGCGGTTCTTTCTCCGGCAGCTTCAGTGGACCTCTCACCGGCAGCGTCAACGGCAATGTCACGGGCGATGTAACCGGTAATCTGACCGGAAACCAGTCGGGAGGTTCGGTTTCGGCAACTTCTTTCACGGACAGCGGCGCTTTCGCCAGCAACGGCAGCGGCACCGCGACTTTCGCCGGGCCGGTGAGCGCCACGAGTTTTGTCGGCGCATTCAACGGCACTTTCGGTAGTTCGATGACCGGAATCCTGCCCCTCGCCAACGGCGGCACCGGCATTGCCGCGACGAGCAACCAGAATCTGCTTTCGACCCTCTTTTCCGGACTATCGTCTTCGTTTGTACCGGCGGCTACTATCAGCTGCTGCATTCAAACCGGGCAATTGAGCAATACCGGCGGCGCGGGCACATGGAATACAGTTACCGTCGGCACGGATGGCCGCGTCATTTCGGGCAGCTTGTCGGGCGGCAATGTCAGCCAGATCACCGACGGCACGGGGGATTCGGTGGGGGTCAGCGCAAGCAACGGCGCGCTGTTCACCATCGGTACCACGGTGGTGGGCAACTGGACATCGACCGGCCTGATGGTCGGCAGCAGCAAGGTGGCGAAAAATACGCTTGACGTCTATGGCGCGCAGGCGATCGGCACCGGCTATGCCGGAGTCAATACCGCGCCGACCAATGGTCTGATCGTGCAAGGTAATGTCGCCATTGGTACCAGTACTGATCCGCTGAATTATGCGCTCGACGTCAACGGCACGATCAACGCGACGAATTTTGTCGGCAACGGTTCGGGACTGACCGGCATCGGCAGCGGCATCGTCAATAGCGGCACGGCAGGAGAAGTCGCTTATTACCAGACGGGCGGCAGCACGGTTGTCGGCACTTCGACGATTGAGATCGTCAATGGGAATGTGGGGATAGGGACGACGAGTCCTATACGTGCTCTAACGGTCAACGGCGGTGAGATGGCCGTCATTGCCCAAACATCCGGCACCCCAAACAATGCTTTTTTGGATGTTAGTGATGCGAGTGGAAGCAATGGCGGCAACATGACCTTCCAAATCAGGGGATTGGGTTCCAATGGAACCGCACAGGTTAACCTTGGGACGTTGGATATTGATGCCAACACGACATACATCGGCGGCAACGTAGGGATCGGAACTACGTCGCCACAGTCGAAGGTGCAAGCCTTTGGCGGCGAAGTGCAGGTCGGCACCAGCGGCAGTAATTGCGCTTCGAATAATGGCGGCGCGATACGGTTTTTTGGCAGCACGCTCTATTACTGCGACGGTTCCTCGACATGGCAGACGGTCTTCAGTTCCAGCGGCAGCGGCGGCGCCGTCAGCGGCACGGGCTCGACCGGCTATGACGCGCTCTGGACCAGCCCGACCAGCATCGGCACCGGCCTGATTTTCGAAAGCGGTTCGAAGGTCGGCATCGGCACGGCGGTGATGAACACGTCGCTCGATGTCAATGGCGATCTGGCGTTGCGTTTCGGCACCGATTATTCGACGCCGACGGGCACGCAGAGCAACGTCGCGCTCGGTTCCTATTCGGCGATCCGTTTCACGGGCGCGTCGGCGACGACTTTCACCGGCATCGCGAACGGCCAGCCGGGTAAAATTTTGTATCTGCATAATGCTTCAACCGCCACCGTTCTGACCCTGTCGAACCAGAGCGGGTCGTCGAGCGCCGCGAACCGCATCGTGACGGGAACGGGCGCGGATATGCAGGTTGCCGCGAACACGTCCGTGACCTTGCAATATGACGGCAACGCGAGCCTGTGGCGCGTGATCGGCGGCAGCGGCGGCGGCATTCCCGCAGGCACCACCGGAGAGGTTCAATATAACAGCGGCAACAATACATTCGCCGCGAACAGCGATTTCACCTGGCTGACGGCGACGAATGAACTTGTGGTCGGCACCGGCGCGGCGACGCCGCAAGCTTCGACCGGCACGATAGCGAGTTTCGTCGCCAACATTATCCCGCAAGCGATTTCGTTGACGCTCGGCAGCGGCGGCGGCGGTAACTTTACCGACAACGCCGGCGCTGTCGGGCAGATGGCCTATTATTCGGGCGCCACCGCGATATCGGGGACGCCGAACCTCTATGTCTCCGGCGGCAATATCGGCATCGGCACGGCGACGGCGACTTATCCTCTGTCTTTCGTCGGATCGGCGCAGCAGGAAATATGGATGCAACGCGCGGCGGCGGGCGCGGGCAATAATTTCGTTATACAAGCGGGCGGCGCGCAAGGCGGCGGTTCGAAATCTCAACGGCGGCAATCTGGTGTTAAGCGGCGGCACCTCGACCGGCAGCGGCACGTCGCAAATCCAGTTCAATGTTTTCCCCGGCACAGCAGGTGCGACCAGCGACAATACTGCGGCGACGGCGATGACGATTTTGGGCAGCGGTAATGTCGGGATCGGATCGACAGCCCCGGTAAACACATTGGACGTCGGCGGCACGGGCATTCATCTGGCGAGCGGCTCACCGGGCGCAACCACCTATCAGCTTTATAACAACGCGGGCACGCTGACCTGGAACGGTATGGCGATTGCCACCGGAGGATCGGGCGGCTCGATCTATGGCACAGCGAATTACATCCCCATCTTCAGCACCACCACGACGCTCGGTAATTCGAATCTGTACCAGAACGCCAGCAACAATATCGCTATCGGCACGACCGGTTTTTACACCATATCAGGGCTGACTATCCCCAAACTCCAGGTATCTAATGCCAGCGATGCAAACGTTGGCCATAATACCTTCAACAATACGGGAGCGGGATTTTCGAGCCGCATCATGCTCAACAGGTCGCGCGGAGCGACAATTGGCGATTTCACCATAGTCCAGTCCGGCGATACTTTGGGCACTATTCATTTCAGCGGGTCCGACAGTTCCGCTTTCCAAACCGCTGCTGAAATTCAGGGCCAGGTTGATGCTACGCCTAGCGCAGGCATTGTTCCCGGACGCCTTCAATTTTTCACCACCAACACCAGCGGTACTGTTACCGAAGCGATGCGGATCAACAGCGGTGGCTATGTCGGCATCGGGTCAACGAACCCCTCAACGGCGCTGGATGTGAACGGCACGGTGCGGGCGACGATATTTTCGGGCAGCGGCGGCAGCTTGACCGGGCTTGGAGTCAGCAATTTCACCAACATCACCGGCACGCCGAGCGGCACCACCTATCTGCGCGGCGACGGAACCTGGGGCACGCCTGCGGGCGGCGGCACGGTGACGTCGAGCAACGCGGGGCTGGTGGCCTATTACCAGGGCACCGGCACGACCGTCATCGGCACCAGCACGATACAGATATCCGGCGGGCAAGTGGGTATCGGCACCGCGATTCCGACCAATGCTCTCACCGTCAACGGCAACGTGGACGCGATGGGTACGGGCAACGGATATTTGACGGAGATCCCGAACAGCAGCACGGCGACCGTGCTTTACAAGCTGGCGAAGATGTACGGCTCCAACACCGTGACCATCGGCACCACGGGGGATACCGACGGCATGATCGGCGTCGTGACCGGCAATGCGGGAACATCGGGCAACGCGCAGATCGCGGTCGCGGGGCAGGCGGGCTGCATCTTCGACGGGACGCCATCGACAGCAGGCGACTTCGTGACGATCAGCAGCGGCACGGCAGGCGCGTGCCACGATACAGGGTCCAAGAGCCGCACGGGCATCCAGAGCCAGATCATCGGCCAGCTGGTGAACACGGTCGCCATCGGCACCACCACGGCCTACCCCGTCGCGCTGCAACTGAACGGCACCAGCGGCACCACCGCGCTGGCCAACCTTACGGATGTAACGCTGACCAGCCCCGCCAATACCAACCTGCTGCAGTATAACGGGAGCAAGTGGGTCAACACAGCGCTCTCGACCGTGACCTCGGCGGTGAGTGCGGCGGTCGCGCCGAGTTTTAGCGTGAATAAGGGTGGAACAAGTCAAGGCGTCGCCACTTCGACGACTACGAAACTGACCTTCAACACCATAGCTTACGATACGAACAACAATTGGTCCGCAGCGAACAATCGATATGTCCCGACCGTAGCTGGTAAGTATATCGTTGCCTTAGCTGTAATGTGCGACGGTCTTGCTGGTGGTAGTCTGGCCTGCGCAGCATCAATTTATAAAAATGGCGCTCTTGTTAATTACACAATCGAGCGAACAAGCAATTATCAGATTTCACCAATAGTGACTGCCATCATCGACATGAATGGCACAACGGATTATCTAGAAGCCTATGGTTATAGTGAAGCCCCAACAGCCACAATTGATGGGGCTGGTGCTTATACCTACTTCACTGGCTCCCTCCTTGCCCCCCTCGCATCCGGCTCGGTCGCGGGGACGGGGACCGCGAATTACATCCCGATCTGGACCGGCTCCTCGGCGCTGAGTTCATCGGCGATTTATCAAACCGGCGGGAATGTGGGGATAGGGACGACAAGTCCTATACGTGCTCTAACGGTCAACGGCGGTGAGATGGCCGTCATTGCCCAAACATCCGGCACCCCAAACAATGCTTTTTTGGATGTTAGTGATGCGAGTGGAAGCAATGGCGGCAACATGACCTTCCAAATCAGGGGATTGGGTTCCAATGGAACCGCACAGGTTAACCTTGGGACGTTGGATATTGATGCCAACACGACATACATCGGCGGCAACGTAGGGATCGGAAATACGTCGCCCTATTCAACACTGCAAGTTGGCTCAGTAGGAGACTCCAGTCTTATTGGGACATTGGGGTTGGGAAGCATCACCGGGCAATCGAACCTATTATTCGCCTCGGAGCCAAACGGAACCGGAGGAGGCTCTCAAAGCGTCGGCGGCATTTTTGCCGAGGCTGATTCTGGCTGGGTTAGCAAATTACATTTTAAGCTTAATAGCAATTGGGGCTTACCAACTGTTGAGCCGCTGACTGTCACGAGCACCGCAGGTGTTAGCGCCGTCGGCATCGGGACGACATCGCCCCTTTCCGGATTCACACTCGATGTCAATGGAGCCATCGGCTCCATTATTCCTGGAAGCGGCGGTATCTACCTATCAAACGGCAGCGGATATGGCATTATTGCTGCAATAAATGCAGCAAATACGGCTAATCAATCTCTAGTTATGCAGCCGAACGGCGGCAACGTCGGGATTGGAACGACGAGTCCGGGTGATAAATTGCAAGTTTATGGTGGAGGTGCCTATATCGGAGATGCCTCTTCCAAGCTCTGGGTCGGGCCATCAGGTGGCACGAATTATATCGAAAGCGGCAATACGGCATGGAACGCTGTGGCACCTCTAACGATCACCGGCTATTACACTAACCCAATTAGCCTACTCACACTCCAAGCTACGAACTCATACTTTACCGGCAACGTCGGGATTGGGACGACGGGGCCGGGGCAAATACTGGACGTCGAAAATTCCGGCACCAGCAACGGCATAAAAGTCGGAAATAGCGGCGGCAATTACCTTCAGCTTTTTGACGATGGAAACGCCCACATTGAAGGCAATGGATCGGGGAATTTCTGGATCAATGGAAATGTCAACCAAGTACTCGACCTCAATCACGGTGGTGGCAATACCGTTCTAAATGATAATGGTGGATACGTACAAATCGGCGGCTATAGCTCTGGTAGTGTTCCCAATGTTTATTTGTCAGGCTACAGGCCTAGCACGTGGTCTGCCAATGCGCTCTTGTTTGGCGACGAACTCAATAACAGTCGCTATTTTATGAACACGCGCGGTACCAATGAAAATAACAACGCCGATTGGCGATTCTATTATTACAACACGGGCAGCGGATCGAATTCATGGCAAACCATACTTGATGTCCTGCCTACATCATTGAATGCTCAAACCTACGCCGAGGAACTCCATGACGGGGCTCTGACTCTCAATAGCAACGGCTCGGCGACCTTCACCGGCACGGTGAGTGGCGTGACGCCGACGGCGAGCGCGCATCTTGCGACGAAGGCTTATGTTGATACAGCAGTAGCCGGAGCGGGCGGCAGCGGCGCGCCGGTCAATTTCCAGGTATTCACCTCCAGCGGCACATGGACAGCGCCCGGCTCCGGCTCGATGGCTCTCGTCCAATGTTGGGGTGGTGGCGGTGGCGGCGGCGGCGGCGGCACTTATCAGTGTATATTCGGTTGCAGTTGGACGGCCAGCAATGGCGGTGGCGGTGGCGGCGGCGGATATGCCTACGCGTGGTACCCCTTATCCTCGCTTAGTTCCTCAGTTGCGGTCACTATTGGCGGTGGCGGCAGTGCGGGTGGAGGAGACGCCGGCGGTGGCGGCACTGGCGGTAGTACCACCTTTGGTAGTTATCTTACCGCGACAGGAGGTACCGGTGGTGCCAATGGCGTCGGTGGGAGTGGCAGTGGCACCAATGTTGCTTTTACTTCGGGCAATGACAGTCCTGGTACTGGCGGCGGCAACGCTGGAAGCGGGTTAATGTCTGGTGGTGGCGGCGGGGAGTTATCCCAGGCTGGCCACCGCCCTGGCGGTGGAGGCGGCGGTGGTACTGGTACTGGCGCAGGCACCGTAGGCGGTGCGGGCGAATGTGCCGTCACAGTGTACTAAGCAATCTCAGGCGCGAGGTTCGCACATAGGATTGGTCGAACAATTCGCTTTTTCTTCAATTTTTCGGGGAACCAACCATGCTTCTTCACCGCCGCCAGTTTTTACGCATGCTCGGTGTCGCAACTGCTGCCGCTGCAATGAACCCTTTTGCTGCGTCGGCCAATGGCCCTAAACGCTATCTTATAACAAACTCCCCAAATGCAGTTTGCTCTATAGATATTTCCTCTATGGAAGCAACCTTTACCCCGCTTGATTTCACTCCCCACAGCTACATCCATAATTCCGCCGACCCGACCCGTGTCTGGGCTATCGAAAAGTGGGCTGCGCATGCCGTTGAAATCGATATACGGGAAGCCAAGATCACCCGTCAGTTGCAAAACCCGAAGGGCGCGGTCTTTTACGGGCATGGGCTTTTCTGGAAAGAGAAAAACCTTCTGCTCATTACCTGCGTCGATCTCAAAACCGGCCAAGGCCATCTCGTCGGTTACGATTACACGACCCTGCAACAGGTGGTTGAATTCAGCGCCACGCCAGGCGGCTTGCATGATTGCCATTTTATATCCGACGACACAATTTTGATCGCCAGCTCAGGCATCAAGAGCACCAGCGAATACCCGTCCCAGACTGGCCCCCGTTTGGAACCGAGCGCCCTTGTCGAATTCAATCTTTCTACTGGCAAGGCTCTATCCAAGAAAACAATTACCGATGACGATCAACTGATCGGGCATTTTAACCGTCTAACCGACGGTACAATTATTGCTCTTTCCACCCCTTACCCAAGCTCCAGGGTCAGAGCCGAACACGGCAACGTTTATTTTGCCCGTCCTAACTCCGAGCTGCAAAGACTGCCCCTCGATTTACTCAACCTCCCGCAAACGCCTTTTAAGGGCGAAATGCTCAGCATCACTACTGACGAAAAACACAATATCGCTGCCATAACCAATCCTGGCTCCTCGACCGTCTTATTCCTCGACACCAAACAAGCCAAAATCGTTCACCGCTTCCCCCTTGATGGTAACGGTATGGCCTTGGATCATGAACTCGGATTTTTGTCTTCGGGAACCACGCTTGCGCAAATCGATCTGGATGCACGCACAACACGAACCTTGACTTTAAGAAACAAAAATAACTCATCCGGCATTTTTCGTGCCTCTGCCCACAGTCTGATTATCTGAATTCCGGTGTCCGGGGACATAATAACCATTATTCTCGCATGTACCGCGTTGATTGTTGCGGCGCACGGGGCCATGGCCGCGCCATCGTGCTCCACAACCACGATGCGCGTCGAAGGCGGCTCGATGTCGCCGCGCATCGCGCCGGGGCAGGTGATTCAGGTGCGCGAGGGCTCCGCCGAATGTATCGGGGAGATCAAGCACGGCGATGTCGTGCTGTTTCACAGCAACAGTTCGCGCGTGCCGCTGATCAAGGCCTTGCGCGGGTTGCCCGGCGACAAACTGGCAGTGAGCGACGGCAAGATCATCATTAACGGCGTAGTGGCTACGAATAGCGCGGGGGAGCCCTACCGGCTTTCGCCGCCGCGCGCGGCGATGATCGCGCTGTACGTCCATGACAACCATGGTGTCATTCCGCCCGATAGTTTTCTCGTAATGGGCGAGAATCCGGCGGGCTCCCTCGACAGCAGCCGCTTCGGACTCGTCTCGCGTCAGGCGATTATCGGCAGGCTTGTCGAGAACGCCGGGGCTACGCCATAAAGCGGAAGCGCGAGTAATGAAGCAAGTCTTTTGGCAGCGCACCCGCCACGCCGGAGTGCTCCAGTTCGAGAAGCCCCTCGCGCCCTCCTAGTTCGTCTTGCCTTTTGGGTGCGCAGGGTCCGGGGCGTTTGCTTGGTCGATCAAATACTGCCCAAGTTTCCGAGCCTCTTCGCGAGGCAGGAGATAGCTTAGCCATCCGAAGCGTGGGTCGCGGATATGCAGCAGGCTATCGCCCCGCATCAGATCGGATTCAGTGAACCATCGTGGATCAGGAACGGCCCGGACCTTCTGACCGGGAACCCAATCCCGCTTGACCTCCGGCGGCATAGCGCCCCGGAATTCTCCCAGATGCGCCAGGATGTCCTCGACGGCGTCCACGGTTAATTTCAGTGAAACACGAGGTTCGGTGTCAAACGTCAGCGTTACAGTTTTTAGGTCGTCGTCAAGCTTCCAGTCAGGCGCGCGCATGCCTCAATCTCCTCAACGCTCTTCAGCACGTATAGCAAATTCCGCCGTTTCGCCCAATGATCCGCGATCTGGAGATGAATTTCCGCAGTGCAGCCCCATCACTCTTCCGTTCGATACGCGAAAAATCACCGAGCTAGAGAGCCGACGTCGTTGCAAAGTCCGGTAAAACTCGCCGATTGCGCGCCGGCGCGGCAGCCATGACAGCGAAGGGAAAAGCGGCGCTTACGCGCCGCCCTCCCGATGGTCGAGAACCGGAATGCCGAGCTTCTTCGCCTTATCGGCGAGATTGCCGGTGATACCTGAGCCGGGGAAGACAATGACGCCCACCGGCACGATGTCGAGCATGCGGTCATTGCGCTTGAAGGGCGCGGCCTTGCCGACATCGGGCGTTTGGCGATGGCGACGGTAAAGGGCATTCGGTTTCCTGCCTAACGCGATGCGTCGGTGATGAAGGGATTAAAGTCAGTGCCGCGGTCGTAGTAATCGACGCCTTCGACACGCTTCAACCAGCGCACAATGGGGAGAGTAATTGGCAGAGCGATAAATTCACATGCCGACTTCGCAAGCGTTCCGACGCCGATAGCCCACAATAACGCGCCCATCGGCAATACGCCGTAAAAAATGATGGCATAGGCGATGATCGTATTGACTCCTTCACTGAGCACAGTCGACATGACAAAGCGCAGCCACATATATTTGCCAGCGCTCCATATTTTCATTTTAGCGAGTACATAGCTGTTGCAAATATCTCCAATAGACATGGCGAAGAGTGCGGCGATGGATGCGCGCGGGCTTGACGATAAAACGAGCTGGTACGCGTCTTCGTGTGTAAAGACCGGTGCCGGCGGAATCAACAACATCAACCAAACGACAGCTGCTGCGATAAGACGACAGGTGATGCAAAGCCATAAAACCGAACGCGCTTCCGCGTAGCCGTAAACCTCCGTCAGCACATCGGCGATGAGAAAGATCATCGGAAAATAGTAAACCGAAACGGAAATCGGCACGCCACCCAAAGTCACCAATCTTGCGACGGTAAATGTGGTTATCAACCCGAATGTCACACTTAATGCAGCCAGAAGGCCGAGATATTTATACTGACCGTAATTGGTTTTAAGCATAAGAGGACCCTATATTACAACGGCACCACGAACCCGCAACCGAGAGATAAAGCGCTGTCAAAATCATCGTGGCGAACTTGAGGATGATGAAGAGAAGTATGTTTGAGAGACACATGAGTGAATGATCAGGATAAGTAATCTGTATACTAAGCATTCGGCATATATATTTCAATGTATTCCTGGTGCCTATAATTCGGGTTGGATCAACGTTGCACCCCGGCAGCGGCAAATGCGTTATCCGTCAGCCTGGCTTTCGTGAAGTATTCGTCTATCGTATTGGCCTAGATCAATATATGCTCTCTAGGCCAACTGCAGAGTGCTTGTTACACCCGTAGTTATTATCCTGGTAAGTCTTTCGAGGAGTTCTATTGCGCGATAGACATGCTAATGCCGCTCGTGGGAGCACCTGCCGTGCAAGCCGCGCAACCTTCTCGAACGAGGAATAACTCGGTGCCAGCTCTGGGGGCTTAGGTTTGTCTCAGGAACTGAGGAAAATGCGGCGCTTACGCGCCGCCCTCCCGATGGTCGAGAACCGGGATGCCGAGCTTCTTCGCCTTGTCGGCGAGGTTACCGGTGATGCCGGAGCCGGGGAAGACGATGACGCCGGCCGGCACGATGTCGAGCATGCGGTCGTTGCGCTTGAAGGGCGCGGCCTTGCCGTCGCGGGTCCAGTCGGGCTTGAAGGCAATCTGCGTGACATTGCGGCGATCGGCCCAGCACGCGGCGGCTTTCTCGGCGCCTTTCGGCGTGCCGCCATGGATGAGAACCATGTCGGGATGCTTGGCGAGCACCTTGTCGAGCACGGCCCAGATGCGCTTGTGGTCGGCGCAATCGGCGCCGCCGGAGAAGGCGATCTTCGGACCTTTCGGCAGTAGCAGTTCGGTCTCGGCGCGGCGGCGCGCGGCGATGAAGTCCCGGCTGTCGATCATCGCGGCGGTCAGGTGCTTGTGGTTGACGAGGCTTCCCGCGCGGGGACGCCAGGACGAGCCGGTCTCGGTCTCATAGCGCTCCGCGGCGAAGTCGCGGATGTGCTCGAAAGCTTCACGGCGCTCGAGGTGGCTTTGGCCTTGGGCGATGAGGGTCTCCAGTTCGACCGAGCGGATTTCGGAGCCGTCCTGCTCTTGCTGGCTGCGCTTTTGCCGGTCTTCATTGTCTTCGAGCTGGCGCTGCACGCGGGCGGATTTTTTGTGGAAGAGATCGGTGAGGCACCAGAGCAGATCGGCGAGGTCGGGTTCGAGGCTGGTGTCCTGGAAAGTCCCGGCAAGGATGTCGAACAGGTCCGAGACGGCGGCCTCACACCGGCCGGTGTCGGGCAGAGGGCGAGGGTCGGGCTCGCCGGCGGAGGACTGGTAGCCGTAAAGTTGCAGGTCCTCGATTACGCGGGCGGTTGCGGAGCTTTGGTGTCTGGGTTCGTGAACATCGGCGTCGATGCCGTGAAGAGTTGTCATGGTCTGTCCTCCTTGAGTGGTGAGCCGCCCCTCGCGGCCTTGATGGCGAGGCTCTTGCCGGAGGCGCGGGCGGGGGCTGCACCGCGCCGGCAAAGCCAGCGCGGCCGGAGCGCAGCGGAGGACGGCGCAGGGACGTTTATTTTGCTTCGCGATGCAAAGCGGCCCTCCCAAACTTTCTTTGGGGGGCCGCGGCGGAAAATAAACGGAGCGTAGCCGTTGCCCTCCGCACGCCGCCTCTGGCTTCCTCGCCACCCTCAAAGGCGCGAGGGCGGCCTCCTCGCTCCGGAGACGCCATGGGGGCGCTTTGACGGCGGGGACGGGTTGCGGGCGCGGATCGCCAGCTTGCGCTCAGCTGCGGAACCGGGAACGGTCGGCCGGCACCATCTGCGCGAGCATCCTCCTCTTCACGGCATGGACAGGCTCATCGCGCAAATCGATGTTGAGATCCTTGGCGGTGGGCTTCAGAGCGCGACAGTCGATACCGGCCTCGCGGCATCTTTCGGCGAGACGTACTTCCGCAAATTCGCCGGCCGCGTCATTGTCGCGAAGGACATAAAGGCGGCGAAGGCCCGGCGGAAAGAGCAGAGCGGATAGATGCGCGGCGGACAGACCAGCCGCCATGGGTAGCTCCGGAAAGAGGGACAGAAGCGAGAGCACGGTCTCCAGCCCCTCGCCGGCGGCCATGACGCCGGACGGCTTGCCGAAGCGCACCGCGTTGCCGAGTAGAAGGCCCATGGCGCGGCGCGGATCGGCGAGCGGGGCTTTGCCGCTGCCGTCGCGGGCCAGATAGGTGCGCTGAAGGCCGGTGAGCCTTCCGGCGAGGTCGGTGACGACGGCGAGAAGTGCGGGCCAAGCTTGGCGCGGCGCGTCATCATCGGGACGGTAATAGCAGGCGGGATGAAAACGAAGGCAGGGCCAGGAAAGCCGCGCGGAGATGCCGCGTCCGCGTAAGTAAGTCTCGGCGAGCGTGGCCGGCACCGGGCGCGACAGGGCGTGGAGCTTGGCGGCAGCGGCACGGGAGTCGTGCGGCTGTTCGACCGGCCGGTTCTTGCGAAGGCTCCGTATGCGCTCGGGCTCGTTCAAGAAGTGGCGCGCTTCGGCAAGGGCTTCGCGGCAATCCCTCAAGTCTTTGTTGAGCCGGATGAGATCGAGCAGGTCGCCATGCTCTCCGGACGCGCCATCGGTCCAATGGCCGGCCCGGTCGCCCCAGAGTTTGACGAACAGGCTGCGGCCGCGGGCGCCGGTAACGTCGCCTGCGATCCAGTAGCGTCCGTGGCGGCGTCCATTGGGAAGATAGGCCCGGCAGACCGCCTCGGCCTGATCGGCGAGGCGGCGCGAGAGTTCGGATGCGTAACTCATGGACCATGACCTGCCTACTTGCTTTTATCGGAGGGTTGCAGGGTCTCGTCCGTGTCCGCCGTCAGCGGCGGATAGAGCATGAAGAGCCGTGACAGCGCTTCGACGCCGCTTTCGGCCTCAATCGGCAAGAACAGCCGCAGGCGCCAGGAAATGATCTCGCTGAAGAAGCCGAAGGCCTTGAGCTGCTCGACTTCGGTATCGCGGAAGCCCGTAAGCTCAATGCGCTTTGCGCCCATGAGCGTCGAAATCCGCAGTCCCATCCCGCCGCGAAGCGTGATGGGCCGCGCCTCGGCGAGAAGCACGCCATGCGCGTCCTGGGGCGAAAGCGCCGGACCGCCGTCGAGATTGAAGGCAATACGAAGGCCCGGCACATCGGCGGTTGGGATCAGGCGGCCGACGATGCGCTCGCCTTCATCGGTTTGGAGGCGATAGACCTTGCTGGCGGCGCGTGGCAAATGCTTCCAGACGGGCAAGAGCAGGCCAGTGACGAGATGGAAGTCGCTCGACCGTGTGGGCGGAATCTCGCCAAGCTCTTTGATCCATGCGTGCGTAAATTCTTCCTCGGTCGCGATTTGCCAATGGCTGCCGGCGAGCTTTGCTTTGGCGACGGCATCGCGCGACAGCGGCCGGATTAGCCGCAAACGTTCTTCAACGCTGCCGTCATCGAGCGTAAGACTTGAGGCGGGCGCGGCAAGTGCTGCGCGGTTCGAGCTTGTATTGACGAGGAACGGCGACTTCGAGCTTCCGGCGAGAGAAAGTGCTGCCTCAAGGTCAAGCGGTTCGTTCTTGTCCTCGCGGCGAATGGTGAGGAGGGACGTGGCTGCGCCCGTTCGCTCATGGGTTTGCAGGATGCGGCGCTCAGTGACGGCGAGGCTCTCGGCGATCAAGGTCTCAAGGCCGATATCGTAGGTGCCGGACGCTATCGCACCTTCGACGCGCGTGGCGAGCAGTTCCTCGAACAATTCGAAAAAGCGGTTCTGCAGCGCGATCGGCAAGGCCAGCACGCGGTTCAGGAACCTGGTGATCGGCGGCAGCTCCTCCAGCATCACGCCTTCATTGGTCCGGATGCGCAGGCCGGTCGCGTTCTCGAAATGATCGAGGCTCGAAAACTCCACCTGCCCCTTGAAGACGCGCGTGTAGAGCTCGGTCAGCGCCGCGCGCGCATAAGGGCTTTCGAGATTGTCCTCGGGACGGAACAGACCTTGCCCTCCGGTCTGCCGCTGGCCGCGGGTGATGGCGCCGAGGCTGTCGAGGCGCTTGGCGATGGTCGAGAGAAAGCGCTTCTCGCCCTTCACATTGGTGGCGACGGGCCGGAACAAAGGCGGCTGCGCCTGATTGGTGCGGTTCGAGCGTCCGAGGCCTTGAATTGCAGTGTCGGCTTTCCAGCCGGGCTCCAGCAGATAGTGGACGCGCTTTCTCTGATTCCGTGCTGACAGATCGGCGTGATAGGAGCGCCCCGTGCCGCCCGCGTCCGAGAACACAAGGATGTGCTTCTTGCCGTCCATGAAACTTTGCGTCTCGGCGAGATTGGCGGAGCCCGGCCTCGTCTCGGCCATGAGCCGCGCGGCACCGTCCGCAGATGTCTTTTTCACGATGCGGCGATTGCGGCCCGTCACCTCAGCGACATGATCCGCTCCAAAGTGATGCAGGATTTGATCGAGCGCGGTCTGCACCGGCGGCAGCGACGCAAGCTTCTCGATCAGACGGTCGCGGATTTCGACCGCTTCCCTTGACTGCACGGGCTGGCCGTCCAGCACCACGGGCCGGGATTGCAGATTGCCGTTCTCGTCTTCGTAACGCTCATAAAGCTGGGTCGGAAAACCTTTGTCGAGATAGTCGAGTACGTATTCGCGCGGAGTGACATCGATGGAAAGATCGTTCCATTCCTCTGTGGGAATTTCCGCGAGGCGGCGCTCCATCAGGCTCTCTCCGGTCGAGACCAGCTGCACCACGGCGGCGGCGCCTTCATCGAGATCGGCCTCGATTGATTTGAGAAGCGTCGGCGTCTTCATCGCCGTGATCAGGTGATTGAAGAAGCGCTGCTTGTTGCTTTCGAAAGCGCTTTTGGCTGCGGCTTTGGCCTGTCCGTTTAGCGTCACCGTTTCACCGGTAATGTTCGTGGCCTTGAGCGACGCTTCCAGATTCTGGTGAATGATCTGGAAGGCTTCGGCGTAAGCATCGTAGATGCGGATTTGTTCACGCGTGAGCGCATGCTCGACGATCTCGACCTCCACACCCTCATACGACAGAGAGCGCGCGATATAGAGCCCAAGCGCTTTCAAATCGCGCGCCAGCACTTCCATGGTGGCGATGCCGCCAGCTTCGACCGCCGCGACAAAATCCGCCCGGTTGGTAAACGGAAAATCCGTGCTGCCCCAAAGGCCGAGGCGTTGCGCATAGGCGAGATTGTGCACGGAGGTAGCACCTGTCGCCGAGACATAGACGACGCGCGCGGCGGGCAGGGCGTGCTGGAGCCTGAGCCCCGCTCTTCCTTGCTGCGAAGCAGCCTTGTCGCCGCGCTCGCTTTTCTCGCCCGCCGCGTTCGCCATGGCGTGCGCCTCGTCGAACAGGATCACGCCCTCGAATTCTTTGCCAAGCCAATCGAGCATCTGTTTGAGCCGCGATGTCTTGCCTTCGCGTTCGTATGAACGAAGCGTGGCGTAGGTCGTAAACAGAATCCCTTCGGCGATGCGGATCGGCGTGCCCTGCCGGTAGCGCGATTGCGGGACGATCAAGAGCTTTTCCTGGCCGAGCGCCGACCAGTCGCGCTGCGCATCCTCGATCAGCTTGTCGGATTTTGAAATCCACACCGCCTTGCGGCGTCCGCGCAGCCAGTTGTCGAGAATGATGCCCGCTGCTTGCCGGCCTTTGCCGCTGCCGGTGCCGTCGCCGAGAAAAAAGCCCTTGCGGAACTGCACCGCGTTTTCGTCGCCGTCCCTGGCGAGCGAGAGGGTGTCGAGACTTTCATCGACGAGGTAGCGCCCTGCCAGCATCTCCGCATGGGCTTCGCCGGCGTAGATGACGGTCTCGATCTGCGCATCCGACAAGACGCCGTCATCGATCAGCTGCCGTGGCAGCAGTGGCCGGTAAGAGGGAATGGGCGCCCGGACGGAAGCCATGGCCGCCGATTGCACGAGTTTGGTCGGATGCGGCTTGGCACCGGCAATCTGAATGGATTGGACCTGATAGGGCTCGTAGATCCGGTCGCTGAAGGCGGCTTCGGCTGAGGTTGCTTCCCTGGGTTCGTAGATGATTTCAGCCGCAGATTGCGGAAGCTCTTGCGGCGCCGGAAATGAAGAGGAGGCATTGAAGCGAGCCCCCACCGGCACCTGCGCTGTTGCACGGCGCGGCACGCCCGCAACGCGCTCCGCGACCGCCGGAAACGGGCGCGGCGGCAGCTTGGTTTCGATCAAAGCCAGGAGTTCGGCGAGGCTGCCCGCATGACCGGCCTCTATGAGAGTGGCGGCGCTTGTTTCCGGAATCCGGTCGATGACCGTAAGCCGCGTGTCGATGCTGGTGCCGTGCCTGGCATAAATGCGGCCATCGACGGTTGCGGTGAACCGGAAGGAGGCCGTGCCGGCGAGATCGGCATAGAGTGCCCGGATGTCCGCGTTCAGGGGATCGTGGGATGCTCCCGTCAGAACCACGAGACGGCCGCCGTCAGCCATGCGGCGCAAGGCCGAGCGGATATGGCGGACGGTCGCGTCGCGCATGCTCCGCTCGATATGGGGCGACGCAGAGAAGGGCGGATTCATCAGCACGCAACCCGGCGCGACGCTCGCATCGAGATAATCGTCGATCTGCTCGGCGTTGAAGCGGGTGACAGGCGCGTGCGGAAACAGCGCCGCAAGCATGGCGTGGCGTGTTTCGGCGAGTTCGTTGAGCGCGAGCGCGGCTCCCGCGATTTCGGCATGGATGGCAAGAAGTCCCGTGCCTGCGGAAGGTTCGAGCACGAGTTCTCCGTGGCAAGCTTGCGCTGCGAGGCTGATAAGGAAGCCAAGACCGAGAGGCGTCGAAAATTGCTGGAACTGGTCGCTTTCCTCCGAACGCCGTGTATGGGATGGAAGCAGGGCGGCAAGGCGTTCCAGCATGGAAAGATAGCGGGCGGCACTGGCAGCCTTCTTCAGCATGCCCTGGCCATATTTGCGCAGGAACAGAACGGCGGCCGCTTCCGAGGCTTCGTAGGCGTCCTTCCAAAGCCAGGCACCGTCCTGATCGCTCGCCTCGAACGCGGCGGTCATCGCTTCGCGCAAGAGCCGCGCGTCGAGCGCTGCCCCTCGTTCAAGTGAAGGAAGAAGTTGAGCGGCTGCGGATAAGACTTCTGGCGGCTTTGATGTTTTGAGTGGCGGGCAGGCAAGCGGGTGCAGCCGGCTGAGGAGCAGGAGGAGTCATGGTCAGTCCTGTTGGAAAGTTGGGTGAAGGGAGGGATCGGCGTCAGCGGAAGGCGATTGCGGCGTGATGGCCGCAATAGGGGCGGGCTTCCGGCTTGTCGCGGCCGCAGAAATGAAAGCCTGCCATCTTCGGATCGCCGATCGGCCAGCGGCAGGTGCGCTCGCTCAGGCTTTGCACCGTGATGAGGCAGTCCGGCGGCGCGCCGAGTTCGGGCAAGACCGGACCGCGCTTTGGCGCCACGCGGCTGCGTGGCTGCCAGTCCCGGCGTGCGCGAGGTTCCGAGCGGATATTCCGTGACGGCGTGCGGGCCGGAAAAAGAGACAGGGGACGGGCGGCGCCGCGTTTGCGCGATTGGTTTGCGTGCCCGGCAAGGCCGAGCCGGTGCACCTTGCCGATAACGGCATTGCGGGTCACCTCGCCAAGTGAGTGTGCGATGGCGGAAGCGCTTTCGCCGTCATTCCAAAGTTTCTTGAGCGTGTCGACGCGATCGTTCGTCCAGGACATGGAAATCTCCAAAAATGAAAAAGCCCGCAAAGGATGCGGGCTTGGGTTGAGGCTGAGGCGAGATTTGGCGGGCTGGAACAGCGTTTAGGGGAACTCGTCGCTGAGCCATTTTTCGAGAATGTCGTTGGTCGACGCGTTGAGGATTTCTGCCGGCGTGATGAGCGTGACCATGCCGCCGAAGCCGTCGGGGCGCATTTTCGAGCAGATGAAGGACGCGATGACACTGATGTAGTTCAGCGTCGAAGAGCGCTTGACGATGTCCTGAAAAATGGACTCGAAGCTCGTGATGCTGAAATCGAGCTCGATGTCCTCGGCTTCGGGGTCTGCGCCGTCGAGCTCTCCTTTGACGGCATCGTAGATGCTGGAGGGAGTGTTTTCCGACTGTGCGAGGGACTCGCGCAGCTCGGCGGGATCGAAGGAGAGAACATCGCTCGTTCCATGGTCGCTGAAGAAATAAAGCTCGTCCTTGATGGTCTCGCTATCGAATATGCGATTGAGGATAAGCGTTTCCAGCGGCGTCATGTCCGCGTTCGGGATCGTCTGCTGTACGACGATGAGGGTGTGATAATCGGCCATGTTAGTCTCCAAAAAAGAAAAAGCCCGCGAAGGGCGCGGGCGGGTAAGGTTGGTTGGACGGATACGGATTCAGTCGTAGCGATAGTCGATAAGCGCATCGGCGTCGGTCCATGGCACCTCGCAGCGCACATAGCAGAGCCGGTTGACGAAGCGGAATCCGGCCGCGAGGTAAAGGCCGCCAACGCAATCGATGACCGTCCACCAATGGCGGCAGTTGATCGCATCGGCTGCCCGCACTTCGGAAAGTTCCCAAAGCGGCGCATTGTCCGCCCTGACGATCGGACGGAAGCGGCGCTCGAAGACGGTCCACGAGCGAGCGCGGGTTCGTTTGGTGACGGTCATAGCGGTTCTCCTTCGGGAAGGGATTGGGGATCGGGAGTTGCTGAGCGGGAAATGTTGCAAAGCGCTCGCGCTTCTTCGATGAGCTTTTCCAAGGTCTCGATCGCGTCGTCATACGCGCCCTCTTCGCCGAGGGCCGCGACGTTCAGCACAAATTTGCGGGAGGGCTGGCCATAGGGCATTTGGCCGGGCAGTTCGATCTCGTCTTCGACTGTTTCGTAGCTGCCGTTTTCGTTTCGGCGGTCGAGGGCGAGAACTTCGTCCGGAACGTCGCAGTCGACGAGGTCGGCGTCGCCGCTCCAGTCAAGATTGCCGCCGAGCAGAAGAGTTTCCCGGGCCGCCTGATCGTTTTCGGCGGTGAAGCGATAGGTGTCCGCTTCGCGGGTGTTGATGAAGCGGGTGGCGCGATATTCAGGCATGAGCTTGTTCTCCTTCCGGGTTGGTGGTGGGATCGCCGCCGGTTTTCTCGATCTCGATGCCGTCTTGGGCCGCGAATCCGAGGGCGGTATCAAGGGCGAAGTCGAGTGCGTGGTAATAGTCGTCGCCGCATTCCCATTTGCGCGCCGCGTATTCGCAGGCAGAGGGAAGGTAAGGTTTGAGCGAAAGCGCTGAGTCGCCGTGGCGGGAAATCGCCATGTCGAGGACGTCATCCGGCGCAAGCTCCATCAGCGAATACCAGCCGGCTGCGTCTCTGCAATCGAGAATGACCTGTTGGGCGTCGTCAGATGAAAGGCAGTTCCTTGCATAAGCGAAAGCCCGGCGTAAGTGGCGGTAGCGGTAACGCACTGTGAAGGCGAAGCCGGAGAGGCGGGCGATCATGGTGCCACCTGCTCGATGATGTGACCCGCTTCGCTGGCGGCGTCGATGTAGCGCGAGATCGGCGCCTTGGCCTCGAAATAGAGATCGCGTTCGATGCGAAGGCCGCACGGGCCGCGAAAGCTTTCGAGTTCGCTGAGACGAACGGTGCCGAATTCCGGAAAGCCCATGCCGAGATCGCAGAGCCCCAGGGCAATGTCCTGATCGTCGGGATCGAGCTCGGTCAAAAGCCAAGTGGCGGCGCCGGCCGGATTGAACAGCTTCACCACGGGCCAGAAATCCTTCTCGGCCTTGGTGCCTTTCACTTTTTGCTGGTCGCGGCCGTTTTTGAGCAGCCGCTCGCGCAGCTCTTTTGTTAAGAGCTTCATGGTGTCGATCCTTGTGGCTTGGGATTGGCGGGCCTGTCGCTGCTCGCTCTCTCGGCCCTGCACGGGCATTTTTCTCTGGCCGCCCTCTTCCTCTCGAGGCCAGCGTCTGCGGCTAGGACGGAAAGCGGTATTCGGAGGGCTGGTAGGGGTCGAACGCCGGGGCTTCCGCTTCGTTGTCGGCGTCGTGCACGATGACGATTGCCGCGCCGTCGCAGGACACATCCTGGATAACGCCGCCGGACAAATAGATTTTTACGGTGGGTCTCTGCCTCAAGCCGTCTTCGCTGAAGGCGTAGGGCACGTCGGGTTTCAGGTGCGTCGGGTTTCCGCGGCCGGTATCGAGCACGCCTTCGCAGTAGCCATCGATGAATGTCCGCCCGGATTCACCAGCAATTTCCCAATGAGGGTCATCATTGCTGGTTGTGATCGCTTTCGTGCACGCCTCTTCGAGGGTCTCCGCTTCCACTTCGAGGGTATTGACGGACGGAAGATTGGCGACGCAGCGAATGGTCCAGGTCTTCACTCCGTCCGCGGGCGCTGCTGTAGTCTTGCGTTTCCTCGAACGGGGATGCCGATCCTTCGCTTTTGCGCGTTCCTTGCCGGCAGGCTTCCGGCGCAGCGTTTTGGTGTGGAGTTTCATGGCTGTGCTCCTTCGCGATCGAGAACGCGCTGGCAGTCGCCGGCAAGCGCTTCGATGTGATCGAGGTAGCTGAGTGGCGCAAAATTGTTGGGGCCGCCCGTGAAGTCTTTGCGTCCCTTGCAGGTGCGGATGAGGATGCCGCTGTCAGCGCCGGTCGCGGGCTGGCAGATCTGCACATAAAGGGTGTCGGCATGCAGAGTCACTTCGCCTGACACGGCAATGCCCCCTTGATTACAACGAACCTCAAAGCTGTCCGGCTCAAAGCCGAGGGCTGCGGCGAGCGCCTTGAGACGCTTGCGGCCGGTTGCGTGAAAGCTGTGCTTTTGGGCATCGTCATAGGCGCAGGGTTTGTACCAATCCATGGTGCGTCTCCAAACATGAAAAGGCCCGCTGGGATCGCGGGCCGGTTGGTGAAAGCTGTTTATGGTGCGGGGTCAGGCAGTCTTTCGCTGCGGCGCGAGGTGCTCGTTGACGTTTTGCTCGAGTTCTCGCGCGGCTTGTGCCTTGTCGAATCCGTTCGGCTTGCGGCCGGTTCTTTTGTCGAAGCTCGTCATCAGGCGCCAGGGTTTTTGTGTCGCTTCGAGCTCGGCTGCGAATTCTCGAAGAGCTGTTTTGCAATCGGCGACGCTTTGGATTTCGTAGCGTTTGGACGGGAGGTTTTTGCCGATGCCGAGTTCGATTGAAATCAGGCCTGGTGCGGATTCGATGAGGGGATAGGCGCCGATGATGATGACGGGTTTGGTCATTGAGCTGTCTCCAAAAATGAAAAAAGCCCGCAGGGATCGCGGGCCGGGGTGATGGGCTGAGGTTTTTTTCTGGCGCTGGGGGTTATGCTGGCATGACTTGCCTCCTGGTCTTGCGGTGGAACGCCGGTTTCAGCGGGGAACGCGGGCTTTCTTGGGCTTGGGTTTGCGCGGCGGTTTTGCCTTGGGCGGCTCTGGCAAGCCGTGGACGCTGATCACGATCTCAACGGTTGGACCTGGAAGCGTGCTGTTGGGGTCAACGCGTTCGACAGCCCAATGGCGGACGCCGCAGCGGAGGGCTTCGAGGAAGTCGAGCTTTTCGACGATACAGAGATGGCCGATATCGGTGATGAGATCGGCGATACGCGTTTCGAGGTCTTGGGACGCATCGGATACGTAGGCATCAAGCGCCTGACGGGCAGCCTCGGCGCGGGTTTCGTGATGGGGTTTCGTCATAGTCGTCTCCAAAAACGCAAATGGCCCGCCGGTAAGGGCAGGCCGTTCGCTGGGTGCTGGGAAGTGCCGGGCGGGCGTTCCTCTCTCTTCAGACCGCTCGTCCACTTTTTCCCCGCCACACTCTTCCTCTTCTTCCTGTGAGGATGCGGCAGGAGGCCATGAACGGGAGGCTTGAAGTTTCGGGGATGGCGTTCAGTGCAGCATGTGGGCGAGGCCAAGCTCGGTGAAGCGCTTGATGATGTTTTCGCTGCACATACCGTCGATCGCGGGCTCGTAGCCGCGCTCTTTGTGCCACTGATAGGTTTGGGTGACTTGGTCGATGAACTCTTGGTCGGTCTCGCAAGTGACGATGGTGATATCGCCTTCGGCGTAGCTGACGAGCTGGCGCGTGACCGGGTTGATCCAGTTGCCGTAATAGGAGGCGTCCTGCCTTGTATCGAGTTGCGCCCAGCCATTTTTGAAGTGGCAGAGCCTGAAATCGAAAGCGTAGCGGGACGTTTCAGGGTTGAAGTCCGTGATGGTCTTCATGATGGGTTCCGATTGGGATGGTTGGAATCGGCTGTTCGCCGGGATTCAGCGCCGTGCACGCGCGCGAAAAGGCGCGGCCTGCGATTGGCGCAGGCCGCGCTGGGCGGAAGGGACTACTCAGCCGCCTGGAGCTGCTCGTCTTCTAGGAAGGCCGGAAGGGAATTGGCAGCCGGTTCATCGAGAAGCGCTTGCGTGCGCAACGGCTCGGGCAGCCAGCCGGTGCCGGCGAGAAGCCGTTCGGCCTCACACGCCATCTCTTTCTTTTTCAGATCGGCCAGAAGTTCGGCGGTCTTGTCGCCCTTGGTTTCGCGCACCGCCTCGATGATCTGCGTCTTGGTGATGCGGTTCAAATAATTATCCGCGCGCGTCACCCATCCAGCCTGGATCATGTCGAGCTTCATCGCGCTTGCCAGCTGGTCCGCATGACGCCGCTTGCCGGAAATTCTGACATGAGGTTCGTAGACGGCGTTAATGGTAAGGCCGGCGCAATGAGCGAAGAGGGCCTCGCGGCTATCGGTATCGAAGCTCGTGAGCATGTCCCAGAGATCCTGCGGACGTTCGGGCAAAGCCTCTTGCCAGCTACGGTGACGAGCCTCGATCGCCTTGGCGGCGGGCGCATCGGCAAGGCCAGGGAAGGGCGAGGTGAGATTGTGCTTCGCCTCGACCTGCAGACAGGTATCGCTGGTGTAGTTGTAAAATAGACGAAGCGTCAGCGCGTGCAGCATGGCGAGATACGCCATGCCGGGATCGTTGGCGAGGGCCTCGCGGAGTGCCAGCGAACGATAGGCGGTGAGCTCGATCATTAGCCGGTCGGGCAACGCTGCATCATCGTCCTCGTCATCGCCCGATAGGTCTTGGGAGCCGGGCGATCCGGCACCATTGAACTCGGCACGGCGATTATCCCCGGCATCGCAAGCGTCGCCGCCGATACTTTGCCCGGCAGCCTCGTCTTCGCGCCGGATATAGCCGCGCTCGATCAAGAGAAAACCGTCGTCGCGTAGGCTGATAAAGGCACCAGCTGTTGCTTTCTGCGCTTCGTCGAAGACGGGCGATTTGTTTTCAAAGTGGATGATGAGTTCTCTCACATTTTGCAGCCGGTGTTTGGCTTCGGCGGTGAGTTCGTCGTCCGGCGTCGAGTCCAGTTCCTCGAATTGCGCCGTGAGGGCTTCGAACTCAGCCAACTCCTCTTCGCTCAAGGCTGGCGAAATCGGTTTAAGCGGCTTGTAAGCGCGCTGATGATTCCAGGGAAAATCGACCGCCGCTTCGATCCAGCGCCAGCCCTCGGTTTTGATAATCGCAGCTTCCACGGCGAGTTTTTCGCTGACGAGGCTTTCAAGCAGCGGCACGTCCTGCAGCCATCCGTCTTCGTCGCCGGCGAAAAGATCGCGCAGAATGATGCCGCCCGCTTCTTTGTAAGCCCCGGCGCCAACAAAAAGCGCGCGCCGGTCATCGGCACGGACCGTCTTCTCGGTCAGCATGCGCCGAATGGCGTCCGGGCCGCTGTTCCATTGGCCCTTGAGGGAAGCCCAGACTTCTTCCTGGCGCTTCCGGTCCTCAACAATGCAGAAGGCCATGAGCTGTTCGAGGGACATCTCGTCGTCTTCATAGGCCTGGAGGAGCAGCGGGCTGGCGTTCGCAAGCCGCAGGCGCTGTTTGACGACGGCGGGAGTGACGCCGAAGGCGGCGGCAATCGTGTCCTCGCCTTGTCCCTTGTTGCGCAAGGCGGCAAAGGCGCGAAACTGGTCGATGGGATGCAGCGCTTCGCGCTCGGTGTTTTCGGCGAGGCTGTCGGCCTCGACGAAGCCTTCCGTGCGGACGATGCAAGGAACCGGCGCGTTCTTGGCAAGCTTCTTTTGTTTGACGAGCAACTGTAGCGCGCGCAAGCGACGGCCGCCGGCCTGCACGCCGTAGCGACCGGTCTCTTCACCGGCATCGTCGAGGATGGGCCGGACGCTGAGGTTTTGCAAAAGGCCGCGCCGCGCGATGTCGGCAGCGAGATTCTCGATCGAAACGCCGGCCTTGATTTGACGGACATTGCCGTCATGGATGCTGAGCTTGTCGAGGGGGATGGTCTGCGGGGCGGTGAGGGCAAGTTTTTGGGCAGGGGCGGCTTTGGTCATCGGAAGGAGCTCCTTGGCTGGGGTTCGGGGACGGCCTTGAGACACTCTCTCTTGGCCATTGCCCTTCACCCTCTTTCGCCAACCCTCTTCCTCTGGTGCGCGGTCTTGCTCCTTACCTTGAGCGGCCTCCGCTCGGGCTTTTGCCGGTCCTGGCGCTGCCTTGTTGGGCGTTTTGGTCCTTGCCTTTGGCGCCCACCTCGCGGGCAGCGGCGGTGCGTTCTTCGCGTTCTATCCTCTGTCTTGCCTCCGGCGACGGATTGGCCCGCTGTTCGGAGGTCAATTCCTTGCCTTCGTGTACAGGTTGCTGCGGATCGGCTTGTCTTTGGTGTTCATCCGGTTCGATACCGCGCGCGGTTTCTTGAGACCGGTTCGTGGCGGCGCCGGGATGTTGACGTTGTTCGTGGATGTTGTGAGCGGTGCGAAGGGCGCGGCGGCTGTCAGCGTTGTATTTGCCGGCCTCGGCCGGGTTTTGCGCTTTGAGATGCACGGCGATCCATTTGGCTTGCACGCCAACCTGCTCGGCGAGGTGCTGATGATCGAGCAGATTGCGCTCATGCTGCTGCTGCAGGTCCGGTTGCGCGCCGTGCGCTTGTTCGAGTTTTATGCGATCGGCATCGTGTACGTGGGAAAGCGCGGCGCGTTCGTTGATCTCGGATTGAGTGGTGGGAAGATTGGCTTCGCGGCGGATTTCTGGAATGTGTTCGAGCATCGTTATAAGCTGGTCTTTCGACAGCATGGCGGTCGCAGGTTCTGCGGAGGGCTGCGCATTCGCTTGTTTCAATTGCGCGGCAACTTCCTCATGCGTGCGTTGCAGCTCGCTATAATCGCGCGACGGGCCGTTTGGGTGCTTGCCTTCGAGCTGATTGACGAGTGCCGGTTGGGGTGCCGGAATTTGTTCGGCGCCAGTTCGTTCAAGGGAAGCGTGTTCCTGAACTGGCGGCGCAGCTTGGATTGCGTGCTTGCCGGCGTCGGGCTGATCGCGCCAATAGGTATATTGAAACTCCTGCCGATTGAGTTCGTTTAGTTCGCGGCTAAGCTCGGAGGGAGGGAGGTCTTTTAGTAAACTGTCGGCTAGCTTGTGCTGATACTGGCGGCTGACCTTGCCGTTTTGGTCAAGGTTGTTTTCTACTTGATTTCGGTAAAGCGCCTGCTGTTCGGAGGTAAGGCGCGCGAGCTTGTTGGCAAGTTCGTCGTCGTCGTGAGCATCATTCGGAGAATTGTCTTCGTCCCCGCCGGCCATCGGCACTGTCCTATGCACTGCGTCCTGGCCGTCAGATTAGCAGAGGATGCCCTTCTCAGCACCCTAAATCAATTTGCTGCACCAACCTCAAACTGAATGACGCACGCCACTAGCGTGCGCCGCTTTCAATTGAACGCATTGCGCGATATTGCTAGGATGGAATTGTACAATCGTAGTGCATATGGTGTGAGCAATGAACAGGAATCTTTTCGGTCTCTGTCTTGGGGGAGGCATCGTGGCGCTGTTCTTCAGTGACTGGGGGCCTGCGCTTGGGCTTTTGGTATTAAGTGCGCTATTCTTTTTAGGATGGCGTAATGATCAGGCCGCGCTGCAGCGGAAGATAGAGGCAAAGCTAAGAGAAGATAGAGGCTAAGCTAAGAAATGAAGGCTCGCGCCCTTATGTCTGCTTCACCGCATCGTCGCCGCGTTGCGTAATGGTGATACCTCCAGTTTCCAAACCAATCACGATAATAGAGCGAGACGAAGCGAATACGAATGCGCCGCTGGCCACCGGCGGGATGACCTTCTCAGCACCCTGAATCAATTTGCCGCACCAACCTCAAATTGAATGACGCACGCTACTAGCTGGGCCTTATTTTTTTGCGTATTTGATCGTGGGAAGGTTCTGAAAATAGAAGTCGTGCGAGGCCTTATCGACCACGCGTTCGATCTCCGAGATACCTTCCTGGGCTTCGGGATGGGAATGCTGATACGCGTCGAAAACAAGAGTTTCTATTTTGTCGAAGTCTTTGAGACGGGCTTCTAGGCCTTGCACTTTGATTTCGAGCTCGCCGAGGCGCGGGCCGTCGGAACGGAGGTGGGTAACGTATCTGCCTTCCAGAGACTCAAGCTGTTTTTCAAGGGTGGCAATGCGCTGTTCAAGCTCGCGATTATCCATTGTGTAATCTCCTGTTGTTTTAATTCGGCAAGTATACAGTGTACGGATCAACGCTGCCATGGAAATCCAGGTGCGGCGCCCTCATGACCCTCTTTACCGTTGCCCTACACTTCTCCTCCTTCAGCCCTCTTCCTCTTCTTGCTTGGCGCTCCCCGCAGCCGGACCAGGCTACCTTCTCCGGCGCGCGGCCTTTGGCAGTCTGCTCCGCAAAAAGGCGATGCGGTATGGCCTATGATCGCGAACTAAATTTCTGTTGCAGTTTTACATGAAATCTGTATAATACAGGTTATAAGGAGACTGCCCATGCCCGAGATGACCCGCGTCAGTGCTGCCGAGTTTCAGCGCGCCTTCGGCCAGCTTAGCGACAAGGCGATCAGCCAGCCGGTCGCCATCACCAAGCATGGCCGCGATCACCTCGTGCTGTTGTCTGCCGAGGAGTACGCGCGCCTTAAGCGCCGTGACCGCCGCGTATTCGCAACCGGTGAGTTGACGGCGGAAGAAATCGCCACCTTCGAGGGTGTGAAAATGCATCCGCGCCATGACGATCTCGACGCCGAGTTGAAAGACTGGAAGCCGTGAGCCTGCCGGAGCCGGAGCTTGGTCTGGTCATTCGTTATTCCTATCTGTGGAAATCTGAGCACGACGAGGGCCGCGACGAAGGCAGCAAGGATCGCCCTTGCGCTATCATATTGAGCGTGACGGCGGGCGACACGGGCAGCCGTGTGACGGTACTTCCAATCACGCATACGCCACCGCAAAACGCGGCGTTCGCGCTGGAAATTCCGGTTCTTGTCAAGCAGCGGCTGGGGCTCGATTTTGAGCGATCATGGATTGTGCTGAGCGAAGGCAACGAATTTACGTGGCCTGGCCCCGATCTGCGCCCGCAGCCGGGCGCGGATCTTTCGAGCATCGCTTACGGCTTTCTGCCGCCGCGCTTGTTTGGGGAAATACTCAACCGATTCATCGCGCTAGGAAAGACTGGGCTGGCTTCCAAAGTACCGCGCACTGAGTAGAAGTTGAGGCCACAAAGTTAGAGTGTGGCCGTTCGTTGGGATTTAAGGGATTTGGCGACGGGGTGTTTTTGACGATAGCGAATTTGTAATTTGTCGAGAGGGATTAGGCGCCAGCGTTTTTCAGCGGCAAGGCTTTGGTAAGCGAAACGGGCAACTCCTCCTTCAGCCCTCTTCCTCTTGTTCCTTGACGAAGGGGAGCGGAACGAGGCCTGGAGCTTTCCTTTCCCGGCGCCGGTTTTTGAACGCCGTCTTATTGTCTTGACATTGTCATCACAAATGAGTTACTTTATACATATAGGAAAGGATGTTGCCATGGCTGTCTCTCAGTCGCGTTCGGAAAAGCTGGATTTGCGGGTCGCGCCCGAAGCGAAGCGCATGCTCCAAGAGGCAGCGCGCGAGCGGCACACATCGCTAAGCCAATTTGTCCTCGATAGCGCTATCGCAGCGGCGACTGACGTGCTCGCCGAGCGCACCCGTATCGGTCTGAACAGCGAAGACTGGACCGCATTTATGGCGGCGCTTGATGCTGCGCCAAGAAAGCATCCCCGCATGGAGCGTTTACTCAACGAACCAAGCATCCTCGACGACTGAGCGCGCATGCCGGAGAAACTATCCATCGCGAAGCGTGACTTCGCTCATGACAGCACGGGCTTCGATTGCGGCAACGATGCGCTGAACCGTTTCATCAAGCTGTACGCGCTGCAGGGGCAGCGCGCCAATATTTCACAAACCTATGTGGCCTTGACGCCGGAGAAAAAAATCGCCGGCTATCATACGCTCGTCGTCGGTAGCGTCGTCCATGGTGACGCGCCGGAACGTTTGAAGAAGGGAATTCCGCGACATCCCATTCCCGTCGTCATTCTGGCTCGTCTCGCCGTGGATAATTCGGAGCAAGGGCGCGGGCTTGGCGCGGCGCTTGTGACTGACGCCATGCGCCGGATTTTACAGGCTGCCGATATCGCCGGCGTTCGAGCCATGCTGGTCCACGCCAAGGACGACACCGCCCGGGCCTTCTACGAGCATCTCGGCTTTGAGCCCTTTGCAGGCAGCCCTCTCACCCTTTACCGGCTTCTGAAAGATATTCAGCTGATGGCGGGGAAGGTTTAAGCGCGTCAAAAGCGCACCAGCGTTTGAATCTTGAAATTATAAGGTGAGCTTGGGCGTTTGTCCGGTCTTGAGCGGTTGTGCGACAGGGCGTTTCGAGCGATTGCGGATTTGCAATTTGTCGAAAGGAAAGCGGCGCGCAATTTTCGCGGCGGACAAATTTTGGTACGCGCAATGCGCCATGCGGCGAGCCATGACGGCCGGCGGCTCATGAAGGCGACGGCGGCATTTCCGTCGCGATCGATACTTGCAATTTGTCCGATGAAAGGCCTGCCGCCGGTCCCGGAACGGCGGGTGACGACATCGAGCGCTTTCGCCTTGCGGCCACCCGGATAACGGGGATTGGCGGCGTTCACCGGAAAACGCAGTCTGTTACTCTTGAGCCGGCGCGTGATCGCCGCGACCGCTTGCATCCGCTCGCGTCTCGCCCGCACGCCGCCAATTGTGGAGGCAGCTTGTGGCGAGCCCGGAAGCCGGTTGCCTTCGAGAAGAGACAGCGCTTGTGCGTCGCTGAAGCCGGCCAGCCTTGAAAGCATGGTTCTCTGAGCAAGGACAGACGGAGCTTTTTGAAAGGCGCGGATTGCGTCTTCGGCACGGAGCATCTGGCGGCGCTCCTTAATAGGCCCCTCCCGAAGGCTATCAGGGTCGAAGTCTCGCTTGGCGCCGGAAAGGGCATGTAGCGTGACTTGCATCTCGTGGGAGATTTCAAAATCGGGGGTCACGTCTTCCGCGCGTTTGGGCGCGCGAAGCTCGCCTATGGAAACCGCCGTATGGAAATGCCGCCCGAGCGATAGGGCTTCGATGGCTTCCCAATCGCTTTCGCAAAAGACGATGGTGGCGGTGTTTCGCGCGTAATCGACGCATGCGACTTGAACTTGCGCCGTGACCGGCGGGCCGTCCGCGAAGGTGAAAGTGATTTCGGCGGTGTCGAGAAAAAGCGGCGTCGTACCGTTGGCATAAAGTGTTGCGCGGAGAGGAGATGAGTTCATGGAATAATCTTTGGCAATGAAGTTAGGTCTCTTTGCCCGGAGGGGCCTCGGGAGACGTTTGCTCCTTCCGCATATCGCTTCGGCATTCGGTGTTGCGCCAATGGGCGGGGTCGCCGTGACTGGCCAAAATATCGAGCAGAATGTCCTCGACGATCTGGCTGGTGGCCGCGTTTTTCATCATCGCCAGCAGTCCGTAAATTCCTGACTCGATCATCGCGATATCGAGCGCGTGCAGCTCGCGCAGATCACGGTTCGCATCGCCGGTATCCACGGCGTTGGCCAAGGCATGGAGTTTTTGCCTCCATGCGATGATCGACTTTCTTTGCGAGTGAGTGTGTTTCATGACCTGTGACCTCGATCGCCGGAGGCGCGCTAGGGATCAACGCCCGAAGGGCCGGGACCCGCGCGCACTTCCGCGGGGACCCGGTTCACGCGAGCCCGCCCCTCCCTTGGGAGGGAGGGGAGCGCCCATCATGGCCTTCGGCTCAATGCTCCGGCTTAGATTGAGACCTTTGAAATTCTAGCCCGCGCCTCCCGGCCCAGCTTGCAAAATCGTGCTGTTGGCTGGCGTAAAGGCGCGGCGCTCGGCGGCAAAATACACGTCCGTCTTGCGCCCATCGGCCAGGACGACGGTCGCCGCCGATTTAAAACCTCTTTGTTCTGGAGGCGTGCTCTCGTCGTAGGCCCAGTCTCTGACGCCGATTAAGTGAGGCTGGCCGGGGGCTGGTATGCCGTTTTCGGCAAAAGCGGGCGCGATTTCTCCTGTTTCGCGAAGGAAGATGAGGTTGCGCCCCGCGGCCTTAAGGGCTTCGAAGATCTGCGCGGGGTTTGGATTTTCCAATTTGAAGCTGTTCACACCGCTCCGGGTTCGATCGGGAACCACGGCGGAGTGGGTGAAGGTTCTTGTCGAGCCCGTCCTTTCTTGCAGGGTTTCCAGACCTTGTCCGGTTATACGGGTGAGGGCCACCAGTTGTGTGATATCGCGCGTGGCGTTGCCAAGCTCGATCAGGACAGATTTCGACGTAGTTGGGATATTGTTTTCCATAAAGCCTCCAGTTTGTTGTTGTTGTTATTGTTTCTGAGGTCTTCAGTGGTGTGAGATTGGCAGTATCGCTGTAAAATCTGTATACGAATCTAATTCCGGGCATTTTCGAGTTCGCTCTATTTTGTTTGCAAGCAGCCGCTGATATCCACGAACTCGCCATCGCCGTTGATCACTATACAACGCGGTTCGACTGAGCGCGGCCTTCAAGGACAGCCTGCCGCCTTTCCACGTCGATCTCGTCGATTGGGGGGTCATCAGCCTGGAGTTTTCCATCCTATTGGGTTGCCAAAGGCGAAAGCTGTCGCTCCATCGCCAAGAGCTTTAACTGCCATCACAGCACGATTTTACGCTGCCAAAAATGAGTGGCGACGAGTTGGCTCTAGTTGTTGCTACCAATGTTGTTCATACGAAAACATATTCAACAAATCTCTTAATATGTGCGGAAGATAATTTTCTATTCAGTACCTTAAGAATATTTTAACTTGTTCGATATAAAAAATAAATATTTCACAGGTATAATCATGGCCGATTACAATGGTAGACTGTTAGATAGCCGAGGGCATCCTTATCCATCAAAAAGTACGCTTCCACCTCAATTTCGGGAAGAATCACAGCCGGGTGATCAAACACCCGAACAACGCGCGCAGGAAATTGCCAAATGTAAAAAAAATGGCGGAACGATTGATATGCCACGAAGGCCTGGCAATCCAGTTTTTTGCTTTCCTAAGCATTAGGCTCACAACCCCTATATTTCTGGCTGTTCCAAACCGACCGCACATTCTGGCCACCGGCACAAAGGTAGCCATGAAATGACACTCTGATGCTAGCGCGCCAGCATTTTTGCCGGATGAACGCGCCACCATCCAAATTTGCCCTACCTCCCGTTTAATGGCCAATTTCTGCCCTTCTTAGCAGGCACATTGTTTCTGCTGGTCATATGCGTACGCATAGATGGTTGGGTAAATGATGTTAATGAAGGTCTTCTATCCGATTGCTCACAATAAGTTTTTTACGTTTCGACAGGCTCTACGACTGTTTTCGGTATTCCTGGTTCTCCATTCCAATGTGGCGGGCCCATTTTGGGGAGCTGATTGTGGAGCGCGGGCTCAAGCCGTGGGGGAGGACGCGCAGGAGGAAAACCGCCTCGCTCAATTCCAGAGACTTATACAGCGGGCTGTACAAGGCACAGACTTGGAGGACAGGCGCGCGGCAGCGATGGAGGCACTCGCTATGGAGCCTACCTTCCGTCACTGGACGCTGCCCGTACCTCGAGAGCTGGTTCGGGCGGCTCTGAGTGGCGCGATAGGTCTTGCTAACGTAGACCGGGTTTTAGGCGATCGTGCGGAAAATCTTGAGGCAGCGATTAGCGCCCTCGAAGCGAGCCTGACTTACTTGACAAAGGAGAAATTTCCAACCGAGTGGGGCACCGCCAAGACAGCGCTTGGCGCCGCGATGGGCCACCGAATCAAAGGTGATCAAGGCGAGAACCAAGCTTCCGCTATCAGTTTACTAAATGAAGTCCTTGCAGCGTTCACGCGAGAATCGAACCCTGAAATGTGGGCGCGCGCCAAGATGAGTCTTGGCTGCATTTTTATTACTGTCGCGCGGGGGGATCAGTCGAAGAATCTCGACTCGGCGATAGAAGTCCTTCACGAAGCGCGAACTGTATACACCCGTGAAGCTCTCCCAAAAGAATGGGCTGGGACACAAGCTAATTTAGGCGTGGCCTACGCCAAACGGATTACGGGCAGCCGAAAAGCTAACCTCGAAGAAGCAATTAGAGCCAATTTGAGCGCGCTTGAAGTTTACACCAAAGAGTCTGCGCCAAAGGATTGGGCCTTGGCGCAGCATAACCTTGGATTAGTGTATAAGAATCGCATCGCTGGAGACCATGCGCGAAATGTCGAGATGGGCATTGCTGCATTGGAGGCAGCATTGACCGTGAGAAGCCGTGAGATGGATCCCGATGATTGGGCGAGCACACAAACTGGAATTGGCAACGCCTATTCGGAGAGGGTGTTCGGCAACCGTTCAGTGAATATCGAGCTGGCTATCAAAGCCTATGAGTCAGCGCTCGAAATTTTTACGCAAACAAGCCGGCCAATAGATTGGGCTTTGGCGATGAGCAATCTTGGCCGCGCGTATACACAAAGAACAAAAGGCAATCGTGCCGAGAATTACGAAAAAGCATTGGAGGCATTTGGAAATTCTCTTAAGATTCAGAGAGAGGACACACTGCCGATAGACTGGGCCGATACGCAAATTAACCTAGGCCAAGCCTATTTTAGGCGATCAGAAGGAGAGGCTACTGAGAATTACGAGAAAGCCATTTTGGCTTTTGAGAGCGCTCTCCGGGTTTATAGCAAGGGTTATTCCTTCGATTGGGCACGCGTACAATCGAATATCGGTAATGTTTATCAAAATCGTATCGCTGGTGATTCCTCGAAAAATAAAGAAAGAGCGTTAGAGGCTTATAAGGCGGCTCTTAAAGTTTATACGAAAGAAGATTACCCCCGGGACTGGGCACTCACCGTTCACAATATTGGCGTTGCTTACCAGGATCGTATTCGCGGAAGCGCCTCAGAAAATCGAAAAAAGGCGATTGCGGCTTTCAGCGAAGCGCTTTCGATCTTCACCAGAGACAAGTTCCCACGCGAATATTTACAGTCTAAGCATTTGCTCGGAACGGCTTACCTTTCCGAGCGTAATTGGAATGCAGCTGAGGAAGCCTTTACCGATGCACGCTTCGCATTTTTAGACCTGCTTGGCCTTGGACTTGAGATTGATGATGCAAGCGATCTCATCGACGCCACCGGTTCGATGTTTAATGAATGGGCCTTTGCCGCAATCGAGGGCGGACAGGTGGGCAGGGCACTGGATCTTATCAGCGAAGGCCGGGCGCGCATGATGGCGCTTGCTCTCAAACAGCAACAGCTTGATCTGAGTGCCGATAAACTCGATCGCGTAAATGCCTTGCGATCCGAAATCAATGAATGGAGCCGCCGAACCGAGGAACCCGGCGAAGAAGGCGCACAAGCCATCCAGTTTTTGGGCACTCTGCAAAAAGAGCTGGGCCAACTGCTAGCTGAAGGAGTTCGGAACAATCCCGGAACTAATTCTCTCGCTCTCGCATCGAGGAGCCTCCCTTCAGGAGGTGCATTGGTTGTACCGATACTTACCGATGCCGGTGGGAAGATTCTTATTGTCGCGCGAGCAGGCGAACGCGCGAAGGTATCGGTCATCAACCTGCCCGGCCTAACGCCGATCAAGCTTCGTACTATCGTTTGGGGTCAGCGAGATGAGAAGCAGGTAGGCGGTTGGTTCGGAGCATACAATATTCAGTATCTTTCGGATATTGAGTACAGTATGCGCGCGCACGAGTGGTTTGATGCCATTAACAACATCGGGCCGGAATTGTGGCGGCTCTTCGGCGCCGCGACCGAAAAGGAGCTGCATCGATTAGGCGTCAGGCATGGCGCTCGCCTGATCCTGCTGCCGAGCGGGCCGCTGGGTTTGCTTCCGCTTGGGCTCGCTGAAAATGTTTCTATGAACAGGCGTTTCGCCGAATTGTATGAATTTGTAGAAACGCCGAGCCTGGTTGCTCTTTCAAATGCAGCGGACCGCGTGAGCAAGGGGAATGAACTCTCTCTTGCCGCCATAATCAACCCAACAGGAGAAATTGAACGTCTTGCCCTGCCCTTTACTGAAATCGAGGGCTTATTTGTCGCATCGCACTTTCCGATTGAGACAAGGGCGATTCGTACAAAGTCCAATGCTTCTCCCGAGGCAGCACTTGCCGCGCTTGCTCACAAAACCTATTGGCACATATCGAGCCACGGCTTTTTCGACTGGTCGGATGCCCGGCAGGCTGGGCTTTTGATGAGAGACGAAAAGCGATTAACGGTCGAAATGATTCAGGAGCAGCAAGGAATTTTGGGTCAGCCCCGGCTCGTCGTCCTGTCAGCTTGCGAAACCGGCATATACTCCACCAAGCGCAATGCCGAAGAATTCGTTGGCCTTCCGGCCACATTCATGGAACTTGGCGCTGGTGGTGTTCTTGCAACCCTTTGGCAAGTCAACGATTTGGCGACGTCGCTCTTGATGGCGAGGTTCTATGACCTGCATATCGAGCAAGGGCTTACCCCACCCGCAGCCCTAAGAGCGGCTCAGATATGGCTGCGCACTTCGACGGACGATGATATCCTGTCATACATGCGCGATCAGGCCAAGAAAGCAAGAGTTGAACAATGGCAATTGGAGAAAGTCGAGGAGGCTTTGAAGCGGTCGGGCAAACGCAGTAATAGTCGATTTGATGTAAACTGGGCTCTTCTGCAGCGATCAGCTAAGACAGGTCATAGAAAAAGAAGAGGTGGCGCAGTCAATTTCAAGCATCGGCCGTTTGAGCACCCCTATTATTGGGGAGCTTTTGTCTATATGGGTCTCTGACTGCACATGCAAGGAATAGTCGTGGAGCCTTTGGACAACTCCACGAGAGCGTCTTCCAGGGAAGCCTGCTATTCTAATGCGCAAGTGATTTGCTTTCGACCAAGGCTATATTCGGCTAGCATCGACGCCTCCCCGAAGATGTTCATCTTGAGGTTTTTTCTATCTATTTTGATTAGAAGCTCGATTTGATTATTGGTTCGGTTTATCAGACCAAATTCGATCACGTCGTTTTGAAATCGAACGCGGGACAGGTGAGGGATGCCATTAAGGGTAAAGCTTTGCCCGTCAAAATAGAGGGCCTCGGGTTCGGTTGCGGATTTCTTGAGAATAAGTCCGGAGTTCGCTTTCGAGACCGTGAAGTGGATCTCGCGCCCCTCTGGGAAACACCGAATGGATGCCGCGTCGCCTGCCGAGCGGATGGTGTCTCTTGTGATTTCGTCGGATTTTGCCTTCTCGACTGGTTTCTCAAGGTTTCCTAGTGCTCGCTGGGACCATAGGTCGGCCTGCGCCTCATCTTGTTGAACACCCCAGCCATTTTTGTACATGAGCGCGATGTTTTGTTTAGCAACAGAATCGCCATTCTCGGCAGCCTTCCGATACCAAATAAGGGCGGCATTATAATCCTGTTTGATGCCCCACCCGTTTTGGTAAAACAAACCAACGCTATTTTGCGCTGCGGAATCTCCTTGGACAGCCGCTTCCTGATAAAACTTCAATGCTTGACCATAATCGCGCATGACGCCTAAGCCGTTTTGATAAATCCAACCAAGGCTGGTTTTTGCGTTTACAGAACCTAGGTCAGCTGCCTTCCGAAACAATGACTCTGCTGCCAAGTAATCTTGTTCTACTCCCAACCCTTCAAGGTATAGCTGGCCCATGAGCCATTTCGCGTGAGAATTGTTTTGCTCGGCGGCTCCAGCGGCAAATTTTAAGGCACGCACATAGTCCCGCTCGATGCCTGCCCCGTATGCGTACAACCATCCCAGATTCGCTTGCGCATATAGATTTCCATGACTGGCCGCCTTTTCAAACCACTCTTTGGCTTGCCTGTGGTCTCTTACAACACCCCACCCATTCATATAAAGTAGACCAAGATTGTTTTCGGCGTCACTCTCATCTTCCGCATATTCCGTTGCTTTGCGAGCCCAGTTCAGGGCCTGCTCATAGTTCTTCTCCACGCCCCAGCCGTTGAGGTACAATTCTCCGATAAGACTGAATGCATGCGGAACATCTTGTTCAGCCGCTTTCCGGTACCAAGCCATGGCTTGCGCATAATCTGTTTGAACGCCTCTTCCCTTTTGGTAGAGAAAGCCGGTATTGATTTGTGCTCGAGGAAGGCCTTGGTCCGCCGCCTGTCGATACCAACTCATTGCTTGAGTATAATCTACAGGAACGCCTTCGCCGTTCTCATAGGCGAGACCGATAGAAAATTGCGCGTCTGCGTAACCTTGATCAGCTGCTTTGCGGTACCAGAACAGTGCTTGGCGATAATCCTTATTGGAACCCGAGGCGTTCCCATAAAGCCACCCTAGATTGTATTGGTTGACAGGACCGCCGTGATCAGCTGCCTTTCGGTACCAGAAAAGAGCTTTGCCCTCGTCCTTTTCGACCCCCATGCCATTTAGATAAAGATCACCAATGCCTGCCTCACCCGCATCCAAACCTTGAGCAGCGGCCCTTCTGTACCATGCCATAGCTTTCGCATAATCTTTTTCGGTGCCTTCCCCACGCTCATAAACTAAACCTAGCGTGTATTGTGATACCGCCATACCTTGGTCGGCTGCCTTTTTGAACCATATCAACGCCTTCGTGTCGTCTTTTTCAAAGCTTTCTCCCTGCGAATACATCGCACCAATCGCAAATTGTGCCGCGGCATAGCCTCGCGCCACCGCTCGCATGAACGCGTTGCGCGCGTTTTCGAAGTCTTTCGAGGTCCGGAAGGCACGACCTAATTGATAAAGCAGCCTTGGATTGTTAGGGTCGGCGTCCACCGCAGCCCGGCACGCATCGAGCGCGATCCTTGCATCTAACTTGTCGGATTCGACACCCGGTACGGCTGGAGGCCGTTCGGGGTCGTAGGGGCTGGCTGCGGCATTATCACAGAGGTCAGCTTGGCTTGCCCCCTCGGCCAAAGAAGAACTGATTACAATAGCACAGGAAAAAAACATCACCTTGACCGGCCGCGCTATGAACATTTCGCTGTGGTTCTCCCTAGGTTGTCTTGAATACGATCCTTGGTCATTTAACGACATGGCGTTTCGTGGAATTGTCAGCATTCTTTAATGATATCCACATTGTGAACTGAGGCTCTCTTCGGATAGGGCTTAATTGAAAGGTGCTTGCCTGGGTTCAAATATGTGGACTGCCCCCGCACGTATCGAGAGCAGAGCCCGCCGCTTCGTTGCGATCTGCCCAAAAAATGTTAGCCGGTTTTGGAGATGCCTCTTACAAAACAATGAGGGCACAACATCAACTCTTTCGAAGTCCCGGATACCGGAGCAGTGGCTGTGCGCCGCGCGGCCGTTCGGGCGCGGACAGTCGCTTGCCGTTCTGAAAATACCCCTCCCACCGCTCAATTATGGCGCGGATAGCGGCGGTTTGTTCGTTCTTGATTGCACGGATAGCCAGGGCTAGTGCCGCCGGTGACAAGCTCTGCCGTGCTGCGGCGATACGCGCCGCGTAATATCCCTTTGCTCCTGCAATTTCGCTAGCAAGGCTTGAAGATGGCGCTACCTCGCCGTGTCCTTCGGCATCGGATTCTGCTGATGAGGCAGGTCCTCCCACCTCATTTCGTAGCGATCGCAAGCGGTCATAGTGGTGAGCACCGGCTCCCGGTCGAGAAGACAGACTACGACCTTGGCTCCATTCTCTCCGTGCCGGGTCCATCCGCCCTGGCATTGCATGCAACGGGTGGCCGCGAAATCCGTGGGATCGGCTTGCCAGGCGAGGGGATGGATTTTGTGCATGTGAACTCCTCCAGGTGGTTGGTCTGAAGGGGCTCCTCCCCTTATGTTTCTTGCCGCTTTCGAGAACCCACCGATTGAGGTCCTTAAGCGGATTGCGGCAGAGGACGAGATAGTCACCGGCGAGCGCATTGGTGGTCAATGGGAAACGCCGTCTCGCGTGCGAGAATCTAATCAGATTTTTATGGCGGCGTGGGTTGGGACGGATCGCCCGGGCGGTGTGATGACGGGCTGCCTGCGGAAAGAAACGGTGTTGGAAGGGAACGCGTGATTTGGGTGCGGGCATGCCTATGCACGGGCCGGAAGAAGACGGCGGCGTATGGCCCAGGGGCGGTAAGACGTGCGGCGTGGATGGCCGTTGCAGCGCGTCGGTTATCGGCCCCGTCCACCTCCGTCGCGGCCGCCCTTGCCGTTATCCTGTTGCCGGGACTTGACGCCCGCAAAAGAGGAGCGGTCAACCTCGCTCGGACGCCGCTCTACGGTCGATGAGCGATTGCCCCGCGCAGCAAGGATGCCTGGCGCGATGATCTCGCGCGGCGAGGCTTTGCCGGTTGCGCCGTCCTGTGCAGTCGCGCGGCCGCCCGCCAGCTGTCTTTGCGCCAGGCGATCATGGCTCTTATCCGCAGCCACACCTGCGCGCTCGAAATTCTTCGCACGGTCTTCGAGAAGCTTTTGACGGATGGCTGCGTGCTTTGCCTCTTCGGCCTTCGCGATCTCGAAATGTCCCCGCGCCGCCTCGCGCGGATTGGAAGACGCGGCGGCGTCTCCGCCAGCTCTAGCGGTCTGGCCCGTCCGTGCATGGAGCTTGATGGTGTCGAGCGCGGCCTTTTGCTGCGCGGCCATGCCCTGTTTGGCGGTAAGACGCGCGTCGATGCGGTTGGCTTGGTGATCGAGGCCCAAGGCGCGCCACTTTTCATGCACGCCGAGACGTTCGGCGATATGCTGACGCGCCATTGCGGAAGTTTCCTGACGGTGCGCCGTGCGCAGATCGAGCCGTTCTTGCTCTTGGCCTGCGAGCATGGCCTTCCAGGCTGCGTCTTTCTCGGGACGGCACTGATTGACTTGCCGCGTGGCTTCGAGTGCATAGCTTTTCTTCTCCTCGAGTTTTAGCGCGGCGGCCGCCTTTTCGCGCTGCTTGAGATTCTCGATATCGCGCACGGCTTGCCACTTGCCGGCATAGTGTTCCTTGACGTTCTGAAAGGCGGTTTCGCGCGCTTTGGCGTAAAGCTGCTTCGCCCATGTTTGGTGGTCGAGCTTTGCCGCATCCTGAGCTTGCCGCAGGACGTCGCGGTCGTGTTGCTGTTCCTTGTACATTTCGCGGCGCGCCTGTGCTTGCGCTTCGCGCAGCACGCGCTTCTCTTGGTCCTCGCGCCCAGCTGCGTTCGGCCGGGGGCTTTGCGCGCTGTGCTGGATCACGCCAGCGGTCTTCTCTTGCTCCTTATGCTTATTGGCCTCGATGATGTGGCTGTTATGCGCGGCGCGGCTATCCTGATCCAGCATCGTATAGGGTATGCTGCGCTCGCCACGGAGATAGTCTTGGCTATCGAACCGATAGCCTTTTTCGTCGAGCGCTTGCGCCTTCGGTCCGATGTGAATTTGTGGGTCTCGCTCGATGCCTTGCTCTTTGAGCGTGCGCGCGTCATAGCGGACATCGATACCGGCGCGTTCCATGAAATCGTTGAGATAGCCGCACCACATGGTCCGCATATCGGCTGTGGTCGTGCGCGGCGGCACTTTCCAGCCATGCTCCTTGGCCTCGCGCACGTCGCGCGAACTCGTCGTCGTGCCGACGACTTTGCGGCCGGTGTCGATATCGGCGTCCTTGAAAATGATATGTGCGTGGGGATTGTGCGCGTCCTGGCCGCTATCATGGTGCGCGGCGCACCAGGCGATGCGGCCATGACCGAGCTGGTGCATGAAGTTTCGGACGAGTTCGTAACGCTGCTCCTGATTGAGTTCGACCGGCAGCGCGACCATGAGCTTGTCGGCAATGCGCGCGTTGTCCGGCATGCCGGCTTTTTCCCAGAGTTTGTCAAAAAAGACGCGCGTGCCGCGGCCGCCGTCCGGCATGTTCTCAGCCTGAAATTGCGTCATCGCTTCTGAGCGCATGATGTAGCTGACATGCGCCGTCGCCGTACGGGCCTTGTGCGTTTTGGCCCCGATGCTGGTGTGTTTAAAGGTGGGAAGCGACTTTGTGACCATGGCATCCTCCAACACAAATTGTTGTGGTAAAACAATGTGTTAGCAAGTCATTTTCGCAACAAATTTTAGCTTCAAGAGCGCGTTGTGGAATGGCAAAAACGTGCTCACAAAAAGACGTGTACGGACAAAAGATCGCTGCGTGTCCAGGCGGCCGGAAGCAGCCAGAAGGCACAGGTGAAGAAGCTGACTGGGAGCAGGGGCAGGGGGCAGGAAGAGGCTGACGCAGAAGTACGGATGTCCTTATTCGCAGCGTGGCCCGCGACTCGTGACCGGGTCTATTCGGAATTCCGCTTTTTCCGCGTGTGCAACGATTTGCGAGACGCATTGAAGGAATTGTCAGGGCGGGTTTTCGCTTGCGAAAAGCCTCCCGCACTCATGCTCTTTCCTCTCCTCGCAGGGCGCAATTTGGTTGAACGGTGTAAGCGTCGGCAGACGCCTTGGGGTCGGGAGCCGACATACTCGAACTGAGCATATGTGGACGGCTGTTGCCCAGATACCGGACCCGGCTTTGCGGGAGGAAGACTAGCGATGTACCGTTCACCACACGTAAGGTATGAGCCTCTTTGTCTTGCGGGCGTAATCTTCAAACGCCGTGCCATAGCGGCTGGCAAGATAACTATCGAGTGCCGGGATGTGCACAAAAGCAAACGTGAAGGCCATGACAAGCGGAACGGCTAATGTCCAAAGGCTGCCAGACAACAGGCACCACCCTGTGAACAAAACCACATCGCCAAAATAGTTGATGTGCATCGAATAGTGAAAGAGGCCGCCTGTGTAGCATTTGCCCTTGTTGGCCGGGTTCCGCTTCCACAGTTTGCGTTGAACTTCCGACCAAGTGTTCAGCCATGAGCCTGTTAAAAACAGGATGATAGCGACGCCGTCGAGCGGGCCGAGGGGAGCCGGGCCTGAGCGAAATGCACCACCGCCCACGATGAGAAGGCCAATTTCGACAAACCCAATGAGAAATGCAACTCCGAATACTTCGGACCAATCGATACGCCGCTCCAGAAGATAGAAAAACGTGACGCTGAGCCTGAGGAAATAAATCGCCACGCAACCAAGCAGTATCTTCGCACGGACTGGATCGGTCAGTTCCTGTCCGTGGCCAAGCCAAGCGCCAATCCGCTCCCAGCCCCCGAAAAGGACAACCCAGCAGAAGGCCGCGATCAAGGCTAGATGCAAGAGCCAGAATGTCAATTTCTGCGGCACCGATCCATGATGTTCGCGGCTCACGCCGCCGCTCTTTGTCATTCCGGTTCCCCCTTTCGAAATCCTATGCTGGTTTGTCGGTCATCAAGTAGATAGTCAACTCCATGGGTGGCGCGGGAGCCCTCGCTTATGGCATCATGCCACTCTAATAGCCGCGCATAGGGCAAAACATGCCGCTGAAGCTTGAAGCATACATTGCTGGGCAAATATGGCTTTGCAGTTATCCGATAAACTACCTGGGTATGAAGTTCGATGCCCGGATGACGGTTATCCGGCTGGCTGATGGCAAACTGATGCTGCATTCGCCGTGCGAAATTGACGGGGCCATGCGCGGCACACTCGCTGGGCTGGGCGAGGTTGCCTATATCGTGGCACCGGGAACGTATCACTACCTGCATGTGGCTTCGGCGCAGGCGGCCTTTCCAGAGGCGGAAACCTTCATTTGCCCAGGCATCGAACGCAAACGACCTGACATACATTTCGATTGGCTGCTGGGAGACAAGGCACCTGAGGCTTGGGCCGGTCAACTCGATCAGGCGCTGGTGCGCGGCAACCGCTGGATTTGGGAAGTGGCATTTTTTCACAGGCAGACCCGGACGCTGATCTTGACCGACCTGATTGAGCTGGTCACCAACACAACACCACATGTGGATTGGCAGCTGAAGTTCTGGTGGAAGCTGGTGTTCCATATGTGGAACACGCCGAAACCCGCGCCGGAATATCAGCTTGGCTGGAGTGACAAGAAATCCGCGCGCGCCTCGTTGCAGCGCATCTTGCTGTGGGATTTCGAGCGCATCATCCTCGCGCACGGCGATCTGATCGAATCCGATGCCCGGCAGGTGGCCGGAAAGGCTTGGCGGAAGCTACTCGCCGCATTTTGAGCCACTGCACCGCCAAGCCCAAAGACCACCCCGTACCAAGAAGGTCGCGCCACTCCCGCTTTCCCCCTAGCAACAGAAGAACTTGCCGAGCCTCCCATACAGCTGCTTCCGCCTGGAGATGCCGGGACACCTTTTCAGATCCGTCGGTTCGGCGGCTTGTGGCCCAGGGCTGAGATCGAGGTGTCGCGCGAACCGGTGCGGTTAACACCGCATTTGACGAAAGTCTTCGCTTCCGCATGACCTTCAGCAGCGCAAGGTGTTGCTCGCCGTCGCTTATAGCAGGCTTCGGCCTCACACCATCGATTGCATGTATCGGCCTTAACGCCGGCAATTACCTGGGAGCATGAGTTCGTATTTCCAAATACGATCAAATACAGCGCGCAAACACTCATGTTTCATGTGACTTTCAACGAATTTTGGCCCTAATTTTTTATTGAATTTTGTCCGTAGACCAGCTATCTCCCGCTGCGCATTTTGATACTTCTGAGATTTTGCTATTCATATTGATCCCGCCCCTTTTGAGACCTTTCCCGAAAACTACCGGCAACAGGCTCTTCAACGCTTTAAGGTGCTTAAACCGCACCTTGAAAACGGTGTGTTGTTGCCTGCCGTTGCTGCCGAGCATGGCATCGCCCTTCGGACAGCCAAAAGATGGTTGCGCCAATATCGCCTCCATGGGCTTGTTGGCTTGTGCCGGAAACCCTACCCGGCAAAGGCCCGAAGGCTTCATTCGGACGAGATTTATGAGGCTATCGACGGTCTTGCGCTTCACAGACCCAAGCTAACAGCGCGAGCGATACATCGCCGGATTCTCGCTATGGCCAAAGATCTGGGGTTGCTAGCCCCCAGTTACGCCTCGGTTTACAAACGCATTTCCTTAATATCTCCGGCGCTCATGACGATGGCTCAAGACGGCACAAAGGCATACACGGAAACCTATGACCTGATTTATCGCCGGGAAGCAGATCGGCCCAATAAGATCTGGCAAGCCGACCATACCCAGTTGGACATTCTGGTCCGGGTGAACGACGGACAAATCGGCCGGCCTTGGCTGACGGTCGTTCTTGACGATTACAGCCGCGCAGTCGCGGGATATCTTCTCTTTCTGGGTGCTCCTTCGGCCGTTCAAACGGCTTTAGCACTTCGCCATGCAATCTGGCGCAAGGCTCAACCGCAATGGGTCGTCTGCGGCGTGCCCGATGTGCTCTATACCGACCATGGGAGCGATTTTACATCGCACCATATTGAAGAAGTCGCCGCCAACCTCAGAATTCAGTTAGTCTTTTCGACCGCGGGAAAGCCACGTGGCCGCGGCAAAATCGAAAGATTCTTCAGGACGGTCAACGACGTACTTCTGTCACGATTACCGGGCTTCGCACCCGGCCAGCGAGGCCGTTCCGCAATACTCTCCTTGGCGGAACTCGACCAGCAAGTTGGCCGTTTCTTCTGCGAAGAATATAACGTCACCCCGCATGGCACCACGAAGGTTGCCCCTCTTGCTCGCTGGGGCCGTGACGCTTTCCTGCCGCGAATGCCTGACTCGCTGGAACAGCTCGACTTGCTGTTGCTGACGGTTAGCAAAGAAAGGGTGGTGCGTCCGGACGGCATTCATTTTATGGGGATGCGCTATATCGACCCCGTGCTCGCCGCCTATGTGCAGGAACGCGTGCTTTTGCGTTATGACCCGCGTGATATGGCCGAAGTGCGTGTCTTTCATCAAGACAAGTTTCTTTGTCGCGCCGTCTGTCAGGAACTTGCCGGCGATACGGTTCCCCTGAAGGAAATTATGAACGCTCGTGATCGTCAAAGAAGAGCGTTGCGGGCGACCTTGGATGATCGCAGGAAGCAAGTAGCTTCCCTGCTGGAAGCGCGGCATTTTCAAACGCCCGGCGCAGACGCCGTTTCCGATATTGTTCCCTTGTCACCCAATAAACTTAAGCGATATCGAAATGAGTAATTTATTTGTGTCTGAATTCGGCCGCGGGTTATTCGTGAAGGACTCTTTCGTGGTTACGCCGCAGTACGAACGTTTCCAGGAATTCTGCGTTGCGTGCGAGAAGAACCGTTATATCGGACTTTGTTATGGGCCTCCTGGCGTAGGCAAAAGCTTGTCAGCTCGCTTCTTCACTTCCTGGGATGACGTTGAACGTTTTAATCCGGCAATGATTGACCCCTCTCTTTTGATTGATCTCAGGGACCGTTTCAGCAGACCTTCGCCGATATTGTATACGCCGAGCGTTTCTAATTCCCCACGGCAAGTAAACGACGGAATAACATGGGCACGGCTTCGTGTTTATAATATTGCTGAGGAACATATACGCTTTGAGAATGAGGCGCGGCTGACCAAATTGCGGGATCGCCTGGGCGATATAGCTGAGCAGGAGCATAAAGACCACGACGCCTATAAGGCAGCCTCGGAGGAATATCATAATGCGCTTGATTATTACCGTAGGCTTCGAGAATCCTTGCCCAAACCGCGCACATCCCTCGTCATCATCGACGAAGCGGACCGGCTCAAAATGTCGAGCCTGGACGAAGTACGCGATATCTATGACCGTTCCGATGCTGGCCTGATTCTAATCGGCATGCCTGGCCTGGAGAAACGACTGGCGCGGTATCCGCAATTATATTCAAGGGTTGGCTTTGTCCATGAATTCGGCCCTCTGCGGAAAACGGAAGTCCTTGAAGTACTGAAAACTTCATGGCGGCCGAACGGCGTGGATTTGCCGCCTGGAGCTTTTACGGAAGATGGGCTTGCTGCCATAGTTCGTACAGTAAGCGGCAATTTTCGTCTTCTTCACCGCCTTTTAACTCAAATAGCCCGTGTCATGGAGATCAACGAGATTGATCGTGTAACGGCGCAAGTAGTCGAGGCAGCCAGAGAAAGCTTGGTCATCGGCGTATGTGCGTAATGACGTTTTTCGTAGCAGGAAACAGCGAATTAAATTTCTTGAACGGAACTGATATACATGCTTAGGATTACATCTAAGCGCATGAATAATAATATAAATCTAACACGCGATAAACAACGTTATCACGCCAGGGGATTTTTCTGACAATGTCGCTCACGAATTTTGTCAAAGCTCGAAAACGTCAGAAGACCCGCCTCAACGGCGCGGAGCCTCCATCATCATCAGCCGAAGCGAAGTCGGCGGCAAGGGCTGCGATGTCGCTCGCAAAATCGCGGCAGTATCAGGAAGAGGCCGATGCGCCAGCAACTTTACGAGCCTACGAAGTCGATTATTCCGCTTATGTCTCTTGGTGCGAGCAGCTGGGATTTGAACCCGTACCGGCACAGCCGGATATTGTCGGCGCCTATCTGGCATCGGCTGGGGAAGGCTACTCCATGTCGACGCTCCGGCGGCGTCTTGCCGCAATCGCCAGAGCTTCCCGGCGGCTCGGTCATCCCCTTGATACGAAGCATCCTGCCATTCGCGAAACGCTCCGTGGTATCGCACGTAAACACGGACAGCCGTCGCGACAATCCGCTGCCTTAACAATCGCCGAAATAAGAAAACTATGTGCCACGTGCGATGAAAGCCTAACCGGTGCGCGCGATCGCGCGATATTTTTGATAGGTTTTGCAGGTGCGTTGCGACGGTCTGAGCTTGTCGGCCTGGACGTTCAGCACATCAAAGAGACGGCCGAAGGCATAACGCTGCTTATTCCCCGCTCGAAGACAGACAAAAAAGGCGAGGGGCAATCGGTTTCGCTTCCTCGCGGGCAAGGCAAGGAAACCTGTCCGGTTTCGGCCCTGCAGGCATGGCTGATGTTGGCTTCGATCAGGTCCGGGCCGATCTTTCGGAAAATCAACCGGGGAGGAAACGTGCAATCGAGGCGGTTATGTACCGACGCAATCCGGCAGATTCTCTTGAAGCGGGCCAAAATCGCCGGGCTCACAGGAAGTCTGCTGGAGCCCATAAGCCCGCATGGAATGCGGGCAGGATTCGTGACCACGGCTTATAACAACGGCGTGCGCGACGAGGAAATCATGGGGCATACGCGGCATCGCGATTTATCGACGATGAGGCGGTACGTGAGGCGTGCAAAACTCAATACAACCAGCCCGGCAAGCAAAGTCGGCTTGTAAAGGTGAAAGGCCAAAAGGGAGGGCCAGAATTCACTCAAACTTTGGGGCCATATTTCGTTAAAAGTTACAAGATAGTTCCGATCAAAACACGAAATCTGACGCGAATGCAGTTCGACGATCTCGCCGCCATTCCACCTGAAGAAGAATGGCTCGCTAATATTACGAACGCAAAAACGCGCCGCGCTTACAAAAACGACGTGCATGAATTCATCACCTACACGGGACTGAAAAATTACGCGGAATTACGGTCCATCGTCAGAGCCCATATCATCAGCTGGCGTAAGGATCTGGAGCGGCGGAAGCTGAAACCGGCCTCCATCCGTCGCAAGTTATCGGCGCTATCGGCGCTCTTCGATTACCTCTGCGAACGGAATGCCGTCATCGGCAATCCCGTTGATGGCGTCAAGCGGCCGATGGCCAACGGCAACGAAGGCAGCACACCGGCGCTCGGCGACAGACAGGCGCGCAAGCTGCTGGACGCTCCGCCAGCCGATACGCTCAAAGGCGTCCGCGACCGGGCTATCCTGGCTAGCCTGCTCTACCATGGCATTCGCCGCGAGGAGCTATGCACGCTACGGGTAAAAGATCTGCACAGCCGCCAGGGCGTCATGCATTTCCGCATCGAGGGCAAGCGCTCGAAAATCCGCTTCATCCCCGTGAACGCAGGCGCGCAGCGGATGATCGAAGACTATCTCGCGCTTTCGGGGCACCGTAGCGATGCCGAAGGCGCCTTGTTCCGGCCGGTCAAGAACAACCGCACCGGCGAGCTGAACCGCCATCTCGACCCTGCCTCGGTCTATCGCAACGTCGTGCGCAAATACGGCCTGGAGACCGGCATCAGCGCCGAGGTTAATGGTCTCTGCGTGCATTCGCTCCGCGCCACGGCCGCGACCAATGCGCTGTCGCACGACTGCGATATCGCCAAGGTGCAGGAATGGCTCGGGCACTCGAACGTGTCCACCACGCGCCTCTACGACCGGCGCAAAAGCAAGCCCGAGGACAGCCCCTCCTTCAGAGTGAAGTATTAGGACGTAACATGCAGCGCCAGGATTGTTCGGCTTGCAGGCTACACCCGTCGTTCACGATGTTTGAACCGACGAAGATGACCCTGAAGAGACCATTTACCAAGGCCGCCTCTTCAGCATTTGAGTACCAGGGGAACGTAAGCCAGCGCTTTCTAACGCGAGCGGAAGATCCCCCGGCTCTGCTAGGGAGGCAGCAGCTGTTTGACGAGCCGAAATACGCGGTGTCGCAGGTGCTGACACGGGGAAATCGGGCTAGTGACGGAGCGGAAGCAGGATCGCCCCAAAATCACTATGGTCCGGAAAGGACTTCTTAGCCGTTCTGCTGCATTACAGTGGCGTCGGTAACGATATAGAACATAATATGCGTGAGATGAGCAGCTTACTAGAGCGCTCGAGCGGTGACTTTCCTTTCTAGAGGTGCGGGCGAGCTGCACGCAATCTCGTGCACGAGGTATACTTTTTAGTTCACGAAGGATCGCCACAATGCTGAAGGAAGAAGGCACCGGGCGGTGCCGCAAGAACTCCCATGCAGAGCGCCGTGTCCTTCCATCCGAGAACGGTGTTGATTGATGCGCGTTCGCTGGCCTTGGCTTCTCGACAAAGTTCAAGTCGGCCAAAAGTTCTGCATAATGCTGGAGGGTGATCATGAGGCGTCTCATTGATTGTGCTGCTGCTATCCCGATTGTTCTCTTCCCTCTCGCTCCTTCGTTTGCGCAGGAACATCACCGGACAATCTCCTATCCGACTGAGGAAGGCATAACCTTGGGCGTAGGCTGGGATTTTGCACAAAATAGAAAAACAAACGCAAGCTGCATCGATGCAGACACTACCAAGGATACGGGCGAAGACAAGACTTCTCAACTTTCAGCGAGTTACGGACACAGAATCCTTGATGCGTTCGCTGTCAATTTCGGTGGAGGCAAAGGCAAATGCGGTTGTAGGTCAGGCCTCAGGAAGCGTCAATTTTTCAAAGTCAGTGTCGCTACTTGCTGAAGACGTGAATATTTCTGCTAATGCCGTTGTTGTACACGGGACGGAATTTTTGATCCCGAAAGGGACAAAGGATAAATTACTAGCAAGTTTCGCAACGCCACTCAAAATAGAGGGATTAAATACTGTTGACGCTGAGCCACAATCATTCTCATTGACTGAGTTTTTTCATCTCGATCGCACCAATGAATCTACACCAAGTCTCGCTCTTCTCGGTCTGAAGTCTATAACATCCGGTGAGATTTCGCTTTCGCAAAAAAGAGCTGATCTCGCCAAGAACAACAAGGCGGAATTCCAAAGAATTTGCGGAGACGGTTTTGTCGCGGCTCAAATCGGTGGTGGTTCGCTAGAGGTGCTGTATGCGTTTGGAAACCGGGAAGAGAAAGAGCGCGAAGAAATCAGTGCAGCCATGTCGGGTTCGTATGCGGCGTACTCTATGTCTGGTACCGTGAAGTCTGTAGTCGAAAAGTATTCAAAAATGACTACTACTAAAATATTCTATCACCAGCTTGGTGGATTTGGAGACCCTCTGCCGATCTCTCAGCAAGAACTAGAACAAAAAATTCAAAGGCTCCCCCAGGAAGCTAAAGATTCTCCTCGGCCATTTAGGATTACCGTGATCCCATATAGCGAACTGCCGAATTACCCCCATAAACCGTCGGGTACCAAGTCAGATATCGATCATATCGCCTCGGTTTATTACCAACTGGCGACCCTACGATTTTCTATTGACAAGATCTTAAAGTATCCAAGCGACTATATCGGTTTCGCCTCTGGTGCCTGCGCTCACGGATTATTTTTAGGATGTGTCTTCTATCGCGGCGTCAATTTAGACGATCTGCGTTCCCTGCAAGATGCCATTGAAGGCGCACGCAAAAAACTGGAAGACGCCATTCGTGCCTGCTTGCAGGGAAAACCATGCGTTTATCCCGCGGATGTTCCTGCTAACGACTATGGGTTTCGTGCCCAACTGCCAGTTAGGACCCTAAGTTTCCAGACAGATGTCGAACTGCAAAAGGCCAGAGCGGATTTGGTCAACACACAGGCGGCATACGACCGGCATCCAAAATGCGCGATAGAATTCCTGAGCGGAGCTTGTAACCCGGGTGATCCTCTCGAGCATCCCGAAAGGCGTGCGCTACGTGCTGCTATCGGCAACCTAACCCAAACCATTGCTAGCCTAGAAGCGAAGTTGCCATGGGATGTCGTTCAAGCAAGATACCGGACCTGGATCGATGAGCCCGCAAGAACGCGGTGTGCAGAGCAACGTAATGCAGGGTGCTTTACTAATTTGGAAATGCAAAATCTGCTTGTCGAGATGTATAAAAAAGCGGGTCTCTCACCACAGTAAAAGTGGCATAGCTTCTCCCGTACTGTTCGGCTACTGTTCGGCAATGAATTCTACCATGGACACAGTTCTTTTAAACCGCCGGAGAATTCTGTGGTTATCAATTAGCGTCGCTTTCTATGGAACTGCCACGCACCTCACCCACGCCGCAACGAAAAGGACAATTGACCGGCGCGTCCGCAGCGAGGCCGGGAATTATGGCCTTACTTTTGCCGCGGAACGTCCGACCACTGGGTCCGAGTACGGGCACGCCTTCATTGTTTGGCAGCGCGAAGACAAATTCAAAAAAATGAGTATCGCTGAAGCAATCGGCTTCTATCCGGCGGGCGAACCCAAAACTGTCAACGTTATTTTTGGCACACGCGGTGAGCTTGAAGACGATATCAACACGCCGAAGGATCTCAGTCTCACTGTGCTATTGAACAGCGACTTATATGAGGATGCGTTAAAGCGCAAGGCTGAATGGCGGGCTAATGGACGATATAGTTTCCTTTGGCACAATTGTACGATCCATGTTGCTGACATCGCTCGCGGCATTGGCCTGATTTCCTCAAGCGGAAAGTGGGAGACGCCGATGAGCTACGTGCAGGACCTCATCGACCACAACAAGTGATGATCACTTAGTTGGGCAGGAGCATATCAGCGTTTCAAGTTTTCGTGCAAGACGAACGATAATGCTTGGCATTCGGCAACGGGAGCACCCTGCGTGAGGCAATAGCATGCAACAGGGGAACACTCCTCAGTGAGGCAGGATGCTTTCTCACGTTGATTGTCGCCGCGCAGACAGCCGATGCTCGTCGACGCGGTTCCGCAACGATGATCTGAGTCCGGTTCTGGCCCATGACGTCAGGGGGTGAAAGTCAGCATATTGAGTGCTGCGGTCACTAGGTCTCTTATGACCTAGCGGCGTCATTGATCGCGCGGTCTGTTGAGCGAATTGATCGTGCCTCTCCGGTTTTCCGCTCCCGTTTTTCGCGTGACGCGCCGCCTAAAGCTTCCGGAAAACCGCTAGCCGCAGACGCCTGCTCTCTCCCCTTTCTGGCTTTCCACGCCGCGTAACGCGGCGGTGACGTGGCCCCACGCGGGCGCTCGCATAACGCGGGCCAGGCACGTCACGTGCCTGGCAACCTCAGCGGCATCAACCTCGGATTCAGGAAAAAGCGACAGCCGGAAACGGCTGGATAAAGCCATAGCGTGAGGCGCACGGGGGTTTACCCCCATTAGTGCGCCCTAACTCTCAGGACAGTCTTTCTACAGAGGTTCACAGATTCGTCCCTGTCCGGCAAGCCAGAGAATCAGGGTGCCAAAAATATTTCTGCCGTCAGGGTTTTCGTGTTGGAAATAGCGACGTCAGAAATTCGCTGGAAGACTAAGGCGATACAGACGCTAGACCGATCTCGCTGTCATATAAGAAGCTGGCCCCCTGCCCTATTCGATAATGGTCTTACAGACGCGTTAGGAATGGCGTCTAGTATTCAAGAGGCAAATTTTCGGGGCCCTGCCCCCGCTCCCCCGTGAGAAATACGGAAACTCAGACATTTAGGACGGTGCCTGCAGCGTGCGTACAGGCCGTATTTTATCGACTGGCTTTGGGTAAGTAAAAAGTATATACTTTGTTAGTATCTAATTGTTGGAGAGGAGGGATGCGTTCATGTCAAAAGAAGCTGTGTTCACCATGAAGCTGGAGTCCAAGCTGCGCACCGAATTCATGGCGGAGGTCGAGGCAAGCCATCGGCCGGCCTCGCAGATTATTCGAGACCTGATGCGCGAATTCATTCAACGGCAGCGCGAAACACGAGAATATGAGGCGTTCCTGCGCCAAAAAGTCCTGGCAGCGCGGGCCTCGATGCGGGCGGGCAAGGGCCGCTCAAATGATGAGGTTGAGGCCAAATTCAGAAAACGCCGGGCTCGCGCGGAAAGCCAGGCGTGAACGTCGTCTGGACACCGGAGGCGGAACGGGATCGCGACCATATATGGGAGCACATCGCCGCCGAGAACCCGCGAGCTGCGGTTAAGATGGATGAGTTATTTAGCGAGACCGCTGGCAATCTGGCTCGATATCCCAGGCTGGGGCACGCCGGAAAAATAGGGGGCACGCGGGAGCTCATCGTCCATGAAAGCTATCGTCTGGTGTACGAAATCGACGGAAAAACGGTTTGGTTGCTGGCGTTAGTGCACACCGCTAGGCAGTGGCCCCAATGACGGTGAAGTACGCCCTTTCCATCGTTGGAGACCTCTTCGATTTGTAAGGCTAGCCTGGGGCTACCCCCTGCTCCGGCTCGCGGTTCGATGACCGCGAAGGTTTTGATCTCTTTGGCTTCGGGGTTGTGAAAGGGCTCGCTGATCCAAAGCACCCCGGTGGATAGCTGCAGGCAGATGATGGACGCGCTGGAAAAAGCCCGCTAAACTTACTTTGTGGTGCAGGCAAGCATGCCAGCGCTGCGCGGTTGGAAATCGGCGCCGGTGATGGATGGTATAGTGCGTTCATCAGGCCTTTCCTCACCGATGACACCCGGCCACAACAAGTCGGCCGGTTTTGAGCGGGGTCTACAATTCTGATCAGAAGCGCAAGAGTCCGCCAGGCCTGAGCGGATGGCGGACTCTTGCGCCGGTCACTGGCTCGTAAAGCGAGGATGAGCCACCGCGCGTTACGTGAGATGGCGATGTCCCCTCGTCCGCACGGGTGGGCTAGCTTTTTATGTGAGGCTATACACGATCACCCCCTGCCCGTAATGGTAAAACTCTTGTGTGTATCGAAGAGTGCCCTCTGGAATTCGGGGCCGGGGGGTCCCCTGCCCTGCGGTGGGATGCACGCCGGAAGGCCTGGTGGCCATGCTTGGCTTGTGAAGCGCGCCTCGCGTTCAGCCGCTTGGAAGTCTCGGCATGAAGCGTGCGTTGTTGGGACGCCAGCGAGTTTCCAGGGCGCGTCTTTTTTGCCGCGCCACGGTCGAGTTTAACGGCGGGTCTGGATTTGGCTTGGCGGCGCAGGTCTTGACGCCAAGGTGATGCTCCGCTTGCCACGCCACGTCGCGCAGGACATCGTCAAGCTGGCCTTGCGTGAAATGGGCCAAATCCTCTTTCAGTCTCCTCGCGAAATCACGCGGCGAAGCGTAAAGGGTCCAGCGATGACCGCGCTGCTCCCCCTGCTCAATGGCGCAGCAGCGAAAGATACCATCCTCATTGATCCTGAAATTCTGCCGGCAAGCGGAATCGGAGATGAATTCGCCGCGCCTTCTGTAAGTGAAGATCAAGGGCTCCTGCCCTGTTTCAAGGGCGAGCCGGGGAAGCCCCGACCGCAGGGCGTCGAGAATGGGCTGCAATACCGGCGCGGTTATTCGGGCTCTTGCCGTGGACGGGCACATGTTAGGAAAGGATAGCCATCATGCAGGAGAGGCTAGCCCTGGAAAAAAGTAATTTTCAATGTTTTTTTGGGCTCCGGCAGCGGCGGGCGAAAACGCTCCCTGCTCCGGCCGGAACACGACGTTCCAACCGTTCGATGCAGCGGGCTAGTGAAGAGTTCAACCCCGTGATTTAATGGCTAGCCGACAGCTATCCTTGCCGTCAAAGCGATAGCCCGAACTGCTTTGAGCTGTTCTCAAGCGTGGTATGCGCTCAGGAATTCGGCGGGCGTAATGATGCGGGTGCCCTTATAAGCGGTCATAGTGAGCAGATCTTTGTCGCCGCTGATGATGATGTCGGCCTGACCGTTGAGTGCCAGTTCGAGAAACTTGTCGTCCATTGGATCGCGGCACGCCGTGGCGGTCGTGGTGATGATAACGAGTTCGCTTGCTGCAAACATCACCTCGACGTTGCGCTTGATGCGGTCAGTCGTGACGCGTTGAAAATACGGCTTGGTTAGAACCCGGCGGAGTTCTTCCTGCGTTTCGGCTGAGGTCAGCATAACATGCTTGGCGGTAACGAGGCGGACGACTGCGCCTGGCGTCGAAGCGGTCTTAAGTATCGCGCTGAGCAAAACATTGGTGTCGAGAATAACTCTCACGCACCCTCAGCGGCGATCTCGGCGCGGGCCTTCTTGATGAGCGCATCAATATCGTTGTCGGTGAGACCGGCGGCTATAACAAGAGGCCGGGCTTCGGCGCGCGCCGCCTCGAACGCTTCTCCGGCGGGGTCGAGGACGATCGTTACGCGATTGGTCAAATTGACGCCGCGCCGTTGCAATTCGGCGGTTGCCTCCCCCGCTGTTGTTTCGATTGTTTGCATCATGGTTTGTTGGTTTCCTTTCAAAGGCCATTATAAAGTATATGTATGAATAATTCCAGCCGCACGCTTGGCCGCCCGCCCCGAAGGGCGAGCGGCCTGGCCTTGCGTTAGAACGGAGCGCCGTCGGCACCTGCCTGCGCTTCGGCCGCCTCAGGTGATTTAGGCGGGAACAGGACGATCTTCCCCTCGAAATTCAGCGGCAGCGCCTGGATTTGGAGATTGATGCCGTCGCCTTTCTGGTGCTTCCAGGCCCCGCCGATGCGGGTCAGGATGTCTTTCTTGCCCTTGTCGCGCGATGTGACGCCGTAGACGATGAAGTCGGGAGTGTTGGTGGTCATGGTACGTTTCCTTTTCTGTTTGTGAGGCTGCGCCAATCGCGGCCTCGTTGCCTCCCGTCCGCTACGAGGGGTTAGGCGCGCTGCAACGGAAAAATTTTGGAGGGGCCCGGCGCTTTGCGCTTGAGGCTTCGAAAAAGAAAAATGTGCCGGCGCGGAGCCCTCGCGCTTGTCGCGAGGTGCGCAAGCGCAAAAGCAGGGAGGAGCCAAAACTTTTCCGTTGAGGTCCGCTTTTCGGACCGTCCGCGCGCCGTCCCGAGTGGCAGGGATTGGCAACTATGAGAGGCCGTGTTGCGCTAGCTGAACCGGAGAAGGGTCAAGGCCGTGAGCGCTCCTCCCGTCTTCTTCTTCTCAGGCCGTCAGAGCGAAAAAGGAAAGACCATTCTAGCCTTGGGCGGCGGCTGGAAAAGCACGGGCGTGGCAATTCTCTGCTTTATGCGCGCCGCTTTCGAGGATGATCGCCTTGCCGAAGAAAAATGACGGGGCGTCATGCAGGCTGACGAGTTCGAGAACCGTTTCCGCCAGGACTTGCCGCGCGGCCATGCGGCGCTGGCAAAGTCAACCGGACGCGAGCGAGGCCTGTTCGCGCGAATGAACCTGCGGACAAGCTGAACCGGTTGCCGCCAGACAAAATCAAACCGATGCCTTGATCTGGGAGCGGGTAACGGCTGGTATGGCCGGAGTATGAGTGCCGCCCCCAAAAGCCCTCTCCGTCATTGAGGGCCAAGCGGTTATTCTGCCAGCTTTGAGCGGTTTGGATCTCTTCGCGAACATAAGTTCTGTTTTCTTAAACTACTCAAGGTGACCGGAACTGCCCTTAGCGGTCCCTCCTCTGGCGCCGCTCGCCCAACTCGTCTCACTTGGCTATGGGCGCAGCGGCGGGGGCTTTGCCTTCGCAGCTCTCTGGGATTAGGATGATGGCAGCGACGCCAATTTCCCTAGCAGCCATTAAGAGCTTTGATCGAGGCAATCAGATTTTCGCCCCTGATTTGAGTAGTTCTAACAATCGCCACGCCATCGCATCGCCGGGGCGCTCGAGCGACGAACGTATACCGGACACGGAATTCGTCCGAACGGATAGGAACCACATCAATAAGGGTAAGAGGCTCTTCTAAATTGAGGTAGAAATTAGTAATGGCATTTGCGGACAGTGGACCAGATGCGCGTTTCTCGGGGATCAGGAAACTTGCAGCTTCGTCGCCGTTTCCAGCCGCGAGCGCGAGATAAAATGCCTGGACGGTCGTCATGGCAGTGCCATACGCCTCAGTGGGATCAGAGGCGCTTATGATTCGCGTGATGGGTAACAGGAGAGGAGCATGATGATGCCCAGTATGGGCACCAAATGCCGAGTTGCCCTCAACCCGCACCCGTTGCCCCACTAAACGCCGAAGATCCCTTGATAGCCCACGGTCTTCCGTGCTGGAATCTTCAGGATAAATCTGAATTCGTTCAATTGCGGCGTTTGGGTCGACGAATTCGTCGCCCGTAGCGCAGATGGGGGCGTCCAGCTTGAGGATATAGGTTGGCTCTGGGGTATCGCCGAGACGCACACCCCCGTAATAAGGCGGACCGCCGAAGATGTGAAACGTCAAGGTACCTTCGAACGCAAGGCCACCCGTCTGATTCACGTCCACGCATGCAACACGGGCGAGGGCGCCGCTGCCGATTAAAGCCCATGTGAACAATGTGATTATAATCTTTTTGCTGAGGTGACCGATCATTGTTGCGGTACTCTGAGGGCGGTCTGGCAGCCGCTGTTCATCTATGCCCTCTCGTCAAGTTTGCGCCATCGGGTTCCTGCCCGCTTCCCGACGTTCTTGGAGAACTCCCTTCACAATAAACTTGGACGGTGAATTTTTTGGCCAGATCGGCAACGTAGGAGGGCGGCAACGTTCCAGCAGCGTTTGATGTATCTAACTTTGGAGATACCCCCTTCACTGATAGGAAGTTGATCACGATTGGCACCTGTATCGCGAAATTCACGTTCTGGGGGACGCTCTTCTCAGCCTGCATCACGGCAAGGGCATTCAATTGAGCGACCACAACTCCCACCACATTGCCGGACATATCAAGAAGAGGACCGCCGCTGTTGCCTGGTTGTATAGGAGTGGATATCTGAAGGAAGCGCGTGTCGTCGCTCATCCCGCTCAACGACGTAACATTTCCCACTGTAAAGTTGCCGCTGGAGGATAAGACGCCAGCATAAGGAAAGCCGTATGCGGCAACAAACTCGCCAAGCCGCGGCCGGGAGCTGAACGAGGCGGCCGAAAGGCTGGACATGTCCGTATGGAGCAGGGCCAAATCATTCGTTTCGTCAAGGCCGGATATCGTTGCCGGATACGGAGCCAAATCCGGGTATCGCACTTGAATGGGTCCCTTGCATTGCTTCACGACGTGATCGTTGGTCAGCAAGAGATTGGGCGCGATGAAGAAGGCAGTTCCGGAAAACGTTGTCTCCGCTGCCTCGGGGGTTGGCGCGCGGTTGAACGGATGATCCCGCACGCAATTGACCACCGCCTTTATCGCAGGATCGCTGTCCCTCACGTCGAGGGTTGCGAGCGGTTCTTCGTTGTCGGTGAAAATGCGAAGAAGATCTGTATCGGCCAGACTGTTCATGAAATCGACTGACGCACCACCGAGGATAAGTGCTTTCTTATCGTCAGACACATCGAAGGCCTCATGCCAAGGCTTCGTTGTCACAAGCAATAGCCGGTGCCAGGACCCTTTACCTACCCAGGCATTCCACCGGGGATTAGCAATAAGGACCGCCCATGTTTTACCGGTATCACTTTGGATCAGGGCCAATTGAAGGATCGTCCGATCTGCAAACTGCGCCGCCGCGCTGCAAACACTCAAGTTGCCGGCCTCTCTGTGCGTAACTGACCACCGGCCAATCTCGGCATAGCGGGTCTCCCCTTCATACGCAGAAGGAGGCGCTGATACCGGCGGCGAAGGCGGCGCGGCGGATTCAGGCAGCGGAGGCTGCGGGTTCTGGGCGACGGGCGGCGGCTTAATCTGCGACGCATCTATGGTCAGGAAGCGCAGCACGCCCCGTCCGTCCCGGTTGAACATCGCTGCCCACAAGAACCCTGCGCCGCCGGTGAGCCGATAAACAGGTACCCCTGCTCTTGCTGAACGCTGAAGGCCGCCGAGAAAGCTAACCAAGAGGCCTTGGCGGATTTTGCCGGATGCTGCCACAACCGAAACGTCGGCAGCATCAAGCCGCTCCAGTTTGATTTTACCCCAAACTGCTATAATGGCGTCCGGCAGCCCTTCGCGTCGAGGCATTCGAAATTCGCGGGGACGTTCGCCAAACCTCGCCGATAGCCGCTCTATTTCGCTTCGCACATCATTTGGGCCGAAGAATGCAGGTTCGATGTAGCGATTGACGTATACCGCTCTTCCATCCCCACTGTGCAAAATGGAATTCGATGAGGTAACTTCGCCGCGCCTGTTCTTTTCCGTTTTCTGTTTGTGACACCAGGTGAAGCCTGGAAACGTGTCGCTTGGGCCGCACTCGTACTGCTTATATGCTTTACTGTCGAAACGAACCTGACCGCCAAGAGCCAAGCCATCAACTGCATAGGGCGACGGGCCCGAAGTGGCTGTTGTAGTGCAGTCTAAGTAATCGCCGTAGACCCAACCAATTGGTACGTGATCCTCATATCTTCCGACGTAAACCCAGGTTCTTCCCCCGGCCGAGGAACGGTCAAGAATCGTCACCAAGGTGCCGTTGCTCAACGTTTCGACGATATCGCCGCCTGGAACAATGCGGACGTTCAACGGCGTCCCCGTGGGGTCCGCGACAAGACACCGCTCTTGCGCTGACGCTTCGGTCCCTCCTCCGATGCACACTGCGCTCAAGCAAAAAACGAGCTTGAGAAAGCAAACAATGGCGAGCCGTTTTGGCATCGACAACCCAGGTGGCGCATTGGACCTTGCCCATCGGAAATCCAGCAACAGCTCACAACTTGCTGATGGTGAAAGCCTTTGTTTTAACGTCTGTGAGAGCCTTTCGGTAACGTTGGCTGGGATGTTTTGCTTGAGCTTTTTCAACAACCCTGAACGGGTTTTTACGCCCCGCGTGGTCAGCATGCTTAATGCGTATCACGGGTCATTTGACGAAGATCAATATCGTTGGCGCTGTAGACCGAACTGATGGGCAGTAATCAACTTAAGGTTTCTTGCAGAATAGCTTGGTTTATTAATTTTTATAAAAATTTTGAGCTTGTTAAGAAATCTGTTTGCCTAATTTAATCTCTCCTCTTGGCCCTCAGTTCTAATTCGCAGCCCATTGCGAGCTAGTCCGCAGCTGGATGCTGGAGCGGACAAAGCCGATAAGCGGGGGCGAGCGGTGCGTAACAAAACTTCATCGGGAATATTTGGTCACCGGCGCTGGGGCTTGCTCATCTTTGGCGAATTCGCCAAGCGCGGTTTGGGCACGCGAGAGCACGGCCGCTGGCCGATCTCGCAGCTGGCGGCGGCTCGAAAAGCACAGGCGTCGCAATTCTCCGCTTTATCCGCGAGCGGCTTTCGAGGATGATTGTCGTGCCGGAGAAAGATGGCGGAGCGTTATGCAGGCTGACGAATTCGAGAAGTGTCTGCGGCAGGACTTGCCGCGTGGGCATGCGGCTCAAGCAAAATCCACTGGACGCGAACGAGGCTTGTTCGCGCGCTGGCTGACCCCGGCAGAAATGTCCGGCGAGCAATGGCACCATGATGGCGGGTTGTTGCTCGGCCGCCGCGGCGGGCGCCTCATCGGCTGGAAGGATGACCGGCATGTGATGACCATCGCCGGAAGCCGGGCCGGCAAAGGCGTGTCGCTCATCATTCCAAACCTGTTGCTCTACGAAGGCTCGGCGCTGGTGATCGATCCGAAGGGCGAGAATGCCAGGATCACCGCGCGGCGGCGCGGCAAGGGATCGGACGGCCTCGGCCAGGATGTCTATGTTCTCGATCCCTTTGGCGTGAGTGGAAGCCCCTCCTCATCCTTCAATCCGCTTGCCGAGCTCGATACGGACTCCGCGGATTTGATCGAGGACGCAGGCATGTTCGCCGACGCGCTCATCACTCACCCCGACAAAGGTGAGCGGCATTGGACGGAATCGGCGCAAGCCCTGCTCCGCGCCTTGATTCTCGCTGTGGCGGGCGATGACGATCCAGCTCGGCGCAATCTCGTCACGGTGCGCAAGCTCCTCATGCTGACTGACGAGAAAATTTCGGACCTGCAGATGATGCACCCGCCCTCTCTCGGCAAGCTCGAAGCGCAAGAGGCGCTGATCCAGATATTGATGGCGGAGGACGTAAAGCCCTATGGGTATATCTGCGTCGGCATCGCCGAGCAGCTCAAAGCCATGGGTGACAATGAAAGAGGTTCGGTGCTTTCCTCGGCGCGCACGCAGACGCAATGGCTCGACAGCGATAAGATCCACCCCGTTCTGATCAAGAGCGACTTCACGCTGGCCGATCTGAAGAGCAAACGGACGACGATCTATCTGTGCCTGCCGGCAGCGCGCATGGCGACGCATGCGCGCTGGTTGCGTCTGATGATCTCGCTGGCGCTGTCGGTGATGGAGCGAACCCCTGGCAAGCCGAAACTGCCGGTGCTGTTCGTGCTCGACGAGTTCCCTGCCCTCGGCCACATGCAGGCCATCGAGACGGCGGCGGGCTTGATGGCCGGCTTCGGCGTGAAGCTCTGGACCATCATCCAGAATGTTGGGCAGCTCAAGCAGCATTACGACAAGGCTTGGGAGACCTTCTTTGCCAATTGCGGCGTAATCACCGCATTTGGCGTCAGCGACTCGGAGTCGCTCAAAGTGCTGTCCGATATGCTCGGCCGAACCAGCATCGTCGAGCAAAAATCAAGCGGGGCTGTCGGTCAGGCGCTTCTTAGCGGCGCAGCGGCCTTTCGCGACGAACGGCATGACGTTCCCCTGCTCGCGGAACACGAATTGCGCCTCGCCTTCGCCAAGGGCAAAGAGCGCGTACTTATATTCAATGTCGAGGATGTGCCGGCGGTTGCCGAGCGGCTGTTGTATTTCAAGGAACCGATGTTTAAGGGCCTTTACGACGAGGTAGGAAGTTAATGCCTATTAAGCTCGATCCCGCGGCGTCGGACGATCAAGGCCTGCCGGTGGTGGGTTGGGAAGAAGATCGGAACTTGTTTTCGCCGGACGGTTTGAGCCGCGCGCGCGTCACTTGCTTCATCCGGCCCGATGCCGCGGGCGTATTGCAGTTCGTGTCGGTTGGCCCGGTGCGGCATGGTGCTTTTGAGGAAGCGCGGCCCTGGGAAAATTTGGTGTCGTTCGCGGTCGAAAGGGCCGAGCAGCTTTACCAGTCTTCGACAGATCGGGTGCTGCTCGATGTCCTGGCGAGCAAGAGTAAGAGCGGCGCGGGGCGCTTGCTGACGACGGATGGCGCCTTTGTACTGCTCGCTAATTTTGCGGATGAACGGCGAAGCGTTCCGATGCACCTTAACTGCGCGGACTGCACGCCGGTCGAAGCTGCTGTGCTGCACGACCGGCTGCGGCTTGAATTTATCGACAGGCGTTGGGATTTGGTGGCCGATAAATGCGGCGGAGAATTTGTCTGGCCGAAAGATGAGCCCTTTACCGCTTATACGCCCCCTGCCCCAGTCTCCGTTCCGGGTTGGGTTGTGCGCTTGGGTGATGTTGTGATGGTGGCGGTGCTGGGCTTGATTGCCGGAGGGCTTTATCTGCTGTTCGGGCGTTAATGCCTCCGGAAACAGCTTTCATAGAGCATCCTGCCGTGCAAACGCCGAAGCGATAGGCAGCTAGAATGATTGGGCTTTTGCGTGTGAAAATGCGTAAATTATGGCTTGCGCCTGTCGCGTAGTGATGTCACCGAGCAAACGGGTCGAACCGCCGGCGGCTAGATTCGCGATAAGTTTTCTCTTCTTGGTGTCCGTGAGTACCCATGCCCAGAGAAATAAGACGAGGACAACGCCAAATAAATCTTTGACTTCAACAGGCAAAAGCCCTGTGACTACCTGCAATAACACGATAGTACCAAGCACGGCTAGGGTGGCCATGATCTTTGCACTGCCGTTAAATTCCATTCGTAAACCGGATATGGAGGAAAGAGCATGACTTCCCTCCTTTGTGACCAGCATTGATTTTGTGATAACGATGTCTTCATCCTTATAGATTGCAACGTCCGACATAGTTTTGCTCCATGATCATGTGCACGATTATTCGGTCAGGGTTGCGGTTCAGTATCCCTGGGCTGAATTTTTAGACATGCCGGTGGCTGGCAAAGAAGGTTTTCCTCAGTGATCTGTTGTTATCGGTTGCCTTGAGCGCGGGCTTCAGCGAGCTGCTCTTCCAATTCTCTTTTCCTGGCTATTAGTCTCTCGATCTCGCCCTCGCCGGAAAGGTCTACAGCCTTGCCTGTCTTGGCTTCCGTTTCCGCTTTGATTCCCATGGTTTCATAGGTGCCCCGGATCGCGGGCAATATCGCCGTGTTGTAAATCTCGAAGGCAAGAAAGATAAGAATGAGAATCCGTGCCCAGCGGTTGCCCCAAATCGCGCTTATTGCTTGCAGTGGCAGAGATCGCGGTGCTTGGTCGGACATGGTTTTTCCTTGAATGGCGCGACGGTTCACATCCGCGCTCGGTCAACCTCTGGCAGTAGGCGCGGTGTCACTCGGGATGGTGAAAGATGGAGGTTTTGGCCTCCATTTCCGCTTTTGCGCCCATGGTTTCGTAGGTGCCCCGGATCGCGGGCAATATTGCCGTGTTGTAAATCTCGAAGGCAAGAAAGATAAGAATGAGAATGCGCGCCCAGCGGTTGCCCCAGATGGCGGTTATTGCTTGCAGTGGCAGAGATCGCGGTTCTTGATCAGACATCGTTTTGTCCTGTGGGGTTCAGGCGGCATTGAGCCGGGATGTGTCTTGCGGTCCGTTATGCAAGCATGTGTTCCAGTGTAAAGCTTGGTTGGAGTTCACAACAAGTTGGGCGTTCGTTGAATTCCTTGAGGAAAGGAATGTGCGCCGCGGCGATGCCACGGATCAAATGACATGCAGCAAGGGCACGGTTTCTGTGACGAGTTCGCGGGGCAGCGTGGAGCCCCCTGCCCTGTCCGTGTGCCCGGTCGATTGGAAGCTCGATTTGTTGAAGGGGCGTCTCAACAATTCCGGCTATCTTTTTTGCGGCAAGCCGAGAAGTTTTTTGCCTTCCTTGACGAGAGCGGCGGGAAAGGCTGATAGCGCTTTGTCATCGAGACTGAGCCCCATTCCTTCGATCGCCAAGCTGGCCACGATCCGCGCCTGGTCGAGGTCGCGCCGTTTTTTGGCGCCACGGAGAGGGGCGTTCTGGGCGACCCAGATTTTATGGAGCGCGTAAACGCGCGGGTCTACAGTTGAAATCAGAACAGGGCGGCCGTTTTGGGCTATCGCGACTTGCTGGAAGCGGGGCGCGTGAAGCAGCCATTCAAGACCTTCGATCGGGGAAGCGATCAGGTCGTCGTCGAGCTCGCCGAGCTGGCCTTTCAGTTTGGAGCGGAGTTCGTCGACGTCCTGGGGCCGGATCAAATCGACGAGATAGCCGTCCTTGTTCGCAGCCCGGAATGCCTGTTTGGAGCGCACAAAACTGTCGTCGACTTCTTTGAGGATGCCCATGAGTCCGCTTCGTTTGATGTCGCCGGAGACTAGCTTTAAGTGGCGGCGCGCGTCATAGAGAAAGTCGACGTCTTCGGTCGCGAGCACGTCGCTATCGATCTGTACGCCAGCCTTGGCTTCATAAGCGAAGAGGGCGTTCGTGCCGACGACGGTGAGATGCGATCCGAGAAGGCCGGCTTCATCAAGTCGTGCTAAAATGCGGGCGGCGATATTGGGAACGCGGGCGAGCCGCAAGGCACGGTTGATTCTCGCCAGATGCTGGAGCTTCTGTTCCTGGGTTTTGAGCCTATCACGCAGGCGATTGCGTGCCTTTGTATAATCAGCTTTGATCTTTTCGGTTTCCGGCGATCTGGCGCCAAGCGATTTTTCGACGCCGTTCAAAATGCGGTAGAGATATTGACCGCTTTCGCGCGTCTTCCATTTCATCGTGCCTTTATAGGAGCCTTCATAGCCGTGCAGGAATTCGTCGCGGGTTTCGTGCCAGCTTTGAAAAGCCTGTTCGGAATCGACCATCTGGCGAATTTGTTCATTCGACAACTCTTTGTATCTTATGTCATTTTTCATACTTTGCCCCTCGATTGTGAGAACTCTTGGAAATCTGGGGGCAAAAGACAGAAAAGTCAAATTGGATGGAATGCGCTCACGAGCGCCGCTTGTCGAATGGTTGCCCTTGTCCGCGACGGTAGGCTCCGCAGGAAAGCGCCTCAAGGGCGCGCTCTATCCCTTTTCCTTCTTTCCGGCTCCTTTGGAGGTTTTGGCCTTGCGTTCGCGCTCATAGCGCCTTGCCTCGGCAAGGAGCCGCCGGTCGTCGCTTTCGTCGAGCTCGAGCAACACGATATGCCCGCCCTTGAGCGGCATTGCGTCCAGAATGACGGTCAGCCCCTCGCCGGCATTATGCGGATAGGCCCGTCCGATGCGCTCATAGCGGACGCGGCCATTGCGGCCACGGCTTGCGGCATAGGCGATAAGAACGGGATCGTTGGTCATGAATGCTTCTGCTCGTACTCGAACCCATGATATCCGCAGGGCAAAGACCCAAATACCCATTTGCCCAACTGGGCCTGATGCTCAGTCGCGGAAGCGCCGTCCGTCTTCGATCATATCGGCGTCGTTGATGGGGATCCCTTTCGCGCGCAAGGCGGTCATGATCACGTGCCGGAGCGAGACCATTTCCTCCGCGGCGCGCTTTTTGAGGGCAACCCATACATAGTCCGGCAGCTCGACTTTGAGGCCTTTCATGCGTGAGCGCGGGGTTGCATCTTTAGACGGCCCCCTGCCCGGATTGCGCGGCGCCGGAACTTCGGAAGCGCTCGCGGTTGCTGGCGGCTGTATTTCGGCAGGTTGCTCGGCTTTCGGCGTGACGAGCGTGGGGATGCCCCGCTCGGCCGCTCTGGCCTCGAGCCGCGCGTCGATCGGATCGAGTTCGATGGATTGGAAGGCGGGACGCGCGATTTTTGATGTTGTCATTGGAGACTCCTACCCTGCCGCCGAACGCGAAGCATTCTGACCTCGCGCGGCCTTGACGATATCTTCCATCTCGGTCGCAAGCGCCGCGATTTCGGTCCCTGCCCCGCTTGTGGGGTCGGGTGGGAATCCAGTTAAGAACATTTCCCTGTAAGCGACGCGCTCGACCATGACGGTACGAAAAATCGGTAGGCTCTGTCGCGCCAGTTCCTGATAGGCGAAGTCGGTGACGCGCGTGCGCAAAGCGGGCATCTTGGTGAGCAACAGGCGATAGGGGATCGGGGCCCCCTTCTCTTCCCCCACATCCTTGATGTCGGAGACGACGACCAGCGCTTCGCGCAGATCGGGTTCGGAGGCTTGCGCGGGGATCACCACAAGGTCGGAGCGCGCAATGGCTTTCAGGACGGTGGCCTCGCGTGTGCCTGCGAGATCGATGAGGATGTGATCGACGGTGTTTGTGACGGCGGCTTCGCGAATCACCGTCGTGAAGCTGTCGCGTTCGATAGCTTTGACGGTGAGACCTTTGATATTGGCCTTGCGCCCCCAGCGTTCGACGGTGCGGTTCTGATCGAGATCGAGAATGAGAACCTCCTCGCCTCTTTGAGCGAGACGCGCCCCGATCGCCGCGCAGATCGTCGACTTCCCGACGCCGCCTTTTGAGGACGCAAATGCGATAATCATCAATCGGCCCCGTAGTGATTTAGGCAAATGCACAAGTGCATCCTTGGCCTCTTGCGCAAACAGAAAATTCGTTTAATGAATCTAGGCTATATCTTCGACACGAAGCAAGAACAATACTTAAATATCTCGCCCTATTACCCAAATGCCCATTTGCGCTCTTGGCCGCTAGTGCTTTTATATATTTACGCCGTTGGCCTATTACCCATGTTAGCTTCGTCACGATCAGCTTCTCTGCAAGCTACAATGACTGCAACAAGATCACGCACATGTGGTCAATTGCCCAAATGGGCTTTTGGGCTATTGCCGATATGCGCATGCGGCCTATTGGCCCAATGATCGCTTGGCCTCCTGACCATCAGCTCATGATTGCAATTGGACTCCCTGATAAGTTCTCTTTTGGCCGCATACCCATTTAGGCAATTGCCCAATTGCTCTTATTGACGAAGGAAAATTCAATAAGTGAAAGATTGCTTATTTTGCATGGCGACCTCTCTGGGTCTCGGTCTTTATTGTCCATGAAGCTAAACCGAAAAGAAAGCGTGCTCCAAGGCGGTTTCATAGTTGGAACCACGTGAAACTGGCGACGCGGGGCAGGGGGCTCGGGAGTTGCTTTGGCAAAGAGGATGGCTATCTAGCCGCTCCACGGTTGTTGGCTCTTGCGCGTTCTTATCTTTTTTTTAATTCTTCAAAAAATCCCTGTTCCTGAGTTAAAGAAGTTATAGGTTTAGTTAGATAGTTACAGAGCAAAAGTGGGCTGAATTACCGTTTTCAGTCAGATAGTTAAGGTATAGGCGCGTCGCCAAAAGTGCGATGATCGGTAGGCAAAGGTGCGAAACGAAGGACTCCAAAAGTGCGAATATTGGTTGCCGGAAGTGCGGAACGGTTGGCAAAGGTGCGAAGCCATCTGTGGATAAGTATGTGTATAATTCATATATCTTATTTATAATCAGTCTCTTATAGCTGAGACGCGATCATTGATAGTGCAAGACCCCAACCGGGCAGGGAGGCGCTGTTGGCAAAGATGCGAAGCGGTCGTTGAAAGTGCGAAGTAGTCGGCAAAAGTGCGAAGCGGGCGCTGAAAGTGCGAATCGGTTGCCAAAGGTGCGAAGAGAGCTCCTCGTAACGGAGAGCGCTTGAAGGTTGCCGAAAGTGCGAAACGGTTGGCAAAGGTGCGAAGCGGGGCGTGAAAGTGCAAAAGAGTCGGCGATAGTGCGAAGGCGTTGCTGATAGTGCGAATCGCTTGGCGAATCGGGGAGCCCGTTGCTAGCCTTGGTTATGAGTTCCCTTCTTCCTGAGCGTCATCCTGTACGCGATTTTTTTGTGCTCGATGTTTTCGACGTCACGCTGCGCTCCGACATTGGCTCGATGGAGCATCCGGTTTTCTCTCTATCGACCAAGCCTGACACGCGTGCGCTTTCGTATGAGCATGACGGCACTAAGATCGAGATCATTCCTGGTGTCCGCGGCCTGCCGTCGGTTTTCGACAAAGACGTTTTGATTTACTGCATCTCGAAGCTGATGCACTTGAAGAATGCAGGTAAGCCGATCGGGCCTAAGGTGCGCCTCACCACCCATGATCTTTTGGTCTCGACCAACAAGCCAACGAACAATCTTGGCTATGAACGGCTCGAAGCTTCACTCGAACGGCTCGCCGGAACGGTCATAAAAACCACGATTGAAACGGGGGAGGAGGCAACGGTAAGCGGCTTCGCGCTTATTAGTTCTTTCGAGTATAATCGAAAGGGGAGCATGCACGCTGATCGGCTCCGTTATCTCGAGATCACGCTGAGCGAATGGCTGTTCCGTGCGATCGACTCCGCAGAAGTGCTAACGATCGACCGGGATTATTTTCGTCTCAGAAGTCCGCTCGATCGCCGTCTCTATGAGCTGGCGCGTAAGCATTGCGGCTCGAAGGAGAAATGGCGTATCGGTATCGACAAGCTCCAGAAAAAATGCGGGTCGAAGCAGGAACGCAAGCATTTTGTGCGGCACATGCGCGAGACGGCGGCGACCGAGCGCCTTCCCGAATACCGCGTTGAGCTCGACGGCGATCTCGTCGTGTTCTGGCGGCGGGCAGGGGAGGGGGCCAATGCCGAGAGGCCGAGCCCGGTATCAGTAGCTCCCGAACCGGCTGCGCCGGGTCCTGTTTCACCCGAGGCAAAAAGAATCTTTATCAGCTCTAAAGCGATCGAGCGGGCGCGGGAGATTGCGCCCGGCATGGATGCCTATTGGCTGGAAAACACCTATATCGCCTGGGCCAAGAGTTCTGGAAGAACCAGCGCATAACGAGGATGCGCGGTTCCTCAGTTGGGTGGGAACCTATACGAAGCGGAAGGCTACGCTGTAATGTCAGCGCTGAGCGATTTCATGCGCAGGAAGGCTTTAGAGGCCGCGGAGGCCGGCGTGCTGGGCCGCACGACCATCATTATTCCGGCCAAGGACTGGGAGCAATTCGAGGCGTGGATCGGCGCGCCGGCTAAGGCGACCCCGGCGCTTGAAGAGCTTGGTCGCGCAACTGCCGCGCGACAATCAACATGAGAACGCAGCGTCAATCAGGATGAGAATGCCGCTGGTGGTGTGACGCAGGGAGGGCGTAGCCCGACCGGAGGCACATCCCCAGCGGCGCCTTTTTTCGAACCCGTCTGGCGGTCGAGCAGGACGGCGTCAAGCTGCTGATTCGTCTCAATCTCCGAGGGATCAGCGCTTGCCCGGCCTCCACATCACCGACCACCAGATGAGGCTGTATATGAGTTATCGACAAAGCCACGGCGCAGGCATTGCTGCCGCCAAAGCCGGTTTCAGCACAGCGAGCGGCTACCGGATCGAGAACGATCCGCGCTTGCCATCCCAGAAGAAGATACCGCGCGGGCGCCGCCGGCCCGATCCGCTCGCGGAGATTTGGGACGGCGAGGTCCTGCCGATCTTGAAAGCAACGCCGGGCATCCGGGCGATTGCGGTATTCGACGAGATCCGGCGGCGCCATCCGGGCTTGAATCCCAATGTCCGGCGCACGCTGGAACGGCGCATGCGAACTTGGCGCGCCGTCGCTGGGCCAGAGCAGGATATTATCTTCCGCCAGGAGCACGAACCCGGCCGTCTCGGTCTATCCGACTTCACGGACACCAGAGAACTTGGCATCACGATCTCTGGTATCCTACTCGATCATCGGCTCTATCACTTCCGCCTGGCGTTTTCGGGCTTCGAGCATGCCCACGTGGTTCTTGGCGGCGAGAGCTTCGTGGCGCTGGCCGAGGGCTTGCAAAACGCGCTTTGGGCGCTGGGCGGAGTGCCGCTGCAGCATCGCAGCGACAGCCTATCGGCGGCGTACCGTAATTTGGACAAGGCAGCCCAGGAGGACCTGACCAAGCGCTACGAGGACCTCATGCGGCATTACGGGATAACGCCAACGCGCAACAATCCCGGCGTGGCGCATGAGAACGGCTCCATCGAGAGCCCCCATGGTCATTTGAAGAGGGCGCTGGAGGACGCGTTGCTGCTGCGCGGTTCGCCTGACTTCGACGATCTCGATGCCTATCGCCGTTTCATCGATGAGATCGTTGGGCGGCGCAACGCCCATAACCGCAAGCGGATCGAAGTGGAGCGGCCGGGTCTCGCACCGCTGCCGAAGCGGCGCACCGCCGATTACGAGGAGAAGATCGTCACGGTCACGTCGAGCGGCGGCTTCATTCTGCGCCGGGTCTTCTACACCGCGCCGTCGCGGCTGATCGGTCATCGCCTGCGCGTGCGGGTCTATGACGACCGGCTCGAGTGCTTTCTCGGCTCAACGCCGATGATGACGCTCAGACGCGGGCGGCCGGTCTCCGGCAACAAAGGCGGTCACGTCGTCGATTACCGCCACGTGATCCATGCGCTGCGGAAAAAGCCGATGGCGCTCAACAACCTCGTCTACCGGGACCAGCTGTTCCCGCGCGACGCGTATCGAAAAGCCTTCGAGGCATTGCGCGCCAGCGACGGCGAGAAGCGCGCGTGTAAGGTGACGGTCGAACTGCTTGCGCTGGCGCACGATCGCGGCTGCGAGGCGGAACTGGCGCAGGTCATCGAGGCCGCGCTTCATTCCGGCCAAGCGCTGGACCTCGCGATATTGCGTGAACGCTTCGGTCCATCCCCGGCATCGGCGCCGGCGGTCACGGTGACCCTCGCGCCGCTCCACGCTTACGACGAACTTGCTCCGGTTCGCGCCGCCGGGCCAGCCTTCAGCCTGGAGGCAGCGGCATGACAACCTCAAACACGATAGATGCCGCCCGGCTCGAACTGCTGCTGACCGAGCTGCGCCTGCCGGGCATCAAGCTTATGTGGGCCAAGCTCGCCGCCCAATCCGACAAGGAGGGCTGGCCGGCTGCGCGCTTCCTTGCCGCACTCGCCGAGCATGAACTCGCGGATCGCGGCCGCCGGCGCATTGAACGCCACATGGCCGAGGCACGGCTGCCCGCGGGAAAAACCCTTGCGGCGTTCGACTTCGAATCCGTGCCGATGGTCTCAAAGGCTCAGGTGACGGCGCTCGCGTCGGGGGACGCCTGGCTCGGCAAGGGCGCCAACATCCTGTTGTTCGGACCGCCCGGCGTAGGCAAAAGCCATCTCTCGGCGGCGCTCGGTCTTGCTCTCGTCGAAAATGGCTGGCGGGTGCTGTTCGCCCGCACCACCGATCTTGTCCAACGGCTTCAGGTCGCGCGGCGCGAACTGGCGCTGGAAAGCGCCATCGCCAAACTCGACCGCTACGATCTGCTTATCCTCGACGACATCGCCTACGTCACCAAGGATCAGGCCGAGACAAGCGTGCTGTTCGAGCTGATCGCCGCGCGATATGAGCGGCGATCCATGCTGATAACGGCCAACCAGCCGTTCGGCGAGTGGGGCAAAATCTTCCCCGATCAGGCCATGACGCTCGCCGCCATCGACCGGCTCGTGCATCACGCCACGATCCTGGAAATGAATGTCGAAAGCTACCGGCGCCGCGAAGCCCTCGAGCGAAAGCGTGGACGCGGACGGCCAGCCGCCCACGCGACAATCAAGAAAACCGAAACAGATGATGGCTGATTGACGCTCCCCGTCAATCAAAGCGCTTGCCAAGATCGCGCCCAGCGACAATCATCATGCCGCTCGGCTGCCTCGTCTCATCCTGATTGACGCGCCGTTCTCACCCAGATTGTCGCGCTATACGCAACTCCATCCTGGGGAAAATAGCGTGGCGCTTGTGTCGCGCCCCGGCCTCTAACCGAGGACGATGACCGCGGCTCGTTCGATTGCGGCCTGGACTCGCTCAACATGTGGTTTCAGCGACATGCCTTGGCCAATCACGTCAGCGGAGCTTCGCGCGTTATCTGCAGCACGGGGGTGATCCGCATCCGCTTGGCGATGGGGTGCTGTTCGATGCAGTGAGCGCGCAGGCGGAGCTAATGCGGGAGGATCAAGAGTATGCAGGTGGACGCGTCCGTCTCACGGCGATGACGGCAGGCGCACGGCTGTCGCTTCAAGTCGACATTGGATTTGGCGATGCCGTTCGCCTGCGCCCGAGGAAATCACTTACCCGGCAGGAAATTGCGGAGATCAAGGCAAGGCTTGCGCGCGGGCTGGACGCCGGTGACAGGGTAGCCATTGAGAGAACACTTAAAGCTTATGCGGAACTCGATCCGAAAATTTAGAGATACGCAAAAGAATTGGTCTTTATCTTTCGGTGCTGAACATGTTACAATTCTGTCGTCGTCTTAATATCAGAGGGCTGAAATGCTTAATTTCTTGAAATATTGTCTGTTTGCTTTTCTGGTAGTGCAAATTGCCTTTATTTTCACGCCTTTCTGGAAATATGCGCCAATTATGGTTTCTGCACTTGTTTTGTTCAAGATAGCTTACAAGATGCCTGATTACGCCTTAAGCTTATTGGTTTATCTTGTTTGTGTTCTGTTGGCAGGAGACTATTTGAAGGATGTCTTTGCGGGAATGGAAAAAATGCAACCGGAAAAATACACTGCCAAAGAACATTCCTTAAATGTGGGTATAATCGTTTTTATGTGTGAAGTTGTTTTTTTGCCCGTCAGTTATTTTGCAGGAAAATTGCTCATGATTTTGCGGGGCAAAGGAGAGAAAGTTTACCTCGCCTATAAAAACTCCAAGCAATAGTTTTTGCTTCTTGAAAATGAACCGCGATTAAGTGTGTTTTTTTATGATGTGTTAACACCTCCACAGGTGATACGTGCATTTCGGAGCGCGCTGTAAAAATCAAGGAATTAGAAGAAAAGTTAGCCAAAGTGGGATCGCGGCTCATGGCGTTAGGGTCGCTTCCGGTATTGGAGGGGCATCGTCTGCAGACCCAACGCAGGCCGCTCTAACAGAGTATTACCGTCTGCAAGCGCAGCTTCAGGACCTCAAGCAGCAGCGCACAGATATCGCCCGCAATAATGGAATACCTCGCCTCTGGCATGGATGCCTATTGGCTGGAAAACACCTACATCGCCTGGGCCAAGAATCTGGAAGAACCCGCGCACAACGAGGATGCGCGATTCCTAAGTTGGGTAGGCACCTTCACGAAGAGGAACCCCGTGCCGTGAGCCGCGGGCTTTGGGTGAATTCGTTTGAAGCGCCGCACATGCCGGATATATCCGACAAGTGGAGCGTGACGGATACGACCACAACATCGGTGCTCAGCGTTCTGGTCAATTCTGACGAACGGGCTATTTTGGAAGCCGCCGCAGAGCAATCGCGGACGACGCTGAGCGATTTCATGCGCAGGAAGGCTTTGGAGGCGGCGGACTTGCTGGGCCGCACGATCATCACTATTCCGGCCAAGGACTGGGAGCAATTCGAGGCGTGGATCGGTGCGTCGGCTAAGGCGATTCCGGCGCTTGAAGAGCTTGGTGGCGCAATTTCATCCTGGGAAAAATAGCGTGGTGTGAGGGGCAGGGGTGTCCAGTCCCCTGCCGCTGCTATGCTATTTGCGTGCTGCCTTGGCTGTGGGCTTTTTGGCAGCTGCCTTGGGCGCTTTCGCTGCGGCCTCGGCGGTAGCCTTCGTACCTTTGGGGCGGCCCAGTCCCATGGTTTTGGCGAGATGCGAACGCGCCGCCGCATAGGCAGGAGCCACCATCGGATAATCGCGCGCCAGGCTCCATTTCTCCCGGTATTCTTCGGGCGAAAGGCCGTAATGGCTCTGCAAGTGCCGCTTGAGGGATTTGAACTTTTTGCCGTCCTCGAGGCAAACGATGTGCTCCGGCGTCACCGACTTCTTGATTGGCACGGCGGGCTTAAGCTCCTCCTTCGGAGCTTCGACTCCCTGTATCGTGGCTTTGCTCAAGGCTGTGTGGACTGAGCCGATAAGTTCAGAGAGATTCTCTGCAGTGACGACATTGTTGGTCACGTAGGCTGAGACGATATCGGCCGTCAGGGCCGTTAGATCGGGGTCACTGTTCATAATTTCATTCCTTGGTATTGGCGAAGACGGGGGAGGTTGAAATACAAAGAAAAGCATCAAGCTTCGTCTGTACTGATTATCGCGTATTGCTGCGAATAGTTAATGCTATCTGACTTGGAAGGTACACTTGCAAAAGATGGTGACGCGTTTTTGCCGCACGCAGCCTTGGTTCCGGCAATACCAAAGGCGGCTGTAGTGGGTCGAAAGGAGAAAGTATCGGGATGAGTGCGCTGCCGCGTCCGAGGTTCGCATTAGTCATTTCACATGGGATGAAGCTGTTCGGGGAACACGCGGATTTTGCCCGATTCTGCTAGCGCCTTGGTTGGTTCGCCCAAATCTCCGTCCTTATTGACGGCCTCGCCGATGATTACACAGAGGTCCTTGTCACCTTTGCTGGTGACCGTTACGAAGTATTGAGCACCCTTATAGTCGCATCGATATTTTCCGTTTATTTCGATATCGTCGAGTTCCAACACCGTAGCTTCTGTCGGTTCCAGCTCTACAGACTTCCAGTCTGGCTTGAGGCGAAGAGCCAGGAGCCTTTTCATCAACGTCACGTAGAGGTCTGAGTTCTCCTGAAGGATTTGCTCCGTCGACTTCTTGGTCAATTTTGTTTTCAGCGTGCTCCCATGCGTTGCTTGATTTCTAAGTTCATAAAGCGCGCTGATCGTGGCGCGGTTTTGTTGGCGAACCAACAATGGACCGCCGATCAATTGGGTGGATCGAACGCTGACCTTCCAGCCCGGCGGAATGTATTCGCCTTGATCGCTGACCGCAATCTCGAAAGCGAGCGCCAGATCAAGAACGCGGTCAATCGCCTCACGCCTACACTGGCTCAGCCGGAAGCGTTCCATTGATCGCAGCAGCGTTGCGCGGCGCTTGTGCCGAAGCGCGTTATAGTTGGCGAGGTTGGCCTGAATCGCAACGACGTCGGCCGGGGAGCAGCGTTCCACGTGGGGATGAATTTCGGGAAGAAGCCAAGTGAACGTGTTTTCCCATTCGGAGAATTCAAAGTCGCGCTCAGCGTATTCAAACCAGCAGGCAACCGCCAGCGGATGACCGACCGATGCGGCTTGGATCAAGACCCAAAGTTCGTGAGCGTGGCATTCCAATTCGGCCATGAGTTGAAAGGAAGCGTTGTCGGTGCGGATATAGGGGAAATTAGGAACTTCCTCGACGAACGCGGCAAGCGGCATGTCATAGTAATTTTGGGTCATCCAGGCTGAACCGTCATAGCAAGGCTTGGCACGCTCCAAAATTCTGCCTTTCATATAGGAGTCCGGCAGGGCCGCGAATGGAACGAGCCGGGACGTTTTGCTGAGCGTCACCTGTTGATCGCAACTGAGGCCCCATACAGCCGCCTTGAAAAGACCAGTTGCCTTGCGCGTGGTCAGCAGCCGAAGTACCCAGTCAACAGCGCCTGAAATATCTTCCTCGAAACGCACCCCTCTCGAAAAGAGGCGTACTGCCAGCGAGTAGGAATCCAGCACTGGGCCGGAGCCGCCGCTGAAGAGGACGTGACCAGCGACCGCGCGGTACGCAACACAACTTCCGATCGCAGCCGAAAGCGGCTCCAGCACGGAACGGTCCGGATTCGGGCCGAGCAGCGTCGGGTGCGGATTCATCTCCCGATAGGCTCTCGCGGCATTTTGGAGTGCACTTGTCAGAATAGCCTTGTCGTCACACATGGATCCCCTCCCGACTCACACTGGCTCTGCCTCAGCATTGCCAATGGCCCGTGCTCGGTAAAGAGTTCTCGGAAAACAGCTGTGTAGAAATTCGGTTGAAATGATATATACCACGGATGAATTTCACGGATGCACACACCGACGGGCCTTAAGATGCCTCACTACCTACTCACAGGAGCCGGTTTTAGCCGCAATTGGGGTGGCTGGCTTGCCGACGAGGCCTTTGAATATCTTCTCGGTGCCCCCGAGATTGATGACTATCTAAGAAATGTTTTGTGGGAAACGAAACTGCGAGTTGAAGGCTTCGAGGGCGCGCTGTCAATAGTGCAAGGCGCTTACGCATCTAATAGATCGGCCGAAACCAAACAGCATTTAAATATGTTCACACAAGCTGTGATCGGAATGTTCAACGCAATGCAGAGGGCTTTCAATAATCTAGATTTTCGGAATTCAGAACTTGGTAATCTGCAGACCTTTCTTGAACAATTCGATGCGATATTCACGCTTAATCAAGACACCCTTCTGGAAACAGTTTACGCCGGTCCGGTCCGGTGGGGTGAGCGATGGTACGGCTCCTACTTGCCCTACATGAAATTCATGGGGAAGCCGGACCAGACATATGCTTTCATGTTGCGCGAGCCTATGACGCAGGAGACGGAATTCATCACGCAGGAGAATTACCAGCCCATTTATAAGCTGCATGGTTCCTGGAATTGGTTTGCGGAACCGGAGGGCGAACGCTTGCTCGTTATGGGCGGCAACAAGACCACCAGCATCGGTGGGTTTCAAGTGCTGACCCAATACCAGACTGAATTTCAGACATTGCTGTCCCAGCCAGACACCCATCTTATGGTTATAGGCTATAGCTTTGGCGATCCTCACATTAACGGCGCCATCCAGACCGCAGCCACCAAAGGGCTGAGGATCTTCATTATTGATACCTTGGGCGTGGAAGTGATCGACAAGAGGAGCAGGCGGGCGCAAATACCCGAGCCGGTGACCGATCTGATGCTAGCACTAATGCCCCGGATTGTTGGCGCCTCGCGCCGGCCGCTAAGTGAGACCATCAATAGTGATCTGGTAGAAAACGAGAAAGTAATGCGGTTCTTTGAGGGGCAACCCCACGTCGTAAGGATTGCACCTCAGCCGCAGTAGCGACAGCCTAAATCGTACCGATGCATCTCCGCTCGGCCTCCAGCAAGAGACTTTTCAGCCAATTTCACAATCTCCCGCTTGCGGCCTGAACCGCGAGGCCGGAATTCGCAAATCTCCGATGCTTGTCTATGATGCGCCTACCAGCTGGACGGTCGACCTGGAGTTTTTTCGGCGAAATCATGCCCAAGATTGACGAACAGCGTGAGGTGCTTGCCGGCCTTGTCGAACGGGTGACCTTCCACAACGAGGAGAACGGCTTTTGCGTGCTCCGCGCAAAAGCCCGCGGCCATAAGGATCTCATTACCGTTATCGGCCACGCTGCGACGATCTCGGCCGGCGAATGGGTGACGGCCAGCGGCAGCTGGCAGAACGACCGGACGCACGGGCTGCAATTCCGGGCGCAGTTTCTCAAAACGACGGAGCCAACCTCGATCGGGGGCATGGAGAAATACCTCTCCTCCGGCATGATCCGGGGTATCGGCCCCGTTTACGCCAAACGCCTGATTAAGGTCTTCGGCGACAAGGTCTTCGATGTCATCCAATCCGCGTCTGGGCGGCTGCGCGAAGTGGACGGCATCGGGCCGCGCCGCGCCGAGCGCATTGTCGCCGCCTGGGCCGAGCAAAAGATCGTCCGCGAGATCATGATCTTTTTGCATTCGCACGGCGTCGGCACCTCGCGCGCGGTGCGCATCTACAAGACCTACGGCAACGATGCCGTGCAGGTCATGTCGGAAAACCCGTACCGGCTGGCCAAGGATATACGTGGCATCGGCTTCAAGACCGCCGATGCGATTGCGATGAAGCTTGGCATCGAGAAAACCGCCATGATCCGGGTCCGGGCCGGCATTTCTTATGCGCTCACCGAGGCGCTCAATGACGGCCATTGCGGGCTGCCCGTGAAAGAGCTCCACGCTCTCGCCGAAAAGCTCCTCGAAGTGCCGGTGACGCTTATCGAGACAGCCATCGAGCTGGAGCTTGGCGAACAGAGCATCGTGCGCGACAGCGTCGATGCAATGGAGTGCCTTTTTCTCAGCGGCCTGTACCAGGCCGAGAAGGGGATAGCGGAGCGCATCTTGCGGCTGGCGGCCGGAAAACCCTCTTGGCCGCAGATCGATGCCGAAAAAGCGATTGCCTGGCTCGCGGCTAAATCGGATTTCGCGCTCGCCGAAAGTCAGAAGCAGGCGGTCGTGCTGGCGCTTTCTTCGAAGGTGCTTGTGATCACCGGCGGGCCGGGCGTCGGCAAGACCACCATTGTGAATTCGATCCTGCGTATTTTGCGGGCCAAGAACGTGGAGATGCTTTTGTGCGCGCCGACGGGCCGCGCCGCCAAACGCATGAGCGAGGCAACGGGGCAGGAGGCCAAGACCATCCACCGGCTCCTTGAGGCCGATCCCGCGGCGGGCGGCTTCCGCAAGGATCAGGACAACCCGCTCGACACAGACATCCTCGTTATCGATGAATCCTCTATGATCGACGTGCCGCTCATGCACGCGCTTTTGAAAGCGGTGTCGGCGCAGGCGGCGCTGTTGATCGTGGGCGACATCGATCAACTGCCCTCGGTCGGACCCGGCCAGGTGCTTGCGGACCTGATCGGCTCCGGCGTCATTCCGGTGGTCCGGCTCACGGAAGTATTCCGGCAAGCGGCGCAAAGCCGGATCGTCACCATGGCTCACCGCATCAACAAGGGCGAGCTGCCGGACTTTGCCAAGCCCGACGGCGACAGCGATTACTATTTCATCGAGGCAAGCGAGCCCGAAAAGGCCATTGCGGTGATCCTGGAACTCGTGCGCGAGCGCATCCCCAAACGCTTCGGTCTCGATCCGATCCGCGACATCCAAGTGCTGTGCCCCATGAACCGGGGCGGAATTGGTGCGCGTTCGCTCAACATCGAGCTGCAGAAAGCGCTGAACCCGCCGGGCGCGGACAAGATCGAGAAATTCGGCTCGACCTTTGCGCCCAAAGACAAGGTGATGCAAATCGAGAACGACTACGACAAGGAAGTCTACAACGGCGATACGGGGTTCATAACCAAGATCGACGCCGAAGAAGGACAGGTCTTCGTCAGCTTCGACGGCCGCGAGGTTGTCTATGAGAGCGGCGAGCTCGACAATCTGGTGCTTGCCTATGCGACCACCATCCACAAGGCGCAAGGTTCCGAATATCCGGCTGTGATCCTGCCGGTCATGACGCAGCATTACGCCATGCTGCAACGAAACTTGCTTTACACCGGCCTCACGCGCGGCAAACGGCTTGTCGTGATCGCCGGGCAGAAAAAGGCGGTCGCCATTGCCGTCCGCAATGTCTCCGGGCGAAAAAGATGGTCGAAACTGCGGGAATGGCTCACACCGGGCCTGTCTATAGGCACTGTCACGCGTTGATATATGCATCGGGAAATGGCCCTTAGGCTGAAGGCACGGGAAAGCCTTTCCTCTAAAAGGGCACACCCTCTATGTCGTCGGCATTTCCCAACAAGATCAAACCGGGTGCGAAGGAAAATCTATCCTTGCCGAAAACATCTTCAACCGTGCCATCATCATGAAACTCCCGGTAACCGCACACGTCCTCGATAATCTGGGCAGATGACAACAAATCCACCTTATGTTTGAGCCACGTACGCTTCAGAGTAAGATTGGTTAGGTGGGCGTTGATGCCTATCAGAAAATTGGAAGCAAGATCGTTTAGCCCTTCCGCCTTTCCGCCCTCCTGCATCAGGTGAAAGACAATGGCACCATAGACATGATTATCGGCCAACAGCTCCGCGTCATCATACATGGACAAAAGCCTTGCAACACGATTTACGTCCTCAATCACGCCCGCTAAATTGTGAATGCCGAGTTTTGCCTCTGCCAATAGCAGCGGCGGCGATAACGGGTCAGCGCTTCGAACCAGGATATCAAGCCTCTGGCTATCTTTCTTTCCAAATGTATATTGGCGTAAAAGAGGCTCGATCTTCCGCCACTTATCTGGCGTCTTGAGGTTCCTAATTCGCGCAAGCCTAAGGGCTTGCTCCCTCAGTGTCTTCATGTGTGTTTCGAGGCTAACGATATGCTCGGGGGCTGTCAGATGTTCTGCCACCTTGACCGTGGTCACGTACTCGGGGTGTATATCTGCGTTTTCACATTCGAACTGTTCAATCCCAAGAAAAAGCTGGTTGGTTTTCAGCGCCGCCTTAACGCCTGCACCGATTTTTGAAACGATCTCCGCCGCTTTCATTGTTTCGCTCCATACCTGTGCCCCGAGGCTATTCAGAGCTAAAGTTTCACGTTGATAAAGCCTAGTCGATTTCGTGGCGGGCGTCAGCGATCGGTTGCGCGTTCCCGTCCGGAGCAAACGCCGGTCCGCCATTGATCTGGCCCCAAAACTCCGGCTCATTCGCCCGCGGGATTTCGAAGCGCACGACTTGCCGCGCGCCTATCTCTTCCGGCTTTCGCGGGAAGGTGCGCAGCAAGAAGCAGAATGGCGCGGCCGGGGCGGCATAAAACCGCGTCCAGACCACGCGCGCACTTACTTTACGATTGTTTGTACTCCCGCGCTTTTGAGCAACGTATAAAGCGGCGCGACGGCAGCGCGCTGCGCACGCATGGAGCAATACGAAAACACGACGCGCTGCTTCGCACGCGAGAAGGCGACAAAGAAACCGCAGGTCTCTTCCTTGGTTTGTGTCTTGAAGGCGAACCACGCGCCGTCGTCGAGACCGACAAAGATCACGGAGTGGTATTCGAGCCCTTTGCTCTTGTGGATCGTCATTAGCGGTACTGCGTGAACGCCCTCATACGCGTCCAGCGCCTGGTTCCAGTCCTTCGCGCTCTTGCACGAAGCTTCTAGATGCTGGGTCGCGGCCTCGATGATTTTCTCCATCCAGTCTCCATGCCGGTAGGCCGGGGATGCCGTTAAAAGGCTTTGCCTCCCCACGAAGTCGAGGATCGTCGTAACGGCCGCCTCGGCCTGTGCCCGGCCAGCGACGGGCGAGGGATAGGCGCGAGCGAAGTTCCGCCCGAACTCATCTAACGCCTTGGCGACCTGGGCGCGCCCGCCGTCGTCGTCGAGCGCTAAACCGTGCATGAAGCAGAGGGCCTCTAAACAATCGGTCCAGTAGCGCCCTGCGCGTTCGGCGGTTACGAGGCGAAGTACTGTCACCAAAATCTCGGAGACAGTCTCGCTCAATAATTCCTGTAAGGCGACCTCGCCGACGGCGGCGGCTTCGTTACGGAGTTGCAGGCCGCATCTGGCGAAGGCTGGCTCCAAGACCTTCATGTACTCGGCGGCACGGACGCGAACCAAGAGGCAGAAGTCTCGCGGCTTGAGTGCGTAGGCTTTGATTTGGCTGGCGACGAACGCGGCGAGGTAATTGGCTTCATCGGCCGGGGCTTTGAAGTCCCAAACTTCGCTGCTGTTTCCGACGATTGTGCCCTTGGACTTCGAGACGGGCGTGACCGTTTTGTCGTCCAACGCCCGCGCGAGAATATCCTGTATCCGCACGAGATCGGGTGACGAGCGGTAGTTGTTCTTAAGCGGGGTGCGCTCCGCTTTGAAGTCCGCTTCATAGGGGGTAAACGGGTCCTCCATCGCCATGGCGAAGCGCATGATTTGCTGCTTGTTGTCGCCAACAGCGGTCACGACGGCGTTCGAGCCGAGAAAGATCGTTTTCACGAGATCGTACTGCACCTGCGTCGTATCCTGAAACTCGTCCATGAACAGATGCGAGTAAGTGAGTTGGAGCGCCTGCCGCACCATCGGATTGGTGCGGACGAGGAGTTCGGCGAGACGACCGATCATGGCGAAGGTCAGGAAGCTTCGCTTGCCCCTGCGAAGCCACGCGTGCCAGAACTGCCGGCCAGCCCACGCTTCGGGCGAGAGCTTTGCCGGCGGCTGCTCGGACAAGGGGCACACCACCACGCAACGCTTTTCGAAGCTCTTGACGTTGATGGCCATAATGTCAGCGTAGGTGCCGACGGAAGCAGGCGGCACGAGCGACCGGAGAAATTCTTGAATAATGGGCTCGCGCGCCTGCGCGATCTCGTAGTCAGGTGTGGGCCGCCAAGCTTCCGGCAGCGCTTGACCGAAACGGTCCAGGAGGCTTTTAGCGAACGCATCGAAGGTGAGCGAGTCCAAGCGGTGCGCTTGCTCCGGGTGGCTGCGTGCCGAGACGCGCTGGGCGAGATTGTAGGCCGCGTCGCGTTTGTAGCTGATGGCCAGGATTCGTTGCGGCATAGGCGAGACGCCGCACTGCAGGAGATAGGAGGCGCGCTGAGCGAGCAGTTCGGTTTTTCCGGATCCGGGTCCGGCTATCACCGAGCGGTTGTTTGTCGAACGGACGACAGCGAGCGCGTTCGGCTCAAGTTCGGCGATACCCGCGGGCTGCCATTCGTCGGGTTTGATATGTTTCCTTACCAGGGACATGTCAGTCCCGCTTCAGATTGGCGTTGACGTAATTGAGCAGGGCCCGGTAGGTCTCGGGCATCTGTGTTTCCATGGTTTCTTCGTCGAGATGCGCAAACGCTCGCAAATGCGTCGCCGGCTTGCTGTGCGTGAGGAAGTGATAACGGTAGGCGGCCATGTAATCAGCATACGAGGCCAGCTTGTCCTGATAAATTGCGAGGCCCTTGCCGCCTTCGCCAAGAACGATCTTGGCCGCATCTTCCGGTTTCATCTTGGGTCCGCCACCCTTGGGAATGATCGCTTCATAGGCTTCGGGGTAGGCCGCAAGCATCGTCATGTCGAGATCGAGCGGCTCCGAAAAAAAGACGCCGTAGTCGCGAAGGGCCCCAGTCCAGCCGCGAAGCAATTCGGCACGAGACGAATCCCACTCGTGCATCCTGTCCAAGGCTTCCTGGGAGAGTTCGCCTCCTTCAATGGCGAGGAGCTTCGCTCGCGGCACTCCAGCCTCGAGCAAATGATTGATGATCGTCTTGACCCTTCCAAACCCGCCGCCGCTGCGGCCGAGATCGAGATCGAGCAACGTCGCGAAGGGAATCGCAAGGCCGTTCAGCAATCGCCAAAAATGTTCGACATGCCGGCCGCCGAGCGGAACGATCGCGACGAACGAAGGGTCCACGAGGAAGCCGTCGGCTTCGGCAAGGCGGGGAAGCACAATGCGCTCGGAGTCGCCTTCGACCAGCACGACGAAGCGCGCGAAGTAGAGTTCCGGAAAAGCGAGCATTGCGCCGCGGACGAACTTGACCGCCTCATCGTCTTTAGCGGGTAGCTTGACGGCCTTGACGTTGGTGACGCGAGTCTTTTGATCGCAACGGCAATAGCGAACCTCTTCGGGATTCACCCGGCTCAGAACGGCGGGCGCATGACTGGTGATGAAGGCCTGCCCGCTGTCTCCCGCGATGATCGAGCGCACCTGCTCGACGATGCGGGCGAGGTAATAGGGCGAGAGGTGGTTTTCGGGTTCCTCGATCGCGAAGATGCTTAACGCAGGAATGCGCAATTCTTCGGCGCGAAAGCCTTTGATCTTGCCGGCGACGGCAGCGCGTTCGAGGTCGAAAACCGCCGCTGCGAGAGCGAAATAAAAGAGGGATTGCTGACCGTCGCTGAGAGCGTCGAGACCGCGTTGAATAGCGGCCGGTCCTTGCTGAAACAGGACCTGGATGCGGGCGACCACCTCCTCGAAGCGCTGGCTGGTCAAAGTCAATGCGGGATCGGTATCGGTTTTTTCGTCGTGCAATTCCTTCCACCGGTCCGAGAGCGCGGCGCTGATCGCGTCGATCGCCGCCTCGGCGCCAAAGGCTTTCGAGAGTTCCTTCGTCGCGGCGTCCACGGTGTCGCGCGTTTTCCTCGACCATTCGATTGCGCGCAGGAGGCGGGCGGCGAGCGCCCCTGTGGAGGCGCGGATTTGGTCTTCGGCATCGCGGGTGGCGGGCGTGTAATAGACTTGGATGAGACCGCGATCCAACGGCGACACCGTGCGTTTGTCATCCTCCGCGATTTTATCGCCGAGCTTGTCCACCCAATAAAGATTCTGCGTCACTTCGCCTTCAGTGGTGCCGTCATCCTCCCATTGCGCTTCAAGACGTATGCGGCAGACGGGCATCGCCTTCGGTCCCGCGATCTGCATATGCCTGAAAGCCGGCGCGACGGTGTGCGCTGTGGCTGTGCCTTTCGCAAGTTCGGGCAGCGCGATGATGACATCCACGAACAGGCTGCGCTTCGTCCTGTCATCGGGCGGTACGCCAGGCGGCAGATGAAAATCCGAGCGGCGCACCGTCCGCTGGGCGCGCGTTACGCCGAAGAGTTTGCAAAGGGCTTGCAACACAGCCGTTTTGCCGGACGCGTTCGGGCCGACCAAGGTGGTGAGTTCGCTCGTGACTTCAATCAGCTGCGGCTCGGGTCCGAAGCAGCGAAAGCCCGCGAGAATAATGGAGTGAAGGCGCACGGCTTAGCTCAAAGTTGCTGTGAAGGGCGAACACTACAACCGTTTGGGATTCGAACGAATGGATTTTTGAACCATTGGCTGAAAACCTCCGCTGTTGCCTCTGCCTAAGGTCCGTTTGGGTAGGATCGCAAGCTCTGGCCAACGTTCACTTTGTCAATTGACTATAGCTTGGTAATGCCTGATGAGCGCTTCGATCAAAGGAAAGCGGTTCCGCGCACGCGTTTTCAAGGCGTCGCGAATAAGGCGAAAGCGCCATGGTTAGGGGCTGGACGCCGGAGGTCATGAGTTATCGTTGGCTAAACTCCGACGGCAGTTGCTGGCCGCTACTTGCAAGCATCAGCGTGGCAACAAGAAGAGGCTTCGCAAGCTGCGTTGTCTGGAGAGTCTCGCCTAACCGTTGGCAGTAGTCCCTTCCAAAGAGACACCTGACGGTGCGGTGAAAAAACTAGCCCCTAGAGTATTCTTGATCATAGAAATTGAGCGTTTCTGGTGTTACCGTTAGCGAAGGTGCAAAGCCAAGGGTCAGGATTGGCGAATGCGGTTTCTGGTGGCGGTAGTGAGTGCAGGCGCGGCGCTGACGCTGATTGGAGCGTCGGGTCTGATGAACTGGGTCTTTATGACCTCGCTCGGCAAGAGCGAATTCGAACAACAAATTCTGGGAGCGGTCAGCATCGCCGTTTCCGCCTTCCTCGCACTGCTTCCCACGCTTTTGCTTTGGGCCTATCGCGAGCGGCGCCCCCTCTACATCCTTCTTGGCGTGCCGGTGTTTCTCGCCTTCGCCGCGTTCTCGCTTTCATCTGCGGTGGGCTTTGCCGCCAAAAACCGCGGCAGCCTGAGCGAAGACCGGGCGCTTGCCGCGGCCAAGCTTGCCGGCCTCAAGCAGGAGATCGAAGAAGTTGGGGCGAAGCTTAAAGCCCTTCCTCCTTTCCGGCCTTTCGCCGTCCTTCAGGAATCCCTGCGTGGGCTCGAACAGGATCGCCGCTGGCAATCCTCAAAATCCTGCGCGGACGCGACAGCCGACGCCTCACGCTCTTTCTGCAAGGGCTATTTCGAACTAAAGGCGGAAACCGCTCGCGCGAGGGAAGCCGAGCGGTTGGAAGCGAGCATCGCGGGACTCAAAGCACAAAGCCGCCAGCTTGAAGAACAAGGCGCGGGCCGTGAGGCGGATAATCAGGCAGCCGTGCTGGCGCGACTTCTCGGTGTGCCTGCGGCGAAAGTCGAGCGCGCGCTCATGCTCTTCCTCGCGTTGCTGGTCGAGGTGGGCGCCGCTCTTGGACTCTTTTTCGCAACAGGACACATTCGCACCGCGGGTTCTCCCGATGCCCCTCGGGGCAGGGGGGTGACGGCGATCGAAGGCGGTGCCGCGACGGATGTTTCTGGGGTCAGGCTCTTGCGTGCCCCGGTGAAGCAAATCGCCGGGCCGGTTCCACGGCGCGTGCCGCGCATCACCCGGGGTTAGTTTTTGAGTTCAACGACAAAATCGAAGCGAAGGAAATAACAGCAATGGGCTACGTGGTGCCCTTCATGAATGGCAAAGGCGGGACGGGCAAATCGGTGCTGGCCCGCGCTTACGCGGTCGAGGCGGCGCGGGCAGGGGCCTCGGTCCTGATCGCCGATCTGGACGATGTGCAACGCACCTCGAAACATTGGGCCGATCATCGCAAGGCGAATGGCCTTGAGCCTGAAATCCGCGTCGAGGTGGCGACGCCGCGCCTCGCCTACGAGATGGCCGACCGTTCCGACGTGCTGGTCATCGATGCGCCCGGCTGGACGGATCGCGAGAGCCTGAAGATGGCGCATTGGTCAACCTTCTGCGTGATCCCCTCGCGTGCCAACCGGATGGACGATCTCTCGGAGACGGTTCGGCTCCTGCATGCACTGCGCGCCGAAGGCATCGCCGATTATCGCTTCGGGGTTGCATTGAACGCGCTCCGGGATGCAACGGCGACGCAGGATGACCAAGACGCCAGAGCATATCTCGCCGAGGTCGGCTTCAAGGCGCTGCCCGGTTTTGTGCGCGATCTGAAGGGGTACGAAATAGCGCTTCTTCAGGGCAGAGCCATCACAGAAACGGGTGAGGAGGTGCTTGACGGCGAAGCTTTCGTGCTGGTGAACGGCATTGCCGGCGCCGTGCTCGAAGCCGGCAAAAAGCTTACCCGCGAAGCGGAAGCGAAATCCAAAAAGGCGGAACGCGAGCGCGACAAAGGAGGGCGCGGGCGATGACGAAGAGCAATTTCGAGAAGATCGCAAAGCAGCCGATGTTCGCGAGGCCGCCGCTCCCCGAGGAAGGGGTAAACCGCGTAGGTTATGGCGCTGCCCGGAAGGTGGATGGGCGCAGCGCAAGAAGGACCGGCCGGACCGAGCAATTCGCGACGGTTGTTTCGCCCGAGTTCAGGGACTGGATCAGGAACCAAGCGAAGGTCAGGGACAAGACGATGGCGGCGCTGCTCGAAGACATGAAGGCGGCCTACATCGAGAAATATGGAGACGAATAGCCATGCTGTCTCTTTTGAAGCGAAAACCGAAGCCGCCGGTCGTGGCCGAACTGCCCGCGCCGGAACCCATGAAACGCACTCGGCAGCAAAACATCAAGGTCAGCGACGATTGCTCGGTCGCTTTTGCAGCACTTGCGGAAGCGCAAGGCATCAGCAAAGCCGCCTTGTTCGAGGACATGGTGGCCGAGCGGCTAGAGGCGTTGCAAAGGCGGGGCGTCAAGTTTCAGGTTTAGCCGGGATAGGTAAAGGGCAATCCCATGTCTCGCGTTCGCGATGGAATTTATCCATTGGCACTTCGGGCAAGCCAGGCAGCGGCCATGCTCGGGATTAGCGAAAGTCAGCTTCGGCAATGGGTGGTCGAAGGAAAAGTTCATCAGCCATACCGTCTCCGCAAAAATGTGGTCCTCTTTGACGCGGTAACGCTCGCGAGCGATTGGGATCGGATGAAGGACGAGGCGGATGCTTCGACTTCGATAGTTGCGACGGGCGAAACGCAAGAGGGGGCCAATCCGTGGGACGAGGTACTGCGTTGATGCGCAAGCCCCCAAAATATACTCACGGCTATATCGATTGCCGTGGCAAGCCGCGCTGGTATTTGAGGAGGCCAGGTCTTAAGCGCGTGTCGCTTCCCGGCCTACCCTGGTCGCCGGAATTCATGGCGGTCTACGAGGCGGCGATGTCAGGCGGGAAAATCGAGCCTGGGAAAAGCAAAATAAGCGCGGGCAGCGTAGCCGAGCTTATTATTATTTATTATCAGACCGCTGCTTTCAAGGGACTGGCGCAGACCACTCGTCAGACCTATCGCGGCATTTTGGAACGCTTCCGCGAGACCTATGGCAAAAAGCCTGTGGATCGCATCGAGGAGCATCATATCGCGGCTATTTTGGACAAGATGACGGATACGCCTGCTGCGGCGAACAATCTGCGCCGTTTGCTTAAGGCGATCATGAAGCTTGCTAAGAAGCGAAAGATGATCCGGCACAATCCGATGATCGAGATTGAACCGGTACGCTACAAAGTGAAAGGCTTTACCGACTGGAGCGATGCCGAGATCGAGCAATTCTCCCGCTTCTACCCAGTAGGCACTCGGGAGAGGCTTGCGCTGGAAATCATTCTTGGAGCTGCACCGCGCCGAGGTGATGTCGTGCGCTTAGGGCCTGAGCATGTAATTTCTGGGCGACTTTGCTATCGGCAGAAAAAAACCGACGCGCCGATCGATATTCCGCTCTTGCCCGAGCTGTCGACGGCTATCGAGGCGACCGTAACTGGCAACAAAACGTTTCTGATTACCAAATTCAAGAAGCCGTTCACTGAAACGGGCTTCTACAATTGGTTCACCCGCAAGGCACAGGCAGCCGGTGTGCCGGAAGGGCGTTCGCCCCACGGGCTTCGCAAAGCTTGTTGCAGGCGTTTAGCCGAAGCCGGATGTTCGCCCCACGAAATTATGTCTGTCTCAGGTCATGTTACGCTGAAGGAGGTTGAGCGTTATACGCGAGCTGCAAACCGTTCACGCCTGGCCGATAATGCCGTGGCAGCGCTTCATGCCAACCGCTTGAGCCTCATCACCGCGCAGGCAACTTCAGAAAAATTGGCTAACAAAGGTGGGAATGTTAGCCAATCGAAAATGGAAGCTACTGATAATGAAGAGATTTTTGAAGTAGATGGTGGAGGGGGTTGGATTCGAACCAACGTAGGCTTAGCCAACGGATTTACAGTCCGTCCCCTTTAGCCACTCGGGCACCCCTCCGAAGCAGAGAATTCAATGACTTAGCCGGAACCTTTCCAGAAACGCCGGAGATTCCCTAGGTCATTGGCCGCTTTCTAACATCGTATCGCGATTTGCGCAATCCACGTTCGTCCCAATTTTTAGGTAGCAGCGGCGTTCGCGATCCGCGTTCCTGGCATGCAATTTTGCAAGATCGAAACCGCCCGCCCGAGGGGCCGCCAGAACGGGACGGCGCGCCGTCAGAGTCAAGTCTTGGCTCCGATATTTTGGCGTTGACCGGGACGCGAAGCCTATCTACCCTCATTCCATCCGATGGGGATGGGGTGCCCCCGAAACTGCCCGATGGGCTGATGACTCCTGACGCGAATGCGAGCGGGAGAACCTGCGCCTGTTTTACGCAAACTCCCTCAAGCAAGGCTTCGCGCTCAACCTGAGCCCCGGAGGCAAGCAAACGCCTCCGAAACGGAGGAGTTTCGCATGCACAACATTTGGCTGGCCTCATCGGTCTGGCTCGCCCTGGCACTTGCCGCGTCGATCGTTTCCATCCGGGTGGCCATCTCGGTGGCGCTCATAGAGATCGTCGTGGGAGCCATCGCGGGCAACACCATCGGCCTTGAAATCACGCCTTGGGTGAACTTCCTTGCCGGCTTCGGCGCCATTCTGCTGACATTCCTCGCCGGCACCGAGATCGAAATGAAGGTCATCCGGAACAATCTCGGTGCCAGCGTTGGCATCGGAGTTTCCGGCTTCTTCGCACCTTATCTCGGCGTGCTTGTCTATGCGCATTATGTCATCGGATGGGCATGGCCCGAGGCGCAAATCGCAGGCATATCGCTCTCGACGACTTCGGTTGCGGTCGTCTACGCGGTTATGGTCGAAACCGGCTTCAATAAGACCGAGCTTGGCAAAATCATCCTCGCCGCGTGCTTCATCACGGATTTGGGCACAGTGCTGGCGCTTGGCGTTGTGTTCGCGCATTACGACGCGTGGCTTGCGCTATTCGGTGCCGTAACGGCGGCCGTGTTATGGCTTTTGCCGAAATTCGCGCCCTGGTTCTTCAAGACCGTAGGCCATCGGGTAAGCGAGCCCGAGACGAAATTCGTCTCGCTCGTTCTCTTGTCGCTTGGCGGCCTGTCGCAAATCGCGGGCAGCGAGGCGGTGCTGCCGGCTTATCTCATCGGCATGGCGCTCGCCCCATCCTTCCTGAAGGACCAAGAGCTTGGTCACCGCTTCCGTATCATCGCCTTTACGATCCTGACGCCGTTCTACTTCTTGAAGGCGGGCTCGCTTGTCGATTTCAGTGCGGTCGCGAGTTCGGCCGGGCTGATTGCTGCGTTCCTCTTGATAAAAATGGCGACTAAGTTCGCAGGCATCCTGCCGCTGACGAAGCATTTCAATTTCGAGGCCAAGGAGGGGATGTATACGACGCTCCTCATGTCGACCGGGCTTACCTTCGGCTCGATCTCCGCGCTGTTCGGCCTCACCAATCACATCATCGATCAGCGGCAATACACGATCCTGGTCACAGCCGTGATCGGCAGCGCGGTGGTGCCGACGCTGATTGCGCAGCGATGGTTCATGCCAACTTTAAAGCCGATGGATGCACCGGCGGAATAGATCGAGGAGGCGGCGCATGTTTAAGAAGATTCTGATAGCCAATGACGGTTCGGAAGGTGCCGCGCGGGCGCTTTCGGCGGCGATCAAACTGGCGAAAGAGCAGGAGGCCGAGCTTCACATGATTTCGGTCGAGGAGATGCCGAGGTTCCCGGCCTCGATTGATGAGGTGATCGAGGAGAAGGCGGAAGCCAATCATGTTTACGAGGCCGTCATGAGCCGGTCGGTGGCTCAGGCTCAGGCGGCGGGGATCAAGCTTTACCCGCATGTGCTCGTTGGCCATCCCGTTTCGAGCATCGCCGAATTCATTGAGCAGGAAGACTTCGGCCTGCTTGTGATCGGCTATATGGGGCACACCGCGCTCTATAACCGCATCATCGGCAGCACCACGGACCGGCTCGTCGAGCATGCTCCGTGCAATGTCCTGGTGGTTAAGTGAAGCTGGATTTAACCACACAGAAAGAGCGATAGACCGATGACTAAAATCACTGCCATTGACGCTTTCGAGATCCTCGATTCCCGCGGCAACCCAACGCTGCGGGTGCAACTCCGCCTGGATAACGGCATCGCCGTTTCCTCCTCGGTCCCGTCTGGAGCTTCCACCGGCGAGCATGAGGCTGTCGAATTGCGCGATGGCGACAAATCGCGTTACGGCGGCAAGGGCGTGCTGAAGGCCGTCGCCAATGTCAACGAGGCGATTGCGCCGAAGCTCATCGGCTTGGAACCGCACCGGCAGGCTGAGATCGACCGGCTCATGATCGAACTCGACGGGACGCCGAACAAGGCAAAGCTCGGCGCTAACGCCATATTGGGCGTGTCGATGGCGGCAGCACGCGCCGCCGCCATCGATGCAGGGCTGCCGCTTTATGCCTATCTCGGCGGTCCCGGCGCCACGCGCCTGCCGGTCCCGATGATGAACATCCTCAACGGTGGCAAGCACGCCGATAACAGCGTGGACTTCCAGGAGTTCATGGTTATGCCGGTTGGCGCGCCGAGCTTTGCCGAGGCGCTCAGATATGGCGCCGAGACCTTCCACGCCCTCGCAAAGATACTCAAGGGCAAGGGCTACGCGACTGCGGTGGGCGACGAGGGCGGCTTCGCTCCGAACCTCAAGAGCAACGAGGAGGCGTGCGAGCTTATCGTGGAGGCCATCAAGGCGGCGGGATATACCCCGGCAAGGATGTCGCCATCGCGCTCGACCCGGCGGCCAGCTCCTTCCATGGCGAAGGCACCTACCATCTTGCCAAGTCCGGCCAAGGCGCAAAAACGAGCGCGGAGATGATTGCGCTTTATGGACGTTGGCTCGACGCCTATCCCATCGTCTCCATCGAAGACGGGCTCGACGAGAACGATTGGGAGGGCTTCACGGCCCAGACGGCAAGCACAGGGAACTCGCATGCAGATTGTCGGCGACGACATTTTCGTCACGAACCCCGCCTTCATCCGCCGCGGCATCGCCCAGAAGGCCGCCAACGCCGTGCTGATCAAGCTCAATCAGATCGGCACCGTGACGGAGACCGTGCGGGCCATCGAGCTTTGCCGCGAGGCCGGCTGGGGCTATGTCATTTCCCACCGTTCGGGCGAAACCGAGGACACGTTCATGGCCGACTTCGCCGTGGCCATGGGCGGCGGCCAGATCAAGACGGGCTCGGCCTGCCGCAGCGAGCGTATCGCCAAGTATAATCGCCTGATCGAGATCGAGCGGGAACTGGGCCGGACCGCGCAGTTCCGCTCGCCGTTTGCTTCGGCCAGCCGCTGCTGACCCGCGTTCTGCTGAACGGATGACGGGCGGGCATGGCACCCCTCATCGCGAGGCGGCCTTTGGCCGCCGCGGCGATCCAGAAACTGCCGCAGTGTTTGCGGTTTCTGGATCGCGTTCTGTCGAGCGCGAGCGGCACAATCGAGATCTTGGTTGAGCTGGAGAACAGCCACTTCACATATCGCAGTTAAGAAGGCAGCAATGCTGCGCTTAACAGCCTGCCCTTTACAAGTTATACTTTTTTATTGCGACCTTTGAGGCCGGACATGGAAACACCGCGGGACGGTATTCTTCTTCGCGTATTCATCGGCGAAGCTGACCGGAAAGCTGGACGCGCCCGTTATCGCGCCATTGTCGAGGCTGCGTTCAAGGCTGGGCTTGCGGGCGCCACGGCCCTGCAGGGGCCGCTAAGCTATGGCCAGAGCCGCCGCGTCAATTCCGAATTCAGCATCGACGCGCCTGGCAACCTGCCGATGGTGGTCGAGATCGTGGACGCCGAGGCCAAGATCGAAGGCTTTTTGCCGGAACTCGATAAGCTCATCGGGTCCGGCCTTGTGACATTGGAAAAGCTCAGGATGGCCCGCGTAGGCAGGCTGACAAAGAAACAGCGAGACGCCCCAGCCGTGCCCGCTGAAACTGGATAAGGGAGGCTCCCATGGAAGTGCCGCACGAAGCCGTATTGCTGCGTATCTTCACCGGAGCCGATGACCGTTATGGCGTGGAGCAGCCCCTCTACGTTGCCATTGTCATGAAGGCGCGCGAGATGCACTTGGCCGGCGCCACGGTGCTCAAGGGGCCGGTTGGCTTCGGGCAGTCGAGCCGCATGCACCAGCGCCATTTTTTCGGCGCGGACGACAGCCCTGTTGTCATCGAAATCTGCGACGCGGAAGACAAGATCGACGCGTTCCTCCCCGTGCTGGACGAAATGATGGAAAGCGGCCTCGTCACGCTCGAAAAAGCGCGCGTGCTTCAATATGGCCGGAAGCGCTCGGGATATTTGGAGCGCCTCAAGCAAAGCGTGCAGCAGCACCTGCATCCCGCCCACGCGGATGGCTAGGAGAAGCAGGCGCTTTTGGATCGTATGCGATACCAAGGGCGAAGGCACCCTTCCGAAATGACAGGCGCGGAGCAATCAGCCGGATTTCGTCTCAAGCCATTGGCTCAGATCCGCAAGCGCGCGGGCGGAAAGGGCTTTCTTGCGTGCGATGCCGCGTGCTGTGCCTTTGAGGCGCTTGCCTTCCGCGGGAGCTTCGGCAATCGGCGGAAACAGGCCGAAATTGACGTTCATCGGCTGGAAGCTGCGAGCCGCGCCGCCGGCTTCGTCCGAGAGGTGACCGCCGGTAATGTGCGCCACGAGCGAGCCCAGCGCGGTTGTGGGCGGAGGTGGCGTCATCTCGCCGCCCATAAGCTGCGCCGCGGCGAGCCTGCCCGCGACAAGGCCCATTGCCGCCAATTCCACGTAGCCCTCCACGCCGGTGATCTGCCCGGCGAAGCGCAAGCGCGGATCGGCCTTGAGCCGCAACTGCGCATCGAGCAGCTTGGGGCTGTTCAGGAAGGTGTTGCGGTGCAAACCGCCAAGCCGCGCGAAGACCGCGTGCTCCAGCCCCGGTATCATGCGGAAAATGCGGGTCTGCTCGCCATGCTTCAGCTTCGTCTGGAAGCCCACCATGTTCCAGAGCGTGCCGAGCGCGTTGTCCTGCCGGAGTTGCACCACCGCGTAAGGCCAGCGGCCGGTGCGCGGATCGTCGAGCCCCACCGGCTTCATCGGCCCGAAGCGCAGGGTTTCGCGCCCGCGCTCCGCCATCACCTCGATGGGCAGGCAGCCCTCGAAATAGGGCGTGGTTTTCTCCCACTCCTTGAATTCGGTTTTCTCCGCCGCGAGCAGCGCGTCGATAAACGCCTCGTACTGTTCCTTCGACAGCGGGCAGTTGATGTAGTCCGCGCCGCTGCCGGCTGGCCCTTGCTTATCGTAACGCGACTGCATCCAGGCCACATCCATGCCGATGCTTTCGTGCAGGACGATAGGCGCGATGGCGTCGAAGAACGAAAGCGCGTCCTCGCCCGTGAGCGCGTTGATCGCCGCGCCGAACGATGGCGAGGTCAACGGCCCGGTCGCGACAATCACGGAGGACCAGTCCGCCGGCGGCAAGCCTTCGAGTTCGCCGCGCTCCATGCGGATATTCGGATGCGCCGCCAGTTTTTCCGACACCTCCGCCGAAAAGGCTTCGCGGTCGACCGCGAGCGCGCCGCCCGCCGGAAGCTTATGGTGCTCCGCCACCTGCATGATGAGCGAGCCCGCGCGGCGCATCTCCTCGTGGAGCAGGCCGACGGCGTTCGTCTCGAAGTCGTCCGAGCGGAAGGAGTTCGAGCAGACAAGCTCGGCACAGCCGCCGGTCTTGTGCGCCTCGGTAAGCCGCCCGGGCCGCATCTCGTGCAGGATCACCTGAACGCCGCGTTCGGCGGCTTGCCAGGCGGCTTCGGAGCCAGCGAGCCCGGCGCCGATGATATGAAGGAGTTGTTCTGTTGGCATGACACGCACGTTAGGGGAAAACGCAGCTGCCCTCAATCTGAACCTGCTGGCCCTCGGACGCGACTAACCTGCGCCCAAGCTCGTTATCTTAAGGGCTTCATCGGGCAGGAAGAAAACGCCATGGACATAGACCTCGTCCGCCTTGCCGGAGATTCTGAGCTTTGCAGCATTCTCGGCTGGCCGTTCGATTTCCGGGTTGTTACGGAGCAGCCGCCAGAAACATGGTATTCGATAGAGGGCGCCGGAAGCCCAAGGGTGATTGGCAGGGGCTCGACCGGAGGAGATTATGTGCTGCTGCCGGCCTCCGGCCGCGTGCTGTTTGCAAGCCCGGAGAGAGCTGCGGGCATCGTTGCCGCGGGTGCCATGGAGTTCTTCTCCCTCATCGTGGAGCTTCCCTATTGGCAGGGTCTGCTGAAATTCTCCGGTGGCGGCCAGCTTGAGGAAATGCGGCGCGCGGCGCCGGAGCTTGAGGAGATGGCGCTCGGTTCCGAGCCCGGCCTCGACGTGCTTCGCGATATCGTTCGCTCCAAGCTTAATCTCGCGATAGCCGGCGATCCTGTTGGGCGGCTCCATCGCGCGGTAACCGCATCGGATGCCGTGGTGATCGACCAGTACGGCCAACCGGCCGGGCCGTTGTTCGGGTGCCGCACCGTGAACGGCCTTCTACAGGTCAAGGAGGCTCATTTGCCCTGGATGCCGTTTGCATAATTTCCGGGCCGGGGAAAAAGCCAAGCGCCCGCATCTCCGCCTGTTCATGCGGGCGGAGCGCTGCTAAAACGGGCTCATGACGCTTCATATTTTGAAATTGTGCGTGGGCTGCGACAGCGTGGAAGAGCTGGCGGATTGGCAGCGCCGTCACCTTTCGGCACTGCGGAAGACCGGCGCGGACGCGGAGCTGACGCATGTGACGCGCCAGACGCCGCGCCGCGAGGGCTTCAAGCCGGGCTCGTCCTCGATCTATTGGGTGATCGGCGGCTACATCCGCGCGCGGCAGAAAATAACGGCGCTGCGGGAGGTGCGGGGGGCGGACGGCATCGTGCGTTGCGGGCTGGCGCTCGATCCGGAGCTTGTGCCAACGGAGCCGGTGCCGCGGCGCGCTTTCCAGGGCTGGCGCTATTTTTCAGCAGCGGAGGCGCCCGCGGATCTTGCCTGCGGCGCCGCCGGTGATCATGCTGCCATACCGCCCGCGATGCGGCAGGCGCTGATGGAACTGAGGCTGATCTAAGCAGAGTTCGCAAAAAGCGAATTTGCTGGTGGAAATGCGCGCCAAATCAGGCCGCAGCGGTGGCCGGCGCTTGAAGGGATTCCAACTGCCGGATTTACGCTAAAAGCTTTTCACGAACAGAACGATGGCCTGGTTGCGCTCGAAGTTCGCGAGCCCCGGGCCGCGCGGCGTCTCTTCCGCGATCTCCGCCGACCATGCCACCTTCAGCGCCGTTGTCTTGGACAGCTTCACATAGAGGCTTGGCCCGGCGAACAGCCCGCGAGACAGCGTGGAATTCTGCTCGTCCCAGCCGATGTAACGAAGCTCCGCACCAATAAACACGTCCGGAGTGACGGCATAGGACGCGGCCCCGGAAGCCTCGAACTGGGTGCCACCCTCCCACCTGCCTTCGGTGCGGGTGGTGCCCGGGTCGCAGGTAAAATTGAGCGCGGTGAAGAGCTTGTCCGGGATAACCGCGGCGTCGAAAGCCGCCACCACCGGCAACGCATAGCTCGGTGCGCTGGCGCCGGAAATGTCGTCGGTCCACCGCAACACCGGGGTTAGCGACAGGGCAAATCCGATGGGATACTTGCTGCGATCCGAGAACTGCCAGCGGAGTTCGCTCGATACGCCGCTAAAATTCAGGCTATTCCGGTCCGCGAGGCCGGGCATGCCATGAACGTTGAAGTAATCCGGCAACGCCGCGAAGGAAAGGCGGAAACCCTCGATGAGCGTGTTCCGGTAGGCGGATTCATTGACGATGGCGGTGTAGCCGGCGGTCTGGGCGAACCGGCCCACCGTGGTGCTCTCGAACTCCTGCTCACCCTTCTTGCCGATATCGGTCCCCTCGGTGAAGCCGAAAATATGCTCCGTCTCGACCCTTTCTTTCCCAGCGCCGTCAGCAGCTTCCGCATGAGCAACCGCCGGCCACGGAAAAAAGGCCGCGAACAGTGCGGCCAATCCCCTCTTCGCAGGCAGCCGGCCAAGGGAGCCGGTTTGTGTTTCGCGCTTCGCCATCGCGGCTCCTTCGATTTGCGCCGGCAAAGATAGCGCAAATGCCGTTCCAGGAAAAAGGCCATAAGCCCGGTGTAACGCAACGTTTACTCTCTTGAATGGCCGGCAGGCCCTTTGCTGCCCCTGGAAGGTTGCCCTTTTTATCTTGAGGTAATTGGCAGCCTGCTCCTGCGCACAGCGCGTTTATAAACTGTACACAAGAGCGGCGGGCTGAGGCAGGCACTCAACGGGTTTGCGTAGGAACCTACTATAGTTAATGCAGATATAGTAAACGCGAATCCTGATATTTTTCGCCACCGCATTTTTGCGAATCTTTTGCTGCTTTTGGTCGAATTCCATGATTCCAAAATCCGTTTAAATATACGCGCAACTTTCAAATTAACCAATCGCGGGCTGGTGTGTTCGCGAAAAACACCATGTACAATCAACAACTTGCCACGCGGCGCGAGCGCTTAACGAAGCAGTAAAGGACATATGCTATAATTGCATAAAATTGAAAAAGCGGCGCGAAACTGGCTGTAGGCCGCTCAAATGCGTTAACAGAAGGTGACCGAAGGTGGGCCAGAGAACTTATGCAGCGGCCAAAAGTCCGGACCGTTCGGGTACGATAGCCGTCACCGCGAGGCGGCCAGATGCCGGTGCGGCGGGGGCGGCTTTGGGGCGATGCCCTTGGCAATCGCGAAAGAACGGTCAGGATTTGCGGCGGCCGCTATCACTCCTCGTCTTCGTCGCGCTTGCGTGTGCCTTGCCGGCGTTTCTGCTCCGGCTTTGCCGCCGCCTCTTGCGACGCAATCATCCGTTCCATCCGCTCGGTGCGCTCGATCCCCGCGAGGCGTTCCTTGACCTCCGACAAGAAGAGCCGGATGCGCTTTGCGTTCCGGCCAAGATCGTGCTGGCCGAACCGCGACGACGAGCGGATGTCGATTCTTGCCGCCTTGGCCGATCCTGTAACGCGAATGGCCACATCGTCGGTGAACCCGAATATCCAGGTGCGGTCGACAGCCTCGATATAGCCGTTCTTGGCAGCCTCGGGCGATTGCTCGTCTATGACTTTCCAGTTCAGAGCCTTAACGGTCTCGCGAACGGCGGAGTAAACGTCGGGGAGCGGGCGCGGCACCAGAAGCGGTTTGATGTCGGGATAGGCTGCCGCCTGCAACGCTCCGAAGGCAGCCTCGTAATGGACTGGATTGGCCTGCCCTTGCCGGATCTTCGCGATCCTGTCGAAGGCAGGCGGGTTGGCTGGGTCCGTCGTAACTTCGTAGAGCCTGGGCAAATGTAACAGGCCGGGCAGAGAAACGGCGGGAACCGCGAGCAATAGCAGGCTTAGAAATATCGCAAAGCACGCCTTGCCAGCCCCCAAACTGCCCTCGTGCCAGATGTTCACCAGCGCCGCCGCGGCAAGCGCAAGGCTGATTACGGCCCCGGCAACCGCGCCGTAGAAGACCTTCAGGGCCACGGGGGTAGGGAGGCCAAAGAAGCGGTGCCAGACGAAGGTTCCGGCAACCGCGAGAACGGTCAGCAGCGCAATCCGGTAGCTCCACCTCGCCTTCAGGGAACGGCGCTCATGATATCGCACAGGGGGTCACTCCGCCGGTAGCGCCATTGCAGCGGCAAGCAAGGCAAGCTCACGAATTTGGACTTTTCCAAAAGTTAATTCCAAAAAAGGCTTGCCCTGTCGCAATTGAGCCACCGAATCGCTCGATCCTAAAACTACGCGGAGCTTATGAGGCTGGCGGCAGTTAGTAAATAATGGAGTGGACCGTGAGTGAAGATAATCAATGGCGGCAGCTTGGTTCCATCGTCAATGCGGTACTGGCGGACACGAGGACGAAAGCAATGCGCGCGGGAGCGGTTTCAAGACCGGCGCCCCGGCCATTCGCTCCACGGATTGTGCAAGCCCCAGCCCACGCCGCGAATGGCTTAGGCAATGGCTTTGCGGCGAAGAAGGCTCCAGCCCCCTCGGCGCCTCCCGCGCCCGTGCAGCTTGAATTGCCGTTTGGGATAGCCGCAACCTCGAATATGGCGCTTGGGCAAGCCCGGAGCCCCCGGGGCGCTCGCTTGATGTGAAGCCGCTAGGCATGGTGTGAGCACCGAGCCGGGCGCGCGGCCGCTTCTTGGGGTGCCAGCCTGTGCCGTCCGGCACACGCCTTATCCCATCCAATTGGGAATCCTGGATCCTATAAGAGCTGGCAAACTCTTAGGAAGGCGGATGCGAGCCGGGCGAAAATTGTATACAGTGCAGCCACTTGCGCGCGTACCTCGCACCAAGGACCGTTCTTCGGTTGTGGAAAAGGGCCATTTTGTGGCGTTCTGCTCAATTATTCCGCTACACTTTTTTGATCCCGGCTATAACATATGTTCATCCGGTTATGTGACGGGGGAGAGAAAGAAATGTCACTGAATAAGGAATATGCTTCCTTCCTTATGGCTACTTCGAACATCTATGCAGCGCAGGGCAACGCAAAATGCAGTAAGGCGGAGAGCCAATTCGAACGTTGTCTATTTAATTTGTTTTCGGAGGCATCGAATAACGGGATGGCACTTCAGGATATCGTTGTAATTACATCCACGGCCATGGCCGTGATGCTGACCAAGGGTGACTCTATACAGTCGGCGAAAACGCAGATGGCTGCGTTGGATAACAACGTGGTTGCGCTGCGGCCGCGGGCATCCGAGTTTTCTCGATAGGGATTGCGCAGTTCGTTGCAGCCAGAAGCGCCGTGCGATTTGGCACTCGATGCCCCGCCGGCATGCTGAGACCGCGAACGTTGTTCCCCGGCCGCCGATTAAAGCCGTTAGACGCGCTTTTGCGAACGGCATTGTTTGCGCGGGGCAATAGCCCTGGCGGCGTTCATAGGCAATGAGCCGCAAACTCCGCGCCTGTTCCTGGAGGCCCGCGGCGGCCAAGGCCGCCTCGCGATGACGGTGCATGTGCACCGGAACGGTCAGGTTCTCCCGCGGTTGGTGCAATTCTTTCCCATGGCGATCCTCGAAAAGCCTTCGAATGGCGCTTGAATACATTAGCTTCATCTAATATGTAAGCTACATGGAATACAGGCGGGAAGCACCAGCGGACCAGATGAAGCATCACGCGGCCGAGGCAGCCTCGATGATGAAACAGCTGGCGAATGGCAAGCGGCTTTTGATTCTGTGCCAGCTTCTCTCGGCGGAGAAATCGGTCGGGGAATTGGCGGAATCCGTTGGGCTATCTCAGTCGGCGCTGTCCCAGCACCTCGCCAAGATGCGCGAAGCCGGCCTCGTGGATTGTGAAAAGCGCGGGCAGATGGTCTATTATCGCCTCGCCAGCATGCAGGCAAATGCGCTCCTGTCCACGCTCTACTTGATTTATTGCAGGGACTGACCTTATTTAAGGAAACTCTCATATCTTGGAGCCGCCGCGCATGAACGTTAAGTCCGTCAGCCCAGCAACCCTCAAGTCGTGGCTCGAAGCCGGGGAAGCCGTCGTCATAGACGTGCGCGAGCCGCGCGAATATGCGTCCGAGCACATCGAAGGCTCAACGCTCATCCCCTTGAGCAGCCTTCATCCCAGTGCGCTGCCAGCCCACAAAGGCCAAAAACTCGTCATGCTTTGCCGTTCGGGCAATCGCAGCATGTTCGCGTGCCTCAAGCTCAACGGGGCGGTTTCCGCCGAAATCTACAATCTCGATGGCGGAATCCGGGGATGGATGATGCAGGGCTACCCTGTCCGCAAACCGGAGCAGAGTTCCGGGTCTGAAGATGGCGCTCCTCTGGCCGCCAAGTTCATGCGCTTCATGTCGCGCTTTTCGTAACCCAAGGCCGGCCCCTTCGTGGGCCTCTCACCGGCGCCGTTCTTCTCAGTAACTTTCGCAGCTTGGCAGCGGAGCGGCGGGTTCGCGTTTGCGGACCTGTTCGCACGAGAAGCGGCGCAGCGGATCCGGCATATTGCGATTGATCTCAGCCCAATAGGGGGCCCCGGGCGCGCTTACGAACGACGCATAGAGCCAGTAGCTGAAGATGCCGATTAGGACAAGGATGACCAGATTTATGAACGTCCTGATTAACCCCATGACTGATCTCGCTTTTCTCGATCCATTGCCCTTGGCCCGCCCATGCGCCTAATCCGGCGGCGGACGGTGGAGATAACTCGAACCTGACCGGTATTGATCCGCGATGCGCTCAAAAAAATGATAGAAGCCTAAGTGGAGCTTAGAACTTCCGCGACAAGCCCACGAAAAGCGCCGCCGCGGGCCCTTTTGCGCCGGGAACGCCCGATGCCGCGGAGACGGGACAAACCGCAAATTCGAACATTTTTACTGCACGCATACGGTATTCGCTCAATTGAAATGTCCTCAATATCGCTTGGCAAAGTGCGTGCGGATACGGCCGCGCCCAGACAGCGGAGGCAAGGTGTGGTGTATTCGGCGCGAATACGTATTTTGATGGCCGTGTCAGGCCTGACGATCCTGGCCAATCCGGTGGCGGCGGACACCCTCGCCAATATCAAGGCGAAGGGTGAAATCGTTGTGGGTGCGAAGGCCGATTACCAGCCTTACGGTTTTAGGGATAAGGATGGCCAGATTGCCGGCATCGAGCCCGATCTCGCAGCCGATCTCGCCAAGCGCCTCGGCATCAAACTGCGGATTGAGCCCGTGACCTCAGCAAACCGCATTCAGATGCTTGAGGACGGCAAGGTCGACCTGATTATCGCCACCATGGCCATCACCAAGGAACGCAGTCAGAAAGTAAGCTTCATCCACCCGGCCTATTACGCATCCGGTGTCGCCGGCTGGCAGCCCCAGGCTCGGGAATACAGAGCGAGGACGACCTGAAAGGCAAACCGGTCTGTGCGATCGAAGGCAACTACGCCAACGAGGAGCTCCAATCGGTTTATATCCACAGAGACCTGGTGATGGCCGGCACCGTTCCAGAAGCTGAACAGGCGTTGAGGCAAGGCCGCTGCACTATCTTCGTCTTCGACGACACGGCGCTGCTGGCGCTGAAAAAATATGGCGCGGAGAAGTGGAAAGATTACGATCTCGTCGAATTTACCGCGGTGGACCCAATGCCGTGGGGCATTGCCGTAATGCGGGAAGACTATCCGGGGCCCCTCGCCAAAGCGGTTTCCAAGGCAATTCTGGATTGGCATACGTCTGGGTGGCTGGCTCACATTGAAATGAAGTGGCTTGACCAGAACACACGCTGGGTTGCCGGCATCCGCGAAAAATACAGGCGCCAGCCCTGACCGGGGCAAGCGCGTTTGTGAGAGCAGCGGCCCGAAAAATCCTGCTTCAGAACTTCTGCGACAGGCCCACGAAGAAGCCGCGCCTCGGGCCCCATTGCGGCGCGAACATGCCGATGCCGGTTCCGTCGCGCAGTTCGTAAACGTTATCGAAGAGATTGACCACGTCGAAGCGTACAGTGAGCGGCTTCCAATCCGGCAGAATGAATTCGTGCGAAAGCCCAAGGTTGAATTGGCTGTAGGGTGGCAGGCTCGTCGAATTATCGAAGCCGTTCCGAAGGCCGCTGCCATAGATCATGTCCAGGCTGGCTCTTGTGTGATCCCACACGGGGTAGGATATTCCAGCCGAAGCACTGATGGCTTGAGAATGGTCGGTCGGTATGAAGTGTGTGAGCGCATAGACATATTCGTCGTAGCCCTGCAAATACTGATTGGTAGCGAATTGCGTCCCGACCTGCCTCGCAAAGGCGAGGTTTCCATACACCACGACGCCGTCTTTGGTATACTTCAGCTTTAATTCGAGCCCTTCGTTTTCGCCCTTGGCGTAGTTGAAAGAGGTAAGTGTAGGTGCTTGCCCAAATTGGCCATCGTCAAGCAGATCCTGGGCGATCTTATAATAAGCGGTCAAACCGCCTTCGAAACCGGGCACAATCACCTGTGTGACACCGGCATCGAAGTAATGAGAGCGTTCGGGAAGCGATGGTAAGATTACCGTTCCAGCAGGGCTCGTAGGTGTCACCTGCGCCGCGGCAACCGTGCCGTTAAAGAGTGCGTAATTTTCGGGGGCGCCCACGGCTTGCGGCGGGGGCGTGAAATACCGGGCATAGCCGGCATGGAAGACCGTGCCGTCGAGCGGCTTATACACAGCGGCGATCCGGGGGCTGAGCTGGTTCGCGTCCACGTATTGCCACATCTGATCGAAGCGCAGGCCCGTGTTGAGCGTCAGCTTATCGGTGATCTTCCATTCGTCCTGGATGTAGACCCCCGCGATCCAGCCGAACTCGTTTTCTTTGTCCAGCACCTGCTGCGTCGCACCCGTGACGCAGTCCGCGGTGAGGACATAGGTGCTCGAGTTGTTGTTAAGACAGTTAGCGGTATTTTTTAGCGCCTGACCGTTTGGCGCCGTTGTTTGAGCCGTCGGTCCCGAAGAAAAGACCGTCGCGTCATCCGTAACATTAGTCTGCTCGCCGCTGACCACGAAGCCCGCACGCAATGTATGGTCCGGCGCAATTCGGAACGCGCTGTCCGCCTGAATACCGTTCAGGAAGCTGGTCCGGCTAAGGTCCGTGGCGATGCCATTGAACATGAGATCGCCGATAAGGTCCGGCGTGTAGTGCAGGCTGCTATAGCGAGTGAAATAGGAGACCTGATAATCCGCGAACGCTGTGGATTGCTGGAAGGCCAGCACGCCAAAGTAGTTTTGTTCAAGCTGTTGCTCATTGAGCTTCGAGGAGTCGAATGAGCAAGTTGCGGTGGTGCAATATACGGGTGGTTGCCCCGGATTATTCGGAACCTGATAATGAGCATCGGCAGCGCCGGTGATTAATGTCCAGCGCGCATTGTTTGGCAGCACCGTTGAAACGTAGCTGAAAAACTTCTCCTGCTGAGTTTCGTCATGAATGGCGTTGACGCTACTCGCTGGATTCTCGATCCCCAAGCCGTTCTCAAGCCAGCGGCCGGTGAAGAAATACTGCGTATTGCCACTCACCCCGCCATATTGGAGGTTCGAGCTGATCGTGTCGTGGCTGCCGCCGTAAACGCTCCACTCGCCCGAGGGCTCGGCCGTGCCCATGCGCGTTTGGATATCGACAAGCCCGGCTGTGCGCAGCCCATATTGCGCGGGCAGCGCGCCGGTCACGACCGCCATGTTGCCGATCAGGCTGGTTTCGAGGACCTGGCCGAAACCCGAAACGCCGTCGGGGAGCTGAATTCCGTTTATTCGATATTGAACGTTTGCGTGCTCGTCCCGGATGTGAATTCCGCCGTTGATCGCGGAGTCCTGGTAGACGCCCGGCGTCTGCAGCAGCACCTTGTCGATCGGGGCGTTATCGCCTTGCGGAAGCGCTTGGATATCCTGCTGGCTCAATTGGTAGCTGTTGACCCCGATCTTGGGCAGGATGTTTTCGCGCGCGGCATTCAGCGTGTTTGCGCCTCGAACCACCGCGGCGTTGCTCGCGGCTTCTGCCGGCGTTTGGCCCGTGGAGGCGGCGTTGGCGGCCCGGGACTTGCCTTTTGCAGCGCCTCCAGCGGTGACGGCAGGCCGCTTTTTCTTGGCTTCAGGCGGCGCGACGATAACCTTGATGGGCGGCAGCTCGGTCGCGGCCCCTGGCGCCTGGCCCTCGTTTCCCACGCCGCCTTGGGTTGGCGAGGGGGCCTGCCCCTCGCTTTGTATGACCTCCGGGCCGGTTGGGGCGGGCGCTTGCTGGGCTGCTCCAGGCGATGCCATCCCCAAAATCGATAAAGCGCAGCACAAACACAAACGCATTTTGCCCCCCCAATCCTTGCCGGTATGTTATAACATTACATCGAAGTGTCAATACCAAGCTAGGCAGTGGCGCGCCGGAATTAAATTAGGCAGGTTACGCGCGAAGCGGCTCTATCCTTGACGACGGAGGCAACCGGCTGGCTGCTGAAATAGCCCGCGCTCGTCATCGCGAGGGGAGCGAGGCCCGGCATGGCGCTCCGGTAGTACGTTGATTTTATTGACCATCTGGATTGCTTCGCGGCGCTCGCAATGACGTTTTTGGCAAGCGTCTTCAGTTTTTCGCCAAGCTGTCAGGGCTTCGTGAAATGCGCGGCAGGTTGCGCGATACAAAGGATTACAAAGACTAAATTCACTCACTTGCATTTTAAATCTTGTTTACGCCAAAACCAGCCCGCATTCTATGGGTTGATCGCAATCCGGGTTGCGCCGGTTTTGTGAAGCGAGTGTCCTCGCGGGAGAATTGCCATGCTTAAGATTGCCCAATACATCCTTGGCGCCGCGCTCATATTTGGTCCGGCGGCCGCTTCGGCCGGAGACCTCGTGCCCGACGCGGCGGACGGCATCATGAATTCCTGCCGTCCCGACTATCACCGCATCTGCTCCAACGTAGCGCCGGGCAATGGGCGCGTGGCGCGCTGCCTGCTCGATCACCAGGCCGAGATCTCGCCCTATTGCCTGCAGGCCATCAAAATCGCTTCGGCGGTCGAGGATTGCATGCCGGACTACCAGCGCTTGTGTCCAGGGGTAGCGAAGGGCCAGCAGGCGTTCCAATGCCTGGCTGACAGGATCGATAGGCTGATGCCCGCATGCCGGCGCGTCGTAAGCGCGAATGCGCCTTACATGCAGCGTGACCAGCGCTACAGCTATAATGGCGGCTACAATGCCGGCCGTGCTCCCGCGCCCTATTCGAGCCCGGCGCCCTACGCTGGGCCTAACCCCGGTCCCTATGCCTATCAAGACGGCTACGCCCGCCCAAGCGAGCCTCAGGGCCAACCCTATAACGGCTATGCCAGCCCAGGCGCGCCTCAGGGCCAACCCTATAGCGGCTATACCGGCCCAGGCGCGCCTCAGAGCCAACCCTATGGCGGCTATGCCGGCCCAGGCGCGCCTCAGGGCCAGCCCTATAACGGCTATGCCTATCCCGGCGATCCGAGGACCGGCCCCCAGTATGACGCCTATGCGTACCGGAATGAGCCGCCGCGCGAGCCTTATGACGGCTATGCCTATCAGCCCAACCCCGGCCCGGGCTACTCCGGCCGCTATGCCGAGCAGGGCGAGCCGCGCTTCAGGTCCTATGACGACAACTATTCCGGCGGCTACGCTGGACCGGGTTACGGCGGCGCTCCCCGCGCGCCCTACTGAGCGGGCTGGAAAAGCTCGTTATTTCAAGGGGGGTGCTTTGCAAAGTCCCCCCTCATCCTGTCCTTCTCCCCGAGGGGAGAAGGAACCCTCGAACTACCCCCAGCGGATGTTCTAGGGTCCTCTCTCCCCTCGGGGAGAGAGACAGAGTGAGGGGGGTCTTAGCTTTCCCCGTAGCGATTATTCACCCTTTCGACCTCGAAGCCATGCAGGCGCAGCCTTTCCACCGTAGCCTCGGCGTGGGCGCGGTCCTTCGTCTCGATGGCGATGTCGACCACGGCGCCCTTCGCCGGCACGTCCAGGAACAGCCGGTTGTGATGGACTTCGAGAATGTTGGCGCCGCAGCGGCCGAGTTCGGTTGCGATCTCGCCTAGCATTCCAGGCCTGTCGCTAAGCGAGATGCGCAGCGAAACGATCTTACTCTCCCGCTCCAGCCCCCGCATCAGGATGGAAGCAAGCACGCGCGGATCGATATTCGCGCCGCATTGAAACAGCCCAACCCGGCGGCCGGCAAATCGCGCGCGGTTGGAAAGAACGGCGGCGAGCCCGGCGGCGCTCGCTCCTTCGGCGATGGTCTTCTGCAGGCTTGCCAGGCAATAGATTGCCTCCTCGATGGCCTTCTCGCTTACCAGAACCACGTCGTGAACCAGCTCGCGGATCATCGGCAGCGTGTGTGCGCCGCAAGCCTTGACCGCGATGCCTTCCGCGAGCGTCGGCCCTCCGCAACGCGCTGGCTCCCCGCGCAAGGCCGCATAGGCCGAGGGGTAGGACTCGACCTCGACGCCAACGATTTCGGCCTCGGGCTTCAGCGCTTTCACCGCCGCCGCCACGCCGGAGATGAAACCGCCGCCGCCGATGGGGACAATCAGGCAGTCCAGCGCCGGGCAATCCTCGATGAATTCGAGCCCGGCGGTGCCTTGGCCCGCGATCACCATTGCGTCGTCGTAAGGATGGACCAGGGTGAAGCCCAGCTCGGCGATCAGCCGGTCCGCGTGGCTCTGGGATTCGCCGACGTGCTCGCCGGCAAGGATCACCTTTGCGCCGTAGCCCTCGGTGTTGGCAACCTTGTTGAAGGGCGTGCCTTCGGGCATGACCACCGTGGCGGGGATGCCCAGCCGCGCCGCATGGTAGGCCACGGCCTGAGCGTGGTTTCCGGCCGAGATCGCGATGACGCCGCGCTTGCGTTCGGTCTCGCTAAGCGAAAGCAGCTTGAGAAGCGCGCCGCGCTCCTTGAAGCTGCCCGTCGCCTGCATGCATTCGTATTTCAGGAAAATTTGCGCGCCCGACAGCACCGAGAGCTTGGGCGCCTCGACCGCCGGCGTGTGGATGATGGCGCCCTTCAGCTTGTCCGCCGCGGCCCGGATCGTTTGCATCCAAGCACCGGCATTCGCTGGCGGCGAAGCGTGCGTTTCCGGAGAACCGTCCGCCACCGCGCCGGCGCTTTGCCCCCGTTCACCGCGTTCCATGCGTGTCCTCCCGCTCACTGCATTTGCCTTCGGCGCCGCAGGCTCGGGCGTGTATCGAGTTACACCGGCGCCGTAAGTCTCGATGTAAGGCCATATTAACCCTTCCAACCGTTCCGCCGGCCCTCCGAAGGGCGTATATCGATCTTGAAGTAATTTAGCAGATGCACCTTGAAGATGCGTTAAGCTCGGCCAGCTCTTGGCTAGTGCATTGATATCTTGTGATAAATATATGGGGGATTAGCGTTGCGTGAGCCTCGCTTACGGTTAATTCCAAATCTGCGCGTATATTTAAACGGATTCTGGAATCGTGGAATTCGACCGAAAATGCGAAAAGATTTGCAAAAACGCGGCGGCGGAAAATATGAGACTTCGCCGTTAACCACGCTGGCGTTAACTACGATACGGCCTTACGCGAAACGCACGATCCGTTAAGGCGCAGCGCGCCACGAATTCCCAGAGGCGATGCCGGCTCCATCGCGAGGCCCCCTTGGCTGACGTGGCGATCCAGCAACCGCGGAAACCTCTGTTGCTCTGGATTGCTTCGCTTCGCTCGCAATGACGGTAGAGCGATACAAGCCGGGCACGGCGTTCAGTTGCAACTTGGACACAAATTTACGTGTAGTTGCGTTGGCGGGCAAACTCCGGTTGCGAGCGCTGGCCAGCAACTGCTAGCTTAGGTTGTATTGGGTTCGCAAACGATAGAAGCGCTCGTCTGGCGTAGGCTTCGCCAGACGGGGACATCCATCGATGAATCATCGCGAGACCGCGCGCGTTTTCGTTAGGTTGGCCGCCGCCAGTTTCCTCTGTACCCTGCTCGCCACGCTATCCCTGCCGGCAACCGCCTTGGCCGGAGACCTAGAGAATTCTACGAGCAAATTGGCAGTTGACCAGCCGGAGAGCGCTTCGCGATGGACAGTCTCAGTCGAGGCTGTCGTCTTGGACCGCACAGGCGGCGTAAATCGAACGCTCGTCGAACGGGTGCCGGGCGACGTGCCATTCCTCCTCACGTCAATCGCCTCCGGGCCCGAAGCTTTCAACAGCAACCAGTTTCAGCAGGGGTTTTCCGCCGGGCCGAAAATCGACCTGATTTATCATGGCGATTCCGGCTGCAGCGCGGAGCTGTCGTATTTCAATATCTTCAACCAGACCGGCACGAAAGCCATAGGCCCTGACAACCCGGCGGACTGGCTGGTTATGAAGGCGCCCGGCGGCTTCTGGCAGACTCAAGATTTCCCTTACCAGGCAATGGTATGGCAGGACACCACAAGCCTCTATAGCGCCGAGGCCAACGGGCGGCTGGCTCTCTCCAGCCGGGTGACCGTGCTGGCTGGGTTCCGCTGGTTCCAACTGAACGACACTCTTTTGGGCACGTTGACGCCCCCGGATCGCACGCAGCCTACATGGAAGAACGGGTGCACTCTTACGAACTGCCAACTCTCTCTGGTTACAGAGGGTAACCTACCGGCTGGAAATTATCCCGCGTTCTGGAATACGAACGTCGTGAATAACCTATATGGCTTCCAAATCGGCGTTGATGGGAAAATATGGGAGTTTGGCCGTTTTTCGCTCGGCGGGCAGGCGAAGATCGGACTTTTCGACGACAATGCCTGGCAGTCGGCCGGCGTCAGCGTGCGAAAGACAGTGTACTCAGCGAGCGCCACGGCTGACAACGCCGCGTTCGCAGCCGAAGGCGCCTTGCAGCTGAAATATCAAGTTACCGGGCAATTGGCTCTAAAAATCGGCTACGAGGCGCTCTGGCTCGACGGCATCGCTTTGGCGCCGGGACAGATCAAGGAGACGGTTACGGCTTCGACGCCGACTACGGCGAGCGAGCACATGCTTGGCGTCAACAGCGGGTCGAATGTGCTGTTTCAAGGCGTTACTGCCGGATTGGAATATTCGTTTTAGACGAGGCTGCCGGTGCGCCCGTAGTTCACCGCCCGTCATCCCGGACGGGTGCGAAGCGCCCGATCGGGGATCGTGACAGGCGCTGGCATTCGTAGAGATCCCGGATAGCGAGCCAGGCGGATTTCGGGATGACGCGGCTAAGCGAAGCATTCAACGCGAACTGAAGGGCCCTTAAGATGCCTGCTTTCAAGACGGTCTTGGCGAGAAGCGTTTTGCTCTGCGGCACGGCGGCTGCGCTCTCTTTGCCGTCGCTTCCCGCATTCGCCCAGGAGCCGGTCAATACGCCGATCCTGCAATCCGCCCCAAATTTCAGAGACCTTGCCGGGATCGCGGCGATATATGGCGGAACCGGATACGCCGATACCACCAGCAACGGCGGCGTGATGCGAACCGGGGTTTTTTATCGCTCCAATGCGCTGTCACAGCTCAGTACCGCGGATTCCCAGACGCTCTCATCGGCGCATATCGTCCTCGACATCGATCTGCGGACGCCCGCGGAGATTTACAATTACCCGGGCGTTCCCCCGTCCCAATGGAACGGACCCGACCGTGTGCCGGCTGGAGCCGCCTATGTTAACGTCAATATCTTCGGCACTACTTATCCGCCCTCTTCGGTTCCCGATCCTAATAATCCTTACCAAAGCTTCGTGACCAATCCGGGCATGGTGGCAGCGTTTGGCACGGTTTTGCTGGACTTGGCCCACGCGTCCGGCCCTGCTTTGTATCATTGCTCGGAGGGCAAGGACCGCACCGGCTGGACCTCCATGCTTTTGCAAACCATCGCCGGTGTGCCGCAGGCAACCGTCGTGCGGGATTATCTGGCCAGCAACAGTTATTTCGGCCAAACGGTGGTTGAGCAGCAATGGCTGACAAACGGGATCGCTCAAATCGCCACGACATATGGCTCGATGGATGCCTATTTGATGCAAGGGCTAGGCCTCAGTCAGGCAGACATCTACGTCCTGCGCGCCAAGATGGTCTACTACTCGGAGCTTCCTGGGCAAAGCGGGTTTGCCGGTAATGCCGCCGCCGGCGCCGCGTTTCTGAACGAGTTACAGAACTCTCCGCTGTCGGGCCACTATACCGCCTACAATTACTATCTGCAGTCGGCCATCGATGCAGGCACGCTTTGGGGCGCCGAGACGCGGGCCGGCGGCCAGATCCATGCGGATGCCGCCTCGTATCTCATGCGGGAGCCTCTATGGATCGACGATGCGATCTCGCCCTACGCGGCAGGCCTGGAGCTTCGCGCGGGTCAGGGCCGTCTTTGGCTGGCGGGAAGTGCGGACAATTTCAGTTCAGAAGGCCGAGCGGGTATTGCCGGTAGCTCAGAGCGCAGTGCGGGAACGGTCGTGGGTTCCACGTACCGCATCGACAGTCAGACATCGGCTAATGTGGGCATCGGTTACAATTCGGGGACGCTCGGAAGCGCCGGCGCCAGCGCCAGCGTCAACACCGCTGTCATAACGGTTGGCGGACGTTACGGAATTTCGACGCTTGACGCCGGTCCTTACGCGGTGGCGCGCGCGGATGCCGGGTGGGTCGAATACCAAAGCACGCGCCCCCTGGGCGGCGGACTGGGGACAGCGCTCGGCAGCACCAACGGCGGGATGTACAGCGGTTTGGCCGGCGCGGGCTATGTGATGCGCATGGCTCCGTTTACGGTCACGGCGCAAACGGGGCTCCGCATTAGCGGCGTGGCCCTCAATAGCTTCGCCGAAACCGGCAGCGAGCTTGCCTTGGCCGTCAACGGCATCGGCAACACGTCTCCGAGTGTCTTGGCCGGCCTGGAAGCGGGGCTGGACCGGCAGCAACTGGGTGACTGGACCGTCGTGCCTTCCGTCACCCTCGCCTACGAGCGCGTGCTCGGCAATCCCCAGGCCGAAAGCACCGGAACGCTTTACGGCTACACTGTGAGCCAATACTCGGCCTATGACAGCCGCGATCTCATAAAGGCCGGCTTGGGTGTCGCGGCTCAACATGACGCATTCATCATCGACGCCAAGGGCAACGCCGTCGCTGGCGACGGAGCCAAAAGCACGGGCATCGGCGGGCAACTGTCCTTCCGGTACAATTTCTAAGCGGAGTGCTTCCGCGCTGGCCCGGCTATGCCCGCACGGTCCGGATCTCAAGCCGGCGGGAACGGCCACGAGCGTCATTCCCGCCGGCGAATGCGGTCCTTGTGCGAGCGTCATGCCCGCGAAGGCGGGAATCCATTTATCAGATTAGAACAACATCTTAGATGGGTGCCCGCCTTTGCGCATGGGCGCTAACTTTGCGGCGGATGGCGCAATGAACCCCGCGAATCTCCCCTCACCCTGTCCCTCTCAGCAAGCTCGCCTTGGCGAGCTTGCAACTTATGGCGTCCGCATTCGCGAGCGAATGCGGATGGGGGAGAGGGGACGCCTTCTCAACGGCCGCGACCGGACTCCCTCTCCCATGGGGAGAGGGCTGGGGTGAGGGGAAATTCGCCCAGTTCATTATGCAGCTTGGCGTTAGCTGCCGTTTCCAGGATAAAATACCCGCGTGCGTGCTCCTGCAACTGCGGGAAAAACTCGGCGAAGTCTTCGCCGATGCCCTGATAATTGCTCTCAAGGCTGGCGGCGGCGCTTTCGAGGGAGACGGTCCTGTTGGTCCGCGTCGAGAGCCTATGGGAAATGCGCCGCAACGCGGCCTCCACCCCTTCCATCCGGGCATAGGCGCCAAGATGATCCTCGGCGGCCATGATGCGCGAGGCCAGGCGGGCCCGCTCGGGCAAGGCATCCAGGCGCTGCGCAAGCGCGCTATAAATCGAAGCCGTGAATACCGGCAGCGGCACATCGGCGTAACGCTCCCAGTTCACGGCGAGGTAATGATCGTAGAAAACGTCGATGAGGATGCCCGAGAACCGTCCCCAAGTGCCGGCGATGCGCGTCCGGCTGCGGCGCGGGACCGGATGGCTGTCCGTGAAGGCGTCGATTGCCTTATGACAGCGCACGCCGCTGAGAAAATGCGGCGGCATTCCATGCAGATCGCGTCCCTTGACGATATCGGCCAGGAAATTGCCCAGGCGAAAGTCGATATCGGTGCAGGAGAGGAATGCGTGAGCCAGCCAGTTCATCGTCGAAACTCATCGCCCGGTATCGCTTTGTCCCTTCAAACCGGCCGCATCTACGGTTCAGGCGGCGCGGGGGGCGAAGCTATGAATGTGCGCGGCGTTTCTGGCGGCTGCCCGCCGCCGCGGATCGGAACGGCACCGGCGGTTGACCGCTGTGCCGCCAGCGAATTTACCCGCCATTTTGCCCGCAGGTTTGCTGCTTGTAAATGCAACGGCTTTTCATGTGCAAGTGTTGCTTTGCCGATAGCGGGCCCTCCCCTGGATTTTCCGCTTAGGATTTTCATCCAGGGTTGGTATCATAATATTAAGGGGGGTCCGGAGGAGCACCCATGCAATACATTGTTGGACTAAAGCTTAAGGGCACAAGCGGTCATCTTACCGTCGATGCCGAAGATGCCCTCATCGCCGCCTTGAGGGCGAAGACGCAGCAGCCTGAGTCGGTCGTCATGTATGTCCGGCGCCAGAACAAGCGCGGAGATTCGCGGCATCCGTCGGCCGGGACGCTGGTGGCCGCGGAGTGAGCGCTGCCTATCTCCGGTCGCGGTAGAGCGTGACGCCGCCCAGCTCGTCGTAAATGGCGAGCGGCGCGCGCGCATCGTCGCGGAGCTTCTGCCTCATATAAAAACCCCAGCCGGCTGGCGCTGGGCGGCAGCATTTGCCTAAAACGATAGGGCCGGGCAGCACCGCGCGTTCCCGCGAAAGCGCGCACCGGCTGCCAGTGCATGGACCGTAGGCGCCGGCTGGAATGCTGGCCAAGCATAGGAAGACGGCACAAGCGAAGGCTGATAAGGCGCGCATGTAGTTCTCCCATAGCGCACTACCCCTCACCCTGTCCCTCTCCCAATGGGAGAGGGGACGCCCTCTCAACGGCCGCGACCGGACTCCCTCTCCCATTGGGAGAGGGCTGGGGTGAGGGGTAATGCCGTTAGTGCGATTCGCTGCTTCTCCTACTAAAACTGCTCCACGGCCATTTCCATCATGATCTTGCTGCCGGCGGAGAGGCTCTTGAAGCGGCTGTCAACATCGGGCAGCATCTTTTGCGCGAAGAACGCGGCGGTCTTGAGCTTGGCATCGTAGTATTGCCCCAAGCCGTCCGCCGAAGCCATTTTCGCCTGGGCGGTGCGGGACATCTTGAGCCACATCCAGCCGAGGCTGACGAGCGCGAACATCCGCAGATAATCGGTCGCGGCGCCGCCTGCTTCGTCCGGGTTCGAAAGACCGTGCTGGGCAAGCCACATCGTAGCCTGCTGCAGTTTGTTCAGCGCATCGGCAAGCGGCTTCGCGATGCTTTCAAGCGCCGGCTCAGGCTTCGCCGCGTCAAGCTCGGCCTGGATCATTCCGAAGAAGGCGCGAACCGCACGCCCGCCGTGCTGGCCAAGCTTCCGGCCCACGAGATCGAGCGCTTGGATGCCATTTGCACCCTCGTACAGCATGAAAATGCGAGCATCGCGGACGAACTGCTCCATGCCCCATTCCCGGATGTAGCCATGGCCGCCGTACATCTGCTGCATCTTGATGGCGATCTCGACGCCCATATCGGTGTAATAGGCCTTGATAACGGGAGTCAGCAGCGCGACGAAGTCGTTGGCCTGCTCGCGGGCCGCCGCATCGGGATGATGGGTCGAGGTGTCGATTTTCAGCGCAACGAGCACCGCTAGCATACGTGCCGCTTCGGTGAACGCCTTCGCTTCGAGCAAATTCTTGCGCACGTCCGGGTGCACGATGATCGGATCGGCCGGCTTATCGGGCGCCTGTGTGCCGGTGAGCGCACGGCCTTGCAGCCGGTCCTTGGCGTAAATCAGCGCGTTCTGGCGGGCAACCTCCGCGACGCCGAGCCCCTGCATGCTGACGCCCAGCCGGGCCGCGTTCATCATCGTGAACATGGCCCGCATGCCTTGGTTCGCCTCGCCGATGAGCCAGCCCGTGGCGCCGTCGAAATTCATGACGCAGGTGGCCGAAGCCTTGATGCCCATCTTGTGCTCGATCGACCCGCAGGCCACGGCATTGCGCTGGCCAGGCTCGCCATTCGCGTCCGGTAAAAACTTCGGGACCAGGAACAGCGAGATGCCCTTTACTCCCGCGGGAGAGTTCTGGAAGTTTCGCAAGCACGAGATGAACGATGTTCCGCGTGAGATCCTGCTCGCCCGCGGTGATGAAGATTTTCGTGCCCGCGATTTTGTACGAGCCATCGCCGGCGGGAACCGCGCGCGTCTTGATGAGCCCAAGATCGGTGCCGCAATGGGACTCGGTCAGGCACATCGTCCCAGACCATTCCCCGGACGCCATTTTCGGCAGATAGCGGTTCTTGAGGTCTTCACTGGCGTGGGCCTCGATGGCCCGGAAAGCTCCGTGTGTAAGACCGGGATAGGGGCCGAACGACACATTGGCCGAGCAGATCATCTCCTCGATCGCGAAGCCTATCGTGTCCGGCAAGCCCTGGCCGCCATACTGTGGCGGCAAGGCAAGGCCCGTCCAGCCTGCCTGAGCGTAGAGATCGTATGCCTCCTTGAAGCCCGCGGGTGTGCGAACGGCGCCGTTTTCAAAGGCGCAGCCTTCGATGTCGCCTTTCTGGTTGAGCGGCTGCAGAACCGTCTCGCAAAACTTCGCCGCCTCTTCGAGAACGCTGGCGATCAAATCGGGGGTGGCATCCTCGAATCCGGGCAGGGCCGATAGCTCTCCCGCATCGAGAACGTCATTCATAATAAAGCGGTACTCATCAAGCGGCGCTTTGTAACTAGGCATGTGCATTCCTCATTTCCGGCAACCGGACGTATGAATAGCGCAAAAGCCGCAAAGCGGAATAGGGCAAAAGCAGCAAGCCGTCCGTGAACCCCTTTGCGAGGTAATCCGCGCCCAGCCTTTCGTGTGCGCGAACATCGGAAGCAGAGCTAGAGCGCCGCTTCAAGCAGTCCTTTCCAGTTGCCTCCTAAAAAATGGTTGGGGATTGCGGGAACCTATCCAACGAGAAACTGTTGGTGCGCTTTGATACATCCGATTCAGTAACTGTTAATCATAACCCAACTGGGTGGTGTACGTCATGCATCGTTATGTAAGTTGTGTTGAAAACATTTAGTACAACACAACTATTGACACTTTCGGTAAAAGTTTAATAGCATGCGTTAACCACATTATGCGGTACACATGCAGCAGTAGAGAAAACAATGGCTCCTGAGGATAAGTAACAATGAGTGCTCTTTACGGGGGAAAGATGATGCAGACTGCTCAAGAAGCTAGCGTTGCTTACACTGGCGAAGAAATCGTGGCCGAGCCGCCTCTGGTCCGGACCAAGTTCAATATTTCGATGGAAAAGAAGATCGAACGGCTTTGGCTGGAATCGGACCAGCAAGGCTGGAGCTACAGCCGGTTTGTGGCCACCGTTATGGAGGTTCTCACCGTTCTCCATCACCGGAACAAACTCGTTCACAAAAACCCTGCCCATAAGAGGGTTTTGCATAGAAGGCGCGCGCTGAGTTAAGGCGCAAGTTACGGGAGCGCCGTTATTTCCAACAAATCCAATCGGAAAGGCGGCTCTGGCGCTTGACGTGCCGGGGGCGCCTTCCTTTATTATTACACGCCGTGGTGATTTGGCCGCCGGCTTGCAGCCACGTAAAAGAACTCGCTAAAAGGCTGAGGCCCATGGGGTCCCAACACATAAGCGGCCGGATCGAGATTAGTCCCTTCACGGAGGCTGGCCGCGCATTTATGAATAAACCCATCCATCCGGGCCGCGAACTTGGCACGGCGCCGCAGCGATCGCTGAGCTTTCGAAGCGAGGAAGCCTTGCCGCTCGATTGCGGCCGTCTGCTGGTGCCCTTCGAGATCGCCTATCAGACCTATGGAACGTTGAACGCGGACCGCTCGAACGCCGTCGTCGTTTGCCACGCGCTCACGGGCGACCAGCATGTGGCGAGCCACCATCCCGTTACAGGCAAGCCCGGCTGGTGGGAAACGGTTGTAGGCCCAGGAAAACCTGTGGATACCGACCGGTATTTCGTGATCTGCGCGAATGTGCTAGGCGGCTGCATGGGTTCCACGGGGCCGGCGTCGATCGACCCGGACACCGGCAAGCCCTACGGCCTCGACTTTCCCGTCATCACCATCAACGACATGGTGCGCGCGCAAGCGCGCCTGATCGACCACCTGGAAATTCCGGACCTGTTCTGCGTCATTGGCGGCTCGATGGGCGGCATGCAGGTGCTGGAATGGTGCGCGAGCTTCGGGGAGCGGGTTTTTTCGGCTGTGCCCGTTGCCACCGCGCCGCGGCATTCGTCGCAGAATATCGCTTTCCACGAGGTGGGCCGCCAAGCCGTCATGGCCGACCCCGATTGGCGCGGCGGCCGTTATCTTGAGGAAGGCACCAACCCCGCCAAGGGGCTCGCGGTGGCGCGCATGGCCGCGCATATCACCTATCTCTCGGACGAGGCGCTGCACCGCAAGTTCGGCCGCAATCTCCAGAACCGCGATAAGGTCACTTTCGGCTTCGACGCCGATTTTCAGGTTGAGAGCTACCTGCGCTATCAGGGCATCAGCTTCGTCGACCGCTTCGACGCCAACAGCTACCTCTACATCACCCGCGCTATGGATTATTTCGACCTCGCAGCCGACAGCAACGGCGTGCTGGCCAATGCTTTTGCCGGCACGAAGACGCGTTTCTGCGTGGTCTCGTTCACGAGCGACTGGCTCTACCCCACGCGCGAAAGCCGCGCCATCGTGCAGGCGCTGAACGCCGTGGCGGCGAATGTGAGCTTTGTCGAAATCGAAAGCGACAAGGGGCATGATGCCTTCCTGCTGCACGAGCCGGAGCTGTTCAACGCGATCCGCGGATTTTTGAACGCGGCGGCGCAACGGCGCGGCCTGCCCGCGGCAGCGCGCGGAGGCAGCCTATGACCGCGCTCAAAGAGTCTGTGCCAACGTTCAAGGAACGCGCCAAGGCGGAGCTGGCGGCAACGCCGCGCATCGACCTGCTTGTGATCGCGGGGCTTGTCGAGCAGGGCGCGCGCGTGCTCGATGTGGGCTGCGGCAAGGGCGAGCTTTTGAAGCTCCTCGAAGAGCAGAAGCAGGTGGACGGCCGCGGCATCGAGCTGAAACAGTCCCGCGTGAATTTTTGCGTGGGCAGAGGGCTTTCGGTGATCCAGGGCGACGCCGACCACGACCTCGCCACCTATCCCGACCAGGCTTTCGACTACGCGATCCTGAGCCGCACGCTGCAGGCGACGTACCGGCCGAAGGAGGTGCTGGAGGAGTTGCTGCGCATCGCCCGGCATGTGATCGTCTCGTTCCCGAATTTCGGCTTTTGGCGCATCCGGCTGCAAATCCTGTTCGGCGGGCGCATGCCCGTGACGTGGAACTTGCCAGAGGCTTGGTACGAGACGCCGAACATCCATTTCTGCACCATTCACGATTTCCGCGCGCTCTGCGATCTGGTCGGCGCGCGGGTGGAGCGCTCCTTCGCGCTGTCGCCCTATGGGCACCCGCTCGGCATGAAGGTGCCGCCGCCGCTGCATAACCTCGCCGCGCAACAGGCGGTGTTTCTGCTGACGCGCGAGCCCCGCAAGCGCGGTTGATTGCGCGGAGCAAGTAGTGATAAAGTTGGCTTATGACAAAGCTCCTCGAAGAAGCCATCGCGAAGCTCAAGACACTCGACGATAAACAGCAGGACCGCGTGGCCGGGCTGTTGCTGCATCTTGCCGAAGGCGAGGCGGAATTCGAACTCACCCAAGAGCAAATCGAAGGCATCGAGCTTGCGATTGCCCAGGCTGACGCAGGCGAATTTGCGACGGAGGAGGAGGTCGCACGGGCACTTCATAGGCCATGGGCATAAGCCTGCGGTATACGCGCGCCGCGCTGCACGATATCGATGGAATCCGCAACTATATCGCTGCTGAGAACCCCGCCGCTGTGGAGCGTGTCCGCCTCTCTATTTTGAAAACCATCGAAATTCTCACGGAGTTTCCGTTTTTGGGCAAGCCCGGACGCCGGAAAGGCACGCGGGAGAAGGCTGTGCCAAGGCTTCCCTATTTGGTGCTTTATCGCGCCGGCGAGGATGAACTTGCAATTCTTCGCGTGTATCATGGCGCCCAAAGGCGTCCACGCTGAAACTTAACCGAAAGCGCTGTCGCTTATGACGGGCGACGGCGAGGCTTCCAGGACGTCCGGCATGCTTCAGTGCCTGGTTTTGGGGTGGCACCGATGGTGGGCGAACTCGAATTCCTCCGGCTCTTCGGCCGGTTCGCGCCTTTTTAAGACCCAATGGCTGCCGAAGGGATCGGTGAAAACGACAATATCTCCCGATATATGCGGAGCGCTGACATCGGCGCCGTTTTTCTCCGCCTCATACGCCATGCGATCCAGGTCTTCGACGCGGAGCATGATCGCCACGAAGGGAACTCCAAGCTCGGCCGCCAGCAACGAGAGCAGCGGCCGGTCCGCATCTTCGCTCCCGTCCGAGGAAATCGTGAACTGTATGCAGCCGAACGCGAGGCCGAGCCGCACCGGCTCGCCCCCGGCCGTCATCTGCCGGGATATCTCCCGCGCGCCAAAAACCTTGCCGTAGAATGCTTTAGCCGCGATCACGTCGGGCACCCGGATTTCGAACGCCCGCGCCGGACCCGCCTGCTCCCAATCTATCAGCATGGTGCCGCCCCCAACGTAACACCCGCCCAAACCAGCGTATTATTATACGCCTAAGGCATTTGGGCTTGTAGCCGCGCTGAGGCTTCTCGCGTCAATCTATCACAGGGCCGCTTGCCGCAGGCTCGCTGCCGGACGGGCCTCAGACCGGTTGCGCCGGAACCGGCGAAGGCATGGGCTTTCTGGCCGAGGCTATCAAATAGGTCTTGCAGACGATGCGGAAATATTGCGCGATGCCGCGGCTGATGGCTGAGGCCGCGATGGTTTTGGCGAGCCCCATGCGTCCGCTTCGGTGCTCGGACAAAGGCCAGCGCCCAAGGTGCCTCTCGAACCCCCGCAAGCAAGCCTGTGTCGCGTCCAGAACGTCGACGTTTTCGAAGCCGGCTGCCTCGAATTCCGTGCGGTAGCTTGCGATGTCCGGAACAAAGTTTGCGCGCGGCACTTGGCCGAAATCCCCGATTGGCTTCATGAAGGCTCGGAACAGCATATCGGTCAGCACCAGCGACCCGCCGGGCTTGAGGACGCGCAGGGCCTCGCGAAAGAAAGTTCCGCGCGTATTGAAATGGAACGCGGCCTCGACGCACATCACCGCGTCGAAATGCTCGTCCGGGAAGGCGAGCCTGGTGGCGTCCATGCGCAGGAAAGTGCAGCCGGGCGCGCGCTTGCTGGCGGCGGCGAGCTGCGCTTCCGAGATGTTGATCGCCGTTATATCCGCCGGCGCATAGCTTCGCATGAGATGCCGGGTGGTTGCGCCAGGCCCGCAGGCCACGTCGAGGATTCGCCCGCCCTTTTTCTCAATCCTGCCCGTAAGTTCGTCGATCAGCGCCTCGCTTGCCTCGCGCTGCGTCGCCGCCTGGCCGTCCCAATACCCGAAATTATAAAAGCCGCTGTCCTCGAAATAGTGCTGGTAATCCCTGCTGACCAGCGCGCGGTCGTACATGCGGGTCATGCGTTCCTGGGCCGTCGTACTCATGCTCTCTCCTGACCGCGCGGGCGGCTCATCGCTAAACAACCCGCACCACCTGCAACACCACAAAGGCGAAACTGGCACCACAATATGACCTGATACGGCCGCTTGACAATCCAATGTCGATACGACAACATGTTGTCATTAGACAGGTCACCCAATGAATGAAACGCCACGTACCCCTGCCGGCTCGGCCTTCACAGGGCTGATTATCGAGACGTTCCGGCTCAACGGAGAGCTGCTCGCGGCCGGCGATGAGCTTTGCGCGGATCTCGGACTGACGAGCGCACGCTGGCAGGTGATGGGAGCCATCGGCGAAGGCCCTCTGCCCGTCGCTCACATCGCACGCAACATGGGGCTCACCCGGCAGGCCGTGCAGCGCGTCGCCGATGAGCTGGCCCGCGAAGGCTTCATCGCGTTCGCCGATAACCCGCATCACCGCCGGGCCAAGCTCGCGGGCCTGACCGCGAAGGGACGCGCCTCGCTGGACGAGGTGAACCAGCGGCAGGCGGCCTGGGCAAACAGGATTGCGGCGGGCCTCGACCCGGCCGCGATTGAGGCGGCAGCGAGCTTGGCGGAAACGCTCCGCCGCCGGCTCGTGCCGGATACCCGTGATCGCCTCGATAGCGGCGGAAGAAGACCCCCTCACTCTGTCTCTCTCCCCCCCAGCTCGCCTTGGCGAGCTGGCATCTCAGCGTGGCCGCATCCGCAAGCGGATGCGGCTGGGAGAGAGAACCCTAGAATTCTCGCCGTGGATAGTACGGGGGTCCCTTCTCCCCTCGGGGAGAAGGACAGGATGAGGGGGGACTTCGCCAAGCAGTTACGCGGCTCGAATATCACTCCCCCGGATTTTGGCAGCAAGGAGTAGCGGCATGTACAAGTTCTTCAAGGCCATCCATATCCTGGGCGTGGCGATGTTCGTGGGCAGCATCTTCGCGCACATCGCGACAGGCCAAGTCCCCGGCGCCACCGATAATCCGCCGGCGATGCTGTTCGCCCGCCAGGCCATCGAACTGGCGACGCAGTACGTCACGCTTCCCGGGCTGGTGATCGCCTCCCTCAGCGGCGCGCTGATGGTTGCGAGCGGCTATCCGGGATCGTTCAAGCAGCGGTGGCTGGTGCCGCATGTGGCAGCCGCCGCCGCGATCGCCGCGATAACCGTCGCCGTGATGATCCCGGTGGGGCATAGCCTTGTAGCCGCGGCAAAGGCCATGGTGGCCGGAACAATGGCGCCGGAAGCCTTTGCGGCCCCGGCGATGCGCGAGCACCTGTTCGGCGCGGTCAACATCCTCCTCGCATTGGCCGCCATCGTCCTTGGCATCGTGAAGCCGCGCCTGCGCCAGGGAAGGTCCTAGGAGCCGCAAATGGACATCTATCAGCTCTTGCGGTTCCTGCACTTCGCCGGCTTCATTTTCCTCGGCGGCGGCCTGCTGGCCGTGTTCGTTTCCGAGTGGCGCGGCTATAGCGCCACCCGTCCCGTCATCTTCGCGGAGGCGGCCTTTTATACCGCGATCCTTTACGATTTCCTGGTCTTGCCAGGGGCGCTGATGATTTTGGTAAGCGGCCCTCTATTAATCCGCCAGCTTGGCCTCGGATACTTCGACGCCCCTTGGCTGGTTGGCATGTGGGGCCTATTTCTGTTCGAATTCATTGAAGGGAACACCGTCACGCGCCTGCAATTCCGGCGGACGCTCAGATTGTCGAGGTCCTTGGCCGAGGATGAACCTTTGACGCAGGACAAACGGAGCCACGCGCGGACCCTAATCGGTAAGCTCGCTCATTTCCTCGACATTCCCCTCTTCTCAGTGATCGTTTATTGCGGGGTGGTGCGGCCTGACAGCTGGGCGCAAGTGGCCGGAGCGATTGGCATCGCAATCGCCGCCGCGCTGGCGCTGACATTCATTGTGCCGCGCCTCGCTGCAACTCCCACATCGGCTGAAGGGTGAGCCATAGCCATAGGGCACTACCCCTCACCCTGTCCCTCTCCCAATGGGAGAGGGGACGCCCGAACAACGGGCACTGCCGGACTCCCTCTCCCATTGGGAGAGGGCTGGGGTGAGGGGTAATGCGCGTTGTGCGGAGCACTGGTTCACATAGCAGCGCTGGCGGTTTACCGGGCTCCCGCCGGATAAAAATCGCCGGTCAGCGACGCCGACTCCCAGGGCATCTGCCCGCCATGCGTTTTTTCGCTCACCGCTGTGTGCACCTTCTTGAACACGTCCTCGATCTTCAGCCCCTGCTCGGCCATGGTCTGTGCCAGCGCTGCCGTGTAAGGACTATTGCTCCCCGCGGGGGCGTCGGGCGCCACCGTTCCAGGGGAGGCGGAGAATGCAACCAGACCGCCGCTCCAGGCGTCCACTTTTGCCAGTCCGCCGCCAGCGCCTCGCGCATAGCCGAAAGGGTTGCCGCGGCATGCGTCGAGCACCACGATGGAAGTCCGCGTCTCCGTGCTCTGCAGCACGGTCATGATGGAGGCGAGGCTCACCGCATCGATATCGACATCCCGCTCGCTCTCGATTTGCTCGTCCACGGGAATGAGATAATTCTCGCCATTTACCTGCGCGCCATGGCCCGCATAGAAGACGAAGGCCACAGTGTCCTTTCCGCCCTCGCGCAGCGTGTCGGCAAAGTCCAGCACCGCGTGCTTCATTTTGCGTTGGCTCACGTCGTAGAAGGCGAAGACCTCGAAGCCAAGGCTCTTAAGCTTTTCGGCCATGAGGCGCGCGTCGTTGGCGGAGTTAGTAGGCGGAGAGTGCCGGTAAGCGGAGTTTCCAATAACGAGGGCGAGGTTTTTCTTCGCTTCCTGTGCGGATACGGAGCCGGACAATAGCAAAAAAGCGAAGGAAGCGAAAACGCGGGCCACCAACGCCATAATGGACCTCCCCAGGCCGGCAACGAATTTGCACATCCTTATATGAGTAGAAAAGAAATACTCACAAGCTACCTAGAGTTTTGTTGCAATTAGAATTAATTAAATGCGCTATAAGCAATTTATTACGGCTGCCGGGCCAGGAGCGCTATGTAAAAACCGTCTGTCGCATGCCGCGCCGGGGTTAGGAGCAGGCCGGGCTTGCCCGCTGGGAGCCGGCTCTGAATGGGACGAGAAAGCACGGCTCTCGCGCGCCCCGCCACATCGAGCGCGGTGAAGAGGGCGTTGCCTTCGAGAAAGGCTTCGATCTGCTGATCGTTTTCCTGCGGCAGCAGCGAGCAGGTGACATAGGCCAGAGTGCCGCCTGGCTTAACGAGCGGCGCCGCGGCGAAGAGCAGCGCGCGCTGCTGCGCCTGGCGCTCAAGGAGTTGCACCGGGGTGAGCCGCCATTTCGCATCCGGCCGCCGCCGCCAAACGCCGGTCCCGCTGCAGGGGGCATCGATGAGAACCATGTCCATCCTGCCTTCGAACCCGGCCAGCGTCTCGCTGTCCCCCGGCGGCAGCGTCTGCACATTCCGCGCGCCCGCCCGTTTCAGCCGCTCGAAAATGGGCCGGAACCGGATCGCGTCAGCGTCGTAGGCGTAGATTTGCCCGGTGTTCTGCATTTGCGCGGCCATGGCGAGCGTTTTGCCGCCGGCGCCCGCGCAAATATCCGCAACCTGCATGCGCGGTCCGGCGCCCGCCAGCAGCGCCGCGATTTGGCTGCCTTCGTCCTGAACCTCGAACCAGCCGCGGCCATGGCCCGGCTCCGCTTCCAGTTTCGGGCTGCGCGCCCCGCCTTCCCGCGGCGGCAACCGCACGCCAAGCGGCGAATATGGCGTTGCCACCGCGCCGTGGCGCTCAAGCGCCTTCAGGACCTTCTCGCGCGTTGCCTTCAAGCTGTTGACGCGCAGATCCGCCGGCGCACGTTCGGCCAGCGCCCGGCCCTCATTAATCGCGTCCTCACCGAAGGCTTCGGAAAAAGACTCGTGCAGCCATTCCGGATAATCGCCCTGCACCCAGTCTTTCGCACCGGTGAGGTCTGCGCTGGCGAGTCCTTTCTCCTCATTGGGCGTCAGCGGCTCCGGGCTGAACCGCTCGCCGGAGCAAAGCGCCGCAATCTCGGCGGGCTGCATGTCCCATGAATGCCGCAACGCCGCGAGCGCGACTGAGCGCGGCCCTTCGCTGCCCATGAGATACGACAAGGATTGCTTGCGGCGCAGGCCGTCGAAAACGAGATTGCCGATCCAGGCGCGATCCGCCGCGCCGGCGAAGCGATGTGCCCGGCCCCAGTCGGCAAGCGCAACCGAGGCCGCACGCCCGCGCGCGGTAATCTCGCCAAGAATCTCAATGGCCGCTTGAAGCCTCGCGCCGGGCTGCATTTCAGATTACGATCCGCGTGCAAAAGTCATCAGTGATGGAACCGAAGTCCCCCTTCATCCCGTCCTTCTCCCAGCGCCGCCTAGCTATTGTGCGTCGGGTAGTTCGGCGACTCGCGCGTGATGGTGACATCGTGCGTGTGGCTTTCGCGAAGGCCGGCATTCGTGATTTGGATGAATTCGGCCTTCTCGTGCAGCTCTGTAATCGTGCACGATCCCGTGTAGCCCATCGCGGCGCGCAAGCCGCCCACGAGCTGATGCAAAACGCCCGAGACGGGCCCTTTGTAAGGCACCTGCCCCTCGACGCCCTCCGGTACGAGCTTGAGCGGGTCGGCGACCTCGCCCTGGAAATAGCGGTCGGCGGAGCCGCGCGCCATCGCGCCCAGCGAGCCCATGCCGCGATAGGACTTATAGGAGCGGCCCTGATAGAGATAAACCTCCCCAGGGCTCTCGTCGGTGCCCGCCAGCAGCGAGCCGATCATGACGCAGGACGCGCCGCCCGCGATCGCCTTGGCGATGTCGCCCGAATACTTGATGCCGCCATCGGCGATGATCGGAATGCCCTGGGCCGCCGCTGCCTCGGCCGCCTCGGTCACGGCGGTGAGCTGGGGCACGCCGATGCCCGCCACAACACGGGTGGTGCAGATCGAGCCCGGCCCGATCCCAACCTTCACGGCATCGGCGCCCGCGTCGATGAGCGCTTTCGTGCCGTCCGCCGTTGCCACGTTGCCTGCGATGACCTGAACCGAGTTGGACGCAAGCTTGATACGCCTCACGGCTTCGAGCACACGCTCGGAATGCCCATGCGCGGTATCGACCACGATCAGGTCCACGCCCGCGTCTATGAGGTGCTCGCTGCGCCGGAAGCCCTCATGGCCGACGGAAGTCGCCGCGGCCACGCGCAGCCGGCCCTGCTCGTCCTTGCAGGCGAGCGGGTGCATCGCCGCCTTCTCGATATCCTTGACCGTGATGAGGCCCACGCAGCGGTATTCCTCGTCGACAACCAGAAGCTTTTCGATCCGGAATTTATGCAGAAGCCGCTTCGCCTCCTCGCGGTCGATATTTTCCCGGACCGTGATGAGGTTTTCCTTGGTCATCAGCTCGAAAACTGGCTGGCCGGCATTGGTTGCAAAGCGCACGTCGCGGTTGGTCAGGATGCCCACGAGCTTTCCCTGTCCGCCGCCCTGTGCGTGTTCGACCACGGGAATCCCGGAGATCTTGTGGGATTTCATAAGCGTCAGCGCGTCCTTGAGCGTGGCGCCGGGCGCGATGGTCACCGGGTTGACGACCATGCCGGATTCGAACTTCTTGACCTGCTGGATGTGCTGGGCCTGCACCTCGGGCTCAAGGTTGCGATGGATCACGCCGATCCCGCCCGCCTGCGCCATGGCGATGGCCAGCGGCCCTTCGGTGACGGTATCCATGGCGGACGAGATGATCGGAATGTTCAGCCTTATGCTTTTTGTGAGGTTCGTGGTGATGTCCACCTCGGAAGGCAGCACATTCGAATGGCGCGGCTGCAAAAGCACATCGTCGAAGGTAAGCCCCGTCTTTTGCCGGATGATGGCCATTTCGAATTCCCTTGGCGCGTAAACGCGCGCGGTCGCGATGAAGGATTTCCTGGAGGTTTAACACCCCTTTCCCGATCTGTAAAATGTGGCTTGAACGTTATCCTGTCCAGCCTTGGCCCTGGCGGCGCTTTTCCAAGCTCTCGCCTGCCCCTGGCACGATCTCCGGCATCGAGAGGCCGCCTTGGCCTTCCGCAATGCCGGAAACCCATCTGCCCTCAACGTCGCTTTCAAGTTTTACGCGACCCGTCCTTGACATGCTTCCATGCGGTCGAGGCGGGCCAGAAAATCGCTTACAACTTCGAGCGTGCGCTCCGGCTGCTCGACGTGCGGCGAATGTTTACAGTTTTCCAAAATCTCGACATCGACCGGCGCGTAGGAGCCCTCCACCAGGGCTTCGATTTGCGCAAGCGTGCCATATTGATCCTGGCGGCCCTGGATCGCCAGCACCGGAACGCGGATGTAGGCAACCCCGTCCTCGATGTTCCAGGACTTGAAGCCGGGATCGAGCCACGCGCCGTTCCAGCCCAAAAAGGCGTTGTCCACGTCCGCATGATGCCTGGCGAGGCGCTGGCGGAGATCGCCCGTCTCGTACTGCACCTTCGCCTCCGCGATGGACGACAGCCCCTCCGGCTCGGTGAAGAAGTGCGGCGAGATCAGGCACAGCCCCCGGACGCGGAAGTCCTTGACGCTGCCCGCGTAAATCGCCGCAATCGAGGCGCCGTCGCTATGCCCGAGCAGGATGCCGCGCTTGAAGCCGATGGCGCCGAGCACCTGGGGCAAGACTTCCACGGCTTCGCGGGTCATGTAATCGAGCGGCCGCGGCAGCGGCACAGGATCGGACTGGCCGTAACCGCCGCGCGAATAGGCGAATACGCAATAGCCCGTCCGCTCAGCGAGCTTTTCCGGAAAGCTCCGCCACAGCCCTATCGAGCCCAGCCCCTCGTGCAGAAGAACGATGGTAGGCTTGTCAGCCGGCGAGCCGCCCCAGGCGCGGCATTCAAGCTTGCGCCCGCCGGCCGCGATCCAATTTCTCTCACCGCTCGCCCAGTCGATGTCCGGCGCCATCCTTTTCCCTAAGTTTGAACCGCTGGATTTTGCCGGTTGCCGTTTTTGGCAGTTCGGCGGCGACCTCGATCCAGCGCGGATATTTCCACTTGCCGATCTTGTCCTGTACGTGGACCTTGAGAGCCTCGGCGATGCCCTCGCTGCTCGCGCCCGGCTTCAGCACCACGTAGGCTTTCGGCTTCTCAAGGCCGTCGGCGTCGCGCTCGGCGACAACCGCGGCTTCGAGCACCGACGGGTGAGAGACGAGCGCCTGCTCGACCTCGAAGGGCGCCACCCAAATGCCGCTCACCTTGAACATGTCGTCGGTGCGCCCGCAGTAGACGAGGCGGCCATCCTCGCGGAGCTCATATTTGTCGCCCGTCCGCGTCCACTCTCCTTCGAACGTCGTGCGGCTCTTGTCGCGCTGGTTCCAATAACCGTCCGCGGCCGAGGCTCCTTTTACCAGGAGTTCGCCGATCTCGCCCGCCTTGACCTGGTTCCCCTGCTCGTCGACCAGCCGCAATTCATAGCCGGGCACGGCAACGCCGGATGTGCCGTACACGACGGCTTCGGGCCGGTTGGAGAGGAAGATGTGCAGAAGCTCGGTCGAGCCCACGCCGTCCAGGATGTCGACGCCGAAGGTCTGCTTCCATCGCTTGCCCACATCCTCGGGAAGCGCCTCGCCGGCCGAGATGCAGCGCCGCAGGCGGTCGATGCCCTTCGGGGCTAGTGCCTTCGAACTTGGCCACCATCGCGGCGTAAAGCGTTGGAACCGCGCAGAAAACCGTTGGCCGCGTTTGCTCGATCACCGCAGCTATGCTGCCGGGTGTCGGCCGGTCCGGAAGCAGCACCGTTGTGGCGCCCACGGACATTGGGAATGTTATGGCGTTGCCGAGACCGTAGGCGAAGAACATCTTCGCGGCCGAGAAGACGATATCCTGCTCCTGAATGCCCAGGACGTGGCGGCCGTAGGTGTCAGCTGTGAATTTCAGGCTTCCATGGACGTGCTGCACGCCCTTTCGGGACACCTGTCGAGCCGGACGAATAAAGCCAGAATGCGCATTCGTCCGTGCTGACCGCGAGCATGGGGCGCCTCTCCGATGCCGCGAGTTCCGTGGCAAACGCAAAAGTCTTGGCGCCCGCGCGCTGCTTGGCACCATTTCCCAAGAGCCGTCCGAAGAAAGAAGGAGAGGTGCCAGCGCCTGGCTTGCCCCGCTCGATCACGAAAACCGCTTGCAAATAGGGGTTTCCAGCAAGGATGGGTTCGACCGCGGGCAAAAGCTCGGCCGATACGAAGAGCGCGCGCGCCCTGCTGTCCAAAAGGATCGCGTTGTACACCTCTGTCGAGAGCAGGGTGTTGAGCGGTATGGGGACGATCCCGGCCTTCATACTTCCCCAGAAGATGACGGGAAACTCGATCAGGTCGAGCACCAGCATCGCCGCCCGGTCCTCAGCCCGCAATCCATGCCGCTCGTAAAGCGCGGCCATCCGGTCCGACTGCAGCGCTAAATCCTGATAGGTGATGGTCCGTCCGCCAGGCACCGCCTCGATGAAGGCCGCTTTCGCCGCAACGGGTCCCGTCCGGTGGCGGTCCACAAAATAGGCCGCGGCATTTCCATTCGTTTCTGGCATCGATGTCCTCCCCCTAACGCCCCACTTATGCAGGATATTACTTGCCTGTGAACTCGATGGCGCCGTCTGGCAATAGGTAAAGTATGTAAGCTTCACCGCCGGCAACGGTTGGATGGTGGCTGGACCCTGGAGGATATACGTACCAGCCCGCAGGCTTGCCATCGAAGGTTGCCGCGCCGCCGATCGGCATGATCGCGCCAATTTCGCCCGTGGTGTGGACGTGATGCGGCCCTGCGATATCCTTCATGCGCACGGCGTCGACGCTGAAGCGGCCGGCTTCCTTTCCGGGCTTAACCGCGCGGCCGAATTTGATGCCGCCCGCCTCGCGGTTCAGGAGCCAGCCTTCGGCTTCTCCCTGCGCGCAAAGGGCCGAGAGACGGGAGAACTGCCCGCCGTCAGCCGGGAACCGCTCATTGAGCCGGGCTTCGAGCTGCCCGTCGAGCGCGGCTCCGCCGATCTCCTTGGCGATTTCAGCAACGATATCAAGAAAATCCGCCTGCCCTGTCATGGAAGCGTCTCCTCAGCGTCTGGCTTTTTATTGTTTGCCTTATGCTTCATAATGCACAAGCCCTCCAGAATGCGCAATATATTACTTTACAAGCATGGCCTTATCGCGGCAATATCTGGCCGAAAATCGCCAATCGGGCACCCTTTTATGCAGTATCATGCACAACCGAGGGAGCGCGCAAATAGGAAGATAAGGAGGGGCGCGCATGACCGGAGACCGAAGTGACCCCGCTGCCGTGCGTGTGACGCGTTCCGGCGCCGTGGCTGTGATCGAAATCTCCAATCCGCCCGTGAACGCAGCTTCCCAGGCTGTCCGGGCGGGCCTCGCTGCCGCCCTTCGCGAGGCCGCCGCCGATTCTGCTATCGCCGCTATTGTGCTTGTAGGCGCCGGCAAGACTTTCGTGGCGGGCGCCGATATCCGCGAGTTCGATGGCCCCCCCGCCGAACCGCACCTGCCCGATGTGTGTAGCGCCATCGAGGATTGCCCGAAGCCGGTTGTCGCGGCGCTGAACGGTCCGGCGCTTGGTGGCGGCTGCGAATTGGCTTTGGCGGCGCATGCCCGCATCATGGCGGACGGCGCGGTGCTCGGCTTGCCCGAGGTGAAGCTGGGGCTCATCCCTGGCGCCGGGGGTACGCAGCGGCTGCCGCGCCTTGCCGATGCCGCGGCGGCTTTCGAGATCGCGGCGAGCGGGCGCAATGTTCAAGCGCAGGAGGCTGCGCGGCTCGGAATTGCCGATGCCGTTGTGCCGCTTAGCGATCTTCACAGCGAGGCCGCCCGGCTGGCGGAGAGCCTTGCCGGTAAGGCCCAGCGCCGGACCTGCGCGCTTCCGGTCCGGTTGGCCGATCCAGCTGCCTTCGAGGCCGCGAAGGCGAAAGCGGCGGCGCGCGCTCGCGGCCAGGCTGCCCCAGCGGCGCTCGCCACCGCGATGACGGCTGCCATCGAGGGCGATTTTGCTGCCGGGTGCGCGCTGGAGCGGCGCTTGTTCCTGGAGTTGCGCGGCTCGGATCAGTCGAAGGCGATGCGGCATGTGTTTTTCGCCGAGCGCCAGGCTGGGCGCTTGCCCGAGCTTAAGAATGTGGAACCCCGGCCTGTGGCGCGCATCGGCATTGTTGGCGCGGGAACGATGGGATCGGGCATCGCCGGCGCCTGTTTGGCGGCGGGCTTCGAGGTGGTGCTCGCCGATCCCGACGAGGGCGCGCGGGAACGCGGCCAAAAGCGAATCGCCGGCATTCTGCAAAAGGCCGTTGAGCGTGGCGCCAATCGCGCAAAAGACAATGCCCTGACGCTTGCGGAAGGATATGACGGCTTCGCCACCTGCGATCTCGTGGTCGAGGCGGTATTCGAGGACTTGGCCGTAAAGACTGCCCTGATGGCTGAGCTTGCCCGCGTGGCGCCCAAGAACGCCGTGATCGCGACGAACACGTCCTATCTCGATGTCAATCGGCTTGCCGCGGCGACCGGCCGGCCGCGGGACGTGATCGGCCTGCATTTCTTTGCGCCCGCCGAGATTATGCGCCTTGTCGAGGTGGTGCGGGCGTCCGCGAGCGCGTCCGATGCGATTGCAACCGGGCTCCATATCGCCCGCCGGCTCGGCAAGCTGCCTGTGGTCTCCGGCATCTGCGATGGTTTCATCGGGAACCGGATTCTGTCGGTGTACCGGCGGGAAATGGAATACGCCCTTGAAGACGGCGCGCTTCCTTGGGAGGTTGACGCGGCACTTGAAGCCTACGGCTTCGCCATGGGGCCTTTCGCGGTCTCGGACCTCTCGGGGCTTGACATCGCCTGGGCGCGGCGGAAGCGGCTCGCGGCAACCCGCAATCCGGCTGAACGCTATGTCGAGGCCGCCGACAAGCTTTGCGAGATGGGGCGGTTCGGACGCAAGACGGGCTCGGGCTGGTATAAGTATGAGGGCACGAAGCGGCTTCCCGATCCGGAGGTTGCGGCAATCGTCGCGGAAGAGCGTCAGCGCAAGGGCGTGACGCCGCGGCCTGTCCCGGCGGAGGAAATCCAGTCGCGCGCCCGTGCCGCGATTGTCAACGAGGCCGCGCGCATTCTGGAGGAGGGGATCGCTGCATCGCCCTCCGACATCGATCTCGTGCTCATCAACGGTTACGGCTATCCTGTATGGCGCGGCGGCCCGGTGTTCGATGCCGGCCGGGCGGGGCTCGCGGGCGTGCTTACGGATATCGAGTGGATGTGCGCCAGCAACGGCGTAGGCTTCGAGCCCGCGGCGCTGCTTTACGAGCTTGTATCGCGCGGCGAAACGTTTTCGGACTGGGACAAGGCGCGCGGCGCTTGACGGATAAAGAACGGCAGGGAGGAAGGCATAGCGATGGCAACCAATTCCACCAGCGCATTTCAGTGGGCGGACCCGCTTCTCCTGGATGCCCAGCTTGACGATGACGAGCGGCTGATCGCGAAGACCGCCCGCGACTTCGCGCAAGGCAAGCTCGCCCCCCGCATCGTGGAAGCCTACCTGCAGGAAAAGACCGACCGCGCGATTTTCAGCGAGATGGGCGAGCTTGGGCTGCTGGGCATGACGGTCTCCGAGAACTACGGCGGCGCGGGCGCGGGCTATGTGTCCTACGGGCTTGTGGCGCGCGAGGTCGAGCGGGTCGATTCCGGCTACCGCTCGATGATGAGCGTTCAGTCCTCGCTGGTGATGTATCCTATCGAGGCTTACGGCTCGGAGGAACAGAAGCGGAAATATCTGCCGAAGCTCGCGACGGGCGAGTGGGTTGGCTGCTTCGGCTTGACCGAGCCCGACGCCGGCTCCGATCCCGGCGGCATGAAAACGCGGGCGGAGAAGGTCTCGGATGGCTACCGGCTGAATGGCTCGAAAACCTGGATCTCCAACGCGCCCATCGCCGATGTTTTCGTGGTTTGGGCGAAATCGGCCGCGCATGACGGGCAGATCCGCGGCTTCATCCTCGAAAAGGGCATGCCGGGCCTTTCCGCGCCCAAAATCGGCGGCAAGCTGAGCCTGCGCGCCTCGATCACGGGCGAGGTCGTTATGGACGGCATCGTGGTGCCGGAGGAGAACCTGCTTCCCAACGTTTCGGGGCTGAAGGGGCCGTTCGGCTGCCTCAACCGCGCGCGCTACGGCATCGCCTGGGGCGTCATGGGCGCGGCGGAGGATTGCTGGATGCGCGCCCGCCAATATGGCCTCGACCGCAAGCAATTCGGCCGGCCGCTCGCCAACACCCAGCTGTATCAGAAGAAACTCGCCGACATGCAGACGGAAATCGCGCTCGGCCTGCAAGCCGCGCTCCGGGTTGGGCGCCTCATGGACGAGGGCCAGATGGCGCCGGAGATGATCTCGCTCATCAAGCGCAACAATTGCGGCAAGGCGCTCGACATCGCCCGCCAGGCTCGCGACATGCACGGCGGCAACGGCATCCAGATCGAGTACCACGTCATGCGGCACGCCCAGAACCTCGAAACGGTGAACACCTATGAAGGCGCGCATGACATTCACGCGCTCATCCTCGGCCGCGCCCAGACCGGGCTCCAGGCGTTCTTTTGATGCGAAAAGATAGGCCGCGCCTTCGCGGGAATGACGGTTGAGGCAGCATGAAACGCGTAATCGATTATAGCGAGCTGCCCGGCGTTGCCGGCGAGGCTCTGCCCTGCTCAAGCTGGCACCTCGTGAGCCAGGAGCAGATCGAGCGCTTCGCCGATGCGACTGGCGATCATCAATGGATTCATGTCGATGCCGAGCGCGCGGGCCGCGAAATCGGCGGCACGATTGCGCACGGCTTCCTGACCTTGGCGATGCTGACGCCGCTTTCCGCCGAAACGCTCGACTTCACCGGCGTCTCGCGGCGGATCAACTACGGCTTGGACCGGCTGCGCTTTACGAGCCCGGTGAAGGCGGGCGGCCGCGTGCGGCTCGCGCATCGGATCGTGAAGGTCGAGCCGAAGGCCGGGGGCCTCGCGCTCACCCGCGAATGCCAGCTGGAGATCGAGAACGGGACGCGCCCCGCGCTGACCTGCGAGTGGATCGTCCTGGTTTTCCCTTGAGCCCGGTACGGGCGTTGGCCCTGGCCGGCGGCTGTTGGCGGTACGCAACGTTAACACTCCTAAGTGCCCGCCAGCCCCTTTTTGAGGGCGAAAGAGGCGTCTTTCGATTTTGAAGTAATATAGCAGAAATGTCTTGAATATGCGTTACGCACACTATGCCATTGCAACGACAGCGTTATTTTGTCGAGAGGCGAACCCAAGCTTTGGTTAATGTAAAATACTCGCGTATATTTAACGGGATTTTTGAAATGTAGAATTCGACCAAAAACGGGAAAAGATTCGCAAAAAGCGGCGGGCGAAAAATGTGAGACCTGCGCGTTTACTATATTCGCATTTACCATGATAGGTGCTTACGCGATAAGTACGTTCCGTTAACCGGAAGCAGGCCCCGCGAAGCCGCGTGAAAGGCGGATGGCAAATCCGCCATACTGATTGGTGACACTCCCGGGGAAGCTTCGTAGCTAAGCCGAGGGTGGCGTCAGGCCGGGAAGAGACATTTCTGCCTGAGGCGGCCTCGTCCGGAATCTGGGGCCGAGCGGAATTAAAGGTCAGATCAGGGACTCAGTCTGCGTCGGGCTAAAGGCAGTTATCGTGAATGCCCCATTTCAAATCCGATAGCGCATCGCATCCACGACCAAAGAAAAAGCTGCCGCATTAAAAAACCCCGCGCTGTGGTGGCGCGGGGCTCCGGTCTCACAACCTCCTTGCAAAGGAAAGTTGTCATAATGAACTTACAGCAATAATAGGCTCAACGCTGTTCACTATAGTCATCTCTCTACCGAAGCGCAAGAAATGTTTCGCGACGTAATTGAGCGCTGCGAGCGCAAGCAGGCGCTATATCTCGAAAATATTTAGGCAGATGATGTCATCATTTTTTCAGCGCACTAACGCCTGTTATTCCAGCAGTCTTTTCGTCTTCATTCAAAAGCACGAAACTTGCGACGGAAACGTCTAAGCTTTAAGCTTAGCTCAAGAGTAGTTACTTTTCTTTAATCTCATGAGCTTTAGACTGTAATTCGGGGATCGATCTTTGTCGGGACCGGGGCGTTAACAGAAACAGAAAAGTAGGTCTCATCATGGGTAAAACTTACATCGCTATCTGTGCAATGGCCGCGCTCGGCCTTTGCCTTATGGCCCCAAAGGACGCCTCGGCTTTACCAGCGGCCGATGGCGCCGGTAAAGTTCTATCGGCCGTTGCAGGCAAGAGCGCCGTCACACAAGTTAGATACGTCGGCCGCGCCCATGCTGCCGGCTTTCGCCGAGGCATAGGCTATCGCCGTATTGGCTATGGCGTGGGACATCGCCGCTTTGGCTTAGGCTATGGCGTGGGACATCGCCGCTATGGCTTAGGCTATGGCCTGGGATATCGCCGCTATGGCTTTGGCTATGGCCTGGGATATCGCCGCTATGGCTTTGGCTATGGCCTGGGATATCGCCGCTATGGCTTAGGCTATGGTCTGGGATATCGCCGCTATGGCTTAGGCTATGGCCTGGGATATCGCCGCTATGGCTTTGGCGCAGGTCTCGGCGCCGCCGGGGCGGGCTGCGGCTATGGCCATGTTCGCTTTGTCCCACCCGGCACCTCGTTCTGCACGTGCGGATGGAGCTGGTACGGAAGCTCGCAAGACTGTGCATGTGGCTACTACTGATAGCTGGCTTTAGCTTCTTCTAACGTGAAGAGCTGCGATCATTTTTTTCGTTTGCCGTTCGCGGCATGCTGCCGCGAACAATCTGGAACAGGCTCAGCGGAAAATGATGCTAAGCGCAGACAGGAACTCTTAACTTATGCCGGAAGAAACATTCAAATGAAGCCTCGAACTCGTCCATTGTAAGAAGGCCGAGGAAAAGGCTGAGAGCCAGGCCCCCCAAATCCCTCCGCCTGGCTCACTTTTGCGATTTGCCCCCCAGGGCCGGCCAGCTTTTGGGAGCGCCGCAAACCTCCGAAGCGGGGCCATTGCTGCCCGGCGCGATTAAAAACGAGTCGAGCCCGGCTTTGCCATTACTAAGCAGACTTTCGTTGGTTACCCAACGAATGCCCGCTTAAATTCGCTTGTTTTCGCAGAGTTTTTTCGCAAAACCGGGAAGGCCACTTTTGCGAACTCTGCTTAGGCTTTTAAGGGCGGCACCCGCGCCGCGTTACCACCCAAACTGTCCATGTCCGGTCAGAAGTCATTTTCGCCGGGGGGGGATCGGAGCGATTGAACTATATAGAGCGCGTCCGCTCTTGAAGGGTTTGCTGCCTTTAGTTCGAATTTTCCGAAGGCCGGTTCACGACCCCAACGGGACTTTTTTCTGGCAGGGAAGCGTCCACAAAGCTGGCGGGCATTCGTTGGCCGCTCCAAGAACGTTTGCTTAGTACACCACGCGGGAAATCCTGCCCCATTCCTTGTGCGATTAGACGCCTTCCAAGAGCGCATCGAGATCGAAAGTGGACCTTTGGCCCACTTCGCTTCCATGAACGGTCAGGAACTCTTCCGCCGCCCGGCGGCCTTCGTCGCGAAGCATGGTGAGGAATGCCCATTCGGCGTTCAACTTGGAGGAATATCCGAGGCCGGTCATCATCGGGCTTGCGATGCGATGGATGCGCATCCGGGCCCATTGCGCGCCTTCGGTGTTTCCGGGGTCTGCAAGCTGCCTCAAGACCGCGATCATGCGCAGCTCTTTCAAGAGCGTCGCATTGAAGGAGATTTCGTTGAGGCGATCCAGGATCTCACGGGCCCATCTCGGCGTGCCAGGCCGCTCCACCGGATTGATCTGCACCAGGATCGTGTCGCGCGACGAGCACTCGCGGACGAGCGGCGTGATGGTGGGGTTGCCGGAATAGCCGCCGTCCCAATAGGGCTCGCCGCCGATCTCGACGGCCTGAAACAACGTCGGCAGGCAGGCGGAGGCAAGAAGCACATCCGGCGTGATCTCGCCATTCCGGAACACCCGGCCGCGGCCGGTCTGCACATTCGTGGCCGTCACGAACAGCCGGATCGGAACGTCCGCAATCCGCTCGAACTCGATGCTCTCGCTCAGGATCTCCTTAAGCGGATTCGTCCCCAACGGATTGAGATTGTAAGGAGAGAAGAGCCGGGCGGCCAGGTCGAGCGTCACAAAGAGGGGAGAAGAATCCAAGGTCCAGCGGCCCATGAGCACGTCCAAAGGCGTCCGCTGGAAGGGGCTCAGCCGGGCTGCCTCAGAGACGCGCCGCCAGAAGTCATCGAGCGCTTCGCGCGCGCCGCGCGCCCCGTCTTTCGCATAGCCACTTGCCAAGACCAGGGCGTTCATCGCTCCAGCCGATGTGCCCGAGATGCCATCGATGCGAAGCCGGTTTTCTTCCAGAAGCCTATCGAGCACGCCCCAGGTGAAAGCTCCATGTGCGCCGCCGCCTTGCAGCGCGAGATCGATCAGGACGGGGGAACTATTTGCCGGCCCGGCCGCGGGACCAGCACTAGCGCTATTTGGGGTGCCGTTTTCCATCGCTAGCCCGGGTTTAGCGCCGCCAAAGCCAGAACGCAGCCAGGATCAAGAATGAGCCCGCAAGCGCGGCGACAATATCGCGCAACGAGATCGCGATCTTATCGAGGTTTGGAAGCAGGCCGAAAAGGTGGAATATGAGGCCGCCCAGGATGGCGCCGCCCAAGCCAAGAAGAAGATTTGTCTGGAGGCCAAAGCCGCGTTTTTCGCCTTTGACAATGAGGCCCGTAAGGCTTCCGGCAACAAGCCCCAAGATGAACCACACGGCGATCTGGTAAAGCGTGATATGCACAGCTTAAGCAATGAAGCAGTTCCGATGGTATATCCTGCCCGCGAGCCGTTAAATTTTGCTGAACGTGGTGCAGGTACATGGCGGAAGCCGGGTCCTTGCGCCGGCCTTAAGCGGGACCTTGTGACGCTTGGGGGTGAACACGGCCACTTTGACTCTGACTTCGGCAGTTGACGCGGTTTTACAGGTGGAATGCGCATCGAAATGGCCCGCAGCGTCGTCCCCGCGGAGGCGCATAGGCGCTTAACACCGGATGGCGTTAAGGGAACCTATCACCGGTGCCGTCGCGTAGACGCCAGTCAGGTGCTGATTTATGTTTGTGCTGTCGTTAAACGCGTAGGGGCTGTCGACGGCAGGACGAACGTCGATAAAATCGATGGTGGCTTCGCCAACTTTATCGGTGAATTGAAAGCCATCGAAGTCACGCCTGACATTTGTGCCTTCGCGGACGGCGATGAGGCGCTGGTACCCGAACAGCAATTCCTCGCGCCCATAACGCAGCGTGGGGTCATCGCCCAGGGGCGAGGGCAACTTCACATCCACAAACTTTTGCATGAGATCGAGACGGTCGGTGTCGGTTGTCGATGGCACCCCGCGCACGCCCAGGATACGCATGTCGCCCAATTGCGCGAACCCGCGTACCCAATCGGTCATGTGCAGATCGGCATCGAACATAATCCTTTGCAGGAGGTAGCCATCGTAAGCTGGAGCCCCAGCAAAGCCGAAATTGATATTGCGATAGCTTTCGTAACGCTCGCGGACCTCGCCCCCCAAACTTAGATAAACCGCGCCATAATCGCTGGACGCGAGCGGAATGTATTTATAGGGAGCCCACAATTCCTCTGGCGGCTTGGCACCTCGGGGGGAAAAATCGTCTTCGTAACGCAGGTTGTGAAACGGAGGACTAGCCTGTTCAGGACTTTCCGCATGTGCAGAGGAGACTATTGCGGAAAAGAAGGCTCCAATGGCGCAAACAGCTAAGTTACTGGCATGGCGCATTAAACTGCGGCTGACGCAATACTTGATACTCATGACGGGGCGCTTCCCAGGGCGATACGGTTTCTATTTCTGATGACTTCCCTTGCTTGCCCTGCCCCGATTATGCTGCGTAGTGCTGTCCAGTTCTAGTCCGCTTTTCCGTACCCGCCGCATTTCGAGCTATTGCGCTGGACAAGGATAAGCGGCCCCGTTGAAATTACTTATCGAACCGGCGAGCAGTGGCCCGCGGTCCGGGTGCCTGTGCTGGGTGGGCGGTTCGGCTATCTGGGGGGTTCACTGCTTCCGCAGCCGTTATCCCGGAAACGCCAACAGCGTTGTCCGGGATCGTTACAAATGCCGGCGCGCTTGAATGTCCCGGATACGGCGCGGGGCACCGTTCCGGGATGACGGACGCGGAACTACGGGCCGGATTTGGCATGACACGTGGCGGTCTGGCGGCCGTTCGGCACACAGAATCCGGTTGGGGGCAAACGCTGCTGCGTGGGCGTTAACTGAAGTGGGCGGCAAGCGTCAGACTTTGACTGCTCGTGTAGCGCATGTCCCGCAATTGCCTACGACGGTTCAGCCCAGAACCGGCAATTGCGGGACGCCCCACTAAGGCATCGCCCAAAAATAGCTGCGCCGTTTGGCTTGTTCTCTTGCCCGTCTGCTGCGTTGCAAAAAGGGTTACATATCTTGGATATGCGCCCCTTTTGGCACCTTGCAACCGGCCAAGATTCCGGCGCCACCCGGCCCACTTATTTTGGGGCGATGCCTAACCGCGCCGGCGATCCTCGAAAACCCGCCAGCCAATTGCCATGCCAACGAAAATACACACGATTGCGAGCGATTGAAGCGTTTCCAGCATGGCTTGATCCCGGAGGAAGGCCCCTGGCCGTTTTGCAGCCAGGGGGAAGGAGACAGCCCCTATTATTGCGCGAGTGTTTCGCAAGGCAACGTTTAGGTTGAGTTAACCTTTACGCCCCGGGGCGCCATTTCGGGTGCCTCTTGCTTCGCCATTATGGGCAGCACGATCGTTTTCCAGCCAGCGAAACGCTGTCCGCGGATAAGGCAGGCCCCGAGCAACGCGGCGCTTGAACTTCCGCGCGCGCCGTTTCACATAAGCGGGGCGGGCAGCCACGGCTGACACCCGCGATACCCGCATTGGAGGAGCCGCATGTTCCCGGCCCGCATTCATCTATTTTCGCTGCTGGGCTTCCGCGTCAGCATCGACATCTCGTGGTTCTTCCTTGCTTTCTACCTAGTACTGACGCTCAGCACGAGCGTTTTTCCGGAAGAGATTCCACACCAGGGGCTGAGCGCTTACGTCGCCATGGGCATCCTGGGGGCGGCTGGCCTCTTCCTCTCCATTATTCTGCACGAGCTGGCGCATGCGGTGGTGGCGCGCGGCTTCGGCCTGCAGATTGGCGGAATTACGCTTTTCATATTCGGGGGCGTGGCCGAGCTTCGACAGGAGCCTTCGACGCCGCGCTCGGAATTCTGGGTTGCCATCGCCGGCCCCGTCGCAAGCATCGTCATTGCGGGAGCGTGTTTCGGCGCCGGACTTGGTGCGGAAGCGGCCGGCTTGGGGATGGCCGCCACCGTCCTGGCCTTCCTGGCGCTCACCAACACCGTGCTGGCGCTGTTCAACCTCGTTCCCGCTTTTCCGCTCGATGGCGGGCGCGTGCTGCGCTCGCTCATTTGGTGGCGCACCGGAAACTTAAGGCGCGCAACCCGTATCGCGACCATGTTCGGCACGGCTTTCGGCGGGTTTCTCGTCTTGTCGGGGCTGGTCCAGTTCTTTTCGGGCAACAGAATTGGCGGGACCTGGCAGGTCCTCATCGGCCTGTTCCTGGCCGCCGCCGCTTCGCAGTCGCGCAATCAAATCGCCACCGCGCTCAGCCTCAAGGGCGCTTCGGTGGCGGATTTGATGGACCGCGCACCGCTTTCCGTGCCGCCCGGCATCGCCGTGGGCGAGCTGGTGCGGGATTACATCTACAGGCTGAACCGCAAATTCGTTATCGTCGCCGAGGACGGGCAAGCCATCGGCTATGTGGGGCCGGAGCAGATCAAGAAGGTTCCGCAATCGCAGTGGAACGACACTTACGTGCGCGCCATCGCCGCCAGCTTCACGCACGACACGGTGGTGCCGCCCACGGCGCCCGCCTTCGAGGCACTGCGTAAGCTGCAATCGAACGGCGTGGGGCACCTCGCCGTGCTCGAAGGCTCGAAGCTCGCGGGCACGGTTTCGGAGGCGAACTTCCTCAATTTCCTGAGCGTGCGCGAGGAGCTTGCCGGCATCGGCGCCGCGCAGCAGGCCGGCCCCGCGCCCACCAGCCGCTAACCGGGACGTCATCGCGAGGCGGCCTTGGCCGCGGTGGCGATCCGTAATTATGTCAAAGACTTAACCCTGGATTGCTTAGCTCGCAATGACGGTTACACCGCTTTCGCTGCCTATTCCGTGAGCCGGCAAGCGACCTTCCCCTCGGCGGCCGAGATTGCACTTTGCCCGCCTTGCAGCGTCATTTCCGCCTCGTAATCCACGACACTTGGCAGGGAAGCGACCTTCGCCTGATTGGGCGTCCCCTTCATTCTCTTCTCCTCCGCCTTGTAGGACGCGGCGCAATCGGGCGGTGAGGCCTGCGTCAGGCCCGTGTTCTGCTTGACCTTCGCCCAGCAGCCAGCCGGATCGGCGTAGAGCGAGCAGCCCGCCTCGTAAACCCGCGTGTAGCGCAGCCGCAGCCCGGACGGCGTCAACTCGATCGCATGGAGGGAAAGGGCGGTCTCTTCAACAAGCTTCTTCGCATCCGGGGCGCTGAAGATGGCGAAGCTTGAGCCGCCATTATGTCCGTCCCCGGAGTTGAAAAAGACGTAAGAGCCTTTGGCGCCCTTGAAATAGCCGTCCCACTCCTTGGCATCCACGGCGATTTCGCCGGCGGCGGCCGCCTCGCGGCACTTGTATGCCTCCGCGCCTGCAGCAAGCGGAACGATGGAAAGCTCTGCCCCGACCTCGCCGCGGTCGATCTGCTTGGCGGCAAAGTCTTTGAAATAGAAGCAGGAGACCGCGGGCTTGCCTGACGGGTTCAGCGGATCGGCGGGAAGCGGGACCTTCACAACCTTGACCGGCTTGTCGAAAAGTCCGGCCGCGTCTTTCGCCATGCATTTGCGGACAACAGTACACTGAGCAGCATTAGGGCGGGCATTCGCATGACAGAGACCTCGGGCTTAGCTTGGGGCGAAAGATGAGTCATATACCGGCCGCAACAAGTCCTGACCATTCGGGCGCACAGGCACCGTCATCGCGAGCCGGCCCTGGCCGCTACCGGATCGCTTCGGGGCTTCGCACTCGCAATGGCGACACAACGGCCGGAACTTACAACGGCTGGCATTAGAGGTGCCCCTTCAGTTGGTGGCCAATTTTGTTTTTTTTCCGCCTTCAATCGGGCATCCGATTGGCACGGCCTTGGCAAGGCGCGGAGGCAAATCGCCTCTTGGCTGAACGAGCCTCGTTCTCAGCTGGAAAGCTGGCGGCGCTCCGCGGGGCGTTCGAGCGGCGAGAAAAACGGCACTTCCGTCCCCATGCGAACCGCGCCCCAATGGCGTCCCGCAACCTGGATAGGCGTGGAAATGTCCCTTATGAGGTCCAGCGTCCCGCCAACCATGTCCCATGGGTGGACCTGCGTGAGGAACTCCTGCTCGTTCCTGGCCGCCGTCAAACCGGTCTTGTCGTCGAAAATCCTGCGGTTGCGGCAGTTGGTATGGTTCCAAACCGGGTCCGCGCCTTGTGCTTTGGAATATTTGGCATTGTGCACGGGCAGGTATCCGTTGCGGTCGACGGCAGCGCAGACCAAGATGTGTGGATCGAACTCCAGCACCGGCTCCAGAATTGGCGGCAAGATTTCCTCAAGAAACGGAAGGAATTTGGTCCGCACCTGCAATGGATTCGTGCCCGGAATCGGCTGGTAACTTTCGTCGAACATGGCCTCAACCGAGATCTTGCCTTGGGCGATCCCTTGCGCGATGGCGTGCTCGATTTCGTCGCGGCAGCGCGCAAGCCTTTCTCTGAGCCTTTCCTCGGCGATCGAAACGCTGCCCATGCATCCCTGTAACGCCGCCGCGGCATCGGGGCCCACCTTCAGGAACCTGAACCGGATGCCAAGCGGATGATGGCGCGCGGCCTCTGCCGCGATGCTGCCAATCCCGGCAAAATAGAGCTCGATCCGGCTGCCTTCGGGAGGCTCGCCGGCTACGGCATCGATAAGACCTCCCGCTTCCGATATGGTGAGAGTGGCCGTTTCGATGCGTTTCCCGCCATATTCGAACCACACCGGAATACGAACCGGCACCGGGGAATGCCGCCGCTCCGCCACGTCCGCCATGCTTGCGACGGTGACGCTCAGCCGTTTCGCCACGCCTTCAAACATGCTGCTGAGATGCTCCGCGTGCTTGCCGAGGCACTCGGCGGCCGCGCTTGCGTTGGCAACGGCGCCAGTGAAGATCCCGACCGCGCCGGACTGCTTGGCAGCGCCGTCGGCTGCCGCTTCGGCGCCGAAGACAAGGGCATTGAGCCCGCTAATCCTGGCCGCGACATTGCTCGATACCGCCGCCGCGGCTGTGTCCACCTTGTGAACCAGATCGCCGATTTCACACATGACGGCGATCGCAGGATTGAGATCGGACTGGATTCCGGAAATATTCTGCGCAATCTCGCCCGCAGCCGCGGCGGAATGCTGGGAAAGCTCCTTGATCTCGTTTGCCACCACGGCGAATCCATTCCCGGCCTTGCCGGCGCGCCCAGCCTCTATCGTGGCATTCAACGCCAAGAGGTTTGTATGCTTGGCGATCCCATCGATCAGCTTGGTAATTGCCGAAATACGCACGGACGCGGCGCGCAACCGGTCCAACCAAACCCCCAGCTTCTTCGACTTCTCGGCCGCCGCGCCCGCCAATTGCGACATCTCCGCCGCCCGGCCGCTGACTTCGGTGTTGCTCTCTCGAATTTCCGCAAGTGCCTCGGCAACGGATTGCGTGGTGCAGGTGTTCACAGCCGATCCAGCCTCGACGATCTGAACGCCTGCCTGGACCTCCGATATGGCCCCCGTCATTTCCGAGTTGATCTGCTTCAAAGCTTCGGCAAGCTCGCCGGCAACCCGCCTGACGTGATTCACCTCCTGCTCAACCGAAGCGGAAAGCGTTGCGGCTTCCTCGCGGCAGGTTTCTTCTTTTTGCGCGCTGAGATAGGCGGCGAGCCCAAGCGCCATGTCGGACAGCAGGACCTTTGACAGCCCGCCCGCCATGGCCGCCCGTTCGCTCTTGGCACCGAACAATACTTTTATGAAGGCACCGAATAAATGGGAGTACGCCGCGATAAGATGCTCTGGCGAAACGCCCAGGCGCAGGTGAGCCTCTCCAATCCGCCGGGAATGCTCGCGCAACTCCGCGGTGACTTCGCCGGCCAGCAATGGCTTCAAATGATCGCGCTGCGCTTCGACGAGCGCCTCGATGCCGGGGCCGGCAGCAAGGATCGCGCTTACCTCTGGGTCTTTATCGGCTTTCGAATAGAACTCCTGAAGCGTGGGCCCGATATGCGGGCCAAGCAGCTTCGAAGCCTTCTTAAGCGCGGCTTTTTGGCCAAGCTCTAGCTCCTCGAATTCCGCCAAAATGCCCTGGTAAGCGGCCATCGCCTAGCCTGTCTTTCTCCGCATCGGGGCCAAGCCTGAGTTGGATTAAGTACATGCACACTACTTCCTTATGCGAGGCTTTTAACGCCACCCCGGCCGGTGCGGGTTCCTTATTGGAACAAACGGCCTGAAGATATTTTCCAGAGCCTGGCCGGTTGCCTGCCAGCGCGGGGGCGGACACCGGCAGCGCTTTCTCCTGTTTCGGGCTGGCGCAGCTGGCCGGGGGTGGTCTTGGCGACTATTGTGGTATTGCTATCGGTATATTGCGCGGCGGGCCTCTCTCCGCGCATAGGCAGAAGAGAAATCGCCACGCCCGCAAGTATTATCGCCCGGAGCACCCAAAACGTGCGGGTTCCCGACGATGGACGCCGCGCTGCCGGTGCTGCTGCTTTGCGGTAAGTCTGGCTTGCGCGTGGCTCGCCGGGGGTGCGCTCATCGCTGCCTTGGAGGCGCAGTGCCATTTCCCTTGGCAGTGCGCGCCTGATGTTGCCGCGCTGGCTCGCGAGCAGGCTCGCCATGCCCGTGGCGTCCAGCCCTTTCGCTATTTGCTCACGCCTCAGAAACTCCAAGACCACAGGCGCGAGCAGCCCAAGCAGGTCCTTGGCCGCCGCCTGCCCAAGACCGGAAAACCGCGCGACGGACGAGCTTAGCGTTTGAAGGAAGGTACCGCCGGCCAGCGATGAAAGCATGGCCCATCCCGGCTCCGCCAGCTTCCGGTGGTCCGCGTCGAGCAGATGCCTCACAATCTCTTCAGGCGGCATGGCTTGGATTTGCGACACCACCGGTCCAAGCTTTTGCGCGCCGCCGGGCGTGGACGCCGCATTGGCAAGCCCGGCCAAAATGCCAGGCACGCCGGCGCCGATGCCCCTTTCCGCCGCTGCCTCGTCCGATCCCAGGGAAGCCGCGATCTGGCCGGTTGCGGCTGGCAAAAGCGATTGCGTAATCGTAGAAACAAGATTCGTAATCATCGTTAGCCTCCTGGGAGCAGGTCTGAGGCTAAACAGTCCCGCGCCGGAGAATTAATGCAATGCAAAGGAAAAACCGTTGTTAACGGCCGGTAAATAACGGAAATGCCTTTTGATGGTTGTTAGCGTTCTTGCTTCCGCAGCCGTCATCCCGGAAACGCCAAAAAAAAGCAGCCAGTTGGCTGCTTTTTCCGTCTATAAATTGAACGTCCGCGATTGCCGGTCTATTTGAGAGGCTCAAGCTCCTGGCGGCCATTCCAATGGTAGACGATGCCCATCACAGTCTCGAACTCTTGCATGCTGATTTGGATCGGCTGGCTGGGGAAGCCGGCAAGAGTTGTTCCCTTCACCGTGCTTTCCGGGGCATACATTGCCGACATCTCCAGGTCGAGGCTGTCCGACCACCGGTATTTGAAGCCGCCCGTGATGTGGTTTTGAACTACGCCAGGCGCCAGGATGTTCAGCATAACGTCGCGGGAAGAGATCGGGTTGTCGTTGTAAGAATAGCCCGCGCGGAGCGTCCAGCGCGGATCGTAGCGCCATTCCGCGCCGATCTTGTACACGTTGATGTCGCGCCAGCCGAAACCGGGACCGTTGCTTGCGCCGAAGGGAATTCCCAGCAGCAAATTGGTCGAGGGGTCTCCAACGGAAGCGACATCGCTGTAAAAGATGCGCTTATAGTCGAGCATCACCGTGACGTTCGGCCTGACATCGTAAGCGATACCTGCCGTGACGTTCGCCGGAATGTCGAAGTTCCCCCCGCCGGCAAACAATCCCTTATAGATATCGAAATTCGTCATATAGATCTTGCTGGCGCCAGCCACGGCGAGACGGAGACTGGGGCTGAAATCGTACTCGATGCCGGCCCGGACGCCCCCGCCATAGGAGAAGGCGTAACCGTTGTTACTGAGATCGGCCCCGGACATGCTGTCGGCCTTGAAGCCGGTGAGACCGATGGCATTGAATGTTTGCATCGCCAGAATCGGTGCAACGCCTACAGAGAATTGGCCGAAGCGCTGAGACAGCGATACCGAGACGAACGCTTGGTTCAGGTCCACGCCCGTTGGCCCGTATCCTCCCATGAACACGGTATTAGAATACCGGGTGTCCATGCCGCCGTTGCCATAAAGGCCGATGCCCAGCACGGTGTCTGGCCCTAAATGCTTGGTCCAGGCGAAGTCAGGGATAGGGAACCAGTTGTTGCCGGAGCTGTGGGAACCCGCGTCGACCGCCCCGCAACATCCCGCGTCATAGGAGCGGGATGGCATGAACAGCGCTATCCCGGCCACCGTTTGATCGTCCACATGGACGAGACCCGCCGGGTTAAGCGCAATCGCCATCGCGTCCTGGCTGTAGGCAACGCCCGCGCCCGCAAGCGCGGTCTGGCTTGCGCCGAAGCCATCTTGGAAAAAACCGTCGGTCGCGTAAGCAGCCGTGCTGCCCATCGCAACCGTCAACGCCGCTACCGCGGCAGAATACTTGCCGGTCCACGCCATACTACTCTCCCCAAACTCATCGTTCATCCGCATTGGCTGCGGACATTCTATTATTCGTATACGATTACCTTAGCTGGGAAGGTTGGCTTTTGCTGTAACGTAAGCGCCACAGTTTGGCGCTATTCCGAGCTGCGGCACCATGCCGCCCCTACGAAACAAGCTATGGGAATGGAGCGGCCATAAAAAAAAGGGCGCCGTTTGGCGCCCCAACTCAGTTCTGGGAAGGCTCGCCTGGAGGGGTATTCCGGCGCCCGGACATGAACTGGTCGAACTCGGCCTTGTCCTTGGCCTGGCGCAGGCGGTCGAGGAAGCCCGTGAATTCCTTCTGCTCGTCCTCCAGCCGCTTCAGCGTCTCGTTGCGGTATTCGTCGAAGGCGGCGTTGCCGCTGCTTGGCATCGCGCCCATGCCGCCGCACCTCATTGCCCGCCACTCATCGCGCATCTCGCGCCACCGCTCGCGACGCTCGCGCCAGCCCGTGTGTCCATGACATCCGCATCCCATGCGTCCGCTCCATATTAGAAAGGCCAAGGCAGCCAGCCCAACCGGCCACCAGATGATGAACGAGACGATCGTCAGCGCGATCCAGGCGGGTCTGCCGATATCGTCCAGTTTCTCAGCTATTTGCATCGCGTAACCTCTATGTAAATGTAAGTTACATTCACATAGGTGGGCTGCCAACGGCGTCCTGTCAAGCCTAATCGGCGAGCAGGTCGCTCCTGTTCACGCGGTTGAGGGAGGTTTCAAGCCGTAGTTCGTCGCGCCGGATCTCCTCGACGGTCTCAAACGTGAAGCGGATGTGCTCGGCCGCGGCTGCCTCGGCTTCCTTGACCTTTCCGCCGGCAATGGCACCGGCAATAGCGAGATGCTGCTGAAGCAGCTCATCGCGGACACCGGCTCGCAGGTATAGTTTCGAACGGTTGTAGAAGATGTTGTTGCGCAAGAGGTCGGCCAGCGCGCGCATCACATGCAGCAGCACGACATTGTGCGTGGCTTCGTATATTAGCAGGTGAAGATCGACGTCGGCTTCATCTTCCTGCGCCAGATCCTTAAGGGCATGCGCATTGGTCATCCGCTCGGCGCACTGACGAATGGCCTCGCGGTCCACCTCGGTAGCCCTTTGCGCCGCAAGCCGCGCGGCATGGGCTTCCTGGTGGCGCCTGAATTCGAAATAGTCCGCCGTGACACGCGGCTTGTCCTGCATCATCCCCGCCAGCGGCTTCATCAGCGGCGACAGGAATTGCGCGATGCGCGTTCCCGACTTTCCCGTCACAAGCAGCCCGCGCCCGGCAAGCATGTCCAGCGCTTCGCGCAAGGAGGGACGCGAGACGCCCAGCCTTTCGGCGAGTTCGCGCTCGCCCAGCAGCCGCTCCCCTGGGCGCAAGACGCCTTCAAGGATCATGCCTTCGAGGCGGCCGGCAATCGCATCGGCAATCCTTGGCGGACGGACGGCATCAAGCATTCGTGCATTCCCTGCGTTCTAAACCGGACCCATGCTAACGTGGGGAGTGGGCCGGGGATTTGAAGTGGTCATACCTTAGGCCCAGTTGACTCAGGTGGTAAAATATTGTTACCACTTGAACAAGACGGAGGGCAACTCCGCCCTCTAACAAAGAGCTTGAGGAAACACTCATGGGGCTGCCCACCCCTCATTCTTTCCACGATCCGAGGCCGCTCGCCGCGGCAGCAGCCCTCGTGTTTTCCTTCGCGGCGCTGTTAAGCGCCGCCGCGTGCCTCCAGCAAGGCGATCTCAATCATCGCCTTTCCAAGACCGGCGCCCAAGCAGCGGATCGCCTGCTCGCGCGCTCGCATCATCCGTCAAACCAATCCAAAGCAGGCAAGTGGAGGGTATAAATGTTCAGTCAGCTGTTGACGCCAGTGTCGGACAGTTTGGGGCTGTCCTTTCTGGTGGCGCTCCTGCCGATCCTTACCGTGCTGATACTTCTTGGGCTGTTGCGGCTGCCTGCATGGGCTGCCGCGGCGGCGGGGCTCGGCGTCGCCTTGGCCATCGCCATCGGCGTATGGCGGATGCCCGTCAATCTGGCCTTCAACGCTGTTGCCAACGGGGCGGTTTTCGCGCTCTGGCCGGTCATGTGGATCGTGCTCAACGCGCTCTTGCTCTACAATGTCGCGGTCCGGTCCGGGCGCTTTGACGCCTTCCGCAACTGGGTCGCAAGCTACTTGCCAAACGACCGCCGCATCGTCCTGGTGGTGGTTGGATTCTGCTTCGGTGCGCTTTTGGAAGGCGTGTCGGGATTCGGTACGCCCGTTGCGATCACAAGCTCGCTTTTGATTTTGGTCGGCTTTCCACCGCTGGAAGCGCTGGTTTTTGTATTGATCTTCAACACCGCGCCGGTTGCATTCGGCGCACTTGGCGTGCCTGTGACCGTGCTTGGCGCCGTGACCGGACTTCCAGCCGCTACGTTAGGCGCGATGATCGGACGGCAATTGCCGGTCATTGCTGTCGTCTTGCCCTTCTACGTCATGGCGCTCTACGGCGGCTGGCGCTCGATCCGCGCACTTTGGCCGGTGCTCCTCGTCGCTGGCGGAAGCTTTGCCGTGTCGCAGTTCGTAGCCTCCAATTACATCGATTACACGCTAACCGACGTGCTCTCTTCGCTGGGTTCCCTTGCCGCCACGCTCCTGTTCCTCCAGGTCTGGCGGCCAGCCGAGGACCCTGAGTTCAGGGTGGCGAACTCCGCCGAGGGCCGGCGTTCCGCGTCCTCCGTACCGGATTGGCAGGGGTGGCTGCCCTGGATGATCGTCTCGCTGACCGTGATCGCCTGGACCACGTACAAAGTGCCGGCCAATTGGGCGCAGAGCGTTCAATGGCCAGGCTTGCACAACGCTATCTCGATTACCCTTTACGGCGGCAAGGCCTATGGCGCGATTTGGAAATTCGAGCCGCTGGGAACGGGCACGGCGATCCTCCTCGCGGCGATCATAACGGCAGCCGTGGTCCGGCTCCCGGTCCGCGCCTTCTTCGGCTGCATTGCCGAAACGGTCCGGCAGATTTGGCTCGCGGTCGTCACGGTGATGCTCATTATCAGCCTTGCCTACCTGATGAATTATTCGGGGCTTGCCTATACGCTCGGCAAGGGCGTCGCCTCCACAGGCGAGGCGTTCGTACTGCTGTCGCCGTTCCTCGGCTGGATCGCCGTCATGCTCTCGGGCAGCGACACGTCGGGCAATGCGCTGTTCGGCAATCTGCAGGTCGTGGCCGCGCGGCAGCTTAACCTCGATCCGACGCTGTTCGCCGCGTCGAACTCCTCGGGCGGTGTCATGGGCAAGATGATTTCGCCTCAGAATATCGCCACCGGCGTCTCGGTGACGAAACTTGCCGGCCATGAAGGCGCGGTCTTCGCCCGCACCTTCATTCACAGCGTGATCCTCACGTTCTTGCTCGGCGGCCTGGTCGCGGCCCAGCAATATCTGATCCCCTGGGTCATCCCCAAGTGAGTGAGGAATGCCTGATACCGGATCTGGTTAATCGCTTTACACAGCTTCGGCAGAAGACCCCCTCACTCTGTCTCTCTCCCCAAGGGGAGAGAGGACGCCTGAATTATCGCTGCGGGCAATTCGAGGGTTCCTTCTCCCCCCGGGGAGAAGGACAGGATGAGGGGGGACTTCGCGAAGCAAACGCAGCGGCAATGTGAGAAAATGAATTATGGCTGACTCGAATGCATCCCGGCCCGAAGCTAATCCGCCCCGCGCCGGCCTGTTCGTGACTTGCCTTGCGGATTTGCAGCGGCCGAACCTCGGATTTGCGGCCATCAAGCTCCTGGAGGCCGCGGGCTGCACGGTCGAGGTGCCGCTCAAGCAAACCTGCTGCGGCCAGCCGGCCTTCAATTCGGGCGCCACAAAGAAGGCAGCCCGGCTCGCGCGCCAGCTCATCCAGCAGTTCGAGCCGTTCGACTACGTGGTGGTGCCGTCCGGGTCGTGCGCGGGAATGATCAAGATGCATTACGCGGAGGTGTTCGCAAACGATCCCAAATGGCTGCCGCGCGCCCAAGCGCTCGCAGCGAAAACCTGGGAGCTTATGAGCTTCCTCGTCCATGTCCGGAACTTCCGGCCTAAAGGTGTAACCCTCAAAGCTACGGCAACCTATCACGATAGCTGCTCAGGACTGCGCGAACTCGGCATCTTCGCGGAGCCGCGCTCTTTGCTTGCAGCGGTCGAAGGGCTTGAGCTGAAGCCGCTGCCTGGCAGCGACGTATGCTGCGGCTTCGGCGGCACCTTCTGCGTGAAATATCCGGACATCTCCAACGCTATTGTTGGCGAAAAAGCCAAGGCTGTGAAGGACACAGGCGCTGAGCTTTTGCTAGGCGGCGATCTCGGCTGCCTGATGAACATGGCGGGCAAGCTTGCGCGCGATGGAAGCAAAGTGCGCGTCATGCATGCCGCTGAAGTTCTGGCTGGCATGGGCGATCGTGCTCTGGGCGAAGAGGACTAAGCAGAGTTCGCAAAAGTGGCCTTCCCGGTTTTGCGAAAAAACTCTGCGAAAACAAACGAATCTAAGCAGACTTTCGTTGGGTAACCAACGAAAGTCTGCTTCGTAACCATTGTCGCAGATGGATGAGACATATCCATGGGGCATTACCCCTCACCCTGTCCCTCTCCCAATGGGAGAGGGGACGCCCTAACAACGGCTGCGGCGGGGCTCCCTCTCCCATGGGGAGAGGGCTGGGGTGAGGGGTAATGCGCTTTGTGCGGATCGCTGATTCTGAGGACTAGCGCGATGGCGAGTACCAAATCGTTCAAGGACAGGGCTGGAGCGGCGCTTGCGAACCCGTCGCTGAAGGCGGCCATCGAGCGAACGGCCGGGACCGCGGAAAAGAACAGAGCCGCGGCAATCGGCCGTTTCGCGGAATTTGCAGCCGCAAAAGAGCGTGGCCGCCGGATCAAGGACCACGTCATCGCCAATCTCGATCGCTATCTGCAAGAGTTCGAGAAAAACGCAATCGCCTCCGGCGCCAAGGTGCATTGGGCGCGCACCGCCGAAGAAGCTTCGGGGATCGTGATCCAGATCTGCAAGGCCGCGGGCGTCAAGCGTGTGACGCGCTCGAAATCGATGCTGGGCGAGGAGATTGGGCTGCCGGACGCGCTCGATAGCGCAGGCTTCGAGCGCGTCGAGACCGACCTTGCCGAGCACATCGTTCAGCTCGCGGGCGAGACTCCATCGCATATCGTTTGGCCCGCGATGCACAAAAGGCGCGAGGAAGTCGCCGCGCTTTTCAGAGCGAAGCACGCGCAACTGCCGGCAAGCGACGACATCCCGAGCTTGGTCGCGAGTGCGCGCCGTGAACTGCACAATAAGTTCCTGACGGCCGATGCCGGCATCACGGGCGCCAATTTTCTGATCGCGGACACGGGCGCGGTATGCACGGTCACGAACGAGGGCAATGCCGAACTCACGACAACGCCGCCGCGCATTCACATCGTGACCGCGGGCATCGAAAAACTCGTGCCTTCCATCGAGCATGCGTTCGCCCTGCTCCGCCTGCTCGTGCGCTCGGCAACCGGGGGCGAAATCACCCAGTACACCACGTTCCATTGCGGCCCCAAGCGCCCCGGCGATGCCGATGGGCCTACCGAATTTCATATCGTCCTGGTCGATAACGGGCGCACCCGCATGCTGGGGGGCGGACAGCGGGAAATGCTCCGCTGCATTCGCTGCGGCGCCTGCATGAACCACTGCGTTGTCTACCGGCAGATCGGCGGGCACGCTTATGGCGGCACATATCCAGGGCCGATGGGATCGGTGCTAACCCCGGTCTTAAGCGGTCTGGCTGCCTTCCGCGACCTGCCGCACGCCTGCACGCTCAACGGCAAATGTGCCGAGGTTTGCCCCGTTGAAATCCCCCTGCCCTCGCTGCTCCGCGGCTGGAGGGATCGAAGCTGGCGCGCTGGGCTGGAGCCAACGGTTCCGCGCGCCATGCTTGCGGGCTGGGCATTCACCGCGGGCAATCCACGGCTCTACCGGATCGCCGCGGCGCTTTCGGTGCGGTGGATGCGGCTGTTTCGCAAAGGCGGCTGGATTCGAAGCATGCCCTTTGCCAGAGGATGGACGCAGCACCGCGATTTCCCCGCGCCCGCGCCCAGAACTTTCATCCAGGCATACAAAGCCCGTCAAAACGGAAAACAACGATGAGCGCCGCCCGTGAAGCGATCCTCAAGGCCGTGGCAAAGGGGCTGCCGTCCAACAGGCCGGACGCAGCGGCCATCGCGGCCGAGGCGCGCGCGCTCCTCAGCGAGCCGCACGCAATCCGGCCCCCACTGGCAGATGCGGGCCTTGTCGAAAGTTTCGTCCATAAACTGGCGGGGTCCAAGGTTGGCGCCACCGTCGAGCGCATCCCTTCAATCGCCCTCTTGCCGGAAGCGGTTGCACGGCATTTGGCCGCAAGAAAGCTGCCTGTCCAAATCGCATTGCAGCCCACACCGGCGCTGACGGCGCTCGACTGGGGCGGTGCGGGACTTTCGCCCGGCGAAACCGTCGATGGCAGCGTGGCGGTGTCGATGGCGCGTTGGGGCATTGCGGAGACCGGCTCCCTGGCGGTTCATTCTGCCGCGGATATGCCAATCCTGTTGAATTTTCTCCCGGCGGTGCATGTGATCGCGGTCCAGGCCTCTACCATCGTCCCTTACCTTGAAGACTACGCCGATGCCGCGCGCAAAGCCGGCGATCCCGCCCCGCGCAACGCTTGCCTTATCACTGGCGCAAGCGGCACCACCGATATCGAAGGCAATCTTGTGCTCGGTGCGCACGGGCCGCGCGAGTTGCACGTCGTCGTAATCGGCGACGCCTTCGCGGAAACGCGAGCGTAGCCTTTGGTGGCCGCTCGCCCGGCCTGTTGGAGCCGCTTTTATCAAGCCCGGCCTGGGATACGAACGTTAAGGCGCCGACGTGAAGCGATCACGCCGGCGCCCCGATAACACAACCGTTCTGCTAGCTAGCTCTTTAAAGCTCCCAGCACTTCGTCGAGCATCTTCTTGGCGTCGCCGAAGAGCATACGGTTATTCTCTTTGTAGAACAGTGGGTTGTCGACACCGGCATAGCCTGAGGCCATGGAGCGCTTCATGACGATGGAGGTCTTCGCTTTCCACACCTCAAGAACCGGCATGCCGGCGATGGGGCTTGTTGGGTCCTCTTGCGCCGCCGGATTGACGATGTCGTTGGCGCCGATGACCATGGCGACATCCGTGCTCGGGAAGTCGTCGTTGATCTCGTCCATCTCCATGACGATGTCGTAGGGCACCTTCGCCTCGGCCAGCAGCACGTTCATATGCCCAGGCATACGTCCGGCCACCGGGTGAATGCCAAAGCGGACGGTCACACCCTTTTCGCGCAGCAGCTTGGTGATTTCGTACACCGTATGCTGCGCTTGGGCGACGGCCATGCCATAGCCGGGCACGATGATGACGCTCTTGGACTTCGCGCAGCAGTTCGGCCGTGTCCGCGGCACTGATCGGCACAACTTCGCCAGCCGGTCCCGCCGCCGCCGCGCCCTTGGGCGCCGTTCCGCCGCCAGTGCCGAAACCTCCGGCGATGACGCTGATGAAGTTCCGGTTCATCGCACGGCACATGATGTAGGAGAGGATCGCGCCCGAAGAGCCCACCAGCGCGCCTGTGACGATCAAGAGATCGTTGGACAGCATGAAGCCGGTGGCGGCGGCGGCCCACCCCGAATAGGAGTTAAGCATCGACACCACGACGGGCATGTCGGCGCCGCCGATGGCCATCACCATGTGAACGCCGAAAGCCAGCGCGACGGCGGTCATGACGATCAGAGGCAGAGCGCCGGCGGCCGCCGTTTCAGCATGCACGAAGGCCCAGCCGAAATAGATCACGGCCAGAAGGCCGGTAAGGTTCAGCCAGTGCCGTCCGGGAAGAAGCAGCGGCTTGCCGCCGATATTGCCGGAGAGTTTGCCGAACGCGATCACGGAACCGGAGAAGGTCACGGCGCCGATCAGCACGCCGATGTAAATCTCGACCTCGTGAATGGATTTTTCGGCGCCGGTGAATTGCATCGACGTATCGATGTAGCTGGCGTAACCGACCGTGCAGGCGGCGAAGCCGACCAGGCTGTGCATCAGAGCCACCAGCTCGGGCATCTGCGTCATGCGCACCGTGCGGGCGGCGTAAAGCCCAACGGTGGCGCCGATCAGCATGGCGCCGGCGATCCAGCCGATACCGGCCGGGGCGACTCTCGGCCCGGCAATGGTGGCGGCGACGGCGATTGCCATGCCTATCATGCCGAACACGTTACCCCGGCGCGAGGATTCCGGGTTGGACAACCCGCCAAGGCTCAGGATGAACAGTATTGTGGCTCCCATATAGGCAGCCGTTGCGATATTCTCATTCATCGTCAGCCCCCTATTTGCGGAACATTGCGAGCATGCGGCGCGTGACCGCAAAGCCGCCGAACATATTGACCGAAGTCAGAACGATGCCAACGAAGGCCAGGCCCCGGATCCAGGTTTCGGGACGTGCCACTCCCTCGCCCAAAGGTGGTGAAATTTGTATCAGGGCACCGATGGCGATAATGCTCGATATAGCGTTGGTGACGCTCATCAAGGGCGTATGCAACGCCGGGGTGACGTTCCAAACCACCATGTAGCCGACGAAGCAGGCCAGCAGGAAGACCGTGAAATGGTTCAGGAACGCGGTGGGAGCAAAGGCGCCGATCAAGCCGAACACCAGCGCGCCAACTCCGAAAACGGTGACCAAACTGCCCACCGGCATTCCCTCGCCCGAGCCGTGGCCGTGCCCGGATTTCTTCTGCGGCGCCTGAATCGGGGCGGCGGGTTTTGCCGCTTGCGGCGCCGCGGACAATTTGGGTGCCGGGGGCGGCCAGGTTATGGCGCCTTCCTTGATGACGGTGGCGCCGCGGATCACCTCGTCATCCATGTTGACGTCGATGAGGCCGTCCTTGGTCTTGCACAATTCCTCCGTGAGCCGCAGCAGATTGGTCGCGTAGAGCGTTGAAGACTGCTTGGACAGGCGGCTCGGCAGATCGGTGTAGCCGATGATGGTAACGCCGTGTCTCACAACAATCTGGCCCGGTACGGTCAATTCGCAGTTGCCGCCCTGCTCGGCGGCCAGATCGACGATGACGCTGCCCGGCCTCATCGACTGCACCATCTCCGCGGTAATCAGCTTGGGAGCCGGTTTTCCGGGAATGAGCGCCGTCGTGATGATGATATCGACTTCCTTCGCCTGTTTGGCGAACGTTTCGCGTTGAGCCTTTTGGAAGCCCTCGCTCATGAGCTTGGCGTAGCCGCCAACGCCCGTTCCCTCTTCCTCGTAGTCGACGCCAACAAACTCGCCACCCATCGACTTGACCTGATCGGCGACCTCTGGGCGGGTGTCGTTCGCCCGCACGATCGCGCCCAGGCCGCACGCCGCGCCGATGGCCGCAAGACCCGCCACGCCCGCGCCGATAATGAAGACCTTGGCTGGTGGCACCTTGCCCGCCGCCGTGATCTGGCCAGTGAAGAAGCGGCCGAATTCGTGTGCGGCTTCGATAACGGCGCGATAGCCGGCGATGTTCGCCATCGAGCTGAGCGCGTCCATTTTCTGCGCCCGGGAGATGCGCGGCACCGAGTCCATGGCCAGGACCGTCGCCTTGCGGGCCGCGAGTTGCTCCATCAGGGCGGGATTCTGCGCTGGCCAAATGAAGCTGATGAGGGCGGTGCCTTCCTTCATCAGTGCGATTTCATCCGTGCTCGGTGCGCGCACCTTGAAGATGATGTCGGATTCCGCCCAGATATCGGCGGCGCTGAGAATACGGGCGCCGGCGGCGCTGAAGGATTCGTCGTAAAAGCTGGCACCATCCCCGGCGCCGCTCTCCACAGCGACGGCGAAGCCTAGACCGGTCAGCTTAGCGACGGCTTCTGGCGACGTGGCGACCCGCCTTTCGCCTGGATAGGTTTCTTTTGGTATTCCGATGACGAGAGGCATGCATTGATCTCCGCCGATTATATTTTTTGGGCTACCGCACACGGTTGGATGCTTGCGGCCGAACAACGGCATACACTGGAGCCAAGCAATAGGGAACCCATCAAACGCGCGGCGGCGGCGGGGCCGATAATTTATTCCTGCGCTACGCGCCCCTTATTGCAGGGAACCGCCATGAGGGCCGGACGCATGAAGCATCCCTTGGCAAGCTCGCCCTCCGTGACCTGGCGTCATCCAGCAAGGATCTAGCCTTCCTGCATGCCAATACCGTCAATCCCATTCGCGGATGATGGTCTGCTGCAGGATCTGGAAGTCCATGGGATAGCGCCCATCGCTCATGGCGACATCTGAAATGATGACCGTGGCGCCCGTCCACACCAGCTCGGAGATGCGTTGAGTGGCGTCTGCTGGGATTTCAATGCGGTCGAGCGCGCCAGAAGCCGTCTCGGGGAAAGCTGGCGCGGGATCGGCGGGCTCCCCGGCGAATACAGGATGCCCGCGCCGGCTGGAATGGTGCCGTATGTGAACCTCGGCTGCCGCCGGCGGCGTCAAGCTCACCCAGCGCAGCGAAGCGCCATCGCCGGCCGCGCCGGTGGCGATAAAGAGGTGGGTGCCCAATGGCTTGCCTGGATCGCGGATGGCGATGGGCATGTCGAAAAGGTGCTCTGTCGCCTGCCGGACGTAGAGCCGGCCCGTCTTGCTGCTGATGAAAATGGACAGAGGCTCCAAGCGCCTCGTTGCCTCCTTGGCTTCGCCGGCGGCTTGGGCTGCCGCGGCATCGGCATTGCGAATGGCAATCTGCGCGGCCAAAACCTCCTGGTCCTTGGCGGCCTTGGCCTCGCCGGCATCGCGGACTTTAGCCTCCGCCGCGGCAAGCTTGGCTTCGCCTGCGGTTTTCCTCTCGGCGGCCTTCTTGACCGCCTCCTCGCCTTCCGCCTTGGCCGCTCCGCGCGTTGCGTCCTCTAACTCGTCCCGCGCCCGGCGCAAGGCGTCCTCCGCCGCATCCAGCTCCCTGGCCGCGAGACGCGCCTCCACCGGTTTGCTGTCGAGGAGCGCCACCGCAGCCTTTTTCGCGGCGATTGCGCCAGCGGCTTTCGCGGCAGCCGCAACCTTCAGAGCCTTAGCGAATTCGAGCGGGTTGACGGCCTGGGCTTGCGAGGATGCCGGTGCCTTCGGATCGAGCGCGACCGGCTCAACCGCGCCGTTTTTGTTGGCGGAGGTCTTCTCTCCGGCCGCTTCGGCAGGCGGCGTCTGCAGCTTCGGCGCTGGAAGATGGGCATGCACGATATCGGCAGGCGTAATCTCCTGGGGCGAAATAATCACGCGCTGGCCGGCGTTTGTAACGGCGAAAAGCTCCTTCGCAAATTCGGCTTGCATGCGGATGCAGCCATGGGAAGCCGTTTGACCGGGATGCACGACGCCCTCGTGCATCGCCACACCCGTCCAGGCAAGGCGCTGCATGAATGGCATGGGAGCGCCGCTATAGATGTTCGACCTGTGCCACCGCTCCTTTTCGAGGATCGTGAATATACCCGTCGGCGTTGGATGCCCCGGAACGCCCGTGGATACCAGGCCGCGCGCATAGAGGCCGTTGGCGTCGTAGAAGGTCACATGCTGCTCGGCGAGCGAGACAACCGCGAACAGGGGGCCAACGGGCTTTTTGAACTGGGACTTCGGCTCGCTTTCGCGTTCCACGTACTGGTGGCGGGAATAGCGGTGCCGCGCGGCGGCGTTTTCGAAAGTGCCGGCCAGGGCTGCCACCGTGGCAAGTGCCATTGAAAGCAGCCGCCCAGATCGCGCCCAGGAGCCTTGGACGCGTGGGGCATTCTCAGAAAAAGTGCAGTGAAACATGACGTTGATATCGCCGCGTGGTTGCCAGAATAGTCTTTATATCCCGCCGTTCATATCCGTAGCGTAAAAAAGAGCAATAAAATAAATTGCTGTTGATTATAGCGCGCGCCGCATCCGCCCCTAAATGCCACGCCCGCGCTTTATAAAGCGGCCGCAATGTATTACATGAGCGGGGCGCCATGGGGCGCTCTTTTCATTTGAGCCCATCGAGCAATGAAGGCATCCAAAAAACAATCCCAGTCAGCGCCAACAGTTGGCTTTGTCAGCCTTGGCTGCGCGAAAGCGCTCGTCGATTCCGAGCGGATTTTGACGCGGCTGCGCTCCGAAGGGTATGAGATTTCGCCCAGCTACGAGGGCGCCGGCGTCGTGGTCGTGAACACCTGTGGATTTCTCGACAGCGCCAAGGCCGAAAGCCTCGAAGCGATCGGCGAGGCGATGGCGGAAAATGGCCGCGTGATCGTGACGGGCTGTTTTGGCGTCGAGGACAAGCGCATCCGCGAGGCGTTCCCTGATGTGCTCGCGGTGACCGGCCCGCATCAATACGACGCCGTCATGAACGCGATACACGCCGCGGCCCCCGCCCCGCACGCGCCCTTCCTGGAGCTTGTGCCGCGCGCCGGCTTGCGCCTCACGCCGCCGCATTACGCCTATTTGAAAATCTCCGAGGGCTGCAACAACCGCTGCTCGTTCTGCATCATTCCCGCCTTGCGCGGGGACCTTGTGAGCCGCCAGGCGGGCGATGTGCTGGCCGAAGCGGAAGCGCTCGCGGCCCAGGGCGTCAAGGAGCTGCTGGTTATCAGCCAGGACACGAGCGCCTATGGCGTGGACCTCAAATACGCGGAAAGCGCTTGGCGCGGCGCGGACGTCAAGGCAAGGCTCACCGAGCTGTGCGAAGCGCTTTCAAGTCTCGGCATTTGGGTGCGCCTGCATTACGTCTACCCCTATCCGCATGTGGACGAGATTATGCCCTTGATGGCGGAGGGCAAAATCCTGCCCTATCTCGACATACCGTTCCAGCACGCCTCGCCCGCCGTGCTGAAGGCGATGCGCCGCCCGGCAAACCAGGAGAAAACCCTCGAACGCATCGAGCGCTGGCGGGCGATGTGCCCCGATCTCGGGCTCAGGTCCACGTTCATCGTGGGCTTCCCCGGCGAAACCGAAAAGGAATTTGAATTCCTGCTCGATTGGCTACGCGAGGCCCGGCTGACGCGCGTGGGCTGCTTCAAATACGAGAACGTGGAAGGGGCCGCGAGCCGGGCGCTGGATGGGCATGTGCCGGAGGAGGTGAAGGCCGAGCGGCATGAGCGTTTCATGGCCGTGCAACGCGAGGTGAGCGCGGAGGTTCTGGCCGCCCAAGTTGGCAAGACCCTCGAAGTGCTGATCGACGAGGTGGACGAGGATGGCGCCACGGGCCGGAGCGCCTGGGATGCGCCGGAGATCGACGGCTCTGTCTTTATCGGCGATGGCGAGGGGCTAAGCCCCGGCGATCTTATCCGCGCGACCGTCACGGATTCCGACGACTACGACCTTTGGGCGGAGTTAGAGGCGGAATGAATAGTACGAAATCCAGCTGAGTGCTTCCGAAAAAGACCCCCTCACCCCAGCCCTCTCCCCAAGGGGAGAGGGAGTCCGGCCGCAGCCGTTGTTCGTGCGTTCCCTCTCCCCTTGGGGAGAGGGACAGGGTGAGGGGGGACTTTGCGAAGCACTCAACCGGATTAATGCCGCGCCGCCTTTCGCCCCCTACCGGCCTATAGTGGCGCGGGCGAGCCCGCGGTGTAGATGACGCGATTGCGCACCAGCGACTCTCTGACCAGCAGATAGCCGGCCAGGATCACAACCAGCGTTGCGATAATGTCGAATGGGCTGGTCATCGGCGTATGTCCTGGGACATACGGCCCCGAAGGATAGGAGCCGGCGATCCAGGTGTACCGCTCGATCCAGGTGCCCACAAAGATGCAGCTAGCGATGCCGGCGATCATGCCTGGTGTATGGCGCGTATAGTCGAAGATCAGCAGCACAAACGGAAGCGCGAATTTGAGGGCGATAATCGTCCACCATAGCGTGGAAAAGTCGCCGTTCTCCATTTCGGTAACGCGGTTTATCTCATGCGGGATATTGCCGTACCAAATGGTCAGATACTGCGCGAAGAAGGTGTAAATCCACATGAGCGTGAAGGCAAGCAGCAACTGCGAGATGTAGTTGTACACATGCTCCGGCACGCGCTTGGCCATCATGTTGTTCTTGCAGAAGAAGTACACCAGCATCATGGTGAACGATATGAACATGCCGAAGTTGCTTACGAAATGATACATACCATAGATTGCGCTATGCCATTCTGGAACCAGGGTCATCTCGAAATCCCAAGATACCATAGTGCCATACAGCACGTAGATTGCCGGAATCCAGAATGAAATCCGCCTGAAGCGCCTCCAATGGTCCATGGTCTCATCGCTGAGCATCATCAGCTTGACATAGCGGCTGAAAAGGAAGGTCACGAGCATGAACCCGCCGAACTCGCGCGCCACCAGGAAAGCATAATTGTGCCATTGCGGCAGCGTTACCTCAGTGGACCTGCCGAGAAACTGAAAGGTATAAGTGCTCCACGCGGACGCATAGTCTTCGGTATTGAACCACGGGAAGGTTATCTCTGGCGCCGCGAGCAGCACCGACAGCAGGACAAGAGCCAGCGGGTAGAGGGCGTACAAAGAGAGCGCGACACGGCGGAACTCGTAATGCCATCGGGCGCCGCAGACCTGCAGCACAGCCGAGAAGACCGCTCCGCCGAGCATCAAATAAAGAACAATCAAAAAGTCGGTGGTCAATACAGACCAGCTCGCGAACGGAGGAAGCATCGGCGCTCCTTATTTTGCCTGATTTTCAGCCTGCTGCGGTGCGGCCGGCGTTAAGCCATGACGAAGATAGTTGATCATATGCCACCGCTCGGTGGGCGATAAGTCGTTGGCGTAGCTCGGCATGACCGAGCCGCGGAAGGTGAGGTAGCCGAAGATGAAGCCATCGGACAGCGACTGAACCGCGTCGCTCGTCAGATCGAAGGGCCGCACCGTAAGCTTTTCGCCGACCAGTCCATTTCCGGTGCCCGACGCGCCATGACAGGGCGTGCAGTAAATCGCAAATAGCTCCTTGCCGGTATTGATCGATTCCGCTGTTGGCTTGACCGGGTTGGTCAAGCTGGCCGCGGACTCCTGATCCTGGACGCGCATTGTCGCTGTGCCAGGCACCGGCACCGAGCGCTGCGGGAACGGCATAGGCTTTTCTTGAGGCTTGATGCTGATTTGCTCGACCATTTCGTTCCACAGCGACCACGCGTTGGCCGGCGCCGGAGCCAGAAGCGCCAATGCAAGCCCCGCGATGGAGACGGCCCATATACTGCGATAACGGGCGGTTCCGCCCCTCATCCTGTGCTTCTCGGCAAGCTCGCCTTGGCGAGCGTGCGAGAAGGACAGGGTGAGGGGAGATTCCCTTGTTCTTTGCGCGGCCTCCGTACAAACTCGCCCTATCATCCTATAACCTCTTCCGCGATGCTGAGCGCATGGTGTCTTTCAAAGATCTTCTTGATTTCCCCGATGGTGTGCGCGTCCGATTTCACCATGACCCCGATCTGATCTTCAGAAATCTTGGCGTTATAGAGGTCGCTTCGAACGCGCGCAGGCAGGCCCGCGCTTATCAAAAATCCGAGCACGGTGATGTAAACGCCGCCCAAAATCAGCAGCTCGTAGGTGAGAACCATATCCGGGGGGATTGGGATGATTGGCTTGCCACCTTTTTGCTGGGCGAAGAAGTTGCCCTGCGACGATGCAAGAAAGAGAAAGCCGAGCACGCCCCCAAGTATCGATCCCCAAAGCGTGTATTTGCGGATCGGCGCCGGGCGGTCCCCAAGCAGCTCTTCCACGTCGGGATGCTCGATTGGAGATTTTATTGTGACGTCATTCATATTGAGCGCCGGGAAATGGCCATCGCGCACCTCCCGGATGGAATTCGCGGCGGCATCGAAATCGTCGAACAGCCCAAGTACGCGAATAGTGCTCATGCTTCCCTCGCATGTCTTTGCGCCAAATTCCGGTGATAAACCATTTCCTTGACTTCATACATTGAGACCGAGGGGACGAGCTTGCAGAACAGCATGAACAAGCAGACCGAACCAGCCGAAGCTTCCAAGCACCATTCCCCATTGGACAAAGCCAGGCCATTGGTCGTGATCCATGGTCCAGGGGTAGTAGCCGTGGCTGAAGGTGGGCGCGATAATCATCCAGCGCTCAAGCCACATGCCAAGATTAAGCAGAAGAGAAATGATCATCATTGCAGTCAAACTGCCGCGTAATCTTTTTGAGAGCAGAAACAGCGGCAGGACTGAACCGAGGAAATTCATCGCCCACCAGAAGGGTGCGTACGGACCCGTGGCCTTTTGGATCAGAAGATCCTTCGCGTACATGTCGTCGCCGTACCAAACGGTCGCGTACTCAACAAGATTGAGGTAGGTCCACACCATTGCGATTGCGAAGGTGAGCCGGCCGACCTTATCGAGGATCGGCATGGTCATGTATTCCTCAAAGCGGAAGGTGTGGCGCAGCACAATGAACAGCGTGATGATCGCGGCGCAGCCGGAGTAGAGAGCGCCGGCAACGAAGTAGGGCGGGAAGGACGTAACGTGCCATCCGGGCTGCTGCGACATGGCAAAGTCGGATGCGACGATGGAATGCACAGACACCGCCAACGGGATCAGGAAGCAAGCAATGGTGAGGTAGGTTACACGGAAGTTGCGCCACTGGCGGTCGGTGCCCATCCAGCCTAGCGCAAGTATGGTGTAGATAGTGTTTACGCCAACCGGTGGCATTGTCGCGGCAGATCGCGAAATCGGGGATGGCTCCGACGTAGAGGAAGAGTATCGACGAAGTCAGATAGGTGAAGATTGCCATCGCATCCCACAAAAGCGGCGACTGGAAGTTTGGCCATAGCCACCGTTCGCTCGGATAAGGAACGGAGTAATAGAACTTCCAGAGGCGTCCCAAATGCACCATAATAAAAAGGCCGGCGGTCATCAGCGAAAAGGTCGTCATCGCCTCCGCAAAGCGGTAAATCGGCTTCCGCCAGTCGGCGTGAATGATGTGCAAGATAGCGGAGAGCAGCGTCCCGGAATGGCTCATGCCGATCCAGAAGATGAACGTCGAGATATACAGACCCCACACATGCGGGTTATCGAAGTTCGCAACACCCAAACCCTGGCGCCATTGGTACACTTCGCAGCCGACGCCAATCGAAAACAGGCAGGCAGCGAACGCGAACAGCAGCCAGAACGACAGGCGCGGTTTTGCAAGACTTCTGAGAACGTCGCCATTGATCTGCGCCCACGCGATGTCGTCGCGGATATCTTTTTCTTCGCCTTTTGTGAAATCAGGCATGCTTACGTTTCCCCAACAGAGGTATTTTTAACGGCTAAGCTTTGGTGTCGCGCACCCGTTCGAGGTACATGACCGACGGATAAGCGCGTAATTCTTCAAGCACGCGATAGCCGCGAACTCCGCCGTCGCCGCCGGATTGGTCCTTATCCTGCGTATCTTTGTGCAGCTCGACCCGCTGCTGCCGCCAAAGCTTCGAAACCTGGGAATAGGGATCGGCCAGGTTGCCGAAGGCGATCGCGCCGCTTGGGCAGGCTTGCGCGCAGGCCGGCAGCACCTCGCCGTCCTGCACCAGCCGGCCTTCGGTGCGCGCGGTGCTTTGCGCCCCCCGCAAGCGCTGAATGCAGAAGGTGCACTTCTCCATAATGCCTTTGCTGCGGACGGTTATGTCCGGATTGAGCTGCATCGGCAGCGGCTCTGGCCAGGCAATTTCCTGCTCCGGATAGTCGTACCAATTGAAGTAGCGGACCTTGTAGGGACAATTCGCCGAGCAATAGCGCGAGCCGATGCAGCGGTTGTAAATCTGCGAATTGAGACCGTCCGGCGTGTGATTGGTGGCGCCCACCGGGCACACTGTTTCGCAAGGAGCCGCCTCGCATTGCTGGCACATCATCGGCATGAACTGCGCGCCTTGACTCGGCGTCTCGGCATCCTCGTCGTTCCAATAACGCTCGACGCGAATCCAGTGCATGGTCTGGCCATGCTCGAACCTGTCCTTGCCGACCGTGGGCACGTTGTTCTCGGCATAGCAGGCCACCACGCAGGCGTTGCAGCCCGTGCAGATATCGAGATCGATGGCCATCGCCCATTTGTATTCCGGGTGGTCTTTGTTGAGGTCGCCGGAGGGAATGGTGCCGCGGTACTTGTCCCAATCCCGGAACATTCTGGTGATCGACATTATTCCTCCGGGAAAAGCTTGACTTTATCGGCCGCCATCGTGACGACGATCTTGCGTTTCAGTTGGGTGTTGACGGCGCCCGGCCTCCACCCCTCGTCCTTTACGACGGCCTTGCTGCCGTCCGTCTTGCGGAGCTTCACGCGGGTGGCATACATCGCCAGCTCGCCGGTGGATTTCTCGAAGACCGGATCGAGAATCTTCAGCGGGTTGACGCCATATCCCTTCGCGTAACGGCCCATGGCTTCATGACCGTTACCGATGGGGATCGCGACCGTGTTGGGTTCAAGGCCCGGGAACAGATAGGCTTGCGCTTTTACGGTGCCGCTTTTCGAGATGACTTCGAGGATATCGCCTTCGCTAATCCCCATGCGCTCCGCGGTTTTCGGGTGAATTTCGAGCCAGGAGCCCCAGACGATGGTGGTCAGAGGGTCGGGAGTTTCCTGCAGCCACGGCAAGTTTGCGTGCCGCCCATCCCGGAAATTCGCGCGAACCGACGGCACGAGCTGGAGCGGATACATCGGTTCTTGTTCGGCAGGTTTGGGCAGGTCCAGGTCCAGCGCGCCTGGATTGGCCGATAGTTGCTGCGGCTCCGCCTTGCCGATGTTCAAGATGCCGTGGCTCAAGGTCTGATACCAGAACTCCTCATCGTCCGCGGGGGCATCCTTGAAGGCGGACTTGTTCTTGACCACCGCACTCTTCAAGTACGCGTAATAATCAGGAAACTGATTATACTCCTGCGGCCGCTGTTGCTTGAGCAAGGTCAGCAAGATGTCGCCGGGAGAGCGTGTGCCCTCGGGGTAAAGCTTTTCCATGAGCGGCTGCTGCATGTGGATTTGCACGCCGTCTGGCTGATACGCCGCGATATGCGTTCCCCAATCCTCCAGGCCGGAATCGAGGGGCAGAATAAGATCGGCTTCCTCGGCCGTCTCGTCGCGATAGTCCGTGAACGCGACCTTGAATGCCGCCTTCCTCAGGTTATCGGGCAGCTTCATGAAGCCGGGCGCGGTGAAAACCGGGTTCACGCCATAGGTAAACACGGTCTGCAAGCGGCCTTGCGAGAGAGCTTGGTTGAACTCAATGAGCGCGGCGGTGTCGCCGCCGGCCGGAGCCATTTGCGGGAACGGATTTTTCGCCGGCGCGGTGACCGTCTTGCCGATGTTGCCCAGCACAACGTTGAGCAGCATGATCGCCGCGGCGTTTTGCGCGCCATGAACATGCCCTTCCGCCGATGGTCCGGACAGAACGAGGCTCGGCGAGCGTTCGCGCAACAGCGTCAGCACGCGGCCGAACACCTCCTCGCTGACGCCGGTTTCCCGGCTGACGCGCGCCTTGTCATATTTCCGAACGGCATCCTTGATGGAGGCCGGAACGTTCTTGGAATAGCGGGCGTCTTCGAGCAGCGCATTGACGAGGCCGAGCGCGAACTCCCCTTCGGTGCCCGGCTTGATCGCGATCCAGCGGTCCGCGTTCGCGCCGGTCAGCGTCATTTTCGGCTCGGCCTGGATCAGGACACCGCGCGGCTTGCTGTCGTTGGCCTTGCGAAACTCAGCGTATTGCGCGGTAAAATGGACCGGCGACTCCCATGTGTTGAGAAAATCGGCGCCAAAGGAAAGGATCAGCTTCGCCTTTGCGATTTGGAAGTGCGGGGTGGAAATGCCGTAGAGCTTCTCCGCCGCCGATCGATTGACCTTGCTGGCGAGAAGATCGTAGACGAAGTGATTTTTCGAGCCCAGGGCCTCGACGTAATTCTGAACCAGAACCTTGAGATGCCCGCTCAATGGGCCGGTCACGAACGCGAACTTCTCGCCGGCGTTCTGGGTCTTCTCCGCGATCAGAGTTAGCGCCTTGTCCCATGTGGTGGGCTGAAGGCTTCCATTCTGGCGAAGCAGCGGTTCCTTCAGGCGGTCCGGATTGTAATGATGCTGGACCGCGGCCTGGCCCAAACCGCACAGGCGTCCCTTGGAGATCGCGGATTCGGGGCTGCCTTCGAGCTTCAAGATGCGGCCTTCCCGCACCCGGCCCTTAACCCCGCAGCCCGCTCCGCACAGCGTGCAGGTCGAGGCGTAGTAAACCCCAACGCCCGGCACCATGAAGTCGCGCGGCTCGGAATAGGACTCCACATTTTCCGTGCCGGATTCGGGCGGGTTTCCGCACGCCGTTACAGCGAGCGAGGCGCTGCTCCAACCCAGCAATTTCAGCAATTTTCTGCGATTTAAAGTGTTCATCTTGTGCCGGTTGCCTGATGCGCAGACTATTTGTGACAATAAGAGCAGTCGTTTGGACCGTTGGTGGTTTTGGCGCTGGCGCTGTCCACCTTGTGATCCTGCTCGTGGCAGGACACGCACCAGCCCATGGTGAGCGGCGTAACCTTCTCATCGACGGTCATGGTTTTCACGTCGCCATGGCACAGCGCGCAGACCTCCTGCACGGGCTGTCCTTGCTGGAAGTGAAACCGCTGGATGTGCCGCTCGTGATTAAACCGCACGAAATCTGGAAGGTTATGTATTTTTTTCCACGGGATAGGCTGTTTCGTTTCCCAATACTCGAACAGCTTCTTGATGCGCGGCTTGTCCTTCACGGACTCAATATTCTCGTGGCAGCCGATGCACTTTTGCAAAGGCGGGATCCCCGAGACTGCGCTGCGGCGCGCATAGGTGTGGCAGTACATGCAATTGATGCCCATTTTTCCGGCATGTACGTCGTGCGGGAATTCGATGGGCTGCTCGATTTTGTCGCCAGCAGCTGCTACAGATATGCTGGCCATGGCTGCGGCCAGCAGCATGAAGCCGCCCGCCATCGAACGTACCGTAAGCGAACATGAGCACTCGCCAACGCGAAATGCGAAGCGCAGAAACCGCGTCAACTTCCCCCCCTTCGTGGCTCGCTTTGTGCCAGCCTGTGCGACCTCGTGCCGCATTGCTCATGCGGCTCTTTGTCGCGTTTTTCTTATGGGAAATCATGCAGGATGCCGTAAATTAAGCAAAATAGAATAAACCTTATGGAGCGTTAGGAAAAACCTTCTTGGTGAACATTCGGGACGTCACAATTCGCCAGCTGCGGGCAGTGGCGGCAATCGCGCGAACCGGAAAAATAACGCTCGCGGCCAACGAGCTATGCCTGACGCCGCCAGCGGTGACGGAGCAGCTCAAATTGCTCGAAGACCGCCTGGGCCTCCGTCTGTTCCAGCGAACGAGGGCCGGGCTGAAGCCTACGGACGCCGGCGTGCAGATCGTCGAAACGGCGGCGCGCATGGAGGCCCTTCTCGCCGGCAGCGCCGACCAATTGCGGGCGATAAAGGGGCTCGCGGGCGGCCGGGTTACCATTGGCGTCGTTGGCACGGGCAAATATTTCGCGCCGCGGCTAGTCGCGTCCTTCGCGGAGAAACACCCGAAAATCGAGCTGCAACTGCGCATTGGGAATCGCGCGGAAACCGTCGCCGCGCTGCGGAATTATGAGATCGACGTTGCCATCATGGGGCGTCCGCCGGAGGGCTTTCCCGCGAAGGAAGCGGTATTCGGGCCACATCCGCATGTCATGATCGCCGCGCCCAATCATCCCCTCGCCGGACAAATTGCCCCGATTGAGCGCCATTGCCTCGCGGGGGAGAAGATGCTGGTGCGCGAGGTTGGATCGGGAACGCGCGCGCTTTTCGAAAAGCTCTTTTCCGGCATCGCGTCAGCCGAGCCGGCAATCCGCATCGAGATCAGCTCGAACGAGACGATCAAGCAGGCCGTGATGGCTGGAATGGGCCTCGCGTTCATCTCGGCGCACACCATCGAGCTTGAGGTGCAGACCGAGCGCCTCTGCATTCTCAATATCAGAGACCTGCCCGCGATCCGCGAATGGTATCTCGTGCATCGAGAGGACAAGGAGCTAGCCCCCGCGGCGATGGCCTTTTGGCAGTATGTCCTGAAGGAGGGCCGGAAGTTTCTGCCGCGCATCCCCGGCGTCGAGTGATACCGAATCCGGCTGCCGGAAGCCCGAGCCGCTCCGGCACGCTCCCATCGTCGCGAGGCCGCCTTGGCGGCCGTGGCGATCCAGAACATTGCACCGCGCTTCCGGTTTGCGGGTTGCTTCGGGGTCACGCCGCCAACAATAACCTCAACTATAGCTTCCAATGGGGCAGCTACTCCTGCTTCACATCTAGTACGCCCCGCGGGAATTCCTGCCCTGCATCGGCATTATCCGGGATCGTTACGAACTCCAGCGCCGGTGCTCTTTGCGGGCTCTCAATGCGGGTCAGAACCTGCCGCGGGCTGTACCGGCGTAATTGGGTTGGGCTGCTCAAAGCCCAACGAGCGGGCACCAGCAAACACCATTGCGATGAGGCCCCCAGCGAAGGCCGCGCCGGCAACCAAGACAAAGAACCAGGATATCAATGCTAAATGCCAATAATCCAAATTTAGAAGAGGAATATCTCCATAAAGGATCGCGCCGGCCGCGGCGGCAATAAAGCTCATGGCTAAACCGGCAGAAAGCAACGAGAAAATCAGAAGCCCCCAGGAGGCAATCAAAATATACTTCGTGCCAATGGAGCTATTTCTTAAGCCCACCACCTTTTCGGAAAAGACCACAGAGAATACAAGTATTCCAGATACGAGCGTCATAAAAACCTTAAGTAATTCTTTAGTTTCCGTGTAATCGTATTTCATGAATATTTCTGCCGCTTCGGTCATCCTATTTCTCCACGCTAAAATGCGGCTTGAGCCAGCAGGCAGCCCGGACCGGCCTTCATAGCCCAAGGCTGCTTATAACAAATTTATGTAAAAGTGAAAGCTGCGTTTAGCCAGAGTCTCCCGCCGGAAGGGCGCCGAGGCCGAAACGGGATGGGATAATACCGTCTCCACTTGAATGCCGCCGCCGTCATCGCCGTAGAGGCGCATAGCTCCACCGGCCTCCGCAAGTTAACGCTTGGTTCTTTTTCCGTAGGCGCGCATCATGGTAAATGCAGATATAGTAAACGCGCGGACCTCATGTTTTCCGCCGCCGCATTTTTGCGAATCTTTTCTTGTTTTTGGTCGAATTCCACGATTCCAAAATCCCGTTAAATATACGCGAATATTTGGAATTAACCAAAGCGGGAACTGATGGCGCCGTTCCTGGCGATGTCCACTGTAAAAATAGTCTATTTATATCAACAACATACAGTACTTAACGCTTACTCAAGACGTTTGTGCCATATTACTTCAAAATCGAAAAGCGCAGTTACGGCCCTCGCAGGCGGTCCGCGGGCGCGCTGGGAGAGTTAATGTGGCGTTATTGCAAAGCTCGCGGGCGTCATGCTGGCCCGGCGTTTGGCCGCCCCAGACGGCGGTCTCAGTGCAGGTTGGTTTTCGCGATCCTGATCCACTCTTTGTCGGACGGCGCAACCACCGCGCGCCGGGCACTCGACGCGCGCACGACCTCCTGGAACAAGTCGCGCGCCTGCTCGGCGCGGCCCTGCTTCAAGAGCAAGAGCGCATAGCGCGACCGCGCCTCGAACCCGGCGTAGTAGCGCGAAACGGCATCGTATTCTTGAAGCGCCTCATCCGTGCGGCCGGTGGCTTCCAGCGCCCGAGCCGACAGCAGATGCGCTTCCTGATTGCGCAGATTGTGCTGCACTTCGTCGAGCTTATGCAGGGTCTCAAGGCATGCGGGCGCATCGCCGCTGCCGAGCTCGGCGCGGGCAAGCCCCAGCAGCACGGCTGGATCGTCCGCGAAAATGCCCGTCGCCGCGGCCTGGTAGAGCCGGATGGCTTCCTGCCATTGGCCGCGCTTCTCGCACTCCTCCGCAAGTGCCCGCTTCGTGTCTACCGAATCCACCAGCTCGGCCTGCGCCACGCGCTCGCGCAGCTCCTTGTCTGGATCGATGACGGCGCCGATCTCGCTGCGGACCTTGCGCGCGCCACGGGTCTGGAACAGCGCCGGGATAAGCTCGATGACGATATAGGCGAGCGAGCCGGCCCATGGAAAAATGGTCCAGGTTGGAAAGAACAGAATAAACAGCCACCACTGCGAGCGGCCGGTTCTCATTGCGTGAACGGCGAGGCCGACAGCGAGGAAGACGTACAGAAGACCGGGGCCGAACATGCGTGTTCTCTGGGAAGGTGGAAAGGGGGGAATGCTGTAAGGGACAATATAGAGCCGGGCCGGAGTCCGGCAACCCAAGGCGCTGCTTTAAGGTAAATTGCGCTATCTGGCCTCTGCCGCGGAGCTTCACTCGCGCTCGTGCGCCTTGAGATGGGCGATGAGGCCCTGGGTGGGCCAGCAGGTTTGCGGCAGGCCAGCGCGCTTCTGATAGGCGCCGGCCGCGCTGCGCGTGCGCCCGCCCGCCTTGCCATCGACGGTGTCGCTGTAAAGGCCCAGCGCGGTGAGCCGCGTCTGCATATATTCGACATCGGCGGTGGGGATTTGCACAATCGGGTCCCACCGGCGCTGGAAGCCGCTGCCGCCCCGGATGCGATCCGCGAGATCGCCGACGAACAGCGCATAGAGGTCGGACTTGTTATATTCCCGGATCGCCTGGAAGTTCTGGAAGGTCAGGAAAGCGGGGCCAAAGGTGCCTGCCGGCTGCAAGAGCGATGCCTGCCAGCGCAAAGTCCGCGGCGGGAAAGCATCTCCCTTGAGCGGCGCGATCCCCATCGCCGCCCATTCGCTTACGGGCTTGCGGATATCGAGATAGCCGAGCGAGCAATCGGCGGTTTGCGGCGCGCGGACCTCGAAGCCCCAAGGCTGCGTCCTGTCCCAGCCGATATGCGCGAGATTATTGGCAAGCGAGGCGAGCGCGTCCGGAACCGAGTGCCAGATGTCCTTCTTGCCGTCGCCATCCTGGTCGACCGCATATTGATAGTAGTCCTCGGGCATGAACTGCGTGAGGCCCATGGCCCCGGCCCAGGAGCTTTTCATATCCTTGGCCGCGATCGCGCCGTCCTGCACCATCCGGATCGCGTAGATAAAATTCTTCTGGAACAACTCCTTACGGTTGCCCGCATAGGACAGGGTGGCTAGCACCTGCAGCGCGTTATGCGTCGAATCGTTGGAAGTGCCGAACGCGGTTTCCCGGCCCCAGACCGCGAGCACGATGAAGGGATCGATACGATAGGTTTTCTCGATGGCCGCAAGGGTGGCCTTATGCGCCTCGTAAAACTTGCGGCCCTGCCCCGCCAGTTCGCCCATGTACTTTGCGTTCAGATATTGCTCGGGCGTGCGCACGAACTCAGGCTGGCTTGGCTGCTTGCCGGCGCGTTCCGGGATATCGAGGTCCGGCAGCGAGAAATCGGCGGTAAGGCCCTGGGTCACGGCATCGTAGACATCGGGACGGACGCCGTTTTCAATCGCTTTCGCCCGGAAAGAGCCAAGGAACGCTCTAAACCCTTCCTGCGAAACGGCAGCGGCGGCGGCTGGCCCGCTCAGCAAAAGCGCAAACAGTGCGCAAAAAAACGCAAGATGGAGCGCGGTTTTCACAGGCAGGCTTCGGTTTTCGTTGTAGCTCATCGTCTGGTAAATCTCGGGTGCAAGAGAGGGATGCTCAAGCCTTTGCGACCTGCACAACGCGCATTACCCCTCACCCTAGCCCTCTCCCCATGGGAGAGGGAACTCGGTCGCAGCCGTTGAGAAGGGGTCCCCTCTCCCATTGGGAGAGGGACAGGGTGAGGGGTAATGCCGTATGGGTATGACTCATCCTTCGGCGATAGTGGTAGTAGCAAGCCACAATTGTCTTCGCCTATGAGTAGGGCAAGAATGGGGGCGGCGATCTTAGATCGTCTGATGCCGTGCGCGGGCGCTGCGCTCAATGGCGGCGGTCACAAGCTTGTCGAGGTGAAGCGCGTCGCGCAAAAGCTCCAAAAACCTGATCTCCTCGTCCGGGACGCGGAGGTCCGCCGCAGCCACTTCGACGGCCAGCGCATAGGCGGTTTCGTAGAGCTTTTTCGGAAGCGCGGTCTCGATCACCTCCAGCAACTCCTCAAGGCCGTCCTCCTCGCACAAGAGATCGCCGCATCTCTCGGCGGTTTTGGCGAGATTGTTGTGGTCGTAGCCCATGAACACAGGCAGCTGGCGCACGATTTGCGAGATGCGCTCCAGCTCATGATCGGAGATTTGCCGGTCCACGGCGGACATGGTGATCATGATGTAAATCAGCGCTTCGTGGGGGGTGATCTTCGGCATCGGTGCGTCTCATCGCTGGGCAAAAAAATGGAGCTTCGCCACCTTCCGGTGCGAGCGCCACCGCACTTGAATAGCGCAGCCCAAGGAATGAGTACATGCGGAAAAAGTTTGGGGGCCGCCGAGCCCCCAAAAACAACGCCGCTTTCGCCGCCGCCAGCTCAGGCATCGCTCAAAAATAGCTGCGCCATCTGGCTTGGCCTTTTTTCCTCCCGCTGCGTTGCAAAAAGCGTTACATATCGCGGATATGCGCCACTTTTTGCGCCTTGCGGGCGAACGAAATCCCTGCGCCATATGACGCAGTTATTTCCGAGAGATGCCTCAGCTTCGGTCCGCGGGCAGGGCCAAATATACTTGCGTCGATCCGCGCTGAACGAACGCAAGCGCGTGTTTTCTACCGGCGGTCAGGGCGGACTTCAGCGCCGCTTCGAGATCCGCGGGACTCGAAATATCCGCGCCATTCGCGTTCACGATGATATCGCCCTGCACGAGGCCGGCATCGGCGCCTTTGCCGTTGGGGTTGATATCGAGCACGGCAAGCCCCTTGGGCGCGCCGCCTTTGTTACCGGGCTCCGGCACGACGCTCACACCGAGGGATTCGATCTCGGTTTGTTGCGACAGGTCATGAGGCGGAAGCTCCGGCTTGGCTTCCTCCTTAAGCTCGGTAAGCTCGACCTCCAGGACTTTGCGTTTTCCTCCGCTTTCGATCGCGATCGTTACCGGCTTCCCGGGGGCTGCCGCGGCGATCTTCCGCGCCAGATCGCGGCTATCCTTTACGTCCTCACCAGCGATGTTGACGATGACGTCGCCGCGGCGGATGCCGGCCGCCTCGGCCGGGCTGCCCGGAGTGGGAACGGAGACCAGCGCGCCTTTGGCATTTTTGAGCCCGAGGCTATCGGCGAGTTCCGGCGTAACGGGCTGAACCTGGACGCCAAGCCAGGCGCGTCTCACATGGCCCTTCGACTTGAGCTGGGAGATGACGTTTTCCACCGTCTTGGCGGGGATGGAGAAGGCGATGCCCGCCGAGCCGCCAGAGGGCGAGAAGATGGCCGTGTTCACGCCGATGACCTCACCCGCCTGGTTGAAGGCCGGGCCGCCGGAATTGCCCTTGTTCACGGGCGCATCGATCTGGACGAAATTGTCGTAGGCGCCCATGCCGATATCGCGGCCGCGCGCCGAGACGATGCCCGCGGTCACCGTGCCGCCAAGGCCGAACGGGTTGCCGATGGCGATCACCCAATCGCCGGGCTTCACCTCTGTGCGGCCGAGCGGCACGTAAGGAAACGGCGCGGCACCCCCAACTTTTAGCAGGGCCAGGTCGGTGCTGGGATCGGTGCCAACGATCCTGGCCTGCATGATTTCGCCGCTCTCAGTGACGATCTCGACCTTGATTGCGCCATCGACGACATGGTGGTTGGTGACGATATAGCCATCGGACGAAATGAAGAAGCCGGACCCCTGGCCTTGGATGGGAGCAAGCTGGCTGGCGTCTTTTCCGGGCTTATGCTGGCGCGGCCCTGCCGCATCGGAGCCATTGAGGGAGCGTTCGGCCGGCGTTTCCCTCCTTGCGGCTACCCTTTTCCGAGGATTCGCTGCTGTCCTCGTCATCGTCGCGCGTGGTCATCGCGGCCGGATTGGCTTTCACCCGGATCGAGACGACGGCGGGGGCGACCCGCTCGACAAGCGCGGAGAAACTCGGAAGCACCGGCTGAATCGCTTGCGTCTGCGCTTGATCGGGGGACGCGGCCGCGATGCCTGGCGCGAAAGCGCTTCCGCCAAGAAAAGCGCCAATGACAAGCGCGGAAATGCAGTATCCGGAACGTCCAGAGCAAAAGAGAAGTGGGCGTTTCCGGATACCGGATCTGGCAGGCAGATCGTTATTGGAAGTGTGCGGCATGAACATTCCCATCTAGCCTAATGAAAGCAGTGTTGGGAAATCGTTTTGCTGAAGATTAAGGCGTGAATGCAGATTGTTCCGATTTGGTATACGTTAAATTTACGAAAGCGGCTTGATCGTTAACGGCAATGCCTAAAATTGCTCGAATTCGCTTCGCTGCCTCCGCTCAAACTCGCCGGTTCAGGCCAAATCCAGAACAATTTACCGCCTCGTTGCAGGAAGCTGGAACGGTACAAACTCGTACAATTATATGCGGCGTTGCTTGCGTCATCCGCTTGCGCCCGGCCCGCGGAATGGCTTGATTGCGGCTTATCCCGACATCGCGGCCGGTGCAAATGCACACACGGAGGAACTCATGAAAAAGACACTTATCGCGGGGCTGACGGCGCTTGCGCTGATCGGCACCCAGGCGGCCTTCGCGCAGCAACCAGCGCCCGAGGGGGCGATGCCCGAGCATCATCGCTTCAGCGCTGCTGATATGAAGGCGTTCACGGACGCGAAGGTTGCCGCGCTGAAGGCGGGCCTTGAACTTACCGCAGATCAAGAGAAGAATTGGGCGCCGGTCGAGCAGGCCATCCGCGCCATGGCGGAAGCCAGGCAAGCGCGCTGGGCGGAACGGCGGGAGCATGCCAAAACGGAAGACGGAATCGCCAAGCTCCGCGCACGCGCCGATGCCATGACGCAACGCGGGGCGGACCTTAAGAAGCTCGCCGATGCCGCGGAGCCGCTCTATCGCACGCTCTCCGACGACCAGAAGCACCGCCTGCACTTTCTGGTGCGGATGATGATGCACCATGGCGGGCATCACCATCACGGCGGCTGGCAGCAGGACTAATCGCCCAGCTGCCGGAGTGACCGCCGCCCATCCCCGCTGTGGCGGCGGTCATTTCGTGCTGCCACCGGTAGCCGGAGGCGGCGGATCGTACCGCGCGCATTACCCCTCATCCTGTCCTTCTCCCAATGGGAGAAGGGACGCCTTCTCAACGGCTGCGGCCGGATTCCCTCTCCCATGGGGAGAGGGTTAGGGTGAGGGGCGTCGCGCTTTGACTGTGGCTACCCGAGCCGCGCGGTGCCGCTCTTGCCATCGTCGCGGCGCCAATGCACAACCGTCGGGCTCAAGCGGTGCATCGTGAAGCAATGCGCCCTGCCGCCCATCCAATTCCGCCACTGCAGGCAAAGCTTCGACTCCGCGACCCACCAGCGGCCGCGATCCACCGTGGTCGACTCGCCGTCGAGCAGCGCGAGTTCGGTCCGCGCGCTTACGCTGCCGTTCGCCGAATAGCGGACCGGCACCTCGCCCAATGGCGTGTCGATATAAACTGTCTTGCCCGCGACGGCCTTTTGAAGGTCCTCGCCGGCCAGCTGCTGCTGAGCCTGGGCGAGGCTGAATGGTGCTACAGCCAATAGGAATGCGATAAGCTTACGCTTCATGTTTCGTGAACTCGCTTCGTTCCTGTGATTGAAATCGGGCAAATCCCGCCGTGCGGAAGCCTAAGCAAGAAATAAGCCAGGCAACTGCCCCTCCATGCGTGCGAAGCATAGGGCCGAAAAAGGTTAAAATGTGGCAATGTTTCACGCCCGCCATGGGAGCCCGTAAGCACTCAATTAACGCTATCCCATCCATTTCCGGCCAGCCCCCGCCGCTCTTCGATGTTGAACTAATTTAGCATAAGTGTTTTACCGAATCGTTAACGGTGTACTCTTCCGTTCAAGCTATTGAATATCAGGGGCAATACTTATCGGAGCGACGCCAGCTGAAGGTTAACTCGCGATCTGCGAGTATATTTAAACGGATTCTGGGATCGTGAAATTTGCGCCCCTTCACCCCCGAACCGCAACAACGTCTTCAAGCGGCGGCGAAGAACACCTCGCTGGGTGTTTTGTAGCCGAGCGCCTTTCTGGGACGGGAGTTGAGTTTGTCCTCGACCCGTTGGACCTCGGCGGGAGTGAGGGTAGAGAAGTCCGAGCCTTTTGGGAAGTACTGACGCAGGAGGCCGTTGGTGTGTTCGTTCAGTCCCCGTTCCCAGGAATGATAAGGCTTGGCGAAGTAGATTTGAGCTTCCAGGCTTGCTGCGATGCTGGCGTGCCCGGCAAATTCCTTGCCGTTGTCGTAGGTGATGGTCTCGATTTTGTGAGCTATGGGAAGAAGTGAAGCATCGCAGGCGCTTCGGACAGAGGCTGAGCTTTTGTCCGGCAGGATGGCGAGCTTTGTGTATTTGGATTTGCGGTCCACATGGGTGAGGATCGCGCCCTTTTGGCCCCGGCCGATGACGGTATCGCCCTCCCAATCGCCGATGCGGCTTTTTTCCTGGGCGATGGCGGGGCGTTCAGAGATGTCCACGCGGCCAGGGATCAGGCCGCGCCCAGAGTTCTTGCCTTTGCGCTTGTTGTACTTCTTGCCGTTGTGGCGTAGGTAGCGCCAAAGACTTCCCCCGTTTCGCTTGTCCTTCCAGATGTGCTGGTAGATGCGTTCGGGGCTGACAAACTGCCGTTCTTCTTTCTTCAGCCAGCCGCTGATTTGCTCGGGGCTCCATTGTTCCTGCGTCAGTGTCCCCTCGATCTCGCGGATGAGGCTTGGCGTCATCTTACGCGGCACGCTCGATGCGGCGGTACGCCTGGCGGATGCTTTCTCCTGTGCTTGTTTGTAGCGATACCCCTTGCGGCCAGTATTGCGTTTGATCTCGTTTGTGATTGTCGAACGGTGCACGCCGATCTGCCGCGCAACCCCGGCTTTGGTGCAGCCGCTTTTCAAGAGCGCGTAAATCTGGCAGCGTTTGTCATAGGTCAGGTGATGATGGCCTTTGGGCATGTGTCCCCGGTGAGATGTGGTAGTCCCACGCGAGGATAGTCTTCACCTGACCACCGGCATACACAGCCTGGCTAAGGGTGGTGGATAAGGCAGGCGGCCTCAAGGGTGCTCGCTATGCTCCCACCGCCTCCGGCGGCTAGCCCTTGACCCCGCCTGCCTTATCCACCTCTCGCTCTGCCATGCCGTTTATGCCCGCTTGTTGCATTCCGGAATTGAAACGGCGTTGGGAGAAAATGCGGGAAGATTTGCAAAAAGACGGCGGCGGAAATTGTGACGCGCGGCCGTTTACCACGCCCGCATTAACCATGATAAGGCCCTACGTGAAACATACAGTTCGTTAACGGCCAGGCGGGCCGCGGCAAGTCCTGACGCGCATTGCGAGCCCGCAATGCCCGCCCGTCATCCCGGAAAACGCCTTGGCGTTTATCCGGGATCGCCGAAAGTGCCGGCGCCGGCCTATGAGACGATCCCGGATATTGCCTTGCGGCATTTCCGGGATGACGCCGATGCGGGTCAGCAGCTCTTGCGGCTGGGACTAGTCAGCGCCCCCGTCCTCTTGAGCTGCACGCAAATTGAGAGGGGAGATAGTCGAGGTTGAAGCAGCTATTATCCCAGCCGCCGGACCTGAGCCGCCAGCCTTGGCAGTCCACGAGTTCTCCCTCGGCCGTCCGGTGCACAGGACAGCGATCCGTTTTCCCAAGGGAATGCCGGTGATGCGATTTGGTCTGGCCCTCGGCCGCGGCTTGAGCCAACGGCGCCGTAATCAGGGCGAAGGCGGCCGCGAGGCTCACGAGCTTGTTACCGGTACTCATAGGTGGACCTCCAGCTAAACTTTGTTCCCAACTAGCAATAGCCCCAAGCCAGGCAGTGGGCCAGCGAGAACATGGCCCTGCTTCATCGCCAGGCGTGCAAATTTTCGCTAGGGCAAGTGGCTCAGGTTTGGCTTGCGCGAACCGCCGCAAAGCTGCAAGATCGGTGGATGGCGGAAGATGTCGAAAATCATACCGTGCGCCTGCTGCAGGAAATGCGCGGCGAAATGCGCGATAGCTTGGCCGCGACGCGCGACGAGATGCGCGAGGGCTTCGCCGGGCTACGCCAGCGGTTGGATGGTGTCGATCAGCGGCTGGATCGCGTCGAGCAGCGGCTGGACGGCGTGGAGCGGCGGCTGGGCGTCGTGGAAGGCACGCTTGGCAAGGTCATCGATGCCGTAACCGAAATCGCCAAGGTTCAGGAAAAGCATTCCGGCTTGCTCGTTGAGCTTGTCGAGTCCGACAGGATCGCGGGTGCGCGCCTGAATGCTGTCGAGGCAAGGCTCGGCCGCATTGAGAACAAAACCGTCCTTGGGCTGCAATAAGCGCGCCCGGACCGCGCGGAAAGCCTTCAGCGGTCGCGGCAGACCTTCACATAGGTGCAAACTTTCTTGAAATTGACCCAGCGGCATTGCTTTTCCATACGGCAGTGCTGCTCGGCTGTGGCTGGAGTTGCATCCAAAGCCGCGGTGCTGACGCCTGCAATCAAGGCAAGGGCGAGTAATGCTCTCATATGCGTTTCCTCTACAGTGGGGGCTGCGCGGAGCCCGAAATCGATCTCATGGACATGATTGCACGGAAACGCCAAACGCCGCGCGCCGCTTTCCGTCGTTGAAGCATCCGTCCGCCCAAGTGCCGTCGAACGTGCCGGACGCATTCGTCATGGCGCCTTTTCCGTTCGGTTTGCCATTCAGGAATGCGCCATCGTAGCGCGCCTCGCCGGAGATCAGCACGCCCTTTCCATGGGGCAAGCTGTCCAGGAACTGCCCTTTATATCGGCCGCCGGGCCAGGTTTGCGCCCCCTCGCCGGTCTGCCGCCCGGCGCGCCACTCGCCCTCGTCGCGCTCATATTGGCTGTTGCCTCTGAGCCAATCGAGAGCGCCTTTGCCATCGGCAAAACCGTCCTTGCAAGGCCCGCTCCAGCGCACTGTCTCGCCGGTGGATGGTTGCGGGTTCCAGACCTTGCAGCCTGTCTTGGCGTCAGCGATCCAATCGCCCGCGAGGGCTACGGCCGGTGCGCAAAGGATGAAGGCGGATACTATGCAAAGGCACCATTTTTTGCCGGCATGGATTCCGGCCTTCGAGCGCGTGAAAAAATCGAAATTGCAGCCCTTGGTAAAACTCCGCAGCGTCATTCCCGCGAAGGCGGGAATCCATTTCAGCCGCTGGAACAAGACCTTAGCGTGGGTCCCCGCCTTCGCGGGGACGACGCTGCGGCCCGGATTTAACCGGTTCGCCGATTTTTTCACACGCTCGAAGGCGGGAATCCATTTATCAAGCTGGAACAAGCTCTTATATGGGTCCCCGCCTGCGCGGGGACGACGCTGCGGCCCGAATTTCAACCGGGTCGCCGATTTCTTCACGCGGTCCTTCGCGGGAATGACACTCCAGAGGCTCTTTAGGTTTATTTGCATCATCGGCTTACACCCACGGGCCGCGCCTCTTTCAGTAGCGGCACGATCACCTCGTTCAAGAGTTCGTCGTCTATGGCGATGAACTTGTCCCTTACGGTGCCGTTTGCGTCGATGACATAGCTCACCGGGACCGCCTCTGGCGTGCCGAAGCCGTTGCGGGTGGCCTCGCTCAGAAGCGCCGCGCTAAAGGGGAGCCTGGCGCTCAGCCTTTGCATTTTGGCCTTATCGCGCGGCCTGTCGACGCTGAGCGCAATGACCTCGAACCCCTCTGCCCGGTGTTTTTCATAAAACTTCGCGATGACCGGAAGCTCCGCGAGGCAGGGCGCGCACCACGTCGCCCAGAAATCCACGAGCACGACCTTGCCGCGCATCGCGCCAAGATCGAACTCGCCGGAGCCCACGGTTTCTATGGTCAGGGACGGGGCGGGCTCTTTCAAACCCGGCTCCGCGAAGGCTGGCAGAAGCCATGCAACGAACGGAAGAAGCGCGGCCGCCGCTCCGGCAGGCCACGCCTTTCCAATTCTTACGATGCCGCGTGCTATCAAAATGTGTAGCCCGCGACGATCTTGAAGAGATAGGGCGCGACCAGCTGATTTCCATTCGCCTGCTGGTAGACCGGGACCTCGACATCGCCATAGAGCTTGAACGTTCTGTTGTGCTCGTCGTCGATCACCTCGGTGATGTCGATGCCGGGAGAGATAAAGACCCGGTCGTAACCGCTATCGCCGGGATTCGAGGCGAGGCCGCTGTCGTGGTTGCGGTGCGACACGATCACCTGAAGCAGGGGAGCGAGTTTATCGAATGGCCCAACGTGATACCAGTTGTTGTAAGTAATGCCCGCCGCGCCGTCGATTGACGCGCCAGGACGATAGTCTTGCATGGCATTCACAGTAGGATCGGAATTGAAGGTAGAGCTTGTCAGAAGCGGCTGCACGTATTTGATTTGGCTAAAATATTGCCAGGCGTTGTCGCCCGTGATCATGCCCCGCCAGAAGCCGCCGAGAATGAGATCGGTGCTGCCGGTGCCGATTTGGGTGTCGCGGTCGAAATTGGGGACGGTGTAATTGCCCGTCGGCAGTTTCACGCCGAAGATAAGGCCCTTCGACATGTCCTTCGAGAAGCCGGTGTACATGCCCGTCAGCTCGATGTCGCCCACAACCGAGGCGTTAAATGTCTCGATCGCTCCATTTGGATAATTGGTGTCGGTCGTGAAGGCGCGGTTTGCGGTTGGTATCCGCACCCCAACACCCCAATCGCGGTTGATCATGTAATTCATGCCCACGACGTACCAATCGGTCGAAATGCGTTTGTCGCCGTTATTCGCGGCCGGCGCCTTCGCGGTGCCGCTCCAATTCTGGTTCTGGTCCGAGTGGTCCCACTCGAAGTAGACGACTCCGCCATGGTCGCCTTCCTTCGGCAAAAGCGAGGTCGTGCCAACATCGAAAACGCTGCAGCCGCAAGCGCAGGCAAGCGCCTCGCCTGGGATCAAGCTGCACAACAGAAGGATGCCCGCGGCGCGGCGCGCATTCGCGGAGGGGATGCTTGGAAAGTTGACTTTCATGATATTTTCTTTGGCGCGCTCACGCGGCCAAGCCCAAAAGAAGTTGGAAGCTCAGTTAAGAGAATGCCCAGACGGCGAATCCTCCGCCTCGCGGGCGGGGATTTCGCACTTCCATTCTTCAGGCTAGTGGGGGCGCGCGCGGTCTTCCTTGCTCCGCGATAAATCGGGCTGCCTTCAGCTCTACCTGGGAGGGGACCAGGGCCGCGAAGGCAGGCGGAGTGCTAGGGACAAACGCCAAGCCCGGCTGGGCAACGCCGGGCGAAAAGAACTGCAATGCTTGGCAGAGCGGGCAAGACTGTTTGCTAGGCGGGGCTTCGTCGCCGCCCTTTTTTTCGGATGTGCCGCCCGCCTCTTGATGGCACTCAAGCTTTGCGAAGGACGCTATCTGATGTCTGGCGTGCGGCTCCGCGAACGCGGATGCAAAAACTTGCAACTTTTGCCCGGCATGCCAATACGGCACCGCCGCATTGAGGAGAAGGACCAGGGCAGCGAAGAAACCGGCGGCTTCTCTCCTGCAGGCCCACAGGCGCAACAAAGCAGCGGCGCGAATCGCGCGTGCCCTGCCAGCTTGCCCGTACCCTTTTTTACCCATAACATCCCCAGACTAACGCTAGCGTAGCGGCAAATTGTCCTGCGGCATAGTGCGGCGAATCCCCACGCAAGAAGAATCTGCGCGGGCCGCAGGGCAAGCACACACAGCTTTTCCCCAGGGCGCGCTGCGCATTATCGATGGGCGCGGACGCGGCGTTGAATGGCAGGGGGCGCCGGGATAGCCTTGGGCCAAGCTTTTCGATTCGCATGTCAGTGGAGGCAAAATCTTGGAAAACGGCGCAGAAACAGCACATGAAACCAGCGCTATCGCGCAATCGGCCAAAGACCAGCTACGCTCTTACGTAGAGCGGATCGAGCGTTTGGAGGAGGAAAAGGCGGCCCTCGCCGGCGACATTCGCGATCTTTTCGCGCAGGCGAAGTCGTCGGGGTTCGATACGAAGGCGCTGCGGAAGGTTATCAAGCTGCGCAAGCAGGAGGCGTCCGAGCGGCAAAGCGAGGAGGCCGTGCTGGCAACCTATATGCACGCGCTGGGCATGCTCGACGAGGGGTAATAGCCAGCGCTAAAGGGCGTGCCATAGCCACAGGGCGTTACCCCTCACCCCAACCCTCTCGGCAAGCTCGCCTTGGCGAGCTTGCAACTTAGAGTGTCCGCATTCGCAAGCGAATGCGGATGGGGGAGAGGGAGTCCCGTCGCAGCCTTTGAGAAGGCGTCCCCTCTCCCATGGGGAGAGGGACAGGGTGAGGGGTAATGCGCGTTGTGCAGGCTGCCGCAGGCCGGGTTTAGCCCCGGCCTCTATACTGCGAAACTACCTTAGGGCCTGCTTGGCATTCGCTTCGAGCGATGCGGACATTCTTGCCCTCAGCCTCTCGGCAAAGGCGACGGCCCGGCCCCTGAAGCTGTTCGCCTCGTACAAATCCTCGATTTGCAGGCGATGGTCGAATTCCTCGCTGGCGAGCACACTCGCCGGCGCCATCAACAGCCCGATCTTCTGGAAAACCGGCTCGCGGGTTTGCCCATCCGGCACGTCCGAATAGGAAAGCGGCTTCTCGGCAAGCAGGAACGTTGCAGGGAGGGGATCGAACGCGATGTCGTCCTCTTGCTCCTCGCCTTCGTCGGCCAGCAGCGGCTCCGGAGGGTCGGCCTGGATTTCGACCAAGCTTTCCGGCTTAGCGAGCGGTGCAGGCTTGGCTGTTTGTCTGAGGGGCACCACGGCAGGCAGGGCCGGTTCGGCCATGGGCATGGGTGCCGTCAAGCTCGCCCGATGCAGCAAAGTCGACTCATCCGGTACAAGCTTCGCGAGCATTGGCCCAACTTGCCTATGCGTTAAAACCCAAGGCCGCTCCAGACCGCTCGTCTCGGCCCTAGCCCAGGCGACGCGGTAATCGGCAGGGGTCAGCGGCCGTCCATCGGAGGGAACGTGAAGCGAGTGCCCGCTGGGGAACAGCATGGCGAGCTCCATGCGCGGCATGCGCGGCCAGTGACGCACATTGCCCGTATCCACATGCACGAAGGGCAGGCCGGAGGCGGGATAATAGCCGACGCCGCCACGCTCATGGATCAGCGCCGAATAGCGAAGCTGCTTCAGCGGTACGTCGGGCATCACGATATCGGCAGCTTGCCCGGTGATATGGCGGCTATTGCGCGCCTGGCCGCCGGAGGTCCGCCTTAGCATCTCGTTCGTTGCCGGCGAGCGGTAGCCGCAAATCAGGTGGACCGGCTCCTTGGAGCCGAGTTCGCGATGCACTTCCCAAATCAGGTCGATAAGGGCGGGGTCCATCTTGATTTCGCGGTCCAGCCGCCAGTCCCGCATGAAGTGATTGAGCGTTTGCAGCGCTTCGGGGACGTATTTGCCATCCCGCTTGAAGACGATGTTGATCGTCTCCTTCGTGTGAATATTGAACATGGAGATCGTGCGATCTTCCGCGCACGACGGGTTCGTCATTGAGACGAGAAACGTAAGCACCGTGAGTACAAGGCCAAGCCCTTGCAGGCGCAAGGCCACGCCACTTTTTACTGACTTCACCGATACGCCCTCTAAGACACCCGTAGCAGGCATCCTTGTTTCCCTCTCTTTTCCGCTGCCTGGCTCAGGTGAGGAAAGCGAGGGTACGCCTAACTATCTAAGCCAAGTTGGTCAATAAATCGTTAAGGGCAAAATGCGCGGAAAACGTGGCGGACGCCATCTGGCGATTGTACTTTTGCACCATTGCAAGCAAAATCGCTTAATCCCGCGGGGGAAAACGCGATGGAAAAGCTGGCCTGGGCAGGCGCTCAGGGCTTGGAGCGGCTGGCATAAGATTGAAAACGCCTTTAGTTAAGCCAAGCTGTATGCCGTCGTCCCCGCGAAGGCGGGGACCCATCTAAGAGCTTGTTCCAACGGGATAAATGGATTCCCGCCTTCGCGGGAATGACGCTCGCGCATCGGCGCCCCGACTTTTGCCCATCTTACCCGCCTTTGATTCCATCGAAAGCGGATAGGCTCTAGCTCAAAGCGGCCCGGAGCTTGGCGGCGTGCTGCTCCAGGAGAGCGCCATCGGCCATCACGCCGGCGGGGCGCAGGGCGACGCCGGCGTAGCGCGGCATGACATGGACGTGCAGATGAAACACGACCTGGCCGCCCGCCGGCTCGGAGAATTGGGAGATGGTCATTCCATCGGCGTTGAAGGCATTCTGTGCGGCGATGGCGACGCACTGGACGGTCCGCATCAGCGGCGCGAGCAGACCGGCCGGGGCGTCGAGGATGTTGCGCGCCGGCTGCTTAGGGATGACAAGCGCGTGGCCGTCCGAGCGGGGCATGATGTCCATGAAAACGAAGGTGTCCGCATCCTCGCAGACGAAATTGCAGGGTATTTCCTTGCGCAGGATTTTCGCGAAAATGTTGTTCGGATCGTATGCTGGCGTGTCCATGGGCGTCTCCACCGGCTGTGAGCTTGAGCCCTTTTGGGCCCAGTCCCGCACGCCGGTCAAGCGGCAGGGCGGCGGCGGCGGTGGAGAAAGTCAGTTTTTGCGCGCTGGCGGGCGGCTAAAGGCCGGGTCTCCGCCAGGGCGGAGACCCGCAAGTATCGCTAACTTATTGCAGGCGTTTTTGCCAGTCTTTAACCTGACGCTCCGCCTCTTCTTTAGTTATTCCGTAGCGCTCTTGAATTTTACCGGCGAGTTCTCGCTCATTGCCCTTAATACGTTCCATATCGTCGTTGGTAAGCTTGGCCCATTGTTGCTGAACTTTGCCGGTAATTTGCTTCCAGTTACCTTGGATTTGATCCCAGTTCATTGGAGTCCTCCGTGGATACGACATGCAGGATGAACAAAAGCAAGGGGCAAAGGTTCCTTTCGCGGCGGGTTTGTAAACAGCCGAAGTCTCGCTAAATTGGGACGAGATCAGCTCAAACGGAGGCGCCGGTGCTCTTACCCGATGAAATTTCGCGATACAAACGGCACCTGCTTTTGAAGGAAGTCGGCGGGCAGGGCCAGCAGCGGCTCAAGGCGGCGCGCGTGCTCATAGTGGGCGCCGGCGGGCTCGGATCGCCGCTCATCATGTATCTGGCGGCGGCCGGGGTGGGCGCCATCGGCATCATAGACGACGACCGCGTATCCATCGACAATTTGCAGCGCCAGGTCGCCTATACCACGACGGATGCCGGCGCCCCGAAGGCCGAGCGCGCGGCCGCCTTCTGCCGGGCCCTCAACCCGCACGTTGTGGCCGAGGCCATGCCCTTCCGCCTCACAGCGGAGAATGCGCTCGAAATCGTCTCCCGCTACGACATCGTCGCCGACGGCTCGGACAATTTTGCCACCCGCTACCTTGTCAACGATGCCTGCTATTTTGCAAAAAAGCCCTTGGTTTTTGCGGCACTTGGCCAGTACGACGGCTATCTCTCCACCTTCCGCGCCTACGAGGCGGACGAGGCGGGGGAGCCGCTTCCGAGCTACCGCTGCCTGTTTCCCGAGGCGCCCCCCGCGGGCACGGTGGCAAGCTGCGAAGAGGCCGGCGTGCTGGGGCCGGTCCCGGGCGTGCTCGGCACGCTCCAGGCCGTCGAGGTTATCAAGGAGGTTCTGGGCATCGGCGAGGGGCTTGTGGGCAAGCTCTTGATCTACGACGCTCTTTCCACGCGCTTCCAGACCATTGCGCTCAAGTGGGACCCGGAGAATCCGCTCAACGGCCGCAATCCAACCATCCGCGATCTATCGATCCACCAGCCGCCGCCCAAGCCAGTTTGCGCCACCTCGCCCAGATAATCTTTGTGGTTTCCACGCCTCTTTTGAAGCTTGGCGATACTACTGCCGCGCATCGCCTTGTTTTCGCCTTGTCTCTACCGAAAGGAAACCCGCAGGCGCTTGCGCTCAAGCTGGCAAATCCATTAATCTTCAACAAGAATTAGTTGAAAAAGCCCGTCCCGATGCGCTGTTCGATGGAAAGGTCTCTGGGGAAATGATTTACGATAAAATTGTCGCTCAATCCAGAAATCCTATTTTTTATACTGAAATTGGAGTTCCGGACGATTTGAGCGGCCGGTACGATATGCTCGTGATTCATGTGCTTATATTTCTTCTTCCGCTAAAGAGATTCAAAGAAAACGATGCCTACCGTCTTAGCCAGCATATATTGAAGTCCTTTACTATGGAGATGGATGCCATAGTGCGCGACCTTGGAATGGCTGACGGGAATGTCGAGCAAGAAGTTAGAAAGATAATGGATTTATGTGCAAGGCAGATGATTGTTTATGAAAATTCAATCGTTAATGGAGATAAGAGAGCTTTGGCAAACGCAATTGTAGCTGCATTCAAGGGTGCAAACGAAGAAACTAAAGTTAATGGCGGAGTTTTGTCGGAATATATGTTTAATTCCATAAACAGATTTCAAACTCAACCGTTCAGCTCGATCTCGGAGGGCCGCATAGAGTTTCCAGAGATATTGCCTCATGGAGAGGTAACAAGACAAGGCTCCAATGTTCTGAACAGATAAAGTGCATCCGTTAGCACGCCCGGCAACCTTGCCTCCTTCGATTGGGCGGCGGCATTTAACCCGCGATAACGCCTTGGTTTTGCCCTATTGGCGGGTGTCATTCCCGTCATGTCCGTGAAAAGTCATGTCCAAAAAGGTTTGCTGGAAGCGATCATGAGAAGGCTCTTATCCCACACAATTTTCGCAAGCCTGTTCCTTGCCGCCGCGGCTGGGGGCAGCGCCGCATGCACCAACACCGGCAATTTCGACCGCTGGCTTTCGCAGTTCAAGGCTGAAGCCCGCGCCGCGGGGATCTCGCCGCACGCCATTGCCGCGCTGGACGGCGTCACCCACGATCCGAACGTGATTGGCGCCGACCGCAAGCAAAGCGTTTTCAGCCAAAGCTTTCTCGAATTCTCCGACCGCATGGCCAACAAGAACCGGATCGAAGGCGGCCGGGGCAAGATCGCGAAAAACAAGGCCATTTTCGATAAAATCGGCGAGAAATGGGGTGTGCCGGCACCAGTGATCGTCGCCTATTGGGCGCTCGAAACCGACTTCGGCGCCGATAACGGCAAACTGCCGACGCTGCGCTCGCTGGCGACGCTCGCCTACGATTGCCGCCGCCCCGAGAAGTTCCGCGCCGAGCTGATGGACGCGCTGCGCATCGTCGAACGTGGCGACCTTCCGCCCGAGGAGATGCGCGGGCCCTGGGCCGGCGAGATGGGGCAGACCCAGTTCGTCGCTTCGATCTACCTCAAATATGGCATCGACTTCGACGGCGACGGCAGGGTCGATCTCATCCATAGCGTGCCGGATGTGCTTGCCTCCTCGGGGAATTACCTCAACTCGCTTGGCTGGCGGCGCGGCGAGCCCTGGCTCAAGGAAGTGCGCGTTCCCGAAAGCATGGATTGGGCCGAGGCCGACCTGGCCATCGAGAAGCCGGTCAGCGAGTGGGAGCGCAAGGGCGTGCACATCGCGGACGGCAGCCGCGTTCCGGGCAGCCTGCCGGCGGCGCTGCTTTTGCCGATGGGTAAGAACGGCCCGGCGTTCCTCGCCTTCCAGAATTTCAAGGTGTTCCTCGAATGGAACCAGTCGCTCGTCTATTCCACCACGGTGGCCTATCTCGCCACGCGCATCGACGGCGCGCCGGCGGTCACGCGCGGCAACGCGGTGCCCTTCGGATATGAGCCCACCAAGGAGCTGCAGGTGCTGCTTCGCGGGCGTGGCTTTTACGACGGCGAGGCGGATGGGAAGCTCGGCCTTGCCACGCGCGCGAGCGTGAGAAAGGCGCAGCAGAAATTCGGCCTGCCCGCGGATTCTTACCCAAGCCCCGAACTGATCGCCCGCCTTCAATCGCGGTGATCCCAGTGGGCACACACCTACTAGGCGCACCGGCAGCGACCCGTACGGAAAAGTACGGTGTCTGCAAGACTGCCGCACGCTACGAAGGGACGCCATATCGAACCTCCTCGCACCCAAAAGCGCCCATTTTGATAGCTGAGGGGTGTCTTTCCAATTTGAGCCAATTATAGCAGAGGCGCTTTACCGGAGGGTTAAGCGCAAAATTCTCCATAAGTTTTTGATATACAATATAATTGTCGCAGGTACACGTCCTAATTATGGTAAAGACACACTATTTAACGGGGTTTTTGAAAGCAAGAAATCGACCTGAATCGCGCTTTTTTTGACAGAAATCGGCCTGTTCGGCGCATCCCAATTCCGCGTTAACCTTGTTTTGTTAACGGATGTGGCAGCGCGTACGGCCGGCAAGGCCAGCTGCCGTAATCCCGGCACATTTGCCCGCGGGCGTTGTGCGAGGGCAGGCAATCGCTTCCGCCGGCACTTGGAACCCCCGGCAGAGGAGTCAAAATTCCGGCGGTTGTGTTAGCCTCCGCCACTAAGCAAAGAGTCCTGGCCTGCCCATCGAATGCCGGGGTGTCCGGTGGCCCCTTCCCGCAAACACGTATGCTCCCATTGGGTCGCAAGCCGTCGTTCAAGATATCCGAACCGAATTCTGAAGCCCCCCAACACGCGGAAACAAGCCCGTCGGGGTGAGGCGGCCCAATTCGAATTCCGCAGGCCAGCCGGCGGGCGCGGTAATGACGGGGTTCGTTTTTCCGGCGCCGGCGCCTCGCCGAATGTCCGCGCATAGCCAAATTTCATAACACTGTCCTATATCCGCACTCGCAAGACCTTGCGCCGCAATATCCCGGCACGCGCCTCTTTGTTCCCCTATTGTTCACATGGGAGGCTTGCGCGAACCTTGTCGTACCGCGCCTGCACGGCTTGCTTGTGCACTACGCCGGCATCTCCCGGCAACGTTGTGGATAATTTCATGTTCTGGTTGTGTTCCTGTTAGGCTGCCGCCATCTTATGGCCAGCGGCAAAGCAGTTTTGAATTGCAGAGTATAGTAACCGTATGCCTGCAAATTCGCTTAAAAGAGTGCTAGCGTGGTTGAGAGTTTGATGAAGCATTTGGTTGTATCGGAGGCCGGTCAGCCGCTTAAATGTCAATGCAATGGTGAGTTGTATTTGGCATTGGGGATGGAAAACCTATCGCTGACGGATGGCTACCAGGTCCAGCCATGTTCCATGGCGGCAAAGCGTAAACGCGCGCGATGCCGGCCGCTTGAAAAGCCAATTTATGAGGAGCGCTAAACTGCCGATAAGAGACGGTGTCGCCGGCAGCCCGCAAGTCCGCAACCGGCCTTGAGCTGTCTCGGGGCGGGGGCAGTTGTTCAACAATTTCAAACGGAATGCCGCACAACCTCCACAAGCAGAGATTATTTCAGTGCCGGTTAGATGGCCGGTCGTATCTCTCCGAACTTGGAGAATCCATGCAAAATCAAGTTCCAGATCCGAAGCCGCCCTGGTTCGAGTATCCGGACACTGCCCCATTCTGGGGAGGATGGCGGCAAGGCGTCGGCGGGGGGTGGCTGCTCAATGTCTGGCTTCCGTTCTGGCAGCACCTGACCCCAGAAGAAAAGGACGCTTATCTCAGGCAGTATCCGCCGCCTGATGATGATTGGCTTCTGTATTTAACTCATTATTGGAGGTGACGGGCGAACGCCGCATCGCGCAGGCCGGCGGGCCAGAAACACAAAACAAGGCAAGGTTTCCACTTCAGCAAGGCCTCCAGCAGAAGACGCGCTCCTTGCCGGCGGCATGGTTCACCGGCCTGACGCGTCGAAATTCGCCATCGGCGATTGCGGGCGCGCCGGCGGTCACACGCGCGGCCATGCGGTCCCCTTCGGATATGAGGCGCCCAAGGAGCTGCAAACGCTCTTGCGCGCGCGGCTTCCATGACGGCGAGGTGGACGGCAAGCTCGGCCTTGCCACGCGCGCGAGCGTGAGAAAGGCACAGCAGAAATTCGGCCTGCCCGCGGATGCCTAGCCCAGCCCGGAGCTGATCGCCCACCTGCAGTCGCGGTAACTTCGCCGCAGCGTCGTCCCCGCGAAGGCGGCGACCCGCGCTAAGCTATTGTTCCTACTGTAGAAATGGATACCCCCCTGCGCGGGAATGACGTTTGCGCATCAATCCAAATCCTCGACCTTAGCGGGCCCGCCGCCATGGACGCGCTGGGCGAGGGCCGCTTCGATAAACGGCGTTATGCTGCCATCGAGCACTTCCGGCGGGTTGGTGCTGACCACTCCAGTGCGCAAATCCTTCACCATCTGATACGGCTGCAGCACATAGGAGCGGATCTGGTGCCCCCAGCCGATGTCGGTCTTAGACGCCGCCGCCGCCTGCGCCGCATCCTCGCGCTTCTTCAGCTCCATCTCGTAAAGCCGCGCCTTCAGCATCGCCCAAGCCGTCGCCCGGTTCTTATGCTGGGAGCGCTCGTTCTGGCATTGCACCACGATGTTGGTCGGCAGGTGGGTGATGCGCACGGCGCTATCGGTGGTGTTCACGTGCTGGCCGCCGGCGCCGCTGGAGCGGTAGGTATCGATGCGGCAATCGCTTTCGTTCACGGCGATGTCGATGGTCTCGTCCACGACCGGATACACCCAAACCGAGGCAAAGCTCGTATGCCGGCGCGCGTTGGAATCGTAGGGCGAGATGCGCACCAGCCGGTGCACACCCAATTCGGTTTTGAGCCAGCCAAAGGCATTCTGGCCTTTGATCTGGATAGTCGCCGACTTGAGGCCCGCCTCTTCGCCCGCGTTGCTTTCGATCAGCTCGACCTTATAGCGCTGCTGTTCCGCCCAGCGCATATACATGCGCAACAGCATCTCGGCCCAGTCCTGGCTCTCGGTGCCGCCAGCACCCGCGTGCACCTCCAGGAAGGTATCGTTGCCGTCGGCCTCGCCCGAAAGCAGCGCCTCGACCTCGCGGCGCGAGACCTCGGTCCTGAGCACCGCCAAGGAGGCTTCGGCTTCCGCAATCACTTCCTCGTCGTGCTCCTCCTCGCCAAGCTCGATGAGGCCCGTGGCATCGTTCAGCCGCGAATCGAGCTGGGAATAGGCCGTGAGCGCGCTATCGAGATGCTGGCGCTCGCGCAGGAGCTTCTGCGCCCGCTGGGGGTTATCCCAAAGCGCCGGGTCCTCGGCGACCGCATTCAGGTCCTTGAGACGGGCCTGCGCCTTATCCCAGTCAAAGATACCTCCGCAGGAGCGACAGGGATTGCTTGATTTCGTCGACGATGGCGAGCGTTTCTGGGCGCATTTTTATAGTTCCATTTGCGGTAACGGCAGGCGCGAACGCGGGCGCGTCCGGCCCCAGCCTATCGAATAACTGCGTTAAGATGAGGCCGGCTTGCGTTAGTACAAGCCTCCGGCGCTCGGCGCCCTGTTGTAGGGGGGCGGATAACCGCTTCCGGGGGGCGGCGGATAGGCATTCCCAGCGGTCGGCGGATAGGGTTGCGCGGGGGCTTCGCGCCAGCCGCCGGGCGCGGGTGCTTGAGGTTGCTGCCCGGTCCAACCGTCAGGTGAAGCGCCCTGCTCGCCATCGGCGACCGGATAGCCCTCCGCAGGCTCCGTTCCCGGCTTGAAATATTCCTCGATTGCGTCAGGATCGTTCCGGTCCGTCCTCGTTCCAGTGTGCTTGTTCACCATTACCATCCTGATGTCTGGCGGGGTGCGGAACGGAACGTCAGGCTTGTCCTTCAAGGCGAGCTTGAAGAAGTCCGCGAAGATCGGCGCGGCTACCCCGCCTCCGGTCTCGCCATGACCCATCGGCTTCGGGTTGTCGTAGCCGATGAACACGCCCATGGCTATGTCCGGCGAAAAGCCGATGAACCAGGCGTCCTTTTCTTCGTTGGTGGTGCCGGTCTTGCCGCCGAGCGTCTTGCCTACGGTCTTATGGACCATGGCGCCGGTGCCGCGAAGTGCCACGCCTTCCAGCATCGACGTGACTTGATAGGCCGTCATCGGATCGACGATCTGCTCGCGGCCGTCGGGAAGCTGCGGCACTTCCTGCCCGCGCCAGGTTTCCGCCGCGCAATTGTCGCACGTGCGGCCATCGGCTCGCCAGACGGTCCGTCCGTACCGGTCCTGGATGCGGTCTATGAAGGTCCATTTTATCTTCTTGCCGCCGTTTACGAACATGCAATAGGCCGCGGTCAAGCGCATGAGCGTCGTTTCGCCGGCGCCCAGCGCCATCGACAGCAGCGGCGGCAGGTCGTCATAAACGCCGAAGCGGCGCGCATATTCGCTCACGATGGGCATGCCCACGTCTTGCGCGAGCCGGATGGTCATGAGGTTCCGCGATTTTTCGATACCTATGCGCAAGGGCTGCGGGCCGTGAACCTGCTTGTCGTAATTCTCAGGCTTCCACAGTGGCTGTCCGTTCCCCTGATCGATTGCGATCACGGCGTCGTTCACGATTGTGGATGGCGTATAGCCATTGTCGAGAGCGGCCGCATAGACGATGGGCTTGAAGGAAGAGCCGGGCTGCCGCCGCGCCTGCACCGCGCGGTCGAACTGGCTCTCGGCGAAGCTAAAGCCGCCAACCAGCGCCAGAACACGGCCGTTATGCGGGTCCATCACCACGGCCGCGCCGCTGATTTGCGGGATTTGCATCAATTGCCACGACGCAGGGATAAGCTTCGGCTCGCCCTTGGGCGGCTTGCCTCCGGGCGGAGTTTCCTTCACCTCTCGAACGGGCGGATCGAGTTCTGAAGGCGGCGAAACATAAACCACGTCGCCCACGGTCAGAACGTCGCTGACGCCAAAACCGGGGCTGTTTTTCGCTCTGGCCTTCAGGCTTTCGAAAGCCCACTTCACGCCTTGTACCGGCAGCTCGGCCGTCTTGCGGTTAGGCTCGACGTTTCCGTTCGGCAGCTTGCCCGGCTGCAGGCCGATGACAGCCTTGTCCTTCGAGGATTGCAGCACAACTCCGAGGTGCCACGGCTCGACATCCGCCAAGCTTGGCACATCGGCAAGCTTGGCGCCCCAGTCGCCATCTCCAACCTCGATATGCGCGACGGCGCCGCGCCAGCCGCCATGCTTGCGGTCGAACCTCACGAGCCCTTGGCGCAGCGCGGCGCGCGCCATCAGCTGCAGGTCCGGGCTGAGCGTCGAACGCACGGAATAGCCGCCCGTATAGAGGCTTGAGTTCGTGGGATCGTTCTCGTCCTGGCCGTAGATATCCACCAGCGAGCGCCGCACTTCCTCGGCAAAATATTCCGCGGCGAAGGTGGAGGGCCCAATCTGCCTGTTGCTCATCTCCAGCGGTATCTTCTTGGCGGTTTCCCCATCGGCGGCGGCGATGTATTTGAAGCGCACCATGTTGTCGATGATGGCATTGCGCCGGGCCAGCGCGTCCTGGAAAGTTTTGCCGCGCGCTGTCGTCAGCTGGAACTTCGACGGCTCCTTGGGCAGCGCCGCGAGATAGGCGACCTCTTGGATCTCCAGCTCGTGCAGCTCCTTGCCGAAATAGCGCAAGCCGGCAGCCGCCACGCCATAGGCGCCCGCGCCGAGATAGATTTGATTAAGATAGAGGTCGAGAACCTGGTCCTTCGAGAACGCGCGGTCGATGCGAACCGCAAGGATCGCCTCCTTGGCCTTGCGCATGAAGGTCCGGTCGCTCGTCAGCAGAAAGTTCTTCGCAACCTGCTGCGTGATTGTGGACGCGCCCTCTCTCTTGTTTCTTGTGATGTTGTTGACCACGGCACGCGCGATGCCCTGGAAGTCGATGCCGCTATGCTCATAGAAGTGCTGATCCTCCGCGGCCAGAAAGGCGTTGATGACCAGCTTCGGCATGACTTGGACAGGAACGTAGATGCGGCGCTCTTTCGCGAATTCCGCGATGAGCCTGCCGTCGCCCGCATGCACGCGCGTGATGACGGGCGGCTTATAATTCGACAGCTTTTCGTAGTCCGGCAAGTCCTTCGAGACCTGCCAGAGGAAGTAAGCCGCGCCAGCGGCGCTGGCCAGAAATAAAAAGACGCCTGCCGTGAACGCGAAGCCCAGAAAGCTCAAGACCCAGTTCTTGCGATGCTTTCTTCTAACGGGCGGCTTCACGGATGAATTGAGTCGCATCAGTTCCTTGCCTGTTTATGCGAAAGGCACAGCGGTACGGCCGGTGCGCAGCCGCGGACGTGCATCCCAGCATCACGACCATAGCCGCATAGCCAAATTGTGACAGCATATAATGGTTTCCGCAGACGGCTAATCACAAGATGAGACCTTCGGCAATCGCAAGTTAATGGCCTTCCTGCTGGACGATTTAAACGTGTACTGCTCACGCCGTTATCCCGGAACGGCGCTTAAAGGGGCGGCGCCGGAACCCTCGCCGCCATGGCGCCACCTTGGCGGCCTGGCGGTCCGGGATGGTGCCAAAGCGCGCTACAACGGTATATGCGCTTGCCGCTCCGCCATGAAATCGTTCACGGCAGCGGCGAGCGCCGCGGCCGTCTTGGCGCGCCACTCCTGCGAGGTTAACAACTTTTCGTCCTCTGTGTTGCTTAAATATCCAAGTTCGATGAGCACCGCCGGAACGCCCGCCGCCTTCAGCACGCGCAAGTTGGCGCTGCGCTGCGGCCGGATATTGAATTTCATCTTGTCTTTCATGTGGGCGATCAGATAGTTGGCAAGGGCAAGCGACCTGTTCTTTTTGCCACGGATTTCAAGCTCGTTCAAAATGCTGTTGATTTCCGCCTTGACGGTGGCGGACAGCGGCCGCTCGCTACCGACGCCGGCTTTCAAGTCGGCCTTGTTCTCCTCCAGCGCAAGGAGCTTCGCCTGCTCGTCGGAAGCCGTATCGGATAGAGTGTAGATCGTGCCGCCGCGTACTTCCTGCACATTCTTCTCGCCCAGCTTCTTCACGTCGAGCGCATCGGCATGAATGGAAATGAGCAGGTCGGCCGTCGACTCCGAGGCTATCTGAGCCCGGTCGTCCAACGGCACGAACACATCGGTGGTTCTTGTAATGGTAATCCGGAATTTTCCGGTCTCTTCGAGCTTTCCCTTTAGCGCCAAGCCAAAGTCGAGCGTGACATCTTTCTCGGGGGTATTAGTGGAGTGTCCATGCGCGCCGTTGTCGATCCCTCCGTGACCCGGATCGATGACGATGAGGGGCCGCTTGTCTCCGGTATCCCCTTTCTGCGAGGCAACCTGCGCGGGCTTTTCCGGCTCCAGCGGAGGCGGCGCCTTGCTTTGAGCGAGGAACGCTTTGTGGCTCGATTTCGTAAGCTCGATCACCAGCCTGGCCGGCAGTCCGTTCTCTGGCGGCAGCATCGTGGATTTTTCAACAACTGCGGGCTCCGACAAATCGATCACGATACGGGACATTCCGGCGGCAAGCCTGCCCGACCGCGATGAAAGAACGAGGCCGCGCGCACCCGCAGGCACCTGGATATCGGTTTCGGGAAGATCGACGACAATTCTATAGGGATCGCCGATGGAGAAAATCCGGAAATCGGTTTGTTTCGACAGGAAAGCCACGTACCTGGTATGCTCGCCGTCGCCCCCGATTTCGGCCTTGACCCGGACCTGCTCCGCGCCCAGCGCCGCTGGGCCATGCATCAGGAGGACAAGGAGAATCGCACTCGCAAACGCCTGGCATCCAGCTTTACCTCTTGTGCTTCCCATGCGCCGCCCCGTCACACCCGTCCACAAGCCCTGCGTTATAGCACTGTGCCAGACCGCGTCCAGAGCAGCGGTTTCCAGCCGATTTTTTAACATTTCGCAAGAGGCACCTTAGGTCTTGCTTGCGGGCAGCGCCAACACAACGTATTAGTGATATGTAAACCCTCCCCGGGTTAATGATGGTTCTAAGCTGAGCCATTGGATAGCACGGGATCAGCGGGCGAGAAGTTTGGCAATCGCAAGACACCCGCGACTTGGATCGGGGTGAAGCAGCGGTTGCCGTGAAATGCAGCCAGGATGCTAAGTCCTGAACGGAAATAACAAACGGTAACGCCGCCTCACCGGCCAAGTGGCCGGCGGGTAGACGGCAGACCAGATAAAAAGAATGTCAACCTCGCGCTCCAACACGCCCCGTTCGAAGAGAGCCAAACGCAGCCCGGCAGTCCTGCCGGGGAACGGGAAGGGCTTTTCCAGCGTGATGCTGGACATACGCGGCGAGTGCGCGATCAACAAAAATGGCCCCCGGCACAACGGCCCGTTCGATCATGGGATCATGATCGCGAGGCCCGGTTCTGCCCATGGGAGCCCAGGAAAAATCGACTATGGGAAACAAAATGTTAATCGATGCCACCCACCCGGAAGAGACCAGGGTGGTGGTGACGCGCGGCAATCGGGTTGAGGAATTCGACTACGAATCGGCGACTCGCAAACAGCTCCGCGGAAATATCTATCTCGCTAAAATAGCTCGCATCGAGCCCTCTCTTCAGGCCGCGTTCGTAAACTATGGCGGAAACCGCCATGGCTTTCTGGCCTTTGCCGAAATCCACCCCGACTATTACCAAATCCCGGTGGCGGTTCGCGAAGCGATCATGAAAGAGGACGCCCTCGACAGTCAGCGCCATGCCGCGGATAGCGACAATGGGCATTCAGCGGAAGCGGAGCACAGAGACGAGGGTGCTGCCGCGGATTGGCAGGAGGAGCCGGCGGATGCTGCTTCTCCGGCGTCCGGCGAGGCGCCAGCCGCAACGGTTGAGGAAATGGCCGATGCGTCTTCGCTAGAGGCGGGCGCGGAAACTCAGCCCGAAGCGGCGGCTGAACCGGAGAGCGTGGCCGAACCCGCCAAAGCGCCGGCAAGAAAATCGCGCGAAGCCCCGATCGCGCTCGAAGCAGCGCTGCCGGCGGTCATTTACGAGGAATTCACCGCCGCCGTGGCCCGCGCGGAAGAGGCGCGCGACGAAATTCCTTCGCATCCGGACGACGTCGAAACCCCGGAGGAGCACGAAGCGGAGCAAGCCGCGCAGGCCCAGGAGGCAGCGCCGGCCGCTCAAGCTGAAGAAGAGCCAGCCGAATCGGCCGAAGCCTCGCCGGAGGCATCCGGCGACGGCGAGGAGCACGAGCACTGGGAGCACCATAAGCGCGCGCACAGCGACGGCGGCGGCGTGATCTCGGTTCCAGAGGCGGCAACGCCTGCCCCGGTCGAGGTCGTCGGCTCCGAAGACGCGCTTGAAGAGCTGCCGCAGCGGCACAAGCGGCGCTGGCGGCACTACAAAATTCAAGAGGTCATCAAGCGCAACCAGATCGTCCTGATTCAGGTCGTGAAGGAAGAGCGCGGCACCAAGGGCGCGGCGCTGACCACCTATCTTTCGCTGGCCGGCCGCTACACCGTGCTGATGCCGAACACGCCCAGCGGCGGCGGCATCTCGCGCAAGATCACCGTCCCCGCGGACCGCAAGCGCCTCAAGGAAATCGCGCAGGAACTCGAAGTGCCGGAGGGGATGGGGCTCATCATCCGCACCGCTGGCGCATCGCGCACCAAGGCCGAGATCAAGCGCGACTTCGAATATCTCTTGCGCCTGTGGGAGAACGTCCGCGACCTCACGCTCAAATCGACAGCGCCCTGCCTCGTCTACGAGGAAGGCAACCTGATCAAGCGCTCGATCCGCGACCTTTATAATAAGGACATCGACGAGATCCTGGTTGCCGGCGACGAAGCTCATCGCGAGGCCAAGGAATTCATGCGCATGCTCATGCCGAGCCATGCGAAAAACGTGATCCAATATAAGGAGCCGGAACCGCTCTTCACGAAATACGAGGTCGAGCGGCAGCTGAACCAGATGTTCAGCCCCGTGGTCACGCTGAAATCCGGCGGCTACATCGTCCTCAACCAAACCGAGGCGCTCGTCGCCATCGACGTGAACTCGGGCCGCGCAACGCGGGAATATTCCATCGAGGACACGGCGCTGAAGACGAACCTCGAAGCGTCCGACGAGGTTGCCCGGCAGGTGCGCCTTCGCGACCTCGCCGGTTTGATCGTCATCGACTACATCGACATGGACGAGCGGCGCAATAACCGCGCCGTGGAACGCAGGCTGAAGGAGGCGCTGCGCTTCGACCGTGCGCGCATTCAGGTCGGGCACATCAGCCATTTCGGGCTCATGGAGATGTCGCGCCAGCGCTTGCGCCAAGGCGTCGTCGAGGTTTCGACCATGCCGTGCCCGGTCTGCCAGGGCGTGGGCCACATCCGCTCGACCGAGTCCGTTGCGCTCATGATCCTGCGCTCGATCGAGGACCACTTGCGCACGCAAGGCGCGGCGGACCTAACGGCCAGCGCATCGACGGAGGCCTCGCTCTATATCCTCAATCACAAGCGCGCCTATCTCCGCGACATCGAGTTGCGCTATGGCGTGTCCATCGTCATCCAGATGGACGAAAACGCCGTTGGCGGCACCTTCTTGCTGACGCGCGGCGCGGCGGCGAATGCGCCTGCGGTCGTGGAATCGAAGGCGATCCAGATGGAGCCTTCGCAGGCCGCGGGCGAGGATGAGGAAGAAGCCGGCGGGGATAGCGAGGAGAAGCGTGCGCAGCGGCGCAAGCGCAAGCGCCGGCGCGGGCGCGGCGAGACCTCCCACGAAGCTGGGTTCCAGAATGGCGCCGGTTCGCCGGATCTCGATGCCGCTGCCGGCGATGAAGGCGGCGCGGAGGAAGAGGCGGATGAGGCCGGCACCGATGAAGACGCCGCACAGCCCGTCCTTTCCGAAGGGGCCGCGTCCAGGAATGGCGGCGAAAGCGATCAAGAATTCCGCCGTAACCGCCGCCGGGGCAGACGCGGAGGAAGGCGTCACCGCGATGAGATGGCGGGCGGCGCCGAATTCGCGAAACCCGAGGGCGGGGCCATACCGGGCCTCGGCGAGCAGCCAGTCTTGGGTTTCGATCTCCATTTTCCAAAGAATGCGGTGTTGGAACCCGTAAGCCGCGAACCGGCGGCACAGGAACTGCCAAGCGCGCCACAGCCGGCGGCTGAAGCTCCGCTTGAGGCCGCGCCTGAGCCGGCACCTGAGCCCGTGCTTGCGGCAGCGGTTGAGGCCGTTCCGCAACCGGAGGAGCCGGCAAACGTGCCGGCCGCTGGGCTAAGCGAGGCGGCGCCCGAGCCAGCCTTCGAACTGGCCCCAGCGCCGGAAGCTCCGGCCGCCGCGCCCGCGCCGGTTCAGAAGCCGAAACCGAAGCCCGCAAGGGCCGGCCCAGCCCGCAAAGGCTGGTGGCAGCGGCGGACCGGGTAACAGTCCGCCTTACCAAACCTGTATCCGTGTGAGCGGCCTTGGGCAGCGCGTAATCATGACGCATTGCCCATTTCGCGCGGATCAGGCGCGTGAAAGCAACCAGCACGCCGTTTTGGCGATTTGCTGGGATGGGCTATCACGATCCTATTGCCGTCTCACGGGGTTATGTCCTCGGCACGAGGCCAACTTTTTTCATACGGAGGCGATCAAAAATCGCTTCCTGAAGCTTGCGGAAAAAGCTCGGCGGCAAAACTCCGTAATCAAAACGGCCGGTCTTTCCAGGAATGGGCCGTAGATCCGGGCCGGGCCAGACAAAATCGTTCAGCTCCGATATTGCGATCCACGAGGGGTTGCCGTCCAGGCCGAGATGACGCTTTAAGCCGGGCGGCATAGCAACGGCGTCTGCGGGATCGGCGGGCGGCGTATGGGTGATGGGGACGACGCTGACGATCGAAACGCCCTCTACGATCTGGCGTCTAAGGACGATGGCGCAGGGCCGGTCTTTGCGTCCCTCCTCCGCTCCGTGGCTGTGCTCGCCCACCCAGAGATACGAATAAGATATGACAAGACCAGGATGGGGCGTAGGCACGGGCACTCCGGCCTCCTAGTCAAGGTCGATAGCGTCAAGGTAGGCGTAATGAGCCGGAACCTCGGCGGCGGCGATTGCCTTCAGGGTCTCGCCGTCCAAGTCTTCCATGCGGCGCGCCACGCGCCCCTTGACGAGTGTCTCGAAGGCGGCTGCCGAGATAAGCACGTTCTTGTCGCGGCCGTTCTTGGTGATGATGACGGGCTCCGTTAGCGCCGCGTCCTGATAGCGCCCCACGTTCTGCTGAAATTCAGTCGATGTCACTTTCATGGCGGCCTCTTTATCTAACTTATCTATAATATCTAGCTCGGCCAATTAATTTCAAGCCACTATTTGACTTAGGGCAGCGAATTTTAAATTGCGGTTTGATCGTCTCAACGGTGGCCGAAAATCGCGGTGCCGACCCGCACCATGGTGGCGCCCGCGCGGATGGCGGTCTCGAAATCGGCGCTCATGCCCATGCTCAGTTCGGTGAGCCCGAGCCGGTTGCGCAACGCTGCCAAGGCTTCGAAATGCGGCAGCGGGTCCTCGTCGAAGGGGGGGATGCACATCAAGCCGCTCATGGTAAGCCCGAACTCGCGCTGGCATTTTTCCAGGAACTTCTCCGCATCGGCTGGTGCGACGCCGGCCTTTTGCGGCTCAAGCCCGATATTCACCTGAATAAGCAGTTTCGGTGCGCGGTTTTGCCGCTTCATCTCCGCCGCGAGCGCCGCCGCGAGCTTCGGCCGGTCCACCGTTTCGATGCAATCGAAGAACGCCACCGCCTCGCGCACCTTGTTCGTCTGCAGCGGCCCGATCAGATGCAGCTCCACGCCCTCGAACTGCTCGCGCAAGGCCGGCCATTTGTGCATGGCTTCCTGCACGCGGTTCTCGCCGAAGTTGCGGTGGCCCTGGCGCAGGACCGGCAGAATGTCCGCCTCCGCGAAAGTCTTGGTCACGGCCACCAGCTTCACGGCCGCCGGCTCGCGACCGCAGGCATCCGCCGCGCGCCACACCCGTTCCTTGATCGCGAGGTAACGCTCCTCAACCTCGCGTGAATGAGCCGGTTGTTCGCTATCAATCATTGTGCGGCCTTCTTTATAATTGGTTTTCGCTCTATATCGAGGCAAGCAGACTACGTGGGCTGCTGCAATTTCTCCAGCCTGGCGGAGGTGATGTCCGGAGCGGTTGGCCAGTGGCCGCGCCGGCGCGGGCCACGCGTTCTTCCCGGTCGTGAAAAATGTCGATGTCTTCCGAAAAGCGCGGCCCTGCCCGGTTGATCGGAAGACCGCCCGCAACATAGCTTTCCGGATCGCGGGAGGCCGCGATGGCTTTGAGCACCGCGGACTGCGCTTTAGTGACCGGCACGGATCAGCATCTCAATTTGCTCGGCGAGACGCCTGGCGGCAAGGTTGCCTTCGATACGCAATTGCCGCGTCATGGCCAGGACATCGCCAGGCTCCGGTTCCTCGAAGCGCCGCATATTCCATAGGGCGCGCGCGCCATATTCCTCGAAGGCGCGGGCATACACCGCACGCAAGCGCGCCCTTCTTTCAGCCGCTACCTCTGTATCTTGCTTAGCCTCATGCATGAGAAGCACCATACCAGCATCGGCCGGCCTTGAGAAGAACACCCTGTGTATGGCGTTCTTTTGGGGCTAGACGGATTTCGCCATTTCGGGTTTTTGCCGCTGGACCTATGCGGGCAAAAACCGTTGTGGGTTCCTTGAACCCCAAACCCCGTCCAGTGGCGACGATCTGGCTTCGAGTGGACCGGCCCAGTATCACCGGAATTTTGAGTCCAAAGATGCGCTATGATGCTGGTATTTCCCGCAATTCCGGATGATTTATCTACCCAATAGACTTCTCCGGCCGGTCTATTGCTTCCTACGAACCACCTCCCAGCGGCGCGCCTGAACCGGGGCCGGTTCGATAACTCCCGCCGGCCAGCCCGCGAGTCGCAACAATTGATCTCCAGTGCTAATCTCGCAGCTTTCTCTTGCCCCTCGCGCCGTTTCGCTCATCTTGCGTGCCGCGTACCATTTGTGATACATATTCATTGCGGTGAGACGATATGGCCGCCCCAATTCCTCTCGTTTTCTACCAGACTCCTGCCGGAAGCGAACCTGTGCGCGAATGGCTTAAGGATTTACCGCCGGAGGACCGGAAGATTGTTGGGCAGGACTTGCGGCGTCTGCAATTCCGCTGGCCGGTTGGAATGCCGCTGGCGCGCTCGTTGGGCAAGGGGCCGTGGGAAGTCCGCTCCAATCTCAGCGGCGGCACGATTTCCCGCGTGATCTTTTGTTTTTGCCAAGGCGAACTCGTGGTGTTGAACGGGTTCGTGAAAAAGACCCAGCAAACGCCGCAGAGCGAACTCGATTTGGCGCTGGACCGGAAGAAGGAGTTGGAGCGATGACCCAAAGCAGACATCCCTGTCTCGGTTCCAGCCTCGAAAGCTTCCTCGAAGAAGAGGGTATGCTGGAGGAACTCACCGGCGTGGCCATCAAGGAGGTGATCGCCTGGCAAATCCAGGAGGCCATGAAGGCGCAAAAGCTTTCCAAGGCCAGAATGGCCTCGATGATGCACACCAGCCGTGCCCAGCTCGACAGGCTGCTCGATCCGGCGCGGGGCAATGTCACGCTTGAGACGTTGCAGCGCGCTGCACATGTGCTCGGGCGTCAATTGAAGGTCGAACTGGCTTAGGCATCGCCCAGAATAAGCGATAGAAGGGCACCGTGGTATACCCGGAGCGAAGCCGGCCGCGTCGCGTCACCGAAACGGTTGATCTTCAGTGCTCATCTTGCTGCCTTCTCTTGACCGGCGCTTAGTTTCAACTTCATATCGGGCAAACTTTTTGCAGCGCTTGCCGCGCAGGACACTGGACATGGCTCAAGAACGCTACAACGCCCCCGAGCGCGAAAAACATTGGCAGAGAATCTGGGAAGAGCAACAGACATTTCTCACCGGGGATGCCAGGGACAAGCCGAAATACTACGTGCTTGAGATGTTCCCCTATCCGTCGGGGCGCATCCATGTGGGCCATGTCCGCAACTATGTGATGGGCGATGCGGTCGCGCGCTATAAGCGGGCCAAGGGCTTCGGCGTGCTGCACCCGTTCGGCTGGGACGCGTTCGGCCTGCCCGCCGAGAACGCGGCCATGAAGGAAGGCATCAACCCGCGCGAGTGGACCTACGAGAATATCGAGGTCATGCGCGCGCAATTGAAGCGCATCGGGCTTTCGCTCGACTGGTCGCGCGAGTTTGCCACCTGCGATCCCGAATATTATCACCAGCAGCAGCGGCTGTTCCTGGCCTTTTACAAAGCGGGCCTCGTCTACCGCAAAAAGAGCAAGGTGAACTGGGACCCGGTCGATCATACCGTGCTCGCCAACGAACAGGTCATCGACGGCCGCGGCTGGCGTTCGGGCGCCATCGTCGAGCAGAAAGAACTCGCGCAGTGGTTCTTCAAGATCACCCACTATGGCGAGGAGCTGCTGGCGGGCCTGGACACGCTCGACAAATGGCCGGAAAAGGTCCGCGTCATGCAGCGCAACTGGATCGGCAAGAGCCAGGGCATGCTGATGCGCTTTCACCTGTCTGGCGAAAAATGCCCAAAAGACTTTCCGGAGGTGGAGGTGTTCACCACGCGGCCGGACACGATCTTCGGCGCGAGCTTCATCGGCATCTCGCCCGGCCACCCGCTGGCCCAGGCGCTTGCCAAGAACGATCCGGAGCTGGCCGCGTTCATCGAGGACTGCCGCAAGATCGGAACGGCGCAGGAGGAAATCGACCGGGCCGAGAAGAAGGGCTATGCGACCGGCGTGCTCGCCGCCCATCCCTTCCGCTCGACGACGAAACTGCCCGTTTACGTCGCCAATTTCATCCTCATGGATTACGGCACCGGCGCGATTTTCGGCTGTCCCGCGCACGATCAGCGCGACCTCGATTTCGCCCGCAAATACAAACTCAAGGTCAAGGCCGTCGTTATCCCCGAGACCGGGGACCCGGCCACTTTCAAGGTTGGCGATGAGGCCTATCTGGGGCCCGGCCGCCTCGCCAACTCTTCGTTCCTGAACGGCAAGTCCGTCGAGGACGCGAAAGAGGAAGTCGCGCAACGGCTCGGCAAGCGGAACATGGGCGAAAAGCGCACCACCTTCCGCCTGCGCGATTGGGGCGTGTCGCGGCAGCGCTATTGGGGCTGCCCGATCCCGATGATCCATTGCGCGAAGTGCGGCATCGTGCCCGTGCCAGACAAGGATCTGCCGGTGCGGCTTCCGGGCGATGTCTCCTTCGACAAGCCCGGCAATCCGCTCGACCTGCATCCAACCTGGAAGCACGTCAAGTGCCCAACCTGCGGCGGCAAAGCCACGCGCGAAACGGACACCTGCGACACTTTCGTCGACAGCTCCTGGTATTTCGCGCGGTTCTGCTCGCCGCATGCGAAGGAGCCCCTCGACCGGGACCAGGCCGATCGCTGGCTGCCCGTCGATCAATATATCGGCGGCGTCGAGCACGCGATCCTGCACCTGCTCTATGCGCGCTTCTTCACCCGCGCCATGAAGGATTGCGGCTATCTGAACGTCGCGGAGCCCTTCGCCGCGCTGTTCACGCAAGGCATGGTGCTGCACGAAACCTACTATGACGGCCCCGAGGAAAAGCCCAACTGGATCAATCCGGCTGACGTGGTCTTCGAAACCATGGACGGCGTCCGTAAAGCCTACAAGGCGGATGCCGCGCGGGCTCCGGTTCAGATCGGCTCCGTTGAGAAGATGTCGAAGTCGAAGAAGAACACCATCGACCCCGACATTTTCACGGAGCATTACGGCGCCGACACCGCGCGCTGGTTCATGCTGTCTGACAGCCCGCCCGAGCGCGACGTGCTTTGGACCGATGAAGGCGCGCAAGGCGCGTGGCGTTTCGTGCAACGCGCCTGGCGGCTCATCAGCGAGGCCTTGCCGCTTCTGCCGGAACCGAAGGCGAAAGCGCCCGCTGAATACTCGCCGGCGGCGCAAGCGCTGCGGCGCGCCGCCCATAAAGGCTTGAACGCCGTCGCCGAGGACATCGAGGGCCTGCGCTTCAACCGCGCCATTGCTTCGGTCTACGAGTTCGCAAATGCGCTCAGCGCTGCGCTTCAGGACAAGGCCGCGCGCGGCGACGCCTCTTTCGGCTTCGCGCTCAAGGAGGCGCTGACCTTCTTCGCCCACGCGATCAACCCCATCATGCCGCACCTCGCCGAGGAGGGCTGGTCGCTGTTGGGCTACAACACCTTGATAGCAAATGAGAGCTGGCCCGAGGTTGATCGAAGCTTACTCATTGACGATACCGTAACCATTGCCGTACAGGTAAATGGGAAGAGGCGCGACGAGATCGTGGTCCCACGCAATGCCGGACGGGCGGACGTGGAGGCTGCGGCGTTGCGCTTGGAAAGCGTTACCCGCGCGGTAGACGGGCGGCCGATTAAGAAGGTGATCGTGGTTCCCGAAAGGATCGTCAATGTGGTGGCGTGAACTCTCGAAACAGAACCGGCGTTTCCGCACAGCGGCAGCGCTCGCATTAGCGGGCCTCGTCAGCTTGGGCGCCGGCGGCTGCGGAATTCATCCGCTCTATGGGCCAACAGCTTCGGGCGCGGATCTCAGCAACGTCATGAAGACCGTGGATGTAGCCGAGATCAAGAGCCGCACGGGGCAGCGCCTGCGCAACGAGCTTATCTTCGGCACCACGGGTGGCGGGGCTGCCTCGGCCTCCGTCTATAGGCTGGATGTCGCGTTGCGCGAAACAATCCGGAACACGCTTGTGACCAGCCAGGGCGCCGCAACCGGGCAGACTCTGGAGCTTGACGCCGAATACCGTCTCGTCCGCCTCAAGGACAACGAGGTCGTCTTCAAGGCTTGGAGCACCTCGCAGGCATCGTATAACCTGGTCGGCTCGACGGGGCAGGCGGGGTCTACCTACGGCGACACGCGCTCCCCACTGGACGCGGAGAACCGCGCCGCCCGCAGCTTGGCCGATACCATAAAGACGCGTCTCGCCGCCTATCTGTCCAGCGCCGCTTAAGCGGGGCTGGGTCTGCTACCGGTGGCATATGCCGCCTCGCGATGACGGTTCTCGCCTGGGAGTGCGACGGGTACCCCTTATGGCTGAAGGATGAGCCATGGCCATAGGGCATTACCCCTCACCCCAGCCCTCTCCCAATGGGAGAGGGAGTCCCGTCCCGGCCGTTGAGACGGCGTCCCCTCTCCCATGGGGATAGGGACAGGGTGAGGGGTAATGCGCGTTGTATAGATCGCCAATTCCCAGGCTCTAAATAGGGTTCAGCCAAGGCCAGAATACCGAATGGTTGCGCCAAGTACGGCTTCCGCCGCGAAATTCCTGTCCGCTCCTCCCGGCAATGTGCGCGGCTTCCTCTTCTACGGCTCGGACACTATGCAAATCGCGGCCCGGGCCGAAGCCTTGGTGCGCGCGCTTTCCGCAAAGCTGGGCCCGGATGCCGAAATCCTCCGGCTTCACGATGCCGATCTGGCCGCCGATCCCGCCCGAATCACGGTCGAGCTTTCGACCGGCTCGCTGTTCGGAGGCACCAAGATCGTTTGGCTGACCTCCTGCCCCTTGAAGGCGCAGGCGCCGCTGGCCGCCATCGCGGAGACCCCGCTCGAAGGCGGGTATCTCGCGGTGCAGGCGCCGGATATGAAAAAGGGCCACAAGCTGCTGGCGGCCTTCGAAGCGGCGCCCCATCTCGCGGCCATCGCTTCCTATGGCGAGGACGAGCAAAGCCTCAGCGCCGCGATCCGCCAGCGCGCCCAGGCCGCCGGCTACGAGATCGCCCCGGATGCCGCCGCCCTTGTCGCCGCGCGCTGCGATTTTTCGGCGCTGCTCGCGCAAAGCGAAACCGAAAAGCTCATGACGTATGCTGGGCAAAACCGGCGCATCGCGCTCGAAGATGTGGAGGCGTGCCTCGCCGACCAGCAAACCGCCGGCCTTTCGGAGATCGTGGATGGCGCGCTGAACGGCGAGGGGCGGAAGGCGCTCCTGGCTTTCGAGCGTTTCATGGCGGCCGAGCAGAATGTCACGCCGGTGCTAATGGTGCTGTCGCAGACGCTGCTGCGGCTGCATGCGGTGCGAACCGCGGCGGATACCGGTACGCCGCTTGCGGAGGCGATCAAGGGGCTGCGCCCCCCGGTGTTCTACAAGCAGCAGGATGTACTTGCGGCGCAGGCCCGGCGCTGGACCGCCCCGGCGCTTTCGGCGCAGATCGGCCGGTTGAACGCTGTGCTGAGGGAGACGCGGCTGCGTCCCGCGCTCGATGGAGACATCGCCGCCGGCTTTCTTATCGCCATCGCGAAAGAAGCGCGCGGCGCTGCCCGCGAGCGCTAAGCAGAGTTCCGGGGCCTCGCCAGGATTGGCGGCATTGCACAGACCAGCGGCGCAAGCCGAGCATTCTTCCGCCTTGGGCCGGCGGACGTTCAAGATATCCGAACCGAATTCTGAAGCCCCCCAACACGCGGAAACAAGCCCGTCGGGGTGAGGCGGCCCAATTCGAATTCCGCAGGCCAGCCGGCGGGCGCGGTAATGACGGGGTTCGTTTTTCCGGCGCCGGCGCCTCGCCGAATGTCCACGCATAGCCAAATTTCATAACACTATCCTACATCCGCACTCGCAAGACCCTGCGCCGCAATATCCCGGCACGCGCCTCTTTGTTCCCCTATTGTTCGCATGGGAGGCTTGCGCGAACCTTGTCCTACCGCGCCCGCACGGCTTGCTTGTGCACCACGCCGGCATCCCCCGGTAACGTTGTGGATAATTTCACGTTCTGGTTGTGTTCCTGTTTGGCTGCTGCCATCTTATGGCCGCCGGCAAAGCAGTTTTGAATTATAGAGAATAGTAACCGTATGCCCGCGGGATCGCTTAAAAGAGTGTTGGCTTGGTTGAGAGTTCGATGAAGTATTTGCTTGTATCTGAGGCCGATCGGCCGATTAAATGTCAATGCAATGGTGAGTTGTATTTGGCATTCGAGATGGAAAACCTATCGCTGACGGATGGCTACCAGGTCCAGCCTGTTCCATGGCGGCCAAGCGTAAACGCGCGCAATGCCGGCCGCTTGAAAAGCCAATTTATGAGGAGCGCTAAACCGCCGATAAGAGACGGTGCCGCCGGCAGCCCGCAAGTCAGCTATTGTGAAGGGGAATTCTGGCGATGACGTTCAATTGGCCAGGTCAACGCCAAGAAAGGTAATCCCAAGGGCTGCAGAAGCATTCCGCAATTCCCGGTCAAGGGTCGCAAGCGGCAGCCGGCGGCGCTGAGCCACCTCAAGGTAGGCGGCATCGTAGAGAGTGAGTTGGAAGCGGTCCGCAAGTTGCAAGATGACTGTCCAGGCGTATGCATCCGTGTCTGGATCGGCCGCGATGGAAAGCTGCGAGAGTTGCGTCAGGGCTGAATCGCGAAAAGCGGCATCGATTCGTCCGCGCCTGACAGCCATCTGCAAGGCGTTCGCAACTTCGAGGCGCCATAGCGCCGGTACAACGGCGCCCGTTTCGGTGACCTGGGTAAGGACGGCATCCGTTCCTGGCGTTCGCTCGTCCTTGAAGAACCAGCTCAGCGTCAGCGAGGCGTCGAGAACCAGGCTCACAGCCGGCCCTCATTGATGAGGTCCTTGATGCTGAGGCCGCCAAGCGTTGCGCCTTCGCTCATGCCGCGGATGGCGGCAGCGGCGGCGCGGGCCTGCTCGCGGCTGAAAGCCCTGTGAGGAGGCACGAGCCGCGCCACAGGCTTGCCATGGCGCGTGATAACGACCTCCTCGCCTGCTTCGACCAGATCGAGCAGAGCGCTTAGCGTATTTTTTGCCTCAAAAGCGCCGATCTCTTTCATAATGTCCCGCCCGGTTCAATCTAGCCTACATCTAGCTTAACTTCAAGGGAAAGTCAATGTTGCGCCGCGGATGCCCGATTAGCCCTGGAAACGGCTGTTGGAATCGCTCCAAGCGCCGGCAGCCTGCCGCAGTTCCAGCTGCCGGATTTAGGTTCAAACGCCTGCAATCGGAAAGTCGACGGCGGCTACGATTTCATCCGGCCTCTTTTCGAGAGATGCCACCTTGGCTCCGAGCGCTTTCACGCGAACGGTGGCCGCTCCCTGCAACGCAACGAAATAGCGCTTCCCCTATCCGGGCCACCAGATTCGCAGGCGGTAGCAGGAAGGTTAATTTTCGTAGGGCGGTATTATGGTAAACGCCGTCAGGGTTAACGCGCGAACCTCATATTTTCCGCCCGCCACTTTTTGCGAATCTTTTCGCGTTTTTGCTCGAATTCTACAATTCCAGAATCCGTTTAAATATATTTGCAGATCGCCAATTAACCATGCCCTGCGCCGGACCAAGCAAAAATTAGCTTGCAATATCCATTACTTGGCTGGCGCCTACCCCATTAACACATCCGTAAGGCGCATTTACTTACGCCGTTTCAATTCCGGAATGCAACAAGCGGGCATAAACGGCATGGCAGAGCGAGAGGTGGATAAGGCAGGCGGGGTCAAGGGCTAGCCGCCGGAGGCGGTGGGAGCATAGCGAGCACCCTTGAGGCCGCCTGCCTTATCCACCACCCTTAGCCAGGCTGTGTATGCCGGTGGTCAGGTGAAGACTATCCTCGCGTGGGACTACCACATCTCACCGGGGACACATGCCCAAAGGCCATCATCACCTGACCTATGACAAACGCTGCCAGATTTACGCGCTCTTGAAAAGCGGCTGCACCAAAGCCGGGGTTGCGCGGCAGATCGGCGTGCACCGTTCGACAATCACAAACGAGATCAAACGCAATACTGGCCGCAAGGGGTATCGCTACAAACAAGCACAGGAGAAAGCATCCGCCAGGCGTACCGCCGCATCGAGCGTGCCGCGTAAGATGACGCCAAGCCTCATCCGCGAGATCGAGGGGACACTGACGCAGGAACAATGGAGCCCCGAGCAAATCAGCGGCTGGCTGAAGAAAGAAGAACGGCAGTTTGTCAGCCCCGAACGCATCTACCAGCACATCTGGAAGGACAAGCGAAACGGGGGAAGTCTTTGGCGCTACCTACGCCACAACGGCAAGAAGTACAACAAGCGCAAAGGCAAGAACTCTGGGCGCGGCCTGATCCCTGGCCGCGTGGACATCTCTGAACGCCCCGCCATCGCCCAGGAAAAAAGCCGCATCGGCGATTGGGAGGGCGATACCGTCATCGGCCGGGGCCAAAAGGGCGCGATCCTCACCCATGTGGACCGCAAATCCAAATACACAAAGCTCGCCATCCTGCCGGACAAAAGCTCAGCCTCTGTCCGAAGCGCCTGCGATGCTTCACTTCTTCCCATAGCTCACAAAATCGAGACCATCACCTACGACAACGGCAAGGAATTTGCCGGGCACGCCAGCATCGCAGCAAGCCTGGAAGCTCAAATCTACTTCGCCAAGCCTTATCATTCCTGGGAACGGGGACTGAACGAACACACCAACGGCCTCCTGCGTCAGTACTTCCCAAAAGGCTCGGACTTCTCTACCCTCACTCCCGCCGAGGTCCAACGGGTCGAGGACAAACTCAACTCCCGTCCCAGAAAGGCGCTCGGCTACAAAACACCCAGCGAGGTGTTCTTCGCCGCCGCTTGAAGACGTTGTTGCGGTTCGGGGGTGAAGGGGCGCTACAATAGCAGCCATGGAAAAAGCGAAACCGGAAAGGGAAAAAGCGGCCTGTCCAGCCTTCCGGAGGGCATGGTGCTGTTAATAGGTAGGGCCCGGTTCCGGTTCGGGGGCGTATTTCACCGAGCAGCCGTAAGGGCGCGTGACGGGCTCGGCCACTGGCTTGCCGGCCGCGATTTCGTCCAGCGCGGCGCGGACATAATTCTTCGCGCCCGGGATATCTGCCACCTCCGTCGCCGGCTTGTCGTCGATGCCGCCCATATAGACGAGCGCGCCATCCTTATCGACGATGAACATATGCGGCGTGGTGCGCGCATCGTAGAGGTGGCCAACCGCGCCGTCGGGGTCGAGCAGCACAGCGGCGGGTGCGGCGCCGCGCGATGCCGTCAGCCCGTTCGCGCCCGCGCCGTCAACATAGCCCTGCTTGCCTGGAGCGGATGAGACGACGGTGAGCCAAACAATGCCCTTCGCGGCCGCGTCCTTTTGCAGGCTCTGCATATTGCCCGAGCCATAATGCTTTTTCACATAGGGGCAGCCGTCGTTGGTCCATTCGAGCACAACGGTCTTGCCGTGGAAATCGCTGAGCTTCACCGTCTTGCCGTTCGAATCGACGGCGGAGAAATCGGGCGCGGGCTTGCCCACTTCCGGGGCGGCATGAGCGGTGGCGGTCATGAAAACTCCTGCGATGATGGCTGCGGCAAGTTTCAACAACGGCATGTTAATCCCCTCTATCTCTCAAGGATGAGTCGTGCCCACAGCGCATTACCCCTCACCCCAGCCCTCTCCCAATGGGAGAGGGAGTCCGCTCGCAGCCGTTGAGAGGGCGTCCCTTCTCCCATTGGGAGAAGGACAGGATGAGGGGTAATGCGCGTTGTGCGGCTCGCCAATCCGCCACTAAGCTCCTTTGTTCGACGCGGCATTCAAAACAGCCGCCTGCGTCCTGATTTCATCGAGCACAAGGCTTGGCGTCAAAATCTGAGGCAGAACGTGCGGGCCGGCTCCGTGCCCCGGATAGAACAGATAAAGCGGGACACCCGCGCGGCCGAAATGCTCCAGAAGCGCGGTAATCTCGGGGTTGGTCTTGGTCCAATCGCCCTTGAGATAGGTGATCCCGGCGGTCTGGAAGGCTTGCGCCACCTCGCCCGACTTGAGCGCCACCCGCTCGTTCACCTTGCAGGTGATGCACCAGGCCGCGGTGAGGTTCACGAACACGGGCCGGCCTTGCGCTTTCAGCTCGTCGAGCCTGGCTTGCGTGAACGGCTCCTCTTTCAGCACGGAGGCCTCGGCTCCTGACGCGGCGTTCTCCGTCTGCGCCGTCATGGCCAACAGAAGGCCGAGCGCGACGGCGCCAGCGCCCAGCGCCGGCGCCACCAATTTGACCGGCAAGGACGATGTTTCGGTCTTGCCCGCGAGCCAGGCCGCGAAGCCAACGCCGACAACGCCCACAGCGGCGGCCATCACGCCATCGCTGCCCGTCTGAATGCTCAGCACCCAAACGAGCCAGGCCGCTGTCGCATAGAGCGGAAAGGCCAGCACCTGCTTCAGCGTTTCCATCCAGGCGCCGGGCTTGGGCAGGATTTTTTGCATGGCCGGGCTGAAGCTTAGCGCGACAACCGGAGTGGCGAAGCCCAGCCCCAGGCCCAGCATCACCGCCACGAGAACCCACGCGGACTGTGTCATGGCAAAGCCTATGGCGGCTCCCATGAACGGCGCGGTACAGGGGGTCGCCGCGACCGCCGCTAGCACGCCGGTGAAGAAATAGCCGGCGTTTCCGGGCTTTCGCGAAAGGCTATCGCCCGCCGACATCAGCCCGCCGCCAAAGGAGACGACGCCGGAAAGGCTCAGCGCCATCACGAAAAACAAAAGCGCCAGCGCCAGCACAAACACCGGCGACTGGAACTGAAAGCCCCAGCCCAGCGCCGCCGATCCTTCGCGCAACACCGCGATAATTGCGGCAAGCACGGCGAAGCTCGCCAGCACGCCGCCGAGATAGGCGATGCCCTGCTGCCGGTGGCCACCATTGGCTGCCTTCGCAAAGCTGAGCGCCTTAAGCGCCAGCACGGGAAACACACAGGGCATCAGGTTCAGGATGAGGCCGCCCAGGAACGCGAAAAACACCGCAATGCCGGCGCTTCCTGAAACGCCGCCCGATGCAGCCGCTGAGGAGCCTGAATTCACCTGGCCAGCCGCGCCGGTGTGATCGAAAAGACCGCCAGCGCTCGTCGAATCCGGCCCCCGCGCGGCCGAAACCGTATAGCCGGTGCGCGCGCCCTCGCCGCCGCCCTTCGTCAGAATAAGCACGCCTTCGAGCTTGTCCGGCGTCTCTTTTGTGTCCCCTTGCTGCATATCGAGGGTCAGCTCGCCGCCCCGGATGGTCCTCGGCTGGTCCGCGGGGTTCGAGACCGCGCCCCAGGTGAGCGGGAAGAAGCGCACATCGGTCACGCCCTCAAACAGGCCGGGCTGCGCCGTCACAGCGAGCCGCAATGCGCCCTTGCCGGGATTGGCCGCGTAGCTCGCCGCGCCAGGCAGCGGCTTCGGCAGCGCGGCTTTGGCTTTTGCGAGTTCTCCTGCAAATTCAGAAGCTTCGGCCTCGCCCGCAACCGGCAGCGTCAGCTCCACATGCGTATCTTCGGGAACGCAGATGTCCTTGCAGACAAGATAGGACACCTTCGCCGCGAGCGTTATGCTGCCCGCCGCGTTGGCCGGCACATCGATCTCCGTCAGCAGCAGCACCTCGTCGTCGTAGCCATATTCGACGAGCGGGCCGACCGGGATCACATGCGGAAGCGGCCACAAGATTGGCCCCGCCTTGACCCCGTCCGGCAAGGCCCATTCAATGGAAGTCGGCTCGCCCGAGTCCCCCGGATTGGTCCAATAGGTATGCCAGCCCGGCTCCATCCGCTCGCGCACCGCGACGGTGAGCGTCTTGCCCGGAACGGCGGCGGACGTTGCGGCGATGAGACCGGCCGCAACATGACGGTGAGGCGGTTGGCTCGCGGCCATGACATCTCCCCAGCCCAGCGCGGTCGACATCAGCGCCAAGGCGGCTGTAATCTGCCAGTTTGCCATCAGGCTTCGCTCTCCAATCCTATCGTACCGGCGGCCAAAAGCTCTGGCCGTTCCGGTGCACTCCACATCGTCGCGAGGCCGCCTTGACGGCCGCGGGCGTTTAGAAACTGGCGCTGGACTTACGCCGATTGGTATCGCACAGGCCCGGCCCGCTCAGATAGGCTTGCCCGCCGCACAATATCAAGTGCTCCATATAGGGCGTTCAACCACAATCGGTGCCGAAACCGTTGAACCATATAGTCTTGCGCTTTCCTTCACGCGTTTTTGACATACTTAGGCGTCATAGCTCAGCCACAGGTGGCGGCTTTTTGGTCGAGGCGCGAAGTCTGCCTCAAATTTGCCCCATAAGAGCCCAAACCCTCAAGCACGAGGCTCGGGCAAGCAAAATTTTGTATCCAGTCGCTATGATCCACTTGCAGTGGGGTCGGCTGGAAGCATTTTGTCTTGATCGTAGGCCTTGCCCGCGGTGCAACGGCACAGTTTTCGGGAGTTGGAGATGGACCGTCGCACATTGCTTAAGCTTGCCGCTGCCACCGCTGCCACGGCCACGCTCCCTATTCCGGCGTTCGCTCAGGCGAGCCCCAGCAATCCTCCTGCTTTCTCGCAGGCAGGGCTCGACAAATATTTCTTGCAGGCAGGGCTCGACAAGAATTTTTCGGAGGAAGAGCTCGATAAATATGTCGAAGGGGCCGTAACAAGAGAACTTGTGCCGTTCGAAAAGCACGTAGACGAGGCGCTGGCGGGCGTTCCCTACGAAAAGTACGAAAAAGCGATCGCCTACAAGCAAGATGAGGCAATCTGGCGGAAGGAAGCGTTGCCCTTCCGGCTTGAGCCCTACCATACGGCGGGATCGTATTATGCCTACCCGGTCGACCTGTTCGCCGTTGAGGGGACGCAGGTAAAAAGAATTGAATATGCCGCCGAGGCCTTCCAATTCGATGTCCCTGCCAACCAGCCCGGAAAAGCCCCGGCGCCGGATTTCGCCGGTTTTCAGGCGTGGGGACAACTTGAGCAGCTCGGCGTTTTCAAGGATTTCCTACGTTTTCTGGGTGGTACAAATTTCCGCGCGATTTCGGACGGGCAAGTTTTTGGCGCAGGCGCGCAGGCTCTCGCGATCAACCCAGGCCAGGGGCGCGACGAAGAGTTTCCCTTGTTCAAGGCATTCTGGATCAAGCGCCCGCTTTCCAGCGCCGATTCAAGCCTCGTCATATGGGCGCTCCTCGACAGCAAGACGATCATCGGGCGCTTCAAATTCACCGTCACGCCGGGCTACGAGACGATCATCGAAACCGAGGCGGCTATCCGTATACGGCGGCTCACTGCCCGCCCCGGCATCGCTCCCATCATGAGCCGCTTCTTCTTCGGCCCTGGAGTTCCACCCAAGCGGCGAGACTACCGGCCGCGCGTGCACGATTCCGAGGCGCTCTATATCGCCAATGGAGCGGGCGAGCGGATTTGGCGGCCACTTCTGAACCCCGAGCGCCTGCAATATTCGGTTTTCCTCGACAAGAAGCCGAAGGGGTTCGGCCTTATCCAGAAGGAACGATACTTCGCGAGCTATCAGGACGACGACAAGCAATATGAAAAGCGCCCGTCGGTATGGATCGAGCCACTTACAGGCAAACTCTGGGACGAAGGGGCCGTCGAACTAATAGAGCTGCCGGCGCCCGATGAGATTAACGAGAATATTGTTTGCTTCTGGCGGCCTAAAGTGCCGCTTGGCCCTATCGAAAAGCACAATTTCAGCTATCGCATGCATTGGTGCATGAGTCCGGCCTTGGAAAACAGGAATGCGATTGTTTCGCAAACGCGGCTTGGCGAGAATAAATCCGGCCAGCCCTCCTTCATCGTCGACTTCTACACCGAAGGCTGCCCCGACTGTAACGGCAGCCCGCTTGTTCCGAATGTGACGGCCTCGGCTGGAGAGATACCTCGCGAGAGTATCAAGCTCGAAACGCTGCAGGCCATGGCCGGGATGCAGCGCCTGCGGTTCGATTTCATCCCCGCGGGCAGCGATCCCATCGATTTGCGTGCGCTGCTTATGGCGAACGGCAAGCCTGTTTCCGATACATGGATATTCCGATGGGCGCGTTGAACTGGAACAACGCACTCAGGTGCCTTGGAAAATGGTCTGGCTCCCTTTTGGCTGAGGCCGGGCTATATCCAGTCTTCTGAGTGCGCACCAGTCGAGGCGAAGAATATGGACCGGCGGGCCATCTTAAAACTCGGTGCAGGCTTTTCAGCCGCTATTCTGCTAGCCCGGCAGGTATTTTCCGCGGGCGATGCGGGAGCGTCCGAGGTTGCGCCTCTGAACGGACTGCCGCTGGCGGCGGCTACGCCTTTCGCGGAAGATACCGTGATCGAGCAAGCGCGGCTTCTTGCGAAATCGCCCTACCTCCCGCCGGAAGATACGGTTCCTCAAAGCTACAAAGACCTCAATTACGACCGCTACCGCGCGATCCGGTTCAAGAAGAGCCTGGCGCTTTGGAGCGGTGGCAATCCCGGCTTAACGGCCGAATTGTTTAGCGCCGGCTATATCTACCGGACCCCGGTCCGAATTTTCATGGTTGAGGGCGGCCAGTCCGCGGAGATCGAATACGATCCGGATATTTTCACTTACGGACCCGAGGTAAGCCGCCCGCCGGACGGTGCGCGCCCAGGCTTCTCCGGTCTCCGCATCCACGCGCCAATCGACAAGCCTGGCGTCATGGACGAGTTCGCGGTGTTTCAGGGCGCCAGCTATTTCCGCGCAAAACCGGCGGGGCAGGGCTATGGCATGTCAGGCCGGGGGCTCGCGATCAACACCGCCCAGCCGCCCGCCGACGAATTCCCGATTTTCCGGAGCTACTGGCTCGTCAAGCCCGCGCCAGGAGCCCCAACGGTGACGGTTTTCGCGCTCCTGGACAGCGTGAGCGTTTCCGGAGCCTATAAGTTCGTCATCTCGGCAGGCTACAATACGATCATGGACGTGGATTGTACCCTGTTTCCGCGAGCTACAATGCCCTATGCCGGGATCGCTCCGCTGACGAGCATGTTCTATTTCGCGCCGGGCAACAGTTTCCGCGCGGACGAAGCGCGGCTGAGCGTGCACGATTCCGACGGCCTTTCGATGTTGAACGCGAAGGGCGAGCACATTTGGCGCCCGCTCATCAATCCCAAACGGGTTCAGTACTCGGATTTCGCCGACAGCGATATGAAAGGTTTCGGCCTCTTGCAGCGCGAGCGCAGGGCGGACCGCTACCAGGATTTCGACGCCCGCTATGAAACGCGTCCCAGCGTTTGGGTGGAACCAAAAGAGAGCTGGGGAGAAGGCTCGGTCGATCTTGTTGAATTGCCGACGGAGACAGAGTATTTCGATAATATCGTTGCGTTCTGGCATCCGAAAGAGCCGCTTCAGCCTGGAACCGCCTACACCTACCGCTATCGCCTGACGTGGTGTCAGGAACCGCCGGTGAGGCCGGATTTGGCTACAGTGACGCAGACGCTTGTTGGCGCTTCCAACCGCCAGGAAGGGTTGCGCCTCTTTTATGTCGATTTCGCCGGGACTGAAAAGCTGAACCTTTGCGACGATTTGGCGGATTTTTGTGCCGGCAGGACTGGAAATGTGGAACTAAGTGCAAGTGCGGGTAATTTCGTGAACATTGCAATACGCCGGAACCAGATAGCCGGAGGGCACCGGGTCAGCTTCGAATATCGGCCCGCGCCAGGCTCGCTCCAGGCCGATTTGCGCTGCGCGCTTTCAGCCGGCGGGAAGCAGGTTTCTGAAGTTTGGCTTTACCGCTGGACGGCGTGAGGTCACAATGCACGATACTTTTCATCCTTCGGAAACGCCTCCATTCCCGGTCTCGCGGGCTCAATCGGTTTTCGCCCCGCAAAGCCTCGAACGGTTCGATCGCGCCACACGCAGGCAGCCCAAGCCCGATCCGCAGGCACCATGGCGGCGCGCTATCGTTTTCGGCGGCGCTTTGGCCATCACCGCCTATCTCCTGCGTGAACTCTATCTCGTGTTGAGCGTTGGCGGCATCGGCGGGCTTGAGATAATCCTGATGGTTCTGTTCACCATCAACATTTTCTGGCTCGGCCTCTCCTTTATGACCGCGCTTGCCGGCTTCGTGGTGATCGCGCTGGGCATGAGGCGCTCCCTCGTCCGGGCGAATAAATACGATACGGCCGATCCTCTTTCAGGCAAGACCGCGATCATCGTCTGCACTTACAACGAGGCCCCCGCCCGCATATTTGCGATGGCCGTGGCCACCATGCGGTCTGTCGCCAAACTGGGCAAACAGGAGCATTTCGACCTCTTCATATTGAGCGACACGACCGACCCGGACATCTGGGTGCACGAAGAGGCCGCCTTCCAAGCCGTCCGCGAGCACGAAGAGCTGGGCTCGCGCATTTTCTACCGCCGCCGGTCCTCAAACTCTGGCAAGAAGGCCGGCAACGTCGCCGACTGGTGCCGCCGTTGGGGCGCCAACTACGAATATATGCTCGTTCTGGACGCGGACAGCCTGATGACCGGCGAAGCCGTTGTGAAGCTCGCCCAGATCATCGAGAAGAACCCGGATTTCGGGCTTGTGCAGACGGTGCCGATCTCCATCGGGCGCAACACGCTGTTCGCCAGGCTGCAGCAATTCGCCGGGCGGCTATACGGGCCGATGCTGGCGACGGGACTCGCCTTCTGGCACCGGGGCGTCAGCAATTTCTGGGGGCATAACGCCATCATCAGGACCCGCGCCTTTATCGAAAGCGCGGGGCTTCCGGTCCTTCCCGGCAAGCCGCCTTTCGGCGGGCAAATCCTGAGCCACGACTTCGTGGAAGCAGCCCTGCTCAATCGCGCCGGCTGGCGGGTTTGCATGGTGCCCGACTTGGCCGGGTCCTACGAAGAAATTCCGCCGGGCCTGATCGACTTCGCGATGCGCGACCGGCGCTGGGCGCAAGGCAATCTCCAGCATTCGCGGGTGCTGTTTGCGAGCGGGCTGCATTGGGTCAGCCGCGTGCATATGGCCATGGGCATCATGGCCTATGTCTCCGCGCTGTTCTGGCTCCTCTTCCTGGTGACCGCACTCGCACTTACGCTGCAGTCCATTTACATCCCTCCGCAATATTTCTCGGAAGGTATCCCGTTCTTTCATTTTCCGATGCAGGATAGCGAGCGGTCCTTGGAACTCTTGCTGCTGACGCTCGGCGTCCTGCTTCTGCCGAAGCTCTTCGCCTACCTGCTGGCCATCATGGATACGAGGCAGCGGCGCGGCTTCGGCGGAGCGCTCACACTGCTGGCGGGCGTGCTGATCGAGACCGTTCTGTCGTCGCTCTTCGCCCACATCATGATGCTGCTGCAGTCCACCGCGGTGGCCGATGTGTTCCGGGGCCGCGATAGCGGCTGGAAGCCGCAGCGCCGCGACGACGGGTCTTTGCCCACGGCCGAGATCATGCAGTTTCACTCGAAGCACATGGTGATCGGCGCCTGCCTCGCGGCGGTCACGCTCTATTCTTCCTTCATTCTCTTCCTCTGGATGCTGCCGGCGACTTTGGGCCTGGTTTTCTCCGGCCCGCTCTCGGCCTGGTCTGCCCAAAGGTCCGCTGGCGAAGGCTTCCGGCGCTTGGGGCTCCTTCAGATAGAGGAGGAGAAGGCGCCGCCCGCGATTGCTGGCGAAGCGGCCGAGATTCAAGGAAGGCTCGAAGAAACCGTTCTGGAGCGCGAGGCGATCACGCACCTGGCGGAAAGTACGAAACTGCGCAGGCTCCATCGCCAGCTCATTCAAATGCAGCCGGTCTCGCTGGAATCCCGCATCTCTCCGAATTTGGCGATCGGACGCGCCAAGCTTGAAGTATCCGCAAATTTAACCGAATTGCTCAATCTGCTCAAACCCGGCGAGAAAACCGCTCTACTTTCCGACCCGGAAAGCTTAGTACGCCTGGAAGCCCTTATTCCTGCCGAAATTCCGCCGGAAACCGCACATCACCCTACGCTACAAACTTTAGAGCAAACGTCGTAATTCCCGTACTAGAAGGAAACGTCATGTCACCTATCAAGGCCATGCCGCTTCTCCTGGCCGCCATAGCGCCTTTCGTTATGGTGGCAGGGGTGGCGCGCGCCGCGGAAGCGCCAATTGTTCTGGCGCAGGCGAGCCCGCAGGATAAAAAAGACGAGCACAAGCAGCAGCACGGCCAGCCGCAGCAACAGCAGCCATCTCGTCCGCAGCCGCAAAGCCCGGCGCCGCAGACGCACACTCAGGGCAGCTCGCAGCCGCAGCTGCGCAATCAGGGCGGCACACAGGACGGTTTGAAGCCGCATGGCACGGGCACCACGCTGGATGCCGCTAAACCACACGGCACGGGCACCACGCTGGACGCTACCAAGCCACACGGCACGGGCACCACGCTGGACGCTACCAAGCCACACGGCACGGGCACCACGCTGGACGCTACCAAGCCGCACGGCACGGGCACCACGCTGGACGCTACCAAGTCACACGGCACGGGCACCACGCTGGACGCTACCAAGCCGCACGGCACGGGCACCACGCTGGACGCTACCAAGCCGCACGGCACGGGCACCACGCTGGACGCTACCAAGCCGCACGGCACGGGCACCACGCTGGACGCTACCAAGCCGCACGGCACGGGCAGCGCGCTGGACGCTACCAAGCCGCACGGCACCGGCAGCGCGCTGGACGCTACCAAGCCGCACGGCACCGGCGGTACGCTGGACGCCACCAAGGCGCATGGCACGGGCGGTACGCTGGACGCTACCAAGGCGCATGGCACGGGCGGTACGCTGGAGGCCACCAAGCTGCCGCAGGCTCACGGGCAGGAAAACGTGCTGCACCACGAGCTTTCCGCCGAGGACAAGCGGGCGAAGGCTGAGCGCGACGCGCACGCCGCGGACCGCTCGCACCTGATTGAGAAGCAGAAGCTGATGGCGGCGCAGGAGAAGAGCCCGGCGGCGATCAACGAGCGGCTGCGGCTTCAGAATGAGCGGATGCACGCCATTTCTAGCCAGCGCCAGCAAAGCGTGGATGCGCGCGGGCAAACCATCATCAAAGAGCCAGGCGGCCGGGCGATCATGCAGGTCAACGGCCATGCCTTCATCCAGCACGACGAAACGGCCCATTTCCACGCCTTCGGTGGAATTCCGCAGACCCGCCGCGGTCCCAATGGGAATGCGATTTCAACGATTGTCAGGCCCGATGGCGTCCGGATCGAGATCGAGGTCGATGGCTTCGGGCGGCCGCTCCGCCGCGTCCGCTACCTGCCCGATGGACGGCGCTTTGTGCTGTTCGAGAACCGTGCCCTTGCGATTGGCGCGGGGCTCGCGCTCGGTGCGCTGATCGTCAGCTTGCCGCCAGTGGAAGTCGATATGCCTCGCGAGCAATATATCGTCGATGCCGATGACGCGACCGAGGATGACATTTACGGCGCCCTTCAAGCAGGCCCCGTTGCGCCGCTGGACCGCTCGTACTCGCTTGAAGAGGTTCTTGCGAACGTTGGCCTTCGCGAGCGCATGCGGAGCGTCAGCATCGACTCGATCAACTTCGAGTTCGGTTCGTCGGACGTCGGGCCGGATCAGGCTGAAATGCTGGAATCTGTCGCGGCGGTCATACGCGATATGGCGAACCAGAACCCCGGCGAGGTCTTCCTCGTCGAGGGACATACCGATGCCGTTGGGTCGGATGTCGACAATCTGAGCTTGTCCGACCGCCGCGCCGAAGCCGTGGCCGATGCTCTCTCGCAGCAATTCAACATTCCGCGCGAGAACCTGGTCACGCAAGGCTATGGCAAGCAGTTTCTGCTGATCCCAACACCCGAGCCGGAACGCAAGAACCGCCGCGTGGTTATCAGGCGGATCACGCCGCTGCTTCAGTCGGATGCGGCACAATACAGCGGCGGCGATGGCGGGCCCGCGGATCAAGAGCCTCGATAAGCCTCGAAAAAAAACTATCGAAAAGCGGGCTTCTGGCCCGCTTTTTTGCCGGGGAGCCATGGATATCCTTCACCTCCTTTGGGCCATTCTCAGCTTCGTCCTCGGCCTGGTCTGGCAGGCCGCGTGGTTCATCCTGCGCGACCTGATCTCCACGGCCCTTTGGGCTCTTATCGTTGCGTGGGCTTTCTTGAGCGTCCGCTACCGGAGCTTTTCGCTAGGCGCGCTGGCGCTGGCGCGCTTCGGCACTTATGGCCTCCAGCTCCTCTGGCGCTGGCTTCGCGGCAAGCCGGGCGCACTGCCGCCCCCGCCGCGCGAAAAGCCACTGCGCAAAGCCGCTGTCCGCTACCGCAAGCCCTTTGCCACGGTTTCAATCTCCGAAGAGCTCAACATGCTGCTCGTCGGCGCAATCTTCCTGCTCTTTTTCGCCTGAGTTAGCCGTTGTCTCTACGCCAGAATGGATTCCCGCCTTCGCTGGAACGACGACGCTGAAGCGCTATGAACGCCATTGCGGAAATATCGGGGCAATCCGGTCCCGAGGGCACGCCGAGCTTGAAAAGACATAAACATATCTTTATAAGCCTCCACGCAAGGGGGCTCCATGGGAAGCTTTGACGACATCGTGGCGCGGTTGAAGGCGGCGGCAGAACCGACCCGCCTTCGCATCCTGCGCCTGCTTCTCAATGGCGAGTTCAACGTCAAGGACCTCACCCAGCTCCTCGGACAAAGCCAGCCACGCGTCAGCCGGCACATCAAGCTCTTGGCGGAGGCCGGATTGATCGAGCGCTATCAGGAAGGGAGCTGGGTTTTCGTCCGTGGCCCGGCGGATGCGCGCGTCCGCAAATTCATCAACAGCGCCTTGGCCATGATCGCGGCGGACGACAGCCAAATCGCTCGCGATTCCGAGCGGGCCGGCCAAATCCGCGCCAGCCGCGCGGCGGTGGCCCAGGCCTATTTCGATGAAAACGCCGCCGAATGGGATCGCATACGCTCGCTGCACATCGCCGAGCGCGATGTCGAGGCGGCGATCCTCGATGCGCTTGGGCCGGGCCCCTACGATCTCCTCCTCGACCTCGGAACCGGAACGGGCCGCGTCCTAGAACTCGCTTCCTCGCGCGCGCGGCAGCTCATCGGGATCGACACGAACCGCGAAATGCTGAAATGCGCGCGGGTGCGCCTCGACAAGGCGGGCCTCACGAATTGCGGCGTCCGGCTTGCCGACATCTATAATCTGCCTTTCCCAGAAAACAGCGCGGACGCCGTGCTTATTCATCAGGTGCTGCATTTTCTGGATAATCCCAAGGCGGCGCTCGCGGAAGCCGCGCGTGTCTTGAAGCCGGGGGGGCACCTGGCCATCATCGATTTCGCGCCGCATAACCTCGAATTCTTGCGCGAGGAGCACGCCCATGTCCGGCTTGGCTTCGCCCCGGCGGAAATCGCGGCATGGCTCAATGAGTTGGGGATCGGCTCAAACTCTTACCGCGAATTGCAGGCTGGGACTGCTAAAGAGAATGCGCTGACGGTGGCTATCTGGACCGGGGAACGGCCCAAAACCGCGGCGAAAACATGGAGGGCCGCTTCGTGACGAATGCAAATATGCACCAAGGGCACAGCGCGCCCGTCACTGTGAGTTTTGAGTTTTTTCCTCCGAAAACGGCCGCGATGGAGGCTACGCTCTGGGCGGCCATTCGAAGGCTTGAGCCGCTCCGGCCAGAATTTGTGTCCGTGACCTACGGCGCGGGCGGTTCCACCCGCGAGCGCACCCATGCCACCGTATCGCGCATTCTACAGGAGACCTCGCTCAAGCCGGCCGCCCATTTGACCTGCGTGGCGGCGACAAAAGAGGAGGTCGATAGCGTGGTCCGCGCCTATTGGGAAGCCGGCGTCCGGCATATCGTGGCCTTGCGCGGCGATCCGCCCGAGGGCCCCGGCACCGCTTACGTTCAGCATCCAGGCGGCTATAAGAACGCGGCGGATCTTACGGCCGGGATCAAGCGCATCGCCGATTTCGAGGTATCGGTCGCGGCCTACCCGGAAAAACATCCCGAATTCGCCAACCGTCGAAGCCGACCTCGACATGCTTCAGGCGAAAGTCGACGCCGGCGCATCGCGGGCCATTACGAACTTCTTCTTCAACAACGCCGATTACTGGCGCTATCTGGAGCGGGTTCGCGCCAGGGGCATCTCGATACCGATCGTTCCGGGCCAGATGCCCGTCCACAATTTCAAACAAGTCGCAAGCTTCGCGGCGCGATGCGGCGCCAGCGTGCCGGCTTCGCTCGCCGCGCGGTTCGAAGGTTTGGCGGACGATCCCGAAACGGCGCAATTCGTCTCCGCCACGGTCGCGGCGGAGCAGGCCTTGGACCTTGTCGCGGGCGGCGTCACCGAGTTCCACTTCTACACACTGAACCGCGCCAATCTCGTTTACGCCATCTGCCATCTGCTTGGCCTGCGCCCAGCGAAGCCGGCTCCGGCCGCGGTCTAAGGACACATCGAATGAACCGTGACGAACGCATCGCCGCATTGCACAAAGCCGCCGCCGAACGGATTCTGATCCTCGATGGCGCGATGGGCACCATGATCCAGCGCCACAAGCTCGGGGAAGCCGATTACCGGGGCGAGCGCTTCAAGGATTGGCCGCGCGACCTAAAAGGCAACAACGATCTCCTTGTCCTGACGCAGCCGGACATCATCCGCGGCATCCACGAAGCCTATCTTGAGGCCGGCGCCGATATCGTCGAAAGCAACACCTTCAACGCGCAAACCATCTCCATGGCCGACTACGGCATGGAAGCGCTCGCCTTTGAGATGAACGTCGCGGCGGCCAAGCTCGCGCGGGAGGCGGCGGACAAATATACCGCGCTGACGCCGCATAAGCCGCGCTTCGTCGCGGGCGCCATCGGGCCGACAAACCGCACCGCTTCGCTTTCGCCCGACGTAAACAATCCCGGCTTTCGCAACATAAGCTTCGACGAGCTTGCCACCGCCTATAGCGAGCAAACGCGCGGGCTGATCGAAGGCGGCGTGGACGCGATCCTCATCGAGACCATATTCGACACGCTGAACGCGAAGGCGGCAGGGTTCGCGGTCAAGGAGACCTTCGACACGCTGGGCTTGGAGCTGCCGATCATGATCTCCGGCACGGTTACGGACCTTTCAGGCCGCAACCTTTCCGGCCAGACGCCCGAGGCCTTCTGGTATTCGCTGCGGCATCTGAAGCCTTTCTCCGCCGGGTTGAATTGCTCCTTTGGCGCGACCCAGCTCCGGCCGCCACTCGCGCAAGTCGCCAAGGTGGCCGATACGCGCGTGAGCGTTTACGCCAATGCCGGCCTGCCGAATGCCATGGGCGAATACGACGAGACGCCCGAGACGATGGCGGAGAGCATGCGCGCCTGGGCGGCGGACGGGCTCATCAATATTGTGGGAGGGTGCTGCGGCACCACGCCCGCGCATATCAAGGCCATCGCGGAAGCGGTCGCGCCCTATGCGCCGCGGGCAATCCCGGTAATCGAGCCGCGCTTGCGGCTTTCGGGCCTCGAACCCTTCGTGCAAGGGGATTAGAGCTGCGGCTTGGCGCGCGGCCGCTTGGCAGATTTGGAAATCTCGACTATCGTATGGAACATGGTGGACGAACCTGAAAATCACACGCTGCGCTTGCTTCGCGAGATGCGTGACCAACTCACCGGATGGCGCGAAGAAAACCTGCGCATGCATGCCGAAGCCCGCGCGGAAAACCTTCAGCTGCACGCCGAAACGCGCGAGTTGGTTGCAGCTGTGCGTGAGGAAAACCTGCGCATGCATGTCGAGACGCGGGAACAGCTCGCCCTGGTGATCGAAACCACTGTCGACATGGCGAAGACCGTGAACGCCACCGCCGAGGCGGTGACGGAGATGAACGGCCGCATGGAGATCATGGAAGGCCGCCTCAACATCGTTGACGGCCGTCTGGCCCGCATCGAGAAACACACCGGGCTAGTCAAGGCCTGAGCAAACATTCCTGGCTTGGCCACAGAATGCCCGGCAGGCCTGCTACGGGCCGGGAGCGGAGATCGCGGCTTTCAGTTCTGAATGCGGAACTGCCTGGGCGCGGCATGCCATTAGCGAACTTGACCCGTTGCGGCCCCCACAAAGGAGGGACGCCCCTCAGCCCTTACCAACCAAATCATGTCACTTTGCGCACGGTACGTCAGGCGAGCGCGGGACGTCACATCAGGATGGCGTGTCCAGACACCCGGTGCAGTTCATGTTGACGGAACAGCTCAACCCCGGATTATGGAAACGCCGAACGGCTCGCCCCTTTACCCAATTTTGCATCGGTTCTATAAACTCACTGGGATACCCGTCCTTCTCAACACCAGCTTTAACCTTAACGGCGAGCCGATGGTACTATCACCGGATCAAGCGATTGCAACGTTCTTTCGCAGTGGGCCTGATTTGTCTGCCTTCGAAGATACCGCCTTGCGTAAGAATAGATAACGATGGGGAATGGGCATGACGCCGACACACAGTGCCCGTTCACGCGCGCAGCTTGAAAAGAGTTTAGAAGAAGGCCAGAGACGATTTCAAGACCTTGATTTTTCCTCCTGCGATTTGTCACGTATCGACCTCAATGAGGTTCATTTTCTCAATTGTATTCTTAACGATACCAATTTTACCGCAGCTCAGCTTGAGAGTTCACAATGGGAGAAGCTCTGTCCAAGTTGTGCGTAGGTTTTCGCCGCAATTCGGGGGCATCCTGGGCGTACCGGTCCGGCAGGAGGGCACCCGATGGAACATCGCAAATTTCAACAGCGGCTGGATGAATTGCTAGCGGAAGTGACGCACGCGCAAGCCCAAAAGGCAATCGCGGCATTACAGCAACGCGGCGACGGTGACGAGGTGCAGCGTCTTCTGAATGAGCGCTTGGAGGGCGATCCCAAGTGCCCGCATTGCGGATCGGGGCGCACCGAAGGCTGGGGCCGCGAGAGGAACGGGCTGAAGCGCTGCCGCTGCCTTGACTGCAAGCGGACGTTCAATCCGCTAACCGGCACGCCGTTGGCACGGCTGCGTAAGAAAGAGTGCTGGCTGAAATATGCCGGGGCGCTCAATGAATCGCTACCGGTCCGCAAGGCCGGCAAGGTGTGCAAAGTCAGCAAGAACACTGCCTTCAAGTGGCGCCACCGCTTTTTGAAGGCGCAAAACAAATCGAAGGATCAATCGCTTGCCGGCATCGCTGAGGTTGACGAAATCTTCCTGCTGGAAAGCTTCAAAGGCCGGCGCAAGCTGCCGCGCCCGGCGCGCAAGCGAGGCGGCGTTGCGGAAAAGCCAGGCCTATCGGCTGAGCAAATTCCGATCCTGATTGCCCGCGACCGCACCGGCGCTCATATCGACGGCGTATTGCCGGACCGCTCCGAGGCGGCTGTGCGTCCAGTTCTTGAGGGCAAGCTATCGAAGGACAATACGCTGCTGTGCATGGACGGCGACAAGGCGCTGATCGCCTTCGCCGATGCGGAGGGCATCGAATATGAACTCATCATCGCCAGCAAAGGTGAACATGTGCACGAGAAGGTACTGCACATCCAGAACGTCAATGCTTATGGCAGCAGGTTTAAGCAATGGCTCAGCCGCTTCAACGGCGTCGCCACCGAATATTTGCCTAGCTATCTTGGCTGGCGGCGCTGGCTTGAGGGGGGCGAGGACGTTATAACCCCAAAAAATGCTTTCGCCGCAGCGCTTAGCTGAAACCTACGCACAATTTGGACAGAGCTATGGGAGAAATGCCGCGCACAAAAATCTAGCTTCAAATCCGCATATCTCACAGACGCTATATTTAGTGGATGTAATCTTACTAGCACAAACTGGTATAGAGCAAACCTTACATCGGCTGTTTTTAGAGAGTGCAAGTTAACCGGCGCAAATTTTGAAGAAAGCAAGCTTCTTGGCGCCACATTTCCAAGGAGTATTCTTGTTAGTGCCATTATGCGAAGCGCATCATTCCGCAAAATGACACTTGACGCTGTCGATTTTAGCGACGCAGACCTTGGTGGCGCTGATTTTAGAGACTGTGTAATGGACAGATGCCGTCTCAGAGGCGCTTCTTTACGGGTAGCTCGATTTCAAGGGGCCGATCTTCGGTCTTGCGATCTCGGCCCTCTTAATTGGCAAGAGGCCGGCATATTTAAGGGCGCCGTTATATCCAGAGATCAGGCGGATGAACTATTAAGGGGATTGGGCCTCACGGTGATGTAACTACCGTCGTGATCGTTCGATCGGGATCGCCCGCTTCAAGACCTGAAAGCAGCAGTGCTCGGGGTAGTGTTTTTTGAAGTGCGCTACGTCCGCAACCGGCCTCAGGGAGCTTTATTGGCACGCTCAATAGCGCCGGCAGCGACCGCCAGCGGCAGGATAAGCGACAGCGGCGCGTCTTCGAGGCGCAGAGCACCGTAGCCCTCATACCAAAGCGCGGCGCGGTCATCATTGGCATCGATGAGGAGGGCAACGCCTCCAACATCTTGAGCGACGCGGATGCAGCGCCCGGCAGCGCGCAGAAGTAGAGAGCCGCCAAGGCCTCGGCCCTGCACGCTTACGTCCACTGCGAGGCGGCCCAGCCGAAAGACTGGAACGTCGTAGCGGCCGAGGCCTTTCTTGGCCAGGGCGGGCGTCCTGGCAAATTCGAGCGAGGCAGGGCTCAGCGTATAAAATCCCAAGATGCGCGACGGTTCGTTCGACGGTAAGGCGACGAAGCACTTGGCTCCGCCGCTCTCGTGATTCTGGCGTGCATAGCGTTGGAGATATGAATTCAGATCGGCATTGCCGCAATCGAAGGCGGCCCGGCCGTGTTCTTTTACGATTGCCGCTTCTTCCCAGCCTAGCTGCGTCATGGTAGCTGGAAGCCGGCCTTGGCTGCCCGCACAAGTTTTTCAGAGGGCGGCGGCGGCGTTTCCAGCAAGTCCAAAACGCGCAAGGAGTCGCGCTCGGAGAGAACGAGGCGTTCGGCTTCGGCAATATCGGCATCGGCTTTTGGCAGCGCGGCGCTTAAGATGTAGCTGGTCAAGTCGAGCCGCTTGAGGGCAGCGGCTCTGGAAAGCCTAGCCTTGTCCTCCGGCCGCAAGCGCAATTCGACACGGCCATTATCGGTAAGCGTGCGTGGCATCGATGGCCTCCTTAGCTGTGGAGCCATTTTATACGGATTCAATCCGTACATCAACAACGCGTCCCAGCTTGAGCAGGTGACGCGTTTTTTTGCGCCGGTCTGTTTGTTGTCCGGGTGGCTAAGGTTTTACTGCCGCGTGCTGTATGCTGGACACTGTCAGGTCCGTAATGCCTCCAGCTTGAAACGTCGCCATATCTGATCCGAAGGCCGGCTCCCGGCCTTCTGCGTCAAAACTCACCCCGCTAGCCGTTGCCGGCACGATGGCCGCTAACGCCTGGGAAGGCCATGCGTTGGGGAAGCCAGGAAACTCCGCTTAGAGCCCGCTTTTGATGGAATCAAAAGCGGACTCTAAGTTTTTGTTTTGCCGTGCGTCTTATCGGAAAACCGCTTCGCACTTTTCCGGACGCACTATAGCGCTTCCCGCTCTGCCAAAAGCTCACGCTCAGTTCATCGCACATGGGCACGAGCCGCAGTTGCCGCCGCCCTCGCATGCCGGTGCGTTCGCGTTGCTGCCGCCTTTGGCCGGGTCGGCGATGAGCGATAGCTGCCGGGTCAGATCCGTGCTTTCGCAGGAGGGGCAGGAGGGTGCGTTATCGGAGGAGCGGACCAGCTTCTCGAACTGGCGGCCGCACTGATTGCAATCGTAGCCGTAGATCGGCATGGCTGTGTCCCCGTTGGCTGGAAATTCGCGATAGAAATGCGTTAGAAATCCGGCGGGCGCAAGAGGTGCATTGGCAAATTCTTGGCGGCAAGGCTTATGCCAAGTTAGCGTTATGCCAGATCCGGTTGATTGCTTCGGCGGAAGACCCACTCACCCGAACCCTCTCCCCAAGGGGAGAGTTTGGCCGCAGCCGTTGAGAAGGCGTTCCCTCTCCCCTCGGGGAGAGGGACAGGGTGAGGGGGGACTTTGCTAACGCATCGTTCAAATGGCGTAGGGCCGCATCATGGTAAATGCGGTCGTGGTTAACGCGGAATTGTCATATTTTTCGCCCGCCACTTTTTGCGAATCTTTTGCCGTTTTCGGTCGAATTCTACGACTCCAAAATCCGTTTAAATATATTTGCAAGTCCCGAATTAACCATTCGAGGGCTGGTGGGCCTGCGTAAAATATCAAAGAAAAACAATGACTTGACCTTTCATTTTGACGCTTAACGAAGCGGTAAAGGACCTATGCTATAATTGCATTAAATTGAAAGGGCGGCGCGAAACTAGAAAAATGCCGCCCAATAGCGTTAACAAGAGGTGACCGATGCCGCGCCAGAGACTTGCGACAGCCGCCAAAAAATCCGGCCATCCGGGTGCAAGAACCCGCATCGAGAGGCGGCCGGGTGGCGCCTTCGGGCCGGGCACAATCGCAATCGGCGAGAAGCGTCAAAACCTCCGGCGATTGGTATTATACCACGCCGCGCGTTTCACGGAGCGCCTCCGCCATTTCCGCGACGATGGCGCGGGCGGCTGCGGCTGGGTCGCTCGCTTGCGTGATGGGGCGGCCCACCACGATGTAGTTCGCGCCTGCGCGCAAAGCGTCGCCGGGAGTAGCAGCGCGCGCTTGATCGTCGCCCGAGACAGCTTGCCCGCCTCGCGGCCGGATGCCGGGGCAGACAACCGCGAGCCTATCCCCGAAGGCCGCCTTAAGATCGCGCGCCTCCAAAGGCGACGAAACCACGCCATCGAAGCCGCCGTCCGCCGCAAACCGCGCGCGCCGCAGCACCAATTCGGCGGAGGATAAGGAGATGCCTTGTGCACCGAGGCTATCTGGCGCCGCGCTGGTCAGCAGCGTGATCCCAAGCAGCTTGAGGCCGGACCCTGCACGCCCGCGGACCGCCGCGGCAACGGTTTGTGCGTCTTGCGCATGCACGGTCAGAAACGCAGCGCCAAGCGCCGCCACCCGCGCCGTGGCCCGCTCGACGGTGTTGCCGATGTCGAAAAGCTTCGCGTCGACGAAGACCTGCACGCCTTCCGCCGCCAGCTTGCGGGCAAGCTCGACGCCGCCTGCAAACAGCAACTCCAGCCCAATCTTGGCGATGGCCTCGGGCAGCGCAAGCCGCTGCCAGAACGCATGAGCCTCGCCCGCGTCTGGCATATCGAGCGCCACGATCAGCTTGCGCTCCGCTTCGGTTTCAATGGATGGCATCATGCGATGGTCTTTGGTTTCCCGGTTTGGCCCCGCACCGTACACCGGATGCGCCCGCTCATGCAGCTTTCGCCTTTGCCGAGACCTGCTCCCAGGTCGTGGCTTGCATGCTGGGCCGGGAGTTCATCCGTGCCAGCCACGCAATCAGATTGGGAGCCGCCGCCGTCAATCCCGCCCACTCTGGCGTCGCGGCCAGGAAGTCCATTTGGCATGCGACGGCGATGTCGGCCAGCGTCACCGCCTTGCCCGTGAAGAAGTCCTGTCCGGCCAAAAGGTGGCTCAGCTCCTTGAACACCGTATGCGCGGCCGGCATGCAAGCTGCTATCGCCGCCTCATCGGCAGTTCCGCCCATGAGCGCCGGCTTTACGATCCGCTGGAATGCGATAACGTTCCCGGCGCCTTGAAAGAGATACCAATCGGAGATGTTCATAACCTGATCCATCCGCGCGGCAGCCTTCGGATCGGCGGGGCTCAGCGCCGGGGCTGGCAGAATGCGGTCGAGATAGCGGAGGATGGCCTGGGTTTCGTAAAGCGCGAAGCCATCGTGCTCCAGCACTGGCATTCTGCCGAACGGGTGCCGGGAGATATGAGGCTCGCTCTTAACGCCGCCGGGCGCTATCGGCAAGACGCGGTAGGGAGCGCTCTTTTCCTCAAGCGTGGCAAGAACCGCCCGCGCGAACGGGCTTCCCGGGATGGTATGCACAATGAATTCCGGCATGCGAAAATCCTTAAAATCGGTCGCCTCATCGGCCGGCTCAGCCTCGGAAGGCAGCCATGAGCAACTTACCCCCCGCCAATCGCAACGTCCATCCGTCCCCTGCGATCCGGTATTGCACGTAATTCGCCTACCCGTTTATCTTTTTGTTTGCCCTGCCTGCAAATTCATGGCCTGCCTCCCAATCTCATAGCGAAGCGCGGCGTTTATTGGCCGGGTTCCGCGGGTACGGGTCTGCCCGCATCGGAGAAATCGAAACATGCACCCAAGCCATCTCCAATACCTGCCCATACCCTGGCCGCTGTACGCCTTGCTCTTTATCGTGCTTGGCGTCCTTTCGGTATTCATTCAGATCGGGATCATCCGCTATGTGTACGTGCGGCTTGGCATCTCGCCCGCGACGGCCGTGTTCCTGCTGCTGGCAAGCCTGCTCGGAAGCTACGTCAACATCCCCATCGCGCACTTCGCCGGCGAAACCATAGTTGTGGGCGAGCGCGTCGACTTCTTCGGCATGGAGTACATTTTGCCGGAGGAGGTCGACTGGCCGGGCACCATCGTCGCGATCAATCTGGGCGGGGCCGTCATCCCGATCCTGCTTTCTCTCTATTTGCTCGCAAAAAACCGCATCTGGCTGCCGGGCATTATCGCAACCGCCGCGGTAAGCGTGGTTTGCTTCATGCTGGCCCGGCCGGTGCAGGGAGCGGGGATTACCATTCCGATTTTCATTCCGCCGGTTGCCGCCTGTGCGATCTCCTGCCTGCTCGCCTGGAACCAAGCCGCCGCCGTGGCCTACGTAAGCGGCAGCCTCGGCACGCTGATCGGCGCCGATCTCATGAATCTCGCGAATATTCAGCGGCTTGGCACTCCTGTCGCCTCCATCGGCGGAGCTGGAACGTTCGATGGGATATTCGTGACGGGCATATTTGCGGTCGTGCTCGCAAGCATTGTGGGTGCGTTGAGCCCGGGAAATGCCGCGCGCGATACGGCCGCCTAATCCGTTGGCGTCAAAGGCCGCAGCACCCCCCATTCACTCAGTATGGCCCGGATGTCGGCCGCGACGAAATGGCGGGCGCTTTCCTGGTCGTAGCCTTCTTCCAGGAGCGAGTCGTATTCGGTCAGGGCATGCCGCACAAAGGCGACCATCGACAGCCAAGCTGCCGATTGTACCGACGCTGTGCAGAGGCCACGGCTATCCATGGCGTGGTCCGCGATGGCGCTAGCCTCGAAATCGGGGATACGAGGCGCCAGCACGTGCACCGCTTGCTCTATCTCGCTGCGTTTGCTCACCCAAACAGCCTCCTTAACAATTGGGCAGGCCAATCAAACTATCATAGGACACTATGTGTGGCAAAGTTGGCCTTCACAGAAGTGACATCGGAATGTAGTATCCCGTTTGTGTCAGAGCGACGTCGTGCGAGCGTGGCCCCCAACTTAACGGCAAACGTTGAGGAAAGGTGAACGTGACTGCATTGGCAGCGACTAATGGGTCTCCGCCGGAAAGCTTCCCGGCTCTGGTGCTCAACGCGGATTTTCAACCGTTGAGCTACTATCCTCTTTCCCTTTGGAATTGGCAGGAGACCATCAAGGCGGTGTTTCTCGACCGCGTGAATATCGTATCCCATTACGATCGCGTGGTGCGCAGCCCCAATTTCGAGATGAAGCTTCCGAGCGTCGTCTCGCTCAAGACTTACGTGAAGCCGGCGCTGTACCCAGCGTTCACGCGCTTCAACGTGTTCCTGCGCGACCGGTTTCAATGTCAATATTGCGGGTATCCCCACGATTTGACATTCGACCACGTCATTCCGCGCTCACGCGGCGGGCTGACGCGCTGGGATAACGTGACAACGGCTTGTGCGCCTTGCAACCTCAAGAAGGGCGGCAAGATGCCGGCCAAGGCGAAGATGTTTCCAGCGCTAAAGCCTTACCGGCCCACGGTGCATGAGTTGCATCGCAACGGCAGGTTCTTCCCGCCGAACTACCTGCACGTAAGCTGGCTCGATTATCTCTATTGGGATACCGAGCTTGAGCCATAGGCCAAGCGCCGCTAACACTGGTTTCCGGGAAACGCCGCGGGCGTTCTCCGGGGCCGTTCCTGGCGCAAACGGCGCCTTGCGATGGCAATAATCCTGGCGCATCTCAGACCCCGGATTAACCGGGCCTTAACTCCATTTCTTACCGCCAGCCCCGCCATTTTGTGCGGCGCTGGCGTTTTCCTTTAAGGCGCAATTATAGACAAATGCGCTTTACCGATGCGTTAACGGTAATAGGGGCAAAAGGGCGGGCAATCACGCTGAAGCGGGCGCGCGGATGAGTTCGGCCAAGCTTTGCACGGCCGGTGCGTCTGGCACACCGAGGCGGTCGCCGAGATAGTCCCAGAAGCTGATCGCCTGCTTGGCGCAGGTTTTCATGAGGCCCAGGAACGCGTCACGGCTGTCGCGGCCCAGATCGGTGCGGGTGCCGGCGGAGATTTTGCGCCGCGTCACTTGGCAGCGGATGTCGTTTTCCGAGCCGTTGGTGTGCAACGGGATCTCCGGCCGCTTCAGCACCGCCAGCAGGTCTTCTTTCTGGGCATGCAGCCGCGCCAGCAGCCTGTCGAGGGTGGCAAAGCCCGTCTCCGTGGAAAAGATGCTATCGAAGCGGCGGCTCAGCTTCCTCGCCCGGCGCCGGGCTGGCGCCTGGCGGTAAGCTTTGAGATCCTTGTAGAGCCGCCAGATGCGGGCACGGATGCGCTCCTTGGCCTGGACGTGCGCCTCGCAGAACGTGTCGAGCTTGTGGATGAGGCGTTCTGCATGAACCCAGCAGAGCGCGTGCTCCGCAATCTTGAACTGTCCGGCGCCATCGGAGACGATCACCGTGCCGTCCAGGAGTCCTTGTTCCGCAATCGAGCCCCATAAAGCGCCTTCGGTTGCGATCTGGACCGGATCGGGACGGACCTTAAGATCGGTGAGGCCGAGCTTTTGAAGATGCTCCATGAAGGCGTCGCGGCCGGTAAAGCGCTGGTCTGCGCCCGCCAAGAGGGCGATGGTTGCCTGCGGCAGCTTATGATCGCGCATGTAATCGAGGGCTGCGGCATTGATGACGTAATCGTCCTGTCCGGCCCGCAGCAGTTCCAGGAAGTTGAGGCGGCTCTTCGAGTCTGTGGTCGCGAAAAAGGCGAAGCGATCGTTGCCGATATGGGTGCAAAAGCCGTTCTTGGCCTTATGCCGGGCACCCGTATCGTCGACCGTGATCCAGCGCGCCGAGCCAAGCCCCGCACGCAGCACCTCCCTGGCTTCGGCGAGGAAGGCGTCCTGCTTGCGGCTGAGCAGCCGCACGATTTGCCGCTTGGAGATATCGATGCCCAAGTCTTGCAGCAGGGTAAGCAGGCGCGGGATGGTCACTTGCCCCTGGTGGTATTGGCTCAAGATGAAGCGCTTGAGTTCCGGGCCGAAATGGCTGGCCGTACCGGCCGGCAGCGCGGCCACTACCGTCTCGCCCGAGGGCAGCAGCCAGCGCTCGCGCCGGTAACGGATCGTCCATGGCTTGATGACAATGTCCTGAACGATGAAGTCTTCATAGCCCTTGAAGCGGGCGCCTGCCGGCAGGTTGTCTGGCTTGCCAATCCGTGTTTCGTTTATGCTGAGCTTCGTCCGCTTGGCGCCGCGCCGGCCCTTCCGGCGGCTGCCTTTGGCAGCGGAAGCCTCCGCCGCCTTCTCCATGCCGCTGGGCTTGAGCTTCGGCCGCCCCTTCAAGCCCTTGAGCCGCGCGATCTCCTCGCGAAGCTTCACGTTCTCTGCCTTCAGCCGGGCGTTCTCCTCCAGAGCCTGCAGCAGCAACGCCTTCAGCTCTTCGAGGCCAGCCCCGGAAACGTCCTTGGGTGATTCGGCCATGCCCAAGGGGAGTCAGAAATTGAGTCTCTTGTGAGTCGCGCCTCAGTGACTTGCCCGGCGTTTTGCCCCTATTACAAAAAGACGCATTAACACGTTGCAATTACACAATATAATGCGATTAGCTGAGTGCTAATACCGTCAAAATCGCCGCCGGTAATGTGCGAAGGGATGATATTCACAGATATGTCCTGAGAGAAGAAAACTCATTATAACTAAGTAGTCAATGAGGGCCGCATACCGTCGTGTAGGGGCGGCGTGGCGGCGGGCGGTTTCGGTCGCCGTCCGCAATGTTTCGGGACGCAAAAGGTGGTCCAAGTTGGAGGAGTAGCTTTCATCCGATGCAAGCGCTTTGGCATTTGGGCCTACCGATGAGCGGTGTTTCTAGCCTTATCTAAGAAACCACCTGTGGTGGCTATCCAGGCTCTTGGTAGTGCAGCGCTATTCCGGGTTCGGAGCCCGGCCCACCACTTGTGCTCGCGCTTCTGGCACAAATATTTAACGTTTCTTTAACCGCGTTGGCATTCGCTTGATAGGCTAAAGTGGCGCCGGGCAAAGTAAGACCCTATACGGTGACAGACATGCCCGCGCGCTTAAAAAGTACATGAGCTTACAATCGCTTCCTCCATGTGGAATTTGGGGTGAATCCCCAAATGAAGCACCTGGCTGCAATGGTGAGCGGCTGACGCAAACTGCGTTGCCCTCGTTCTCCGACTTCGATTGGAGTTCCAAACCCTTTCTCACGGACGGCGATACCGCCGTCTACCGCGGCCGCCTCGGCGCTGGCGCGGCGGCGGTGAATGTGCTTGCCGTCATTCCGGGTTCGAACTTGCCCGCCTGTGGCTTCCTCGACCGCCTTCGCCACGAATATGAGCTGAAAGACACACTGGAGTCCGAATGGGCGGCGCGCCCGCTTAAGCTGGTGCGGGAGGATGGGCGCCCCCTTCTTTTGCTTGAGGATCCGGGCGGCGAGTTCCTTGAGGGACTTCTCGGTAAGCCCTTTGACTTGGGGCTCTTCCTGCGCCTTGGAGCCGGCATGGCCAAGGCTCTGGCCCGGCTCCACCAGCGGGGCCTCATCCACAAGGACATCAAACCCGCGCATATCCTGGTGGACCGGGAAAGCGGGGCAGCCTGGCTCACCGGATTCGGCATCGCGACCCGGATGCCCCGGGAACGCCAGGCGCCCGAGCCCCCCGAAGTTCTTGCCGGCACCCTCCCCTATATGGCCCCCGAACAGACTGGACGCATGAACCGGTCCATCGACGCCCGCGGCGACCTTTATTCGCTGGGCGTTACCTTCTATCAAATGCTCACCGGCGATCTTCCGTTCAGGGCCAGCGATCCCATGGAGTGGGTCCATTGCCACATCGCGAGGAAACCGGTGCCACCAGCCGGGCGGCTCAAGACCATTCCGGCCCCGCTCTCCGCCATCGTCATGAAGCTGCTCGCCAAGACCGCAGAGGAGCGCTATCAGACCGCGGCAGGCCTGGAGAGCGATCTTCTGCGCTGCCTCACCGAATGGGAAGCTCATGGCCGCATCGGCGAATTTGCGCTCGGCGGACAGGACATGCCGGACCGGCTCTTGATCCCTGAGAAATTATACGGCCGGGGGCGCGAGACGGGAACGCTGCTTGCCGCCTTTGACCGCGTCGTGAAAACCGGCACGCCGGAGCTGGTGCTCGTCTCCGGCTATTCCGGCATCGGCAAATCCTCCGTGGTGAACGAGCTCTACAAAGCGCTCGTTCCGCCGCGCGGGCTTTTCGCTTCGGCCAAATTCGACCAGTACAAGCGCGACATCCCTTATTCCACTTTGGCGCAAGCCCTTGAGAGGCTTATCCATCCGCTGCTGGGTAAGAACGAAGCCGAGCTCGATGGCTGGCGCCAGGCCCTCCGGGAGGCGCTGGACCCAAACGGTCAGCTCATCGTAGACCTCGTCCCGGACCTGAAGCTCATCACCGGAGAACAGCATCCGGTCCCGGAACTTGAGCCAAGCCAAGCGAAAGCCCGCTTCCAGCTCGTGTTCCGCCGCTTCATCGGCGTCTTTGCCCGCGCCGAACATCCGCTGGCGTTTTTCCTCGACGATTTGCAATGGCTGGATGCCGCGACACTCGATCTCATCGAGGATCTTTTGACTCAGCCGGATATCCGGCATCTGCTCCTGATCGGCGCCTACCGGGACAATGAGGTAGGCCCCGCCCATCCGCTCATGCGCAAGCTCGATGCGATCCGCCAAGCGGGCGGGGCGGTGCAGGAGATCACCCTTGCGCCCCTCAGCCTTGAAGATTTGACCCAGCTGATCGCCGATTCTTTCCACTGCGAGCCGGAACACGCGGGTGCGCTGGCGCAACTGGTGCACGGCAAGACGGGAGGCAGTCCGTTTTTCGCCATTCAGTTCCTCTCCGCGCTTGCCCAAGAGGGATTGGTTGCCTTCGACCATGCGAAGGGCCGCTGGACCTGGGATCTGAACCGCATTCACGCCAAGGGGTACACCGATAATGTGGCGGACCTCATGGCCGGGAAGCTCACCCGCCTGCCCGGCAAGACCCAAATCGCCTTGCAGCAGCTTGCCTGCCTTGGAAACATCGCCGGAATCCCAACGCTTTCCCTTGTTTTGGATGCCCCAGAGGAGGAGGTCCACGCGGATTTGCGCGAGGCTGTCCATCAAGAGCTCATCCAGAAGCTTAAGGGCTCTTACCGGTTCGTCCACGACCGTGTGCAGGAGGCCACTTATGCGCTGATCCCGGAAAGCTTGCGCGCCGAGGCCCATCTTCGGATCGGAAGGCTGCTCGTGGCGCACACGCCCCAAGAGAAGCGGGAGGAGGCGGTCTTCGAGATCGTCAGCCAGCTCAACCGCGGCAAGGCTTTGATCGCCTCGAACGCCGAACGCGAGGATCTGGCCGGGCTCAACCTGATCGCAGGCAAGCGCGCCAAGGCGTCGATAGCCTATGGCGCCGCTCTCACCTATCTTACCACGGGTGCGGCCCTCTTGTCAGAGGACTGCTGGGAGCGGCGGCATGAACTCGCCTTCGCTTTGGAGATAAACCGGGCGGAATGCGAGTTCCTGACCGGAGAGTACGTCGCCGCGGAGAAGCGCCTGGCGGCGCTTTCGAGCCACGCTGCCACCACGGTGGAGCAAGCGGCCGTCGCGTGCTTGCGCATGGATCTGTACATGACGCTGGCTCAGACCAGCCGCGCCGTTGCCGCCGGTCTCGGCTACCTCCGGCGTTTGGGCATCGGCTGGCAGCCGCATCCCACGGAAGAGGAAGCGCGGCGCGAATACGAGCGAATCTGGCCGAAGCTCGGCTGCCGCACGATCGAGGAACTCATTGACCTTCCCTTGATGAGCGATCCGGCATCGCTTGCCACTTTCGATGTTCTGATCAAGCTCGGGCCACCCGCCTTGTTTACAGATGCGAACCTTTTTTGCCTTGCCGCGTGCAGGGCGGTCAATCTCAACCTCGATCACGGCAATAGCGACGGATCGTGCGTTGCCTATGGACGGCTCGGTATGGTCGCCGGACCGCGCTTCGGCAATTACGATGCCGGGTTTCGATTTGCCCAGCTCGGCTATGAACTGGTCGAGCAACGCGGGTTGAAACGCTTCCAGGCCAGGATCTATATGATCTTTGGAATTTACGTCATCCCATGGGCGAAACATGTGCGGGCTGGCCGCGATCTGCTGCGGCGCGCTTTCGAGGCTGCGAACAAGAGCGGCGACCTCACTTATGCCGGGTATAGCTGCCCGGCCCTGATCATGAACCTCCTCGCGGCGGGCGATCCGCTCGTTGAAGTGCAGCGCGAAGCCGAGGCTGGCCTGGCCTTTACGCAGAAGCTTCGGTTCGGAATCCCGGCCGACGTTATTACCAGTCAGCTTGCTTTTATTCGCACCCTCCGCGGATTGACGCGTAAATTCGGTTCCTTTGACGATGATCAGTTTGACGAACTCCAGTTCGAGCGGCATTTGTCAAGTAAGCCGGATTTAGCGATGCCCGAGTGCAAGTACTGGATCCGGAAGCTGCAGGCGCGCTTCTTCGCCTGCGATTATACGGCGGCCACCGAGGCCGCAAAAAGGGCGCAGCCGCTGCTTTGGACGTCAAAATCAATTTTTAATGTGGCGGAGTATTACTTTTACGAAGCCCTTTCCCGCGCCGCATGCTGCGATTCCGTCTCAGTCAGCCAGCGCCAGCAGCATTTGGAGGCTCTGGCCGCCGGCCTGCGGCAGCTCGAAGCCTGGGCGGAGAATTGCCCGGAGAATTTCGAGAACCGCGCCGCGCTGGTAGGCGCTGAGATCGCCCGCATCGAAGGCCGCGCCCTCGACGCGATGCGCCTTTACGAACAGGCCATCCAATCAGCCCGCGCCAACGGCTTTGTCCACAATGAGGCGCTGGCCAATGAACTGGCGGGCCGCTTCTATCTCGGCCGCAGGCTTGAGACGAATGGCTTTGCACATCTGCGCCAGGCGCGCGCCTGCTATGCCCTTTGGGGGGCCGATGGCAAGGTGAAGCAACTCAATCGCCTGTATCGGCAATTGGCCGCAAGACACGCCCATTTTGCGGCGGCGAGTATGGAGCAGTCCGTCGAGCAATTGGATGTGGCAACGGTGGTCAAGGCTTCACAGGCGATGTCGGGTGAAATCGAGCTGCCGAGGCTGATCGAAAAGCTCGTGACAATCGCGATTGAGAATGCGGGGGCGGATCGCGGCCTCTTGATCCTGCCACGCGGCGAAGGCTACCGGGTGGAAGTGGAAGTCCAAGCCACAGTTGCGGGGACCGAGGTCAGGTTGCGCCCCTCCGCTATCAAGGAAACAGGGTGTCCCGAGGCTCTTATCAACTATGCGATCCGCACCCAAAAAAGCGTCATTCTCGATGATGGGTCGCGGCCCAACGTGGACTTCGAGGACGACTATTTGCGCCGGGGGCTGGCGCGGTCGGTATTTTGCCTCCCCTTGCTTAGGCGAGGCAAATTGGGCGGGGTGCTGTATCTCGAAAACACCCAGGCCACGTGCGCTTTCACCCCGGAGCGGGTCGCCCTGCTGGAACTGCTGGCGGCGCAAGCAGCGATCTCGCTCGAGAATGCCCGCCTCTACGGCGATCTTAAGGAACGGGAGGCGAGGATCCGCAGGCTCGTGGATGCCGATATTATCGGCATCGTCATCTTTACCCTGGATGGACAGATCATCGAGGCCAACGAGGCCTTCCTCGCCCTGGCGGGATATAGCCGCGATGACCTGCGTTCGGGGCGGATCAGCTACACCGGGATGACCCCGCCCGAGTGGCAAGCCGCCACCCGCCAGGCGATGGAGCAGCTCAAGGCGAGCGGAAGTTGTAAGCCCTACGAAAAGGAATATGAGCGAAAAGACGGCAGCCGGGTCCCGGTGCTGGTTGGCCCGGCGCTATTCGAGGGATCGGAGAACGAGGGCGTCGCCTTTATCCTCGATCTAACCGAAAGCAAGGAGGCCGAAAAGCGCCAGCAGGTGATGGTGGATGAGTTGAACCACCGGGTGAAGAACACGCTCGCCACGGTTATGGCCCTCTCTGCCCAGACATTCCGCACAGCACCTTCGCCGGAAGCCTTCTGCGAGGCGTTCGAAGGCCGGCTGCTGGCCTTGTCGCAAACCCACAATTTGTTGAACCGCTCCTGCTGGACGGGTGCCAGCCTGCGCGACATCCTAAGGCAGGAATTAGCCCCCTATGCCAGCGCGGATGGGCGCAGCTTCACACTGGATGGCGATGACTTCAATCTCGGGCCTGTCATGGCTGTAACGCTGGGCATGGCCTTTCATGAACTCGCCACCAACGCCACCAAATATGGCGCGCTCTCGCTGCCCAGCGGCAGGGTGATGGTGGCTTGGCGAATCATAAGGCCCGGGCGGCTGCACCTGGAGTGGCAGGAGACGGGTGGCCCGCCGGTCTCGCCGCCCACGCGGCGGGGTTACGGTTCGCGCCTGATCGAAAGGACGCTCCCCGGCGCCTTGGACGGCGAGGTCAGGCTTAACTTTCCAAGGGAAGGCGTGCGCTGCGAAATGGACATCGCATTGGACCCGCAGCCGGTGTATTGAAGGAGGCGAGGATGGAACAAGGAGCCGGGCTTTCGGGACTGAAGATCCTGGTTGTCGAAGATGAACCGCTGGTCGCCATGGCCCTGGACGATTCACTCACCGATTCCGGCTACACCGTGGTTGGCCCTGCCTCAAGCCTTAAAAAGGGGATGCGGCTGATCGAAGAGCACGCCGTCGATGGGGCTGTTCTTGACGTAAACCTCCGCGGCGAGATGGTCTTCCCGCTGGCCGACGCGTTGGCTAAACGGTCCATCCCCTTCGTCTATGTGACCGGCTATGACAAATTGGTGCGCGCCTGCAACCACGGATGCCCCGTGCTTCAGAAGCCTTACAACGTTCAGCAATTGCTAAACATCGTCGGCCAGTGGCGGCCCCGGTTAGGGGCCACCCCCTCCGGGGTTACCTATTTCCCTGAGAAAATTGGGATTCCTGAAATGGCCAATTCACCCCCGGCTTTGAATCCTCAGGGCCGTCTGGCCGCCCTCCATAAAACAGGGCTGCTCGATACCCCGCCGGAACCTGCTTACGACCGGCTGACTCGCTTCGTCACTCGCATTCTCAACGTTCCGGTTTCGCTGGTGTCTCTCGTCGATGCCGGCCGGCAATTCTTCAAGAGCGCGATTGGCCTGCCCGAGCCTTGGGCTTCCCTGAGCCAGACCCCGCTATCCCACTCGTTTTGCCAGCATTTGGTGACGGCAGATGGGCCATTGGTGGTGGAAGACGCTCGCAACGACCCGCGCGTCTGCGACAATCTCGCCATCAGGGATCTCGGGGTCGTCTCCTATCTCGGCGCGCCGCTCGTCACTCCAGACGGTTACGTGCTGGGCTCGCTCTGCGCGATCGACTCCAAGCCGCGCCGATGGACCAGCGAAGATATTGTCAATTTGACTGAGCTTGCCGGGATCGTGATGAGCGAAATCGCATTGCGCGAAGAAGTCGCGCAGCGCGAGGAGGCCGGCCGCCAGCAGCGCCTCCTCGTCAAGGAACTCCATCATCGCGTAAAGAACACGCTCGCGATGGTCGACGCCCTCGTAACCCTTAGCCTGCGAACCGCCGATAGCCTCGAAAGCTTTCGCGATAGCATCAGAGATCGTATCCTATCGCTGGCCAATGCTCACTCGCTGCTGATCGAACGTCAGTGGGGCTCGGTCTCATTGAGAGAACTCATCGCGCGCGAATTCAAGCCCGTTTGCCATGCCCAGGTGACAGCGGAAGGCCCAGAATTGGCAATTCCTGCCACGGCCGCGGTCTCCATTTCGATGGGTCTGCACGAGCTTTTGACAAACGCAATCAAGCATGGCGCATTATCGGTTCCCACTGGCCGTGTGCGCATTGACTGGAGCGTTGTTCCAGAAGAGAGCGCAAAGCGATTGGTGCTGCGCTGGACTGAAAGCGGTGGTCCGCCTGTCGTCAAGCCCAAGCGTCGCGGCTTCGGAACCTTGCTGTTCGAGAGCATCTTGGGCCAGCAGATGAACGGACAAGTCGCGACAGAATACGCGGCCGAAGGTTTGCGCGCGCGGATCGAGTTGCTGATTTGGGATGGCGATTCTAACGTCAGCGGGAGATCCCCCGGCTCTGCCAGGGAGGCAGTAGCAGTTTGACATTTCCTGGAGTATGGCGGCGAGCATGAAAGCGTTGGCTGCAATGGGAAAGTTTAGACGCCGCCGCCCATATCCCGCTCGGAAATACGCCGTGCTCTTTTGATGCGACGGAGAGGTAGCGGCTCGATATTCCCGGTGTGTCTCCATAAGAATGGAGACGCCTCCTGCGCCTGTTTGGCTCGTCGCGGCCCCTGCCCTATACTAAAATCTGGCGAGCCCGTGCGAGGCGTTGCCTTGGTCCGAAATGCAGGTCTTGGGAAACTTAGGCGACCTCAAACCGAGAAGCTTCCGTGAGGTTGCGCCCGCGGATGCCTTGCGGGAAAGCCTTCCGTATCCTCGATACCGCCAGCCGAGAAAATACCGTCGCAAATACCGTCAGACGGTAAGTTCCACCATGGGATAAGTACGCGTCAGTCTCGATGAAGGGGGGCACTGCGAAATAGCAATAACGCATTGTTGTGCATTGGTTTATAAGTGCCGAGGCGTGTCGTGAGATGAATGGGCAAAGACTGTGGTTTGGCTCCAAACGGGCTTCGCATTAGACGATTAATGGATTGATATTAAGGGGCATTTTTGGAATGGCTCCCCGGGCCGGACTCGAACCAGCGACCCAGCGGTTAACAGCCGCTTGCTCTACCGACTGAGCTACCGGGGAACTGCGGGAGCCGCCTTTCAGCGTCCGCGCATGTCTTCATACCACAGTATGGGCGGCGCACAAGCCATTTCCGCATCATTTCCCGGTCTGTTCGCATTCCGCGGGCGCGGCGTCTGGCGTTACGCATTGGCCCAGCAGTGTTCGTTGCGAGCATTAGTTCCGTCAAAAAGATACCCATCATAGATGCGGTATTGTTATGGAGTTTTGCAATAAGCTACTTGTATTATTCGATCTATTGACGATATTTACTGTTGCATTCAGGCTTTGATCCCTGAGTGCAGCGCGGCAATACCTCCGGAAAGGTTGCGGTACTGCACGCGCAGGAAGCCGGCGGTCTCCATCATCTGGGCGAGGCGTTGCTGATGCGGGAATTTCGCAATGCTTTCCACGAGATAGCGATAGGGCTCCGCATCGCCCGCGACCATCTGGCCGAGCGCCGGCACGATGCGGTCCGAATATTGCCGGTAAAGCGCATCCAGCAGCGGCACGTCGACCCGCGAAAATTCCAGGCACAAAAAGCGCCCGCCCGGCTTCAGCACCCGGAACGCCTCGTTCAGCGCGCTCTGTATCTTGGGCACATTCCTGATGCCGAACGCGATGGTGTAAAACTGAAACGCGCCATCCCGGAACGGCAGCGCCTCGGCATTGCCCTGCACGAATCGCACTTGGCCTTGCTCCTCCTGCGCCTCCAGCCGGCGGCGGCCTTCCTCCAGCATCGAGCCGCTGATATCGCAGATCACGGCCCGCGAGCCCGGCCCCGCCGCGCGCAAGTAGCGCTTGGTGATGTCGCCCGTGCCGCCGGCCACGTCGAGCAGGTCCGCGGCAACGCTCGGCGACGGCGCCAGCCAAGCGATGGCGGCATCCTTCCACAGCCGGTGCACGCCGCCCGACATCAGGTCGTTCATCAGGTCGTAGCGCGTGGCAACCCGGTCGAACACGCTGTTCACAAAGCGCTGGCGGCCGGTGCTTTCGATTTTCTTGTCGAGGGATGCCATCCCGTTCGCTCCGATTTCGGCCCCCTCGCGCGCGGGGGCAAAGATAAAACCGCCTCTAGCTAAACGCTGCCGCGCGCCGCCGGGCAAGCAATAATGTCGGCGCCGCAAGCGGTGCCCTTTAAAGAAGCGTTAACTGCCTTTTGTAGCATTTTCCGCCCGCTTTTACCCGCAGCCGCCGTTCCCCTTGAGCTGGCAATATACGCGAATGCACCTTGATGAAACTCTAACTGCTCGTAAGTGGCTGATAATGTAGTATTAAATATAGGTCAGGCTAGCCGCGCCGACCGGCCAGATGGCCAACATTATGGTTAATTCAGCAATTGGAAATATATTTAACCGGATTCTGGAAGCATGGAATTCGACCAAAAACAGCAAAAGATTCGCAAAAAGTGGCGGGCGAAAAATATGAGCCGCGCGCGTTTACCATGCGCGCATTAAGCATGTTGAGGCAGTACGGCCGGAGCGGGTGGCGGCCCCGCCTCTCAGAGCGCACCATGAGCGCCAAGTACCGCTCCAGCCACGGTGATGAGGCTCAGGGTCAAAAGCACGATATGCAGTCTTGCCGCCCGGCGAAAAGTGCCGTCTGGGTCCTTGGCGGCCTGCTCGCGAAACACGCGGTGGAAAAAGAGCGGTTCGGCAATAAAGAGCATCACGGTGAATATCGCCCATATCGCCACCATCGCGTCCATCCACCAGAACTTAAGATCGGCGAACCGGTCCCAGGCATCCAGGCGATAGGTCATGTAGAGCCCCGTCAAGCCAGCCAGCAAGGTCGATATCCTCGCCTGCTTGGCGAACCGGCCTTCGATGGCCTCGAATAAGCCCAGGCGCGCGGAAGCAGGAACGCCCAGGCTCAAGCCAGGCAGGATCACAAGGGTCACCATCGAGACGCCGCCAATCCAGTGAACGATGGCAAGAACATGCAGCGCACGCGCAATTGTGAGGCTATCCATTCGCTTTACCCTTCAAGGCGGCGAGCGGGGCCGGCTTTCCGGGTGCTTTCCACAGCTGCCCTGGATAGGCCGTTATGAACACACGCGAAGGATCGTCCGCGAGCCGCATGAGCGAGCGCGGCGCATAATCCGTAAAGGCTGTAAGGCGCATGGCCACTCCCGAAGAGTTTTAGCTTCTTGACCATGCACTATAGAGGCCTTAATTGGTATTGCAAATACCAATTAAGGACGGGCATGAGCAACCAAGCACATTACGAAGAACGGCGTGCGGCTTTCGCGGCGGATGCCGCCTCCCGAACAGGCATCGATGAGAGCATGATCGCGACCGTGGTTCATGGCTTCTATGCCAAAATACAGGCCGACGCCGTGCTTGCCCCGATCTTTGCTGCACGCATCGCCGATTGGGATCCACATCTTGAGCGCATGTGCGCATTTTGGTCATCCGTGGTGCTCATGACTGGGCGTTACCACGGGCAACCGATGCAAAAGCACCTTCCTCTGCCGGTGGGCGCCGCACACTTCGACCGTTGGCTTGAACTCTTTGCTGAAACCGCCCGCGAACTCTGTCCCCCTGCCGCGGCAGAGGTCTTCATCGAAAAGGCCAGCCTTATCGCCCAAAGCTTGGAGCTTGGCATCGCGGGGCACCGCGGTCTTTTGCTGGCAAAGGGCGCGCGCCTGCCTGTAACGGACGACGCTTGAACCTAAATCCGGCGGTTGGAACTAGCCTGGCAAGGGAATATCCAGCAAAACAGCGTGCTGGCAATTTTGCCGTTTCACCTGCTGGGTGAAAGGCGGCGGATACAGCCCCCCCGAGCGTCATTCCCGCGAAGGAGCGTGTGAAAAAATTGCCCCCGGAACCTTTGCAAGATGCACCACCGTCATTCCCGCGAAGGCGGGAATCCATTTATCGTGTCAAAACAAGCTACTAGCATGGGTCCCCGCCTGGCAGCCGCCGCGGCCCCCTCGCGTCCGCCTTGCCCTGTTTAGCGTATAACATGCGCAGCTTTACTGAGTGAGCACATCGCGAAGCACAACGGCCTGGTTATGCGCCTCGTCATGCGCCGAATAGATAAGCGTTAGCGTACCCTTCTTGGCGATGCCGCGAAGTTCGTCGAGCAGACCGGCATCCTCGCTCAACTCCGCCTTATAGCGCTGCTGGAATTCGTCCCAGCGCGAAGGATCGTGGCCGAACCAGCGGCGCAGTTCCGTGCTTGGAGCGATCTCCTTCATCCACAGGCCGATGGCGGCATCCGCCTTGCGCACGCCGCGCGGCCAGAGCCGGTCCACCAGAACGCGGACGCCATCGTCCGGCGACGGCGGCAGATAGAACTCGCTTGAGCCGGATGTCGAGCTTTTCCGCATGTCTTGGCATTTATGTCTCGGAACGCGTCTCTGGCCGGTCAGGAGGTAGCCTGCGTTCCTGGCTGCGTTTGGATGGTCTCATCCATTGCGGCGATTGCGAGCGCCGAATGGGCGTAAGCGCCGCCGGCCCGCATCTCCGCCGCCACCCAGATCGCTTCCATCAGTTCTTCGCGGGTTGCTCCATGCCGGAGCGCTGCCTTCGTATGGCCCCGGATGCAGTAGGGGCACTGCGTTACATGCGCAACCGCGACGGCAATCAGCTGCTTGGTCTTCGCAGGCAGCGCACCATTGGCGAAAACCTGCTGGCTGAACGCCTGGAAGGCCTTCTCCGTCTCGGGGGCAAGCGACCTGCGTTTCTGGGAAAGTTCGTGGGAGGTGGCTGGATAAAGAGCGGACATTGGGACACTCACTTGTCTTGCACAATGCCAAAAGGCGCGTGCCCCCAAATGCTTAACGTGGTGGCCCGGCCAAGAACGGCAACCCCGGTGCGTTCGCTCCCGGCAATTCGTGAGTATGGACGCCGCTTGCTTTGCCGGGAAACCTGGCGAAACTGGGCGGGCAACGAGAGTCGCCGCGCCGCCATGTCCCGCACGCACCGCCTGTTCGATCTTCTGCAAACGCTCCGCCGGCACCGCCAGCCGGTAAGCGGAGCGGCACTCGCGCGCGAAGCCGGCGTCTCCTTGCGCACGCTTTACCGCGACATTGCCGCGCTCCAAGCGATAGGTGCGGAAATCGAGGGCGAACCAGGGCTCGGCTACGTGCTGAAACCCGGCTTTCTGCTGCCGCCACTGATGCTGTCCGCCGCCGAGATCGAGGCCCTGGCGCTTGGCGCGCAATGGGTGGCGCGCCGCACGGACGAGGGGCTGTCCCATGCTGCACGAAACGCCATGGCAAAAATCGCCGCCGTGCTTCCGCCCGCCATGCGGCAAAAGTTGGAGGACGACGCGCTGATCGTGGGGCAGGGCTGGGAGCGCGGCCAGGCGGTCGCGCTGAGCGTGCTGAGGCAAGCGCTGCACGAAGAACGCAAGCTGGCCATCGCCTATTGTGACGAGAAGGGCGCGCGAACGGCGCGCGTCGTCTGGCCGGCCGCGCTCGGCTTCTTTGAGTCTACGCGCATTCTGGCCGCCTGGTGCGAGCTGCGCGGCGGGTTCCGGCATTTCCGCGCCGACCGCATCGAAACAGCGGAATTGTTGCCGCGGCGGCTACCCAAAAGCCGTAAGGCGCTGGCGAAGGAATGGCGAAGGACGCTGCTGACAGAATCTGGCAGTAGTGAGCGGTATAAACGCGCCAGCCAAACACATCAGGAGCCCGATATGAGCAAGGAACTCATTTTATACACCAACCCGCGTTCGCGCGGCGGCATCGTCCACTGGATGCTGGAGGAGATCGGTTGCCCATACCGCGTCGAGGTAAAAGAATACGGAACCACGATGAAGGCGCCGGATTACCTCGCCATCAATCCCATGGGCAAGGTGCCCGCGATCAAGCATGGCGATACGGTCGTAACCGAAACGCCCGCCATCCTGGCCTATCTGGCCGACGCTTTCCCCGAAGCGGGCCTCGCGCCCGCCCCGGCGGAGCGCGGCGAGTATTACCGCTGGCTGTTTTTCGGTGCGGGCTGCATGGAGCCGGCTTGGACCAATCATTCCGTGGGCTGGGACCCGTCCACGCCGGAACTCCAGGGCCGCTTCGGCTATGGCTCCTTCGCGCTGGTGATGGAAACGCTGGCCGGCGCGCTCAAAGGCAAAACCTATATCGCCGGAGACCGTTTCAGCGCCGCCGACATCTATGTGGGCTCGATGCTGAATTACGGCATGATGTTTGGCGCTATCGAGAAACGCCCGGAATTCGAAGCCTATTGCGCCGGCCTGCTGAAACGTCCGGCCGGGGTGCGCGCCAGAGAGAAAGCAGAAAAACTGGCGAACCAGCAAGCTTGGCCCGCGGCGTGACCCGGCCTGCATTCCCAAACGGCCACAGGAAAATCGCTACAAAACTTCAGTGATATAGGGGGCGCGGTTTTATACTGCCCTGCGTGCCATTTGCGAGCAACACCGCGACCCCCAGCCGCTCCGCCCCCTTATTCAACCGGATTAGGGATCAATTGAAGTCGAAAAGGCGCTGAACGTCGAGGATCGGAATCAGGCCGGAGTCAAGCACGTAAAGATCGCGGGTATAGCGCGATTGCAATTCGTCGCAATGTGGCGGGATATCCGTTCGCGCCGACTCGGACAGGGTCAAGACATCGCCGACGCGGTCGACGAGAAGAGCAAAAGGCTCGCCACCCCTTTCGAGGCCGATGGCGACGCTTTCGCCATTGCCTTCGGCGGGTGGCGCTCCAAGCCTGCGCCGCAAGCTGACCGCGACAACAACCTTGCCCCTCAAGTTGATGAAGCCAGCGACCTCCATTTGCATAAGGGGGATCGGCGTAATCGAGCCCACCCGGAAAATCGCCTGCGCCTCGTTCACGTCCAAGCCAAAAACGCTGTCATTGACGTAGACGGTAAAAAAGCTCGTCTTCTTTCCGGAAGCGTTGGCAAAGACGGCGGTTCTGCTCTCGTTACGGATATTTGCGTTTGGGGTAATAGGGGTCATGGTGGACTTAGCCAAGGTTGGCGCTTTTCTCTAAGGGCGCATCGTTCAAGTTTGCAGCCATCGGCTCGGCCGCGGATAACGTTTCGAGGTGAGCCGCGATGGTGTCGAGGAGGCTGCGCCTGTCGAACTGGTTGACGACAATGTCGCCCGCACTCACGCTCTCGCGGGACGGCTTTTGACCGTCATTGAGAACGAGGCGAAGCGCATTCGGCTGGCGCAAAAGTGCAGTTTCGTCGAGCGAGTTCCGCGACTTGGCATCCAGCACGATCACGCCGTACTCCGCTTGCTGCATCAGCTTGTTGGCTTGCTCCGCCGTTTCGGCCGAGGTCACCTTATGCCCAGCCGAGGTGAGCACGGGCGATAGCATATCCTGCATGCTCGGGTCGCCGCCAACAATCAGGAGGTTTGCGTGGTGCGTTTCGGTAACCTGCTGCGCCGCCTGATATGCCAGGCCAAAGTAATAGCCCGTGTCGATGAACTCGACCGCGGTGCCGCGCAAATCCATGGTTCCGATTATCGCTGGCGTATCGCTTGCGAGTTGTATCTCGCCGGCGGTCTCGACGATATCCATGACCTCGTCCACCCAAAGCCCGAAAGTCCTGTCGTGCAACGTTATGATCAGGATCAGGCAGGTGTCCCTATCCCGGTTGACGTCATCGACGGGAAGAACAGGAACGAGCTTTTCCTGACAACGATAGAGATAAAGCCCGCCGGCCTGGTAGATGGCGCTCGCCTTGGGGCGCACGATCCGCAGCACCGCGGAACGGGGAACGACTTTCGGGGCACCGGACCCTGCCTTGAACAGAATAAGGTTTGAAGCCACCGTGCTTGTCCGCAGTTCTTCCTTGGCCGTTTGATGAACGGCTTCGGAGGCCAGTTCCACGCTCATAACGTCGGCAACGCCGGCAGGATCGAGAATGAGTATCACCGAGCCGTCGCCGAGTATGGTGTTGCCCGAGTAAACCTTTAATCCGTTGAACAGGCGGCCGAGAGGCTGGACCACGATCTCCTGTATGCCCACCACATCGTCGACCACGATGCCGAATTTCTTGCCGCGCAACCCCAGAATGACAACCAGCTTGTCGTCATACGCTTCCGCCGCCGGCAGCCCTAGTATCGCCGCCAGCTCGGCAACCGGTATGATTTCATCGCGAAGCTTAAGTACCAGCGCATTTTCAACCACTTTGAGAGTGTGAGAATCTTCGCCGACGCCGACCGCTTCGTTCACGCATTGCTGCGGGATGGCAAACTGCTGTCCGGCAGCCTTGACAATGAGCGCGGGCGCGATCGCGAGCGTCAGTGGAATTATCAGAATAAATTTGGAGCCTTTGCCTTTGGCGGATTGGAGCGCAATGGTTCCTCCTATCGCGCCCAGGCTGGAGATGACAACGTCCATCCCCACGCCGCGTCCCGAAACGTTCGTAACCGTCTTCGCGGTGGAGAAACCCGGCATGAGTATAAAGCGATAAACCTCGTCGTCGCTCAGACGCGCAATCGCTTCGGGACTACCTAGGCCGCGCTCGACTGCCTTTTCACGGATGCGATCCACATCCAGGCCCCGCCCATCGTCGGCGATCTCGATATGGACCTGGCCGGACTCGTAATAGGCGGCAAGCGATATTTCTCCGGCTTCGGGCTTGCCGGCGGCAATGCGCTCTTGCGGAGTCTCGATGCCATGGTCCGCGCAATTGCGGATCAGGTGCATGAGCGGATCGCGTATGGCTTCGATCAATTGCCGGTCGAGCTCGGTATCGGCGCCTTCGATGACCAAATTAAATTTCTTTTCCAGTCCGACAGACAACTCCCGGACCAGCCGGGGAATGCTTGCAAAGAGGCGGCTCATCGGCTGCATGCGAGCCCGCATGACCGCGTCCTGCAAATCGGAAGTGACCGTTGAAAGTCTTTCGAGGGGTGCCTTGACTTGCGTGAGGTTGTGTTGCCGCGAAAGCTCCAATATTTGATTTCGCGTCAGCACCAGTTCGGACACGAGGTCCATGATACGCTGGATGGCTTGCACGGAAATCCGGATCGTGTCCGGCGTCTTATCCTTCCCGGATGTCTGCTCAGGTTCCTTCGCCTTCATTTCTGCTTCGGGAGATTGGGCCGGCTGCGGCTCCTTTCCCCACTGGTCAGCTTCGGCGGGCTGGGTTGGCTCTGGCCTTTCGGCTTCGCCCGTGGCAACGAAAGCGCCGGCACTTTCGCTGGGCGCCTGCTCTTCCTTGACGCGCTTTGCCTTGCCCTGACGCGGCTTCGCCTTGGGCCGCCCGGCAGCTTCCGGTTTGGCTTCGCTGGCGCTTACGCTGGCGCTCACGGCGGCGCTTGCGGCGTCTTGCTCGCCCTGCAGATAGGCTTCGATCCTGCCGATGATGTCGCGGTCGTCGCCTTCGGGCTCCTGCTCAAGCTCTCCGACCTTCCCAACCAGCAGCTTGATGCGGTCCATGCCCAGCAGCAGCAAAGATACGGCCGTCGCAGTCGGAGGCGCGCCGCTGCGCAGGGTGTCAATCAGGGTTTCGGCCGCATGCGAGATCGTTTGAAGCCGTCCCAAGCCCAGAAATCCGGCGGTCCCCTTGATCGTATGGGCAAGCCGGAATATGTGCGTCACCGCATCGGAGTCGGTGGGATTCTGCTCGAAGGTAACGAGATAAGTTTCAATTCCCTCGATATGTTCTTTTGTCTCGCTGAGGAAATCGGCAAGCAGCTCATCCATGGCGTTTTTCTCTAATTCGAGCAGGCCTACGCCTGCATCAATCTATCCGCGAGGGCCTGTGAGGTCTCCGGTGCTACAGCCAGCCCGTAATTGACCATCTTTGCTGCCTTTTCGGTCTCTTCTCTTAGCCGTTTTGATATATTTCCGCAGAATAACTCAATATCATCAGCACTCAACTCGTCACTTCTATCCCGGCGGCGATTATCAATAACTGCAATTGCCTTCTCTGCAATTTTATTTGCCTTAGCTATTTGAGCCTCAAATTTTCTGCGGAACTGAGAATCAAGAGTGTTGTAGATCTTTATTGCTATATGCCCTCCGGGCAGCGGAGAGGAATTGAAATATTCTTCATACGACTTGGCTTTCCAAGCTAAAAGTTCATCGACCATCTCCGGGAGGAGAACCGGAAGATTCTCAACAAGAAGAAGAACCTCGTTATATTGGTTCAAAAAATCGTTTGCGATTCCAGAGGTCGGATTGACAAGATTGTTGGCCTGCTTGATGAGTTCAAGCGTCTCGATTAGGTGGCAGGCTGGGACTGGCAATTTGGTATTAGCGGTCATCTGCTCTCGATCCTCGGGTGGACAGACAACTGATAGCGCGTAAAGATTAACCATTCGCGTCCAGGTTGTCTTGGGTTGTAGAAAACAACCGAAGCCGGGCTGGCGCCCCGCACACAACCGCAAATGGCAAGGTGAGCCATAATGCCGGCTTAACCTGAGGCGCGTATACATTTATCGTCCACAACCTCTGGTCCGGGATGCTTCCAATGCTTGCGCGGCTAAAAATCGCAACGCGTGTCAATCTCATCCCGCTCCTGGCCGCTTTGGCGATCCTCATCTCGGCGGCAATCGGCCTTTGGGCGTTGCGCTCGCAGATGATGCAGGATCGGGAGGTTCAGCTCCGAAATCTCCTGAATTTGGCTCTGTCAGTCGCCCGCGCGGATATGAAGGCTGCCGGAGGAACGGCAACGGATGCCGGAAGGAAGGCATTTTTATCCGTTCTCAGCTCGACGCGGTTCGGCGAGGAGGGGGAGAAGAATTACATTTTCGCCTATGACTACGATGGTATCGCCCTCAGTCACGCCGACCCGAAAAAGATCGGCGAAAACCGGTTCAATGCTGTCTATGCGAACGGCGTCAAGATGGTTCAGAAGTTCATCGAGATCGCCAAAAGCCCCTCTGGTTCGGGCTTCGTACAATATCCGGTGGAAAAGGGCGCCAACGGGCCGGTAACCCCGAAGCTCACTTTTGTGCAAAACGCACCCGAGATCGGCGGCCTGGCAGGCGTTGGGGTCTATATCGACGACCTCAACGCGGTTTTCTACCACCGGGTGGTGCTAGAGGCCATCCTGGCAAGCCTGCTGCTGGCTGTGGTAACGGCTTGGACCTACTTCGTTGGCCGCTCCATATCCGGACCGCTGTCGGACCTTTCAAACACAATCGCCCAGCTTGCCACCGATTTGAACATACACACAGGTAGCACCGGCGATACGAGCGAGCTTGGCTCCATTGCGAGGACGGTTGAAGTATTGAGGCGGAACGCGGTCGAACGGAACACGCTATTGGAAAAGATGAGCGAGGCTCAGGAGGCTGACGAGGCGCGCCGGCACTATTTTCAAACCCATGTGCGGGAATTTCAAAAAGTTGTGACCGCCGTCCTGACTGCCCTTAGTGAGCAGGTGGAGCAGCTTCGCCGGTCGGCCCAGACACTTTCGCACGCCGCCGGGACTGCGACATCCGAGGCGGCGAATGCTGCCAACGTCTCCGCGGGCGCCGCCAATAATTCGCACGCGGTTGCTGCCGCGACGGAGCAGCTGAGCGGCTCCATTAGAGAGGTTTCAGACCAGGCGCACCGGACCAACGCCGTTGTCACGGCTTCCGCGCATGAAGCAGGCCAAACAAACAAGGATGTCGCGGGCCTGGCCAGTTCCGCCGAAGCGATCGGGTCCATTGTGGCTGTTATTCGCGGCATCGCCGATCAAACCAATCTTCTGGCGCTGAACGCGACCATCGAGGCGGCACGCGCTGGCGAGTCGGGCCGGGGCTTTGCGGTGGTCGCCGCCGAGGTGAAGGAGCTTTCGGCGCAAACGGCCAAGGCGACCGACGCCATCGCAGATCGGATACACTCCATTCAAAGCTCCACCGGTGCTGCCGTGAGCGCCATCCAGTCGGTGTCAGGCAAGGTGGCGGAGATCCAGGCGTTTACGGGCGCGATTGCAGCGGCCGTCGAGGAGCAGACGGCGGCGGCGCAAGAAATAGCGAGCAACGTTTCGCTCGCCGCCGAGGCAAGCGAAAAGGCTGCGAAGAGTTCCGGCGAGGTCTCTCATGTCGCGGTGCAGACCAGAGAGCAGGCGGCCTCGGTTTCGAGCGTTTCCCTTAGGCTCTCGGATGTTTCGCTGCAACTCTCGAAGGCGGTGAAAGACTTTGTCACGGCTATCGCCAGGGAGCTTGGCGAGGGTGGCGAAGAGGCTGCGCCGCCTGCCGGGCGGAGGGAATTGGCGCGCGCGGCCTGATATCAGGTTGCACCGCCCGCTGTGTTGGCGGGTAAGAAGCCTCTGGTAGTAGCAAAAAGACCCCCTCACTCTGTCTCTCTCCCCAAGGAGGAGAGAGGACCCTATAACTGCCGCTGCGGGCAATTCGAGCGTCCCTTCTCCCCTCGGGGAGAAGGACAGGATGAGGGGGGACTTCGCCTCAGATTCAGTTTCATCCAGAAAGGCCGGCCCCTGGCCGGTGCGGAACTCGCGATGGCGGCGCCGTGCCTGGAACAACCAGAAAGCAAATTCCCGCTCCGATTGCGTAGCTCTGCCTACAACCTAATCCACAATGTAAATTGCTTGACAGCCCACTTGAGTTGTGCGCAGGGCGGATACAACTAAAATAAAGGTCCAATTTAAATCAAACGCTTACCCAGGTTGAACCTGTGCCTTTCCAGGCACGATGTTGCAAGGAAGCAACCCAAAGTGCAAGCCCCCCTCCTGGCTGCGTTAACCTATTTCCACCCGCTTAGATTGCGTCCATACCTATTCATGCTAGACGGGAAAAAGACAAGTGCCCGGCTGGAAGTGCAAGTTCAGCTTTTGTAACAAGTAGGATGTAGAGTAAAATGACAAAGTATATCTCGCGTGCGGCTATTGCCGCCGCCGCCCTTGCGTTCGGCGTTTCGGGGGCTAATGCTTATAACAACGTAGCGAATGGAGCGAATCTTTCCGTCACCGCAACCGTCATAAACACCTGTTCTGTTACCGGTGGGATTCTGGCTTTCGGCAACATTGCTACGACCAATCCGTACAGCCAAAATGCCAGCACGACTATAAGTGTTAATTGCCCGACGGGCTTCACGGTCGCAATGAGCACCGCTGGGAGTTACAGCGCCACTAACAGTAGGTGGTATGTCTCCGACAACGCCTCACACTCGATTGGCTACACTCTCTCGGACGCCGCGGGCGACTCATTTTCGTCGCCGCAGCAATTCGCAGGGAGCGCCTCCGAACAGTCCATTACCGTTAATGGCACACTTGATCAGTTGAGCGGCCAGCCGGCGGGATCGTATTCCGACACAGTCCAGATCCTGGTTAACTACTGAGGATCTAGCGATGTGCCGAGTAAAAGCCCTGGTAGCATTTGCGCTGCTGGCGTCCTCGGCCATCGGGCCTGTCGAGGCTCAGTCGTTGCAGGTTTCGCCTATAACGATTGACCTCCCTCCAGGGGCCTCCAGTTCGGCTTTCACCATCGAAACCGATAGTCAGGAAGGCGTCGCCATTCAAGCGCGCGTCTTCCGCTGGTCCAAGGCTGCTGGAGAAGACAAGCTCGATAGGACGGAGGACGTGGTTGTCAGCCCGCCCGCGCAGACGGTTCGAGCCGGCTCTCCAAGCACGCTCAGGCTTGTGAGAGTGGCGAAAACCCCGGTGTCCGGCGAGGAAACCTATCGCGTCGTCGTGGATGTCATCCCGGATAGAAAGAAGCTGCAAGCCGGCACCGTTGCGCTTGTGCTCCACCAAAGCTTCCCAGTGTTCTTCGCGGGCATCGATATGCGGCCCGGCCAGATCGCCTGGAAAGCCCAGGAACGCGGCAACAAGCTGTTTATCGAGGCAACGAATACCGGTCAGAAGCGCGTCAAATTCACCAAGCTCAAGATCACCGGCGACAACAATCGTGACGTCCTAAAGATCGAGGGCTTGGCGGGATACGTGCTCGGCGGCCAGACGACGGCTTGGCCGGTTTCCGACGCGGCGGGCCTCAAATCTCTGTCGATTAAAGCTGAAGGCGATTCGGGGTTGATTAATGCGTCCGCCACTGTCAGCAAAGGCGGCTAGCGCCGCTGGCAAGACTGTTCTCCTACTCGCCCTTTTGGGGCCTGGGGGCGCACTTGCCAAACAGGATGAAACTGGAGCCGGCCTCAGCGCCGGCTCCAATGCTCCTGACTCCACTGTTAAGGCGAACTTCCACGAAAGCGGCCCTCGTCAGGAAGACCTCTACCTTGCGGTTTTCATCAACGGGCTGGATACGAAGACGCTAACGCCTTTTCACCGCTTCCGCGACGGCTGCCTGACAGTTTCTCCCGACGATTTGAAGGACTACAGGCTTAAGATTCCCGATGCCGCGCGCCACTCCAGCGGCGGGGTGTGCCTGGAGAAAATGCCGGGTGTCACTTACCGCTACGACGTCGCCTCTCAAACCATCCATTTGAAAATCGCGGACGAGGCGCGCATTCCCCTCGACTTCGATCTACGGCGCCGCCGCCCGGATGCAGCAGGGGACCAGCAGTTAAGCGCGGTGGTGAACTACGGATTATTCGCAAGCGGCGGCACCCAGGACTATGGGACAAGCGTTTATCCCCAATGGCAGGGTGTATCCGGGACCGTGGACGGGCATGTTTTTTCGCAATATGGCGTCTTCGACCAGTCCTTCAGGGCGAACTCGAACGAGACTGCGCTGACGCCCTATTTGCTCAGGCTCGACAGCCGCTGGTTCTACGAGAATCCCGAGACGCTCGTAACCTATTCCGCCGGCGACGTCATTTCAGGCGCGCTGAACTGGACCACCCCGATCCGCATGGGCGGCGTTCAGATCCGGCGCGATTTTACCACGCGGCCCGATCTGGTTACCGCGCCGATGCCGCAGTTTTCCGGCAGCGCGGCCGTGCCCACCACAGTGCAGGTGTTCAACAACGAGACCCGCCTTTTTTCGCAGGACGTTGCCGGCGGCCCTTATAACCTCAACAATATCCCGCTCGCCACCGGGCCGGGCACGATGCGCATCGTGTTGCGCGACGCCAGCGGCAAGGAGACCGTCAGCGAATACGCTTACTACAATTCCACCAGTCTTCTCGCCCCCGGCTTGTTCGACTACTCGCTCGAATCGGGCTTTGCGCGCCGCTACTACGGGCTTCTTTCGAACGATTACGACGGCGATCCCATCGCGTCTGGAAGCTTCCGTTATGGCGTCACCCCGCGCCTGAGCGTCGAGGGACACGCCGAGGGAGGCGCCGGGCTCGCCAATTTCGGCCTGGGCTCCGATTTCGGGCTATGGCGCTATGGCGTCGCTTCCCTTGCTTTTACAGGAAGCGAATGGAATGGCTCCCTCGGAGGACAGGGATACGCTTCTTTCGAAACGGTGCTTTGGAAGGCGCGCCTGATGGTGCGGACGCAACGCGCCTTGGGCGACTATCAAGACCTCGCTTCCGTTACCGCACCAAAATGCTCCGGTTCGGCCGTTCTGTGCTCGGATGGGACCTACACCTACAAAAAGCGGGATCAGGTTTCGCTGTCCATTCCGCTCCCCTTCGATGCAGGCTCGGTCAATGTCAGCTACGCGGACAGCCTGGATTATGCCGGCAACGCGAGCCAGATCGGGATGCTCTCCTATAGCCGTCCGTTCATTTGGGATCACAGTTCCATCTCCGCGAATGTCTTCAACGATTTTGCGAACAAGGACAATTACGGCGCCTATGCTTCCTTAACCTACAGCTGGGGCAAGTACTCCGCTTCGGCCATCGCCGAGGCGAGCGCCACCAACGAGGGAGCGGGCGGCTCGTTCAGCAGGGCGCTCGGACGGGAGACGGACAGCTACGGCTATTCGGTTACGGCATTGGAAGGGCCGCACCCCCTCAATTCCGCCAACGCCAGCTATCGAGCCCAAAATTTCCAGGCTAGTGCGGGAGTGATCGAGAGCGGCAACAACGTGCAGGTCACGGCGGAAGCGGAAGGCGCTGTCGCGTTCCTGAACGGTGTGCACTTCGCAAACCGCATCGACAACTCTTTCGCTGTCGTCGATACCGGCATCCCCAATGCCCGGGTGCTTTACGAGAACAATCCCGTGGGCGAGACGAATTCGAGTGGCACGCTGCTTCTCCCCTACGTCCGGGCGCGGGAGACGAACTTGATCGCCATAGACCCGGCGAGCCTGCCCGCGCAAGCAGAGATGGCGGAACTGAAGCAAACCGTTGTGCCCGCCTCGCGCGGCGGCGTGACCGTGCATTTCAAGGGCGAGGCGTCGCCGCCCTCGGCTATGGTCACCTTCAAGGACGGCAAAGGGCAATGGCTTCCAGCCGGCTCCGAAGTCTGGGTGAATGGCGGCGAAACCGCTTTCGCGGTTGGCTATGACGGCGAGACCTACCTCACCGGGCTCACAGCCACAAACACCATCCTGGCCAAGAAGCTGGACGGCACGCCCTGCAACGCGTCGTTCGAGTTCACCCCCAACCCTGAAGCCCAGGTTCGCATTCCCGGCGTAGTCTGCGCGTCAGCGGAGACCACCCAGGTTGCCGTGCAATCCGGCGGCGAAACAGTAGTGGCGAAGCGATGACTTCCCCCCGGGTCAAGCCTCGCCATCCCGGAACGGCCCCTGGGCCGTGTCCGGGACCGGGAAAAGCGCCGGAGGAGGATTTCGCGGCTCGCGGCAGGCACAACAAGGATATGGAAAGATTATGATACGGTATTGTCTCTTCATCCTCGCGCTGGCTGCCGCCCCATCGGCGGCGAAAGCCCTCACTTGCGTGGTTTCCACAGGCCCGGTCAATTTCGGCGCCGTCCTGCAGACTGAGACCCGGCACATCGACATAACCGGGAACATCTCCGTGTCCTGCAGCGGATCGACGGCGGGCACAACGATCGGCGCCTGCGTCGATATCGCGGCAGGAGCCGTTAACGGTTTCAACCATCGCCAGATCGCCAATGGCGGGGCCGAACTCGGCATGCAACTCTTCCAGGATTCGGCACACCAAGTTCCCTGGGGAAGCGCTTGGACGGGCCAGCCGCCTATATTCACGTGCACAGCCACGGGCACGGGCAGTTGCACGATGCAGGGGGGGGCGATGACGGTTTACGGCCGCCTTTATCCTTCAGGCAGCCAGGTTGCGGGGGGATACTTAGGGAACTTCCCCGTCACGGTGGGCTATGGCGTGGTGACCGGCGGCACCGCGAGCTGCAGTACCCTTCAATAGGCTCACCATACGGACAGTGCGGCCGAAGCGTGCGGCTGGCTGCACACGTGGGGATATCTGGGATTGCGCTGGCGATTAAGTGGAGCTTATGGTTGAATATAAGTATGCGCTCTGTCGCTGAATCTTAGCTTGCAAAGGTGGCCAGTTTAGCGCTCACAGCCTGCGGCCTCGCCAATCCGTCCGGCGGCCTCTCCGCTTCTCCACAAAATGCCGGTGCGCGGCAAGCCCTTGAACGGGGCTACCGGGCGTGGCCAGCGCTCGCTGCCCAGTCGCCCTGCGAAGGCGAGCGAAGCTCCCCAAGGCGCGCCGCCGAGGCGTTCAACGCATCGAAGCTCAATTCGCCAACCTGAATGGCTTGGGTCAGCCCAAGTGCCGCCTGATCCCTCACAGAGGCCGGGCTGTCCGCGCCACCGTTCAAGACCAAAACGTCGCATCCGCGTCTGAAACCGCTCACAGCGCCCGCCCCCGCATTGGCAGCCGAAAGCGCCGCGAAGCAGAAACGGGCGCCGTTCACAAGACCGCTGTAAGCCGCAAAGGGCGCAATCCCGCTTCCGTCCTTCATCACAGCGGCTACCGGGATGGCGGGATCGGCAACGAGGATCGTCTTGAGCGCCCGGACGGAGTGCGCGCTGCTATCCACAATCGGCACGGCAACGACATTTTCCTCCTTGTGGCCAAGAAGGAAGGTTTTGGCGAAAACCCCGGTTTGAAGCGGATTGCCGCCGAAGCTCGCGGCCGGGTCCTTGACGTCCCCCGCCGGGGCAAGCACCGGACCGAAATTCATGTTGAACCCGAAAGCCGCGAGCGTCGCCCCCATCGAGCGGTAGGTGGAATAGGCGTATTGCGGATCGCCCTTGGTTGCCACATCCTGTTCCGAGGGCCACATCTCGAAGTCCTTCACCGCCGGGAAGGCTTCCGAGGCGCCGCCAACCTCCCGGATAGCAACGATGGGCCGGTTCTGGCCGCCCGGCAAAAGGAACTTCACAAGCTCCTTGAGTTGCGCGCGGCCCTGTATATTTTCCCGGCCGAAGACCACCCCTGCGATGAGCCCGGACTGGAGAAGTGCGCGGATTGCCTTGGCGCCCGGATCGGCGGGCTGGCTTCCTCTGAAATTGAAGAGCAGCAATTGTCCGGTCAGCCGGTCGATTTTGGGATCGGCCGCGCCCGCCGCAACCAGCTGCGGACGGGGAGATTCCCCGGCCTCGGCGGCGGCGGCGGCTTGGACTGGCCTTCTCCGCACCGGCACGGGTGGATCGAAAGAACCTGAGCCAGCGTCCCCGGCATTCAGCCGCCGGATGTAGTCGAGCTCCATCCGGAGCTGAGCCCGGCTACCCTCGCTGGCTTGTTGTGCCATCCGCATCCTGCCTTGCTCCCGGGGAGAACTTGCAGAAGCTCCACGCGATGCTGGCCCGCTTGCGCCAGCGCCGCTATACTCAGCCGCATCGCCGCTTGGCGCAGCCGCGGCCGGCAGCGCAAGCAAGGCAAGGGCAAGAGCAAGTCCGCTAAGAACAGGATATATTCGATGCACCATGGGCTGGAAGGTCGCTGGTTTTTTCGATGTGTTACCGGAATGCGGGATGCCGGTAAAGGAACCTTTACGCGCTCGTTTCAGCTTGCGGCTCTCGCCATGCTCCTGGCGGCCGCCAGCCCTGCCGTTCCGGCATGCGCCGCCATCGACCGCTCGATCCTGAAATCGCAGGAAGGAAGCTCGGCGCTGCTTCGCGGACGCTACGATTTGGCCGTTGCCGCGTTCGACGACGCGCTGAAAGATACGAGCCTTTCGCCCACCCGGCAGGCGCCCATCCTGAGCGACCGCGGCGTGGCGAAATGGCGGCTCAAGCAGTTCGATGGCGCGGTTGCCGACTTCACCAAGGCTGTCTCCCTTAATCCCGATTACGCTCCCGCCTACAACAATCGCGGGAATGTCTTTATGGACTTGAACCGCGTCGAGGAGGCTTACCGCGATTTCGACAAGGCCATTGCGCTGTCGCCGGGGTTTGGCCCCGCCTATAGCAACCGGGCGAACGCCAGCCAGAAGCTCCAGCGGCTGGAAGCGGCGGAGAACGACTTCCGCAAAGCGATCGAGCTGATGCCGGCAAGCTCCGTTCCCCTCAACGGCCGGGGCAAAATCGCGAGCGTCCTGGGCCGCGCGTACACCGGCCTGCGCTATCTCAATCGGGCCATTGCGCTGAACGGACAATATGCGTCCGCCTATCAGAACAGGGCTGCCGTCTACATGTCGCTGAACCGGAACGAGGATGCCACCCAGGATTTGGATAAGGTCATCGCGCTCGTTCCGGATAACGCGGATCTGTACATCGCCCGCGGCAAGATCAACGCGGCTGGCAAGCACCCGCAGCAAGCCATGCACGATTTCGCCAAGGCCCTTGAGCTTGCTCCCGATAACGTGCAAGCGCTGACCGGCCGGGGCTCTCAATATATCGACTACAGGCGCGTGGATTTAGCGCTCGAAGACCTCAACCGGGCGATTTCTCTCGATCCCAATGCCGCGCAAGCCTACTTTTGGCGCGGCGTCATCCGCCAAGGCGCAAACGATATCGAAGGCGCCGAGGCGGATTTCGGCAAGGCCGTCGAGTTGGACCCGAACTATGCGGAAGCCTACCGCGTCCGGGGCAGCATGCGGGAGCACGCGGGCAGGCGCGACGAAGCAATCGCGGATTTGCGGCGCGCGCTTGAGTGCGATCCATATTTGCGGGAAGCGCGCGAAGCTTACCGGGCCTTGAGCGGCGACACCCCGGACAGCGTCGTCAAGCCGCTTGCCCCGGCGGTCGATGGCTGGGAGGTGATCCGCACCGCCTCCGGGCAATTCATCGCGCTCAACGAGCACTATCCGAAATTGCTAGTCCTGCTTGAGGTACCGGAGGGGGGGCCAGCTGAAATCGTCGAGTGGACGCCCCTCAAGGATAGCGCCGCCGGCAAGGAAGGCCTTGGCGGCATTGGGTTGCTTCGGTACCGGACGCCCGCCAAGAACGGCGGGCCGTATGAGTACGTCGCAATCCTCGACATCTCCCGTGCCCAAGTCCTCGGCATAGAGCCCTTCATCGCAGGCGGCGCAAAATCGAAATGGGCCTGGACGCAAACCTCGGTGACCGTGACCGATATGGATGGCCTGTCGAGCTATTACGAGCTTCGCAAGCCAGCGCCCCCGGTTAGGCACGACGACTATCCATTCGGCTTTTTCAGCCACAGTGGCAGAGGCCGGGGAATGTTCGGCTGGTTCGAGTAATGACACGGAATCCGGTTGACTGGTTCACGAAGTCCCGCCTCATCCTGTCCTTCTCCGCGCAAGCACGCCTTGGCGTGCTTGCATCTTTTGCTGCCGCAAGCGGAAGCGGCCACGCTGAGATGCCAGCTCGCCAAGGTGAGCTGGCGGGGAGATAGACAGAGTGAGGGGGGCTTTTGTCGAAGCTGTGTGAAGTAATCGAGCGGACTTGACTATGATGGCATGGAATAGGCCGCTTCTCTGCCTCATTGCCCTCTGCCTCTTGGCGCTCATCCCCGGCTGCGGCTCAAGCGCCCCGAAGCTGCCGGCGCTTGGGGCAGATCTGTCGCAGACCTCGGTGTCCGGCCTATCGTCCGGCGGTTACATGGCCGGGCAATTCCAGGTGGCCCACTCCGCAACCGTCACCGGAGCCGCGATTTTGGCCGCCGGGCCCTATGGATGCGCCCAGAGCGCGGGGGCGGAAGCCTTCCCTTTTTTTCCCGCGGCCACCGCCTCCAATCTGGCGCAGGCCCAGAACGGCTGCACCGCGGACCGGCTCTCCGGGCTTGGCGTCTTGGACAGCGGCACGCTCCTCCGGCGGGCGTCCGCGCTTGCGGATCGGGGTAAAATCGATCCCCTCTCGGGCTTGACGCGCGCCAAAGTTTACCTCTACTCGGGTGCTGACGACCGCACCGTTGTGAAGCCGGTGGTCGAGGCGGCGCGCAATTTCTATCTCGCGGCCGGGGTGCCAGCCGGGAACATCGAATTCGTAGTCAAGAACCCTGGCGGGCATGCCTTCCTGAGCGCGGATAAGGGCGCCGCCTGCGATAAGAGCGCGTCCCCCTACGTGGACAATTGCGGCTACGATCAGGCCGGAGCGATCCTGCGCTTCATCTACGGGACGCTGGCGCCCAAGGGCGTGGCGCGGCCGGAAAATTTCCGCGCCTTCGCGCAAGGGGACTACGCCCCATCCAGCGCTACGCTTGCCGATGAGGGCGCCGTTTACGTTCCCTCCGCCTGCCGCACGGAGGCGCATTGCCGGGTGCACATAGTTTTCCATGGCTGCGGGCAATCGCGCGCCCAAGTGGGAGATGCGGCGATCCGGGACACCGGCTTTGCGGATTGGGCGGAAACGAACAGGATCGTCCTCCTGTTTCCGCAGGCCGCCTCCTCCGCGCTCAATCCTCAGGCCTGCTGGGACTGGTGGGGCTATACGGGGCTCGATTTCCTGACGCGCGATGCGCCACAGATCGAAGCCGTGCAGGCGATGCTTGCGCGCCTTGCTCAAGCGCTGGGGCGTTAGAGTCGGCCAGGCGTTAATGGAAGCGCTCAAGACCCCCTCACCCCAGCCCTCTCCCCAAGGGGAGAGGGGAAGGAGCTGCGGCCCCCTCTTAAGGGAGACGGCAATTCTGGCGTCCCCTCGCCCCAACGGGGAGAGGGACAGGGTGAGGGGGCCTATTGCCGCTTCCATTAAAGCTGGGCAGACCTCGAAAGCGTTACGATTGCGCGGAGAAATCGCTCAGACGGCAGTGCGCGCGGAAGGCATCGGCGAGCGTGCCTGCGTTCAGCGGATCGAGCGGCGGCAGGCGTCCAAGGCGGCGGGTTTTGCCGAGGGCTATAATCGTGCTTTCGACCTCCTCGCCGGGCTCGCCGGTAAAAACAACGCCGTGCACAGCGATCGCGCGCCGTGCCATCGCTTCGAGCGAAAGCAGCGTGTGGTTGATGGTACCAAGCGAGGTGGGCGCGCATAGGATCACCGGCAGGCCCCAGGATGCGAAAACGTCAATCTGGAGCAGATCCGGCGCGAGCGGAACCATGAGCCCGCCCGCACCCTCGATCACGAGCGGACCGGGCCGCCGCGGGATCGTTCAGCCGGCTTGCCTCGATCCGGACGCCCTCTCTTGCGGCCGAGATGTGAGGCGATGCGGGCAGCTTGAGGCGATAGGCTTCGGGGAGGATGCGATCTTGGCTGAGCCCCGAGAGCCGCCGCACGGTTTCGCTGTCCGTCTCGCCCTCAAGGCCCGATTGGACCGGCTTCCAATAGTTCGCGCCAAGCGCGCCGGCGAGCGCCGCGCTGAAGACGGTCTTGCCAACCCCCGTGTCCGTGCCAGTGACGGCGAAGCGCACGGCTACTGCCCCAACCGTTCAAGCTCGAAGCGGAGCGCCTCGATCATTTCGCCGGCGATGGCGGCGGATGTATTCAACGTGAGCGCGATCCGCAGCCGTGCGGTGCCCTCGGGAACGGTCGGCGGGCGGATGGCGCGAATATCGTAGCCATGCGCGCGCATCGCCGCCGCGAGCGAGACGGCGCGGGTATCGGAGCCAACGATCACCGGCAGGATCTGCGAGCCGCTGGGCTTGACACCGCACCGGCTTTCGAGCGCGCCGTTTGCAAATTCGACCAGGCTGCCAAGCCGCTCGCGGCGTTCGGGCTGGTGCTTGCAGAGGCGCAATGCCGCGCGCACCGCCGCCGCTGTGAGAGGCGACGGCGCCGTCGAGTAGATGAACGGCCGGGAATAGTTGACCAGGAAATCGCTGAACACGCGCGGTCCGCAGAGCAGCGCGCCCGCCGAGCCGAGCCCTTTACCGCAGGTATGGAGCGAGATCACGTCCGGCCGGCCTTCGAGCCACGCGCCCAAGCCGCGACCCTCGGCCCCGAAAACGCCCGTCGCGTGCGCTTCGTCCACAGCAAGCACGCCATCGTGGCGGCCCGCGATTTCCGCAAGCGCCTCAAGCGGCGCGCGGTCGCCATCCATGCTGTAAAGGCTTTCGACCGCAATCCAGGGGCGCCCCTTCCCGCCCGCCGCCCGCCAGGCGCGGATCTTGTCCTCGAAAGCCGCCGCATCGTTGTGCGCCGCCTCCGCAAGCTCGGCCCGGCCCGCGCGCATGCCGTCATGGGCGCTTGCATGAATGAGCGCGTCGTGAACCACGAGATCGCCATACTGGGGCAGCGCCGCAAACAGCGCGTAGTTCGCGGCAAACCCGCTGCTGAAGAAAAGCACGGATTCGGCGCCGAAAAACTGGGCCGCCTCCTCCTCCAGCGCGGCATGCTCGGGATGATTGCCGCGAAGCAGCCGCGAGCCGCCCGCGCCCGCCGGAACGCCCCGGTCCAAAGCCTCTTGAATCGCCGCCCTTAGCTCGGCCGAGTCCGCGAGACCCAGATAATCGTTCGAGGTGAAGTCGTGGCCCGCCGCAGGAGCGAGCTGCCGCAGCCGCCCGCGCGCCTCAAGTCCCGCCAGCAGCTCCTCATAAGGCCCCATGCCGGTTATCGCTGAAGGATGAGCCATCGCACGTCCGTCATGCTCCCCACCCTAGCCCTGTCCTGACGATGAGGCTTGAAAAGCTAGGAATTTCAGCTGCACGGTACAGGCCCGTCCCCGGCGGCGCAAGCCGGCCGCGTCGCCGGCGGGAAGGCAAAAAGCAGCCCGATTGAACCTAGTCACGCCGCTCTATATAATGTCGATTATATAGACGGAGATCACGCCATGCTTACCTTCAAAGTCACCACCGTTGGCGCCTCGGCCGGTTTCATCCTGACCAAAGAGGCCATGGCCCGGCTGAAGGTTAAAAAGGGCGACACGGTTTACCTCACCGAGGCGCCGGACGGCGGATACCGTCTCACACCCTACGATCCCAACTTTGAGCGCCAGATGGCCTTGGCTGAAGAGATCATGCATGAGGACCGCGACGTTCTCAGGGCGTTGGCCAAGTGACTTGCGTTGGCCAACCGGCCTGGCGCTGGATTGACGCCTCTCTAGTCTACGCGATCCACGACCGCCTGTTGGCTGAGCACGGTGGCCTTGACAGTATTCGCGACCGTGGAGGAGTGGAGTCCGCGCTGGCGCGGCCCATCAACCTGGCGGAATATGGCGAGCCCGATGCTTCCGCGCTGGCCGCGGCCTACGCATATGGGCTTTTGAGAAACCACGGTTTTGCCGATGGCAACAAGCGCACCGCCTGGGTTGCCGCCCGGTTGTTCCTTGCGGATAATGGCTACCGGCTTCGCTTCGACAGGCTGGAGGCCGTGCGAGTCGTGGAAGCCGCCGCCGGTGGTGCGCTGTCCGAAGCGGAATTGGCCACGTGGTTCGGCCAACACCTGGAGGGCTGATGCAGGAGCACAACCCCTTGCGTGGCGGCCGTGCCAGCGATGACAAAAGGGGGCGTAAAGGCCAATTCCTGACTTGCGGGCTGCCGGCGGCACCGTCTCTTATCGGCAGTTTAGCGCTCCTCATAAATTGGCTTTTCAAGCGGCCGGCATCGCGCGCGTTTACGCTTGGCCGCCATGGAACGGGCTGGAGCTGGTAGCCATCCGTCAGCGATAGGTTTTCCATCTCCAATGCCAAATACAACTCACCATTGCATTGACATTTAAGCGGCCGATCAGCCTCCGAGACAAGCAAATACTTCATCGAACTCTCAACCACGCTAGCACTCTTTTAAGCGATCCCGCAGGCATACGGTTACTATCCTCGGCAATTCAAAACTGCTTTGCCGCTGGCCATAAGATGGCAGCAGCCAAACAGGAACACAACCAGAACATGAAATTATCCACAACGTTACCGGGAGATGCTGGCGTGGTGCACAAGCAAGCCGTGCAGGCACGGTACGACAGGGTTCGCGCAAGCCTCCCATGTGAACAATAGGGGAACAAAGAGGCGCGTGCCGGGATATTGCGGCGCAGGGTCTTGCGAGTGCGGATGTAGGATAGTGTTATGAAATTTGGCTATGCGTGGACATTCGGCGAGGCGCCGGCGCCGGAAAAACGAACCCCGTCATTACCGCGCCTGCCGGCTGGCCCGCGGAATTCGAATTGGGCCGCCTCACCCCGGCGGGCTTGTTTCCGCGTGTTGAGGGGCTTCAGAATTCGATTCGGATATCTTGAACGTCCTCGACCCCCACCTGCCTCTTTGCTTTATGCGGCTTGTATGCTATTGTCATACGCATGAGCGGGCCCCCCACATCTATCTTAAGCGTCCGCGTTAGCCCGGACGAGCGCGCCATCCTTGAAGCCGCCGCCGAGCAATCGCGCACGACATTGAGCGACTTCATGCGCCGGAAGGCTTTGGAGGCCGCCGAGATCGAGGTGCTCGGCCGGACGGTGGTAACGATCCCCGCCGAACACTGGGAGCAATTCGAGGCGTGGATCGCCGCGCCCGCGAAAGCGATCCGCGAGCTTCAGGAACTGAGCCAAACCAAGCCCACCTGGAGCAAGTAGCGCCATGCCTGGGTCAATCATGTGAGCGGCGCTTCGCGCGTTACGGTTTTGGCGGATGAGGCGGACGGGCGGATCGTTGGCTATGTGACCTTGAGCGCGGCCCAGATCGAGCGGGCCTGGCTGCCGAAGGCGCAGCAGCGCAACCGGCCTGATCCAATCCCCGCGACGCTGCTCGGTCAACTCGCGGTTGACCGCCGTGACCAAGGGCGGGGGCATGCGCGGTCGCTGCTCTTCTTTGCTTTGCGGACGGCGCTTCAAGCGTCGGCGTTGATCGGCAGCACCGGCGTCATTACGCATCCGCTGGACAATACAGTTCGCGCCTTTTGCCGCCGTTGGGGTTTTCAGGACCTGCCATTCGATCCGCGCCGCGCCATGATTGTGCGGATGACGGATTTGCGAATGGTTCATTTCGCGTAATGCCAACCGCCAAAAGTCTTCGCTACGGCGTGCATTTCGTAGCGGCGTACTATGGTTAAGGAAAGCATGGTAAACGCGAGATCCGTGTGTCTCCGAGGCCCGGATTTCTGCGAAATTTTGCCCGTTTCAGGCAGATTTCTGCGTTTCAAAAATCCCGTTAATATTAGAATCTTGCGCGGGTTAACCATAGATTGCAATCTACGATTGCGCCATTCTACTTCGCCACCCTGCCGCTGCTCCGGGCATCTATCGATATTCTGAGCAAATATCAGCATCTTAGTCTGTTTACGCTTTTGTAAGGCGCATTTGGCGATAATTGCACAGAAGTTGCAAAGGCGGTTCCGACATGCTTTATAATTACATATATACATTCAAGCAGCCTTCCCCGGCGCGCTCTATATCGAACCAAGGGGCAGGACATCCGGCGGCCAACGCTAAAACTGCGCGGTCCCGCCAGCGCCCCTCTTACGAAGAACTCTTCCTAATTATTCCTTCCTCGCCTAGCTCGTGCCAGGCGTGTTCGAGATAGCGCATGGAAATGCGCTCGCCGAAGAGCACAAACGGTATCGTTCTAAGCACGATCTCTGCATCCAAGGCGAGGCTGGCGTTGCACACATACCAGACATCGAGCGCTGCCTTGTCCTCTGATGAGATATCGCGCCCGCCAACGACTTGCGCCCAACCGGTAAGCCCGGGTCTTACGAGTAGGCGCGCGCTATATGCCTTGGACTGATCTTGCTCAAGAAGCGGCCGCGGGCCGATAAAAGACATGTCGCCGCGCATGATGCTGAAGAGCTGGGGCAGTTCGTCGAGACGCAGGCGTCTTAGTACTTTGCCTATTGTTGAGACCCGCTCGCCGTCGGAAAGGCGGCTTCCATCGCTGCTATGCGCCGACCGCATGGTACGGAACTTATACAGGTGGAAGGCACGGCCTCCGAGCCCCGGGCGCTGCTGCCAGAACAAAACGGGGAAGCCAATGCTTGCCGTAACCAGCAAGGCCGTCATCAGCATGAGTGGAGACAGGAGAAGTGTGAGAACAATCGCTCCTAAAAGATCGATAGACCGCTTTATGAACCAATAGCGCCGCAGCGCAATACTATTGAGCAAAGTTGGAGATATTTCAAAGCTCGTCTCCGGCTTGTCTGTCAAAGTACACTGCGGGGGCAATGCAGCGGTGAATTTCTCAACCGCCAGGCCCCAATCCTCGGCAAGGAATCGAACCTCAATAGCACGGGCGCGTTCGGCCAGCAGCAATGCTTCCCGGGCGGGGGGAGAAAATGTCCGGAAAGGGGCAGCCACGGCGATCACATCCACGGTCACGCCATGAACTTCGAGTGAATCGAGAATATCGCTCAGTTCTTCGGGACTGCCCAAAACTCTGTGTGCGGCGAGCGCCCGCCCCGCGTGGCGCTCTTTGACCCCAACTATCCCCGCGATCTCGATCTGGCCCGGGGTCAATTCGGCGGCGGCTCGAAGATAGGCATCAGCCAACCGCGTAATCCCAACAACCAAAACGGTCGTTGCCGCGTTCCCTTCGGCAGCCGGCTGGAGCAGAGTTGGTGCGCCTTTGCGATCGCGGCGAGCCTCATGGACAAGCCTATGCAAAACACGGGCACCGGTGAGGAATGCCGTACAAGTCAAAAATTGCAAGAAGGGCAGGGAGCGAGCCACACCGTCCAGACGGTTATAGACAAATGCTAAACCTACGGCGCCAGCAACGGTGGCGGCGACGGCAGCCGTTACGGTTAAATGATCGTGGAGGCTTGAAAACCTCCATAGGGAGCGATTGAGCCCAGCGACGGGAAAAACGGCGAGCGCGATTGCCAAGGTAGCCAGCAGATAGGGCAAAAACTCAGTAAACCGGTTGAGTGCAACCTCGAAATTTTCGCGCAAGAGTAGCGCAGAAAGGGTTGCCAGGAGCATCAAAGCGACATCAGCTATCAGCTGAACTAACCAGCGTACCATTGAAACCCACTATGCAAACGCCATAAACTAAAGACGATTGCATATTTAAGTTTTTGTTGCAGTGCAAGCAGGAAATGTGGACTCTTGAAAGAGTCGTCATCTCAAAAGCACACAAAAGTGGAAGTTATTGCAGATGAACAACATATAGAGCAGGCTATCTCCCGCGAGGATAGGTTGCAGGTGTGAAATCGCTCCCCCAACAGATGTCGCCGGAAGCTGGCTCCATGCCGATGAAGTGTGGTTTATAGTATAAAGTGGAGAATATGACTTTGTGCCAATTCACGGCAATTTAAAGCGCGAGTTTGTGGAGCCGCCGGACCGCTCCAGGTTTTTGCCGGCATCGAGTTGTACCGGCCTTAATACGTTTCGCCAAATTTCTCGGGAAACATAACGCAGCGCTCCGCCCCATCCAAAAAAGAATTCCGCGCCCGCTACTTTTGCCAGCTCTCTGGCCACGCATCATTTGTACCCCAATTTTCCAAAGGTCTTAAAGGGGCTTTGTGCCGCCTTTCCGGCTGCGGCTGCCCGTCTTTTTCGGGCTGGCCGTGTGGGCCAGCTGCTGTGATCGCAGGGGCCGCCAGAATCGCACAAAAGAAGGAGAAAACAGTGCTCAGCGCGGCGGTCCTCAGTGGATAGTCCACAAGGGAATGCAAGAGGAGCAGGCCTATGATCAGGCTCGCCGCCCTTTCGAGCATGGGCTCAATCGGAGGACGCTCCGGCTGCCCCGCCGTCCAGGCGCGGTAGGTGCACTTGGCATACCAGGCAAGAAACGCCAGAAGCAATGCCGCACCTAAAACCCCAGTCTCAAGCAAAAGCTCTGCTGCGTCATTGTGGGCCCGGTTCGCAAAACCGGCAAAGGCATCCTCTCTCTTCTCGACACTTGCGTAAACACGAACAAAGGACCCAAGCCCTGTGCCAAAGGGCAGGGCTTTAACAGCAGTCTCAAAGGTAGTTTGGTTGAGGGCAAACCGGAGGTCTTCCAAAGGATCGCCCTCAAAGCGTGAGAGCATGCTGCCAAGACCGAACTGTGCGGCAAAAAGTATGGCAAACACCGCCGCTGCCAAGGAGATACGGCTAGAGCTTGTGTGGCGGCGGGTCTTTTCTGTTGCGCGGGTTTGCTTGAACGCCATCGACACGATGCCGATAAGTGCGACTATAGCGAAAGCCATCCCGGCCCTGGAACGCGCCATGGCGAGACCTGCCGCGTCGGCTACAAGAAATGCAGCAGCCGCGCCAAGCCATAGCACGGAACGGTTTCCAAATGCGCCCCGGCCAAGCGCTGCATTTGCCGTCATCCAAAGCCAAACGGCAGCCAAGACCAGGGTGACATTCAAAAGAGCTGCGAAATGGTTGCGGTTCGCAAAAAAGCCAACTGCCTCAGTTGGGTTCGTGAACTCGTAAAAGCGCAGGCTGCTCGCGGACCCTTGGGCCATCTGCAGAAAGCCGATAGCTAGCGACACAGCTCCCAGCCCGGCCAATAGAAAGCAAAGGCGAATGCGCTGTTCGAGAGTAAGCTGAACGCTGGCGGCAAAAATCGAAAGGGGAAGAATCAGAGATAGTGCCGCGGCCCAGCCTGCCTCGGGTGTGAGGGTAAGGGTGTGAGTTCCGGGCACCTCCGGCAAGGCGCCTGTGCTTGCGGGCAGCAAACCCGTAGCGCCGGACCAATAATCCAAATGCAACGGAGAAAGTTGAATGGCCGGAACCAAGGCGGCGATGCCGCAGATCCAGAGTGCGAGCCGCGCCTTCTTCCGATGAGGGCTTTGCTGGCTAAAGGCTGGCCAAAGGGCCATACAAAGCAGAGGGACGGCTAGAAACTGGAGGGCCACGTCGCCCAAAAAGCCAACGTGGGTGCCGCCCCCCACTAGGAGAGCTGCAGCAAGAACCGCGCTGGATAAATAGAAGAGCATTACGTGGCCGTCCAAGAAGGCAGGTCGAATGCCTTACGGGCTCGCGGGCTTTGTTTGCGAAAGCAGAATTGCTGCTGCGACACCGCCGCCAATGGCCACCGCCCCCCCCACAAGATAGACCGGACTTGTCGAAACCTCGCTCGCAATGTGACATGCGGGCGGGGGGCTAAGCACGACCATTGTTTGGCCTGGGTCAACTTTCACAATGCAGCCATTGTCATAAACGATGTCGGCTGACCCTTCACGTGCGCGAACCCGCTCGCCTGGCGCGATCACGCTGCCAGATCCAGCCGGCGCATTGCCATAACCGCGATCTACTGTGACCGCTCCCTGCACGTTGGTCAGCAGCGCAGCTTGAGCGCCGGTCGCCGCCAACGATGCAATGAGTGCGATCGAAATCGTTTTCCGCACCATAGCCAGTCCTTCCTCTACCTTATGAAGCCCCATACAACTTAGAATAATGTTAGCGACTTATAACCAAACCAGTTAAGTTTTGCAATGAAGATTAACGTTAGAAATGCAGGGAGCCATCGCCTCTGTGGCCGTTTGTTCACACCATCCAAGTTTTGCAATGAGTAGTTGTCTATCAGCATCACTTGAGCTAAAGCATCAGGTACGCATACTGGACAGCACGTAGCGTTGAAACGGGTTGACACAACCTAAAGTTAAGGGTTTCAACTTTTGGTATAGATTTGTTCAACTTCGGGTATGTGGAGTTCAACTTCAGGTATGGCGCATTCGCTCTTGCTACCTGCCCCCTGCGGCGGTGAGCGTTCTAGCTCCTGCATTATACAGGCTGAACGTACTGCATCGGCTTGCGCTATGCGCGTCGGGGCTTCGTGAAGGAGTATGCGGAAATGATGCCCCTGCCCAGATTTCTCATCTCCGTGCTGGCGTTAGCCTTTCTGGCCGCCTGCGGCATTTCTCCGGCTAACGACGCCGGTACGGCAAAACTCGCGGTGGCCGAGGTGCCTTCTCAAGCCTCCTCTGCTGCTACCACGCAGACCGCTTCGTCGCAGGCCGCGGCTCTCGAAAAGACGGCGCAGTCCTATACGGCAATGGCGGACCCCAAGAGCAAAGCCTATAAAATAGGCCCGCTCGATGTCTTGGAAATTACCGTGTTTAAGACGCCGGACCTCTCCAAGTCTGTTCAAGTCTCGGAGGCGGGCACGATCAACTATCCGCTTATTGGCGAGATCACGGCCGGCGGTAAATCCGCTCGCGAACTTGAGCAGGAGCTTACAAAGAGGCTCGGCGCCAAGTTTCTGCAAAATCCGCAGATAACCGTTTTTGTCAAAGATTACAACAGCCAGCGCGTCACCGTTACGGGCGCTGTAAAGAAGCCCGGCGTTGTGCCGATAGCCGGTGGCATGACGCTTCAGCAAGCCATCGCTCAGGCGGGAGGCCTGGATGAACTCGCCGAAAGCACGGCCGTGCTTTTTCGGGTTGCTGATGGCAAGCGCCTCGCGGGGCGGTACGACGTGTCAGAAATTCAGGCGGGACAGCAAGATGACCCACAGCTGCAATCGGGCGACGTGATCGTCGTCCCCACCTCGGACACTAAAGTGGGAGCAAATTATCTTTTTAAGGTACTCCCTCTGGCTAACTTGGCCCCACTCCTATGATGGCTGCTGGATCAAGTTGAGTAAGTGATGGATAGCGAGAAAATGCGTCCTAAGAGCTTTTCACATGAGTGATTTCGAGCCGGGGCAGGAGCACGCTGGCGAGGGCCGTGCGCTGGTCTCTGGGGCAGAGACCCCCATCGCGCAGGCCGCGCGCAGTCCGTTCGGTTCACCAGGCTACCCAAGCTATGGAGTGCCGGGGCAAGGAGATGAGGTGCCGTTGGCGGTAACGCTCCGTCAATATCTCTATATGGTTGTTAAACGCAAATGGCTCATCTTGAGTGTTGCGCTCGCGTTTACGGTGCTTGGCAGTGTCCGCACGCTCATGCAGACGCCGCTCTACATGGCAACGGTTAGAATCCAAATTGAGCGCGAGGCTGCGAAGGTTGTCGAAGGTGGAAGTACCAACCCGGTGGAAGCGGGCTCAACCGACTTCTTAAGGACGCAATACGAACTTCTGAAAAGCCGCGGGATGGCCGAGCGCGTTGTCTCAGCACAGCGTCTTGCCGAGGATACAAGCTTCTTGAAGCCGCGGAATCTGTCGCTTCTTGGCATTTTCGGCGCTTCAGGGGAGAACGGTCCCCCATCAGCTCAAGCTCGCCACTCCCGGGCAGCCGGTATTGTGGTCAAAAATGTGACTATTTTGCCGGTTCCGGGATCGCGTCTCGTCGATGTCTCTTACGCCGATCCGAACCCAGAGCGCGCTCAGAATATTGCCAATGGCTATGCCGACGCCTACATCGAGTTCGAAATCTCGATAAGCGATTTGAGGCCAATGCTTACGCCAAAAGGTTTCTCGATGACCAGATTAAGCAGCTGAAAATCAGGCTTGAGGAATCCGAGAAGGCCGTGCTCGACTTTTCCGAGCGCGAAAAAATGGTCGAGGTTACGGACAAGGCATCCATCGCGGAGAATAATTTGGCGACAGCCAATGCGGCGGCTGGGCAATTGATCTCTGAGCGCATGAAAAACGAGCAATTGTGGCGCCAGGTGGAAAGCGTAACCGCGATCAATCTGCCCCAGTTCTTATCCAATCCGGTTATCGAGGTTCTTCGCGGCCAGCGGAAAGCTCTGGAAACAGAGTACCAGGAGAAGCTTGAAAGCTTCAAGCCGGCCTACCCAGCCATGGTGCAGATTAGGAACAAGATCAAGGAGGTCGACAAGCAGCTCGCGGCGGAAACCGGTGCGATCCGCAACTCGCTTAAGGCCGCTTATAAATCGTCGCTCTCCCAGGAAAATGAGATGAAAGCAAGGATCGAGACCCTCAAGGCTGAGGTACTCGATCTACAGAAGAAGGGCATTCAGCATAACGTCCTGAAGCGGGAGGCCGACAGCAATCGTGGTATCTACAACAGCCTCCTTCAGCGCTACAAAGAGGTAGATATAGCTGGGGGTGTCGGCACCAACAATATTTTCGTGGTCGACCGGGCCGCGGTTCCAATCTATCCCTCTGAGCCCAACGTGCCGCGCGCGCTCATACTGTCCATAGCGCTTGGGCTTGGAACGGGCGTTGGGCTTGCCCTTTTCCTCGAACTCCTGGACGATCGGGTCCGCGCCCCGGAAGAGGTTGAGCAGCTGTTCGGACTTGCGACACTTGGCGTCATCCCGCGGATCGCGTCCCAGGAGATGGCTGAAGCGATTGGCGATCCGCGCTCGGCCCTCGTAGAATCTTACCGCTCGCTGGCTACCGCTTTGCAGTTCGCAACCAACTCCGGGCTTCCCCGTTCGATCTCGGTTACAAGCACCGGTCCTAGCGAGGGAAAATCGACGACTGCGGTTGCGATTGCGCGTCATTTCGCTCAAATGGGCCTCAAGGTTCTTTTGATCGACGCCGACCTGCGGAAGCCCTCGCTGCATAAAAAGCTCAATTTGAGCAATGCGATCGGGCTCAGCAATTATCTGACAGGCATGTCTCTGCCGCCCGAACTCATCCAAAAAACGGACCACCCAAATCTTGCGTTCATCGCCTCTGGGCCATTGCCGCCGAACGCCGCGGATTTGCTAAGCGGAACCAGGGTCCATTCTTTGATCTCGCATGGCTCCGAGGTCTTCGATCTCATTGTGCTCGATTCGCCGCCGCTTCTGGGGCTTGCCGACGCGCAGCTGCTTGCCGGAGCTGTAGCCGCGAATATTTTCGTAGTGGGAGCCGGCGAGAAGGGCAAAGGCATGATCCGCTCGGCATTAAAGCGGCTTCAGCTGTCCCGCATCACACCGGTCGGCGTCGTCCTGACAAAATTCGATCCCCAAACCGTTGGCTATACCTATGGCTACGGCTATGATTATGGTTATGGATACAAGGGATACAGCTACGCATACGGAAGCCTCCCCGAAGCCGAGGATGGCGCTCGCAAGCAGATTTCGAAGAATGGTTAGAAACACCGGCCATGCTAAGGGAAGCGCCGGGAGAGAACTCGTGCCCCCCTTTGCTAAGGCTTGCGGTGCAAGCAGGGGCGCCGCCGCGCCCAGCGTTGCGCTGCCGCCATGCTTGAGCAAGAAAAGCCGTGCAACTGGATCGTAGCGAAATCGCGGTGCTGCCGCGGCGGTCCTGCAGCCCCTTTCTTTGGAAAGCCGCCGGGCGGCAGCACGCAGGCTGTTCGCTACCGGGAAGCTTTGGGAAGATGGTTCTTTTTCTGCTTGGGGGAAGGCGATGACGCGCAAGCACCGCCGGCGCCATCACGGCGGTTACGGAATATTGGACTGGCTCAACAGGAACCTCGCCGGGCTTCGCGCTCATCCGCTGCGGGCGGCCCTGCTCGGAACGGTGGGCCTTGTGCTCGCTTGGTTGACGCTCACGAAAAGCCTTCCATTTGCGCTGGCGCCCTCCGCACCCGACTTGGCGCTTGCCTTGAACGCCAGTAATCCGGCGGCACTCATCGCCAAGGCCCGCCAAACGCACGAGCGCATGTTGGCCCATAGCGGGAGCGCGCAAGATGCAAACGAGCATGGCACAGTCTCGCAACCGATAAACACTCTTGAAAAGCTTCCCGAAGCGGGCAGCAACGGCGCTATGGAAGAGCTTGGCAGCGAGCGCGAGGCCATGCGCAAGGAAATCCGGCAGCTCGCAATTCGTGCACTTGCGGCCGATCCGCTTAATGCAGAGGCGTATGAACTCTTAGGCTTGGTGAGTAAAGAGCCTGAGCGCGTGCGCGCCCTCATGCAGGAGGCAGTTGACCTGTCGCGCCGCGAGAGCTCAGCTCTTTTCTGGCTGCTAAATGAGAGCTTTTACCGCGGGGATTACCGGGCAACGCTCGATTATGCGGATCTACTGCTTAAAACGCGCCCTGACCTCTCAGCTTACGTGATGAGGTATGCAGCACTCACCGCCGAAGATCCTGAAGGGTTACTTCTGGTAGCTGACGTTCTGACAAAGAGGCCGGCCTGGCGCGCGCAATTTTTCGAGTTTTTATCGCGAAGCGAGGCGCTAACCGAAGCTCCGCTCAGGCTAATGATATCGCTTAAGGCAAATGGGGCACCGCCTTCACCGAAGGAACTCGCTCCCTATCTCGATGCCTTGATCGCCAGAAACCGGACCGGCATGGCCTACAATGCTTGGCTTCAGTTTCTGCCGGAGGAACAGCTTTCTAACCTCGGCCTGCTCACAAATGGAAATTTTGAGAACCCGCCGAGCGGCTTACCTTTCGATTGGAGGATGGAGCTTGGACTTAATGCCGTGGCCGGATTTGTTGGGCCTGCCCCCGATGGGCGCGAACGGCTCCTGCATGTCAATCTTGGCCCTGGACGGGTAAAGTTTCCGGAACTGAAGCAGGTCGTCTTTCTGGCACCTGGACACTATCGCTTCGAAGGAAAGCTCCGGGGTACCATTACAGCGAAGCGCGGGCTGCGCTGGCAGCTAACTTGCGCAACCGGCTCGCACCGTGCCCTTGCCGAAACGGATATGCTTATGGGGGAAACCGAGCAATGGAGGATTTTCACCTTGGAGGGCGATGTACCTCAAAGTGATGATTGCGCCGGTCAGACGCTTCGCCTTTTCCACGATTCCCGATCGCCTTCGGAAGAGTTTATATCCGGCGAGGTTTGGTTTGGGAGCCTTCGCCTCAAGCGCATTCAAGACGAGGCCAAGGCGTCTGAGTAGGGGAGGAAAGGAACGCCCCCCTTGCGCTTCACCCTATACGAGCTTCTTTGCGTCGATGTGTACGGGGGTTTTACGTCGTAAGAGGTCGAGAAGCACCAACACGCGATCGTTCGATTTCATCTCGACTATCTGACCGATTAAACCATCGAAAGCGCCACCCTTTATTGTTACCTCCTGGCCGATTTTGAAGGGTGCCTCGGGCTTGCAGATGTTTCCGTCCACTTCGCGAGCTTTGAGCCCTTCGACAAATCCCGTTGGAAGTTTTGCCGGCCTTTCATTGCACATTATCACGGTCCGGACACCGAAAGTGCTAAGCAGCGGCCTCCACCGTTGCTCCTGGCTGATCTGTTCAACAAAAATGTAGCCTGGAAAAAGCGGGCGCCGGCCATCATAGGCCCGGCGTGCGTGGCGAATATGCTTCATGATCATTGGGCAATAAACAGGAAAACCTTGCCGCAGCAAATTTTCGATGGCCTGGCTTTCCCGATTGGGATGGGTGGCGACTACAAACCAGACGCCATTTTGGGGACACGCACAGCCGGTCATTGAATAGTTCCCGCTCAAAATGAGGCCAAGCATCGTTTTTCTTATGCGCAACCGCAAGTGCCGGTATTGATCTTCCGAAATAATTGCCAGACAGGTGTTGCCTGCTTGCCAACGCCGGCTATGCCGCAGCCAGGCGCCGTTAGAGCGTAAGCGCGAGCACCCCTTGACCTCCGCCGGATTCCTTCGCCGCTAACCCTGTTCCTTTGCCCTTTCCGCTCCTTCCATGACACCGGGACCGCCGCTTTCATGATGCCACTATAAAGGATGGGGTATTGCGAAAGCGTGAACTTGAGCTAATTCGCTGATATTTCTGCACAAAGTCAGGCATGGGCGCGGCGCCTGCGAGCAGAAATGCGCCGCGGCATGGTTAACTCGCAAGTTGTGACTATATTTAACGGGATTTTCGAACCGCAGAAATCAAGCAAAAACGCGAAAAGTTTCACAAAAATACGGCGGCGAATATTATGGCGATGCGGCGTTTACTATACTCGCATTAACTATGACACCGCCTACAAGAAACGAACGCCGCGCTCAGGCGCTGGCTACCCAAAGGCGTCGTGCGCGATGGCTAAGATCTCACGCCCGGCGCACCGCAGGTTAGGCCAATAGGGTGCGTAGCGTCCAGTCCCGCGCCGTGTTTGTCCAATGGCAGCTTTCTGGATACGGTAGCGGAAAATCAGGCTCGGTCCGGGGGCTCGTAAGAAGGTGATTATAGGGCGCAGTGGATCAATGGATTCGCGGCCGCCAAGAAAGATCGTCGGAGAGCACATAGAACGTTATCGCCGCTAAAAACAGAAAGAAGCCGGCCCAGAACAGCGGCGAATGATGAATGCGCCTCCAGTTGCGTTGATGAACCGCAGGCTTTGGCGCGCCTTTATGACGATTTGCTTTATTCACCCGTTCCCCTATCTCTTCTCCAATAAGGTTCAGCAATTTCAGGCCACGGTTCGCACCCGGGATGGCCGCTTAGCTTCTGTCGCTATGCTGACGAACGCCGGGCTGACATTGGACCGCCCTCTTAAGGCTGTCTTTGGGGGTTCTCGCCGCTTTCGAGATCGCCCTGTGCCGCCAACGTGCCGGCGGCGGTGGCTTTGCCCTTGAGAACCCATTCGAACCCTACAGCGATGATTGCGCCCAGCACGGGACCTACAACATAGATCCAAGTCGTGGTCATATCGCCGCGAAGGAGGTCGGGGGCGAAGGAGCGTACCGGGTTCATGGATGCGCCGCTAACGGGCGCTGCCCAGAGGCCAGCCAATGCGATATAGCCACCGACTGCGAGAGCACCGTTGGCTCCGATATTACGGGCGCCGGAGGCGGTGCCAAGAATTGTGCTGACTAAACCGGCCGTCAATAAGACCTCCATGATGAGCGCCTGAAGACCGCTTATCCCATGACCGGGCGTCGTTGCGCCGAGTAATCCGATCGTGCCGAACATCGCCCGCAGAAAAGACGCGGCGGCGATACCGCCGGCAATCTGCGCCCCTATATACCCGGGCACCCGGCTCCAGGGAAAATTGCGCCGCACCGCGAACGCCAGTGTAACCGCGGGATTTAAATGGGCGCCTCCGACAGCGCCCATGAAATAGATGATCGCCATGACCATCAATCCTGGTGCGACAACCTTCATACTAAGGGTGATCGCTCCGCCGCTTTGGGCTTCGACAACACCGGCGCCCGCCGCAACGACAACGAGAAGGAATGTGCCCCAGGTTTCTGAAAAAAGGCGCCGCCATTCATGGGCCGGGCTGCAAAAAATCGGGCGCCGCGGGCCCGTGCAGCATACGTTGCTGTAACGTCGATTCAGCTGTATTTCTCTGCGCTTGATTGATGAATTCCACTTGGTCAGACAATCTTACAGGGGATCATGGCATCTTCATCAAATGTGTAGACCGCGCACAGGCGGTGATAACCGTCGGCGATGACCAGTTTGCTGGAAATTTTGTCCCTATATAACAGCAGGGGAGAAAGTTTTTCATTCAGGATGATTTGCGATCGATCTTTTTCGACGTGGCTGTTGCTGGTACCAAGCAGTGCCAGCCCGGACGCTCTAAAAATGTCCTTCGCCGCATATTCTGACATCTCGGCCTGTTCCAATTGGCCGGCGATTTTCTTTGCCGCGGCCAGCTCCAAAGTCAGGCTTAGATACTTCTCGGCGGCAGGATAATCGTGTTTCTGCGGTTCGCTGAGCCATTTCACCTTCGTATTTTTGCCCATGTTCCTGATTTCCCCGGCGACTTACATCTGACCGTAAAACATAAGAGGGGCCCAAATAAAAACACGCCCTATTCCTTGTGCATCGATAACTTATTTTAACTGCGCGGTCTTAGATTTAAGTATAAGTTTTGAATTATTAAGGGAGTGGCTTAAGCTGCGGCGGTTGACGTGCGTGGTTTTTGTCTTTTTGCCTTATAGATCCGGTTCAGCTTTTTAGCTAAATAATTGACAATGTGAAACGCGCCGCCGATGCTCTTCGTCCGCCGTCTACAAAAGCGGCCACCCTGGCGCAATGCTGGTTGCGGTTCCCGTTGGTCAAGTGCGGCCCTGGATAACCCGCGAAGTAGCGGGCACACGTTAGGTTTTCACCCCTGGGACGACGCCGGCTGCCGGAGCGGCAGCGCGTCCGCGCCCCGCGGGGCGGCGCAGCCTGTCCAGCAGGAGGTATATCACAGGGGTGGTGTAGATCGTGAACAGCTGCGAGACGGCCAGGCCGCCGAACACCGTGTAGCCCAGCGGCGTGCGCAACTCCGACCCCGGCCCCGAGGCAAGAATGAGCGGCAGCGCGCCGAACATCGCCGCGAGCGTCGTCATAAGAATCGGCCGGAAGCGCTCCATGCAAGCCTGGTGAATGGCGTCCTCGCTCGAAAGCCCGCGCACGCGCTCGGCCTCTAGCGCGAAATCGATGAGCATGATGCCGTTCTTCTTCACGATACCGATGAGCAGGATGATGCCGATCAGCGCGATGATGGACAATTGCTGGCCCGTTATCAGCAGCGTGAGCAGCGCGCCGAAACCCGCCGAGGGCAGCGTCGACAGGATCGTCAGCGGGTGGACAAGGTCCTCATAGAGGATGCCGAGGACGAGATAGACGGCGACGAGGGCTGTGAGGATCAAAAGCGCTGTCGAGGACTGCTGCTGCTGAAGCGCGAGCGTCTCGCCGGCGAGGTCCACATGCACGGAGCCCGGCACATGCAGATCCTGCCGGATTTGCATGACTTGCGGCAGCACCTGGCCGAGGCTGACGTTCTGAGCCGTGTTGAAGCTGATCGTCACAGCCGGGAATTGACCCGTATGGGCGACGGAAAGCGGCACGCCCATAAGGCTCACCGTGGTGAGCGCCGATAGCGGCACCTGCTTGCCGGAGCCGCCATTGATGAAGATTTTATCGAGCCCCTCCAGGTTCCTCTGCACGGCGAGATCGGCTTCGAGAACCACGGTGTACTGGTTGCGGAAATCGTAGATTGTCGAGACCGCGCGCTGCGAGAAGGCATCGTTCAGCGCGTTGTCTATGTCCTTCACCGCAACGCCGTATTTGGCCGCCTTGAGCCGGTCGATGGTGAGCATCACCTGCGGGCCGCCGGCTTCGCGGTCCGAATTGACGTCCACGACGCCAGGTATGCGCTTGACGCGGGCTTGGATCTTGGGAAGCCACTCGATGATATCCTTGAGTTCCGGGCTCCATAGGGTCACTTGATATTGCGACCGCGATTGCCGTGCTCCGAATTGGAGTTCCGAGCTTGGGAACATGGTGATATCCACGCCTTGAAGGACGGAAAGCCTTTTACGCAAGCGCGCGATGATCGCGGGCGCCAGTGTTTTCCGTTCTGGGAACGGCTTCAACGCCATATAGAAACGGGCCTGATTGGCGGAGCCGAAACCGGAGGTTCCTCCTATGGAAACCGCGACCCCATCGACGTCGGGGTCTTGCGCGACTATCGCGTTGATCTTTTTCTGAAGCCCCTCCAGCGCGTCGAAGGAAATTTCCGGCGCCGCCCGCGCGGAGCCGATCACGAGGCCGGTGTCTCCCTGGGGCACGAGCCCGCCGGGAAGCGTTTTAAACAACAGCACGGTCAGAACAACCGACGTCAGCGTTATTGACACCATCAGAACGCGATGCCGCAGAGCCCAAACGAGAGAACGCTCGTAACGCCTGAGCAGTTCTTCGAAGAAAGGCTCGATCAGCCTGTCGAGCCAGGTTTCGCGCGGGCGTGGCAGCTTGCGTATGAGCCTGCCGCAAATCATCGGGGTCAGCGTGAGCGAGATGACCGCGGAGATCAAAATGGCGTAGGTGAGCGTCCAGGCGAATTCCCGGAACAGCTTGCCAATGATGCCTCCCATGAAGAGCAGCGGGATGAAGGCGGCGACGAGCGAGATGCTGATGGAGATAATCGTGAAGCCGATCTGGCGCGCACCTTCGAGCGCGGCCTGCAGCGGCTTCAGCCCCGCCTCCATGTTCCGGTAGCAGTTCTCGATGACCACGATGGCATCGTCGACCACGAAGCCGACACAAATTGTCAGCGCCAGCAGCGACATATTATCGAGGCTGTACTTGGATAGCCACATGACCCCGACAGTGCCGGCCAGCGAAAGCGGCACGGCCACGCCCGCCGCCAGCGTTGGCACGCCGCGCCGCAGGAACACGAACACCACGACCATCACCAGCAGGATGCTCGCGATCAGCGTTTTCTGAATGTCGAAAATGCTCGCGCGGATCGTCTTGGTCCGGTCGTTCAGCACGTGGAGTTCTACGTCGGCGGGAAGCAGCCGGTGTAACTCGGGCATCAGGTCGTAGATTTGATCGACCGTCTTTATGACGTTCGCATCCGCCGTCTTGAAAATGATGAAGATGATGGCTGGGGAGCTATTGAAATAGCCGGCGGAAAGCCGGTTGCTGGTGCCGGTCGAGACCTGGGCCACATCGCCGATGCGCACAACGTCGCCGTTCTTGACCTTCACGACGAGCGCCGCGTAGTCGGAAGGCTTTGCGATCTGCCCGTTCGTCACCACGACCGTAGACTTGTCAGGGCCATCCAGAGTTCCCGATGGCACAAGCGAGTTCGCCTGCGTGATCGCGGTTCTCACATCCTCTAAACCGAGGCTGCGCGTTTCAAGCTCGGCCGGATTGGCAACAACGCGCACCGCCGGCGTTTGCGCCCCGCCGAGCAGGACTTCGGCCACGCCGTTCACTTGGGAAATGCGGGTGTTAACGATGAGGTCGCCGAGGTCGTAAAGGTCGGTCGCGCGCCGGGTGGGCGAGGTCATCGCCAAAATCATGATGGGCGAGCCGGCGGTGTTCGATTTGCGGATCGTGGGGCGGCGGGTCAGCGTGGTGGGAAGGTCGGCTTGGGCCGCGTTGATCGCTGCCTGCACGTCGCGCGCGGCGTCGTCGGCATTCCGCGACAGATCGAACTGCACCTGGATGCTGGTCGAGCCAAGCTGGCTGGTCGAGGTCAGCTCGTTGACGCCGGCGATCTCGCCGATGCGGCGCTCCAGCGGGGCCGCGATGGTGGCCGCGACGGTTTCCGGATCGGCGCCGGGCAGCGCGGCGCTTACCCGCACCGCCGGCAGATCCGCGTTCGGCAGGCTCGACACCGGCAGATTGAAATAGGCGACCGTGCCCACCAGGAAGAGCCCAATCGACAAGAGCGTGGTCCCGATGGGACGCCGGATGAATAGCGCGGAAGGGTTCATCGCGGCGCGGCCCTAACTGCGGTCTCTCCCCTCACCCTGTCCCTCTCCCGCGCAAGCTCGCCTTGGCGAGCTTGCTTCCTTATAGCGTCCGCATCCGCAAGCGGATGCGGACGGGAGAGGGGACGCTGTTGCAACGGGCGCGACCTACCCCCTCTCCCATGGGGAGAGGGTTGGGGTGAGGGGCGGGACCGCCGATCAGGCTTCGAAACGCTGGCCGTCCTCATCCCGCGCCCCCGGTTTCGGCGGTGGGCTCCGTGGCCGGCTCTTCCGTCCAGCCCATGAGGTTTTCCACGCGGGCCTTGACCCCCTCCATGGCGAGGTAGATCACCGGCGTGGTGTAAAGCGTCAGGAGCTGGCTCAGCAGCAGTCCGCCGATGATGGTGACGCCAAGCGGAATCCGCAGCTCCGAGCCTGGACCATTGCTAATTACCAGGGGAAGGGCGCCCAGCAGCGCGGCAACCGTGGTCATCATGATGGGCCGGAAACGCAGCAGGCACGCCTCCCGGATCGCCTCCGCCGGCGTCATGCCGTGGTGCCGCTGCGCGTCGATGGCGAAGTCGATCATGATGATGGCGTTCTTCTTCACGATGCCCATGAGCAGGACGACGCCGATCAAGGCAATGAAGGAAAACTCCATCCCGAACAGTAAAAGCGCGAGTAGCGCCCCGATGCCCGCGGAAGGCAGGGTGCTCAGAATTGTGATGGGATGGATGAAGCTTTCGTAGAGAACGCCCAGAATAATGTAGATGGTAACAACCGCGGCCAGGATCAGCAGCGGCTGGCTTTTCAGCGATGCGTTGAATTCGGCCGCGGCTCCGGTGAAGCTGCCAACGATTGAGCTTGGCATTCCAATTCGCGCGTTTGCCTCTGCTATCGCTTGCACAGCGGCATCGAGCGATACACCGGGTGCCGCGTCGAAGCTGATCGTGGCGGCCGGATATTGCTGCACATGGTTGACCGCAAGCGGCGCTATCGTGCGCGAGATGGTGGCGAAGGAGGAGAACGGCACCTGCGAGCCGCGCCCCTGGCCAACCGCGGGAACCGCGCTGATGGCCGAGCTGGTCGCGCCGCCCGAACTGCTGCTGGCAAGGCCGGTGGTTGAGTTACCGCTCGTCGAGCTGCTGATGGCGTTGCCGGGAACGTAGATCGAACCTAGTTGCTCGATATCGGTCTGATATTTGGGATCGACCTCCAGCACCACGCGATACTGGTTGGATTGCCCGTAAATGGTCGAAACCTGCCGCTGGCCGAACGCATCGTAAAGCGTGTCGTTGAGCGCCTGCATGGTGACGCCAAGGCGGCCGGCAATAACCCGGTCGATATTAATCATCACCGCATTGCCGTCCTCCTGTATGTCGGAGGCTACATGGCTCAGGCGGTTGTCATGCTTAAGCTCGCCGGTCAGCTTCTTCGCCCAGTCCGCGAAGCCTTGCCGGTCGAGGCCAACCAGAACGTACTGATATTGGGTGCTGCTGCGGGCGGTGCCGATCTGAATATCCTGAACGATCTGGAAGGTTGTGTAGATGCCCGGGATTTCGCGCGCGGCCTGCGTCAGCCGTTGCATGATGTCCGTTGCGCTCGCCCGCCTCTCGGTCTTGGGCTTCAAGGTGAGGGCGAAATGCGCGACGTTCTGCGTTGCGTTGGTGGTGCCGGTGCCGACCACGGATACTATGCCGAGTACGTCGGGATCCTTGCGGACCACATCCTCGACCGAATTCTGCAACGCCTTCATGCGGTCGAACGAAACATCGGACGCCGTAACCGTATCGGCGGTGAGAAACCCGGTATCCTGGTCAGGCAGGAAGCCTTTCGGGATGGCCAGGTAAAGCACGATCGTCAAGACAAGAGTGAGCGCGGCGACGATCAGCGTCGCAGTCCTGAACCGCAGCACAATGTCCAGCGTGACCCGGTAAAAATCGGTCAGCGCGTTCAGCGGGGCTTCCGTGAGCCGGGCATACCAGGGCGCCCGCGCGCCGTGGGGAGCCGCGCGCAGCAAACGGGCGCTCATCATGGGGGTGAGCGTGAGCGCGATGACCATCGAGGTCAGCACCGCGATGGTAAGCGTGAGCGCGAACTCGCGGAAAAGCCGGCCCACGATCCCCGTCATGAACAAGAGCGGGATGAACACCGCGATGAGCGAAACGGTCAGCGACACGATGGTGAAGCCGATCTCGCCCGCGCCTTTATAAGCCGCTTCCATCGGCTTATCGCCATTCTCGATATGGCGCATGATGTTTTCGATCATCACGATGGCGTCGTCGACGACGAAGCCGGTCGCGATGGTGAGCGCCATGAGCGATAGATTGTCGAGGCTGAAGCCCGCGAAATACATGATGCCGAAAGAGGCGATGAGCGAGAGCGGCAGAGTGATGCCCGCGACCGTGGTTGCGCTGAAAGTTCGCAGGAATAGGAGCACCACGAGCACGACCAGAACCACGGAAAGCCCCAGCGTGAATTGCACCTCCGAGACCGATGCCCGGATCGTGCCGGTTCGATCCGCGGCGACCTCAACGTTCACGCCCGAGGGAAGGCCGTTCAACAGTTGCGGCAGCTTCTTCTTCAACAGATCGACGGTGCCGACGATATTGGCGCCGGGCTGGCGCTGCACGTCGATAATGACCGCTTGTATGCCATTGTAGCGCGCGGTCACCTTCTCGTTCTCAAGCCCTGCCTTGATGGTGGCGACATCGCGCAAGAGAACCGGCGCGCCGTTGGAATACGCGACCACGACATCTTCATACGCCTTCGCCGTTTCGAGCTGATCGTTCGCGCCGATCAGGAACGCCTTCTCCGGCCCGCTCAGAAGTCCCTTCGAGCCGGTCACGTTGGCGTTGGCGATTGCCGCGCGGACCGTCTCCAGCGCGAGGCCGTAATGCGAAAGCTGGGTTGGATCGGCCTGGATTCGCACGGCGGGCCTGATATTGCCTTGCACCGTGACGCGGCCGACGCCCGTCACCTGGCTGAGGCGCGGGCTCAAGAAGGTGTCCGCGAGGTCGCTGAGCCGCTCCATCGACAAGCCGGTGGAGGTGAGCGCGAGCGTCAGGACCGGCGGATCGGACGGGTTCACCTTCGCGTAAACTGGCGGATAGGGCAGGTTTTGCGGAAGCTGCCCGCCAGCCGCGCTGATCGCCGACTGAACGTCTTGGCCGGCGGCGTTTATGTCGCGGTCGAGGGCGAATTGCAGCGTGATCTGGCTCAGGCCCTGCGAGCTTGACGAACTCATATTCTCAAGCGACGGGATTTGCCCGAGCTGCCGCTCCAGCGGCGCGGTGATGAGCCGCGCCATGGTATCCGCGTTGGCGCCCGGCAGCTGCGTCGTCACCTGGATGACGGGAAAGTCCACCTGGGGCAGCGAGGAGATCGGCAGGTAGCTATAGGCGAGCAGGGCGCTCAGCAGAACGGCTACCGCCAGAAGCGAGGTTGCTATCGGGCGCGCGATGAAGGGCGCTGAGATGCTCATGGCTTCTGCGAACCCTGGCCGGCTGGAGCAGCCTGCGCTACTCCGGCTTCTTCCGCCGCTTGGCCCTGTTTCTTGCGATGGCGATGCTCTCCAGCCGCGGCGCTGCCCCCATCGGCGGCGGCGTCTTGATGCTGGGGACGCTGGGCTTGACCGCTGCCGCCATCCCCGGCGGAAGCTTTCATTTGCGGGCTGTCCGTGGCCAGCGAAGCTTCGCCGGCGATCTCGACCTTAACCTTGGCGCCATCCTGGAGGCTTGCGAAGCCCGCAGTCACCACCTGATCGCCCGGAGCGACGCCGCTGCCAATGACGGCCTGCCGCTCGCCTTCCTGCACCACGCTAACGGCCGTGATTTTGACGGTGTTTTCAGGGGTTACAACATAGACGTAGCTGCCATTTGCCCCCTCCTGTACGGCGACGGAAGGAATAACGATGGCGTCGTTAAGAATTTTCAGCTTCAGCTTCACATTCACGAATTGGCCGGGCCAAAGCCGGTTGTGCTCGTTCGGGAAGGTGCCCTTAATCTTGTACGTGCCCGTCGTCTGGTCGATCTGGTTGTCGACTACGAGCAGCGTGCCCTCGCCGATTGCCTTGCCGCCGGTGACGGCCTGAAGCTCAACCGGTCCACGGTTCGATGCGTCGAGCACTCCGGATACCGTGTTTTCCGGGAGCGTGAAGACAACCGCAACGGGCTTGAGCTGAGTTATAATGACGATGCCGGTCGCATCCTGGGAGCTGACGAGATTGCCCTTGTCGACGAGGCGGATGCCCGTCTTGCCCGCGAACGGCGCCCTGATGGTGCACCATTGCAGGTTAGCATAGGCGTTGTCGATCAATGCCTGGTCCAGCTTCACCTGCGATTCGTCTTGATGAACGGTCCATGTCGCGGTGTCGGCCTGCTGCTGCGTTGCCGCGTTGGTCTTGACTAGGTCCGTATACCTCTTTTGATCCAGGCGCGCGTTTGCAAGCAGCGATTCATCCTTCGCCTTTTGCGCGACAACCTGATCGTAAAGGGCCTGATAGAGCGAAGGATCGACCTTGGCGAGAACGTCGCCTTCCTTCACATCCTGGCCCTCGGTGTAGGGAACTTCGATGAGGCGGCCGCTAACCTGGGTGCGAACGATTGCGGTATTGAAGGCTTGCACCGTGCCGACGCCGTTCAGATAGACGGGCACGTTGGCGGTCGCCACCTTTGCGGCGACTATGGGAACGATCTGGTCTCCGCGCCGGTGGCTATGGCTTCCGCCGCCCTGACCGCCAGCCGCGGCCGCTTTGGCGGCATCCGCGGGCGATGCAGGGAAGAGCTGATCTTTGTAGATGAAAGCAACCAACCCGCCGGTAACCAATACAAAAATCAGGTAGGGTACTAACCGCTTCATGGGGTCTTTGCTTTCACTTCTATTACGGACGCGACTTCCGCTATCCCAGCGCCGCCCGGCTTATACCACCCTCCACCCAAAGCTTGGTAGAGGGAAACTCCATCCAGAAGGCGAGTTTGCCTGATTTGAGCGTAGGCAATCTCCGCGTTGAACAAGGTCTGCTCAACTTGGAGCAAAGTCGTCACGTCGATGATGCCCCCCCTCAATTGCTGCTCGGATAACTCAAACGCGCGGCGGGCTGAAACCACGGCCTCGTGCTGCAGCCGCTCTTGCTCCGCGTCTTTCCGATATGCAATTAGGGTACTTTCAACATTTTGAAAGGCCGAGAAGATTGCTTTCCGGTAAGTTAGAAGCAACTCGCCGTAGGTCGCTTTTTCGAAGTCGAGCTGGGCCTGCAAGCCGTACTCGTTCGTGATCGGCTGCGTTATCCCCACGGCCATGTTGTAGAATACGCTGTGCGGCTGAAAAAGCGAAGCCAGGGCAACGCTTTGGAACCCGCCTTGGCCTGTAAGCTGGATGGTTGGGAACATCGCCGCGCGCGCGGACGAGACGTTGAACTTCGCCGCCGACAATTGAGCTTCGGCGCTTGCTATATCGGGCCTGCGGCACAAGAGATCGGAGGGCAGGCCGGATGGGATGGCGGGCACTGCCAGGGAGAAAAGCTTCTCGGCCTTGTAGCTGAAGAACTCGGGCGCCTGCCCCACCAGCACGGCCAATGCATATTTAAATTGCTGAAGGTTGCGCTCAAGCGGAGGAAGAGTGACCGCAATGTTCGCGACCAGGGTTTCCTGTTGCGCGACATCGAGGCCGCTGGCCGTGCCCTGCGCGAAGCGGTCCCGGATGGCCTTCAAGATGCGCTGCGCGGCGGCCAGGTTTCGCTTGGCAATGTCGATCTGCTCTTGTGCGCCGACCGCCTGGAAATAGGTTGTGGCTATGCTCGCGTCGGTGGTGATCGTGGTCAGGGAGGCGGCGAAGCTCGCATTCCACTCATTCGCCTTGGCGGCGAAGAGGAGCGAGCGGTACTGCCCCCAAATGTCCACGGTGTAGGTGCCGCTCAACGCGGCGGTAACAGTGGTCCTGCGCCCAACGCCAGGAGAGAGGCTCTGACTTGCGCCGGTTCCCGAAGTCGTAACGGTTGGGATGAGCTGCTGCTCCGCGACCCGGACCTGGGCCTCCGCCTCCTGAATGCGGGCGATGGCGGCGCCGACGTCGAAGTTGAAGCCGCGCCCCAGAGCGATAAGCTCGTTAAGATACTTGGATTTGAAGGCCACGAAATCGTAGGGCGTCGCGGTGCTTGAAGCGTTGCCCTTTTGGTTGACGAACAGATTCGGAACTTCGACCTCGGGCGTGGGCACATTGGGATCGAGCACGGTGCAGCCGGCCAGGCAAGCGAGCGCGGCCGCCGCGCCGGTAATGCGCAACCTTCTTGCCGGCCCCAATACTCTGTCCCTCACCGATGCGCTCAGCATGCCCGCCTTCTGCAAAGGAGTTTCCGATGCGGCGTATTCCCCCCCAAATACGGGATTCGCCTCCAGCCGGACACTCCGATCCAAGACTGTTAAGGGCTTGTATGGCGAATTCCAGCCGGAATTTGTAATGAGTTACCGCGCGGACGATCTTAAGCCGAAGCCGTGCTATTTTCGCATCAGCTTTCCGCTGTCGTTGCGAGCAAAGCGAAGCAATCCAGCAAGTTGAGGATTTTGTTGGGATCGGCGCTGCGGCTGAAGCCGCCTATGACGGCGATGTGCGTCAGGACTTCCCGCACCCTGTATCAGTTAGCGGAAAGCCGCAGCGGCTGGCCCGAATACGAGACCAGCTCCAGAAGCGTCGCCTCGGTCAGCCGGCCCGTGAGCGTCAAGCCCCGGTTCCTTTCAAAATCCTTGACGGCTTCGGAGGTCCAAACGTCCATGCGCCCAGAAAGCGCTCCGCGGAAGAAGCCGAGCCCCAAAAGCGCCTTCTGTGTCTCCATGACCAGCCGCTGATTGGCCTCGGCCCGGTCGGCGAAAGCGCCGCGCGGCGCCTGATTGAGGCCGGACAGGATTTGCATCAAGAGCGCTTCGCCCGGCTCACCCGTAAGCGGCATGCCGTTGTCGAGCTCGTAGGCCAGCACCGCGAGCTTGAGCCCGTTTGCCCGGGCCTGCAACTGCTCCCCGTAGCCACGCAGGCCCAGTTCCCGCTGCAAGGCGGTGAGGACGCGCTGGGCGGTGGAGTCCGCCTGCGGTTGCGTGGACGGCGGCTGAGCAGGCGCGATCGCGGGCATGGGCACCGACACGGACACAGGCATCGGTGAGGGCGCCGCCTCCGCCGTACTGCCGGCCGGGGCGGGCTTTTCGGCTGGAATCCGCTCCACCGGAATCTTCCCCGCCCACATTGTGGCAGGCACACGGGCGCGTTCCTGCAAAAACAGCGCATTACCCGCTGTCGCAAGAAAAAGCGCCATGATGGCGATCAACATGAGGCGCGCGCGTACCGGCGTCATGGCTGCATGATCGCATAATCTACAACTTAAATAAAGAATGGACCCGCGATGAGAGGAGAAGAAAAACGATAATGCGGTATGCGTCGGGGCAGCGTTCCCCCGCTACCGTGAATGGAGAAATGTTGTAATAAATATCGAGGTTAAATCCATTAAAACGGCAGCGGCCGCCTTTTCCCTTTGTTCGTGTGCAAGCCCTACGATGCAACCCGACGTATGTGCAGGGAAGTGTCGGAGATGCTGTTTTTGTTGCGGGCCGCGTTTTGGATCCTCGTGATCTGCCTGCTCCTTCCAGGTCCGCCCCAGGACAACCAGAGGCTATTGGTGTCGGCACAGAAGACCGTTGCCGATGTGCGGGGCTTTTGCGGGCGCAATCCGGATGTTTGCGATAATGCACGTATCACCATGACCGCAATGCTGGCAAAGCTGAAAAACGGGGCGGACTTCCTCCAGGAATGGCTGGCACAGGATGCAGCCAGGGGCAGGGACGCAGGCCGGATGTATCAGCATCAGCCCGCGCCTCCCTATCCCCCGCCCGTGCCGAGGGGCGCCGATCAGCCAATACAAATCGTGCCGAGATGGGGCGACAGCCTGAATTCATCCGACAAGGAGCCGCCCTGGCATGGGCCATCGTAGCTCTGCGGACCCATCTAAGATGTTGTTCTAACTTGCTAAGTGCATTCCCGCCTTCGAGCGTGTGAAAAAATCGCGGAATTGGCCGAAACGCTTGAAATCCGGCCCGCAGCATCGTCTCCGTGGAGGCGGGGACCCACGCTAAGGTCTTGTTCCAGCGGCTGAAATAGATTCCCGCCCTCGCGGGAATGACGCTGCGGAGTCTCGCCGAAGTCTGCAATTTCGATTTTTTCACATGCTCCTTCGCGGGAATGACGGCCGTGCGCGCCCCTACGCGGGAATGCCGCTGAGGAAGCACTCCAGGTGAACTCAAAGGCTCCCCCGGAAACGTTGGCGCAATCAGGTCCGGCTTTGAGTCCAAGGCGCGTTATTCCAAACGTGCGGATACGAGGTGCTCCGCCAGGAACCACGTCTGCATCTCATTTTGGCGGATAACGTCGCTCACAAAAAGATCGTTGGTGCCGTCGTCGCCGGCCTCCGCCGCGGCCTTGGCGGCCCGGCGGCTGAATGCCAGGATGTGCCGGTGCGCCTCAACCAGCCGGGTGAGCTGCATCGCCGGGTTTTCGCGGCCCTTGGGCGGCCTGCGGATCATGGTCATCTCGGCCACATCGTGCGCCATGGCGACCGAGACGCCACCGAGCGACATGATCCGTTCCGCAATCGTGTCCACCAGCTCCGATTGCTCCTTGAAATGGGCATCGAAAAGCAGATGGAGCTGATAGAAGGTCGGCCCGCTGACCTGCCAATGGTGCTTTTTGTACATATCCCGCAGCGACATCGTGTCGGCGAGGAGCTGGTTCAACGCCTCGATGCTTTGCAGGCGCGCCTGTTCGCTCAGCGCGATAGGGAGATCCGTCAGCGTTCCCCAAGGCTGGGTCTCTTGTCCTCTTTCGAGGTCGAGATGCGGCTGCGCCTCCACGGCGCGGACAATCGTCTTCGATGGCGATTTGGCGGAGGACTTCATGCTCATGGAACACCCGTTGAAAAGGATTGCTCTCTCAAGCTAATGAAGCGTTAGCGGGCGGAAACGTTCCGTAATGCCTGTGCGGCGCGGCACGAAACGGCGCGGCCAGCATGCCGGGCCTGAGGCCGCCTCGCTATGACGGCCGTGTGGCCAGGGCGAGGCCGGCGCTCGCGTTTGACGGGGGTCTTCTAGCGGGCTGTTTTGGCCTGATCCTCAGGGGCATCGAGGAAAAGCAGCCCGTCCTCCAGCGACACGATTTCCGGGCCATCGAACTCGTAGTCTTCCCCATCGGGGAGCCGGATGACGCAGCTCTTCGCGCAAAGCTCAAGCTTTTCGCCCGCTTTTATCATGCGCTCGGTTTGGGTGTCGCCTTCGATGACGATGAGCTTTCGGTCGGCCGTGTCGCGATTGGTCAGGCTTATGGCGGACGCAGCCGCCGGCACCAAGGCAAGAGGGAAAATGACTAAAAGCCGGAAAACAAGCCGCATTAACACGATATCCTGGATTGGACGAACGCTGGTTGCGGCTATGCTTATAGGCAAAAGGTGAAAAAAGGGGAAGAAAATCTCTTCGCCCTTTTTTCACTCCGCTGGGACCCTATTTTTTGCCGCCCTTTTTGGCGCCCGCTTTTTCGCCGGATTTGCCGGCTGGCTTCGGGGCTTCTTTTGGCTTGGGTTCAGGTTTCTTTGCCATGTCCGTTCACCTATGAGAGAGAGCGTCAAGTCGAAATGACGCAAACAGAGTTTGCGTGCAACGCCGGATTTACGCAATAAGAAATTTACTGGAATTCTAATGGAATCTGTGAGCTGAACGTGAGAATAGAGGGCATGCGCATCCGAATGAAGCTGGCGATCCTTGGTATTGGCTGTGGCGTGCTCCTTGCATGTGCCGGGGCTGGCATCGCACAGGAGCTGGGCGGGCAATGCTGGCCAGCCGGGGCTCTGGCGGGGCGGCTCGGAGAAAAGGCAATCAGCAGAAGCACTTACGATCCGGCCATCGAGCCAAGGGGCGGCGCCGTGACGCTTCCCGCCGTGCCCGCGAACCGGCGCGGCTCGATCCGCGGCGTGCGGTTGCCCAAGGGCGAACGGCTCGTGGCGTTGACCTTCGACCTTTGCTCGAACGCGAACGAACTCGCCGGCTACGATGGGGAAATCGTCGATACGCTGCGCAGGCTTGGGGTGAAGGCGACCTTTTTCGCGAGCGGCAAATGGCTGCTCGACCACAAAGAGCGCGCGGAGCAACTGATCGCCGACCCGCTGTTCGAGGTGGGCAGCCATAGCTGGACGCACCGCAATTTCCGGCTGCTGCCGGAGGGCGATGCGGCGGCCGATCTGGCGCTCAACCTCAAGGCCGATGCGAGCGTGCGCCGCGATCTGGCGGCCAGAGCCTGCTACTGGCCAGCGCCCGGCATGGAGCACACTGCCCTGTTCCGCTTCCCGTTCGGCACTTGCAACGCCGAGACCATGAACGCGGTGAACGATGCGGGCCTGCTCGCCATCCAGTGGGACGTGGTATCCGGCGATCCGGCGAAGGCCATAACGGCCGATGCGATCCGCCAAGGCGTTGTTCCGCGTGTGAAACCGGGCTCCATCGTGGTCATGCACGCCAATGGCCGCGGCTGGCACACGGCCGAGGCGCTGCCGCTGGTGATCGCCGATTTGCGCAAACGCGGCTTCGAATTCGCGACGGTGGGCGAGCTGCTTGCGAAGGGCGAGCCTGTGATCGCCGATAGCTGCTACGAGCTGAAGCCGGGCGACAATGCGCGCTACGACAAGCTCTTCCCGCTGGAGCGGCCCCGCCCGCAACCGGCCGCCGGGACCGCCAACTAACCGCCTGTTAACGCACTTTGTCCGCATTTCCCGCGTTCCGCGCCGCTCTTTCAATATTGAAGTAGTTTAGCAGATGCGACTTAAGGAAGAGTTAGGCGCGGCGTGTTCGGATAAGCTGTTGGTGCGTATGAATAAACTATACCTAGTTTCATCCGTCCCCGGTACAGTATTGGTAAATATGAGATCTGCTCGTATATTTAAACGGATTCCGCAAGCGCAGAAATCGGCCAAAAGCGGGGAAAGATTCGCAAAAACGCGGTGGCGAAAAATATGAGTAACCCGCGTTTACTATACTCGCGTTAACTACGATAGCGCCCTACGCGGAACGAAGGGTTTGTTAGGCCGGAAGAGTGGTGGCACGGGGAGCGTCATGAATTGGCAAATCTCCCCTTGCCCGTCCCTCTCCCTGCAAGCTCGCCTTGGCGAGCTTGCTTCTTAACGCGGCCGCATCCGCAAGCGGATGCGGCTGGAGAGGGGTCTCCTGAACTAGCCGCAGCGAGAGTTCTAGCGTCTCCTCTCCCATGGAGGAGCGAAGCAATAAGTCACCTTCGCCGCATGCCCTTGCCAACCTAGCCCCGCCAAGCGCATATTATTCTCATGAACGAACGCGTCAGAATTCTCTGCGAAGAAGCGGCCAAGCTCACGCCGGAAGAACGCATGGAGCTTGTCGAGCGCATCAACCTTACGCTTTCTGCCGGCGATGAGCAGATTGACGATGAATGGGATCGTGAGGCTGCGGACCGGTTCGATGCTTACGACCGCGGCGAAATGCGTGCCCTCAGTTGGGAGGAGGTCAAGAAGCGCCGTGCTTCGAGATGAAGGCGCGGTTCTTGACCGCGGCGCTCTGCGAGCTTGAAGAAGCGGCGGAACACTATGACGGGGCCAGGCCCGGCCTTGGTGACGAACTCTATGAGGAAGTCGAAACCGCGCTGGCGTTCATCGCCGGGCATCCCGAAGCCTCGCCCAAGACGAAATGCGGCGCGCGCCGTTACAACCTCAAGCGCTTTCCTTACTATTTGATTTACAGAGTGAACGAGGGCGAAATCGCCGTAGGCGCAGTGGCTCACGGGCGTCGAAAGCCATTCTATTGGCGCCGTCGCAACTTCGACGGCATATGAAGCTGGCATCGCCGAAATCTCGCCCGCGCGTTGCTCTCGTGGAAGCGTGGCGGTTGTCTCAAAAAGCAAAAAGGCCCGGTGAGGGGCCTTGTGCCGGACTGCTGGAGGTTGCTGTCGCCGCGGAAGGTAATAGAAGACAGAGGCAGTGCATTGTTGTGAAGGCTTTTGCTGTGCACGCGCCTCTGTCTTCTTCGGCCTGCGATAGGCCCCCGGTAATCAGGGAAAGTCGAGCTAGACTACTTCAGAGGCGCGGGCGGCGGGTTCCAGAAGTAGTTGAAGCCGAGCTTCACAGTGTCGACCTGGAGGTCGGCGTTGTGGTTGAAGTTGTTGTAGTTGGCGCCATTCGCTGCGGCCCACTGAGCCATGGGGTCGTTGCAGCAATTGTTGTTGAAGTTGCTGAAGTCGAAGTGAAGATACTCCACCTTGATCGACCACATTGGGCTAACCTTCCACTCTACGCCGCCGCCAACCGTCCAACCCGTCAGCGTGTTGTTGTTGTTGTGGTTGAAATCGCACCATGACCCCGGGGTCCCGCAGATGCCGCTGTAGGTGCCGTCTAACGCAGACTCTCTCATCTTGAAGTCGGCGTTCAGCCATGCGAAGCCGCCCTTCGCATAGATCAAGGCCGGACCCCAGGTCCAGCCGAGGCGGCCGGTCACGTCGCCGTAGAAGCCGCCTTGGGCCTCTCCATCAAGCACTCCGGCGGTTCCGCCAATGTAGTCGTACGTCTTGCCGCCGTCGCTGCTATGGGCCCATGTCGTGTTGGCATGGCTGCGGCTGTTGCTGCTCAGGCTCATGCCGCCCAAGTCAACCTCGATGCCATAAACAAAAGCGCTGGGCGATTGGAAGTTATAGCCAAACTGAACGCCGCCGAAGGCGTCCGCTCCGCTGTTGCGATTGCCGTCAAAAAAGCCAGGTGCGTAGCTCCATCCAGTGCAGCCGCCGCAGTAGCCGAAGTCGTCAAACTCGCGGCGATTGAAGCTGAAGTTTTCCCACGCCGCGCCGAGATGGCCACCGATATAGAACCCCGTCCAGAACGGCGGCGGAATATAGGCTGGCGCCTCTTTGTAACCGCCTGCGTACATGTCGGCCGCGTTTGCCTGCGTAACCGACGCCACGGCGAGCGCACCAAGAGCGGCTGCGCCCGTCCGTAAAAATTTACCGAGAGTCATAAGTCTCCCTCTTCCCGCTTAGGTTGTTCAATTGGATTGTTACGCCGAACTGGTTATGGTGATTACACGGGCAAGAACTAAACTCAAGGTGGTATTTCCGGATACAGCGCGTTTTAGTGGTGCAACCTATAATAATAGCAAGTTGAACGCCTGTAGAATCATGCGGTTATACATCGCTACTCTTGCCACTCTGTTGAATTCATGCAACAGGCATGGGTCTTGGACTTGATTAAAATCCTCGCCGGGCAGCGGGAGCGTGTGGGTAGTTGGGAGAGTCTTCGCAGAGATTCGCTTGCCGCCCTTCCGCAGCGTCATTCCCGCGAAGGAGCGTGTGAAGGAATCGGCGATCCGGTTGAAATCCGGGCCGCAGCGCCGTCCCTGCGCAGGCGCATGGGCGCTAACATAACAGGCGTCGCACCCCCTCATCCTGTCCTTCTCCCCGCAAGCTCGCCCTTGGCGTGCTTGCCTCTCAGCGTGGCCGCATCCGCGAGCGGATTCGGCTGGAGAAGGAACCCCTGAACTATCCGCAGCGCAAATTCTAGCGTCCCCTCTCCCATGGGGAGAGGGACAGGGTGAGGGGAGATTCGCTTGTTCGTTCCGCTGCGCGCCCATTTCTATCGTAGCCGCAAGGGCTTACATGGGCCTCCACCTTCGCGGAGACGGCGCCGCGGCGAAATCGACCCGCGAGTCCCGTTGCCGCAGCGCAGGTAAGGGGTTTCGCGGGCCGCTTGCACTAATAGTGGCGTATTACTGTGCGGCCGCGATAGGGGCCGCCGTAATGACGGACGGTGGTGCCCCGGCGATAGCCGTGCACAACGGCGCCGCCGCGATAGTATGTCCGGTGTCCAACGACGGCGCCGCGCGCTCCCACGCATCCGGCGCGGTAAACGCCCCTTGCGCAGACAACCGCTGAAGCTTCCGTTGCCACCAGCGATAGCGAACCCGCCAAGATCAGGCCAAATAGGGCGAACTTTCTCATACTCTTCTCCCTTGAGGTTAAGCGAGCGGAGATCTTAGCGGATGCGCGGTCTTGAAAGAAAACTAGTCGCGAAAGCTGTGAAAAATGTCTTGAGCATTTGAAGCGAATCGCCCGCGTGCCGAAGAGGCGGCGTTACGCTCCCGCTCCGATGCGTCCGCCGCGTCGCGGAGGGTGCGACGTTTGTTGCAAGCTCAATTTTGTGGCGTTCTGACTGTTCTTTGTGCATTAAATATGCTGTTGCAGCACAGGCTTCAGGCAGCAGCTTAAACTGCAGGCGCTGCGCATCTAAAAATGGCATCGATAAAGGTCCTCCCATGAAGCTCATCACAGCCGTTATAAAGCCGTTCAAGCTTGACGAGGTACGCGAGGCGCTGACGGAGGCCGGCGCTGGCGGCATGACCGTTAGCGAGGTGAAAGGCTACGGCCGCCAGAAAGGACACAAGGAGATCTACCGGGGCGCCGAATACCAGATTTCCTTCGTGCCGAAGATCAAGATCGAGGTTGCCGTGCCGGAAGACCTCGTGGCCCGCACAATTGAGGTCCTCGCGGAGGCCGCCCGGACGGGCGAGATCGGCGACGGCAAGATCTTCGTTTCGCCAATCGACCACGCATTGCGCATCAGGACCGGCGAGAGCGACAGCGACGCGCTCTAATCCGCGCCCAACTGCGCTCAAGTAGCGCGAAGCGCGATAGCGCGGCTAATGCGCTCAAGTAGCGCGAAGCGCGATAGCGCAGCTAAAGCGCTCACGTAGCGCGAAACGCGATAGCGCCACTCAAGCGCTCAAGTAGCGCCAAGCGCGATAGCGCAACTAAGGAATTTCAATCCGGGCAGGGGGAAGACATGAAACTACCGGTTTTATCGCGGCTTGGGCCGCGCGCCGCAACGGCTACGGCAGTGTTTGCGTTGAGCGCCACTCCCGTATTTGCCGAGCCGGCGAAGATCGATGGCGCGGATACGGCATGGATGCTTGTGGCGACCGGCATCGTGCTGATGATGACCATACCGGGGCTGGCGCTGTTCTATTGCGGCATGGTCCGCAAGAAGAATATTCTTGCCACCATGGCGCAGAGCTTTGCGGCGGTGGCCCTCGGCTCGCTGATCTGGATGGCCTTCGGCTATAACCTCGCCTTCACCGGGGACGGCGCCTATATCGGCTCCTTCGGCAAATGGTTTCTGACCGGCATCGGCATGAACTCGGTCAGCCCCTTCGCCAATACCATCCCGGAGATCCTGTTCATGATCTACCAGATGACCTTCGCGGTCATAACGGTGGCGCTCGTGGCCGGGTCGGTGGCCGAGCGGATGAACTTCGCAGCCTTTGTGGTGTTCTCGGCGCTCTGGCTCATCTGCGTCTACGTGCCGATAGCGCACTGGGTGTGGGGCGGCGGCTTCCTCGCCAAGGCCGGCTTGCTGGACTTCGCCGGCGGTACGGTGGTGCACATCAACGCGGGCATCGCGGGGCTTGTCGCGGCGCTTATGCTCGGAAAACGGCGCGGCTACGGCACGGACAACCTGGCGCCCTACGATCTTTCGATGGCGGTCATCGGCACCGGCCTGCTTTGGGTCGGCTGGTTCGGCTTCAACGGCGGGTCCGCCTATGGCGCGGGTGCGCGTGCGGCGTTTGCCATCGTTGCCACGCATCTTGCGGCAAGCGCCGGCGCGCTCACCTGGATGGGCCTCGAATGGTATCTGCGCGGCAAACCTTCCGTACTCGGCCTGATCTCCGGCGCGGTGGCGGGCCTTGGCACGGTTACGGCGGCCTCCGGCTACATTCTGCCCTGGCAAGGCGCTGTCATCGGCGTTCTCGCGGGCGGGGTCTGCTTCTTCGCCTCGACCGAGATCAAGCGGATGCTCGGCTATGACGACTCGCTCGACGTGTTCGGCGTGCATGGCGTGGGCGGCATCCTGGGAACGCTTTTGACCGGCGTGTTCGCGGCTGCAAGCGTTTCGGTGAGCGCCGACACGCCCGCCGGGCTGCCTGGGCTTCTCGAAGGCAATCCCGGACAGTTGCTCATCCAGCTTGAGGGCGTTGTAGTCACCGTCGTTTGGTGCGGCGCGGTCACATTCGGCCTCCTGAAGCTCGTTGGCCTGCTTATGCCGCTCAGGGTGCCGCCTTCCTGCGAGATGGAGGGCCTCGATATCACGCAACATGGCGAGTCGATCCACGCTTAGGAGCGTGTGAAAAAATCGCCGAACCGGTTGAAATGCCGGCCGCAGCGATAGGGGTAGGGACGGTTTCGCCGCCCCTCCCTCCGAACCGTGCGTGCGGTTTTCCCGCACACGGCTCTCCAGTTGGCAGTTTCCTCATCGGGGGCATCTCGCTTCCTGCCAGGCTGTGTGAAGTGCGAACAGCCCCGCTTCCGCGAAGAAGGCGTTGGTCCAACGCATCTGATCGGCCAGACAGCGGCCGAAGCCGGGACGCTTTTCCTGCTTGCGCAGGAAGGCACGCAACCGTCTCCGGACCAATCCATCCAGCCGTTTGAAGACATGGTAATGGGCGTGCTTGAAGTACTCGAACCAGCCGCGCAGAACCGGGTTCAGACTGGCGATGACTTGTTCGAGGCTTTCGCCCCGGGTTCGCTTGGTCTTGGCCCTGATCTTATCCTTAAGCCGGTCCAGGCTCTTCTTGCGAACGTGCCGCCGTTTGCCCTCGAAACTGTAGCCAAGGAAGCTGAAGCCCTCGCCCTTTTTCCAGCAGTTCCCGATATGGGTCTTGTCCGGATGAAGGCTGAGGCCGTTCTCCGCCACCCAGACGCGAATGAGCGCAAGGGCAGCTTCGGCTTCTTCCCGGCTTTGGCAGAGGACTACGAAGTCATCCGCGTAACGCACCATCTTGTAGCCATGGCTGGCCATGAACTCATCGAGCGGGTGCAGGTAGACGTTCGCCAGCAGCGGGCTGATGACACCGCCCTGCGGTGTACCCTCTGTTGGCGTCCATTGCTCCAACCCGTCCATGATGTCCTGCTTGAGCCAGCCTTCGATAAGATCGAGCACCCGGCCATCGCCGATACGCGCCCTAACCCTCTCCATCAGCCGCTCATGCGGGATGCTGTCGAAATAGCCCTTCAGATCGGCGTCCACCGCATAGCGATGACCTTCCTCGATCAAAGCGGCCACCTCGCGCAGGGCATCCTTGCAGGACCGCCCCGGCCTGAAACCATAGCTCGACGGATGGAACATAACCTCGAACACCGGCTCGATGACGAGTTTGACCGCCATCTGCACGATCCGGTCCTTGACCGCTGGGATGCCCAGCGGCCTCATCGAACCGTCGCCTTTGGGGATTTCCACCCGCCGGATCGCCAGGGGCCGGTATTGTCCTGCCTTGAGGCTTTCCGAAAGCTCGGCCAGATAGTCCCCGGAACGCGCGTCGAACCGCTCGATGCTCTGTCCATCCACGCCCGCGGCCCCGCGGTTGGCCCGGACTTTTTCCCAGGCCAAAGTAAGGGTCTTGGGGGCATACACCTTATCTATCAGACTGAACCAAACCCCTCCTTTGACGCCGTTCACCAGCGCCGATACCATACGCTCCGTCCAAATCGCAGCTTCCAGCCAGCTCAAGTCCGGCACTTCGTGCCGCTGGGTATCTGCGCCTTGCTTAGCCGTTTCCGGCACTTCCGGCGCTGTTCCTTGCCGCTCTTCATCCATCGCGCATCCACCTTCCTGCCTCCCCTCCCTCAAGGCGGTTTTGCTGTCCGCCTTTCCAGCGGCTTTCGCCGCAACGGTACTATGAAGGCTCTGACTCCTGCCCCGCCCGCACATGCGAGACAGGTCTCGCCGCTTACTCCGCCTTGCCTTCAGGACATCCCATCCCCAACCACGCCGTGCGCCCGGACATCGCTTTGTCAGTCACCTCAGCGTGTCCGGCTTGTTCCGGGCTTCGCCTTGAACGAGCAGGCTCGCCACGCAGTGCCGCCGAATCGGGTTCGTTTTGCTACAGGCTGCCCTTTCGCTTCCAGTTGCTCTCCACCCCGCATCGCTGCGACGCAGTTACTTTCAACTTCGCAGGCTGTGACCGCCTGCGGCGGGGACTTACACCCCGCTGACAAAGCGTCCTCGCGGACGCACTCGTCCCCGCGAAGGCGGGGACCCATATAAGAGCTTGTTCCAGCGTGATAAATGGATTCCCGCCTTCGCGGGAATGACGCCGGGGAGTTTTGCCGACGCCTGCAACTCCCCCCTCATCGCCTTCGCGGTTGATGAGGGGGGACACGGTGAAGCACTCAAGCGGGGCTGGCATGCCCCAAAGCCGCGCCGGCGGAAATTGGCTGGCCGCGGAGCTGTGGCGCCGCATAGGCCGCGACGGGTAGTATTAGAGCGCTACACGCGCAAGTGGAACCGCTGTGTCGCGCACGCAACTAGCTCCTTTCAAACATAGATGCGAAGGTTAAGCCCGGTTGCAGCTCCCAGGGAAGCAGCATAGCCTCCGCTATTGATCGGCATACACCATATTGTTGTATCGAGCCTTTGGGATGGGGGAAGTCATGAGGGCGCTTGCTGTTGCCATGCGGCGTGAAATGTGCGGTGCGTTTGCGGGCGGCGGCTTGCGCTCCGGGCGGGGGCGTAGCGCTTGCCTGATGCTGGCCGGAGCCTTGGCTCTGGCGATGCCGGGACACGAGGCGGCGGCGCAGACCGTTATTCTCAACGGCCTCGACAATACCACACTGACCCCCTACACGACGCAGACGATTACGCAGCAAACGGTTACTAACACCGTCGCCACGTACTCGACTGAGATCCAGGGCACGCTCAACGGCAAGCCCGTGTACGATCAGACCTTCAGCGCCGCCTATTCCGATCCCACCGTTCAAGCGGCGCTGACCGGCGCGCGGACGGCGATTACCACGGCGGGCGGGCCGGCCGTCGTCATCGCGCAGCCAGTGCTCGTCAGCAGCACGACCGCACTTGTTTCCTCGGCCTCATCGACAACCAGCACTGTGCAATCGAGCACCGCCACCATACTGGGCACATACCAATATATCGGCCCGGTGACCATCCTGGCCGGCAATCTTGGAATCTGCACAACGACGACCGTTGTCCAGGGTACAACGCGGCCCTCCGGGTGCTCGGGGGGGGGGACAACCTATCAGCTTCCGACAGGCGTGTGGGATTTCGATGTCCTCGTCCACACCGCCGAGCAGGTTCTGCAAACGACGACGGTGACCGACACGACGCTTCTTACCCAAGACTACCTGATCGCGGGCACGACTCGGCCGCTCGGCACTGGGCATACCGTAACGATGACGGCGCTGTTCGGCAGTTCAAGCCGCCTGATGCGCCGCCTCGACGACGATGGCGCGCTGGGCGACGGCGCGGCCAAGCCTCAGGCGTTGAGCTTCAAGGATAGCGGCGATGGCGCCGATGCGCCGCCCAGCTTGCCGGGCGTCAAGCCCTGGGCCGAAGCCTACGGCGTCTACACGCGCGAAGCCTCGCACGGCAGCACGCCCGGCGATACGCAAAGCGCGGGCGGGCTTGCGGCGGGCATGGGCTTTGCGGTGGCGCCGGGCCTTACCGTTGGCGCGGCCATCGATCAAGGCTGGACGCATGTCTCGCTGCCGTCCGTATCCGAAAGCGCCAATGTGAGCCTGCTCCAGGGCGGCCTCTATGCGGCCTACGACACCGGGGCGTTCGTGGCACGGGTTTCCGGCGTGTACGGCGCGGGCAACGCCAGCACCTCGGCCACCGATTCCATACTGCTGACGCCTTCGTCGGCGAGCTACGGCGTCACCACCTCCGGCGTTTCCGCCGAAGTGGGGCACCGCATGGCCTACGAGGGCTGGCGTTTGATGCCGGTGATCGGCGTGGATTGGCAGGAGGCGCATGTGAACGGCTTCACCGAGACGGGAGGCTACGCGGCGCTGACCTCGAATGGCGGCACGCAGGACCGCACGCACAGCTGGTTCGGCCTTGAGGCGGGAAGGACGCTGTACGAGGCCGGCTACCGCATCGACCTGCAAACCTACGTGCGCGGGCTTGAGGTGATGACGGGCGCGGATAACAGGCTGGAGGCGGCCTTTGTGTCGGCTCCCACGCAGCAGCTCACCATTACGGGCCTCGCCGAGCCGCGCTGGAGCGTGCAGTTCGGCGCAAAGGTAAATGCGTTCAACGTCACCGATAATGTCTCGCTGTACCTGGCCTACGATGGCCGCGCCGCGGGAGGCTTCGAATCCCATGCCGGCACCGCGGGCTTTAAAATCAGGTGGTGAGCGGGTAACGGGGCGCGGGGGAATGAACATGGGGCGTTACCCCTCACCCTGTCCCTCTCCCCATGGGAGAGGGGACGTTGTTGCACGCTCTGAGCACTGTTCAGGAGTCGCCGTTTCTAGGATCGGAGGGAGGTTGCCCAAAAGGCCAGCGTTCCGGTTCCGTTCAGGGGGAACGAATCAGCTACGCGCTTTTGCCGCGGAACCGCCGAAGATCGCGGCATGCGTCTTGAGCGCGAACATATCCGTCATGCCGGCGACGAAATCGCCAACCGCGCGCTGGCGCCCAGCCGCATCCCCGGCGGCATACGCGACGCTTAGCCCGGCGTCGGCGCTCATCGCGTCCGGGTGCGCGGAGAAATAATCGTAAAGCTCGCGCAACATCGCCTGCGCGTTCGCCATTTTCTCCTCGATGGCCGGATGGCGGTAGACCCGCTCCATCAGGAAGGCTCGCAAGCTGGCGATATCGGCGGCCATCGCCGGTGAAAAGTCCACAAGCGGCGCCTTCATCGCGCGCACATCGCCGATGGTGCGCGGCGCGGCGGCCGCGATTCTGGCCCGTGCCTCGCCCCGCACGTCTTCCACCATCGCCGCGATCATGCGCCGGTTCATCTCGTTGACCATCGTTGCGCCGGGAATATCGCCGTAGCTCGCGCGAACGGCGGCAATCGCCCGGCCTGCCATCGGCACCGCCTCCAGCTCCTTGACCGCTATGTAGCCCGCGCGGAATCCATCGTCGATGTCGTGGTTGTTATAGGCGATGTCGTCGGAAACCGCCGCGATCTGGCCCTCCAGCGAGCAATAGGTGTCAAGCCCGAGATCCTGAACCTTGGCGAACTCGCGGATGGCGTGCGGCAGCCCCTTTTCCGCATAGCGTCCGAGCGGGCGGCCGTCGGCGCCGGTAAGCGGCCCGTTGTGCTTGACGATGCCCTCCAGCGTCTCCCAGGTGAGGTTGAGCCCCCGGAACGCGGCATAGCGGTGCTCCAAATGCGTCACGATGCGCAGGCTCTGCGCGTTATGGTCGAAGCCGCCAATGGCCTGCATCGCCTCGTTCAGCGCGTTCTCGCCTGCGTGGCCGAAGGGCGTGTGGCCGAGGTCGTGGGCCAGCGCGACGGTCTCGACCAGGTCTTCGTTCAGGTCGAGCGAGCGGGCCAGCGTGCGCGCGATCTGCGCCACCTCCAGGCTGTGCGTCAGCCGCGTGCGGTAATGGTCGCCCTCGTGATAGATGAAGACCTGCGTCTTATGGATGAGCCGCCGGAACGCGGTCGAGTGCACGATGCGGTCGCGGTCCCGCTGATAGACCGTGCGCGTGGGGCACGCCGGCTCCTCGTATAGCCGGCCACGGCTTTCTTCGGGGTGTGCGGCGTAGCTGGCAAGCGCGGGCATGGAGCGTCTCCTTGAGCAGCGCCGGTTGACAACGGCGCGCGAACATCCAAACTCTGTTACGAAGGTTCAAAACAGGCGAACAAACCGTCATGCCGGACAATGCGAACATAAGCGTGAGCGAGCGCGCCGCCAACCGTATCCGCGAAATTATGGCGCAGGAAGCGGGGCAGAACGCGCTGCGCATCAGCGTGGCGGGCGGCGGCTGCTCCGGATTCCGCTACGATTTCGAGGTTGTGGCTGGCACGAATGCGGACGATCTCGTCATCGAGAAGGACGGCGCGCGCGTGGCCATCGATCCCGTCTCCGTGCCCTATATGGCCGGCTCGGAGATCGACTTTGTGGACGATCTCATGGGCGCATCGTTTAAAATCCATAACCCCAACGCGACTGCGTCCTGCGGCTGCGGCACCTCTTTCTCGCTTTAGGCGCGTCCAAACATTCGTGACTTCGCTGCCGGATGGGCGCCAATGCTCTATTCTGCCTTGGGTCGGGTTGCGGACTCGCTGTTGGGATACCCCCAGGCAGCTTGACCTTCAGTTGCAGACGTCCCGCCGGGCAAAGGCGCAAAAACGCCGCAAAATACACGGATGCCTCAGTAAGGCGGGTTGCGAAACTGCCTCTTTTTTTGCCAAAAGCGCGTTAATTTTCTGTGACTTACACACAAAGCCGTCCAGATTTAAGGAGCATGGTAGCAGCGCTTGGTGAACAGGATTGCGGTCAACAGCTTCTATAGTTTGGGGGGAGAGGATATGCGATTGCAATTTTTGGAAAAGGTGCTTTTCTGGCTGCTCGTGAGTTGCAGCGCGGTTTGGGCCGATGCACAGAACGATTGCGATCAAGGCCACAATCTGAAATTAAGGATCGGAGCCTGCACGCAGATTATCGATGGCCAGGCAGACGGAAATAAAGCTGCGGCCTATGCCAATCGTGGCGATGTTTACGCCCAAAAGCACGACTATAATCGCGCCATCGCCGATTACAATGAAGCCATCCGTCTCGATCCCCAAAATGCGAGAACTTATGGCGCTCGCGGCTTAGCCGATATCATGAAACGCGATTATGACCGTGCCATCGCCGATTTCAGCGAAGCGATCCGTCTCGGTCCCAAAAATGCTAGGGCTTATGCTACTCGTGGTCACGCCTATAACATGAAAGGCGATCACGATAGCGCCCTGGCCGATTTCAATGAAGCCGTCCGCCTCGATCCGGCTAATGAGCGCAGTTATAGCGCTGCCAGCAATTTGACTTCTCTTGGCCATCCCAAAGCTTTCGAGACACTTCTCGCTCTCGGCGATGCCTATGACAGGGATGGCAATTTTGACCGCGCCATGGATCATTTTAACGAAGCCATCCGCCTGTATCCAAAACTATCGATGGGCTATGTATCGCGTGGCTCCACCTATGCTAAGAAGGGCGACTATGATCCCGCCATGGCCGATTTCAGCGAAGCCATCCGTCTCGATCCAGAAAGTGCGAGAACTTATGACGCTCGCGGCTTAGTCTATGCCAGCAAAGGCGACAATGATCGCGCCCTCGCCGATTTCAGCGAAGCCATCCGCCTCGATCCAAAAAATGCGAAGGTTTTTGCTGCGCGTGGCGAAGTTTATAACAAGAAGGGCGATCATGATAGCGCCCTGGCCGATTTCAATGAAGCTGTCCGCCTCGATCCTGCAAATGAGCGTAATTATAGTTCTGCCAACAGCTTTATTTCTACTGGCGATCCAAAATCTTTAATGATTCTACTTGGTCTGGGCCATGCCTATAACATAGATGGTAATTATCAGCGCGCCATCGATCATTTCGACGAAGCCGTCCGCCTCTATCCAAATTTAATGACGGGCTATGTGTCGCGCGGCTCTACCTATGGCATGAAAGGCGACTATGATCGCGCCATGACCGATTTCAAACAAGCCCTCAACGTAGACCCCCAACATAGTAACATTGCTTATAGCGCTCGCGCTCGTGTCTATGCCAGGAAAGGCGACTATGACCACGCCATTGGCGATTACAACGAAGCCATCCGCTTAGATGAAAAAGATGCGCGTGCTTACAGTCTGCGCGCGCTCGTCTGGGTTGCTCAAGGCCGTATGAGCGAGGCCAAGGCCGATGCCGATAAAGCGCTCTCTCTTTCTATCTCTTATGAATTCAGAAGGAGGCATGGCTTGGTTTTGCTTTCGCTCAAAGATTTCCAACATGCGATGGAAGATTTCAACGAAGCCATCCGTATAACCCAAAGAGACGTGCAAGCTCATGTTGGGCGCGGCCAGGTTTATGAAGCGCTCGGAGATCGCGCTTCAGCGATTGCCGATTATAAAAAGGCCATCGAACTCAGAGCCATTACTATTGGCGATCTTGACGATAAGGACGCCCAAAACAAAGCGAAAGCGCGCCTGGCTGAGCTGGAGCCAAATAAATAGTGATCCCAAATCAGGCCCCGGAAAATACTTGAGTGCTCGGGATCGCCTATGATTTCCTGCATGTGAGTGGTTCTCACTGGGGAGCGGGGCACCATGCCGCCGGCGGATTCCAGTTCGGCAAAACACTCACGACGAGACGGACCGCACAATAGGCAGAAGGGCAGCTCCCGGCCTTAACTTCCCTTCGGGCATAGCCAGCGGAGCTGTCCAAGAAACCGCCGGTGAAGCCGGCAAGGCCGCGCCACTCCCCAATAGATAACGCCGGGGAATCTGCTAATGTCCCTTATGCCTCCGGGGGCGCTCTAAGCAGACTTTTGTTGGTTACCCAACGAATGCCCGCTTAGATTCGTTTGTTTTCGCAGAGTTTTTTCGCAAAACCGGGAAGGCCACTTTTGCGAACTCTACTTAGAGGCGCGAAGCGCGGCCGGGGCGGCAATTCGCGGATGGAACACGAGCGTGCTCAAGATCGCAACCTGGAACGTCAACTCGATCAAGCAGCGCGAGGGCGCGTGCGCGGCGTGGCTCAAGCAGGAAGCGCCGGATGTGCTTTGCCTGCAAGAGCTTAAGTGTCAGACCGAGGGATTCCCGCGCGGCACGTTCGAGGACCTCGGCTATAATTGCGCGGTGCTGGGCCAGAAGTCGTTCAACGGCGTGGCGCTCCTTTCGAAATACCCCATCGACGAAACAATAACGGCGCTGCCGGGCGATGGCGCGGACGAGCAGGCGCGCTATATCGAGGCGGCGATCTCGCTCCCCGGCGGCAAGGCGATCCGCGTCGCCTCCATTTATGCACCCAACGGCAACCCCGCGCCCTCGGAGAAGTTCGACTACAAGCTCGCCTGGCTCGGACGGCTGAAAGCGCACGCGCAAACCCTGCTCGCTTACGAAGAGGCGCTGGTGCTCGCCGGCGACTACAACATCATTCCGCGCCCGCAGGACGTTTACAATCCGGCGGCGTGGACCGAAGACGCGCTTTACCGGCTCGACTCTGCGCCAGGCGTTCCGGCGCATCCTGCATCTGGGCCTCGCCGACGCGGTGCTGGCCTGCGATAGAAGCGGCGGGCAATACACCTTCTGGGACTATCAGGCCGGGGCGTGGCCGAAGGATCAGGGCTTGCGCATCGACCATATCTTGCTGTCGCCCCAGGCGCTGGCGCGGCTTTCGAGCGCGCAAATCGACCGCAAGCCGCGGAGCTGGGATAAGCCGTCCGACCATACGCCGGTCGTGGTTTCCCTGGACTTGTAAGATCGACCCGTTGGCGTCATCCCGTGAGCCGCGCCACGCCATGCCGCCATTTAAACGCGTGCGCCTGGCGCATCTGTCCGCTTAAAACCCATCTCATTTAGCGCCTCCTCAACCGTGCGGAGTTTGACGCCGGCCCGTTGAACCGCTTCGATCACCTGTTTCAATAACTCCGGGGTGCATCCGTAGGCCGTGGGCTTGGGTGACACATCGTGGGTGGTGAAAATGAGCCATCCCTTCCTCGCGCGGACTTCATCCACCAGACGCGCAATCGGAAAGTCCCTCAAAATATGAGGTTCAAGGCACACCGCGCGCAGCTGCGAGAAATCCACCCAGCCGGAATTGATCCCAGGCTCGATGCCACGGCTCGCGCTAAAGTGCCGCCCAACGAGTAGCTTCGACCGGATGCTGGCGGCGCCGAAAGGATACGCGAAGGAGGTAATCGTCCGCTGCCCGGTTATGTTTCGAATGAACGCGGCATTGCGCGCGAGATCGCACTCGACTTGGTCCTTGCGGGCGCTGGGAATCGGCAAATGGCTGAACGTGTGACACCCCGCCTCATGTCCGCGGCTGTGCGCTTCAGCGAGGTCGGCCTCGGTAAAATATTCAATTCCCTCAATGTCCTGCCCGCAAAGGCTGCCCGACACGTAATATGTCGCCCTAGCCCCTGCGTCCTCGACAATCTTTCCGCCCGCAGTCCAGGCACTGCGGGCAAAATCGTCGAAGGTGACGGTCGCAATCGGTGCTGAGAGGGAGATGTGGCGAAGTCTCGCAGGAAAAGCCCGCGCGGACCTTATCCGGGCCGCACGCATTATTCTTTGCAGCGCACTCATGAATTTAAGCTCGCCATATAAGTCCACTGTGCCGATGCCGGTACCGTTCGCAACAATACCTCCTTCCACCGCCCGCGATCTGAATCGCGATTGCTTTGCCTAACGCCCCCCGTCCACTAAATCGCGTTTCCCGGAGGCATGTGGAAGCGCCGCGCCGCCCGCACCTTACCCACAATATACATATCACCCTCCCTTGGCGGTTGTATCGAATCAGATGAGCTTAGCCTGCAACTTCAGGTGGTGTTTGCGAGCGTTCGCGTCCCCTGTGTTCGGATGTAGGTGGTTTATGATGCGACACGTTGTTTGGGGAGCCCTAGTGCTCTGTTTAGCTTTGCCTGCTTGTGCGGAACTGCCCGTAAGCGGGCCCAGGCATGACGATATTTTGTTGGGTGCAGCCACCTCGGCGGTTAATCCTCCAGATGAGGTTGCGTTCGAGTATGCGCTCGTAGACCTCAACGAGGGCGTTGTTAATGCCGTGTACGATATTGACGCCGACTCGTTTCTACGATCTTTCGGAAAAGGCCACAGTTCGCCTCCAAAAGTCTCGATTGGGCCTGGAGACGTTCTGCAGCTCACTATTTTCGAATCGAGAAGCGGCGGGCTGTTCATACCGGTCGATGCCGGTGTGCGGCCTGGAAACTACGTCACCCTGCCGCCACAGACCGTGGATGACAAAGGCAAGATCGCCGTCCCGTATGCGGGAGATCTTCAAGTCGCGAAGCGGTCGGTGCTTGAAGTACAGCGTATGGTCGAGGAACGTCTGGCCAACCGCGCTATCGAACCCAAGGTCATTATCTCGATCAACGAAGAGGTCGCCGGAACGGTTTCGGTTGTCGGCGAAGTTAATACGCCCAAGAAGGTCAAGCTCACCCAGAACGGAGAGCGAATATTAGACGTTATCGCTTTCGCGGGCGGACCTCGCTATCCGGGCTATGAGCTATACATCACCTTGCAGCGCAAGGGCAAGAAAGCCACGATGTATTTCAACTCGTTGATTTTACACCCCGATGAGAATATTTACGCTGCTCCGGGCGATACGATCTACGTTTACCGCGAACCGCGGCGCTTCGTTGCTTTCGGTGCGGTTGGCGTGGCTGCGGGCATCGGTGCGTCGTCCGCCTTGTCGGGCCTTTCCGGCCAATTCACGTTCGATCAGGAGCGCTTGTCCCTCGCTGAAGGTGTCGCAAAGGCGGGCGGTCTCTTGGACAATCAAGCCAATCCTGGGCAAGTCTTCATCTATCGCATGGAGACGAGGGATACCCTAAAACGGATCGGGCTAGACCTATCGAAGTTTTCGCCTGAGCAGACGATAATACCGGCGGTATACCGCGCAAACTTCAGGGACCCGTCCAGCTACTTCTTCGCTCAGCGTTTTCCGATGCGTCATAAGGATGTTCTGTACGTTTCCAACGCCGATTCGGTGGAGGTGTTGAAAATGCTGAACTTCATTAATTCGGTGGCAACCGTTGCCGGCAATGTGCCGCAAAGCGCGGGCGCGGCGAGGCACGGCGGTCAATACGTCGCCTCCGGCAGCGCATCGCCTTTCTAATACTTATAAAACCCCTTCCCTCCCCGTAAACGGTAGGGAAGGGGTAGACCAAGAGCCGGAGCCGGCCAGAATTAATGCTATCTTATGCTTTTGGGAGCTTCCTGAGCTTTGCTGTAAGTTGTGTTTTGCAGGGTCAGCGATGCGTCAATCTCCTATCTCTTCAAGCGCTGGAGCCGATTACAGCCAGTCTCAAGAAGGGGAGTACGCACCGCCACATACGATTGATTTTAGACATATTCTGACTGCCGTGCGCCGCCAAGGTCTGCTGTTTGGCGCGATAGTTAGTGCCGCGTTACTTTTGGGTGTTATTTTCCTTCTGGAGGTCCGGCCGCTATATACCGCGGACGCCTTCGTTTTAATTGACAACCGGCGTGTTCGCGCCGTGGACAGTGGCTACGATTTAGGTAGTGCAAATTCAGACGTTGCCACATCCATCGTGGATAGCCAGGTAGAAGTCGCGCGCGCTGAGAAGATTTCTCAAAGAGTTATTGAAAGTCTAGGCCTGCTCAACGATCCAGACTTTAAAGACATGCTGTCTTCCGGGAAGGGAACGTTCGCAAGACTTCGGCAAAGCCTAATGGTTTTGTTAGGCCGCCAGCCCGCTGCGCCGGCAGGACAGGAGGGCGATGTGAATGAACAAACGCGCCTCCACCAAGCGGTAGTGGCTTTGGCAAAAAACATGGATGTCCACCGCGTCGCGAGAACGATGGTGCTGGCGATATCCTACACCTCTCCGAACGCGGAGCGTTCCGCGCGTTTGGCCAACGCTTTCGCCGAGGCTTACCTTGCCGACCAGCTCGACACGAAATATGAAGTGACCCGGCGGGCCAGCCAATGGCTCGAAGAGCGCATCGCCGAGTTGAAAACGAAGGCTCTGAATAGCGATCTCGCAATTCAACGCTTCCGCGCAGAGCATGGGCTAATCTTGTCGGGTGGAAAGCTCGTAAATGAGCAGCAGCTGTCCGAGATCAACACGCAGCTCGTCGCCGTGCGAGGGGAAACCGCGCGAGCGGAGGCCCGCTACCGGCGTATCGACGCAATCGTCAAGGGGCACCAAACGAATGCGATTGTATCGGAGGCGATTGGAAACCTGGTCATAGAGCAGCTGCGCACAAAGTATCTTGAGGCATCCAAGCGGTATTCCGAGATAGTCGCAAAACTTGGCGAGGAACATCTGGCGGCTGTAAATCTTCGCGCCGAAAAAGATGAGTACGAGAAGCTCATGTTCGAGGAGCTGGCGCGTCTTGCGCAGGGCTATGCCAGCGAGCTGGAGATCTCCCGCACGCGCGAAAAGTCCCTCGAAGACGACTTAAAGAGAATATTGGATCTCAATGCGAATGAGAATACGTCGCTTGTAACGTTGCGCGAGTTGGAGCGGGAGGGGGAGACGTTTCGCAGTCTGTACCAGACCTACCTGCAACGTTACAACGAGGCGCTGCAACAGCAGTCGTTTCCCATTATCGAGGCGCGCATCATTACGAGCGCAAGCCCTCCTATGAAGCCTAGCTATCCCAAAAGCCTCCCGGTTTTATTGCTGTTTGGATTGTTGGGCAGTGCAGCGGGCCTGGGGGCAGGAGTGTACCGCGAGCTACGGGAGAAAGGCTTCCATAGCGAGGAACAAGTCAGGAGGCTTGGGGTCGAGTTTCTGGGGATACTGCCCAAGATCGAGCAAATGCCCCTCGCGGGAAAGAGCACCCCTTCTAGCGATGGCGTTTCAGCGGGCACCGGAGCCGGAGATATTTCGCAATCCAAGTCCGCGTTCCTTGCCGCAAATAATACAGTTTTATCTTACTCGGTGCTGAGGCCCGGCTCCGGTTTTGCCGAGACCTTGCGCGCCGTTAAGCTCGCTGCCGATGTCAGGGGCACCGAAAACCGCGCCAAAATTATCGGAATCGTATCCGCGCTGCCTGGTGAAGGAAAGTCGGTCTTTTCCAAGAACTTCGCGTCGCTTCTGGCGCTTCTTGGCCACAAAACTCTTTTAGTCGATGGCGATCTACGCGTTGCCGGGCTAACAGAGGAACTTGCACCAAATGCAAAGAAGGGACTAGTGGAAGCCGTCGTCTACAAGGAGCCTGTCGAAAACCTCCTTATAGTCGAGGAAAGCTCGGGTTTATCCTTTCTTCCTTGCGTAATGCCGCCCAGAATGTCTCACACCTCCGATTTGCTTACTTCCGCTAGCATGAAGAATTCGCTGACCAGCCTGCAGGAAAAGTTCGAGTATATTATAATCGATCTTCCGCCAGTTGTTCCGGTGATCGACGCGCGGGCGTTCGCTCCGCTGGTGCATGCGTTTGTTTTCGTTGTCGAATGGCGCAAGACCGCCCTGCACGTTGTGCGCAATGTGTTAGCGAACAATATCGAGATTTACGACAAGTGCCTCGGCATTGTTCTCAATAAGGTCAACGTGGACGAGCTTCGATCCTATGAGGCGCCGGGGTCGCAGCTCTGGCACTACCATGAATTCGCGAATTCCTATTATTTCGAAGACGAGGTAAGTGAAAAGAAAGCCCATCGGGCTTAACAGCGCAGCCTGCCGCGGCTTTCTACTCCGGCACGGCCGGGATCGCAAAAACGCCGCGGGCCATCCGCCAGTCAGGTGCGTTCAACGCGAGGCCACGAGCGTCTTAAGTATAACCCAGGCGAGGCGCGGATTGCGCTTCAGCACCCCGATCGCATTTGGAACATAGCCCTTACCGAACGGGATATAGACCCGTAGATTTATTTGGTTCTCTCTGGCCCAACGCAGCGATTGCCTCGAATTCATCCCATACAATTGTTCGAGTTCGCAGGATGTACCCGCAGCTCGAAGCCGTGCGATTGCTTGTTCCGCCAGCGGCATGTCATGGGTCGCCACCGCGACATGGCGGGCGCGGCCAGCGAGCCTGTCGACGACTTCGAGGAAGCCAGTTCGCAGGTCACGCTGTGGACAGTCGGGGCTGGGCCATTGTCCTTTAACAACCCGGACGTTCAACTGCCGCTCAACCGCCCAATCGGCATCCGTCAGGCTGCGCAACCACCGCCCCGGTATCGTGGTCCCAAGATTAGCGGCTGGAAGCTCGCGAAGCATGGCTTGCAACATTACGTGCGAAGGATCGGCGGACTCCGGTCCATGCGAGTCGCAATGCAGGCGGATATTGGACGCCTTGGCTTCCGCGGCGAATTCCGCGGCTAACTGGGGATCGTATCCCAAAGCGGGCGGCTTTATTGAGACGTAACTATCGAGACTGCTCGCAGCCAGGCGTTTCACTGCCGCTAGATAGATGTGGGCGACTTGGCGCCGGGTGTAATCGGGCGTATCCCAAAAGCCCAGCGTGCTAGGGATAGTGTCGCTTGCAAGACGCTGTGCGACCGATATTGCGTCGTCAATCGTTTCTCCGCTGACAAAGTCACGCGCAAACCGAGTCACCAAAGGCAGCAAGGAAGCCGAGATTTTCCGGGAAACGCTTGCTTTCAGGCCGCGCAGCACCGGAAGCGGAGCTGACACAGGCGGGGCGGTTTCGGTGGAGCACCGGTCCAGTTGGGGTCGATCCGCTTCCGGCACTTGCGTGGAAGTCCGAACCTTCTCCGTCAGGTTCATTTCGATCTCCAGAGCATCACGGTTTATATCGGGTCCGCTCGATTGCTTCACTAAGACCCCCTCATCCTGTCCTTCTCCCCGCAAGCACGCCTTGGCGTGCTTGCATCTTTTGCTGCCGCACCCGCAAGCGGGTGCGGATGGGGAGAAGGGACCGCCGCACTATCCACAGCGCAAGTTATGGGGTCCTCTCTCCCCTTGGGGAGAGAGACAGAGTGAGGGGGGCTTTCGCTGAACCGATCGACCGGATTCGGTTTAGCCGGCGCAGTCTTGAATCTTATCCGGTTTATCTCTCGCTTTATCGAACGCGCCATTTCGCACAATTTCGGCGTCTGCTTCGTTATCGCTCGTTTTGCTCGATTAATGAGCCGCTCGGCGAGGGGGGCGCTTCCTATCGGTCCAAGAAGCCGGCCATGCGTTGCATAAATCATTTTATAGTCTTCAGCGCCGGTCGAGAAATCGAACTCGCGATGCCCAAGTTTAAAGCTCTCCTCCAGCATAGCGTTCAGCAGTTGATGGCCTGCGGAATATTTGGAAAGATCCGGATCGTAGGTGAAGAGCCAGCCGGACCAAACGCCGCCGTGTACAAAGCCAACCCAGACCGCAAGGAGACGGTTCGAGGTTCGCAGGGTCGACGCCGTTAGCGATCCCCTCTGGCGAAGCAAATTGAGGAACTCCATTGTCCTTTCGTCTGCGAACCAGTTGTTCATGCCGGTCTCGCGAAGCTGGCGTGTCTTCCAACGCCGCGCGGTTTCAAGCACGTCTTCCCGGTCGTCGTGCATTTGGAAAGCGACTTCACCGAGCGCTCCCGCAAGCCGCCTGCCCCGGCGCTCACGTTCCTTGATGAGACCTTTGTTACGCTTCAAAATATATTCGCGGTAATGGCTGTATGTGGGGAACATCGACCAGTCGATAAACGGCGCCAGCTCAAAGCCCTCGAACGCAGCGGGCTCCCACTCGGAAATTTCGACGATGCGGCGGACGACAGGCTTGGAGTAGCTGAATTCACGCCGCGCGGTGCCGTTCCCGGGCCGCGGGAGGGGTTGGTGGTAGTCGAGGAATGGCGCGCTGGTGACTACGTGCCTATTGTCCACCACTAGAAGCCGGAGCACATCGTCGCCGATCCGCACGTCCTGAATGCTTGTGTCTCTTCCTCGAAAATAGATTTGCGCGACGGCTTCAAGATATTCTGGCGAGGTGTAAAAACTCATTCCAGATGCCTCTTCTCCCAATTGGCGGTTTCGCCAATATGGCCGGACACGCATTGTAAACTGTCGCAAAAGGGGCCGCGAAGTCAACGTTAGCCAGCTAAAATAATAGAGAAACGTTAGCGGTCATAGTCATGCCGCCGCTAAAAGTTGCGCCTTGTTACGTTAAATTGGGCGATATCGATTGGACCCGTAGCCGTGAAATTTAATATGGCGCCGGTTCTCTATAATTGGAGCTACGAACGTATTATTTTTTGAAACTGTAGAGGGCTATTCTGCCGGGGCCGTAACATGCAGAAGCTATTAACGAGCGCATCCTATGCCGGCGTGCGCAATTATGCGGGGCACTACTTTGTGAGTTTCGATCCGGAGGGAGGCACGATGCATCCAGCATCCAGTTATCATGGCGCTGGATCGATCGCACTGGCCCCGAGAAGGCTTGTTTCCGCAAGAGCGAAGCAGCTGGGCAGGTCTTGGGTAGAGTGGATCGCCTGCTTCATTTCACTCTTGATGCTCGGATTCCTAGCCCGCGTGGGCGCGGCGGCCGCGGCGATGTTCATCCTTCCTTGGCTGCTGCTCGCAGCGCGTTCTCCCCGCCTTGCGACGGCCAAACTGGCGCAAAATGCCCCGTTTTTCATACTTCCAGCGCTGGCGGTTCTCTCGGTTACCTGGTCGCAATATCCAGAGGCCACACTACGTTTGAGCATCCAGTTCCTCTTGACATCCATTATAGGGATATGGGCCGGTACTCTCATTCATCCGGTCACATTCGCGTCCGCTCTTCTTTGCGCCCTCACAGCTATCGTGACTGGCGGCATCGCGGCTGACGGCGGCGCCAGCTTTCGTGGCGAACAGGCGTTGCAGGGCTTTTTCGACAGTAAGAATATGTTCGCATTATTCACTGTTATGCAGTTGATCGCGGGGATAACGGTACTTCTCGACAGACGTCAGTATCTTTTTGTTCGCGCACTCGGCTTGTTCGCTCTTTTTGAGGCGCCCGTTTGCCTGGTGGCCGCGCAATCCACTGGCGCGCTTGTCTTCGGTATTCCGGCTATCGCAGCTTTCCTTGCCATAGCGGCAATCGCCAGGCTGCCCGAAGCCGTGCGTCAAGCTATCGTGGCGGCCGGGATCATCGCCGGTGCCGCAGCGCTTATATTGATTATAAGTTTTGGCGGCGACACCGATCTTTTACTAGAATCTTTGGGAAAAGACTCAACGTTGACGGGGCGCACATATCTCTGGCAGCGCGCCCGCGATTTCATCGATCAAGCGCCGCTTCTGGGCACGGGCTATGCGGCCTTTTGGCAAATCGGCAATCCCCCCGCGGAAGAGCTATGGGCCGCCTCCTTCGAAGAGTCGGGTGCGGGCTTCAACTTCCATAATCTCTATTTGAACACGGCTGTGGAACTCGGCTATGTGGGTTTGACCAGCCTAATCTTGATGCTCCTCACAGCCGGTGTCCGGCTTCTAATTTCCATCGTCAAGAGACCAAGCTCGCCGGTATACTTTGCCACCGCCGTATTCACGTTTTTCTGCCTCACCTCCTTTATAGAGGTCGCGCTCCTTTATCAATTTCATCTAGGCACGGTCCTATTCGGTGTGATCTGGGCTTATTCGGGCAACCAAGCGTTGTCGGCTTACGGAAGCGCTTTGACCCCGAGGAAGCGCATGGCCATGGCAACGTGCATCAAGCCACGCAGAAACCATCGCCGCCAGGCGGATGTGAACCCAGCCATGCCCACGGCAACGGCTGCGCAAGCCCCCGCTTTTGCGGCGGAAAGGCACGCTCTGGCAGGAGAGACACCCGCGCCGGAAGTTGCCAAGACCATTTCCGCGTGAGACCGCCCGGACCGCAAGAAGCGGCGGGCGAGCCACTGGAGCGTCGCGCGCTGGTCTGGAACCGGCTCGGTGGCTAAAGCTTCCGGCGCTTCGGCGAGGCGCAGGCCCGCCGCCGCAAGCTTTCCAAAAAACATCGTGTCCTCTCCGCCCGAGACGCCATGATGCAGATCGAAGCGCACGCCGGCCGCCTCCACCGCCGAGCGGCGCATTAAGACGTTTCCCGCATAGCCCGTGTCGATGCGCCCGCTACGGTAAACCACGCGCGCGCTGTGATAATCCCCGGATCGCAGCCAATGCGGCGCGGCGTCTCCGTAAATGGCTTGAACCGGTCCAAAGACGATATCCGCGTAGGCACCCTTGGCCAGCAAATTCGCAAGCCAGCCCCGAGAGGCCAGTTCATCGTCATCGAGGAATGCAATCCAATCGCCCTCGGCGAAGTCGAGGCAAGCGTTTCGCGCTATCGAGATGTTGGCGCCCGGTGCATGGAGATAATGCACCGCGATTGCAAACTTGTTGGCCAGATCCGCCACCAGATCGCGGGCCGATGCCTCCGCCGAATTGTCCGCAATCACGAGCCGGACGCGGATATGCGGCGGCAACGCCTGCTTCGCGACGCTATGAATAGCCTCCAAGACTTGCGGACGGCGGTACGTGCAGATGCAGACGTCCACAGCGATATCGGAACCGGTCGATTGGGTCGCAAAGTCCCCCCTCACCCTGTCCCTCTCCCCGTTGGGGCGAGGGGACCCTATAACCTGCGCTGCGGGTAATTCAGGCGTCCCCTCTCCCCTCGGGGAGAGGGACAGGGTGAGGGGGTCTTTCGCCGAAGCTGACGCGAAGCAATCGAGCGGATTGGATATCGCGGGTTCAACCGCCCCGTTTTTAGCCGGGCCAATGGCGTCCATGACTTTATTGTCCTTTTACTTCGCGCCGATAAGCGCGGACCCAGTCGATGGCGTAGATGGCGGGAAACCGCGTCGAGCTGTCCGGCTCACCGGCCCATCCGCCTCCAATTGCAAGGTTGGCCAGCAAATACATCGGCTTATGCATATCCTCCGGCGTCGGGGTGCGCTTGATTTCGACGCCGTCGAGATACCATCGGATCTCCTCCTTTTGCCACTCAACGGCAAAATCGTGGAAGTCCGCCGAGAGATCCGGAACCAGCGCATCGCCGCCGGAAGCTGTATGTACCCCTCCGGCTTTCGTGTGGGCGGCAACGAACAGTTTGCCGGTCTCATGTCCCAAAACCTCGAATACGTCGATTTCTGGCGGCCAGGTGCCGTCTGCCGGCAGAAGCCAGAAGGCGGGCCACAATCCCCGGCCCTTCGGCAGCTTGGCTCTGATTTCAAACACGCCGTAGAGCTGGGAGAAGCTGTATTTGGTCGTGATAAGGCCAGACACATACCGCCTTCCCCAAATGAAGGGTAACGCCTGTTGAGGGGCCGGTTCGCCCCAAATCTCCAAGATCCCGTTCGACAGATGAAAGGGATTGAGCCCAAGTGCCGTCTGCGCGGTTCCCGTGAAGGCGGCATCGCCATACACCTCCAATTCGCCTGGCAAGGACCGGCTGCCTTCACCATTCGCTGCCTGCCAGCCATAATGCGTGCGCCACCTGCCCTGGCGATCCTTGTCCGGCGCGAGGCCTTCGGCATACCAGCTGAAGCTGTTGAAGTCCTCGGCGAAGGTTTCGCGGAGGCCATTCCGGTCAAGTTCAAGCTGGAATGCGGTATCGGGAAGCGACTGTTTCGACGTGTTGAGGAGTCTAATCGAAGGTCCGCCCGGAAGATTCAAAACGATGTCCCGGCCATCCTCACGCATCAGCTCTTTCACGGCTTCGGGCGTTGCCAGGCCGAAGCCCGCGATCCGCAGCTTGTCGTTATTGGCTGGGTTGAAGCCTTCTATCGCCCCGCTGGACGTTCCCTTCTTGACCAGGAATATGCGGGCCGGATGTCCTTGCCTGAATGCGCCCGCCGATCCGAATGTATTCTGGGTATCGTGATCGTCGATAATGTCCACGGCATTCGCAAAGGCCGATGGATGGAAGGCCGATACCGCTCCCACGCCGGCGATGGCGCATGCCGCTCCTCCCAGGAGAAACGCGCCTGTTCGCAATACCCAGCGCAGCTGCGGCCTCATTGTACTGTCTTTCGAAGAGAATAGGAGCCTGCGGCGGTGAGCGAAAAAAGCTTCGCGCGGAAACGGGAAAACCAAGCTTGGAGAGGCTCGCGCAAGAGCGGGAGGAGCCTCGGGCAGCGAAGAATCCGGCTGGCGCTTTCAGCGAAACGGCGCGACTTCAAGGCGGCGATCAGGGCGTTAAAGGCAAGGACCGTCTCAAGAGATTTGCGCCGGCCTTCGACGGCGGCGAGAATCTCCGGATTTGCGCCAGTGAGCTGAGGGCGGAACCGCTGTTCGGCGTCCAGCATCGCATGCGCCGCTTTACTGGAGAGCCGATGTGAAATAGACCCGCCGTGCTTGCGGTAATAATAAAGCTGGCGGGGAAGGACCCGGTATTTTAGTCCGGCAACCAGAAGGCGGAAGATGAAGTCGTAGTCCTCGCCGATTGTGAGGGTTTCGTCATAGCGGCACGACGCTTTCCGCAGCAGGTCCGTCTGGATAATGGGCTTGAGATACCCAAGGCCCGCCCCCCTGGAATAAAAGGTGTTGGACCGCACGAATTCAGCGGTGTCCACCCAGAACGGTTCACTCGCATCGGCGGAGGGAAGAAGGCCGTGCGACGGCCGCGACCGATCTTGATAAAGTACGACCATATCGTCGGCCACGATGGCGGCACCGTCTTGTGTCGCGCTCGCGATAAGGGTCTTCAGCCTCGCCGGATGCATGATGTCGTCACTATCCATGATCGCGAGCCAAGCGCCCTTTGCCACGGAGAGTGCACGATTGCGCGCCGCGGCCGGTCCCAAATTCGCTTCATTCCGAATGAGCTTGATGCGCGGGTCCCGGGCTGCGTAACGCCGAACGATGGCGGCACTCCCATCCGTCGAGGCATCGTCGCAAATGAGAAGCTCCCAATCCGCGAGGGTTTGATGCCGGACGGATTCTATGGCGTCCGGCAGAAAACGCGCGCCATTGAAGTTGGCCATAATGACCGAGACGCGGACCGGGAGCTGAGCATCGAGGCCCTTCATGGCGCCATCCTGTCACCTGCGGAGGTGATTGCGGCCGGCCTGCGAGCGGCTATCGCCAAGGCCGCGCTCTTGGGCACGAGCTTCAGAGCGCCAGCCAGGAAACCGGCCGACCAGCCTAAGTGCATAATCATGGCGGCGAAACCTGAAAACCCGGCGCAGGCGTCTTTCTGCCGTATGCCAAGCCAGATTCCGTAAGCGGCGCAAACGCTTGCCCACGCCGCGGCGGGTGCTGCGAAGACCGGGTGAAGCGGCGACAGCAGTACGAGAAGAAGCGCTGGCGCCACGGCTAGCGGCAGAGACTGCCTGAGCTTAGGCCAGGACTTGTGTTTGAACAGCGTCCGGACCCGGCCCTGGCCGTAATTGAGATACTGCCGGAACAGGGCGCGCGGCGTGGCTCGCGGGAAATAGGTGACAGGCGGCATACCTGAAAGCCAGATACGGAAGCCGGCGCCACGCAAGCGGACGTCGAGTTCGGCGTCTTCGTTGTGAGTGAACGACTCGTCGTAGCCCCGCACCGATTGGAAGGCGGCAAGCCGCATGAGCGCGTGATGACCGTGGTCCACAAAGCGGCCTTCGCCAGCGCGCCGGTGCGCGGACCCGCCATTGCCAAGCAGCGAGTTCTGAGCGGCTGCCGCCGCGCGCTGGAACCATGTCTCGCCCTTGGCGGTCATGCTGACCACGACGGAATCGGCGCCCGTCACGACTTGCTCGCGCAGAAGGGTTTCGCAATAGCGCGGCGGATAGCCCGCGTGCGCGTCCACGCGGATCAGGAACTCCCGGCCGGCGCCAAATCTCTGAACAGCCAGATTCACTGCCGCGCTCTGGATTCGCTTTACGTTTTCGAGAAAACAAACGCGATTATCCGCGGCTGCAAGGTCTCGCGCGAACTTCCGCGTGCCGTCGGTGCTCCCCCCATCGGCGATGACAAGCCTTAGAGGGATGCGATCCGCTTCCGCGAGGATGTGCCGCGCGACCGCCTCAATATGCGCCGCCTCATTGAGGCAGGGTATGACCGCAAGGACAGGGGGAAAAGCCGAAGCGGGCCGTGGATGCGTTGTTTGCGCGATTTCACTCATTTAAGCCGATCCTGAAAGAGTAGTTTCGAGGCGTTTCAGGCTCTTGGCCGGCTGCCTCCTTTGCACAGGCAGGGATTGGACAAGGGCGCGGCAAGAACTCGGCATCGTCAACCAGATCGCCGCGCGGGATGCTTGCAGTGGCGCCGGCCAGGCGCGCGTATCCGTCCGCGTCAAGCGTGGAAAAGAAGGAACGGAGTGCTTCTTGCGGGGGATCGGGCAACAGCACGCCCGCATTTCTGGCGGCAAGCCATCGGCCTGTCTCCACCTCGGCAAGCGCAAGGGGGACCGCGCCCCAAAGGCTGCCTTCATATATTCGATTGGGCAGCAGCCAAGCCGAGTTCTGGCCCTCCTCGTAGTAATCGGCAGCCCAGGCGAAGTGAACGTCACCATAAATTACGCTCAAATCTTCCGGGTTCCGGTAAGCTCCACCGAAGGTTATGCCGGGCGTGCGTGCTGCCTCCGCCTCCAAATCCGGAAAAATCGATGGCGCCGGCCGCCCGCGTAAGACGGCCTCCACGGTGCCGGGCAGCTCGCGCGTCAGCTGAGAAAGGATCTCAAAGCTTTTCCGGCAGCGCAGCGCGCCAAACCAGCCAATGCGCCAAGGGAGGGATGCAGCGGGCCGCTTCGGCATCTGAAACGCGGTTTCCCCGTCGAGGCTCAGCACCTTATTCTCGATGAGCCGCCGGGCGCCTGGGAATCCGCGCCGGTCAAAGTAGTTGCGAATAAACGCCTGCGAGCTTGTGAGCAGAAGGTCGGTCTGCTGCCATAGCCGGTCCTCGATAAAGCGTAAGGCGCGCCCGGCCGGGGCCGGCGATAGCAAGAGCCGGTGGATGTCCAGGCATTCGTACACAATGGGGACTGCCGGCGCGTAGCGGTTTCTCGCGCACACCGCGAGCGTCAGCATTTCAAGATTACGCGCGATAATGACGTTTGCGCGCTGCACGGCGCCGGCGACCGCCTTGAGCCTGAACGCTGTTTTGGCGACCGATAGCGCTCGCGATAGGAGCTTGGCGGGCTCGGTTCTGCCAAGGCCGGTTGCCGGGATGCCGCTTACGCTAGAAACAGGGTGGCGGCCACGGTGAAATCCGGTCAATTCTACTTCGGAACCCCCGGCTAATAACATCCTGACGCGGCGTGCCACCGCGGGATCGTCAAGGTCATGAACAAAGTACAAAGTATTTTTGCTCATTCTTCGAGGTATCCATTATGCCGTCACCTGATGAAAAGCTATCCGCGAAATACTGTCTAGCGTCAACTATGCCGCAGCCGTCTTGTCAAGGATACGCTTAGGCGGCTACGGGTAATTACATCGATTTATATCGGCTTCTTTGCGTAAGATGCCTCATTATAGACAGGCCGCCATCTAACGATGAACGAAAACCGAAGAAAAGCACGGAAATGTAAATCAAAACACCACTCATAATACTCACAAGCAGAGTGGATGTCAGCATCATGCGATCCAAAGCGGCCATTCGAAGAGCAATAACCCCGAACACAAGTACCGCACACGCGATGACAGGAGCGCTCGCCATCCGCAATAGCTCGTGAAGCGAGATCCGGCCTGCGCGCAGCACGGCCCGCATATAGAAAACGGTGGCAATCGAGAACCCGGCCGAAACCCAGGCAGCCACACCTTCGGTGCCGCCGCGAAGCCCGATCAAAATCCCAGCCGCGACGCAAACGGCCCGTAATGAAGCCATCCGGAATTCGAGACCGGACTGCCCAATTCCAAGAAGCAGGGACGTATTCACCACGGAAAGCGCCTGAAGAAGTCCGAAGGGCGCGAGCAACCGGATAAGTCCGCCCACGGATACCCATGCGTCTCCGAGTAGTTCGGCGACGAGCAGGTCGGCGGTGAGCGCGAGCCCCGCCATGGCTGGGGCTCCGATGAGCAAGACGGCTTGCGCGGCGCCCAGATAAATCTTTGCCGGAGATTCGCCGTTACTGTGAGCATTGGAAATTGCCGGGAAAAGCGAGTAGTGCACCGCGCCCAAAACCAGGGTGGGAATGTTCACGATTTGAAAAGCGATGGCATAGAAGCCGAGCGGAACGGTTCCGAGAAATGTGCCAATGAGCACATTGTGAAGGTTTGCGCTGAAAAACCCTATGACGCTCGACCCGACGACACCCGCGCCGAAGCCAAACGAGGACTTCACGAGTGCGTAGCGGAACATCAGACCCGGCCAGAAACGCGAGGTGGCAAGCATCAGGACAAGCCGGCATACCCAGAAGGCGATCTGTTGCGCCACCAGGCTCCAGGCGCCCCAGCCGGTGGTGGCCCCGTAGATCGCGGCCGCCATCCCCGCGAGAGATGTCGCTATGTCGATGGCCGCGGCAGTTTTGTACCGGCCGGTCCGCTGCAGCTTCGCGGATGGCACGACCGCGGCTGTGGAGAGCAGAAAAAGCGGGCAAAAACCTAAGAGAATCGGGGAGATTTGGGGGTGGCCTACGATGTACCCGATCGGATAGGCAGCGGCGGCGAGAATAGCCGCCAAGGTAACGCCGGCCGCGATGGCGATCCAAAAGACGGTCGACTCGAACTCCCGCGTCACTTCCTTCGCACGGACGAGCGCCGGCGCCAGGCCGAGATCGCCAAAAAGAAGCAGGAAGAACACAAACGGCGCAGCCAGCGCGACGGTGCCGTATGCCTCGGGTCCGAGAAGCTTGGCGATAATGGGGAATACAAGAAACTGCAGGGCAACGCGCAAAGCGTTCGCTCCCGCCATCGCCATGGTGCCAATTATCGCTTTGCGCTGTGTCATCGCCTCAAACTTATTGGGCAGGGTATGGCCCTAGTGGCCTGTATCAGCTAAAATGAGCGGTTCTGACTTGGTCTTTTTCGCCGTAGCAAAGCCGGACGGCTTGACTGTACGTCCAAGTACAGCCTGCGCCGTCCAGCTTCCCTACGTCAAAAAATCCCGGCGTCATAACCACTCATTTTAGTTGATACAGGCCACTAGATGAATTTCCGGGTCTGCGAGGCGCTTTGCCAGTCGGTTAGCGAGTCCCGAAGGGTGTACCCGTAACGGAAGCTGGCATCCTGCAATCTTTTGGGGACGATGTTCGTGGAGTGGTAAAGTTTCTTGATGCGCGCACGGTTGATCTTGGTTCTTATGCCAAGTCTGGACAGGACTTCAAAAGCAAGCCCCCCGAGAAGCATAAGCCCGATGGGAGCGACAATGCGCGGGCGCTCGTAACCCGCGGCCTCGGAGAACGCCGCGCAAATATCTTCGCTTGTATAGCGCTCTGGATAGCAGAAATTATATACGGTCTTGCTATCGGTCTTCGCCGCCATGAAAAGCATCGATGACACAAGATCCTTAACGTAGCCGCATGATTTGATTGTATCCTTCCGGCCGGGATAGACGAAACGCCCCTTGGCCAAGAGATTGGCAAGCCGGGTGAAGTTTCCGCGCTCGCCGGGCCCGTAGATGACCGCGGGCCGGACTATGGTGAGGTGGCGTTCACCGTCGCGCTCTGCCTGCCAGAGTTCGTGGATCGCTTCCGCCATCATCTTTGAACGTCCGTAAGCGCTAACAGGCGCGATTTCGGAATCCTCGTCCCGGGGAGCCTCGTCCGGTCCGTAAACAGCAATCGAGCTGGTGAAAACGATGCGCCGCGCCCCAATTTGCGATGCATAGCCGCACACATTGCAGGCGCCTAAAATATTGGTGTGATAATACTCCCAATCTTCGTGCCCCGGGGTGGTGTGAACCGCGGCCAGGTTGAAGATCGTCGCATCGCCCGTGCCGCAAAGCTGACGCGGGATCGCCTTGCTGACATCGTGCTCCACATAGTGAACGCCTTCGACCCGGAAGCGCGGCTCAACGCTCGTGTCCACGCTATAGAGCTCGGCATCGGGGTAGCCGGCGGCAAGTCTCTTGAGCAAATGGGAGCCGATAAAGCCGGCGCCACCAAATACGATTGCGCGCTTCCGCTCCCCGGAAAAGACGTCTGAACCATTCGGCAACGGCAATGCGCTCGAAGCGTTCATAGCTACCTCGCTGCAACCCATAGTGGTGGCTGGCCTGTTTTGGCACACGCCCGGGCGCGACGCTACAAAGGTTTAGGAAGACGGTTTATTGTTCTCATGGCGTGGCCTGTCGCGTAAACATAAAAAAATGATAAAAACTCAAAAAATCTATACGTATATCGTACCATAACAACAATGGCTGGCTCCGCTGCGGGAATATTAAGCTTAAACATTGGTGAATGATGAAATACACGCAAAACGTGTGTATTGTACTCTTGCCTTGGTTTTGGCAGAGGTCAGTCATGGGTTTCAAAATTTCCAGTCCCGTCGCCACGAGCGTTTCGAGTCTCCTGCCCAGGCATAAGGGTGCCGAACTTTTGGCCCTGCCAAAGCGGCCCATAGCGGGAATGCACCCCAAGGCCGGGACTTTCGATCATCCAGAGGTTCGCCCAGGCGTGCGCCCGGAGTTGCTCGCGGAAACCCAGGCGATCGTCTTCCCGGCGGGCATCACACTTAGCGCGCTGGCCGCTGAGATTTTCTACTTCGACGTAATCCTTCATTCATCGGCTCCCGGCACCTTTTACCTTGGCGCGGGCGCGCTGGCGGCGATTGTGATGTTCCTGATCGCCGGCCTGTCGGACCTCAATTCAACCGCGTCCATTGTTGCGGGAGAAGCAAAGGCGCGCATCATACTGCTGTCGGCCAGCACCAGCTTCGCGCTGCTCCTTTGCCTCTTCAATCTGCTGAATATTTCTGGCAGCTTCCCCTGGGGTTGGTTCGCACTCTGGTATTCCTTCAGCGTTGTCTTTCTGCTGGCCGCGCGGTGCGGTATTCTTCTGTGGGCGCGGCTTCTGAAAGCTGAGAGCCGGCTTCTGCAGCGGGTTGCGATTTACGGGAGCATGGATCTTGCCGCCCGCGTGAGAGACCAGCTTTTCACCAGGGATAGCAATCTTGTCCTGAGCGGCATCTTCACCGACGACGGTCCCGAGCGTTCGCCCGGCGTTCTCGGCGGCGGAATGGAATGCCTCATCAACGCCGCTCAAAGCGGCGCCTGCGACCGGATCATTCTGGCGATGCCGTCGGCGGCAAAGGAGCAGATCCTCGAAACGATCGCCGAGCTTGAGGTGCTGCCGATCGACGTTCAGTTTTGCCCGGATGCGATGACGCTTCCCTCGGAGATTTCCGGGACGAGCGGAGCGGGCGGCCTGGTTCTGCTCGACCTGCAGCGTCCGCCGCTGGACGCGCGGGGCATACTCTTCAAGGCAGCGATGGATTACGTGCTGGCCGTGGTTGCGCTGGTTGTCTTCTCGCCGTTGATGCTTGCAATTGCCGCCGCCGTCAAATTGGACAGCCGCGGGCCGGTGTTCTTCGTGCAAAGGCGCCATGGCTACAATCAACGCATTATCAGGGTTGCGAAATTCAGGACCATGACCGTCGCGGAGGACGGCGCGGTTGTGACGCAAGCCGTGCGGGGCGACAATCGCGTGACGCGCGTGGGCCGCTTCCTGCGCCGGACGAGCCTCGACGAGCTGCCGCAGCTGTTCAATGTGCTGCGGGGCGAACTCTCGCTCGTCGGGCCGCGCCCCCACGCTGTAGCGCACAACGAATCGTACTCCCGCGTTTTGGCCAGATACGCCAACCGCCACAAGGTTAAGCCGGGCATAACCGGCTGGGCGCAAGTCAACGGGTGCCGCGGCGAAACGAAGACCCCCGAAGATATGCGCCAGCGCGTTGAGCTAGACCTGCATTACATCAAGAACTGGTCGCTTTGGCTGGATATTCAAATCCTTGCCCGGACCACGCTCGTGCCGTTCCACAGCTCGAATGCGTACTGAAGCCTATTTCAAGGGCTGATAGCCGCTGCTGACGCCGAACCTATAGTTCAGCCCGATGCGGGCGATTTGTGCATTGTCGCTGAACAAATAAGTGTCCTGGTGATTTCTGCTATTCACCAGCGTATCGGTCGGGGTGCCGATGTACAGATATTCGCCCTTCAGGCTGAGGTTGCTGGTAATCATCGCTTCGTAACCGGCGCCCACGGTGAAGCCAGTGCGCCAGCCGTCGCTGCAAGAACTATCGTTTGTGTTGCAGGCAGAGGCGTTGGCGATTGCCTCATGTTTTGTATCCACGAAAGCACCGCCCCCCGTAATATAGAGCAGGTTGGCGCCAACGGCATAGCCAGTGCGCAGCCGCAGGGTAGCAATTCCGTCGATATTCGAACCCATATACCAATCGTAGCCGCTGCCGTTCGCAGAAATATTCCTTCTTGCGTCTAGGTTAGCCCAACTAATATCGCCTTCCAAGCTAAGCACCAGGTTGCGGATCTGCCAGTTGTAGCCCAAGGTCCCGCCAACAATACCGCCGGTTCCTTGAAAATCGCCGCAGGCTGCGAAGTTGTAGCAAATATTTGCGCTAGATTCACCGGAATTTGTCATCATGATGCCGCCACCGCCGGAAATACCGACGTACCCACCGGACCAGACCACGGCCGGTTCGGAGAACATCGTATCCTTCACGCCGCCGCTTAGATCGGCCGCCGAAGCACTGCCCACACCAAATACCGCTGCGACCGCCGCAGCGAGGACCATGTTCCGCATAGTGTATTCTCCTAAATTGCTCAAATGACGCGATGTCCACGGCGGTGGAGACGGAGTGACCGAATACTGGCCATCTATCCATCATGTGCGTGCAGGCTATTTTGATTCTTGGTTGCAGGCGTCCTGGACAATGCAACCCAGAGTATTTTTGTGTGGAAAGGTGCCACCTGAACTCCGCCCGGCGATTATTTCCCGAGAAGGAGCGTGTGAAAAAATCGGCGAACCGGTTGAAATCCAGGCCGCAGCGATAGGGGTAGGGACGGTTTCGCCGCCCCTCCCTCCGAACCGTGCGTGCGGTTTTCCCGCACACGGCTCTCCAGTTGGCAGTTTCCTCATCGGGGGCATCTCGCTTCCTGCCAGGCTGTGTGAAGTGCGAACAGCCCCGCTTCCGCGAAGAAGGCGTTGGTCCAACGCATCTGATCGGCCAGACAGCGGCCGAAGCCGGGACGCTTTTCCTGCTTGCGCAGGAAGGCACGCAACCGTCTCCGGACCAATCCATCCAGCCGTTTGAAGACATGGTAATGGGCGTGCTTGAAGTAGTTGAACCAGCCGCGCAGAACCGGGTTCAGACTGGCGATGACTTGTTCGAGGCTTTCGCCCCGGGTTCGCTTGGTCTTGGCCCTGATCTTATCCTTAAGCCGGTCCAGGCTCTTCTTGCGAACGTGCCGCCGTTTGCCCTCGAAACTGTAGCCAAGGAAGCTGAAGCCCTCGCCCTTTTTCCAGCAGTTCCCGATATGGGTCTTGTCCGGATGAAGGCTGAGGCCGTTCTCCGCCACCCAGACGCGAATGAGCGCAAGGGCAGCTTCGGCTTCTTCCCGGCTTTGGCAGAGGACTACGAAGTCATCCGCGTAACGCACCATCTTGTAGCCATGGCTGGCCATGAACTCATCGAGCGGGTGCAGGTAGACGTTCGCCAGCAGCGGGCTGATGACACCGCCCTGCGGTGTACCCTCTGTTGGCGTCCATTGCTCCAACCCGTCCATGATGTCCTGCTTGAGCCAGCCTTCGATAAGATCGAGCACCCGGCCATCGCCGATACGCGCCCTAACTATAGCGCGACAATCTGGGTGAGAACGGCGCGTCAATCAGGATGAGACGAGGCAGCCGAGCGGCATGATGATTGTCGCTGGGCGCGATCTTGGCAAGCGCTTTGATTGACGGGGAGCGTCAATCAGCCATCATCTGTTTCGGTTTTCTTGATTGTCGCGTGGGCGGCTGGCCGTCCGCGTCCACGCTTTCGCTCGAGGGCTTCGCGGCGCCGGTAGCTTTCGACATTCATTTCCAGGATCGTGGCGTGATGCACGAGCCGGTCGATGGCGGCGAGCGTCATGGCCTGATCGGGGAAGATTTTGCCCCACTCGCCGAACGGCTGGTTGGCCGTTATCAGCATGGATCGCCGCTCATATCGCGCGGCGATCAGCTCGAACAGCACGCTTGTCTCGGCCTGATCCTTGGTGACGTAGGCGATGTCGTCGAGGATAAGCAGATCGTAGCGGTCGAGTTTGGCGATGGCGCTTTCCAGCGCCAGTTCGCGCCGCGCGACCTGAAGCCGTTGGACAAGATCGGTGGTGCGGGCGAACAGCACCCGCCAGCCATTTTCGACGAGAGCAAGACCGAGCGCCGCCGAGAGATGGCTTTTGCCTACGCCGGGCGGTCCGAACAACAGGATGTTGGCGCCCTTGCCGAGCCAGGCGTCCCCCGACGCGAGCGCCGTCACCTGAGCCTTTGAGACCATCGGCACGGATTCGAAGTCGAACGCCGCAAGGGTTTTTCCCGCGGGCAGCCGTGCCTCGGCCATGTGGCGTTCAATGCGCCGGCGGCCGCGATCCGCGAGTTCATGCTCGGCGAGTGCGGCAAGGAAGCGCGCAGCCGGCCAGCCCTCCTTGTCGGATTGGGCGGCGAGCTTGGCCCACATAAGCTTGATGCCCGGCAGGCGCAGCTCGGTCAGCAGCAGTTCGAGCCGGGCGGCATCTATCGTGTTTGAGGTTGTCATGCCGCTGCCTCCAGGCTGAAGGCTGGCCCGGCGGCGCGAACCGGAGCAAGTTCGTCGTAAGCGTGGAGCGGCGCGAGGGTCACCGTGACCGCCGGCGCCGATGCCGGGGATGGACCGAAGCGTTCACGCAATATCGCGAGGTCCAGCGCTTGGCCGGAATGAAGCGCGGCCTCGATGACCTGCGCCAGTTCCGCCTCGCAGCCGCGATCGTGCGCCAGCGCAAGCAGTTCGACCGTCACCTTACACGCGCGCTTCTCGCCGTCGCTGGCGCGCAATGCCTCGAAGGCTTTTCGATACGCGTCGCGCGGGAACAGCTGGTCCCGGTAGACGAGGTTGTTGAGCGCCATCGGCTTTTTCCGCAGCGCATGGATCACGTGGCGGTAATCGACGACGTGACCGCCTTTGTTGCCGGAGACCGGCCGCCCGCGTCTGAGCGTCATCATCGGCGTTGAGCCGAGAAAGCACTCGAGCCGGTCGTCATAGACCCGCACGCGCAGGCGATGACCGATCAGCCGCGACGGCGCGGTGTAGAAGACCCGGCGCAGAATGAAGCCGCCGCTCGACGTGACCGTGACGATCTTCTCCTCGTAATCGGCGGTGCGCCGCTTCGGCAGCGGTGCGAGACCCGGCCGCTCCACTTCGATCCGCTTGCGGTTATGGGCGTTGCGCCGCCCAACGATCTCATCGATGAAACGGCGATAGGCATCGAGATCGTCGAAGTCAGGCGAACCGCGCAGCAGCAACGCGTCCTCCAGCGCCCTCTTCAAATGACCATGGGGGCTCTCGATGGAGCCGTTCTCATGCGCCACGCCGGGATTGTTGCGCGTTGGCGTTATCCCGTAATGCCGCATGAGGTCCTCGTAGCGCTTGGTCAGGTCCTCCTGGGCTGCCTTGTCCAAATTACGGTACGCCGCCGATAGGCTGTCGCTGCGATGCTGCAGCGGCACTCCGCCCAGCGCCCAAAGCGCGTTTTGCAAGCCCTCGGCCAGCGCCACGAAGCTCTCGCCGCCAAGAACCACGTGGGCATGCTCGAAGCCCGAAAACGCCAGGCGGAAGTGATAGAGCCGATGATCGAGTAGGATACCAGAGATCGTGATGCCAAGTTCTCTGGTGTCCGTGAAGTCGGATAGACCGAGACGGCCGGGTTCGTGCTCCTGGCGGAAGATAATATCCTGCTCTGGCCCAGCGACGGCGCGCCAAGTTCGCATGCGCCGTTCCAGCGTGCGCCGGACATTGGGATTCAAGCCCGGATGGCGCCGCCGGATCTCGTCGAATACCGCAATCGCCCGGATGCCCGGCGTTGCTTTCAAGATCGGCAGGACCTCGCCGTCCCAAATCTCCGCGAGCGGATCGGGCCGGCGGCGCCCGCGCGGTATCTTCTTCTGGGATGGCAAGCGCGGATCGTTCTCGATCCGGTAGCCGCTCGCTGTGCTGAAACCGGCTTTGGCGGCAGCAATGCCTGCGCCGTGGCTTTGTCGATAACTCATATACAGCCTCATCTGGTGGTCGGTGATGTGGAGGCCGGGCAAGCGCTGATCCCTCGGAGATTGAGACGAATCAGCAGCTTGACGCCGTCCTGCTCGACCGCCAGACGGGTTCGAAAAAAGGCGCCGCTGGGGATGTGCCTCCGGTCGGGCTACGCCCTCCCTGCGTCACACCACCAGCGGCATTCTCATCCTGATTGACGCTGCGTTCTCATGTTGATTGTCGCGCGGCACCCTAACCCTCTCCATCAGCCGCTCATGCGGGATGCTGTCGAAATAGCCCTTCAGATCGGCGTCCACCGCATAGCGATGACCTTCCTCGATCAAAGCGGCCACCTCGCGCAGGGCATCCTTGCAGAACCGCCCCGGCCTGAAACCATAGCTCGACGGATGGAACATAACCTCGAACACCGGCTCGATGACGAGTTTGACCGCCATCTGCACGATCCGGTCCTTGACCGCTGGGATGCCCAGCGGCCTCATCGAACCGTCGCCTTTGGGGATTTCCACCCGCCGGATCGCCAGGGGCCGGTATTGTCCTGCCTTGAGGCTTTCCGAAAGCTCGGCCAGATAGTCCCCGGAGCGTGCGTCGAACCGCTCGATGCTCTGTCCATCCACGCCCGCCGCCCCGCAATTGGCCTTTACTTTCTTCCAGGCCGCCTTAAGGGTCTTGGGGGCATACACCTTCTTAGCGGCGCGCTACCGCACGACGCGCTACTTGAGCGCACTATCTATCAAACTATACCAAACCCCTCCTTTGACGCCTGTTACGAGCGCCGATACCATACGCTCCGTCCAAACACTGGCTTCCACCCAGCTCAAATCCGGCACGTTATGCCCCTGGGGTTCTGCGCCTTGTTTAGCCGTCTCCGGCACTTCCGGCACTGTTCCTTGCCTGTCTCTGTTCATCGCGCATCCACCTTCCTGCCTCCCTTTCCTCAGGACGGTTTTGCTACCCGGCCCTCTCACGGCTTGCACCGCGGCGGTACTATGAAGGCTCTGACTCCTGTCCCGCTCGCACAGACGAAACAGGTCTCTCCGCTTACTCCGCCTTGCCTTCAGGACATCCCATCCCCAACCACGTCCTACGCCCGGACATCGCTTTGTCAGTCACCTCAGCGTGTCCGGCTTGTTCCGGGCTTCGCCTTGAACGAGCAGGCTCGCCACGCAGTGCCGCCGAATCGGGTTCGTTTTGCTACAGGCTGCCCTTTCGCTTCCAGTTGCTCTCCACCCCGCATCGCTGCGACGCAGTTACTTTCAACTTCGCAGGCTGTGACCGCCTGCGGCGGGGACTTACACCCCGCTGACAAAGCGTCCTCGCGGACGCACTCATTCCCGCGAAGGAGCGTGTGAAAAAATCCCTGCGCCGGCGGCCGGGCTGTGATTCACTCAAGCGGAGACGAATCGGCGGCGAGGGCAGGCGATGACGAAGGGTACGGGCACGGCGCGGATTATCGAAGCGGACCGCTCGCAATTGGGCTGGGACCTGGTTGACTTGGACGCCTGGCTGTCCGCGGATCATCTGGCGCGCGTAATCTGGGCCTTCACGGGAACTCTCGACCTTTCGGCTCTTTATGCGGCGATCAAGTCCGTGGAGGGCGAGGCAGGGCGCCCGGCCATCGATCCGCGCGTTTTGCTGGCGCTTTGGCTTTATGCGACAGCCAAAGGCATCGGTTCGGCGCGCGAGCTTGACCGGCTTTGCAGCCGCGACCTCGCTTATCGCTGGCTCGCAGGCGGGGTTCCGCTCAACTACCACACTCTGGCAGACTTCCGTGTTGGGCAGGCCGCCTTCCTCGATAAGCTTCTGACGGACAGCCTGACGGCGCTGCTGGCGGCAGGTGTGCTCAAGCTGGAAGAGATCATTGTTGACGGCACGAAGATCAGGGCTCCGGCCAGCCGCAAATCCTATTTGCGGGCTGAGCGGCTCGAAGAGGTGGAGAAGGCCGCCAAGGCGCGGGTGGAGAGCCTAAAGGCCGAGGTTGAGGCCGATCCCGCGGCCTCCAGCCGTCGCAGCCAGGCCGCGCAAGAGCGCGCGGCGCGCGAGCGCCTCGAAAAGATAGAAGCTGCGCGCGAGGCTCTTAAAAAGCTCGAAGCCGAAAGGGAGGCGCGCAAGAAGACGCACCCCAAGGACGAAAGCAAAAAGAAGGAGCCTGCGGCATCCACCACCGATCCCGAGGCACGCCGCATGCGCTTTGCGGATGGCGCGGTGCGGGCCGGATATAATGCGCAGCTTGCCGTCACCTCAGACCATGGTTTTATCGTTGGGATCGATATAACGGACCGCCGGAACGATGCAGGCTTCGCCCGCCCCATGGCCGAAGCCGTCGAGGCCCGCCTGGGCCAATCGCCAAGCCGCCTACTCGCCGATACGAACTATGCCACGGCAGAGGATATTGAAGCGCTTGGCGGCAGGGAAGAAAATCCCATCGACGTTTATGCGCCGCCGCAGCCCGTGAAGGAAGGCACCAAACCGGAAAACCAGGCCCGGCGAAAGGCCAAGCTCGCCAAGGAGCCGGCCGCCGTCAAGGACTGGCGGCAGAGAATGGAAACCCCGGAAGCCGCGGAAAAGATGAAAAAACGCAAGCGCATCGAACTCGTCAACGCCCAAACCAAGGATCGCGGTTTGGATTATCTTCCCGTCCGGGGCCTCGTCAAAGCCAAGGCCATCGCGCTTTGGCATGCGCTCACACATAACCTCATGACCGCCATCAGGCTGGATGCCGTTACACTCAATGGAATGGCGGCGGCAGCATGACCCGGGACGGCCCCCCTCGCAAATCCTGCCCCGGCACGGCTTGGCGTGCCTCAATAACGCGCCGGGGAGGCAAAAAACGAATTTTTTCACACGCTCGAAGGCGGGAATCCATTTATCAAGCTGGAACAATACCTTAGCGTGGGTCCCCGTAATAGGGGCAAAAGGGCGGGCAATCACGCTGAAGCGGGCGCGCGGATGAGTTCGGCCAAGCTTTGCACGGCCGGTGCGTCCGGCACGCCGAGGCGGTCGCCGAGATAGTCCCAGAAGCTGATCGCCTGCTTGGCGCAGGTTTTCATGAGGCCCAGGAACGCGTCGCGGCTATCGCGGCCCAGATCGGTGCGGGTGCCGGCGGAGGTTTTGCGCCTCGTCACTTGGCAGCGGATATCGTTTTCCGAGCCGTTGGTGTGCAACGGGATCTCCGGCCGTTTCAGCACCGCCAGCAGGTCTTCTTTCTGGGCATGCAGCCGCGCCAGCAGCCTGTCGAGTGTGGCAAAGCCCGTCTCCGTGGAAAAGATGCTATCGAAGCGGCGGCTCAGCTTCCTCGCCCGGCGCCGGGCTGGCGCCTGGCGGTAAGCTTTGAGATCCTTGTAGAGCCGCCAGATGCGGGCACGGATGCGCTCCTTGGCCTGGACGTGCGCCTCGCAGAACGTGTCGAGCTTGTGGATGAGGCGTTCTGCATGAACCCAGCAGAGCGCGTGCTCCGCAATCTTGAACTGTCCGGCGCCATCGGAGACGATCACCGTGCCGTCCAGGAGTCCTTGTTCCGCAATCGAGCCCCATAAAGCGCCTTCGGTTGCGATCTGGACCGGATCGGGACGGACCTTAAGATCGGTGAGGCCGAGCTTTTGAAGATGCTCCATGAAGGCGTCGCGGCCGGTAAAGCGCTGGTCTGCGCCCGCCAAGAGGGCGATGGTTGCCTGCGGCAGCTTATGATCGCGCATGTAATCGAGGGCTGCGGCATTGATGACGTAATCGTCCTGCCCGGCCCGCAGCAGTTCCAGGAAGTTGAGGCGGCTCTTCGAGTATGTGGTCGCGAAAAAGGCGAAGCGATCGTTGCCGATATGGGTGCAAAAGCCGTTCTTGGCCTTATGCCGGGCACCCGTATCGTCGACCGTAATCCAGCGCGCCGAGCCAAGCCCCGCACGCAGCACCTCCCTGGCTTCGGCGAGGAAGGCGTCCTGCTTGCGGCTGAGCAGCCGCACGATTTGCCGCTTGGAGATATCGATGCCCAAGTCTTGCAGCAGGGTAAGCAGGCGCGGGATGGTCACTTGCCCCTGGTGGTATTGGCTCAAGATGAAGCGCTTGAGTTCCGGGCCGAAATGGCTGGCCGTACCGGCCGGCAGCGCGGCCACTACCGTCTCGCCCGAGGGCAGCAGCCAGCGCTCGCGCCGGTAACGGATCGTCCATGGCTTGATGACAATGTCCTGAACGATGAAGTCTTCATAGCCCTTGAAGCGGGCGCCTGCCGGCAGGTTGTCTGGCTTGCCAATCCGTGTTTCGTTTATGCTGAGCTTCGTCCGCTTGGCGCCGCGCCGGCCCTTCCGGCGGCTGCCTTTGGCAGCGGAAGCCTCCGCCGCCTTCTCCATGCCGCTGGGCTTGAGCTTCGGCCGCCCCTTCAAGCCCTTGAGCCGCGCGATCTCCTCGCGAAGCTTCACGTTCTCTGCCTTCAGCCGGGCGTTCTCCTCCAGAGCCTGCAGCAGCAACGCCTTCAGCTCTTCGAGGCCAGCCCCGGAAATGTCCTTTGGTGATTCGGCCATGCCCAAGGGGAGTCAGAAATTGAGTCCCTTGTGAGTCGCGCCTCAGTGACTTGCCCGGCGTTTTGCCCCTATTACGGGTCCCCGCCTGCGCGGGGACGACGCTGCGGCGCAGATTTCATCGCCAAGTCAGAATTTCGCCAATCTCCAGTTCAGAAGAGATGGCTTATGCGCATCCCCTTGCCGCACTGGCTCCTTAGGCTTCTTTGCCTTGTTTTTATCCTTGGCTGGCGGTTTCTTGGCATGCTTGGCCGCCAGGGTGGATAAAACGGCCTTTGCCGCCTCCGGCTTCAGCTTCGTCCATGTACGGTGTTCGCAAAGCATAACGTGAAGGTAGCAGCCCGACAGCGTCAGCGCCGTCTTGCCGGTCAGGCGCAGCGTGCCGTAGTAAGTGCGGCCGTCGAGTGTATTGTACAGAGAGCCGCTCCACTGCAGAGGGCCGGTTTCCTTGCCGTGCTGCCACATGACTATGCCCACGATGGGCCGATTGCGTAACGCTGGATCGGGATTGTAGATGTCCTTGCGGCTTGGGTCGGTTACACGTACGACTTTGGCGCAGGTGGCTTTGCCGCAGGCGTAAATCTGGATGAGCGAGCCATTTTCCGGATACCGCCAGACACCGTAGAGATCCTGCAGGTCCAGCGCCCAGACGTGAGTTGCGCCAAGAAACAATGTTGCTGTGACCGCCGCCAGGAAAGCGGAGAACCGCATCGAAACCTCCCTGTTCCTTGCATACGCTGGTCATGCCAAGGTATGCGGCTACATTCTTGCCATGCAAGACCTTTTGATTCGGCATCATAAAATTGAGCGTATCGGGTGCGCACATCGGTTCGCGCGGTAGTATCTGGATCGCACTATCGGCCGATAAAGGCGCCGGTGCGGCGAAAGCGTTTTGCGAGGGAGGAAGCCTAGTGCAGGTAACAGCGCGGAAGGAATGGATCGTTGGCGAGATGCTCTTGCTCTTCGTGGCGGGGCCCGCGTTTCTTTCCTGGCTTGTCTACCGGTGGCATGTCCCGCTTCCGGCGATACTGCCCATCGTCTTCGCGGGCTTCATCGCGGTTCTCCTCAGGCAAGCCGATCGAACCTGGCGCGCGGACCTTGTGAGGCTGCCTTCGTGGCGCGATATCGTTTCCATCCTGGCCTTGTTCGCCCTCTGCGGCGGCGCGCTCGCGCTATTTACCTATGACCGCTACCCTCAGTCTTTTCTGGCCTTTCCCCGATCCAACACGCGGTTTTGGCTGCTTATCATGACCTTCTACCCGCTCATCTCGGTCACAACGCAAGAACTGGTCTACCGCGTGCTTTTCTTCCATCGCTATGCGCCTGCCATGAAAGCCGGCTGGCTCGCCATCGCCGTCAACGCCGCGCTTTTCGCAGGCATGCACGCCATATTGTTCGCGTCCGGCGGCGCTCACTTCCATTGGGAGGCCGTGACCTTCAGTTTCGCCGGCGGGCTCATTTTCGCGTACCGCTACATGCGGACGCGCTCGTTTCTTGCGGTTGCGCTTGAGCACGCGCTTTACGGCGATTTGGTCTTCACCATCGGCTTGGGGCGGTTCTTCTTTTCGGGCGCCGCGAACCTGTAATGTGGAGCCGTTCTTCTAGCGGGCGCCAGTAGTGAAGATCTAACGCTTGGTCCCGGTGTGTTAGGTCGCGGTTGGGCCAACAGCTGCATTCCAGGTGCTTCAGTAACGCCGCTTACTTGCTGGAGCCAGCCCTGCCACGGTTCGGCGAAACCGGCTACCGGCCACACCACCTTTCCATCTAGTTGATTGGTGGACGAAACGGGATCCGCCGGCATAACCTGCACAACTGCTGATAGTGAGTAGCCCTCACGAGGCCCTCCGTATTACGTGGATCGGGATAATCATGAAAAAGGTCTTTATCGTCATCTTGTCTGCGGCACTCATCACTGCACCTGCTCAGCAGGCCCTGGCCGAACCCGTTGCCGTCCTTCAGGACGCCTCGAAGCAGGTCGCGGTCAAGAATCAAAAAGGTATTTTACCTGCTACTCCCGGAACTTCCCTTGCTTACGGAGATCATGTCATCACAGGCCCGGAGGCAACTGCGGTGGTATCTTTCACGCCGGGCAAATGCCATGGCAATCATCAAGTCCCGCCCAGCACGGTTGCCATCCTGTCAGAAAATACTTGTCTTGAATTTGTGACTGGCGCCGAGGCTCAAGCAGAGATTATTGCTATAGGGATTGTGCTGGGTATAGCCGTAGGCGGAGCCATTGTCATCTACGAACTAAGCAAGAGTAAACCTAGAACTCTGCCCGTAAGTCCGTGAACTTGTTTTTCGTGCCATGTGACAAGTGGACTTCGAAGAGGCGCTAGGCGGTCTAATCGGTTGCGCAGGAGCGTCATGTCCGGAACGAAATTGCCACACCTAGTTAAGTGTTCCCTGATTTTGCTGTCCTTTCTTACGCTTACGGCGCCCTCGCGAGCGTCATCGCATAACGAAGTGACCGCATGGGCAAGATTTTTTGGGCCTTGGCCAGTGGATGAGGGCGGAGACGTAGCGAGCTATATTATCGCGATAGCCGCAGCTAATAAATCTGGGGCTTTGGTCGTAATCGAAGGCACTTGCTTGTCCGCCTGCACGATTAAGTTGGCTGCGAAGCACAGGTGCGTTAAGCCCAACTCGATCCTATGGTTTCATTCCGCGACCAAAGGTTCTGTTGTCTCGCCAATTGGTAATGCCGTATTGATCGATTTATATCCGCCCCGGATCCGCGGTGAACTTTTGAGACGGCACATGCTCGATACGACTGCCTTCGACTCAGAGCACACCCTTACGGGCCGCGAGCTAATAAAGTTGGGGGAGATAGAATGCCCACCTGCGAGCTACCGCTCCCGCTTTTCATTCAGCCGTGAAGCAACGCTAGTCTATAGAGCGAGAGAGCGGGCTAAAGTCCGAAGCCTGTAGCGGGAACGCCGGACGAGCCGCTACGCTGGCAATAAAGTGAAATTGCCCTTCGGGATCGCGGCCAGCGTTTCAGCGGGAATGCCAAGATGCTGCATGACGAGTTCCGGCGGAATGTGGGTCAGCCAATCGTTGAGCGATATGTCCTGGTAACACGGGGCCTTGAACATCTCGATGAACACGAGGTCCGTATCGCCGGTGTTCTCGATATAATGGCCTAGCGTCTTGGGCACATAGCCTACGTCTCCAGCGGCAAAGTCCGCCGTGTTGGCCTGCGCTTTGTTGTAGAACAGCGTCATCCGGCCCTTGCCCGCGATATAATATTGCCATTCATCCGCATTGGGGTGCCAATGCAGTTCGCGCAGACCGCCCGGACGTAAGGTGACGTGCGCCATGGCAATGTTGGCCGAAGCGGGAAAGTTGCGCGAATCCACGACGCGGACCTCGCCCATGCGTATCTGCTTCTGGGGCGTCATCCGCATCATGCGGAATTCGAAAACGCTATCGGAGATGCGCCCCACGCCGGCCGCAGCCTTCCGGTCCTGTTCGAGCGGCCCCGGAACGGGCGCTTGAAAAATGTAGCGCCCTTCCGCCGGGATGCTCTTCAGCGGCTCAAGGGCCGCCTCGGGCACGCTCCAGTTCTTGGCCAGCACTTCCGGCGGCGTATGGATCAGCCAATCGGAGACGAGCGTCGTGTTCTCCTCGGAGAACGCGCCGTCGTCGAAAACCAGCATGAACTCGCATCCGTCCGGCCCAAGCCCCTGGAGCGAATGCGGAATCCCGGCGGGAAAATACCAGAGGTCTCCTGCCGCCACGTCCTGAACGTAAGCCGATCCGTTCAAATCGATGGCGGTCAGCCGGCAGTTTCCATCCAGCATCAGCGCCCATTCGTCCGCCGCATGCCAGTGCAGCTCCCGGACACCGCCGGCCGTAAGCTGCATATTCACGCCAGCAATCCCGGCCGAGGTTGGGAATGTCTCCACGTTAACCTGGCGCGTCCAGCCGCCTTCCTGCACGCGCCGATGCGCCAGAGAGAAGGAATTCCAGAAAGGAGGCACCAGCCCGTGGTCGGTCGCCGGCGGCCGGAACTCGTCGGGGCTCGCGGATTTCAGGGCCGCATTTTCTGGCCCGGGATCGGCTGCGTATGCGTTTCGGCCTAACATTCAACTCTCCATTCCGTTGAGAGAATTGAAGTCCCGTCTTGAGAAAAATGTTCCTACGGCGAAGCTGGGTTAAGGAGGACCGCACTAGCCGTGGAGTGGCGGCATCCAGTAATCGGCGAGCGTGAGATCGCCTTGGCTGAGCGCCTCGAACAGCGATTGCACGTAGGCATCGCTCACCTCGCTTAAGGACGCTGGCTGCCATTTCGGCGACTGGTCCTTGTCGACGATGACGGCGCGGATGCCTTCGGGGAAGTCCGGCAGACGGATCAGCCGTGTCGCCAGCCGGTATTCGACGATCAGCGCCTCCTTGAGCGTCTTGTAGCTCTTGCCGCGCCGCAACTGCTCGAACGCGACTTTCAATGAGAGCGGCGACTTTTTCGCGAGCGCGGCGAGCGTTTGCCGCGCCCACTCGTGCCAGGCTCCCTGCTCATTTTCGAGCCGCCTCAAAATCTCCTCCAGCGAAGGCGCGGAGAAGATCCTGTCGATCGGCTCGCGATGCTGTTCGAGATGGCTTTCGCCTGGATGCCCGTGCAGGCCATCGAGGACGGCATCGATGGGCTCTCCCCCGATCATCGCCGCTTTCACGGTTTCGAACTGGGCGGCCGGAATGCAATGCGTCACCGCGCCGGCATAATAGGCATCGGCGCGCCGGCAAATGTGCCCCGTCAGCCCGAGATACAGGCCCAGCATGCCCGGCATTCGCGGCAGGAACCAGCTGCCGCCGATATCGGGAAAGAAGCCGATGCCCGTCTCGGGCATGGCGAACGCCATGGCCTCGCCGGCAACGCGATGCGTGCCGAAAATGCTGATGCCCACGCCGCCGCCCATTGTGACGCCATTCATCAGCGCGACGTGGGGCTTCCGGAAACACTGCAGCGACCAGTTGTGCTGGTATTCCTCGGCGTAATAGCGGTCTGCCTGCGCAAGGTCGCTTTGGATCAGTTCCCGGATGGTGCGGATATCGCCGCCGGCGCTGAAAGCCTTGCCCTCCGCCTCCATCACCACCCCATAGATGTGCGGGTTCTTCGCGCAAGCGTGGTACAACGCTTCGAGCGCGTGGATCATCTCCAATGTGACCGCGTTGAGGGCCTTGGGCCTGTTCAGCCGCACCAGCGCGGCGCGGCCTTCGATGGCGGTAACGATCTCGTTCTTGGCTTCGTCCATGTTCTATTCCCGCTGCCGCTGTACTAGCCCGCCGTGCGGCAGTTCAGGGATTTGTAAACCGCGATGTTCGCGGGAGAAAGCAGGGTTGCCTTGATCCGGTTCAGGATGGGCAAGGGAACTTTGCGGAAAAGCCGGATCTGCTCAAGCTCGCGTTCAGGGCCGGCATTCTCGAAAATCAGATAAACAGTGCGCGGATTGAGCCTGAGGGATGCCGCCAGATGGGTGAGCACGTTGCCGAGATTGGCAGGGCCCAGGCTATGCGGGAAAAACAGAACCGCGGGCTGCATGGGAATTGGAACGCCGTCGCGGTCCTCGCGCAGGGCACGCACGTCCCGGCAGCTCATATAGGAGCGGGAATATTGCGCGAGGTTCATTTCCAGCATCGCGCTGCTCTCGCTGTCGTGCGTGTAGCCTATGGCGTGCTCGAAATTCTTGCGGGCCGCGAGCAATAGCGTGCGGCCGTTGCCTGCTTCGAAATCCACGAAAGCGTAACGCTTCAAATCGGCGGGCAGCGCCGAGAGCGCCCAGCCAAGGACGATTTCGGGAATGGGTCCCTGGTAACGGAACCTCTTCTGCCCGTCCGCGTGCGTTTCGAGCGGGGAACCCGGGGCTGGCGTCTTGAAGAAAAGCAGCCGCTCGATCCGGCGGTCGAAGATGCGCCGGTGGACCAAGCTGAGGAGGGCCTGGTAGCGGCACCGCCAATCGCGAAGCATGCCGGCGGCGCCTGGCGCGGGGACAACGGTTGCGGCGGTTGGCTTGTCCGCATCCCCGGAAGCGTCAGGGAGGCTGGCCGGGGCGGGTGCGGCAACGGCAGGCGCCGCGGCGGCCGGGGCAGGCGCAGCGGCGGCAGGAGCAAGCGCGGCGGTGGCAGGAGCGGGAGCGGGGGCAGCGGCGGTAGGCGCAGGCGCGGCGGCGGGAGCGGGGACAGGGGTATCGGCCGAAGGTGCGGGCACGGCGGTGGCGGCCTCCAGCCTCAGCGGCGGCTCTGCGCGCATCTGCTCTTGTGCCGCGCTGAGTTCCGCGATCAGGCGGTTTGGCAACGCTTCCGCAAGCCCGGCCGGTGCCGCGGGGGCGGCCGGAGCAGCCGGCGCGGCATGAGGCTCATGCGGAGCGTCGCGGGCGGGGCTGGCAATCGCGGCAGGCGTCTTTATGGCTTGCTCGATCAAGCTCGCAAGATCCTCCCGCAGCTGCGAGGCTGACCGGTCTTGCGCGGAGCTTTTATTGTTCATGCTGCCTTCAAAGGATGAAACGCTAATCTTCGATGCATAATACCGAATCCCGCCGTTCGCTGCGCAGGCCGCCAATCTGGAAAACGCTACGGGTTTTTCCGGGATGACGCCAGCGGTTCGCGAAACAACGGAGCGAACCTGGTATAACTTGCAGGGGCCGGCATTCTTCTGCAATGCGCTGTTGCTATTTTACGTCGCGTCAACCTTTCCGTGCCAATGTTTGCTGCTGTGGGCGCAATTCAATGTTGTAAGGGGAGACCGGGTATTATGGCAAGTTATGGTCAGGTTTTCAGCCAGCAACGCGACGCTATTCACAAGGCAATGCCGCGTCTCTACAAATTCGCGCTTGTGCTGACCGCGAATGAGGAGCTGGCGCGCGGGCTGCTGCGCGGAACGGTCAAATCCATGCACATTCGCAACGAGTGGCAGGACGAGGATGCGAGCCGGCTTACCGCCGGATTCCGCCGCATGTATGCGCTGTGGTCGGCGAAACTGGATGAGGACCCGGCCATCCAGAAAAAGTGCCCGCCCGATGCGCGTCTTTTCGTTGCCGCCTTCGCCAAGGGGCCTCTCGCCAACAACGCGCATTTCGCGCGGTTTATCGCTAATCTGGCGCCCGCGCAAAGGGGCGTGCTTTACCTCGTATACGGGGAGGGCGCGTCCTACGACGAAGCGGCGGAAGTCACCGCGCTCAACATGCTGGCACTCATGAAGCTGCTGGCGCGCGGGCACGCGGCGCTCACGCAATGGCTCGATCAGCGCGGGCTTGTTGAAGCCGATCCCAACTCGCAGCGAGAGCGTGCCGCATGACGCCGCTCAGCGATGAGTTCCTGCTTGCCTTTCTCGACGGCCAACTTGAGAAGGGACAAACCGCCGAGGTTTCGAGGCTCACAAGCTCGAATGCCGAGGTCTCCCGGCGCGTGGCGCGCCTGAAGCGGACTCAGGCGCAACTAATTGAAACTCTTGGCGGTTTCGCGCGCGAGGAGATCGCACTCCCGCACAACGCTTTTCAATTCGACGGTAGCGAGGCTCAACCGCGAGCCAAGGCTGGGACGCCCGCGAGGGCGGCCGGGGCTGAGCACAAGCGGCCGGGTGCCGCGAGGCAGCTTCTGTTCATCTGCGCGGTTTTTGCGAGCGGCGTTGTGGGCGGCTATGGCGCGACGCTCTTTGCTCCCCAGCGTGCAGCCCTGCCGCCAAAGATCATGGACAGGCCGCCAGCGGCGCTGTTCACGCCCGCGTCCTGGTCCGCAGATATCGCGAAGTTCCACAGCTTCTTCCCCAAGGAGATGCTCACGCCGCACCCGGATGCCATCGCGAACCCGGAGTTCATCCGCTTCCAGCTTTCGAAGATCACCGCGAAGGCGCTCACGCCGCCCGATTTCAGCCATCAGGGCTTCACGCTCTATCGCGGCCAGACGCTGAAATATAACCAAGACAACATGATGCAGCTCACCTATTCGTCCAAGACGGAGGCGCCCTTGACGCTTTACGTCCTGCCCGCGGACGGATATTCGGACAGCGCCATAAGCGCGCAGGCGTTCGGCTCGTATAAGGCGGTGAGCTGGGTTTCGGACCGCGTGCGCTTCCTGCTGACGGCCGAGAAGAACGAGGAAGACCTCAAGGTGCTCGCCGTCATCGCGCAGAGCCAGATGCCGCGGAAGCCTTGAGCCGTTTCCGGCTGGGTACTGTTAGGCCGCCCGGGATACTCTTTAAGCAGAGGCAGGCTGGCTTTTGGGATTGCTGCCGCCGGCCAAAAATCGATGCTCCCACATAGCCGCCACGATCCGGCCTGACCAAGGAAGCGAAACCGCTTTCTCATTTTCAAAAGGTGACGCCCGCCTAAACGCCGCGCGGCTGTTCCGGAACTGCCCGCTAACCCTCTGTTAACGCTTACTGCACGCATTTTCTCTCGCCTGCGCTGCTTTTCGACATTGAAACAATTTAGCAGATGCGCTTTGAGAAATCGTTAAGCGCGCGGTGCCTTCGGATAAGTTGTTTGGATGTATATATAAATGGTAGCGGTGTAGCGGCCTTCACTGCCATGGTCTTGGTTAATCGGCAATCTGTGCATATATTTAAACGGATTTTGAAATCGTAGAATTCGACCGAAAGCGGGAAAAGATTCGCAAAAAGACGGCGGCGGAAAATACGAGATGCACGCGTTTACCACGCTTGCATTAACTATATCCAGGCGATATGGCCGCTTTACCGCCCGTTAACCCGCCTTCCATCCCCACCGCCGGAATGAACCGCGAAGCGGCCGAAGCGCCGCCTGTGATGCGTGAGGGCAGCTTCGGGTCAATTTCGCCGATATGCACGGAACCGCTGAGCAGGAGCGGCTCTGAACCGGACCTTGGCAGCCCCTCAAACCAATAGGCTATGGCAAGGGCGCCCGGGGCCGTCGAAGCCTGTGGATAACCCGTGGCAGCGAAATTTGCGGATTGTTGCCATGGCCCTTAGCTAATCAACTATATTATCTGCTAAGTCACTGAATTTAATGGCGCGCCGTAGTGGATAAAAGTGCGAACACCTATGCGATTGAAACGACCATATAAAATGACACGCCCACAAAATTGAGGGTACCCGTCACGCGCAAGAGAGTGTTTTCACCAGCTCTGGCGGCGACATGATAGTAACTCCTTGCTGCTCCAGGTTCGCTCGGTTCCCATGAAAAAGCACGCTGCTCGCGCCGGCACTTCGGCCCTCGTCAGCCGTGCAAAAGGTGTCGTTGCCGTAAGCGATGTGGGAGCCGACAATCAACGTATCGCACCATTCTCCGATGACGGGGCCGATTTGTTTTCGGAGCTTCTTTCGGCCGTTCTCATCCTGTTTATCCCACTCGCGCTTGATCGCGATCGCCCAAGCCTGCGGAATTTCCACGCTGAAAGAGTTTGGGCCCGTTGTTGTGGTACGGCCGGCGCATGTAGGGGCCTGTCCTCCCAGTAAACTGTCACCAATCGCCTTAAGAGGTTTGTGACGCGGATAATTCCTGACAAAGGCCGCGAACCGTTCCTGACGTTCAAATTGGGTGTAAACAACATCTTCCGCCCATGGCATGTCATGGATGAAAATCTCAGCTCCGATCAATGGCGCGTGAAGCAGTTTGACGCCAAGGGCTGCTAAATCGGAGAAGACGGCCGTCCTCCGTGGATCGGGCTTTGGCCGCTCGTTCCGAGTGCCCGCGACGGCCAGATATGCCAGCTTGTCGGCGAAGCTTAGGCACTCCACGAACAGCGTCGCTTCAGAAACGAAAGCCAGGACCTTTCTGTCCACAATGGCTTGGCGAATCTGTCGGGCATCACTGGGAGCCATGTACTTCGACCTCTTATCCGGATCGTGGACAATTTCGCAGGTGATGGTGTCAAGGGTTACTCGCTTTGGAGAGGTCAAGGTGATTGGTACCCTAAAGGAGGTGGCAGGAATGCTCTTTTCTATTACGGTAGTAGTGGTTGCGGGGGCCTGCAACCAATTATACAGTCATGGCCTTGGGCGGAAATCCTTGCATGAATGGCGCTCACTTCGTTTAGGTTCACTGGACGGGGTCGCGTCGCCAGTGCGGGCGGTCACCAGCGGTTCCCATTCTTGCGATGCGCGTAACCAAGAACAAGCTAGCAGGTATTTTCTCCGGTTAGGCCACGAGATAGATGAGCGCGAAGCCAGCAGGGGTGATCGCAGTTCTGTACGCGGTTGGCTGGCCAACCAGAATAAAACTGCGAACCAGTATGTGCTTGTTGTGCCGTGCTAATTTTGTGCGCATTGTGGGGGCACGATCTGTTTAAAGGCCTGTTGGCCATTGCCGAACCAGTTTGGTTATCTCGGCGAACTCAGCAAGCTATCGCTTGCTGCTCTTTGAGTTGGCGTGCTGTTTTATGGGACACAGAAACGCGTGGGAGGCATTCGAACCGAAATACCATCCATCTGATATTGCAATGACGCACCCCAGGGTTTCACCGCGTGGATTTCTTTCAGCTTACAGGCTGCTTCCGATACTCTCGAATTTCGAGCCGACGCGGATGACCACCAAGACATTCCTGGCGGCGCACGCCGCCATTCCGGGAACGGGCCAAACGGCTTCAGACTGTGCGGTGCCCCCAGCCGTTCCCGGCCCCACTCGATCGAGAGCACCCGCCGTCGCCTGGACGGCCGCTTGCGGCCGGGGTTCAGGGATCGCTCTGCCGCCTATTGCGGCTCGAAGTGTGGCCTCAAAGGCTCACGTCTTCTCATAGGGCGACAAGCGCGGTCATTAAGCTGCTACCGGCCCTGTTCATTGCATCTGCCGAATTCTAATCTATAGGCCGGATGCTCGCAATAGGATGCCCAATTTTCTACCACCGCGCGGAGGAGCGCAGCCTGGGTGATTGAACGAGGAGCTAAGTTGTAAGCCTCTTGCGCGCTGGTTTTCCGTCATCCGCAAAGGATCAAGATAGGCTGGCACCATCTCTTTGATCGATCGAGGTTCGATTGCCGAGGTCTGCCGAGACTTGCTGGATGCACCAGATGAAGCCAAGTTGCTCGCAGCGTTGGCATCGGAGGCAGGCGTGCGGCGGACCTTAAGGTATTCGGCCTGAGGGGGCCGGATATCTATCTTGGCGCAAATCGCGGACAGGCTGGATGTCAACCTGGATTACCTTCTCGGGCGGCCGGATGTAATGTGAGGCTTGCGTAGGCGCTCACTTCACGGCATCCAGGAGGTTACCCTGAAGGCTCAGTAGGCAACCGCACATATTGCTCTGGGCGATGAAAGCCCCGGCGCGAACGATGCGACCGGGACTTTTTCACCAAAGGATTGCTGTGCTGATTTAACCTAAAAACAGCAGTTGGTCATCGGCGCGACGGGTGAGAATCGCGTATTTTCAGCGGCATGAGCGAGGAAATTGGCTTGCCAGCGCTTCACCCTGCGGGTGAGCACGCACCGGTAGCAATACCGGCTTCGGAGAACGCGGAGAACTCTCGATACCTTCGGCGGGACGGTGAAGGTTGAGTGGGACGGATCGCGCCCGCTGACGCCGTTCGGGCCATCGGTGTATTTCATCGAGTTCCTGAAAGTCTCAGGGGTTTTCGACGCTTTGATCGCGGACTGCCCGCTCCACTATACCAGCCCGAATGCGCCGGAAGTCAGGGACGTGATTGGCACCTGGGTGCTATCGGCGCTGGCTGGGCACCGCCGTTACGCCCATGTCACCGCGCTGCGCTCGGACACCGTACTGCCGGAACTCATGGGAATGAGCCGGATCGTCAGCGAGGATTCGCTGCGCCGGGCCCTGGCGGCAATCCCCCTTGAACAAGGCCTGGCCTGGCTGCAACGGCACCTCGACGCTTGCGTCCTGCCGCTGCTTGGCGAGCGCTACATCATCGATATCGATACAACGGTCAAGCTTCTTTACGGGCATCAGGAAGGCGCCGTTGTCAGCTACAATCCCAAAAAGCCGGGGCGCCCCACCCATGTTCACCATACCTATATGCTGGCGGGCCTCCGCCTGGTGATGGGTGTGGAGACGGCGCCCGGCGATGAGCACAACGGCGCACATTGTACGCCGGGGCTGTGGCGGCTGATCGATGGCTTGCCGCGCGATTGCTGGCCAGCGCTGTTGCGCGGGGATAGCGGCATGACCTCCGAAAAGACGCTTTCGGAAGCCGAAAACCGCGGCATCGATTATCTGTTCAAGCTGCGGCAGACCAAGAATGTTAAGGCCCTGATCGAACGGGCTTTTCAGAAGGACGGCTGGCAGAACGCGGGCCAGGGCTGGCAAGGCAGGACGGAAAGCTTGCGGCTTATGGGCTGGAGCCGCTCGCGGCGTGTGATCGTCTTGCGGCGGCGGCTGAAAGGCAGCATTGCAGCTAGCATGCCTGGCGATGGCAACCAGTTGCGGCTCAGCTTCGCGGAAATCGGCGAAGACACGGCAGTGTGGGAATATGCCGTTCTCGTAACCTCGTTCGATGAGGAGGTGCTCAGCATCGCCCAGCTCTACCGGGACCGCGCCGATTGCGAAAATGCCTTCGACGAACTCAAGAACCAGTGGGGCTGGGGTGGCTTCACCACCAAAGACCTCGCCCGCTGCCAACTCGCAGCCCGGATGGTCGCGCTGGTCTACAACTGGTGGAACATCTTCGTGCGCCTGGCCGGGCCGGATAAACACCTGGAGGCGATCACCAGCCGTCCCCTGCTGCTCGCCGGTATCGCCGAACGGACGCGCCATAGCCGCCAGACCACGCTACGGATCGCTTCGGCGCATGGCCGTGCCCGCTGGGCTGAACTGGCGCTCACAGGTGTTGCCCGCTTCCTGCGGGGGCTGGTCAAGGCTGCGGAGCAGTTGACCGGTGTCCAACGGTGGGCACAAATCCTTGCCCATGCCTTCCGCTCCTGGCTTGGCGGGCGCCGGCTGCGCTCGCCGCCGCGCCTTATGGCGCCAGCCTGACCGGCAAAACCCACATCAATAGGTTGAGAACACCCCGCGAAATTGCGCGGCGCGGAGGTCAACTGCCGTTTTTAGGTTTAAGCATGTGAACCCGGTCTCCGCGGCACGTCCCTAAACCGCAGGTTCTCCGGGCTGAGCTCGCTCAGCGAGCGGCAGCCCATTAGCCGCATGTCACGTTCGATTTCGGCTTGGAGATTGCCAAGAGCACGCTCGACACCAAGCTGTCCTGCGGCCGCGAGAGCGTATAGATAGAACCGTCCACCGGAGCAGGCTCTTGCGCCGGCCGAGAGGGCTTTCAGGACGTGAGTGCCGCGTCGAATGCCGCCGTCGCAAATTGCATCGATTTTGTCGCCGACGGCATCGACAATTTCGGCAAGCTGATCGAACGGGCTTCTTGACCCATCCAATTGCCGTCCACCATGATTGGATAGCATGATAGCGCTCGCACCAATATCCACGGCGCGCTTGGCATCTGTCACGCTCATCACGCCCTTGAGGCAGAAAGACTTTCCCCATTTCTTGCGGACTTCCTGGGCGTCGTTCCAATCCATCGATTGGTCAAGCATAGTGCTGAAATATTCGCTCACGGAGATAGCGATGTTGGAGCCTTCTTTCACGTAGTCTTTTAATTGCGGCAGCTCGAATTTTTCGTGAGTGAAATAGTTGATAGCCCACTGCGGATGCGCCGCGAAGCTCATTAGGCTTTTCAGCGTTAAGCGCGGTGGCGATGTGAAGCCAGTGCGAAGATCGCGCTCGCGATTCCCGCCAGTTATCGTGTCCACGGTCAGGGCCAGCACATCGAAATTTGCGGCGATGCATCGCTCGATCATACTGTTGGTCAGGCCGCGATCCTTATGGAAATACAACTGGAACATCTTTGGTGTTTTGATTGAGGCTCCGATATCCTCAATACTTACCGTGCCGAGAGATGAAATGCCGAACAAAGTGCCGAATTTCTCTGCGGCCTTGGCGACCGCGCGCTCGCCATCATGATGGAATAGCCGCTGTAACGCGGTTGGCGAGCAAAACAGCGGCATGGCCAGCTTCTGGCCCATGACGCTTGTCGAAATGTCGATATTGTCGACGCCCGCCAAAACGTTAGGCACGAGGTCGCACTGGTCATAGGCTTCGGAATTGCGCCGGTAGGTCACCTCATCATCGGCCGCGCCGTCGATGTAATGGAAGATGGGCGCAGGCAGGCGCCGGCGGGCTAACCTGCGGAAATCCTCTACGTTATTACACCGGTTGACCCGCATGGGGCTTCTCCACTCTGATATCCGCAAACCATTTCTCATTCGGCATGGCGATCCTACCCGCTCTGGGTGATCAGCTAACCGAGCTCGGGGGCGCCGCCGCCTCTAGCCTCCTGCAAGGATCTGTTCGAGCGCGTGATCGATGGACTGTGGAGCGATGCCGAGGGCAGCAAACCCGGGCATCCCCGCAGAGGCGGCAGTGTCCACCTCCATGAGGTCCACCTGCGTGCGGCTAAGCGCTGACCCTGGCAGCATCTCCGCGATCCATGCAAGCGCATGCCATATGGGAAATGGCACGGCAAACAAGATTGGCTTTCTGCGAAGCCGGTCCGCAATGGCCTTCAGGAGTTCCTCGTAAGTATAGACGCGCGGGCCACCAAGTTCGTACGTGACCGGATTCGCAGCGGCCGGCTGCAGACAACGTGCTATGGCCTCGGCCACGTCCTCGACAAAGACGGGCTGCAGCCGCATCAGGCCTCGCCCAAACATGGGGTAAGCCGGGAACCGCTTCAGGAGCGTCACAAGGGTATTGAGGAAGGCGTCGTCTTGCCCGAACATCACCGCGGGGCGAACGATGATCGCATTGGCAAAGGCCGCTTGCACCGCCAATTCACCTTCACCCCGGCTGCGGATGTAGGGCGAGCCCGATGCGGCATCGGCTCCGATCCCCGAAATATGGACGAACCGCTCAACGCCTGCCCGCTGGGCGTGGCGTGCGAGCCGTTCGGCCGCTTTCACGTGCAGGCCATGAAACGTCTCCGTTCCGCGTTCGCGATAGAGGCTGACGGCATTCACCACGCCATAAGCTCCAGCGACGGCTGCCGCAACCGCGGCTTCGCCGGTGATATCGGCGCGTATCGGTTGAAGTGTGGCTCCTCCGGAGGGACTTGGAACCCGTTCAGGATGCCGCGAGGCAACCCGGACCGGCAGGCTTTGACCAAGAAGATGGCGTACCACGTGCCGTCCGAGAAATCCCGTTCCTCCAAACACCGTTATAATTCGATCAGCCATGGCAGCGGATCCACTTCTCAAGCTTGGCGCCGCGGTGCCGCCGGGCTGGTATGCTCCTTTGAAGAGCTATCGGCACGGTCAAGCGCGGCGCCAGCCCTCACGAACGATAGTGCCGCGGTTGATCCCGGTGACGGCTAAGCCATCTTGTCGAGGATCTGCTTCATCTCCGCTGGTCCAAAGGCGCGAAGTGTCTGGGTATGGACATTCCCAAGGGCGCCAAGGGATAATCCAAGAGCCGTCACAGACGGGTCATCGGGCCCCTCGACCGTCGCGACGATGTCGTACTGGCCAAGCGTCCAGTAGATGTCCTTCACCGTGACGCCGAGCTTCTTTGCCGCCTCCTTGAAGGCCTCAGCCCGCTCTGCGCTATCCTTGACATTGCGGATGCCCTGGTCGGTGAAGTTCATCAGCGCGATGTAAGTTGCCATTTGGGGGCTCCTTTCTTCTTCTGCCCCCGCTAGCCGGGGCTATCTTATCATTGCTGAGCAGAATGGAGTGAGTTTTTCTGTTTATTGAAAATAAGCGTCAATAAATCCTTCCCGGATTGCCCGGCTCGCCCAAGGTCCCCGGCTTGGGCGCCAAATACCATGCTACCTTCACCGCCCGTGACCGCTCTGTGGTCGAAGGTGACCTGCAATAGCCAGGAGCAGAGCGAGGCCTTTGCCGTACGAAAAGGCGTCACCGAGATCATGGAAGCCTACGGGCTCGCCCATCTTGGCGAGCGCCGCCCGGAGGTCGATCCGATGCGGAGCGGCCCGACTACCCGCGTAATGGAACTCGTGTGCATCGGCGCGGCGTTCGGCGTCAACTGCGTCTTGACGTTGAAGACGCATCTCGACGCCGCCGAGAGCGTGGGCATCTCGCCCCGTGAAATCGCGGTGGTCGCGAAGCTTTCTGCCTTCATCAATGGAAACGCGGCCTCGCATGTCGAGCATCTGGTTGAGAGCCTGGACAAGCCCGAGGCCGCATATGAGAAGGCGGTCACCGCCTGCTGCGGAAGTTTGCGCCAACGCCAATCTGCTTATGCCGCGATGTGGCCAATGCCCCAAACACCCATCTGCCGGACCCGCAGAGAGAGCGCCTGCACGCTGCATTGCGGGCGCGCGGGCGATGAAAGTAGTGAATCTGGCCCGTCGCGCCGAAGGTTCCACGGAGGCTATCAGACTATTCTGGCCGTCGTTCGAGCAGGGCGTGGACGGCTACCTGCCTAACTATACAAGAACACACATCGGCGATTTCTCGGCGAGCGTCCCAACACCCGCTTGGCGCTCGTCCGCAATCGAGGGTGCTGCGGTCATAGTAGTTTCCCTCCCGCGCCTTGAGCTACCCAGCTGACTTCGTCGGGATCCCTGGCGCACTTTGGGGGCATCATGGCCGGGAACTTCTTTCAGCTCTTTAATCGCTGGGGACGTTCACGAATTTCGCACCGACGCTGGTTGACCCTAACCCGACTTCGAGCGATTCAGTGATGCCAACTTTGAAAAACCCAGATTATTGCCTAGCGCAAGCCAATGAGCTTCAAACGTGTGCAAAAAATCGAGACGGCGAGGCTAGCGACAATTTGCGAAGACTGGTAAACGCTTACCTTCACCTCGCGAAAGCCGCTGGAAAGAAATCTGGTGCGCAGGCGACTGGGACGGTCCACCCGAAGCCGGCCTTGCCCCAGATTTGCAACGGCCGATACATTCAGTCGTCGAGATAAGCACTCTCTGGAAGGCCGGCGGCGGCGGCTTGCATGGTCAAATGACTGAAGGCTAATGAACAGTTCGGGGACAAGTACTATGCGCTGCTTAAGGAGTGGAACCGCTTCGTTCCCGAGTACAATGCCGCCGTCGCGCGCACAAGCGCAGCGTCGGCCGCCCGCGTTAACGCGCTCGTGAAGCAAGATCGTGAGGGGGTCTGCTTACCGATTGCCAAATAAACTATATCGTGTAATTCCACTTCAGCCCTGGCCGGCGGCCGCAAAAGGAGGCCCCGTCAATGCTCAGGCCAGCAGCGGAAATCAAATGGCAATGACAGGAGTACGCGCAATCGCGAAGACGGCAACCAGTAAGGGCACTAAAGAAAAGCCTGGTGTCCGCGCCGGAAGGCCCCGCCGCGAGCTGGCTGGAGAAGTGGACGCCAGGATATTGGACGCAGCGGACCGCGTATTCAAGGAACGGGGCCTTGCCGGCGCCAGCATCGACGAAATCGCTCGCCTTGCCCCCGTAAGCAAACCGACCCTTTACGCGCGCTTTCCGGGGAAGGAGGAACTTTTTACTGCGGTTCTACTGCGCAACATCGATGCCAAGATCGTTGAGTTGAGAAGCCCGTCATCCGGCGGCGCGACAGTTCAGGAGCGCCTCATCCGGGTAGGTAATGCCATTGCGCAAGAGGTTCTGGCCGAGGACACCATGGCATTACTTCGGCTTGCGATTGCAGAAGCGCAGAGATTCCCAGACCTAGCACACAACGTCGATAAGATGCTCCAGGCGCGGCTCATGAGGCCTTTAGGCAAGCTTCTGGGAGAGATAGCGCCATCCGATGAGCTTGGCGCATCCCCAGCCTTCGCGCAAGAGCGGCTTGCAAGCACCGCCAAGTTCTTCATCGACCTTACTGTCACGCCCCTCATCATGCGTGCCATGTTGGGAGCCAAGCTGGAAACCGTGCGCGCCCTGATCGGCTCGCATGTCGCAAACAGCGCCCCTGTCTTTCTGGTGGCATGCCGGGAAGCTTGTCTCAAAGGCTGGCGTGACGATTGGGACGACGATTAAGGGATCCGCTGCGGCGGCAGGGAGGCTTTCAGGTTTCCAGCAGGACAAGCGGCACCTTACCTTGTTTAACCATAATTATACGATGTCGTTTATTTTCTTGACCTGTGTTTTTCCTGCCTCTAGCTTCCAGATTAATCAAACGGCGTCGTTTACTTTCCCTGCGACCACCGCCGTTTGTCCGACGGGGGCCGCCCCACCAATACGGCAGTGATATCAGGAGATTAGAATGCAGCACAAGGCACTTGCGGAACTCGATCTGGATGAAAAAGGCATACCTCTTTTGCTTCGGGAATTCGATCATCGCATACGCAATCTTTTGACCGTGATCGGAGCGACGGTAATGCACACCGAGTCTTCGAGTGTCGAGGATTACCAGGCCAGGCTGATGGAGCGAATTTCGTGCCTCCTCCGAGTCTATCAGGAGAAAGGCAGGCCCTACGCTGAACGTGAGCTAAAGGCATTGATCGCACAAACGCTAAAGCCGTTCTGCGCAGATAGTGCCCGGATCGCCGCTTCTGGGCCAGATTTTCTATTGGAGCCACGCCTCGCACTCGCGCTTTACCTTGTTTTTCACGAACTCGCCCTAAACTCGAAAAAATATGGCGCACTGAGCTCAAGCTCCGGTTGCGTTGAGGCCGCCTGGAATATCAAGGACGCCCGCAACGGCGAGCGCAAGCTTTTCATCATCTGGAGCGAGCAGGGCGGACCGGAGGTCAAGCGGCCGCGGCAGCATGGATTCGGCCTCCGTCTGATCAAGACATTGCTTCAAGGGTATGGCGGGGCCCGGTTTGCCTTCCATCCGGCCGGTCTTGCTTGCCTTATGAGCATCGATCTGAACCGCCCGGCGGTCCGCCGCCATCAAGTAAACGCTGCGCTTTGAGTTTCACAGCAGGCGCCTAGTCTTACTGCGTCACAAATCGGCAGATTCGGGTAATCTCCTATTCGGGCCCAAGCGCAATGCCGTGGGCACGCTGGGCCACAAGTGTTTCGAGCGTGTGCTCGATATCCTCCTGGCTGCGGGCGTCGCGGAAACAGGCCGATGGGGCGGTCTGTTTGCCGCAACAGCAGCGCGCCCGCATTCGAGGTGATGGCCCCGCATCGAACGAGGCTGTGACTTTGCGGCTTCCCAAGCCTTCAAATTCCAGCTGGCTGGCATTACAGTTTGTTGGCATCGGCTGCGCCTCCCAAATCAGGGTAAGTCTCTGTTGCAAGACCACTTTCTCTGATTCGGCTCAGCTGATGTACTTAGTTTCATGAGATATGTGGGCTGCGAATAGCTCTGTCCAAATTGTGCGTAGGTTTCAGCTAAGCGCTGCGGCGAAAGCATTTTTTGGGGTTATAACGTCCTCGCCCCCCTCAAGCCAGCGCCGCCAGCCAAGATAGCTAGGCAAATATTCGGTGGCGACGCCGTTGAAGCGGCTGAGCCATTGCTTAAACCTGCTGCCATAAGCATTGACGTTCTGGATGTGCAGTACCTTCTCGTGCACATGTTCACCTTTGCTGGCGATGATGAGTTCATATTCGATGCCCTCCGCATCGGCGAAGGCGATCAGCGCCTTGTCGCCGTCCATGCACAGCAGCGTATTGTCCTTCGATAGCTTGCCCTCAAGAACTGGACGCACAGCCGCCTCGGAGCGGTCCGGCAATACGCCGTCGATATGAGCGCCGGTGCGGTCGCGGGCAATCAGGATCGGAATTTGCTCAGCCGATAGGCCTGGCTTTTCCGCAACGCCGCCTCGCTTGCGCGCCGGGCGCGGCAGCTTGCGCCGGCCTTTGAAGCTTTCCAGCAGGAAGATTTCGTCAACCTCAGCGATGCCGGCAAGCGATTGATCCTTCGATTTGTTTTGCGCCTTCAAAAAGCGGTGGCGCCACTTGAAGGCAGTGTTCTTGCTGACTTTGCACACCTTGCCGGCCTTGCGGACCGGTAGCAATTCATTGAGCGCCCCGGCATATTTCAGCCAGCACTCTTTCTTACGCAGCCGTGCCAACGGCGTGCCGGTTAGCGGATTGAACGTCCGCTTGCAGTCAAGGCAGCGGCAGCGCTTCAGCCCGTTCCTCTCGCGGCCCCAGCCTTCGGTGCGCCCCGATCCGCAATGCGGGCACTTGGGATCGCCCTCCAAGCGCTCATTCAGAAGACGCTGCACCTCGTCACCGTCGCCGCGTTGCTGTAATGCCGCGATTGCCTTTTGGGCTTGCGCGTGCGTCACTTCCGCTAGCAATTCATCCAGCCGCTGTTGAAATTTGCGATGTTCCATCGGGTGCCCTCCTGCCGGACCGGTACGCCCAGGATGCCCCCGAATTGCGGCGAAAACCTACGCACAACTTGGACAGAGCTATGCGAATTGCTCCAGCGCCTCACCACTGGCTGATCGGCCGAACAGCGAGCGGATGTTCTTTGGTCAGCCTGACTTCTTCTGTTTCATGCCGGATGAGCAGGCATTCGCCCTCTCGCAGAGTGTATTGCACCTGCTGCGCACCAATCTCGACGTCCAGCATCTGACCGCGGTAGGTCACGGGAAACCGCAGGATAGCGTTGTCCTCCGGCGCTCTGCGGGGCCAGAAGGATAAGGTTCCATCGTTGTCTCGCATGCCGCCGAGACCGTAGGTGAGCATCATCCAGGCGCCGCCCATCGATGCAATATGGCAGCCGTCTTTCACATTGCCGCCAACGTCAGCCAGATCCATCAGCAGGGCTGCCATTCCGTAGCTGATCGCCTTATCGACATCGCCAATCTGTGCAGCGACGATCGCTTCCACTGCCGATGACAAAGACGAGTCGCCTGTCGTCAAAGGGTCGTAGAATTCAAAGTTGCGCTTCTTCGCTTCTAGAGAAAACGCATCGCCCAGCAGGAACATGGCCAGCACCACGTCCGCCTGCTTGATCACCTGTTTCCGGTAGATATTGAGGGGATGATAAAAGAGCAGCAGCGGGTAGCGGTCCGGCGGCGTGTTCTTAAAGTCCCACGGTTCTCTGCCGATAAAACTGTCATCCTGCGGGATAATCTGAAGCTTTTCGTCATACGGCACATACATTCTCTCCGCTGCCCTTAGCCATCCTTCCGCCTCGCCGGGCTCAAGCGCTGTTTTCAGGGCAAGCGTGGCGTATGCGCCGGGTTCTCTTGCCCGCATGGATTCGACTGTCTGGGCCGCGTAGCGGAGGTTCTCACGGGCCATGAGGTTGGTGTAAGCGTTATTGTTTACGACGGTCTTGTACTCGTCGGGACCAGTAACGGAATTGATGCAGAACTTCCCTCCTTTTGCGTCTGAGTAGAAGCCCAGATCCAGCCACAGGCGCGCGGTTTCGACCAGCATCTCGGCGCCGCAATCCCGCAGGAACTGTTCGTCGCCCGTCGCTTCTACGTATTTACGCAGGGCGTACATGATGTCGGCGTTGATGTGGTACTGCGCGGTGCCGGCGGCGTAGTAAGCGGATGCTTCCTCGCCGTTGATGGTTCGCCACGGGAACATGGCTCCGCGATGGCCCAAGTAGCGGGCGCGTTCCCTGGCCTTATCGAGCATCCTGTAGCGAAAGTTTAGGAGGTTCTTCGCGATGCGTGGTGAAGTGTAGCTCAAAAATGGCATCAAGTAGATCTCTGTGTCCCAAAAGTAATGGCCCTCATACGCCTGTCCCGTGAGTCCTTTGGCGGGCACGCCGCAGCCTTCCGCGCGCGCTGAAGCCTGCAATATGTGAAAGAGGTTGAACCGGATTGCCTGCTGAATCTCCACCGTGCTGCGCTTCCCCCAGTCTTCCCTTAAAGCGCTGACCCTAACATCGCTACGGCTCCAGAAATCGTCCATATGCTGCTCTTGAGACGCGAGCAGTTCCTGAAAACCTTGGGCTACTACGCGGTCCAGGGTCCACTCAGCGCGGCCGCAAAGCTCTTCAGTCGAAGCCCCGTCAGACGTGTGATAGACCATGTATTTCGTGAGGTGGACCGGACAATTAGGCCGAGCCTCGATTGCAAAAGCAACCTGGCCGGAATCTTCGGTATGGGACACCTTATGGGCATGCGTGCACTGGGTCTCCAGCCTATGATCGATGGCAGATGTGAGGCTCAGGCAGCTTTTCCCTGTGGCATGGCACAGCACGATTCGGCTGTCTTTCGCATAGCCGGCCCGGTAATGGAGTGTCCGGCCTGAGAAAGTCTTCGTTTGCCGCGGATCATTTGCATTCGCGGGGGCAGCCTGTTCATTCACTGCCATCTCCGAAGAGATCACGATCGAGGCTGGCGCGTTCAGGAGCGTCACACGGTACGAGATAGCGGCCACGTGCCTATTGGCGAAGGACACCAAGCGGCGCGATGAAATCAGCACTTGTTTTCCCGCAGGCGTCTCCCACAGAATGTCCCGGTCGAGAGTTCCGGACTTCATGTTGAGACGCCGGTCAAAGCTCAAGAGGTTTGCATTGGGCAGCCAAAAGGGCTCGTCATCGACGAAGAGCTTGATAATCTTGCTGTCGGTCACGTTAACGATGGTCTGGCCAGTTCTGGCAAAGCCGTAGGCTTCTTCTGGGTAGATAATCGGCCATGTTTCGTAGAAACCGTTGATGAGAGTGCTATTTTCCGCGCTGGGACCTCCTTCCTCGGGACAACCGCGGATGCCGATATATCCGTTACTGAGCGCAAACCCCGTTTCTAGCTGGGCGAGGAACTCGGGGTGAAATCCATTTTCGATGACGTTCCATTCGTCTGCCGGATAATCCCGGGGAGGCGGCCTGAGGTGCTTATGATGGAGCATCGGTCATTCAACCAGTTCGCCAAGATCGGTTACCACCAGCTGCGCGCCATGCTGCCGAAGCTGCTTAGCGTTTCCGTTGCGCGCGACACCAATCACAAGCCCAAAATGCCCGTTAAACCCGGCCTCGACTCCCGAGATGGCATCCTCGACGACAATCGCCCGCGCCGGCTCGACCCCGAGCAGCTTTGCGGCCAATAAATATGTGTCCGGGGCGGGTTTTCCGGCCAAGTGCCGGGCATGAATCACGTGGCCGTCGACCTGGACGTCAAAGGAGGCATCGAGCTTGGCTGCCTTAAGGACCGCCCTGCAGTTTTCGCTCGAAGTGACGACGGCGATCTTGAATCCTTGTCGGCGCAAGTCGTGAATAAATTTCAGGGTCCCTTCGTAAGGCTGTACCCTCATGTCTTCTATGATCCTGCCGACCAAGGCGTTCTTGCGGTTTCCGAGCGCGGCAACTGTTTCGGCCTGGGGAGGATCGTCCGGATTTCCTTCGGGTAGGTGGATTCCGCGTGACCTGAGAAAATCCCGGACGCCATCGAAGCGAGGCTTCCCATCGACGTAAAGCCGGTAGTCCCCGTCGAGATCGAAGGGAAGGAACGGTTCGCCTCTCTCAGTTCCATGCTTCTGAAGAAATTCGTCGAACATCTGTTTCCAGCACGCCGCGTGGATGCTAGCGGTGTTCGTGATAACGCCGTCGAGGTCGAGCAGGACGGCGTCGTACTTTTCGCGGCTGATCACAGGCTGCTGCGCTGCTCGCTCTCCTGTAACAAGCGCCGGCATCGCTTGTGGAGCAGCAGCTGGCTGACGTTGGAGAGCCGGCCCAGAGCTTCGAAATCGCATCAGCGCTCGAAGGTGTTGCATTCTCTTACGGATAGACCAGCCGCCCATCGCGACGCTGACCTGGCGTTCGTTCCAGAGCTTTATGGCAGGTACATTGTCGTAGTAGCCAAGAACGCAAAGTGTGCCCGTATCTAGCAAGAAATGCTGTCCTCTCTCAGCGGGAAGGCCGATCCACCGCGCTGCCAGCACGCGCAGTACGTGTCCGTGTGCGAACAGCGCTACATTACCTCGGACGGCACGCGCGCGGGCAATGACGCGATCCACGCGCACGCCAACCTGTTCTGGCGTTTCACCGCCAGGGCATCCGTCCCGGAAAATCATCCAGTCCGGCGTCACGTCATGAATCTGCTTGGGCGTCAGTCCCTCATACTCGCCGTAGTTCCACTCCATCAAATCCGGGTCGACAGCCGCACTTTCACCGAGCCCCGCCAGCGCGCAGGTCTCGCGAGCGCGCCGCAGCGGGCTAACCAGAACGAGGGCGAAGGTTTCTTTGGCCAGCACGGGCCGCAACGCTTCGGCCCGCCGCCGGCCGTTATCGGTCAGCGGGATGTCTGTCACGCCCGTGTGCTTCCCGCTCAGGCTCCAGGCCGTCTCACCGTGCCTGATGGCGCATACGTTCACGCTTGCCTCTCAGCGCCTCAGAGGTTGTCCGCCTCAGTCGAGCGTACTGCTGCGGATTTAGCTTCCCGGCCCCAGCTCCAGCCGGCGATATCGGGCATGTCGTCGCCGTAGCGGGCAATGTATTCCTTATGCTCGATGAGCTTGTCGCGGATCGCCTGCTTGGCGTAAGCGGCCTGCGTTCCAAGCTTCGGCACCCGGTCGATCACATCTTCCACCAGGTGGAAGCGGTCGAGATCGTTCCGTACGCACATGTCGAAGGGGGTACTTGTGGTGCCCTCTTCCTTGTAGCCGCGCACATGGAGGTTCTTGTGGCCGTTCCGGCGATAGGTCAGCCGGTGAATGAGCCACGGATAGCCGTGAAAGGCGAAAATGATGGGCTTGTCCGTGGTGAACAGTTGATCGAAATCCCTGTCAGGCAGACCATTCGGGTGCTCGGCCTCAGGCTGCAGCTTCATCAGGTTTACAACATTGATGACCCGCACCCTCAATTCGGGAGCGTAACGGCGCAGCAAGTCGACGGCGGCGAGCGTCTCCAGCGTCGGAACGTCTCCGCAGCAGGCCATCACGGCGTCCGGCTCATGATCCCGGTCGTTACTGGCCCATTCCCAAATCCCGAGACCGGACTCGCAGTGCTTGATCGCCTCATCCATGGTCAGCCATTGCGGCGCGGGCTGCTTGCCAGCCACGATGACATTGACGAAATTGCGGCTGCGCAGGCAGCGGTCGGTCACCCAAAGCAAGCAATTGGCGTCGGGCGGGAGGTAAACACGGACGACTTCGGCCTTCTTGTTGACGACATGGTCAATGAAGCCGGGATCCTGGTGGCTGAAGCCGTTGTGATCCTGACGCCAAACATGACTGGACAGCAGATAGTTAAGCGAGGCGATTGGCCGCCGCCAGCCGATATGATTGCACACCTTCAACCACTTGGCGTGCTGGTTGAACATCGAGTCGACGATATGAATAAACGCCTCGTAGCATGAGAAAAAGCCGTGCCGGCCGGTCAGCAGATAGCCCTCCAACCAGCCCTGGCACTGATGTTCGCTGAGCATTTCCATGACCCGGCCGTCAGGAGCGAGATGGTCGTCCCAAGGATAGGTGTCTGCGACCCAGGCGCGGTTGGTAACCTCAAGTACATCCTGCCAGCGGTTTGAGTTGTTCTCGTCGGGACTGAAAAGCCGGAAGTTGCGCGATTCCATATTCAGTTTCATGACATCGCGAAGAAACCGGCCCATGACGCGGGTGGACTCCGCCGTGGCCGCGCCCGGTGCTGCAACGTCGACGGCGTAGTCACGAAAATCGGGAAGCCGGAGGTCGCGCAAGAGCAGCCCGCCATTTGCGTGCGGGTTTGCGCTCATGCGGCGCGTACCGCGAGGCGGGAGTTCGGTCAGTTCCAGCCGGAGGCGGCCATCGCCGTCGAAAAGCTCCTCCGGCCGGTAGCTCTTCATCCACCCTTCGAGTATGCGCACGTGCTCCGGATTCGTATGCATCTCGCCCATTGGCACTTGATGCGAGCGCCAGTAGTCCTCGGTGCGTTGGCCATCGATTTCCTTCGGGCAGGTCCAGCCTTTCGGTGTGCGCAGGATGATCATCGGCCAGCGCGGACGCTCCCGGAAGCCATTGCGCGCTTCCATCTTGATACGTTGGATGTCGCCCAAGACGGTCTCCAGCGTGGCCGCCATGAGTTCGTGCATCTCTTCCGGATCGCTTCCTTCGACGACATACGGCGTATAGCCGTATCCGTGAAAAAGTTGGTCGAGCTCCTCCTCGCTGATCCGGGCCAGCACTGTGGGGTTGGCGATTTTGTAGCCATTCAGATGCAGGATTGGCAGAACGGCGCCGTCCGCGGCAGGGTTCAGAAACTTGTTCGAATGCCAACTGGTCGCCAACGGCCCCGTCTCCGCCTCTCCGTCCCCGACCACACAGGCGACGATCAGATCAGGGTTGTCGAATGCGGCGCCGTAGGCATGAGAGAGCGCGTACCCCAGTTCGCCGCCCTCATGGATCGAGCCAGGGGTCTCCGGTGCCACGTGGCTGGGAATACCGCCGGGAAACGAGAACTGCTTGAATAAGCGCTTCATGCCCGCCTCGTTGGCGGGAATATCTGGATAAACCTCGCTGTAGGTTCCTTCGAGATAGGCGTTGGCAACCAAGCCAGGCCCGCCATGGCCCGGGCCCGTGATATTGATCATGTTCAGGTCATGTTTCTTTATGATCCGGTTCAGATGGACATAGATGAAGTTCAAGCCCGGAGTGGTTCCCCAATGCCCAAGGAGCCGCGGCTTGATGTGTTCCTTGGATAGGGGTTCTTTAAGCAACGGGTTGTCGTAGAGATAGATCTGGCCAATGGAAAGGTAATTGGCGGCCCGCCAATAGGCGTCGATCAACGACCGTTCCTTGTCTGATAGCACGCTCGCCATCGTCGCCTCCTTGGGTTTGCGGCGCAGTTCGAATGACCGCTTAATCGTCTCGGCATTCGCGGCGGTGCGGGACGGACGCTACGTCACGGTCTTTTCCATCTCGTCGGTGTAGCTTCCGAGGCAGGCCGCGCCGTTGCAGCGTGCCCGCTGATAAAGCCCCTGCTGCCCGGCCGTCAGATTTTCGTCCCGCCCGTGCCAAGCTTCTAACGCCGAATCCTGCAGCGCCCGGCCAAAGGAAAAACTGAGCGCCCAGGGCTTAACCCCTGAAAGCCGGTTGATTGCATTGAGGTGGGCCGTTGCCAGCCGCCCATCCTGTCCGCCCGAGAGGAAGACAATCCCCGGGACGGCCGCCGGGACATGCCGCCGCAGGCACCGCAAGGTGGCGGCCGCGACTTCTTGCACGGTGGCCTGTTTGGAACTATCTTCTCCGGCGATTACCATGTTGGGCTTCAACAACATCGCCTCTAAAGCGACGCCCTGCTCGTTGAGCTCATTGAACACGGTAAAGAGAACGGAGCTGGTCACTTCCTCGCAACGATCAATCGCATGCGTCCCGCTCATCAGCACTTCTGGCTCGACAATTGGTACAAGCTCCTGCTCCTGGCATAGCGCGGCATAGCGCGCCAGCGCGTGAGCATTGACATGTATACATGTGCGGCTCGGTAAGCCATCGGTGATGTGAATGACAGCACGCCACTTTGCGAAGCGTGCGCCAAGGCCTTTATAATGAGTTAGGCGATCGCGCAGACCATCCAACCCTTCGGTAACCATTTCGGAAGGCGCCCCCGCAAGCCGTTTTGCTCCGGTATCGACTTTAATACCGGGTGTGATGCCTTGATCCGCAAGAACCTGTACCAGGGGCACGCCTTTTGTGCCATTCTGGTGGATGGTCTCATCCTGCATGATGACCCCGCTGATGAACTCGGCGGCGCCTGGCGTGGTAAACAGCATTTCCCGGTAGGTGCGGCGGGTTTGCTCTGTGGAAGGAATACCACGCGCGTCCAACCGGCGGGTCAGGGTGGGAACCGTCTCATCGGCGGCGAGGATTCCCTTTCCCTTGGCCACCAAGCTGCTGGCGATTTGCTGCAAATCCTGGCTCATGATGCCAACTCTCTCAGTATTTTATACGCTGAGCATTTACGAAAGAGCAGATCTGATCCCGATCATTGTTTACAAAGTGTATACGCGCGGCCTCCCAGAACCCCGTTTCGGGGGACAATAGCTAGGCTGGCACTACCTAGATAGATATTTGCAGCGTGGTTTCCGCCGTCAATTTGTGCGCAGCCCCGGCTATCTCTACGTCCATCGCCTTGCCCTCTATCAAGGCCGCCTGCACGGTACTGCCTGCAATGCGGATAGCTCTGTCCAAGTTGTGCGTAGGTTTTCGCCGCAATTCGGGGGCATCCTGGGCGTACCGGTCCGGCAGGAGGGCACCCGATGGAACATCGCAAATTTCAACAGCGGCTGGATGAATTGCTAGCGGAAGTGACGCACGCGCAAGCCCAAAAGGCAATCGCGGCATTACAGCAACGCGGCGACGGTGACGAGGTGCAGCGTCTTCTGAATGAGCGCTTGGAGGGCGATCCCAAGTGCCCGCATTGCGGATCGGGGCGCACCGAAGGCTGGGGCCGCGAGAGGAACGGGCTGAAGCGCTGCCGCTGCCTTGACTGCAAGCGGACGTTCAATCCGCTAACCGGCACGCCGTTGGCACGGCTGCGTAAGAAAGAGTGCTGGCTGAAATATGCCGGGGCGCTCAATGAATCGCTACCGGTCCGCAAGGCCGGCAAGGTGTGCAAAGTCAGCAAGAACACTGCCTTCAAGTGGCGCCACCGCTTTTTGAAGGCGCAAAACAAATCGAAGGATCAATCGCTTGCCGGCATCGCTGAGGTTGACGAAATCTTCCTGCTGGAAAGCTTCAAAGGCCGGCGCAAGCTGCCGCGCCCGGCGCGCAAGCGAGGCGGCGTTGCGGAAAAGCCAGGCCTATCGGCTGAGCAAATTCCGATCCTGATTGCCCGCGACCGCACCGGCGCTCATATCGACGGCGTATTGCCGGACCGCTCCGAGGCGGCTGTGCGTCCAGTTCTTGAGGGCAAGCTATCGAAGGACAATACGCTGCTGTGCATGGACGGCGACAAGGCGCTGATCGCCTTCGCCGATGCGGAGGGCATCGAATATGAACTCATCATCGCCAGCAAAGGTGAACATGTGCACGAGAAGGTACTGCACATCCAGAACGTCAATGCTTATGGCAGCAGGTTTAAGCAATGGCTCAGCCGCTTCAACGGCGTCGCCACCGAATATTTGCCTAGCTATCTTGGCTGGCGGCGCTGGCTTGAGGGGGGCGAGGACGTTATAACCCCAAAAAATGCTTTCGCCGCAGCGCTTAGCTGAAACCTACGCACAATTTGGACAGAGCTATGCGGATTGCCACAACCCGCCCTTTCCAGCATACCCGGAATGAGAGGCTGCGCCATTCACGCGGAAGCTTCGGGCTGATCGCGAGCGTATCGCCCATCAGGTTCACCCCGGCGAATCCAAGTATCAGCGTCTGCCACATCCCGCCAAGCCCGGCGATGCGTACGCCACCGGCGCTGTTCGGGTCGGGATCAAGGTCGAGGGCAGCGGTCTTGTGAAGGTAACGCAAGGCCATCTCAGCATCACCTAGGCGCGCGGCAACCAACCCATGCATCGAGGTGCTGAGCGAACTGCCGTGAGCGCACTTCGGCTCGTAATAGCGAAAATTTCTCTCCGCCAATTCGCCGGGAAATTCTTCGGGTAACAGAGCAATAAGCGCCGCAACGTCAGCCTGCTTCACCACCTGCGAGCGCTGCGTACGCTGGCGTTTGATCACTACGTCGATCGGCATATTGGTGCCGGCGTAGGCGGCGAGGTCGAGAGGTTCCAGCGCATTAAAGCCTGCAAACTGCTCATAAATGCCCGTAGCAGGGTCGAGCCCAGTTACGAGACGCTCGACAGCGTCGCGCCAGTCCGCCAGCTCGTCATCGACAAGCAAAAGCTTTTGCCGAAGCGCGGCGGCGCGCTCAGGCCAGCCCGCTAGCAGGAGCTCTAAGGCTTCTAGCGCACGGGCGATGTTCCATCGCGCCATGACATTTGTAAAAGCGTTGTCATCCACATCCTCATGATATTCATCCGGCCCGATCACGTGGCGGATGTGCCGCTTACCGTCCGGCTCCGCTATGGCCCGGCACGCCCAGAACCGGGCTGTCTCAAGCAAGATCTCCGCCCCCGCGCCGAGAAAAAACCCCTCGTCGCCGCTGGCGCGCCAGTACTGCCACACGGCATAGGCGATGTCGGCACTGATGTGGTGCTCCATCTTGCCGGTCAAAATCTCGACGATGGTGCCGTCGGCTCCGACTACATGATCCGGCGTTGTCTCTACACCAGTGTCGGCGGATTCCCAGGCATAAAGCGCCCCTCTGTAACCCGCCTGGGCCGCCTTCGCGCGCGCGGCTGGCAACGTGTGAAAGCGGTACATGAGAAGCGCCCGGGCTGCCTCTGGCCAGACCGCAATGTAGAACGGCAGCAGGTAGATCTCAGTGTCCCAGAACACGTGCCCGAAATAGGCGTCGCCGGTGAGGCCACGGGCGCCTATAGAGACATGGTCATCGCCGGGGTTGGCGGCGCTGGTCAAATGATACACTGCAAAACGCAGCGCCTTCTGCATTACGGCGTCACCCTCGATGACGATATCGCTCGCGGTCCAGCGCGCGTTCCAGGCAGCCTCGTGCGCGGCCAGAATGGCGCGCCAGCCTAACGCACGGCTACGCTTCAACGCGGCACAGGCACGCGCAGCTGGATCGTCCTCTGGAGTGCTTGCTCGCGCAACCGTGACGATGCGCTCAAATTCGGCCACCTGCCCAGCTGTAGAGCGCCAGCGCCAGACCCACCGGAGCGGAAACGTACGGCCGGGTGCGAGCAACTCGCCATCCAATCGCAGCACCGCAGCTCCTGCCATCGCCACAGCCTTGCCAGTGCCCTCCGTGCGCCAGGCACCGAGATCCTGTTCCAGCCGGATTGGCTCCATGCCGAGACCTGCTATGGCAAAAGTTGCCTCCAGCCTCACGTCCACGCCGGTACGGTCAATCTCTGCCCGTAATAATTGCAGCCCCGTCGCGCGCTCTGCCAGCGAAAGGAGACGCAACCCGCGGCCAGAAACAGTGATGCCGGAGGGGGTGCGATGCGTCCAGGCCGGCAAGAACAGACCGCGGCGAAGATCGAGTTTGCGCGTGTCCGCAAGAACTTGGCCCTCGCGCGCCAGCAATGGTTCTCCGTCCAGCGTGATAAGTATTCGGGACCAATCAGCGACAGGCACCAGCGCAGGTACCGCCGGCTCAGTGTTAGGCATGTCGAAAAGGCCCGCAACGTAGCAGCGCGGCCAAGATTGCCATCTAACACAGCCTAGCCAGCTTAGCCAAGTCGGGCCGCGCCCGGCCGAGCGGGCGGCGCGCATGCCCAAGAAGCCATTGCCGAAGGCCAGCCGGGACTCGACTGCGCTTTCGGTTAGTACGTTGTGTCCTTCATGGCCGATAATCCAGCCAGGATCGGCTGTTGGGTCGAGCGCCTCACGCATCGAAGTCGTCTCCGAAAGGCGGCCCCCGGCGCTAAAATCTTAGGCGGACAAGCGCAACGGGCTCCCGTTACTTCGAAATCAATCAAACACGAGCGTCTTGTCCAATTCTTGCGAAATCCTCCCGCATGCTTAACGTCATGTTGACGGCCTGACCCTTGGTGATTGGGAATACCCAGGTAGTTGATGGGAGATTGATTTGTTGAAGGGTTTCCATGATCTTGTCCATGTGCATTTGCAGAAACCGTGGAAATGCTTGGAGGACGGGCAGGTAATTGTGCCGGTTGCGCGATGGTCATGGTGCAGTGCACGGCGCGCGAAGTATTGCTTCAATTGCGCAGCAAGTGGTGCAAAGATCGTAACCTTTATATACTTGAGCGTAACGGTTAGAAACCCCAGTCCAGTTGAATACTATTCCGCACGACACGATAAAGGACGCGAGATTAACACTATTTTAACTCGGCTTTGGCTTACTTGACTGGGACCATTACCCGCTCCGTGTCAGGATCGCGCCGTCTGTGGGTCACACACCAAATCATCGACAACTCCAAGTCCTCGATGACTCCAAGTGTCATCATCCAGGACGGCCGTATTCTCCTGAAGAGTTTCTATTCCGGCGCCGGGCGGCGAGTGCGGTTTGCGGCATGGGAGCCGGTATTCATGGGCTGGACTAAGCTGGGCGCAATGGCAAAGTCAGAAAAGCAGCGTGGACACATCCGCCGCGGCGGCTTGCTATGCATGGCTTCTTTCCTGACCGTTGCCTTGCTCGGCGGATGTCATGAAGAGGTGGTCAAGACCCACTCGCTGCTGCCCGTAGGTGTTCAACCAGTCAAGCTGGTGGAATTCACACCGAAGGTCACCCTCACGGGAGAAGTTGTCGCGCGCGTCCAGAGCGACCTTTCGTTTCGCGTTGGTGGCCGGATTATCGAACGTAAGGTGGAGGTTGGCCAGCACGTGAAGCCGGGGGAGGTTCTCGCGCGGCTGGACCCAAAAGTGCAGGAAGCTGACGTTGAAGGCGCAAGCGCTGGCGTTCAGGCTGCGGAAGCCAAATTGCGCCAGGCGACATCCGATTTCGAACGCCAGCAGGCGCTTCTCAAGACCGGCTTCACAACCCAGCGCGACTACGATCAGGCGGAACAGGAGTATCGAAGCGCACAAGCCCTGCTCGATAGCGCCAGGGCGCAGCTCGCGACCGCGCGCGACCAGTTTGCCCAAACGGTGCTGCGCGCCCCTTCTCCGGGCATAATCACGGCCCGCCATATGGAGGTTGGACAGGTGGCTCAACCGAGCCAGCCGGTGTTCGCTCTGGCTCATGACGGTCCAAGAGACGCCGTCGTCGATGTTCAAGAGACGATTATCACCGGCGGCTTCAAGGAAGACATTGAAATCGCACTCGTCTCCGATCCCAAAATCAAGACAGACGGAGAAGTGCGGGAGGTTTCCCCCGCGGTTAGCGCGACAGGAGCTGTGCGCGTCAAAATCGCAATACGGGAGCCACCCCCCGAGATGGTGCTGGGGTTAGCGGTGAGGGTGTCGGCGCATGCGCAGCCGCGCGAGATGGCGGTCTTGCCTTGGAGCGCCCTGTACTCCGAGGGGGGTAAGCCCGCCGTTTGGATCGTCGATCCCCAGAGCGGAGCAGTGGCACTCCGGCGGATCGTGATCGAGGCTTACGAGAATTCGGACATCGTTATTAGCAACGGACTGCGCCCCGGAGAGCTTGTGGTGACGGTTGGCACGCAACTCCTGCGGCCGGCCCAGCGGGTAGCCTTCGCGCCGGAGGGTAAGCCGTGAAAAGTACCTGGGCTGTCCTGCTGGTGCTGTCTTGCGCCGCGCTGGCAAGCGGATGCGACAGCGAGAGCGCCACTCCGAGGGTGCGTCCGGTGCTATCTGCTGTAGCAGAACGGCAAACTAGTGCGCTTAGTTCGTTCGCCGGGACAATCGAGCCCCGTTACAAGGTAAGCTTGGCCTTTCGCGTCTTGGGCCGTGTCATCGAGCGCAAAGTCAACGCCGGTGACTACATCAAGAAGGGTTCCCCCCTTGCAGCGCTTGACCCGGTTCCGCTCGATCTAGCCGTTCGGGACGCGCGCGCCGCGCTTGCCAAAACCACGGCGCAACTCACCAATGCACTTGCGATAGAAAATCGCCGCCGCATTCTTCTGAAAGAGAAACATATTCCAGCGCAGCAATTTGAGGCTGCGCAGCAGGCACGGGAAGCAGCGGAAGCGGCTGTAACGCAAGCCCGAAGCGCCCTGGATAAAGCGATTGAGCAACGCGGTTATGCGGAGCTCAGCGCCGAGTTCGACGGCGTCGTGACCGCAGTTGATTTCGAGGTAGGTCAGGTTGTCACGGCGGGCCAGGCGGTGATCACGGTCGCGCGCCCAGATGTGCGCGAGGCCGTCATCGACGTCCCCGACGACGTTGCCGCCACTCTTCAGAAAGGTACTCCGTTTCAGGTGGCGCTGCTGATTGCGCCGTCCAAGCGTGCCAGCGGGCGGGTACGTGAAATCACTCCTCGGGTTGAAGCGCTGACTCGCAGCCAGCGCGTGAAAATAGCACTCGACGAACCGCCTGACGATTTTCGCCTCGGCACAAACATCACCGCATATGCTGCGGTACATGTTACAGGGCAGACAGCCGGACAAATAAAGATCCCAGCAGCCGCGCTCTTCGAGAAGGACCGGAAGCACCAGGTCTGGGTTGTCAATCCGGAGGCCAAGACAGTATCGCCGCGTGAAGTGACTATCTTAAGCCGGGACAGTGACACCGCAATTTTGACAGCAGGGCTTGAACCCGGCGACCGTGTGGTAACGGCAGGCGTGCACTCCCTCGTGCCAGGGCAGTCTGTGAGAATCCCTGAAGAGGCGCCGCGATGAGCAATCATTCCCAGAATGGCGAAGAGAACGGAAAGAAAAAGTTCAATCTTTCCGCAGTGGCGCTCGATCACAGCTCCGTCGTCTGGTATTTCATGATCGTCTTCATGGTCGCGGGCGTAATGTCCTACCTAAACTTGGGCCGCGAGGAAGACCCGGACTTCACGATCAAAACGATGGTAATCCAGGCACTCTGGCCGGGGGCCTCTGTCGAGGACACCGTTAATCAGGTCACCGAACGCATTGAGAAGAAACTCGAAGAGCTGGACGCACTCGACTACACCAAGAGCGTGACCGTCCCCGGTCAGACAACCATCTACGTTTACCTGCTCGACAAAACGAAAAATCGCGATGTGCGTCCCACCTGGGTTACCGTGCGCAACTATATCGCGGACATCCAGGCGCAGCTTCCGCAAGGAGTCATTGGCCCCTTTTTCAATGACCGCTTCGGCGATGTTTTCGGCAATATCTACGCTTTCACTGCCGATGGACTGACCCAGCGGCAACTGCGCGACTATGTCGAGGACGTCCGCACTGACATTCTCACCTTGCCCAATATGGGCAAGGTCGATCTCATCGGCGCTCAGGACGAGGTGATCTACCTTGAGTTCTCCTCGCGCCAAGTCGCGAACCTCGGCCTTGATTTGCAGGAAGTAATCCAGGCCCTGCAAAAACAGAATGCGATTGTTCCGTCGGGCGTTATTCAAGCCGGCCCCGAACGGGTCAGCGTGCGCGTCAGCGGGCACTTCGCCTCCGAGGAAAGCCTCAAGGCGTTTAATCTGCGTGTGAATAACCGCTTCTTCCGCCTCAGCGATGTCGTCAACATCAGGCGTGGCTACGCCGATCCGCCTACCACCCTATTCCGCTATAAAGGGAAACCCGCCATTGGCCTCGCTATCAGCATGAAGACGGGAGCCAATCTGCTGGAATTCGGCAAAGCCCTGAAGGCGGAGATGGATAAGGTCGTTGGCGACCTGCCGGTCGGCGTCGGCGTTGATCTGGTGGCGGACCAGCCCGTTGTCGTCAAGGATGCCATTGGGCATTTCTCGCGATCGCTACTTGAAGCAGTTGTGATCGTGCTGGCCGTCAGCTTCGTTGCCCTCGGCTTCCGCGCCGGCCTGATCGTGGCGCTGGCCATCCCGCTAGTGCTGGCGATGACATTCCTCGCCATGTGGCCCCTAGGCATTACGCTTCAGCGCATTTCGCTTGGCGCTCTGATCATCGCACTCGGCCTTCTGGTGGACGACGCCATGATTGCCATCGAAATGATGATCTCGAGGCTGGAAGCGGGCGACTCCCTGAGGCAGGCGGCTTTGCAGGTCTACACCTCCACCGCCTTTCCAAGGTTGACCGGCACCCTTGTCATCATCACCGGTTTCACCCCCATTGGTCTCAATAGCAGCTCGGCCGGCGAGTACACCTTTACCCTCTTTGCCGTTCTTGCCTTGGCGCTGCTGTTCTCCTGGACAGTGGCCGGCATTTTCACGCCGCTCCTCGGCTATAATCTGCTGCCTTCAACGCTCAAGAAGCATGAAAAGCCTAGCCGGTTATTCGCCCTGTTCCAGAAGGCGCTCCGCACGGCCATGCGCTTTCGCTGGGTTACCATTGCCACAACACTCGCGGTATTTGGCGCTTCCGTCTATGCGATGAAGTTCGTGCCAAACCAATTCTTTCCGTCATCGGACCGTCCCGAGATTCTGGTGGATTGGACGCTGCCGCGGAATTCCACCATCGCCGAGACGAAAGCCCAAATGGACCGTTTCGAGAAAACGCTCGAGGGCGATCCCGACATCTCCCACTGGAGTTCTTACGTTGGTCAGAGCGCAGTGCGTTTTATACTGACTCTCGATGTGCAGCCCATGAACGTATACTACGGCCAAACCGTCATCGTGACCAAAGACTTTGAAGCGCGGGAGAGGGTGCGGGCCAGGATTACGAAGCAGCTCAAGAAGGATTTCGCAGGCATTGACACCTATGTGAATCTGCTGGCGTTGGGACCGCCCGCTGGCCGTGCGGTGCAGTACCGCATCAACGGCCCGGATATGCAGAACGTGCGCGCGCTGGCGCAGGAACTGGCGGGCATCGTAGGCTCCGATCCCAATCTGAGTTCGCCCGTTTACGACTGGAACGAGCCTGCCCGCGTTGTCAGGGTTGACGTCCTTCAGGACAAGGCTCGCCAGTTGGGGATCAGCTCGGCCGATATCGCCACGGCACTGAACATCACCGTTGGCGGGGCGGCGATCACCCAGGTGCGCGACTACATTTACCTTATCAATGTTGTGGCGCGCGCAGCCGACGCGGAAAGGGGCGCTATTGAAACGCTGCAGAACATGCAGTTGTTCAGCAAAACCGGGCAACCCGTTCCTCTCGCGGCCATTGCCACATTCCGGTACGAGATGGAGCAGCCGGTGATTTGGCGGCGGAACCGCCTTCCGACGGTCACTGTCAAAGCCGACATTCTCGACGGCAGACAGCCCGCGACGGTAATCGGCCAGCTTGACTCCGCTGTGAAGAGTTTCATCGAGCGCTTGCCGGCGGGGTACCGCCTTGCAATCGGCGGCCCGATCGAAGAAAGCGCGAAGTCGCAGCGTCCCATCACCGATGTGGTGCCGCTGATGCTGCTCATCATGGCGACCATCCTGATGTTGCAGTTGCAGAGTTTCAACCGGCTCTTCCTGGTCGCTTCGGTGGCGCCACTGGCCGTGATCGGCGTCGCTCTGGCTCTGCTTCTTAGCGGCTCCCCGCTGGGTTTCGTGGCGATCCTTGGCGTCATCGCCCTCATTGGCATCCTGATCCGCAATTCCGTGATCCTTGTGGTTGAGATCGAAACACTCCGCCGAGAGGGTCACGGCGCTTGGGAGGCTGTCGTGAAGGGCTCGGAGCATCGTTTGCGGCCTATTATGCTCACCGCCTCCGCTGCGAGCCTTGGGCTGGTCCCGATTGCGCGCGACGTGTTCTGGGCGCCAATGGCCTTTGCCATGATAGGAGGCATTTTAGTCGGTACAGCGCTGACGCTGCTGTTTCTGCCCGCTCTCTATGTCGCCTGGTTCAGGATTAAAGAGCCAAAGGAGGTTTGCTCAACCAAGGAGATTGAGCATGCGGGCTGAGTTCCAAATCCTCGTACAAGTTGCGGTCTGGTAACGAAACGGGTGTAGCATGGCTGGAATAATCGACGAACTGCTGCCAACGGCCTCGGATGCAGCGCTGAGGGTAGCGGAAGCCGAAGTAGAAATAGCTGAGGAGCGCAAGCGGGCGGCTGCGGCAGCAGAAGCGGAAAAAAAGGCTCTAATCGAATCTTTTCTGAAACCGCCCAGCCTTTCCGTGGAGGAGCGGTGCAAGCGCGCAGCGTCCATTATCCAACGGGCGGTCAAGAACGGCCTGACAGAAGTGCAAGTTCTTCGCTTTCCCAATGAGCTTTGCACGGACCGGGGCCGCGCCATCAATCAAGGAGAGCCAGGCTGGGAACATACCCTGACCGGAATTCCGAAGGACATGTTCCAGTTCTGGCATGAGCACCTGCGCCCGCGCGGCTACAAGGTTCGCGCCCAAATCATCGAGTTTCCCGGTGGCCTGCCAGGTGACATCGCCTTCTTCTTGATCTGGCATTAACTGGACAGGAGACCGGACATGACTGGCCTGTAGATCTCGATTGGCCAGCGGAATGGGGGCAAACGCAAAAGAAGGATTAACGAGTATGCTTTACCGCACCCCCGACTTATTTGGCGCTGGGCATGACAATGACATGCTGACGCCTGTTCTTGCCTGCCTCGTCGACGCCGCGCAGCGCCAAGTGCTCTTCATGGATACGATGCGCGAGCGCGGCAATCAGTACTTGGAACATCGCGCCAAGACGGTGCCGCATGTTCTGAATTATGCGGCGGAGCTGGTTCTCGACGGCCGGACGCTTCCGAGGCCGGTGAACTATGGACTAGCGCGGATAATTCCGCCGGCGGGGGTTCAGATCGATCCAGTCCGGCGGCCCTTCGTGATCGTAGATCCCCGGGCGGGCCACGGCCCAGGCATCGCCGGCTTCAAGGCCGACAGCGAGATTGGCGTCGCCCTCAAAGCGGGCCATCCCTGCTACTTCGTGGGTTTTCTACCGGACCCGATGCCTGGACAGACCATTGAAGATGTCGCGCGAACCGAGGCAGTTTTTCTTGAAAAGGTCATCGCGCTACATCCGGACGCCGAGGGCAAACCATGCGTGATCGGCAATTGCCAGGCCGGCTGGGCGGTCATGATGCTCGCGGCAATGCGGCCCGAGCTTTTCGGGCCGATCATCATCGCGGGCTCGCCGCTATCCTATTGGGCGGGTCTGAAGGGCGGCAGTCCCATGCGCTATTCAGGCGGGCTGCTCGGGGGAAGCTGGCTCACGGCACTAACAAGCGACATGGGTGCAGGCAAGTTCGACGGCGCCTGGCTGGTAGAGAATTTCGAGAGCCTGAACCCGGCCAATACCTTGTGGACTAAACAATACAATCTCTACTCCAAGATCGATAGCGAGGCTCCCCGATATATCGAGTTCGAGCGCTGGTGGGGCGGCCATGTCAACTCGAACGCCGACGAAATGCAGTTCATCGTCGATGAGCTGTTCGTCGGAAACAATCTAGCCGCGGGCAGGATAAAAACCTCCGACGGGATCGCCGTTGACCTACGCAACATTCGCTCTCCCATCGTCGTTTTCTGCTCAAAGGGCGACAACATTACCCCGCCGCAGCAGGCTCTGGGCTGGATTCTCGATCTTTACGAGAATGTCGATGAGATCAGGGCCGATGAGCAGACGATCGTTTATACAATTCACGAAAGCGCCGGGCATCTTGGCATATTCGTTTCGGCCGGCGTCGCCAAAAAAGAGCACAACGAATTCGCCAGCAATATCGACCTGATCGACCTTTTGCCCCCAGGACTTTGGGAAGCCACCTTCACGCGCAAGGCGGACGCTGCGGTCAATCCCGATCTCGCCAGCGGCGATTGGATCATGCGCTGCGAGGAACGGACCTTGGCGGACATCCGCGCGCTTGGCGGCCATGAGCCTGAGAACGACCGGGTGTTCGCGACCGTTGCCCAGCTCTCCAGCGCCAACCTTGCGCTTTACCGGACCTTCGCCCAGCCCCTCGTCAGGGCCATGGTCAACCCGGCTATGGGCGATTGGATGCGAAGGCTACATCCCTTGAGCATGCAGTATGAAATATGGAGCGACGAAAACCCCTTCGCCGGGATCGTCAAGGAATTAGCCCGGGTTGTGCGCGAGAACCGGCAGCCTATGGATGCCGGAAATCCGTTCATTAAGGCACAGGAAGCCGTCTCCCACCAAATCACCGAGGCGCTCGATAGCTGGGGCAAACTGCGCAATCTCGTCGCGGAGTCCATCTTTTTTTCGATCTTTGGCTCGCCTGCGGTCCAGGCCATGGCCGGAATCGATCCGAAATCGGAGCGGCCTTTGCGCAAGGCGCCGAAGTCGACGTTGCAGGGGTGGCTGATACAGCAGCGCGTTGCAGAACTGAAATCCCGGATAAGGGAGGGCGAGTTGACCGAAGCCGCCATTCGGGGCCTTCTCTATGCAGGTTCGGCCAGAGGCAACGTCGATGAGCGCGGCTTCAAGGCCCTTCGCAGAATGCGGCTTTCCGGACAGACGCCAAAGCTTACGCTCGCACAATTCAAGGCGATGGCGCGAGAGCAGTTCTATATGCTGCTACTTGATCAGGAAGCAACCCTCGAGGCGATCCCTGGTATGCTTCCCGCTGGCATGAACCAGCGCCGGAAGATGTTCAACACCATAAAGGAAATCCTTTCGGCGAGCGGCCAGCTTGAAGGTGAGTGCTTAAACCGGCTGCGGCGGGTCGAGCGCCTGTTCGGGCTTGAAGGCGAGATCCCCGCGGTTCAAGTCACCGGCCCCAATGCGGTCCACGCCGCCTCGTCCTGAACATGGAGCGCAAGCCATGAAGACAATGGAACCAGCCTCGGGACAGCCCTCAAAGTATGAGTTCCTTCTGGAACGCGCCAAGGAGGTGCGGTCACCGCGGACAGTCGTGGTCTATCCCTGCGACGAGACTTCCGTGCGTGGGGCGGTGGAGGCGGCCGGGGCGGGGCTCATTGAGCCCATCCTGGTTGGGCCTGAAGGCCGCATCAAAGCGGTTGCCCAAAAGCATGGGCTGGATATCAGCCCATTCGAGATCGTCAACGCGGATGAGAGCGAAGAGGCTGCCGGAAAGGGTGTGCAACTGATCAAGGAGGCGAAGGGTGAAATCCTGATGAAGGGCAGCCTTCACACTGACGAGCTGATGCGAAGCGTCACCTCAGGCACCTCAGGCCTTAGGACCAAGCGGCGGATTAGCCACGTGTTCATTATGGATGTGCCCGGGCACGAGGAACCGCTGCTTATTACCGATGCCGCGATCAACATTTTTCCGGATCTCGAGTGCAAGCGCGACATCGTTCAGAACGCTATTGACCTTTGCACCGAATTCATGCCGTCGCCTCCCCGGGTTGCAATCCTCTCAGCGGTGGAGACGGTGACGACGAAAATCCCTTCGACGATCGACGCGGCAGCTCTGTGCAAGATGGCGGACCGGGGGCAGATCACCGGCGGCATAGTTGACGGCCCTCTCGCCTTCGACAACGCTGTCGATCCCGAAGCCGCACGGATCAAAGGCATCAAGTCCGAGGTCGCAGGGCGCGCCCAAGTCCTGGTCGTGCCGGATCTCGAAGCCGGAAACATGCTGGCGAAGAACCTCACCTTCTTGTTGAAGGCCGATGCCGCCGGCATCGTGCTGGGTGCCAGGGTCCCGATCATCCTGACGTCGCGTGCCGATTCACTCCGGGCGAGGATGGCATCCTGCGCAGCCGCGGCTCTTTACGCCGATGCCCGCCGGCGGCACGCCCGTATACCGGAGGCTTGACATGGATACGATCCTTGTTGCAAACGCGGGCTCCTCCAGCGTGAAGTTCCAAGTCTTCGAAATCGAGCCGGGCCAGCGGCTCAAGCGCCAAATCAAAGGCATCGCCGAGGGGATAGGAACTTACCCGAAGCTGCGTGCAACCTCAGAAGACGAGGTCCTGGTTGACCGGCCCTACTCGAACGAAGCCGTGCCCGACTTGCCGGCCGCTCTTCAGATAGCCGCGGCATGGTTGCGCGACGAACTCCGCGTCAATCCCCTCGCGCTTGGCCACCGCGTGGTCCATGGCGGGCCAGACTACAGCCGGCCCGTAGTTGTGGACGAGAACGTGCTGCACCGGCTTGAGGGTTTCATCCCGCTGGCGCCGCTGCATCAGCCGTATAATCTTGCGCCCATCCGGTCCCTGCTTGAGAACCGGCCGGATTTACCGCAGATCGCTTGTTTCGACACCGCGTTTCACCGCGGACACGGCCCCCTGGCCGACCACTTCGCCATTCCGCTCGAACTCCATGACGAGGGTGTGCGGCGCTACGGTTTCCATGGCCTTTCCTATGAATACGTTGCGGGAAGGCTGAGTGAGGTGGCGCCCGGCATCGCGCATGGCAAGGTGATCGCCGCTCATTTGGGAAACGGCGCCTCGATGTGTGCCATGGCCGCTGGGAAAAGCGTTGAAAGCACGATGGGCTTCACCGCTTTGGATGGGCTGCCCATGGGCACCCGGTGCGGGCAGGTCGATCCCGGCGTCGTGCTCTACCTGATCGAGCAGAAAGGCATGAGCGCTCATGAGGTCCAACATCTGCTCTACCATGATTGCGGCCTGAAAGGCTTGTCCGGCACCAGCAACGATATGCGCGAGCTTGAAGCCAGCCCCGATCCGCGCGCGGCCTTCGCTATTGACTATTTCGTCTATAGGATCGCGCTCTTCACCGGCACGCTCGCCGCGGCGCTGGGCGGCTTCGACGCTTTCGTTTTCACGGCGGGCATTGGCGAAAACTCTGCTTCGCTGCGGGCGAGGGTTGCGGCAAAACTATCATGGCTGGGCGTGAATCTCGACGAGGCCGCGAACATTGGCGGAAGGCAGCTGATCTCAGCCCCGGACAGCGCTGTAGCGCTCTACGTCATCCCGACCGATGAAGAACTCATGATCGCACAACACACGTTGGCGCTGATTCGACCACGCTAAGCAAGCAGCATAGGACGGCTATATGAAAACAATTTCCCTCGAACAAGCGGTCGCCATGATCCCGAACGGCGCGAGCCTAATGATCAGCGGTTTCATGGCTGTGGGAACGCCTGAGCGCGTCATGGATGAGATCGTCCGCCAGGGCAAGCGCGATCTGACCGTGATAGCAAACGACACGGCGAGCCCCGGCAAAGGGATCGGGAAACTCGTCAGAGCCAAGCTCCTGCGAAAGCTGATCGCGAGCCATATCGGGCTCAATCCCGAAACGCAGCAGCAAATGAATGCGGGGGAACTTCAGGTTGAACTCATCCCCCAAGGCACTCTCGTGGAACGCATCCGCTGCGGCGGTTATGGCCTTGGCGGCGTGCTGACGCCGACGGGTTGCGGCACCACGGTGGAGGAGGGAAAGCAGAGGATCGAAGTCAATGGCAAGCCCTATCTGCTGGAAACAGCGCTGCGCGCCGATTTCGCCCTCATCCATTCCTTTGTGGCCGATTACCTGGGCAATCTGGGCTACGCGCTCACGGCCCGGAACTTCAACCCCGTCATGGCCATGGCGGGGGACACCGTCATCGCCAGCGCCGATAACATCGTGCCTGTCGGTGTGATCTCGCCCGACCACATCATGACGCCGGCACCGATTGTCGACCACCTCATTCTTAATCCGTGAGAAGGCCATGGAACCGCAGACCATCATCGCGCGCCGCATCGCCCGCGAATTTACGCCGGGGATGCTTATCAATCTCGGCATCGGCATCCCGACCCTGGTCGCAAAATACCTGCCACAAGGCATGAGCGTGTTTTTTCAGTCGGAGAACGGGCTTATAGGTACTGGTGCGCCGCCTGAAGAGGGTATGGGGCATCCGATGCTCACTGACGCAGGCGGGAAACCTGTCACCGCTTTGCCAGGCGCCTGCATATTCGACAGCGCCATCTCCTTCGGGCTTATTCGCGGCGGTCATGTCGACCTCGCGGTCCTGGGCGGCTTGCAGGTCGACGAGAGGGGTCTCCTGGCCAACTGGACAATCCCCGGAAAGATGGTCCCCGGCATGGGCGGGGCGATGGATCTCGTGACGGGCGCAAAGCGCGTCATCGTGGCCATGCAACACGCGGCCAAAGGCAAATCCAAGATCGTGAAGCAATGCACGCTGCCAATAACGTCCACGCGGCCGGTGGACATGGTCGTGACGGACCTCGCGGTGATCGCCTTCCCGAACGGCCGTGCAAGACTCATCGAGACTGCCCCGTCAGTCTCGGCTGCGGATGTGGTCAACGCGACCGAGGCCGAATTGATCGTTCCGGACCATGTGCCGGAAATGAGCCTTTGAGACTGATGCAAGCCTCAAGGCTCATCGCCATTCGGCATCAACTTTGACAAAATGGCTTCTGAAATGACCCCAGACTTCACTCGGATGATACCAGATTTCCATGTCAAACTTTATGAGGGCAAGCGGGGCTTGATCGTCGGCATCGCGAACGAGCATTCCATCGCCTGGGGTTGCGCGGCGGCTTTCCGTGGTTTGGGGGCGGACCTCGCGGTCACGTATCTAACTGAAAAGGCCCGCAAATTTGTCGAGCCGCTCGCCAACAAGCTGGAAGCTAAGATCTTCATGCCTCTGGATGTGAACAAGCCAGGGGAGATGGAGGCGGTTTTCGAGCGCATCGCCAAGGAGTGGGGGACGCTTGATTTCGTGGTTCACTCCATCGCGTTTTCGCCCAAGGACACCTTATGCGGCCGGGTGGTTGACGCCCCAAGGGAGGGTTTCCTTACCACCATGGAGGTTTCGGTCTGGTCTTTCATCCGCATGGCCCGGCTTGCGGAGCCGCTGATGCCGGACGGGGGCACGCTGTTTACGATGACCTACTATGGCAGTCAGATGGTCGTTGAGCACTACAACATCATGGGTGTTGCGAAGGCCGCCCTTGAAAGCGCGGTCCGCTATATCGCGGCTGAGCTTGGCCCGAAAGGGATACGTGTTCATGCCATCTCGCCGGGTCCGCTTTCGACCCGGGCGGCCTCCGGGATCCCGGAATTTGACGAGCTCCTGCACAGGGCACAGGAGAAGGCGCCGGCCCGCCATCTGGTCAGTATCATGGATGTCGGGCTGGCGACGGCTTTTCTCGCCCACGATGCGGCCAAGCTTATCACCGGGGAGACCCTCTACATCGACGGCGGCTACCACATTATCGACTAAGCCCTCGCGCTGCCGGACACAAGAACCGTATGGTTGAGGTGGGTTGGAATGATTGAGCCAAAGAAAAGAGACATGGAAGTGGACATCGGTAAGCCAAAGGGCTCCCTTCCTGGCGAAGATCTTCTTGCTGTTTCTGCGTTGTGGGTCGTCGTGCTTATCGCAATTGGTATAGTGTTTCACGAGGTCGACGCGACCGTAGGCGGCGCAATCATCGCAGCTCTCGCCGGAGCGGCAGGCATTGCGAAGTTCATTAAATCAAGGCGCCGCGAGGGCGAAGAAGCAGATGACGGGGACGCGGAAGCCTGAATCTCCATCCCAACAGGCATCAAAGTATAGCATTTAACTCCCGTTAACGAAGCTCCGTTGTTGGCATTGTTGGCATGGTTGGCATTTGTCATGCTGAGCTAGAGCCGATTTCCCGCCTTGCGGTTGCGTGCCATGCATTGACCGGCTACCGCCGGACGAGCGAGCTTATACAAACCGTGCTTAAGCATGCCTCATCACGCCGGATGACGATGTCCGCTCCCCGAGGTAGTGCTGTCCTCAGCATTGGCGGTTGGCGAGGGCTGACCGGGAAACGCCTGCATGTCCGCTAACTCTGCATCGCGTATGGCGCGCACCATGATGAACCAAGCCCTCGCGACAGCCGGAATGGGTCATGTGCGGTTGATTGGGCGGTCACGATGCGGTTCCGCGCTAACCCAATATGTAGTGGGTGTCTGTGTTAACCGGATATGCGTGCTTCAATCATAGCGGTAATCCGGCTGGAGCCTGTCTTCGTTAGTCCACGGTACTTCACAGAGCACGTAATCGATGCGGTTCACGAAGCGATAGCCTGGACTGACACGGAGCTGTCCATCGCAATCGGCGATGGTCCAGACGTGATGCGGGTCAACATTTTTGGGCAACTGCTCGAAGCGCCAGCAGAGCGCGCCGCCAGGTCCATCGATGGGATGAAACCGGCGTGCAAAGGTACGCCAGCTGCCGCAGCGTGTGCGCAGCTTGAAAGCGATGACGGTTTCGACTTCTTCGCCGCACTGCTGAAGACTGCCTTCGTCGAATTCCTGCCCGGCGATGCGCTTGGCATCGGAGCGGGATTTAGCCTGCACGGTGCCGGACCATTCAGCGCTGGTCTTGACGATGACCTCGTAGGATTTGAGTTTGCTCATAGCGCACCTGCCTTCACGCGGGCAGAAACCCGCCTGGTGTTTGCGCGGGGACAATCAGCGCTTGGGCAATTTGCCCCTTCGAGCGAAGGCTCGTCGCGGTAATCGCGGCCGCAGGCTACGCACATCCCCGATTGGATGTCTGGCCGGTCGCCGATAAGATCGTCGAGGGTAACCAGAAGCAATAGGTGAGCATTACACGCGGTAACGATGAATGCCGCCGTGGCGGCTTCTTGATCGGTCATCATGCCGAATGCTGCCCGTTCACGATCAGCGATAATGTCTGCGACGAATGGGGCTTCGCCGTCATCACCAGAGCACTGGCCATAAATGAGGCCATTCCCGTTATGAACGTAGGGAGTTGGAGAGTGGCTCATGGCATCACCTCCTGGCGCTTTGCGAAATCACCCGCGCTCGCTTCAAAATGACACCTGATGCAGGTGCAGCATGAATCGCTGTTCCAGCAATAGCCGCCCTCAACGCTGAGCCCGCCACCATCGAGATAGGCGGTTGCCGTCACGTCGACATGGAAGCTTTCGCGCTGATCGCAGTTGGGACATGCGAGGTCTTGGAAGCGCAGCGTTCTCATGCGGCACCGCCTTTCTTGCCGGCGCGAGGCTTGGAGCGCCGCTTCGTTCGGGTTGTGCCGATGCGGATGCTGATGGATGGCGCTTTGCCAAGGCCATTGGGCTCACGCTGTTCATAAGCCCACGCGCGAATTCCGCGACGCAGGACGGCCATGGTGTCGTGCCTGCGCTTGTGAGCCAAATGGCCAAGATCGGCGATGAGATCAGCGATAGCGGTTTCGCTATCGCGTTCACCTACGGTGTCTTGAAAAGTCCTGAGAGCGGCTGCGGCCCAGCAGGCGCGTTCTGCATTGATGGCGCGGCTCATGCGGCACCGCCTTCCTGCGTTGGCAGTTGCTTGCGCCAGCTCTGCAATGCCAACGCGGCGCGAAGCAGCGTTTCGCATTCCGGCAGGATGCGTTCGAGCGGCAGCATCGTACCGAGGGCAAGATTGCGGTTCTGCGCCTCCATCGCTTCCTTGGCGCAGGCCGCCATGAGATGCGCGTTCTCAAGTTGCAAAGCGAGCGCAGCGAGATTGGCGTGGATCGCCATCTCCATCGCGCAGGCTGGCGTGGATAGTGAGGGTGTCATGATGATCTCCTTTTGTTGTTGTTGTTGCGAGAAGACTGCGGCCTGCGGAAATCCGCAGCCGACAGCCACCAGAAGGCCGAGGGGCCTTTGTGGTCTTGGGTCCAGACCGCCCAGACATAACGCTGCTGCGTAAAGTGGCGGGGCGGCGGACGTGTTGGGTCTGGCCAGCAGACGATATCGTCCATGGCATAGAGGCGCGCGGGAGGGCGTGCCTTCCAGAAGGAAGTGCGTTCGGCGTGGGACAGCGATGCCAGATTGAGAAGCATCGCCACCTTGCCCTGCGTGCCACGCATGAGCGACAGGGCTTTCGTGACAAACGCATCCGCAAGCCCCGAACCGTAGGGCGGATTGGTGACGATGTGCCGGGCGCGTGGCTTGCTTTCAGCGAGGAAGTCAACGCCCCGGATGCCGTAGCTCCAGTCGTTCAGGTCCGTACTGACGACGTTGTGCCCGTTCGCTTTCAGGACTTCCGCGATATGGCCTTTGCCGCAGGCCGGTTCCCAGATGGAGCCCTCGAAGCTTTCGGCGGAAAGCAGCGCAAGCGTCGCCTCCCTTGGCGTGGGATAAAAGTTGGCCGACACATGCCGGTCGATGGCGCGTGTGCCGCGGGCGAGGCCCAGCGGAACAGCGCGATGCCGTGACATGTCCGCCGGGTGCGCGCCGATGATGATGCCTAAACCTGTCATTGGAAATCTCCTTTTGTTTTTGTGAGGACGGCGTGGATACGGGATGCGATGGCGTAGCTGTCCAGGGCGCCAACACGGAAACGGGGTGCTGTGTTGAGGGCATCGAGGGCGAGCTCTAGCGTCTCGATCGCCTCGGATTGGCCGGACCGGTAGGCGCGGACGAGCGCCCGTTCCAAACTTCGGACGCCAACCTCGTGGAAATCGAGCGCGTCGCGGCCACGGACTTCGAGCGTGGAGATGTGAAGAACATCCTGCGCAATCGCGGTGACGATGGTTTTGAGCGGGGAAGGTGCCGTCATGATTGCACCTCCCAGTAATCAACGGCCTCGGCTTCGCCGATGCCGCACTTGCTGTTGCAGTGGTGATGGCCGTCAAAGTAGATATCTAACGCCTTGTCTTCGGCGCTAGCCGCGTCGGCCGTCTCCACGTCGATGACGTGAAGGAACGACTGCGCAATGACGACGCGAAACGTCTTGAGCTTTGGAGCCTCGGCAGGCGCGCGAGCGCCTGCCTGCTCAGCGGAGTTGCTGGCGGTGCTCATGACAGCACCTCCGTGCCGTACCACACGGCGTATTCGCTGCCATGTTTGTGGTCCGTGCCTTCGTCACCGTCCTCCGCGCGCTGTTCTGCTGCTTCCAGCGCTGCGTCTTCGCTGACAGCTTCGATATCGTAGTAGTAGTTCCGGCAATCCGTGAAACTGACGCGGTATTTCTTGAGAGCCTGAGCAGGCAGGCGCGCGAGCGCCTGCCTGCTCAGCGGATGTGCTGATGGTGCTCATGAGTGCACCTCCTGGCTTTCGAGAACCGTGGTGCAGTCGATGGCGCGATCCGCCTTCGTGAAGACGCTTTCGTCATCAGCCCAGAGGCTTTCCGCCCGGCGGATGTCGGCATCTTCACTCGTGGCGGCGAGCCAGATCTGGAGCGTCGAACGGGCTGAGATACTGACAAGATAGACACGTTTGTTACTCATGAGCGCACCTCCTGAGCATCGGCGATGGCCGCATCGATGGTGTGCGCGACCGTGTAGGGGTCGTGCGGCGGGCAATCGAACCGCCGTCCCGAACGCAGCATCGCGTAGCGGGCGAGTTTCAGGGCCTCGATCAGCGCCGCATAGCGGCGCCTCTCGATGGTGATGACGGGCATCTGCGTCATGCGGCACCTCCAGTGCCGTAGGCGTCGAAGTCGAAGCCACGGTTAGAGCGCGGGTCGCCATCGCAGATGACGGAAAGGAGTTCGGACGCATCCTCGCCGGTATCATCGTCGAGGAAGTAGGGGTCATCTGCGTAGCGGGAGCTTGCGAGGGAGGTCATCATTAGAAGCCTCCTTCGTAATCGGCTTCAGGCGCGGGCGCGTCAGCGGCATTACCATCCGTTTTCGGCTTCGGCTCTCGGATGACGAGTTCGCCGCCATTGAGCGGAAGATAGCTGAGCTTGAGATTGAAGCCCTTGCCGTCCTTGTGCGTCCAGGCAGCGCCGATGTCGACCCAGTGGGTTTTGTCGCCGCGCTTGACGACGGCATAGATGCGGTGCGTCGGTTTGGTGGATTGTTTCGTCATGATGTGACCTTTCTTCTTCGTGCTAGAGGGCCGGAATTGGCGGCCTCGTTGCCGCTTGTCCCCTCACAGCGCCGCATCGCGGTCACACGGTAAAATTGCTGGGGGACCGCGAGTTTGTGCTTGAGGGCGGCTTGCTTAAGCCGCCCGGCGCGGGGCCCCCGTGCTTGTCACGGGGTGCGCAAGCGCAACGTCGTGGTGGGTCCAGCCATTTTGCCGTTGAAGCGCGGGCCGCCACGACGGCGTAAGCCGGCGGCCCGCGCGTCCGCGTGAGATGCGGCGATGTGAGACAAGCAAGGCAACATCGAAGGCCGCTATGACGGACATCGGCATCGAAGAAGATGAAAAGGGAGCAGCCACGAAACCATCCAAAAAATAGATGCTAGCTTCTTGATGGCTGGCGTCAGCCATGGCGGCAAACCACAAGGGTGGGTGCGTCTGCGCTGCAAGCGGGCACGGGAACTCTGGCAGGCAAGGAGATGGAGCATGAGCGACTTCGAGAAGCGGCTGCAGACGGAGCTGCTGCGCGGCGTGGCGGGACAGCCGGGTGCGCTGGTCGATGCGATGTGGCTCGAACCCGCAAAGCTCACCGGTCCCGAATGGCAATACCGCACGGCATCGGGTCAGATCGGCGGACTGGTGCTTGGCTACCGGGATGGCCGCGGCATCGGCACGCTCGACAATCGCCATGTGCTGACGGTTGCCGGGTCGCGCGGCGGAAAAGGCGTGTCGCTCATCGTGCCGAATTTGCTGCTCTATGACGGGTCGGTGCTGGCCATCGATCCCAAGGGGGAACTCGCGCGCATCACCGCGCGGGCACGCCGGCAGAAGGGGCAGAAGGTGGTGGTGCTCGATCCCTTCGGCGAGAGCGGCGTCACGCCGGCGGGCCGCTTCAATCCACTCGATGAGTTGGATGCCGGGCATCCCAATGTGAAGGATGACGCTGCGCTTATCGCCGATGCCCTGATCATCGGCAATGACCGCGATCCGCACTGGACGGACAGCGCACGCATCCTGATCAAGGCACTGATCCTGTTCACGCTAACGCTGCCGGAGGGTGACCGGCATCTGATCACCGTGTGGCTGCTGGCCGGAACCCTTCCGGCTGTGGTCGACGTGGCCCGCCGGAAGGAATGCAGCAAACGGGCTGCGCTGTTCATACTGCTGCAGAATTGCACGGGCGTATTCGATGATGCCGTTGCCGGCGCTGGCTCCAATTTCGCGCAGATGGGCGACCGCGAGTTGGCGTCGGTGTTCTCGACTGCCCTCACCCAGCTCGAATTCCTCGACAGCAATGCCATGGCCGATGTGCTTCAGGGTAGTGACCTGAAACTATCGGAACTCAAATCGCAAAAGGCTACGCTTTACCTGTGCCTGCCTGCCACGCGCATGGGCACCCATGCGCGCTGGCTGCGCGTCATCATCAATCTCGCACTCGTCGCATTCGAGCGCACCAAGGTTGAAACCGATATTCCGGCGCTGATGGTGCTCGACGAATTCGCGGTACTTGGCCACATGAAATCCATCGAGGTCGCCGCTGGGCTGATGGCGGGCTTCGGCGTCAAGCTCTGGGTGGTGCTGCAGGATGTGACGCAGATCAAGCGGTTATATAAAGAGAGCTGGGAGACCTTCATCGGCAATGCCGGTGTGACGACGGCCTGGTCGAATTCCGACAAGTCGACGCTGGACTACCTGTCGGACAAGCTCGGGCAGACCGGCGTGCGCTTGCAGCAGAGCAACGACATCACCCCGCATCAGCGCCTGAGCGGCGCGCGCGGCCAGCGTGAAGAGCTGCGTGTCCAAAAGCTGGCAGCGCCGCACGAACTGGAGCAGATGCTTGAGCGCAGCAAGCGGCGCATTCTGGTGATGGCGGCGGGTCAGCCGCCGGTGATCCTGCAGCGCGTGCTCTATTATGAGGACCCCCACTTCGCGGGCATGTTTGATCGCTAAAGAAATGCACCAGAGCATTTATTCGTTATAACAGCGCCTTACGCGGACGCTGCCGCGCCCGGCGCGTAAACGGGGCGGCGTTGCCGGAAAGCCGGGACTATCGGCCGAACAAATCCCAATCCTGATCGCCCGCAACCGCGCCGCTGCTCATATTGACGCCGTCCTGCCGGACCGTTCCGAAGCTGCTGTGCGGCCTGTGCTTGAAGGCAAGCTGTCGAAGAAGGACACCCTGCTGTGCATGGATGGCGATAAGGCGTTGATCGCCTTTGCCGAGGCCGAGGGCATCGAATACGAACTCATCATCGCCAGCAAGGGCGAACACGTGCACGAGAAGGTGTTGCACATCCAGAACGTCAATGCCTATGGCGGCAGGTTCAAGCAATGGCTCAACCGCTTCAACGGTGTCGCAACCAAATATTTGCAAAGCTATCTTGGCTGGAGGCGCTGGCTCGAAAAGGGCGAGGACGTCATAACCCCGCAAACCGCCCTCGCTGCGGCCCTCGGTTGAAACCTACGCACACCTCAGACTGAGCCTTATATTTTAATGGGCAGGTATACATTGCAACTTACGTCTAATTCAGAGGCCGATGATGCCACCAAACTTATTGTCCGGCTGTTTCAGGCATTTGCGTCGACATTACGCGGATGGCTGCCCCCATTGAGTAGCAGGCGGGATTTCGAAGAGGAGCAGGCAGTCGAGGCTGCGCTACAGAAACTCTACCCAAATGCTGTCCTTCAGTGGAATCAAATGGAGCAACGCGCAAGAAGGCACGGCATAAAGTTCCTCCCTCGTGCTCAGGCGCACCATCGCGCCGCCATCCTCGATTTTCTCGACAATCCCGATGCACTCACATATCTCACCCCGATGCACGCGACTTGGTTTTGCGCCATTGACCCGAATGGTCGGCCTGCTGGTTCCATGTCTCATCCTGCAAACCTCGCGCAATTTCAGATCGTCTACCGATATGCCGTAAGGCACAGATGGGAGAGCGACTTTTACACGACAGAGCGCGCGCTATGGACGCCCCAGCAATGGCGAGACCACGAGCGTCAGGAGCGGGCTCTTCGGGCGGCAAATCTGGGGCGCGACCAGATCCGTACTCGTCATCATCGTCTCTGACCTTCGGCAATTAGGATGTAATCCCTACCCCAGGGTGCAGCAGTGACGAAGTAGCCAGCGTCCCAGAGCACGGCTTCCACGACATCGGTCATGACGGAACCGTTGCCATCCTCGAACCCGAGTTTGTCGAACGCCTCCACCCAGGACCAGGTGATGACTTTCGTTGGCATGGGTGTTGGGAACGGGTTCAGCGAACTTGCGATCAACATGCTAGCATCTTGATTTCTGCTTGCTGGCTCGCGGTTTGCCGCGAGGGGGCTTAGTCCTGCTCATGGATAGTTGCAGGAGGCCGCAGCATGAATCTGATGTTACATGCCATGACCATCGTCGCTGCGCTGCTGTTCATCGGCGTGTCAGCGACCATGAACGCGCTGTTTCTTTCTTCGCTTGGCCGCTCGTCGCTGGAGGTAGGATTATTGGCGGCGGTCAGTATTGCCAGCGACATCAGCAAAGCGGTGCTGCCGGTGCTGACGGTGCGGTCGGTATGCTTGCGCGCCTGGGGCAACGCCGCCGCCGCTGCGCTTTTGCTGCTGGGCGTGGTGGCGCTGTCGCTGGCATCGGGGACGGGATTTGCTGCGCTGATGCGCGATGCAACAACGTCGGCGCGCGGGGCTCACTCCGAACAGATTGCGGCTGCGCGGCAGGAGCTGCGCGAAATCGACGCGCGTCTTGCCGCCCTGGCAGGTTCGCGCGGCGCACCCATCATCGAGGCTGAGATGGCTGCGCTTCATGTCGACCGGCGCTGGCCAACATCGAAATTCTGCGCCGAACCAAATTCCGCTATGGCCCGTCAATTCTGCGGCGAGGTATTGCGGCTTCAGGCAGAACTCGCAGCGTCACACGACCGCGACGATTTGACCGCTGCGCGGCAAACCAGGCGCCGCGCGCTCGAAGCGCTGCAAGCGACAGGAAGTAGCACCGAGGACGATCCGCAAGCGCTTGTGCTTGGCAGTTTTCTGGGATTAGATACAAAATTAGCGCGTATCGTCTTAACGTCGTGGACGGCGGTTATTCTGGAGCTTGGCTCTGTGATCATGGTTCTGCTCGCGGCAGGCCCAACCTTTGGCGGCTGGCGCGAGCGTGGCAGGATAGAGCCAACACCTTTCGTGCCCGCCGAGTTACCTATTCAGCCGGATCGCCAACATTGGCAGCGGCAGCGTAGTGGCATGACGTTTGGGGCAGCGACCGGCCGGGTTGGGCATCATGTCGGCAAGTGACGGCGAGGAGGAAGAACGCAAGCGGCAAGAACGCGAACGCTCCCGCATGTCGTTCCTTGAGCGTCTTTACGGCAGCGAATTCCGAACCACGGCGAGCGGCTTTACCGACGGTTGCAGCCTGAAACGAACCGGCCGCGTGATCCAGCTACCGCTGCGCGTCCATCCGCGCATCAAGGCGATGCTGATGGCGATTGTCGAACGCGACAAGGTGCCGAGCATGGTCGTGTTGTTTGAGGAAATGGCGCAGGCCTATCTCGAAAAGCATGGCGATATCGACTGGGCAAATCTTCCCAGCGATGAGGATTTGGTGCGGCGGATCGAGCACGAACGGGATAAGCGCGATGGCGAGTGATGCACAGATGAATCCCGGCAACAAATCCGATCAGGAACTCGCGCTGTGGATGCTGGAGCGCATGCGCGACAGCGAGGAATTCCTGGGCGTCATCCGCGCTGCGCGAACCGCGGGCAAGCGCGACGTGCTGGATATGCCGGATTATGTCGCGCGGCATAAGGGCCGCCTCAAGAAACTGTACCAATCCGATAGCGGCGACACCGAGGAAATTCCGCCAGCGCTGGCTGGCCTCATCGACGGGATCATTGAGCGCGACATGCTGTCCAGCCGCGAAGACCTGCTGGAAAAAGCGCTGAAAGCCTATCTCGACTGCCATCCCAAAGGCGCTGAAGGCTTGCCCGCCGAATGGCAAACCACATTCGATGCTGCGCGCGCCGAAATCGAAGGCAAGACGCAGGGCGCGTTTGAGCCCGGATTTGTGGCCGGGCTTGCTGCAGCGGCGCGCAAAGAAATGGAGCGGCAGGCGGCTCAGGAAAGGGATCGCAGCGCCGGCCTGGAACGATGATCACACACGTAATGGATGCAACATGGGGACACAGCGCAGCGAGGACTTCAGGGATTAAGATATCGAGGTTGGGGTAAACTATTCCGGCTGGGATCAGCTCGGTTTACCGTTCTGCATTTGGCGTGAGAAGGCAGATAACCGCCTGATGCTCAGCCGGCCGCGATATTGCTGTGTGACCCTGAAAGACGCCAGGCTGTACTTCAATTTCTTTAGCTCTGTCCAAGTTGTGCGTAGGTTTTCGCCGCAATTCGGGGGCATCCTGGGCGTACCGGTCCGGCAGGAGGGCACCCGATGGAACATCGCAAATTTCAACAGCGGCTGGATGAATTGCTAGCGGAAGTGACGCACGCGCAAGCCCAAAAGGCAATCGCGGCATTACAGCAACGCGGCGACGGTGACGAGGTGCAGCGTCTTCTGAATGAGCGCTTGGAGGGCGATCCCAAGTGCCCGCATTGCGGATCGGGGCGCACCGAAGGCTGGGGCCGCGAGAGGAACGGGCTGAAGCGCTGCCGCTGCCTTGACTGCAAGCGGACGTTCAATCCGCTAACCGGCACGCCGTTGGCACGGCTGCGTAAGAAAGAGTGCTGGCTGAAATATGCCGGGGCGCTCAATGAATCGCTACCGGTCCGCAAGGCCGGCAAGGTGTGCAAAGTCAGCAAGAACACTGCCTTCAAGTGGCGCCACCGCTTTTTGAAGGCGCAAAACAAATCGAAGGATCAATCGCTTGCCGGCATCGCTGAGGTTGACGAAATCTTCCTGCTGGAAAGCTTCAAAGGCCGGCGCAAGCTGCCGCGCCCGGCGCGCAAGCGAGGCGGCGTTGCGGAAAAGCCAGGCCTATCGGCTGAGCAAATTCCGATCCTGATTGCCCGCGACCGCACCGGCGCTCATATCGACGGCGTATTGCCGGACCGCTCCGAGGCGGCTGTGCGTCCAGTTCTTGAGGGCAAGCTATCGAAGGACAATACGCTGCTGTGCATGGACGGCGACAAGGCGCTGATCGCCTTCGCCGATGCGGAGGGCATCGAATATGAACTCATCATCGCCAGCAAAGGTGAACATGTGCACGAGAAGGTACTGCACATCCAGAACGTCAATGCTTATGGCAGCAGGTTTAAGCAATGGCTCAGCCGCTTCAACGGCGTCGCCACCGAATATTTGCCTAGCTATCTTGGCTGGCGGCGCTGGCTTGAGGGGGGCGAGGACGTTATAACCCCAAAAAATGCTTTCGCCGCAGCGCTTAGCTGAAACCTACGCACAATTTGGACAGAGCTAAACCGATAGAAAACTTACAGCAATCCGCTTGCAATCTATCCGCACACGCTATGAAAACAATATGTGCGCATGGTGCAATCTATTGATTGCATCTAAAAAACAGTTTGATTGCAAAAGCACGCGAGCAATCAAACTGCAAACATGATGCGCACAGTTTGATTACATGTGCTGGCCGAGTCGCGCGAAGCATTTGACAAAATCGTCTTTACTGCAAACACTCTGCACGCGGCAAGTTAGCGATTTGTTTTCTACATGTTTGCAGTTGCATTTCTATCTATGGGGCGTTTCATGGCGATGGTGATTGGGCTCGGCAGCCACAAAGGCGGCGTTGGCAAGACGACATTTTCGCGGGCAATCGCATTGGTGGGCGCCGCACAGGATTTGAGTGTGCACATCGCGGATCTCGATCAGGAGCAGCAAAGTGCCTTCGAGTGGTCGCAGCGCAGAATTGCCTCCGGCCGCAAACCATACATATCGGTCGATGTCTATTCCAATCCCGGACAAGCGCTGCGGCGCGCGGATGAGTTCGATCTGATCGTGCTCGATGGTCCCGCGCGCGCCAAGGCGATGGCGCTCGAAATTGCGGAAGCAAGCGATCTGTTCATCCCGCCGACCAAGGGCGTGATCGACGATATGGCGCCGGCGGTCCGCATGTTCCATGAACTGGTCAAACACGGCATACCCAAGACGAAGATGGTCTTCGCGCTGCACGGCGTTTTGGCGGCGAAAGAAATCGAAGACGGAATCGAATACCTGGGAGGCGCCGGATACGAGGTACTCAAGGGCGCCATGTTCATGCAGCGCGGCTATGGCGATGCGCAGAACTTCGGTCTGACAGCATTGGAGACCAAGTGGGACACGCTCAACGCAGATGCGGCGCGGGTCGTAGCGCAGGTCGTGCGCCGTTTGCGCACGCTGGTCGAAGACGAAGCCGACGCTAACGGCGCGGCATCGAACGTGATCGCAAGAGCAAGTTAGAGAGAAGAGGGGAAGCATGGCACTGAAGAAACTGGTCGATGTGGGTGAAAAATTTCCAACCATGAAACGCGCGCGTCTCGGCGCGGCCCCGCCGATTGAGGATGTGCTCGACAATGTCGGAGCACCGGAGCTTCCGCCGCCGATGTCGGCGCTGGATGCCGCTATTGCCGCTGAACAATCCCAAGCGCCGCAGACCGGTGACGCGCCGCAGGCGAAGACGATGGCGAGGAAGAAAAAAAGTACAGGCAAACGAGGCGGGCAGGGTATCCACAAAGGCCGGGGAACGGATGCACGCCGCTACCGCAAATCGGGGCGTACATTCCCATGGGGTGTGCGGGTGCATCCGGATATGGCTGAGAGAGTGAAAGTGATGGCGGGAGAAAAGAACGTGACGATCGGGGAGCTGCTTGAAGAGATGGAAAAGGTCTACAAAGCTATCGACGTGATCGCCGCTGGCAAGAAATTGACGCCCGTCGCGGCACTCGATGATTTGCTCAAAGTCTGCAAAGCTATCTGATCTGTGGAGTAGGGCGGTACCGCCGCTCGTTCTTGAACGCGAGGAGATCGAGCCGTGGCTCGCGGGCGAAAACACCAGCGCTTTCGCGCAGCGTGAACGAGGACCTGCGGTTCTTTCCCGTGACGCCGAAAATGAATAAGCCCGCATATAATCGGCCGGACTGCATCGAGCCTTTGGCGGACTAAACAGTTTCGCGTGTTATCAATTGCCGGCCTGCAAGGCGTGGCTCATCCCACGTCAACTCTCCCCCGGTAGCGGTAAGACCCAGATGCGACCGCGATCTGTGCTTTGGGCCACGAGGGGCCGATTTCGTATATGATTTCAACGGAGCCGCTTATCCCTCAGCAACGGAACCCGGTCTGGGCAAGAATGCCGCGAACCGCCATAACGTCAATCGGCGAGCATGGTCAGCGCGGCCTTGCGCTCTCCGGGTTTCAATTTCAGAAATCGCGCGCGGGCATTCTTGATGTCTCGCTCGGAACCGCTCGCGGCAGCGGCTTGGAGGGCAACCGTTGCCAGATGAGTGGGGCCGCAGATAAAAACCAAAGCTTTCGCCAAGCGGCCCATGGCCACGCCGTCGATCATTGTCTCGTCCATTCAACATCTCCTCGAAGCTTCGTCGTGCTATTGATACGCAATTAAACACTTGGGCGAGCGATTCGGCAGTAAAGGTATTCTACGCTGGTGCTCGCTGTGCTGGTGCGTGGGGCAGCCTTAATGATGCTCCGCGATATGCGGGCATCGCGCTTACAGATCGGATTGACCTCGGTTTTGACCCCAATTTCGATGAGGCCGCTTACCCTGAACAAGCAGAATAGCCCGAAATGTGGCCGTTTGGGAGACCGGGCCACAAGCGGGCGTCCGGGGGCGCAGCTTAAGAGACATATAGTTTTTCTCAAACCGACCCTCTACGGACGAAGCGGCGCTAAATATTGCGTTAGATCAATGCGCCCGCTTTTAGATCCCTCAGCGGACCAAGCCGGAAGTGGCTACCAATTGGCGGTCGGAGCCAAAGCAGCTGGACATGCTAAAGCACGCTGGCAGCACCTGCTGCATGTGCTTTTCCGTTGAGGATAGGCAACCAACTGCTGGGGAATCTGGCAGCTCCTAACAGGCCATTGTAACTTGCCGCATCCACTTCGTTGACGTGCGGCCAATGGCTAGTTATATCGGCTTTCGATAGCGCTTTCCGATAACGTAAATCTCCCGATACGGGCTTTCATGCCCCACGGAGGACGAAGGTGCCGCGCCAGCGCTCCGAAAAGCCACGGCCGGAGGTGGATCATCGCAGCCTCTACACGGGTCTCATCCGGCTTCACGTGCTGCACCACGCTGTCAAAGAGCCGGTCTATGGCTTCGCCATGATCGAGGAACTCCGGCGCCATGGCTACGAACTGAGCGCCGGTACGCTTTATCCGATCCTGCACGGGCTTGAGCGCAAAGGGTTGCTCACCTCGGCGAGAGAGCGGGCGGGCGGCACGGAACGCCGCGTTTACCGGGCGACCGCGGCGGGACGCAACGCACTCTCCGCCGCCAAAGCCAAAGTGCGGGAGCTATTCGGTGAACTGTTCGAAGACGAGGAGAGCTTCAAATCATGAGTAGTCAGCAACCCGCTTACAGACCGGCATCGCTTTTCGCCACTGCGGCGCCGGGCTGGTCGATTCTTGTCCGCCTTCTCGTCTGCCTTGCCGTGTTCTTCCCGGAAGGCATTCAGAAGCTGATCTTCCCGGATATCCTCGGGGCCGACCGGTTCGCGAATATCGGCATACCCTATCCACTCATCATTCTTGGCCTGTTCACAAGGCTGGCCGCCATTCCCTTGATCGCTATGATGATCGTGGCGATCGTCTCGACCAAGGTTCCGATCCTGCTTGGACAGGATTTCTGGATTTTTCACCTGCCCAAGCTCTCGTGCTACGGCTTCTGGAGCATGATGCACGAAGCGCGGACGGACTTCGACATGCTGCTGGGCTCGCTTTACCTGCTGATTGCAGGCGCCGGTGCTTGGTCGATCGAGGCCTTGCTAATCCGCAGAAGAGAACAACACCGGGAGGATTGAAGCTGTGACCATCGATCGCCGTACCCTGCTCAAGGCCGCGGGCGCCGCTTCTCTCATTGGCGCAGCGCCGCGCGCACTCTGGGCCGCCGGACCCGAAACCAACGAAAAGGCGGACTACACACTCCGCATCGCCCAAGGGCTCGTCGAGCTGTCGCCGGAACATATCGTCTCGACAACCCTCTACAACGGGCAGTTTCCAGGTCCGCTTCTGCGCTTTAATGAAGGAAAGCGCACCGTTATCGATATTTACAACGACACCGATACGCCGGAACTGCTGCACCCGCATGGCCTGATAATCCCGGCCGATGCGGACGGCGCTGCGGAGGAAGGCAGCCCCTTTATCCCCGCGCATGGTATGCGCCGCATATCCTTCGTTCCAAGACCTTCGGGCTTCCGCTTCTACCATACGCACGTGGCGGCGGGTGGCGATCTGAACCGCGGTACCCTATACCGGCCAGGCTGGCCCGATCTATATCGAGCCGAAGAATAACCCCGGCGCCTATGACCGTGAAGTCTTCCTGGTGCTCAAAGAGTTCGAGCCGTCCTTCAGCCAAGGCGGCGACATGCCGATGGACGTGCTGGCCGGCGCGCCCATCAAGGAGCTGCAAGAGATCGGCGAGAAGGCCGGAGAAAAGTTCAAGGGCCCCAAAGGCTACGAGGTTGGCTACGAGTTCTTTGGCATCAACGGCAAGATGCTGGGCCACGGCGAGCCCATCCGCGTGAAGCAGGGCGAGCGCGTGCTGTTCCATATTGTGAACGCAAGCGCAGGCGAGATCCGCAGCCTCGCGCTTCCCGGCCACCGCTTCAAGATCGTGGCGCTCGACGGCAATCCGGTGCCCACGCAGGCAGAGGTGCCCTTGCTCTGGCTTGGCACGGCCGAGCGCATCTCCGCGCTTGTCGAGATGAACCATCCGGGCGTTTGGGTTATGGGCGATCTCTCCGATGACGACCGCGGCCATGGCGTGGGCATTGTGGTCGAATATGCAGGAGCCTCGGGCGAGCCGCAATGGGCGAAGCCCGAACCCTATCTCTGGGATTACACGATCTTCGGCGCCGCAGGCACGAGCCCGGCGGCGCCTGATGAGACGCTCGATTTCTTGATCGTCAAAGAGAACGGCGCGACCGGCGGTTTCAACCGGTGGACGCTCAATGGCGAGGCCTTTTCGATGGAGGCCATGAAGCCGATGCTCACGGTCCACAAAGGCCGCCGCTACCGGCTCAAATTCCGCAATGCGAGCGACGACCTCCATCCCTTACATTTGCACCGCAACAGTTCTGAGTTGGTCCGCGTGGGCGGCAAGGCCACTGCGGGCGTCATCAAGGATGTGGTCATGCTGGGCGGCTATCAAGAGGTGGAGTTCGACTTCGTGGCCGAAAGCCCCGGCCTATCGCTCTTCCATTGCCATCAGCAGCTGCACATGGATTTCGGCTTCATGGCGCTTTTCAACTGCGTCTAAAGCACCAGCGCGCTGACCGGAGTAAAGGAAGGCCCCCAATGACGGTGGTAACAGAGCCCCCAAAGACCGCTCTTCACGAGGCTGGCTCTCCGTTTGAGGTCTTATGGGCCTTTCTCAAGCTTGGCCTGACTTCCTTTGGCGGCCCGATCGCGCATTTGGGCTATTTCCGCGAGGAATTCGTCGTCCGCCGCCGCTGGCTCGACGAGCAGGCGTTTGCCGATCTCGTCGGCTTGTGCCAGTTCCTGCCCGCTGAAGCTTCTCCGCATGCGCATTGACGCCAAAGAAGCGGGTGCAGGCCAAAGGCTCGCATCCTTGGAATAGGCCTGCGATCAAGATTATGCATCTCAGTCAAAGAAAATATATTTGATGAGAGCCGCAATCACGAGAGCAACAAGCAGAATGCCGATCGCATGTGCCCACCCCATTCCCCAAATCCAGCCGTCATGCATCATGGGTCTCTCCTATTCTTGTAGGAATTTGCGCAATCTTGGCCGCTGGGTGCATCGAGGTCAGGGGCAGCGTTGAAGATTTGACCAAGGCGTAGATTGCCGGGATGACGATCAGGGTCAGCGCCGTGGAGGAGACCATGCCGCCGATCATGGGTACGGCGATCCGCTGCATGACCTCCGAGCCCGTTCCCGTGCTCCACAGGATCGGCAAAAGCCCCGCCATGATCGCAACGACGGTCATCATCTTCGGACGGACCCGCTCCACGGCGCCGAACATGATGGCGCGATTGAGATCGGCCATCGTGAAGGGCCGGCCTTCGGCTTCCCGTTCGGCTTTGACCTCTCTGAGGGCATGATCGAGATAGATCAACATCACAACGCCGGTCTCGGCCGCAACGCCCGCAAGTGCAATGAACCCAACCGCCACGGCAACCGACATGTTGAAGCCCAGCGCCCACATGAGCCATAGGCCACCCACCAGCGCAAAGGGCAGCGACAACATCACGATCAGGGTCTCGGTCAGCGTCCCAAAATTCAGGTAGAGCAGCAGGAAGATGATGAGGAGCGTCAGCGGCACGACGATTTTGAGCTTCGCGATCGCGCGCTGCATATACTCGAACTGGCCGCTCCACTGCAGGTAAGTCCCGGCTGGCAGCTTCACATTGTCCGCCACGGCTTTCTGGGTATCGGCGACATAACCGCCGATGTCGCGGCCTTGCATGTCCACGTAGATATAGACCGCAAGCTGGCCATTCTCGGTGCGAATGGTATTGGGCCCGCGCGTCTGCTCCACTTTTGCGATCTCCCCTAATGGCACCGCGCCGCCGCCAGGCAGGGCAATCAGAACATCGCGCGCGATCGCTTCGGGATTGTCCCGGAAATCGCGCGGATAGCGGACATTGACCGTGTAGCGTTCGCGGCCCTCGACAGTGGTCGTTACCGCCTCGCCGCCAAGCGCCATGGCAATCGTGTCCTGCAGATTGCCAATCAGGAGGCCGTAGCGGGCAAGCGCGTCGCGATCTGGCACAATGTCGAGGTAATAGCCGCCGATGACGCGCTCGGCGTAGGCGCTGGTGGTGCCCGGGACATTCCGGACCACGGTCTCAATTTGCTTTGCTGCCTGATCGAGCTCGGTCAGATCCTTGCCCATCACCTTGATGCCGACTGGCGTGCGGATTCCGGTTGCCAACATGTCGATCCGCGCCTTGATCGGCATGGTCCAGGCATTGGAGACGCCGGGGAATTGCAGGGCTTTGTCCATTTCGGCGGTAAGGCTTTCGATAGTCACACCTGGCCGCCATTCCATTTTGGGCTTTAGATTGATGACCGTCTCGAACATCTCGGTTGGGGCAGGGTCCGTCGAGGTCTCGGCGCGGCCCGCCTTGCCGTAGACGGAAGCAACCTCGGGAAAGCTTTTGATGATGCGATCCTGAACCTGCAGAAGCTCCGCGGCCTTCGTGATCGAGATCCCCGGCAGGGTCGTCGGCATGTAGAGAAGCGTGCCCTCATTGAGGCTTGGCATGAATTCCGAGCCGAGCTGGGCCGCGGGCCAGACGCTCACGCCCAGGATGACGAGCGCGAGAAAAATGGTCAGGCCCCTCGCGCGCAACACGCCTTTGATTACGGGACGGTACAGCCAGATCAATGCCCGGTTGATGGGGTTCTTTTGTTCAGGCACGATATGGCCGCGCACGAACAGGATCATAAGCACCGGCACCAAAGTCACCGAAAGGATCGCCGCTGCCGCCATCGAGAAGGTCTTGGTGAAGGCAAGCGGACCGAACAGCCGACCTTCCTGCGATTCAAGCGTGAAGATCGGCATAAAGGACACGGTAATAATCAAGAGACTAAAGAACAGCGCCGGCCCGACCTCCTTGGCCGCATCGATGAGGATTTCGATGCGCGGCTTGCCCGCATCGCGCTCCAGATGCTTGTGCGCGTTCTCGATCATCACGATCGCGCCGTCGATCATGGCGCCGATGGCAATCGCGATGCCGCCCAGGCTCATGATGTTGGCGCCAAGGCCCAGCCAGCGCATGGCGACAAAGGCCATCAGGATGCCCACCGGCAGCATCAGGATCGCGACCAGCGCGCTGCGGATGTGCAAGAGAAAGACGATGCACACGAGCGCCACGATAGCGCTTTCCTCGGCAAGCGTATGCTTCAGCGTGTCTATCGCCGCGTAGATCAGGTTCGAGCGGTCGTAGACCGGGATGATCTCCGTGCCCTTGGGCAGGCTCGCCGCCAGCTCCGCGATGCGCTTTTTGACGTTATCGATCACGTCGAGCGCGTTGAGCCCGAACCGCTGCAAGGTAATGCCGCTTGCCACCTCGCCCTCGCCGTTGAGTTCGGTGATGCCGCGCCGCTCATCGGGGCCGAGTTCGACCCTTGCCACGTCACGCAGCAAAATGGGCGTGCCGTTGTCGGCCTTGAGGACGATCTTGCCGAGATCGTCGAGACCCCGCAGATAGCCCTTGCCGCGCACGACAAACTCGAATTCGGAAAGCTCGAGCGTCCGCCCGCCCACATCGGTGTTGCTCGCCCGGATGACATCCCGGATTTTGTCGAGGGGAATGCCGAGGTCGCGAAGCTTTTGCGGGTCCACCACGACATTGTACTGCTTCACGAAGCCGCCCGCGCTCGCAACCTCGGCGACGCCTTCGGCCTTGGCAAGTCCATAGCGCAAAGTCCAATCCTGGAGCGAGCGGGTTTGCGCTAGGTTTAGATCCTTCGAGGTGATGGCGTATTGGTAGACCCAGCCCACGCTGGTTGCGTCTGGACCCAAGACCGGCGTAACGCCCGATGGCAGCCGGGAGGCCGCGGCATTCAGATATTCAAGAACGCGGCTTCGCGCCCAGTAGATGTCGGTGCCGTCCTCGAAAATGATGTAGACGAAGGACACCCCGAAGAACGAGAAGCCCCGCACCACCTTCGATTTCGGCACGGTCAGCATTGCGCTCGAAAGCGGATAGGTGACCTGATCCTCCACCACTTGCGGCGCCTGGCCGGGGTAGGGGGTGTAGACGATCACCTGCGTGTCCGAGAGGTCCGGGATGGCATCGAGCGGCAGATGACGCAGCGCATAAATGCCGCCGGCTCCCGCCATGAAGGTCGCGATCAGCACAATCATGATGTTGCGCGCCGACCAGTCGATAATCCGGGCGATCATTGGGTATCTCCCGCAGCGAGGCCCTGCAGCGCTGCCCTGAGGTTGCTTTCAGCATCGATCAGGAAGTTGGCGGCCGTGACCACCTTATCGCCCTCGGAAATTCCGTCCTTGATTTCGGCATAGCCATTCCCGCGCACACCGGTCCGGACCGTCCTCGGCTCGAAGCGGCCATCGCCCTTATCCACGATGACGATCTGGCGCGCTCCGCTATTAATGACTGCGCTATCGGGAACCGCGAGCACCTGGCCACTGCTGCCGCTTTCGATGACGGCATCGGCGTACATATTGGGCCGCAGAATCCCCTCAGGATTGGCAAGCTCGATCCGCACGCGGGCGGTGCGCGTTTCTTTATTGAGGACGGGATAGATGAGGCCGATTTTGCCGGTGAAGGTCCGGCCGGGATAGCCGCGCGGGGTTACCGTGACCGTCTGACCCGATGCGATCAAGCCGAGGTCGCGTTCGGCGACATCCGCCAGCACCCAGACGACGGAAAGATCGGCGATGCGGAACAGAATATCGCCCGCCTTCGCCTGCATGCCCTCGACCACATTGTGTTCGACGACGTAGCCATCCTGCGGCGCGGGCCAGGTGACGGTCAGCGAGCCCTGCCGGCTGGCTTCGATTTGTTTGATGATCTCCTCGGGAACGCCAAGATTTTCCAGCCGCTGCCGGGTTCCGCGCTTTGCCGGCAGGGTCCCGGTGTCCCGAATGCCGAGATCGGTCACAAACTCAGCCGACGCTGCCGAAAGGACGGAGCTGTACACGCGCATCAAAGGCTCGCCTTTGCGCACATGGCTGCCGGTTGTGACGTGCTCCAATCCATTGAGGAAGGCATCGAAGCGCAGGGCCACGACCGTTTGGCGATGCTCATCGGCCTGAACCACGCCGGACGCGCGGATCGAGGTGATGAGGACACGGCGGGAAACCTGCTCCGATCTCACGCCGGTGCGCTGCAGCTTTCCAGGCGAAAGCTTGATAGCCGGTCCGCCCTCATCCTCGCCGTCATAGACGGGGACGTAATCCATCCCCATCGAATCCTTTTTGGGCACGGGCGATACGTCCTGAAGTCCCATGGGGTTGCGGTAATAGAGGATCTTCCGGCCGCAGTTGAGATTTGGCCGGTTTCGCCTCCTTGAAGCTGGCTTCCTCGTCCTCATAGACCGGGAGGTAGTCCCGCCCGTCCGCCGTTTTTCTGGGCTCTGGGGAGAAATCGTTCTTGCCGGCCGGATCCTTCCAATAAAGGACAGTCCTTTTAGCGGCCGGGCTTTTGGCCGTGCCAAGCTGAGACACGGCACCGGAATGCGGCAATGCTGGCCATGTGCCGGCCCCATAACGGTAGCCGGCAACGGCGCTCGCGAGGATCGCCGCAACGGCGGCCCCCGCAAAAACGCTCTTTCTCATGGCTTTAATCCTTGGCGGTAACGATGATCGCGCTTTCGACGGTCTCGCTCTCGCCCGGCACCTTGGCCATCAGCTTCAGCGCCCATCTTCCGGCCATGGTTGGCTCGGCCTTGAAGCGGTAGAGACCCGGCTCGCTTGAGGGCGCGGCGGTAAGCTTTGCCGTCATGTCCCCCATGTCTTCGGGGGACATATCGAGGCGGCTGCGGAAGATCACCGCATTGGCTGCCGGCTTGCCGTCGCTCTTGTATACGAGCCGCACGGCAACGTCGCCGCCTGTGCCGCTTTTGACTTCGGCCGTAACGGGCCTGAACTCGTAATCTCCCGCGCCCGCTTCAGCCGTGGAAACGGAAGCCATGATCGCGAGCGCTGTGGCTGCGATCGTAAACAGTCTTATGTTCATAATCTGATCCTTGAAAAAGCATGGGTTGAGCGCACGCTCTCGCGGCGCTTTGGAATGCTCGTTTAAGAAGGATCAGACTCGGGGAGGGGGGCCTGGGGGATTGAGCCGCAAGCCAGGGGGCTGCGCGGAATTCAGAGTGTGAAACGCGTCGATGCTGGCCGAACGAATGGGCTCCTGCGCCGTAACCATCGCGACGGTTTGGGCGCCGCAATTGAAGAGACAGCCGCATGCGCCATCCGGGCACTTGGATTTGGAGTGGTTATCGCAACAGCCGCGATCTCCGGGCATCTCGCCATGCTTTGCTTTGTGGCAATCCGGCATATGGCTTCCGGCCGCAGCTATGCTGGCGCTTGCATGCACAGCCTTCGCCGCTCCCGCCGTTGTGAGCGGCGCAAAGGTAAGGCAAAAAGCCATGATGATTGCGATCAATCCGCGTGGCGCAGCCAAGATCGGGGTACCTCCAGGGGGGCATCATGATACGATGCGCCCCGCTGTCAATAGCCCAGCAGTTAACGTTGCGTATCGGAACAGCTTGAGCGTCACAGGCGAATTCTCCTGAGCCTCAGCGAGTTGCCGATCACGCTCACCGAGGACAGCGCCATGGCTGCTGCCGCGATAACCGGTGAAAGCAGAATGCCGAAAAAGGGATAGAGCACCCCCGCGGCGATGGGCACGCCGGCCGCGTTGTAGGCAAAGGCAAAGAAGAGGTTCTGACGGATGTTCGCCATGGTCGCCGCGGACAAGCGGCGGGCACGCACGATGCCATTGAGGTCGCCCTTGAGAAGGGTAACGCCCGCGCTCTCCATGGCGACATCGGCGCCGGTCCCCATGGCGATGCCGATATCGGCAGCAGCCAGGGCAGGGGCGTCATTGACGCCATCTCCGGCCATGGCCACGACCCGGCCTTCCCGCCGCAGGCGTTCGACTATCTTGCTTTTGTCTTCAGGAAGAACCTCGGCCTCGACCTCGGTAATGCCAAGCCGGTTGGCAACCGCCTTCGCCGTCGCGGCATTGTCGCCGGTCAGCATCACGACCCGGATGCCCTCCGCCTTTAAGGCCGCAAGCGCGCGAGGGGTTGTCGCCTTGATGGGATCGGCAATGCCGGCAACGCCCGCCATACGGCCATCGACGGCAACGAAGATGGCGGTTGTGCCCTCGCCGCTCAGGCGGCCGGCCTCGGCCTCAAGCGGGCCGGGATCAATACCAGCCTCCCCCATGATCCGCAAATTGCCTATAATCACATGATGACCATCGGCATCGCCCGTCACACCCTTGCCAGCCGGTGCGTCGAAATTCTGCACCGCCGCCAGAGGCAGAGCTTTTTCTTCGGCCGCCTTCACAATCGCCGCGCCAAGAGGATGCTGGCTTCCCCGCTCCAAACTCGCGGCAAGCCTCAGCACATCCGCTTCGGCAAATCCTGCCGCTGTCTTGAACGCTACGACCTTTGGCTTGCCCTCGGTCAGCGTGCCGGTCTTGTCGGCCACAATCGTATCGACCCGTTCAAAGCGCTCAAGCGCCTCCGCGTTCTTGATGAGGACGCCGGCCTGAGCGCCGCGCCCGACACCAACCATGATCGCCATCGGCGTGGCAAGCCCCAAGGCGCAAGGGCAAGCGATGATTAGAACTGAGACGGCTGCGACAAGGCCGAAAGTGAAGCGCGGCTCAGGGCCCCAGATGGACCAGGCCAGGAACGCAACAATTGCAGCAGCAATAACGAGCGGCACGAACCATCCAGAGACTTGGTCGGCAAGCCTCTGGATGGGGGCGCGGCTTCGCTGGGCATCGGCCACCATCTGCACGATTTTGGCGAGCATGGTCTCGCGGCCGACCTTTTCGGCCCGCATCACAAGGCTGCCGCTTTGATTCATCGTGCCGCCGATGAGCTTCGCGCCTGGCGTTTTCGAGACGGGCATGGATTCTCCCGTCACCATCGACTCGTCGATCGCGCTTTGTCCGTCGAACACCTCGCCATCGACGGGCACGGCCTCTCCCGGCCGGACGCGAAGGCGGTCTCCGGCAGCGACGGATTCGAGCGGCACATCCTGTTCGCTTCCATCAGCCGCGATCCGGCGGGCGGTTTTGGGCGCTAAGTTCAAAAGTGCCCGGATCGCGCCGCTTGTTTGCGCCCGCGCCCGGAGCTCAAGCACTTGCCCTAGAAGAACAAGAACGGTGATGACGGCGGCCGCCTCGAAATAAACCGGCACAGCGCCGCCGCTCATGCGGAACGCGGCAGGAAAGGCGCCAGGAAACAAGGTCGCGGCGATGCTGTAGAGCCAGGCGACGCCCGTGCCCATGGCGATGAGCGTGAACATGTTGAGATTGCGCGACTCGAGCGACTGCCAGCCGCGCTCGAAAAAGGGCCAGCCGCACCACAGAACAACCGGAGTCGCCAGAGCCAGCTGCAGCCAGTTCATCCGCTGCTCATCGAGCCAATGTCCCAAGCCCAGATGGGAGGACATTTCGAGGAGAAACACCGGAATCGTCGCCGCAAGCCCAATCCAGAACCGCTGCGTCATACCTGCAAGTTCGGGGTTTTTCTCATCTGCCGCCGAAGCAAGAACCGGCTCCAAAGCCATGCCGCATATCGGACATGAACCGTGACCCAGCTGTCTGATCTCGGGGTGCATTGGGCAGGTATAGATGGTGTCTTCCGGGACCGCAGGTGCGGGAAGCGGCTTCGCCTCGCCATAGCGTTTTGGATCGGCCTTGAATTTTGTCAGGCATCCTGACGAGCAGAAATAGTAGGAATGCCCCTCATAGACCGTCCGATGCTTGGCCCCCTCCGGGCCCACCGTCATGCCGCAGACAGGGTCGCGGGCTGGGCCTTCCGGCAAAGCTGCCGGCTTTTGTTCATGGTGGGAGTGCATGTGGCTTTCTCTATCCATTTATCCCCTTGTCCGAACCAAGCATATACCCCAAGGGGGTATCAGTCAAGAAATGCCCCGTTATTCGGGGCGGCTGAGACCGCCTAACCCGCGCAAGACAAAACCTCGGCGCCTCCAAGGGCTTCTGTCACTGGTTGATACGCATACCCCTTAGCGGTATAAGGATCGTATGGAAGAGAAGACAAAGGAAGCTTGTTTGCAACGCTTGAGCCGCATCGAGGGCCAAGTGCGGGGCATAGCGCGGATGGTCAGCGAAGATCGCTACTGCATCGATATCCTTACCCAAATCGCTGCCGTTCAAGCCGCATTGCGCAAAGTCGAGGGCGAGCTGTTACGCAATCATGTGAGCCACTGCGTTGAGCACGCGATCGCAAGCGGCAATGCCGATGACCAGCGGCAAAAAGTAAACGAGCTTGTTGAAGTGCTAAGCCGCTGGTCAAGCTAGGCCTCCAGCGCCCAGCAGCCAGCCGATGCCGAAATTGCCGGGGCTGCCACTTTGGCTTCACGCGCGAGGGGGCGACAACCTATCTATAAGTTTCTGCTTTGCTATTCCGCAAGCGGCCATCGCCCGCTCACGACGTTGAGAAATTCACGAGGTCAGCTTTCCACCCGACCCCGCCGTTTCGCCTTAATCAGCGGCGACGCCTCCTTTGGGTCAGGCTCGGTGGTCGAGGTCGCCAAATATGGCAGGCTGCTCATCCTCCAATAGCCGAAAGAATTTTTGCACCTGCGAGAAATGGAGCAGTGGGCCACAAGCGGGCGTCCGGGGGCGCAGCTTAAGAAACATTTAGTTATTCTCAAACGGACCGCGAGCGGCCGATGCAGAGGTGTATACATTCTTGGGTATTTGCGCCCGCATTTGGATCCATTTTCGGACGATGCCAGAAGCGACTGCGTGCTGGCAGTTGTTGGGGGCAATACTGACCACCTCCCCTGGATCGTCTCAGTATCGCTTTGCCGCTCTTTAGGCAGGAGCGCGGCAGACGGCCGCAACTTCGCTCCCGCGGCTATCAACCTAAAAACGGCAGTTGACCTCCGCGCCGCGCAATTTCGCGGGGTGTTCTCAACCTATTGATGTGGGTTTTGCCGGTCAGGCTGGCGCCATAAGGCGCGGCGGCGAGCGCAGCCGGCGCCCGCCAAGCCAGGAGCGGAAGGCATGGGCAAGGATTTGTGCCCACCGTTGGACACCGGTCAACTGCTCCGCAGCCTTGACCAGCCCCCGCAGGAAGCGGGCAACACCTGTGAGCGCCAGTTCAGCCCAGCGGGCACGGCCATGCGCCGAAGCGATCCGTAGCGTGGTCTGGCGGCTATGGCGCGTCCGTTCGGCGATACCGGCGAGCAGCAGGGGACGGCTGGTGATCGCCTCCAGGTGTTTATCCGGCCCGGCCAGGCGCACGAAGATGTTCCACCAGTTGTAGACCAGCGCGACCATCCGGGCTGCGAGCTGGCAGCGGGCGAGGTCTTTGGTGGTGAAGCCACCCCAGCCCCACTGGTTCTTGAGTTCGTCGAAGGCATTTTCGCAATCGGCGCGGTCCCGGTAGAGCTGGGCGATGCTGAGCACCTCCTCATCGAACGAGGTTACGAGAACGGCATATTCCCACACTGCCGTGTCTTCGCCGATTTCCGCGAAGCTGAGCCGCAACTGGTTGCCATCGCCAGGCATGCTAGCTGCAATGCTGCCTTTCAGCCGCCGCCGCAAGACGATCACACGCCGCGAGCGGCTCCAGCCCATAAGCCGCAAGCTTTCCGTCCTGCCTTGCCAGCCCTGGCCCGCGTTCTGCCAGCCGTCCTTCTGAAAAGCCCGTTCGATCAGGGCCTTAACATTCTTGGTCTGCCGCAGCTTGAACAGATAATCGATGCCGCGGTTTTCGGCTTCCGAAAGCGTCTTTTCGGAGGTCATGCCGCTATCCCCGCGCAACAGCGCTGGCCAGCAATCGCGCGGCAAGCCATCGATCAGCCGCCACAGCCCCGGCGTACAATGTGCGCCGTTGTGCTCATCGCCGGGCGCCGTCTCCACACCCATCACCAGGCGGAGGCCCGCCAGCATATAGGTATGGTGAACATGGGTGGGGCGCCCCGGCTTTTTGGGATTGTAGCTGACAACGGCGCCTTCCTGATGCCCGTAAAGAAGCTTGACCGTTGTATCGATATCGATGATGTAGCGCTCGCCAAGCAGCGGCAGGACGCAAGCGTCGAGGTGCCGTTGCAGCCAGGCCAGGCCTTGTTCAAGGGGGATTGCCGCCAGGGCCCGGCGCAGCGAATCCTCGCTGACGATCCGGCTCATTCCCATGAGTTCCGGCAGTACGGTGTCCGAGCGCAGCGCGGTGACATGGGCGTAGCGGCGGTGCCCAGCCAGCGCCGATAGCACCCAGGTGCCAATCACGTCCCTGACTTCCGGCGCATTCGGGCTGGTATAGTGGAGCGGGCAGTCCGCGATCAAAGCGTCGAAAACCCCTGAGACTTTCAGGAACTCGATGAAATACACCGATGGCCCGAACGGCGTCAGCGGGCGCGATCCGTCCCACTCAACCTTCACCGTCCCGCCGAAGGTATCGAGAGTCTCCGCGTTCTCCGAAGCCGGTATTGCTACCGGTGCGTGCTCACCCGCAGGGTGAAGCGCTGGCAAGCCAATTTCCTCGCTCATGCCGCTGAAAATACGCGATTCTCACCCGTCGCGCCGATGACCAACTGCTGTTTTTAGGATCAATCGTCCTCGTAGTAACCCTTGTTTGCGCTGGGGTGGCAGGCGGCGCAGTCGCTCTTGGATTTTGCGTGCGCGCGCTGCAGCGCTGCCGGGGAGATGCGGCAGTGCTTCTCGTGCTCGCGCACGAGCCACGGCGTCTCGCTGACACGCAGCGGAGTGTCGCTGGCGCTTAAGCCCCGGACGGCCCAGCTCTGGAAGAGCCTGCGGTCGCCGGCATTGGCCGTCAAATATTCGGCGACGCGTTTCGTGGTGGCTTCGTCGAGCTCCGCGTTCTCGCCGAAGTGGTCGTTCAGCCCCTCCGCCATCTTCTGCCATGAACGCGCCGGCAGGAAGCCTGGCTGGTACACCATATGGCAAGCGCCGCATTCCGCTCACGCTGAGGCGGCAGGAAGGCTCCGATCACTCCTACTACTCAATCGCGACCTTCATCGAAGATCACCTGCGCTGGCATGGCCAGCGCTTGAACGTCTGAACAGACGCGTAGGGGTCGCTCTCCCCGGAGGGCGCTGCCTCACACGCAGGATGTATTATATTTCGGCCGTCTGTAGCGAATGCTGTTTCCGTTGGACGGCGAGCGCCTTACTCAGAGCGGCCGCGAAGGTTGCCTTCTCACTGTCTGAAAGAAATGCGCCGAGCGCAAGCTTGAGGCCGCCGCTTGAAAGCCAAAGCTCATCGGCTGCGCGCTGATGCTTTCTGTGCTCGAAACGCACCCAGTAAGGGTTGAAATCCCAGCTTTCTGCCTTTCCTGAGGCTTCGGTGCGGGTCACGGAGAACTTTTCATCCGTCAGCTCAACTTTTTCGGACATGCGCCGCGGCGCGTACCTCCAGAAGTATACGCCGTAGCAAAGCGCCACATCGAGGCACCATAAGAGGGGAAGCCAGAGGGCACCCAGGAGTATGAATACAGAGATGCTAAGGAGGATTGCCGCGGCTATGTTGATCAACAGCGCTAGAAGGCCGTTGGGCGGCAGGAAATATCCGGGAACCAAGGTTGCGGTGAATTGAGGGGAGGCTGCGGGACCTTCTGCCCCAGCCAAGTTCATAGGAATGCAGTCTTGCATGCGTTGGATCCTTCAAACTCTAGCCGTTATACGAGACTGGTTGGGGGGTCCTTCCCCCATCTTGAGATATCCAATACGGTCACGGGCCCTCCTTTTGAGGCTGGGGTCTGCCGGAACTTGCATTCCGTCCGGCGGGGAGGAACCTAACAAGACGGGGCTATAAGGGGGCTGGATGCGATTGTTGGGAATTTGACAGATGCCATCGCGCATAGGTAGCGGGCGCGCAGCTAGCGCTGCTCAGGCTGCGGAGAGTATATCTGGCGGTAGAAGCGGCCTGTACGTTGAGGCTCCGTTCTCTATGCCTCATCCGCGGGGGCCGGCCCGGCCGTTGAGGAAGCGCGGCATCAGCCAGGAAGGTGCGGGATGAACAATGAACGCCTCTTGCGCCGGGCGCTAATTCTGGTGGCGCTGATGGCGCTTGGCCTGGGATTGGCGGCGGCAGCTTTTGACCGGCCCGCGGCTGCCCAATGGTGCTGGATTGCCGGGACCGTGCCCGTGATCCTGGCGCTTGGCTTCTCAATAGCCCGCGATCTCAAGTCTGGCCGGATGGGCGTCGATGCCGTCGCTCTCATCTCGATGATCGCGGCCTTGGCCCTGGGGGCAGCACTTGCCGCAGTCGTGGTCGCCGTAATGTATGCGGGCGGCGGTGTGCTCGAGGATTTTGCGGTGTCGCGTGCCGAGCGCGATCTGAAAGCGCTCGTGGAAAGGGCGCCGCGTGCTGCCCATCGCCGGGATGGAGATCACGTTGCCGATATTCCCGCCGAAGATGTCAGGGCCGGAGACAGCCTTCTCGTGCGGGCGGGCGAAATCGTACCTGCTGACGGCGTCATCCTGTCGCCAAGCGCGACACTCGATGAATCGGCCCTAACCGGCGAGCCTATCCCAGTTTCACGCTCCGCTGGCGAGGGCGTGCGCAGCGGCGCGGTCAATGCCGGCGAAGTGTTCGAATTCCAGGCGAGCGCAACTGCGGGCGAAAGCACCTACGCCGGCATAATCCGCATGGTGACAGCGGCCCAGACCGCCAAGTCTCCCTTCATCCGCATGGCAGACAGATATGCGCTGCTGCTGCTTCCCGTAACGCTCCTGCTCGCCGGGGCTGCCTGGATTATATCGGCCGATCCCTTGCGCGGGCTCGCCGTGCTCGTGGCCTCCACGCCCTGCCCGCTTATTCTTGCGGCGCCGGTCGCCTTCATCGCAGGCGTTTCGAGGGCCGCCCGCTACGGGATCCTTATCAAAGGCGGCGGGCCGCTCGAAGCCCTCGCCAAAGTGCATACGGTTCTTTTTGATAAGACCGGAACCCTGACAGCGGGCGGCGCCCGTCTCGCCGCCATTGAAGCAGCACCCGGCGAAAGCGCGGGAGAGGTGCTGAGGCTCGCGGCATCGCTTGAACAGGCATCGCACCATGTGCTTGCCGCTGCGATTGTGGCCTCGGCGCGGGCGCGCGGGCTGGCCCTGCTGGTCCCGCATTCCGTGAATGAAGCCGTGGGGTCGGGCCTCGAAGGCTCAATCGGCGGTCATCGCATCCGGGCGGGCTCGGACTCCATGATCTTCGGGAGCCGCAAGCCGCCTGAATGGGCGGTCCGGGCGCTGAGGCGTGCCTCATGGCGCTCGGCGCTCTGCGTCTTTGTCGCAAGAGACGAGGTTGCAATCGGGGCGATATTGCTTGCCGACGAGCTGCGGAAAGAAGCGCCGCGTGCGGTTCTGGCTCTCCGCGCCGCGGGCGTTGTCCGCATGGTGATGGTCACGGGCGACCGTGCCGACGCGGCCGAGACCATCGGTGCCGCCCTCGATCTCGATACAGTGCTGGCGGACCGCTCGCCGGCCGATAAAGTCGAGGCCGTTGCCACCGAGCGCAAGCTTCATCCCACCGTGATGGTCGGCGACGGCATCAACGACGCCCCGGCACTTGCCGCAGCCGATGTCGGCGTTGCCATGGGCGCGCGCGGGGCAACCGCCTCGTCCGAGGCGGCCGACGTTGTTATCCTCGTAGACCGTCTCGACCGGGTCGCTGAGGCAGTAGGGATCGCGCGCCGGACCCGTGCAATCGCTCAGCAAAGCATCGTCGCGGGAATGGCGCTTTCGGCCGCCGCAATGACCGCGGCGGCGTTGGGGTTTCTTACACCCGTTGCCGCGGCCGTCACCCAGGAGGCAATCGACGTTCTCGTGATCCTGAACGCCCTTAGAGCGCTATTTTCGGGAGAGGAGCGCATGCTGCGCCGCCGCCCTGCGCTTCTCCCAGAGCGCTTGCGGGAAAACCATGAAGCCGTCGAACAAGATCTGAACCGGCTCCGTGAAATAGCAGATGCGCTCGACGATGCGGACGAAGCGAGGGCCCTCGCATTAGTCCAGGAGGCAGACGCCCTCATACAGCGGACGGTCGTCCAGCACGAGCGGCAGGACGAAACCGCCCTCTTTCCCGAACTCTCCGCCCGCCTCCCCGATCTGTCCGGCCTTGCTGCCATGAGCCGCGCGCATCGCGAAATTCAGCATCAGGCGAGGCTCCTCAACCGCATTGCCTCCTGCGCCTCCGGGGAGGATGCCGGCCGCTATCTCATTCGCGATGCCCAGCGGGCAATCGAGTCAATCGAGGCACTGGTCCGGCTGCATAATGCACAGGAGGAAGATATCTACGAGCACGCGGCACAGGCGTAGCCCGGTCCCACTTAGCCGAAGGCGTGCGCGAGCGCATAGGCAGCACCCGCCGCGAGACCGCCAACCAGAAGCGTTTGCACCGCGGACTTGAACTTGTTCGCTCCGGTGAAATGCCCCTTCACCGCGCCGAAAACGAACAGCGCAACGCCTGTCGTGGCGACGGAAAGCTTCAGCGCCGTGCCCATGTCGTTCGTCAACAGGTAGGGGAAGAGCGGCACCAGGCCGCCAGCGACGTAGGACGCGCCGATTGTGAAGGCGCTGATGGGAGCGTGTTTCGGGTTCGGCTTCTTAAGATCGAGTTCGAAGCGCATCAGGAAATCGATGAAGCGCTGCGGGTTCTCACCCACGTGAACCGGGCGGTGCGAAATTGCCTGGAGAAGAACCAGGACAAGGCCTCGGATTCATGCCGCCAGGCGCTGGAGCAACGGCAATTGAAAGGCCATTGTGCTTGAGGGCGGCACATCAAGCCTCAAGAGCGGCATAAGCAGGTGAGCATTAGCTGCCTCCCGCGTGCGGGCGGAGACAGGTGGCGAGCACCGGGCTACGCAACTGGTTTTCCCTTTTCCACCCGGCCGAGCTTCTTTATTTCCTGTTTGCGCCGGTCAGCGTTCTTACAGCCCGCCAGTGCGATAGTAATGCTGCGACCTACCCGTCGTGAATGGGCCCTCGCCAGTCCCCCACAACCAGGCGAGGGCCTTCTTCTATCATCCAAGCTAAGCTAAGCCGCCCTTCCGCGCTGCATCACGCCTGCGCATCCTCGCCGCGCTTTTTGCCGGTAATCATCGCGGCGGCAAGGTTCTCACGATGCACGTAGCTCGCCAGCACAACGCCCAGAATGTGCAGAATGACCAAGAAGAGCGTGACGTTCGCGAGCACGGCGTGTACCTCTCCGATAAAGCTCTCATGCTCGTGCCGGCCTTCGCGTTGCTCGTGGGAGCGCGCCGCCCGTCCAGTTTCCGCGTTCCTGACCTGTGCCGTAACCGTGACGCCCGGCTGAGGCTTCGGCGCGCCGTCTGGATCGGCGACGATGCCGGTTACAACGGTGGCCGCGATCAGGGTGAGCAGCGCGAGGATCATCGCTCCGCCGGCTGGGCTATGTCCCACATACCGCTTGGAGTTGCCGGTGACGAGGCCGATGAGATAGGCGATTGCACTGCGGGGGCCGGCCACGAAATCGCTGAACCGCGCATAGCGCGAGCCGATCAGGCCCCAAAGCACGCGCCAAACCACGATGCCGCCCGCTATATAACCGGCCCATTCGTGCCATGCGATCGGGTCGCCCTCCTCCTCGCCGGTGAGATAGGCGATCGCGAAGGCCGCGACGAGTGCCCAATGGCCGAAACGGATGAGAGGGTCCCAAACTGAAATCTGTGTATTGCTTTCGGTGCTTGTCATGCCCTCATCTCCTTTTTCAAATTACCCAAACGCAAATGCCTGGCATGCGATCAAAGTCTCCCGAAGCTTTCCACGGGTTCGACCCAATAGGCCAAGTGTGGAGCGCCTGCTTCCGCGCGGACGGTCTCAAGCAGCTGCGTCACCCGCGACCAGTGCAGCACAATCGCCATGACGCAACGCCGGATCCCCGGCCGTTCATTGCCCTACCAAAGGTTTTCCGTAATGGCGGCGAGCAGCGAAATCGCCTTGCCCGTGAACTGCGCGATGTCTTTACGCGCTCTGGCACTTTCCTCCGGTACCGAGTACTTAACGACTTCCGTGAAACCGCCGTGCTCTATCGTAGCTTGCGCGGTGAGACCGGAAATAACCACGGTACCGAGTTTGGCGCCTTCGCCCATCAAAATGGGCTCACCCTGGCTGGGTTTGCGCGAACAGTGCAAGAGCTGTTCGAACAGATCCACGAAGGAATGCTGTTCAGGCAACGCCTTAAGCGGAGGAAGAGGCGACTTGAAACCTTCGTAGCCCTCAAGGAGCATCCGGTTAGGAGCGTCTATTGTTGGCGCGCGCCCAGAAGCCGGCGTTGGTCCGTGAAGCTTTACCGGGAACACGGGCAGGTTCAACACCTCCAAACAGAAAATCCCCTCGCTAACGCTGTCTCCGCATCGCGACGCAATCGCGGTCTGCGCGACCTGGCGCGCGAAAGAGGTTGCAGGCGAGCGGCGCCTTTGTAGCTCGGAAAGAATCCGGCTCACAGCTGAGGGGGTATTCTGGAGGATCATAGCGATCTGCATGAGACTATAAGGATATTTCGCGCCGCCTTTGCGTATTGGGTTTATAGCGTTGACAGAAAACATTTTCCTGCTCCAGAAGTGCCGCATAGACGGCTCCAGGCCGGAAGGAGCGTGGTCCTCCGGAGGATACTCAATAGCGGGTTTCGCCTTTCTGGCTCGTGAGCGTGCCGGTCAGCGCTTTGACAGACGATCAGGATCATAAGTTTTCGATGCGCCACCGAACTACGTTGCTGACCGCGATCTCTATCCTGATCTATGCTGGGCTGGTTTTGCTGCCAAATGCCCCGCCAGCTGCTCTTGCACATGAGGAGCATGACGAGGAGCAGGCCCGCCATGCCCTCGAAATGGGCGAGATCGTGCCGCTGGACAGCGTCATTGCCGGGTTGGGCGATACCGTGCCAGGCGAAGTTTCCGCGGTTGAACTCGAAAAAGAAAATGGAACTTGGATCTATGAGTTTAAGGTTATCTCTCCGGACGGGCGGATGCTGACCGTCCGCATAGATGCCAAGACTGGCCAGCCGATTGGCAAAGCGGGACGATGATGCGTATTTTACTGCTTGAGGATGACAGCCGGATCGCCAGGGACATAACCGCCACGCTGGCTGCCGCGGGCTACGCGGTGGAGCGTGAAACAGACGGGGAGGAGGGTTGGTTCAAGGGAGACACCGAGGACTACGACGCGATCGTCCTCGATCTTGGCCTGCCGATGCTCGACGGCCTCACTATCCTCAAGAGATGGCGTGCGAACGGGCGGACCATGCCGGTGCTGATCCTGACCGCCAGAGGAAGCTGGAGCGAGCGCGTCGAAGGGATCGATAGCGGCGCCGACGACTATTTGCCAAAGCCGTTCCGCATGGAGGAGCTGCTGGCCAGGCTTCGCGCCATTGTAAGACGGGCCGCCGGGCAAAGCTCACCCTTGCTGACGCTTGGGCCAATCTCGCTCGATACGCGTCAAATGCGCGTCTCACTGGATGGCGTGCCGGTCAATCTGACGCCGCAGGAATACCGGCTTTTCAACTACCTCATGCACCACACGGGACGCGTTGTCCCCCATACGGAATTGATCGAGCATCTTTACGAGCACGACTCCGGCAAGGATGCCAATGCCATCGAAGTGCTCATCGGGCGCATCCGGCGCAAGCTTGGGGCGGACGCGATCGAGACACGCAGGGGCTTCGGCTACATTATCGAAGCTTCGGTGCGGTGACAGGCGGCTCCCTCAAGCTTCGCCTTTTGGTGCTGGGCGGCGTCACCATCGGGCTGGCCCTTCTCATCGCGGGGCTAGGAATGGCCGCCCTGTTCGAGCGCCATGCAGAGCGCCGCGCCGTCGCCGAACTCGATACCTTTGTCCGGCAGATTTCGGCGGGCGTCACCTTCGACGCCAAAGGTTCAATCGCTTTCAAACGCACCCTTCCCGACCCCCGCTTCGGCGAGCCCCTGAACGGCCTCTACTGGCAGATCGCGGATGAGACGCAGAAGCAGTTGCTGCGCTCGCGTTCGCTTTGGGACGCGGTGCTGCGGCTTCCTGAGGACGTCCTCGATGTCGGCAAGGTTCATCTGCATACGATCGAGGGCCCAGCCCACTCGGAGCTGCTTGTGCGGGAAAGAAGCATCTCCTACGCAACGCCGGCAGGAACGCATCGTATAAGGATTTCGGTGGCGCTCGACACACGCGAGATCCACGCAGCCCGCGCCGAGTTTAGCTCGGATGCCGTAAAGGCCCTGGCACTTCTCGGCATCGCATTGATGGCCGCGGCGTGGGCACAGATTACCCTCGGCTTGAGACCCCTGAAAACGCTGCGGGAAAGCGTGCTCGCGGTCCGGTCGGGTCAAAAAACCCGCATCGGCGTGACCGAGCCCCAGGAAGTCATGCCGCTGGTCTCGGCGGTTAATTCCCTGCTCGACGCACAAGCGCGGGCGATGGAAAACGCGAAGGCAAGGGCTGCCGATCTCGCGCACGGTCTCAAAACACCGCTGACAGTGTTGATTGCCGATGCAGCCAAACTGCGCGAAAGCGGAGCGGCGAGCATGGCCGCCGAAATCGAGGAGCTTGCTGACACCATGCGCCGGAATATCGACCGCGAATTGTCGCGCGCCCGGCTTCAAGGCGCTTACAACCTCCAAATTCATGAAACCCGCATCGAGCCAGCCGTAGCAAAGCTTGTTCGCGCCCTTGGCCGCACCCCGAAAGGAGAGGGGTTGGAGTGGCGCGTTCACGTAGGACAAGACATTGCGGCACCCTTAAGGGAGAGCGATCTGGCCGAACTTATTGGAAACCTTCTCGATAATGCGTGCAAATGGGCGAATGAGTCCGTCACCATCTCTGCAAGCAGCGGGGACGGCATTATGATTGTAATTGAGGATGACGGACCAGGAGCGCCTGCATCCTTCGTTCACCGGCTTGGAGAGCGTGGACTAAGGCTTGACGAAGCTGTTCCCGGCTCAGGTTTTGGCCTTGCCATCACCCATGATATTGCGAAGGCTTATGGCGGCACGCTGACGTTCGCCAATATCGAGCCTCATGGCTTTAGGGCGACTGTTTCCTTTCCCGCCCAAGCTGCTGGCCGGCAGTCGCCGCACCCCAGCGCTAAGTTAGCCAGGAGAGCGCCGGAAGCAAAATGAACGCCTCTTGCACCGGGCTCTTAATTCACTGGCGCTGGATTGGTGGCCCAGGTTTTGGGCCAACCTGGGATTGCCAAGTGGTCCTGGCTTGCGGGAACCGTACCTGAAATCTTGGCGCTTGGCATATCCATGGCGCGCGATCTTATGGCGGGCCGGATGGAGAGCGATGCCGTCGCTCTTATTTCGATGATTGCCGCTTTGGCCCTGGGCGCTAAGCCTGCCCTGATCGTCGTCGCCGTGATGTATGCGGAGGCAACGTGCCAGAGGATTTTGCAGTGGCCCGCGAGCGAGTGCGTCTTAGCCTATCCGTAAGTTTCCGCTTTGGTATTCTGAAAGCGGCCCTCGCCTGCTTGCTGAACTGATGGCACCGTCAGGTCGGCTTGCCATCCGACCTCGCCGTTTCGCCTTAATCAACGGCGAAGCCTCCTTCGGGTCAACCTCGGGAGAATGGCGTAGGGTTTCGGCGAGGCCGCTATCCCTCATATAGCCGAAGCATTTGTTGCAGCAGCGAAAACCAGCGGTTCGGGCCAAGTGCAGACTCTCGGGTGCGTTTAAGTCTCGGATGCCTGCGGTAAAAGGGCAACAACTAACAAGCACGCAAACAGAATGATGGCTGCGCAATGCGGCCCTATACCGTAGGTGGCGCGAATGTGTGCAACTATACCCTTGGTTGCCGCGGCGCCGCCGAAGTTGTGTCTCCTGTGCCACTTATTCACGGTTGCAAGATAAGAAAAACAGATATCGCCGCGAACGCAACCTTAGGTTGCTTACACTCTTCGTGGGACTCCGGTAATCATCTCGTCAGAAACATTGAAACACATGAGGCGGAACGGAACAGGTGTCCTGAGCAAAAGTTTATCTGTTTAGAAGCGTAAACGGTGTGTGGGGCGTACCAATGATATTTCGGGGCATTTACCCGAGTGCTGTGGCTGTTGCTGCTGCTATCGGGGGACTATCGATCTATACCGCTTTCGCGGCACAAGACAAAGTGCAGATCGAAGTCACCGGCAACGTCAAGTCCTATTGCTCGAACAGCGCGACCACCGTTTCGATCCACGCCAGCGATCCCAGCAAAGCCGGCACCGGCAAGTTCTCCTTCACGGTCGATTGCAACGCGCCGTTCCAATACACGATGCAGTCCCAGAACGGCGCCATGCGGCTCGTGGACGCTCCCGCCGGTGCGCCGCGCGATCAGATCGAGGTGCCCTACGACGTGCACGTCCATATCCCGCTGACGCTCGGCGGCGCCATCGACGACACCTGCGATAGCGCGGCCATCCGCCGGGGCGCAACGACGTGCCGCTTCACAAACTCCGGCAACAAGATTGCCATCGCCCAGCAGGCAATGACGCAGGTCTCGTGGAAGACCGCGCAAAGCAAGCTGCATGGCGGGCATTATAATGACGACCTCGTGATTTACGTGAGCGTGAAGCCATGAGCACGAAAATCACAACCGCGCTCGGCTCCGCCGTCCTCATGGCATGCCTTGCAAGCACGCAGGCCGCCGCTCAAACGGAGGGAGACGTTCCCTACCGTTGCAACATTAGCGCGGCCACGGCCGGCGTATCGAAAACCGCGGCGATCACGACCACGGACAATGGCGCGACACTGGATTTCAGCGGCGGGGCAAGCAACTCGTTCGGCGATAACATGGGGCACGGTTTGGCGGTATCGGGCAACGCGGTGCTGACACTCGATACGAACACCAATTGCGCGGTAAGCCTCAGTTCCGTGAATGGAGCGTTGTGGAACGGCAAGGCTGGCGCCGCACGGTCCTATACCGCGGACGCTTACGACATGGCGTACCCAAGCACCAAGGTGGTGCTCGACCTCAACAGCCATCCGGCGCAGCCGTCGGGCACATTCCAGACCAAGCCGGATAGCACCTCTGTGTTCATCGAATTCAAAGTGCCGGACACGGGAACGCAAGTCCTGCCCGCCGGGGCCTACACCGATACACTGACTTTGACGATTGCCCCGTCTTGAGGGGCTAGCCGTCGCCGTTATTGCTAGCGTGAGCAGAAAAACTAACACTCATCGGGATTTGATTGGGGCGTAACATGAACAGGGCAATACTAATCGGGGGCGCCGTCTCTGGCTTGGTCCTCGCATGTGCAGCTTATGCCGCGAACACGAGCTATAATCTAACGGTTCAGGGAAGCATCGCCGCTTACTGCGATGTTAGAACGGCTAGCGCACTCGCTACTTACGGTAGTTCAGGGAGTTCGACTGACACACAGGCAGCAACTCTGGCTTTCCCCGGCCTCAACAATTTCGCCAACTCAACGGGGAACGGCTTGCATGTGGGTGGACGGGCGACATTAAAGGTAAGAAGCAACTCGACCTGCACCTACCAATTGACTTCGGATAACGGCACTCTATGGAATTCCCACACCAATACAGGCCGCCCATATACAGCGGACCTTTATAACTCGGATTTGTACGATAGTGGAACGCCATTCCCCTTGGGATCGACCAGCAAAACTACCACAAATGTTGGGCCAGCTTTTGACGTCCCAGGAACTGGAAACGTGGTGATCGAATTTGACGCGAAGGAAGATCTTTCAGTCGTACTAGCTGCGGGTGATTACGCGGATACTCTAAGGCTAAGCATCACTGCACACTAGTCCGACTGCAAATTAACAAGCATTCGTCAACGCCGAAATTACTAATATAAAAATACCCTGGAGCGGGCATCGCTCCAGGGAAAGAGCGAGACGTTGCGTCTTGTAAGGCCGCATTCATTAGGCACTTTAAATGCCATGTATATGAGTTCTTGTAACCTTGAGTAAGTAAGGAAGGGTAATAACATGAAGAAGTTTCTTGTACTTGCATGTGCTGGCTCGGTGCTGGCTCTAGCTTCTGCCGCAAATGCAGGCGGCTCCTATGACCTGACTGTTCAGGGCTCGATTGCGCAATTCTGTAACATCACCACTGCCGGAGGCGCCGTTGCCACGTTCACTGGTTTCGACAACGGCACTGGCGGCGTAACCGACGGCATCGGCGTAAATACCGCCTTGAACGTCTCCGCTAATGCCAAGTGCGATGCCAAAGTATCCTCTGCGCATGGTGGTCTGTTAGCTGGAGCTACTACTATCCCCTACAAGGCTGGCATGGCCTACAATGCTCCTGCTGTCCCCGTTAACACCGTTATTCAGGGCGATAATCCGCTGATCGACCTTGCCGCTGCCACTATGCCGACCGTTGGGGATAACACCCTCAACGTGAAAGTCCTTTCGGTTGGGGCTGCGGGACCGTTTCCCGTGGCTACCTATTCGGACACGCTGACTGTCACGGTTACTGCGTCGCTTTAAGGTACATTCTGCGGCTGGCCCAAAGGCCAGCCGCTGCTGAGTTTCACGCACGACGGGCTTCTCGTGAAGCCCGTCGTTCACTCGCCTTTGCACAATATTCTTTTCGTGTGGGATAGGGGCTGCGGCGTGTTTGGGTTCATTGAGACGGGTTGGTGAAGAAATGACTTGGGCACTTATTTCTCGGGCACGCATATTGGCTGCTGCCCTTTTTGCCATTGCTGGGGTCTCGCCGGCATTTTCATTGCAGGTGCAGCCGCTGGCGCTGGACATGGTTTCTATTGGCGCACACACCCATGGCGCCCTGGAAGTGATAAATGACGGGGCGTCTCCTCTGCCCGTCGAAGTTTCGATCAAGAAACTGGATATCGCCCTCGACGGCAAGACCATTGAGTCGCCCGCAGGCGACGAATTCGTGGTGTTTCCACCGCAATCCGTTGTGCCGGCCGGGTCAACGCAAAACTTCCGGCTCCAATGGGTTGGCGAGCCGGACCTCAAAAAGAGCCAGAGCTACATGGTCTATGTCAGCCAGCTTCCCGTTCAGCGTAAGGCGGGCGAAAGCGGCGTGCAGATCGTGTTCAACTTCGGCGTGATCGTGAGCGTGGCGCCGGCTGGGGCGCAGTCGGGCTTGAAGTTGGTGAGCGCGGAAGCCGCCACGGAAAGCGGCAAGCACGGCGCGGCTGTGACGGTCGAGAATCCGAGCAGCATGTATTCCTACTTCAGCGATGCCAAGCTGGAACTGGAAGGCGGCGGCTGGAGCAAATCCATTAACACGAGCGAACTCAAGCAGCTTGTGGGATATGGGGTTGTGCTGCCAGGCAAGAAGCGGCGCTTCTTCGTTCCCGTGGCCGATGCTCCGGCGGGCGGCATCACGGCCAAGGTCGTTTATTCTCCCAAGACCGCGAAATAAAGGGCGCTGGCGTTAGCCAGCACCCCAAAAGCTAAAGTATCTGTATATTTTCAATCATCCCACTCAAAGGGCGTGAGTTCCGGCGATGAAAAAGTGTTTTTGTGCGCTGAGTGCGGCGGCGGGCCTTTTGACCGCCACGCCGGCCTTTAGCCTCGCCGACCCGGGTGCCGCGGGAGGCGTGCCAGCGGCGGAAGTTCAGCAGCCCGTCAAGCTCAACCCGACAAAGCGCGTTTTCGAGATCGAAGTTCCTGTTAAGTCCGATGGCGCCCTGCTCGGCAATGTCGGGATTAAGATCACGCCCGCTGACGAGCTGTTCGTCGATGCGAAGCTCCTGAAGAAATATCTGGCGAAGGTCATCAAGCCCGATATTCTCACCGCAGCACTTGCCGTGCCTGCTCCGGCTACGCAAGTTGCAGGCGGCACCACGCTGGTGGGCAAAAAGGCGCCGGGTGCCGCGGCTTCGTCGATGATCCAGCTTGCGTCGCAGCAGATGGGGGCGGTCCAAGATCCGGGCGATCTCGGGCAGGAGCCGCCCAGCTATCTGCCGCTTGAGACGGTCAAGCAGCGCGGCATTAAAATCACTTACAGCCCGCAGAATATCGAGCTGATCGTATCGCCCGAGGTGGATCAGCGCCCAACCAGCCAGCTCAGCTTCGAGCAGCGCAGCGAGATCGAGAGCGAAGCGCTGGAGGCCCCGGCCTATGTCAGCGGATTTCTTAATATGCGCGCCATAGCGGGCTATGTCAGCCAGAGCAGTTGGGGCAATACCGGGGTCGATGCCACCCAGATCGATTTGCAAGGAGCCTTCAGGGTTGGCGGCACGGTGTTGGAGGGCGAAGCCTCGCTCTATGCCGGCTCGGCCGCAGGCTTGAGCCAAGCCTCGTACCAGGATTATGTCTTCTACCGGCATGGCACGCGGCTCGTCTACGATCTTCCCGAGGATGCGATGCGCATCCGCGTGGGCGACATCTCCCCGGATTACATGGCCTTCCAGACGGCGCCGGATTTGCTGGGGCTGTCGGTCCAGCAAACCTACCAGCAGCTCCAGCCCGGAAAGTCCATCCGCCCGACTGGCTCGCATTCCTTCCGCATCGAGCGCCCGTCCGAGGTGGACATCATTATCGACAACGTCCTTTTCCGGCACATAAGGCTCGCTCCGGGCAATTACGATCTCTCGGAACTGCCGCTCCGCCCCGGCGCGAACAACATCAAGCTTGCCATCTCCGACGATACCGGCGCGCGGCAGACGCTGGAATTCACCGCGTTTTCGGGCAATGAGCTGCTCGCCCCAGGCATTAGCGAGTGGTCTCTCAGCGCCGGTATCAAGTCGTTCGATGCTGGGGTGCTCACCCAGCCGGGCGGTTCTGGGGGGGCAAACCCTCCAAATATGACGGTCGTCGGCAAGAACAACATTTATGCGCAGCGGGAGTATTTTCTCGATAAGCCCGCCGCAACCGGGTTTTACCGGACGGGCTTGACCACGGCTTTGACCATGGACGCCAACGTTCAAAGCGATGACAGGACGACCATGGCCGGTACTGGCTTCGCTTTCGCAACCGTCGCCGGCATGCTTTCAGCCGAGGTTTCCGGAAGCGAAACTTATCGCGGAGGCCCCGGTTACGCGGTCCATCTCGGCTATGGCTACGACCGGTTCGGCTGGTTCGGCTACAAGTCTTCATTCCGCGTATTCGGCGAATACAGAAGCCAAGACTACAATACTGTTAGTACTGTCCTGTCTACAGCGCCTTATAATACCGCGGTTGGAGCAAGCTATACGCAGCAATTGCCTTACAACGTATCGGCAGGGCTCTCGGCTTCCTTCTCTCATCTTGACAAAGGCAGCGTAACCGATTTCCAAAATGCCGGCGATCGCTGGGAGGTGGATTTCTCGCTCGCCAAAGAAATCTGGACCAGCGTGAGCGGTTCGCTTGCCGTTGGCTACGGCCGGGATCAGACGGCGGAATATTTGCCGAACAGCCTCTATAATCAGAACGGCTTCCAGGTACTTGGCCGCGTGGCATGGACCCCTGGCGCGCACACCACCGTTCTTTCGAGTTATGACAGCCGCGCCGGGGTCGGCGAGATTTCCGGCACCCAGACCAGCGAAAACCAGGGCGTTGGTTCCTGGACTGCAAGCGCCCAGGCTCAGACTGCGCAAAACGATCAAAGCGGAGTGGGCGGGGCGGTCACGTATTCCGGCAATCGCGGAGACATAACGGTTGCCCATTCGGCGGGTTTAGCTGGCATAGGGTTTAACGGTGTGTCTAACTTCGCGAGCACAGAAGAGCGGACGACGGTCAGCGTGGCCTCAAGCTTCGTGTTCGCGGGCGGCGCCTGGGGCATCGGCCGCCCGGTCACCAACGGATTTGCGATTGTCACGCCGCATTCAAGTCTCGACGGCAGCTCTGTGATAGTCGGTCAGGCGGATTCTCCGGTGGCCAAAACAGACTGGCTGGGCTCTGCCGTCGTTCCCAGCTTAACCGCCTATCGAACGGCACGGCTGCCTTACGACGCACCCGATGCCCCCACCGGCTACGATCTCGGCAGCGCCACCTACGACATCCACGCTCCCTACAAGGCGGGCTATGCCCTGCAAGCCGGCTCCGCCTATACCGTCACGGCGATTGGTACGCTCCAGACGGCGCGTGGCGAGCCCATACCCCTGCTGGCCGGCACGGCCCGCGAGGCGGACAAACCCAATGGCCGCAAGGTCGAGCTGTTCACCAACCGCGCCGGCCGCTTCGGCGCGCAAGGGCTGGCGCCCGGCCGCTGGATCATCGAGATGCCGACCGAAGGCGAGCCCACGCGCTACGTGATCGGCATCCCCGAGGGCGTGAAGGGCCTCCACAATGCCGGCGTATTGAAACCGGCCGGCGGGCAGCAAATGGCGGAGGCGCGAAATGGCCGTTAAGAGACTGGCATTTGTCCTGGCCTGTTTGGTGTGCCTGCCCGCGGGCGGCATGGCCTGCCAGCTCAGCCTTATTGGCCTGGTGACGCAGCAGCCGCTAACCTACAATCCGTTCCAAGCCGGCGCCGCGACCGCACAGGTATCGTTCACCCTGAAGAACGCGGACAGCAAGCCCTGCGACGTCGCCTTCGCATTCTTCAGGACGGGCGCGCCCCAGGCGAAAGCCGCCGGCGGATCGCTAAATTATCAGCTTATCGGCTCCAGCGGGCCGCTGACGCAAAACGCGCCCACTCCGCCGGCCACGCTGCCAGGGGCTGGCTTCGCCGCCTACATCACTGTTGGCGCCAAACAAACCTACGCAGCGAACGCCATGCTTTCCGCGGGTGACGGACAAGTGGTGCCGCCAGGGACGTACTCCGACACACCTTACCTTGGCGTTTATCAAAGCATGGGCGGCGGCCAGTATACCAAGACGCCAATCCCAGCCGCCACCCTTGCCGTGACCATCGGCGTAAATTCGCAAATGACTGTGGCGATTGCCGGAGGCGGGCGGCGGACCACGCTCAATTTCGGCGATTTCGTTCAGGGCGCTACCCGCTCTGTAAACCTTCAAGCATATTCCAACCAGAGCTTCCGCCTCATGGTAAGTTCGGATAACGCTGGGGTGATGAAACCCACCGACGCACAAGCGATCACCGAGGGCATATGGCAGGTACCCTACACCATCGCCATCAACAGGATGACGCCCGTTAGCCTCTCGCAGCAGCGCGTGCTTTCGCTCTGGCCCTCGGCAACGCAAAAGTCCGGCATCGCAATTCCTGTCGATGTACAGGTGGGCTCCATCGCAGGCCAGCGTGCCGGCATTTATCGCGATGTCATTACCATCGCAATCGACGCTGGCCCGTAAGTGCAATCTGGTTCCATCACTCTTCCACGTTTATAGCGGCCACAAAACAACGAAGCGCTGACCAAATGATCTGGCGCAAATGTGACAGTTTTGCCACTCGAGCGGCCCCGTAGCAACATGTTCCGGTAAGGGTCAGGAGTGTCGATTTTTTCGCGATTTCAATGATTCCTCTGCTCCCCCGGCAACCGAAGGAATTGCTGCAACTGCGAAGAGGATAAGTTTATGATTTCGCCCTCTTCGAACCTCGTATAGCGCTCAAGGCCGAGGCTGTGGGAAAACGCAGTTGTCTGGCCGGAAACGTCGCACTGCCGGATTCCGTTTATCCAGGCTGGAATCGCGCTTGTCTTGCGCAGAAAAACGGCGGACAGAGACGATATGAGAGCGGCAGCGCAAGCATAAATGAACAGCAATCCCCCTTTTTTGGCGTAGGCCCGCATAGCCTGCAGTAATCCTGGCACACCGAGGATGTTCATGACGCGCTTCATATTGTAGGACAGAACGTGGAGCGACATCTCTGTCTTCACGTTGTGCAACGTCTTCATTAGGAAGTGTGCTGAACCCATCCAGAACTTGAGAGTTCCGAAGGGATGCTCCACTGTGCTGCGCCGCACCGTCATTATACCTGGGTTCCGGTCCAGCCGGTCCTGGGTGGCCTCCAGAACGGCCTCGTGCTCCCAGCGCGCAATGCGGCGTTCCTTGCCAGTGGTGCATTTTTCCTTGAGTGGACAGGCGGAGCAGGCCGTTGTCGAGTAACGGCGCATGACTTTGCCGTCTTCTTCGTTGGTGAAACGGTAGCTTAAGCGCTGGCCGGCGGGGCAAAGATAAACATCCTCATCCGCCTTGTAGACGAAATCCTGCTTGCCGAAACGCCCCTCGGCCTTGGCGTTTGAGGCTGAAAACCTTGGCACATAGGCTGTCACGCCAGCTTGGCCGCAAGCCAGAATCTCCTTGCCGTCGTAGTAGCCGCGATCGGCCAGCGCGTCGATGGCTCCGGCGCCAAGGGCTTCCTTGGCCTGCTGAGCCATATTGGAGAGTTGGTGGCGGTCGTGGACTTCGTTGGTGACTTCGTGAGCGACGATGAGATGGTTCTCCGTCTCCACGGCGCATTGCACATTATAGCCAACGGTTCCCGTGGCTTTGCCCTTTCCCTGCATTGAGCGGGCATCGGGATCGGTGAGCGAAATCTGCGTGTCTTCCGCCTTTTCCAGCTGCGCCCCGATGGCTTTCATGCGCTCGATTTCTTGTTTCAACCTGCCAACCTTATCCTTGAGCCGGTTGATCTTGACCTCAGGCGTGGACGGCTGGCGATCCGCGGTTTCAAGCTCGGCCAGGTAGCGTTCGATGCTCGCCTCAAGCTGTTCCAGCCGCTTGGCTACTTTCGTTTGGGTAAAGTTCCGGTCCCGCGAGTTAACCGCCTTGAATTTGCTGCCATCGATGGCAACCATCGTGGCAGCGAGCAGCCCGGCGCGCCCGCACACCACGATGAATTCGCGGCAAACCTTGCGAATGGCCGGGCCATTGTCTTTGCGGAAATCGGCGATGGTCTTGAAGTCCGGAGCCAGGCAGCCCGTCAGCCACATCGCCTCGACATTGCGCTGGCATTCCCGCTCAAGGCGGCGGCTCGATTGAACGCGGTTGAGGTAGCCGTAAACGTAGATCTTCAGCATCACCGCGGGGTGGTAAGCAGGCCTTCCGGTTTCCTTCGGTCTTACCCCGCCAAAACCAAGCTTGGCGAGATCGAGCTGATCGACGAAAAAGTCGATCACCCGGACTGGGTTGTCTTCGGCTACATAGTCTTCCAGCTGAGCGGGAAACATTGTTCCCTGCATCCGGTCCGCACCAGTCACGAAGCCCGTCATTGAATCTCCCCCGCGTTCCTCGCAGGATGATTCTTAAAGGCATTCCCTGAACCCAGACTTTTCACACAGCCTCGGCCGTTTGCGGACCAACCCATTCGTAAGGGACGCGTCCGCAGCTGAATGTCTTGCCGAAGTGAATTGGGGTGTCTTTCTAGTCGGCCATGGGACGCTTCGGGATGAGGCCCTTCAGCGCTTGAGCGGCGGGTTTCCCGCCCACAAGAACCGCGGAGACCGCTACCGCCATCTTTCCGCCCGCACCGGCCATCGAGCAAACGCCAACGGCGGTTGTGAACAGTCCCACGTCGAACGTTTTGGTGAGGATTGCGTCGTGACACTTGTTCCACCATTTCTCGACGCCATTAGCGAAGATCTTTAATGATCTAACGACATTAGTTTCGTTCTCCGTGCCCCTTTTGAAGGCGGCGACCATCATCCGAATATGTTCGAGTTCGGTGCGCATCCGTGTGTATTCGGTGATATGCGCATTGCGCTCCGCAATTGCTTCGTCGGAATTGGGCCGTTCGCCTTGCAGCGCCTCGATCTTGGCTTCGATTTGGAGAACGAGCCCCGCGACTGCGAGATTGATTTCCTTCTCGTTTGCTTCCAGCGCCTTGCCAATTTTCGTGCGAGCCTTGCTTTTCACTCCTTGATGCGAAGGAGCCATTATCCTGCGCAACTCATTCAAATCGAGTACGCGGAAGTCCAGAATGTCGTCGTCAATTTTTTTCGCAGCCTGAGCGTCATACCCATACCCGACAAGCCACAACTCTTCGAAACCTGCATCTAGTTTCCGGGAACGACCAATACGGGCCATCACCTCGGCTTCATTGATTTCCAACACGCAATCGATGGCGTAGCAGCGCATCCTGCCAAGATCGGTACGGAAGGCAAGGATGTCTCCTTTGAGAGCCGAAGGGATTTCGGATGGCTCGCGTAATTGCCATCCGGCAGCAGTCAAAATTGCGCCCACCTCGCGGAGCAACTCCGTTTTCGTGCGACGCTCCCCGCGCTCATTTCGTAGGGTCGAGCTAAACCTGTACTGTTTGGTAACCTTCATATAAGGTAATTGTGTCGTTTCTGGCCATCCTTTACCTGCAATCGCTTTGTAGGAGTATTACCTTGCAGTGTTGTCGGCGGAAGAAGAAACCGTCCAAATTCCACCGAAATCGCTAAGCCTGAGCGGCTTGGGGCCATTTGCTTTGAAGGCATATGCGTTCGCCGATCTCACCTACTCAGGGCGCATGATCTCAGCAGAAGGCCGGGAGCCGAAGTTTGGGGTATGTACGCGAATGCCTCGTATTAGGTGGTAAGCGACCGTTCCGAGCTGGCGCCTTTCCTTGAGGACGAGGTCGAATGCTGATGGTATCAGGAATCTCCAGGTGGTGCGCTCCGCTGTCCTCGCGCATGCCGGATCGAAGCTTCAATCAGGTCAACGGCGCGAGCCGCTTCCTCCTGGGTCGCATAGAAGCAATCTGCTGCAGCATTTGAAGTTGCCAGCTCGTGGGCGATCACGCGAGCCACGCCAGGGCTGTACAAGACCTTCGGCCGTAGTTTTTCGAGCAACTCAAGTGCGGTCGCGCAGCCGAGGAATTGGTGGTCAATGCGATGCCTGCCGGCAACCATGATCGAACTCACCGTTCCCCAATAAACGCCAACGACATACACCTTGGCGCCGCCCCTGAATTTCGGCGTTCCTGTATGCAGCGTTACCCCGTCGCGGCCGGGACGCAGGTCCTTGATGATGTTGGCCTCAATGATCCAGCTCCCCCATTTACGGGTTGCTGAAAAGCGCGACGCGTATCTCGATGCCACCTCGGCAACGATTGCTTCAACCGTGTTCGCCTCAGCCATGGTTGGGCTCCATCTCAGCACACTCGCCGTACCACGGGGCGGCGCGCTTGCCTGGTCACTGTACTTCGTCCGGTTGTCCCGTTGCAGGCTGCAAAAAACACATATGCGTGGCGGTGGAGCAGCTACTCGATTTCCGCTTATTGGGGTAGTTTATCATTTAGTTCCAGTTTCTCGAATGTCTCTTCCCGACCCCCAGCGGCCTAATGGACCGGCCACCAAGCGTTAGGTGTTGATCACTAGAGTGCGTCCGGAAAAGTGCGAAGCGGTTTTCCGATAAGACGCACGGTAAAACAAAAACCTAGAGCCCGCTTTCAATTCCATCGAAAGCGGATAGGCTCTAGCCAAGCATAGGCGCAAGGTCGAGGCGCAGCTCAAGGCCTGGGTGGCTCCAGCGAAACGCGGCGGTGGATAGCTACGGCTTCGCGACCATCACGTAGAGGTTGGCGAGCGGGATTACCGTTGCGAGGACGCCCCAGATATACCACTGCCGGTTGAGGCGCCAATAGATCGGCGGGATCTCGCCGCCGTTTTCGAAAGCGTGCGCGAGCCGGTCTTGCCAGATTTGAATGGGAATGAGGATCGCGACCCAGATCGCGCCGGAGACGCCGGTAAGCACCAAGATTGCGCCGCCGAGCGTAAACACCCAGTCCGTGAGCGTCACAAGACGCTGCGCAAAGCCGATCACCGCCGGATTTCCTGTCCGGTCGGCCATGACCTTCCAAAAGCCGGTGACGATGATGTTGCCGAGGAACAGGACGATCCCCGCCATATGGACAATCTTGAATGCGGTATAAGGCGCCATGTTGAACCTCGCTTATTGCTCCGGTGATGTTTACAGTGTATACTCCAGTACGTTTACACTGTAAACATCGGCATGAGAAGCTCCTGCATGGCCCCGAAACCGGACAACACCGAACTGCCGCCCACCGGCGAAAAGGGGCTTAAGGCCCGGCTCGTCCTCATGGCCCGGCGGCTGCTTGAACGCGATGGCCTGGACGCGCTGACGCTGCGTGCCGCCGCGCGCAGAGTCCGGCGTCTCGCATATGGCGCCCTACCGGCATTTCAAGGATAAGGGCGAGCTTCTCGCGGCAGTCGCCGAGCAGGGGTTTCGCGAGTTGAGAGGGCACATGGATGGCGCAACGGCTACGGAGGGCGACCCTCTTGCGAGCGGCATCGCCTATGTGAACTTCGCGCTCGACAACCCGGCACTCTACAAACTGATGTTCGGGGCCGGGCTTGCGTCGCTCGCAAGTTCTCCCGGACTTATGGCGGCCGGCGCCGAAGCCTTCCAGCGTTGCCTGGATGCAAGCGGGGCGAGCGCAGGGAGCGGCGAGACGCCGGCCGGTGCGATAGCGCTCTGGTCCATGGTCCATGGCCTGGCGAGCCTTGCCATCGATGGGCTTGTGACACTTCCGCCCAAGGGCCCGGAGCGCGATGCCCGGATCGCGGCGATCTTGCAGGCGGCGGGCTGAGAGAGATGCCCCAGCACCTTCGCCGCCCTTAGGCCAAGCGCATGCGTTCCTTTAAAACACTGCGTTAGTGACAAACTCATATCCACTGCGCGGCGCGGAACCTCTTTGCGAATAAGCCAGTTAACAGGATCTGCCGGATAAGAAAGATGCTAGCGAGAAAATTGGCAGCAAGCCGGTGCAGCGCGGCGCGCGGGATAACCGCCTTGGGCTGGAAAAATATGCGAACCAGCTACAGTGCCCGCCCTTGGTGTCGCTCGTCACTTAAGCGAGGAACCGGGTGGCGCTCATAATTTTGAACGCGGGCTTAAGGCCGCGAGCCGTCGTTCAAAATTTTTGAACCACTGGGCGCGATTGGAGGTGAAGCGGACGACTCCAAATCGCCGGCAACTCAAAATTCATCTCTGCAATACCTAATCATGTTCGAGCCAGAAACCTAACTTAGGGGATTACGCATCTCCTGGTCTACTTAGTTTCGCAAAAGGGACCTCTGGCGTGACGCACTCATTATGATCGTCACCTCCAATGCGGCTAATCAACCCATCACCATTCTCTTCGTCCACTTCCACCGGAACCGGCTTTCCAGTCCAACCGCAGTCGTCGCAAACCGGACGCTCCCAGAGAACCTCTGGCATTTCCTCGTGCCAGCCCTCTTGTGGTGATAGGTGGGAAGAACCGCAGTTGGGGCACTGTTCTGGGACTGAGCGGATGTGCCGGATTACAAGCGATGCAGCCAAGCCGATTACATGTTCGGTCGTCGTGTGTGCGGCCTCAGCATCGTGCCAAGTTGCCGATTGGGCGTGCGTAAGCCAATTAGTAAACACCCAAGCCTCGGCGAGCAAATTTTTCAACAAGCGTCGCCGGTCCCTTTGGGCTCCGCCGCCGAGCGCCTTATCGCATATCAAGTCGCTCCAGCCCCTGAAGTTAGCGCGCTGAGGAGCTGCTTCGGTGGTCCATTCGGCAACGTCCTGAGCCGCGGCGACGAAAGCGAGGAGCGCTTCCCGGCTGCGCATGCCCATGGCTTGGTAATCCGCCACGTTTTGGGCCTGCCCAAGCGCATCGGATGCTTCTCGAAGCTTGCTGAAAACTTCTTCAAACGGCTTGATGTTCCGCTTCGACCGTCTTCGCTGCTGCGTGCGCGGTATGCGTAGACAGAGGCCCATATGGAAAGTAACAGCTAGGTCCATGTTCGGGAATTGGGCCTGCGAATATAGGTTGGTTGGATTTGTTATCACCCACCAGCGTCCGTCGCTTGCGTGGACATCCCACACATCGTGCCGGTGCCCCATAATTGCTTCAGAATAAATCTTCTGCAAAAAGGTCACCTCCGCATCTGGCGACTGCGAAAGGTAGTACCCAATAACGTCGAGCTTCTCCTCCTCAGTGGCAGGAAGCATGGTTTGTCACAATCCTCTTGGCTCGTGCGGACAACGTAATAAGCGGTCTTAACTCTACGCGCTGCGGCTAGCGGCGTGAATCCCGATGGTTATAAGGAAGGCGAATGTCACCGCTATCGTGACGAATAGACTAATACGGTATGCTGTTCTTCGCCGTGCACACTCTCGCACTCGCGTTTCAAGCATATTACTAGTTGCATTCTCCGTTTTAGAGGGTGTGACTATAAAGACAGCCCGTAGGCACCCGAGGGTCACGGCTAGATATACAAGAAGTTCAATTAGGATAGCCAATCTAATTTCTCCACGTACGCCGCCATCTGAGTATATCACTGCTAATATTGCCATCATGATGGAAACATGGGTCAGCAAAGACTGCGTCTTTCCATCGATAACGTCCAGTATGTAGAACGCGGCGCTTCCAATTTTACCATCTCTATGTTCTGCGATAATTTCTAGGTGACGAAATTCTCTTTTCATGTATTCGGAACTTGTCATGACATTCCTCGAACCGCCGAAATAGGACCTGAGTAACCGCATGTTCTCTTCGAGTTAAAATCGGGAGAGCGCGAGCCTTGCAGGATTTAATCAATATAAGAAGCTAGCTGTTAATTTCTATGGTCAGTTAGCAGGGGTGAAACCGACCTGGATCGCGGAACGAACCACGTCAGGATTCGACCCGCTGCGGTCTGGCAGGCAAATCGGGCGTGAAAGGTGGGGCAGGCCGGCTCCGAACATTTTGGGGCATCGAGCGGAGTTTCTCAGCTGGGCTGTAAGCGGCAAGGGCCTGGGCTAGTTGTTGCCGGCCAGTTTGGGGCTTGGCGTACCACATGGAACTCTTCGGCTTCGGGTCGGCAGCGCCCCGCCACATCATTGCGATGCGGGCACAGGCGGTCGCTCACGTAAGCTTGGATTTACATCATGCCAAAAGCGGGGCCAAATTCGCTGCCATTCGTCATCTGCATCGCTATTCGTTTTCTAAACCCCTTTCTTTCCGGTCCGGCATTTGCCACTCTTGCTGAATGCTTGCGCTATCCGAAATACAGCCCTATGCCCGCTATGTTCTCGAAGCCTGCGGAGATACCGGAGCTTCCCAACTACTATCGCGGCAAGGTGCGCGACAATTACGATCTGCCTGACCGACGGCGGTTGCTGATCGCCTCCGACCGCATCAGCGCCTTCGATCGAAACCTCGCCGTCATTCCCTTGAAGGGGCAAGTGCTCACGCAAACCGCGCGCTTCTGGTTCGAGGCGGCGCGGGATATCTGCCCCAACCATGTTCTGGATTATCCCGATCCCAACGTTCTGCTCTGCCGCAGGCTCACCATGATGCCCGTGGAAATCGTTGTGCGAAATTATCTGGCGGGCACGACGTCCACTTCAGTTTTACAGATGTACAAAAAAGGCGGCAGGCGCCTTTACGGTCATGATTTTCCGGAGGGTATGAAGGACAATCAGAAACTGCTTCAAGCCATTATTACGCCAACGACCAAGGGCGCTCACGGCGAGCATGACGAACCTCTTTCCAGAGAGGAAGTTATGTCGCGCGGTTTGCTGACGGAATCTCAATGGCGCGAAGTTTCACGTCTGGCCTTGGAGCTTTTTGCGCGGGGAAGCGAGCTTGCGGCAAAGCGCGGCCTTATCCTCGCCGATACAAAGTACGAATTCGGTTTCGACGATAAGGGCGGCATCGTTCTTGCCGACGAAATCCACACGCCTGACAGCAGCCGCTACTGGCTGGCCGAAACTTATCCCGCGAAGTTCGCCGCGGGCGAGGCTCCCGATACGTTCGATAAGGATTTCGTGCGCCGCTGGGTTGCAGCGCGTTGCGATCCCTATAAAGACCCCATTCCCGAAATCCCGCAGGATGTGCTGTTGCAAGCGGCGCTTACCTATGTTCAGGCGTTCGAGAAAATTACAGGAACGGCTTCTGCCCTGCCCGACCCTTCCCTGCCGCCTCTGGAGCGCATCCGGGCGAATTTGGGGAAGTTCATAAGATAGTATTCAGCCCGGAGCGGCGATTGCAAATGGCGCGCTCATTACCGCACCCTGGAAGCAATTTCCGGTATCTGAGGTGGTGCGGGCGCGCCTATTTCACGCTTCTATCTCCGCTTCAACCCTCGACAGGCCTTCCAAGTGGCGAGAACTGGATTTGGGAGCCAGCCAGGGGCTCCCATCCGGGCTTCGTTTGTGTCAGCAGCGCCTACGAAGCTGCCATGACCTATGGCTGTGGCGCCTGTGCTGGAAGTAAAGCGCCGGAAATAGCGCGTTACTTTCGGCGCCGGGAGTCTTTGAGAGTGCGGATACCGCTAAGATTACGTTAACGGGATTTCCGTATATTCGATTGGTGGAGGTTCGATGCACCGATATACCTTACTGGTATTTTGTGTCATCGCCTTAACAAGCGCTCTCCGCTCTCCTATTTTTTCGAGTAACAACACGCGCGGCGTATGGTCGCCGTGCTCCAAAAACAATCTGGAATACAGCCAAGCACCAAGGGAACTCTTACATGTCTAAAGCACCACAACGCCTCCTAGAAAAAGAGGCCATTCAGCAAACCACGCCGCAACCAAAGCCGAAGAAAGAAGCCGTGCAGTTCGACCTGGCTTCCCTTTCTTTTGATGCGCTGCTTGGGCTCAAGAAAGAAATCGACAACGAGGTAGAGTCGCGCAAGTCGAAAGAGATTGAGGTGCTGCGCGCGAAAGTGACCGAAAGCGCTCAAACGCTCGGCGTCTCCGTGCACGAATTATTTGGCCTTCCGGCGCAGAACGGCAAGCGCGTGACGCGCCACCCTCGGGGCAAGCAGCCCGTCAAATATCGCGGCCCGGGCGGCGAAGAGTGGAGCGGTCGCGGCCCCGCACCACGCTGGATGAAACCGCTCCTGGCAAAGGGCAAGACGAAAGAGGACTTTCTCATCGGGCTGTGATCGGCCGGTAGATCAAGGCGGCGGCGCCAGCCAAGCTTTACGAGCAGCAGCGACGCCGTTATTATTTTTTTTACCGAAGCAGGTCATGGCGGAATCGTAAAACAGTGAGAGCCGTGCCATGAATTTCCCCGCCACTTTTGATCCCGCGTCTTTTGCGCTCGGTTTTGTCGTCGGGCCGGTAGCCTACTTCGCGTTTGGTATCCTGATCTACGGTGTCTTTCGCGCGGCGAAATGGCTTGCGGCGCCCTTCACCCGGCGCGCCTCACGTCCAAGGCGGCAGAGTGCGCTTCAACGGTCTCGGTCCGCAGCCTAAGCGGAAGCTACACTACTTTCTGGTCCAGGCCCGCCGTTTAAGAGCGCAGCACGGTCTGAAGGCGAGAAGGCTATTTCTCCTTGGCGAGGTCAGGCGGCAATTCGTTCGAAATTGTTGAACAGCCGGGATCGCCCGTTACGGCCGTAGTTGATAAAAAGAGATAGTTAAGTATCGGTGCCTGCTTTTGGATCTGTATGCAGGTGGCGACTGGGATGCCTGTCGACTGACGGTAGGGACCAACATTGCCAGTCTTGGGGCGCGCTCGGGACCTACCGCTTTATGATCAGAAAGCCGCCCCGCTCCTGGAGGAGCCCGTCTCACCCTTCGGGCCATGGCACTAAATCGCTGCGCGATAGCCGCTGCGCGGACGGTGCCCGCTGCGAAGGTAACCATCTAAGGATATAGCGATAACGGGCTCAGCGCGCCTGCTGCTTGGATCGAGGTCTCATCAACCTTATCCAAGACAGGAGCTTAAGTCATGAGTACCCAGGCTGTCAGTGAGCTGCGTCTGCGCATGGTCGAGGACATGAAGGCGCGCCAGCTAAGCCCAGGCACGCAGCGGGGCCATATTTACAGTTGCAAGCGCTTTGCCGCCTATTTGAAGCGCTCGCCTGCGACGGCAGCTGCGGACGAGGTCCGCGCCTTCCAGCTTTATTTGATGGAGACCGGTCCCAGCATTTGCAATCGCAACCGCATTATGACCGGGGTGAAGTTTCTGTTCCGGGTAACGCGCGCAGGCACGATCTGGCGTCCGAGATCTATTACGTCAGAGAGCCGCAGAAGCTGCCGCTGACCATGAGCCAAGCCGAGGCCAAGCGCCTGCTGGCCGCGGCCGGCCTCAAGGTCAAGGTGATGCTCACGCTCTGCTATGGCTGCGGATTGCGCGCAGGCGAAGTGTGCCGCCTCAAGGCGGGTGATATCGACAGCGAACTCAACATTATCCGCATCGTGCAAGCCAAAGGACGCAAGGACCGCCACGTTATGCTGCCGCCCGAAGTGCTGGATTTGCTGCGGCAGTGGTGGAAGGCGCGGCCCACGCGTTACGACGGAGGCGTGCCGCTGAAGGAGCGCTGGCTTTTCCCGGGACGCAAGCGCGGCGAGCCCATCACCACCCGCCAGCTATCGCGCCTGTTCCATGAGGCAGCCGAAGCCGCCGGGATCAAGAAGCGGGTATCGCTGCATTCGCTCAGGCATTCCTTTGCCACCCATCTTTTCGAGCAAGGCTTGGATATCCGTTTAATCCAAGCGGTTCTGGGCCACCACAAGCTCGATACGACGGCGCGCTATACGCGTGTGGCCACAAGCCGGATTGCCGCCATCGAAAGTCCGATCGGTAAGATCGAGGTGCCGCATTTGAAGAAGAAGGCCCGCCAGAAGCGTTAAGCCGCGCTCATGGCACGGCCAGCTTTGGAGGTCGCGGATATTTTCCGCGATCACGGTGCCGCTTGGCGCGAAGCCAATCGCGGCCATGTCAGCCTTGGACAGCTCAAAGTGATGAGTGCCATCGAGCGCTGCCGCACCGCGGTGCTCGGCGGCCATGTTGCGCGCTGCGAGAATAGCGCCTGCGGCCACATGGCCATCGCCTATAACAGCTGCATGAACAGGCACTGCCCGAAGTGCCAGGGCGCGGCGGCGCGGGAGTGGCTTGCCGCCCGCGAGGCTGAACTGCTGCCGGTCCGGTACTTCCATCAGGTCTTCACGTTGCCCGCGGCAATCGCGGACATCGCCTGCCAGAACAAGGCCGTGATCTACGATCTGCTGTTCAAGGCGTCCGCGGAGACCATGCTCACGATTGGAGCCGATCCAAAGCACCTTGGTGCCAGAACCGGCTTCATCTCCGTGCTGCACACATGGGGTTCGGCGATGACGCATCATCCGCACGTGCACATGATCGCGCCGGGCGGCGGGCTATCGCCGGATGGCACGCGCTGGATTCCCTGCCGGCGCCGCTTCTTCCTGCCAGTGCGGGTGCTCTCCAAGCTGTTCCGCCGGCTCATGCTTGAGAAGCTCGCCGCTGCGCACAAAGCCGGCAAGCTCCGCTTCTTTGGAGAGTACGCGCACCTGGCCAGCGCGGATGCCTTCGCAGCCTTCCTGGCCCCGATCAGAAAGACGAAGTGGTTTGTCTACTCCAAGCGGCCGTGCTCCAGCCCCAAAACCGTGCTGGCCTACCTCTCGCGCTACACGCACCGGGTTGCCATCTCCAACCGCCGCCTGGTCGCCGCTGACAAAACCGGCGTCACCTTCAAATACAAGGATTACAGGATCGAGGGGCCCGGCCGCTGCAAGACCATGACTCTCGGTGCGCACGAGTTCATCCGCCGGTTCTTGACGCATGTTCTGCCACGCGGCTTCCACCGCATACGCCATTACGGGCTTCTGGCCAGCGGTGTGCGCGCAAACAATCTGGCCACCATCCGCATCCTGCTCGCCATGGACGCACCGGCATCCAACAAGAAGGACGCAGTCGATGACGATGCGTCCGTGCCAGGTAAACCGGCGCGCAACTGCCCCTGCTGCGGCGGCCGCATGCTCATCATCGAAACCTTCGAAGGAAGCTGCCGCCGGCGAAGGCCGGCACCTGCTCCCGCCGGGAACGACACGTCATGAGCAAGATTGCGCGCGCTTGCAGCCCAATCGCTGACAGCCTCCGCCGCCGCTTTCAGGCAGGCTATGGCGGCGCTTGCCCGGCGGCACCTCATTGCGCCCGTTCTGGGCTCTGCGATGCGGCTGCGTGCAGGTTCCGGCGCTGGTCAACAATCCCAGCTGCGCTCCCCTGCCTCATCTTCTCATGCTCCAGATGCCAGCTGCTGCCTGCCTGCGCGCTGATGGCAGGGGCGAAATCCTCATAGCGTTGTGCTGTTCCGGGTGCCCTGCTTCCCGCGGGTTCCTTCCCCGAGGGCTTTCGTACGCCGGCCCGGGCAGCTGTGGGGAGCTTCGGCATGGGCCGGCATCCGAAAGCCTCCACACAAGCGGCCCAATCGATGAGTTCGAAAAAACGCCCGGAAATCCCGGGGTAGGGGCCGATAGCGGAAGAGGCCCGGCTCAAAAAATCCTTGGGCCGCGATGCTTGCTTTCAGATCCCATTAGCGGACAGACTGCGAGGAGGAGGGCGGCAGCAATCCAGCCGACGTAGACTCTCAGACGTTGAAAGGCGCTGTTCCAGGGGTTTCGTAGTGTCGCGGATTTCTGTGAGAGAGTTCAGACCAACCAAGAATCTGGCGGCAAGTTCGAAAGATTGTCGATGCCGGGGGCAGTCATGAGGCTGCTTATGAAGTCTTTTCCAGCGTCTGCGGCAGCGCCGAGTGCGTCAGCCACTCCCTTGGAAACGGCGTCCTTGGCGCCCTTCTTGACCAAGTCGCCCAGCCCTTTAAAGAAGCCCTTTATTCGCCCCTGCTCGACATAGGGTTGGGTGAGTTCAATGAGCATCGCCTGGAGCATGGCGAGCAGCATGGCTCGGTGAATTGGGCCGAGCGGACTGTTTTCGCTGCCTATCTCGTTACTCTGCTTCACGGTGTCCCGAAGTCGCGTCAGCTCAGTCGCGAGCTTTCCAAGAGCATGACTTACATCCTCAGTGCGAGTGTAAACCCAGCGCTCGTTGCCGCCAGCGTTCCTCGGCGAGCTCGGCACCACTGCCTTGAGCGGCGCCGTGCCGTTCTGCGGTGCGGGCGCAGGCTTGCGCTCATCCAGTTCCTTTAGCGCCTCCCTCAACCGCTGGCTCTCTTCCGGCGTCGTCGGGATTGGTGCATCCAGCAGATCGTCGGGTATCTCAGCCAATTCGGCTTCTACCTCCCGCTCTCGTTGCTGGGCGAAAGAGGCTATGCCGCGCTGGAGCTTGACGAGGATGATGTATGAGGCCGCGTCTTCCTCGATGAGGCCTCTTTCTTCGGGAGTTAGGTTGCAATAGTCGTAAAACTGGTCGTAATTTAGGCCGTAACGGTCGCAGAACATCTGAATGTAAATATCCAGGCTCTGAATCCTTAGCTGGGATTCATATCGAGACTCGTCTATCAACTCTTCGATAAGGCCAAGATTTTGCGTAACGCGCTCATAGAGGTCATCGCTCAACGGGTCGGAAACTGTAGATATTGCGTCGCGCAAGGTCATCGAATACATCGTCTTGGGGGCATAGAAACATAGTATTCCAGCCCGATTCGGGAGGCGGCGTCACCCCTGGTGGCCGTCTCCGTTGTGGATAACGTGGCCGGGAACAGGCCCAAGCGCTTTCACCAGCGCAGCGAAGGCCAAGAACGCCAGAGCGATATCTTTAAGCAGACCGTATCTCCCAGCGAAAGATACACACGGTGCTGCGCCGGTCCGGAACGTCAGCTTTCAAGGCCTGGGCTCCTGTCCACAAAGTGCGGGGCTGGGGCACCAGTTATTGGGCAGTTCTGTGTAAACTTGACGAAACACCATGGCGTATTGAACTGCATAACTGTAAGACCAACCAAGCGTTCATTTTGGATGAGTTGAAGGTATACATGAACCGGGATGAGACCGTTGCATTTTTTTTGGAGCGCGAGGCTAGGCGCTGCAAAGCGCGGGTCGCGGCATTGGCGGAAGGAAAATCCCAAGGCGAGGCCCTTGAAGCCGGGCATGAAGCCGCAAGAGTTCATTGGAACGATTGGGCGGAAGCGCACCTCATCGAGCGGGAAATGCCTGAGAAAACCGGCTGCACGAAGAACCCTTCTGCTAACGCCAAAGTTGACTTCTCCCGTTGTGTATTTCTCGTCAAGGAAACGGAGGGGGCGGCGGAAGCTGAAGGCGAGATTGAGACCGAGAGCGTTCCTCTCAAAACAATCACGATTGATGGCCCATTCGTAGATATGCGTGACTTCGTTTTTCCGGGCGAAGCTTCGTTCGAAAGTACCACTTTCGCCGGCGATGTCAGGTTCGGCACCGCAATCTTCAAGGGCAATACCTATTTTGACGGCGCCATCTTCTCGGGTGACGCTAGTCTCACCGGGCATCTATTAACTGGCGTGACTTTCGAAGGGCTCACCTCATTCGTCGGCACCACATTCAAAGGTGCTGCTTTCTTCAGTAATGCGACCTTTGAAGCTGCCGAGTTTGATTGGTGCACTTTCGAGAATATCGCATCATTTGATGGTGCAGTATTCAGTCAACTGGGCAGCTTCTGTAGCGTTATTTTCGAGGATGTCGCTAAGTTCAACTACGTCGTCTTCAAGGGAGCCGCGAAATTCTATAATGCAAGCGTGAAGGGGGATACCAAGTTTGACAAGGCTATATTCGAGGGGAGAGCTGAATTCGACAGTGCCAGCTTCAACTATGTCTCATTCCTCAAGACTACCTTCGGGGGCGCCACCTCGTTCCCTGACGCCACCTTCGCGCAGGCGGTATCGTTTTCCGATGCAAGTTTCATCAACGTGGGCGAGAGCGCTGACTTCAGCGCGATTAGAGTGGAGCGGGCTTTCGATCTGAAAGGTGCAAAATTCTTAGAAGTGCCTAGCTTTAGTCAGGCCGATTTCAAGCAAGCGCCGGACCTCGACAGCGTAAGGTTTCCGCTGCCAAGCCATTGTCCGTGGCGCTTTGGCGAGCCGACGCTGATCCCCAAATATCGCGCCATACGCCGCATGGCCATCCAGGGCGCCGATTACGAGCGCGAGCAGATGGCCTTCAAGGGTGAAATACGCTCCAAGCGCGGCACCGAGCACCGATGGTACCACGCCGCATTCTGGTACGGCCTAGCTTACGATGCGCTATCGGATTTTGGCCGGTCGATGTCGCGCCCCTCTTTGGCCTGGCTTATCTCGATAGGCGTCTTTGGGCTATTCTATCTTGCAAGCTCAGGAATACAGTACAAACAAGGGCTGAGGCTGTCAACTGGAAAGAGCGGAATTCGGTACAGAGGTTCGCCCTTCGTTCAAGCATATTTCTTCGTAGTTTCAATGACTTAGCATCAGGCATCGGCACCTCGAAAGCCGCGAGCCTCGATAAATATACGATCACCCGCATACAAGCCACACGAAGTCACCACGAGGTCGGGCAACAGCCTTCCCGCGTGACTTCCCCGCAATCATACCCATTGGAGCAATGCGCATGATTTACACCGTAGTTCCCGTTAACAAAATCGTTCACCGCCGCGATGGCACGACCTACACACGCAAGCTCTCGGATAATGAACGGGCGGCAATCATGCGCCGTGCCCGCACAGCTCCCGAAAAACCTTCACGGCGCAGCAAGCCCGCGCCAAAGGCTAAGGAGCCGCGTTTCACGCCAGAACAGATTGAAACGATAGTTGCCTCCGCCCGGCGATCAATCGAGATTGTACGGGCCGGTGCGCCCTATTGCGATGATGACGGGATCACGTTCGCCGTCAGACACAAGCAAGGCAGCATGCCTTGGGATAAACCGGCCGGTGTTGGCTGGGAACTCGTGCCGTCTTACGAGTTAGAGGGTGAGATCCTCGACGGGCGAGACCTAGACGAATATTGCGCATAGGCGGCACGCCCATCAGGTAAGCGTTGCCGCGAACTTGCCGGAGGCCGTCATTTGAACAGTGATGGCCTTCACGGCGTCCGCCCGTGCTTGCAGCTTGGACGCTCTGACTTGTCGAGTGCGCTCTTTCGCCGCCGCTATCTTCGCAGCCTTTTTAGTCTCCGCTAAGCCACGCAGTGCAAGATTGTGCGCGTGCCAATTTTGAACATCGCCGGAATTGACGCCTAGCCATTTCCAGGTCATGGCGTGTCGAGATGCAGCGGCGTCGAGCCTTAACCATAGGTCGAGGTGCTTGACCATTTCGCCCCCCCTTTGGTCTTCCAGCCGCGTGTCTGATACCGGGCAATTCCCTTCCGCAGATAATCAGATGACGTATGCAGCGTGACGCTGTGCGGTTCTTTCAAATCCTCAAGCGCTTTGATGACGGCTGTCATTTCCATGCGGTTCGTGGAGATAGCTGGTTCTCCGCCGAATAACGGTCTCCCTTCGCCACCACTCTCAAATATCAGCACACCCCAGCCGCCAAGCGCGGCTTTACGTTTGCATGAAGCAGCCGTAAAGATATCAACGGCGGGCGCCCCCTTTTTCGCTTCTGCTGTGGCGATGGCATCTTGGCAAATATCAAAGCAATTTTCTTTCAAAATGGGTTCTCTTTCGCGGATATTCCTTAGCTGAACCCGCTGTTATCGTCTGTGTTAGCAGGGAGACCTAAGCTATTGATTTAACAGAGTTTTATTAGGGAGAACCTAGAGGAAACATTAGGGTCTTTGGTTCGCCGAACTAGGACAACCTTGTCATTCTAACCACTTGATTCTAAAGGAATAATTGCGGGCAACTCCCTTCTAACTTATTGTTTTTAAATGGATAATTGTTGCTATGTCTAAGCCGGCACATTTACTTTTCTTTTCCTTAACTCTTTAAGGTTTGCCTCGACGGAACGACCGCCCTCTTTTGCGGATTCGTGACGACCTTCGCGGCCGATCTACGAACACCCGCTTCGAAGGCGCCTTCTGTTCGGCGGGCGCATGATTGCGGCTAATATCTCTGCGTATTTGTCCTGCATCGATTAATCTTTTAAAGTGTAAACTCATTGATTTTACGAGTAGAGGACCGTTTTTGCAGGCTCGCCAAGTTGAGCTTCGCCTTTTGCTGCATCCCTCGATCATTTCCGGCAATCTCATACAGATGACGGCTCACTTCACTCATGTCCCCATCCAGGAATTTGTTCAATTTTCTTGAAAATATGAAAAAAATCATTCGACGACCCTTTTTCATGGCCATAATCTGCATTTTTTCCGCTTCAAGCGCGGGCGATAATTCTCGGCGACCCGCTTCGTGAACGCCATTCGTGCATGCGGAGTTCACACGAACCGGGGCAACTTCTGTAGAAACAGGATGTTCCCGCTTCGCCAGCCGCAAAACATCTAATGGCCTGAGCGCACATTTTTCTATTTCATCAGCCTGCGTGCCATATGATGCGAAAAACGCGTAATCAGGATAGCTCTGTCCAAGTTGTGCGTAGGTTTTCGCCGCAATTCGGGGGCATCCTGGGCGTACCGGTCCGGCAGGAGGGCACCCGATGGAACATCGCAAATTTCAACAGCGGCTGGATGAATTGCTAGCGGAAGTGACGCACGCGCAAGCCCAAAAGGCAATCGCGGCATTACAGCAACGCGGCGACGGTGACGAGGTGCAGCGTCTTCTGAATGAGCGCTTGGAGGGCGATCCCAAGTGCCCGCATTGCGGATCGGGGCGCACCGAAGGCTGGGGCCGCGAGAGGAACGGGCTGAAGCGCTGCCGCTGCCTTGACTGCAAGCGGACGTTCAATCCGCTAACCGGCACGCCGTTGGCACGGCTGCGTAAGAAAGAGTGCTGGCTGAAATATGCCGGGGCGCTCAATGAATCGCTACCGGTCCGCAAGGCCGGCAAGGTGTGCAAAGTCAGCAAGAACACTGCCTTCAAGTGGCGCCACCGCTTTTTGAAGGCGCAAAACAAATCGAAGGATCAATCGCTTGCCGGCATCGCTGAGGTTGACGAAATCTTCCTGCTGGAAAGCTTCAAAGGCCGGCGCAAGCTGCCGCGCCCGGCGCGCAAGCGAGGCGGCGTTGCGGAAAAGCCAGGCCTATCGGCTGAGCAAATTCCGATCCTGATTGCCCGCGACCGCACCGGCGCTCATATCGACGGCGTATTGCCGGACCGCTCCGAGGCGGCTGTGCGTCCAGTTCTTGAGGGCAAGCTATCGAAGGACAATACGCTGCTGTGCATGGACGGCGACAAGGCGCTGATCGCCTTCGCCGATGCGGAGGGCATCGAATATGAACTCATCATCGCCAGCAAAGGTGAACATGTGCACGAGAAGGTACTGCACATCCAGAACGTCAATGCTTATGGCAGCAGGTTTAAGCAATGGCTCAGCCGCTTCAACGGCGTCGCCACCGAATATTTGCCTAGCTATCTTGGCTGGCGGCGCTGGCTTGAGGGGGGCGAGGACGTTATAACCCCAAAAAATGCTTTCGCCGCAGCGCTTAGCTGAAACCTACGCACAATTTGGACAGAGCTATCAGGATAGGATCGATTAGTGCACGGCAAGAAAATGGGCTGTACGCCGGACCGCAAATGCATGTCGATATTAGCAACATGGGGGAACGCCGATTTTCTCAACCTTTCAGTGATAAAGTCGAACACCGCTTGATATTCAGCTACCGAGCGGCAAGGTTCGCGTAAAAAGAATAACACACGGAAACGATTAGGGTCTTCTGGGCACGCTGAAAAAGAGTTGTGAATGATGAATGGGCGCTTTTCTCCCGGTCCGGCATTATACCAGAAAATGTTTTCGACCATTTCAGGTGTGACCGTGCCGCCATCGATATCCAGAGGGAGTAGATAGCAACGGCTGAAATGCTTCAGTGTCCGAAAGTGCCGGCCGCCCGAACATCTGAAAACTGTTGGGGAAAAGACGCCGCGTTTCCTTTCGTCAGAGATCGGCTGTTTGGACAACTGCCGCATCTTGGTCACAAATTCATGAATTGTGAACTGCTGAACCCTGTATTGAGACGGCCGCCATGCCTTCATATGGGTGAAAAAAGCCACACAGATGGAAGGACGGTGCGCCCCCCCGTCGCTCCGCCTTCGGCGTTGCTTCCGGGAGGGGTAACTGTTCAATTAGCTGTTCGTTCAATTGGACGTTTTTAGTTACGCTTTTTCTATCTTTAAGGAAACGTAACGAATTTCCTCCAATTAGCTGTTGTCGCAGTTTTTTCCCTATTGATCGGTTGTTTCGCTGCACTTGTGTTAATGCCGGTTGCCGAATCGCAACTATGTTTCCAATCTTGTTAATCTGTGTGACATTTAATAGCTGTGCTAGCCGCTGTGCAGAAGCTCTGTCTGGCACTGTGAATTTCAGCGGGTTTGTGGCCCCCGGGTTCCGCAATGAGGTCCGCAACGCGTCCTGATACATGGTCTCGTGCGCCGTCGCTTGCTGTACGAATCGCCGATCAAATCCCAGGTTGGTTAGCATCCGCCCAAACACCGGCTTGCGATTCAGCGCTGCCCCGAAATAAGAATTGTCAATGTGGTCGTAATCATTTGTGCCCTGAGCGCTTACGGGTATTTTAATTGCATTAGGGACACCCTGAGAAGCAATGCCGTCGCGGTCCTTATTCACCGCGAAGAGAAATTTCTCTTCGCCATAATATTCGCGAGCGGTGCGCTCCATTGCCTCGATAGTTGTTTCGTTGCTGCCCGGCTGCAATTGTCGCTGCTGCCATTTGGAGAAGCTGGTTGTTTCAAGCATATAATTGATCGTTACTTCGCGGTTGTGCGGCGTTACTTGTCGCATGCGTGACAATATTTCAGTGCACGGCGTGAATATTACACCGCACCGCGAGAACCAGTCATACAGCATCGAATCTTCGAAATTTGCACCGATAAACGTAACACCATTCAGCCAATCCGGTTTGAGCAACGCAACGAATGCGAACCGATTTAGCTCGTTGTCGCGGCGGGACACCTGCCCACGCTCGACAAGACGAACGAATGACTCTGTATCGGCGAATATCGACCATTTTTCTGAAACGACTTTTCGCCAAAATGGGATGTACTGTGCGTCTATGTCGTCATGCGGTCCGGCGAGAATCTTTTCAATTGCATCCCCGTGCGGAATTATAGAAGACAAGCGTTCATTATACGGCGGCCCTAGCTCCACATAATCGGCGATGTGTTTTTTGTTGCGTGGAAGGCAAGGGGATAAAAAATCGTCAATCGGTGGCGGTTCATCAACGAACTCCCTCCAATTGCCCGGCCTGTTGAAGTACCTGATGCCGACATACGCCTCCCACGTCGCCAGGATCACGCATCCGCTTGCAGGCGCCGCCTTTATCTCCTCTGTGAGTGTCGAAATGACGTGCCCTTCGTTCGTGCCAGAATCGATCCGCTTATACTCGATACCGGCTGCCAAAAGCTCCTTTTCGGCATTGTCTAGCACGGCACCCGTTAGCCCAACATAGAGCACATTCGTGAGGGGCAGAATGGATTTGATATAAGCGACTGTGGCGTAGGTTTTGCCGGCGCCGCAGGGGGCGGAGACATACGGAATGTTTACAGGCATACAAATAAGTCTTTGCTGAAACAAATTGAATGGGAAAATACTAAACGGCGAACAGCGTCCGCCCTTGCGGGCGAAATGCGGCGAACTGCAATTGTCCGCCCCGCATATTTGACGATTCATTTTACCAACTACAAGAGCCGCCCCGTCCTTTTTTTGCCTCCGGAGGTGTGAAATTAACAATTACCTTGACGGGGAAGGTAATGCAAAAAGTGGCACTTTTTCAAGCCCCCCCTCCGGCTAATCACAAAATTACACCGTGCATTTACTCGAACGCCCCAGTGCGTCAGCAAGCTTCCGCTGAGACTTACCGCCCGCACTCATCGATTCAGAATTGATTTACAGCCCCACAGCGGCCTCTACACGGGCGAAACACTATCCCCCGCTACTCCCATGCCCCGAAACAAAACACTGGAAAAATAGGGCACTTGCGCCCCCCCCTAGAGGTATTGCAAATTCACTAAGCGCCGTTTCAAACAGAAACAACAATTACAGAGGAAATCTTCTTGAAATGACTGCATCTATTCGTTATTAAATGTGTGTCCGGCGCGTGTTATCAGCACGCGGCCGGACGTGCCACATCATGAAAGGTCGAGTCCCATGACGCAGCCTGAAAAGTCTATACCCCTTAATTGGCGCCTGCAACTCGGCACGGGAACAGCCCTGTTGACAATGGCCGTTGCGGCCGTCCGCGTCGATATCCTCAACAATTGGGAATACGGCCAAACCGTCTCCCTCGAACTCGCGACAATCCTAGTGATTGCCGCCTTGTGCGTCGTCGCCCTGCCCGTCGCCGCCTCCATCCTTGGGTGGAACCGCCACATCAAGCTAACCACGGGCGTCTGCGTCGTGCTCACCGTTTGGTCCGCCGTTAACGCCTACTCCGCCAAACAGGGCGCTGCGATCCTGACAGCGCAATCCAGCCAGCAATCATATGAAGCCGCGATGGCCGATCAAAAGTCCGCACGCGACACGCTGGCCCGGATTACGGAAACCGGCGATGCCGAAGAGCTGAGCAAGCTGGAATCATCGATTGAAGCCACGAAGGCGATAGCTTGCCGGAGGCCCAAATCGGAATCCAGTGCGTCAGCGAGCTTCCGCTGCAAAAGTGCGGAAACGGATGAGCGGAATATCATTTCGCGTCTCTCCGAAGCAAAGGCACGCGACAAGGCGCAAGCGACTCTCGCAACGGCGAAGCGGGAAGCCAAGGCCGGTCCGGCTGAAGCCTCGATGATCGCGACCGTGATTGCCGGGCAGTTCGGCGGAGACGCGGCAACCGTTGCTCGCTTCATCGCCCTGGCCCTCACTGGCCTTAGCATTGCCGTCACGCAGCTTGTGGCGCTGATGGGTGGTCAAGCAGCAACCTTGATCGGTAACGGTATCAAGGGCCGCCCCGTTACCCGCAAGGCTCCAGTGCGCCACTACGCGGGCGCTGTGCGTCAGCAAACTTCCGATGCCGCCTCTGTGAAGCCACGCGTGAAGGCCCCGGCCAAATCGGCGAAGAGTAACGCCGAACGTCAACGCGATTACCGCGCACGCCAGAAAGAGCTAAAGCTCACGGTTGTAACGGCGTAACGGTCCGTAACGTAACGAAAGCCCGGCCTCGACAGCCGGGTTTTTTATGCCATGCGCAAAGCTTAGGCGATGTTCCACGCGGGCGCTGTTGGTCTCCGGCCCCCTTTCAGGTTGCTAATCACTCAGGTGCAACCCAGGTGCCATTTTGAAACGCCTCTATAACATTTTCATCCCAAACGACACGCCGGCCGCCCGGTCGAGATTTACGGCAAGGGGGGAATTTGTTGGCTCTCATCAACCGGTAGATATGGCAGCGCGAATATGCGAACATGCCCTCGATATCTTGAATTGTGAACACACGCGCTAAAGTTGCACGCGGGGCAGCGGGCATCGGCAATCTCCTGAAAAATTGATTATATTGCAATGCACAAGAGATAGCGCTACGGGCCGAAAGAACAGGGCCCCGTCCGCTCGATAAGGCTGCACATGGTTAATTGTTGTCTGAATGGTCCCTGCACTTCATCGATTTTGTCACCAATCTGACACCATTTTCGCTGTCACCATTTTTGAGGCTATGTGAGGTTTTGGCCTAAGTCATTGATTTTATTGGGGGAAATTGGCGCACCGGGAAAGATTCGAACTCTCGACCCCCAAATTCGTAGTCTGGTGCTCTATCCAGCTGAGCTACCGGTGCTGAAGCGGACCGGCGAAGCGCCGCATCCGAAGGCTCATATCTCTAGCGGCTAAAGCCGTCTTGTGCAAGCTTTCCGTCAAAAACATCCGCATCCGCATTGCTGCGTGTGCCATTGCGCGCAAATGCGGGAAGCCGGAGCACGAAAGCGGCTCCGGAAACCGTTTCGTCAAGCGCGATGTCGCCGCCGTGTGCGTGGACAAGCTCCGCGCTAATGGCGAGACCAAGCCCAGCCCCGCTGTTGCCTGTTCCCGCCTGAAATGCCTTGAACAGATTTGCCCGCACCAGGGGCGGAACGCCGGGCCCGTTATCGCTGACTCTAAGGATTGCCGTGTCGCCTTCCCGCAATGCGGATATGTCGATTCTCGGCTGCTCCGGCGCGGGGTCCGCCTCCCGGAAAGCCTCCAAGGAATTGCGAATGAGATTGTAGAGCACGCGGAAAATCTGATCGCGATCCGCGAGCAAATCCAGGCCGGCGGCACCGAGACCGTCACTTTTCACCCCGCTCAGCTCTTCCGCGCCCAGGCTTTCATTGACCTCCGCGATGAGCGGACGCAGTGCAAAGGGCGCGCGCTTCGGCGGCGCCTCCTCGCTGCGGCCATAATTCACGGTGTTCGAGCAAAGGCCGATGGCGCGGTCCAGGGCGCGGATCAGCCTCGGCACGAAGCGTTGCACGGTGGGATCGGCGACGCTTGCGAGCCTGTCCGACACCAGCTGGGCGCCCGCCAGCATATTGCGCAGGTCGTGATTGATCTTGGAGACGGCGAGGCCGACATTGGCGAGCCGCGCCTTTTCCCGGAGGAAGTCCGTAAGCTGCGTTTGCAGCGTGGCAAGCTCTTTCTCCGCGACGCCAATCTCGTCGTTCCGCCCCGACGGCACGATAATGCGCGCGGTATCTTCCGGGTTTTCGCGGTAGAAGACCATGTTCCGGGTGATGCGCATCATCGGCCGGAGCAGAAGCCCTACGAGCGCCAGATAGACGAGCGCCGCCGCAATCATCGAGATCAGCAGCGTGAGCCAGAATATGTTGCCGGCATAATGCCATAGGGCGGCCCGGAGCGGCGTTTCGTCGATAACGGTGTCGATCTCGCCGCCGCTCGGCATCATGTCGGAGGTGCCGATGACGCGGATGAGGCGGCCAGGCGGAGCCACGAACGCCTCCATGCCGTCGAGCATCAGCTGAGGAAGCTTTCGGAGCGAAGATCGTAGACGCCCGCGATCTGCATCTCGTTGGGCATGCCAAGCACGAGGCGCCTCAGGTCGGCACGCTTCACGGAAACGGCGTGCACGCCAGCCGCCGTGAGCAGCTCCTGGCGCAAGCGCTCCGGCAATTGGGCTCCGCCGGATGCTTCCAGGGCCAAGGATGCGATTTTGGCGGCCACGACCCTTTGCATGAGCCAATTCCGGCGGAAATCCGCAACGGAAGGCACGAAAATGAATATTTCCGCCACCATGACAAGGGCGACAGTCAGAAGCAGAAGCCTTCGCGGGCAGCCCTGCGGCGAACGTTCCGCACGGCGGCCTTTATGCTACCCGGCTTGCCTGCCGGCGATGGGACCGTTTGCTCCATGCTCACGGGAGATCACGTTGCTGTTACTCTCCCTTAGATAGCGCCAATTACCCGAGTTTCGCAAGCAGCGCTATGATCCGTCGTAAAAGAGGATTTTGCGCCTGAGCGAACAAAATAATTTTCCGCGGCCGTCTTATTCATTTCGGCGAGCGTGGGCGAGGGCGGCACGATGCTGGCCATCGCACTAAGCGGGATGCCTTTTTGCATGGCCAGGCTCCACATCTGGATAAGCTCGCCCGCCTGCGCTCCTACAATGCCTGCGCCAAGGATTTTGCCGCGTTTAGAGGCAATTACCTTCAAAAACCCATCTGCCTGGCGCTCGGCCTGTGCGCGGAGGTTCTCGCTATAGGGCCAGCGCAGAATCGTGAGCCGCCCATATCGCTCGCGCGCCGTCTCCTCGGTCAAGCCAACATGGGCCAACTCCGGGTCCGTGAACGTCACCCAGGGCATGGTTTCGTGATGCGTGCGAACCGGCAGCCGGAAAAGCGCATTCTTGACGGCAAGGGCCGCGTGGTGCTCCGCCGCATGCGCGAAATGGGTCTCACCCGTAACGTCGCCAATGGCGTACACTTTCTTGTTCGACGTGCATAGGCCCTTCGTCACCTGGATGCCCCGGTCGCTGAACGCTATCCCGGCTGCATCCAGATCGAGCCCGGCCACGTTGGCTCTCCGCCCCATCGCGATCAGGACATTCGTCCCTTCGACCGAATAGGACTTGCCCTGCATCGCGAACACGGCCTGGATGTTGGTGCCGAATGGCTCGATGCGCTCGATGCGGGCATTTTCCAGCACGCGGATGCCCTCATCCCGCAAGCACTTCAGGAGGTGCGTCCTTAAGCTCCGGATCGTCCTGCGCCAGTGCCGGTCCCGCCTCGACGACGGTGACGTCGCTTCCCAGCCGGCGGTAGGCTTGCGCAAACTCAAGCGCCAACGGAGCCGCCGCCCATGATAAGGAGGTGGGACATGCGATGCGGGTGGGAGAAGATCGTTTCGCAGGTGAAATGGGGCACGCGGTCGAGGCCGGGGATGGGCGGCACCAGCGGCGACGAGCCGGTTGCGACGATGAAGCGCCGGGCCCGGACCTCATAGTCGCCGGCTTCGACCGTGCCAGGGCTGGTAAAGCGGGCGCTGGCCTTGATGACGTCGACGCCGAGCCCGTTGAGGCGCTCCGGCGATACATTCTGCGCCAGCGCCTGCCCGGCGCTCAAGGCGTACTCCGAGACGGCTCCGTGGTTGATGCTGACGCCGTCCGTCTTGACGCCGAACATCCAGGCGTTTTTGATATCGTGAACGCGCTTCGCCGAAGCGAGCAGCGCCTTCGACGGCAGCGAACCGGCGTTCCACGCCTGGCCGCCCATGCGCCCGCGCTCGATCAAGACCACGCGACATGCCGTAGGAAGCGGCTTTCGTTGCGGCGGCAAGCCCGCCCGGTCCCGCCCCGATCACACAGAGATCCGGCGTCAAAAGCTGCGGCATGGCTGCTCCGTTCCGTCTTGCGAATTAGGTGCGCTACTGTTTGAACTGGCGGCCGGGAATTTTGCAATAACCCTTGCTGCGCGGAATACGCCGCCATTGCGGATATCGGCGTCCGGTGGCGTCATCCCGGAAACGCCGAAGGCGTTATCAGGGATCTTTACGAGCTACGGCCAGTGTTTTTTGCGATCCCGGATAAACGCTTCAGAAGCGTTTTCCGGGATGACAATCGGCGAATCGATCAGCCCTTCATTTTCTCGAACAAATCGATCGGAATCGGAAACACGATGGTGGAAGACCGCTCGCCCGCGATTTCGTGGAGCGCCTCGAAATAGCGCAATTGCATCGCGCTCGGCACCGGCGCGAGCAGCTTGCCCGCCTCGACCATCTTCACCGCGGCCTGCAGTTCGCCTTCGGCATTGATGATCTTGGCGCGCCGGATGCGCTCCGCCTCGGCCTGCCGGGCGATGGCGCGCACCATGCTCTCGTTGAGATCGACATCCTTGATCTCGACGTTCGAAACCTTGATGCCCCACGGGTCCGTATGCCGGTCGAGGATCGTCTGAATGTCGACGTTGAGCTTGTCGCGCTCCGCCAAAAGCTCGTCCAGCTCATGCCTGCCGAGCACGGAGCGCAGCGTCGTCTGCGCAAGCTGGCTGGTCGCGGCCATATAGTTGGCGACGTTGATGATGGCGCGCTGCGGATCGACCATGCGGTAATAGATGACCGCATTCACCTTCACCGAAACGTTGTCGCGCGTAATCACGTCCTGCGGCGGAACGACATCCACGACCGTGCGCAAGTCCGTTTTCATCACCTGCTGGATCACCGGCACGACCAGCACAAGGCCAGGACCCGCGACCCTGCTGAAGCGCCCCAGCGTGAACACGACGCCGCGCTCGTATTCGCGGAAGATGCGGACCGCCATGGAGAAGAACCAAAGCGCGATAATGGCCAGGAAGATAAAGGGAATGACTTTCTCGGACATAGCTATCTCAATCCTTTTGCTGTTCGCTAACGCATCGTTTCATTGGACACCGACAATAAGCGTCAGGCCATCCAGCTTTTGCACCGTAAGCCTCTGTCCCGCCGCGAAGTCCTTATCGCCCCGCGCGTGCCAGCGCTCGCCCTGGGCCCAGACATAGCCTTCGCCATTTTCCCAGCTCAGAACGACGGCCTCGCTGCCCGTCAACTCCTCGGCGCCGCTGACCGCCTTGCGGCTTTGCGAGCGCCAGACATAGCCCATGAGCAGGATCAGAAAGGCGGCGCTGATCGCGGCCATGGCGGCAATGACGCTGTAGGAAACGCGATAGGCGGGGATGTTGGTGTTTACGAGCATGGCCGCGCCGATGACGAAGGCCGCGATCCCGCCGAAGCCCAGAATGCCGAAGGTGGGCATGAACGCCTCGGCGATCATGAAGCAGATACCGAGCACCACGAGCGCAAGCCCGGCGTAGTCGAGCGGCAGCTCCGAAAGCGCGTAAAGCCCGAGCACCAGGCAAATGGCGCCGATGACGCCCGGAGCGATGGCGCCAGGGCTCATCAGCTCGAAGATCAGCCCGTAGGTGCCGATCAGCATCAGGATCAGCGCCACATTGGGGTTGGCGATGGCGCCGAGCGCCTTGGTCATGAAACCCGGCTCGACGCGCACCACCTCGATGCCGGCCGTGGCAAGCGTGCGCTCCTGCCCGCCGATGACAAGCTTGCGGCCGTTGACCGCGCGCAACAGCTCAGGAATATCCGGCGAAACCACCTCGATGACATGCTGCTCCAGCGCCTGCCGCGCGTTCAGCACCGCGGCTTCGCGCACAGCCTTTTCGGCCCAGTCCGCGTTGCGTCCCCGAAGCTCAGCCAAGCCGCGGATCAACGCAACGGCGTCGTTCGCCGCCTTGATTTCGATGGTAGGCAACGGGGCTTGCGCGGGCTTTGCCTTGTCCTTGTCCTCGCCCTTGCTTTTCTCCGCGGCCGGCCGCGGGTCGTTGGCCGGAGGCATCCCAGGCATGCCGCCTCCGCCGATCTGCACGGGCGTTGCCGCGCCGATATTCGTTCCCGGCGCCATGGCGGCTATGGAGGTTGCGTAAAGAATGTAAGTGCCGGCGCTCGCGGCATGTGCGCCGGAGGGGGCGACGTAGCCGATTACTGGGACAGGGGATGCCAGAATGGATTCGACGATCTCGCGTGTGCTGGTGAGCAGGCCGCCGGGCGTATCGAGCCTGAGGATCAGCACCTCCGCCTGGCGCGAACGCGCCTCGTCTACGGCGTTTTGAACATAGTGCGCCGTTGCCGGGCCGATCACGCCCGTTATCTCCGCGAGCAGAGCGGTGCGGTGCTCATTGCCGCTTTCCTGCGCCCACGCGCCACTCAGCGCGGAAAGCGCGATGAGCAGCGCCAAAAACAGGCGATGCACTGAAAGATGTCTGCACACGTGCCTCTCCTCCAGCGCCTTTCGACGATGCGGGACTGCCCCGGCCCCCGCATCTCCGTTAGCATACTAATCAATTAAAAGGCATGCCGCAATGCTCAGCGCCCTTAGCGTGTTGCGAGAACCTCGGAGAAGCGCTTTGCGAAGGTGTGGACATCCCCGGGCCAGCGCGCGGAGACGTAATTGCCGTCGCATACAACCCATGCCGGGCGGGCGTCCGTCATGCTGTCGCGCGATAGCCCGCTGGTCTTCTTGCGACGATCCGGGGCATTGGTTGGTACATCGAGGAAGTCTTCAGGATTGGCAAGGGCACGCGTCACCTCTTGCTGTACCGACATGTAGCCCCTCGGTTGTCCTGGCTTGTCCGGATAAGTGCGGTAATAGTCGGGGTCCCAGAAACGCACGATCCGCCCGGTGGCGGCCGCCAGCCGTTCCTGAGACCAAGTCAGCGCGGCCGTTTTCCGCCCGTACAAGACGGATTTTCCGGCCGCATCCCGGCTGCGCGCAGCGAGGAGAACGCCATGGCAAATGGCCGCCACAGGCTTGTCCGCCGCGAAAAACTCCGCGATCAGCCTTTGGAGCACGGGACTTTCCAAATATTCCCGCATACCGCGAGCCCGATGTCCGCCCGGCAAAAGCAGCCCGTCGAATTCGGCCGCGGAAACGTCCTCCCACCGCAGGGGCTTCACGAACGCTGGATCGGCGATCATTTCGCGATAGGTTTGGCGGGCATCCCGGTTTGCCCGCATGATGAGCCCCATGGCCTCGATCCGGTTCAGGCCGGGTATAAAGCCCCAAGGGTCGAGGCCCCTCCCGGTGAGCATGAGCGTATCGGCTTCGCCGGGTTTTCCATCGGGCGTCGCAAAACGGACGGTATGGCCAAGCGCTGTCAGGACCTTCCAGCTCACGGCTGCTTCCGAAGGATCGAAATCCTGTCTCGGGATTGGAACGATCACAGCTGCCATATTCAATCTCTTAACCGCGCCCTGCCAGGAAGAGATAACATGGCAGCCAATACGCCGGGGGCCAAATTTAGAACACCACGACCTTGTCGGCCTCCAAGGTCATCGCGGCAAGCTCGTACATCGTGCTGCGCCGCGCGCCGATCAGCATATCGGCTTCCGTTAGGCCGCGCACATCCATGCAGGTGCCGCACACCAGGACTTGCCCCTTGCAATCGATCACGCGCTCCAGCATGCCCTCCGCGTTGTAATAGCCTTGCGGCGTGTTCTGCCCGGTCTTTGCCGCGAGAACGGCATCGGACATAAGAAAAATGACAATCTGGCCCTCGGGGTCGTTCCTCAGAAGCGCGGTGGCCAAGCGAAGGGCATTATAGCAGTGCTCGGTGCCGTATGGGGGATAGTTCACGATAAGCAGCAGTTTCATTACGCGACTCTTACAATCTGACGTTAGCTCACATCGTTATCACGGGCGCGGCGGCGTCGAAAGTAACAGGTCTGGGAAGGGCAGAGGGTCGTCGCCTACTGCCGCGGCCCCTATTGCATTTCTTCTTTCGAAGTGGTGGCGGCACCGCGGGAGCGCAACTACAGCGCACGCCGGCTCGCCCGGCGGCTATCCGGGTTGGAAGACTTCGGGATTGGCAGTCGAGCCGGCGGGTTGAGGCATAGCCATAGGGCGTTACCCCTCACCCTGTCCCTCTCCCCATGGGAGAGGGAACGTCCTCTCAACGGCTGCGACGGAACCCCCTCTCCCATGGGGAGAGGGCGGGGGTGAGGGGTAATGCGCTTGGTGCGAATCGCGGCGCATTCACCCGCGCGGAGCGGAAGGCCCTGCGATCATCCAATAGACGCCCCCGGCAACAAACCCAGCCATGGCGAGTACCGCGGCCGTGTGCGGGTTTCCAGCCGCATTGGCCTGCTGCCATAGCGCGGCCGCGAGCACGGCGGTCAGCGCTCCGGTTGCTCCTGCGTAGAACAGGAACTGGCGCGTTTTGAAAATCTCGCTCAGGAGCACGCCCGCGATCCCCGCCGCCAGGAACACCGCCGAGCCGCCATCGATATTGCGAACCGCGTCCTCCATGACCCGCGCCAGCTTGGCGAATTCGCCATCGGACTCGGTGGCCTCGAATGCTTCGAACTGCTGCATGATATTGATGGCGTTGAAGAAAAACAGAGAAAACCATCCGATCGCCCCGGATAGGAAAATCGCGAACAGCACTCGCAGAATATGCGTAAAGCTCATTGGGCCCCCCTCGCTCCTATTGCGCAGTTGCGCCAGCCTCGCCAGCGCCGCGCGCGCTGCTCGCCCGCAGCTTCTCGCTCGCCGATTTCAGCTGCCCGCACGCCGCCATGATATCGCGCCCGCGCGGGGTGCGGATCGGGCTCGCATAGCCGGCGCGGTTGACGATATCCGCGAACCGCTCGATCTGCGCCCAATCGGAGCATTCATAGCGCGTGCCGGGCCATGGATTGAAGGGAATTAAATTGATTTTCGCCGGAATCTTGGCCAAGAGGCGGACCAGCTCCCTGGCTTCGGCGATGGAGTCGTTCACGCCCTTCAGCATGACGTATTCGAAGGTAATCCGGCGCGCGTTGGACAGCCCCGGATAGTTGCGGCAGGCATCCAGAAGCTCGGCAATCGGATATTTGCGGTTGATCGGCACCAGCTCGTCGCGCAGCCCGTCGCGCACCGCATGCAGCGAGATCGCGAGCATCACGTTCATCTCCGCGCCCGCGCGCCCGATCATCGGCACGACGCCCGAGGTCGAAAGCGTGACGCGGCGCTTCGAGAACGCGAGCGCGTCCGGGTCTGCCGCAACCGCGATGGCGGCCTTCACATTGTCGAAATTGTAGAGCGGCTCGCCCATCCCCATCAGCACGATGTTGGTGATCTTGCGCTCCGCGTCCGGGATGCCGTGGCTGCTGGCGGGAGCGGCGGCGCCGGGCCAGTCGCCGATACAGTCGCGGGCGATGAGGATTTGGCCGAGGATTTCGGCGGGCGTGAGGTTGCGCACGAGCCGCTGCGTGCCGGTATGGCAGAAGCTGCAGTTGAGCGTACAGCCGACCTGACTCGAAATGCAAAGCGTGCCCCGGTCGGGCTCGGGGATATAGACCGTCTCGACTTCGGGCGCGCGCTCGCCTGGCGCTTGCGGCTCCAGCCTCAACAGCCATTTCCGCGTGCCATCCTCCGAAATCTGCTCGGCCGCGATTTCAGGCCGCGCCAGCGTGAACCGTGCATCCAGCTCCGCGCGCAAGCCCTTGGCGATATTCGTAAGCTCCGCGAAATCGCGGGCGCCGCGGGCGTACATCCAGTTCCAGAGCTGGCCTGCGCGCATCTTGCTTTGCGCCTCGGACACGCCGGCCAATGCAAGCGCGGCCATAAGCTCAGGCTTCGTCATGCCCGCAAGCGAGGGCTTTGAGGCCGGCGGCTCCTGCGCCCCGGCGGCGGCACGATTTTCGTGTAGGGTTGTCATCTCAAGAGAAATAGAAGAACGGGGCGTCTTTCACAAGCCATGCAAGCAGGGTACTGTTGGCCCCGCTCATGGGTCAAAACTTGAAAGGGACGTATCGTGCCGAAGCAGGAAGCCTTGGATAATGGAATCCTTGTGAGCCTCACGCCGCAGGAAGCCAAAGAGCGTTTCGACGCCAACGAGATCGTTATCATCGATGTGCGGACGCCTGTTGAATACGCCTTTGAGCACATTCCGGGCGCGATGCTGTTTCCCTTGTCCGCGTTCAATCCCGCCAAGCTGCCGTCCGGAAGCGGCAAAGCCCTCGTCTTTCATTGCGGTTCGGGCAAGCGCTCCACCGCGGTGGCGAAGAAGTGCATCGCATACGGTATCGCAGAGGTGACGCATATCGATGGAGGGCTGGAGGCTTGGAAGAAGGCGGGGCTGAAGTTCGCGGCGCTCGATCCTGTGACGGGACACATCGTTGAAAAGGCGATGCCCGTGGAAGCCAAATCGTAGGCGGGCGTCCGCTATTCTTTGCAGGCGCGGCGGCGGGGAGCGCCGCACCTATGCCAGCGCTGGCATTTTGAACCTTACGGCGGCGGCCGGCAACAAAAGTCCATGACCGGCACGTCTATTTTGCCGCAAATGCCTAACCGCTGCCACGAGGTTCAGGGTGCACAGGAACGATAGCGATAGGGCAAAGTTCGAGGAACTTTGCCGCGACCCATTCGATTATTGGACCGGCGCGGAATGGGATGCATACTACGAGCGCATGGCGCCCTACATGGAAAGCGCCGATGCCTCGATGCGCCGGAACGCGCTGGAACGGCTTTGCACGGCGGTTACGTGGGCCGAACCTTCCCGGTTCTGGCGGCGGGAACCGGGGGGGCCGGTCCCGCCAGAGCACGCCGTCAAGCGTGTGGCCTGGCTTACCGGGCTCGTCTCGCAGGCGCAGCCCAAGTTTCCCGAAACAGGTCCGGCCTTTTTGGGGCGCCTGCGCTATCAGGGCGGAGACAACCCTTACAACGGCCCTTTGCGCGAGTGGCTTCATGGCTGGCTCGCGAATCCCCCGCAGGGGGTCTCCACCGATAAGATCCGGGGCACTCTCGTTCTGCTTGGCGATTGCGGCGCCGGCTGGGAAGAGGCCGCTCCCCGCTGGCTCGGGCTTCTGGACGATCCTTCCGATTATGTGCGTGCCTGCGCGGCGAGGATGCTCGGCAAGCACTGCAGCGCAGAAACCGATCCTTCAACCGGCGATCTCTTTGAGCTTATCCGCGCCAAGGAAATCCTCCGGCCCGGCATCGCCGGTCCATTTTGGCCGGGCCCGCAGTATCAGGCCGAGTGTGAGCCGGACCCGGTCCCATGGATGATGGAGATCCTCGAAAAGCGCCAAGGTGACGAGCCGGCCGATTTGCCGTTCAACGGGGTCGATTTTCATCTGCACGAGCTTTGCGGCGGCGATATCGGCGCAATCGAGCGCATGATCGAGCTCGGACACAAAGCGCTCGCGTTGGAAGCCGCAACCGAGGTGCCCGGCGTTGTGAAGGGAATGAAGGAAATCCTCCTGCGGCTTGGAGACGATCCCGATGCTGCATTTGCGCAGAGCGCCTGGAGGCATCTCGCTCTTCACTACCGGACGCTGCACCCCGCGGCGGCGGGATCTGGGCTGGTGAAAGCGTTCCCAGATTGGCATCCGCGCTCGGAGGCTTTCGCACTCTGGAGCGCCGGAGAGGCCGGCCCCTATGCCGTTGTGCTCTATCCGAAAGGCGAGGCCGGCGCATTCGAACATGCCGCAGCATGGCAACTTGTGGATCGCGTGCTTCCTGAAGACCTGCGGGGTGCGGTTGGCAAAAGCTTTCTCGATCCTCACGGCGAGCCGGGGCCGTACAGGCTGGGCAATGCAATGATCTATAATTTTACCTCGCGCGCGACCCTGACGCTCGAAGGGGACCCAGAAAAAGCAATGTGGCGCAGGATCGAGATTCTTGCACGGTCCCTGCAAGGCCGGTGGCACCCGGAATTCATGTGACCGGACTACAAGCCGTCGCAGAACTCGCCGATGGCTTTGGCAGCCTCATCGGGGTGCGTTTCGAGCAGCATGTGCGAGGCATCGAACCGCCGCACCTGGCATCGGGGCTGCGCCAAGAGGATCTGCCGCAAGCACCGTTTGCCGGTTACGCGGTCGAAGCGCCCCTGCAGGCACATGACCGGGCAAGCGATCGCGGCAAGCCGGCTCCGCTTATCGACGCGAAGCGCTTCGGCAGCCCGCGCCTGGAGGATTTCGCGCGGCAGCCTCTTGCGTAGCGCGTGAAAGCGCGCCTTGAGTTCAGGCGTGCCCATGCCCCCGAGAAGAACCGCCTCGGCGATTCTTGCCGGTACGCGCCGCAAATCGAGCATTCGCGCAAACGGAGCAAGCAGCGAAGGTGCCGGATACCACGCAAAGCTCGACGCCAATATCAGCCCGGCGGCTCGCGGCTCGGATGCTGCGATCTCGATGGCAATCGGTCCGGAAAAGGATTCGCCCAGGATCGCAAAGCGCTCTTTGGGTGCGCGCGCGGCGGCGAACGCGGTCAGTTCGTCATAGCCGAGCGGCTTGCCGGGCGGGTAGGAAATAACGTGAACGGGACGGGACAATGTGAGGCGGCGAGCCAGAGCTTCCAGCAGTTCGCCGGTCCCGTCCATGCCGGGCAAGAGAAGGATGGGGATGTGCCTGGAAACGGTCATGAGAGCTGCCATGGCCTAAAATGGCTTGAGCGCTACGAAAAGTCCCCCCTCACCCTGTCCCTCTCCCGCGCAGGCACGCCTTGGCGTGCCTGCATCTCGACGTGATCGCGTTTCCAAGGAAACGCGATGGGGAGAGGGAACGCCTTCTCAACGGGCACGCCCTACCCCCTCTCACCCTCGCGGGACAGGGTGAGGGGGGACTTTTTGCCGAAGCCATGTGAAGCAATCGAGCGGGCTGGGACTAAGGCATCGCTTAAAAATAACTGCGCCGTCCGGCTCACTTATTTTTGAGCGATGCCTAAACCTTAGACCCGTTTACCCGCCGCCCATCGAGAATGGGCTTGAGGCTGGAGATCGTCTCGCGAAGAGCCTGCACGCTCGTTTCGGCATTTTCGGGCGGCTCGGTTTCCGCCTCCTTGAGCGCCTGAGAAACCCGATCGATCGCGAGATCGATAGGGCCGAAAGTCAGAGCCTTCGCCTGCCTGGCAAAGGTGGAAGCCCCGTCCTGGAAAACTCGCAACGCTTCGCCTGGCGAGCTTTTCTATAATTGGAACGAAGTCGGCGATAATGAGATCCATGAAGTTTGACGCCCCCGTCCCCGGCGCCTGCCGGATTCCGTGCGAGCTTGCGTCAGATACGCCGAAAATCCCAGTGCCGCCGGCTCGCTCAACGCAGCAAGAGATGGCGTGAGCGCAAGCGGCTGCCCCAGGATAATCGCAGGCTTCCCGGTAAGACCGCCGGCGTCCAACAGACGGGAAAGCTCCGTCTTAAGCGTCTGCTGCTCGCTCGCGAGCAATTCGCAGGTATCGTCGATGGCTTCCAGAAAGGCGGTTTCAAGCCGCATCCGCAGCTTTACGTCGATTTGACTTGCTTCTCTCGCAATATCGCTGTCCTGAAGCGCGGCCAGCGCATCGGGGATGAAAGCCTGCACCTTCGAAGAGAGCATCTGCCTAATGAGGCTGACCTCTTCGGTATAGAATGTGTCGAGCCTGCCTAGAAAGGTATCCAGCTTGGCGGCAAGCTCCCTTCTCAGGCCGGCAATTGCATCGAGGTCCGCCTTGACCCGCCCGGCTTCCTGAGGAATCCGGCGCCGCAGGCCGGTTTCTATCTCCAGCCAGGCAATGAGGTTACGGCCGACCTCCTCGATCAGGCGGGTGGACACGCCAATCGTATCGGCGATCGGACCGGTGCTCATCAGTTCAGATATTGAAACCGCCAGCGACAACAGGCCGGATCTCAAGAAAAAGGCTTCCGCTTTCGCCTTCTCGGCCATGTCGTTCTGGCTGGGCCAGAGAATGCCGCGCTAGCCCCTCGTCTTGCCCGCCCGGACCGCCGGGCAATCCGGGATCGGCAACGCCCCGGATAATGCCTTGCTGTGCATAAGCGGCGCTGCCGAAGACGAGCGGAATATGGGCGGCTGGAAATTCTTGTTTGAGGGTGGACGATACCTGCCGCCCGATTTCCTGCAGGACCTCGTCGCCGCCCTTCAGCTCATCGACCTTGTTAATAAAGATGATGATCCTGTCCTTCTTGAGCCCTCTCAGCATTCGCAACAGGTTGAGATCGGTCGCGGACAGGGGCTGCCGGGCCGTGACGACGACCACGCAAATGTCGGCCGTCTCCAAATTCTGCCTGGTGATTTCGTCGCGGACCAGGAACGGGTCGTTAACGCCTGGCGTGTCGATCAGGACTGTCGGGAAGCTGAACGCGCCCAGGTCCAGGAAAATGTCGGCGGACTTGGTGATATCCGAGAACCTGCCTTCGAGGCGCTCGGGCGGGGTTTCCGCATGGGGATGTTCCGCGCCGACATACTGGACGAGCAAGTCCGGCTGAACCTCCTGGTAAAGATGCTCCTTTCCCAGGAGGTCCTCGAAGGTGGGCCCCAGTTTTTCGCTGGCCCTTTCCTCCATCGCCCTCACTTGGGCGCGGAGAACCTCCCAGTTGAAGTCCGGGAACAGCCGGTCTGTAAGCTCGCGGGTGCGACCTCCCAGCGAGAGGCGGCGCCACTCCTCGCGGTTGAAAAAAGTGAACAAGGCGCCAGACTTCCGGCTTGTCCGGCACGCCAAAGTTCAGCCTGGTAACAACCGCCGTGCACGGATTAATATCCGCCGGCAAAAGATCCGGCTGCTCGACAAGAACGTTAATCAGGGAGCTTTTGCCGGCCTTCACCTGCCCTACGAATGCAACGCGGCAAGCCTGTTGCCGAAGCTGCTCGGCCACCAAGGAAATCGACTGCGCCGTTTCCCGGTCCGCAAGCGCGACCAGCGTCTTGGCAGCTTCCAGGACGCGCTTCCTTGTGTCGTCCAGCCTCGCTCCGACGCTCAGCCTGCGCGACATCGGAATCGCATCCGAGCCATTTCCACCCGGCTTGGCCGCGGACTCGGAACCCGGCGTTTCGGACAAAACGTCCCTCAAAATCCTGCTGACTGTCTCGGGTGGCGGAACCGTATACGCGGTTTCGGCAAATTCGGGCCGCTGGGCGGCCTTTCGCCTTAAAAACGGGAACCTCATATACCAACTCTCGATAAATCAATGGGTACTAAAAGCGCCCCTGCCGCCTCATACATCGAAACCGCCCCCTCTGCCCTGAGAACGCCCACAATAGCCAATTGCCAACCCAGATCCAGTTTCCCCGAGGACGGGGTCCGATTTTTCCGCATACTGGTGCCAAGCGAACACGTTGATGCGGGCGGCGGATCTGGATAACAATTATAGGCAGTCACGCCTTTTTTAGGGCGATGAGCTAAACGAAAGTTCGCCAAATGGACTCAGAGGTGGAACAGCTGTTTACGGTCCAAGACCTCATCGCCGCCGAGGGAGTCTTGCGCAAGGCCGCGGAATCCTATCCCGCCTTGCAAGGGGCCGTCCGCGCATTCGGACGCATAGCAAGGGCGGCAAACCGGCCCCTGCGCATCGGCATCCTTGGGGAATCGAATTCCGGCAAGTCCTCATTGGCCAATCTCCTTGCGGGCGCGGCGGCGCTGCCCGCCCTGCCGGTGGCGAATACGAGACTGCCGGCACTGCTCAAATATGCGCCCGCGCCTTCCGTCACCGTACTTTACGAAAGCGGCGAGAGAATCACTGTCTCGGCGAATGAAAACGTTCCGCGAGGTACTGTAAAACGCCTAGAGGTAGGGCTTCCGAGCAGCATACTCCGTTCGGTTGAGTTCTTGGACCTTCCCGGCAGCGCCAATGTGCTGTTTTCCGCGGGCCACCATAACCCGGTGAGCTACGGCATCGATGCGGCGATCTGGACAACGGCCGCGACGCAGGCCTGGCGTGAATCGGAGCGGTCTCATTGGCTGCAATTGCCGCAGGCAATCCGGTCCCGCGGCCTTCTTGCCGTGACGTTCTGCGACATGATTAAAGGAGAAAGCGACCTGAAGAGGCTGCATGCCCGGCTTGAAGCATCTGCAAAACCTTATTTCCGGGAGATTTGTTTCGTGGCCGCCGCCGGCGAGGACGCTGCCGCCCCCAGCAATACGTTTTTATTCAGGCAGATCCAGAGTTTGGCCCAGGAATTCTCCACGGCACGCTTAAGCAAGGCAACGGCCATCGCGCGCCGTATCGCGAAAAATACGCTCGGAAAGCTCGGCTCCTGAACCGGCCCGGCTTTATCCTCGCGATGACGGAGTGCCTACCGGAAGGATCGGAATTATACCGAATCCGGTTGAATGCTTCACGAAGTCCCCCCTCATCCTGTCCTTCTTCCCGAGGGGAGAAGGGACGCCTGAACTGCCCGCAGCGAGAATTCTGGGGTCCTCTCTCCCAGCCGCATCCGCTTGCGGATGCGGCCAGGCTGAGATGCCAGCTCGCCAAGGCGAGCTGGCGGGGAGAGAGACAGAGTGAGGGGGTCTTCTGCTGAAGCATTCAACCGGATTCGGTATTATTGACGGCCGGTGTTGCCTAAGCCTCGACTGTCAGCAACTGGGGAGCCTTGCCGCTGAGTTTTCCGGCGCACGCCCCCACGGGGTGCAAGCGGCGATCCGCCAAGACAAACACCTTCTGCGCACGCCGGATAAGCGCGGGACGGTGCGCCACGACGATGCGCGTGATGCTCAAGCCTTCGATCAGGTCCGCGAGCTTCTCCTCGGTCTCCTCGTCGAGATTGGCGGTGCCCTCGTCGAGGAACAGGATCTTGGGCTGGCGGTAGAAGGCGCGGGCGAGCAGCACGCGCTGGCGCTGGCCGCCGGAAAGCGTCGAGCCCATGTCGCCCACAAGCGACAGATACCGCATGGGAAACCGCGCGATATCCTCCGCCACCTGGGCCGCCTCCGCCGCGGCTTCCACGCGCCCCATGTCGATCTCGGGATCGAAGGCTGCGATGTTTTCGGCCAGCGTGCCGGACATCAGCCTGTCGTCCTGCGCGACGAAGCCGATGTGCTTGCGCCAGGCCCGCCAGCGCTCCGGATCGGCGGGGTGGCTATCGAGCCAAATCTTCCCGGCCGGCGGCGGATAAAGGCCCATCAGGATCTTAACAAGCGTGCTTTTCCCGCCGCCGGACATGCCGGTTATGGCGACGAACTCGCCGGGCGATATGGCGAGGTTCACATCTTCCAGGATCAGCGGATCGCTGGCGCCGTAGCGGAAGGAGACGCCCTCGGCGCTGATCGCTCCCTTCACCTCGACCGGCAGGATTGGCCCCACCGCCTCCGGCGCATTGGCCACGATGTCGGACACGCGGTCGAGATGCAGGCTCAGCAGGCGGAACTGAAGCCCCTGATTGATGAGCGCCACGGCGCGGTCGGTGAATGTCGCCCGGTAGGCCAGGAACGCGAACAGCATGCCAACGGAAAACCCATCGCCTGCGATAATCATCCGCGCGGCCAAAAAGGTGACGAGCACCGTCTGCACCCCCGATACCGCGGATTGCAGAAAGCCCTGCCCGATCTGCAGTTTGCCGGTGCGGAAGCCAGCGTTGATAACGGACGCATAGGCGTCGCGCCAGGCCGCCTCGCGCTCAACCTCGCGCCCCAAGAGCTTGATGGTGACGGCCGCGCGCACCGACTCCATCAGCACCGAGCTTTCCTTCGCCTTGGCAACGATCTCCTGCTCCATCCGCGCGCGCGTGGCGCCGTAATAGGCGATGGCGATCAGCAGCTCCAGCGCCACGCAGCCCAGAACGATGGCGGCCAGTATGGTGGAGTAGAAGAACAGCACAATGGCCGCGATGCACGCCATGACGCCGTCGATCAGCGCCGCGACGAGGCCCCGCGTAATTGCATCCTGGATCGGCCCGACCGAGCCCAAGCGCGAGAGAATGTCGCCCAGATGGCGCTTTTCGAAGAAGCCGGCGGGCAGGCGAAGCAGGTGGCGCACGAGGTTGCCCATCACCTGAAACGTAAAGAGCTGGCCGTAAATGCGCAGCGCCCAGCCGCGAAGCGAGTCGAGGCCCGCCTGGATCAGCGCCAGCCCGCCGAACGCAAGTGCCAGCACTGTCAACAGATCGGTATCGGAACGGAACAAGGCTTGGTCGACCACGAGCTGTAGTTGGAACGGCGCGGCGAAGGTCACGACCTGGAGCGCAAGCGAGAGGACCAGCACTTGCACAAGCGCGGTGTGGTTTCCCTTCATCCGCGACCAGAGCGACCAAAGCGGCAGGCTGCCATGCGAGACAATGGACGTGAAGTTGGTGGTGGGCGCGAATTCAACCACGACGCCGGTGAAGTGCTTCGACGCCTCGGCCATGCTGAGCCGGCGCTTGCCAAGGGCGGGATCGTGAATGGTGATGCTGCGCCGGCTGGCCTTGGCCAGGACGACGAAGTGATCGAGGTTCCAGTGCAGGATGGCCGGGCATTGCACCTTGGTCAGCGCGCAAAGCTCAACCCGCAGCGGCCTCGGCGCCAGATCGAGCGCCTCCGAGAAGCCCATGATGCTGCGCAGTGTCGCGCCCGACAGCGACAGCGAAAACCGCTGCCGCATGCCGTTCAGGTCCACGTCGTGGCCGTGATAACGGGCGATCATGACCATGCAGGCGAGCCCGCATTCCGCGGCTTCGGCTGCGATGATGACCGGCAGGCGCGCACGCCCGGAAATGTTCAGCGCTGAAATGCTCATGTCTTGCGGCTCACGGCGTAGAGGGGATCGAAAAGCCAGCGCAGCAGGCTTTGGCGGTCGAGTACGACCTCGGCCGTGAGCAGCATGCCGGGCTGGAGCGATTGATGCTGGCCATAGGCCACGATTTCTTCGGCGGCGAGGCTCACGCGCACACGAAACACCGGCTCGTGGACCTGCAGGCCAGGGATGGAAACGTCAGCGGGTCCGAGGACCGTGCCCGACACCGACTTGACCTTGCCGGCCAGGGTGCCGAAGCGCTGATAGGGGAAAGCCTGGAGCTGTAAGCGGACTTCCTGCCCCTCCTTAATGAAGCCGATGGCGCGGGAGGGTGCGAGCAGTTCCGCTTCGAGCTTGCCGTCCGTGGGCGTCAGGACGGCGAGCGTGGCGCCGGCCGTCACGGGCTGGCCTGTTGCGAGCGGCAAGGCAGCGATCTTGCCTCCCATGGGCGCGATCACGAACACCGCGTGGCGGCTTTCCGCATCGGTGGTGCGCTCTCTGATATTCGCTTCAGCCGAAGCCGAGTCCGCCTTCGCCGCCTCGACCTCAATCGGGATCGATGCAAGCCGGGCCTTACCGTCGCCGATCTCGCGCTGAATGGCAGCCGCTTGCCGGCGCAGGCCGGAAAGCTCAAGCTCGATTGCCAGCACCGCCGACTGCCGCTGCTCCAGATCGCGTGCGGAGAGCGTACCCCTTTCCGCGAGCTGCTCGGCGGCGGCGGCCTGCTTCTGCGCCAGCTTCAGCCGCCGCTCTTGGAACGTGACCTGCTCTTCGGCCTGCTTAAGCTCGCCCTCGAAATTGGTAATGCGGGTGCGGAGCTGTCCGGCCTCGGCCTCAAGCCGCGCGATGTTTGCGGCCCCGTGCGCCTTTAGCGCCACCGTCTCCTCAGCCAAGCCCTTCGCGTGGGCCTCGCCGGCATTGCCGCCTTCGGTTTCGGCCGCAAGCGCGATCTGCGCCAGGTGCTGCCCCTGCGGGACGACATCGCCCTCCGTGACGAGCACCTTCTGGATCAAGCCGCTGACCGGCGCCGCGGCGCGGATCAGGCCCCGGTCCGGGATGAGCCAGCCGCTGAGGCTCGCCGTGCGGGCATAGGTGGCGAAACCGGCGAACAGCGCGGCGGCAAGCACGATTGCGGCAAGGGCTAAGCCGATGAGCTTGGCCGGCAGCGGCGCCGCAAGCACCACCTCGCCCTGCAAACGCCTTGTACTATAAGCAACGGCCTCGGGCCGGAACAAACTATTCTGCATTGGCGCCTGGGTGGTTATCTGACTGGTACGACTGTCCGCGGCGCGCGCGCGCTTGCCGCGAAACCATGACTTGCGCCACACCTAACTTCCCGCGCTCAAAGCAGATCGCCCTGGCGTCACCCGCCGCATGGATTTGCTCATTGGTGGTCTCCTCTTTTCCGGCCCCGCACCGGAATCCAACCGCTAAGATGCGCGGCAAGGAAAGTAGTTCCCCGGAACTTCGGGCCTCTGCTTCCATTCTTCTGTCTTGGTTTATTTTATTACAGTATGCGGACGGCAAATTCGGTAAGTGGAAGAAAGAATATCGTAGCGATTGCGGCTTCCGTTGTTCTAGCCGCGTGCCTGGGAAGCCTGTCTGCCTCCCAGGGAAGAAGTCGCGGCCGGTCAAAGCTTCGAACGGTTGCCGGCCAGCCCACGGCACGGTCATGCACCCTCGATTGTTTACGTGGAAGTAGTCGTTAAAATGAGGGATGCCGAGCCGCCGTTTGTTGCCGTGACGGTGCTTGTCTCACTAATGGATCCCGGGCCTGTGGTAACGGACCAGGAAACACTGGCGTTGGATGCGCTTTGGTTGCCGTTGGGGTTGGTGGACGCGAACGGGGTGCCATCCAGCTTCCCCCTCACTCTAATTGTTGTTGTACCTCCGGCGACGAAGTCGATCTCGTCGGCGGTCAGGGGCCGCGACTCGGTGGATTCAGTGATGGTGGAAAGCATCTGTGTCCTCCTTTTATGAAACCACAGGGACCAAAGCCTCGCGGTTCACTATTAGCTTCTCCGCCCAAATCGCTATCCCGATCTGGCCGGAGAACCGTGGAGCCTAGCAGCCGCATCCCATTCGCTCATGATGCAAATGCATCATGCCGCAACGCTAATCGACTCTGAGGTGCGGGTTATGCGCGGCGACAAGGGCGGCAACCTGCGCCTGGCTATGCACCCCTAACTTGCCCATGGCCGCGGCAAGCTGATTGCGTATCGTGACCCTCGATAGCATGAGAGAGTTCTGCAATCTCGGAAGGGCCGCTGCCCGAGGCGGTCCGTAAGGCGACTTCTGCCTCGGCCTTCGTGAGGCTGTAGAGGGATTGCAAGAGCCGCGCCGGAGTGGCGGCGCGTTCGGGCGCATAAATAAGGAGCAGCGCGAGGCTGCTACCGTCAGCGCCGTTTGCGTTTCCGCTTGGCCGAAGCGGCAGCACAGTCGCGGCTCTCCGGCCAAGGCGGCCGCAATCGATAGCAATGGAGGCGGTGGAGGTGCCCTTCCACGGATCGAGAGCAGCAGCAAGTGCAGCCCGGTATGTTTCATCGTTTTTGGATATATTGAAAGTCAATCTCTGGCCGGCCCGGATACCGAAAACGGTATTCTTGCGAGCGAGGTCTTCCGCTTCGAGGTTGAGAGCAAGCACGCGGCCCTCTTTCGAAATGACAAAAGCGGCGCCTTCCAGCCTCTCCATCAATCCTTCGAGTGCCTGCCGCGAAACAGCCTCGGCTTGCAGGCGCTCGTTAAGATGAAACGCTCGCGTGACATGAGGAGAGATCTTGCGCAGAAAATCCGCGGCGACCGGTTCGAGATGACCCAGCCGATCAGGAATGTCGATCGAAAGGCAGAGTAGGCGCTCACAGTCACGCAAAAGCGTAACCCCGGCACCATACGTAAGATCCCCGACCGGCTTTAGCCATTCGTGATAGAATGCCTGCTTTCTGATTTCAGCCGTATTCATCAACTTGCTCAATGTTTGTACCTCGCCGACCGGAAATCGCTGAAACATTGAAATGTATGGGTTGATATACTGGTAATACGCAAAATAACTGCTCAAATACTCACCAGGGATGCCCGCTGTGCTGCTATAAACGGCAAGCTCCGTCTTGCTCAGCGAGAGCCGAAGGCTGAAAGAGGTATGCGGAAGCGCCGCCTGAACCCCTGCGGCTAAGTTGGACCACTGCTTAGGATCGCAACCGGCAGCGTAGGTCCGGTCGATAAGATCGAAAATAACCCGGTCGGGCACTAACCTTGGCATTGCGCTAACTCCATTGCTCTAAAACGCTTCGGAGTCGTAGGTCTTTGGCAAGATTTGTTCCGAAAAGGCAAAAACTGAAGTGCAACCTGCCGCATATTCTGCTAGGTGGATAAGTGAGTGTAAATAATTTCCCGAACTATTTATGAAAGTGCGCGATTATCGTCACCGCGTACCGGATTCAGGTGCGCCGGCCTTAACCGCCACAGCGAATGGCAAAGACAGTCCGCGAGCCTCCGCTCTCTTTCCTCGCGTCGCGGCGCACAAGGCGCCTTAAGGCAAGGTAAAGGACGGTAGGCGGTGCGGCATGTTTAATGCCGGCGTGGTAAACGGCGGACCGCGCATATTTTCGCCGCCGCGTTTTTGCGAATCTTTTCGCGTTTTTGGCCAGTTTCCACGATTCCAGAATCCGCTTAAATATACGCGCGGATTTGACATTAACCGTAAGCATCCCTCGCGCGGCGTTGACCGCAGGATTATTTCCCATGCGATATCAATGCGCTATATAAACCCGGCCAAACTTAACGCATCCTCAAGGTGCATCTGCTAAATTAGTTCAACGTTGAAGGGCGGTTCAGGAACCGCCCAAAACCCGGCGAAATCGGTTAACAGGAGCCGAATGTGTTCCGCGCGCCAACGAAGATCGCGGATAAGCGGGGGCTGGGACCCGCGTGCGGGATGACGCATGCTTGTCCTCGCGATATGATCGCGGCGCCAAGCAGGGAGCAATCATGCAGGGAAAGTCGATCCTTCTGATTATTGGCGGCGGCATCGCGGCCTACAAATGCCTGGATTTCATCCGGCGGGCGAAGGAGCGCGGCGCCAAGGTCCGCTGCATCCTGACGGCCGCCGCGCAAGAGTTCGTGACGCCGCTTTCCGCCGCCGTGCTTTCCGGGGAGCCGGCCTTCACGGGGTTGTTCGACCTCAAGAACGAAACGGAGATCGGCCACATCACGCTGTCGCGCGAGGCGGATCTGATCGTGGTGGCGCCCGCGACGGCGGACCTGCTTGCGAAAATGGCGCATGGGCTGGCGGGCGACCTCGCGAGCACCGTGCTGCTTGCGGCGGACAAGCCCGTGCTTGCCGCGCCCGCCATGAATTGGCGCATGTGGGAAAACCCCGCGACCCGGCGCAACCTGGCGCAGCTCAAGGCGGACGGCATCCATTTCGTAGGCCCGAACGATGGCGCGATGGCTTGCAACGAACACGGCGTGGGCCGCATGGCCGAGGTGGACGAGATCCTCGCCGCCGCCACGCGGCTCCTGGCGGGCAATAACGCAAAGCCGCTCACAGGCCGCCATGTGCTGGTTACGGCGGGGCCAACCTTCGAGCCCATCGATCCAGTGCGCTTCATCGGCAACCGCTCCAGCGGCAAGCAAGGCTATGCCATCGCGACCGCCGCGGCACGCCTCGGCGCGCGGGTGACGCTGGTGGCGGGGCCAGGCGCGCTGCCAGACCCGGCGGGCGTGTCCGCGGTTCACGTCGAGACGGCGCAGCAAATGCTGGATGCCGTTGAGGCCGCACTTCCCGCTGACATTGCCATATTCAGCGCGGCCGTCGCGGACTGGCGCCCGGCCTCGGTGCAGCCCGGCAAGATCAAGAAAGGGGCGTCCGCGCCCGAGATACGGCTGGTTGAGAACCCCGATATCCTCAAAACCGTCGCGACGCTAACGGAGAAGCGGCCCGGCGTGGTGATCGGCTTCGCGGCCGAAACCGGCAACGCCGTCGCGGAGGCTCAGAAGAAATTGAAGAGGAAGGGCTGCGATTGGATCGTGGCCAACGACGTTTCGCCCGAAGGCGGCGTATTCGGCGGCGACAAGAATATAGTTCATTTGATCGGCGGCTCAACGGTGGAGAGCTGGCCCGAGATGAGCAAGGAAGAGGTGGCCCAACGCCTTGTGCGGGCTGCAGCAGGTTGGCTCCAGAAAGCCGGGGGGAAGCAATCATGACCGCCGTTCGTTACAGCGTGCTGCCGCATGGCGAGGGCCTGCCGCCGCCATCCTACCGGAGCGGTTTCGCATCTGGGCTCGATCTCGCGGCGGCCATGGAGGAAGGCGCGGCGCTGCACCTGGCGCCCGGCGAGCGCGCGCTGGTGCCAACCGGCTTGGCGTTTGAGCTGCCCGCAGGGTTTGAGGCGCAAGTCCGGCCGCGCTCCGGCCTCGCGCTCCGCCACGGTGTCACCGTCCTGAACACGCCCGGCACCATCGACGCGGACTATCGCGGCGAGATCCAGGTGATACTCATAAACCACGGAAAGGAGACTTTCAGCATTAGCAGGGGCGACCGGATTGCACAGCTCGTGATCGCTCCGGTGGCGGCGGTAACCCTGGAGCAGGCTGAAAACCTAAGCATTACAGAGCGTAATACCGGCGGGTTCGGCTCCACGGGCACGCGCTGAGGCAGCAGGCCATAACCAGCCCTCATGGCTGCTATGAGGGGGTGCGTCTTTTTGCCCTGCGCGTCATGTCACATTTGCATGCCATGTACCGCCCTCTACAACGAAAGTCGAAGTCAAATAACAGACGGCGTCCCAGAAGGAGCTTCCAATGGTTGAATCTCGCATCTGGGGAGGAACGATTAGACGGGTGTGGTTGTCAGAGGGCGATAAGTTCCGCGACCACCTATTGAGACTCGACCGCGACAGCCGCCGGATGCGGTTCGGCATGGCGGTGAACGACGATTTTATCGGCGATTACGCCTCGCGCATCGGCGCCACGAAAGGCGTAGTCTATGGCTATTTCGCCGATGGAGAGATGCGCGCGGCCGCGGAGCTGTGCCTGATCGGCGATGGCCGGCCCGCGGATGCCGAGGGTGCGTTCTCGGTTGAGCACGCGCACCAGAACCAGGGCATCGGCACCGAGCTTCTGGGCCGCATCATCAGGGCGGCGCGAAATCGCGGCGTCTCGCGGCTGTATATGAACTGCTTGGCCGAGAACCATAAGATGCAGCGCATCTGCCGCAAGTACGAGGCCGAGCTGCATTTCGATCACGGCGAGGTCGTGGGCCGCGTGCTGCCATCGGCGCCGACCTACATCTCCCTGTGGCAGGAAGCCCTCGACGATTCCAGCGGCTTCATGCTGGCCGCGATGGACATGCGGGAGCGCGCCGCAGCCTTCATGCGGCATTAGTGACTTGGCGAAGTCCCCCCTCACTCTGTCTCTCTCCCTGAGGGGAGAGAGGACGCCAGAATTAGGCTCTCACCTTGATGAGAGGTCCGCGCCCTGACTCCCTCTCCCCTTGGGGAGAGGGCTGGGGTGAGGGGGTCTTCAGCACTTCCACTAAGAGTCTAATTCTTCGACTTATCGACCAGCGCGCGGTCGGCGATCCACGGCATCATGGCGCGGAGCCTGCGGCCGGTATCCTCGATGGGGTGGGTGTCGCATTTGGCGCGCATCGCCTTGAAGCTCGTCTGGTTGACGCGGTTCTCAAGCATCCAATCGCGGGTGAACCTGCCTTCCTGAATGTCCGCCAGAACGGCCCTCATCTTCTCCTTGACGCCCGCGTCGACAACCCTCGGGCCGCTGACATACTCGCCATACTCGGCCGTGTTCGAAACCGAATAGTTCATATTCGCGATGCCGCCCTCGTAAATGAGGTCGACGATCAGCTTCACTTCGTGGACGCACTCGAAATAGGCCATTTCCGGCGCGTAGCCCGCCTCGACCAGCGTCTCGTAGCCGGCCCGCATCAGCTCCACCAGGCCGCCGCACAGCACGGTCTGCTCGCCGAACAGGTCGGTCTCGCATTCCTCGCGGAAGCTGGTCTCGATGATGCCCGCGCGTCCGCCGCCGATGGCGCTCGCATAGGATAGGCAAAGCTCATGCGCGTTGCCGCTCGCGTTCTTCGCAATCGCGATCAGGCAGGGCACGCCCGCGCCGCGCAGATATTCGCCCCGGACCGTATGCCCCGGACCCTTCGGCGCCACCATGCCGACATCCAGATCGGCGCGCGGCTCGATCAAATTGAAGTGAACGTTGAGCCCATGCGCGAACAGGAGGGCGGCGCCTTCCTTCATGTTGCCATGCAGATGTTCGCGGTAAATGTCGGCCTGCAGCTCGTCCGGGGTGAGCATCATGATGACGTCGGCCCACTTCGCAGCCTCCGCGACCTCAAGCACCTTAAGGTTCTGGGCCTCCGCCTTCTTGGCCGAGCCCGAGCCCTTGCGCAGCGCCACGGCCACTTCCGCCACGCCGGAATCCCGCAAATTCAATGCATGAGCATGGCCTTGGCTGCCGTAACCGACGATGGCGACCTTCTTGCCCTTGATGAGATTGATGTCGGCATCGCGGTCATAATACACGCGCATGGTGATTTCCCCTTTTCGAGTGTTGCTTGCTGACTGTCAGGGCGCGGGCGTTGCGGGGCGCTATGCAAGCACGCGGTACGCTCTGAAATTGGTGTTAGGGCTTAAGCAGGTAAGCGCCCGAGGTCAAACGAATTACGCACCTTTTGGGGCTTAGGCTCAGGCGCGGCGCCCGCGCCCGGCTTCACACTTCTTGACTTAATGCGCTTTGAAGGTCATAACGCTTGCAATTATCGCGATTGTAAGCTTTCCGCATCTTTCCCGGTTATACTGCAATCGCTGGGGTGTTATGCGAGCAGGAGACGACATGAGCGGCGGCGACCTGCCTCCAGATTACAGGCCGTCAGAAGACGAACCATTTATGAATGAGCGCCAACGCGCTTACTTTAGAAAAAAGCTTCTTGCGTGGCGGGACGAAATCCTTCGTGAGAGTAGAGAGACTCTCGATTACTTGCAGGATTCAGAACAGCATCCCGATATAACCGACCGCGCAAGCTATGAATCCGACCGCGGCATCGAGCTTCGCGCACGCGACCGGCAGCGCAAGCTGATTTCGAAAATCGACTCGGCCTTGGTTCGGCTTGAGGACGGCAGCTACGGCTATTGCGAGGAAACCGGCGAGCCCATCGGCATCAAACGCCTGGATGCGCGCCCTATCGCCACGCTGAGCCTTGAGGCCCAGGAGCGCCACGAGCGCCGCGAGCGCATCTACCGCGACGATTAGGCCGCCGGCACAGCACCCTGAGGACGCGCCAAGCGTCAGAGTTCAACCTTTGGCGCACCATCTCGTATCGGGTTGACCATCCGCAACCCAGCGAAGTCCTTCTCATTGTCCGTAACGATGACACAGTTGTTGGCGCCCGCGATGGCGGCGACGATCATATCCAGCGCACTTCGAGGATGGCCGGCGGCCTTCCCTTCCGCCATCAGCCGCGCCCATATGAGTGCGGCGTTATCGTCAAATCCGAGAATACGGCCTGCGAACAGCGCCTGAGGTCCCTCGGGACCGGAAAACCAAGCCTCCAGCACGTCACGCTTGTTGGCGCTACCGCCCTTCGGGCTGCTTGAGCGCAACTTCTTGCCTTTCGGCTTCTCCAGAATTCCCCGGCGGATCTCCGCGACCGTGAGCGATGCGATGAACAAGTCCTCGTCCTGCTGCGCGCCCATCCACACGAGCAACGCTTCGGATGGCTGAGGTTTAACAAGATTGCTGATGATGTTGGTGTCGAGAAGGTAGCGCGTCATAGATCGAGCGCACGGCCTTCCTCCCGCGGCCGGCTAAGGTCGAGGTTGGCCTCGACGAGCGGCGAACGGCGCAACGCCTGGAGGATACCGCCAGGCTTCGCCGGCCCGGCAGCGACGGCTTTCTTCACAGCGGTTCTCGCCTGCATGGCTTCCTCGCCCTCCTCGGCCAGGCGCCGCGCCAAGGCACGGATCAGGTCGCGGTCGGAACGAAGCGCCATGACCTCGAAACGGACCAAGCCGCGCTGAACCAGGCGTGCACGATAGTTCTTAATCGCCTTCTTTTGTGCGGCATTGCTCATCGCAGCCCTCCGGGTTATATCAGGATATATAGCCCAGACTGCTCAAATCCGCAAGACGGCGGGTCAGAAGCCCCCTCGAATAGGGTTGTGCCAACGCTTTGCCGATTGGAACAGCGATCCGCTTGAGGACGGCAGCTATGGCTATTGCGAGGAAACCGGCGAGCCCATCGGCATCAAGCGCCTGGATGCGCGCCCTATCGCCACGCTGAGCCTCGAAGCCCAGGAGCGCCACGAGCGCATCTACCGCGACGATTAGGCCGCGCCCGTCAGTGCCGAGGAGGGCGCAGCCCGCCGCGGCGTTCCCGGATCGATCTGGGAACGCGACCGTGAACTAAGCGGTACGAGCCATCACCAAGGCAGCGCCGGCAAAAATAAGGGCCACGCCAATCCACCGCGTTCTCGTCACTTCCTCACTCAAAATCCATTGCGAAAGCAACACAATGACGATCAGATTCAAACTTAAGACCGGAAAAGCGGCGCTGACGTCGAGAAATTTGAGCGCCTCGGTGTAGACAAGCGCTTCAGTCGCAAGCACGGCAACGCCAGCGGAGATCCACAAGAACCAACGCGCCCGCGTTGACATGGATTTTTTCAAAAAGACCTGCCCGAACCCTTCGAGAAGGGCACACGCGATAACGAGCAAGATGCCGAAAACCGTTCCTGTCATGAAAGCTCCGGCGTTTCCGGGGTGGCGGGTTTCGTTTGACTAATGAACCACACCCCAACAATGACAAGCACCACGCCCGCAACCTCGACAAGGTCGACGGCCTCATTCAGCATAAGCACCGAGCAAACGGGGACCGACGCATAGCTCAGCGCGACAACCGGCTTCGCATAGCTCAAATCGGCTTGGCCGAGCACCGCAAGCCAATTGAAAAATTGGAGTGTCATAAGGGCGATTACGCCGAGGAAGAGTGGATTGGCAAACACGGAGCCGAGCGTGGCCCATGGGGACGAATTGGCGGGCGTTTGCAAGACTGTGGTCTTCCAGGTGAGCTGCAGGAGCGTGTCGAACGCAACCGCGGCGAGAAGCCCAAGCGCAAGCTTCCATCTGAAGCTTCCCTTTACGATCATTAGGATATCTTCTCCCGAGTTTCCGTGAACGGCGCTCACTCGAACTGCCGGACCTTCGCACGGCACGGCTCTGTCTGGCACAATTCGTGGGTATCGCCAAGCGTGGCCTTGGCGAAGACCGCGTTTATCGCGCCGGCCGGTTCGCACCACGCCGCCCGGAACCGGACGCCAGAACCGTCACTTGAACCGTGGGCCAGGCCGAAACAAACTGTTTAGCGTGTGACGGCGTTCCCGCCGGCCAAGCTCGCCTCGCCCTGCGCCGGCACTTGGCCCGCGGAGGTCTCAGCCGTCCTTTTCGGATTGCGCGTTGGAACATCGGCAATGCCGATGGCCTCGGCGGCGCGCTGCAGCAAGGCCGGGTCCATGCCCGTGCCCGGCAGCGGCTCCGGCATCCGCCCTTCATGCGCCTTGAGCATGACCTCTTTCCAGATCTCGGCCGGCAGCGAGCCGCCGGTGATCCCGCGCATAGGGCTGGCATTGTCGTTGCCCATCCACACGCCGCCCACCCATTGCGCCGTGAAGCCTATGAACCAGGCGTCCTTGAAGCGCTGGCTCGTGCCCGTCTTGCCCGCCGCCGGATAATAGTCCAGGGACGCGGCGCGCGCGGTGCCGCCGGCCACGACCGCGTTCATCATGTCGTTCATGGCGCTCACGGCACGGGCGCTCACGATGCGCAAGGGCGGCGATTTCGAGCGCTCGAATAGCACACGCCCGCTGCTGTCCTCGATGCGCTCGACCACCTCCGGCACGGCCGCCAACCCGCCATTGGCGAACACAGCGAACGCGGATGTCATCTCCAGAAGCGTCGTCTCCGACGTTCCAAGCGCCAGCGTCGGGCCGACATCGCGCACGGAGAGGGCGCCAAGCCGGTTCGCAACTTCCGCAACGCGGCGCGAGCCCACCATCTCCACCAGCCGCACCGCGGCCGTGTTGCTCGAATGCGTGAGTGCCGTTCTCAAGCTTATAGGCCCGCGATAGTCGTTACCGAAATTCGTAGGGCGCCATCCCCCGATATCGACCGGGCTGTCGTCGATCTCCGAGTTGGGCGTGAAGCCGTCCTCGATTGCAGCGAGATAGATGAAAGGCTTGAAGGCCGAGCCCGGCTGCCGCATGGCGCGCACCGCGCGGTTGAATTGGCTTTCGGCGTGATTGCGCCCGCCGATCATGGCCCGGACCGCCCCATCGGGGGTGAGCAGAAGCACCGCCGCCTCGGAAGCATGCGCGGTGCGCCCCTTGGTGCGCATCACGTTCTCGACGGCGGTGCGCGCGGTCATCTGCAGGTTCGCATCGATGGTCGTCTCGACGATCAGGTTGCTTTTGGCCTCGCCCGTAAGCATTGGCGTGACCTCGGCAACCCAGTCCACGACGAAGCCGAAGCCGGGCTTCGACGGCGGCGTCTTTATCTCCACCCGCGTGGTGGCCGCCTCGGCATATTGGTTGATGTCGATCTGATCGGTCTCGGCCAGCACGCGGAGGATCGCCTTGGCGCGCGTCCTGGCGCGATCCATGTTCGCGGTGGGCGAATAATAGGAGGGCGCCTTGATGAGGCCAGCCAGAAGAGCCGCCTCGGCCAAGGTGATATCCTTCGGTTCCTTGCCGAAATAGGAATGGGCCGCGGCGCCGATCCCGTAATTGCCGCCGCCGAAATAGACGCGGTTCAGATAAAGCTCCAGAATCTCCTGCTTGGTGAACCGGCGCTCCAGCCACAGCGCCAGGACGAACTCCTCGGCTTTACGCGACAAGGTGCGCTTCGGCTGAAGAAACAGGTTCTTGGCGAGCTGCTGCGTGATCGTCGATCCGCCTTGCTGCACCTCGCCTGAGCGGAAATTGGCGCTTCCCGCCCTCAGGAGCGCAACGGGATCGACGCCGAAATGATAGAAGAAGCGCCGGTCCTCGGCGGCGAGAACGGCATTCACGAGATGCGGCGATATATCCTTATAGGACGCATAGGCCCGGCGCATGCCGCGCTCGCCGATGAGTTCGCCGCCGCGGGCAAAAATCGTGATGTTCGGCGGCACATTGAGGATCATGGCCTCGCGCGGATCGGGCAGGATCGAGGCGTAATAGGAGGCAAGGCTTGCGAGCGTTATCGCCACCCAGGCTATGGTAATCACCACCCAGGGAATGAGGCGCAGAAGCGGCCGGTGCGCGCTGCGGCGCGGCTCGGCAAGCGGAGATTCGTGGAGGAACCAGACGCCCGATCTTCTCAGAATGCGCCAGATCCAGCGGAGAAAAGCGCGCGCAAGGCCGCCTGACAGCCGCCAGAGGCAGAGGATGGGAAAGCGCAGCGGGCGAACGTAAGCCGCCCGGAAACGCGAGACGAATTCTGCGCCCCACCTCACACGCGACAAGTCCACACAACGCCTCACGAACGGAAAGTGCAGCCGCGGTACAAGTTCTGCACGATTTTTTGATAATTAAAGGCTCCCGCTTAAGATTGCGTTACCTCGGGGCGCGAAATCGGCGCCGCGGCATCGTAATCGCGCCGGATGTCCGCTACTCGGGTTTCAGATAAAGAGGCTTGCCAGGGAGGTCGACCGCATACCATGGCTGCTGCCTTTGTTTCGTTGCCGCCTTCACGCTGTCGGAAACCGAGCTAAGCATGATGCGGATATCCAACCCCGGCTGGCCGACGTTTTCAATGAGCGCTGTCACATAGGGGCTATGCTCCCCTTCGCCATCGAGGGCTGTATCGCCAGGTTTCGTTGCGTAGGCGATGAGGGTGCCCGAGTCCGCCTTCACCTCAGCTAGGCCCCTGCTGACGGCCCCTCGGGAGAGTCCGCGCCTGAACATACGGCTCGCGAAGGGATTATCCCGGCAAGCGTCAAGAAAGAGAACCCTGATTCCGTTTACATCCTTGAGGCGATCGACAAGACGGGTCATTGGCACCGCCTCTTCCGCAATGTCCTCTTCGTCGGCAAGCTTGGCGTCGACTGGAATCAGGTAATTATCCCCTTTCACTTCCATTCCATGTCCAGCGTAGTAAATCACCGCCCAGTCGGCGCCTGCGGCAGTTTCGCCAAACGATTTCAACGCCTTGAGCATGGCATCCCGCCCGAGGTCGTATCCCTCTTGTACGGTTTCAAATCCGAGGTCCTTCAGCGCACTGGCAAGGGCACGCGCATCCTTGGTGGGATTGGAAAGGAAGTTTACATTTTGATAAGCGCCGTTTCCGATCACGAGCGCGACGCGCCGCCCGAGCCGCGCATCCGCTTTGGGATGTGGCGCCTTGGCCGCAATTGCGGCTACACGTTCGCTTTCCTCGATCTGTTTTTGTGCCTCGGCGGCATGCTTTCCGTTGGGAAATCGCAGCAAGTAGACCTTGAGCAGCTGGATGTCGTTGCTGCTATTGACGGAAATCCAAATAGGCTCATCGAGCACGGAGTCTTCGGGTCTTGCGGCTGGCGCATCGGTTGGAGGGGCCTGCTCGTTCAACACGAAGGCCTTATCGATCTTATTCACCGAGAAAGGAACCTGCCTTCCGTTCGTCACCTGCGCTACACCCAATTGCACGCGCTTGAAAAGCTCGTCCACGGTTAGGCGAGGCGTCAGCAGCGCGCTGGCCAAGGCGGCTGAGTAATTGTTGCTATCGGCGGCATCGAGCAGCGGCTGGCCTTGGGTCGCGAGGACTTGGCCGGGCTCGAACAAGGCAGGCTCGTCGCGGTCGAGATGGGAATCGATAACCACAAACCTGGCCTTGGTCTTCAAGGTGGCCAAGCCCGATGTCACCTCGCCGTATGGGAGCCCAATAACCGGCAAATTCGCCTGCTTCCATTCGAGAAGCGAAAGCTCTTTAGGCGGTGTTCCCCGCTCCACGGGGCGTTGCGGCACTCTTTCGTTTAGAATGAGATAGTTCCGGGTTCCATCGTCGGCGGCATGGCCGGAAAAGTAGAAAAACACAACCGACTCAGGTCCGGCGGCCTCCGCCTTTTGCTTAAGCTCGGACAAGGCCCTGCGGACGGCCTCTATTGTACCGTCCTTCAGCCACTCGACCTCGAAATCCAAGTCGCGCAGCACAGCGGAGGTGGTTTGCCCGTCCGAGTGGCAGAATTGTAAGTTTCCTATGTCTGGGTAGTATTCATTTGTGACGACAAGAGCGAAGCGCTTCTTAGGCACTCCAATGCCGGCATATGCATCGGATACCGCGAAAAACATAGCGAAACCGAGCATCAGGGCAGCACACAAAGCCGATACCGTTTTCGCAAGCGGATTTGTCATCGGGAGCCCCTCTCAGCAGCCGCGAAAGCACAATATTTGCAAAATTATCTACAATTTGCGCGCAGTTGAAGCAAGAGCATTTAGCTCCGCTGCAATTTTCGGCTTGGCAAGCTCTACCGTTCCTCATTCCAGGCAAACATGCCCGTTGAAACTGGCTCTCACAATATGGGATAAGCGGCCCAAGTTTTTCAGCTCGCGCGGGAGGCCGCATGGAAGAAGAGATCGCCCTCGTCATAGGCGACAAAGCTTGGTCGTCCTGGAGCCTGCGGCCGTGGCTGGCCGCCAAAGTTGCCGGCATTCCCTTCCGCGAGGCGCCGGTGCGGCTGCGGCAGCCGGATACGCCCGCCCAAATCGCACAGCACTCGCCTTCCCGGCACATACCCGTGCTGAAGCGCGGCGGCCTTTCGGTTTGGGATAGCCTCGCGATTTGCGAATATCTGGCGGAGCTAGCGCCCGAAGCGTGGCTTTGGCCCGCCGGGCAGGAAGCGCGGGCCGTGGCGCGCTCGATTTCGGCCGAGATGCACTCCGGCTTCCAGGCGCTCCGGATGGAGTTCCCGATGGATTTCCACGCGCGGATCGAAGGCCGCGCCGTTTCGGATAAGGCGCGTGCCGATATCGCCCGCGTTGTGCAAATCTGGAGCGGGACGCGGCGCGATTTCGGGACGGGCGGCCCATTTCTGTTCGGCGGATTCACCGTCGCGGACGCGATGTACGCTCCGGTCGCAACGCGCTTCAGGACCTATGGCGTCGATCTTGCCGCTTTCGGCGACGATGGCGCCGCCGCGGCCTATGCGCAAGCCGTCCTCGGCCTGCCTCAGATGCAGGAATGGGGCGAGGGCGCGGCGCGCGGCTAAGGCATTGCTCAAAAATAACTGCGCCATCTGGCTTGTTCTCTTGCCCGCCTGCTGCGTTGCAAAAAGGGTTACATATCCCTAGCGTCGCGCTACCGCACGACGCGCTACTTAAGCGCATATGAATATGCGCCCCTTTTTGCACCTTGCAGCCGGGCAAGATTCCGGCGCCACCCGGCTCACTTATTTCCGAGCAATGCCTAATTGACGAACTCGTCGCGGGTGTAGCCCTGGAAATAGAGCAAGGCCGAAAGATCGGTGTGGTTCACCCGCGCGTCCGCTTCCGCCGCCACCACCGGCTTGGCGCGGTAGGCGACGCTCAGCCCGGCCCACTTCAGCATGTCGAGATCGTTGGCCCCATCGCCCACCGCAATCACCTCGGAGGCTGAAAGGCCGTGCTCCGCGGCCTCCTCCTTGATAGCCGCAAGCTTGGCCTCGCGGCCCAGGATCGGCTCGGCGACGCCTGCCAGATGGCCGTTCTCCCATAGGGCCACATTGGCGCGGTCCTTCGCGAAGCCGGCGCGGGCGGCGACGCTGTGCGTGAATATGGTGAAGCTGCCCGACACCAGCACGGTGTGGGCGCCGTTGGCTTTCATGGTTTCCACCAGCGTGCGCGCGCCAAAATTGAGCGTGATGTGCTCGTGCAGCACATGCTCCAAATCCGCCGCCGTGAGCCCCTTGAGCAGGCCGATGCGCTCGCGCAAGCCCGCCTCGAATTCGAGTTCGCCGCGCATCCCGCGCTCTGTGATCGCCGCAATCTCCGGCCTGATGCCAAGCAGCGCGGCCATCTCGTCGAGGCTTTCCTGCCCGATGATGGTGGAATCCATGTCGGCGATGAGCATGCGCTTCTTGCGGCCCGTTGCGCTCTGCACGCACCAGTCCAGGGGACGGTCTCCGGCCACGCGGGCGACCATTTCCTTGAGGTGAGAAAGCTCCCCCTCACCCTGTCCCTCTCCCCGCTGGGGCGAGGCGACGCCCTCGCAATCGCCGCAACCTGCTCCCTCTCCCCTCGCGGGGGAGGGTTGGGGTGAGGGGGCCTTTTCCTCGACGCGCAGGATCAAATCCATGGCCTCGCCTTGGCCCAGCCAGCGGAATTCCAGCGCCCCGTTCAATTCGCGTTGCAGCGCCGCCGCGGCATCGAGCAGCAAATCTTCCTGCGAAGGGACGGCGGTAACGGTAATCGCGATTTCCATGACGGGCTTGAATCCGGTGATGAATTTGCGCTCAAGTAGCCAAGACGGCGGCAGCGCCAACAACTCGCGCTCAAGTAGCCCGAAGGGCGGTAGCGCGCCAGCAAAATGGAGCATGGCCCAATCGCCGCTCTTATTGCAAGCGGCGGCGAGCCGCAGACCGTGCCGGCCGGAAATAAGAATCCCGGCGGCTTCAGTAACCAATCAGGCGGCGCCGGTATCCGCCATCTTCTGCGACGCCTCCTCCCGGGCCCAGTCCGTCACGCAGGCGTGTTCGAGATGGGCGCCGCGGACAGCCAAGGCGGGCATCACCTCCTGCTGCCACTGGCGGTGCGAAGCACCGCTGGGATCGGCCGGCCTGGCCGCCTCGCGCGCGTGTTGGCTGGCCTGATTGTAGCAAGGCGTGTTAGCGGTTGCGAAATAACCGGGCTTTTTGTCGTAAAGCGCGGGGCCTGCGGAATGTATGGTGCATGTGGGCCGCGCCGGGTCGAGCGCATTTGCAGCGAGCGGCTCATCCTGCTGCAGGATTTCCGAAACCTCCTGTACAAACCAATACTCGGGGTCCGCCGCCGGTTCTCCGCTGTTCTTGCGGCGCGTAGCGGTCCATCCGGCAATGTCTGGGAAGTGCCTTCGCACCCAATCCTGTCCAACCGTATATGCTTTGCCGCGAATGACGATCAGACTGAGAGACGTGTGATCGTCCCGGATCATCAGCGCTCCTTGTGGATTGGACCACAGCTTCGCGGCATGACCGTGAATGAAGTTCCCGGTGAAGTAGGGCATGAGAATGCTCGTCTTGGACCCTTTGCGAACCACGAAGCCAGCCTTGCCAGCATCGCAATTGCGAGGCGAAATGCCCGGCAGGCCGGATGCGGAAACCGTCGCTTGAAAAATCTCGAATTGTTTCGTCAGCAGTTTTTCGAGGGGATCGGAGGGATGCCACGCCTCGGGCGCGCCTCCTGGGTAAGACACACGGCGCTTGATGAACAGGTTCAGCGAGCAGTGGGTGAACAACTCCTCCGTGCCCCCAACGAAAAAGTGCAGCACAGCGTTCTGCGCCGATGCCGCCTGGCGCCAGGAGTTCAAGAAGTCCTTTTCAAGCCCATAGTCCGCCTCCAGCGCTTCTGGCGATAAGACCTGAGTTCCGAATAACGTGATGTGCAGGCCCATGGCATCCGGATCATGAGGATGCAAAGCGAGAATGGCGAGCTTCCCGGTATGCCGGACCGCATCGGCCAACTCTATGAGCGCCGCGGCGGCACCGCGGCGTGTTGCGCGCGCTTTGGGCGTCGCGCAAGGCACCTTTTCTCCCGCGATGCGGCTTCTGTAACTTCGCGGCATGGCCTGCCGCCCAGACAACCACCGCTCGATATCCGCCACAGTGTCAACGCCGTGGGGCGCCGGCAGCAGCAAGGGTACAGCGACGGATTGGCGGTCGAGAACTATGACAGGGGACGCACCGCCAGCCTCCTCCACCATAGCAGTGTGCGGCGGACGATGCCTGCCCCAAAGGCGGCCGCGGCATTTTCCGCCAGAGCCCAAGAGTGCTAGCGTCGCGGTCATCGCGAACGCGCCCATCGTTGCATTGAGATATTGCCGGTATTGGCGCTCGTAGAATAGGTCCGCACCCCTGAGGGCAGCCAATTCCGAGCGTTCCTGCGTGGAGTCCCCTCGCGCCTTTTTGCTGATAAGATATTGAAAGACGTGCTCGTTTGCGGGCCCGGGTGCCCCGCTGCGCCGGAACCAGCGCTCTGCGGCCGCCTCGCGCCAGTGGGACGGCAGGGCGCCAAGTGCGGAGCGCGCGAGATCGCCGGTCAGTGTCCGGATGTAACGCCTATCGGCTGGCCCCTGCGGTAGCAGGCCGGGCTTGTTCTGCTTAATTCCCATTTCGATCCCCCTTCGGAAGCCGCGGATCGGCCCATTTCGCGTTCTGTGATCGCCGCAATCTCCGGCTTGATGCCCCTGAGTTCGGCCATTTCGTCGAGGCTTTCCTGCCCGATGATGGTGGAATCCGTGCCGGCGATGAGCATGCGCTTCTTGCGGCCCGTTGCGCTCTGCACGCACCGATCGAGCAGCCGGTCTCCGATAGCTCGCGCGACCATTTCCTTGAGGTGGGAAAGTTCCCCCTCACCCCAGCCCTCTCCCGCCAGGGGAGAGGGGGTAGGTTGCGACGGTTGCGAAGGCGTTCCCCTCTCCCCTCGCGGGAGAGGGGACAGGGGTGAGGGGGGCTTCTCTTTGGCGCGCAGAATCAAATCCATCGCCTCGCCCTGGCCCAGCCAGCGGAATTCCAGCGCCCCGTTCAATTCGCGTTGCAGCGCCGCCGCGACATCGAGCAGCAAATCTTCCTGCGAAGGGACGGTGGTAACGGTAATCGCGATTTCCATGACGGTCTTGAATCCGGTGATGAACCTGCGCGTAAGTAGCCAAGAGGGCGGTAGCGCCAGCAACTTGGCACAGCGGCAATCCCGACCCATTGTCGGAAGCAGATGTCCGATCCGAAGCTTCAGTTGCGCTCGAAAATCCAGTATGTACTCGTTCGCGGCATGGTTTGTAAGCCACAACACCGTAGTTCCAGCTCTTTGCAAACGGTGTCTATATGCTCCACACCGCCCGCTTGAATATCCACGACGGAATTCATTACAGCAGGCACTCGCCACATTAATATTCGCTCACTCATAGACATCGGAATAACTTTCAGCCGTTTGTTCTTTAACACAAATCCTTGCGATGAGAATGCTCTCTCTATTTGTCCTGGATGATATTGCTGGTTGTGTGTCTTGGGACGGACAAAAGATCTCCAGGAGCGGAGCCGGTCTATCTCGTTGTAGAGGGCCAGCCTAAGAGGGTCCTCCCAATTCTTGTAATCTTCGGGCCGTTCTGTTTCTACAATCGTATTGTGTGCCTCTAACGACAGCCGTCCACCTGGCGCTAGCTTATCGAAGCACCAGCTGGCGAAAACATCCAAATTATTACCGAATGCGGCAGCAAGGTCTTGAAATGACTGATGTATTATGATTAATGTGAACTTGCGCTCCCCCAAGTCGATATGGTCCGTGGTGGCTCCAGGTATCGCGCAAAGCGCGACATCGACCTGGGAATTTCCGTGGAAAGCTCTACGGGAAAGAGCAGTCATTTGTGGCGATGCGTCTAGTAAAGTCAAGGAACCCACTTTAGCGTTTTCTAGCAAGGTCTTCGATGTTTCTCCGGAGCCAGAGCCGAGCTCTAAAATGGTATCGTTAGGCCTGATTTCCGTGAGTTTCACAAGGTATGTCATGCTAGTCTTTAATACTTGAGAGCCTCGACAAAACTGAGACCACGCCTCAGCGCTATCGTCCCAGATCGATTTTTGAAAGCTATCAAGGTTAAGGCTATGTCTGTTTAGGTTTCTGTGTGTCTCGGTATAATGTCTGATCCGTGCGGAGTGTATAGCTGACACAGCCCCTGACGACCTCGATGGGACTGCATCAAATCTCGTTGTGATGCCATCTTTCAACTCGGTTGCGTGAAGTCTGGAATGAACAACATATATCACTTGAAATTCGTCGCTTACCCCGGATTGCTGGGAGCTAAACATTGAGCCACCGTGATCGACTGGTAGACGTGATTGAAAAAACTGTACTTTCTTAAATGAAGGCAATGCTGGACTATGCCTCGGGTCAGTCAAACAGGCTGCTATAGCCTGTCTCGATATTTTAACGTTAGACTGAAAATCATTTCCCTCATATAATGAGCCGATTTCTGGCGCCGCAAAATAGATCTCAATGTCTTGCCAAGGCATTACAGCAGGGCTATCCTGCTCCAGCGTAGTGCGTAGCTGGGCTAGTGCAGTTCGCAAATAATCTGCCAAAGACCGTTGGGATACTCCAATGAATACTATACGTTTATACCTACGCAGGTCGAGATTCATATCTCTTTCCGCGTCACTCCGCCGGAGATACCAATGAACGCCTGGCTCCTCGGCGACACCGGCAACCAGTCGCGCCGTATCTTCTTGTGCCTTTCTTAAAAAGTCGACTTGTACATGAAGCGCCTCGATTTTACGCCTGTGCCGCAAGCCATTTATGGTAACTAAGACCAGGACGCCAAGAATAGCAGCCGGAACATCCTTATCGTCGACCATCAGATGAAAATAACGAACCACAGCTAGAAAAGTGGCAAACAGAAGAGCAAGATAAAGATCGCCTTCTTCAATGAAAAGATTTACGTATTTACGAAATTTGAAATGCCATTTCATCTGCCATGCACTCCGCCATTCCGTCTGCAGTCCCCTCAAATTTTAATCTTATCACGGGTTAGTTTTATTGGCTACCTAGTTGTGAGCGATGTACTCCTTGCGCTGGTGGCGCCGCGTCAAGCTGGTCACGCCACTCCGGCTTGTCCCCAGGCAAGGGACGGTCTGGCTTATGCCCCTATACGGCAGCTCCTGGCCTTGCGATGACGGCGCCGAAGGGCTCATTCTGGCGGCGGAGAAGAAGCCGGCTTAACGGGCGGTAAAGGGGCCCTACGGCCCGGACAAAGTTAATGCGAGTATGGTAAACTCGCGACTCTCATATTTTTCGCCCGCCACTTTTTGCGAATCTTTCCTCGTTTTTGGCCGGATTCCATGATTCCAAAATCCGTTTAAATATACGCGCAGATTTAATCTTAACCATAACTATGGCGGAGAGGCTGGCGCTTCAGTATAATTTATACATGTGTGTCAATGACTTAATCGCAGGCGCCGCCGCTTAAATGTTTCTTAAAGAGTATCTGCTATATTAGTTCAATATCGAAAAGCAACATTGGGCAGCGGAAAATGCGCGCAGATAGCGTTAACAGGCGGTTAGCGGCCTTGAACGGCCCATTGAAGGAACATCCCAAACGTTGGCGAAGCCTGGCAACCCTGTACGGTTATGCGGTGGGCGGCCCAGGGAACGGGGTTTCGTTTGACCCGGCGGGGGCTCTGGTCTTAATACGCTGCCTTTAAAGCCTCTCAACCAGGAACCTGCCCGATGCCGCTGATTCGCCCCTTCCCGGGCCTGCGCCCCCTTCCCGAAAAAGCCGCCGAAGTGGCCGCGCCCCCCTATGACGTCCTCGACACCAACGAGGCCCGCGAACGCGCCAAAGGCAAGCCCTGGAGCTTCCTCCACATCTCCAAGCCCGAGATCGACTTGGCCCCCGGCACCGATCCCTACAGCCCGGAGGTCTACGCCAAGGGCAAGGAAAACTTCATTCGCATGATCGAGGAAGGGGTGCTGAAGCAGGACAGCGTCCCCTGCTACTACCTCTACCGGCTAATCATGGGCGATCATCAGCAGACCGGCCTGGTTGCCGCCGCCAGTGTGGCGGACTACGACACCAACCGCATCCGCAAGCACGAGTTCACCCGCCCCGACAAGGAGGATGACCGCGTGCGCCAGGTGGACGCGCTCAGCGCCCAGACCGGGCCGGTGTTCCTCACCTACAAGCACAATGCCATAATTGATGAACTCGCGGCCAAGGCGGCCTCTGGCGCGCCCGAAATCGACATCGTCGCCGATACCGGCGTGCGCCACTCCCTGTGGGTGCTGAGCGACGCGGCGCAGCTCGACCTCATCACCCGCACCTTCGACGCCATGGATTGCCTCTACATCGCGGACGGCCATCACCGCTCCGCCGCCGCCTCGCGCGTGGCCGCGGCGCGCAAAGCCGCCAACCCGGGCCACACGGGAGAAGAGGCCTACAACTATTTCCTGTCGGTGATCTTCCCCGATAACCAGATGCAGATCCTCGATTACAACCGCGTGCTCAAGGACCTCCATAGCAACAGCCCCAAGCAGTTCCTGGCGAAACTTGAGGACGCCTTCATCGTGGAAAAGGTCGCGGGCCAATGCAAGCCGGGCAAGGCCGGGGAATTCGGCATGTACCTGGGCCGCCAATGGTACCAGCTCACCGTCAAGCCGGAGCTGATCCCGCAAGACCCGGTGAAGCGCCTGGACGTGAGCCTCTTACAGGACAACCTCATCGGCCCCATTCTCGGCATCGCCGATCAGAGGCGCGACAAACGCATCGATTTCGTGGGCGGCATCCGGGGCCTCACGGAGCTGGAGCGGCGCGTGGACAGCGGCGAGATGGCGGTGGCCTTCGCGCTGCATGCCACCTCCATGGCGCAGCTGATGGCGGTAGCGGATGCGGGCGAGGTGATGCCGCCCAAGTCCACGTGGTTCGAACCCAAGCTGGCCGACGGCCTGGTTTCCCACCTGCTCTGATCCGAAAGGCCCGCGGCGTCCCTGCGACACTGCGGGCCACACCATTACGACGGGGCGGCCCGCGCTTATGCCGGCAGAAGTCCGATCCGGCTTTCTGAGCCCAAAAAATGCCTGAATACGCGCCGGACAGGCACGCTTGATCTTGTCATCGTCCGGTTTCGTCCTGTATAGCAACTTCGAACCAACGAATTCACAGCGCATACCGGCGCGCGGAAGGAACCCGCCATGAAAAAAGATATTCATCCCGATTATCACAAGATCACCGTTGTGATGACGGACGGCTCGCAGTTCGAGACCTATTCCTGCTATGGAGTGGAAGGCCAGAAGCTGAACCTCGATATCGATCCCAAGACGCATCCGGCATGGACGGGCGGCAACCAGCAGATCCTCGACCGCGGTGGCCGCGTCAGCAAGTTCAAGAAGAAGTTCGAAGGCTTCCTGAAGTAGGCAATTGCGCTGTGCGTGAGGCCGGGGGCTTGCCCTTCTCCTGCTAGGAGAAGGAACGGTATCGTATGCCGGGCGGGTGGTCAGGCCCGCGAAGATTCCCATGACGCGCGAGTCGCAGTAGCAAATCTGGCCGATTGCTTCGCTGGCGGTTGGCGCTCCCGGCGGCCCTCAGACCAGATCCGAGGGCGCGCGCTGGAGCGTGCAATGCTGCCATGCAGAAATGGGAACTTTAAAGGATACCGGCGTTCGCGAAGATTCCGGATAACGCTTTCCGCGCATCGGGGATGACGGTCTCGAACTTTTCAACCGCATTCGGTATCATACCGGCAGTCAAAGTTGTGATCCTTCCGGTACGCACTCCTTAATCGTGAGGCCGCCTTGGCGGCGGCGGGCGTTTAGAAGCGAGCGCCGCGCTTGCGGTTTCTGGAGCGCCACGGCCTTCGGCCTCGCAATGACGCGGAGCGGTCAAAACCTATGGCGATTGGTATCACTCAGCTTCAAGCCGGGCGAGAGGCTCCAGCAAGGCTTCCGGTATGGGCTCAGCCAAGATATCGGTGCCCAGTCCGGAGAGCTGGCGGTCGATGCGCCGCATCTCGGCGATCTCCCGTGACAGCAATTCGTCAGCCAGCAATAGCGTCTCGAACTCCACGAGGTCTTCTCCGGTAAGCTCGCCGTCGAGATACGCCGATACCGCCGCCGCAAGCCCTTCGTCATACGCAACCCGCGCCCCCCTCAACTCAGGGCTTCCGGGGCGGCCGGGCTTGTTTTTGTCGGTCATCGGCATGAGTTATCTATCTAACAGAGGCACTGAAACAAAAGTGCAGTTAGCGCAACAACGGCCCTGCAAAACTGTTCCCTTGCGTAAAAGCACAACCGCCGCCGCAAATTCAAACGGCGAACGCAAAGCCCAGCCCCGCGCGCCCACATTTTGCTTTAGGCGCGCGCTGGACGCAAGACGGTTTCAAGCGAATGGAGCGAATGCGGGTGGAATTTCCACCAAAGATTGCATTCCGGTTGCAAAACACCAGCTCGCAACCGCTCACGCCCTGTTGTCGCGAAGCCGCTTGTCCCGCGCCGGGTCCTTGACCCTGCCTTGGCCTGTGGGCCCCGGCCGGTTTTCCGACAGGCGCCTGTCGTGCTTAGGGTCCTTAACCCTGCCCTGGCCCGTGGGGCCTTCGCGGTTGGCCGAAAGCCGCCGGTCTTCCTTCGGGTTCTTAACCCTGCCTTGGCCCGTGGGGCCCGGCCGGTTCTGGGCCAGCCGCTTATCGTTGGACTTGTCTTTGACGCGTCCTTGACCGGTGGGGCCACCCCGGTTTCGTGCCAAACGCTTGTCGCGCGAAGGGTCCTTCACGCGGCCCTGACCCCCAGGCTTCACTTCAGAAACAGCTGCGGTAGTCATTGGTACGGCCTTAGTTCTCGTGCGCTTGGCGGCCTTGCCGCCATCCTGTTCTCTTCCGGCTGACATAGTCGGTTCCACATCCTACTTAGCGAGCGAACTGAGCAACTACAATACCAGCGCTCAACAAGTCGCATTCATGTGATTGCCTAGATCTAAAAAACAACAGCGTCAGCTATTCGTCTTTAGAAGGAGGGCAAATGTAGATAATTACAAGCCTTCCTCATCGAGTGTAAGTTTACATATTTCGGGCGCCTTGCAAACAAAAAATTTCTCCAAGGCTGCAAATTCTTTTTGATTCAAATAATGGGGGTCTGGTTCCGTAGGATATCCAATAGGCTCCCGGGAGCAATTTAAATTAGCATGCCTTATGTATGCGCCATACGGTAGCGTGAATATTGATATTAACAACCGCACAGTTTAGGTTAATCAGTACTCATCTGCTTTCGCATAATGTCTTTTTCCAAAACGGATGAGGTAACATTGGGCTCGCTGTGCACAGATTAAGTCGCGACATGGTGCGCTCTTCGCGCAGCCGTGATCCCGCAATATTCCTGCAGCGTTACAAGACAACTTTTAGAACAATTGCGCCCGAAAAAATAGGTGCTCAATTGTATATTTTTGTTTACCAATGGCTTCTAATTAAATAAACGCAGCATTCAATTGCGGGCGCGGAATACGCTTCCGGGCATGGGCGGCGAAGGCATCAGCCTAAAGCAAGAAGTGACCGCGGCAAGGTGCTGTACAGCGCCCGGCCGGCCGGGATATCGGCCGAAGGTCGACATGCTGGCTTCTCTGCTCGTTAGGAAGTCCATAGGACGCGGCCAAGCGACGGCGGCCTGATGCGCGCGGGGAGCTTGCCTGAGGGGCTTCAGGGGGAAAGCTTGCCGGAAGAAGGGGGGGCTGTTTTTTAGGCCGCTTCCAAAAGCAATTGGGTTCGTGGTTTCTTCAGCCTTTTTTGCAATCCGATGTTCACCCGTTGGGTGAGCGCCTCCGGTGCGCCGGGAATCTCGTTATTCATGATTTTCGCGAGTGCCGGTATTTCATTACCGAGATAAACCTCGGTGAGCCAGCCGCGCTCAGCCATTACGAGATACACCGCGATTTCTTGTATTAGATAAAAAATGGAAAGGTCAACAGCTTCGGTCTTGATAATATTAAGCGTGCCATTCTTAAGCTGGCGATCGACAAATACGTTTGCGTCCGATGCTACGGAATCGCGAAATAATGGCTGACTTTGGTATAGGCGGTCTATTCTCTCCCGCGCCTCCTCAAACTCCGGCCATAGCAATATGGCGCTTGTTTTAAATATATCGATGTCCGGACACTGGGCCCCATACAAAACCCGCCACAATAAGTTACTTCCTGTCTGTATAGACTTTGCATGCGCGTCCGAATCCGACAATCCATGACAAATCTTTAATGTAATTCTGTACAATCCGTCTCCTAGCAAAATGGCCTTGATGTTAAATCGCTTTTTTGCCCACAAATATGCATAAACTAGATCACTAACACTTTGCTTGGAGGCCCCAACGCTAATAGTAAATAAACACCGGTCACCTATCACACCCGATTTAGGTGTGATACGCTTCCTAAATTTGATACCTGAATCCGAAGCAGTGCTCGTCTCCATTTTATTTTCCTCTTGATTTATCCAATGATGCTTTCCGTGAGCGCCCACCACGCATCGCAATCCGCACGGTTCAGAAAGACCCCAAACGACGAAAGCTCACTCTCATTGTATGCGCCAAGTATAGCAATGGTGTTTTTAAAGCTTGAAGTTTGCCCCGTGTAAGGTCTTAACTCGTAAATCCACGCATTGTTAAACTGATAAAATCTCTTCTGGTTAACAAGTTTCTTACCAAGAGCAGTCCAGCTCGCTTCCTGAACGAGCTGTCCCTGGGAGAAATCATAGACTAACGCGCGATTTATACCGTTTTCCAGAGTTTTATTTCCAACCTTTACGAAGCGGATTTGGCGCTTGACTTCTTCCAGTTGGGATTGTCTTCGGTTGTACGCGGGAATTGCCGCATGGAATTCGTCTGCCAGCGCTCGTTCGGAGAGTGCCGTTCCATTGGGTACAATCACCGTGAGTTTGGGGCGATGACTGTTGCGAAGGATAGCATGCCAATCGAATTCGGGCGCATCGTGGAGAAACCTTTCGGCATCGTCTACAAAGGCGCGTACCTCATACATCCTGCCGGCGTTCAGCTCTTCCCACGCCTTGAACTTAAATCTGCTTATATGGGGCGTTACCAGGGAAAGGCTGCTGGCAACGGTATCCAGCATGTCCTCGATCATGGGCGAAAGGCTCGTATCCCGGGCCGGAGGCGCGGCGCGGTCCGCTCCTTCCCCGGTTGGCTTCAAGCGAGAGAGCTGTTCTAAACCCTTTGCAAGGCTGTCCGTTCCGCGCGCGATGTCAGCATTCGCTGCGTCGTCGCATTGTATCGACGCAACCAGCCATTCAAGAAAAGGATGGAATGCCGCTATATCCGGCGCGGAAAACAGCCCTTCCGCCCGAACCTGGATTTCGCCTAGATCGTAAATCCTCGAATTGCGCATCCGGCAATCGAGGTAGCTGACCATTGTCAGCAGCGCGCTCGCGGGGACGAAACCCAGCCCGAGCGAATCGAGACCGGCCACGGATCGCGCTGGGAGGGCGTTGGTGCCGGCTTCGATCGCGTTCAGATAAGCGGGCGACACACCCAGAATGGGAGCAATCTGTTCCAACTCGCGGCCGCCGGTCTCGCGAAGGCGCCTCAGAAGTGCACCGACCGCGATATTGACCGGGCTCTTAACGAGTCCCGCTGGCGAGCGCCGTGCCATCCGTGCTCTCTCTTGTGCCTCGATCGCTCCGCCAATTTCTCAGGCTGTGGCGATTGCAGGCCGAATGTCCCTCAGAATAGCTTCGCACCCCCCAATAAGCTGCCGGGCTAAGGAGGTGCGATTTGAAATTATCTTTAAATCTGGGCCGCGCCGCAGTCAAGAAAATTTCCACAAGTTTCAACTCACATCTAAAATGTCGCAGTTCTGGCCGTAATTGAAAAATGTTGTACAAACCGCTTGAAAAATATGAGATGCTTACAAGTGCAAGCTCCCGTGGCGGCTCGTTCGTAGCCCGCGGCGAAGCTGAAAGGAGGTGCATTCGATGGTCTAGGAATGCAAAAGGAGCGGCTGGCTCGCCCTCGGAAGCAAAGCCAAACCGCCCTTCATGCTTATCGACGTCTTAAACTTGAGCCTGCTGGCCCAAACGCCGAAGACTCTAATATGACCCGATTTCTTGGGAAGTTCAAGGAGCGCATTAAGCAAAAGGCCAAGCAGGCATTGAGAAAAGGTGAATGCCATGCCTGCTATAGACTGCATTGGCTCGCTATTGGGCGAGTTGAGGAAAGTTTTGTCTTTCCTCGATAGCCCTGAAGCCCGCGCCATCGGGCTTGGTTATGTTGCACTCCGCTTTATAGCAGGCCGGCTGTTGCGAAGCGGGATGCCCGACGCGAAGGATCTCGTGATCGCGATCGGCCTTCTATATGCGCTGGCCGGCCTGTCCCTCGCCAAGCGCGCGAACATGTTCGACGCACAGATCGCTCAAGCGTGCGCCCTTCCGCAGAAGCAGCCTGCGCAAAGCGTGCGCATCGCGCCGGGAGGGAAGAGCCTATAGGTGGCGCTAATGAAACTAGGCGGAGCGACGCATTGGGTTCGCTCCGCCTTGTCGAACTGGCCAGGCCCCCCCTATGCCAGCTCGTATTTGTCGCGCCAGCTGGATGCAACGTAGTTGATAATGATGTGCTTGCGAATGGCGCCGTTCAGCGGACGCTTGCCCACCGCGTGCCAGGTATTCGGCCCCGGAATGAAGATCACTCCGAGATTTTTGCCGTAAGGTGCCGAGCAGATATACGGATAGTCCGGCGGCCCGCCATGTACGTCGGTGCCAGCGGCCTTGAGCCGGGGATCGTCCGACAGGTAGACCAGCATCGTGAACTTCTTCACGAAAATGTCGGTGTGCGGCTCCAGCCAAAAGCCCTCGGTATCCTGGCAATACTCGATGCGCAGGTGTCCATCCGATAGATCGGTTTTCGTCGCCTCCTCGATGGCGCGGCGGACGCGAGGGTCCTGGAAGCCAGCCACGACACGGCGGCACACCTCGAACTTAGCCTGGTTCTCGGGGTTGAAATAAACGCGCGTGGAGTTGTTCGTCTCGCGCCTGCCGTTGAAAACCAGGTCGGATGGCGGCGCGAAAGGCAGCTCGGCGATTGCGGCCGCATCTTCGTCTGGAAGCGGCTTTTCCAAAAGCCAGAAATCGAAAGGCGAGGTGGCGTGCTTTGAGCGTTCAAGGCACGCAAGGAAACTGTCCGCGACCGGGTTGGCCGCGGCTGTCGCTGTTTCGGTCATGTTACTTTCCGCTGTAGAAGAATGGGATGAGCCGTTTCACCTTCGCCGATAATTTGTGGCGGCCATATTGCCGGCTGCGCGCGGCGTCGGAACGCATCCAGTTCATCATGATGTAGCGGCGCTCACCGACGAAGGGCTTGTGGCCGTGCCAGGAATTCGGTGAAACCTTGAACGCGACGAAGGTGCCTCCGCTCGGCGGAACCTCCGCGATGTAATCTTCGAGATCGTCGCCATTGCGCAACACGCGCAGCCGTCCGCCGCCCTCGTCCCACGCACCGTTGAGATACAGAAGGCAGGTCGCGACCTTATCCTTCGTGTCGGTATGGATGCGCCCGTCCTTGGCCTGAGCCTGGCCCCGAACCGTGATCATGGTCGGCAGCCCGGTAAGGTCGACGCCGAGCTGTTTGCCCACCGCCGCCGCAAACGGCGCCGATTGCATCTCCTTTATGACATCGGCAAAGGCTGGGCCGTATTGCAGATCCTCCAGCGGAAAGATGCCAGGCTTCTCGATGGATGGGAAATCGGCGCGGATCTTGTCGAGATCGGCCGTCTCCAGAACTTGCGTTACCAAATAGGGAAATGGCTCTCGCGCAGCGCCAGCCGAGGCAATGGCGTCGACTTTTAACATTGTTGCAGCTCCTGCTCCGTAAACTCTACGCCCCCGAGGGAGACTGGGAGTGTGGCGTAAGCAGTTGCCACGGCTTTTTTGCGGCCTATTTGATCGAAATCAAACTGCAGCTGGACGTATTGCCACAGTGGCCGCAGGGCAGCAGTTTAGCGCTAACGATGCTGGAGGCGGATCTTAACTGCATAGCCCCCATAGAGTTTTTCCGCCGTTGCGCTAAGCCCCATTTCCTCTGCCAGCGCCTCGATCTTTCCCTGCATCCCAGGGATGGGCACAACGGAAAAGCGGCGTAGCCAGGCAAGCTGCACGCGGCGCAAGAGCGCCGGATACTGCTCGAAATCGCCGAAGTCGACGATGTGCAACTCACCTCGCGGCGCCAGACAGGCGGCGGCCTGTTTCAGCGCGTCCTGCCATGGGGGAATCATCGACAGCGCATAGGAAATAAAGACGCGATCGAAGCCATCGCGTCCAAAAAGCTCCGCCGGTTGAAAGGCCGTGGCATCTCCGCACCCCAAGGCGATGCGAGATGCCAAATCGTGCCGCGCAACCGAGGCCCGCGCCGACCGCAGCATGGCTTCCGAAACGTCGAGGCCATGGAAGCGTGCGTCTGGATACCGCTTGGCGGCGCGGATTAGATTGCGTGCCGTGCCGCAACCGATCTCAAGCACCGAGCCCCCTAGCGGAGGCTTGAGGCTACCGAGCAGGCGGTCGCGGCCGAACAGGTAGTAGCGCCGCGTCGCGTCGTAGATGAAACGTTGACGGCGATAGATGGTGTCCATCTTCTCCGCGGCTGAGGCGGCGGCAGCCATGTGCTTTACGACTCCAGAATGTAAAGGTGGAAGCCGCCATAGATGGCGGACCTATCCTTCAAGGTGAGCGCCTGGGAGGTTTCGGTTGCATAACGCCAGCGGGAGAGGATGTGCTCCGGTATGCGTCCCGGAAGGATCGTCGCTTCGCCCGCGGTGCGGAATATCACGCGCGCGCCAGGACGGGCCGTCCGGGTGATTTCCTGCCAAAGCTGCGTCAGCGTGGCGTCGTTCATCCAGTCCTGCGCGTCGAGGAGCACGTACCGGTCCAGGCTGCCGTCCGGAGCGCTGGCAAGATAATCCGTAAACGAAGCGTGGTGAACCGAGACCCGCGGCGCATTCTTCCGCACCACTGCGAAATTCGCCGGGTCGAGGTAAGGAGGCAGCGGCCCGCCCGAGGGCGCATAGCGGCGTCCGAAAGCCTGCCAAGCAAAGTAGTTCTCCGATAGCGGGAAGCCGCAGGCGAGGCGTTCGAGACGCTTCTTCAGCACATCCGCCACGCCGCCCTCGCTCTCGCCGGCCAAAGCCTTAAACTGAGCGGGCGGAATGCCAAGCCCGTAAAGCGATGCGGGGCGGTTGACGAGCCAGCGCAACGCCCGCCTGTCGAACAGCGGCGCAAATTTCTGATCGAAGATGCGGCGCTGCTCTTCGAGCGTCCGCGCCTTCAGGATCATCCGGGGGTTGACGCCGTTCAACCTGGCGACGAGGTGGCTCGCTCCGATGAAGGTGCCCAGAAGTCCCGCGCGATAAAAGTTGCTGGTGAACCCCTTGATGCGGCGGCGGCGGCGCAATCCATGGCGTCCCAGCCAGTAGCTTGCCGTCTGCGCATCGAGATGGGGCAGGATGTGGTGCTTGAACGCTTCGATATTCTCGGCTGTATTGGCCGCCCCGAAGAAGCGGTAGAAGGCGTGGTAATCGGGCAGGTGCCGGGCGGCGGCAAGCTTGAGCCGGTTGAGCGCGACATGCGCCGCGTTGATGTCGACCGCGGCAACATGCGCCGGCCCCGCGGTGAGGTAGCTCAGCACATTGCAGCCGCCCGACGCGATGGTGACGATGCGGCTGTCGCTGTCGAGCGCCAAAGCCTCAAGGTCGACCGCGGGGTCTTCCCAGATCTGCGCGTAAACGAGATTCGAAAATGCGAGGGTGAAGAGCCGCTCACGCAACCCCTCGGCAGAAAGCGGCCTGCTCCGGTGCACGGCGGCGCCGATCATGGCGGCGCTCGTGGACCTCTTCGCCTCTACAGCGTTAGCCAAATCCATCCTCCTTGAGTTCATTTCACGGTAGCCATATCTTTGCGCTTCTGCGCAACGGTATTTCCTAGCTGCTTAGTTCCAGCGGCGTCCCAAAAGGCCGTGATTTCGCTCAGGGCCCGCGCGCTGGGTGCCGCTCCCTCGATAGCGGCAAGCGGAACCGGTACGGCAACAGGCAGCGTAGCCTTTACGGGGTCTGCCTGCCAGCGAATCTGATGAAGCGTGCCGTCATGGTCCTCGGCAATGGCCGTGCAACTTTCGACCCAGTCGCCGCAGTTGATGTAGCGAATCCCGTCGATCGTCCGGTCGGTCATGTGGTGGATATGGCCGCAGATCACGCCGTCGGCGTTCCGCCGTTTCGCCTCCGCCGCAATCGCGTGCTCGAATTCGCCTATGAAGTTCACCGCGCTCTTGACCCGTAGCTTAAGATAGTTCGAGAGCGACCAGAAGCCCAGGCCGAGCCGGCGCCGGACGAAGTTCAGGGGCCGGTTGCACCAAACGGCAAATTCGTAGGAGCGGTCTCCAAGTAGCGCCAGCCATCGCGCATAGCGAACCACGACATCGAACTCGTCGCCATGCATGACGAGGAAACGGCGCCCCTCCGCTGTCACATGCAGGGCGTCATGATGGATCTCGATGGCCCCAAAGCTCATCCCGCAATAGCCGCGGACCGCTTCGTCATGATTGCCGGGGACGAAAACGATTCGCGTTCCCTTGCGGGCTTTTCGAAGTAGCTTTTGCAGCACGTCGTTGTGCGATTGCAGCCAGAGGGGACTGCGCTTCAAGCTCCAGAAATCGACGATATCGCCCACGAGATAGATGGTGTCCGCGTCGTTGTGGCGGATAAAGTCGAGGAACGCTTCCGCCTGGCAAGCGCGCGCGCCGAGATGAATATCGGAGATGAAAAGAGTCCGGTATTGGCGAGGCTCGCGAGACCGGCTCCCATCGTGATTGCTGTCCTTAGGCATCGCTTCGATTCCTCTATGCCGTCTACCTATGACCGGGGTTCTTGCTCGTGACAGGCGCTAAGGATCTCCGGGGCACGCGGGCGCTAGGGCCGTTCAGAGACCGGTTCTTCCGTGGCCTGCCTTGAGGGCATGACCTCTTGCTTCAGGAGCGCCAAGCCATGGCGCCAATTGTAAAAGCGGGCGACTTCGCGGCGGTAGCGCAGGTATTCGGCGCCATAGGCGGCCTCCAGCCACCGCTCCTCGGCAAACGCCATCAGCGCGTAGCAGAGGATCAGCAGCGACGCGGCCATGTAGACAGCAGCCGAGTTAGAGGCAACCGCCAGGCCGATAAAGGCCGGGATTGCCGTTGCGTATTGCGGATTGCGCGTCCAGGCGTACATGCCGCCGGTGACGAGCCCGTTGCGCCCGCAGTAGACGTTGGTGCGGCCAAGGGCATGGAGCGCCCACGCGTAAAGGAGCCCACAGATAATCGCTATGCCGCCGGCCAGAACGCGTACCGGGTAGAATTCCTGCCAAGGCTGGAAGCAAACGTACCCCATCGCGAGCGTGGTCACGTTAAGGCCGCGAAACAAGCCCCAGAACAGTAAGCTCTGCCAAGTTCCATTGCCCGGGGTGGGCCAGAACTTGAACTTCTCGCAGGCGATCGTGCAGGCCAGCAAACCGGACAAAGTCAACCCGAGGAGGACCCCCAAAACCAGTAGTGTCTGCGACATGCACGTCCTTGGGCTTTACCGCTAAATTTCACGCACGCTTAGCCCTGTTTGATGACAGTCATGTGAAGGCATGGCTCCTCCGCGGGATTGCGATTTGGAGATTTTCAAAGAGGTGGGACGCGCGCGCCGGCCTATTGGATTATGCACAGCGCGGGTTATCGCGGCGCAGCACCGGCCGTGTGAGGACAGGGCCCTCAAGGTTAGGGCATGCAAAAGCGCCGATTTCTTACTGCCCCCGATTCCCGCTTTCGCACATGGCCGCTTTGGCATCGGCACGGCGCAATGAACGAGGGAATCTCCCCTCATCCTGTCCTTCTCCCCATGGGAGAAGGGACCCTTGAACTACCCGCAGCGAGAGTTCTGGCGTTCCCTCTCCCATGGGGAGAGGGACGCGCATGACGCACGTAGCTTATTTTTCGGAGTAATCGGATTGCCGCATGACGGCCGCGAGCCGTTCACCCGGTTCTCGTAACGAGGGGCTGATTCCCGAGCGGCGTGCCTGCCTCTAACGCTGCTCGGGAGGTTGTGCACCGCCGTCGGACAGTGAGCTGGCCTGCTGATCGCCGCCGCCTGGGAGCTTGCCTCCCTTGCCCGAGCGACTCACCTTTTGCAGCGCATTCGGGTCCGTTGGTTCTGTCTGGACGGAGGCTGCTGAAAATACGGGCGGGGAAGCTCCTGCCGGAGCCGCGAGAGCTGAACCGCTTTGGTAGTTCACTGGCTGTGCCGTGCCGGCCGCGGCGCGCGCCTGTGCCGTTGGCGCGGCATATGGGGCATCGGAAGCCGTGTAGACCGGCGCGGCGGGCGCCTTTGGCGTTTGCGTGGCAGCGATTGCGGCGGGTCTTGAGGCGGGCCTGGAAATGACCGGTGAAGCGGACATGTCCACCACAGGCGCCGGTGCGCTCTGCACGCTTGCCGCCATCACCGGCGCAGGCTGCGGCGCCGGACGGGCCGTCTCGCCCCTGCCCAGGCTAGCCACCAGCGCAGGCGGCACGCCATCGATTGCCTGGATCGAGGCGGGGTCTATTTTGGAATAGGCCGGGCAAGCATCGCCGGGCGCGGGGTCGGAAGCTTGGCCGGGGAAGCTGACATTCACGAGATACTGCTTGGAGCAGACTTTTATGATTGGCGGTCTTCCCGTTGTCTCGAAGTAATCGTGCCCTTCCTTGAGCTTGAGCCAGAAGGGATACCAGGGGCTATCGCGGTGGCGCTGCATGTTTGCCGCGGTCATGTGGAAGGGAAGCGCCTGGACATGGAACTTCGTCTGGCCGGCGCTGAAAGCCTCGCGCGCCAGAATGTAGATTTCCTCGATATAGGCATCGGTCATGGCGTAGCAGCCAACCGATTTGCAGTCGCCATGCACCATGAGCGCGGAGCCGGAATGCCCGTTCGCCGAGTCGTAGGCGTTGGGGAAGCCGATGTTGAAAGCGAGGTGATAGAGGCTACGCGGGTTCATCTGCCCGCGGCTTACGGTGTAGAAGCCTTCGGGTGCTTGCCGGTCGCCTTGCTGAACCTTGGGGCCGAGGCCGCCGGACCAGGCGCAGATGGGATAGGTGCGGAAATGCTGGAAGCGGCCGTCCTTGAGCTTCCAGATCTCGAACTCCGATTCTTCCTTGAAAATCCGGACGAAGATCGGCGATTCCTGCTTCATCCCCTTGATGGCCAGAAGCGCCTGGGTGGAGGCCGAAAGCTGCCGCTCGGCTGGTGGCACGGAGTCTTCGCCACCGAAACCGAAAAAGCTGAAACATCCTCCCAAAGCGAGAAGGAATGGCGCCAGCAGCGCGAAACGCAAAGCAACCCACATCGAACTTACCCCGTGCCCTTTAGTATTGGCAGGGTAAGATCGGCGGTTCACACTAAGGTCCCGTTGCAATCCGCGTGCGGATTTTAAGAATCGCATCCCGACGGCTTTAAGCTCCTGATTCGCCCGCGCCCATGCTAGCAGCTTGGCCAATTCATTGGGGCCAAAATTGGACTGCCAGGTAAGGTTGCATGGGGCTAGCGGTAAACGGGTAACGATTTTCCTATATTTAGAAACTTATCGCGCCGGAGTTTGCGGATGCCGGCGCCGTCTATACTATCGAATTCGAGAAGGGCCAGTTCCAGCGCCTCGCCGACCCTTTGGATGGCGGTATCCGGGTCGCGGTGCGCGCCGCCGACCGGCTCGGCGATAATGGTGTCGATGACGCCAAGCTGAAGCAGGTCCTGCGCCGTGATCTTCATGCCGGTCGCAGCATCCTTGGCCTTGGTGCTATCGTGCCACAGGATCGAAGCCGCGCCTTCGGGCGAAATCACGCTGTAAATTGCGTGCTCCAGCATCAGCACGCGGTTCGCCGAGGCAATGGCGATTGCACCGCCTGAGCCGCCCTCGCCGATAATGATGGAAATCATTGGCACGGTAAGCGAAAGGCAGCAATCGGTCGAGCGGGCGATGGCCTCGGCCTGGCCGCGCTCCTCGGCCTCGATGCCGGGATAGGCGCCTGCCGTATCCACGAGGCTGATGACGGGGATGCCGAAGCGATCCGCCATCTCCATGAGCCTGACCGCCTTGCGGTAGCCCTCGGGCTTGGCCATGCCGAAATTATGCTTGAGCCGGCCTTGCGTGTCGGCGCCCTTCTCGTGGCCCATGATCATGACCGTGCGGCCATGGAACTGGCCGAGCCCGCCGAGGATCGCGAGATCTTCGCCAAAATAGCGGTCGCCGCCGAGCAGCGTGAAGTCCACGATCAGCTCGCGGATATAGTCCAGCGTATGCGGGCGCTCGGGATGCCTCGCGACCTGGGTCTTTTGCCAGGGATCGAGGTTCCCATAGGTTTCTTCGAGCGCGAGTTGCGCCTTTTCGCGTAAGTTGGCGATGTCCTCGTTGATAGAAACCGCGGCATCGCCGTCGCCGAGCGCGCTTAGCTCTTCGATTTTACTCTCAAGCTCGGCTATGGGTTTTTCGAAATCCAGATATGTCCGCATGAACAGGCACTTGCGCTGTGAGAAGTTGTCCTGTCACTAACATGCATCGCCGCCAGCGCCTAGCCCGAACTATGCTTAATAAGATTAAGCATTTGCAAGGAACGCCACCGGCAGGGCGCTATTCCACACCGAAATCGGGGTAGGCATCGCCCGTGGCGGCATTCCGGCACATCAACGGGATTGCCTCCAAGCGGCCTGCCGCATTATATCGGGGCAAGGAGCAGCCATGATCCGCGTTCAAACTGAAGATTTCGACATCGGCGCAGAGATCGCCGCCCTGCGCCAGGGCCGCACGGACGCTGGCGCCATCGTTGCCTTCGTGGGCACCGTCCGCGAGTACGCCAAGAACGGCGCCATCGCCGCCATGACGCTTGAGCATTACCCCGGCATGACCGAGAAGGAGCTGACCCGCATCGAGGTGGAGGCGCGCGAGCGCTGGCCACTGCTGGACGTGCTGGCCGTGCACCGCATCGGCCGGCTCGCGCCTGGCGACAACATCGTGCTGGTGGTCACGCTCTCCACGCACCGGCAGGCGGCTTTCGAGGCGGCGGAGTTCTTGATGGATTATCTCAAGACCAGCGCTCCGTTCTGGAAGACCGAGGAAACGGCGGAGGGGAGCCATTGGGTTGCCGCCCGCGACAGCGACGAGGCCGATGCCGCGCGCTGGGCCAAGCGCTGAAGCCGCGCCCCGCACGCGTTGCTCCCGCATTTCTCCCCGCCAGCTGTAACGCCGTGTTTCGGTACTATGTTCTGAAGAAAGTGGGCTATACGTTCCCCCTGAATACGCAAATGCAGGCGGCGAACAATATCCATGGCATCGGACGAATGATTAGTCTAACATCATATTCGTATAAGTTGGTAACACCAAATACAATACGTTACGCACTTCCACAATCGCAAGGTCAAAAAGGATGTGTTCGTCCAACTAAAGCTTAGCGTTAGAGGCTGTCTCTCTCCGTTTAAACATGCCATTTAGGTAAGAGGCATGCAACGAAGATTACACTGTTAGCTGTTTTGTAATTTCTACAGGCCTATCATGTCGCCTTGGGGGCTGCTTGATGAGGTGAACATGTTCCGTCTTCGAACAATCCTGGCAATTCTTCTCGTGGGTGCAATGGCTTCGGGACCCGCGGCGGTTGCGGCATCCAACGGCAATGTGCCGGCTAATCCGCTGGTGCGCTGGTCTCCGCCTTCTCCCCCCTTGCAGTGCTGCCGGACACACTGCCCCGTCTGCCCTCCCGGCAAGGCCTGTCCGATGTATTGCGTGCGTGTCTGCACGCACTGTTAGGAAAACTCATTCCGGATTGGCGCGCCCACTTTTAAGCGGGTGCGCCGCCGGAAAGCTCTTCGTTTTAGATCGATTTTGGCCTCTTACCGGTTGGGCCGGCCTGTCTCGACTATGAGCTGCTCCCTGCCGAGAAGGCGAGAGCTTGCCTTTGGTCATAAGTGGGCGCGGGAAATGAGAGCGAGGTTACATGAGGACCGTTGTGCTCTTTTCTTGTATCTTGGTTGCCGTTTCGTTGGCAGCCGGGGCGGCAACCTGGTCGAGCCGTGCAACCGCGCCTGCCGCGCTTAAGCCGCCGCCGGCCGGCGATGCGGCCGCGTCAATCGCGCCACCTGACCTCATGAACACGGTGACTGCGACCGGTACTCTGAATGCCTCGGTCACCGTGGAAGTCGGCTCCCAGCTCTCCGGGCAAATTGCGAGCATTGCCGCCGACTTCAACGACTTTGTCAAGAAAGGCCAGCTCCTCGCACAACTCGATGACGCCAAATACCGGGCCGATGTGGAAGCAGCCGAAGCTGCCCTGGAAAGCGCAAAGGCAGATGAACGCATCGCGGCAGCGCGGCTGGAGCGTGCGTCCATTGAACTCCAGCAAATCGAAATACAACGCAAGATCCTGGAAGCGCACATCGAAAAAGCCAATATCGCACTCGATACCGCGACGCGCGAGCTGGATCGCAAAAAGATCCTGGGCGAGCGAAATGCGGCGTCCGCGAGCGATGTGCAGAGACTCCTCCGCCCGGCGCGACACCGCCCGGGCCGCGCTTCGTGAAGCGCAACTCGAATTAGACAACAACGTAAACGCCGCCGCAGCTGCGCGGTCGGACGCGGCACGCGTTACCGCCGAACTCGAAAGAGCGCGCGCGGCGGTGAAACAATCGGAGGCCCAATTGCGGGCCGCCTCCGTGGATCTTGAACGGACAGCCATCAGGGCTCCGATTGACGGAGCTATTGCCGGCCGGAATGCTACTCAGGGGCAGACGCTGGCAGCCACGATGGAGGCGCGGACGCTATTCGTGGTTGCGGCGGATCTACGGGAGTTGGACATCTGGGCCCGCATAGACGAGAGCGACATTTCAAAAATAGCCGTTGGGCAGAACGCGCGGTTCACCGTGGACTCGTTTCCCGGACGCGAGTTCACCGCGAAAGTGACTCAAATTCGCAAGACACCCCAGATTGTACAGAATGTCGTGACCTATACGGTCGTCCTTGCCGCGCGCAATGACGGCTATGCATTGCTTCCCGGGATGACAGTGGTAGCCAGGATCGGCGCAAAGCCACCGGCCGCCGCTGAAGAAAGGCTCTCCGCTGTCTTTGACGGCGGAGTGCATTCCGGGGCTGGAATTCGATGACGCTGATCGACGCGCGGGGGATCGGCAAAAAGTACGGCTCAAGCGCTGCCCTTCATCCAACAACGTTGCAAATCGGCGAAGGCGAATTCATTTCAATCTTGGGGCCATCAGGGTCGGGCAAATCAACCCTTATGGGCATTTTAGGGCTGCTGGACCGCTCGACGTCCGGGCAACTCCTTTTTGAAAACCGCGACTGCGGCTGCCTTAACGGCAGCCAATTGGCACGGATTCGCAACAGGCGCATCGGGTTCATCTTTCAGGCCTATCATCTGCTTCCGCGGCTCACCGCTATCGGCAATGTCGAGCTGCCATTGGTCTACGCTGGGATACAAGCGGCCAAGCGCAGGGCGCAGGCGGAGCGAGCACTTGACTCGGTAGGAATGGCGGGCCTGGGCCATCGCCTGCCGCAAGAACTTTCTGGCGGCGAGCAGCAGCGCGTTGCGATTGCACGGGCCATTGTTTCCGAGCCTTCCATCGTGCTTGCGGACGAGCCAACCGGGGCGCTGGACGGCGTTACCGGCCAGGGAGTTATCGATATTCTCAAGGGCGTTAATCGCGCCGGCCGCGCGGTTGTTCTGGTCACCCACGACCACGGGATCGCGCAAGAGGCGTCACGCAAGCTATACATGCAAGACGGCCGGCTTGTATCCGGCGCGCCCGCGCGGGGATTTCACTTTGCCACGTTTGCCGGGGAGTCCGCGACGTGAGAACCGCCGATGCGCTGGGGATGGCCACAGAGGCGCTCGCGGCAACCCCCCTGCGGACATTGCTCGCAATGCTCGGGATCGCGATTGGGGTGGGCTGTGTGGTTTGTATGGTGGCCATCGGCGCCGGGGCGCAAGCTCGCGTCGCCAGCCAAATTCGATCTTTCGGCGCGAACGTGCTGCTCATCAACCCAGCCATAAAAACCAAGGACGGGGTGCGCGGCGCGGACAGTCCGCGAGGCACCCTCACAGCCGATGACTCCAAGGCGATAGCCGCGCTTTCCACCGTCGCCCGTTCGGCGGCGTCGATGTTCGGCACGGCACAGGTGGTGCATGGGAGCCGGAACTGGGAAACCACGGTCAACGGTACCAGCCCGGATTACTTCGATATTCGCGAATGGCGCCTGAAGTCAGGGCGGATGTTCGTGCCGGGGGAGGAGGGTACTGCCGCCAAGGCCGCCATCCTGGGTTCGGCCGTAGCCGGAAAGCTTTTCGACGGTGAGGAACCGGTTGGCCAAATCGTCCGCATTCTAAATACGCCGTTCAGCGTTATTGGGACTCTCGAAGAAAAGGGCGCATCGGGCAACAGCCAGAGCCAGGACGATGTTGTCTTCGTGCCGCTTTTGACGGCAACGCGGCGGCTCTTCGGAAGCGCGAACGCAGTCAATCGCGACGCCGTTGCTTACATTATCGCGAGCGCCGAATCGGACGAGGCGATCCCCGGCGCCATGCGGGAAATCGCCTCGCTCCTGAAGCGGCGCCACGGCGTGCCCGCAAACCAGGATGAAGACTTCGCCGTCACTTCGGCTGCCGCGGCGCTTTCAGCGCAACAAGAGTCGGTCCGCACCATCTCCTACTTACTTGGTTCGATTGCCGCCATATCGCTCCTCGTTGGCGGGATCGGCATCATGAACATAATGCTGGTCTGCGTGACCGAGAGAACGCCGGAAATCGGCCTTAGGCTCGCTGTTGGAGCCCGCCCCAGCGACGTGCAGCAGCAATTCCTGCTCGAAGCTGCCGTCCTCTGCACTTTGGGAGGCGCGCTCGGAGCGGTGTTTGGCTGGATCGCAGCCTGGGCGATAACGAGCAGTTTCGATTGGCCCATTCTCATGCAGCCTTGGACCGTGGTAATCGCGGTCGTGCTCTCAAGCGCAATCGGTGTGTTTTTCGGATATTACCCAGCCAAGCGCGCCTCCGGACTCCAGCCGATCGTAGCTCTGAGGCAGCTCTGACAATTCTGCATTCCGAAAGCCGCGCCCCGCGCACGCTTTGCTCCCGCTTTTCTCGCCGCCAGCTGTTAACACTTTGCGGGCGGTTTTTCGCCGGCCGGTATCGCCTTCCGGATTTGAAACAATATAGCGCATGCGCCTTACGGAAGCGTTAAGCGGGGCTTCGCGCTAAGTTATTGATATTGCACGCGTAATATTGCGCCCTATTTCCGTGGCGCGTGGACCTAATGTCTTGTTGAGGTTAATCCGCGAATTGCAAATATATTTAAACGGATTCTGGAAGCATGGAATTCGACCGAAAACGCGAAAAGATTCGCAAAAAGTGGCGGGTAAAAAATATGACGATTCTAAATTTACCATACCGGCATTAGGCATAGTAGCGCCTTACGCGAAGGGAACGGTTTGTTAACCCGCGACGGCCGGTATCACTGCTCCCCGTTTCCCACCAGCACGAAGGGCGCCCAGACGCTGGGATGCGCGAACGCGCCCGCCTTTGGCGATGACCGCGGCGATGGAGCGGCGCAGCGCCTCGGCGCGGCCCATTTTGGGGTTGGCCTTCATGGCGTTCACAGCGCCCGTGGTGATGGCGACGGACGCCTCGGAGTTCACGTACCAGTGCGAGACGAGCAGCGCGCGTGCCCCGGCATAGAAGAACGCGCGCGCAAGCCCCGACAGCGCCTCGGCGCCATCGGCGGACCCGGCGGCCGTGTTGCAGGCCGACATGACCACCCAATCGGCGTTGAGGTTCAACTGCGCAGGCCTCCGAGGCGGTGAGCAAGCCGTTATCCTCCTCGCTCGCCTGCGCGGGCGGCGTCAGCAGCAGCGCGGGCTCGGCCTTGTTCTTGGCGAACAGCGCCGTTTCGCCCGCCAGCAGCCCGTGGGTCGCAAAATGTACCACGCGGGCGCGGGCCAGCGCGCCGCTTTGCGATAGCGCTTTCACTTGGGTAACGGTCGCGCGGCTCGCCCAGATAGATCGCCTTGTCCAGCTCCGGCGCGGGAATGCCCAGCTCGCGGCCAACCGCGCAAAGCTCGTCAGCCGTCTCGGGCAGCGGCGGCTGGCGGCGCAAATCCTCGACATTGACCACGCCGCCCCGGAACAGCGAGGCGATGCTCGCGGCGAGGCTGGCAACACGCGTCTGCTTCGGCGGGGCGGCCTTGCTGCAATCCTGCTTGGCCCAGGCGCTCCGGTCGGTACCGTCCCGGCCGGTCAGGAGCGGGTTGCCGAAACCGGCGAAAGGCTCGGGCGCCTCGCTGGCCTTGGCGGCGCGCAGGGCCTTGAGGCTGCCAACCGACGGTAGGATCGCGATCGCCTGCCGCTGGCCGAGCCACGCGGCCTTCTTGTACGCCTCGAAGCGCGGCAGCGTCTCATCAAGCTTGGCGGTGACGAGCGCCTCGAACGGCAGTTGGGTCAGCGCGCCCGATGGCACGATCAGCAGCCGCTTGCCCAGGGTGAGATCCTCGATCCCGCCGAACAGATCGCGATAGAGCGCATGCGCGGCGGCGGCGTCGAAGGGCGGAACCTGCTCCTCCGTCACCTCGATGCCGAGCAGGGTCTTGCAAACCTCCCGGCTTTGTTCGCCAAACCGCCAGCTGCTGCTATCGAGCCCGCAGCGCAAGGCCGTCACCCGCTCTCGCAAGGCGCTGGCACCCAAGCCGATGCTCGTCCAGCGAGCCTCATCTCTTGTGAGCGCGAAGACAATCGTCTCCTCGGGGACTTTGCCGGTCTGCCAAAGATCGAGAAACAGCACCAGGGTTTCCCCTTCGCCGAGCAACGCTTGCGTGTCTGCGAGGGAAAGCGGCCTCGGATTTGCCAGTTCGGCGTAATCCGGGAAGGCTTGGCGCAGGGCAGCCTGCTTTTCCGTAAGCTTGGCCTCGATATCCGCGATGGCAGCGCGCGCCGCTTCCGCAGCTTTGGCATCGGCCTTGCCCGCCGCGGTATCCAGGCTGCGATAGGCAGCCTCGCGCGCGCCCAGCAAATCCTGTTGCTCGCGCACGAGCTTCGCAAGCTCTTGGCCGCCCTTGGCAAAACGCATGGCCATGGCGGAAAGCGCATCCGCCGCGTCGTTTTGCAATGCCCATTGCGCCAGCTCGAAGCCCTCGGAACGGTTGGCAATATCGTCTGCCCCCGCGTGGTAAAGCGCCCGCGCATAGGCCCGCAAGTTTCCCGCATTCTGCGCGAGAACCGCTTTTCCCAGCCCGCCGCGCTCCGGTTCGCTGCCGGTATGAACAGCGGTCATCATGGGCTTAGCCTTGCGATGGAGAGCAACTGCCTCCAGCCAATGCCCCTGATCTTGAAGCAGCGCCGCCAGATGGTTGAGGTCTCTGGCCACATTGGGATGCTCCGGGCCGAAGCTTTGCGCGTCGATGGCCAGCGCGCGCCGCATCAAAGGCTCGGCCTCGGCAAACCGGTTCGTGGCCCGAAGCAACTCCGCCAGATTGTTGAACTCTCCGGCCACATTTGGATGCTCCGGGCCGAAGCTTTTCTCTTCGATGGCCAGCGCGCGCCGCATCAAAGGCTCGGCCTCGGCAAGCTGGTTCGTGTCCCAAAGCAGCGTCGCCAGATTGTTGAGGTCTATGGCCACATCGGGATGCTCCGAGCCGAAGCTTTGCTCGTCGATGACGAGCGCGCGGCGCATCAAGGGCTCGGCCTCCGCAAGCCGGTTCGTGGCCTGAAGCAGCGTCGCCAGATTGTTGAGGTCTCTGGCCACATCGGGATGCTCCGGGCCGAAGCTTTGCTCGTCGATGGCGAGCGCGCGGCGTATCAAAGGCGCGGCCTCGGCAAGCCGGTTCGTGGCCTTCAGCAGCTGCGCCAGATTGTTGAGGCGGATGGCCACCTTGGGATGGCCTGGGCCGAAGCTCTTCTCGTCGATGACGAGCGCGCGGCGCATCAAAGGCTCGGCCTCGGCAAGCCGGTTCGTGTCCCAAAGCAGCGCCGCCAGATTGTTGAGGGCACTGGCAACATTGGGATGCTCCGGGCCGAAGCTCTTCTCGTCGATGGCGAGCGCGCGGCGCATCAAGGGCTCGGCCTCCGAAAGACGGTTCGTGGCCTCAAGCAGCACCACCAGATTGCCGAGTCCTATGGCAACATTGGGATGATCGGGACCGGAGCTTTTCTCGAAGATGGCGAGTGCGCGGCGTGCCAGGCGCTCGGCTTCGGAAAGCCGGTTCGTGGACTTAAGTAGCTGTGCCAGATTGATGAGGCTTTTTGCCACATCGGGATGATCGGGGCCGTAACTTTTCTCATCGATGGCGAGCGCGCGGCGCATCAAGGGCTCGGCCTCGGAAAACCGGTTCGTGTCCTGAAGCAGCGCCGCCAGATTGTTGAGACAGATGGCCACCTTGGGATGCTCCGGGCCGAAGCTCTTCTCGTCGATGGCGAGCGCGCGGCGGTAAAGCGGCTCGGCTTCGGAAAGCCGGTTCGTGGCTCGAAGCAGCACCGCCAGATTGTTGAGGTCTCTGGCAACCTTGGGATGCTCCGGGCCGAAGCTCTTCTCGTCGATGGCGAGCGCGCGGCGGTAAAGCGGCTCGGCTTCGGAAAGCCGGTTCGTGGCTCGAAGCAGTTCCGCCAGTGTGTTGAGGTCTCCGGCCACCTCGGGATGATCGGGACCGGAGCTGTTCTCTTCGATGGCGAGCGCGCGGCGCATCAAGGGCTCGGCCTCCGCAAGGTTGTTCGTGGCCTGAAGCAGCTGCGCCAAATTGTTGAGGGCAGTCGCGTATACAGGGGCGGCGTCGCCGTAACGCGCTTTTGTTGCTGCCGCTAATTGCTCAGCCAAGGGTATGGCATCGTCATATTTGCCTGCCTGGTAGAGAGCGATAACGCGGGCGTTAAGAGCTTTCAGCTCAGCGTCGCTGGGGGACTGAGCGAAGGCGGGCGGCAGCGCCAGAACGGCCGCGAAGAATATGGGCAGCAAAAGCAATCTCAATGCGCGCAGCGGCATAGCCGGCCTCAATCCGTTTCGCAAAGGGCAATATCGGCGAACCGGCTCAACGCGATATCTATAAAGTTAGGCTAAAGTTCGCCGGAAGGCCGTTCGCCCGGGTGAATCCCTCTGTCCTGGCAGCGGCGGGGAATATCCGCAGCGGCCTGTAATGCAAAGTTTTCTGGGTTGCCGTGGCGCGGAAGCGCCTCGCGATGCCGGCGCGCTAATGCGTCCAGGTGCCGATGCGGCCGTACTTGAAATTATCCGAGTACGACTTCTTCGACATGGCGCGCGGATGCGGCTCGAACACGCGGTAGGGGATGCCGTTCTGCTCCGCGTAGGCGACGGCCTCTTCCCTGGTCTCGAAGAACAGCTTCACCTGCGACAGCATGTCGTTCGAGCCGGTCCAGCCCATCAGCGGCTCGGTCTCGCGCGCCGTGGCGGGCTCGTAGTCCAGGAGCCAGTCCTTGGTTTTGGCCAGGCCCGATTGCATGGCGGTTTTCGCCGGCTTGTAGATGCGTGCGAACATGGTGCCCCGGTTCCGATGGTGTTGCGCCAGCGAATTTGGCGCATCGCCGGGGGAATGGCAATGGCAAAGCGTGCGGGTCCCCGCCATCCGTCAGGGGGAAGCATGCGCCAGCCCGCAGTGCGCATGGCTTACCCCTCACCCGGCCGCTTCGCGGCCACCCTCTCCCGCAAGGGGAGAGGGTACGCCAGAACCACCCTCTGCGCTGGGGACAGGGCACCAACCCCTCTCCCCTCGCGGGAGAGGGGCAGGGGTGAGGGGGCCTTCCCGAGCAATCGACCTAATTGCCGCTGAAACCTTAGCTCCGCCGGTAGAGGATGCGGGCGCGGATGGTGCCGGGCAGCGCGCGGATCTCGCTGAGGACCGCGCCGGCGTCGTCGACGCTGCCGTCGGCGTCGAGCACGACATAGCCGATCTCGCCATCCGTTTGCAGGTACTGCGCCGCGATGTTCACACGGTGGCGCGAGAACACCTCGTTCAAGCGCCCAAGCTCGCCGGGCAGGTTCCGATGCACCTGGATGAAGCGCGTGCCGGCCGGGCGCGGCGGCAGTTGCACCTGCGGGAAATTCACGGCGCCTTGCGTCGAGCCCACGTCGGAATATTCGACCAGCTTGCGCGCCACCTCCGAGCCGATGCGCTCCTGCGCCTCCAGCGTCGAGCCGCCGACATGCGGCGTCAGGATGACGTTGTCGAGGCCCTGCAGCGGCGAGTTGAAGCGGTCGGCGTTGGACTTGGGCTCGACGGGGAACACATCCACCGCCGCGCCGGCGAGGTGCTTGTCCTTCAGCGCGCGGGCCAGCGCCTCCACGTCGTACACCGTGCCGCGCGCATTGTTGATGAAATACGCGCCGGGCTTCATCGCGCGGAATTGCGCCTCGCCGATCATGCCCTTGGTTTCAGGCGTCTCCGGCACATGCAGGCTCACCACGTCGCTCGCCGCCAGCAACTCGTCCAGCGTGTCCTTGGGCTCGGTGTTGCCATGGCGCAGCTTGTCGGTGCGGTCGTAGTAGATGACGCGCATGCCCATCGCCTCGGCCAGCACCGCGAGCTGGCTGCCGATATTGCCGTAGCCGACGATGCCGAGCGTCTTGCCGCGGATCTCGTTGGCGCCTTCCGCCGTCTTTTCCCAGCCGCCCGGCATGCGCGCGCCACCGACTTCGGGAAGACGCGCCGGTAGAGCATCACGATCTCGGCGATGGTCAGTTCGGCGACGCTGCGCGTGTTGGAGAACGGCGCGTTGAACACGGGGATGCCCATGTGGCGCGCGGCGTCGAGGTCCACCTGGTTGGTGCCGACCGAGAAGCAGCCGATGGCGACGAGCGAGCGCATGCCGTCGAGCGCGGCCGCGTTGAGCCGCGTGCGCGAGCGGATGCCCACCATGCTGATGCCTTTAAGCGCCGCGCGCAGGGCCTCGCCTTCGAGGGCCTTGGGCAGGCGCTCGACGCTGGTGTAGCCGGCGCCGGTCAGCGTGTTGACCGCTGTGTCCGAGATGCCCTCCAGGAGCAGGATTTTGATTTTCTCCTTGGGGCGGGAAAGGGGCTGGCCCATGTCGTGTCACCTGTTGCCGTTGAGCGCTTGCGCTTGAGCTTCGCGCGGAAAGCCTGCGTGTGGCTTCCGCCGTCTTCGCCCTATGGCATGCCCGGGCAGGCAACCGTTGGTCAAGTGCTCGCTTTGCTATCGCTGAAGGATGAGCGCTATTCCTATCGTCTTTTGCCGCATCCGGTTGAGTGCTTCAGCAAAGTCCCCCCTCATCCTGTCCTTCTCCCCGAGGGGAGAAGGAACGCCCGAACTACCCGCAGCGAGAGTTCTGGGGACTCCCTCTCCCCTTGGGGAGAGGGCTGGGGTGAGGGGGTCTTCGCAGAACCATTCAACCGGATGGGGCATTACCCCATCGGAGAGGGGACTTGGGTCATCTCCCGGCGCCGCCCTCGCCTACGGTCACGAACGGCGCCCAGAAGGCGGGCTGCGCCTCGCGGGGCTCGCCCTTGTCGATCAGCGCGAGCATGGATTGGCGCATGGCTTCGGCGCGGCCCATGGATTTGTTGGCGGCGAGCCGGCGCATCGCGCCGGTGATGAGCTTCACGGTGGCTGTCGGAGTTCGACTTCCCAATGCGAGACGAGCAGCGCCCGCGCCTGCGCATAGATGAAGGCGCGCGCGAGGCCCGAGAGCGCCTCGGCGCCTTGCGCGCCGCCGGCCGCCGTGTTGCAGGCGGACAGGATCACCCAATCCGCGTCGAGCTTCAGCCCCGCGATCTCGGACGCGGTAAGATAGCCGTCGTCCTCCTCGGTGGCCGTCGCCGGCGGCGTCAACAGCAAGCCCGGCTCGGCATTGCCCTGAACCTGGCCAGCACAGCGCACCATGCGTCGCGAAATGCACGATGCGGTACTGCGCAAGCTGGCCCGTTTCGCTCAAGCGCTTCACCTCGCGCTCGGTGGCGCGCTCGCCAAGCCGGAGTTCGCCCACATCGGCGTGCAGGTCGCGCGCCACGGCGCATAGCTCATCGGCCGTCTCGGGCAGCGGCGCTTGCCCGCGCAGGAACTCGACATCCGCAAGCCCGCCGCGCGTTTGCACGCGGCGTCACCCCACGCCGCCTGCCGAAGAGCGTGGCAACGCGTTGCCAAGCCGTCTCCGGGCAGCCTGCTTGTCGCGGGCGCTCTGCGCGAGCCGCTTGTAATACGCGCCGAACAGCGGATGATTCTGGTCTCCGTCGAGCAGCGGATTGCCGAAGCCGATCATGGGCTTCTTCGCCGCGCCCGGCCGCGCCACCCGCCGCAGCGCCTTCAGCGAGGAGACCGCCGGCAGCACGGTCAGCGCGTGATCGCGGATGAGCCAGGCCGCCGATTTATTATCGCTACCAGCGGGCGGCGCCGTCACCAGCACCTGGAACGGCAATTGCGTCAGCGCACCGGAGGGCACGATCAGGAGCTGCTTGCCCTTGATGAGGTCTTCCACTTGGCCGAACAGCGCCTGGTAAAGCCGGTGCGCGCGGGCATGGTCGAACGGCAGCGGCTTGCCGGCATCCCGGTCCGCGTCCGTATAGCTTTGACCGGTGAGTTCCGCGCAGGGCCGGTCCTCCCACGCTTCGGCATCGAGCCCGCAGCGCAGCGCCTGCACCTCGCGGGCGAGCGCATCCGTGCCCAGATCGGAGCGCACCCAGCGCAGTTCCGTCTTGGTCACAACCCAGATGAAGGTTTCCTCCGGCGTTGGCTTCCATTCCGGCGTATCGAGGAAAAGCACGAGCGCCTCATCCGGGCGAAGCTGGGCTTGCACGTCCTCAACGGATAGCGGCGCTGGGTTGGCGAGCGCAGCGTAATCGGGGAACTCCGCCGCCAGTTCCTTGTCGATTCCGGTAATGCGCGCGTCGATGGCGGCGAGCCGCGCCTGATTCTCCGCTTCGGCTTGGGGGTTGCGTTTATCCGGCGCCTTGGCCGAGCCAGGCGTTGCGCAGCGCCATCGCGCTTCTGCCATTCCGCCACGAGGTCCTGGCGCTCGCGCGCCAAGGAGCCGCGAGTTTGGGATTGCCCGTGGCGCCGCGCGCCGCCATTTGCGCGAGCGATTGCGCCGCCTCGGAGCCGGCGCCCATTGCGCGGTCTGAAACATCTCGCGCGAGGCTAACGCATCGGGTGTGCGGCCTTCCGGTGCGAGACGGTAAACCGCCTTGACAAGTCCCCAGAATTGCTAGCTCAATTGCTCCGCTTCGCTCTTTTTCTTTCCTGTTACGGCACTGGTGCCGGTCGCGCCGCGCTGCGTGCGCGCGGCGATCGCGGCGGTGCTGCGCCGCCAGAATTCCGCAGCGCGGTTCCAATCGCGCTGCTCGAAATACAGCGCCGCCAGATTGTTCACGCTTGAAAGCGTATCGGGATGCTCCTTGCCGAGCGCGCGCTCGTAGGCCTCAAGCGCGCGCTTATAGAAGCGGCTCGGCCTCGCTGTAGCGGCCCTGCGCGCGATAGAATTCCGCCAGATTGTTGACGCTTTGAAGCGTGTTCGGGATGCTCCTTGCCGAGCACGCGCTCACTAGCCCTCAAGCGCGCGCTTATAAAGCGGCTCGGCCTCGCCGTAGCGGCCCTGGTCTGTTATACAGCCCCGCCAGATTGTTCACGCTTGAAAGCGTATTCGGATGCTCCTTGCCAAGCACGCGCTCAAAGCCCTCAAGCGCGCGCTTATAAGAGCGGCTCGGCCTCGCCGTAGCGGCCCTGGTCTCTGATATAGCCCCGCCAGATTGTTCACGCTTATAAGCGTATCGGGATGCTCCTTGCCGAGCACGCGCTCGCTGGCCTCGAGCGCGCGCCGGTAAAGCGGCTCGGCCTCGCCATAGCGGCCCTGGGCCCGATAGAGCTCCGCCAGATTGTTCACGCTTTGAAGCGTGTTCGGGATGCTCCTTGCCGAGCACACGCTCGCGGACCTCGAGCGCGCGCCGGAAGAGCGGCTCGGCCTCGCCATAGCGACCCTGGGCTGTGATACAGCGCCGCCAGATTGTTCACGCTTAAAAGCGTGTCGGGATGCTCCTTGCCGAGCACGCGCTCCCTGGCCTCGAGCGCGCGCCTAGTGGAGCGGCTCGGCCTCGCCATAGCGGCCCTGGGCGCGGTACAGCTCCGCCAGATTGTTCACGCTTATGAGCGTATTCGGATGCTCCTTGCCGAGCACGCGCTCCCTGGCCTCCAGCGCGCGCCGGTAAAGCGGCTCGGCCTCGCCATAGCGGCCCTGGGCCTGATACAGCTCCGCCAGATTGTTCACGCTTGTGAGCGTATCGGGATGCTCCTTGCCGAGCACGCGCTCTGCGAGAGTCAGCGCCCGCTGGGCAACTACGGTTGCTTCGGCGTAATTGCCCAGGCCATAAAGCTGCACGGCTTGGCGATTGAGGGTGTCGATGTCAGCTGCCCCTTGCGCTTCCGCGCCCGTGGGAGCGGCGATGGCTAGCATCGCAACCATCAGAACATGCGCCGCCAAGCGCCCCAGCCGTGCCCGCACCATCGATCCCCCCAGCAATGCGATGTATGTATTTCGCCGGTGTGCGGGGCCAGCGTGACATATTGATGGCGGCGATGCCGCTTCGCGATGGCGCACGGGATCTTGCAAGGCTGCTCCATGAACAAAGGGTGAAGCCCGTAGCACGGCCCGTCGTGGTTAATGCGGACGTGGTTAACGCGGAATCCTCATATTTTCGCCGCCGCATTTTTGCGAATCTTTTGCCGTTTTTGGCCGGATTCCACGACTCCAGAATCCGTTTAAATATATTTACAATTTGCAAATTAACCCCAAAACGGTGCATTTTCCCCGGCGAGCGCCGCGCGCAAGCCAAACTTATTTCGTAATATCAATGCGTTGCGAGGCGATTAAAATTCTAGAAAGACTCTTCGTGCTATAGTTGCACCATGAAGCAAGCGCCCTCCATTGCTCGAATCCGGCAGGAAACGCCCAAAATCGCGGTTAACGCCGCCTTACCGGCCCGCGCGGCACGGCGGCGGAGCGGAGCGCCCGGCCCCGCCCCCCCCTGTTGCGGCTACGCGCCCGAAGCACCCGACTGCGCGTGGACCTGGTTGCGCTTGATGGCGAGCTTGTTCAGCGCCGAGACATAGGCCCGCGCCGAGGCAACCATCGTGTCGGTGTCGGCGCCGCGGCCCGTGACGGCCTTGCCGTTCTCCTCCAGCCGCACGCTGACCTCGGCCTGCGCGTCCGTGCCCTCGGTGACGGCGTGCACCTGATACAGCGGCAGCCGCGCCTCATGCGGCACGATGGCCTTGATCGCGTTGAAGGTCGCATCCACCGGCCCGTCGCCCGTCGCCTCGGCGGTATGATGCTTGCCCTCGACCTCAAGCGTGATGGTGGCCTTCTGGTGCCCGCCCGTGCCCGCGATGACCGTCAGCGACAGCAGCTTGATGCGGTCGCTCGCCGTGGCGATCTCCTGGTCCACCAGCGTCTCGATATCCTCGTCGAAGACGTGCTTTTTGCGGTCGGCCAAATCCTTGAAGCGCGTGAAGGCGTCCTCGAAGGCGTTGTCGCCGAGGTCGTAGCCCAAATCCTTCAACTTCTCGCGGAAGGCGTGCCGGCCGGAATGCTTGCCCATGACGAGCGAGCTGGCGCGCACGCCGACGCTTTCCGGCGTCATGATCTCGTAGGTCTGCGCGTTCTTGAGAACGCCGTCCTGGTGGATGCCGGACTCGTGCGCGAAGGCGTTTTTGCCGACGATGGCCTTGTTGTACTGCACCGGGAAGGCGCTCACCATGGAGACCAGCCGCGAGGCGCGGGTGATCATCGTGGTGTCGATGCCGGTCCAATAAGGCAGCACGTCGGCGCGGGTCTTGATCGCCATCACGACCTCCTCCAGCGCCGCGTTGCCCGCGCGCTCGCCGAGCCCGTTGACGGTGCATTCGATCTGCCGCGCGCCCGCGCGCACGCCGGCCAGGCTATTGGCCACCGCCAGGCCCAGATCGTTGTGGCAGTGCATCGAGAAGATTGCCTTGTCCGCGTCCGGCACGCGCTCGCGCAGCATTTTGATCGTCTCGTACATCTCCTCCGGTATGGTGTAGCCGACGGTATCGGGCACGTTAATCGTGGTGGCGCCGGCCTTGATCGCGGCCTCGACGCAGCGGCACAGGAAATCCGGCTCGGTGCGCGTTGCGTCCATCGCCGACCATTCCACGTCATCGGTATGCGAGCGGGCGCGCGTGACGGAGGAAACCACGATGTCGAACACCTGATCCGCGCTCATCTGCAGCTGGAATTGCCGGTGGATCGGCGAGGTGCCGATGAAGGTGTGGATGCGGCCCCGCTTGGCATGACGGATGGCCTCGCCGGCGCGGTCGATGTCTTTCGTATTGCCGCGCGCCAGGCCGCTTACGACCGCGTTTTTCACGAGCTTGGCGATTTCCGCGACGGCTTCGAAATCGCCGTTGGACGCGGCCGGGAAGCCCGCCTCGATGATGTCGACGCCCATCGCGTCCAGCAATTGCGCGACTTCGAGCTTCTCGTCATGGGTCATGGTCGCGCCGGGCGATTGCTCGCCGTCGCGCAATGTGGTGTCGAGGATCAATACGCGATCCTTTTCAGGTCGCGGGGCGGGGGCGTTCGCAGCTTCGGAGTGCGGAAAATCGGTCATAATCTAAGGTTCCTTGCCTGATGTGCGGAAGATATCACGAACCGGGCAAGACCTCTATGGAGCGCCCGGGCTTTAACCCCCAAGCGCTCGCCCGCAAGCCGGGCAGCCAGCGCTCAGGGGCGAATAAGGAGAAGAAGCAGGCCGCGCAACGCATTCGCCGCCGCTTGTGTGCGGGCGGGAACGGGGGCGGTAATGGAGGGGCGCGCGATGGCCATGGGTCGATCCGTTTGCTTCGCAACCGTTACAGCACATTTTGGCGGTTTGTACAAGACGGCGGCGCAGACAGCGAACGCGGAACCTGCGTTGCAGGCCCGGCAGCCGCCGCGAGCAAATATGCACTCGGACGCCCGATGCTGGCGAAGTGTTGCGTGGCTCTTAGGCTTCGCGATCCAGCAAAGGAGGAAACACCGGCCCAAAGCTAAAATCCGCCGTGGACTCTTATTGCAAATCGCCAAAGTAAATATAAGAGCGCGCGCGCCATGGATGCCGTTACCGCAGAATATAATATAACGATCAAAACGATAATCGGCCATGACGATCTTGCCACTATTAGATCGAGAACCGGATTAGTTGGAATGACCACGGCAAGGACGGCAATAATCTCTAACTTTTGCGAGGGCGCTTGCGAAGGCACATTCTTCCGCGAATAAACCCAAACGCCCCGCTTATCCGGGGCAAGATCGATAACATCCATGGCAATTATCTCGTAAAGCGAAAATCACTTTAGCAATACGGGATATGAATGGCCTGTCAATGGTGCCGATTGGGTTCCCTGTGGACATGACGCCGCGAAAGCTCGACAGCCAAATCCGGGCAGTTTCGCCGCAGCGTCGTCTCCGCGAAGGCGGAGACCCATCTCAGGTCTTGTTCCAGCGTCAGAAATTGGATTCCCGCCTGCGCGGGAATGACGCCGCGGAAAGGCGGCTCCCTGCCGCAGCGAGTCACGCGCCGCGGTTCGCCCCGTGCATCGAGGCGCGGCTTTTCACATGCACCTCAACTTTAATTGTTTCCATCCGTGCGGGCATAACAGCGCATAATGCGCACGCCCGTATATACCTGCGCGTGCCGTAGGCGGAGCGTTTGCGCCGTTGGGTATGGCTTTTTGTCCAATGTTACAATATAACATTTGACACTCCGCTCTACCTTGGGCTTCAACTGGCGCACTCACGAAAGCTGGACGCAATATGGAAAGTTTGCCGTTTTTCGACCTGCTCATAAACTCCGGCCCGGTGGTGAAGGGCGTGCTGTTCGCGCTCGCCGCCGCCTCGGTCGCTTCCTGGGCGATTGCGTTCGAGAAGCTCTTCCGCATCGTCGCTTTTTCTAAGCTGGTGCCCGGGCTTACGGCGGGAGCGCATGCTGGGCACGCCCAGAACTGGCTTGCGCGGCGCTTACAGGCCGTGGCGGATGCGGAGCCGGGCCCTTGCGGCGAGACGCGGTCCGAATTCAATGCGCGCCTCGAACGGAGCCTGCAAACAGAGGCCAATGCGCAAATCCAAAGGTTGCACATGGGGCTCCCGTTCCTCGCCACGGTGGGCTCGACGGCGCCGTTCATCGGCCTGTTCGGCACCGTTTGGGGCATCATGCACAGCTTCAGCGGTATCGCGGCGGCCAAGGACACGAGCCTCTCCACGGTCGCGCCCGGCATCGCGGAGGCCCTTTTCGCAACGGCCATCGGCCTTGCCGCCGCGATCCCCGCGGTGCTGTTCTATAATCAAGCGAATGTCTCACTGAGCCGCTTGTCCGCGCGGCTATCGGCTGCCGTGGCTGCTATTGCCAAGGAGCGCGCCTATGCTCCATCGTTGAAGGGCGATTTCGTGCATGGACATCTCATGCAGCAAGCTGAGCAAGGATTGACGAATGGCAGCCTCCGCGCCCGGTAATGGGGCACAGGACCCCTTTCAGGCCAAGCTGATGGCGGAGATCAACGTCACGCCGATGGTGGACGTTATGCTTGTGCTGCTCGTCATATTCATGGTGACGGCGCCTCTTCTGGTGGCGGGCATGCCGGTGGAACTGCCGAAGACCACCGCCCAGCCTATCGCCCAGACCAAGAAGCCCGTGATCGTGACGTTCGCCGCCGACAGAAGCCTCTCCATTCGCGATGAGCGCGTCGACGCTTCGTCGCTGATTCCCCGTTTGGCTGCGCTGCGGACCTCGCAGGGGGATTCGGTTGTTTACGTCCGCGCCGACAAGAAGATCGCCTATGGTGAAGTCATGGAACTACTAAGCCGGATCGGCGCTTCGGGTTATCAGCGCATATCGCTGCTCTCGCAGCCGCCAGGCTCCGAGGCTGGCAATCCATCGCCCGAAGCTGCGGTTCCAAGCGTTCCGGAAGAAAAATGAGCTGGGTTCGTGCGGGCGCAATTCTTGGTGCGTTGGGGGTGCACGCTGCCGCGGCGGCGGCGCTGATGAATTTTGGCGCGAAGGACGACGCGCTGCAATCGGCGGCGGGCAGGGACGACCTGAGCGTCGTGGCCACCGTGACGATGCAAAACGAGGAGACCATCGGACTGGATGCCATAACGGCGGAGCGCCAGGATGCGTCCGCGGCGGCGAACCCGGTGCCGGAAGTAAAGCAGCAGGAGGTGAAGCGGGACGACGCCATCGAGATGGACCCGCCTCCGCCCGAGGAAAGCGCGCCGCCGCAAGCGCCGATCCAGCCAAAGCCGGTCGAAAAGCAGCCCGAAAAGCAGGAGGCTCAGCCCACGGCGCCTTCGGTTCAGGCCGCTGCCCAGCAGGAGCAGCATGCCATGAGCCGCGAGCTGGAAGCGCGGCGCAGCCAGCTCTTCTCGCTCTACAACGCCGAGATCTACCGCGCCGTCATGACGCACACGGTCCGGCCGAAAAAAGTGCTGGAAGGACGAGTTGGCGTGGAGCTGACGCTGTCGCCCGGCGGCAAGCTTCTCGCTCACCGCGTGGTGAAAAGCTCCGGAGTCCACCTGCTGGATCAGACCGCCATGGCCAATCTGGAGAACGTGCCTTTCCCGCCGCCGCCGGATGGCTTGGTCAAGGAGCCCTACACCGTGACCTTTTCCTTCGACTATTCAGTTAAGTAATACCGGTCACCCAAAGTCCTGATATCGAATCCGGTCGATTGCTTCTCCCCGCGGCGTCATCCCGAACCGAAGGAGGCGGTGAAGGCGTCGCATTTCTTAAGCCCCAAAAGGCTTGGAAAGCGGTAATCGGGGATGCCGGTTCTGGTATGCTAGGCACAACGTGGTGCTGACCTACAACAAGTGATGGTCCGCACTCTATCCTCTATCTGGCCCATTTCCTGCATCGCGCACCATCGAAGGCTCTTGATGAACATTTCCGCGCGAAGCAAGCGGTTACGATAGCATTCGGGCAGGAAAACTAAGGAAAACCGCTGCCAAGCGAGCCTAATAAGGAGATACCGGCATGCCGCTCTATAGCTTCCATTGTGCGGATTGCGACAAGGATGTTGAATTGCTGATGAGTTCAGGCGGCACACCTGTTTGCCCGGCCTGCGGCAGCCAGAAGATGGAGCGCTTGATGTCGCGCGTGGCAGAGCAGGGCAAGAGCCGGGGCATCGTGAAGCAGGCACGCGCTCAGGCTGCTCGCGGAGGGCATTTAAGCAATTTTAGCCGCTCCGAACGCAAGATCTGAGCCCTGCGGCTTGCGCCGCAGCATCACAGCGGCGTAACGCCATGACGCCTGTTACGCGGGAACGGCGCCGCGACGTATCTACCGGCATTTGGAAGGCTGCAACTGCCGGATTTAGGTTGAACCGGGTTCCGCATAATCCTTCAGGTAAGCCCTCCGTCATCGCGAGGCCGCCTTGGCGGCGGCAGGCGCCCAGAACCGAGAGCCGCGCTTATGGCTTCTGGATTGCTTCGGGGAGTTTACCCCGGCCTAAGAGCCGGGGCTCGCAATGCCGGCGCTTCCGCTTTCGCGCGGCAGCTCTAAACGTGGAACGGCAGCGGCTGCACGCCGAAGAGCCAGGCGTGGGCGTGCAGAATTACCGCCCATAGAATGACCGCGGCGGCGATCCGCGGCCAGCCTATCGCCTGAAGGCTGAGCTTGGCCCGGCCTTCAAGAATTGCCGCGAAAGGCCAGAACGAGGTCTTGGCCTCGAACGCCGGCCAGCCAGCCACCTCCGCTCGCTTGCGCCTCTGCTGCAGCCAGCTTCCGATCAGCGCCGTCGCCGCGAAGCAGCCGAAAAACGCAAAACCGCGCACGGTCCCCTGGCTTATCAGGTGAGCGATGGCCCAGATCGCGAAGCCCCACATCGCTGGATGGCGCGTAATCGCGAAGATGCCATCGGCCGCGTTCCCCTTTTCCAGAACTTTGGCACCGCCGGGCGCGGAGGGATTGGGCGTGGCAAGGCCGGCTACGGCGAGGATGAACGCGAACAGGATTAGCGCCGCCTTCAGCACCAACCACCATTCGGGCACCGTCCACAGCTTGGCGCCATAGGGCGCGGCATTGAAGGACGATGCCAGCCACCAGATCGCAACAACGGAGGCAACCGAGAAAACCGCCGAATAAACCGGCTCCCCGGTCAGCGCGATGAACCGCGCCCGAAGCGGCGTTGCCGGTAGCATATGCAGAAGAAAGAATGCGGCAGACGCCACTAGCAGTGCGTTCATAGCTCCCTCCATTTGTTATCCCGGAACGGCGCTCTTCACGCGGTATCCGGGATCTTTAAGGGCGCCGGCACTCGTCACGATCCCGCATAGCGCCGCCGGCGTTTCCGGGATGAAGCAAAAGAAAGGCTTAATGCAGGCGCTTCTTGATCCGGTCGAGGCTGGCCGTAATCATGTTCTCGGCAATCTGGCCCGTGACCTTCTGCTCGATTAGATGCTCCGCGGCAGCAACCGCAAGCTCGGCGGCCTGCGCGCGGATCTGCTTGCGCGCTTTCTCTTCCTCAAGCTTGATCTTCTGCTCGGCCATGCTGAGCCGGCGGGCAATCGTCTCGTCGAAGGCCGCACGCGCCTCCTTTGCGTAGGACGCCGCTTCGCGTTCCGCTTGAGCCAGGATGGCCGCGGCCTCGGCTTCCGTGTTCTCGGCGCGGCGCTTGTAGTCCGCCAGCACAGCTTCCGCCTCGGCCCGCAGCTTGCGTGCTTCCTCAAGCTCGCGCGCAATCGCGTCCGAGCGGGAGTCCAACGCCCCGGTGACTTTGCCCGGCACTTTCAGATAAACGATCAGCGCCACAAAGGCGATGAAGGCGATAGCGACCCAGACTTCGGGATCCATGAACATGCCGGCTACTCCTTCGAGCCTTGGCGAAGGGCGGCGCGAACCTCGCCGTCGCTCACCTCAAGCCCCGCGAACTCTTTAACGATATCGCTTACGGCCCCGGCGGTCATGGCTTCCATCTCGCCTGAGGCGCGCTCGATCAGCTTCTGAACGCTTTTATCGGTTTCGGCCGCTTTTGCGCCAAGCTCGCGGTCGAATGCCTCGCGCTTTCCCGCAAGCTCGGCCTCCAGCTTCTCGCGATGGGCGCGGATGCCGGCCTGGCCTTTCGCTTTCGCCGCGGCAATCCCCGCCTCGTAGCGCTCGGACTCGCGGTCCGCACGCTGTTGCGCGGCGCGTGCGCTGTCGAGATCGCCCTCGATTTTGGCCTTCCGGCCGGCGAGGACTTCCTGGATGCGCGGAAGTGCTAGGTTCGCAAGTGCGAAATAGAAAAGCGTGAAGATAATCGCAAGCCAGATCAACTGGGGTGCGAAATCGCCTGGTTGTAGCTGAGGCATGGTGCCGGCCGCCTACGCTAAGGATGGCGCCGCCATGGGCGCCACTCCTGCCGTTAGAATACGAACAAAAGGATCAGAGCGATAACGAGGCCGAACAGACCCGTTGCTTCGGCGAGCGCGAACCCAAGGAGCAGGTTCGGGAATTGGGCCGGCGCAGCAGACGGATTGCGGAGCGCGCCTTGCAAGAAGTTGCCGAAAATAACGCCGATGCCAATGCCGGCGCCGATGAGGGCCGAGCAGGCGAGGCCAGCGCCGATGAGCTTTGCTGCTGCTGGATCCATAACAAGTTCTCCTGTTTGATCTGTAGGTTAAGAGGCTTGGAAAGGGTTAGTGCGAGCCCGCGTGCAGTGCGTCGTTCAGGTAGATGCAGGTAAGAACGGCGAAGACGTAGGCCTGAAGGAAGGCGATCAGGATTTCGAGCCCCATCAGCGCCACCATGAAGCTGAAGGGGAGCCAGCCGCCCACGATGCCGAGGCCGACGACGAAGCTACCGAACACGGCGAGCATCGTATGCCCCGCCATCATGTTGGCGAACAGACGGACGGAGAGGCTGATGGGCCGGGTGAAGTAGGAGATCACCTCGATGACGCTGATTAGCGGCAGAAGGAAAATGGGCACGCCGGACGGCACGAAGAGCTTAAAAAACTTAAAGCCGTGCTTGTAGATGCCGATCAGCGTTACGCCGATCCATACAAATAAGGCCAGCGCGAAAGTGATGATGATGTGGCTGGTCACCGTGAAGTTCCCGAGCCCCGGCAGCGGGATCATGCCGAGCAGGTTCATCGCCAGCACGTACATGAAGATCGTGAAGATGATGGGGAAATACGCCATGCCGGCGTTGCCCGCGTTCTGCCGGACCATGTTCGCGACGAACTCGTAGGAGAGCTCGGTCACCGACTGCATCCGGGTGGGAACGAGCCCGCCGCCCCGCATGCTGTACATGAAGAAAGCGATGACCAGCGCGGTTCCCATCACCATCCAAAGCGAGGAATTGGTGAAGGACGCGTCGTAGCCGAACAGCTTTATCGGCACATACCGGTTGATGACGAACTGATGCATGGGGTTGAAGTCATGCCCCCCATGATGTGCGCCGCTTTCCGCCGTCGCGGCGTGCGCCGCGCTTATGAACAACCCGTCGATCATTGCAACCCTCGCCAGGCAGATCGCCCAGCCTTCTCTATTTCTCGCTCATCCCGCGCGCCGCACGGATCACGTTAAGAAACCCGGCAGCCATGCCGAGCAGAAGAAACACCAGCAAGAACAAGGGAAGCGTTCCCAGCCAGCGATCCAATAGCCAGCCGATGAGCCCCCCAACGAACACACCGGCCACCAGCTCGGTCGCGAGCTGAAAAGCCTTGCCGAGCGCAGAGCTTCGCTTCGCGCTCTCCTCATCCGATAGGCCAGCACGCTCGCTTTCCCGCGTCTCAAGCTTCTGCTCAAGTTCCCGGAGTCGCTTCTTCAGCCGTTCGCTCCTCATGCTTTCGTCTGAGTCGCCGTCGCCCGAAGAGGCCATAACTATCCGTTCGCGAAATGTGTGCGCGTTTGAATTTCGGTCTGTTTCTAGGCCAGCGCGTAAACCAAAGTCAAGCGCAGCGCGCAGCCGGGACTTGATTTTTGCGGCTATGCGGAGAACCTTGAGCCGCGCCCCTTTACGATGGCGAGCGCCACGCCGTCATGGCCCTTCGTCCCCACCCACTGCACCATGGTTGCCTCGGCATCGGGACAGGCCGCCAGCGCGTCCGTAAATCGCACAATGGCAGCCACCGCGGGGTCCGAGGCTCGCGCATCCGGATCGAGCACGCGGCCTGCCCGGATGACATTGTCCGCCGCAATCAGCGTGCCCGGCCGGGACAATTTTAGCGAAAGCTCGAAATATTCCGCATAGGATTCCTTATCGGCATCGATAAAGATCATATCGAACGGCGGCTCGCCCGCGGCAATAAGCTGCCGCAACAGGCCGGCTGCCGGGCCTTCGCGGACCTCGGCCGTTCCGAGCAGCATGGCCCTGGCCAGGTTGCGGCGGGCGATTTTTGCATGCAGCGGGTCGATTTCGAGCGTTATCAACTGGCCGTTCTCCGGCAGCGCGCGGGCGAGCCATATGGCGCTGTAGCCGCCAAGCGTGCCAATTTCGAGGATGCGGCGCGCGCCCGCGAGCTTTGCGAGCATGTGGAGAAACTTGCCAAGGACGGGCGAGACGCTGATCTCCGGTAGCCCGGCCTCGCGCATGTCTCGCAGCGCCGCCGTTAGCGCCTCGTCCTCCTTCGCGAACAAGCCGCCGATATAGCCATCCACCGCGCTAAAGATGTCCATTGCCGCGCTTCCGCCCAGGGTGGGCTCAGGCTTTCACGAGCACAATAAGATCTTCGATCCGCTCGATCCGGCCCCTGATGGCGCGCATGTCTTTTTCGATGACAACCTGCGTGCCATGGATCGTTTCAAGCTTCTTCGAATGGTCGATAAGCAGATCCGTGTGTTTCGCACTCGTCTTAGCAAGCTCGGTGACGGCATCGATGAGCTTCGTAAGCGCGCCGCCGTGATCCGCCTCAATGCGCTCGGTGCGCTGCTCGACGCGCTCAATGCGCTGCTCGACGCGGCTCAAACGCTCGTCCACACTATCCAAACGGGTGTTCGTCTTCTGAAGCTCCTCGCGTATGCCGCGTAGATGTTCCAGCACCAAGTTCGTGGGCTCGTCCGGTTCGCTCATCGCCGCCTCCTTTGATGATTATATCCCATCTTTTGCAAGAATTGCCAGTCCATATAGGCGGCGCGGCTTGAGTGAGGGGTTATCCCGCATGGAGAGCGTTCATTTGATTTTGAACCGGTTGCGCACTGCAAGGATAAACAAGAAGATCAGGATTGCGCTCCAGACCGTCTGGCCCATTTGAATGAAGGTGCTCGTGACCGGGACGGTATCGCCGTAAAGGCAGGCATATTGCTGCTCCATCTTGCGGTCGGTTCCGGCAAAAACCAGCGCAGTCTTGGCGGAGAGTGCCAGCGCGTTCAGCCAATGGGGCACGGCATCCGCGTTTGGCTTGGCGCACCGGACGGCATAATCGCCAAGCTTGCCGGCGTCCGCGAGATAGGCCGCCGTGAAAGCCGCGATTGAGACGAGCCAGAAGTAGAATGGCCGCATCGCCGAGCGCCCGAAGTCGGACAGCGTGTCGTACATTGCCCCGAACCAGAAAGCCGCGTGCCAGGGCTTATCGAGCGTACCGCGCCTGGAGCGGATCTCGCCCTTGAACGCCTTCGACTCGTTGTCGTAATCCTGGCCCGCTATCGCCAAACGGCGGATTGCACGGAACTTCGCCTGCTCCTCAAGGGCGTCTTTCGGGCTCAAACCCGGGAAAAACACGGGCGCGGGCAGCGACAAATTATCCAGTCTTGGCGTCTCCCGAAAGCTTGTCTGAACGAGGTCCGGCAGCTTCGCGAAAACGGCTTCACCCAGCGTAAAAGCCCCATCGCACCGGGCAGCACTGAATGAAGTGACGCCGTCGAAGCTCGCCTTCGAGAAATTCGTGTAGCCGGCAAACCGGCATTGGCCGAACCAAACGTCGTCAAAAAACCTCGCGCGGAAAAACCATGCCGTGCCCAGGAATTTGCACTCGTTAAAGCGCGTGATGCCGCGGAATTCCGCATCGCGGAACCCGCCCGACTGGTTAAACTCCGACCAGCCGAAAATAGCATCCATGTGAAAAATCGCGTCGCCAAAGCGGGCGCCCGCGGCGAAGGTGGTTGGGCATCGTCCGGCCGCCGTCCGGTTGTGGCCGGAATCGCCGAAGAACGCTTGCCCGGGGAAAACGAACCCGCGAAAGTCCGCCTGCCGTTCGAAGACAAAGCCGCCAAAATCGACCCTCGCAGCCTGCATCCACGCCAGCGTGGCGGGATCGGAACTCACGGTTTCGGCGGCGACGAAATCGTCGTACTTGTCGTTTTTCTTGGCGATAAACTGGCAGGATGCCTCCAAGGCGCGGCGCCCTTCGAGCATCCGCCCCGCCCAGGCGTTCCACATCGATTTCGCCGCCTCATGCGCCTCATCCTCGGACTTGCCGTCCGCGAGCGTGGCGCTGCGTGCGCGCTCGCATTGCTGCCAAAACGCAAGCGTCTCGTCCCGTGTCATGCGCCCCCCAAGAGTTACGTACTAAAAAATCCCCCGCCAACACTATCGTCAAGCACGCTTTTGCGGCCAGGGGAAAGGCAGGTTCCACGTTGACAAACCGGCCAGCCGGCCAAAGCTTTGAACGGCAGGACAGCCAGCGAAGAGGCCGCATTGAGCAGCGAAGAGCAAAAGACGCCGCCATTTTCCCGCGAGATGGCGTTCCAATATGGCGCGCTTGAGCAGGTCGCGCCCGGCTTGCGGAGGATTGTGTGCCGCAATCCCGGCCCGTTCACCTTCAAGGGCACTAACCTCTATGTGATCGGGCAAGGCGAGGTCGCGGTGGTGGACCCGGGGCCCGCAACAGGCGATCAGCTCGATGTGCTGCTGGAGGCGCTGGCGGGCGAGCGGATAACCCACGTTCTCGTCACGCATTGCCATGCCGACCATAGCGGCGCCGTCGCGGCGATTCGCGATGCGACGGGCGCGCTCACCTGCGGCTTGCCCCGCCATTCGGGCCATCCGGGCGAGGATGCGATAGGCCCTAACGGGGGGAGTTTCATTATTCCTGTGGATTTCGATATTCCCCTACGGCATGGCAGCAAGCTCGCCGGTGCAGGCTTCGAGATCGAGGCGGTGCATACGCCAGGCCACGCGCCGGACCACCTCTGCTTCCATATCCCGGCGGCGAATATCCTGCTTTCCGGCGATCACGTCATGGGCTGGAACACCAGCGTGATCGCGCCGCCAGAGGGGCATATGGGCAGCTATATGCGCTCGCTGGGGCTCTTGATGGAGCGCAACGATGCCATTTATTTTCCCGCCCATGGCGGGCCTGTCCGTGAACCGCGGCGCTACGTTAAGGCACTAATATTCCACAGACGCTGGCGCGAGGGCGAGATCCTCGAATGCCTTCGCGCCGGACTTGCCTCAATCGCCCGGATGGTGCCGCGCATGTACAACGGAATTGAACCTTCGTTAACCGGAGCGGCCGCTTTGGCCGTGCTGGCGCAGCTTGAGTTCATGGCCGAAAAAGGAACCGTCATTATGCTGAAACCAGGGCCGCTTACGCTGGATCAGGAGTTTGCGCTCCCTGGGTGAGCGCGAGCCGCAAGCGTTCCGTTAAGGGTGTTGCAATACCCTTGACCGGAGCGGGCATGGGAACATAGCCGTATACCGGCGGTTGTTTCCCTTGCATCGAAGCCGGGATTAGATACCTTCCTGGCATTTATAACCTGCCTGGCAATAATCCTCCAACGGTAAGCGATGCTCAAAAAACTCATTGTAGCGACGGTCCGGTTCAGCGCCGGTCATCCGTGGCCCGTTCTGCTAGCGGCCATCGTCCTGTCCATCGCTTCGGGATATTATATCGGGGACCGATTCGCGCTCAACACAGACATCACCACGCTGATCTCGCCGAAGCTTGAATGGCGGCAGCGGGAGATCGCCTACTTGGAGGCATTTCCGGGGCAGGCGACCACGATCCTTGCTGTCATCGACGGCCCCACGCCGGAGCTGGCGGAGGAAGCCGCGCAGAATCTCACTCAAAAGCTTAGCCAGCAAGCGAACGTCATCCACAGCGCGCAGGAGCTGATGGGCGGGCCGTTCTTCAGGCATAACGGCCTGCTGTTTCTGCCCGCCGATACCCTCAAGGAGAGCTTGTCTCAGCTGTCGAGGTCCAACTCGTTCCTGGAGCCGCTTGCCGCCGATCCGAGCCTGAGGGGCGTCATGAGCGCTTTGGCCCTGCCCCTGCGCGGCGTTCAATTGCGGCGGGTTTCGCTCGATAGCCTCGCCCCCCAATTCAATGCCTTGTCGGAGCCCATCGAGAATACCTTGGCGGGCCGCCCCGCCTACTTCAGCTGGAGAGGGCTTTTGAGCGGCGAGCCTCCGGACCGGCGCGAGACCAGGCAATTCGTCGAGATCGATCCCATTCTGGATTTCAATTCGCTTGAGCCGGGCGAAGACGCGACAAGTGCCATCCGGGAAGCCGCGGCGGAACTTAAGCTCAACGAAAAGGGCGTGACCGTCAGGCTCACCGGCTCCATTCCCATTGCAGACGACGAGTTTGCAACCTTACGGGAAGGGGCGGCTCTGAATGGCGCGCTTACCGTGTTCGCGGTGCTCATCATCCTCTGGCTCGCCCTGCACTCGGCACGCATCATCCTTGCGGTTTTCATTGCCCTCTTCACCGGGCTCTTCATAACCGCGGCCGCGGGGCTTGCCCTGGTTGGGTCCTTCAACCCCATCTCGATTGCCTTCTTCGTGCTTTTTGTGGGGATCGGGGTCGATTTCGGCCTGCAATTCAGCGTCAGCTACCGCGCCGAGCGTTTCGAGCGGGAAGATTTATTCGGCTCGCTGGTCGCAACCGCGTCGAACACGGGGGGACGCCTCGCTCTGGCCTCGGCGGCAACGGCGGCCGGCTTCCTGGCGTTCACACCCACCGCGTATGAGGGGCTCTCGGAACTCGGCGCGATTGCCGGCATGGGAATGATCGTGGCCTTCATCATGAGCATAACGGTGCTGCCCGCGATGCTCCGGCTGCTCAACCCGCCCGCCGAGCCGCATCCGCTCGGATACGCCTTCCTGTCGCCGGTCGACCGCTTTCTTGAGCGCAATCGCGTGCCCGTGCTCGTGATTACGCTTTGCACGGCTCTGGCCGCCTCGCCGCTGCTCTATTGGCTGCACTTCGATTTCAATCCGATGGATCTGAGGAACCCGCACGTCGAATCCATCGCCACCTATCTCGATCTGAAGAAGGACCCCGAAATGTCGGGGCAGACGATTGAGGTTCTTGCGCCGTCGCTGGCCGAAGCGGACGCCTTGGCCAAGAAACTCAGCGCCGTGCCGGAGGTGTCGAGGGCGATGACCTTGAGCGGTTTCGTGCCGGAGGATCAGGACGCCAAGATTGCCCTCATCGCAGAGGCGGCAGGAACGCTCGATCCCGCGCTGAACCCGAAGGAGGTCAAGCCCGCTCCCACGGATGTGGAGACGGTGGAAAGCCTTGAGGCGACCTCGAACGCGCTGCATGCGGTTGCCGCGAAGGCACCGGATTCGGCAGGGGGCAAGGCCGCCGGGCGGCTGTCCAAGGCGCTTGCGAGCCTTGCGAAGGCTACACTGGAGGTGCGCTCGAAAGCCGAAACCGCGCTGATCGAGCCTCTCAAGATCACCCTGAGCGACATTCGCCAAAGCCTGCACCCCGAAAAGATTACCGTTGCCAGCCTGCCGCCTGGCCTTGCTTCCGGCTGGGTATCTTCCAATGGCGGCGCACGGGTGTCCGTCCTGCCGAGGGGCGATGTGAACGATAATGCGGTCCTGGAGAATTTCGTGGCCGCCGTCACCAAGATCGCGCCAAACGCTACGGGGCAAGCCGTCGGCATCGTCGAAGCCGGGAAGACGATCGTTAACGCCTTCATCGAAGCCGCCTGCTGGGCGCTGGGTTCGATCGCTGTTTTGCTCTATCTGGCGCTCAGGCGCGTCAGAGACGTGGCGCTTACGCTTTTCCCTCTCATCCTGGCCGGCCTCGTCACGCTGGAAACCACCGTAATTATCGGCATGCCGCTCAATTATGCGAACATCATCGCACTGCCGCTGCTACTGGGCGTGGGCGTGGCGTTCAAGATCTACTATATCATGGCATGGCGCGAAGGGCGGAGCGGGCTTTTGGCCTCGCCCCTGACCCGTGCCGTGTTCTTCAGCGGCATGACGACCGCCGTGGCCTTCGGCAGCCTGATGCTCTCGAACCATCCCGGTACAGCCAGCATGGGGCAGTTGCTCGCACTATCGCTGGTCAGCACAATGGCCGCCGCCGTCTTGTTCCAGCCGCTGCTGATGGGGCCGCCGCGCGGGAAGGAGAAGCCCGAAGACGTGGCGGCGAAAGAGCCGGTTTATACGGAATCCAAATAGCTGCTTGCTTGGCAATAGACCCCCTCATCCTGTCCTTCTCCGCGCAAGCACGCCTTGGCGTGCTTGCATCTTTTGCTGCCGCATCCGCTTGCGGATGCGGACGGGGAGAAGGGACCCCAGAACCACCTGCGGCGAGAATTCTGAGGCTCCCTCTCCCCTTGGGGAGAGGGCTGGGGTGAGGGGGTCTTTGCGTCGAAATTACTTGGTAAGTTTCGCGCACACGGCCTTATCGGTGGGGGCACCCTTCGGCAAGGGCTGGCGCGTCCAGTTCTCGCCACCGCACAAAAAGCCGAGCACGCAGCCCTCGATCTGCAGCACATCCGGGCTTACTAGGCTGATATTGGAATCGTAGGTCTTGCCATTCTCGGCGTTATAAACTTGGCCTTCCCAGCGCCCTTCCGAAGGCTGCATATTGATGAGGATCGGCATACCCATGACCGGGCGGTTGCGAAGGGCCGGGTCCGGGTTGTTCTTATCCGTATCGGTGTTGTTGGGGCCACCCTTGGTCCAGGCGATGACGCCCCACATCGCGCCGCCGCAATCCACGACCCGGATGTCGGCAGTGCCATCCTTGACCCGCCATTCCCCGGTGGGCGACTGCGCCAGCGCAGCACCAGCCGGTATCAGGCATGCTATTCCCGCGGCTATGAAGCGTCTCATTGTATACTCCAGCTTGCATTGCGCCCTGTTACTAGCGTCTTATCCTCGCAAATGTGGAATTTCTTAGGTGCAGGGCCGGATTGCCCCCCTCTTTTCCCTGTGGCATGACATTTCCAGGATCTACGTTTAAAAGGGCTTAAGTGGCGGACCGGTTCCGTCTGCCTCTGAGGGAGACTGAAAATGAGCATTGACATCAAGGCTTTGTTCGCCGAGCGCGAAGCCGAGCGTTATGCGCTGCACACGCGCAATTTGAACGAGCAGATGGTGCGGATGCTCAAGACCATCGGCTTCGATACAGGCTTCGTGCGCGGCAAGGGGCAATATCTTTGGGACCGCCAGGGCGCGAAATATCTCGACCTGCTGAGCGGATTCGGCGTGTTCGCCATCGGGCGCAGCCATCCGCGCGTGCACGATGCGCTGCGGCAGGTGCTCGATAGCGAATTTCCCAATCTGATCCAAATGGATGTCTCGCCGCTGGCGGGCATCCTGGCCGAGCGCCTCCTCGCGCGGGTGCCGCATCTCGAAAAGGCGTTCTTCGCCAATTCCGGCACGGAAAGCGTTGAAGCGGCGATCAAATTCGCGCGCGCCGCGACAGGCCGGGCCGGCATCGCGCATTGCAGCCATTCGTTCCATGGCCTGACCTTCGGCTCGCTGTCGATGAATGGCGACACGATCTTCCGCAAGGGCTTCGAGGGCTTCCTGACCGATGCCGTCGAGGTGCCGTTCAACGATCTGGCCGCGCTGGAGGACGTGCTGAAAACCAAGAAAATCGGCGGCTTTTTCGTCGAGCCCATCCAGGGCAAGGGCGTGAACATCCCCGATGACGGCTATCTCAAGGGCGTGGCCGAGCTTTGCGCCAAATACGGCACGCTGTTCATCGCCGACGAGATCCAAACCGGCGTCGGGCGCACCGGCAAGTTCCTCGCTGTCGAGCATTGGGGCGTGGAGCCGGATGTGGTGCTGCTGGCCAAGGCGCTCTCGGGCGGGCACATCCCGGTTGGCGTGGTGCTCACGCGCAAGTGGATTTTCGACAAGCTTTTCAATCGCATGGACCGCGCCGTGGTGCACGGCTCGACCTTCGCCAAGAATGACATGGCCATGGCCGCCGCGCTCGCCACGCTCGACGTGCTCGAAGAGGAGCACATCATCGAGAACGCCGCCGTGCAGGGCGAGCGCCTGCTCAGCGCCTTCCGCGCCATGAAGGACCGCTACGAGCTCATCAAGGACGTGCGCGGCAAGGGGCTCATGATCGGCGTCGAATTCGGCGCGCCGAAATCCATGGGGCTCAAGATGGCCTGGGCCGCGGTCGAAGCCGCCAACAAGGGGCTCTTCTGCCAGATGATCATCATCCCGCTGTTCAAGGACCACAAAATCCTGGTGCAGGTCGCGGGGCACGCGAGCCATACCATCAAGCTCCTGCCGCCGCTCACCATCACGAGCGAGGATTGCGCCTGGATCGAGAACTCCTTCGAGGCCGCCATCGCGGAGGCGCATAAGGTGCCGGGCTCGGTGTGGTCGCTGGGGAAGACGCTCGCGGGGCACGCCGTGCGGACGAACGCGAGCTGAACCCGCTCCGAGGTCAACTAATGCCGCAAGCCTGTATCCGTCCCAAAAGGCACACTTGGGTCGGGAGCGGAAAGTCTTAAAGAGAGCATAAGTGGGTCGCTAAGTGCCTGGATCCTGACTCTCAGGCCGGGCGCGACACCTAGAGCTGCAGTCTATGGTGTCCGCAACGAAGTAGGCTATATTTGTGGGGGTGGGCACTCCTTGTGGCAGATTCGCCCAATCCACGGGCTGGCGTGACAATTTCACATCGCTGGCCCGGCAATCGCTTCTTGCCCAAAAGTTGGGTCGCCAATTTAAGGTGAACTGTCTGCCGTCAGGAACTTCTACTGTGGTAGGTGCGAAACCCATCCTCAGTTCATCTGCCTGAGATGTCGCGATGCGCACATCGAGCGGCAAGGCATAAGGGCTTTCGTAGACATCGGCAATCTCTGAGCCCAGCCGGGACTCCCGCCAGGATTTAAATGGCGCATGCTGCTGAAAAGAGACGACCGCCAGATCAATGCTCTCGCCCAGGATTGTTTGGACCCCGCAAGGCGTTTCGCTGTATTGGCACCCATTTCCAAATATGTCTGGGGGCGTCCGGCCGATAGCATCCAATTTTGCTAGGATGGTTTCTGAAAGTACTATTTCTTGTTCGCTCCACTTCAAGATCAGTGGGACACGCGCCTGCTGCACGAAGCTCATCATGCCCTCAGTCCCATCCAAATACCAAACCTCGCCACAGATTTTGCATCTATAGAGTGTGCCATAACGCAGAGATTGGAATATGACGAAAGCGCCTGGAGGTGGGACGTTAATTTCCCTCGTGGTTCCCGCGTTTGCTTTTGTGCCGGCCTCATAGAATTTGGCGTCGGTCTGATTGAATTTCGCCTTGGCCCACGTGGATTTTGCGTTGGTCCAATTGAAACTATCCAGCTTCCCAGCCAGGCACAGCTTACAGGTGGCAGGCACCCCCGAACGCGACCTACTTAGAATCTCCACTATTAAGATTCCTCTCTCGCAATACAATCCCAACCATATGAGCGCGGCTCCCCCCTCAATCCAACAGAGCATGCTTGGCAAACTCATGGCAGAGCCTCATCGGGGTCGCGTTCGGCTTTAGTTTTCGCTTTCGGTCGTTCACCGAGGCAGTAGCCGGGGCCGGATGCTCCAAAGATATTGAGCAAAAGAAAGTTTGGACAGGATATGCGCCACTCCTGCTTATCCCCTGGGAAGAGACGATCAAGCCCATATTTGTATACAGCCGCAACCGGCCTATCGCTGCCGATGAGGGACGCCACCGACGCTCAAATCTCCCCTCAAAGCACGGCCTCGATACCCTTGCGGCGGATGATCTGAAGCAGCGCGAGCGTCGTCCCCGCGGGCCGTTTGGCTCCCCGCTCCAACTCCGACAGATAGCCGGTGGTGAGGTTAAGCAGGGCCGCGAAAACCGCCTGACTGAGGCCGGCATTTTCGCGGATGGCCCGAACTTCCTCCGGTTTCAGCGGGTCCGGCTTGCGCGGCATCATACGGCCAAGAACGCGCATGGTGATTTTATCGGCCGTTTCCTTGCGCAGAAGCGTGCCGCGCAAATCCCGCGCCGTCTCCAGAAGCTCGGCGTCGAGCCGCGCATTGGGATCAGTCTTCTTCGCCATACTCCACCTCCTGCACTGCGCCTGCCGCGACCGCTTCGTCCATTTCCGCATCGCTGCATGCGAGGAAATCCGCGCCATATGTTTTCAGGTCTTCGAGGCGATCAGGCGTGATGTTATCCAGATCGCTTTTCGCAAACCCGAAGAGAAAAATTGCGCGGCAAGCCGCTTTGTAAGCTACGATTGTGCGGTATCCGCCCCGTTTGCCGCTTCCTGGCCGCGCGATCCTCAATTTGATCAAGCCGCCACCCAGGTCAGCAGCGATAAGACCGCTTTCCGCCTGGCGAATGGCCTTCGCCAACGCGGCATCCTGCATGGATTCGTGCCGGGCGAAACGTGCGAAGGTGCGCAATTTGAATACTCTCATGTAACCCCATGCTGTGCACTATAGTGCCTTGCGCTATAGAAAGCAATGGGGTACCGGATCAACAACCAGTTCCGGCTATGCATTATCTGGACGGGCAGCGACGCGGAGGAGGTCGAAATTGTTGACTACCATTGACGGGATTGCCGGGCAGGGCGACCCTCTCGGCCCAGTCCATCCTGGCGAAATCCTGCGCGAGGAATTTCTGGCGCCGCTTGCGCTCTCCGCATACGCGCTGGCCACGGCCTGTCACCTACCGCGCACGCGCATCGCGCGCCTGGTGCGGGAGGAGACACCGGTAACGCCGGATACGGCGCTTCGGCTGGCGCGCTATTTCGGCGGCTCGGCCGAGTTCTGGCTTGGTATCCAGGCGCGCTACGATCTGGAGGTCGCGCGCCGGGCATTGCGGGATGAAATCGACGCGATTGAACCCCGCGAGCTTGCCTAACATCTGTACTGGACTCCACGCCTGCGCGGAGGCAGGCGCTAATCCTTCCAGGGAAGCGGCTCCAAGGCGCGGCGCACAACCTCCGGCTCGCGGGCGATGACGCGCAGATAGGCCCGCGACGCAGCATCCGGTTCGCAGCGGCCCTGCTCCCAATCGCGCAGCGTGCGGGGGGGCTGCGCGTTACGGAATGGTTTCGCGGTGGTCTTGCGGCATGCTCACCGGTTCTCTGTCTTCTGCACCAGAGACCACCGCCATCCACTTGCGGGAGCCGAAGATGCCGTCGAGCAAGGCAGGCAGCGAGAAATCGGCGTCCAGCCTGGGAAAGCTCAAGCCGTAGCCATCGGGGTCGATCTCGATAACCGCCAGGTCCTCGGCCCGAGCACCGCTCAAGCCTTGCATCCTGCCGGCCGGAAACCTCACTTCCACACCGTTGCTGAGAGCGACGGCGATCATCCCGCGGTTCTTGTCGAATTCCGCAGTGATGGCGAAAGGCTCCATTTCCCGCCGCTTCGCGCTCCGCATGTTGGCGCGCTCGAATTCGGCCTCAGAAATCTCCATGGAGTTTGCTCCACTCCTCGCATAGAGCGCTTAACGCAGCGCCAAGCTCGTTCCCGATGCTATTCAGCTCCGCGCGGCTGAACCCGTAATTCTCACGGAGCGCAGGAGGACCATCGGGGCAATTCAAATAGAACGAAGCCTGCTTGCCTCCGCCTCTGATGTGCACATGCGCCGGACGATGATTGTTTCGACCCCGGAAACACTCAGAACCTTCGGCATGCGCTTTGCCTGCGTTTAGCTTACCATGCGCTGCCTCGAACGCAAAACCGAAGCGCTTCGAATAATATAGACGGTTTGTTCCGCCGGGCAAGGAAGTGAAAGGCCGGGAGGCGCTATTCCTTCCAGGGCAGCGGCTCCAACGCCCGCCGCACAACCTCCGGCTCGCGGGCGATGACGCGAAGATAGGCCCGCGCCGCCGCATCCGGTTCGCAGCGGCCTTGCTCCCAATCGCGCAGCGTGCCGGGGGGAATGTGGAACCGCGTGGCGAATTCTTCTTGGCTCAGTCTGAGCGCGCGCCGGATGGTGGTGACACGCGGCACGAGCGGCATGCGTTCGAGATCCTCCTCCGTGATGGGCCGGCAATCGGGATCGGCCATCGCCGCAGCATGAATTTGCTCGTCCGTGAGCGCGTCAACGGCGCTCCAATCGAACTTGGGTTCACTCTTGGGTGTTGTGCTCATGGTATAATCGCCGTTCGTACGGTTGGGCATGACGGGCTGAGATAATGCGTATCCGGTTTTCGCGGAAGGTGTAGGCCACAAATAACAACCGGCCTTCTACCATGCCAGTGATCGAGTACCTGTTCTCGCCATAGTCTTGGCGCCGGTCCGCCCGCTCGATGGCGAAAACATCGGCAAACGCACGGCGCGCCATCTCGAACGAGACACTGTGATCGCGCAGATTGCTGGCCGCCTTGCTATCGTCCCATTCAAAATCGTCATTCTGCATAATATACTGGCTACCCGTAAAAAACAAGAACGCCGGGATTAGTTCGCGGGTGGACGCCCATGCTTCCAGCAGCGCCCGGTCAAAGAAAAGCCTATCCTTCTATATCCTAGCTCTGCCTATACCGCGCCGCCAGCAAAATTGGGTTGGCACAGCCGCTTTGCAGCGCTCGGCCGCTCTTTCGCCTTAACAGATCGTTCGGTTCGCGTAAGCGCCTATCATGCTTAATGCCGATATAGTAAACGCGCGAAGCTCATGTTTTTCGCCGCCGCATTTCTGCGAATTTTTTCTCACTTTCGGCCGAATTCTACGATTTGAGAATCCCGTTAAATATACGCGAATATTTACAATTAACCAAAGCGCGGCACCTGGCGGCGGCATTCCCGGTAATAATTCCATAAACTTTCCGTTCAATATCAATGGTATAGCGCAAGACAGGTCCACTTGACGAATACTTAAGACGTTTCTGCTATATTACTTCAATATTGAAAAGCGCCCTTTGGCGGGCGGGCGGAGCAGCAGGGAAGGTTAATGTGGCGTTACACCATTGCTCACAGCCGGCATTCCTGAACGGCACTTGGGCCGTATCCGGAACCGTCGCGCCGGGAGCGTGCCCAACGCTGCTAAGCCACCGCAAGCGCGCGGGGCGCCGGATTGAAGGCGGGCGCCTCTGCCCGCTCAGCGAGCAAAAAATCGCGCACCGCCTTGATCTGGTCATCCGCCATGAGCCAGGGCGCGTGGCCGATACCTTCGAACTCCACCACCTCAGCCTTCGGCCCCCGGCGCGTCATCTCCGCCGCGGTCGATTTCTGCAGCAGGCTCGAACTCCGCGCCCCGCAGCACGAGCGTTGGGCAGCGGATCGCATCGTAGGTCGGCCAAAGGTCCACGCCGTACATGAACTCGCTGCCGAATTCGACGCCCGCCACGCCGCCGCTGCGCATATGCGTGATAATGGTGGGGTCGAAGGCCTGGATGTACGCGCCGCCCCTGCGCAGCGTGCCGTGCTGGGCCACATGCCGCCATTGCGCGTCGCTCAGCGGCCCGAACGGCTTGCACGCCTCCCGAAGGTAGCCCTCGGCATCCTCGATGGTGGCGAAGGTGACATGCGCGCCCGAATGCGCCTGCTTCATGCGCATGAGCGCGGGCCACGGCACCAGCGGCCCGACATCGTTCAGTACCAGCCGTCGGATCGGCGAATGGCGCTTGGCCGCGAGCATCATGCCCATGAGCCCGCCCATGGAGGTGCCAACCCAATCGACATGGCGCCTTGGCGGGCGATGGCTGCCGCCGAGCATGCGGCGCAAGCGCGAGGCTTCCGCCGGAGCGGTCACGCGCGCGAGCAGCGCCGCGGCGTCGGTGAGATAGAGCCCGAAGGCATAATCGCCCTTATGCGTCAGCCATTCGCTTTGGCCCCGCCCGGCCACGTCCATGCATACGACATAGCAATCGCCGGCCAGGGCCTCCGCCAGCACGTCGAAATCGCGGGCATTGCGCGTGAAGCCGTGGACGCAGAACACGAGCCGCTGCGCGTTGGGATTGCCCCATTCGGTATAGGCAATCTCGTGAAATCCGTGGGGGCCTAAGCTTTGAAAGCGGCGCAGGCGTGGCTTCTCTGCCATTCAATGCTGTTCCATTCGGGTGCCGGTGGACAGATAACGCAACACTGGAAAACGCCCTTTGTGCGGCGCACCATCATTGCTGCACTGCACAACAGATATGCAATATTACTCCCGGCGCAAGCGCGGCGGTTGTCAGGAATGGGATCGAAGGAAGGTTATCCTCAGCGGCGTGCTACTTATGCCCAGCCGGCTCCAAAGGCCCGTTGCCCATATTCAGCAAGCTGCGCCAGCCATGCACAGTCTTGCACCCACTATCGCTGAGGGATGCGCGTTTTGTGGAGCACGGATTCTGAAGGCACGGTGCTGGAGCTGGAGACGCTTCCCTAACGGCCCCGCTAATTCTAAGGTCCGGCCTAACCCCAACCAACACGGCTAACGAACTTGTCAGACTTTCAGCTCTCCGCGATTCAATCCCCCTTTCAGAGGCTTCGCGATCTCCTGGGCAGCGATGCGCCAGGCTCAGCGCCCATCGACATGACCATCGGCGAGCCGCGGCATGGCTTTCCCGCCTTCGCCGCCGGGATCGTCACTGAGCGTTCCGCCCTGTTCGGCAAATATCCGCCCATCGGCGGCATAGCGGAGCTGAGGCAAGCAATCGCCTCCTGGCTCGAACGCCGCTACGCGCTCACGCTTGGCTCCATCGACGCGGACCGGCACATTCTACCGCTCTGCGGGACACGCGAGGGGTTGGTCTCGGCACTGACCATCGCAATCGCGCGTAAGGGTGCGGATCGCCCCGCCGTGCTGATGCCCAACCCGTTCTACCAAGCCTATTACGCGGCGGCGCTCACGTCGCGGATCGAGCCGGTGCTTTTGGCCGCCAGCGCCGGCACCGGATTTTTGCCCAATCTGGATGCGCTTGAGCCGGCGCTTCTTGACCGCACGGCTGCTTTCTATCTCGCTTCGCCCGCAAATCCTCAAGGCGCCGTCGCATCCGAAGCCTATCTTCAAAGGCTTATCGGCCTTGCGCACCGCCACGGCTTCTATGTCTTCTCGGACGAATGCTACTCCGAAATCTACCAGGAGACGCCGCCGCCCGGCATTCTCCAGGTCGCGGCCCGCATGGGCGGGTTCGAGCGCGTGCTGGCGTTCAATTCCCTGTCGAAGCGTTCCAACGCGCCCGGCCTGCGCTCGGGCTTTATCGCGGGCGACGCGGCCTTTCTTAGCGACTACATGAAATATAGGAACGTGGCCTCGCCGCAGGTGCCGCTGCCCGCGCAATATGCCTCGGCGGCGCTTTGGGCGGATGAGGCGCATGTGGAGCAGAGCCGCGCGCTCTATCGCGAGAAGTTCGCCGCCGCGCGCCGAAAGCTTGGCTCAATGCCGGGATACTATCAGCCAGCCGGAGGCTTCTTTTTATGGCTAGATCTCTCAAAATTCGGTGGAGGTGAGCAAGCCGCGAAAACCATTTGGAAAGGATACGGGGTTAAAATCCTGCCTGGTGCCTATTTGGCTCAACCGGACGCTAGCGGGGTAAATCCGGCCAAGGACTATGCCCGGCTTGCGCTCGTGGACCCGCTGACCGCAACGCGGGATGCATTGGATCGCCTCGCGTCATGTCTCCTATGACGCGGAGAGCAAGTGGAGTGGCGTGCGTTGATGCAAACGAGGCGGACACGCTTTTTGCCGAAAGCGCTGGCGGTCGAATTGCGCCGCCTGCCATGGCGCATGCTTGGGGTTTGGCTGCTGGCACTCGCGGTGGCGGGCTGGCTGGCACTGCTGAGCTGGTCGTTCGCCGACCCCAGCCCAAGCAACGCAACGAAGCTGCCCCCCCATAATTTGCTCGGCTATCAAGGCGCGAGCTTTGCCGCTTTCATGATGGAAGGCTTCGGGCTGGCTTCGCCTTTCCTGGTGCTGCCGCTTGCCGCGTTCGGGCTGCAGATTGCCAGCGGCTATGCGCCGCGCGAGCCAAGATTAAGGTTCGCGTACTGGACCGCGGCGCTTGTGTTCACTCCGGCCTTCTTCGCGTCGCTTCGGGCGCCGTCGGGCTGGCCGCTGCGCAACGGGCTGGGCGGCATGTTCGGCGACTTCGTGGCGGCGGCCATGTCGAGGCTGTCGTCGGCGATTCCGCCCGCGCTGCTTTGGCCGCTATCGGCGCTGCTGTTCCTCGTTCTCGGAGCGTGGTGCGTGTGGCGCGCATGCGGCCTCGGCGTGGGGGATTTCCTGCTCGCGTTTCAGGATGCTGCAGGGAAAAAAGCGGGTGCCGCGCCCGGGGATTTTGGAGAGGCTGTTGCGAAGGGTGGCTTCGCCAGCCGCCTGACGAGCTGGGTGAAATATCTCTCGCCGCGCGATAAGGCGCTCGTGCCCGCTGGCCCGCGTGAGTTTTGGATGACCGAGGCGAGGACCGGGGCGAGGGCCGAGGCAGCAAGGACCGAGCCCCGCTTGTCTCAGCCACGGGCCTCGAAGCCGCCGGAAAAAGACAGTGCGGCCGCAGAAGTTACAGCGGAGGCTGCCCCCTCGCCCTTGGCTGCCGCGGCCAAGAGCGCGGCTTCCGCGCTTGTGGCTGCCGCGGGAAAAAGGCCATCCGCATCGACGGCCGCCGAGGACCTTGCTGCGTTTCAGTCTTCGCCGCATCGCGGGCAGCAATCGGCCGGTAGCGAGCGTGGCGCTCCCAAAAGCGAGCCCGGTTCTGACGAAAGCGCCTTCGACGACAGCCGCATCGAGCCGTTTTTCGGCCCAAGGTCAAGCCCGTGGCCGCCTGAAGCCCCCGAAGACGGTGCGGGCGGCAATGCGCGTTCCGCGGACTCGCCGTTCCTGCGCCTGACTGCTAACGCGGCGAGAGCCGCGGGCTACAGCGCGCAGAGAGCTTTCTCCGGCGTTGCCAATGGCGTGAAAACCCGCGAACCGCTCAGCAATGGCGGAAAAGCGCCCCGGCCTTCCGCCCCGCCTGCCCAGGAACCGGAAGAGCTGGACGATTTCGGCGCCACGTTGCCGCCGCTTGCGCTTCTGAGGCAGCACGCGGTGTCCCACGATAGGCCCGGCGCCTCGGACCCTGCCCTTGGCGGGCGCGCGGAGGCCCTGACGAGCGTGCTCGCGGATTTCGGCGTCAAGGGACGCATATCCGGGGTCTACCCCGGCCCGGTCATCACGCTGTTCGAGCTGGAGCCCGTGCGCGGCACCAAATCTTCCCGCGTCGTGAGCCTGTCCGACGATATCGCCCGCTCCATGAGTGCGGTTTCGGCGCGTATCGCGGTTGTGCCGGGCCGCGACGCCATCGGCATCGAGCTTCCAAACCCGAGGCGCGAGATTGTCGCATTGAGGGAAATCCTGGAATCGCCAGCCTTTCAGAACTCCCAGGCGGCGCTGCCGCTGGCGCTGGGCAAGACCATCGGCGGCGAGCCCATCGCGGTCGATCTTGCGCGCATGCCGCACCTGCTGATCGCGGGCACGACCGGTTCCGGCAAGTCCGTGGGGATCAACACCATGATCCTCTCGCTGCTGTTCCGGCTGCCCGCTAGCCAGTGCAATTTCATCATGATCGACCCGAAAATGCTTGAGCTTTCGGTCTACGACGGCATACCGCATCTGCTGGCACCCGTCGTGACCGACCCGAGAAAGGCGGTCATCGCGCTGAAATGGGCGGTAAAGGAGATGAATTCGCGCTACGAGCGCATGAGCAAGCTCGGGGTGCGCAATGTGATGAGCTACAACGCGAAGGCCGCCGCGGCCCAGCTTCGCGGGCAGCCGCTCAAGCGCACGATCCAGACCGGCTTCCATCCCATCACTGGCGAGCCTGTCGAGGAAGAGGAGACCATGGACGCTATCTCCATGCCCTACCTCGTCATCGTCATCGACGAGATGGCGGACCTGATGATGTGCGCGGGCAAGGATGTGGAGTTCGCGGTGCAGCGGCTGTCGCAGATGGCGCGCGCGGCGGGTATCCATCTCATCATGGCGACCCAGCGGCCGAGCGTCGATGTCGTCACCGGCACGATCAAGGCGAACTTTCCGAGCCGCATCAGCTTCCAGGTGACCTCCAAAATCGACAGCCGCACCATCATCGGCGAGCAGGGCGCCGAGCAGCTCCTGGGGGCGGGCGACATGCTTTACATGGCCTCGGGCGGCCGGATCATGCGCGCCCACGGGCCTTTCGTGTCGGACGAGGAGGTCGAGGCGGTCGCGCGGCATCTGAAGGCGCAGGGCTTTCCGAACTATCGCGACGACATTCTGGAGGATACGGGAGGCTTCGAGGACAGCGCGCCCGCGAAGGGCGGTGGCGACAAGAACGGCGATCTTTATGGCCAGGCGGTGGAGATCGTCTTGAAGGACCGGAAGCCGACCGCCAGCTATCTCCAGCGACGGCTCAACATCGGCTACAACCGCGCGGCATCGCTGATTGAGCGCATGGAAGAGGACGGCATCGTTGGCGCGCCCGGCCGGACGGGGCGGCGGGAGATCCTCGCCGATGCGGGACCGTAGGCGCAAACAAATGAATTTCCTGTAATAACAGACTACAGCGCGGCTGTTCGTAAGGAAATTCCTGAGGCGATGAGTAGACTTGAGGCTAATTCGTCACTGTCAAGCGCATAATCACGGATTTTTGCTTTGCATCCTCCGCCACCCGTGTTATCTTCTGGTCATTGAGAGGTTGGTGCCAGTCACCATCGGTAGTGCCCCCCCGTCTAGCCGAAGGCCCAACTTCTCAGCGCCGGCTTCCCTCCCGGCGCAGCGTGAAAACGCAAAGCGCCCAACCTTCGCCGGAGTTGGGCGCTTTTTTCTTGCCCAATGACCAAAATCGCCACCTGGAATATCAATAGTGTCCGGCTGCGTGCCGGACTGGTTGCTCGCTTCCTGAAGCAGGCGCGGCCTGACATCCTTTGCTTGCAGGAAATCAAGTGCGTGGAGGAGTTGTTTCCGCGCGAGGTTTTCCTGGAGCTGGGCTATCCCCACATCGCCATCAGCGGCCAGCCCGGCTATCATGGCGTCGCCACGGTTTCGAAGCTGCCGCTCGGGGCACTGCCGAGGGAGAGCTTCTGCGGCACAGCCGAAGCCAGGCATCTGGGCTGCGCCGTGGCGCTCCCGTGCGGGGAGACGCTGGCGCTTCACAATATCTACGTGCCCGCGGGCGGCGATATCCCCGACCCCGCGCTCAATCCCAAGTTCAAGCAAAAACTCAGCTATCTCAAGTCCCTGGCTGCATGGCGCGCCTGCAACGGCGGCGGTCATGCCATTCTGCTTGGCGATTTCAACGTAGCCCCCCTCGAAACCGATGTCTGGTCGCACAAGCAGCTCCTGAAGGTCGTGAGCCACACGCCCGTCGAGGTGGAGGCGCTGACGAAAGTGCAGCACGACGGCACCTGGACCGACCTCGTGCGCCGCTTCATCCCGCCGGAACGCAAGCTCTACACCTGGTGGAGCTACCGCGCCCGCGATTGGGAGGCTTCGGACCGGGGCCGCCGCCTCGACCACATCTGGGCCAGCGCCGCAACCGCTGGGAAAGCGCTAAGCGTGGAGGTGTTCAGGGAGGCGCGCGGCTGGGAAGGGCCATCGGATCACGTGCCCGTCATCGCCGGGCTCGATTTGTAACAAAATGCCGCGTCATTTGGTCCCGGCGTTTGTCCCACGATATGGGTATACAAATAACGTCTTGTTTTTCCGTGCGTTTCTGAAATATTGCTGCCAGCAATTAAGCTAAAGTTATACACGTTTCCTTAAGTCTGCCATAAACGGTGCGTCTAAGTTGTGTATCAGGGATCAAGTAATAAGCAGGCGTGGAGGGTGCCATCCCGGCAAAAGGTAACGCGTTCGGGGAAGCCGGCGGCGTAGGGCGTGGCGACACCCGGGATCAGAAGCAGAATTCAGGCAGTGCGCGTGGTCTGGGCGAGTTGTATCCGCGCTTCCGTGGTCCGGATGGGCAGCAGCAGGGTGCGCATGGCTCGCAGGGCGGGCATCCGTCCCTCACGAAATCCGCAGTCCAAACCGGGGCAGAGGCATCTGCGGCCAGGCTCAGCGAGCCAGCCCGCAGCATCGCCGCTTTATTGTCCGCCGAGCATGCCGCCGAAGACGACGAGGCCGCCGCGGGCCAGCGGCTGGCCGCAAGGTTTGTCCGGCGCCCGGGGGACGAGGCCTGCACTTCGTCTGGCGGATCGGCGGCGCCCTATCTCGCTGCGGCGGCGTTTATACTCCTCGCCGCTGGCGGAGCGGCATTCTATTTCTTGAGGCCGGAAAGTTCCGGCACAACGGAGCGAGCCGGAAGCGCCTATGTGCCGGCCTCATTCACCACTTCCTTCGAAACGGGCACAGGAGCGCTCCAGGCGCAAACCGTGCCCGCGCTGACGCCGCAAAATTCGGGGGCGGAGGCTGCACAGGGTTCCGATACCGAAAGCTGGGCCGAGGCTGTGGAGAACTTCAGGGCGCTCGCCGGCTCGGGAGCGGCGGTTCCACGGGAGAACGTGAACGAGCCTCAGCTGGAGCAGCTCGCGGCCGGCTTCAACGCCAATCAAGCGAAATAGCTATTATCCGGAATCGGCGATCCGCACGGCGCGCATTACCCCTCACCCTGTCCCTCTCGGCAAGCTCGCCTTGGCGAGCTTGCAACTTATAGCGTCCGCATTCGCAAGCGAATGCGGATGGGGGAGAGGGGACGCTTTCTCAACGGCTGCGACCGGCCTCTCCCATGGGGAGAGGGTTGGGGTGAGGGGTAATGCGGTAGGAATATGCCGCCCCCCAAAGCCCGCTCCGAACTCAAATTGGCGCGCCTTCGTCCTTAAGCTCCTCCAAGGCATGTTCGAGCCCGGATCGCGTCTCGGGTGAGATGCGGTTCTTCAGGATTTCCGTCCACTTGTCCGTCAGCGCATCCCACTCGGCCTTGACCTTATCCTCCTGCGCGGCGTTCCGCTCCTGGCCCTTGGCCTGCTTTTCGAGGTCTTCGAAGGACTTTTTGGCTTCAAGGATGTCGTCTTTTGTGAAAGCCGTTCCGGCCTTCACGGAGTTGCGAAGCAAGCCGCACAGCTTGCCGAAGGACGCAGACCGCACGAACCCCTGCAACATCGCGAGTTGCTCGTCGGTCAGCGTCGCGGCCACCACGGACGGCGCCGCCGCCATCACCACCGCCTTTTGCATATTATAGAGGAACTCGAACTGATCGGCCTGCTCGCGCAGCGCCTGCCTGTCCTCCTCCGGTATGGGCGCGGTCTCCGCGTACACGTCGCGCACAAAACGCTGCGTGTCCTCAACCATTTCGTCGAGATGCGAGATCGAAAGGAAGTCGCTCACAAGCGCTTGCGCCTTGGCGATCTTGTGCTTGGACGGCACCGCCTCCCCGCTTTGCGGCATCCCCGGAAAACTCTTTGGCAGGTCGAGATCCTGGCGGCTGGCCCAAGCCGAAAAGGCGGAGAAGGTGCGGCTATCCTCGTAAGAGAAGCCCGTGAGCAGCCTGGTGACGGCATAAAGGGCGTCGAGCCCCTTGGTGACGGCCGGGAGCTTGAGGGTTGCCCGCACGCCTTCGATGTCGGCGGCCTTGGCTGACTTGGCCATCTGTCCGGCCAAGTCCGAGATCATGGCTTCGCGGTTCTCGGCAAGGGCCACATCAAGCTCGTCGCCCGCCTTGCGCGCGTAGTCCATGAAGGTGAGCAGCTTCGCGGCGGCGGCGGCGGACTTCGGGTCCGGCGCCGGGACGCCAGGGGTGTTGCCCATCACGAAGTCGCGAACGGCCGGAATGTAAACCTCGCGGAGGGTCCGGCGAAGATCGCGGGAAATGTCGGCGGCATGGGTGATTTGCAGCACTTCCTCGATCAGGCCGCGCGCCGCCTGTTTGACTTGCGGGTCAGCCTGGGCTTCTACCGCGGGCTTCTCCGGTACGGCCGGCTTGGCCTGCACAAGGGGTTTATCTTGTGCGGCAGGCTGGTCCGGCAGGGCGGGCTTGTCTTGCGCGACGCTCGCGGGAGCGAAAGCGCCTGCGAATGCCATCAAGAACGCGGGCAGTAACGATCCGAAGCGCATGCTTTTTCTCCTTCAACCAAGTTCGCATCCGTAACCGTCATCCCGGACGCGGTTCACGGCATGAAATAGCGCTGTGCCTTATTGTCATCCCGGAAACGCCGGAGGCGTTATCCGGGATGACGAAATCGCGAGCACCGTTTCTTAGCTCGCACCGCATCCGGGATGACGCTCCGAAGATGCGGTCCGGCAGCCATTCCGTTAAAAATTGCCTTCGTCCGCTCGAAGCACGGTGAGGCCGGAAGGCCCGGCAAGGACGGCCTCATCCGCGATCCCGATGAAAAGGCCATGCTCCACCACGCCGGGGACGATATCCAGCAAATCGGCAAGCAATTCCGCATCCGGAATGCTGCCAAAGGCGCAGTCCGCAATCAGATGCCCGCCATCGGTGCGGAACGGGTCGCCATTGGCGCCGCGGCGAAGCGAAATTTTTCCTTCGCATTCCGCGTCGGCCGCGGCGGCCTCGATCATGGACAGCGTGGCGGCAAGCCCGAAGCCGACGATTTCCACCGGCAGCGGGAAAGCGCCCAAACGCTCCACGCGCTTTGAGCTGTCGCCGATGATGCACACGCGATCCGAGGCCATGGCGACGATCTTCTCGCGCAGCAACGCGCCGCCGCCGCCTTTGATGAGGTTCAGCTCCGGGTCGATCTCGTCCGCGCCGTCGATAGTGAGGTCCACGTCAGCGATGGTGCTGAAATCGTCGATTGCGATGCCTAATTGCTCAGCCAAGGCGCGCGTTTGCTCGGAGGTCGCCACGCAGCGCAGGTTCAGCTGCTCCTGCTTCACGCGCTCCGCGAGCAGCTTCACGAATTCCGCCGCGGTCGAGCCCGTTCCGAGGCCCAGAACCATGCCTGGTTCGACAAGCTTGAGCGCATGCTCCGCAGCCTGCCTCTTGTAGTTTTGCGAATTCAATCCGAAAGTCCTCCAAGAAACATGTATTTCATCTCAAGGAACTCATCCAGCCCGTGCCGGGAGCCCTCGCGTCCAAGCCCTGACTCTTTCACTCCGCCAAACGGCGCGACTTCGGTGGAGACCACACCATCGTTCACGCCGACGATGCCGAACTCCAGCTTCTCCGCGACACGCCAGACGCGGGCCACATCGCGGGAATAGAAATAGGCAGCAAGCCCATAGGGCGTGCTGTTTGCGAAAGCGATAGCTTCTGCCTCGTCTTTAAACCGGAAAAGCGGCGCGACTGGGCCGAAGGTTTCCTCGGCGGCGAGGCGCATGCCGGCATTCGCATTGACGAGAACGGTGGGCTCGAAGAACGTGTGGCCGAGCGCGTGCCGCTTGCCGCCCGTGATGGCTTGGGCGCCCTTGGCCAGCGCATCGGCAACGTGCGCCTCCACCTTCTTCAGGCCTGCCTCGTTGATGAGCGGCCCTTGCACCACGCCTTCCTCGTTGCCCGGCCCGACCTTCATCTTCGAAACCCGCTCGCCAAGCTTGGCGGCGAATGTGTCATAGATGCCGTCTTGCACAAGGATGCGGTTCGCGCAGACGCAGGTTTGGCCCATGTTGCGGAACTTCGACGCAATCGCGCCCTCGACCGCCTTTTCGAGATCGGCGTCGTCGAAAACGATAAACGGCGCGTTGCCGCCAAGCTCAAGCGAGACCTTTTTCACCGTGGAGGCGGATTGCTCCATCAGAAGCTTGCCAACGCGGGTCGAGCCCGTGAAGGTGATCGCGCGCACGAGCGGGTTCGAGGTAAGCTCCTTGCCGATGGCCTCCGCATCGCCGGTTATGACGTTCAAAACGCCGTCCGGGAAACCCGCCTCCTGAGCGAGAGCCGCCAGCGCCAGAGCCGTGAGCGGGGTGTCCGGCGCGGGCTTCACCACCACGGTGCAGCCAACGGCAAGCGCCGGGGCGACTTTGCGCGTGATCATCGCAAAGGGGAAATTCCACGGCGTGATCGCGCCCACAACACCGATAGGCTGCCTGTCGACGAGGACGCGCCCGCCTTTTTTGAAGGCCGGGATGGTCTCGCCGTAGACGCGCTTGGCCTCCTCGGCGAACCATTCGACAAAGGAAGCGCCGTAGGCGATCTCGCCGCGCGCCTCCGCCAGCGGCTTTCCCTGCTCCGCGGTCATGAGCTGCGCCAGCTCTTCCGCATGCTTAAGTTGCAATTCGAACCAGCGCCTGAGAATCGCCGAGCGCTCTTTGGCCAGCCGCCCGCTCCAGCCCGGAAAGGCCCGATGCGCCGCCTCGATAGCCGCCTTCGCCTCTGCCGCCCCGAAATTCGGAACGCGGGCGATGACCGCACCGGTCGCGGGATTTGAGACGGCGGTTTCGGGTTCGCCTGTCCAGCGCCCGTCAATCATGCACTGCTGCCGAATCAAAGACGGAGAAACCTCATTCATGCGGAGTTTTCCTCAGCTTTCAACATGCCCGCCATCATGCCGTGCGCCGTTCCAAACTACAAGCGCCGCCAAATTGCACTTGGTTATTGTAAAAACATCACAAGCCGTCTCCAAACCGGCCGCAATTACAAGATGTGTTTGCCATGAAATGCAACCCCACGTTATCTGTTAAGCAGGAGCAGTTCCAAGAGCGCTGACGCAAGAGAACGATGGAGCCCGTAATGACGAGCGTTTTGACACCGATCCTGTCAGAGAGTGCACCGCGCAACCAAGTTGTTGGCGCCGATGCAGAAGCGAGCCTCGATCTCCAAAAGCAGGATACCAGAGAATACCTCGCGGATATGCTCAAAGAATTGAGCGCGATTGCCGCCTGGGCCGAACTCGAACGCGCCCGCCATTATATCGACGCCGCCCTTCAAGAGGTTGAGGCGATAGACAAAGCCGCGTAGCACCTTGCCGCCCCGTTCGCCATACCTGTGGCGGGCGGGGCGATTGGCGGCTAACCCGCATTTCTCACAATCTGCGCGCGTTCTTGCGCGATCTTGTGAGAAATGCGGGCCAAAGTGCGTCCGGAAAAGTGCGAAGCGGTTTTCCGATAAAGACGCACGATAAAACAAAGACTTAGAGCCCGCTTTTGATTCCATCAAAAGCGGATAGGCTCTAAGCATCCTGGGAACCGGAATGGGGGCCGCGCCTGAGGATCTTAATAATCCCTCGAAGGGTACGCACCTCCTGCTCGGTCGGTTGCATCCGTGCCAACATGGTCCTGATATTGTTGACCATTGTATCGCGCTTCTCCGGCGGGAACAGAAAACCGCAATAGTCGAGTTCCTTTTCGAGATGCTCGAAAAGGGCGAGAAGCTCGTGGCGCTCCGCCGGGCGGCTTGCCTTGAAACGCGGGCCCGCGCCCTGCGGCGCATCGGGAAGCTGGCGGCCAAGCGAATGCGGGTTGGCAAGCTTGCGCCACTCATAGGCGAAAAGCAGCACCGATTGGGCGAGGTTCAGCGAGGCGAAGGCCGGATCGACCGGCGCGGTCACGATGACATCGGCGACGGCGACATCGGAATTTTCAAGCCCCGCCCGCTCCTTGCCGAACAGGATGCCGCAACGCAAGCCGGCCGTGCCGCGCTCGAAAATCTCAAGCGCGGCGCCGTCCGGGGCGAGCACTGGCTTGGCAAGGAAGCGGCTTCTTGCCGTTGTCGCGGCCACGAAGTGCAAATCGGCAATGGCAGCGGCGAGCGTGTCATAGACGGTGGCGCCATCCACGACCGCCACCGCAAGCGCGGCCGAGGCACGCGCCGCCTCGTTCGGCCAGCCGTCGCGCGGGGCGACGAGCCGCAGGTCGCGTAGCCCGAAATTCGCCATCGCGCGGGCGGCGGCGCCGATGTTCTCGCCAAGCTGGGGCTCGACAAGAACGATGGCGGGGCCTTCCGGCGCTGGCATTACAGTTTTCTTCATAGCTCATTCAGCTTTCTTTAACGCATTCCCTTGGCGCGCCCCTTGCACGGCGTTATGGTGTACCGCTGCGGCCGATGCGCGCACCCCCTCACCGTCCACGAAGGTTTCCATGGGAAAGATCAAAGTCCAAAATCCCGTCGTCGAACTCGATGGCGACGAAATGACCCGTATCATCTGGGCGCTCATCAAAGACAAGCTTATCAAGCCATATCTCGATATCGATCTGCACTATTACGATCTTAGCATCGAGCACCGCGACGCAACCGGCGACCAGGTAACCATCGACGCCGCGAATGCCATTCAGAAGTATGGCGTGGGCGTGAAGTGCGCCACCATTACGCCAGACGAGGCGCGCGTCCAGGAGTTCCACCTCAAGAAGATGTGGAAGTCGCCAAACGGCACCATCCGCAACATTCTGGGCGGCGTGATCTTCCGCGAGCCCATCATCTGCCGCAACATCCCGCGCCTGGTGCCGGGCTGGACCAAACCCATCATCATCGGCCGCCACGCCTATGGCGATCAGTACCGCGCGACCGATTTCCTCGTCCCGGCCAAGGGCAAGCTCACCATGGTGTTCCAGCCGGCCGATGGCGGCGCAGCCGTGGAGCACGAAGTGTTCGATTTCCCCAGCGCCGGCGTGGCCATGGCGATGTACAATCTCGAAGACAGCATCCGCGACTTCGCCCGCGCCAGCATGAACTATTCGCTGCAGCGCAACTATCCGCTCTACCTTTCAACCAAGAACACCATCCTCAAAGCCTATGACGGCCGCTTCAAGGACCTGTTCCAAGAGGTGTTCGACAACGAGTTCAAGGAGCAATTCGCCTCGGCCGGCATCACTTACGAGCACAGGCTGATCGACGACATGGTGGCCGCGAGCCTCAAATGGTCCGGCGGCTACGTCTGGGCCTGCAAGAACTACGATGGCGACGTGCAGTCCGACACCGTGGCGCAAGGCTATGGCAGCCTCGGGCTGATGACGAGCGTGCTGCTCACGCCGGACGGCAAGACGGTGGAGGCGGAGGCCGCGCACGGCACGGTGACGCGCCATTACCGCGAGTATCAAAAGGGCCGGCCGACTTCGACCAACTCCACCGCCTCGATTTACGCCTGGAGCCGCGCGCTCAAGCATCGCGCCAAGCTCGACGGGAATGCCGCGCTGGACCGCTTCGCCGGCACGCTGGAGCGCGTCGTGGTGGAGACCATCGAGGCCGGGTTCATGACGAAAGACCTGGCGCTGCTTGTGGGCGACCAGCAGTCCTGGCTTTCGACCGAAGGCTTCCTCGACAAGATCGACGGGAACCTGCAAAAGGCGCTGGCTTAAGCCAGCGTCTGTTCCTCAAAAGCCGCCGGCTTTTCGAGCGAGGGGCTTGAACGGAAGCATCCCCGGAGGGAAGGAATGCCATTCAGACACATGCACAATGTCGGCGGCATCGCTCTTCTCGTGCTTGCAGTGGTAATCGCTATCGTTGCGGGCCTCGCAAACAGGGGCTCAGCCAGATCATCACCCGTGATGACGATTTTGGCCGCTATCCTTGGAATTATATTAGTTTATTACTTATTGCGAAGGTTGTGAACGGCCCCGGCTTGCTGCCTTCGCCTCTTTATCGCCTCTTTATCGCCGGTTTTTCGCGCGAGGGACTTGAGCGGAAATTTTTGGAGTGAAGAGATGCCGGCTAAACTCATGCAAAAGGCAAGCGGCATCATTCTTCTCGTCCTTGCCATAATCGTCGCTATCGTTGCCGGGCTCTCGGGTTCGGATGTGCCAAATCCCGCCGTGCTCCCGGCTATCTTGACGTCTGTCTTCGGAATCATCCTGGCGCTTTACGAACTTAGCCGCTCATGAGCCGGCGTCCGGCTTTTCCGGCGCTTTTCCACGGGCACCTGCTTCGGCACCTCCTTGCCCTTCTTCCCGGCAGCATAGGCGGCAAGCGCCAGCAGGGTCGCGATAATCGTTTGATTGGTCATGTTTTTTCCCCGTGTTCCCTTAGTTTCCAGCACAACCCCCGCCATGGCTGCCAGGTTCCAAGCAAGAGCCAGGCCAATCCGGACCACAAAAGCTGTTGAACTTATCGCTTCGGATTTGCTAAGCGGATGCCGCTGCGCTCTTGTACCTGCTGCCCACATTAAGCTTGCGCGCGGGGGAGGAAGACCCATGAAGAATGGCGAGATCGATTTGAAGGCGCTGGTGCGCTCGATACCGGACTATCCCAAGCCCGGCATCATGTTCCGCGACATCACCACGCTCATAGGCGACGCCGCGGGCTTCGCCCTGGCGATCCGCAAGCTCGCGGCACCCTACCACAACGAGCGGATCGACGCCGTGGCAGGCATCGAGGCGCGCGGCTTCATCCTGGGCGGCGCCGTGGCCGACCGGCTCGGCACCGGCTTCATCCCGATCCGCAAGAAGGGCAAGCTGCCCTGGCGCGCCATCGGCCAAGATTACCAGCTCGAATACGGCACCGACATTATCGAGATGCACGAGGACGCGGTGCGCCCCGGCGAGCGCGTCCTGATCGTGGACGACCTGATCGCAACGGGCGGCACGGTAGAGGCCGCGGTGAAGCTGATCCGGCGCGTGGGCGGGCATGTGGCGGGCGCTGCCTTCGTCATCGACCTGCCGGAGCTTGGCGGCTCGGCGCGGCTTGAGCGCGATTGCGGAATCCGCTCGCATGTGGTGCTGTCCTTCGAGGGACACTGAGCAGGTCGGGTTTGCAAGCTTGCGGCGGCCCTAAAGCGGAATCGGCCTGACGGAACCGCCTGCCGCCGTCCCGGAACCGGCTCTGCCGGTATCCGGGACCGTCACAAACGCCGGCGTCCGTTGCGATCCCGGCCGGATAGCCGCAAGCGGCTTCGGGGATGACGCCGCTTCCATCAATTCCGGTCACGCTCTAATTCACGGGCACGGAGACGCTCAACCCGGCCGTGACGTTGAAGGAGCTGCTGGATAGAATGCGCGTGCCAATCTGAGTGCCGATGATGCCCCAGGGCGGACCGCCGGCCTGGTCGTTGTTGTTGTAGGCGATCCGCGGCACATAGCTCAGATATTCGCCCTCGCCGAATGCGCCAATCGCGCCCCAGCCGAGCTGCCGCTTCAGGTCCAGCCGCAATGTGCCTATGAACGCGGGCGTATCGAGGCCCGAATTGATGGAACCGCTTTCCTGAACGTAGCCGGATTGGAAAGCAACGGAGTAGCCGTTGTAGCGGCCCTGATAATCGGTGCTGGCGTAATAGACGCCTGCGGTGGCGTCGATGGCGGCAACCCAGCCCTCTCCGAATGCGGCCTTCTTCTCGATGCCAGCGAAGCCGCCGTAATAATCGGTGTTCAAGCTTTCCCTATATTTCACCGGAACGCTGACAAGCGGGTCGATGGAGGTCAGGCTGGCGGACTCGTTAAGCCCTCTCACTGCCACGCCCAGCTTGAACGGAGAAAGCGCGTCGGCCAGCGGGCCATCCTTCAGCCCGCCACCCGCCAAATCTCCAAGCCGCGCGTCGATGGCCACGCCGTAATAGTCCACATCCCGGCTGGCCTTGACGTGTAGGTTGCCGAACGGCCCAGTGTTGTTCTCGTTATTGGGATCGAAATCCACGATGTTCACGATCGCGCAGTCGGTGGTCAGGCTGTACATGCAATGCGATTGCGTTGTGCCTTGATAATTGGCGAAAAAGCCCGAGACGCCGAAGCTCGCCGGCGTCCCATCCGGCAAGCGCCCTTCTGCGAAATTGGCAAGCCGCGCATCCGTGCGCCAGCCATTGAGATTGCCGCTGCCATTCGTCTCCTGGCCGAGCGCCTGGTCGAAGAATGGCCCTCCCACAACGGTCACCATCTTCATGTTTGGCAAGGCGAACCAGGAAGAACCGGCGGACACGGTGAGGTCCGCGTTCGCGGGCCTTCGCGCATCGGCGAGCCGGGCCGCGAGGCTTTCGAGGCTTTCGCCGTTCAGAAGGTCCTGGCCGTCCGGAACGATGCGAACGCCGGTCATGACGCGCGCATCGTTATAGGAGAGGGACTGCCGTTCCAGGTTGTAACCTTGATATTGCAACGCGGTGTAAAGCTGGACGCGATTATTGTATGCCCACGATACCAGCGCGTTGGCGAAGGGCGCGCGGTATTCCACCCCGCTGCCGATGTCGCGAACCGCCTGCCAGCCGCCCGCCGCCGAGACCGTGACGCCGGGCAGGGGCAGGTAAGCCGCCTTCACACTATAGGAGCGCACGTCCGCCAAAATCCCAAAGGCGGTCGAAGGCTCGCCAACATAGCGATCCGCCGAGGCCGAAAGCTGAAAGAAGGGCGACGGCCGCCAGCTCAGGCTTCCGTCGAAGCCGTTGGAGTTGAAGGAGGTCACGCGTCGGTCATCGGTATCGCGCGTATTGAAGCGCCAGCCGAGATCGGCGGAAAGCACGGGCGAAACGGCCCAGCGCAGGCCTGCCTTCGCATAGTAATCGTCAGCGCTGCGGTCGATGATGGCAGGGTCGGGCTGATCGGTGTACTGCACGCGCGCGGCCGCCGCCTCGCCATAAGGACCAAGCAGCAGGTTGTTGCCGTAAAGGCCGCCCCACTTCACCTCGCCGCGATTGTAATTGAAGGCGGAATTCAGCGAGATGGGCGAGACCGGCACGTCTCCTGGCAGACTATTCAGATATTGCACGTCAAAGAATTTCACGCGCAGGAAGCTCGACACGGCCTGGTCGCGAAAGGCCAGCTCAACGTTGGCCCCATCGGTCTGGTTCTTGTTGACGCTTTGCCCGTCGTAATCGATGAACGCGGCTGAGGATACGGTTACTCCGGGCTGGACCAGATAAGTCAGGCCGCCTTTCGCAAAGCCGGCAAAACGGAGCTGATCGCCCCGCTCCGTGCCGTTGAGGTAGTCCATCATGCTGCCGCCGGCGCTGACTTCGGACACCATGCGCTCGCTTACGGAGCTTAGGACGAAACCGGCGCTGGACCGGATGAAGGGCGAGCCTTTCGCGTCCGTGAAGGTCTGGCTGGGATTGGAGTTGTAGCCAATCTCCGAGAAGGCTGAGGGAACGAAGGTCACGCCCGGCGCGGGTTCGAAGCCCAGCGGCGCGGGCGCGGCGGCAACCGTATCCGCCTTCCATGGCGAAGTAAAAGCGGCTGGCTCCCAGTTTTGCGCCGCGGCCGGCGAAACGGCAAAAACCGCTGCCAGCGCCGCCAGGCCGAACCTCCAGGGAGCGTTATCAAGCGCCCGGAACGGCCCCCGGCCGTCATTCCCGCGAAGGAGCGTTTGTAAAAATCGCCGAACCGGTTGAAACGCTTGCAATCCGCGCCGCAGGATCGTCCTTGCGGAGGCGGAAACCCATATAGACTGTTGTTTCAAAGCGAGAAATGGATTCGGGCCTGCGCGCATAGGCGCGAACATAACAGCGGGATCTCCCGTCTCCCCAGCCCTCTCCCAGCAAGCTCGCCTCGGCGAGCTTGCCACTTGAAGTGACCGCATCCGCAAGCGGATGCGGTTGGAGAGGGAGTTCGCTCGCAGCGGTTGTTCGGGCGTCCCCTCTCCCATGGGGAGAGGGACAGGGTGAGGGGCGATTCCCCTGTTCATTGCGCCATCCGGCGTTAAGTTAGCGCCCACGCGCCTGCGCGGGAATGGCGCAGCGGCAGGTCTTAGCGTGCATTTCCACCTGCTAATTGGCTTTGACTGCCGTTTCAGCACAATGAGAACCGTTCAACGCGCACCCTTGGTGCTTATGACTTGGGCCTGCGAATAGGCATTGCCCGGCAGCGTGCTTTCGGACGCCGCCGCCGCACTCACGCCGAATTGGGACCCCCGCGCCACCGCTATCGCGATCTCTTTCGCAACGAGATAGGTCCGCCCGTTGACGGTGATTTTCGTCAGCGTTTCGGTGCGGGACTTGGCGATGGCATTGCCGCCCTTGGTAAAGCTCGTGCTGGCGCTGCTGCTTGACGTGGTGATGCCACCCTGAGCGGTGCTGGCCACGGTGTAGCCGCCAGCGGACCCGGAGGGCGTGAAGCCGTTTGCGGTTTCCTGCACGCTGGCATTTGCATGGATGCTGGAGGAATAGGCGCCGTTGGCGTTCTCAAACGCCCAAACGCCGCCCGCGCTCGCATTCGCGCTGCCAGGGCCCGCCGCGAATTGATAGGCTTCGGAAAAGCCTCCCGCATTCGCCGGCTGAGCAAGGAAAGCCACGGCCGCCACCGCTATTCCGGAAAGTTTCGCCGCTATCGCTGGCCGCCGCATAGGTGGGCCTCGCTTCAGGTTTCGGACATTCCCGCAATCCTGGATTGCAGTCTTCGTCACATACCCGATTCGCAGGCTTCAAGAATACCGGCTGGGAAAGCCGGGAGGTTGTGAAATTTAACCGCGGTTGAATGCTTCCGCGCCCGTCTTCCCGGAAATGCCGAAGGCATTATCTGGGATCTTTGCAAATACCGGCGCTTATTAAGATCCCGGATACGGCGCAAACGCCGTTCCGGGATGACAATCACGGAACTAATACCGGCCGCGTCATCCCGGAAAACGCCTTGGCGTTTATCCGGGATCGCCAAAAGTGCCAGCGCCGGCGTATGAGACGGTCCCGGATAATGCCTTGCGGCATTTCCGGGATGACGCCGATGCGGGGCAGGACTTCTTGCGGCTGGTACTAGGCTGGAAATTCCAGGACCATGCCGTCGTATGCCGGTACAGCATTTGCCGGAAGCTTGGCCGCTAGCTCATCGTAGTCGATTTCGACATGCAGGTGCGTCAGCACGGCCCGCCGCGGTTGCAGCTGCTCGATAAAACCGAGCGCTTTCTCCAAGGAAAGATGGCTCGGGTGCGGCGTATAGCGGAGCGTGTTCAAAATCCATACATCGAGGCCCTTCAAGTGCGCCAGGGATTCCTCCGGCAGGCCGTTCAGATCGCAGGAGTAAGCAACGCCCTCAACCCGCAGGCCCAGCGAGTTGATATCGCCATGCAATTGCCGGAAGGGCTGGAAGGTCAGATCGCCGCCTGGGCCGGTGATGGTAATGGGAGCGAGATTCTCAATGAGGTGGCCCGACAGGATCGGCGGGTAGCTCGATCCAGGCTGGGTCTCGAAACAATAATCGAAGCGCTGTTTCAGGAGCTTGAGCGTGCGCGGGTCGGCCCAGACATCCATCCTCTTGCGCTGCACGTAGCTCAGGATGCGCAGGTCGTCGATGCCGTGCGTGTGGTCGGCGTGGTCGTGCGTGTAGATCACGCCGTCCAGACGCTTGACGCCCGCACTCAAGAGTTGCTCGCGAAGGTCCGGCGAGGTGTCGATAACGACCGATGTCACGCCTTCCGGCCCGATCTTCTCGGCCAGGATCGAGCAGCGCCGGCGCCGGTTCTTCGGGTTGTTTGGGTTGCAGGCGCCCCAATCGTTGCCGATGCGCGGAACGCCCATGGATGCACCGCAGCCGAGGATCGTGATGCGCAGCGTCATGCCCCCTCCGCCCAGGTTGCGCGGGGTGGTGCATAAGCCCATGCGAATCTCCCCTCACCCTGTCCCTCTCCCCATGGGAGAGGGAACGCTGGAATTTCCGCTGCGGATAGTTCAGGGGTCCCTTCTCCCATGGGGAGAAGGACAGGATGAGGGGTAATGCGGTGTGTCATTGATTCAGCCGGATTTAGCGTCATGCCGCGATGCTCGCGGCAGGCTTTGCCTTCGAAAACAGCGCGAAGAAGTTCGCGGTTGTGACCTTGTCCACCTCCGCTTCGCTCACACCCTTCACCTCCGCCAGAACCTTGGCGGTATGGCGCACGAACGCCGGCTCGTTCCGTTTGCCGCGATGCGGATGCGGGGCGAGAAACGGCGCGTCGGTTTCGACGAGCAGCCGGTCCAGCGGCAAGGCGGCGGCAAGCTCGCGCAACGCGACCAATTTCGGGAACGTCAAAATCCCGGAGAACGACACATAAAACCCAAGCTCGATGCCGGTTTCGGCCAGCTCCCGCCCGCCTGTATAGCAATGCAGCACCGCCTTGAACGGCCCCCGCGCCATCTCCTCGCGCAGGATTTGTGCCGCATCCTCGTCGGCATCGCGCGCGTGAATGACGAGCGGCAAACCCGTTTCACGCGCCGCTGCGATATGCCGGCGGAAAACAGCCCGCTGATCCTCGCGGCTGCTCTTTTGATAGAAATAGTCGAGGCCCGCCTCGCCGATGGCCACCACGCGCGGATGGGCGGTCAGCTCCACGATCTCTTCCACGGTGACGTCGAGTTCCTGCCCCGCCGAATGCGGGTGCGTGCCAACGGAGCACGTCACTTCCGGGAACCGCTCGGCAACCGCCAGGACCTCGGGGAATTTCCGCACAAGCGTGCAGATCGTGAGCATGTGGCCCACGCCGGCGTTCTTCGCGCGGGCTACCGTTTCGTCGAGCCCGGCGGCGAAGTCCGGGAAATCCAGATGGCAATGGCTGTCGACAAGCATCCTTGGGCTCAAAAATTATGGCGCGCGCGCGCGTTCAAGCTGCCCCGCTTTGCCTCCGCCCTAAAATGGGGCCGGGAAAGCTGGGAATTAGGGCCGCACGGTACATTTTCACGCCCTGCGGCGCAAGCCGGCCGCTCCCGGCGAAAACAAACCGCAGGGCTTATGGAGCACAAGCCTTGAAAAGGAAGATTAGGTGGCCTAGCAACGCTCTGGCAGATAGCCTTTCGCCATCCACTCCAGAAAAAACCAGAAAAAACAGGAAATAGCCCATGCCCGGCGGGGAACTGGCGTTTTTTCGTATCGTCTTCGTCATCGCGGCGCTGTGGAACCTGGCTGGCGGCCTCCCAGGCTATTTCGACTCGGCCAACATGTTTCACCGGCTTTTCGACCGGGACCTGACAGATCCTCTGATGATGGCGATCTACAAAGGCAGCTGGGGAACGACGTTCCTGTACTTTTTCGGCTACCTGCTCGTCGCCTATAATCCTGTCAGGCACACCGGCGTGGTAATTCTTGGCACGATCGGCAAAGTCTTTTTCGCAGCAGGTTTGTTGAAGGCCTACCTGTCCGGTATGACAACCTCTTTCGCGCTTGTGGTGATCGCTGGCGACTTCATCTTTACCTCTCTGTTCGTCGCCTATCTTATCAAGATGAAGCGCCGGCCCGAGGGGCTTTTGTAGAATTGGAAGCAGCGAAAAGGCGCCGCTTGCGCCTTTGGCGCCCTCAGCAAAGTTCGCCGCGGTCGAGGCGGGCCAGGACCTCCAACGCAGCCTCCCGGTCACCTTTGGCCGCCATCGCTTTGAACCGGGCTTCAGTGTCGTGAGCAGTCAGCGCGGCCTCGCTCACCTCCTCCAGGAGCCTGTCGAGGCTGATCCCGCGCGAGTTGGCCAACGCCCTCAGACGTTGGGCGGTGCCGTCGGACAGTTGGATCGTAAGCGTCGTCATTCCTGCGGCCTACCTCATTCCGCCGCGCGCGTTTCATCCTCAACATAGCGCGGGAAGATCGGTTGTGGAGTGGCGATCATCGTTCCTGGCTTCAACGCGTCGTCGGGGCCGAGGCTCGCGAAATCGCGCGCGCCGGGCTCGACGCCCAGCTGATCGAGGAATTTCGCAGCCGAAGCCGGGATGTAGGGCTGGCTCAGGATCGCCACGCGCCGCACGATCTCGGCCGTGACATAAAGAATGGTGCCCATGCGCTTCGGGTCGGTTTTCTTCAGCGCCCATGGCTCCTGCGCCGCGAAATAGCGGTTCGCGGCGGCGACCACCTGCCAGATGGCTTCGATTGCCTTGTGGATGGCCTGGCGGTCCATCGCCTCGCGGCATGCCGGCAACAGGCCGAGCGCTGCTTCGAGCAGCGGCGCGTCGGCATCGGTGAAGATGCCCGGCTCGGGGATCTGGCTTTCGCAGTTCTTCGCGATCATCGACAGCGAGCGCTGCGCCAGGTTGCCGAAATCGTTCGCCAGATCCGCGTTGATGCGGTTGACGATGGCTTCGTGCGTGAAGCTGCCGTCCTGCCCGAACGGCACCTCCCGCAAGAAGAAATAGCGGATCTGATCCGCGCCGTAAGTCTCAGCCATGCCAATCGGCGCAACCACGTTGCCCACCGACTTCGACATCTTCTCGCCCTTGTTGTACAAAAAGCCGTGGCTGAACACGCGGTCCGGCAGCGGGATTTTCGCGGACATCAGGAAGGCCGGCCAATAGACCGCGTGGAAGCGCGTAATGTCCTTGCCGATGACGTGCAGCGAAGCGGGCCAGCGCTCTTTCCACGCCTTCGAGCGCACCTTGGGGAAGCCCGAGGCAGTGATGTAATTCGTCAGCGCATCGACCCAGACATAGATGATGTGCCCCGGCGCGCCCGGCACCGGGATGCCCCAGTCGAGCGTCGTGCGCGAGATGGACAGATCCTGCAAGCCGCCCTTGACGAAGCTCACGATCTCGTTGCGGCGCTCCGCCGGCAGGAGGAAGTCCGGCTTCTCCTCAAAGAGCTTCAGGAGCTTCTTCTCATACTTCGAGAGCCTGAAGAAATAGGTCTGCTCCTCCGTCCACTCCACGGGCGTTCCCTGGGGCCCGAGGCGTATGCCATTCGCGCTGAGCACCGTCTCGCTCTCGGCATAGTATGCCTCGTCGCGCACAGAGTACCAGCCCTGATAGCCGGCGAGATAAATGTCGCCCGCCTTCTCCATGCGCCGCCAGATTTCCGAAACCGAATCGAAATGGCGCTGCTCGCGCGTCGAGATGAAATCGTCGTAGGCGACGTTCAGCCCGGCCAGCATCTCCTTGAATTTCGCGGTGTTTTTCTCGGACAGCTCAAGCGGCGTAATCCCAAGCTTTTCCGCCGTCTGCTTCATTTTGAGGCCGTGTGCGTCCACGCCCGTCATGAAATATACAGGATGGCCGTCGAGCCGCTTGAAGCGCGCGAGCGCGTCCGTCGCAATCGCCTCGTAAGCGTGCCCGATGTGCGGCTCCGCGTTCGGATAGGAAATCGCGGTTGAAATGGTGAAATGCGTTTTTGCTGCGGGTTCGGTCATATCTATTTTGGGGTGAGGGCGTTTCAGACTGGGGAAGCGTTCATAAACTTCCGCGCGTTCCTTTCCATATCGGAAAAAGCGCTCAGGAGGAAGGCTCCTTTATCGAGATTGAGCACTTCCATTTCTGCACGGCGCTGGCGGAAGTCTTGCCAAGCTTGAGCCCAGCCGGCAGCTTTCGCCGTATCCGGGCCGCCAGCCAGCGCTTCGCGCGCCAGCCCCTCCAGCCGCTCCTCGATCAAATCGCAAAGCTTGACAAAGGTTTGCGCGTTGCGGGCCCCGCTCGCAGACTGAATGAGGCTGTGCACGAGGCCATAGCTGGTGCGCGGCATGCTCTTGAGGATCTTGTCGAGCGTTTCGGCAAGCGGAAGCAGGCCGCCGGCCAGGAATTCGATAGCGCGCCCCGGCGATCCCGCGGAAATCTTGTGGAGCCTTTCGAGCGCTTGGGCGTCCGGCCAGTCGATGTCCCCCGCCGCGCAGGCAGCCCGGACAGCCTCCGCAAAATCGCCCGAGTCGAGCGGGCGCAAGACGAGCTTCACGCAGCGCGAGCGGATGGTCGGCATCACGGTCGAGGCGCCATGGCCGATGAGAAAGAACACCGTGCGCGCCGGGGGCTCCTCGACGGCCTTGAGCAGCGCGTTGGCCGAGGCGATGGTGAGATCGTTGGCGGGATCGACGATCATGGCGCGCCAGCCGCCGGGGCTGGTGAGGCTCAGGAAGGAGCGCAGCTTGCGCACTTCATCCACGCCGATGGAGGTAGCACTTGCCGCGCCCGGCGCTCCGCCGAGCACGAACAGAGAGGGATGCGCGCCCGCCGCGATCTGGCGCACGGCGGGGTGGCTTGCAGGGACGGCAAGCGTTTGCGCGGGCCCGGCGCTGGCGGCGTCGCGGCTCAGCAGGAAGCGCGCGGCGCGATAGGCGAAGGTCGCCTTGCCGATGCCGCGCTCGCCGGTGACAAGCCAGGCGTGATGCAGCGCGCCCGCGTTGAAGGCGCGCAGGAAGGTTTCCTCGGCCGCCGCATGGCCGGATAGCATTTCCGTGAAGCGCGGATGCAGCGCAAGGCCCTCCGCCTCGCCCGTCTCGCTTCCGGATTTCGTCTCGCTCGATTTGCGCTTCGCCATTCAGCGGCCCGGCAATGATTTGCTCCAATGCCTTCATAGCAGATCCGGCCGGCGGCGTAAGCCTCCAGCCGGACTTTGCGGCAACAGATATACGAGCACCTCGGCAAAAATGGGCAGCCGCGCCTCAACGCCGGACTTTTCGCGCCGGGCGATACATCTTGAATAACGAGGGGGCAAGATTTGGCGCTTGGTACCCGGTAGCCAGGCTCCCTATGGGTCGGGAGCAGATATTCAAGATTTTCGAACTAAGTACCGGAGAAGCCCAACAAGCGGAAATGTGCCAATCGAGTTTCAAACGAGCAGCTAACGCCAGCGACTTTGAGTTCAAAAACCATATTAGTGCCCTCTTTTTGCCGTTCTCGCAAAGGTAGTCTCAAATTTCCCTCGCAGTGCAAGGGAAGGCTCTCTGGAGTAGAAGGTTACCCCGTTGCGTAGGTATCTTATTACTCCGCAGGGTGACGTATAAAGCAAGACAAGGCGGACTTAAACCGAGACTGCATCGCCATCTATGAAATCGAACACCATTGCTAGGTAAAATATCATGGGGCGGATATTTATTTCCTACAGACGAAAAGATTGTATCGCGATTGCGGGGCGAATGTATGACCGGCTTGACGCGGTTTTTCCTGGACGTGTGTTTATGGACATCGACTTTATTCCTATTGGCGTCGATTTCCACGAATATCTCAGCCGCGAAGTCGCGCAGGCCCATGTCACCCTGGCGTTGATAGGTGATAGTTGGCTCTCGGCCTCAGACGAACGGGACCATCGTCGGCTCGATAACCCGAATGACTTTGTGCGAATTGAATTGGAGGCATCGCTGTCGCGAGACATCGTGGTGGTGCCCGTACTGATAAACGGCGCACCGCCGCTCCGGTGTGATGATTTACCCGAGACTTTGAAGTCGCTTGCTCGTATCCATGCTGCGGTCATCGACCCCGGACGAGACTTTAATGTGCATATGGAGCGTCTAATTCAGGGCATACGAGTGCATTTGGACGCAGAAAAAACCTTACCCAAGGATGCTGCCTCCTTGCTCAAGCTTGCATCAAATTATCTAAACGGTTCAGAGGGGATGATTAAGAACGAAGCTAAGGCAGCTCGTGTCTTTCGCAGAGCTGCGGACCAGGGCAACTGGAACGCGATGTACAGTCTTGGCGAGATGTATGAAGAGGGGCGAGGCCTCGTCAAAGATGTATCTCAGGCTGCGCGTCTCTACTGCAGCGCCGCTGATGTCAATAGGCTCAGAAAATCAAAAGGTGTGGCGGAGGCTGGCCGTCTATATCGAAAGGCCATGGACTTAGGTAGTTCAGACGCGGCTTACCAACTTGCGAATATGTACGAAGATGGCAAGTTTGCCAAGCAAGATAATGCGGAAGTTATTCGTCTATATCAAAAGGCTGTCGACTTAGGGAGTGCAGATGCCGCTTACAAACTGGCCAGCAAATATGAAGAAGGCAAGGGAGTTGCAAATGATGACGCGGCGGCTGTTCGTCTATATCAAAAGGCTGTCGACTTAGGGAGTGTAGACGCCGCTTGCAAACTTGCCGGCAAATATGAAGAGGGCAAGGGAGTTCCAAATGATGACGCGGCGGCTGCTCGTCTATATCAAAAGGCCGTCGACTTAGGGAGTGCAGATGCCGCTTGCAGACTTGCCAGAAAATATGAAGAGGGCAAGGGAGTTGTAAAAGATGACGCGGAGGCTGTTCGTCTATATCTAAAAGCTATCGATTTAGGGAGTACAGATGCCGCTTGCAGGCTCGCCAGAAAATATGAAGAGGGCAAGGGAGTTGTAAAAGATGACGCGGAGGCTGTTCGTCTATATCTAAAAGCTATCGATTTAGGGAGTACAGATGCCGCTTGCAGACTTGCCAGCAAATATGAAGATGGTAACGGAGTTGTAAAAGATGACGCGGAGGCTGTTAGTCTATATCTAAAAGCTATCGATTTAGGGAGTACAGATGCCGCTTGCAGACTTGCCAGCAAATATGAAGATGGTAACGGAGTTGCAAAAGATGACGCGGAGGCTGTTCGTCTATATCTAAAAGCTATCGATTTAGGGAGTACAGGTGCTGCTTGCAGACTTGCCAGCAAATATGAAGAGGGCAAGGGAGTTGCAAAGGACGAAGTGTACGCTGTAAATCTTTACCGTGAGGCCGTTAAGCGAGGCAGCGATCAAGCGAAGTCAGCTCTTGCGGCTATGCTCGACACGGGGCGCGGAACAGCAAGAAATCCAGCCGAAGCTGCATCCCTCATTTTTTCACAAAAGCCCTTTCTTTTATTTTTTTGGGGGGAATTTGATAGTGGTGCAACTAGTTCTCAGTGGAGTAATGAATTCCGCATCGAGTTCAAGCGTTTGCTAGTAAAAAAAGGGCACTACAATGGCCCACTTGATGGTTCCAACGATGAAGCATTCTTAAAGGCCGTGCGGGCGTGGGAGAAACGCAGAAATTCTATTTGGGAATGGTTCAGATTCTAACAACTCTATATATAAGCAAACAAGGCCAGTACTCCCGCTTCACCCTTATCAAGAGACGTCTCCACCAGGAGTCAAAAGGTCGGGAATCGGCCTATCCCGCCCTTTGGGTTACATCTGCAGCGGGTACTGAGCGTCAGATTTTGACCGCTGGGTAGGGGATACCCCGATCTGGCCGCACCCGCCACTGGTGCCAGTCGATCTCCCGATCACACAAGCGGCAACTAACTATTTCGAGGCACATATCACCTTTGAGTTCTGTGCCGGCGTTACGATCCCGGCTCCTTCCCCTTAACGGATTGTATATTTTGCGTAGGCGGCTACTATAGTTAATCTGGATATAGTAAACGCGCAAAGCGCATATTTTCTACACGCCACTTTTTGCGAAAAAAACCGCGTTTTGGGTCGAATTCCATGTTTCAAAAAACCCGTTAAATATACGCGAATATTTGAAATTAACCAAAACAATGGCTCGCAGCGCCGTTCCCGGCGGTGTCTCGCGTCGAAATATCAGTGTACAATCAACAGCATACCACACTTAACGCTTTCTCAAGCCGTTTCTGCTACATTGCTTCAAAATCGAAATACGCGGCTACTGCCCTCGCAAAGGGAGCGGCGAGGCAGCTGGGAGAGTTAATATAGTGTTACAGCGGAGCTCGCGGCCGGCATCCCAGAGCGGCACCGCAGCCAGCGGTTTGCGGTTACGGCGGGGATGATCGGCGGCGTGGTGCCGGGGCAAGGCACGGTGCATAATTTTGGTGGTGCGCGGTTCTTGCGGTGATATGAAAGCTGACAGTGCGATTACTTTTTCAGGCGTTTGCAGGGAGCGCTTTATGAGAATGCGAAAGCTTCACGTCTTTGTTCTTGTTCTGATTGCAGCCGTCAGCCTCCCTGTTTACCTCGGGCTGCTCCAAATCCTGGGCAACTTTCATACGGTAGCGGCGGGCAAGCTCTACCGGTCCGCCCAGCCAAGCGCTCAGGACCTCGCGGGCTATGCGCAAACCTTGGGCATCAAATCGGTGATAAACTTGCGGGGCCCGCACCCCGGCGAGCCCTGGTACGATGACGAGGTGCGCGTCTCGAAAGAGCTGGGCCTCTATCACGCCGATGCCGGAATATCGGCCACTCAGGAGCTGAGTGCGGCGCAGGTCGATGAGCTTGAGAAAGCGCTCCGCGACGCCCCCGCGCCGCTCCTCCTCCACTGCAAGAGCGGCGCAGACCGGACCGGACTTGCCGCGGCGCTCTATGTGCTCGATATTCAGCACCGGCCGGTCGAAACCGCCGCCCGGCAGTTATCCTGGATGTACGGACACTGGCCGTTTTGGGGGAGCCGTACCGCCGCCATGGACCGGACATTCGAACATGCCGCAAGCCTGCATGCCGAAGTCCGGCTGGACCATTGATTGAGCCGCGGGCGGTACGTGCCCGGGCACGATAGGAGCGGCGATCTTGAGCGCCACAAGTTACCTCGTCCGGCCAACGCCGGTGTTCCGCGAAAGCTATCTTGAGGCGCTGCGCGAAGGTTTCGTGCCCGGCTTGCGGGAAGAGGAGATCGGCGCCATCGCCGCCGGCTTCGAGGCCCACATCGCCAGCCTCGATACCGACGGGCAAGCGCAGCTCACCATGGGAGAGCATACGGGGCCAACCATGCCGTCGAACACCTTCTGGCTGATCGACCGTGGGGAGTTTATCGGCAGCGTGAACATCCGCGCGCGCATCGACACCCCCGGCCTGGCCTATTTCGGCGGCCATGTGGGATATGGCATCCGCCCCTCGATGCGCCGCTACGGTTATGGAACGCGACTGCTCGCGCTGGCACTCCAGATCTGCCGGGGCATGGGGATCAGCATCGTGCGCATCAGTTGCGCGGTGCATAACATCGGCTCGCGCCGGATCATCGAGGCCAACGGCGGGCTCCTGTTGCGCCGCTGCGACCCGGCCTGGTACGCGGACCATCCCTATTTGCTGTTTGAAATCATCTTGATCTGACATCCAGTTGCGTCATCCCGGAAACGCCAGCGGCGTTATCCGGGATCGTTGCGGACGCCTGCGCCCTTGAAGGTCCCGGATACGGCGCAAGCGCCGTTCCGGGACGACGGGTGGCACCGGCACATCGTCATCGCGAGGCCGCCTTGCCGGCCGCGTTTGCAAAATTGAATAGCGCTCCTCTCAATTCCAATCGTGAAATATTGCTCGCCGCTGCTACTGTTACGCTGAGGAAACACCCCCGAATGGGAAAACTAAATGAACAACAATCGAAGCGTAAACGTCACAAAATTTATCGATGGCCACCCGTTCTCCGCCTTTCAGTGGCTCATCTTCGCGGTATGCTTTGTCATCGTCCTTATGGACGGTTTCGACACCGCGGCCATCGGCTACATCGCTCCCTCGCTCATCAAGGAGTGGGGCGTAACGCGGCCGGAGCTGGGCCCCGTATTGAGCGCGGCCCTGTTGGGGCTTGCGTTTGGCGCCACCCTTTCGGGGCCGCTGGCCGACCGCTTGGGACGCAAGCTCATGCTGTTTTGGTCTGTGCTATGGTTCGGTATCGCTTGCCTTGCGTCCTCTTATTCGGCAAATCTCGATCAACTCACGGTCATGAGGTTCATGACCGGAATGGGCCTGGGCGCGGCGATGCCCAACGCCGTCACGCTGATGAGCGAGTATTGCCCCGAGAAACGGCGGTCGTTTCTCACCAACGCGATGTTCTGCGGCTTTCCGCTGGGCGCTGCATTGGGCGGGTTCCTGGCCGCCTGGATCATTCCGAATTTCGGCTGGCGTGGCGTATTGCTTCTGGGCGGCGCCACGCCCTTGGTGCTCGCCGTACTGATCCTCTTCGCATTGCCGGAGTCGGTGCGCTTTTTGGTGGCAAAGCGGCATGCGGTGGAGCGGATACGCGCGGTGCTGACGCGGATCTCGCCCGACGCCCAGGCGGCCGATAGCTTCGACCTGATCGAGCAGCGGCCGAGTGCGGCGGCGCGCGGTGCGGCCTTGGTCGTCTCCGGCGCCTACATCGTTGGCTCCGTGATGCTGTGGCTCACCTATTTCATGGGCCTGGTCATCTTCTACGCCTTGATAAACTGGATGCCGCTGCTGTTCAAAGACGTAGGCGTCGATCCCAAGACCGCCACGCTGATCTCGGCGCTCTTCCCGCTCGGCGGCTTCGGCGCCCTCTTTTCCGGCTGGCTCATGGATCGCTTCAACGCCAACCGCATCGTCGCGGTGCTCTATGCACTGACCGCCATATTCGTCTACGGTATTGGAATGACTACCGGCAGCGGCCAGGTCCAGCTCATGGTGATCGTTTTCATCGCCGGCGCCCTGATGAACACGGCACAGGTGTCGCTGGGGTCGCTCGCCGCCGCCTTCTATCCCACGGAAGCCCGCGCGACTGGCGTGGCCTGGATGATGGCCGTCGGCCGTTTCGGCGGTATCGCGGGCTCGCTGCTCGTGGCCGAACTCGCGCGCCGTCATCTCGGCTTCAGCCAAATCTTCGCGGTGGTGGCCATCCCCGGCATCGTCGCAATGGCCGCGCTGCTCATCAAGCAATTCGCGCATCCCCATATCGGCGTCGTGACAGCGCGCGGAGAGCCCGCACCTGCGCATTGAGCCATAAGATTTGCCAGATGCTTGGTTGTGCCTTGATCGAACATCCCGCCCCTCACCCTGTCCCTCTCCCCATGGGAGAGGGAACGCCTTCTCAACGGTTGCGACGGGACTCCCTCTCCCATGGGGAGAGGGCTGGGGTGAGGGGCGGAACCTACGTTCATTACGCCACCCGGCGGTAAACTGGCGAGTTAGACGGCATGCAAACCCCACAAGGATCGCCCGCCAGAATTGCGCTGATTGGCTTCGGTGAGGCCGCGTCCGCTTTCGTGGAAGGCTGGCGGAAAGCCCTCAGCCTTGAGACCCACGCCTTCGACATCAAGACGGCCAATCCTTCGGAGGCCGTCCGCGCGGCAAAATGGGAGGATTACCGCCGCTGCGGCGTCAGCGGCGCCGATACGCCCGCAGGTGCGCTGGCCGGCGCCGGCATCGTGTTTTCCCTGGTCACGGCCGATCAAGCGCTTGCCGCGGCAACGAGCGCCGCGCCGCATCTTGAGCCGGGTGCTCTATTCTTCGACTGCAATTCCTGCTCTCCGGGAACCAAGCGCCGGGCGGCGGAAGCCGTAATGCAGGCCGGTGGCCGGTACATCGACACCGCGGTTATGGCGCCGGTTCATCCCAAGCTGCACAAGACACCTCTCCTGCTCAGCGGTCCAGACGCGGAGGAAGCGCTTGCCGTGACCAGGGCGCTGGACATGGCCGCGAACGCCGTGCCCGGAGGCGTGGGCGCCGCGTCGTCGAACAAGATGATCCGCAGCGTCATGATGAAGGGACTCGAAGCGCTGGTGCTCGAATGCGTGCTCGCGGGCCGCAAGGCGGGCGTGGACGAAGCCGTGCTCGAACTCGCTGGAGGCAACCTATCCTGGCTTTGGCTGGAAGAAGCGCTCGGCCTACATGCTGGAGCGGGCGGTTACGCATGGCATCCGGCGTGCGGCGGAGATGCGCGAAGCTGCCTTGACCGTGAAGGAGCTGGGCTTTGGCGGCGCGATGGCCGGCGCTACCGCGGATTGGGAGCAGAAAATCGGCGATTTGCGCCTTTCGGCGGCGGATGCCAAGGCCAGGGACGAGCAGGATTATGGGGCGCTGACGGATTTGATCCTGCGGCGTCTCGATGACGAAAACGTTGGAGACTGAAACCATGAAAATCTGCGTTGCAGGCGCCGCCGGCGCTTTCGGCATGAAGCATCTTGACGCGATTGCGGCGATGGGCGGCATCGAGGTGGTCTCGGTGGTTGGCCGCGAGGCCGATGAAATCGAGGGGTTCGCGAAGTCTCGCGGCATTCCGCACTGGACCACGGACTTGGCCGGCGCCCTCGCGCGCGCGGATGTCGAGGCCGTCATATTGTCGACGCCAACGCAAATGCACGCCTCGCAGACCATACAATGCCTCAAGGCGGGCAAGCACGTCCTCGTCGAAATCCCGATGGCGGACAGCCTCGCCGATAGCGAGGAGGTGGTGCGCGTCCAGCAGGAGACGGGCCTTATCGCAATGGCGGGCCACGTCCGCCGCTTCAATCCGAGCCACCAGTGGATTCACAACCGCATCAAGGCCGGCGAGCTGAAGATCCAGCAGATGGACGTGCAGACCTATTTCTTCCGCCGCAGCAATATGAACGCACTGGGCAAGCCGCGCAGCTGGACGGACCATCTGCTTTGGCACCATGCCTGCCACACGGTGGACCTGTTCCAGTACCAGGCCGGCGAGGAGGCCTCGGAAGCGTTCGGGCTGCAAGGGCCGAAGCATCCCGAGCTTGACATCGCCATGGACATGAGCATCGGCATGAAGACGCCCTCCGGCGCGATCTGCACGCTATCGCTCTCGTTCAACAATAACGGGCCGCTCGGTACCTATTTCCGCTACATCTGCGACAACGGCACCTACGTCGCGCGCTACGACGATCTTTACGACGGCTACGACAAGCCGGTAGACCTGTCGGGCGTCGCCGTTTCCAAGAACGGCATCGAGCTTATCGACCGTGAGTTCTTCTCCGCCATCAAGGAGGGCCGCGAGCCGAACGGCAGCGTGGCACAATGTTTGTCAGCCATGCGCACGCTCGATAAGATCGAGAAGAGTCTGAAGTAGGAAGCGGAGGACAGCGTAACGAAGTTGGGTCACGCCTCTCACCCTGTCCCTCTCCCAGCAAGCTCGCCTTGGCGAGCTTGCCGCGTGGCGTGACCGCATCCGCAAGCGGATGCGGTTGGAGAGGGGACGCTAGAAACTCCGCTGCCGGTAGTTCAGGGGTCCCTTCTCCCATGGGGAGAAGGACAGGATGAGGGGCGGAACCTCCGTTCGTTACACCGTCCTCCGCTAAGGTAACCCACGGAAACCATTGGGGTAATCTGAAGTAGGAAAGCGTCCGCCCGTGCAGAAAAGAAAGCTTGGCCTGTTCTCCGTGTCCGCCATCGGCCTGGGCTGCATGAACCTCTCCCATGCCTACGGCACGCCGCCGGACCCGCGCGATGCGGCGCGGCTGCTGTTCCGTGCCCTGGACCTTGGCTACACCCATTTCGATACGGCCGCGCTTTACGGTTTCGGCGCCAACGAGATATTGATCGGCGAAACCATAGGCCACCGGCGCCGGGAGTTCATGCTGGCCAGCAAGGGCGGCATGTTCAAGAACGCCGAGGGCAAGCGCGAAATCGACGGCCGGCCCGAAACCTTGAAGCGGCACTGCGAAGCCTCGCTCCGGCGCCTGCGCACCGACGTTATCGACCTCTACTACCTGCATCGCTGGGATAAGCGCGTGCCTATCGAGGAGAGCGTGGGTGCGCTTGCCGGGCTTGTGCGCGAAGGCAAGGTCTTAAGCATCGGCCTATCGGAGGTCTCCGCCGCGACGCTGCGCAAGGCGCACGCCGTGCATCCCATCGCCGCCGTGCAGACGGAATATTCGCTGTGGACGCGCAACCCGGAGATCGCCGTGCTTGCTGCCTGCCGCGAGACCGGCGCGGCCTTCGTCGCCTTCAGCCCGTTGGCGCGCGGCTATTTGACGGGGGCGCTCCGCGATGTCTCCGCGTTCGCGCCGGGCGATATAAGGGGTCCCATGCCGCGCTTCGCGCCAGACGCCTATGCGGCCAATCTCGCCTTGCTGGAGGAATTCTCCGCCGTGGCCAAGGAGCGCGGCTGCACCATGGCGCAGCTCGCCCTCGGGTGGCTGCTGGCCAAGGGTGAGGACATCGCGCCGATCCCCGGCACCACCAGCCTCGATCATCTGACCGAAAACGCGGGTGCTGTGGCGGTTGCGCTCGATGCGGAGACGGTTGCGCGTCTCGACCGGCTCATCAACCAACGCACAGTCCAAGGCGCGCGCTATCCCGCCGCGGTCCAGGCCGAGATCGGCACCGAGGAGTTTGAAGCATAATACCGGATACGGTTGATCGCTTCGCACAGCTTCGGCAAAAGCCCCCACACCCTGTCTCTCTCCCCGCCCGCTCGCCTTGGCGAGCTGGCATCCGAGCGTGGCCGCATCTGCAAGCGGATGCGGCTGGATAGCCGTCTCCCGGACACATTCCCGCGAACTTTCTGCCTCAGATCCGCCCGTCCAGCCTGCGCCGATGCGCGGGCAAGCATCTGTTTCCTGAAACGTTCAAACCGGCGGGGTAAGCGCGATGACCGTGAAAATAGCATTCGGGCGGGCAGCAATCTTGGCAGCCGCGGTCTTTGCCGTGCTTTTCATCGGCAAACTCGCAACTGGCGACGAAGCGGTTTCGCCTTCGGGGAACGCTTTGCAGAACGACGGATCGTCAGGCATCTATATGGCCCGCAAGAATTATGCGAGCCAGAAACAAGCCGGTGCCAGCATAGCGCCCGCGGAGGCGCAGAAATATGAAAAGGTCGCCACGATCGGGCAATCGACGCCGGATTTAGATGCAGGCCGCGCCAAGATCGAGAGCCTGATCGCGTCTTCCGGCGGCCTTACCCAATATGAGCAGCTGCAGGGATTGAGCGGCCATCGCACTCTGCAATTGGGCATCGGCGTGCCGCCGTCGCAGTTCGAAGCCTTCGTCGAGGAAGCCCGCAAGATCGCAAAGGTCACCTACCTGGCCATCGTAAAGACCGACAAGACCAACGAATACAAGCAGCTGCGCGCAAAAAGGGAAACCCTGGAGAAGGCCCGGAAGGCTCTGGCCGATATGGCCGTCTCGGGCGGCTCGGTCGACGAGCGGCTCAAGGTTCAAGCCAAGCTGACAGAGGTGGAGGACAAGCTTCAGGAACTCGGCGTGTCCCTGGGCGACTTCAATGCCGACAACGAATTCTGCACCGTCAAGCTGACCTTGGCCGAAAGCGGTGCGCCGCACCGCCGTTCGTTGCTTTCGCGCGCTTTCCACGCCTTCGCTTGGGCCTTGGAGGATTTCGTGTACGTGGCCATTGGCTTTCTGGCGCTTGCTTTGGCGCTATGGCTTGCCACGCTGGCTGTAGGCGCCCTGGTCCGCGCATGGTCCAAGATCTCAAGCGATTGAGCCCTATTGGCCGGATTTTCAAATGAAGGGCCGCGACCATCGCCGGGATCCGAAGTCTCTCAGCGACGGGGAGCTGGTGCGGATCTGTGCCGCTACACCGCGCGAAAATAGACTGGAGCAGGCGGGCTGCCTTGGAAGCCTGGCTGCGCTCATGCTTCTGTTCCCGCTGGAGCTTGCGGGCCTATTCAAGCCCGCATTCATAGGGTTTGCGCTCGCCATCGCCTCTGTATTTTGGGCCCTTCACTTGGCAGGCCGGCCGAGGCGTGTCTACCGTGAAGAGCTGGCTTGGCGGCGCGGCACCGCACCGTTTTCCCGATATCTGGAAGAAGCCCAGATGGAACTCGTGCGAACCGGCGCGGACTGGATAATTCTCTTCTGCCGAAGGGGGCTGCCGCATAGCGGCATATGGTGGCTGAGGATCACCTTAACGGAGGGGCCGCCTGCGCGGGCACAAGCCAATCTCCGAGTTTCGAAACAGGAACTGCCAGACAGGCGCGTTGATGGAAATCTTCCCAAAGGCCCTCTGCAACAATTGCTGGCCATGCTGAAAGAGCTGGATTTGCCGGCGCTCACCGATATCTTCCCGGGGGTAAGGGATGGCGCCCCCTGCCGGATAGCGGTATTGCGGCGCGAGCCGGAAACCGTGGCATCGGGAAGCTGCAATTTAGGAGGCTTAACCGATGACCAGCGGAGACTTCCCACGGTGGACGCTTGCCTGAAGCTTGCCGGCATCGCCTGCGGTCTATCGTCCGAAGGATAGCTCGATTTGCTCCTGTGTCCTCACATCCGGCTCAAGAGCTTTTGCGGTTGCAACTGCCTGACCATCCAGCGGATGAGGCGATCCTGCAAAAAATAGTGCCATTGCGGCCGGGCTGCCCTTCGCTTGGCGTAGGCCCCGATCTTCCCGCACAGATCCGCGGCGTCGAAGCCATCCCACACGCCAATCACCGGCCAGAGCAAGTATCCGAGATTGACGCCGGCAACGGGCGCCACTTCGTAAAGCAGGATTTTCTCCGCTTCCTCGCGCCCCACCCCCAACCGCGCGAGGCGCTCGGCAGTTGTTCGGTAATCGCTTTCGCTGGGCTCGGTGTCGAGGAAGAACAAATCGGCCAGAAGAAGCCAAGCCTGTTCGCGATCTTCCTGCATCGCTTGGCTTAAACGGTTTCGGCGCCAGGATCGGTTTCGTGAACGTCGACCAGAGCGCGAAGTGCGGACCTTGCGCGCGATAGCCGCGACTTGACCGTTCCCACCGAGATATTGAGCACGCTCGCCGCTTCCTCGTAGCGCAGCCCCTCCACCGCGATCAGCATCAAGACCTCGCGGTGATCCCCGGTCAGCCGCATGAACGCGTCCTGCACCTCCGACAAGACGAGATGGTGATGCTGGTCCGCGCTCGTGTAAAGCGGCATATCCTTTTCGAGCCTGTTGCGATAGGCGATGTCGTGCTGCGCGCGGCGCTTGTCGTTGCGGAATACGTTCTTCAGAATGACGAAAAGCCAAGCCCTGAGATTCGTGCCGGGCTGCCAGGAGCCGATATTGGCGATCGCGCGAGTCAGGCATTCCTGGACGAGATCGTCGGCATAATCCGCATCGCGCGTCATATAGCGCGCAAAGCGCCTCAAGCGCGGGATCTCTGCTCTCATGGCAGAAATCGTTTCGCGATGGTCCTGCGGCATACCCGTTACACTCACTGCCTCGGCCTGGAATATATAGACGTACTACTCACAAAGGAAGGCCAGTGAAAAGCAATATCGTGGATAACAAACGGATACTTCTTCTGTACGCTGACCGCTTTATGATGTAACTGCAACCAAAGACACGCTTTAGTTGCAATCAATTGTAGCGCATTTCTGCGCGCGCAGCTAATGGTGCGGGACTTGAATGCGCCCCAGCTCATTTCCATTTCGCGGATCGATGGAGAGCACAGTATCGCTTCCCTCACCTCTCCAATGAAGAATGACGAGATCGCCGCTCGCCGCGACCGTTTCAAGCGTGCCCTGGCCCAAATCCAAGACGCGCGCATAGGGCGTGTGCGCAGGCGGCACAGATGCTGCCACGGGCTTCCCCGCCGTGCCAAGCTTTGACACTTGCTGCCCCACGCCATACACAAGCGCCACGATTCCAAAGAGGAGAATCGCGGTCATGATCGCCACCGCGATCTTTAGGATTCGGACACCGCGGGGCGTGAAAGTGCTGCCTGGGAGCGGGTTTGTAACATTCGTCATGGAAACCGCGTATTCATAGCTATGCTGGATTGTATCGTGACAAGCGGGACTTCATCATCTGCCAGCTGGCACACCGTTGACGAGGCTGGCTCCGGCATCCGGCTCGACCGCTTTCTGGCGAGCCGTATTGAGACACTAAGCCGGGCGAGGTTGCAAGACCTCATTCGCGGCGGACAGGTCACGGCCCAGGGACGGCCCGTGACGGACCCGAGCGTCAAGGTGCGCGAAGGCCAAAGCTTCGAGGTCGAGGTGCCGGCCGTGGAGCCCTACGCAGCCGTGGGCGAACCGATCGCACTCCAGGTGGTTTATGAGGATGACAGCCTCATCGTGATCGACAAACCGGCGGGGCTGGTGGTGCACCCGGGCGCCGGAAACCCGGACGGCACACTCGTGAACGCGCTCATCGCCCATTGCGGAACAAGCCTGTCCGGCATCGGCGGCGTCGCGCGCCCTGGGATCGTACACCGCCTCGACAAGGACACGAGCGGGCTCATGGTCGCGGCCAAGACCGACGCGGCGCATCGCGGGCTGGCCCGGCAGTTCGCCGATCATGGGCGGACGGGCGGCCTTCGCCGGCAATATATCGCGCTGGTATGGGGCGAGCCTCCAGCCAAGGCCGGCCGCATCGAAACGCGGATCGCGCGCCATCCTGCGTCCCGCATCAAGATGGCTACCGTCAAGTCTGGCGGCCGGATCGCCATTACCACCTACGAGACGCTGCACACCTATCGCTTGCCGCCTGCTTCGCCGAAAGGCCGAGGGAACAATCCGCTGGCTCTAAGCGTCGTCCGGTGCAGCCTTGAAACCGGGCGCACGCACCAAGTGCGGGTGCACATGGCCCATATCGGCACGCCAATCGCGGGCGACAGCGTTTATGGCGCGGGATTTGCATCGAAGGCGCAAGCGCTTCCCCCGGAAGCGGCCGGTGCGCTCAAGCAAATGGGACGGCAGGCGCTGCACGCCGCAGTCTTGCGGTTCCGCCATCCGGTCAACGGCAAAGCTCTCGCTTTCGAGAGCGATTTACCAGCAGATATCGCGAAATTGTGTGAAGCGCTTGAAACATTGGTTACCAAACTGTCCAAGAATTAAGATGCGGAAGTGGGCTCGCAGGCGTAAGGTGGGGTCAATCGTTCCAAAAATACGAACGAGTTCTCCAAGGACGGCGGGCTTTCCGCTGGGGAGGGTATAAGCATGGGTTCATTGCCATCGGTCGCTGCAAGCGGCGGTCTCGCCCGGTATCTCGAAGAGATCCGGCGCTTCCCCATGCTTGAGCCTCAGCAAGAATACATGCTTGCCAAACGCTGGCAGGAGCATGAAGACGCCGCCGCCGCGCAAAAACTCGTTACTTCGCACCTCCGCCTTGTGGCCCGCATCGCCATGGGATACCGGGGTTATGGCCTCCCCATCGGGGAAGTCATCTCGGAAGGCAATGTCGGCCTGATGCAGGCTGTGAAGCGGTTCGACCCCGACAAGGGGTTCCGCCTTGCTACCTACGCTATGTGGTGGATCAGGGCTGCAATTCAAGAATATATCCTGCGGTCCTGGAGCCTTGTGAAGATGGGCACAACCGCAAGCCAGAAGAAGCTTTTCTTCAACCTGCGCAAGGCCAAAAGCCAATTGCAGGCCCTGGAGGAAGGCGACCTGCGCCCCGATCAGGTCAAGCTGATCGCGACTAATCTCGGCGTGCCGGAGGAGGACGTCATCTCCATGAACCGGCGGCTTGGCGGCGACGCCTCGCTGAACGCCCCGCTGCGCGCCGACTCCGAAAGCGGCGAGTGGCAGGATTGGCTCGTGGACGACAGCCCCGATCAGGAGACCTTGCTCGTCGAAAGCGAGGAGATGGACCGGCGCCGCGAATATCTTGAAACGGCGATGGAAGCCTTGAACGACCGCGAACGCCGCATTTTCACTGCCCGCCGGCTTGCGGACGATCCGCTGACGCTGGAGGAGCTTTCGTCCGAGTTTGGCGTGAGCCGCGAGCGCATCCGGCAGATCGAGGTGCGCGCGTTCGAGAAGGTGCAGAAAGCCGTGCAACGCGCCGCGATCAAGGCGGAAACGCCACGCGCCTCAGCCGCGCCGGCGCTTACGGCCGCGCCGTAATCCGCCGCGCCTTCTTAGAAATCGCCCAGCCTAAGCTATCCAGCGGTGCGGTTTTAAAGAATAGCGAGCAAGACCCCCTCGCCCCAGTCCTCTCCCCAAGGGGAGAGGGAGCAAGCTTCAGTGCTTCCTACAAGGGAGGCGGCAGTTCTGGCGTCCCTCGCCCCAACGGGGAGAGGGACAGGGTGAGGGGGGACTTCCGCCGCCCCCCCAAAAAGCATCGAGCGTACATGTTTACGCCCCCAAAACCTCGGCGTTCACCGGGCTTGGCTGCCGGGCGTTCGCATCGGCGACCAGGCCGCCCACAGCGGGTTCGGACACGCCGGTTGTGCCGGCGAAGGTGGACGGAAGCTCCTTCAGCCGGCGCACAGCCAGATAGGCGAAAGCCTGGGCCTCCATGAAATCCGCGCTGAAGCCCGCCTCGTCCGCGGTCACGGTATTCGCGCCAAGCACCCGGCGAAGCCCCTCGAACATGTGAGGATTGCGAGCGCCGCCGCCTGCCACGATCCAGACTCTGGGCCGCTCAGGCAGCAAATGCGCCGCCGCCGCGATCCCTGCCACGGTGAAGGCCGTCAGCGTCGCCGCCCCATCCTCCGGGCTTAAATCGCCGATCATATCCAAGGTGAAGGCGCCGCGATCGAGCGATTTCGGCGGAGGCTCCCTGAAAAAGGGGTGGGCGATAAGGCTCGCCAGAGTTTGCCGGTCGACCGTGCCCGCCATCGCCAGGCGCGCGTCGCGGTCCATCGGCTCGTCGGTATACCTCAGCGCCCAATCGTCGATCAGGCAGTTGCCCGGCCCGGCGTCGAACGCGATCAGCCCTTCGGCCGGGCCTTCCGGAACGAACGTCACGTTCGAGATGCCGCCGATATTGACGAAGGCGGCGGGCAAGGGCAGCCCCGCGCGCAAGGCCAAGGCGCGGTGGAAAACCGGAACCAGCGGCGCGCCCTGGCCGCCGCTTTCCATATCCGCCGCGCGGAAATCGTAGACAACCGGCACGCCAATCGCGGCGCTTAGGCGCCCGCCATCGCCGAGTTGCACCGTAAGCTGCTGCTCCGGCCGGTGCAGCACCGTCTGCCCGTGGAAGCCGACCGCATCGATGCTGGAAAGCCTGATGCCATTCGCCTCCGCGAAGGCCGTGACGCAATCCGCGTGCTTCGATGTAACCATGCTTTCCGCAAGCGCCAGCACACCGCCGCGGGTGTCCCTGGCCTTCAGTCCGCGCGCGGATACCATCGCCTCCCGGAGCAGGTGGCGCTCGGCCGCACTATAGGGATACGCGCAAGCCGGCCCGAAAGAATGGACCCCTTCGCCATCCGTTTCGATCAGCGCGACATCGATGCCATCCATCGATGTGCCGCTCATAAGACCGATCGCCTTCATTAACCCTCGCTTGACGCAAAACGGGAATGCCGTACATGGTGCCATTTCTGCCTACACGCCCCTCGCGCATCTGTCGAGGTGCGGAATACCATGGAGGATTTGATGCCGATTGACGCAAAAAATCAATTGGACTTTATCCAAATATTAAAAAATCGTGGCTATTTGCACCAGATTTCCGACGAGGAGGGCCTGAAGGCAGCCGCGGCGAAGGGCGTGCTCACCGCCTACACAGGCTACGATTGCACTGCGCCCAGCCTGCACGTGGGCAACCTCATCAGCATCATGATGCTGCGGGTCTTCCAGAAGGCCGGCCACAAGCCGATTGTGCTCGTCGGCGGCGGCACGACCAAGGTCGGCGATCCTTCCGGCAAGGACGAGTCGCGCAAGATGCTCACGCAAACTGAGATCGACGCGAACAAGGCCAGCATCAAGACGGCGTTCACGAAGCTCCTGAGCTTCGGAGACGGCGAGACGGACGCAATCCTTGTGGATAACGACGACTGGCTCAATAACCTGCGCTACATCGAGTTCCTGCGCGAATATGGGCCGCATTTCACCATCAACCGCATGCTCACCTTCAACTCGGTGAAGCTCAGGCTGGAACGCGAGCAGCCGCTCACCTTCCTCGAATTCAACTACATGCTGCTGCAAGCCTACGACTTCCTGGAACTCGCGCGCCGCTACAATTGCGTGCTGCAGATGGGCGGCTCGGACCAGTGGGGCAATATCGTGAACGGCATCGAGCTTGGCCGCCGGGTGGAGGGCCGCGAGCTGTTCGGCCTGACCACGGGGCTGCTAACGACATCCTCGGGCGCCAAGATGGGGAAATCCGTCAAGGGCGCGGTTTGGCTCAACGCGGACATGCTGAGCCCCTACGATTATTGGCAGTTCTGGCGCAACACCGAGGATGCCGACGTTGCGCGGTTCATGCGGCTGTTCACGGACCTGCCGCTTGACGAGATCGCGCGGCTCGAAGCGCTCCAGGGCTCGGAAATCAACGAAGCCAAGAAGCTGCTCGCAACCGAGGCCACGGCGCTCATGCATGGGCGGGCGGCGGCGGAGGCGGCGGCCGAGACCGCGCGGCAGGCTTTCGAGGAGGGCGCGTCGGCCGAGGGGCTGCCAACCGTCGACGTCTCGAAGGAGGAATTGAGCAAGGGGCTAGGCATTCTGAACGCGAGCACGCTGGCGGGACTCGTCGCCACCACGAGCGAGGCGCGGCGGCAGGTCAAGGGCGGTGCGCTGCGCGTGAACGGCGTCGCGGCCACCGACGAGCGCGCCAAGATCACGCTCAAGGACCTTAACGAAGACGGCGTCATCAAGCTGTCGCTCGGCAAGAAGCGCCACGTACTGCTCCGCCCCGCGCCTTGACGGCCCAGCCACCACAGGAATCGTCAATTCTCAATGAGCGTTCCACCCCTCACCCTGTCCCTCTCCCAATGGGAGAGGGGACGCCTTCTCAACCGCTGCGAGCGAGCCCCCTCTCCCATGGGGAGAGGGCTGGGGTGAGGGGTAATGCGCGTTGTGCGGATCGCACATTATGAGAACTAAAGCCCTCGGCGCGGGGCCGCGTGCCGGGCGAGGAAGCGCGCGATGGGCGGCCCGAGAACGACAATCGTCAAGAAGCGGACCATCTGCAGCGTGATGACGAAGGGCACGTCCACATGGCTCGATGCCGCGATGATCGCAACAGAGTCCATGCCGCCCGGGCTTGTCGCGAGATAGGCGGTCAAGGCATCGATCCCGAGCGTTTCGGTAAGCAGGAAGCCAACGCCGGCGGAGAACGCGATCAGCAGCGCCACGCTCAGCAGAACCTTCGGGAATGCCCTGAGCGCGGCGGCCAGGATCTCCGGCGTGAAATGCAGGCCCACGCTCCAGCCCACGAGGGCGAAAGTTCCGGTCAGGAGCCAGCGCGGCAGCTCGAATTCGACCACGCCCGAAACATTCAGGATCGCGCCAATCGCAAGCGTAAGCAGGAACCGCCCCGAGGGCACGCGCAAGGCGCTCCCCAGCGCGGCGCAGGCGGCGGCGATCAGCAGCGTCGCGGCGAAGGCTTGGTAATGCAGCGGCGGAAACCAGGACGCTTGCGGGTGGACCGCGCCGCCCTGCCCTGTGACGAAAGCGGCGACGATTGAGGCCAGACCAGCGACGCAGGCAACGCGGAAATATTGCATGAAGGCCACGAGCCGCGCATCGGCGCCGCACTCCCCCGCCATGATAATCATCGCCGTGGCGCCTCCGGGCCAGCAGCCCCAAATGCTCGTGGACGCGGGCATCGCTCCGGTGCGCGCCATCGTCCAGCCAAGCGCGCTCGCGGCGGCGAGGATCGAGAAAACGGCTGCGAGGAAGACCGGCCAATCTTGAGCGAATGAGCGCAGAATGCCGGGCGTAATCGCGCTCGCGAGGAACAATCCCATGATCGCCTGCGCCGCCGTATAGGGCAGCTGCGGCACGCGCACCGTCCCGCCATTGGCGCCCACGACGACGCCGGCAGCCATCGGTCCCAGAAAAAACGCGGCGGGTATGTGCGCCAGATGCAAAACGGCCGCGAGTGCCGCCGAAAGCGCCGCAAGCAGCAGCCACTGCGCGGACGGCGGCAGGCGGTCGAACCTAAGCTGGATCAAACTTCTTCTTCTCCAGGCCGCTATTTGTTCCCACGGCTTTTGGTGTCCTATACGCATCCGGTCGATCGCTTTGCAAAGTCCCCCCTCAACCCTAGAAATGTCGTCGAGGAGAATTCAAGCGTTCCTTCTCCCCTCGGGGAGAAGGACAGGATGAGGGGGGACTTTGCAAGGCAATCAAGCCGATCCGGTCCTATTGCCCCGCTCAAGAAACGCAATGCGGGCGCGGCATGCGGCGGAACACCATATTGCCCAGCCTGGGCGCGCGGCCTCATCATCCAAGCGTTCAGTTCAAGCGCGGGGAGTGGCGGCGCATGAGGATTGTCCTCAAGCACATGCGGGACCAGTGGCGGGCTCTTCCACGCCTGATACGCTTTCTTCTGGTCAACTGCGCCATCGGCATCGCCGGCGGCTGGACCTTGCTCGCAGCCATCATCGTGACAGACACCGCGCACCTCAGAACGCTGATCTGGAACGAGGGCTCCCCCGTAGTGCCCATTATCTTGCTGGCGGCCGGCTTTGCCGTCACCTTCGGCGGCGCGGCCATGGGCGCGGCGGTCATGGCCATGCGGCCTGGGGACGACACCGACGATAGCGGCAACGGGCATTAATCTCCGCGCTTTACGCCGCGCGCCTTTCGCTTTGCCGTGGACTTTCGCGGCCGGGGCATCCCCTCCGCCGCCATTTCGTGCTAGAACGCGCGCATGAACATACTTCTCATTGGCGGCGGCGGCCGCGAACATGCGCTGGCTTGGAAGCTGAGGCAAAGCCCGGAGCTTGAGACGCTTTATTGTGCGCCGGGCAACGCGGGCATTTTCCCGATTGCGAAGGCGGCGGCCATAAACGTGAGCGATCACGCGGGCGTGGCGGCGTTTTGCCGCGATGCAGGCATCGGGCTCGTGGTGGCGGGGCCTGAAGCGCCGCTGGTGGCGGGATTGGGCGACGACCTTCGCGCGCAGGGCATCGCGGTGTTCGGCCCATCCGCGGCGGCGGCTCAGCTCGAAGCCTCGAAGTCCTTCACCAAGGCGATCTGCGACGAACGCGGCATTCCCACCGCCGCTTACGGGCATTTCGCAAATCGCGCCGATGCCCTCGGCTACGCGCGGGCGCAAGGCGCCCCCCTCGTCGTGAAAGCCGACGGCCTTGCCGCTGGCAAAGGTGTCGCCGTCTGCGAGACGCTGGCGGAGGCCGAAGCGGCGATTGAGGCGTGCTTTTCGGGCACGTTCGGCGACAGCGGCGCTTCGGTCGTGATCGAGGAGAAGCTTTTGGGCGAGGAGGCGAGCTTCTTCGCGCTTTGCGACGGCACGCGCGCGCTGCCGCTGGCGAGCGCCCAGGATTACAAGCGCGCTTTCGACGGCGACACGGGGCCGAACACGGGCGGCATGGGCGCGATCTCGCCCGCGCCGATGATGACGCCAGCGCTGGCGGATCGTGTCATGCGCGAAATCGTGACGCCCACGCTGGAGGCCATGCGCGAGCGCGGCACGCCGTTCCAGGGCGTGCTCTATGCCGGGCTGATGATAACCGCCGAAGGGCCGAAGCTGATCGAATACAACGTGCGCTTCGGCGATCCGGAATGCCAGGTGCTGATGCTGCGGCTGAAGTCCGATTTCGTGCCCGTGCTCAAGGCAGCGGCGGCGGGCGACCTTTCCGCGACGCAGCTCGAATGGTCGCCGGACGCCGCGCTGACCGTGGTCATGGCCGCCAATGGCTACCCAGGCGAATACACGAAGGGCACCGTCATCGGCGGGCTTGAGGAAGCCGGCAAAACCGAGGGTGTCGCGGTGTTCCACGCCGGCACGGCTTCGGGCGGCGCGGGCGAGGTGATCGCCACGGGCGGACGCGTGTTGAACGTCTCGGCTGTGGGCAAGGATGCGGAGGAAGCGCGCTCGCGCGCCTATCGTGCGGCTGGCGCTCATCGATTGGCCGGGCGGGTTCTGCCGCCGCGATATCGGTTGGCGCTCGCTGAACCGCGAAGCAGCGTCATGACAGAGCTGCCGGACCTCTTTCCAGGCTTCGAGGCGCGGCGCTTCCGCACGCGGGGTGCGGAGATTTTCGCGCATAATGTTGCAAGCTCGCCAAAGCGAGCTTGCCGGGAGAGGGTGAGGGGGTCTTTTTCCAATCTCCGTTCGCGGACACAATCAGGGAAGTGCGCGCGATGAGGATCGGCTTGGCGCTTGGCGGCGGCGGCGCGCGCGGGATCGCGCATATCGCCATTCTGGAAGCCTTCGACGAGCTTGGCATCAAGCCGGCCATGATCGCGGGCACCAGCATCGGCGCGCTTATTGGCGCCGCCTATGCCTCGGGAATGCCGGCCAGCGAGATCCGGGTCTATTGCAAGGCCGCCTTCGCCCGGCGCGGCGCGCTTTTGAGGCACCTTTATTTCCGCTGGCGAGGCAGGCTCTGGGACTATTGGCGGCCCGGCTCGCCAGCACTTTTCAAATCGGAGCGGATTTTCGAGCTTGTGCTTCCCGCCGATCTGCCGAAGACCTTCGAAGCCCTCCAAATTCCGTTCCGCACGGTAGCAGCCGACTTTACCACCCAAAGCGAATATGTCAGCTCAAGCGGGCCGCTGCTTCCCGCGGTTGCCGCAAGCGCGGCCATGCCCGCGCTTTTGACGCCGGTCCACCTCGACGGGCGCATCCTGATCGACGGCGGTTTCGTCAATCCGCTGCCGTTCGACCTTCTGACCGCGCATTCGGATTACTCCATAGCAGTGGACGTCAGCGGCGGCGTAAGCGTGCAGAAAAGCGGCTTCCCCAAGCCCATCGAGACACTCGTGGGCGCACAGCAGCTCGCGCTGCGCTCGATCATCAACGCCAAGCTCAAATTCTCGGCGCCAGACCTCTTGATACGGCCGGCCGTCGGCCTGTTCCAGGCTCTCGATTTCCGGCAAATGGACGAGATCCTCGCCGCCTCGGCGGAAGCGAAGGAGCAGGTTCGCATCGCGCTCACCGGGCTTCGCAATGATGCCGGGTGAAGTTGGCGCGGAGGCGCGGACTTATGCTAAGATGTTGTTTTGGCGCAAGGAATTGATCGACGCCTTCGCGGGAATGACGCTCGCGGCCTATCCGTGGGCTTGGCATTTCAAGCAAGCTTGTATCGCGCCTCAGGCCCCGGTGTACAAGGAAAGTCTACCAAAGCCATTTTCCTTCCGGCTTGAAACGGCGGCGTCCAGCCTATAAGCCTCAAGCTGGAGCGAGCCGGAAAAGGACAGATTTCGATGGACACCTCAACCGTGCAGGCTACGCGGAGTACACGCGGCGTTCTTGCCGCAACCGCTGCCGGCGCCGTTTTCGAATGGTACGATTTCTATCTCTGCATCATTCTTGCGCCCTATCTCCCCAAAATATTCTTTCCAGTCGAATACGAGACGGCGAGCTTCCTATCCGCTTTCACGGCCTATGCGATTGGCTTTATCGTCCGGCCTTTCGGGGGCCTGATGTTTGGCAGGCTCGGCGACACGCTCGGACGCAAATACACGTTCATCATCACCATCGTTTTCATGGGATTTGCCACCTTTACCATCGGCTTGATCCCCGGCTTCGCCCAAATAGGCTGGCTCGCGCCCGCGATGCTCGTTTTTTTGCGCATCGTGCAGGGGCTGGCCATCGGCGGCGAGTACGCGGGCGCCGCGATCTATGTGGCGGAGTTCGTGGACGCCAGGCGGCGCGGCATGCAGACGGGATGGATACAAATCACGCCGACAATCGGTCTGGTTCTGGCAATAGCGGTCTTCACTTTCATCCGTGAGCATGTGACGGAGGAAGAGTTCCTGTTGTGGGGCTGGCGGGCGCCGTTCCTAACCTCGTTGATCCTGCTGCTGCTGACACTGTTGCTGCGCGCGAGGCTGCCCGAGACGCCCGTCTTCCGGCGGCTGCGATCCACGCGCGGCGTCTCCGAAGCGCCTATTCGCGAGGCGCTGCTTGTCCCAGCGAATAGAAAAGCGCTTCTGCTTTGCCTGTTCGGCGTGACCGCGGGCCAAGGCGCCGTCGTCTACGCCGGTCAAGCTTACGTGCTGTTTTTCCTGACCAATACGCTGCAGCTCGACCTTGCCACCGCCTCCAAGTTCGCCATGGCGAACGCATTGACATCGTTCTTCTTCATTCCTTTCTTTGCCTGGCTCTCGGACAAGACCGGCCGCTTGAGGATTATTCTGGCCGGCCTCTTGCTTGCCGCCATAGCCTTGCTGCCCGCCTTCGCTGTGCTTTCGCAGGCCGTGAACCGTGACCTCGTGGCCTTCCGCGCCACCAATCCCGTGACGATCACGACGGACCAGGAACAGTGCGGCTTGCACCTGTTCGCGGGGCCATGGTCGCAGATTACGCTTTGCGACCAAGTGCGGGGCATGCTTGCCAATTATGGGCTTGCCTTCGCTTTCGAGCAGTCCCCAGGCGAGCGAACCGTTACCCTGTCCATTGGCAATCATTCCGCGGAAATCGCCGCGACAAGCGAGGCCGGGATACGGGCGCTTGTCGAAAAGGCGCTGTTCGCCACCGGTTATCCCGGGATTTCCTGGAAATATGTGGATGGCGATCCTCAAGTTAGCGCGAACGGCGAGCCCATATTGGAGAAAACCGGCCCGGATCTGGAGAAGATCGATTACGTAACCGCGACCTTTGCGGTTCAGATCGTCATTCTAATGGCAGCATTAGTCTACGGTCCCGTGGCGGCGTTCCTATCCGAATACTTCCACCCCCGCCTCAGATACTTGTCGGTTTCGCTGGTCTATCAAATCGGCAATGGCTGGCTCGGTGGCCTGGTGCCCGTCATCGCGGCGACGATGGTGCTCGCGACCGGAAACCCGTATGCGGGGCTTTGGTACATCATCGCCGTCGCGGTTCTGTCGCTCGTTATCGGCCTCTTTTTGGTGGGCGGCCAGAAATCGCGGCAAATTCATCTGTAGAGTCCCCCCTCGCTCTGTCACTCTGCCCGCAAGCTCGCCTTGGCGAGCTTGCATCTTGGCGTGGCCGCATCCGCAGCTCGGGCAGGCGGACAGGATAGTGGCGTTCTGGGGGCGTCCGCCACCCCTTCGAACTTTGCGGTGCGGTGGGCTCCGCTTAAATCCCTGTTAACCGCATTCCTTGACCCTTTGAGCGCAAATTGCGGGTTTACCGCCGCCCCGTTCATGGTTTCAATATAGCGTAAATGTTTTTCCAGACTCTTAAGTATAACCTAAGCGACTGATTCGATTGTGTAATTGCGAGACCTTGCGCGGTACTCGCCAAGGCCAAATGCACCGTTTCATGGTTAAGATTAAATCCGCGCGTATATTTAAGCGGATTCCGGAGTCGTGAAATCTAGCCCAAAGCGGCAAAAGATTCGCAAAAAGACGGCGGCGAAAAATAGGAGGCTGCCGCGTTTACCATCCGCGCATTAACCAGTAGCGCCCTTACCGCAAAACCCACGTTCTTTTAATCTTTGACCAGATCTCCGAAGAATGCGCCGGACACCGGCGCGCGGCCCGCCGGATTTGGAAAAACTGGGGGTTCGCCTCGTGGCAAACCCACTCATCGCATCCGGTCCAGCGAGCGCAACTTTGAAGTGCGGCGATTGGAGGCTTTAAGTTTCGCAATCGCCTCATTCCAAGTTGATTAGAGCTAATTTGGGCTTTAAAATAGATGCAATTATTGCGCCTTTTCCGTATAGGCGGTCCGGCATCCCGATTCCGCAGCCGGGTTTGCGGTGCGGTGCGTACAATTATTGTGCAAGAAGCAAAAGGAAAAGAGTCTCCGCAGTGCACTGAAACAGGATGCTAGCGCACAGGCGGCGGAGTGTTGCGCGGGTGAAATGCTGTTGCGATACGTTGATGCGATGGGGGAAAACATGCAGGTGCATTGGTGGATACGCTTTGCGGCCGCCGTTTTGATATTTGCGATATGTAGCATGGAAGGATTATCTCCCTCGGAAGCCCGCGATCCCATATCCGAGTTCTTCGACCTGCCGCTGGGGGGCGGGGGTCGCCATTCGTATCAGCAAAATAACGCTTCGCAAGACACCGCGATTGGCCCGCAGGATATGGTTGCGGTCCAGTCTGCGCTCACCGAACTCGGCTACAGCATAGGTGAGGCGGACGGCCAATCCGGTCAGAAGACAAGGGATGCGATTCTCCTGTGGCAGAGGGACAATGGCCGGGAGCCAACCGGCAATCTGACGCAGGATCAGGCCGCGGAACTGATGACGGGACAGGCGATCCGCAGCTACGGCGAGGTGATCGGAAAAGAGCCGGAAAATAGCGAAGCGCATGTGGGCCGGGGTGCCGTGCTAATATTGCGGGGGGAACTCGACAAAGCCCGCGAGGATTTCCGGATAGCGGTTGAGAGTGACCCGGATAACGTCGACGCCTATTACAGCCAGGGTTTCCTGCATGCTGCCGCCGGAGAGGCAATCGACGCGCTGGAGCGTTATCAAAAAGCGGCAACGCTTCTGAAGCAGCGCCAGCAAAAGCAGGTGGATCAGCAGCAGGAACAGCAACTGCAGCAACTGCAGGAGCGGCAGCAACAGGAGCAACAGCAACTAGCGCGGCGCCAGCAGCAGCAACTGCAGCAAACGCAGCAACCGCAGCAACAGCAAGTGCTACAGCAACAAGAACAGCAGCTGCAACAACAGCAGCAGCAGCAGGAGCAGCAACTGCAAGAATTGCGGCGGCAACAGCAGCAGCAACAACAGGCCCAGAAATTGCCTGGAGAAGCCTATGCAAGCATGTATAACGATCTGGGATGGCTTTATGCCGGACTTGGCAGATATGAGGAGGCGGCGCCCTATATCGATCGAGCCATAGAACTTAGCCCAAGCAACGGCATCGCATATTCCAATCGCTGCTGGATACGGCTGCAGACCGGCAACACTGAAGCAGCCATGTCCGACTGCAATCTCGCGGCCGGAAGGCTAGACGGCGCGCCCGCCTACGTCCGGGCAGTCGCATATGGCCGGCGAAGCCTGGTGTTCAATGCGCTCGGCCAGAAAACCCTGGCCAACAGGGATGCTATCCGCGCGGTAAGCGAAAACCCCTTGAGCCTTATTGGATTGCTGGCGCGGGCTCGTGCAAGGGAAGCTCTCGACGACCAATTCGGCGCAAGCTCCGATTACCAGCTTATTCAAATCTTCACTTCCTCAGCCGCCAGCAATAGCTTTTATCTCCGGATGCTTCTGGACAATGCCAGGCGGCGGTTAGAGCAAATCGGGCCTCATGTTGAACCGAACCCCAAGGGCTTCCAGCCCAGCGATCTCTTTATGGGGGACAAGAACAATAAGTTCTTCCTGTGTCTGACGGGCGATCGCGAGCAATGCATCCTTTCCCAAATCAACAAGGTGACAGGCCGTGGAACACCCGATGACGGCAAGCGGGTCAACGAAGTCATCTCCCGTCTGCATGGACTGAAAGGTTTGCCAAGCCCAGCCCTGAAAGCCGGCTTATCCGCCATTTCCGTGGTTATTGTGAAGGCGGAAGGGATACAAGCGATTCAAGCCGGTGAAACAAATAATCTCGCTAAATTTATCGTGGGGGAGAGCAAGCTGAATTTGGGCCTGGAAATACCCAAAACGGTTCTGACCGCCGAGGTGGGGGCGCTGGTGGCGCAGGAGGGGTTGGCAGCCGGCTTGGAAGGCTTCTTGGCTCCGGCCGCGAAGGAAATTGCCCGTGCGCCGAGGCTGGTGGTGAGGGCGGGGGCGGTAGGGGCCGCCCTTTATGGCGGCAGTAACATCTACCAAAACATGGCAGCCTTTTCAAACTTGCTACGAGCAAAGGTTGCGCCAGTTAAGTCCTAAGCAAGCATTCGTTACTTGCCCAGCGAATGCATGCTTATACCAACGGCCATAAGTCTTAACCGCTCCGGAACACTCCCTGTCATCGCGAGGCCGCGTGAGCGGCCGTAGCGATCCAGATGTGTTGGATCACCCGCCGGCCGAACCGGGCACTGCGCGGAACGGAATTTTTGAGCGAAATGTCGCAGGCGGCGAAATTCGATCATCGGTTATCCCTTACGCCATAAACGCGCCCAGAACTAATAAGATTTAAATTGTATGCACTTACGGCTAACGGGTTCCCCTAGATTAGGCATCTCATCCAGAGCGGACTCCGTTCAATGCGGCCATTCCGTTCGCGGCCTCTGCTGCCGCGGCACACCTAAAAGCGGCATTCGCGCGCCAAGGGAGGCGGCACAGGCACTGAAATATCAGTAACTGCGAACAGGGGGGGCAGTTGCCATGACGAACTCCAGACTTAGGCCGGCCATTCTGTCCGGATTCGCCGTCCTGCTCATGGCGGGACTACAGGCCGCCGCACAGTCACAGCCTGCAGGCGGTGTCTCGGCAGCCGCCCGCTATGAAGAAAAGCGGGCGCAGACCAACAACATCGCCGTCGCCATCATGACCTCTGGCATGACCTGCACCTGCGCGCGTTTCGCTGAGGATATACGCAACGTGGTCAACGATCTGCGGCCAGGCGGTCTGCGTGTCCTGCCCGTCCTCGGCGTCGGGGGCTTGCAAAATCTAAACGATGTGTTGTTCCTCAATAACATGGACATGGGTATTGTCGACCAGGACAACATAGTCTTGGCGAAGAAAAAAGACCCGCAGCTATACGCAGGCATCGAAAAACATATTCACTTTATAACCAAGCTGTATAACTCCGAGCTTCACGTTCTGGCACGCCAGGAAATCAGAACCTTCGCCGATCTGAAAGGCAAGAAGGTCAATTTTAATCTCAAGGATAGCCAGACCGAAGTTACCGCTGACCGCGTATTCAACATGCTGAACCTTCAGGTGGAACGGCAGTACTATGACGTGGACACCGCCATCGGCAAATTGCTGAAGGGTGAGATTGCTGCAACAATGATGCTGACGGGGGCGCCGCAATTGGCCGCCGCAAAACTGAAAAGCGAAGATGGCGTGCACTTCCTGTCGCTGGATGACACCAGCATGCCTGGGTACAGCCTCGCGCCGATCTTCACCGAATATCTGCCCGGTGAATTGACCCACGATGCTTATCCGAACCTGATACCGGAAGGGGCGCCGGTGCAAACCATCGTCAACCGCGCGCTGCTCGTCACTTACGCCTGGCCGGAAAATTCCGTGCAGTACCGGAAAGTGGAGCATTTCGTGACAGAGTTCTTCAACAAGATCGACTGCTTCAAGGCAAGCGGGCGGCACCCAAAATGGCGCGAAATCAATCTTTGGGCTGACATACCGGGCTGGACCCGCTTCAAACCGGCGGCCGGCTGGCTCGCCGCCCATCGCACGGCGGCAGGAGCCGCTGCCCCGCCATCGTGCCCGGGCTCTGTCAGTTCCCCGGCAGTTGCAGGAAAACAGCAGGCAGCAGAACCATCAGAAACGACGAAAAAGAATTTCTAGCACCGGAAGAGAGCCAAACAATATCCGGACGGCGAATTAGCGGAAGGCCGGTCCAAGACTAATCCCGGCCTGGACACAAGAAATGCGCGCATTCCAGATGCGGAAGGCAATGAGGAACTCTATGCCGGCTCTGCGACGCTATTTACTCAAGCGCATCGTCATCCTTGCGGCGGCGGCCGGTGCGATGCTGTCCCTCTGCTCCGCTGTATTTATCTCCAGCGCGCTCGCGCAGGAGATCAGGCAGCAGATCGCCGGCGCGCCGGGCGTAGAACTGCCGCTCCACCTGGAACTGCCCGCGCAGCCGGACCAGGATGGGGCGGGTGGCGCCGGGTTCATCCGCATCCTTGGCCTTCCGCCCTCGTTTTCCCTGAATCGCGGTTTCGCCGCCGTCGGCGCCTGGGCCGTTTCAGCCGGCGATGCCGACGGGCTCACCCTCACCGCACCTGGAGATTTCGAGGGCAATCTGTTGCTGACCATCGAACTGGTGCGGGATCAAAACGCCGAGCCGCTGAGGTGGCAGGTGCAGATCGCGCTGGCGCAAAAGCGGTCCGGCGACTCTCAGCCGCCAGCCCCGATGGCCGGCACGATGCCAGCTTCGACCGGCGGTCCGCCGAAGCCTCCGGAAAGCATTGGAAGCATGAAAGCCGCGCAGCCGCTACGAGCTGCCAGCCGCGCGCAGATGAACCGTGCCAAGGAACTGCTGCAAAATAACGATATCGCCGCCGCGCGGCTGATTTTCAAACGGCTCGCTGAAACCGGTCTCGCCGAAGCCGCCTTCAACCTGGCGCAAACCTACGACCCGGATTTTCTGAAAATGATCCCCACTGCCGGCCTGGAGCCCGACCCGGCGCTGGCCCGCCAATGGTATGAGCGGGCCGTGGCGATGGGCGATGCCGCCGCCGCCAGCCGCATTAGCGAACTCAACGCCCGCTGAGCGATGGGACGGGGAGGCAATTCGGATGCAATTCGTTGGCCAAGCGGTGGATCGCACCAGGCGCCAAGCGGCCGGCTTTGACCGTTAGCGGCGGAAAATCAGCGAGGCCGGGTCGGCGCGTTTCTCCCAGCGCATCTGCTCAAGCTCGGGCGTATCCCGGACCGCGGCGGGATAGCCGATGCAGAAGTAGCCGATGAACTGCCAATGCGCAGGCACGCCGAGATCGCGGTTGAGCGGCGCCGGATCGAGGATGGAAACCCAGCCCAAGCCGATGCCTTCCACGCGCGCGGCAAGCCATAGCGTATGGATCGCGGTGACGGCCGAATAACAGACGGTCTCGGGCATGGTGCGGCGGCCGAGCCTGGCGCCCTGCTCCGGGTCGGGCTCGGTGAAAACCGCAAGCTGGACGGGCGCGTCGTCGAGGCCCGCGAGCTTGAGCTTCGCGTAGATTTGGGCACGCTCGCCCTCATAGGAGGCGAAGGAGTCCGCATTCGCCGCGAGGAAGTTGTCGCGCACGGCTTTGCGCTTTTCGGGATCGTCCACGAGCACGAAGCGCCACGGCTCGGAGAGCCCCACCGAAGGCGCAAGGCACGCCAGCCCTAAAAGGCGCTCCATGCAGCCTTCGGGAAGCGGCTTGGTGAGAAAATGGCGGACATCGCGCCGCCAAACCAAAAGCTCCGCGAATTGCGCGCGGAACGCTTCGTCGAAATCTGGAGCCGTAGACGTCATATCGATCCCCGTCCGTCATACCGGAAGGCGCTTGCGCCTATCCGGGATGGTAACAGACGCGAGCATTTGTGACGATCCCGGATTATGCCTCGGGCGTTTCCGGAATGACGCCAAGGATTTGGCGTCATGGCTTCGGCCTGTATAGCTCTTGAAAACGCGGCACGAGCTTTGTCAGGTCGTAGCCCGCCCCCATTGCCGCCAGCACGACCTCCTTGAAGGGCTGCCTCCTCGCCTCGCTCAACCCCCACAGGATCGCGGAGCGCGAGCCCGTGCGGCAATAAGCGAGCGCCGGCTTCGGCAGCGTCTCAAGCAGGTCTCCGAAGGCGAAAGCCTCCGCATCCGAAATGGGCAGCGGCGGCTGAAGCACTGGCAAGTAGACCGCCTTTATGCCGTGCGCCGCCGCGGCCTGCTCAACCGGAGCGAAATCGGGCTGGCCAGCTTCCTCGCCGTCGAAGCGGTTACAGACGATGGCGCGAATGCCCTGCTCCGCGATGAGCGGGATCGCGTCCGGGCCGATCTGGCCGCATACCATTAAGTCGCCGGTGATTTCGTACAGTTCCATTCCCGATTCCCTACGAGGCGTAATCCGGCCTAACGTAACCTGAGGTTCGGCCGCCGGCCAGAGGCGAAAAGTTGCAGTTGGGTTTTAGGTCCCCACAAAATCGATATGCCGATGAATGCAGCCATACCGAATCCGCTCGATTACTCTCGCGGCCGTCATCGGGAAACGCCAGCGGCGTTATCCGGGATCGTCACGAATGCCGGCGCCCTTGAACCTAAATCCGGCAGTTGCAGCGTTCCAGACACCGGTAGATACGTCGCGGCGATAGGGGTAGGGACGGTTTCGCCGCCCCTCCCTCCGAACCGTGCGTGCGGTTTTCCCGCACACGGCCCTCCAGTTGGCGGTTTCCTCATCGGGAGCATCTCGCTTCCTGCCAGGCCGTGTGAAGTGCGAACAGCCCAGCGTCCGCGAAGAAGGCGTTGGTCCAACGCATTTGATCGGCCAGACAGCGGCCGAAGCCGGGACGCTTTTCCTGCTTGCGCAGGAAGGCGCGCAACCGTCTTCGCACCAGTCCATCCAACCGTTTGAAGACAGGGTGATGGGCGTGCTTGAAGTAATTGAACCAGCCTCGCAAAACCTGGTTCAGACTGGCGATGACTTGTTCGAGGCTTTCGCCCCGGGTTCGCTTGGTCTTGGTCCTGATCTTGTCCTTGAGCTTGTCCAGGCTCTTCTTGCGCACGTGACGCCGCTTGCCCTCGAAACTGTAGCCAAGGAAGCTAAAGCCCCCGCCCTTTTTCCAGCAGTTCCCGATATGGGTCTTGTCCGGATGAAGGCTGAGGCCGTTCTCAGCTACCGAGGCGCGAATGAGCGCCAGGGCGCTTCGGCTTCTTCCCGGCTTTGGCAGAGAACCACGAAGTCATCCGCGTAACGCACCATCTTGTAACCATGGCTGGCCATCAGCTTATCGAGCGGGTGCAACGGCTTCAGGTCGCGCGGCGCGAACTGGCGCTGGAAAGCGCCATCGCCAAACTCGACCGCTACGATCTGCTTATCCTCGACGACATCGCCTACGTCACCAAGGATCAGGCCGAAACCAGCGTGCTGTTCGAGTTGATCGCCGCGCGATATGAGCGGCGCTCCATGCTGATAACGGCCAACCAGCCGTTCGGCGAATGGGGCAAAATCTTCCCCGATCAGGCCATGACTCTGGCGGCCATCGACCGCCTCGTCCATCACGCCACGATCCTGGAGATGAACGTCGAAAGCTACCGGCGCCGCGAAGCCCTGGAGCGAAAGCGTGGACGCGGACGGCCTGCCGCCCACGCGACAATCAAGAAAACCGGAACCTCCGAAAGCTGATTGACGCTCCCCGTCAATCAAAGCGCTTGCCAAGATCGCGCCCAGCGACAATCATCATGCCGCTCGGCTGCCTCGTCTCATCCAGATTGACGCGCCGTTCTCACCCAGATTGTCGCGCCATAGATGCGAGCCCCCGGCCGGCTAGGCCGGTTGCAGACCCACCGCGTTGTAGCACAACCGGCCGCTTCCCGAGCGGTGCGGTCCCTTCCGGCTAGAGGGCCCGTCTCCTCGCGAATTCATTTGTTACAGACATTGCAGATAATGCAGATGTGTATCATATTGACCCAAGGAGGACAAATTCATGCCTCGCCAGGCCAGCCCATCCACGACCGCCGAGACGGCCATTTTCGCTCAAGAACTGATCGCGAAACTTGGCGATGAACCCGTCGTGCTGGGCAATGCCGCGACAGGGGAGACGGCACGGTTGCCCTCCCACATTGCGGAACTGATGCGGCAGGTTCTGGAAAACCTTGCTGCGGGGCGAAGCGTAACCGTGACTTACGGCCTTGAGGAGCTGACCCCCAACGAAGCCGCCGAGTTTCTGAATGTTTCCCGCCCCTATGTGGCCAAGCTCCTCGACGGGGGCGTCCTGCCTTACAGGCAAGTGGGCAGCCATCGCCGCATCCCTTATGCCGATCTTGCTGCCTACAAGGAACAGCAACGCGCCCGCTCACGCGCCGCCATGCGTGAAGTGATCCGCCTCAGCGAGGAGATGGACCTCTACGGCGCCGGGGAATCCGCTACGGGCCGGGACAGCTGAACATGGCGGGCGAACAACCCGACCGGTTCTGGGCGGCAGCGGCCTTGCGCGTTCGAGTATGAATTCGATGACGCTCTACCTTCTGCGACAGGATTTCCATTGTCTGTCTCCGCTGAAATATTAAGAGGTCTGATCCAAGGCGAACTCGCAACCGTCTCGGACACCCGGGTCCTGGCGCACATTCAAGGAATGCTCGTTGAACCCTATGCGGTGCTTCGAGATTGGGATTACGGCGAACCAGGCCAGCAATATCCCTGTTGGACGGTGCTCGAAGACTCGCATTCGGGTGCCGGGATCGCTTACTGCGAATATGGCTTCGGGCCGCGTACCCCCTGGGGCTTGGTTAGTTCTGAGGACGGACAACAGAGTATGGGCATGGATTGCGGATGGTTCATGACGTTCATGGAAGCGTTCTTCGATTCGTTTGCCAGCATTGAGCTACCGATCTGGAGGGTGTTTAGAGTTGAACCCGATGGAACGCGCGTTCCTATAGCAGACGAAGACGCATGGGAACCTACATGGGACCACATCTACCAACTACGCAGCCGCGATCCGGCCGTGCGTTACGATTGCGGTCACAGCATCAAATTCGGGTCATTAGGTCCAACTCAGGCTTAACTCGATCAGCCGGCCGGACTGTTGACCTGCCGCCCGCTGGCAAGCTCGCGCCGTACTTGACCGCAACTGGCCCATCGCGTTGTAGCACAACCGGCCGCTTCCGGAGCGCTGCGGTCCCGGCGTCTGGAGATATGTCTTGGCCAAGCCGGGCATCGCTGCTTCGCGCATTTCCGGCGGATAATTCGGCTGTGCCGCATTTAACGCTTGCGCGAAAGCGAAAAGCGATCATTTACGCTGGTTTCGAAGGCACGGCGCGCGCAGGAGTTGACCCATGAATATTGGCGGAGTTCACTACCGGACCATCTGGCGCGACAAGGGCGGGAACGCTGTTTGCATCATCGACCAGACGAAGCTGCCGCACGAGTTCGAAACGGTGTGGCTCGAAACGCTCGACGATGCGGCGCAGGCAATCACGACGATGCAGGTGCGTGGCGCGCCGCTGATCGGGATAACGGCGGCTTACGGGCTTTGCTTCGCGCTTTCGCGGGATGCCTCCGATGCGGCGCTGGAAAGCGCCTGCGAGACCTTGGCCGCGACCCGGCCCACGGCGGTGAACCTGAGATGGGCGCTGGGCGAGATGAGGCAGGCGCTGGCTCAGGTTCCGCCTTCGGAGCGCGCCGAGGCGGCTTACACGAAGGCCGGGCAGCTCGCGGACGAGGATGTGGAGACCTGCCGGCTGATCGGCCATCACGGCCAGAAGGTCATCGCAGAGATTGCCGCGCGTAAGCAGGGCCGCGTGAACATTCTCACCCATTGCAATGCGGGCTGGCTTGCCTGCGTCGATTGGGGCACCGCGCTCTCGCCGATCTATCAGGCGCATAATGCCGGCGTGCCGGTCCACGTGTGGGTGGATGAGACGCGCCCGCGCAACCAGGGCGCCGCGCTGACCGCCTTCGAGCTTGGCGCGCACGGTGTGCCGCACACGGTCATCGCCGACAATGCGGGCGGGCACCTGATGCAGCACGGTCAGGTGGACCTCTGCATCGTTGGTTGCGACCGGCTGACGGCGGCTGGCGACGCGGCGAACAAGATCGGCACCTATCTGAAGGCGCTGGCGGCGAAGGATAACGGCGTGCCGTTCTACGTCGCGCTGCCGAAATCGACCGTCGATTGGACGATCTCGGATGGTGTGCGCGATATCCCCATCGAGGAGCGCGGCGCGGCCGAGGTCACGCATATGACCGGGCTTGCCGGAAGCGGCGAGATCGTCACCGTGCAAGTAACGGCCCCCGGCAGCCATGCCGCCAACCCGGCCTTCGACGTGACGCCGGCGCGGCTCGTCACCGGGCTTATGACCGAGTGCGGCATTGCTCCGGCCACGCGCGAGGGCTTGCTTCAGCTCTATCCCGAGATGGCCGGCCATGCCGCCGCGTAAGGCCGCCACGAAGCAGGCCATCGTGGCCGCCGCGCGCAAGATGCAGAGCCTCGACCTGAGCCCCGGCCGCTCTGGCAACATCTCGGTGCGCTGGAAGGGCGGCATGCTGATCACCGCATCCGGCATCCTGCCTGCGGATTTCGACGCGGAAACCGATGTTGTCTTCGTGGATGGCGCGGGCGAATGGGCGGCCAGCCGGAAGGCGCCGTCGAGCGAATGGCGTTTCCATCTGGCGATCTACGAGGCGCGGCCCGATGCGGGCGCCGTGGTGCATTGCCATTCGCGCTTCGCCACGGCGCTGGCCTGCGCGCATCTGCCGGTCCCTTCGTTCCATTACATGGTTGCCAAGGCAGGCGGCGCCGATATCCCGCTCGCGCCTTACGCGACCTACGGCACGCCGGAGCTTGCGCGGTACGCTGCCGGGGCGCTCGCAACGCGCAATGCGTGCCTGCTGGCGAATCACGGCCAGATCGCCATTGGCGCAGGCATCGAAGACGCCCTCGAATTGGCGGAGGAGGTCGAGGTGCTGGCGGCGCAATATGTGACGGCGCGGACGCTGGGCGAACCCGTCCTGCTTCCGGCGGATGAAATGGCGCGGGTGGCGGAGAAGTTCAGAACCTACGGCAAGGCCGCCAATCCGCCAGGGCGGCGGCGCGCAAAACTTAAGGCTTAACGGCCACAAGGATAAACCGTAGCAACACCGGGTTGCCAAGGCTTGCCTGTTTCAGCCGGTCATCATACCGAATCCGGTTGAATGCTTCACGAAGTCCCCCCTCATCCTGTCCTTCTCCCCGAGGGGAGAAGGGACGCCTGAACTGCCCGCAGCGGAAGTTATGGGGTCCTCTCTCCCCTCGGGGAGAGAGACAGAGTGAGGGGGTCTTTTACTGAAGCATTCAACCGGATTCGGTATCACGCGCCCGCAAGGCCGTCTGCGACCGCGCCTTTGAAATCCCCAATAGCCTTCGAGAGCTGTGCGGAAACCTCGCTGAGGCGGCGCGAAACTGTTGAGACCGATTCTGCCTGCTCCTTGGTCTGGGTTGCCGTCTTCGAAACCTCGCTGGAACTTGTCGATGCCTTCTCGCTGGCTTCGGCGGCATGCGCCACGTTGCTGGCGATCTCCTGCGCCGCCGCCGTTTGCTCCTCCACGGCAGCCGCAATCGCGCCCGTAAATGCCTGGATCTCGGCCACCTTGGCGGAAACCGATTGGATCGCGCTCACCGCCGTACTGGTGGCGCTTTGAATGGCGTGGACATGACCGGCAATCGCGTCGGTCGCCTTGGCCGTCTGCGCCGAAAGCTCCTTCACCTCGGCGGCCACGACCGCAAAGCCCTGGCCAGACTCGCCTGCGCGCGCGGCTTCGATGGTGGCATTCAGCGCCAGAAGATTGGTCTGATCGGCGATGCCGCGGATCACCGCCACGATGGAGCCGATCTCCTCGGCGGCGCTGGCTAGCCCTGCGACATCCTTGTTGGTCTGGTCCGCCTCCTCGGAGGCCGTCTCGACAACGGAGTTCGTGCGGTGCGCCTGGCCGGCAATCTCCCTGATCGAACAGCTCAACTGCTCTGTCGCCGCCGACACGGCTTGGGAGTTGTCCGCCGCACCCGCGCAGACGCCGGCCGCGTTATCCGCCTCCAATGTTGAAGTCTGCGCGGCCTCCGATAGCGTTTCAGCCGAAAACCACAGCATGTCGACTTGCTCGCCCAAAGCGGCGACCGCGGCGGTGATGCTTTTCTCAAACTCCTGGGTACATGCCTCCAGATGAAGCTCCCGCTTGCGCTCGCGCTCACGCGCCTCGCCCACCTCGGCCTGCAGGGCGATTTGCTCTATCGCGTTCAGACGCAAAGCTTCAACCGCGCGCGCGATGGCGCCGAGTTCCGTTGGGTCGTCCGTACCCGCCGGCGGGACTTCCAGGTTCCCCTTGGCGACGCCCGCTATCACAGCTGTCAAAGCCGTCAGCGTCTTCGAAAGAGAACGCGCAAAGATGAGTGCGCCGCCAGCAATCGCGAGCAGGACAAGCGTTACGATCCAAAGCCCGCCTTTTAACTTGCTCCAAGCCTGCTGGTGAAGGTCGTCGGTATAGAGCCCGGTCCCAACGACCCAGCCCCAAGGCGCAAAGCCTGTCACATACGACAGCTTCGGCTCTGGCGCCCGCGCGCCCGGCTTCGGCCAGGAATAATTCACGAAGCCGGAGCCGCGTTCTTTTACCAAGCGAACGAATTCCACAAACAGCGGCACGCCATCCGGGTCCTTGATGCTCGAAAGATTTTCGCCGTCCAGCTCCGGTTTCATCGGATGCATGATCATCTTGGGTTCGAGATCGTTGATCCAGAAGTAGCCTTCCTGATCGTAGCGCAGCTTGGAAAGGCGCAGCGCGGCCCGTTTCTTCGCCTCCGCGGCGCCGATCAGTCCGGTTTCGCTTGCGGCGTATTCCTCTTGCAATATTCCCGTTGCAACCTTGGCGAGGTGCTTCAGGTCCAGGGCGCGTTCGGACTCGAGTGCCTGCTTGAGGTGAAAAGTTTGGTAAAAGGAAACTGCAAAGAAAGCAAAAAATGCAATTCCAATCATCGCGTAAAGCCTGCCGCCGAGGGAGGTTAACAGAATATTCCCCTTGGAGGGAGGCTGCTGGTGTCCGGCGGGCATGAACAGTTTTCCTGAAGCGCGATTGGGCCTGCCGGTCAGGTGTAACTCTACAACCTAAACGAACATCCAATTGCAACCGGAAAATCTGACTAATCCGCAGCGTTGCAGCTTTGCCTCAAAGAGAAAGCCGGAAGCGCACTGCGACTTTCTTACCGTTTACCTGCAAGGCAAGCGGTGCGTATGTGGCGCGGCCACGCCAACGTTTGGCAACCGGCCGCGGCCTGTCCGGCCCGGCCGCGGCTGTATCTGGTCCAAACCGCGTTTTGCCGGAGAGATCGCATGTTGCGTTTGAGATCAATCCGCCTTGCCCTGCTCGTCTTGCTGCCGCTCTGCACAGCAGCGTTTGCCGGGGCACCGTCCGAAATCAAATTCGGAATTTTCTCGACTGAAGCCTGGGAGAGCCTGAAGCCGAATTGGGAGCCGTTTCTCGCGGCACAATCGGCTGCCACGGGATTGAAGGTGAGCGCGTACTACGCGCCCACCTATAAGGCCCTGGTGGACGCCATGGGCAGGAACGAGGTGCAGGTTGCCTGGCTCGGCAATAAATCGGCTATAGAGGCGGCCGATCGCGCGAACGGCGAGGTCTTCGCTCAAATCGCGAAAAAGGACGGGCAGACCAGTTACTACTCCCACTTGATCGTGCACGCAGATAGTCCGTTGCAGACCTTGGGAGATGTGCTGAGATGCGACCGATCGCTCAATTACGGCATGGGCGATCCAGGCTCAACCTCCGGTTATCTGGCGCCGGCAGCCTATATCTTCGCGGTCGAGAATATCGATCCCCAAACCTGCTTCAAGTCGATTCAAATAGCCGGCCATGAGGCCAACGCCATCGCGGTCGCCGGGCGCAAGCTGGACGTGGCCGCCTTCAACAGCGATGAGCTGGAGCGGCAGGCGGTAGCGAAGCCGGAGCTGGTCAAACAGCTCAGGGTCATCTGGACCTCGCCGCCGCTTCCGCTCGACCCGGTGGTCTGGCGCAAGGACCTCGACCCGTCCATTAAGATCAAGCTGTGCAAATTCTTCCTCGGTTACGGCCGTTTTGGAACGGCGGAGGAAAATGCGGCAGCCAGGGCCGTCCTGTCGAAGCTGCTTTGGGCGCCGTTCCGGCCCTCATCGAACAACCAGCTTCTTACCGTTCGAAATCTTGGACGCGACGAGGAAGCTCGTCACGGCGAAAGGCGCAGGTAGGGACGCGGCCATCGCCGAGGTCGCCAAGCTGGCCGAGCAGCGGTCGAAGCTTGCCGATGACCCCTTGCAAAGGCTGGCTGCCGCTTTCGTAACCGCCGAACGTTCCGGAGACGGCACGGAAATGATGAACATCGTGGATACGTTCGCGGCAAGCTATGCGGCAACGCGTTAGCTGGCGGCGCGCTTACGATGGAGACGTCAGGTTTTTCCACGGCTGGGCAGAATATTGCGCCGTTGCGGTTCCTTAAACCGCCGGATTAGTCTACCTTAGCTTGCAGAGGCGAAAAGGAGCCCCTAGCGGGGGGACGCTAGGGGCTAGATGGTTGGGCTTCCATCTTGTAACGCTGCTACTATAGGTTGCAAAACCCGGCGAATCAAGCAAAAGTGGAAACTTTGCACCGTTAATGCACAGTCCGTGTACGGGTACTGACAGCTGCTAGCCAAAATCGCCAGGGCGCTTGTGTTTCGCAGCTCGGTGCGGCGTTGCGGCCGAAGCCGGCGTCTAAACATGCGCGAGGTATGGTAACATATTATCGCTTGGAACTTTTTTGCAATGCTGGCGCCTTGGCAGCAATCGGCGCCGCCGGGGACCACTCAATGACAACCGCCCAGCAGCTCAGGACCTATCGAGGCCCGGCGATTTTCAGCTACGGTTTCCGGCCGTTTTTCCTGGGCGGCGCGGTTTGGGCCGGCGCCGTGATGATGCTCTTCATGCCGATGCTGCAGGGCCATGTGACGCTTCCCACAGCCTTCAGCGTTCTCGATTGGCACATCCATGAGTTCCTGTACGGCTATCTTCCCGCGATTGTCGCAGGCTTCCTATTGACCGCGGTGCCGAATTGGACGGGCCGCTTGCCGATCAGGGGAACTCCGATTGCCGTCTTGTTCGCGATCTGGCTGGCGGGCCGCGCGGCGGTGGCGTCGTCCGCGCTTACCGGACCGCTATTTACAGCGGCCGTCGACCTGTTCTTCCTGATCGCTCTTGTGGCGATCGCCGGACGGGAAATCGTTGCTGGCAAAAACTTCCGCAATCTGGGGGTTTTAGGGCTTGTGGCATTGCTTGGCGCGGGAAACGTTGTCTTCCATATCGAGGCTGCGGCTTTTGGCGCCGCCGATTACGGCAAGCGCATCGGCGTCGCCTCGGCAATTCTTCTGCTCGCACTCATCGGCGGGCGCATCGTGCCATCCTTCACCCAGAACTGGCTTGCGAGACGCACTCCCGGGAGTTTGCCGGCGCCTTTCGGCAAGTTCGATCTTTCAGCCATCGCGGTAGCGGCAATTGCCCTGGCCATTTGGGTTGCTGCCCCGCAGACCGTGGCAACAGCCGGGCTTTGCGCGCTTGCTGGCATCCTGCATCTCATCCGCCTAGCGCGCTGGAAGGGATACCGCACCTTGTCCGAGCCCCTGGTTGCGATCCTCCATGCGGGCTACATCTTCGTGCCACTGGGTTTTCTCCTCACCGCGCTCGCAAGCGTATTCCCTGGCGCGGTCCCGCCGCCTGCCGGCATCCATGCCTGGACCGTAGGGGCGGTTGGCTTGATGACGCTCGCGGTGATGACCCGGGCTAGCCTCGGCCATACCGGACAGCCGCTCACCGCATCGCGTTTAATCGTGGCGATCTATCTCAGTGAGGGAGTAGCCGTCCTCGCGCGTATCGCCGCCGCATTTGGGGTGCAGCCGCAAATCACGCTAAACATCGCCGCCTTGGCTTGGATCCTCGCCTTTTGGGGCTTTTCGGCCGTTTTCGCGCCGTTGCTTCTAAGATCCCGGACGTAAGCGCTACAGGAGGTAATGATGACGGAGAAATTTCTGCAGGGGCGGGTTGCGGTTGTAACCGGCTCCACAAGCGGCATCGGCCTGGGTATTGCCAAAGCGCTTGCCCAGGCCGGCGCGGACATCATGTTGAACGGCTTCGGCGATGGGACCGCCATCGAGGCGCTACGGCTCGGCATTTCCAGTTCGGGCGGCGTCCGCGCTGCCTATAACGGTGCCGATATGTCGAAGCCTGCCGAGATCGAGGCGCTTATCGAGGCCGCGACGGGCGAGCTTGGCCGGGTGGATATTCTGGTCAACAACGCGGGCATCCAACATGTCGCTCCCGTCGGAGAATTCCCCGCTGAGCGCTGGGACGCCGTCATCGCGATCAACCTCTCGGCTGCGTTTCACGCTAGCCAAGCCGTAATGGCGCAGATGCGGGCGAGAAACTGGGGACGCATTATCAACATCGCGTCCGCGCATGGGCTTGTCGCCTCCGCCAACAAGTCCGCCTATGTGGCCGCGAAGCATGGCTTGGTGGGTTTGACCAAAGTGATCGCGCTGGAAACCGCCAAAACGGGCATCACCTGCAATGCGATTTGCCCCGGCTGGGTGCTGACGCCGCTCGTCCAGAAGCAAATCGACAATTGGGCGGCACGGGACAACATCACGGCGGCGAAGGCCAAGGAGCTGCTTTTGGGAGAAAAACAGCCCTCGGGAGAGTTCGTGACGCCGGAGCAGATCGGAGCCTTGGCTGCGTTCCTATGCACGGAGCAGGCGGCGCAAGTCCGCGGCGCATCGCTCTCCATCGACGGCGGCTGGACCGCGCAATAATCGTAAAGCGGCAATGAGCGCGTTCTCTCCAACGCAATCTATGGCACCTCCTGAGCTATCCGTGATAGAATTTTGTATGACACGCGAGGAAGCAATTCGCCGGTTGAGAGAGCACGAAGCTGAGTTGCGGGGGCTTGGCGTCGATCGCCTTTACCTGTTTGGTTCCATGGCGCGGGATACAGCAAGCCCGGACTCCGATGTGGATTTGTTCTTCGATTATCCGAAAGGCAAGCTCGGCCTGTTTGGCCTGATGGAGGTAAAAGAGCGGGCCGCCGCCATTCTTGGCCGGCGCGTCGATATTATGACTCGCGACAGTCTTCACCGCGTTCTGCGCCCTAGCATTGAACAATCGGCTCTGGTTGTGTTCTGATGCCGGGCCGCTCAGCCATCGCTATGATCCGCGGCGGGGCAATAGCAGGTTCTGCCAAAGGGGACGAGAATGCCGGCACTGCTAGCCGTGGGCGCGGCGATACTGGATTTGGTCTATGTCTTGGACGAGTTGCCCATTATCCCGCAGAAATACCGGGCGAAAAGCCTCTCGCTTCAGGGCGGCGGCATGGCCGCGACTGCTGCCGTAACCGCCCGGCGGCTTGGCCTCGATGTGGCGATGGCGGCCCGCGTTGGCGACGATGCTTTCGGCGGCGCCATCGCCGATGAGCTGACAAAGGAGGGCGTGGACTGCGCGCTTGTCCGCCGCTGGCCCGGCAGGCACTCCGCCGTTTCGGCTGTGATGATAAACAGCGCGGGCGAGCGAATGCTGGTGAACTACAAAGACCGGGACATGGAGAGCGGCACGGACTGGCTGCCGGCGAAACTGCCCGCCAACATCGACGGCGTGCTGGGCGACAGCCATTGGGAAGCAGGAACGAGCTATTTTTTCCGGCTTGCCCGCGAGGCAGGCAAGCCCGCCATCCTCGATGCCGACCGGTGGATGGTGTCGCGCGATATCCTCACGAACGCAACCCATATTGGGTTCTCGGCGCGCGCGTTGCGGGAGTATTCGGGGGTCGAAAGCCTGCCGGAGGCGCTGACGCGGTTCCAGATGCAATTGGCCGGCTGGCTCGCGGTCACTGACGGCGAAAACGGCGCCTGGTTCATGGAGGACGGCGGGATTTGCCACGAACCCGCCTTCACGGTCGATGCCGTTGAAACGAATGGAGCGGGCGACGTTTGGCACGGCGCGTTGGCGGTCGCGATCCTTGAGGGGCAGGAGCCCAGAAACGCGGTGCGCTTCGCGAACGCCGCCGCCTCGATCAAGTGCTCCCGCTTGGGAGGCCGCGCCGGTATCCCCACCCGCAGCGAAATCGCGGAGCTTCTCGGCAACAGGCTCGCTTGAGATTTTATAGCAACCGCCAAAACGGTCAGCACTTCTGGCGGCTGGCGTAAGTCTCTGGAACACCTTCGGTCATCTCCTGTTAATGCAACCCCGCGGCCTGAGGGCTGTTTCGCGCTGTCTTTTCGATTTTATGCAATTGTAGCACATGTCCTTTACTGGATCGTTAAGCACCTAAAGCCCAGCGCAGGCCATTGATTGTACTAAATATTATACGGAGGCGCGCCTTCCCGCGATTGGTTAATTTGAAAGTTACGCGTATATTTAAACGGATTTTGGAATCGTGGAATCCGGCCCAAAACGGGAAAAGATTCGCGAAATGCGGCGGGCGGAAAATATGAGATCCGGGCGTTTACCATCCGCGCATTAAGCATATCGCCGCTGTAAGCGAAGCGAACACTCCCTTAACCTGGAACGATGCCCCCATCCGCCTCGCGCGGTTGCTTTATCAATGCGGCCGTTTTTGTCACGACAAAGACGGACAATTCTCATATGATGGCGTCAGGAGGGATGCATCCATGACAAGCCGCGCCAACCGCACCGAAAAGCTCGATATCCGCCTCACACCGAAGGCGAAGCGAACTCTGCAGGCCGCTGCCGCCGCGGAACGGCGCAAGGTGAGCGAATTCGTGCTCGAAAGCGCGCTCGCCCGCGCGGAGGAGACCTTGGCTGACCGCCAGCGCTTCGGGCTCGACGCCGAACGCTGGGCTGCCTTTCTCGAAGCGCTAGACGCCCCGCCGCGAGACTTGCCCCGCGTGCGCCGCCTGTTTCAAGAGCCAAGCCCGTTTGAAACTGGCTCCAAGTGACCGGCTTCCGCATCGAGAAGATCGCGCCCCGCCACGCGGTGGAAGCCTTCGATTGCGGAAACGGGGCGCTTAACCGCTATCTGATCCGCTTCGCCCTCGCCAATCAGAGAGCCAGCACGGCTCAAACCTATTTGGGATTGGCCGGGGAACAGGTCATCGGTTTCTATACGCTCGTTGTAGGCGAGGTTGCCTTTGACGATGCGCCCGAGAGGCTTGGGAAGGGCTTGGCCCGCCATCCCATCCCAATCATGCTTTTGGCAAGACTTGCCGTGAGCCGCGATTGGCAGGGGCGCGGCCTGGGCGCGGGGCTGCTCAAGGATGCCATGCGCCGCACCGCGCAGGCCGCTGATATCGCAGGCATTCGCGCCTTTGCCGTGCATGCCAAGGACGACGCGGCAGTGTCGTTTTGTCGGAGATTCGATTTCCTGCCGTCGCCAACGGACCCGCTGCATCTATTTCTGCTGCTGAAAGACCTGCGGCGTGCAATCGGCGAAGCGGGCTCGAAACCGTTAGGCTCCGCCTAAGCGCCGTCTCCCAAGCGGCATTCAAAAGCCGCGCCGCCTCAACCACGAAATAGGCGAGGATGCCCGCAAGCCCTACGCGCTTTACTTATTCTTGCTGCTCAAGGATTTGCGGAGCGCCATCAATGAAGCGGCCTCAAGAGGATGACCCGTATCGTAGCCTGCCTTGAAGAATCCGCGCCGCCTCGACGGCAAAGTAGGTGAGAATGCCCGCCGCACCGGCCCGCCGGAATGCGAGCAGGCTTTCCAGCACGCAGCACTCGCGCGTGAGCCAGCCATTCTGGAACGCCGCCGTCAGCATCGCGTATTCGCCCGACACCTGATAGACGAAGGTCGGCACATGGAACGTCTCGTGCACGCGCTGGACGATGTCGAGATACGGCATGCCGGGCTTCACCATCACGAAATCGGCGCCCTCGGCAAGATCGAGCGCGACCTCGCGCAGTGCCTCGTCCGAATTGGCGGGGTCCATCTGGTAGGTGCGCTTGTCGCCCTTGAGCGTGCCCGACGAGCCGACCGCGTCGCGGAACGGGCCGTAGAACGCCGACGCATATTTGGCGGCGTAGGCCATGATGAGCGTGTTCTTGAAGCCGCGGCCTTCGAGAGCCTGCCGGATCGCGCCCACGCGGCCGTCCATCATGTCGGAGGGCGCGAGCACATCGCAGCCCGCCTCGGCCTGCACGAGCGCCTGCCCAACGAGCGCTTCGAGCGTTTCGTCGTTGGCAATTTCGGCGCCGATCAGGAGCCCGTCATGGCCGTGGCTGGTGTAGGGATCGAGCGCCACGTCGCAAATCACGCCCATCTGCGGCACGCGGGCCTTGATCGCGCGCACGGCGCGGCAGACGAGGTTTTCGGGATTGAACGCTTCGGTCGCGGCTTCGTCGCGCAATTTCGGCTGCGTGTATGGGAAAAGCGCAATGGCCGGGATGCCAAGCTCCGCTGCTTCCTCGGCCGCGACGACCGCGAGGTCGATGGAAAGCCGCTCGACGCCGGGCATGGAGGCAATCGGCTGCCGCGATTTCTTGCCGTCCGCGACGAAGATCGGCCAGATCAGATTGGAGGGCGAAAGCGAAGTCTCGGCAACCAGCGCGCGCGACCATGCCGCTTGCCTGGGGCGCCTCAGCCGGGTCGCAGGATAACCGCTTGCGAGTGTCTTGGGGAGCGGGGCTTGGCCCACATGAAAAGAAGAGGGTTTCGTCGTTATCGTCACAGCCGTACTCCGGAATGTATATGTCTTTACGACGGAAAAGCGCTTGACACAAGGCCCACCGTTGGCTTAGAACAAACACAGAACATCGGCGTGGGAGCCGCAATTCCCAAGCCGGTGATAACGAGCAAGCGGCCAAAATAGTCCGGAGAGGTTTTGCGTCCCGGCGGTCCTGTTTCCCGCGCCCCCCAACGGAACGGACAAGCCCCCTTTGGCCGCTTGCTTGCTTTTTTTGTGCGCCTGCCTCAGATGATTGGCATGGCGAAAGTGAAAATCATGGTAAACGGCGAGGCCCGTATGACCGAGGCGCGCACCCTCGATGAGTTGTGCCGCGAGCTTGGGCTTTCGGAATTCCAAGATTGCGACGGCGCGGAATGGCGAGTTCGTACCGGCGGGGTCGCGTGCCGCGGCGAGCCTTGCCGAGGGCGACATCGTCGAGGTTCTATCGCCCCGTCAGGGAGGGTGAGCATGAACGGCAACGGCGGTGACAGCCTTACGCTTTATGGCGAGCACCTCGACTCGCGGCTGCTGCTCGGCACGGCGCTTTACCCCTCGCCCGAGATTCTGCGCCGCGCGGCCGAAGCGGCAAAGCCTGCGGTTCTGACGGTTTCCCTGCGCCGTGAAAGCGGCTCGGGAGGCGACGCCGGCCAGCGTTTTTGGGAACTGGTGAAGAGCCTGGGCCCTCGTATCCTGCCAAACACGGCGGGCTGCCATACGGCGCGCGAGGCGATTACCACGGCGCAGATGGCGCGAGAGCTGTTCGAGACGGATTGGGTCAAGCTTGAGGTCATCGCCAACGACGATACGCTGCAACCCGACGTGTTCGGTCTTGTCGAAGCCGCGGGCGTGCTCAGCCGCGACGGGTTCAAGGTCTTCCCCTATTGCACCGAGGATTTGAGCGTTGCGGAGCGCCTGCTGGGCGCCGGCTGCCAGTTGCTGATGCCCTGGGCGGCGCCCATCGGAACGGCGCGCGGCCTCATGAACCCCTACGCGCTTCGCAGCTTGCGGGCCTATTTCCCGGACACGCCGCTGATCGTCGATGCCGGGCTTGGCGCGCCGTCTCACGCAGCGCAGGCGATGGAGATGGGCTACGACGGCGCGCTCCTCAACACAGCGGTTGCCAAAGCCAGCGATCCGGTGGCGATGGCCGCGGCCTTTGCGCAAGCAATCGAGGCGGGCAGGCTGGCCTACCGGGCGGGCCTCATGCCTCCCCGTGACATGGCAAGCCCGTCGACCCCGGTCGCTGGCCTAGCCTTCCGGGATTAGCGCCATGCTCGCCAAATTCTATCCCATCGTGCCCGACGCGGAATGGGCCGGACGCCTCGCCCGCCTCGGCGTCAAGCTCCTCCAGCTGCGCATGAAAGACGCGGCCGCCGCCGCAATCCCCGATGCAATCGCCCGCGCGCTTGGCGTTTGCCGCGCCTCCGGCTGCGAGCTGGTGGTCAACGATTATTGGCGCGAGGCCATCGATTGCGGCGCGGGCTTCGTCCATCTCGGCCAGGGCGATCTCGAAACCGCCGACACCGTGGCGCTCCGCCGGGCAGGGATAAAGCTCGGCATCTCAACCCACAGCTATGAGGAGCTGGAACGCGCGCTCATCGAGGACCCCGATTATGTGGCGCTCGGCCCCATTTACGAAACGAAGCTCAAGGTCATGCCATGGGCGCCGCAGGGATTAGCGCGGATTTCCGAATGGAAAGCGCTCGCCAAACGCCCGCTCGTCGCCATCGGCGGCATCACGCTGGAGCGCGCGCCAGGCGTTTTCGCGGCTGGTGCGGACAGCATCGCGGTGGTAAGCGATATTGTCGCCAACGCCGATCCCGAGCGCCGCACCCGCGATTGGCTCGACGCGGTTTCAAAGCGGTAATGGTGAATCCGCTTGAGTGCTTTGGCAGAAGCCCCCCTCACTCTGTCTCTCTTCTTAAGGGGAGAGAGAACCCAATAACTTGCGCCGCGGATAATTCTGGGGTCCCTTCTCCCCTTGGGGAGAAGGACAGGATGAGGGGGTCTTTTGCTAAAGCCGCATGCAGCGTTCAACCGGCAAAAGGCGCTTACCTAGCCGGCCGGCGCTGCTCCGCCCGCTTCGCCGCGAACTCCTCGTCGAGCGCTTCCTCGAACTTCAGCAAGTCGTCCGGCGGCGTCATGCCGAATACGCGCATCTCGGCGAGCTTTTCCTTGAGCTGCATATAGAGCTCATAGCGGTCGTGAGGCGGGTTCGAAAACGTTTGCAGGATCAAACCGATCTCTGCCTTCAGGGATTCGAGAGCCATGGCGTACCCTCCTCAATGGACCGATGTAACCAAGATATGATCTGACTCGCCTAATCAACATTGATACGAATCAAAACAATCGAGGCCATTCGTATCATCCGGCGGTTTTCCTGTCCGATTGTCCGCAATCGCGGGCGTGGCCGCCGGTTGCGGCGTCGCGCGTGCACGAATCGCCTAGCGGCATTAGGCTCCCGGTAACGATAGGCGCCGCGTGAGCCGGGGCCTTGGCGAGAAACCGCCGCCTTCCGATATTACTTGGGTCAATTTTGGAGCAGCCGCATGGAGATCCGTACTCCCTATCTGATTTTTCTGGGAGACGTTGGCGATCAGCTCGCCGCGAAAACCGGGCAAGGCATCGTGGATTGGCGGCGCGAATGGTGCCTGGGCCAGCTACGGCTGCCTGGATGCAAGGCCGATCTCGGTATTACGGACCTGAGCATCGAGGCGGCCACAGCCAAGGGGGCGCGGACCTTGATCGTGGGCGTGGTAAATGCCGGCGGCTTCTTGCCCGATGCCTGGACCGCCACGATTGTCGAGGCGATTGAGGCAGGGCTCGACGTGGCCAGCGGTCTTCATACGCGGCTTGGCTCGAAGCCCGAGATCGCCGCGGCCGCGGAGCGCCACGGGCGCCAGCTTTGGGATGTGCGGCACTCGGACCGCCAGTTCGAGACCGGGAAGGGCGCGAAACGGCCGGGAATGCGGTTGCTTGCCGTTGGCACCGACTGCGCCGTTGGCAAGAAATACACGGCGCTTGCCCTGGAGCGCGAGATGCGCGCACGAGGCTTCGATGCCGATTTCAGGGCGACGGGGCAGACGGGGATTTTCATCTCGGGCCGGGGCGTTGCCATCGACGCCGTGGTTGCGGACTTCATCTCCGGCGCCGCCGAATGGATTTCGCCCGCGGCAAGCCCCCGCCATTGGGACGTGATCGAGGGGCAAGGCACCATGTTCCATCCTTCCTTCGCCGGCGTATCGCTGGGCCTGTTGCATGGCTCGCAGCCCGATGCGTTCGTGGTCTGCCACGAGCCTACCCGTCTCACTATGCGCGGCGTTTCGCATCGCCCGCCCTCGATTGAGGCGGTCATCGATCTAACTGTCCGCTGCGGCTCACTCACCAATCCCGCCATCCGGCCGGTTGGCATCTCGGTCAACACGGGCGCTTTGGACGAGGGGGCCGCAAAGGATTGCCTGAAGCGCCTGGAGGACGATCATATGCTGCCCGCCTCCGATCCCTTGCGCTTCGGAATGGGCAAGATCGTCGACCGCATCGCGTCGGATTTCCCCGCCACCCTTGCAACATCGGGCTAGCGGCATGCGGCGACTCAAAGTCAGCGTCGAAAGCTTTCCAATCGCGGGCACGTTCACGATCTCGCGCGGCAGCCGGACGGAAGCTCGCGTCGCCGTGGCGGCGATAGAAGAGGGCGTTTCCTCCGGGCGAGGCGAGTGCGTCCCTTATGCGCGCTACGGCGAGACCGTGGACGGGGTGGCGGAGCAGATCGAAGCCTTGGCCGACGCCATTTCACTCCGCGCCACCCGCCAGGATCTATTGACGTTCCTGCCGCCGGGTGCTGCCCGCAATGCGCTCGATTGCGCGCTTTGGGATTTGGAGGCGAAGCTTGCCGGTGAACGCGTTTGGACGCTGGCAGGGCTGCCTGAGCCGCGCGGCGTGATTACCGCGTACACGCTGAGCCTCGATACGCCGGAAGCGATGGAGGCCGCGGCGCGGAAAGCCGCCACCCGGCCTCTCCTTAAGGTGAAGCTGGGCGCGGCTGGCGATCCGGAGCGCATCGGGGCCGTGCGGCGCGGCGCACCCCAATCCAGGCTGATCGCCGACGCTAACGAAGGCTGGGACGAAAGCTCTCTCGAAGCCAATTTCGCCGCCTGCCGGGCCGCTGGGGTGGAATTGATCGAGCAGCCGCTGCCGGCAGGCAAGGATGGCGCTTTGGCCAGTCTCGGCGCGGCCAGGCGCGGCATTCCGGTTTGCGCGGACGAAAGCCTTCACACCGCCGCCGATCTTTCATCGGTCTCGCAGCTTTACCAGGCCGTCAATATCAAGCTCGACAAGGCAGGCGGCCTGACTGCCGCGCTTGCACTCTTAGCCGAGGCGCGGCGGCATGGGCTGGCCGTGATGGCGGGCTGCATGGTCGGCACCTCCCTTGCCATGGCCCCAGCCCTGCTTATCGCCGCCGGCGCCGATTTCGCCGATCTCGACGGCCCCCTGCTTCTCGCCCGCGACCGCGATCCGGGCCTCGTTTACAAGGGGAGCGAGATCCAGCCCTACGGCCCGGAGCTGTGGGGATGAGCCGAGCGAGCGCCGTTCAATTTATGCACCGCAAAAACAAGAGGCCGATCCGCCAGCCAAACTGCGCGGAAGCCGTTAAGGGCGAGCTAAGCGATTTTTAACTTGAATAAAACCGGAAACGCCACGACGCTGTTGTTCTAGGTAGGTGCGGTCAACCGCACAATTGCCCCCTTAGCTCTCTAGGAGGTAAACCCATGCCTAGACTGTTCACCGGCATCGAGTTGCCGGAAGACGTTATCGGGCGCTTGTCCATACTGCGGGCCGGCCTATCCGGCGCCCATTGGATCGATCCAGACAATTATCACATCACAATGCGCTTCGTTGGCGATATTTCGGATGAGGAGGCGAACCAGTTCGCGGATGCGCTTGCCGGCGTGAGCTTCGATAGTTTCGATATCGAGCTTTCTGGCCTGGGGACCTTCGGAGGAAACAAACCGCGAGCGATCTGGGCGGGCGTCAAGCCCTCGCCGGCGCTGGAGCTTTTGCAGAAGGCGCATGAACGCGCCGCGCGCCTTGCCGGGCTGCCGCCGGAGACGCGGAACTTCGTGCCGCATATCACGCTGGCGCGGCTGCGCAATGTCAGCCCCTTCTACGCCGCCGAGTATCTCGCCCGCTATGGCGGCTTCATCACCGCGCCTTTCGAGGTGACTCGTTTCGTGCTGTTCTCGTCGCGGCCGAACCACGGCGGCGGCCCCTATGTCGTCGAGGAGGATTACCCCTCCCGCGACACCGCTTACGTCGAGGACGGCGAGGCGGCGGCTTGACGGCACGCGGCTTTGGAGCCGCGGGGCGGCAGGTTGAATACCTCCAGATCGTCATCCCGGAACGGTGCCAAGCGCCGTATCCGGGACGGCGGCTGCGGAAGCAATCAACCGGATCTCATGCAAATTCTTGGCTTCGCAGGATTTTTCCGGTCTCCCTGACTTCTGGCCGTTTCAAGAGCTGCGCCGGCGTCAAGCCGGAGACAGGGTGGTGCCAGAACGGGGCGACATCGGCGAGCGGGGACAACACGAAGGCCCGCTCGTGCGCCCTTGGGTGCGGCAATATGACGCGCCCTACCTTCTTGGGGCGATTGCCCTTCCAGTTGCGGACAACTCCCCTATAAGAGATGATATCCAGGTCCAGAGGCCGGGGCTGCCAGTGGAAAAACGGTTGGTGCGTGTTTTTTTGTTTGCGCCGCCCAGCTCGCGCCTCAATCCCTTTTAAAACTTGTAGAATCGCCTCGGCCGGCAGAGGTGTAGCAACGGAAACGATGGCATTGTAGAAATTGGGCTGCCTTAGATAGGCATGAGCTTGCGTAATATAGATTTTGGAAGTGCGTATTATGGTAATTCCCGATGCCTCCAACTCGTTAACCGCTTTCCGAAGTGCTTGTTGAGGCTCGCCAAAGTTGCCAGTTAGATTGGACCCAAGTGCGATGACGATCATACCCTTGAAATCTCGTGCGATGTTTTGATATCGTAGGACGTATCGCTATATTTTGGATGATTCTTGATGTGGGGTACAGGAGCGCCAAAATTAAGATACAAGCTAAAAACCGCTCAAGCCAACCCCTAAGGATTGCATTAAGGTAACAGGATGAATTTCTACCCAACGGAGCGCGTCGCTCTTTTTATAGACGGGGCAAATCTTTACGCCACAGCCAAAGCTCTGGGCTTTGACATTGACTACAAGCGTCTTTTGAACCTCTTTCGCGTTAAGGGCCTCCTGCTGAGGGCGCTGTATTATACAGCTTTGGCAGAGGAGCAGGAGTATTCGTCGATCCGTCCCTTGATAGACTGGCTCGATTATAATGGATACTCAATGGTTACGAAGCCAACCAAAGAGTTCACCGACGCTTCCGGGCGGCGCAAGATCAAGGGCAATATGGATATCGAGCTCGCCGTCGATGCAATGGAGCTCGCCGACCATCTCGATCATATCGTGCTGTTCTCCGGAGACGGCGATTTCCGCACCCTCGTGGAGGCGTTACAGCATAAGGGCAAACGCGTCAGCGTGGTGTCGACCCTCACGACGCAGCCGCCCATGGTTGCAGACGAACTTCGCCGCCAGGCCGATCAGTTCATCGACCTTGCCGATTTGCAAAAGGATATCTGCCGGACGCAGCGGCCCGAAAATGGGCGCGAGTATCAGGCGCATATTCACGAGCAACGGATTCATGAGCGCATGACAGCGGCTGCCCTTGCGCGTGAACCTGCGCCGGATTCCGAGTAAAGAGCCGCTGGCCCATGACCATACAAGCGGCCCCTTCGGACATGCGTTCAGGGGCCCGCATTGCTGCGGGGCTTCGCGAGCCGCAGCGGGATTGTCCCTTCTGCCCAAGACTTGTGAGCTTCCGCGAGGAGAACCGGGCGAAATATCCCGGGTGGTTCAATGCGCCGGTGCCGTCTTTTGGGCCGGCGGACGCAAGATTGCTCATTGTCGGGCTGGCCCCAGGCCTCAAGGGCGCCAACCGCACCGGCCGCCCCTTCACGGGCGACTTTGCGGGGATACTGCTTTACGAGACGCTGCTACGTTACGGCTTTGCGAGCGGAAGCTACGGGGAGAGCGCGGACGACGGCCTTACGCTGACCGGATGCCGGATCACCAACTCCGTGCGCTGCGTGCCGCCGCAGAACAAGCCGCTGCCCGATGAGATCGCGGCATGCCGCGGTTTTCTAAACGCGGTGCTGGCGGAAATGCAAAGCTTGAACGCAATCCTGGCGCTTGGCAAGATCGCGTTCGATACGGTGATTCGCACGGCGGGGCTGAAGCCGTCGCAATGCAAGTTCGGCCATGGTGAGGCCGTAGATATTGGCGGCGGGCGTAAGCTGTTTGGCAGCTACCACTGCTCGCGATATAACACGAATACAGGGCGTTTAACGCCTGCGATGTTTCACGGTGTCTTTGAAAAAATCGCAGCCCATCTAGGACGCGCCGGACAAGATGCCAGAACTGAATGAAATGCTGGAAATCTCAGCCGATAAGGTGGCGCACGTCATAGTCCGTTCCAGGGAGGTCGACGTAAAGACCGACGCTTGGGACGAGGACGCCGATCCCGATCCCGCGGCTGAGGATGCGGATGGAGAAACCATCCTCGAAGATTTGCCCGGCGATGCGACAAGGCAGGAGCTTCGAGAGTTTCTGGCTGCGCTAAACGAGGACGAGCAGGCGAGCCTGATTGCGCTTGCGTGGATCGGACGCGGTACCTACGCGCCCGGCGAGCTTGGCGAGGCGATCTCAACCGCCAAGGCCGAGCATGGCGCGAACGCACCCGAATATTTGTTCAGCCTGCCGCTTCTGCCGGACTACTTGGAGGACGCCCTGGAACAACTGGGCATCTCCGCTGGGGATGCGGAGGAGGAGATATTGCGGCCCGCAGCTATCTGACGCGCCGCCGGAGCCTTATAATTGGAGCTACGCTAGAGCCTCTCCGCTTTTGATGGAATCAAAAGCGGGCTCTAACTTTTTGTTTTGCCGTGCGTCTTTTCGGAAAACCGCTTCACACTTTTCCGGACGCACTCTAACGGGAACCTTGCTGGAGAGATGCGCGTTTTCATTCACTTGAGAGCTTCGCGTTTTCCCTGACTTGGGGTAGAGATTTTCTTATGCCGCAACAACCGCGCGAATTCGAACTGAAGCTCGATCTGACAGGCAAGGAGCTCGACCAGCTTGCCGGAAATCCCAAGCTCAACTCGGGCAAGGGACGCACGCAAAAAACGCTAAGGTCCGTCTACTACGACACGCCCGATCATCGGCTGCACGCCCAGCGCATCGTGGTGCGTGTCCGCGACAACGGGCAGGGCTTTGTGCAAACCGTCAAGCTTGGCAACGATTTCGAGGACGGCATATCGAACCCGGTTGAAGTCGAGGACCGTCTCGATAACGCTCAGCCCAACCTCAGCCGCATTCATGACAAGCGCGTCCGCCGCAAGGTTCTCAAGGCGATAAGGGGCTCGGCCCTGATACAGGCTTTCGAGACCGTTATAACGCGGACGGCCTGCCGGCTACGCTCGCGCGCCAGCATCATCGAAGTGGCCCTGGACAGGGGCGAGGCGCTGGCGATGAACCGTAGAAGCGAAATCTGCGAGGCCGAGCTGGAGCTGGTTCGGGGCGAGCCGAAGGACCTGCTCCGGGTTGCTCTGGCGCTGTTCGCCAAGAACGCTATCAGGCCGTCTCCGATGACCAAGGCCGAGAGAGGCTACCGGCTGCTGCTCAAGACGCGCCCCGCCAAGAAGAAGGCTGGACCGTTCTACGCCGTGCCTCCCGCCATCCGGAAAGGCCAGACCTGCGGCGAAGCCTTTGCCGAAATCTTGCGCTCGGCCCGGGAGCAAATCGTCAGGAACAGGGCCGAGGTGCTCGAAACGGATGAGCCTGAAGGCGCCCATCAGCTCCGCGTCGGCCTGACGCGCCTTCGTAGCGCCCACCGCGCTCTCACGGCGCTCTCCGACTCGCCTCAATTGCGCCAGCTTGAGACCGATGCGCGAGCCATTGCCCGCGCGGTTGGGCGGCTGCGCGACGCGGATGTGATAATCGATGAGATTTACGCACCCGTTGCCGGCGCCCCGCCGCGGCAGCCGGGTTTCGATGGGCTGCATGACGCGCTCAAGGCGCACCGCGACGCCATGCAAAAAGAGGCGCGGCAGGCTCTTATGGCCGAAACCTGGTCGCGGCTGCTGCTCAGCCTGACGCTTTGGCCCTCCATGCTGGAACGCGACGCGGTGCTGCAAGGCCCTGTGGAAGACTATGTGGATAAGCTCCTGCAAAAGCGTTGGAAAAACGCTGCAAAACTTGGCCGGGAGATTGAAAGCCTCGAAGGCGAAAACCAGCATAAGATGCGTAAATCGCTAAAGAAACTGCGCTACACGGCGGAGTTCCTGGCGCCGCTTTACCCGAAGAACAAAGTGGAACCGTTCGTCAGGAGGCTGAAGAAGCTCCAGGACGTTTTCGGCTATGTGAACGACGTCAGAATGGCGGCCGAACTTCGCGAGATCGCCAAGGCGCACTCCGGCGAGCCCGAGCCGCTGATCGCGGCTGGTTTGGTGATGGGGCACCACGAGGCGGAGGCGGCCATGGTGTGGCAGCGGGCGCCCAAAGCATGGCACCGCCTCAGGACCGGCGGGCCGTTCTGGAAGTAGCGGCGCGTTGCTTAGGGCTCGATACGAAATAAGCGCGCCATCTGGCTTGTCCTTTTGTCTGTCCGCTGCGTTGCGGAAAGGGTTACATACCCCGGTATGCGCTCCTTTCCGCGCCTTGCGGACGAACAAAAATCCTGCGCCATCCGACGCGCCTATTTCGCATCGAGCCCTAAGCGTTAGAGTTCGACCGCTATCGTGCGGGCGCGTGCGGCGCCTTTCCGCCGGCCTCCAAGACGATGCCCGTGAACGAGTTTGCCATGGCGTGGAGTAGGCTCAGCACCTTCGGGCCGGCATTATAGCGCCGTCCCAGCCAGACCGGATCGTTGTAGCTTATCCAGACTTTGCCATCCTCGTCCTCGCGCACAACGATCTTGCGCGGCAGATCGAGCCCCATGAGCGGGCATTGCGCCAGGATAGCTCCCTCCACCTCCGGGTAGTTGAAGATGAACAGCTGCGTGGGCCGGAGCTGAAATCCGGCCTTGGCGGCATTTGCGGCGTGGTCGATGCGGGCATGCATCGTCATTCCCCGCCGCTCAAGCGCGAGCAGAAGGCAGGCCGCGGTTTTCGCGAAGGGCAGGGACGAGAGAACGCCGATAAGGCCATCCGCATGTGAGACTGTGCCGGTCATGGTTTGCCCCTTTCCGCCGCCGCGTTTAGCTTAGCAGGAAACGGGCCTTGGGAGCAATCTGGAGGTAAGTCTCAAATTGCATCCGCGCGGCTGGCTGGACACCGGAAGTCCCGGCCCGTCATTGCGAGCGGAGCGAAGCAATCCAGAGGCCGGAAGCGAAGCGCCAGTTTCCGCACGCCCGCAGCCGCTTACGCGGCCTTGCGATGACGATGCGCGGATACCGGAACGGCCGGAATCTCCAGCGATTAGCATAAGTCTCTGGCGCACCATTCTTCACTCCTGTTAACGAATTTGGGCGGCGTTCAGCCTGTTTGGAGCGGCCTTTTCAATTTTATACAATATAGCACAGAGCCATTGCGATTCAGTTAATTCCGGGACGCGGCTAAAACCGGGGGTAAATTAATCCGTACACGGTTGCAGGCCGGTTAATTCGAAACTTGCGCGTATATTTAAAGGGATTCTGCAAACGCAGAATTCGACCTGAATCGCGAAAAGATTCGCAGAAATGCGGTGGCTAAAACTACGCGGATTCGCGTTTACCATGGCCGCGTTAAGCATATCGCCGCCGTAGGCGATGGGAACGATTTTTTAACCCGGCGGTTGCTTCAAGATACTCGCCAGAGCCAAGGCCGCCTCGCGATGAGGGATGCGTCCTGCATATGGGTCGAGCGCGATGGCCGCGGCATTTTCGACAATATCCGCCAGGCGCCGCTCGGGGTTTCTAGAAGGCACGCACGCGGTCCCGCTCTATTTCTTGCTGGAAGCGCGGCTTCTCCACGGGTTCCGGAACCAGGTCCACGGGCCGGCCCAGGGCGGCTTCGAGGCGCTCGCGCAACTCGTCGAGGCGGCCGATGTAATAAAATCCCCGAGGGGTGGCTGCTGGATCGAGCGTCACGGCCAAGTCGATATCCGATTCTTCCGTCGCGTCGCCGCGGGCCGCCGAGCCGAACAGCGACAGGCTCACGACGCCGAGCGCTCTGAACTCGGCTTCACGGCCCTGCAAGGTGGCGATAATTGCGTTTCGATCCATAAGAGCAATGTACCTTGCCGGGGCCATCGCCGCAATTCCGCTCAAGTAGCGCGAAGCACGATAGCGCAGACGAAAAATTCTCACGATCTATACGCAAAGCCGGTCAGCGCTTGCGCCGATTTTGGTTTGATTTCCGGTCCCGGAGTGCGCCGGCGCAAACCTCACTCATAGCCGTTGCTGCCGCTCATCCGGCCCGCGATGAAACCGCGCGCGAGCGGTGGCCATCGGGGTGGCGGCAGGCCGTTAGGGAGCTTTAGGCCGAAAGCGGTCCAAGCGTCTCAAAAAACTTTGTTAGATCGGTGCGCCTGCTTTCCGATCACTTTGCGGACCACCATGGATCGAGCCTCAGACGGCGAAGGTGGGCCAGCTGCAATCTTCTTCGATCGGCGAGGCGGGTGCTATCGCCGACCACTTCTTTTGATCGGGGTATCGCGTCGACCTGAGGAGGTCCGTCACGGCGTTTTGACGTTGAGCTTTGTGTTCAAGATGGTGGCGCCTTCGAGCTTGCTCGGCAGGCTCTCGAAGGTGCCTGTGCCGGTGGCATTTGCATAGAGACCGGTGCCCGACAGGATCGCATAGACCCCGTGCCGCTGGCCGCCCTTGATCTCGCCGGCGAAGCTCGCCGTGATCGAGGAGCCGTCCTCGAACCTGTAGGTACTAAAGCCGTGAATCGGCCCGTCGCCGTTCAGAAGCTCAGCCTGATAGATGAAATCCTTCGTCCCGACGCGGCCGTCCTTGAAGGCGACGACGCCGAACACCTTGCCCATAACCATCGTCTGGCCTTCGATCTTCGGGGCTTCGAAGGTCTTCACCTCGAGCGGATGAATGACGTACCTGAACTCGATAACCTGTTCGCCGCCTGAAGCCGGGACGGCAAGGAGGCCACTCAGCGCAAGAGTAGCAAGAGAAACTCGCATTGTGTTGGTCCCCATAACTGCAAGAAAAGCTCGAGATGCAGCAGAGCAGATGATCCGCTGGACGAAATATCAATGTACGCCCGTCCTGAAGGTTCCCAGCGATTGGCCCTCAACGTCGGCAAAGTGATGCTTAACGTCGAGCTGTTTTTGAAGAAGCCTGCAATTGGATCCATGAGCCGACTTGGCGCACATGGGATCGCGAGAAAACCGCCAGGCCCGCTATCGACCCATCGCGGTCTTGGCAACCCGGCGCCAAGCGTCAGGTTTGACCGCGAGTGCCGGCGCAAACGTTGCCCTCGCTGTCATGGGCCTATTTGCGGGAGCGGGCGCTGCGCGCGGCTTCGCCGCCTCCGTCGCTTTAACAAAACGTTCGTTTCGCGTAGGCATCTATTATAGTTAATGCAAACAGCCCTTGACCTTTTCAACCTCACCCTTAAGCTAGCCTCGCGTCTCAAAATCGCAATACATTCAACGCTTTACGGTTAATTGACGTTTAACCCGTCCCTGTCTATAAGGTAGCATCCTTGTGGCGTGGCGTGTGACTATGAAAAACTGGACAGAAGCGGCGGTGATGAAATGGGCGAAGTCAGGCAAGGAAGCGCTAGGCGGCGGGCTATATCTCAGAACGCAGCTTGGACCTAATGGCCTAAGCAAATCGTACACATTCCGTTGGTCCAAGCATGGCAAGGCGCACGAAAAGTCGTTAGGCCCGATTACCAAGCTAAGGTTGGCAGAAGCAAGGGCCATCGCCGCTGGATACAGTGCTGACATTTTTAGGGGTAGGGAAATAGGGCAATCCTCCAAGTCCCCAGACTTCGCCGCACTGGTAGCTGAAAGCCTGCCACGGCTAACCGCCACGCTATGCCCTGAAAGCCAGCGGGACTGGAAACAGATGTGCGGTGTGGCGGCGGAACACTTCGGGCGGAAACCCATCTCTGAGATATCGCTTGATGACGTGACCGCACTGCTAGACCCGATGTGGAACAAACAGCCTGTAAAGGTTGATCGGTTGCGGGCTAGGGTAGCTAGATTGTTCGACTGCGCCATTGCCAAGAAATACCGGACTGACAACCCCGCTGCAATCCGTCTCGTTAGTGCCGTGCTGGGGAAGCTGAAACGCCCGCCACATCGCCACCATGCAAGCATGTATTGGGAAGACCTGCCGCAAGTATGGAATGCACTGGGTGATGGTGCTTGGGCCTTAAAGCTGCTCATTCTAACCGGCTCGCGAGCCAAGGAAGTGTTGCGGGCCTCCATCGGTGAATTCGATATGGTCAACGCAGAGTGGACGCGGCCCGCTGAGAGAATGAAGTCTCGAAGGCCGCATATTGTCCCGCTATCGTCGCAGGCATTAGAGCTTGTGGAAAGGCTGGCAAACTCGCCATCGATGGCAACCGGACAACACCTACTCTTTCCCCGCATGTGGCATAAGGAATTGATTGATACGCTCAGGGACATAACAGAGACGATTGAGCCCGGCAGCGATTTAACCGTTCACGGATTGCGGGGCACGCTCAGCACCTGGATGGAACGGCAAGGCGTGCCGGTATTAACCCGCGAGTTTATCCTTGCTCACAACCCGAAAGACGCCGTAGCTGAAAGTTACCTCGAAACACATCAAGGGCCTGAGAGGCGATTATTAGAGGATAGACGCAAGGCGTTGCAGCAATGGGCGGACTTTGTGACCTCTACGGCTTAGCAGACTGTGGCATAGCATGGCCGGAAATGCTCAGCTCGCTTGTAGAGGTCGCTTAACGCTAATCATCGAAAGGAATTGCGCCAGCTTTTTCCGTCCTTTGACTGTGATTAGCGGGGCGTAATCATAGCAGCCCTTCCCGTCCTCAGTCTCTATAACCTCCATATACCCCGCACGTACAGCGCTCTCGTAAGCCAGCCACCGTCCAGCCTTGCTCTTGTAAATCCAGCGCTTGCTAGTCAACATCGCAAAGACGGCTTCTCTGGTAACTTTCAAAACCTTGGCCGTATCGATAAAGTCCATGGCCCGCGCCGATGCTTCATTCAAAACCCGAAACGCCCCGGCATCAGGTTCAAGAGCTTGGATAAGCTTCCGCTGTTCTTCGGCCTTCCTCTTGGTTGCGGCGTTATCGAGTGCCAGTTGGGCAACGTACTCAAGCGCTTCCGGCGACATGCCTTTTGGAATATAAACGCCAGTCTTTCGAATCTCCGGCAGCACCTCATGGAAGACCCACTTCTGAAAGCGCTTAGCCTCAGGCTTGCGGCTTAGAAAGATTGCCCTATACACGCCGCTTTCGTTGATAACCGTTACTTTTTGCGGACCTCCAAGGGTGTCCATTAGGCGGACATCCTTTTCGTCCTCATCAAGCCGCGCCGCCACGTTCCGTGGGTTCTCAACCCCAAGCACTGCGCAAACATCAGCTAGAACAAACCAAGGCTCCTCACCTTGCTTCACTATGCGCACCGGCAGATTCTCAAAGTCGAAGACTACTAACTCGTTCGTCATCGCAATCCCTAGATTATGTTACTTTCAATATTCCATTGTCTCCACGGCCCGGTAGGTTGTCAATAAGTGCTGCGGTCGGCTTCGCCGGGGTCGTTTGTCTTGGGCCTTCGGCAAAGCCTATTAGCATTATACGCAATTTTGAATAAACTAATACCAGCTGGGTTTTGAGCCCATAGAGCGCGTGCTTTTATTCGAGGCGAATTGTACTAGCTTTTCAGCCACGGTCTGGGGAGCTAGCAGGCCGTTGAAGTGGTCAGCTCCTATTTGCAGATTAAACGGCCGTAGAGCGTTGCTGGCGACTGATTCGGGCAACGCAGCGTGGACAGGGGCGGGGCCTACAAAGCCTCCTGTAGCGAAGCGTAGAGCCGCCTGAACCGGGAACTGTAAACTGTTCACCCGCTCCATGAATGAACTGCCATAATGGCGAACCGCCGCAGCTCGCTGCACAAACTCACCGTTGCTCAGCCTAGCTAGGATTGAATCACTGGTTGACGTTCCCGGCCCGAAGACATGCCCGCCGCCTGCAAGCCCGGAAGGGTTGTCAGAACTCCCGGAACTCCCAGAGGCTGCACTTGAGGTCAAGCCGATAGCAGAGGCCAAGCTCTTCACTAGATCGAGAACCGACTTCACCTTGTCCGCTACCCAATCGAATATAGAGCCAACTGCCCATTTCCAGCCATCGAAAGCCTCGCTAACTACAATTAGTGCACCCTTCCAAGCGTCGCCAAAAAACTTGGCTATGGGCGCAAAGGAGGAATCAAAGTATTTCTTTATCGTATCCCAATTTTGATAAAGGGCATAGAACGCCACGACTAGCGCACCCACCGCGATTATCATTGGATTCGCCCATAGAGTCATGAACGCCCCGGCTATCGTCTCAATGATCGCTGGCAGCATCCCCAGAGTGCTCAGAAGGAGGTTAAAACCACCCGTCACCTTCGTAATTGCCAAGACGATAAGAACGGCTTTAGCATCCCATTGAGCCCCAAAGACGGCATTAAACGCGCTGACGAATGGAGCGATTGCAGCCGTCGCTACCTTGAACGCCGTTGTTACCCCGGTGCTTATAATGGCCGTAATCTGTTGCACAACGGGAAGCGCTGACTCACCTACCGCCTTTGCGAACGCTAGAAACGAGTCTTTACCGGCCGACAGTGTTTCGTTCAATTTATCAAGATAGACCGTCAGCGAAGGCATAACCATCAACCCTAGCCGGTCCTTTACGTTCGTTACACTGTCTCCTAGTTCCCGCCACGCTCGCTTTAGATTATCTGATAGTTGTCTTTCTTGATGATCCCATACAATGCCAAGGCGCTTAGCCTCAGCCTCAAGGCCGCCAAGTCCTTCCTTCGCTAGGGCATCCATAACCGGCTTAAGCTCTGCGCCCGTCCGGCCGAAAGTCTCTCTTAGGGCTGCCATGATTTGCGCGGCTGTAGCGCCTGAGTTCTTCAACGCCTTAGCGAACAGCTCTAGCCGTTCTGCGGTGTTGTCCGTCTTCTCAGCAATATCCTTGAGGCTAACGCCAAGTTGGCCAAGCACGCCGGATTGTTCTTTATCGGAGTCCTTAGCCTTTTCGAGCGCTGAATTGAAGCGGCCCATAATGCCAAGCAGTCCTTCTTGCTCCACCCCGGCTTTTCGGAAGGCAAGCCCAAGGCCCTGGAACTGCTCAATGGTAACGCCAAGAGTGTCGGAGGTGCGGTAGACATCCTTAATCTTCGAAGCTGTATCCAATGCGAGCTTTGATAGCCCCGCAAAGGTTGCAGATAACGACGCGCCTAGCAGTCCGAAAGTCTTTAAGAGGCTCTTACCCTGTTCCTCAAGACCCTTCAATGATGCCTCAGCACCCTTGCCAACTTCTGAGAAGCCCGTTAGCTGTTCCGCAGCGTTCTTAGTTGCTTCCGCAGCGTTCTTACCGGCCTCAGTTGCTGCCATCGATGCGGCGCGTATCTTCTGAAAAGCCTCCATACCCGCAGTGCCAAGCTGCATCAACGTATCGCGGACAACCTCTCCGCCGTCTAGTGATATACGCTGTACTAATGATCCTGCCATATTAATCGCCCTTTATCGTAATGATTGAAGATTCAATTCCCGGTTTCGAAAGCTCAACATAGCCGGGGTGTTTATGGATAAACCGGACAGCCCCGCCGAAGTTGACAAGCCTGCCATTTGCTAGACCGCTCACAATATCGAGGAATGCGATAGGCTTACCGGAGTTATGGCCTTTCAAAGCCGCAAGAATTGCCCCGCCGTGGATGCTAATCAGCCCTTTCCGAACTGAGGCTATCAATTCCGGGTCGCCGTGAGTAACAAGCGCGGAGGCATGTACGAAGTCCAAGGCTAGCAAGTCCGCAGGGATTTGACCGGTTTCTACGGCCTCAATGGCTTTAGCGTTGCCGTGTTTCATTCCGCAGCTCCCTTAACTGGCGAAATCCAAGCTGGCGAGTAGATATTCTTCCCGCGCTTGATCCTTGAAACCGTAGGCTGGCACACTCCGAAGCGTTCCGCGATTTCTCTCTGTGGGCCGGTAGCATAATAGATTTCGTGGACTTCTTCGCGAGTAAGCTTTCGTGGAGGCTCAGTGATCGAACCGTTCCCCGCACGATGCTTGTGCAAGCCGCAGTTTTCTTTGTGAGTCGCCCAGGAAAGATGCGAAGGCGTACAACACATCGGGTTATTGCAGATTTCGGGATCGTGAGCAGCGTCATAGTTAGGTCCAGGAGCGGGGCCATGAACTCTTTCGCAAATGGCGCGGGTAACGTATTGCATCCGCCCATCAAGTCCAACTTGCGGCATTTTACGGCCCCGAGAGTTGGTACCTACACTGAACGGCCAGAGTTTACATTCATTTCCACGATATGCGGCGAATTCTTCGAACAGCTTTCGGGCCTCACCGCGTTTTGCTCTTCTTCGATTATTCATTTCGCTGTCCACCTTAAAAACCCTCTAAACAACGGACACTATAAAATATAGTATTATCGCGTTTCTGACAACCTTGAGATATGCACAGTCCGGCATGGCAGAATGCGACATGTTAACCTTTTAATGTATATTAAGAGCTTATAGTTGTAAATCTTGTAACAACAATGACACTTTTTAAGCAAATAGCTACAAATCAATCGCAGCTTCGCCAGTCCCGTATGCGCTTTTGGTCAGGTAGTACCTTAGGCCGCCATAGGAAGCCCGTCAGCACTGATAGACCACTCCCCGCTCTACCGGACCGGCCGCAAGTTTTCCAGCTGTCAGCGCTTCTCTGTGCGTCTCAGCTATAGCTATACGCGGGGCAATAATATCACAGTTGACAAACGTGTGATGCTATTCCGACACGGAAGCCTCAGTCTCTTCTTCTATCTCTGGCAACTCCGGCAAATTCAGCAATCGCCGCATCTCGTTAATTATTTCAATTGGCAGCTCTATCTCAATAGTTGTCGGCATGGTTAACCTCTTATAGTGTTGTCAAGCTACTGTGCGCTGTCGCGCGCTCTGTGGCTTTGCCGGTGTGCGCCTATGGCGAATTTATCAGTCGCGCTCCTCAGCGCGGGAACGACAGCATGACACTTGCCACCCCTTTTCCAAACTCCCTAGCTTATACTATTATTATATCTATTATTCTTAGTGTAAGTAATGTAAGTAGTGTAAATAGACCATAACATCAAGGGTTTAGGGCTGACACCTCCCTATGACATTGACACACCGCTCTCATCAGCCCAAGCACTCCATTCGATCCAGCCTTCTGAGTTTTCGGAGCACTCAAAGCCCTCAAAGCCTTGATATCGTTTAAGAAACCATTGCCTAGCCACCTTGAGAGGCGGAAAGACCCAACAGCGCGAATGACCGTTACTTGAACTTCTCACCCCCAATGATTTCAATAACTTAGCTAGCTGATTTGCATTTAAAAATCGAAGTCCCGGATTTGAGCGTTGCGCGTGGGCCAATAGATCGGCAAGACTTGCGCGACCGGCCTTCATAGACCCTGGAAGCTTCCCGCTTTCGAGCAAGCCCCACAGCCATTGTATCTCCGCCACCGCGCTTTCAGCCTTTTGGCCCTTTAGGCCCGCAGTCTCCGGGATGTCTTGGCGTGGATGATAGCCTTTGGGTAGTTGATAATGCAACATAGCGTGCAAGAAAGCCTCAGCGCCGCCAGTCTCATAGATTTCTTTGTGCAGCGCCGCAAAGTATTCAAAATCGCCACAACGTTCGCCGCTAACATCCAAGACGCAATATCTACGCTCATCTTGAGACGCCGGAACAACCCAAAACTCGTTTGACGCCATGATTATGGAAAGCCGATTGCGATTTTGTATAGCGTCCACGCCCTTATGTTCGAAGGTCAAAATCTCTTCGGTAACTAGCCCCTTAAGCACGCCGTTTGCGCTTTTATCGCCAGCCCAGAAACTCTCATCGGCGAACAAAAGGCAGCAATTCATTAAATGTGCGTTGAACTTTCCAACTAAATGCGCAGGGCTTGTAATGTGCCGGGCGTGAGGTCCAAAGATATGTACTAGCAGGCTACCAAGCACGCCCTTGCCAGCGCCTTTCAACCCGCGCAACACAAGCGCCACGCCCGTTGTATTGACCGGATTTTGCAGTGTGTAGGCAAGCCAGCGGAAACAGTATTCAATCGCGTCCTCGTTGCCGCTGCACACAACTTTTTCAATGTGCGCCCTCAGCCGTTCCCATCCCGATGCACCATTAGGCGATACGGCAAACCCACGCCACAGATTTAGCGCTCCATTCACAAAGCGTTCGCCGCTCGCGTCTACAGTTAAACCATTGGCTCGGGGCGAATCGATATGCTTTAGCCAAACGTCGAAAATACAAACATCCTTAATATTGTTACCGTTCCGCACCGCCACAAGCTGGTTAGCGTAAAACGTTCGCATGTCTTGAACGGTAGAAAGTCTCAGCTCCATAGCGCCTGGAAATAGCGGTAAATCCTGCCACTTCGCAACTCTTACAGTATTCCCCAATTGCACAACGCAAAGCTCCCGGCTAAGCGCTTCAAGTTTCTTCCGGCTCATCCTTCCACCAATCCTTATCGCTTGCTAGCTCAATAGGTTCACCGAGGAAGTATGACATACCGCCATGCGCATGACTATAAACTATCCCTAGCCTTGCATAGATTACGCCCACTCTACTGTCATTCCTGTAAGTTGGGTCTAAGGGATCGCAGCACCGTTCACCTTCGAACTTGTCAGGGTCCGCCAATATAGCCGCAACCGTGACGCTCGAACCGTCTTCAAGTATCAATTCAAAGGTATCGTCAAGTATGCGATCTTCAAAGGCGATATTCCATTTACGTTCGCTACTTTCACGCTCTACACCCGCCGCAACGTCGCGCTCCACAAGCTCAGAGGTCCGAACCTTGCGCACCTTGGCGACTTCTGGCTTTAAACGTGCCTTTGCAGCCTTCACAAGCGCCGTGTGAGCCTGTTTCCCTTCATCGAGCGCCAGCCCTATAGTCTCTAGGACCGGCCTCCCTGGAAGCTGTAGAGGCTCCGGAGCGCGTCTAGTTAATCCGTCCAGCAACTGCGCAGGCGCTACAAAATCGAGGCGTTCCGGCTGTGCGCTCGTTACATCGATCAAACCACGCTCTAACAGTGCGCAAGAGTTCTTCGCTATCTCGATATGTCCATAACCCGCCTTCCAAAGAAGTCTGTGCAGCCAATGAACCAGCTCCGGTATGACCGCGCCGCGATCTACCAATGCATAGGCGTGCCAGCCTGAACCGCTTGTGAGTTGTTCGCCGTCCGCCGTGCAGATAAATGAGCCGCTAGACGCTTCCCACACGCGTTCAACCTCAAGCCATTCGCTCCACACGCTCCCTATGATCGCATCAAGCTCTAAGGCGTTGCGGTCACTGCCATCGCAATCGATGAATAGAATCGCCGGATCGGGAAATCTGAAATGATCACGCGTCCTAGCTATCGCCTCACCTTGTTCAACCGCTGGATTGCTTTTAAGCCGCAAGGGTTGCACCGCCGGACCATCGAAGACGCCGTAACAAAGCGCCTCATAGCGTGAAAGGCTTCCCCGCAACTCGATAAAGCCCGCCAAGCTCTCCACGCTCACCCGCCGTGCAACGCCTTTAGCGATTTGAGCCGCCGAAGACTTTTCGAGCTTACCGGCAGCGTTGACGCTGAGTGTCTTACAGCATAGCCCGCGAGAATTCTTTATGACGGTGAACTGGCGGGCTAGCATTGTCATTAGACTTCCCCGGCTGTCTTGAGCAATGCCCGCTGATAGGGACTCGCGACGAACGTAGAGCCGTTATTGCCTTGTTTCCAGATTAACAGCGATAGAGCATCAGCACTCCAGCAACCATCGGGGATCATAGCTATTCGTGCCGCCAAGCCTTCATTGACGCCGTCCACACTCTCTCTACTTCTTCATTATCAAAACGCGGTCGATCTTCCGCATCGTCCTGAGAGCCCATGACATAGCCGACGTAATAATCACCGTCTTTGAAAAATCCCTCAATCCATGCCACATTCCAAAGATTGCCTTCTCGATCCTTAATGAACAGCATAAGCTAATTCCTTTATAATCCTTGGCGAATAACAAGACAAACAGAGCGCGCGCCAGCGCACCGCAATCTAATAGATGAAGCACCGTGCCGCCTGTCCATATGGCTTTGAAGTGGCACGGGCTGTGCGCTAGCCTAACCGGCGTATGCGGTTATGGAGCCGTCAAACTGAATATACCACGATGTGTTATCGCAATAGAGCGTATAGCCGCCGCCAAGCTTCGCCACATGGCCCGCGCCGGATGGACTATGGTCCAGGTTGTTCGTGGTGCAAAATGTAATAAAATCGGCGATTGTTTTACTTCCAAGATTGAGGTTCATTCGATTACTCTCCTAAAAATATGCTTCGGTACTGTCTAAAACGTCTTCCAAGTCCATTAGTGAACCATCGGGGAGCTTTACCCGGCCTTGTTCGTCAAGACTGGCAATGAGCTTCACGCGTTGGTCAATGTCGAGTGTAGGTGCCGTCAAGGCGATGCGTATTGAGTCCTCCTTATTCATTACCCGCCCGCTCATACTTGGTCCGGTTGCCTGATATCCTTGTTCCGGCTGCATTGGGAGACCTATCAGCTAAGATCGCGGCTGGTCGTTTGAAAACCATTCCGCTACAGAAGTAATAATTGCGGCGGGCAAGGAATCGCCTCAGGGCTGCTAGCTCAGGCTGAAAGCCCAATCTATTAACAATCGCGTTCCAATGAATAACATCGGTTTTGAGAGGAAGCAGGGTGTAGAATTGGCTATCGCTCATCGATCAACCCCAGGCCGCGTTGAACTTTGCCCATACGTCAGCGTGAAGGGTCGCACCAACCGTTTCACTGTTAAGCCGGTAGAACTCTTTCATTAGCAAGCGGAAGTTAACCCATGGTCCCGCCATGCCGTTAGCCCGAACAGTCCGCGCCATCCCGTCAGCTCGCATCTCACAGCGTCCAGCGTCCTCTGACAGCTCAGGGGCTGGCAAACCCCGCGCCTCGAAAGCTTCGATGTAGCCATTCAAAGCCTTGTCTCGAATAGCCGATTGTTGCGGACTGAGAATCTTGGTACTCATTACTTATTGCCTTTCAAAAAATTGAAGAATTCAACGGGCCGCCATTTAGGTCGTGCGAACCGATGGCGGCCCGGAGCATCTAGGTAACTAAGGAATAACCTAGACGCTAACCCCTAATAGTGCAGCCGGTGAAATATCACTCCGAATCCAGTCCGGTGCTGCGCCGCCATGCTGTTCAACGTACCGCCAAAATAGAGAGGCTTCCTTGCGCTCAAGTTCCAAGTGTTCGGCGCGCACAGCATTCAACTGTTCCCGGCGCTCTTTTTGCGAAAGGATTAGTTGCCCTTGAGCGCTCGAATATTTAGCCTCTAACTCGCTCTTGAGCTTCGCCGCAATCTCATCCTTGAATAGCCCCAGTAGGATTCCCAACGCGTCAGGCTGTTCGATGTAGATTTGCGAGCCCGGTCCAGAGGCGTGGAGCTTTCCGGCTTGAGGCCATAGCGTCTCCACGATTGTCATGGGCGGCAACTCACGCGGCGCTTGCTCAGGGGCGAAACGCGGATGGATTGAGACGTGCGGCGCTGCGGCTTTTGAGTTAAGATCGGATTCGATCCCGGCCCAAGCATCTTCGAACGGCGGTAAGGCCATCTCGATAGCGTCTTTCCGGTCCTCAACCTTAGCAAGCGCCGCCCTGATAGCGTCTATACGACCAGGGTCGTATTGCTTGCCAGGGGACACGTCCTCTACCTCTGTCAGCTTGCGCGCCCTATTAGCGAACCGGGTAAGCTCTGAGGCCGTGTCGCAGATAACCCGCAAGGCCCCGCGTGACATTGGCACATCGGCAGCGTAATATTTCTCTACAAGCTTGCCGATTTGAACCTCATATTCAAGACTGCGGAGTTCCGACTCCAGCATTTTTAAAGTCCGTTCGCCACCTCGCTCCATCGATAGGTTAGCCTGTACCGCATCCCAGGGGGCGCGATAGTTCTCATCGATGCGCTTATGGAACCGCGCCAGCTCACCGTTGGCATTTGACAAGTAGCCTTGGAGATGCCCAGAGCCGATCACTCGCCATGCCATGAAATAGCTCAGACGTTCCAAGGCTCGTGGTGGCAACGCTGCGGTCAATGCCGTGTTCGTAACTTGCTTAAAGCCGATCTTGTCGCCGGGTTGTCCAGAGGTAGGGAAGCCGAATTCATTAGTTGTCATAATTTACCGTTCCATTTTGCTAATAGGTCTTCAACGTGTTCGCGTAGGTAAAGTCTATTCCGCCCCACAGTCTTTGAGGTGATTGGCAATCTATGCCGCATCTTGTTAAGCCCCGCCCGCGAATACCCAAGCCGCTCACAAGTCGCTGCGGTTGTTAGCCAGTCATCACAATAAAGGTCGTCGAAGATCATGGGAGTGATTATCAGCCAGAGGCGGCCATGTGGCAACAACTTGATTCTGGACGTGACTACTTAATATAATATCTAGTTCGTCGGCTTTGCGAATATCCAGCCTAACAGGCTGTCCGGTCTTTTCGGCTGTATCAGCTACAAAGCATTTGGGCTTTTCGGGCTCAGAACCTAAATCTGCTTTTTGGATTTTGGTTTTCCCGCTCTTAGATGGCCGCCCGCCATTCTTCCCGTTCTCCGCAACGCAAGCCGTTTCAGGATGCAGCCTTAAATATATCCCGGCACGCAACGTGGTGAACTTCGCACGTTCGGAATCTTGCCACGCCGAACAGCCCGCTCAATTGTTCTTCGGTCTTTGCCGGTCTTTGCCGCTGTATCAGCTGTGAATGCGTCTGCTTCCGGCTCCCCTATCTCAGGCTGAATTTTAGCCCGAGATATTCCGCTCTTCTTAGCTGCTTTCTGCTTCCCATCGCCCTGAGCAACGCCTTTCTTAGTATGCGAGTATTTCTCTTCAAAGGCTTCCTTGCGGCGCGGCAAAAGCGTAGCCAATTGAGTCCGCATCAAGTCTCCGCAGTGACGAACGCTATAAAGTGCTCCTTGGTCAAGCCGGGGTCTTGAGCCAGTATCGGCATGCCGGTACTGCTAGCGGACAAAATAATCTGGTATTCTCATACGTGGAGCGCGATCACACGTAAGCAAGCACTATCGCCATGGCGCTAGTGGGCAACTAAAATGGGCGGCAAGAATGTTGAGATAGTTGACCTCATTGCGCCCGGAGTTGACGAATACATCCGCAGTCCACTAGCGCCATGGCGATAGTGCTTGAGCGCAACGTGGAGATTGCGAGCGATGTTGCGGGCCGGGGCTTGAAAGCTGTGCTTGCGGAATTGGCGGCGGGCTAGCCGCTGAATCGAGTGCAGCGGCTAGCGACGAAGCGTTGTAACTAGAAAGTTAATAAATGTCTTTCAATTCTAAATTTTCTGAAACAATCTTTAATCAAAAATATAGCCACAATGGTCAATACACATGGCCTGAGCTTTGCCGCGTGCTAGTCGAGGAAGTCTGTCAGAAGGACATGAGCAAGTCTGACAAGGCGGACTTGGTTCAACTCATGACTGCGATGAAGTTCATACCCGGCGGGCGCTATCTCTATTATGCCGGGCGGCCGGTGAAGTTCTATAACAACTGCTTCCTGTTAAGGGCCGAAGAAGACACGCGCGAAGACTGGGCAGAACTGAGCTGGAAGGCTGAGCGCTGTTTAATGGTTGGCGGCGGGGTCTGAAAGCTCTTCCAAGCCCTATTTGAACCCCAAGGCTTTCAACGCGCTCCCGATTACCCATAGCCAGAACAGAACAGCTCCGAAGTGCTTAATTGCTTCGAACTGCACCGGGACCGCTACGCCAGCGCGGAGATGCTTCGAAATTTTGTAACTAGCTCCGACATATGCGCGCATGGTCACTCACTCACAGATTGCCAAGACGTTAGTTTACACCTACCAGGAGATGCAGCCAAGCCCTAGCCGCTCTAACTGTTAGAGCGGCTAGCTAAGAAGGCCCCGCCGTTCACCGTCGCTCTCAGCTCGCGGATAAGCTCTGGCGCTGTGCGGGGCTTAGGCTTGGGAGTGCGCTTAGGCTTGGGCGGGGCGTTAAGACGGCGATTCACCTCTCTGCGGAACCGGGCCTTGAACGCCTTGAAACTCTCGCCGGGCTTTGGGCTGCAAAACTTGGTATCATTCTCCATGGCTAGCCCTTATCGCAGCTGTGGCTATAGATGTGACAGCGTTTTAAATCTGTGAGGAGAATCACGGTGTTATGGGGCTACGTTGCGAATAATGCAAGTATAGTAAACGCCAGATATCATATTTTTCGCCGCCGCATTTCTGCGGATCTTTTCTCACTTTTGCCCATTTTATACCTTTCGAAAATCCCGTTAAATATACGCAAATATTTGAAATTAACGAATCCCCGCCGCGGCACGGCCGCTCATCGCGACTGCGCGCGGCCGAATAGCGACGCCGTTTCAATATGTTACGCCACAACCGCGCTTAACGCTTGCTCAAGGTTTTTCTGCTATATTACTTCAAGATTGAAAAGCACCCCTCCGGCCCTCAAAAATGGCCCTGGCGGAGCCGCTTGGAGCGTTAATTTGGCGTTGCACCGAAGCTCAGAACCGGCATCCAGGAACGGAGCTTGCACCGCCGCGAACCCCGCCGCTCCATGCCTGCCTCGCGATGACGGCGGCGCGCCGCCGCTATGCGCCGGCCGCCACGGGGGTCACGTCGACCATGACCTCGACCTCATGCTCGCCGCCACCGAGGAGCACGCCGCTCACCGGGCTCACATCGTGGTAATCGCGGCCGAAGGCCAGCGCGATATGCTCCTCCTTCGGCGTCACATTGTTGGTCGGGTCGAAATCCACCCAGCCCATATCCGCCGCCCACACCGATATCCAGGCATGCGAGGCATCGGCCCCAACCAGCTTCGGCTGCCCCACGGGAGGCCGCGTGAGCAGATAGCCGCTGACATAGCGCGCGGCCAGGCCCATCGTGCGCAGGCAAGCAATCTCGACATGCGCGAAATCCTGGCAGACGCCCTTCTTGTGCCGCAGCACCTCCTCGACCGGCGTCGCGACGTCGGTCGATCCGCTCTGATAGGTGAAGCCCTGATAGATGCGCGCGGTCAGGTCGCACACGGCGTCAAGCAGCGGGCGGCCTTCGGGAAAGCTCGCACGCGCGAATCTGTGGATCTCGCGGGATGGCCGGATGTACCGCGAAGGGCAGGTATAGAGAATCGCCTCGAAAGTCTCGGGCCCAAGGTTCGCCCTAAGCTGCGCCGCGACATCGTTCCAACTCGCCGAATAGGCGGGATCGAAGTCCTCCGGCGCTTGCACGTCCGCCCGCGCCCGCGAATGGATCGTGAGCATGGTGTGGTCTTGCTCGATGGTGACGATGGAGGCGGGATTGCCGAAATCGTCGATCAGATCGGTCTTCGACGCTGGAGCCGGGTCGATCGACAGGCTGTGGTCCAAGATTTTCTGCCGCGAATGCTGCCGGGGCTGCAAATGCAACAAATGATGGGACTGCGCAACCGGCGCCGAATAGCGGTAGATTGTGCGATGGCTGATCTCGAAAATCATGCGTGTTGCCCGAACCGCGCGGCGACGCGCCGGAGTTCATCTTCCGTGAGGTTGAAATAGCGGCGCGTAATTGCTTCGGAGAGCTTCGGCAAGCTCGAAATCAAGTGGCCCAGCAGCTCCTGCAACTCCGCCCGCACCCCGTCCGGGCCAGGATGCGCGAGGCCGGCAATATTGGCGAGGCGGACGCGCGTCATAAGATCGAGGACGATCCGCTGCTCCTCGGTATGCGGCGAGTGCGCCGTCGCCTGGGGCAGCGCCGACAGGTGGTCCGCGATGGTCGCAAGCTGGAAGCCGATGCCGCGCGGGTTCGACTCGTCCACCACCAGCAGATCGAGGATGAGCGGCAGAATGGGCGCGAACAAATAGCGCTGCCTGAAGGTGATGATGCTGTCCGCGACGTTGAGCACGAAGAACAGACGGGCCGTTTCCTCCTCGTCGGACGGGGCCTCGCGGAACAGCGCGAGCAGAAGCTCGGCAAGATTGAAGGCGCGCTCGATGCGCCGGCCCATATCCTGGAACCGCCAACCATAGTTCCGCGTCATGTTCTCGGCGGTGAGCCCGTTCAGCGATGCGATCGTGACGATGCCGGCGCTCAGCCGGTCGAGCAGCTTCACCGGATCGGCGGCCTCATCGGCATTTTCCGGGACGATATTGGAGAAGCGCAACAGCGTTCGCCAGACTTCGAGCGAGAGGCGCTCGCGCACGATGCCGCCGGCGCGCAGCATGCTGCTCTTGAGGCCAGGCAGACTGTAGGTCCGCCCCGGCGTGGTCATCAAGAGGCGCACGGCCTGCTCGATGGCGGGCGTATCGGCGCCCAGACCCTGTATCGAACCGGGCGGCTGATCCTTCGCCAGGATAAGCTCAAGCGCTTTCGGGCCGCCATCGCCGGTGCCGGCGCTTCCGCCATCGTCCGCGGCGGTCAGCGCGCTCGCGCATGAGCCGCATGACCCAATCGGCGCGCTCGCCATAGCGGCCAAGCCAGTAAAGATTGTCGGCGATGCGGCTGCGCAAGACAGCTCCGGTGCGCAGAGCTTCGGCGACCTCGCCGGCGGGGCGCATCAGCGTGAGATGCGGAACCGCCGCCAGTTCCTCGGAGCAGACCCATATATCGCGGGAATGTCCGTCCGTCGCCGACATAGCCACGCCAGGCGTACCGTCGACCGACATGGCAAGCCCGCCGGGCATGACCCTGTACTCGCCATCGACGGCCCAGACATAGAGGCGCATGGCGAACTGCCTGGCCTTCAGTCCATCGGCGGTCCAGGAAGGAGCGGTGGCGCAATCCTGCCGCTCCTCGGCGACGAAGGCCGTCCCGTTCAGCTCCAGATCGAACTTCAGCGCATCCAACTCGCGTCCCGAGAGCCTTTCCGGCAGCACGCCCTGCTGTGCACGGCCCGGCCGCCCGCTGCCCTCGTAGGCAGGGCGGATCACGAAGCGGTCCGGATGCTCGAAAATGAACACGCGCGCGTCCAGGTCGCCCAGCCAGCGCCGGCGCGTATCCTCCAGGATGAGGTCCTGCCCGAGCAGCTGCCTGGCGATCTGCGGAAGCCACGGCGCAAGCCCCCGGTTCTCGACCACCGCCGCGCCCGAGGAAGTTCATGACCAGGCGCGGGTTCTTGCGAAGCGCCTGAACGAGGCCAACTGGGCCGCCGAAGCGGTTGGGATCGAGTTCGAGGGGATCGCAATGGGAGCCCTCGACGCAGCGGATGATGAGGTCGACCGGCTTCAGCCCTTCGAGCGTCTTCATGTAGACGCGGCTGCCGATCACACGCAGGTCGCCGCCTTCCACGAGTTGCAGGCCGAGATAGCGCGAAAGGTAGGCGTGGCTGAAGTAGTCCTCGTGGTAGGGCCCCGGTGTGAGCAGCGCGATCAGCGGATTATCCCGCTCCAGGCGCTGCACGAGTTCGGTTTGCAGCCGTTCGAAGTAGCGGGCGAGCCTGACCGCGTGGCAGGTGCGGAAAACGTCGCCCATAAGCTGGCCGTGCAGGAGCCGGTTGGCGAGCGCGAAGCCGGCGCCCGCGGGCGTCTCGGCGTGCACGTCGATGATGCGCCACGCCCCGCCCGTGTCGCGCACCAGATCGGCGGCGAAGAAATTGATGAGATGGGCTGCGGGCTTGGCTTCCCGGCAAGCGTGCAGGAAGGCCGTATCGCTGAAAATAAGCCGCGGCGGAATCTTGCTTGTCTTGAGCAGCGATTGCGGACCGTAAATGTCCTTGGCGATCAGGTCGACCAGCGTGGCCCGCTGAATGAGGCCGCGTTCGAGATGCGCCCATTCCTCCGCCCCTATGACGATGGGGATGAGATCGACGGCCCAAGGCTGGCGGGTTCCGGGCTCGGCGAAAAGGTCGTAAGCGATGCCGTTTTCCAGAACCAGCCGGCGCAGGCGCTCATGCCGCTGCGTTTGCTCATCCGGCGTGAGCGCGCCAAAGGCTTGCGCGAACGCCGCCCATGACTGCCGCGCCGTCCCTTCGGGGCCAACGGCTTCGTCGTACCCGTTGGCAGGCCAGCGATATTCGGAAAAGAACTCCCGCGGCAATGCCAAATCACCTGCCGTGCTGCTCATCGCGTGCACTTCGCCGCTTCCGGCCGCACACGCGGACGCAAACGTCCTGCCTTTGTCATTTCACCCCCGCCTGCAACTTCACCGCTTATTTATAACTCTAGCATCGCTTGAAAAGGTCTGCCACCACGGCTGCGGCAAATGAGCCTTGCACCGGGCACGGCGCCAGCTGCTTTCGGGCTGGCGCGGAATAATGTTTGTAACTTGAGCGCGATCAAGGCGAGCGCCGCGAGCGCAGGATAGATGAGGTAAGTGCCTCATATTTCGGGATGATACCGAATCCGGTTGAATGCTTCACGAAGTCCCCCCTCATCCTGTCCTTCTCCCCTAAGGGGAGAAGGGACGCCAGAATTACCCGCAGCGCAGATTATAGGGTCCTCTCTCCCCTTGGGGAGAGAGACAGAGTGAGGGGGGAACTCCTTGAAGAACTCAACCGGATTCGGGATGAAGCGTAGTTCAAAAGGGGGGACCGCCATGAAATTGCGCTTCCAGACGGCGCCGGTTGCCGTTTTCTTGCTGGGCCTCGGCTTGCTGTCTCCAACTTCAAAGGCCGAAACGGCTTGCGACAGCGCGGCAGTCCAGGATTATCTCCCGCCCCTGCCGCGAGGATGCCAAAGGCAGCGTATCGAGGCTGCCGGAGGGCTCAGTTTCGGGATCGTTTTGAGTCCGGGGGGACGCGCCAGGAGGGCATGGCAGCGTCAGGTGCTCACCCTGTATGGCGAAAGGTATGGGGGCTGGGAGAAAGCGGCTTGCAAAAAGGTCTATTGCGTCCGCGCTTCATATGCGGGCTCCCGCCGTTGCGTATATTCCGCCTTTCCCTGCGCGGCGGATACGGATCGAGCGGCGCTGGAGTCCTTGAGCACGCAGCAAATCCCCCCAAGGGAGCGGAGCGGCGATAGGGAGCTAACCGCGTCTGAAATCAAAGAGATGCAAGAGCTTTTGTCGGAAGCCGGGTATCATGTTTGGGCTGACGGCATTTTCAGCGGCCAGACGCGAACGGCGCTTGTCAGGTGGCAGCGCGGAAAAGGCCTCCCAGACAACGGAACCGCCAGTTGGGAGACCTTGGAAAAATTGCGCCAGTCCGCTTCTGGCAGGCGGGCCTCCCCGCGGTGAATTGCAAAAGGCCGCCAGGAACCCGGCGGCCTTCGTGCTTCGCCCTGCCGTCAGCAGCAGCCCCGGAATTTCCCCTTGCCCACGGCGTAGCGTGCCTGCACCCGGTTGCGGAAAAAATCCTCGTAGGACATCACCGGCTCGCCCGGATGGCAGGTTTGCCGGTGCTGCACATAGGTCTCATAGTCGGGGATGCCGACCATGAGATTTGCGGTCCTCGTCACCAAATCCCAGAACTTAAGCTTCTCAGCCATGTGCTGCTCCCACGGGTGCCATGCCGCCAACCTCGGTGGCGGTGACGGCGGGGGTGCCCAAAGCGCGGCGGATACAAATCACCCCGTAAACCGCGATGGTCACGACCACCAGAACGAAGATCGCGGCCAGCGTCGCGTTCACGTAGGCGTTGAAGATAACCCGGTGCATTTCGCCCAGGTCCTTCGCCGGCGCCAGAATTTTGCCCGCGCCCAAAGCGTCCTCGAACTTATGGGCTTGAGCAAGGAAGCCGATGGCGGGCACGGGGCTGAAGATCTTTTGCAGGCCGGCGGTGAGCGTGCAGACGAGCAGCCAGGTTGTTGGGATCAGCGTCACCCAGGCATAGCGCTCGCGCTTCATCTTGAACAGGATGACCGTGCAAGCGATCAGCGCGATTCCGGCCAGCATCTGGTTCGAGATGCCGAACAGCGGCCAGAGCGTGCGGATGCCGCCCAGGGGATCGATAACGCCCTGGTAGAGGAAGTAGCCCCAGGCCGCGACCGCAAGTGCTGAGCCGATCAGGTTGTTAACCCAGGACTCAGTGTTCCTGAAGGAGGGAACCACGCTGCCAATCGTGTCCTGAATCATGAAGCGCGCAACACGCGTGCCGGCATCGACCGTGGTGAGGATGAACAGCGCCTCGAACAGAATGGCGAAGTGATACCACACCCCCATCATCGCGGTGCCGAAAAAGCCCGAGAGCCCGGATAGGATGTAGGCCATGCCGACCGCGAGCGTGGGCGCGCCGCCAACACGCGAGAGCAGCGTCTTCTCGCCCACTTCCTGCGCGAGCTGGGTCATCATGTCCGGCGTCAGGGTGAAGCCCCAGCTCGTTATTTTCGCGGCGGCGGCAACCAAGTCGGGGCCGATGACGGCGGCCGGGCTGTTCATGGCGAAATAAACGCCCGGCTGGAGAACCGAAGCCCCGATCATGGCCATGATGGCCACGAAGGATTCGGTGAGCATCGCGCCGTAGCCGATCATCGGGATCTGGCCTTCGTTCTCGACCATCTTCGGCGTGGTGCCGGATGAAATCAGCGCGTGGAACCCTGAAACGGAGCCGCAAGCGATGGTGATGAACAGGAACGGAAACAGGCTGCCAGCCCAAACCGGGCCGCTACCGTCCACGAACTTCGTCAGCGCCGGCATCTCAAGATGGGGCTGCACGATCAAAATGCCGACCGCGAGCAGCGCCATCGTTCCGACTTTCAGGAAGGTCGACAGGTAATCGCGTGGCGCGAGCAGCAGCCAAACCGGCAGAACCGATGCCACAAATCCGTAGCCGATGATAATCAAGGAAAGCGTTTCGGCGCTAAAGGTGAAATACGGCGCCAAGTCCGGGCTCTCGGCCACGGTCCGCCCGTAGATGAGCGCGGCCAGGAGCAGCACGATGCCGATAACCGTCATTTCGCCGATCCGGCCAACCCGGATGAAGCGGGCGTAGATGCCCATCAGGAGCGCTATCGGAATGGTCGCGAACACCGCGAACGTTCCCCACGGGCTTGCGGCCAAGGCACGCACCACGACCATGGCGAGCACCGCGAGCAGAATGACCATGATGAGCATCACGCCGATAAGCGCGATCCCGCCAGCCGTTGGCCCCATCTCCGAGCGCACCATGTCGCCGAGCGAGCGCCCATCGCGCCGCGTCGACATGAACAGCACGGTCATGTCTTGGATGCCGCCGGCCAGCACCACCCCCACCAAGATCCAAAGCGTGCCGGGCAAGTAGCCCATCTGCGCCGCGAGCACGGGACCTACCAGCGGACCCGCGCCAGCGATGGCCGCGAAATGGTGGCCGAACAGCACGTACTTGTTGGTGGGAACGTAATCGAGGCCGTCATTATGACGGTACGCCGGCGTCTGCCGCGAAGGGTCGACGCCAAGCACGTTTTTCGCTACGAACAGCGCATAAAAGCGGTAGGCGATCATGTAGACGCAAAGCGCGGCCACGACAAGCCAGGCCGCGCTGATGGGTTCGCCCCGGTTCAGCGCGACATAGCCAAGCGAAATGGCGCCGGCCGCGGCCACGATAATCCAAAGCAGAGTTTTCTGAATTCCATTCCCGCTGGAATCGACGGTGCTCATGTTTCTCCCCCAAGGCAAAGAGGTTTCTCCGCGGCAGGCCGCGGGCGGAGCCAAAATATGGTAAACCTGTGGCTAACACCAGACAATTAGCCGTTATGCGGCGTTGCGATGCCGCCCGGAAGCCTGGCCCCCGCTATCGGCGAGGGATGAGCCATAACCACACCGCATTACCCCTCACCCTGTCCCTCTCCCAATGGGAGAGGGGACGCCTTCACAACGGCTGCGAGCGAGTTCCCTCTCCCATTGGGAGAGGGCTAGGGTGAGGGGTAATGCGCGTTTTGCGGATCGCGGAATTCTGGGTACTTGCGGCGCCTATGCCGCCCGATCCTTCTCGACGGCGGCGATGGCCTCCTCCACCGCCTCGAACACGAGCAGCGTGGAGGCATGCCGCGCCTTGTAGTACCTCACCGATTCCAGGATCGCGAGATCGGCCCAGCGCCCGCTTGGAGCCGGGCCGCCTTCCATGAGCATGCGCCGCATCCGGTCCCGGACTTCGCGCAGTTCGGCGGCGGTAGAGCCGACGATATTGGCGCCCATGACGGCCGCCGAAGTCTGCCCGAGCAGGCAGGCGCGCACATCCTGCGCATAATCGGTGACGATATCCCCCTCCATCTTGAGGGTGACCGTAATGCGCGAGCCGCATAGCTTCGAGTACACGCTCGCGATGGCGTGCGGGTCTTCCAGGCGTCCGGTGCGCGGGATATTGGCGGAAAGCTCAAGCACCCGCTGGCTATAGATATCTTCCAGATTGACCATAGGCTTAAAACTCAGAGCAGGCAGCCGGCCTTGCCGGGGGAGTCGCCCTTCTTATATACTGTTGCGTCTCAGCACCTGCAATCGCCTGTGCGTGTTAGACTCTCATATGCGGCGAACTCCGTATTTTTCCGCGGCGAGGGCCGCGCAACAAATGCCGCTGGATTGAGTGGAAGGCGCAACTATCTTCCGTTCGAGCCGGGCACCATAAACGCCTGCCGAAAGGGTATATTCCCATGGACACATTAGCTTCAACCCCGAAGCCGGGTAGCCGCGGCCTGCATAGCGTCAACGGCGTGGACCGGGCCGAAAAACGGCCGAGCCGGGCTGAAGCGGAGGACGCCGTCCGCACGCTTATCGCGTGGGCAGGCGACGATCCCTCGCGCGAGGGCCTTGCCGACACACCAAGCCGGGTAGTCGAAGCATACGAGGAGTTTTTTGCGGGCTACGAGGGCGACCCCTACGATATTCTTTCGCGCACTTTCGAAGATGTGCAGGGTTATGACGACCTGATCATGCTTCGCGATATCCGCATCGAATCGCATTGCGAGCACCACATGCTGCCCATCGTAGGCGTGGCGCATATCGCCTATCTCCCGCGCGACCGCGTTGTGGGCATCTCGAAGCTGGCGCGCGCTGTCGATCTTTACGCGAAGCGCCTGCAGACGCAGGAGACCATGACGGCGCAGATCGCCAACGCCATCGAGGAGGTTCTGCAGCCGCAGGGCGTCGCGGTGATGATCGACGCGCTGCACGAGTGCATGACCACGCGCGGCGTCCACAAGCCGGGCACCACAACCATCACCACGCGTTTCACCGGCGTGTTCAAGGACGATCCATCCTATCGCGACCGCTTCATCCAGCTCGTGAACGGGCAGCGCCCCGTCACCGTGAGATAACTGCCGGAAAGGGCGCACGCTCATGTCTCAGACCGCCGGGCTCAGCAAGCGCGAGCTTGAAGAAGGACGCGTTTTCGCACCCAGATACGACAGCGCTGGGCTGATCGGCGCCATCGTCACCGATGCCGCGGGGGGCGGCGTGCTGATGTTCGCCTATATGAACGCCGAGGCGCTGCGCTTGACGCTTGAAACCGGCGAGGCCCATTTCTGGAGCCGCTCCCGGCAGGCGCTGTGGCGCAAGGGCGAAACCAGCGGCAACCGGCTGCTGGTCGAGGAGGTCCGGACCGACTGCGACCAGGATGTGCTTTGGGTGAGCGTCAAGCTTTCCGGCGAGGCGGCGTGCCATACGGGGCGGCGGAGCTGCTTTTACCGGCGGGTAACGCCGGACGGCCTAGAGTTTGTCGAGGATGGCACGCAAAGCTAGCAACCGCGGTGAAGGATGAGTCATGGACATAGGGCATTACCCCTCACCCTGCCCCTCTCCCATTGGGAGAGGGGACGCCTTCTCAACGGCTGCGAGCGAACTCCCTCTCCCATTGGGAGAGGGTTGGGGTGAGGGGTAATGCGCTTCGTATGGATCACCGATTCCGGGAACTAAGGCCAATTCTTCGATGCAGCGAGCCATGGAAAAGCCACGCATAGGACTGGCACTCGGCGGCGGCGCCGCGCGCGGGCTTGCCCATATCGGCGTGCTGGAGGCGCTTACCGAAGCGGGCCTTGAGCCGGAGATCGTAGCCGGAACCTCGATTGGGGCGATTGCCGGCGGCTTCTATGCGGCGGGACGGCTGGACGAGTTGCACAGCCTGGCGCGCGGGCTCACCTTGCGGCAAATCCTGCGCTATCTCGACGTGAACCTCGCCGGATCGAGCCTGATGACAGGGAAGCGCCTGGAAAAGACGCTGGCCTCCCACATCGGCGATCTGCACATTGAGGACATGCCGAAAAAGTTCGTGGCGGTCGCGACGGAACTCGGCTCGGGCCAGGAGGTCTGGCTCACGAAAGGCTCGCTCGCCGCCGCCTTGCGCGCCTCCTACGCGCTGCCCGGCATCCTGAAGCCCATCCGGATCGGCGGGCGCTGGCTCATGGATGGCGCGCTCGTCAATCCCGTCCCCGTTTCCGCGGCGCGCGCCCAGGGCGCTCAGCTCGTGATCGCGGTGACGCTCCACCAGGGACAATATCTGCGCAATGCGCTGTTTCCCGTGGAGGCCGAGGCCGAGTTCGACGCCAAGGCGCCGGCAGCCGAAGACCCGCCCAAGAAGAGCCGCTTCGCGCTCGTCAAGCGCCAGTTGCTAGGGGGGAAGCCTCGCGATGGCGCTCCTGGGATTCCGCGCGTTGTGCTTGAGGCATTCAACATTACGCAGAACCGGATCGCGCGCTCAAGGCTCGCCGGCGATCCGCCCGACGCCACGATTCAGGTAAATCTCGATGGCATCGGGCTTTTCGACTTCCACAAGGCCGAGCTGGCGATCGAGCAGGGCCGCAATGCCGTCCGCCGTTTTCTGAGCGGCATGCACCGGGAAGGCGGCGAGCTGGAACTCGGCACCGCCGTGCGCGGCTAGTATCTGCCTAGTTCAAGGCCTAAGACCCCCTCATCCTGTCCTTCTCCCCGCAAGCTCGCCTTGGCGAGCTCGCATTTCAGCATGGCCACATCCGCAAGCGGATGTGGCTGGGAGAAGGGACCCCAGAACTGTCCGCAGCGGACTCCCTCTCCCCTCGGGGAGAGGGCTGGGGTGAGGGGGTCTTAACCCCGCTTCCATTGAAGCCGGATCGGTGCTACCCGGCCACGTACTGCCGCATTTGCTCGGCCTCGGATTCCGCAAGCGCCAGCTTGTACTTCACCACGTCGCCGATTGAAACGATGCCCGCGAGCCGGCCGTTCTCGGCCACGGGGATGTGCCGGAAGCGGCGTGTCGTCATCTGCTCCATGAGCCAATCGATGCTGTGGTACTCGGAGCAAACAACAACGTTACGGGTCATGTGACCGGCCACCGGCTCCTTGAGGGCATTGGCGCCTTGAGTTGCAACGATACGCACAATATCCCGTTCGGATACGATACCCTGCACGCGTTGCTGCTCGTCCACGATGACAACCGCACCGATATTGTGCCTTTCGAGAAGACAGATGGCGTGCTCCACGGGGGTGCCTGGGAGCGCGCTTATCACATTGCGGCCCTTTTGTTTCAAAATCCAAGCGACGGTCATGTTTTCCTCCCAGCCGGAAATGCATCGGCTGTGTGCTGCCGCATTAAAGCAGCGGCTTAGTCTGCTATTTATGATGCCTGCAAGGGAACTTTATTGCAATCGGGCCGGCGTTAACATTTGAGTGTTCGGAAATAGGCGCGGAACGTTTATGCGATGCGGATGTTTATCTAACGGTTCCGTGGTCCGGCCTCCCCTTGCCCCCATGTCCCGTCCGCCGGAGCCAGCACAGGCCGGTGCCTCACAGGAGCGCCGGCCTGCGTTTTCTTGGCCTAGGGGAAGCTTTACAACCTGAACTCCCGCACACAGTGATCCGGAGACCGCCGGCACGGGTTCCCGCAGCCGCAGTCGAGGGGGGTAAGCGGCGGCCTTTAATCGCATGGATGCGCGCGAACGCCAGCTCCGCGTGTACCGTTAAATGTTGCGCAACCATCTCCGGTTAAGGTTGGCCCGCGGCGGAATTCGCGAGAGTCCGCGGGGCCACCCCGGCAAAGCCGGTGGCTGACCTCTATCATGCTGTCTCCCACGGCGGCTTCTTTGTGCTTGCCTGAACAGGAAGGGCGCAAAGCAAGCGTAAACATGAGTGTAATGGCGCGGCTCAATGGCAGCACAACAAGCGATCGATTTGGATGGGGTTTTGGGAGCCGCGGCGGACGCAACTGGCCTGCTCCCGCCCTGCATGCAGCAACCGTTATGCGAAGAGCAAGGAGCGGGGGCCGGGGATGGCAGCCGCGGGATCGGCATGCTCGTAACGATGCTGCGCGGGCTCAATGCCGTTGGCTTCGACCTTGCGCATCTTGGCAAGAACGCGGAAGAAGGCACCGCCAACGCGGAGTCCATAGCGCAAGCTTCGGAAAGACTATTCGTTTCGGTGTTTGAAATCTCGCAAAGCGCCGAGGACGCAACAAGAGAGGCCACGGCGGCGGATGAAAGTGCGGCAACCGGCCTCGCCGCGGTTCGCAATGCCATCGGCGCCATGGAAAAAATTGCCGGTGCCGTGGATGACACCGCCAAAAAGCTCGACGATCTCTCCCGCGCCTCGGAGCGGATCGATCAAATCCTTTCGCTCACCGGAAACATTGCGGCCCAAACGAAACTGCTCGCCCTTAACGCGACGATCGAGGCGGTGCGGGCCGGGGAGGCGGGCAAGAGCTTCGCCGTGGTCGCAAGCGAGGTGAAGCGGCTGGCCGAGGAATCCGCCAAGGCGAGCGAAGAAATCAAGAACGACCTTGCCGCCCTGTATAACGGCATGGCGCTTATCGTCGCAACGATGGCACAGACCACGAAGGCGGTCTCCGAGGGCGAACGCGCCATAACCGATGCCGGCGCCACGATGGACGCCATGTCGCACCAAGTTTCCGCGGCAGCTGCTAAAATGAAGGAAATCACGCAGGTCGTGGGCAATCAAAGCAGCATTACCGCCGACATCGCTCAATGGGTCGACAAGATAACCGCAACGGCGAATGAGGGCGCTGAGCGGCTTCGTGGCGCGGCGCAAAAAATGAAGGCCGGCAACAACTGGTTCGCCGAAACCGCTGAGGAGTTGGCCTGCCCCGAATCGCCGAAATCGGCTTGCGGGTTGTTTAAGCTCAATCATCTTATGCTCGGCCGGCTTGTAGCCGACACCCTGCTCGGCGCGAGCGATCATGAGGCGAGAGAGATTGCCGATCCTGCCAATTGCGGGTGCCAGCAGTGGCTTGACGAAAACGCTGACGAATTCGGTGACGCCGCCCTGTTTGGCGAGGTTGAAACGCTCCATCAACAGGTGCATGAACTCGCGCAAAAAGTGCTGCAGGCCCACGAAAGCGGGGACGCTAGCGCCGCGCTCGTCGCGCTTTCGGAGTTCGGCGAGGCGAATAGCAAGATGTGCAGAGGCGTAAGCGAGCTATGCCGCGAGCTTGAGATGCCCCGTTTGGACGCTTAAGGCCTAAGGGTAATCCTGGCGCGTGGGCCGGACTACAATGTCGCTGATATGCACATGCGGCGGCTGGGAGACCACGAAGTGGATCGCGTCCGCGATCTCCGCGCCGTAGAGAAGCGGTCCGAACCGCTCATCGAATAATTTCGACGTCTCGTCGCTGTAACCGGCTACCGCCTGAAAGCCGCTGACCACGACGCCCGGCTCGACGAGCGAAACGCGGACGCCTTTAGGGCCGATCTCACGCCGGAGGCTCTCAGCCAGCCCATGCACGGCGAATTTGGTGGCGCTATAGACGGCGCCGAATGGCGATATATGCCGTCCCACGACCGAGCCGATGACCACGATGTCGGCAGCGGAGCGGGGGAAGGCGTCCTGCTGGACGGCAACCAATTCCCGCGCGGCACGCTGGAGCAGGATTGTCACGGCGGTGACGTTCGTTCTAAGCATTTCCTCGAACTGGGACAGATCGGCATCCTTGACCGAGCCGCCCAAGCCGCGTCCCGCATTGGCAACGGCGATGCTGGCCGGTTTTCCGAAGTGCTCGACGGACGCGGCGAAAAGCTGGTCCACCACGGCGCTGCTGGCCGCGTCGCCGGCAACCCCGCGGAACGCCGGCCCCAGCTCGCTTTCCAGCTCACCAAGCTTGGCGGCATTGCGGCCGTTGCCGACGACGCCAAACCCCGCGGCAATAAACTTGCGGGCGGTGGCTTCGCCGATGCCGGATGTGGCGCCGGTGATTATGGCGATGCGGGCGTAGCCGGACATATCGGGCCTCCTTCAGATAGGCGGGGCAGCGCAAGTACGAAGTCCCCCCTCATCCTGTCCTTCTCCCCGCAAGCACGCCTTGGCGTGCTTGCATCTTTTGCTGCCGCATCCGCAAGCGGACGCGGACGGGGAGAAGGAACCCCAGAATTGCCTGCAGCGGACGTTCTGGCGCTCCCTCTCCCCTTGGGGAGAGGGTTGGGGTGAGGGGGGCTTCCGTCGCAGATGCTATATGCGAAATCAGTCCTTGAGGTCGTCTTCCAGGATTGCCATCTGGAACTGGTAAGTCACCTCATTGTCCTCGTCATCCTTATAGATGACGCCAACGAATTCATCTTTCACAAAAACTTCGACCGAGTCCTGCTTCTTGTGCCTTTTTTTAATCTCAATGGAATTGAGCTCGAATTTTTTCCGTAAGTAGGCTTCGAGTGCCTTTATCTCTGCTGGAGTCATGATCTGCCCGTTTTCTCAGCTTGCTGCTCAGCGCCGTCCGCGAACGCCAGGAGCTGGTTCATCATCCGCGACGGTTGACTGCATCCCGCTTCGCCTATCACCCGGGCGGGCACGCCGGCAACTGTTGTCTTTGGCGGAACGTCCTTCAAGACCACGCTGCCGGCCGCGATGCGCGCGCAATCGCCAACGTGGATATTTCCGAGGATTTTCGCTCCCGCCCCGATCATAACGGAGCGCCCGACTTTCGGATGCCGGTCGCCGGTTTCCTTGCCGCTGCCGCCAAGCGTCACGCTGTGCAAAATCGAAGTATGATCGCCGATTTCGGCTGTCTCGCCAATCACAATGCCCGAGCCGTGATCGAGCATGATGCCGCGCCCTATCTTCGCGGCGGGATGGATGTCGATGTTGAAAACCATGGACGACTGGCTCTGCAGGTACATGGCAAAGTCCCTGCGGCCCGCATGCCAGAGCGAATGCGCGAAGCGATAGGTCTCAAGCGCATGAAAACCCTTGAAATAAAGCAGGGGGTCGATCAGACGGCCGCAGGCCGGGTCGCGGTCGTAGACGGCCGAAAGGTCGGCCCTGATGATCTCCGCGTATTCCGGTTCCCTTTCAGCGATAGCGAGAAACGTTTGCCGGATGAGATCCGCGTTGACGTTATCGTGGTCCAGGCGCTGGGCGAGACGGTGACACACAGCGTGCTCAAGCTTGCTGTGATTGAGGATGTTCGCAAACATCAGCGCGGCCAACTCGGGCTCTGCCCGTGCCGCGGCCTCGGCATCGTGCCGGACACACTCCCACACGGGATCGTAGGCTGCAATCTTGGCGGCTTTGCTTCGCCGTTTCGTTTCGAGCATTGGCAGACCTCACAAACCCCGCCGGCGGATGAAATTCCGGCTAAGTCTAAACGATTGAAGCCCTGGGTGCAAAGGTTGGCATCAGGGCCTTCCTTTCAGAAATTCGAGAACGCCCTCTTTAAACACGCGGTCGCCCACGGCTTTCATATGATCGCGCCCGGGGATGTCGAGCGCTTGCGCGCCAGGGATCGCGTCCGCGAGCGGCCGCGCCGGCCCTGCGATGGCGTCGTCCGTGCCCACCGCGACAAGCACCGGAACTGTCAGCGCGCCAAGCTCCTGGGCCGGGATGCGGTCGCGCGTTGCCATGATGCAGGCGGCAAGTGCGCGCCGGTCGCTCTTGGTTTGATCGGCGAACACCCGGAACGCGCGAGCGTTCGGATCGGAGATGGCGCCCGCGTCTTCCGCCAGAAGCGCAGCCGCGATGGGCTTTGGGTCGCCCACGCCATGGATCATGTTGGCGCCGAGCCCTGCGAAGACGGCGCTTCGAACGCGCTCCGGATGGGCCAGCGCAAGGAAAGCCGCGATGCGCGCGCCCATGGAATAGCCGATGACATCGGCTCTTGCGATATCGAGATGGTCCAGCAGGCGGAGCGCGTCTTCGGCCATGGCAGGGCCAGTGTAATCCTCCGGCCGGTAAAGCTTGTCGCTGGCGCCGTGGCCGCGATTGTCCAGCGCGATGGCGCGGAAGCCGTTGCTGGCGAGAAAACGCATCCACCCCGTATCGCGCCAGTTGGTCCGCGCGTTCGAGGCGAAGCCATGAATGAGCAGGACCGGCTCCCCTTCGCCCTCAACGATGTAGGCGATACGCCCGTCCCTTCCTAAAAATGAATCCATGCCTTCCCTCCCGTTTGGGGAAATGGGGAACGCTGTCTGAAAGGCAAGCAGCTGTGCGCAGTCCGGGCCGCCTGCGCGCCCTTTCTGGCGTTTGCAACCCGGCCGGGTGTCTCCAGCAACCCTGCGTTGCAACCTCAAAGCCACATCACAAAGTTGATATATAACTGTAACCCTCGCGTCACCGAACCGTTATGCGCCCCCACTAAACGCAAGATGTCGTTCCACGAGTCAATTTGGCTCAAATTTTGGGCTCTAAGGGGGGCCAATTTGTATGAGTCTTGTAGAGTTGCGTAAGTCCTACGCGCTGCGCGCGGCCGCTTTGGCCATCGCAGCCGCCGCGTTCGCCGCACCGGCGATGGCGGCTACAGCAGTAACGACGAGTAATGAGAACCTCATCCCGACGACGATCAGCCCAGAGACCGTCAACGTCCTCAATCTTCTTAGCCCATACCTGACCTTGAACTCGAACTCGACGGGCGAGAACACGCTTCAGGCGAACCTCATTATGACGCTCGCCATCAACAACAACAACATCGCCGGTAACTTGTCGCAGTACAGCAATGGCGTCATACCGGTGACCGTTATCAACAACATCGCCACCGCCAACAACCCCGGCACATATTCGAGCTTCTCTCAGGTGGAAGCGCTTGCCGCCAGCGACGCGAACTTGCTCGGTAGCGTTAAAAATACCATATCCACATTACCAGGACAGACATTCGGTATTGCGGCCAACCTCGCCGGCGGCTTGCCCAATCAGACCATAAGTCAGCCAGGTGGCGGAACGTTTACGGGGGTTCAGTCAGTCGGCGGTTACGGATCGGCTTTGGGTCAAGTATATCAGGGTCTTGCTTACAATCCCAGCGCGCCATCTGTCACTATTAATGGCACCAATACCAATACCTACATTCCAAATACAGTTGCTCTTCTATCGACAGCGTACAGCTTCGCCGGCACGGATGTCGGTGTGGCGAAGTACTTCTTCGCAACTGGCAGCGTAGCGTCGCCATCTTGCACAACCAATTGTTACGTCTACACGCCCTACGTTAAAACTGCGTCTGGCACGGCCGCTTTCACGCCCACATACGGTGCCGTACCTGGGCCCGGCGGCGTGTACGACCAAGCCTACAACGTGTCGAACACGACGCAAACGGCGACGTCTCCCCAGCAGCCGCAAAACCCTTTAGGTGACTCGCGTCCCTATCAGGTGGCGGCCTTCAACAGCGCAACCCTCAACGGACAGACCAACAACGCATTCGACGCAACGGACCAGAACTCCAATAACACCGGTCCGGCCCTTCCAAGCGGTCATACGACTTACGCCTACACCGAATCCATACTGCTCGGTATGCTGGTGCCGCAAGACTTCCAAGCCATGCTGTTGCGGGGTTCGGAATACGCAAATAGCCGTATTGTGCTTGGCGTTCACTATACGCTCGACATCATCGCAAGCCGCTCCTTCGTGCAGTATGACCTTGCGCAGTTTTTGAACAACCCGGCTTATCTCAGCAACAGCAGCGTGACAGGCGTGTCCGCAACTCCCGCCAATACGGGCACTTCGACTTCGCCTTCGACCGCATACACACCGACGGCAGTGAATTTTCCGAACCTGTTTACGAGTGCCGCGACCGAGCTCCAGACCCAAGTTGCTGCGAATGGGTCCGCAATAAACAGCGCATGCACCACCCTTGCCAACTGCGTTAGCGCGAGCAACAGCACCAACCCTTACGCGTACTCAGTGGCTAATGCGAACGCCTACGCTGCCCGTCTGACCTACGATCTGCCGATCCTGTCCTTCGTGAATGCGCCGCGCGAGCAAGCTCCCTCCGGCTCCGCGGATGCATCGATCCTGCTTGCTACGATCTATGGCGGCTACGGGAACTCTACGGCGGCGGCACTCGCAGCCGCAGCGAATCCAACGCTGAATCCAACGTACATCCCAGGGAGCACGACGGCTGCCGGGCTTTATGGCAACCTCACGCCGGCCACGATCGCGCAGATTATCGTGAACACCGAGACGAACGCCATCGCCGCCTTCTCCGGTACGTCCCTAAGTTACTGGAGCCGCATCAACCTTTACGCGGCGGCTGGTTACTTTAACGCTGTGACGGGCACGCTCCAGCTTGCCTCGACCGATCAGGTCAACACGAACGTCGTGATTGCGGGCGCCAGCAAGAACGTGAACAACGATGACGTCCCAGCCGGCATACTCTCCGGCAACGGCACCATTAACGGCAACCTCACGGTTTCCAACGGCGGTGCGCTTGGCGCGCAAGGCAACGGCACAACGTCGTATTCGCCGCTGACGGTCAACGGGACAACCAGCTTCGCGGCTGGATCGAAGGTCGTGCTGACTGGCGTGTTCCTGCCCGGTACGCAATATACCCTTCTTAGCACCTCGGGAGCCAATGCCATCGCACTCGATCCGAGCGTCATCGTCGATACCACCACGACCGGCACTCTGTTGCAGTACCTCAGTGGCAAGCTCTCGGTTGTTGGCGACCCGTCCCTCGTGGTGACGCTGACGGCGAACTTGGCTAATGCAGCGAATACACCGAACCAGAAAGCTGTTGCGGCGGCCATCGACACCGCCGCCAATGCCGGCACCTACGGTTCGAACGGCGCGACGCTGTTGAACAACCTTATCTCGACGACGGTTGCCAACGGTCCCGCCGCGTTCTCCGCGCTCTCCGGCGAAGGTCTCACCGGCCAGCAGCAGACCGCGCTGAATACCGGCAACGTGTTCGTTTCGACCATCCTGGGCCAGGCTACCTTCTGGAGCGACGGCGGCAACGACGTGTTCGGCATGAAGGATGGCGGCAGCCTGAAGGACGGCTATAACGGCGCCGTCGCCAGCCGCGCCCGCGTCTGGGCCTCGGGCTTCGGCCAGTATGCCTCGCTCAACGGCGAGACCTCGAACGGCAGCGCAAACCTGTCGAGCCAGACCTCCGGCGTTGTCACCGGCGTCGACTACCAGGTGACGCAAAACCTGCTCGCCGGCATCGCCGGCGGCTATTCCAGCTCCAACTTCTCCGTCGGCAGCCGTGCAACCAGCGGCACCGCCGATGGCGCACACTTCGGCGTCTATGGCATGGAGCGCTGGGGTGCCTTCTACGTTGCCGGCACGGCTGGCTACTCGCACTACGACAACACCACGGACCGCTTCGTTACCGGCCTTGGCGCTGGCGGCCTGCAGGAGGAACGGGCCCGCTTCTCCGGCGACGAATGGCTTGCCCGCTTCGAAGGCGGCTACAAAACCCGCGTGGACGGCGTGAACGTGACGCCTTTCGCGGGCTTCCAGCTGGCCGAACTCTCCAACAACGCGTTCTCCGAGACGAACGTTGGCGCGGCGGTTGCCGGCTTGAATGTCAACGCGCAAACCGTCGACTCCGAAAAGACCTTCCTTGGCGTCCAGTTCGACAACAAGGAAGTTTTCGGCAACGGCTGGGTGCTTACCCCCTACGCGCGCCTGTCCTGGGAGCATGAGTTCAACACGGATCGCTCGATCGCGGCTTCGCTCCTGTCGCTGCCCGGCTCGGCCTTCACCGTGTACGGCGCTTCTGCCGCTTCGGATGTTGCCCGGGTCAACGCCGGCTTCAAGCTCGATGTCTCGGCCAATGTCGCGGTGTTCACCAATTTCGACGGCGAATTCTCCGATCGCGGCAACAGCTACACGGGTACGGGCGGCGTGAAAATCCGCTGGTAGCCTGAAAGCCGGGAGGCCCCCGACTCCCGCGCTTACGCAAGCGCAAAAGGCGGCAGCACCCCTGCCGCCTTTTGCCGTTCCCGTCATCCCGCGCGCGGCGCAGCGTGGAACGGTGCGCCGCGGACGCGGGATCTTAAAGGGCACTGGCGCTCGCTGCGATCCCGTGTCTGCACAGCAGCATTGCATGCTGCCGCGCGCACGGGATGCCGCCAACGGGCAGTGAAGCAATCAACCGGCATTTTGCCCGGCGCCTCCGCCTTAACGAAAGGTGACTTTCGTGTAGGCGCTTATCATGGTTAATACAGATATAGTAAACGCGCGGACATCATATTTTCCGCCTCCGCATTTTTGCGAATCTTTTCTCGTTTTCGGTCGAATTCCACGCTTCGAAAATCCCGTTAAATATAGGCGAATATTTAAAATTAACCAAAGAGCGCGCCCGGCATCACTTCCAGACGGCGCCTCGCGCTATATTGCGCTTGTTATATCAATGACATAGCGCTCAGCTGCGCTTAAGGCTTCCTCAAGACAATTCTGCTATATTACTTCAAAATCGAAAAGCGCCCCTCCTGCCCTCGAAAAACGGCCTGGGGAGCAGCCGGGAAAGTTAATTTGACGTTGCATGGAAGCGATCGACTATGATTTGCCTAAACGGCCCGCGCCGCTAAAACTGCGCGCGTACCGGAGGAGGGGCTAGATGAGCAAAGTTGCATTTATCGGCTTGGGCATCATGGGCTATCCCATGGCCGGGCATATCCGCACCAAGGGCGGGCACGATCTCACCGTCTATAATCGCACGCTTGGCAAGGCGCAGGCGTGGGTTGCGGAATATGGCGGGCAGCTGGCGCCAACCCCCGAGGAGGCGGCGAAGGACGCGGATTTCGTGTTCTGCTGCGTTGGCAACGATGACGACCTACGCGAGGTCACCACAGGCGAGCAGGGCGCGTTCCACGGCCTGAAACCCGGCGCGATCTTTGTCGACAGCACCACCGCCTCCGCCAACATTGCTCGCGAACTTTACGATGCCGCCGCCAGCCGCGGCGCGCATTTTCTGGATGCGCCCGTCTCCGGCGGTCAGGCCGGTGCGCAGAATGGCGTGCTCACCGTGATGGTAGGCGGCGATCCCGAACCCTTCGCCAAGGCCGAACCGGTCATAGGCTGTTACGCCCGCGCGGTGAAGCTGCTCGGGCCTTCGGGCGCGGGCCAGCTCACCAAGATGGTGAACCAGATCTGCATTGCCGGGCTGGTGCAGGGTTTGTCGGAGGCGATCCACTTCGCGCAAAAATCCGGGCTCGATGTAGCCGCCGTGATCGACACCATTTCGAAGGGCGCCGCGCAGTCCTGGCAGATGGAAAACCGCTGGGGCACCATGGCCGAGGGCAAATTCGATTTCGGCTTCGCGGTGGATTGGATGCGCAAGGATTTGGCGATCTGCCTCGATGAGGCCCGCCGCAACGGCGCGCACCTGCCGGTTTCGGCGCTCGTCGATCAGTTCTATTCCGAGGTCCAGGCGATGGGCGGCAGGCGCTGGGATACGTCGAGCCTGATCGCAAGGTTGAATGGCAAGTAGCGTAGGCGCCGCTAATTATCGAGCGCCGAGGCCGTGCTCATGCGCATCGAGCACCTGCCCCGCCAGATAAAGCGAGCCCGTCACCATGATGCGCACGGGGCCACGGGCTTGGTGGCGGCTTTTCGCGAATGCCGCCTCAAGGCTGGCGGCCGGGTTGGCGGCAATGCCCTCGCGATGGGCGATGGTCGCCAGCTCCTCGGCACGATAGGCATTCGCCTGGCCTGGGATCTGAACCGTGGCGGCAAGCTCGGGCAGCCCCTGGAAATGGCGCAGGAAGCCGCCGGCGTCCTTCGTGGAAAGCATGCCGACGATAAGATGGATGGGGCTCGGCACCCGCTCCTCAAGGTCGGCGAGCGCACGCGCCACCGCCTCGCCGGCGGCAGGGTTATGGCCGCCATCCACCCAGATTTCGGAGTCGGGCGGCGCCAGCTCGTGCAGCTTGCCGGGAGATAGGCGCTCTAGCCGCGCGGGCCAAATCGCGGTGGTGAGACCCTTGGCGATGGCATCCTCCGAGATGCGGAAACCTTCGAGCCGGCGCGCGGCGGCTATGGCGGTGCCGGCATTTTCGACCTGATGCCGGCCGAATAGCCGCGGCAGCGGCAGGTCGAGCAGGCAATCCTCATCCTGGAAAATCAGGCGGCCTTGCTGCTCGAAGACGTCCCAGCTCCGGTCCGCGGCGATCAGCGGCGCACCGAGCTTCCGGGCTTGCGCCTCGACCACATCGAGCGCGCTTTCCGCCTGCCTGGACACAATCGCCGGCCGCCCGCGCTTGATAATGCCCGCTTTTTCGAAGGCAATCGCCTCGATGGTGTCGCCCAGATAGGAGCAATGGTCGAGCGAGATCGGCGTCAGGATCGTGGCGAGCGGCTCGTCTATCACATTCGTCGCGTCGAGCCTGCCGCCAAGGCCCGTCTCAAGCAGCACAACGTCGGCAGGGTTTTCCGCAAAGGCCAGGAAAGCCGCCGCCGTCGTAATCTCGAAGAAGGTGATCGGCTCCCCGCCGTTCGCGGCCTCGGCCCGGCTCAAGATGTCGACCAGATGCCCCTCGCCGATGGGGCGCGCACCGCCAGGAGCCGCAAGCATAATCCGCTCGTGGAAGCGGCGCAGATGCGGCGAAATAAATGCGTGCGTCCGGTAGCCCGCCGCCTCCAGAATCCCCTTCAGGAAGGCAACGGCCGAGCCCTTGCCATTCGTGCCCGCCACATGAATTACGGGCGGAAGGCGCCGGTGCGGGTTGCCGAGCGCGCCCAGCAAGCGTTCGACCCGGCCCAAAGAGAGGTCGATGATCTTTGGGTGGAGCTTTTCGAACCGCGTGAGAAGACTCTCGGTTTTTTCCGGCTGCAAAGGCGGTGTCCTAAGTTGAAAGCGAGCGAACCCGGCGGCGTGCGCTCGCTATTCTATCACAGCAAAAGATGAATAGGCTTATGAAGCCTGGCTTCAATGGCCGGAACTCTCCGCCGGCGAGCCTTCCGCGTTCACCGTAGCGATCTGCTCCGCCGTCGCGGGCAGGTTGATTTCCAGGCTTCCCCCGGCCGCCTTGGTGCGCATCTTCACGTTGTTCATGCCGGGCCGGTGCTTGCGCTCGGTGACCAGCAGGCTGCACAGCTTGCTCAAGGTCTCGCGCATCTCGTGCCGGTGCACCACCATATCGATCATGCCATGCGCGAGCAAATATTCCGCCCTTTGGAAGCCATCGGGAAGCTTCTCGCGAATGGTCTGCTCGATCACGCGCGGGCCGGCGAAGCCGATCAGCGAGCCGGGCTCGGCGATGTGGATGTCGCCCAGCATGGCGTAGGATGCCGTAACGCCGCCGGTCGTGGGGTTGGTCAGAACCACGATATAGGGCAGCTTCGCCTCGCGCAGGCGCTGCACCGCGACCGTTGTGCGCGGCATCTGCATCAGCGACAGGATGCCCTCCTGCATGCGCGCGCCGCCGGAGGACACGAACAGGATATAGGGGATCTTAAGCTCAACGGCCTTCGTCATGCCGGTGATGATCGCTTCGCCCGCCGCCATGCCGAGCGAGCCGCCCATGAAGGAGAAATCCTGCACCGCCGCGACGAGGGACAGGCCATCCAGCGTGCCGATGCCGGTGAGCAGCGCATCGCTCATGCCGGTTTTCGAGCGGGCTTCCTTGAGCCGGTCCGAATAGCGCTTTTGATCGCGGAACTTCAGCGGATCGGTAACCACTTCCGGGATCGGCACGACCTCGAACTTCCCGCCGTCGAAAAGCCCCTTGAGCCGCGCCTCGGCCCCGATGCGCATGTGATAGCCGGAGCCTGGGATCACGAATTGGTTGGCTTCTAGGTCCCGGTGAAAAACCATCTGTCCCGTCTCTGGGCATTTCACCCAGAGATTCTCGGGCATGTCCCGTTTTTGCCAGAGACCGCGGATCTTAGGCCGGACGACGTTGTTGATCCAGTTCACGTATCCTCGCGCCTTTCATGCGCGCCGAAGCGGGCTTGCTTAACTTCAAGCAGCTTTCATACCGGAAGAAAGCTGCTCAACGAGATCCAAAACCGCACTTTTGGTTAAACTGGTCGCTTTCTGCGCTTCGTCAAGGCTTTGCGCGATGGCGTCGACGAGCACGGAGCCCACCACAGCCCCATCCGAAACGCCTGCGATCGCGCTTGCCTGCTCGGGCGTGCGAACCCCGAAGCCTACCACGACCGGCAGCGGCGTCCGGGCCTTAATGCGCGTGACGCTCCGCTCCACCGCGGCCGTGTCCGGTGCGCGCGTACCGGTAATTCCGGCGATGGAGACGTAATAGACGAAGCCGCTTGTGTTGGTCAGCACCGTTTCCAGCCGGTGATCGGTGGTCGTGGGCGCTGTGAGCCGGATGAAGCACAGCCCCGCTTGCAGCGCAGGCAGGCAAAGCTCGTCGTCTGCCTCTGGCGGCACGTCGACCACGATGAGCCCATCGACGCCAGCGTCCACGGCCTCGCCGAGGAAAGCGTCCACCGGAAACACATAGATAGGATTGTAATATCCCATCAAAATGATCGGCGTCTCTTTGTCGGTCTCGCGGAAGCTCCTGACCATCTCAAGCGTCTTGTGCATGTTCTGCCCGCCGCGCAAGGCACGCTGCGACGACCGCTGGATCGCCGGGCCATCAGCCATGGGGTCTGAGAAGGGCATCCCAAGCTCGATGATATCCGCCCCTGCTTTTGGCAGCCCTTTCAGAATTTCCAGCGAGGTGGCGTAATCGGGATCGCCCGCCGTGACGAAGGTCACGAGCGCTTTCTTCCCCGCCTCCCGCAAAGTCGCAAATTTCCGCGCTATCCGATCCATCGAAATTGCTCGATTCCCCGAAGCCTTTTGGGCTGAACGCCAGTTAAATTTCCATTCCAAGGTAGCCCGCGACGGCGAAGATATCCTTATCGCCACGCCCGCACATGTTCATAACGAGGAGATTGTCGGGCGGCAAGCTCGGCGCGAGCTTCGTCACATAAGCGAGCGCATGCGCGGGTTCGAGCGCCGGGATGATGCCTTCGAGGCGCGTGCAGACTTGGAACGCGTCCAGCGCCTCCCGGTCGGTCGCGGCCACATAGGTGACGCGCCCGGTATCGCGCAGCCAGGAATGCTCCGGGCCGATGCCGGGGTAGTCGAGGCCGGCCGAGATCGAATGCCCATCGAGGATTTGCCCGTCGTCATCCTGCAGCAGGTAGGTCCGGTTGCCATGAAGCACGCCGGGACGGCCGCCGTTGAGCGAAGCGCAATGCCCGTTTGGAACTTCGAGGCCACGGCCCGCTGCCTCCACGCCGTAAATCTTCACGGAGGTGTCGTCGAGGAAGGGATGGAACAGGCCCATCGCGTTCGACCCGCCGCCGATGCACGCCACCAGCGTATCGGGCAGCCGGCCTTCCGCGGCCATCATCTGCTCGCGGACCTCGCGGCCGATGATCGATTGAAAATCGCGCACCATGGCCGGATAGGGATGCGGCCCGGCAACCGTGCCGATGATGTAGAAGGTGTCCTCGACATTGGCGACCCAGTCGCGCAGCGCTTCGTTCATGGCGTCCTTGAGCGTCGCCGTGCCCGAAATCACGGGCCTCACCTCGGCGCCGAGCAGCCGCATGCGGAAAACATTGGGGCTTTGCCGCTCGATATCGGTCTGGCCCATATAAACCACGCAAGGCAGCCCGAAGCGGGCGGCCACGGTGGCAACGGCCACGCCATGCTGGCCCGCGCCGGTCTCCGCGATGATGCGGGTCTTCCCCATCCGCTTTGCAAGCAGGATCTGGCCGAGGCAATTGTTGATTTTATGCGAGCCGGTGTGATTGAGCTCGTCGCGCTTGAAGTAGACCTTCGCGCCGCCAAAGCGCTGGGTTAGCCGCTCGGCGTAATAGAGCGGGCTCGGCCGGCCGGCGTAGTGTGTGTTGAGGTCCTCAAGCTCGGCGTGGAAGGCCGGATCGTTCTTCGCCGCTGTGTAGGCTGCCTCAAGCTCAAGGATAAGCGGCATCAGCGTTTCGGCCACGAAGCGTCCGCCATAAAGGCCGAAATGACCCCGCTCATCGGGACCGGTGCGATAGCTGTTCAAGTGCAGCAGCGTTTCGGGTGTACCGGACATGAACTTTTTTCCCTGTTAGGCCGCAGTTGGGACCGGAACGGCCGGTTCGAAGGATTTCGCAATCCTGATAAATTTTTTGATCCGAGCGGGGGTTTTTACGCCTGGAGCGGTCTCCACACCAGAGGAGACATCGACCGCCAGGGCGCCGCTGGCGCTTAAGGCGTTGAGCACATTATCAGAGTTGAGCCCGCCGGAAAGCATGAAATTTGGCCTGAGCGAAGCCTTTGGCAGCCAGTTCCAATCGAAGGCGATCCCGTTTCCGCCCGGCAGCGCGCCCGGAGCGGCGGAAGGCTTTGCGTCGAAGAGCAGAATATCGGCCGAACTCTCGAAGCGGCGCGCGGCGGTAACGTCCTTCCCGCAGCCGATTTTTATCGCCTTGATGATGGACGCGCGGGAGAGCGCGCGGATTGCTGCGATGCGTTCGGGCGTCTCATCGCCGTGAAGCTGCAGAAAGTCCGGGTGAACCTTGGCTTCTATTTCCCGGATCGTCTCATCCGTCGCATTCACGGTAAGCGCCACGGTCTTTATGCGTCCTCGGGCAAGCCTTGCCAGCCTAGCCGCCTGCTTCAGCGATACATTCCGGGGGCTTCGTTCAAAAAACACGAAACCCGCGTAGTCCGCACCGGCATCGATGGCGGCCTCCAGCGTTTTCGTTGTCGATAGCCCGCAAATCTTTACTGAGATGCTCATCGTTCTTTTGATTCTGTGATACCGAACCCGGCTGATTGCTTCGGCGAAAGACCCCCTCACCCCAGCCCTCTCCCCAAGGGGAGAGGGAGTCCCATAACATCCGCTGCGGATAGTTCGGGAGTTCCTTCTCCCCTCGGGGAGAAGGACAGGATGAGGGGGGACTCCGTAACCGTTCAACCGGATTTCGTATAAGCTCTTCCTGGCAATCGTGCCAAGAGCTCTGTTGCACAACGGTTTCAGAGGTACGAACGCAGAGGCCGCGCGGCGGCGGGCGTTACCGGACCCCCGGTGGAATGCAAGCCGGCTTTCAAGGTTTCAGCCTCGCGCCTCCATAGCGCCACCTCTTTAGTGCTTGCCCGTGCTGCTTTTCGCCAACGGCCTTGCCCCATCCAGACCGCGGCTGCCCCGAGGAACATTCCTACGAACATGGCGGCGAAGAGATAGACGAAAAGCGGAGCCTCAACCGATGGCACAAGACTTCTGTCGCTAAAGGGGCTGAACGGATCGAGGACGAACTGGACGGGCGCGCGGTTGGCAACCGCATAGGCAGCAACCGCGCAGCCGAGCATGAAAAGAAGTAATGCCTTGATAAATCGCATCTTTATGCCGCGACCGGTCAAGAGTGCTTGGGCGCCGGCTTCTTCCGGCCTTTCGGCTTCTCTGGGGCCGGCGTTGGCGGGTTGAGCCTGATACGCAGTTCTTTGCCCGTCTTGAAGTAAGGAACGAACTTCTCCGTTACGTCTACCTGATCGCCGGTTCGCGGATTTCTGCCGGTTCTCCCGGGCCGGTGCTTTACGGAGAAGGCGCCGAAACCTCTGAGTTCCACGCGGTCCCCTCTGGTAAGCGCGCCTGTGATCTCTTCAAAAATCACGTTAACGACCTTTACCACGTCCCTTTGCATCAGGTGGGGATTTCCGTCTGCGAGCTTGTCGATAAGTTCGGATTTAATCATTGGGGCGCCTCAGTATTTTCGAGTTCAAGGGTGCCAAATCGAGAATAGTCCGTCAAGCGGCTGCTGTTTGAGAGCGTCAAACCCGCTCAAGATGCTCAAGTCCAAGATACGGCTCAGTCCAAGCCCATCAGCCATGGCAGCGGCCGCCGAGCGGAAAATGCCAAAGTCGGAGCTGGACTCCGGCTTCCAATCCTGAACCTTCAGTCCTCTCTCGACTTTCTTTATGTCAGTAAACCACTTGATAGCGGTTTGCTCATCTCCGATCGCGTCGATCAGTCCGGCCTTCAGCGCTTCGCGCCCGGTATAGATCCGGCCGGTTTTGATTTCGTCCAGATGGGGCGCAACGTCCTTGCGCCTTTCAGAAACGAGGTCCACGAACCAGACCTGCGACTCTTTGACCAGCTCTTCGGAAAGACGCCTGGCCTCTTCGCTTGCAGGCGTAAACGGCGAGGGCTCTGCCTTGAGCGGTCCGCTTCTGATCTCATCGACCTTGACGCCGAGCTTGGAAAGCAGGTCGCTCACCTCGGCCCATTGGAAGATGACGCCGACCGAGCCCGTTATGGTGTTGCCACGCGCGACGATGTAATCGGTAGCAATCCCGCCAAGATATGCCGCGGACGCAGCGACCGTACCGAAAACAGCCGCCACCGGTTTGGCTTGCGCAAGCTCGCGCAGGTCGAGGTAGAGCGCTTCCCCGCCAACGGTTGTGCCGCCAGGGCTATCCACGGCAACGATCACGGCCTTCACGTGAGGGTTCTTGCGAAGCTTCTCCAAAAGCTCGTGCCGCTTGGCGTTGTCGCCAATGAAGCCGCTAACGGCGATGCGGGCGATGTGATCCCGTCCGAAGACTGAAAGCGGCTCGCGATCCCCTTGGGCAGCGGCAAAGGCAATCGCCGCTATCACCGCGAGGATCGCAACAACGCGCCAAACGGTGAGCCGGCGCCTCAGGCGGCGCCGATCGATAAGAATATCCGAGTCCAATGTCATGCGCCCGCTTCCCGCAAAGAGCGGGCCGGCGGATGCCAGCCCGGCTAAGTGCTTACACCGGAGCGAAGCCGCGGGCGTTTGGCGTTGCTCCCGCGTTCACTCCTGTGGTGCCATGGCCGGAATTGACCGGCCATGACAGTATTTTCAAGGCCTAAGCGGCGGCCTTACTCTTTTTCTTTGGTTTGAGCCTTGTGCAGGGCCGCGCCGAGAATATCGCCAAGCGACGCGCCGCTATCGGTCGAGCCGAATTGAGCCACGGCTTCTTTTTCCTCCGCGATCTCAAGCGCCTTGATCGAAAGCCCGATCTTGCGGCCACTCTTGTCGATCTGCGTCACCACGGCATCGACCATATCGCCTGTCGAGAAACGCTCGGGGCGCTGCTCGCTGCGGTCGCGGGAAAGGTCGCCGCGGCGGATGAAGGCGGTCAAGTCGGTGCTCGCGATCTTCACCTCGATACCGGCATCCTTTACCTCGATCACCTCGCAAGTGACCGTGGCGCCCTTCTTCAGCGTGGACGCGGCCTGGAACGGATCGGTGCCGAGCTGCTTGATGCCAAGGCTGATCCGCTCCTTCTCGGGATCGGTCTCAAGGACAATCGCGTTAACGGTGTCGCCCTTGTTGTAGTCCTTGATCGCTTCCTCGCCCGAGCGCTGCCAATCGAGGTCGGACAGATGGACCATGCCATCGATCCCGCCATCGAGGCCGACGAACAGGCCGAACTCGGTGATGTTGCGGACCTGGCCTTCGACGGTCGTGCCCTTGGGATGATTCGCCGCGAAGGCGTCCCACGGATTTTCCTGCGTCTGCTTCAAGCCCAGAGAGATGCGGCGCTTGGCGGAGTTGACCTCCAACACCTGCACTTCGACCTCTTGGCTAGTCGAAACGATCTTGCCAGGATGGACGTTCTTCTTCACCCAGCTCATTTCGGAGACGTGGATGAGGCCCTCGACGCCGGCCTCCAGCTCGACGAACGCGCCATAATCGGCGATATTCGTGACCGTTCCCTTGAACTTGCCGCCAATCGGGTACTTGGCGTCGATGCCGCCCCATGGATCGGAGCCGAGCTGCTTCATGCCGAGGCTGATGCGCTGCGTCTCCGGGTTGATGCGGACGATCTGCACCTTCACGGTGTCGCCAACGTTCAAAATCTCGGTCGGATGGTTGACGCGCTTCCACGCCATGTCGGTGACGTGCAAGAGGCCGTCGATGCCGCCCAGGTCGATGAACGCGCCGTAATCGGTGATGTTCTTGACGACGCCGTCGACAACCTGGCCCTCTTCGAGCTTGGCCACGATCTCGGAGCGTTGCTCGGCGCGGGTTTCCTCAAGCACGGAGCGGCGCGAGACCACGATATTGCCGCGCCTGCGATCCATTTTCAGGATCTGGAAGGGCTGTGGCACATTCATGAGCGGCGTCACGTCCTTGATCGGACGGATATCGACCTGGCTGCCAGGAAGGAATGCAACGGCGCCGTCGAGATCGACCGTGAAGCCGCCCTTGACGCGATTGAAGATTATGCCCTCAACCTTCTCGCCGGCGTTGAACTTCTGCTCAAGCTTGGTCCAGCTATCCTCGCGGCGTGCTTTCTCGCGGCTGAGCACTGCCTCGCCGGCGGCATTCTCGATGCGCTCGACGTAGACTTCCACCTCGTCGCCAACCCCGACGGTGGACGGCTGCCCGGGCATTGCGAATTCTTTAAGCGGGACCCGGCCTTCGGTTTTTAAACCGACGTCGATAACCGCCAGATCCTTTTCGATGGCGACGATCTTGCCCTTTACCACGGCGCCTTCGGAAGGCGCCGACCCGGACAAGGACTCGTCGAGAAGAGCTGCAAAGTCTTCGGCTGTTGGATTGTATTCCTTGGCCTTTGGCTCTATTGTTTGCGTTGCGATCATTAAAATCCCGAATTGGCCTAAGCCAAGCCTGCGTTAGAGTTGAACGGACGGCTCACTGAGCTTGCGCTTTCCAGTGCCGTTTTCATGCGTATCCCTGCTGCCGTCTAGGGAGCGAAAATTCAGGAATGAACCGCGCATGCCCAAAAATCATGGCAGACCGGCCCACAGGGGTCATGAGAGCAATGATTTAACTGAGGCGCGCGGCTTTATCAACAAGATCGAGTGCGGCGGCCAGGGCCTTTTCTATATCTAACTCTGTCGTATCGAGCAAGAGTGCGTCTTTCGCGGGGATAAGGGGCGAAATAGGCCGCTCGCGGTCGCGCCTGTCGCGATCCTCTATTTCCCGCAGCACAACCTCTTCCGTCGTCTCGACGCCATATCCCTTAAGCTCGGCGTAGCGGCGCTTGGCCCGGCTCTGGGCGCTCGCGGTAACGAAGATTTTCGCATGCGCATCGGGGCAGACGACGGTTCCGATATCGCGGCCCTCGACGACGGCGCCCTTGGGATTTGCCGCGAAACTTCTTTGGAAAGCCAGGAGTACGGCCCGGACCTCCGGGTAAACTGCGACGACCGACGCCGCCTCTCCGTTGCCTTTGAGCCTGAGATCGGGGTCCGACAGCGTTGCCGCATCCAGATTGCGGGCGGCTTCGGCCGCGGCTTGAACATCGGTTAGAGCGTGCCCGCCTTTGATGACATCGCGCGCGACCGCACGGTAAATCGAGCCGGTATCCAGGTGCGGCAGGCCATAATGCGCCGCGATCCGCCTCGCGAGCGTGCTTTTTCCGGCCGCCGCCGTTCCGTCAATCGCAATAATCATCAGCCCTTGGCCCCATCCTCGAAAGAAGCGCCCAATCCTTCCATAAGCCCTTTGAATTCGGGGAAGCTCGTCGCAATCATGGAAGCATCGTCCACAGTCACAGGCTCCTGAGCGGCAAGGCCCAGAACTAGAAACGCCATCGCGATCCGATGATCCATGTGCGTGGCAATCACCGCGCCGCCGCGCACCGAAGCCGCGCCCGTGACGGTAAGCGTGTTGCCGCTTGCCTCGGCGCCCGCTCCGCACGCTTGGAGGCCCGCCACCATGGCCGCAAGCCTGTCGCTTTCCTTGACACGTAGCTCGGCCAGGCCATCCATCACGGTGGTGCCCTCGGCGAAAGCCGCCATCGCGGCCAGAATCGGGTATTCGTCGATCATGGACGGCGCGCGCTCCGCGGGGACGCGAACGCCCTTCAGCTTGCCCGCCTTTGCGCGAAGATCCGCGACCGGCTCGCCGTTCAGCTCCCGCTCGTTTTCGAAAGAGATGTTCGCGCCCATCTCCTTAAGCGTTTCATAGAAGCCGGTCCGGGTTGGGTTGACGAGCACGTCGCGGACAAGAATGTCAGAGCCTGGGCAGAGGATCGCCGCGGCGGTAAGGAACGCCGCCGAGCTTGGATCGCCCGGCACGGTCACAGGCTTGCCGTGCAGCGTCTTGCGCCCCTCGACGGAGATGCGCACCCCGCCTTCCACTGGCTCCGAGGAAACGGTAGCCCCAAAGTAGGCCAGCATTTTCTCGGTGTGGTCCCGCGTTTTTTCGCTCTCCACCACCGATGTGCGCCCTTGCGTGAGAAGCCCCGCGAGCAGGACCGCGGACTTGACTTGCGCGGAGGGGACAGGCAGCCGGTACTCGATCGGCACCAGGCCGGAGCTTCCAATAAGCGTCAGCGGCAGGGTGGCCCGGCCCTCCTCCCCGATCTGAAGGCCCATCTTTTTCAAAGGATCGAGGATGCGGCCCATGGGCCGTTTCTTTAAGGACGCGTCGCCGGTGAAGACAACGCGCATCGGATGGCCGGCCACGATGCCCATCATCAGCCGCGCGCCGGTGCCGGCATTCCCGAAATCGAGGGCTGACGCCGGTTCGATAAGCCCGCCAAGCCCGGACCCGGTTACGATCCAATCGGCGCCTTGTTTCTGTACGTCCGCGCCGAGCGCCCGCAGAGCGCCCGCCGTGCAAAGGATGTCTTCCGACTCAAGCAGACCGGCGATGACCGTCCGGCCCTCCGCCAGCGCACCCAGCATCAGGGCGCGGTGCGAGATGGATTTGTCGCCGGGCACTGAAATCGTACCTAGCAATGCGCCTGCCTTGTGCGAAGTGAGGGGCTTCGGATTGGATGGAAGCTGGGACATAGGCATGCCGGGGCTTGATTAAGGGAAAAACGGGACACGGGATTTACCGCGTCATAGAGCCTTGCCAGGCCGCGCTGTCAATCCGGCACGGGTATGTAGAGGAGATTTTAACGATATCCATGCTCTTTGCCTTTGACATGCGCGGACGATGCTGACTATCCCATTCAAGAATAACGGCGCCTGCGCGCCAAGCCAAACTGCCAAGGAAGCTCCAGACAGATGTCCATCAAAGCTGAGCGTGGAACTAAGCGAGTATGCCAATCGTGCGGCAGCAAATTCTACGACCTCAACCGCGACCCGATTATTTGCCCCCTTTGCCAAGCCGTGTATCAAAACGCTGCCCCGGCTTCCCGCGCTACGGGCGGGAATAACCTCGATGCCGATGACGATGCGGTGCTCGATAAAGGCAGGCTCGAATTCGTGCCGCTCGACGAGATCGCGGCAAAAGAAGGCGAGGATTTGCCGGATATCGAGGGCGATGACATCGCCGGCGACGACGACGACGAAGCGCTCGACGCTGGCGGCGACGATGAGCCTTTCCTCGAAGCCGAGGACGAGGGGGAGGCCGATGTGTCCGGCTTTGTCAGCGGCGGCAAGGACGACGAAGTCTGAGACTTGCCGCGATCTTCGCGGACGCCGCCCATAAGCGTCCGCCCGCGGTGCCGTTTAGGCAACCGCAACCCGATACCCGAAGATAACGCAGCAAAACGCACTCATTTTTGTTGCGGCTGAAGCGCCTTCGGATTAAGTACGGGTCTCACAAACGGCAGGGCTCGAACGGGTCCCGCCGCCCGGGGCCATAGCTCAGCTGGGAGAGCGCTTGAATGGCATTCAAGAGGTCGGCGGTTCGATCCCGCCTGGCTCCACCAATCTCCAAATGGGATGTTCGTAGGATGACCGCAGGTCTTTCTTGAAAGACCGTGCCAGTTCCATATATGCTTGATAAACACGTCCACATCGGACACGTCCTCCTATCGCCTGCGAGCGGTGGAAAACAGGCATGCCGGGGTGTGCATCGGGCACGAGGAGGTGCTTATCGTGGAAGAATCCCTCAAAGATTTTGAACTGGAAGCCTGGGGTGAAGGTGAGCTTGCGTATATCAAGCAGCTCAAGGCGAAGGACGTGGCGGAGCTTTTTCCGCAGCTTGGCGGCTTGCCCGAGGGCATCGATCTCTATGCCGTCGTTTCCGCCGATGGGACGCCGATGGTGCTGACCGATAGCAGGCTGGCGGCGCTTGAGAATGTCGAAGAGAGCGATCTGGAGCTTGTAACGCTTCACTGATAGCAAAAAAGCCCGCCGGACAGCGGGCTTTTTATTGTTAGGATAGCTTATGCTAAGCCGCGTGCGACGCGGCCTTTTCCGTTAGGATTGCATATATCGCCGCGCGGTCGCGGCAAGCGCGCAGCTTCTCGACGGCCTTCGGCTCGCGGAGCAGGCGCGAAACACGGGCAAGTGCCTTGAGGTGATCGGCCCCGGCACTCTCCGGCGCCAGCAGCAGCATAACGACGTCGACCGGCTCCTCGTCAATCGATTCGAATTCGACTGGCTCCTCCAGCCGTGCGAAAACGCCGACGCTATGGCGCAGATTGGGCAGCTTGCCATGCGGTATGGCGATGCCCGAACCAACTCCGGTAGACCCGAGCCGCTCGCGCTGGAAAAGTATGTTGTAGATGTCGACGCTATTCAGCCCCGTCAGATCCGCGGCACGGTCCGAGAGGATTTGAAGCACTTGTTTTTTATTCGCAGCCTTAAGGGACGGAATAACGCCATATGGCGTTATGAGGTCACTCAAATCCATGTCTTGTCCCACGCGCTAACGTCCTCTATTGCGGCCCGCGCAGCTTATGCTTTGGCGCTTCCGGCTCCGCCGCTGGGGTCGATCCACCCGATGTTTCCGTCTGGACGCCGGTACACGACGTTGATTCCGCCGTGCGCGGCGTTACGGAACACCAGAAAAGGCTGGTCGGCAAGGTCCATCTGCATAACAGCGTCGCTAACCGCCATGGCCCTTATACGTGCTGGCTTTTCGGCAATAACAGCCGGAGCGCCAGCCCCATCTCCCTCTTCGCCGGGAGATTCGGCGGTGCGCTCTACGTCTATCACATAATCAATTCCGGCGCTGTCTAAAAGTTGCCCGGAGTTAACGGTGCCTTGGCCATGACTTTTAAGCCTGCTCTTGTACCGGCGCAACCGTTTTTCGAGGCGCTCCATCGCGGAATCGACGCTGCCATAGGCGTCGGAGCCGTTTCCGGCGGATTGCATGTCGAGCCCAGTCTCAAGATGTATGGCGCACTGGGTCGAGAATCCATCGTGATTCTTTTCCACGCTGATCTGGCCGGAAACGGGCCGGTCCGAGAATTTGCCCAGCGCTGTTTCCACGCGATCTAGCGCATAACTACGCAAACTTTCGCCAAGATCGACGTTTTTTCCGGTTATTTTGATCGTCATTTTGGTATAGTTCAGTCTGGTGCGAGGTTTTTAGGGACGAAGTGCACCCATCCCATCTTTATGTTACATGGGTCGAATACTTCGCGCAAGGCTTAAAACACTCTTAAGCCAGCGTTGAATTTTAGGTTTCATGAAGTAGAAGAGACATCTCCTCGAAGGCAGCCAATTCCTTGACTGCGTGCGAGGCAACAAAAACGAATGTGCCTCCCCGTTCTTCTGTAACTACCGGGGAGCGAGTACCATAATCATCTGGCGGCCTTCGAGCTTCGGCTCCAGTTCAACCTTGGCTATCGTGCCCGTCTCGTCCTTAACCTTTATAAGGAGCTGCATGCCGAGTTCTTGATGCGCCATTTCGCGGCCGCGGAAACGAAGCGTCACTTTGACCTTGTCGCCCTCCTCGAAGAACTTCTTCATCGAACGCATCTTAACTTCGTAGTCGTGCGTGTCGATATTAGGGCGGAGCTTGATTTCCTTGACCTCGACGGTCTTCTGCTTTTTTCGCGCTTCCGCGGCCTTCTTCTGGGCCTGGAATTTATATTTTCCGAAATCCATGATCTTGCAGACCGGGATTTCTCCATTCGCCGCGATTTCTACGAGATCGAGACCGGCTTCCTGGGCTTTCGTAAGCGCATCGCGCTTAGCGACCGTCCCATGGTTCTCTCCGTGCTCGTCGATGAGTTGAACGTCGCGTGCAATAATTGCGTCATTAATGTGCGGCCCTCCCTTAGCGGGCTCGCGGGTTACCGGACGGCGTATGTGACTCTCCTATGGTTGTTGATGTCATGAACGCGGAATCGTTGGCGGTCCGGCGCTCGCTTTGTAATGTGAGGATAGAAACGGCGAACGGCAAGTCAAGTGGCTTCTCGCGCGAAAACGCCCCGCGGAACGCCTGCCCGCGGTGCTGCCCGGTCCATCACTTTTGCGTCGCAGTCCTAAATGCCTCCGCGAGTTGAGTTCCTAGCAAACGGTCGTAAACTGTCAAGCTTTGCAGTTGCAGGGCGCGTTTCGAGAATTCGCGGCGCACCCGTTCAATGCCGCGTTGCCGCAGCGCATCCAGCGCGCAAGCGTCCATTGCCAGGGCGTAGCGCAGCAAATCGCAAAGGGCCGCGGCGTTGCCCGGCTCGAAAAGCCATGGTCCGGGGCTCGATGCACAGGCCGGACTGCCCGCGTCCGCGCTTGCCTGGCCGCTGGCGGCATGGGCGAGAAGCCCCGGCTCGGGTGTCACGGTCTCCGGAAACGCCCCGATGTTGGACGCGATAACCGGGCAGCCCATGGCTTGCGATTCGATGGCCGAACGGCCGAAAGCCTCCGCCTCGATGGAGGGCAGCACCGTGAAGGTAGCCGCCTTGAATGCCGCCGGCATATCGTCGCAATGGCCCGGAACGAACGCCCGGCCGCGCAGGCCATGCTGCTCGATTAAAGCCTCAAGCTCTGCCTTGAAGGACGAGCGGCCTTGCTCGTCGCCGGCCAGCACGAATGCCACGTCTCCGTAGTCGCCGCGCGCGAACAGCTGCGCCGCGGCATCGATCAGGACGGTCTGCCCCTTCCAGCGCGTCAGCCGCGCCGGCAGAAGCACAATGCGCTTACCCGCGGGCACACCCCATTGCTCGCGAAGCTCGCGGACCCGCTCCGCGCTTACCGCGGCAGGATCGAAGCTCTTGAGATCCACGCCCCGGTAGATCACACCAACCCGCGCCGCTGCCTCCGGGTGGCGCTCGCACACAAGGTTCGCGGTATATCGCGAATTGCAGATGACGGCGTCGCCCCGCGCCATAACGCTGTTGTAAAGAGCCTTCAGGCGGCTCTTTTGGTTATAAATGCCATGATAGGTGGTAACGAAGCAGCGCCGCGTGCGCCTTGCCGCAAGAAGTGCGCTCCAGGCCGGGGCGCGGCTGCGCGCGTGGACCAGGCTTACACCGCGCCCGCGGATGAGCCAGACGAGCCTTAAGGCGTTGAATAGGATCGCTATTGGGTTTTTTGTCTTGGCCGGGAAGCGGATCAGTTCGCCCCCGGCTTCGGCCAGCTCGTCCTCAAGCCGGCCACCCGCCGACAGCACAAGCGCCCGCCCGCCGGCCAGCGTAATGGCCTCCGCCATTTCAATAGCCGTGCGCTCCGCGCCGCCCGCCGACAGCTCGGGGACGATCTGGAGAATGACGGGCCATGGCATTCGTTTTAGCATCGGGGCGGCGCAGCGCTAACTTTCATGAAAGAAGCATAAGATGAACGGCGAAGATCTGCAAATGCTCTGCTCTGGCGCCCCGGGGGAGCCGCCCGTGCCCATCGCTTATCGTTTCCAAAAACCTAAGGAAAATAAGCCAACATTTGTCTGGTTGGGCGGCCTCAAATCGGAAATGGCAAGCGTCAAGGCGAGCGCGCTGGCGAACTGGGCGCGGGAGAAGGGCGCCGGATGCTTGAGATTCGATTACTCCGGCCATGGCAAATCCGGCGGACGGTTCGAGGACGGCACCATTAGCGCTTGGCTCGGCCAAGCCGCCGCGGTTTGCGCGCACGCACTGCAGGCAAGCCCCGCCGTGTTCGTGGGATCGAGCATGGGCGGCTGGATCGCCCTTCTCCTCGCGCGGCAGCTTGCGGAAGTCCCCCCTCACTCTGACGCTCGAACTATCCTCGACGAGAATTCTAGGGTCCCTTCTCCCCTCGGGGAGAAGGACAGGATGAGGGGGGACTCGGCATCCAATCTCAAAGGCATCGTGCTTATCGCGCCAGCCTGGGACATGACGCGCCTGTTCTGGGAGCACGCGACGGCGGAAATTCGCGGCACCATCGTGCGCGACGGCGTCTATTACCGCCCCTCCGCCTATGGCGATGGGCCTTACGCCATCACCAGGGCGCTGATCGAGGATGGCGAACGCCACCTTTTCGGCGCCGGCCCCATCCCGCTCTCCGTACCCATCCGCATTCTTCACGGCTGCCAAGACCCCGACATTCCATGGCGGCACTCGCTCGCGCTGCTCGATGCCGCCGCCTGCCCCGATATGCGCCTCACGCTCATCAAGGACGGCGAGCATCGCCTGTCGCGCCCGCAAGACCTCGCCCTGTTCTTCTCCACGCTCTCGGAATTCCTGTAGGTTCCCGGTCTGTTCCGGCAATAAACCCCTGTCTCCATCCGTGCGTATTATAGAACGATGCGCTTTACGGGACTCTTAACGGCGGCGGCGCGTTAAGACATTGAAATATATCGGCTATTTTACGAGTGTTGAGGCCGCCCGTGGTTAACTCGCAAACTGCAAGTATATTTAACGGGATTCTGGAAGCGTGGAAATCCGGCCAAAAACGCGAAAAGATTTGCAAAAAGTGGCGGGTGAAAAACATGAGGCCGGCGCGTTTACCATGCCCCCATTTACCTTGATAAGGCGCTAGGAAATCTTCAGGGCCCGTTAATTCATTACCGTGGCCGTCATTGCCGCCGGCCGCGAGGGTCGTGCGCCGCTTGGCATGGTGCCCCGCGCCGCCATCGGGCTATCGCGTGAAATCCGCAAAGCGCCGGCGTATGACCTCCTGAATTTTGCGCTGCGTTTCATCTTGGGCTTCGGCCGGTACGGGAGCGCCATCCAAGACCGCTCCGAAACCGCAACACGGCAATGGGGCTGGCGACACCGTGCTATCCGGAGCGCGGAGGGATATTGCCTTCGCGGTCTTCATTCGATCCAAGAGCTCTTGGGTCATCTCCGCTCGAAGGTAGCAGCCCGATCGATCGCAAGTGCCGCCTGCAAGATGTTCCACTTTGATCCGCTCGCTGCCGTCAAGCTGAAGATAGCCAAGGTCGTCTGGCAGCACCGGAACGACTGGAAGTAAGATAATAAGGAATTTCCTGCTGGGCGCCTTCGTTTGCAATATTCCCAAAAGACCGGCTGGTGGAGTTTCCGGATAGTCTGGAATTGTAGAGTAGGTGTAGCAGGCTTCCGCGCGCTCCTTGCCCGTTACTTTCTGAGCCGGTCCTCCTTTGTCTTCTGTTCCAGCATTGGGCAGGTCGAAGCAGAGCTTAATCCAGGTATCGAGATTTTTCAGCTCATCTTCGGTAATCTGCGCTACCACACGCTCTTTGGCGAAACGGCCGGAAGGCACTGGCTGCTCCGCGGCGTTGGCGCCGGAAGCTGACAGCAAGGCAAGGATAGCGAAAACCCTGAACGTATTCATGTTGCCCTCTTGAATGCCTCGATGAAAAGCGCTGGCGGCGGCAGAGCAATTGTCAAAAGGATAATTCTAAGGCAGGGGGAAGGCGGCGGATATGCGAGGCGTGAAATGGCGGCATCGGGCCAGCCTTGCCTGCGCATCCAGTTGCCGCCGCGCTCGCGCCGCGCCATTCTCATCATGCGCTTACGATACATAGGAGGAAGCGAGCCGTGCCAGACTTATTCGCAATGGGCCAAGCCGTGCTTTCATCGCAGCCGTTCAGCTTGCTCCTCGGGGCCGAACTCATCAAGTTTTCGCCCGAAGGCACAGAGCTGCGCCTGCCGGTTAGCGAGCAGCTCAAGCAGCAATTCGGCTTCATTCACGGCGGCGTGCTGGCCTATCTCGCCGACAATGCGATGACGTTTGCCGGCGCCTTGAGCCTTGGCGCGACAGCCGTCGCGACCTCGGAGATGAAAATAAACTATATCCGGCCGGCGCTTGGCGGAACGCTGATTGCGCGTGCCGTCGCGATGAGCGCGGGACGTGTTCAATCGGTCGTGCGTTGCGAGATATATATCGTGCAGGATGGAGAAGAAAAGTTGTGCGCCGCGGCTCAGGGAACCATCGTGGCGAGGGACGGCAATGCGAAGAGCTGACGCGAGGCCGCGGACGCGCCCGCGCGCGATGAGTTCGAAGCTCTGGGCGCCGGCCGGCATCGTTCCACCGAAGATGAGCTGGAATAAGATGACATTATACCGCCCTAAAAAGCACACATCAGGGCAGGAAGGCAAATAGACGCTCGCGGTTTTCTCTCCCGCTCCGCGCGCATCGAGCCTCTAGCGCGGTTGTATTGCCGCCGCTTGCGAAAACCGTTACAGATTTGCCGACTCACGAGATGGAGGGCAGCATGGGTGAGCAAGCGGTGGCCGGCCGGCGATCTCCGCATTCTTCTTGGCCGGTGCAGAAAGAAACGCCGACTGGCCTCGACATCTACCAGCCCATTCCATCTCAAGCCCCGGAGAAATTCATCCCTGTGGACCGGTCGGATATCATTGAGCATTCGCTCGAAAAGATTTTCGAGCGGGGGCAGCGCACGCTCGCGGCGCAGGTGGTGCGCTATATGTGCGCGTTGCGCCAAGCCGAGTCCGGGAGATTGCTCGACGAGCTGGTGGCGCTTTACGACGCCTTCAATCCAGACGACGAAACCGTCAATATTACGGAGGTTTCGGCCGCCGAAAGGCAGGCCCAGCTTGAAAAGCTGAAAGAAGAAGTCATCGATCTGGTCGACAGTGCAAATTATAACGAAATCGATCAGGCTGCGCTTGGAAAGATTTTTGAGCAGCAATCAAACATCGGCTTTATAGCTGAAGTCGATCTTTCCGAGTACGACTTCCATTTGCTCTATTACCGCGGCGCGGTCAAAGATAAAATCAAGGCCAAGAGCTGGAAAACACTTTGGCTGTTCGAAAGAGATGTTGAGGTCGATGCTTACCGCCGGCTTTTTCTTGCCCTGAAGCTCAAGCCTCGCGAAGTGCGGGTGGCGGAGCTCATGAAAAAGGGCATGGGCAGGTGGAAGGCCGAGCGGACCGTCCGGCGCGCGCGCAACGAGTTGCTGGAAAACGTCTCCGAGCACACGCTGCATCTCAAGGTTTTCCGGCGCATTCCGCAAGGCGAGCTGGAAATCCTGTTCCCCAATGCGCGCATCCGCTTCACGCTGTTCGACAAGCTCTGGCTCTGGTTCGGTTCGGGAGGCAGCGCGGCCGCCGCGATTGTCATGGCCGTGCTCAAGTTCCTCGCGCTGGTCGTCATCAGCCCCTACATTGTCTTTGTCACTGTCGCCGGAGCCGCCGGCGCGATCTTCCGCACCTTTTCGAACATCTTCAACACGCGCACGCGCTACATGGCAAAGCTGGCCAAGAGCCTCTATTTCCATAATATCGGCAGCAATCAGAGCGTACTCACCCTGCTCACCGACGACGCGGAGGAAGAGGACATCGTCGAGGCCGTCCTCACCTATGCGCTGCTGCTGCGGCACGGCCATCGCGGGCTCGACGCCGTGAAATTCGAGGCGGAGAAGTTCTTGAAGGACGAGTTCGACGTGGATGTCGCCTTTGACATCGAGGACGGCTGCGTGCATCTGCGCAAGCTCGGCCTGCTTGTCGAGGACGAGCACGGCCACCTGCGCATCCGCGATCTTGAGGACGCGCGCGAGCACCTTATTGCCGCGTGGCACGCGGTGCCCAACGCCAAATGATACCGGTCCGCTCGATTGTTTCGCATACCCGCTGCAAAAGCCCCCCTCACCCCAGCCCTCTCCCCAAGGGGAGAGGGCTGGGGTGAGGTCTCTCATCGAGGTGAGAGGATAATTCTGGCGTCCCCTCGCCCCATCCGCATTCGCTTGCGAATGCGGACACTCTGAGTTGCAAGCTCGCCAAGGCGAGCTTGCTGAGAGGGACAGGGTGAGGGGGTACTTTGTGAATCAAGCAACCGGATTTCATATGACCATGTCTCAAAAAACGGTTCTGGGCCTTGGGTCCGAAAACGAGGCGGTGCAGGCCGCCGCGATATTGGGCGAGATGCCAGGCTTCGACAGCTTCCCGCTGGTTGTGCATGAGGAAGCCGGCCAGTGGTTCCTCGAATGCCACGATGACGGGGCGCTAGCCTCGGGCGTGCTCGCGGCCGCCCTTGCAAATGTGGGCTTCGCGGCGCGCTCCGAGGCCATCGCGACAATCCCGGACGCCGACTGGGTCGCGGAGACGCAAAAGGCGCTGCCGCCGGTGCGCGCCGGCCGCTTCATCGTACACGGTAGCCACGACCGCGACCGCGCCATCTCGCAATGGGCCATCGAGATCGACGCGGGCCGCGCTTTCGGCACCGCGCACCACGGCACGACGAAGGGCTGCCTGCTGGCCATCGGCGCGCTGCCCGCCGCGATCAAACCGCGTGCCATCCTCGATCTCGGCACCGGCTCCGGCGTGCTCGCCATTGCCGCCGCCAAAACCTTCTCGCATCGCGCCTGGACCGCCGCCGCCGACATCGATCCCATCGCCATCGCGGTCGCGCGCGAGAACTGCCGCAAGAACGGCGTGGCAGGGAGCGTCAGCCTGTCCGTTGGCGATGGCCGCAAACCGGCACACGCCTATGCGCGGGCGCCCTTCGATGCCGTGGTGGCCAACATCCTGGCCAAGCCGCTGCTGAAGCTCGCCCCCCGCCTGCGGGAGCTTACAAGGCGCGGCGGCGTTCTCATCCTGTCGGGGCTGCTCAGCGGTCAGGCGCGCGAAATCCTGGCCCGCTATGGCGCAACCGGCTTCCGCCTTGTCCAGCGCCGCGACCTCGAAGGCTGGGCCACGCTCATGCTGCGGCGCGTGCTCTAATCCCCGTCGAATCTCCGCTCAAGTAGCCCGGGGGGCGGCAGCGCCTACAACACGCGCTCAAGCAGCTGTCCCCGAGGAATAAAGTCCGATCCTGGCCGGCCAATAGCTGGGCATTAAAGCAGCCCAGCAATTTGCTCCAGCTCTCCCGCTAATTCGGAACGCGCGCGCTTTTCCTCGTAGATGTTCTGAAGACGCATCCAGTAGCCTGGCCCAGTGCCAAACGCCTGCCCGAAGCGCAGGGCCATCTGCGCGGTCACGCCGCGGTCGCTGTTCAGGATGGCGGTGACTGCATTGGGGGGGACACGGATATGTTCGGCGAATTTGCGGGCGCTCATGTTTAACGCCTCTAGTTCATCCTTCAAAATCTCACCGGGATGAACAGGCGGCAGGTTATCGATAGCGGTATAGGGCATGGCATCTTGGTCCTGTCCCCTGCGAGAGGGTCCTAGTTGTTTTCGATGTGGTATAGGGCATGGCATCCTCAGTGGTAATCGGCGATCTCAACATCCACGGCATCGCCGGGAACCATCAGCGGGTCTTTGCCTGCTGGGTCTTCGCTGAAGGCCCAGCAGAAACAGATGCGCCACCGATCGTTGATGCGAATGCTGTACTGGCCGTTGCGATCGCCGCCCAGCGCCTCGAAGCGATTGGACGGCGGATTGCGCAATTCAACCAGCCGCGTAGCCGCGTTCAGCTTCGTCAGGCCCTTGACCGCTTGGCGCTCGAAAGCCTGGAACTCCTTGACGTGCTTGCCAGCAGCGAAATCAGCGCTGCGCTTATCCGCGTAGGTCTTGATCGGCATGTTGCATATTATGTGTTACGGAACACGTAATGGTCAAGAGGTTTGTGCCGGCTGAAAGGGGCGTCACAGATGACCCCGGGGAATTGAAGTCCGATCTTGAACAGCCGGAATCGCCCCGTAGCTACCGGCGCGGCCAGATGCCTTGCGGGTCCGAAGCGGGTCATACAACTTTGTTGTAGGCATTCCGAGCCATATATAATCTGTGCCTTCCGGAAAATCTCCGCCGAGCCAAGCAATTCATGCCAGGAATACGGAACTATGCAGGATCGCGACCGTCAAACAGCCATCCGTCTCAGCGCCTTGCGGGCAGCGCTTAAATCTTCCGGCCTGAACGGCTTCATAGTCCCCAAGGCCGACGAGTTTCAGAACGAGTATGTGCCGGCTTATGCGGACCGGCTTGCCTGGCTCACGGGCTTCACCGGCTCGGCCGGCCACGCCGTGATCCTCGAAGACAAGGCCGCTCTCATCGTCGATAGCCGCTACACGCTGCAGGCCAAAGCCGAGGTGAGCGAAGGGCTCTACGCCGTCGAGCTTTTCCCGAAGACGAAGGTATCCGCTTGGCTCGCCGCCAACGCCGCGAAGGGCGCGGTCATCGGCTACGATCCGGCGCTGCACACGCTCGCGGGCCTGAAGCCGCTCCAGGAGGAAGCCGCGCAGAAGGGCTTCAAACTGCGGCCCTGCAAGCGCAATCCCGTGGATGGCATCTGGAAGGACCGCCCCGCCGAAGAGCACGCGCCGATCTTCCTGCATGAGGAACGCTTTGCGGGCGAAAGCGCCGGCTCCAAATTGTCCAGAGTGCAGAAGGCCATTCAGGAGAATGGCGCCGCTGGCCTGATCGTCTGCGCCCCCGATGCCGTGTCCTGGCTATTCAACATCCGCGGCCACGACGTGGTTCACACGCCCGTGCCGTTGGTCCGGGCCTATGTGCCGGCCGCGGGCAAACCTGTGCTTTTCGCCTCGCTGGGCCATATCACGCCGGAAAACAAAGACGCCATCGGGCAACTGGCGGATGTTGCCGATTTGGCCTCCCTTGCGAAGGTTCTGCCAAGCCTGATCCAGCCCGGCGCGAAGGTGATGATCGACAATGCGCGGACAACGCTCACAATCGTGGAGGCGCTGCGGGCTTGCAAGGCGAAGCCGGTCGAGGCAAGCGACCCGTGCGTGCTGTTCAAGGCGCGGAAAAACGGCGCCGAGCTGCAGGGCGCGCGCAACGCGCATGTGCGCGACGGTGCGGCGCTGTGCCGGTTTTTGGCTTGGCTCGATGCCGAAGCGCCGTCTGGCGCGCTCGATGAGCTGACCGCTTCGGACAAGCTGGAGGCATTCCGGCGGGAAACGGGCGAATTGCAGGACTTGAGCTTCGACACGATCTCGGGCGCGGGCTCGAACGGCGCCATCGTGCACTACCGCGTTACGCCGGAAACCAACAAGAAGCTCAAGCCGGGCACGCTGTACCTCATCGATTCCGGCGCACAGTACCGGGACGGAACCACCGACGTAACGCGCACCGTCGCCATCGGCGAGCCAAAGGAGAAGATGCGCCGGCACTACACGCTCGTGCTCAAGGGCCATATCGGCATCGCGGCGGCGCGCTTCCCCGCCGCCACGCGCGGGGTGGACATCGACGGCTTTGCGAGGCGCGCGCTCTGGGCCGCCGGCCTCGATTACGGCCATGGCACCGGGCACGGCATCGGCAGCTTCCTGTCCGTGCACGAAGGCCCGCAATCCATTTCGCGCAACGGCATCGTGGCGCTTGAGCCCGGCATGATCGTCTCGAACGAGCCCGGCTATTACCGCGAAGGCCATTACGGCATCCGGCTCGAAAACCTCTGTGCCGTGACGGAGCCGCAGGCCATCGCAGGCGGCGAGACGCCTATGATGGGCTTCGAAACCCTGACGCTCGCGCCGTTCGACCGCCGCCTCGTCGTGCCGGAGTTGCTTACCGCCGAAGAACTCGGTTGGCTCAACGCCTATCACGCGCGGGTCCGCGAGGAGCTTTCCCCGCAGCTCAAGGGTAGCGTTCTGAAATGGCTCAAATCGGCCACCGCCCCTCTCTGAATATCAGGCTGCCGGCCTTCACATTCTGGTTCATCCGGAAAAAATTTCCCGGATCGTAGCGCCGCTTGATCTCCGCGAGCCGCCTGTAGTTGATGCCATATGCAGCTTCAACACGATCCGTCTCGTCGCCCGGCATGAAGTTGATATAAGCGGTTCCAATCGCATGCGGTTTCGCCGCTTCGAAGAGGCCGCGCGCCCACGAGATGCACTGCTGGTCTTGCCCTGGCTCGCGCCAGCGCCCATGCACGTTCACGACGTAATGCGAGCTTCTTTGCGGGAAGGCGGTGGCGTCCGGCGCGATACGGCCCACGGCTCCGCCCAAATGCCCAATGAAGATCTCGCATTCCGGGCTGGGCAGCCGGCTGGCCGCATCGATAAGGATTTCGATTGCGGCATCTGAAAGGTCCGCGAAATCGTGGCTCTTCCAGTAGTTGCGCGCTCCTGGAGCGAGCAGCGGGTCGAAGGCCTGCTCCCAGTTCACAAAGGGGTGCGGTCCAACCACATCGGCAATCGGCTTTCCAATGGAGCGCAGCCCGGCCGCCGCCTTTTCCCCCGCAGCCATATCGCCGCAATAGCAGATAGCAAGAATCAGCACTTCCTTGCCGTGCCATTCCGGCGGCAGGAACGGCAGCGGCGGCGCCTTCCGCATCACGGCCCAGCAGCTCAGCTCGTCAGGCGCTGTTTTAAGGGCCTCTCTGTACCCCTTGAGGACCTCCTCCGCGGCATCGAATGGGTGAACCACAAGTCCGGACAGCATCTCTGGGCCAGCCTCATGAAGCGCAAACTCGAATGAAGTGACCACGCCGAAATTTCCGCCGCCGCCGCGAAGCGCCCAGAACAGATCCGGATTCTCGGCCGGGCTTGCGTGCAATTGCTCGCCGCTGGCTATCACCACGTCCGCCGACAGGAGGCTGTCAATTGTCAGGCCGAACTTGCGGCTGAGCCAGCCAAATCCGCCGCCAAGGGTCAGACCTGCGATGCCTGTGGTTGAGTTTATTCCAACCGGTATGGCCAGCCCGAATTTCTGCGTCTCCCTGTCTACATCCGCAAGCGTTGCTCCCGGCTCAATCCGGGCGCGCTTATTCGCCGCGTCCACCTGCACTGCCCTCATTTGAGAAAAATCGATGACGAGGCCGTCTTCGCAGACCGCGTTGCCTGCGATGTTGTGGCCACCGCCCCGAACCGCGACGGCAAGCCCATTGTCCCGCGCAAAGTTGATGGCGGCCGCGGCATCGGCGGCACTCGCGCAGCGCACGATGAAGCGCGGTTTGCAGTCGATCATCCCGTTCCAGACCTTTCGCGCCTCTTCGTAAGACGGGGCGCTCCCGTCAAGCAGGCTTCCATGCAGCCGCGCGGCAAGTCCTTCTGCAAACTCAGCTGTTTTTGTCAGTTCCGGTGCTGCGAGGTCTGGGCTGTTCATGTTCAATCCTCCGGCCAGATTTCCGGTTCGAACAGCGCCGGAAGCCGTATCGTGCCGGGTATCTAAAATGCCCCAGCGCAATTTTCAGAGGCTGGTTAAAGCCCCAGTAAAAAGTGACCGGAATCTGGAAAGGTTTTCGAAGGAACAGCGCGCGGAGGTGGCTATAGGGCCGGGGGTGCCGCTTTGAGCCTGTGAGCAAGGAACGGAAGGTTTGCGCGAATCGCCAATTTCGCTAGCGTGGCCTTGGGCAGGTTTTGCGAGGGGGAAATAAATGGCTTCAAGTAAACGGGCGAGGGCAGCCAGTTTGGAAGAGCCGGCGAACCAGCTTATCGAATTTGGCGGTTTCGGCAGCCTGGAGAATGTTATCGGTCTGGGCGCGGTCACGCGGAAGCTCAAGCCTTTGCAACAGGCTCAGGAACTCTGCCACGACGCCCGCGAAGCCGCCACCAAGGACAAGCGGATTGCGCTGGCCAAGAAAGCGCTGGCCCTCAGCCCCCTCTGCGCGGATGCCTACACCATTCTCGGAGAGCATGTGGCGAAAGGTTCCGATCTCCAGCTTGAGCTTTATGAGACCGCCCTGGAAGCGGGCCGCAAAGCGATCGGCGAAAAGTTCGAGACCTTCGCCGGCGAGTTCTGGGAGCGGCCCGGAACCCGGCCTTTCATGCGTGCGAAGCTTGCCCTGGCCAAGTGTCTTTGGGAGCGTGGGGAGCGGGCCGCAAGCCTCAGTCATCTCCGCGACATGCTGGGGCTTAACCCAAACGACAATCAACGCGCGCGCTCGGTCCTGGCCGCCTTTCTGCTCGAAGAGCGGCTGCATGGCGAACTGGCCGCGCTCCTGAAAGACTATGGGAACGATCCCAGGGCCGATTTCGCCTTTTGCCGCGCCCTCCTTGCCTTCCGGCTGCACCGCGACAGCCCCAAATCGCGCAGGGCGCTTTCCTCCGCGCTCCCAAAGAACAAATATGTCCGGCCGTATCTTAGCGGGCGGAAGAAGCTACCGAGGACCCTTCCGGACCACTACACCTGGGGCGACCAGAACGAGGCGGTTCTCTACGCGGCGCGTTTCAAGAAGGGCTGGGACGAGACGCCCGGCGCAGTCGAATGGCTTTGCGCCTATTCCAGTTCGGAGAAAAAACCCGCGGTCCGGGGAAAAGCCGCCGCGGCTGCGTAAAGGATGGCGTGGGTGACATCGGATCCGGTTAATCGTTTCACAGCTTCGGCAAAGACCCCCTTGCATGATGATCTTGCTCGAATCGGGCAAGGATTTGAGCGTCCCTCCGGACCCCGGCCGGGGTCCGGAGGGACGGATCGGCGGGACCGTATCCCCCTTGGCACCAACCGTGAGTGAGCTTGGTCCGCCGGTCCTTCGCGCTCGTCCTGAACAGATGATTGGGAGCAAGTCCCGGATGCAAGGCAAGGTCATGTCCGAACACAGCGCGTCTCATGAGGTAGGCGTAGGAATCGACGTTTGTAAAGAGTGGCTCGACATCCACATCCTCCCGGCCGGCACCGTTTTGCGTTTTTCCAACACCAAGAAAGGTCACAAGCAGCTCCTGTCCGCCCTGAAACCGCTCGTGGTGCGGATCGTGGTCATGGAGGCGACGGGCAAATATCATCGCGGCGTCCACCGGTTCCTGCACGATGCCGGGCTTTCGATCGCCGTCGTCAACCCGCTGCGCGCCAGGCTGTTTGCCGAGTCGCTTGGCGCGCTGGCAAAAACCGATTCCGTCGATGCACGGATGCTCGCCGCGTTCGGCCTGATGGCCCGGCTCGCGGCAACACCGCCGCTGCCCGAAACCATTGAAAATCTGTCTGAAATCGTGCGAAACCGCGAGGCGGCCATAGCGGCGGGGACAGCGCTTGAAAACCAGCTCGCGACCGCCGCCGTCGCGGGCGTCAAGCACCAGATCGAACGTCAGATCAAGAGCGCCAAAGCCGCGGCAGGCGCGCTCGAAGCGCTGGCCGTTCAAACCATCGAAGCCGATCCTGGGCTCGCGCGCCGGTTCGCCATCCTCGTCTCCATTCCTGGCGTGGGAGCCGTGACCGCTTGTGGACTGATCGCCAACATGCCCGAGCTTGGCAGTCTCAACGCCAAGCAGGCCGGCCTGCTCGCGGGGCTCGCCCCCCTCGCCTGCGACAGCGGTAAGCGCAACGGCCCGCGCCGCATCCGGGGCGGCCGCCAAGCCGTGCGCAACGGCGTCTATATGGCGGCCCTTTCGGCGGCGCGCTTCAACCCGCATCTCAAGCGCTTCTATGAGCGCCTCCTTGCCGCTGGAAAGGTCAAAAAACTCGCCCTGACCGCCGTCATGAGAAAGCTGATCGTCCTGGCAAACGACCTCATCAAAGAGGATCGCCTCTGGTCGCCCGAAAAGCCCACTGCCGAGCCTCTTCACGCTTGACTTCCATCACAGATGCTCACTCTGTCTCTCTCCCCAAGGGGAGAGAGGACCCTGTAACTGGCGCTGCGGTAATTCGAGGGTTCCTTCTCCCCTCGGGGAGAAGGACAGGATGAGGGGGGACTTCGTGAAGAAATCAATCAGATTCGGTATGAGCCCCAGCCGGGGTGTTCCTATTCATGCCGTTGGATCGCGGAATGCTTTTTCGTATCGCGCATGGTCACGTAGACGGTGAGCGAAAGCGCGATGATGCCGGTCAGGTAATACGAGAACCAATTCTCGTGCCCTATCGACTTGAACCAGAGGGCGATGGGGTCCGCGGTGCCACCGAAAATCGAAACCGTAAGCGCATAGGGCAGGCCGACGCCCGTAGCGCGCACATTTGTCGGGAATAGCTCGGCCTTCACCACGGCATTGATCGAGGTATAACCGCTCACGATCAGCCAGGCGGCGGCGATCAGCAGGAAGGCCCCGAAAGGTGTTTTGGTCTGGATCAGCGCGGACAGTAGCGGAATCGTGAACAGCGTGCCGCACACGCCGAAGAAGATCAAAAGCCACTTGCGGCCGATCCGGTCCGAGATCGCTCCATAGAGCGGCTGCAGAAACAGCGCGAAGATCAGGCTCGCCGCCGCCACCATGGTCGTCTGATTGTCGCTAAGGCCAACCGATAGGCGCAGGAATTTCTGCATGTAGGTCGTGTAGGTATAGAACGCCGCCGTTCCGCCCGCGGTAAGCCCCACCACAATCGCAAGCTCGCGCGGGTACTTGAGAAGCGAGCGCAGGGTGCTTTCGCGGGCGGTCTTTTTTGCTTCGAGATAGGCGTCCGTTTCGTGCAGACCGCGCCGCATGACGGCGGTGATAATGGCGAGCAGCGCGCCGATAAAAAACGGAATGCGCCAGCCCCAGGCGCGTATCTCATCCGCCGTCAGGAAAACGTTCTGCAGGACCATAAGAATGAAAATCGCGCAGAGCTGGCCGCCGATGAGCGTGACGTATTGGAAGCTCGAATAGAAGCCGCGATTTTTCGCGTCCGACACCTCGACAAGATAGGTGGCGCTCGTGCCGTATTCACCGCCGAGGCTGAGGCCCTGCAAGATTCTCGCGAGGCCGAGCACAACGGGCGCCGCGATCCCGATGGATGCGTAAGTGGGCGTGACGGCGATAATCAGCGAGCCGAAGCACATCAGCAGCACCGATGCCGTGAGCGCGTTCTTGCGGCCGTAAAGATCGGCGAGCCGCCCGAAGAGCAAGCCGCCGAGCGGCCTTACGATAAAGCCCGCGGCGAAGAGGATTGCCGCGTTGAGCTGCTGCACCACCGGGTCCGAGGACGGGAAAAAGGCGCCGGCGAAATACAGCGCGAACGCGGCGTAGGCGTAGAAGTCGTACCACTCGACGAGATTGCCGGCCGAGCCGATGAAGATGGCCTTGAGCCTGCGCCTCATGTCAGCGGCAGGCGACAGTTGCGGCAATGACTCGTCGCGAGTTGGCATAGCGCACCCTTGGTAGGAAAGTCGGGCAGTACACCAACCATCGCCCGCCGGACGAGGCAGCATCAACCTGTACTTTCGGCATCACCAGTAACGCTGGCTAAGGGAATAACGGTTAGAAGCCGAAGGTTTGAAATGTTCAAGAAACTGAGGGTCGAGGAGGGATCAAGTCCCGCCACGACTTGTTTTTGTGTGACTTTATAGGCGAATGGCCTACTATGAACCGTAGGTACTGCCCTTGAGTTTGGCGACAGAAAGGGCAGCGCTGTGGGGGCCGTGGATGCTAATTGCGTTCACGGCCTTTTCGTTTGCCTCGTGGCCTCAAGGTGCGCGCGATGTAGATACATGCGGCAGCCCCACCGGCAAGAGAGCTGAATAATGCAATAATATCGTGGATTTGCACTGACGCCTCCTTGCGCTACTTGAAGTGGAAGGAGAGCGTGCGGTGAGCGCAACCTGGCACGGCTCTCTATGCGATGCACTGGTAGTGCAAGCATCGTTGGCAACTATACCTAGCCAACGCAGAGAGCGGCCCGAGGGACGCGCGAACATTTGCGTACTTATTTGTTATGTAAGGCCACGCAAACCTTACTATTAGACCACCTTATGCTGACGGTATAGGTCAGCTCACGCAGAACACACTCAGAAAACCGGAACTACACAAAAAGTACACATCCCCATTAGAGATGCTTAGTCATGATCCTAAGCCCGTTAACAATCCTGGGCAAGCCAATCTGCAGCGAATCCGCAGGTTTTCCCCAATTGGTGACGGACCCAGCGTCGTCCACTCGCCTTACTGATAAAGTAGGTACGTACTCATGTCGCATTGGCTATCCAACCGCTTGGATTGCTGTGGTTACTGAGCCCGGACACTAGTCGTCAAATAGTGTTGCTGAGCGCAACGGCTTGGCAACTCGCGCCGCGACAGCACAAATCGTGCCTAAAGGTGCGCTTTGCCCTAAACAATAAGGAAGGGGGCTCGCTCACATTGCCCGCCCTAAGCGCTTCTTCTGCCTTGTGCGCCGCTCCGGCCTCTTTTAAGTCTGACGCATGGGAATCGCTAATTCTACGCTCACAAATAGGCGGGACATCGCGGCGCTAGCGGTGCAGGTGCGCGCCGGCACGCGCGTTGCGCTCGCGCGCGCGATCACGCTGATCGAGAGCCGCAAACCGGAGCACCGGCCGCAAGCGCGGCAGCTCTTGACACTGCTCAACAGCGCCGCCGGACGCTCGCAGCGCGTGGGCATTACCGGCGTTCCGGGCGTGGGCAAATCGACGCTGATCGACAGCTTGGGCAGCTACCTCACGGGCCAAGGCCATCGCGTGGCCGTGCTCGCGGTCGACCCTTCCTCAAGCCGCTCCGGCGGGGCGATCCTCGGCGACAAGACCCGCATGGCGCAGCTCGCCGCAGATCCCAACGCCTTCATCCGCCCCTCGCCCTCATCCGGCACGCTGGGCGGCGTGGCGCGCACCACGCGCGAGACCATCCTGTTGTGCGAGGCGGCCGGCTTCGACGTGGTGCTGGTCGAAACCGTTGGCGTCGGGCAATCGGAGGTCACGGTTGCGGGGATGGTGGATTTCTTCCTCGTGCTCATGCTGGCGGGCGGTGGCGACGAGCTTCAGGGCATCAAAAAGGGCGTCATGGAGCTGGCCGACATGATCGCCATCACCAAGGCCGACGGTAGCAACGAAGGCCCGGCCCGCGTGGCGGCAGGCGATTACAAGGCCGCGCTGCATATACTGACGCCGGCAAGCGCCAGCTGGAAGCCGCCGGTTATCACGATCTCGTCGCGCGAGGGCCGCGGGCTCGATGAGCTATGGACCAACGTAACGCGCCACCGCACCGCGCTTGAAGCGAGCGGCGAATTCGAGGCCAAGCGCCGCGATCAGGATGTGAGCTGGATGCACGCCATGATCGAGGAGTACATGCGGCAGAAGTTTCTTTCGAACGAAGCGGTGGTTGCGAAAATCGCGGAGCTGGAAAGCAAGGTGCGTGCAGGCGCCATGCCACCCTCCGTCGCCGCCGGCGAAGCCGCCTCGCTTATCGCGGGGTAAAAGCGAATCCGGCCGAATAACTCGCAACCGTCATCCCGGTACTTGATCACCCTAATGCTTCCGCTTGCGTTCAGTAAGCCCCCTCACCCCTGCCCCTCTCCCGCGAGGGGAGAGGGGGCGGAGCCCCGCCCCCAGCGCAAAGGATAATTCGAGGGTCCCTTCTCCCCTTGCGGGAGAAGGACAGGATGAGGGGTAAGCCGCAGGCGGTGCGGGTTGGTGCATGTTTTCCATAGCCACGCGGAAACATTGGGGTAATCACAGTGTGGTCCGCCGGTTCTGATAGACCGCCAAATGGGTGTTGGCGACGGCGAGGAGCGGGGCGGATACGTTCGCGCGCCGCGCGCGGGTGAGCAGGTCGCCGACGATCTGATCGGCCTCGATTGGGCCACCCGTTTGCAAATCGCGGTACATGGACGCCGTCAGCGCCGAACCTTGCGTAGTCAGCAGCGCCCTTATTTCCGCGAGGTAGGATTCGCTTGGCGCATGGCCTGCCGCCGTTGCGACTGCAGCAACCTCGTCCAGAAAAAGATTAACGAAATCGCTGCCGCCGGGCGCCGCCACGATCTCGCCCACGCTGCCGCGCATCAGGCAGGTGATGCCGGCCAGCGATGCGAGCATCACCCACTTTTCCCACATGTCTTGCTCGATTGCCATCGACAGGCGCGCGCTAAAGCCGGCGTTCTGCATGAAGACATCCAGCTGCACGATGCGCTCGGACCAGGCGCCGTCCAACTCGCCATACTCAAGCTCGTGGAAGTTTCCAAGCTCGACGATCCGGCCCTCCTCGTCGAGCTTGGCGGCGATCCGGCAGACGCACCCGGCAAGCGCCTGCTTGCCAAACCGCGCGGTTACGATGTCCACATGCCTCATGCCGTTGAGCGTGGGCAAAATCATCGTGTCCGGCCCAACCGCGGGGGCCAGATCGCCAAGCGCCGCTTCGAGCGCATAGGATTTCACGGTGAGCAGGATGGCGTCGAACTGCAAATCGATGCCGCCAGCGGCTGCGAGATCGCTAGCGGTAACGAGCTTTGGCGCGAGTGTAAAGTTGCCATGCGGACTGAGGATCTGGAGCCCGTTGGCTTGCAAGTCCGCCGCGCGGTTGGGGCGCACCAGGAATGTCACATCCCGGCCGGCCTGTGCCAAGCGGCCGCCAAAATATCCGCCGGTCGAACCGGCTCCCACAACCAGTAGACGCATGGCTTCCTCCCATCGCGCGGCCTCGAAAGCGCACCATACTACTCTTTTTCCTGTCATAGCGAGAGGTGCCGCCCCGATAATCCAAGGGCAATGAGCGATATCCAATCCGGTTGAGCGCTTCGCAAGTCCCCCCTCACTCTGTCTCTCTCCCCGAGGGGAGAGAGGACGGTTGAACAATCGCTGCGGGTAGTTCCGGGGTTCCTTCTCCCCTCGGGGAGAAGGACAGGATGAGGGGGAGC
>CAWFNZ010000002.1:0-560670 GCA_963817365.1 uncultured Alphaproteobacteria bacterium
CATCTGACGACCCATGCGCGGTAGTAGAAATGCGCTCAAGATGGAGATCGCTAAACCATACGTCCCCATGGAGAAGCTCCTCCGAAGCTGAGCGCGAATCGTGGAACAGCCGGAGCGTTTGCCCGCGGCACTCCTCAAATTGTGACACCTCCGCTTCGAGCGAGAAAATACGCCACTGCTGGGATTGCCCTAGAAGCATTTCAGTCTCCCCAAGAACACGCCGTGCCCCAGAGGCGCAGCGTATCTGCCAGCGCAACCCTCGCTTTCCCGAGATTTCACCCTTAAGCTCGCCTTCGAGGCGATAGCGCCCCGACCCCAGCAAGATAACCTGGCTGACTTCTGGGAATTGGACGCGGCCGTCGCCCAAGCTGACGTGCAAAGCATGCTTGGTGCTATTCCCCGGCAGCGGAACGATCTCCGCGATCGCGTTTACGCCGCTTCCGATCTGCCAATCGAACGGAAGTCCGCTGGGCGCACTTTCAAAATTCGCATTCGTGAGGAGGCCCACATTCGCCAATTGGGGCCTCGGGAGGAATCGAAGCCACGCATTATAAGCCAGATCGGCTCGATCCTTGCCAATCAGGAACCTAAGATACGGATCTATTTCCGCTTGGGAGACCGGCTTTCCCAGCTCCTCTAACGCCGTCATGAGCACGAGAGGCGTATCCATGTTTTTTGCACTAGGAGGAAGCGCCGCGAAAAACTGTTTGCGCCAGGGTGGAACGCTCACTAGCTCGCTAATGAGCGGGCCACGGCCTTCAGGGTCCTCGGCAATGAGCGATAGATAGGCAAAAACATAGGTCCCAAGCTGCGGCTGCGTTCGCAGCAAAATATCGGCATATTTGAACGCCGCTGTAAAATCCCGCCTGTAGACACTGTCATTGAGCAGCCAGAAGGCGGCAATCGATTCGTGCCGCGAGCGCTCAAGGGACTGCCGCATGAGCATGCGCGTCGCGTCGGCCCCCTCCGACACCTCCGCCAGTAATCGAAATGCCGGCGCATTCAGCGGGTCGTTGGCTGCTGCACGCAAAGCGAGTTCACGGATGGCCCGGCGTAACTTTTCACGCTCGCCGGAGGGGTCAAGCGCGCCGTCGCCGGTCTTCGCTTGGGGAAGACGGGCGAGGGTGTCCTGTCCGGAGTCTTTATCCTCGCCTGCATTCGCCTTTTCAGTCGTGGCGTTCGCCAGCCCCATAAGGCTTTGCTTGAGCGACTCGGCCTTCGCGATAAGCGCGGCCGGATTATTGGGATTCAAGGCCAAGGCAACATCGGGTTCGATTGCCGCCAGCGCGTAGGGCAGGCTTTTGGTCAAGATGATCCAAAGCAGTGCCAGGCTGAGGACGCCGATACCTCCAGTCCGGAAGGGATGGGCGATCAGAACCTCCACGCGGCTTGCGGCACGATGCATGAGAAAACCCGCGCTCCAACGGCGCCGGTGCCTGTGCCGTCTCACCATCTCTGTCCTCCTAAGAGCCTCAGGAACTGGCTCCAAATACCTTGGCGGCCGGCCCGTTCGATACGGAGTTTCATTGGGCGGCGAACATTCCCGCTGGGAACCGCGCTTGGGAAATATGTTCCATTGTTTGCAGCTGCGGATTTGGAGTTCCCAGAACTACGGGTGAGCTTCTTCTGCCTGGATGGCAGGGTTGCGTCATAGGCGGCGCGGCGCATATCCGTTTTGACCGATTCCCAGGCCTGAGCGACCCGGACGGCGTAAAGGCTCTTGTCGAAGCGGTTGTTGCACAATCCGTTTGACACAACATCGGGATGCAGCCACCTCATGATGAGAGCCATATTGCGGCGCAACTCGCCCGCTGAAGACTGACGGTCACCCCCGAGAATCCGGTAGCTATCCGCTCCGGGCCGCAGGAGGATCTGCTCGATAAAAAAGGCGGCTGCCATTTGCAGAACCTGTTCCGAACGCCCTGTGATCTGGCTTGCTTCGTGAAAGGCGTGCGCCTCCCCCGCGGCGACCTCCAACAAGAATGTCACCCCCTTCGGCAAGGAGGCAGACTGCGCAAGCCTCGCCGCGGACGGGTGCTCAAGCATGGCGAGGGCCGCAACGATTGCGCCGGTGCTCATCATGCTCAGCTCATGCCCGGCCGTGAAAGCTTTTGCTGATCCTGCCTGGCGCCGGCTCCAACCGCGGGTTTGGAGTAGGAGTACGCCCCTTCTTCGTAGCCATAGCCGTAGCCGTAATGGTTGCTATAGGCATAAGCGTAACCGACTGCTTTGGGGTGGAACTTGGTAAGCACCGTGCCCAGCAATGTGACACGTGCAAGCTGAAGGCGGCGGAACGCCGAGCGGATTAAGCCCTTTCGCTGGTCTCCAGCGCCGACGACAAAAACGGTGGCTGCTGCCGCGCTTGCAATCAGTTGAGCATCGGCAAGCCCGAGCATGGGAGGCCCGTCAAACACGATAAGATCGAACACCTCGGAACCAAGCGATATCAGGGAATAGATGCGGGTTCCACTGAGCAGATCGGCTGCATTGGGGGGTAAAGGGCCAGAAGCCATGAACGCCAGGTTAGGATGGTCCGTTTTCTGGATCACTTCCGGCGGCAGCGATGCGCCCGTAAGAAAGTTGCTAAGGCCAACGGAGTTTGCCAAACCCTGCTTCGAATGCAGTGAGGGCTTGCGAAGATCGGCATCGACAAGCAGCACCCTCAGACCCATCTGGGCGAAATGGCGTGAAACAGCCAGGGCGGTGGTGGATTTTCCCTCTCCCGGCCCCGCACTTATCACCGCAATCGATCGAGGCAACCCTGCTTCAGTAGAAAACTGCAGAGCCGTAGCGAAGGAGCGGTAAGCTTCCGATATCGCAGAACGGGGGTCTCTGAGCGCCGCGATGGACTCTTCTACGGACTCGACGCGTGGTATAATTCCAAGTGTGGCCAGGCCTGACATCTGCTCAACCTCCTCGGGGGCGCGCACGCGGTCATCGAGCAGTTCGAGGAGAAAGGCGCACCCAACCCCGGAGCCAAGACCGAGAGCCAAAGAAAGGATGAGGGAGCGCGGAATGTTCGGCTCCGTTGGATCGTGTGGTTGCACAGCCCGATCGACGATGAAAATGTTATTGGTCGCTGAGCCCCCGGCAACATCGACCTCTTTAAAACGCTGGAGCAGACTATTATACAAACCGCGATTGGTTTCGACTTCCCGTTTTAGGATGTTGTATTGGATCCCTTTCTTTTGGAGGCTAAGAACCTCCTCCCGCAGGGATTCTATTCGTGCCTTCATTTCATTTTCCTGCGAAAGCGACAACTCGTAACCTGCCTTGAGCGAGTTGCGTATGGTCTTCACTTCCTCTGCCAGCTGCCTATCGATCTCCTTTAGCTTGCTTGAGATCTGGACCATTGCCGGATAGCTTGGCTTGAAGTTCTCAAGCTTTTCCTGATATTCGGTCTCAAGCGCTTTGCGCTGCCCCCGCAACACTTCAATCACGCTGTTCGACAGAAGTTGGGGTAAATTGATCGCTTTAGCGCTCGCGACCTGGCGCCAAAGCTGCTCATTCTTGACCCGCTCGGAGATTAGTTGTCCAACGGCGGCGTTTGCAGCGGCAAGATTGTTTTCAGCAATAGAAGATTTGTCGGTGACCTCGACCATTTTTTCGCGCTGCGCAAACTCGAGGAGCGCCTTCTCGGACTCTTCGAGACGAAGTTTTAGCTGCTTGATTTGGTCGTCAAGGAAAGTCTTCGCGTAGGCATTGGCTTCAAATCTTTTATCGAGGGCCGATGCAACATAAGCATCGGCATAGGCGTTGGCAATTCGTTGAGCGCGGGATGGGCTTACGTCCATATAGGTCAGATCGACGAGCCGCGATCCGGGTACGGGTAAGATCGTTACATTCGACAACACAATGCCGGTGGCCCATTCCTGAAGCGCCGACGGAGAGGTTTGGGCGCTTTTCGCCGGACGTGTTAGAGCGCCCCTCAAGAGGCCGAGCGGTGATACATCCCGTGGTTTGAAAAAATCGCCGTCTTCGTGAATCCGAAGCATAGAGACAACTCGCTCGGCCATGGTACGGCTCTTGAGCAATTCGTATTGGGTTCGCAAAAAATCGCTTCCGCCTTGCTCACTTGGCGAGATGGAACCTCCTTCGACGACCTTTCCCGCTTCGCGGTCGATCTGGATTCTCGCTGTTGCCGAGTAGAGGGGCGTCTTCAAAAATACGCGAACACCGCCGAGCACCAGAAACGCAAGGGAGATGCTTGCAATAAGCCATTTGTGCTTGATGATGCCGTGCAAATATTGCCGGGCAAGCACAGCGAGTTGTTCCTGGTCTTCCGGCGCGCCAAGTCCTGCCTGCAAATACGGATCCCGGCTGACCGGCCCCACGGCAGCATTTGCGGCCGGAACCAGGGCCTGGGCAGCGTCCGCGCCCGGAGCCGCATCTTTTCGATCATTATGCATGCCAGCAGCCCGTTCTGCTATCTAGCCAAGATAACTTCGTGTTCAGCGCCTTCTTCATCACATCAGCGGAGCAAGTGTCGCGAGCGGGAGAACCCTAAGAACAGTATTAAAGCCTAGCTTTATATCGGAAGTCGGCGTAATTATTACGTCGCCGGCCTCCAGCTGCGGATCCTCGGCCATCCCGTCACGGATTTGTCCAACGTCGAATTTGCCAATAGAGCGTTTTCCACCCGATTGGCGAATAAGAATAACAGTCTGTTCCGCGGTGTCTTCAAAGCCCCCCGCCGTCGCAGTGGCCTGAAGCAGGGACATTCCCCCCACGATCGGGTAGACCCCGGGCTTTTTGACTGCTCCCTCAACGGTAATCCGCTGACTATTGTATTCCCTAACGAACACGCTAATCTCTGGATTTTGTAGGTATTTTTTGCCAAGCAGCTTGGTGAGATCCTGCTCGATTTCGCGCGCCGTTCTCCCGCCAGCTTGCACTTCGCCGGCCAGGGGATAATTGATCGTGCCCGCTTCTGACACTTGGACAACCTTAGAAAGCTCGGGCACCTTGAAAACGCTCACTTCGAGCACATCCCGCGGTCCAATTTTGTAGGCCTTGCTGCTCGGGTCGGAGACAGATGACAAAGACAAAGCGGCCTTTTGAATAGCGGTGTTCTGGCCGGGCGGCGCAGCGTCTTTTTGAACCGCATCTTTGGGGGCCGTTCCGCCAGTGAGCGCAGTCATCTCCGCTTTCTCACCGCCAAATTCACCGACCGGGGAGGTTCCGCATGCGGCGAGCAAAACCACTGCCACCGCCGGCAGCAGAAGCCGGGGCAAAGCCATCATTGCGTCTTGATCCTCTCGTCGTTCTGTCACGTTCCAGATCCGGTATTTCGCCGGGCACGAAAGGCGAGCCCGGCCAGCGTCAACAAATGGCCAGCTTTCAGGCGGGCGGCAAAATCGGGAACCGTCTGGTTGTCCGCCTCTGAAAAAAGCCGGAGAGGAACACCGGCATCGTTGAGCCGCTTCTGCATCGGAGCCACGGCCGCATGAATCTGAGGACCCATGCTGCGATTAGGTGTGCAAACAAGATGCCTGACACCTTGCTCTACATAGGCGCTTGCCATCGCAAGGGCTGCGTCAACATCCGCCGCCACATCGGCTATAGTCGGAAGTATAGGACCGCTAACATCGTACATACATAGTCCACCGTTTTTGCAAATTACCACAACATGCAACCTATATTACAAAGTGCGTGCATGCGAGTATCGGCTGGTTTCTTCGTGGCGTAGTCGATACTCGATAGAATGTAAAGAATGTTATTATAATTTGTCTTAGCTGATGGCCACCGTCTGCGCCTGTTACGTCACACGGCGCGCAAAGACTGTGTATAACGTTGACAACCTATTGACCATGGCTTGCCGCAATGAAAGCCGGAGTAACAAGAATCCACTTGTGTTCAGGGGATCGAGATGCGGCAAAGGACATTCTTAAGCGCAGCAGTGACGCTGCTTCGACGAACAATATCCCGCCTTCGTATCAGAGCCACGGCCGCGCGGATTTGCCGGACTGCGTGTGATAGGGGCCCGGCAAAATGCGCGCCGGTTTACATAGACGCCCGCCATCGCCAGTGCAGCATCAATATTCCGCTGGCCGCACCATCGTCGCTCTGGACGCGAATGGCGGTGGATGCTGCACCTATATGATTGCCGTTCACGACTAATGCAGCACTACAACTTACATTACAGCTGGCGTGCATGCCAACGGCAGAATAGTTACGGTCTCACTTAGACTATAAGTAGCTGAACAAGCAGGGCTTTATTATAGTCGGTCTTATCGCAATCATTAACTCCGTATCATCTATGTCACATCCGCGCATGCAGACCATGTATAGCATCTACTTTTCATTGCGACTCGCATCGGTCGATGCTATCCGAAGTATAGGAACTGACAATTGTTTAGGAGAACGAAGGTGTTGCGAAAGGCAATCTTAAGCGCATCCGTAGCTGCGCTTTTTGCGACTCAGGCTGAGGCCGCGGTTCTGCAGCTCCAGGGACTTGCATCGGTCGACAACGGCGGCGGATTTGTACCAGCCACGAACAATATGCAAGTGAACCCCGGTGACCGTGTTCGTGTTAATTCTGGTTTCGCCTATGTCGTTTACGACAACGGCTACCAATCCAAGGTCGTCGGCGGCCAAATGGCCGTAGTCGTGCCTGATGCGCCCCGCCCCGTTTCGGCCGGCGCGCCAGAAACGCCAGCCGACTATTGGGGGGCGGCTTTTGTGGTCGCGACGGGGATAGGAGTGGGGGTTGCGATTGCGGCGACCACCACTGAAACAGGGACAGCAGGAATTGGGACGGCTGGAACCACGCCTGCCCCCCCGACATCTGTTAGCCCCTAACTGAACCTTGCCCTCCAAACCCTTCAATAGAAGCTGAACCGATGGTCGCGTGGCTTTGCGGTGCCGTCCTTGGTCTCTCCATCCTTCTCGGCGGGGGAACCCACGCGGGATTTTTGGGCGACACCGCCGTTCAAATCCTTTCGGTGCCGCTGCTCGCAGTCTCTTTGTGGCCGGCGCTGAAGCCCGAGCAATCCAGTCCCGGCAAGGCACGCTTGGTCCTTGTCTCCTGTTGCGCGGTAATTTTCGTCCTTGGCGTTCAGCTTCTCCCGCTTCCCTTCGATGCTTGGCCGGGCGGAGCGTCTCTCGTGGCCAGGACGGCTGAACTGCCCCTTGTCTTTGTAGATAGAACCTGGCCCCCTCTATCCCTGTCGCCGCAGGCGACCTGGGCGGCGGCAGCTTCTTTTATCGTCCCGGCCGCTATTTTCCTCGCCGGGGTTCAACTTAATCTGCGGCACCGGTTTGCTCTCACTTGGCTTCTGCTCACGCTTGGAGCGGTTGCCCTGCTGCTTGGTTTCCTTCAGGTAGCGCAGGGACCAGATAGCCCGCTCCGCTTTTACACGATTACGAATCCAACGGAGTCAGTGGGCTTCTTCGCCAACCGGAATCACTTCGCGGCCCATCTCTATGTGACGCTCGTGCTAGGAGCGGTCTGGTTCGCAAACACCTCGACCCAAGCGCTTGAACAAGGCGCGTTGACCTCGCGCTCAACCCTATGGCTGACGGCGGCGGGAGTTTTTCTCGTGTCCGTCGCGGCGGGATTAGCCATGGCGCGATCGCGCGCGGGGATTGTCCTGGCCATGGCAGCACTGATTGGCATCGTTGCGATGTTGCTCAGGCACCGCACGTCCGGGGTGGAATGGCCGCCGTGGTGGCACCTTTTCAAGAGGCCGGTTATCGATCCTTACCATTCTCTTGGCGGCCCTTTTTGCCGCGCAATTCGGTCTCGGCAGCATCCTGTCCCGCTTTGAGAGCGATCCCCTCGATGATCTTCGCTTCCCCCTTGCGCGGACAACGTTTGAGACGGCGTACAAATCATTGCCCTTCGGCACCGGGCTTGGGACATTCGCGCCGGTCTATGGCGCGGTTGAAAAAGACAAGGATGTCATCACCGGCTATGCAAATCGGGCGCACAACGACCTTGCCGAATTTGTCTTGGAAACCGGCATCCCCGGCGTTTTCCTTCTCCTGGCGTTTTTCCTGTGGTTCTCTCGCCGCGCCTACGATGTTTGGTTCAGGCCAAAATCTACCGAAAACGGTCAGCAGGTGCTTCTTCAGCGTGCTGCAACGCTTATCGTAGCCCTGCTTCTTGCCCATTCGCTGGCCGACTACCCCCTAAGAACAACCGCCTTGAGTGCAATCTTTGCGTTTTTTTGCGCGGCACTGGCAAGCGAAGCACCTGTGTCACAGAGCGGCCCTGTTCAGAAGCGCCGCTCGTCCAGGGGCGTAATGTCCCCTAAAGTTGGGCTACCGGTTGAAAGGTGGGGCTCCGATATTCGCTGGCCCGAAAGCTGGTACAAATAATTGCAACGGCGATGAATCAAACCTGCCTATAAAAGCACTTTTGCAACCTTAATCGTGTACCAATACATTGCGCACACCCGTTCGCTTAATATAACAAGCTAAATGGGTTGAAGTACTCTTGATCTGGACAGGACTGGAGTCGTCGAATGCGCTATTTAACGTTATTTACAGTGGATCTTACTCTGCTTATGCTTGCGACACTGATCGCATTTGTGTTGCGGGAGAATTTTGAGTTCGCTGAAAGCCGGTTTGAAGCCTTGTTGCCTTACCTCGGCGCTACAGTGTTGATGGCAACGATTTTGGTACCTGCTGCCGGCCTCAACCAGTCGATTTGGCGATTCAGCGGTCTCCACGATTATGTACGCGTTAGCAGCGCTGTGACCGTGGTGTGCGCCGGCGCGGTTGCCATGTCATTTGGCTACAATCGCCTCGAGGGGGTCGCGCGATCGTTGCCCATCTTACAAGGCATTGCCGGCATCGCCGTCCTCGTTGGTGTGCGCGTTTTACACGGATCGCTCCATGCCGCGCGGCAAAGGCGCAAATTGCCGGCAGCCACCCTTCATGCCCCGGAAAATGCACAAGAACTCTATGTTCTCATTGTCGGGGTTAGCCGCCTCACAAAGATGTATATCCGCGCGCTCGCGGAACTCGATCCTGAGCGCATAAGGGTCGCTGGGCTTCTGGGGCGCGTACCTCGTCACGTGGGACGGGTTGTCGCCGGCCACCCGATTTTGGGGGTCGCGGAGGACATTGAAAGCGTCCTCGATGTCCTTGAAGTTCGCGGGATTGCCGTGGAGCGCATCGTCGTTGCCGATCGCTTCGCGCGATTGGCTCCTGCCGCTCAGAAAGCCCTTCTGCAAATCGAGCGCTCACGCGGCCTCACCCTCCAGCTCCTGACCGAGGTCCTCAGCTTGGAGCCTGGGAAACGAGCAACGAGCAAAAAGCCAGGGAGCCCTTGCATCTTGCCGGCCCGGCAGAGCTTCGAAATCCCATCGCCGGAGCTTCATGCTTTGTTACAGGGGAATTTCTGGAAAATTAAACGGGGGCTGGATGCGGCCGCTGCCCTTGGGCTTATTGTGCTGCTAGCGCCTCTGTTTTTGTTCGTCGCCATAGGAATTGCGGGAAGTTTAGGTTTTCCGGTCGTTTTCCGGCAGCGGCGCCCCGGACTCGCAGGAAGATCCTTTCAGCTTTACAAATTTCGCACGATGCAGGCCATCCACGGCCCCGATGGCCGCCGTCTTCAAGACGCCGAACGCACATCGGGCTTTGGCAATTTTCTGCGCCGCACCAGACTCGATGAATTGCCTCAACTGTTGAACATTCTGCGCGGCGATATGTCGTTTGTCGGCCCCCGGCCGTTGCTCCCCCGCGATCAACCTGGCGAATGCCCGGCTCGTTTGCAGGTGCGGCCTGGGCTCACGGGCTGGGCGCAAGTGGTCGGAGGACGGGATATTTCCCCCGAGGATAAGGCGGCCCTGGACGTCTGGTATGTGCGCAATGCGAGCTTCTTTCTCGATCTGCGGATCGCCGTTCGAACGGTGCCGGTTTTGCTGTTTGGAGAACATGTGTCCGCAGCGTTGATCGAGCATGCGTGGCGCGACCTCAATGCCTGTGGAATAGCTAAGGATGGTTGCGGTTTAAATGGGAAAAATGTTTACGTAGCAGAGGATCATGTGTGATTGAATTGATGTGTAGATAAAGCAAAACCTGTTGCTCTCTTTGCGTTTAACCTGCACATAGTCAATACGTTTGTCAATTGTACTCTTTTGGGTTGGTCAGCTTCACCCGAAGTGCGGTAGCTTTTGGCTCGAAATCTGGTTTGGGTATATGGTTAGCCTGACATGCAATTTTGTGCGCCACGGCCGTAAATTCTTTGCAGCCGCCTCCGCAATGGCCCTGCTCTTCTCGCATGCGGCACAGGCGCAAGAATCAGAGGTAAGCCCACTGGCTCAACATGGCGCTTGAGCGCGGGGCCGAAATAGCTGGTTGCCCCCTTTGGGCAGCACAGTCACAATTGCCTGCCCTTTTGCCCACCTCACGATTTTCTCGTTTAAGGACACTCCGAACAATAACTGAATCGCGATCCGCGACCGTTTAACTCAATTTGCTGGGATTCCTCGCGCCGGCGAACAGATGTATGCCGGCCCCATGATCGATGAAGACGCAATTCGCTACCGCTGGGAGACAGTTGGCAGCAAGCTCGACGAACGGGGGCGGCGCATGTTCGCTGCCGCCAAGGTACGAACCGCTGGCTGGGGCGGTCTGGCGATTGTCGCGGGAATCACTGGGCTCGCCCGTTCCACGATCAATCGCGGCGAGGACCACCTCGACGCGGAGCCGCTGGCGAAGGGGCGGACACGCCGTGCTGGCGGTGGACGCAAGGCGGTGAGCGAGAACGATCCTGAGCTGATTCCGGAACTGAAGCGGCTTGTCGCGCCCGCAACGCTGGGCGATCCCATGCGGCCGCTGATCTGGGTCTCGAAGAGCATGGACAAGCTGGCTGACACGCTGACGGCGATGGGCCATCCGATTAGCGCCGATACCGTGCACAAGGAGCTGGAAAAGCTCGGCTTTTCTCGCCAGTTCAATCGCAAAACGAATGAAGGCTCGCGGCATCCGGACCGGAATGCGCAGTTCGAACACATCAATAATAAGGTCATTGCGGCACAGACGGCCCGGCAACCGGTGATTTCGGTAGATACGAAGAAGAAGGAACTGGTTGGCAACTACAAAAATGGCGGTTCTGACTACCGGCCCAAGGGCGATCCCCAGCGTGTGAACGTACACGATTTCGCCGATAAGGAATTGGGCAAGGCTGTGCCTTATGGCGTCTACGACGTGGCTGCCAACACCGGGTTCGTCAGCGTCGGCATCACGAGCGACACGGCCGAGTTTGCCGTCGAGGCCATCCGCACCTGGCTCGGACGCATGGGGCGCCAACGGTATCCAAATGCGCGCGAACTAACGATTACGGCGGACTGTGGCGGTTCAAATGGTGCGCGTGTGCGGCTCTGGAAGGCCGAATTGCAGAAACTCGCCGATGAGACGGGGCTTGTGCTCCATGTCCTCCACTATCCACCCGGTACATCCAAGTGGAATAAGATCGAGCACCGCATGTTTTGCCATATCACCCAGAACTGGAGAGGCCGCCCGCTGACTGACCGTCTCGCCATCGTCGAATTGATCGGCGCCACCACGACAAAGACTGGGCTGAAGGTCGAGTGCGCCCTCGATACACGAACCTACGAAAAGGGCATCCACGTCAGCGATGCCGAGATGGAGATGTTGAATATCGCAGGCGATGATTTTCATCCTGAATGGAACTACACCATCAGGCCTAGGCCGGCCACGAATTCGTAGCAGTTATTGTTCGGAGTCTCCTAAGTACCCGGAATCATAAATCGCTGAGACGTCGCCCCTTAACGCGGCGTTGGACTGAACGGCTTCGCCGTAGCGGCGGTTTCGCGGTTTGGGCAAAGGAAGTATCTTTTTCAGGCGGCAGGGACAAGGGGTTCCGGCCCGCGTGAAGGAGAGCGATCCCGATGACGACAGAGTTGCGTGGCAGGATGATCGCGGACATGAGGTCCGCTGGCTTGGCCGCCTCGACCCAAGAGGTTTACCTTTACGGTGTGCGGAGCCTAGCCGCAATTATGCACGGAGCCCCGCCCCAGGTGCATGAAGCCGGTCAGATTTGAGAACTTTCACACGGCGGACGTGACGGTGGGCGCCGCTTGAGAAGCGGCGGGTGGGAGGCCGGAGTTTGCGGTTGATGGGGAGGGGTTCATCCGGGGGCATCGGCGCCCCGCCCTTCAGGTGACGGGGCGCGGCAGGCGGACAAGCACGGTTCGCAGGATCGCCTGAAACGGATACGCCGATGGCAGATACAGCCGGACTTGCGTCTTCATCTCTTCCACGCGTGCCGCGATCTTGATGAGCTTGAGCCGCAAGGTATCGAACTGCGCCACCCGCCAAACCGAACGCTTCGGCATGGCGTTGCGCAAGGCCCACATCAGCCAATACGCACCGGCATGCAGAAACAGGCGGAACTGGTTCGCGGTAGACCTGCTGCAGGACGTGCGGTCAGCAGCAAGATGCGTCTTCCAGGATTTGATGTGGTTTTCCATGCAGCCGCGCCGGCAGTAGATGTCCTCATACAGCATCTTGGGACGCCCGCCGGGAAGATTGGTAACGATGAAACGGGTATCGGGTCCGTCAGGCCCGGCTTCGACGCGCGCAACGATGCGTTCCACCCGGCTCCAGCTTGAGGCGCTGTCATGGAACTCCTTGTAGCGGCGGACCTTGGCCGACCTCGCCCCGGCCTCGAAGCGGGCCCTGGTGCTCGCTTCCAGCGTTGCGGTATGGCGGCGCAGAACCGTGGTTGGCGCCAGTCCGAGGATGAAATCGAGACCGTTCGCCCGGCAGAAATCGATGACCTCGGGACAGCAATAGTGGCTATCGCCACGGATCAGGATTTGCGTGGCAGGCCAGTTGGCCCGGATGGCACGGAGCAGGCGGCGCAGAAAGCGGCGGATTTCCACGCCGCTGGGACGCTTGGCGGGCCGCAGCACGGCGGCTACGAACCGTCCGTCACCGTCGAACACCACGATGGGCTGGAAGCCGTACTCGTCATAATGTGCGTTGAACAGACGCAGCTGCTGGCCGCCATGGACGGCGTCGAAGGTGTCGTCGATATCCAGCACGATGCGCTTGGGCACCCGGGCATAGGAGGCGCAGTAGAGATCGATGAACGCCCGCCCCATGCGCAGCAGCGAACGGGGGTCAGGCAGATTTTCCAGGCGCGAGATGGTTGACTGCGAGGCCAAGTCCGGGCCGGACGGCAGCACACCTTGCGCCAGCTTGAAAGCAGGATCGGACCGGAGCGCCGTCGCGTCGTTGCCATCCTCGTAGCCGCTGGCAATCATGAGCATCCGGAACCGGATCGTATTTGCAAGGGTATGGACGATCTGGTCTCGATCCCGGGGATCGTGCATGCAGGCCGCCAAGCGCTCAGCGAAACCCAAACGCTCCGCAATCTCCCGCAGCAGCAGAACCCCCCCGTCCGATGACAGATGTCCGCCATCGAAACGGGCCACGACTGGCTTGGCGGAAACTGGTGACAGGCCAGGTAGCGGCAGCATAGGATCGTTCACGGCGGATGGGCTCCCCTCGAAAATCGCACAGATCGGCTTTAGCAACCAGATCTTACGAGATTCCAATGGGTTAAGCTACATCCGCCACCCAGCCGTGAATTTTCCGGGCTAGCCGCCTATTACAAGCGCTCGCCTGACAAGCTGAGCGAGGAAGAGGTGCGCAGCTATCTCTTGCATCTTCGCGACGGGCGCGGCGTGGCGCAGGGCACCTTCAAGCCATACCACGGCGGCATCCGCTTCCTGTTCACCCGCACGCTGGATTGCGAGTGGCCGCTGTTCTTAAAAAAAAGGTCCGCCCGCCCAGGCGCCTACGTTTGCCCGATGTCCTATCGGACGCGGAGGCCCGCTCGATCGTCGGCCGCGTAAGGAACCCGGTCCCCAGGGCCGCCCTGCTTTTGATGTACGCCTGCGGCCTGCGCATTAGCGAAGCCGCCAGGGTTGAGGTGACGGCCATCGATGGCGTCCAAGGAACGATCCGCGTCATAGGCAAGGGGAACAAGGAACGCCTGGTGCCGCTGCCCAAGCCCGTCCTCATCGAGCTGCGCCGCCTCTGGAAGACGCATAGCCACCCGCGCTGGCTCTGCCCCAACTTGAGTGGCGATGGGCCAATCTCCCGCCGGGCGCTGTGGGAGGTCTTCCATGCCGTGGTCCGCGAAGCCGGCCTCAAGCGGCACGCCTGCCCGCATTCGCTGCGGCACAGCTACGCCACGCGGCTTCTGGAGAGCGGCGTGGACATCAGGGTTGTGCAGATTTTGCTTGGCCACGCCAACATCGCGACGACGGCCGGCTACATGCACCTGACCGAACCGGCCCGCGGCACGCTCAAGAAGACCCTCGACAAGCTGATGACCGGCCTCTGACGCCGGGCACCGGCTGTGATCGAGGTTGCGGACGTCTTCCGCCGCTTTGCGGACGGCTATCTGGCGGCGTATGGCGCGAGGGTTCTGCCCTCGCACCGGCGCGCCATCGCCGATATTATTGACTGCCGTACGGAAGCGCTCGGCGGACACCTCTGGCGTTGCAACCAGTGCAGCGCCGAACTCTATTCCTACCACTCCTGCAGGAACCGCAGCTGTCCCAAGTGCCATACGGACCAGGCCAAGCGCTGGCTTGCCGCGCGGCAGGCGGAGCTTTTGCCCTGCGGCTACTTCCACGTCACGGTCACCGTGCCGGAGGAACTGCGCGAGGTGCTGCGTGCGAACCAGAAGGCCCTCTACCCGCTGCTCATGAAAGCCGCGGCCGGGGCCGTCGTCGTGCTGGCCCGCGATCCGCGCTATGTGGGTGGCGCCGTTGGCGTGCTTGCGGTGCTGCACACCTGGACGCAGCAGCTTGTCTACCATCCCCACGTCCACTGCCTGGTCACCGGCGGTGGCGTCCAGGGCGGCCAGTGGCATCCGGCCCGTCCCGGCTTTCTGGTTCCGTATGCCGCCTTGGCTAAGCTCGTCCGGGGCAAGCTCTGTGCCGCGCTCGCCAAGCATTGCCCCGGATTGGCCTTGCCCAAGGCGGTCTGGCAGAAGCGCTGGGTTGTCCATTGCACGCCTTGGGGCGAAGGTGCGGAGGCGGTGCTGCGCTATCTCGCCCGCTACGTGTTCCGCACCGCCATCGCCAACAACCGGATCGTGGGCCTTGACGCGGACGGCGTCGCCTTCCGCCACAAGCACCGCGCCTCCAACCGCTGGCGGATGACGCAGCTGAGCGGGCACGAGTTCATGCGCCGCTTCCTGCAGCACGTACTGCCCAAAGGGTTACATAAGGTCCGCTATTTTGGCCTGTGGCATCCCTCACAGCGCGAGCAGGCGGCCCAAGCCCGGCTACTGCTGCTGCTTCAAGTGCGCTCAAGCCGCGCGCCGTGCGGTAGCGCGCCGCTAATAGCGGAATGCGCGGTCGCGGCGGCACAGCCGTCCCGGATCGCCGGCGCAAGTGCCGCCAGCCCGCCCGGGACGGACACGCCTTGCGTGCGTCTTTGCCAAGCTTGCGGCGAAGGCCGCCTCATCCATGTCCGCCGCCTCGATCCCAAGCAGCCGGAGGGGCCATGACCGTCCGCCATCCGAAACGCAACCGCTGCTCTTGGCGCATGCGCGGGCCGCATGACGGCTGGGGCTTGCCCGCCGTAAGCCCTGTGCCGCTCCGGCAGCGTATGCCGGCCGGGTTTACGGCCGGACACGGCCATGCCGGCATCGCGATCCCTCCGTCCACACCGGCGCCGCTGCCCGCTCCAACCGCTCCTCGCTGCTATCCGCGCCTTCTACCTCAGGCGCCCGCCTGAAAATTCCATAGAGAACTCACCGTCGCGCATTGCGTTCAATCCAACCAAGTTTTTGCTTCGGCAAGGCGAAGCAAAAACTCTTAAATCGTTTGGTGGACCTGTGATTTTGTCCACACGAACGGTTCGGCGGAAGCGTTATGCCATTTAACGTAGGCATCGATGTGGGCTTTGAGTTCATCGAGCGAAGTAAAAGAGGCGCCAGACAGCGACTGGCCTTGCAAGAGCGAGAACCAGCACTCGACTTGATTGAGCCAGGATGCCCGGGTTGGGGTGCAGTGGAAGGTGACGAGGGGATGCTTTTCGAGCCACGCCTCGTTCCTTTTGTGCGTATTCAGATTATCGAGAATGACCTCAAGCCGCCGGTCGGGATATGCCGAGACAACTTCATCCATGAACGCAAGGAACTCCTTGCGCCGCCGCCGCTTTTCATGCCTGCCGATAACCCTGCCGGTGGCCACTTCGTAGGCGGCGAACAGCGTCGTGGTGCCGTGGCGCTCGTAGTCGTGGCTGTGTCCGGTCAGAGCGCGGCCGCTGGGAAGCTTGAGATAGCCCTGCGCGCGCTCAAGCGCTTGGATCGACGGCTTTTCATCAATGCATAGAACGATGGCGTTTTCGGGCGGCGACATGTAGAGGCCAACCACATTCGCGGCTTTGGCCGCAAACTCGGGGTCATTGCTTTCGCACCACGATTTCCGCCCGGCGAGATCGATCTTCTGCTTACGCAAGAAGCGCCGTACATAGTTGACGTCAACGTCGCCAAGTTCCCCGGCGGCGAGTTTGGCGGTCCAGCGCGCCCGCCCCTCTGGCACCGGCTGGTCAAGCACGGCCAGGATGCGTTTGCCGGTTTCTTGGGTATAGACAGGCTTTGCCCCAGGCCTGGGCTTGTCCTTCAGGCCATCGATGCCGGAAGCGGCGAAACGTGTCCGCCACACACTGGCGATACCCGTTGTGACACCCACCTCCCGCGCGATGGCACGCGATGCCATGCCATTGGCAGCCAGCAGAACGATGCGGGCGCGTTTGACCATACGCTGCTCGCTTTTCGATGCCCGCACCCAGCCTTCAAGCGTAGCGCGGGTTTCCGGATCGAGCCGGATGGGAGTTGCTTGGTAGGCCATCCAAAGTTTGAATCATGCTTCGCGGGGCTGGCAAAGGCTGGACCGCAACGAGAGCCGGCGATTGTCTAAGCCCAGTTGCCCAGATGACTCCCGTTTCAATGACTGCGGGTGCTAGGGGGCGAAGCCTCAAGGCAATCCAGGGGCGGCCTCGCGATGACGGGTGTTGCCCCGGACGCATTTCGCCGCGGTGCGCGATTGGCAACTTGACGCGTAGGACGAACAAATTCTAAAAACAAACTTGCCGCCTGTCGCTGCACTTCGCCAGTTCCATTTTCACCCGTTATCCACGGAGTATCTTAATGGCAAGCCAAAACACTCTTGTTGCAAACGGGGACATTACAACTACCGATACTTCTGGGTATCAAGTCTTGCAAACCACGGACGTTACGCTGACGGCCAGCCAGTTCGCGGGTTTCTCCTCAATCGTCTCCAACATGGGCGGCAGCGGCGGGTTCATATATGGGGCCACAGGTGGCACCTACGACCTTGAAGGAAAGTCCACCGAACCCTACACGATGGTTGCGCAATCGAATGCAGGCACGACGCTGATCGGTAACGATGCCAACGGCGAAGGTTTGACGGCCAGTACGTCGGGCGCCGACACGCTGCAAGCCGGCAACGGAACCGGCGACCGGCTTTTTGCGGGCGGCGGCACCGACAAGCTGATCGCCGGCAACGGAGGCGACCAGCTTTACATAGGCGGAGGCGTTGACACGGTTATCGGCGGAAGCGGCGGCGATACCTTCATAATCGGCCAGACCGGCACGTATCTTTCGGTTGCCACGGGCACAACCCTTCAAGGGGGAACGGGGCAAGATAAGCTCATCGTGAGCAGCCCGATCCAGGACATCAGCGGTGTAAACATTTCCGGGATCGAGACGCTGCAAGCGATGTCGGTGACTTTGACTGCGTCTCAGCTTGCCGGATTCACCATGGTCACGTCCGGTGGAAGCATCCTGCCACTCTCCATCTATGCAAGCACCGGAGGGACTTACGATCTGCGGGGAAAATCCACCGAAGCTTTCGCTTTAAACGCGCAGTCGAATGCGGGCTCGGTGCTGATTGGCGACGATGCCGTTGGCCAAGCGTTAAGGGCGAGCGCCTCTGGCAACGACACCCTGCAGGCAGGCAACGGAAAGGGCGACTTGCTTTATGCGGGCGGCGGCGCCGATAGGCTGATCGCGGGAAGCGGTGCGGGCGATCAGCTTTATGGCGGCTCGGGGACGGACACCTTCGTCATGTCGAATATCGGGAGCGCTACCGTAACCGGGGGATCGGGCATAAATATCGCAGTTTTTGCGGGCAATGAGGCGAGCTATAGCTTTTCGGCCTCCCTGGTCTCGGGCGGGTTGAAGACAACGGTGACAAACAAGTCGACCGGAGTCGCCGATACCCTCACGAACGTGCAAACCCTCCAATTCGCGGATGTTAGCACCGATCCGCTTTCGGCGGCTGGCGGACCGCTGAGTTTGCTCGCCGATCCGGTTGTCGAGGCAGCCGTCGCAAGCCAGATGGTGGGCGATTTCCTTTCCTATTCCGGCATGCTGACCGTGCTGCAGGATGTGGCGAACCAGGGCGCCGTCACGGCGTCGGAATTCTCCAGCCTGCAAACCCTCGCCTCACTCCTAAACGCATCTGGCGGTATCGCCGCCTCGTCTTACGTCAAGGATATCGCCACACGGTTGATTGACGGCGATCCCGCCAATCAGTATTGGACCGGCGGCGGAACTGCTGTAGCGCTTGGCGATCTGGCATCTGGCAGCAGCGCGGCGCAGCTCAATGAGCTTATCGGCAAGTGGTTTCTCGGAACAGACCTCCCCGATTTCACCGGCTACAGCGCGCAGTACAACACCGATAGCGACCCACTCCTTGGTAGCAGCGGCGTAGCCGTCTATACCGACGCCAACCAAGGGAAGCTCGATGATTGCTATCTTATCGCCTCGCTTGGCGAAGTCGCCTTGAAAGACCCAGGGTCCATTGAGACGATGATTACCGGCAACGGCAACGGCACCTATGGCGTCCGGTTTTTCGTGAATGGGAAGCCTGAATATGTGACGGTTAATGCGGAGCTGCCCTATTTCACTAACGGTAAAGTGTGGGCGAATGGGTCAACCTTGACGTTCGCGAATGGCTCACCGATTTGGGCAGCGTTGGTCGAAAAGGCGTTCGCTGAGCTGAATGCCGAGCCAGGTGTGACCGGCGAGAAAACAGCCGGCAACTCCTATCCCGATATCGCTTTTGGTGGCGCAAAACCAATCGCGTTGATTACCGGCAAGACGATAAGCTCTTACAACTATGCCAGCTACAGCTCTGAAGCTGCTTGGCAATCAGCCATATTGCCAATTGCCGGCAGCGCATTCAATGCCGGCGAGGAAGTGCTTGTTGGAACGTCGCCAACTCAAATTGCCGATCCATCGAGGTTTGTCGTCAATCACATGTTCGAGGTGACCGGCTACAATTCCAGCACCGGGCTTTTCACCCTCCACAATCCCTGGGGCTCCGATTATTCAGGAACCAATCCTGCGGTGACGTTCACCGCGTCGATGACCGACCTCTATAATAATGGGTGCGACATCTATGTGGCCAGCGGCCAGGCGATTTTGCCGGCGCCAACGCCGGCCATCGCCAGTGCGAGCCTGCAAAGCAACCAGACCACGCTCACCCTCACCGGCACGGTCGACGCGGCCGATTCCGGCCTGACCATCTCGATTGACGATGGCTCGACAGTGCTCGGCACCACAACCGCCGACGCCGCTGGCGTCTGGACGGCCAGCGTCACCGTATCGAGCCAAGGCGTGCATACATTAACCGCGCAGGCCACGAATTCCGGCGGCACCGGCGGCTCCAATAGCGTCATCGATCTTGTCAATGCACAGACGTCCTTGAGTGGCGGCGGGCAACTGGTGCTTTTCTCAGGCTCGGGGGATGCGGTGACGCTTTCGGCCACGGCCAACAACTGGGATTTTGTGAGGGGGCCGGGCGGCACCATCAATTTGAACGGCGGCCAAACCTCGGTTGCGGGCGGCGGCGATACCGTCAATTTCCTCGGCAGCCCGGGCAACGCCGCGAGCCTTTACAACACGGCCGGCAGCTGGGATGTCATCAACGGCTCGAACGGCGCGGTCTATCTGACGAATGCCCAGACCTCGGTCGCGGGCGGCGGCGATACCGTCAATCTCCTCGGCAGTTCGGGCAACGCCGCCAGCCTTTACAACACGGCCGGCAATTGGGATTACATCAACGGTTCGGGCGGCACGGTCTATCTGACAAATGCGCAGACCTCGGTTGCGGGCGGCGGCGATACCGTCAATTTCCTCGGCAGTTCGGGCAACGCCGCGAGCCTTTACAACACGGCCGGCAATTGGGATTACATCGACGGCTCGGGCGGCACGGTCTATCTGACGAATGCCCAAACCTCGGTCGCGGGCGGCGGCGACACCGTCAATTTCCTCGGCAGCTCAGGCAACGCCGCCAGCCTTTACAACACGGCCGGCAATTGGGATTACATCAACGGCTCGGGCGGCACGGTCTATCTGACGAATGCCCAGACCTCGGTCGCGGGCGGCGGCGATACCGTCAATTTCCTCGGCAGTTCCGGCAACGCCGCCAGCCTTTACAACACGGCCGGCAATTGGGATTACATCAACGGCTCCGGCGGCACGGTCTATCTGACGAATGCCCAAACCTCGGTCGCGGGCGGCGGCGATACCATCGATCTCCTCGGCAGTTCCGGCAACGCCGCCAGCCTTTACAACACGGCCGGGACCGCGGATACGATCAACGGGTCGAACGGATCGATTTATCTGACCGGTGCGCAAGCCTCGGTGACCGGCAATAGCAACACGCTGAACTTCTTAGGCACGGGTAACACAGCTACCGTGTCTGGCAGCTCCGACGCGTTCGTGTTCCAGGCGGCCTTCGGCCAGGACGCGATCAACGGCTTTGCGTCCAGCGATACGATGCAGTTCGCCGCATCGGACTTTGCCAATTGGTCCGCGCTTCTGGGCCATATGACCCAGTCCGGCTCGAACACGCTCATCACGCTCGACGCCTCGGACAAGATCACTTTGACGAATGTGGCGATGAGCAGCCTGCAATCGTCGCAGTTCCATTTTGTGTGAGCGGAACGCAGGGGCTTGAAGATCGGGAACCGCTCTGCCGAGAGCAGTGTGGAGGGGCAGCTGCATCTACTTCGACAACCAGCTCATCGCCCGTCACCCGCGCCGCTATGGCCGTCATGAGGACATCGAGGATCCGGACCACGCCAAAGCTCTGATCGCCCAGCGCAACAACGCCTGATGCTGCACTTCCTGATGGCTGCCTGAAACGCCCGAGTGCTGCTCCCATAGCGGACCTCAATAAGCCAGGTTTTAAGCGTATCGACGAGGGGCCGCGACCGTTCCTTCCTGACCGCGAGCCAGCAGGCCTCACCTCGACGGAAATATTGCCGCCACCGCTTCACCTGCAGCGGTAATAGTTAGAAAGGCTTCTAATCGATCTTCCAAATTTGACCACCGAGGAAATTCTCAAAACCTTACCTGATATGTAACAAATCGCACCAATGACGCGCCACAAGGGGCGAGGGATAAACTTCATATACTCAATTACATCGCTAGTGGAATGTTTGGCGCCTCCAGCTTGGTGCTGATCGATTAATCGAGCGAATTTTCTCGTCTCGCTTTGAGCTAGATCGCGCTCGTGCTCGTCAATCGGCAGTCCAGCTGTTTCGTCGGGAAGCGGGAGAGAGTCAAGGAGTGGCGTTAATCCGTCGAGCCCTTCCTGAGCCGGGCGCAAATGCACAAAGTCGAAAAGTTCGGGCAAATACTCGTCCGCGAACCGCCACGCCGATCCTGCTTCAATCGTTTCATATCTACGGATTTTGTTGAGCCGTTGCGCACGCGAAAGCAGCAAATCGACACAATGTAAAAAAAAGCATGCTTCCGGAGCGAACCCGGTAGGCCCTTGGTTGCGGAGACCAGACGTATGCACGCGCTCAGGAAATTGGATTCCGGCGGTACGATGAAGCCGCAGATGGCCGGCTAAGTAATTTGGTAACTCGGCATGATGATAGGCAGACCGGCGTCGGCTATAAAAAATCTCGCCATCGTGCCTGAAAAGATCTCGCCGCGAAACGATCCACGCCGCGCGAATGGATTTAACACCCACGTTCTCAATCCATTGAAGCAGGGCTGCGCTGGGGAACTCATCGTCATCCATGCGCAAAATCCATTCCGAGTTTGAAGCTGCGCAGGCGGCCTCAATCATGCCAGCCTCAACGAAATCGCCGCGAGGCGTGATAACGGCAGTTTCGGCACCTCTTTTTTGGAGCAGGGGCAATGTTTCGTCCCCGCTCCGGGAATCGACGATATAAAGAGGCTCGACGCCAATGCGGCGATACTCACCAAGAAAAATATCAATCCACCGTGCGCTGTCGCGAGTGGGGATACATATGCGCCACCTTTGCATTATTCCCGCCTTTGTCGGCCCCCTTGCTTTATGACACTTCGAAACCTTTACGAACTGGTTGTCGCGTTAGCGGCAAGCAATCCGCGATAATACCTGGAAAACTGCCCGCCTGCACCTGGCGATCACTCTGTTTGTCATGTGGCTTTACGCCGCCGCGCGCCTTTCATGCTAGCGTAAGCACTCCGGTTAGCTCCGCCTATCCATGCAGAGCGCGCTGTGAGGTTACTGATGAGCGAGCGTAGAGACGGCGAAGCCCTATAAACGGTTCAAGTTCGTTGGCCTTACAATGATGCCGACACCACCCCAAACGTCTGTTTTGGAGCTTAGGGGAAAGAAACGCCGCAGCGGCTCATTCATCGAAACTGCATAGACTGGAAATTCTCGATCTATTAAAGAGAGCGCTTGGGCTTTACCTTTATCGGTTTCATTTCCCTCCCAAAATATGTCATGTATCAGAAGGAGGCCACCGGGCCGAAGCAATGGAAAATATATATTAAATTCGCTCAATATGTGATTATACATGTGACTAGAATCCAGAAAGATAGCATCTGCCTGTCTTCCACTCAGTGCCTTTTTCACTCTAGCTGCGGTCGTGTTGCTGATGCTATCACCTTCAATTTGAACATACGTTATCGTCGGCGACATGTACTCTTTCAAACGCTGCGCTGATACGCCAATCTGCTCTAAATCTACATCAATAATCAGCGCTCTCGGGTCAAGTTTACGTTGGAGCCAAGCGATGTTGCCTTTGTCTCTTGAACCAACTTCCACGTAAACGGAGGCACCACTGACTGCTCGGAAAGCCCGAACAATATCGATCATGTAAGCACCCGGTCCTTCTTTGAGAAAAAAGCGCGAGCGGATTTCATTCGCTTCGTAAACCTCGTCAGCACTTGCCTCAGGATCGATGCATTTCAAGCCTTCTGGAATGAAAGCACGAGTGAAAAATGGTATCGGAGGTTCTTTTTGCTCAAGCATTGATTGCTTCCTTGACCGAGAAACTTGCTAGATTACTTCAAACGTTTTGAGCAACGAATCGCAGCATTCATAGGTTGATACGCACTCGAAACGTCGAGCGATAGAGTGATAATAAGCCTCCATGTTCTTAAAATAATTGTTTGCACAAAGCAATACTCTCTTATCAAGAAACGCGCTTAAGGCAGCAATATGAAGGCGATCCGCGCGTTTTATGACGCTCGCCTAGTCCCCAAAAGTAAAGCTCCCGAGAAAAATGTCGGCGCGCTCTGGATGGCACGGCCTGTCTAATGCGGTTGGCAGCAGGCCGCTATACGGGGTGAAGTCGTAGTCTTTCTTTCTTGCAAAGGTAATTTCTAAAACGTCTGGTACCGGCACGTTTGCAATAATACCAAGTTGGCCCCAATTGTTGGCGTGAACATGCACTACCTCATGTGTTTGCTTAAGCAAAGAAAATGCATCATAGAATAAATCTGAGTAGAATTCATCTCCTGCCCGCAGTAGACCATGAAATTCGCCTACAATCTGTGAGAATTTCATAAACGTCTCCGGAGTTTCATCAAGAATTAGCCGCCACTCGGAATCCTCTATATCAAACTTTAGTATCAAATTGTGATCATTTTCGCATCCGGTGTCTCTTATTATCTCCGTCAAGGTAAGATGCAGGTCATTTCCCCTGATATCCCTGCCAGCGCCATATTGAAAGAAAACAAAGTTATCGTGTGCCATAGGCGCCTGTGTTACGGTATGATCGAACTGAAATACCTTCAACCCCGTTTGCGCGATGTCAAAGTCCCAGGATACGTCGCCTCCTACGCCCAGCGATAAAACAGCTGTAGTTGAATTAGAGGGCCGCAGCATGACATATCCTCCGTCTAGTCCACCACCTATACGCACCTTCTGTTCTGAACAAACATCATGCACCCTTAATAAAGATAGTATTTCTCTAATTCTCTTCGCCAAGGCAGGGTGCGCGCTGCCCGAACTTAAGGCGGCATCACGAGTCAGGCTCTCCTTTAGATGGCAAAGGGCTCCTTCCAATTGAAATATGTCTACGAGCACCTCTTTTGAGTGTGGCGAATGCTTAATTACGTTCAGAGACCTTAGCGCGGTATCTACAGCGATGTTATCAAGGTTATCCATCAGGCTTCCTTAGGTGTTTATGAGTTCTAAATAGCTTGCGAAACAGCTATTTCCTTCTGAGCCATTATTTGGCGGTTGAGTAACAATCGCTCCAGCAACTGATTTCCAGCAAGTTTCGTATATATACAGTCCTGATTCACTAATAGCCACTCTGGGGTTAGATTCGAAATATATTCATTAGTTATGTTATTCCATAGGTGGACTGAATACGAATCTTCAAATAGCTCCATATATTTATCGGATGAGTTTGGTGCAAATAGCGCTTCTATTAACCTATTCCATAGCGGAAAGAAAAACGCTGTGTGTGGGAGAACCTTAATGTCTTCAGGGTGTCGAGCGGCCAAAAGCCATGGTAACTTCACAGAATGAAAATCCCATAGATCATCACGTCCCTTTGACTTGAATGCGCTATAACATGAAAGCCAACGACGCACGAAACGAGAATTCGGTCGACTTGCCATCGTCGCGTTACAAAGCCCACCATGACTACCTACAATAGACGCTTGTACTCCCATTAAAAAATCGGCCTCTAGCAGGGGACAAAGTGGTTTAATGCAAATAGTGTCGATATCAAAATAGATGCCGCCTAGCTCGCGCAACACTAATAGACGTACTACATCTGCTCGGTGAGCGTAATGCGTTACCTGGGCCAATCCATAATAGTTAAAACTGGGCAACTGGACTAGATGTAGTTGAGCTTTAATCCCAGTCCAATACTCACCATAAGGTTCGTGCAGATAGAAAAAAAAGATTGGTGAATGTGGATGGTTGCGCTTGGCTGTTTCGATCGCAACCAGTGCATATAGAGGAAACTGTTCGGATTGCTTAAAGCCGTAGACGAAATGTATGGGCGGCGCCGACCGGAACTCTTGCGAAAAAGCGACCTTCTGCATGACCCTTATCCGGCTTATGAGATGTCTCATAACAAAAAAATTAGATACTACAGCGCGAGGATGTAACAGAGAAAGCAATACATTATGGCAGGTCCAGAAAAGTAGCTTGACCCCCAACTTGCGCGATAATCTCCTCTCTTTCTTCTTCGTCTTCTTAAAGATTTGCATGATGCGCTCCTTTTTAAGCGAAATAGCGCGTTTGACCGATGCACCTTAAATACCAATTCGTGAAATCCTTATAGGATCGACTTCGCACTAATTCCTTTTGCAGCCAGCCGAGGCCCGGCTGGCCGGTTCTAGCGCTATCGCAGGCGTAGTCCTTAATCGCGAGGTAATCTTCATACCTTATAAAACCGGAAAGCTGGATTTCAAGAAGAGCTTCTATCGGAACGTTCTCCACTCCAAGTCTGTCGCAAAATTGAGTAAGGACTATCTTGGTGAATTTTTGCTTGTCAAGTCTATTTTGGTTAGTCGTTTGGGCGACACGATACTTTATAACTGGATGAGATATATTCTCACAGTTTGACGCTGTGATCAGTCTTGACCACAATTCATAGTCTTCTTCGCACAAAAAATCCTCTCGATAATAGACGTCGACATGATTTCTGTTGATTATTACAGCCGGATGTATGAAAGGATTATTTATAAGAAATGAATTAATGACATCCGGACCCTTTTCCGGACTTATCATGCGGCCATGCGCGGCACCGAACTTTTCTGCGCCACCACCGAGTATGGTGAGATTATTTTCTAGCATCCACGGCACTTGGTCTGATAAACGCCACGGTAGCATCACGTCATCAGCGTCCATTCTTGCTATAATACCACCGGATGCTAGTTTTATGGCTCGATTGAGTGCGACTGTGATGCCGGAATTTGTCTCAAGCTTCTCGTATTTTATTCTCTTGTCTTTAAATTCAAAAACAACACGCTCTGTATCATCGGTCGAGCCGTCGTCTACTACGATGATTTCTAAGCTATTATAATTCTGATTTACAACACTAAACAGCGCACTCGCAATCGTCTTGCCGCTATTGAAAGAGGGGATGAGCACTGAGACTAAAGGTCCGCGCATTTCAATATTTCTCACCAAATCTCATCGTATACACGCAAAGCCTCTCAATTAAGAAAAGCTTACCAATCCTTGCCCTTTTGCAGCTCCCACCGCCAAGCCTCCTCGACGATAGTAGCCAAATCGGCCCTTGCGGGCCGCCAGCCAAGTGCGCGCTGCACCTCGCCTGCATTGGCGACCAGGACTGCTGGGTCGCCGGCGCGTCGTTCCGCCTCTTTCACCTTGATCGCCTTCGCCGTCACCTGGCGGGCCACGCCGATCACCTCGGCTACGCTGAACCCTTGCGAGTTCCCCAAATTGAAAAAACCGCCGCGATGTCCGTTTCTCAGCGCGCGCAGCGCCAAGAGATGCGCCTCGCACAAATCCTCTACATGCACGTAATCTCGGACGCAAGTGCCGTCGATCGTCGGATAATCGCGCCCGAAGACGGTTATGGCGTCCCGGCGGCCCGACGCGGCCTGCAGCACGAGCGGGATCAGGTGCGTTTCTGGATCATGCCGCTCGCCGATCCTCGCTTGGGGATCCGCGCCCGCGGCGTTGAAATAGCGGAGCGAAAAGAAATTGAGCCCATGGCCGCGGCTGAAATCTTCAAGAGCCTCTTCGACCATCCGTTTCGTTCTGCCGTAAGGGTTGATCGGCGCGCAGGGATGATCCTCCTTGACCGAGCTGGAGCCCGTGTTTCCGTACACCGCCGCGGAAGACGAGAACACAAAGTTTGCGATATCGCACTCGATCATTGTATTCAGCAGCTGCAGCGTGTTTGCCGCCAGCGAAGGCCGTTGTCAAATGAACATCGAGGCGGGCTGCCACCTTGCGCAGCGAAATCCCACCTGCCAGCGCTTGCGCCTGCCCGGTCCACAACTCGCGCTTGTGCAATTGCGCCAGCGCCGTTCCGGTTAGAGCGTTAAACGTCGCCTTGCAGTCCTTGCAACGATAGCGCTTGAGGCCGCTGGCCGAGCCCCACTTCACGGCCTTCGTGGACCGGCAGCGCGGGCACAGCGGCTTGGCTGCAAAACGGAACTCGATGTCCGCGATCGATGCGCAGCCGGTATCGGTAGGCGGCTCACCGCCGTCCTCGGCCGCAGCCGCTGACGGGTTCATAACCCCACCGAGCCTGCCACGGATGGCCGCATCCACAGCAGTGAGCTGCGCCAGCGTCAACGTCTCGATTGCCGCCAGCAACTTGTGAAAACCATCGTCCGTAACAGCTACCTCCGCGAGTGTTCCGTCGCGAAAAAGCCTAAACCAACATCATGGCCGAACAGCGCCTTATTTTTAGCGTTTCAGTTGTCGCAATCATGCTTTATCTTATCGACGGAGCTTTGGTTGTCTAAGCGTCCTGGGTTTGTCAGAGACATGGAGCGAAGTGTGGCGGAGAATCTTTCCTACGTAGACGGTATAGGCCGCGTTACCGTCGTTAACGGGCTAGTGCATATCGATCTTGTGGCGGCGATGCCGCCTGCCCAAGAAGGCGGACAAACACAAATCCAGGTTACGCAACGCCTCGTAATGGGGCTGCCGCAATTTGTTCGCCTGTGTTCGGAGATGTCAGGCCACCTCCAGAGAATGGAAGGCTTGGGGTTAATCAAGCGGCAGCCATCTAGCGACGCCAATTAGAGGGGACGAACGCAGCAAGGGTGGGCCCCTCAATCCCTTAAAATGAGAACATCCGGGCGGTTCTTTTGGCTGCGCTGCGCCGTTAATGCCCGGCTTTCCGTTATATTTAACGGGATTCTGGAAACGCGGAATCTGGGGCAAAAGCGGCAAAAGATTCGCAAAAATGCTGCGGCGAAAAATACGAAAGCGGCGCGTTTACCTTGCCGGCATTAAGCATGCCGGGGCGCCTACGCAAAGTAACGGAACCTTAAGGGTTGGCGTGGCGGCGCTATGTGACGATTAGCCGCGCGGATTATGCACTGTCATCGTTTGTAACAATCTTTGTCAATTCTAGTTAAGCTGTATGCTAAGGTGGCGGTGACCGGAACAGCCCGGCTGCGCGCGAAAGGGTTTGCCGTTATGGCAGCGTCAGAGTTCGATTGCAGAGTGCGCGGCTGCTCTACCCCGGCGATTCTCTCCTGGCCATGGGATGCCGTTCCAATTCGTAAGGTCCTTTCGATCTCGCGATGTGCCGACTGCGGCTTAAGCCAGCCGACTATGTTCTCTATCGGTTTCATCGAACGGTCTGGCGCTCGGATGCAGTTCCAGACTGCATCAATGTACGGCGATTCATACAAGCGGAGAAAGGAATATAATTCATGTCAATTCCACAGGATCTGGTGAAGGAATGCCTAGATTCTTGCAATGCAGTTTATTCTCCAGATATCAACGTTGTTCCTGGTGGAGGAGGGTTTACACTTCTCACTAATAGCACGCTCGATAGTCTTGATATTCAGGACAACATCAACGGATGTTTTGCCAGAGCTTATATAGATTCCTCTCATAGAATAATTATTTCGTACGAAGGTTCATTTCCGTTTGTTCCAACAGATTATGGCCTTGGGTCTACGGAAGCCGATGGGTCGCTTATTCTTGGGTTGGCACCTGAAGCGCTAGGGGATGCGGTAGATTTCGCAGAGAACGTCAAGCTTGCTGCCATTGAGCAAGGCTACGGCTCTTATCCGATTTATGTAACCGGTCACTCGCTGGGTGGTACAGAGGCTGAGTGGGTGGCTTACCAGTCTTCGATCGGGAAACTCTATTCTGCTCCTTCGGGGGTCGGAGCAGCGTTTACTATTTCTGGAGGAGTTACTTTTGGAGCGACTGGGCTGCCAGGATATCTTAGTCCGGGCGGAAATAGCGATTTTATCAACTACGTCGAATCTTTAGACCCAGTCGGTAACTTTGGCAAAGACAGCGTCAGCAAAATTACGCCACTGCTTTTGGGAAGCCATTTCGGTACTGTCCAGGAGATCAGTTCTGGATCAATTCTTAGCGACGTAGGGTCTCTTGCCTCAGACATCTTTCATTTCCACCAACTTCAAGTCTACGCATCAGATCTCGGATATAACGACAAGGCTTTCTCTCCTGTCTCCATAGCCACAAACGCGACAGTAGCGGTGCAGGAGCCCGCTCCCAATACAAACCTAGCGCCTATAATTGCAGAGAATATTACCCCATCTACCACGCAGAGCTTTACCATCGTATCTTCCCCGACAGTCTCCGAAAGCGCCGGACAGATCACATTCACAATCAACGAGAGTGGTGCCCTAAGTCAGGATTTGACAGTATATGTTTCGACGGAACAAAACTGGCTAGGCTCGGGCGATTACAACACGGCGACTCCCGGGTCTCACGTTTCAACAAACTACTATTATTATGGCTTGAGCAACATTCCCGTAAAGTTCAACGCAACCTCCGCAAGTTCGTCCACTCAGCACATATCGGTTGCGATCTACCAGGATGGGCTGACGACCGGGTCCGAGACATTCGGGTTCGAAGTGCAGGACCAAAACCTAGACCCGATGCCGCTGGCCTCGACAAGCTTCACCATCGTCAATCAAGCTTCGACCACACCCGCTCCGGCCATTCAATCCATAACACCATCGCTAGGCAGCGGCAGCTCTGTGAACGCCGGCAAGGCGGTGACCTTCACGGTTACGTTCAGCGCGCCGGTGACGGTCAATCAGGCGGGCGGCCCGCCATTCCTGACGCTGAACGACAATCGGACAGCATCTTATACGGGCGGCACGGGCACTACCGCGCTGACGTTCGTCTACAATGTGAACGCTGGAGATCAGACAAGCAATCTCCAGGTAACGGGCCTGAGCATACCGAACGGAAGCTGGATCGAAAGCCTCGACGGCACCGCCGCGTCTACGAGCGGTGCCACGGAAAGCACCGGCATTCAGGTCAACACCACGGCGCCAATCGTTACCATCACAAACAGTGGCGGGCAGGTAGGCAGCGCCTCGCAGACAATTTACGGCACGGTCGATGCCGCGGATGCGGGCATAACCGTCACGGTATACGACGGTGCCAACCTTATTGGCACGGCGACGGCCGGATCGAACGGCTCCTGGGCGGCGAACGTGACGCTATCCGTGCAAGGGCCGAACACCATCGTAGCCAAGGCGACCAACAGCGCCGGCAATACGGGCGTCAGCAATCAGGTTCCCTACAATCTGAGTACAGCCAGTTATAGTCTCTCTCCGCAAAACCCAACTGCCTACGAAAATCAAGGCTCGCTGGTTTTCACATTAACGCGGACTGGGGACACCAGCGCCAAAACCGTCTTCGTGCAAACGAACGATAACGGAACCCCAAACCCCAATAACAAATACTTTAACGAGCAAAATTTAGTCGCAGTAGCCTTCCAGCAATACGCTTCATCGGCAACCTTTGCGATACCGATCAACGACATTTACGCGACATCCGGAAGTCAAACCTTCGGCGTGTCCATATATCCAACGCTTAGTGCGTCGGGCACACTGCTGGCGTCCACGGCCTTCACAATCGTAGACAATTATACAAGTAGCGGGCAGCTAACCGGAAATATCACAGCGAATGCCACGCGCACGGGCACAACAACCGTCAGCACGCCTGTGTACATTTATAACAGCGCCACGCTGACCAACAACGGCGTGATCGACATCAACAGCGGCGGGTCGTTCGGCGGCGATAATGCTGGCGGGATCGTTTATAATGCGACGGGGAGCACGATCAACATCGACACGGCGGACACGTCTGCCTCTACGATCGATGTCACGTACGTAACGAATAACGGAACCTTGAATGCGTCGCCCGGCGCGGGCAACGTCGCAACGGTCTGGACCACCAACGGTGCGATTAGCGACACTGCCACCATCAATGTCCTCTCAGGTACGCTGAATCTGCACATGTTCGGTGCCAGCAGTACCGCAAACCTCAACGCTTCTGGCATCTCTGTGGCGTCATCAGCCGCGTTGGAGTTCAGTGGCGCAGGAACCTTTACCATTGCAGGGGGGAGCTACAACATCGCCGGCACGACCCTCATCGGCGATTCGACCTACTCAGCCAACGTCGTTTTCGGCGCCGGTACGGCTGTCAACGCCGGCGGCAACTGGGTGTTAAACGGTTCTCTCGATTTTTCTGCAGCCACACTGTCGGGCACGTTTTCATCGCTCAACATCGGATCGAACGCTTACAGCCTCAACTTTGGATTGAATAGTACAACGATCAACAATCTGACCTCCAGTGTATTTAACATACACGATTCCGGGACAGTTACGCTTTCGGGTGCGATCACGTCCGACGCGCAGTGGCTGGGAGGCGGGACAATCGTCAATCAGGGCATCATTTCGGCGCCAGCAGGTTTGGCACCGATGGCCCTGGTAAGCAATGAGACGCTCATCAATTATGGCGTGGTAAACGGGTACACTTGTTGGGACCTGACGGACACAATCAACAATCAAGCAGGCGGAGTTCTCAATCTCACAAGCTACGAAACCTCGGGGCTGGTTAATAACGCAGGGCTGATAAACTACGTTGGTTCGCAGCCTGGGTACTCAGCTATTTATGGCATCCTAAATAATACCGGGACTGTGCAGTTTTCACAGGCGACGGGCTGGACCTTTGAAAAAGGCGGCAGCTCAAACGCCTCGGGCTTCAACATCGCGGACGGCTTAACCGTAACTTTCGCAGGCGGCACCGGCGCCGGCACTTTCGATATCACCGGCGGGGCATTTACCGGAGGCGGCAATCTGTTGATCCTCTCTGGATCCGAGGTAAAGTTCACGGCTTCGACGGAAGTGGACCTTGCCTTCCATAATGACGGAACCATCGAGATCGCCGGCGGCACGCTCACCTTGGAGCAGGCTTTGACCGGAAGCGGCACGGTTCAGATGGATGCCGGAACGTCGCTTGCGTTGGCCGCGCCGCAAGGGTTCACGAATACCATTTCCGGGTTCCAGGCAGGCGATACAATCGACCTGCTCGGAACGATCGCGACCAGCGCATCCATTAACGGAAGCGATCAGCTCGTTATCACCGATGCCGGCGTAAATATCGCAACACTCCAGATGACGGGCGTTTACCCCGGTGCCGGACTTCAGTTCCTAGCAGCGTCCGACGGCGCCGGTGGAACCAAGATTACCCTTGGCGCTCCGGCCGCGCCCTCCATAAGTGCCGGCGCGATAGCGACATTTGCCGACAACGTTACGCCTGTTGCTGCGACGTTGGATAGCGGATTGACCCTCGTCAGCGGTGGAAATAATACGCTCGCGGGAGCGACGGTTGCGATTGGGCCCGGTTTCATGGCCGGCGACGTTCTTGCCGCCACAACCACGGGCACCAGCATCGCGGCAAGCTACAATGCGTCCGTCGGCGTGCTTTCCCTTTCAGGGGCGGATTCGCTGGCAGACTATCAAAGCGTGCTGCAATCGGTGACCTTCGATTCAAGCAGCAATGCGCAGAATAACGGGTCCGACACAATGCGGACCATAGACTGGACCGTAACGGATGGAACGCAGACAAGCGCCACCGCTAACAGCGCCGTATTGATTGGCGATGCGGCACCTGTGCTGACAGCGGGGGCTGCTTCAACATTCGAAGTTGGCGTTTCAGCTCCGGTGTCCCTGGATTCTTCCCTTACCGTCTCGGACATCGACAACACGACTCTGAGTGGTGCCACGGTTTCGATTGGCTATGGATTCAACGCCGGAGACGTTCTCGGCGTTACCGTGAGCGGAACAGCCATCGCGGTGGCTAGCAACACAGGCGGGGTCCTCACGCTTACCGGCGCGGATACGCTGGCGAACTACCAGACGGTCTTGCGCTCCGTTACCTTCTCCACCAATGACGCCACGTCGAGCGGCCGGGTCATTGTTTGGTCGGTAAACGATGGAAGCCGTTCCAGTGCATTGACCGATAGCACCGTGGCGGTCACTTACACGCCCGCCACCCCTCCCATCCTTTCCATCGCCAGCGCCGCCCTGCAAAGCAACCAGACCACGGTCTCCCTCAGCGGCACCATCGACACGGCGGATGCGGGCTTGACCGTCTCGATTGACGACGGCTCGACGGTGCTCGGCACCGCAACGCCCAACGCCTCCGGCGCCTGGTCGTCAACGGGGACCGTTTCGGCCCATGGCGTACACACGCTGACCGCGCAGGCTACGAACGCTGCCGGCACGGGCGTCTCGAACACCGTGGTGGACCTCGTTGGCGCAAGTACGTCGCTGAGCGGCGGCGGGCAATGGATCCTCTTCTCAGGCTCGGGCGACACCGTGAGCCTGTCCAGCACGGCAGGCAACTGGGACACGGTGACTGGCTCGAACGGCTCGGTCAACCTGACGAGCGCGCAGGTTTCGGTTATCGGCGGCGGGGATGTCATCTCTTTTGCCAGCGGCTCCGGCGACGCTGCGAGCCTTTACAACACGGCCGGCAGCTGGGATTTCATCAACGGCTCGAGCGGCACGGTCTATCTGACAAATGCCCAAACCTCGGTTGCGGGCGGCGGCGATACCATCAACTTCCTCGGCAGTTCGGGCAACGCCGCCAGCCTTTACAACACGGCCGGCAATTGGGATTACATCAACGGCTCGGGCGGTACGGTCTATCTGACGAATGCCCAGACCTCGGTTGCGGGCGGCGGCGATACCATCAATTTCCTCGGCAGCCCGGGCAACGCCGCCAGCCTTTACAACACGGCCGGCAATTGGGATTACATCAACGGCTCGAGCGGCACGGTCTATCTGACGAATGCGCAGACCTCGGTCGCGGGCGGCGGCGATACCATCGATTACCTCGGCAGTTCGGGCAACGCCGCGAGCCTTTACAACACGGCCGGCAATTGGGATTACATCAACGGCTCGGGCGGCACGGTCTATCTGACAAATGCCCAAACCTCGGTTGCGGGCGGCGGCGATACCATCAACTTCCTCGGCAGTTCGGGCAACGCCGCCAGCCTTTACAACACGGCCGGCAATTGGGATTACATCAACGGCTCGGGCGGCACGGTCTATCTGACGAATGCGCAGACCTCGGTCGCGGGCGGCGGCGATACCGTCAATTTCCTCGGCAGTTCGGGCAACGCCGCCAGCCTTTACAACACGGCCGGCAATTGGGATTACATCAACGGCTCGGGCGGCACGGTCTATCTGACGAATGCCCAAACCTCGGTCGCGGGCGGCGGCGATACCATCGATTTCCTCGGCAGTTCGGGCAACGCCGCCAGCCTTTACAACACGGCCGGGACCGCGGATACGATCAACGGGTCCAACGGATCGATTTATCTGACCGGTGCGCAAGCCTCGGTGACTGGCAATAGCAACACGCTGAACTTCTTAGGCACGGGTAACACAGCTTCCGTGTCTGGCAGTTCCGACGCGTTCGTGTTCCAGGCGGCCTTCGGCCAGGACTCGATCAACGGCTTTGCATCCAGCGATACGATGCAGCTCGCCGCATCGGACTTTGCCAACTGGTCCGCGCTTCTGGGCCACATGACCCAGTCCGGCTCGAACACGCTCATTACGCTCGACGCCTCGGACAAGATCACTTTGACGAATGTGGCGATGAGCAGCCTGCAAGCGTCGCAGTTCCACTTCCAATAAGAAGAAACCTGTTCTAAGAGTAAACTTGTTCTGGGGCGGATACCGCCCCAGAACGCTTTGGTTGTATGTGTTCCTTTTGCGAGTGAAGGCCCCATCATGAACGTGGCCGCTGGTCCCCTTGGCGCGCAGGCTCCCGTTGATTCCGGCCTTACCGCACTTTGCGGCGTCAGTGCCTATTACCGCATCCCGGCCAATCCAGCGGAATTGCGAAGGCAATTGGCTCTGCCCGAGCGGTTAGCCGATTTTGCCGATCTGGTCCGCGCTGCCCAACTTTTGGGCCTCAAGGCGCGATGGGTTAGAAAGCTGAGCAAACAACGGCTTGGCGCACTACCAGCCCCAGCGCTGGTGCGTGTGCGCGGGGGCGGCATCCAAGTGTATGGCGGCAAGACGCCGGACAAGCTCTATCGCGTTGTCGATCCCATCACGCGCGAAGCCCGGGACCTTTCGCTTGCCGAGCTTTATAACGCCATCGAGCCGCAGGCCCTGCTTGTGGCTCGCAAGCATGGAGGCCCAGGTATTACCCCCAGCGCCTTCAGCTTCCGCTGGTTCCTGCCCTCGATTTGGCGTTACCGGAAGCCGCTTGCCCATGTGCTCGTGGCTTCGTTTTTCGTGCAGACCTTCGCGCTCGTCACACCCCTGTTTTTTCAGGTGATCATCGACAAGGTCCTGAGCCACAAGGGCTACGACACCTTGTTCGTGCTGGTGGGCGGCCTCGCCGTCATCGGCTTGTTCGATGTGGTGCTGCAATATTTGCGCACTTATGCGCTGTCGCATACGACCAACCGCATCGATGTCGAGCTTGGACGCCGCCTCTTCGCTCACCTCTTTCACCTGCCGATGAGCTATTTCGAGAGCCGTGCGGCCGGCCAGACGGTCGCGCAGGGTGCGGGAGCTTGAAACCATCCGCTCCTTCCTCACCGGCCAGGGGCTGTTTTCGGTTATCGATCTGTTCTTCACCTTCGTGTTCATCGCGGTCTTGCTTGCCTATTCCTGGAAGCTAAGCCTGATCGTCTTGTTCTCGATCCCTCTTTACCTTTTGATCGCCGTCATTGTGCGCCCGCCCTTGCGCGAAAAGATCATGGAAAAGTTCAACCGCGGCGCAGAAAGCCAGCAAATGCTCGTCGAAGCCATCGTCGGGGTCCAGACCATCAAGGCGGCCGCCATCGAACCTGCCATGCAGGTGCAGTGGGAGGAAAAGCTCGCGGCTTACGTCTCTTCCTCCTTCGACGCCGGGCTTTTGGGCGCGGGCGGATCGAGCGCCATTCAATATGTCCAAAAGCTCGGCAATGCCGCACTCCTTTTGTTCGGCGCGAAGGCCGTGATCGATGGCGATCTTTCGGTGGGCGAACTCGTGGCCTTCAACATGATCGCGGGCCAGGTCGCACAGCCGGTGTTGCGGCTCTCGCAAATCTGGCAGGATTTCCAGCAGGTGCAGATCTCCATCGACCGGCTGGGCGACATTTTGAATGCTTCTCCGGAGGCGCAAAACCAAGCCGCGCTCGATTTGCCGCGCATCCAGGGGCAGATCGTGATTCGCAATGTCACCTTCCGCTACCGGCCGGGCGCCCCGGACGTGCTGAAAAACATCTCGCTCACCATCCAGCCTGGCGAGGTCCTGGGTATTGTCGGCCATTCGGGCTCGGGCAAGTCCACCTTGGCCAAGCTCATTCAGCAATTCTATTCGCCCAATGAGGGCCAGGTGCTGGTCGACGGCATCGACGTGAACCACGCCAGGCCCTCCTGGCTCAGGAGCCAGATCGGCATCGTGCTGCAGGACAATCTTTTGTTCAACCGCTCGATCCACGAGAATATCGCCATCGCCAATCCCGCGATGAACCGCGCTCAGGTCATGGCGGCGGCGCGGCTTTCCGGCGCCGACGAGTTCATTTCGAAACTGCCGGGCGGCTACGACACCATGATCGAGGAGCGCGGCACGAACCTCTCAGGCGGGCAGCGGCAGCGCATCGCCATCGCGCGCGCGCTCGCCACTAACCCGCCGGTGCTGATTTTCGACGAGGCCACAAGCGCGCTCGATTATGAAAGCGAGCGCGTCATCCAGCAAAATATGCGCGAGATCGTCGCGGGCCGCACGGTGATCATCATCGCGCACCGGCTGCAAGCCTTGCGCCCCTGCTCGCGCATCGTTGGCATGGAGGATGGGCGGATCGTCGAGATGGGATCGCATGCCGAGCTTCTAAGAGCCGGCGGGCTTTATGCGAGGCTGTGGGCGCTTCAGACCAATCTGGAGGCCGCGCTATGAGAAAGGCGCGCTCCGACCGCGAGTTCCTGCCCGCGGCACTCTCGATCCTGGAAACCCCGCCTTCGCCGGTGAAGGTCTGGCTCATCTGGGCGATCTGCAGCCTGTTCGCCTTCGCCATTGCCTGGAGCTATTTCGGCCGCATCGACATCATCGCGGTGGCGCAAGGCAAGATCCAGCCCACCGGCCGGGTTAAGACCATCCAGCCCGTCGACGGCGGTAAGGTGGTGGCCATCCATGTCGAGAACGGCAAGCATATCGCCCCGGGCGAGGTTCTCGTCGAACTCGACGCCGCCGAAACGGGCGCCGACTATGCGGATGCGCTGACGGCCTTGCAGGGCTACCGCGCCGAACGGCTGCGCCGGATGACCGCCCTGGCCGCGGTTCAAGAGGAGATCATCAATGCGCAGGCCGGCATCGATTGGCCCGAGAACATTCCTCCAGCCAAACGGGCCCGCGAGGAGCTGGTTCTGCTGGGCGATCTCCGGCAATTGGCGGTTGGAGTCAAAAGCTTCGAAGCGCAGCTCGCGCAAAAAAAGGCCGAGCAAAAGCGCCTGACCGAGACCATTGCCGCGCAGCAGACCCTGATTGCGACGTTGCAAGAACGCGTGACCATGCGCTCCACCTTACAGTCGACGCAGGCCGGCACCAAGTCGGCCGTCATCGATGCGCAGGAAACCCTGCAGGTCCAGGAAACGGCACTGGCAACCCAAAAGGGCCAGCTCGCGGAAGTCGCTGGCGGCGGCGGACGTACTGACCCAGGAGCGCCAGAAGGCGATCGAGACTTTCATGGCCGATAACGGCCAGAAGCTCGCCGAGGCCGAGCGCCAGATCGACGACTATGCGCAAAAGGCGGCGAAAGCGGGCGCCAAACTCGATCGTATGACGATCAAGAGCCCTATCGGCGGGGTGGTGCTCGGCCTGTCGGTGACGACCGTGGGGCAGGTGGTCAACCCGAGCGAAGAAATCATGCGCATCGTGCCGGATGGCTCCGATCTCGAAATCGAGGCCTATGTCGAGAATAGGGACATCGGTTTCCTGGAGGCGGGCCAGCCCGCCATCGTCAAGATCGAGTCCTTTCCCTTTACCCGCTACGGCGTGCTCGGCGCCACAGTGGTTCGCGTCGCCCGTGACGCCATCCCCGAGCCCGACGCGCAAGCCGTCGAGAGCAATCCGGCGAAGACCACGAAATCGAACTATTTCGGCGGCGCCCAGCGCACGCAGAACCTGGTGTTCCCGGTGACCTTGTCGCTGGCGAGCAAGACCATCGACATCGATGGCGCGCCTATTCCGCTCCGGCCCGGCATGGCGACTACGGTCGAGGTCAAAACCGGCAAAAGGCGTATCCTCGAATACGTGTTCTCGCCCTTGGTGCAAACGGTTTCCTCCGCCATGAAAGAAAGATGAGGGCTGGAAGCTGGGTTCGTAAATGAAGGTCGGTTTGTGTGGGCAGCGGCAAGAGCGAGTGCAGGAAAGACGGCCGCCAGCCTCGAGCCTGGTTTGGCTGCGTGCCTTGCTTCTGTTCTGCTTTATGTTTTGCAAGTGGCTCAAACGACTGGTTATCAGCAGCTCCTTTTTTGCACCTGCGAATTAAGTTTTAAGTTCAGGCTTCGGATGTCGTCGATCTGCTATAGTAGTGGGCTCGACAACATTCGCGGCGGCTGCGCCCAGCAACACGCTTACCTAGCATCGCGAGGGGAATTAACTAAGCTTTGTGGTTGCCAATACCGGAATATTGCAATACCCAGCCCACGGTGGGGTGGTGCCTATGGGGCCGCCTTCAATGAGGGGGGCATGTTCGGGATATACAGAACAGTGCTGGCGCTTTTCGTAGTGTTCCAGCACTTCCACGGCTGGGCACCGCTGGGCAGCTTTGCCGTTTTCGCGTTCTTCTGTCTCAGCGGCTTCCTTATGACGCTGCTCGTCTGCGGCCCGTATCAGGGTCGGCCTTTCGCCTTCGCGGCGAACCGGTTTCTCAGGCTATATCCTGCCTATTGGGCTGTCTGCGGGCTAACCGCCGCGCTCATTTGGTTCGCGCCAATTCCAGAGAAGATCGGATCGGGACAGTGGAATTGGGCGCTTCCTACCAAACTGGATGACATTATTGCCAACTTTACTCTTATGGCACCGGAAGCGGCTATAAGGCTTGTGCCGACATCTTGGGCCGTAACCAACGAGGTATTCTTCTATGTGCTGATCGGCCTTGGCTTAACGCGCACAAAATTCCGCACCGCCTTATTCCTGCTCGCCAGCACGATCGCTGTGTGGCTGACACTCGAACCAGCCCAGGTTCTATTTTACGCTGTATGCGGCGGCGTTCCCCTTCGCGGTAGGCGCGGCTGCATATCATGCGATACATATCCCAGCCGTTTTGGCTGCGATCAAATCGGCATATATGCCAGTAATCGGGATATCGACGATGGCTCTGTCGAGCTACGCCAGAGATGCTAAATTAATCGACGGCATGCTCTCGAATTATGCTAATATGATCGCTCTGCTACCTCTCATGCTGTCTCTGTATTTCGTAAAACCACCTGCTATAATGAAGCGGATAGACGATGCCATAGGCATGTTGAGCTATCCGATGTACCTCTGTCAATACACAGCAGTCATCGTACTTACCCAACATCCGCCGTTCTGGATAAATGAACCGTGGTTTCGGCCTGCGATAGTGGCCGTCACTATCCTAATGTCCAGCCTCATAGCTCTGTTGGTAGACGGTCCCATCGAGTGGGCTAGAGCGCGGATAAGGCCCTCGGTTAAGACTTGGAAAGCGAGCGTACCGCTTAAAACAATAGGGTGGCCTTATGCGGTCTCTTTTACGAAAGAAACGACGCAAAAACAAATAGATAACGCCGTTTATGAAGAACCGCCGCAAGGCGGTTCTTCATGCCCTCCGTCGCAGATTACGAGCGCATCGGGCGCGGAACATAATACCAGCCGCCATAAGTTTTGACCGCTTCGTGCATTGCGAGGCCGCACCCGAGCGCTCAGCCTTCCGGGCCGCCGGTATGATGTGACGGACATGGCAATCTTCTGAAGTTGAGCTCTGCGGGCAGGTAAGCATCGGCTAACTGAAGTCTTTAAGGTTTCGGCATAATTGCCCGCAGCCGCTCCGGTGTTCTCTAGTGTGCCATTATACGGGAAACTTCTTAAAATTTTTTGAGGCACGTAATAGGGGCAAAACACCGGGCACCTCTGTGCGGCACGACTCACAAGGAACTCATTTTATGATTCCCGTGAGGCATGGCCGAATCGTCCCCCGATATTTCCGGGCTTGGCCTCGAAGAGCTGAAGGCGTTGCTTGTGCAGGCTTTGGAGAAGGTTGCCCGGCTTGAGAAAGAAAACGCTGAGCTGCGCGAGGAGATCGCGCGGCTGAAGGGCTTGAAGGGGCGTCCCAAGCTCAAGCCCAGCGGCATGGAGAAGGCAACGGAAGGTCCCGCAACCAGAAGCGCCAGGCGCAAAGGCCGCCGCGGGAGAGTGGGGACGCTCCGGCTGCTCACCAGCTCAATCACACAATGAACAGCAAGATTGAAGACCAAGCCCTGGCAGCGTAAGCTGCTCAACCAGTGATGCCTGCCGAGCATATTTCAACAAAGGCCGGGACAATCCCTTGATGCCGGTGGATACCACTTAAGGTCAAACCTGTTGCCCCTCAGACCCACTTAGACAGGTAATAGCACCGATCCGAGTCACGACTTCCGGTGTGGTGTACTAGAAAGTCGAGCCGAACATCCGGCAGCCGGGCTAGCCGCATCACCTCAAGATTGCGGCCGGCTTCTCAGACCGCAAAAAATATGAGGTGGAAGCTAATACTGCTCTACGGCACGTTATTCGGGGAATTTTAGCTCCTTCGTAACCATCTAAGCTTTATCAATAGGCGCTCAACATGATACCATAGGCTTGCCGACGCTAACCCGCGCCTAACCTCTTTCTTCGCTTTGGACCATTTCGGTAGATTTCTTAATGTATAGACCGTTTCTTGACGTGCCTGCAGATGCTGGAAGTTAAAACGCCGAATGCACTCTTGGATTGTTTCGTCAAGGTCATTAGCCGCTCGAAACCACCCGTTCCCCCCGTCTAACTTCTCATTCTGCCACACGGGCAAGTCATTACGTAATCGCTCGCAAAGCTCACTTGTAGTTTCGAATAAGTGAATATTCTTCGAGAGGGTGGCCTGTATAATTTCACGCGTAGTTGGAATATCCCGTCCGATGATCGGTTTGTTGTATGCGAGCGCCTTCATGACCGGGAAGCCGAACCCTTCCACATGAGATGGGAATACTACCACCTTAGCGTGGGAGTATAGCTTCTCCATCTCGTTAGGGGACATGTCTCCACTCTTGAAATAATATAAATTCCCAACATGAGATGCTTCCGCACTTCCTACCGCCACAATTTTTTCGCGCGGAAGAGCGTTAGACAACGCAACGGCGACCGGGGCAACATACTTGTGTGGATAGCTATTTCCTACAACCAAGATGTGCTCTCCCAAAGCATCAGCAACCCCTCTTTCCCTATATTCATTAGGCTCTAGCGAGTGATATGAAACCCGTTCAACAATACCCCTTCGAATTTGAAAGCGCCTTGCAAATTGCCGCGATGTAAAAACAGAGTTGTAAATAATACCGTCTGCGAAGGAGCATACGTGCTCCCACGCTTTTTGCACGCTGACAGAGCAAAGCTGTGGGCAATCAAGCTCAATCGTGTCGAGCATAAAAAAAATATTGATTGCAGCCCAACTGGCAATTTTAGCAAGCTGTTCCTGCGACGACGGCTGTCCAATCCGGACTACGACTGCAAACTTTGCTTTTGGCGATCTCGGTAAAATATTTACGTTCGGAACACAAGATAATTCATGAAACTTCAATACATCCTCATCCGCAATGATATATATATTGTAGTTTTCTCCATACGTTTTTGCGAAATTTGATGTTAGTGTCTTTATGAGGTAGGATGTGCCATTATAGCGAGATTGCAAATTGCCTAGATCGAAGGCTAAGTCCAGTTTCGCATCAACGAGCGTTGACGCCAATTCTTGAGCAGAATACAGGGCGGAACCTAGGTAGCGTGCGACAGAAGGCACATATTCCGGATAGCGTGCAGTAAGGACAGCGAAGTTATCTTTCTCACGTTCCTTTGTTGTCCTCGGTGTCAACCTGAACGACGCCTCACCTTTATGATAAACGAAGGCACGGTTTGCGAGAACGGCCCTGTAACCGCAGCGCCCTGCCCTCATAATATAATCATTATCTTCATTATATCCAAAGCCATATATTTCGTCAAAAAATCCGAATTCAGCAAGTATTTTCCATTTAATCAAAAGACAAAATCCCGCCGCGGTTGGCACGAAATGCTGTCTTGGCAATAGTTTTGACAAATGGAGTGCTTGATCGGCGTATAGGTCGGGTGAAGAGCCTTTTGGCAGGGGACCCGGCAGTCTAGCGATGGTGGCGTTGTTAGATCGGGGATTTACAAATCCAATCATGGGGTCAGATGCAGCAACCAAGCGTAGCTCTCTAATCGCACCCGGATATAGAATTGTGTCCGAGTTGAGAAGAAGCACATCCGACCGCCTTCCCTTGGCTATCTGCATGCCAAGATTTGCACTACGCAGGAAGCCGAGGCTGTGAGGGTTGGTTAGAAGAGTGCAATCGACCTCGGACTGTAATCTTGGTAATTCTATTTCGAGAGTAGCAAGCAGAGAGGCCACTTCTGGTGAGTCATTTATTAAAAGGACCCTTGCTTGGCACTCCTGTAACTCCAACTTACATTTGATAAGTGCATCAAAGAGATGGGCAATAGGTTCCTCGCCCCCGCACATTGGGATAATGACTGTTAGAGGCATCTCAGATGAGGAACAAAGGCTGCCGCAAAAGAGTGCGTGTTCTCCTGACATGCTTTTAGTGCTCCAATCACGGGCCTGGGACGAGATGAAGTTCCGATTAAAAAGAGGCGCGTAGTTGGGCAACGCCACCTACAACACCTAGCTTGCCCGGCAACATTGACAGATTTGCTATACCCAGTTCACGCCAAAACCCGAAAATCCTTTGGATTGATGACGCGGAAGTTGTCCGTGACCGAATCGCACTGTCTGGCCAGTTTTGCGGGACTTTCTCGCGTAAGAAGGTGAGCACTTCCCCGGCGAACTCCCGCGATGTGGCGTAGCACTTGTTATGCGTCACGTGTTTGTGCATCGCCCACCATAAGCGCTCGATGGGGGTTCAGGTGCGGACAATAGGCCGGGATGAAGTGGAGCCTGATCCTGCGGCCCGGCTGGGCCAGCCAATCTTGTACAAGATTGGCGTGATGGTAACGTGCATTGCCTAGATAAACATGGATGATCGCCAATAGAGGATACAGCGCTTCCAGCAGTCTTCGTGGAGGCGGCGTCGATGGTTTCCGCCTCGATCATGCGGGTTTGCCCGGTCTCCACGTTGATAGCGTCGTGGATATTCATGCGCTGGCGCCCGCTTGTCTGCTCGATTGCCGGATTTTCTTCTTTCGGCGCCCGGCAGCGGCCGGCCGCGCGGCGCGGCGCGCGTTGGGTGCACCGCATCTACGACCAGCACAGCCTCATCCAGGCCAAACGTGTTCCGCAGTGTCTCGTAATCTTCTATGAATGCCTGCTGTTTTTCTGCATCGAGCTTGCGGCCGATGACTTCCTGCTTGTGGTATTCCAACCCCAGCCGGTGCAGCAAGGCGATCAATCCCGCGCGGCTTTCGTAAACGATGCCGAATTCCCGCTCGATAAAGGCTTCAATTTGGCGTGTTGTGCGCGGCAAGGCCTGGGCAACGTAAGCCTTCAGCGCCTCCTCTTGCTCCGCGGAAAGACGGCTCGAGCTGCCGCCGGCATCGAACTGTTCCAGGCCCGCGATTCCGCGTTCGTCATAGAGCTTGCGCCAGCTTCTGACCGTATCGTCATCGAGATAGAGAACCTTGGCCACCTGCTCACAGCTCGAACCGTCATCCAGCAGCAGGATGGCATTCGCCCGGTGCGCAGTAGGGCCGTCGCGCGCCAGCGACAGCAGCTCCTTCCGTACAGCAGTGCTCAAAAATCCCCATCGAATCATGGGCACCACCGAGATTCTTTTCGCAGAACTTAGCAAGCACTTTCTTGCCCGTTCTCAATAGAATGCAGGAAAGAATAGACTGCGGTGCAACTACCGTCAAGCTCGCTAGCAACAGCTTCTCGACTTATGTGCTGGTGATTGTTTTTAGGGAGTTTTTCGGGGGAAAAATGCCATCCCGGCTAACTCAGCAGCCCGGTTACTAGGTTTCACGGCGTCCTCGAATGCGGGCGCTGCCGGGGCCGGTTCAGGATCGCAAAGCGGGGCAAGCACGGCCTCAAGAACGCTGTCGCGGCTGCTTGCGAGAAGGTCCGGGATGGTTTGAGCCGGAAGTGCGAAGAGACAGGCACCAGCGATGATGAACACAGCGAAAAAGCGGCTCGCTGCGGGCTGAGGCAGAAAGTGCCGGGCCTTGGCCGCGAGTGGTGCGGTGAGGACGGCCGCCATTCCGGTAGCCGCCAGGGCGGGAAGAAAGATTGCACCGCCGCATGCCAGCCCGCAGCTCTCGGGAGAGACGCCCAGCAAGCCGGCCGCGGCCTGCTTGCGCCACCGGGGATGAAAACGAGGCATAGCGCTCGCGCAGACCTAAGGAGTTTGTCCTATGGTTTCGTGGCGGGCGGCCGTCCCGAGACCGTTCGTCCCTCTGGCGTTTTGCGAACCCGTGGAGAGACTGGTCCGCGGCAGGTATGTGGTTGGGAGCCGCATCGCCATCAGAATCGCTGCCCCCGCTTGTCGGGATATTCGTTTGCGTATTAACGAACGTGCGCCACGCCGCCTGCTGCGAGGCCGTCATGTCGGCCTGCATTTGGATCGCGTTGGCGTGGAGGCTCGTATCCGTCAGGATGGACTGCCGCAGCTTTTGCAGCTGTTCGACCGTCAAAAGCCCGACTTGGGCGACGGTTTGCAGGGCCTGCAGATTGCCCTGCACGGTGCCCGCTTGGGTTTTCAAGCTGGCAATCGTGCTCTGTTCGGTACCGGTCATCTGGCTCGATTGAAGATTTCCCGCTTGCAGGGTCGAGAGCACGCTCGAATTGGTATTGGTGGACCACTGCTGATATTTGGCGGCAGCGGCCGAGCTGGTCGCAGGCGATGACAAATAGCTGTTGTAATTGCCATATTGCTGGCCGAACGCGCCTGAAAGGCTCGGGCTGGCAAAGGAGAGCGAGCCGCTGCCGGCCAGCACCGAATTGACGGATTGGATATTCGAAGCGCCATTGCTCCACTGAAGAGAGCTGTATGTCGTGGCCTGAGCGTTTGACAAATGGCCGAAGTCTCCAATTGTGAAGGGTTTCGGATGCCGGCCGATGCCGAACCTCTCAGCGGGCACCGCCGGCCGGCGTCCGAAAGTCTCCGGGGAAGGAACGCGCGGGAAGCAGGGCACCACCCGCGCAACAGCACAACGCTATGAGGATTTTGCCCGCGCCATCGGCATGCGAAGGGCTGGCGGCATGGCCGCGGAGGTGTACCGGGCGGCGCTGCAATACCCAGCAACAGCCGCAACGGGGTGAGGTCAGCCGCTTGGGTGGCCGCGAGCAGGCTGGCTTGAGGCGCGGATCGCTTCCGTTGAGATGCGCCTGGGCGAGCGCCGCCGTGGCCGGCATGAAAGCGGCGGCAAAGGCGCGCAGCAATCGGGATGGAAGCGCTTACGGTCCTGCTCATGACGTGTCGATCCCAGCGGGAACCGGTGCGGGCCTGCGCCGCCGGCAGCTTCCCTCGAAGGTCTCGATAATGAGCATGCGGCTGCCGCAACAGGGACAGAGGCGGACCGGCGCGGCGGCGGCAAGTGCTTCGGTCTTGCCTGCAGCCGTTGCGTTTGGGCGCAGGCGCGGCCATGGCGAGCAGGATGCGCATCGTGGCCAGATTTTCCGCGCGGGCGCCGCTGGCCAGAAGCCCGTAATGGCGGATGCGGTGGAAGCCCTTGGGCAAGACGTGGATCAGGAAGCGGCGGATGAACTCGCCCGTCTCAAGCGTCATGGTCTTGTAGCGGCCAGGTCCCTCGATCCGGTAGTCTTTGTATTTGAAGGTGACGCCGGTCTTGTCCGCGGCGATCAGGCGCCGGTTCGAGATGGCAACCCGGTGCGTATAACGCGAGAGGTACGCCAGCACTGTCTTGGGTCCGGAAAACGGCCGCTTGGAATAGACGAACCACTTGGTCTTTCTGAGCGGCGCCAGGAAGGCGGCGAAGGCATCCGCGCCGGCGAGGTGCGCGTGTTCGCCAAAGAAGCGCAGCTTGCCGGCCTTGTGCGCGGCGGCGAGCTTCTCAAGCATGAGCCGCCGGAACAGCTTGGAGAGCACCAGCACGGGCAGGAAGAAGCCGCGCCGGCAGGCGATCCAACTGCGTGCCATCCGGCGATAACCCGCCGCCTGGCGCGATCATATGGACATGCGGGTGATGCGTCATCGCCGAGCCCCATGTGTGCAGCACGGCGATGAAGCCGATCCTGGCGCCAAGATGCTTCGGGATCGGCTCCGATCGTCAGCATGGTCTCGGCCGAGGCCTTGAACAGCAGATCGTAGATCGCGGCCTTGTTCTGATAGGCGATGTCCGCGATTGCCGCGGGCAAGGTGAAGACCTGATGGAAGTACTGCACCGGCAAAAGCTCGGCCTCGCGGGCGGCAAGCCACTCGCGTGCCGCAGCCCCCTGGCACTTCGGGCAGTGGCGGTTCGAACAACTATTATAGGAGATGGCCGTGTGGCCGCAGGCGCCGTTCTCGCAGCGCTCGACGTGGCCGCCGAGAGCCGCCGTGCGGCAGTTCTCGATGGCTGACATCACCTTGAGCTGGCCGAGGCTCACATGGCCGCGGTTGGCTTGGCGCCACGCTGCCCCGTGGCCGCGGAAGATATCCGCGACCTCCAAGGATGGGCGGGCCATGGCGGCCGGCTATGCCGGGCTTGCCTTCCTTCGGGCGCAGCGGCGTGAGCCGGTCGAGCGGGCTCATGACCTCGCGGATGATGTTGGTTGCCACCTGCGTATAGCGCGCGGTCGTGTCCAACTTCGCGTGTCCAAGCGGACACGCGTCATAATGCTCACTTTCTATGTCATTGAAATTGAAAGCTCTGCTGAGCGGGATCGGCTGTTAGCGAATGCTGCCGGGCACTCTGCGCGCGATAAGCGGCAATATCCTCGGCCTTAAACGCCCAGGGCGCGCCATAGCACACTTGCCGCCCTTTGATGACGCCAAGCCGGACCATGCGCAGCGCCGTCATCACGCTCACATCCATGATTTGCGCGGCGGCTTCAAGGGTAATCTCACCCCGCCCGGTCCATTCGCACTCACGATAGACGGCGATACCGTAATGGTTGCGGAACGAGCAGACCCGGGCCTGGGTCCAACCGTTGCCGCGGCCCGTCGGCTTGCCGGTCCGGTTGAGAAGCCGCGCGATCTGCCGGTCCGGCATTTGCCGTGCCAGTTCCCGGACCAGCGTCAAAGTATCCTCAGAGACTGTCCAGCGGTGCTTGCCGGGAGGATTCATTCTTACTTTCAATGCGGTGTGATCTCCTCCCTGCCAATGCAAAACCATCTCGACGAAGCCGCCTTCAAGGCGCACCACGATCTCGTTCAGGGCGGCGCGAATGATCCTCTTGCGCGTTGCAGACGTCGCCGCCGGATGCGCCCAGGCAAGCTTCAGATCGGCGCCGAGCCGCATCAGCTGCTCCCGCTCTTCATCGCCCAGCGGCGACGGTTTAGCCGCATCAAGCGCGGCTATCTCGTCTTCAATCTGCTGTATGGCTTCAAGTGCCTTGTTCCAACGGCGCTCCAACTCGCCAGTCACCAGGCGGTTGGCAGGGTCAGCGGCATCGTGTTGCCGGCGCGCATGGGCCGCCTCGTAATGCGCCCGCTGTAAAGCCAGTTCGAGCTGCTTTTGGGCGGCTGACGTCTCGCTCGTTTGAGCTTCGAGTGCCTTGACCGCGGCATCGATGCCGAGCGGCTTTAAGACGTTCAGAACCTCGGCAGCAACGGCCTGATCGGCACGCAAGCCGCCAAACGAGATGCACCGCTTGGTGCCATGATTGACGAGCGCACCCTCGCACTGATAGCGCCCCGCCTTGCCGCCGTAAGCGACATACATCTTGCGGCCGCAATGACCGCAACGCAGAAGCCCCGCAAGCAGAAGCTCCCCCTGCCGTGCTGCGCCTTTGGCGGCGGCGCTTCCCTTGCCGGTCGCATTGTTGGCGATCACGCGCTGATTGCGCTCGAATTCTTCCCAGGTGATATAACCTTCGTGCCGGTCTTTGAGCAGAACGCTCCATTCCCCTTGAGGGCGCCGCAGCCCGCGCCGCACGCGCTTGCGGCCTTCCTCGATTATGACCGCGCTCGCTGTCCGGCCGAAAGCGTAAGCACCTGCATAGACAGGGTTGGTCAGGATGTTGAGCACGGTGTTGTAGATCGGCAGCTTCCAGGCGATGCAACGTTCCTCCCGGTCATGTGACGCGGCCGGCAAGGCGATGCCTTCGTCCCTAAGCCACACATGCACCTGCCGCACGCTCTGCAGCTCGGCGAACTTCGCAAACACCAACTGAAGTGCGTCCTGCACCCGCCGGTCCGGGTCTTTCTCTATCCGCTCGTGGCCGGTCTTCACGTAACCGGCAGCAACACGGAGGAAGAGCGCCCCCCGGCGCGCTTTCTGCTTCAGCGCTTCCTGCGAACGCTGACGGAACAGCGATAGCTCCAATTCGCTCATCGTCCCTTTCATGCCAAGCAGCAGACGGTCGTTGGGATGGCGAGGATCGTAGATTCCATCCTCGTCAACGATAAGCGTTCCAACCAATCCACAGAACTCGATCAGCGTGTGCCAATCCCGGCCGTTCCGCGCAAGCCGGGACGCCTCGATGGCGAGCACTGCTCCAGCCTGTCCTTCGCAAATCGCCGCAAGCAGCCGCTCGAAGCCAGGTCTGCTGCTGCCGCCGCCTGAGCGGCCGAGATCGTCATCGATGAGTTCCACCCTGGACCAGCCGAGCTGGCGGGCGCGATCGGCAAGCCCGTATTGCCGGCGCTGGCTCTCATGGTTGTGTACCAGCTGTCCAGGCGTCGACTGGCGGATATAAACGAAGGCAGCACGTGCAAGATGTTCAGCCGTGATCTTGGTCATCGCCGGCCCCCTTGAGCGCGAGTGCGGCCGCAATTTCCAGCAGCAGCGCTTCCAGAAGTGCCGCCAACTGCATCTTGTGCGGCAGCGTCAGCGCAACGCTTGGCTCTTTGCGGCCGAATAGGTCCAGCTGCGGATTTTCGAGGTCTCCGTTCTTCTTCGCCATTGTCTTTCTCCACCGTCGAGTCGGATTGGAGAAATCCTAGAACCGCGTCAACCTCAGCGCGCAGGGACCGCAAAAGATCGAGGGAAAAACGCGGTGCGGTGGACAGCTTAATCCGTGCCGCCAGCTCCTCCGTCATCCAGGCAGGTATACAGGCAAGAGAGCCGTCAGGCTGGGGAATGACCACCAGCTTGGTGCCGCGGTAGGCATAGCGCCTTTGGATAAGTACCGTCTCGCCGCAACGCGGATGAAACGGGTAATAAATCCGAGCCTCCACCGGCTGTTGGCGGGCAGTTTGTCGTTGTTTCGAGCAGCACCTGGATAATCCGCACATCGATGTTCTGCTCAAGCAGGTGCGTCGCAAACGAATGCCTGAGCGTATGCGGCGAAATCCACTTCGGCAGCCCGGCCAGCTCCGCCGCTATATGGCAGATGCGGTTCAGCTGGCGCGTCGTCATCGGCCCGATCTTGTCCCGGCCAGGGAACAGATAGATGCGAGGCCGCGCGATCCGGTACCAGTCGCGCAGCAGTTCCAGTAGCTGCGGCGAGAGCATCGCGAAGCGGTCCTTGCGGCCCTTACCTTGCTCCACGCGGATCAGCATGCGCTGGCTATCGATATCCGCGACCTTGAGGCCCGCCACCTCCATCGCGCGCAGTCCCGCGCCGTAGGCTACGCTTAGCGCGGCTTTGTACTTTGGGTTCGGCGCCGCTTCGAGCAGCCGCAGCACGTCCTCAGCCGGCAGCACACGCGGCAGTTTGCGCGGCTCATGCACGAACACGAGAAACCGTGCTGTCTCCGGCCGGTCCAACGTGACCTTGAAAAAGAACCGGAGCGCCGTGACCGTGGCGTTCATGGTTGGCGGGGTGGTTCCAGTCTTAGTCAGGTGCAGCTGGAAGGCACGCAGTTCCTCGGCTGTCGCGGTATCCGGCAGCCGTTTCAGGAAAGCTGTGAGCTTCTTGACAGCGCGGATATACTCGCGCTGGGTATCGGCGGTGAAATTGCGCACCGTCATGTCTTCGATCATGCGGGCACGCAAAGGGCTGATGGGCTTGGGGTTCGATGGCGTCACGCTCATCTCTCGCTCCTGTCTTGAGGTGGAAGTGCTTAGACCCCACGATCCTCAAGACAGGGCGCCTGCCCCGTTAGCGCTAACTCTTTAGATGGTTACCACGCCAGCCCCAGGCGCACCGCACGGGAGGCAGCAAACTCGCGCGAGAGCGCGTTCGTTCGTTGGCCCTGACTACCCTTTTTCGCAGTTGCAAAAATTCCGTCCGCATCGAAGCGCTAGGCGGCTGTGGACAGGCCGGTTCGATCACGCGGCCGGCCGCCAAATCGCCGCCTTCAACCATCGCGGCGCCGAGTCGCCGGTCACGGCCTCGAATCTCATGCAAAGCGCTCCAGAAAGGACTGGACTTCGCCTTCAAACAGAGCGTCACTATCCGCGCCCTGTGAAGCCCCAATAGGCTTTCCCGGGATCTGCCCCGCCGGCTTTCCAGCCCGTGCGGGCGTCGGTGGTGACGGCGCGCGGTGCCGCCGCAAACCGGACGGAGGATCCCGATGAAACTCACCGATACCCAGATTACCGATGGGGGGCTTGTGAGCCTTGGCGTTGACGCTGGCACGCCGCAGGCGGCCAGGGAAGCCCAACCGGCCAAAGAGGGGGCGGATCGCTCACCCAAGAAGGCCGCCCGCCCGAAGGAGAAGAGGGGTAAGCCTCAGCAACAGGAGGCCAAAACGGGCCGCAGCCCATCGAAGCAGGACCGCGTGCTGGCAATGCTCAAGCGCGAGCAGGGCACAACCATCGCTGCTGTCATGCAGGAGACGGGATGGCAGCAGCATTCGGTGCGCGGCTTCTTTGCCGGTGTGGTCCGCAAGAAGCTCGGCCTCACGCTGAACTCCGAAAAGAAGTTCGATGGCCGCGTCTACCGCGTCGCGGCTGACAAGCGGACGCCTAAGCGCAAAAAGCAGACCGCTGGCGGCGAGGCGGCCTAGCCATGGATCGGCGGACCAAAGATGCCGCTGCGATCGAGGCCGGGGTTGCCCAGGTCAGGTCTCTCGGCATCGAGGCGCTGCGCCAACGCTGGCGCATGATGTCCGGGGCTATCCCACCCAAAGGACTGAGCAAGGACATCATCGCCCGGATGATCGCCTATCGCATCCAGGCGGAAGCCTCCGGCGGCCTCGATAAGGAAACCGTCAAGCTCCTGGACCGGTTGACACGCGGCGGGAAGCCGGACGGGCTGAACCGCCGCCTGAAAGCCGGCACCGTCCTGGTGCGCGAGTACCAGGGCGAACGCCACACCGTTACCATTGTGCCGGACGGCTTCCTTTGGCAGGACAGCACGTACTTAAGTCTTTCGGCGATCGCGCGGGCCATTACCGGCACCGCCTGGAACGGCCCGCGCTTCTTCGGCTTGCGCCTTCCCGCCAACAAGGAGGCCAAGGCCGCAACAGTACCAGAGCCATCGCCGCCGCAGGCAGCGGCATGCCAAAACGCAGCCGCTCCTCCGTCCAGCTTAGCGGGACGGCCGGCACAAGCCGGGGGGCAAACCATGGATAAGCCGGGCCAGAAGCTTCTCCGCTGCGCCATCTACACGCGAAAATCCACCGAACACAATTTGGACCTCGAGTTCAATTCCCTCGACGCCCAGCGCGAGGCGTGCGAGGCCTATATCAAAAGCCAGGCACACGAAGGCTGGCGCCTCATTAACGGGCACTACGATGACGGCGCGTTTTCCGGTGCCTCCCTTGACCGCCCTGCCCTGCAAGCGCTTCTCACCGGGGTCAGGGCTGGCCAAGCCGATGTCATCGTCGTCTACAAGGTCGACCGGCTGACCCGGTCGCTTGCCGATTTCGCCAAGCTGGTCGAGCTCTTTGACCAGCATTCCGTATCCTTCGTCTCGGTCACGCAGTCGTTCAACACCACGAGCAGCATGGGGCGGCTGACGCTCAATGTGCTCCTCTCCTTTGCGCAGTTCGAGCGCGAGGTGATTGGCGAGCGCGTGCGCGACAAGATTGCGGCCTCCAAGCGCAAAGGCATCTGGGCCGGCGGCCCGGTCCCGCTCGGCTACCGCTGTACCGGCAAGAAGCCCGTCATCGTCCCCGAGGAGGCTGATACCGTCCGTCTCATCTTTACACGCTACCTTGACCTTGGCTCGCTGGGCGCCCTGATCGCAGAGCTCGACCGGCGCGGGATCCGGACCAAGGCCAGCGCCCGTGCCGATGGCCGCGTCCGGGGTCATATCCGCTTCGGCGCGGGAGCTCTGGGCTATCTGCTCAAGAACCAATTCTATATCGGCGAGGTCGTCTATTGCGGCGAGGTGCACCGGGGCGAGCAGGAGCCAATTGTCGGCCGCGAGCTGTTTGAGGCGGTGCAGGCTCAGCTCGCCGCCAACGCCGTCGCGCGGCGGGTCCGGCTTAAGGGCTCCCCGGCCCTTCTGACCGGCCGCATCTTCGATGACCGCGGCAACCCAATGAGCCCCACGCATGCCAGCAAGCGGGGCGTGCGTTACCGGTATTATGTCTCCCGCGCGCTTCTTGAGAGGCAAAAGACCGGAGCCGGGGAGGTTGCGCGTGTGCCTGCGCCTGAGATCGAGGCGCTGGTGCTTAATGGCATTCGCCAACAGTTTGCCTCACCTGAAGCAGAGCCCGCGATGACGGATCGCGAGCTGATCGAACGCCATGCCGGCCGGGTGACCATCAAATCTCAAGAGGTAGAGGTCCACCTTGTTCCGCTAAGCGGCGCTGCAGCCGTCAGTAGCGACGTCCAACCGCCGGCCATGATAACGCTTCCATGGGCAGCGCCAAGCTTCGCGGCCGTAAAGGGCATCGTGCATGCACCGGCCGCAAACGCCCCGATGAAACCGGAAAGCCGGGATGCGCTGCTGTCTGCCATAGCCAAAGCCCGCTCATGGATCGATGACATCAAGCTCGGCCGCCTGGCGTCTTTCGCAGAGATTGCTGAGCGTGAAAATAAGGGTGAACGGCACATTCGCCTGCTCGCTCCCCTGGCCCTCCTGTCACCGCGCATCATTGCAGCCATTGCCGGCGGCACGGCGCCCGCGGATCTCACGGTCACCGGCCTTGCCAAAGCCCTCCCCTATTCGTGGGCTGAGCAGGAGAGGAAGATTGGACTTGCGGGGCAGGATCCGGCGAACGCGTAGCCTGCAATCACGTCGCCGGCGGGAATGACGTGCTGGGCTGATTGGCACGAAACACACCCATCGGCACGCGGTTTGCGAGCGCCAAGAGGTTACGATCCCAACCGGCGAGCTCGGCCAGCCTGTTGTCGGCAATCACATACGCCCGGACCTGTGCCGGCGTCAGGTGGTCAACGCGCACCGTCGGAATGTCCCCCATGCCGAGCAGCTTTGCAGCCTCGACCCTGCCGTGGCCGCGGCGTGTGGGTGCGTGGATTGCGGTCACGGCGCCTAAGTTGGGCCGGATCTTGATAGGACACTTTGAGGGGTGGCATAACCCAAATCTACCCGGACTGCCGTATCATAACCTCCTCACAACTGTGCTCTGAATGGAGCGCCGTCAAGGTCCTCAGGCTGCATGCCGAACGTCTGGGGCCGTCCGGGCAATCGCAGTTGGGGGCCGCAAGGATCACCCAAACCAGCATCTCTCACATGGCGCCAAAAAGCTCAGCAATTTTCCCTGTTTTTGGCTGTGCCTTTCCCTCGCCCCTTCACCCCCGAACCGCAACAACGTCTTCAAGCGGCGGCGAAGAACACCTCGCTGGGTGTTTTGTAGCCGAGCGCCTTTCTGGGACGGGAGTTGAGTTTGTCCTCGACCCGTTGGACCTCGGCGGGAGTGAGGGTAGAGAAGTCCGAGCCTTTTGGGAAGTACTGACGCAGGAGGCCGTTGGTGTGTTCGTTCAGTCCCCGTTCCCAGGAATGATAAGGCTTGGCGAAGTAGATTTGAGCTTCCAGGCTTGCTGCGATGCTGGCGTGCCCGGCAAATTCCTTGCCGTTGTCGTAGGTGATGGTCTCGATTTTGTGAGCTATGGGAAGAAGTGAAGCATCGCAGGCGCTTCGGACAGAGGCTGAGCTTTTGTCCGGCAGGATGGCGAGCTTTGTGTATTTGGATTTGCGGTCCACATGGGTGAGGATCGCGCCCTTTTGGCCCCGGCCGATGACGGTATCGCCCTCCCAATCGCCGATGCGGCTTTTTTCCTGGGCGATGGCGGGGCGTTCAGAGATGTCCACGCGGCCAGGGATCAGGCCGCGCCCAGAGTTCTTGCCTTTGCGCTTGTTGTACTTCTTGCCGTTGTGGCGTAGGTAGCGCCAAAGACTTCCCCCGTTTCGCTTGTCCTTCCAGATGTGCTGGTAGATGCGTTCGGGGCTGACAAACTGCCGTTCTTCTTTCTTCAGCCAGCCGCTGATTTGCTCGGGGCTCCATTGTTCCTGCGTCAGTGTCCCCTCGATCTCGCGGATGAGGCTTGGCGTCATCTTACGCGGCACGCTCGATGCGGCGGTACGCCTGGCGGATGCTTTCTCCTGTGCTTGTTTGTAGCGATACCCCTTGCGGCCAGTATTGCGTTTGATCTCGTTTGTGATTGTCGAACGGTGCACGCCGATCTGCCGCGCAACCCCGGCTTTGGTGCAGCCGCTTTTCAAGAGCGCGTAAATCTGGCAGCGTTTGTCATAGGTCAGGTGATGATGGCCTTTGGACATGTGTCCCCGGTGAGATGTGGTAGTCCCACGCGAGGATAGTCTTCACCTGACCACCGGCATACACAGCCTGGCTAAGGGTGGTGGATAAGGCAGGCGGCCTCAAGGGTGCTCGCTATGCTCCCACCGCCTCCGGCGGCTAGCCCTTGACCCCGCCTGCCTTATCCACCTCTCGCTCTGCCATGCCGTTTATGCCCGCTTGTTGCATTCCGGAATTGAAACGGCGCCTGTTATCGCAATCGCGTTCCCTGTTATTTTTTGTCAGTGAACGGACAATAGATCCCCCAAAAACCGGCTCCGGCCAGGCACAAGGCAAGACTTCGCATCTGAAAATCGAGATTTCCCTGTATTTTTCCCTGTTTTTACCGCAGAGACAAGGTTCGCTGCGGACTGCGGCGTCAGCCAATCAAATCGAAGGGTTCGCGCTCCCTCTGTGCAGCCTCGAATGCCGGATTTAGGATGAACTCAAGAGCACGTCCACGGTTGCGCGTGCTGGCGACCGGCTTCGGGCCATTCCCTGGCGTCACGCAGAACGCTTCCGCATCGGTGGTGCGCGCGCTCGCAGGGTCCGGCGCACTGCCCGGCATCGAGCTTTTCGCCGAGGTGATCCCGGTCGAGTGGGCGCGGGCGAGGGACGCCGCGCGGGAGGCCATCGCCAGGACGAAGCCGCACGCCGTTCTGCATTTCGGGGTCACAAAGCGCGCTGCCGGTTTCGAGATCGAGACCCGCGCCTGCAACATGTGCGGCCCGAAGCCGGATCAGTCAGGGATCGCACAGCCCGGCAGGCCGCTCGCACGCTCCGGAGCACCCATCCTGAATGCGACGCTGCCGCCCGCCGCCCTTTTGAGGGCCCTCAGGCTGGCCGGCTTTCCAGCGCGGCTTTCAAGAAATGCCGGCCGTTACCTTTGCAACGCGGTGTTCTATTGGAGCTTGGCGGAGGCCAGTGCCAGCGGCGCGCTCACGAGCTTCGTCCATCTGCCGGCGATTGGAATAGAAGAAGACCCGCAGCCCCGCTTGACACTCGAAGACGCCATCGCCGGGGCGCATGTTCTGGTTCGCGCCAGCGCTCAGGCTGTGCTATTCGCGAGGCGTAACCGGCTAAGCAGACAGTCCTTGGCTAGCCAGCGAATGCCTGCTTAGAGTCTTTTGTTTTCGCAAAACCGGGAAGCCCACTTTTGCGAACTCTGCATAGGACGGGGAGCGCAGCCATGGATCGCAGGCATTTCATGGGGCTAGGCGGAATGGGCGCGCTATTGGGCGTGAGTGCCGCTGAAGCGGCGGCTCTGCCCGCGGCCTTTTCCGGCAAAACTATCCTCGACTTTGGCGTGTCGCCGGATTCCCCGCTCGATCAGTCGGCCGCGATGCAAAAGGCCATCGAGGAGCTGGCAGGCTCCGGCCAGCCTATCGTCATCCCAGCGGGCCGCTACCGCGTTGCGAAACTCAAGCTTCCTTCGGGCGCCGCCGTGTCCGGCATGCCTGGATTATCGGTCTTAACCGCACCGGCCGGGGCGTCCGTCTTCGAAAGCCTCAACGCGCAGGATGTGAGCCTGCGGGGCGTAACCTTTGCGGGCACGGGGCTCATCGCCCGCGACTGCCGCAACCTCACCATTTCCGATTGCCAGGTTCTCTCAAGCAGCGGCGACGGCATCGTTTGCGCGGGCACGGGATTGTTCATCGCCGGCAACAGGGCCGCGTCTTGCGCCAAGGCCGCGATCTGGGCCGAAGGCGATGGGATGGTGACGAACAATCTTGTGAGCGGGCCGGGGCAGTTCGGCTTGCGGCTCGGCGGCGCTGCCCGGCTGGGCACGATGACCGTGATGAACAACAGGATCGAAGGCGCCGCCGTTGGCATCGGCGTTTCGAACGCCGACGTTGGCTACGCCTTCGTCGCTATGAATATGATAATTGGGGCCAGGAATGGCGGCATCCGCGCGTTCATGGGCGACGAGCTGATCGGCAAAGACCTGACCCACGGCGGCTCCGAAGCCTTCCGCAACCTCGGCGTCGCCGCCAACGTCTCGCTCTAACGGCCGCTCCCATCGGCGATCCGCACAAAGGGCATCACCCCTCACCCCAGCCCTCTCCCCATGGGAGAGGGGGTCCGCTCGCTGCCGTTGAGAGGGCATCACGCGCTCAACGGAAACGGCGGCTCAGCAATCCGGGTCGAAGCTTTCCGGCAGGATGCTCAAGCGCTCGCGATACCAGGAGATATAGGGCCGCTGGAAATGCGCGCGGTTCTTATAAGGCCGCAGCAGGATGCGCCGCGGCTCGCCGTTGACCATCACCCAGCCATAGCGGGCCGGGGTTCTGCCTACCTCGTAGACGCCCGGCTCCTGGACGTCGCGCCGGATGTAGGTGCGATGCACGGTGCGCGGGGGGGCTGACGATGCGCATTGCGCGGCGCTCTCTTCCGCGAAAGAGCAATCCAGCGCCAAGACCCCGATAATTGCAACGCCTAACGCTGTGGCCGATCTTTTCATGTCCGCCCCTCGCCGCGCCCTATGCGCGGGAATCCAAAGCTACCGCATAACGCATGTATAATCGGTGTTCGCGGCCCCGGCTACGCACCAGTGTGCGAAAGTTCTGCCGCTATTGCGCAAACGTCACAGCTCATGCCGTCTCTCGTCAACCGCTGGACTTAGGCTTAGCGGTTACTCAAGCTTTTTCTGCTATATTACTTCAAAAACGGAGAGCGCCCCTCCGGCCTCCAAAATGGGGGGCCAGGGGGCAGCCGGGAGAGTCAATTTGGCGTTGCACCAAGGCTTGCAACCGGGTGGCGGGCCAAGCTATCGAGCGGGCCGGGCATGAAGGGGGCTTTCGCCGCAACACTCCCCCAAACCCGCCGCCGCTTGCCGTGGCCTAGCCCTTCACTACGCCCGCGGTCTGGCCGAACAGCACCTTCTTCGCATCCTCGCTCATAGGCGCGCCCACTTCGGGATTGATCTCCTTCGCGAGCGCATAGGCCCGCACAGTCGCCGGGCGGCCTTTGATCTCCTCGAACCAGCGCTTGAGATGCGGGAAATCCTCAAGCTTTTGCCCTTGCCGCTCATAGGGCACGATCCAGGGATAGCAGGCCATGTCGGCGATGGAATAGTCGCCCGCGACGAAAGACCGGTCCGCCAGGCGCTTGTTGAGCACGCCATAGAGGCGGTTCGTCTCCTTCACGTAGCGGTCAATGGCATAGGGAATCTTCTCAGGCGCATAGCCCGAGAAATGATGGTTTTGGCCCAGCATCGGCCCGAGGCCGGCCATCTGCCACATCAGCCATTCGAGCACCTGGACGCGCCCGCGCAGATCGACAGGAATGAATTTGCGGGTCTTTTCGGCGAGGTAAAGCAGAATGGCCCCGGATTCGAAGACGGAAATGGGCGCGTTGCTATCGTTCGGCGCGTGATCGACAATAGCCGGCATGCGGTTGTTCGGCGATATGGCCAAGAACTCCGGCTGGAACTGCTCGCCCGCGCCGATGTTCACGGGGACGATCTTGTAAGGCACCCCCGTCTCTTCCAGAAACATCGTGATCTTGTGGCCGTTGGGCGTCGTCCAATAGTAGAGGTCGATCATCGGGGTCCTTTCGCTTGATGCGAGGATGCCGCACGAACCGGCGGCAACCGCTGCCGGTCAGTACACGAACTCCTATAGGTAGCCAAGCACGGCCCGCGTTCAAGTTTCGGAAGCCTTCCCCGCGACCCAGCTGTTGTAAATCAGCATGCTGCTTGGATCGAATGCGGCCATATCGGCGCGATAGCCGGGCGCCAGCCGGCCGAGCGAGCCGCCGAGGCCCAGGAAGCGCGCGGGCTCAACGGATGCGAGCTGTAGAGCGCGGGTGAGCGGCACTTGCAGCAGCTCCACGCAGTTTCGCACCGCCGTTGCCATGTCCAGCGCCGATCCGGCAAGCGCGCCGTCTGCCCGCGAGCACCGGCCTTCGCGAACCGCGATCTCTTGCCCATAAAGCGTGAAGGCAGCCTTGCTTCCGCCCACCGGCGGCATCGCATCGGTGACAAGCATGGGATGCGCCGCGCCACGCAGCGCCAGGCGCAGCATCGCCGGGTCTACATGCTCGCCATCCGCGATCATGCCGAACCACGCGCCGGGCGTTTCAAGCGCCGCAGCGATTGGCCCCGGCTCGCGGCTCGCTAGCTGACGCATGGCGTTGAAAAGGTGGGTAAAGCCGGTGAGCCCTTCGGCCAGCGCCGCCTTCGTTTGCCTATAATCGGCCATCGAGTGACCCAGCGAAATACGCACGCCTGCCTTTGCGAGCGCGGAGATAAAGCCGGCCGGCACGCGCTCGGGCGCGAGCGTCACCAGCGTCACGCCCCTTCGCGGCGCCGTCAGCAGTTCCAAGTCCAGCGGCGTTGGCGGACGGATCAGCGCCGGATCGTGAACGCCGGGCTTTTCCGGCGAGATGAACGGCCCTTCGACGTGAATGCCGGCAATGCTGGGGTTGATCGCCGCCGCCCTGTCCGCCGCATCGAGCGCGGCGCGCATCTTGTCTTGCGTATCGGTGATAAGCGTTGGCAGGAGCGAGGTTGTTCCAAACCTCCGGTGCGCCGCCGCGATTGCCGCGATGCCATCCACCGTTGGCTCGTCATTGAAGAGAACATCGCCGCCGCCATTAACCTGGCAATCGATGAAGCCTGGAGCCAGCCAAGCGCCCTCCGGCAAGATGGTGGCCGGGATCGCCGGCGGCAGTTCGCCCCGCGGCAGCAGCCCCAAGATTTTCGAGCCCTCGATCACCACCGCGCAATCGCGGCGGCATTCCTCTCCGTCGAAAACGGTCGAGGCCACGACGGCATGGCGGTGCGGCTGGTTCATCCTGACTCCCGTGGATGCTCTGCGAGGTTCATTCCCGCACAGGCGTATGGGCGCTTAGCTTAACGCTGGATCGCATACCGAACTAGGGAATCGCCCCTCACCCTGTCCCTCTCCCCATGGGAGAGGGGACGCCTTCTCAACGGGTGCGGCGGGACTCCCTCTCCCATGGGGAGAGGGCTGGGGTGAGGGGCGCAAGCTTCGGTCATTGCGCCAACAAGCATCCAACAACGCTAGCCCATGCGCATTCATAGGGTGCGCGTGACCTTATGCAGATGGCGGGGCTGGCCAGCGTCCATGCCAAGCGCATCCGCCAGCCGGACAATCATACAGTAAAAGCTCTGGATCAGGCAGACAGCATCCGTTTCCGGCTGATCCGGCGCGAGCGCTGGCAGCACCCCACTGTCGGCTTCCGGTCCGCTCGTGAACAGCGCCGCGCCTTTCCCGCGCAGATCCGCCGCCAGGCGCTGCATGCCTTCCGCCGCCGCATCGGTGGGCATGAACATCAGGATCGGATAGTGCGAGGACACCAGCGCCACGGGGCCATGCAGGAATTCGGCGCCGCTGAAAGCCTCCGCGTGCAGGTTGCAGGTTTCCTTGAGCTTGAGCGCCGCTTCGCGCGCAATCGCGAGCGTTGGCCCTCGCCCAATGGTGACCAGGCTTTGCGCGCCGGCAAGGGCGCCTACCGCGCCGCTCCAATCCAGATCGCTAGCCGCGGCGAGCCGGTCCGGCAGCTTCCCAATCGCGGCTTCGAGCTGGGCGTTTCCGGTCCAGGCCGCGGCGAGCCGCAACAGCGCGGCCAGCGTCGCCACGAAGGTCTTCGTCGCGGCTACGCTCAGCTCCGGCCCGGCGCACATCGGCAAAACCAGGTCGCAATGCGCTGCTAGCGGACTTCCGGTGTCGTTCAATATGGCGGTGGTGAGTGCGCCCGCCCTTTTCGCCGCAGCCGTTGTCTCGATAAGGTCGTCGCTCCTGCCAGACTGCGAGATCGCCAGGAAGAGCTGGTCCTTCAGGCGAAGCTCCTGGCGGTAAACGCTCGCGATGACTGGCGCGGCGGCGGCAACGGGAATGCCGGTATAGCGCTCGATCAAATGCTTGCCGAAGGTCGCGGCGTGGGCCGAGCTGCCGCGCGCGCAGGTAACGGCAACAAGCGGCGGGCGGCATTTGAGCCGGGAGGCAAGCTCCGCAACCGGCTGCGACAAGCTCTGCTCCTGCCTTCGCAGGGCCTCGGGCGCTTCCCGGATTTCCCGCGCCATCAGTGCTTCGATGCCGGTCATTGTGCTGCCTCCAGAACCGCCGCTCGCGCGAGGTCCACCGCGCCGGCCAACGCATCCGCCTCGGGCGCAACCAGACAGCGCTTCGTCCTATCGCTGAGCCAGGGCTCCATGCTGCTGGCAAGCCCGCCGCAAAGAGCGATCTTCGGCGCGCCCATTGCCATGAGCCGCTTTACCAGGATTTCGATATGGTCCGCGGCCAGGCACATAAGCTCGCAGCCGGCCAGATCGTCCGCCAGGGCATGCTCGATGACGAGCGGCGCAAGGGCGGCGAAATCCTTTGGCCTAGCCGGACCCATCCAGCGCACGATGGCGTGCGGGTCGCGGGCGAAGTGCTCGAAGCCGGCGCGCAGCAAAGGCGTCCAGGGCATGCGCCCGTCATAAGCCCACAAAACGCGCCGCGTCAGCTCGCAGCCGAGCCAGGCGCCACTGCCTTCGTCGGACACCGGAAAGCCCCAGCCGCCAACGCGATGGTGCCGGCCTTTTACGATGGCCTCGCCAATGCTGCCCGTGCCCACGATGACGACGCCGCCATCCTGGCCGCGATGCGCGCCCGCGCAGGCCGCATGTGAATCGGTGGCGAAAATCGCCCGTCGAAACGGATGCTTATGGCTCTCAAGCTCGGAGAAAATGACCGGATCGCCGGCCCCCGCCAAGGCGATGCAGGCAACGGCGGCGCAATCGCCCGGCGCGAGGCCCGCTTCGGCGAACGCCTGTGCCGCGGCGTCCATCACCGCCGCGAAGCTCTCCTCGACCCCGAAGCGGATGTTCGCCGGGCCAGCTTCGCCTTCGCCAAGGATCGCGCCGGAAAAATCGCACAGCCGCGCACGGCACCGCGTGCCGCCGCCATCTACGCCCAGAAGAAAGGGCTCGTTTTCCACCTACAAGCTCCGGTTCCGAAGCTTATTTAAGGTTTAGGCCAGGAGAATCCAGGCCACAGCGCCTCATTTTGGGTTACATGGACACCGAACGGCCAAGTCCGCGCTACGCCGATATCGACCTCTGGGAGCCTCCGGATATCCTGGATGCGATGATCGAGGGCCAGCTCGCCGCGGTTGCCGCGGTGCGGGCGGCCCGGCCGGCGTTGCTGCAGGCGGCGCTCGCCATGGAAGCGCGGCTGCGGGCCGGCGGCCGGCTTGTCTATGCCGGCGCCGGGACCTCGGGCCGCCTCGCGGTACAGGATGGCGCGGAGCTGATGCCGACCTTTAGCTGGCCGCCGGAGCGCTTGCTGCTTCTCATCGCGGGCGGCGAGGAGGCCATGACCCGCGCGGTGGAAGGCGCGGAGGATCAGACCGCGCAAGCCGGCGCGCTCATCCAGCGCCACGGGATCGCGCCCCACGATGTGCTGATCGCCGTGGCCGCCAGCGGCACTACGCCGTTCACCCTTGCCTGCCTTCGCGAGGCGAAACAGGCCGGCGCCCTGACAATCGGCATCGCGAACAATCCAGGCACGCCGCTTTTGGCCGAAGCGGAATGCCCCGTTTGCCTTGAGACCGGCCCCGAGCCCATCGCCGGCTCGACCCGCATGAACGCGGGCACCGCGCAGCGGATCGCGCTGAACCTGTTATCCTCGCTCGTGATGATCCGGCTCGGCCGGGTCTATGCGGGCCTGATGGTGGAGGTGCAAGCTTCGAACGTGAAGCTCGGGCGGCGGCAGGAGAAGATGGTGATGCGGCTCACGGGCAAGAGCGAAGTCGAGGCACAGGACGCTCTCGAACGCGCCGGCGGAAGCGTGAAACTCGCGGTGCTGCTCTTGAAGGGCTGCGGTTTGGAGGAAGCGAAGGCCGCGCTCGACAGCGCCGGCGGCCGCCTTCGCGGCGCCCTCGCACTTGCCGCGCAAAAATCGGCGTAGCAGACGCTCCCCGCTCTAAAAGACAATCGCCGCCGCCCGTATCGTCATCGCTAACAATACAAGCGATGCAGCCATAAAAATCGCAAAGCGAAGCGTGACCACGTTGATCAGCGCCTGAACGAGGCTGTGGCCAACGCGCAGGCCAACGTAAAGCCAGGCCAAGGCCGTGTTCACAGTGTCTCCCGCGCCAAGCAGAGCCAGCGTCAGGGTCACAGCATAAAAGAGCGTGGGCTGCTCCATCAGGTGGTTGTAATTGTCCGCCTTCCACCGCACGCGAGCCGGTATCTTGGCCATGAATTCTTCGTTTGGCCGGTAAGGGTCGTAGACGAGCTTACCCCTCAGCATTGCGGGGATCCTGGTCGCGTAGAGCCACGCCCACATCACAAACGACCACAAAACGAGCGCCAGTAGCGGCGGGAATAGCGTACTCTGCATCACTCGGCCTCCTGCAGGACTTTTGCCGCGATAGCCGCTTGCGCCGCCGCCGCCTGTCACCCAAACCCGATTTATACCGAATCCGGTTGAATGCTTCACGAAGTCCCCCCTCATCCTGTCCTTCTCCGCGCAAGCACGCCTTGGCGTGCTTGCATCTTTTGCTGCCGCACCCGCAAGCGGGTGCGGGCGGGGAGAAGGGACGCCTGAACTGCCCGCAGCGAGAATTCTAGCGTCCTCTCTCCCCTTGGGGAGAGAGACAGAGTGAGGGGGTCTTCTGCGGAAGCAATCAACCGGATTCGGTATTATGCCTTGCGGAGCCTTCGCGGGCGCCTATTCCCGCATGGTCAGCGTGCTGCCGTTCAGCTCGAAGCCGGAGAGCTGCCGGATGAAGCTCATGCCAAGCAGGTTTTGCGTCATCCGCCCCGGCTCGGCCACCACGGCCTGCACGCCCTTCACCGCGATCTCTCCGATGCGGATCTGATCGATCTCCAAGGAGGCGACGCGCGCGACGCCGTTCGCTGTCGTCGAGCGGCCGTTGAAGCGCAGGTTTTGCGTGAGCCCAAGCTTTTGCGCGGTTTCGTAGCTCAGCGCGACATAGGTTGCGCCCGTGTCGGTCATGAACTCGACCTGCTGGCCGGCGATCTCGGCGACGGCCTGGAAATGCCCGTAAGTATTCGCGTTCAAGACAACGGACTTGCGGACGGTGGCGGCTTTGCCTTGGCCGGCCGCGATGGTGCCGCGGAAGGGCGGCGCGACGGTGGCAATGTGCGTGTCGAACTGGGGTACGGCGGCAGCGCCGAAGTCGAAACCCAGAACGCGGACGTACCCGCCCTGGATCGCGGCGTGCTGAACCCGGTCGTAAAGCGGCTCGAAATACTGGAAGGTAAGCGCCCCTCCAGCAATTGCGGCGCTCCAGACCATGAGCTCCTTCAAAACACTATGTCCTAGAGATTGGCTTGCCATGGATTCCCGCCGTCCCTGGTCCCTGAAGCTGAGACTGGATGCGGCGTTTTGCCTTAGCTCCGCATCACCAGTTGGTTCCCCGAGAACTCATAAGACTGCAAACGGCTTAAAAAACTCATACCAAGTAAGCTTTGATGCAAAGCACCGGGCTTGGTCACGAGCGCATCGACCCGATCGAGCGTCAACTCGCCCAGCGAAACCTTGTCGAGCCTGACGCGCGCGGCAAAAGCGCGGCCGTTGGCGGTCTCGACCGGAACCGTATAGTTGAGGGCATTGAGCTGTATCCCGGCCCGGCGGGCGTCCTCGGACCTGAGCACAACCGTGGAGGCGCCGGTGTCGACGATCATGTGCACGGTTCTGCCGTTGACCTTCGCCGTGGCGATGAAGTGCCCCTCGATCTTCTTGATCTTGACAATCGTGCCCCGCCCGCCGGCGCCTTGCGAAATCGTTTGCACCGAGCCCGGCTGCAATTGCTCCACCACCCGGTCGCCGGCAGCCCCAAGCTCCACGCGGTAGGTGTAAACCCCAGCGAGAACAAGCGCGATGGCCACCCAGATTCCCAAAGCCTTCAACGCCTGCCCGCCCCTGCCAGGCGTCAGCCTCGCCGCGCCGGACATGAGGAAAATCAGAATGGCAAGCGGCCCGGCCAACCGCGGAAAATCCTCGCGCGGGAGCCCTGCAATCGTGTCGCCTTCGCCGGTTATGGCGTAAAGCACAACGCTTACCACCAGAAGTCCGATCGCGAGAAAAACCATGAACGATCCATCTTTCAACAGCCCGCATTATATAGGCGGAAATCCTAGACAAGCATAGGCCGCCCTCCTTGGAAAGGTACGAATTGGCCGGCGAATCGGTTCATAGTAGCGCCCAAGGCTCACTCTTCATGTCCGTCTGTTTCGGTCTGTTTCAGACTGTTTCCGTCCCCCGTTCGCAACTGTATCGCTGGAGCAAGCCTATATGCGCTATCCGCCCCATTTGCTCGATGAGATCCGCAGCCGCCTGCCCGTAAGCCGGGTGGTGGAGCGCCGCGTGAAGCTCAAGCGCGCGGGCCGCGAATATATGGGCTTGTCGCCGTTCAAGACCGAGCGGACGCCTTCCTTCACCGTGAACGATCAGAAGGGGTTCTACCACTGCTTCGCCAGCGGGGAGCATGGCGACGTCTTCACATTCGTCATGAAGACCGAGGGCTTGAGCTTTCCCGAGGCGGTGGAGCGCCTGGCAGCGGAAGCGGGCGTCTCCTTGCCGCCGCCCGAGCCGGTCGACGAGGTGAAGGCATCCCGCGAAGAGCGCCTGTTCAGTGTTAGCGAGGAAGCCTGCCATTTTTTCCAGGGGGCGCTCGCGAGCCGGGAAGGCGGCACTGCCAGGGACTATTTGGAGAGGCGGGGCCTGCGCGCCGCGGAGATCCAGGCTTTCCGCCTGGGTTACGCCCCGGATAGCAAGACCGCGCTCAAAAGCCATCTGAGCCAGAAGGGCTATACGCTCAGCGAGATGCAAGAGGCGGGGCTGCTGATCCATGGCGAGGATATCGCGATCCCCTACGACCGCTTTCGCGGTCGCTTGATCTTTCCGATCATGGATGCGAAGCGGCGCGTGATCGCCTTCGGCGGCCGGGCTCTCCTGGAGGGCCAGCAGCCCAAATATTTGAACTCACCCGAGACCCCGCTGTTTCATAAGGGCCATGTGCTGTTCAACCTCGCCCCAGCCCGGGAAGCGGCGCGGGCAGGCAAGCCCGTCATCGTGGCGGAAGGCTATATGGACGTGATCGCGCTAACTCGCGCGGGCTTTCCGGGCGCGGCTGCCCCGCTCGGCACGGCGCTGACCACGGATCAGCTGCGCCTTTTGTGGGCGATGGCGCCGATGCCAACGCTCTGCTTCGACGGCGACACGGCAGGCCAGAAGGCGGCGCACCGGGCGCTCGATACCGCTTTGCCCTATCTGGAGCCCGGCCGCACCCTTCAGTTCGTTTTTCTGCCGGAAGGCCGCGACCCCGACGACATGGTGCGCGGCGGCGCGGCCGAAGCGCTTGCCAAGCTCGTCACGCAACCGCTCGCTCTGATCGATGTGCTCTGGTCGCGCGAGCAGGCCCGGCACCCGCTGGAAACGCCGGAGCAGCGCGCGAGCCTTGAAGCGAGGCTCATGGAGCTGGCCGGGCAGATCGAGCACAAAAGCCTGAAGTTTCATTACATTGCGGCGCTCCGGGAGCGGCTGCGCGCTTCGGGAATGACGAGGCGGCCGGTTGCGGGGGCTAGGCCTCGCGGCGGCGGTGGCGGCGGCGCCCGCTCCGGCAAGCCCGCCTTCGCCACGGTAAGCGGCAGAACCGGCAGCCTGCTTTCGAGCAAGATCGCTCAAGCTTCGGCACAGATCACCGGGCCGCGCGAAGCCCTGCTCATTGGCGCAACGATCCGCCACCCCTGGCTTCTCGACGAGTTTTTGGAAGAGATTGCCCGGCTGCAACTGAACGATCCCGATTGCCGGCGCCTGCGCGATCATATATTAACAGTGCATCAAGCCGAGGAACATCTTGACAACGAAAAGTTGTTAGAGCACCTCTCCCGTGCCGGTTATGGCGCGGAGCTTGAGCGTGTCCAGCGCGCAACAGCGCAAGGTGCGGGCGCGCATTTTGCCCATGAGGCGAGCAAGGAGTTGGTGTTGGAGGGGTGGCATCATGTCATGATGCTTCATAGCAAGGCGGGCGTGCCACGCTCATTGCAGGAAGCCGAGAACGATTACCTCAGCGAACCGACGATCGAAAACTTCTCCAAACTCAGTGCGATCAAGCAGCAGGCCGAAATTGCCGCATCTTGATTGGCTCTTAAGTATTGCGGCGGCGGAAGGCGTTCACCAAATATAGGCGCGGGCGCGTGGTGAGTGTATTTAGCTTCATGAGTAACGCGGAATTAAGCATGGCCACCTATAGCTTAGCGTGGCTCCGCGATCCGTATCGCATCCGCCGGATAGAGCAGCACTTCGCCAGCTTAGCGCCACACGGGATTCACAGCCGCTTATGAGCTGGGCACGACCGGACGTGCCCAGGTCTTTTCGCTTTTTCTGGAGTGCATAATGGCCACAGCGACGACAAAAACCGAAGATCAAGAGACAGCGGCGCCGGAAACCTCGGACAGCCCGGTTCTCGATCTTTTGGATGCCGCCGTAAAGCGTCTCATTAAAGTTGCGAAGGCTCGCGGCTATGTCACTTACGACGAGCTGAACGAGGTTCTGCCGCCGGACGAGGTATCGCCGGACCAGATCGAAGATATTATGACGATGTTTTCCGATCTCGGCGTGAACGTCGTCGATGCGGAAGAGGTCGAGGAAGCCGCTGCCGCCGAGCCGATCGACGAGGAGGCGGAGGACGGGCCATCGCCCGCATCGCACCTGCCCGTCAAGCAGGAACGCTCCACCGAGGTCAGCGAGCGCACCGACGACCCCGTGCGCATGTATTTGCGCGAAATGGGCTCGGTCGAACTGCTGTCGCGCGAGGGCGAAATCGCCATCGCCAAGCGCATCGAGGCGGGCCGCGAAGCCATGATCGGCGGCCTGTGCGAAAGCCCGCTCACCTTCCAGGCCATCATCATCTGGCGCGACGAGCTAAACGAGGGAAAGATCCTCCTTCGCGACATCATCGATCTCGAAGCCACCTATTCCGGGCCGTTTGCGCGCAGCGCTGAAGAGGAGGAAGGCAGCTCCGAGGAAGTGTTCGTTCCGGAAGCTCAGCCACAGCCGATGCCGGTGAACGGTAGCGCGCATGCGGGCGCCGCTCCGCACGTAGCGAACGGCGCCGCGCGCCCGGCTCCCCGGCCCGAAAAGGCTAACGGCGAGGAAGCGGAGCCCGCCGAGTTCCAGCCCGAGGAGAATTTCGACGACGACGAGGACCTAGAAAACAGCCTTTCGCTCGCGGCGATGGAGGCGGAGCTCAAGCCGAAGGTGCTTGAAACCTTCGACAGCATCGCATCCGAATACAAGAAGCTGCGCAAGCTGCAGGATCAGCACGTCGAGCGCAAGCTTGCCGACGACGCGCTCTCGCCCCAGCAGGAAAAGCGCTCGAAAAAGCTCAGGGACGCGGTTATCCAGGATGTGAAGAGCCTGTCGCTGAACCCCGCGCGTATCGAATCGCTGGTCGAGCAGCTCTACGACATCAACAAGCGGCTGATCGGCTATGAGGGCCGGCTGCTCAGGCTTGCCGACGGCTATGGCGTGCGCCGCGACGAGTTTCTGGGCAATTATCAGGGCAAGGAACTCGATCCGAACTGGATCGACCGAATCGCCGGGCTGAAAGGCAAGGGCTGGCACAAGTTCGTCGAGAAAGAGCGCGCGCGCATCGAGGAAATTCGCAGCGAAATCCACGCGCTGGCGACCGAAACGGGCCTCGATATCCAGGAGTTCCGCCGTATCGTGCGGATCGTGCAAAAGGGCGAGCGCGAAGCCCGGCAGGCCAAGAAGGAAATGGTCGAGGCGAACCTGCGCCTGGTGATCTCGATTGCGAAGAAATACACCAACCGCGGCCTGCAATTCCTGGACTTGATCCAGGAAGGCAATATCGGCCTGATGAAAGCCGTCGATAAGTTCGAATACCGCCGCGGCTACAAGTTCTCGACCTACGCAACGTGGTGGATCAGGCAGGCGATCACGCGCTCCATCGCGGATCAGGCCCGCACCATCCGTATCCCAGTGCATATGATCGAGACGATCAACAAGATCGTGCGCACCTCGCGCCAGATGATGCACGAAATCGGCCGCGAGCCGACGCCGGAGGAGCTGGCCGAGAAGCTGTCGATGCCGCTCGAAAAGGTGCGCAAGGTGCTCAAGATCGCCAAGGAGCCGATCAGCCTCGAAACGCCCATCGGCGACGAGGAAGACAGCCACCTGGGCGACTTCATCGAGGACAAGAACGCGATCCTGCCCATTGACGCGGCGATCCAGTCGAACCTGCGCGAGACCACCACGCGGGTACTGGCGAGCCTGACGCCGCGCGAGGAACGCGTGCTGCGCATGCGCTTCGGCATCGGCATGAACACCGACCACACGCTGGAAGAGGTTGGCCAGCAGTTCTCGGTGACGCGCGAGCGTATCCGGCAGATCGAGGCGAAGGCGCTGCGCAAGCTGAAGCACCCGAGCCGCAGCCGGAAGCTCCGCAGCTTCTTGGACAATTAGCGCACAGCGGCCGCGATGCCCACAATTTCGTGGTTTTACGGCATCTCGATTAGGATGTACGTCAAAGATCACGCGCCGCCCCATTTTCACGCCGCTTACGGCGATCATGAAGCGTATGTCTCGATAGAGACGGGCGAGGTGATTGCTGGTAAGATGACCAAGTCCGCGGCTCGGCTCATCAAGGAGTGGACTTTGGCGCGAAGGCTGCTTTTGCAGGAAAATTGGCGCCTGGCGCAGGAGGGAGAGCAACTGGAGAGGATCGCAGGGCTCGATGCTGACTAAGGTCGTTAGCATAGATCGGCTTAGCGGCTTTCGCCTCCGCATTGAATTCAATGACGGCAGCGGTGGCATGCACGATTTTTCATCCATGGTCCAGGAGCCTGGCCCTATGCTTGCCCCGCTGCGCGACGAAGCCTATTTCGCACGCGTCTTTCTGGAATTCGGCGCGCTTACCTGGCCGAACGGCTTCGACATAGCCCCTGAATGGCTCCGGCGCGAAATGAACGCGGCGGGCGAATTGAAGTGCACGGCGGCCGCGGAGTAGGGCAAGATCGATATTTGCCGGCGCTTGGAAGAAGGCATCGCATCGGATAGTATCCCCTGATGAACCTGTCATTCGAAACACGCCAGCCCCATGAACGCAGAACGACGCAGGCCGCCGAAGGCTTGCCGCGCCGGCGGTTCACCGTGGCCGATATCGAGGCCATGGTGGCGGCGGGCCTCATGGACGAGGACGAGCGCGTCGAGCTGATCGGCGGGGAGCTGGTGCCGATGTCGCCGAAGGGCAATCACCACGAAGTCTTGAAGACAAAGCTCATGATAGAGTGGGCGCGCAGGCTGCCAAAGGGCGTGCTGTTCACCCCTGAAACCACCTTCAGGCTTTCGGACGACACCTATCTGGAGCCGGACTTCACCTTCTACGAAGCGAGCGTTGGGCTCAAGGGCCTGAACGGCGGCAACGCGCTTTTGGTCGTGGAAATCGCCGATTCGAGCTTTGCCTACGACATCGGCCGCAAGGCAGCGCTTTACGCATCCTTCGGCATTCGCGAGCTGTGGGTGATCCACGCGGTGCGGCTTGAGACGCGCATTCATCGCGAGCCTAGCGAAACCGGCTACCGCCAGGTTGCGGATTTCTCCACGACGGAGATGCTGACCCCGCTTATGCTTCCCAGCCTTGCGCTCCGGCTCGCCGATTTGGCAGAGGAATAGCCCCTCGCGACCGTGACGCTGCGCATCTGCCCGGTAGCGCCAATCGCTGCGTTTACGGCGCCTTCGACCAAAAGGCCAGTTTCTTCAGCCGCGAATCCCCGGCGCCCTTGGCGGGTTCCTCCGGCTGAAACACCTCGTCTGGAATGAACCCCTCCGGCAAAAGTGGCACAGCCGCCTCAAGGAATGCGACAAGGCCGCTGCTCATAGTCTCCGGCTCAAACTGGAGCGGGCTGCTGCATGCCTGGACCGCCTTGCCAAGCTCGGCCACAAAACGATTGAAGGTATCGATCCGTGGGGCGTTCCGGACGGCGCCGTTTTTCCAGGACGCCAGGCCCCCGCTTTTCGGTTTTGGCCAAGTCTCCGTCACCGCGGCCAATTCGATCCTGCCAGCAACCCAGCTCAACTGCCCCACTTTGGGACCGGCCTGCTCCGTGCCCCCCGCGTTCACAAGATCCTCGATCTGATTGCGCACCGCCTCTGCCGGGTCCAACTCGCCGAATTTGTCCAGCCGCAAAGCGTAAAGGCCCAGCGTCATCCGCGCCTGCGGGCTCAGCTTGTCGAGATCGTCCTTGAGCTTGCGGGCGTCTTTTCCGATCTGGCCCAGTTCCTTCGCAACGGCGTCCATTTCGACCGAGCGGCTTGCCATGCGGTGCCATCGATGCGATTTCGCCAACAGCTCTCTCATCGCGTTCGCGAAGGTTGGCCTGAAGTGCGCATGGACCTGCGCTAGATCGCAAAGCCGCTCCAGAGCGGCTTGAGGGACCTGGAGACGATAGGCATCCCGGACCGGCTCGAACGGAGTGGGTGACGATCCCCTGCCTAAACCATTACTCATGTAGCTTCCTGATCGCTGCTTCTTTTCACGCGCAAAAATAAGGCTCGATAAAACTTTCCCCGAAGTCCTTCAAGACAGTCCGCCAACACCAACCGGCCGTTTTCCATCGTTGCAAGGGGCTCTAGCCCCGAAGCAATCCGCTGCCTGTATTACCAGTCTTCCGTCTCGCCGCCCAGGTCAAGCGATTGGCCGCGATTAAACCGCGCCACCGCCATTCCCGCCCCCGATACACTAACCGAATGGCAAGATTGGGCCAATCCCATCCCCATTTTGCGTAAATGGCTGCGCGGCGGCGCGTGCGTCTTGGCGGACGGCGCGCCAGTTCGTCCCCTGCATGAGACCGGACGCGGCCGTCATCGCGAGGCGGCTCCAGCCGGCTGTCAGTTCAGCCCTTTCATCCCCTCGGAGAGACCCGCGAGCGGTGCCGGAAAGCCGATGCCGGAATCCGGGGTTGGAAACACGATGAAGCTCGCCGTTTGCCCGTTCAGGAGCTTGCTCACGAGCATATCGTCGACGATCACCTCGGCGAGGCAGCCGAATTTCCAGCACTTCAGGAACTTCACATTGCCGACATCGGTGCCGTCGACGCGCAGGCCGAGCCCAGCGGGCAGCACGACGCCCAGCGGCGCCACGATGCGCAGGATTTTTTTGTCGCTGTCGAACGACCGCATGATGAGAACCGTCAGGAACATGTTCGGGCGGTCTTCGAGTTTCAGGTCTTGAACTAGCGCGCATTTATCCTGCTTGGCGCCGGCGAGCTGCGCGCATTTGAGCTTCCAGGCGCCGTAAACGGCTTTCACCTGGCCCGAGCCGACTTCGGATTGAGCGAAAGCTTGCGCTGAGGCGAAGGCGAGGACGACGCAAGCGGCGGCGAGTTTCGTCAATCTTAACATGGAGGGGTTCCGTATGGTGGAGTGCAGGACATTTGCCATCGCAAGTCCGCAAGGAATAGGGCTAAATTGAGACTACCGCCCGGCGTCCCCGCCGCGCATCGGAGTGCGCTCCTCGCGGTGGACGGATTGAGCAGTTGGAATTGACCATCTCTGCCGGGCTTCCGAAGGATGAAAGTCATGACGAAACATTGGCCTGGCAGTTGAAGATAAGTTCGGCGAAATAGCTGCCGCGCTGACAGCCGATACATGGCCGGGAACCTATCGATCCCAGGCGATTGCAATCGATAAACACGGGGCGGTACGCTCGCGCCACGGATTTGAGCTTGAGCCGCAGGCCCACGCCATGGCGGGTCGCACCGTGAGGTCGCCGGTTTGGGCCTCCCGGCGGCGGCGCTGGATCAGGCACTCGATGTGCATCGCTGCTCGCTATGGGCCGTCATCAGCATACCTCGTGGCGCTGCAACTCGAATATCCGCGCCCCTGATAACATCCAGCGCCCGGTTTGGAGCCGGGCTTAATCGCTTTAGGCCGATTGCAGGCTTGCGGGCTGCCGGCGGCACCGTCTCTTACCGGAAGTTTAGCGCTCCTCATAAATTGGCTTTTCAAGCGGCCGGCATCGCGCGCGTTTACGCTTTGCCGCCATGGAACAGGCTGGAGCTGGTAGCCATCCGTCAGCGATAGGTTTTCCATCTCCAATGCCAAATACAACTCACCATTGCATTGACATTTAATCGGCCGATCGGCCTCCGAGACAAGCAAATACTTCTTCAAACTCTCAACCACGCTAGCACTCTTTTAAGCGATCCCCCGGCATAGGGTTACTATATTCTGCAATTCAAAACTGCTTTGCCGCTGGCCACAAGATGGCAGCAGCCAAACAGGAACACAACCAGAACATGAAATTATCCACAATATTGCCGGGAGATGCCGGCGTGGTGCACAAGCAAGCCGTGCAGGCGCGGTAGGACAAGGTTCGCGCAAGCCTCTCATGTGAACAATAGGGGAACAAAAGGCGCGTGCCGGGATATTGCGGCGCAAGGTCTTGCGAGTGCGGATGTAGGATAGTGTTATGAAATTTGGCTATGCGTGGACATTCGGCGAGGCGCCGGCGCCGGAAAAACGAACCCCGTCACTACCGCGCCCGCCGGCTGGCCTGCGGAATTCGAATTGGGCCGCCTCACCCCGGCGGGCTTGTTTCCGCGTGTTGGGCGGCTTCAGAATTCGGTTCGGATATCTTGAACGACGGCTTGCGTACCCATTGCGACCAACCATACCGGCTACCAAGCGTCGGACTTTGCCCACCTGCATGAACGCGGGCGCTACCCTCAACGTCAATCCGCACCTGGCCCGCGCTTGGAAAGCCGCGAAGCGGGCGAACCGATGGCTACGGCCTTGGCCGCGAGCGCCTTCCACTCATAGGTTGACGCCAGCTTAAACCGCGTAAGCGCCGGGGCATGGTTAACGCAAGCGTGGTTAACAGCGGCGCTGCATATTTTCCGCCGCCGCATTTTTGTGAATCTTTTCCCGTTTCCGGTCGAATTCCACGATTTGAAAATCCGTTTAAATATATTTGCAAGTTGCGAATTAACCAAAACAAAGTATTTACCGCTCTGTCCTGAGCGCTAGACCGGTTCGTTCCGGCAGCAAAACTGAGCAGTGAATATCGTTGTCTGTCAATAACATGCGGTATGTGCTGCCGCACTTAACATTTCTGCAAGAAGCTTCTGATAAATTGCTTCAAGATCGAAGGCACCCCAGCTTTCGCAGAGATGCAGGCCAAACAGGTTAAGAGAACGGCGGCGGAAATGATCGCGCTTTACGTTTGCGGCGGCAGAAGGCGCAACTTTGCGAAAATCGCTTACAATTTTGCGTTGAATGGCGGCGGGATTGCAGTTGAGGAACGCCCCTCTCCAAGCTAAAGCGCGGGAGACGCGTTCCAACCAGGAGTATTCCCGATGAAAATTGCGCTTTTCGCACCGCTGGCTGCCATGCTGCTGTTATTTTCGCCGCAACTGGCCTCCGCGCAGGATGCCCACCCCTGCAAGGCGGATCGGGAGAAACTCTGCCCCGGCATGCAGCCCGGCGACGAGAAAATGCACGAATGCATGAAGCAGCATGAGGCCGAGCTTTCGCCTGAATGCGTCGCCGAGCGTAAAGAGCGGCAGGAAGCCTGGAAGAAGGTGCAAGCGAGCTGCAAGGCCGACGAGGAGAAATTCTGCGCGGACGCCGGAAAGGAACGCGGCGCCATGGCGAAATGCCTGGAAAGCCATACGGCCGAACTTGCACCGGCTTGCGCCGACGCGCTGAAGTCCAGGGCGGCAGCGAAGAAGTCTTAGCGGACCGCCGGGGCGGCGGAGAACCCGCCGCCTTAGGATTCCGCACCTTGCTTCCGGCGCTCCGCCTCGGCTTGGCTGGGCTCGAAGTGCAGCGCGGCCCCGTTCATGCAATAGCGCAAGCCCGTGGGCTGCGGGCCGTCCGGGAACACATGGCCGAGATGCGCCTCGCAGCGCGCGCAACGCACCTCCGTCCGGCGCATCAAGAACGAGCGGTCCTCGTGCTCGGCCACCGCCTCGCCTTCGACCGGGCGGTAAAAGCTCGGCCAGCCACTGCCGGACTCGTATTTCGCATCGGATGAGAACAGCGGTTCCCCGCAGCAAACGCAGGTAAAAACCCCCTCGCGCTTTTCCTGGTTGAGCGGGCTCTCCCCGGCGCGCTCGGTGCCGTGCTCGCGCGTTACCTTGTATTGCTCCGGCGTCAATTGCGCGCGCCATTCGGCATCGCTCTTCTCAATTCGCTCTTTCATGGCGGTTATCCTCTTGGCTTCCGGTCCCGTTCATAGTTATTGGGACGGTCTGCACGGTTTTTAAGGGACTACAAAGCCGTGCCCAACGCTCAAATCGGCGTCATCATGAGATTTACTGGCTTCCCTGAAGGCTTTGGCAAGACCGGCCGCGTGCCCGCCGCCACGGTTGCGTTCCTCGCGGCCGCGCTAGCGTCCAGCCCCGCCTGTGCCGCCGCGGACGCTGCAATCGACGGCGCAAAGCTGAGCCTCCTCTGGGTGCTGCCTTTCGCGGGAATCCTGGGCTCGCTCGCGGTTTTGCCAACGGCCGCAACCCGTTTCTGGCATCGCAACTATGGCCTGGTGGCGCTGTTCTGGGGGCTTGCATTTTTAGCGCCGTTCGCCGCCTTTTTCGGGACCCGCGCCGCTTTTCATGAACTCGTCCATGTGCTCATCCTCGAATACATCCCCTTCATCGCACTGATCGGTGCGCTGTACGTCATCGCGGGCGGCATCTATATTGGCGGCGAAATTCGCGCATCGCCCGCGCTTAATTCGATCATCATGCTCACTGGCATGATACTGGCGAGCTTCGCAGGAACCACTGGCGCCGCGATGATCCTGATCCGCCCGATTATCCGAGCGAATAAGGACCGGGAGCATAAGGTCCACGTCGTAATCTTTTTTATTTTCCTGGTTTGCAACATCGGCGGTGCGCTCACGCCGTTGGGAGACCCGCCGCTTTTCCTCGGCTATCTCGAAGGCGTGGACTTCTCCTGGCCTGCGAAATTCCTTTGGCCGCAAACGCTCTTGCTGGCGGCCATCGAGCTTGCCGCGTTCTTCGCGCTGGACTCCTATTTCTTCGCGAAGCACGGCGCGCCGAAGGATCGCCCGGCCAAAAGCGAAGCACCGTTCGTGCGCGGGCTCGTGAATGTCCAGCTCCTCGTGCTTGCGGTTGTCGCGGTCGCGATCAGCGGCTCAAACCTGTTCGGCAAGGTCAGCATATTCGGGACAGCGGTTACTTGGATGAGCCTCTGGCGCGATCTCGTTCTCGTTGGCGTTGCCGCCGCTTCTCTCGCGCTCACGCCCCGCGTTTGCCGGGAGCGAAACGAGTTCAGTTGGGAGCCTCTGCTGGAGGTGGCGAAGCTGTTCGCCGCGATCTTCGTCACCATCGTCCCCGCGATTGCGATCCTGAAAGCGGGGCCGCAAGGCGGCTTCGCCCCACTGTTCGCCCTGCTAGGCGACCCGGCCGCGCCCAACAACGCCGCATATTTCTGGCTGACCGGGCTTCTGTCGAGCTTTCTCGATAATGCCCCCACCTACCTAGTGTTTTTCAACGCGGGCGGCGGCAGTCCTGAGACGCTTATGGGGCCGATGGCGCAGACGCTCGCGGCCATCTCGGCGGGCGCGGTGTTTATGGGCGCAAACACCTATATCGGCAACGCACCCAATTTCATGGTCAAGGCGATCGCCGGACATCTCGGCGTGAAGATGCCGGGCTTTTTCGGCTTCATGGCCTGGTCCGCGGCCTTCCTTCTCCCCGCGTTCGTCCTCTTGACCTTCATCTTCTTCCGTTAGAGCAGTCTGCCGCGGGCGACCCATTCGCCGCCAACCTTCACGTAGGACCGTTTCACCGCGCCCCAGGCGATGCGATGCGCCGCCTCTTCACGCCGCGGATCGTTCCAATGCGCGGCGTAGGCGTGATTGAACGCCTCGCGGTAAATGTCTTGCGCATGCTGCGGAAGGTGATCGCGCACCGGGGGAGGCAGATCTTCATTGGATGCATAGGGCATCGTTTCCGCTCCTGATGCAGGACGCTGCCGGTCACGGCCGGAAGCTGCAATCGCCGAATTCGTTGCGCGCGGTTCCTTGTCCGTAAGTCTGTAACACGATCCGCCAAGAAGACCTGTCGATGCCGATGCTGAAATTGTCGCCAGCTCCGGTCATCGAAGTCTGAGAAATCGCAACATTCTTCAGCGGCTTTTCGATGCCGCCCTGGCTCACGGTCAGTTTTTTCGAATCGTCGTCGAAAGTTACGGCGACGGTTCGCTTTTCCGCGCCAACCTGGCTGTCGAATTTCGCGCCTGAGCTTTTGGTCTCTATGTCCGTCAACACACAATCGAGCCTCTGAGGCGCGGCGCCAGCCATATTTGGCGCCGTGATGCCGGCGAAGGCCAACACGCTTACCGCAATGCAGGTTCCTGGGCGGGTCCTGGCCATAGCTCCTCCTTATCTCTGTCTCTTCATTCGTAGCGAAGCGCCTCGATGGGATCGAGGCTCGCCGCTTTCCGCGCCGGGTAATAACCGAAAAACACGCCAACCGCCGCGGAGAAAAGAAAGCCGCCAGCCACCGCCCACAGCGAAATTGGCGCAGGCCAGCCCGCGACGATTGGGATCGCCAGCGCAAAGCCAACGCCGAGCACAATGCCCGCAATGCCGCCGCTCACGCTCAAGAAAACCGCTTCGGCCAAGAACTGAAGCAGCACATGCAGCCGGCGCGCGCCAATCGCCATGCGCAAACCGATCTCGCGCGTCCGCTCCGTGACCGACACCAGGAGGATGTTCATGATGCCAATGCCGCCGACCAAAAGCGAGATGGACGCGACGGCGGCAAGCAGCAGCGCCATGATCCGGCTTGAGCCTTCCGCCGCTTCGGCGATTTGGCTCAAATTGCGAACCGCGAAATCGGCGGTTTGCCCCGGCAAAATCCTGTGCCTCCGGCTGAGAACCGCGGTCAATTGATCGATTGCGTTTTTCACTTCCGCCGAGCTGACGGCCTGCACATAGATCTGATTGACATAGCCCGTGATCCGGGACTGCAAATTGTATGGATTTGGCGGCGGCAGATACACCCAGTTGAGCGGGGTTAGCGCCTGGCTTGGCGCCGCGACGCCCAGTACCTTCCGCTCGGCAGTCGTGAACGGGATCATGACGAGGTCGTCCTGGTCCTGCCCGAAGGTGGATTGCCCCTTGGGGCTCAAGGTGCCGATGATGCGGAAGGGCACGCCCTTAACCTGGATCAGCGCTCCGATAGGGTTCTCATCGGCGGCGAAAAGCTGCCGGACAACGGTCTGGCCTAGCAGCGCCACCAGCGCGGCTTTGCTCTCATCCTCTTGGGTGATAGCCCGGCCATCGGCGATCTGCCAATTGGTGATTGGAGGATAATTGGCGCTGACGCCTTGTATCGTCGTCGACCAATCCTGATTGCTGTATTGGACCTGTCCCTGCTGGCGGATGAGATAGGCCACCTTGGCGATGGAAGGAGCCTCGCGCCTGATTGCCTGTACATCGCTAATGGTGAGCGTCGAGGCACTGCCGGAGCCGCCGCGAAAGCCCCCGGAGGCGACGGCGCCGGGCACGACAACCATGAGGTTTGTGCCCAAACTTTCGATTTGCTTGCGCACGGCCTCGTTCGCGCCCTGCCCCACGGCAACCATGGCGATGAGAGCGGCGACGCCGATGAAGACGCCGAGCATGGTCAGCGCGGAGCGCATCCGGTTGCGGTTGATGGCCTGTGCGGCCACGGATAGGATCATCATGCCGAAGGAGAGGAATGCCTGCGGCCGCGCAGCCGCCAGCGGCGCCTCGCCATGCGGATGGAAGAGTGCGAGGGTGGCCGGCTGTTGCTCCTCCTCCGAAGGCTCCGCCCTGGGCTGAGCCTCCGCCCGCCGGTCGGATACGACCTGCCCATCGCGCATCGTGACCACGCGGCTGGCGAAAGCCGCGATATCCGGCTCATGCGTCACGACGATAATGGTCACGCCCTGCTCGCGGTTCAGCTTGACAAGCGTTTCCATGATCTCATGCGAGGTCTTCGTATCGAGATTGCCGGTTGGCTCGTCGGCCAGGAGCAGGCTTGGTGTGTTGATGAGCGCCCGCGCGATAGCGACGCGTTGCTGCTGGCCGCCCGAAAGCTGGCCCGGCGTGTTGCGCTCGCGGTTTTCGAGGCCGAGCAGCTTCAAGGCTACGCGCGCGCGCTGGTTCCGGACCTCCCGGCTGGACGGCGCCACGGTTGAATAGAATAGCGGCAGGGTCACGTTTTCAAGCGCGCTGGTGCGGGGAAGAAGATTGAAGCTCTGGAAGACGAAGCCCAGGCGCTCGCTTCGAATGCTAGCCAGATCGGGCTCGCTAAGCCGCGCCGCATCGAGCCCTTCGAAGTAATAGTGGCCGCCGGTGGGGCGGTCGAGGCAGCCAAGAATTGCCATCAGGGTGGATTTGCCCGACCCCGACGAGCCCATGATCGCAACGAACTCGCCGGGCATCACCGTCAGGCTGACGCCCCGCAGCGCTGGAACCTCCACGTCTCCGGAGCGGTAGATGCGGGTAAGCCCCTCGACCCTGATGACGGGCTCGCTCATGGCCGGAGCCGCCCGTTACAGTCTCGGTGGCGGAACATGGGACCCAGCCCCCGGCGCGCGCTCGCCAACCACAACTTGATCGCCTGCTTTAAGTCCCTCCAAAACCTCGGTGTAGGTGTCGTCGTCCAGCCCCATCTTTATCGATACCGGGACCGGCTTGCCATTGCGAAGACCCCAGACGAAGGCGCCTTCCCGCGGCACCGCGCCCGCCAAATCGCTCTGGCTAGGCTTATAGCGAAACGCCAGATCCGGCACGCGGACCACATCGTGCCGCTCTTCGGCGACAATCCTCGTTGCCGCCGTCAGCCCCGGCCTGAGCGCCAAATCCTTGTTGTTGACGCCTATAACGACGTCGTAGGTGACGACGTTCTGCACCGTTTGCGGCGATTGGCGCACCTGTGCGACAACGCCCTCGAAAGTGCGCTTGGGGTACGCATCGACCGTGAAGGTGGTCCGGTTGCCAACTTTCACGCCCCCAATGTCGCTTTCGCTGACGTTGGCGTCGACCTGCATTTGGGTGAGATCGGTCGCAATCAAGAACAGCGTCGGAGTTTGGAAGCTTGCCGCCACCGTTTGTCCCGCTGTAACATTGCGCGACACTACGGTGCCGTTCACGGGCGAGACGATATTTGTATATTCCAAGTTGACGAGCGCGGCTTCAAGCTCTCCCTGACGCTGCTGGATGGTAGCTTCGTCGAAGACAATCTGCGCCACCGCTTGATCGTAAGCATTCTTCGAGCTGTCGGCCTGGTCCTGAGACACCGTCTGCGTCTTGGACAATTGCGCGAGCCGCTCGGAGTTGGCCTTGGTATAGATTAAGTTGGCCTTGTCCTTATCGAGTTGCGCCTTTGCGACCGCGAGATTGGCCTTATTCTGGTCGACGACGGTCTGATAGGGCCGCGGATCGATTTTCGCGCAAATCTGTCCTTGCAGCACCTGGGCATTGTAGTCGCAATAGAGCTGCTGGATCGGACCTGAAACGTAGCTGCCCACGATGATCGTGAGCACCGGATTTACCGTGCCGGTAGCGGTTACGGTGCGCGTCACGGAACCCATCGTAACGGGGCTTAGCGCATAAGCGACACTTGCGCGGCTAGCCGCCTGCCTCCACCAAAGGACCGGTGCCAGAATGGCAATAGCCCCCGCGGCGGCGATCCAAAGCCACTTGCTCCCCCCAACCGCAGCCTTCACCTGTGGCAGAAGTGACGGCGCTGCCCCTGCGCCCACGCGCTCGCTGGAAGTTGCAGCCTGCTCATTCATTGGTATTCGCCCATCTGAACGGCGCCGGCTGCTGTTCCCGCGAGGGACGATCCGGCGCATTTTGGTAAAATTGCATAGCCTGCCGGCGCCGCCCTTGACGCAAATCAAGACACGAAAGGGGAGGCACGCCGCGATGTGCGGTAGCGTTGATGCTTGCAAAACAGGCGCGCTGCCGTTTAAACACAGGTTCAACACTCGCAGAGCACCGCCCTCCGGGCCGTGACTAGGAGGCCCTCATTCATGGCCTTACGCGTTGTCTTCATGGGCACGCCCGATTTTTCCGTCCCAGCGCTGAGCGAAATCGTAGGCGCTGGGCACGATGTCGTGGGCGTATACACGCAGCCGCCGCGGCCCGCCGGGCGCGGCATGGAGGACAGAAAGTCCCCCGTTCATGTGTTCGCCGACGAAGCGGCGATCCCGGTGTTCACGCCCAAATCCTTGCGGCGGGCGGAGGTCCAAGAGGAGTTCGCCGGCCTGGCGCCCGATGTTGCCGTGGTCGCCGCCTACGGCCTTATCCTGCCGAAACCCGTCCTGGATACGCCTCCGCTCGGCTGCTTGAACGTGCATGCGTCCCTGCTTCCGCGCTGGCGCGGCGCGGCGCCCATTCAGCGCGCGATCATGGCCGGCGACAGGGAAACCGGCGTCATGATTATGAAAATGGAGGAAGGGCTCGACACCGGCCCAATTGCGCTAGCAGACCGTCTTCTCATAGGCCAGGATGCCACGGGGGGAGAGATCCACGACCAGCTTTCGCTGATGGGCGCAAATATGATGCTCACGGCGCTGGCCATGCTGGAGGCCGGCGAGCTTGCTTTTACGCCGCAGCCCGAGGAAGGGGCTACTTACGCGCCCAAAATCTCCAAAGAGGAGGCGCGCATCGATTGGACCAAGCCGGGCGCGGAGGTGCACAACAACATCCGGGCGCTGTCCCCATATCCGGGGGCCTGGTTCCGGGCGTTGCTTGGCGGCAAAGCCGAAAGGATCAAGGTGTTGCGCTCGGTGCTTGTGCAGGGAGGAGGCGACCCAGGGGTGCTTCTGGACACAAACCTGACCGTGGCTTGCGGTTCCCAGGCTGTGCGGCTTACGCAGGTACAGCGCGCCGGCAAAAAGCCGATGGGCGGGGCGGATTTCCTGCGCGGTTTCCCGCTGGGCAAGGGCACGCAGTTCGAGTGAGCGCTTCACATCGATAGCATCGCCCAAAATGTGTAATCGAGGAAGATAAGGGCCGCTCCCAAAAGCAGGCATAGCGGCGAATAGAGGAGCACATCCAGGGTCGCGAACGGCTGCGCGGGATGAAGGCGGCGCCAGAACGGCAGGTAGCCCGCAATGCCGCGTGCCAGGAACACCAGTGCTACGAAAAGCGTCCCGCCCATCGATACCAAGAGCGGACCGGCCGGAAAGTAGATCAAGAGCGCTCCGTCCGGGAAGACCGGTACAACGCTAAGCGGTAGTAGCGCGGCAGCGGCCAGCATCAGGCCAACGAGCGCGGTGAGCCATGCCGGCGGCATGCGGTTGCGGCGGGGATTGCCGATAACCGTATCGATGAACTCGCGAGGAGAGCGTGCGGGCCATAAACCGCCTGCCGCCCAGTAAAGGTGCAAGGCAGCAACGGCGCCCAGGATTGCGGAGGCCGCGTTGGCAATCAGATTAATGGCGATCATGAGCCGGACCGTCCTGAAAGCTGCATTTCAAATCGCACAAGCAGCATTATTGGCCGCGATTGCGGCAGAGCCGGGGGCGGCGCGGTACCGGCGTGCCGCTTTCAAGGAAAGCCGGGGTGCGGCGTCTGGACAATGAGACGTGAGTAGCAGTTGAAGCTGGCATTTCGCATAGTGAGGGCTGAGACTCACCGTTTGTGCCGGAGGCGCTTTTGACCAAGCTTTCCGCTTTTGGGCTCCTGGCCCTGGCGGTTATTTTCGCTGACCCCGAGCGCGCCCTTGGGCAAGCTGAGCCCGCGCCGGCAAAGATGTCGGTTATCGAGCTTTTTACCAGTCAGGGCTGCTCCTCGTGCCCCGCCGCCGACCGTCTGCTCAAGCAGTTCTCGCAACGGCCAGGCGTGATCGCGCTTAGCTTCCCTGTCGCCTATTGGGACTATCTCGGCTGGAAAGACACGCTTGCGCGCCCGGAAAATGCCGAGCGCCAGCGGCGGTACGATGCCATCAAAGGTGGCGAAGTATACACGCCCGAAGCTGTTGTAAATGGCGTGAGGCACTGCGTTGGCAGCGATCTTGAGGCAATCGAATACGCGCTCAAGGCAACGGACCCCATCGTCCGCAACGAAGCCGTTGGGCTTAGCGTAAGGCAGGAAGGTGCGAAGCTCATTATCGAAACGGGAGCCGCACGGGAAGGCGCGCGGTACAGGACGGGGAAGGTGTGGGTTGCCGCCGTCCGGCACTCGGCGGAGGTCGCGATAAGGGCAGGCGAGAACTCGGGCCGGAAAATAATTTACACCAACGTGGTGCTGGGCCTCACCGAAGCGGGGGCATGGGAGGGCGCGCCCGCGTCCTATTCCGTGCAGCTAAGCTCGATCCCCAAAGATCGCGAGATGCTTGTCGCGTTCTTGCAGGCAGAGCCCCTTGGCCCCATCGTTGGGACGGCGCGATTTCAGGGATAAGCAGCGGTCTTGCATGGCTTTTTGGCTGTTCAAAACGGAGCCGGGAACGTTTTCCTGGGAGGATCAGCTCAGGGCTGGGCATAAGGGCGGGGAATGGAGCGGAGTCCGCAATGCCCTCGCGCAAAAGCATATGCGAGCCATGAAAGTGGGCGACCCCGGCTTCTTCTATCATTCCGTCGATGAAAAACGCATCGTGGGCGTGGTCCGCGTCGTGGCGGAAATCCATCCCGACTCGACCGATCCTTCCGGCCGCTGGAATTGCGTGGATGTTGAAGCCATTGGCGCATTCCCCAAGCCCGTGACACTTGCGGACATCAAGGCCGAGCCGCGTTTGGCGGACATGGTGCTTGTGAAAAACTCGCGTCTCTCGGTCCAGCCAGTCACGGCCGATGAATGGGCTTTGGTCTGCCGCATGGGCGGGTACAAGACGTAAAGCGTAGGCGCCGCCGGAGGGTTCGCCACCGCCGCACCTGACGTGCCATAAGCCCCTACCGCCGGCTTTGCTCCCGCCGCAGCGAGGCAATCGCGTCGTCTATAAGCCGGTTAGCAGCCGCCATCTCGGCCGTGGCCGATGCATCCTCGCTGTGATCCGGATGGCAGAACCGCGCAAACTGGCGTCTCAGGCGGCACAGCTCCTCCATTGAAGTGGCCTTGCCGATCTGGCTTATCAAGTCCGAAAGCGAGGGCTGTGGCACCGGTTCCGGCTCTTCGGGCATCTCCTCGTAGCGCAGGGACTTCTGCCGGGAGCCATTCTTTTTCTCAAGGCCAAGCGCCGTCACCATAAGGCCGACGCCGGCCGAAACCCTGAATTGCGGTTCGCCTAAAACCCTATCCCCGTCTTCCTCCGCACCGCCGAGCTCCTCAAGCACCCGGCTAAAGCTTCGCGCCATCATGTCCGTTCCTCAAGCATGGCCGAACGCGCCGGATCGAAATCGGCTGGCGAAGTCTTTGCCTAAGCGAGCCAAGAATTCAATACTCGCGTCCGTTCCGGCAGGTGTCCCGTATCCGAATTGCCCCCCGGTTGCCGCTCCCGCGGCAATCCGGAGACATGAACGGCACTAACATCCCACGCGCGCCCTGAGCGGACCTTGCGCCCCGCCCGGACCGGCACGCCGAATCTTATCCAGACGTTAAAACTTGAACGGTGCCTTTCCCCATTTCGCAATAAGGCTCGTGCAAGCTGGGCCAAGTAGCTGAATCCTGGGCGAGGAGGGCGTTGTGACGATTGTTTTGGGACTCGTGGTCACGTTGGGCTGCATGCTGGGCGGCTTCGTGGTCATGGGGGGTCACCTTGCCGTTATTTGGCAGCCAGCGGAAATGGTCGTTATCTGCGGCGCGGCAACCGGAACCTTCATCGTAGCAAACTCCTGGAAAGTAATAAAAGATGCGGGTAAAGGAATTGTTGAGGCGCTAAAGAACGCAGAGCCAAAGGAGTCGGAGTATCTTGCTGTACTCGGGGTATTATACTCCATGATGCGCGAACTCAAGGCGAAGCCGAAAAACGAAGTCGAAGTCCATATAGAAAATCCACAAGAGTCGCCGATTTTTACCAAGTTCCCAGAGATTCTTAAGAATAAGGACCTGACCCAGTTCATTTGCGATTATTTCCGCCTGCTCATCATGGGGCATGCACGCCCGGACGAGATCGAATCGCTGATGGACGAGGAAATTCAGACGGTCAGGCATGATAGCCTTAAATCGTATCACGCGCTTTCGACCATTTCGGAAGCTTTCCCCGCGCTCGGCATCGTCGCGGCAGTGCTTGGCGTGATAAGGGCGATGGCGGCACTCGATCAGCCGCCTGAAGTGCTTGGCGAACTTATCGGTTCCGCCATGGTCGGTACATTTGCCGGTATATTTTTGTCTTATGCGGTCGTTTCTCCCATCGCGGGAAAAATAAAGGCCGTAAGAGAAAAGAAATTGCGGCTGTATCTGCTGGTCAAGCAAACAATTCTTGCGTTCATGAATGGCGCCATGGCCACGGTCGCCGTGGAGCATGGCCGCAAGATGATTTCCGCTTACGAAAGACCCAGCATCGATCAGGTGGAAGCGAACCTTAGCGGGGCAAACGATGGAGGTGGCGCAGGCCGGAAAGAAGCTGCTTGAGAATTTCAGTTAGCCGAGGGCCGAACCCAGTTCCTGGATCTTGAAAGAATAGCACCATGCAACCGAACAGCGAGCACCCATTATTCGAAGAAACACCCGAAAGCGCCAGGGCTGCCAAGCCCGGCGAATCCGCGCCTCCGGGTGGCCAGCAGACGAGCAACATGGATATCGTGTTGCGCATTCCTGTTAATATCAAGGTTCTGCTGGGCTCGGCATCCATGCCGATCTTTCAACTCACAAAGTTGGGACGCGGCGCGGTCATTCCGTTGGACCGGAGGGTTGGCGAGGCGGTGGACGTCATGGTTAACAACAGAATCATCGCCCGCGGCGAGATCGTGGTGTTAGAGGAAGACGGATCGCGTTTCGGTGTCACGCTTACCGAGATGATCGACAACGGCAAGTTGCCCGTTTGATTTAGCGGGCGGCCGAACCCTTGAGCGAAGAAGCAGAAAATGACAGCAAAACGGAGGAGCCCACCGAGAAGCGACGCACGGATGCTCTCGAACATCAAGGCGGTCCCTTTTCAAGAGAGGCAGGCTCCGCCGCCGTCCTCCTGGCGTTCTCTCTGTTTCTGGCCACAAGCGCTCCCAGCCTCGTAAGCAACACCGCGCGCCAGCTCGCGATTTTCATCGAAGACCCCGGCGGCTGGCGGCTTGAAAGCGGTGCCGATGCGGTCCTGCTCCTGCAAACGGTCCTCGTCGCGATCTCCGGCTTGCTCACCACGTTTGCCAGCATTGTCGTGGTTGCCGCAATCGCGGCGTCTGTCTTACAGAATCCGCCAAGATTCATCTTCGACCGCATCGCGCCGGATTGGTCCCGCGTCTCGATAGGCGCTGGAATTGACAGACTTTTCAACATCCAGGGCGTCATAGAGCTGGTTAAAGGACTGATAAAGGTGGCGCTGGTTGGGCTGGCCGCCTTTTGGGGCCTTGGCGGCATTTCCACAGGGTTCTATGCCCTGCACGGCACTCCGGATGCAATTCCGCAGCTTATCGGACGGCTCACTCTTCGCGTTGTCTTCATTAGTGCGCTGTTTTCGACTGTGCTCGCGGTTGCCGATATCTTCATGACCCGGCATACGTGGCTTGGGCGCTTGAGAATGACAAAGCAGGAGCTAAAGGAGGAGATGAAGCAGTCCGAGGGCGATCCCATGCTCAAGGCTCGCCTGCGTGCCATCGCCCGCGCGCGTATCAGGCGCCGCATGATGCAAAACGTGGCCAAGGCGACGCTGGTCGTTGCAAACCCCACGCACTACTCTGTCGCGCTGCGTTACGTCAGAGGAGAGGAGACGGCGCCAAAAGTAATGGCAAAGGGCCAGGACGCGATTGCGTTGAAAATCCGCGAAATCGCGGAACAGCACAATATTCCCATTGTGGAAGACAGGCTTCTGGCCAAGACGCTTTACGACGCAACAGAGGTGGATCAGCTTATTCCACCTGAATTCTATAAAGCCGTCGCCGAGATCATTATTTACCTGAACGCAAAGTCCCGCCCAGGACAACGCGGGCCGGGCAAGAACGAGCCGCCGCCGGGTAAGCCCCGCTGAGCCGATAAGCCTCGCACAAGACGAACAACCTAGACAGCGGCTAAGTTGCGCGGGTTGTTCCGTAAAGCACTCAGCAGATGGATGCTGATATGATGGCAAATGATATCTTCGGCCTTGCGGCGCGTCAGGAGTCTTGGCTCCTTGCGAGGCAACGGGTTGTGGCGCAGAACTCGGCCAACGCGAATACGCCAGGATATAAGGCCCTCGATATCATGCCGTTCGAGGCCACCTTGAAGTCGGCTTCGTTGCAGCTTGCCACGACTACTCCCACCCATTTCACCCTAGATGACGCCGAGGCGGAAACTGCCGCTGCTGGCGAAAACGCGGAAAATGAAGACGTCTACTACTCTGGCAACGATGTCAGCCAGGAGGAGGAGATGGGCAAAGCCGGCGCGATTTCGCGCGCCTACGCACTCAATACCGCCGTCGTGAAAGCCTTCAACGGCATGATTCTGCAGGCGGCCAAAGGTTGAGCACGATGGACAACCTTGCCGCCACATTCTCGATTGCGAATTCCGCCCTCAAGGCGCAATCGCAACGCATTCGCACTGCCACCGAAAACCTGGCCAATGCCGATTCCACCGGCAAAACCCCCGGCGCGAACCCTTATACACGGAAAGTCATCACCTTCGAGTCGCAGCTGGATGACACGACGGGCGCGAGCCTCGTGGCGGCGAATGGCGAGGAATTGGACACATCTCCCTACCGGATCGAGAAGATCCCCGGCCATCCGGCCGCTGACAAAAATGGCAACGTCAAACTGCCGAACGTCAATATGCTCATCGAGTTGGCCGATATCCGCGAAGGCACCAGGTCGTATGATGCAAGTGTTCAAGTTGTAAAACAGGCGCGTGACCTTGTAACCATGACCCTCGATCTTTTGAAGGCATCCTAATGACCATCCCATCTCTCTCTCCGTTTGCGGATATACCATTAGTGAGCAGCTCCATGCCTGCTCGGCCAGCAGCAGCGGCAGGACAAGCAAAGGGAGTTCCGGATTTTGCGAGCGTCATGTCGGACATGGCGAGCCAAACAGTATCGGCCGTCAAGACCAGCGAAGACATGGCCATCAAGGGGATACAGGGGCAGGCGCCTGTGCAAGACGTCGTGCAGGCCGTCATGAAGGCGGAGACATCGCTGCAAACGGCGCTAGCTATCCGCGATAAGGCGATTTCCGCCTATCAAGACTTGTCCCGCATGGCGATCTGATAGGGGGAGGCAATCATGCGCGCACTTTCCATCGCGGCAACCGGCATGTCGGCGCAGCAGACCAACGTCGAGGTGATAGCGAACAACATCGCCAATTCCAACACAACTGCATTCAAGCGTTCGCAGGCGCAGTTTGCCGACCTCATCTATCAGGTTGAGCGGGCGGCCGGGGTCCCTAATCAGGGAAACTCCACCTCTTCAGCGATTCCTGAAAACTCCCAGGTGGGGCTCGGCGTACAGCTCAGTGCGATCGTAAGCCTCAACACCCAAGGCCCGATCACCAAAACAGGCAATACGCTCGATTTGGCGATCAACGGCCGCGGCTGGTTTCAGGTTTCGGGCACGAACAACCAAACGCTGTACACGCGGGCTGGGTCGTTCAGCCAGAATGCGCAGGGACAGCTAGTAACACAGGACGGATCTTTGGTTCTCCCCAACATCACTTTCCCAACGGGTACTGTAGGCATCCAAATTAATACGACTGGTGCTGTTTTCGTCGATAAAGGGGACGGAAAGGGCTATGTCCCGAATGGACAGATCAAGATCGCGGCATTCGTCAACGATGCCGGCCTGCAGGCGCTAGGCAACAACCTCTACCAGGAGACGACGGCCTCCGGGAACCCGCAGCAGGGGAATCCTGGCGACATCGGCGGTTTTGGGACGCTACAGGAGGGCTATCTCGAAGGCTCGAACGTCGATCCGGTGCAAGAGATCACCAATCTGATCAGCGCCCAGCGGAACTATGAAATGAACTCCAAGATCATTACGGCCGCGGACGAAATGTACCAGGTTATTACCAAGAACACTCTTTAGGCGGGGGCTTCGATGCGAAAGAAACTGCTCCGGGGGATCGCGGCGATGGCGTTTTGCTTTCCGGCAGGCGCGTTGGCTTACGATGCCAGCGGCACGGCGGTTTTTGCAGCCCTCAAGATCTCCGTCTATCCAGGCGAAACGATCACGCCGGACATGGTCGTTCTTATGCCGGCGGGCCACCAATCGGTTTTAGGAAGCATCGTCACCGATAAGGAAAGCGTGATCGGCAAAATGGCGCGGCGGGCTTTGCTGCCTGGCCAGCCGATCCCCAGGAATGCGCTGCGCGAACCCTATGCCGTCCAGCAGGGCAGGACCGTTTCGATCGTCTTCCAGTCGGGAAGTATCACGATCGCGGGCATCGCGGTTGCGCTGGAGTCTGGCAGCACCGGCGAAATCATCAGCGCGCGCAATCCCGATTCTGGAATAGTTGTGCGAGGCGCCGTTCAAGCAGATGGCAGTTTGCGGGCCCGGTGATGATCAAGGGCCTCATGCTTGCGATACTCCTTGCCGCGCCGGCGGAAGCCGCGACACGGATCAAGGATATTACGCTGGTCAAGAACGTCAGGCCGAACCAACTCATCGGCTACGGCATCGTCGTGGGGCTCAACGGGACCGGAGATACGCTTCGAGGCTCGCCATTCACGAGCCAGTCCATCCAATCCATGCTCGACCGCATGGGGATCAATATCCGCGCCAACACGGCTAATAACGCCAATCCCGTTCAGACGAAGAACGCCGCCGCAGTTATCGTAACCACGGAATTGCCGGCCTTTGCCGGCGAGGGGGCGCGTTTGGACGTAACCGTTTCCTCGCTCGGCAACGCAACATCGCTTGCCGGCGGAACGCTGATGCTTACACCGCTCTCGGGCGCCGATAATGTGATTTACGCCGCCGCGCAGGGGCCGGTGAGCATTTCCGGGTTTTCGACCACCGGGCGGGCCGAGACGCTCACGCAGGGCGTGCCAACGGCTGGGCGCGTCGCGAATGGCGCCCTGGTCGAACGGAAGCTCCCGAACAACCTCGAAAGCGAAAAGACATTCACGCTGGAGCTTTACAACCCCGACTTCGCTACGGCATCGCGCGCCGCCGACGTGATCAACGCATACACGCTTGAGCGCTACCAAGGGTTTGCTGCACGCGCGGCAGATCTGCGTTCCATCGCATTGTTAAGGCCGCCGCACTTGGATGCCGCCCAGTTCCTGAGCGAAATCGGCGAGTTGCCGGTCCAGCCCGATTCGCCCGCGAAGATCGTCATCGACGAAAAGAGCGGCACGGTCGTGATCGGCCACGATGTGCAGATCTCGCCGGTCGCCGTCGCCCATGGAAACATCACGGTCCGGGTAACTGAAACGCCGAAGGTGGTGCAGCCTTCACCGTTCTCTCAAGGGCAGACGGCTGTCCAGCAGCGAACGGCAATTACCGCGGATCAAGCAGGCGGCGCCCTCACCATCCTTGAAGGGGATAATCTTCAAATCCTTGTCGCCGGCTTGAACAGGATGGGGCTTAAGCCGCAAGGGATCATAGCGATCCTGCAGGCGATAAAATCCGCGGGCGCCCTTCAGGCGGAGTTGGTGGTGCAATGAAACGCTGGGCTTGCACTCACCTAATTCTGGGGTTTTTGACCGCGTGCACGGCGCTTGCCGCTCCCGCACGGGCAGAGCAGGCGCCAACATGGGGTTGGAGGCCGGAAGAGGTGTCCCACTACAAGGAGTTCCTAAAGCCTAAGAAGCCCCCGGCGCAGAACCCCTGGACCGCCGCGACCGCCGCCCCTCCTGCCGCGGTTGCCAAACCGGCGAGCCCAAAGCCCGACGAGGGAAAAGCGGCTGCTTCAGCGGAAACTCCGCCTGCGATCAATGCCTATTGCAAGAACATTGAGGATGCCGCGCTGGATGTGCGCTTCCTGCATGAAAAGTCTGAGCTTCAGCATTTGGAAGGGGAACTCGAAAAGCGCACCTCGGCTTTGGAAGCGAAAAGAGCCGAATATCAAGAGTGGCTTCAGCGGCGCGATGAGTTCATCAACAAAGCCGAGGGCAGCTTGGTCGCGCTCTATTCCAAGATAAAGCCCGATGCGGCTGCGACGCAACTGGCCGACCTCGATGAGGAAGCCGCGGCGGCGCTCCTGTTAAAACTCAGCCCGAGAAACGCCAGCGCCATTCTAAACCAGATGGACGCCGCCAAGGCCGCGCGGCTCGTCTCTGTCATGATCGGGGCTGCCAAGCGGCCGGAGAAAACGGCAGCCGCCGAAAAGCCGCCCGCCCCGGAAAAAGCTCCGGCGCAAGAGGCCGCCCCCGCCGTTCCCGAGGCAGGGAAAGAGCAGGCAGCGCAGCAGCAGCAACCAGCGGAGAAAAAACTATGATGAAAGCAGCCTTCGCCGCCTGCTCGCTCGCATTAATGCTCGGCGGCTGTTTCGAGACGGTGAGCGAGATTGCAACGGGACCGAAACTGTCGCCCATGGGCAGCGGCCTCACTCAGGACCATGCGGCCATCAACAACATGCAGGCCACCCCAGTGGCTTACACATCGCACGCTTCCCTCTGGCAGGACAGCGGCGCGGACTTATTCAAGGATGCCCGCGCCGGCAGGGTTGGCGATGTCGTTACCGTCAGGATCTCCATAAAGGACCAAGCCTCGCTTAATAACTCGACCAACACCAAACGCGAAGCCATCCGCGAGATGAACGTAACCAACACTATGAATTTGCAATATAGCCCAGGCAATACGAACGTGCAAAGCACGGGGCAGCTAGACCCCAAGATCGACTCCACCACGTCGTCGCAGGGGCAAGGTGTGACCCAGCGCTCCGAATCCATCGACTTGCTGATCGGCGCGGTTGTCACCACCGTTTTGCCAAATGGCAATCTTGTGGTCAGTGGCAAGCAGGAAGTGCTGGTGAACAAGGAAATTCGCGAGCTGCTTGTAACGGGCATCATCCGGCCCCGCGATATCGCCACCGACAACAGCATCTCCTACGACAGGATCGCGGAAGCGCGGATCTCCTATGGCGGGCGCGGCTACGTCATGGAGATGCAGCAGCCTGGATGGGGCCAGCGCCTCTTCGACAAGATCAGCCCATTTTGATGGCGTGAGTTGAGGCTAAAATCATGGCTTTCGGCGGATACTCTCGCGGTGAGGCTCTCGGGTTGATTATTGGCACCCTGGCCGCAATCGGTGTTGGCGTTGGCTTCGGTGCCCTCTTGCTGAAAAAGCCCGAACCGGGAGCGGCTGCCCAGGCAACGGCAAAAGATGCGCAGCCGAACAGCGAGGTCCGGCCTTTAGCGGCGATCGTTACAAATCTTGGCAGTCCGGCGGATACTTTCGTCCGTTTGCAAGCGGCAATCGTTATTGAGCTGAATACGCCCAATTCCGACGCTCTTGCAGCAAAAGTTGGGGATGAAATTGTGGCTTACCTGCGTACGGTTCCCATAACCGAGATCCAAGGGCCGACCGGGTTTCAATTCCTCAGAGAAGAATTAAAAAGACGAGCGGTTCAGCTCGGAGGAGGCAAGATCCGCGATTTTCTTATTACAACTTTTGTCATTGAGTAAGCGTTTTTCTCTGTTGGCTTTGAAGGAATTTGGAGTTCGTTATGAGCATAAGCCGAAGCCGAGCCGTCATGGCCCCACTTGGAATGGGTATTCTTATTTCCGTCTTGCTCGTCGCATCGGCGACCATACCGGCAGCCGCGCAGCAAACCGGCTTTAACACGCTCGTTCAAGAGGCGAACAACCTAACTTCGGCGCGGATCGTTCAACTCATTCTGGCCGTTACGGTGCTGTCGGTGGCGCCAGGCATTCTTGTAATGGTGACATGCTTCACGCGCTTTATCATCGCGCTTTCGTTCTTGCGGTCGGGTCTTGGCCTGCCTTCGACGCCTGCAAACATTATCCTTATCAGCTTGGCGCTCTTCATGACGATGTTCACCATGGCGCCGGTTTTCGACAAAGCATGGGAGAGTGGCCTCAAGCCGTACATGGATAACAAGCTCGCGGAGGAGGAGGCATTTCACCGCGTCAGCGATCCTTTCCGCCAGTTCATGGCCGCGAACGTGAGGCAGAAAGACCTCGATATGTTCGCCGAGCTCTCTCTCAAACGAGGTGGCGCGGCCGAAGCCGAAGCCGATTCTCCCGGGCTTCGGACGCTCATTCCGGCGTTCATGGTTTCGGAATTGCGCCGCGGGTTCGAGATCGGCTTCTTGATTACGCTCCCCTTCCTTGTCATCGACCTGATCACCGCGACGATGACCATGTCGATGGGCATGATGATGCTATCCCCTTCAACGATATCCATGCCTTTCAAGATCCTGTTCTTCATTCTTATAGACGGCTGGAATCTTTTGGTCGGGGGGCTGGTGAGATCCTTCCATTAAGCTTCGGAACAGCTGCGGAATGTATGCTCATACGCCAAATCAGGTTGATTGCGTTCCTGTGCGTTATAGCGAGGCGGCAAAGCCGCCGTGGTGTTCAGAAATGGCATCCCCGATGTGCTTCTGGAATGATTGGCTGCGCTCGCAAAGACGCCTGGAAGGCGATCCGCCGCTTTTGGGTACCGGCCCGGAATATTGCGTGCCTGCCGAAGATTTGCACAAGCCGGCTTATTAAGCCCTTGTTCAGCATCTGAAGCTAAGCGACTAGGGTTTTAAGCTGTTATTAAGAGTTTGAGCGTCTTCTAAGACTATACAGGAGTGAACCCCTGCCGTAAACGGGGCCGCAGGCATGAAGCCGATCCTGTATGCCGGTTCGAGGCCGGTATGTCCCGTAAACCTTCACCCAGGGGACATCCTATGTCGGTCATTGGTAGCATCAAAACGAACGTTGCAGCTAACACAGCGCTTCTCAATCTCGAGAACACCGTTACATCTCTTCAGAACACCCAAAGCGAAATATCGACCGGCCTTGCCGTCAGCAGCGCGAAGGACAATGCATCCTACTTTTCGATCGCGACCGTGCTTCGCAGCGACAGCAGCGCGCTTTCGAACGTCTCTGACACGTTGAATTTGGGAGACTCCTCGCTCTCGGTCGCATCCACCGCTCTCGCCAAAATCTCCACCACGCTGAGCGACATCAAAAATCAGCTTGTCAGCGCTACAGCTCCTGGCGCGGATATGAAGGTGATTCAGCAGCAGATCACCCAGGATCAAGCTCAGCTGAGGGCCGCTGCTCAGTCCGCGAACTTCAATGGGCAGAATTTTCTTTCAACCAACTCGAGCCCCGCAACCTACAATTCCACGAAGAGTTTCGTATCGTCCTATTCGCGCGACTCAACCGGGGCGATCTCGATTGGGTTCATCAATATCGACACCAGCCAGACCGCGCTGTTCGATGCCAACAACGCCGGCTATAACCCCACAACGAAGGGGGCGATTACAACAACGTTGGACGCTGCGGCGGCATCGGCCGCGCCACCCGCCGGTATCGCTGGCGCTAACGCATTCACTGCGACAGCGGCCAACGGCCAATTGCAGATCACAAGCTATACGCAGGATAACGGTGGCGCCAACTATTACGCCAACACCATAAACATCGGCAACGTAAGCACCGCGAACGGAACTCCAGCGGTCACCGAGACCGCTGGAACGGGCACCGCGCTAGGCGGCTTGACTCAAGCGGGTATCGGCACTGGCGATACGGTTGGCGGCATAGCTACTGGAACGATGGCCGGAACGGCAGCGCCGGCTTACAGTGCGGCGAACCACACCTTAACGTTCTATGTCCTCGAGAACGACAGCGCTAACGCTGGCCAATACGCATACAACCAATATGTGGTGAGCAACTTCACGCCGTCGACGGGTAAGGGCTCCCTGGACAAGGTCGATGCCACGACAAATGGCAGCTATACTGACGCATCTGGCAATGTAACCAACACGGCGCCCGGGGGAACGGGTGTTTCGATCGCTGGAGCCAACGGCATCGACATAACGAACTTTACCAATTCACCTCAAGACCTGGCGAAGCTGAATGCCCTTGAGAAGCAGGTGGACGCGGCAATTTCGAATGTGGCTGCGTCGGCCGCGACCCTTGGCGCTGGCCAAGCGCGCATCGAGTCTCAGAAGTCCTTCGTTACCAGCCTGCAGACGTCGGTGAATGACGGCGTTGGCGCGCTCGTGGATGCGGATTTGAACCTCGTTTCGACGAAACTGCAAGCGCTGCAGGTTCAGCAACAGCTCGGCGTTCAGTCGCTGTCCATCGCGAACCAGTCGTCCCAGATGATCCTCAAGCTGTTTGGCTAAGCCGGCTTGACGCGAGGAGGGCCTTAAGGGCCCTCCTCTCATTTTGCTCAGTGCATTATCACCTTAAACCCTATGCGATATTAGCCTAAACAAGGTTGCCGCAAGCCGCCGATGCTCCATTCGGGTATTGCTACCTTAAGCTGGGCATGTGGTCCCTGCTCAAGGGAGGAACAGGTCCAAACATGGAGTCGTAATTAGAGATGCTAATCGGCGAAAAAATCTGCCTCGGACCGATCCTTCTGCCGGACGCTCCGGTTATTTTCAATTGGCGCAATGCCGTAAGCCTCATGCATCTGAACGGCCAATACCTTCCGGTCAGTCAGCGTTCTTTCGACGAGTGGTTCAACCATATCGGAAAAGACCTTTCGAGCGTCGTGTTCGCGATCAGGAAGCAGGGCAATCTTGCTCTGCTTGGCTATATTCAAGTCACCGATATCAACCCCATATTTCATACCGGCGTGCTTGGCATCATAATCGGCGACGCATTGAACCGCGGAAAGGGGTACGGCCAGGAGGCACTCCGGCTATGCATCGGCTTTTGCTGGGACGAACTCAATCTCCAGCGGCTCTCGCTTTTGATTGCAGGCGAAAATGAGCCTGCCATGCGAGCTTACAAGAAAGCCGGCTTTGAGAAGGAAGGCGTGCTGAGGCGGGCGATTTACACGAATGGCGCCTATGCGGATGGAACTATCATGGGCCTGTTGCGGCCACTTCCGTAGCCGCGGCAGAGGTTACCATTGGCGAACCGGCGAAATATTCCGATTAGATCCCTGGAAACGCGCCGTTCGCCAGGATGATACTAACAACGTATCTGCCGCTGAGGCGTAGGTTGCCTGCTACGCACAAGGTCGCGCGCAGATTATTCCCGCAGGGATTCGGTACCGGGGGAAGCGGATGGCGGGTGGCGATCAACTGGAACGGCTTTGGGTAAGCCTGATCGGTCTTGGACCCCGGCGCCTTACAGCGCTGGGCACCGTTGGCATTGCCATTTTCGCGTTTGTTGGATTTGGCAGCTATTATCTCAGCAGGCCGGACCTCGAAGTTCTTTATGTCGGCCTTTCCCCTTCGGACGTGGCCCGTGTCGGCGAGGTGCTTCACGAATCGGGCATCTCTTTCGACGTAAGTGCCGAAGGCACAAAAGTCTTTGTGAAGCGCGGCGAGGCGGCAAAAGCCAGGATGATTTTGGCGGAAAGGGGTTTGCCCAACAGCTCCACGGCGGGATACGAGCTTTTCGATAAGCTGGGCTCGATGGGGCTGACCTCCTTCATGCAAAATGTAACCCGGCTTAGGGCCTTGGAAGGTGAGATTGCACGAACGATCCAGGGCATGAAAGGCGTCCGCGCGGCGCGCGTACATCTTGTCTTGGCCGATCCCGGCTCTTTCCGGCAGGCTCCGCAAGCGCCTTCCGCCTCTGTCGTTGTCCGGACCGATTCCGGTCAGTTGCCCTCCGCGGCCGCAATCCGCCAGCTTGTTTCCTCCGCGATCCCTGGATTGACGCCTGAGCATGTTGCCGTGCTCGGAACCGATGGAACCATTTTTGCCGGGGGCGGTGAAGCCGGCGGGGTTTCTAGCGGAAAGGCGCTCGAACTCGAAAAGCAGGTTAGCCGCGACATCGACGAAAACATTCGCAAGACGCTGGTGCCGTTTCTAGGGGCGGGGAATTTCGAAGCGAGCGTTTCCACCCGGCTCAACCTGGATAAGAGGCAGATCAGCGAAACTGCCTTCGATCCCGAGTCGAAAGTGGAACGCTCAACAAAAACGGTGAAAGAAAGCGGAAGCTCCCAGAATTCGAACAGCAAGTGGAATGTGAGCGTCGAGCAGAATATTCCCGGCGGGGACAACACCACCAACAAACCCAACGATCAATCGCGCCGCAGCAACGAGAAGAAGGAGGAGATCACAAATTTCGAGATAAGCTCCAAAACCACTTCTACTGTGAGCGACGGCTACCGGATCGAAAATATAGCGGTGGCGGTCGTCGTCAACCGCAAGCATCTGCTTTCGACGGCCGCGGACAAGAATGGCGGCGTTCCGGTCGAGGAGCAGATGAAGTCCGTGGAGAAGCTCGTTGCCTCGGCCGCGGGACTCGTTCCGGCTCGCGGTGACAAGGTTACAGTGGCGGCGGTGGATTTTGCCGCCGGGAACGAGCTTGAGCCGTTGCCGGCGGCATCGATTTTTGAACAGCTCGCGGGGCAGGCGGGCAGCTATGTTGTCGGCGCCGCAATTCTGCTCTCGACAGTCATCTTTATTTCGCTGGGCCTGCGTCCGGCGCTGCGTCTCCTGATCGAAAACAAGCTGCCTGAAAGGGCTCTGCCGGCCCCTCAACTCGGGGCGGAAGCCAAGCCCGCGCTCACGATCGAAGCTCCAGAGGCGGCAGCCGCGGCGCTGCAAAAATTGCAGCCGCCTCCAGCTCCAGCTCCAACTGTCGTTGCGAACGTCAAGAAGCAATTGCTTTTAAAGCAGGTTGAAAAGGCATTGAGCGAGAATGAGCAGCAAGCGGTTGAGATTCTGAAAGAATGGATCAAAGAGGCGTAGCATGGCAGGGGTCCCCATCACCTTCTACCTTGAGCGCAGAAGCCGCGAAAAATCGGGACTTTCCGGTGAGGCAAGTGCGCTCGACATTCAGACAGCGACGGAGATCTGGTACGACAAAGGCCTGAGGGAGGGAATGGAGCAAGCCAAAGCCGCCTGCGATGCCAAGCTGGCGGCACGGGAGGAGGAGTGCAAACAGTGGATCGAGGCCGCGAGAAAAGCCTGGACGGTGACAGAGGGCGCCGTACTGGCCCGGCAAATCGCAGGCGCGGCATCGAGTCTCAAGACGGATATCGCGGATGTGGTCGCCCGGATTCTAAGACCTCTCGTTGGGCAAAAGCTCGCAGAGGAAGCTTTAGCTAAACTTGCACAGGAAATCGATAAGCTCCTTTCATCCGAGGATGCGATACATCTTAAGATATCGGGTCCCGCGGATTTGGTGTTCGAGTTGCGCAAGAACATTCCGCCAAATGCAATCGTGACGGTGCTGACAGGGGACAAGCCGGAAGTCACGGTGATCGCAAACAAGACTGTGATCGAAACAAGGTTGGGCGAATGGCTTGCGCGCGTAGGGGTAGTTAGCAATGGTCCAGAAAGGGAACCCTAAAGAGCAAAAGCACGCCCCGATCGTTAAGAGAAAACTGCACGCGGAGGAAGAGGGTGGACACGGCGGGGTCTGGAAATTGGCCTTCGCCGATTTTATGACGGCATTGATGACCTTCTTCCTCGTCATGTGGCTCATTAACTCCGCTTCCAAGGAAAAGATTATCCAGCTCGCCAGTTATTTCAATCCGGTGAAGCTGAGCGACCGCGCGCCCTCCAGCAAAGGCGTTCGAGAAAATAAAAAGGGGGGGGCGGAGAACGAGAGCGCGGCCGCCGAAAAAGCCCCCAAGGAAGAAAATAAACCCAGCGAAAAATCTACAACGCCTTCGCATCATGAAGATGAGAATCTCTTCCACAATCCTTTCGGCGTGCTCACGCAGCTCGCTTCCCAGGCGGAGGGGGCGATGGCGGCTGTGCCGGCTCAGGCGAGCTCGGACAAGCTTGCCACTGGCGGCTCCTCCCACGACCCTTTCGTTACCGATCCTATCCAGAACCAGCTCATCAATCGAACGGCCGGGGCCGGGGAGCGCCAAGGTCCCGTTTCCGACGTGAATGCCGGTACTCCTACTCCGCAGCTTCCCAAGGCTGAACCTTCTCTCGCCCGGGAGGTAAGGCACGCGGATACCGGGGCAGAGCCCAACCCGGTGGAAAAGCAGCCGAAGGCGGAGACTTCTGGAAAAGGCGGCACAGCTGGGAAAGGAGCTTGGCCGGCTCGTAGGAGCCCTGCCGCCATCGTTTAGGCCAAACGTCGCAACAAAAGCGACGGTCGAAGGCATTCTCATTAGTCTGACCGACGATGCCAACTTCAGTATGTTCAGGGTTTCCTCGTCCGAGCCCTCCCCGCAACTCGTGGTCTTTTTGGAAAAGGCGGGGGGCATCATCAATAAATATCCAGGCAAGATCGTCATCCGGGGGCACACCGACGCCCGCCCATACGCCGGAGACAGCTATGGCAACTGGCGTCTTTCCGTTAATCGCGCCACGATGACCTATTACATGCTGTTAAGGGGCAAGGTCGACGATAGCCGGTTCCTCGCGCTCGAAGGCTACGCCGATCGCAGCCTCAGGAACAAGTCGGCCCCGCTCGCCGGAGAAAACCGCCGCATCGAGATTCTCATAGAGGGTCCCGAGGTATGAAATGGACGCGGGCAGCGGCTGCGATCCTTGCGGTCCTATGGCTGCAGTCCGCTGCCGTCCGCGGGGCGGAGACCGAGGAAGCGCTCGTAAAGCAGGTTCGCGCCGTCGCGCAGCAATACGACGCCATCGCAGACCGCACGCTCTCCCAGGCGGCCAATCTGCCACAGGTGCGTGACCAGTATCTAAACATTTTGCGCCAGGCTGCCGCATCGGGAAGCAAAGACCAAACAATGAGGGAGATGGCTGAGGTCTTCGTTCTGAGCGGCGGCGAGCCCACGGTACTGGCGCATTGGAAGGAAGGGCTCGATCTCAACAGCCCCGAGGGCAAAATCCTCGATGGAGTGCTGTCCTATGGCCAGGGAAAAACGGTGGAAGCCGAAGCCAAGCTGCTTATTCTGGATGCAACCGGCTTGGACCGCTGGCGCGGCGGGCATTTGGCCCTCGCTCAGGCCCTGCTTACGGTACGGACCGACCCAAAACGGGCATTCGGCTTTTTGAAGATTGCGGCGCTGCTGCTCCCCGGCACGCTCGTCGAAGAAGCCGCCTTAAGGCAGAGCGTTATTCTCGCCGCCAAGACAGGCGACGCGGCCGAGTTTTCCTTTGCGGCAACCAGCTATTTCCGGCGCTTCCCCCGGTCGGCTTACCTCGGGGGCTTCGAGGCGCAAGTTGCCTTCCACCTCGTCCACTTTGCGGACAACGGTGGTGTTTCGATTTTGCAGGAGATGCTTCGCGCCCTGCCTGATGGATGGGGCCGGTGCCTGGCTTGTTTTCTTACCACCGTCGCAGCGCAAGCCGTCCTGACGGGCAAGGTCGAGCTGGCGCGGATCGCCACGGCCGCGGCCATGCCACTCGTTTCAAGCGATAGCCGCGAGCGGCAGCGCCTGACTCTATACTCGGGCGCGGCAGCGATCCTGACCGATAGGTTCCAAGATGGCTTGGCGGCGTTGCGCTCCGTGAACGCAGCGCAGCTCGGCGAGGACGACCGGGTGCTGCTCAATGCCACGCTCGCGGTCGCTGACAAGCTTCGGAAAACCCCAGTGTTGTTTACTGAACTTGAGCGCGACGCTTCCGCCCGCCCAGTGAAAGGGAATCGCGGCTTTCCCATCGACGGCCGGCAAGAGACCGCAAGGCGCGCTCTCGCAGATGCTGACGCAATTCTGAAGAATGCGAAGTGATGGTACAGACACCACAAGTCTCTTCCCAGCCTGGCTTAACACCGCTTCCGGTGTCCAACGGCAAAGCTTTAAGGAAGCAGACGGGGAACGCCGAATCATTCGCGAGCCTATTGGCTGGGAATAGCGGGGACGTGGCTGCGGCTGCTCCGGACAGTTCCGTGAGTTCCGCAACCGTGGTGCAGATGGCAGGCGCGCCGCCGCAAGGCCGGAACCTAAGCAAGGGCCAACAGGCACAGCCGGCGGCGCAGACAAGCTCCGGCGAGCCTTCAAGCGCGGCCGATGTGGCGCAGACAGCGGGATCGCACCCCGTAAAGAACGAATATACCCCGTTCCCAGCGAGCAATTCTGCTTTCTTACAGCTGGCTCTGCGTGCGATAGGCAGCCCGGACACTGCCTCCGCCAAGCAAAGCCCAGCCGCGGCCGGGGATGCGAATACGTCAACGGCTGGCGCTAAAGCCAAGAGCGCCAAAAGCGAAGTCTCCACGGAAACAATCACGCCTGCCACCCTATCCGGCGCAAGTGCAAACGGCAGCTTGGCCTTGCTTGCCGCGCAGATCCAAACCGTACCGATTACCCAGGCTGCCGTGCAAACGCAAGGCGGGGCGGAGACTTCAACCGGAAGCGCTGCCTCCGCGCGCTCAGCCTCCCGGGCGGGTGTCAATGCCGCGAACGCGGCTGTTGCGGGCGCAGCTGTTGCGGAAGGTCAGGCTGTGGCTTCCAAGACGGCACTTGCGGCCGGACAGGCGCAAGCTGCAAACCTCGGTGGCGCGCTGGCGGCCGGACAGGCGCAAGCTGCAAACCTCGGTGGCACGCTGGCGGCTGGACAGGCGCAAGCTGCAAGCCTTGGCGGCACGCTAGCGGCCGGACGGGCGCAATCTGCAAACTTTGGTGGCGCGCAGGCGGCCGAAACAGCCTCCTCCGCGGCAAGCGGATCGCAGGCAGTCAGCGGCACCCCCTCGAACCTGACGATAGAAAGCGCCGCATCCAGCTTAACCGTCACCGATGTCCGGACGCATTTCGCTCCGGAGGCGCAGACTGGAAAATCTCAAGCGCTGGAGAGCGCAATCAGCGATACGGCATCCAATCTATCGGCAGACCTCGGCATCGCCGGGGCGGCTTCGGGTGCCGGGCAAGGCTCCCAGCCTGTAAGCGAGGCCGCCAACGCCGGCTCGCATCCTGGCCACTCCGGCGCGGAGACGCCCACGCCAGCGCCCGCAGGCAAACAAGCGGTGCGATCTTCGGAAGTGAGCGCAGCGCCGGCGGCGTCACTTACCAGCCAAACTGCGTCATCCCCAATGCACCAGGTCTTCGATGCGATACAGTCCGCGATGCCGGCGGCAAAAGGCGAGACTGCGCCAGCGGCCCGCAGCCCGTCCGTGCCGGCTGACTACCAGCCGTTGAAAACCATTACCATCGCGTTTCAGCCCGATAACCTCGGAACCGTTACCATGCAACTCTCGCTAAAGAGCAGCCAGCTCGGGGTGCGGCTTGACGCAAGCGATCCCAGCACCGCGCAGCTCCTCCGTCAGCATGACGGCGATCTGAGCGATCTGCTGCAATCGGCAGGTTATGTTGTGGGCAACATTGCAATTCATGCCGCCTCCCAAGCCGCGCCGGCGGACGCCCAAGCGCAGGCCGGAGCGGGGGGGCAAAACGCATCGAACACAGGCGGTAGCGGGACTGGTGGAGGCAGCCAGGGCACGGGAAGCGAAACCCAGCGCCAGTCCGGAAGCCGCAACGGGCAGAGGGAGGCCCCACATGGGAGCGCGGAGACGCCTAATAGCGATGGCTCTCTCTATGTTTAGCGTCCTCCCGCTGGCGCGGGCGCAAGAGGCGAATCTTTGCGAGCGGGAAATGACCCGGGCCGCGAACAAATATCGGGTTCCGCTCGGCATCCTATTCGCCGTTGGGTTAACCGAAACCGGCATCGACGGAAATCTCCACGCATATGCGCTCAACCTGGAGGGCAATACCGTATACTCGCTCAATAAAGACCAAGCTATCCAGCGCTTCAATGCAGCCAGGGCCGCTGGCATGAAGCTGATCGATGTGGGCTGCATGCAGCTTAATTATTACTTCCACGGCGAGCGCTTTTCCTCCGTCGCCGACATGCTCGACCCTCATCGGAACGTAGATTACGCGGCCAAGTTCTTAAGCGAATTGAAGGATCGCGAGGGAAGCTGGACTTTGGCCGTCGCCCGCTACAACGCCGGGAAGAACAACAATCCGGCTCAAAAGCGTTATGTCTGCAGGGTCTTGCAGCGCCTCGTGAAGAGCGGATTTGGCGCCTGGACCGCCAATTCCTCCGCGTTCTGCGAAGAGGAGTTGCACAGGCTCAACAGCCAGGCTGCAAAACCCTCGGCCCCCGGCGAAAACAGTCTCGCACAAGTTCACTGAGACAACCTCCACGCAGCGTTGTGAGTGTAATCACTTCTCCGTGCTTAGAGCGAAGGGCATTCAAGGAGCTCAATACCCAATGGCCTCGAACCTAAAGATCCTCGTTGTTGACGATTACAACACTATGGTGCGAATCGTCCGCAAGCTTCTAAAGCAAATCGGCTACGAGGATGTCGATGAAGCGTCAAACGGCGAGCAGGCTTTGGGGATGATTCAGAATAAGCAATACGGGCTTATCATCTCCGATTGGAACATGGAGCCCATGACGGGCTTCGAGCTGCTGCAGCGGGTCCGCGCAGCGGAAGCGACGGCGAAGACGCCGTTCATCCTTGTCACCGCCGAATCAAGGCCCGACAACATCATAGCCGCGCAGAAGTGCGGGGCGAACGAGTATCTGGTGAAGCCCTTCACTGCTCCAGTTCTGAAAGAAAAGATCGAGAAGGCGCTCGCGGGAGTCCCCGCATAGAAAACCGCCCGGCCTTTTACGCTGCTGCGCGCGCCGGAGAGTTCGTGAAGGAGCTTCCGAAAATGCCGGTCGCAACGCTGGCGGAGGATTAAAATGCAATCGAGTTTGTACGTCGCATTATCGGCACAGGTTGCGCTTCAGGATCGCCTCGACACGCTTGCGCAGAACGTGGCGAACGGCAACACGGCCGGCTACCGTGGCAACGAGGTCAAGTTCGACAGCGTGATCTCAAACTTGAGCCGCGAGCCGGTCGCTTTCGTTGCCTCAAGCACCCCGATCGTAAGACTGACGGGCGGGGCACTTGTCAAAACCGGGAATGCGCTCGATGTGGCTGTGAAGGGAGACGGATGGCTTTCCGTCGAATCGCCGCAAGGTCCGGTTTACACCCGCGATGGCCGGATGCAGATGAACGCGGCAGGCAGCCTTATTAGCGTGAATGGCGCGCCCGTGCTGGATTCGGGCGGCACCCCGATACAACTCGATGCCACCGGCGGCGAGCCGAAAATCTCCGCGGATGGGAGCATCAGCCAGGGCGGCAAGAGAACCGGGACCCTTGGCTTGTTCAACCTCCCAAGCGACGCCAAGCTTACCCGCGGACAGGGAGGTTTCACATCCAGTGCTCCGGCAGCCAACGTGGTCGACTTCAGTGCGAACGGCGTCGTGCAAGGCTTTGTGGAGCAGTCGAACGTGGATCCGATCATGGAGATTACCCGGCTGGTGTATGTCCAGCGCGCATTCGAAGGCGTTAGTGCCGCGGTGCAATCCGCGGAGACGAGTTTCAAGAATGCGATACAAACGCTAGGATCGTCTACTTGATGGCATGTCCGCTTCTTGAAGTTGCGTTCCGATGAAGTCCCTCGAAAGTCTGGCGGCTGAGCTTGAGGCTGCGGACAGCGCACCTTTACTGTCCATCTGGGGCAGCGTGACCGAGCTGACTGCAAGCCACGTTCGCATCGCGGGCTTGTCGAGGTTCACCAAGCTCGGCGACTGGGTATCAATCGAAACCGAGGCGGGCGAGCAGATTGGCGAGGCCATCCGGGTCGATGCCGAGACCATTACGGTACGCACTTTCGAGGACAGGGTCCGGGCTGCCATCGGCGCCAGGGCCAGGATCACGACTGCCCTTGAGCTTCGCCCGGACCAGTCGTGGAAAGGGCGCGTAATCGACGCCTTGGCCAGGCCGTCCGATGGCGGACCTCCGCTGACAAAGGGCCCTTGCGTCATGCCGCTCGACCGGGCACCTCCGCCAGCCTTCCACCGCGAGCGGCTGAACACGCCGGTAATGACCGGGACACGTGCAATCGATGTGTTCACCCCACTGTGCGCCGGGCAGCGCATGGGCATTTTTGCCGGCTCGGGCGTTGGCAAATCGACCTTGCTATCGATGCTGGCAAAGGGAAACAAGTTCGACACGGCGGTCTTTGCCGCGATAGGGGAACGCGGGCGCGAAGTGAAGGAGTTCGTGGAGGACGCGTTAGCCGGCGGCATGGGAAAGGCGATTGTCGTCGTTTCCACGAGCGATGAAAGCCCCATGATGCGCCGGCTTGCCGCCAAGACCGCGGTCGCTACGGCCGAATATTTCCGGGATCAGGGCGAGCAGGTGTTGCTGATACTCGACTCGATTACCCGTTACGCTCAGGCGGCGCGTGAAATCTCGCTCGCCGCTGGAGAGCCGCCCGTGTCGAGGGGCTTTCCGCCAAGCGTTTTCACCGACCTGCCGAAGCTCCTGGAGCGCGCGGGCTGCGACGCCAAGGGAGGATCGATCACGGGCGTGTTTTCGGTCCTCGTCGAAGGCGACGACCATAACGATCCTGTCAGCGACACGATGAGGGGCATCCTCGATGGGCACATCGTGCTCGACCGGGCAATCGCCGATCAGGGCCGCTTCCCAGCCATCGATATCCTCGGTTCCGTTTCGAGGCTCGCGATGCGTGTCTGGACTCCGGCCCAGCGCGCGTCGGTGCGGGAACTCAAGAGCCTCATCGCGAAATACGAGGAAACCCGCGATATCCGCCTAATGGGCGGCTACAAGCAGGGCAACGACCCGCAGCTCGACCGGGCCATGTTCATTGTGCCGCCGCTCTACCAGTATCTTAGTCAGGGTCCGGAGGATGTCCGGCCAGACGAGACAATCGACACCATGCTGAAGGTTATGCTGAAAAGCTAGCCAGCACGCTTCTCGCCGAAGGATGAAGCATACCAAATCCGGCTGGGCGCTTTGCGAAGTCCCCCCTCATCCTGCCCTTCTCCCCGAGGGGAGAAGGGACGCACGTATCTGCCGCAGCGGATTCTTCTGCCGTCCTCTCTCCCCTTGGGGAGAGAGACAGAGTGAGGGGGTCTTTTGTAGCGGGTATGAGCCGTTTTTCAGATGGCGCCAAGACTGTGCCGCGCTCACTCCACCAACGCTTCTTCGGCGGCGATGGCCGCACGAGTGGCATCGTGCAGTTTGCGAATATGCTCGGGACAGCCCTTTAGGATTGCCAGGAACGCATCCTCCATGAGCTTTTCGAACTCCGAAAGGCGGGCGCATTGCTCCGGGGTTCTCGACTCCGGCTCGTCCGCCAGGGTATCGGCGAAAGCATCGTATTCGTCAGCGAGCGCAAGGTAGGCGTCCCGTTCTTGCGCGCCTCCCAAGCCGATGACGATGGCCTCGACCGTGCCGGCAATGTCATCGAGAGCCTCAAGCGTAGAAACAGCTTCGGCTGTGGCATCTTCAAGAATAGATAGATCCTCGGTCAACATAGGCGCGCTCCGAACTATAACCTGCCATTTGCAGGCAGGCTTTGAGGATGAATATCGAGTGACCGGCAATGCGGCTCGCCGCCGCTCAGCCTAAATGGTCTCGCTGAGATCCTTGGCGGCGCGGAACGCAACCTTCTTGCTCGCCTTGATATTGAGCGGTTCGCCCGTTGCTGGGTTTCTGCCCATGCGGGCCGGCCGTTTGCGAACTTCAAGTGTACCGAGCCCCGCGATGCGGATACGCGCGCCCTTTTTCAGGTGTTCGCCGATCAAGGCAATGGTGGCGGAAAGCACGCTGGCGGTTTGCTTTTGCGATAGGCCCTCGGTTTCGCTGACGGTGGCCGCCAGCTGGCGAAGCGTGATAAGCTCGACAGGCGCTGGCTTTTCAGCGGCCGGCGCTTTTGCCGTGGCCTTGCTCTTGGCTGCTGCCGCGGCTGCTGCTGGAGCCGGTTTCGCCACGGGGGCCGCTTTAGGCTTTGCGGTTGCGGGTTTAATCGCCATTGGTACTTTCCCTCTCAATTTGTCCGAGCGGACCTGGAGGCACGCCATCCGGGACCGCAACTTGATTGCGCTAGCCGATTCCACGGGCTTTTGAAACATACCAGCATCTCTGCTCCTCAGGAACTTATTGCCCCTGTGCCCTGATAAACACAGAGTCTACAACAATCCGGCCTCTTTGGAGCGCAAGAAAAGATCGCCCGATCTTCCGAAAGGCTAGGAAATCCGGGCAGCGGCGTCGTGCCCGCGAAGGCCGGTGGCCATACAAGGTGTTGTTCCAACAGGAGAAATGCATTCCGGCCTTCGCGGAAATGACGGCCGGGCAGCTTCCTAAGGTCCTGGATTCAATTTTTTCACACGCTCTTTGGCGGGGTAACATCGCCCGCCGCCGTGGTTCGCGCCCGTCTCATGAAGGCGAAGCCGCCGGCCTCGCCTCGGGGTGCGCCGGCGGCTGCCTTCGTCATGGGAATGTCGTCTGGATGTGATAACCTTCGCCGATTGACATTGCGAAAAGGCAGCGCCCGCTTTACTGGAGGCTAACATGGACGAGCACACCGCCAAGGCATTTGATACGGATCTCAAAGAGATTTCCAGCAAAATCAAAGCGATGGCTCAGATCGTCGAGCAGCAGATCGGCAGCGCCAGCGATATTCTCGCCAGCGGCGACACGGTCCTCGCCAGGCAAGTCGTCGCCATGGACAGTCAGACCGACGCATTCCAGCGTGAGATCGAGGAAAAGGCCGTCATAACCATCGCCCGCCGCCAGCCTGTGGCGGTCGATCTCCGCGAGGTCGTTGGCGCGCTGCGCATTTCCAACGACCTTGAGCGCATTGGCGATCTGGCGCAGAACGTGGCGAAACGCGCGATGCTATCCGCGGAGGAGTTCCGGGCGATGAACGGGGTCACGCTCCGGCTCCAGCATATGTGCGAGTTGGTCCTTGAGCAGCTGAAAACCGTCATTCAAAGCTATGCAAACAAGGATACCGAGTCGGCTATTGAGGTTTGGCGCGCAGACCAGGAGATCGATGCCCTCAACAACTCTCTGTTCAGGGAACTATTGACCTACATGCTGGAAAACCCGCGCAATATCACATTTTGCACGCATATGCTGTTCTGCGCCAAGAACATCGAGCGCATGGGCGACCACGCCACGAATATTGCCGAAACCGTCTATTATATCGTGAAGGGAACGGTGCTGCCGGGCGAGCGCCCCAAAGCCGACGTGACGAGCCTTGAGACGCTGCCGCCCGCCTGACCGGCCTGCCGGAGGCGGCCGCGGTTTGTTTGCAACAGGCTGCCGCCGCTTCGGCCACCGCCGGTCAATTGGATATAAGTTATATACTTCTGCCCCGGCCTGCCCGCCCGGGCTGGCCAACTCGACCGCCCGGGCCACCTGCCGGAAGCAGCTGCGCCGGATTATTGACGCTGAGCAGCACATCGGGATGTTCCGCGCCGAGCGTGCGCTACCCGGCCTCAAGTGCGCGTTTATAGAGCTGTCCCGCCTCGCTGTAACGCTTCTGGCGGTGATAGACAGCAGGCAGGCGCCGTGCCGCACACTGTGGCAGGGCGCCCCACACGCCCGGGCTTCCGCGCGGCCGGCGGCAAGGGTTTGAAGAATGGACTTGGCAGCGCATTTATTCCAATGTAGAAATAATGTATCTTCAAATTGGAGGGTTGCGTTTCATGTTCGCGCGTGCAGCAGTTTTCTTGACACTCCTATTTTTCGCGGGGGCGGCCTTTGCGCAGTGGCAATCCAAACCACAGACCCTCGCCGCAACGCCAAACGGATTGCCGGAGACGGCCCCGCAAGCGGCTCCCGGGTTATTCCTGGCATCGCTTCCACGGGCAACAAATTCGATAGAGGCTGCAAAGGCCAAATACGTTCCAAGGCCAGAGGTTGAGAATCTTATCCGCAAGGGCAACAAACGTATGCGGGAAGGCGACATCCTTGGTGCCCGCCAGTCTTACCAAGAGGCCTTCGCATTCGACAAGGCCGCTGCCGCACTGGTAATGGGACGCTCCTACGATCCGATCTACTTTACGAGAATCGTGGGAAGGAATGCCGAGCCAGAACCGGCTAAAGCCTTCGAATGGTACCGGCGTGCAAAGGATGCGGGCGCGGTGCAGACCGCGATGGTTCGTATCGCGGATCTCAAGCATTTCATGAGCAGGTAGCTCAGTGAAGGCCGGATTAGCCGCTTCGTCTGTGCGAGTGCTACTGTTAGAACCGGTCAGCCGTTAGTAAGACTGGTTCCCGCCAGGTAACAGCGAATGGCCGCCGCCGGCCTTGAATGCTGGAGCGGCCTCTAAGCCCGGCTTTTGCCGTTCTCGAAGTCCCAGCTTCGCAAAGATTCAAGTACCGTCAGCGCATGCCTGATCTTATCGGCATGCTCTATGCGTTTGCGCTCCCGCGCCTCGCGCCGCTTCTCCAGAATGTTCTGCCAAAGCTCGCCGAGCACTTTCGCCGGCTCGAACGTCATATGCACCTTTTCCTCCCGCTTTCAAAGATGATTGGCTTGGGACCCTAATGACGATCCTGGATTATGCCGCTGATAGATTTACAAAACGGAAACCAAAACTCTTGCGGAGAAATACTTCGCTCTTGCCTGCCCAGTCTCTGGAGCAGTTCGCGTTTGATCGTGCACACCATCACCGCGAGGCGGCTTTAGCCACCACGGGCGCCAACGGTAAAATTCGCAGCTTGCCCGTGGATTGCTTCGCGGAGTTTATCCCAACTTAGGACAGTCTCGAAAATAACTGCGCCATCTGGCTTGTTCTTTTGTCCGTCCGCCGCGGCGCGAAAAGGGTTACATACCATGGGTATGCGCCCCTTTCCGCGCCTTGCTGACGAACAAAATCCCGGCGCCGTATGACGCACTTATTTCCGAGACTGTCCTTACGAGCCGGGGCTCGCAACGACAGCGATCCCAAACCGGCGCGGGGCGGGAAATCCTTCCGTCGGAAGACAACCACGCGGCGGCATGGTAAAACGTCCGTTATCGCGGCGATTTTCAGGAACGGCGAATAGTGGATCGGGAACCAGGAAACGGCCGGCGCCGCTGGAACGGCTGGGGCAGCGAGCGGACTGACTTTCCGCTGAAACCCGGCGCGCTGGCGTTTCTGAACCGGCTGTTGAACGGGCCGGGTGCGATATTGCCCGACGCCACCCTGGCATCCGTAATTGCCCAAGTGCCGGCGCCGGGTCTGCCGCCGCATCCGCTTGTGTCAACCGATGCGGAAACGCGCATCCGCCACGCCCGGGGTCAAAGTTTTCCCGATTGGCTGGCCATGCGTTCTGGAGCTTTCGGCCGCTTTCCCGATGGCGTCGCGCTCCCAGCCAACAGCGACGAAGTGCGGGAAGTGCTGCAATGGGCTTATGGCCAGGGGTGCGCGGTCATCGTTTACGGCGGCGGCACTTCCGTGGCGGGCCACGTCAACGTTCCCGCCTGCACGCAGCCCGTTTTAAGCCTCTCCCTGGAGCGCATGAACAGGTTGCTGGCACTCGACAGGGAAAGCCAAATCGCAACCTTCGGTGCCGGCACGCCTGGCCCGGCGCTTGAGCGGCAGCTCAAGGAAAATGGCTTCACGCTTGGTCATTTTCCGCAATCCTGGGAGCTGTCCACCGTTGGCGGCTGGGTGGCGGCGCGCTCCTCCGGGCAGCAATCGCTGCGCTATGGGCGCATCGAGCAGATGTTCGCGGGCGCGCGCATCGAAACGCCGGCCGGCACGATGACCATACCGGATGTGCCGGCTTCGTCGGCCGGGCCCGATTTGCGCGAGCTGATCCTCGGCAGCGAAGGCCGGATCGGCGCGATCACGGAGGTCAAGCTGCGCGTCACGCCGCAGCCGGAGCACGAATCGTTTCACGCGGCTTTCGTGCCCAACTGGGACGCCGGCCTGAATCTGGTCAGGCGGCTGGCGCAAGCCAAGGTCCAGCTATCCATGATACGCCTGTCCAACCTGGTGGAAACCACGTCGCAGCTCGCGCTGGCCGGCGATCATCCGCTAGCGGGCCTCCTGGACCGCGGCCTCCGGCTTTTGGGCTGTAAGGACGGCGAGCGCTGCATGGTCACTTTCGGCGTGACGGGCAGCCGGCGGCAAGCGCGCTTTGCCTGCAATGAAGTGTGGCGCGCCTTGCGCCAGGCGGGCGGCACCGCGCTTGGCCATGGCGTCCTGGGCAGGCTTTGGGAACATTCCCGGTTCCGCGCGCCCTATCTGCGCAACGGCCTTTGGGAGCACGGCTATTCGGTGGATACCGTCGAGACGTCCATCAACTGGAGCAAGGTGACGGCCACGATGCACGCCATGGAGCAGGCCATCGAGGCGGCGGGCGGGGCGGAACCGGTCCTGGTGTTCTCGCACCTGTCGCACATGTACAGCCAGGGCTGCAGCATCTACACGACCTATATTTTCCGGAACGCCCGCGGCTACGACGAAACGTTCGAACGCTGGCGGGCCTGCAAGACGGCAGTCTCCGAGGCCATCGTCAAAATGGGCGGCACGATCAGCCATCAGCACGGCGTTGGCCGCGATCACGCCCCTTGGCTCAAATACGAGAAGGGCGAGCAGGGCATGGGCGCGCTGCGGGCGCTCACCCGCTATTTCGATCCCGAAGGGCGGCTCAACCCTGGCTGCCTGCTGGAGGGCTGAATGTTCGGCGCACGGCCCGATATCGAGGAGCTTGCCCGCACGCGCTGGGACGTCATCGTCATCGGCGGCGGCATCACGGGCGCTGGCATCCTGCTCGAAGCCGCGCGGCGCGGCAGGAAAGCGCTGCTGCTGGAACAGCGGGATTTCGCCTGGGGCACATCGAGCCGCTCGTCGAAAATGGTGCATGGCGGCTTGCGCTATATCGCCCAAGGGGAGTTCCGCCTGACCCGCGACGCGCTGCGGGAGCGCGAGCGCATGCTCCGCGAATTGCCCGATTTGGTGATCCGCCAGCCTTACGCCTTCCTGGTGCGCGAGGGCGAATTCCCCGGCCGCTGGTCCCTGAAGGCCGCGCTGTGGCTTTACGACTTCATGGCCGGGATCAGGGATCACCGTTGGATCGGCCGCGGCCAGCTGCTGGAACGCATCCCCGGCCTGTCGCCGAACGGCCTGCGCGGGGCGATGATCTACACCGACGCGCTGACCGACGATGCTCGGCTGGTGTTTCGCATTTTGCACGAGGCCGCGGCCGAAGGCGCGCGGCTTGCCAATTACATGCGGGTGGAGAGCGTTGAGTGCCAAGGCGCGCGGTTCTCTGTCCCGGTGCGCGATTGTGTAAGCGGCCAGGAGGCGATGCTTGAGACAGCCACCGCAATCGACGCGGCGGGGGTCTGGGCCGGAGCCGTGTCGGGGGACGCAAGGAAAATCAGACCCTTGCGCGGCAGCCACCTGTTCTTCCGCCGCGCCCGTTTGCCTACAAACGATTGCATCACGGCGATGCACCCGTGGGACAAGCGCCCCGTTTTTATTTTCCCATGGCTTGGCATGACCGCTGTGGGAACAACGGACCTCGATCATGTGGAGCCCCTCTCGGAGGAGCCGCGCTGCAGGCCAGAGGAAATGGAATACCTGTTCGAGGCTGTACGCAGCGTATTTCCAGGCGCCGCGATCACGCCCGCCGACGTGGTCTCGGCCATGGCAGGCGTGCGGCCGGTGATCGCCTCGGGGAAGGGCTTGAAGCCATCGCAGGAAAGCCGCGAGCATTCGATCTGGCATCGCGAGGGCATGGTTTGTGTGGCGGGCGGCAAGCTCACCACCTTCCGGCTCATCGCGCTCGACGCCTTGCGGGCCGCGGGGCTGATCGGCGAGGCGGAGCATAAAGCCGCAAAGCGCTCGCCCGCGCCTCTATTCCGGCACGAACTCGCCTTCCCGCACCGTCTCGGCCACCCGGCTTTGCCGCTGCCCAAGGGCGAGGCGCTCCTCGAAACGGTGGAATGGGTGCTTGAAAACGAGATGGTTGTGCACCTGGACGATCTCCTGCTGCGCCGCGTGCGGCTCGGCAACACGCACCCCGCCGGCGCCAAGGACGTCCTGCCGCAAATCCGGAGCCTCTGCGAAAGCGCGCTTGGCTGGGACGATGCCCGCTGGCAGGCGGAGATGGAACGCTATCTGAACATCGTGGCGGAGTGCTATGGGGTTCCGGCGGAGGCGGACGCGCGATGAGCGAATTTATTGTTCCCGCGCAGGCGCATGGGCGCAAATATAACAGCGGAATCGCCCCTCATCCTGTCCCTCTCCCCATGGGAGAAGGGACGGTGCTGTACGCTCCGAGCGATGTTCAGGCGTCCCCTCTCCAACCGCATCCGCTTGCGGATGCGGTCACGCCACGCGGCAAGCTCGCCAAGGCGAGCTTGCTGGGAGAGGGACAGGATGAGGGGAGTAACCGCCGTTATGCCGGTGCCGCGGCGAAACTGAGCCCCGCGATCCATGGCAATGGAAACGTTGGGACAATCAGGTGAGCGATACCAGAGACCTTCTGCTGGCCATCGATCAGGGCACGCAAAGTGTGCGGGCGATGATTTTCGATGCCGCCGGCGCGTTGCTCGCCAAGTCGCAAGTGCGCATCCAGCCCTATTACTCGCGCGCACCCGGCTGGGCCGAGCAGGATTGCGATTACTATTGGTCCAATCTGTGCGAAGCCTGCCAGAATCTTTGGCGCACGCATCCCGCATACAAGCCGCGCATCGCCGGCATGTCCGTCACCACCCAGCGCTCCGTCACGGTGTGCCTCGACGAAAACCGCGTGCCGCTGCGCCCAGCCGTGAGCTGGCTCGATCAGCGCCGCACCGCCAACTATCCGCCCCTCCCCTTGTGGCTGGAGCTGGGGCTGCGCGCGGCCGGACAAAAGCAGGCGATCCACTATTTCCAGTCCCGCGCCGAGTGCAACTGGCTCGCAGCCGAAGACCCCGCACTATGGCGCAAGACGCGGCACTTCCTGTTTCTCTCCGGCTATTTCCATCTCAAGCTGACCGGCCAATTGCGCGACGCCGTGGCCAGCCAAGTGGGCTACGTTCCTTTCGACAGCAAGCGGCAGCGATGGGCGGCCCCGCGCGACCTCAAATGGAAGCTGTTCGGCGTCAAGCGCGAGCTGCTGCCGGAATTGGTCCCCGCCGGGCAATCGATCGGCCGCATCGGCGCGGAGGCAGCCAGCCAGACGGGCATTCCCGAGGGGCTGCCGGTCTATGCCTCGGGCGCGGACAAGGCCTGCGAGGTGCTCGCCGCGGGCGCGTGGACGCCCGAGCTGGCGGTGTTGAGCTACGGCACCACGGCGACGATCAACACCTGCAACAGCCGCTATGTCGAGCCAATCGCGTTCCTGCCGGCATATCCGGCGGCGGCGCCGGGGCGCTACAACAGCGAGATCATGGTCCAGCGCGGCTACTGGATGGTCAACTGGTTCAAGGAGCAGTTCGCCGCGCACGAGGTGATCGAAGCGGAAAAGCAGGGCGTTGCGCCGGAAGTGCTGTTCGAGCGGATGCTGGAAACCACCCCGCCCGGCAATATGGGCCTTATCCTGCAGCCGTTCTGGAACCCCGGCGTCAGGATTCCCGGCCCCGAGGCCAAGGGCGCGATGATCGGCTTCGGCGACGTGCATAACCGCGCGCATATGTACCGCGCCATCGTCGAAGGCATCGCCTTTGCGCTGCGCGAGGCGGCGGCCCGGCTGGAGCGGCGCAATGGCGTGAAAATCCAGCGGCTGAAAGTTGCGGGGGGCGGCTCGCAAAGCGATGGCGTCATGCAAACGACCGCCGATATCTTCGGCATCCCCGCCGAGCGGCCGCATACCTTCGAAACCTCGGGGCTGGGCGCCGCCATGAATGCGGCAGTTGGCGCCGGCCTCTACGCCAGCCACGCCGAGGCACAGGCGCGGATGAGCCAGCCTGGGCGCATATTCCTGCCGCGGGGCCAAAACGCGGAGCTGTACACCCGCCTCTATTCCGGCGTGTACACGAAGATGTACCCCCAGCTGGCGCGGCTTTACCGGAGCATCCGGCACATCACCAATTATCCGAGGTTGGACTGATCGCTTAGGAGGGGACTCCATTGGGCCGGCAGCGTTAAGTCTCAAGTTGAGCATATCGAGGCGGCTCCGGCCTCGCGGTTGCGCGCTTCTTGTCCAGATTTTTATCCGAATTAATTCTCATGCAAGTTCTATATCATAGTATTTCCAAGTCGACGGCGGCTATTGCTGAGCTATTCAACACACAACCTGCCTCGATATAGAGTAGAGTTCCAGTAGCGTTGCTTCTTGGTTGCGTTGTGCATTCCAGAACATCCTCTGGCTCTCGTGAGATGTCGAATGTTGCAGGGAGCTCGAAGGATGAACGCCGGAACTATCTCTAAATCCGTGCAAGGCGCGGTTCGCATCATGCTGCTGTCGATCGGCATTGAAGCGGGACCTGGCTGATTGTTCGCGAAATGACTGGAATAAAAGCGAACGGTTAACCGATAGAGGGGTTCAGGCCTGTGCCAAACGGCCCCCTCGGAATTGGTTGATTTCCACAATCTTTCAGTGTCTTAGGCGCAACCGGCGCGGTGGTGGCTGCCCCGCGCGGATTTGCAAATTGGATGGAAGGACTTGCACATGGCGGCGTTCGTCGTGCTGACCAGGCTGAGCTATCGGTCGCTTAACTCATGGCGCTCGCTCGCGGACCTCAGCGGTGAGATAATCAAGCGCATTCGCGACGCTTACGCCGGCGTCGAATTGACGGCGACCTACGTTGTCCTCGACCATGACGCCCTTGCCGGCTACGTCGATATCTTCACCGCGCCCGACATCGAGACGGCCACAAAGGTTGCGGCCGTCATCCGCACTTACGGCCACGCCACAGCGGAGATTTGGCCCGCTACGGAATGGGATAAGGCCAATGCGGACATCGCCGCATTGACACTCCACTTTCGGGAGGCCGGCCACAAGGAGGGCGTGGCCGCGCTAGCGGAGCAGCGAGCCTTCCTTGAGGCGCTTCCTTCGCTCCTTCTGCCTCTGCCCGAGAATGTGCGCTCCGCCGAGCACCTATTAAACCATAACCTCATCGATGGCGTGACGGCTGCCTCGTCAAGCGAGTTGTAACGCCGGGTCAGAAGCACGTTTCAACGCATCAACGACTTAATCCAGAAGGGAGACATCTAAATGGCCGGTCAAGAAGACATCGTAATTGCGAGCGCCGCGCGCACGCCAGTTGGCTCGTTTAACGGCGCTTTAGCCAGCGTCCCGGCCCATGAGTTGGGCCGCATCGTTATCGAAGAGGCACTCGCACGTGCGAACGTGGAGCCAAGCGATGTTTCGGACGTCATTCTAGGCCAGGTGCTGACGGCGGGCCAAGGCCAAAATCCCGCGCGGCAGGCCGCCATCAATGCGTCGCTTCCGATCGAGACGACGGCGATGACGATCAACTTCCTTTGCGGGTCGGGGCTGCGTTCGGTGACGCTGGCGGCGCAAGCGATCCGCAATGGCGATAGCGAGATCGTTGTAGCGGGTGGTCAGGAGAGTATGAGCCTTGCTCCGCACGCCGCGTATTTGCGTAGCGGCGTGCGCATGGGCAACTTCGATATGATAGACACCTTGATGAAGGACGGCCTTTGGGAGGCTTTCAACGGCTGCCACATGGGCATGACGGCCGAGAACGTTGCGCGCCAATGGCAGATCACCCGCCAGGAGCAAGACAAGTTCGCGGTCGCCTCGCAACATAAGGCGGTTGCGGCAAAAAAAGCGGGCCGCTTCGCGGACGAGATCGCGCCCGTAACCATCAAGGGCCGCAAGGGCGATACCATCGTCAGCGCGGACGAATATATTAAGGAGAACGTGACGCTGGAAGATGTGGCGAAGCTGCGGCCGGCCTTCGATCCGAAGCAAGGCACGGTAACGGCTGCGAACGCGAGCGGCATCAACGATGGCGCGGCGGCGCTGGTCGTCATGAAGCTTTCCGAAGCCGAAAGGCGGGGCATCCAGCCGCTGGCGCGCATTGTTTCCTACGCCACGGCCGGCGTCGATCCGTCCATCATGGGCACTGGCCCAATTCCGGCCACCAAGAAGGCCCTGGAGAGGGCTGGCTGGTCCAAGGACGATCTCGATCTCATCGAGGCAAACGAAGCCTTCGCGGCTCAGTCCTGCGCCGTCAGCAAGACCATCGGCTGGGACCCGGAAAAGGTCAATGTGAACGGCGGGGCCATTGCGATCGGCCATCCCATTGGCGCATCGGGCGCGCGCATACTGACTACCTTGCTCTACGAGCTGAAGCGGCGCGACGCCAAGCGCGGGCTGGCGACTCTCTGCATCGGCGGCGGCATGGGGATCGCCTTATGCGTGGAGCGGAGTTTTTGATCCGGCACGTTGGGATTTGGAGGTATCCACCGAAGCGCATGTCGCGGCGGCGCCCACGGAAATTGAACTCGCAGCGCTCCGCCTGGCCGATGAGGCGGGCGCCTTGCGAACAAACCAAGGAAAACAGCGATGACCGATGAGCCTTTTCTCATCCGCGAGGACAACGCGGGTGTAACGGGACTAACCCTTAACCGCCCCCAGTCGCGCAACAGCCTTTCGCTTGGCATGCTCCGCGCACTTCGCTCGGAGCTTGCCAGAATTGCGGCGGATGAAAGCGTCCGGGTGGTGATAATCGCAGGCGCTGGCGCGGCATTTTGCGCCGGTCACGATCTTAAGGAGATCCGTTTCCAGAATTTCGGCCGCGCTTACACGGTAGAGCTCGTTTCCGAATGCGCCGCGGTAATGCTGGCGATTGAACGCATGCCCAAGCCCGTGATCGCGCGGGTGCATGGCGTGGCGACGGCGGCGGGCTGCCAATTGGTTGCTACGTGCGATCTTGCTTTTGCGGCCGAAGATGCGCGCTTTGCGACGCCGGGAGTGAACATTGGGCTTTTCTGCTCGACGCCGATGGTGGCGCTATCGCGGAACGTGGCGCGCAAACATGCCATGCAGATGCTGCTTTCCGGCGGGCTCATCGATGCGGAGACCGCTTTGCGCATCGGGCTCATCAACGAGGCGGTCCCCGCGTCCGAACTTGTGACGCATACAGAGGCGTTCGCGCGTCAGCTCGCGGCCAAATCGCCGCTCACTTTGGCGATGGGCAAGGAAGCGTTTTACCGGCAGGCCGAACTGCCGCCGGCCGCGGCCTATGCCTATACGGGCGAAGCGATGGTCCGCAATCTGGAAGCCCAAGACGCGCAGGAAGGCATCGGGGCTTTCATCGAGAAACGCGTTCCTGTGTGGCAGGGCGTCGAAGGGGTGCGCGGTGACACATCCGTTCACCCCGCCGCCCAGCGAACAAAAATACTGGGACAAGAGCCTTGAGACGCAATCATGCGCCCAATGGGAACGCTCAAGCCGTGGAGCGCGGTTATCGATCGATCAACATCAGGAGTAGGAGTAGGAGGAAATATGTCTCGGGTTGCTGTGGTAACAGGTGGCACGCGGGGTATTGGTTATGCAATCTCCGTGGAACTAAAAATGCGCGGATATCGGGTTGCCGCGAATTACGGCGGCAATGATGAAGCTGCCCATAAATTCCAGGGCGAGACCGGCATCCCGGTCTACAAATGGGATGTGGGCGATTACGAGTCCTGCGCGGCGGGCCTGAAGTGCTTGGAGTCGGAGCTTGGCCCTATCTCTATTGTCATCAATAACGCAGGCATAACGCGCGATGCCATGCTGCACCGGATGACGCCGGAGCAATGGCGCGAGGTTATTCGGGTCGATCTGGACAGCATGTTCAATATGACCCAGCCGGTCATCAACGGCATGCGCGACAGAAATTACGGCCGCATAATCCATATCTCGTCCGTCAACGGTCAGAAGGGCCAGATGGGCCAAACGAATTATTCGGCGGCGAAAGCAGGCATCATTGGTTTCACCAAGGCGCTCGCACAGGAAAATGCGAGAAAGGGCATTACTGTGAATTGCATCGCTCCTGGATATATCGACACGGAAATGGTAGCGGCAGTGCCCGAGAAGGTACTGGCGAGCATCGTCGCGCAGATCCCTGTCGGCCGCCTCGGAAAGCCTGAAGAGATCGCGAAATGCGTGGCCTTCCTGGCAAGCGATGATTCGGCTTTTATTACCGGGTCTACGCTGACTGCAAATGGCGGACAGTACGCCGCTTGATAATCAAGAACTTGCGGCTTGGCCTGGCGAATGGTGCGTGGCCGCGCGGCCCCTTGCCCGATGCATCGCAAAGAGCCGGATCCTCGGGAGGGGTCCGGCCGCACGCATCCTTGCCGAAGGATGAGGCAGAAACTTCCGGCTTTTCAGGAACCCACCCGGCACGGTAGGGGCGCTCGCAAGATCAAGGCAACGTTGATCGGGCTCCTTGCCGTTCCCGTTCGTTCGCTGCTTCCGAGCTTTGGCTCGAAGAGGCGCTTGGCACAGCCGGTTAGCTTAGGAAGGGACTCCTTTGGTGCAGGTTTCTCGGACGCCGGGACGCTGAGGTTGCCTCATGCACTACCGGCAGCGTCCGAGAAACCTGCACCGGAGCGGACCCTGGTTGCAAATGGAAGCCACGGCGGGACAACAATAATTACAAGCGACCCATGGAACGGATCACTGGAATTTCCGTTATGGCGTGCAAACGTCATTCCGCACCAAACGCGCCGAATGGATCTTCTCGGGACAGCAAGGGATGAATCGCAGCAACATCCTTGTGGCATTCGTGGCCATTGGTGCACTCGTTGCTGGGCCGGCAAGGCAAAGCCTTAGCGGGCAGCAGAACATGCAACCGCATAACCTGGAATGCTCGCACTATATGGCCATGAACGCGGCCGGCCAGACGGCGACGGTCAACTCGATGCGCGGCAAGATGCCCGCGGCGAACAAGATGCCTTCTAGCCATGAGATGGCGAAGAAAGTCGCCGCGAGCTGTAAGGATCACCCTGGGATGATGGTCCACGAAGTTATGGAGAACGTGATGCCGCGAACGAGCGTGATGCCGTATTGAGACGCCGCGCCACGGCGCGCCCGTCGCGCCAGCGCCTGGAATTCTTCTTCGCGCCTCCGCGCAGGCGCGCCTCTCAGAACGGAAGAGTCCGATGACAAAGGATCGCCAATGCAGAGCGTACTGCCCGGCGTGAGGGCGGCGAAGGTCGCGAGACCGGTTGTCTACCGGCACCGCGTGTCAACCCGGATTTGGCATTGGCTCAACGCGGCCGTAATTCTGGTCATGCTCATGAGCGGCCTGATGATCTTCAACGCTCATCCGCGCCTCTACTGGGGCCAGTACGGCGCCGATCCCGACTACTCTTGGCTTCAGATCGGGAACTTGGGCGAGCAGGGTTTTCTACGCGTGGGAGATCACACGATCCGCACAACCGGGTTGCTGGGCGCCTCGGGCGGACCAGAAGATCAGACGGTGTACACTGCTTTCCCTGGATGGCTCACCATACCGTCCACTTATGACCTGGCGGGCGCGCGCCACTGGCACCTGACCTTTGCGTGGCTCTTCGTGGCGGCGATCGTCGCCTACTGGATCTTCGGTCTCGGCAACCGCCACATCTGGCGGGACATGCTTCCCAGCAGACGGGAGCTGACCCCGCGTCACATCCTGGAAGACATTAAGAACCATGCGCTGCTGCGCTTCCCGAAGGGCGAGGGGGCGCGACGATACAACACGCTTCAAAAGCTGTCCTATCTCAGCGTCGTCTTCGTCCTTATTCCCCTGCAGATCCTGACCGGGCTTACCATGTCCCCGGCGATGGATGCGGCGTGGCCGTGGCTAGCCGACTTTTTCGGAGGACGTCAGTCCGCACGATCGATCCACTTCATCTGCGCGATGCTCCTCGTGCTCTTCTTCCTCGTGCACATTCTGATGGTCGCGCTCGCCGGGCCGATTAACGAAGTCCGATCGATGATTACGGGGCGCTACCGGCTGCCGGCGGAGCGTCACTAGTGGCCGGCGTCATCACACGGCGCAAACTCATCGCGGGCATCGCCGCCGGGGGCTCCTCCATAGCGCTCTCCGCCTGTACGGGGTTGACCTACGAGACGTTCTTTCAGGACAACGTGCTGTCGATAGGCGAGTGGCTCAACTATCGTGTTCAGCGGCTGATAATGGGAAACGCGCTCGCCCAGGAATTCCCCGAGAGCGTAATGTCCCACGTGTTCCGCACAAATGGGAACATCGATCCTGGAACGCCGGAATACCAGAAGTTGGCCGCAAACGAATTCGCCGATTGGCGGCTTCGGATCGACGGACTCGTTGGCTCGCCTACTTCGTACTCGTTGGCTCAGCTGCAGGCGATCCCGTCGCGAACCCAGATCACGCGGCACGACTGTGTCGAAGGCTGGAGCGCTATCGGGAAGTGGACGGGCGTTCAACTCGGCCGCCTTCTCAAGCAGGCCGGGCTGCAGCCGAACGCCCGTTTCATTGTGTTCCACTGCGCGGACAATTTCGACGGGACACCTTACTATGAAAGCATCGACCTTGCGGACGCGTTTCACCCCCAGACGCTGTTGGCCTACGCGATGAATGGCCAGCCCCTATCCATCGGTCACGGCGCCCCATTGCGGCTGCGCGTCGAGAGACAGCTTGGCTACAAGCACGCGAAGTACGTCATGCGCGTGGAGGCAGTGGCCTTGTTGTCAGGAATAGGAGGCGGACAGGGCGGATACTGGGAGGATGAGGCCGGCTACTACTGGTACGCAGGCACCTAAGGACAGTCTCGGAAATAAGTGCGTCATACGGCGCTGGGATTTTGTTCGTCAGCAAGGTGCGGAAAGGGGCGCATACCCATGGTATGTAACCCTTTTCGCACCGCAGCGGACGGACAAAAGAACAAGCCAGATGGCGCAGTTATTTTCGAGACTGTCCTAACTAGCCAAGGGCTTTGCCCTTGATATCCCCCGTCGCGCCGGGACGGGGCAATCGAGCGAGGCCGTTACCTTGCCGATCACATCGGCGGGAACTCCATCAATTCCTTCTACGAGGGAATTTCTTCTATGAGAGTCTGTCCGGAAACATCGTGCGGGATTGGATAGTTTTCGCAGCATCCGCGCTCAGGATATCGTATATGGGCGATCTTCTCACAGCCCGCATTATACTTGTTATATGCTAAGCAGAGTTCGCAAAAGTGGCCTTCCCGGTTTTGCGAAAAAACACGGAGCGAACGTTTATCGTGAGCGACAAGCGCTCACTCTGCGAGAACAAACGAATCTAAGCGGGCATTCGTTGGGTAACCAACGAAAGTCTGCTTAGGCTGTAATGAATGACCGGCGGCGTGTCTGGCCGTGGGGATGTAACCGGCACATATTCGTTGTCCACGCCGCGCCGCGTTCCGGAATTTGGGGGCTCCTTTGCCGATCCCGAGTGTCCGGTTCGGCTTAACGGGCGGTAAAGGGGCTCTACGGCCCGGACAAAGTTAATGCGAGTATGGTAAACTCGCGACTCTCCTATTTTTCGCCCGCCACTTTTTGCGAATTTTTCCTCGTTTTTGGCCGGATTCCATGATTCCAAAATCCGTTTAAATATACGCGCAGATTTAATCTTAACCATAACTATGGCGGAGAGGCTGGCGCTTCAGTACAATTTACACATGCGCGCCAATGACTTAATCGAAAGCGCCGCCGCTTAAATATTTATTAAAGAGCATCTGCTATATTAGTTCAACATCGAAAGCAGCGCTGGGTAGCGGAAAATGCGCGCAGATAGCGTTAAGGGGCGGTTACCGGCCAGATGCTGAGCTCTCTTTTCAGCCTTGACCGTAAGCCGGCTCATAACCATCGCGGCCTCAGGAACCGGAAGCCAAGCATTTGGTTTCGAGCGCTAGCTGGCGGCGTCCGGCCCGCGGCAGGAGACCTCGCCGGAGAGCGTATGCGTGTGATCGTGGTGGTGCTGGTAAAGCCCGAAGGCGCGCGCCGCTTCCGGCCCGAACAGCCGCACATATTCCGGATGCCCAGCCACCGCCCCCGGCACGCCCTCGCAGCAGATGTGCCGGTTGAGGCAGACCACGCGGTCGCTCGCGGCCAGCACCACCTGCAGGTCGTGGGAGATCAGCAGGATGCCGCAGCCGCGCCGCTGGCGGATGGCCGGCGATCAGCTCGTAAAGCTTGGCGGCGCCGGCGAAATCGACCGCCTGCGCCGGCTCGTCCAGCACCAGGAGGTGTGGATCGCGCGCGAGCGCCCTCGCCAAAGCCACGCGCTGAAACTCGCCGCCGGAAAGCTCCGCCATTTGCGCGTCGAGCAGATGGGCGGCGCCGGTCTCGCCGAGGCATTCGAGCGCGCGCGCTTTCGAAATGGACTGGGTCAGCGACATGAAGCGCCGCACGGAGAGCGGAATGATCCAGTCGGCCACGAAGCGCTGCGGCACGTAGCCAACGCGCAAGCCTTCCCGCCGCGCGACCTTGCCGCTGGACGGCGTGACGAGCCCCAGCAGCATCTTGGCCAGCGTGGTTTTACCCGCCCCGTTCGGCCCGATCAGCGTGACGATCTCGGATGGATGAACGGCGACGCTAACGTGCTCGATCACGGGCTTGCCGCGAAAAGCGAGCGAGACATCGAATGAGGCAGCAAGCACTTCAGCCTCGCGGCCCGCCGCCTGCTCCCTGGCCCCGGCCTCGGGCACCATCAGCATGGCGCCTTCCTCTCGCGGCATTCGGCGCAGGTTCCGTGCACCTCGACTATGGTGCTCAGCGGCTGAAAACGCACCGCCCTGGAGACCTCGCCAATCGCGCTGAATGCCTCCGGCGCGTCGGCCTCGGTCACGCACTCGCATTCGCCGCACACGAACGTAACCGTCTGCCGGCCGCTTTCGTGCGCGCTCATGCAGGCGAAAAAGGCGTTGCGGCTTTCGAGCCTATGCACGAGGCCTGCCGCCTGCAGCACATCCAGAATGCGGTAGACCGAGACGGGCGCCAGGCGCTTTCCGTCCTTCGCCAGGCTTTCGATCAAATCGTAGGCGCTGACGGGCCTGTGGCTCGCGGTCACGTGCTGGAAGACCTGCTCGCGCAGCGCCGTCCATTTGACGCCCTTCTCCAGGCAGCGCATTTTCGCGCGCCCGAGCGCACCCGCCATGCACGCGCCGTGATCGTGATTGTGCAGCGGAAATGAGGGCTCTTTTCGCTCGTCCATGTCCTTCATGTAATGTTATTACGTCACTTAGGTCAATCCGTTCGTGGGCTTCAACCGGCTTCATCCGGCATCCGGCCGGCCTCCCGCAGGACTTCGTCCTCCGATTCCACGATCTCGAAGGCCGACCGCACCTCGCCGGGTATCGGTACGGCCCGCCCGCGGAGGATATCCACGAAGGTCCACTGGGTTTCTGCCCGCGCCAGAACCTGGCAGCGATGGCCGGCGTTGCGCAGGAACAAGGTGCGGCGCGGCGACTCCCGCTCTGTCATGGCTGCCACCCAGGTGCATATTACGATCTCGTCGCCAAGCAATGCCGGCCGCAGATACTCGACGAAATGGGAGCGGACGTACCAGGATGCCCCGCTGTTCAGATAGCGTTCCATCGGCCAGCCTTGGGCGGTCGAGTGCTCGATGGCGATCTCCTCCATCCAGCGCAAATATTCCTGGTTATTGACGTGGCCGTGAATATCTATGGCGTCCCTGGCCACCAGGACTTGCTTGACGTAGATTCTTGGCATGGAGGCGGGTCCTTGACGGCGCTCAGTGGAATCCGATGGCGTTGGCCGGTCATGGAGGATACTGCTATCCGCTGACGATGAAGGCCATAGCTGCAATTCTTTCCCGCGGCCGTAACGCCGGGAAGACCCCATATACCGCCTCCGGCGGTTCCGGGATGGCGCCACCGGGGGCCGTTATCAGGCTTCTGGCGCCGCGGCGCAAGGCTGGCCCGGACCGGCCGCGCCAGCGAAAATGTAACAGCCGTCTTGAAAATGTAGCGAAACTGATGCACATTTTGCTTGTCTACGTGCGGAAACCGGAGCATTTCCGGAACGCTATCCAAGAGAAGGGTCTTCACGCTGAGGCTTAACGCGCTGAACCAAGAGTCCACTGGACTCGCCCCGCGCCGCGCAAAAAGCGCTGCTGCGGCTTCTGCCTCTCTCACTCGCCCTGATCGTCGAAACGCTCGATGACGCCAAGGCCGACGAGATCGTCAGCATCCCCCTGGCGGACAAGACCTCGCTTGCCGATTTCATGATCGTCTGCTCGGGGCGTTCGCAACGCCATGTCGGCGCTATCGCCGACCGCCTCCTCGACAAGTTGAAGGAGAAGGGCATTCGCGATACAAAGGTTGAAGGAATGCCGCTTTGCGATTGGGTCTTGATCGATGCGGGCGATGTCATCGTTCATATCTTCCGGCCAGAAGCCCGGGCCTTCTACAACATCGAAAAGATGTGGGGCGCCGATAGGCCGAAGCCGGAAGCGGCGGAATAAGGCATTTGATGGCGGGCGGCCGGAATGAAAGTTTCTCTTCTAGCCGTCGGCCGGCTTAAAAGCGGCGCTGAGCAGACCCAGTTCAACCGCTATTTCGACCTGTTCAACGCCTCCGCGCGCAACCTTGGCATTGCGCCGCTCACGGTCGCTGAAATCGGCGAAAGCAGGGCCCAGACGGCTGAATTGCGCAAGGAGGACGAGGCGGAGGAGCTTCTGTCGAAGCTAGGTGCGCACCGGCTCATCGTCCTCGACGAGGCCGGCAAGGAACTCACCTCCTACGAATTCACCGCCATGTTCTCCAGGCTGCGCGACGAGGCGCTCGACGCCGCCTTCGCCATCGGCGGCCCGGACGGACATGGCGAAGCGCTCAAGTCCGCCGCCCATTTCCAGCTCTCGCTCGGCCGCATGACCCTGCCGCACGGGCTGGTCCGCATCGTTCTGGCGGAGCAGCTCTACCGCGCCGTCACCATCATGCAGGGCCACCCCTATCACCGCGGCTAGGTTGCATTTTTCATTTGCACCAATTTTTTCCCCAACTAGGCGTCCGGCGGTATCGACGTTTCCCCAAAAGTGGTTTACAAAAGGTTGTTGGCTCTTGTGCGGCTTTCCAACAGTAATCTGGGCCTGAGCCCGCATCATGGGGCAATGATGCGATGCAATCGCAAACAGTTTCTCAGCTGGCAGCCGAGTCGCGCACTCTTATAGCGGCCTGCAAGCGTCATTTGGCGCATTTGGATCGGCAAATCGCCGAATGCAATGCTTCGCGCGAGGGGAGTTTCCTCGCAACAGCGGAAGCAAACGCGGAGCCTCTTGAGGTTCAACTGTGCCGTGAAAATGCGCGCAGCACGCGCGCCTTCTCCGAGGAAGCCAACGATCCCGAGGTCAAGCGGCTCCTTCTCGAATTGGCCGGCAACTACGACCGCATGGCGAAACGGTCCGCCGCCGGCGATGCATGAGCCATAGCCATAGGGCGTTACCCCTCACCCTAACCCTCTCCCAATGGGAGAGGGAATCAGGTCGCAGCCGTCGAGAGGGCGTCCCTTCTCCCAATGGGAGAAGGACAGGATGAGGGGTGATGCGCGTTGTGGGGATCGCCAATCGCGCGTTCTCTGCATAACCCCGTTCGCGCTCACGAAGACCGCTCGCGCGCCAGCAGCGCGGCCTTGCGGTCCACGCCCCAGCGATAGCCCGATAGCGCGCCCCCCGTGCAAATCACGCGGTGACAGGGGATCGCCACCGCGATCTTGTTGCTGGCGATAGCGCGTCCCACGGCGCGGACCGCGCCCGGCACACCGGCCTTCGCCGCCACCTCCTTGTACGTCGCCGTCCGCCCCGGCCCGATGCCGCGCAGCGCCTCCCAAACCTTGAGCTGGAAAGCCGTCCCGCGCACATGCAGCGGCAGGCCGAGCCCGCGCGCCGGGTCCTCGACAAGGCCAACGGCCGCCGCCACAATCTCCTCGAAGCCGGTATCGCCGCCAACAAGCGTCGCATTCCGGAACCGCTGCTGCAAGCCATCCACCAGGCCTTGCGCGTCATCCCCAAGCTCGATGGCGCAGACGCCCTTCTCCGTCGCGGCTACCAAAATGCTGCCGAGCGAGCATTCGCCCACGGCAAAACGGATGACCTCGCCCTCGCCTCCCCTGGCGTATGCGCCGGGCTTCAGCCCGAGCTTTGGCGCTAGCGTTTCGTAGAAGCGGCTGGAGGAGCCATAACCCGCGTCGTAGATCGCCTCGGTGACGCTCGCCCCGGCTTTCAAGCCGGCGACTGCCCTGCCTTCCCGCAAGGATTTGAAATAGGCACCGGGCGTTACCCCCACGATCCGCTTGAAAGCGCGGTGAAGATGATGCCGGCTGAGCCCCGCCGCGCCGGCGATAGCATCGAAATCGGGCGCGCCCTCCGCCGTCTCGATCAGCGCGCAAGCTTGCCGCACAGCGCGGGTCAACCGCTCCTCGATGGAGGCGGCGTCCGGCCGGCAACGCTTGCAGGGGCGGAAACCGGCGCGCTCCGCCTCGGCACCGCTTGTGAAGAAGCGCACATTCTCCCGCCTTGGCAGCCGCGCCGGGCAGCCCGGCCGGCAATAGACGCCCGTCGTAATCACCGCGGCGACGAATTGCCCATCCGCAGCTTTGTCGCGTTTCGCAAACGCCTCCCAGCGCGGGTCCGGCTCCCCGGCTGGCGCATCTCGCGCGCCGATGTCCGGCCGCGATCCGGGTTGCTTCAATGTTGCCGCCACGATGCGTTCCTCATGCTTCGACACCTGAGAATGGCGCTTCGCGCGCGGATTTGCACTCCGTCCGTTGCTTTCAAAGCCGGCCACGGCCCGGTGCGTTCCGCAGCGTCATTCCCGCGAGGACAGGAATCCATTTCAGCCTTTGGAACAGAACCTTAGCTTGGTCCCCGACTTCGCCGGGACGAGGCTGCGGCCTGGATTGCAAGTTTCAACCCGCCCGGCAATTTTTCGCCCGCTTAGATGTTAGGCCCGGAATTGAAGCGCTCAACCAGCTGGTTATAGTTGTGGATGAGGGAAGCCGGAGACCCCTCCACCATCCATGCGGCGAGCGAATTGCTGAGGTTCATCCGCTCCCCTGTGCTGTAGGGTGTTTTATCGCGGACGCGGCGCATCAGCTCCTTGCCGGTTTTCAGGAAAGACTTGGCGGCCGATACGAAAATCGAGCCGGCTTTTTCCTCGGGGTGACTTTCACCATAGGCTTCCAGGGCCTTGATCGACGCCTCGTACCGTTCAAGCACTGGCGTCACCTTGGCGATGTCGAAATTCTTGTCTTCCCCTTCGCCCTCAGCGTGGACCAGCGCCTTGGCGTCGATCATCAAGGCCAGCGTGTGGTAATGGGTCTTGCGGCCTTCCTCTTTTTCGATTTCGGCGAGTTCTTCGAGCTGAACTCGATCGTTTATCCTTTCGACCGCGTCCTGCAGCCGGTCGTTTTCCGCCACAAAGCTGTCCCACGCCGCCATTAGCTTTGGATGCAGTTGCTTACCCTTGGCCATCTTGTCGTCTTTGTAGTCGCCCTGCTGATAATAATCGTCCGCTTCCTTCAGCAACGGCGTGAGAACCATAAGCGAGCTTATGAAGGCGGTCCCGGCCTCTTCCAGCTGGGCGTCGTGCGGCTCGGCTTGGTTCGCGTCCGGGATGTTGCGGTTGCATTTGGCCGGATCGTAAAGCGTGTAAACTCCATAAACGATCCGCTCATTGCCGGTGGGGCCGGACTTGGCGGCCCAGCTCAGGTAGCGGGAGCGCGACTGGAGCGCGCGTCCTGCGAGATCGTTGAGGCAGGCGATATACGGCTGCACCTTTTCCGCAAGCGATGGCGTATCGCCGGCCGCATGTGCGCCGGAGGGCATCCCGAAGGCCAATGCCAAGCCTAAGCACGCAATCGACGGCCAGCCCGCCTGCCTGATGTACTGTATCACCGATGTCCCTTTCCTGTTGTGCCCCGCCATAAGATGGCGATCCTGTTGGCCCGCCGTTCTTGTTCGAAATGTGGAGAACTCTGGGCCGGAAAATAGCGGCGGACAGGGTGCCGGTGCCAAGCGCGCAATCCGGGATGACGCCGCGAAGTGAGTGCCCCGGATCGGCGGTGCGGGCGGGGTGGTTTTTGCCGGGGACGCCGGTCACAATGATGTGTCCGTCGCGGTACGCCGCCATGCGGCAGCCGTGCCCAACAGGCTCGATGTTGCCTAGAGATTGGCGCGTATTTCCGAAACGCCACACAAGACGATTGCTTATTTCTTCGCTTCCATTTGGGCATGAACGGCAACGGCCGTTGTTGCCTTTGGCATCGGCATTGGCTAGAAGGGGAGACAGCAATTATAAGAATTCGAAAGGGTGTTTCATGACGCCGGCAAAAATTTTGGTCGCCCAGGGTGGCGGCCCAACCGCGGTCATCAACCAGTCGCTTGTTGGCGTTGTGCTCGAATCCCGCAAGTTTCCCAGCGTCGCTCGCGTTTACGGCGCCCAGCATGGCGTGCGCGGCATCGTCAACGAAGACCTGCTCGACCTGACGCAGGAGACGAGCCACAATCTTGAAATGGTTGCGGCCACGCCGTCGTCGGCACTGGGCTCGACGCGCGACAAGCCAGACGCCAAGTATTGCCAAGAGATTTTCGAAGTGTTGCGCGCGCATGAAATCGGCGGCTTTTTCTATATCGGCGGCAACGATTCCTCCGATACCGTGCGCATCGTCAGCGAGGAGGCGAAGAAGGCCAATTATCCGCTGCGCGCCATCCACATCCCGAAAACCATCGACAACGACCTCGTCGGCAACGACCACACGCCGGGCTTCCCCTCCGCGGCCCGTTTCGTCGCCCAGGCATTCGCGGGCGCCAATCTCGACAACGCCGCTCTGCCGGGTGTGTACATCGGCGTGGTAATGGGCCGCCATGCTGGATTCCTCACCGCCGCTTCGGCGCTCGGCAGGAAGTTCCCCGGCGATGGCCCGCATCTGATCTACGTTCCGGAGCGCACCTTCGAGGTCGAAAAGTTCCTTACCGACGTGAAGGCAACCTACGACCGGCTCGGCCGCTGCGTCGTTGCGGTCTCCGAAGGCATTCACGACGCGTCCGGCGCGCCCATCATCACCAAGCTGGCTGCCCAAGTCGAGCATGACGCGCATGGCAACGTCCAGCTCTCCGGCACCGGCGCGCTGGCCGATCTGTTGTGCGAAGAGATCAAGGGCAAGCTCGGCATCAAGCGCGTCCGTGGCGACACGTTCGGCTATCTGCAACGCTCGTTCCTCGGTTGCGTCTCCGATGTCGACCAGCGCGAGGCGCGCGAAGTGGGCGAAAAGGCTGTGCAATACGCCATGTGGGGCAACCGCGACGGCTCCGTGGCCATCAAGCGCACCGGCAACTACTCGGTGGATTACGAGCTGGTTCCGCTCGAGAACGTCGCTGGCAAGACCCGCGTGATGGAAGACGAATTGCTGTCGCCTTGCGGCGCGGACGTGACCGAAGCCTTCCAGCACTATCTGCGGCCGCTGCTCGGCTCGGGCATGCCGGACGCCTACCGCCTGCGTCCCAACAAGGTGGCGAAGGTTTTGAACAAGGCCTAAGGACGCAAATTGCTGGCGCTACCGCCCTCCGGGCTAATTGAGCGCAAGGGTGCCGCTCGTCTTTGGACGATACGCCCGTGCACATGATCTTATGCCTGACGGCGATGCGGCCCGGCGCGCATCGCTTTCCCTACGGGAGTGGCGTCACATTAACGCTTCTTCCCTGAACCGGCCAAGAATTATCGATTTAGCGGTCGGTCAATGCACTGACATCGGCGATAAGCACACCGGCGCTGCCGGCGTCGATTGAGAGGGATGCGCTTTGGAACACCGCCGCAACCGGCGGACTTGAGCAAACGGAGCCAGCAATGCCCCCCAGAACTAAGGACAGTCTCGACAATAACCGCGCCATCTGGCTTGTTCTTTTGTCCGTCCGGTTACATACCATACGTATGCGCCCCTTTTCGCGCCTTGCGGACGAACAAAATCCCGGCGCCATATGAAGCACCTATTGTCGAGACTGTCCTTACACACTTGCCACCTTGTTCGTTGCCTGCGGCCTTAACGAATGAACCGGTACAATGCCCATGAATGAGCTTGCATCGAAGACCCTTGCGAAGGTTCCCGAGGTTACGCTCGGCTTCTGGATCATCAAGGTGGCCGCGACGACACTTGGCGAGACGGGCGGCGACTGGGTGACCATGTCGCTCGACTTGGGCTACGCGGCAGGGTCGGCGATCTTCGCAGCAATTTTCGCGATAGCGGTGGCTGCACAGATTTCGAGAGCGCGATTCCACCCGTTCCTTTATTGGGCGGTGATCGCAGCGACCACGACACTTGGCACGGCCATGGCCGATTTTGCCGACCGCTCGCTCGGCATTGGCTACCCTGGAGGAGCCACCGTCCTTTTCCTGCTCCTCATGGCAAGCATCGCGGTGTGGTACCGCTCAGAGGGGACGGTGCGGGTTCAGGCTATTGCGTCGCCAAAGGCGGAACGCTTCTACTGGATTACAATCCTATTTTCCCAGACGCTGGGCACCGCTCTCGGAGATTGGGTGGCGGGCACGGACCGGGGCGGTTTCGGCCTGGGCTACGAAACTGGGGCTCTGGTATTTGGCGCAGGGCTGGCGCTCGTCGCGCTTGCATACTTCTTCACCGGCGTCTCCAGGGTATCTCTTTTTTGGGCAGCCTTCATTTTGACAAGGCCGCTTGGCGCAACGGTAGGTGATCTCCTCGACAAACCCGTCGCGGAAGGCGGCCTGGCTCTCAACCGGCTTTATGCCTCAGCGATCCTCATCGTTTTCATCGTTCTTTGCATTCTACTGATCCCGCAAAGAGCCGGGGAACACCCCGAGGCTTCACGCTCCGCGCGTTAAGCGCAGCCCTTTTTGTGGACTTTCCCAGAATCGCAGGTGCATTTTATTGGCGGCCATGTTCGAACATTCTAGGGATGACATAGCAGCGAAAGCTGGATCGTGCTATCCGCTGCCCGGCATGCGGAGCCGTTGTGGCCGCCAAATGCGGGCGCTGGCTCATTTAGCGTTTGCCGGCGTGGCTCTCTGTGCGATCTCCTTCCCTGGATCATCCCGTGCCGGGCCGCCATTCCTCACCGACGATCCCGTGCCTGTGGACTATCGGCACTGGGAAATCAACAACTACGCTTCATCGATTTTTGTTAAAGGCGCCTCCTTCACGGGCGCCCCCGCCTCCGACATCAACTATGGGCTTTTGCCCAACGTGCAGGCGCACGTGAACGTCGCCCTGGCCACGAGTTCAACCGCCGGCGTTGGCACAAGCTTTGGCCCCACCGACCTCGAATTGGGCGTGAAATATCGCTTTCTCGACGCCAAGCCCGAGGATTGGTGGCCGCAAATCGCCATCTTTCCCTTCCTGGACCTGCCAACCGGCAACGCAACGCAGGGCCTTGGCACCGGCAGCGTGCACGGCTACTTGCCGGTTTGGATCCAGAAGGACTTGGGCGAGTGGACCACCTATGGCGGCGGCGGCTATTGGATTAACCCCGGCCCCGGAAATCGCAACTACTGGTACACGGGGTGGGCGCTTCTGCGGAAGGTCACGGATTCACTGCAGCTCGGCGGCGAAATCTTCCACCAGACGAGTTCCACCATCGCTGCCCCGGGAACCGCCGGCTTCCCCCTCGGCACCAAGGATGCGACCGGCTTCAACCTCGGCGGCACTTACGATTTCGATAAAACCTATCACCTGCTCTTCTCGGCCGGAACCGGCCTGGAGAACCGGGAAATCAGCAACGAATTTTCGTTTTACCTGGCCTTGCAAGTTACTTTCTAATAGCGGCGCCAAGCGCTAACTGGCCAGCGCACGCGGCTGGGGCAAGAAAGTATGGCCCTCAGAGGCGAGGAACCGCCACATCGCCTCCGCCGCCGGCATGACGGCCTTTTCGCGCAGGCGTACCACATACCACTTGCGCAGCACGGGGAGCCCTTCGACCTTGAGCTCGGTGAGCCGCCCGTCGGCCAGCTCGACGGCGACGGTGTGCGCCGAGATGAAGGCGATCCCGAGCCCGGCGATCACGGCCTGCTTGATCGTTTCGTTCGAGCCGATCTCCATGCCGACATTTGGCGTGAACTTCGCGCTCAGGAACAGGCTTTCCATAAGCATACGGGTGCCCGACCCCTGCTCCCGGATGAAGAAGGTCTCGTCCTGGAGGCCGGCTATCGTGACCGGCCTAGTGGCAAGCGGATGGCGGCCCGCGGCAACGATAATATGCGGATGCTCGCCAAGCGCCTGGCTTTCGAGATCGAGGTTTTCCGGCGGACGTCCCATGATGGCCAGATCGAGCGTAAGTTCCCTCAGCGCCGCAATCGTCTCCTGGCGGTTTCGCACCGAAAGCCGCAGATCGACGCCGGGATGCTGCACCTTGAACGCGGCCAGCGCCTTGGGCGCGAAGTATTTTGCCGTGCTGACCACACCCGCCGCGACGCGCCCGCCCTTGATACCCTTGAGCTGCGCAATCTCCTGATCGCACTCGGCAAGCAGGGCCTCGATCCGGTTCGCCGCCCTGAGCAGAACCTCGCCCGCGCCCGTAGGCGTCGTGCCTTCGCCCAGCCGCTCGATGAGCGGCAAGCCGGCCGTCTCCTCAAGTTGCTGCATCTGAACGGTGATCGCGGGCGGAGTCACATGCAGCTGACGCGCCGCGCCCGCCATGGACCCGGTTTTTGTCACTGCCGAGAGGATGCGAAGCTGCCTTAGTGTGACGTTCCTCATACACGCATTATAGCCCGTTAGAAAAAGTTAAGCAAAGGGAAACACATTTAAAATTTACTTTTTCACGCGCCGCGGCAATATTCGAAATGGCAGCCAGCTCGTGTGGCGTTCCGCACTTTCCTACACCATCTTGTGGCTAAGCGCTCATAGGCAATTGCGGGACATAAGCCACACTGGCACTTAGAACTCTGCTAGTGTTCCTTATGTCTCTCGAATTGCCGTGCGCGCGTGCGGCAAACGGGGCGGCAATACGAAAGACGGGACACTAGGCGCTTGCAATGCGCTAAAGATGCACCCGGGTAGTGGGACCGGTACAAGGAGGAAGGGCGCATGGGCGTTCACACGGCATTGCGCAAGCACGTGACGGAATGGGCGGGCACCGATGCCCGGAAATCCGCCGTCGCGGAAACGATCGTCAACGTGGCCGAGGCTGGGGCCGAAATATCGCGTCTTATCGCTCAGGGACCGCTGGCGGGTGACATGGGGGCCTTGCGCGACGGTCAAGCCGAGGGCATGGACCCTCAAAAGCAGCTCGACTTTATAACCCATCAAATGATGATAAAGGCGCTGCAGCGCTCGCCCGTCGCCTGGATGGGCTCGGAGGAGGACAAGGACCCGCTGGCGCTCAACGCGGGCGCAGCCCTCGCGGTCAACATCGATCCTCTCGATGGCTCCTCCAACATCGACACCAACGTTTCGGTCGGCACCATCTTTTCGATCCTCCCAGCCGAAGGACCGGCACCCTTGCTCCAGCCCGGCCGCAACCAGCTCGCGGCAGGCTACATCATATACGGTCCTCAAACCGCGCTGGTGCTGACCGTTGGCGAAGGCACGCACATTTTCTGGCTGCATCCAGGCGGGGAGGAGTTCCTGCTCGTGAAGCGAAACGTCCAGATCCCGCCGGTGACGCGGGAATACGCCGTCAACGCCTCGAATTTCCGTTTCTGGGACGATGCGATCAAGGCTTATGTCATCGATTGCACGCTTGGCGAGGACGGCCCGCGCCATGCCAATTTCAACACGCGCTGGATCGCCTCGCTCGTGGCCGAAGCCTTCCGCATTTTGACGCGCGGAGGCGTCTTCCTTTATCCGGACGACAACCGCAAAGGTTACACAAGAGGGCGTTTGCGCCTCCTCTATGAGGCCAACCCCATCGCCATGCTGAGCGAGCAGGCTGGCGGCGCCTGCACGACCGGGACGCAGCGCATGCTCGATATCGAGCCCACTTCGCTGCATCAGCGGATCGCGGTCGTCTTCGGATCGAAAAAAGAGGTGGAGGAGATAGCTCACTACTACGACGCGCCGCACTCTCCAGGCGGCCGTTCTCCGCTTTTTGCGCAACGCGGGCTATTCCGTTCGGTGAGGAGCTAATCGGTGTCAAAGAAACATCCAATCATTTCGGTGACGGGCTCGTCCGGGGCCGGCACGACGACCGTAAAGCATACGTTCCAGCAGATCTTCCGGCGCGAGGGCATCGAGGCCGCCACGATAGAGGGCGACGCCTTCCATCGCCACGACCGCGCCGCAATGAAGAAAGCGGTGGACGAGGCAGCGGCTGGCGGCAACAACCACCTGAGCCATTTTAGCCCCGAAGCGAACTTGCTCGACGTGCTGGAGAACACATTCCGCACCTACAGCGAGACCGGCACGGGCAAGACGCGCCATTACGTGCACGATCACGAGGAGGAGCTGGCGCTTGGCTCGCCAGCGGGAACGTTTACGCCCTGGCAGGAGTTACCCCCCGGTTCCGACCTGCTTTTTTACGAGGGACTGCACGGCGCGGTGGTCGCTGGCAACGTGAACGTGGCGCAATATGCCGATCTCAAAATCGGCGTCGTTCCGGTCGTCAATCTCGAATGGATTCAGAAGATCCATCGCGACCGGGCGTCGCGCGGCTACACGGCCGAAGCCGTCACCCAGACCATCCTGAGGCGCATGCCCGACTATGTGAGCTACATCTGCCCGCAGTTCACCGAAACGGACATCAACTTCCAGCGCGTGCCAATGGTAGACACCTCGAACCCGTTTGTCGCGCGCTGGATACCGACGTCCGATGAGTCCATGGTTGTGATCCGCTTCAAGGACCCACACGGAATCGACTTCAGCTATCTCAAGAACATGATCCTGGACAGCTTCATGAGCCGGGCGAACACCATCGTCATCCCAGGTGGCAAGGTGGACCTCGCGATGCAGCTCATCCTGACGCCATTGATTATCCGCCTTATGGAAAATAAGCGCCGCGCGGCGTGACAGAGGGACTATAGATGACAAATCTGGCTTACGAAACGAACCTGCATGCTGGCGGCAAGCCCTCGCTGCGCGAGATGGCAAACGCGATCCGCGCGCTGTCGATGGATGCGGTGGAGAAGGCGAACTCCGGCCACCCAGGCATGCCGATGGGCATGGCGGACGTTGCGGCGGTGCTGTTCACCAAGTTCATGAAGTTCGACGCGAGCGCGCCCAACTGGCCGGACCGCGACCGCTTCGTGCTTTCGGCCGGCCACGGCTCGATGCTGCTCTATTCGGTGCTCTACCTCACCGGCTATCCGGGCGTCACTATCGAGGACCTGAAGAATTTCCGCCAGCTCGGCAGCCAAGACCGCTGGCCATCCGGAATACGATCACGCGCCGGGCATCGAAACGACCGCCGGCCCGCTCGGCCAGGGCATCACCACCGCCGTGGGCATGGCCATCGGCGAGCGCATGATGCAGGCGCGCTTCGGCGATTCCTTCGCGAGCCACCACACCTATGTAATCGCGGGCGACGGCTGCCTCATGGAGGGCATCAGCCACGAGGCCATCGACATGGCCGGGCACCTGAAGCTCGACAAGCTGATCGTGCTTTGGGACGACAACTCGATCACCATCGACGGCTCGACCGGGCTTTCGACCTCGACGGATCAGCTGAAGCGCTTCGAGGCCGCTGGATGGTCGGTTTGCCGCGTCGACGGCCACAACCCCGCCGAGATCGAGACCGCCATCGCCAATGCGCAGAAGTCGGACAAGCCCTCGCTGATCGCCTGCCGCACGATTATCGGATACGGCGCCCCCAACAAGCAGGGCAGCGAGAAGACGCACGGCGCGCCCCTCGGCAAGGAAGAGATTGCGGCGGCGCGCGTTCAGCTCGGATGGCCCTACCCCGCCTTTGAAGTGCCCGAGGCCATCCTCTCGGCATGGCGCGAGGCAGGTGCGCGCGGCCGCGCCGGGCGTGGAGAATGGGAGGCCAGCCTTGAGAGCCGGCCGAAGCGGAGCGCCGCCAGATCGCGGAATTGCTCGACGGCGCCCTGCCCTCCGCCGTTACCGAAAAGCTCAGCGCTTTCAAAGCCGAGATGGTGGCGCAGAAGCCCAAGCTCGCAACCCGCAAATCGTCCGAGATGGTGCTGCAGGTCATCAACGACGCCACCACGATGACCATCGGCGGCTCGGCGGACCTGACGCACTCGAACTTCACGATCACCAAGGGCATGACGTCCATCAAGCCCGGCGACTTCTCGGGCCGCTACATGCACTACGGCATCCGCGAGCATGCGATGGGCGCGGTCATGAATGGCATCGCCCTGCATGGCGGCTTCGTCCCCTATGGCGGCACGTTCCTCGTGTTCTCGGACTATGCCAGGGGCTCGATCCGGCTGTCGGCGATCATGGGCCTGCGCGTGCTCTACGTGCTGACCCACGATTCCATCGGCGTTGGCGAGGACGGCCCGACGCACCAACCGATTGAGCATCTGGCGATGCTGCGCGCGACGCCGAACCTTTATGTGTTCCGGCCCGCCGACGCGGTGGAGACGGCGGAGGCTTACGAGGCCGCGCTCGCCGCGCGCCGCACGCCTTCGGCCTTCGCGCTGTCGCGGCAGAACTTGGCGGCGCTCCGCCTTGAGACGTCCAGCGAAAACCTCACGGCGAAAGGCGCCTACGTCCTGCGCGAAGCGGATGGCGCCCGCGACGTGACACTTCTCGCCACCGGCTCCGAGGTCGAGCTTGCGGTTAACGCCGCCGAGCGCCTGAAGGCGGATGGCATCAAGGCCGCCGTCGTGTCTATGCCCTGCTGGGAGCTGTTCGAGCAGCAGACGCCGGACTATCAAGCCCAGGTTCTGGGCAGCGCGCCCAAGATCGCCATTGAGGCCGCCGGCCGCTTCGGCTGGGACCGCTGGCTCGGCGGCAACGGCACCTTCATCGGCATGAACGGTTTCGGCGCTTCCGGCCCGGCGCCAAAGGTCTACGAACACTTCGGCATCACCGTGGATGCCGCGGTCACTGCGGCCAAGAAGCTCGCGCAGAAGGGATAGAAGGCCCGGCGAAAGAACTGAGGGGGGCGAACCGGCGGTTGGATCGACCAAGCATCGGAGAAGGTGAGGTTACCCCCCATGGACACAAACGTAACACAACTGACGGGCAAGGACCGCTATAGGGCGGGCGTGCTGGAATACCGGCAAATGGGGTACTGGCAGCCCGATTATCTGCCGAAGGATACCGATATCATCGCGCTGTTCCGGGTCACGCCCCAGGACGGCGTGGACCCGGTGGAAGCAAGTGCCGCGGTGGCGGGCGAAAGCTCCACCGCCACCTGGACGGTGGTCTGGACCGACAGGCTCACCGCTTGCGACAAGTACCGGGCCAAATGCTACCGCGTGGACCCGGTGCCGAATGCGCCGGGCTCCTATTTCGCCTACATCGCCTACGATCTCGACCTGTTCGAGCCGGGCTCGATTGCGAACCTTACCGCATCGATCATCGGCAACGTGTTCGGGTTCAAGCCGCTGAAGGCGCTGCGCCTTGAGGATATGCGGCTGTCAGAGGCTTACGTGAAAACCTTCGACGGGCCGCCTGCGGGCATTGTTGTCGAGCGCGAGCGCCTCGATAAGTTCGGCCGGCCGCTGCTTGGCGCAACGGTGAAACCGAAGCTCGGGCTTTCGGGCCGGAACTATGGGCGCGTGGTCTACGAAGCCCTGAAGGGCGGCCTCGATTTCACCAAGGACGACGAGAACATCAACTCGCAGCCGTTCATGCACTGGCGCGACCGTTTTCTGTACTGCATGGAGGCGGTGAACAAGGCCCAGGCCGAGACTGGCGAGGTGAAGGGCACGTACTTGAACGTGACCGCGGGCACGATGGAGGAGATGTACAAGCGTGCCGAATTCGCCAAGGAGCTGGGCAGCGTGGTCGTGATGATCGACCTCGTGATCGGCTATGTCGCGATCCAGTCCATGTCGAAATGGGCGCGCGACAACGACATGCTCCTGCACCTGCACCGCGCGGGCCACGGCACCTACACCAGGCAAAAGACGCATGGCGTCTCGTTCCGCGTGATCTCGAAATGGATGCGGCTTGCGGGCGTGGACCACATCCATGCGGGCACGGTCGTGGGCAAGCTCGAAGGCGATCCGCATACGATCCGCGGCTTCTACGACATCCTGCGCGAGGACCACAATCCGATGTGCCTTGAGCATGGCATCTTCTTCGACCAGCACTGGGCGAGCCTGCGCAAGGTGATGCCCGTGGCGAGCGGCGGCATTCATGCGGGCCAGATGCACCAGCTCTTGCATTATCTGGGCGAGGACGTGGTGCTGCAATTCGGCGGCGGTACGATCGGCCATCCGATGGGCATCCAGGCGGGCGCTACGGCAAATCGCGTGGCGCTCGAAGCCATGATCCTCGCGCGCAACGAAGGCCGCGACATCATGGCGGAGGGGCTGCAGGTCCTGCAGGAGGCGGCCAAGCACTGCCTGCCGCTGAAGCAGGCGCTCGACACCTGGGGCGACGTCACCTTCAACTATACGTCGACCGATACCCCCGACTTCGTGCCAACGGCCACGGCGGCGGAGTAGTCCTTCCCTCTCCCCTCGCGGGAGAGCTGTTTCTTCTTTCCCTCTCCCTTTGGGGGAGAGGGTTGGGTGAGGGGGCCTTTCTCCCTTACCCGATACAAGGACCCCCTCACCCGGCGCTTAAGCGCCGGCCTCTCCCCAAGGGGAGAGGCTAAGGAGACGAACAATGCGCATCACACAAGGAACATTCTCATTCCTGCCGGACCTGAACGACGATCAGATCAAGCGGCAAGTCCAGTACTGCATCGAAAACGGCTGGGCCGTGAACATCGAGTTCACCGACGACCCGCATCCCCGCAACACCTTTTGGGAGATGTGGGGCCTGCCGATGTTCGACATCAAGGACGCAGCCGCCGTCATGATGGAGCTTGGCGAATGCCGCAAGATTTACGGCGAGCGCTATATCCGGCTGTCGGCCTTCGATTCGAGCCATGGCTGGGAGTCGGTCAAGCTCTCCTTCATCGTGAACCGGCCCAAGGAGGAGCCCGGCTTCGACCTTGAGCGGCAGGAGGCAAGCGGGCGGAATATCCGTTACACCACACGGCCTTATGCCGCGAACCAACCTGCCGGACGGCGTTATATGTAAGGCAAAAAGAAAGCCCCCTCACCCCAGCCCTCTCCCGCGAGGGGAGAGGGGGTAGGGCGTGCCCGTTGAGAAGGCGTCCCCTCTCCCCTTGCGGGAGAGGGACAGGGTGAGGGGGCCTTTACAGGACTAGCATCATGATTGCAGTTGAATCTGAAACCCAAGGCCAAGCCGAAGCGCGGGCGGATTTGCGCCGCGAGTATGAGGAATCCGGCGTTGGCGCGGTGCTGGAGGAGCTTGACCGCGAGTTGATCGGGCTTGTGCCGGTGAAGACGCGCATCCGCGAGATCGCGGCGCTGCTGCTTGTCGAGCGCGCGCGCAAGAAACTCGGCCTCGCCCACGAAACGCCTACCCTGCATATGAGCTTCACCGGGAACCCCGGCACGGGGAAGACCACGGTGGCGCTCAGGATGGCCGATATTCTGCACCGGCTCGGCTATGTGCGGCGCGGCCACCTCGTCTCCGTCACGCGCGACGATCTCGTCGGCCAGTATATCGGGCACACCGCACCCAAGACGAAAGAAGTATTGAAGAAAGCGATGGGCGGCGTCTTGTTCATCGACGAGGCGTATTACTTGCACCGGGCCGAGAACGAGCGCGACTATGGGCAGGAAGCCATCGAGATCCTCTTGCAGGTTATGGAGAACCAGCGCGACGATCTGGTCGTGATCCTCGCGGGCTACGCGGACCGGATGGACAAATTCTTCTCGACCAACCCCGGTTTCCGCAGCCGCATCGCCCACCACATCGACTTTCCCGACTATACCGATGAGGAGCTGCTGGCGATTGCCGGTAAGATGCTGTCGCATCAGAATTATCACCTCTCGCCCGATGCACGCGAGGTACTCGCGGCATACATCGCCAAGCGCCGCACGCAGCCACATTTCGCCAATGGGCGCTCGATCCGCAACGCCCTCGACCGCGCGCGGCTGCGCCAGGCCAACCGTATCTTTGCCACAGCAAAGGCACCGCTTTCTGCTTCGGAGCTTTCCGAAATTTCCGCGGCGGATATTCTAGCAAGCAAAGTCTTCAACCAAACAAAAGAATAGGAAACCCATGAGCCGGAATGTCCTTATCGCTCCCTCCATCCTCTCCGCCGATTTTGCCCGCTTCGGCGAGGAGGTCCGCGCCATCGACGAAGCCGGCTGCGACTGGGTGCATGTCGACGTGATGGACGGGCATTTCGTGCCGAATATCACCTTTGGGCCGCGCCTCGTCGAGTGCATCCGGCCTCACACGAAAAAGGTGCTCGACGTGCATCTCATGATCGAGCCCGTTGACCTTTATCTCGAAGCCTTCGCCAAGGCCGGCTCCGATATTATCACGGTCCACGCCGAGGCCACCAAGCATCTCGACCGCACGCTGCAGGTGATCCGCGGGCTCGGCAAAAAGGCCGGCGTCTCGCTCAATCCCGCGACGCCCGAAGCGGCAATCGAGTATGTGCTGGACAAGATCGACCTTATCCTGGTCATGAGCGTGAACCCCGGCTTCGGCGGGCAGGCCTTCATCCCGAGCCAGGTGGACAAGGTGCGCCGCCTCTCCGCGATGATCGCCGGGCGCGGCATCGCTCTCGAAGTCGATGGCGGTGTGACGCCCGAGACCGCGCCGGCTCTCGCCGCCGCCGGGGCGAACGTGCTGGTGGCGGGCTCGGCAGTGTTCAAGGGCGGCCCCAGCGCCTACGGGGCGAATATGCAGGCGATCCGCGACTCCTGCCTGGTCTCCGCCTAAATCTGAAACCTTGGCGCTCCCTGCCCGCAGGCTTTCCTTGCGGGCAGGGAGACCGCACTCCCGTTGCAGCATCGATTTGAACCTCCGGTTCAGCTCCCGTTAATGCTAGCGAGCGGTTTTTGCCCCCCAAAAGACCGCTTTTCGATGTTGAACTAATTTATCAGATGCGCTTTGAGAAAACGTTAAGCGCGGATTTTTGCGGCTAAGTTATTGAACCGTGGTGATAAATACTAACGCAGCCGAAGCCTGCGAATGGTTAATACAGAAACTGCGCGTATATTTAAACGGATTCCGGAATCGTGGAATTCGACCGAAAACGGGAAAAGATTCGCAGAAATACGGCGGCGGAAATATTGAGATTCCGCGTTTACTATACGCAGATTAACTACGATAGGATCTTACGCCAGGCGAACGGTCCGTTAATACTGGCCGCGCGGGGCCTGCGACCCTTCCGCAGCTTGACACCTGGGTCGCCGTAGGTAACTGAGAAGGAAGGTGAATGAGCTGCCAGCTGCCTCTTATGCTCTAGAGCGCCGGTTTGGGGCGGCGGTCTGTATCCGTGCAGGATTCGATAACATCCTCAGTCTGAGGTTTACGAATGAGCGTACTTGGCGCGCAGCAAGGTTTGAACGATACAGGCGGCACTCCGGCTGACCTTTCCCCGGCCGCGAAGCCGTGGCCACCACTGCGTCCAAGCCCGGCCCCGTCAGCGTACTGCTAGGCCCGGGCAACATGGCGACGCGGGAACCCGAATGGCACCGTTTTTCAAAAGAGCTTGGAGACAAGCTCGACGCGTTCCACGCCGCAAATCCTGAGCTGCCCGGCATGGGCCTTGAGCAACTGCGCGAGGCGCTGCGCCGGCCGCTGCCTGCTCCCCTGTTCGAGGACGCGCTCAAAAGGCTGGCGGAAAGCGGCGAAATAGCCTTCGACCGTATGTGGGTGCGCCGCCCGCATCACGTTGTGGATTTTTCCGCCGAAGATGAGCGGCTCGCGGCGGCTTTCCTTCGCGAACTCGATGCCAAGCCTTACCGGCCGCCGCGCGTCCGCGATATCGCAAAGGCGATGGATATTGCCGAGGACGCGGTGCGCCGGCTGTTGCGCATGTCCGCGCGGCGGGGCGAGGTTGAGGAACTGGCCCGCGACCATTTCTTCACGCGATCCGCAGTCGGCGCGATGGCGCGGATTGCCATGGAGCTTGGACGGCAATCCCCGGCGGGGCGCTTCACCGTGGCCGAATTCCGCGACCGTCTGCATAACGGCCGCAAGGTGGCGATCCAAATCCTGGAGTTTTTCGACGCCCATGGGTTCACGATCCGCCAAGAGGACTTCCGCCGCATCGATCCGGCCCGTACCGGCCTGTTCCTGCCTGACTCAGCCTCCGGCCAAGGAGCTTGAGTTAAAGGCGGAAGCCCTACTCCCGGTGGAGCCGTCAGACGCTCTCATACCGAATCCGGTTAAATGGTTCGGCAGAAGACCCCCTCACCCCAGCCTTCTCCCCGTCCGCATCCGCTTGCGGATGCGGCAGCAAAGGATGCAAGCACGCCAAGGCGTGCTTGCGCGGAGAAGGACAGGATGAGGGGGGACTTTGGGAGCGGGCATGCGAAATAGTCAAACGTACCCCCTATGAGGTGGCTTCGCCCCCCATCCCGCCTCTACCACCTCCGCGCGAAACGCTGTGGATTTCGGCGGCCGTGCATTTTCCCAGCGCTCGCCTTCCACGGGTAAATTGCGCTTGCCGGCACCGGAATGCCTTGGCGGTGGAAAAATCGCCGTATAACCGCCTGCAGCTTGACACAATCCACCACAACGTTTAGTTGAGAAATTGCTCCGGCTTTGCGGGGGGCTGGAGCGCTTTCCCCAGGTTATTCACACAACCGGAACAACCGGTTGACTCAACCTCTATTGGAAAATAGTTTGGTTGCGCCACCGCGAATTGGCAACCCCCGGCCGCAACCCCGCGCAGCTGGGGGTTTTTTATTGCCGCCGCTGCGTCCGGCACAAAAAATCCAACCTAGTGGCCCACTAGATCAACATGCCGGCAATTGCGCCGCTCGCCAAGGTTGCCAAGGTGCCTGAAACGATCGAGCGCGGCGCGAGCGCCACAATCTCCGCCCGGCGTTCAGGCGCCATCGCCGTCATGCCGCCAATCATGATCCCCACGCTGCCGAAATTGGCAAAGCCGCATAATGCGTAAGTCATGATGAATTTCGAGCGCTGGCTCAAGGCGTCCGGCTCAAGCTGCGCGAAATCCAGATAGGCGGCGAATTCGTTGATGACGGTCTTGGTTGCCATGAGCCGCGCCGCGGTATCGAGGTCGTGCGTTTCGATGCCCGCCAGCCATAGCAGCGGTTTAAACCCCGCGGCGAAGATTTGCTGCAGCGTGAACGGGCCGAAGCCGCCGTGCGGGAGGATGCCAAGTGCCGCGTTGCAGATCTGAACCAGGGCCACGATCACAATCAGCATCGCGGCAATGCTCGCCACAAAATAAATGCCGTCGTTCGTTCCGCGCGTGATCGCCTCCAGAAAGCTCGATGGCGGGTCGGTCCGCACCAGCTCGGCGCAGCCTTGAGCGTGCCCGTCGAAGGGCACCATGATGGCGGCGATGGCAAGCGCGCCGGGCGTCGAAATCACCGATGCGATGAGGATATGCCCGAGCGCGTCCGGGATAACCGGGCCAAGCAGCGACGCATAGATCACCATGACGGTTCCAGCGATCCCCGCCATGCCGCAGCTCATGAGCGCGAAAAGCTCGCCGCGAGACATCTTGAGGAGATAGGGCCGGACGAGCAGCGGCGCTTCGACCATGCCGACGAAAATATGGACGGCGGCGCCCAGGCCAAGCGGCCGCCGATGCCCAGCGTGTTGCGCAGCACGAACGCAAAGCCGGCGACGATGCGCTGGAGCATGCCCCAATAGAGCAGGAGCGACGCTAGCGCGCTAATGACGAGCACCAGCGGAAAAGCCTTGAAGGCGAGGATGAAGCTCGCGCCCGGCTTGACTTCCGCGAATGGCAGCGCGCGCCCCGCCAAGATAGCCGAAGACGAGGCTCGTGCCGGCGTCGGTTGCCTTTTCCAGGGCGGCCACGCCGTCGTCGAGGAGGAAAAACACGGCTGTCGCCGGCGGAAATTTGATGAGCAGGATGGCCAGCGCGATCTGGAGGCCAACGCCGCCCACCACGATGCGGACGGGAATGTGCCAGCGCTCCGCGCTCAGGCACCAGGCCAAGGCCAGCAATGCCGCCAGGCCAAATAATCCGTGGATGCTGGACACGTTTCCCCCTACCCCTGTCGCTACGGTATGAGCCATATTCATGGCACATTACCCCTCACCCCAGCCCTCTCCCAATGGGAGAGGGAGTTCGCTCGCAGCCGTTGTTAGGGCGTTCCTTCTCCCGTTGGGAGAAGGACAGGATGAGGGGTAATGCGCGTTGTATGGATCGATGACTCCAAACCGCACTCGACCAGCATTCCCTTATACGTGGCTTACCCGGAACGGCGCTGCCGGCTCAGCGGAAGGGCGGCTCATCGAAGGAGCGCAGCTTGCGCGAATGCAAGGCATCGCGGCTCTCCTTGAGCAGGTCGAGGGCGGCGAGGCCGATCTCCAAATGCTGCGCAATCGCGGTCTCGTAGAACGCGTTCGCCGCCCCCGGCAGCTTGATCTCGCCATGCAGCGGCTTGTCGGAGACGCAAAGCAGCGTGCCGTAGGGGACGCGCAGGCGGAAGCCTTGTGCCGCGACGGTGCCGCTCTCCATGTCGACGGCAATGGCGCGCGACAGGTTGATGCGCTTCCGTTCCTGCGTGAAGCGCAGTTCCCAATTGCGGTCGTCGTTGGTCACGACGGTTCCGGTGCGCAGCCTCTGCTTCAGCGCGTCGCCAGGATGCCCCGTAACTTCGGCGGCGGCTTTCTGCAGCGCGACTTGCACCTCGGCCAGCGCCGGGATCGGTACGCTGGTCGGCACCAGCTCGTCGAGGATGCGATCCTGGCGGAGATAGGCATGGGCCAGCACATAGTCGCCAATCGCCTGGCTGTCGCGAAGCCCCGCGCAATGGCCCACCATGAGCCAGCAATTGGGGCGCAGCACCGCCAGATGGTCGGTGATGTTCTTGGCGTTCGACGGGCCGACACCGATGTTGATGAGGGTTACGCCGGAATCGCCGTCCCCCGTCAAATGGTAGGCGGGCATCTGGTAACGGTGCCAGGGCGAGCTGGCCACCAGCGCCTCCGCCTCGGCGGGCGAATGCCCGCGGCTTACGGCGACGTTGCCCGGCAGTACGAGGCGCTCAAAACCGCCGTCGCGGGAAAGCTGCTCGCATCCCCAGCGCACAAACTGATCCACATAGCGGTGATAATTGGTGAGCAAAATCCAGCGCTGGACATGGCGCCAGTCGCTTCCCGTATAGTGGACCAGCCGGCGCAAGGAAAAATCGGTACGCACCGCATCGAACAAAGCAAGCGGATAGGGCTCGCCCTCCCTGCGATGCCACAAGCCGTCCGCGACCTCGTCGCCAACGGCGGAGAGCCTGGGTGTCGGGAAATGGCGGGCAAGCTCGTTTGCGGAGACATTCGCGCTGGCGATCTCCTCCGCACGCTCGATCACATAAGGGTAGGGAATCTCCTGAGCGCTGACGCCGGTCTCGATTTCCGCGCCATACTCCGAGACAAGAGGTTCGAGCTGCTCCAGAAGATAGCCGCGGAAGGCGCGCGGATGCGTAACCGTGGTCTCGTAGATGCCTGGGTGCTGCAGCTTGCCGAACGCGCGAAGCGTGGCCGGGCGCGTATGCCTTTCCTCGCGGTAGATCACCCGCAGCGCCGGATAATGGAATTTCGAGCGCGCTCCGGGAGACGGCGCGGACGCCCGTGTTGAGGTATCGGTCCAGCGCGGCGGCGAGCGCCGAGGCGGCTTCGGCGTACAGCTCTTCGAGCCGGTCGACAGCGGCGGCAGGGCTGGCATGCTTTGACGTTCGCGGCTTTGTCATGGATTAGGGGCCGGATTTGAAATCGAGGCACCAGCATGCATACACCGCCGCCCCCGGCAACGGCAAATGCCGTGCCGGTTGCCCCGCAACTTTGCCAAAAAAGAAAATCAAGCTCGCATTTTCGCGCTCCGAACCTTAAAAAAGCCCAAAGGGCAGCGCCCATGAGGCACGGCGCCTGGCGCCGGGCAGCCAATTGAGCGCGCGCCATTTCTCAGGGCATAAATTGCAACGTTCGTAACAGAGTCTTCCTGGTCAAGCTGGCAATGTTGGTAGACGTAATAAACCAGCAATGGCAAGCCCTCGCGCAGTTGATTCGCGGGAGCAAGCGGCTTGGCCATTTAAAACTCAAAGCCCTCTTCGCGCGCAAGCTCAGCCGCAAGAAGCCTTCGGTCGCGGTTGCCATTGGGAAGCGCCGGCAAAGCGAACGCACTGGAGGAATACCAGCGCAGGTTCCCGTCCACCGCCCGCCGGGAGCTGCCCGCTCCGCCGGCAGCGGCCGGCCAAGGCTTCCGCGAATCGCCGCTATCGGCCCTCGCGCTGTTGAAACCGAACGAGCGCGCCGTCAGCGCGGAACCGCGGCGGGGCCAGGGCCTCCGCGAGGTGCCGCAACCGCCGCTTACACCGTTGAAACCGCCGGAGCCCGCCGCCGCACCGGAACGGCAACTGGGCCAGAGTTTCGACGCGCCGCCACAGCCGCCGCTCATACCGTCGAAATGGCCGGAACCCGCCGGCACTCCCGAATGGCAGCCGGCACAAGCCTTCCGCGAGCCGCAGCAACCGCCGCTCACACCGTCGAAATGGCCCGAGCCCGCCGGCACCCCGGAATGGCAGCCGGCACAGGATTTCCGCGAGCCGCCACAGCCGCCGCTCTCACCGTCGAAATGGCCCGAGCCCGCCGCCACCCCCGAATGGCAGCCGGCACAGGACTTCCGCGAGCCGCCACAGCCGCCGCTCACACCGTCGAAATGGCCGGCACCCGCCGGGCACCCCCGAATGGCAGCCGGCACAGGACTTCCGCGAGGCGCCACAGCCACCGCTCACACCGTCGAAATGGCCGGCACCCGCCGCCACCCCCGAATGGCAGCAGGCGCAGGACTTCCGCGAGCCGCCACAGCCGCCGCCCTCACCGTGGCCGGAGCCCACCGCCAACCCGGAATGGCAGCCGTCACAAGGCTTCCGCGAGCCGCAGCAACCGCCGCCCTCACCGTGGCCGGAGCCCGACGGCACCCCGGAACAGCAGCTGGGCCAAGCTTTCCGCGAGGCGCCACAGGCGGCGCCCGAACCTTTGAGGGCGCCAGAGCAAACCGGGAAAGCCGGGCAGCAGCGGGACCAGGGCTTCCGTGAGGCGCCGCACCCGCCGCTTGCATCGAAGCCGCCGAAGCGCGCCGGGAAAGCAGAGCGGCAGCGCCGGCAAAAGGCCCGTGGCCGCGGCAAGCGCGATCAGGCCGATTGGATCGCCAGCTTAAACCGTTCCATCAGCGAAGCGTGGGGCCAGATCCCTCCGGAGATCAGGCAGCGCAGGAACGAGTTTATCGCGGCGGCAGCGGCTTGCGCCATCGTTTTTGGCGGCGCGTATGGCTACCGCGCCATGAAGGCAGACCGCCCCGGCAGCCGCCTGCCGCGTGCGGCCCAGGTTACACCGCCGGCCGTGCAGCCCGTGGTGGACGAGCGGCCGAAGAATCCGGCCGTGCCCGCCCCCAGCCAGAAGCTCTATTACGACCGCCTGCCGGCCGAAGAAACGGAAACCGCTACCGAAACGGCCACCGCCGCCGATCCTGCCGCTGCTCCTGCTCCTGCTCCTGCCCCTGTTGCTGCCGGCGCTCCCGTTGCTGCCGCCGGGCCGGTGAAGGCGCCGGCCAGCGCCGGAGCGGTCGCTGAAGCCGGGCAGCCTGCTAGTGCTCCCGCATCGTCGCCGCCACCGGTTGCGGCGCAAGCCCAGTCCGACCGGCCGACCATCGTTCGGGCCGAAAGATACCTGCCCGATGGAACGCGCACCGATATTCAGCGGCCGGCTGCCGTCCCGGCCGTTGCCGGCGCGAACGCCGGCGATGTCCCCCCGGCCGTTCTGGCCGCCGCTGAGCCCAAGCCCGCCGCGGCCACGGACGCCACTCAACAGACGGAGGGCGCACCAGCCGCGCCTCCCCCCGCGCCGGCAGCGGCTGAGCCTGCTCCGGCTTTATCCGGCGGCTATTTCGCCCAGGTCAAGTCGGATCAGAACCTGAAGGCGGCGGAAGCGGAGCTTGCAGCCGTCGCGGAGAAGTACAGGGGCGTCCTGGGCGACGTGCCGCTCACAACGAGGCAGGCCGATTTAAAAGACCGGGGTACTTGGTTCCGCGTCTTGGCCGGCCCAGTAAAGTCGCATGACGACGCAGACAACCTTTGCAGAAGGTTAAAGAGCGCTGGTATACAAGATTGTATCGTTCAGAAGGTCGATTAACTTCTATTGCATAATCTGCTCTAGGTTGTGCGCCGCAACGCCAGCAATTTCGGGAATCAATTGTGTGTGAAAGACTGGGCGGTACGCTTTTTCGCATTTGCGAATGCTCAAGAACGCGCTAGTCTGCACAGCCCCAGGGAGGAGTGGAGTATTTAAAATGCAGAACGGCCTGACCCTCCAGGAGATGCTCGACAGCATCCGCACCATTTTCGCTCAGGACATGACACGGAAACCAGCGCACCGGAGCAAACCGGTCGCCGACCCGGCTCTGTGGCGCGCCATCCAAAACCAGGAAAAATACAGCAGCGAGGGCCAGTGCTACCTGCGCGGCATGCCAGGCAAGCGCTAAACGAACCCCTCTGTGATCGGCAGCTAGCGTGCGTCCGGAAAAGTGTGAAGCGGTTTTCCGAAAAGACGCACGCCAAAACAAAAAGCTAGAGCCCGCTTTTGATTCCATCAAAAGCGGATAGGCTCTAAGGCCTCGCTCAGAAATAACCGCGCCAGGTGGCTGGTCCTTTTGTCCTCCGGCTACGTCGCATAACGATGGGCAAAAGTGGACGCACCCTCCCAGCGCTGGATGTTTCTGCGAGGGCTCGGGCGGCATTCCTTGCATTGGGGATTTTTTCCCAATCTGTTTCAACAAGCGTTTCCAGCAGCCGAAATCGAGTTGCTCGACCTGGCTGGGAATGGCACGGAGGCGGCCCGCGGCAGCTATCTGAAAATCGGCGCTTATGCCCAGGATCTGCGGCAAAGGTCGCGATTCGTTGCAGAGGGAAAAACCCCCTTCAATATTCTGGCGATCTCGATGGGCGCCATGGTTGCTTCGGCGTGGGCGGAGCAACATCCGGGCGAAATTGCGCGAATGGTGCTGATCAATACGAGTTCACGCGCGGATTCGCGGTTTTACCAAAGGCTGCGCTGGCGAAACTACTTACGCATTCTGCGAACGGCGATGCAGAAAGACGGTCTATTGGTCCGGGAGCGCGCCATCCTGGAAATGACAGCCCGAGGTCTACCGCAATTGGAAAGCCTGGCACGGAAATATGCCGCCATGCCCCCGACGGCATCCGCTAATTTCATGCGGCAGATTTTCGCGTCGTCGCTATATTCCTACCCTCAAGCCCCAAACTGTCCCGTCCTGTTCATGGCATCGGAAGGTGACAATCTGGTCGATCCAGTTTGCACCCGGCGCCTAGCCGGGCGTTGGCGGGCAAAGCTGGACGTTCACCCAGGTGCCGATCACGATCTCCCGCTGCTGGCACCGGATTGGATGATTGAAAAGCTGAGAGGATTTCTTGCGCAAGCCGGATAGGCCATGAGGAATGGGGCGCCGCGCAGTGAAGCACTCAACCGGATTAATGTAATCCGTACATCAGCCGTCGCCTGCGACTCCTATGCCGGCGGCGTCTGCCGGTAAAAGTGCGGGAGCGGGCCGGAGCCTGCCCCGATATTAAGGTCCGAAGCCCGCTCGATGGCGCCTTGCAGATAAGCCTTTGCCTGCGCGATAGCGTCTTCCATCGTCAGCCCCTTCACAAGGAAGGCTGCTATTGCGGACGCAAGAGTGCAGCCGGTTCCATGCGTGTTTTCGGTTGCGATCCGCGGCGCGGAATAGGCGCGGAATTTGGAGCCGTCGAAAAAGAAATCCGTTGCCTCGCCGCCCGTGGCGTGTCCGCCTTTGATCAAAACCGCGCGCGGCCCCAAGCCGAGCAGGCGCGCCGCCTGTTCCCTGACTTCGCTCTCGTTTGCGGCCGGCTGCAGGTCGAGGAGCGCCGCCGCCTCCAGGAGGTTCGGCGTGATGAGCGCGGCCAGCGGGAAAAGCCTTGCCACCAGCGCTGCCTCGGCGCCTTTCTCAAGCAGCGCCCTGCCGCTTGTCGAGACCATCACGGGGTCAACCACGATTGGAACGCCGCGCGCCCATTGCTCAAGCCCCCCGGCAGCCGCAAGCACGCCCGCCTCGCCGCCAAGCATGCCAGTCTTGACCGCCCGTATCGATAGGTCGGAGAAAACGGCGGCGATCTGGGCGGAAATCATGTCCGGTGGCACATTGTGGACCGCGAAGACGCCCTTCGTATTCTGCGCCGTTACCGCCGTCACGGCCGTGGCGCCGTAAACGCCCAGCGCTGAGAAGGTCTTCAAGTCGGCCTGTAGCCCAGCGCCGGCGGAGGAGTTGGAGCCCGCAATCGAAAGCGCGGCTGGGGTTTTCACGGCCTGACACCGGGCGCGGTGATTGGCAAATCCTTGCTCCGCCAATTCAGATATAGCTCCAATGCGACATAATCCGCCGATCCTTCCGCCTGCGGCTCGGCGCGCGCGAGCCGGTTGCACATGCGGAAGCGCTCATGCAGCGAGATCAAGCGCTTTTCGCCCATGCTGAAAACGGGATAGGCGACGGCGTGGCCTTGGCTCAACATGTCGCTTCCGAACTTCTGCCCGAAGTTTCGATTGTGGCAGTCCGCGCACGAAAACTGCAGCAGACCCATCTTTTTGAAGTAGAGTTCCTTGCCTGTCTCCAGGACTTCCTCCGCCGGGCCGCTCACATCCGCGGTCGCGGGAAGCCCGCGCGCGATCCAGCGAAGATAAGCGGTCATGGCCATCATTCGATCCGAGCCTTCCGCCAATGCGGGCGCTTGAAGCGCGCTTTCGCGGCAGATGTTGATCCGCCCGGACAGCGCGATCACGCGATCGACGGCGCGGGCGTACTTTGGGTAGCTCGCCACGGCGGTCGTGACGCGCTGCTCCGGCGCCGCGCCGTGACAGTCCCGGCACGCTTTGCCGGCAGCGCCCTCGGGCTTGCTCCAAGCTGCCTCCCCGATTTGCACGAAGGGAAAGGCGGGGTTGTCGAAGTCGTCCGATTGTTTGGCGCGCATCGCCGGCGTGAGAAAATCCTCGCCCGGCACGATGACTTGCGGCGCGGCCGAAGTCTCGCCCGGCCCGGCGCCGCTTTCGGCTTGCGCCTGCACGCCGCCAAGGGCCGAGGCGGCGAGGACCATGAAGAATAGGACAGCGGTGGGCTGCACCTGAACACCTCCCGAAAAAAGCCAAAGGGTGCTAGTACACCCCGTGGGGAAATCCTGACCCATATGCGTGTTTCACGCCGTCATTGCGGGCGGAGCGCAGCAATCCAGAGACAACAGCCCTCGTGCTTTGCCCTGGATCGCCACGGCCGCCAGGGCGGCCTCGCGATGACGGCGATGTGCCTCAGGACTTCCTGCACCCGGTACTAGCCCCCTCTATTTCAGAGTTCCCAAATAGGCGACGAGATCCTCGATCTCGGCCGCGGTCAACACGGATGCCTCGCTGTTCCCAGCGCGATAATAGGATGGCATGATCGTCTCCGGAAAGTAGGCTCCTGGCTGGAGCAGCACGTGGCGGAGCTGTCGCCTCGTTGTACTTGGTTCCTGCGCCGTCGAGCGTGGGGCCGACGCTGCCCTGAGCGATGGCCGGCGATAGCGTGCTCAGTTGGTGGCAGCTGACGCAGCCGCCCTTCTGGGCGCTGATGAAAACGTCACGCCCGTGCTCTGAGTTCCCAGCGATGCCGGTGAGCGAGGCCGGAAGGTTTTCGGAGCCACGGGAAAGCTTGTGAGGCCGGGTCTGGTCCAGCTCCTCAAGATAAAAACCTGCAATTTTCCTTTTGCATTCAGCGCCGTAAGCAGCCGGAGCGCCGAATGGCGCGGCGTGCGCGAAAAGCACCGCCAAGCCAAGGACTATGCAAATAGGCGATTTTGCCATGGCTCGATCTCTGGCCAATGCGCGGCAGCTATACTGGCGGCTGCATCCTCGCCTTACCTGGATTGTGACAATAACGGCGTTCGCCAAGCCGTCAATAGCCTGCCCCAGTTTGCGGCCCGGCGCCACGTCCATCTTTCGCTGGCTAGCTGCTGGCGTCATCCCGGAAATGCCGAAGGCGTTACGATCCTGGCTAAACGCTAACGCGTCTTGCGGGACTTGATTACCTTGATATTTCCGCTGTGGCGTTCGAGGCCGCTTGCCGCTTCAGTCGCTGGAACAAGACCTTAGCGTGGGTCCCGCCTTCGCGGGGACGACGCCGCGGCGGATTTGAACCCCGCAGTCCATGTCAGCGGAAACATTGGGGTAATCAAGTTCCGGGATGGCAGTCTGTGCAGCAATCGACCGCTTTCATTATGCTCGCCTGACAGCCCGGAGATCTGCCAGACAATCGGGCAGGTCAAGCAGGCGGTCGATAACAGCGGATGCACCAAGCTCCTCGGCGCTGACGCGGGCGTAGCCGAAGCGAACCACGATGGGTACCACGCCGGCCGCTTTCGCGCATTCAACGTCGGGGCTGTTGTCGCCAACCATAACGGCATCCTCCGGCGAGGCTCCAAGCGCGTGAAGCACGCTCAACAGCGGCGCGGGATCGGGCTTGCGCGCATGGCCTTCGCGCTCGCCGTGTCACGGCGGAGAAATATTTCGCGATGCCGAGTTCTTCGGCGATGTGGACCGTGAACTCGTGCTGCTTGTTCGTGCAAAGCCCGAGCCGCCGCCCTTCGTGCCTCAGCTTTTCGAGAAGCTCGGCCGCCCCCTCGTACAGGGTTGTGCGCCTGACAAGGTTTTCCCGGTAGTAATTCACAAAGTCGGCCGCAAGCGGCAAAAGCCCGGCATCCGGGACGCCATGCGCGTGAAGAGCGCGCTCGACGAGCTTGGCGATACCGCCGCCGACCATCTCCTTCACCTGGGCCACGGAAAAAGGCTCAAGCCCCCGCACGCCCGAGGGTATAGTTCAGCGCATCCGCGAGGTCGTGGGCGCTGTCGATCAGCGTTCCGTCCAGGTCGAACACCACGGCAAGCGGCCAATTGTTCGGCTCGCGTTTCATACCGCCTCCATTTTACCCCTCATTTTCGGGCGGGCCGCGCATAAAACGGCGCCCCTTGTCGTCCCGGAAGCCGCTAGCGGCTATCCGGGGTCTTAAAGGGCGCCGGCATTCCTAACGATCCCGTGTCCGCGCAGCGTCACGACCGCGCACGGGATGACGGACGCGCTAAGCCCGCGCCGCAACTTTCGGATCGAGTTCACCCTTGGCGTAGCGTTTTGCCATATCCGCCGCGGGGATCACCTTGATCTTCGAGGCGTAGCCAGCCGTGCCGAACTGCTCGTAGCGGTCTTTGCAGACCTGCTGCATGGCGGCGATGGCGGGCTTGAGATATTTCCGCGGATCGAATTCCTTCCGTGCGGTGGCGAGCGTTTTGCGGATGGCGCCGGTTGCCGCGAGCCGGAGGTCGGTGTCGATATTGACCTTGCGCACGCCATGCTTGATGCCGCGCTGAAGCTCTTCCACCGGCACGCCGAAGGTCGTTGGCATCTCGCCGCCGAACTCGTTGATGATGTCGATCAGCTCCTTCGGCACCGAGGAGGAACCGTGCATCACGAGATGGGTGTTGGGAATCCGCTTATGGATCGCCTCGATGACGTTCATCGCGAGCACGTCGCCGGTGGGCTTATGCGTGAATTTGTAGGCTCCGTGCGAGGTGCCGATGGCCACGGCCAGCGCGTCCACCTTCGTCGCGGCGACGAATTCGGCCGCCTGATCCGGGTCGGTCAAAAGCTGCTCCTTCGAGAGCTTGCCCTCGGCGCCGTGCCCGTCCTCTTTTTCGCCATGGCCGGTCTCAAGGCTGCCAAGGCACCCGAGTTCGCCCTCGACCGAAACGCCGACCCAATGGGCCATTTCGACCACCTTGGAGGTGATGCCAACGTTATACCCATAATCCGCGGGCGTTGCGCCGTCCGCCTTGAGCGAGCCGTCCATCATCACGCTGTCGAAGCCGATGCGGATCGCACTGGCGCAGGTTGCATCGCTGTTGCCGTGGTCCTGGTGCATGCAGATCGGCAGATGCGGATACTGCGCCTCAAGCCCTTCGATGAGTTTGGAGAGCAGAAGATCGCCGGCATAGGCGCGCGCGCCGCGGCTCGCCTGGATGATGACCGGGCTGTCCGTAGCCTTGGCCGCCTCCATGATGGCGATGCCCTGCTCCATGTTGTTGATGTTGAAAGCGGGCACGCCGTAGCCGTGCTCCGCGGCGTGATCGAGAAGTTGCCTTAGCGTAATACGGGCCATTTTAGCCTCCCATTAGTGCGGATGTTTTGCTGTTCATTTTACTAAGCAAACATTCATTGGCTGGCCAACGAACGTTTGCTTAGAGTCCTTTGTTTTCGCGGAGTTTTTGTCCCAAAACCGGCGGCCACTTTTGGGAAACTCCGCTTAGCGGGCGAGTACCGCAACGCCCGGGAGCGTGCGGCCTTCGAGCCATTCCAGGAAAGCGCCTCCGGCTGTCGATACATAAGTGAACTTGTCCGTGACGTGCGCCGCGTTCAGCGCCGCAACCGTGTCGCCGCCGCCGGCGATGGTGCGCAGCTTGCCGGCCTCGGTAAGCCTTGCCGCCTCGCGCGCGAGCTTGAACGTGCCCTCGCCGAAGGGCTCAGTCTCGAACGCGCCGATCGGGCCATTCCAAAGCACCGTTCTGCACTGCTCCAGGCGCTGGGTGAAGTCCTCCACCGAGCGCGGGCCGGCGTCGAGTATCATCGCATCCTCCGGCACTTGTCCCACCGGCACGATTTGTGTTGCGGCGTGTGCCTTGAACTCTGTTGCAACAACAGCGTCGGAGGGCAAAACGATCCGGCAGCCGGATTCAGCGGCTTGCGATAAGATAGCGTCGACGGTCTCCACCAAGCCCGTCTCGCAGAGCGACTTACCCACGCCGATTTTCTTGGCATAGAGGAAGGTATTGGCCATGCCGCCGCCGACGATGAGATAGTCCATCTTCTTCACGAGATTGACCAGCACGTCGATTTTGGTCGAGATCTTCGAGCCGCCAATCACTGCCGCCACCGGCCGCTCCGGGCGGTCGAGTGCGGCCTTGAGCGCGCTGACTTCCGCCATCATGGACAGTCCCGCGTAAGCGGGCAGGAGGCGCGCGACGCCCTCGGTTGAGGCGTGCGCCCGGTGCGAAACGGAAAACCCGTCATTCACATAAATGTCGCCAAGCTTGGCCAGTGCGGCCACGAACTCCGGATCGTTCTTTTCCTCTCCCTCGTGGAAGCGCAGGTTCTCCAAAAAGGCGATCTGCCCGGGCTGGAGCTGGGCTACCGCGGCTTCGGCCTGAGGGCCGATGCAATCCTCCCCGAAAACGACCGTGGTTCCCGGCATCAAAGAGGCTAGCTTGTCCGCCACCGGGCGCAGCGAATATTTCGCCTCGGGCTTACCCTTGGGGCGGCCCAAATGGGAGAGAATAATAACCTTTGCGCCCCGGCTTGTCAGATCGCGCACCGTGGGGAGAAACCGCTCGATCCGCGTCGCGTCGGACACCTCGCTTCCAGCCATGGGAACGTTGAGGTCGGCGCGGACCAGAACGCGTTTGCCAAGGACATCGGCTGACGCGATGCCCTTGATATTGTCGAGTGACGCGGCTGTGCTCATGCTTGCTCCCTAAATGCGAGTTCGATGCGAGGCCTCACGGCTTGTTTTTGCGCCGCCCCTGCGGACTGGCCCCGCCAGCATCCGGGCTTGGTCGAAAGCCCTATTAAAACGATTTGCAGGTGTCTGCTTGCGGTAGAATGACGCTGGCGGCAAACGTGACATTTTTGCATAAAGCACACAAGTCAGGAATATTTAACGCTCAATTTATTCAAGGGCTCGTGAGCCCGCCGCGGCACCGCAAGCGCAATTGCCAAGGACATGCCCTCCTTCTAGCGCGCTTACATTGCGCCAAACTAACGGCCGTTATATATCCAGGCCTCCGCAACATCGCCGTGCAACGGCGGATGCAACAACCCCGCACCTGGTATACGTGGATGCCCCTTTTTATATGTCAGCGGCGCGTAGTGTCATATTATCTTACCAAGAGGGGCGCATTCTGCCGCACGGCCCCGGCATTCGGGGCTAGGGGTGGACCTTCCTGCCACATCAAACTATAAAGCGCCTGTGAGATACCGCGCCCTCTTCCTTTCCGATATCCATCTGGCGGCCCGGGCCTGCAGGTCCGAGGATCTCGTGAGCTTTCTTCAAGCGCACGACGCCGGCACGATCTATCTTGCCGGCGACATAATCGATTTCTGGCGTCTGCGGCGGGGCCCTAGCTGGCGGGCATCGCAGACGCAGGTCATCAAGGAGCTGCTCGCGAAGGCTCAAAATGGCGCGCGCGTCGTCTACATCCCCGGCAATCACGATACCGAGATACGCGCTTTCGCGGGGACCATGCTGGGCCCCTTCGAGATTTGCCTGAAGGCGGTTCACTGCACCGCGGACGGCCGCCGCTATCTTGTGATCCACGGCGACGAGTTCGATGCGGTCATACACAACGCGCACTGGCTCGCCGTGCTGGGCGACATCGCCTACGACATCGCGGCCGCGGCCAACACCCTTCTCAATTGGGTGCGCCGGGGGCTTGGGCTTCGCTATTGGTCGCTGTCGGCCTATCTCAAGTACCGCGTGAAGCGCGCGGTCAACTACGCCGGCAATTTCGAGAACAAGCTCGCGGCGGCAGCGCGCGAGGCCGGCGCCGTGGGCGTTATCTGCGGCCACATCCATCATGCCGCGATCCACGAGGTCGATGGCATAGACTACGTGAACACTGGCGATTGGGTGGAAAGCGGCACGGCAATCGCCGAGCACGCCGACGGCCGGCTCGAAATCATCCGCTGGACCGACCACCTCCGGGCGCTACAATCGGCCCCGCCAAGCACCTCCGCAGTAACCCCGGCCCCATAATGCGCATCCTCGTTGCAACCGACGCCTGGAAGCCCCAAGTGAACGGCGTCGTGAACACCTATGTCAATCTTGAGCGGGAGGCCGCGGCCGCCGGATTCTCCCTATCTTTCATGACGCCATCGGAATTCAGGACCGTGCCGATGCCGGGCTATGGCGAAATCCGGCTCGCGCTCGCGTTCCCTTCCGACGCAGCCCGCATCGTTGAGCGCGAACGCCCCGATTGCATCCATATCGCCACCGAGGGCCCCATCGGCCTTGCCATGCGTGCCTTCTGCCTGCGCGTCAGGCCGGCGCTTCACTACGAGCTATCACACCCGCTTCCCGGAATACCTTGCGGCCCGCGCGCCAGTGCCGCTTTCCTGGGGCTACCGCTTGGAGCGCTGGTTCCATAATTCGGGCGCCGGCGTGATGGCCGCGTCGCGGTCGCTTTGCGAGGAACTCGGCGGCCATGGCATCAAGAACGTTTATCTTTGGTCGCGCGGCGTCAATCTTGACCTGTTCAAACCGCGCGCGGTGGACAGGCTCGGCCTGCCGCGCCCGATATTCCTGTATGCCGGCCGCGTCGCCGTCGAAAAGAACCTCGATGCCTTCCTGAGCCTCGATCTGCCAGGCAGCAAGGCCATTGTCGGCGGCGGGCCGCAGCTCGAAGAGCTAAAGAGCCGCTATCCAAAGGTGGCGTTCACAGGCCCCAAGTTCGGCGTGGACCTCGCCGAGCATTATGCGTCCGCCGATGTTTTCGTTTTCCCTAGCCTGACGGACACGTTCGGAAACGTCCTGCTCGAAGCGCTCGCCTGCGGCGTGCCCGCCGCCGCCTACAACGTCACGGGCCCCAAGGATGTACTTGTGAACGGCACCGCCGGCATTCTGGGCCAGGATCTCAAGCAAGCCGCGCTTGCCGCGCTTGCGATCGACCGCGCCACCTGCCGCGAATATGCGGAGCTTTTCAGCTGGAACGCCTGCGCGCTGCGTTTTCGCGACATCGTCGCGGATGCCAACTCTTGAGCGCGCCGCCCCTGACCGGCGATGGCAAGACCGCCTCGTTTTCGCTACTGGCGGCCCGGCCGCGTGCTTCATCCTCGCCGCTTATTGCGAGGACAAGCGAAGTAATCCTGCGGCAAGCTTGAATGGCTTATAAACCTCCTGGATCGCCTGGCGGCCTGCCGCCTCGCGATGAACGGCAAGCGCGGGGTCCGCAATGAAGCTGCCAACCATTGACGATATCGGAGAGGCCGATTTGCGGATCAGGCCATACGCGGTGGAAACGCCGTTGCTCGAATGGGCGAGCGTGAACGAAAAGCTCGGTGGCAGGGTTCTCTTCAAAGCGGAGACGCTGCAGCGCACTGGCAGCTTCAAATTCCGCGGCGCCTATAATCGCGTCTCCAGAGTGGACCGCAACGCATTCCCCGGCGGCGTCGTGGCGTGCTCTTCGGGCAATCACGCGCAGGGCGTGGGCGAGGCCGCCCGCCTTTGCGGCCTGGACGCGGTGATCGTGATGCCCTCCGATGCGCCTTTGTTCAAGATCTCGCGCACCAGCCAGAGCGGGGCGGAAACCGTCTTTTACAACCGCGAGACCGAGGACCGCGAGGCCATCGCCCGCGAGCTGTGCGAGAAGCTGAACGCGGACCTGGTTCTGCCTTTCGACGACCCTCAGGTGATCGCGGGCCAAGGCACGGTTGGCCTCGAAATCGCCCGGCAGGCTAAAGCCATCGGCGCCAGCATCGATGCGGTGCTTGTGCCCGCGAGTGGCGGCGGATTGACGGCGGGCGTGGCGCTGGCTGTTTTGGACAGCTTTCCCGCGGCCGAAGTCTATACGGTGGAACCCAAGGGCTTCGACGATTACAAGCGCTCGCTCGCCGAGGGCGTGCGCCAGGAAAATGAACGCCTATCGGGCTCGATCTGCGACGCGCTGCTAATGCCTCAGCCGGGCGAACTGACCTTTGCGGTCAACAAGGACCGGCTGGCCGGAGGCATCGCGGTCGCCGATCGCGACGTGAGAGAAGCGATTGGCTATGCGTTCGGCGAGATGAAGCTCGTTATCGAGCCGGGAGGCGCCGCCGCCCTTGCCGCGATCCTCTCCGGCGCATTCCACGCCAAGGGACGTACCGTGGCCATCGTCCTTTCCGGCGGAAACATCGATCCGCGGCTTTTCGCCGAAATAATTTGCGAAGGCCAGGAAACGGCGCTTTCCTGACAACAAAACGTTAAAATCTAACTGCTACTGGTAGTATATGATTTCTCGAAGGCAGTTCCTTACGTTGAGCGCGGCAACCGCCGGATTCGGTGTGCTGGGCGCGGCGGATGCGTTTGCAATCGAGCCGGGCTTCAGCTTGGCCGTCAGGCAATGGGCCATCGCTCACCCCGATTGGCCAAAATCCGCAAAGCCTCTGAGAATCGGCATTTTGACGGATATCCATGCCGTGGAACCGTGGATGCCCGCTGCCCGCATTGCCGCGATTGCCCGGCGCCTGAATTCACTTAAACCCGATGTCATCGTACTTCTCGGCGATTATGTGTGCGCGCTCAGACCGCGCTTCCGGTCCGCCGTCATTCCCGTCGCCGAATGGATGGACGCGCTCAAGGAGCTTCGCGCGCCGCTTGGCGTCTATGCCGTGCTTGGCAATCACGATGCGGGCTACGGTGACGTTCAGCTCATACGCGACAGTTTCCGGAATTCCAGCATCAAGCTGCTGGAGAATGCCGCCGTCCCGGTGAAAGGTGCAGGCACCCGCTTTTGGCTTGCGGGCCTCGGCGATCAGCTCGAACGGGAGGACGATCTTCCAGGCACGCTGCGCCAGATCGGGGACAACGCGCCCGCGCTCCTCTTGGCCCACGAGCCCTACATCTTTAAGACCGTGCCCAAGCGGATAACGCTAACCCTGTCGGGCCATACCCATGGCGGCCAGGTTTACGTTCCGTTTGTCGGCCGGCCGGCAGTCCCGGCTGAACTCGCGCGCTACGCATACGGACATATACATGAGAACGGCAGACACATCATCGTGTCGAGCGGCCTCGGGCTCACCGCCCTTCCTGTGCGCTTCCTCGTGCCGCCGGAAATCGCCGTTGTCACGCTTCGCCATCTGGAAGCATAAAAGAAACCTTGAAAGCTACTTTAAATTCCCGTCCGCCCGGATTTGGTGTAAAAAAACTGCTGAAACTTTTAGGCAAACACCACTTTGGAGCGCCTTCAATCGAACTTGGGCCGCGAACCGTCATTTCCGCGAAGCAGTATGTGAAAATATCGGCGAACGTGCGGGAATGACGCTGCGGAGTCTTCCCGAAGTACAATTTCGATTTTTCACGCGCTCCTGCGCTGGACTGACAACCGGCGTCCCGGCTTTGAATGAAAGCGCTCTATGTTTTGGGGTCGATTATGCGTAAAGTGCTATTGACGGTTGCGGGCTTTCTGGCCTTCTGCGTGATTTCCACCGCGGACGCTCAAGTGGTTGTGCGCGTCAGCAAATCTCAGCAAACGATGTACGTCTATGTGGACGGCTATCTGGAGCACACATGGCCCGTCTCCACGGCGCGGGACGGCTACAGCACGCCATCCGGCACCTACCGCCCGACCGGCTTCGACGCCTATCACCGGTCTGGTGCATATCATAACTCGCCCATGCCGTATTCGATCTTCTTCAGCGGCGGCTATGCGATCCACGGCTCCTACGACATAGACAATCTCGGCTACCCGGCATCGCACGGCTGCATCCGCCTGCATCCGGACGACGCCGCCGAGCTTTACGGCCTTGTGCGCGGCTCGGAGGACACCCGCATCATTATTTCGCGATAAAAAAGACACCTTCCCGCCATATGTTTGTCGTGTCCGGGGCAACTTCCGGCACAATATGAGGCGTTCCCAGCGGCGCTTTTGCCAAGGAGGCTTCCATGATTTGGCTACAAGTCGCAACGGCAGCAACGATTGCCGTTATCATCGTCATTTTGCTCGCCATGAGCATTCGTATAGCCAAGGAATACGAGCGCGGCGTCGTGTTCCGCCTGGGCCGCCTCGTTGGCAATCGCGGCCCCGGCCTGTATCTTCTTTTGCCGTTCATCGAGCGGCAGTTCCTGATCGATCAGCGCATCGTTACCGCGGCGGTCGAAAAGCAGGAAGCCATCACCAAGGATAACGTCCCCGTTAAGGTCGACGCCGTTGTCTGGTACTGGGTCGTGGACCCGGCCAAGTCGGTGGTGCGCGTGGCGAATGTCTATACCGCCGTCACGCAGATCTCGCTGACGACACTGCGCAACACCATTGGCCGCCACACGCTCGACGACGTGCTCAAAGAGAAGGACAAGCTTTCGGAGGAGATGCGCAAGACCATCGACGACGTAACCGAGCCTTGGGGCGTTCAGGTGCAGATGGTCGAGATGAAGGATGTGGTTATCCCCGAGTCCATGCAGCGCGCCATGGCGCAGGAGGCGGAGGCGCTCCGCGAGAAGCGGGCGCGCATCATCAAGGCCGAAGCCGAGATGGAAGCGGCGGAGCGCTTGCGCGACGCATCGCAGATCATCATGGATAGTCCCGCCGGGCTTGAGCTCCGGCGCATGCAGATGATAACCGAGGTCGGGGCGGAGCAGAATTCGATGACGGTGGTGATGATGCCGTCGGAGTTTGTCTCAATGGCGCGCGCAATCTCGGAGATGAAGTCGAAGGAACCCAAGAAAGAGTAGCGCGACCCCCGGCCCGAGCTATCAAGGCCAGGGATGACGCTATCGATTAGGAAAGGAATGCCGCTATGATTCGAGATAAGCTAACCGGGGCCATGAAGGACGCCATGCGCGCCAGGGCCGAGCCCGCGACGACGACGATCCGCATGATAAATGCGGCCATCAAGCAAAAGGACATCGACGTGGCCAGGCCGCGCGGCGATCAGCAGATCGGCGACGACGAGATTCTCAATCTGCTGCAAAACCTCATCAAATCCAGGCGGGAGTCGGTCGAGCTTTACAAGCAGGGAAGCCGGCAGGACCTCGTCGACAAAGAGGAAGCTGAAATCGCTGTCATCGAGCAGTTCTTGCCCAAGCAGATGGGCGAAGAGGAGACCAAGGCAGCCGTGCGCGAGCTGGTTGCCTCGCTAGGCGCCAGCAGCGTGAAAGACATGGGGAAAGTTATGGGGGCGCTTAAGTCGAAATACGCGGGACAGCTGGACATAACCAAGGCCAGCGTAATTGTGAAGCAAGTGCTGGCCGGCAACTGAGCCATGATTTAGAGCCGGTTTAACCAGAAACTGGGCGTCCGTCACAGCGAGGCTGCCTTGGCCGCCGTGGCGATCAGTAATTATGCCGTTGTCTTAAGCCTGGATTGCTTCGCTTCGCCCGCAACGACGACTCTGCTAGCCGGCGGAACCTCGCCGCCGGCGGGTCAGGCTAAGGAGCGGCTGCCAGCTAGTGCAGTTGCCCCAGCGCCGGCATTCCCAGCTTGGCGCGGGTCTGGCGCAAGCCTTCCGGCATCTTAGAGACGATCTCGATCAAGACGATCAGCTCTTGCCGGAGATTGGAATCCCTTATTCTGTCGAACGCCAGCAGAAGCTGCCGCGACTGGTCGTAGCGAACCTGCACATCGTCCGCCGGAGCGGCGACGCCGGCTAGCAAGCAACGGAACAGTTCGTCGAGTTCCTCGCTATTAATCATGCCCAACTCCAACTCTCAACGCCCACTCAACTGATCGCGGTTGTACAAGCCAAATGTTGCAAGTCCAAGTCAGTTTCCACATCCCATTAGGATTGCCGGCAACTTTCTTCCATCCAGCTGGAAACGCTCGCACCAATATTATCGCATCGATGGTATGCGTTTGTTGCGGAGATGGAAGCCGGCGCATTGCTATGGCCACGTTTTCCACAGCTAATGCTGTATTGTTGTCACAGCCACTTGAATTAGGCGGCGAATCCGTTGCGCAACCTTACGTTGCATCGCGATTACCTTCTAAGGCTTGACACCATGCTAGAAACCGCGCTGCGGGCGTTCGCGACCTTTTTCGCCACCATCGGACCAGTGGAGGCGGCGGTTCTGTTTGCCACTTTCTGCCCGCGTTTGAGCCGCGCGGAGCGGATCGCGGTATCGCTCAAGGCCGCGGGCATCGCGACGTCCATCATCCTGTTCTTCGCCCTGTTCGGCACGGCCATTTTGTCGGCGCTTGGTGTCACCTTTCCGGCGCTGCAAACCGCGGGCGGCATAATTCTCGCCTTCATCGCGCTCGACATGATCTTCGAGGCGCAGATCGGCGGCAGCACGATCTCGCAGCCGGAGAGCGCGGAGGCGCTCGCGAATGCCGGCGACATTGCCGTATTCCCGCTTGCAACCCCGATCCTTGCCGGGCCCGGCGCGATGTCCGGCGCCATGCTGCTCATGGCGAATGCGAAGGGAAACGTTGCCGATCAGTTCTCCATCATCGCCGCGCTTTTGACGGTCATGGCCTTTACACTTCTCCTCCTGCTCGCGGCCCAGGAGTTGCGCGAATGGATCGGAGTCACGGCGCAGGGCGTTATCATGCGCGTGCTGGGCATCCTGCTTGCCGCGATCGCTGTACAATCGGTGTTCAACGGCATCGCCGGAAGCGGCATCTTCATCCGCGCGCTTTGACAAGGCGAGCCTCTTCAGGGATGAACGAATGGGCGGATTTTCCGAGTATGGCCGTTACGATGCGGTTGGCCTTGCCGATTTGGTTCGCAAAAAGGAAGTCAGCCCGCGCGAGCTGCTTCAGGAGGCCGTGGAGCGCTGCGACCGCGTCAATCCGAAGCTCAATGCCGTCATCCACCGGATGGACGGGGCGGCGGAAAAGGCCGCGGCTGCGATAGATCGGGCGCAGCCGTTCGCCGGCGTGCCCTTTCTCGCCAAGGACATTGGGCCCGCGCTCGCCGGCGCGCCGCTCACCTCCGGCAGCCGGCTTTTCGCAAATTACGTGCCGCGGGAGGACGGGGAAATCGCCGCGCGCTTCAAACGCGCCGGCCTCGTCATCTTCGGCAAGACCAATGTCCCTGAGTTCGGCCTCGTGCCCTTTACCGAATCCGAACTGTTCGGGCCTTGCCTGAACCCCTGGGACACGGGCCGCACGCCGGGCGGATCGAGCGGCGGCTCGGCAGCGGCGGTCGCGGCGGGGATCGTGCCCATGGCGCACGGCAACGATGGCGGCGGCTCGATCCGCATCCCTGCAAGCTGCTGCGGGCTATTCGGCCTCAAGCCGTCGCGGGGGCTCAATCCATCATTTCCTCAGGTTGCACCCATCGCCGGCGATTTTGCGGTGGATCATGTGTTGAGCAGGAGCGTGAGAGATTCCGCCGCCGCGCTCGACGCGACTTGCAACCGTGCGAATGCGGGCTTTCTGTCTGGCCTTGAAGCCGGCGTTGGGCGCCTGCGCATTGGCGTTATCCGTAGCGCCATGCTCGGCTCCACGGTTTCGCCTGAGGTTAAAGCAGCGCTCAACCAGGCCGTGAAACTGCTGGAGGGCCTTGGACATTATATCGAGGATGCCGAGCCCGAGGCGGATTACGGCGCGTTCCGGATGGCCTTTCTCGTTTATTGGGCGATTGGAATAAAGCAAACGCTTGAGGATGCCCAGGCCATCCTTGGCCGCGAGGTTTCCCGCGGCGATGTCGAATTCGTAACCTGGGGGCTGGCTCAAATTGGCCGTGCGATGACGGCCGCCGACGAGGCGCGCGCCAGACGCATCATGTGGCAAACCGCAAAGATGTTCACATCCTATTTCGACCGTTTCGACATCATGCTGAGCCCCGTCCTGGCGGCGCCGCCCTTGAAGATCGGGCAGAACCGGGCCACGGGAGCGGAAGAGTTCCTTTTTCGCATCCTGAACGCAGCGAAGATGCCCTGGCTCATGAAGGCGGCGTTGAAGGCCGTTGAGGCGAAAAGCTTTGCCTTCGCAGCCTTTACAGCGCCGTTCAACGTGACCGGCCAGCCCGCCATGTCCGTGCCCCTGTACTGGACGCCGGACGGGCTGCCCATCGGCATCCACTTCGCGGCAAGGCTCGGCGCGGACGGGCTGCTGTTGCGGCTCGCGCGCCAGCTTGAGATCGCGCAAGGCTGGGAGACGCGCCGGCCGCCAATTTGGGCCGGAGAACGGGTGCCGGAGACTGCTTGATCCTTGCGGCATTCGTAACTTCCGCTAAAAGACAAAGAAAAAGGAATAGCCGATGGAAAAATTCACTTCGCTCACAAGCGTCGCCGCACCGCTGCCGATGATCAATGTCGATACCGACATGATCATACCGAAGCAGTTTCTGAAAACGATCCTGCGCACCGGGCTTGGCAAATCGCTGTTCTTCGAGATGCGCTACGGCGAAGGCGGCGAGGAAAATCCGGATTTCGTGCTGAACAAGCCGGCCTACCGCAACGCCAAGATCCTGGTCGCCGGCGAGAATTTCGGCTGCGGGTCGAGCCGCGAGCACGCTCCGTGGGCGCTTCTGGATTTCGGCATCCGCTGTGTGATCTCCACCTCCTTCGCCGATATCTTCTACAACAACTGCTTCAAGAACGGCATCCTGCCCGTGATCGTGTCGCCCGGAGATCTGGAAAAGCTCATGGACGACGCCCAGCGCGGCTCCAACGCGACGCTCACCGTCGATCTCGGAAACCAGGAGATCCGCGGGCCGGATGGCGGCGTGGTGCGCTTCGAGATGGACCCCTTCCGCAAGAAGTGCCTCATGGAAGGGCTCGACGATATCGGGCTGACGATGCAAAAGGCGGATAAAATCCAGGGCTTCGAGGAGCAGGCAGCGCTCGCCCGCCCCTGGGCTTGATACCGGAGGCCGTCAACCCCGTGCGCGGCTCGCGGCATGAATGCTGCCGCGCGGACGCGGGATCGTCATGAGTGTCAACGACCTTTACGATTCCGGATACGGCGCGAGCGCCGTTCCGGGAGGACGGTTGTAGCTGGTGTAACGCCAAATTAACTCTCCTCGCTGCCCCGAGGCCGGTTTGCGACGGCCGGAGGACCGCCTCTCGATTTTGAAGTAATATAGCAGAGATGTCTTGAGTAAGCGTTAAGCGCGCTTATGTTATTGATATATATGCGCTTTTTCTTCAATGGCGGACTGCGGAGAAGATTTTGCCCTGGTTAATTTCAAATATTCTCGCATATTTAACGGGATTCTCGAAACGTAGAAATCGGCCCAAAACAAGAAAAGATTCGCAGAAATACGGGGGCGAAAAATATGCGCTCTTTGCGTTTACTATATCTGAATTAACTATAGTAGCTTCCTACGGAAACTATACCATTCGTTAAGGCGAAGAAAGCGGCTGATAACAACGGCCAAAAGTCCTGACAGCTCCGGCACACTCGCCGTCATCGCGAGGCGGCTCTTGGGGCGAGTTGCCCGAAGGAGTTTCACCTCCGGGCGCTCCCAGAACCGTGCGTGAACCTCTCGATTCACACGGCTCCCGATGTCCAACCGTTTCCATGACATAGCGGCCAATGGGCGAAGAGCCGTGGCTTAGCCCGGCATATCCGGTCGAGCCAGTCTCGCGCGCCCTTGGGTTTATGACGCAGCCGCTTGTATTTGCGGCGCGCCCAGCGAATGACATAGAGATCGATCCTTCTCAGGAGCGGACGCAACTGCGTCCGGTAGAAGTTGCCGTAGTAGCCGGTCCAGCCTCGAATGATGGGATTGTAAGTCCCGGCCAGCTCAGCCAAGGATTTATCACTGCGGCGATGCAGCGCCCAGCGCCGGACTTCCCGGCTCATGCGCTTCAGCGCCTTCGGACTTGCCGCGGGCAGGAAGTTGTGCACGGCCCTTCCCTTCCGGAGCGACTTCCGGGCCCGGAACCGGAAGCCCAGGAAGTCGAACCAGATATCGGGAAAGTCCCCGCGCCGGTTCTCATCCTTGCAGTAGACGATTTTCGTCTTCTCAGGATGCAGCGCCAGCTTGCAGGCCGCAAGGCGATCCGCAAGCGCACTCCATAAGCCCCGCGCCTCCTCAGCGCTTTTACAGTGACAAATAGCATCGTCCGCGTAACGCTCGAACGGGATGTGCGGAAACTCGCGCGCCATCCACATATCGAACGCATGGTGCAGGAACAGGTTCGCCAGAAGCGGGGAGATGACCCCGCCTTGCGGCGTCCCCGCAGTCCGCAGCACGATGCTGCCATCCTCCATCTGCACAGGCGCCTTCAGCCAGCGCTCGACGTAAAGCAACAGCCACGGGCAATCCGTATAATGGCGGACAGCCTTAAGCATCAGCTCCCAATCGATGCTGTCGAAAAAGCCTTTGACGTCGAGATCGAGAACCCAATCGTAGCGCCAGCAGCGCTCGCGGGCCTTTTTCACGGCATCGATGGCAGATTTTCCGGGCCTGTAGCCGTAGGAATCGGCGTGGAACACCGGTTCCAGGATTGGCTCCAGGTAACGCCGGGCTACTTCCTGAGCGATGCGATCGGCCACCGTTGGAATGCCCAACGGACGTTTGCCGCCATCTGCCTTTGGAATTTCGACCCGCCGCACCGGCGGAGGAAAATAGCTCCCTGACGACAGCCGGTTCCAGAGCTTGTAGAGGTTGTTCTCTCGATCAGCCTCGAACTCTAAAATCGACTGCCCGTCCACTCCAGCCGCTCCCTGGTTCGCCTTCACACGTTTGAAAGCTTCCCAGACCTCCCGCTTGGGGATCGCAAACGGCTTTGCCTTATCCATGTGTTCCTCCCGTTACCGGTTGACCCACGTCCAAGACTGCACAACGCAGCCCCTTCGCTCCAGCCCCATTACAGGGCCTTCGCCACTACTACGGGCTGCTCCGCCCCTCGCGCTCCGCATCGGTACTCTCGCCCTTGCGGTTTAAGCCGCTTGCGGCTTCTCCCTTGACATCGGAGCTGAGGTTCTCACGTTCCGTACAAGAGCCTGGTTGAGCTTCGCGCCGCCTCCATGCCGGATGCCGCCCGGGCAGGCTTCAGGGCTCTCCCGGACTGGTCCCGGAGGACGGCGTCCCTCCGGTTTTGACATCGTCTAAATCGCTTTCGACACGTCATCAGCGGTTCGCTTGCGCTCGCCTCTCTCAACCTTGCCTGCCGGAATCATAGCCCCGGCGTTTCCGCAACGCTCACCACCACCGCTTTTGACGGCAGCAGCTTGCGGTGGCTTGAGACCTGCACCTGACTGCCGGTCTCGAAGGGCCCTCCTTCATCTCTCATACAGTTGCGCATCCCCGTGTGGACCGGAGACGCTCGTGACACACCCGCCGTGGCGATCCAGAAGAAAACGACATGGTCACCGGTCTGGCAGCAGACCCCAAAAAAAGTTCGCCAATCAGCCCGCTTATGATATTGCATGGCGGCTTTCGATACCATCGTCCATGCCCACTGATGGAGGTACTTGTATCATGAAACGCGTCTTGTTCTTATTGCTGGCGTGTAGCCTGCTCGCTCCTGAATCCTTCGCCGAAGATAACGCCCCTGTGACCGCGGAGCAGTCCGGCATACAGCGCGGTGACCAGTGGAGCTACAACCTAACTGACGATGTTACAGGCGATCTCAAAGCAACATACACATATGTTGTAAGCGACATCGATGACAAAGTGATCGTGACGCGCGTGAATAAGATAGGCCTGGACGGCGCACCAGGCTCCGCGACGTTCGACACCCACTGGAATTTAATCGACGACAATTTATGGAAGCGAAAGCCGCACGACGGAACAGGCATCAATGGTCCGCTAAAGGCCGGGAGCGAATGGCGCTCGACATCGACGGCCCAGAACTCGAAAGTGGGGATGGTTCTGCGCAGTACGAGTAAGTCGAAGGTTATCGGAGAGGAAGAGGTAACAACTCAAGCTGGCACTTTCTCGACATTCAAAATTGTTATCGAAGTGCAGCAAGCCAATACTGCCGATCAATCCAGACGCTCAACCTCAACCATAACAGTGTGGTATGCGCCTGCAGTGAATCGATGGGTAAAGCGATCCGTCCTAACAAGAATTGGAGGGCACACCACCGATCAGTCAACTCTAGAGCTTGTCGATTATTCAAAAAAGCAGTAGATCTAATTAGGGGGGCGAGATGAATAGGTTGAAAATATCTCTTGCTGCTGTAGTCATAACTCTCTTCTCGCATCCACTGCTGGCGCAAGACGCTCAAAAAGACCCAGCTGCAAATGGGATCCATAAGGGTGACCAGTGGACTTACAACGATATTGACGACATCACAGGAAAAAAGAGAACTACCGTCACGTTTACAGTTACCGAGGTGAACGGCAAGCAAATTGCCGTGCGATCCGTCCGCGAGGGGCAGAGCGGGGCCGGATTCAACCTTTACGACCTCAATTGGAATGCAACAAGAGAGGGAGATTGGAAAAAGCTACCGAGAGATTCCACCGGCATAGAGCCTCCCCTGGTTGTGGGTAAAGAATGGCGCTTTAAGCACCGTAACCAGAACACAGTAACCGGTGCCGTGATAAACGTAACGACAAAGGCAAAGGTTGTCGGACAGGAAACTACGATAGTTGCTTCTCAGCAGTACGACACCTTCAAAATAGAGACCGAGATCCACCAGGCTTTTCCAGCCCGCCCTGGTAATTATCAGGATATCTTGATTTCGACTTGGTATGCTCCGGCCGTAAATCGCTGGGTCAAGCGGTCCTGGACCATTCGTTCAGATGGCCACGTCAAGGATCAGCACACTCACGAACTCGTCGAATTCACGCGCGGCAAATAGCAGGTTTATCGTGACGGAGGCCGGGTTGACAGGAAAATGGCCTCCATCGTCACCTCTCACCTCCGTTTATCCCTCGGCAAGATACCTTCCAGACTGGGAGTCATGCCGAATCCGCTTGAATAGTTCCGCGTCCGTCATCCTGGAACGTCGCTTGCGCCGTATCCGGGATCGTAAAGAGCGCCGCCATTGTAACGATCCCGGATAACGCCGTTGGCGTTTTCGGGATGACGGCTGCGGAAGCAATCAACCGCCAAATAAAGTGTCCGCTGGATTTTCCTTGCGCGCGGCAGTTCACGCCGGCACCTCGCAATCGAGTATGCGGTCATATGTTGACAGAACCCGATTGACGGTCGTTGCGGCCTTCATAAAGGCAACGACGCGCATAACGTCGCGCAATACGCCTAGCCGGACTTCCCGGTCGGAATACGCGGTACACATCGTTTCGCGCATGTGGGCGAGAAGGCACTCGTCGTTGCGGGCGGTGGCAATGGCGAAGGCAGCCAGGTTCGCAACATTGGCATTGATACCGGGCTTCCGGACGAACAAATGCCAATCGGTTTTCCATTCCCGCCATTCTTCTTTTCCAATTACCCGGCCGTCGACTCGTGTAAAAAGTACGGTGCCCAAAATGGTTCTTCGCCAGGTTTGAGAGAGGTCTTCTAGTCCCGCCCTATCGGCGCCGGCCTCGCCCGGCGCGGCACCCGGGCGTTCTATTGCCTGTTTAACTGCTCTCTCGTGATGCACTTGGCAATGTTCGCATTGGTAATATATAGCCAACGCATATGCCATACATTCGCGTTGCGCCAGCGAGAGCGTATGCGGATCCGACTGACCCGGCGCCCCGCGAAATGCGTGCGCATACAGTTCTGCCAGGATATCGGCGAATGGCTGACCGTGAATCGGTATCTTGTACTTCGCTTGCATCGTTTCGCTCCAAAGATCGGTTTTTGGCACCCGCTGCCGGCCAGGGGAGGCCATTTGCGGCACGTTCTGTCGCGGGGTATCCGCGGCGGGGACCGCGATTAGATTTTAACCGCTAGCCTGTCGCTCCCTTCCCGCGAGCGCCCGGCCGATAGCGGCCTGCGCGAGCGGCGCCATGGTCTGGTAGCCAAGCGGCGTGGGATGCAATCCATCCTCGGAAAGCTCCGGCTTCACCAGGCCGTCCGGCCCGCTCATCGCGCTGTAGTAATCGATAAACGCCAGGCCGTGAGCCGTGCAGTGGCCGGCAAGCCATGCGTTCAACGCCAGGACAGCATCCAAGGGGTGCTTCAATAGATTGAACCGCGATAGCGGCGTGTCCCTATGCGCTGGCGGCAGGAGCGAGGAAAAAGCCGCCGGGATGCCGTTTGTCCGGGCGATATCGGCCATGGAAGCAAGGTTCGCCGCTATGTCCTCAAGCCGCATGGGACCGGTATTGCCGCCGATGTCGTTGGTTCCAGCTAGGATGATGGCCACGCGCGGCCGGAGCGCGACGGCATCCTGCCTGAACCGTATCAGCATCTGCGGGGTGGTTTGGCCGCCTATGCCGCGATTGATATAGGGCTTGCCAGGAAAGTGCTCGTCAAGGTTCCAGCCTTCGGTGATGGAGTCCCCGAAGAACACAATGCGATCCTCGTCCGGGCCGGACGGCTTCAGCGCGGCGTTGGCCTCCCGGTAGCGGCAAAGCTCGGCGAAATCGTCCATGAGCGATCCCGCCCGGCATTTTCGCCAAGCCTGGAAATCCTCCTCGAAGGCGGACGTTTCGGACAATAGCGGCACCCCGTTTTTGGCTCTGTGCTCTGCACAACGCGCATTACCCCTCACCCCAGCCCTCTCCCAATGGGAGAGGGAGTCCCGGCGTGCCCGTTGAGAGGGCGTCCCCTCTCCCATTGGGAGAGGGTTAGGGTGAGGGGTAACGCCCGATGACTATGCGTCCCTGATCCCTAGCTTTGCTGCGCCAGCAGCTTGGTGACAGCCTCGCCTTTGATGTCCAGCGTCACGGCAAAAAGCATCGGGTCGTCGGGATCGCGTTTGACCTCGTAGCCAAGCTCCTGGCACATCTGAAGCATGGTCGCGTTTTCCTTGAGCACCGTGCCGTAGAGCGTCTTGAGGCCCTCGGCCCTGGCGTAACGGATCAGATGGCGCATGAGCACCCAGCCTAGCCCCATGCCCTTGAGATCCGAGCGCGCGAGCACCGCATATTCGGCCTTCTCGTAATCCGGATCGGCAAAAAAGCGCACGACGCCAAGCATTTCAGTCTCGCCATCGGGTCCATTTCGCAGGGCAACGAACGCCATTTCGCGCGCGTAATCGATCTGGGTCATGCGCGCCAGGAACTGATGCGAGAATTCGCGCACCGGCATGAGCAGCCGGAGCCGGATATCCTCCGGCGTCACCCGCGACATCATTTTCGCGTGTATCGGTTCATCGTCGGGACGGATCGGGCGGATGAACACCTCTTCCCCGTTCAACAGCTTCTCACGCGTTTCCCACTGCACGGGATAGGGGCGGATCGCGGGCGGGGGCGGCGGGACCTTTTTCGGGTCCTCGACCTCGATCCGGGCATCGAGCGCGAGCAGCCCCTTTTCGTCGGCGAGCAGCGGGTTGATATCGAGCGACCGGATGGCGGGATGCTGCACGGCAAGGGAGCTCAGCTTCACGAGGCAGAAGGCGAGCCCATGCAAATCCACCGCCGGTCTGCCGCGATAGCCTTTCAGAAGTTTGTAAATGCGGGTGGATTCAATGAGGTCCTTGGCGAGCTTGAGGTCGAGCGGAGTAAGGGCCATGGCGGTATCGCCGATGGCTTCGACGCCGGTTCCGCCCGCGCCGAACAGGATGACGGGCCCAAATGTGTTGTCGACCGTTATGCCGAGAATGAGTTCGAAAGCATCGGGGCGCCTCACCATGGGCTGAACCGTCACGCCCTTGAGAACGGCATCGGGTCTGAGCGCCCTGATGTCTGTCAGCATTTGCCGCGTTACTTTCTCGACCTCCTCGGCGGAGGTGAGGTCGAGCCGCACGCCCCCGATGTCCGACTTGTGACTGATATCGGGCGACAGGATTTTTACGACCAGGGAAGAATAGCCGCGCAACAGCCCGGAAGCGGCGGCCGCGGCTGCCTCGGGCGTTGCGGCAACGCGGGTCGGCACGGTTGGGATGTCATACGCCTCAAGCACGGCCTTGGCTTCGGGCTCGGTCATGAGCTTGCGGCCCTCCTTGAGGGCCAGCGCGATGTCTGCTTCCACCGCGTCGTAATTGAAATGCATCTCCGCCGGCAGCGCTGGCGGCGTTTGCATAAGCTCGGCCTGAGCCGCGCCATAGCGCGAGAGCTGAATGATGCCCCGGACGGCGGCGCCTGGCGTGACGAAGTCCGGGATTTTCGCTTCCCTGAAAAGCGGCTTTACCTCTTCCGACTTGCTGCGCTGGAGCCAGCTTGCCAGGACCGGTTTCGTCGAGCCAAGCTTCCGGCCTTCAGCCACGGCCTCGATAGTCGCTTTCGCGGCATCGGTGGACGAGGCTAGCGCGGTCGGCACATTCATAACCATCACCGCGTCGGTATTGCCGTCGAGCATAACCTCGACTATCGCGGCGCGGTAGCGATCCGGACCCGCGTCCCCGATGATGTCGACAGGATTGCCGTGGGACCACGTCGGCGGCAGCACGCCATCCAGCGCATCGAGCGTTTTTTGCTCCAGATGCGCGAGAGTGCCGTGCAAATCGGCAAGCGTGTCGGCGGCCAGAACGCCCGTCCCGCCACCATTCGTGATAATTGCAAGCCGGTTGCCCTTAACGCTTTTGACGCGCGCGATCACCTCGGCCGATTCGAACATTTCATGCAGGTCGAGAACGCGCAGGATACCCGCGCGGCGAAGTGCTGCGCTGAAGACCTGATCGGAGCCGGCCAGCGCTCCAGTGTGAGAAAGCGCCGCCTTCGCCCCTTCGGGATGGCGGCCGGACTTGATGGCGATCACAGGCTTCGAGCGGGAGCAGCGGCGCGCCGCGGACATGAACTTAGCCGCGTGCGCAATGCCCTCTATATATAGGAAAACCGCGCGGCTCATGACCTCGCCCGCCAGGTAGTCCAGCATGTCGCCGAGATCGACATCGGCGGCATCGCCGATTGAGACGACGTGGCTAAATCCCACACCCTCCACCCCGGCCCAATCGAGCATCGCGGTCGTTAGCGCGCCCGATTGCGACACGAGCGCGATATCGCCGCGCTTTGCAAAGGTTTGCGCGAAGCTGGCATCGAGGTTCAGGTAAGGCACCTGAATGCCCAAGCAGTTCGGTCCTATGATGCGCAGAAGATAGGGCCGTGCCGCCTCGCGCATCTCCTGGGCCAGGCTTCCCGTAATGCCGGCCGTGATAACCACGGCGGCGCGGCAGCCCTTGCGGCCAAGGTCCGCGATCACGCCAGGAACCGCATGCGGGGGCGTGGCCACCACGCCAAGCTCCGGCACGAAGGGCAAGCTTTCGGTGGACGCGTAGCACGTTTTGCCCAGGACGGTGGTGCGGCGGGGATTTACGAAGCCGATCTCGCCTTGGAAGCCCGCCCGCAACAGATTTTCAGCGACGTGCAAACCGATCGAGCCGGGCCTCTCGCTCGCGCCCACCAGCACAACTCTTTTAGGCTGAAAGAAGTAATTGAGATTCCGTACGGTCATCGCAATGCTCCGTGAATTGCACCGCTGACCGGCGCCCAGCGGTGACAAGCAAATGCCTTCGCGGGGATCTGATAATGCCGGTTACGGAATGCCAGTTTGACATCGATCAAGGTGTTTGTGCAATGCACAAACACCGTTGCCGCGCTGCACAGGAGCGCAACGCACAGTCAACCTCAGGTAGCTTGCGCGACGGCTACGGCAGCTATCGCTAAGCAGAGTTCGCAAAAGTGGCCTTCCCGGTTTTGCGAAAAAACACGGAGCGAACGTTTATCGTGAGCGACAAGCGCTCACTCTGCGAAATCAAACGAATTTAAGCGGGCATTGGTTGGGTAACCAACGAATGCCTGCTTAGAAAAAAGGTGTGGATACGCTCAAATACTCACGTGGTTGACAATCCAAGCCCCGCCAGCCGCGGCAGCGCCCGCAAGCAATACGTAAGGGAGCGTCCGCACGAAAACGGTCAGGAGGGTGACAAAGGCGCTCAGGAGCTTCTCACCCGCTTCCAGAAGCTCTTTGCCGGCGCGGTAAAGCAGGTAGGCGACCCCCAAGCCAACAATGATGAGCAGGATGGCTTTCGGGAGCGACAATTGATCGAGCCTATCCCAGTGGACCGCGGTTATCTGCGTAATGGTCCACTGCCAAATCATTCCTATGAAGCGGAAGATCGTTGCCAGCCCTTGTTGCAAGAGCTGCAGTAACTGGTTGAGAAATTGCATGGAACGGCCCCCCTTTTAAGCCTCACCAAAGTGCGCTGCCGCGCCGGAGCAGCATAAGCTTCCGGCCGCGATCATGCTGCGATTGCGGGGCGCTGTCCAGCCACAGGCGCGCGAAGGAAGGCGGCTGCGGGCTTAAATCGAATGCCTAGAAATTTACATTATTAATAACCCACGCACCGGCTGCCGCCGCAATACCGGCAAGCACGATTATCGGCATTCCCCGGATAAAGACCGTCATAAGGAGTATGAAGGCGGCCAGGGCCTTCTCGCCCGCCTCCAGGAAAGCGAGCCCCATCCGGTATAGGTACAGGAGCAAGAGAGCCGTAATCGTGGAAAGCAGCATCACCTTCCAAACCGGCAAGTAGCTCAGCGCCCCCCAGGGGATGGCGGCGATTTGCTCAAAGGACCAGAACAAAAGCATGCGGACAAATTGAAAGACGCCAGCGACCGCGGCCTCCACAAATCCCAACAAATCGTTAAGAAAGTCCATGTTTTGTTCCCCTGCGGCGTCTCCCGTTCCCATGGCTGCTCAACGTTCTCACAATACTATTCGTAACGTATACCCGAAAAGCATAGAATTTATTGCATTACAGGCGATCTGTTCCGTGTTTATATCGCGGACAATGGCCCGCTTACCTAGAACATAGCTTGGTTGCATTGATCTGCGCTTGCATTAACCGCTGAGCCTATTGTGGAGCGGGTAGGTTAATGGCCGCTGGGCGGCCTGGAACCCATGGCGCGTCTTTACCGTTTGTCCAATTAAGAGCGGCGGGGCCCAAATTCGCCCTTCACAAGAAGCAGTCAGAAGCGTTACCATTCACACATGCCGAGAATGAAAACTGGTATTGGCCACTTAAGCTCAAACGGTTATCTCGATGGGCAGCTGCTGATCGCGATGCCGTCGATGGCGGACCCGCGCTTCCATCGCGCAGTCATCTATTTATGCGCGCACTCCGAAGAGGGGGCGATGGGTTTGATTATCAACCAGCGCGCTCCCCACATCACGCTGCCGAAGCTCCTTGAGCAGCTTGAGATTACGGCGGGCAGTTCGCATCCGGTGGCGGCGCGCGGCGCTTCCATGGCCGTGCATTGCGGCGGTCCAGTCGAGACAAGCCGCGGCTTCGTTCTCCACAGCTCCGATTATTTCGCGGCCGACAGCACGCTGCCGATCAACGAGAGCATGTGCCTGACCGCAACCGTGGATATCCTACGGGCAATCGCCAAGGGCAGTGGCCCTGACAAGGCAATCCTAGCGCTGGGCTATGCTGGATGGGCGCCAGGCCAGCTTGAGCACGAAATCCAATCCAACGGCTGGCTCAATTGCCCGGCGGATTACGATGTCGTGTTCGATGGCGACCTTGAGAATAAATATGCCAGGGCGTTGGAGGTTCTGGGCGTGCACCCGTCGCACCTCGTCGGCATCTCCGGCCACGCATAGCCCTCGCCTGGATTTTCAGCCCCGCACTCGATTACCCCGATGTTTGCGCGAGGCGTTTGTTTGCGCCCGCGGTACTTCCGCAGCGCCGTCCATGCGGAGGCCGTACCATTCTAACACATTGTTCCTGCGACTGAAATTGACTCACGCCCGCGCGGGAATAACGCCGCCACGAAACAGCCCCCTGGGATCGATGGCGACGGAAGTATCTGGGTAATCAAGTCCCGGAAAGGCGCTTGCTTGCGCCGAATAGCCGCGGGCAGCGCCTCCCGCATCGTGCCTTCAGGCTGCCATATATGTGGCATTCACGCCACAGAGTGCTGCCCGGATGATGCCATAGTTATTTGTTCAACATTTTAACGTAAATATAATAGGGCCTACTAACGATGTTTCCGCGCGCCCATATGGCTTAGCCTCTGCGGCCTCGCCCTGAGCATCGGAAGGGGCACGCATAGCGTTTCAACAAATAGGGTCTTTTTCTGAGCTGATGATTGTTAAACTTGCAATGCGGAACCTGTTTCACGACCGGGCCCGCTTCCTAGTAACGCTTGTTGGTATCCTGTTCGCGGTTTTGCTCGTAGCGATTCAGCTTGGGATGTTTTTTGGCGCCCGCCAAATGATAACGGCGATGGTCGAGCGCACAAATGGCGACATTTGGATTGGCGCTTATGGCGCGGACAGCATCGAGCAGGGTCTGCTCCTGACCGGCCGCGAGCGGTTCGTGGCCCTTTCGGTGCCCGGCGTGCAGAAGGTATCGCCGCTTATCGTCTCATTTGCCGAATGGCGCAAATCCGACACCAGCACCGCGCATGTGGTCGTGGTCGGCTCCAACGGGGATGAGGATAGCCTCCAGCCCTGGAATGTCGTTGCGGGGGAGGCTGTGCCAACATCCCCCAACGGCGTGGTCGTCGACCGCAGCTATGCGGATAAGCTCGGGGTTTCCGGTATTGGCTCGGTCGCCGAGATCGAAGGCCATCCGGTGCGCGTGGAGGGCCTGACGGAGGGCATCCGGTCGTTTACCACCTCGCCCTACATTTTCACCTCCTTGAGCAGGGCGCACAAGCTGACATCCGTGCCCCCGGATCAGGCCAACTTCTATCTTGTGAAGCTCGCTCCCGGTGCAGACGCCTCCACGGTGAAGCAGGAGCTGCAAGCGCGCCTGGGCAAGGCATACGTTTTCACGAAGGAAGAGTTCCGGCAGCAGAACCTCAAATACTGGCTGTTCGGCACGGGTGCGGGCGGCGCGCTTCTGGGCGGAACCGTGCTTGGCCTCATCGTCGGCATCGTGATTGTCGCCCAGACCCTTTATTCAAGCACCAAGGATCATCTGAGCGAGTTCGCCACTCTTAGGGCGCTTGGCTCATCGGCCGGGTACATTCATAAGGTCATCCTGATGCAAGCCGCTATCAGCGGGCTCTTCGGCTGGGTTCTGGGCACGGCGCTGACCGCCCTTATCTCCGCCGTTAGCGGAGAGGCCGCCCTGCCGATCGTATTCACTCCCGGCCTGGCGGCGTTCATGCTGTTTGTAACGCTGGCCATGTGTGCGATCTCGGCCGTGTCATCGATCCTCAAAGTTACGAAAATCGACCCAGCCATGGTGTTTGCACGATGAGTCAAACGGCCCCAATTCTCGAAGCCCGCCACATCGTCAAGGAACTCGGCGAGGGCAATGCGAAAGTCCTCGCGCTGAATGACGTGAACCTGACACTCCATCCAGGCGAGTTCACGCTATTGATGGGACCGTCCGGGAGCGGGAAGACAACCCTGCTTTCCATCCTTGGCTGCATCCTGTCTCCCACCTCGGGCACCGTTACCATCGCGGGCGAAAGTGCCAGCAATCGCACGGGCGAAGACCTGGCGGACATGAGGCGGCGGCATCTGGGATTCATCTTCCAGGCCTACAACCTTTTTCCGACCCTGAACGCCCTCGATAACGTCAAAATCGCGCTGGACGTTCGCGGCTTTTCCGCCGATGAGCGCGAAAAGCGGGCGGGAGCATCGCTCGATGCCGTCGGCCTCAGCCACCGGCTTCACAGCTATCCCGGAACCCTGAGCGGTGGAGAAAAACAGCGCGTCGCAATAGCGCGGGCGATTGCATCCTCGCCCTCGATCGTGCTGGCCGACGAGCCAACCTCCGCGCTCGATACCGAAAACGGACATGCCATCATGGAGCTGCTCCAAAAGCTCGCCAAGGACGAAAGACGCACGATTCTCGCGGTCACCCACGATCCAAGGACGATTCCCTATGCGGACCGGGTGATCGAAATCGAGGACGGGCGGATCATAGGACAGAGGAAAGACGCTGAAGCGCCGGAAAACGCCGTAAAGGAAAAGAAATCCGGAAGCGGAAGCGACAAGAATGGTCAAAAGAGAAAACAATATGCAAATGCGTAATACACTGATGCGTTCGAAAGAAATGCTCCAGAAGAGGCCCGCTTCATCCATACTTTTTGGCGGCCTTCTCGTTTCCGGAATTGGGCTCATGTTGCTTGTTACTGGCGTTGTCTCTTCCGGGCCTGGCGTTGGCGGCGTCAAAGGCTCCGCTTCGGCGGGAACGGTGTCAGCGCATTCCGCGGAGGCCGCGTCTCTCGATCTGGGCTGGGCCGCGGCGGCGCCGGGCCGTGTCGAGCCCAAAGGGCGCGAACTCCATGTCGGCGCCCCGGTGCCCTCCGCCATCAAGGAGGTTCTCGTCCAGCTCAACGATCACGTCAACGCTGGCGATTTACTGATCCGGCTCGACGACGAGGAGCTGAAAGCCAAGCTCGCGGCGGCTGAAGCGGAAGTCGCGGTGCGGGAAGCGGACCGGAACTCGTCCGAGGCCAAGAGCACGGAACGCCGTAAGGCCGAGGATAGCCTCTACGATGCCGAGCGCGATGCATTCGATGCAAGGATCGAGCTGGACCGCCTGATTTCGCTTGCCCATGCCAATCAGGCTGGAACCAAGGAAGTGGAGAAGGGCCGCGCCGCGGTATGCAACGGCGGGCAGAAGCTTGAGCACGAGCGTGCCAATCTGAAGCGCGTTCTGGCGAAGAATCTTCCCGGCACCTTCCCGTCAGGAGGCGGCGCTGTCCGCGGCGCGCGCCGAGGTCGCTGTTGTGAGCACGTCGTTCGAGCGTACACACCTCCGCTCCCCTATCGACGCCGCGGTGCTTGAGCTGCATGCGAAGCTCGGGGAAACGGCGAGCCCAAGTGCCGAGACCCCTCTGCTGGTGATGGGCGACGCCATCCCGCCTGCAAGTGCGTGCCGAGGTGCAGGAGCGCGACGTTCGCAAAATCTACCCGGGCCAAGCCCGCCGATCGTGAAGTCCGACGCCTTCCCCGACCGCTCTTTCGACGCGAGGGTGTCTGTTATCGCCCACGCATTGGGCGAGCCCCAGCTTCTGACCAGGGGGCAGCGCAAGCACACGGACGTGGATGTTCTCGAAGTGATCCTCGACCTCGACGACGGCGTTCCGCTCTTGCCCGGCATGCGCACGGACGTGCTTTTCAGGGAAGCCGAGGCGATGCAAAAAACGCCGGTCGCCAAGACGGAGTAGCTGCCTCCGCCCGCGCCGGGAACGCTATTGCAGTGGCGGGGCGGCGGCTGGCGCCTTGATAAACGGCTTTAGCCCTTCTTCCGGCGTTGGCGGCTCTTGAGCTGGAAGCGCCGGAGAGGGTGCCGGTACAGCCATACCGTAGCCCCCATGATGGGCTTGCGGGCTCGTGAGCTGATCCATCTCCGCTGCGTTGATGTAGCGGCCCTCGCAGGGCCGCTGCCAGCCGAATTGATAATGGACCTCGATGTCGCGATAAGCGACGTTGACCTCGTCCTCGCCATAGGTGGTGGTGCCGAAGTACATGCTTTGCGAGGTCAGGCAAATCCCGATCGCCAGCGGCTTCAGCTGGTTGGCGAACGCGGTGAAGCGATCCGCGAAGCTTCTGCCCCACGCGATCGTAAGTCATCAAGCGGGTTGGACCCAGGCCAAACGAACAGAAACCGGAACTTGTTCGGCGATACAGGCACGATGTTCGTCAGTGCGGCATCGGGCTGCGCGGCAGAGCCTCGAAAAGCTCGTTCATGCTCTTTGGGTCGAGCGAATTGACAATCGCTTTTGCCTGATCTCCCGCCCATGCGGCGGGTACGGCGCAGAGCCAAGCAGAAATGACGGCGCCAGCCGCCTATTTGGGATATGTTTTGCATCATGACCGCGAATGTGGGGTTTCTTAACCGTTTTCGTCAACATATTCGCCTCGACTGGCGCGGAAATCGGGCGAAGAGTGCAATGTTGCAATCGACAAGCCTGATTTTTTGCCTTAAGTAAGCTGGATTCCGGATCAACTGGTGCGGCGGGCGCGCGCATGTTTGCGCGGCATGAGGCTCCTTTGATGTGCCGCAATGAGGATTTCTGTGATGAACATCATCGAGACGCTTGAAAAAGAGCAAATGGCGCAGCTCGAAACGAAGCGCCGGATTCCGACTTTCCAGCCGGGCGACACCGTTCGCGTGAGCGTGAAAGTGGTCGAAGGCAGCCGCGAGCGCGTGCAAGCTTATGAAGGCGTTTGCATCGGCCGCCAGGGCCGCGGCTTCAACGAGAGCTTCACCGTCCGGAAGATCTCTTACGGCGAGGGCGTCGAGCGCGTGTTTCCGCTCTATTCGCCGCTCATCGACAGCATCCTGGTCGTGCGCCGCGGCAAGGTGCGCCGGGCGAAGCTTTATTATCTGCGCGGCCTCCGCGGCAAGGCAGCCCGTATCCCGGAGCGCACGGATGCCCGGGCGAAGGCGCTGAAAGCCGAGTTCAAGGGCTTCAAGCGGCCCAAGGGCAACCCGGATGACCTCAAGCTCATCAAGGGCCTCCAAGCTGCGGACGAGAAGCGCCTGAACGAGCTAAACGTCATTAAGTTCGAGCAGCTTGCGAATTTCTCCGACGAGGAAATCGCGCTGGTCGACGACTACCTGAAGCTCGGCGGCAGGCTTGAGCGCGAGGATTGGCCCGGACAGGCGCTGAAGCTTATGGCTGAGACGACCGCCGGGGAAGTGCCCGCCCTTGAGGAAGAGGCTAAGCCCGAGGCTTAGCCTCAGGCGCCAGCGATCCGCACAGCGCGCATACCCCTCACCCTAACCCTCTCCCCATGGGAGAGGGAATTCGCTCGCAGCGGCTGAGATGGCGTCCCTTCTCCCATGGGGAGAAGGACAGGATGAGGGGTAACGCCGTATGGCTTGGACTCGTCCTCCAGCGATAGCGGGAACTGGTATTCCTTACCCAGCCGCAAATCCTACCGCCAAGGCCGCACTTGATGCGGCCATTTTTGCTCCAGCGAATCCATCTCAATATTGACGCAGGCCGGGAAACTCCAGCTGCTTCTCCGTGGCCGCCCTTGCCAGGAGCCTCAGGCCCCAAGCAATGCAGCCGCAGAAAGCGCACGCACTATGCAGCACCCCTGCATTCCGCGCCCCACGAAGCGACTAACATGGGTCCCAGCCTTCGCGGGGACGACGCTGCGGTCCGCTTTGACCGCATTTTCGCCAGCGAATTCGCTTTAACTGCTGCTTTTAGGTTGAACCGGGGAATCGCCCCTCATCCTGTCCTTCTCCGCTCCGGGCGTGCAACGCCGTCATTGCGGGAGCGAGGTCTCGACGAAGGCAAGCGCCGCTTCCTGGTTCACAACGCCGAAGCCCGCCTCGTCTTTGTCCACGCCAGGGACGGTGGCGGCGGTATTCTGCAATGCGGCGCGGATCTCGTCGGGGCCGGCCTTCGGGCGTTTTTCGAGGAGAGACGCAACGACACCGCTCACTTCCGCGGCGGCGAAGGACGTTCCCGAGTCAATGCCGTAGGTGTTGCCGATGTGGGCGGCGAGCACGTCCACCCCGCGCGCGGATACGGCAATGTATTTGCCGCGGTTGGCGGCGCTATAAACCTCCCGCTTCCCGTTCGTTGCCGTGACCGCGATCACTTCAGGATAGGCCGCCGGGTAAAGCGGCGGAGATGTTGGCCCCGCGTTCCCGGCCGCGGCGACGAGGCCGATACCCTTGCGATATGCTGCCGCAACGACCCGCTCGATCAATGGATCGGCGGGGCCGGCGAAGCTCAAATTCATAACCTGGGCGCCTGATTTAGCAGCCCAATCCATGGACAGGGCAATCTCGCGGCTTGTGGCGGCGACCTCGTTGTCCTCGGCGGTGAAGGAAAAAGCTTGGGCGGACAAAAGCGAAGCGCGTTCCGCCGTGCCATGCAGCTTGTTATGGCCGGCGATGAGGCTTGCCACCGCGGTTCCATGGTTTTCCGGCTTACAGCTGCCGGACGCGGGCGGGACCGCATCGAAGGTGGAGGCGACGGCCCCCTGCAACTCGTCGTGATTGCCTTCCACGCAAGTGTCGATGATCGCGAGCTTCACCCCCGCGCCCGTTGCCGGCTGCTTCTGGGAAAGCGGCGCGGGCGCGGCGCTTTCCATGTGAGGAGCCTGCCTTTCTTCCGGCGCCCCTTGCACTGGCGTGTAAACGTAGTTCGGCTGCGCGGTCAGCACGCGGTTATCCTGCAGCAGCGCGGTCAGCACCTGATCCAGGTTCCGGCCGGGGGCCAAGGTGAGATGCCAAATCCGCACGCCGGCAAGCTCGACGAAGCCAACTTCAGCGATCTCCGCCCCATATTCCCGCGCCAAGCTCTGCTTGAGGCTATCGGGCGTGTCCGCGCTTACCTCGATCAAAATCTCATTTCGCCTGTGCCGCTTGTTTTCAACAAGAGCCGCGGTAACCTGAGCAGGCTCTTGTCCTGTGCCGCCTGTGTAGACTGGAGCTATAGGTGGCCGGTTGATACCGCCCGCCCCGAGGATCGCGATGGCGGTCCCGGTTGCCACGAGTCCAGGGACAACTGTCCGCGGCCCGTATTGCGAACCGTGCGTCGAGCCGGCGCGGCTACCGCCAGGGGCAAGCGGCCCATTGTTAGCCGATGACTTGCCTCCGGCGGCACCAGTGCTGGCCCCTCCATTCGGGGTCCTGTTGAACATGCGCTTGGACGCTCCGCCGGGCCGCGGGCCTAGAACGCGGGGGCCCACTCCGATACGGCCGGGTCCCCGGCCGGGAAGGCGCAAGAACACACGAACAGCGGAGGAATCCGGTTCCAACGGCTTCATTCCGGACACGGGTGCCGCTTGAGCAATTCCGGGTTCGAAGCTGCCAAGCAAAGCAGCGAGCGCTAGCGCAGTCCAGCCGCACATCAGTCTTGACGCCATGGGGAGACGAGCCTTCAGCAGGGCAAATACTATTTCTCAGGCAAGATCAGCTTAACCAGGCCGGACGCCCTGTAACTTTGCGTAAGCTTGGTCTTTCGCCTCAACACTATCATTGCGCAAGCCAAGGCGGTAGAGCATATCGGCATTCGGCCCGTCGACCATGACCGCGCCCGCATCGCCGAGCGCCTTGTCGATCTCCGCGATGGTGGCCGTGTCCCAGAACGATACGATAAAGGCGGAATGCCTTGGGCTTGTCTCCGCTTGCGGGCCAGACGCGGCATGAAACTTTGCAGGTGCGTTGGCGCCGCCCGCCAGGTAGGCAATCGCGCCCGCCTCGACAACGCATATTGCCACTGCGGCGGCTGCGAGGGCCTGCCATTGCGGCGCCGAAAGCCCCGCGAAAAAGCTTGAAGCAGCGTCTCTTAGGCTGGCCGCGCGTTTCGTGAGCCACAGCCTGGGCCGTGCCCGTCTTTCCTGGTCGAGCGACTTCTCGATACGGGCCCATAGGGCCGAGGACGGACCGCGCTCGGCTTCATTGAGCGAGGCGATGGTTTCCGCCTCCAGCCTCGCTTCCTCGATCAGTCTTGCGAACTCTTTGTCTCTGAGAGCAAGCTCCTCGATCAGTTGCGCGCCTCGGCCTCTTCGAGGTTTCCGGCAACATACCAGGGCACGAGCAGCTCGGCCTCGCCCCGATCGCCGTCATCGTCCATAACTGAAGGCATCCGTCTGATCTCCAGCCGCTAGAAGCATCTCTTTGAGTTTCTTCCGGGCGTAGAACATGCGCGTCTTGACCGTGTTCTCAGGGATGCCAAGAATATCGCCCACCTCTTTCACGGACTTCTCGTGATAATATACGAGGTCGATGATTTCGCGGTGTTCGGCCGATAGCCTTGTCAAACAGTCCCGCATGTAGTTTCCCGTACTAGACTCCATCGCAGTCGTCTCCGGTGTAGGCTCGGTGCGCCCTGGCAGGTCATGCTCGGTTAAGTTCCTCCGTTTGCGCCTCGCATCCAGAGCCTTGTACCTCGCGATGGACAAAATCCAGGTTGCTACCGAAGACCGGGCTTCGAAGCGGCTTGCGCCCCTCCAGACCTCCAAGAAAACATCGTGCGCAAGATCCTCCGCGGCAGCTCTATCTGCCGTGAGCCTGAAGAGAAACTTAAACGTCCGATCGCTATGCCGGGTATAAAGCGTTTCAAGAGCGCTTTTGTCCCCATTGGCGATCCGTTTAACCACCTCCAGATCGGGAAGCCCTTCCGCCATCTGTTCCTTCCGAAGATATAGTCGGGTTGCGGGCAAAAAGGTTCACACAATTTGTTACGCCTGTAAAATGAGGGCGCAAGCCAGCGCGTCTCATCCCGCCCACATTGTGACGTGCAACCATGAAACGCAGGTAAATTGGCCTCTCTAGGCTTTGCAAGCCGGATGAGGCAATCCGCAGACCCAATTGTGAAAGCTTTGTGGCATGGCTGCCATGCCGCCGCCAATCGCGCTGGCAACGGCTTCGCCGGAGCCGGGCAAGCAGGCAATAGCTTAAATGCTGGTGGCGCTCCGAGGATCGAGGATTAGAAGCCGGGCCTCACCTGCGTGAAAATCCCGGATAGGACTGGCGCGGCGTTCGAGCAAATGGGCGATGTCCGCGGTCGAGCAATTGCCAAGTCTAATCCAAATGCATTTCGGCGGCGGACCGAAAAGCAAAGCCCGCTGCCGGAAATCCTGATCCTTCGATACGATAATGAGGCCATTTGCGGCGGCGAAATTCCAAACTTCGACGTCATCGGCGTTCGATAAGCCAGCCTCGCGCACATGCTGGCAACCGGGAAACACTCCAGCCAGCACCTTACATAGCTTATAGGACAGGTTTTGATCGAAAAGCAGCACTGCTATTCGGCCGGCACAACGGATAGCCTGCGCTCGCGATCCGCCGCGAAGGCAAGGCAAGCCCGGATGTCCTCGCGCCTAAGGTCGGGGAAGTCTTCCAGGATTTCGTCCTCGGACATGCCTGAAGCCAAATATTCGAGCACATCGTAGACCGTGATCCGCAGACCGCGAATGCAAGGTTTGCCGCTGCGTTTGCCCGGCTCGATGGTGATGATATCGCGGTAGTTCATAGCGATAATGTGCCTGTTCCGGGCCTGTCCGTCAACGCCCGGCGCTGCGCACACGGCCGCGAGGCGCTAAAACAGCTTCATGCCCGGGGGCAGGGGCAGGCCGCCCGTGATCGCCTGCATCTTTCCGGCCATCGCCTGCTCGACTTTTTGTTTCGCGTCGTTATGCGCGGCGACGATGAGGTCCTCCAGGATTTCCGCCTCGTCGGGCTTCATCAGGCTCTTGTCGATGGATATCCGCGCCAGCGCGCCCTTGCCGTTCAAGACGACCTTGACGAGCCCGCCACCCGACACGCCTTCCACTTCCATGCTTTCCAGCTCGGCCTGCAGTTCAGCCACCTTGGCCTGAAGCTCCTGGGCCTGCTTCATCATATTCATCATATTCTTCATGAAACTCTCCTTGTTCTGACTGCCGTCATTCCGAGCGAAGCGAAGCAATCCAGGGCCGGGGCACAACGCTACTATAGATCGCCACGGCGGCGAAGCCGCCTCGCGATGACGGCCGGCATTCGATTGGCGGGCGAGCTAATCCAGCTTGCGCACACCTCTTATTTCAGCGCCGGGAAAATGATGCATCACGCTTTTGACAACCGGATGTTTGCGGATGTCTTCCACGGCCTGGGCGTTCTCGGCGCGGCGGCGTGCGCCCAAGGGCTCAAGCCCCCGCCCCTCCGAAAGGGATACAATCCAGCGCTCGCCGGTCCAAGCCTGCATCTTGCGGGATAATTCCTGCGCGAGATTTTGCTGCGCGCCTTCAAGCGTATGCAGCTCGATGAAGCCGGGACCGAACTTGACAAGCTCCACCTGCTCTTCGAGCGCGAGCTTGAGTTTTATGTCGCGAACTTCGCCCGCATAGGCCACGACATCCTCGAATGAGCCGAAACGCGAAACGTTAGGCTTTGCGGCGCCCGCTTCGCTTGCGGCGGCAATCGCGGAGGGGACGGCGGCAGGCTCTGGGCTCGGGCGTGGCGCTTCCTTCCTTTCGCCCCTCGCGGCAGGTTTGCCCGCAAGGTCGCCAATGACGTCGGCCGGCGTGGGAAGCTGCGCCGTGTAGCACATGCGGATCACGAGCATTTCCGCGGCGGCGAATGGCCTTGGCGCGCGCGACGTTTCGTCTAGCCCTTTGAGCAGCATCTGCCAGGCGATGGCCAGCCGGGGAACCGGGATCGCGGCCGATAGCTTGTCCGCGCGCGCCTTGTCCGCGGACGAGAGATCGGGCGGATAGACGCCGGGGATGGCCTTGAGGCGGCTCAGCGCATGAACCGCGTCGGCGGTGTCGGTGAGGATCATGAGCGGGTCGCCGCCGATATCGTGCAGCGCGTTGAGAGAGGCAAGCGCCGCCGGCGCATCGCCCTCGAATATGCGTTCGAGCAGGTCGAAGATCGCGCCCCGCCCGGAGAGGCCGAGCATTTCCAGGACGCCCGCGGTAGTGAGATGGCCTTGGCCCAGCGTCAGCGCTTGATCGAGCAAGGAAAGGCCATCGCGGACGGAGCCCTCGGCGGCGCGCGCGATAAGCGCCAGCGCGCCCTCATCGGCGGTGTGGCCTTCTTTCTCAAGGATGCCGGCGAAATGCGTCCCAAGCAGACCTGCGTCAACGCGGCGCAAATCGAAGCGCTGGCAGCGCGACAGGATCGTGACCGGGACTTTGCGGATTTCGGTCGTGGCGAAGATGAACTTCGCATGCGGCGGCGGCTCTTCCAGCGTTTTCAACAGGCCGTTGAACGCCGCCTTCGACAGCATGTGCACCTCGTCCACGATGAAGACGCGGTAGCGTGCCGAGGCGGGCTTGTAGCGGATCGCCTCGATGATTTCGCGAATGTCGTCGATGCCGGTGTTGGAGGCCGCGTCCATTTCGAGCACGTCGACATGGCGGCTTTCTATGATCGCCTGGCAGTGAACGCCCAGCTCCTTGATATCGAGCGTGGGCCTGTCCGCCACGCCGGGCCGCTCGTAGTTGAGCGCGCGCGCCAGGATGCGGGCGGTGGTCGTCTTGCCGACGCCGCGCACGCCGGTCAGCATATAGGCTTGCGCGATCCGGTCCATCTCGAACGCGTTGCTGAGCGTCCGGACCATGATGTCTTGGCCGATAAGATCGTCGAAAGTCTGCGGACGGTATTTGCGCGCAAGGACGACGTAAGGCGTTCGCGCCTGCGAATCCTGCGATGGGCCGTGCTTATCGCTGGATTTGCTCATGGGCCAAAAAGCCAACCGTTACTAGGAATAAACCCGGCGCCCAAACCCATGCGGGCGATCGTCATCGCGAGGCGGCAGCGCCGCCGTGGCGATCCAGAAACAGCATCCGCAGCCCATCCCTGGATTGCTTCGCTTTGCTCGCAATGACGCCGGAGCGCGGCAGTGAGAGGTTGGACAGCAACCCGCATCCGGTTCGTTAGGGCTGCTTCCTTCCGGACCTGACCCGGTTGGCGAGAGACACGTCTGCGCCAACCTCCCGGCTCTTATATTGCCGGCCGCGCGCTCTCGCGCAAGAGTCCAGTGCGCATTCCGCATGTTTTCTCACGTGGCCTAAGCTTGAACACACCCGGAAGCGAACCTAAGTTGGGAGCATGCCCGGCATCCACGCCAATTTTGCACAGCTTGCCGGCACAACGTCCCGGTGGAAATGGAACGTTTCCCCCAAACCTCTGTTGACATTCTTTAGAATGATTCTAATGTGGCGATGTGCGGCAAGGCTCGCGCATGTGCCACATTCTAGCATGTGCCACATTACCATTTGTACCTACTTTTTTTGGGAGACGACGATGGCCAAGCTCAAAGGCACCAAGACCGAACAGAACCTTAAGGACGCATTCGCGGGCGAAAGCCAGGCCAACCGGCGCTACCTGTATTTCGCACAAAAGGCAGACGTGGAAGGCTACAACGACACTGCCGTTGTGTTCCGCTCGACCGCCGAGGGCGAGACCGGCCACGCCCATGGGCATCTTGAGTATCTTGAGGAAGCGGGCGACCCGGCGACCGGCCTGCCCATCGGACCGACAATCGATAACCTCGCCGCCGCTATCGCAGGCGAAACCCACGAATACACCGATATGTATCCCTCGATGGCCCGCGTCGCACGCGAGGAAGGCTTTGAGGAAATCGCCGAGTGGTTCGAGACGCTGGCGAAGGCTGAGAAATCGCACGCCGGCCGCTTCCAGCGGGCGCTCGACGAAGTGAAGAACGCGTAATACCGCATCCTATTGATTGCTTCAGCAAAAGACCCCCTCACTCTGTCTCTCTCCCCAAGGGGAGAGAGGACCCTATAACATCCGCTGCGGTTAATTCTGGCGTTCCTTCTCCCCTCGGGGAGAAGGACAGGATGAGGGGGGACTTCGTCAAGCAATCGACAGGATCTGGTATAGCGCATATCGGGAGGCAGGCGGCCCGCGCGCCCCTTATTTCGCGAGCGCCTGCCTCCCAACCACCAGCCCCAAACTCCGGCGCTCATCATGTCTGAAGGCAGTTTGCAGGCGCCTATCCGCCATCCGGTGGACTGGCAAAACCCCGATTTCTACGACGAAGAGAAGCTCGACGCCGAATTGCGCCGCGTCTTCGACATTTGCCATGGCTGCCGCCGCTGCTTCAATTTGTGCGATTCCTTCCCGCGGCTTTTCGACCTGGCGGACGCCTCGCCTGGCGAGCTGCACGACGTAAAGTCCTGCGATTTCAAGAGCGTCGTCGATGCCTGCACGCTGTGCGACATGTGCTTCCTGACGAAGTGCCCCTATGTGCCGCCGCACGATTTCAATCTCGATTTCCCGCACCTGATGCTGCGCTACCGCGCGGTGGAGGCCAAGAAGGGCAAGATCCCGCTCGCGGACCGCGAACTCACGAAAACCGACCGCAACGGCGAAGCCGCCAAGTATGTTGCCCTGCTGGCGAATTGGGCGACAGAAAACCGCACGATGCGCGGCGTGCTGGAGAAGGTCGCGGGCGTGCATCGCGAGGCCGAACTGCCGCACTATGCGTCGCGAACGCTTACGGCGCGGGCGCAAAAGGAAAGTGTGACGGTGAACGCGGGAGCGCCAGCCTTCGGCCAGCGCAAGGCCGTGCTCTACGCCACCTGCTCGATGAACTACAACGACCCCGATCTCGGCTGGCTGGCGCGCCAAGTGCTGGCCAAGCTCGGCGTCGAGACCGAAATTGTCTATCCCGCATGCTGCGGCATGCCTCAGCTTGAGCAAGGGCTGATCGGCGAGGTTGTTGCCAACGCGCGGAAGGTTGCGCTGGCGATGCAGGACTGGATCGCAAAGGGCTACGACATCGTCGCTTTGGTCCCGAGCTGCGCGCTGATGCTGAAGCAGGAATGGCCTTTGCTCGTGCCGGAAAGCGACCCCGCGCGCCCGGCCGTCGACGCCCTCGCCAAGGCAACGTTCGACCTCACGGAATTCGTCGTCGACATTGCCAAGAAGCACGGTCTGGCGCCGGGCCTGACGCCGCTTGCCGGACCTGTCGCCCTGCACCTGGCCTGCCATGCCCGCGCGCAAAATATGGGGGCCAAGGCCGCCGATATGCTCCGTCTGTTGCCACAGCCGAACGGTATTACGGTGATCGAGCGCTGTTCGGGCCATGGCGGCTCCTGGGGCGTCAAGAAGGACTATTTCGACGTTGCGCTCAAGGTCGGCAAGCCCGTCGCGCGCAAGGCGTCGGAAGTGCTCGACGCCGCCGCTGAACGGAACCAGCCCTGCTTTGTCGCCTCCGAATGTCCGCTTGCTGCCGTGCATATCGTGCAGGGCATCTCCCGCCTTCCCGGCAAAGAGGAAATGCAAGCAATCCGCCCCTATCATCCCATCGAAATCTTCGCCCTGAGTTACGGTTTAGTAAGGGAGACACAATGAAGCACGAACTCGCCCCCGCCGATATTCTCTCTCTCGAAGCTTACGAGCGCGTTCGCGACGAAAAGCGCCGCGCCGTCCGCGAGATCAAAGTCAATCGCCGCGTTGCGGTTGGCCCTTACGCCATGTTTTACTTCGAGAACTACGATACGATGTGGCTGCAGGTGCAGGAGATGCTGCGCATCGAAAAAGGCGGCGCGGCGCAGCTGGCGGACGAGCTTGAAGCCTACAATCCGATGGTGCCGAAGGGCAACGAGCTTACGGCCACGGTGATGTTTGAAATTGAGAACCCGGACCGGCGGCGGCAGATTTTGTCGCGGCTCGGCGGTGTGGAGCGCATGATGGAATTGCGTTGCGACGGCGAGGTTGTCAAAGGCGAGATCGAGCGCGATCTGGAATATTCGACGCCGGAGGGCAAGGTCTCGTCGGTGCTGTTCCTGCACTTCCGTTTCGCAGCCGGGCAGGCCGCGAAATTCTTCGCAGCCGGAACCGAGATCGCCGTCGCGGTGACGCACCCGGAATACAGCCATATCGCGATCGTGCCGGCGGCGGTGAAGGCGGAGCTGGCGAAGGACATCGGCTGATACCAGCCCCCGGTTGAGTGCTTCGCAAAGTCCCCCCTCATCCTGTCCTTCTCCGCGCCAGCGCGCCTTGGCGAGCTGGCGTCTTTTGCTGCCGCAAGCGGGGGCGGACGGGGAGAAGGGACGCTGCCGCAGCCGTTGCGGACTCCCTCTCCCACCCGCATCCGCTTGCGGATGCGGGAACTAAAGTGGCAAGCTCGCCAAGGCGAGCTTGCTGGGAGAGGGCTGAGGTGAGGGGGGCTATTGCCGGAGCACTCGCCCGAATCAAGTATGATGCGGCTTCGCCGGCTCCTCCGCCTTAACGAACCGTTCGCTTGGCGTAAGCACCCATCATGGTTAATACAGATATAGTAAACGCGCGGATTTCCTATTTTCCGCCCACCGCTTTTTGTGAATCTTTTGCCGCTTTTGGCCGAATTCCATGCCTTCAAAATCCGTTTAAATATACGAACAGAGTCCGAATTAACCAATACTTTGGCCATAATACACAGGCCGAAGCGATGGCGCTTCTATGTTTTGTCGCGCACAATCAATAATATAACCAAGCTTAACGCTCCCTCAAGACATTTCCGCTATATTGCTTCAAGATCGAGAAGCGGGCTTTGACCTCCGAAAGGGAACCGGCGGGGGAGCAGGGAGAGTCGAATTTTGCGTTGCATAGAAGCTCGCAACCGTCCCATTCACGCTTGCATTTCTCTGTCCTGTTCATCGCGGTTTCTCCGGCTGACAAGGTTCCATCCGAAGAGCCGTATAAGGGGTGTGTTGTGTTCCGCTTCGCATCGCGCCATGAGCGGTTCCGCATCGCATCTCACCAAGCCGCTTTTCTTGCGCAGCCGATCATGATACGAGAGTGCCAAGGGCCACGTGGCGGAGTGGTGACGCATCGGACTGCAAATCCGCGTACCCCGGTTCGATTCCGGGCGTGGCCTCCATTCTTCTCCTATAAAATCAGCCCCCAGCGGCCTCCGCAACCCCGGCAATTCGGGGGGCAAACGGGGGGAGAAGGTTCGCTGCGCGTTCTCGCGCGCCATAGCTATCCACTGCTTCGTTTCGCGGTACTCCCCCGAACGGCCCGGCGCGCCGCGAATCAGATAGGCTTGAGCTCCAATCGATCATGGAGCCCCCGTTTGCGTCCCCTATCCCTGCCCCTGCAACAGCCGCCGCGAATGGATGCGGCGTTCCTCGGCGTCGAGCGCTCCGCGCGCGGGCTGAAATGGGTGGAGCGGCTTTCGCCCTCCCTAGCCTATCTTGGCGCGGCCATAGCCCAGCGCCATAATCTCCCGGAAATCATCGGCCGCCTGCTCGCCGCCCGCGACGTTTCGCTCGAAGAGGTTCCGGATGTGCTCAATCCGACCATCCGGGCGCTGTGCCCCGATCCCGCCACGCTGACCGATATGGACAAGGCGGCGGAGCGTTTGGCGCGGGCAGTTACCGCGGGCGAAAATATCGCGATTTTCGGCGATTACGACGTGGACGGCGCCTCGTCATCCGCCCTGCTCTACCGCTTCCTGGCTTGGCATGGGCTTACCCCGCGCATCTATATTCCGGACCGCATCACCGAAGGCTACGGGCCGAACTCCGAGGCCATCGCCACGCTCATCGACGATGGGGCTAGCCTGATCGTCACGGTGGACTGCGGCTCGACAGGCTTTGAGCCACTTGAAGTGGCGGCAAAGCGCGGCATCGACGTTGTCGTCATCGACCACCACCAGGTGGGCGAGGAACTGCCCGCCGCGCACGCCATCGTCAATCCCAACCGCCAGGATTGCCTGAGCGGCCAGGGCCATCTCTGCGCGGCCGGCGTTACCTTCCTGCTCTGCGTCGCGTTACAGCGCCAGCTTCGGGCGAAGGGCTTCTACGCCAAGAAAAAGGCGCCGGATCTTCTCGGCTGGCTCGACATGGTGGCGCTCGCCACGGTCTGCGATGTGGTGCCGCTGAAGGGCGTAAACCGCGCCTTCGTCGTGCAGGGGCTTAAGATGCTCAAGAACCGGCAAAATCCCGGCCTGAAGGCGCTCTGCGACGCGGCGGGCGTCAACAAGCCGCCAACGCCCTATACGCTGGGCTTCATGCTGGGCCCCAGGATCAACGCGGGCGGGCGCATCGGCGATGCGGGGCTCGGCGCGCGGCTGTTGGCCACATCGGACATTCTGGAGGCAGGCCAGATCGCGCAGACGCTCGACAGGTTGAACCGCGAGCGGCGCGAAATCGAGCTTAGGACGGTTGAGGAGGCGGCGGCCTGGGCGGATCGCGCGCTTATCGAAGACCCGAATTGCCCGATCATTATCGCGGGCTCGGCCGATTGGCATAAGGGCCTTGTGGGCCTCGCCGCCAGCCGTCTGACAGACCGCTTTCAGCGCCCCAGCCTGATCTTCTCGCACGACGAAACCTCCGGCGACGCCACCGGCTCGGCGCGCTCGATCACCGGAGTGGACATCGGCGCTGCCGTGCGCGGCGCGGTCGAGGCCGGTTTGGCGAAAAAGGGCGGCGGGCACACCATGGCCGCGGGCGTAACCGTGACGCAGGCCGGCATGGCCGAGTTCGCCGCCTATATGCGCGAGGCGCTGGGGGCTTCATACCGGGCGGCGTCGGCTTCGGCGACGCTTGCGGTCGACGGCGCGCTCACGCCCCGCTCGGCAACGCTTGAATTCGCGGAGCAGCTCGAACATGCGGGCCCATTCGGCCAGGGCAACCCGGCGCCGCGCTTCTGCCTGCCCTCGGTGCGCCTCACCATGCTGAAGGAGTTCTCGGGCGGGCATCTTCGCTGCGCGCTGCAATCCGCCGATGGAAGCCAGATCAGCGCCGTCGCATTCCGGGCCGCGCAATCCGAGCTTGGCACGGCCCTTGGGCAAGGACGCGATCTCGCCTGCCATGTCGCGGGGCGGCTTACGCGCGACGAATGGGGTGGACGGAACCGCGTCGAGTTCCAGATCGAGGACGTTGCGGCGGCGCGTTAAATTCGCGATGCGCAAACATTGCCTTCGGCCTTGCCAAGCGGTGCAAACCGGCTTTATATCCTGCCCTTGCCGGACAGCACGGCTGCGCTCCCTTCGTCTATCGGTTAGGACGCGAGATTTTCAATCTTGAAAGAGGGGTTCGACTCCCCTAGGGAGCGCCATTTCACCATAGGGGTAACGAACACCTCTCCCCTCGCGACACGGTCGCGAGGCGGCATCTATCAGCATAGCCCAATGAAACCATGGCGCCCTGGCAAGTACAAGATAGCAAGTAGATTTCATATTTCGATACGCGGCCAATTCATCCCGGTGCCACAGCACTTCAACCACTGGGGGCCATGGCGTCGATTTTTCTCCGCTTCAGTTTCTGCCCCCTGCCCCCGGTATGCACATGGATATCTTATTAGGTCTTGACGCCTGCTTTCAGATCCATCTGCGGGCGGTTCGGCGAAAGGCAGCGTATTGGCGGAGTGGGCCATGAGGAGACATATGCCTATAACCTTCAGCAGGGGCGCCTGGTTCGCCTATGATGACACTCCCTGCTTTACGCTGGCAGGAGCACTGGCAAGCAAATGCGACACGAATAGCGCAGCAGGCGCCTCATTTGGCTGTGACGCAGGCAAGACCACCTTGAGGGCTTTTTCCGGCATTGCATCGGCCACGCGAAGCGCGACCAGCGTACCGGCGGCCACTTCGTCGCGAACTGCCGACTCCATAACGAGCGAGATGCCCGATCCCGCGCGAACCGCGTGTTTGACGGCCTCAGTGCTTCCCAAGCCCTCAACGGATTTCAGCTCGCTCGCCAAGGGGCCGAAGACCCTCTCAAGCAGTGTGCCGGTACCAGTACCCTTTTCGCCTCCAAGAATTGGCCATCCGATCAAGTCCCCGGTGTTAAGACACCCTTTGCCTGACAGGGGATGGCCAGGAGCAACGATCACGACCAATGGCTCTCTGCGCCACGTTCGAGCTTCGTATCCGGGCCGCCCGTCCCACCATTCCATGATGGCCACATCTGCCAGCCCTCGCGTAAGCCGATCCGCGATGTCGGGGTTGGTCCCGATCCACTGCTCGACGGGGATGTTATGCTTTGACTGAAAGGCGGTGAGCGGCGGCTGCAAAAGGTAGATGCCCGTATTGCTTGAAGCAGCAAGGCGAAGCCCAGCGCCCGCAATCAAAGAGGCTGCCCGCTCCGCCGTCTCGACAAGGGCACGGGCAAGCGGAACGAAGAGCGCACCATGGCGCGTGGGCAGCACCCCGCCTCGAAGCCGCATCAGCAATGGAGCAGAGAGCTCTGCTTCCAGCTGCTGAACGTGCTCCACGATCGTCGACGGAGAAAGCTCCAGTTTCCTGGCTGCGGCACGGAAACCCCGCTCGTCAAGAACGGTCAGGAATGTCTTAGCGTGATGAAGATTGAGCATTGTTTTGAAATTCAAGGGGATTATTTAGCGCGCTCAGCGGGCTTTCTCCGCTTAGCACGGCGATGATATTTGTTGCGGCGTGAAGCTCGATCTCGCGGCGGACCGGGCGCACAGCCGAACCGATATGTGGTGTTAAGACAGTTGCGGCGCCGGCTGCAAGACTCCGGTGAATTGAAGCCGGATGGCCGTCGCGTGCCCAATCCTCACATTCAAAAACATCGGCGGCATAGCCGCCAAGGTGCCCAGCCTCAATCGCCTTGGCGACGGCTGCCTCATCGACGAGCGAGCCGCGAGCCACGTTGACGAGAAATGCCCCAGGCTTCATTTTTTGCAGGCTGCCGGCATTGATGATGTGGATGGTTTCTGGGGAGAGCGGGATAGCAAGCACCGCAAAGTCCGCTTGAGCCAGGCCATGTTCAAACGGAACCATGGTCACGCCTTGGAACGGCATGCCCTCGGGCTTTGCGCGGGTGTCGCAGGCAAGAATATGGCAATCGAAAGCAGCAAGACGCCGGGCAAGCGCCTGGCCAATGGCGCCAAACCCAGCGATGAAAACGGTCGAACCGGAGACTCCCTGACCGTAGAATTCGGGCCGCCATCCTGAGAACCCATGCAGTCTGATTTTGCGGTCCCCGGCCACGATGTGCCGGCCGATTGCAAGCATAAGTCCAATCGCCAATTCCGCTGTCGGGACAGTCAGCAGATCCGGGACATTCGTGACCCACACCCCCCGCCGCTCCGCCGCGCTCACATCTATATTATCCGCTCCCTTTAGGGCACCGCCGATAATCTTAAGGTTCGGGCAAGCCTCAACGAAGGAGGCATCAAGGCTATCTGTCATGAAGGCCATGATGGCGGCGGCATCGGCGCAGCGCGCACGCACCTGACCGCCTGGCCAGGGCTCACTTGCTGTGTTGAGATCAACCTCGCCATGGGCGGAAAGCAAAGAGAGCGTTTCTGGAAAGATCCGGTTGGTAACAACGATCTTGGGGCGTGATGTCATTATAATGCTCCGCTATTTCAGCGCTTTGCGCAGAGTGGCGCCGATCCCGTCAACGATGGTGACGCAGATCAAAACGCAAATTAGAATCGCAGAAACCTGTCCATATTCGAGGACGCGCAACGCCGAGATCAGTTCAAATCCAATTCCTCCCGCTCCGACTGCCCCAAGGACTGTCGATGCCCGGAAATTGTACTCCCAACGGTAAATGACTGTATCGGCGAGCTGCGGTATTGCTTGGGGAAGAACTGCATGCCAGATCACCTGAAAGGGTGTCGCACCAGCGGAACGGGCGGCTTCGACCGGTTTCTCGTCCACATGCTCAATGCTTTCGGCAAAGAACTTACCCACCATTCCGATCGAATGGAATCCGAGAGCGAGAACGCCGGGTAGTGCCCCAAACCCAACCATGGCGACAAGGATAATGCCCATGATCAGCTCGGGGATTGATCGAAGGAGGTTCAAGACGAACCGGGCTGCGTGATAGGCGAAAACGTTTGGCGTGGTGTTGCGCGCGGCAAACAGGGCAAGCGGCAACGAGAAAAGGACCGAAACCGCTGTTCCCGCGATGGACATGGCGAATGTATCGGCCAGCGGAAGGAGCCACCGCTGAATGCGGCTGAAGTCCGGGGGAAACATGTCGCTGGAGAGCTGGCGGATAGCTGGCCACGCATCGGCAAACCGGTTCACATCGAATAGGCCGGTTAAATAGCAGGCGGCCGCAACCCCGGTGACAATCGCGGAAAGGACCATGCCGCGCTTCAAGCGCGCGGCACGGTCTCCAACGAGGATCGCGTTGTAGCGAGATCGACTGGTCATCCTTTGAGCTTAGTCAGATCGAGTTCGAGAATCTTCGCTGTCTCGCGCAGGATGTCGTAGGCTTTGTCGTTTGTTTCCACGAACGCATCAGCGCGAAACGTTTTCAGAATTTCTTTGTCTTTCAGTTCAAGAAAAGCATTTTTGATAGCGATCTTCAGGTCCGGAGCAAGGTCCGATTGCATGACCATCGGATAGTTCGGGATGGGATCGCTTTCCGCGAGAACAGTTACCTTGCTCGCGCCGGTGCTGTTCTTCTCGATCAGGCGCTTGTAGATTTCCTGGCTCAGCCCCCCGGCATCGACCTGGCCGGCTTCGACCGCGCGGAACACCGCGTCATGCGTGCCGAGATGGGCGAATTTGTAATCCCTATCGCCGATGAGACCATTGCGCGCGAGATAAGCCCGGGGGATGAGGTGACTTGAGGTGGAGGCGATGTCGCCAAAACCAACGGTCTTGCCCTTGATATCGGCGATTGTTTTTACCGGACCGTCCGTGCGGGCAATAATAACGCCCTTATAGGTTGGCGACCCTTTGGAGACGCCGACGGCGAATGCCTCGATCCCAGGCGCTTTAGATTTTGCAAGCACGTAAGAAAGCGGACCGAAATAGGCGACTTCGATCCGGCTGAAGCGCATCGCCTCGATCATGGACGAGTAGTCCGTAGTCACCACGATCTCGATATCTTTCTTGAGCTTCTCTTCGAGGTATTTCTTCAGCGGCTCAGCGTTTTGGATGATCGTGGATGCGTTCTCGTCGGGAAGCAGCGCGACGCGCAGCTTTGCCGGATTCTTTTCGGCACATTGGGCAGCGGAAACAAGGCCGAGCCCGGCGATTGCCATTCCGGCCAGGAAGTAGCGGCGTTTCATAATACAATCTCCTTGCGGTTGATGGTCGATTCACCCTACTCGGCAGCTCTCGCGAGAACCGGCTCGGTTGCTCCGTAAATTCTTTCTGCGATGGCTGGTGTGAGCTGGCTGGGTGGGCCGTCGAAAACGATCCGCCCCTTGCTTAAGCCAATGATGCGGCCGGCAAAGCGGCGTGCAAATTCGACCTGATGCAGGCTCACAACCGCCGTGATGCCGTCCTCGCTGCATATGCGATGGAGATCGGAAAGCACTTGCTCCGCAGACGCGGGATCAAGGCTCGCAATCGGCTCATCCGCAAGCACGATTTGTGGCGTTTGCGCGAGTGCCCGCGCGATGCCCACCCGTTGCTGCTGGCCGCCCGAGAGCCGGTCAACCCGGTCGAGCGCCCGGTGCGCCAGGTCCAAACGGTCCAGTATTCGTATGGCGAGCAGCTGGTCGGCTTTCGGCGGGGGCAGCATCGAGCGCAGGGGGCTTTGATAGCCGATCCGGCCCATCAGCACATTGCGAAGCACGGTTAGGCGTCCGATCAGCTGATGGTGCTGAAAGATCATGCCAGTATTGCGCCGGTGACGGCGCAGTGTTCGTGTGCTTGCGCTGATAGGGCCCAAAGCGCCGGCAACATGTCCTGCGGTTGGCTTGACGAGACCGTTGAGGGTGCGCAGGAGAGTCGATTTTCCGGATCCGGAGGGTCCGAGTAAAACCGTGAACTGCCCTTGCGTGAACGCGATACTGGTCTCGGCAAGACCGGCCACGCCGTTTGGGTAGACCACCGAAACCCCGATCAATCTCAGCATTCCAACCTCACTGGGAAAGGCAGTGCTACCCCGTTCACAATTTCCGAACAGTACTTAAGCTTGATTGCCACCGCCGATCTAGCGTATGCCGATGTCAGGTTGATGACAGGCAATTTGGCTGTACCGGAGCCCTTGCGTGTCACGAACAAATCAGAGGATATGCTTCAATCGCGAGCCTTTACGCGACCCAGTCCAATCTCGGCGGCTGGGAAGTGGCGAAAAAGGGCGCGAACGACACGCCGCCCTATGGCAAGGACGCCGGCTATTATCCGTATAATGGCCTGACGCCCACGAGCCCGCTTCCCGGCGGCACGCCCGGTCCGAACTACGATGCCTATATGCTTGGCCAAACGACGCCCGTCGTCATCGGCCCCGGTGGCAAGATGTACGCCACCGACAAACAGCACACCGATTTCGCGGTCTATCAGGGCTACAAGGGCACGGGCTTCAACCCTTACGCTTACATCCTGGTCACCGCCAACTACTCGAACATGACCCAGGCCCAGTTCGCGCAGACCATGACCGATAAGGGCCTGGTGCTGCTTGAGAACAACGGTCAGCCGGAGACCTTCGCGCAGCTGCCTGGCTCGCTGCTGAATGTGGGCAGCGACCCTTACCGCGCGCTTCAATACGAGGTCATCAAGAACAAATACCCGAACTCGACAGTTGCTACCGTGGTCGGCTCCGACAAGGCGGCCGTACCCTATTTCGAGTTCTTGGTCGGAGACGCCTACCGCAAGGCCGGCCTGCACTACGCTACGGGCGCGGACGCCAACTACGCGGCGGCTTGGTCGCTCAACGCCAACAACTTCGTCGATGCCAAAACATCGAAACTGATGCCTAGCTTTATCTTGCCGAATTCGGTGACCGTCTCGCAAAACATCTCCGATGCAACGCTCGGCACGCTGGGCACTGCGGCAATCGACAACACCGGCGGTCTCAACGGCCTTGTCACCATGAGCGGCGGCAAACCGGATTGGTCCGGCCTTCTCATCCAAACCGGCAACGATCTTGGCGGCGTGGTCCAGCTCTCCGGTAACAATACCTATCACGGCGGCACGGTCATTCTGGCCGGCACGCTGAACATCACCTCGGATGCCAATCTCGGCGATCCGAGCGGCGCGCTCCTGTTCCGCTCGGTCACCGAGGGTAACGGCACGCTGCAGGCCGGCGCCGATCTGACGATCAACCGGAATATCGACATCGGTTCCGAAACCGCGACCCTGGACCCCGCCGGCCATCACGTCACGATCAACGGCGTCATCAGCGGCACACAAACGCTAGCCATTGCGCCAAGCGCCAACGGCAGCATCGTGACCCTGGCAGGGACCAACACGACCGAAGGCGATATCTCCGTTAATGGCAAGAACGGCACCGTCACGCTGCAAATCTCCAGCGATGCCAATCTCGGCAACAACAACTACACCAACGATCCGCATGGATGGTATGTTGGCGCTCTCGACCTGTCGAAAGCGACGCTACAAACGCTTGGCGCGATCAGTTTGCAGCGCACGGTCAATGTGACCGGGGCTTCCACCATCGACCCCTATGGCTTCAGCTCGTCCTTAGGCACGCTGAACCTCACCGACACTTCGCTGACGGTTAAACCATCGGCGGCCGGCTCGACCGTGACGTCGTTCAACACGTCAAACGTGAGCGGCGGCGCCACCCTCACGGTGAACAACGCCACTGCGGGAGCGGGCAACACCACCACGGTTCAGCTCGGCTCGCTGGTGCGCACGCCGGTCATCGCAAACTACGCGACGCCCTATAACAGCACGCTGACGATCAACTATGCGACCGGCACTGGCGAGAGCGTGCAACTTACGAACGCTTCGGCGTTCACCCATAACGGCATTATCGATCCTTGGGTGGTTGGCCAGGGCAATTCAGGCAAATACGACTTCCTGACCTATAATAACGGCCTGACCACCGCTACCTACACCTCCACAAGCTTGGCCACATCGGCCGCCGCCAGCATTGTCAACATCGGCAGCAACGCCACCGTCAGCAATGCCGCGCAAGCCTATGCCTTGAAGCTCGGCGGAACGCTCTCTGGCCCGGGCAGCCTAGCCTTGGGAGATGGCACCAACCCCGCAGGCCTTATCCTCAACGGCGGCACAATCTCTCTCGCCGGGCCCGGCGGGGTCAATGTGGGCGGCAGCGAGCTGATCGTCACAGATTCAGCCACGAACGCGATCAACTCGAAGATCACCGGCACGAACGGCCTCACCGTCAACGGCACCGGCAAGCTCACGCTCGGCGCCGCGAATAACATCGGCGGCTCCGTGTCCGTAAACGGCGGTACGCTGATACTCGGCACCACGGGCGCGATCAGCTCGGCGATGAACGGGGTCAATCTCGGCAGTTCCGCCACGCTGCAATTGAACGCCAGCAACACCATCGCCGCTCTTAACGGCGCCGGCACCGTCGTCATCGGCGCCAACACGCTGACCATCGGCGAAGCGGGGACGAGCGCCTATTCGCTCACCAACGCGACGATCGGTAAATCGGGCGACGGCGGCTCGCTTGTCATCGACGGTGGCGTCACCGTCGAGGCCACCGGCGGCAAGCTCAGCTATAGCGGCACCACGACGGTCGAGAACGGCTCCACGCTGCGTATCAAGACCACCAGCATGAAAGGTGCCGGCAACGTCATCCTGGCCGACGCAGGCAGCACGATCATGTTCGACCAGGGCGGCGGCGGCAACTTCGGCAACCTCATCACCGGCGCCGGCAATCTGAAGCTCATCAGCGGTTCGATGACCCTGACGAACACCGGCAATAACTACACCGGCGGCACGAACGTCTTCTGGGGCGGTGTACTCTACGCAGCCACGAACACCATGCCGAACACGGCTGGCTCGAAAATCTCCAACGACGGCACGCTCGTCATCGACCAGCACTTTGCCGGCAATTGGAACGGTGTGATCTCCGACATGAACCGTCCCGGTTACGGTATGGTCATCATCGACGACAGCTACGCCGCTTACAATGGCGATACCACCTCGGGTACCGCCAATGGCCAAACGCCTTACCAGGTGCAGGCCAACAACGGTGCCGGCAACGGCAACGTCACCTTCATGGCGCAGCAGGCTTACACCGGTGCGACCCTGGTCAACTACGGTACGCTGACCCTTGGCGTGCAGGATGCCATCAAGTCCTCAAGCGGCGTGCAGATCAACCCTGGCGCGATCCTGACGCTTGGCGCCAACAACCAAATTGCCGCGCTGAACAGCGGAACCTTCGCGACGGTTCCAACGGGCGGCGCTCCGATTGGTGGCATCGTCAACCTCGGCGGCTACACGCTGAAAGTGGGCGACAGCCATAACTACAGCTCCGCCTTCTCTGGTGTCATCCAGGGCAATGGCAATCTCGAAACAGCCGGCACGGGTATGCTGACCCTCTCTGGCGCCAACACCTTTACCGGCACGACGGCCGTTGACGCGGGCAGCACGCTCGTGCTGACGAACGGCGGCTCGCTCGTCAGCCCAGTAACCGTGCTTACCGGCGGCAATTTCCTGACGTCTAACGGTGCCACGCTCAACAACCTGACTGTTGGCACCGGCGGCCAGTTCCAAGTGGCCGGCTCCACCAACGTGCAGAGTTACACCGGCAATCCGGGCAGTTCGGTTGCGTTCAACGTTAACCTGAGCGGGCAGGGTTCGACGGCGGGCACGCTGAACATCACGGGTTCGACGAGCGGTAGCTCGGCGATTACTCTCGCCAACACCGGGACGCCAGGGACTTATGGCACGTACAACCCAAATGGCGTCGTGCTTGTCAATGTTAGCAAGGGCGCCTCTGGCGTTTCGTCCTCCTCGTTCACGTTGCCTGGCGGACCGGTCCGGAATGGCCTCTTCCAATACGACATCGCATACAACCCCGATCCGCAGTTCCTCCTCGTCAGCGTGCCTGACGCGGAAGCCTACCGCTTGGCCACCCTTCCGGGCGCGGCTCAGTCGCTGTGGCACGACACGGCGAAGCTGTGGCTCGACCGCCAAGCCAATCTGCGCGATCTCGCGATGGGCGGAGCGGCCGTGGCCGGCTTCAAGGACGGCGCCGCCTACGTCTCCTTGAAGGACGAGCCTGGCGAGCGGGCTTCTCCGGCCATCTGGGCCGCAGCCCAGGGTTCGTGGACGGACCGGAGCGAGCAGCAGACTTATCGCATCCTAAACAACAGCTATGCGGAGCAGATGAGCTACAACCTGCGCACCACTAGCGTGTTCTCCGGCGCGGACACCGGCACAACCGGCGTCCTCTCCGAAGGCGACAAGCTGATGTGGGGCATTAGCGGCGGCCACATCAACTCCAGCCAAACCTTCAAGGATACCGCCACCAGCGTGAATTACGAGGGCGGGTCCATCGGGATCGGCGGCACGTACTTCCTGGGCAATCTGTTCGCCGACGCCCAGTTCAAGGCCGACTTCTTGCGCATGACCTACAACGCTCCGGCCATCGGCGCGTCGAGGGTTGGCGGCGACGCCAACAGCGTCGGCGCCATCGCGGACCTCGGCTACCGCTACAAGATCAATGGGTCGTTCGTCGAACCGGTGGTTGGCCTCGCTTACGTTACTTCCACCCTGAGCAGTCTGGCGCTGGCTGGCAATCAGGTCAGCTTCAACGGCAGCGATAACCTCCGCGGCCGGGTTGGACTGCGCGCCGGCACGACCATCGTCGACAACTCCCAAATCCGCGTGATGGGTTCCGCGAGCGCGAGCTACTGGGATAACCTCGCCGGAAACTCCTCCGTCACCTTCAATGGCGGCGCGGTGCCCTTGACGCTCAACGACAAGCAGCTCCAGGGATATGGGCAGGTTGGCCTAAACCTGAACTTTCAAGCTCCCGGCACGGGCTGGTCCGGTTTCGTGAAAGGCGATTACAGCTTCGCCGATCGTTACAACTCGGGTTCGGTTGGCGCCGGCATCAAGCTTAACTTCTAACCTCGAAGCAAGCCCGCCCTGGCCGTCCTCGCGCGGCCGGGGCGGGCTAATCCACCCTCCAGTGCTTTCAGGGCTTCCCGCCCCCGCGTCACGCAGCTTTTCAAGGATACTGCAGATGTTCCGTTTGTCCCGCCGGCTTTCCCTGGCCGCTACTTTGTTCCTGAGCTTCGTCCCCGCCGCCGCCTTCGCGGAACCGGCCAAACCCGCGGCCGCTGCGAACACCGACCCCAACAGCACTTCCGCTTCCTACGGCGACTGGGTCATGCGCTGCCTGCGGCCCACGGGCGCTTCGGCGATGACCTGCGAGGTCGCACAGACCATCCAGATCACGCAGCAAGGTCCCATCGCCCAGATCGGCATCGGCCGCGCGGCCAAGGGCGATCCGCTGCGCTTCACGGTGCTGCTGCCGAGCAACGTGACCTTCCCCAGCGTCGTGAAGGTGTACGACGAGGAAAAGTCGCCCAAGCCGCTGGAGCTTAGCTGGAAGCGCTGCCTGCCGCTGGGCTGCGTCGCCGATGGCGCGCCGGCCGAGGACCAATTGAAAGCCTTCCGCTCGCGCGCCGAGCCTGGCAAGATCGAATTCGTGGACGCCATCGGGCGCACGGTACAGATCCCGCTGTCGTTTAACGGCTTGGGCTCCGCGCTGGACGCATTGGCGAAGCAGTAAGCAACCGGCCGCGAGGGCGAATGCCCTCGCTTGGCAGTGGTGTTGAAACCGCCCCCGGCAGGTCTCCTTTGGGTCATCTCTCCCCGTGCCAGCGAACTCTCCTCCAATTAGCCCTTTGGGATCTATGAGCGGTCGTGAGCATGGCAGGCAATCAAAGAAGCGCGCAGGTCTCCCCTCGTTACCTTCTCGACGGGAAGCTTGCAAACTCCGGCGAGCGCGCGAGAATAGATGAGGAGAAGCCACCAACCCGTTACGGCCTCTACAAACAGATGACCTGGCAGCGATACTCATGGAATTATAGTGGAGCTTCAATGACATAGGTGTTCGCACTTTTATCCACTACGGCGCGCCAAAGAGCCCGCGAGCTTGGCGAGGAGTCGTACCCTGTATTATCTGCAGGCTGAATTCATTACTTCTCAACGCACCGGCGAACACTCGCCAGCTTGTTTCCAACCAAGACATTTCCGAAATTTTGCCCTGAACGCCAGATCGCAACCGATTTCGATATAGCCCGCTTAAAGACCTAAAAGCAGGCGCGGTGGAAACGTTTACGAAACTCCCGGCGCATAGGAAAACTGAGGAACCCTGCGATTGCGGGAAGCATTAAAATAATTAGCGTAACGCTGTGTAACACTTTAATACGTATTGTTCGAATTGAGAACTTAAGTGCGCCGGGCGCTTAAAGGACCAATACCGTATTTGCGATTATAAATCATAAGCGTAACAACGTGCTCACCAGAGCCATCACGGCGGCAAGGCCAATGCATCTGGGCGAATAACGGCGGATAACGCAATGCGGATCAATAGCAACATGCGCTGGTGTCCTATCGCGCTGTTATGCGCGCTGACGTTTGCTTTGCCGGCGCCATATGGTTTTGCGCAGTCCGGGGCGGCGGCAGGAGAGGAGCCGGATGTCCCCGATCCTCCTAGCAAGACCTATGCAATGGGCGCGATTTTGACCGATCCGGCGCTGCTTGTTGGCATACCGCTATTCAGAGGCTACCGCGACTTCCTCCCAGTATCCGTCGATCTGAGTGCGAAGTTGCCCCTGCCCGGCGACCAAGGCGGGGTTGGCTCCTGTGAATCTTGGGCTGTCGGCTATGCTGCGCGCGCTTATTATACCGGTGTGCAGGAGGGCAGGCCGCCGGACCGCGACGAGAATATTCCCAGCCCAGGATACATCTACCATTTGGCGCGGGCGAAGCATCCCGGACCGAACTGCCCTCAGGGGTCTACATTTCAGGGTAATGTTGAGGTGCTTTCGCATGGCGCATTATCGCTGGCCGATTACGGCTACAGCCGTACCGAGCCTTGCCAGACGCCGGCATCGAAGGAAAAAAGAGCCGCAGCCACCGATTTCAGGGTCGCAGGCTTCGAGAGACTTGACTACAAACGTCTTGACGATTTGCGAGGTAAGCTGGCGCAAGGCGATCCCGTCGTCATCAGTTATAACGTATCGAAAGCGTTCCATCGGCATCGCGGCGACGGGGTGTTTTCGGACACCAGCGCTGATCCAAAAGGATTTCAAGGGCACGCATTGGCCGTCATCGGTTACGACGATGCGCGGCAGGCGTTCCGGCTCATCAACTCCTGGGGGCGCGGCTGGGGCGATCATGGCTATGGGTGGGTCAGTTACCGGCTGTTTAAAACGCATGTAAGGGAAGCGTTTGTACTAAAGCCGGTACGCAGCAGGCGTAAGCTAGAACCCCACCCGGAGCCCAAACCAGAACCCGGTCCAGAGCCAAAGCCCGAACCCAAGCCAGAGCCAAAACCCGAACCTAGGCCTGCCGGACTGGACCTCGACGCTTACGCCTGCGCCAGCCTCAGCGCCGGGCAGGACGGCGGCATGACGGTCATAACCGGCTTCGTGGGCTCGGACGCCGACCTAGCCGATCTCCAGCGCAAAGCGTCCGCTCTTGGCAATGTGCGCATCGGCGATGTGACGGTGGCACCCTGGCCGCAATGCGAGGCGAGGCTCACGCTGCGCAAGGCCCTGGTGCAGCCCGGCGCGCCGGTCATCGGCCTGAACGGCAAGACCGAGTTCCCGGCTGGCGACACGCTCACGGTTGACGTCACTTCCCCGGGCCAGATCGTCTATCTCTACGTCACTTACATCCAGGCCGACGGCTCGGTTGTGCATCTGGTGCAGCCGCAAGGGCTAGTCCCCGGGCCCGTCACGCCAAACCAGCACCTGACATTCGGCGACGGCCAGGACGGCCGCCAGAAATTCGTCATCCAAGCCCCGTTCGGCCGCGAAATGGTGGTGGCGGTCGCTTCACGCAGCCCCCTGTTCGACGAGCCGCTCTCTGATACCCAAAACGACCGTGAGTATCTAAGCGCTTTGCGCAAGGCGCTGATTTACAAAGCCGATCCCGCGCAGCCAGACCGGGAGCTGTCCGCCACGATCATAAGCCTGACGACGAAGGAGGTAAATCCATGATGCTCAACCGTTCCGGTATCTCGCGCGTCATGCACGCCGCTGTACCCGCCATCGTCCTTGCCACCTTGGTGCTTCCAGCGCCCGTGCGGGCAGAGAATGCCATGGATGCCAGCACCATCGCCTGTAAACTCGATCCCAAATGCGCCAAAGGCCGGTTGCGCGACTTCCGCGGCGTCGGCGTGCTGGGCCAGAAAGAAGCCGGCCCGCCGTCGGTAAACCTCTATGTGAACTTCGCCTACGACTTAGCAGAGTTGCTGCAGGATGCCCGCATCACACTCGACCAACTCGGCAAGGCGCTGAAGAACCCGCGGCTGGCTGCCTTTTCCTTTAAGATCGCCGGTCACACCGATGCCAAGGGAACGGCCGAATACAATCAGGGGCTATCCGAGCGGCGCGCCGAAGCCGTGCGCAAGTATATCATCGAGCGCTTTGGCATCGCGCCGGAGCGGCTCTCGGCGGCGGGGTACGGCAAATCGCAGCTTCTCGATCCTTCGCATCCTGAGGACGGCGTCAACCGCCGGGTACAGGTCATCAACGTTGGTCAGACGCCAGGCAGCTGAGCGTGAAACCGTAATCCCGGAGCGGCCGATGAAGATGCGCTTTGCCGCGCTGCTGGTTCCCGGGGCGGGGTTTGGCTGCTCGCAGGGAATTGCGATGCGGGCGGTTGCCGTCTTCCTGGCTTGTTTCTGCCTTTGCGGCGCGGCGGGAGCGCAGGAACTGGCCAAGGGCTGGGTTGGCGTTCAGCTCCAGGATGTGACCAAGGAAGAGGCGCAGGCGTTCGGCTGGGAAAGCCCGCGAGGTGCTAAAGTTGCCAAGATCATCCCCGGTGGACCGGCGGAAAAGGCCGGGGTCATGCCGGGGGACGTTCTGCTCTCACTGGACGGCCAGGAAATCGCAGACCGGGCGGGCTTGGCTGCCGCGATAAGAAGCAAGGTTCCCGGTACCCCCGTCAAACTGCGTCTTTCGCGAGGCGGCACCGAAAAGCTGTTCGTCATCGCAGCCGGCACCCGGCCGGTGGAGCAAATGCGGACGCCGGAACAGGCTAAGGGCTGGCTTGGCGTTCAGCTCCAAGATGTGAGCAAGGAGGAGGCGCATGCGCTCGGCTGGGAAAACCCCCGGGGCACCAAAGCCGTCAAGCTCGACCCCGGCGGACCAGCGGAGAAAGCCGGGGTCTTGCCGGGAGACGTTTTGCTCTCGCTGGATGGCGAGGACGCCGCAAACACGGCGGCCTTTGCCGCGGCGGTAAGCAGCAAGGCTCCGGGCAAAGAAGTGAAGCTTCGCCTTTTGCGAGGCGGCGCCGAAAAGCTACTCACCCTGGCGGTTGGCGCCCGGCCGGCGGAGCAAACCCGGGCGGAACCGGGCGGCGTTCCGATCCTGCGCCTCGACACCGGCGGGCATATGGCGGTCATCAAGGCTGTGGCCTTTACGCTAGATGGCAAGTACGTTGTCTCGGCCGGCGACGACAAGGTCATCCGCGTCTGGGACTGGCGGGCCGGCAAGACGGTACGCACGATCCGCGGGCAGTCGGGGCCGGCAGACGAAGGCAAGATTTACGCCATAGCCCTGTCGCCCGACGATCGCTGGCTCGTGGTGGCGGGATTCACCGGGCCGAACCTTGGCGCGAACAACAATATGGCCGGCGATATCCGCCTTTATGACTTCGCCAGCGGCCAGCTCAAGGCGGTGTTGAAGGGCCACCGCGATGCGGTCAGCGGCCTGGCCTTCTCACCTGACGGCAAGAAGCTGATCTCGGGCAGCGCCGATAAGAGCGCCATCGTCTGGGATATCGAGACGCAAACGCTCCTGCACCGGCTCGAAGGTCATCGCGGCCCTATCTATGCCGTGGGCTTTACGCCCGATGGGCAGCGCGCGGTGACCGGAAGCGTCGACAAGACGCTCAGGCTTTGGAAGGTGGCCGATGGCGCGCTCATCAAAGAAATGACGGGGCATGGCGACAAGGTACGCTCGCTTGCCGTGTCGCCCAGCGATGGCAGTATCGCCAGCTGCGACTGGAGCGGCGAAATCCGGTATTGGGATGGGAAGACGGGCGCGCCTGGGAAGGTGCTGGCCTATCAAGGCGCCACCACCGGCTCGCTGCGCTTTTCGCGGGATGGAAGCATGCTGCTTTCCACCTGCAACCTTACCCAGCATGTTTACAGCACTGTGTCCGGCGTGGAACTCGCCGCCTACAAAAAGCACGGCGGCGCCGTGGTTCCCGGCGCCTTCTCCTCCGATGGCAGCCTCGTGGCAACCGGCGGCGGCGATAATCAGGAAATTCACATTTGGGACCCGAAGACGGGCGAGACCAAAGCGGTGCTGAAGGGCAAGGGTCATCCAGGCTGGGCCGTGGGCTTTGCCGCCGATGGCCGCGGCATCGCTTGGGGGAATACACGCGCAAATCCCCCTGGAGCCACGCCCATAAACGACCGGGGGCCGCTGCAAATGGCCCTGCGCCTTCCCGGCGGAGATGCCGCGGTCTTGGGCGAGCCGCAACCGCTTAGAAGCGCGGAACGCTGGGTCCGGGCTAGTGCCAGCTTTGGTACTTTGTCTTTGCGGCACCGCAGGGGTGGCGTCTATGACCGTTATAACGCGATCCTCGATCTCATGAATAACGGCCAGCCCACCGGTATCTCGATCGAGCGTAGCTCAAGCGACGGTTTTGGGCACAGTTCCTATGGCTTTACCCCGGATGGCAAACAGATCGTCTCGGGCGGTAGCGGCTATCTTTCAGCCTATGGCCTCGACGGCAAGAAGCTCGGCAATTTCGTAGGCCACGAGGGCGAGGTCTGGGCAGTGGCGTTCTCGCCCGATGGGCGCTATCTCGTGTCGGGCGCGAACGATCAAACCGTACGCCTGTGGAACCTCAAGACCCGCGAGCCATTGGTCACGATCTTCCGCGGCGAGGACGGCGAATGGGTTATTTGGACGCCGCAAGGCTATTACGCCTCCTCTGCCGCGGGTGCTAGCCTCATCGGGTGGCAGATCAACCGCGGTCCCGCGAGCGCAGCCGAATATGTCGCTGCGGCGCAGCTTCGCAATAGCATGCACCGCCCCGACATCCTGGCGCGTGCCATCCAGCTTGCCTCCGCCGAGGCTGCTGCGAAGGAAGGGGCTGGCACTCATTTCCAGCCTCCCGATCTTGCCAATAGGCCCGCACCGCGCTTCCACATCGTCTCGCCCGCAGCCAATGCGGCGCTCACCGGCGGCAAGGTGGATGTACTCGTCGCCCTCGAAGCCACGCCCGACCCGGTCAAGCTGGTCCGCATCCAGGTCAACGGCCGCCAGATCGCTGAGCACATGCCCACCCTTGGCGCAGGCTTCGCGCCCGGCAGCCTCTCTTTCCCCGTGCCCCTTGGCACCGGCCAGAACACCATCCGTGTCATCGCCGTCAACCAGACCGGCGAGTCCACGGCCGCGGTGACCGTGGGCCACGCTGGTGCGGGCAGCCTTGACAAGCGCGGCACGCTTTACATCCTCGCCATCGGCGTCGACAAATACCGGAATTTTCCAGACCGCGATCTGCGCTATTCCGGCGCCGACGCGAAGGCTTTCACCGAGGCCATGCAGCGGGCAGCCGGTCCGTTGCACGAGCGGGTTGTCGCGCGCGTGCTGGTTAATGGCGCGAGCCCTGCCGATACGCCCACCGCAGCCAACATCCTCGACGCCCTGACCCTGCTGCACGAGGCACAAGAGAACGATACCATCATGGTGTTCCTAGCCGGGCATGGCATCAGTGACGGCCCGAATTACCGGTTCCTCGCCACCGATACCGCCGCTTCGTCCGGCGGCACGCTTAAGCCTTCCACCATCGTGCCCTGGTATGCCTTGCAGGAGGCCATCGAGAGCGCCAAGGGGCGGCGCATCCTGTTTCTCGATACCTGCCATTCCGGCAGCGCTATCAACCGGCGCCTGGGCACCGACGCCTATCAGGCGAACGTCATCGTCTATTCGGCGGCGCGCTGGGACCAGCTTGCGGCGGAGCGCGACGACCTTGGCGGCGGCCATGGCGTGTTCACCTTCGCCACCATCGAGGGAGTCGCCGGCAAAGCGGACATAACGCATAGTGGCCAGATCACCACGCTGAACCTGCGCGATTTCCTTGTGTCGCGCGTGCGCGAGCTGGCCCGGCCGCTCAACCACGACCAGGAGCCGCAATATTTCCGCGGCCGCGACGCGGATAATTACGTGCTCGTGCAGAAGTAAACGGCCAGCGGAGTTCCCAGATTCTAGACTAATGGTCGGGGCGGCGTGATTCGAACACGCGGCCCTCTGCGCCTAAAGCAGGAAGTACCATGCCAACCGCTGCAAATTGATGGCGTCTGCACTGCAAGCTGGATGGGTGTTGCCGGCTTCAAGCACATGAGTTTTGTTGCAGTTCCGTCAGGCCAGGCGTTGCAAAGGCGTTCTCGGCCTTGCCAGGGCGATGAAGGCGGCCATGCTCCGGCAGGTTCGCGAGAGCCATTCGGAGGCCGAGTCGATGGGCGCGGGCAACGGCGAAATGAATGCCGCCATGCGCTCGATCGACGCCCGCGCGGGCTTCAAGCCGCATCGGGACCTTGTTGAATACCAGGCCGGGCGCGGCGCCCTTGATCTTTGGAGTTCTAGGTGGACGCGCCGGGAACTATTTACTACGTGAAATATCGTGGAAAAAGATTTCTTGCTCTTTCCCAACGCCTGAATCATAAGTTACGAACTTGCAGATATAGCAGCTAAACGGTATCGGCGGGGGCTGGCGCATTTCCTGTATTTGGCCTGGCGCCCCCGGCAGAAGTATGGAACAGGATTATGGACGGAAGTGAACTCAATCTAACCTCATGGACGGCCGACATCGTATCGGCCTATGTGGCTCACAACGTAATTAGCGGCGAAAAACTCCCCGATTTCATCGGTTCCGTCTATGCAGCGTTGAGCAAAGCTTCCACGCAAGGCGGCGAACCGCCGAAAGTGGAAGTGAAACCCGCGGTGCCGGTCAAGAAATCCGTGACGCCGGAATACATCATTTGCCTTGAAGACGGGAAAAAGTTCAAATCCCTCAAGAGGCACCTGCGGACGCACTACGACATGTCCCCCGAAGAATACCGGGAGAAATGGGGATTGGCGCGGGATTATCCGATGGTGGCTCCAGCCTATGCCACGGCGCGTTCGAATCTGGCCAAGAGCATGGGATTGGGACGGCGCGCCCAGGGTGAGGCCCAAGCGGGCATGAACGGCTCGGCCCAGCCTGAGGCCAAACCGGCGAAAGCCAAACGGGGCGCGGCTGCCGCAAAGGGCGCGCGGAAATAGAACCGGGAGCGGGCGCTTCCGGCACCCGCTTGTTGCTGCATAGCGAACGGCGCTGGAGAGGCTGGATTTGCCTCCTCCGGTGCTGCTGTTGTGCGGCAAGCGCGACCGTCTCGAAAATGCCCGGCACGCCGGACATTTCGCGGCGGCGGAATTTGAAAAACATGCGGCCGGTAACGCCGGGCAGAGGCGTTTGCTGGACAAGTTCCTAAATTTAATGGCGCAGCGGGAAAAGTGAGCTGATTGGGCGGCCTTGCTCAAACCGCCCGCACCGCCGCCGGCAACGGCACGGGCAAGCGGTTATTGGAAGCAGCAGCCCGGCCGGACCCCCAGCTTTTTAAGGATGAAGGGCAGGGGACAGAAGCCGGTGAAGGCGCCCTGCAGCATCATGGCGCCGACGAAACCAGCCAGCCACACCCAGCGTCCGTCGGCGTAGTGGGCCAGCGCCACGCTGGCGACGACGAGGCTACCGGCCACGGCGAAGACGATACGGTCAATGGTCATGGATTTTCCCTTTGTCAGTGAAGCGAACTTTGCCGCGCCAGGATATCGCCGCCGTTGCCCGGGGATCTGTAGCTAATGTTACACGGAGGCTGAGCATCCGCACCACGCGGGCATTCCGGCGCCGCCAACGTCTGCCCCCTTCTTACCCAGCCGGTGCGTGCACATCCGGGGCGAGTTCAGCGGCAATCCCGGATTTCGCGCTGCCGCGGCCCGCTAAGCAGAGTTCGCAAAAGTGGCCTTCCCGGTTTTGCGAAAAAACACGGAGCGAACGTTTATCGTGAGCGACAAGCGCTCACTCTGCGAAAACAAACGAATCTAAGCGGGCATTCGTTGGGTAACCAACGAAAGTCTGTTTAGGGGATGTCACAGCAGCCCAAGCTTTTCATAGTGCCGCTGCGCCTCCGCTATGCGGAGAATGTGATTGAAGCCTTCCGCGCTCTGGATGTACTGGACGCAGGCATTCCGGCACTCATAGAACAGGCGGCGCCATTTCCGGACTTCTTCAAGGGAGGGCAAATCGTATTTAGGCTTACGCTCGCTCATGCTCACCTGCCTTGGCTTGGGTAATTCGGCAGGCGTGCCAGTAAGTTATGGCGTAGTTGCGAATGCCGCGCGTTAGGAAAGTGCGGCATTTTCTCTCAGGGGGCTGACAAAATCGAAAGCCCGGGCGGCGCGAGCAACTCAATGGAGTGCCCGCTCTCCTGGCCGCAACGCCCATGCCGCCAACCGAACGAATGGAGATCAGGCCACGTCCGCGGCCGCGCTGCTCAAGGAGCTTGGCGAGACTGGCGGCGAGCCAACTCGCTGAGAGACAGCCCTTTCAAAAAAGCGCGCCCTAAATCCTTCGAATGCGGGACGGCCGAGCAGTTTCTGTCGAACTTGGCGGAGTAACAATTGGCCGGTTGCCGTGCTGGCGGCCCCAAAAAAGCCCCCTTCGCGAAGGAGGCTTTTTTTTAGGCAGTTATCCTTGAACTTTCAGGGCGACACTTCGCCGGTCTTGGAATCGATGGTCTCGCCTGCGGGAATGGCGCTGGAGTTTCTCCGGCTGCGGCTTTGGGACTGCTTTAGCTAGCAGCTGGCGCCGTTCATCTCCGGGATATGGCCGGGCAGCGCTCCGGTGAGCCGCTCGTAACGCTGCTCGTCTCCAAGCTCGTCGACGGCCAGGCGTTCATCAGAGGCGAACTGAGCCTAGAGGCCGCGTCGCGGCCAAATGCCAAACAGCAAGCCTGCCGGCTTGGCCGCCACAATCCTCTTGTAGACAGCAGCCCGCTCCTGGTTTAAATCGCAAGCGATTGAAGAGAAAGGATAATAGTCATTAGCGATCAGGGAATCCCGGTTTAATGGCAAAGACGCCAACCCAAAGGGGCACATGATGACAACGCTGATTTGGGCTAGCTTTATATTGGGCGGCATCGCCGGGCTAGTTGTGCTGCTTTTTCTCTTCGGAGCATGGGGTTTAAACCTCGCCTTGAAGAGGCGGGTGCTTGAAGACGACGATGGGAAGTATTGATTTTAGGGCTTGGCCACGGCTGAAACGCCACGCACGGTCTATTGTGCTGCCGCCGCTTACTTAATGCCTCCAAAGTACCGCAGAATCCGGCCCCAAAAGAAGTCACGCTCCATCTTATAAAGGACAAGCTGGCCGGGGTTACGTCTCAAGGGCCGCCTAGAAGGAAGTGCAGGGGAATGCTTCCGCCCATCTCGAAAAGTCTCGCGTTGCCTATTCCCAGCATCAATTCTTAGCGAGGCGTCATAAGCGGCTCTGCGGTCTTCGGTCTTGATGGTTTCCCAAGCGCCGGTGACCAGGCCGGCAAGCGCAGTCTTGTCAAAATGCCGGGCGCCGCCATTGCCTGGAACCAGGTCGGGATGGAGCCATCTGAGTATAAGAGCCAAGTGCCGGCGCAGCTGCGACGGGGAAGCACTGCTGTCGGCTCCCAGAATGCGGTAGCTGTCGGAACTTCGGTTGAGGAGCACCTGCTCCGTGAAAAAACCTGCGGCCTCCGTTAGGAGAGCCTCGGAGCCGCCGGTGACTGCCTGCGCTTCGCGGATGGCATCGCGATCGCCCGCTGCAACCTCCAAGAGCAAGGTTATACCCCTTGGCAGGGATGAGCGCCGGGCGCGCCGCAAAAATTGCGGCCGGTTCAAAATGGCTAAAGCTGCGTGGAGTGCCTCGGGACTGCGCTGGCTCATCTCCCCCCACTTGGCTGGCTCTTGCATTCTTTCCGTTTAGTGATTGCCGCTGACCTTAAACGGGATTCAGCATGTATATACCAGCCTGAACGGGTTGCGCGGACTTTTTAAGAGCTTAGCGTGCCGCGCGACAATCAACATGAGAACGCAGCGTCAATCAGGATGAGAATGCCGCTGGTGGTGTGACGCAGGGAGGGCGTAGCCCGACCGGAGGCACATCCCCAGCGGCGCCTTTTTTCGAACCCGTCTGGCGGTCGAGCAGGACGGCGTCAAGCTGCTGATTCGTCTCAATCTCCGAGGGATCAGCGCTTGCCCGGCCTCCACATCACCGACCACCAGATGAGGCTGTATATGAGTTATCGACAAAGCCACGGCGCAGGCATTGCTGCCGCCAAAGCCGGTTTCAGCACAGCGAGCGGCTACCGGATCGAGAACGATCCGCGCTTGCCATCCCAGAAGAAGATACCGCGCGGGCGCCGCCGGCCCGATCCGCTCGCGGAGATTTGGGACGGCGAGGTCCTGCCGATCTTGAAAGCAACGCCGGGCATCCGGGCGATTGCGGTATTCGACGAGATCCGGCGGCGCCATCCGGGCTTGAATCCCAATGTCCGGCGCACGCTGGAACGGCGCATGCGAACTTGGCGCGCCGTCGCTGGGCCAGAGCAGGATATTATCTTCCGCCAGGAGCACGAACCCGGCCGTCTCGGTCTATCCGACTTCACGGACACCAGAGAACTTGGCATCACGATCTCTGGTATCCTACTCGATCATCGGCTCTATCACTTCCGCCTGGCGTTTTCGGGCTTCGAGCATGCCCACGTGGTTCTTGGCGGCGAGAGCTTCGTGGCGCTGGCCGAGGGCTTGCAAAACGCGCTTTGGGCGCTGGGCGGAGTGCCGCTGCAGCATCGCAGCGACAGCCTATCGGCGGCGTACCGTAATTTGGACAAGGCAGCCCAGGAGGACCTGACCAAGCGCTACGAGGACCTCATGCGGCATTACGGGATAACGCCAACGCGCAACAATCCCGGCGTGGCGCATGAGAACGGCTCCATCGAGAGCCCCCATGGTCATTTGAAGAGGGCGCTGGAGGACGCGTTGCTGCTGCGCGGTTCGCCTGACTTCGACGATCTCGATGCCTATCGCCGTTTCATCGATGAGATCGTTGGGCGGCGCAACGCCCATAACCGCAAGCGGATCGAAGTGGAGCGGCCGGGTCTCGCACCGCTGCCGAAGCGGCGCACCGCCGATTACGAGGAGAAGATCGTCACGGTCACGTCGAGCGGCGGCTTCATTCTGCGCCGGGTCTTCTACACCGCGCCGTCGCGGCTGATCGGTCATCGCCTGCGCGTGCGGGTCTATGACGACCGGCTCGAGTGCTTTCTCGGCTCAACGCCGATGATGACGCTCAGACGCGGGCGGCCGGTCTCCGGCAACAAAGGCGGTCACGTCGTCGATTACCGCCACGTGATCCATGCGCTGCGGAAAAAGCCGATGGCGCTCAACAACCTCGTCTACCGGGACCAGCTGTTCCCGCGCGACGCGTATCGAAAAGCCTTCGAGGCATTGCGCGCCAGCGACGGCGAGAAGCGCGCGTGTAAGGTGACGGTCGAACTGCTTGCGCTGGCGCACGATCGCGGCTGCGAGGCGGAACTGGCGCAGGTCATCGAGGCCGCGCTTCATTCCGGCCAAGCGCTGGACCTCGCGATATTGCGTGAACGCTTCGGTCCATCCCCGGCATCGGCGCCGGCGGTCACGGTGACCCTCGCGCCGCTCCACGCTTACGACGAACTTGCTCCGGTTCGCGCCGCCGGGCCAGCCTTCAGCCTGGAGGCAGCGGCATGACAACCTCAAACACGATAGATGCCGCCCGGCTCGAACTGCTGCTGACCGAGCTGCGCCTGCCGGGCATCAAGCTTATGTGGGCCAAGCTCGCCGCCCAATCCGACAAGGAGGGCTGGCCGGCTGCGCGCTTCCTTGCCGCACTCGCCGAGCATGAACTCGCGGATCGCGGCCGCCGGCGCATTGAACGCCACATGGCCGAGGCACGGCTGCCCGCGGGAAAAACCCTTGCGGCGTTCGACTTCGAATCCGTGCCGATGGTCTCAAAGGCTCAGGTGACGGCGCTCGCGTCGGGGGACGCCTGGCTCGGCAAGGGCGCCAACATCCTGTTGTTCGGACCGCCCGGCGTAGGCAAAAGCCATCTCTCGGCGGCGCTCGGTCTTGCTCTCGTCGAAAATGGCTGGCGGGTGCTGTTCGCCCGCACCACCGATCTTGTCCAACGGCTTCAGGTCGCGCGGCGCGAACTGGCGCTGGAAAGCGCCATCGCCAAACTCGACCGCTACGATCTGCTTATCCTCGACGACATCGCCTACGTCACCAAGGATCAGGCCGAGACAAGCGTGCTGTTCGAGCTGATCGCCGCGCGATATGAGCGGCGATCCATGCTGATAACGGCCAACCAGCCGTTCGGCGAGTGGGGCAAAATCTTCCCCGATCAGGCCATGACGCTCGCCGCCATCGACCGGCTCGTGCATCACGCCACGATCCTGGAAATGAATGTCGAAAGCTACCGGCGCCGCGAAGCCCTCGAGCGAAAGCGTGGACGCGGACGGCCAGCCGCCCACGCGACAATCAAGAAAACCGAAACAGATGATGGCTGATTGACGCTCCCCGTCAATCAAAGCGCTTGCCAAGATCGCGCCCAGCGACAATCATCATGCCGCTCGGCTGCCTCGTCTCATCCTGATTGACGCGCCGTTCTCACCCAGATTGTCGCGCTATATTAGCGCGAAGCTTGCTGCACCGCCGGGAGACTAAGCAGACTTTCGTTGGTTATCCAACGAATGCCCGCTTAGATTCGTTTGTTTTCGCAGAGTGAGCGCTCGTCGCTCACGATAAACGTTCGCTCCGTGTTTTTTCGCAAAACCGGGAAGGCCACTTTTGCGAACTCTGCTTAGCTGAAGAGCCGCCGCAGGCGCTGAAAGAGGCCGCTGGGACTGCTACGGTTGGAGGCCCCGACGCCGGGTAAATCTTCGTTCGCTCCTTTGGCAAGCGGGAAAGGCACCGTATTAGGCTGTTTGTTGAGCAGAACAGCCTGCGGCCGCGTTACGGTCAAATGCTGGGCTTCCGCCGCTCCGGCGAGCCTTTCGGCCTGCATTCGCCCTGCGGCAAGGTCTGGCGGACGCGGCCCCATATTGTGGGCGTCGGTTGCGAGGATGTGCACGAGACCTTCAGCGAGCATGCGCTCCGCCCAATAACGGGGCCTCCTGCCGAAACTGCCCGAGAGGGAACCGGAGGTGACTTGCATCCAGACGCCGCGCGCCGCAAGCCTCTCCATGACTTCGTACTTGTTTTCGATCCAGGAAAGCCGTTCAGGATGGGTCAGCACGGGAACGCAGCCCGCCAAAAGGATATCGAAAAATAGATCCTCAATGCGGGCAGGGGCGACATGGTGGGGCGGTTCCACCAAAACGTAGGCCGAATCGGCAAGCGTAAGGAGATGCCCGCTCTTGAGCCCTGCAACAAAGCCCGGAACGATGTGATTGTCGGCGCCAGTCGTAAGCCTGAGCGGAATAGCCGCGTCGTCAAGCCTCGTTTGCAACTCCTTGACCGCCCGCCGGATTTGGGGCCCGGTGTTGTGGTAAAGGCCCGGCAGAATGTGCGGTGTGCAGGCGACACACTCGACCCCTTGATCCACATAAGCGCGAGCCATCGCCAAGGATGTCTCCAAATCGGGGGCCCCGTCGTCGATTCCCGGAAGCAGATGACTATGAAGATCGAACATCGAATTCCAATCCCATCAGTTTAGCGGCGTGCGAAATATGGCATCTTATGCATGCCGATGGCCGATGTTTGACATCATTCCTGAAGTTTCCGCCGGGAAACAAACGAATGAATCTTTTGTGATGTGGGCCAGACGGTCCTAATTTGGATGGGCTGCCGATGTTGACACAAGCATTCGCGCCTAACCGCTACGCGCTGGCGCGGTCCGGCATTTCCGGCTGCCCTAAGGGGGGTACGGAATAAGAGCTGGCACAGTGCACTTCCCTGATGACCTTTTCCCATGCTTCGAGGGCGACCGGAAAATCGAACTGGGCTTCGAACAAGGCGCGGGCTCTCTCGCCTTGAACGCTCGCAAGCCCAGGCTCGCTAGCCAAAGTAAGAATCGCCCCGGCCAGGCTAGCTCCATCCCCCTCGCGCACCACAAAGCCCGTCTCACTTTGCGTGATCGTCTTTGCTATTTCGCCTTCAGGGTCTCCTACAAAAATCGCAGGCCGGCCAGCCGCGGCAATGCCGTAATATTTACTGGGGACGATCAGTCCCTCAAGCTCGGGGCGCAGGGAAATGAGATGAACGTCAGGCAGCGACAGGCTCTCGGACAAAAGCTCCTGGGGTTGGTAGGGCTTGAACAGGACGCTCGTCAAATTGCGATTTTCAACCTCGCGTTTGAGCGCTTCCATCTGCGCCCCCCCGCCAATGAAAAGCCAGCGAACTTGACGCTTCAAATCGCGATTGGCACTCCCCCCCGGCGAAACTGGCCGTTCCAGTGCGGAAATCGCGGCAAGGAAAGTGTCGATATCGTGCGCCCGCCCGAGATTACCCGAATAACCGATAATGAATTGGTCTTCAAGGCACCATTCCTTTGCAAGGGCGTTGTCCTTGCGGGCGATCGGGCAGACCAAGCTGCCGTTTGCCCAATTGCTTATAATCTGGATTTTGGAAGGCGGCACGCCGATCGCTGAAAGCTTTGCGGCCCATCCGCTTCCCAATCACGATATTGATGCCCGCCCCCCTAAGGGTTGCGTTGCGCAAATGGCGCAGGAGGGAGAACGGCGTATGTTCCACCACGCCCTTCCCGAGGTCGAGAGCTTCTGCCACCTCAGGAAAAAGATCCTGGAGCCAGTTGACCGCCCAGGCCCCCTTCAGCCTGCAAACGGGTGCTGTTAATAGCGAAAGCAGCGGAGGATCGGTTTTGGCGACGACGATATCGCCACGCTGGACCCGCCGCATCAAGCAGAAGAAGGCGGCAAGGTAGAAGGTCAAATAATCGATGGCCCTGCCAAGAAGCTTTCCGCGGCCAAAGGCGCTTGTTGGCAGCCTGATGACGGTAACGCCACGCACGGTTTCGCGGCGCTTCAATTTACGGGAACCATCGTAAGATAGAAAGGATGTTATGACTTCGATCTGGTACCCGCGCCCGGCGAGTTCAAAAGCAAGATCGGAAAGAATTTGACTTGTCGCTGAGTGGTCTGGGAAAAAGAAACGGTTTACGAATAACAGTTTCATCGGGATACTCCAGTGCGCTTGTGCAAGACGATGCGCTCCGAGAAGGTGGTCTTAGGCCGCCGTGATCTTAATGGTTGCAGAAGGCTTGTGCGCCGCATCCGCAAATGAATTAGGAAGGGAGCGCAGCAAAAAGCCACAGCCTGGCCATACCCCGATCAGCTTTGCAACTTGAAGCTACCGCTCTTCGGGTGAAATTGGCCACCCGAAGAAAAACACAAGCGTCGGTTGTTGTATACCCCAGCACAACCGCAGAATACGCAAGCTAACATTCTACAGCTTCTCGTCGAGAAGCTGTCTTATTGCAGTCCTCAGGGCTATCTATACAGGAGTCAGGTTCGGGTGCAAGTTGTACTTAGGAGACTCCGAACAATAACTGCTACGAATTCGTGGCCGGCCTAGGCCTGATGGTGTAGTTCCATTCAGGATGAAAATCATCGCCTGCGATATTCAACATCTCCATCTCGGCATCGCTGACGTGGATGCCCTTTTCGTAGGTTCGTGTATCGAGGGCGCACTCGACCTTCAGCCCAGTCTTTGTCGTGGTGGCGCCGATCAATTCGACGATGGCGAGACGGTCAGTCAGCGGGCGGCCTCTCCAGTTCTGGGTGATATGGCAAAACATGCGGTGCTCGATCTTATTCCACTTGGATGTACCGGGTGGATAGTGGAGGACATGGAGCACAAGCCCCGTCTCATCGGCGAGTTTCTGCAATTCGGCCTTCCAGAGCCGCACACGCGCACCATTTGAACCGCCACAGTCCGCCGTAATCGTTAGTTCGCGCGCATTTGGATACCGTTGGCGCCCCATGCGTCCGAGCCAGGTGCGGATGGCCTCGACGGCAAACTCGGCCGTGTCGCTCGTGATGCCGACGCTGACGAACCCGGTGTTGGCAGCCACGTCGTAGACGCCATAAGGCACAGCCTTGCCCAATTCCTTATCGGCGAAATCGTGTACGTTCACACGCTGGGGATCGCCCTTGGGCCGGTAGTCAGAACCGCCATTTTTGTAGTTGCCAACCAGTTCCTTCTTCTTCGTATCTACCGAAATCACCGGTTGCCGGGCCGTCTGTGCCGCAATGACCTTATTATTGATGTGTTCGAACTGCGCATTCCGGTCCGGATGCCGCGAGCCTTCATTCGTTTTGCGATTGAACTGGCGAGAAAAGCCGAGCTTTTCCAGCTCCTTGTGCACGGTATCGGCGCTAATCGGATGGCCCATCGCCGTCAGCGTGTCAGCCAGCTTGTCCATGCTCTTCGAGACCCAGATCAGCGGCCGCATGGGATCGCCCAGCGTTGCGGGCGCGACAAGCCGCTTCAGTTCCGGAATCAGCTCAGGATCGTTCTCGCTCACCGCCTTGCGTCCACCGCCAGCACGGCGTGTCCGCCCCTTCGCCAGCGGCTCCGCGTCGAGGTGGTCCTCGCCGCGATTGATCGTGGAACGGGCGAGCCCAGTGATTCCCGCGACAATCGCCAGACCGCCCCAGCCAGCGGTTCGTACCTCGGCGGCAGCGAACATGCGCCGCCCCCGTTCGTCGAGCTTGCTGCCAACTGTCTCCCAGCGGTAGCGAATTGCGTCTTCATCGATCATGGGGCCGGCATACATCTGTTCGCCGGCGCGAGGAATCCCAGCAAATTGAGTCAAACGGTCGCGGATCGCGATTCAGTTATTGTTCGGAGTGTCCTTAGGAATGACGCAGAACGCAGAACGGTCACGGCTTACGGCGAGATTGTACGAGACATTTAAGAGCGGTGCCGAAGCGCTTCCTGTGGCGCCACGACACCGCAACGTTCTAGGCAAACTTGAATTGCGACTGCTGCAGGCTGCTCATCGCTACCCCTGTCAGCGTGATGGTATCGGCGGCATCGAGCGTGATGAGCGTGTTCGAGCCGGACTGGGTCATATGCCCCAGAAGCGCGGACCAATTGGCGAAGTCCGATGCGGCGAGCTGCATCGTATCGGTGGACGCAAAGCCGTTGATCGCGTCCTGGCCGAAGGCCGCCTGGAACACGAACGCGTCGGTGCTGCCAGACACGGAAGCTGTGTTACCCGTGCCTAAGAAGTTCAGCGTGTTGCTATTGCCGGTCACCGAGGCTTGCGCACCGGTCAGATAAATCGATCCGTTGGACCCGTTGATCGTATCCGCGGTCCCGGCCGTGTTGTAAAGGCTGGCGGCGTTGCCGGAACTGCCGAGGAAATTGACGGTATCGCCGCCGCCCGCAACCGAGGTCTGCGCATTCGTCAGATAGACCGTGCCGCCCGAGCCGTTGATGTAATCCCAATTGCCGGCCGTGTTGTAAAGGCTGGCGGCGTTGCCGGAGCTGCCGAGGAAATCGATGGTATCGCCGCCGCCCGCAACCGAGGTTTGGGCATTCGTCAGATAGACCGTGCCGGCCGAGCCGTTGATGTAATCCCAATTGCCGGCCGTGTTGTAAAGGCTGGCGGCGTTGCCCGAACTGCCGAGGAAATTGACGGTATCGCCGCCGCCCGCAACCGAGGTCTGCGCATTCGTCAGATAGACCGTGCCGCCCGAGCCGTTGATGTAATCCCAATTGCCGGCCGTGTTGTAAAGGCTGGCGGCGTTGCCCGAACTGCCGAGGAAATTGACGGTATCGCCGCCGCCCGCAACCGAGGTTTGGGCATTCGTCAGATAGACCGTGCCGCCCGAGCCGTTGATGTAATCCCAATTGCCGGCCGTGTTGTAAAGGCTGGCGGCGTTGCCCAGGCTGCCGAGGAAATTGATGGTATCGCCGCCGCCCGCAACCGAGGTCTGCGCATTCGTCAGATAGACCGTGCCGCCGGAGCCGTTGATGTAATCCCAATTGCCGGCCGTGTTGTAAAGGCTGGCGGCGTTGCCGGAGCTGCCGAGGAAGTTGATGGTATCGCCGCCGCCCGCAACCGAGGTCTGCGCATTCGTCAGATAGACCGTGCCGCCCGAGCCGTTGATGTAATCCCAATTGCCGGCCGTGTTGTAAAGGCTGGCGGCGTTGCCCGAACTGCCGAGGAAATTGACGGTGTCGCCGCCGCCCGCGACCGAGGTTTGGGCGCCGTTCAAATTGATGGTGCCGCCCGCCCCCGTCACATAATCCCAGCTGCCCGCCGTGGCCGAAAGGCTGACCGTGTCGCCCGTGCCGAGGAAATCGATCCAGTCCGCGCCGCCCGCGACGGAACTCTGCGCCCCGTTCATATAGATGGAGCCGTTCGAGCCCGTAACGCTATCGGCGGTGCCGGCTGTGGCCGAGAGGGTGACCGCATCGCCCGTGCCGGAGAAAAGGATGGTATCGCCGCCACCCGCGAATTCAAGCGTTTGAATGTTGGTCAGCGTGGCTGCGGCGCCAGTACCTTCGTTAGTTACCGTGGCCGCTGTGGCATTGCCCGATACGGCATAGCTCGAGCCATTGCCGGTAAACATCGCTGTATTCTGGCCGGAGCCGCCGGTGAGTGTTTCGCCGCCGCTGAAACTGGCCATGAAGTATTCTGCGCCAGCAAGCACCCCGCCGGAGAAATTGTACTGCACCGAAGAATAGGGCTGGCCGGTAACGCCGGTTTCGATCACCGAGTGCGTGCCGCCGATCACGCCGATTACGGCCGCATCGGCTGTATATTGTGTCGCCGTCACAGTGACCGGATCCGCTGGGTCGGTGAGCGTGATCGAGGTCACATGCCCGTTTGCCTGCAATTCATCGATGCATGCGCCAACGTTGGCTGCGGTATCGGTAATCGTGAGGGAATAGGGCACCGTGGTGATAGACAGCAATGTGTCGGCGGTCAGGAACTGGTCCATATCAAGGGACACCACTGGAGAATTCAGCGTCGGCACCAAGATGTACAGCAGGGGCGTGCTCGTTCCCGTCTGACCCGATGCGTTAATGGCGCTTGCGGTGATGGAATGCAAACCGTTGCCCGATAGCGTGACCGTGGCTGACCAGTTGCCATTGGAGTCTGGTGTGGCCCCTGCGATCAAGGTGGCGCCATCGTAGATCGACACAGGCAAGCCCGCGTCCGCAGTATCGATGGTGCCCGTAATCGTCTGCGCTGTCTGGGCCGTAAGACTGCCAGTACTCGTGATGATCACATTTGGGGCTACAACCGCACTCGGATCTGCGGCGGTTGAGCCGTTGGCCACGAACAGCTCACCACGGACATTATAGAAATCGGACATGGTGGCTTCGAATTCGGTCGCCCAGTTCTGACCGGACTCTGCGCCCCAGGGGTTGCGAATGATGAATTCGCCGGTCTTCGAATCGTAGCCTAATGCCGAATACATATGGCCCTCAAGATTGCCCTGAGCGTCCACTCCGCCGATGAAAAGCTTTGTGTTCCCATTATAGGTGCTGCCAAACGAGCCGAGGTCGACCTCCTGTCCCGATTGAATGGCGGACACGATGGTGTTTTTCAGGGCGGCCCAGTTCGTGAGCGTGTATCCCTGAGAATTATATGTGGAGTAGGATTTGCCGGTGAGTTGCGTGATTGGATCGCCGCCCCCGTTTTCGATCAGCTTCCATGCGTCGCCGCTCGTGTGATTCAAATACCCTGGATCTGCATTGAGCTGCACGTAGGCCTTTTCGATCAGACAACTCCAAAGATCCGGCGAGGTATTCGCAACAAAACTACTTGTACCTGTCTTGTAAGGAAACTCGTTATCGACCGTGACGTAAACAGATTTGCTGTTAATATAAAACTCGACGCCGTAAGTGTTGTTGCCGTTATTTGTAATCAGGGATTTCAGCAGTGCCGGCTGGTCTTGAGCGACATCGGCCATGGATGCCAGCAAGTAGCAATCGCCAAGAAATCCCTGGTTGATGTCCGATACGGCTGGCAGGCCGGTGCTGTTATACAGCGGGTCCGTGTCTGCCTGGTATGAGCAGGAAACCGCGGAATCGAACACGAGCGACGGCAGATCACCCCCGAGAAACCACTTCTGAATAAGCTCGTTCATCTGGGTTTGGGTGCTGCTGGCCGTCAGATTGCCGAGCGCAATGCTCGTTGACTGGCCGCCCGTCCAATATTGATTGGCCGCGTCCCCATTAATCAGCGCATTGCTAATGTAATAGAGGTAGGGCGTCACCGTGATGCTATTGGCCTTGTTGAAATTCGCCACCAGCGTCTTCAGATCTGCGAATTTCGTAGCGGTGTCACCGCCGTTTGCCGCGTCTTGCAGGATCTTTAGCATGGCGGAATACGACAGGGTGTTATTGCTGAGGCCGGCAGTGACGTCCGCTTTGATGCCGGCATCGTTCAATTTCGCGATCACCGGATTGACGGCGCTTCCGCCGGTCGTCGTAACCGTCGCGCTCGCCGAGGCGGACCAGGAATGCCCGTCGTAGACTTCGAAATCGATCGTTTCGCTGCCAGCCGAGGGCGCGCCAACATAGGTCAGGTTGGCGAGATTAGAGGCGCTCACGCTGATCCAGCTATTGTCTGCCTGCTTGACGCCGTTCAGGCTGAAATAGCCGCCATCGTTGTCGTCGTCGCGGAACTGGTAGTTGGTGATCGTATAATCGTTCGGGTCGGTTACCGACCCAATCAATGTGGATGCCTGAATCGAGGCGTTGGCGGCGACGCTCTGGTTTTGCGCCTTGACCACCGGAGCACTCGACGCGGCTGTCGTGGCAGTCGCGGTTTGATAGTTGGACCAAGCCACGCTATCCCAGGCGGCGACGTCGATCTTCTCGCTGCCCGCTGAAGGGGCGCCCACATACGTAAGCGCTGACAAATTGGACGCGCTCACCGCGGTCCATGTGCCGTTCGCCTGCTTGACGCCGTTCAGGCTGAAGTAGCCGCCGTCATTCCCCTCGTCCCGGAAATCGTACTGGGTGATTGCATAGTTGTTCGGGTCGCTTACCGAGGCGATGAAAGACGAGGCATAAATCGAGGCATTGGCGTTCACGGACTGATTGGCTGCGGCGATGACCGGCAGGGTGTTTTGCGGCGCCTGCGTCGTGATCGTAGCCGTTTGAGTATTGGACCACGCATGGCCGTCCCAAACCGCAATGTCGACGGTTTCGGCTGCCGGCTTAGTGCCGCCAACGTAGATCATGTTAGCAAGATCGGACGCGGACACTGTGATCCAGGTCCCGGCCGATTGCGGAATGCTGTCGAGCTGGAAATATCCGCCGCCGCCGCCATCGTCCCGGAATTCGTACTCCGTGATGGCGTAGTTGTTCGAATCGCTGACCGATGCGATGAGCGAGGATGCCTGAATGGAACCGTTTTCAGCGACTGTCTGATTTTGAACCTTGACCACCGGCGGGTTCACGTACTGGCTCGCCTTAGTGATCGCAGTTGCCGTCTGGGCATCGGACCAGATGTGGCCGTTATAGGCAGCAACATCTATCGATTCGCTGCCCGAGGCGCTGCCGCCCGTGTATAGGAGATTCGCGAGGTTCGCTGCACTGACCTGGATCCAGCTGTTGTCCGCCTGCTTGACGCCATTCAAGGTAAAATATCCGCCGTCACCGCCATCGTCGCGGAACTCATAAGAAGTAATCGCGTAATTGTTCGGATCGTTGACCGAATTGATGAACGACGACGCTGCGACCGGCGCACTGGTGTTGACGGTTTGATTTTGAACCGTGACGGCCGGTTTCAGAACCGCGTTCGTAATTGCCAATGCTGTTTGATAATATGACCAATTATATCCATCCCATGCTGCGACGTCGATATTCTCGCTTCCGGCGGCGGGGGCACCAACATACACTAGGTTGGTCAATTGAGAGTTGCTCACGGTGATCCAGGTGCCGTCTGCCTGCTTGACGCCGTTCAGGCTGAAATAGCCGCCGTCGCCGCCGTCGTCCCGGAAGTCGTAAGAGACCATGGGTAAATTGAAATTACTCGGATCGCTCACCGATGCGATGAATGAGGATGCGCCGATCGAGGCGTTCACGTCCACGGATCGATTCTGCACCTTGATGATTGGCAAGTCGACCGCCAGCGTGGTTGCCGATGCCGTTTCATAATGCGACCAGTTGTAGCCGTCCCAGGCGGCGGCATCGATGGTTTCGCTGCCGGGCGAGGGCGCTCCTACGTAGTAGAGGTTCGCCAGTTGAGAGGAACTGACGGTGATCCACGTGCCATCGGCCTGCGCCACGCCGTTCAAAACGAAATGGCCGCCGTCGTTTCCTTCGTCCCGGAAGTCGTAATAGGTGATCGCATAGTTATTCGGGTCGCTCACCGACTTGATGAAAGAGGACGCTGCGATGGCCTGATTTTCGTTCACGCTTTGATTCTGCGCGGTGATGACTGGCAGGGCAGCCTGCAGTGTGGTCGCTGTAGCCGTGTCGTAGTAAGACCAGTTATAGCCGTCCCAGGCTGCGACATCGATTGACTCGCTGCCTGAATACGGCGCTCCAACATAGACGAGACTCGACAATTGAGAGGCGCTCACCGTAATCCACGTACCGTCGGGCTGGACCACGCCGTTCAAAGCGAAATAACCGCCATCGCCTCCTTCGTCCCGGAAGTCGTAATAGGTAATCGCGAGATTATTGGGGTCGCTCACCGATTTGATGAAGGATGAGGCATAAACGGCCTGATTTGACAGAACGCTTTGACTCTGGGCAGCAATGACTGGCAGAGCGGTTGGGTAGGTGGTCTCGGTAGCCGTCGCGTAATAGGACCAGTTGTAGCCATCCCAGGCGGCAACATCGACGTTTTCGCTGCCGGGGGTTGAGCCTGCAACATAGATGAAGCTGGATAGCTGAGAAACGCTAACCGTGATCCACTGACCGTCAGGCTGCACAACGCCGTTCAAAACGAAGTGGCCGCCGTCGCCCCCGTCGTCCCGGAAGTCGAGGGACGTGATGGACAAGCCATTGGGATCGTAGACCGATCCGATGAAGGACGATCCCCAGATAGCCTGATTTTCCGGAGCGCTTTGATTCTGGGCGGTGATGATGGGGAGATACATGGCAGATTCTCTCCAAATTGTTGAATAAAATGCTTTCTTTGAAATAACTCCCTTTCTAGCTTTGCGTCAAGATCAAGCATGGCCGTGGCCAAGGATCAGCGTTCAGCTTTCACCGCAAATGCCGCTTCGAAAATCCGTTTAATTTTAACACCGGGGCGGCCGTTTCCCGCCTCGGGCCGGGCACGGGATGCGGCGGAAGGCCGCGGTCCATCCGCACCGGATCGCACGTCCGGCAAGGTCAGTGAAGGGGATACCCAATTCGCGTCAAATTTCCATAGGCTGCACGTCTGAATCAGAGTTCAGGCAACTCGTTGTAAGGTACGCATCGGAAAGCTGCTCTCTATGCAGCATCGAAACCGACCCGATCCTACAAGCGCACTCAAATAGCCCGTTGCCATCCCGAAACCGGATGGCGAGGACGCGCCCCGCGATAGCGGCGGCGAGCGAGGGCGCGAACGGCAGAGGCGTGCAGGCCTAGATGCGGCAAGGATAGATGCGGTGATTCTCTCCTTCAAGCCGGAACCCGCAGGAGCCCGCACATAGGTGAAGCGCGACCTCTGGCGGCGGCGGCACTGCGACTGGCAGTGCCGCCCTTCAAGCCCCTGCGTTCCGCTCACACAAAATGGAACTGCGACGATTGCAGGCTGCTCATCGCCACATTCGTCAAAGTGATCTTGTCCGAGGCGTCGAGCGTGATGAGCGTGTTCGAGCCGGACTGGGTCATATGGCCCAGAAGCGCGGACCAATTGGCAAAGTCCGATGCGGCGAACTGCATCGTATCGCTGGACGCAAAGCCGTTGATCGCGTCCTGGCCGAAGGCCGCCTGGAACACGAACGCGTCGGAGCTGCCAGACACGGTAGCTGTGTTACCCGTGCCTAAGAAGTTCAGCGTGTTGCTATTGCCGGTCACCGAGGCTTGCGCACCGGTCAGATAAATCGATCCGTTCGACCCGTTGATCGTATCCGCGGTCCCGGCCGTGTTGTAAAGGCTGGCGGCGTTGCCGGAACTGCCGAGGAGATCGATGGTATCGCCGCCGCCCGCGACCGAGGTTTGGGCATTCGTCAGATAGACCGTGCCGCCCGAGCCGTTGATGTAATCCCAATTGCCGGCCGTGTTGTAAAGGCTGGCGGCGTTGCCCGAACTGCCGAGGAAATTGACGGTATCGCCGCCGCCCGCGACCGAGGTCTGGGCATTCGTCAGATAGACCGTGCCGCCCGAGCCGTTGATGTAATCCCAATTGCCGGCCGTGTTGTAAAGGCTGGCGGCGTTGCCTGAGCTGCCGAGGAAATTGACGGTGTCGCCGCCGCCCGCGACCGAGGTTTGGGCATTCGTCAGATAGACCGTGCCGCCCGAGCCGTCGATGTAATCCCAATTGCCGGCCGTGTTGTAAAGGCTCGCGGCGTTGCCCGAACTGCCGAGGAAATTGACGGTATCGCCGCCGCCCGCAACCGAGGTCTGCGCATTTGTCAGATAGACCGTGCCGGCCGAGCCGTTGATGTAATCCCAATTGCCGGCCGTGTTGTAAAGGCTGGCGGCGTTGCCGGAGCTGCCGAGGAAGTTGATGGTATCGCCGCCGCCCGCAACCGAGGTCTGCGCATTCGTCAGATAGACCGTGCCGCTCGAGCCGTTGATGTAATCCCAATTGCCGGCCGTGTTGTAAAGGCTCGCGGCGTTGCCCGAACTGCCGAGGAAATCGATGGTATCGCCGCCGCCCGCAACCGAGGTCTGCGCATTTGTCAGATAGACCGTGCCGCTCGAGCCGTTGATGTAATCCCAATTGCCGGCCGTGTTGTAAAGGCTCGCGGCGTTGCCCGGGCTGCCGAGGAAATTGACGGTATCGCCGCCGCCCGCGACCGAGGTCTGCGCACCGTTCAAATTGATGGCGCCGTTCGAGGCCGTCACATAATCCCAGTTGTTGGCCGTGGCCGAAAGCGTTACCGCATCGCCCGAGCCTGAGAAGAGGACCAGTTGCCCGCCGCCGCTCAGCGACGTACTTGCGCCAACGAGGTCCACCACGCTGTTCGAGACGCCCGTGCCGCCCGTGTTCGCGGCCTGCGCCGTTAGTGTATGCACGCCTTGGGCAGAGACGGTCACCGTTGACGACCAGGCGCCGGAGGCGTTGGGCGTTGCGGTTCCGAGCACGCTCGAGCCATCGTCAATCGAGATGGTCAAGCCCGCATCCGCTGTGTCGATCGTGCCGCTAAGGGACACCGTCGTCTGGTTGCTTTGCAGGGAAGCGCTCGTGATGGAAAGGGTGGGAGGCGCACTGGCGACAGTAACCGCGGTCATCGAACTTGGATTGAGCCCGCTGGTCCCTGGGATCGCGTGCGTCCCGGCGGCGGTGCCGTCCGTCTCCCACAGGCCCAGGCTGCCGTTCGCGGCGTAGGCCTGGAACAGCACCTCGCTATTATAGACGGCGAGGTTGGAAGGATCGATGGCGCTTGTGCCGCCGATCTCGGAGGTGCCGGCGGCGGTGCCGTTCGTGACCCAGAGGCCCTGCACGCCGTTCGAATTGTAGGCGGTAAACAGCAGTTCGCCGTTGAAGGCGGTGAAGCCGGACGGATTGAAGCCTTCGGTGCCGTCCGCATTCGCGCCGGTGGATGCCCCACTAATGCCGGTCAGTTCGGCCGTGCCGGCAGCGGTGCCGTTCGTCACCCAAAGGCCGTTCTGGCTGCTCGTATCGGTGCCGTTGAACGCCACCTCGTTGCCGATGATGGTAAGGTCAGCGGGATAGAGCCCGTTGGAGTTGGCCCCGGCGATGCCGGTGAGCTGATACGTGCCGGTTGCCGTACCGTTCGTCACCCAAAGGCCGCCACCACGCTGGTCTTGAAACAGCACCTCGCCGTTGAGCACCGTCATGTACCAGGGAAGGAGGCCGTTCGTGGGTACCCCGGAAATGCCGGTCAACTCGTGGGTTCCAGCATCCGTGCCGTTTGTTACCCAGAGGCCGCTATTGCCGCTTGCGTCGTAGCCATTGAACAGCACCTCTTGGTTGAAGACCGTAAGGTCCCAAGGATGGAGGCCGTACCCGTCCCTGCCGTCGGGATGCGCGCCCGTCGATGCTCCGGCGATGCCGGTCAGCTCGGAAGTTCCGGCAGCCGTGCCATTCGTTACCCACAGGCCCGTATTGCCGCTTGCGTCGACCCCCTCGAACAGAACCTCGCCGTTGAAGAGCGTTAAGTCGAATGGCAGAAAGCCGGAAACGCTGATGGGCACTCCAGGAACCTGGCCGGTCCATGTTCCGGCGACGGCGAGTTCGTGCGTGCCGGCCGCTGTGCCGTTCGTCACCCACAGGCCGGTATTGCCGCTCGCATCCCCGCCCAAGAACAGCATCTGGCCATTGAAGATTGTAAGGTCCTGAGGACTGAGCCCGTTGGGCGATGCCCCGGCGATGCCGGTCAGCTCCTGCGTGCCCGCGGATGTGCCGTCCGTCACCCAGAGGCTGGCATTGCCGCTCGCGTCGTAGCCGGGGAAAAACACCTTGCCATTGTAAATGGTAAATTCAGCGGGTCCCCCTCCGGGTAATCCTTGGGGTCCATTTGCGGATAATGCGTTTAATCCGGAAGGATCGTAGTCCGGCGCCGCTCCGCCGATGCTGGGCAATTGGACCACGCCCGTCCCCGCGCTGTTCAACGCAAACAGCGCCGTCTGCCCGTTGGAATAGGTGCCGGAGAACACCAACTCGCCGTTCTCGACGGTGAGATTGTAAGGATGGAGCCCAGCGGTTCCGGCGATCTCGGAAGTCCCGGAGTTGGTGCCGTCCGTAACCCAAAGCCCAGTGAGGCTGTTGTTGCCGTTGCTGCCAATGGTCTCGCCGTCGAAGTACACCTTGCCATTGAAGAGCGTAAGATCGCGCGGCGTAATTCCGTAAGTCACGCTAGTGCCGCCACTGCCGGTCGATATCTGCCAGGGCCCCGTAAGCTCGTAAGTACCGCTGGCGGTACCGTTGGATACCCAGAGACCTTGATTGCCGCCCGCGTCGTCGCCGGCGAACAGCATTTCGCCGTTATAGGGGGTAAGGTACTGAGGTTCGAGGCCCTGGAAAAAGCCGCCGGTCGGCGCGGTGGTATCGGTGTTGGCGATGCCGGTGATCTCGTGCGTACCGGCCGCCGTGCCGTTTGTCACCCACAGGCCCATCAGGCCGCTCAAGTTGAGACCGGTGAATAGCGCCTCCGTGCTATTGAGCGCCGCTATATCCATGACGAGGAAGCCGGATATGTTGTCTGGCGCCCCCGGAATCGCGCCCGACCAAGCGCCGGTTATACCGGTCAGTTCCTGCGTGCCGGCGGCCGTGCCGTTCGTCACCCAAAGTCCCATGTTGCCGCTGGCGTCCGTGCCGTCGAACAGCACCTCGCCATTGAACGCCGTCATGGCCCAGGGATCGATGCCGCTGGCGCTCGCGCCGCTGATGCCGGTGATCTCATGCGTGCCCGCGGCGGTGCCATTCGTCACCCAAAGGCCGTAATCGCCGCTCGCATCCTTCGCGCCGAACAGCGCCTCGCCATTGAGGACGGCAAACGGGTTACCGTAAGGTAAAAGGGGATTTACCCCGCCAGTGGCCGCGATCTCGGTGGTCCCCGCCACCGTGCCGTTCGTTGTCCAAATGCCGAGCTTGCCGTTCGTATCGGTGCCCATGAAGAGCACCTCGCCGTTGATCTCGGTTATGTTGAAAGGATCGAAGGCGGTGGTGCTCGCACCCGCAATGCCCGTCAGCTCGTATGTGCCCGCTGCCGTGCCGTTGCTGACCCATAGCCCATCATTGCCGGTCGCATCATAGCCGGCAAACATCGCCAAATTGAGAGACATGCTGTTCCACCCCTGTTCAGAAAACAAAACAATGACGGCCGGAACTTTATGCTCATTGCGCCGCTCCATCTTTGCAGCTATGCGTTCGAGCATGTATAGCCTCGCGCTGAAGTCCGCGAACTCTTGCGAGTTCGCGGACTTCAGCGTGTTTCGGTCTTGCAAAGACCAAGCTTTCGATTTGGATCACTGCCGGGGCCGCAAGTCAAGAACTTGACCGGGTAATTTCAGTAAAAAGCAAAGCGGCCAATTGCCACGCTTAGCCGCAGTTTCAGAGATGGCACTGGCGCGACATTTCCATTTGTCCAATACCCGCCAGTTGGAGGAGCGTTACCGGCGTTACGCCGTATCGGAGAATGCCACTCCGCAGCCGGTGTAGTTGCCCCTCCACACTGCTCTCGGCAGAGCGGTTCCCGATCTTCAAGCCCCTGCGTTCCGCTCACACAAAATGGAACTGCGACGCTTGCAGGCTGCTCATCGCCACATTCGTCAAAGTGATCTTGTCCGAGGCGTCGAGCGTGATGAGCGTGTTCGAGCCGGACTGGGTCATATGGCCCAGAAGCGCGGACCAATTGGCAAAGTCCGATGCGGCGAACTGCATCGTATCGCTGGACGCAAAGCCGTTGATCGCGTCCTGGCCGAAGGCCGCCTGGAACACGAACGCGTCGGAGCTGCCAGACACGGTAGCTGTGTTACCCGTGCCTAAGAAGTTCAGCGTGTTGCTATTGCCGGTCACCGAGGCTTGCGCACCGGTCAGATAAATCGATCCGTTCGACCCGTTGATCGTATCCGCGGTCCCGGCCGTGTTGTAAAGGCTGGCGGCGTTGCCGGAACTGCCGAGGAGATCGATGGTATCGCCGCCGCCCGCGACCGAGGTTTGGGCATTCGTCAGATAGACCGTGCCGCCGGAGCCGTTGATGTAATCCCAATTGCCGGCCGTGTTGTAAAGGCTGGCGGCGTTGCCGGAACTGCCGAGGAAATTGACGGTATCGCCGCCGCCCGCGACCGAGGTCTGGGCATTCGTCAGATAGACCGTGCCGCCCGAGCCGTTGATGTAATCCCAATTGCCGGCCGTGTTGTAAAGGCTGGCGGCGTTGCCTGAGCTGCCGAGGAAATTGACGGTGTCGCCGCCGCCCGCGACCGAGGTTTGGGCATTCGTCAGATAGACCGTGCCGCCCGAGCCGTCGATGTAATCCCAATTGCCGGCCGTGTTGTAAAGGCTCGCGGCGTTGCCCGAACTGCCGAGGAAATTGACGGTATCGCCGCCGCCCGCAACCGAGGTCTGCGCATTTGTCAGATAGACCGTGCCGCCCGAACCGTTGATGTAATCCCAATTGCCGGCCGTGTTGTAAAGGCTGGCGGCGTTGCCCGAACTGCCGAGGAGATTGACGGTATCGCCGCCGCCCGCGACCGAGGTCTGGGCATTCGTCAGATAGACCGCGCCGTTCGAGCCGTTGATGACATCCCAGCTGCCGGCCGTGTTGTAAAGGCTCGCGGCGTTGCCCGGGCTGCCGAGGAAATTGACGGTATCGCCGCCGCCCGCAACCGAGGTCTGCGCATTTGTCAGATAGACCGTGCCGGCCGAGCCGTTGATGTAATCCCAATTGCCGGCCGTGTTGTACAGGCTGGCGGCGTTGCCCGGGCTGCCGAGGAAATTGATGGTATCGCCGCCGCCCGCAACCGAGGTCTGGGCACCGTTCAAATCGATGGTGCCGTTCGAGGCCGTCACATAATCCCAGTTGTTGGCCGTGGCCGAAAGCGTTACCGCATCGCCCGAGCCTGAAAAGAGCACCAGTTGCCCGCCGCCCGTCACCGCACCGGTCGCATTGACGAGGTCAACAAAGCTATTTACGTAAGCTTCCTGCGGCTCGCTCACCCCGTCGCTGGTCAGCCAGTAAACATACCATGTGCCCGTTCCCAAATTGTTCAAGTTAACGGTTGTTGAACCTGCGCCATTGGCAAGGCTTGTGTTCTTTCCAAGCAGAACGCCATCGAAATTTTGCCCGTCTTGATCGGCGAAAAACGAAAGCGTCGAGGCCGCGTTTATGTTGGCAAGGTTATATTGAACCTCAAGCGCTTGAGCAGAGGAAACGCTGGCCACAGATAAGCCCTGAAGGCTTGGCCCCGCGTCTGGCACCGCCGTCGACTGGGCGATCGTGCCAAGTCCCGCCGGATTAGTGACTTGCAAGCTCCACCCTGTGGTCGAGCTCGGATTAAGAATGGCGACCGTTTCTGAATAGGCTGTCGACAGCGCAGAGACGATAGCAATATTGTTGGCGGCAAAATCCGCCTGGCTGATGGTGGTTCCGCCGGGAGTGGTGAGACTGAGACTGACCGCTCCCGGTGCCGCGTTGGTCCAGCTGTCGGTGATAAAGAGGTAGCTATCGGCGGCAGGGGTCGCCGCATTAAAAACCGCGGGCTGCGCGGTATTAGATGCAAGGACCGCAACGGCCGCACTGCTCTGAGCCCCGGCGGTAGAAGGGGCACCGAAAAGCACCGAAACATCCCCCTCAAAATCCGTTTTCACCCCGATCGTGAAGGTGGTTGTCAGGCCGATAAAGCTCGCCGTCGTGGTCCCCCAAGCTTCTGCGAAATCCGAGGTGAGCGGGGCTCCATTGGTATAGGAGATAAGGTAATTGGCGTTTTGCTCGACACCGAGGTTGATGGCCTTGCCGAAGAGGCTGTTTCCGAAGTTCACCGATGCGGAGCCTGCGAGCGTGAAGTCGAGATCGGCGTCGGCCTTGAAACTCTGATTGAGCGTGATGAAGTTGCCGAAGACGCCCATCGTGCCGTTGAACGTGAAATTCTGAAAGCCGCCGCCATTGGGCGCAAAATTCGCGGTTACCGTCCCTGTTTCAGAGACGAATGGGAAAATCGATTGGAGGCTGCTGAGGCCGCTTCCCGTCAGCCCCGATACCAGGGAATAGGGCACGATCTGGAACTGCTCGGACCCTGTAAGCTGTTGGCTCGACGCACTCCCGGAGAGGGACAGCGTCCCGATACTCTGCCCGGAGATTTGCGGGCCGAAGCTAAACCCAAGGCTACCGCTGAAGGTGGTCGGGGCGGCATCGTTGAACATATTGGAAACAGCGAGGCTCGCCGACTGCCAGATGAATTCAGGGGCCGTGGGGAGTGCTATCCCGAGATCGGACGCGCTGACATCGACTTCGTTAATCACAGGGCCGTTGACCCAGTTCCCTTTAAGCGAAACATCGGCCTCGGGCGCTCTCACGCCAAACGGCAGATAGAACTGGATTCCTCCCGAGAAGGTCTGGGCCACAGTGTTCACGCCGAGATCGATTTCCTTGATCCCAAACGCGGCCTTGCCGGCTATGGTTGGCGTGCTGATGCCCGTGATCGAAACATTGCCGGAAAAATTGGGCGTGCCGTTCTGCCATTGGATGAAGTTGTTGCCCGAGAAATTGACGGTCGCCGACAGCGACGAGCCAAGGATCTTGCTTGCGGTGAAGTTACCCTGCAATTTCAGCGTATCGCTGGCGGCGATATAGGCAACGGAGGCATTGCTCAGCGAGCCCTGGAAGATGCCGAAAACGTTGACGGGGCCAAGATCGGGGACGGCGGCCGACGCTCCCCAGACGAGTTGCTCGCCCGCGTCGCTGAAGGAAAGCCCGTAATTGAGGCCAAGGGGCAACGTGTCGAGGGTTATGCTTCCCCCTGTGAATGGGAGCGACAGGGAAAACGCAGCAAGGAGGACGTCATTTTCGAGCGTCAATTGCTCATATTTGATATTCAGTCCGCCCAATTCTTGTGCCGGCCCGGGTTTAATACTGAAGCTTCCGGCTCCCAATGCCGAAATTATGTCGGATCCTGAGCCAAGGGTGATCGTATACGTCCCGCCGGAACCACCTTGAATTGTATTGGTGCCGGTTCCTGTTATCGAGATCGTACCGCCTCCTGAGCCGCCAATTATCGTATTATTTCCGTTTCCGCTGACGTTGATCGTATCGGACCCAGAGCCGGCGGTAATTGCGCTGTCGCCATCGCCAGTTATGTTGACGGTGTCGCTGCCGGAGATCAGGGCTTGGGCATTGTCGAGGGTAATCGTGCCGCCAGAGCCGGTAACGGTGTCATAGGTCCCTCCTGTGGCGGAAAGGGTCACGGCGTCGCCTGAGCCGGAAAAGAGCACAATCTGCCCGCCACCGGAAAGCGAGGTGGACGCGTTCACAAGGTCCACGACGCTGTTCGAGGTGCCGGTGCCGCCAGAGTTGCTGGCCTGGGCGGTGAGCGTGTGCACGCTCTGCCCCGAGACGGTGACGCTGGCGCTCCAGGTATCCGCCGTGCTGGCGGTGGAGGTGCCGAGCAGGGTGGCGCCGTCGTAAATGGAGATGGTCTGACCGGCAGCGGCGGTGTCGATGGTGCCGGAAAGCGAGACGGTGGTCTGGTTGCTTTGCAGGGCCGCGGACGCGATCGCCAGAGTTGGCTTCGATGCCACCACGAAGCCTGAATTTGTGATTTCGAACACGGTGCCGTCGCCAGCCGCCCCGAATGACGTCGTGCCGAACAGATCGCCCGCCGCGTCGCTGATCAGGCCAGCTTCAGGGTATGCGCCGTAGGGGGCGTTGAAGCCGTTGAAGTCGACGAGCGTGACAGGTGCGCTATAGCCTGAGCCGGACTTCACGAGTTCAAACACCGTACCGTCGCCATACTTCCCGCCTTGGTACGTCGTGCCGAACAGATCGCCGACCGCATCGATGATCAGGCCGGCTTCAGGGGTGTAGATGTTGGTGCCATTGAAGTCGGCAAGCGTGACAGGTGCGCTATAGCCCGAGCTGGACTTCACGATCTCAAACACCGTGCCGTGGTTATTCGCCCCGCCGTCCCTTGTCGTGCCGAACAGATCGCCGGCCGCGTCGCTGATCAGACCGGCCTGAGGGGCGCTGCCGTCGCTGCCTGTGAAGGTGGCGAGCGTGACGAAGTTGCTATAACCCGAGCCGGTGTTCACCAGTTCGAACACCGTGCCCTTGCCGTTATTCGCCCCGCCGCTTTCCGTTGTGCCGAACAGATCGCCGGCCGCGTCGCTGATCAGACCGGCCCTAGGGTATGCGCCGTTGGTGCCCAAAAAGGCGACAAGCGTGACAGGTGCGCTATAGCCCGAGCCGGACTTCACGAGTTCGAACACCGTGCCGTAGCCATACGCCCCGCCGTATTCCGTCGTGCCGAACAGATCGCCGGCCGCGTCGCTGATCAGACCGGCCCCAGAGTGGGCGCCGTTGCTGCCGTTGAAGCTGGCGAGCGTGACAGGTGCGCTATAACCCGAGCCGGACTTCATGAGTTCAAACACCGTGCCGTCGTTATTCGCCCCGCCGTCCGCTGTCGTGCCGAACAGATCGCCGGCCGCGTCGCTGATCAGACCGGCCCAAGGGTTGGCGCCGTTGCTGCCGTTGAAGCTGGCGAGCGTGACAGGTGCGCTATAACCCGAGCCGGACTTCATGAGTTCAAACACCGTGCCGTCGTTATTCGCCCCGCCGTCCGCTGTCGTGCCGAACAGATCGCCGGCCGCGTCGCTGATCAGACCGGCCCAAGGGTGGGCGCCGTTGCTGTTATTGAAACTCGCGAGGACGGTAAGGCTAGGAGATGCTGACATGATGGTCACCCGTGCGATTAAGTTTCACCGTAATGCAGTTCACTGCCAGGCTCCGTCCGCGGGCGCGGTGCACGGGACGTCATGAAGCGCAGGCCAAAGCCTGCGCTTGTCTTGGGGGCGGGCACGCTGCCTCCGATGCTGCGGCAGTAAAGGCTAAGCCTTTGGCGCGGCCGGTGTATAGGCGGCGGCTTCGCGAGAACCTTGTTAGCTGCCGGGAAGGATGTAAGCGGAGCTGCAAGCCCCGATGGCAAGGCACGCCCGCCATACCGCGGCAAGCCAAGACGGATTCTTGGCCCTGCTGGCTTTCCGCCAGGGCCAGCCCTTCGTGTAGCGGAGGACGGCGAGGCCAGCCGGCGGAGCGTAGGCTCTGCGGCGCCCGTCAGCCTGCCTGTGCCGTTGCCGGTCCGCACCCCATCAGCGCCGGCCGAATCCACGCCGGCAAACACCGCCCAGTTCGAAGACATGCGCTCACCCCACGCAAAGCAAGCAGCGAGTATTCGCTCGTTACCATGCTGGGCTCGAACTGCTTGCATTAAACCTAAAAACAGCAGTTGGTCATCGGCGCGACGGGTGAGAATCGCGTATTTTCAGCGGCATGAGCGAGGAAATTGGCTTGCCAGCGCTTCACCCTGCGGGTGAGCACGCACCGGTAGCAATACCGGCTTCGGAGAACGCGGAGACTCTCGATACCTTCGGCGGGACGGTGAAGGTTGAGTGGGACGGATCGCGCCCGCTGACGCCGTTCGGGCCATCGGTGTATTTCATCGAGTTCCTGAAAGTCTCAGGGGTTTTCGACGCTTTGATCGCGGACTGCCCGCTCCACTATACCAGCCCGAATGCGCCGGAAGTCAGGGACGTGATTGGCACCTGGGTGCTATCGGCGCTGGCTGGGCACCGCCGTTACGCCCATGTCACCGCGCTGCGCTCGGACACCGTACTGCCGGAACTCATGGGAATGAGCCGGATCGTCAGCGAGGATTCGCTGCGCCGGGCCCTGGCGGCAATCCCCCTTGAACAAGGCCTGGCCTGGCTGCAACGGCACCTCGACGCTTGCGTCCTGCCGCTGCTTGGCGAGCGCTACATCATCGATATCGATACAACGGTCAAGCTTCTTTACGGGCATCAGGAAGGCGCCGTTGTCAGCTACAATCCCAAAAAGCCGGGGCGCCCCACCCATGTTCACCATACCTATATGCTGGCGGGCCTCCGCCTGGTGATGGGTGTGGAGACGGCGCCCGGCGATGAGCACAACGGCGCACATTGTACGCCGGGGCTGTGGCGGCTGATCGATGGCTTGCCGCGCGATTGCTGGCCAGCGCTGTTGCGCGGGGATAGCGGCATGACCTCCGAAAAGACGCTTTCGGAAGCCGAAAACCGCGGCATCGATTATCTGTTCAAGCTGCGGCAGACCAAGAATGTTAAGGCCCTGATCGAACGGGCTTTTCAGAAGGACGGCTGGCAGAACGCGGGCCAGGGCTGGCAAGGCAGGACGGAAAGCTTGCGGCTTATGGGCTGGAGCCGCTCGCGGCGTGTGATCGTCTTGCGGCGGCGGCTGAAAGGCAGCATTGCAGCTAGCATGCCTGGCGATGGCAACCAGTTGCGGCTCAGCTTCGCGGAAATCGGCGAAGACACGGCAGTGTGGGAATATGCCGTTCTCGTAACCTCGTTCGATGAGGAGGTGCTCAGCATCGCCCAGCTCTACCGGGACCGCGCCGATTGCGAAAATGCCTTCGACGAACTCAAGAACCAGTGGGGCTGGGGTGGCTTCACCACCAAAGACCTCGCCCGCTGCCAACTCGCAGCCCGGATGGTCGCGCTGGTCTACAACTGGTGGAACATCTTCGTGCGCCTGGCCGGGCCGGATAAACACCTGGAGGCGATCACCAGCCGTCCCCTGCTGCTCGCCGGTATCGCCGAACGGACGCGCCATAGCCGCCAGACCACGCTACGGATCGCTTCGGCGCATGGCCGTGCCCGCTGGGCTGAACTGGCGCTCACAGGTGTTGCCCGCTTCCTGCGGGGGCTGGTCAAGGCTGCGGAGCAGTTGACCGGTGTCCAACGGTGGGCACAAATCCTTGCCCATGCCTTCCGCTCCTGGCTTGGCGGGCGCCGGCTGCGCTCGCCGCCGCGCCTTATGGCGCCAGCCTGACCGGCAAAACCCACATCAATAGGTTGAGAACACCCCGCGAAATTGCGCGGCGCGGAGGTCAACTGCCGTTTTTAGGTTAAAACACTAAGGCGAACATTAAGGCGAATTTGCATCAAGACGCTGGTTGATACTATTTTTGTAGAGTTGCGTACCGGCCACGCCACGCCACGCCACGCCACGCCGCCCGCTGGGCTGGTTTTTGCTGGATCCCCAGGACACCGGGATATGTGGAGCGGGCTCATGCTCAGATAGCGAAAGCGATTGCGTCCGCCTCACGGTTTTCGGTCGCGGCCAGTTTTGGCCCGGTCTTCCAAACGGCCACATTTTGAGCTATTCCGCTGGTCAGGGACAAAACGGCGGGCGAAGTTGCCGATTCAGGATTGAACTGAACCGCTACCGCGGTAGCGGTTCAGTTCAATCGCCGGGAAAGGGGTCAAAATCTCTGACGGTTGGTATTAGAGGAGCGTTACCGGCGTTACGCCGTATCGGAGAATGCCACTCCACAGCCGGTATAGTTGCCCCTCCACACTGCTCTCGGCAGGCAGGTTCCCGATCTTCGAGCCCCTGCGTTCCGCTCACACAAAATGGAACTGCGACGCTTGCAGGCTGCTCATCGCCACATTCGTCAAAGTGATCTTGTCCGAGGCGTCGAGCGTGATGAGCGTGTTCGAGCCGGACTGGGTCATGTGGCCCAGAAGCGCGGACCAGTTGGCAAAGTCCGATGCGGCGAGCTGCATCGTATCGCTGGACGCAAAGCCGTTGATCGCGTCCTGGCCGAAGGCCGCCTGGAACACGAACGCGTCGGAACTGCTAGACACGGAAGCTGTGTTACCCGTGCCTAAGAAGTTCAGCGTGTTGCTATTGCCGGTCACCGAAGCTTGCGCACCGGTCAGATAAATCGATCCGTTCGACCCGTTGATCGTATCCGCGGTCCCGGCCGTGTTGTAAAGGCTGGCGGCGTTGCCGGAACTGCCGAGGAAATTGACGGTATCGCCGCCGCCCGCAACCGAGGTTTGGGCATTTGTCAGATAGACCGTGCCGCCGGAGCCGTTGATGTAATCCCAATTGCCGGCCGTGTTGTAAAGGCTGGCGGCGTTGCCGGAGCTGCCGAGGAAATCGATGGTATCGCCGCCGCCCGCGACCGAGGTTTGGGCATTCGTCAGATAGACCGTGCCGCCCGAGCCGTTGATGTAATCCCAATTGCCGGCCGTGTTGTAAAGGCTGGCGGCGTTGCCCGAACTGCCGAGGAAATCGATGGTATCGCCGCCGCCCGCGACCGAGGTTTGGGCATTCGTCAGATAGACCGTGCCGCCGGAGCCGTTGATGTAATCCCAATTGCCGGCCGTGTTGTAAAGGCTGGCGGCGTTGCCCGAACTGCCGAGGAGATTGACGGTATCGCCGCCGCCCGCAACCGAGGTCTGCGCATTCGTCAGATAGACCGTGCCGCCCGAACCGTTGATGTAATCCCAATTGCCGGCCGTGTTGTAAAGGCTGGCGGCGTTGCCCGAACTGCCGAGGAGATTGACGGTATCGCCGCCGCCCGCGACCGAGGTCTGCGCATTCGTCAGATAGACCGTGCCGCCGGAGCCGTTGATGTAATCCCAATTGCCGGCCGTGTTGTAAAGGCTCGCGGCGTTGCCCGAACTGCCGAGGAAATTGATGGTATCGCCGCCGCCCGCAACCGAGGTCTGCGCATTCGTCAGATAGACCGTGCCGCCGGAGCCGTTGATGTAATCCCAATTGCCGGCCGTGTTGTAAAGGCTGGCGGCGTTGCCGGAGCTGCCGAGGAAGTTGATGGTATCGCCGCCGCCCGCAACCGAGGTCTGGGCGCCGTTCAAATTGATGGTGCCGCCCGGCCCCCTCACAAAATCCCAGTTGTTGGCCGTGGCCGAAAGCGTCACCGCATCCCCCGAGCCTGAGAAAAGCACCAGTTGCCCGCCGCCACTCAAGGACGTACTTGCGCCAACGAGGTCCACCGCGCTGTTCGAGACGCCCGTGCCGGCAGCGTTCATAGCCTGCGCGGTCAGCGTGTGCACGCCATGGGCCGAAACGGTCACCGTTGACGACCAGGCGCCGGAGGCATTCGGCGTTGCGGTTCCGAGCACGGTCGAGCCATCGTCAATCGAGATGGTCAAGCCCGCATCGGCTGTGTCGACCGTGCCACCGAGGGTGACCGTCGTCTGGTTGGATTGCAGGGCCGCGCTCGTGATGGCGAGGGTTGGCGGACCGACAACGTTGTCTATGATTGTCAATGTTTGGTCGGCAAGCGCGCCCGAATACCCCGAAGCGTTGAACCCCGTAGGATGGAAAACAATAGTCTCAGTATGGACACCCAGCGACGTTACGACTGGGCTGAATTGACCCAAAGTGAAGTAGCCGCCCGGCGTGGCGACATCGCTGGAAATGTCAAAACTGTAGGAGTCGGTAAAGCCGCTGCCAGAAACGGAAAGCGAGCCCTTAAGGCTATCCATCGCTCCGCCCGACGTTCCATCTGAGATCCTGATGACCGCTTGGGTCGCGGTTGGGCTGCTGTTGTTATACTGAATGTTGCCGAAATTGAGTGTCCAGTTGTTCCCGGACTGAGTGAGCGTACCCGTATACTGAGCAGAAGAGACATTTGATAAGATGGGATCTGCGTAGTTGTTGACATTGACGGTCGCTGAATATCCGCCGGACGATGCTGTCGCGTCCGCCAAATCGGGATCATGCGATATAAAGGAAAAATTACCCGGAGAAACCGTAAAAACGCCGCTAGCTGACGTGTCAAGACCAACTGCAAGCGTCGCTGTTTGATCTTGAACGATATCGCCCGCACTCACACCGGTTACGATGCCTGCCGATGAGCCCGACGCCACATTCACCCGCAGCGTATCGGCAAGAGCGCCATACGCCGTATTGGTGACGTTCATACCGATGGAGGCAGTGTCGCCAACGTGAAAATAATAGGTTTGCGGGCCGGGCCCGCTTGCGTAGCCAACCTGAGCCGCCGCCCAAGCGTAAACTTTACCGCTCAGTGAGAAGTCGACACTATTCGAAACGCTCCCGTCGTATTGTATCCCAATCGAGGACACGACATCGGAGAAATTACCGGGTGTGTTCCCCACGTTGAAGGTGGATGTGTTGAAGGTTATGGCTTCACTTGTCTGAGTTGACGATACGAACAAATTGCCAGAACCTGCCGCCAACGCGAAATAAAGGTCGATTCTGTTCGTTGTATATGGATCTAGGTAGCCAGCAATGAAGTGCGCTGTGGTTCCAAATGCGCTATTTGAAGTTGTACCAGCCCGCACGCTCGGCAGCACGAAATCGGTATTATCGAAGCTCACGCTAGCACTATAGGTGACCGGATTTCCCGTGTTGTAATCTAGCGCGTTGTATTGAAATGGTACCGTGATCGCCGTGGCCGAGCTGCCGTCCGCGCTGACGGCCAACGAATATAGATCTCCCGAACTTTCCGTCCCGCTCAACACGACAGAGTTTGCATTGATGGTTTCGCTCAAAACATTGCCCGAGCTTGCAAAGGTCGTCACGAGCTGCGCGAGGAGGCCTTCGACGTTGGAAAGCCCGGGTCCGTAGACGGCGGCAGCGGAGCGAATGCAAGACGCAAGCTGGCCAACGGTCGGATGCCCTGCGATGGCAATTCCGCTTTGAAGGAATTCCGGCAGCAAAGTCGGAGTTTTGACAATCGCGTCGGCCGCGAGCGCTATAATGTCGCTCGCTTCTGAAATGAAGGGCATTGCGTTGAGTTCTGCCTTGAACGCAGCAACTTGATCGTCCGTCGGTCCAGAGGCGGGGCTAGTTGCAATGAAGTTTGAGATGTCGTTGGATAGGGTTACCGCGGTTCCTTCACGGCGGTACTCCTGGGCAAGCAGGTCCCAACCGGCGGCATAGCTCGCATCCGTCTGAAGACGCTGAACGTCGGCTGCTTCCACAGCTCCTTTAAAGCCGAGCGCCACAGTGCCCAGCGCTTGCACTTCAGTGCCCCACGCATTGCTCGCGGTAGCGCCCACTTGTCGTAAAACAAAATTTTGATCGGCCGTTTCGAGAGCCGACAAATAATTGATCATCGCCTGGTGGCCTGACACATTCACATTGCTCAAGTCGGCCAGAAGGTTTTGCTGTGCCGTATCGTAATCAATATCGTGGAGCCTGGAGACGGCATCGAATAAATCGTAACCCGGAATATTTTTCTGGGCTTGCGTCAGTGGAACGAAGGAAGGGCTCTGAACATCCGCAGAATATCCGCCGCCCGTCCAGTCTCCGTAGTCGATACCAAGGTTTGGCGTTAAAATAGGCCCGCGTGTCATACGGAAATCTCCATACGTAAAGCTGCAGCGATTTTGGCTCCAAAATCTCTGTTTTCTCTATTGCTCCAGAAAAGCCTCAGTTTGAACTCATCGACATTTGCGGCAAAACATGGGCCCGTCTTTCGGGCGCGCGGGGAAAGCACACTTTCCTATCCAACGCACTCTCGCCCCGGCGGGTTGTGCGAATTCCGCAGCTTGAGCCGAGCATCAGCGATGACGGCATAGTAAAACCTCAATTAACCACAAATGCAAGCGAGGCGATGTGCGATGCGCACAAATTTCCATAAATTGCTTCAAGTAAAAAGTTTCTATCGTAGCTCCTTGCAATCCATTCATAAAAGAACGGATGACGAGCCCAAGCTACCGTTGGCCGGCGCCTTCGCGCCATTATAATAGACCGTGACCGTTGTGCCGGTTGCGCGGACGGCGATGCGCTAACCAAGGCACTGCCAAGCGCGCAAGGCGCCGGAGCCCGCTTGGCGCCCTGATAGCGGAAGCTCACGCGCCCGCGCCACTGCACTTGCTCACAGCCGCTTGACCCAGAAGAGGCTCCCAGCATCCAAGGAACTGCCTGTCCGGATCGCATCCGATACTGGAAGGTGCTCTACCGGCAAAAAACGGGGACAGGAATTCCTGAGCCTCTCTTCAAGCCCATGCTGCCTTTTGGGGCGGGGTCCGCCCGAGAACAGGTTTCTTCTTATTGGAAGTGGAACTGCGACGATTGCAGGGTGCTCATCGCCACCCCTGTCAGCGTGATGGTATCGGCGGCATCGAGCGTGATGAGCGTGTTCGAGCCGGACTGGGTCATATGCCCCAGGAGCGCGGACCAATTGGCAAAGTCCGATGCGGCGAGCTGCATCGTATCGCTGGATGCAAAGCCGTTGATCGAGTCCTGGCCGAAGGCCGCCTGGAACACGAACGCGTCGGAACTGCCAGACACGGAAGCTGTGTTACCCGTGCCTAAGAAGTTCAGCGTGTTGCTATTGCCAGTCACCGAGGCTTGCGCACCGGTCAGATAAATCGATCCGTTGGACCCGTTGATCGTATCCGCGGTCCCGGCCGTGTTGTAAAGGCTGGCGGCGTTGCCCGAACTGCCGAGGAAATCGATGGTATCGCCGCCGCCCGCGACCGAGGTTTGGGCATTCGTCAGATAGACCGTGCCGCCCGAGCCGTTGATGTAATCCCAATTGCCGGCCGTGTTGTAAAGGCTGGCGGCGTTGCCCGAACTGCCGAGGAAATTGACGGTATCGCCGCCACCCGCAACCGAGGTTTGCGCATTTGTCAGATAGACCGTGCCGCCCGAGCCGTTGATGAAATCCCAATTGCCGGCCGTGTTGTAAAGGCTGGCGGCGTTGCCCGAACTGCCGAGGAAATTGACGGTATCGCCGCCGCCCGCGACCGAGGTTTGCGCATTCGTCAGATAGACCGTGCCGCTCGAGCCGTTGATGTAATCCCAATTGCCGGCCGTGTTGTAAAGGCTGGCGGCGTTGCCCGAACTGCCGAGGAAATCGACGGCATCGCCGCCGCCCGCAACCGAGGTTTGGGCATTCGTCAGATAGACCGTGCCGCTCGAGCCGTTGATGTAATCCCAATTGCCGGCCGTGTTGTAAAGGCTCGCGGCGTTGCCCGAACTGCCGAGGAAATCGATGGTATCGCCGCCGCCCGCGACCGAGGTTTGGGCATTTGTCAGATAGACCGCGCCGCCCGAGCCGTTGATGTAATCCCAATTGCCGGCCGTGTTGTAAAGGCTGGCGGCGTTGCCCGGGCTGCCGAGGAAATCGATGGTATCGCCGCCGCCCGCGACCGAGGTTTGGGCATTGGTCAGATAGACCGTGCCGCCCGAGCCGTTGATGTAATCCCAATTGCCGGCCGTGTTGTAAAGGCTGGCGGCGTTGCCCGAACTGCCGAGGAAATTGACGGTATCGCCGCCGCCCGCGACCGAGGTTTGGGCGCCGTTGAGGGTGATGCTGGCGCCGGTGGCCGAGACGTAGTCCCAGTTCCCGGCCGTGCCGGAGAGGGTGACCGCGTCGCCGGTACCGAGGCAATCCACCCAGTCCGCGCCGCCGGTGACAGAGGCCTGCGCGCCGCTGTTGAGATAGATGGAGCCGGAGGAGCCGCTTACTGAGTTGGCAGAGCCTGTCAGGGTCACCGCGTCGCCCGAGCCCGAGAACAGCACGGTCTGCCCGCCGCTGCTCAAGGTGGTGCTCGCCTGCACGAGGTCCACTACGGTGTTCGAGGTGCCGGTGCCGGCCGCGTTGGTGGCCTGCGCGGTCAGCGTGTGCACGCCTTGCGCGGAGACGGTGACGGTGGCGCTCCAGACGCCAGAAGCGTTGGCGGTGGCGGTGCCGAGCGGCGTTGTCCCATCGTAAATCGAGATGGTGGCTCCCGCGTCAGCCGCGTCGATCGTGCCGGTCAGGGCGACCGTGGTCTGGTTGCTCTGCAGTACCGCGCTCGTGGCGGCAACCGTGGGCGTAATCGTATCGAGCGTATAGCTGACCGCCGCACTGGTGCCGGTGTTGCCAGCCGCATCGGTGTCGGTGGCGACGATGCTGTTCGCGCCGCCCACGAGCGTCATGCTGATAGACCAGGCGCCGTTGCTGCCGACCGTGGCTGTGCCGGCCTGATTGCCGTTATCGGAAAGCGTGACCGTCGTGCCGGCAACGGCTGCATAGCCCGCCGCGGAGGTAACCGTGCCGGTCACGGTTTGCGTGGCCTGGATGGCGACATCGCCCGTGGACGTAATCGTCACCGTGGGCGCGATTGTGACGGCCGTGTCCGCGAACTGTAACGTTCGAACGTTGAGAAGCGTGTCCACGGCGCCCGTTAGCGTATCCGTGACCGTAAATCCAAAGTCGCCTTGAGTGTAGGATATGGTGTAGGCTGAGCGGTCCTCCGAGAAGATCGCGGTGTTGACGCCGGAAATGCCGTTTACAAAGTCATTTCCGATCGTGGCCAGAACAAAGGTATCTTCGCCCTGGGTTTTGTTTCCAATGAGCACGTCTCCGCCCGTGCCAGCGATCAAGGTCGTATTGCCGCTTCCCGCCTCCAAATAATCACCCTGGCCGTTGCCCGCAATAAGGGTGTCCTGACCGCTACCACCGAACAGGTTGTCGTTATTACCATTGCCGCTACGAAGGGTGTCATTCCCAGAGCCGCTACTAGCATCAAGAGTTTCGCTATTGGCATCGTTACCGATCAGCGTCGTATCTTGATTGGAAATAGCTTCGAGCGTGATGTTGGCAGTGCTATTCACAGACAAATCGAAGATACCACCACCTTCAGCAGTGATGCTTCCTTTGCTCGAAATAAAGTTGATCCAACCGTTCTGAATGGAGCTGAATCCAGCCATTTGTGCGGCAGTCAGCGTTACCCCATATTGGATCTTTAATGTCTGCACGTTGCTTATCATCGCACCGGTCAAATCCCCATTTCCCAGCAAGATGTTTCCAGAGCCTGCGCCCTGAATAAGCGTTCCAGCGCCTAGCGAACCCATTAACGCTTCGAACGTGTCGCCGCCGGTGCCGCCAATCAGCGTATCGACGCCGTTATCGGCAATGAGTGTATCTCCGGCGCCGTTGCCTGCTTGCAGGGTGTCGTTGCCGCTCGATAAATTCCCGACTCTATAGCCGGTCTCGGTGTCGTACCCCTGACCAGCTATCAATAAATCACCGTTACCATTGCCGGCGATGAGGGTATCGTTACCGGTCGCGCTTGCCTGCAAAGTCTCACCGTCGGCATTATTTCCGATAAGTGTAGTTCCTGCATCGGAAAAGGCCGTAATGTTAACTTCCCCGCTTGTTTTTGAGATATCGTAGGTGCCGCCAGCCTCGGCATCGATAGTGCTGCCGTAACCGCCTATTATGGAGCTAAGGCCAGCAAGTTGCGAGGCAGCAAGAATAGCGGTATCGTTATAAGTACCATTTTTATTCCATGTAAATAACTCAAGTGTTTGCACGCCGCTAATTGTTGCGCCGCTGATATCCCCGCTCGCCTGAAGCGTGTTTCCAGTTCCATTGCCTTGGATCACCGACCCGGCGGCTAGGCCATTTGCAACGAATGTGTCGCCACCGGTGCCGCCAGTCAGCGTATCGACGCCGCTTCCGGCATAAAGCAAATCGCCCGCGCCGTTGCCTGCTTGCAATGTGTCGTCACCTGCACTACTTGCATAGAAAACCTCGCCACCGGCATTATTGCCTACAAGTGTCGTGCCTTGATCCGATTGAGCTACAAGCGTGACAGCGCCCGTGCCTATGCTGGGAAGGTCGTAGACCCCGCCGGTTGCGGCATAGATTGTGCCGCCATTTTGAATGGCACTGAACTCCGAAAGCCCGGCGGCGTTCAGCGTCACGCTTCCATTTATATCTAATGTTTGGACGCCGCTAATTGAGGCGCCGGTAATGTCGCCAGATACAATTAGAGTATTTCCAGTGCCATTGCCCTGTACCACCGAACCCGCCGCGAGGCCGCCAGTCGCGTTAAATGTATCGCCGCCCGTGCCACCAATCAGCGTATCGGCGCCTTTACCGGCGTATAAACCATCGCCCGCGCCATTGCCGGCTTCCAGCGTGTCGTTGCCAAACAGGCTGGCGGACAGGGTTTGCCCGACCTGGTCGTTGCCAATGAGGGTCGTGCCGCTCCAGTCCGTGGCCGACATGCCGTAGACCATTCCGCCGTCGAGATTCACGTCATTGAGATTGTACGTGCCGCCGGTCGCGGCGGTGAAAGAGGTCGCGCCCTTGATTATCGCGAACTGGCTGAATTGGCTCGCCGTGAGAGTAAGATTGCCGGACGTATCAAGCTCCTGAATGCCGCTGATGCTGTCGCGGGAAATGTCGCCCGAAGCGCTTAGGTAGTTGGTGGCCGCCGCGTCGACATTATAAGCGACCGTATAGGGATTGCCGTTCTCGTCGTATTCCGTCTCGTAATCCGTGATTACCGCCGTCGGCTGCCCCGCCACAATCGCGCCGTCACCGCTCGCGGCATAACGAACGTTGGCATGGCTATCGTCGACCTTTTGGACGGTCCCCGTCACGTCGTAGGGGGTGACAGCAGGATTCAGATAGTTGAAGTTCAGCTGATCGAGCTGCGCCGCCGTGATGGGATCGCCGAGGTCGTTGAGGAAGCCGTCCAATATCGAAAGCGGTGCTTCGACAGGATCGTGGATGTAGATGTTCTGTCCGCCGGAAACATTCAGCGTTAGGCCGTCCGCGAGGGAGACAACTCCAGTTCCGTTTGTCGAGTTGTAGGCCAGATTTCCTAAAGCCGCACCCTGTGGTGTTGTCAATATGACGTTGAGCAGATTGGTAACGGCATTGAAGGAAAGAGAACTGTAAGTCGGAGTATCAAAAGTTATTATGTTGCCGTTCGTAAATATCTGTGCGACCTGCGTCAGGTTTCCAGATAAGTTGTAAGTGCTTGTGGTGCTAGCCAAGTTTCCGCCAGTCTGAGGTATGGAACTGATCGTATATTGCTGGCCATTGGATGAAAGGCTTGACCACGTACCTTGATTAAGTGAAAGGGCCGTTGTCCCATTACCGAAGAAAGTTACGTTCGAAGACGATGCACTAAAATTAAGAATTTGTGGAAGTACACCGCCTGATGGAAACAAAATGAGGTTGGATCCAGATAATATTTGGTTGGGTGTAATCGTAGCACTTGGTGCGGATGTAACGGTACCCCCGAGTTCACCAACGACGTGTTCAATGGTTTGTTGCAAAGCGCCGTAAAGTGACTGTCCCGTTTGCTGTACAAACAAACTCAAGAGCTCGCTAGCGACGATTGGTGCAAGCGTTTCTCCAAGTATAGCTGTTAGAGGCCCAGCTAATGCCGCTACTGCCGCACTTCCAACTGCAATCTCCGGTCCAAACGCTACTATCGCTATAAGTCCAGCCACAACGGCACATTCTGTCTCAACCGGGTTATTGTTAAGTGCCTCATTGAATGCGTCAAATCCAGAAGCTTGAATCTTAAAATAATCTGCAACAAGAGGAACCTCTACTTCTTCAGCAGAAGCGCCAAAGACGTTAAGAAGAAAGGAGAGCGTGGTAATTGTGCCACCGATTATAGGATTAGTCATTTACTTTCCTTTTGCTGGTGCAAGTTCGGGGGCCGATATGAGTCACAACTATTGACTAGGCATTAACTGGCGGCAGGTATTGCACTCACCCTCCGCCGGGCAGGCGCTCCGGCGCTCTCGCGTCCCTCGGAAAATTCACTGTGGATGGGGTATTGCTCATATATCGGCTCCATTGCAATCTGAGATTGATTTCGTTATTCTAGCCGCCAGCGCGTGAAGACCAGTCGTTAGCAAAAAGTAACTCAAACTGGCGGAGCTGCTTGCTCCGCTTGCTTTTGTGAATGTCCCGTTTCACCCCTCCAAGCTCAAACAATCAATTTGAAACATGGCCGGCATCGCGAATCAATATGCTAACCGGGTAATTTCCAAAGAGATGCAAAGCGGCCACGTATCGCGCTCGCACAGCGGCAGGCCGCACGCCCTGCTTTGGCGGGTACACCGGCTGGCGCGCCCCGAGGCAGGCTTCGCCCCAGCCGCCTCCGGGGCGAAGAAGCCCGGCGGCGCATAACGGTGCGCGGGTATGAACGAAGCGTAAAGCCCATAGGACAGCCGGTTATGCTTAATGCCGGCATGGTAAACGCGCGCACCTCCCAATTTATGCCGCGGCATTTCTGCGAATTTTTTGCCGCTTTTGCTACGCCGTTTCAATTCCGGAATGCAACAAGCGGGCATAAACGGCATGGCAGAGCGAGAGGTGGATAAGGCAGGCGGGGTCAAGGGCTAGCCGCCGGAGGCGGTGGGAGCATAGCGAGCACCCTTGAGGCCGCCTGCCTTATCCACCACCCTTAGCCAGGCTGTGTATGCCGGTGGTCAGGTGAAGACTATCCTCGCGTGGGACTACCACATCTCACCGGGGACACATGCCCAAAGGCCATCATCACCTGACCTATGACAAACGCTGCCAGATTTACGCGCTCTTGAAAAGCGGCTGCACCAAAGCCGGGGTTGCGCGGCAGATCGGCGTGCACCGTTCGACAATCACAAACGAGATCAAACGCAATACTGGCCGCAAGGGGTATCGCTACAAACAAGCACAGGAGAAAGCATCCGCCAGGCGTACCGCCGCATCGAGCGTGCCGCGTAAGATGACGCCAAGCCTCATCCGCGAGATCGAGGGGACACTGACGCAGGAACAATGGAGCCCCGAGCAAATCAGCGGCTGGCTGAAGAAAGAAGAACGGCAGTTTGTCAGCCCCGAACGCATCTACCAGCACATCTGGAAGGACAAGCGAAACGGGGGAAGTCTTTGGCGCTACCTACGCCACAACGGCAAGAAGTACAACAAGCGCAAAGGCAAGAACTCTGGGCGCGGCCTGATCCCTGGCCGCGTGGACATCTCTGAACGCCCCGCCATCGCCCAGGAAAAAAGCCGCATCGGCGATTGGGAGGGCGATACCGTCATCGGCCGGGGCCAAAAGGGCGCGATCCTCACCCATGTGGACCGCAAATCCAAATACACAAAGCTCGCCATCCTGCCGGACAAAAGCTCAGCCTCTGTCCGAAGCGCCTGCGATGCTTCACTTCTTCCCATAGCTCACAAAATCGAGACCATCACCTACGACAACGGCAAGGAATTTGCCGGGCACGCCAGCATCGCAGCAAGCCTGGAAGCTCAAATCTACTTCGCCAAGCCTTATCATTCCTGGGAACGGGGACTGAACGAACACACCAACGGCCTCCTGCGTCAGTACTTCCCAAAAGGCTCGGACTTCTCTACCCTCACTCCCGCCGAGGTCCAACGGGTCGAGGACAAACTCAACTCCCGTCCCAGAAAGGCGCTCGGCTACAAAACACCCAGCGAGGTGTTCTTCGCCGCCGCTTGAAGACGTTGTTGCGGTTCGGGGGTGAAGGGGCGCTACGATTCCACGATTCCAAAACCCCTTTAAATATATTTGCAGATTCCCCGATTAACCACAAAACGGTGCATTTTTCCCGCCGCCGGGGTTCGTCGCCACGCGATATTCGCCAGCAATATCAACAACATCGCCCCCTCGTTAAGACTTCCGAAAGGTGCGTCTGCTATCATGGCGCCTTCAGAGCAGATCCCGGCAAGGCAGGGTTCCCGGGGCCGGATTGAAGAATTGAGGTTAGCGGAAGCTTAATTGGGGTAGCGGGCGCTGCTGCCAGAAAGTTGATACGCATCAAGGCTTACCTAAAACTGAACTGCGCCTGCCGCAGGCTGCTCATCGCCACCCCTGTCAGCGTGATGGTATCGGCGGCGTCAGCTTGTCTCGCACCGGCATATCGAGCGGCATCACACTCTGGAGGCTGACTGCTTCAAGGAGGGCACGGGGAGTGCTTCGATCTTCTCCAGCCCATAGCGTTCGAGCTTGGCACGAAGGCCCACACGCGACAGGCCGAGCTCCTTCGCGGCCCTGCTCTTGTTCCAGCGGTGGCGGATAAGGCTTTCGCGCAAGATGGACGCTTCAATGATTTCGATCCGCTCGTGCAGCGTTCCTTCGAGACTGGCGAACGCCGGATCGGGTTTGACCGTGCTGCCGTTGGGCGACGCCCGCAAAATCCGGCGCGAGAGGTGCTCGGCCCCAATCGTCCCGCCCTCCGGCCCCATGACCAAGAGATTCTGGATCTCGTTCTGCAGCTCGCGCACATTCCCGGGCCAGCGATAGGCCTTGAGGCACTCGATTGCTTCTGGGGAAAGCCCGGCGGCGGCCTTTCCAAGCTGTTTCTGGGCCTTTTCGAGAAGTGTCAGCGCAATCACCGGGATATCCATGAGCCGCTCGCGCAAGGGCGGCAGGTGAATCGAAACCGTGGCGAGCCGGTAATAGAGGTCCTCCCGGAACCGGCCTGCATCTACGTCCGCTTCCAAATCGCGATTGGTTGCGGCGATCACGCGCACATCGACCGTATGCGCCTGCCGGCCGCCCACGGAGCGGATTTCACCCTCCTGCATTTCTCGTCGAGGATATGCTCAAGCAAAACGGCGGCAACTACTCCAAGGGAGAGAATTGGCAGCCATTCGTGCTGGTCGATGGAAAACTCGTGACTGGGCAAAACCCAAAATCCTCCGAAGGTGTGGCTTGGTTATTATTGGACAAGCTGCTGAACGGCGACAAATAGAAAAGGCAAGGATCTGCGGCCGCTTGACGCTCGCCGGGAAGGCGGTGGCGATCCGCCAGCATCCTGAGCAGTGGATGCGGCCGGACAAGCGCGGCATAGATCGCCCGTCCTGCTTGCCCCGCTTTCCCAAACGATCACATTTCGAGTGCTTCCGCCCAAACGCATTTTCATCTCATACTCGCGCCGGGACGGGGCCGCCTTCGCCGCCACGCTGCGCAAGGACCTGGAGGCGGAACACTTCTCCGTCTGGCAAGACCTCATCGCGCTGGAGGGCGGCCGCGATTGGTGGACGCAAATCGAGGAGGCGCTGCGCTCGAAGGCGCTGCAGCATTTCGTGCTGGTGGTGACGCCGGCAGCACTCGCAAGCAAGGCGGTGCGCGACGAAATCCGGCTCGCGCGCCAGGAAGGCAAAACGTCTCGCCGGTGAAAGGGCCGGGGCTCGGCGATCTCAACACGCTGCCGCGCTGGCTGGGGCGGGTCTACGATCTCGACCTGCTGGAGCACCGCAACACGTTGATGCGCGTGCTGGCCGGGCCGAGCAAGGCGCCCCGCGTGCCGATGATGGCGCCCGAGCCGCCGGTGGATTTCGTGCAGCGCCCGGCCGAGTTCGGCGCGCTTAAGCAGAAGCTGCTCGACGCCAAGGGCGACGCGGTGGCGATCACCGCAGCGCTGCGGGGTGCTGGCGGCTACGGCAAGACCACGCTCGCCCGCGCGCTGGCCCACGACCCGGACATCGCCGGCGCCTATTTCGACGGCATTCTCTGGGTGCAGCTGGGCGAAAAGCCCGGCAACCTGCTCTCTTGTCCGATGCGATTCGGCGAACGCGTAGACGGCGTCCTCTGTAGGTAGCCATCCGAACCATTCTCTGGCACATCTCGAACCGGTCTCCGGCGCACCAACACGGAAATTGGAAAATGGCGGGCAGAGACAGCCGCTGTAAAGCCGGTGGCCGGCGCGCTGGAATTTGAAGATTGCCGGCCAGAGACTTCCGCTGAGAAGCCTAACCCGCGGAAATGCCGGAGTTTCTCACAGACCGGGAATCCGAACCACAGAGACCAGACTGGCTGGCTGACGACGCAGTCCGCAGCGAACCTGTCTCTGCCGCAAAAACAGGGAAAAATACAGGGAAATCTCGATGTCCGGATGGAAAGCCCTGCCTTGTGCCTGGCCGGAGCCGGTTTTTTGGGATCTATTGTCCGTTCACTGACAAAAAATAACAGGGAACGCGATTGCGATAACAGGGAAAGGCACAGCCAAAAACAGGGGAAATTGCTGAGCTTTTTGGCGCCATGTGAGAGATGCTGGTTTGGGTGGATCCTTGCGGCCCCCAACTGCGATTGCCCGGACGGCCCCAGACGTTCGGCATGCAGCCTGAGGACCTTGACGGCGCTCCATTCAGAGCACAGTTGTGAGGAGGTTATGATACGGCAATCCGGGTAGATTTGGGTTATGCCACCCCTCAAAGTGTCCTATCAAGATCCGGCCCAACTTAGGCGCCGTGACCGCAATTCACGCACCCACACGCCGCGTCAAATCAAGCAGATTGCTGCCAGTATCAAGGAATTTGGCTTTATTAATCCGGTCTTGATCGACGGCTCGAACGGCATCATCGCTGGCCACGGCAGGGTCGAGGCTGCAAAGCTGCTCGGCATGGGGGACATTCCGACGGTGCGCGTTGACCACCTGACGCCGGCACAGGTCCGGGCGTATGTGATTGCCGACAACAGGCTGGCCGAGCTCGCCGGTTGGGATCGTAACCTCTTGGCGCTCGAGCTGCGGGAACTCTCTGTCCAGCCGAACTTTGATGTCGCCATTACCGGCTTTGAGACCGCCGAAATTGATATTCTCATCGGTGACCTGAGCGAAGAAGCGCCGGACGAAGCCGATGTTGTGCCCGACATCGACCGGACGAGGCCCGCGATCTCGCAGCCCGGCGATCTCTGGCGGATTGGGGATCATTACTTGCTCTGCGGCAATGCGTTGGATGCAGAAAGCTACAAGCGGCTACTCGGCAGTGCAAAGGCGCAGCTCGTTTTTACAGACCCGCCTTACAACGTTGCTATTGCCGGCAATGTCTCGGGTCTGGGCAAGAGCAAACATCGCGAATTTGCCATGGCTTCGGGCGAAATGAGCCAAAGCGAATTCACACAATTCTTAAGGACCGCGTTCGAACAGCTTTGCAGCGCCAGTGCCGATGGCTCGATCCATTTCATTTGCATGGATTGGCGGCACATGCGCGAAGTGCTCGATGCCGCCGGCGAGAGCTACAAAGAGCTTAAAAATCTCTGTGTCTGGACCAAGACCAATGCCGGAATGGGGAGCTTCTACCGTTCACAGCACGAACTCGTGTTTGTGTTTAAGAACGGCAACGCGCCGAACGTCAACAATGTGGAGCTGGGGCGCTTCGGCCGCAATCGCAGCAATGTCTGGCACTATGCCGGCGTGAACACTTTCGGCAAGGATCGGGACGCCGAACTTGGCATGCATCCCACAATTAAGCCGCTGGCGCTGGTCGCCGATGCCATCATGGATTGCTCCAATCGCGGCGCGATTGTGCTGGATGCTTTCGCTGGCAGCGGGACCACCCTCATCGCCGCTGAGCGGACAGGGCGAAAAGGCTATGGCATTGAACTTGATCCACACTATATCGATACAATTCTCAGGCGGTTTGAGGACGTTTACGGCCTGAAGGCCGTCCACACCCTGTCGAACAAGAGCCTTGAGGATATCGAAACCGGGCGCCTGGGAAAGGCACTATATGGCTCGCGGGCCAACAAAGAAACCCACGAGCGTCTCAAAGGCGAAAAATCCACCGGCCGCAAGGGACACAATGCCAGAAACCCGCCGCGGTAACCCGCCAAAGCACAAGCAATTAAAGAAGGGCGTGAGCGGCAACATAAAGGGCCGGCCCAAAGGCTCGACGAACCTCGGCACACTCGCCATGGCAGCGGCCCGCGATCAGGTCACCGCCACGATCGACGGTAAGCCGCGCCGGAAGCTTCAGGCAACGGCTCCCTGGAATGGTACGCCGATCATCTAGGAGAGCTACGCAAGGGCGGATTCATCAAGCCTCGTTCGGTCCTCGCTGATCAGGCGGTAGCATGAACGACGGTGAGGAAATTCGCAAATGAAAGAGGGTGTTTTGGAATCCGCACCCGCCGAAAACGAGGCGCGAGACTTTGTTCAGCACATCGAGTTCTTGCATCGAGGGTTCACTATCACCGGCCGCTGCGAAGAATGTTACGCCGGATGACAAAGCAGCCTTGGAGCGGGCGCTACGCGCGCTACGTCCGTCATTTGACGAACTTGCAAAGTGTTTCTTTGATCCGGCACGCGAACAAAAACCGGCCCTTTGCGCGCATGGATATCACATGCTTTGGCGTTTAATAAGCGCCGCTTTTGTCGCCGGATCGCGCGGGACGTTGAGCGAATCCGCTCGAAGCTATGCGAGCCGAGTTAACGCGCTAAAAAGCCCTAGATCTCAGAAAAAGACTGACAGGCGTACAAAGTTAAGGAGCTTTTTGCGACAGAATTACCCAGATGAGTTGATCAAAAAGACACGAAACTTTGCGGAAATAATAAGGCCTGCCTTTCTGAAGTATCTGGGTATTGAAGAAGTCAGAGGGCCAAACGCTGAGGGTTATGACAAGACAGAGCCGACGATCGAGACGATATTTCAAGACTTGCGAGCCATTAAATCTCTTGAAGAAGACGCGCTTTAGAGGCTTGGTTGTGAGCAGTTCGTAACCTGCAATTCTTTTGACGTTTCGTTATCAGAACCTAAACTCAGGATATCGAAACCTGGCGCCTGGGAAAGGCACGATATGGCTCGCAGGCCAACAAACAAGGGCACGGGCGGCTCAAAGGCGAAAAATCTTCCGGCCGCCCCAGACACAATGGCAAAAACCGGCCGCGGTAACCCGCCAAAGCACACGCAATTTAAGAAGGGTGTGAGCGGCAACAGCAAGGGCCGGCCCAAAGGCTCGAAGAACCTCAGTACACTCCTCATGGCAGCTGGCCGCGACCAGGTCACCGCCACGATCGACGGTAAGCAGCGCAGGATTACTAAGACTGAGGCAACAACCATGCAGCTCGCGACCAAGGCCGCAGGCGGCGATCCAGCCTCTATTGCTAAGTTCCTCGATTGGATGGACAAATTCGAGACACGCGCGGCCGCCGCCAAACCCGCCGAGTTTCCTTTCAGCGAAGCTGATCTTGAGGTCTTGCGCGCAGTCCACGAGCGCATGAAGCTCTGCCTTCCGCCGCAGGGGGGCGAATGAGATGGCGCCCTCGCCGTCGAGGCTCTACCCGGACATCCTGCGCAACGATTTTTGCGCCTTCATGCATCGCGCCTTTCTGGAGCTCAACCCGCACGCGGACTTCAAGCCCAATTGGCATCTGGAGGTGCTGGCCGCAAAGCTGGAGGAGGTCCGGCTCGGCACTTGCAAGCGGCTCATCATCAATATCCCGCCGCGTCATCTCAAGTCTCACGCCGCCTCCATTGCGTTTGTGGCTTGGCTCCTCGGCCATGAGCCCGCCAAACAGATCCTCGCCATCAGCTACGCGCAGGATCTGTCGGACAAGCTCGCCCGTGACTGCCGGGCACTGATGATGAGCCCTTTTTACCAGGCGCTGTTCGGAACCAGGCTGTCGGCCGACCGCAACGCCGTGGCCGAGTTCGAGACCACCCAAGGCGGTTACCGGCTCTCCACCTCGGTTGGCGGCGTGGTGACCGGGCGGGGCGCTGACGTGATCATCGTCGATGACCCCATGAAGGCCGGCGACGCGCTCTCAGAGCTGCGGCGGCAGGACGTTAATGACTGGTATGACAACACGCTCCGCAGCCGCCTCAACAGCCAGGATGAGGGCGCGATCATACTCATCATGCAAAGGCTGCACGCAGACGATCTTGTGGCTCACCTGCAGGAGACCGAAACCTGGGATGTGCTGTCCCTGCCGGCCATCGCAGAGACGGACGAGTATTATGATCTCAAAACGCCCTATGGCCGGCGGCTCATCCATCGGAGGGCCGGCGAGGTCCTGCATCCCGCGCTGCTTTCGGCAGCCACTCTCGACGGCCTGCGCCAAAGCATGACCGAATATAACTTTGCGGCGCAGTATCAGCAGGACCCGCAGCCGCCTTCCGGCCTGATCGTGAAGCGTGCATGGCTCAAATTCTACAGCGAGAAGGAGATGCCGGATCGTTTCGATCAGATTGTCCAGAGCTGGGACACAGCCAACAAGGTCACAGAGCTTTCCGACTATAGCGTCTGCACAACGTGGGGCCTCAAAGGGCAAAAGATGTATCTTTTGAACGTCTTCCGGCGGAAAATGGAGTTTCCTGAGCTGAAACGCACGGTCCGAGAGCTTGCGGCCCTCAGGCATGCCAGTGTTGTGCTGGTCGAGGACAAATCGTCAGGCACTCAATTGATCCAGGAGCTGCGCGCCGATGGCTTTTCTCGCGTGGAGGCGGCACCTGCCAATAATGACGAGAAGGTCATGCGGTTGCGCGCCCAGACCGCCAAGATCGAAGGCCATTTCGTGCTGTTTCCCGAAAAGGCTCCCTGGCTCGCTGACTATCTGCTTGAGCTTACGGCTTTTCCCAACGCCAAGCACGACGATCAGGTGGACTCCACGGTCAACGCGCTGGCCTGGCTCTCGCAAGACGCAACCAAGCCGGGGATGGCCATTTTCTTGCTGGAAAAGATGAGGCATGAACAGCGAATGCGAGAGCTGGCAGGCAAGAGATTGACGCGGGTAAAGGTGCCCCGGGGCCCAGTCACTGGAGCCTGATCTTTAGCAGGCGGGTCGCCATCCCGCCCGGCCGTATCATCGAAGTGACCGAAGAAGAATTGGCAGCCGTTCTACGAAATGGCGGTAAGCGCGTGGACTGAGCCAACGCTCTCTGACCGGGAGCTTGTCCTCATGCGGCAACAAACGTCCACACCGCAAACCGCGTGCCGATGGGTGTGTTTCGTGCCAATCAGCCCAGCACGTCATTCCCGCCGGCGACGTGATTGCAGGCTACGCGTTCGCCGGATCCTGCCCCGCAAGTCCAATCTTCCTCTCCTGCTCAGCCCACGAATAGGGGAGGGCTTTGGCAAGGCCGGTGACCGTGAGATCCGCGGGCGCCGTGCCGCCGGCAATGGCTGCAATGATGCGCGGTGACAGGAGGGCCAGGGGAGCGAGCAGGCGAATGTGCCGTTCACCCTTATTTTCACGCTCAGCAATCTCTGCGAAAGACGCCAGGCGGCCGAGCTTGATGTCATCGATCCATGAGCGGGCTTTGGCTATGGCAGACAGCAGCGCATCCCGGCTTTCCGGTTTCATCGGGGCGTTTGCGGCCGGTGCATGCACGATGCCCTTTACGGCCGCGAAGCTTGGCGCTGCCCATGGAAGCGTTATCATGGCCGGCGGTTGGACGTCGCTACTGACGGCTGCAGCGCCGCTTAGGAGACTCCGAACAATAACTGCTACGAATTCGTGGCCGGCCTAGGCCTGATGGTGTAGTTCCATTCAGGATGAAAATCATCGCCTGCGATATTCAACATCTCCATCTCGGCATCGCTGACGTGGATGCCCTTTTCGTAGGTTCGTGTATCGAGGGCGCACTCGACCTTCAGCCCAGTCTTTGTCGTGGTGGCGCCGATCAATTCGACGATGGCGAGACGGTCAGTCAGCGGGCGGCCTCTCCAGTTCTGGGTGATATGGCAAAACATGCGGTGCTCGATCTTATTCCACTTGGATGTACCGGGTGGATGGTGGAGGACATGGAGCACAAGCCCCGTCTCATCGGCGAGTTTCTGCAATTCGGCCTTCCAGAGCCGCACACGCGCACCATTTGAACCGCCACAGTCCGCCGTAATCGTTAGTTCGCGCGCATTTGGATACCGTTGGCGCCCCATGCGTCCGAGCCAGGTGCGGATGGCCTCGACGGCAAACTCGGCCGTGTCGCTCGTGATGCCGACGCTGACGAACCCGGTGTTGGCAGCCACGTCGTAGACGCCATAAGGCACAGCCTTGCCCAATTCCTTATCGGCGAAATCGTGTACGTTCACACGCTGGGGATCGCCCTTGGGCCGGTAGTCAGAACCGCCATTTTTGTAGTTGCCAACCAGTTCCTTCTTCTTCGTATCTACCGAAATCACCGGTTGCCGGGCCGTCTGTGCCGCAATGACCTTATTATTGATGTGTTCGAACTGCGCATTCCGGTCCGGATGCCGCGAGCCTTCATTCGTTTTGCGATTGAACTGGCGAGAAAAGCCGAGCTTTTCCAGCTCCTTGTGCACGGTATCGGCGCTAATCGGATGGCCCATCGCCGTCAGCGTGTCAGCCAGCTTGTCCATGCTCTTCGAGACCCAGATCAGCGGCCGCATGGGATCGCCCAGCGTTGCGGGCGCGACAAGCCGCTTCAGTTCCGGAATCAGCTCAGGATCGTTCTCGCTCACCGCCTTGCGTCCACCGCCAGCACGGCGTGTCCGCCCCTTCGCCAGCGGCTCCGCGTCGAGGTGGTCCTCGCCGCGATTGATCGTGGAACGGGCGAGCCCAGTGATTCCCGCGACAATCGCCAGACCGCCCCAGCCAGCGGTTCGTACCTCGGCGGCAGCGAACATGCGCCGCCCCCGTTCGTCGAGCTTGCTGCCAACTGTCTCCCAGCGGTAGCGAATTGCGTCTTCATCGATCATGGGGCCGGCATACATCTGTTCGCCGGCGCGAGGAATCCCAGCAAATTGAGTCAAACGGTCGCGGATCGCGATTCAGTTATTGTTCGGAGTGTCCTTAGCGGAACAAGGTGGACCTCTACCTCTTGAGATTTGATGGTCACCCGGCCGGCATGGCGTTCGATCAGCTCGCGATCCGTCATCGCGGGCTCTGCTTCAGGTGAGGCAAACTGTTGGCGAATGCCATTAAGCACCAGCGCCTCGATCTCAGGCGCAGGCACACGCGCAACCTCCCCGGCTCCGGTCTTTTGCCTCTCAAGAAGCGCGCGGGAGACATAATACCGGTAACGCACGCCCCGCTTGTTGGCATGCGTGGGGCTCATGGGGTTGCCGCGGTCATCGAAGATGCGGCCGGTCAGAAGGGCCGGGGAGCTTTTAAGCCGGACCCGCCGCGCGACCGCGTTGGCGGCGAGCTGAGCCTGCACCGCCTCAAACAGCTCGCGGCCGACAATTGGCTCCTGCTCGCCCCGGTGCACCTCGCCGCAATAGACGACCTCGCCGATATAGAATCGGTTCTTGAGCAGATAGCCCAGAGCTCCCGCGCCGAAGCGGATATGACCCCGGACGCGGCCATCGGCGAGGCAGCTTCCCTTGGTCCGGATCCCGCGCCGGTCGAGCTCTGCGATCAGGGCGCCCAGCGAGCCAAGGTCAAGGTAGCGTGTAAAGATGAGACGGACGGTATCAGCCTCCTCGGGGACGATGACGGGCTTCTTGCCGGTACAGCGGTAGCCGAGCGGGACCGGGCCGCCGGCCCAGATGCCTTTGCGCTTGGAGGCCGCAATCTTGTCGCGCACGCGCTCGCCAATCACCTCGCGCTCGAACTGCGCAAAGGAGAGGAGCACATTGAGCGTCAGCCGCCCCATGCTGCTCGTGGTGTTGAACGACTGCGTGACCGAGACGAAGGATACGGAATGCTGGTCAAAGAGCTCGACCAGCTTGGCGAAATCGGCAAGCGACCGGGTCAGCCGGTCGACCTTGTAGACGACGATGACATCGGCTTGGCCAGCCCTGACCCCGGTGAGAAGCGCTTGCAGGGCAGGGCGGTCAAGGGAGGCACCGGAAAACGCGCCGTCATCGTAGTGCCCGTTAATGAGGCGCCAGCCTTCGTGTGCCTGGCTTTTGATATAGGCCTCGCACGCCTCGCGCTGGGCGTCGAGGGAATTGAACTCGAGGTCCAAATTGTGTTCGGTGGATTTTCGCGTGTAGATGGCGCAGCGGAGAAGCTTCTGGCCCGGCTTATCCATGGTTTGCCCCCCGGCTTGTGCCGGCCGTCCCGCTAAGCTGGACGGAGGAGCGGCTGCGTTTTGGCATGCCGCTGCCTGCGGCGGCGATGGCTCTGGTACTGTTGCGGCCTTGGCCCCCTTGTTGGCGGGAAGGCGCAAGCCGAAGAAGCGCGGGCCGTTCCAGGCGGTGCCGGTAATGGCCCGCGCGATCGCCGAAAGACTTAAGTACGTGCTGTCCTGCCAAAGGAAGCCGTCCGGCACAATGGTAACGGTGTGGCGTTCGCCCTGGTACTCGCGCACCAGGACGGTGCCGGCTTTCAGGCGGCGGTTCAGCCCGTCCGGCTTCCCGCCGCGTGTCAACCGGTCCAGGAGCTTGACGGTTTCCTTATCGAGGCCGCCGGAGGCTTCCGCCTGGATGCGATAGGCGATCATCCGGGCGATGATGTCCTTGCTCAGTCCTTTGGGTGGGATAGCCCCGGACATCATGCGCCAGCGTTGGCGCAGCGCCTCGATGCCGAGAGACCTGACCTGGTCAACCCCGGCCTCGATCGCAGCGGCATCTTTGGTCCGCCGATCCATGGCTAGGCCGCCTCGCCGCCAGCGGTCTGCTTTTTGGGCTTAGGCGTCCGCTTGTCAGCCGCGACGCGGTAGACGCGGCCATCGAACTTCTTTTCGGAGTTCAGCGTGACGCCGAGCTTCTTGCGGACCACACCGGCAAAGAAGCCGCGCACCGAATGCTGCTGCCATCCCGTCTCCTGCATGACAGCAGCGATGGTTGTGCCCTGCCCGCGCTTGAGCATTGCCAGCACGCGGTCCTGCTTCGATGGGCTGCGGCCCGTTTTGGCCTCCTGTTGCTGAGGCTTACCCCTCTTCTCCTTCGGGCGGGCGGCCTTCTTGGGTGAGCGATCCGCCCCCTCTTTGGCCGGTTGGGCTTCCCCGGCCGCCTGCGGCGTGCCACCGTCAACGCCAAGGCTCACAAGCCCCCCATCGGTAATCTGGGTATCGGTGAGTTTCATCGGGATCCTCCGTCCGGTTTGCGGCGGCACCGCGCGCCGTCACCACCGAAGCCCGCACGGGCTGGAAAGCCGGCGGGGCAGATCCCGGGAAAGCCTATTGGGGCTTCACAGGGCGCGGATAGTGACGCTCTGTTTGAAGGCGAAGTCCAGTCCTTTCTAGAGCGCTTTGCATGAGATTCGAGGCCGTGACCGGCAACTCGGCGCCGCGATGGTTGAAGGCGGCGATTTGGCGGCCGGCCGCGTGATCGAACCGGCCTGTCCACAGCCGCCTAGCGCTTCGATGCGGACGGAATTTTTGCAACTGCGAAAAAGGGTAGTCAGGGCCAATTCCGGTCGATTACGCTCTATATATCGCAGCCAGAAACCGGACACTGAACGCGCTGAGCGAAAAAATTGTCAATCGGACATGTTCAGCTGCAATTACCGGGGCCGCACACTGGAACAGTTATTCCCCAGCCAGCCCAATGACCCGCGCCCGCACGATCGTCTGGAGGTCTTGCGGCGCGATCCAGCCACGGGTGACCTCATTCCGTTGACACACCGTGTCCGACCCTTTCTTCGGACGCCGAGATGTGTGAATGCCGTAGGCCGCGCCCTGGGGAAGCGCGCGCCCGCAGGCGTCGAGATGCTGGTGCGGGCGGCTCAGGACCGCACCCTGGCCGATGGCCGCAAGCTGTTCGCCAAAGGCGATGGCTGGGCCGAAGCAGGCCGCATGAGCGTGGATTTGCCCGCCACCCCCGGCCGCAAAGCCCGCCAGGCGCAGCTTGCCTTGCGCTTTGGCACGGTTGAGATCGGGCGGCCCCGCCGGCGCAAGCGGGACGGGCAGGAACTGCCCAAAACCGTAACGCTTCAATTTATCGATGTGCGCGAGATCAATGCGCCCCAGGACCAGACGGCGGCGCATTGGCGGCTGCTCACCACCCACAAGCTGGAGGATATCGAGGCCGCGCGGCGCATCGTTGGCTTCTACCGCAAGCGCTGGACCATCGAGCAGCTGTTCAGGACCGCGAAGACCAAAGGCTTCCAGATCGAAGCCCTGCGCCAGCAAGAGGGGCCGTTGCAAAAACTGGTGACGGCCATTTTCATCGCCGCCATCGCCACGATGCAGCTTGTGGCGGAGCGCGATGGCGCCGCCGGGCGGCCCCTCGCGGACGCCCTCGATCCCGAAGATATGCCTGCGCTTGAGAAGGTCTGCGAGAGCCTCGAAGGCAAAACCCAAAAGCAGAAAAATCCGCATCCCAAAGGCTCGCTCGCTTACGCAGCTTGGGTCTTCGCACGGCTCGGCGGCTGGACCGGCTATTACGGAAAACCCGGTCCCATCGTCATGCTGAGAGGGCTCACGGAGTTTCACGCGATTAAACATGGATGGAAACTCCGAGATGTGTGAATCGCGTAGGGGCGCGGCCGAGGCACCAGACCGATCCATGCAGCAAAATTACGCCCCCAAATTCTGAAAACTTCGGCGCCGGTGCCTGCCACGGTAATCGCTATTGCCGCAATCAAGCCTATGCCCGAAACGGTTTGTAGGCGGTCTAGCCATGGCTAGCGGTTAGTTGAATATTAAGTTTGCGCATCTTCTCCCATAGGTTCTTGCGGCTGACGCCAAGCTGCGCCGCCGTCTCGGCAATGCGTCCGCCGTTGGCAGCCAGAACCTCGAGGATGATGTGCCGTTCGCGGGCAGCAATCTGTTCGGCAAGGGTCCGCGGCGTTTCGAAAACGGTTGCCATATTAGCTTGTGCCTCCCCGTTGAGCGCGCTGGCTGACAGCACGGGGGTGTCGTTAAGGATGCATGCACTTTCCAGGCAATGGCGCAGTTCGCGTACATTACCCGGCCATTCTCGCGCGAGCAGCGCCTGCTCGGCGCCAGCGTCGAGACTTCCGCGGCCGGCCATCGCGGGCCAGTTCGGCAAGAAACCGGTCAGAGAACCAGAGGATATCCTCCCGGCGCTTGCGCAGCGGCGAAATATCGATCTGCACGACATGAATACGATAGTAGAGATCCTCGCGGAACCTCCCTTCCTCGACTTGTTTCTTGAGGTCCCGATGAGTTGCGCAAATGAGGCGGATATCGATGGGGATTGCGCGCTCGCCGCCTACGCGCACGATGCTGCGGTCCTGGATCGCGCGCAACAGCTTTACCTGCATCGAAAGCGTCATGTCGCCGATCTCGTCCAGGAAGAGCGTGCCACCATGCGCCTGCTCGAAATAGCCGCGGCGCTCGCGCAGCGCTCCGGTGAACGCGCCTTTCTCGTGGCCGAAGAGTTCCGCCTCCATGAGCGTTTCGGTAATCGCCCCGCAGTTGACGGGAACGAATGCTTGCGGTTTATCACCGCGCGCAAGATCATGAATGGCACGGGCGACCACTTCCTTACCGACGCCGGTTTCGCCAGTGATGAGCACGGTTCGGGCGTTGACGGCGATGCGCGGCAGCATTGCCTCAATACGGCGCATGGCCGAGGAAATACCCAGCCGGGGCTCCGCCTCAGACGCATGCGAGGAACGGGCACATAGACTGCGTACCTTATCCACCAATACCGGGATATCGAGGGGTTTGGTGAGGTAGTCTTCAGCGCCAAGTTTCAATAGGCGAACCGCTTGGTCTATCGCGCCATGACCGGTGATGAACAGGAAGGGCGGCAGCGGGGTGCCCTGGGCGCGCAGGTTCTCAAATAAGCTCTCACCTGACATGTCCGGCAATCGGATATCGCTGACGGCGAGCGTATAATTGTTGGCTGTCAGCGCCATCAGTGCGTCATGCCCGCGCGGGAACCAGTCGCAGTCATAGCCTTCCAGCCCGAAGCGCTCCACGAGCGCCTCGCCCATGATTGTGTCATCTTCGATAAGGCAAATACGCGCTCTCATGATGTCACAGGCAACGGCAATGTGGCAGTGAACCGGACTTCACCCTCAACGGATTCGACGCCAATCTGTCCGCCGAGTTGCGTAACGATCTGGTAGGTAACCCAAAGACCGAGCCCGTGTCCATCTTCGTGACCGGAGACGAACGGCTCGAACAAGTGTTCCCGCACCGTATCGGGGATCGGTGGTCCATCATTGGCGACGAGCAATGCAAGCCCAAGGGGCGAGACCGACGCAGTGAAATGAATAGTTCCTCCCTCCTCGGTGGCCTGAACGGCGTTGAGCAGCAAGTTGATCGCAATCTGACGCACAAAACCGGCAGGCAGGTTCAGCGTTTCCGGCATGGCGAGCCTCCAATCGAGGCCTACAGCACGCCTTACGCATTGCGGCTCCACAAGCGTGTGCATGTCGTCGAAATCGCGCCGCTCAAGCTTGCGATTGGGTACGCGCGCTTCTATCAACAACGCCCCAACAGTATCAGCGACCTGCCGCAGCCCGCGTTCGAGCAATGCCATTGTCTTCTCCACCGGAGGGTCCACCGGGCCGCGCTGCTTGAGATTGTCCAGGGCCATCAACATCCCGCCGAGTGGGTTATTTACTTCATGAGCAATGCCGGCCGCCAGGCGGCCGACAGCGGCGAGCCGCTCGGAGCGCAAGACCTCCTTTTCAAGCAGCGCCTTCTCGTGCAACGCGGAGGCCGCGTCACGGTAAGCGTCGAACAATAACCCAATTTCATCGCGGTAGGTGTAGAGTTTGGGATTGAGCGCTGATGGTTGACCGTGCACCAGCGCTCCCATGCCGTTGGCGAGCGCCACGAGGGGGCCAACGGTACGGCGTCCCCAATACCAGTTGATCGGCAGCAAGAGCGCGACAACTAGCGCGCCGATTGCTGAACTGCGCACTGCGATATCGAGGAAGCGCGGCCAGAACGCGTGTTTGCCGTGAACCATGACCAGGATGCCAACCTGCCGTTCTCCTTCCGAGATCGGAGTGGCGACATATAGCTGCTGTGTGCTGGAAAAATCGAACGCTTGCGTTTTCCGGAGCGGAGTCTCGCGCAATGCATGAGCCAGGTGAACGTAGCCGGAGCCGAGATCGTCGAGATCGGAAAGCACTGGCATGTGCTTGGGATCGGACGCGACAAAAACTTTCAGTTCCAGGTCGAGCACCAGAATGCTCTCCGCATCGAGGGGGGTGTCCGGCACCCCGCGGTGCAAAGGAGCGTTAATGATTTCGAAGGCACGCCAAAGGTCGTCGTGCAATAAGGCCGGAAACAGCGTCTTCGCGAGCGTGCGGCTGAGGCTTTCCGAACTGGCGAGAAGGTCGTTGCTCAGATCGTCATAGGCGCGGAACATAAGCGCTGCTGAGAGCGCCAGCGTCGATGTAATGATGATGATGCTGCCCCAGATCGGAATCTTGTGCCTCAGACTGAGATCGAAGACACCCATCATTGCTCACCAAAGGCGTCCATCATCTTCTCAACGCTTTCGTACATCCGTGGCTCTCCTGCGATGAAGCCATCAAGATTGAGACGATCAAGCAGCATTTTGCCGGTGAGGTCATCCTTCATGCCCAGAAGTACCGACTGCATAGCACGATAATCCTTTGCGCTCACCGCGCGGTGGGCGACGAAAGGCGGGAAACCGTATTCGGGTGACCGGTCGATGATGCGTGTCTTCGCGGTGATAGCGGGACGCAGCCGTGCCAGCGTATCCCAGACAAAGCTGTCGACGGACGCGCCTTGCGCGAGGCCGCTGGCAACCGCCTCGATGGCTTTGCGATGCGACCAAGTGAAGAAGGTCTTGCGGAAAAAATCCGTCGGGGACTCGCCGAGCTGATACAGCATATAGCGCGGCACGAGGTAGCCGGAGTTTGAATAAGGATCGGCGAAGGCAAAGACGGTACCCTTGAGGTCGCGCATGCTGTTTCGCGTTGTGTCGCCGGCGGCAACGATCAGGTAGGAACGGTATGAGGGCCGACCTTGGTTTAGCGGCACGGCGACGAGGTGCACAAGGTCTTTCATGTGAACGAAGGGATAGTCGCAAACCCAGGCGAAATCGAGCTTCTCCAACCTCAGCAGGTCCATAGTCTCGCGGTAACTGTCGCGCTCGACGAACTCAACGGGGCGGCCGAGCTTGCCTTGGAGGTAGCGGCGCCACTCCTCCGTCAGGCCGTATTCGTCGTGGAGAAACGCAGGAGTCAGGCCGATACGCAAAGGACGCGTCTGCTCCTGCGCGAGCGCAGGCTTACAAAGCAGCAAAATGCCCAGGCCCGCCACTTTCGTCATTGCTTCGCGGCGATTGACGTCACCAGAAAGTAACACGAGCCCGCTCCACCATCTTCTCTCTGTTACCGTTTGGTAACCGTTGCGAACGCGCCATCAAGGTTTTTCCGCTGGCATGCAATTTGCGGACAAGCTGACGACGACATCCTCAACGCGCGGATGCACAGCCAGAGGGTTCCGACCATGAATGATGTGACCTCTAATCACAAACTCACACGCCGCCGCTTCCTGCATGCAACGGGAGCCCTGGCAGGCATGACGACCATTAGTGGCATCCCGTTTCTGACGCTGTCCAAAGCCCATTCTTCCCCACCCATGCTGCAGTCCGGGAAAACCGCCGTCACCAAAAGCTTCTGTCACCAATGCCCGGCCCGCTGCGGCATCGACGTTTACACAACCAGCGGTCGCGTACACGCCATCTACGGCACGCTAGACAACCCGCTCTCGAATGGCAAGCTCTGCCCGAAGGGGCACTACGGCGCTTATTTGCTCTACGATCCCGATCGCATTAAGGGGCCCATGAAACGCACCAATCCGAAGAAGGGGCGCAACGAGGATCCGAAGTTCGTTCCCATTTCGTGGGATGAGGCCCTGCAGACGGTGGCAGACCGCCTGAACGCTCTGCGGGACAAAGGCGAATCGCACCGCTATGCCACCCTGACCGGGCGCGGCTGGGGCTACACAGACGTGGGCTTGCTGAAGGAGTTCGGCAAGCTTTACGGCACGCCCAACTTCAACCTCGGCCACTCATCCATGTGTTCGGACGGTTCCGAGACGGTCAAGCACTTAATGGATGGCCACCACGCTTATAGCGCCTACGACTATTCCAATTGCAACTATCTACTGATTTTCGGCGCCGGTTTCCTGGAATCCTTCCGTCCCTTTAACGCCAATATGCAGAACTGGGGCAAGATGCGCACGAAGGCACCTAAGACTAAGGTCACAGTGGTCGACGTGCACCTCAATACGACCGCTTCGGCGGCCGACCGCCATCTGCTGACCAAACCCGGGACCGATGGCGCGCTGGCGCTGGCCATGGCGCACGTGATCCTCTCCGAGGGGCTGTGGGATCGCGATTTCGCCGGCGACTTCAGCGACCCGGCTCTGCGCTTCGAGCCTGGCATTGAAGTCGATGCGGCCCGTTTCAAGGAAAAATGGACGCTTGGAATCGCGGAATGGTGGAACATCGAGGTCAAGGACCGCACACCTGAGTGGGCCCAGAAAATCACCACCATACCGGCCAAGGACATCATCGCCGTCGCGCGCGAGTTCGCCAATACCAAGCCGGCGGTGGCGCTCTTCGAGCGCGGAGCCGAGGCGCATACCAACGGCGTCTACAACGGGATGGCGATCCACGCCCTCAATGCGCTCACCGGGAACATGTTCGCCAAGGGCGGCCTGCGCGGCTACCAGATGAAGGTGCCATGGGGCAAGCTGCCGGTCATAGTCGAAGAATTCATGGACGACTATGCCAAGGATCCAGAGCGCAAGAAGCCGCGCCTCGACAAGGCCGGTACCGAAGAGTGGCCGCTGGCCAAAAACATGATGCAGGAAATCGGCATCAATATGCTGAAAGGCGACCCCTATAAGATGGATACGATCATGTTTTACATGACCGGCCCCATCTTCTCAGGCCCCGACTGCACCAAGTGGGAGGATGCACTGCGCGAGGTGTTCGTCATCGACACCTCGCCCTTCCCAGGTGAAACCAACCGCTTCGCGGACCTCGTCCTGCCGGACAACACCTATCTGGAGCGCCTGCAAATCGCCGAGACTTATCCCTTCGAGGGCTACCCCATCGCGATGATCCGCACGCCTGCCATCAAGCCCATTTACGACACCATGACATTTGGCGACGTGGTGATCGAGATCGGCAAGCGCATTAAAGGGCCAACCAGCGAATATTACCAGAAAATCGGCAACACGCAAAACATCGTCAGGTGGATGGCTGAAGGCTTCAAGGACAAGCCTGGCGATAATGGCGTGAGCGGCTTCGAGTCCTTTGCGCAAAAGGGCGTGTGGTATCGCAAACCTTACGCCTATCTGCAGGACCGGGGCGTGTTCTACGAGTGGGACGGCAAGGGCTACAACAAGGTGCTGACAGAGGCCGAGGTAAAGGAAAAGGTCATGCCGACGCCCTCCGGCAGGTTCGAGATCAAGGCGGGCGAGTTGGAGCATCACGCGGCGTACGTGCAAAAACATTTTGGCCTTCCGCCCGAAAGAGCACCATTCCCGCAGTGGGTCGCACCGAGGCATGGCGGCAATGGCGACCTGCATTTCGTCAGCCCCAAGCTGGCGGGTCAAGCCGAAGGGCGCAGCGCCAACCTGCCCCACGCCACCGCGATGATCCAGCCTACACAGGGCGGCAAGCATGATGTCTTCCTAGAAATCCATCCGATGACCGCGGCCACGCGAGGCATCAAGGATCGCGACCGGGTGCGCATCATCAATAAGATCGGCTCCATCGAGGCCATCGCCCGCGTCACCAATGCCACTCGTCCGGATACCGTGGTGCTGCCCATGATTCACGGCCATTGGGCACAGGGGCGCTGGGCTGAGGCCAGCGGCAGGCTTCCCAGCGGCAGTACCAACGAGGTCACAGAAAACCTGTCAGAACGTCTATCCGGCCAAGCCTGCTACCACTCCGGCCTGGTGAAAGTCGAAAGAGCTTGAGGAGGCTGAGAAAATGACAAAATGGGGAATGGTCATTGACCTCGAAAAATGTACCGGCTGCCAAGCCTGCACCATCGCGTGCGGCATGGAAAACAGCCGGCTTCCCGGCGAACACTGGCAGGACGTCATCTTCTTCCAGGAAGGAGACTACCCGAATGCCGAACTCAAGTGGTTCCCTCGCCCGTGCATGCACTGCGAGAACCCCTCGTGCATGGCAGTGTGTCCGACTGGAGCCACCTACAAGACCGAGGAAGGGCAGGTGCTCATCGACTGGGAACGCTGCATCGGTTGCAAGTATTGCATGATCGCCTGCCCCTATGGCGTGCGTTTCTATACCGAGGAAAAACCGCGCTATGGCGGCCCGGACGTGAAGGACGTGTTCAAGAGCGCCGACGAACATTCGTGGAATCCGCCATGGAAGACGCCGTTTGAGAACTGGAAGCACGGCGTCGGCGTTCAGCCCCACGGCGTGGTGTCGAAATGCACCTTCTGCTATCACCGCGTCTCAAGGGCCCCCGAGGGCATTGCCGATCTCGACCCCAACAACCCAGAGCTGCGGGAATACGCACCGGCCTGCGTTGTCACCTGCGCTCCGGGCGCGCGCTATTTCGGAGATCTCGACAACCCGTCGAGCGAGGTGAACAAGCTCATATCTAACAAGAAAGGTATGAGGCTTCTCGACCATCTCGGCAATAAACCGCAAGTGTATTACCTCACCACCGCGACCGGCGGCGTGCCGGGCAGCCGGGCCTCCAAGAAAAGCGTGAAGGAGAGCTAGTCATGATCCACATTCGCAAGCCCACCGATTTCGGTCAGGCGATCAAGGGCCTCATTGAACTCACGCGCGAGCGCTCCACAGTGGCTACCATGTGGAGGCTCGGCTTGCTGGTCTTGATTCCGGCTGGGGCGTATGCCCTTTTCATGTTGTTCACGGTAGGCCACCAAGCCTTCAATACCTCCAGCGATGGCGTCAATTGGGGCATGGCGATCTCGACTTACGTGTCTTTGGTGCTGACTTCGACAGGTTTGATTTTCATTGCGTCGCTGCCGATGGTCTTTGGCTTCAGGGAGTTTTATCCCATCGCCAAGCGCTGCGTGTGGCTAGCTTTCGTCACCCTGGTCGCAGGCTTTTCCGTGCTTGCCCTGGAGATTGGCCACCCGTTCCGTATGCTGTGGGCCTTGCCTGCTGGGATGCAGGTGATGTCGCCCATGTTCTGGATGGGCGTCTGGTATTCTATCTGCCTCGTTCTTCTGCTGTTTAAGTTCAATCAGGTCAATCTTGGCGACTGGCACAGTGGTCTAAGCCGTCTCCTTGGCATCGCCTCGTTCATTGCGGAGATCACCGCACTGAGCACTCTTGGGGCGGTATTCGGCATGATGGCGATGCGGCCGGTCTGGTTCGACGGTTTGCTGCCGTTCAACTTTCTTGCGATCGCTGCGGTGAGCGGCTCAGCCTTTGCGATGCTGTTCACGCATATGACCTATGGTTTCAGCCGGAAGAAGATGCCAGCGCCTGTGTTGAAACTTGTGGCGCACGGCCTTCCAAACGCGCTTGCGACAGCGCTCGCTTTCGTGATGATCATGGTTGCGGCTCGCTACGGGACCGGGCTGTGGAGCAATCTCGACGGGCTGGATGCCTTCCACGAGCAGGTGAAAACACCTCTTTTCTGGGTTGAGATCGTCGTCGGGCTGGTGCTGCCGTTCCTGCTCCTGCTGACGCCGGGGGTGCGGTCAAGCCACACGGTTCAGGTTTTCGCTTCGTTATCGGCGATCGTCGGCCTTTTCATCGGGCGCTATGAGTTCGTGGTGGGCGGACAAAGGGCACCGATGTTTAAGGGACAGTGGACCAACAGCCTCATCCCCTACACGCCTTCGCCTACCGAATGGGCTTTGTTCCTTGTCGGCTGCTCGCTGACCGTTGTCTTGTACGCGATTGGCGACAAACTGTTCCAATTATCGGCCACGCCTCCCGAAGCGGTACCGGTGGAGAACGCTAAGGTGATCCCGGAGGTGGCATGAACCAAGCTCAAATCAAAGCATCCGTTGGCCTGGAGGCAGGGGAGGCGCCAGAGACACGCTTCATTTCCGCACAGGCTGAGTTCTGGCTGGCCGTCGCGCAAGCCTTTCTGCCGCCGATGCTACCAGAGGCGGCAGCCTTCGTGGCGGACCTGCCAGACCACCTAGCTCAGTCACTCGAAGCGGCGCAAATTGAAGCAGCAGATGAGATTGATGCCCTGCGCGCCGCCCTTCGCGGGCTGCCCGGTGCCGATTCTCTTCTCGTCCATTACAGCGCGCTGTTTTTACCGCCCGGGCAAAAGGTATCGCTGAACGCCGCCGTACATCTGGACGGATCCTTGAACGGCGCGGCCATGGACGCCATCGAGGCGCTTATGGAGCGTCACGGGCTAGCTAGGGCCGAGAACTTCCGCGATCTGCCCGATCATCTTTCAGCATTGCTGGAACTATTCGCTCTCCTGGCGCAAGAGCACGCAATCGAGGATCAGGCGTGGCTTGCCTACGGATTTCTGCTTCCAGCGACGCAATGCATCGAGGTACTGCTTGCCAGCCTCGGTAGCACTTCGCCCTATCTGCACTTGATCCGCATAGTGCGGCGCGCTTTGACGCCGTTTGCGTCACCGGAACCGGACAAGGTGCGGCAGCGGGCTCAAAAACGCGACGGCACCTCGCCCGGCGTCTGGCAGAGCTGCGACGGGTGCGGCCAGCCGCACGTCCGGGAGAAGGAAGTCCGCATCCTGGCGAAGGCGCTGGAGGAACAGGGATTGTCCACGGACCATCTGCGGCTCTGCCCCAGGTGCCGGAGCGCCAAGTTTGGTTGGGAAAAGCGCCCGATCAGGTGAATGGCCGCCGGAGAGGCAAGAGCCGTCCTGGAACAACTGTTAGTGTCCCGGCGCTTAATTGCCGCCCAAGAACTCATGCGGCCGGTCCGGCGGTACTTCCGCTCGCCCGCCAAGCCCCAAGCTTCGGCATCGGCTGTACGCTGCGCTCGTAGCGGAACTCCGTCGCTTCCGAACGGATCGCCTTACGCACCGCTTTCCGGGAGCGCTTCAGCTCGCGGCTGATGGCCTTGATCGGCTTCTTCTCAACGAAATACGCCCGGCGGATCTTCGCGATCTCATCCACAATCAGCATCCCAAACGCAGCCCCCAGCTTGCACCGGAGACTATGTGGACCCAAGCGTCAGTGGGGTCCCGTTTGAACGCCGATTACCCCGCCAACGGGGTCCTTATTCCACGCCGAAACACATTCAGCGTATTTCTCACCTGCAGGGCAGTGCCCTTCAACGGCTTCGACTTCCAAGGCAAAATCTGGGGTGGATGCTTTCATGATTTGATCCGTTCGCAGTTGGTTTTCCGGGAATCGCTGGCATCTGGAAGGCCGACGCCGGGCGCGGTGCGCTAGGTCATTAGCAGCAGCATTCTCCCGCCTTCGTGAATGGTGCGGCTTCTGTAAGGTTCGATGCGAAGCGGTCCATCTTACCAGCCGCACCCGCGCGCACCTGCTTGCCGATCTCGATGGCGGCTAGAATTTCGGCGTCTTCAGCACCTAACTCCCTCGCCTTGGCGGCGCGAACCTCCAGGCACGATTGGCAGTTGGCCGTGATGCTGGCGCCGACGGCAATAAGTCCTTTAACCTTTTCATCGAGCATAATTGCCTCCATGTGACGTACCGGCTGGGTACACTTCTTTTGACGGAAAAGAGGCCGTAAAGGATACAGTCAAGCCGAGAGCGGCTTGGAGGCATGGACGCGAACGCTACCCCACTCAGGCCAAGGCTTGACATTTCGGTATTTCCATCGTAATGGAAATATTGGAGAGGGCCATGGCTGACGCACCTTACGACGATGTAATTACCCGCTATGCCGACATGCTGGCGGCGCTCGGCACAGAAACGAGGCTCAGAATTGTGCGCCTTCTGTTGTCGGCGCATCCCGATGGCCTTGTGGTAGGCGAGATCGGCTCGGAGCTTGGCATCCCCGCCTCGACGCTCTCCCATCACCTCGAAAAACTCAAAAACGAAGACTTGGTGAAGGTGCGCCGCGAGAGCACATTCCTGCGGTACACGGCGAATACCCAGACACTCCAGGACATCCTCGCCTTCCTCTTCGCCGAGTGCTGCACCCGCAACAAAGCGATCAACCCCGAAGCCATCACCTGCTGTTAGGAGCGAGCCATGAGCCAGACCGATATCAAGGAAGCGGTGCGCGAGCGTTATAGCGAGGCCGCGCGCCGGGTCAGCCAGGGCGGATCGTGTTGCGGCGGCAATGCTGCGCTCGCAGGCACAAACCCCATTACCTCCAATCTCTACGACGTCTCCGAAAAGGGCGCGCTGCCGGAGGCGGCGGTACTCGCTTCGCTTGGCTGCGGCAACCCAACGGCGCTGGCGCAACTCAATCCCGGCGAAACCGTGCTCGATCTGGGCTCGGGCGGCGGCATTGACGTGCTGCTTTCCGCGCGCCGCGTTGGCCCCACGGGCATGGCTTATGGCCTCGACATGACGGACGAGATGCTGACGCTCGCCCGCCAAAATCAAAACGCGGCTGGCGCCCAGAACGTACAGTTCCTGAAGGGCGAGATCGAAAACATCCCGCTTCCGGACAATTCGGTCGACGTCATCATCTCGAACTGCGTCATCAACCTCGCCGCGGACAAGGACAAAGTGCTCAAGGAAGCGTTCCGGGTGCTGAAGCCGGGCGGCCGCTTCGCCGTCTCCGATATCGTCACGCGCGGCGAAGTGCCAGAGCAAATCCGCAAGGAAGTCCTGCTTTGGGCGGGCTGCATTGCCGGTGCGCTCCAAGACACGGACTACGCCAGCAAACTCGCCAATGCGGGCTTCGAAGACATCGGCATCGAGCCCACGCGCGTCTATACCGGCGAGGACGCACGCGAGTTCCTGAGCGGCAATGGCGTCAACGCCGATGAAATGGCCCCTTACATAGACGGCAAATTCATGAGCGCTTTTGTGCGCGCCAGGAAGCCATAACCGCAGATTGGGGCGTGCCAGACCCTGTAGCCTTTCAAGGAAACGCCACGGCTGCCGGCCGTGGCGGCGAAGCTTGGAAAAGGGAATGAAATGAGGCGGAAGATTAAAATGCTCGCGTGGTGGTTCGCTTTCCTCCTGGGCCTGGCTGCAAATATCTATTTTATTTATGTCGCAACGACGCATTCACCAGACAAGCCAGACGATGGATGGTTCGCTATCAATCAAACCACTCAAGACTAATTGGATTATCCGGCAGGAATTAGGAAATGGAGCTTCAATGTCCATCGTCATCTATCATAATCCGGCTTGCGGCACCTCCCGCAACGCTCTCGCGATGATACGCCAAAGCGGAGAAGAACCTCAGATCGTCGAATATCTGAAGACACCGCCAACCCGTGAGCGGCTGCAAGAACTCATCGCGGCAATGGGCGTTCCGGTCCGCGCGGTCTTACGGCAAAAGGACACGCCTTATCATGAGCTCGGCCTGGACGGCCCGAATTGGTCCGATGACGAGCTTATCGACCTGATGCTTGCCCATCCGATCCTTATCAACCGGCCCATCGTGGTAACGCCAAAAGGTGTCAAACTATGCCGGCCCTCGGAAGTAGTCTTGGATGTCTTGCCTAATCCGAACATCGGACCGTTCACAAAGGACGATGGCCAAGCCGTCATAGACCAGACCGGGAAGCGAATCACCCATGGTTAGTGAGGCAAAGTAATGAACGAGCGCATTTTCAACGTCCTGTTCCTCTGCACCGGCAACTCGGCGCGCAGCGTCATGGCCGAGTGCATTATGAACCGTGAAGGCGTCAGGAAATTCCGTGCCTTCAGCGCGGGGAGCCATCCAAAGGGCTCCATCGATCCCGTGGTGTTCAACTTGCTGAAGAAGCTCAATTACCCGGTGGGCGAGCTGCGGTCGAAATCGTGGGAGGAGTTCGCGCGGCCCGGCGCCCCCGAACTCGATTTCGTGTTCACCGTCTGCGACAACGCCGCCGGCGAGCTGTGTCCGATTTGGCCGGGCCAGCCGATGACCGCGCATTGGGGCGTACCGGACCCCGTCTCCTTCGAGGGAACGCCCGCGGAAAAGGCGGCATACACCGCGGACGTTTTTCGCATGCTTGAAAGACGTATAAGCATTTTCTGCTCTCTGCCGCTTCACTCGATCGACAAGCTGGCGCTGCAAAAGCGTCTCGACGAAATCGGCAAGAGCCGAGAGTAGCCTTCGAGCTGAGGCGGCACACCGGCAGGGCCAATTGGCATCGGGAACTATAGAGGGGACATTCTGAAATGAGCGCAATCACCGCCAAGCTATCGTTTCTCGACCGCTATCTCACGGTCTGGATTTTCGCGGCGATGGCCGCCGGCATCGCGCTGGGCACGCTCGTTCCTGGCGTTAAGGGGTTCATCAATTCGTTCCAGGTTGGCACCACGAACGTGCCGATTGCGCTCGGCCTCATCTTGATGATGTACCCGCCCTTCGCCAAGGTGCGCTACGAGGACCTGCCCCGCGTTTTCCGGGATACGAAGGTCCTCGGCCTCTCGCTGGTTCAGAACTGGGTGGTTGGCCCGGTTTTCATGTTCGCGCTTGCAATCGTTTTCCTGCCCGATAAGCCGGAATATATGGCCGGCTTGATCCTCATCGGCCTTGCCCGCTGCATCGCCATGGTGATCGTGTGGAACGAACTCGCCAAGGGTTCGACCGAATACGCCGCCGGTCTCGTCGCCTTCAATTCGATCTTCCAGGTTCTGTTCTACAGCGTCTACGCCTGGTTTTTCGTCACCGTCCTGCCGCCGCTGTTCGGGCTATCCGGCTCGGTTGTCAACGTCTCCATCGGCCAGATCGCGCAAAGCGTCTTCATCTATCTCGGCATCCCCTGCGCCGCGGGCCTGTTGACGCGCGCCGTCATGCTGCGCTTCGTGTCCAAGGACTGGTATCATGGCCACTTCGTGCCGAAGATCGGGCCAATCACTCTGGTGGCCTTGCTTTTCACCATCGTCGTCATGTTCTCGCTGCAGGGCGAAAAGATCCTCGCCACTCCCGCGGATGTGGTGCGTATTGCCATTCCTCTGCTGATCTACTTCGCCGCGATGTTTGCCGTTTCCTTTGCCATGAGCAAACGGATCGGCGCCGGCTATGCCAAGTGCGTCACGCTTTCATTCACCGCCGCGAGCAACAATTTCGAGCTAGCCATCGCAGTAGCCATCGCCGTCTACGGCATAAATTCGGGCGCGGCCTTTGCCGCCGTTATCGGCCCGCTGGTCGAGGTGCCCGTGATGATCGGCCTCGTCAACGTTTCATTGTGGGCAAAGGGCCGCTTTTTTTCCGGAGAGGATTTGGCTTGAGCGCAACTGGGCGAATACGTTAAGCCGTACTTGGCCTTTGGCGAACGGGCAAACTTCCGTATTTGACCATAAACGCTATCGGGAGACGCAATTTGAAAAAGATCCCAGCCGTTATGCTCGTGCGCGCATTTGCGGGGTTGAGCGTCGCTTTCTACGATTCCTATGCTATTTACAATGGCCAAGCGCTCTGGTGTCCGCCTCCCATTAATGGGTGCAACGAGGTCGCGAGCAGTACATATGCCCGAATTTTCGGTCTGCCCGTCGGGTACTTCGGCACCGTCTACTATCTCTATATGCTGTGCTTAGCGGCGCTGCTTGTATTCGATCCATTATCGCGGGGACTGCTTTTGGGCGCGGTTGCCTACGCGGCGTTGGGAGTGTGCTTCTCGATCTACTTCCTTAGCCTGCAAATTGGTTTCATTCACGCTTTTTGCATCTACTGCCTCATCTCCGCGATGATAACTCTGCTTCTTCTAGCGGCGGCGGTGTCGCATTTCAAAGCGGCATCGGCTCGCCTCGCCCTGGCCGGAAAGGAGCCCAGTTCGAGAAACTGTTGAGACGCCGACCAGCACCCAGCTTATAAAGCTGCGGGGAAATTGGGTCCACTGGCTACAGTATAGTCGGTTTATAGCCCCGGCTGTTTATGTTCGCGTCATCCGCCGGGCGAACGTAACGGGACGTGTTCTGCACATTTCCAGACTCAGTCCTTGTAAAACGGGAACTGCGTCTTCCAGTAAGCTTCGATCCGCTGCACCAAGTCTGGCGGTAGCGGGGCATAGTCGAGCGACTCCGCCTGCTTTTGACCGCTCTCCAGCGCCCATTTGAAGAAGTCCATGGCGACGGCCGTTTGGGCGAGGTCCTTGGGCTGCTTGTGCATAATGATGAATGTCGCCGACGTGATCGGGTAAGAGCGCTCGCCGGGTGCGTCAGTCATCACAAGATAAAAGTCTTTCGAGGCAGCCCAATCGGCGCTCAATGCCGTAGTCTGGAATGCTTGGGCGCTTGGCTTGATGAACTGCCCCGCTTTGTTCTGCACCAGGCCATATGCCATCTTGTTTTGCAGCACGTATGCAAACTCTACATAGCCGATAGAGCCTTTGGTTTGCGCGACAAACGCAGCCACACCCTCATTGCCCCTGCCCCCGATGCCAGTAGGCCATTCGACAGCGGTCGCTTGCCCTACTTTTTCCCGCCATTCCACGCTCATTTTCGAGAGGTAATTCACCCAATTGAACGTGGTCCCTGAGCTGTCCGCACGGTGAACGACCGTGATGGCGCTGTTTGGCAAGGCTACGCCGGGATTAAGCTTCACAATCGCTGGGTCGTTCCAGTTCTTGACGTTGCCGAGGAAAATCTCCGCAAGTAGCTGGCCCGTGAAATGCATTTCGCCGGGCTGAACCCCGTTGAGGTTGACGATGGGGACTACGCCGCCGACCACGAGTGGAAATTGCCCCATGCCCCGGATCTGCAGCTCATCCGGCTTCATCGGCATATCGGAAGCGCCAAAGGCCACGGCCTCTGCTTCAATTTGAGCTATGCCGCCACCAGAGCCGATCGACTGGTAACGAACGGTGTTCCCAGTTTTGACCTCATAACTGGCCGCCCATTTTGCAAGGAGCGGGTAGACGAACGTTGAGCCGGCGCCAGTAGTCTCGCCGGCATATGCAGGAGCCGCGCCGGTAAGGCAGGTGGCGATGACAAGCGCACGAACCCAGATTTCCACGGCCGACCTTATGTCCAGATGTCTAGACATATCGAGATATAGGCGTTCCGTGACATTTGTGTGACAAGGCGGCCGGGAAAGCCCTCGCATGCCGCAGTGACTAGCCGGATCGAAAGCGCGCCGGAGTCACTCTATGTCAAAACCCGCAACGCTGCGGAACTCGGCCTTCCACGTTTCCCGGATGCAATTCTTAGCGACTTCCAGCAGGGCAACATAATGGAGTGTTTGGGCAATTTCTTCGCCGCCGGAGAATACCCAGTCGAAGAACTTCATGACCTCTACTGTTCGCACCCTGTTGCGCGAATAGGGGACGCCCTATCACGAGCTTGGGCTGGCCGATCCGAAATTGTCAGATGACGAGCTTATCGATTTCATGCTCGCCCATCATCCGATCCTCATCATCTGGCCCATCGTGGTGACGCCCAAGGGCGTCACGCTGTGCCGCCCGTCAGAGGCCGTGCTGGACATTCTGCCCAACCCAAACATTCAAAAATTGGGCCCTACACAAAAGAGGATGGCGAAGTCGTGATAGACGCCAGCGGGAAGCGCCTCGCGTGAGGGGCGCCGCCTTCCCAACTGAGCTCAACGTTTCCCGCCATCCAGGCCAGCAGCGCATATCTCAGTCCGGCCACAGCAATCGCCGGGCCTGAGCGCAACCTGTAATCAAACTGTCACATTCGTTCGATACCAGACGTCTGGATGTCGGCGTTACTCGACATGTCAACCCGTGGCGAATTTGTTCGCGGAAAACATCGTCGTCCGCATCCGCCGTACATAAGCGCTACGTCGTTCAACGAAGGGAAAGCGTAATGAAATTTAGGTATTTAGGCAGCATCCTCGCGGCAAGCTTGATGCTGGCCGGAGCTGCGGTCGCTGTCGAGCTTGACGCGGCCTTGCCGTCGTACAAGGCGGCAAGCGGTATTTCCGGCCAAGTGAAGTCCATTGGTTCGGATACTCTGAACAACGAAATGACGCTTTGGGCTGAAGGCTTCAAGGCGATCTACCCCAACGTGAAGATCGAGATCGAGGGCAAGGGTTCCTCGACTGCTCCGCCGGCGCTTGTTGAAGGCACGTCGCAATTCGGGCCGATGTCCCGTCCCATGAAGGCCAAGGAAGTCGAGGCCTTCGAAAAGAAATATGGCTATAAGCCGTCATCGTTCCGCGTCGCCGTCGATGCGCTCGCAGTTTACGTGAATAAAGACAATCCGATCAAGTGCCTGACGTTGCAACAGGTTGATGCGATCTTCTCCAAAGGCCGAAAGGGCGGTTCTGCGAAAGACGTCGCGACATGGGGCGATGTTGGCATGACCGGCGAGTGGGCGTCCAAGCCGATCTCGCTGTACGGCCGTAATTCGGCGTCCGGCACTTACGGCTACTTCAAGGAAGTGGCTCTGTTCGACGGCGATTACAAAGACACGGTGAAAGAGCAGCCAGGTTCTTCGACTGTTGTCCAAGGCGTCGCGAGCGACAAGTTCGCCATCGGCTATTCCGGCATCGGTTACAGAACCGCGGACGTGCGTCCGGTTCCGATCGCCGCGAAGGAAGGGGCAACCTGCTACGACACATCGGCGGAATCGGCCTATGCGGGCAATTATCCGATAGCGCGTTTCCTTTATATCTATGTCAACAAGAACCCCAATCAGCCTCTCGATCCGCTTCGCGGAGAGTTCGTAAAGTATGCGCTTTCGAAGGAAGGCCAGACTGAAACGATAAAGGGCGGATACTATCCGATCACGAACGGCCTGCGTCTCGAAGACTTAAAAACGCTCGGCCTCGACAACTAATAAGCCTGAATTAATGGCGGCCTAGCGCCGCCATTATCCTTGATCTGTGAGTGGCTGTTCAGGTGTTTTATGGTGAATGATTTTCCGGTGGCTGGCGCTGCAGCAAAACAGCCGAGAACAAGGTCTCGCGTTACGCGGCGCTCCGTTCTCATTAGCGACGCCATCGCCAATTGGGTTATCCGCATCGGCGGCCTCGGCGTCATTCTAGCCGTCTTCGGCATCATGGTTTTCTTGGTCGGCGTTGTATGGCCTCTTTTTTCCGGCGCACATCTTCTTAAGCAGCATGACGTGAGACTTGAGGGTGTCTCGGGCCGTGTCCTTTCGGAACTCGTCGATGAATACACGACACTTATCGTTTCCGTCGAGGAGAGCGGCCAGGTTGTTGTTAACGATCTCGGGAGCGGGCGCCTCCTCAAGTCCAATAGCTTTTTAACAGGAGACCGGAAGGTCACCGCATTTGCCAGGACCTTGCGCGGCGATGACGTCGCCTTTGGGTTCGATGACGGTACGCTGCGCCTTGGGCGCATCAAGATATCCGCGGAAATATTAAGCGCGGCGAATTTGCCCTCTGGTCTCACCAAGCTGTCCGGAAGCGAATTAACGGACGGCGAGGCGGTGTACGTTCCGATTGAGAACGGTCAAGTCCGTAAGCTTTCGGTGTCAGTTGCCCTTGACGAGCCGCAGCGCGTAGCGCCAGACGGGACGGCGCTTATCGCCGTCGATTACCGGATTGGAGGCACGGTCGAGCGCCCAACGCGATCCTTCGTCTCGGTCGACACCCAGGGCGCAATCCGGCTCAGCCGCCTTGAGACAAAGCGCAATCTTTTGACGGGCAAGGAGCAATCTTCCGTTTCCTCCGTGGAGCTTCCCCGTTTGACGGCTGGAACCGATGTCGCTTCGGTGCTCATGACCAGCCAGGCGGATCAGGTTTACATCGCCGAGCGGTCGGGGTGGGTTTCCCGCTACGACGCTCGCGAGCCATCGAAGGCCACACTTGCCGAACGTATCCGGTTTACGCCAGAGGGCGTAGGCTTAACTGTTCTTGGCTTCTTGGTGGGCGAGCAGTCGATCATCGCCGGTGGTTCGGATGGATCGGTGAATGTCTTTTTCCGGCTTAATACCCCTAACGCGAAAACCACCGACGGCTTCACTCTGGCGAAAGCCCACGAGTTAGAGCGGCAGTCGGCCGCCATCTCCGCTTTCGATGCGAGCGAACGCAGCAAGATGTTCGTCACGGCGGACGTTACCGGGAATATCTGGGTGCGCCATTCCACCAGCGAGCAGACCCTTATCAAGCTGCGAACTGGCGGCGGGAGAGTGAGCGCCGTCTCGCTTTCGCCGAGAGAAAACGCGGTTGTTGCAGTCGCGGGAGACGAGAGGGCGGTCACCTTTGGTATCGATGCCCCCCATCCGGAGACCACACTGCGATCCATCTTCGGCAAAATCTGGTACGAGAACTATCCCGCCCCGGCCTATACTTGGCAGTCCTCTTCAGGAACGGATGCTTTCGAGCCCAAATTCTCTCTCGTTCCCTTGATCTTCGGAACCGTGAAAGCCTCTTTCTACACGCTCCTGTTCGCCATCCCGATAGCGCTCTGCGCCGCGATTTACACCTCACAATTTTTGGTAGGCGGCGTTCGCAATGTGGTTAAGCCCGCAATGGAGATGATGGCTTCGCTGCCATCCGTTGTCTTGGGCTTTATCGCGGCGCTTATTCTGGCGCCGATTGTCGAGAACTGGATCGGCGCAGTCGTGCTCGCCTTCGTCTGCCTGCCGCTCTCGCTTTTCGCCGGAGCGCATCTCTGGCAACTCCTTCCTCAACATATTGCGCTTCGGGCGGGCGGAGGCGCGAAGCTCCTCTTCGTCGGGGCCTCGCTTATCGTGGGTCTTTATGCAGCAATTCATCTTGCGCCCCTATTTGAACAGGTCTTTTTCGAAGGAGATTTCCGCGCCTGGACCAATGGGGCCGGGTCCAGCCGTCCGTTCATGACGCTTCTTTTTTGGCCTTTTTCGTTTGCCGGAGCGGTGTTTCTCTTCAGATCCGTTCCCGCCTTTTCGAGAAACGGACGCCCCGGGAACAATGGCGCATCCGAGTTCGTGCGCTGGGCGGCAACGCTGACAATTTCGTTTGCCATTGCGGCGGTGCTCGCAGCGCTAAGTGTCCGGGCCGGTATCGACGTCCGCGGTTCGTTCATCGGCACTTATGTCCAGCGCAACACGCTCGTCGTTGGCTTTGCCATGGGCTTTGCGGTGATCCCGATCATGTACACGATCGCGGAAGACGCGCTGACCGCCGTGCCCGAGCATTTACGTGCGGCGAGCCTGGCCTGCGGCGCCACGCCGTGGCAGACCGCGATGAAGGTGATCGTGCCAACGGCGCTCAGCGGTATTTTCGCAGCTATCATGATCGGTCTCGGCCGTGCCGTGGGCGAGACCATGATCGTAGTGATGGCGGCTGGCAACACGCCCATCATCGATTGGAACATCTTCAGCGGCCTGCGCGCACTCTCTGCGAACATCGCCGTCGAGCTGCCCGAAGCGGTCAAGGACGGTACGCTATACCGCATGCTGTTCTTGGCCGCGCTTACCCTTTTCATCATGACCTTTGTGCTCAACACGCTGGCCGAACTTGTCCGGCTTCGTTTCCGCAAGCGCGCGGCGCAACTTTAGGCGGCTCGATCATGGCTACGATAACGACAGACGAGATTTGCCCGGCGGACGGTCCCGAGACCGCGATCAAGCGCAACATTACAATACCGCTGAAAGCGCGGGGCGAACCGGCGCTCTGGGCGCTCGGCGGCGCGCTTTCGGTTGGCATCACGATGATTCTCGGATTTTTGCTGCTCGTCTTTTGGAATGGGTTCACAACCTTTATCCCGAAGCCTGTTACAGTCGTCACGCTGAAGGCTGGTGAACTTGTAGCCGGCGAGCCATCGCGCACCGAACTCTATAAACTGGCTCCCGAGGCAGTAAAGGCCCTCTCTCCGGCAGACGCCGCCAAAATAGCGGCACGGGGCGGATACGAGCAGCGGACACTCTACCGCACTGGCAATTACGATCTCAGCGGCTACGACTTTAAGTGGGTGGACGCCCGCGACGTGGCGGGTGTCGAATACCCTACGGATATCGTTTTTGTGGAACGGCTCGAATGGGGCGCCTTCGTGGGCCGGATCAAAGCCGCTGTTATCGGCGGCAAGACGGCGGCGGTTCCGGCTCCGAACGATCCGGCTCTTCTGCAAGCCCACGAAGCCGCGCTCGAACGGCTGCAGGCTATCCGCAATATCGAGCGCAATCTGATCGGCCACGTGAATTACGATTTGGAGCGCTTGCGGCTCAAGGTGCGGCGCGCCGAATTGAGCTATGGTCCGTCGTCGCCGGAGGCCTCCGCAGCGCGCGCCTTGGAGGCAGAGGCTTCCGGCCCTCTAAAGAAAGAATATGAGCGGCTTGCAGCCGAGGCTCAGCGCATCAGACAAATAGATCAGGCGAATACCGTTACTCTTGCGGATATCGGAGGGAAAGAAAAGACCCTTCCTCTCTCCGGCCTTGTCCGTTTCTACGCTGCTAATAACCTCACGCTGGCGGACAAGATCGGCATCTATCTTTCGCGCTGGTGGGAATTCTTGAGCAGCGAGCCGCGGGAAGCCAACACCGAAGGCGGCGTTCTACCGGCCATCTTTGGGACGGTCGCGATGACGCTTCTGATGGTGCTGATGGTCGCGCCCGTCGGTGTCATCACGGCCCTTTATCTTCGCGAATACGCTAAACAGGGGCGGCTTGTCTCCATCGTGCGGATTTCCGTCAACAACCTGGCTGGGGTGCCTTCCATCGTCTACGGTGTTTTCGGACTCGGCTTCTTTGCCTATGGGCTTGGGCGTTCCATCGACGAGGTCTTCTTCCTGGAACATTTGCCGAACCCGACTTTCGGAACGGGAGGGCTCCTGTGGGCCGCACTGACACTTGCGCTACTTACGGTGCCCGTCGTTATCGTTGCGACCGAAGAGGCTCTTGCCGCGGTGCCCCGCTCGATGCGGGAAGGCTCGCTCGCCTGCGGGGCCTCCAAATGGCAAACCATCAAGAATATCGTTTTGCCGCGGGCGATGCCGGGCATCATGACCGGCATTATTCTCGCCATGGCCCGCGGAGCCGGTGAAGTGGCACCGTTGATGCTTGTCGGCGTGGTAAAACTAGCTCCCACACTGCCAATCGACGGCTATTTCCCATACGTCCACCTCGAACGCAGCTTCATGCATCTCGGCTTTCATATTTACGACGTCGGGTTCCAATCGCGGAATTCCGAAGCCGGAAAGCCGATGGTTTTTGTGACGACCTGCCTCTTGATTGCAATTGTCACCATCCTCAACCTCGCCGCGATTGTTATTCGGTCGCGGCTCAAGCGCCGCTTCGCCGGGAGCCAGTTCTGACATGAGTTTAGCAACAACGGACGACGAAACCCCTGTTGCGGCAGCGCCGGTCTTCGGCCCGCCAGCGATCCATCCCAAACGTGGAACGGACGGGGAGTCGATCCAAATCAAGGATTTCAATCTTTGGTATGGCAGCTCGCAAGCCCTCTACGACATCAACTTCACCATAGACCGCGGGCTTGTAACCGCGCTCATCGGACCATCCGGTTGCGGCAAATCCACTCTGCTCCGCTGCTTCAACCGCATGAACGACCTTATCGACAATTTGCGGATTGCCGGCCGGATCGAATTCGAGGGCGGTGACATTTATGCGCCCCGCGTCGATACCATCGCCTTGCGCAAGCAAATGGGAATGGTGTTCCAAAAGCCGAATCCGTTTCCGATGACGATCTTCGAGAATGTTGTTTATCCGCTCAGGATTGACGGTATCCGCGACCGGGCGGTGCTGGAAGAAACTTGCCTCAAGGCCTTGCAGGGGGCGGCGCTATGGAACGAGGTGAAGGATAAGCTCGGCACCTCGGCGCTTGAGCTTTCCGGCGGGCAGCAGCAACGCCTCTGTATCGCGCGCGCCATTGCCGGCGACCCGGAGGTTCTCCTCATGGACGAGCCGTGTTCGGCCCTCGATCCCATCGCCACGGCCAAGATTGAAGAGCTGATCGACGAACTCAGCGAGCGCTACACCGTCGTTATCGTCACGCACAACATGCACCAAGCGGCGCGCGTTTCGGACAATACGGCCTTCATGTATCTCGGCCGTCTGATCGAGTATGGCGACACTGAAACCATCTTCCAAACGCCTGAGAGCCGCCGGACTCAGGATTATATCACGGGCCGCTTCGGCTAACTCTCACTGGCCGGAAAGGACTTCACCGACATGATCGAGCATGGGACTGTGACTTGCATCGTGACCGGCCAGACATTGCCGGACAAGCGTGCCAGGCACCGTGCTTCCACAGTTGAAGCGGCTTAACGGGATTTCCGATGCCGGGCCGCATCCTGGTTGTCGAAGACGATGAATCGCTGAGCCTTCTTCTTCAGTATAATCTGGAAGCCGAGGGGTTTACCGTTGAGTTGGCCGGCCGCGCCGAAGACGCGGATCTCACGATACGAGTCAGCCCGCCAGATCTTCTGCTCTTGGACTGGATGCTCCCGGGGTCTTCTGGTCTCGAATTTTGCTACGGGCTCCGGCGGCGGACCGAGACACAATTCATGCCTATTATCGTGATGACGGGCCGGGGCGCGGAAAGTGACCGGGTGCGTGGGCTTTCGGCCGGTGCCGACGATTACATCGTCAAGCCATTCTCGGTGCCGGAACTTGTTCTAAGGGTGCGCGCCCTGCTCCGCAGAGTTAGACCAGCGCTCGTCCATTCTGTGGTTCGTGTGGCGGATATAGAGCTTGATCGCGATTGTTTCAAAGTTAGGCGCGGGAAACGGGAAGTTGCGCTTGGGCCCACGGAATATCGATTGCTCGAGTTTCTTATGCTAAACCCTGGATGCGTGTTTTCCCGCGAGCAGATTCTTGACGGCGTCTGGGGCGGTGAAGACTATTGCGACAGGACGGTCGACGTCCATATCGGACGCCTCCGCAAAGCAATCAATTACGGAACCAGGCGCGATCTGATACGGACCGTTCGGGGATTTGGCTACTCCCTTAGCGAAAAGCCATTTCTCCATAACGGAGAAAGGCAAGATTGAGTTTCGGCGGAATGGTTTGAAAATATAAGTTAGATTAATGGCTTGCCATGTGAATGAGCCCTAAGCGGCTTGGCTGGCCCCGCCTTCATAATCTTGTCACTCAGCCCCATTTAAGAGTGTCTAGACTTCCGAATCTATGGAAACAAAACGCAAGGCGATCATAGATTCGCACCAGAAGCCTTGAGCCTCAGAGGATGTTGATGCAAGAAAGACGGGTAGCCGTTGTTGCCCATGTGCCACCGAGCGGCAGCAGCGAAGTTACCGGCAGCGAAAGAGCGCTGTCCGCGCTCGCGGCGCTCGGCCAGCCCACGCGGCTGCAAATCTTCCGTTTGCTCATGCAGCATGAGCCGGACGGCCTTCAGGCGAAGGCGATTTCGGAGGCCGTCAACATGGCGCACAACACGCTCTCGACCCATCTTGCGATCCTCGCGCGGGCCGGGCTTGTCACGGGTGAGCGGCAAGGCCGCCTTATCATCTATCGCGCCAATATTGAGGGTGTACGCAGCCTCATTTCATTTCTGGTGATGGATTGCTGTCATGGGCACCCGGAGCTTTGCTGCTTCTCCCCGGATGGTACCAGCATGGAGGAGTGACTTCGGTGACGTGCACGTTGCGGGACGCGGCGCGAGCCTCACGCCGTCCAAGGGATTAACGCTGTGCGTTGTGCCAAAGCACGGACAACCTGCTCGATGAAGCGGCACTCGTACTGGCCTCGTTCGATGAGGAAAGGATCGGCCGTCCCGCTGAAGAGAAAACTCTGGTTGATCACCCAGGCAAACGGCGCGATCCCTGCGCGCGCCAAATCCTCTTGCAGCCGTTCGGCCTCGTGCACCGGGGTCGCCTCGGGCAGAGTCACGATGATGGCCGTGGTGAAGTCCGGGTCGCGCAGCCGTGGAAGCAGGGCGCGCACTGCCTGCGGCATATCGGTCTGCGTGCGCATGACCTCACGGTGATAGGCTTCCGCGGCGTCAAGCAGAAGGATGGTGTGCCCGGTCGGCGCGGTGTCGAGGACGACAAACCGGTCCTCGCCCTGATCGACCGTGCGTGCGAAGGCGCGGAAGACGGCGATTTCTTCTGTGCAAGGCGATCGCAAATCTTCTTCGAGCAGGGCGCGGCCCGCCGCGTCGAGACCGGCGCCGGCATTTGCGAGAACCTCGTCCCGGTAGATCGCAACCTCTTTTTCGGGGTCAATGCGGGTGATGGTGAGGCCCGCAACTTCGCCATCCACAGCGTAACTGACATGGGCGGCAGGATCGGTTGTGGACAGAGTCACCAGGCGCCCCTGCCGGGCCAGCGAGACAGCGATAGAGGCCGCGATTGTTGTCTTTCCAACGCCGCCTTTGCCCATGGTCATGATGACGCCACGGCCGGCACTAGCGATTTCGTCCACTAGCTTGCCGAGGCCTTCAGGGGACATGATCGGAGCAGCTGGAGCGGTGCCCGCCGAGCATGCAGCTTCGGGCCGGATCATAGCCCGCAACGCATCGAGTCCAACGGCGCCTTTGGGCAAGAAGGGCGTTTCGGACCTGGGCAGGTTCGCCAAGCCTGCAGGCATGGTCTTCAGTGCCTCCCGGCCCCGCGCGGTCAAGGCATCGGCAATGGCGTCACCAGGCGCTGCGGCGAACACCGCGTTGAGCGCGAGCTGGACGCTCCTTACACCGAGTTCCGCGAGTTCGCATCGCGTGCGCTCGGCCTCCCGAAGCGCCGAACGCTCCGGACGGCTGACCAGAACCACGGCCGTCTTTGCTGGATCGGACAATTGTTCGACGGTTGCCGCGTAAAGAGCCTTTTGCTTTTCAAGACCAGCGAGCGGCCCAAGGCAGGATGCGCCGCCCGTCGACGACGCGATAAAGCCGGTCCACGCCGAGGGCAAGGTTAGAAGGCGCAGGGTGTGGCCCGTGGGCGCGGTGTCGAAAATCACATGATCGAAATTCGCCGTCGCGCCCGGATCGCCGAGGAGCTTGGCAAACTCGTCGAAGGCCGCGATTTCCATCGTGCACGCCCCTGAGAACTGTTCCTCCATGCTCGCTATGGCCGCTACCGGCAAGATGCCGCGATAGGGGCCGACCATGCGCTCCTTATACTCGCGGGCAGCAGCTTCTGGGTCGATATTGAGCGCGTAGAGTTCTGGTCGCGCCCGGGATCGCCGAAGGTGTCGAGCCCAGACACACCCCAAGCACTTCGTCGAGGTTTGAGGCTGGATCGGTGCTCACGATCAGCACCTGCTTTCCGGCCTCCGACAGGGCCAACCCAGTAGCGCAAGAGAGCGAGGTTTTGCCGACGCCTCCCTTGCCTGTAAAGAATATGTAGCGGGCTGTGACTGCGGGCAACGCCATGATCGCCGCCTTAACTGCAGCAGCCTGATTTGGACGAGCAGCACTGCGTGTCACTAGCGCCAGCCTCTTCTGCGGCCGGCAGACCGAGTTTCGCAGCCAATTGGTCCCGCGACAGGTATACGCCAGTTGATACAATATTGCCGTCGATGGCGATGATCGGAAGCCGGTCCATGCTTGCCTCCAATTGCCCGACGACGGTGGGATTCGCGGCGAAAGCCTGCGGTTCTTGAGCAAGATTGTAGCGTTGCACAGCAACGCCTTGATCGGCCGCCCACTTGAGGTCAGCGGCGAACGCGACCAAAACTGGATCGGCCTCCGCGCCGCACACGCCGGTCGAACAGCACATGGCGGGATCGTAGATTTCGAGCTTTTTCATGGAAGGGGTCTTTCTTTTTCAAATCGACCAGCGCGCGCGAGGGCGTAGTCACCGGATGGTCAGAGTGGACGAGCGGGCATCACAATTCCCCTGCTTGCTCGGGCCTAAGCTCGACCAGCCTTTGGACCTTGGCCCGGATCATGCCGTACACCTCGCGGAATGTGGCGAGCTGCTCCTCCTGTGTCCCTTCGGCAGCGGCAGGATCGGGAAAGCCGATATGGACCTTGGCGGGATGGCCCGGCCAAAGCGGGCAAACTTCGCCCGCCGCATTGTCACAGACGGTGATGACGAGGTCTATCTTGGGCGCGTCCGCAGCTGCGAACTCGTCCCAAGATTTCGACCGTAGCCTTTCGACCGGATGCCCTTTTTCTTTGAGCACTTCGATGGTGAGCGGATTGACCTTACCCGTTGGGTGGCTTCCCGCACTGAACGCCTTCCATCTGCCTCCGCCAAGATCGTTGATGAGGCATTCCGCAAGGACGCTGCGGGCGCTGTTTCCCGTGCACAGCACGAGAACGCTGAAAGGCTTGCCGGTCATGTTGCTGGTTCTCTCTTTCAAGCGCTCGTTTTGCCGATATCATCAAGACGCTTTTGCAGCGACAGCTTATCGATAGACCGCAACGGCAGGGAGCAGAAAATGCCGATGCGCCGGTCGAGCATGCGAAAAACATCGGCGCAGAACGCCGCCTTTTCGGCGGTGGCTCCCTCGAAGGCGGCCGGGTCGGGAACGCCCCAGTGGGCCGTCATCGGCTGGCCTGGCCAATGCGGACAGACCTCGCCAGCGGCGTTGTCGCAGACTGTGAAGACGAAGTCCAGTTCCGGAGCACCTGGCGCCGCGAATTCTTCCCAGGATTTGGAGCGCAGATCGCCGGTCGCATAATTGAGCTTTTTCAGCAGGTTGAGCACCATCGGCTCGATGAAGCCCCTGGGATGGCTGCCCGCGCTGAAGGCGCGGAATTTGCCGGGGGCCATGCGATTCATGATGCACTCGGCCATGACGCTGCGCGCCGAGTTGCCGGTGCACAAGAACAGGACATTGAAGATCTTTTCGCTCATGTCTTCTCCTCACAGCAGGTTGACGCATAAGAAGTGTGGACGTCAGGGCCAAGCGCCGCGCGTCCCTGGACGCAAAGCACCTGGAGCGGTGTGACGTTGACAATCGCCAGCAGACGGCGATCCTCGCTTACCGTAGGGTCGTTCGTGAGGGAGGCGCGAAGAAGGGCGAGGAAGGGTGCCGCATAAGGATTGAATTCGCGCTCGGCGAGCCGGTAGTAGACCCACTTGCCGTCCCGCCGCTGCTGAACGAGGCCTGCAGTCTTCAGTGCCGCCACGTGTTTGGATATTGTGGCGGGCGCCAAATCCAGCACCGCGGTGATTTGGCAAACACAAAGCTCGCCCCCCTCAAGCAGTTTCAATATGCGCGCCCGGCTGGGATCGGCAACTGTCTTGGCCACAATCTCGAACGTCTCAAGCATGGAGCAACGATAGCATCAATTCGTCATACAGTGAAATGAGAAATTAAAGCACGTTCGCCATAGTCGTTGACTGAAGGGGCTGCGCCCGAACCGTTTAGAGAGTGGAGAGAGTGACTACGCCTTCAGCCAGTTCGCCAAATCTTCAGTCTTGGGCAGGCCGCCCGCGTGCATGACCTTGCCGTCGATGACTATGCCGGGCGTCGAGGCAATACCGTACCCCGCAATTGCCGCGTAATCGGTGACCTTTTCGATGGTCACGGGGATGCCCGCCTTTTCCGCTTCCGCCCTCACCATCTCGGCGGTTTTGATGCAGCGTGCGCAGCCTGGGCCGAGGATTTTGACGTCTTTCATGGGAATTCACCGTGAGGGTTAGCCAAGGATGGCGTTGAACAGGAAGCCAACGGCAAGGATACCGGCGGCCACGACGCCGGTGAACACCGCGATGAGCCGGACGGTCAGAACCTTGCGCAAGATGATCATCTCGGGCGCCGAAAGCGCGATGACCGACATCATGAAGGCGAGCACGGTGCCAAGCGCGGCACCCTTGGCGAGGAGCGCCTCGACGACGGGGATGATACCCGCCGCGTTTGAGTACATCGGGATGCCGATGATCACAACGGCAGGCACCGACCACCATGCGCCGCGCCCCATGATCGAGGCCAGGAGTTCTCCCGGGAAGTAGCCATGGATCAGAGCGCCCGCGCCGATGCCGGCCAGCATCCACGGCCACACCCGCCCCACGATGTCGCGCACGGCTTCGAGGCCGGCTTTGATGCGATCCACCGTATCGAGCCTGGTGTCTGGAATTTCGGCCGTTCCGGCGCGGACCTCGCGCACCCAGTCCTCAAGCCAATGTTCCAGATGCAGCCAGCCGATCACCCAGCCTGCCACGATGGCGATGGCGAGGCCAAAAACCAGGTAGATCAGCGCCACTTTCCAGCCCACGAGGCCGAGCAGCAGGCCCAGCGCCACCTCGTTGACCATCGGCGCCGCGATCAGGAAGGAGAAGGTGACGCCCAGAGGTACGCCCGCGACCACAAAGCCGATGAATGCCGGGACCGCTGAGCACGAGCAGAATGGCGTCACGGTGCCAAGGCAGGCTGCCAGTACATTGCCAATCCCCTCGCGTTTGCCCGCCAGCATTGCGCGGGTGCGCTCCGGCGAGAAGAAGCTGCGCACGACGCCCATGGCGAACACGACGAGCGTGAGCAGCAGAAGCACCTTGGGCGTTTCGTAGATGAAGAAGGCGATGGCCTCGCCGATGCGGGTGTCTTGCCCCGTTGGCAGCACCGAGACCACACATTGCGAAAAGCCGTTAAGCTGGCTGTAGAGCAAAGCCCAGATCGCAACGCCCGCAAGCGTGCCTGCAACCCAGAGGGTGGTGCGCCGCTGGACAATGGCAGAGGCTGTTTGAATGTCAGGTTGCAGGCTCATGCTGCTTTCCTTTCCTGGCTGCCGGCCAGCGCCAGAGCTGCGTCGAGCAGCGCCGCGACGGCGGCCGGAAGATTGGGCGCGCGGCGGTAGCGCACCCATTGAGCGTCGCGCCGGTCCACCACCAGCCCCGCGTTCTTCAATACGCCCATATGGCGCGACATGCGCGACTGGGTGACGCCCAGTTCGCGCATCAACTCGCAGACGCAGTGTTCGCGTCCGTCCCGCAACAGGCCCATGGCGGCAAGCCGGGTCGGCTCGGCGAGGGCGGAGAGGATTTCGACAGGCAGCTTCATAAACTCAATATGCGCTCATGCGCATAAACGGTCAAGAGCAAGCGCAGGAATAATAAGCAGCCCTCGGCGAGTGCCGAGCCAACACAACCCCGGGTTGACGTTGCAGGTGCTCGCGCTCTATAAAATGAGGCTGGAAGCGGCCTGGATTGTGCGCATAAGTTTCCTATTTTACGCCAAATTTGCCGCAGGGCTGTGTCGTCCAGCCGACAGAAACGGGCAAGGAAAACCTTTAGCGTAAGTAGCTAGCGCTGAAATGCATAGGAGGAAAAGCATGAGTTCCGTTGCGAACCGCCTGCCGTTTCTCGACAGATATCTGACGCTTTGGATTTTCACTGCGATGGCTTCAGGCGTGGCTGTCGGCTACTTCCTGCCTAGCGTCCAAGGCGTGATCAATTCCTTCCAGGTTGGCACGACGAATATCCCAATCGCGGCCGGACTGATCCTTATGATGTATCCGCCCTTCGCCAAAGTTCGCTACGAGGAACTGCCCGCCGTGTTCGCCGACACCAAGGTGCTTGGCTTGTCGCTGGTGCAGAACTGGGTGATTGGCCCGATTCTAATGTTCGTGCTGGCGATCGTCTTCCTGCCGGACAAGCCGGAATATATGGCCGGCCTGATCCTGATCGGGCTTGCCCGCTGCATCGCCATGGTGATTGTCTGGAACGAACTCGCCAAAGGCTCGACCGAATATGCTGCCGGCCTTGTCGCCTTCAACTCGTTCTTCCAGGTTCTCTTCTACAGCGTCTATGCCTGGGTCTTCGTGACCGTCTTGCCGCCGCTATTCGGCCTGTCCAGCTCCGTCGTCGATATCTCGATCGGCCAGATCGCTTGGAGCGTCTTCATCTATCTCGGCATTCCCTGCATCGCCGGCATTCTCGACGCGGGTGATCATGCTGCGCTTCGTTTCCAAGGACTGGTACCACAGCCGCTTCGTGCCGAAGATCGGGCCGGTCACGCTTGTGGCGCTGCTCTTCACCATTGTGGTGATGTTCTCGCTCAAGGGTAATCTGATCCTCACCATCCCCATGGACGTGGTGCGGATTGCCATTCCGCTGCTCATCTATTTCGTGGTGATGTTCGCACTGTCCTTTGCGCTGAGCCGTGGAATGGGCACGGACTATCCGCGCTGCGCGACGCTCTCCTTCACCGCCGCCAGCAATAACTTCGAACTGGCGATTGCTGTCGCGGTTGCGGTTTACGGCATCAACTCCGGCGCTGCCTTCGCCGCCGTCATCGGCCCGCTGGTCGAGGTGCCGGTGATGATTGCTTTGGTCAATGTCGCGCTGTGGGCGCGGCCGCGCTTTTTCCCGGCCGGGAAGCTTGCCACTGGCGCCTGAAGCAAAGAAGCACCGTGGACTTGGACGCCGTCACCTACAACCGGACCTGGGAGCTGCATCGCACGTCAGGGTGCGTAAAAAGAACAGGCGGTGATCCCTCACCGCCTGCCGAACTTTGGAATGAAGTTCTAGGCTTGCCTACCATCAACCCTAGAACTTCAAGCGCATGCCGGTAGCGAAGTTGGTTGTCTCGTGCGTGGGGCCAGCCCAGCCGCCGGTAACGTCGACCCAGCTCACGCCGCCGTAGACGTCGAAGTGCTTGTTGAACTTGTAGTCAATCACGCCGGAGATCCAGTCGAGATTGCCGCCATTCTGTATAGCATTATCAGCCTTGAAGGTGTTTTGGTTCTGGTGGTACCAGGCGCCAGTGTAAGCCCAACGGCCGGTTTCGTAGGTCGCGCCCACCCATGCCGTCTGCTGAACCTGGTCACTGTTAAACGTGGTAATGCTCGGCGCCGAGAGAACATAGCCACCGACGGTGCTGCGCCCGGCGTAAGATGCTTGCGCATCATCCGGGTTGCCGCGGTCTATGTAGACATAACCGGCAAAGGTGGTCAGCTTCGCCGATGGGACGTCATCCTTGAATCCGGCGCCCAGGTCAAAGGTGTATTTACCCATGACCGAATAGCCCTCGTTGTTGGATATGGTGTAATTGAGCCGGTTGACGTTCCCGGGCGCAATCACGCCGCTATCGGCGGCAACCGAGCCATTCTGCTTAACATAATAGCCGTCGACTGAGAGCCCCTTCCACGTAAAGCCGGCATTCGCACCGACGCCATAGCCGAGGAGCGAGGTGCCGTCGCCTCCATCAGAGTACAACACGGCCGCGTGCAGGGGGCCGTACTTGTAAGCGTATTTGATCGAGTTGTCCCAAAGCGCAGTTTCAGGATGCCCCATGCCGGCGAGCGCGCCCCCCTCGTATCCTATGAACGAGAAGGCAAACGAACCGTGGTTCGGATCGTAAGTGCCGATGCCCTCGTTCGTCAGCGAGGCATGACGGCCGATGCTGAGCGTGCCGTACGATTGATTGCTTAAGCCCGCGTAGACTTCGGTGTTGAATGCTTGACCGCAAAGGGGGCCTGCGCCACTCGCGGCTTTTGAGCCATTCGCAGCCTGAACCATGCTCTTACAGGCATCGGCGAGTTCGCCTGAGATAGGATTGAAGGCGGTGCCTGCCTTGCCGATAGCGACAAAGCCCATGCCCAGTGCTTCCTCGACCTTCACGCCAACCTCCGACAAGGAAGCTGCATTGTTTGTCAAGGTCGAGATCGGCTGGAAGCCGGTGCCGTTCGTTCTCCAATTCAAGCCTGGAAAGAAGGTCGAACTAACAGGAACGCCTGCCGTCTGGTATGCATAGCCGACATCGATTGTTCCGTAGAGGGTGACGCCTTTGTAGCTCAAGGTATCTGGCAGTGGATCTTTCAGGCTGCCGGCTCGAAGTCAGCCGCATGGGCCGACGCCGCGAAGCCGCCGAGCGCGGCTGCGCAAATGAGAAGTTTCCTCACTGTAATTCCCCGTTTTCGCTAAGCGATTGCAACAAAAATGCGAACGTTCGCCCGGACACGGGTCCGGACTTGCAACCGTGGGAATCCCACTGAGGATCAATCCCCCTCTCTCAACTTGATCGCCGAAGAGGGCTGCCCATCCCCCAAATGCCCGGCTCTCAAGCAACTTTATGCCGTATATAGTTGTATTTGAGGCTACTGGGCTGGTCAACGGCGAGGGCTGCGCTTATCGAACGCGAACCGCGGACAGTGACTTTATAGTGACGAAGTTCGCCCACCAGTGGTTGTTATTTCTTGCGACAGTTACCATCAATTGAGGCCCCTGCTGCTTTGACCTCGATGCGAGCGTCTACTGCTTCGCCATACGGCGATAATACGAGATAATACTTTATGGTGGATGGCCAAGGCCGGGCGGTTCGACGCGTCGAATCGAAGATCAGCCGCCGGTGAGGCTCATTTGCCGTGTCAGCGTTGGTTTTTGTGCGCACGAACCGAAGGCGAAGTCATGCCCTTTGGGCTTGCGTGCGATGGCCTCGTCGATTGCCGCCTGCAGCAGCTCTTCGGACTTGCTCATCCGCAGCGGGCCGGCCAAATCGGCAGCGTCTTCCTGGCCGAGACACATATAAAGCTTTCCCGTGCAGGTAATACGCACGCGGTTGCAACTTTCGCAAAAATTGTGGGTTAGCGGCGTGATGAAGCCCAGCCGCCCGCCGGTCTCGCGCACGCGCACGTAACGCGCGGGGCCGCCTGTGCGATAGGGGATGTCGCCGAGCGTGAAGCGATCCATCAGCCGCGCCCGCACGACAGAGAGCGCTAAGTATTTGCTGGCGCCACCGGCTCCAATTTCGCCCAGCGGCATGGCTTCGATTAGCGTCAGGTCCATGCGCTTGCCGTGGCACCAACGGATCATGGCCTCGATCTCATCCTCATTCACACCGCGCAAGGCGACCATGTTGATCTTGATCTTAAGGCCCGCTTTCCGCGCGGCCCGAATCCCGTCCATGACCTTGCTGAAATCGCCCAAACGCGTGATCGCTCGGAATTTCGCCTGATCGAGCGTATCAAGCGAAACGTTGATGCGGCAGACCCCTGCGGATGCGAGTTCCTCAGCATATTTTGTGAGCTGGCTTCCGTTGGTGGTGAGGGTCAGCTCGTGAAGCGCGCCGCTTTGAAGATGCCGCGACAGCGCGTGAACGAGGGACATGATGTTCTTGCGAGCCAAAGGTTCGCCGCCGGTCAGCCGCAGTTTCCGCACTCCCTTGGCGATGAAAGCAGAGCAAAGCCGCTCCAGTTCCTCCAGCGTCAGCAAATCGGCTCTCGGCAGAAACCTCGTGTGCTCCGTCATGCAGTAGACGCAACGGAAGTCGCAACGGTCCGTGACCGAAACGCGCAAATAGGTGATGCGCCGGCCAAAAGCATCGGCCATCGCGTTTGTGGCCTGGTCTGCGCGCTTTCGGGCCGGGATGAGGATCGTCATGGGCGCTTTACTTGTTGCAAGTGAGGTTTGACAATGGGTCAGATTTCCCGCGTCAGCCGAAAAGAGCTGCGAAATCGGCGCCATCGCCTTCACAGACAGAACAGGTTTCGGCGGGGGCGGCGGAGATGAAGAAGCGATCGCAAAGGCTGCAACGCTGTTTCGAGAGCGCATGTAGTGCAAGAGGCTTGTTCGCGCCGGGATCGTCGCCGAGGTTTTCGGAATAGCGCAACACACCAGGCTGGCAGGCTTCCAGGCACAGGCCGCACCCCACGCAGCGCGACTGCCGGAATGAAAGTTCCCAGGCGGCACTGTGCTCCCTGACTTCGATCGCTGCAGTGGGACAGGCCCGCGCGCAGACTTCGCAAGCGGTGCAGCCGGGTAGCATTTCAATGCGGGCCACGAACAGGGCGGCGTGATGAAGCAGCGTGGAAAGCGCAGGCTTCTCCAGGTCAGGGGTAGCCGCCGTTCTTTGTTCGAACAGCATCTGCAGAAGCTCGCGCCCGGCTGTGGCAACCGGCCTCGCAAACCGTACGGCTTTCAAGGGCACGGACTGACCGCCGGCCGGGGCGGCTCCCTCGCCGGCGTAAAGGAACCGCCGGAAAAGTTGGCGGCGCCTGTCATCGCGGGCGGTCACTCTCGCGGAATCATCGCTGTCATCAGCCAGGGTCGCATCAGCCCATTCGTCATTGCCGATGGTGTCCCGAAGAATTCTGGCCGCGTCCATATTGAGTGTAAGCGCCTGAGCCCCTGTTGAACCATGCGGACACTTTGCGCAGGAGCCGGAGCCGGCCAGAACCACCGGAACGCCGCGGGACGCGAGAAGCGCAAGTGTTGCGGCGCCAAGTGCGCCAAGGCACGGCAGGACTTCGTCTCCATTCTGGGCCGATGGCGCACAGGCTATTCTTACTGAGCCAAGCTTGATAGCTCGCCTCAACAGCTCGATAGGCGAGGCATTCGCGGCCGTAAACGCTTCGGGCGGGCATGCAGCAGCACAAAGGGCGCACTGCCGGCAAGCTGCGTTGCTGATGGTCACCCCCTCATGGGACAGGCCAATCGCGTCATGCGGGCACGCATCGGCACAACGGCGGCATTCGCTGTAACGGTAGCGGTAGCGCGAACAGTGGTGAGCGCGGAACACTGGTGGGCTCATTTGAATTCCTGCAGGGCTTGGCCTTGCGCACAGGTGTCGCTAGGGATCACGAAATTGCGCGGGGCGGTTAGCTGGGGCGCGCTGGTCCTGGCCAGGCCCTCAGGCGTTAGGCGCCAAACGTCATAGCCGCCTTTCACGGCATAAACCGGTTTGCCAGCCTCAGCCGCGAGCGCCTCCGCAATTGTCAGCGCTTTGGTGTCATCGTCCGCCACCACCACGGCGAAGCCGCCTGGGGCGAGCTTCAGGCCATCCTGATAGGTGACGGCGAAGGGAATGAGGCGCTGTTTGCGGCGGCCTTCCTCGCGCGCATCGATGACGCAGCAGAAGCCGCCTGATTTCATGGTCTCGCTAAGCTGCGCACCGTCAAACAGTGCGGCTTGGCCTGCCCATGCGGAGCCGGGAAAAAGGCATGAGACGAGGACGATCGCTCCGAACCTCAGTCTCATGCAGTTGTCCTCAGGGGTGAGGATAAGGCTTCTCGAAGTGCAGCGGCCGCAGCCTCGTCATACTGATCGATGGCGGGCAGCACGAGATTGGTGGCGTGGCCGTACTCAACCCAGGGCCGGAGGCCGGCCTCCAGGTCATGCAGCGGCGTGAACCAAAGCCGCGAGGAGAATTGTTCCGTAAGCCCTGCACAGATGTTGAGACCGGCATCGTCGATATCCACCGCTACCAGCGCTATTGCGGCGCCGCGCTCGAACATTTGCGCAATCCACCAGCTGGCATCCGTGCCCGTCCCCTGGCCCGTGCTGCTCAGTATTTCCCAGGCGGGCGTCACGCGCGAAGGCGCGAGGCACCTGAAATCGGCGTTGCATTCGAAATCCAGCGCCCAACTCATACTCATCCGGCGGGCAGGGACCCAAACGCCCACCTTGTCCTTGCCCAGCTCAGCGCTTAACGACGCCAGCAACGTGCTATCGCCCATAGCCGCGTCGCCTAGCAGGACGCAATCGGCGTCACAGGCCACAAGCTCGCGAGCGCGCTCAGCGCCGCCGGCGGGCATAGCGACTGTGACGTTGCGCAGGACGGGCGGCAAATCACCGTCAAGCATGAAGACAGGCTCAGAGAACCCTTCTTCGCCGCTCTTTGCCCAGCGGCGTATCGAGAGAGCTGGAGTTGCGTCTGTCATCGAGCCTCCAGGCGATAGATCAATTTGCCGGACACGAACGGCCGCATCGGGCAATCGGCCTCAGTATCGAGGTCCTCAAGCATTGGCCGCAGCGCCGTCAAACTCTTGAGGACGGGGCCGACCTCCACGCCCAGATGTGCTGGCCTGTATTCCAGCAGTACCGCAAGCGCGTCATCGGCAAGCAGCCTGGCTCCGTCCTGGTTGCGGTTTTGCGTAAAGTGGAAGGCGAGCGCCGCGAAGGCGAGCCCCTGCAAAAAGCGGGCGTCCCTATCCGTCATGCCGCCGGCACGAGTTTGAATGAGCTGGTTCCAGCGCAAACCGAGCCAGTCATGGACGGCGCCGAAATCGCCTGCCTTCCACAGCAACGCCAACTCATCCCAAGCATACAGGTTACGCGCGTTTTCGGGACAGAGGGCAACAGCGCTCATGCAACGGCCTTCCCGGCTTGGTTATCGCACGCGCCGCATACCGGATCTTGCGGATTGAATAGCAGGGCGATTTCGCTTTTCGGCACTGACTCGCGCCCGCCATCCAAATCATCGACCCGCACACCCAGAAGTGCCAATTCTTCGGCGGCGAAGACCTGCAGCAGGCGCGCCACCTCGCGGTAGAATGAATGCACGGTGACGCGCTCCAGAAGGGCCGCATAGCCGCGCACCCATAGTCCCAGATGCAGCGCCCAGAAGCGCTTGATCTCCTTGTCCAGGTTTTTCGCCGCACTCGTATCGCCGCTTTCCACGGCCAAAGCCTGGCGCTCCAAGAGCGCGGCTACAAAGCTCAGCTCGACGCCTAGCTGATCCTCGAACAGCGTGAAGCGTCCATTCTGGATCTCGAAGCCACAAGCGCGGTAAATGGTTTGAACGGCGTGGAAAGGCTCCTGCTGCAGACGCCCGGTAAGGCGCGCGGACTCGACCGGAGGGCAACCGCCAGGCGACGTGAACAGTGTAGTGTATTCGCAAGCCAAGGTCTCTTTCAGCTCGCTCAAATTCGCATTGGTGAAATCGGCGTCGAACCGGACGCCAAGGCTCGCTAGTTCGCCGGCGGCCTCTGGCTCACGAAACGCCGCCAAATAGTCTGCCCCTGGCTCTTCGATGAACGCGCCTGCGAGCAAACGATAGAAAGTTGCGCGCGCGCGCAACTCGCTCGGCGGCTGGCCGGCATCACTGGTAATAAGCGAAGCCTCGCTGGTCATATTCCCTCCCTTTCCAATTCCTCCCCGGCCAAAACCTCGCAAAAGGCTAAGGCCGGGGTGTGTCCCTTGTCTCAAGGGTAGTCAGTGCCCGGAATGGGATTTGGGTTTTACGCTCGCCGGGCCGGCCCAGGATGCCATTTCCGGGTGCATTTCCCGGTGCTTATCGCCGGTGTAGGCGTAGCGCATGGTTTCCTTGAATGCGGCTACGTGCTTCTCCCAATAACCGACGCTGTCACCATAGTTGTCGCCCGGTCCGGCTTTGGTCACTTTGACGACGGTGTCGAACCAGCCTTGCGAGCCGCCGATGGGATCGGCGACGACAGGGATGATGTTGTTGGGATGAACACCCTTGTCCTCCCACCAGACGTTATTGAGGTCTGCGTCATCCGCAGCACCCCACGCGCCGCCCTTTTCGCCGCGGACCTTGGCCCTGGCGCCTGAGGCAAGCCGCCCATATGCCCAGTGTCCGAAAGCTGTGGGAATGGCCACGACTTTGGGATGAATGCCCTCGAATACATAGACCTTGGTGACGAGATAACCGACCTGGCTCTCGACCCTCACCAGATCGCCGGTCTTCACCCCAATTTTTTTGCCGGTGAGGGTATTCATCCACACCGGGTTGGAGTGCATGATCTCGGCCAGCCACTTCACCGCGGAAGTGCGCGACTGCTTGTGAATGTTGATCTTGTAGGTGGTCAGGATCAGTTCGTCGTCCTTCATCTCCTTGTGCCAGGGGATTTGCTTGAAGGTCGGCATGGGGTTGAAGCCATACTCGGCCCACTCGTCTACCCGCACGTTGATGATGCGGTTGCCGGTCGGGAAGCCGGTATAGTTTTTGCCCTTCTTCTGAATGCCGATGGCCTTGCCGTTCTTGTGGATGACGCCCTTGTCATCGACTGTGGCGCCGGTCATGTCCTCGGTCGCCAACTCCTTCTTGTGCAGGCCGAATTCAGGCTCGATGGCGCGGCCTGTCTTGTCCACGATCTTGCCGGTCTTCGGGTCGAGCTTGCCATAGACTGGATAGACGCCGTGCTTCTTCAGGTAGTCCAGGCCACCCGCCTCTTTCAGGCCAGGGACGTCGTCGAAGTGATGGCGCATGTAGTCCTCGCCATCCTTGAACTCCCAGAACTTTTTCATCCCGCGGCTTCCGTCCTTATCGAGCGCGTGGATAATGTCGCGCAAGATGATGCGGTTTTCGCGGGCCTCGCCGAGAGGCTTGATTACCGGCTGGCGGATACCGAGCCATGGCCAGAGAGAGTTCGGCATGGACTCTGGCTCCCACCGTTCTAAATATGGGCAATCCGGTAGGATAATATCCGCCAGCGCAGTTTCCTCGCCCATGAATGGACTCATAGACACGAGGAAGGGTATCAGCTTTTCGTCGCGGTACAGCTTGCCCCACACCGCATCCGAACCGGGGTTGGTGTAGACGGGGTTGTCCTGGTAGCTGAAATAGACGTTAATCTTCTGCTTGCCCTCCGCGATCCAGAACGGCACAAGATGGCTCACCTTGTGTGCGGCCAGCGGATACTCGTCAGGGTGGGCGAGATAGGAACCTTTGGAGGGCTTTGCCGGCGCCGGCTGCGGTTGCGGCCAGTTCATGCCGCGCGGCAGACAGTAGCCGCCCCGCACCTCGATGTTGCCGGTGATGATCGGCAGCATCATGCAGGCTTTCTCGTTGTAGGAGCCGTAAAGATGCTTGGCCGGACCGCGATAGGTGTAAGTCGTCGCGGGCTTGGTATAGGCGAACTCGCGGGCGATGCGCTCGATGGTCTCGGCCGGCACGCCTGAGAGTTTCGACGCCCATTCTGGCGTGAACTGCTTATAGTGCTCCTTCAGCTCCGCCACCGTGACATTGGTCCACGTCTCGATGAAATCGCTGTCCTGCAGGTCTTCGCGCAGGATGACATGGCCGAGTGCCAGCGCCACCGCGCCGTCCGTGCCAGGGAACACCGGGATCCACTCATCCGAACGCCCCGCCGTGTTGGACAAGCGCACGTCGAAGGTGACCAGCTTGGCCTTGTTGTCGGCCATGCCTTCGGCGAGCCGCTGGGAATACGGATTGTGGAAGTAGGCCGCCTCCATGACGTTGGAGCCGAAATTGAGAATGTATTTCGTGTTGGCAAAATCCGGCGTCTCGATATCCGGCCCCCAGGTTGGCTCCATGCCGACCTTTTTGGAAGACTCGCACACCGAGGTGTGGTTGAGGACTGTCGCCGAACCGAGCGTCTGCATAAAGCGGTCAATGGCGCCGCCCGAGCGGTTGCGCCCGTATTTCAGCATGATGGTGTTGGGATCTTCCTTCAGCGCCGCATCGAGCTTTTGCGCGATCTCGGCCAGCGCCTCATCCCAGGTAATGCGCTTCCATTTGCCCTCGCCGCGCTTGCCAACGCGCTTCAGCGGATAAAGGATGCGGTCGGGGTCGTAGGAATACCACATGCCGGAATTGCCCTTGGCGCAGAGGCGTCCGCGCGTCGAGACGTGTTCCGGGTTGCCCTCCAGCTTTACGACACGGCCATTCTCCACATAGGCCAGCGCGCCGTCCTGGATATTGCAGACGTGGCAGGTGATGGGGATCGCCTTGCGCTCGGCCTTCGTGACCGGGCCAAAGTCTTTGCCGCCAGCCTCGGTTTCCATGGCCTTCAACACGCCTGGCACCGCTGCCGCAGCTGCTGTCGTGGCTGCGCCAACTTTAAGGAAGCCGCGCCGCGATAAATCCAACTTCTTCATGATGCGGTCTCCCTCTTAGTAATAGGTCTGGACGATCTGGCCGCCGATGAGGATCGAATAGCGAAGCGCCATTCCTCCCACGAGCAGCAGTAGCGCCGCTGCGGTTACGCCACCCTGCTTGCTGAGCGACTCGAGTAGCAGGATGATTGGAAGCGCGAGCCCGGCTAGGATGCCGACGCCAAGGAACACAATGCCAAGCTGCCCGCTGGTCAGGTACATGAAGGTGAGTTGCGCTCCCACACCGCCGTAAGAGGTGGTCCCGAGGAGCGAGATCAGCATCACGGCCACGGCACTTGCCGACCACAGCATGATCGGGCGCACCCAACGGAGCACGCGCTCCTCGCCCTTGGCGAGCAAGGCCGCGACGGCTGCACCGGATACCAGCGACATGGCCACGAACAGCACCGGCATCAGCGGTGTATTCCAGACAGGACGGTTCTGGTGCACCGTAAGGTCGAAGCCCGTATAGACCGGGAGGCCGAGCGCGAGCAGGGAGCCCAGGACGCCGAGCATCTTCGCACCGGGGTGTTCAGCGGTCAGCGCCAGGAAATAGAGCACCGACACCAGCCCGAAGGACATCAGATTCAAACCGCCCCATGCCAGAGGCGAGGTGAAGTTGAGATATAGAGGGTTGAGGATGTTGATGAAGCGCGTGGGCTGCGAAAGGTCGCCTATAAGCAGAAGCCCCCCGATGACCAGCAGGGCAAAGGACACCATGAAGGCTCGCATCCGCAGCGGTACGAAGGCATCGCTGAACCAGGATAGCGTGGAGAAGAAAAATAGCGCCGCCGAGATGCCGATCACGAAGAAGTAGATCGAATAGGTCGACGCCCAGGGCATGTGATGGAAAATGTTGAAGTCGCCCATGGTGCCCTCCTAACTAGCGTTTGCGTTGAAGGTCTTGCGGTCTTCTTCAAGCACCTCGGGGGTGTCGTAGACCGCTCGGCCATGTTCGGTGAGATTGCGGTCGGCGCCGATGTAGAAAACATTCGGCTTGGTGCCTTCCTCGGGACGCAGCACCTGGACTGCCTGCGTGGCCACGATTTGCGCCACCTCACTCGTGGGGTCGTTGAGGTCGCCAAAAATCCGGGCGCGGCCGATGCAAGTCACAACGCAAGCCGGGGCAATGCCTTGCGTTACGCGGTGGTAACAGAAGGTGCATTTATCGACGACTTTGGTGATTTCGGTATAGGTGCGGTCCGGCGGTAGCATAAAGCGCGCGTTGTAAGGACAAGACGCCATACAAGCGCGGCAGCCGATGCAGCGTTCATAGCGCTGGAGGACGAAGCCGCCATCCTCTTCTTTGTACGTGGCTTCGACCGGACAGGCGCGCACACAGGGCGGGTTATCGCAGTGATTGCACAGGCGCGGCAGGAAATGCTTCTTTACCTTGGGATACGTGCCCGTGACCCTGTACGGCACCCAGGTGCGGAATACACCGAGCGGGACGTCGAACTCGGCCTTACAAGCCACCATGCAGGCGTCGCACCCGATGCAGCGGCGCAGATCGATCACCATGCCGTAGCGCTTGACGCCCTCTTTTCCCCTGGTTTCGTAGGATGACAAATGTAATTCTGTCATACTGGCCTTCCCCTCCCTTGCCGGCACGCGGCGAGCGCCGTGCTCGTTCTTTTTTTACTTGAGCGATACTACTCACAGTATGCTGCGGCGCTTGGTCGCAAGGGTCGTGCCAATCGCAAAGTGTACTTTGTTATCAAGCGGTTATGGTCCATCTGGAGGTTCTTTAAGGTGCGGGGCGTTACCAATTGGTAATAGCCTTCCGCGTGCCGAAGGACTTGATGTAACTGCGTGGTAACATTCATCTTTGCCGCTCGATTGTTTCTTGGGGCGGTTTCGCGCTACAATCTCTTGCAAAAAGAACAGAGGACGCGGCTCGGGCTATTGGTGCGTGGTGCTGGGGTAGTGCTGTGCACTCGCCGTTTTCGCGCGATCCCCAGCGGTCGCCGAAGGTGCGCCGCCGCGCGCCGGCTTGACGCCGGTTTTTTTCTTGGCGGCAGGACCGCCTTCGTCAACGTCTGGCGCATCCGTCCAGAGCGCCGGCTCGATCCTACCCAGGCAGCCGAGTTCTTCTGTTATGGCCGCTCCGTCAGCGCCCGCGAAGTGCGAGCGCCGCGGCGGTCAAGGCAGGCGGAACTTATTTCAGATTGCTGATGTAGGCGGACACGGCTTCGATTTGCGATTGCGACAGCTTGTGGGCGCCCGATTTCACGGCCTTTCCGTCTTCTGTCGCACGCTCCCTGTTGATGGTGGCCCAGTTCGACAGGACCTTCACCGAATAGACATAGATTTGGCCAGCCAGACGGGGAACTTCGACGTTGCCCTTGGCGTTCGGGCCGTGACAGCTGGCGCATGCGGGAACGTCGTCTTGGGCAACGCCGTCTTCATAGATTTTTCTTCCAGCAGGTGCCAGCTCTTGCGGGCCAGGGGCGGCGGGGGGAGGATTGAGCTTGGTGAAATGATCGTACACGTCCCCGCGGCTCGCGGCCTGCGGGATTCATGCTGGCTAAAGCAGGGGCCACGAAGGCATCGGCGGTGGGATTGTCGCGCCTATGCTCCATTATGACTTCCGCCTTGGCTTGAAGATAGGCGAAGGTCTGGCCTGCGAGCCTCGGTGCAGGGTAGGAGCCCCGGAAGCCTTGGCCTTGCTGCCCGTGACAATCCTTGCAGTAGCGAATCTTCGCCTCGACGGTTTGTTTATCGCCGCCGTCCTGGGCGTAGCTGGCCGCCGGGAAAACGGCTGCCAAAAGCCCCGCCGACAGCGCCAATCGCAAGCCGGTACTCTTCATGATCTGCCTCCGCGCTCTATTATTATAGCTCTGTCCAAGTTGTGCGTAGGTTTTCGCCGCAATTCGGGGGCATCCTGGGCGTACCGGTCCGGCAGGAGGGCACCCGATGGAACATCGCAAATTTCAACAGCGGCTGGATGAATTGCTAGCGGAAGTGACGCACGCGCAAGCCCAAAAGGCAATCGCGGCATTACAGCAACGCGGCGACGGTGACGAGGTGCAGCGTCTTCTGAATGAGCGCTTGGAGGGCGATCCCAAGTGCCCGCATTGCGGATCGGGGCGCACCGAAGGCTGGGGCCGCGAGAGGAACGGGCTGAAGCGCTGCCGCTGCCTTGACTGCAAGCGGACGTTCAATCCGCTAACCGGCACGCCGTTGGCACGGCTGCGTAAGAAAGAGTGCTGGCTGAAATATGCCGGGGCGCTCAATGAATCGCTACCGGTCCGCAAGGCCGGCAAGGTGTGCAAAGTCAGCAAGAACACTGCCTTCAAGTGGCGCCACCGCTTTTTGAAGGCGCAAAACAAATCGAAGGATCAATCGCTTGCCGGCATCGCTGAGGTTGACGAAATCTTCCTGCTGGAAAGCTTCAAAGGCCGGCGCAAGCTGCCGCGCCCGGCGCGCAAGCGAGGCGGCGTTGCGGAAAAGCCAGGCCTATCGGCTGAGCAAATTCCGATCCTGATTGCCCGCGACCGCACCGGCGCTCATATCGACGGCGTATTGCCGGACCGCTCCGAGGCGGCTGTGCGTCCAGTTCTTGAGGGCAAGCTATCGAAGGACAATACGCTGCTGTGCATGGACGGCGACAAGGCGCTGATCGCCTTCGCCGATGCGGAGGGCATCGAATATGAACTCATCATCGCCAGCAAAGGTGAACATGTGCACGAGAAGGTACTGCACATCCAGAACGTCAATGCTTATGGCAGCAGGTTTAAGCAATGGCTCAGCCGCTTCAACGGCGTCGCCACCGAATATTTGCCTAGCTATCTTGGCTGGCGGCGCTGGCTTGAGGGGGGCGAGGACGTTATAACCCCAAAAAATGCTTTCGCCGCAGCGCTTAGCTGAAACCTACGCACAATTTGGACAGAGCTATTATTATAGAAGGAAGGATGCGGGCGGTAAGTGACGGGACACAGCCCGCAAGCTTAGAAAAAGGAACTAGGCTATTCTAGCGCCAACCTTAGAATGAGGGCGCAGGCCGATAGCGAAGTTCGTGGTCTCGTGCTGGGTATTAGCCCAGCCGCCGGTAACGTCGACCCAGCTCACGCCGGTGTAGACATCGAAGTGCTTGTTGAACTTGTAGTCAATCATGCCGGCTATCCCTCCCTTGCTGGCACGCCGCGAGCGCCGTGCTCGCTTTTTTCACCTGGCAGAGACTTTTTGCAGTATGCTGGCGCAGCCAGCTGCAAGGGCCGCGTCAATTGCAAAGTGTGTTTTGTTATCAATACGTTAGCTTCCACCTGGAGCTTCTTTTGGGCATGAGGCGTTACCAATCGGTAATAGCCTTCCGCTCGCAGAAGGACTTGATGTAACTGGACGGTAACATTCAGCTTTACCGCCACATTTTGTTTCGCTGTCGATTGTTTCTTAGGGCGTTTTCGCGCTACAATCCCTTATAAAAAGAATAGGGGGAGGACCAAGGCTTGGGCCGTTGGTTCATGGTACTGGGGTGCTGCTGCGCGTTCGCCATCTTTGTGCGATCCCCAGCGGCTGCCGAAGTCGCGCCGGTGCGCGTCGGCCTGACGCCGGTTTTCCTTGATGACCAAACCACCTTCGTCAACGCTTGGCGCATCTATCTCGAACGCCAGCTCGGGCGGCCGGTCGTATTCGTGCAGCGGGCCCGCTACCGGGAAATCGTCGACCTCCTGCGCGCGAGCAAGCTGGATTTTGCCTGGGTCTGCGGCTTCCCCTATGTGAACAACCGCGATGCACTGACTCTGCTGGCTGTGCCCGTTTACTGGGGCAAACCTACGTACCGTTCCTATTTGATTGTCCCCGCAGCGGACTGGTCTACCGGTTCAATCGCCGATTTGCGGGGCAAAATATTCGCCTTCTCGGACCGGGATTTAAATTCGGGCTATCTGTCGCCGGTTTACGAGCTTGCTCAACTGAAAGAGACACCAAACGCCTTTTTTGCGAGAAACTTTTTCACCGGCTCACATCGCGCCGTGGTTCAGGCAGTCGCCGATGGGCTGGCGAACGGTGGGGCGGTGGATGGCTACGTATGGGATATCCTGGCGCTCCAGCACCCGGAACTGACCGATGAGACCCGCGTCGTACGAAAATCGCGGGAGTATGGCTTTCCACCCTTCGTGGCAGCAAAGGGCGTCGCCCCCGAGGATGTCGACGCCATGCGGCGGACCCTCATTGGCATGAGCAGCGATGCCGATGGCGCCAAGCTTTTGAGCCAGTTGCACCTGGACGGTTTCGTGGCGGGGGAGGATCGCATGTTCGACTCGATCGCGGCGATGATGCCGGCCGCCCAGGAGAGATAAATTGTTTCGGGATCTAAGTTTCCGCTACAAGATTCCCCTCCGCGGCAGCGCGCTGATCGTGATCACCGCCGCTGTGATCACTGCCTCGATCATGTTTCGCGTTTACGAAGACCTTAAGCGCGACGTTGAGCTCAACGCTGAGACGATGGCACGGGTAATGGCGCACACGGTCACGACCGCCATGCTGCACGACGATGTTTGGCGCACCTATGAAATCATCGGTTCGCCCCTGCACGCTTCACCCAAGCAGAACGTCAACCAGCCTGAGGAAATCCTGGTGCTGACGCTGGCACGGCAAGTCTACATCTCCACCCATCCCAAGCGCTATCCCATGCTCTCCGACCCAGCGCAGGGCAATCCCGATCTTGTTTCACTGCACAGGGCAGTTGTCCAATACACCGGTGCCGAACCGCAAGCCGTGGAACCCCCCGGCTCAGATAAATTCTACATAATCACGGGCATCGTCTCGGACGGTGTGCCATTGGGCACGCTGGTAATCGTCTATTCCAAATCCATGTTCCTGCCGCGATTTTTTGACCTCGCCTGGCGGGCGGGCATGATCACCCTGCTGGCACTGGCAGCAGTCCTTCCCGTGGCGTGGTACTGGGGCTGGCGTATGGCCTATCCGCTTACCAGCCTTGCCAGGTGCATGAGCTTGGTGGGGACGTCGCTTGAGAAGGCGGCGGAGTGCGAGCTTTACGAATCCAAGGACGAGATAGGACAGGTAGGCATGGCCTTGAGGCGCATGCTAAGCGAATTGAAGGAGAAGGAAGCGCTTGAAAAGCAGATGCTTCATTCCGAGCGCCTTGCGGCGGTTGGGCGCCTGGCGGGGGGCATCGCTCACGAAATCAACAATCCATTGGGTGGCATGCTAAACGCCATCAGCACTTTCAAGAAGCACGGCGGCAACGATCCGCAGTCCGTCAAGACTATATCGCTGCTGGAGCGCGGCTTGCTCCAGATCAAGGACACCATTGCGGCGCTGCTGGTGGAGGCCAAGCTGGAGAGCCATCCGCTGACGGTGCAAGACATCGAGGATACACGCACCCTGGTCTTGTCGGGGGCGCTCAGCAAGCAGGCCGAGCTTCAATGGGAAAATGACGTGATCGAAACGCTGCCCTTGCCATCAACGCTGGTGCGGCAAATCCTGATCAATCTCTTGCTCAACGCCATCCAGGCTGCCGAACACCGCGGCCGCGTGCGCTGTCATATATACCGGGACAGCGCCAGTCTGATCGTCCTCGTAGAAAACGGCGGAAGGCACATCGCGGCAGAGCAGATGGGCTATTTGTTCGAGCCCTTCGCCACCGCGCGCGAGGGGGGCTGCGGTCTCGGCTTGTGGGTGATCTACCAAATTACACAGCAGCTGAACGGCAATATCGCGGTTGAGAGCGAGCCGGGCGATACCCGGTTCAAAGTGACGCTGCCCATTACGGAGGTACGAGCATGACCGCTGTCCGGCCCCGCCTATGCCTTGTAGAAGACGATGAAATCATGGGCGAGTCGCTATGCGACCGGTTCGATCTCGACGGTTATGCCTGCGATTGGCACAAGACAGCGTCGAGCGCCATGGCAAGCCTGGAACGCACACACTACGCAGCGGTCATCAGTGACGTGCGCTTGCCGGATCTGACTGGAGACGAGATGTTCGCGCGGCTGAACGCAATCAAAACGCCGCTGCCGCCGTTCATTTTCATCACCGCCTTCGGCGCCATCGACACGGCCGTCCGGCTTATGAAGCAAGGTGCAGCGGACTACATCACCAAGCCTTTCGACCTCGACGCGCTGATGGAAAAAGTCCGCCTCCAGGCGGCAAAGGCGCAGTCCGCGCCAATGGAAGCGCCAGGGCTTGGACAGTCCATTACAATGCGGCGGATCGCGGCCACGCTGCCAAGGCTCGCGCGCCACGCCAGCACCATCTTGATCACCGGCGAGTCTGGTGCGGGCAAGGAGCAGGTGGCGCTGGAACTGCATCGGAGCGCATCCGGTAGCAGCGACGATCCCTTCGTGGCGGTCAACTGCGGCGCACTGACCGAAAGCCTGCTCGAAGCCGAGCTTTTCGGCTACGAAAAAGGCGCCTTCACCGGAGCACTGCGCACCAAGAAGGGGGTGTTCGAACAAGCGCATGGCGGCACGCTCTTCCTCGACGAAATCGGCGAGATGCCGCTCACCATGCAGGTGAAGCTTTTACGCGTCATCCAAAATCGGAGCATCGTGCGCGTAGGCGGTGAAACGCCTATTCCGGTCAAATTGCGCCTGATCTGCGCCACGCACCGCGACCTCAAGCAGATGGTGGAACACGGGACTTTTCGCGAAGATCTGTTTTACCGCATCAACGTGATTCAGCTGAAGATCCCGCCGCTCCGCGAACGCAAGGAGGACATCCTGTGGTTCGCCGGTCTGTTCCTGGAGCAGTTCGCCGTGCAGCACAGCATGAAACGAAAATCTATCCATCCTGCTGCGGAAACTGCGCTCCTGGATTATCCGTGGCCCGGCAATGTGCGCGAACTAAAGCACGCCATCGAGCGCGCGTGTATCTTGATGCCGGGGGATGTGCTTGGCGCAGACGCCCTGTTTGAGGATGGTTTGCCCGCTCCGGCTATCGCCACGCCGGACGCCGACCTTTCGCAATATCTGCAAAGTTGCGAGCGCCGTTACATTTCAAGCGCGCTAAACCGTCACGGCTGGCGCATGGGCGACACAGCGCTTGCGTTGGGCATCAGCCGCAAGAATCTGTGGGAGAAGATCAAGAAGCTGGAAATCCAAGCTCAGGTGAACGGCGTCCTGCACAATTGAGCGCCGTGCGGCGCCGCCGTCTAATGACAGCAGACGCGGGCCGGCTGCGTCATATCACCGGTTGACGGAGACCACGGATTTCCGGTCGCAGCGAAATACGTTATCGCCGTCGCGATAGAACTCGCACTGCGCTTCAAGCGCCTCGCGCAAGCGCTTTCTTGCGCGATGAACTCGAATCTTCACGGTTGAAATCGTAATACCACAGATCTCTGCAATCTGCCGTGCACTCATTTCCTCCAGATCGTGAAGTACCAACGCGGCTTTATAGTCTCCAGGCAGGGCGTCAATGACTTTGCGGATGCAGGCATTCATTTCGCTAACTGCCAACTTCTGATCGGTCGTGCTTTCGTCAATCGCCAACTCCTCGGAATCTCCCATATCGAGGATGTCGACGATGTTTACCCTATGCTCTGGGTGGCGGAAATAGTCTGCCACCACCCTTGTCGCAATCGCAAAAGCCCACGTCTTTACACTCGAGCGCCCTTCAAAGGTCTTAAGTCCACGCGATACCCGAACAAGTGTTTCTTGCAGCAGGTCATCGGCCACGGACTTGTCCCCGGCATAATGCCGTAGATACTGTGTCAGCGGCGGAATGATCTCACTTGCAACTATTTCGAACGTCTTGTTCGTCGTACCTCGGTGCATTATTCACCTATGCTTGGCGTACAAATTTTCAGATGCTGCGGGACGGCAAGGCTTCATATGGTTTCATTTGTGCTTAGCATGTTCAAAATCTTATCGGCCACTTCGCGTGCAGTTTGATGGCGTTCTGCTTCTGGGGCATCGTCCATTAGGAACACCTTCGAGAATTTTTTGTGCAATGGCAATGCATCGAAATGAACGACTTTCTCTCGGCCGATGAGTTTATTGAGGACACGTCCGTGGCATTTCAGGTGGCATCCATCAATGACTATGCTTTTCCCGGCCTCCTTGACCCAGCGTGCCATATTTGAGTGCGGCACAAGAAAAGTTTCAGCGTGACAAGCACGCGCCAGGTTCGCCCCTTCACGCGCCACAATGTTTGCTGTGAGACGCGCGATATCGCCGCGAATGCAAGGGCCTTCGCAAGAAAATACCGGGATTTTCCCGGCAGCTGCCGCCTCTTCGGCGTACCTTTCGCCAGTCGAGCAGTAACCTTCAACGGCTTCGACTTCTAGGGAAAAATCCGGAGTAGATGCTTTCATGATTTGGTCCGTTCGCAGCTAGATTTCTGAGATTGCCGGCATCTGGACGTCAGACGCCGGCGGCAGTGCACCAGGCAATTAGCAGCAGCAGTCTCCCGCCTTCGTGGATGGTGCGGCTCCTGTAAGGTTCGATGCGAAGCGGTCCATCTTACCGGCTGCACCTGCGCGTATCTGCTTGCCGACCTCAATGGCGGCAAGAATCTCGGCCTCGTTAGCGCCTAACTCCCTCGCCTTGGCGGCGCGAACCTCCAGGCACGACTGGCAGTTGGCCGTGATGCTGGCGCCGACAGCAATAAGTCCTTTAGCCTTTTCATCGAGCATAATTGCCTCCATGTGACGTACCGGCTGGGTACACTTCGTTTGACGGAAAGGAGGCAGCAAAGGATACAGTCAAGCCGAGGGCGGCTTGGAGGCAGGCTTATGTTCGCTCATGAGGCACATCAGGGCTTGCGAAACGGGCAGGCACATCTCGAAGGCAAGAGCCCAGGCAGCAGCTGCCATTGGCCCAACCGCGAGCTGACACACCGGGCATCCTAGACACCTATGCGCCTCAGGCAAGCAACGATCAGCCAGGGCAAAACACCACCAAAGGAAAAACGGGGCGGGGGCAATGATGCAGGATCAATCGCGGGAACCGGGCACTACCGAGAAGCGCCTCATGGCCTTTGGTGGCGGCGCTGTTATCGGCAGTCTCGGTGGATTGATCGGGCTGGGCGGTGCGGAGTTCCGTCTCCCCCTGCTGATTGGCGTTTTTCATTTCGCGGCGTTGGAAGCGGTTATCCTCAACAAGGCCATGAGCCTCGTCGTCGTATCCTCGGCGCTGCAGTTCCGCGCCGGTACCGTGCCATTCGGCGCCGTCGCCTCGCATTGGGGCGTAATCGCCAACCTGCTGGCGGGAAGCCTCATCGGAGCATGGCTGGGGGCCGGATGGGTGACGCGGCTTCGCTCGGAGTCCCTCCATCGGATTATCGCCGTTTTGCTCGTTGCCATTGCAGCGATCCTGATGTTCGGTCACGAAGCATCTGGCCAAGGTCAGGCGTTGCCGACGGGCTGGGTTCAGGCGGCGGCAGGCATAATGGCGGGTTTTGTGATCGGGGTGGTCGCTGCCGTTCTGGGTGTAGCCGGAGGTGAATTGCTGATTCCAACGCTGGTCCTGCTATTCGGCATCGACATCAAACTGGCGGGCAGCCTCTCGCTGGCTGTCAGCTTGCCGACGATGATCACCAGTTTCACCCGCTACAGCCGTGACAGCAGCTTCGCCGTGCTCGGCCGCAACCACAGCTTTGTCCTGATGATGGCGGCAGGATCGCTCGCCGGCGCCTTTCTCGGCGGGCGCCTGCTCGGTCTGGTGCCGAGCGGCGTGTTGCTGCCTTCCCTCGCGGCGATACTCGTTATTTCGGCGGTCAAGATCTGGCGCCATAAATAGTGCTCGGCGGTCACCACCGATAGAAATCCGGCCGCGAGCGTACATCGCCTCTCGCGGCCGTGCCGTTCACAGTCAATGGTTGTTGGCCTCCGATTCCTGCAAGCGGAGCAGCCAACTACCAGCACCATAAAGGAACAGATAGATCCCAACCCCGGCGGGCACGAGCATCCATTCCGTGAACGATGGCAAGTAATCCACGTAGCCGGCCCAGTAGCCCTTGAACAGCGGCACCTTCTGCCCGTTGATCAGCAGCTCCAGACGGCTGAAGAATGTCCCAACCATAAAAAGCAGCGCCGCCGTCGCGCCGATGGTGCGATTGCTGCGTAGTGAGTTGGTTGACATGAGCAGCACCGGGATCACCAGCCCAACCCAGATCTCGATATGGAAGAAGGGCGAGTGCAGCGACAGCCAATGGGCTTCCATCCCCTCATAGTGGCTCCACAGCGTGGTGACGATCTGACCGAACCGCATCCCGATCACGGCCAGCAGCGTCACGAAAAACAGACGCGGTATCAGCTGGTAATAGAGCCGGTCCGCCGCGGGCTTTTGTTGCGACGGCAGAATGCTGGAGAAGAAAATGACGAACGCCAGGGCGCTGGTGAAGCCGGTCAGGATGAAATACATCGGCATGATCGGGCTATACCAGGCCGGGCGCATCGCCATCATGCCGAACACCAAGCCCAGCGTGCCAGGCGCCAGGATGCTGACGGCGAACGACACCACGCTCAAGCCATGGGTGAAGCGGCTCGACCAATCGCCCCGGTGCATTTGCCAGAGTTTTGCGAACAGCAGCACTAGGTCGAGGGAATAGAACACCCCCATCCACCACATCGGCGAGTGATACTGAAAGGCGAACGGCAATGCCCAGAGCATGCGGAACGGCCGTCCAATTTCGAGTGCCAGTATCGAAAAGCCAGCGATAAGAGCGACGATGGACATCCACACGCAGCGCTTCGCCAGCGGGTAGAACACCCCCGTGCCAAAGACGGTGTCGAGCGAGGCTATGATCGATAGCCCCGACGAAGTCAGCAGGAAGAACAGATAAAAAGCGATGGGCGAGCCCCACGCCATGTCGCTCGATGTGTTGAAAGCGGCGTGACCGTGGAGGAAGAGCATGGTGAAGACGCTGGCGAGGCCCACACCGGCGCCGATGGCGCCAGTCAGCATCATCAGGGCCGAAAGCGGGTCGGGCTTGTGTCTGAGCCCGGGGGACGGCGGCCATAGCCGGTTGAGTGCAAGAGTTGTCATGGCGGTCCTCCGTCAGAGCTATCGCGTCTTGCGAACGCTACGGGTTTCCGGGATCGCCGGCGCTGCGCCGGCGAGATAATAGACCTGCGGACGATTGCCGTTCTGGTCGAGCAGCCGCACGCCACGCTTCTCCGCGATCAGCTTGCGAACCTGGCTCTCCGGATTGTCGAGATCGCCGAAATATCGGGCCGAAGGCGCACAGGTCACGACGCAGGCGGGCGTGATATCACGCAACTTCGGATCGCCTGGATCGAGGTCCACAGTTCCTTTCGGCGCCTTGCTGACGCGGTGGTAGCAGAACGTGCATTTGGACACGACGTTCTTGGGCTGGATACCGACGCCCTGTTTGGGATTTTGCAGATGCTCCGGCATCTTGTAAGGCGGGTCCCAGACCTTGTCGCCCGTTGGCGGAAAGACCTCGCGGATATCGGGCTGTGTCTTCTGCTTTTCCTCGGCGTAGAAGCGTACGCCATAAGGACAGGCGATCATGCAATATTTGCAGCCGATGCAGCGCTCCCAGTTGACCAGCACCACGCCATCCTCGGTCTTGTAGGTCGCGCCAGTCGGACAAACCGCCATACAGGTGGGATCTTCGCAGTGCATGCACGGGCGCGGCAGCCAGGTGAGTTCTCCGCTCGGATACTCACCTTCGCTGTAAAACAGCACGTCCTGCCACATCTCGCCCGGCAGACGGCTGTTCTCCATCTGACAGGCTGTGGTGCATGCCTGACAGCCGGTGCATTTCTCAAGGTCGATAACCATTCCCCAGCGGGTCATGATGGTTCCTCCTTAGGCTTTCTCGACCGTCACCGACGTCGAGTAGTTGCTGGTGAGGCCGGAAATGGGATCGGAAATATTCGGGATGATGGCGCAAGCGTTGTCGCCGCAATTCTTCGCCCAGCGCCCCTGCGCCCAGTGACCGAAGCCGAAGGGCAGAACAATCGTGTCGGGCCGCGCCGCCGGCGTCAGATGCACGCGCACGGTGATCGAGCCGATCTCCGATTTGACGCGAACCAGATCGCCGCTCTTGATGCCGCGAGCTGCTGCCGCTTTGGGATGCATCTCCAGGAAGGTTTCATTGCGCCCGCCTGAAACCGGCTGATAAATCGAGATTGCCTGCGGGATGTTGGCACTTCGCCCCTCCGCATGCATCGGCGTTTTCGGCGTGACCAGGAACAGATCGCCATTGCCCGAATATTTCGGCTCCAGCCACTGCGGGAAGCCAACGCGTTCTTTCTCCACGCCTAGCTTGGCGTTGACGAAATCGGCATGTTTTTCGAGATAGGATGAGCGCAGCTCGAACTTGCCGGATTCGGTCTTGAACAGCGTCTTCTTGACGTCCTCCGCCGTCATTGGCTTGCGGTAATCGACGCCATCCCACTCGTAGAATTCACCAGCGATCTGACGCCAGAGGTACGGCTTCTTGTACCAGACGCCCTTTTCGACCCAGCTCTCGAAGCTGTTGACGCCATTGTCGCCCGGGTTCTTCTCGAAGCCCTTGGCAAGCGCCTTGATCACGTTCTCGACGTTGCCAACCTCCTTATAATACTCGCCCATCTTGCCGTTGATGCGCTTGCCGATCTCGATCAGCGTGTCGCCGAACACCTTGGTGTCGTGGACCGGCGTTATGGCCGGGGTACGCAGCCCCGCCATGGGATAGCCCTGGAACGGGTAGGTCGGGACGTCCTGCAGGCGTTCGAGATAGGTATGGTCGGGAACGACGATGTCGGCGAACATCGCGGTTTCACCTGGGAATGGCGATGTGTCGATCACGAAGATGTCCTGCAGCGCCTTCTCCCAGCGGGTGCAATCCGGCGTCGAGAAGATCGGATTGGTGAGGTAGAACATCAGGGTGTCGAGCTTGTATGGTTTGCCCTCCATGTGGAAATCGGGAATCCCCTGGATCATGTTCGACCACATCGGCCCCTCGGCCGTTTTCACCCGGTCGATGCGCGGCATTTTCCGGTCGTTTGCCGCCTTCGCAACATCGTCGATATAATCGTCGGCCTTCCACGGCAGCGATGCGTAGGGCACGCTCATCTGATTGGCGAGACCGCCAACCGCGTACATCGACCCCACCAGCGCGTTGAGCGCATGGATGCTCAGGCCGTTGTAGATGGCGTTGGTATGGGTGGTCGGGCCACGCTCGAAGATCGCCATCGCCGGGCGTGTTGTACCGAACTCACGGGCGACCTTGACGATGTCCTTGGCCGGAATGGTGGTGATCTTGGAGGCCCATTCCGGATTGCGGTCCTTGACCTCGGCGTTCCACCACTCGATGAGGCCCTTGGTCCACCGCTCTGCAAAGGCGGCCGGGTCGAGGGTTTCGCCTGCCTTGAAGCGATTGACGCCGTCGCTGAAATCCCCAACGAATTTCCGGTCCCACAACCCTTCGGTTAGCATGACGTGCGCGATGGCGAGCGCCAGGGCGCCGTCGGTCCCCGGCTTGACGAGCAGCAGGTGATCCGCCGCCGCACCGGTTACCGTCACCCGGATATCGACCACAGCGACCTTGGTCTTGGGGGCTTTGGTGCGGATGTACCCCCAGGTCTGCATATTGTTGTTGAGGGGCCGGGAAGCCTCCAGGAAAGCCGCGCCGAAATTCAGCAGATAGTTGGTGTTGCGGTAGTCATCCTAAATCCAGCAGTTGGCGGCGGGCGCGGTTGCTGAGAATCGTGCATTTTCAGGAGCATGGATCAGGAAAGCCCCTTGCCAGCGCTTCACCCAGCGGGTGAACACGTACCGGTTGCAGCACCGGCGTTACCGGGGGCGGAAACGCTCGATACATTCGCCGGTACGGTGAAGGTGAAGTGGGACAGATCGAGCCCGCTAACGCCATTTGGGCAGTCGGTGTATTTCATCGAGTTCCTGAAGGTCTCGGGCGTTTTCGACGCCTTGATCGCGGACTGCCCGCTTCACTACACGAGCCCGAACGCACCCGAAGTCCGGGACGTGATTGGCACCTGGGTGCTTTCGGTGCTGGCGGGTCAGCGGCGCTACGCCCATGTCACAGCGCTGCGCGCTGACAGTGTGCTGCCGGAACTCATGGGCATGGGCCGGATTGTCAGCGAGGATTCGCTGCGCCGGGCCTTGGCGGCAATCCCCGTTGAAGAAGGGCTCGCTTGGCTGCAGCGGCAGCTTGACGCTTGCGTCCTGCCGCTGCTTGGCGAGCGCTATATCATCGATATCGATACCACGGTGAAGCTGCTTTACGGGCACCAGGAAGGCGCTGTGGTCAGTTACAATCCGAAGAAACCGGGACGCCCCTCCCATGTGCATCACACTTATATGCTGGCGTGCCTCCGGCTGGTGATGGGCGTGGAGACGGCACCCGGTAACGAGCACACTGGCGCCCATTGTACGCCAGGGCTATGGCGGCTGATCGATGGCCTGCCGCGCGATTGCTGGCCGGCGCTGCTGCGCGGCGATAGCGGCATGACCTCCGAAAAGACGATGTGGGAAGCGGAAAAGCGCGGCATCGATTACCTGTTCAAGCTGCGGCAGACCAAGAATGTTAAGGCATTGATCGAGCGTGCCTTTCAGAAAGGCGGCTGGAACAATGCAGGCATGCGCTCAAGTAGCGCGCCGTGCGGTAGCGCGTCGCTAAGTGGCTGGCAAGGCAGGCCGGAAAGCTTGCGGCTGATGGGCTGGAGCCGCTCGCGGCGCGTGGTTGTTCTCAGGCGGCGCTTGAAAGGCAGCCTTGCGGTCAGCGAACCCGGCGATGGAAATCAGTTGCGGCTTAGCTTTGCGGAAATCGGCGAGGACACGGCAGTGTGGGAGTATGCCGTTCTCGTAACCTCGCTCGATGAGGAAGTCCTTTCCATTGCCCAGCTCTACCGGGACCGCGCCGATTGCGAAAACGCCTTCGACGAACTCAAGAACCAGTGGGGCTGGGGCGGGTTCACCACCAAAGACCTCGCCCGCTGCCAGCTCAAGCAGCCGATGCGGAGGTGTATACATTCTTGGGTATTTGCGCCCGCATTTGGATCCATTTTCGGACGATGCCAGAAGCGACTGCGTGCTGGCGGTTGTTGGGGGCAATACTGACCACCTCCCCTGGATCGTCTCAGTATCGCTTTGCCGCCCTTTAGGCAGGAGCGCGGCAGACGGCCGCAACTTCGCTCCCGCGGCTATCAATCGTCCTCGTAGTAACCCTTGTTTGCGCTGGGGTGGCAGGCGGCGCAGTCGCTCTTGGATTTTGCGTGCGCGCGTTGCAGAGCCGCGGGCGAGATGCGGCCGTACTTCTCATGCTCGCGCACGAACCACGGCGTCTCGCTGATGCGCAGCGGCGTTTCGCCGGCGCTCAAGCCCCGCACGGCCCAGCTCTGGAAAAACCCGCGGTCGCCGGCATTGGCCGTCAAATATTCGGCGATGCGTTTCGTGGTGGCTTCGTCGAGCTCCGCGTTCTCGCCGAAGTGGTCCTTCAGCCCCTCCGCCATCTTCTGCCACGAACGCGCCGGCAGGAAGCCTGGCTGGTACACCATATGGCAAGCGCCGCATTCTTTGATGACCACGGGGTCTTTGACGGGGGCAATGCGCTCGTCACCTTCCGCTGCCGCCTGCATTATCAGCGGAAAACAAGCCAGCGCTCCAGCCGCCAGCGCGGCCACAAATATAAGCTTACTCATGTCGCTTTATCCTTAAAGTCCAAGAAGATAAGTCAGCACGTCCCCTTTTTCAGCGAGCGTACACTCCCGCCCTGTCACGTCGTTGCAGTTGCGCTTGAACCATTTCTCGACCTCGGCCTTGTCGGTGTAACGCTTCGGATTGACCGAGGCCGCCATGGGCTCGATGTCCTTGCCGGCGCGGGTCTTGCCCAGCTTGGTCAGATCGGTGGTGTGGCACTCGGTGCAGACGGGCGTGTCCGGCTTGCCGCCCGTATGGCGGTCGCGGAAGAACGCTTTGCCACGGTCCGCCGAGAAGCCGGCGAACGCCGGATCGGCGGCTTTCGCTTCCGCCACGTATTGGCTGTAGAACGCCTGCTGCGCCGGGGTCATGGCGGCGAGCGCGGCGGCGGCAGAGATGGAGAGCACGGTGGCGGCGGCCAGCGCCAGGGCCAAAGATCGTTTCATCGGCTTGCTTTTTCCTCAGGAATGGCGATCGCGCGGGGGGCGAAGCGCCCAGTTTCTGCGTCGCGATGGCATTTGCTGCAGTTGAGTTTCCCGCCTACCGCCCTGGACTTGAAAACCTCATCCGGCAGGCCGCGGTGCAGGCGTTTCCAGCCGCGGGTGTCCGTGATGCGGAGAGGATTCTGCTCGGATGCGGCGCGCAGACGGTTGGCCGGCCAAGTATCCCATTTTTCCGCAGCATTGTCCGCGAGGTAGGCGGACAATCTGGCTGTGAACGCGGCGTCGAGGCTGGCGTTTTCGCCGAAATGGCTGTCGAGGCCGGTCATAATGGCTGTCCAGGTGGCGGCGGGTGCGACGCTAGGATGATGCGCGGAGTGACAGCTGCCGCACTCCTTGGTGTAGGCGGTGTCGAGCGGTTTATCGGGCACGCCGAAGGCCGGCAGCAGCGACAAATAGGCGATTGCCCCGCCAGCACAGGCGGCGAGCCCGATAAAGGCTATAGCGGCGTACATAGGGCGTGGGCGGGCCGCCGCCGCTCCCACCGTGCCAGAACGCGCAGGCTTCCGGCCTGTTACCATCGAGTGGACGAGATTTTGGTGCGTGCGCCAGCTCTCGGCCAGTATGCCAGCGAGGTGCAAGCCGACAAGCCCAATAAGGAGGAATGCCAGAAGTTCGTGGACTTCCTTGACCTCAACGGCGGCCGTGAAGGACAGGAAGGGGGAAAGCGGTCCCTCCTTCACGACGCCGCCAAGGACAACGACGCCCGTGCCGATGATCGCCGCAAGCGCAGCGAGCAGGGCCAGGATCATCGCCGAACCGATTGGGTTGTGGCCGAGATGTTGGGGCGCGCCGCCGCGGAGTAGCTCCCCCGTGTGTCGGAGGACGCTTACGGGCGCGGGCGCGAAACTGCTGAAACGCGCGTAAGTGGAACCGGTGAAGCCCCAAATCATGCGGAACGTAAGCAGCAGCGCGATCAACGTCCCCAGGATAACATGGAGGTCGATTGCCGTGGTGCCGCCACACAGCCCGGTCAACAGCGCGCCCACAACCGTGCCGGCCAAAAGCCAATGAAAAATACGCACGGCGCGGTCCCACACCAGGATTTGGGTTTCTGGCTCGCAAGCCCTGCTGCTCTGGTATGTTATGTTCAATCCGGTCACAGGGCGCTCTTCGTTTTTGAACTGCGTTTCTCCGGACCGCATTCCGTCTGGCAGGCAGTACCTTAGCAAAGCGGCGCTATGCGCTGGCTGGCAGGGGTTGTTGGGGGTTTGACAGACGCCGGGGGGCTCAGAGGCTTCACAACCGCCTGAGGGAGTTTGTAAGCCATCTTTCAGCCGAACAGGAATAGGGAAGCTTGCTGCGGCCCAAACACTGGTCATGCCCAGGAGAAGCTAAGACGCATCCTAGATTGGGAACGGTGAAGCCATGAGCGACTGGTCCTTGAAGACGAAGATAGCTTTTTATGCGTGGCTGGCGTTGCTCCTGATCAGTCTCGCGACATTTGCTGCGGGACTGTCGGGGCATGTCGTGACCCTGCTCGCGGGGCCTTGGCTCAGCCTCAAAACCCAGGCGGCCATCCACGCCGGAATTTCGGTCTTTTTGACCGCAGTGAAGTTCGTCACTGTGCCGCTATTACTGGTACTGACACCGTTCGCCCGCCACTATCCCACTTTTGAAGGATGGACGGACTGGAGCAAAGCCAGGTTCCGGAAGCTGGAAGCTATCGCCAAGGCGCCGTACGCTCTCGCCCGGGCGCAGTTTCGTCGTGTGAAATCCTTGTTTTCGCGGCGCGGCCCCGGGGGAAAATCGGAGGAGGTGGTTTAAGTGCGGGATGCGCATATTACTGGGGAATTCACCAGCTGTTCCTGCGCATTGTTTTCCCGTTTAGCCGAACGCGCGCGGGAGCGCATGGGGAACGCCAGCCGCGCGCCAAGGAAGCCGAGCGCTAGCCAGGAAGGTGCGGGATGAACAATGAACACCTCTTGCGCCGGGCGCTAATTCTGGTGGCGCTGATGGCGCTTGGCCTGGGATTGGCGGCGGCAGCTTTTGACCGGCCCGCGGCTGCCCAATGGTGCTGGATTGCCGGGACCGTGCCCGTGATCCTGGCGCTTGGCTTCTCAATAGCCCGCGATCTCAAGTCTGGCCGGATGGGCGTCGATGCCGTCGCTCTCATCTCGATGATCGCGGCCTTGGCCCTGGGGGCAGCACTTGCCGCAGTCGTGGTCGCCGTAATGTATGCGGGCGGCGGTGTGCTCGAGGATTTTGCGGTGTCGCGTGCCGAGCGCGATCTGAAAGCGCTCGTGGAAAGGGCGCCGCGTGCTGCCCATCGCCGGGATGGAGATCACGTTGCCGATATTCCCGCCGAAGATGTCAGGGCCGGAGACAGCCTTCTCGTGCGGGCGGGCGAAATCGTACCTGCTGACGGCGTCATCCTGTCGCCAAGCGCGACACTCGATGAATTGGCCCTAACCGGCGAGCCTATCCCAGTTTCACGCTCCGCTGGCGAGGGCGTGCGCAGCGGCGCGGTCAATGCCGGCGAAGTGTTCGAATTCCAGGCGAGCGCAACTGCGGGCGAAAGCACCTACGCCGGCATAATCCGCATGGTGACAGCGGCCCAGACCGCCAAGTCTCCCTTCATCCGCATGGCAGACAGATATGCGCTGCTGCTGCTTCCCGTAACGCTCCTGCTCGCCGGGGCTGCCTGGATTATATCGGCCGATCCCTTGCGCGGGCTCGCCGTGCTCGTGGCCTCCACGCCCTGCCCGCTTATTCTTGCGGCGCCGGTCGCCTTCATCGCAGGCGTTTCGAGGGCCGCCCGCTACGGGATCCTTATCAAAGGCGGCGGGCCGCTCGAAGCCCTCGCCAAAGTGCATACGGTTCTTTTTGATAAGACCGGAACCCTGACAGCGGGCGGCGCCCGTCTCGCCGCCATTGAAGCAGCACCCGGCGAAAGCGCGGGAGAGGTGCTGAGGCTCGCGGCATCGCTTGAACAGGCATCGCACCATGTGCTTGCCGCTGCGATTGTGGCCTCGGCGCGGGCGCGCGGGCTGGCCCTGCTGGTCCCGCATTCCGTGAATGAAGCCGTGGGGTCGGGCCTCGAAGGCTCAATCGGCGGTCATCGCATCCGGGCGGGCTCGGACTCCATGATCTTCGGGAGCCGCAAGCCGCCTGAATGGGCGGTCCGGGCGCTGAGGCGTGCCTCATGGCGCTCGGCGCTCTGCGTCTTTGTCGCAAGAGACGAGGTTGCAATCGGGGCGATATTGCTTGCCGACGAGCTGCGGAAAGAAGCGCCGCGTGCGGTTCTGGCTCTCCGCGCCGCGGGCGTTGTCCGCATGGTGATGGTCACGGGCGACCGTGCCGACGCGGCCGAGACCATCGGTGCCGCCCTCGATCTCGATACAGTGCTGGCGGACCGCTCGCCGGCCGATAAAGTCGAGGCCGTTGCCACCGAGCGCAAGCTTCATCCCACCGTGATGGTCGGCGACGGCATCAACGACGCCCCGGCACTTGCCGCAGCCGATGTCGGCGTTGCCATGGGCGCGCGCGGGGCAACCGCCTCGTCCGAGGCGGCCGACGTTGTTATCCTCGTAGACCGTCTCGACCGGGTCGCTGAGGCAGTAGGGATCGCGCGCCGGACCCGTGCAATCGCTCAGCAAAGCATCGTCGCGGGAATGGCGCTTTCGGCCGCCGCAATGACCGCGGCGGCGTTGGGGTTTCTTACACCCGTTGCCGCGGCCGTCACCCAGGAGGCAATCGACGTTCTCGTGATCCTGAACGCCCTTAGAGCGCTATTTTCGGGAGAGGAGCGCATGCTGCGCCGCCGCCCTGCGCTTCTCCCAGAGCGCTTGCGGGAAAACCATGAAGCCGTCGAACAAGATCTGAACCGGCTCCGTGAAATAGCAGATGCGCTCGACGATGCGGACGAAGCGAGGGCCCTCGCATTAGTCCAGGAGGCAGACGCCCTCATACAGCGGACGGTCGTCCAGCACGAGCGGCAGGACGAAACCGCCCTCTTTCCCGAACTCTCCGCCCGCCTCCCCGATCTGTCCGGCCTTGCTGCCATGAGCCGCGCGCATCGCGAAATTCAGCATCAGGCGAGGCTCCTCAACCGCATTGCCTCCTGCGCCTCCGGGGAGGATGCCGGCCGCTATCTCATTCGCGATGCCCAGCGGGCAATCGAGTCAATCGAGGCACTGGTCCGGCTGCATAATGCACAGGAGGAAGATATCTACGAGCACGCGGCACAGGCGTAGCCCGGTCCCACTTAGCCGAAGGCGTGCGCGAGCGCATAGGCAGCACCCGCCGCGAGACCGCCAACCAGAAGCGTTTGCACCGCGGACTTGAACTTGTTCGCTCCGGTGAAATGCCCCTTCACCGCGCCGAAAACGAACAGCGCAACGCCTGTCGTGGCGACGGAAAGCTTCAGCGCCGTGCCCATGTCGTTCGTCAACAGGTAGGGGAAGAGCGGCACCAGGCCGCCAGCGACGTAGGACGCGCCGATTGTGAAGGCGCTGATGGGAGCGTGTTTCGGGTTCGGCTTCTTGAGATCGAGTTCGAAGCGCATCAGGAAATCGATGAAGCGCTGCGGGTCCGAGGTGACGGACTCGACCGCGGCTTGCAGCCCGGCGCCCTCCAGACCAAAGCCGCGCAGGATCTCCTCGACCTCCCGCACTTCGTGGTCCCGGTGATCGTTGATTTCGGCCTGCTCGCGCACCAGCTCGGCCTGATAATGCTCGGCATCGGTTTTTCCGGCAAGATAGCCCCCCAATCCCATCGCCATAGCACCCGCGGCGATTTCGGCGAACCCCGCTGTGACGATGACGCTTGTGCTGCTCACCGCGGCCGATAGCCCGGCTGCCAGCGCGAAAGGCACCGTCAAACCATCGGCCATGCCGATGACGATCTCACGCACGGTGGCAGAACCGGTGAAATGCTCTTCAATGTGAGGGGTGGCAGGCATCGCATCTCCTTGCTGGGCCGTCTGCGATGCTTCGCAACGAGTGGCGCCGCCGCGCTTGTGCCAAAGGCTTCCTGAAAAAACGATGACATTCGCTTGAGGCGTTTTGTCACCCCGGGCGCGGCTATGTTCGGACCTCGCCGGCCCCGGCCCAGAACTTCAGCCCCGGCGGGCGCATAAGCGAAGAAAAAGAATGGGAAGGAATTATCATGCGTAAGATCCAGGTTATTTCAGTCCTTGCCTTGGCAGCCGTTATTTCTACCGCTGCCATAAGCGCCGAAACCATGTCCAGCGGTACGCGGAAAGACCTAATGACAGCGATGAAGGATGAGGCGTTTTCGCATTTGCGCTACAAGTTGTTCGCGGAGCAGGCCCGCAAGAATGGCAACAGCGCGCTCGCGCAGCTGTTCGAAAAGGTTGCCGAGGATGAGCTTAGCAAGCACTTCAAGGGACAGGCCCAGCTTCTCGGAGTGGTAAAAACCGATACGGAGAACCTCGCGACGGCAATCTCGGATGAATATCTTGAGACGATGAAAATGTACGTCGACATGGCAAAGAGGGCTGAAGAAGCAGGCGACGCGAAAATAGCCCAGCATTTCAAGGCCATCGCGGCAGATGAAGCAGAGCACCAAAGGCTCTTCAAAACGATGTTTGGAAAGGGGGCTGGCGCAGTGAACTAGCGTCCTGTGCGAACCGGCCGGCAAGCGAGCCCGGATGGGCTGCGAATGCTGGCCAGGTCTTTGAGTTCCAGTCAACTGCAGGGAGCTGGCGGCGCCGAAGGGAAGCGGCTCGAACGGTCGCTTTCCGGCGGGCGAGGTCCGAGGGCTACGTGTCCTCGCCACGCTTCTTCCCGGTAATCATAGCGCGGGCAAGATTTTCATGATGGACAACGCTTGCCAGCGCGACGCCCAGAATATGCAGGACGATCAGGAATAGTGTGATGTTCGCGAGCACGGCATGGACCTCGCCGATAAAGCTTTCATGCTCGCGCCGGCCTTCGCGGCCCTCATGGGAGCGCGCCCGTCCGGCTTCGGCGTTCCTGACCTGCGCCGTAACAGTAACGCCAGGCTGAGGCTTCGGCGCGCCGTCTGGATCGGCGACGATGCCGGTGCCGACGGTGGCCGCGATCAGGGTGAGCAGCGCGAGGATCATCGCTCCGCCGGCTGGGCTATGTCCCACATACCGGCGGGAGGTGCCGGTGACGAGGCCGGCGAGATAGGCGATTGCGGCGCGGGGGCCAACCACGAAATCGCTGAACCGCGCATAGCGCGAGCCGGTCAGGCCCCACAGCACGCGCCAAACCACGATCCCGCCCGCGATATAGCCAGTCCACTCGTGCCATGCGCTTGGCTCGCCACCCTCATCGCCGGAGATGTAAGCGATTGCAAAGGCGGCGACGAGCGCCCAATGGCCAAAACGGACGAGGGGGTCCCAGACTGAAATCTGTGTATCGCCTCCGGTGGTTGTCATGCCTCCATCTCCTTTTTCAAAAACCTCAAAACGCAAATGCCTGGCATGCGATCAAAGCCGTCCGAAGCTTTCCACGGGTTCGACCCAATAGGCCAAATGCGGAGCGCCAGCTTCCGCGCGAACGGTCTCAAGCAACGGCGTTATCCGCGACCTCTGCAGCACAATCACCATGACGCACCGCATGATCCGGCCCCTGACGCGCTCGGCCGTCGTTGCATCGCCAAAGTCCAGCCCGTGGCCATCTGCGGCCCAGGTCGTAAACCCTTTCAGCGGCGGCTCGGCCTTCAGAAGCAGCTCGACAATCGCGTCCTCCGACGCTGGCGGATAGACGAGCGTCAGCTTGCAAAGCTCTTCTTCCATTCCGGAGTTCCCTGATGTGTGTGAAATTGGCCGGCTTCCGCTCCAAACCGCTTGAAGAGGATTGGAAGCAGCAAGAGCGTCAGCGCAGTCGAGGTCACGAGGCCGCCGATGACGACGATGGCGAGCGGCTTTTGGATCTCGGACCCCGGCCCTGTCGCGTACATGAGCGGGACAAGGCCGAAAGCCGCGATACTCGCTGTCATCAGCACCGGCCGTAGCCTGCGGATCGCGCCTTCGAACACCGCTCTTTCGAGGCTCAGCCCGCTCGCGATCAGTTCGTTGAAGTGACTGACCATCACAAGGCCGTTCAAGACCGCAATGCCGAGCAGTGCGATAAAGCCTACCGACGCGGGCACCGAAAGATATTCCCCCGACGCCCAGAGGGTGAGAATTCCGCCGACGAGCGCGAATGGTACATTGGCCAGGATGAGGGCGGACTGGCGCATCGACCTCAGCGTCACGAAAAGCACCAGGAATATCAGGCCGAGTGCAATCGGCACGACGACCGAAAGCCTTGCCGCGGCGCGCCTCTGGTTTTCAAACTCGCCGCCCCAAACCAGCCGGTAGCCGTCCGGCAATGCGACCGTCTCCGCGACTGCCTTCTGGGCATCCTGGACGAAGCCAACCAAATCACGGCCGGAAACATAGGCTTGCACCAGCGCGTAACGTGAGGAATTCTCCCGGTCGACCTTGACCGGGCCGCCCGTGCGCTTGAGCTGCGCCACGTCGGAGACCCGGACCAAACCGCCATCGCCTGCCGCAAGCTGGGTCAAGCCGAACTGTTCGGGCGAATCTCCCGGCGCCGCGGGCGCCCGGATAATGATGTTCGTCCGGCGCCCGGCTTCCGTAACCAGTCCCGCGGGCGTCCCTTCGAGCAGGGCGCGCAGCTCATCCTCGATCCGCGCCACAGACAGCCGCGTGCGCCCGGCCATCATGCGATCCACCTTGACTTCGAGGTAGTCGACCTTGGCGTTCGATGCGGTCATCACCTCGGTAGCCCCGCGCGTGTCCCTGAGCGCTGCCTTGATCTTGCCTGCGAGATCGGCCAGCACTTTCAAGTCCGGGCCAAAGATCTTAACGGCGAGATCGCCGCGCGCGCCGGTCAGCATCTCCGAGGTGCGCATCTCGATGGGCTGGGTGAACGCGATTTCCATGCCCGGAAGATCGGCCATCGCCCTGCGCAGCTCCTGAATAAGCCATTCCTTATCCGGTACGCGCCATTCCTCCTTCGGCTTCAGAACGAGGAAAACGTCCGTCTCGTTCAAACCCATCGGATCTAGGCCCAACTCGTCGGCGCCCGTGCGGGCGACGATCTCCCTAATCTCCGGTACCTCCTGGCGCAGCTTCCGCTGAATGAGCGTATCGGTATCGAGGCTTCGGGGCAGGCTGATTGAAGCGAGCTTCGTCGTCTGCATGATGACCGAGCCTTCATCCATGGACGGCATGAAGGCTTTGCCAACCGCGAGGTAAGCAATCACAGCTAGCACCACGCCAGCAAACGCGACGGCGAAGACGGGCTGAGGGCGGCGAAGGCAGTAGCGAAGCAGCTTGCTATACCCTTGCGTCAGCACCCGGATAAGCCAGGGATTGGAATGGCCGCCGCTTTTGAGCATGAACGACGCCAGCACCGGGATCAGGGTCAGCGATAGAAGCAGAGAACCGCTCAAGGCGATGATGATTGTGATCGCGACCGGCGCGAAAAGCTTGCCCTCCAGCCCCTGCAGCGCCAGCAAGGGAAGAAAGACAAGGCAGATTATGACGATGCCGGAGGTCACGGGCAGCGCGACCTCAGAGGCGGCATGATAGACGCTGTGAAGGAATGGGACGCGCTCGCTGGTATGCGAGAGGCGTTCGACTGTATTCTCGACAACAACCACCGCCGCGTCGACAATCAGGCCGATGGCGATAGCAAGCCCGCCAAGGCTCATGAGATTCGCCGACATCCCGAAGAGCTGCATCATCAGAAAGGTGATGAGGGCCGACATGGGCAAGGTCACCGCCACCACAAGCGCGGCGCGCAGGCTCCCCAGGAAGAGAAGCAAGAGGACAACCACCAGAACGGTCGCTTCGAGAAGCGCTTTCTTTACCGTTCCCACGGCCCGCTGGATCAGGTCTGAACGCTCGTAGAAGACATTCAGGGTCACACCTTCCGGCAGGCTGGGCTTCAGACTCTTTGAGCCGCTCGCGCACTCCCTTCACGACAGCGCTTGCATCGGCGCCGCGCATGGATAGCACGAGCCCTTCCACCGCTTCGCCCTTGCCGTCCTTGGTGACGGCTCCGTACCGCGTCAGGCTGCCGATCCTGACGGATGCGACATCGTTGACGCGCAGGACGCGGCCGTTTGCGGATTTCAGCACGACCTGTTCAAGGTCTTGCGGGGTCTGGATCGCGCCCTCCGCCCTGACTACGAGCGTCTTTTCGCCCTCGTTCAGTCTTCCGGCCCCGTCGTTCCTGTTGTTCGCGGCGATGGCTTCGGCGAGATCGGTTATGCCGAGGCCGGCCGCGGTCATTTTGGCGCTGTCGGGCAGGACTTCGAAAACGCGGACATCACCGCCGAGCGAATTGACATCGGCGACGCCGGGAATGGTACGCAGTGCAGGCCGGATCGTCCAATCGAGCAGAGTGCGCTTCTCCTCAAGGGACAGCCTGTCTCCCTCGACCGTGAACATGAAGACATCCGATAGCGGCGTCGAGACCGGCGCAAGTCCGCCGGAAACGCTCGCGGGCAGCTCGCCGCGCACGCTTGCGAGGCGCTCGGACACCTGCTGGCGCGCCCAATAGATGTCGGTCCCGTCCTCGAAGTCGATGGTGATATCGGCGATGGCGTATTTGGCGGAGGAGCGCAGGATCGTCTGGCGCGGAATGCCGAGCAGTTCCAGCTCAACGGGCGTGATGACGCGGGTCTCGACCTCCTCCGGCGTCATTCCCGGCGCCTTCAGGATGATTTTCGCCTGTACCTGCGCGATGTTGGGAAACGCGTCGATGGGAATGCGCAGCAAAGGCATAGGCCCCCAGCCCAGCGATGAGCAATGCGCAAAAGAATGTGAACGCGCGCTGCGTGAGCGCGAACTCGACCAGCCGGTTCAGCATGATCTACTCCCCAGCCATCATCTTTTCGAGCTGGACGGCGCCCGTAACCGCCACCTCCTGGCCGGGCGCAAGGTTGCCTTCGATCGTGGCGATCTCTGCTGTCTTGCCAAGGACCGTGACCGGAATCACGGTAAACGCGCTTCCGGTCCATTTAAATACAATGGACCTGCCATCGGCATAAGTAACTGCTTGCGGAGGGACATTCACGGCCTCTTTCGACAGGCGCCGCGAAGCGGTGAGAGTCACCATCTGGCCAGGAACCAAGCCCGAACCTTCAGCAACGCGGGCGTAAAGCTGGGCCGAACGCGTAGCCGGGTCGAGGTCTGAGCCGGCTGAAATCACGGTGCCTTCGACGCCGGGCGCGATGGCGACCTTATCGCCGGGGTCGATGAGACCGACGAGGGAAGCCGAAAGCTGCGCCTGGACCCAAATCTCGTCGCTGGTGTCGACGAGGACGGCTGCCGCCATCGCTTCGAGCATGGCTCCGGGAGTGACCCTGGTTTCCACCACGTGCCCGTTTTTGGGGGCGATGAGCGAATAAGTGCCGTCGGCGTTGATCCTGATGTTTCCGAGCGAGGTGATGCGCCTGTATTGCTCGGTCACGACGCGCAGCTTCGCGGCTTCGGCTTCGGTTTCCTGCGCCTTCATCTCCGAGCCGACTTGCTTCTCGGCCAGCGAGCGGTAGCGTGCCGCGTTCGTTTCGGCGGTGGCGAGTTCGACTTCCAATTGCTTCAGCCGGCCGGTTGCTTCGAGCATGTCCTTGCTGGCAATTGTTACAAGAGGCATTCCCTCCTTCACGCGCTGTCCGGCGAGCACCCCCACCTGCAAAACGGTCCCGGCAAAAGGAGCGGACACCGCGACACGGGAGTTAAGCGGAGGGACGACGGTCGCGGGCAGGAGCGCGACTGCCTCCATTGAAGCCGGCCTGACCTTTTCGAGCCGGATCTTAAGAGCATCCATCTGCTTGGAGGTGATCGATATTGTCTGCGGCAGCGCAGGTAGTGCAGTTACCAGATGAAGAACTACAGATAGAGCCGCAGCCGAACGCAATCGATGTTTCATTACTTGCCTTTGTCTTCCTGCCCTATAATCTCGCCGGTCCAGGGGCTGACATAGAGCACGACCGTTCTGCCATCCCTGCCGGTTGCTTTGACCTCGTAGCGCCCAACGCCATTCTTGATCCCCTTTACCGCGTAGCCGGCCGCGTTCACCTTGGCCTCGACTTCGGCCTTTCCAAACCAATGGGCGCTTGCGGAACCCGAAATCGCAAGGGCCGCTGTGAGTGTCAGGCAGATCAGGGCGTCTTTCATGTTATGTCCCCATTTTCGAAAGGTGCCCGCTGCGCAGCTCGAAATGTAGCAAGGCCGGGCTGACATATGCTCAAGTATTCCAGTCAGCGATTTGTCATCGGTCGCGACGGTTCCGCACCGCTTTTCCGGCCGTTCATTGCCCTACCAAAGGTTTTCCGTAATAGCGGCGAGCAGCGAAATCGTCCTGCCCGTAAACTGCGCAATGTCTTCACGCACACCGGCACTTTCTTCCGGCACCGAGTACTTAACGATTTCCGCGAACTCGCCGTGCTCGATGGTAGCTTGCGCGGTGAGGCCGACAATAACCACAGTACCGAGTCTGGCGCCTTCGTTCCTCAAAATGGACTCACCCTCGCTGGGTTTGCGCGAGCAGAGCAAGAGCTGTTCGAATAGGTCCACGAAGGAATGCTGTTCAGGCAACGCCTTGAGCGGAGGAAGAGGCGACTTGAAACCTTCGTAGCCCTCAAGGAGCATCCGGTTAGGAGCGTCTATTGTTGGCGCGTGCCCAGAAACCAACGTTGGCCCGTAAAGTTTTACCGGGAACACAGGCAGGCTCAGCACCTCTAAAAAGAAGATCCCGTCGCTAACGCTGTCTCCGCATCGCGACGCAATCGCGGTCAGCGCGACCTGGCGCGCGAAATCGGTTGCAGGCGAACCGCGCCTTTGTAGCAGGGAAAGAATCCGGCTCACAGTTGAGGGGTTATTCTGGAGGATCATAGCGATCTGCATGAGACTATAAGGGTATTTCGCGCCGCCGTTGCGTATTGGGTTGCTAGCGTTGACAGAAAGCATTTTCCTGCTCCAGAAGTGCCGCATAGATGGCTCCAGGCCGGAAGGAGCGTGGTCCTCCGGAGGGTACTCTTTATTAGGTTTCGGCTTTCTGGCCCGTGAGCGTGCTGGTCAGCGCTTTGACAGACAATCGGGATCATAAGTTTTCAATGCGCTATCGAACCACGTTGCTGACCGCGATCTCGATCCTGCTCTATGCTGGGTTGGTCTTGATGCAAGACGCGCGTTCGGCCGCCTTGGCCGCCGGACGTGAAGTCCATGACGAAGACCAGGCCCGCCATGCCCTTGAGAATGGTGAGATCGTGCCGCTAGACCGCGTCGTTGCCTGGTTGCATGATGCGGTTCCAGGCGAGGTTTCCGGCCTTGAACTCGAAAAAGAAAATGGAACCTGGGTCTATGAGTTTAAGATTATCTCCCCGGACGGGCGGATGTTGCACGTCCGCGTAAACGCCAAGACCGGCCAGCTCATTGGCAAAGCGGGTGGCTAATGCGTATTTTACTGCTCGAAGATGACAGCCGGATAGCCAGGGACATTAGCGCCACGCTGGTTCCTGCGGGCTATTCAGTCGAGCATCAAACCGATGGTGAAGAAGGGTGGTTCAAGGGAGATACCGAAGACTACGACGCGATTATCCTCGATCTTGGACTGCCAATGCTGGACGGCCTCACCATCCTCAAGAGATGGCGTGCGAACAGCCGGGCAACACCGGTACTGATCCTAACTGCCAGAGGGAGCTGGAGCGAGCGGGTCGAAGGGATCGACAGCGGCGCTGACGACTATTTGCCAAAGCCGTTCCGCATGGAGGAGCTGCTGGCCAGGCTTCGTGCCATCGTAAGGCGTGCCGCCGGGCAAGCCTCGCCCCTGCTTACCCTCGGGTCAATCTCGCTCGATACGCGCCAAATGCGCGTGTCTATAAATGGCGTGCCCGTCAATCTGACGCCGCAGGAATACCGGCTTTTCAACTATCTAATGCATCACGCCGGCCGGGTTGTGCCTTACACGGAATTGATCGAACATCTTTACGAGCACGACTCTGGCAAAGATGCCAACGCAATCGAAGTGCTAATCGGGCGCATCCGGCGCAAGCTTGGGCCGGACGTCATCGAGACGCGGCGGGGCTTCGGCTACATCATCGAAGAAAAGCAGTGAGAACAGGCTCCCTGAAGCTCCGCCTTATGGTGCTGGGCGGCGTCACCATCGCGCTGGCTCTTCTCATCGCGGGCTTAGGAATTGCCGGGCTGTTTGAGCGCCATGTCGAGCGCCGCGCGTCCGCCGAACTCGATACTTATGTCCGGCAGATTTCCGCAGGCGTCACCTTCGATGCCCAAGGCACCATCGTATTCAACCGCACTCTTCCCGACCCGCGCTTTGGCGAACCCCTCAGCGGCCTGTACTGGCAGATTGAGGACGAAACGCAAAAGCAGCTGCTCCGCTCGCGTTCGCTATGGGACTCGGTGTTGAGCCTTCCAAAGGACGTCCTCGATGTAGGCAAGGTTCACCTGCACATGATCGAGGGGCCATCCCATTCAACGCTCCTCACGCGGGAAAGAAGCATCTCGTACACGACGCCGGCTGGAATTCGTCGCGTAAGGATTTCAGCCGCGCTGGATACGCGCGAGATCAGGGCGGCAAGCGACGAATTCAGCTCAGATATTATAAGAGCCCCGGCACTTCTTGGCGCCGCGTTGATGGCCGCGGCGTGGGCACAGATCACCCTCGGTCTTAAGCCCCTGAAAACCTTGCAGGAAAGCGTGCTCGCGGTCCGTTCGGGCAAAAAGACGCGCATCCACGTCGCCGAACCCCTCGAAGTGATGCCGCTGGTCTGGGCTGTCAATTCCCTGCTTGATTCGCAGGCGCAGGCGATGGAAGACGCGAAGGCAAGAGCTGCCGATCTCGCGCACGGTCTCAAGACACCGCTGACAGTGTTGATTGCAGACGCAGCCAAACTTCGCGAAAGCGGAGCGGCGAGCATCGCCGCCGAAATCGAGGAGCTTGCGGACACCATGCGCCGGAATATCGACCGCGAATTGTCGCGCGCCCGGCTTCAAGGCGTTCACGACCTCCAAATTCATGAAACTCATATCGCGCCAGCCGTAGCAAAGCTTGTTCGCGCCCTTGGCCGCACCCCGAAAGGAGAGGGGTTGGAGTGGCACGTTCACGTAAGAGACGGCTTTACCGCCCCCTTAAGGGAGAACGATCTGGCGGAACTTATTGGAAACCTTCTCGATAATGCGTGCAAATGGGCGAATGAGCGTGTCACCATCTCAGCCGGCACCGGGGACGGCATTACGATTGTAATTGAGGATGACGGACCAGGAGCGCCTGCATCCTTCGTTCACCGGCTTGGAGAGCGTGGACTAAGGCTCGACGAATCCGTTCCCGGCTCAGGTCTCGGTCTTGCCATCGCCCATGAAATTGCGAAGGCTTATGGCGGCACGCTGACCTTCGCCAATATCGAACCCCACGGCTTTAGGGCAGCTGTCTCCTTTCCCGCCCAGGCTCGCTGGCCGGCAGCCGCCTCACCCCAGCGCTAAGTTAGCCAGGAGAGCGCCAGAAGCAAAATGAACGCCTCTTGCGCTGCGCGCTGGATTAGTGGCCCAGCATTTGGGCCAGCCTGCGATTGCCAAGTGGTCCTGGCTTGCGGGAACTGTACCTGAAGTCTTGGCGCTTGGCGTATCCATGGTGCGCGATCTTACGGCGGGCCGGATGGGGGGCGCTGCTGTCGCTCTTATCTCGATGATTGCCGCTCTGGCCCTGGGCGCTGTGCCTGCCGCAATCGTCGTTGGCATTATGTATTCGGTGGCAACGTGCTCGAGGATTTTACGGTGGCCCGCCAGCGAGTGTGTGACAGCCTATCCGTAAGTTTCCGCTTTGGTATTCTGAAAGCGGTCCTCGCCCGCTCGCTGAACTGATGGCACCGTCAGGGTCGGCTTGGCACCCGACATCGCCGTTTCGCCTTAATTAGCGCCGAAGCCTCCTTTGGGTCATGTGCGGGATTGTGTTGTTCCGTTCGAAGAAGACCGCATCAGGATCCCGCCGCCTTGGCGCGCACCTGATGGCTAAGAAACCGGCACGACCGCTCCCGACCCATCGCGTCTTGGGCCAAGCGTCAGCTTTTTGGTGCGCTTCGGTCGTGGCCTTGCCTAAAACTCAACGGTTAAGGTCACGTTGTGAGCGTGGCCTTGACCGCACGAAATTTGCAAAATGTTGCCAGCATGTTGCCATAGAGCTTTAGCGTTGCAGCAATTTCGCGTCTGCTGAAGTATTAAGCCATTGTTATAGCGACTGTTGTTCAGACACTAGAGCAAGTGATTGGTGATTAGCTGGCCCATGAAAATGCTGTTATTTTTGCTTTAGCAACAGCGATGATTTTTCAGCCCTTGCACCGGCGTTGTACTCATGAGGCACCCCAGCGTTGCAGTCCTATTGGAGATTTAGAGCCCGCTTAAAAAATGATTGCGTGGAGAGAGGCAAGGAGGGTTGCGGTATTTTAAGACTTTAATTAGCTAGGGCGGGACCCAGGTGCTGAGAGGGGTGGGGGTACCCGGGGGTAATTATGTGACTATTTAGATTAGGTGGAGTCCCGTTCCGGTGAAACGGGTCCTTCCTTGAGGGAAGTTAAACAAAAAAATTTCCGTGCCAAAAAACCTTGCTATACCGATAACCTACATAGAACACTAGACCATACAGGCCACGATAGCACCGATGCGGATTTACCCCGCAACGCTCCCTTTGATCCTATTTAATTAAGAAATCCGCTTTCGTTTTCCCTTTTGCCAAAAGGGGCTTCATCCAACGCGGTGACGGCCCTCTTCCTGACCATTCTTCGCCATGAGGTCCGCGGTAACGCGCAGGCTGCTTTCCTCTCGCATGCCGCGTCACTCGCTTACCACCATTGGGCAGTCCCAGTATCTCTTGCACGGACACACCCAACGCCTGCGCTGCCTCGGCCACCTTAACCCGAAGCTCCTGCATCTCTTTAGCCTGGCGCGACTGCATCTCGCCCTCGATGTTCTTCTTTATCTCTACCAACTCCGGAAAAGAGTAAGTCGAAAAGTCAAGAACCGGCGCTTGTTTTGCTGACGGTTGTGTGCCTCTAGCCATGGGAAGTTCCTGTGGTAGTGGTTGAATAGAAAACGGGACTCCTTGCTCCACACGCGAGTATTTTCCTCATGTGGTGATCAGCATCACTCCTGATAATGACTTTTCCGTAAATGCCGTCGACATTATTGTTACCGGTACACCGGAGTTGTACTAGATCGCGGTGTGAAAACTCAAGGCAAAAGGCCACGAAAGATGAAGACCGGAAGCATATACCTAGAATGTCAGCGCTCTCTCTGCGAATGGCGGGAACAGCCCGTGACTAACGCATGAGGCCGTTTGCTGAAGTGGCGGGGCCAGAGAACTGCTCAAGCAGCGATGTTCGCTTTCGGATCCGAATGCGGCTATTCCCAAAATGTAACCTGGGGCATTTTTATAAGCAAATAACTAAGGAATCATCGTGCTAAAGGAATGCGTGGCGCGATGCCCAGACGCTGACGCGCCTGTTCGTATAGTTCGATGACACCTGGCATGCATACGGTGACAGCGAGGCCGAAGGGCACGTTGTCGTCAATTGGCAAACCGTTGTCCGGCTCGCGTTGAATAGTAAGGGGCAGATTTATTTGCGGCGTCACCGCTGGCACTCTATCTCCACTCCAGCAGCGCGTAATAACCGTTCCTCGCTTCGACTGATTTTCGTCGGGCTGCCGTCCGTGGGAGGCCACACCCAAGATCTCCAGGCTGTCTGATTTTAGGAGGCTCAGTCGCACGGTTCTGTAGGCCTTCCGTCCAGGAGAAACAGGGGTGAACCACGCCAGAGTCGCGGCAATAGAGTGGGGTTGCGCTCTGCCATTCATGGCGACAGGTATGGGCACCTGAATCGTCGTCGCCAGCTCGCGCCCAAGCGAACCTGTTGCCCAGAAGGTGGCTCGGTCACCTGCACAGGCGACAGCGTCTTCGCTATTAACTATTCCGTAACCGAGGAACCGCCGAATGTTGTCTTTTTGCCGGACGTGCTGGCGTCCGTCCACCGGGCCGAGCACATGCTTGATTAGGTCGGCGGTTTCGTCCGGCCATTTAGCCGGATGAACAAGAAGGGCTTTGAGCAGGACGGCGCGCTGCCGGGCAGGCAATTCGAGAAACCCAACGCCATAGGCGAATTCCAAGGCGTCATGAATTTGATGTGCTGTACGCGATGCGAGAGCCGTCGCAGCGCTGGTGCCATTTGTGTAGCCTTCAGCTGCCTCAATTCCGTCGCGCGGGGGCGCGGCGACCTTGAGGCCCGCCGCCCGCGAGGCGCGGGAGGGAGAAACACGAATATGGCCATCGTTCAGGACGACGTTCAGGTGTTCGCGCGCTCCCGGCATCAGAATGTCCGGCTTCACAGCCTTCGCAAAACCGGGGCCAAGCGCACTGGAGGGATTGGGGGCGCGAAGATGAGGGAAGGGGTCCACCCAACGTGTGATTTCTTTCCCGAAGTCGGCGTTGTTTGTTTTCTTTATTTTTGCGGTAATCATTCGCGTCATCTCTATAATACAAAAAACAAAGTATAAGTAACAGAAATCAACCTATGTTAGGGGTATTCTGGCGTAAATGCAAGCATTCCGTTTAAACAAAATAGCTCTGTCCAAATTGTGCGTAGGTTTCAGCTAAGCGCTGCGGCGAAAGCATTTTTTGGGGTTATAACGTCCTCGCCCCCCTCAAGCCAGCGCCGCCAGCCAAGATAGCTAGGCAAATATTCGGTGGCGACGCCGTTGAAGCGGCTGAGCCATTGCTTAAACCTGCTGCCATAAGCATTGACGTTCTGGATGTGCAGTACCTTCTCGTGCACATGTTCACCTTTGCTGGCGATGATGAGTTCATATTCGATGCCCTCCGCATCGGCGAAGGCGATCAGCGCCTTGTCGCCGTCCATGCACAGCAGCGTATTGTCCTTCGATAGCTTGCCCTCAAGAACTGGACGCACAGCCGCCTCGGAGCGGTCCGGCAATACGCCGTCGATATGAGCGCCGGTGCGGTCGCGGGCAATCAGGATCGGAATTTGCTCAGCCGATAGGCCTGGCTTTTCCGCAACGCCGCCTCGCTTGCGCGCCGGGCGCGGCAGCTTGCGCCGGCCTTTGAAGCTTTCCAGCAGGAAGATTTCGTCAACCTCAGCGATGCCGGCAAGCGATTGATCCTTCGATTTGTTTTGCGCCTTCAAAAAGCGGTGGCGCCACTTGAAGGCAGTGTTCTTGCTGACTTTGCACACCTTGCCGGCCTTGCGGACCGGTAGCGATTCATTGAGCGCCCCGGCATATTTCAGCCAGCACTCTTTCTTACGCAGCCGTGCCAACGGCGTGCCGGTTAGCGGATTGAACGTCCGCTTGCAGTCAAGGCAGCGGCAGCGCTTCAGCCCGTTCCTCTCGCGGCCCCAGCCTTCGGTGCGCCCCGATCCGCAATGCGGGCACTTGGGATCGCCCTCCAAGCGCTCATTCAGAAGACGCTGCACCTCGTCACCGTCGCCGCGTTGCTGTAATGCCGCGATTGCCTTTTGGGCTTGCGCGTGCGTCACTTCCGCTAGCAATTCATCCAGCCGCTGTTGAAATTTGCGATGTTCCATCGGGTGCCCTCCTGCCGGACCGGTACGCCCAGGATGCCCCCGAATTGCGGCGAAAACCTACGCACAACTTGGACAGAGCTAACAAAATACTTCATCAAGGTTGCAAGCGAGAAGTGGCTGCCTGTTTGGTGCGGTCGGCAAGTTTACTTATCTGTATATCGAGTATTTGTAGTATGTTAAAAACAACACACATAAGCAGCTATGAGAAAGCGCGAACGCTATATCCTTTTTGTCAAAGTGGTGATGTTTCTTCGTCAAGGTAGCGCGTTACCGGCGCGTGTCGCGCCGGGGCTAAGGCCCAAAACGAGATAGGCCTCCTCGATGCCCATGGCTCGCGACACCCCGTTCCCGCGCGATCCATCCGAGCTCCCGCTGGCGCTCCACCCAGGTGAAGTCCGGTCGAGATAGGCTTCGAACAGTTGTGCGGCTTGGGGATCGTTCGAGCGGAGCTCGGCAAGAAAGTCCACGCGCTCGGCGCTTGTGAAATCGGAAAGCGCCCAGCCGGCAAACCGGCCTTGCAGCACGCGGCCCGACAGCGCTCCCGTCGCGTGATCGAGCGACATTTCCAGATAGGCTGTCCGAACCGTCGAGACATTCCCGCTTGACGAGCGCCTTGCGCCGCCGGGAAACCAGCCGGTTCTTGACATCACCGGATAAGCGATGATGGCGGATAGGATCGCGATCCCGATGTTTCTCGTGAGAAGGAGCGTGGCCCCGAACACGAACAGAACCCCGCCACCTTTACGAATCCACGCCGCCGGAACTTCGGCCTTTGTCACCCACCCGAGAAGATAGAGGAGGATGCCCAATAATAGCAGCGCTAGGAAAAGCGGTAGAATTGCCCATCTCCTTCCGGGCAAGAAGCGTTACGGTTTCGACATTTGTTCGAGGAGGAGAGTAGGCGCTGCGCGGCCTTTTGCATAGTCCGCAAGTGCGCTTCGGCCACCGGCCGCATAAACGGCGACGGCTTCGAGCAGCTCCCGCAATTGCGCGGCGGACCCCGATCCGAACTGGCATGTTGCGCCGCGGGTGAGCCGCGCGATCTCTTGAAAGCAGGCACGCGCTCCGCCGTCGTGGCCTTCCTGAAAGAGGAAGACCGGAATGGAGAGAAGACCAAGCTGCCCAGCCAAATTCGCAAGCTCGTCGGGGTTCTCTTCCATCGCGTCGCCGACGTAGACCAGCGCGCTGACCTTGCCCGAGGCGGCCTCGCGCAGCACATGTTTCAGCACTTTTCGAATTTGCGTGTAACCGCCCCGGCATTCCACGCTCGTCATGAGGCGTGCGAGCGCGCCCGCGTCGCTCACCCAGCGGCTAGCGCGGCACTCGTCGAAGCCCCGGAAGAACACGAGTTGTACGTCGAGGCCGCTAACAGCCTTCACCGCGTTGAACATCTCCGCCTGGACCTGCAGCGCCATATCCCAAGTGGGCTGGCGGCTCATGGTGGCGTCCATGGCGAAGATCAGCCGTCCATTGGAGCCGCCTCGCTGAGACCGCGCTGTCCGCACCCGTGTGAGAAAGCCGTCGATCTCGGCGCGATTCGACACCTGCGGCGCAATCTCATGCGCGGCACCTTTGTTCGACGGAGGCTTGGGCGGCAAAACCATGGCGAATCCGTGACAGACCCTGACTTATATGGTGCCGCCGTGCCAGCCTGAAAATGCTAGACGCTTTCTGAAAGAGTTTGCCTTAGAGCCCGTCTTACGAGGAACGGGTGCAGGTCCGGCCAGAGATGCGCGCCGATGGCGCCGGCCTCGAAGCGCTTGGTGACAAGCCGATCATGATGGGTTACGGCAGCATTGCGGGCGCTCAGAAACACGGCATTCCCATTGTCGTTGGCTCCGACGGTAAACCCTACGAGGTGAAGAAAATCCTTTCGGTGCTGCCGGCGCCTTCCATTCTGCGGCAAGCCGACGTCTTTCTGTCTTATTCCAGCAAGGATCGACCGCTCATCGAAGCGCTGGAGAAACAGATCGAGGACGCGGGGATATCGGTTTGGTTAGACCGCGATCTTGCTGGTGGACAGCCCTTCCGCAATGTTCTGCAAAAGCGCATCGAGACGGTGAAGGCCGTCGTTGTGCTCTGGATGGAGAACTCCATCGGCTCGAAATGGGTGCGCGCGGAAGCCGATCTCGCTGATCATCACGGGAAGCTTATCTGCCTGCGTGATCCGAATCTTGACCCGAGGCGCATTCCCATGCCCTTTGCCGAAGCCCATATGGTAGAGGCGGGCAGGCTGCCAGAGCTGACGCTGATATGGTGGAGGAGCGCGGTGAACTTCTCCTTCTTCCTTTGCCTTGCGGCTTTCCGCACACGGTCCAGCGCCTGGGACACGCTTTCCCGGATCTGTGTCCGGAGCGTGCTTTGCTGTCCCGCGTTCCCCTTGGTCCCCGCCCTTGGCTCCACCGCCTCCGCCGCTGGTTTCCCAGCTTTGTTCGGCAGCTTCGTTGCTACAATGGCAGAGTCTGACTTCTCATGCCCGTGCATCACCGGCTTCGGCTCCTCACCTTCCCGATGCGGGCCAGGGACGGCACGCCGCCCTGGTCAGACATGAGATCTCCCGGTTCCCGCACAAGGAGCGTCCGCACATGCCAGGGTCTCAGACCGCGCTGGGCCGTCCGGGCGCTTGCAATGGCGCACCCGTCCGTGTTGCCTCCCGCCAGCAGTACGGCGTCGGCGCCCAGGATGACGTCGATTTCGCGGCTCAATGGCTGGCCTGTGCGATCCCCTACTGACGCTTCGCCTGCATCCTCACGGATACCTGCGCACGGCTCGGGGCCGATGTGGTTTGCTATTCCTTCATCGCAGTGGACTTCCACCACCTACTCCTTGCCGGTCTCCCGGCGCACACCGCTCCCGACCCACTTGAGACGACGGGTGCTGTTGGCGGCATCAGCGTTCACTGACCCTGCATGCTCATAGCGCGCGATCTCAGCGCAAGGCCGGGGCCGGCCATTCCGGCTTTTTGCCAAACCTTCTGTTGCTGAGGGATAACCGGCTGTACCAAGCCCTCCTCTTGGAACACCGCAAGCGTCTCTCATCTGGATGGCAGCGTCTTCGGCCCTGGGGCCGGATTCGGAGGTATCGCCGTGCTTCGGCGAGCGGTGACAGCCAGGGACATTATCCCTTAAAGATCGTTCATAGAGCAGGACGCTTTTGTTGCGGGCTGCTACTCTCGCATCGGGTCAACTGCATAGGCTATTACCCATGTCCGGCAACGCCACTCGCCTCGCTCATCTTGGTGTCCCAGCGGCCTTTCACGCTTCGATCGCGCTCCGGCGCGCGCCGCGCTTCCATACCCTCCTGCATCTCACCATCATCCTCGCCTCGGTCGCGGCGGGAGTTGCGGCGATAGTGGCGTGGTCGCGGTATGTCGCAGCCGCCGCCGAAGTTGCTGCCAAAGCAGCGCACGCGCTTCTCTATGACAGCGATATCGGCGCCGGGCCTCTCGGCCTCATCTTCACCGCGATATTCTTGGCTGGCTGGCTCTGTGGAGCCATCGCGTGGCGGCGCGGCAGCGAGAGCACACGCAATGGCTGGGCCGCCGATCTCATGCAGGAGCCCGCAAAACACAAGGCCATCACAGATTGGCTCTGGCGGCAGATGATCCGTAGGCACACGGGCGCAGCGGTCAGCGCGGACGACTTCCTCGACCGGCTGGGCGCCGGCCTGGTGCGCGACATCCGGCTTGCGGCTCTGGCAATGCTCGCGCTGACAGTTGTCCTCGGCGCGGCGGTCCCGGCCCGCATATCCTATGCGACCGGCACCGCGATAACGGATCGTCCCATACCGCCGTTGGCCCCCGGCACTGTCCGGCCCGTTGCCAGCGCCACGGCCGTCATTTCCGGCTGCCCGAACCTGCCGAAGGACGGCAATACGCTTATCTACCGGCTGCGCTTCACCGGCGGTGCAGAGGCAAACCTGGGCTCCTGGCGGCCGTTGGTGGGCAGCCGCCTCCCGGCCTTCGAGTCCATCGCAACGCAGTTGCCGGCCGGGGCCAAAATGGAGCGGTTCTCCAATCCCATGGGCAGCAATCCGCTTGCCTCAGAGTGCATCGAGGCTTTGGGGCGTCAGGTTGGCGAGGCCACCCGGTCGTGCAGAGGGCGAAATTTCATAGCCTGTACCTCAATGTTTAAGAACCGGATTGCCTACAAATTCTGATTGGCCGAAGCACACGCGCGGCGGGCTTGACCGAGAGCGGCTAGGCCATTGCTTGGTATTTGGAAGTTTTGTTGGCAATAACAAGCGTAGAGTGCCAGAATGCTTCTAATAAGGATTTCGCTTGTCCGTTTCATTGTGCGGATTGCTGAACCAGCCTCCGTCCCCGGTGCGGCTATCACACTCCACCACGCTTTACCGAATTCTTTTGGGCTGCCCTCTCATCCATGAAGACCATCCTAATCATTGGCGCAAGCCGTGGCATTGGACTTGAGACGGTCCGTCGAGCTCTCGATCAAGGCTATCAGGTGCGGGCTTTTGCGAGATCGGCTTCCCAAATGCCACTCAGCCATGCGCAGCTTACGAAGTTGAATGGCGATGCGCTCAGAGCCGAGGATGTTGCCGCCGCGGTTAAGGGTGCCGATGCCGTCATCCAGACGCTCGGAGCCAAAGCCAGTCTTGCTATGCTCACCGGCCCCATTCGGCTCTTCTCTGACGCCACGCGAATTCTCATCCAGTCGATGGAAGGTGCGGGCGTGAAGCGCCTGATTTGTGTGACAGGCTTTGGGGCCGGTGATAGCCGCGAGCATATGTCCCTGTTGCAGCGCCTGCCCTTCGAACTCCTTTTAGGCCGGGTCTATGCCGACAAAGCCGTGCAGGAGATGATGATTCGCCGCAGCGCCCTGTCCTGGGTGATAGCCCGGCCGGGCATCCTCACCAACGGCCCTCGCACAGGCCGCTATAAAGTCCTCGGTAGGCCCGCTGACTGGCGCAACGGCACGATCTCGCGCGCGGACGTTGCAGATTTTCTCGTCAAGCAAGTCGAAGATGACTCCTATCTCGGCAAGGCTCCCGCATTGATCGCATAACCATGCCAAAGCGCGTCCCGCGGAAGCCATCGAGACGGTCGAAGTCAAAAGCCTCGGCGAGTTGCGCGCGTGGCTGGACGCGTACGATTACCAATCCGAAAGCATTTGGCTGGTCACCTATAAGAAGGCCGTTGCGCACTATTATTTGCGCTACGACGTCGAGAAGGCGCGGCGAACTCGAGGTAACGCTCACGATGTCGACCGCCAATAGGGGTGAAGCGGTCGCCGAAGCTAAGCGGCAACTACCGTCGGTGTTGACCCTTACCGGCCCAAATCGGCCTCGGCTCAAAACCGCCCGGTTCTGCCTACGCAAAGCGGAAGCAAATCATCTCCCGGCACCGCCTTCGCCCACGGCCACGAGCGGCGCCCAATAGGCTCGGCTCCCACAACATTTCGTAGCAATAAAACCTCAGATAGTTGACAGGCACACAGAATGCCTCTCAGCTTGTACCGGACAGGGGAGATCGCGGAGGCCGGTGGCTCGCGCGCCAGGAAGGCAAAACGTCTCGCCGGTGAAAGGGCCGGGGCTCGGCGATCTCAACACGCTGCCGCGCTGGCTGGGGCGGGTCTACGATCTCGACCTGCTGGAGCACCGCAACACGTTGATGCGCGTGCTGGCCGGGCCGAGCAAGGCGCCCCGCGTGCCGATGATGGCGCCCGAGCCGCCGGTGGATTTCGTGCAGCGCCCGGCCGAGTTCGGCGCGCTTAAGCAGAAGCTGCTCGACGCCAAGGGCGACGCGGTGGCGATCACCGCAGCGCTGCGGGGTGCTGGCGGCTACGGCAAGACCACGCTCGCCCGCGCGCTGGCCCACGACCCGGACATCGCCGGCGCCTATTTCGACGGCATTCTCTGGGTGCAGCTGGGCGAAAAGCCCGGCAACCTGCTCTCTTGTCCGATGCGATTCGGCGAACGCGTGAACAGCGTCCTCTGTAGGTAGCCATCCGAACCGTTCTCTGGCACATCTCGAACCGGTCTCCGGCGCACCAACACGGAAATTGGAAAATGGCGGGCAGAGACAGCCGCTGTAAAGCCGGTGGCCGGCGCGCTGGAATTTGAAGATTGCCGACCAGAGACTTCCGCTGAGAAGCCTAACCCGCGGAAATGCCGGAGTTTCTCACAGACCGGGAATCCGAACCACAGAGACCAGACTGGCTGGCTGGGGTGCCAGGAATTGAACCTGGGAATGGCGGAATCAAAATCCGCTGCCTTACCGCTTGGCTACACCCCAACGACAAATCGCCCTTGCGGGCGATTGCAGCCGCTTATGACACTGTTTCGGTGCCGTTTCAACTGGGAACGCGGCCATTATAGCCGCGTCCGCTCGCAACTCGTTCCACGGCTTCCGTTAATTTCTGCCCAGGAAACTTGGGAGCGGGCCGCCCTTGAGGCAAGCCCGGCGATGCGCGCCGCACTTCCCGCCCGCCGTCAATGCGCGGTCTGCTCCGGCTCCTCGATCGCGCCGTTCGGGCTCGCCTTATCCACGGCCTCGGGCAGATGCTGCGACAGGAGCTGTAAAATCCGGTCTGCCCGGCAGGCCGAGTTGCTGCGTGATCTTTTGAACCTGTTCGTTGCCCAGGGCGGAGCGAAGCTCTTCGGCCGTCACGGGAAGGTTCGCGCCCGCGCCAAGCCAGGACTGAACCTCCGCTTCGAGACCGCCGCCGCGCAGCTTTTGCACAAGGCCGGAAAGATCGCCAAAGCCGGTGTTGGCGAGCATTCCGGTGAAGCCGCTCCCGGAAGAGGGTTGCGTGCCGGGGGCCGATGTTTCCGTGGCGCCGCGCTTACGCATGGCTTCTCCCAGCGCGTCCGAGAGTGTATCGAAAATACTCATGAGCTCACCTGAAGTCTGTTGCGTTCGCCGTTGGCGCCAGCATTTTGCGCGGCCGGCGATTCCGTTACGGTCCCCAACAGGCGGCGAGCGGAATGGTTGCAATCTGGGAAGCTGTTCGCTTTTTGCGTTTAAAAGCGCACCCTTGGCCGTTGCCGCCGCATGCAGGAGCTATGGCGTCCTGGCTTCGAACGGTAGCGGAGCGTCATAACAGATCCGGTTGAACAGTTTGCAACCGTCATCCCGGAACGGCGCTTGTGCTGTATTCGGGATCTTAACAAGCGTCGGCTTTTCAACCGAATCTGGAATCACAGTCCAGGTCTCCGTTTGCGCTCCGCGCGAAATGTATTTGCGATAAAGCCAACATCGTTCAGGCCGCGCCGCAATTCGGGGCGCAGAAGCATGAGTGCCCCGGCGAATACGAGCGAGGCCGCCAGCAAGGGCCAAAGTCCGGTGTGGTGGCAGGCCGCATCGATGGTGCGAGCGACGGCGGCGGCATGGGTTCCGGCCTTGGCGAAATCCTGGGCCTTTGTGCAATAGGCGGGGAAGCGATCTGCCATTGCACTCATGGCGATCAGGGGAAGCGCCGCATAGAGGGCCGCCGTTGCCAGTGCCAAAATTGCCAACCCTTTGGGACGGCCCAAAACGAGGTCGAAGAGCTTGACGATAATCAGGACCGCAACGCCTCCTTCGGCGATGCGCACCCAAATATCGCCGCCACCGGCTAGCGGGTTCTCCAGATAAACGAGCCCGGCGGCGATGACGGCCGCGATAGCGATGCCGAACTTGACGAATTCGGGGAATTTGCAACGAAGCCAATGCCGGTTTAGCGCTTCCAGGCGATCGAGCAGGGCGACGGCAGCAAAGCCTGCGGTAAAGCCGCCCAGATGGGCGATCCAATCGACGTTCGGCGCTCTTGCCGCAAGCACGGCATTGAGGCCAATCGTCACCACGAAAAACTGAGGCGATAGCGCAAGCTTACCCAGGAGCGTCAGGCACAGGAGCCCGCCTACGATACCGGATATCGCTCCGGAGGCGCCAACGCCAAGAAAGGGGCCGGGATGGCCGTAGAGGCTGGCGATGCCTCCGCCAACCGCGGAAGCCAAGTAAACGATAATGAAATAGGTGGCGCCAAGACGCTGTTCGAGAAGGCCGCTCCAAGCTGCGATGCACAGCATATTGAGGCCGAAATGCAAAACATTCGCATGTAGAAACGCATAGGCTACGAGCCGCCAGTATTCTTTCCGGGCCAGCACGCCGTTATAAAGCGCGCCATCGTGAAAAAGCGTTGCCGGATCGATCCGCATCAGCGAATTGCCCAAAAGGCACAGAGCGAAAACCGCGGAATTCAACAGGATCAGGATAAAGGTCGCCGCGTGCGGAGATGCGAAGAACGCCTGATTGTCTTGCCGCCCCATGGTCCCGGCATCCTCCCCCTCAATAAGTTTGACGGATAAGGCCATTATTGCGGCGCATCCACCACAAAAACATGTACCTCGGCCTCGCCCAGTTCGAAGCTATCGCCAATGGATTGGCTCCTGTGCCTGGAAAATGGGTGAATGCCGTAGCCCCTTCGGAGAGGGCGGGGCTAAGGGCTAAGACGGTATTGAAAGCCTCGACCCTGGGCAAGAACAGCTACTTGCGGCCGATCGAGCTTCCTAGCCTTGCGAGGGGCCGGACTTCGACAGGCGCTCAAGCTGAGCCTGAACCGCGCTGAGTTGCGCCTTAAGCTCGGCGATTTCTCCCGATGTCGCGGCGTTCGACGCGTCGGGCTTCGGCTGCGCAGGCTTGTCCGCGGCCTCCTCTTCGTCTTCCGGCTTGACCAAGGGAGCGAATATCGCAAATGCGCGCTCGAACAGCGCCATGTTCTGCCGCGCCTGTTCCTGCATCGCCTCGAAAGTGGCAGCGCCAAAGGTATCGGTGAACTGCTTCCGGTATCTTTCCTGCTCGCGTGTCAGCGTTTCCATGCTGAATTCGAGATATTTCGGAACAAGCTGCTCAATAGAATGGCCGTAGAAACGGATAAGCTGGCGCAGGAAGCCGATGGGCAGAAGGTTCGAGCCGGTTTTCCCTTCTTCCTCCACGATGATCTGAGTCAGGACGGTATGGGTCAAATCCTCGCCGGTTTTTGCATCGTAGACCAGGAAATCGCGTTCGGACCGGACCATCTCGCCGAGGTCTTCAAGCGTCACGTAACTGCTTGTCTCGGTGTTATACAGCCGCCGGTTCGCATACTTCTTTATAATAACCGGCTTTGACTTTCCCGAATCCGCCGCTTCTTTCTTCGCGGCAGCCGGTTTGAGCGGCTGTACCTTAGCCTCATTGAATCCCGGGCCTTGAGATAACTTTTCCGCGGGCTTGTTCATAAAAGCTTCCACTGGTTGATGCTAATATCCATTATAGATCAAGATTCAGGCTTTGCGCGTACTTTTTTCGCACATGCACAAAAGCGTAGCAACCCACAATGTGTGCCGGCATGTTGCGCTGCAACCGCAAATAGCTTAACTAAAATTTAAACAGCCGTTAAATCGACCCTCGAAAGAGGCTGACGCCGATACATTCCCACCCTTCAATCCGTAAGAGGAGACAACCATGGACGGGCAAGAAGCCATTGTGATCGCGAGCGCCGCGCGCACTCCCGTTGGTTCATTCAACGGTACTCTGGCGAGCGTTCCCGCCCACCAGCTCGGCCAAATCGTGATCGCGGAAGCGCTCAAGCGCGCGAATGTCGAGCCGGGCGATGTGAGCGAGGTGATCCTTGGCCAGGTGCTCACGGCCGCTCAAGGTCAAAACCCAGCAAGGCAGGCTGCGATCCTGGCCTCGCTGCCAATCGAGACCACCGCGATGACGATCAACTTCGTCTGCGGGTCCGGCCTGCGCTCGGTCGCCATGGCCGCACAGGCTATCCGCGGCGGGGACAGCAATATCGTGATTGCCGGCGGGCAGGAAAATATGAGCCTCGCGCCGCACGCCGCCTATCTCCGCTCCGGCCAGAAGATGGGTAACCTCGAAATGATCGACACCATGATCCGGGATGGCCTGTGGGACGCCTTCAACGGCTATCACATGGGCGTCACGGCCGAGAACGTGGCGCGCCAGTGGCAAATCACCCGGGCGCAGCAGGACGAACTCGCGGTTGCGTCGCAGAACAAGGCAGCCGCCGCCAGGAAAGCCGGCCGCTTCAACGATGAGATCGTTCCGGTCACGATCAAGGGCCGGAAGGGCGATACCATCTTCGCTCAAGACGAATATATCCGCGAGAACGCCACGCTTGAGGACGCCGCTAAGCTCCGGCCCGCATTCGATCCCAAGGCCGGAACCGTCACGGCGGGCAATGCCAGCGGCATCAACGACGGCGCGGCGGCGCTTGTGGTCATGAAGCTTTCCGAGGCCGAAAAGCGGGGCATTGAGCCGCTCGCCCGGATCGCGTCCTTCGCGACCGCCGGCGTCGACCCCTCGATCATGGGCACCGGGCCGATCCCCGCCTCCACCCGCGCGCTGGAAAAGGCCGGCTGGACAAAGGACGATCTGGACCTGATCGAGGCCAACGAGGCGTTCGCGGCGCAGGCTTGCGCGGTGAACAAGGCCATGGGCTGGGACCTTGAGAAAGTGAATGTGAACGGCGGCGCCATCGCCATCGGACACCCGATCGGAGCCTCGGGCGCGCGCGTTTTGACTACGCTGCTTTACGAGATGAAGAAGCGCGACGCCAAGAAGGGCCTCGCAACGCTTTGCATTGGCGGCGGCATGGGCATCGCCATGTGCGTCGAGCGCGTCTAACCGAAGCTAAAGACTTACGCCTGAAATGCAGTGCGTCCCCGGGGTGTAGCCGTTCGCCCGGGGACGTTATTATTGTGCTGCGCAGCAGAAGCAGAGCAAGGCGATGGCCCCGGCGATCAATCTCACCGGCGGGCGCCGTCACCGAGTCGGAGAGCCTCAAGAACCGCGGCATCGACCTTGTGGCATGCTCCTTCTTGCCGATGGAAACGGCGATTTCGCGAGGGGCCTCGGGCTGACCTTCGACGGCCGTCCCCTTGGACTGGGGCGCGTTCGAAGCGCTATGCAATGCGGGTGATAAACGGCGCAATCCAGCATTTGGCTGTCGAACCGAACTTAACCGTGGCCGATGTGAGCACCGCCTACACGCAACTCAGCATGTTCGAAAGCTGAAGCGAAGGCTTAGCTTGAGATTTTGCTCGCGAAATAGGGTGTTTTTCACAGCTAATTCACAAAACCACCTTAGATAGTACAGCAGTCATGCCATGAACTCTTGTATCGGAGGAAATATGGATCTGGTTGCTGTAGTAACCGGTGGCACGCGCGGGATCGGTCACGCGATTTCCATCGAGCTGAAAAGGCGAGGGCTCCGGGTTGCGGCGAACTATGGCGGCAACGACGAAGCCGCCCATAAGTTTCAGGCAGAAACGGGGATTCCAATCTTCAAATGGGATGTTGGCGACTACGAGGCTTGCGCGGCGGGGCTTCATCAAGTCGAGGAGCTGGTAGGGCCGGTTTCCGTAATCGTCAACAATGCGGGCATTACGCGCGACTCCATGCTGCACCGCATGACGCCCGAGCAATGGCGCGAGGTGATCCGGGTCGACCTCGACAGCATGTTCAACGTGGTGCATCCGGTGATCAACGGCATGCGCGAGCGCAATTTCGGCCGGATCGTGAACATTTCCTCAATCAACGGCCAAAAAGGACAGATGGGCCAAACGAACTACTCGGCCGCGAAGGCGGGCGTGATCGGCTTTACAAAGGCGCTGGCGCTGGAGAACGCCCGAAAGGGCATCACGGTCAATTGCATAGCGCCTGGATATATCGACACGGAGATGGTGCGAGCCGTCCCGGAAAAGGTGCTTGAGTCGATCGTCGCGCAGATCCCGGTGGGCCGCCTGGGCAAAGCAGAGGAGATCGCGAAATGCGTCGCGTTCCTGGTGAGCGACGATGCGGCCTTCATAACCGGTGCAACGATGACGGTTAACGGGGGGCAATACATCGCAAGCTAAGTCCTCTATCGTCATTCCGGAAACGCCAAAGGCGTTATCCGGGATCTTCACAAACGCCGGCGCCCTTTAAGGTCCCGGATACGGCGCAAGCGCCGTTCCGGGATGACGAAAAAGGTGCAGCGCGCACGGGATGACGCTGGGGCCGGCTCTTGCTAAGGCTTCTCCGAAGCCAGCTCGATGACCTCCCCGTCGACGGCGAACTTGCCGTAGCCCTGATGATGGATGGTTTTCGGGCTCTTTTTCGCGGGGTCTATCCAAGCCTTCACAACTTCAAGAATAAATAGGTTGTACTTGTTCACGAGCCGCGTTTCGGCAATGCGGCATTCGAGATTGGCGAAGCACTCCGCGATCAAGGGCGGCGAAACGCGCGCGGCGGGCATGGCGGTCAGGCCAAACGCCTCGAATTTATCGGTATCGCGCCCGGATGAGTTCCCAACCTTGACCACGATGGGGGCCAATTCCCGGTCCGGTATCGCGATCACGCACTCGCCGCTCGCCCGGAGCGCCGCGAAGCTGTGATTGGCGCTGCTCACCACGCAGGCCACCAGCGGCGGCGTGAACTCGACCATCATGTGCCACGACAGGGTCATGACATTGGCCCGGCCTTTGTGTGCCGTAGTCAGGAGAACCACGGGCCCCGGCTCAAGTAGCTGATAAACCTTGGAAAGCGGCAGATCTTGCTGCATCGCCCGGCCCCGGCTCACTCGCCGGGCTCGTCCAGCTCCTCCAGCTCCTTGGTCAGCTCAAGGATGCGCGCCACAACGCCATGCTCCGGTCCAAGCTCGGCAAACATGTCGCCCGCGCCAGAGCCTCGCGCGACCGCTTCCTCCAACTGCGCCATGGTGGGCTTCAGCGCCAGAACCGCCACCACGGTGTGATCGTCGATGTGACGGAAGAGCCGCCGGATGTCTTCGCTTCCGGCAAGGCGGGCGCTTTGGTTTGCGGGTTGCGATTTATCCATGGCCAGCCTCCAGCTGTTCGGGTTCCAGGCCCGGCCAGCATCGTTCAGAACACGCGCGGCTCCATTGACCATCGTCAAAGAGCGCGGAGTATGGCACGAGGCGCGGAGCACGGACCGTTATTGGCGCGCAGGCGTATAGGCGCTAGAACAAAGCGAATCTCCCCTCACCCTGTCCCTCTCCCCATGGGAGAGGGGACGCTAGAATTTCAGCCGCGGCTAGTTCAGGCGTCCCTTCTCCCATGGGGAGAAGGACAGGATGAGGGGGTGCGACGCACAAAAAAAAGGGCCGCCAAGCGGCGGCCTAATTGAGGCGTTTGTTTGAGGCGCACCCAAGCTTAGTGCTCGATGTTCCGCCACAAGACCTTCTTCGACAGCAGCAGCAGGCCCGCAAGCACAGCCAGATAGATGACCACCCAAATGCCCATCTTCTTGCGCTCGGCGAGGTGCGGCTCCGCGCCCCATGCCAGGAACGCCACGACGTCGCGGGTCTCCTGGTCGAGGGTATTCGGCGTCCCATCGGCGTATTCCACCTGCCCGTCGGACAGGGGCTGCGGCATCGCGAGCTGATTGCCGGGGAACGCGCGGTTATAGTTGAGCCCGTCCGCGATTTTCCGCCCGGCCGGCGGTTCGGTGTAGCCGGTAAGCAGCGCGTGGACGTAGTCCGCTCCCTGCTCCTGGTATTGGGTCGCCAGATCCTTCAGCATGACCAGCGGGAAGGCGTACCAGGCGAACTCGCGCTCGATACCGCGCCCCCTGGTGATGAGCGAAAGGTCCGGCGGGACCGCGCCGCCGAACGCCGCAGCGGCTTCCTTCGCGTTCTTGAATTTCCAGACGAAATTGTCCGAAGGTCTGCCGGGACGCATCGCAACGTTGCCTTGCTCGTCGAAGCCCTCGAAAACCTGCGCCTCGGCTGCAATGGCCTTCACCTCCTCGGGCGAGAAGACTGGCCCGCCGGGCTCGCCAAGATTGCGATAGGACAAAAGCCCGATATTGTGGCAGTTGGAGCAGACCTCCCTATAGACCTTATAGCCACGGCGCAGCTGCTGCTGGTCGAAATAGCCGAACAGGCCGCCCCAGGTCCACGTCTGGCGCGGAACCTGGTAATGCTCCGCGTGGTTGGCGGCTTCCTCGGCCGCCGCGGGAGCGATGGACAACAGAAGCCCTGCCGCCAAACCCATCAGGGTTGTTTTGATCTTGGTCATTATCCCCTCTCCTACTTGGCAGGCACGGGTTGAACTTGCTCGGGCTTGGCCTTGTGCTTGAAATCGTCTGAGATCGATTCAGGCATGGGGCTAAGCGTCTCGATCAGGCCGATAACCGGCATGAACAGCAGGAAGTATGCGAAGTAGTAAACCGTGAAGACCCGGCCCCAGAAGATGGCGTCGCCTTCCGCCGGCTGCGAGCCGATATAGCCCAGTGCCAGCGCGTCGAAAACGAATGCCCAGAAGAACCAGCGATAAATCGGGCGGTAGCTGGTCGAGCGGACGCGCGAGGTATCGAGCCACGGGATAAAGAACAGCACGACGATTGCGCCGAACATGGCGATCACGCCGCCGAGCTTCGACGGTATAGCGCGCAGGATCGCATAGAACGGCAGGAAGTACCATTCCGGCACGATATGAGGCGGCGTTTGCAGCGGGTTCGCCGGCACATAGTTCACCGCGTCGCCGAGGTAGTTCGGCACCCAGAAAACGACATACGCGAACAGAACCGCCATCACGGCTATCGCGAACATGTCCTTGGTGGTGAAATATGGGTAGAAGGGCAGCGTTTCCTTCTTCACATCCTTCACCTCGATGCCGGTGGGATTATTGCTGCCCGGCACGTGCAAGGCCCAGATATGCAGCGCGACCAGCGCCACGAGCACGAACGGCACCATGTAGTGCAGGCTGAAGAGGCGGTTCAGCGTCGGATTGTCCACCGAGAACCCGCCCCAGACCCACTGCACGATGGCCGTGCCGAGACCCGGGTAAATCGAATCGAAGGATGAGAACAGGTTGGTGATGACGGTCACGGCCCAGAAGCTCATCTGGCCCCAAACGAGCGAGTAGCCCATGAAGGCCGTGGCGATCATGCAGAGCAGGATCGCCACGCCGATCATCCACAATACCTCGCGTGGCGCCTTGTAGGAGCCGTAGTAGAGGCCGCGGAAAAAGTGGATGTAAGCCGCGAAGAAGAATAGCGAAGCGCCGACCATGTGCGTGTAGCGCATCAGCCAGCCGTAGCTCGAGTCGCGCATCAGCTTTTCGATGGATTCGAACGCAATCGCCGAGTTCGGCGCGTAGTGCATCGCAAGGATGATGCCCGAATAGAGCTGCACCACGAGGAAGTAGAACAGGATAGCGCCAAACGCCCAGAGATAATTGATGTTGCGGGGCGTCGGGAACACCATGAAATCCGCAATGAAGCGGATGATCGGCAACCTGGTATCGAGCCAGCGCGTGATTGCCATCTTCGGCTGGTAGGTGGATTCATGTGACATGGAAAGGCTCTCTCGAATGGCTTGGGCTTAACCGATCTTGATTTTGGTGTCCTCGATGAACCGGTAGGGGGGGATATCCAAGTTTCGTGGCGCCGGTCCCTGGCGGATGCGCCCTGACGTATCGTAGGCCGAGCCATGGCACGGGCAGAACCAGCCGCCAAACGGCCCCTTCTCGTCGCCAGCCGACTGGCCCTTCGGTATGCAGCCGAGATGCGTGCAAATGCCGATCATGATCAGCCAGTTTTCCTTGCCGGGCTTCGTCCGGTTCGCGTCCGTGGCGGGCAGGCCGGCCGTGTCCACGACCTCGGCGTCGGGGTCTTTCAGCTCCTTGACGTCCACCGCCTTCGCCTTCTCGATCTCCTCGGGCGTCCGGTTCCTGATGAAGATCGGCTTGCCGCGCCACAAAACGGTGATGGCCCCGCCCGGCTGGACCGGCGCCAGATCGACTTCAATCGAGGCAAGCGACAGAGTGGAAGCGTCCGGATTCAACTGATCGATCAGGGGCCACATGGCGGCCGCGGCGCCGATGGCCGCGAAAGCCGCTGTGCCAATATAGATAAAGTCCCGGCGGTTTATACCGCCGTGCTGATCGTCGATTGTCGTGGCCATGAGGATCTCAACCTTTGAGGACAGATTGCGGGTGCGAAATCGGGGGACTTATTGCAGTTCCTGAATGTCATGTCTATGCTGCAAATTGGCGCTAGGCCATTCGTCGGACTTGCAACAATGCGCGTGGCTCTCTATCAGCCCGATATTCCGCAAAATACAGGAACGATCTTGAGGCTCGGCGCCTGCCTCAACATCGCGGCCGATATCATCCTGCCGGCGGGGTTCGACCTGTCGTCGCGCGCGCTGAAAAGGGCCGCCCTCGACTATTTCGAGGCTGTGGACATTACCCGCTGGAGCACCTTCGCGGAGTTCCGGAACGATGCCCGCGAGCGGGGTGCGCGCGTCGTCCTGCTGACCACAAAGGCGGCGGTGCCTTACACGGCCGCGGAGTTCAAGCCTTCCGATATCCTGCTTGCCGGACGCGAAAGTGCCGGCGTGCCCGAGGATGTGCACGCGGCGGCGGACTTGCGCGTCCGCGTCCCCATGCGCGAAGATTTGAGGTCGCTGAATATTGCCGTGGCGCTCGCAATGGTGCTAGGTGAGGCCATGAGACAAACAGGCGGCTTTTCCCGGCTTGGCTAGAGCCGCGCAGCTGCGGCAAAAGACCCCCTCACCCCAACCCTCTCCCCAAGGGGAGAGGGAGCTGGCTGCGGCCCTCTCACCAAGGTAAGAGGCCAATTCAGCGGTCCCTTCTCCCCTTGGGGAGAAGGACAGGATGAGGGGGAACTCCTCGTGAAGCAACTCCCCCCGAATACGGTACACATGCCAGAACCCTCGACACCTGAAGACATTTCCGGCCGGAAATCGCAAGCGAGCGCCTGGTTCGCCGCGCTTCGGGATGACGTCTGCGCGGAGTTCGAGCGCATCGAGGACGAGCTTGGAACGGGGCCGATGTCCAGCCAGCCCGCGGGCAGGTTCGAGAAGAAACCCTGGCAGCGGACGGACCACACGGGCGGCGAGGGCGGCGGCGGCACCATGGCCACAATGGCCGGCCGGGTGTTCGAGAAGGTTGGCGTGCACATCTCCACCGTCCACGGCGAGTTCGCCCCCGAATTCCGCCAGCAAATTCCAGGGGCCGAGGAAAATCCGGCGTTCTGGGCGTCCGGTATTTCGCTGATCGCCCACCCGCGCAATCCCAATGTCCCCGCCGCGCACATGAACACGCGGTTCATCGTGACCTCGAAATGGTGGTTCGGCGGCGGCTCCGACCTCACGCCAATGCTTGAGGGCCGGCGCACGCAGGAAGATCCGGACAGCATCGATTTCCACGCCGCCCTGAAAGCGGCCTGCGCCAAGCACGCAGGCGCCGATTACGCCAGATATAAGGAGTGGTGCGACGAGTATTTCTGGCTCCCGCACCGGAATGAGCCGCGCGGCATCGGCGGTATTTTCTTCGATTACCGCAATTCCGGCGATTGGGACGCCGATTTCGCCTTCGTGCGGGATGTGGGCCGCGCCTTCCTCGATATTTACCCCAGGCTCGTCCGCCGGAACATGAATGCGCCCTGGACCGGAGCGGAACGCGAGGAGCAGCTTGTGCGCCGCGGCCGCTATGTCGAGTTCAACCTGCTTTACGACCGCGGCACCATCTTCGGCCTGAAGACCGGCGGCAACGTGGATGCGATCCTATCGTCCATGCCGCCCGTGGTGAAATGGCCTTAGCGAGCTGTTTCAAATCCGGCCGAAGAAGGCCGAATGTAGACTTGCGGGCTGCCGCCGGCACCGTCTCTTATCGGCAGTTTAGCGCTCCTCATAAATTGGCTTTTCAAGCGGCCGGCATCGCGCGCGTTTACTCTTTGCCGCCATGGAACGGGCTGGACCTGGTAGCCATCCGTCAGCGATAGGTTTTCCATCTCCAATGCCAAATACAACTCACCATTGCATTGACATTTAATCGGCTGACCGGCCTCCGAGACAACCAAATACTTCATCGAACGCTCAACCACGCCAACACTCTTTTAAGCGATCCCGCAGCCATACGGTTACTATACTCTGTAATTCAAAACTGCTTTGCCGCTGGCCATAAGATGGCAGCAGCCAAATGGGAACACAACCAGAACATGAAATTATCCACAACGTTACCGGGAGATGCCGGCGTGGTGCACAAGCAAGCCGTGCAGGCGCGGTACGACAAGGTTCGCGCAAGCTTCCCATGTGAACAATAGGGGAACAAAGAGGCGCGTGCCGGGATATTGCGGCGCAGGGTCTTGCGAGTGCGGATGTAGGATAGTGTTATGAAATTTGGCTATGCGTGGACATTCGGCGAGGCGCCGGCGCCGGAGAAACGAACCCCGTCACTACCGCGCCCGCCGGCTGGCCCGCGGAATTCGAATTGGGCCGCCTCACCCCGGCGGGCTTGTTTCCGCTTGTTGGCGGGCTTCAGAATTCGGTTCGGATATCTTGACCGTCCGCAAGCGACTCTAACAGAGAATCCCTTTATTCCAGCCGCGGCTGGAGGAAGGAGGGCGGCCCCGCCCGCTCTGGGGCACCAGATGGCGATGCCAGGGTTGTTTGCCAGGCTTCCGGAAGGGGCGCTTGACTTCTTAAGTGACCGTATATTTCCCGTAGGCGCTTACTATGGTTAATCCAACAAAGTAAACGCGTGAATCGCATGTGCGCCACAGGCGCATTTCGGCGATTTTTTTCCGATTTTGGGTTGATTTGTGCGATTCGAAAAACCTGTTAAATATATGCGCAGATTTGAAATTAACCGGGAGAGGAGCCTGCGGCGCAAGCAAAATGCGAAATATATCAATGACATAAAGCGGCGCGGCGTGCTTAATCGATACTCAAGACTTCTATGCTATATTACTTCAAAATCGAAAAACGCCCATTTTGTATAGGCGCGGTAGCTGGGAAGGTTGATTTTGTATTGCGCAAGAGCTCAGAACCGCCTTCCGGCGCTTGATCGTTCGAAGGAGGCCCGATGCGCATTCTGATTGCCGGGGTGGGCGGCTTTATTGGCGGCAGGATCGCGGCGGAGCTTCAAAGCGCGGGCCACGACATCGTCGCGTGCGGGCGCGATCCAGACCGGCTGCAGCGTCTTTTCCCCAATGCCCGCGCCACCGCTTGCGATTTCGCGAAGGACAGCGCAGCCGATTGGCGCGCCCGCTTTCAGAATGTAGACGCGGTGGTCAATGCCGCCGGAATCTTCCGTGGGCGCGGCGCGGACAGCTTCGAGCGGGTGCACATCGCCGGCCCGTCCGCGCTGTTCGAAGCTTGCGCTGGCGCCGGGGTGCCCAAGCTGATCCAGATTTCGGCGCTTGGCGCAGGCGAAGGGGCGCGGACGCCGTTCCATCTGACGAAGGGCGCGGCGGACGAATGCTGCATGAAGCTCGCCCAAGAACACGGTCTTTCCGGCTGGACCGTGATCCGGCCTTCGCTTGTCATCGGCCAGGGCGGGCAAAGCACCGCGCTGTTTGCGGCGCTCGCCGCTTTGCCTTGGCCACCGCGGTTGGGCGATGGATGCTGGAAGGTGCAGCCGGTTCACGTTGCGGATCTTGCACACGCCGTCCGGCTGCTGCTTGAGCGGGAAGGAGCCACGCCACCTCTGCTGGATTTGGTAGGCCCCGCGCCCATGACGACGGACGAGTTGACGCAAGCGCTGCGGCGATGGCTCGGCCTGGCACCCGCGCGAGCGTTTCCTTTGCCGGAATGGGCGCTTAGCGCTTCGATCCCGCTGGCGCGGCTGGTCTCGTTCGATGCGCTGTCGAAGGACAGCCTCACCATGCTTAGGCACGGCAACACGGCACCGGTTGCGCCCTTGGCCGAAGCCCTGAACTGGACGCCGCGCGAGCTTGGGACCGCGCTTGCCTCCGAGCCATCCACCGAGGCTGCACTCTGGCACGCCCGCCTGTTCTTCCTGCGCCCCGCCCTCCGCATCGGCCTTGCGGTCATATGGATCTGGACGGCAATTGTATCTGCCTTCGTCTATCCGCTCGAAAAGAGCGTGGAGATGGTGGCGGGCCTGGGCGTCTCCGGCTGGCAGGCAGCCACGCTCGTTTACGCCGGCGCGGCGGTGGACGGCGTGCTTGGGCTGGCGCTTCTGGCCAATATCCGCCCCGCCTCGATCGGCCTTCTTCAGCTCGCAACCGTCGCTGTGTTCACGTTCCTTGCGTGCTTTACCGTCCCTGGCGCCTGGATCGAGCCGCTGGGGCCATTGACCAAGAACATCGCCGTGGTTCTGGCAACGCTGGTCATGATCGCGATGGAAGCAAAACGGTGAGAGAGGATGCGTTTGAGCGCGTTAAATTCGATGAACGCGGCGCCATCCCCAGCCATCGAAATCGTATACCGCCGCGCGCAACATGTGGCTCACCCCTCACCCTGTCCCTCTCCCGCAAGGGGAGAGAACGGGTTCGGCCTGCTCCCTCTCCCCTCCGCGGGAGAGGGCTGGGGTGAGGGGGTCTTCGTGGTCACGAGCGGGAACATCCGGGTAATCAATTCCCGGAAAGCCGCGCAGTGCGCTATCCGGGATCGCGACGCACGCCGGCACGCTACTCCGCCGGAGCCGGCTGACCGCTGGCCCTTGCCTGCCCTTCCCGCAACAGATGGATACGGCGCTTCACGAATTCGACGTGATTGCGCAACTCGTAGGAATCCGCCGAAAGGTGGATGGGCACGGAAATCCGCTGCACACCTTCCTCGATGCGTGCAAGCTCGTGCTCCTTCTGCTCGATGAGATCTAGCGCCGCCGTTTTGGGAAGGCTGTGCTCCAGGTTCTTGAGCTCGCGGTACCAATGGAGTATGCGCCGCTTCATGCGCCAATTGTAAATGAACGGCACGAGCTTTATGAGCGGGAAGATAATACCGATCAGCGGCAGGAGCAGGACGAACGCCCGATTGACCAGAGCCGCGACCCAGTAAGGCAGCACGCGCTGGAAGAAGGTGGGGCCGTTCTTGTAGACCCGGCGCGCATCGTCCGGGACCGGAAACTCCGGATCGTCGCTCAACGCGTCGACGCCGAGCGTGAACAGCTTGGCTTCCCCGTTGGCTTTGAGCGCCGGGCTGCTTTGCACGGCAAGAACCGCTTGCGCCAGCACCTCCACCAGTGCCGAGTGCAGATCGTCCCGGACCAGGAGCGCCGCCTTCGTCGCGACGAGCGATGCGTCGGCCTCCGGGTTGTTCTCCGCGAAGTCGATCACGCCTTGCCGCAACGTGACGGGACTGAGATAGGGATAGCGCTGAATGAGGCCGCCAGCTTGCGCCATGTTCATGAGGCGGGTGCCAGGCTGGGTCAGCAAGGGTTGCAGCCGTCCATCCTCCTCCCCGACAACGAGGAAACCGGCATCGGCGGTTCCTTTCTCGAATGCGGCTGGATAATCGGCCAGCGGCATCGAGATCAGCGTGGAATTCTGCGCCGTTACGCCATTGGCTTCGAGCATCTTAAGCGCTGGAATGCTGGTTCCGCTGCCGGCAGGCCCGGTCAGGATGTGCTTGCCCTTGAGCTGCGCGAGCCGGTCGATCTTTTCCGCACCGCGGTAGAAAATCCAAACTGGCTCGGTTATCAAGCGGCCCATCGAATGCAGGTTGGGCGCGTCGATGCTGTTGGTGAGGCCACCTTGCACGAAGCCCGCCTGGACATCGGAGCCCGGGTCCTTGAGGAGCCGGAGATTGTCCATGGACGCCGCGGACTCCCGCACCTCGATCTTGACGCCTTTTTTTGCCGCCTCTTCCTGGATGCGGAGCGCCAGCCGGTAATAGGCGCTGGTCTTGCTCGACGTGGCAATCACGAAGTGGTCCGGCGGCGCTGGCTTTACAAAGTGGAGCGCGAACCAGAAGGCCCCCACGCACAGCACAATAGCGGCAATTATTTCACGTGAGAAAATGCGTTTCATGGGCACCCCGTTCGACGCGGACAAGGCCGGTTACGTAAGCTTTCCTTTACGGGGGGGCAGCCGCGTGTGCAATCCTTAAAGTTTAGCGGCAAGGTAGAGGGATGGCCGGGCGAGCCCACGGCTGCCGGGCTCCATTAGCCTGCGTTATCAACAGCGTCATCCCGGAAGGGCGCCGTTGGAGCCCAACCCGGGATCGCGCAAGGTTCCAGCGCTCAGTATTTTCACGACCCCCGGATAAGCGCTTGCGCTTTCCGGGGTGACGGCAGAGCGAAGTCCAACTGAGGCCAACCGGAGAGCCGTGTGGCAAGCCCGGCCATGATGGCAGCGGCGGTTTTCGCCCGCCGGAGAACCTATTTCAGCGGCAGGTATACAGGATTGAGCCAATAGTTCAGGCCGATCCGCACGGTGTGAAACGCATCGTTGCCCACCACATTGGCGTCGGCCGCCATGGTTGCGGGAGCGCCTTGCGGGCCGGAAACGAGCGTTGGATCGTGCTTGCCGAAGTTCAGATATTGATACTCGGCCTTGAGCGACCACGACGGATTGAACTTGTACTCGACACCGCCGCCAAGCACGTAACCGGTGACAGCGCCGTCCGATTTGTAAACGGCGGCGGGGGTGAAGGAATTGTCCTCCGTGTGCTGCCTCAGCCCGCCATAGGCGAATCCGCCGGTGAAATAGATCAGCGCGTTGCTGGCGGCATAACCGGCACGGCCGCGAACCGTGCCAAACCAGTCCAGACTGTTTTCGAATGTTTCACCGGGAACACTGACGACCTTATCCGCGATGCCCGAGCCTTGAATATCGGCCTCGATGCCCGCCACAAACGAGGACGCGCCGGAGATGCCCTGCCAGCTATAGCCGATCTGACCGCCGCCGAAGCCGCCGTCCGCGCCGATGCCGCCAAAGGTTGGCCAGGTTGAACCGCCCCGGCAATCCGCCGAGCAGCCGGCATAGGCAAACTGATCGTCCGTCTCGCGCCATCCGTAGCCGCCGTTTAGGCCCACATAAAAACCGCTCCACTGGGGCAACGCGAATGCAGCAGGGGCGTCCTTGAAGCTGCCGCTATTTAGATCCGCCGCATTGGCTTGAATTGCAAAGGTGAGCGCGCCAACCGCGGCGCCCATCCGCACGAGTTTTTTGAAGATCATTACTTATCTCGTTGTTTGCATGAATCGTCTCACTTTGCACAATCGAACTCTATCACAGGTTGCAACCAACGATCTCGTAAGTCAAGATTGCGGCCGTTTCTATGGGCGCCTTTTTGGAAGGGACGGGAAATAAAGCAGCTTGAGCGCGAAAAAAAACCGCGCCGAAGCGCGGTTTTTTGCGTAACGCAACGGCTATCTCAGCGGCATGTATGCTGGCGAAACCCAATAGTTCACGCCCACCCGCACGGTGTGAAACGCATCGTCGCCCACTTTATAACCATCGGCCGATGCGGTCGCAGGAGCGGCAGGGTCGCCAGAAACCAAAGCCGGATCGTTCTTGCCGAAGTTCAGATACTGGTACTCGGCCTTGAGTGACCAGGAGGGGCTGAACTTGTACTCGATGCCGCCGCCGAGCACGTAGCCGGTAACGGTGCCTTCAGAGTTGTACATGGCGGTGGGGGTGTAGCCATTGTCCTCCGCGTGCTGCCTCAGTCCACCAAAGGCGAATCCGCCGGTGAAATAGAACAGCGTGCTATTGGCCGCATAGCCGACGCGGCCGCGAACGGTGCCGAACCAATCCAGATTGGTTTTAAAAGTTTCGCCGAACTGGTCGGTTGCCGAGCCCGATATGCCCGCGCCTTGAATGTCGGCCTCGATGCCGGCCACAAGCGGGCGGCTGCCGAAGATACCCTGAAAGCTATAGCCGATTTGACCGCCGCCGAAGCCGCCGTCGGCCCCGATACCGCCATAGGCTGGATAGCCGCATTCCGCACAGGCCGCATAGCCGAACTGATCGCTCGTGTCGCGCCATCCATAGCCGCCGTTGGCACCGATATAGAGGCCGCTCCAATTTACAGCGGCGTAGCCTGGACCGCCTTTGTAGGCGCCATAGCCGTTCATATCTGCTGCATCCGCATTCATAGAAACGGTAAGCGCGCCAAGAGCCGCGGCGCCTATCCGTATGAATTTTCCGAGAGTCATCCCTCTATCCTAACGTTTGCATGAATTGCCTCACTAATTTACACAATCCAACTCACGCTCTGGTTGCATCCATTAACTCTGAAAGTCAAGGTTTCGCGCCTCCAGGCACGCTCCGAGGCCGGAGGCACGGATTCCCAATTGAGAAGACGCATGTTTTTCAAAGGCGTACCGCGCCGTAGAGGCCGGATCTTCATGCCTGTGGAAATGAGGTGCCGGGAGCACGCGGACGCTCGCCAGAACGATTTTGGGCATCCGCGAAAACAGGAAAAACGATTCGCCGGCGGTGAAAACGGCTCCCCTCGCGGCGGGGTCCGCCAATACGAGGCTCGCTTCCAGGGCGAACGGTGTTAGAATTTCCTCCCCCGCTTGGCCAGGAAGCGCGATCATGACAGCCTACGCTCCGCAAACGCAGCTCGAAACCCATGAAGTGACGAACGTACCGCCGCCATTGGCGGGCCGGAATCTTTACGCGGCGGACGCGGCATTGCGCGATGCCGCGAGGGCTTTCGGCGGCGAATGGGTCGAGGCGCCTTTGCTGGCGCTGGGTGCGGCGGCAGGATCGGACGAGGCGCTGCAGTGGGGCGAGGATGCGAACCGCTATCCGCCCGAGCTTCAGACTTTCGACCGTTTCGGGCGGCGCATCGACGAGGTGAAGTTCCATCCCGCCTATCACCGGCTGATGGCGCTCGCCATGGAGCATCGCATTCATAGCATCGGCTGGGCGGAGAGCCGGCCCGGCCGGCATGTCGCGCATGCCGCGATGCTGGCGTTGCAGACGCAGGCCGAGGCCGGCACGATGTGCCCCATCAGCATGACCTATGCGAGCGTCGCCGCGCTTCGGCACCAGCCCGATGTCGCCGCCGTGTGGGAGCCCAAGATCGTAGGCGGCGTTTACGACGCGGCCCTGCGCCCGATCGCGGAGAAGCGCGGCGTCACCATCGGCATGGCCATGACCGAGAAGCAGGGCGGCTCCGACGTGCGCGCCAATAGCACGCGCGCCTTCCCGTTGGGCGCCGGCGGCCCAGGCGGCGATTACCGGCTCGTGGGCCACAAATGGTTCTGCTCCGCGCCCATGTGCGACGCCTTCCTCACGCTCGCCTACACGGATAAGGGCTTGAGCTGTTTCCTCGTGCCACGCATCAAGCCGGACGGCGGACGCAACGCGTTCCACATCATGCGGCTGAAGGACAAGCTCGGCAACAAATCGAACGCCTCTTCCGAGATCGAATACCACAACACCTTCGCGCGGATGATCGGCGAGGAGGGCCGTGGCGTCGCCACCATAATCGAGATGGTGCACCACACCCGGCTCGACACCATGGCTGGCTCGCTCGGCATCATGCGCCGCGCGCTTTCCGAGGCGGTGCATCATGTGAGCCACCGCCGGGCGTTTCAGAAAACGCTCATCGATCAGCCCGTCATGCGCGCCGTGCTGGCCGATCTGGCCGCGGATTACGAGGCCGCCGCGGTGCTCGCGATGCGCGTCGCCCGCGCTTTCGACGGCGAAAGCGAAGCGGAGAAGAGCTTCGCCCGGCTCGGCGTGGCGCTCGGCAAATTCTGGATCGCCAAGCGCACACCGCAATTCGTCTACGAATGCATGGAATGCTTGGGCGGCAACGGCTATGGCGAGGATAGCCCGATGCCGCGCTACTACCGCGAAGCGCCGGTGAACGCGATCTGGGAAGGCTCTGGCAATGTGATCGCGCTCGACATCTTGCGCACGCTGCATAAGGAGCCGGCGGCGCTTGCGGCCTATTTCGCCGAGCTTGAGCCCGCGCGCGGCTTGCATCCCAGCTTCGGCCGCGGTTTCGAAGCGCTCGCCCGCACCGTCCGCAAGGGCGTGCCGGAGGCGGGCGCGAGGGCTATTGCGGAAACGATGGCGCTCGCGCTGCAAGCGGCCCTGCTGCTGCGCCACGGCGCACCGGAGGTTGCGGCCGCGTTCTGCGAGCTGCGCCTGAACGAAAGCCGGGGCATCAATTACGGAGCAAGCGGCGCTGCCATCGATGCGGACGCCCTTCTCGCGCGGCAAACCATTCACGAATAAGTTAAAGCGCTCCGCCCAGGACGGTAGTACATTCACCGCCAAATCATTGGAGGGGGTATGTTTCTTCGGAGATTGGCCATCCCGGCCGTTGCCGCAATCGCGCTAGCGGCAGGCGCCGCCAGCGCTCAAACGCAAACGCCGCCCGCGCCGTACCCGCTCGACAATATACCGGAGAAAATGCCGTTCAACGTGCCCTATGGCGCGCCGATTGCGGCCGAGCGGGCGCAAGCCGTGATCCAGGCAGCGGCCGCCGAGGCCATGAAACGAGGCTGGCCCCTCAATATCGCCGTGGTCGATTCTGGCGCAAACCTCGTGGCCTTTCTGCGCATGGACGGCGCGATACTCGCCTCGGTTTCCATCTCCCAGCATAAGGCAAGAGCGTCGGCCAAGTTCCGCCGTCCAACGAAAGCCTTCGAAGAAGCCCTCCAGAAGTCCGATTACAAATATGTCCTCACACTCGACGACGCGATCGCGTCGCGGGGCGGTATCCCGCTTATCGAGGACGGCAAGCTTATCGGCGCGGTAGGATGCTCTGGGGGGACAGGCTCGCAGGACGAGGTTGTTTGCGCGGCCGGCGCGGCAGTCATCAATAAGTAGGCTCAGCGCAAGAGCGCACTGGAAGCTCAAGTTATATCAAATCCAACTGAGTGCTTCGCAAACTCCCCCTCATCCTGTCCTTCTCCCGCAAGGGGAGAAGGAACGCCCGAATTATGCTCGCGCTAGCGGAAAGGGGCACCTCCCCTCTCCCCATCCGCATCCGCATGCGGATGCGGTCACTTTAAGTTGCAAGCTCGCCAAGGCGAGCTTGCGGGGAGAGGGGCAGGGGTGAGGGGGCCTCTTGCTGAACCATAACCAGATTGCGTATTACTCTGCCGGCAGGCACGCCTCTTCGGCGAGGGAGTGACGCTGGCGGAAGCTGGGGGCGACGGTTCCGCAATATTCCGCCAGCATCAGCGTCCAATCGTCCTTGGGCGCGGGGCCTAGACGCCGTGCAAGCCACTTTTCCATCTCAGCCTTAAGCTGCGTCACCGGGAGGTGTTGATATTTCGCCAGCTGCTTGAGAAGCCGGACCGGAAACTCCGCCGTCGCCGAGGATTGGGCGTCGATCCCATCCGTGATGATGGCAACCTTGTCGCCGCGCCGGAGCTGATACTTTTCCGGCTTGTACACCGGATTCGGCAATAGGCCGGGAATCGGGCCGCTCACCGGCAGGATGAAGCTCTTCTCGCGCGAAATAATCGCCACAGGGGGATGGCCCGCGCTCGCCGCCTCGATTTGCCCATCGAACGAGATGTCCACAACGATGATTGTGCTTATGATGTCGGTAAAGGCAGGCTCGGCCGCAATAACTTCGGAAGCTTTCTGCAAAAGCGTGGCGGCCGGGACGCTATCGAGCCAATGAAGCGTGCGGATGATCGCCGAGAGGGCAATCGCGCCGGCCTTCGCCTGGATGCCGTGCCCCATGATATCGGCGAGCACAAGCCGGGTGAAATCTTTCCCTTCGAGTGCCAGGGCGAAATCGCCGCCCCCATAGGATGCCGTGCAGGACAGGACTTCCAGCATGAACCCTGGAAGGTCGTAGTTGATCTCGCCGGCAAGCAGCACGCCCGCGCTCCGGCCGAAGTAATTGGCGAGATGGATAAGCCGCCTGGTGTAGCTCGCGATGGCAACCTCAAGCGCCGTGATGAGCGCGAAAGTCGAGATCGGCTTCGGCAGGCATTGATCGATATAGAACGGGTGGAGCCGGAACTCCTCGAACTCGTCCGGCCAAGCCATAAGCACGACCGGGACCGGGGCTTCATCGAACACTGCCTGGAAAATACCCTCGCGATGGTAGCTCGGGTCGTAATCGGCGAGGATCGCGTCGACCCTCTTGCTGGCCAGGACCGGTTGCGCTTCGGCCACCGATTTGACGCTGCTCGTTTCGTAGTTCTGGGTCAGCATGGTGGCGAGGCTGCTGCGATCTTCGTCGTCTTCGCAGATGATGAGCACGTGCGGCTGGGCCTTGCGCAATTTGGCCCAGCCTATAAGCCGGTTGGGATTTCCCGGAAGGTATTCGATGTCGCGCAGGCTTTGCGATAGGATCGACGGGCCGCGGCCATCGAAAACGGCGGACGGGCGGCTGACGTAATCCGCATTGCCCAAGTTCTTGAAGAACTCCTCAAGGCTGCCGCCGTCATGGCTGATCTCGACGCGAAGCGAGAAGCTCACAAGACTGACCTCAAGGGTGATGTATTTAGGCTTTGGCGAAGCGTGCTGGATGATCGTATTGGCAATGCCTGTGACGGCGATGAGGATGTTGTCGATCAGCGGAACCGTGAGGCCGCCGCCGCCGATCCCCGGATCGACGCCGTGCACGCTGGAGTCTTCCAATCTTCTGCGCAGGTTGGTTCTCAGCCAGCGAATCTCGTTCCTGCGTGGCAGGTCTAGTCTCTTCAAACAGAGTGATCATTTGCCTGCTCCATATGCACCGGCGAAATTGAGGGCGGCGATAACACCGGCCGCCTTGGCTTGTGTGGATGTCATGAAAGCCCGTGAGCCAGCGCGGGCCGCAGAGGTGTAGCGGCGGACCGGCCGTGAAAGCTCGGCCCGGGCGCAGTCGAGCTGTGCACGGGCTTTGGCCGCGGCATGCCGGATCGAGGCCACCCGCGAACTCTCGTAAGGGCCTAAGATCTCTCCCATCGCGTCGATTCTCTGCTGCAGCGATGGGGCGGTTTCAGCCTGCGTGGTGTAAGTGGTGGTGACGGCCTTTGAGCAGGCCACCGGCGCTTGCGCTGCAAGCCGCAGCCACAGGTCCCATTCGCAGGCTGCGGGCAGATCGCGAAAGCCGCCGGCTTTTCGAGCGCCGCCTTGCTGGCAACGGCGGTGGAAGCTCCGATGAGGTTGGTTGCAAGCGCTATTTGCAGCGCGTCATCGAGTTCGAAATAGCCGGGCTTATGCCGCCGGCCGAGCGGGGGCTGCCAATATCCGAAACAGGTTCCGCTGCTTTCGCCGTCAGGCAGGACCTGCAGATAGTCCGTAAACGAGAAAGCTGTGTCTGGGTGCGTCCCGTGGTATCCGGCCTGCTCCGCGAGTTTGTTCGGCCACCACCAGCAGGCTGGGTCGAGAAATGCGATAAGAGGCGCCCGTGCGGCCTCGATTGCGGCATTGCGAGCGCGGGCAGGTGTTGCCCCGCCTGTCTTGACAGCCCGCAGCGCCGGCCATTCCTTGCCGCGCTCAGCAAGCCAGGCCGAGATGCCACGGCTCGTGCCGTCGTCCAGCACCAGCACCTCGATGCCGGCTGCAAGCTGCATCCGGGCCGAGGCCACGGCTACGGCAAGGCGCTCAAGACGGTTGCTTGCTGAAACGATTACGGAACAAACGGCACTACGCATGACTATCCGCACACATCCTCATAGGTTACACAACCTTAGCGGGTGCGAGTTAAAGCTGCGGCATCGGGGGGCGCCGGATTCGATTAAACTTGGGCGGAGCCGGCGTGCCGTCAGTGCCTTGCGCCGGTCTGCCCGGCGCCTTGCAAAGGCCGATTGGATGCGCCCACCATGCAGAAAGCTGCTAGGGACGAAAGCCCCAGCGCGGCGGAAAAAAAGAGCGCGCCTGAGCCGAACGCATCGATAAGCAGGCCGAAAAGCAGCGGGGCCGCAGCCTGTCCGATCCGGGATGGCGCGCCCAGGAGCCCCAAGCGGTAGCCATAGTTGACAGGACCGTAGATCGCGAGAGGGACGGCGCCACGCGCTATGGTGAGGACGCCGTTACCCGCCCCGTGCAAAAACGCGAAAGCTGGGATCGCTCCCGTCCCAAGCGCAAGCAGCGCGACGCCAGCTGGATGCAGCGCGGCGGCCACGCGGGCCGATAGCAGCGGATGAGATCTTTTGAGCGCGATCGCATCGGTCAGGCGGGCCGCGACTTGAGCAGGGCCGATCAGGACGCCCGCCAGGAGGGCCTGCGCCGGGGTGGCCCCCGCCGCTTCCAGAAGCCGGAGGAGATGCGCCGCCATTGCCGTCGCAATGATCCAGCCGGACGCGAAGGCGGACGCGAGCAGCCACATGGTGCGGTCTAGCTTAGGGTTTTTGGCAGGCTGGCGTTTAGCGGGATGCCTATGACGAGATGCGCGAGCGCCCAGCCAAGGCACGCCTCTCGCCAGCCAAAATTCGCCAAAGCCCAGGCGGTAAGCGGCCAGCCCACGGTGCTCGCAAACCACGCCATTAGCGTGATGCCCGTGATCGGAGCCCGCGCCTCTGTTCCATAAATACGGCCCAGGGCGGTGAACGCGGCATCGTAGAGGCCCATGCCCGTCCCAATGCCGATGAACGCCCAAGGCGCGCATAAGAGCTGCCATGAGCCGGAGGCCGCGAGCAGGCCAAGCCCCAAGGCGAAGAACAGGTTGGAAAGCATCAGAACCTGGCGCCCGCCGATCCTGTCGATGGTCTTGCCCACGCGCGGCCCGATCAGCGCCGGGATCAAAAGCGCCCCCGAAAAGGCGGCGAACACCGCGGACGGCGTCACGCCGGTATCGCGGGCGATGGGCTCGGCCAAGATGGCGGGCAGGTAGTAGCTGGATGCCCAGGCGAGCGTCTGGGTTATGCCTAGCGGCAAGACAGTGGCAAGCTTGGACCCGCGCCCGCTCAGGGTTTAAGCCCTTCTCACGCGGTGACGGTCTGGCGTTTCACCTTCGCGACAGGCTTAGTCAGCTTGTGCAGCGCGCCAATCAGCGACGACAGCTCGGGCTCCGCTATTTTGCGGGCCGCTTCCAGCACATTGAACCATGCCCTCTGCCGCTCGCGTTTCTCGGGCCATCGCTTCGCCTGCTTCCGCACGGAGAGCAGGTAGACGGCCACGTCGATGGGAGCGCCTTCGCCAAGCTCGGTCTTGAAATAGCTATATCTGCCGATTGCCTTTGGCTTGATCTTGCCCCTGACGCCGGCTTCTTGCCTCGCTTCGCGCGCCGCCGCGGCGTAGTCCTTGATCCGTTTGGAAGGCCAGCCCTTGGGAATGATCCAGCGGCCGGTGGTCCGCGAGGTGACAAGCAGGATCTCAAGGGCGCCTTTCTTTGTGCGCCGCAGCGGTAATGCTGCAACCTGCCTGTGTGCTGTCATTAAATCCCTCATCATCGTTTCCCCGAAAGCTCAGAGAATACTGCAAATCGGCGCTAAGAAAAGCATATTCCGCACCGGGGATTCCTGTAGGAATTCCACATACTTAGCGTGACATGCCGTGCAATCTCTTCTCATGGTGACGTGTAAGCTTGCGCCTGCTAAGCTGGCCCCGGGCTGAACCGGGAGGCGCCATGATTTTCGAGATTGCGGAGATAGAGGTGAAGGCGGGCGAAGAGGACGCATTCGAGGCCGCCGTTGCCAAGGCTGTGCCGCTTTTCCAGCGGTCCAAAGGCTGCCATGGCCTGGAGCTGCAACGCTCAATCGAGAGGCCCTCCAAATACCGGCTTGTGGTCAAGTGGGAGACTGTGGAGGACCATATTGTCCATTTCCGCGCCTCGGCAGAGTTTCAGGAATGGCGGAAGCTTGTGGGGCCGCATTTCGTGCAGGCGCCCGAGGTCGAGCACACGCGCACGGTGCTTGCCGGCTTTTGAGTCAATTTGTAATAATTCCGCCAACTGAAATTTCGGAGAACGCCATGGCCCTTCCTCTTCTACCGCTGTTGTTCGCGAAGATCGCGGCAAAGCTGGCGTTCAAGAAAGTGTTTGCCCATCACGCCGCACACCATGCTGCCCGCCATGGCGCGCAGCACTTGGGAAAAAAGGTCGTGCAAGAGGGCGTCAAGCAAGCCGTCAACAAGGCGGCCCAGCACGCCACAAAGCCCGCGGACCAAGACAGCGGCGAGACGCGCTAGCGACGGAAACGATTGATTGCTTCACCCAGCAGCGTCATCCCGGAAATGCCGAAGGCATTACCGGGGATCGTTGCAAATGCCGGCGCATGTTGCGACCCCGGACCGGTCATAAGCGCCCTTCGGGAAGACGGGCGCGGAAGCATTCAACCGGATTGATATGAGCAGGTAGAGCTGTGTTTCAGGCTTCAAGCTTTGCGATTAAGGATAGAGCCTGGTCTTCGTCCAGGGGGCGTCCGGATCTTCGCGCGAAAACACGATGCGGTCGTGGAGGCGGAACGGCCGGTCGGCCCAGAACTCGATTTGCAAGGGTATGATACGGAACCCCACCCAGTAGCGCGGGCGCGCGGGGTTCATGCCCTCGAACTCCTTTTCGAACCGGGCGACGGCCTGCTTCAGCGCTTCGCGGCTTTCAAGCGGACGCGATTGCTGGCTGGCCCAGGCGCCGATGCGGCTTCCGAGAGGCCGCGTGGCGTAATACGCGTCGGCTTCCGCGGTGCTGACCTGCTCGGCGACACCCCTGATGCGCACCTGCCGCCGCAAGGACTTCCAATGGAAACAAAGCGCGGCCTTCGGGTTTGACAAAAGCTCTTGCCCCTTGGCGCTTTCGGCGTTGCCGTAGAACACGAAGCCGCGCGCGTCCAAACCTTTCAGAAGCACGACGCGGACGTTCGGCAGGCCTGAGGCATCGACGGTTGCCAGCGACATCGCGTTGGCATCGTTGATCTCACTGCGCTCCGCTTCATCGAACCAGGCGCTGAAAAGAGGCTCCGGCCGGGAGGCCTCCGTGAAGTCTACATCGCTTTTGGAATTCATTTCGAAAAACCTGTGATTAGGGCTTAGGTCTGGCGCGAAGAGGCAGCGTCAGGCGCCGGCGCATGTTATCCCGAATGGAACCCGCCGTGTACCCTATTATTGGGAAGGTGTTTTCGAATTGGGCAGAGCCAGCGGAAGCTTGGGGGACACGCCTCGCGAAGGATGTCGGCGCCCCCTCATCCTGTCCTTCTCCGCCGGGGGGAGAAGGGACGCCCGAAATCGTCTCTCCACTGCGGAAGGGTCACAGCCTGCCCCCTCTCCCCTTGGGGAGAGGGGGCTTAACCGTTTAGTGCGGAAGCCCGGTTCCGCCCGAACCGTCCGCGCTGAGCGGTGCGGCAATCTTGTCCTTCATCTGAGCGGCGGCCATGGCTGCTGCCTCGTCCCACTCGATGGGCTCAAGTTTGCGGCCGAGCGCGATGGTGAGCACCTCGTCCATGCGGGCGACCGGGATGATCTCAAGCGCGTTCTTCACGTTATCCGGAATTTCGGCCAAGTCCTTGGCGTTCTCCTCCGGGATGATGACACGCTTGATGCCGCCGCGCAGTGCCGCAAGGAGCTTCTCCTTGAGGCCGCCGATGGGAAGCACCCGCCCGCGCAGCGTGATTTCACCCGTCATGGCGACGTCGCGGCGAACCGGGATACCGGTCAACACGGAGACGATCGCGGTTACCATGGCGACGCCAGCCGACGGCCCATCCTTGGGTGTCGCGCCCTCCGGCACGTGCACGTGGATATCCTTCTTGTCGAACATTGGCGGCTCAATGCCGAAGGCGACGCACCGGCTGCGGACATAGGCGTTCGCGGCCTGGATCGATTCCTTCATCACGTCGCGCAGATTGCCTGTGACGTTCATGCGGCCGCGGCCCGGCATCATCACGCCTTCGACCGTCAGCAGCTCGCCGCCGACCTCGGTCCAGGCAAGGCCCGTAACCACGCCCACCTGGTCTTCCGTCTCGGCTTCGCCGTAGCGGTACTTCTCAACGCCAAGGAAATCGCGCAGGTTCTCGCCTGTGACATGCACGGCCTTCGCCTTGCCACTTTCGATCTGCTTCACGGCCTTACGGGCGAGCTTGGCAATCTCGCGCTCAAGAGCGCGCACGCCGGCCTCGCGGCTGTAACGGCGGATGATCTCGATAATGGCGTCGTCCGAAACCGTCCACTCGTCCGGCTGAAGCCCATGGGCTTCCATCTGGCCGCGCATCAGGTGCCGCTTGGCGATCTCAAGCTTCTCGTCCTCGGTGTAGCCCGCGAGCCGGATAATCTCCATACGGTCCTTGAGGGCCGGTGGAATATCGAGCGTGTTCGCGGTCGTGACGAACATCACGTTGGACAGGTCGTAATCGACCTCCAGGTAATGGTCGTTGAACTCGTGGTTCTGCTCCGGGTCCAGCACCTCAAGCAGCGCCGAAGCCGGGTCGCCGCGGAAGTCCATGCCCATCTTGTCGATCTCGTCGAGCAGGAAGAGCGGGTTGCACTTCTTGGCCTTGCGCATCGACTGAATGACCTTGCCGGGCATCGAGCCGATATAGGTCCGCCGATGGCCGCGGATTTCCGCCTCGTCGCGGACGCCGCCCAGCGACATGCGCACGAATTCGCGGCCCGTTGCCTTGGCGATGGACTTGCCGAGCGAGGTCTTGCCGACGCCGGGAGGGCCAACGAGGCAGAGGATCGGGCCTTTGAGCATGTTCGTCCGCTTTTGGACGGCTAGGTACTCGACGATGCGTTCCTTCACCTTATCGAGGCCATAGTGATCCTCGTCCAGCACCGATTGCGCCTCATCGAGGTCCTTCTTGACCTTGCCCTTGACGCCCCACGGGATCGAAAGCACCCAATCGAGGTAGTTGCGGACCACCGTTGCCTCGGCCGACATCGGGCTCATCTGCTTGAGCTTCTTCAGCTCGGCGACAGCCTTGTCCTTGGCCTCTTTTGAGAGCTTGGTGTTCTCGATCTTCTCCTCGAACTCGGCGATATCGTCGCGCTCGTCGGAGTCGCCCAGCTCCTTCTGAATGGCCTTCATCTGCTCATTCAGGTAATATTCGCGCTGGGTCTTCTCCATCTGGCGCTTCACGCGGCTGCGGATCTTGCGCTCGACCTGCAGCACGGAAATCTCGCTCTCCATGAGCGTGAAGACGCGCTCAAGCCGGTCGGAAACCGAGAGCTGCTCCAAGATTTCCTGCTTGTCGCCGATCTTGATGGCCAAATGCGACGCAATCGTATCGGCGAGCTTGGAATAGTCGTCGATCTGAGAGAGCGTGCTCAGCACCTCGGGCGAAATCTTCTTGTTGAGCTTGACGTAGTTCTCAAACTGGCTCACCGCCGAGCGTGCGAAAGCCTCGATCTCGTCCTGATTGCCGAGAGACTCCTCAATGCGGTCGACCTCAGCCTCGAAGTAATCTTCCTTGGCTGTAAAGCGCTTGATCTTTGCACGAGCCGTGCCTTCGACCAGCACCTTCACTGTGCCGTCGGGCAGCTTCAGGAGCTGCAGGACGGTGGCGAGCGTTCCCATCGTGTAGATCGCGGACGGCTCCGGATCGTCGTCGCCAGCGTTCTTTTGCGCCGCGAGCAGGATCTGCCGGTCGGTCCGCATCACCTCGTCAAGCGCGTTAATCGATTTCTCGCGGCCGACGAACAGAGGCACGATCATGTAAGGAAAAACGACGATATCGCGAAGCGGCAGTACCGGAAAGATCTCGTTGGGACCGGACGTTTTGGAATATTCGGACGGGTTCGTCATATCAGTCTCCTAATAAGCGGGCAGCGGTTATGGCCGCTGGTACTGCCGGTCTGCTTTTTCGGCTATCCAGAGGTTGCTGGCCTGGCTCATCCACAACCAGGAGCATCATGCCCCAAAGACGGGGAAACTCAAAACGATGCGTTACGGAAAGGTTACCGTCACGGTTTCTCATTGAGAGGGAATCCACCGGGAACGCCGGAGCATAAAATTTGGTTCGATTGCTCAAACCGCCTCATGATGCACTCGACTCATCTAGGCGCTCGGCATAGATGCGCAAGGGCTTGGCGTTGCCTTCGATCACCTCGGGGCTGATCACGACCTCCTCGACGCCTTTCAGGCTTGGCAGCTCGAACATGCTGTCAAGCAGGATGGATTCCATGATCGAGCGGAGGCCGCGTGCGCCGGTTTTGCGGTCGATCGCTTTCCGGGACACGGCCTTGAGCGCTTCGGTCGACAGCGTGAGTTGCACGCCTTCCATCTCGAACAGGCGCTGATATTGCTTCACGAGCGCGTTCTTGGGCTGGGTGAGTATCGTCACAAGCGCCGCTTCGTCGAGGTCTTCCAGGGTCGCGAGCACCGGCAGGCGGCCGATGAATTCGGGGATCAGCCCGAATTTCAACAGGTCCTCCGGCTCGACGCTGCGCAGGATCTCGCCCGTGCGGCGGTCGTCCTCAGCGGTGACCTTGGCGCCGAAGCCGATCGAGGTCGAGCGCCCGCGCTGGGCGATGATCTTTTCAAGGCCCGAGAAAGCGCCACCGCAGATGAACAGAATGTTCGTCGTATCGACCTGCAGGAATTCCTGCTGCGGATGCTTGCGGCCGCCCTGCGGAGGCACGCTCGCAACGGTGCCCTCCATGATCTTGAGCAGCGCCTGCTGCACGCCTTCGCCCGACACGTCGCGCGTGATCGACGGATTGTCGGACTTGCGGCTGATCTTGTCGACCTCGTCGATATAGACGATGCCGCGCTGGGCGCGGTCGACATTATAATCGGCCGCCTGGAGCAGCTTGAGGATGATGTTCTCGACGTCCTCGCCGACATAGCCCGCTTCCGTGAGCGTCGTGGCATCGGCCATCGTGAACGGCACGTCGAGGATGCGCGCCAGCGTCTGCGCCAGCAACGTTTTGCCGCACCCCGTCGGTCCCATCAGCAGGATATTGGACTTCGCCAGCTCGACATCGTTGTTCTTGGCGGAGTGGTTGATGCGCTTGTAGTGGTTGTGGACCGCGACGGACAGCACGCGCTTGGCGTAATCCTGGCCGATCACATAATCGTCAAGAACAGTGCAGATCTCTTGCGGGGTCGGCACACCATCGCGCGACTTCACATAGGAGTTCTTGTTCTCCTCGCGAATGATGTCCATGCAAAGCTCGACGCACTCGTCGCAAATAAAGACGGTCGGCCCTGCAATAAGCTTGCGGACTTCATGCTGGCTCTTACCGCAGAACGAGCAGTAGAGCGTATTCTTGGAGTCGTGACCCCTGCTTTCTTTCGTCATAGACCTACCTTAGCACCCACATACGGGGAGTCTGGCCTTCGATTGCGCCTGAGCGATGACCAAATTCTGGCTTTCCCCGGCTTGCCTCGCTCACGCTCATCCTTCTCCACGCCTCGCTTCCTTGGTACGCCGCCCTATGATTACGGCTTCTGAGCCGATTGTCCATAGCTTCCAGCCGCACGCCTCTTCCCGGCGAATCGCGATCACCGGAAAAGGTTGGACCCGAGTGGCTTTCAATGCGGTTAATGGCGGTGCGTGTCGCTGCGCTTCCGGTGGCTTTTTTAGGAGCGCTCCGTTCGCGTGTCTTCGGCGGCTTCGCGCTTGGTTATCACTTCGTCAATCAGGCCGAACGCCTTTGCCTGCTCCGCGCTCATGAAGTGGTCGCGATCGAGCGTCCGTTCAATGATCTCGTAGGGCTGGCCTGTGTGCTTGACGTAAATTTCATTGAGCCGGCGTTTGGTTTTGAGGATGTCCTCTGCGTGCCGCTCGATGTCGCTCGCCTGGCCCTGAAAGCCGGCCGAAGGCTGATGCACCATGATGCGCGAGTTGGGAAGCGACCGGCGCATTCCGGGCTCGCCCGCGGCTAGCAGAAGCGAGCCCATCGACGCGGCTTGGCCAACACAAAGCGTGGCCACGGGAGGCCGCACAAATTGCATCGTGTCGTACATCGCGAGGCCCGAGGTCACATGGCCGCCGGGCGAATTGATGTACATCGCGATTTCCTTTTTCGGATTCTCCGATTCAAGGAACAGAAGCTGAGCGATGACAACGGAGGACATCATATCCTCGACCACCCCGGTCACGAAGATGATGCGCTCTTTCAAAAGCCGGGAATAGATATCGAAGGCGCGCTCGCCGCGGTTCGTCTGCTCGACAACCATCGGCACAAGCTGGCTGGTGTAGTAGTCTACTGGATCGCGCATGCGTTTCTCCCAGGCGTAAACGAGCCGCGGCGTCATGAATTTTCGTGAATACCCGCGACCGCCGCGAGCGGCTGGAACTGCCTTACAATATCGAGCGCGACTGCCTTGCGGCTTTCGCACGTCCCATAAATGGGAGGCTTTGAGCACAAGCGCAACTAGCTTAAATGGCCGCTGCGGTTTGCATCGTAGTCCCCCCTCATCGTGCCCTTCTCCCCAAGTGGAGAAGGGACCCATGAATTATCCTCAGCGAGAGTTCGAGCGCCCTCTCACCCTCTCGGGAGGAGAGAGAGACAGAGTGAGGGGCCTATTGAAGCAACCAAGTGGCCCCTCTTTCACGAATTAGTGATCGTGATCGCAATCCGGACCATGCACGTGGTCATGGTCATGGTCGTGATCGCCGTCATCGCCTCCGGCGAAAAGCGCTTGCTCGCGCTCCTGGCCAGCCGCCAATTCCATCAGCTCCGCCGGGGTTATCTTCTTCTCGCTAAGCTTGACCAGCTCCAGCGCGAAGGTGATGACCTTCTCCTCGTAGACAGGAGCCCTGAGCTCATTGAGCGCACTGGGGTTTTTCCGGTAGAACTCGACGACCTGACGCTCCTGGCCAGGGAACTGCCGGGCGCGGTCGAACATGGCGCGGCGCAGTTCGTCGTCGGAAATGCGGATCTGGTTCTCGTTGCCGATCTCGGAAAGGATCAGGCCCAGCCGCACGCGCCGCTCGGCAATCTTGCGGTAGTCCTCGCGGGCTTTTTCCTCGGTCGTTCCCTCGGCCTCGAAGCTGCTCTTGGAGCTTTCGAGCTGGCGCGTGACATTTCGCCACACGCCCTCGAACTCAGCATCGGTCAAGGACGGAGGAAGCTCGAAAGAGTGACGCTCGTCGAGCGCGTCGAGAAGCAGCTTCTTGAGCCTGGTCTTGGTGGCGCCATCGAGCTCCCTTTGAAGCTGGCCTTTGACCGCCTCTTTGAGCTTCTCGAAAAACTCCACGCCGAGCGATTTGGCGAAGTCCTCGTCGGACGGTGCCCCGGCGGGGCTTGCCACTTCCTTCACCTTGATTTCGAAACCGGCTTCCTTGCCCGCCAGGTTCTTGGCCTGATAGTCCGCCGGGAAGGTCACTGTTATGGTGCGCTCTTCGCCCGCACTCATGCCGATCAGCTGCTCCTCGAAGCCCGGTATGAACCGGTTCGAGCCGATAACCACATAGGCGTCCTCGCCGGTCCCGCCTTCGAAAGGCTCGCCGCCAAGGCTGCCCTTGAAATCGATGATCAGCCGGTCCCCGTTCTCCGCGGTGCCGTCCTTTGCCTCGTAGGCCGTGTTCCCCTGCCTGAGGAGTTCGACCTGCTTTTGGATATCTTCCTCGCTGGGCTCGGCGACCTCTTTCTCAATCGAGATCGACTTCAGGTCGGCAAGCTCGAACTTAGGCAGAATCTCGAACGACATGGTGTATTCGAGGTCGGAGGCGCCCTCTATGATGCGCTCCACGGTCGCCTGATCCTCGGGTAGCTTGATGTCAGGCTGCAGGGCGGGCCGCTCCTTGCGGTCGGCAATGGCTTTGGCGCTGGTCTCGCCCACCGCCTGCTCGACGACCTCGGCCATGACCGAGCGTCCGTAGAGCTGGCGTACATGCGCAAGCGGAACCTTGCCCGGCCTGAAGCCGTTCAGCCGCACCTTATGCTGGAGGTCGGCCAGTTTCGTCTCGGCGCGGGATTTCAAATCCCCAGCAGGGACAACTACTTTCAATTCACGTTTCAGCCCGTCTGAAACAGTTTCTGTAACTTGCATTTTGAAACCGGATTCTCGTTAGCCGCTTCGCGGCGATCTTGCTTAAGAGCAGCGCGCGGCCGCTGCCGCGGGTGTTGTCCACCCAGCCCGGCCCCTGAGATTGCACATCGGGCTGCAATCCACAAGGGCTTACGGTGCGGATGTATAAAATTGACTCACAGACTTCGCCGTGACCTAAGATTTATAGCCCTTCTTGGAGGCCGAAATGTCTATGACCGCAGCCCCAAAATCCTTCCCGCTTCCGAGGGCGGTCGTGAGCTGGCTCGACAGGGCGTCCAGCGCGCTGCTCGTGCCGGACCGCGGGCAGGCCGTCGATTTCGGCCGGCCGCTTGGCGAGGCTGCCTTGGCGGACCCTGCCTCGGTTTCCTGGCGCATCTTCAAGAACCCGGTTTCGCTGTTCATCGGCGGGGTTGCCGCCGTGATTTTGGAACTGGCCGAGCCGCGCGTGCGCACCGGGGTTTGGGAATATACGGGATTCCGCACCGATCCAGCGCGCCGCATAAGGCGCACCGGCCTCGCCGCCATGGTCACGGTGTACGGCCCGAGGAGCACCGCGGAGGCGATGATCGCTGAGGTGCGGCGGCTGCATGAGCGCGTGCGCGGAACCACGCCCGCGGGCGAGCCCTACCACGCGAACGATCCGGAGCTATTGAACTGGGTGCAAGCAACCGCGGCTTTCGGGTTTGCCGGGGCATACCACGCGTATGCGGCCCCCTTGAGCGCGGCGGATCGCAACCGCTATTATAATGAAGGCCAGCCCAGCGCTGCACTCTACGGCGCCACGGGCGCGCCCGCCTCCGAGGCGGAAGTTTCCGCCCTCTTTGAGAACATGCGCGGCAGGCTGGAGCCGTCGCCGGTTCTATTCGAATTTCTCGACATTGTGCGCAAGGCGCCCGTGCTTCCGATGCCGCTCCGGCTGGCGCAGCCGCTTTTCGTGGCGGCGGCGGTCAGCCTGACACCTGCCTGGACGCGGAGAATCCTTACATTACCGGACGCCTTCTGCCTGCGCAGCTGGCAGGAGGTCATGGTCAAGCGAGCGGGCGCGGCGGCGGACCGGATCGTGCTGCAATCGAGCCCTGCGGTGCAGTCCTGCCTGCGCATGGGCCTCCCCGCCGATTACCTCCATGGCGGCAAGACGAGCCGCTAAACGCGCCCCGAAAGCGACAGGCTCACGATTTGAAGATGCAGGTTGGCAGTTGCAGAATTTTGTCCACTGCCCGTTTGCACGGTTGGATTGGAGCTGCTTGTGCTTCCGGTGCAGTAGCTTGCGCCGTAATGATGGTGATGGCGGCGAAGGTACATTTCCCAGGTTTGGTCCGCGCTTCCCACGGTTTGAACGGTCTGCAGCAGCCAATTTAGATAGGTTGCGAATTGCGATTGAGAGGATTGGCCCGCGCTACCCGCAGTTTGAACGCCTTGGGTGTATGCTCCGCTTTCCCCATTCTGGAGATCCTTTTGTACGGCGGTCGCGGTTTGTGTGGCAGCCGGAGCGTCCCCGGATTGCACGGCCTGCAGCAGCGAATCTAGATCGGTTGCAAATTGCGATTGAGAGGGGTTATGGCGGTGAAGGTTCATTTCCCAGATTTGGCCCGCACTACCCACAGTTTGAACGCCTTGGGTGCATGTTCCGCTCCCCTCGCTCTGGAGATCCTTTTGTACGGCGGCCGCGGTCTGTGTGGCAGCCGGGGCGGCCCCGGATTGCACGGCCTGCAGCAGCGAATCTAGATCGGTTGCGAATTGCGATTGAGAGGGGTGATGGTAGTGAAAGTACATTTCCCAGGTTTGGCCCACACCACCCACAGTTTGACCGGCCTGCAGCAGCCAATTTAGATCGGCTGCAAATTGCGATTGATAGAATTGGGCCGTACCGGCGGACGCGGCGTATGTGGCAGCCGAGTTGTTCACAGGCTGACCGGCCTGCAGAGCCCAATTTAGATAGGTTTCAAATTGCGATTGAGAGGATTGGCCAGAACCGCCAAAATTGCTTTGCGGCGAGGCGGGCGCCTTCTGTGCGGCCGAGACGTTGCCGGACTGAACGGTGCCTGGCAAGGCGGAAGGGGCGGTCTTGATCTGCGCGCCCCCTCCCTGGCCGCTGACCTGCTCAGGGGCGCCGGTGCCCGATGGGTTGGCGGGCTGGGCTGGAGGCACCGTTGGCTTAGGGGCGCCTCCCGAGCCTCTGCAATGGGCGGGGGTGTCCGATGCGCCGGAGGACTGGACTGCAGGCGCCGTTGACTGAAGGGCGCTCAGAGCCTGCTGCACTTGACCGATGTTGGCGGTATTCGCAGCGCTCTCCCGAGCCTGGGTCCCCTGAGGGCGTTGAGAATGGAAGCCTACCAGGTTACCCGAGACTCCCGAAGTGGACATGGAACGATCCTCCAGAACTCAAAACTCACACGCGCGCGAGCCTAGCTGCGCCGCCTTATCTGAGGCTTGCAACGCCGCCAAGATGTTTCTAAACCGGACATATCATGTGCTACCGGCAGCCCGGAACAGTTTCACTTGTCTTTAAGGGCAACAATGCTATATTGAGAACTTACCCACCTGCGGCGTGCCGCAGGCCCAAAGGCCGGACAGGAGCAATCCTTGACGGCCTTTGCTTTTTTGAGCCTGTTTTGCGCCATGCGAACCTTTATTTATATCGACGGCTTCAACCTTTATTTCCGCCTGCTCAAAGACCGGCCAGCGCTCAAATGGTTGAACGTTAAGGCGCTCAGCGCCGCGGTACTGCCGGCGCAGAACCAAGTCTCACGCGTCAACTATTATACTGCTCACGTCTCCGGCCGCCTGGACCCGGATGCTCCGCGCCGTCAGAAGGCGTATCTCGGCGCGCTTCAGAGTGTCCCCGAAATCGCGATCCACTACGGCAACTTTCTAAGCACTGAAAAGTGGGCCGGGATCGTTCACCCGCCCAAGACCAAGCCGCCGGTGCCGTTCACGCCGCCTTTCCCGGACGTGATCAAGGTGTGGAAGACCGAGGAGAAAGGCAGCGATGTCAACCTCGGCTGCCATCTCGTGCGCGACGCTTTCCAAGGCAGCTACGATGCCGCCGCCGTGCTTTCGAACGACACCGATCTCGTCGAGCCAATTCGCATCGTAACCCAGGAGCTTGGACTGCCGGTCGGGCTTATCGCTCCTGTTCCCAAACCGGCCGCCAGTCTCAAGGCCGTCGTCAGTTTCGTTCGCCACATCCGGCCAAGCGATCTGCACCATGCGCAATTTCCGGACCCCATTCCAGGCACCAGAATTCGCAAGCCGGTAAGCTGGGTGTAGCTGGGCCGGGGTGCTTCCCGGGTATAAAACGCGAGCAATAATGTTCGCGCTTGGCTGGAACAGCTGCATGGTAGCCCGTCCAGCTAAAGGTCAGCCGTCGAATGAATAGGCTTCGTTGGCCGAAATGTTTCGATGGCCGATAATGTTTCTGCTACTTGAGCGGGAGTTGACGAGCTTCTTTTGGAGCTTACCTGGCGGACCTTGCCCGGCGCTCATCCGCCGTGTAACTTTTTATATTCGCACGCGCTCGAATAGCTTGCGTTCCATGGCGCAAATCACCGATAGTTCAGCACTGCCGAATGCGGATCGGCGGGCGCACAATCGGAGGGGGAAAATGCCATCGGAACTCGCTTTCCGCGCACAAATTATATTGCGCGAGCAGCGGGATTTGCATGGCTATTGGCGTGCCTGCGCGCAATCGCGGAAAATCCCGTCGCGTTACGATATCGACCCGGTCGATATTCCCCATCTGCTGCCAGGCTTAAGCTTGCTCGACGCGGGCGAGCAGCTGGAGGCCCTTCGATACCGGCTTGCCGGGACCCGCGTGCGCGAGATTTATGGAACCGAGATTACCGGGCGCGGGGTTTTCGACAGCGGATTACAGCACAAGCGCGAGTATTGGCGCTCGGTCTACCGGAAGGTTATTGTCGAGGGAACTCCGATGCAGGGCGCCGTCCGGGGGCCAGTTGCCGGCCGGGACCACCTGCTTCTGATTTGGATGCGGTTGCCATTAAGCGGCTTGTCCGGTGCTGTCGACCGCGTGCTGGGTTACGACGCAGCGCTACCGCTGAGCTTTCAATATTCGAAAGGTGAAGAGGATATTGGCCGCGTAGCCCCTGCCAATGCAAAGCGTTTGGCTTGGCGCTGAACCGCGCTCTTGAAGCGATATAATTGGAGAAAGGTCCGGCGCGGGGTTACCGTGACCCTTCTCCGGAGGTTATAAACTTCGCCTCCAGCTGCCACAATCACGCCTTAATGTGACCATTCTGTGGCAAGTCAGAGTTTGTTCCACGGTTACACACAAAAATTATCGTGTTAGGAACCGGCGATTAGCACAAGCAGATTCCTTGGGCCGTGCGCTCCCAGGACGATGGTCTGCTCGATATCGGCGGTGCGGGAGGGGCCACTGATGAGATTGACCGTGCGCGGCATATTGCCGCTTCCATACATGGAGCGCAGCTTGGCCCAGCCTTCCTCGTAGGAACCGGCAATATCGCTGGCAAGAATCACGATTTGGTGGGTCTCGGGCAAAAAGTTCAGCGTCGAGGGATTTTCCGCGCCGGAAACGAGAAAGAGCGTGCCTGTTTCGGCGGCCCCGGCGAAAGCGTGGCTTAAGCCAACCGGGTCGTTTGGGTCCGCAGGCCCCGCCAATACCTCCAAGGCGCTTGGCTCCGCCCGCAACGCTTCGAAAATCGGGTCCGTGCCAAGCCGCACGCGCGGCGGCAGGTTGTTCTCGCGCAACTGCGCGGCAATCGCCTCCGGAAGCCCCTTAAGCACGCGCACGCGGCTTACCTTTGCCCCCGACTTCTCCAGCATTGTTTGAAAAAGCTTGATGAGTTCGCCCCTTGGCCGCCGGGCGCGCTCGGGAATGAGGTTTGGTTGCGGATTTCGCAACCGCGATTGCACCAGCCCTCGCCGTCCCGGCTCATCGCCGCGCACCCCAAGCCCGTGGCGCACCCGCCACATCACCTCATGCCGGGCACTTTTCCGGAAACGGTCAGCCATAGCGCAACCTCTCCCGGTCCTTCTTCCGCTCCCGCTGCTGCCAAAGCGACTGGAAGCTGCGCGGGGCGGGGGCGGCCAAGTCGCGGTGTTTGGTCCAGGCGCCCGCGAGCAGGAGATAGCGGAAGGAGCGCTGCCGCCCCGCCAGCAGCGAAAGCAGCCGTGTGCCGATGCCAGCCACAAGCCGGTAAAGCCCCGGCCGTTTGGCGGCGAAGGCCCAGGAACGCAGAGCGAGTTTCGAAACGGACAACGCCGGTTTCGCCCGGTAATCGCGCTCGCGCCAGTGCCGCATCAGCTTGGGCAGCGGAATGTTCATCGGGCAGACGGACTGGCATCGGCCGCAGAAGCTCGAAGCATTCGGCAGATGCGCGCCCGCGTGAATGCCGATCAGCTGCGGCGTCAGCACCGCGCCCATGGGACCGGGATAGACTGAAGCGTAGGCATGCCCGCCAATCGCGGCGTAGACCGGGCAGTGGTTGATGCAGGCGCCGCATCGGATGCAGCGGAGCATGTCGCGGAACACGGTGCCAAGCATCTCCGAGCGGCCGTTGTCGAGCAGCACCACATGATAGGCGCCGGGGCCGTCCGGATCGCCTTCGCGGCGCGGGCCGGTGGAGAAGGTGGTGTAGGTCGTGATCTCCTGGCCGGTTGCGGAGCGCGCGAGCAGCCGCAAGAGCGTGGACGCGTCTTCGAGCGTGGGCACCACCTTCTCGATGCTGGCGATCACGATATGCGTGCGCGGCAGAAGCTGGGTGAGGTCGCCGTTGCCTTCATTGGTGACGATCACGGAGCTGCCCGTCTCCGCGATCAGGAAATTCGCGCCGGTGATGCCAACATCCGCGGCGAGGAACTTCTGCCGCAGCATGGTTCGCGCTTCGCCGACAAGCTCGGGGATCTGGGTGAGATCGCGGTCCGGCGGCAGGCTCTTATGGGCCGCCCGGAAGTCCCCCTCGATTTGCTCGCGGTTGAGGTGGAGGGCCGGCGCCACGATATGGCTCGGCGTCTCGTGCCTAAGCTGAATGATATACTCGCCAAGGTCGGTCTCGACCGGCTCGATGCCTGCCTCCTCCAGCGCGGCATTCAGCCCGATCTCCTCCGACACCATGGACTTGCCCTTGGTGACGGTTTTCGCGCCCGCCTCGCGGCACAGCCTTATGACGATCTTGCGCGCCTCGGCCGCATCGCTCGCCCAATGGACATAGCCGCCCGAGTTCGACGACCTGCCGCTCATACTCTTCGAGATAAATGTCGAGATGGGTCAGCACATGGTTCTTGATGTCCGCCGCTTCGTTGCGCAACTCGTCGAACTCGGGCAGGCCAGCGCGGGCCTGCGCCCGCTTGACCATGAAGCCGGACTTCACATTGCCTAGCGCGCGCTGCAGCTGCGGGTCGGCCAGCGCCCGCGTGGCGTTTTCCTTGAAATTGAGCGAGGCCGGTCGCATGCAGTCCCTTACGCTGTACGGAGGCGATAGTAAGCCGGAAACGGCCAGCGGAGACAAGGGGCCAAACGATGCATGGCGGCTATTCCGGTGGCGCCAGGATGCCCGCGTTAGATCCTTGTTAAGCTCGTTTCTTCCATGGCCTTTCCGGAAATGCTCGAATTCAGCCCTTTCCTTTAAGGCGCCATTATAGGCAAAGCTCCTTGCGAAAGGCTTAAGCGGGGTGCCGTCGCATTGATTCTAAAGGATAAATGAGCTGGCGCGAGAGCCACGGGGCAGGGTCAGATGCGCCGATTTACGGTTAATATGAAACTTGCGCGTATATTTAAACGGATTTTGGAATCGTGGAATCTGGCCAAAAACGGCAAAAGATTCGCAAAAAAGCGGCGGGCGGAAAATATGCGGACCGCCGTTAACCACGCTCGCATTAACCATGGTACGGTTCGCGGGACCTATTCGGCGCGAATCCCGGTCACGTTGCGTTATGGCGCCACGGCGGGAGCGGCAGTTTAACCGCGCGAGCCTCGGTGTTGCAGTCGGGCCCCGCAGAAAAGCAAACACAGCAGTTCCCGCCCCGGTTGCGGGCAAGCACCGGTAGCGCAGCATGACTGCGGTGCGTTACTGCGTCTTCGAGCCAAAGACGCCCGTGATGCCGGAGTACCAGCTGCCGGACTCTTCCTGCTTCGGAGGTGTAGCCGCGGCCTGCTGGTTCGGCTGCTGCGTTGTGGCCGTCCATTGCGGACGTGCTGGCGCGGCCTGCCCAGGCACGGGTAGCGGCGCATTCGGCGCAGGCATTGCCAGCTTGGGCCGATCGGGTATATCGGGCGAATTGGAGGTGGCCTTGGCACCCAGCACCGCCGTCTTCGCGCCGCCAAATCCCATATCGCCCACGCTTCCGCAGCCGGCAGCCACCGCGCTAAGCGTTATGGCAGCCGCCAACCCTGAATAAGATTTGCGCCATGCAGACATAGTGAAGGCCCCGATCCCCGTAGAGCTAACGCTGCTAAGCTTGTTTTCCGGCGCTTTTATGACTGCCAGCCAGCGAGTTCGAAAAGCAGCCCGGCTACGCCTGCAACAATTGCAACATCCGCCAAGTTGAAGATGTACCAATGGAACGAACCTACATGAAATGAGAAAAAATCCGCGACGGCTCCAAACCGGACCCGGTCGATAACGTTTCCAGCCGCGCCGCCGATGATAAGCCCCAGGCTCAACGCCGGAAAGCGGCTATGAAGCTGCGCGAGCCAATATGCCAACGCGAGCACCGCTAGAACGGAGACCGCTACCAGACCCCAGCGGCCTGCGTCGCTGTCCTGCTTTAGCAGGCCATAAGAGATGCCGCGATTCCACGCCATCACCAAATCGAAAAATGGCGTCAGCGCGATTCTTTGCACAGGCTGGGCATCGAGCACACCGATCATCCAGAGCTTGAAAAGCTGATCGGCCGCGGCTGCCGCCAGCGCAACCGCGGCGCCCAGAGCGCTGTAGTGACCCCAAAACTTCATAAATTTCCACACCATCCGTCCGAAAAGACGCTTGCGTCTCTAGCGCAGGCCGCGCTACTGCACAAGATGTGTTCACCTCGTGACAGTCTCCACGGCTGTGGTTATAAGCAGCGCCAGCGGGTTAGGTGACGACGAGCATTCGGGCGCCAGGACGGTACGATGACGCAAACGGTCATTTGCATGAAGTGGGGAACCCGCTATGGGCCGGACTATGTCAACCGGCTCTATTCCATGATACAGAGACATACCAAGCGGCCAACCCGCCTGGTGTGCTACACGGACGACACGACTGGCGTGGACCCGGGAGTTGAGACTTTTCCGTTGCCGCCTATCGTTTTGCCGCCGGAAGCAGAGAAGCTAAACCGGCCATGGCGCAAGCTCAGCCTTTGGCAGAAAAACCTCGAAGGCGTGAGCGGCGACGTCCTGTTCCTGGACCTCGACACCGTTATCACGGGGAGCCTGGATGAGTTTTTCGATTTTGAGCCCGGCCATTACTGCGTGGCGCGGAATTGGACGCAGCCGAATTCCGGGATCGGCAACACCTCGATATTTCGCTTCCCGGTAGGCGGGCACACTTACATATACGACCGCGCCGTGAGCGACTGCGAAAAGGTGATGGCCGAGCACCGGAACGAGCAGATTTACATCTCCCGCGTGATCACCGATATGAAGTTCTGGCCGGACGAGTGGTGCTTGAGTTTCAAGACCAGTCTGCTCCCCCGGTGGCCGTTGAACTTTTTTGCCGCCCCTCCCTTGCCTCCGGGCACAAAGGTCGTGGCGTTTCCGGGGAAACCCGATCCCGACGAGGCCATGGAAGGGCGGTGGCCTCGCAAGCATTGGTGGCAAGCCCTTTACAAGCATGTGCGGCCAACGCCCTGGATCGCAGAGAATTGGCGTTAGTAGAGACTTCTGGAACCGGCAACAAATGCGCATCGTCCAAGCGCTTGGCAGCTCAGGCCGAGGGGGAGCGGAGCGGTTTTTCACCCGCTTAGCGAAGGCCTTCCATGCCCGGAATATCCCTCAAGCTCTCCTGACCCGCAGGAAGGCATGGGCCGCGGAGCAGCTTGAGAAGGCGGGCATCCCTGTGCAAACCGCCTGGTTCGGCGGAAAATACGACATCCTTACCCGCGCCAAGTACCGGCGCGCCTTGAGCGCGCTGCACGCCACGGTCGCGATTAACTGGATGCCCCATGCCGCCGCTGCCTGCCCCCAAGGCGCTTGGGTGAAGGTTGCGCGGCTTGGCAAATGCTATCAGCTCAGCGCGTTCGCGGGGTGCGACCACCTGATCGCGAGTTCGCCCCGCATAGCCTACCATATTGAAGAGCAGGGCTGGCCTTCCAACCGCGTAAGCCTGATACCGAATTTCGTCCCCGAGAATAGCGCCGCACCAGCCCGGCGCGCCGCTTTCAACACGCCCGAGGACGCCCCGCTCATTTTGTGGCTCGGCCGGATGGTGCGCGAAAAGGGACCGGATATAGCCGTCCGCGCGCTGGCCGAAGTACCGCAGGCTTACCTTTGGCTGGCAGGCGCGGGGTCTTACGAGGATGCGGTCAAGGAACTGGCGGCGCAGATGGGCGTCTCCGCGCGCATTCGCTTTCTCGGCTGGCGCGACGACGCTCACGCCCTGCTGAAGACAGCCGATTTTTTTGTCCGCACCGCCCGCAGCGAAGGCGCGGGCTATTTGCTGGAAGCCTTTTCCAACAGCGTTCCGGTGATCTCGTCGCGCTCTATCGATACCGATTGCCTTATTGCCGGCGGCCGGACGGGCCTGCTGGTCGCGAAGGAAGACCCGGCCGCCCTCGCCTCGGCCCTGAACTCGCTGATTGCCAACAGGGACCTGGCCAGCCGCCTGGCGGAAGCCGGAAAGACTTATTTCCAGGCTCATTTTTCGGAAGAGCCGGTAATAGCAATGTATCTCGATCTCTGCAGCCGGCTGAAAGAGGATTATGCCTGGCGGACGAATCCGCTTCTTGGCTCAGGTGGCGCAACGCCCAACCCCGCGCCCGCGTGATTGGGTGCGGGGGGCGATCAGTACGAAGCGCATTACCCCTCACCCTGTCCCTCTCCCAATGGGAGAGGGGACGCCTTCTCAACGGCTGCGGCGGGACTCCCTCTCCCACGGGGAGAGGGCTGGGGTGAGGGGTGATGCCCTATGGCTAGGCTCCCACCGCGGAGCCGAAGCTATCACTTGCGCTTTCCGGCTTATAAGTTAAAAGCGCGCTATGAGGGGGAGCCGGAAATCCACGCTGGGGACGATTGCGGCGATTGTGGTGCTTGTCGCCGTACAGGCGCTTGTCATTAACTATCTCGGCCGCAACAACTACCTGCCGGAAGGGTCCGAACACTGGACCGAGGATTGGCTCATCCATTATTTCTCGCCACGGCTCGACCAGCCGTACAAAGCCGTGGCACTCGTCATGGTCGATCCGGAGAGCCTTGAAAAGGCCGGCCTGCCGTCGGTGCCGCCAGCCGACCGGGCGTGGATGGGCAAGCTGATAACCGCTGTATCCAACGCCGGCGCGCTCGCAATCGGTGTCGATTTTTATTTCAAGACTCCGACCAAGCCGGACAAGGACGAGGCGCTCCTACGCGCCATCCGCAATTCGAAGGCCCCCGTAGTTCTCGCGGCCGTCAACGACAGCTATGTGCAAACCGATGCTCAGCGAAAATTCCTGCAGGACTTCATCCAGAAGACCGGCCGCCCAGCCGGCCATATCGGACTGAAGCGTTCGAAGGAAATCTTCTCGCTCGGCGACCGCGCGGTCCGTGCGGTGTATCACGACGATCCAGACTTCAGCTATCCTTCGCTCTCAAGTGTGCTGGCCGGGCTCCCCGAAGTTGTGGCCGCGTATGGCTCACACGCGATTCCCGAGGGCCAGCAACGCGTCGACTGGCTGCTCGAACCCGAAGGCGGCCAGCCCTTTTCCCGTTACGCGGCGCACGAAATTCTGTCTCCGCAGCCGGGCGCGAAAGCCCCGGATTTGAAGGGCAAGATCGTTCTGATCGGGCCGGACTTCGCGGGGCAGGATCAACACACCCTGCCGTTTACCGTCGGCAAGGAGAAAGCCACATTCTTCCCCGGCGTGTCCGTTCACGCGCAGGCGCTCGCACAGATCCTCGACAACCGCTTCTTTTACAACTGGAGCACCGGGCAGCAGTTCTTTCTGGTTCTCTGCTTCGGGCTGTTGGGTGCGGCCGCCGGCTGGCCCCTTCATGAGATGCGCGCGGACTTCCTTCTTGGGCTCGCGGGCTCTTTACTCATCATCGGCTTGAGCGTACCGTTTTTCGTGGCGCGCATGCCGTTTCCGACTGCGCTCGCCATCCTGTCCTGGGGTGCCGGCATCTGGGCGGGGCAGCAAATTCAAACGTGGCGGAAATGAACTGTCATCGTTATCGAGGGAGGTCCAAAGTGCTTAGAGCCATCGCCTTCATTGTTGTTCCCGCCATCTTCATTATGTCTTTGGCATCGCCTCCCTGTCTCGCGGACGAGCAAGCGGCGGGCACCCAGCAGCAAGCGACGCCAACCCCTCCGAAAAAGCCGGAAATGAAGTCGCGCGGGTTCCAGAGGAGCGCGCCCGCTGCGGCGGCCTCGGCTCCGGCGGCCGTGCCTCCGGCTTCGAGCCCAAGGGGAGACGGCGGCGGGGCCGAGGACACCATCGGCGGCTTGCCCGGACATTCGATGGAAGCGCCGGGGCGGCAGCCCTAGCCTGGCTTCGGGCAGCCCCGCAATGTTTGCTTGACATATGCGGGGCTTGCGTCTTCCTTCGTGCGGAAAAATCCCTCCCGCCGCCATATCCTGTTAGATCCACCACAGTTAACCGTTGCCCGGCGGCGCACCTTAGTGACATAAGAACCTACGCAGGCGGCGCTCATTCAAGGTTGAATAATGCCAAAGCTGAACATTAACGGCCGGGAAATCGAGGTCGAGGACGGCATCACGCTGTTGCAGGCTTGCGAGCTTGCGGGGTTTGAAATCCCGCGCTTCTGCTATCACGAGCGCCTGTCGGTGGCCGGCAATTGCCGCATGTGCCTTGTCGAGGTCGTGGGCATGCCGAAACCGATGGCCTCCTGCGCCACCGGCGTGAACGATCTGCGCCCGAACCGCGACGGCACGCCGCCCGCGATCCGCACCAACTCGCCGCTCGTCAAAAAGGCGCGCGAAGGCGTGATGGAATTCCTGCTGGCCAATCATCCGCTCGACTGCCCCATCTGCGATCAGGGCGGCGAGTGCGATCTGCAAGACCAGGCCCTCTATTATGGCCAGGACGGCAGCCGCTACCACGAAGCCAAGCGCGCGGTGGAAGAGAAATATCTTGGGCCGCTGATCAAGACGTTCATGACGCGCTGCATTCAATGCACGCGCTGCGTTCGCTTCATGACCGAGATCGCGGGCGTTGCCGAGCTTGGCGCCATCGGGCGCGGCGAGGACATGGAGATCACGACTTACCTTGAGCAGGGCATGCAGTCCGAGCTTTCGGGCAACGTGGTCGATCTTTGCCCGGTCGGCGCGCTGACCTCGAAGCCCTACTCGTTCACCGCCCGGCCTTGGGAGCTGCGCAAGACCGAATCCATCGACGTCATGGACGGGCTCGGTTCGAACATCCGCATCGACAGCCGCGGCCGTGAGGTTCTGCGCATCCTGCCCCGGAACCACGACGGCGTTAACGAGGAATGGATATCGGACAAGACGCGCGCCGCCGTGGACGGGCTGAAGCGCAAACGGCTCGACCGCCCCTACATGCGCAAGGACGGCAAGCTTGAAGAGGTGTCCTGGTACGACGCCTTCAACGAGATCGCCGCGCGGGTGGCCAAGGCGGGCGGCAAGAGGATCGGCGCCATTGCCGGCGACCTTTGCGCGGCGGAAGAGATGTTCGCGCTCAAGATGCTGCTCGACCAGCTTGGCTCGCCGCATCGCGATTGCCGCCAGCTTGGCGCGAAGCTGCACCCCCGGCATGGCCGTTCGAGCTATCTTTTCAACTCAACCATCGCCGGCGTGGACAAGGCGGACGTCATCATCCTGATCGGCACAAATCCGCGGGCGGAGGCGGCGGTTTTGAACGCGCGCATCCGCAAGGCTTGGCTGCAGAACCGGGCCAGGGTCGCGTTGATCGGGCCGCAAGCCGATTTGAACTATCCTCACGAGTGGCTCGGCAATTCGCTCAAGTTGCTCGACGATGCGCTTGAAGGCCGCAGCGGCGTTCTGGCCGCACTGCAAGCGGCGTCGCATCCGTTGATTATCGTGGGCCAGGCGGCGCTCAACCATGCCGCCGGTGAAGCCGTGCTGTTCAAGGCCGCGCAGCTTGCCGCGGCGGCGATGGAAGGCAAGGATGCCACGGCCTGGAATCCGCTTAACGTTCTCCATGCGAGTGCTGCGCAAGTGGGCGGCCTCGATATCGGCTTTGTGCCGGGTGAGGGCGGCCACGACATCCACGGCATGCTCGACAGCGGCGATATCCAGGTACTCTACCTGCTCGGCGCCGACGAGTTCGACGTGAGCGGGACTGGCGGCGCCTTCGTGATCTATCAGGGCTCGCATGGCGACCGGGGCGCGCGCATGGCGGATATTGTCCTGCCGGGCGCGGCCTACACCGAGAAGAACGGAACCTATGTAAACATGGAAGGCCGCGTGCAGCTTGGCGAGCGCGCCGTGTTCCCGCCCGGCGACGCCCGCGAGGATTGGACAATCGTCCGCGCCCTTTCGGAGCACCTGGGCGCGAAGCTTCCCTTCGACACACTCCGCGAACTACGCCAAGCCATGTACAAGGCGCATCCGCATCTCGCGGCCATCGATCAGGTAAAGGCGGAGGGCTTGACGCTGCCAGCCGCCGCCAAGGACCGTCTGGCCCCGCTGCTCGATGAGCCGCTGGCGCCGCTGGTCGAGGACTTCTATCAGACAAACCCGATAGCGCGGGCGTCTTCTGTGATGGCCGAGCTTTCGGCCGTGAGCCACGTAACTGAACTTGGGGCGACGGGCACGCATGGCTAATATCGATTGGATCGCACTCTGGTGGGACTACGGTTTTCCCGTCGCCATCATCCTGGGCAAGAGCCTCTTGCTGCTTGTCGCGCTGCTCCTGATTATCGCCTTCCTGCTGCTCGCGGACCGGAAGATCTGGGCGGCGGTCATGCTGCGGCGCGGCCCGAACGTCGTCGGCGCTTATGGCCTCCTGCAATCCTTCGCCGACTTCCTCAAGTTCGTGCTTAAGGAGCCGGTCATCCCGGCGGGCGCGGATAAGGTCGTTTTCCTGCTCGCGCCGCTCGCGACCACCGTGCTGGCGCTCGCGGCCTGGGCGGTGATCCCCGTGGCGGATGGCTGGGCCGTCGCCAACTTGAACGTGGGCATCCTTTACATATTCGCCATCTCCTCGCTCGGCGTTTACGGCATCATCATGGGCGGATGGGCCTCCAACTCGAAATATCCGTTCCTGGGCTCGCTTCGCTCCGCCGCGCAGATGGTCTCCTACGAGGTTTCCATCGGCTTCGTCATCGTCACGGTGCTGCTCTGCGCGGGCTCGCTGAACCTCAACGACATCGTCAATGCCCAGCACACGCATGGCCTTGCCACGATGCTCGGCATACCGTGGCTCTCGGTGCTGAACTGGTACTGGCTGCCGCTGTTTCCGATGCTCATCGTCTTCTTCATCTCGGCGCTCGCCGAGACGAACCGGCCGCCTTTCGATCTGCCTGAAGCAGAGTCGGAGCTCGTGGCGGGCTTCATGGTGGAATACTCGTCGACACCCTATCTACTGTTCATGCTGGGTGAGTATGTCTCCATCGTGCTGATGTGCGCCATGACCACTATTCTCTTCCTTGGCGGCTGGCTGCCTCCGGTCGATGTGGTGCCGTTCACCTGGGTGCCAGGAGTTATTTGGTTCACGATCAAGGTTTGCGCCGTCTTCTTCATGTTCGCGATGGTGAAGACAATCGTGCCCCGCTACCGCTACGACCAGCTGATGCGGCTGGGCTGGAAGGTGCTGCTGCCAACCTCGCTTGCCGCGGTCGTCGGGGTTGCCGCGTTTTTGCAGTTCGTTGTCCCGTCATTCGGGAGCTTGGCGCATTAGCGCCTGTCACAGGAGCGTTTGCATGGGCTTCGCACAGTCCCTCAGATACGCGGTCTTGGCGGAATTCGTGGCGGCGTTCTGGCTTGCCATGAAGTATTTCTTCAGGCCGAAAGCGACGATCAACTACCCCTACGAGAAGAACCCGCTCAGCCCGCGCTTCCGGGGCGAGCACGCCTTGCGCCGCTATCCCAACGGCATGGAGCGCTGCATCGCCTGCAAGCTTTGCGAGGCTATCTGCCCGGCGCAGGCGATCACCATCGAGGCCGGCCCGCGCCGCAACGACGGCACCCGCCGCACGACGCGCTACGACATCGACATGGTGAAGTGCATCTATTGCGGCTATTGCCAGGAGGCTTGCCCGGTGGATGCCATCGTCGAGGGGCCGAATTTCGAGTTCGCGACCGAAACGCGCGAGGAATTGCTCTACGACAAAGAAAAGCTCCTGTCGAACGGCGACCGCTGGGAGCGCGTGCTGGCCCGGAATCTCGAACTCGACGCGCGCTACCGCTGAGGCGTTCTGCGGCATCGCGAGTACGCGGGGTTGGCGATCAGTACAACGCGCATTACCCCTCACCCCAGCCCTCTCCCAATGGGAGAGGGAGTTCGCTCGCAGCCGTTGAGAAGTCGTCCCCTCTCCCATGGGGAGAGGGACAGGGTGAGGGGTAACGGCCCATGCCCATGGCGCAACCTTCGGCGACCACTAACGCTCTGTTGAAGCGGATGCGGCAAAAGGCTACAAAAGCCTTGAATTGAACGCGTCCTACCGCTAACCCTTAAGCCGAAAAGCCGGTGCGCCTTCCGTAAGCTATCCTCTTGGCTGCCTTGCGGCGGGTTCTGCGAGCGCTTGCTGCCCAATCCCGCCAGAGGGCAGCGGTCTCAAAGGTTCAATTCGTTCTTCAACGGCTCACGCCGCTTAATTCGGGATCGGCCGCGCATGACCATCGCAGGGTTTTTCTTCTACCTCTTTTCCGTTGTGCTGGTGGTTTCGGGCCTCATGGTCATCACCGCGCGAAGCCCCGTGCACTCCGTGCTTTTCCTGATCCTGGCCTTCTTCAACGCCGCCGGCCTTTTCGTGCTGCTGGGCGCTGAGTTCCTGGCCATGATCCTGGTCATCGTCTATGTCGGCGCGGTCGCCGTGCTCTTCCTATTCGTCGTGATGATGCTCGACGTCGACTTCTCCGAGCTGCGCAAGGGAAGCACCCGCTATCTGCCGCTTGGGCTTTTGATCGGCGCAATCCTGCTCGCCGAGCTGATCGCTGTCATGACCACCTTCACCGTGGCCCCCAGCGCCATCCAGCCGCTCCCGGCGCAGCAGGTCTCGAACGCGGCGGCCATCGGCGCAGTCCTGTACACAAAATATGTCTATTACTTCGAGCTTTCGGGCGCGGTTCTCCTGGTCGCGATGATCGGGGCCATCGTGCTCACGCTTCGCCACAAGCGCACCGCCAAGCGCCAAAATGTGGCGATGCAAGTTGGCCGCCGGCGCGAGGACGCGATCGAAGTGGTCCATGTGGAAACTGGGAAGGGGATTTCCTGACCGCCATGCTGAATTCTCTTTCTCCCATCGAGGCCGCGACGGGCATCGCCCTGCAGCAATATCTGACAGTGGCGGCCATCCTGTTCACGGTTGGCGTTTTCGGAATTTTCCTGAACCGCAAAAACGTCATCATCATTTTGATGTCCATCGAGCTGATGCTGCTCGCGGTGAACATCAACCTCGTGTCAATGTCGGCCTATCTGAACGACATCACGGGCCAGATTTACGCGCTCATCGTTCTGACGGTGGCCGCGGCCGAGGCAGCCATCGGGCTTGCCATTGTCGTGATCTATTTCCGGAACCGCGGCTCAATCGCCGTCGACGACATCAACTCAATGAGGGGCTGAGGCACGATGTATCCAGCGATTGTCTTGATGCCCTTGGCCGGGGCTTTCATTGCGGGTTTCTTCGGCCGTATCTTGGGCGATAAGGCCTCGGGCATTTTGACAAGCCTGCTCGTCCTCGCCAGCGCGGTGCTCTCCTGGTACGCCTTCTATCAAGTTGGCATTCAAGGCGAGGACGCACGCATAACGCTTATGCCTTGGATCGGCGTTGGCGATTTGCAGACGTCGTGGGCGCTGCGCATCGATACGCTTACCGCCGTGATGCTCGTTGTAGTGAACACGGTCTCGGCGCTCGTGCACTTCTACTCAATCGGCTATATGCACGACGACGACCGGCAGCCGCTCTTTTTCGCCGAGCTGTCGCTGTTCACGTTCGCGATGCTCTCGCTCGTGACCGCCGACAACTTCGTCCAGATGTTCTTCGGCTGGGAAGGCGTCGGCCTCGCCTCCTACCTGCTCATCGGCTTCTGGTATCACCGGCCAGCGGCGAATTCGGCCGCGATCAAGGCGTTCGTCGTCAACCGCGTCGGCGATTTCGGCTTCGCGCTGGGCATCTTCGCCGTTTTCTACGTTTTCCACGACGTCAACTTCGATACCGTCTTCGCGGCGGCCCGCGAGAAGCAAAACCTGACGCTGACCGTGTTCGGCTATCAGGAGGACGCGCTGACTGTGATTTGCCTGCTGCTCTTCATGGGCGCGATGGGCAAATCGGCGCAGTTCCTGCTCCACACCTGGCTACCCGACGCGATGGAAGGCCCGACGCCGGTCTCCGCACTTATCCACGCCGCTACGATGGTGACGGCGGGCGTGTTCATGGTGGCCCGGCTTTCGCCGCTGTTCGAGCTTTCGCCCTTCGCGCTCTGGGTCGTAACGCTCGTTGGTGCCACCACCGCGTTCTTCGCGGCCACCATTGGCGTTGCGCAAAACGACATCAAGCGCGTGATCGCCTATTCGACTTGCTCGCAGCTCGGCTACATGTTCGCGGCACTGGGCTTGCGCGCCTATAGCGCCGGCATCTTCCACCTTTTCACGCACGCCTTCTTCAAGGCGCTGCTGTTCCTGGGGGCAGGCTCCGTCATCCACGCCCTGCACGGCGAACAGGACCTGCGGAAAATGGGCGGATTGCGCTCGGCGATACCGTTCACCTTCATGATGATGCTCGCGGGCACCCTCGCGCTGACCGGCTTCCCTTACACCGCGGGCTACTTCTCCAAGGACGCCATCATCGAGGTGGCGCACGCCTCGCACGCTCCCGGCGCCGAGTATGCTTTCTGGGCCTTGATCATCGCTGCCTTCCTCACCTCCTTCTATTCCTGGCGGCTGGTGTTCATGGCATTCTTCGGCAAACCGTGGGACAAGCATGCCTTCGAGCATGCCCATAAATCGCCGCCGGTCATGACCATCCCGCTGCTCGTGCTCGCCATCGGTGCGCTTGGGGCCGGCGTTGTGTTCGCGCCCTACTTCATCGAGGACGGCTACGCGAAATTCTGGCGCGCGGCCCTGTTCACGCTGCCCGACAATACCGTTCTCGCCGATAGTCACACCGTGGAATCGCTACTCATGAAGTGGCTGCCCACGCTGATGATGCTGGGCGGTTTCGTGCTCGCCTACATCTCGTATATCGCTCTGCCGGCGCTTCCCGCCTGGACCGTGCGCAATTTCAAGCCGATCCACGCGTTCCTCTATAACAAGTGGTATTTCGACGAGCTGTACGATCTGATCTTCGTGCAGCCGCTTCGGTGGATTGCGCGCATTCTCTGGGTGTACGGCGATGGCGCGATCATCGATGGGCTTGGCCCTGACGGCGTCGCGGCCCGCGTTACGGGGCTGGCCAAGCGGGCGGTGCGGTTCCAAACCGGCTACGTCTACCAATATGCTTTTGTCATGCTGATCGGTGTGGTCGCACTTGTCAGTTATTTCGCTTATCTCTTCAGCGGGGCGGCGTTCAAGCTATGAAGGACTGGCCTATCCTCACCACGATCATCCTTTTGCCCCTGGTTGGCTCCTTTCTTCTCATTTTTCTGAGAGGGAACGACGAAGCGGCGAAGCAAAATGCGCGCTGGATTGCGCTGTGGACCACGCTGATAACGCTCGGCGTCTCGCTCGTGCTGGTGGCCCGGTTCGACCCGTCGAACAGCGGCTTCCAATTCGTCGAGCACCATCCCTGGCTCAGCGACACCATCACCTATTACATGGGCGTCGACGGGCTTTCGCTGCCCTTCGTCATCCTCACGACCTTCCTGATGCCGATCTGTATCCTCGCGAGCTGGAACTCGATCCAGACGCGCGTGAAGGAATACATGATCGCGTTCCTGCTGCTGGAAACGCTGATGATCGGCGTGTTCTGCGCGCTCGACCTCGTGCTCTTCTATCTGTTCTTCGAGGGCGGCCTGATCCCGATGTTCCTTATCATCGGCATCTGGGGCGGCCAGCGGCGTGTCTATGCGAGCTTCAAGTTCTTTCTCTATACGCTGCTCGGCTCGCTGTTCATGCTGCTGGCGATCCTCGCCATGTATGGGCAGGCCGGCACGACCGAGATCCCGGTGCTTCTGAAGTTCCACTTCGCCGAGAACCTGCAAACCTGGCTCTGGTTCGCATTCCTGGCCTCCTTCGCCGTGAAGCTGCCGATGTGGCCGGTCCACACCTGGCTTCCCGACGCGCACGTTGAGGCGCCCACGGCCGGCTCGGTCGTCCTGGCCGCGATCCTTCTGAAAATGGGCGGCTACGGTTTCATACGGTTCCTGCTGCCGATGTTCCCCGCGGCGTCAGTCACCTACGCGCCGCTCATGTTCGTGCTGGGCGTGACCGCGATTATCTATACCTCGCTGGTCGCCTTCGCCCAGAAGGACATGAAAAAGCTCATCGCCTACTCGTCCGTCGCGCATATGGGCTTCGTCACCATCGGCGTGTTTTCGGGCACGGAGACGGGCGTGCAAGGTGCTGTGTTCCAGATGGTCAGCCATGGCATCGTTGCAGGCGCGCTCTTCCTTTGCGTCGGCATCGTCTACGACCGGATGCACACGCGCGAGATCGCGGCCTATGGCGGGCTTGCCGACCGGATGCCGGTTTATGCCTTCATCTTCATGGTCTTCACCATGGCCAATGTCGGCCTGCCCGGTACGAGCGGCTTCATCGGCGAGTTCCTGTCGCTGCTCGGAACCTTCAAGGCGAATTCCGTAGCGGCGTTCTTCGCCACTTTCGGCGTGATCCTGTCGGCGGTTTATGCGCTCACGCTTTACCGGCGCGTGGTCTTCGGCAAGCTCGAAAAGCCGTCGCTCGCCACGATCGCCGATATGTCCGCGCGCGAGATCGCGATCATGGCACCGCTTGTGGTGCTCACGATCCTGCTGGGCTTTTATCCGAAGCCCGTGATCGACACCACCGCGGGCGCCGTGAATGCCATGGTCGCGCCCTACAAGGAAGCCATCGGGGCGCGCCAAGCCATGACAGCCGCGCCTGTCATCGCACAACTTCAGAATGGGGCCAGCGCCAATGCTCAGTGATTACGCTCCGATTTTCCCAGAGCTGTTCATCCTGCTGGCCTCGATGGTCCTGCTTATGTGGGGCGTTTATCATCGCCGCGGGGCGGCCTTCTCCATCAGCATCGTCTCGATCCTCGTTCTTGCCGGCGCGGCGCTTTTGATCGTGGGCCAGCCGGCGCCCACCGAGCAGCTTTTCAACGGCGCCTTCATAAACGACAGCTTCGCGCGCTTCATGAAGATCCTGGTGCTGGCCGGCACCGCCTTCACGATCATGCTCTCCTTCGACTACATGAAGCGCGAGCGGCTGGCCCGGTTCGAATACCCTGTGCTCATCCTGCTCTCGGCCGTAGGCATGATGCTCACGATCTCGGCCAACGATCTCATTTCGCTCTACCTTGCCCTCGAATTCCAAAGCCTGGCGCTCTACGTGCTGGCCGCGTTCCGCCGCGACCGCCTGCGCTCGACCGAAGCGGGCCTCAAATATTTCGTGCTGGGCGCGCTCTCGTCCGGGCTCTTGCTTTACGGCTCCTCTCTCATTTACGGCTTTACCGGCCATACGGAATTCGCCCGGATCGCCGAAACCGTGGCCGCAACGGTGAAGGAGCACGGCGCTCCTCCCATCGCCTTTATCTTCGGCCTTGTCTTCGTGATGGCCGGCCTTGCCTTCAAGATCGCGGCGGTGCCCTTCCATATGTGGACGCCGGACGTCTATGAAGGCTCGCCGACGCCCGTCACCGCCTATTTCGCGGCGGCGGCGAAAATGTCGGCCATGGCGATGGTCATCCGCATCATCCTCGGCGCCTTCCCGGATGCGTCGGTGCAATGGCAGCAGATCGTTATCGCAATCTCAGTCGCATCGATGGCGCTGGGCGCGTTCGCCGCGATCGGGCAGCAAAACATCAAGCGCCTGCTCGCCTATTCCTCCATCGGCCATGTCGGCTACGCGCTGATCGGCCTCGCCGCCGCTGCGCGCGTTGAGGGCGTGCAGGCTGAAGAGATGTTGAAGGTGCAGGCTGACGGCATATCGAGCGTGCTGATCTACCTTACCATCTACCTCGCTATGACGCTGGGCAGCTTCGCCTGCATCCTCTCCATGCGCAAAGGCCAGTACGTAAGCGAGGCCATTTCCGATCTGGCCGGCATATCGCGCGAGAAGCCGCTCTTCGCCTTTCTGTTCGCGATGCTGCTATTCTCGCTGGCGGGCGTCCCGCCGCTTGCCGGCTTCTTCGCCAAGTTCTACGTGTTCAACGCCGCGATCCAGGCGCATCTTTATTGGCTTGCCATCGTTGGCGTGGTTCTATCGGTCGTCGGCGCCTATTATTATCTGCGCATCGTCAAGATCATGTACTTCGACGAAGAGGGCGCCACTTTCGACCCCATCCCGGTATCGGTGCAATTCACGCTTGGCGTCTCGGCGGTCTTCGTGATCCTGTTTTTCCTCACACCAAGCACGCTCAAGGCTGCCGCCGATGTGGCCTCGCGCTCGCTCTTCTGAGGCGTGGCCCTGCAAAAATCTGCTTTTCGTGTCCTGCACTTCGAAAGCCTCGACTCGACGAATGCCGAGGCGCTGCGTCAGTTTGGCTCGGGCGCGGAGGTTCCGTTCTGGATCGTCGCGGATGAGCAAAGCGAAGGACGCGGCCGCGGCGGCCGGCGCTGGCAATCGCCAAAGGGGAACCTTTACGCGACCTTAGGGTTTCGCCCCGGCGTAAGCGCCAGCATTGCCACCCAGCTTTCGTTCGTTGCCGCGCTCGCCGCCTTCGATGCCATAGCCAGCCAACTGCCCGTGGAACAGCACAGCAGCTTGCACCTAAAATGGCCGAACGACGTTCTCCTCAGCGGTGCCAAGATCGCGGGCATCCTGATCGAGAGCATCACCGGGCCCAAGGGAACCGGCCTGGCAGCAGCAATTGGCATCGGCATCAATGTCAGCCTGGCGCCCCAATATACCGGCCGCCCGGTGGCCGCGCTCGGTGCGCACCCCCGCGCCCGCACCGCCGTTTTCGAAGCGCTCGCACGCGCCTTCGAGACTTGGCTTGCCCGCTGGGACGAAGGCCGGGGCTTCGCGTGCATCCGCGAGGCATGGCTTGCCCGCGCACATGTGATTGGAGAACCTCTCAACGTTAGTTTGAACGGCTCTTCGATTGGAGGTAGGTTTCACGGCCTCGACGAGCGAGGCGCCCTTCAGCTGGAAACGGATGCGGGGGTTGTTATAGCAGTCAGCGCAGGCGACATTTACCCTGCTCCCAGAGCTGACTAATAGATTGAAAACTTAGAAATTCCGCGTAGCAGGACACCAAACAAAGAATGTCAACGACAGGAACGCCTGCCAGCACCGAACTCGTGTTTTTGCCCCTGGGCGGAATCGGCGAAATCGGTCTCAACGTCTACCTCTACGGTATCGGCCCGGCCGAGGACCGGCAGTGGCTGATGATCGACTGCGGCATCACCTTCCCCGACGATACGGAGCCGGGAGTGGATATCGTGCTGCCCGATTTGCGCTTCATCGAGGAGGAACGGAAAAGCCTCGCCGGCATCCTCATCACCCACGCGCATGAGGATCACATCGGGGCGGTGGCGGAGATGTGGCCGCGCCTGCGCGCGCCTGTCTATGCGACCAAATTCGCGGCGCACCTGCTCAAGAGCAAGCTCCAGGAGCACTCCTACGCAGCCGAGGTGCCCATTATCGAGATGGCGCAAGGCAGCCGCTTCAATATCGGGCGGTTCGACGTAGACCTGGTGACGGTTTCGCACTCGATCCCGGAAAGCAACATGGTCTTCCTGCGCACGCCGGGCGGCAATGTGCTCCATACCGGCGACTGGAAGCTCGACGACACGCCAGGCTTCGGCGACCCGACCGACGAGGCCAAGCTCGCGCGGCTGGGCGAGGAAGGTGTGCGCGTGCTCGTCTGCGACAGCACCAATGCGCTGGTCGAAGGCAAAAGCGCCACCGAAGAAGCCGTCGGCGTGAACTTAAAGGCAGTCATCGGGCGGGCGAAGGGCCGGATCGCGATCACGACCTTCGCTTCGAACGTGAACCGGCTTATCGCCATCGCCGAAGCCGCGCGCGCCGCAGGGCGCGAACTGGTGCTGGTCGGCCGCGCCATGCACCGCATCGTGGAGGCTGCCCGCGATACCGGCCTTTGGCCCGAGCACCTCACCTATTTCGATCAGGACAATTTCGGCAGCATACCGCGCGATAAGGTCGCGGCACTGGTCACCGGCAGCCAAGGCGAAGCCCTGGCGGCGCTTGCGCGCATCGCGAAGGGCGAGCATCCGCTCGTCAAGTTCGACCGGGGCGACTGCATTGTCTTCTCGTCCCGTACCATTCCCGGCAACGAGGATGGGGTGATCCGCATCCAGAACCAGCTCGCCGAGCGCGGCATCTCGATTGTAACGGAAGCGCCGGACGGCCCCATTCACGCCTCCGGCCACCCGCGCAAGGGCGAGCTTACGCGCCTCTACCGCCTCACCCGGCCGCACTACGTACTGCCCATGCATGGCGAGCCGCGCCACCTCGAAGGGCACGCAGCATTCGCGGAAGCGCATGGCATCATGGCGGTGCGCGGCGTGCGCGACGGCCGGCTTTTCCATCTCGGCCCGAACGATCCGCATTTGCTCGACGGCGACGTGCCGATTGGCCGCCTGTACCGCGATGGCAATCTGGTGCTGCAGGCCGGCGACCCTGCGGTCGTGCAGCGCAAGCGGCTATCCTGGAACGGTCACATTGCCGTGTCCGTGGTGATCCAGCGCAATGGCGACTTCGCCGCCGATCCAGAGATAGACGTGATGGGAATCCCGCTCTGCGACTCCAACGGCCTCGATATGGGCGAGCGAGCGCTGAGCGCGGTCTATAACGCGGTCGAAAGCATCCCGCGCGGCAAGCGCAAGGACCGCGAGCTGGTTCGCGACGCCGTCAAGCGCTCGATCCGCGCCGAGATGAAGCTCGTTTGGGGCAAGAAGCCCATTTGCGCGGTCCTCGTTTCCATCCTTTAGCCGGTTGGCGCGGGTAACGGCCTAAGACCCCCTCACCCCAGCCCTCTCCCCAAGGGGAGAGGGGGAAGAGGCTGCGGCCCCATCACCAAGGTAGACGGCAGTTCTGGCGTCCCCTCGCCCCAACGGGGAGAGGGACAGGGTGAGGGGGGACTTCCTTCCCTTTGCCATTCGCGATGGGCCACCGCGCGGCCAGGCATCCTAGCGATGCGGCCGCACCCTCGCGCTTGCGCCGAGCTTACCATTTTGCAAGGAAGTTCTGATTTCCCGTTGGACCTAAATGTTGTATGGGAGGCTTTAGTATAGAGCTTCGACCGAGCCGCGCGCGAGACCCTTTGCCATGAGCAAACCTCCCTACTACAAAACCCTATCCGGCCCGCAAATCTTCGTTTGGCGGATGTTTTTGTTTGTCGTCCTTGTCGGGCTCTTAGCCGGGATTTTTCACGAGAAGATATTAGAGCTCGTCAATTTCAACAGCAGCACGCCGCTGAAGCTGCTCATTGCCGGCGTGCTTGTATTTGGCGTCTTGCTCACCTTCCAGCAGGTGCTCCGCCTCTATCCGGAGGTCCGCTGGGTCAATAATTTCCGGATTTCCGATCCGGGTATAGCCATGGACCACGCGCCGGTAATGCTGGCGCCCATGGCGATGATGCTGAGGCGGCGCCAGGGACAGGCCGCGATTTCGGCAACCGCCATGCGCTCGATCTTGGATTCCATCGGCTCCCGGCTGGACGAAAGCCGCGAAACCACGCGCTATCTCGTGGGCCTCCTCATCTTCCTGGGGCTGATCGGCACCTTCTGGGGCCTCCTGATTACCACCGGGTCCGTGGGCGAAACCATCCGGGCGCTCAACACGGAAGGCAAGGAGACGGCCCAGGTCTTCCAGGAGCTGAAAACGAGCCTTGAAGCGCCGCTCGCCGGCATGGGCACCGCGTTCTCCGCCTCGCTCCTGGGCCTCGCCGGCTCGCTGATCCTTGGCTTTCTCGACATTCAAGCCGGCCAGGCGCAATCGCGCTTCTACAACGACCTCGAAGAATGGCTCTCGACCATCACCGAGCTTCGCGGCGAGGGCACGGGCGACGCACCTGGAGCGCAGTCGCAGCTCCGTTTCGCAATCCTCGACATGCAGCGCAGCATGTCCGACCTCGCCGAGAAGATCGAGCATGGCGTCATGCGCGGCGGCGGGCAAAATGGAGACATGGTGCGGCTCACCGAAGGCATCGACAAGCTCGTCCAGCAGATGCGGGCGGAGCAGAAAGTCCTCCGGGAGTGGGTCGACGACCAATCGCATCATCAGGCGGAGCTGGCTGCCGTTCTGAAAGAGCAGAACAGGCTTGCAGGCGCGCTCCGGGAGATAGCCGCCCGCGCCCCCCGCCGCGATATCGCCGACCGCTGACCACTGACCGCGAGCCAAGGAGCTAGCACATGGCAATATCGAGATCGCGCCGCCGCCCAGCCGGTGTCGACTACTGGCCGGGCTTCGTCGATGCGCTTTCGACGCTGCTGCTCACCGTCACCTTCCTGATGGTGCTGTTCATGGTCGCCCAGTATTTCGCGGCGCAGGAGGCCAGTGGAAAAGACACGCTGCTGGCCAAGCTGCAAAGGCAGATCGCGCAACTGGCCACTCAGCTTTCGCTGGAACATTCGCAGAAGAATTCCGCGCTCGACGACGCCTCCTCGCTCCGCGCGACGCTTACGGCCACCGAAGCCGAGAAGAAGCGCTTGGCGGGGCTTTTGGGCGCCGGCGGCGACAGCGCCGAAGTGCGGGTCTCCGCGATCACCAAGCAGCTTGACGAGCAGCGCGGCATCACGGCGCAAGCGCTGGCCCAGATCGAGCTTCTTAACCAGCAAATTGTCGCGCTGCGCAAACAGCTCGCAGCGCTTGAGAACTCACTCGGCGACTCCGATAAGCGCGATAAGGCGTCGCAGGCGCAGATCGCCGACCTCGGGCAGCGGCTGAACGTGGCGCTCGCCAAGCGCGTGCAGGAGCTTGCGCAATACCGGTCCAACTTTTTCGGCGAGCTGAAGAAAACGCTGGGCGACCGGGACGACATCCAGGTGGTTGGCGACCGCTTCGTGTTTCAGTCCGAGATCTTTTTCGAGAGCGGCTCCGCCGATCTGAACCCGGAAGGTTATTCGCAGCTCGACAAGCTCGCAGCCGCGCTTCAGGAGTTGGAAGGCCGCATCCCGAAGGAGCTTAACTGGGTGCTCCGCGTCGACGGCCACACCGACATCCGGCCGATCAGCACGGCGACCTTCAGGTCGAACTGGGAGCTTTCGGCCTCCCGTGCCATCTCGGTTGCGAAATACCTGATCGGCAAAGGCGTGCCGCCGAACAGGCTGGCCGCGGCGGGCTTCGGCGAGTTCCAGCCGTTCGCGCCGGGCAATTCCGAAGCGGATTTGAGGCGCAACCGGCGGATCGAGCTGAAGCTCACGGAACGATAGCGCCGGCGGGAGGTTCGGAGCGGGTGTCCGCACCTAATCCCAGCGAAAGCGTATAGGCGCCAATATACGCTGTGGCCGATGCGAGGTCGGCCGCCAGCGAGGCTATGCGGGCATTATCGGAGGTAATCCGCGATGGCGTCTTTTACGTGTTGATAGAAAATTTCGGCATCATAGAGATTTATTTGATGCGTCCACCGCCTCTTACGGTCATTGTCTGGACCTGGGTACAGGACGCTGTAATGAACAAAGAATACACCTTCGGTGCCGGGTATGATTTGGCACATAAAGGCTTCTGGATATATCGGATTATTTTCATTTTGCCTTTCCAGTATCGGAAATTCTCCTTGCAATTTGTCCATCATGGCGCGAAGCGCCTTTCTGTCTTTCATGCGTCTACTCCAGTTTGACTTGATGCATAGGATTGTCAGCTATGATAGTTTCTGCGCAATTAACAACGTCCGGCTGATACAATGCTTTTTTGCAACCATCTTTAACAATCTGCTATTGTCTAGCAAAATGGCTAAACATTTTTTCCACGGTGGTCTAGTTTGCCCTGATTGGGAGGGCGAAATGAGCCAAATAGAGCTATGCAACGCATTCATCGTCAGCTTGGCGGCGTTGATATCCTTCGCCGCGGGCATGGCCGTAGCCACCACAAACGGGGCGCCCCCCCTGGCGCGCTGCGGCGATGCGGGGGCTGGTGGCCGCGCTTGCTTCTCTATCTTTGCAAGTAGGTCTTGGAACTACCGATTTCTATCGTTGGCTGGACCCTGGCACTAGAGTTGCTCATATTGCCGGTCACATTAGCGGGGCGCTTATCATCTTCCCGCTTATCGCCTGCTTTGGGTATTTGCTTAGAAAGATCGCCGTTAGGTCGGTGGCGCTAGCTCAAAGCTTTTACATCGCTACCTTCAAGCGAACGGATCAATAACACCCCGCTAGCCTCAAGCCTCAAACCATCGAGACCGCAGGTGTATCTAGCCAGCTGCGTGCAGATTCTCAATCGGGTTTATCACATTAAGAATCGATTTGATAATTTGAGAATCCACCGTTGAACCGGCTCATCCTTTTGATTCTCAATTCTCATTCCTTATGTTAGCGCCTATGCGCGAAAGCGGAGTTCCGGTCACGCCCCTGGTCGTCACGCTTTGCCGGCAGCCTTTCTCGCGAGTAAGAAACATTACTTATATATATAGAAGCGACCATTATACGAAACGAACCCAATTTCGAGGGGGGGAGTTGCGGTTGAACAAGCTCTGCGCTAGGCGAGGGCGCTAGTAATTCTGCCGGGGGTGCGCAAAGACTATGCACAGTTGCGTGCAGGTTGCCCAATATTTTTGCCTAGATTCATGTACAGCCTCAGCATGTCGATGTGCTAAGCTTTTCAGTGATTTGCAGCGATGTTTCGACCTCGGCCAAGGTAGCGAGGGCGGTCGATAAATGCGACCGCGAAATGAGGATGGCGACAACGACAGTGTTAGAGAAACCGGCGGCGGCAGGAACCCTCGCAAGCTACGATCCAGGCCGGTTTTATTGCGAGCTGCTCGGCTCCGCCGAACGCCGGAACCGGCACCTCGCCGCGCTATGGCAGCGTCTCCAGGGACTTGAGCTTGGGAAGCTTCGCGAACGGGCCGGGGATGCGGAGCGCGAGCTTTTCACACTTGGCATAACCTTCACGGTCTACAGCGACCGGTCCGCCATCGACCGTATCCTGCCCTTCGACCTGATCCCGCGGGTCATCACCGCCGCGGACTGGCGCAAGCTCGACCGCGGCATCAAGCAGAGGATCAAGGCGCTCAATCTGTTTCTGTGGGACGTCTATCACGAGCGCAAGATCCTGAAAGACGGCATACTTCCGCCAGAGCTCGTGCTGGGAAACCCGAACTACCGGCCGGAAATGGTGGGCTACGATCCCCCTTGCGGCACCTACATCCACATCGCCGGAACCGACATCATCCGCGACCCCAAGGGCGATTTCTATGTGCTGGAGGACAACGCGCGCACGCCGTCCGGCGTCTCCTACGTGGTCGAGAACCGCCATTTGATGCAGCGCGCGTTCCCGGACCTGATGCAAGGTTTCGCCATCCAAAGCGTGTCGGAATACGGCGAGCAGCTTTCCGATAAGCTTATCGAAGTGGCGCCCCCCGGCGTGTCCGATCCCCACATCGTCCTGCTGTCGCCCGGCGTTTTCAACTCCGCCTATTTCGAGCACGTCTTCCTGGCGCGCGAGATTGGCATACCCTTGGTGGAAGGCCGCGATCTGTTCGTGGAGGATGACCGGGTCTTCATGAAAACCGTGTCCGGCCCAGCCCCGGTTCATGTCATCTACCGGCGGCTGAACGACGACTTCCTCGACCCCGAGGTCTTCAACCCCGAAAGCCTGCTTGGCGTGAAAGGGCTGATGCGCGCGGTGCGGAAAGGCAAGGTCACGCTCGCCAATGCCGTGGGCACTGGCGTCTGCGACGACAAGGCGGTTTACGCCTACCTGCCGCGCATCATCCGCTACTACCTGGACGAGGAGCCGGTTCTGCCCATCGTCGAAACCCACATCTGCCGCGAGGCGGACGCGCTGGCCTATACGCTCGAAAACATGGACAAACTGGTCGTGAAGCCCGTGGGTGAGTCCGGCGGCTATGGCATTTGCGTCGGGCCGAAAGCCACAAAGGCCGAGATCGAGCTGGCCCGCGAGCAATTGAAGGCCGATCCCTCGAACTACATCAGCCAGCCCATGATCGAGCTTTCGGTTTGCCCAACGCTCACGGAGGATGGCGTGGAGCCGCGCCATGTCGACCTCAGGCCCTTCGCCGTCACCGGCAAGGAGACTTGGCTCTTGCCGGGCGGGCTCACCCGCGTGGCGCTGCGCAAAAACTCGATCATCGTGAATTCCAGTCAGGGCGGCGGTACGAAAGATACCTGGGTCCTGAGGGAGGATTGATACGAGTGCCTATGATCGCTGAAGGATGAGTCATGAACAAAGGGCATTACCCCTCACCCCAGCCCTCTCCCCATGGGAGAGGGAGGCCCGCCGCAGCCGTTGTGAGGCCGTCCCCTCTCCCATTGGGAGAGGGACAGGGTGAGGGGTAAGGCCCTTTGAGCGGATCACCGATTCCGGATTTGATATAAGATGAACAGCCTCCTTTCCCGCCATGCGGAGAGCATTTTCTGGATGGCCCGCTATTTCGAGCGCGCCGAGAGCCTTGCACGCATCCTTGAAACGCAAACCTCGTTTCAGCGCGGGCGCGACGACAACTCGTGGGCCTGGATCGTGGCGCTTTACTCGGATGAAAAGGTTTTCGCGGACGCCTTCGAGGAAACAAGCGCGGACAACGTGATCCGCTTCTATATGGCACATGCGGATAATCCTGGGTCGATCCAGTCGTCGATCCGGGCGGCGCGGGAAAATGCGCGGGCGCTGAGGCCGATGCTGTCCATCGACATGTGGTATCAGCTGAACGACTTCCATAACCGGCTCTGCGCACTCGGGCCTAGCGACTTCTCCGAGGTGCGGCTGTCGCGAACCTGCGATGCGATCAAGCGCGGCTGCTATGCGCAGCTCGGCGCGGCCGAAAGCACCTTCTATCGCGACGAAACCTGGCCATTTTTCCGGCTCGGCCAGCTCGTGGAACGCGCCGACCAGACCAGCCGGCTGCTCGATGTGCGCTTCGCTCAGCTGCAAACCGGGCTCGCGCGCGACGAGGGGCGGTACGATTTCACCTTCTGGACAATCCTCCTGCGCGCGGCGTCCGCCTACCATTCCTACCGGCGCATCTTCCCGCGCCACATCGAGCCGAAGGAAGTTGCAAGCTTCCTGGTCTTCGATGCTCGCATGCCGCGCTCGCTCGCGTTCTGCCTCATCGAAATCCAGGCCATGATCGAGTTATTGCGCCGGAACTTTGGCCTGCGCAACGCCGCGGCGCCGGCTGAGAAAGTGGAGGCGATGATCGTTGGCCTCGACACCGCGAGGAGGGATGAACGCCTGCTCGAAAGCCTGCATAGCTTCAACGATTGGATACAGATGAGCCTGATGCAGCTCACCGATGAGCTTGCGCAGGCGTTCTTCGGCCACATCCGGGAGACAGAGATACCCGCGCCTGCGCCCGCGAGCCAGTCGCAGTCGCAGACAATGGCTGCGAATTAAACACTACCGTCATCGCGAGGCGGCTTATGCCGCCGTGGCGAACCAGAACAAAGGGTTGCAACCGTTGCCGCTTATATGAGGGCGCGGACGGCGCCGCCGCTATAGGCCGATTCCGGAAGTCCGGCGAATTTCAGAGTGTGCTCACTTTTGGGGGGTGAGCCGCCGTTCCTGCCCGGTACCAGCTCGGCGCTCGAAACGCTCTTTTTCGCTTTTTCACATCTATTCTTCTGATAGGCTGCCTTTGGCCCAGGCTGAGTTCTCAGCATAGCTTGCGGCGCCTCCCTGTGCGTGCGCCAATCTAAAACTCGCGCAGCCGGGGCCGCCCGCGCTGTATCCCAAATAAAGCTTGACCATTGCAGGGTTATTATAAAAATGAGAGTGAGTAGTTGATTTGTTTGCAGGGCCTGCCGGTGAGCAAAAGGCCGTGCAGAATTGTGTCCAGGTATTGGCGAACAGCGCCTTCAAGGGAAGGGAGTTTAAAATGCTTCGCCGAGCGGCCGCGAATCATTCGGGCGATATTGATACATCTAAGGAAGAGATAGATAAGTAAAGTGCACGGCTTGCAAGGTGGACCTATGGCTAGGTATACGCTGAAACGACTTAAGGCTTGTTGTGGGCATTAATCGCATGTCTACCGATATATCGAATAACAATGTCTCTAGCGCTCCATGGAGTGGTTTTTGGTATGATTTAATGTCTTTTATACGATGCAATATAGTCTTCTTTTTTTCCTTCTTTTGGATCGGGATTACTGAAATAAATATATATGTAAGAGTGGTCTTGCTCTGTATTTCATTTATTCTTGACAGGGTTGCGGTTAGGAAAGCAGAAGACGTCGCGATTCGAACCGTTGACGATTTTAAACTTTACGCTGAACGTAAATTAATCGAAGAAAACTTAAACTTGCAGAGAGCAAGACGGCACTTCAAATATCCTTCTTTGGCTTTCTGCTCGCTCGTGCTTATAGAGATACTCGTTCATGTATCGGCAATTCTACCCGGTGCGGCAGAGTGGCGCGCCAATGTCGTAGTTTATGAAATTGCAGGAGTTTCTTTTTTTATATTGCTAGCGCACATCTGTTAGGCGCTAGAATTACAAATGAAAGACTTAAATACGTGCATGCTTGGCATAATGGTTTAAATTATGATGTGTTACCTGTAACAACGTGCAGATGGATTCTGCCATTTATTGATACCGGGGTCGTCATTATCGCGATTTTGTTATCAAAAATTATAGACACATCAAGAAACCCTGGGTTATTCGATTACGTCAACTATGGTTTGGCATTTTTTCTGCTTGCCGTGGCGTTGCTTGCCGTGGCGTTGCTTTCCGCTGCGTCGCTTCCGATGAAGTTTAAGGGCGCGGCTTACGCGAATTACCTGGGTCAAAAAGCTCAAACATAGGAGTCGCGGAAACTACAAACGCACAAAGCGTGCCCGGCTGGCTGCCGGTGACGCAATTGCAGGCGGTCTGGAGTAACACCCGCGCTTCGGCTCGACGGGGGAGGATTTTGCTATTGTTCGCCGATTGCAATGACTTTCCAATGCGAGCTTGAAACTCGGCTGGCATGGCTCCTCTTGGAGGGTTTGCCGAATTAAGTTCGAAGTTCTGGAAGGTCCGCAACCGACCCTAGCCCGCCAGTCTCAGTTTCCCTTTGCCGCCGCGCGCGGGCGTAATGCGCAGCTCCACATCCTGGCCGAGATCGCTCAGGGCCTTCAGCAAACGATCCGTGGAGAACTTGCCAATCTTGCCCCGGAGCAGCGCGGAGACGCGAGGCTGATCCATCCCCATGACCTCACCTGCCTGGACTTGCGTCAGACCGCGGGCAGCGACGATGCCGGCGATCCTCTGCATCAAGCTGGCGCGCAGCTCAAGACCGTCAGCATCCGGCAGCTCCAGGGCATGAAAAGCGCCTTTGGCAGAGTACGTTACGGGTTCTTTTCCTTCCATGCCTCGTACTCCTCTCCGGCGCGTTTGAGCCTGTGGGCAGGCACTCTACACCCTCCGCGCCAGCGTGGGTTAAACGTGAGCGCGATTTTCAGGTTTGCGTTCCGCTGCGGTTTCATTATTTGACACGGAAGTGTGCCGGCGGAAGCAGGCTTCAACCTCGCGGGGGAGACCATGAACGAAGCAATCGAAATCCCGCCCGAATGGGCGCCGCAAAAGGCCATCTGGACCGCATGGCCCGCCGATTACGAGGGGTGGAACTGCGATCTGGAAACGCCGCGCCGCGATGTGGCGGCGCTCGTGTGCGCGCTTGCGGATAGCGGGCATGTGCGCCTGCTCGTGAATGACGCCGAGGCGGAGGCGTCGGCGCGCAAGAGGCTCGGCGGCGCGGCGGAAATTTTTCAGGTCAAATACGGCGACATCTGGCTCAGGGACACCGGCCCGATCTTCGCGCGCGTGGGTGGCAAGCCGGGCGCCCTGCGCTTCAAGACCAACTCTTGGGGCGGCAAATACGACCTGCCCGACGACGCCACCGTGGGCGGCGACATCGCGCGGCTTGCGGACGTGCCCGTGCGGCAGTTCGATTTTGTGCTGGAGGGCGGCGCCATTGAGCATGACGGCGAGGGCACCGTTCTCACCACCGCTCAGACCTTGCTGAACCCGAACCGCAACGGCTGGGAGAAAGAGGAGGCGGAGGCGGCGCTGGCGGAAGCGCTCGGCACCAAGCGGGCGATCTGGATCGACGAGGGGCTAACGAACGATCACACCGACGGCCATATCGACAACCTCGCGCGCTTCGTGGCGCCGGGACTGGTTGTCTGCCAGGCGCCCGCCGGCGACGACGATCCGAACGCCGATGTGCTGAACGCCATCGCGCGGACCTTAGGCGAGGCCAGCGATGCGCGCGGGCGCAGGCTCGAAGTCGTCCGCATTCCGGGCGTTGGCCTCTACCGCAACGCGATTGGCGGGACGTCCCCCGCCTCGCATATGAACTTCATCATCGCGAACGGCACCGTCGTGGTGCCCGTGTACGGAACGCGCACGCAAGACGCAGCACTCGGCATGCTCCGCGAGCTGTTTCCGGGCCGGAAGGTCGTGGGCATTCCCTCGCAAGGGGTCTTGGGCTACGGCGATTCGGGCGGCGGCTCGTTCCATTGCATCACCCAGCAGGAGCCGTTGCTATGAGCGCGCGCACGCTGACGGTGGCGGCCATTCAAACCGCCTACGGGCCGGATATGGCCGCGAATATCGCCAAGACGGAAGGCTTCATCCGCGAGGCCGCGCGGCAGGGCGCGCAGGTGGTTCTGCCGTCCGAGCTGTTTCAGGGCATTTATTTTTGCACGCAGCAAGACCCGGTATGGTTCGAGACCGCGTACCCGGCGGCGGCGCACCCTTGCGTGCTGGCGCTGAAAGCGCTGGCGGCGGAGCTGCGCGTTGTCATCCCGATCTCGTTCTTCGAGAAGGACGGTCCGCGCTACTACAACAGCGCGGCGGTGGCCGATGCGGATGGCGAGATCCTCGGTGTTTACCGCAAGAGCCATATCCCGGACGGGCCGGGCTACCAGGAGAAATATTACTTCCGCCCCGGCGATACCGGCTTCAAGGCGTGGAGAACGAGATATGGCACCATCGGCGTTGGCATTTGCTGGGACCAATGGTTTCCCGAGGCGGCGCGCGCCATGGTGCTCGCGGGTGCGGAGGTGCTGTTCTATCCCACCGCCATCGGCTCGGAGCCATCCGACGCTACGCTCGATACGCACAAACAATGGCAGCGCGCCATGCAAGGCCATGCGGTCTCGAACGCGGTGCCCATCGTGGCCGCGAACCGCATCGGCACCGAGGAGAACGCCGGCGCGGCGCAGCGCTTCTACGGCCATTCCTTCATCGCCGATCATGGGGGCGAGCTGGTGCAAAGCTTCGGCGAGGCGGATGAAGGCGTGCTCGTGCAATCCTTCGACTTGGCCGAAATCGAGCGCTACCGCGCCGAGTGGGGCTTCTTCCGCGACCGCCGCCCTGACCTCTATGCGGAAAGAATTATCTAAGCCTACGCGCAAACCTAACGGAGGGCGTCTTGCCTGCGGATCGGCACGTACACTGGGAGCCGGTCCATACGTCCAAACTGGAGGACGGGGTTAGCTGGTTCGAAGCAGATGCAAGAACGCTTGCCGATGAGCTTGACCAGTCCTTTGAACTCGCGGGCACGCGCAGTCACGGCCGCGTCCTCCCAGCAAAGTCCAGCAATTTCAGCTCGCTATCTTCTGCCGGCTGCCGTGAAACTTGAGACCCCGGCAGCGCGCCCACGCCAGGACAAAACGGCCCAGACACGCGAGGCTCCGCTGGGGAGACCCTTCGCTATGCGGTCTCAAGCGGCCCGTGATTGTCGCAATGGCCGGCGTGCGGATGGTGCAGATGTCCGTTGACGAGGTAATCGGTGTGATCGCCATGCGGGACGGCCTGATGTCCGCATCCAGGCCCGTGGACGTGGCCGGCCTCGTGGCCGCTGCACTCGTGTCCGCCGGTGCAAGCATCTGGATTCGTGGACGAAACTTCGATGCGGTGCTCCTCGGGACGATCGCCGTTCATATGTTCAAGATGGCCATCGTGCAGGTAGTCGGTATGCCCCTGGTGGCGCACAGCAGTGTGGCCGCAACTCGGGCCGTGGCGATGAGACTGATGCGCGTGTTCTTGTGCGGAGGTCATGTTGTTCCCCTCTCCAATTCGCCTGCGGCGGCGCAGGACGCCTCTGGACACCCCGTAAACGTCTTTGGATCGGGCTTGTTCCGTCCAGAAGCTGGCGCCGGCAGGAATTTACTCCTTACTTATATTAGCAGAATAGGTGATACGGAATCCGATTGATTGCTTCACCCAGCGGCGTCGCAAAATCGACGGTGGGGGCAGTGCCGGCCCGTGAAGATTGGACCAGTGACGCTCAGCCGGATTTCGATATGAGGCGCCGGCGGTAAGCGCGTTCGCAGGATTGCAATTGCTTCCTCGCAAAAGGCGGCGCGCTGGCTCTCGAACTCGATCCCGGCCCGTATCGCTCGCAACCGCCGTCCCGGAAACGCCGCAGGCGTTATCCGGGACCTTTACGGACGCCGGCGCCTTTTACGATCCCGTGTCTGCGCAGCGTCATTTTATGCCGCGGCGCGCACGGGATGACGCCTACGCCGCCGGGTGCGGTCAGCGGTTTTCCTTGTGATCCGGCAGCTTGCCGCCTAGACGCTGGCCCATCTCCTGGGCGAGCGCCTGCAAACCGCTCAACGGCCGGATCATCACCTCGAACTCGACGATCTTGCCGTCCTCGCCGAAGCGAATGAAGTCGATGCCTTTGACCTCCTTGCCGCCAACCTTGGCGCCGAACTCAAGCACGGCACTGAGCCCGTCAGCGGTGGCGGCCTGGCGGTAATAGGTGAAGTCCTGGAACACGGTTGCGACGGTGCTTATCGCGAGGACCAGCGCATCGGCGCCCTTGTAGGCATTGTAAGCAACCGGCGAGCGGAAGGTCACGTCAGGCTGGACGATGGATCGCAACTCGCTGAAGTCCCCCTTGGCGGCCATGGCGTGCCATTTGGCCAGCGACGCCGCGGCGGCGGGGCGAAGTTGGGGCAGGGCGGTCATCGCAGTTTCCTCCTTTTGGAAGTTCTATCGGATGGTGCGCAACAACAGCGTCGTACCCCCTCACCCCAGCCCTCTCCCCATGGGAGAGGGGGCTCGCTCGCAGCCGTTGTCAGGGCGTCCCCTCTCCCATGGGGAGAGGGACAGGGTGAGGGGCTACGACGCTATTGTTATGCGCTTCCCTCCGCGTCATCGCGTACTAAATAGCCGCGGCAAGGCGCGTTCCCTGATCGATTGCCCGTTTGGCATCGAGCTCGGCGGCGACATCGGCCCCGCCGATGAGATGAACGCGGCAGCCGTGCGTCACAAGCGCATCGTAGAGATCGCGCAGCGGCTCCTGGCCCGCGCAAATCACCACATTGTCCGCGGGGATCACCTTATCCTCACCGCCAATCGTGACGTGCAGTCCCTCGCCGTCGATGCGCCGGTAGACCGCATCGCTGGCGGTTGCCACGCCGCGCGCCTTCAGCGCCGCGCGGTGAATCCATCCCGTGGTCTTGCCGAGCTTGTCGCCGGGCTTTCCTTTCGAGCGCTGGAGCAAAATAACCTGCCGCCCGCTCCGCTCCACCTGCGGCTCGCTGGTCCCGCCGGGCGTCCGGTAGCTCGCGTCCACGCCCCAGTCCTTGAAGAACCGTTCCGGCGAAGGCGCCTCATGCGGCTCGGCTAGATACACGGCAACGTCGAAACCGATGCCGCCCGTGCCGATCACCGCAACCGTGCCGCCGACAGGCTTCCGGTCGCGAAGCACGTCCAGGTAGCTCAGCACCTTGGGATGGTCCACGCCCTCGATTGCGGGCACGCGCGGCACGACGCCTGTGGCCAGCACGATCTCGTCAAAGCCGCCGTCGATGAGCGCGTGCGCTTCAACGCGCGTCCCCAGGCGCACCTTAACGCCCGTCAGTTCCAATTGCCGGCGGAAATAGCGCAAGGTTTCCTGAAACTCCTCCTTGCCGGGAACCTGCCTGGCGATGTTGAGCTGGCCGCCGATCTCGCTCGCGCCGTCATAGAGGGTGACATCGTGGCCGCGCCCCGCCGCGGTCGCCGCGAAGCTCAGGCCAGCGGGGCCGGCGCCAACGACAGCGATCCGCTTCGGGCTTCCAGCAGGCGCAATCGCCAGCTCCGTCTCGTGGCACGCGCGCGGATTCACAAGGCAGGACGCGATCTTGCCGCTGAAAATGTGGTCGAGGCAGGCTTGGTTGCAGGCGACGCAAGTGTTGATTTCGTCGCTGCGGTTCTCGCGCGCCTTGCGCACGAAGGCGGGATCGGCCAGCAGCGGCCGGGCCATCGACACCATGTCGCAATAGCCCTCGGCCAGCAGGCGCTCGGCCACCTCGGGCGTGTTGATGCGGTTCGTCGCGATAAGGGGGATCGACACCTCGCCCTTCAACAGCTTCGTCACCCAAGCGAACGCGGCGCGCGGCACGCAGGCCGCGATTGTGGGAATCCGCGCCTCGTGCCAGCCGATGCCGGTGTTGATGATGGTCGCGCCCGCGGCCTCAATGGCCTTGCCGAGCCGGACAACCTCCTCGCGCGCCGATCCGCCTTCGACGAGATCGAGCATCGATAGCCGGTAGATGATGATGAACTCCGGGCCAACGCGCTCGCGGATGCGCCGGACGATCTCGACCGGCAGCCGCATCCGGTTCTCATATGCGCCGCCCCATTCGTCCTCGCGGCGGTTGGTGCGCTGGGCGATGAATTCGTTGATGAGATAGCCTTCCGAGCCCATCACCTCGACGCCGTCATAGCCGGCCAGCTTAGCCAGCGCGGCGCAGCGCGCGTAATCCTCGATGGTCTGCCCGATCTCGCCGGCGGTCAGCGCGTGAGGGACGAAAGAGTTGATCGGCGCCCGCATCGCGGAGGGAGCGACAAGGCCAGGCTGATAGGAGTAGCGGCCTGTATGAAGGATCTGCAGCGCGATCTTGCCGCCCTCGCCTTGTACGGCGCTGGTCACGACCCGGTGGCGGTCAGCCTCGGCCTCGGTTGTCAGCATCGCGCCGCCCTGCATCACGCGGCCGTGCTCGTTGGGCGCGACGCCGCCCGTAACCATCAGGCCAACCTCGCCGCGCGCCCGCTCGGCATAGAAAGCCGCCAGCCGCTCGAAGCCGTTCGGCGCCTCCTCAAGGCCGACATGCATCGAGCCCATCAGCACCCGGTTTCGCAAGCTGGTAAAGCCAAGGTCGAGGGGTTTTAGAAGCTCGGGATAGGGCATGGGCGGGCAACCTTTGTGCAATCTGTTTGCGCAAAGGCTAACTCATGGCCAAGCTTAATACAACCAGCTGCAACTCCCTTGAGGCTGCAATAGCCAATCGCGCTCCGGCACAAAGATATGGATAAACGCATTAGGCGGTTGTTAACCCTACTCTACTAAAGTAGCCTTAATAACCATATATCGAACTAAGTCGTGCACAAGGCAGGCCTTGTGTATGCTCTTACTGGCCCGAGTTGAAATTTTGAGTGCCAGGGGCGAGGTTCTGTGATCCCGCCCCCGGCTCCATTGAGTGTTCTGCCCGCTCTCTAACCTGCAGGGTAGCACACAGGGAAGCTGTGGAGGTCCTTCAAAGGGGCTTCCACAGCTTTATCCGCCAGGTCCGCCTCGGAGCACGCGGACAACGTAGATTGCCGCTGCAACACCGCCCAGAACCTCGCAAACGAATACGATTGCTTCGGTCACGCTTACCTCCTTTCTGCGCCGTTCTGGTAGTGAAGGACGGTGCGCGGTGGCGCGGCCCCCGCACTTTTCCTCTTGCCATGCACGGCAACCCAAGGGGGCCTCAAACAACTGGAGCCGCAGTCCTTAAGACATCATGTCCTGCCTTCAATTATCGCACGGAATTGCATAGGACGCAATGTCCTTATTTTGGCGCCGGTTCCGCTATTGACGGCGGGGACATTATGTCCTATGGTGAGTCGCATACAAGCCAACTAGTAGACGCCGGAAGCCCGTCAGTGCGAGCACGTCGCGCCATCGGCATAGCAATCTCAAGTGATTGACATGGATCAGGATATACTCAAGAAGCTATTGCGTGACCTCGGCAAAAGAGCTTTAACGCTAGAAGCCGCTTTAAGCCAAATAAGGAGTTCTGGCGACGTAACCGTCAGCTTGGTGCGCGACGCGGTGGTGGCTGATGCGGCCGAATTGAATAATTTCCTTCAGGAAAATGGGCTTGTCACTAATCAAGCAGCGGCGGATTTCTTCGGCGTTAGGTCAAGAACCATCAGTCGCTGGCGCAATCCTTCAACCCAGGCGTCGAGCCCGGAGGGGATTCCGGTCGAAGCGTCCCGTCAGATTATAGGCATCGCCGAAGACGATTGGCGGGCAATCCTAAGACTTTGCCTTGGCGATCTACCTTCCACTCCCTCTGACATAAATGCCCCTGGAGTTGACGGCGTCCAGAAATTTAGCCCCCCCCATCGAGTGTCATCGGGAGATGTCATGAAAGGCGAAAAAAAGGGACAGGATATGACCGCAAGTGTGGCCTTGGATCAAGCTCAGGAGGCGCTCAACGTGCGCCGCCAGAAGGTTTGGGACGATCCCAACGGCATTCAATTCGTTATGCACGCGATACACAACAAGCGGTGGGAACCTCCCCAGAGAACGGACTTTAAGGTGGTCGACGAAAAGCATAAGCGTACGATTTCAGATGAAGAAGGCGAAGCAATTCGTAACTACTTGATTAAACTCGGTTTGGAAATCTTCGAAGATGCAAGAAGAAAAGAGCTATTGCAGGAGGATAGCGGCTATTCAATTTGCGATGAAGTGCCACCCCGCTTCGGCCGTTTGATTTATTGGCGCTGGCGCTTTGAGCCGCGTGAGTCCTTCGTTTTCCTGGCAGGCGGGGTTGGTTCTGAAAAAAAACAAGTTGATTGGGCGAACCACAGCCAAATGCAATTAAGGCCGGACGAGCCAAATGGGCTTATGGAAGCACTAGCTGCATATGCCGACGCCTACAGGGCCTGCTATGGATAGTGAATGCTGTCAGCGCGGTTACGCTACTGGAGGCGGCCAAGACGCACCTTTGAGGCGATTTTATTAGAGACAAATTTGCTTATGTTGTTGGGGCAGAGGAGATAGATGCCGCCTCTTCCCCTGCCTAACCCGCTGCAAACGCAATCCGGCGGGAGGCTTCACGCCCTGTTTCAATAGGCGTCGAAGTCGTTGTTGCCTGCCGTCGAGCGGGCCATCCGCCGCTCGCCTATGTTCACCACCCAGTTCGCGATGGATGCCTTCGACTTTGGCAACGGCAAACGGCGCATCATCGACGGCAGAGTGTAAAACTGCCGGTACATGCGCTGCACGCTCTGCTCCAGCTCGGCTGGCGAGCACCAAACCGGCTTGACATGGCAGAGATGGCCGGGCCAGCGCCCCATCTCCTCCTCGTTGATGATGCGGTCCTCGGCCTTCAGCTTGGCGTAGAGCGATGTCCCCGGTGTCGGCATCAGCACGTTGAAATAGGCGGCGGGCACCTTGTGCTGCTCCAGGAACTTGAGCGTGGAATCGAACACGGTTGGGTTCTCGCAGTCCCAGCCGAAAATGAAGTTCAGCGAAAAGCTGATGTCGCGCTTGCGCATCTTCTCGAACATCTCGGCATAGCGGCCGGTCTTGTTCACGCCCTTGCGCATATTGCCGATGGTTTCCGCGTCGATGCTCTCGATGCCGATATTCACGTGCAAAAGCCCGCTCTTGCAGGCCAGGTCCAGGAACTCGTCGTCGGAGCAGAAATTAGAGGTCCACAAAGTCGACCAGCGCACCTTGAGCGGGATCAGCGCCTCCATCAGCTCCATGGCGCGGGTGCGCTTGCCGCCGAAATTGCTTTCGCCGAAGAGAATATTGCGGCTGCCGGTGTGGCGCACATCGTCGACCACCTCTTCCGCCGGCCGCCAGCGGAAGCGCGGGCTTAGATAGAGCCGCTCCGAGCAGAAGTCGCAAACGAGCGGGCAGCCGCGCGAGGATTGCAGCGTGTAGGTGCGGAAGGGGCCGTAAAGCGACATGTTCAGTGCGTCGTAGCGCGGCTTGGGCAGGCCTGTAAGGCCCTCCTGCGTAAGCGGCTCGGCGCGGTATTCCTTCTTGAGGCGCCCGGCGGCGGCATCGGCAAGCATTTCCGCCCATATCGGCTCGGCCTCGCCGATGCCGATGGCGTCGCAATGCTCCGCCGACTCCTCGGGATAGAAGAACACATGCGGGCCGCCCATGATGACCTTCGCGCCGCGGCGCTGGAACTCGGCGGCGATGTCGTAGGCCCTGAACGAATGCAGCGTCCATGCGGTGATCGCGACCACATCGGCCGGGCAGTCGAAATCGATCTCCTCGACCTGCTCGTCCACCACCGTCACGCGCCATTCCGGGGGCGTCAGCGCGGCAAGGTAGGGCAGCGTCAGTGGCACGACCGCCCGGCGCTTGGTCTTGAACACGCCGCGGCTCGCCTTGGAGAGATAAAATGAAGGCTGAATAATCGTCAGATTAAGAGTCATCGAGTTCACTTCCCGGTGTGCAAACAGGCATCGCCCGATATTGATCCCTGGAACGCTGATGCGAGGCTTGTGCAAAGGCGATTAAAATAAGTTTCAAAATTATGACATTGTTGTGCCGTTTTGCCGCGGCTCGCCGCAGCTTCGTCAGCGAAGGTCCACAATGCCTTCGCCACCTTTAGCGAAACGTTTCGCGAATCCGGTCATGTCCATGTCCAGGAAGACTCTGCGAACGCCCCCCGTCCGGCGGTTCCCAGACCACGGAAAAGCAGGGCTGTCCGGGCTGTGCTGTCAAGCCGGCCCAAGTTTGTCAGTGGCGTTTAGAGTGATCCTCCATTACATCCACCCGGCAATGCGCGGCGGCCGACCGGTTTATGCTGCCCCTCTTTTTGGCATACGGGGCGTTGCACGCGCTAATCGCCGCTTCATAAGCCTCGCGTTTCTTTTTCGTTATCTTCGCGAATGAGGTCTTCTCGCAGACCTCATTCGCGGAAGCCGCAAGCTCGCCGTCGAGGCGTGCTCCGATCGCGCAAAGCTTGAACAGGCGCGCGGCTTCCTGGCAAGATGGGGCCTTCGCAATCAGCGCCAGTTTCTCTGCGCGCCCCCCGGCGGGACAATCCCCCGCCAGCGCCGGCATGGCAGCCAGGCTGCATATCGCAAGCAGCATTCCAAGTAAGTACCTCATGAAGCCCTCCTTTAAGGGCGGTTCCGCTTAGCGGATGCTGACGGCGAACAGCTCGGCCGCCCGTTCCGGCGGCTGAAGTTTCCCGCTGGCGGAAAGGATGAGCGGTCTGCCCCATCGCCGCAGGTCCAAGAGCGGACTCCGATTCAATTGCTATGCTCGCGGCGCCGTGTCAATATTGCTCAGATAGCTTATTTTACGCCGTTACAATTGATGGAAATCGAATTTCCCATTGAATTTTTGGTTCACGGAACCCCGTTTCGCTGCAGAGGAAACGGCGTCCTGCCGTGGCAGAGTGGCAGGAGCGCGTGAAAGAGGCGAGCACCGCGGCTCTACCGGCACCGCATCGTGCATCCGAGGAGCTGGCATGAGTATGCAAACCGGAGCAGAGGTACTTCAACGGCTTCTCCCTGAGCTGGAAGCGCAGGGGTATGAAGTTTACCTGCACCCCAACCGGCGGCTATTGCCATCCTTTTTCGGGGATTACGAACCTTTCGCTGTAGCACTTGGATCCAGCAAAAACCTTGCAGTTGAGTTCGCCCGGCAATCCGCGGATACCTCCAAGAAACTAGAGCGGATAACAGCGCTTTTCGAGGGCCAGCCAAAGTGGGAGCTGCGCATCGTTTGGCTTGAACCGGTCAGTTCGCAGCGCGACCTTGAGGTTCAACCATCAGCCGTCATCGCGAAACGGATCACCGAAGTCCAAGAGCTGATTGATAAGGGCAGTTCGGAAGGCTCTCTCCTGCTTGCCTGGGCAACCTTCGAAGCGCTTGCTAGAGCTATTCTGCCGGACAGGTTTCAGCGCCCGCAAACGCCCAGAAGGCTCGTTGAGATCCTAGCGGCCGAAGGTTACATCACACCGTCAGAAGCCGATTCTCTTCGGGAATTGGCAGAAAAGCGCAACAAGTTGATCCACGGCGAATTGCAGACGCACGCTTCGAAAGCAGAGCTAGGAAATTTTACCAAAACTCTTGGAACTCTGCTGGAGGAACTCGCGTAACCAGCTAGCCGGCTGCTTAGCGGATGCTGACGGCGAACAGCTCGGCGGCGCGTTCCGGCGGCTGAAGTTTCCCGTCGACGAGGAACAGCACCCGGTCCGCCGCCTTGGCGAAGCTCGGGTCGTGGGTCACGACCACGATCGTGCGGTTCTGGCGGCGGGACAAATCCTTGAAAATCGCGCGCAAATTCTCGCCGGCCTTGGTGTCGAGCGCGCCGGTCGGCTCGTCGGCGAAAATGATGAGCGGATCGTTGGCCAGCGCCCGCGCCACGGCCACGCGCTGGCGCTGTCCGCCCGACATTTGCCCCGGCAGCTTGCGAGCCTGATCGCCAAGGCCGAGCGAGCCGAGCAGTTCAAGTCCCCGCGCCCGCGCTTCATTTTCCGGCAAAAGGCCCAGCTTACGGATCGGCAGGAGCACATTGTCGAGCGCGGAAAACTCGGCCAGCAGAAAATGGAACTGGAAGACAAACCCGAGCTGCCGCAGGCGGATATTGGCGAGTTCGTCCTCGTTCAGCCCGTGCGTGTCCGCGCCATTCAGCCAGATTTTGCCGGAGGTGGGCATGTCCAACATGCCCAGCAGATAGAGCAGTGACGATTTCCCCGAGCCCGACGGCCCCATGATCGCGACGAACTCGCCTTGCTCGATTTCGAGCGTGATGTCCTCCACAAGCGTGACGGGAACATGTCCCGCCAGCACGCGCGTCAGCCCCTCGGTGCGCAACACAACGCTCATCCGGCACCCCTCAAAATGTCGACCGGATGCACGCTCGCTCCCTTCCGCGCGGGCAGATAGGCAGCCGCCAGCGCCGAGGTCATGGCGAACCCTATCCCCATCGCAATCGGCGACCAGCCCCAATCGAGCGGTATGAAGGCCGGCTCGGTGTTGAACGGCGTCTTGATCTGCACTTGAGCGAGCGCCTCCATCATGGAGAGCCCAAGCGTGACCCCAAGAACGCTGCCAATGGCGCCAACGATGGCCCCCTCGATCAGGAAGATGAACAGGATGTTGCGCGCGTGAAAGCCCACGGACTTCATGATGGCGATATCGCGGGTTTTCTCCAGCACCACGGTCGAAATCACATTGTAGATGCCGAACGAGGCCACGATCAGGATCGCGCCCACCACGCTGTTCATAATGACCCGGCGCACCTTGAGCAGGGCAATCAAATCCTGGCTCGCCTCCTGCCAGGATTGCGCCTTGTAGCCCACCTCGGCCTCGATAAGCTTCGCGACTTGGGGCGCTTTATCCGGATCGTCGAGCTGCAGGATGAAGCGGTTGGCAATGTTGGCCCGGTTCAGGAGGTTCTGGCTGCGTTTCAGGAGCACGTAAGCCTGGTTTTCGTCGACGAGCGCGTTTCCGGTCCTGAACAGCCCCACGATTTTCATGGTGCGCACAACGCCAACCGGCGAAGCGACGGTGACGTTCTTGCCCATGACAGCGCGGAACTTCTCGGCAAGCCCGCTGCCAAGAACGATGCCGTCCGGATTGGTGGCGAGCGTTTCGAGCGAGCCTTCGACGAAATGCTCGTCGATGGTGCTCACGTTCCGCATCAGATCCGGGATAACGCCGTTGATGGTCGCGCCAACGTCCTTGCCCGCAAAGGTAATAATCGCCTGCCCCACCAGCGCCGGCGCCGCCCGCGCGTGCGGGATCGACGCGATGAAGGCGAGCTTTTCCTTGTACTGGCGGATGCCGCGAACCTCGGTGCGCGGCTTCAGGCTGCGCAGCTCGATTGTGGCGCCGGCATAGGTTTGCAGCACGGGCTGCGGGCGCGGGTCGCGGTATTCGTCGTAGACGGTGACATGGGGAGAGCCGTCCACGAGCCGCTTGATGAAATCCGCGTCGGAGCCCTGCATGAGCGAGGTGACGGCCATGAAGAATGCGACGCCGAGCGTGATGCCCAGCAGCGAGACCGCCGTCTGGCGGCGGTGCGAAAGCAGGTGGCTCAGCGCAATGGAAACCGCGAGGTTCATCCTAACTCCCGCGGTTGTAACGTATTGGGACATAACTGGGGGAATCTCCCCTCACCCCAGCCCTCTCCCCGCAAGCTCGCCTTGGCGAGCTTGCATCTCGGCGTGGCCGCATCCGCAAGCGGATGCGGCTGGAGAGGGAGTTCGCTCGCAGCCGTTGAGAAGGCGTCCCCTCTCCCATGGGGAGAGGGACAGGGTGAGGGGAGATTCCCAAAGTCATTAGCCGGCGCGCTAACACCAACGCTGGACTTCGCTTCATCGCTTGGCTTCCTGCGCCGAACTTGCTTCGCCAAGCCGCATGCGCACCGCTTCGCCGGGTTGCAAACCCTTCGGAGGCTCGGCCACCACCATATCGCCATCCTTCAAGCCTGCGGCGGCCTCGACGCGCTCGCGGCCCTTGATGCCGATCTGCACGGGCACGCTTTCAAGCTTTCCGTCGCGGACCACCCAAACCGACGAGCCTGCAACCGCCGAAGCCGGCACCAGCAGCGCATCCTGCTTCTCCGCCGTTACGATGTTGGTTTCGGCGGTCATGCCGATCAGCAAAGCCGTATCGGCCGGCAACTGGATGCGCACCCGGTAGCTGCGTGCCACGGGATCGCCCTTGGGCGTGATCTCCAGCACCTCTCCGGTGAACACGCGCGAAGGGAAAGCGTCGGATCGGATCAGCACCTTCTGCCCAGCCTTTACGAGCGGAATGTCCTCCTCATCCACGTCGGCCGAGATGCGCAACGGCACGCCGGCCTTGGCCAGATAGAACACCGGCTGATTGGTGGGGATGTAGTCGCCAACCTCGCCATCGCGCCGGATGATTAGCCCGTCCGCCGGGGTTCTGAGCTGCATGAATGTCAACAGCTCGTTCGCGCGCCGCGCCGCCTGCCGGGCCGCATCCAGATCGGAGCGGACCTGATCGAACTTTTCCTTCGTCGCCCAGCCTTGGCTCACGAGCGCGCCGGCCCGCTCGAATTGCTGCGCGGCGTAGGTTGCCCGCGCCTCCAGCTCGGAGACCGATGCGCGTAAATCGCTATCGTCTAGGCGGCCCAGCACATCGCCAGCCTTTACCGTCTGCCCCTCATCGGCCTTAAGTTCGAAAAGCCGGCCCGCGACCTGCGGAGCGACGCGGATGGTCACGCTCGCCTCCACCGTTCCCGTCGCATAGACGGCCTGAACGGCAGGCCCGCGCACAGGCTTGACCACGGTTAGAGTTTGCGGTGCCGCGAGCCACCAGCCCGCCGCTACGAGCCCCGCGAGGCACACGAGCGCTATCGCCGGACGAAGCAGTCTGCGCTGCCAGTGACTGCTTGCGACAGGGTTGTCCTGCTTCATCAATGCCTCAAGGGAACGCTCAACTATCGGGGCCGCGGCGTTCCGGCTGTACCGGGCATGTCAAGCCGCAGTTTCGTTTAGGACAGTCTCGGAAATAAGTGCGTCATACGGCGCTGGGATTTTGTTCGTCAGCAAGGTGCGGAAAGGGGCGCATACCCATATGCGCTTAAGTAGCACGTCGTGCGGTAGCGCGACGCTTGGGGTATGTAACCCTTTTCGCACCGCAGCGGACGGACAAAAGAACAAGCCAGATGGCGCAGTTATTTTCGAGACTGTCCTTAGTAGCGATGCATGGCACAAACTTGGCAGAAGCCCAAGGCATGAAGCACCGGCGGCCGGGGAAGCATTCAGCCGAATCCGGTCAGGACTTGCGGAAAATGAGCGAGGCGCCGCCGCCGGTCAAAGCCGCCAGGAGGACGGCGATGGACCCGTAGAGCCAGGGAAACTCCAGCGCGGCTGCAGACAGTTGCGCTTCGATCCCAACCTTCGAGAGCAGGATGTCGGACCCGGTCTCGCCTGCGATCTTTCCGTTCTGGTAAATGTAGAACTCGGCCCGGTAGAAGCCCGCGCCCGCCGAAGCGGGCAGGTAAATATGGGCGCGGAAAAGCCTGGAGCCGAAGAACTCGATGGCCCCCTTGCTCTGCTCGACGAAAAGGCCGCTCGATTGCTTGAGCCGGATCAGCGCTTGCTGAAATTCCCGCGGTGCCGCATCCCCGGCTTTGCCGCCATCTCCCGCGCGCAAGGGTAGGCTGAGCGCGTCGAGGCCGATGCCGTGGCCATTGCGCTCCTCGATGGCGGCGATCTCGGCCGCGGGCTTTGTGGAGAGCACGGCATAGAAGTTCGGGACGCCTTCGAACGTCAGGCTTTCAGTGTTGATCCACAGCCCTGCGTGACGGCCCTTTTTCCAGACCGTCACTGGCCTGACCGGGCCCCGGATGGTCACGGCGACATCGAAAGGCTTGCCGCGAAGCTTCTCGCGGTCGATCGAGCCGAACAGTACGATGCTTGAGCCGTTATATCCCGGCTCGATGTAGAAATAGTTCTCCGACGCCTCGGCCTCGATTGAGTCCGGAACGGCGGCGTTGGCGGGTGCGGCTTCGGCCGCGGGCAGGGCCAGCCAGAGAGCGAGGAAACATCCCAATAGCCGGAAGAGATTTCGGGCCGTCCGCATCAAGAGGCCCCGGCACGGCTTATGCTGAAAAGATCGGCGGGCGAAAACAGGCCGGCCAGCAACCGCAAGCCCACCCCCAGCACCAGGATGGCCAGGAGCAGGCGAAGCTGTTCCGCGCGAAGGCGCTGCCCCGCGGCGGCTCCGGCCTGGGCGCCAAGCACGCCGCCAACCATGAGCATCAGCGCAAGCGCGATATCCACGGTGTGGTTCCATACCGCTTGCAGCACGGTGGTAATCGCGCTCACGAAAATGACCTGGAAGAGCGAGGTGCCAATCGCAAGGGCGGTCGGCACGCGCAGAACATAGATCAAAATCGGCACCATGACGAAGCCGCCGCCGACGCCCATGACCCCGGAGAGTAACCCCACCAGGACGCCAAGCCCGATTGGCGGAAGCGCGCTGATATAAAGCTTCGATGACTTGAAGCGCGTCCTGAACGGAAGTGCGTGAATCCAGCCGCGCTGTGGCCGGCGGCGCGTGGCCGCGAGCTTGCCCTGCCGCTGTTTGCGGAGCGCCCCGAGACTCTCGACGAACATGACGCCGCCGACAACGCTCATGAACACAATATACATCAGGGAGACAACGAGATCGAACTGCCCCGCCTGCCTGAGAAGCTTCACGATGTGCACGCCCGCGAGCGAGCCTGCCGCGCCTCCCGCAAGGAGATAGAGCCCGAGCTTTACGTCCACGTTCTTGCGGCGGTATTGCGCAATTGTGCCGGTAATCGAGGAGGCGATGAGCGGGTTCGCGCCGGTGGCGACGGCAACCGCGCTGGGCACGCCCGCGAAAATCAGCAAGGGCGTCATGAGGAAGCCGCCGCCCACGCCGAACATGCCGGACAAAAAGCCCACCACGCCGCCGAGCGCTAGCATGAGCAGCGCGTTTATGGGGATGTCTGCGATGGGCAAGTAGACGTGCATGGGGCCAGGAAGCTTGGGCAGTGGTGCGGGTGGCGCGATTGCTATTAGCCCGCCGCCGGCACCCCGTCACGTGAAAACCCATCAACGTATTCGAATTCGATGAATTTCCCCGGCCGATGAAACGCGTGGACGTCCGGTTTGCCGCCCGCCGGCGTCACGGCTGCGAACTATTCCACCGGATTTTCTATCTCCGGGAACGAGGCAAAAAACCACATGCAATGGCACCCGGTTAGCGATATCATAAGTTGTTATGACAACCGGGAGTGAAAAGCACAGGCCCGTTGGGTGGCGGATAGCGCGAGCGATAGTTCTGCGGACGCTTGGCATCTTTGCCTTTTTCGCCATTGCGCTGACGGGGGGATTTTTTGCGTTCGCCCATTGGGTGAGCGTCATGCCGGCCGGTTCCTCCGCCGCCGCCGATGGCATTGTCGCGCTTACCGGCGATGAGGACAGAATCACCGAAGCCGTGCGGCTTCTCGCCCAGGGAAAAGCAGGACGGCTTCTCATCTCGGGCGTCTACAAGCGCACCGGCGCCCCCCAGATCATCAGCATGAATGGGGCCGGGCCCGATGAGGCTTCGCTGTTCGGCTGCTGCGTCGACCTCGACAAGCGCTCGCTCAACACCGAGGACAACGCATTCGAAGCAACCGTCTGGGCAAGGAAGCGCGGCTTTCGCTCGCTCATCGTGGTGACATCCACGTACCACATGCCAAGGACACTCATCGAACTCAGGCAATCCATGCCCGAAGCCGAGCTCATACCTTACCCTGTGAAATCGCCGCGGATGGAAACCGAATGGTGGAACGACCCAAGAACCTCCTGGGTGCTTTGCAAGGAATATTTGAAATTCATTACTGCGTCGGCACGTTACGCGGCTAACGTGCTCGCCACACCTCCCAGCAGCAACAAGCAGTCGAGCCAGCGGACGATCAATGCGCGCATGGACTAAGCTGGCGCTTTATACGCGATCAGCGCTGTTTTACCCCGTTCTCTACATAAACTGGGCGCTGTTTCTGGTCTTCGGAAGCTGGCTGCTTCTGGGGCCGCGCCGCTGGGCCATGGCAGGGCTTGCCGCGCATGGCCGCGTCACGGTCTGGCTGTTGCGGGTCGTTTGCAACACCAAAATGGAAGTGAGGGGCCTTGAGAAGCTGCTTGCCGGCCCCGTCATCGTTGCCGCGAAACATGAGGCGGCCTGGGACACGTTCGCGCTTATCCCGCTGATGCGCGACCCAGCCCTGGTGATGAAAGCCGAGCTTTTGTCCATCCCGCTTTATGGCACCTTCTGCCGCAAATTCGAGCTCATCCCGGTTCAGCGGGAGCTTGGGCCCGCGGCACTTCGCCAGATGACGCGCGATGCCCGGATGCGGGCAGCGGAAGGCCGCGAAATCCTGATCTTCCCGGAGGGCACGCGCAAAACTCCCGGCTCTCCTCCAGATTACAAGCCGGGGATCGCCTTTCTCTATCAGGACCTCAAAATCCCGGTTTGCCCGCTGGCGCTCAACTCCGGCGCCTTCTGGCCACGCCGTACCTTCCTGCGATACCCCGGAACGATTGTCGCCGAATTCCTGGATCCCATCCCGCCGGGGCTGCCACGCCAGGAGTTTATGCAAAGGCTGGAACAGGCAATCGAAACAGCTTCGGGGCAACTGCTCGCGGAAGCCAGGCAGGACCTTAAGGGAATGGGATTTGACACGCCAGTTTCCCTGGAAACAGCAGACGCTGTCTTAACTCGTTAGCGAATAGCACAGGTTAAATTGGGGCTTCGCTTTGGCGGGCGCTGCCATTCAGCGTACTGGGGATTATATTTATACCCACGCGATCCCCGAGTTATCCACAACCGGGCTTGACGAGCAGGTACAAAAAGAGAACATTGAGCGACTGTATGAAGAACAGCCAAGTGGGGCCGGTTCCGGATGTTGATACAAGTCTCGCAGCAGATTTGGGAAGCCAAATACCGTTTTGAGCCTCCCGGCGGGTTGGCTGAGCGTTCGGTCGAGGAGACCTGGGCGAGGGTGGCGTCGGCCGCCGCTTCAGTTGAGGCGCCTGCCATTCGCGCGCTTTGGGAACGGCGCTTCCTCGACGCCATGGCCGGCTTCGCGTTCATCCCCGCGGGCCGGGTGCTTGCCGGCGCCGGGACGGGGCGCGGCGTAACCCTTTTCAACTGCTTCGTCATGGGCGGGATCGGCGACGATATGGGCTCGATCTTCGCCAATGTGCGCGAGGCCGCGCTGACGCTGCAGCAGGGGGGCGGCATCGGGCACGACTTCTCGACGCTGAGGCCCAAGGGCGCGCTGGTGCGCGGTGTGGGCGCCGATGCGTCCGGCCCCGTGAGCTTCATGGATGTCTGGGACGCGATGTGCAAGACGATCATGTCCGCGGGCTCACGCCGGGGCGCGATGATGGGGACCTTGCGCTGCGATCACCCCGATATCGAAGCCTTCATCGAGGCGAAGGCCGACCCGCTAAGGCTCAGGAACTTCAATCTTTCGGTGCTTGTGACCGATGCTTTCCTGGAGGCGGTGAAGACGGACGCGCCTTGGCCGCTCGCCTTTGGCGGCGAGGTCTACCGCACGTTAAGCGCACGCGGGCTTTGGCACAAGATCATGCGCAGCGCCTACGATTATGCCGAGCCCGGAGTGATTTTCATCGACCGCGTGAACGCGCTAAGTAACTTAAACTATTGCGAATTAATTAGTTGTTTAAACCCTTGTGGCGAGCAGCCGTTGCCTCCCTATGGCGCTTGCCTGCTCGGTTCCGTCAACTTGGCGGCGCTGATCGAGGAGCCGTTCACGCCCGCCGCGAGGCTCGACGGGCGGCGGCTTGAGGCGCTGGTGCCTTGCGCGGTCAGGCTGCTCGACAACATCGTCGATGTATCGCGCTACCCCCTGCCTGCCCAGGAGAAGGAAGCCAAGGCCAAGCGGCGCATCGGGCTCGGCGTAACGGGACTCGCCGATGCGCTGATCCTGTGCGGGAAGCACTACGGCTCGGAGGAGGGCCGCGATCTTGCCCGGAGCTGGATGGAGAAGATCGCTCACACGGCCTACGCGGCAAGCGTGGAGCTGGCGAAGGAGAAGGGGGCATTTCCGCTCTTCGACGCAGGCGAGTACCTGAAACGGCCGTTCCCCGCCTCGCTGCCGCCCGCCGTGGCTGACGCAATAGGAATGCACGGGATCAGGAACGGCGTGCTCACCTCGATCGCGCCAACGGGCACGATTTCGCTGCTGGCCGGCAATGTGTCGAGCGGGATCGAGCCGGCGTTCGATTTCGAATACCGCCGCCGCATCCTCGCCGCGGACGGCACGCCCAATTACGAAACCGTTGAGGATTACGCCGTGCGCCTGTTCCGCGAACTGCACGGCGCGGGGCCGCTCCCGGACGCATTTCGTCACGGCACACCAGCTTTCGCCGCAACGAGCATATCCTCATGCAGGCAGCACTTCAGCACTATGTCGACGCGTCGATTTCGAAGACCGTGAATTGCCCTCAAACCATGGCATTCGAGGAGTTCGAAGCGCTTTACCTCGACGCTTACCGGCTGGGCCTCAAAGGCTGCACGGCTTACCGGCCGAACCCAGTAACCGGGGAGGTTCTGTCGCCGTCAGCCCCTCCCGCCGCTGGCCCTTCGCAGCCCGCACTTCCGCTGCCGCTTGCCTCACCGCAAGCAGGCCAGCTCGCTGGCGCGCCACCCGCGCGCGATGCGGTTCTGTCCGGCTTCACCTACAAGCTGAAATGGCCCGGCTCCGACCATGCCATCTATGTGACACTCAACGACACGTTCGACAGCGACCGGCGCCGCCCCTTCGAGATCTTCATAAACTCGAAGAACCTGGAGCATTACGCCTGGACGGTTGCGCTCACCCGGATGATCAGCGCGATATTCCGGCGCGGTGGCGATATTTCCTTTGTCGTCGAGGAGCTTAAGGCGGTCTTCGATCCGAGGGGCGGCGCCTGGATGAACGGCAAATACGTCCCAAGCTTGCTCGCGGCCATCGGAGACATCATCGAGCAGCATCTCATCCATATCGGCTTCACGGTTACGGACGGAAGCGCCTCGCCGGGCGCCGGAAGTGGAAAAACACTTGTGGAAAGCGGCGGAAGCGATACAGGAATAACGGTAGCGGGGGCGCGCCTTTTTTGCCCGCGCTGCGGGTCGCCAAGCATGGTGTTCCAGGAAGGCTGCCGCGTTTGCCGCAACTGCGGATTTTCTACGTGCGGCTAGGCCGCCTTGTTCGACCTAAGGCAGGTTGCTCCACGGGCAGCCGATCACCATAATGGCCCGGAATTTTGTACCTTTGGGAGGATATCAATGACGGCGAAGACTTATCCCGTTCCAGATGGCTGGCGTTCCTCGGCCTACATTAATGAAGAAAAATATCGCGCCATGTACGAGCAGAGCGTCCGGGACCCGGATGGGTTCTGGGGCGAGCAGGCTGGCCGCGTCGATTGGATCAAGCCTTTCACCAAGGTCAAGAACACCTCGTTCGATCCACACAATGTCATCCATCAAGTGGTACGAGGACGGTACGCTGAACGTCTGCGCGAACTGCGTGGACCGTCACCTTGAAAAACGCGGCGATCAGGTTGCCATCGTCTGGGAAGGCGACGAGCCAACCATGGATCAGAAGATCACCTACCGGCAGCTCCACGAGCGCGTAAGCCGCTTCGCCAATGTGCTCAAGAAGCACGGCGTCAAGAAGGGCGACCGGGTAACGATCTATCTGCCGATGATCCCCGAAGCCACCTACGCCATGCTCGCCTGCGCACGTATCGGCGCGATCCACTCGGTTGTCTTCGGCGGCTTCTCGCCGGACAGCCTCGCCAGCCGCATCGTCGACTGCGATTCGAACGTGCTCATCACCGCGGATGAAGGCATTCGCGGCGGCCGCAAAGTGCCGCTCAAGGCCAATGCCGACAAGGCGCTTGAGAAATGCCCGACCGTCGAGCGCGTCCTCGTCGTCAAGCGCACCAACAGCACCGTTGGCTGGAAGGCCGGCCGCGACTACTGGCTCGCCGAGGAAATGCTCACCGTTTCCGCCGATTGCCCGCCGGAGGAGATGAGCGCCGAAGATCCGCTGTTCATCCTCTATACGTCCGGTTCCACCGGCCAGCCGAAGGGCGTGCTGCACACCTCGGGCGGCTATCTCGTCTATCGCAGCGCTTACGCACCAATACGTCTTCGACTACAAGGAAGGCGACATCTACTGGTGCACCGCCGACGTCGGCTGGGTGACAGGTCATAGCTACATCGTCTATGGGCCGCTCGCCAATGGCGCGACCACGGTGATGTTCGAAGGGCGTGCCGAATTATCCTACCGCGTCGCGGTTCTGGGACGTGGTGCGACAAGCACAGGGTGAATACGTTCTACACCGCGCCAACCGCGATCCGCGCGCTGATGGGGGCCGGCGAAGGGCACGTCAAGAAGACCAGCCGCAAGTCGCTCAGGCTGCTCGGCAGCGTCGGCGAGCCGATCAATCCCGAAGCCTGGGAGTGGTATTACCACGTCGTGGGCGAGGAACGCTGCCCAATCGTCGACACCTGGTGGCAGACCGAGACCGGCGGCATTCTGATCACGCCGCTGCCCGGCGCGACCGCGCTGAAACCGGGCTCGGCGACACTGCCGTTCTTCGGCGTGCAGCCAGCGCTCGTGTCGCCCGAGGGCCAGACCATGGAGGGTCCGGGCGAGGGCAATCTCGTGCTGACGGATTCGTGGCCGGGCCAGATGCGCACCGTTTACCGCGACCATCAGCGCTTCGTGCAGACCTACTTCTCCACCTATCCGGGCACCTATTTCACGGGCGACGGCTGCCGCCGCGACGAGGATGGGTATTACTGGATCACGGGCCGCGTCGACGACGTGATCAACGTCGCGGGCCATCGCATGGGCACGGCGGAAGTCGAAGTCGGCGCTGGTCGCACATCCGAAGGTGGCGGAAGCCGCCTGCGTCGGCTACCCGCACAGCCTCAAGGGGCAGGGCATCTACGTCTATGTGACGCTCATGTCAGACATTGAGCCCACGGAGGAGCTCAGGACCGAGCTTAAGAACTGGGTGCGGACAGGAAATTGGGCCGATTGCAACGCCCGACCTGATCCAGTTCGCGCCAGGGCTTGCCCAAGACGCGCTCCGGCAAGATCATGCGCCGGATCTTGCGCAAGATCGCCGAGGACGATTTCTCCAATCTCGGCGACACATCCACGCTCGCCGAGCCTGGCGTCGTGACCGACTTGATCGGCAACCGCATGAACAGGCCCGCCTCCTAAGCCATCGCCGCCCCGCCTTCGCGGGGCGGCCTCCAGCATGCCCTGCCTCGCGGTCTCCAAGCGGGATCGAGCAGGCTGTTACCCTTGATAAGTTTAGCCAATTTTCGTAGGCTTGCACGGCAAGCGGCCTGTTGCCGCAGAGGCACGCAGGTAAGTCAGAGTGACGCGCGCAAGGCCAAGTGCATGACATTTGTTCACGAATCGGCACGCTAATATTCCTAATACAAATTTAACACGGATGACACGATGACCGAGCAGACCATAATTCAAGCCAGCCGGCGATAAGGCCGGGCTTGGCTTTCGCAGCCATCTCCTGATGCCTGTGATGGAGGGGAATACGCTTGAAAGCGATGACGTTTGCAGTTTTCTTGCAGGAAGGCTTTCCACCGAAGACGATGAGCAAGAAGAATCCGATCGCTGGTGGGTTGGCTTCACGGTTAGCTAAGTCTGGCTAACATCCCTATAAGTTTGAGCGCATAGAGCGGGAAAAGTAGCTTTCCCGCTTTTCCTTTTCCTGATCGTGCTCTACTGTGCGCGCCAGCCTCTGGCGGCCTTTTCAGGATGCGCCAGCCTCCCTCCTTCTAGCAATGCAGGTTATCATGCGTCCCTCGAAACGGCAGCCGGGCGATTTGCGCCCTGTCAGCTTCCAGCGCGCTTTCTCACTCCACGCCGAAGGCTCGTGCCTCATAAAGTTCGGCAATACGCATGTGCTTTGCACGGCGAGCATGGAGGATCGCGTTCCGCCGTGGCTCAAGGGCCAGGGCCGGGGCTGGATCACGGCCGAATATGGCATGCTGCCGCGCGCGACCTCCAGACCGGACGCGCCGTGAGGCGTCAACCGGGCACCAATCGGGACGCAGCCAGGAAATCCAGCGCCTGATCGGCCGCGCGTTGCGCGCCGTCGTCGATCTCCAGGCGCTCGGCGAGCGGCAGATCATGGTGGACTGCGATGTGTTGCAGGCCGACGGCGGCACGCGCACCGCGTCCATCACAGGCGCATGGGTCGCGCTTCACGATTGCTTCCAGTGGATGCGCGCACGCGACATGATCAAGGATGGCGTGATGAAGGATCAGGTCGCGGCGGTCTCTTGCGGCATCTACAAGGGTGAGCCAGTGCTCGACCTGGATTATCCCGAGGATTCCGAAGCCGAGGCGGACGCCAATTTTGTGTTCACCGGCAAGGGTCTGATCGTCGAGGTGCAGGCCACCGCGGAAAAGGCTGCATTTTCCGAGGAGCGCATGGCCGAGATGACGGAACTCGCCAAAAAGGGCATGACCGAACTCGTCAACCTGCAAAAGCTGACCATCCTTTGATCCGTGAGCCCCGCATGACTTTACGGCTCAAGCGCGGCGACAATCTTGCGGTCGCCATCGCACAATCAAGGGCAAGCTGCGCGAATTCCGGGATCTGCTCGATCCTTACGGGATCAAGGTTTTGTCATCCGGCGAGCTGGGCGTTCCAGAGCCGGTCGAGAGCGGCGATACCTTCGAAGAGAACGCGCAGCTCAAAGCCGTGATCACCGCCTTCGCCTCGGGAATGCCCGCGCTGGCCGACGACTTCCGGCCTTGCGATCGAGGCTTTGGGCGGCGCTCCCGGCATCCACTCAGCGAGATGGGCGGGCGAGCCGCGCGATTTCCACCGCGCGATGGCCAGGGCCGAGGAAGAGCTGCAAGCCAAGGGCGCTGTCTCGCCTGACATGCGGCGTGCGAAGTTCGTTTGCATGCTCTGCCTTGCAAACCCAATCGGCGCCGCCCAGTTCTTTGAGGGCACCGTCGCAGGCCATCTTGTCTGGCCGCCGCGAGGCGATAAGGGTTTCGGCTACGATCCCGATGTTCGTGCCGGACGGTTACAGCCAGACATTCGGGGAGATGGACCCCGCGCAGAAGCATGCAATCTCACACCGCGCAAATGCCTTTGCAGCCTTCCGGGCCGCGGTCCTTAACGGGGACGCCGGGCGAACCTGAGGCGGCCGGCGGAGGTCACGGCGGACTTGCCGTTTATATCCACTGGCCCTACTGCCAGTCCAAATGCCCCTATTGCGACTTCAACTCCTACGCCAAGCAAACCATCGGCGAGCAAGACTACCTAAGAGCCGTTATCGCTGAGCTTGGATATTATGCACGGCAAACCGGCCGGCGCGCGGTCACGAGCATCTTCTTCGGCGGTGGAACGCCGTCGCTGATGGCTCCAGCGACGGTGGCAGCACTTCTCGATGAAGTCGCAGCGCTTTGGCAGGTGGACCCGGACTGCGAGATCACGCTCGAAGCCAATCCTTCGAGCGTCGAGGCCAGCCGCTTTGCCGGCTACCGCGCAGCTGGGGTCAACCGCGTTTCTCTGGGGATTCAGTCCTTCAACGACGCGGCACTGCGCTTTCTGGGCCGGGTGCATACCGCCGAGGAAGCTCGCCATGCGCTCGCCATCGCCGCCCGCCACTTCGAACGCGTCAATTTCGATCTGATCTACGCGCGGCCCGCTCAAACGGCGGAAGCGTGGCGCGAGGAGCTGAGCGCCGCGTTGGCGATAGCGCCGGGACATTTGTCGCTTTACCAGCTCACCATCGAGCCTGAAACGCCGTTTTCCCACCTGCACCGGAACGGCAGGCTTCAAATCCCAAGCGGGGAGTTGTCCGCCGATCTTTACGATCTGACGCAGGAGCTTTGCGAGGCCGCGGGGCTGCCAGCCTACGAAGTTTCGAACCACGCGCCGGCGGGCCAGGAAAGCCGGCACAACCTAACCTATTGGCGCTATGGCGACTATATTGGCGCGGGGCCTGGCGCTCATGGCCGCATCGGCGCAGGCAAAACCAAAATCGCTACGGCGGCAATAAGGGGTCCCGCCGCATGGGCCGCCCAGGTGTTCGAGCGTGGCCATGGCTGCGCGGAGATCTGCGAGCTTGGCGCCCGCGAACAGGCGGAAGAGATGGTGCTGATGGGGTTGCGCCTGAGCGAGGGGCTGAATGTTGAAAGGCTGCAGGGCGGAACCGGGTATTCCCTCGGAACTGCGGACCTTTCCGCGCTTCAGGACGAAGGCTTGCTTCTAAAGCAAGGTAATCGTGTGCGAACCACGCCACGGGGCCGGCTTGTGCTGAACGCGATTATCGAATCGCTCGCCGCCGGGCTGACTGCCGAGCCTCCCTCAGCAGCGGATGCGGCGCGCCAGAGTGCGTTCGGAAAAGTGTGAAGCGGTTTTCCGAAAAGACGCACGGCAAAACAAAAAGTTAGAGCCCGCTTTTGATTCCATCAAAAGCGGATAGGCTCTAAATCCCAGCGGGCCCCCAAGCGGAATATCTTCAAACACCGGGGGATTGATCGTCGACCTGGAATCCTTGGAATGCCCACCGCGTGGCGATGCCAAAAAGCAGCAGAGCTAACGGCGGGGCCAGCAGCACGACTGGCGCGACCGCCAATTGAGGGATGGGCGCCTCGCCGCGAATAACCTCGATTGCGAAAAAGATGACCCACCCCATGATCCATGCGATGGATGCAAGAATCCAGAGGCGGAATGCGCCGCGGCGCCAATTGATCGGCATTGGTTTCTCTTTTTGAGCATTGAACAGGCGGTGCTGCATGGAGGCGGTTCCTGATTTAGCGGTGCTTTAGCCGTTCCCAATTCCAGTTTGAGACCCCTCGCAACGGCCTAACGAGGGCGGTGTTCCAGGGCTGCCGTTCGCTTCGAGCGCTGCTACGGCATTCGCTTGCGAATTTGTACAAAAGCATCCGGAAGCGCAAGGGTTCTGCCCGCAATCGCGCGCCGCTTGCCCACAGCAAGCCGCCCGGCCCCTCGGCACGGTTAATATTGCGCGACGGCCGTACCGAAAGATGAAGGCGCTGGCTCAATAACCTGATTGCCGTATTTTTGCACTTCCATAATGGCGAAGCCGCGTTCGGAGGTGCCATCGGGCCGGAGCCGGAAAAGCCCGTCGATACCTTGAAATCCGCTCGCCCTCGTCAGCTCGCTTGCGACGAAGCGCTGCGCCGGCGGGTTGTTGGAAAGCGAAATGGCCAGGCTCACGGCATCGTAAGCCAAGCTCGCCAGGCGAGGCGGCGCGTTACCGTAAGTTTCGACGTAGCGGCGCGTGAAGTCTTGCCAGCCTTTTGGATCGGGCGCGGCGAACCAGCCGCCGAGCAGGGCCGGTTCCTTGCCGACGCCGGTATAGTCCCAGCCCGAGAGTCCCATGAGCTTCACGTTCTTGGTGTCCATCTCATAATAAGGGAAAAGCGGGGCGAGCGAGGGCAGCGTATCGCCGCCCGCCGGAATGAAAATGGCGTCGATTTGGGGCGGCATCGGCGCCGCCGAGTCTTTCGGGTCTTTCTTTGCCGACGGCGACTTGGCCAGCACCGACATTTCCTTGACCGGCGGAAGCATCCCGTTCGCATCCGCCGGGAAGGTTTTGGTCATCACGACCTGGCCGTGATTTTCCTGAACCGCACGCTGGAAAGACTGCTCGGCGAGGCGTCCATAGTCGTTTTGGGGAAAGAGGGCTGCAAAGCGCGTCTTCCCTTTGGAAACCGCGTAGGAAATCATGCGCGGCACGTCGGCGCCCGCGACGAAACTCAAAAGATAGACGCCGTTGCCCGCAACGTTTCTGTCGCTCGAAAAAGCGAGCACGGGAATGTTGCCGGCTTGAGCGATGGGAGCGACAGCCGAAACCTCATTGGCAAAGAGCGGCCCGACGATTAGCTCGGCGCCCTCTTTAACAGCCTCTTCGGCGGCTTTCCGTGCGCCTTCCGGGTTGCCATGGGTGTCCTTTGGGATGAGCTGCACATTGGGCTTGTCGAAATCGAAAAGCGCAAGCTCGCCTGCCTGCTTCATTGCCTTGGCGACCGGCTGGGCATTCACATTGCCGGTAAGCGGTAGCAGCAAGGCCACTTTTACGGTCTGGCCCGCCGGAACGCCTTGCGGCGCCGCGCCTGGGCCACCCGAAAGTCCGGCGCCTATGCCCGAGCCTCCCAGACCGCCAACCGAGCACGCCGCCAAGCCGATGCAGGTCAGGAGGGCCGCAAAGCTAAGAAAGAAGCGATTGCGCACGCGATCATGTTGAAACGGTATCTTCATTGAGCGAGTATCAGCTTCATGTTGACTAGCGCCGGTTGGACCGCAACCGGTTCCCGCTGTCTGCGGCGCGCGTATCTTGCAAGCGCCGCTGCCGGCAAGCAACCTCTTTCGCAACTATGGCTGATTGGTGATGTCCCTGCGGCAGATTTCAAAAAATTCAAAGCCTGTTGCGGCGGAGGCGGCTGAGAGTGAGGCCGCGAATCACGCCATCGAGGCCGGGCTTGCCGCGGGATTGAACCGTCAGCTCGATAAACTCGCCGCAACGCCGCTGGCGCCTGGCCTCTATATTGTGTCCACGCCCATCGGAAACCTCGGCGACGTTTCGATCAGGGCGCTCTTCGTGCTGGCAGCCGCCGATTCCGTATTTTGCGAGGATACGCGGCATAGCCGCAAGCTGCTGGCTGCCTACGGCATCGGGCGCAGGCTTGAGGCGTATCACGACTTCAGCGGAGAGCGCGACCGCGCCCGCATCCTGGCGGCGCTCCAGCAAGGCAAGAGCGTGGCGCTGATCTCGGATGCCTGGCACGCCCCTGGTTGCCGACCCAGGCTTCAAGCTCGTCCGCGCTGCAATCGAGGAAGGTATCTGCGTTTTTGCAATCCCCGGCCCCTCTGCCATTCTTGCCGCGCTGGTGACAGCCGGTTTGCCTTCGGACCGGTTCTACTTCGGAGGATTCCTGCCGCCCAAGGCATCCGCCCGCAGGCACGAGTTGGAAGCCGCCCGGGCCATTCCGGGAACGCTGCTCTTTTACGAAAGCGGCTCACGCCTCAGCGAAACCGTCGAAGCGCTGGTGGAGATATTTCCTGACCGCCCGGTCGCCATCGCGCGCGAGCTGACCAAGCTTTTCGAGGCAACCTCACGGGGAACGGCACAGGAGATCCTCGATGAAATCCGCGATAATCCACCCGCGGGAGAGTTTGTGATCCTCATCGGCCCCGGACAGGAAAAGCCGCCAGCGGATGACGATATCGAAAAAGCCCTGCGAAACGCAATGCGGCGGGTGAGCTTGAAGGAGGCTGTTGAAGAAGTCGCGAAGGGACTTGGAGTTGGGCGAAAGACGGCGTACAACTTGGCGTTGCGATTGAAGGGCAAGAACGATGACCGCGCGAAATAGCCAAAGGTTCCCAACTCCGACCGCCTATGCAACCGGCGTGGCGGCTGAGAGCAGCGCGCGCGGGCTCCTCGAAAGCAAGGATTACCGGATTCTTGCTCACCGCTACAAAACCAAGGGCGGGGAGATTGATCTTGTCGCCAAGCGTGGCGATCACTTGGCGTTTGTCGAAGTGAAGCGCCGGAAAACTCAGGAAGAGGCTGCCTATGCGGTCGTGCCGCGCCAGCAGGCCCGCATCGCCGTTGCCGCGGAGATCTTTCTGGGTGAGCACTCCGAGCTTTCGCATTGCTCAGCGAGCTTCGATGTCATCCTCGTTACCCCAAACCGGGGTTGCGCCCACATCGAACAAGCCTTCCTTGCGTAATTTGGCGGGTGCCCTAAAGTCGCTCCGGAAAGACCGGGAGGCGAGCGCATGCGGCTGAAGACTGGGGTCCAGATGGACCCGATCGAACGGATCAATATCAGCGGCGATTTAACATTCGCGCTTATGCTGGAAGCGCAAAAGCGCCAGCACAGCATATTTTACTACACGCCTGATAAGTTGTTCATGCGCGACGGCCGCGTGCTAGCGGAAGGCCACGAGCTTCGCGTCGACGACGTGCATGGGGCCCATTTCGAGCTGGGAGCCGCGCAAACGCTCGCCTTGGAGGAGCTGGACGTGGTCCATCTCCGCCAGGATCCGCCCTTCGATATGGCGTATGTGACCACCACCCACATCCTCGACCATATTCATCCCAAAACGCTGGTGGTGAACGACCCCGCGAGCGTGAGAAACGCGCCCGAGAAGCTTTTCGTCACCGAGTTTCCCGAGCTTATGCCGCCAACGCTAATCACGCGTTCGTTCGAGCGGCTGAAAGAGTTCCGCGCGGAGTTTGGCGACATCGTTGTGAAGCCGCTTTATGGAAATGGCGGCGCCGCGGTATTCAGGCTGACCCCGGATGACACCAACGCCGGCTCTTTGGTGGAGCTTTTCCTGACCGTATTCCGCGAGCCGTTCGTCGTTCAGCGCTACCTGCCGGAGGTGCGCGCGGGCGACAAGCGCATCATCCTCGTCGACGGCAAACCCGTTGGCGCGATCAACCGGGTTCCCGCCGCCGATGAGACACGGTCGAATATGCATGTGGGCGGGCGGCCCGAGGCTGCGGAGCTGACGCCGCGCGAGTGCGAAATCTGCGAAGCGATTGGGCCGGAGCTGAAACGGCGCGGGCTGATTTTTGTCGGCATCGACGTCATTGGCGACTACCTGACCGAGATCAACGTGACCTCGCCGACGGGCATCCGCGAGGTGAAGCGGTTCGGCGGCCCCGATATCGCGGCGCTCATCTGGGATGTTGTGGAAGAAAAGATCGCATCGCGATAGTGTTCGCGTATTGTTCTTGATTTTTGCCTATTTGGCGATAATGTTTCCGTATCGAAATGGGTACGGAGTTTGTGATGTTCGCGCAGGTGTCCACGGTCACGTTTGAGGGCATCGACGCGAAACAGGTCGATGTGCAGGTTCTGATCGCGCCCGGCCTGCCCGCTTTCTCGATTGTCGGCCTCCCAGACAAGTCCGTTGGCGAAAGCCGCGAGCGTGTGCGCGCCGCGCTGACTGCCATCGGCCTTGGGCTGCCGGCAAAGCGGATCACGGTCAATCTGGCCCCCGCCGACATGCCGAAAGAGGGGACGCATTACGATCTGCCGATTGCACTCGGCGTCATGGCCGCAACAGGAGCAATCGCGCCTGAGACGCTCAAAGATTTCATGATAATCGGTGAATTGGGGCTGGACGGAAGCCTGGGCCCTATCGCGGGAGTGCTGCCCGCCGCGCTTGGCGCAAGCGCGCTCGGAAAAGGGCTGATCTGCCCGGCTGCCTGCGGGCCGGAGGCGGCATGGGCTTCGGGAGATATGGAGATTGTGGCCCCGCCCCATTTGCTGACGCTCGTCAACCACCTCAAGGGCAGTACAACGATACATAGGCCGCAGCCTTATCTTGAGCAGAGCGCGGGCTCCGCGCTCGATCTGAAGGACGTGCGCGGCCAGGAGAGCGCAAAGCGGGCGCTGGAAATAGCGGCCGCGGGCGGCCACCATATGCTGATGATCGGGCCGCCAGGCGCGGGTAAGTCGATGCTTGCCCAGCGCCTGCCAAGCATCTTGCCGCCGCTTGAGCCCAGGGAGATGCTGGAAGTCGCGATGATCCAAAGCATCGCGGGCAACATCGTCAACGGAGGCCTGACGGCCGAGCGGCCTTTCCGCGCACCGCACCATTCCGCGAGCATGGCGGCGCTTGTGGGCGGCGGCGCGCGGCCGAAGCCGGGCGAGGTGGCCCTGGCCCATCATGGCGTGCTGTTCCTCGATGAGTTTCCCGAGTTCCCGCCGCATGTGCTGGATGCGCTGCGCCAGCCCATCGAGAGCGGCGAGACGGTTATCGCGCGGGTCAATCATCGCATTCGATACCCATCGCGTTTTCAGCTCATCGCGGCCATGAATCCGTGCCGGTGCGGACATGCCTGGACGCCTGGCGTGACGTGCAGGCTCGGGGCCCGGTGCGAGGAAAGCTATAAGGCGCGCATATCGGGTCCGCTTTGGGACAGGCTGGATATTCAGATCGCCGTGGCGCCGGTGAAGGCCACCGATTTGGCGCTTCCACCAGCGCGTGAGGGCAGCGCCGATGTTGCGCAAAGGGTTCGCGCGGCGCGTGCCCTGCAATCGCGCCGCTATGCGATGACCGGCATCGAGGCCGTCACCACCAACGCAAGATGCCCCGCGCCGCTCCTCGAAGAGTTCTGCCCGCTGGACGGGCAAGGTTTGCGGCTTTTGGAACAGGCCGCGGAGGCGAGTGGACTTTCTGCGCGCGGATATCACCGCACGCTCCGGCTTGCACGCACCATCGCCGACCTTGACGGCAGCGCCAACATCCATGTGCTGCATGTCGCGGAGGCTTTGAGCCTTCGAGGCGAAGGGGAGAGAGCGCGGCGTGCGGCTTGACCGCGAAGAGAGGAGTGCCGCTGTCAGGGCCGCGCCAGGAGAATTTCCTGGAAGGCTTTACCTGAGGCCAAGACGTGCTGGGAACTGGCTCTCACAACGAGCCCAGCCTGCTCCGCGTCTTGCTGGAATTGCTCCGGCGGTATCAGCCGCAGAATTGGGGCAAGCTTGGCCAGCGAGACAAACGGGCTTGGCGATATGGCGCCGATGCTGGCATGAGGGCATTGCAGGATGGCAGCCGCAACGCCGCCGGGCCGCAATGAGCGGCGTAGGGATGCAAGGGCGGATGGCACGCCGGCAAACTCAAACACCAGCGCCGCGAATATCAAATCGACTGGCTCGAATTGGCATTGGCCGGAGCCGATATCGCAGCAGACAAGCTCAAGATGCTGAAGGCTGCCGGAGTAGCGGCGCTTCGCCTCCGCGAGGTATGCAGGATTTATGTCGGCGCCCACCACGCGCGGCACTTTTGTGCGTGCGAGCCGGTCGAAGCCATTGCCTCCGGCACAGCCGATCACCGCAATCGATTGCGGTGCATGGTCCTTTACGAGGCGCTCAAGTGTGTCCGCGAGATAGGCCGCTTGCGCCACCTCCGGCAGGGCCATGTGCCCCTCGTAGTCCGCAAGCGGAATTTCAAGCCAAGGGTTGTTCATCGGCCCCCGGGAGGCTGCCTATCGCGGCAGCTCCGTCCGGCCCATGAGCGCCTTGTCGATGGCGTGGGCGGCCTGCCGCCCCTCGCGGATGGCCCAAACCACCAGCGATTGCCCGCGCCGCATGTCGCCCGCGGCGAACACCTTGGGCTGGGAGGTGCGATAGTCGCGATCGTTCGCCTTCACATTGCCACGGCCGTCGAGCTCAAGCGCGAACGATGAAATCATGCCCTCATGCACGGGCGAAACGAAGCCCATGGCGAGCAGCACCAGATCGGCCTCGATCTTGAAGCCGGTTCCTTCGATTGGCTGCAACTTTCCATCCACGCGGACGCAATGAAGCGCCTTCACATGACCGCTCTCATCGCCTTCGAACCGCGTGGTCATCACACTGAATTCGCGCCCGGCGCCCTCCGCCTGGCTCGACGAGGTCCGCAGCTTCGAAGGCCAATTCGGCCAGCTTAGAGCCTTGTCTTCCATCTCCGGCGGCTTCGGCATGATCTCAAGCTGAACGACCGACTTCGCCCCCTGCCGGAACGACGTGCCGATGCAGTCCGAGCCGGTATCGCCGCCGCCGATTACCACCACGCGCTTGTCCTCGGCCAGGATTGGCTCCGCGTTCTGAAGCGGCTCGCCCGAGACGCGCCGGTTCTGCTGCGGCAGAAAGTTCATGGCCTGCTCGACGCCTTTTAGCTCGCGGCCGGGAACGGGCAGGTCGCGCGGCTTCTCCGCGCCGCCGCAAAGCAGGATCGCGTCGTATTCCTTTTCAAGATCGGCAACCAAAAGCGTCACGCCCACGTGCACATTGCAGTGGAAGGTCACGCCCTCCGCCTGCATCTGCGCGGCGCGCCGCTCAATGATGTGCTTTTCGAGCTTGAAATCGGGAATGCCGTAGCGCAAGAGCCCGCCGGGCATCGCATTCTTCTCGTAGACATGGACCTCGTGCCCCGCGCGCGCGAGCTGCTGCGCCGCGGCAAGACCCGCCGGACCAGAGCCCACAATGGCGACGCGCTTGCCTGTTTTCCTCGCGGGCGGCTCCGGGATCACCCAGCCTTCATCGAAGGAGCGGTCCGCAATCGCGCATTCGATGCTTTTGATCGTGACCGGCACATCCTCAATGTTGAGCGTGCAGGACGCCTCGCACGGCGCCGGGCAAACCCGGCCCGTGACTTCCGGGAAGTTGTTGGTTGAATAGAGATTGCGCGCCGCTTCCTGCCACTCGCCGTGATAAGCGAGATCGTTCCAGTCGGGAATCTGGTTATTCACCGGACAGCCGCGATGGCAATAGGGAATGCCGCAATCCATGCAGCGCGCCGCCTGGTTGCGGATCGCCTCCTCCGACGGCGGCAGCACGAATTCGCGATAGTTCTTCGTCCGCTCGGCGACGGGCGCGTAATCCCGATCCTCGCGCTCGATCTCAAGAAACCCCGTTATCTTCCCCATAGTCAATCCTCAAAATCGTGCTGGCTGCGCAGGCGCCCGAAAGATGGCGAGCCCGAAGGCCCGCGCTCAAAGTCCGGGCTGCTGCTCCCCGTCGACGCCAACGGCAATATCGGCATGTGGCGGCGGAGGAGGCGCAACTCGCCTCTTTTCCATGGCCTTCCGGTATTCCACCGGCATCACCTTCACGAATTTCGGCAGATACTCCGCCCAATTTCCGAGAATGGCCTTGGCCCGCTCCGATCCGGTATAGTGCCGGTGATTTTCGATGATCTTGAACAGCCGCAGCTCGTCGTCCTTGGTCATGTCGTGCAGCAGATGGACGAAGTTGAAGCGTTCGAGCGTATCGCTATTGGCTTGGTCGAAGGGCGAAACGTCGCCTGGATCGATGGGCTCCAGCTCGACCATCGCCATGTTGCAGCGTTTGTCGAAGTCGCCCTTCTCGTCGAGCACATAGGCGACGCCGCCCGACATGCCCGCGGCGAAGTTGCGCCCGGTCGGCCCAAGCACCACGACGCAGCCGCCAGTCATATATTCGCAGCCGTGATCGCCGGTGCCTTCGACAACGGCAATCGCGCCCGAATTGCGCACGGCGAACCGCTCGCCGGCAACGCCCCGGAAATAGCACTCGCCGGATATCGCGCCGTAGAGCACCGTGTTGCCGGCGACGATGCTTTCCTCGGGCACGATGGCGGCATTCTCAGGCGGACGGACGACGATCTTGCCGCCCGACAGGCCCTTGCCCACGTAGTCGTTTGCCTCGCCGGCAAGGTCGAGGGTGATGCCGCGCGCGAGCCAGGCGCCGAAGCTTTGGCCGGCGGAGCCCTTGAAGCCGATCCAGATCGTGTCCTCGGGCAGGCCGGCGTGGCCGTAAGCCTTCGCGACGGCGCCGGAGAGCATCGCCCCTGCCGTGCGGTCGTGGCTTGCGATGGGTAATTCGAGCTTCACCGGCTTAGCGCTCTCAAGCGCGGGCTTGGCAAGCTCGATCAGCTTGCGGTCGAGCACCTCGGCAATCGGGTGGTTTTGCGCCTCGCAATGACGGATCGCCACTTGCGCCGGAACCTCCGGCCTATGGAACATCCGGGTGAAGTCGACCCCTTGCGCCTTCCATTGCTCGATTGCCTTCTCTTTGTCGAGCCAGTCCGAGCGCCCAATCAGCTCGCTGAAGGAGCGAACGCCAAGCGCCGCCATGTACTCGCGGACCTCTTCGGCCACGAAGAAGAAGTAGTTGATGACGTGCTCGGGCTTGCCCTTGAAGCGTGCGCGCAAGACCGGGTCTTGGGTGGCCACGCCAACCGGGCAGGTGTTCAGATGACACTTGCGCATCATCACGCAGCCGGCCGCGATCAACGGCGCTGTCGCGAAGCCGAACTCGTCGGCGCCCAAAAGCGCGCCCATCAGCACGTCGCGCCCTGTGCGGATGCCACCATCGACCTGCACCGCGATGCGGCCGCGCAAACGGTTCAAGCACCAGCGTCTGCTGCGTCTCGGCAAGGCCGATCTCCCAGGGGGAGCCCGCGTGCTTGATCGAGGTCAGCGGCGAAGCGCCCGTGCCTCCTTCGAAGCCGCAGATGGTCACATGGTCGGCCCTGGCCTTGGCAACGCCCGCGGCCACCGTGCCGACGCCGATCTCGGCGCCAAGCTTCACACTCACCCAGGCTTCCGGGTTCACGTTCTTGAGGTCGAAGATGAGCTGCGCCAAGTCCTCGATGGAATAGATGTCGTGGTGCGGCGGCGGCGAGATCAGGCCCACGCCCGGCGTCGAATGGCGCACTTTGGCGATGGTCGCGTCAACCTTATGGCCCGGGAGCTGGCCGCCCTCGCCGGGCTTGGCCCCTTGCACCATCTTGATCTGCATCATGTCGGAATTGACGAGGTATTCGGTGGTCACGCCGAACCGCCCCGACGCCACTTGCTTGATGGCCGAGCGCACGCTGTCGCCATTCGCCAGCGGCTTGAAGCGGTCCGGCTCCTCGCCGCCTTCCCCGGTATTGGATTTCCCGCCGATCCGGTTCATGGCGATGGCCATCGTCGTGTGCGCCTCGCGGCTGATCGAACCGAAGGACATCGCACCGGTCGCGAAGCGCTTCACGATGTCCTTGGCGGGCTCGACCTCGTCGAGCGGAATGGGCGCGCGGCCGATCTCGCTGGCGCTCTTCAAGCGGAAGAGCCCGCGGATCGTCATCAGCTTCTCGGACTGATCGTTGAGCGCTTTCGCAAACGAGCGGTATTTCTCCGCCGAATTGCCGCGTGCGGCGTGCTGAAGGTCGGCGATGGTGTCCGGGTTCCAGGCATGCGCCTCGCCGCGCATACGGAAGGCATACTCGCCGCCCACGTCGAGCGCGTTCCTCAAGACCGGCACGTCGGCGAAGGCAGCCCGGTGGCGCTCGGCGGTCTCGGCCGCGATCTCATCGAGGCCCACGCCCTCGATGGCGGTGTGCGTGCCCGTGAACCACTTGGCCACGAAGTCCGATTTGAGGCCAACCGCGTCGAAGATCTGCGCGCCGCAATAGGACTGATAGGTCGAGATGCCCATCTTGGACATCACCTTCATAAGGCCCTTGCCGATGGCCTTCACGTAGCGATGGAACGCCTCGTCCTTCTCGACGGGCTTTTCGAGATCGCCCAGATTGGCCTCGATGGTTTCGAAGGCGAGGTAGGGGTTGATCGCCTCGGCGCCATAGCCGGCCAGAGCCGCGTATTGATGCACCTCGTGCGCTTCGCCGGTCTCGACGATAAGTCCCACGGAGGTGCGAAGACCCTTGCGGATCAGGTGATGATGGATCGCGCTGGTCGCGAGCAGGCTCGGGATGGCGATGCGATCCGGCCCTATTTCACGGTCGGACAGGACGATGATGTTCCAGCCCTGCAGCACAACGGTCTCCGCCCGGCTGCACAGCCAGTCGAGCGAACGCTCCATGCCCGCCGCGCCCAGATGCGCGCTGTACGTGATGTCCAGCGTGATCGTGCGGAACGGCGTAAACGGCGTCTGGGAGACCTTGCGGATACGCTCCAGCTCTTCATTGGTCAGGATGGGCTGACAGACCTCAAGCCGCTTTTGCTTCCAGGTGCCTTCGAGATCGAGGATGTTGGGCCTCGGGCCGATGAACGAGACGAGGCTCATCACCAGCTCCTCGCGGATCGGATCGATCGGCGGGTTCGTCACCTGGGCGAAGTTCTGCTTGAAATAGGTGTGCAGGAGCTTCGGCTTGGAGGAGAGCGCCGAGATCGGCGTATCCGTGCCCATCGAGCCGATGGCCTCCTGGCCGGTCTCGATCATGGGCGAGAGCAGGAATTTCCAGCTTTCCTGGGTGTAGCCGAAGGCCTGCTGGCGGTCGAGGAGCGGGACCTTGCTCTTGGGCTCCACGAACCCGGTCTCCGGCAGCGTTTCCACGCGTACCTGGCCGTGATGCAGCCAATCCTGGTAGGGGTTCAGGTTCGCGAGCTGCGACTTGATCTCGTCGTCGGAGACGATCCGGCCCTTCTCCAGGTCGATGAGCAGCATCTTGCCGGGCTGCAGCCGCCATTTATGGACGATCATCTCCTCCGGCACGGGAAGCACGCCGGCCTCGGAGGCCAGGATCACGCGCCCGTCCGAGGTGACGAAATAGCGCGCGGGGCGGAGCCCGTTCCGGTCGAGCGTGGCGCCGATCTGCCGGCCGTCGGTGAACGCAATAGCCGCCGGGCCATCCCATGGCTCCATGATGGCGGCGTGGTATTCGTAGAAGGCGCGGCGCTTCTCATCCATGAGCGCGTTGCCGGCCCATGCCTCGGGGATGAGCAGCATCATCGCATGCGCGAGGCTGTAGCCGCCCTGCACGAGGAATTCGAGTGCGTTGTCGAAGCAGGCAGTATCCGATTGGCCCTCGTAGGACATGGGCCACAGCTTCGAGATGCTGTCGCCGAACAGCGGCGAGGAGACGCTCGCCTGCCGGGCCGCCATCCAATTGACGTTGCCGCGCAGCGTGTTGATCTCGCCGTTATGGCAGATCATCCGGTACGGGTGTGCGAGGCGCCAGGACGGAAATGTATTGGTCGAGAAGCGCTGATGCACCAGCGCCAGCGCGGATTCGAAGCGCGGATCGTGTAAGTCGCGGTAGTATTCGCCCAGCTGATAGGACAGGAACATGCCCTTGTAGACGACCGTGCGGCAGGACAGCGACACGGGATAGAAGTTGACATCCTTGCTGCCAAGCTCAGCGATGACGCGGTTCGAGATGACGCGCCGCGCGAGGTAAAGGGCCCGCTCGAAACGGGTCTCATCCTGGATGAATTCCGGCCTGCCAACAAAGACTTGCCGGTGGACCGGCTCGACGGCGGTCACGCTTTCAGGCAGCCCCTTGTTATCCACGGGCACATCGCGCCAACCGATGACCGGGATATGCTCCTCGGAAAGCACTTTCGCGACGATCTGCTCGCAGCGTGCGCGAAGCTCCGGGTCCCTGGGCGTGAACAGTTGCCCAACGCCATAGGCGCCAGTTGCCGGCAGCCTGAACCCGAGACGCTCGCCCTCCGCTTTGAAAAACGCATGCGGGATCTGCACGAGAATCCCCGCGCCGTCGCCGGCCAGGGGATCGGCACCCACGGCACCGCGGTGCTCAAGGTTGCGCAGCACCTTGAGGCCGTCTTGAACGATTTGGTGGCTCTTCTCGCCGTTGATGTTCGCGACAAGCCCAAGTCCGCACGCGTCGTGCTCCTTGGAGGGCTGATAAAGACCCTGCGCCTCCGGAAGGCCGTGGTTGTAGGTCACAGTGTTACCTGTTTGCATCGTGGTGCCGGTCATGGTTTCAACTTGAACAAAACTCTATGGAGCGGTCTGCTGAATTCCGGTTACTGGTTAGGTGGCGCAGCAGGCTGCCTGTTTTTTGGGCAACGGGAAGCGCGGGGCATCACTTTCGGGCCGCGGCCGCGAAAACCGCATCAAGCACCGCACAATCGTAGAAGCTGCCCGTTCTCATCTTTTTCTTCCTAACCCGCCGCTCTTGATGCAGACACGCAAAATGACGCGGCCCGAGAGCATTTGTTTCTGAAACAAATAGTCTCCGGACCGGGTTTTACCGCACGAAGCTGCACTCACCCGCCAACCAGGGAGCCTGCCAGAAATCAGGGTGTATGACAAGTCTGCAATGTTGCCGCAGCCGCGGCGGGGCATAGGTTGAACAGCATTGCGGTATTCCTCCCCGGAGCCGGGTGGGGCGGTTCAGCGGTAGCCTTGCCGCGGGCGCCACATTTTCAACCGCTGCCCCTGTGGCGCAAGTGCCGCACAAGGTTGCAATTCACGCACGAGTTCGCTTCCTGCAAAGAACCAGTTCCCTCCTGTCCAAGACCGGAAACGCTCGTCCGGTTACCTGGTTGAGACATGAAATCGTTTCGCTGGCTTGGGCGGGTCAATTGGAGGGCACAATGCAAAAAGCTCTGTCCAAGTTGTGCGTAGGTTTTCGCCGCAATTCGGGGGCATCCTGGGCGTACCGGTCCGGCAGGAGGGCACCCGATGGAACATCGCAAATTTCAACAGCGGCTGGATGAATTGCTAGCGGAAGTGACGCACGCGCAAGCCCAAAAGGCAATCGCGGCATTACAGCAACGCGGCGACGGTGACGAGGTGCAGCGTCTTCTGAATGAGCGCTTGGAGGGCGATCCCAAGTGCCCGCATTGCGGATCGGGGCGCACCGAAGGCTGGGGCCGCGAGAGGAACGGGCTGAAGCGCTGCCGCTGCCTTGACTGCAAGCGGACGTTCAATCCGCTAACCGGCACGCCGTTGGCACGGCTGCGTAAGAAAGAGTGCTGGCTGAAATATGCCGGGGCGCTCAATGAATCGCTACCGGTCCGCAAGGCCGGCAAGGTGTGCAAAGTCAGCAAGAACACTGCCTTCAAGTGGCGCCACCGCTTTTTGAAGGCGCAAAACAAATCGAAGGATCAATCGCTTGCCGGCATCGCTGAGGTTGACGAAATCTTCCTGCTGGAAAGCTTCAAAGGCCGGCGCAAGCTGCCGCGCCCGGCGCGCAAGCGAGGCGGCGTTGCGGAAAAGCCAGGCCTATCGGCTGAGCAAATTCCGATCCTGATTGCCCGCGACCGCACCGGCGCTCATATCGACGGCGTATTGCCGGACCGCTCCGAGGCGGCTGTGCGTCCAGTTCTTGAGGGCAAGCTATCGAAGGACAATACGCTGCTGTGCATGGACGGCGACAAGGCGCTGATCGCCTTCGCCGATGCGGAGGGCATCGAATATGAACTCATCATCGCCAGCAAAGGTGAACATGTGCACGAGAAGGTACTGCACATCCAGAACGTCAATGCTTATGGCAGCAGGTTTAAGCAATGGCTCAGCCGCTTCAACGGCGTCACCACCGAATATTTGCCTAGCTATCTTGGCTGGCGGCGCTGGCTTGAGGGGGGCGAGGACGTTATAACCCCAAAAAATGCTTTCGCCGCAGCGCTTAGCTGAAACCTACGCACAATTTGGACAGAGCTATGCAAAAAGCGGTGGTAAAGGGTCTAGCCGCTCTATTCTTGGCGATAGGCGCGTCAGCGCCGGCATTCGCTGCCGACATGTATCGGGGTGAGGCCGCGGGCTTTAAGGACGGGCTGGCGGATGTTCCGGCAGTATGGACGGGCTTCTACCTTGGCGGCCATATCGGCGGTGCGTGGGGCAGTGCGCCCGCCACGGACAGCGGGGTCTTTACGTTCCTTACATCTCCCTTCACGGTTTCTCCGTTCTCCAGCAGCGGCAAGGTTGCAGGCGAAGGGGTGATTGGCGGCGGCCAGCTCGGATATAATTTCCAGAGCGGTCACTGGGTTCTCGGTGCGGAGGCAGACCTGGGCGTGCTTAACCTCTCAGGCCATGGGACGGCCGGCCAATTCAAGGATTCTATTTCGGGCGGCTTCAACGGGGATTTGACCGGCCGGCTCGGTTACGCGCAGGACCGCTGGCTTCTTTATGTAAAGGGAGGCGCTGCTTTCCTCGATGCAACTTTTCGAGCCGATGACGGCCCTGGTTATGTCTTCGATGACAAGGCCACGCACTGGGGATGGACCGCTGGAGCTGGTGCGGAATACCTATTAAGCCCAAACTGGTCGGCCAAAGTAGAGTATCAGCACTTCGATTTCGGGGACAGATCCTACCAAACCAACAATTATGTTGTTCCGGGCAGCTTTGCGCATAGCGAGCAGGTGAAATACGGCCTTACCGCCGATGCAGTCTCGGCGGGCGTAAACTATCATTTCGGCCAGGGATACGGACCTCTGAAATAACCAGCCCCATCTGGTCATCGGAGCGGCGCCCTTTGGGCGCCGCATCTGTTTGAGGAGAAGAATGTTCGCCGCCAAGATCGCCGAACCGTCTTCCCTAGAGACGGTTCGCTGCTTAGATTGCCGTTTGTGGGATGTTTTGCCTGAACACGGGCCAAGCTAACCCGGAAAGCGCTCACAGCGATGGCGGTCATGGATTGGCGGGGAACGATAGAAGGTGCGCTTGGCCGGAGCTGGGAGAGCATCCGCGAGGCGGTGCTTGCGCCCCAAGCCGCCGCGCCATCGGACGAAAAGGTGGCCTTGCTTGCCAGCGAGGCGGCGCCTGTGATCTGGCTCATCGGGAAAGTGCAATCGGGGAAGTCCTCCATCGTCCGGGCGCTCACCGAGGCGAGCGCGGCCGAGGTCGGGCTGGGCTATAAGCCCTGCACGAGGACGGCGGCGATCTTCGACTTTCCCGCGGAAGCGCCCGTCATCCGCTTTCTCGATACGCGCGGGCTTGGCGAAAAAGGCTACGACCCGGCGGAGGACATCGCCTTCCACGAGGCGCGGTCGCATCTGATGATCGCCGTCATCAAGGCGCTCGACCCGCAACAGGATGCGGTTCTGGACGCGGTGAGGGCAGCGCGCAAGCGGCATCCGGAGTGGCCCGTTATCGTGGCGCAGACCTCGCTGCACGAGGCATACGCGCCAGGCGAGGGGCACCGGCGTCCTTATCCCTTCGGAGACGCGGGCGCGGAGGCACAGCTTCCGCCGGCGCTGACCCGGAGCCTCGGGTATCAGCGCTCGCTGTTCGCGAGCCTCCCCGGCAATGGAGCGGTTCATTTCGTGCCCATCGATTTCACGCAGCCGGGCGACGGCTTCGAGCCGGCCGCCTACGGGTTGCCCGCAATGCTGGCCGCGCTTGAGACGGCTGCGCCGGCCGGTCTCGTTGCCTTGCTCAAGGGCGCAAACGCGCAAAGTGCCGACAGGCTGGCGAAGAAGGCCCATCCGCATATTGTGGGCTATGCAACCGCCGCCGCCGCCGCCGACGCCGTGCCGGTCGCGGGCGCCGTCGCCGTCCCGGCCGTGCAATCGAAAATGCTTCACAGCCTGGCGCTCATTTACGGCGTCGAATGGAATAGGAAGTCGCTGGGCGAGTTCGCCGCGTGCCTGGGCGTGGGCGCCGTATCGCGTCTGCTTGCCGGCTTCGGATTGCGCGAGCTGGCCAAGCTCATTCCGGTGTACGGGCAAACCGCCGGCGCCGCCGCCGCCGCCGCGACAAGCTTTGCCACCACCTTCGCCATCGGCAAGGCTGCCTGCTACTTCCTATCGCAGCGCCGTCTTGGCGCATCGGACGCAAAAGGCGTGGCCAATGCCTATTCGGCCGCGCTTTCGGAGGCTTTCCGTATCCGCAAAGCGGCTGAAGGAACTGCGGCATGAGCAAGCGCGGCAATGGCAACTTTGCGCTGAGGCTTTGGGTTACGGCGGTCTGCCTTGCCCTGCCCACGCTGACGCTGGCGCCTTTCGGCGGCATCTGGCTCTTCCAGCATGGCTACGCGCTTTATTGGGTGGCCGGCGCCTGCCTTTTCGTCGTGATCGCCTTCCTGTTCCAGCTTTACCTCTTCCGCCGGCTCGATATCTCGCTAAAGGGCTCGCACCACGTGGAGCTTCCCGAGGACCGGGCCGCCTCAACCTGGACGCCTCGCGAGCAGCAGGCGTGGAACGCGGTGCAGGCTGTCGCGGACAAGGTGGACCTTAGCCACTTCGAAAGCTGGCAAGCCTTTCTCGGGCTGGGCAAGGAGACCATCGAGGCGGTGGCAAAATCGCTCCATCCCGAGGTTGAGGAACCGCTCTGGCAATTCACCCTGCCCGAGGCGCTGACGCTGATCGAGCAGGTCAGCCTGCGCCTCAAGCCGATGGTGGCGCACAACATCCCCTTTGGCGACCGGCTCACCGTTGGCCAGGCGATCCGCATTTACGAGTGGCGGTCGGCCATCGGCATCGCCCAGCGCGGCTACGATATCTGGCGCATCATCCGCATGCTGAACCCCGCCACGGCCGTGACGCAGGAGCTTCGCGAGCGGCTTTCCAATCAGATGTACCAATGGGGCCGGGAGGAGCTGGCCAAGCGGCTGGCGCGCGGCTACGTGAAGGAAGTGGGCCGCGCGGCGATCGATCTTTATGGCGGCCGCTTGCGCGTGCCGGCCGAAGAGCTTGAGGCGCACATCACCGAGGCCAGCGCGCGCGACCGCCGTGCCGCGGCCCAGGTGCAGGCCGAGCCGCTGCGGCTGCTCGTTTGCGGGCAGATCAAGGCGGGCAAGTCGAGCCTCATCAATGCGCTTGCGGGCGAGGTGCGCGCGGCGCCGGATGTGCTGCCGCTGACGGACAGGTTCACGGCATACGAGCTGAAGCACCAGGGGGTGCCGCAGGCGCTGATCCTGGATAGCCCAGGCCTTGCGAGCCTCGACGAGCCGCTGGAGAAGCTCATCGAGGAGGCAGCCCAAGCCGATCTCATCCTCTGGGTTGCGAACGCGTTGCGCCCGGACCGGGAGCTCGATAGCCGCGCGCTCGACGAGATCCGCCGTTACTTCGCGGAGCGGCCGAACCGGCGCAGGCCGCCCATGTTCCTGGTCCTGAGCCATGTGGACCGCCTGCGCCCGATGCAGGAATGGAAGCCGCCTTACAATCTAGCGGATGGCGCGAACGCGAAAGCCGTCTCCATCCGCAAGGCCATGGAAGCCGCCGGCTGCGATCTCGATTTCCCGCAAGAGCTGATCGTGCCGGCCTGCCTCGATGCGGGTATCGGCATCTATAACGCCGACGCCGTCTGGGCGGAAATCGTGACGCAAATCCCGGATGCGCAGGGGGCGCAGCTGGTGCGGACGCTGCAGGACATCGGCCGTGGCGTGGATTGGGGCAAGCTCCGCGATCAGGCGGTTAATGCCGGGCGCATCCTGGCGCGCGCTGTGTTCGAAGGCAGCGGCCGCTCCAATCCTTGAAGTCCTTGCCGCAGCCAAGCGGCCGCCTCGCCCGTCGATGAGCTTGCGGACGGCTAAACTCTGACGGCTTAGGGTTGCCGCCCCGGTACGGGTTCCAGGCAAGCGAGGCGCAACAGTCGCAGCCGCGCCGCTTTGTTAGCGGATCCGCAGCCGGAGCCGTTTCGGCTCCGGTCCCTTTGCGGCGGCGATGTCCTTGATGAACGCAGGCGGCACGCGCATCCAAAGCGCGTGCAATCATGCGAGAGAATAGACCTCCGCCGGCAACCACACGTATATATTCGGCATAACGCAGAAACAGACTTGCGCCGTAAACAGAATATATGGAAGCAAAACGTGCCACGTCCGCAACGGTGTATACATACAATTTACAACCGCCATTATGGCACATTGATGACAATCAGTTAATAAGGGAGAACTACCTAATCAGTGGTGCTGTTTGTTGCACAATCGGGTGGGGTAGTAAATGAAGCTTCCTAAAGTGGCCAGGGGTGGCGAAATTTGTAGGACGGATTTTTCTACGCTTGGCGTTCAGTCCGTATACAGAAATTTGCGGCTAGGATTAGCAGTTTGCGTTTCGCTGACGACCCTCATGACCGCGTCGCCGGCTTTTGCATGTTGGGATAACTGGGGCAATCCGTGTGATTGCAACAAGCCAGGCGCAACAGGGCCACAAGGCCCGCAAGGCCTGACTGGCGCCACGGGTGCGACCGGCGCAACTGGCGCTCAAGGCCCGCAAGGCCTGACTGGCGCCACGGGCGCGACCGGCGCAACTGGCGCTCAAGGCCCGCAAGGCCTGGCTGGCGCCACGGGCGCGACCGGCGCAACTGGCGCTCAAGGCCCGCAAGGCCTGGCTGGCGCCACGGGCGCGACCGGCGCAACTGGCGCTCAAGGCCCGCAAGGCCTGACTGGCGCCACGGGCGCGACCGGCGCAACTGGCGCTCAAGGCCTGCAAGGCCTGACTGGCGCCACAGGCGCGACCGGCGCAACTGGCGCCAAGGGCGCAACTGGCCCGCAAGGCCTGCAAGGCGCAACTGGCGCTCAAGGCCCGGCAGGCCCCATTGACAGGAGAGCCGAAAAAGGGGTCGCTATCTCGAATGCGATGGCTGGTTCAACTTGGCTAGAACCTCAGGAGGACTGGGCCGTAAGCGCAAACATGGGCGACTTCAACGAGTATGCCGGCGTTGCGGTCACCGGGGCATTAAGGCTTAACTCCAACATCAGCGTGAATGCCGGTGTGGGCTTCTCGGAAGACGGCAAGGAATGGGGAGGCCGCGTCGGCGTCCGCATGGGCGGCAGCTTCGGCGGCGGCAGCCTGAAGTAAGCTAATGCGCAAAAGCGCCGGAGGAAGCACCTTCGGCGCTTTTTGCGGCTCCTGCTACTGCCATGGCCGCGGCGTTCTGGCCGACGTTATCTAGGCAAACAGCATCTTCCGCCTATGTCGAAAGATATGAGCAAGCTCAGGGCATCAGGGCCAGCGCAGCAGAGCGCCGGCCCTGGAAACATTGGGTCGTGCATAATTGCTCGCAATGAGGCCCGCTGTATTCTCAGGTGCTGATCGAGTTCTGAGTGCCGGAGGTCCGAACCGCGCGGCCACTCCCTCGTGAGAGCCCTTTCGCTTGGCAGATCCCCCTGCTCAGCAGCGACGCGCAATCTCGATCCCCGGGCCTAGCGCGCCGTTGAAAGCCGGCTGCGGATGCGCTCGAAGGCGCTGCCGACAATCGCCTCGACCGCGGACGCGCTATCCCCTTCGAAGATCGCCTTTTGCAAATTCTTGGTGCCGGGAAGGCGTTGCGCCTTCACGACCTCCTCAAGCTGCCAGCGGTCGAGCTTGCTCAGGAAAACGCGCGCTTCCTGCTCGCGCCCGCCGAGCAGGGCTGCCTCGATATGGCATTCGAGCGGATCGAAGGTGATATTGTGGAGAAGCTTGTTGGCCTTGCCGCTGTCTTTCGCTGCCGGGGCCGCGGCGGGTGGCGCCGCAACGGGCACCGGAAGATTTCGCGGCGGATTCATCACCCCTGCCGCATTGGCAAGGGAAGCTTGTACTTTGCCGGCAAACGAAGGATTGGAACGGACTTCCTCTGCGATTACGTCGAACAGTTCGCGCAGAGCGGCCAAAATCCTTGCCTGCCGGTCGTCGTTCATGAAACAGCCCCTCGATGGTAGCTCATTATGATCGAGTTCGACGGCTTCCTTGCAAAGGGCGCGCACGACTTCAGCCCCGGAGCCGTACTTTTCCTCGATGGATAGCATCTCGCCTCGATATTCGAAAGCCTCCGCGATGCCATCGTCCTGCGGGATGGTGGTGCGCATGACCGGGTGGATGGCCGCGACATTACCGTAGTTCAGGCGCTGGAACGCGCCGTCCCGCCAGAAGTTCACCAGCGTTATGTAGCGCCGCTTCTCTTTGGGGATTGAAATAACGTCTTCCAGCTTTTTCTTGTCTTCGATCACGGTCGCGATCCGGTCGGCGGCATAGCTTGAGACGAAATCGGGCCGGAAGGGCACGACGACCTTATGGGCGATGCGAAGCGCCGCCTTGGTCGAGAAGCTGAGGCCGGGAGGGCAGTCGAAAATCACCACGTCGAAGGCGTGGCCAAGGTCTGTCAGCATGTCCGCGATGCGCGAAATCACGCCCTGCTCGGCTGTTTCGAAATCCTGGCCCGCCCTGGCCCGGTTATGCAGAAAGGCGTTTTCGACATCCTCCAGGTCGAGCGAGCCTGGAAGCACGGAAAGGCCGCCAACCGGTATATCGATATCGCCGGTATTGTTGATAATGAACTCGTCGGGCCGAAGCTTCGGCCTATCGTATTTCTGATCGAAATACTCCGCGATGGTTTGGCGGTTGCGGCGCGCCGTGTCCCATTTCTCGCCGCCGGTCAGAATGATGGAGGAGTTGCATTGCGTATCGAGATCGACGACGAGCACGCGCTGCTCTCCGATCGCCGCAAAGCCGTGCGCCAGCATGGTCGTAATCGTCGATTTGCCGACACCGCCCTTGCGATTAGCGACTGCCAAGAGAATGCCCACGCCAAACCTCCCCTACCGCGCGCGAATCCCATCCGCAGCGTCATTTAAGGCCGAACACGCGGGCGATCAACCATTTAAGCCCGCGGATGAGCTTTGGAGTAAGCCTGAAACAAGCGCTCGCGGTCAACAGCCGTATAGGTTTGCGTCGTGGAAAGGCTTGCGTGGCCCAAGAGTTCCTGGATCACGCGCAGATCGGCGCCGCGGCTTAAGAGGTGTGTGGCAAACGAGTGGCGGAGCGCGTGCGGCGTCGCCGTGTGCGGCAGGCCGAGATTGGTGCGAAGCCTTGCGATCAAAAGTTGCACGATGCGCGGACTGAGCCGGCCGCCCTTCACGCCGACGAAAAGCGGGCCTTGCGATTCGAGCGGATGCGGGCACTGTTCGAGATACTCCGCGACCGCCTGTTGGGCTACGGGCAGCACGGGCGTGAGCCGCTCCCGTCCGCCTTTACCCATGATGCGAAGCACGTCGCGGGAGGCAAGCGGCGCATCCTTGCGGTTCAGGCCGAGCGCCTCCGAAATCCGCAAGCCCGAGCCATAGAGCAGCAGCAGAACGGCCTGATTGCGCGGTCCCGTCCAGGGATGATCGCTTTGCTCGCCATCGAGCGCTGCCTCGTCCACGACATCCTTTGCCTTGACCTCGGTCAGAGGCTTGGGCAGGCGCGGCGGAAGCTTCGGCAGCGCCACGGATAGCACGCTGCGGTTTTGCAAAACGCCGGTTCGCTCGAAATAGCGGAACAGCGAACGCAGCGCGGCAAGCGAGCGGGCGAGCGAGCGGCTGCCTGTGCCGTCGTCGCGCCGCGCGGCCATGAAGTTGCGGAAATCGCCGGGGGTGAGGCTATTCAAACCGCCCAGCGTGACGGTGTGCTGCCATGAGGCGGCAAGAAAGCTCAGGAACTGGCGCGCATCGCGCGAATAGGCTTCGAGCGTGTTCTCAGCATAGCGGCGTTCGCCGCCCAGATAGATGAGCCAGCCCGCGATGGCTTCGGCGAGATCTCCGGAGACTGGCAACCCCTCACCCTGTCCCTCTCCCAATGGGAGAGGGGACGCCTTAACAACGGGCACGGCGGCACTCCCTCTCCCATTGGGAGAGGGCTGGGGTGAGGGGTAATGCCCCAGTTTATCGGGTACGCCGTCCGCCTCGCTCATCACAAAATGCTTTGCCCCGTCTTCTTCCAATCGGCCAGGAACTGCGCGAGGCCCTTCTCGGTGAGCGGGTGGTTGACGATCTGCTTGAGGACGGACGGCGGCACGGTCGCCACATCGGCGCCGGCAAGCGCTGCCTCGGTGACGTGGCGCGGATGGCGGAGCGAGGCGGCAAGCACCTCGGTGCCAAGGTCGGGGTAGTTGTCGAAGATGGTGCGGATATCGCGGATAAGGGCCATGCCGTCCTCGCCAATGTCGTCGAGGCGGCCCACGAAGGGCGAGACAAACGCAGCGCCGGCCTTGGCGGCGAGCAGCGCCTGGTTCACCGAAAAGCACAGCGTCACGTTCACCAGGATGCCGTCCTGCGAGAGCGCGCGGCAGGTCTTAAGCCCATCCCAGGTGAGCGGCACCTTGACGGCCACGTTATCGGCGATCGCGGCAAGCTTGCGGCCCTCGGCGAGCATGGTTTCCGCATCGGTCGCGGCGACCTCGGCGCTGACGGGGCCTTCGACGATGCTGCAAATCTCGCGCACCGTCTCGATGAAGTTCCGCCCGGCTTTGGCGATGAGCGATGGGTTCGTGGTGACGCCGTCGAGCAAGCCCGTGGCGGCAAGCTCGCGGATTTCGGCGATTTCCGCCGTGTCGGCGAAGAATTTCATGCGTGCCTTCCTTCCTTGCGGCGCACTTCGGCAGCCGCACAAAATAACCCAGCCATGGTTTACGATGGATTAACCGCGCCGCCAATTGAGGAGGCGCAGGAAAGTTTGCGAGGATTTAACAAACATGACAACCCTCGACCGCTCCTATACAAAGTAATCAAATCGAATCACAGGTAAGACGCCGGCATGGTCGCGGAAACGAAGCGCTCACACACAGGGTCGAGACGCAAACAGCCCCCTCGAATTATATATCTGAGGGTTGAAAATTATCGCGCGCTTCGCCAGGTCGAGTTCAAGGATTTAACCCCGATAACGGTGCTGCTTGGCCCCAATGGCAGCGGTAAATCGACAGTCTTTGACGTTTTCGCTTTTCTCTCTGAGTGTTTTGAAACAGGTCTTAGAAGGGCTTGGGATAGGCGTGGCCGGGCAAAGGAGTTGAAGACCAGAGGTTCGGAAGGTCCGCTGGTTATCGAGATTAAATACAAAGAACCGGATTATCCCGTAATAACTTATCATCTAGCCGTCGATGAGCGAAAAGGCTCTCCCCTCGTTTTTGAGGAATGGCTAAGCTGGAGGCGCAAAAGCCACGGTCAGCCTTTTCGTTTTCTTAGTTACAGGGAAGGTCTCGGCCAGGCCGTCAGCGGCGAGCTACCGGATGAGACTGATAGCAGAATAGACATTCCCCTAAAATCTCCAGATCTTATTGCGGTGAATGCTTTGGGGCAATTTGCCGATCATCCACGCGTTGCTGCATTGCGGGATTTCATCACTGGTTGGTACGTTTCGTATTTTTCCGTGGATAGCACGCGTGGTCAGCCGGAAGTAGGTCCTCAAGAACGGCTTTCGAGAACCGGCGATAATCTTGCCAACGTTATCCAATATCTCGGGGAGCGATATCCGGATCGCCTGGAAGAAATATTTAAAATATTGCGGCGGCGGGTACCCCGCGTTGAACGTGTTTTGGCGGAAGCGATGCCCGATGGCCGGCTGCTTCTTCAAATAAAGGACGCGCCGTTCGACAATCCGATTCTTGCGCGCTTTGCTTCGGATGGAACATTGAAGATGCTAGCCTACTTGGTTTTATTAAACGACCCCGAGCCCCCTCCATTTATAGGCATCGAAGAGCCAGAGAATTTTCTTCACCCGCGTTTGTTACCTGAACTGGCTGAGGAGTGCCGTGCGGCCTCCGGGCACGGTCAGTTACTTGTGACGACTCATTCGCCATTTTTTCTTAATGCAATGCATGATCGGGAAGTCCGCGTCCTTTACAGAGACGAGTCAGGTTTCACGCAATCCATAACCGCTTCGGAGATCGAGGGCATCCCGCAGTTCATAAAGGCGGGGGCATCTTTGGGTCATTTATGGCTCGAAGGAAGGTTTGGCGCTGGCGACCCCCTCATCAATCAGGGTGCTCCACGTCCACGTTCCGGAAGCAGAAAATGACGGCGGAACACATCGAGATTATCGTTGAAGAGCCCTCCATGGAGGCGTTCTTGCGGGAGCTCTTGCCGGGGGTGCTCGACACGAAGGCAACCTTCGAGGTTTACCCGCATCAATGTAAGGCCGACCTCCTGAAACACCTCCCCGCACGGTTGACCGGATATAGTGCGTGGCTGCCAGAACATTGGCGAATTGTTGTGGTGGTCGATTGTGACAATGACGAGTGTATCCAGCTTAAGCAGCAGATAGAAAACATCGCCGAAGCTGCCGGGCTTCGCTCCCGTGCCAAGGGAAAGGATATGCCCTGGCAGGTTGTAACGAGGATAGCGATTGAGGAGCTTGAGGCTTGGTATTTCGGAGATTGGCCCGCAGTGCGGCAAGCGTACCCGAAAGTGAACCCGAATATCCCGTCGCAGGCAAAATATCGCCATCCAGACGCGATTAAGGGCGGGACGTGGGAAGCCTTCGAGAAAATTCTTCAGAACGCCGGTTATTACAAAAGCGGTCTTCGAAAAATTGAGGCGGCACGTTTCATCGGGCAGCGTGCCAATCCCTCCTGTAACCGTTCGCGGAGCTTTGTATGCTTTCGGGACGCTGTTTTGGAAGCGGTTGGGATGCAGCAGCCGACTTGCGGTCAACCTCCCGGCTAAGTCTGGCCAGAGCGCGGAATATTCAGGTGCATGCAAGCAAAGCCAATCATTTGGCCTGCGCGTTCGCGGATTTCCGCAGGCGTCCAGCTTGTCTTATCCGCCACGCTGGCGAGCGTCCGATACTTTTTCGACTGCTCTATAACGACCGGAAGCTTGAGGTAAAAATCGGAGTTCGTGATCTTCACATTCTCCGCGTAGTCCATCAGCGCGAGGTTGCCGATCGAATGGCAGGCTGAAAAGCGCTCATCCTCATCGGGAAAGTCGGCAAGCCATTGCGAATCCTTGGCGGGCCGCTTCGGCAGCACATGCTCGACCGTGGCCCACGCGGTATCCGCGCCGGCGAGCGGCCAGCCGTGCATCGATTCAAGCCACCTCACCAGCGAGAGACGGGTCTCATCGTCGTAAAGCGGCGTTGCCAGGCTTTCCAGGATGCGCGCGATCTGCGGAGCGCGGAAGGTCAAGGCGCCCGGCCGCGTCGCGCTGGTCGAAAAGGGGTTGCGGCTTTGCGACAGCGCCCTGCCGAAGATGCGGGCGCGGTCGTTGGCGGAAAACTTGGCCAGCATCATCATCATGCAAATGCGGTGCAGGGCCGCGAAGCGCAGGCGGAACGTCTTCTCCGCCTTGGTTCCCGCGCCGCCCGCCTTCACGCTCCGCTTCGCGCTATAGTCGTGATACCAGGCCAGCGCCACGGGTCTCCATTCGAACCACTTGAAGAAGCGCAGGCGCCAAATGTCCAGGTCCGCCTCGGAGCCGGGCTCGGTGCTCAGCCTGTCCGTGAGCGAAACCCAGGTGGAGGCGTGGCGCAAAATGTCGTTCAGCAATTCCTCAAGGCGGCCTGGGCCGCAATTCTTTTCGATGCTGGCGGCGAGCTTTGCCAGATGGTCCGCGCCCTGCGGCTCGCACCTTTTCACAAAGTCGTAGGCCCGCATGAACTCTTCGATGCCGTCGCCGAGGACATGCAGAATGCCGTTCCAGCGGCGCGCGACCATTTCCGAAGCCTCGCCGTCCTCCGCCAGCCCCAGCAGCCGGCCCTTGAAAATGTCGACCGACCTTAGGTGCACGCCGCGATCGTTGGCCGTAATGAAAACTTGGCGTGCAAGCGTCTGGCTCTCCGTTTCGGAGAGGACGAGGAAGGTGTTCGAGAGCAGGAATTCGGCAAAGCGCGACAGGCGGTCCTGATCCCATGCCGACAGACAGCCATTAAAAATCGAGCGCGACTGCCTTATGCGCTGCCCCCTCGCGCTTACCGCGCGCCGGAAGGCTCTGCCGGCCTGACCTGGCGCCTGGATTTCGCTCGATAAGGTGTGATCGGCGCCAGGGATGACGAGCCTGTTGACGGAGCCGTCCCGGATAAGGCTGGCGATCCGGCTGCGCAGGCCTTCCGATGAGGTGAGGTCGCGAATGACGCAAAGAAGGATGGTAAGCGTGGTCGCGCGCTGCAGGCCATCGAAGATCTCAAACTGGCCCGGGGCCGCGCAGCGGACAACCACCGACCCTAGATGATAGCCGAAGGAATCCTCCTGCCCGGTAGGCAGGCGCGCTGTTTCGTCCACATTCCCGGCTTCGTCGCCAGTGTCGCCTGCTATGGAGATTACCGGCTCGCCGTCCTGCTCGGGCTCAGGCGAGTATGCCGCGCAAGCGCGCTCGATATCGGTGAGCAGCTCCTCGCTTTGCTGGGAATCCCAAACGTAATCGCGCTGGACGCTTGCGGCGATGAATGCGCCCAACCGGAAAAACTGTTCGACAGGCAGTACGCGTGCTGACAGCAGCATGGCTTATCCAGAAATGAGAGACGCGGCCAGCACCGCGATGGACGCCGCACGGCGCGGAGGTAGTCTCCGCGCTTATTGCGGCAAAATCCACTAAACAGTTTCAACGGAATGCACAAGAACCGCCGATGCCTGTCCCTCGCCCTCATGTTTCAAAGAGAAGCGTACTTACCAGAAATCGCGCCCGTTTAGCCAGACTAAATACTAAACTGGGCGCGAAACCGGATTTAGATTTTTGTGAGCGGACGCCCTACTTCACGGCGAGCAGTTCGACCTCGAAGATCAGCGTGGCGTTCGGCGGGATGACGCCGCCGGCACCCCGCGAGCCATAACCGAGGTTCGCCGGAATGATGAGCGTGCGCTTGCCACCCACTTGCATCGTGGCGACGCCCTCGTCCCAGCCCCGAATCACCTGGCCGGCCCCGATCTTGAATTCGAAGGGCTCGCCGCGATCCAGCGAGCTGTCGAACTTCTTGCCCTTGGTGCCGTTCTCGTAGAGCCAGCCTGTATAGTGCATGACGCAAATCTGGCCCGGCTTGGGCTTTGGGCCCGCGCCAACGGTGGTGTCCTGGATTTGCAAGCCTGAAGGTGTGGTCATGGTTTGTCCGGGGGTTTGAGCCATTGCTTCGTAACCGGCTAAGGGCAGCCCGGCCGGGACGCCGATAAGCGCGAGCGCGATGAGAGCGCCGGCACGGTGAAGCGCGAAAACACGCAAATTCTTTACTCCCTGTGAACTATGCTGCGCGGCTGCCTCTTTAGCCCAAACCGGTGGCGCTCGCAGCTTTTTTTGCCGGCGCGGTTAAGCGGGGCGTCAAAGCGACAACTTTTGGAATTATTCGAGTCGGCATCAAGTTTCGCGCAAGCTTTAATCGTTCGGCAATCATAAAGCGCGAAAAGGTCGTACCAGCGTGCAACCAGACAGGGCCTTGAGATGAAACCGGAAGATATAGCGAAGTGCAAAAAGCACGTCGGCGGAGCGCTCCACATCCTGGAGCGGGAGGCCGATACCCAGCCCGAGGTTCATCTCCTGATCTGCCTTCGCGAGGTCATGGAGGACATCGAGTGGCTCGAAATGCACGAGGCGCAAGCCGCGGGCAATGTCGTGCGTCTGTCCGATGTGAAGCATCTGCGGGCGGTTGGCGCGGTGTGCGCCGCCGAATGATGCCTAGCATGAACTGCGTTCACGCCCCTCACCCCAACCCTCTCCCCATGGGAGAGGGAGTCCGGTCGCGGCCGTTGAGAAGGCGTCCCCTCTCCCATGGGGAGAGGGACAGGGTGAGGGGAGTGCCGTTAGTGTGTTGAGCCGCGTTTAATAAGTTGGCCAGAGGCCCGGCGTCGCAAGCTCGATGAGGTGGCCGCCGGGATCGCGGAAATAGATGCTTTTCCCGCCACGCTGCCAATCGACGCGCCCTTCGATCTCGATACCGTGCGCCGTGAGCCTTTCCTCCCAAGCGGCAAGCTGATCCGCATCGATAGCGAAAGCCAAATGCAAGGGGCCCGCGCCATCGTGCCCAGGGATCGTGCCAGCCGGCATCACGGCCGTCTGCGCCGAGGCGCCCCGCTTGAAGATCAGCAGCACGCCGCGCGCGCCGGCATCGTAGGCGGTGAGGCGGCGGTCCTCGAACATAGGCTTGAGCCCCATCACCTCTTCGTAAAAGCGCTTGGCGCCTTCCATGTCATCGAAATAGAGGGCTGTTTCGAGAATTCCGTTGAGCTTGGCCACCGCTAGGGTCCTCCAGCGCCGCCGCAGCCGCGGATAAGCCCAAAAGGCGCGAGACAGCGGGGGGCTAGCGAGTGTAGCATATTGCTTCGAATTATAAACGCCGGCAGCCTGTGCGCCGGGGAAGGGAACCCAAGCATGGATGCGCTGACGCTCGCTCAAGCCAACGAACTCACCCGGCTCGCGATGGAAAAAGCCAAGGCGGAATTCAGCCGCCCGATTTGCGTGGCCATCTGCGATCCGGCCGGCTTTCTTATCGCGTTCCAGCGCATGGAGGGCGCGCCCTTGCGCAGCATCGCCATCGCGCAGGGGAAAGCCTATAGCGCCGCGCGCATGATGGTGAGCACGGATGCGCTGCTGCAGCGGCTGGAACGGGAGAACATCCCGGTGGGCTATTTCTGCGACGAGAAGCTCACGGCCTTGCCGGGCGGCAACGTGCTGAAGAACGCGGACGGCAAGATTACCGGCGCCGCGGGCATCAGCGGGCTGACCTCGGCGGAGGACCAGGAGGTCGCCGACTTCCTCGCGAACATGGCGGCGCAGGCGGTGATTTAAGCGGCGGCGCCGTCATCGCGAGGCGCTTCAGCGCCGTGGCGATCCAGAAAAGTTCGCACGGCGGCCAGAATCGCTCACGCTGAGAAAGTAGCTGCTTCCGCAGCTGCGCATTCTAATATAATTGTTGGTTCCACAACCGCGCTTGAGGATGTGGAGCAGCCATGCCCGAACAAATCCGCGCCAAGCATTACGACGTGTTCGTCAGCTACAAGCGCGAGGATGACGCCGCCCGCGATGTCCTCATCGCTGCGCTTCAGAAGGAGGGGTTCGAGCCCTGGTGGGACGCCAAGCTCGGCCAAGGCGATTTCCGCCACCAGCTGCGCGACGAGATCAACCGCTGCGACGTGGTCATCGCGCTGTGGTCGCAAAACGCCCACACCCGCCCCGACGAAGTGAAGATGGAAATGGCGCACGCGTTCGGTGTGGAGAAGCTGCTCCCATTGAAGCTCGATAACGCGCCTATTCCAGCGCAGTTTGCGAAGGAGAATTTTCTGCCTTTCGACGGCTGGGCGGATGCAAAGCGCGCAGCCCAGCAGCTTGCCCATATTCTTGCGGAGGCGCGCAAGCTCGGCGCTAAGCCGAAAGGCGCGCAGCACATCCCGCCCTCCATACCCGTCGAATTCGGCGACATTCCCGGCGCGCCGGACAAACTGATCGGCCGCGACACGGAACTCGAAATGCTGCTCGGCGCCTGGGAGAGCCGGGCGCCGAAGAAGGTCAACGCGGTCGTCCTCCACGCGCTCGGCGGCGCGGGCAAATCCGCGCTGCTCCGCACCTTCGCGAACGAACTCCTCGCGGCGGGCGGCGGCGGCGCGAGCCGCATCTACGGCTGGTCGGCCTATTCCCAAGGCTCAGGCGAGCAGAAGCGCGCCGACGCCGACGGCTTCATCTCCAAGGCGCTCGGCGATTTCGGCTGGCAGGGCGAGCTGCCGCGCGATCCGGTCGAGCGGGCGCGCGAACTGGCCAAGCGCATCCAGAAAGAGCGCGTGCTGCTGCTGCTCGACGGCCTCGAACCGCTGCAAGACGCGCCCAACGTCAACAAGGGCCGGTTCAAGGACAAGGGCCTCGCCGAGCTGGTCAAGCTGCTCGCCAACCAGAACGCCGGCCTCATGGTGCTGACCACGCGGCAGGAGGTGCCAGAGCTGGAAGGCCATGGCTCGCTGGTCGTCAACCACGCGCTGGAAGACCTGTCGGACCACGCCGGCGCGGACTTGCTGGTGGACCTCGGCGTGCACGGCCGCCAGCGCGATCTCGAAGCCGCCGTGCGCGAGGTGCAAGGCCACGCGCTATCGGTGACGCTGCTCGGCACCTACCTTGCCGAGGTCTGCGGCGGCGACATCCTCCACCGCGATCAGTTTGACTTCGCCCATATCGTGCTGTCGCCGGAGGAGCAAAGCGAGCTACTGACGGACAAGACCATCGTCCCGGCCAAGCGCGCGGCCAAGGTGATGCGCGGCTATCTCGCGCAGTTCGAAAAGCTGGCCAAGGAAGGCGCAGCGGACGGGCTCGGCGGACCGGAACGGGCGCTGCTGAACCTGCTCGGCCTGTTCGACCGGCCAGCGGACGGGCCGGCCGTGGATGCGCTCCTCGCGCAACACATTCCAGGGCTCACGGACGATCTGTTCTTCGAGCGCCTGGAGAAGACATCCGGCTGGCTGTTCAAGTCGCACAAAATCGAGCTGGAGCCGCTCTCCGAAGCCAAGCGCGCCGCGCGGCTGCGCGAGGCGAAGAGCCGCTTGCGCAAGCTGCGGCTCCTGTCCAAACCCAATCCCAAGGACCCGCACGAACTCGATGCCCACCCCGTGGTGCGCGCCTTCTTCGCCGGCCGGCTCGAAGAGACCGGCCCCGAGGCAGCCAAGGCCGCGCATGACATTCTCTACCGCCATTACGCGGCTGCGGCGCCGGACCTGCCCGATACGCTGGACGAGATGCAGCCGCTGTTCCACGCCGTCCAGCACGGCGTGAAGGCCGGACGGGCGCAGGAGGCGTATGACGAAGTATTCCAGCAGCGGATTTCGCGGCGCAATGATTTTCACCTTGTCCGCGTGCTTGGCGCATTCGGCCCTCTCCTAGCAACGATGGCTCACTTCTTTGAAACGCCGTGGCGGACGCCGCACCGCGAGCTTAAACCGGCCGATCAAGCGTGGCTGCTTGGTTCCGCAGCGTTCGCGTTGGCGGCTCTGGGGCGCTTGAGCAATTCGGTCGAGCCGCGGCGGGCCAGCCTCGATGCCGAAATCGCCAGTGGGCAATGGGCATTTGCCGCCATTGTTGGCGGCAACCTCACTGATTCGCTGCTGACGCTCGGCCGCACTGGCGAGGCGGTGAACGTGGCCGGGCACGCCGTCACCCACGCCGATCGCAGCGGCGACGAAGAACAGCCCGAGCGCCGCCGCACAAACCTCGCAGCCGCCCTCACTGCCGTCGGCGACTTCGGCCGCGCCGCCGCGCTGTTTGCCGAGGCGGAGGAGATCACGGTTAAGAGACGGCCTAACGCACCGCAGCTCATATCTGCTAACGGCTACTGGTACGGCGACCTGATCCTCGCCCGTGGCGACGTAGCGCAAGCGCTTGAGCGCGGCCTCTATCAGCTCGGTTTTGCCGAGCGCTATCTCGGGAAGGGCCTGGGCCTTGACGATATCGGGTTCGGCCACCTGCTGATCGGACGCGCGCAGGACGCACTCGGCGGCTCGGAGGCCGCCAGCTCGCTCGACGCCGCCGTTGCCGGCCTGCGCAAGTCGGGCATGGCGCAATATCTCCCCCAAGCCCTCCTCGCCCGCGCGGCGCACCGGCGCCGCCGCGCCGCTTCCGGCGAGACGGACCTCATCGAGGGCATCCGCGCCGATCTCGCCGAGGTGGAGGACATCGCCGGCGAGGAGATGCGGCTCTACCTCGCGGACCTGGCGCTTGAGCGCGCCCGCCTCGCCCTCGATGTGCCCGCCGCCTTCGCCAGCGCGCAAGCCGCCCGCGCGGAGGCGGAGGCCCAGACCGCCAAGGCCGCCGCCCTCATCGCCGCTACCGGCTACCACCGCCGGGATGGCGAACTTGCGGATCTGCAAGTCCGCCTCGCCGTCAGCCGCGAATAACCGGGCTGGCGCTGTTCATGATAGGGGACTTGACTTTACTACGGGAAATCCGCAGATTATGGAAGACGATGAATTCGAGTGGCACGATGCTAAAGCGGCCGGAACCGCCCAAAAGCGCGGCATCGGCTTTGAGACAGCCCGTGCGGTATTCGACGACCCTTTCGCCATCGACGTGGAAGACCGGAGCCAAGTCTACGATGAACAACGGTTCATTCGCATCGGCATGGTGGATGGCAGATATCTGGTCGTGGTTTACACTTTTAGAGGGGACAAGACGCGCATAGTCTCAGTCAGGAAGGCCATGCCTTATGAACGCCGCCGATACGAAAATGAAAACAGCTAAAGACCGGAAGTGGGCCAAGTTCGACGCCATGACGGATGACGAAGTTTTGGCCGATGCGCTTGCCGATCCGGATGCCCGCCCTCTTACCGGGGAGGATTTCGCGTCTGGCAAGCTGATCAGAACGCCTCAGGTGAAAGTGATCCGCCGCGCCCTTCGCCTCAGCCAGGAGGAATTCGCCGCGCGTTATCGCATCCCGATAGGGACGCTCCGCGATTGGGAGCAAGGCCGCAGTCAGCCGGATGCGCCCGGCCGCGCCTATCTGACTGTAATCGCCCGCAAGCCGGATATGGTTCGCGACGCCTTGGAGGCTCAGAACAGGGCCGGATGAGGCCCGGCTTGCCAAGTCCGCGCCGGCCTCGCCGAGGTGGAGGACATCGCCGGCGAGGAGATGCGGCTCTATCTCACGGACCTGGCGCTTGAGCGCGCCCGCCTCGCCCTCGATGTGCCTGCCGCCTTCGAGAGCGCGCAAGCCGCCCGCGCCGACGCGGAGGCCCAGACCGCCAAGGCCGCCGCGCTCATCGCCGATACCGGCTACCACCGCCGCGATGGCGAACTTGCGGAGCTGCAAGCCCGCCTCAAGGCCGCCTGAGCCGGGAAAAGCCTTGCAGGGGGCACTTCGCTACTATTGAAATATGTACGGTCATGCCGTACAATATTGCGTATGAAGGTTTGCTCAGTCCGGCACAAGGGGCTTCGCCGCTTCCTTGAGGAGAACGATCCCAGCGAATTGCCGGGGGAACGCCTTGAACGAATCCGGCGAATACTGACGGCGCTGCTGAACGCCGCTTCCGTCGAGCAAATGAACACCATGCCCGGCTGGAAGCTTCACACGCTCAAGGGCAGCCGTGAAGGCACCTATGCGCTGGCCGTTTCCGGCAACTGGCGGCTGACATTTTGGCTCAAGGACAACGAGATCTTCGACCTTGACCTGGAGGACTATCACTGATGACCGATACCCCGCTCACAATCGGCATGATACCGAGCCATCCCGGCGCAATCGTGCGCGAGGAAATCCTGGGGCCGCTCAATCTCAATGTCACGGGCGCAGCCAAGGCGCTTGGCGTGCGCCGCGCCACGCTTTCCGATCTCGTGAACGAAAAGGCGTCGGTCTCGCCCGAGATGGCGCTGCGCATCGAGAAGGTTTTCGGCGTCAGCATGGAGATGATGCTGCGCATCCAGACCGATTGGGACATCGCGGCGATCCGCCGGCGCGAGAAGGAGTTCTCGCTCGTCCGCTACGATCCTGGACAGCCGGTGCAATGAGAGCGCGCCGCCGCGCCGCGGCCGGCGAGACGGACCTCGTCGAGCGTCTCCGCGCCGATCTCGCCGAGGTGGAGGACATCGCCGGCGACGAGATGCGGCTCTACCTCACGGACCTGGCGCTTGAGCGCGCCCGCCTCGCCCTCGAAGTGCCCGCCGCCTTCGCCAGCGCGCAAGCCGGTCGCGCCGAAGCGGAGGCCCAGACCGCCAAGGCCGCCGCGCTCATCGCCGATACCGGCTACCACCGCCGCGACGGTATCCGCCCATGCCGGGCGCAACGCCCCTCATCCTGTCCTTCTCCCCATGGGAGAAGTGACCCCTGAACTGCCCGCAGCGGAAATTCTGGCGTCCCCTCTCCCAGGGGGAGAGGGACAGGGTGAGGGGCGGAAGGTTCGAGTGTGGCCAGACCTCGCAAATAGGCATGACATCGAGACTTGCGCGTCGCGCAAAGCTCTTAACACGCGGTAAAACCGCGTAAGCACCCATCATGGTAGAGTCGAGGAGAGGCGCGGTAGCGTGGGCCATGCGGCTGCACCCCGTTTCCCCTCCCCGCTCATCGAACCGGACGTGCCGATTTCCAGCATCCGGCTCTCCGACTGGCTTCACGTCAAAGCTATCGGTGGTTTGGCATCCTATTCTCAGCCAGGCTTAGTAGGCCCAGCTCCCCGAAGATCGCTCCATGGCTGAAGCGAACAGTGCCTCGCGATTGCACTTTGTGCCTCCGTGCGAGAAAGCCCCGCACGTTTTGTACGACATGCCGGTTGAGCGCGCGATGCGCCTTCCAGCGGGTTCCGTAGCAGAAGTAGCCGCTCCAGCCGCGCAGGATCGCGTTCAACCCGTCCCGGATGTCCGGCCAGGGCCGGCAGTGGGACGCTTTGAGATGATTGCGCACGTTCTGCTTGAGCCGGGCCACGCTCTTTGGCGACGGGCTCGCCCCCAGATACAATTCGCCATCGCGCCAGTGCCGGTGCGGTCCGAAGCTATAGCCGAGGAACTCGAACCGTTCCCGCCGTGCGTCCTTGAGCTTGGTCTTGACCTCATTCAAGGTTAGTCCAAGCCGGGTTAGCGTACTGCGCGTCCAGTCCAGAGCCTCGGCCGCCCGCCCGCGACTCAAAATCACAAAGTCATCGGCATACGAGACAATCCGCGCCCGTAGGCGGCGCGGCTGTTCCGTCTTCTCCCAGTATCTCAGAAACGGTTCATGTAACGGTTAGCCAGAAGCGGTGAGATGACACCGCCTTGCGGAGTTCCATGCTTCGCGTTCTTGCCGCCGCTCATGCGCTTTCCACCATTTCCGTCCCGCTCTTCAACCGGAGCCTTTAGCCACATCTTGATAAGCCGGAGGATGTTCCGGTCAGAGATGCGAGCCGCTACCGATTTAAGAAGCTCGGAATGCGGTATGGTGTCGAAGTACTTGGATAAGTCAGCGTCCACCACATCGGTGTACCCTTGGTTGAGCATGCTCTGCACAACCTTGATCGCATCAAGCGCGCTCCGCCTCGGGCGATAGCCAAACGTATAAGGGGACAGGTCCGCCTCCAGAACCGGTTCACTCACAAGTTTGACGGCTGTCTGGACTACCCGGTCCCTAATGGTGGGAATGCCGAGCGCCCGTTCGCCGCCGCCAGGCTTCGGGATCATGACCCGCCGCACCGGCTGTGGTTTGTACCGTTTCCCGCACAGGTCCTGCCGTATGCCGGATAGCCACTCTTTCGCTCCTGCCTCCTCGATCTGGGCGAAGGTCATTCCATCCACGCCGGGAGCGCCGCGGTTTCCCTTGGCAAGTTTATAGGCGTGTTCCAGAATATCTTCGCGGCAAACCTTATCGTACAGAAGATAAAAGCGGTATTCCGGCTCCGCCTTCGCTTTGACCAGCGCTCAAGTAGCGCGCCGTGCGGTAGCGCGCCGCTAGGGGCTTTCTCTGAAGATTCCCGATCTTCTCCGGCGTTTCGAGGCTCATCGCCAATCACCTGATCCTTGCCTTCTTCAAAAGCGTACCAGAAGTCAGGCGCCTTCCCTCCACCGGAGTTACCCGGCTTCGACAGTACTATGCACCTGTCCGACTCCCGTGTAGCCCGCCATCTCCTGGCGTTTAGGTTGCGAACCCGGCTGCACGGGTCTCCCACGTTACCCGGATTGCCTTCCTGACGTGCTGTCTCCACTACCCCGGCGGACCCGGCAGGTGCGCTTGTTGGTTGCTTCCCCGCCGGTACAAGCTTTCCCCTTATTAACGGAGGGTCAGCATCCGCATTAATTCTTTCGAGGCCTGCTCAGAGTTCACTCGCGTTACGGCCCGTCAGGTCGCTCGACCGCCCAAGGCGGCCTTTGTCACGGGGCTTCGGCCCGGCCAGTTGCCTGCCCAAGCCGCCCGTCAGCTACCGGAGCTAACCAACTACTCTCCGGGTGGAACCTTCCTCCACTGGTACTCCGTGCCCTCGTGGCACACGTTAATGCGAACGTGTTTAACGCGCGGACCTCATATTTTTCGCCCGCCACTTTTTGCGAATCTTTTCGCGTTTTCGGTCGAATTCCACGATTCCAAAATCCGTTTAAATATATTCGCAGATCGCGCATTAACCTCAAGAAAACGTTAAGCTCTATCGCCACGAGAATAGCGCACCAATATTCGCCGTGTGCTTTCAATTACTTAGCATATTAACAATTCAGTAAAACACCTATGCTATATTGTTTCAAATCAGAAAGGCGATGCCGGCCTGCCAAAAACCGGCGGCAAAGCGTTAAAATCCGGCGGCGAAAAATGCTACCGCACCTTCAGCAGATTGCGCAGCGCGAGGAAGAACGCGAACAGCAGCGCTATGCTCACGACCACCTGGAGCAGCGCCGCCGCCGACACGCCCAGCGGCACGATGGGGGTGCCGTTGGCCTCCACGCCGTAGAGGCAGCCGAAGACGCGCCGCGCGGTTGCCGAGTCGGTCCAGTCGAGCTTCAGGAACGCGCTTCTGAACGAGAGGTAGAACGCCTCCCCGACCCGGCTGGAAGTGCCAGAAATGCAAGGGAATTTCTCATCCGAGACCAGGCTCGAAAGCCAGCCGTGCAGGTTGGACGGCGGCTGGTGCACGTTCCACTCCGAGCCCTTCTGCGAAAAGTAGAAGAGCGCGAAGGCGAAGGCCGAAACCACCCAGAGCATGAAGGGGCGCGACAGCGAGCGGCCGTAGTTCGCCACCACGCCGTAAAGCCAGCCAAGCCAGAAGCGCGCCTTGCCCTGGCCGAACGGCTTGTCGTGCCAGAAGCGCCGGCTGCGCAACTCCTGGGCGAAGAACTCCTGCTCCCGCTGCTGGTCCTGCGCCTCGGAGGCGAGCTTTTTCAAGCGCCGGAACTTGGCCGAGCCGTCGGGGTCGCCGCAGACCTTCCAGAACTTGAAGAGGAAGCCGCGAGGGTCTGAAATGCCAGCCTTTTTCAAGCCATGGAAGCGTTTGAGCTGGTCCGCGACCAGCATGTTGTCCACCCGTGGCGGCTCGTGAAAGCTCGCTTCGAGAAAGCCCGGCACGTTCTTGAACTCGGCGCCGGCCAGGACGAAGGCGACCTTGCTCTGCGCCGCGGAGAAATCGGCGCCAGCCAGGAAGCGGCTTGCGGCGAAGGAAACCGGGGCCTCGAAACGCGCCTCCTTGAAGATCGCGCCGCTCTGGAATTTGGCGTCCTTGAAGCTTGAATTCTTGCCCAGCAAGACGCCCGAGAAATCGGTGTTATCGGCGAATTCGCAAGCCACCCAGGAGCCGCCCTGCTGGAATTGGGCGAGCCGGTATATGGCGGGCCCGGCGAAGGTTGTACCTGAGAAATCGGCAGGACCCGCAAAGCGGCTTTCGAGGAAATCGGCCTGGGCTGCGAACTTGGCCGCTGGGAAGCGGCAAGCTCCCTCCACGCGCATCGCATTGAAGGATGCGTTCTTTTCGAATTTCGCGTCGCGGAAGGAGGCGTCGTTCCAGAATTGGGTGCGCTCAAGATCGCAATCGGCGTTGAACAGGGCCTCGGCAAAGCGAGCCTCGCCCGTAAATTGCGCGTCCTTGAACGTTGCCTTTTCGAGGAATTTGCAGGCGTTGAACCCGGCCGGTGCTGAGAAAACCGCGCCCTCGAACACGGCGGCGCCGATGAAGCGGGCTTCGTCGAAGCGCGCCGTGGCGGCAAATTGGACCTTGGAAAAATCGGCGCTTCCGGCATATGTCGAGCCCCGGAAATCCGCTTTTCCCATGAACTGCGTTCTTTGGAATTTCACGCCATGGCCGAGCGGGCCGTCTTTCTCTTTCAGGAACTCGGCACGTTCGAAACCGGCGACGCCATCGAACTGCGCATCGTCGAAGACGGCCTGGCCCGCGAATTTCGCGGTCTCGAAAGTGACGTCGCCGTGGAAATGGGCGCGGGTGAAATTCGCGTTAAGCTTGAATTCCGCTCCGGCGAACGAGACCGGGAGGTGGAACACCGCCCCCTTCAAGATCACCGGGCCGGGAAAAATGAAACCCTCGAAAGTGGTCCCGCCCTCGAAGAGGCCGTCCGAGAAATCCGCGGCCGCGGTCTTGAGCCAAATCCGGGTCTCTTCGTTTCCGGCCTCGCCGAACCAATCGAGCGAAAATATGCCGGCCTGCTCGAAATTGGCCTTCGACTTGACGATCTGCGCGGCCCACTCGTTCCAAGCCTCGCGCCCCATGTCGTGAAGTGCGCGCGTCTCATGCCCGTTCATGCTGCACCGGCCCCTGTTTAACCCCGATCCCCCGCAATGTTTTAAACAAACACAAGACCGTGACAACGGCGATATTGCGGCTGTGGGAAAGGCGGGACAGCCAGCGGCAATTTCGTATGACGCCCGATGCAAAAGAGCCGCCATCTCCTAAACTACAGCGTGCTCAAACGTACAAGGAGGATCGATGATAGAATGGCTCGCGGTTCTTACCGCCTGTCAACTGGCCGGAGAAGCGGCCGCTCAGGCCGCGCATCTGCCCGTGCCTGGCCCCGTCTTGGGAATGGCTATCCTGTTCGCCGGGCTTGTCTGGAACGGCCGGGTGCCCGATGGTCTCGGCAAGGTTGCCGATGCGCTTCTTTCAAACCTGTCCCTGCTGTTTGTCCCGGCAGGGGTGGGCATCATGCTGCATTTCAAGCTGCTTGAGGGCGATTGGCTTGCGCTTTCCGCCGCGCTGATCGTCAGCACGCTTCTGACAATCGGCGTGACCGCCTCCCTTATGGCGTTTCTCTCCCGAAAAGCCGGGCCTTCTGTTAAGGGGCGGGCAAAGTGAGCAATCTGCGCGATATCTGGGTCTACCTCTCTGCCAGCCCGCTGCTGCACTTGACGCTGACGCTTGTCGCTTATTCGGCGGCCTATGCGGTTCACCGGCGCCTGCGCTTCAATCCACTGCTCAACCCTGTGCTGCTTGCCGTGGCCTTCCTGGTCACTATTCTCCTGCTGACGGGAACGGACTACGCGACCTACTTTCAAGGCGCTCAATTCGTTCACTTCCTGCTCGGCCCGGCAACCGTGGCGCTGGCCGTACCGCTTTACCGGCATATGGAAAGAGTGCGGCGCTCAGGCTTGGCCGTGTTCGCCAGCATCGTTGCCGGCTCGCTCACCGCGGCGGCGAGTGCTGTTGCGATTGTGTGGCTTCTGGGCGGGAGCCGCTATTCGATGGTTTCGATCGCGCCCAAATCCGTGACCGCACCCGTTGCGATGGGGATCGCCGAGCAACTCGGCGGCTTGCCCTCGCTTACCGCCGCGCTTGTCATCCTGACGGGCATTCTCGGCGCAATGCTTGGGCCGCCGCTCTTGAACCGCCTTGGGATCGAGGATTGGGCCGCGCGGGGCCTCGCCATGGGAGTGGCCTCGCACGGTATCGGCACGGCGAGAGCGCTGCAAGTCAACGAGGTTGCAGGCGCGTTTGCCGGGCTTGCGATGGGCCTTAATGCACTGGCCACCTCCATTTTGCTGCCAGCGCTTTGGCATCTCCTTTTTGGCGGAGCGTAGAAAAGTCCTTGCAGATTAGCGCCTTAGCTCGACCACGAGAAAGATTTGCGCCTCAAGCCGATCTTCGCCGGCCTCGATGGGGACGGGCGCGGCAGCCGATCTGGTGAGCGCGCCGCCGCCAAAAAACGGCGCGGGAACGCCCGGCTCGCTCATTTCAAGAACCTCGCCGAGCTTCATCCCGGCTGCCGCCGCATAGGCGCGGGCCTTCTCCATGGCATTTTCAACCGCTTTCTTCCGGGCCTCGTTCAGGTACTTTTCGGGTTCGGAAATAGCAAAGGTGGGTCCATTGATCTGGTTGGAGCCCGCCGCCACGGCGTTGGTCAGGATATCCCCCACCTTGGCCGTGTCGCGGATCGTGACCACGACGGTGTTCGAAACCCTGTAGCTCGGAACCTGATGTTTATTCTCGCCCTCGGTCCTGTACTGCGCATAAACCGAGAAATTCGAGGTCTTGAGATCCTTCTTCTCGACGCCAGCGGCCTGAAGCTCGGAAACGACCTTCGATGTGGCGGCCGTGTTGGCCTGGACCGCTTCCTGTGCGGCCGGCTTTTCCGTGGTGACGCCGATCCGGATCGTGGCGGTGTCCGGCTCAGCCTGAACGCTGCCTTTGCCGGTCACGCGAATCGTGGAGGTTTTCGCATCGAAGGCTGGCGAGCCCGGCATTTCCGCGGCCGCGCTGCCCGAAAAAATAAGCAGAATGGCAACAGCTTTCGCAACGGCATCTTTTCCCATTGTCAGCCTCCCTCGAAATATTGCAATGTGCGTCACGAATGCGAGCCTACTTGTCTGACGTGAGGTTAGCAACAGAGCGGGGCGTGTAGCTCAATGGTCAGAGCCGGCGGCTCATAACCGTCTGGTTGCAGGTTCGAGTCCTGCCGCGCCCACCAACCCGCTATCCATGTAGTTCCGGCAACATCCCTAGATATAGATCAAGACGCTGAATTTTATCGCGTTTTTCACTATTGAGCGCTGCTAGCATCCCTCAGCTTCCGCTTGCAGCCGCACCCAATTGTTATTACATTTCCGGCATTGTGATAACATTCCGAGCTGGAAATCATAACAAATGAGCTACAACGGGCACGCGCTAACGGATGTGGCGCTAAAGGCCGCGATCAAGCATTGCCAGCAAGCTGGTAATGGCAAGACTCTATCCGATGGGCACGGACTCAGCCTTCTAATCACAAAAGATGGCGCGGCGTATTGGCAACACTCCTACCGCTTCGGCGGGAAACAGATACACCTTCGGCTGGGCGTCTATCCCGTGCTTACGATAGTGGACGCCAGAAAGCTGCATGGCGAACAGCGCGAGATGCTGAAAGGCAAGGTCGATCCGGCGTCGGCTAAGAAAGAGGCCAAGGCGGAGGCTAAGCGTGAACTTGCGGACGCAAAGACATTCAACCAAGCTGCGGAGGTTTGGTTCAAAGACCACAAAAAGGGCCTCAGCGAAAAATATGCCAGCGTCATTGAAAAGCGGCTCGCTAAGTGGCTTGCTCCTACGCTTGGGCCGACGCGGATCGAAGCGATCAAAAGGCCGGATGTGATAGCGGCGATTAAGCCTATAGAGGCGCAAGGCTCCATCGATTTAGCCCGGCGCATGAAAATTATTGCTGGGCAGATATTCGGTTGCGCGATGGCGAACGGCTGGATTGAGCGTGATCCGAGCGTCGGCATAGAGAAAGCGCTTGCACCACGTCCGCCCGTCAAGAGCCGCGCCAAACTGAAAGCGACGGACCTGCCAGAGTTTTTCAAGCGCCTCGAAGCTTACAACGGATACCCAATCACAAAGCTGGCAATCCGCTTCATCATGCACACAGCCGTGCGGACTGATGAACTCCGCTTTGCTGAATGGCACGAAATCGAAGAGCTGGACGGCAAACAGCCGATGTGGCGTATCCCGCCCGAACGGATGAAGATGGACAAACCGCATATGGTGCCCTTGTCTTCTCAGGCCGTCACCATTTTGAAAGAGGCGCGGCGTCTCTATCCTAAATCCAAGCTGATATTCCCAAGCGAGGAAAGCCGGACGGGCGCAATGTCAGAGAACGCCATGCTCTATGCGCTCTATTATATGGGCTACAAGGGCAAGGCTACCGTGCACGGCTTTCGGGGCACTTTCAGCACGATCTTAAACGAGAACGACTTCGCGGCAGATTGGATCGAAGTGCAGCTCGCACATACCGAAGACGACAAAGTGCGCGCGGCCTATAATGCGGCGAAATATCTCCCACAAAGGCGAAAGATGCTGCAATGGTGGAGCGATTATCTCGATAGGTCATCTGGGAGCGAGCTGGCTGCGGCATAGCAGGGCTGGAAAAGCTCAGCGCTATCGTAGAGCCTGTTAGGGCGCGTTTCCCTTGATGTTCTGTGTTTGTTCCCATATGCTGCCAGCATGGACAGCTTCTCTCGCATCCCCAAAGATGAGCAAGAACGCCAGCTATACCGCGAGGTAGCAAGCGCTTACCGCACTGCACGCCGTCGGGGAGGGCCTCCACATGTGTGCTATTGGGCGGCTGCGGCAGTGGTTCAAAGGAAGCAGCCTAAGCTTTCGCGGGATGAGGCTGGAGCGTTGGGAGCCAAGATAGTGCATACCGTTGGGCTCGAATATCCGAAATGGCTTTGGAAGTGAGCAAGGAAGGCAAGTCAGGCGTTCAACATGGGTTTAGCGGCATGCGGCGCCCTGACCTAACAACTTATCTGCCTGCGATCTTCTGTAGTGGGTCGCAAGCGGATGTGCCGGTTCTTTCGCAACACTATGCTCGCCAAGGCAGCTGTCAGATCCAAATGCGGCCTTCGCATAGCCATATTCCAGCCCCGACTTATGCACCTCATTTATTCACAAGAAAAAGCCCTTTTAAATCAAGCCCGTACTTTTGTGCATAATTCTTGAATTGTGCACATTAGGAATTACATCGCGAGAGGGTATATGATTGGCCCTGGGAGGGATCGTGAATCTAGACCAATTAGCCGTCTTGGTTGAAAGGCTCCGAAAGGAAGCAATCGGTGAGCCAATATGGCTGCCGGACAAGCGTGTGTATGAATATCAAGATCACTCTGTAAAGGTGGTCGCGATACTTAAATTAATCAGGGCAATGCATGGGGTTAATTCCATAGACTTGCTGTGCCAAAAAGGTTTCTTCATTGATTTTGGCGTTATCATTCGTTGTATTAACGATTCCATCAGTGAGGTGTATTTCTTGCTGGAAAATTTCCCGAACACCTCCGAAAACGTTGATCGGTTCGTTACGGCGTTTTTCGCCAGTACTATCGACAACTATCTGTCAGATGAAGCGCCTCCGGTGCCAACGAAAAAAATCAGAAGTTCGGTTGTTCGCGTGTTAAAGGGGGAGCACGACAACGCCTTGCGCGAATTAATCGAAAGAATATTTAAGACATTCTCAGGATATGTACACGCTAACTACGCGCATATCATGGAAGTTTATAATGGATGGACTCTTAATTTTAATGTTAGGGGTGTCCCTTCTATCGAAGAACGTGAAATGCGAATGCAGCATGTGGAAGTGGCGGGAATTTCAGTTTTACAAGCGGCAGCCCATATCGCGAAAACCCTTGGCCTGATAAAACTCCACCAAGAAATTATGCTGCATGTGAACACCTAACCTAACGGCGGCGTTCCAAATGTCTTGATTTTCGCACACGTTCCCCGAGCCTTAAGAACAGTGACATTAGAGCCCAAGGCCAGTTTGAATGGAGAATACCCCCGTCACCTCATCGTAACTGATAATTGCTGGCATGACAGGATCATGGTTGTTCATCCTCCCCTCTATTCTTTTGGGGGTGGCGTAACTCCTGACGCTCTCCATCATGCTGTCTTTGAGCGTTTGAAAAAACGTGATGGCTTTATTGAGTTTGAGGGTGAAGTCGTCGAAGGACACCACGGATGGATACCCACCATTGCGCTTTCTCAAGCGAATGCCATCATTCCATATGATGTAATCCGCATGGGCATAACCATTGCGAAGGTCAGGATCAAATGTTTCGGTTATAACTGCCTTAAACCTCTGAAGTCCAAGCTCGTGGGCGTGGCCGAGAAGGTCTTTCATTACCTTATTCGCATTTGGGGCAATAATCGCTCCGCTTTCCGTATGCCGTGCAACAAGATGCCGAAACGGCCAAAGATTATAGTCCTCACCAGATGCGATGCGCATCATATTTTTCGGCATTTCATAGAAACCAGACGCCTCCGAAAGGTGCGAATAGAGAGACAACGCCAGACGAACCTTGGTTCGGGAAGATGGCAGTTTTCCAAGAAGTTCTAAATATTCATCCAGCGCCCTATATGCTTCTTCGGCAGTTGACCATCCCGCGTCCTGCTCACCTCTAAATTCTGGATTTAGAGCCATAGCAAATTGCATTTCTTCCTTGTCCTTGGCGGCGGAAAAAAGCTCCTGCCAAGCAGCCTTGCAGTGGGCGGTATACACTTCGATCAGCGGGTCTGGTGAAGCCTCATGCCCATGTGCATCGGTCATTGTTGCACCTTTGGAATACGATCATAATTCTTAACTTTTGGCACAAAAAGCTTGTCTCGCCGACGCTGCAAAAGCCTGAGCTTCGTCGGAATTCACAGCCTGAGCCGATGAATTTTGAGACAGGTTTTTCAACGCCGAAAGAGCAGTCTTCCAAAAACCCACTGCTCTCTCGGTGCTGGTGGTCAGAACACGCAATCTGAATCCGACTTTCTATTCTAGACCACAACAAGCTATTGCAACACACATTCACCGTGTCCGTGATGGAAAGCCTGCAATTTTCGTCAGCATGATGCTGGCTTCAAATCCGTAAAGAGGCGAAGAACACGTTAGCCATATCCGAAAATGCCCCTTACAAAACAATGAGACGAAATCGGCACATTAGCCAACTCCGCGCGTTGATTTGGTTAGTTAAGTTCACTCCCTCCCAGATTCTGATCGATGCGTCTTTGATGCTCGTTCCACTTACCGCCCCCAGCGACAAGACTTTTGACCTGGGCTTAGGCCCACCTTCACCGTCTGACGCTTAATCGAGGTTCGCCCGCAAAGGGACATAAAAGCGGGCATGCCGATCTAACAAAGGTTTTTAGGCCGCTTAGACCGCTTACGGCCTGTTGCTCACTTGTGGCAAAATGACGCGGCGGGGCGGTTGCTGCGCTGGTTACCGTGACGGCGGGAATGCTGAATGCGATACTAATCGACTATCTCCTCGCGTTATCAGTAGGTTTGTTTTTGGTGGCAACAGATGAACGTTTCTCCCTCCAAGCCGCGAGCACATAACGCTCGATCTCTTCGCGTGAGGCTTTGGGATAAGCCTTGACCACTATCGCCGCCAATTTGGTCAAAGACTCCCGTTCTTGCGACGACATACTTATTTCCGCTGCGAGCTTGCTTGTAAAATCGGTGCCATTACGCTTACCAACGTCCTTGCTTACCTCGTTGACCTCCATTGGGAGCGGCCGTTCCTTTTCGTTTAGCGAAGGGAACAGCCACAAGAGCGGAAACCCAATTGCGATAGGGGCTGCGAAACCGCCGCCGATCAACAGGACGGGATAATAAAGGACTCCGTACCACGATTTGTCGAACCAATGCTTATAGTGAACAACTAGGGCGATGAACATCACTGAGGCAATCCATTGAACAAGCCGGTTCTCGCTGCAACGATAATAGAAATATTGCAATGGATGTTCCGCCCTAAACTTTGCGGCGATCTGGGCTTCCCGCTTAGCGGCTTCCTGGTCAATCATCGCACCCCCGCACCGTTCGCAGCACGCGCTTTGCCACTGCATCACCGATATTTGCGGCGGGAAAAAGAAAGACAAGCAAAGGATGCCTGACGCTTCCGGCCTCTCACGGAAGCTGCTTCGGCCGTGCACGGGCAAATTCCACGCTCAGACTCGCGCAAGCCTTCCCAACCCAAATTGTATACAATGAAATCGGATCAGTGAAGATAGTTCGATAACTACGAACTATATAGCAACAATACAATTGTATACTTTATTAGCTGCAAATCAATCGCAGCTTCGCCCGCCCCGTATGCGCTTTTGGCTAGGTAGGACCCTAGATCGCCTCGAAAATCCACAGAGAGCCGCTGAGTACTGATAGGCCACTCCTTGCTCCAAAACGAGTAGATGAACCACGCCTAGTGACGCTCCAAAATGGCTTTAACGTCTACACCCTGAGCGGTACAGAGGAACGCGAGATACGGAATAGCGCGCCAAGTTAATCGGGCTCGCATTGTTCGGCGCCATTCACATTCTTGCAAGGCCCACCCTCGATTGACTAGACCGGCTTCTGTGTTAGGTTCGGTTGTCTCCCAAGCTCGCGAGTTTGCGCGCTTTCCATACTTCCTCTTTAGCCTTGTTTGGACGTACTTAGCGCGAGCTGCAAAATCGTGTGGATGTTTCGTTCCCGCATATGTATTGCACTCCGAACATGCGCTGAGCAATAAGCCGGATCGTCCAGACGTATAGGGTGGAAAATGCTCATCCGTAGTTGCGGGAGCGCCGCAATATATACAACGGCTTCCTCGAATGATAATACGGTTCATATTTGGCGATATGCGGGCCATTCAATTACTCCTGCGCCTCAGTCTCTTCCTCTGGCAATTCCGGCAAATTCAGCAATCACCGCATCTCATTAATTATTTCAAGCGGCAGTTCTATCTCTATAGTGGTTGGCATGTTTAACCTCTTATAGTGTTGTCAGGCTACTGTGCGCTTGTCGCGCGCTTTGTGGCTTTGCCGGTGTGCGCCTATGGCGAATTTATCAATCCCGCCATGTTACCCGCCTCTGCGGCCAGCTAACCAGCCCTTTTGAGCTTCCCACATATGCTATAGAAAATAAAATATATATAACTAACATACTAAGAGACTTGAGATGCACAGTACAAGAATTATGTATATTATTTTTTCCTGTAGATATGTAGAGAGCCTAAATGGGCTGGTTAGCTGGCCGCCAATAGCGGGTAACATGGTCACTCTGTTGAATTGTCAATCTCTTCGCCGGTTGAATATAGTCGCGGAGCGCTTAGAGAATGTGGCCATTTCACAAACGCTTGCTGTCTGACGCCATTGAGAAGCCGCCGCCGCTGCACAAACCCTAGCCGGTCCATGGCTTTCCTAAGCTTCTCATAGTCTGATGGCAGCCGGGATGTACCCGCAATCGTCCACGCATCCTCTACGAATAGCACGCCTTCCTGATTACCCAATACAGCTAACAGCCTGTCGTAAAGGGGGTTATCAAGCTCGCGAGCTTCTTGTTCGCGGCGTGCGGCAATCCATAGCCTCTCTGGAAGCACCGTCTTTTCGCCGTTAGCCTCGCGCGCACTAGCTTCTGCCCATAGTTGATGCCGGTCAGTCTCGAATGCTTCCAAGTCGATCCTGCCAGTCACGCGGGATGGCATGAAGCGGCGATTGCCGGTCAGACTTGCCAGATACTTCGCCCCATTCGTCGTTCCAAACGCGATAAATTGTCTTTTTACTTCTGTCGGCAGCCTTCCATATGCGAGGCGTGCGCGGTCAGTCTGGCGGGAGAGTTGAGCCTTAATCCGGGTATGGTCCGCTTTTGAGATGCCTTGCAACTCGGCAATTTCAACAATCCACTTTCCGCCGCTGGATTCGATCATTTGCTTATCGTCCGCATTGAGCGGCAAGCTATCGGTGAACCAATCGTCGTCCACGGCAAGCAATCGAAGCAGAGTTGACTTTGACAAGCCCTCCACGCCCTCAAGCACTAGCATTTCATCGAATTTGGTTCCCGGCTTGCGTACACGTCTAACAGCCGCAATGAGCACAGCCGCGCCGCAAGCCCGTGCAAGTTCACTGTCGGCAATGCTCGCATACCGGGTTAGCCAACTGTCGAGCCGTGGCATTCCATCCCATGTCAGGCCGTCCAGATAGTTGCGGACAGGATGGAATTTATTGCAGTAACAGCAATCCATAATGAACCGGGAAAAGAAGGGCTCTTGCGGCCTAAAATCGAAGGTCTTATCAATCGTGAAGTACAGCCGGTTCATGGCAGGATCGTCAATCAATGGCCCGTACCCGTCTAAGCCTTCGATAATAGGAGAGCCCCTGAATTCGTCATACCGGAGCGTTACGCCTAGCCGCTCAAGAGCGGTCAGAATATTGTGCTGATTGGTGAGGACGACGCCTGAGTTTTCGTCGCGCTGAAAGCCGTCAGCTTGCGCCTTCTTTTTCTTCTGTTGCGTCTTCGCGGTTTTGAGTTGCCGCCGTGCGTATGCCTCGATTTCGTGGACGGCGCGGAAGTGTTTCTTATCCCGATAGCTATCCATGAGACGTGCAAAGTCCGCAGCGTCAGAATGCAACAGCTCAGCGAGCAACCGGCTATTCGCATCGGTGAAGAGTTCCGCGCGGTCCTGTACACTCTCAAGCGGTTCAAACCGGCCAAGGCCGTTTTGCTTATCATCCATGGTCAATCTCCAAAATCTAACGGTTCCGGCGCATCCGGCGTAAAATCTAATGGTTCACGGTCAATCTTCTCTAGTGCCGCTGCGAACGACCTTGAGCCCACTTCGCCTGTTGCGTATTCGTAAGCGTGGTGCACCTTGTCCGCGATGTGGCTCATATCGGCGAATGCTATCGGACAAAGCTGCTCCATGGTGTCCGTTGCCGTCTCAGGTGATAAGGCGAAGTCCCGGCATAGACAGGCAATCTTGTAAATTCCGCCGCCGTTGGGTGTCAGGTGCCAGTTGTCCGGGTTGCTCAAGATGCGCGTAACCGTGGCGATATCTGCCGGACTGTCCCAAAACTTATCAGCCCTCTGAGACACATCCATTTTGGGCCGTTCCGCCTTCTCAGGCTTCAAGTCTACCCCGAACATGGCGGCTAACAGCTTCACATCATTCAAGGCCGGGTGCTTCGCCGCGTGGACGGTCTTGACGGTGTGAGGTTTCGCGCGGTCCTTGCCATGCACGAAGCCCGCCACGCGCATAACTTGACAGGTGTTGCCCCGGCAGTGCTTGTCCGCGCCATACCGTTCTTGCAGGCTTCGTTGCAGACAGCGCCAAAGGGGGACTTCGGTTGTCGGACTGAGTAGCCATAAGCATTGATGCTTGCGCACTATCGGCGGGCCGTTAGTGGTTGAGGTGTTCAATATGAGGTCCGGCATCACGGGCCATGTATCTGGCAATGGTGCGGCGTCGAAGTCGAGAAACAATGCCCGGATTGATAGCAAATTTTCTTTTTTACGCGCGCCGTCGAACTCGTTCACCGATACGAACACGCCGCATCCTTGCTGTTGTGCAGCTAATAGCGCGGGGGCCAACATGGTCAGCGTGCCACGGTATGCCCTGCTTAGGTCTTTCCGGTCGTGATCGTAATCACAGAAGACTTGCCAGTTCACAACCGGATCGGACTCGCCGGTAAGTAAGTAGAGTTGATGCCGTGCTGCTTTATTCATGAGCGTTCAGCACGCGCTGCACGTCCGTCTTTCTAAACCGGGGCATAAAACCCACGTCCGACTCGCCGTCTAGGAGTTGACCGGCAAAGAGACCGTTCCTCAGCGGTATAAAACGCTCAATACGCGCGGTATTCCAAAGATTTCCATTTATGTCTTTTATAAACATCATTGTACGCCTCTAACAAATTAACAGTGCTGGCATGCGGCCACTCACAGAATGACGCTACGTTCAATCAAACCGCATGCCAGCTACCCGGACAAGGCCGTGTAGCCTTAACCAGCGTATGCGGTTATGGAGCCGTCGAACTGAATATACCACGATGTGTTATCGCAATAGAGCGTATAGCCGCCGCCAAGTTTCGCCACATGGCCGGTCCCGGATGGGCTGTTATCGAGGTTGTTAGCTGTGCAAAAGATAATAAAATCGGCTATTGTTTTGGTGCCAAGGTTGAGGTTCATTCGATTGCTCTCCTAAAAATATGCTTCGGTGCTGTCTAAAACGTCTCTCAAGTCCATTAGTGAACCATCGGGGAGCTTTACCCGGCCTTGTTCGTCAAGACTTATAGCGCGACAATCTGGGTGAGAACGGCGCGTCAATCAGGATGAGACGAGGCAGCCGAGCGGCATGATGATTGTCGCTGGGCGCGATCTTGGCAAGCGCTTTGATTGACGGGGAGCGTCAATCAGCCATCATCTGTTTCGGTTTTCTTGATTGTCGCGTGGGCGGCTGGCCGTCCGCGTCCACGCTTTCGCTCGAGGGCTTCGCGGCGCCGGTAGCTTTCGACATTCATTTCCAGGATCGTGGCGTGATGCACGAGCCGGTCGATGGCGGCGAGCGTCATGGCCTGATCGGGGAAGATTTTGCCCCACTCGCCGAACGGCTGGTTGGCCGTTATCAGCATGGATCGCCGCTCATATCGCGCGGCGATCAGCTCGAACAGCACGCTTGTCTCGGCCTGATCCTTGGTGACGTAGGCGATGTCGTCGAGGATAAGCAGATCGTAGCGGTCGAGTTTGGCGATGGCGCTTTCCAGCGCCAGTTCGCGCCGCGCGACCTGAAGCCGTTGGACAAGATCGGTGGTGCGGGCGAACAGCACCCGCCAGCCATTTTCGACGAGAGCAAGACCGAGCGCCGCCGAGAGATGGCTTTTGCCTACGCCGGGCGGTCCGAACAACAGGATGTTGGCGCCCTTGCCGAGCCAGGCGTCCCCCGACGCGAGCGCCGTCACCTGAGCCTTTGAGACCATCGGCACGGATTCGAAGTCGAACGCCGCAAGGGTTTTTCCCGCGGGCAGCCGTGCCTCGGCCATGTGGCGTTCAATGCGCCGGCGGCCGCGATCCGCGAGTTCATGCTCGGCGAGTGCGGCAAGGAAGCGCGCAGCCGGCCAGCCCTCCTTGTCGGATTGGGCGGCGAGCTTGGCCCACATAAGCTTGATGCCCGGCAGGCGCAGCTCGGTCAGCAGCAGTTCGAGCCGGGCGGCATCTATCGTGTTTGAGGTTGTCATGCCGCTGCCTCCAGGCTGAAGGCTGGCCCGGCGGCGCGAACCGGAGCAAGTTCGTCGTAAGCGTGGAGCGGCGCGAGGGTCACCGTGACCGCCGGCGCCGATGCCGGGGATGGACCGAAGCGTTCACGCAATATCGCGAGGTCCAGCGCTTGGCCGGAATGAAGCGCGGCCTCGATGACCTGCGCCAGTTCCGCCTCGCAGCCGCGATCGTGCGCCAGCGCAAGCAGTTCGACCGTCACCTTACACGCGCGCTTCTCGCCGTCGCTGGCGCGCAATGCCTCGAAGGCTTTTCGATACGCGTCGCGCGGGAACAGCTGGTCCCGGTAGACGAGGTTGTTGAGCGCCATCGGCTTTTTCCGCAGCGCATGGATCACGTGGCGGTAATCGACGACGTGACCGCCTTTGTTGCCGGAGACCGGCCGCCCGCGTCTGAGCGTCATCATCGGCGTTGAGCCGAGAAAGCACTCGAGCCGGTCGTCATAGACCCGCACGCGCAGGCGATGACCGATCAGCCGCGACGGCGCGGTGTAGAAGACCCGGCGCAGAATGAAGCCGCCGCTCGACGTGACCGTGACGATCTTCTCCTCGTAATCGGCGGTGCGCCGCTTCGGCAGCGGTGCGAGACCCGGCCGCTCCACTTCGATCCGCTTGCGGTTATGGGCGTTGCGCCGCCCAACGATCTCATCGATGAAACGGCGATAGGCATCGAGATCGTCGAAGTCAGGCGAACCGCGCAGCAGCAACGCGTCCTCCAGCGCCCTCTTCAAATGACCATGGGGGCTCTCGATGGAGCCGTTCTCATGCGCCACGCCGGGATTGTTGCGCGTTGGCGTTATCCCGTAATGCCGCATGAGGTCCTCGTAGCGCTTGGTCAGGTCCTCCTGGGCTGCCTTGTCCAAATTACGGTACGCCGCCGATAGGCTGTCGCTGCGATGCTGCAGCGGCACTCCGCCCAGCGCCCAAAGCGCGTTTTGCAAGCCCTCGGCCAGCGCCACGAAGCTCTCGCCGCCAAGAACCACGTGGGCATGCTCGAAGCCCGAAAACGCCAGGCGGAAGTGATAGAGCCGATGATCGAGTAGGATACCAGAGATCGTGATGCCAAGTTCTCTGGTGTCCGTGAAGTCGGATAGACCGAGACGGCCGGGTTCGTGCTCCTGGCGGAAGATAATATCCTGCTCTGGCCCAGCGACGGCGCGCCAAGTTCGCATGCGCCGTTCCAGCGTGCGCCGGACATTGGGATTCAAGCCCGGATGGCGCCGCCGGATCTCGTCGAATACCGCAATCGCCCGGATGCCCGGCGTTGCTTTCAAGATCGGCAGGACCTCGCCGTCCCAAATCTCCGCGAGCGGATCGGGCCGGCGGCGCCCGCGCGGTATCTTCTTCTGGGATGGCAAGCGCGGATCGTTCTCGATCCGGTAGCCGCTCGCTGTGCTGAAACCGGCTTTGGCGGCAGCAATGCCTGCGCCGTGGCTTTGTCGATAACTCATATACAGCCTCATCTGGTGGTCGGTGATGTGGAGGCCGGGCAAGCGCTGATCCCTCGGAGATTGAGACGAATCAGCAGCTTGACGCCGTCCTGCTCGACCGCCAGACGGGTTCGAAAAAAGGCGCCGCTGGGGATGTGCCTCCGGTCGGGCTACGCCCTCCCTGCGTCACACCACCAGCGGCATTCTCATCCTGATTGACGCTGCGTTCTCATGTTGATTGTCGCGCGGCAAAGACTGGCAATGAGCCTCACGCGTTGCTCAATGTCGAGTGTAGGTGCCGTCAAGGCGATGCGTATTGAGTCCTCCTTATTCATTACCCGCCCGCTCATACTTGGTCCGGTTGCCTGACATCTTTGTTCCGGCTGCATTGGGAGACCTATCAGCTAAGATCGCGGCCGGTCGTTTAAAAACCATTCCGCTACAGAAGTAATAATTGCGGCTGGCAAGGAATCGCCTCAGGGCTGGCAGTTCGGGCTGAAAGCCCAATCTATTAACAATCGCGTTCCAATGAATAACATCGGTTTTGAGAGGAAGTAGGGTATAAAAGGCGCTATCGCTCATCGATCAACCCCAGGCCGCGTTGAACTTTGCCCAAACGGTATCGTGGAGGGTCGCGCCAACCGTTTCGCTGTTGAGCCGTAGAACTCTTTCATTAAGCCGCGAAGGTCTAGCCATGGTCCCGCCCGGCCGTTAGCCCAGACAGTCCGCGCCATCCCGTCTAACCGCACCTCGCACTGGCGAAGCCCTCGCTTTCTGGAACTGGGAAACCCCGCGCCTCGAAAGCTTCGACGTAGCCAGTCAAAGCTCTTTTTCGAATAGCCGATTGTTGCGGACTGAGACTCTTGTTACTCATTACTTATTGCCCTTTAAAAATAGCTCTGTCCAAGTTGTGCGTAGGTTTTCGCCGCAATTCGGGGGCATCCTGGGCGTACCGGTCCGGCAGGAGGGCACCCGATGGAACATCGCAAATTTCAACAGCGGCTGGATGAATTGCTAGCGGAAGTGACGCACGCGCAAGCCCAAAAGGCAATCGCGGCATTACAGCAACGCGGCGACGGTGACGAGGTGCAGCGTCTTCTGAATGAGCGCTTGGAGGGCGATCCCAAGTGCCCGCATTGCGGATCGGGGCGCACCGAAGGCTGGGGCCGCGAGAGGAACGGGCTGAAGCGCTGCCGCTGCCTTGACTGCAAGCGGACGTTCAATCCGCTAACCGGCACGCCGTTGGCACGGCTGCGTAAGAAAGAGTGCTGGCTGAAATATGCCGGGGCGCTCAATGAATCGCTACCGGTCCGCAAGGCCGGCAAGGTGTGCAAAGTCAGCAAGAACACTGCCTTCAAGTGGCGCCACCGCTTTTTGAAGGCGCAAAACAAATCGAAGGATCAATCGCTTGCCGGCATCGCTGAGGTTGACGAAATCTTCCTGCTGGAAAGCTTCAAAGGCCGGCGCAAGCTGCCGCGCCCGGCGCGCAAGCGAGGCGGCGTTGCGGAAAAGCCAGGCCTATCGGCTGAGCAAATTCCGATCCTGATTGCCCGCGACCGCACCGGCGCTCATATCGACGGCGTATTGCCGGACCGCTCCGAGGCGGCTGTGCGTCCAGTTCTTGAGGGCAAGCTATCGAAGGACAATACGCTGCTGTGCATGGACGGCGACAAGGCGCTGATCGCCTTCGCCGATGCGGAGGGCATCGAATATGAACTCATCATCGCCAGCAAAGGTGAACATGTGCACGAGAAGGTACTGCACATCCAGAACGTCAATGCTTATGGCAGCAGGTTTAAGCAATGGCTCAGCCGCTTCAACGGCGTCGCCACCGAATATTTGCCTAGCTATCTTGGCTGGCGGCGCTGGCTTGAGGGGGGCGAGGACGTTATAACCCCAAAAAATGCTTTCGCCGCAGCGCTTAGCTGAAACCTACGCACAATTTGGACAGAGCTACCGGGTAAGCTCTGAGGCCATGTCGCAGATAACCCGCAAGGCCCCGCGTGACATTGGTACATCGGCAGCGTAATATTTCTCTACAAGGCCGCCAATTTGGGCATCGTGCGCAAGATTACGGAGTTCCAACGCCAGCGTGTTTACTGTCCTTTCGCCGCCCCGTTCCTTTAATAGGCTGGCCTGTACAACGTCGAAAGAATCGTGATAGTTTTCCATGATGCGTTCATGAAATCGAGAGAGAGCACCGTTTGCATTAGACAAATAACCTTGGCGATGCCCCAAGCCGATAACCCGCCACGCCATGAAGTAACTGATACGTTCCAAGGCTTTCTGTGGCAACGTGGCGCTCAAGGCCGTGTTAGTGACCTGCTTATGGCCGATCTTGTCGCCGGGTTGTCCTGTAGTGCCGGAGGTCGGAAAGCCAAATTCATTCACTGTCATATTGTTTACTCCACTTTTCCAATAGTCTTTCAGTTTGTTCTCGCGAGTATAATCGGGTACGCCCAATCTTACACGATGTAATCGGCAATTGACGAATAGCCTTGTTGAGTCCAGCCCTGGAATAGCCTAGAAGCGTACAGGCTTCTTTCGTGGTCAACCAATCTCTTTTCAGCAACCCCAGGACAAAGTTTAAAACAACGCTCTCAGTACCATTGCATCCTTGCCTTGAGTTGTAATATATCATTAGGGTTGTCCGTCTGCAAGTTGTATAGATCTAGCTGTGTCTACCTACTATGCTAAGTACTTTATGGTTAGGTCAACTAATCGCGCAACGTCCGCAAGAAGGCTCTCAATGGTGCCGACCAGTTAGATTGACTATCCGCATTGATTAGGCTTGGCTGGCAAGTTTCCAGCATAGAGAGCGGCGCTCTTGCACAGTGTTTGCAGCGGTCACGACGCACCAGGCCAGCCTGCCGTAGCTAGCTCGCTTCTACTCGCTAGAGAGTTGCCCTCCCGTACTTTGCCAAGATTTTACTCCGCGAGATTTCGCTCTCCGTTTTTCGGCGTTCATACCCCGCCCGTAAATCCGCAAGATCGCTTTCAACGTGAAATTTTGGTGGGCGAGCTGGAATAACCTCGCGTTCGCTCCGCTCATCGCTCCAGTAAATGAGTTCTGAGGCCGTAACTTTGGCGGCCAAGACGACAGGGCTCGCTTCCGCATTTGCAGACCTCACGGCGAACCAGCATGCGCAATCGCGGTCAGTCGTCCAGGACATGCCTTTGTGCGCTTGCTCGCGGACAGGGTGCCCCCGATAAATCGTGACCTCGCCTTCAAAGGGAATGGAGAATTCCGCTCGCTTAAACATTCGCCGAATATGATGCAGGCCGCCCCTGCCATCGCGAGGAAGGTGCCAAGCAACGGCATGGCGCAGCCATCCGTGATTGAGATCCCAAACGTTGCTCATGATTCTGCGGAAACCCGGATTGGGCACGTCGAGAAGGTAAGCTGCCACCGCGATAATGCCACGCCACTCCTTTGGTGCCGCAGATGTAAGCATCCCCGCAGCGTCCTCTTCTCCGCTAAAGCCTTCACGCAGCTTCGGTTCGGCCCATGGCGGCAGATCCCGTTCCAACATCTTGTAAAGATTCTCGCCGAGCGCCTGACCTTTGCCCTTCGCTTCATGGATGACGAGTGGTCTTGAAATAGACTTCATATGCTTCACTCCTTACGCCCCGCGCGGATCTTTGCTCTGACGGATAAACAGTTAGTAAACAGCCTCTAGCGCTTGCACCGGCAGCCATCTCGCTGGTGCAGCTTCCTAATTCCGGTCGCGCTCAGCCTTGCGGGCTTCAATCCAGCGCTGAACCTCAGATTGCAGCCATCCAACTGCACGCCTAGTTAATTTGACCGGCGCGGGGAACGTGCCGCCCTTTATCATTTCGTAAATCTGAGACCGGCCCAGCCCCGTTGTGATCTTCACGGCGGGAAGGCGGAGGAAGGATTCGTTCATGTTGATACTCCACGGAACGCTAACTTAGTCGAATATGTGCTAACAGGCTAAGTTAGTCAAGAACCACGTAAGAGGCTAAAAGAATGCGCTTGCTAAAATGGGCGCTGGCGGGCTAAATGGTGCCATGGCAAGAGAGACGAAATACACGGCGAACAAGCGCGTCACCCTCACTCCCGAATTGGAGATGGCGATTGACGAGTTCCGCTTTAGGGAGAAGGTGAAATCGGAAACTGAGGCCCTGCGCAGGTTGATCGAAATGGGCTTGGCGCGCGCAAACGAGACAAGGACTCCGGCTGAGATGGTCGCCGAAGCGAAGGCACTGCTCAAGAAAGCGATGGACGCGCATCTAGGCCCTATCTACGCGCTTTCATCCGTGATGACGACATCGCGCGACCCTGCAAGAGTCCTCGATATCGCGGAAAAACTGTTCACCGATGACGGCCAGCTAAGCGGAATGCAACGCGGCGAGGAAGAAAAAATATAACTAATAAATGTTATGAGTTTTGTTATGACCTGCCATTTTATCCACACGCGCATTTTACCATAACGCATTGAAGAGCATGGCTTTTTACATGGGCCGTGTGGAGGCTGCCGCGCCCACCACCTTCCCGTCCCTGCAGTGTTAACCCCGTTCTGCCTCTTTCCCGGCCGTTCCGCGCAAATGCCGCCATCCTCTCTACGGCGCTCATGATAGCCGAAGGTTCTTGCAGAAGTCTTAAGTACCCTATTAAGTCACTGATTTAACACACAAAACGCAACTCGCAGCGAGCCGAGTCCGCGCGAAAAATGCACCGTCTTATGGTTAACATTAAACTTGCGCGTATATTTAAACGGATTTTGGAATCATGGAATCTGGCCAAAAACGCGAAAAGATTCGCAAAAAGTGGCGGGCGAAAAATATGAGCTTTCCGCGTTAACCATCCGCGCATTAACCATGCCGCGCGGCCTACGCGCCTTTACCTTGCCTTAACGCGCCGCGTAGCGGGCCTCACGGACGGCCTTCCTCGCGCGCCTTGCGAATTTTCTCGTTTGAAAGCGCCGGCATCGATTCCCGCAATTTCCGGAACAAAGCAGTTTATTCGGTACGAGGAACCTGCCGGATTCTGTGTGCCGCCTCCAGGGCGAAGAAGCGTTCGCGGATGGCAAGAAATATTCCTCTCGGCAGCAAACCGTAGACGCAGGTATCGCTTGCACGGCCGGCGATAGGAGCCAGGTCTGGCCCCGGCCAGATGAAGCTATTGGCTTCACTGAGAACAACCCAGGATTGGGCATCGTCGAGCCCCAAGTGCCGCTTGACCAATGGCGGTAGCGCATAAGCGGCATCCGGTTGCGCCGGCGGGGTATGCGTGATCGGCAGCGCGACCGCTTCAACCCGGTCATCGTCGAGCTGGAAGGCCAGAATCAATGCGCATGGGCGGTTCTTGCGGCCCTCTTCAAGGCCCTTTCCGGCTTCGTCCGCCCACAGATACGAATAGCTCACCACCATGCCGGGGGAGGGGGCGGGAATCTTCACGGTTTACGGCCTGTCCAACCCTCGGGCACCAAATGGTCGAGTTCAGCCGATTCGGCCGGCGGCTCGGCCTTGGCGATTGCATCCAGCAAATATTGTGGCATCTCGCCGGTGCGGTAGACACGGCGATCCCTGCGCAGAAGCCGGTCGTATTCGGCCGCCGAGACCAGCACCAAGTCCTCCCGGCCGTATTTGGTGGTGCGGATGGGTTCGCCGGCGCGGGCGCGGTCGGCATGGAGGCCGAAGTGCTTGGCAAGCTCGGCGGAACTGATGCGGGGGTTTTGGGCTGTCATTGCCATTGTCCGTTTGTGCCGGATGATACACAACATCCGTGACATGCGGATTATGTGGGTCGTTGCCGGGGGCAGTCAAGACAAGCTTCACGGCCCGCCTTCCTCGCGGGCTTGGCGGCTCTCTTCGTTTGAGAGCGATGCTTATTTCCGCATCTCTTCCCTTATCGCACGGAATTCATCGTTTGAAAGCGCTGGCATTGCTTTGCGCAATTCCGAGATCGCGTCGGCGGCCTTGCGGCGGCGTTCGGCTAAATCTTCGGCGGAAGCCTCGGCCTTCTTGGCCCGAGCAGCTAACCCGTCGCGGATGATCTGCGTGACGATCGCCTCCTTGTCTTCACCCTCGAACGCTTTGTCGAAGGCTTCCTTCACATCGCGGGGGATGCGGACGGTTATGATCGCCATGGTTGGCGCTCCAATTCTTCCCTATCATAATGCAAAAGGTGCACAGGAAATAACCAGCCAATGGGCCTACGGCGTGGCATAGTTCAAGAGCAACTTGATGTTTCCAAGGCGGAAAGCCTTCGCAAAATATGCATCGTCCGCCGTGATGAGCGTAGCGTCGCATTCGAGAGCTATCGCATGATACAGGGTGTCGAAGTAATGGTGCTTCAATTGGCTCGACATCGAGGTGGCGCGCTCAAGAACCCTTTTCGATGCCTGCCTTTTCACATTCAAGCTCTCAAGCAAGCGCCAAGTTTCGCCGAAGCGTTGCGGAGCCAGCCGGCCGATGATCGAAAAGACCTCAACCCGCCAATGCTCTGGCTGCAAGAGCCATAGGTTTTCGTTCGCGATTTGGCGAAGCAGGAGCCCCGCCCTGCCGGTATCCTGCTCCGTTGGTCTATCTGCGAGGACCCACTTGGCCGCCACGCTTGCATCGACAACAAGCCTCACGGCCGGCCCTCTTCGCGCGCTGCCTTGATTTCGGCGTCGCTGAAGTATGGCGGCTGTTTCCGCAATTCCAAGATCGCGTCGACGGCCTTGCGGCGGCGTTCCGCTAAATCTCCGTCCTGGGCACCGAGGCCCCGCGCGGCCAAGCCGTCGCGGAGGATTTGCGCAATGATCGCGTCCTTGTCCTCACCCTCGAACGCTTTGTCCAAGGCTTCCTTCACATCGTCGGGGATGCGGATGGTCATGATCGTCATGGGTGGCGCTCCAAATCTACCCACATCATAATGCAACAGGCGCGCGACGGAAATAGCCGGGCCTCTTGACGCCTGCCGACGGGTGGTCGCCATCTTTAGCGGGAAGCACTACCCTTTTCACGGGCGCCGTTCCGCATTACTACACTTCGCGACGCCACTCAGCGCGTGGATGCCATTTAGGGGCGTGCTTCGGCGGCGGCCTTTTTGCGCTCTATCTTTCAAACGAAAAAGGCGCCTCCTTTCGGAAACGCCTTCTTGTCGAATTAGCTTCCAAGCCGCATCGACGTCTCGCAAGATTTCTATACCGTAAAGCGGTGCGCGATACAAGAATCAACCTAGGGTTGATGATAAAAAAAGCACCGTCTAATAGTATTCCAAAAGCATCAAACTTGTGCTATATGTCGCTGCAACCTGAGCCGCATCGACGTCTCGCAAACGACAAGCGGCCGGGCTCACCACGACTTTTTGAGCCGCCTGCATTTCAGCAGGCAGAAAGGTTGCGCATGATTAATGCTACTCCACTAAACCCCGCGGACGTTATAACAATCCTCCTCGCAGCGATTGGCGTTTATGTCGCGTGGCGTTATCGCCGCTAAATCTATGTCTCTCTGGGGCGAAAGCCCCAGAGAGACCCGTCGAATTTCAAGCTGAGACGTTACCTAAGCATCTACTGTTTTGGAACGGCCTTCTTGAAATCATGGATGCGCAGAAAGCATCGAAAAAGCGCTGGCCATACCAAGGTAAGGTGGCATGATCCAGCCGCTACACATCACAGTAGCGCTGATAAAACTCAACGGCCCACGGCTTTATAAAATCTGAGAGCGCTATTCCGGCGCACATCGCGGCAAACGGCTCATCGGGCATGTCTGCCCTTGGAACGAATAAGCCCTTTTCAACGCCCCGCTCGATAGCGTCTTGCCGCTTTTGATCGGCAGCCCGATAAAGCACAAATGACTTCTTTTCTATGAACGGATGCTCACCGCCATCGAAGACGCAAGCGGTGTCATACGCCATCCCTGCTTTAACGCTCGTTATAGAAAGTAGCAGATGAAAACCGTTGGGGCATGGGTTTGTCATAATCACGAACAGGTGCATTCCCATCGGCCCTGAAGGAACCAACAGCGCTGCCTTCTTCCGTGCAATAAAGTCATTCTGCTGCGGCAAGGTATTCGTGCATCCTACGGTAATTCTCGACCTCATGAGCGAGCGCTAAGCTTTCAGGTTTTCCTAATGACCTGAAAATGTCTTCGTGCTTGATCGGTTGAGATGACCCCTTCGGATCGGTCCATTCCGGCACATTACGCCACTCGTGAGTCCAATCCCGCAAGGCGTACTTATCGTATGAGCCGAAGCGCTCCCAAAGACTAGAAAGGACTTCTCTGTCCGCTCGGCTAAGGTGATCAAACGCCTCTTCCGACACACCTTCGGCAGCCATAATGTCATATCCCCGGCGCTTGGATACGAAGCGAGACCAGAGATCGTGCTCGAAGTTTCCGTTGATTAGATTCAGCGTAACGGACACAATCGGACCGTCAGGCAACGAAAAAAGCTCGTCGTAGAACATTGGCGTGTCGTGACGCGCCATGAATTCCCGTTCGGCCAAATACAGAAGCTTACTCAGCTTCAAGACATTGATGCTGCCGCCCGACTTCAAGGCGAAGAAAGCCGCCGCTTGCGCAGCCTTGCCTATATCGTAGCCCGGTAACAACATTTTAGCCCGCTTTCCTAGCCTCCAAAGCCAACATGTTCACGTTAAGTTCTTATAGCATACCCCACTTACGTGAACCATGCAACGTTGTCACTGAGACGCTGAGACGCCTCGCTGGGTAGAAGTTGCCCCCGCCAAGTGATAGTATGCCACAATGACCAAGCGTTTCGAAGAAGCCGTCGCCGAGATCAGAAAGCTGCCCGCCGAGCAGCAAGACCAACTTGCCGATTTGCTGATCGAGTTGGCGGGCAACGAAGAAACCCCGGCGCTGACGCCCGGGCAAGTTGCAGGTGTGCATCGGGCCTTGGAGCAGGTCAGGCAGCGCGAATTTGCAAGCGATGAGAGCATCTGGCGCCTGCTTTGCCACCCTTGGAATTAAACCTGCGCCCATAACGAAGCTGTTCACCCGGCGCAATCGCATCTTGGCGCGCCGCCGCCGAGCGGCTACCTCTTCCCCATGGCTGACGAAACGATTCTCCTCCCTCCGCCCGTGGAGCCCATCAAGCTGAAGGATGCGCTGGAAGAGCGCTACCTGGCTTACGCCCTCTCGACCATCACGCACCGCGCGCTGCCCGACGTGCGCGACGGCCTCAAGCCTGTGCACCGGCGCGTGATCTACGCCATGCGCCAGCTCAAGCTCGACCCCGGCACGGGCTTCAAGAAATGCGCACGCGTCGTGGGCGACGTCATCGGCAAATATCACCCGCATGGCGACCAGTCGGTCTACGACGCCTTGGTCCGCCTCGCGCAGAGCTTCGCGCAGCGCTATCCGCTGGTCGACGGCCAGGGCAATTTCGGCAATATCGACGGCGATAACGCGGCGGCGATGCGGTACACCGAAGCGCGCATGACGGCCATCGCGGGGGCGCTGCTCGACGGCATCGACCAGGATACGGTGGACTTCCGCGAAACCTATGACGGCGAGGAGGAAGAGCCGGTGGTGCTGCCCGCCGCCTTCCCGAACTTGCTCGCGAACGGCTCGTCGGGCATCGCGGTCGGCATGGCGACCAGCATCCCGCCGCACAACGCGGAGGAAGTGTGCGACGCCGCGCTCTACCTCATCAAGAATCCGCGCGCCAGCGTCGCGACGCTGCTTTCCTACCTGCCGGGGCCAGATTTCCCGACGGGCGGCGAACTCGTGGACGATCAGGCCGCGCTCATCGAGGCGTACAAGACCGGGCGCGGCTCGTTCCGCCTGCGCTCGCGCTGGCACACCGAGGAAACCGGCCGCGGCACCTACCAGATCATCGTCACCGAAATCCCATACGGCGTGCAGAAATCGCGGCTGATCGAGAAGATGGCCGACCTGCTGCAGGCCAAGAAACTGCCGCTGCTGGGCGATGTGGACGACGAATCGGCCGAGGACATCCGCATCGTCATCGAGCCGAAATCGCGCAACGTCGATCCGGCGCTGTTGATGGAGCAGCTGTTCCGCCTCTCCGAGCTTGAGGTGCGCGTGCCCCTCAACATGACGGTGCTGTCGAAGGGGCAGGTTCCGCAGGTGATGGGGCTCGTGCAGGTGCTGCAGGAGTGGCTGGACCACCGCAAGGTTGTGCTGCGCCGCCGCTCCGAGCACAGGCTGAAGCAGATCGACCACCGGCTCGAAGTGCTGGACGGCTTCCTGATCGCCTATCTCAACCTCGACGAGGTGATTCGCATCATCCGCGGCGAGGATGAGCCGAAGCCGGTGCTAATGGAGCGCTTCAGCCTATCCGATGTGCAGGCCGAGGCGATCCTCAACATGCGGCTCCGCTCCTTGCGCAAGCTCGAAGAGATGGAGATCAAGACCGAGCATTCGAAACTCAGCGAGGAGCGGCAGGGCCTGATCGAGCTTCTGGGCTCGGACGAAAAGCAATGGGACACGATCTCAGGGGAGATCAAGGGGATCAAAAAGCAGTTCGGCAAATCGACGCCGCTCGGCAAGCGCAAGACCGGGACCGCGGCGCTGCCGCTGATCGACGTTTCCATCGAGGAGGCGCTGATCGAGAAGGAGCCGGTCACCATCGTGCTGTCGGAGAAAGGCTGGATTCGCGCGCTCAAGGGCCACGACGCCGATTTCTCCAAGCTGGCGTTCAAGACCGACGATAGCCTCAGATACGCGATCAAGGCGCAGACCACGGATAAGCTCGTGCTGTTTGCGACCAACGGCAAGTTCTACACGCTCGACGTGAACGCTCTTCCCGGCGGGCGCGGCCAAGGCGAGCCCGTGCGGCTCATGATCGACTTCGAAGAGACCGACGAAATTCTTGAGGGCTTCGTCCACAAGCCCGGCCGCAAGCTGCTTGTCGCCTCCAACATCGGCAATGGCTTCATCGTGGCCGAGGACGAGGTTGTCGCGCAGACCCGCAAAGGCAAGCAGATTTTGAACCTCGGCGAGGGCGAGCGCGCAGCGCTATGCAGGCTGGCCGCGGGCGACAGCGTTGCTGTGTTGGGCGACAACCGGCGCCTGCTGATCTTCCCGCTTGCCGAGGTGAACGAGATGACGCGCGGGCGCGGCGTGCGCCTGCAAAAGTACAGGGAAGGCGGGCTTGCCGACGTGCAGGTGTTCGATAGCGCCGGCGGATTGCGCGTTGGCGAAGCCTCGGGCCGGGTCCGCACCTTGAGCGAGGTTTCGGAGTGCCGTGGCTCGCGCGCGCAAGCCGGCACTGCCGGTCTCAGAGGCTTGCCCAAGACCAACCGCTTTGGCATCACGGGGTTCGAGGACATTTAAGCCCGCGAGTATGGGAAAAGTGCCACTCGGCTCGAAAATTGGGTGTGCCCAAGTGCAAAAGGGACTATGGTTCAGGCTTCTATGCGGCTAAGCTCATGGCCCGCAAGGAAAAGAAGTGTATGACCAGCGTGTGGCTTGCTAGAGTTTTGCCGGTGCTTGGCGCAGTTGCCTGCGCGGCAAGCGGCGCGCGCGCGCTCGATATTACCTCCGTGGAAAATGCGACGCCATCCGCCTGGATCGTCGATTTCGGCGGCTATGGTGTGGCGGAGCCCATCTACGAAGGTTCGAAGCACTACACCCTGGGCTTCAAGCCGCAGATCGATGTCTGGAAGGCCGGCAGCAAGGAGTGGCTCACCTTCCCGAACGACGCCGTCGGCTACGCCCTTTACGAGACATCGAATTTCCGTGCCGGCCCGGCGGGCACGCTGAGCCTGCAAAGCCCCCAACACGGCGAGGATATCGATCTCCGCCTTGGGCAGGCCGAGGCCGATCTGGCGGGCGGAGCATTCGCCGAATATTACCCGCTTGCGTACTTACGGACGCGAATTGAGGTGTTGCAGGGCATCACTGGAAACGCCGGTTTGTCCGCGAACTTTTCCGCGGACTACATCTGGCATCCCGGCGCGGCCTGGACGCTGACGCTCGGCCCCCGCGTTCAGATCGCCAATGCATTGTATGCCTCCGATTATTTTGCCGCGCAGAATGCAAAAATGACCGGCAACTACGTCCCATTCCACGCCGAAGGCGGGGTTTTGTCCTCCGGCGCGGAGCTGACAGGCAAATACGATTTGAGCAGGCAAGTCTCGACGAAATTCTTCTTCGATTTCAATGAGCTTGTCGGCGATGCGGCGGACAATCCGCGCGTAAGCCAGCGAGGCGCCTCCGACCAGTTCGTGGCAGGGGTCGGCGCCAGCTACAAGTTCGCGATCCAACCCTAGCTCGCGGCACTACAGCCCAATCAGGTGCCTAAGTGCAACGCCCCGCCGCATTTCTGCGCCCGCGGGCAAAAAAGTGCACGCCAGATTAGGATGTTTGAGGCAATGTAACGCCAAATGTATTCGTGGGCTAAGGGGGCACACCGATGGCTGTATTGAAAAAAGTTACGGGTATTGTAGCGTTTCTCGGACTTAGCGTGGGATGCGCTTATGGTGCCGACCTATCGGGTGGCGCCGCGCCGTCCTACAAGGACGCGCCCGGCAACTACTGGGTCGTAACGGTAGGCGGCTACGGTGTCTATGAGCCCGCTTTCCCAGGGGCCAAGGACTACGTCTTCTCAGGCCGTCCCATTATCGACGTCCATCAGGCCGGCGCCAGAGAGTGGCTGACACTTCCCAACGATTCGTTCAGCCTTACGCTCTACCAGACGGATAGTTTCCGGGTGGGTGCGGCTGGCGACTACTTGAACCACCGCCAACAGAGTGATGCGCCGTCCGCGCTCAGGGGCATTAACAACATCGATTATACGCTAGAGGCTGGCGCGTTTGCGGAATATTACCCCGCGCCATTCCTGAGGACCCGCGTGGAAGTGCTGCAAGGCATCACCGGAGCGGATGGCTTCGAAGCGAATTTCATGGCCGATTTCATCTATAGGCCCGCTCCTCAGTGGTTGTTCACTGCCGGGCCCCGGATGCAGATCGTGAACGACAAATATGCGTCGGCGTTCTTCGGCCTCAGCCAAGTTGAGGCCACAACATCCGGACTAGCGGCTGCCCCCTACCATGCCGCAGGCGGCATCAACTCTGCCGGGGTGGACGCGACCGCCCGCTATTATTTCAGCGATACGTTCTCTATCCGCGGTTTTGCCGAGTGGAACCGCCTGTTGGGCGACGCGGCGGATAGCCCTCTCGTCAAGCAGAAGGGCTCGCCGGATCAGCTTGAGGTTGGCATCGGCGCCGCTTACAGGTTTAACTTCGCTTGGTAGTGCGGGCTTCCGCAGCACCTGGGACGAAATTTGCGATGGCCGGGCTTGTCCCGGCCATTTTTGCTAATAAGCCGGTGCACGCCGTCATCCCGGAAAAGCCGAAGGCATTATCCGGGACCGCAACAGGCGCTCGCGCTCTTTGCGATCCCGTGTCTGCGCCGCAGCGCGCACGGGATGACGCCGGGCGGCGAAGCGTCCAACCGGATTCGGCATAATGTGAACGCGCGGCGGTGCTGTAACATAAATTGAAGCGGCCCTTCGCACTTTGGCTTAGGCTGCCATAATTTTGCACCAGGATGGCCATATTAACTCGCGTTAATTATTCGCACGGAGAGACCTGCCAATTATGGTGCTGAGAGCGCTCGCCATCATCATTTCGATTGCTGCATGTCCGTCGGCCTTTGCCCAGCAAGGACAATGCGATCCCGCCGCTTTCCGCGAGGCCGTTGCCTCGGCCAGCGCAACGATCACCCAGCTTCATGAGAAGAATGGCCGACTCTTCCAGGAAAACCTGTTGAAGCTACGTGCCGTCAACAATTGGCAAGAGGCGGAATATCTCGCAAATGCCGCGCCCTTTGTGAAAGACGAGACCACGGCTTCCTTCGATGCCGCGAATCAGGCGCTGCTCACCAAGGTGCAATCTTTCGACGCGGCTGGCGCAAACACCGAGCCCGGGCGCTGCGCCATGCTGAACGAGCTGAAGGGTGCCATGGAAAAGGTTGTGGCGAACACCGCAGCCAAGTGGGACCACATGCTCGATAAGCTCAATCGCGCTTCGGTCCGGCCGATTCAGGCAGGCTTCACGCGGTAGCACGCGAACTTTGCCGAGTCCGGCTGAGTGTTTCACGGAGTCCCCCCTCATCCTGTCCTTCTCCCCGAGGGGAGAAGGAACCCCTGAATTGTCCTTCTGGCTCATTGAGAGGCCGCAGCCAACTCCCTCTCCCCTTGGGGAGAGGGTTGGGGTGAGGGGGGCTTTGGCTGAAGCACTCAGCTGAATTCGGCATTTAACGCCCGCGCCGCACCCAACCGGCCGATGTCAGGTGCTCCTGCGGCGTGAAGCGCGCCTTGTAGGCCATTTTGCGCGAGCCCGAAATCCAATAGCCAAGATAGACATAGGGCAGGCCCCGCGACCGGGCAAAGGCCACTTGCTCCATGATAATGTAGCTGCCAAGCCCTCTGCCCGGCATTTCAGGCTCATAGAAGCTGTAGACGAGCGAGATGCCGTCGCTCAAGCGGTCGCATAAAACGGCGGCGATGAGCTGGCTACCGCTCGTATCGCCGTCAGACGCCGGAAGCCGGTATTCGGTGAGGTGCGTATCGACCGTGCTGTCCTGCACCATCATCGAGTAATCGAGCAGCGACATATCCGCCATGCCGCCCTCGGCGTGCCGCGCCTCGATATAAGCCCGGAACAGGGAATATTGCTCGATCGTCGGTTTGCAAGGGATGCGCCGCGCCTCCAAACCGGTATTCATCTTCCAAATTTTCGCGAGCGTTCGCCGGGGCTCGAACTCGTTGACCACGATCCGCACCGGCACGCAGGCCGCGCAGTGGTCGCAATAGGGCATGTAGGCGATGTTCTGGCTGCGCCGGAAGCCGCCCTTCAACAGGTTGTCGACAAGCGAGCGCGGCCTGTCGGGCGATAAATGGGTGAAAATCTTCCGCTCTTGCCGGCCCGGCAGGTAGGGGCAGGGCTGCGGCGAGGTCACGTAAAACTCGGGAAAACGTCTTTTTTGGTCCACAGCAGCTCGGGGAATGACACTTCAGGGAATTGCATTGTGCCAAAAATTCTGCCGTTACGCGAGAGCCTAGTTTCGCGCCGCACAAAGCTTGAACGTTTTTAATTAAACGGAAGCGCAGACCCGTATACCGCAGCGGCGCATTGGCGCTAAAATTAGCGGACGGTGTACCGAACGAGGGAATGACAACGGATTTTGACTGCTAATAATCGCTGCCGAAGCGATGGAGTTCAGCCCCGTGGCACTTGAGCCAGACCCGGGCCTTTTGGGTGGCGGGCGCGGCCTCCTTTACGAGCCGCCAGAAGCGGGGGCCATGGTTCATTTCGCGCATATGCGCGACTTCATGGGCCGCGACGTAATCCAAAACAAATGGCGGCGCAAAGATGAGCCGCCATGAGAAAGAAAGTGTACCACTTGTCGAGCAGGAACCCCATCGCGTTGCTTGATCGCGTACCGCGATCCGTTTGGGGTTACAGCCAAGCGCTTTGGCATGTTTGGCTACGCTGGCTGCGATATCCCTGCGTACCTCGGCGCGAAGCCAATCCGAGAAGCGCCGCGGCGCGTGATCCATATCGCCGCTAATCGTAATTTGGGGAAGCACGGCGCTGGCACCTGGACAACAGGAGGCAGGAAAACCAGGCGCTGTTGCAAAGCTGGGAATTTCCGCCAGTTGAAAGCCATTTTGCTGAACCGCTACCACGCCGCAGTTGCGTTGCGCGCCTACGAACTGGAGGCGATGGAACGCGCCCCTAAGTGGAACGACGGCGCCGCTGGCGAAGGGAATCGGATCGGGCAAGCGTTCGAGCTGCCTTTTGAGCCAGTCCGCGTGCCGCGCCAGAAACGCGCTCGCATCGTCGAGCCGGCCCCGGTATGGCAGCGTCAAGATCGCGGAACGCTCCGTATGGCTGACCTTGAGGGAAAATCGCTTCGCCCGTGACGACCGGCGCAGCTCGACATCGCACCCGACTTCTGGCACCCGGAGGACGGGAGATTGCTCAAGGGGAATGACGGTTCTTGCTAGCATGAGACTTTCGTCAATGCTTCAACGCGGTTGTTATTTTCAAGGCGACTCGCCATAAAGCTTAACAGATGACTGCGGCACAATCTGCGGTTTTTAGGTAACAGATTGCGAAAGAAACTACCACGATAGCGGGTTTTCAACACTAACGCCACCGCTAAGCCCTACGGAAGCTAAACCTATAACATATTTCGTACCGCTCCGTTCTAGCTTTTGGGCAACATGCTGAATAAACATCGCAATTTTCGTGGCTTTCTCAATAGGCCATTTATCATTTTTGCAACAGCAAAATGTGAAAGCGCTACTCTTTGACCCATACCTCGACGCGCCGGTTCCTGTCTTTTCCCGCCTCGGTTGCGTTGCAGCCAACTGGCAGCAGGCTGCCGTAGGATTTGACAACGATCTGGCTGGCGGGAACGCCTTCGGTCACCAATGCGCTCTTGAAGCCGGTGGCGCGAGCCAGCGCGGTGGCGCGGTTTCCTTCGAAGGTCCCGGTGTTATCCGTGAACCCGGCAAGCAAAACCTCCGTGAACTTTCCGCCATTGCTTTTTAGGAAGCTCGCAAGGCGCGGAATATCCGCACGCGCCTTTTCGTCCAGCACGGCTGAATTCTTCGGAAAGTGGAAGCTGACGGACAGGCGGTGCGCGGTCTTAAGGCCGTTCACCAGCTCGCGCATGGCGGCGAAATTGAACTCTTTGTCCGGAACCATCAGGGCGGGTGCCAGCCGGGTCGCCTGCTGGTCGAAGGATTGCACCTCGATGAGCTGATTGACGAAGCCCGATCCGGAAATCGTCTCTTGCGCGTTATCCGAAAGGGCAAAAGTGAGGAGCTTGGAGCCGAGTTCCGGCAGCGAGGCTGTACTATGCAGGTACAGCCGCCGGGATAGCGGATATTCCTCGGTTTTTACCGAAAACACCTCGGGCGGCGATACAATTCCGCATTCCGATGAAATGGCGAGCGCCTTGGCGTTGCGGATATAGGCAAACCCTGAAAAGCCAATTCCATAGGGGTCGCCCGCGGTTTCGTCGGAAAGATCGGGGCTCGATTCGAAGCGCCGGGCTTCCGGGGAGATTTTGAGGTTTGCCGGCTTAAGCACGAGATTGTCGAAAGTGTCGAAGGTTCCCGATTTTGCATCTCTCGCGTAGAGCTTGATCTTTCCAGGGCTTCCGCCGACCTCGCTCCAATCCTTGATTACGCCCGCAAACATCTTTGCGATTTGGTCGAGACTGAGCGCCTTCACCGGGTTCTGCGGCGAAACAAAAACCGCAACGCCGTCCAAGGCAAAGACGTGGGTCTTAATCTTGACCCCGCCATCGCCGAGGGCCTTCACCTCCTCGGGCTTGATCGGCCTCGACATCATGCCGATCTGCGCCTTGCCCTTCTGCAGGTCCGGAGGCGCGGTATTGCTGCCGTGCGATTGCAGATCGAAGAGGCCGGCCTCCTTGCCATCGCTTGCGTAAAGCTTGTACTGGACCTGCTCGGGATCGGCGCCCACGACTTTTTCGAGCGTGTATCCCTCCCTGTCGGCGAACCTTTCGACGGTATTGGGCATCAGCTGGGCGCCGATTGTGTTCGAGCCGTGGATGCCCACGGTGCTCGCGGGCGCCTTCGGGCAGGCAACGCCCGAGCAATCGAACTTCGAGGCTTCGACGGAGACGACGCCGAATTTATCCGACTTGACCGCGTAGGAGCCCGGCCCGGACGGAACAAGCTCACCGATTATGGTGAGCCCGCCGTTGCGCAAGACGAGCGTGACTTCGCTGCCCCTGGCCGCTTCAGCGGCGAAAGCGGCAAAAACTGCGAAGCAGGCGGCAAGCTTCAAGACCGGCCGGAGCGCCATGATACCCCCGTGTGAGATGCGTTGCGATGTGTTCCAAGGTATTGCGGCTGAAGGACTTCAGCGCGTGAAGAAAAGCTGTGGCAGGGCCTTTGAATTGTAGCGGGCGATCTCGCCGCCAGCCGGTTCATCGCATTCGGCCGGCGCGAAAACACCGCGCGAGCGGGCAATTTTGCCGTCCGGATGCCAAACGAAGACCTTGTATTCGAGATCGGCATATAGGCCCGTGCCGCAGGTGTCGGGATCGCGCGGATGGCGGGACCGGCTTTCGTAATCGAGGGCCAAGGTTACAGCGCCCGCCGTTTGATTGGCCTCGTGAACGAAGGTGTAGACCTCGGCGTGGTCGCCGGCGCTGCTGCCGTCGCTTGCCCAGCTGATGAAGCCGTGGCCGCGATTGTCGCGCCTCTTGCGCTCCTCGGCCTGCCAGCGGCTCGACGTCGCGCCAGCCCAGACGTGGTTCTCGTCCGACAGCTTCGCCGCATATTCGAAAGCGTGGAGATCGAGGTTGACGCTGCCCTTCCAAACCACCGAGACCATCGTAACCCGGTCGAGGTCGAGGGTTTGAAGCTGGACGGGGACCGTGGGGCCGTCTTGAAAGGCGGCCATCAGCGGTATCTTGTCGCCCAGGAAACAGTCGAACGTCATGGTGAGGTGCCCGCTATCGTCCAAGCTGCGGACAAACTCGACCGCATCGTACCGGAAGCTCACCTTGCGCTGCGGCAAGCAGGGAGCGGACACCGACAAACGGGCTAATCCGGCGCTCATGGGTTCCACCGCAATCGAAGGCTCGCACTCCGCGGCCTCGCACTGTGCGGAACTCCCGAAGAGAATACCCCCCGCAAAAGCGCCACCTAGCCCCACGCACACTACAAAGCGGCTTAGCATAAGGGGCCCAATCCTACGCTGTTGCTCCCCACCTAATAAAGCAAAGCTCAGTTACAGCCATAAGAAGGCTCAAGATATTGATTTAATAAGACTTTCGCTGCGCTCGCTCTTTATTCGCCGGGAAGTGCAACGCCGCTCGCGGTTGTCTTCCAGGCAAGGCCGCAATTTTGCCGCCTTCAAATGGCCTCTTCCGGCACAGGTGCTATTATAGTATAAGCGCACCTCAACTTGAAAGCAGGATTTTCAACAAAGATGACAATCACCGTTTCCGGCAACTAACGGCGCGAGCACATCCGCGAAGTCATCCGCTTCGCTTCGCCGCGCGATCCCCAACCCTCAAGACGCGAGCGAAGCCATGCTGTCCTGGTTTGAAAGACTTATCGACCCCTACAAAGACGTTCCAATAGTCCAGCCGCCGGACAAGCTCGGCGCGTTCTACCGGCACTATTTGCGCCCGATATGGTGGGTTTATGCGCTCATCATGCTGTTCGGCATGCTGGGATCGCTCATCGAGGTCTCGCTTTACGCCTTCGTCGGCCACATCGTCGACCTGGCCAAGTCTGCCGCCAACCCCGCCGAATTCTTCGAGCTGAACGGCCAGACGCTGCTTTGGATGGCGTTCGTCGCCATGGTGGCGCGGCCCGTGGCTTTCGGCATGCACACGATGCTGATCAACCAGACCGCCAGCGCCAATGTGATGAACATGGTGCGCTGGCAGCAGCACCGTTACATCCTGCGGCAGAGCCTGTCGTTCTTCCAGAACGACTTCGCGGGCCGGATCGCGAACAAGATCATGCAAACCGGCGGCGCGGTGCGGCAGTCGGTGGTCGAGACCGTGGATGCGCTTTGGTACGTCGCGATCTATTGGACAAGCGCGGCGGTGATCTTCTTCCAGCTCGACGCGCGCCTGCTCGTACCGCTCTTGGGATGGCTCATAGGCTTCCTGGCCATGGTCTGGTTCTTTGTGCCGAAGCTGGTCGAACGGGCGACCGCTCTTTCGGAGGCGCGCTCGCTGCTGATCGGGCGGATCGTCGATAGCTACACCAACATCCTGACCGTGAAGCTGTTCGCTCATGCCGAAGGCGAGGACGCTTACGCCAAGGAAGCGATCTCCGATCATCTGCACAAGTTCAGGCACCAGCTCCGGCTGATTACCGGCCTCGAATTGACGCAGTGGGTCTTGACCGGCATGCTCATCACGGGCACGACCGGGCTGTCGCTCTGGCTCTGGAGCCACGGCACGATCTCGCTTGGCGCCATCGCCGTCACCACGGGCCTCGCGATCCGCATCAACACCATGGCTGGCTGGATCATGTTCGTGATCACTTCGATTTTCGAAAATGTCGGCACGGTGCAGGAAGGCATGGAGGCGCTCTCCAAGCCTTGGACCGTGGTCGATGTGCCCGGCGCCAAGGAATTGTGCGTGACCAAGGGCGAGATCCGCTTCGAGAACGTCCGCTTCCATTACGGGCGGGACAGCGGGCTGCTCGAAGACCTGTCGCTGACCATCAAGCCGGGCGAGAAAGTCGGCCTGGTCGGGCCATCGGGCGCGGGCAAGTCCACGCTTGTCAGTATCCTGCTGCGCTTTCACGACCTTGAGTCCGGGCGCATCCTGGTCGATGGGCAAAACATCGCTCTCGTCAGCCAGGATAGCTTGCGGGCGCAGATCGGGCTTGTGACGCAAGACACCTCGCTGCTGCATCGCTCGATCCTCGACAACATCCGCTATGGAAAGCCGCGCGCGAGCGAGGAAGAGGTCGTCGCCGCCGCCCAAAAGGCGCACGCCCATGAATTCATCCTCGAACTCCAGGATCACAAAGGGCGCCGCGCTTATAAGGCTCAATGTGGCGAGCGCGGCGTAAAGCTGTCGGGCGGGCAGCGGCAGCGCATCGCGATTGCGCGCGTGCTGTTGAAAGATGCGCCGGTCCTGATCATGGACGAGGCCACCTCCGCGCTCGACTCCGAGGTGGAGGCCGCGATCCAGGAGCAGCTCTATAATTTGATGGCCAACAAGACCGTGATCGCCATCGCGCACCGGCTTTCGACCATCTCCGCCATGGACCGGCTCATCATCATGGACAAGGGCCGCATCGTGGAGGACGGCAGCCACGAGGGGCTGTTGCAACAGGGCGGCCTTTACGCCAGCCTGTGGGCGCGGCAGTCGGGCGGGTTCTTGTTCGAGAATCACAAATCCTCGGAGCCGCTCGTCGAGCCCGAGTCCTACGAATTCATACGAGGCCGTGGAGTAACCGCAGCCTCTCTTTTTATATACCGGTAGCCAGAAATACTGACCGTTCCAGCGCCGCCAACACCGCGTCATCGTGAGGCGGCTTTGGCGGTCTGAAGCGGCACACTTGGTAGACAGCCGGGCTACCTATTACACTTTTTGGTTGCACATCATTCAACTCATGGGCTACAGCGTGTGCTCGTGCGGGACGCGTGCCGCTTGTCAAAGCCGCCGGTTTTTCAGCGTTTACTGAAACGGGGGAGCGAGAAAGCTCACCCTGGCGATTACTGGATCGGAACCATAAAATGGCTACACCAACGCAGCCGCGGCGAGGGTTCGCGGTGTTGGGAGCGGCTTGCGCCAAGCTCCTTTTTTGCTTTGAGAGAACGAGGGTATCGCGGGCCTTGCCGCCAGCATGGACGCCGGTCCTCCGCCGGGGACATCCGGCGCGCCCCGGTGTGGTTAGGATCGCCTGGGCAACGGCGATTGCGGTGGCGCTGACGGCCGCCGCGCTGCCCGCACAGGCTCAGTTCGCCAGCCTGACCGGCTTCGGCGACAGCTACGCGGATACCGGCGCTGCTCCGGGAGGGGCGTTCCGCCTGATGGGCCCCGCATACTACCCCAATTGCCCGGCCCCATTGAACAGCTGCCGATTCACTGGCAGCACAAACTTCGTCGACTCGCTGCGATCGATCTACGGCCTGCCGGGCCTGACCAATTATTCAATCGGCGGCGCGCGAACCGACAATTCCAACACCATACCCCAGCTCAACCCTGGCTATGGCTTCACGTACGAACTCCAACAGTTCGCCGCCAGCGGAACGCACTTCACCGATCGCGACCTCATCGCGCTCTCCATCGGCGGCAACGATTTGTCGGCCGTCGTTCTCAGCGGTTCAGACGCTCAAAAGACCGTGCAGATTGAAACGGCCGCTACCACCTCGGCGCAAAGAGCCGTCGCTGGCGTGGAGCAGTTGGTGGGAGCCGGCGCCCGCAACATCACGTGGCTCAGCACCGGCAGCTCAAGATGGTTCCCCGAGCCGCCCGGCGGCCAGGCGTTCACCAATACGCAGCGCGACGACTGGGCGAACACCTACTACCAGCAGACCCAGCAATTGCTTGCGCCGCTGGCGCGTTCGGGCGTTCGCATCTTCATGTTCAACTTCGGAATCCTGCAGGAGCGCATCGCCACCGATCCGGGCCTGTACGGTTTTAGCAGCGTCCCCAATTGCGAGGCTGGGCCCGTAGGCACCGCGAACTCAAAACGTCCCGAATTGCTTCTACGAGAACTCGGTTCATCCCACCGGCGCGGCCATGGCGCTGATCGCGACCTATATGGCGAACCAGATCGACGCGCCAACGACCGTGGTTCCTCAGGGCAGCATCGCCACCAGCCTCGCCACGGGTTTCGCCACGACTGTAATGGGGCGCCTCGACGCCCAGCGGGGCGTTCCCGTACCCGCGGAAGGCCTTAAGGACGGCGGGCATCCAAGCGGGTGGTCGGTTTACAGCAACGCCAATTACGGCGGCGGCAACCTTGAACGTCAGTTTTATTCCTCCGGCTACGATTACGACGCGATAGGCGGCATGGTCGGGGCTGAATACCGCGTCAATCCGCGGTTGCTGCTTGGAGGCGTGTTCGGCTACTCGAACTCAACCGTCAGCCTCGGGGTCCAGAACGCTCACGATAAGGTCGATTCCTATCAATTCGCCGGCTATGGCTCGTACACGGGCCCCAACTTGTTCGGCGACGCTCTCATTGCTTATGGCCTTCACGGCTACGCTCTCGACCGCGCGGGCGTGATCGACACCGTTCACGGCAGCACCAGTGCCGATACCTTCACGGCGGCAGCCCAGGCCGGCTACCTCGTTGAGGCCGGGCCAGTCCGCGCCGGGCCCGTCGGAAGCCTCTACTACACCAGCGCTGTCATTCAGTCCTACACTGAAACCGGCGACAGCCTCCTCACCATGATGGTAAACCGGCAATCTCTCGACACCTTGACGGGCGATGCCGGAGTTCAGCTGCGCTTCCCATTCGGGTTTGGCGGGAACCTTTACAGCCCGTTTATCAACGTCACCGCCGGACACGATTTTCCCGGTTCCAGCCGGACGGTCACGGCCACTCTGGTGTCGGCGCCTCTGCTCCCCATACTCACCCCGGTTCCCGGTGAGAGCGGTACCTATGGCAAGATTGCCGGTGGCGTCTCCGCGAGAATTGGCGGGAATGTCAGCGCCACGTTTAACGCTGAGACCACGTTCGCGCGCGACGGCGGAAACGGACTTGTAGTCAACGGTGGGATTAAAGTGGGATTTTAGGCATTTCTCACAATCTGTGCGCGGTGGCTCGATCTTGCGAGACGAGCTTCGGCCCCTGAATTATCCGCAGCGCAAATTCTAGCGTCCCCTCTCCCATTGGGAGAGGGACAGGGTGAGGGGAGATTTGCTTGTTCGTTCCGCTGTGCGCCGTTAAGCGCCTATGGGGTTCCTTCCGGCAGGCGCGTCCTTAACTCAACCAGCCCAGGTAAACGCCGCTGACCAGCAGCAGGCCCATGAGTGCGCGGTAAACCACGAACGGCCACGCCGAAAAACGCTCCAGAATGCGCAAGAGGCTCCATATTGCCGCGAAGGCTGAAATGCTGGCGACCACGAGGCCCACCGCGAGCACGCTCCAGCCATGCGCATCGAGACCGGCGTGGCGCAGCTTGAGAAGCTCCATCAGTCCCGCGCCAGTGATGGCGGGCAGGCCGAGCAAGAAGGAAAAGCGTGCGGCCTCGGCGCGGTTGAAACTGAGGAACAGCGCAGCCGTCAGCGTCGAGCCGGAGCGCGAGACGCCAGGGATGAGCGCGCCCGCCTGGCAGATGCCGACGATGATCACGTCGAGAATGTCCCAGTCTTCCATCCTGCGCTTGTGACGGGCGGTGATCTCCGCCAAGGCCAGCAAGAGCGACATCCCGAGACTGGCCCAGCCGATCACCACCAAGGCGCGCAGCGGCGAGTTGCAGGCATTGAGGACCGGCTCTAGCAGCTTTCCGAAGAAAACGATGGGAATCGTTCCCAGCACAATGGCCAGCGCGAACTGAAAATTCCGGTCGCGCCAGTCGCGCCGGACGGTGGCGGACAGCGAGCCGAATACCAGTCCGCGGACATCGCTCCAGAAGTAGCTGACCACGGCGGCAAGCGCCGCGAGTTGCATGGCGGCCGAAAATGCCGAGCCAGGGTCGCGCCAGCCCAGCGCCCAGGGCACGAGGCGCATATGCGCGGTCGACGAAATTGGCATCAGCTCGGTGATGCCCTGCACCACGCCCAAAATCGCAACCTTCGCGTAGCCAAGGCTCACGAAGCCCGTATCGAAGCCATTCATGCACTCGGCGGCCATTGTCCCTCGCTCCGCCAACGCTGACGCCGGCAGCTAAGCAGAAATTCGCAACCCGGCCAACGAATGCCCACCCACCGGAACTCCCGCGAAAGCGCGAGTCCAGTCATCGCAAGCGCCCGCTAAGTGCTTCTGACGCTTGCGTTTATTCGATGCCTGCTTTCGCCGGCATATCGAAGCACGCGTTGGTGTCCCCCAGAACGTTTGCTTAGCAGCCCCGAGGCGCTCCGGCAAGCCCGCGAAGGCTAAGCGATGCCAGATCGCCGGGCGCACCGCCGCCTATCTGAGCACGGCATCGGTGGCACTTCCAACGCGGGCTTTTTCAGCGGGCGGCTAGCGTGTAGCCTGGAGCTGGCGTAAGTCTCGTCGGAGGCAAGACTTTGCCCCACGGCTTTCGAGCCAAACCGCCACGATCCTGAAAGGGAAGTGCCCTGGTGGACGCGCCTTTCGATACGACCTGCGATGCGTTCTTGGATGGCCGCATTCATGTGCGCCAGCCGGCCAAGGGCTTTCGCTCCGGCCTGGACGCGGTGTTTTTGGCCGCGGCGTGCCCGGCGGAGGACGGCGATGCCGTGCTTGAAGCAGGTTGCGGCGCAGGCGTGGCGTCGCTTTGCCTGCTCGCGCGCGCCGCGAACGTTGCCGTCACGGGCGTGGAAGCCGATCCCGCCCTGGCCGCGCTTGCCCGGGAGAATGCCGCAGCGAACGGCTTCGGCGAACGCTTCCACGCTGTGGCAGCCGGCGTGGGCGCGCCCTGGAGCAGCCTTGAGGAGCAGTTGCGCCGCGAGGGCTACGATCACGTCATGGCCAACCCGCCGTTCTATGTGCATGGCCGCGCGAGGCTCTCAAAGGATGGCCGCAATGCGCGCTCGCGGGCCATGCAGGAAGGCGGCCTCGAAGTTTGGCTGCGCTTTCTCGCCGCCGCCGCGAAGCCGGGCGGCACCGCAACGGTGATCCACACAGCCGAAGCCGTGCCGCAGCTTCTGGCCGCCTTCGAAGGGCGCTTCGGCGGACTGCGCCTCATTCCCCTTCACCCAAAGGCTGGCGCCCCCGCGATCCGCGTCATCCTTTGCGGCGTGAAAGGCAGCCGCGCCCCCTTCTCCATCGCGCCGGGCATCGTGCTCCACGAGGAGGATGGCACGCCCACAGGCGCGGCAAAAGCCGTTTTCAGAGACGCGGCGAAGCTTTTCTGATGCCAGACGGGCTCGAATAGGTCGCAATCGTCATCCCGGAACGGCGTTTGCGCCACATCCGGGATCTTTACGAACGCCGGCGCCCTTAAAGATCCCGTGTCTGCGCGGTGCGAGCCCCCCACGGCATGACGCCGATGGGCAGGGAAGATTTTCTGACACACTCGCGAACAAAGATAGCTGCAGCGAAAGTCTTGTTAACGCTCGTCCCGTACACATTTGAAGACCATTCAAAGGCTTCCCAACAGTTCACTACGGTTGTTCATGACCAACGATAGCGAGCATCTAAAAGGCTTCGGGTTTCGCGCGATTTGGAACACGGTCAATCCGTTCCATTCCAAAGGCCCGGTTATCCCGGTGATCCGGCTCACCGGCACCATTGGCGCGGCCACTCCGTTGCGGGAGGGTTTGACCATCGCGGCTTGCGCTGGCGCCATCGAGCGCGCGTTCTCTATCAAGAATGCGCCCGCGGTAGCGCTTCAGATCAATTCGCCCGGCGGCTCGCCCGTGCAGTCGCGGCTCATCTATGAGCGCATCCGCTCGCTCGCCACGGAAAAGTCGCGCAAGGTGTTCGCCTTCGCCGAGGACGTCGCGGCATCCGGCGGCTATATGCTGGCCTGCGCCGCCGACGAGATTTACGCGGATGCGTCCTCGCTGGTGGGCTCGATCGGCGTTGTGTCGGCGGGCTTCGGCTTCACCGATCTAATAAGCAAGATCGGCATCGACCGCCGCGTCTATACCGCAGGCGAAAACAAGTTCCAGCTCGATCCTTTCAAGCCGGAAAATCCGGACGAAATATCGAGGCTCAAGAAAATCCAGGAAATCGTCCACCAGGATTTCATAGCGCTGGTGAAGGAAAGCCGGGGCACGCGGATCGCGGCAGCCGGCGACAACCTGTTCACTGGCGAGTTCTGGTCCGGCAGGCAGGCGCTTGAGCTTGGCCTGATCGACGGCGTCATGGATATCAGGACGAAAATGCGCGCGCTATACGGCGAGGACGTCCGGCTAAAGGTTGTCCACTCCGAGCGCGGCTTTCTCAGGCGCAGGCTGGGCCTCGGCGCCGCCGCCGTTTCCGGTGGAGGGTACGGCATCGGCGTCCCGCACGGTTTCGCCGGCGATCTCATCTCAGCATTGGAAGAGCGCGCGATCTGGGCGCGCTTCGGTTTTTAAGCCCGGCGGCGTGTCCGGGCGAGGAGAATTTGGTTATGCTACAAGTTCTAGCCATCGCGGCGGGCGCCGTGTCCGTGTTTTTTGCATTGCGCTGGGTACGCCGCGAGTACGACCGTGTGGAAAGCTCGCTGCACAGGCTGGAGCGGCGTATCCGGCACGCCAGCCCCGCCGCGGCGCCGCTGATTTTCGACGCCGCCGAGGGGACCTACCGGCCTGCGGATTAAGGCTTGCCCAAACCGGCACACACGAATTTGGGCGATTGATTCGAAGTCCGTCATCCCGGAAAAAGCCAAAGCGTTTATCCGGGATCGTTATGAGAGCCGGCGCTCTTCACGATCCCGTGTCCGCGCGGCGGCATTTCATGCTGCGGCGCGCGCGGGATGACGCTAAGGTAGAAAAAATAACTTGCGGGAGAGGAAATGCTAGTTGCCCTGATGGCGGACCTGCACGCGAACCGGCAAGCGTTCAGTGCATGTCTCGATCACGCCCGGGAGAGGGGCGCGCAGCGCTACGTCTTGCTCGGCGATTTCGTCGGATATGGAGCCGATCCGGCATGGACGGTTGGCAAGGTCATGGAGCTTGTGGAGGGCGGGGCAACTGCCGTGCAAGGCAATCACGACGCCGCCATCGGGACTCCAACCGGCCGCATGCACGAGGAAGCGACGGCGGTCATCGACTGGACGCGCGGCGAGCTTGGCGCGGAGCAGCGCCGCTTTCTCGGCAATCTGCCGCTTACCGATACGGGGCCGGGCCAGCTCTATGTGCACGGGGATGCCAGCGCACCGGAAAAGTGGACCTATGTGCTGACGGTCGAGGAGGCGTCGCGCAGCCTGCGCTCGACCGAGGCGCAAATCGTGTTTTGCGGCCACACCCACAGGCCCGCGCTGTTCAGCGTCACCGCGCTCGCCAAAATGACCGCCTTCGTTCCCGTGACCGACGTGGCTATTCCTTTGCACGGGCTCAGGCGCTGGCAAGCCGTGCTGGGCTCCGTGGGCCAGCCCCGCGACGGCATTCCCGCCGCCGCCTACGCCATGTTCGACACGGACAAAAAAGAGATATCTTTCCTTCGCGTTCCTTACGATATAGAGGGAGCTGCCCAGGCGATCCGCAAAGCGCGCCTGCCGCACTATTTCGCCGAAAGGCTGTTCGCGGGGAGATAAAGCTCGATGGCAAAGCCGGGTTTGCAGCCAGGCAGCACGTTGGATGGCTTCCATATCGAGGAGCTGATTCATCGGGGCGGCATGGCCCGGCTTTGGACCGTCTCCAAGCCCGGCATCGATATGCCGCTCTTGATGAAGGTCCCGATCCTCGGCGAAGGAGGCGACCCCGCGGCCATCGTGAGCTTCGAGATGGAGCAGATGATCATGGCGCGGATTTCGGGGCCGCATGTGCCGAAGTTCGTGGCGGCAGGCGATTTCGCGGTTCATCCCTACATCGTCATGGAGCGCTTGGCGGGTAAATCGCTGCTGCCGCGCCTGAGGGATCTGCCGCTACCTTATGAGGAGGTGGCCGAGATCGGCTGGAAGGTCGCAACCGCGCTCGAAGACCTGCACCGGCAGCACGTCATCCATCTCGATATAAAGCCGAGCAATATTCTCTTCCGGCCAACGGGCGAGGCCGTTCTCATCGACTTTGGCCTTTCGCGCCACACACAGTTGCCGGACCTCATGCAGGAGGAATTCCGGCTACCCTACGGCACGGCCCCTTACATGGCGCCGGAGCAGCTTCTGGGCATCCGCCACGATCCGCGCAGCGATCAGTTCGGTCTTGGCGTTCTTCTCTATTTCTTTTCGACCGGCGAACGCCCGTTTGGCGAAAGCGAGCGCCTGAGCGTCATGAAAAAGCGGCTCTGGCGCGATCCCAAGCCGCCGAGGGCCTTGCGGCCGGATTATCCGCCGTGGCTGCAAGAGATCGTGCTGCGCTGCCTCGAAGTGGAGCCGGCATGGCGCTATCCCACGGCGGCGCAACTTGCTTTCGAGCTCAGCAACCACAGCCAGATCAAGCTGACAGCCAGGTCCAGGCGGCTGAAGCCCGATTCCTTCCTCACCGTCATGAAGCGGCGTTTCAACCCGGACCTCAAGAAGGACTGGACGCCGCGCACGGTCGCGACGCCGCTGCCGGCCGCGCCGATTATCGCCATCGCCCTCCATCTTTCCGAGGAGGCCAAGGCCACCAACGAGGCGCTGCGGGAGGCCGCGGGACACGCGCTAAAATCGCTGCCGGGAGCCCGGCTCGCTTGCCTGAACGTGCTGAAACAGAGCTACATCTCCAACGATACCGTGCTTGACGGCGAGGGCCACAACAAGCATGTGAACCGGCTTGTCGCGTTGCAGGACTGGGCGCAGCCTTTGAAGCTTCGCGAGGGGCGCGTCACCTTCCACGTGCTGGAGGCGGTCGACCCGGCGGCGGCGATCCTTGGTTACGCCGAACAGAACCGGGTGGATCAAATCCTGGTGGGCGCGCGGGAAAGCTCGCTCAAGCGTTCGCTGCTGGGCGGCGTGTCGGCGAAGGTGGCGAGCGAGGCGAGCTGCACGGTCACGGTGGTCCGGCCCAGGCGCCCCGTTGAGGCTGGCTTTGCAGGCAGCGAGCCCGAACCCGGGCACACCGCAGCCGGCTCTGCCTGATCCCGATTGCGGCAGCGCAGCGATCTGGCCTTTAGGTTCACTTGCCGCGCTTCAGGGGCGTCATACGAGATGCGCTCGATTGCTTCACGGAGTCCCCCCTCACTCTGTCTCTCTCCCCAAGGGGAGAGAGGCCCCTAGAACCCCCGCTGCGGCTGGTTCTGGGGTCCCTTCTCCCCTCGGGGAGAAGGACAGGATGAGGGGGACTTCCCGAACCATTCAGCCGGAGTTTGCATTAGTCGACCGGTATGCCCCAGCAGTCGATGCCGCTCTTTTTGAGGCGCTTGCAAGCCACGCTAGCCTGCGCTTCGCTGACAAAGCGCCCGAGCCTGGCGCGATACATGGTTGTCCCATTCCCCAGCGTGACCCGCATGATAAAGTCCGGATGCGCTTTCAGGATTTCGGCGCCTAGCGCTTCCTTGACGCTTTCAAGCCGCTCCTTGGCCTGCGCCTCATCGGTAAAGGCGCCCGCCTGTATATGGAAAGGCCCAGGCTGGGCCGGACGCTCGGGCTCGGGTGCAGGTGCGGGTACGGCAGTCAGCGTTTGCGGGGCTTCCGCTTTCGCCTGGCGCACGGGCGCGGATTGCGCGGCCTTCGCCGGAGCGGGCTCCAGGGCAGGTGCGTCAAGGGCTGCCGCCTCCAGGGGCATCACCTCGGGCTGCCTCACCGATTTGTTATGCACCGACACATTTTGATGAGCCGGCGCTGTGATGGCGGCGATCGTCTCGTTGCGCACGATCTCGTTGGCCGGTGGAGGTACGTAGGAAGGACTGCGGCTGGCGTCGCGCTCCGCCGTGTCCTCGGGCTCGTCTGTCGTTGTATCCGAAGACGCGGGCGGCTGCGGGTATGACACAGGGCTGGGTTTGGTCACGAGGCCCGCCTCGATGGAGTGGAGCAGGATCGCGGCCGAAGCCTGGTCGGGCCTTCTCTTAAGCCGCGAATAGGCCCCAGGGAACGCCAGTGCTGGCTGAGAGGCAGGAGCAGGAGCCCGGGCTTGGGCGCAATCGCCGCGGTCTTGACGGGCTTCGGCTCCTCGCGCTCAGCAGCTTTTGGCGAGGCTTTTGTCTCGTGCGCGGGCTCTGGCTTCGCCGCCGCCGCCGCCGAAACTCCGGCCTTGCGCATGGCCGTCAGGGTCATCGCTTTTGACCACCCATTGTCGAGGATGTTCCGCATCGCCGCGTTCCGCGCGCCAGCCGAAACGCCGCCAAGCACAACCGCCAGCAATCTTTTGTCGTTGCGGTGCGCGGTGGCAATCAGGTTGAAGCCGGACGCCTGGGTGAAGCCCGTCTTCATGCCGTCCATCCCCTCGTAGGTGTAAAGAAGGGTATTGTGGTTGCGGAAGACCTGCCCGTCATATTGGAAATATTTGGTCGCGAAAACCTTGCAGCGCTCCGGATGGTCGAAAAGGATGCTCTTGCCGAGGAGTATGAGATCGTGCGCCGTCGTCACCTGCTCGCTGTTGGGCAACCCGGACGCATTGCGGAAGGTGGTGTCCCGCATGCCTATGGAGCGAGCCTTCTGGGTCATGCGCTTGGCGAATTCCTCCTCCGAGCCCGCAAGCGCCTCGGCGACAGTGACCGCCATATCGTTGGCCGACTTGGTGACGATGGCGCCGATGGCATCCGCGACGGAAATCTTGTCGCCTTCCGAAAGGTCCAGCTTGGTCGGCGACTGGTCCGCGGCGTGCGCCGAAACCCTGAGCTGCGTATCCATGCGAAGCCTGCCGTCGCGCAGCGCATCGAAAAGAAGGTAAAGGGTCATGACCTTCGTGAGCGAGGCTGGATAGCGCTGCTCATTGGCGTTTTTCGAATAGAGAACCCGGCCCGAGTAGAGGTCGATCGCCACGGCCGAGGCGGGAGGGGAATATTCGGATACGCGGTGCCGGTAATAGCGGCGGCGTGCGTCCGCATCCGCCGTCACCAGCAGCAGCAGAGCGAAAACGAAGAGGGAAAGCACCGTCAGCCTTGGTGCAACTTTTAAAGGCAACCCAGGATCCCATTCCAGGAAAGGTATAGACTTTTGCCGGAACATTGCGCGCTTTGAAGACCCCCAAAACTTGTCGTCAGCAAGGCAGGCGAACCGCCACATAGCGGCGTCACGCCCCTCATCCTGTCCTTCTCCCCATGGGAGAAGGGTCGCCTGAATAGCACTCGGAACGTGCAACAACGTCCCCTCTCCCATCTGCATCCGCTTGCGGATGCAGACATTCTAAAGTGGCAGGCTCGCCAAGGCGAGCTTGCTGGGAGAGGGGCAGGGTGAGGGGAGATTCCCCCGCTTCGTCACGCCGTCCGCCTTTAAGCTGGCGCACCAGGGATGGGTCCCTAGCCATTCAGGCTATACCCCGGCGTGTTTTAATAGAGTATTACGCTTTATGCGTGTAAAACCGGCCGTAACGCATTTTGCGCCTGTCTTGGGCTTCCATACCGCCGTTTCGTCTGCCGCCCCCTTCCCAGGGGGAAGGCAAGGCCTATATTCGGCAAGGCTTCACGCTTCCGGCCCTTGACAGAGCAAACCGTTAAACGGGAGTATGTAGGCTGATGGCGTGGATTGCCAAATGGATTTGCATGAACAGGTTCGGTGGATTGCGCAGCTTACGGCTTGACTCTCGATGATCGTGGCTATGGCAGGCAATAACGGTTTCAAGGGAGACAACGGCCTCAAAACTGGGGTCGTCACGAAAACGCGTCCAAAGACTAAGCGGCCGAGCCTTTACAAAGTTCTCCTCCTGAATGACGATTACACTCCGATGGAGTTCGTGGTCTACGTCCTCGAACGCTTCTTTAACAAACATCGTGAGGAAGCGACACGGATCATGCTCCACGTCCATCAGAAGGGCGTCGGCGTGTGCGGCGTCTACACCTATGAGGTTGCCGAGACGAAGGTGACGCAAGTGATGAACTTTGCCCGGCAGCATCAGCATCCTCTGCAGTGTACCATGGAAAAGGAGTAGGTGCGGAAGTGCCATCATTCTCGAACAGCTTGGAAGAATCGCTCCATCGCGCCATCGAATATGCCAACGAGCGCCATCACGAATACGCCACGCTGGAACACCTGCTCTTGTCTCTTATCGACGACCGCGATGCGGCGTCGGTCATGCGGGCCTGCAATGTCGATCTGGACCGCCTCAGGGCCAAGGTCACCGATTTCCTGGACAAGGAGCTTTCCAACCTTATTCTCGACCAGGATGGCGAGGCGCAGCCGACCGCGAGCTTCCAGCGCGTGATCCATCGCGCCGTCGTGCATGTGCAGTCCTCGGGGCGCGAGGAGGTTACGGGCGCCAATGTGCTCGTCGCCGTTTTCGCCGAGCGCGAAAGCAACGCGGCCTTCTTCCTGACCGAGCAGGACATGACCCGCTTCGACGCCGTGAATTTCATCAGCCACGGCATCTCGAAGCGCGCCGGCATGTCCGAGCCGCGCGGCGTCCGCGGCGTGGAGGACAATTCCACGACCGTCGAGGGCGAGGACAGCAAGAAGCGCAGCACCGACGCGCTCGAAGCCTATTGCGTCAACCTGAACCAAAAGGCGAAGGACGGGCGGATCGATCCGCTGATCGGACGCGACAAGGAGATCGAGCGCACCATCCAGGTGCTCTGCCGCCGGTCCAAGAACAACCCGCTCTATGTCGGCGATCCAGGCGTCGGCAAGACCGCGATTGCCGAAGGGCTCGCGCGCAAGATCGTGCGCGGCGAGGTTCCGCAGGTTCTCGCCAACGCGACGGTGTTCTCGCTCGACATGGGCACGCTTCTGGCGGGTACGCGCTACCGCGGCGATTTCGAGGAACGCCTCAAGGCGGTCATGAAGGAGATCGAGGCCTATCCGGGCGCGATCCTGTTCATCGACGAGATCCACACCGTGATCGGCGCGGGCGCGACCTCGGGCGGGGCGATGGATGCCTCGAATCTGTTAAAGCCGGCGCTGCAATCCGGTGTGCTGCGCTGCATCGGCTCGACCACCTACAAGGAATACCGCCAGCACTTCGAGAAGGACCGCGCGCTCGTCCGCCGCTTCCAGAAGATCGACGTGGCCGAGCCCACCGTGGAAGACGCCATCGAGATCATGAGGGGGCTGAAGCCCTATTTCGAGGACTTCCACAACATCAAATACACGAACCAGGCCATCAAGTCGGCGGTCGAGCTTTCGGCGAAGTACATCCACGACCGCAAGCTTCCGGACAAAGCCATCGACGTGATCGACGAAACCGGCGCGTCGCAAATGCTGCTGCCGCCATCGAAACGCAAGCGCACCATCGGCGTGAAAGAGGTGGAAGCCACCATCGCGACCATGGCGCGCATCCCGCCAAAGACGGTGTCGAAGTCCGATACCGAGCTTTTGCGCAACCTTGAGAACGATCTCAAGCGCGTGGTGTTCGGCCAGGACAAGGCCATCCAAGCGCTTTCGGCAGCCATCAAGCTTGCCCGCGCCGGCCTTCGCGACGCAGAGAAGCCAATCGGCAGCTACCTGTTCTCCGGCCCGACCGGCGTCGGCAAGACGGAAGTCGCGCGGCAGCTCGCAAGCCTGCTCGGCGTGCAGATCCTGCGCTTCGACATGTCGGAATATATGGAGCGGCACACGATTTCGCGGCTCATCGGCGCGCCGCCCGGCTATGTCGGCTTCGACCAGGGCGGCCTGCTAACAGATGGAGTGGACCAGAACCCGCACTGCGTGCTCTTGCTCGACGAGATCGAGAAGGCGCATCCCGATCTGTTCAACGTGCTCTTGCAGGTGATGGACCACGGCAAGCTGACAGATCACAACGGCAAGCAGGTCGATTTCCGCAACGTCATCCTCATCATGACCACGAATGCGGGCGCGGCCGAGATGGCCAGGTTTGCAATCGGCTTCGGCGGCACGCAGCGGACGGGCGAGGACGAGGAAGCCATCAAGCGCATCTTCACGCCCGAATTCCGCAACCGGCTCGATGCGGTCATCGCCTTCTCAAGGCTGTCGCGCGAGATGATAAGCAAGGTGGTCGAGAAGTTCATCTTCCAGCTTGAGGCGCAGCTTGCCGACCGCAACGTGATGATCGAGGTGTCGCCGGAGGCGATGGAATGGATCGCCGGCCGCGGCTACGACGAGCTTTACGGTGCCCGGCCTCTGGCACGCGTCATCCAGGAGTACATCAAGAAGCCGCTGGCCGAGGAGTTGCTGTTCGGCAAGCTCGAAGGTGGCGGAACGGTTCGCGTTGTGGTGGCCGAAAAGGATGGCGACAAGGCGCTCTCGTTCGAGATCATCGAGACCAAGCCGTTGGTCAAGGTGGAGGACGCAGACAGCGGCGGGGATGGCGATGGCGGCGACCGCACGCCGGCGATGCTTATTCCGAAGGTGCCGCTGACCCGGTAATTGCGCGCGAGCCGGCTTCCGGCCTTGGCTGGAACGGACCGCTCCGGAGGTGGCCCTACGCCCCCCCGCACCGCGCCGCTCATATAAATGTGCGGCGCCGGGGGGATTAAGTGACCGAGAAATGCGTTGGCAAATAGAGAAAATCGGGTACAATTTAGAAGGATGGAGTAGGTTTCGCGTCAAAGTCCACGGCAAGCCGGGGAGAGATTACGATGTTTTTTCCTCTCGCTTTCGCATTTCTCACTGTATTACCGTTCAGCCATGCTTCCGCGCAGTCGCCTGACTTTTTTCACCAAAGAATCGATACGATTGCCGCCAGGTTCACATCGCTGAATATCCCTGACTTGGAGAAAATTCAACTTCCGCAAGCGCAGGCCGACGGATCGTTCATATTCATCTACGTCTGGTTCCCAAAGACGCACAGCCCCACCACGGCTTCGTTCGAGGCAAATGTCGGCGATTATTTCGATGTGCTTGGAGCGCAATACAAAGTCTATGCCGGCTGGTGCTATGCCAAGAAGCCGGAGACGCACATTCTCAAGACAGGAAACGGTGAAATCGGCGTGATGCGCATCTGGGCGCTTGGCTTTTACGGGCGCACGCCGCGGAGGAAGTGCCTTGGCGGGCTGCCGGGTGCCGCGGGCCGGCTCGGCCAGACGCAGGTGTACAAAGACCCGAACTCGGGGCTCTTGACCATGGTGCGCTCGGGTCATCCAACGCGCTTTCCCTCAGTCGGCGAGCGGCTTCAATAGGGGCACGCCTGGAAAGTCCCCCCTCATCCTGTCCTTCTCCGCGCAAGCACGCCTTGGCGAGCTTGCATCTTTTGCTGCCGCATCCGCAAGCGGATGCGGACAGGGAGAAGGGACGCCTGAACTATCCGCAGCGGATGTTCGGCCGTCCTCTCTCCCCTTGGGGAGAGAGACAGAGTGAGGGGGTCTTTCTGCTGAAGCATTCAACCGGATTCGGTATTAATCCGGCTGCTTTCGCGGGTGCAAATCGGGGCGCCGTTCGGCTGTGAGGCGCTCGGCTTGCTCGCGGCGCCAACGCGCGATGCGGCCATGGTCGCCGGAGAGCAGCACTTCGGGGATTTCCAGGCCCTCCCACGTGCGAGGACGGGTGTACTGCGGGTATTCGAGGAGGCCGTTTTCGAAGCTTTCCTCGGCCAACAACTCCTGAGCGCCAATTACGCCAGGCAGGAGCCGCACACAAGCATCGATCAGGATCATCGCCGCCAGCTCGCCGCCTGAAAGCACGTAATCTCCCGCTGAAATCTCCTCGATCTGGCGGGCGTCGAGAAGACGCTGGTCGAGCCCTTCGAAGCGCCCGCAGAACAGGATAACGCCGGGGCCAGCGGCAAGGCTGCGCACGCGTTCCTGGGTCAGCGGCGCCCCGCGCGGCGAAAGATAAATGCGCGGTGCCCCCGGAAACGCAGCGCTCGCGGCGTCGAGGGCGGCGGCGGCCACATCGGCGCGCATGACCATGCCCGCGCCCCCGCCCGCTGGCGTATCGTCGACGGAGCGGTGTTTGTCCTTGGCGAAGTCGCGGATTTGAAGGACCGGCAAGCGCCAGCGTTCCTCCTCCAGCGCGCGGCCGGAGAGGCTGTGGCCCAGCGGTCCGGGAAACATTTCGGGAAACAGCGTGAGAACGGTTGCCTGCCAGGGTGCCATGGCCTTCACATAAAGCGAGCCGCCCCGCTTGGCTAGCGCATCTTGCGCTGTATCGTCATCGCGAGGCGCTTCAGCGCCGTGGCGATCCATGGATTGCTTCGCTTCGCTCGCAATTACGGTGCGCGGCTTAAGCCTCGATGATTTGCAGCCATGCCTCCGGGGCCGCATTTTCGGTAAGGCGCAGGAACCCAATCGAGATGGGTAGCAAAAAGCGGCGCGGGCCGGCGCTGCCGGGATTTATATAGAGAACGCCGCCGCGGCTTTCGATAAGGGGGCTGTGCGTGTGGCCGGAGACGACCACGCCGATGTCTTCCTGGATTGGATCGGTGGCGAGTTCTTCCAGAATATGCCGCATGTGAACGGTGTGGCCCGCGATCACCGTTGTGGTGTTGAACGGCAGGTGTCGCGCCCAGCGGCCCGAATCGTTGTTGCCGCGAACGGCCGTGACCGGAGCGATCGACGAAAGTGCGCTTAAGACTTCCGGCTTGCCCACGTCTCCGGCGTGAAATATCCGGCAGACGCCGGCAAGCGCCGCCGCCGCTCTGGGCCTTAAAAGCCCATGGGTATCCGAAATCAGCCCGATCAGGATCATCCGGTTTCCGCCGGTTCTATTGTTCTTCGTAATTAGGTATTATTATTGTAATGCATTTCGCCTCAAGATCAACCTTGGGTACATGTGCACTTTCGAAGGGGATCAGCAGCGTTTGCCTGCTGTTTATCTGGCGCAACTCAAGCAAGTCACCCGCGCCGTAATTGTGCACGGTCAAGATTTCACCGAGCGGCTCTCCGGCCGGCGAGACCGCGGAAAGTCCAATTAAATCCGAGTGATAGTATTCGTCCGCATCCGCCGGTGGCAACGCGGAGCGGAGCACGAACAGCTCCGTTCCGCGCAAGTGCTCGGCGGCATTCCTGTCCGCGACACCGCGCAGGCGCGCGACAACCGCGCCGCCACCCGCAAGGCGGAGCGACGCGATTTCGAACGTGATCGAGCCGTCCGCGCTCGTAAGCGGACCATAGGCCGCGACATCTTCCGGCTCAGCCGTGAACGTCGCGATCTTGACCTCGCCTTTGAGCCCGTGCACGCCCGTGATGCGTGCCAGGAGGACGCGCTCGTTGCTATCGTGGGGCGGCGCGCTCATGGCGTCTCCAATTGCCGGGCCGAAGACCAATCCCAGGCACATTACCCCTCACCCTGTCCCTCTCCCACAGGGAGAGGGGACGTCCTCTCAACGGCTGCGGCCTGCCCCCTCTCCCATGGGGAGAGGGCTGGGGTGAGGGGGTACCAGGGCTGATATAGGCTGCCATAAGCACGTAATGCCAGCCTCGGATTAAGCCGCTTCGCCGCCCGCCGCCGCTGCTTCGGCCTTCTTAGCCCGTTCCTCGACGCGTTCCTGCGCCTTCTTGCCGGGCTCGGCCTTCTTCGGGTTGTTGCGGGCCGGCCGAGTGGCGAGGCCGCGCGCGTCGAGGAAGCGCAGCACGCGGTCCGTTGGCTGCGCGCCGACCGACAGCCAATGCTTCACGCGATCTTCCACCAGCGTGATGCGATCCGCACTATCCCGCGGCAGGAGTGGATTGTAAGTGCCGACCTTCTCGATGAAGCGGCCATCGCGCGGGGCGGTGGCTTCGGCGACGACGATGCGGTAGTAGGGACGCTTTTTGGCTCCGCCCCGCGCGAGCCTGATTTTCAGTGCCATGCTCTTTTCCTTGAGTAGATTAGGTTGTGTGTGTGGACGATGAAAGTTCCTAACTAAATTTCTTGTAGACCATGAAGGCGAAAGCGGCGCCCATCGCGAACTGGACGAAGAATAGCGCATGGAAAATTCTACCCACGCCTCGCGCCCGGCCTTGCCTGCTGAGTTTCCTGTAGAAATTCTCCCAGCCAAGACCGTCAGCCGCGACACTATTCTCGATAGAATAAAGATATTCGTAAATAATGGAAGAGCGCCAAAGCAAGAAACGATAGAATGCAAAGGCAAACATTGTCAGCAGTATTGGAATCGCTGCGGCTATTTGAAGAACAATATGAGAAAATACATCTTTGCTGGACTGCGCAACCCAGGCCATGATGAACCCGTTCGCAATCAAGGCATAGACCGCAAGCTGAAAGGCCAAGCGGAAATTCTCTCCGATTTCGGAGTAAAGCTGGCCCCATTCGGCGGTATGAAAATCGGCATCGCGTTCGCGAGCGATGTGTATTGTCTCAGTCATTGCGAACGTCTTCCTCAACCGGCACGATCACCCCCTGTGCAATCAATTCCTCGCGGCGGCGGGCATCGCCCTCCGCAAGCCGCTTCGCCAGCAGCGGAATGAAATGAAGCCCCACGCCGAACAAGACCATCGGCAAACTTACTAAATACACCCACCACGGAACCAGCATCTCTTTCCTCTCTAGCGTCCGAAAGGCTTGAAATCCCGGACCGCAGCGCCGTCCCCGCGAAGGCGGAAACCCATTTCGGAGCTTGTTCCAACGCCAGACATGGATTCCCGCCTTCGCGGGAATGACGCCGCGGCCCTCGTCCTCACTTCTTCTTGCCCGGGAAACCCGGCAATCCGGGAAGTCCGCCGAAACCGCGCGAGCCCGGAAGGCCCGGCAGATTTGGGAACCCGCCCCCGCCGCCAAGCCCGCCCGGCAGCTTCATCCCTTGCGGGAGCTGGCCCGACTTCGCCGCCTCGATCATCTCCGGCGTAGGCTCGGGCATCTTGCCGCCGGCGCCCATGCCGAACATCTTGGCAAGCCCGCCCTTGCCCTTGCCGAGGGACTTCATCATGTCGGCCATCTGGCGGTGCATCTTCAAAAGCTGGTTGACTTCCTGCACGGTGGTGCCGGAACCGGCCGCGACGCGCCGCTTGCGGCTCGCCGCCAAAATCTTGGGATGGCGGCGCTCTTTCGGCGTCATGGACGAGATGATCGCGCCCTGCCGCTTGATGATTTTATCGTCGAGGTTCGCCGCGTCGATCTGCTTTTTGATCTTGCCGATACCGGGCAGAAAGCCCAGCACGCTCGACATGCCGCCGATCTTCTGCATCTGCTTGAGTTGCTCGGCCAGATCCTCAAGGTCGAACTCGCCCTTGACCATCTTCCTGGCGATGGCCTCGGCCTTCTGATGATCGATGGTCTCGGCGGCCCTCTCGACGAGGCTCACCACGTCGCCCATGCCGAGGATGCGGCCGGCGATGCGCTCCGGGTGGAAGTCTTCGAGGCCGTCGAGCTTTTCGCCGGTGCCGAGCAGCTTGATCGGCTTGCCCGTGACCGCGCGCATGGAGAGCGCAGCACCCCCGCGGCCGTCGCCATCGATGCGGGTCAAAACGATGCCGGTGAGGCCGATGCGCTCGTTGAAAGTGCGGGCGAGGTTGACCGCGTCCTGGCCGGTGAGGCTGTCCGCGACGAGCAGCGTCTCGTGCGGCTGCGCGATGTCGCGCACCTCTTCGGTTTCGCGCATCAGTTCGTCGTCGATGTGAAGGCGGCCGGCCGTGTCGAGCAAGACCACGTCGTAGCCGCCAAGCCGTCCGGCCTGCATGGCGCGCGCCGCGATCTGCTGCGGCGTCTGGCCCTTAATGATCGGCAGCGTGTCGATGCCCGCCTGCTCGCCCAGCACCTTGAGCTGCTCTTGCGCGGCGGGGCGGCGCGTGTCGAGCGAGGCCATCAGCACCTTGCGCTTGTCGCGCTCGTGGAGGCGCTTCGAAAGCTTTGCCGTGGTCGTCGTTTTGCCGGAGCCCTGCAGGCCGACCATCATGATCGCGACGGGCGCGGGCGCGTTCAGGTCGATGGGGTCGGCCTCGGCGCCGAGCGTGCGCACCAGCTCGTCATGCACGATCTTGACGACCATCTGCCCCGGCGTGACCGAGCGCAACACCTCCTGGCCCACGGCCTTCTCGCGCACCCGGTCCGTGAACGTCTTCACGACTTCCAGCGCCACATCCGCCTCAAGCAGGGCGCGGCGTACCTCGCGCATGGCCTCCGCCACGTCGCTATCGGTCAGCGCGCCACGGCGTGTCAGCTTATCGAAAATGCCGGAAAGGCGATCGGAGAGGGATTCGAACATCGGTCACTCTGTTTGAAGGGTCACAAGCGTGGCCAGTCTAGCTTCTCTATTCTTGAATGAGGTCCGTCCCATTCATCCAACGCAAAACACACCCGCGGGCGAACCTTCGCTGGCGGGTGCAGACATTGGCGGGACAATAGCCGGGAAATGCCATGAGTACAAGCCTAACCAGGAGTTGAGAAACCGCCGCTGTTAACCCATTCCACCCGTCTGCAGCCGGCTGCCCGGGGCAGTTTTTCAATATCGAACTAATTTAGCACATGCGCCTTGAGGAACGGTTAAGTGCCGAGCATCCACTTAAGGCGTTGATAATACGAAACAACTCATGCACGCGTAGCCACCCCGCACATGATTGTGCAATCCGCTCGAATGGTTAATTAGGAAGTTGCGCGTATATTTAAACGGATTCTGAAATCGTGGAATCGGGCCAAAAGCGGGAAAAGATTCGCAAAAAGACGGGGGCGGAAAATATGAAGATCCGGCGTTTACCATCCGCGCATTTACCGTGATGGCGCCCTACGCGAAACGAACGATTTATTAGGAAATTAGGAGCCGGCCGCCGACGTCCAGGAAAACGCTCTAGCGTTTATCCGGAACCGCAAAAGGCACAGAGCCGAGTTCTTGACGGTCCCGGATAACGCCTTTGGCGTTTCCGGATGACGAGGCGGGCGGCCTCAGGAGCGGTTCGCCGCGTTGTCTTCCTGTTCCGTGAGGTGGGGCGATATGGCGGTCCTATGCTGCATAAGCTTGAAGCGCTCGGTGACGAGCACCACCACCAGCGTTGCCAGGAAAAGCAGCGTGATCCCAACGCAGAGCGGCCTGACGCCGCCTTCGAAGGAGCGGCCGATCAGCGTGCCCAGGATCGCCCCCGCAGCGGTGGAGTAGAAGCCCGCGACAGAGGACGCGGTTCCCGCGATATGCGCCATCGGCTCCATGGCCAGGGCGTTGAAGTTCGGCATCATCACGCCGAAGCTAAAGAAAACCACGGCCATGAACGCCCCAAACAATAGCAGCGGCGGTTTTTCCGGGAAGCCGGCCAGCGCCATGATCGCGCAGGCGGCAAGTGCCAAGAACAGCGCCCGGTGCGAGATGCCGCGCATCCCCAGCTTGCGCACGGCCGAGGCGTTGAGCACGGACGCGGCGATCATGAAGGCGGAAATGGAGCCGAAAGCGATCGGGAAGCGCGCGCCCAGGCCGTAGACCTCGACGAAAATCTGCTCCGAGCTCATGACATAGCTGATGAGCAGGCCGAAGATGAAGCCCATGGCGATCACGTAGCCGATGGTTTGGCGCGTAACCGTCACCAGCTTGATGGCATGCCAGAGCGCGCTGGCCGATAGCGGCAGCCGGTCCTCCGCGTGGCGCGTCTCGGGCAGCCGGAACGTGACCCACACCGCCGAGCCCAGCGCCACCATTAGCAGAAGCGCAAAGATGGACCGCCAGCCCGAGAACAGCAGGATGCCCTCGCCAACGCCGGGCGCGAGCATCGGCACGACGATGAAAACCATTGTGATGAAGGACATCACGCGCGACATTTCCCGGCCTTCGAAACGGTCGCGCACAATGGCTAGCGCGATGACGCGCGGCGAGGCGGCGCCCATGCCCTGCAGAACCCTGGCGGCGAGGAGGCCGGGAAATGAGGAGGAGGCCACCGCGAGCAGGGTGCCGCAGGTGTAAAGGGCGAGCCCCACCAGTAGCGGCGGCTTGCGGCCGAAGCGGTCCGAGGCCGGGCCGAATATGAGTTGTCCGAGGGCAAATCCGCCGAGATAGATGCTGACGACGAGCTGCCGGTCGTTGCCATTGGCGACGCCGAGCGAGCGGCCGATCTGCGGCAGCGCGGGCAGCATGACATCCACGGTCAGGGCCGTAAGCGCCATGAGCAGCGCCATCAACGCCACGAACTCAAACGCGGAAAGAGGGAATTGAGCCGCTTGGGGCGCGGCTCGCTGTTCAGGCTTCAGGAGCATGGGGAGACTTTTGCCTTATACGGTTTCGGAAGCGTTTCCGAAACCGTCACCGCGAGGCGGCTTGCCAGTTTATCGTCATCCCGGAAACGGCAAAGACGTTATCCGGGATCTTTGCAAGCGCCGGTGCCTGTTACGATCCCGTGTCTGCGCAGCAGCATTTCACGCTGCAACGCGCACGGGATGGCGACGATACATGCGGCGCAGCCGATGAGGCAATCAATACTATGGTGAAGCTTACCAGAACGGGTTCAGGCTGGCCCGCTCGGTGAACTTCAGATAGGCGATGCTCGCGCCCAAGCGAAGCCCCAACCCTGTGCGCATCGGGACGATCAAGGTGTCGCCGCTTCGATAGACCGTCATCCCCAGGCCGCCCGCGACATAGGCCGAGCCATCGAGGCCGGGAAAGCGGCGGTACAAGGTCGCTGGGTCCTGAAGGTTATAGACCAGGAAGAGGGTTTGCGAGCTGTTTGCGCCCAAATCCGCCCCAAGGGTTGGCCCCTGCCAGTAAACAGGCGTCGGGCCTGTGTCGATGCCATTGAGCCGCGTGAAGAGCTTGCCCTCGCCATACCGCAGCCCGGCGAGAAAAGCCCCGCCGCCTTCGCTGCCTACGATATAGGCATTGGGCTGGCCGAATTGCTTGAAGGTACGGTTCACCAGGACCGCAAGGTCGGAGGTCAGCGTGCCAAACACACCTTGCCCCACATGATGGATCTCGTCGGGCGTGTAGCCGCTCGCGGCGGATGGCGGCGGCAGGATCGGATCGGTTGCCGGGGCGGGAGGCGTCACGGCAGGATTGCTTTGCGGCTTTGGCAGCGCGGCCACCCGGGTGTCCGGCTGAGCGGGGGCAGGCTTTAGCGAAAGCGGGGCGTTCGGCTGGGCGGACGCTGCCGGCTGCCGCGAAGCGGGCGGCGGCGGTGTCTGGGCGAGATTCGCGGACCAAGCTGGGGCAGGCGCCGCGGGCTGCGCAATCTCTGCCTGCTGTTGTGGCGCGGCGGGAGCGCTGGCGGTTTGCTCGGCCATGGCGGGGAACTGCTGCTTGGCATAGGGCGAAACCGGGGCCTTCGAGCCTTCGGCCTCCAGCTGCGCCAGTATGAAGCCGGACTTTTGCCCCATGACGGCAATGAGCCTCTCCTGCACCGTCTTCAGCTCGCTGAGCCGGGAGCAGGAAACCTCGCTATTCGGCGTCGCGCTGAGCGCGTCGAGCTGCCCGGCGAGTTCCTCGATGTCGTTGTTGAACGCTTCGAGCTTGGCGTCGTCCATGGCAGCCGCGGCCTTGTCGGCTTTCTGCGCGTCGCTCCAGCTATGCTTCTTGGCAAGCACTTCGAGGCGGTCGTGGAAGCGCCTTTCGCTTTCGCGGTTCAGCGTCCTGAGAGACTGAGCCGTTTGATCGATTTGCAATCCAAAGGCTCTCGCGTCGCAGGTTTGCGCGGCGCGGCCCGCGGCCGGAAATGCCAAGACCATGGCGATGGCGGCTGCATATCCCAACTTCATAAGTCCAGCCCTTGCGCTTGATGAGCATTCCACTTGTTCAAGTCATGCTACGATTCGCGCCCTGTTGTGGCGTCTTTTGGGTTTTGTGTTGATTGTCCATAGCGGAATTAGCCCAATACAGCAACCTGAGGCGCCGCCGTGCCTGCTACACCGCAGCGAAACCGCGCGGCACATCGCCGCAAGCCCCGCCTGTCTGCTTCGTTTACAAGGCCCCATTCCGGCGCACATAAACACCGTTATCGCGAGGCAGCCTTGGCCGCCGCGCGCGTCCCTTGCTACTCCGCCGGAAAATACTTCTCCTCCACGATAGGGGAAGCGCACAGCATGTTGATCTCGCGCTTGAGCGCGGCGCGCTTGTCGTTCTCCTTGTAGACGCTGCGTGCAAGCTGGATGAAAGCCGGGCCGAAATCGCCGAGGCGCTCACATTTGCGAATGGCGTCCTCGATGTCCCACAGCGCGGAGTTGGTCTGCTTGAGTTCCGCGGTGAGGCGGTCGAGGCCGGCGCCGGAAAGCCCGCGGCTTTGGCGTAGCTGTTGCAGCAGCGTCAGCTCGCGCTCCACGTTCGTGCGCTTGCCGGCGTCGGGAATGCGCCCGGCCTTGATTTCCAGAATGGTGATTTTGTCGAACAGCTCACCGATCGGCGCGGGGATTTCCAGCGGCGCGGCCGGAGCGTTGCTCAAGGCTGCCACGGCCTTTGCCATACTCTCGAAAACGCCGGTCCAATCGCCTCTTTTGGGCTGCCGGAAGAGGCGCATCGTGGGATACCAGGGCGAATCCGCGCGGTCCAGCATCCAGCGCCATTCGGGAACGTGCTTCAAGGCGACGAATACGGGCCGGCCCATGGCGCCCGCCAGATGCGCGACCGAGGTGTCGACCGAAACGATCAGGTCGAGATTGGCCATCACGGCGGCAGTATCGACAAAGGCGTTGGGTCCGGCATCGAAATCCTCGCCCAAAGTTTCGACTTCCACCCTGCAATCGGCAAGCTGCCCGGTGCCAAATCCCTTCTGGAGGCTGATGAGCCGGACGTTCGGGATTGCGGCAAGCGGCGCGAAGGCGGCAAGCGGAGCGGCGCGCGCCATATCCACCTTGGGATTGGGATTGCCCTGCCAGGCGATGCCGATCTTGAAGCCGTGGCTGCCAAGACGGGCTGCCCATTTCGCGGCCAAGGCCGGATCGGCCTCGATATAGGGCACGCCCGCCGGGATCGTATCGATGCGGGTCTTGAGGGCGCGCGGCAGGCTGAACAAATGCACTTGGTAATCGAAGCGCTCGCCGGGCTCCGTTTTGGTAACGATCCGCACGCCGGGCACATTCTTAATCAGCTCTATTATCCACGGGCGGCATTTGAACGTGACCTTCGCCCCTAGCCCGGCGAGCACCGGAAAATAGCGGGCGAGCATGATGATATCGCCGTGGGCCGCCTCATCCAGTACGAGCAGCTTCTTGCCCGCGATTGGCTCACCGTTCCAGACCGGCCAGACCGCCTTCGCGTTTATCTTGCACTCCTCATCCCAAAGCTTGCGGTACTCGTCGCCCTCCCAGCCATTTTCAAAATCCCCCAGCAGCCGTTGCAGCGCGCCAAGATTGCAATGCCCTTCCACAAGCTCGGGGTTCAAAGCCAGCGCGCGCTCGAAATCGGCCTTGGCCTCGCGAAAGCAGCCCAGCTCCTGCAAAGCCAGGCCGCGCCCGGTAAGCGCGGTCGCGCTGGCTGGGCCAGCTTCAAGAGCGGTGTTGAAATAGAGAAGCGCGCTTTCTGTCCGCGCGTTTTTGAACTCGATAATGCCCCTGCCAAGCAGAGCCTCCACGGAGCGCGGATTCTTCGCCAGCGCCTCGTCGAACATCGCCGCGGCTTCCGGAAACCGCCCGATTTGGCGTAGCGTCTCTCCTCTGTTGCAAAGCGCGCCCAGGTCGCTGGGCTTCAGCGCGAGCGCTTTGTCGAACGCCGCGAGCGCTTCGGGAATACGTGCCACGGAATACAGCAGATTGCCGCGCAGAAACCAGGCATCGAAATCCGCCGGAGCCTGCGCCACAAGCTTGTCGCAGACAGCCAAAGCCTCGTCCGGCCAGTCAAGCTTTTGCAGCGCGGTGGCCGCGCCGTAAAGCGCCATGCCGTAATTGGGATCGCATTCGAGCGCCTTGTGGAAATACTCGTAAGCCGCGGCCTGCTCGCCGCGCGCGGCCAGGATCGACCCGCAATTGTACCAGGCGGTGGCGTCGCAGGGGTTGGCGGAGGTGAGCGCGTAGTAAGCCTCGAACGCCTCCTCGCCGCGGTCGAGGCCGCGCAGAATCGCAGCTTTGGCGGCCAACGCGGCGGCAGGCTTGAAGGGAAACAGCGCATCGTATGCCGCGACGGCATCGTCAAACCGCCCCGCCCGCTGCATCAACCGAGCGCGTGCTTCGATCGCATCCTCATAATCCGGTTTCAGCGCCAGCGCCCGGTCGTAGAACGGAAGAGCCGCAGTGTCCTGGCCAAGATTGACATTAATCAGGCCGGCCAGATAGCAAGCGAAACTATCGGCACGGGTAATTTCCGGGCGAGTGGCGAGGCATTTCAGCGCTTCCTCGTTACTGCCAGCTTGCAGCAGCGCCAGCGCCTGCCCAAGAATCTTCTGAATATCCGGCTTCGAAAAGCCGGCAGGTTTCCTAGCCAAGCCGTGTCGCATCGAGCCCCCGGAAATTCGCTCCTGGCTCGAATTAATCGCAGCAGCCTCGCCTGGAGCTTACCGCATCGGCCGTGTTCCACTGCCAGCGAACGATGAGGCAAAGCCCTGCCGGTTTATCCCCTGCAAAACTCTTCAAGATCCGAACATTGCGAAGCTGGCGAATTAAGTTCCGTTAAGGAAGGTCTGCGACACTCCTAACATGCGATCGGTTGCGTCAGCGTCGTATCATCTGCATCTCCACCGCTATTGGCTGGAAAAGCGCGGCGGCAGGCCCATGCCTGCACGGGGCGATATCGATCCCGCCGATATTCCCGCGCTGCTACCCCACCTTGGAATTATCGAAAAAGCCGATGGCGAACTCCGCTACCGGCTGATCGGCACTGCCCTTGCGCGGGAGCTCGGCCGCGATGTGACGGGAAGCCAAGTCGGCTCCTATATCCCGGCCGGTCAGGCGCTACGCGCCACTGTCGAACTCGTCTGTAAGGCTGCTCAGCCGGTCTTCAACACTGGCAAGCACGAGGTGGCGCCTGGCGCCGTACACCATAGTTCCGCGCTTCTTCTGCCGCTTTCCAAAGATGGCTCAGCCGTGAATATAGTTATTTTCCTTTATCTCATGCGCTTCCAGCCCTATGTGTGGGCCAGCCGGGATTGGCTAATAAGCGCGCCCGTCAGGATCGGCGAGCCCGCCATAATCCAGGACGCCGCGCAGCTTGAGAAGCTTGTTGGCGATTGGGAATGCGCTTGCTCGGCCGCCGCGGCCGAAAGTGCTAGCCCCCAGTACCGGTGATGGTAAGCGCAGTGCCAGTTTCCGGGACGCTCGCGGCCGCCAAGGGCGGCCGGGGAGTGTGCCGGAACGGTCAGCCCGGATTGTCGAGGCTGATCATGCCACTTTCGCCGTCGAACGCCAGGACCTCGGCGTAGCGCGCCCAGTTGATGACGGTATGCAGCGTCATCTCGGCGTCCTCTTCCGGCATCGTGTCCTCAAGCTCGTCCTGGAAGCGGATGATGGACGCCCGATGGCTCGGCCGTTCCTCCAGGATGTGCTTGATGTGCGCGGCGAGCGGGACGTAGGTCACGAGATGCTGGGCGAACAGCGCTTTGCGTTCGTCGGTGCCGGTATTGGCAAAACGGCGGCCGGCCTCGTTCAGCTGCAAATCGCCCTCGGCCAGTTCGGCGAAGCGCAGGAGCTGCAGCGTTTCGGCGGCGTGAAACAGCTCGTCCACCTCCATTTGCGTGCGCTCGGCAAGCAGCGGCAGGTCGGCGCGGCCGTTGAAAGGCGGCTCGGCCAGCGTTTCGATGAGGCCCGCCAGTGTGTTGGTCGAGACATGCGGCAGGCTCATGCTGATGCCGGTGCCGGGGAACAGGCCCTCCCGCGCGGGCGCGGCCTTCGCCGTCATGCGCGCATAGATATCGTCGACGAGCGCGCGGAAAGCGGGATCGACGCGGTTCCGCGGCTGCGGCAGGTTCACCTTGATTTCCGCGATGACGCGGCCGGGATTGGACGAGAAAACCAGGATGCGGTCGCTCAAGAGCACCGCTTCCTCGATGTTGTGCGTGACCAGCAGAATGCCCCGGATCGGCATGCGGCCTTCGCACCAGAGGTCGAGAAGGTCGGTGCGCAGCGTCTCCGCGGTGAGCACGTCCAGTGCGGAGAACGGCTCGTCCATCAGCAGCAGCTTGGGGTTGACCACCAGCGCACGCGCGAGGCCAACGCGCTGGCGCATTCCGCCCGACAGCTCCTTCGGGTAGGCGGTTTCGAACCCGTCGAGGCCGATAAGGTCGATGGCGGCAAGCGCGCGCTTGCGGCGCTCCTCCTGCGGAACGCCCTGCGCTTCGAGCCCCAGTTCGACGTTCTCTTGGACCGTGAGCCAGGGGAAAAGCGCGAAGCTTTGAAACACCATGGCAAGTCCGTCCGCGGGGCCTTTGACCGGCTGGCCGTCAATGCAGATTTCGCCGCTGCTGGGCGGCATCAACCCCGAGACGATGCGCAAAAGCGTGGACTTGCCAGAGCCGGAGCGGCCCAGCAGCGCGACAATCTCGTTGTCGTACATGTCCAAGTCGACATCTTCGAGCACGAGCAAATTGCTGCTCGCGCCGCGCTTGTAAAAGTGCCGCACCTGCTTGACTGAGACCAAGGGGTTCCGTCCGTTGGCCTGCGCTGCAACTACCCCCATGGGCTCCTCCCGTTCAATCGATGCGCAGACGCCGGTCCGCAAGCGCATAAAGGCGCCGCCACAGCGCCCGGTTCACGATCACGACAAATATTGACATGACGCCCACGCCCAGCACGACGCGGTGGAAATCGCCGGCGGCTGTCGCCTTGGCGATATAGGCCCCGAGCCCATGCGCTTCGAGCTTGGTATCGCCCCAGCTCGCCACCTCGGCGACGATGCTCGCATTCCACGATCCACCCGACGCGGTGAGCGCGCCCGTTACGTAATAGGGGAAAATCCCAGGCAGGATGACTTTACGCCACCACTGCCAGCCTTTTACCCCATAAAGCTTCGCAGTTTCGCTTAATTCGCTCGGGAAAACGCTCGCGCCCGCGATCACGTTGAAAAGGATGTACCACTGCGTGCCGAGCACGATCAGCGGCGACAGCCAGATATCGGGGTCGAGGTGGTATTTGGCGATGCCCACGACGACGAAGGGGAAGAGCACGTTCGCCGGAAAAGCGGCCAGGAATTGCGCCACGGGCTGCACGCGCTCGGCAAGGGCTGGTCTCAAGCCGACATAGACGCCAATGGGCACCCAGATGAGACTGGCAACCGCGATAAGGATCACGACGCGGAAAAAGGTTAGGAAGCCGTCCATGGCCGCCTCCTCGAAATCCGCCCAGCCAAGCGTTGCGCGCACATAGGCGATGACCGTCCAGGCGGCCCAGGCCGTGAGCGCCAGAAGCGCGACATTCCAGGTCCAATCGAAGAGCTTGCTCACCGCGTTGCCCACTCTGGGCGGTTCGGGGATCTGCTTCGATAGATTGGTAACATTGCCGCTGAAGAATTGCAGGAAGCGGCCCGTAAAGTGGCCGATCACCGAAATCAGCTTTGCCCGTTTTATAAGATCGAGCACCCAGGATTCCGGCTGCGCCTGCGCGGCGACAAGCTCGACGCGGAACTTGTCCGACCATGCGACGACAGGGCGGAAAACGAGCTGGTCGTACAGCATGATGACGACCGCCATCGCGCCGACCGCCCAGGCAACGGCGCCGATATTCTCATGATCGATGGCCACCGAAATATAGGAGCCGATGCCCGGAAGCGTGATCTTGGTGTCGCCGACCGAGATCGCCTCGGAAGCGACTACGAAGAACCAGCCGCCGGACATGGACATCATCATGTTCCATACGAGGCCCGGCATCGCGAACGGAGCTTCGAGCTTCCAGAAGCGCATCCAGGCCGAAAGCCTGAAATGCCTGGTCGCTTCGTCGAGGTCGCGCGGAACGGTGGTCAGCGACTGATAGAACGAGAACGTCATGTTCCAGGCTTGGCTCGTGAAGATCGCGAAGATCGCGGCCAGTTCCGCGCCAAGCTCGCTGCCCGGAAACAGGTTCATGAAGAAGATCACGGTGAAGGTGAGAAAGCCCAGCACCGGCACGGATTGCAGAATATCGAGTGCTGGGATGATGACGCGCTCGGCCTTTTTACTCTTGGCGGCGAGCGGCGCGACGATAAAGGTGAACAGCAGCGAGAAGCCCAGCGCGGCGAACATCCTGAGCGTGGTCAGAAGCGCGTAATGCGGCAGGTTCCAGGGGTCGAGCGACACCGGCTGGAGTTCGAGGCCCGCGAGCGGCTGATGCATCGATTTCGCCGCATGCGCCATCCCAACGAAAAGCGCGCCAACAGCCAGGAACACGACGGCATCGTAGCGGTTGGGCCAAGCGCTTGCGAAGGTGGCGGAGATGTTGGCGATGCGGCGGCTGCCGGCGGTGCGTAGTGCCATGGTCATCGCTTCCTCGCTCCTGTCCTGGGTTCGGGCGTGTCAGCCCGCGGTCATACCATGCGCGTATGGTGGCCTTGTGAATGCATTAGGGGGCTTGGAGGTTGTGCCGAGGGTCTGGAAATCAGAATTGCAACCGGTCTTCATAGGCGAATGAACGGATTAGGCTATTCTGTCAACCACAAAAAGCTCAGTGGAAGCCGCGTCCGTCATCGCGTGGCATTCCAACGCCACGGGTTGCGCCAACCTTTCATCCTGAGTCCGGTTGAGCGCTTCGCAGAGTCCCCCCTCATCCTGTCCTTCTCCCCGAGGGGAGAAGGAACCCCGGAACTACCCGCAGCGATTGTTCAACCGTCCTCTCTCCCCTCGGGGAGAGAGACAGAGTGAGGGGGGACTTTGCGAAGCGCTCAACCGGATTGGATATCGCTCATTGCCCTTGGATTATCGGGGCGGCACCTCTCGCTATGACAGGAAAAAGAGTAGTATGGTGCGCTTTCGAGGCCGCGCGATGGGAGGAAGCCATGCGTCTACTGGTTGTGGGAGCCGGTTCGACCGGCGGATATTTTGGCGGCCGCTTGGCACAGGCCGGCCGGGATGTGACATTCCTGGTGCGCCCCAACCGCGCGGCGGACTTGCAAGCCAACGGGCTCCAGATCCTCAGTCCGCATGGCAACTTTACACTCGCGCCAAAGCTCGTTACCGCTAGCGATCTCGCAGCCGCTGGCGGCATCGATTTGCAGTTCGACGCCATCCTGCTCACCGTGAAATCCTATGCGCTCGAAGCGGCGCTTGGCGATCTGGCCCCCGCGGTTGGGCCGGACACGATGATTTTGCCCACGCTCAACGGCATGAGGCATGTGGACATCGTAACCGCGCGGTTTGGCAAGCAGGCGCTTGCCGGGTGCGTCTGCCGGATCGCCGCCAAGCTCGACGAGGAGGGCCGGATCGTCGAGCTTGGAAACTTCCACGAGCTTGAGTATGGCGAGTTGGACGGCGCCTGGTCCGAGCGCATCGTGCAGCTGGATGTCTTCATGCAGAACGCCGGCTTTAGCGCGCGCCTGTCGATGGCAATCGTGGGTCAGCAGCTGCCATACGATGACCAGGATGGAACGTGCCACGGCGACAAGGGCTTTGAGTTTGCCGCGGCGTTTGACCAGGCGCCGGTAGCGTTCGCCGAGGAAGGTGTCGGTCTTGGCGGCCGCGGCGGCCGCCTCGCCGAGCGCACCTTTCAGGTAGGGGTTGCCCTTGCCGGTCTTGCCGCCGCGCGTTACCGGCCCGGACTGGATGGTGCGCGGGCACAGTTTCGCCCACGAGACCAGGTGCCCGGCGGTGGGGAACCTGCTCATGTCCGTGCCGATCTCGGCGAGGATGATCTGCGCGGCGCGTGGCCCGATGCCGGGGATCTCGTCGAGCCGCGCGACCGCGGGCAGGACGACCGCGTCCGGGCCGGTGCCCGCGTGCGGGCCGGTGGCGCCGTCCGGGTCGACGCCCTGTGCGGCCGGGATGGCCTCGATCAGGGTCTCGATCCTGGTGGTGAGGGTGTCGATCTGGCCGGTGAGGGCATCGATCTGGTCGAGCAGCATCCGCGCGAGTTCGGCGTGGTGAGCGTCGAACCGGCCGGTCAACGCCTCGATCAGGGCGGCCCGTTTGGCTGTCATCTTTCCGCGGGCCAGGTCGGCGAGCCGGCGCGGGTCGCGCTCGCCGGCGATCAACGCTTCGATCATCGCGCGGCCGGAGACGCCCCGTTGCGCCGCTTGGCATTTCCACGCGAATGGCGATGCGTTCGCCACGGTGCGGGGGCGTGCCGTGCGTGGTGATGGCACCGGGATTCGCGGGCACTCGGGACACCAGCGCCTTGATGGACTATGCGCGCGGCTTCGCCGCCGCCGGATTAGACGTGGTGTTGTTCGACTACCGCGGGTTCGGCGGGTCGGACGGGTCGCCCCGCCAGCTGGTGTCGGCCTCACGCCAGCGCCGGGATTACCGCGCCGCGATCGCTGCGGCCCGCCGGCTGCCCGGTGTCGACCCCGAACGCATTGTGCTGTGGGGTATTTCGTACTCCGGCGGCCACGTTGTTCGCGTCGCCGCCGAGGACGGGCGCGTCGCGGCGGTGATCGCGTTGACGCCTGCGATGGACGGCATCGCCGTGCTGGCGCAGCTGGCCCGCAACGCCGGGCCGGCTCAGCTGCTCCGCGCGGCCAGCCACGGTCTGCGCGATACCCTTCGCGCGTTGACGCGGCGCCGACCCCACTTGTTCCGATGGTCGGTGAGCCCGGCTCGTAGTGCGATCATCGCGATGCCCGGCGCGGAGCAGGCCTACACGCGAGATCGCGGGTCCGAGCTGGCGTAACGAGGTGTGCGCGCGCACGGCGCTCGAGGTGGCGTTCAACCGGCCGGTCAGGTTCGCGCTCGCGCATTTGCTGCCCACTTCTGGTGCAGGCCGGGACACCGACAGCATCACCCCACCGGCTGGCGCCCGACGGGCGGCCGCGAGTGCCGGTGTGCGCGGGGAACTTCGGGAGTACCCCGTCGACCACGTGGACGTCTATGCCGGCCGCGCGCACCAACGCGCTGCTCGCCGATCAGCTCGATTTCCTGCGCCGCCACCTCTCGCCCACCGCGTCCAATCGGGTCGCGGTACCCACCACCGAATGGAGTCATCGAATGAACATCAAGGACTTGACAGGCCGCGTCGTGCTGGTCACCGGCGCCGGCAGCGGCATGGGCCGTGCGACGGCCCTGTTGTCCGCGCGCCGCGGCGCGCGACTGGCCATCTGCGACCTGAACGAAGCGGGCCTGAAGGAGACCGCCGAGGCCGCCAATGAGCTTGGGGCCGAGGTGCTCGCGCAGACGGTCGACGTCACCGACGCCGAGGCGATGGGTGAATTCGCCGACGCTGTGCACGCCCGGTTCGACACGGTGGATCTGCTGATCAACAACGCCGGCATCGGGGTGTTGGCCGGATTCCTCGACACCGCACCCGAAGACTGGGAGCGCCAGCTCGCGGTCAACCTGATGGGGGTGGTGCACGGCTGCGAGCGGTTCATCCCCCGCATGATCGAGCGCGGCACCGGAGGACAGGTCGTCAACGTCGCATCCTCGGCCGGCTACGCCGCGATCCCGGCGATGTTCGCCTACTCGGCCACCAAGTTCGCCGTGTTCGGCTTCTCCGAAGCCCTGCGCATCGAGATGCGCCGGCACAAGATCGGGGTGACCACCATCTGTCCCGGGCTGATCAATACCGCGATCACCCGCACCAGCATCGTGCGCGGGGACCACGCCGACGAGCGCGCCGCCCGGGTCGCGCGCCTGTATGACCGTCGCGGGTACACCCCGAACGAGCCGCGGTCAATATCCTGCGCGCGGCGGGCCGCAACCGCGCGGTCGCCCCGGTCACGCCCGAAGCCCACCTGATGTACGCGCTGACCCGCGTCGCGCCGCCGGTCGCGCGCTGGTTTGCCGCCCGCACATCTGCCGTCCTCGCCAAATAAACCACCCCACAACGCTCGAAACGCCATCAAGGAGGCAATCATGAAACAACGCAATATCCGCATGATCGAAACCAACGGCATCACACTGAAGGTGATCGTGGAAGGCAGCGGCCCGTTACTGCTTCTGCTGCACGGCTTTCCGCAATGCGCATACCTGTGGCGCCACCAGATCGACGAATTGGTCGCCGCCGGCTATCAGGTTGCCGTCCCGATCAACGAGGCTACGGCGGCAGCGACAAACCGGCAGAAGTTGAGGCGTACGATCGGTGCACGCTGTCCGCTGATGCGGTCGGTATCGCCGACGCACTGGGCCATGAGACGTTCACGCTCGTCACATCGCACCGCGGGGAAAGGATGCCGTATGCGGGCGGGTGGCAGCCACCATTTGGTAAGGCGAGCCATCCGGTACCAGTTCAGCCGACTCCGCTGGCTTCGGCGGCGTAGCGCCTTATACCAGTAGCGTGCGACCTGGGTCAGGAAAGCCCCCACCGCATCGATGTTGCCGGGCACGGCGTAGTAGGCGAGGTGACCCTGCACCACGCTTCGCAACCATTTGCCCTGTTCCGGGACGGGCTGGTGCCGACGTTGCCTGAGTTGGTCTTTGACCTCCCGCAGCTTCGCCCGCATTCGCTTCGCGATCGTGACCCGCCGCAACCAGAACCGTCCATGCTGGGTCTCCCCACAGAAATGAGTGAACCCAAGGAAATCGAACGTCTCCGGCTTCCCGAGACCACGAGCCGCTCGGCGCCAGGCGGCATGCCGTCCGAACTCGATCAGCCGGGTCTTGTCCGGGTGCAGCTCCAACCCAAACTTCGCAAACCGCTCACGAAGGTCGGCCCAGAACCGCCGCGCGTCCTGCTCGTGCTCGAAACCCACAGTGAAGTCATCAGCGAACCGCACAACGATCACGTCGCCGTGCGCGAACCGTTTCCTCCACCACTGGACCCACAGGTCGAAGACGTAGTGCAAGTACACGTTAGCCAGCAACGGCGATACCGATGCCCCCTGCGGTGATCCCTGCATCGTCTCCGACCACTGCCCGTCCTCGACAATTCCCGCGTTCAACCATTTCTGGATGAGCCGCAGGACCCGTCGATCCGCAATCCGGTGCTCGAGAAACCTCTCCAACCAGACTCGATCAAGCTTGTTGAAGAAGTCGCGGACGTCCGCGTCGAGCACCCAGTTCACCTTCCTCCGCTCGATCCCGACCGCGAGCGCGTCCAACGCATCATGCGGGCCGCGCCCCGGCCGAAACCCATAGGAGAAACCCACGAAATCCACCTCGTAGATCGCGTTGAGCACCTCGACGACGGCCCGCTGGACGATCTTGTCCTCCAACGATGCGATGCCGAGCGGCCGTTGCCGCCCGTCCGCCTTCGGGATGTAGGCCCTGCGTGATGGTTTCGCTTGGTAGCGCCCTGTGTGCAGCCGCTCGTGCAGGTCAATGAGGTTGTCCTCCAAGTCCTGCCGGTAGGCCGCCCACCTCACCCCGTCCACCCCCGGTGCCGCGTCCGGGCGAATCGCCCAGAACGCCGCCCGCAAGCGATCGACAGTGACGTGGTGCAGCAACGCTGTGAACCGTGCTCCTTTATCCTGTTGTGCAACTTGGCGCACACGATCCAGCGCACTTGGCGCGCCTGTTCCGGCTCTGTGTCCGGGGCGCGTTTTGCTGGCCGTGTTCTCCTTGGCCAGCCCCCTTTCCTCCATCGCCTCCGCCACCGCTGACGCGGCGTTGTTCGGCGACTTCGCAGGTACTACGGGGCTGTCTGACTTCCCATGCTCGTACATCTCAGGCGTGCCGCCTCAGCGTTCCCCGAGCGGTCCACACCGTGATCAGCGGCGTGGACGAGCATGGGACATCCCGGTTCTCGCGCATGAAGACTCCGCACATGCCCTGGTTCTCCGACCGCGCGGGGTCCGCCAGTGACTCGCGTATACCGCCACCGACGATGTTGCCTTCCACGAAGATCCACCGTGTCGGCACCCCAAACTCCCTTATTTCGCGGCTCAATAGCCCGGCCTGCACGTACCCCTCCCAACGCTTCGCCGCTGCCCTCACGAGCATCAACGCATGGTTCGGGGCCATCGTGGTTCGCTACTCCTTCGATGTAGAGCTCTCTCATCTCCTTCTTCATGCCGGTTTATCCCGGCGCTCGGATCTCCCGGTTCTCGCGCATGAAGAGTCCGCACATGCACAGGTTCTCCGACCTCGCGGGGTCCGCCAGCGACTCGCGCATAACGCCACCAGCGATGTTGCCTTCCGCCTGTCATGACGACGTCGGCACCCCGATTCACCCCATTTCGCGGCTCAATAGCTGGCCTGTGCGTACCCCTGTCCAACGCTTCGCTGCGCCCTCGCGGGTCGCCAACGCATGGCTCGGGGCCACCGTGGGTCGCTACTCCTTCGGTGTAGGGCTCTTCCCATCCCCATCTCCATGCCGGTTTATCCCGGCGCTTTCCACGACTGGGGCGCGATCGTCGGCTGGTACGTCGCGTTGCTGTACCCGCAACGGGTCAACGCGGTGTTCGCACTGAGCGTGCCACCGACTATTGGGACGCCCGTCGGCGCCCTGACGCGCCAGGAGAATTTCGGCGACAACTTCGTCTACACCGTCTACTTCCAGCAGCCCGGTGTCGCCGAGGCCGAACTGGACGCCGACGTGCGCAAGTCGCTTCGCATGTTGTACTACTCCGTCAGCGGTGACGCACCGGCGTTCGGGTTCATGCGTCCCAAACCGGCCAGCTCAAAGATGCTCGACGGCTTGGTCGACCCTGATCCACTCCCGAGCTGGCTCACCGAAGAGGATCTCGATCAGTACGTGCGAGGACTACCGCGACGGGTTCCGCGGTCCGATCAACTGGTATCGCAGCATCGACCGCGGCATCGGGCTCACCCGCCGTCTGCAGCAGACCAAGATCACGCAGCCGTCCCACTTCATGATCGGCAGCCTGGATCCCATGAACGTGCTTCTCTCGGATCCCCTTGCCAACGTGGAGCAGAACGCACCCAACTTGCGAGGCAACGTCGTACTCGAAGGTGCCGGCCATTGGCTTCCCATCGAGCGACCAAAGGAAGTCAACGCCGCGCTGCTCGACTTCCTCGCCGGGCTCGAGAGCGCTCCGCAGTCCGCGGGCACCATCAAGGGATGAAACCGACATGTCCTCAACAACTGACGGCTTCGCGCCGCCGCTCAATCAGATTGCCTTCTCGGTGGTCGATTTGCGACTCACCGAACGGTGGTTTCGCGAAGGCTTCGGCCTGCTACCGGCCGGCGGCAGTCGCGCGTTGATGCGCGGCCCGCTGGCGGCCAATGTGCAGGGCCTACCCCGCGCGGCCTCGACCTGCTGGTGGCTGCTGGGCCGAAACTCCTGGTTTCAGCTCGAACTGTTCCAATTCGAGCGCCCGATGGCCAAACTGATGCCAGCGGATTTCCGGCCCTGCGACATCGGCTACACCCGCATCGGCATCTGGGTCGAAGACTTCGACGCCACCTTGAAAAGGCTTGCCGGGCTTGGCAGTCAGCCGCTGACCGCCCCACTGGGCGAGCGGGGCAGGCGGCGCGCCTGCGTCCGCAATCCCGACGGCGTCTACGTCGAAATCATGGAAGACGACCCGCTGCCGCAATTCAACCGGCGTGGGCGCGTCGATTGCCCGTCGGCGATCCGTTCGGTGACGTTGTCGGTGCCCCAGTTGACCGATGCTGCAGCGCTTTTCGAAGAGGGTATCGGCCTCAAGGCAAGCACCGTGACCCTTCACACGCCAGAGCACGAGGCGTTGTGGGGCCTGGCGGGTGCCACCACGCAGAGCAGACTGTTCGACGGCGGCGAGGTGCTGATCGAGGTGGTGCAGTACCTCGATCCCGCTGGAAAGCCGCGGCCCGATGACTACCGCCTGTCAGACCAGGGCATTCTCAACATCGCGTTCGGGGCGCGCCGCAAGGCAGACTTCAACACGGTCTATCGACGTGCCGAAGCGTTTGGGGCCAAGCCCAATTGCCGACCCGTTCACCTACCCGGGGCCGGCTCGGTGGTTTACGTCAACGATCCGCACGGCTTTTCGGTCGAGATCCTACGAACGACGCCCGGACTGGCCGACCGGATCTTCGGATTCGAGCCACGACCCTTACACAAGCGCCCGGATCCGGATACGCGCCGGATCGAACACCGGATCAAGATCAACGCACCGGCCGACAACGTGTGGGAAGCAATCACCGATCAAGACAACATGGCCCAGTGGATCGGTTTCGACCCGGTCACGGTGCGCAAGGAAGGCTGGACACAGCGCCACGGCGCCGGTTCCGAACGCCTGATGCAAGGCCCGCGCGGAGTCGGCCAGGTCGTGGAGCAAGTGATCGCCACGAGCCCGCAGCAGAACCTGCGCTACCGCGTCATTGAAGGGTCACCGCTGACCTGTCACCAAGGCGAGATCACCCTGAAGCAGTCCGGCGGTCACACCGAGTTGCACTGGTCCATCCGCTTTCGGCCCAAGGTCGCCGGCACCGGCGCGCTCCTGCAGAAGGTGTTGCAGGCCAGGTTGCGCACCATGCTGGACGAACACCTCAAGCCATACATCGAAAAATCCACTGCTGCTGGTGTTTTCACGACACCAGAATCGGCGAACACAGAAACGGCTGTCAGATGAACGCGAATCCACCCGGACCCCACCATGTCGGCGTGTTGATCATCGGGGCCGGATTCTCCGGGCTCGGCGCCGCGATCGCCCTCCAAAAGGACGGGTATACCGACTTTCTGGTGGTCGAGCGGGGAAACAATGTCGGCGGCACCTGGCGGGTGAACACCTATCCCGGGCGCAGCCTGCGATGTGCCTTCGCACCTGTATTCCTACTCGTTCGCGCCGAACCGCAAGTGGACCCGTTCGTACTCCAAACAGCCCGAAATCGAGGCATACATCCAGCAGGTGGCTCGACAGCACGAGGTGCTCGACAGACACCGGTTCGGATGCGAGGTTCACGAGGTGCGCTGGAACGCCGCAGGAGGCGCGGTGGCACGTGAGCACGTCGGCGGGGACCTTCACGGCGAATTTCGTGGTCTCGGCCGTGGGTCCGCTCACCGAGCCGGCATTGCCGGACATTGACGGTCTCGACAAGTTCGAGGGCGAGATCTTCCACTCCGCCCGGTGGAACCACGACTTCGACCTGACCGGCAAACGCGTCGCCGTCATCGGCACCGGAGCCTCGGCCATCCAGATCGTCCCCGAACTGGCCAAAACGGTGCGGCAGCTGGACGTGTATCAGCGCACCGCCCCGTGGGTCCTCCCCCGTTTCGACCGCGACTACACGCCCGCAGAACGCCTTGCCTTCGCGCACGTTCCCGGCTACCAGCGGTTGGTACGAAGCGCGATGTACTGGAGCAAGGAGCTCATCGGTTTCGCCTTGACCTATGCACCCAAAATGCTTGTGCCGGTGCAGAAACTCGCCAAGCGCCACATCGAGCGCGCGATCGCCGATCCGCAGCTGCGCGCCAAAGTCACCCCCCGCTGGCAGATCGGCTGCAAGCGCATCCTGATGTCGAACACCTACTACCCGGCACTGGCACAACCGCACGTCGATGTCGTCACCGATGGCATCGCCGCGGTGCGGCCGAACGCCATCGTCAGCGCCGATGGCAGCGTGCGTGAGGTCGACGCGATCGTCGTTGCCACCGGCTTTCACGTCACCGACTCGCCGACCAACGAGCGCATCATCGGCCGCGGCGGCCACAGCCTCGCCGACACCTGGCAACGGGCCGGCGCGCAGGCGTACAAGGGGTCGACCGTGCACGGTTTCCCCAACCTGTTTGTCATGACCGGGCCCGGAACAGGGTCGGGTCACACGTCGGCCGTCTTCATGATCGAGTCGCAGCTGAATTATCTGCGGGATCTGATCCGCACGACGACCACCCGGGAAATCGCGACCGTCGAGGTCCGCGAGGACGTGCAACGCGCCTACAACGCTGATATCCAACAAGGTTTGCGAAACTCGGTGTGGGAGATCGGCGGATGCTCGAGCTGGTACCGAGACAAGTTCGGCAAGATCACCACCATGTGGCCGGGCTTCACGTTCCGCTTCCGCCAGCAGACCCGCACCTTCGACCTCAACGCCTACCACGCGGTGCACGCCCGCGACCTGTCCGCCGCCACCGAGAAGTACGCGGCCTCAGCATGACTCCGTCCGGGTCGGCGTGTCAGGTGTATGCCACGTGGACACGATCGATTCGGCCGTTGAAGGCGGAAGGGCGCCTTGTCGTAGTAGTCCAACGACACCGGTGAGCCCAGGCAGACACCGATGTCGAAGCAGTCGTTGGCGGTGAACAGCAGCGGCGCGCTGACCGGCACCCGCCCCTTCGCGAGGACCTCCTGGCCGACCCGGATGCGTGACGTCGAGCGGTCCCGCGGGGCGCTGTTCGGCATAGCGCGGTTTCTACGACGATCGTGGTGGGGCCGGGCTGCAGTTTGGTGGTCGAGCGGATCTTGGTGCGGGAGATGATGAAACAGTTGTACTCGTAGCACAGGTACCCGTCGTCGAGGTAGCAGGTGACCCCGCCGGCAAAGCCGCCGAGTGCATAGAGGACTCCGCTGGCGTCGGCGGGCAGGTCGGCTTCGACGGTGACGATGTTGTTCTTGCTTCCCAGCGCGGGCGCGCAGAACTCGGGTATACGGGTGATTCTGCCGGGGAAGTCCCATTCGCGATACGGCGGTGTGATACGTAACTCGGGGTGGAAGATCGGCACCCACAAACCACCGCCGATCGGGAGCACGGAATTTCGGGCGGCTTCGATGGCGAACAGTTCGCGCATCTGCGCCAGCTTTTCGGGCATCTCGGCGGCCAGGTCGTGGGCCTGTGACCAGTCCTCGTCGAGGTGATACAGCTCCCAGCGGTCGTTGTCGGGTGTCCAGTCTTGGATTCCCGGCGGCAATCCCGGCAGCCAGGGCACCCGCGGACCGAACGTTGAGGCCATCCAGCCGTCGTGATAGATGGCCCGACTGCCCATCACCTCGAAGTATTGAGTCTTCTTCCCCCCGGACGCCGATGCGGTCGGTGAGCGTGCGGGCGAAACTTGCTCCGGCTATTGGGATTTGGGGCACACCGTTGACGATGAGCGGAGGCTCGATACCCACGATGTCGTAGATGGTCGGTACGACGTCGTTGCAGTGCAGGAAGTGATCCCGCGGCACAGGGTCCGGCGCGACTTTCTTGGGCCAGCGGATCGCCAGCGGATTGCGGGTGCCGCCCAGATGCGAGGCGAGCAGTTTCACACCCTTGTAGGGCGTGCTGCCCGCCCAGCCCCAGCCGGAGTGGTACTGGTTGTCGGTCTTCGGTGAGCCCAGCACGTCAAGGCCGCCGAGTTGCTCCAGCGCGTCGATGTGCATCCGCGGGGTGGTCGGAATGCCGTTCTGCGCAAGCAGTTCGGCGATGGTGCCGTCCTGTCCCTCGGCCGATGATCCGTTGTCACCCCAGATGTAGAGGAACAGCGTGTTATCCCCGTAGCCCAGCCGATCCAACTCATCGACGATCCGGCCCACCTGAACGTCGACAGTGTTCGGCGAACCCGGCCGCCACCTCCATCAGCCGGCGTTGAAACGGCCTCTCGTCCTCGGGGATGTCGTCCCACGCCTTCATTCGCTCGTCACGCGCGGTGAGCTCACAGTCTTGTCGGGATCCAGCCCTTCTCCTTGGCGCGCTCGAACACCCGCTGCCGGTAGGCATCCCAGCCGTCGTCGAACTTCCCGGCGTACCGGTCGGCCCACTCCTTCATGATGTGGTGCGGGCCGTGCAGGCAGCCGCTGGCCCAATACATGAAGAACGGCCTATCGGCCTGCAGCGCCTTGTGGTTGCGCAGCCAGTTGATCGCGTCGTCGGCCAGGTCCTCGGACAGGTGATAGCCCTCCTCAGGGGTCTTCGGCGGCGCCACAACAGTGGTGTTGCGCACCAGATGAGGCTCGTATTGCGAAGCCTCCCCCGCCAAGAACCCGTAGAAATACTCGAAGCCCAGGCCGGTGGGCCAGTCCTCGAATGGGCCGGCCGCCGTGGTGTCCTCGGCCGGGGTGTTGTGCCACTTGCCCCACGCCCCGGTGCTGTATCCGTAGTCCTTGAGCACCTCGGCCACCAGCGCGCTGCTGCGCGGGATCTTCCCGGCATAGCCGTCCCAGTCGTTGGCCAACTCGGCGATCTGCCCGTTGCCGATCTCGTGATGATTGCGTCCGGTCAGCAGCGACGCGCGCGTCGGCGAACACATCGCGGTGGTGTGGAACCGGTTGTAGCTGACGCCTTCCGCGCAGATCCGGTCCATCGTCGCGGTGCGCACCTCGCCGCCGAACGTCGTCGGCAGACCCGGCCCCGCATCGTCGATCAGCACGATCACGATATTCGGCGAATCACCGTGCAGCCGAGGTGGAGTGACACGCTGGGCGTACGTGGACTCCTGCAACGTGCGGCCGGCGATGCTCGCCGACGGCGTCGGCGGAAACGGCAGCGTCGCCCCACCGGGCAGCTTCGGCGCCACCACCCCACCGGTCGAATTGGTGTTGCTGGTTGTGGCCGCATCCGACATGGCTGCTCCCCTTCTCGAAGCGGTGGTGCCGCGGCGCTCAATCCCACCCAAGGCGTCGCCGAATCTACTCCGAACCGGTGCAGCGCTCGACGGATTGATCTGCGAAATTCCTATGAACTGGTGCCGAATAGGGACGGCGCAGCCTGCCGATCCTGTCGACCGGACGCCAAGGTCGGGAGGGGCATCGTCCATCGCCGGCCGATTCGTAGTTTTCCGATGTCGACGTCACGATCTACTGGACCAGTTAACGGGGTCCCGTCAGGCGGTTCAATCCGTACGGCTCGAACGACTCTGCACTTGCGGGCCGTCGTAGTAGGGTCGCTAATTCTCAGTTTTATGTCATTTATGACATCGCGACGACATTTACTAAGCAGTTCATAAGTAAGTCGAGACTCGCCGGGTGATTTCGGCGTTTTGCCGGTGGTGATGGGGAAGAATTCAGGTGTGCGCGACAACGACGGCCGCAAGCTGGATCACAGCACGCTGGAGGTGCTGCGGATGCGCGCGGTCGAGCAGGTGGAGGCGGGTGCGCATCCGGAGGACGTGGCGGTGACGATGGGGTTTCACAAGAACACCGTCTACGGCTGGTTGGCCAAGGTGCGCGAGGGCGGCAGGGACACGTTGAGGGCCAAGGCGATTCCTGGTCGCCCCCCGAGGCTTGGCGCGCAACAGATCTCGCGGTTGTACGCGTTGATCGTGGGTGTCGATCCGCGCCAGCTGTCGTTTGGGTTTGCGTTGTGGACCCGTGGCATGATCCGGGACCTGATCCGCCGCGAGTTCGGTGTGGCGCTCAGCGAGGTCAGCGTGGGCCGGTTGCTTCGGATGATGGGGCTCTCGCCGCAGCGTCCGCTGCATCGCGCCTACGAGCAGGACCCCGAGGCGGTGGAGCGCTGGAAGTCCCAGGAGTTCCCCGCCATCCGTGCCGAGGCCAAGAAGACCGGCGCGACAGTGTATTTCGCCGACGAGGCGGGTGTGCGCTCGGACTACCACGCGGGCACCACCTGGGCGCCGGTGGGCCGCACGCCGGTGGTGGCCAACAGCGGCGCCCGGTGGTCGGTGAACATGCTGTCGGCCGTCAGCGCCCAGGGCAAGCTGCGGTTCATGGTGCATGACGGCAAGGTGAACTCGGGGGTGTTCATCGGCTTCTGCACACGCCTGCTCCGTGACGCCGACACCCCGGTCTACCTGGTCGTCGACGGACATCCATGTCACCGGTCCAGGGCCACCAAGGAATTCGTCGCTGCCACCGGGGGACGGCTGAGGCTGTTCTTCCTGCCCGGCTACTCTCCGGAACTCAACCCCGACGAATGGGTGTGGAAGAACATCAAGCACGACCGCATCGCCAAGATCGGCGTCACCAGCAAGGACGACCTCAAAACCAAGGCCACCAACGCTCTTCGCCGGCTGCAGAAACTGCCGCACCTGGTGCGCGGCTTCTTCCATGACCCGAATTTGGCCTACATCACAGCTTGACTCGACTTACTTACGAACTCCTTAGTAAGTTGAGACGACGACATTTTGTTTGAGAACTGACACGAGGGGAGTTGTAGGTTGTCGAACTTCGTGTCATATCGTGACGCTGTGACGTGCGGTGATGCACGCTGTCTCTGATGATGTCATCTGCATTCTGTCTCAAACTCGTGTCATTTCTTCAGAACGCCGCTACCCATCCCTTGGCGACATATCCAATCCCTGAGGGACGCCGACCAATCCGTTCGGAAGGTTCCGTCACGTGACGGCTATCCCAGAGGTAGCTCACGCATAGTCCAGCGTTGGTGGGAGATGAAAGACCCAGCAGCACAGTGCATCTGGTATCAACACCTCGAAGCCATCGCTTTGGCTCGTCCGCCGCCTGAGCGGTGATCCAGCACCTTCCAGCCAAACGCCTTATGACGGCCGCCACTGTGACAGCTGCGGCGGCGAGTCCTCGGCTACCCCGCGCGCCGGTCCGCGGCGGGACCCGGATATTGACTGTGGGGTTCGTCGATGCGGTCAGCTTTGCCCGTTGTGCGGGGCTGGCTGATGTGTTGGACGGCTTGGGCTTTGCCTGGGCGGGGGTGCTGGCGGGTGTGGTCGCGCCGCACGATCACAAGTGCGATCAGCCCGAGTACCAGCAGGCTGTGTGTTGCGAGTCGAGTAGACCGAGACCGCGCCGTTGGCTAAGTCGTTGATGCTGAAACCGGTGAGCACCGCGAGGAACCCGGACAGGACCGGCAGGAGCCCGGACGCGGCGTTCATACGCCATGCAGCCCCCAGAGGAATCCAAGGCCCAGAGCAAGGTCCAGGAGGTGCTTTCGTTGAACAGGTGGCCTGCCATGGACGCGCCCATATGTGGGTCGTGCTGGCCCATTCCCGCGGCCTGGGCGGCGCCGAGGGCGATCTGGGCCAGGCCGATACAGCCGAGCAGGACCCGTGGCCACTGCCGGGCGCGCCGCAATGGCGCCGCGGCCTCAGCACCGAGCGGGTCAGGTCCGGAATCGATTCGACCGATCGCACCCGCAGGGCCCGGGTGAGTTCGGCTGCGTCGCGCTGCCAGGCGCGGCATGCCACGCACTGGGCGAGGTGAGACTCCAGCTGGTATTCGGGCAGGGGTAGCGTCTCGCCGTCCAGCCGTGCCGAGATCGCCTCGCGGTAGATCGTGCATTCCACACCCATTACTGTCGCCTCACCCGCTAAGGGAGTTCCCGCCGCGTATGCCTACCCGGTGCCTTCGGAGGTTTGCGCGCTGCGGCTGAGCAGATCGTCTCGGGCGCGCGCAACCCGCGATCGTATGGTGCCAACGGCGCAGCCGCACACCCTCGGCGGCTTCCTTGTAGGACAGTCCGAGGACCTGGGTAAGCAGCAGTGCTTCGCGGCGCTCGGTGTCGAGACCGCTTAACAGCATGTCCAATTCGACGACGTCCTGGAAGCCTACTGTCTTGACGGCCTGGTCACGATCGGCGGCGGTCGCCCAGTCGACGCCAGGCGTGATGCGCGGCCGCGACCGCTCGTAGCGGATGTTGTCGACGACGACGCGGCGCGCGATGGACAGCAGCCAGATACGGGCCGAGGACCGGCCACCGAAGCGGCGGATGGCCTTCAGCGCCCGAAGATAGGTCTCCTGGGTGAGGTCATCGGCGAGATGCCGGCCGGCGCGGTGGGCGATGAAGCGCCACACGTCACGCTGGGTGCCGACGATGAATGCCGCCAGCGCCGCCTGGTCGCCTGAGCGGGCGGCTAATGCCAGCGTGGTCAGGCGGTCGTCCTCGGCGGCGGAGCGGCTCATGGCCTGCACGCTACTCACCTCGTGGGCAACCAAGTAGCCGTGGCCGGGTATGTGCCGTTAGCGCCCCGAGCATGGCTGCTGGAACTTTCGTCGCCGTAGTGTCGACGGAATCCACACGGGCAGCGCATGACCTAGTGCGGGCGAGTGGAAGGTCTTCGGTGAGGGTTGGCGTGCGTGGTCGCGGCGGCGTGCCGCCTGCGGCGTGGATCGTGCTCGGCGCCGTGGTGGCCGTCGGGCTGGTCATTGCCGTCGGCGTGGTAGCTGGCGCGGGCCCCTATCTGGCGGTGGGCAACGCGGACCCCGGTGCGCTGACCCGCCTGGGAACCCCGCTGTTGCGGTTGATTTGCGACGTGGCCGCGACGCTGTGTACGGGTGCGGGCGTCGCGGCGTGTCTGACCGTTCCGGCGGCGTCGGACTGGTGGCGCCGGAGGGCTATTTGGCGCTGCTCGGCGCGGGACGCTGGGCAGTGGTCTGGTTCATCTCGGCCCGCCTGCTGGTGCCTTTCGACGCCGCCAACACGGCCGGACTACCTCTGTCTGAAGCGCTGCGGCCGGAGCATCTGCTCGGGCTCGTGGACGCCTTGGAGGGGCCGAAGGCGTGGCTGCTGACCGCAGGCGTGACGCTGATCATCGCGCTCGGATGCCGGTGGACGCTGCGCTGGCAACCCGTGGTGGGCCTGTTAGGCCTGGCGATATTCGCGCTGCTTCCGCCGTTGGCGACCGGGCATGCATCCGCGGATGTCGGCCATGACGTCGCCACGGCCGCGTTGATGGTGCATGTGCCGGCCGCGGCGGTGTGGATCGGGCTGCTGGCGGCGTTGATCGTTCACCTGTGGCGTGGCGGTCGGCTGGCGGAAATCATCGCGCGCCGGTATTCGCGTGTGGCAGTGGTGTGTTGGTTACTGGTCGCGGCGTCCGGGGCGGCCGCAGGTTGGTGGCTGGTGCCGCGCGGCCAACTGGTCAGCACCGGGTACGGGAAGCTGCTGCTCGCGAAGGTGGCGCTGTTGACGGTGCTCGGGCTCATCGCCGCGGTGCTGCGCCGGCGAGCGCTCGCCCACTCGGGGCCATCTGGGCGCGGGCGCTTGCTACGGCTTGCCGCCGGGGAGCTCGCGGTGCTGTTGGCCACGCTGGCGCTATCGGTGGGGTTGACGCATCTGGCCCCGTCGACGCTGGTCGGCCGTCCCGTGACGGGCTATCAAACGCTGCTCGGCTACAACTTGTCCGGCCCACCGACGTGGCATGCGCTGGTCGCGGACTGGCGCATCGACGTGGTTTTCGCGCCGCTGGCGCTGGCACTGGCGGCGACGTATCTGGTTGGGCTGCACCGGCTTCGACGACGCGGTGAGCGGTGGCCGCTGGGGCGCACGGTGGCGTGGCTGACCGGATGTCTACTGCTGCTGCTGGCCACCTCGTCGGGTGTGGGACGCTACGCCCCCGCGATGTTCAGTATGCATATTGCCAGTCACATGCTGACATCGATGCTCGTCCCGGTGCTGCTGGTCCTGGGTGGACCGCTGACCCTGGCCGGGCAGGCGCTTGCGCCGTCGACGTCGCGGTTCGCCGCTGCCCACGAGTGGCTGCAAACCCTGGGGGGCTCACGCCTGATCGGGGTGCTCACCCATCCCGTCGCCGCGCTGGTGGTGTTCGCCGGTGCCCCATTTGTCTTGTACTTCGCCAGCCTGTTCGACGTTGCGATGCGGTTTCACTGGGCCCACCAGGCGATCACCGCCTGCTTTCTGGGCATCGGCTACCTCTTCGCGTGGGTGGTGATCGGCGTCGACCCGGTGCCGCGGCCAATGCCAAACCTTGCGCGGGTGGGCGTGCTGCTGGCCGCGATGCCGGCCGACGCGGTGTTCACCGCGGCGATCATGAACACCCACCGGGTGATCGGCAACGGCGCGGCGGCCGCCAACGTGTACAGCGCCCTGGACCTACCGTGGGTGCCCGACCTGCTGGCCGATCAATTCACGGGAGGGGTGATCGCCTTGATCATCAGCGAGGTGGCCCTGCTCGTCGCGCTGGGCGCCCTCGTGCTGCGGTGGTGGCGCCTCGATGAGGACACCGATTCCGGCCTGGGCGATCACATCGCGCTCACGGCGGTGCCGCAGCACGCAGCGGTGACGCCCGCTGAAGTGGCCGGTGGCGTTTCGCTGCCGAACGTGCGCAGCCGCAGACTGTTGGACACCACGAACAGCGACGACAACGCCATCGCCGCGGCGGCGATCAGCGGGTTGAGCAGACCGCACGCGGCCACCGGCAACGCCGCGACGTTGTAGCCGAACGCCCAGGCGAGATTGCCGCGGATTGTGCGTAATGTGCTGCGGGCCAAGCAAATCGCATCGGGCACCACGTCGAGATCGTCGCGCACCAGGATCAGATCCGCCGCACCGAGCGCAACATCGGTGCCGGTCACCACCGCCAGCCCAAGGTCCGCCCTGGCTAGCGCCGGAGCGTCGTTGACCCCGTCGCCGACCATCGCGACTGCGCGGCCCTGGCCGCGCAGCTTGTCGATCGTGGCGGCCTTGTCGGTGGGCAGCACCTCGGCTAGCACGTCGTCGATTCCGACCTCGGCGGCCACCGCGCGGGCGGTGGCTTCGTTGTCCCCGGTCAGCAGCGCCGTGCGCAGCCCCATCCGGTGCAGCCGCGCGACCGCACGCGCCGCGGAGGGCTTGACCGTGTCGGCCACCGCCAGGATGCCCTCGGCTTGGTTGTCGGCGGCGACGACAACGGTGGTGTGGCCTTGTCGCTCCCAACCGATGCGGTAGCAATTGGT
>CAWFNZ010000003.1:0-1093958 GCA_963817365.1 uncultured Alphaproteobacteria bacterium
AGAAGGACGCGCCGCGCCGCCGCAGAAACTCGAGCACCGCGCGCGCCGAGTCGCTGAGGATGCCCTCGTACGTCTGCTCGTCGTCGCTGAGCCGTAGCTGCATCCAGTCGGAGTCTTCGCGCACGAAAAACGTGATGGGCGCGACGCTGGTCGGAACCACACGCCGGCGGCCCTCGCCGGAGTCCTCCAGCGTCGCCGGATGCGGCGACAGCCGTCCCCACCCGACTGCGCCGGTAAGGCAAAGCTGATCGAGCACCGCGGGATCGTAGTCGTTCATGCGGCGCGCCAGCACCTGCTTCTCCCACGCGTTCGCGGGAATCTCGAAGCCCTGCAATTGGCGGACCACCTCCAGCAGTCCGCGCTCGCCGCTGAGCTGCGACTGCGGAGCGACGTGCTGCCAGCGCAGCAGCCAGCGCATGAACTGCGCCGCCGTGACCGGCTCTACCTGCTTGCGCAGCGTGGCGACCGTGAGGTGATGAATGCGCGCCAGCAGGCGGCGTTCGCACCACTCGACGTTGTGCAGGTTCTGCGAAGCGTGGGAGTTCAGTCCGGTGAAGTTTCCGCGCAGGACCGATCCCGCGGCCTCCAGGCGCAGCAGAGCTTTCGTCGATGTCGCTGGACGAGACGTCCGAGCCGATAGGCCAGCGCCGAGGCGGTGATCGGGCCGGAATGCATCATCCAGCCGTTGACCATGGCCAGCACGGCATCGTCGCGCGAGCTGCGTTCGCCGCAATCGGCAGGAGCGATTCGAACTGCGCCTCGGGAAGATCAGTGCGAAGTCCTTCGCGTCGCTCCGGAGCAGCATGCAGCGCTGAGAAGTCGGTCTTCGGCGCACCGGTGCCTCGCTCCGAGGCTGCCACAACGGTAAGCGGCTCTCCAATGCTTCGTGGCCGGAGCACCCGTCCGCTTCTGTGCTGGGCGGACTTCCACGCCGCCGCCAGCTCTCCAGCAGCTCCGCCAGGCAAACGGCACCCAGCGTCTCGACCACCGCCTGCCACTCCGGATCGGCAGTTCTTCCGGCACGGCGACCAGCGTTTGCAGAGCGTCGTGCAGTTCGTCGGCGTCGCGAACGTCGGGCCGCGCTTCCTCGCGCACCCGCGCAATCGCCGTCTGGTCGAGCCGGCCGACTTCATTCAGCACCGCCTCCGGCAGCAGTGCGCCGCATCTGCACCGCGCGCGCACGTCGCTCCTCCAGCGGAGCATCGTCGAGGTACGCGTACGGATTCGCGTTCAGAATCTCGTGCGAGAACTGCGACGGCACCGGCGTATCCACCGCGAGGCAGCGAATCGCGCCACTGCGAATGCCCGTCCAGCACCTCGCCGCAGGCCGTCGATGTCCATCGCCTCGGTCAGCACGTCCTTCATCACCTCGTGCACCAGCGGATGGTCGGGAATCTTGATGTCGCCCTCGATGTTCTCCTGGCACGCCGCCACATCGGGAAAGACCGACGCCAGCAGATCGTCGCTGCGCATGCGCTGGATCTGCGGCGGAACCTTCTTGCCGCCCTGAAAGCGCAGCAGCGCCAGCGAGCGGTTGGCGTCCCAGCGCCAGCGCGTCGCGAAGATCGGCGAGGCGCAGCGCCGCCTGCTCCAGCATTTCCTGCACGGTCTCCGGTTGCAGATAGTGAAAGACGTCGCTCAGCGGAAAGCTGTGCTGCTCGGCGAGCGCGATGTTCAGGCCGTTGTCGGTGGCGGCCGCCTGCAACTCGAAGTTGAACGAGCGGCAGAAGCGCTTGCGCAGCGCCAGTCCCCAGGCCTTGTTGATGCGTCCGCCGAACGGCGCATGAATGATCAGCTGCATGCCGCCGCCTTCATCGAAGAAGCGCTCGGCGATGATCGTCTGTCTGGGTCGGCACCTCGCCCAGCACGGCGCGCCCGGTCGACGATGTATTCGATCAGCTTGCTCGGCGCCGGCGTCGTCGAGACCGCACTCGTCTTTAAGCCAGGTCGACGGCATTCTGCACTTCCGGGCTCGATTCCAGACCGCGACGATGCGGCGGAGTGCCGTCGGCAAGCCGGCTCGGGAAACGGTGCGCGATTCGGCCGATGCGCCGTCATCGGGAGCGGCTCCTGCTCGGACTCGGCGGCGCTGGCAGCGGCGCAGTGTTGGGCAGCAGTGCGCTCGATCCGCTCGCGCAACTCGCGCCACGTGCTGCGACAACTCGGCGGTGCGCGCCGGCGCTTCGCCGCGCCAGAAGGGAATCGTCGGCGGCGCGCCGTGCGCATCTTCCACCAGCACCCGGCCCGAGTTCGACTTCGACCCGGCGAATGCGCCACGAGGTGTTGCCCAGCAGCATGATGTCGCCGGCATTGCTCTCGACCGCGAAGTCCTCATCCACCGTGCCGACGACGATCTCTTCGGGCTGCGCCACCACGGTGATACAGCGCAGTCTCCGGAATCGCGCCGCCGCTGGTGATGGCCGCCAGCCGCGCTCCGCGCCGCGCTCGCAGCCGGCGGTTGACCAGGTCGCGAAACAGATACGCGCCGTAGCGTCCGCGCTTCGCGGCAATGCCTTGCGACAGCATCTCCAGGATGCGGTCGTACTCCTCGCGCGTCAGTTCGCGATAGGGATAGGCGCGGCGCACGCACTCGAACAGCGCGTCTTCGTCCCAGTCCTCGCAGCTGCACATGGCGACAATCTGCTGCGCCAGGATGTCGAGCGGCGCGTCGGGAATCTGCAGCCGGTCGAGATCGCCCTGCTCGAATGGCGCGCACCGCGCCGCGCACTCCACCAGGTCGTCGCGCGTGGTGGCGAAGAGGCGCCCCTTGGGAATCGCGCCGCGCCAGTGACCGGCGCGTCCGACGCGCTGCAACGCCACCGCGATCGAGCGCGGCGAATCGATCTGGCAGACCAGATCGACGGTGCCGATGTCGATGCCGAGTTCCAGCGACGCGGTCGCCACCAGCAGCGCGAATCTCGCCGTTCTTCAGCTTGCGCTCCGCCGCCAGCCGCAGCTTGCGCGACAGGCTGCCATGATGCGCCGCCACCTGGTCTTCGCCGAGGCGCTCGCCCAGATGCAGCGCCACGCGCTCCGCCAGCCGCCGCGTGTTGACGAAGACCAGCGTCGAGCGATGCTGCAGCGCCAGCTCGGCGAGCGGTCGTAGATCTCGCCCCACATTTCGTTGCTGGCGATCGGGCCAAGTTCCGACGCGCGGCACTTCCACCGCAAGGTCGAGCTTGCGGCGATGCCCGATGTTCACGATGGCGGGTGCGGCCGTCCGGCGCCGGTCAGAAAGTGCGCGACCACCTCAATCGGCTTCTGCGTTGCCGACAGCCCGATGCGCGTCGGCTGGTTCGCCAGCAGTTCCAGCCGCTCCAGCGAGAGCGCCAGATGCGCGCCGCGCTTGTCGTCGGCGACGGCGTGAATTTCATCGACGATGACGGTCTCGACGTCGCTGCAGGATGGCGCGGCTGCTGTTCGGCCGTCAGCAGGATGTACAGCGACTCCGGCGTGGTGACCAGGATGTGCGGCGGACGCTTCAGCATCTCGCGCCGCTCTTTCATCAGCGTGTCGCCGGTGCGGACGGCGGTGCGAATCTCCGGCATCAGCAGGCCGCGCTCGCCGGCCAGCGCCAGGATCTCGCCCAGCGGCACTTCGAGGTTCTTCTGGATGTCGTTGCCGAGCGCCTTCAGCGGCGAGACGTAGAGAACTTCGGTGCGATCGCGCAGATCGCCCGCGAGCGCTTTGCGCACCAGCCGGTCGATGCAGATGAGGAATGCCGCCAGCGTCTTGCCCGAGCCGGTGGGAGCGGAGATCAGCGTGGTGCGTCCGGCCAGGATCTGCGGCCAGCCTTGCTCCTGCGGCTCGGTCGGCGAGCCGAACCGCGCCGACGAACCACTCGGCGACCAGCGGATGCGCCCAGGCCAGAGAAGCGGGAATGTCGCACGGGAGGCATCCGTTCAGTATAGCAGATGTTCGCTAATTGTTCGCCACGACGGCGAGCGCGATAGGGCTGGACCGCCTAGCCTTTTAGCTTCAGGTTGATCAGTTGCATGGTCGGGGCGGTCTGGTTCCAGTCGGCCGAGACATGGTCCAGGGTCATGCGGACGGTCTTGCTTTGGCCAGGGCCGATGGGCGCGCGACTCATCTCGACCAGATCGGGGTAGCCGCCCAGTTGATTGTCCACCAGCAGATGAAGCGGCAGCGTCTCTTTCTGAACCACCTCACCCAGGGTGTTCTGGAACACCAGATTTATGTCCGCCCCAACCAGCGCCTTCTCGCCCGTGTTGGTGATGGTCGCGTCGAGGTACGTGACCGTTCCACCGACATAGTTCTCCGCCGCGCTTACCTTGGGATTGGAGATTTGCAGCTTGGCGACGTACGGATCCACCGGTGCGGCCGTTGTGCCACCGTGCCTGGTGAAAAAGACGATGGCGCCCACGACAACCAGCACAGCCGCGGCCCCGATGACGAACGGAGTCCATTTGCGCGTTTGCGTCTGCTGTCGCGCGGGTGTGAACAGGTCTGCCATCTGCGATGATTTTACTCCGAAAGAAAGGCCCGGCTACGCGGCTCGCAACCCGGTAAAAGTCCGGAAGGCCTGCAAGCGCTCTCGGACGCTCATCACGTGGCGCGGCAGGTCGAGCTTCGATCCTTCCTCAAGGATGGGAACCAGTTTGTCGAACTCGGGTCCCGAGTGCGACCCGGTCAGCGCGATTCGCACCGGATGGAATAGCTCCTTGCCCTTGGCGCCGCTCGCTGCTTTCACCTCGTTCATGATCGCCTTGAAGCGCTCGGGCGTTAGCAGCGAGTCGTCTCGACTAAGCTGGTCGGCGAAGGCGCGCAGTACATCCGCACTCTTCGGTGCTGCGAGCACTTCCGCATTTTCGGGAGAATTAGCGCCTTGGCTGGCGTCGTAGCGAAAGATCAGCTCTGCGCGCTCCGGCAACTGATCGAGCTTATCGACGGACGGCGCGAGCATGGCGACGATTTTGCCGAACCAGGCGCGCGTGCGCTCGTCCAATTGTTCCGGCAGCATCCCCGCCCGCACAAAGAATGGGGCCGCCAGCTCCTCGATTCGCTCCGGCGGGCTCTGCTTGATGTAGTGGCGGTTCAGCCAGTACAGCTTCTCCATGTCGAAGACGGCCGGCGACGGTGTGACGCGGTCGAGCGAAAACTCGCGCTGCAACTCTTCCGGGGAAAAGATCTCGCGATTGCCGCCGGTGGGGGCCCAGCCCAGCAGGGCGAGGTAGTTCATCAGGGCTTCGGGCAGCACGCCCATGTCGCGGAAATTCGCGATGGAGGTTGCGCCATGACGCTTGGAAAGCCGCTCGCGATCGCTGCCCAGGATGGTGGAAAGGTGAGCGAACTCGGGTACGGGCCAGCCCAGCGCCTCGTAGAGGGCCACCTGCTTCGGCGTGTTGGACAGATGATCGTCGCCGCGGATGACGTGCGTGATATTCATCAGCGCGTCGTCGACCACCACGACGTAGTTGTAGACGGGAATGCCGGTCGAGCGAAGGATGATGGGGTCGCTTACGACCTCGTTGGAGAACTCCACCATCCCATGCACGATGTCATGAAAGCGGATGGGGTGCTCGGGGATGCGCAGCCGGATGGCCGCCGATTCACCGCCTGCGCGGCGACGTTGCGACTCGGCAGGATCCACGGCGCGACACTTGCCCGAATAGATGGGCGGCTGCTGGTTCCTCAGCTTTTCTTCCCGCTCGCGCTCCAACTCCTCGGCAGTGCAGAAGCACAGATAGGCCTTACCTTCGCTCAACAGCCGCTCGGCGTGCTCGCGATAGAGCTCCAGGCGATCGCTCTGGCGGTAGGGAGCGTACGGGCCGCCGACGTCGGGCCCCTCGTCCCAATCGATGCCCATCCATTTGAGATCCTGAAGGAGCTGGCCTTCAAAACGGGTTTCGCTGCGCTCGACGTCGGTATCTTCAATGCGCAGCGCCATCACCCCGCCGCTCTGCCGGGCAAAAAGCCAGTTAAAGAGCGCCGTACGGGCGTTGCCGACGTGCAAATGGCCGGTAGGGGAGGGAGCAAAGCGGACGCGGACGGGGGTAGAAGCGCTCACAGTTTCGATGTTAGCAGCAGCGCGAATTTGTAAGTGGAAGCAGGCCTAAAACGACGCCATTGGCCCTATATCTGCGGTTGAGTTTTCGGCTTATTCAGCGTATATTCGGTAAGGTACTGTTGTGTTTTGTGGTTCCGCCACCGGGTCCGGCGGGCAGCGAGCCCCCGAGCAGAATCGGCGAAGCACATCGGTGGGCGATAGCCCACTTTTTATTTCCACCCGCAATTCGCTGGTAGTGGCGAGTCCAGGTGGTTACGAGAGCCTGACGGGCGCTTTGCGCTTGGTCGCCGGGGGCGGTTAAAGCCGAGTGGCTGGACGCCGCAGCAGGAACTTTGGAGCAGCTGCGTTTAGGAACGAATGGCAGCGGTATCGACAAGATTCGCGAGATTGCCGAGCGGGTGGCTGCAGTCGAGCGGCCTGGAAGTGGTGGATGTGGAGCTGCGCGGCGGCGGCAAGGCCCGCATGTTGCGCATCTTCATCGACAAGCCGGGTGGAGTGACGCACGACGATTGCTCGAACTTCAGCCGCGAAGTGGGAACGATTTTCGACGTGGAAGATGCGGTTCCGGGCGGCACGTACACGCTGGAAGTTTCGTCGCCGGGGCTGGATCGCAAGCTGTCGAAGGCCGGCGATTTCGAGCGCTTCACCGGCAGCCTGGTGAAGCTGATGACGCGCGATCCGGTGAACGGCAATCGGCATTTCGAAGGACGACTGAAGTCGTTTCAGGACGGCCGGCTTGAGCTGGAGCTGACGCCGCCGAAGAAGAGCAAGAAGCACGAGGCGGTCGAGGCGGGAACGCGAAGTCGAGATCGAGTTGGGCAACGTCGAGAAGGCCAACCTGGTTCCGGAGTTTTAGGTGTGGTCGATCGCCTGAACGCACTCGGCACGACGACAATTGGGAATGAGTGGCGGCACGGCGCAGTTCCTCAAACAGAAGTTAAGGTGGCAGGTGATTTATGGCAAGTGAACTGTACAACGTAATCGACGCTCTGAGCCGGGAGAAGGGCATCAATCCGGAGATCGTGGTCAGCGCGGTGGAAGATGCCATTGTCGTCGCCACCCGAAAGTACTACAAGACGCAGGAGAACTCTGCGCGCCGAACTGGACAAGGAAACCGGCCAGATCCGCGCCTATGCGGTGCAGACCATCGTCGAGAACTCCGGAGCTGGTCGAAGATCCGCAACGCGCAGATCACGCTCGACGACGCCCGGCGCATCGATCCCGCGGCCGAGGTCGGCGGCGAGCTGCGCACCTACAAGCCGACCGACGTTCTGGGCCGCATCGCCGCGCAACTGGCCAAGCAGGTCATCTTCCAGAAGGTGCGCGAGGCCGAGCGCGACACGGTTTACAACGAGTACATCGGGCGCGTCGGCGAGGTCATCAACGCCACCGTCAAGCGCATCGAAGGCCAGGACGTGATCGTCGATCTCGGCAAGGCCGAGGCGCCGCATGCCGCAAGAAGGAGCAGTCGCGGCTGGAGTCGTTCGCTCCCGGCGAGCGCGTGCGGGTGGTGATTGTCCGCGTGGAGAAAGCGTCGAAGGGACCGCAGGTCGTGGTTTCGCGCGCGGTGCCGGAGCTGGTGTCGCACCTGTTCCAGACGGAAGTGCCGGAGATTTACGACAACACGGTGGTCATCCGCGCCATTGCGCGCGAAGCCGGCGAGCGCACCAAGATCGCGGTCATGTCGAAGGACAAGGACGTCGATCCGGTGGGCGCCTGCGTCGGCATGAAGGGCATGCGCGTGCAGTCGATCATTCGCGAGTTGCGCGGCGAGAAGATCGACATCATCGAGTATCACGAAGATCCCGTCACCTTCGCCGAGAAGGCGTTGCAGCCGGCCAAGGTGAGCCGCGTGACCGTGCTCGAAGGCCAGGACAAGCACCTGGAAGTGATCGTCGACGACAGCCAGCTCTCGCTCGCCATCGGCAAGAAGGGGCAGAACGTTCGCCTGGCCGCCAAGCTGCTGGGCTGGAAGATCGACATCAAGAGCGAGGAAGAGAAGCGCCAGGAAGTCGAGGAGCAGATGTCGCAGGCTGATGGGCCAGCCGACCACGCCGCTGGAGCAGCGTGCCCGATCTGGAGCCAGGCATCGTCGAGAAGCTGGTTGCCGCCGGCATCACGACGGTCGAAGCAGGTGGCCGACATGACGCCGGAGCAGCTGGAAGAGGTTCCCGGCATCGGACCGAAGACGGTGGAGAAGATCAGTATCGCGGTCAACAATTACTTCTCCAGCCTGGATGCGGCGGAAGCTCCGGCAGAAGCGCAGGCTGAAGAGGCCGAGGCTGCGAAGTTGCCGCCGACGGAAGCAGCGGCTGCCGAAGCAGGCAGGATGACAGCGACGCTCCGAGACGAAGAAGCCGGCGACCGCAGGACGAAGTCGCGCTGGCCGAAGAAGCGAGAAGCTGCGAAGGCGAGCTAGCTGCGGCAGAGCGACGGCGAGGTGTCGGCTGCAGGCAGGCGCAGATCGGGCGACGTCGAAGGCTTGTCGGACGAGGCCGAAGCCTCCGTCGGAGTCGGTGGAAGAGCTGGTCGACGAAGGCCAGTACTTCGAAGCCGAAGTGGTCGACGGCGTGGAGAACGCTCCGCCGGCCGATGAGGCGAAGTCATCACCCACGAGCGGCCGAGTTGTCGAAGGCGAGAACGTGCCGGACGAAGAATTGCCCGGCGAGCAGCGTGTAAGCATTCGAGTTCGCGGTGCCGTTGCAGCCAACGGATGCACGTGCGCGCAGGAATCGGTCCAACCGCGAACCGAATACTACAGCGTGAGGATGCTATGAACGCGTAAGCGGACGGGACAAAACGGAGGAAACAGGGCGGAATGCAGCAAAAGATTCGAATTAACGACCTGGCGAGAGAACTCGAGGTAAAGAGCAAAGTGATTCTCGACATTCTGATCAAGGTCGGCGTCACGGAAAAGAAGACGCACTCCAGCTCCATCGAAGTGGATGAAGCGGAGCGCGTTAAGAAGTACTACGCTGAGCACGGCGAGCCCGGCAGCCGTAGCTCCGCAGTCGCGCAGCTCGCGCGCGCCGGCGGACGAGTTCAAGCCCAAGATCGACCTGTCGCACATCTCCAAGCCCGGCGACGTGCTGAAGGCGATCACGCAAAAGGCCGCCCAGCCGCAGTCGCTCGCGTCGCCGCCACGCCCGCGCCTGCGCCGCTCCGCCGCGTCAGACCGTCGCTCCTCCGTCGGCAGTGCCGCGCGCCTCCGCAGCGTGCCAGCCGCGCAGCTGCCGCAGCGCCGCGGCTCCGGTCGAGCGCCGAAGCCCGCGCCGCGCTTCATCACGCCGCAGTCGGTGGCACGTCCACCGGCCGCGATCGTCATTCCTCCGAAGCCGCCGGCGCCGCCGCTGCTCACGCAGCCCGCAGCTGCGCGAAGCCGTCGACGCCGGTTGAAGAACCAAGACAGCCGTGCCGATCAGCCGGTGACGGAGCAGCTCCCGAAGTTCCGCAGCCGAGACATCGCAAGTTGCAGCGCCGTGCACGTCGAAGCTCCAACAGCGCCGACTGCCCGCAGCTGCAGGCGCCAACCGCGCGCCCGGTACCAGCCGTGCGCCGGCGCAGGCGACGCCGCGTCCCGGCAGCTGCGCCGCCGGCAGCCGCACCGCCGCAGCCAACGGCCACCGCCGCCACGGCGATTGATCGTGCCGCAGACTGGACCTCGTCCGGTTTACCCGGCGCCGCCGCCGTCGTCCGGCGCAGCCGCCACCGCCGCCTCGCGCGGCGGAATGCCGGAGCGTGGCAAGCCGATCTTCCAGCGGCCGCGTCCGCGATGCCGGGCAGGCCAGGCCCGCGGCCGGTGCGCGCCAGGACCGTCGTCCGCCGATGCGTCCCGGCGAGCGTCGTGGTCCGCATCCCACGCGCTCCGGACCTCCGGGCATCGCGTCCGCCATTTGGCGCCGGTGCCGGGGCGTGGGCGCTCCTCCGCCGCCGACCGGGCAGCGTCCCATGGGACGTCCGGCGCGTCCGGGACAGCGCTATGTTCCGCGTGGCGTGAAGGAAGGCCCGATGAAGGGCTTTGTTCCGCCGCCGCGGCTTGTCGCTTTCGAGCGAGCCGCTGCCGATCACGCGCAGCCATCACCATTCCCGAAGGCATCAGCGTGAAGGACCTGGCCGAGAAGCTGGACATTCGCGCCAAGGACCTGATCGCCCGCCTGCTGGCGCGCGGCGTCTTCGCCACCGTCAACCAGACGCTCGACGCCGAGCTGGCCACCGAGATGGCGCGCCACTTCGGCGCCGAGCACCGACGTCATCACCTTCGAAGAGCAGTTGGCGAAGGACGAAGCGTCCGGCCGAAGGCGCTGGCGAAGACGGCGGCGCACTGGCGGTGCACGCGTCCGCCGGTGGTCACCATCATGGGCCACGTCGATCACGGCAAGACCAGCCTGCTCGACGCCATTCGCTCGACCAACGTCGCCGAAGGCGAAGCCGGCGGCATCACGCAGCACATCGGCGCCTACAAGGTGTCGATCACCGACACGAACTCGCCGGCCTTCGGGCGCGAGATCGTCTTCCTCGATACGCCGGGTCACGAAGCGTTCACCCGCATGCGTGCCCGCGGATCGAAGGTCACCGACATCGTCGTGCTGGTGGTTGCCGCCGACGACGGCGTGATGCCGCAGACGCTGGAAGCCATCGATCACGCCAAGGCGGCGAACGTGCCGATCATCGTGGCGGTCAACAAGATCGACAAGCCCGACGCCATGCCCGAGCGCGTGAAGAAGCAGCTGGCCGATCGCGGCCTGATGCCGGAAGACTGGGGCGGCAGCACGGTGTTCGTCGACGTCTCGGCGAAGCAGAAGACCAATCTCAATCTGCTGATGGAAATGATCTGCCTGGTCGCCGACCTGCAGGACCTGAAGGCCGTGCCCGATCGTCCGGCGAGCGGCACGGTGCTGGAAGCCAAGCTCGATCGCGGACGCGGTCCGGTGGCGACCGTGCTGGTGCAGAACGGAACGCTGCACGCCGGCGACAACTTCGTCGTCGGCAACATCTTCGGCAAAGTGCGCGCCATGTTCAACGATCGCGGCGTCGCGCTGGAGGCGGCGGCTCCGTCGACTCCGGTCGAAGTTCTCGGTCTCGAAGGATTGCCGCAGGCCGGCGATCAACTGGTCGCCGTCGCCGATCGCGAGAAGGCCCGCGGCATCTCGGAGTACCGCGAAGGAAGGCGCGCGAAGCGCAGCTGGCCAAGAGCTCGCGCGTTTCGCTCGAAGGCCTGGCGGAGCAGATTGAAGACCGCCGGCCAGAAGGATCTGCCGATCATCCTCAAGGGCGACGTGCGGCGGTTCGGTCGAAGTGCTGACCGACCTGCTGACCAAGCTGTCGAACGAGAAGGTGAAGATCAACATCATGCACACCGGCGTGGGCGCGATCACCGAGAGCGACGTGCTGCTGGCGTCGGCTTCGAACGCCATCATCATCGGCTTCAACGTGCGGCCGGAGCGCAAGGCGCAGGAACTGGCGGAGCAGGAGAAGGTCGACATCCGCCTGCACTCGATCATTTACGAGTTGCAGGACGAGATGAAGCAGGCCATGACCGGCTTGCTCGAGCCGATCATCAAGGAAACCTACCTGGGCCGCGCCGAAGTGCGCGACATCTTCCGCATTCCCAAGGTCGGCACCATTGCCGGTTGCCACGTGGTCAGGATGGCGTGATCAAGCGCGATTCGGAAGTTCGCCTGCTGCGCGACAACGTGGTCGTCTTCAAGGGCAAGATCGGCTCGCTGCGGCGCTTCAAGGACGATGCCAGCGAAGTGCGCAACGGCATGGAGTGCGGCATCGGGATCGCGAACTACGGCGACATCAAGGTAGGCGATGTGATCGAGGCATTCGTCACCGAGCGGTGGCGGCCGAAGCGTTCGCCTAAAGCAGTTGTCGGATTGTCAGTTGTACGGTTGTCAGTAGCCGCGGAGCGATCGATCACTCCTCGACCGTGCAGCCCAGAGAGATCACAACGATCTGTCCCGGAACTGAATCCTCCGCCGAGGGACCCAGTTTCCGGGACGTTGTGCAACAGGGACGCATGATCGCGTATCTCACGCTGGAGATCCGCATCGAAGGCGCACACTCGCTGAAAGACAAGCGGCAGGTGGTGCGCAGCGTGAAAGACGGCCTGCGCACCCACTTCAACGTCGCCGTCGCCGAGATCGACCCCAGCGATGCCTGGCAGCGCGCCACCCTGGGGGTGGTCAGCATCTCGGCCTCCCGCGATTATCTCGACGGCCTGATGCGCAACGTCGAGCGCCATGCCGTCCGGGTGGCCAACAACAGCGGCGGCGAAGTGACCGACTCGTTTCTGGACTTCCTCAGCGAAGCGGAATTCGGCGGACGAATTAACCGGGGAACCGTGATGGTTATCACCGCGAGTTTGACCGACAGGCGTATTCTCTAACGTTCACCTTTTTGCCTGGCAGTAGGAGAGATGGAGAACCGGGGACAGAAATATCATCGCGACCGCCGCAGGAAGCCCTGCGCGAAGAGATCACCACGCTGGTCGAGGGCGAACTCGACGATCCGCGCATCGGACTGGTGACCGTGAACGAAGTGCATATGGCGCCCGACGGCAGGAGCGCGCGAGTCTTCGTCGACATCACCGGTAGCGAGGAGGAGGCGCAGAAGAGCCTGGAAGGGCTGAACGCGGCGCGCGGCTATATTCGCCATGCGTTGACCAGCCGGTCTGGGCCTGCGGCACGCTCCGGAAATCTTTTTTGTGCTGGACCAGCCCCGACAGTATGGCAGCCGGATTGAGGAATTGCTGAAGCGAATCGAGAAACGCAGAAAGTAGCACGCAGACGTGCTGAATAACAGGTTAGCTCTAACGGCCATGCTGGACGAAGTACTGAATCAGATCGGGAGAAGACAGACGTTTATTCTGACCTCGCATGCGCGGCCCGACGGCGATGCCGTCGGCTCGGCGCTGGCCTGCTGCCAGATTCTGCGCAGCATGGGCAAGCAGGCGAGCGTGGTCCTGAGCGACGGTGTTCCCGGCATCTACGGCCCTCTGCCCTTTGCCGACACGGTGCTGCGCGACACCGAGCAGGCGCCCGACGCCGAGGCCGCCATCATCCTGGAGTGCGATGGCGTAGCCCGCACCCGGCTCACCGGCCTGGAGCAGCACTACCTCATCAACATCGACCACCACGCCACGGCGCGTCCCTTCGCCGACGTGAACTGGATTGATCCCGATGCCTGCGCCACTGCCGAAATGATCTTCCGCCTGGCGCGCGAGGCCGGAGTGAAGATTTCGCCTGAAGTCGCAACCTGCCTGTACACGGCGGTTCTGACCGACACGGGTTCGTTCTGCTTCCCCGGCACCACGCGAGCGCACCTTCGCGCTGGCGCAGGAACTGGTGCGCTGCGGCGCCGATCCGGTGAAGATTGCGCACAACGTGTATTTCTCCACCCAGCTTTCGAAGATGCGGCTGCTGGGTGCGGCGCTGAGCGGCCTGCATCGCGACGGCAGCCTGGCCTGGATGCACGTGGACCGCGCCACCATGGAACATTGCGAGGCCAGCGAAGAGGACTGCGAAGGCCTGGTCAACTACGCGCTTGCCATCGAGGGCATCGAAGTGGCGCTGTTCTTCCGCGAGGAAGCCGACGGCCGCTTCCGCGTGAGCCTGCGCAGCAAGGGATCGGTGAACGTGGCGGCAGTCGCCGAATCGTTCGGCGGCGGCGGTCACGAGTGCGCCAGCGGATGCGCCGTCGATGGCCCGCTCTCGGCGGCGGTGGAGACCTTGCTCCAGCAACTCCGCGCGCGCGGATACGACGCCCACATCCACTGACCCCATCTCCCACTCATTGAACCGCGGTGTGCGGAGCAGTACTCTAAAGGCTAAGCATGGTAATTAACGGCAGCCGTCGCCGGCGACGCTATCCCAAGATGTTGTTCGGCGAGACCCTGAGCGTCGCGATCGAGACGTTCCGGATCAGCAAGGTCAGGTTCATCCTGACCTCGCTCGGCATGGTCATCGGCACGGCCTCGCTCATTCTGGTGGTGACCATCGGCCTCACCGGCAAGCAGTACCTGCTGCAGCAGATCCAGAACATCGGCTCCAACATGATGGTGGCCGAGTACGCTGGCGGCGGCATTTACGGCGGCGACAACTCCAGCGACTTCCTCACGCTCGACGATCTGAACGCGGTGCGCCAGCAGGTGCCCGGCATCAGCAACGCTTCTCCCCTGATCGACTTTCACGATCGCATCAGCGTCCCCGGCGGCAAGGAGCGCGACATCCTCGGGCTCGGCGTGTCGTGGCAATACTTCTACGTGCGCAACCTCGAGGTGCCGACCGGCCGCTTCTTCGACGACAACGACATCCAGGCGCGCGACAAGGTCGCCGTGATCACGCAGAAGCTGGCGGGCACTCTTGTATGGATCGGAGGATGACGCCATCGGCAAGGACATCAAGCTGAGCGGACTGCCGTTCACCGTTGATCGGCACCTTCCGCGAGCGCGTCGATACCTTCGGGCAGAGCGAGATTTCCGAAGACACCATCCTGGTGCCCTACACCGTGGCGCGATACTTCACCAACAGCGACCAGCGTGAAGCAGTTGTTCTTCTCGGTGTCGGACTCGAACGAGGTGCCGCGGGCCACCAAGCAGATTCGCGAGGTGCTGCAATCGCGGCATCGTCCCGAGTCGGTCTATCGCGTGGACAACCTGACCCAGCTCCTCAGTGTCGCCTCGAAAACCGCCAACACGCTCACGCACGGTGCTGCTGCTGATCTCGGTGCTGACGCTCATCGTCAGCGGCGTCGGGATCATGAACATCATGCTGGCCACGGTGAATGCGCGCACCCGCGAGATCGGCGTGCGCAAAGCGGTGGGCGCCACCAAGGTCGAGATCCGCGCGCAGTTCCTGACGGAAGCGGTTCTGATTTCGCTGTCCGGCGGCATCGTCGGCATCATCGTCGGACTGGCGCTTCCGTTCTCGGTACGGTTCATCACCAACTACCGGGTGCCGATCTCAGGCTGGTCGGTGATCATCGCGATTGTGGTTTCAACCTGGTAGGCGTGCTGTTTGGCACGGCTCCGGCAGCGCGGGCTGCAAAGTTCGAACCCATCGAGAGCCTGCGTTACGAGTAGGTGCGGCGGGCCGCTAGAAGAAAGCCGCCTTGGTAGCGTTTGCGGCAAGTCATCCGCGTTTGACCCTCGCTTTGACACGCTGATACACTGGACTTTTCCCGCCAGAGTGGCAATTCAGACAAGGACCATCCGTGCGCAGTTACGCTCGACACCAGCTTAAACAAGACGCCTTTACAACCTCCACCGCCGAGACCATTTCGTGGGCGATGGATAACCGCTCCAGGGTCATTGCTGTCGGCATTGTCCTCGCCGTTATCGCCGCCGTGATCGGCGGAGGATGGGCCTACATCAGCTACCGCGATCAACAGGCCAAGACGGTGCTCGCCCAGGCCCTGCAGATCTATCAGTCCCCCATCCGTCCGGAGGGGACGCCCGCCACCCCCGGGGTGCCGAGTTATGGTTCGACGGAGGAGCGCGACAAGGCGGCCAATGCTGAATTCGACCGCATCGCCAATAAGTACAAGTTCACCCAAAGTTCGCAGATTGCGCGCTATTTCGCGGGCGTGACCTATCGTGACCTGGGCAACAACGCCGCCGCCGAGACGAACTTAAAAGAAGTAGCAGCCAGCCGCTATCCGCAGTTCGCCAGCCTGGCGAAGATGGCACTGGCCGGCATTTGCCACGACACCAGCCGCAACATCGACGCCATCGACCTTTATAAGAATCTGATCGATCACCCCACGAACTCGGTGGGCAAGACGACGGCGCAGTTTGCCTTGGCCTCTCTGTACGAATCCATGACGCGGCCCGACGACGCGCGCCACATCTACGAGCAGATGCAGAAAGAATCCCCGGCCAGCGGGGTTGCGCAGCTCGCCGGTGAACGCCTGCAGGCGCTTAACCGGGCAGAATAACCACGCGCAGCATTTCCTTGGCTTGCGAAGGGCATGCCAGTTCTGCGCGTGAGTCCGCCTGATTCGGATCAGCCGCGGAGCTAGTACACTGTATTCGCATGACCCTGTTCGAAGCCCAGCCATACGATCCCTCAGGCGACCGCAGAAAAAGAAACATCATTCTGCTCATCGTGGGGGTGATCGTCGTCGCCGCAATTTTGTGGTGGGTTTTCCGCTTCTCGCCGCAAAAGCACATCGTCAACACGTTCTTCGACGCGCTACAGCAGCAGAATTACGAGCAGGCGTACGGCATCTGGATGCACGATCCCAATTGGAAGCAGCATGCTGATCAGTATTCGCGGTATTCCTACAACGATTTCCTGAAAGATTGGGGCCCCAGCGGCGAATGGGGCATCATCAAGAGTCACGACATTGACGGAGTGGCCGTGCCCCACGGCTACAGTGGTACGCCCTTTGCCACCGCCAGCGGCGTGGTGGTGGTGGTCACGGTGAACAACCGCGTTGCCGACAAGGCGCACATCTGGGTGCAGAGCGACGACAAGACGCTGGGCTTTTCGCCGTACTGACAGGATGTGAGACCGGCACTTTTTACTTGCCGTACAGGAACAGCAGCGCATCGGGAAGGCGGCTGGACCATGCGGCAACGTCGTTTCGCCCGCCCTGCTCGATATCGATCTTGAGGCGCGCGGCGGTCATTCCCTTCTTGCGAAGAACGCGTTCCAATTCCTGCACATCTTTTTCCGCCGCGCCTTCGGTGCCGCTGAATCCGATGTAGATCTTGCGCGGCAGCACTTTCGCTTTCTCCATCTCCCTGAGGGCGGAGCTGTCTCCCATCGGAGGACTGTCGAGCAGCACGTGTCCGAAGCTGCTGGGGTGTTCAAGCGCGGTGTACAGCGCCAGATCAGCTTGTGCCCCGCCTCCACCGATCCCGGTGTTGGCTGTTCCGCGCGAGATGCGGTACCACTTCTCGACAAATGGTATCGCTTCCGTCATGACAAAGCGCACGTACTCCTTGTCGCTGACGTTCTTCTCATCCGCGGGGCTCTCGATTCCAATCACGAACATAGGAAGAATGTGAAAGCTGCCGACCAGGTGTTCCACCGTCTCGTCGGTGTGCCACTCGCCGCCACCGGCGCTGGCTTGGTCGAACAGGTTTGCGCCGCCAAGCATGTAGAGCACCGGATAGCTCCGATGGGCATTGTGAGGAGACAAGTAGTTGGCGGGAACCAGCACGCGCAAAGTGCACTGCGAGTGGTAGATCTTGCTTTCAAACGGCACGATCTCTAGCCAGCCGATGACCGTGTGGTTTGTGTCGAACGACGTTAGCGTAGTGGTGCCGGGAGCTGTAGGCGGGCCGCTCCGAGCCCGGGACTTGTGCTGAGTGCCTGCTGAGAGGGGTTCCGTGACCAACAACGCAAGAAGAACGGCAACGGCTAATCGCAGCATCTCACCAGATTAGCAAACGAAAACAGTTCCTGATGCGCGCAGTTGCTGGAACTTTCCGGCTACGCCGGCCGCCCATGGCCGAGTTGCTCCATCAGGTCGTCGATCCGCGCCTCCAGAATGTTGCGGATCGAACAAATTCCGAGCAGCTTGCCATGGTCGTCCACGATCGGCATGTGACGGTAGTGCCGCTCCAGCATCACGGCGAGCGCCTCGCTGGGACTGGTCTCCTCGGTCGCCATCTCGACCATCGGGCTCATCAGTTCGCGCACCGGCGTCGCCTTCGCATCGCGTCCGCTCAGGGCAAACTTCGCCAGGACGTCGCGCTCGGTGAACATGCCGGCAACAACCCCCTGACTGTCGATCACCGCTACCGCGCCCACGGTTTTGTCGATCATCATTCGGATTGCGTCGTGGACCGTCGCGCCAATATCGACGGTGGCCGGCCCTTCATCGCACGATTGCAGCAGACTCATCAAGTTGAACTTCCTTTCACAGCAAAGATGCGAGGTTATGTGCATTGCCTCGCCGGAGTCAAGGACATGGCGCCAGACTCAGCCGGTAATTTCAGCTTGCGTACTTTGGCGCGGGTTGAGCAATGCCGCCCGGAAAGCGGATAATCCCGGTATGCTCTCTCGACGTACTCTCGCCACGCTCGCCGCAATTCTGGCGGTAGCTTTCAGCGCAGTGACGCTCTGGGCGGGCAAGGAATTCGTTGCTCCGCATCCGGAGAACGCCAATACCTATCCGTGCAAGGATGCCCATCCGAACGACAAGATTACGGCGGCCATTGAGCTATACAACGTCGCGCCCCGAAGAGCGACATCTTCATTACGCCCTACGTGCAGGAGGGCATCCTGCCGGTGCTGCTGGTGATTACGCAATGACGGCGACTACCCGATCACGATAAACAAGCTGCGGGCGGAGCTGGTGACCACGCGCCGCGCCAGGTTGTCGAGCGCTGAACACCGATGACGTCTTTCGCCGCGTGGCGCACCTCGGCGAAGCAGCACCTCAAGTCCGATCGCGTCGGCCCGATTCCGCGTACCGGCAAGAACAAGAACAAGAAGGCGCAGAAGCAGTACCAGGAGATCACCAGCGCAATCTTCGCCGCCGAAGCGGTGGAGCCGCACACCACGAAGTCGGGCTTCCTGTTCTTCGATATACAGAATGTAAGCAGCCGAGTGGACAGGGCCGCACGTCTACCTCACCGGCATACGCGACGCGAGCGGAAGCGAGCTGATGTATTTCGATATTCCGGTGATTCCGTCGAATGCGGCCGCAAGCGCCGGGCAGTAGATTCGCTCAGGGTCAGTCGTTGTCCTGCCGGCCATGGATCCGCGCGGCCTTCGCGGCATGCTCGGTCACCGTCGCAGTTGCTGAGATCGAGTCATCTTCACTGCCCAGGTGCAGATGCGGTGCAGCAGGTCGGCATAACGCGGATCATCGCGGATCGGAGTCGTAGATCGGTCCCACCTTCAGGTAGCACAGCAGGACATCGCGCAGCTTCGGCGGCTTTCTCCAGCCACTCGAACGCAAGCTCTGTGTCGCCCATTCCCAGATACAGCATGACCCACGACATGGGCGCGACATACATTTGCTTCGCTGCTGCATTCAAGTGTTCCAGCAACGCCAGCGCTCGTTCTCTTGTCTGCCGGCTCCGCCGTAGCACGATCCCAGCGGCCCGAGCATCAGCGGATTCTGCCCGGCAAGTTCGTAGGCTTTCTGCAGCTCGGCGATGGCCTGCTCGTATTCGCTCTTCTGCTCCAGGTTCAGAGCCACCACGATGTGCGCTTCGATGTCGTTGGGGTCGAGCTCGAGCGCGCGGCTGGACCTGGCGCAATGGAGCGGTCGTAATCGCGGCGATAGTGATAGACGCCCGCCAGGTAAACGTTGGCGGGAACGGAAAGCGGATCGCTGGCCAGCGCCAGCCGGATTTGCTCCTCGGCCTCATCGAACCGGCCGGTCTGCACCAGCAGCAGGTTGTAGTTCACGTGCGAGATCGAGCAGGCCAGGCTTGAGCTCCAGCGCTTGCAGAAACTCGCGTTCCGCTTCCTTCCAGTCCCAGTCGTACCACATGCGGATCATGCCCATCGAGGCATGCGCTTCGGCCGAGACTACTGTCTGCCTTGCAATCGCCTTCTTGGCCGCGTCTTTGGCTTTCGGCCAGGCTTCTGTGGGCGGCTCCAGTCCCCACGACGCGACCGAGACATGGTAGTCGGCGATGCCGGCGTAGGCCGGCGCGTAATTCGGATCGAGCTTCAGCGCGGCTCGTAGTACTCCAGCGCCTTCTGGAAGCCTTCGCCGCTGCGTTTGTTCCACTGGAAGCGTCCGCGCAGGTAGAGATCGTAGGCTTCGAAGTTCTCGGTGTAGCGCTTGACCAGCCCGCTGCTGCCGATCTTCGAATCCAGCTCCACCTTCAGCAGCTCGGCAATGGACTGCGCAATCTGCTCCTGCACGTCGAAGATGTCGGTCATCTTGCAGTCGAAGCGTTGCGACCACAGGCAGAAACCGTCGCTGACATTCACCAGCTGCGTGCTGACCCGGATCCGGTCGCCGAGCCGGCGCACACTGCCCTCGACCACCGCCGACACTTTGAGCTGCTCGCCGATGTTGCGCACGTTCTGCGCCTTGCCCTTGAACTCGAAGGCCGAGGTGCGCGAAACCACTTGCAATCCGGGAAGGCGCGACGAGCGCGTGAATCAGTTCCTCGGTCAGCCCGTCGCTGAAATATTCGCTGTCGTCGTCCGGCGCCGAGGTTGAGGAAGGGCAACACCGCGACCGAGGCATGTGGCCGCGGCGCCACCGGAAAGACCGGCACAGTCCCGCTTCGCACCGCAAGCGAGCGCAGAGCCTCGATGAGTTCGTTGGCATTGTCGGGACGCTGTGCCGGATCTTTCTTGAGCGTCGACTGGACGAGCTGCTCGAGCGCCAAAGGAACGTCGGGACGGCGCGCCGTGAGCGATGGCGGTTCCAGGTCCATGATGGCGCGCATGATCGTGGCCTCGTGTTCCGCCTGCGAAGGGACGGTCGCCGGCCAGCATCTCGTAAAGCGTCACGCCCCAGGACCAGAGGTCCGTGCGCCGGTCGAGGGTCTCGCCGCGCAGTTGCTCGGGCGACATGTACGGCACGGTGCCGACGACGCCGCCGGTGTTGCGTCAATCCCACATCGCGAGGCAGCTTGGCCAGCCCGAAGTCGACGATCTTCACCTCGCCATCGGGCAGCAGCATGATGTTGGCGGGCTTGATGTCGCGATGAATGACGCCCAGGCTGTGCGCCTTCGCCAGTCCCTTGCGCCACCTGCTCGGCGATGTTGACGGCCTCCTTCAGCGGCAGCGGGCCCGCGCTCCAGTCGGGTGCGCAGATTCTCGCCGGGGCAGAAACCCATGACGATGAAGAGATCGCCCTCCGGCGTCTCGCCGAATTCGTGGATGGTGCAGATATTGGCGTGATCGAGCAACGACGCGGTGCGCGCTTCGCGCTCGAAGCGCGTAGCGCTGCTCCGGGTTGAGGCGATTTCGCGCGAGATGAGTTTGATCGCAACCGGACGGTCGAGCCGGAGGTCCTGCGCTTTGTACACCAGGCCCATCGCGCCGCGTCCCAGGCGTTCCACGACCCGATAGTGGGAAATTGTGCTGCCGATCATCCGTATGGCCCCGGGAGAACAGCGTGCAAACGATTAGAAGAACTATTCGGAAACTTATTGTACAGCTTCGCTGGCCACGCGAGTGAGCAGGCTGATGGTTTGAAAGGCGCTGATGCCCATCAAGGCGTGATGTTCGTCCGTGAGCGGCAGGGCGTCGAGAGCGTCGTTGAGATCGTCGCGATGGTGGGGATCGAGCTTTCCGTGCAGCAACAGGTTGCTGAATGCCTTGCGCGGCACGCCGATGCGGTCCGCCGTGCTCTCGAAGAAGGCAACGTCGGGCGGAGTGCCCTCCAGCACCGCGATGAAGCCCAGCAGGGCGACCGGATGGACGTGCCGTATCCAGTAGTACTGCGCACCCGCCAGAGCGGCCGCTGAGGGCGGCGGGATGCGCTTCAGCACTTCTTCGCGGCGAAAGCCCAGGAGCTCGAGGTCGTCGAGCACCCAGTCGTCGTGCCCCGTCTCTTCGGGTATGTGATGGCGGAAGTAGTCGAGCATACCTTCGGCGACGGGATCGCGCCCCACCAGCTTCTCGCATTCATCGGCCGCCGTCTTCATCAGCGGCACGCTGCTGCGGATGACCGAGTGGTTGCGAAAGAGAAATTCGGGATAGATCTCGCGCAGGCGAGGATGGGTCCACAGCGTTTCCGCAACGGCGTCCATCTCGCCGCGCATGAGGCGGATCTTGTCGCGCAAGCGGCGGCTATGGCTGAGCTGGTTCATGGCACAATGCCGGGCGTAGTCCCGGCGTGATCGTCGAACAGTTGATCGTAGAACAATAAGGGCGAGCTATTTCCTCTTAGCCGCAGGTTTTAACAAGCTGACAGCTAATAGCCAAAAGCCCGCACTTCCGAGGTCGCCGACCGGCACGCCGTCCAACGCTAGAAAACAATGCCGATGGCGTGCGCGGCGCCGGCAGCCGGATCGTTCGAGCCGCAATTCCTTGACAGGAAATTGAGCCCCACCTTGTTGTAGACACTGATCAAGGCGTTGACTTCATCCGTTGTCAGGCTATTGATGGTGGCGGTGTCAGTCGCGGTTAGAGCAGCTCCCGCGGTCATCAGCCCGGCAGCTTTCAAGGTATCGATATTCGACATGTAACCTCCCGACAATCAGGCAAGTGGTTGCCAATCGCCAGCGCAGCTTAGAAAACGATGCCAATGGATTGCGTCGACTGGGTCAACTGCGCCCCTGAGGCTCCCTGCTGCTGCGCGTGACGCTGCATGAAGTCGGCGGGAAGTTTGTTCTTGATGCTGATCAGGGCGTTGACTTCAGCGTCGGATAGGCTGTCGAGGACAGCTTGATCGGCGGCGGTAAAGGTGGCGTTCGGGCCAATCAGCCCAGCGGCGGCCAGTTTGCTAAGGTTCGACATTGGTAGCTCCGTGACACGATTAGATTGAAAACGACGGGCCCATGGCGAGAACCAGCGGAAGTGGATCGCCGGATCCCATTGGCAAGTGTGTTGTATGTAGAATCGGCGCTGCGCGCCAGATCCCCACCTGAGTTCCCACAAAGTATCGACAACCAGGGCGATTGTCAAGCCCAACAATGACATGCCCCGTCCAGCCTTGTCTTGGCCGGTCCGGGGCGTATCGTCGAACTTCAACGGCAAGATGCGATTTCTACGTTGCCGTGCAGGTCAGTTGCGCCGTTCCATTGATCTTCGGCGAAGTATTGTCGACCCCGTTGTTTACGGTGATGTTCAGCTCCGTCGGTGCGGTCCCAGTAATCGTTACCTGGCCCACGCCCTTGCAAGTGGCGCTGCCGTTGTCGTTGATGGTCGCGAGGCTGGTGTTGGAACTGGCCCACGTGAGGCCGTCCGCAACCGTCAGTTCACGATTCGTGTTGTTGCTAAACGTAGCATTCGCAGTGAACACCACATCGGATGGCGGGCTCACCGCAGAGCTCGCTGTTGCCGGCGAGATGGCTAGATGGGTAATCGTCGGATGCCCGGCGCCGCAAGCCACCCACGTCACGGCAAGCGCGGCAATTGAAAGCAGTTGAAGAGGCCGATGCTTCATGTTTTCTCCTACTGCTTGGATTCCATGTCGCACCCCAAATGTTGGTTTTGGATATAGCTGTGGCTGAGGTGAGCTGCCGGCGAGAGTAGGAGAGAGTAGGTGACGCTGTTGAGAACTCGAATTTATATTTGTGGGGGAAAGACAGCTCCAGATCGGCTCGAAAATCCAGCCGCGCAGCGGCGGGATGAGCTAGCCCGGCGCGTAAGCGCCGGGTGAAGTGGGAAAATTCCTTGAGCCGCGCAGCGGCGACGCGGTTTACATAGACTGAAGCGCTGAAAAAGCGGCAATCAATCATCCGAGTCCCTTTAGGGACGACACACGTGCCCGCAGGTTTCAACCCGCGCGCATTACGGTCGAGGCCCCTCCGTTGGTATGCTCTTGCGGCCGCTGGGCCATTCACGCTTGAACGGGTGCGAGTACGAAGGTGAGAGCCAGCATGACTGCCGCCAAAATCGAGAGCCAGCGGCGAGAGGTGCCAATGCCCGGCCACGGGGGCACGTTGGGATGCCGCATGCCGGTGAACGCCAGAATCACGGCCCACAGCCACCAGCCAGGCCAGAACTTCCCCACGACAAGCAGCGCCAGGATACAGGCACGCGTCACCCACTTGTGCGCGCGAGGAGAAACCGCGTAGGTGATGTGGCCGCCATCCAGTTGCCCGCCGGGCAGCAGATTCAGCGCGGTGGCAAACATGCCTACCCACGCAGCGACTGCGATCGGATGAAGGTATAGCGCGCCCAGCGGAGCTGCATGCTGGGTGAATGGCGCCAGGATGTGATTTACGACGGTGAAGATCAGCGGATAGCCAAACTGGAGCGCGGAGTCGGCGGCGCTGGCCGGCATCGGCTTGGAGAGTGCCAGTCCCCAGAACAACACCGGCACAGCCACCAGGAATCCGGCGATCGGGCCGGCGATACCAATGTCGAACAGAGCTTTGCGCGAGCGGATCGGCGACTTGATGCGGATCACCGCGCCAAACGTTCCGATAAAGGTCGGCGCCGGAATGAAGTACGGCAGGGTTGCATACACGCCGTACCGCTCGGCCAGCAGGAAGTGCCCGAACTCATGCGCCAGCAGTATCGCCAGCAAAGTAATCGAAAATGGCAAGCCCATCGCCAGCCGCGCCGGTTGCTGCACGATCCATCCGGGATGGAAGACGGGGAACAGCATGTTGTCGGCGTCGAACGCGGGCAGATTATGGACGAAGTTGTCTTCCAGGCGGGCGCCCACGACCAGCGTCGTGAGCAAGCGTCAACACCAGCAGCAGCAGGTGCAGCCAGTACGGCCGCCTCTGGGCGGGTGCGGCAGCAAATACCTGGGGATAAGTCGAGGACCTCAAAGGTGTAGGAGATTGGCGGCCTGGATTCAGACATGGAAAGCAGTGGTCAGTGACTAGTGGTCAGTGGCTAGTGTACAGCGCAGTTCTACCGTTTTCCACTGGCCAGTGGCCACCGGCCACTGCGCTACTCGATTGACTGCAATTCCTTCCCGGGCTTGAAGCGCACCGCTTTGCCGGGAGGAATGTTGACTTCGGCGCCGGTGCGCGGATTGCGCCCGATGCCGGTCTTTCGCGGCCGGACGGTGAAGACGCCGAAGCCGCGCAACTCGATACGGTCGCCGTGCGCCAGCGATCTTCTTCATGCTTTCGAAGACGGTTTCCACCGCCATCTCGGCCTTGGTTTTGGTGACGCCAGTCTTGGTGACAACTTCGTTGATCAGATCCAGTTTGATCACAAGTGGCTCCGCAAGGTTCGCTCGCGTGCGACGCCCACGAGCGCAGGTACGTCGATTCTATCCGACTTCGACCTTAGCGCGGTAAGTCTCGGTTCAAGCCGCGACTTGCGAGCTGATGGGCGAATCCTAGTGAAGCCTCGCCCCATTGTCAACCAACAGCCGCATTCCGTAAGATGACGTATTCGTTCCAACCTGTACTTCAGCTGAGCCGCCAAGGAGACCCATGTCCATCAAGAGTGACCGCTGGATCCGCAAAATGGCCACCGAGCACGATATGATCAATCCCTTCTCGGAGAAGCAGGTCCGCGAAGGCGTCATCTCCTTCGGGCTCTCTTCCTACGGCTACGACCTGCGCGTCGCCGACGAATTCAAGATCTTCACCAACGTCAACAGCACCATCGTCGATCCCAAGAACTTCGACGAGCGCTCGTTCGTCAGCATTCGAGACCGACGTCTGCATCGTTCCGCCGAACTCCTTCGCCCTGGCGCGCTCGGTGGAGTACTTCAAGATTCCGCGCGACGTGCTGACCATCTGCGTCGGCAAGTCCACCTACGCGCGCTGCGGCATCATCGTCAACGTCACGCCCTTCGAGCCGGAGTGGGAGGGCTTCGTCACCCTCGAGATCTCCAACACCACGCCGCTGCCGGCGCGCATTTACGCCAACGAAGGCCTCTGCCAGATCCTGTTCTTCCAGTCGGACGAGATCTGCGAGATCAGCTACAAGGACCGCGGCGGCAAGTATCAGTCGCAGAAGGGCATCGTGCTGCCAAAGCTGTGAAAAGCAGTTGGCGGTCGTCAGTTCGTGCGGCAGTTGTCCAACACACTGCGCTGGAATTGCGGTATAGTACTGCGGCAATTTCAAGTCAGAGGTGAGTCTGGATGGCGACTGCAACCCGGGCGCTGCAAGGCAGTTCTCGCAACTGGTCTCGAACGCTGTTGTGGACCTTCATCGGTCTGATGATGGCCTATGTGCTGTATCACAACGAGAGCTTCCTCATTAACCGAGCCGATCCCGTATGGAACCACTACCAGCCGTTCAAATGGTGGCTCCTGCCGCACGGGCTTGCCGGAGCGTGCGCCCTGTTGCTCGGCCCGCTGCAGTTCTCCGACCGCCTGCGCCAGCGATACCTCAAGCTGCATAAGGTCATCGGCTGGATCTACGTCCCCGGCGCGCTGATTCTCGCTCCACTCGGCACCTACATTCAGTACTTCCAAGAGCGTCATCTGCACCAACCGCGTTCTTTCACCATGGCGGCAGCATCCGACGCTGCTTTACTGATGACGACCACCGCGATCGCGCTGTTCTTCATTCTGCGCGGCAACATTCAGCAGCACCGGCAATGGATGACCCGCAGCTATGCGGTCGCCCTGGTCTTTGTTGAGGTGCGCGTGATTGGAGGATTAACCGGGCTTGACAATAGCCTCGTGGCAACAGAAATCATCGTTTGGATGTGCGTCATCTTCGCCGTGCCGCTGGCGGACATCGTCCTCAATTGGCGGGAGTTCACGCGGGCAAAGATCGTGCCCAAAGCGTCGCGGGCAAGCGCGGCCTTGAAGCTGTGAAGTGAGAGCGGATCTACTTCCGCTGTCCGCCTTCGCTTTCCTTGTACATGTACTTGATGCTGGGCTTGTAGATCAGCAGGTTCGCCGAGCCCATGCGGTTTATCTTCAGGCAGTACTTGTCGTACCACTCGATCACCCCGTGGACTTCCTCGCCGTCCTGCAGCACCAGGACCATCGGGGTCTTCGTCTGCATTTGTTTCTGGTAATAGAAATTCTCGGCGTGGGTCTGTTCCGGCGGCGGTGTCTTCTTGCCGTTGGAACTCGCGGCCCGCTCCCGGCGCTCGCCTTCGGCGCGCGGATGATCGGTGCGGTTGAGTGCGGGGCGGATCAGCTTGCGATTGGCAAACACCTCTGGATCAACAGCTCGTCCCACGGCGGTGGCGGCTTCTTCTTCTTCTTCTTTTTTTTTTTTTTTTTTTTTTTTTTTTTTTTTTTTTTTTTTTTTTTTTTTTTTTTTTTCGCCCGCCCCGCCCCGCCGCCCGCCGCCCGCCCGCCCCCCCCCCCCCCCCCCCCCCCCGCCCGCCCGCCCCGCCGCCCGCCCGCCCGCCGCCCGCCCCGCCCGCCCGCCGCCGCCCGCCCCGCCGCCCGCCCCGCCCCGCCGCCCCGCCCCTCCCTCCTCCTCTCTCTCTCTCTCTCTCTCTCCCGCCCCGCCCCGCCGCCCCGCCCCTCCCTCCCTCCCGCCCGCCCCGCCCCCCCCTCCCCCGCCCCGCCCCTCCCTCCTCCCTCCCTCCCTCCCTCCCCGCCCCGCCCCGCCCCTCCCTCCCTCCTCCCTCCCTCCCTCCCCCCCTCCCTCCCTCCCCGCCCCGCCCTCCCCGCCCCGCCCCTCCCTCTCTCTCTCTCCTCCCTCCCTCCCTCCCTCCCTCTCTCTCTCTCTCTCTCTCCCTCTCCCTCCCTCTCCCTCCCTCCCCTCCCCCCTCCCCCCTCCCCTCCCCTCCCTCCTTCTCCTCCCTCCTTCCCTCCCTCCCCCTCCCTCTCTCCTCCCTCCCTCCCTCGCCGCCTCCCCTCCCGTCCCCGCTGCTTCTTCTTTCGGGGGTTACTCCTGGCTGGAGGCAAATTGATCACAAATTCTTTTTCTGAAGAAGAAGCCTTGGAGCACTTTGTTGGAACAATTAGGGCGGTTCAAGAGACTGGTCGAAAGGTAATTATTGTAGGTCCCCCACCGACCATTGGTATTGACTTAGCATCTTGTCTTGTTCGGCGGGAGATGAAGCTCGTCACATTAGGCACACATAAGGATTGTGAACTGCGCGCGGGGGAAGCTTTGGCTTGCAGAGCATCATTCATTAGCCTAATTAGGAAAGCAGTGGAAATTACCGGAGTGCCATTTATTGACCTTGCCGATACTCTTTGCGATGGTAATCTATGCCAGGTAACTTTGGGCGACACCTGGCTATATAGGGACGCAGGACACTTTAGCGTAAATGGTTCTCACGAGTTAGGAAGAAGAAAACTCATATCAATTGAGCGATACGAGCACGAACCTCTCGCCAGCAAAACACAATAAATCATCCCTAAGGGCGTGACGCGAAATAAACGAATCAAAGAAAGCAGGAAAAGAATCCGCGAATAAGGTTGGGGCCTGTGGACATTCACCGCATCGCAATCATAGAACTAGCTAGGTATATCATCGATGTGTAGCTGCAATCGGTTTTATCGTACCGGGTCGCGATGCGGCGAAAGGCCTTGAGTTTACAGAAGAAATTCTCCACCAGATGACGCCAGGCATACATGGCGGAATCGCATTCGATCACGCCTTTCCGGTTCGATCTGGGCGGTATAACAGCGGCTGCGCCTCTCCGATCCAATTCGGCCCGCAGCCAATCGGCGTCAAAGGCCTTATCTCCGAGGAAGGCTTCGAATTCGATCCCTTCGATCAGGGGCTCAACGCCAATGGTATCGTGCCGCTGACCAGGCAGAAGGACGATGCGGCTCAGGTAGCCAAGAGCATCCACAAGTGCCACGATTTTCGTGGTCAAGCCTCCCCGCGAGCGGCCAATAGCCTGATTTTGAGTCCCCCTTTTGCGCCGGTTCCATGCTGGTGGACGCGGACGATTGTGCCGTCAACAATTACATATTCGAAATCGGGATCGCCGGACAAGGCATTGATTTCTCGAAAATCCCTTTCTTGGACCAGCGCCGGAAACGGCGGAATGCGCTGTTCCAGCTTCCGAAGCCGATAGGCAAGTCACGCCAAGGCGCGCCCGTCCGGACCATCCATAAAACCGCTTCGACAAATAACCGGTTATCGGCGGCTGTCCGGCCAGGGTCGCCGCTTTTGCCCGGCAAAAGCGGCGAAATCTTCTCGTATTGGGCATCGCTCAACAGCGTCCGAATCAAGGCTGACCTCCATTTTTCAGCCTTGAATCACTGTTCGCCGGGAAAGTGAATCCCTACTCAGAAATTAAATGTCCACAGGCCCTAGCGTCGCCGGCGGATGATAGACGCCGACGACATACGCTGCCGTTTTTTGAGGCTTAAGCCTTTTCTCGATGAGCGGGGGCGCCGCTTGTTTGCCGCCAATGAAGCGTTGTCGCTTGGGCGTGGCGGGGCAAGCGCGGTTTCCTCTGCAACAGGTATCGCGCGGAGCACGATCAATCGCGGTATCGCCGAGTTGCAATCCAGTAACGGGATAGCCGCGTCCGGCGCCCCGGCGCCGGGCGCCGCCGGGCCGAAGCCAGCCAGCCCGGACTGATCGAGGCCATCGAAGCGCTGGTAGATGACGCCATCCGCGGCGATCCAGAAGCAACACTGCGCTGGGTTAGCCGCAGTCAACGGCATATCGCCAAGGCATTGAAAGAACGGGGATATAAAGTCAGCCAGAAGCTGGTTGGGCGGCTGTTGCGCGATCTTGGCTATAGCTGCCAAGCGAACCGGAAAACGCTAGAGGGATCGAGTCATCCTGATCGCGATGCGCAGTTCCAGTACATCAATCAGACTACAAAGGCAGCGATCGCCAATGGCGAACCCGTCATCTCGGTGGATACAAAGAAGAAGGAGCTGGTTGGCGATTTCAAGAACCCCGGCAAGGAGTTGCACCGCCGGGGGGAGCCGGAACCGGTACGCGTTCACGATTTCGAAATCGAAGAGCTGGGCGAGGTGGCCCCCTATGGCGTCTACGATATCGCCGCCAATCAGGGCTGGGTGAATGTTGGCATCGACGGAGATACCGCCGCCTTTGCGGTGGAGAGTATTCGCCGCTGGTGGCACCGGTTTGGAAAATCGCGCTACCCCGTGGCGAAACGCCTCCACCTCACCGCAGATTCGGGCGGCAGCAACGGCGCACGGGTGCGTCTTTGGAAATGGGAGCTTCAGAAACTGGCCAACGAAACCGGCCTCGAAATTACGGTGACCCATCTGCCGCCAGGAACCAGCAAATGGAACAAGATCGAGCACCGCCTTTTCTCGTTCATCTCACAAAACTGGCGGGGGAAACCCCTTGTAAGTCATCTCGTCATCCTGGCTCTTATTGGCTCAACCACAACCGGCACCGGTTTGACTGTGGCCTGCGACATCGACCGCAACAGCTATCCGAGAGGCATAAAGGTTAGCGACAGCGAAATGGCGGAAATCGCCATCGAGCCCCATACCTTCCACGGCGAATGGAATTACACAATCAGACCGCAACTATAACGCTGGCGAGCTTCATCCAACTCGGATGGCGGCGGAGCTCGCTCGTACCGACTATCTTCGAGCCGTTCGCGTACAGTCCGGCCTTGCCGGGAAAAAACTGATCGTAAGCGATCTCGCTGCTCTTCGACGGCGTCCTCGCCCCCTTTCGCGAGCGGTTCACGCAATGTGCAGCGCTCGATATCGGCGCGAATATCGGCAATCACGCCATCTTCCTGTCCCATCGATTCCGGCGGGTGCTCGCCTTCGAGCCGGGCGGCGTTGCGTCACTGATGCTTTGCGCCAATATCCGGCTGAACCGGGCGCTGAATATCGAACCGCTCGCCATCGGCTTGTCAGATCGAGACGCCCAAGCGGCCCTTGCGCCGAGTGAAGCGGACAATCTCGGCTCGAACACCGTCACAACCACGGGCGCGCCAGCTGAGGACACCGAGGTGATTGAGCTGCGGCGAGGCGATGACGTCATCGCCAACCACCCCGGCCTCGGACCGATCGCCCTCGTCAAGATCGATGTCGAAGGCCATGAGATCAAAGCCCTGCGCGGCCTCGTGGGAACGCTTCGCGAACACAAGCCGATCATCCTGTTCGAGACCGCCGGCAAGCACGGTGAAGGGGGCAGCGACGAAATCCTCGCCTTCCTTCGCGGCATCGAATACCGAAACTTCTATACCGCGGCGAAGGATCTCCCGTTTCCACGATGGCGCTCGCCGGCCGCGCGAGCGGCGATTCGGGCCCTTTCCGGCGCGCGCTATGTCTGGCGCAAATGGGAATCTTTCGATGACCGTTTTTACAACCTAGCGATCGCGACGGCGGACGAGGAACTGGGCTGACATGTTGGATCGTGTCGACAACATCGTGCGCGGGCTTGCGCGCATGAACGATCGGGGAGCGTTTCGGGAGGATATCCAGGCGCTGCGCGGCATCGCCGTGCTGCTGGTGTTGCTGTTTCACGCGAAGATCGGCGGTTTGGCGGCTGGGTATCTTGGCGTCGACATCTTCTTCGTGCTCTCGGGCTACTTGATCACCGGTCTGGTCGCCCGGCGGCTGGCCGAGGGCCGCTTCTCCTTCGCCGAGTTTTACCTAAACCGGGCGAAGCGGCTGCTGCCAGCCGCCTATGTCGTTTATTCGTCGGCGGCCATCGCCGCTTACTGGTTCTTGACCGGCTCCGAATTCGATCGGCTGCTGAAGACGCTCTGGGGCGCGCTGACCTTCACGGCAAACTTCAGATTATGGCTCGATACGAACTATTTCACGAGCGCGGCGAAACTGAACGCGCTGTTGCATGTCTGGTCGCTCTCTATCGAAGAGCAGTTCTATTTCATCTTGCCACTGGCGCTGTTTCTTATGCCTAGGAGATTTTGGCTCGGCTTGGCTCTACTTGGCGGTCTCGCAAGCTTGACGCTCTGTCTCTACCTCGCGCCGAAAAGTCCGGTCGCCGCATTCTATCTTTTGCCCACGCGCGCCTGGGAGCTGGCTCTTGGGGGCGTCATAGCGCTCGCCGAGCGGCGCCTGGCAGGGACGCATTCCGGCGCGGGACTGGCCAACACGGCTTCGGCACGGGCGGGGCTTTGGCTCGGACTTCCGGCGCTCGCCGTTCTAATCCTGACGCCCCAATTCGCCCCGGGATCGCTGCTCGGCTCGATACATCCCGGAACTCGATGCGATTCTCGTCTGTGCAGCCACAGCGCTGCTCCTTTTCTGTCGCTTGCCGTTGCTGACGCGGGGCGCGCTCGCGTGGACGCTCGCCCGGCTCGGCGACATCTCCTATTCGCTCTATCTCGTGCATTGGCCGCTGTTCGCCCTCGCCGCAAACGCCTATCTAGGTGAGACGCCGCCCTTTTCCACGCGCGCATCGCTGCTTGGGGCGTCGATTCTTCTCGCCGGACTCCTTTATCGCTTCGTCGAGGAACCGATCCGGCGCCGCCCCCTCGGACATCTCCGCGCACGGTCGGCCCTTATCGCGCTGACGGCGACCGGGCTCGTCGCAGGCGTTGCACTCAGCATCGGCGCGGCGAGACTTCTCTGTTGACCTGTCGATCGCCCCCCGTCACGCGAATTTCGGACTCGATGCCCGATGCGATTTCGATCGAGACTTCAAGCCGCTCGATAGCTGCGCGACCCGCGGGGACGCCGACACACTAGTTTGGGGCGATTTATTCGCAATGCATCTTGTCCCGGGCCTCGTCCCGCTTCGACCCAAGGGGCTCGTTCAGGCGACGAAGTCCGCTTGCGGACCGATCGTAGACGTCGCTTCATATCGTCCGGCGATTGGATTCCTCGACGAATGGGCTCGTAACTGCATCGAGTTCAATCATAGCGTCTTCGCGTTCCTCTCTGAGCGGCCAATGATCGAGCTCGTCGTGCTATCGTCACCCTTTATTCAATATGTCGAAGATAACGCCCGGGGGCTAGTCGGCAACGGCGACCAACTTGAGGAAAGAGCAATCGACTATGGGCTCGCTGTCGAAAAATTCGTCGCCACGATTAGGCACATCCAAGCTTTGGGCAAGCGCGTGGTCATCGTCAGCCCAACGCCTATTGAAGGATTCGATATCGGTCTTTGCCACGAACGGCGGCTGGCTGGCTTGATCACGTTGGGCCCTTATCGGGAGTGTGGAGTTCGGCGTGACCGTGCCCGCTCCTACCTCAAGCGACAGATCAAGCTATTAAGCGACGTCGCCGCGGCGACCAGTGTCGCAGTCGTCGATCTCGCCGACTATCTCTGTGACCAAACCTCATGCCGAACGATCATCGACGGTACGCCACTTTATTGGGATGCCGGCCATTTCTCGGCGATCGGGTCTCAGAAATTCATGGAGGCGACAAACGTCGCCTCGGCGATCCTGCGTGAGGCTCGATGAGTACGAGAGCTACGCCGTGCTTTTAAATATTCAAAACCTTCGAGCTTTCGCCGCCAGAATTGTGCTTCTAGAACACATTGTTCACAGCGCGCAATCCTACGAACAAGCTCCGAGTTATCTCCAACCTCTTAAGGGTTGGAGCCTCAGCGGCGTGGATATGCATTTTGCGATCTCTGGTTTTATGATGGTCTATGGCGGTAAGCGCTTAGTCGGCCATCGGGACTGCGATCTGAGCAGCGCGGTTTTGTCTCATGCAGTATGAAGCACCCGTTGGCAGCCCCGATGCGGCCCCTCGCGTGATGGTGCTCCGCGTCGAGCCCACGGGCTATATGCTCGCGCTCACGCGCGCGCTCCGGGAGGCGTGGCCGGGGCCGATCGACGTAGTGTTCATGGCGCGCGCTTTGACGCAGCCTTGGGACACCGACGAAGCCACCTCAACGTTTCACATTCTGCCCCAGGGGCGCCTCCGGCCGATAGTTGCACTTCGAAAGTATATCGCCGCGACGGGGCCACGCCTATTGCACGCCGCCGGATGGAGCGCGCCGCCCTCCCTCGCCGCCATCCTGACCGGGAAGGGTCAGCGCTTGCCGGTCGTCGTTGATCTCGACACCTGGCGCGGAACGCCGTCGCGCTGGCGCTGGGCCGCGAAACAGGCGGTTTATCCCCGCTTGTTCCGGCGCGTGACGCATTTCGCGCCCGGCGGTCAACGACAAGCAGCTTACCTACGAAGCTTCGGCGTTGCCGACAGCAAGATCACGCCGGTCAATATGACGGTCGACGTCACCACGATACGCGCGACGCTCGCCCGCGAGCCGGACGCCGGCCGGGCCTTCCGAGTTCGTTTCGGGATCCCGGCGGACGCACCCATGGCTCTGTTCATGGGACGGCTAGTGGCGCTCAAGGGTATTGGCGATCTACTCGCGGCTTGGTCGCAGGTCGTAGCCGAGACCCCAAGTGCCAAATTGGCGATCGCAGGCGACGGTGATCTTCGATCCCACGTGGCGGCCGCAGCAGCCGCGGATCCGAGCATCCTCCCGATCGGCCGGTTGAGCGGTGCCGAGGTCTGGCGCGCCTACACGGCAGCCGATTACGTGGTCGCGCCCTCGCATGGCGAGGGCTGGGGGCTGATTGTGAACGAGGCTATGGCGGCCGGCACGCCGGTCATCGTCACCGATGTCTTCGGCTGTGTCGGCGATCTCGCGCGCGACGATGACACCGCCCTCGTTGTCCCCCCCGCATCGCCGGAGCAACTCGCACAGGCGATGCAACAACTCGCGCGCGACCCAGCCCTGCGCTCGCGTCTCGCAAGGAAGGCGTCGACGCTCATTTCAAACTGGACGATTGAGGCCGAGGCCCAGAAGATCGTTGGAATCTGGCGGCGGGTCCTGGCGGAGCAGGGGGCCGCGCGAGCATTCCGGCGGCAAGGGGTATGAGGCACCATATGACGGCTCACTATCGCCGCATGCCCACCCTCAAAGGATATCGGCTGTTCTTTCTAGTCTTTGCACTCACACTGGTTGCGTTCGCTTCCGTCGACATCAGATATTTCGGTGTCGTTTTCAACGAATGGGTTCGCTGGGTATTCATGGCGCTCCTGTTCGCCCTCGTCCTAGTTCGCAGGAGTCTCGGACGAGGGCTGCGAAGCGGCGTTGGCGTCATGATCCTAATTTACACCTGTTGGGTCTTTGCCTCGGTGTTGTGGTCCGAGGTTCCTGATCTCTCTCTGCCAAAGGCATTTGTGAACATGATCGTCGTATTAACCTGCGTCAGCGCAGGGTTTACCTGGGCTGACGCCACGGCGCCGAACCATTCTTTAACGGTATTTGCATCGATTTCCGCGCTTGCAATTATCGCGGGAGTTCTCGGCGCGACGCTCCCCGAGGCGACGATCGACACGGGCTCGGTCATTCTCTATAGCGGCCTCGCCTATAATCCGAATCTGCTCGGAATTTTGATTATTATGTCGATGCCATGGGCGCTGTGGTTCTACCACGATAGCCGCAACAAGCACCCGCGGAGGCGCGTCCTCGCGCTTCTCTGCCTTGCGCTGCTTCTCGCCACACTCCTTCTCACCGGAGCGCGCAGTAGCATTCTGTCGGTCGGCGTGGTCGGCCTCGTCTACATGTTCCATGGGGGGGGCAAACGCAATGCGATGATGGTGGCCGTCGGCGTTTTCGTAGCTATCGCCGTTGTGCAGGCTTTCCCGAACCTGATCGATTGGGCCGGGAGCCTTGTCGCAAAAGGAACGCAGGAAAGCGGCGACATCTTTGATTCGCGACGCGGCGTCTGGGAGGCGTCACTGGCTGGCGCCGAGCAGGGCGGAATGTTTGGCGTCGGGTTTGGCGTCTCGGCGGGCGACAGCGGGTTCGAAGGAGGGGTTACCGCAGTCGGATATGGGCGGGAGAAGGGCAATAGCGCGCTCGCCGTGATCGAAGAATTGGGACAAGTCGGCTTCGTGTTTTACGTTCTGCTTATTCTGGGGCTCCTGTTGCGGCTTTCCAGAGCCGCCCGTATTGCCCCTTCGCAGGCAATACGGGTGCAGATCGCACTCGTGCTTGGAACATTGCTCGCAATGGTCATCAATTCACAGTTTGAGGCATGGTGGACAGCGCCGGGCGCGCCAGCGTCCCCATTCTTCTGGGCACTCGCAGGAAGTGGGCTTGCACTCAGTTCAGCGGCAGAGCGCGCCGCACGCGCGCGGGCCAATTTGCCACTCTGGGGATAAGGAATGTCCGTCGTCAGCACTCCCGATTGCGCCGCAACGATGGCTTGCAAGCACATTCCGCGTCCGTCAGCCAACAACAGGGCGGACCGACTACTTTGGCACTTCGCCTATATCAGCATGTTTCGCTTCACGCCAACGCCGATGCATGGCTGGCGGCGGGTGCTAAAATAGCGCGCACCGCAGTGATCTACCCATCCGTACGCATCTGGGCACCATGGGCATTGCACGTCGAAGATGGTGCTACCATAGGCTGCGATTACGAAATCTACAACGTGGGCCCCCGTCCATATCCGGAAGTGAGCTATCGTAAGTCAACACGCTTTCCTTTGCACCGCCTCGCATGATTTTCAAACCGGCCTTCAGCTGATGGCGGCGCCTATCGAGATCAACGCCGAATCCTGTGTGGGCGCGGGTGCTTTTGTCGGTCCAGGCGTGTCGATCGGCGAGGGCTCAGCGTTCGAACTCCGCCTTGGACGGTCGTCGCTGGAAACCCAGCCAAGTTCATCGGAATGCGGCACCAGTCAGCACGCTATGATCTGGATAGCCGCGGCGACACCGGCAGCTAGAACACTAAGCAGAGATTCTGCCAGTTGACCAACGAATCCACATTTCTCTCAGCGTTCAAGGCTTCCACTGCGGGGTGGATTTCGCGATCGAGAGCTTCGGCATCGGTGAATGTCTGATGGGCCAGATGATGCGCCTTGAGATCGTGCCAGACAACCTCGATGTCGTTGAGTTCGGGCGCGTATTTGGGCAGCCACTCGACGGTGAGCCAGTGCTTGCGCGCATCGAGCGCCGCCAGGGACATCTTGCTCGTGTGGATCGGCCCGTTATCCTCGACGATCACAACGGGGGGGGGTCACGCGCCCGGGCTTGGGGCCGAAGAGGCGGTCGAGTTGCTCCAGATGCGCAACGAAATCCGCGCGGTGCTTGGTCCGGCTCGTATGCACGATGAGACGGCGTTTGACGTGATCGAGCGAGCCCAGCATGGCCACTTTCTTGGCCTGCCCCGGCGCCGGCACGCGCAAATCGGCGCCGCGCTTGGCCCACGCACGGGCCAGATAGGGATGCGTCAGTGCCTCACTCTCATCGCCGTAGAGCAGTACGATGTCTCCGGCCTCGGCCTGGGCCTTGCGCAGTTGAAGCCGGAGCCCCGCGCGCTCGATCTCAGCCGCGATCTGCCGTCCCTTCAGAGTGTGCCGCGGCCGCCGCCAGCGGAAGTTTTTTTTCGCAGCGCTTTTGACAACTGCGACCGGCCGATATCGACCTGCTCGCGCTTTTTGATCTCGGCAATGAGACGCGGGAGCGTCCAGTTCGCACGGTTGGCGACGGGCGCTTCGAGCAGCGGTGTGCAAACCCTGAGCGCCGCCTCCGTCTTCACTGGCGGAGGACCTGCATATACGCTCGCCTTGCTCGCCTCAACGCCGCCACGCGCGAAATCGCCGCGCCAAAAGCGAACCGTATCTTCGCGCACACGAAACACCTCGGCGATCCGCGCGCTGGTCCAGCCATCGAGCGTCAACAATATCGCGTGCGACCGGTCCGCCTCGCCGCGATCACGCGAAACCGCCAGAGTTTCAAGCGCCGTCTCATGCTCGTCATTCGCTTTAACCGGAGATTTGCCTGCCATGTCCCGCCCCCTGCGCGAATCAATGCGAAGACGGAATCACAGTCGTAATTCGTTGGTCAAGTTCCTGGAGTCTGCTTAGCTAGGCCAGCCCGTCGTGTGGCGCGTTTGATAATCCGCCGGATCGATGATGTCGCTAGAGCTCCTTCGTAAGGGCGATTAAGGTGAAGGGCTCGGAAGCGTGGACCGCTTCGAAGTTCCGAGGCTTTAAGCCCATCTGGAGAGAACGGCGGCAGTTTCGGGCGAGAGTAGGCGATGCGCCCATCCCCAGCTACGTCGGACTTGGAACGTGGGACGAAAGCTGTCGCGGCGCCGTCGTTTTCGAACCTCACATGCTCGACCTTCATAAGAGCAAATTCGGAAGTTCGGCAGAGCGTATCATAACCTACGCCTTGATCGCGATCATAAGAGCTACCTCGAACACGGGAACGCGGCGCAAATGCCATAAGAGACTGACGATTCGATCCACAGGTTCGCTTTCAAGCGCACTCCGCGGCGAGGGGTTCGGCTCATGACGTGAGTTAACGGTGCTAACGTTTAAACGCTGACTTCGGAACAACAGGTGGTTGATATGGCTGATCTTTCCATAACTGGCGCTTCTATTAATTTCACAGGCAATATTGGTGTCAATACTAGCTCTCCCGCTGGTGCACTTGACGTTTTCGGTGCGCTTTATGTGGGTGACGGCAGCGCAACGCTTTCTAATAATCAGATTGTAGTACGGAACTATCCGTCAACTACATCGCGCGATTTCGTGATTGGGAATGGTAACTGGTGGGCTACCCCTGTCCCCTATTTACAGCCCACGGATAACACGGGCCTTGGCCTTGATCTTATGCCCAAGGGGTCTACACCGCAAGATTGTTGGATCGATTTGTGTTCAACAGATATTACTTTGGACAGTATTAATTATGAGTCGCTTTCGTTTAAGAAAACGGCGAGCGGCAACGCTTTTTTCGGGGCAGGCGCTAATGGTACTGGCATCGTACGTGATTTACAGATTCAACCGTTCGGCGGAAATCTCAGCATCGGAGCGAACATTACGCCTCTTAACAGGTTAGATATAGGCGGAGCAGTGGCCATTGGCTCTTATGCGGGGGCTTATACAGCACCGTCAAATGGGCTTCTTATATCCGGGAATGTCGGAATCGGCACACCTTCAGCATCAGCTGCTAATCTGACTATAGCTGGAACAGGTACTAATATCTTAGTGAACAACAATGCTAGCCAACAAATATTATCTTTCAATGGAGGTACTCTAGCTCTTGGTGGTAATATTGCTGGGGCGGATGGCGTTCTCCAGCTTGGCGGTTCCTCTTCGTTTTTTGTTTTGACCGGAATTGTATCAAGTGGCAACGCAACAATCAACAATGCCAACACTGTTGGCGGAGTACTAGATATTCAATCCCAAGGAACAACCGCAATTCGTATTGCGGCAGGTGGCGGAAGTATCGGTATCGGTGGGGTTACGTCTCCAACCGTGACATGCGATGTTAACGGGCCAATACGGACAAGAGGAACAACTGTCGCGGCCCTCCCATCTGCCTCCACTGCTGGTGCCGGTGCCCGCGCTTTTGTGACGGATTCAACGCAAACGCTTGCTGCTGGAATTGGCGGAACTGTGGCCGGGTCTGGCTCCAACTCTGTTCCCGTCTATTCGGATGGCGCTAACTGGAAAATAGGTTAATAATGGAAATTACAATCACGCTCAACGAAGCCGAGCAGCAGGCTCTCCGTCAGCTTTTCGATGCCGCACTTCGGCAATCCGGGTTCAACGCGCTTGATGCTGTTATGTACTTCAAAGTTAAAATTGATGAAGCCATTAAAGCATCCACGTTAAAAACAAGCGATTAATGGACGCCTCGGCTGACGGTGACGCAGGTCAGAGCTTTAGCATCCTCGGAGCCGTGACGAAGGCTAGAAGGACTGGCGTAAACGTCGCGCACGAAACTGGTTCAACTCAAACCCGACTCCCGGCCAGTAATGGTCTGGATATTGGTAACAACTCGCAATGCATCAAAATTCCGTGCAAAAATTCGCGTGGAGGTAAGCGCTAACCCACCTTATGCATCCGAACACGCCATAGGCTGGCTGTTTCTGTAGCTCTTCCTCACGCGAGTATCGCCACCCGCGGGCTGATTGAGAACGAGGACGCTGTCAGCGCGTTGGCGGTTGATGGTTTGGGGGCGTCATGCCCCGCCGTTCAAGGCCCGGACTTTTGCAGTTGGAACGCAAGGAGGCTGAATAACTCCGCATCCGGGCAGCACGAGGCAAGCGCGACACGGATGCGGCCTGCGATTTTCAATAGATGGCGCAGTGGATGCCAGGATGGAACCTGATCGCGCACATCCAGCAGCAGCCAGTAGGCGGCGGTGTGCAGAATAAGCCGCATCTGATTGGCAAGCAGGCGAGCAGCAGCTGGTGCTGTCAGGGGCGGTTTGCGCTTTGCGCTGTTTTATGAGGTGCTCCGCCTGCCCGCGTGCGCAGTAGACGGTCTCGTAAGTGTGCCCGGCATCGCCAGTTTTCAGCGAGGTGACGACGTAGCGGATGTCGAGTCCCCGGCGCAGCATGTCGTCCTCCTGGCTGGCGCTGGCCTCGATCCGCGCCACGGCGCGGCGTTCCTTGGCCCAGGATTTTGCGGCATAGCGCGTTTCGGTAAAACCGCGCAGGATAGCAAGCTGACCTTCGGCGCGGCGTACCCGGATATCGTCAGCGGTGGAGTCCACGAGCCGGTCGAGCACGGCGGATGCGCGAGGACAGATTGCTAAGAATGCTCGAGGGAGAAGGTATGTCCGTCGTTAGCACTTACGAGACCGTCGCAACAAAGGCTTGCGAGCGAATGCCGCGTCCTTCAGCCAAGAACAAGGCGTTGCGGATACTTTGGCGTATTGCTTATATTAGCATGTTTCGCTTCTCTCCGACGCCGATGCATAGCTGGCGGCGATTACTTTTGCGGCTGTTCGGCGCCAAAATCGGGCGCGCCGTAGTGATCTACCCATCTGCACGCATCTGGGCACCATGGGCGCTGCATGTGGAAGGTTGGGCCACTATAGGTTGGGATTGCGAACTTTACAACGTGGCGCCGATCAACATCCGAAAGCGGGCGATCGTGAGCCAGCACACTTACCTTTGTACTGCGTCGCATGATTTTCGGACCGACTTTCAGTTAACGGCGGCACCTATCGAGATCGACGCGGAGGCATGGGTAGCCGCGGGTGCCTTTGTCGGTCCAGGCGTATCGATCGGTGAGGGGGCAGTCGTCGCTGCGCGAGCGGTCGTCATGCGGTCGACACCGCCTTGGACGGTCGTCGCTGGAAACCCAGCCAAGTTCATCGGAATGCGGCACCAGTCAGCACGCAATGATCTGCATACCGGCGGCGACACCGGCAGCTAGTCCTGATGTCGGCGGCCCGCCCTCAATTCAAACATCCGCAAGGACTGGCACTCATCAACAGGCAAAGTTGTGCATACGAGCGCAAACCATTCTAGTGTCCTGTCCTGCAAATCACTTTACATAACTCCCATTGCGTCGCGCAACCGGGAGTGGGGGGATGGCAAGGCCAATCAAGGTGATGAGTGCGAGCGGGGATGTGCGGGCAGAATTGGAGCGGAGAGCCAAAGCGTCGACGAGCGCTCACCGCGACCGCTTCCGGGCCCAAATCATCCTGTTGCGGCTTGCCGGTTTGAAGATCGAGGACGTGGCCGGACGGATGGGCACATCGATGCCGACGGTGTCGATGTGGTCGAACCGCTTCGAGCGATTTGGGCTCGACGGCCTCAAGGATAAAGCGGGCCGCGGCCGCAAGCCGTCCATCCCAGCGGCGAAGATCGAGCGCGTCATCACCGAGGCCACCCGGCCGCCAGAAGGCCGCAGCCGCTGGAGCCTGCGCAGCATGGGCCGCCACGCAGGCATGTCCCACAGCACGGTGCAGCGCATCTGGGCGAAGAACGAACTGAAGCCGCATGTCACCAAAACCTTCAAGCTCTCGAACGATCCGGAGTTCGAGGAGAAATTCTGGGACGTGATCGGGCTCTACCTCGACCCGTCGGCGAAAGCGCTGGTGTTGTGCTGCGACGAGAAGAGCCAATGCCAGGCGCTGGAGCGCACGCAGCTTGGGCTGCCGCTTGCGCCGAAGTGTCAATCGGCTCGCAAACGGGACCCCGGATCGGCGTGCAAAAAGAACCCCCTTGGCAGCATCCTTTTGTTCGGTTCAGGGTGCCATCCTTCCGTCCCGGCCCATGCTTCCGCTGAGCCGGCGCGCGGAGCGGCGGTCAAGAACGGCCGCTTTTCCGGCGGCCGCCCGCAGGGCTTGTTCTTGAGGGCCGTGAGCACGGCGGCATGATTGGATGCGCCGGGGCAGCGCGGCTGGCGTCAGGCGCGATTTTTGAACCGCCAGCTTTCGTTGCCGGTCTCGACGATCTCGCAGTGATGGGTGAGCCGGTCAAGGAGCGCGTTGGTCATCTTGGCGTCGCCGAAGATGCTCGGCCATTCGGCGAAGGCAAGGTTGGTGGTGACGATGATGGAAGTGCGCTCGTAAAGACGGCTGACCAGATGGAACAGCAGCTGCCCGCCCGCCTGGGCGAAGGGTAGATAGCCGAGTTCGTCCAAGATCACGAAGTCCAGGCGGGACACGTAATCGGCCATCCGCCCCTGCCTGCCGGCCCGTGCCTCGCCGTCGAGCCGGTTGACCAGATCGACAACATTGTAGAACCGCCCCCTGGAACCGCCGCGGATGCAGGCCCTGGCAATCGCGATGGCAAGATGGCTTTTGCCGGTGCCCGTTCCGCCGATCAGGACAACGTTGCGCTGCCCGGCCAGGAAGCCGCCGTTTGCGAGATCGCGCACCAGCGCCTCGTTGATGGGGGTGCCGCCGAACTTGAAGCCGTCGAGGTCCTTGGCCAGCGGCAGCTTCGCAATGGTCATCTGGTATCTGATCGACCGCGCCTGCTTCTCCGCGATTTCGGACTTCAGCAGATCGCCCACGATGCGCGGCGGCTCGTGCTGACGCTTGATCCCAGCCGCCATCACCTCGTCGTGGGCGGCACGCATGCCATAAAGCTTCAGTTCGCCCATCAGGGCGAGAATGTCCGTACGTTCCATGGGCTCGTCCTCCTCAAACTGTTGTAACGGGCGCAATCGGCGGCGGGCGCGTGCTTTAACCGCAGCGCTTCCGGCGTGGCGATGGTCACAGCCGGTCCGGGGTCTTTCTTGCGCGCCAGGATGTTCAAGATCACGCTGGAGGAGTACACGCCCTGGCCCAGGGCTTCGGCGCAGGCGGCTTCGACTGCGGGCAGCCCGTCGCTCAGCGCGGCGGCAAGGATTGCCACCATCTGCCGGTCGCCGTCATCTGTGCCGCACGCTTTCCAGCGATGCTGGCAGCACCCAGTTCTTGAACGGTGCGCCGTTCCTGAGCGCTCCAGGCTTCCGGGTAAGCACCTGCACGTAATGCCAAGGATCATAGACGGTCCGGTCGCGCCCAAAGCTGCGGGCATGCTCGCCAACGATGCCGCCATCCTGCCGGATGACGATGCGATCCGCGTAAGCCTGAACCTCGACGGGGCGCCCTACGGCTTGGGAGGACACGGAGTATTTGTTCCGGTCGAAGGAGACCAGGCAGGTCTTCGAGACCGAGGCTATGACCGCGTGAAAGCCGTCAAAGCGGCCGGGAACGGCGACGAGGTTCGCCCGCTCCGCCTCGAACACCTGCCAGATGGTCCGGTCCTTGAACTCGGGATGCGCGTTCGCCTTGGCGTAAGCCACACACCGGTCCATGAGCCAGGCATTCAGCTCCTCGAAGCTCTTCATCCGCAGTCTGGGCGTGAAAAAGCGTTCGCGGATCAAGCCTACTTGGTTCTCAACTGCCCCTTCTCCCACCCAGACGCCGGAGTGCAGGCGGTGGGTTCCACCAGATAATGGCTGCACATCTGCATGAAGCGCCGGTTGAACTGGCGTTCCTTGCCCAGAAACACCGTCTCCACCGCCGTCTTCATGTTGTCGTAGATGCCGCGCGTGCAGGCCCCTTTAAAGAACGCGAAGGCGCGGTCATGGGCGTCGAACACCATCTCCTGGCTCTCGCGCGGATAGGCCCGTGCGAACAGCATGCGGCTGTGGCAGAGCCGCATGTGCGCCACCTTTACCGTGACCGCCGCGCTATTGATCAGGACGAGTTCATGGCTCCAGTCGAACTGGTAGGCTTCGCCAGGCGCGAAGGTCAGCGGGATATAGGCTTGCGCCGCACCGCATCGTAGCCGCCGTCAAACCCAAGATCGCGCAGCGTCTCGAAAATCCGTACCGCCGTTTGCCGCTCCCGCCGCGGCTTGCCCTCGTTCGCGGCCAGCAGCTCATCCAGCTGCTCCCGCCAGGCGCCAAGCTTTGGCATCGGCTGCACGCTGCGTTCGTAACGGAACTCCGTCGCTTCGGAGCGGATCGCCCTGCGCACCGCTCTCCGGGAGAGCTTCTGCTCCCGGCAGATCGCCTTGATCGGCTTCTTCTCAACAAAAAACGCCCGCCGTACCTTCGCAATCGTCTCCACCACCAGCATCCCAAACGCAGCCCCCAGTTCACACCAGAGGCTTATGTGGACCCATCGGTCAGAGCGGTCCCGTTTGCACGCCGAAACACAGTTACACCACGGTATTATGGTCCACGGCGGCCTAAGACCACCTTCTCAGAGCGCATCGTCTCGCACAAGCGCACTGGAGTATCCCGATGAAACTCCTATTCGTAAACCGCTTCTTTTTCCCAGACCACTCCGCGACAAGTCAAATTCTTTCCGATCTTGCTTTTGAACTCGCCGGGCGCGGGTACCGAATCGAAGTCATAACATCCTTTTTATCTTACGATGGTTCCCGGAAATTGAAGCGCCGCGAAACGGTGCGTGGCGTTACCGTCATCAGGCTGCCAACAAGCGCCTTTGGCCGCGGAAAGCTTCTTGGCAGGGCCATCGATTATTTGACCTTCTACCTTGCCGCCTTCTTCTGCCTGATGCGGCGGGTCCGGCGTGGCGATATCGTCGTCGCCAAAACCGATCCTCCGCTGCTTTCGCTATTAACAGCACCCGTTTGCAGGCTGAAGGGTGCCTGGGCGGTCAATTGGCTCCAGGATCTTTTTCCTGAGGTGGCCGAAGCTCTCGACCTTGGGAAGGGCGTGGCGGGACGTACGCTGTTCTCCCGCCTGCGCCAGTTGCGCAACGCAACCCTGAGGGGGGCGGGCACCAATATCGTGATTGGGAAGCGGATGGCCGCAAAGCTTTCAGCGATCGGTGTGCCGCCATCCAAAATCCAGATTATAAGCAATTGGGCAAACGGCAGCTTCGTCTGCCCGGTCGCCCGCAAGGACAACGCCCTTGCAAAAAAATGGTGCCTTGAGGACCATTTCATTATCGGTTATTCGGGTAATCTCGGACGGGCGCACGATATCGGCACTTTTCTTGCCGCGATTTCCGCACTGGAACGGCCAGTTTCGCCGGGAGGGAGTGCCAGTCGCGATTTGAAGCGTCAAGTTCGCTGGCTTTTCATTGGCGGGGGGACGCAGATGGAGGCGCTCAAACGCGAGGTGGAAAATCGCAATTTGACGAGCGTCCTGTTCAAGCCCTACCAGCCCCAGGAGCTTTTGTCCGAGAGCCTCTCGCTGCCTGACGTTCATCTCATTTCCCTGCGCCCCGAGCTTGAGGGACTGATCGTCCCCAGTAAATATTACGGCATTGCCGCGGCTGGCCGGCCTGCGATTTTCGTAGGAGACCCTGAAGGCGAAATAGCAAAGACGATCACGCAAAGTGAGACGGGCTTTGTGGTGCGCGAGGGGGATGGAGCTAGCCTGGCCGGGGCCATTCTTACTTTGGCTAGCGAGCCCGGCCTTGCGAGCGTTCAAGGCGAGAGAGCCCGCGCCTTGTTCGAAGCCCAGTTCGATTTTCCGGTCGCCCTCGAAGCATGGGAAAAGGTCATCAGGGAAGTGCACTGTGCCAGCTCTTATTCCGCACCCCCCTTAGGACAGCCGGAAATGCCGGACCGCGCCAGCGCGTAACGGTTAGGCGCAAATGCTTGTGTCCACATCGGCAGCCCATCCAAATTAGGACCGTCTGGCCCACATCACAAAAGATTCATTCGTTTGTTTCCCGGCGGACACTTAAGGAATGATGTCAAACATCAGCCCTCGGCATGCATAAGATGCCATATTTCGCACGCCGCTAAACTGATGGGATTGGAATTCGATGTTCGATCTTCATAGTCATCTGCTTCCGGGAATCGACGACGGGGCCCCCGATTTGGAGACATCCTTGGCGATGGCTCGCGCTTATGTGGATCAAGGGGTCGAGCGTGTCGCCTGCACACCGCACATTCTGCCGGGCCTTTACCACAACACCGGGCCCCAAATCCGGCAGGCGGTCAAGGAACTGCAAACGAGGCTTGACGATGCGGCTATTCCGCTCAGGCTTACGACTGGAGCCGACAATCACGTCGTTCCGGACTTTGTTGCAGGGCTCAAAAGCGGGCATCTCCTTACGCTTGCCGATTCGGCCTACGTTTTGGTGGAGCCGCTCCACCATGTCGCCCCTGCCCGCATCGAGGATCTGTTTTTCGATATCCTTTTGGCAGGCTGCGTTCCCGTGCTGACCCATCCTGAACGGCTTTCCTGGATCGAAAGCAAGTACGATGTCATAGAGAGGCTTGCGGCGCGCGGCGTCTGGATGCAAGTCACCTCCGGTTCCCTCTTGGGCAGTTTCGGCAGGAGGCCCCGTTATTGGGCGGAGCGCATGCTCGCTGAAGGTCTTGCACATCCTCGCAACCGACGCCCACAATATGGGGCCGCGTCCGCCAGACCTTCTCGCAGGGCGAATGCAGGCCGAAAGGCTCGCCGGAGCGGCGGAAGCCCAGCATTTGACCGTAACGCGGCCGCAGGCTGTTCTGCTCAACAAACAGCCTAATACGGTGCCCCTCCCGCTTGCCAAAGGAGCGAACGAAGATTTACCCGGCGTCGAGGCCTCCAACCGTAGCAGTCCCAACGGCCTCTTTCAGCGCCTGCGGCGGCTCTTCAGTTAGTCTCCCGGCGGTGCAGCAAGCTTCGCGCTAAGGTCTTAAAAAGTCCGCGCAACCCGTTCAGGCTGGTATATACACGCTGAATACCGTTTAAGGTCAGCGGCAATCGCTAAACGGAAAGAATGCAAGAGCCAGCCAAGTGGGGGGAGATGAGCCAACGCAGTCCCGAGGCGCTCCACGCAGCTTTAGCCATTTTGAACCGGCCGCAATTCCTGCGGCGCGCCCGGCGCTCATCCCTGCCAAGGGGTATAACCTTGCTTTTGGAGGTTGCAGCGGGCGATCGCGATGCCATCCGCGAAGCGCAGGCAGTCACCGGCAGCTCCGAGGCTCTCCTAACGGAGGCCGCAGGTTTTTTCACGGAGCAGGTGCTCCTCAACCGGAGTTCCGACAGCTACCGCATTCTGGGAGCCGACCGCAGTGCTTCCCCATCGCAGCTGCGCCGGCACATGGCTCTTATACTCAGATGGCTCCATCCCGACCTGGTTCCAGGCAGTGGCGGCGCCCGGCATTTTGACAAGACTGCGCTCGCGGGCCTGGTCACCGGCGCTTGGGAAACCATCAAGACCGAAGACCGCAGAGCCGCTTATGATGCCTCGCTAAGAATTGAGGCTGGGAATAGGCAACGCGAGACTTTTCGAGATGGGCGGAAGCATTCCCCTGCACTTCCTTCTAGGCGGCCCTTGAGACATAACCCCGGCCAGCTTGTCCTTTATAAGATGGAGCGTGACTTCTTTTGGGTCCGGATTCTACGCTACTTTGGACGCCTTAAGTAAGCGGCGGCCGCACAAAAGTGCCGCGCGACAATCAACATGAGAACGCAGCGTCAATCAGGATGAGAATGCCGCTGGTGGTGTGACGCAGGGAGGGCGTAGCCCGACCGGAGGCACATCCCCAGCGGCGCCTTTTTCGAACCCGTCTGGCGGTCGAGCAGGACGGCGTCAAGCTGCTGATTCGTCTCAATCTCCGAGGGATCAGCGCTTGCCCGGCCTCCACATCACCGACCACCAGATGAGGCTGTATATGAGTTATCGACAAAGCCACGGCGCAGGCATTGCTGCCGCCAAAGCCGGTTTCAGCACAGCGAGCGGCTACCGGATCGAGAACGATCCGCGCTTGCCATCCCAGAAGAAGATACCGCGCGGGCGCCGCCGGCCCGATCCGCTCGCGGAGATTTGGGACGGCGAGGTCCTGCCGATCTTGAAAGCAACGCCGGGCATCCGGGCGATTGCGGTATTCGACGAGATCCGGCGGCGCCATCCGGGCTTGAATCCCAATGTCCGGCGCACGCTGGAACGGCGCATGCGAACTTGGCGCGCCGTCGCTGGGCCAGAGCAGGATATTATCTTCCGCCAGGAGCACGAACCCGGCCGTCTCGGTCTATCCGACTTCACGGACACCAGAGAACTTGGCATCACGATCTCTGGTATCCTACTCGATCATCGGCTCTATCACTTCCGCCTGGCGTTTTCGGGCTTCGAGCATGCCCACGTGGTTCTTGGCGGCGAGAGCTTCGTGGCGCTGGCCGAGGGCTTGCAAAACGCGCTTTGGGCGCTGGGCGGAGTGCCGCTGCAGCATCGCAGCGACAGCCTATCGGCGGCGTACCGTAATTTGGACAAGGCAGCCCAGGAGGACCTGACCAAGCGCTACGAGGACCTCATGCGGCATTACGGGATAACGCCAACGCGCAACAATCCCGGCGTGGCGCATGAGAACGGCTCCATCGAGAGCCCCCATGGTCATTTGAAGAGGGCGCTGGAGGACGCGTTGCTGCTGCGCGGTTCGCCTGACTTCGACGATCTCGATGCCTATCGCCGTTTCATCGATGAGATCGTTGGGCGGCGCAACGCCCATAACCGCAAGCGGATCGAAGTGGAGCGGCCGGGTCTCGCACCGCTGCCGAAGCGGCGCACCGCCGATTACGAGGAGAAGATCGTCACGGTCACGTCGAGCGGCGGCTTCATTCTGCGCCGGGTCTTCTACACCGCGCCGTCGCGGCTGATCGGTCATCGCCTGCGCGTGCGGGTCTATGACGACCGGCTCGAGTGCTTTCTCGGCTCAACGCCGATGATGACGCTCAGACGCGGGCGGCCGGTCTCCGGCAACAAAGGCGGTCACGTCGTCGATTACCGCCACGTGATCCATGCGCTGCGGAAAAAGCCGATGGCGCTCAACAACCTCGTCTACCGGGACCAGCTGTTCCCGCGCGACGCGTATCGAAAAGCCTTCGAGGCATTGCGCGCCAGCGACGGCGAGAAGCGCGCGTGTAAGGTGACGGTCGAACTGCTTGCGCTGGCGCACGATCGCGGCTGCGAGGCGGAACTGGCGCAGGTCATCGAGGCCGCGCTTCATTCCGGCCAAGCGCTGGACCTCGCGATATTGCGTGAACGCTTCGGTCCATCCCCGGCATCGGCGCCGGCGGTCACGGTGACCCTCGCGCCGCTCCACGCTTACGACGAACTTGCTCCGGTTCGCGCCGCCGGGCCAGCCTTCAGCCTGGAGGCAGCGGCATGACAACCTCAAACACGATAGATGCCGCCCGGCTCGAACTGCTGCTGACCGAGCTGCGCCTGCCGGGCATCAAGCTTATGTGGGCCAAGCTCGCCGCCCAATCCGACAAGGAGGGCTGGCCGGCTGCGCGCTTCCTTGCCGCACTCGCCGAGCATGAACTCGCGGATCGCGGCCGCCGGCGCATTGAACGCCACATGGCCGAGGCACGGCTGCCCGCGGGAAAAACCCTTGCGGCGTTCGACTTCGAATCCGTGCCGATGGTCTCAAAGGCTCAGGTGACGGCGCTCGCGTCGGGGGACGCCTGGCTCGGCAAGGGCGCCAACATCCTGTTGTTCGGACCGCCCGGCGTAGGCAAAAGCCATCTCTCGGCGGCGCTCGGTCTTGCTCTCGTCGAAAATGGCTGGCGGGTGCTGTTCGCCCGCACCACCGATCTTGTCCAACGGCTTCAGGTCGCGCGGCGCGAACTGGCGCTGGAAAGCGCCATCGCCAAACTCGACCGCTACGATCTGCTTATCCTCGACGACATCGCCTACGTCACCAAGGATCAGGCCGAGACAAGCGTGCTGTTCGAGCTGATCGCCGCGCGATATGAGCGGCGATCCATGCTGATAACGGCCAACCAGCCGTTCGGCGAGTGGGGCAAAATCTTCCCCGATCAGGCCATGACGCTCGCCGCCATCGACCGGCTCGTGCATCACGCCACGATCCTGGAAATGAATGTCGAAAGCTACCGGCGCCGCGAAGCCCTCGAGCGAAAGCGTGGACGCGGACGGCCAGCCGCCCACGCGACAATCAAGAAAACCGAAACAGATGATGGCTGATTGACGCTCCCCGTCAATCAAAGCGCTTGCCAAGATCGCGCCCAGCGACAATCATCATGCCGCTCGGCTGCCTCGTCTCATCCTGATTGACGCGCCGTTCTCACCCAGATTGTCGCGCTATACACAAAAGACCGTGCGTGGCGTTTCAGCCGTGGCCAGGCCCTAAAATCAATACTTCCCATCGTCGTCCTCAAGCACCCCCCTCTTCAAGGCGAGGTTCAAACCCCATGCTCCGAACAGAAAAAGCAGCACAACTAGCCCGGCGATGCCGCCCAATACAAAGCTAGCCCAAATCAGCGTTGTCATTATGTGCCCCTTTGGGTTGGCGTCTTTGCCATTAAACCGGTAGTCCCTGATCGTTAATGACTATTATCCTTTCTCTTCAATTGCTTGCGCTTTAAACCAGGAGCGGGCTGCTGTCTACTAGAGGATTGTGGCGGCCAAGCCGGGGGCTTGCTGTTTGGCGTTGGGCCGCGACGCGTCCTCTAGGCCCAGTTCGCCTCTGATGAACGCCTGGCCGTCGACGAGCTTGAAGACGAGCAGCGTTACGAGCGGCTCACCGGAGCGCTGCCCGGCCATATCCCGGAGATGAACGGCGCCAGCTGCTAGCTAAAGCAGCACAAAAGCCGCAGCCGGAGAAACTCCGGTTCCATTCCCGCAGGCGAGGCCATCGATTCCAAGACCGGCGAAGTGCCGCCCTGAAAGTTCAAGGATAACTGCCGAAAAAAGCCTCCTTCGCGAAGGGGGCTTTTTTTTTGGCCGCCAGCACGGCAACTGGCCGGTTGTTACTCCGCCATTGCCGGCACAGGTGCAAAAGGCGTTCCTGGCCTTGTGCCCCGCACACTTTAAGCGGCGCTCTACCGCACGCTGCTACTTGAGCGCATGTATCGTCAACCGTGATCCTGGACGCAAAGGCAACGCCTGCGCGCAGCACCTTGGCGGCTCCGGCTGGGAAAGCGCCCTGCTTGCCGTTGAGCAGCGGCGACCCGCTGCTTGGAGATGCCTAAACCCGGGTCCCGCAACTGTGCAAGCGGGCGGGGAATGGTAACCCCCGCCTTCGCGAGGGCAGGCTCTGCCCTCGACGGTACTGGCTCAAGATGGCGCTTGAGCGCGGGGCCGAAATGGCTGGTTGCCCCCTTTGGCAGCGCAGCCACAATTGCCTGCCCTTTTGGCCCTCTCACGATTTTCTCGTTTAAGTACAACTTGCACCCGAACCTAACTCCTGTATAGATAGCCCCGAGGACTGCAATAAGACAGCTTCTCTACGAGAAGCTGTAGAATGTTAGTTTGCGTATTCGCGGTTGTACTGGAGTATGCAGCAACTGCTGCTTGTGTTTTTCTTTGGGTGGCCTCTTTCACCCGAAGAGCGGTAGCTTCCTTCCGGTTTCTTAACAGTCACACGGTGCTACATTGCGTACTTTGGGTGGGAGCTAGATTCACCCGATGAGCGGTAGCTTTGACCTTATAATTCATCGGCAGTGCTATGCCAGCTTGAGGGGTTCTGGTGTGCTGCGCAGGTTAATCGCCTATAGCCGTCTCTGCTCTAGCCGGAGGCAGCCACGCCGCAGGGATCGACAGTCCAGAGTTCATCGCGCAAACGGCTTCGCGCCGTGCGCAACGCAGCCGCCAAATAGAGCTTTAGTGCAAAATGATTGCTGAAACGGCGCAGGGGTTCCCGGTAACCGTGAAGCCCAGAAAGCGTAAGATCGCCTGAAAGCCCAGCCATACCGATCCGAAGGAAGGCGCGGACTATCTCCTTAAGCTCTCCATCGAGCGAACCGTTCCCTCTGAAGCCCGCAAAGTCGTCAGGGCAAATATGGGGCATGATCGCCGCGCTGGTCCCGACCAAAGCCGCGATTTGGTCCGCAACCGGCGCCGATGTCAATTTCGCGCTTATCTCGAACGGGGTTGTGAAGGAAATTAACGGCTTCCTTTTCTACAAATGCAAAGAGACCGCTGCCGGGATCGAGCTCCAGTAGGGCGGCAACACAAAGAGATTTTCAGAACATGCAGCAGGCGAAAACAGTTCTTGTTACTGGCGGGGCGGGCTTCCTCGGCTCCCATCTATGCGAGCGGCTTATCGCAGAGGGCCACGATGTCCTTTGCGTTGACAATTTCTTCACTGGCTCAAAGCGCAATATTGAGCATCTCATCGGCAATCCCCGCTTTGAGCTCTTGCGCCACGATGTGACCTTTCCGCTCTTTGTCGAGGTGGACGAGATTTATAACCTCGCCTGCCCCGCTTCCCCCATTCATTATCAGCACGATCCCGTGCAAACGACTAAAACGAGCGTGCATGGGGCCATCAACATGCTGGGCCTTGCCAAGCGCCTCAAATGCCGGATCTTTCAGGCATCAACTTCTGAGGTCTATGGCGACCCCGCGGTCCACCCGCAGCCGGAGGATTATTGGGGCCACGTCAATCCAAACGGGCCGCGCTCATGTTACGATGAGGGCAAGCGCTGCGCCGAAACGCTGTTCTTCGATTATCACCGCCAGCACAAGCTTGAGATCAAGGTCGCCCGCATCTTCAACACCTACGGGCCGCGCATGCATCCCAATGACGGCCGGGTGGTATCGAATTTCATCGTGCAGGCATTGGGGCATGAACCAATCACGATTTATGGAGACGGTAGTCAAACCCGCTCTTTCTGCTATGTCGACGACCTGATCGACGGCTTCCTTGCGTTGATGACCAGTCCCGCTGCCTTCACCGGGCCTGTTAATCTCGGCAATCCGGTGGAGTTCACCATCCGGGAGCTTGCGGAACTGGTGATCGAGATCACTGGCTCGCGCTCGCAGCTCGTCTTCCAGCCGCTACCTGCCGACGATCCGAAGCAGCGTCAGCCTAATATCGCGCTTGCTAAGGAAGCCTTGAACTGGCAGCCGGCGGTGCCGTTGCGGGACGGACTGCAGTCTACGATTGCCTATTTCGACCGGCTCTTGTCGGCCCATTCCAACGAGCGCATAGTGCCGCTCAGGGCAGCCTCAAGGGGCAGGCAATATTGAGGTGCATGAACTCCCAGCGTTGCCGGACGAAGCAATAACGCGAAAAGGCCGGCAAAAGCAGAAAAAGTAAATGAGTATGCTGGGGCTTCTGGACTTTTCGCATGATACTGTGCTCGTCACGGGCGGGGCTGGTTATATTGGCTCGCATGCTTGCAAGGCGCTTTGCCTGCCGCATACGACAACCTCGTCTATGGCCACGAATGAGCTGGCAAATGGGGGCCGCTCGAGATTGGCGATATCCTCGACCGCGTCCGGCTTGGCCAGGTCCTTGCTCACTATAAGCCGGGCGCCATTTCGGTATTATCGGGCGAGGCTGCGCTAAGCGGTGCCGGGAGCTGCTCAAAAGGAAACGTGACCGAAGATATGTGGAAGGTCTATGCAGAGCCTGAATCCTCCCGAACCAGATGACGGCTTTCGCGTGGTGTAGTCGGCCCCTGCGGCCTGCCGATCCCGGCTTTCCGCCATAGCGCAAAGCCACCGCCTTTAGCCGGTGGAACGTTCACTCGCAGCGTTTTCGGAAACGATTGCAGGTTCAGGGGAGCGTCGCGATTAAATGTTCGAGGCTGGGGGCGGAGAATGAACATAGATGGTACTTATGTGAATAAACATGGAAAACCGGAGCCACGCTCGGCGTGGGCACCGGTGTGGTCTGCTGTACAAACGCTTGTATTGATCGCCGCCACGCCCATCCTGTTTGTTGGCGTTTGTGCGCTTGCGTTGTTTACTGCCACTTTAGACAGTGAGGACCTGCAGGCAATGAGGAACGATGATTAGTTTGCGGCGTCATAAAGCCACACCATCACAGGCTCAGTCTACAGGGTAAGAGAAACTGTAACCCGCCAAGGCCAACAGGCGAGCCAAGTTAACAGATATTGCGATTCTCGCATTGCGGTCAACTGTTACGAGTTTGCCCGTTACATCAAACACCGTTGGCGAAATCGCCGCCTGTGGCCGGGCGCGCTGGAAGATCGAAAACGAAAGTTTCAACGTGATGAAAAATCACGGCTACGAACTGGAGCATAATTTCGGCCACGGCAAAAAGTTTTAGGCGATGACGTTGGCCGCGTTCAATCTGCTGGCCTTCGCTTGGCACACCATCCTCGAGTGCCTCGATCCGGCGTGGCAAGCCGCCAGAGAAGCCACCGCCAAACGAACGCGGTTCTTCTCCACCATCGTCTCCCTCACCGCCTTCGTCGTTTTCCTTTCCTGGCCTGTCTTCCTAACCTCCCTCGCCACCTTCGAAATCCCCCCAAACCTTCTTCAAAACCAAAAATGACACGTTCCCCCCTGTGGAAATGCTAGTTTTAGAATTGCTGCTACCCTGCGCCCCTGATCAGATAAACAATCGAATCCATAAACCTTTCATCCCCGAGAACGCGTACCGTTAAGGGGGGCATCCACATTAGGCAAGCCCAAACTATTGGGCGGACGTTGGTATTGATTCAAAAGCTGCCCGCGCAGCAGGGACACTTTAGAATGACATTATTCCCGAAAAGGCTTGCTTGGCGCGTTGGACGAAAGCTCTATTGTGGCGCGCGTGGAGAGCAACGCTCGGCCGCGATCGGGCTCAACGGAGAAGCGGATATTCAAGCTAAGGTGCTCGCGGCGATCCCGATCGACGTCCCATTGCAGGCCATTGATATCGGCGCGAACCAAGGCGAGTGGACCAGTAGCCTGCTTTCCCAAGCATCGTCCGAGCGTCGCACTTCGGCGCGACTGCGTATGGATGCTTTCGAGCCCTTTCCAGCCACCGCCGACCGGTTCGAACAGGAACTATCCCGCGTGCCCGGCCGAGAGACCGTGCATCTGCACCGCTTTGCGATCTCCGATATTGCGGGCGCGGAGCGCTTAGCCGTCACGAGCGCGACGGGTGGCACCAACACCCTGCACTTTGATCAGACCGCGGGAGACCCTTCTGGTGGCTGGTGCGAGGTTCGGCTCGATACGCTCGATGCTTTTTGCGCTTCCTCGGGCATAGGCCACATCCATTTAGCCAAGTGCGACACCGAAGGCCATGACGCCAAAGTGCTCAAGGGCGCCCTGGGGCTTCTCTCGGCCGGCCGCATCGACGTCTTCCAATTCGAATACAACCATCGCTGGGTGCACGCCCGGGCGTTTCTCAAGGATGTCTTCGATCTCGTTCACGGGCTGCCCTATCGCGTCGCCAAGGTGCGGCCCGCGGGCGCGATCGATGTCTACCCGGCCTGGCACCCCGAGCTCGACCGCTTTTTCGAATTGAACTACCTCCTGGTCCGCGAGCCGGCTCTGTCCTGGTTCGCCGCCAATTTCGGCGGGTTCGACGTGAGCAACACCTATGCATAAGTTCCGTCCTGTAAGGGCGTTACAGTCTAACATCTGTGCAAGTCGTATATGCTAGCAAGCGTCGCAAAGAATGTAGCAGCGCAAATCGCGTCACTGCTTGTTAGTGTGGTGGACCGCTTTCTAGTTGTCGGCGTCCTCTTGCGCGTCTGGGGCCCCGATCTCTACAGTGCGTGGGCTACGGCGGTGTCTGCCGCCGGTCTCCTCCTCTTACTCGAACTTGGATTTAATATTTACTTCGGCAATGCTATGCAGTGCGCGTGGACAAAAAACGACGCAGCAGGCTTTCAGCGTATGTTCTCGCTGGCCTCGACCGTACCCCTCCTGGTGATGGGAACGATCGCGGTTCCCCTTACATTTTGCATCGCAGCAGGCTGGGCAAGCGGGTTCGTTCCTCTACAACCGATGAGCGAGATCGAGGTTAAGTCTTGCCTTGCTTTCCTTGCTCTTGCATCTTTGCTCTCAGCCGCGCGCGGGGGGATGGCCCAAACGTGGAGAGGGCGGCAGAAATTCGCTCTGGGCAGTTTCATCTCTATTGCTCCCAACGCCTGCATAGCCCTCGGTGTACCTATCCTTGGAGCGGTGGGCGGACAGCCCGTACATGTGGCAGCATTTTACCTTTTATCCGAGTGTATTCTTGGATGGGGCTTCGGGCTTTGGATGCTCAAACGATACTTTCCCGACGTGAGGTTCGAGCTGAGTTGGCCGACACGCATCGAGCTTCGTGACACCGTGGCCACCACACGTTGGCTAGCGCTGTTGCAAGGGTTGCCGACTGCATGGCTTCAGCTACCAATTCTCCTTCTTGCACACTTCAGCGTAACAGGCTCACAGCTCGTTAGTTTTATCGCCTTGCGAACTCTGACGAATTTCGCGCGCACGTTTGTAACGATGCTTTCATTTGGCTCCGGCGTCGAGATTGTGACCCTGCATCATGCTGGCCGAACGGACGATGTAACCCGGCACTTGGTCGCCATGGGTAAAGCCGTTTCGATGATTGCAGCCGCTGCGGGCATAGCCATACTAGTATTTGGACAGGTGTTCGTGGCGATTTGGACCGAGCGCAATGACCTCTTTGACTTTGTGATCGTGGGACCACTGCTGGCAGGCACTCTGGCCGTTAGCATGATGTCTCCGCTGACCTCGCATGCCATGTTTGCACAGGACGTGCGGCCCATTGCCTTGACCCAATTGTTTCAACTCGTCCTCGCGGTCGGAGCCTCTTTGCTACTCATACCGCAATTTGGAGTCAGGGGGGCGGCCTTCGCGTTTGGCGCAGCCGAGGTGATAGGGACCGGATTGGTGCTACCCCACCTGCTTGTCCCGCTTTTCGGTGGGCTTCGGTTGCCTGGTTACATTCTAAGCTGCTTACGCGGAGCACTCGTCATGGGGCTTTGGTCCTTTGTTGCCGGTAAATTAATTATATACATACTAAAACCGGAAAGCCTCATCCCGCTCATGGGAGCAGGGGTGGCTTGGACAATTGTTGGCCCCCTGCCGATCCTCATTCAAGGGATCGGGGCGCCCGGAAGGCGCGTCATTCTGAACAAAATTTCTGATCGAATGAAACGTCGGCTGCCTCTTGCGTTCAAGCGCGGAGCGTCGTTCAAAGTATAACAGGCCCAAGTAGTCGTACCCTTGCCCGGCACACTGGCTGACGAGGGTGAGCGGTGCTCGTGAAATCCTAGCGAGTTCTTTCGGCAAACAATGTGCGGCATTTGCGGATCGATGGCCTATGGCAGCGCGGCGATGCCCGATGCCAATGCCCTGCGCCGGGCGCGCGAATTCATGACCGCGCGCGGGCCTGACGGGCATGGCGAGTGGCAATCGGCGGACGGGCGCGTCTGGCTCGGCCACCGGCGGCTTTCGATCATCGAGCTGAGCGCGCTCGGGGCTCAGCCCATGCTTAGCCATGACGGCTGCTTCGCCATCACCTTCAACGGCGAAATCTACAATTACCAAGCGCTGCGCGAGGACCTCATCGCCCGCGGCCACAGCTTTCGCAGTCGCAGCGACACCGAGGTTCTGCTCGAGCTTTACCGCGCCAAGGGCCAAGATTTCGTCCGCAGCCTGCGCGGCATGTTCGCCTTCGCTTTGTGGGACCTTGCGGAGCGCAAGCTGATGCTTGCGCGCGACCCCTATGGCATCAAGCCGCTTTATTATACGGACGGCGGCGGTGTGCTCACTTTTGCCTCCAGCGTGCGGGCGCTGGTGGGCGCCGGCCTTGCAGACGGCGCCATCGACGCGGCAGGGTTGGCCGGATTTTTCGTGCTCGGCAGCGTGCCGGAGCCTTTTACGCTTTACGCCTCTATAAAGGCGCTGCCCGCCGGCGCCACGCTCTTGGTGGAGGCCGATCACGTTGGCGCGCCGCAGACTTACTATAGCGTGGCCCACGCTTGGCGCAATGCTGAGATCGCCGTCTCGGAGAGCCGGAAAAGCTCTCCAGCGGAGGCGGGCGAGGCCGCCCGTGCGGCGTTGCTCGACAGCGTCCGCCATCATTTGGTGGCCGATGTGCCGGTTGGTGCATTTCTCTCGGCGGGCGTCGATTCGGGCGCGCTCGTTGGCCTGATGCGGGACGCCGGCCAGCGCGATATTGAGACGGTCACACTCGCCTACGATGCCTTCGAGGGAACCGCAGCCGACGAGGCGCCGCTCGCGGCCATGACGGCGCAGCAATACGGCACCCGCCACCATATCCGGCGCGTCTCGGCGGAGGAGTTCGCGGCGGACTTGCCGAAGATCCTCGCGGCGATGGACCAGCCCTCGGTCGATGGCGTCAATACCTGGTTCGTCTCCAAGGCAACCCGCGAGATAGGGCTCAAGGTGGCAATCTCCGGCGTTGGCGGCGACGAGCTTCTCGGCGGATACGACACGTTCCGCAAGCTGCCGATGTTCGCGCGGTGGTTGCGGTCACCTTCGCGTATCGTCGGCCTGCCCGCCGTCATGCGCTGGGCGGTACGCCGCGGACGCGCGCTCGGCGCCCCGCTTCATCCCAAGCACGCCGAGCTGCTAACCTACGGCGGCACGCTGCCTGGCGCCTATCTTTTGCAGCGCGGGCTGTTCCTGCCGCCCGAGGCGCGCGAGGCCTGGGCCGACCCTGCCTTCATCGAGGAGGGCCTCGCGCGGCTCGATCCGGCCCGGCTCGTCGCGCGGCCTCTCACCGATGGCCCACGCACCCCTTTTGCTCAAGTGGCCGCGCTCGAAGCGAGCCTATACATGCGAAATCAGCTGTTGCGCGATGCCGACTGGGCCAGCATGGCGCATTCCCTCGAAGTCCGCACGCCGCTCGTCGACCGCGTCCTGCTCGAACGCCTGGCGCCGGTCATACTCGAATCGGAGCCCGGCGCCGGCAAGACGTTTCTGGGCGCCGCGCCATCCAAGCCGCTTCCCGCCGCCGTGACGGGCCGCCGTAAAACCGGCTTCGGCATTCCGATCGAGCGCTGGTTCGGCTCCGTTCAGCCGGCCGGGGCCCCAAGGGGACGCACCGAGCCGTTCAGCCGGTACTGGGCGCGGCTCGTGGCAAAAGCCCAAATTCTTCATTCCAACATACTACAGGATACTTAGGTCGCACGGTCATGGATCAGCATCGCTACGTCAACGTCAGAGAACTGCCGGCACTGTTCAAGGAAAAGCGCGGCCGGTTAGGTGTGATCGGACTAGGCTATGTTGGCCTGCCCATCTGTCTTGCCGCCACCAACGCCGGGCTGAGCGTGCTCGGTTTCGACATCGATCCGGCGAAGCCGGAGGCGCTGCACCGCGGGGAGAGCTACCTCAATCACATCGGCGCCGAGGCGGTGCAGGCTGCCGTTGCCACCGGCCGGTTCCACGCCACCTGCGATTTCAGCCGTCTCGGGGAAGCCGACGCGCTCTTGATTTGCGTGCCAACGCCGCTTTCCACGCATCTGGAACCCGATCTGAGCTACGTGGTCCAGACGACCGAGAGTATCGCCAAGCACCTGCGCCCTGGACAAATCGTTATTCTGGAGAGCACGACCTACCCCGGCACAACGGATGAAGTGGTTAAGCCAATTCTCGAGCGAACCGGCCTGAAAGTCGGCAGGGATGTGCTTCTGGCATTCTCGCCCGAGCGGGAGGATCCCGGTAACGCGCATTTCAGCTCCTCCACAATCCCAAAGGTGGTCGGCGCCGACGAGGATTCTCGCGCGCGGCGGCTACGGCGGTCTACGACGCCTTCGTCACCCGGACCGTTCCGGTGTCGTCCTCGCGCGTCGCCGAAGCGGTCAAGCTAACCGAGAATATTTTCCGCGCGGTGAACATCGCGCTCGCGAACGAACTGAAGATCGTCTACGAGGCGATGGGCGTGGACGTCTGGGAGGTGATCGAGGCGGCCAAAACCAAGCCCTTCGGCTTCATGCCATTCTATCCAGGTCCTGGGCTTGGCGGCCACTGCATTCCCATCGATCCGTTCTATCTGACCTGGAAGGCCCGCGAATATGGGGTCACGACGCGGTTCATCGAGCTGGCCGGTCAGATCAACTCCAGCATGCCTCAGCACGTGACCAACAAGTTGGCGGTGGCGCTCGACATGCACCGCGCGCGCGGCCTTAACGGCTCCCGCATTCTCATCCTTGGGGTGGCCTATAAGAAGAACATCGACGATATGCGCGAAAGCCCGGCCCTAAGATTGATCGAGCTTATCGAGGCGCGCGGCGCCAAGACCGAGTTCTACGACCCGTTCGTGCCCATGATCCCGCAGTCTCGCGAGCACGCGGCGCTCGCGGGACGCAAGAGCCTGCCCTGGACGGAAACGCTCTCGTCCCAGTTCGATGCGGCGCTGATCGTCACCGATCACGATAATGTGGATTACCGCGCGATCGTCGAGCATGCCCCGCTCGTGGTCGATGCGCGCAACGCTTGCCGCCGGGCGGGCATCGCCTCGCCCAAGCTCGTTTTGGCGTAAACGCGGGCAGCGCCCGCCTAAGACTTCCAGGAGGATCAAGCCCCTGTCCCCGCAATCCCGTCCGCTGGCGCGGCTCCGCGTCGACTGCATCGCCGGTGCGCGGCCGAATTTCGTCAAGATCGCCCCGATCCTGCGCGCGCTCAAGGCTAAGGGCATGGCAGGGCGGCTTGTTCACACCGGCCAGCATTACGACCAGGCGATGAGCGACGTGTTCTTCGCCGAACTCGGAATCCCCGAGCCGGATATCAATCTCGGCGTCGGCTCCGGCACGGCCACGGTGCAGACGGCGCAGATCATGATCGGGCTGGAGGAGGTGCTGACAGAGTCCGCGCCCGATATGCTGCTGGTGGTCGGCGATGTGAACTCTACGGTGGCCGCGGCGCTCGTCGCCGCCAAACTGCTTATCCCGATCGCACATGTGGAAGCCGGCTTGCGCAGCGGCGACTGGACGATGCCCGAGGAGGTCAACCGGGTCATCACCGACCGCCTCTCCAATCTGCTCCTAACGACGGAGCGCGAAGCCGAGGACCGCCTCCTGCTCGAAGGCGTCCCCAAGGAGCGCATTCAGTTCGTCGGCAATGTGATGATCGACTCTTTGATGGCGTCGCTTCCGCGTGCCCCGCGTACCGAAGCCACCTTTGCGGAATACGGCGCCGGCCACGCTTTTATGGCGGCCTCGGTAGAAGGCTTCGGGTTCGTCACGCTGCACCGGCCGTCTAACGTCGACGATCCGGCGAGGCTTGCGGAGCTGGTGTCGGTATTGCGTGAGATTTCAACGCGCGTGCCGCTCGTTTTCGCCGTGCACCCGCGTACCCAGGCGCGGCTTGCGAAGCACAACCTCGCCGCCGGGCTGAGCTCGCCGCGGATTTTGGCGACCCCCCCGCTGCCCTACCTGCAGATGATCGGCCTGATGAGGGAGGCGCGCTTCGTCATCACCGACAGCGGCGGCGTTCAGGAGGAGACCACCGCGCTTGGCGTTCCCTGCCTAACCGCCCGCGATACGACCGAGCGTCCCGTCACGATCAGCGAGGGGACGAATACCTTGATCGGCCTCTCCACCGAGGCGCTGAAGCGTGCCGTGGACGAGGTGCTCGAGACGGGAGGCAAACGCGGCCGCATCCCCGATCTGTGGGACGGGCGCGCCGCCGAGCGCGTCGCCGAATGCGTCGAAGCCTACCTCACCGGAAAAGCGCGGCGGAACTGATGCGGATAATCCTTTTTAGCCACTACTATCCCCCCGAGGTTAACGCTCCGGCCTCGCGGACCTCGGAGCATTGCCGGGAATGGGCGCGCGCCGGGCACGACGTCACCGTGATCACCTCGGCGCCCAATCATCCCAAAGGCGTGATTTATCCCGGCTATAAAAATAAGCTGTTTCAAACGGAGACCATGGACGGGGTGAAGGTCGTTCGCGTCTGGACCTACCTTGCCGCCAACGAGGGCTTCGCGCACCGCACCGCCAACTATGCCTCCTATATGGTGACAGCCGTGCTCGCGGCGCTGAGGATACCGCGTCCCGACGTTTATCTCTCCACCTCGCCGCAGTTCTTCTGCGGGCTCGGCGGCATGTTAGCCGCCAAGCTCAGGTGCAGGCCGTGGGTGTTCGAGGTGCGGGACCTTTGGCCCGAGAGCATCGTGTCCGTCGGCGCCATGCGCAGGGGTATTGTCATCCGGGCTCTGGAGCGGATGGAGCGGATGGCTTATCGCAATGCCGATCTAATTGTGTCGGTGACAAACTCCTTCGTGCCGCACATCGCTGGGCGCTGCCAGGGCGCGGAAAAAATCGAGGTGATCAAGAACGGAGTGGATCTGAGCCTTTTCAAGAGCGGCACCGGCCCGGAGGCGGTGAAGCGCGAGGTCGGCTTGGAAGGGCGTTTCGTCGCCGCCTATGTTGGAACCCACGGCATGGCGCACGGCCTTGATACTTTGCTCGATGCCGCGGTGATCCTCAAGAACGATCCCAGCATCGGCTTTCTCATGGTTGGCGACGGCGCCGAGCAGGCCCGGCTCGCCGCGCGGGTGGCTGCCGAGGGCCTTGATAATGTAAGGGTGCTTGGCCAGCTGCCGAAGGCGCGCATGCCCGGGATTTGGGCCGCGACGGACGCCAGCCTTATTTTGCTCAAGAGGAGCGACACCTTCCTCAAGGTGCTCCCCTCGAAGACGTTCGAGGCGATGGCGATGGAGACGCCGATCGTGCTCGGTGTGGAGGGCGAGGCGAAGGAGCTATTGGAGGCGGCCGGCGCCGGCGTGTCGATCACGCCGGAGAGCGCGGAAGAGCTGGCCGCCGCCATCGTGCGGTTGCGAAACAATCCGGAAGAGGCGTTCGTTCTTGGCCGGCAAGGGGCAGCCTTCGTGCACAAGCACTTCGATCGCGAAAAGCTTGCGCGTCGCTATGTCGAGGTCGTCGAGGCGGTCGTGGAGGAGCGGTACGCTTCCGTCCGGCGGAGCGCGGCAGCCAGCGGAACCGAAGCCGCATGAAAGCGGTACGCGATACGGTGCGGCGCACCTCCCGCATGGTTGCATTCGCACGCCACATGCCGGTGCGAAAGCTCCTCAGGCGGAGCGAGCTGTCGGCCCGGCGCCGGCTGAGGGATTGGCTTGGCGCCCGCCCGGCCGCGCCCCGGCGGTGTCCCGTGCGGCTTCACGGCCTGCCCCAGCCGCTGTTTCCGCGGCGCCCGCCGGGGCTCTGCGCGGATGGCGGCACGCTTTATTTTACGTTTCTTCACCGGACGGTGGCGATGCCTGAAGCCGCGATCGATTGGAACGCGCCTTCACTGGCGCCCGCCGATCAGCTCTGGCGGATGAACCTGCACTACATGGAGTATCTCGAAGGGGGCGGCGACGCGCAGTTCGGCCGGCTTGGCTTGGCATGGATCGCGGCTAACCCGCGCGGGAGGTCCGGCTCCTGGCGAGACAGCTGGAACAGCTACGCCCTTTCCCTGCGAGTGGTCGTGCTGATGCAAGAGCTTGTGCGGCGCCGCGAGACGCTAGCCGCAGCCGTGGCGGAAAGGATCGAGGCGAGCCTTGTGGAGCAGCTCGAATTCCTGGAGCGGAACCTCGAAACCGACCTCGGCGGCAATCATCTGATCAAAAATATCAAGGCGCTGATCTGGGCCTCCGCCTATTTCGAGGGGCCGGAAGCCGCGCGCTGGCGGGAGGCCGGGCTCGGGCTGCTCGCAGGCGAGCTGGGCCGACAGATCCTGCCCGACGGCATGCACTACGAGCGCTCCGCCTCCTACCACGCGCAGGTTTTTGCCGATCTCATGGAGTGCCGCCAGGCGCTCGGGGAGGATCCGCTTGGGGGCAAGCTGGACGGCGCGCTCGCGCGCATGGCGCAGGTAACCGCCGATTTGGCCCACCCCGACGGCGGTCCCGTCCTTTTCAACGACGCCGGACTAACCATGGCCTACGCGCCAGAGCAATGCCTCGGCGTGTACGAGCGGCTTACCGGCCGGCGCCCTGAGCGGCGCAGCGTTTTTGCCCTCGCGGACGGCGGCTATTTCGGCCTGCGCACGCCGGAGCATTATCTAGTCGCCGACTGCGGGCGGATCGCGCCCGACGATCTGCCGGCCCATGGCCACGGGGACGTGCTCGCGTTTGAATGGTCGGTCAAGGGCGAGCCCGTGATCGTCGATCAGGGCGTGTTCGAGTACAACGTGGGCGAGCGCCGGGCGCGCGCCAGGGCGGCGGCCAGTCACAACACGCTGTGCTTCGATGGCGCGGACCAGGCCGATTTCTTCGGCTCGTTCAGGTGCGGGCGAAGGCCCAATGTCACCGTGCGCCATTACGAGCCATGCGCCGGCGGCTTCGTGCTCGAAGGAAGTCACGACGCTTACAGCCACCTTCCGGGCGCCCCCATCCACGTGCGCCGCTACGAGGTCGGCCCAGTCGGCGTGCGAATCGCCGACGGTATCGAGGGGGCGCCCAAGGCAGCCGCCCGCATCGGCTTTCTGCTGCACCCTGAGGTTACCGCCGCTGTCGAGGGCACGCGCGCGCTCTTGACGCGCGGTGAGGCGCGTGCGGAGGTCCGCTGCTCGAAGCCTTTGTCGCTCCAGGATGCGGTATGGTGGCCCGACATGGGCAGCGAGCTGCCCACGCGGCGGCTTTCCGCCAAACTAATACCTGGCGAGTTTTTAGTTGAAACTTCACTGGAAATCTTATGAAGCAGGTTGAGCAAAACTATAGGACTGGCGAGCTGAGAGTCGCTGAGGTGCCAGCCCCGCGCGCGGGCGCGGGCAGCGTGCTGGTGGCCACCGAGGCCTCGCTCATTTCCTCAGGCACGGAAAAGCAGTTGATCGACCTTGCCAAGGCATCGCTCGCCGGAAAGGCAATGGCGCGCCCGGATCTCGTGCGGCGCGTGATTCGCAACGTGCAGCGCGACGGCCTAAAGCCCACCTTCGACAAGGTGTTCGCCAAGCTCGAAACGCCGATCCCGCTCGGCTACTCGATCGCGGGCCGGGTGATCGAGGCCGGGCGCAATGCGACCGGCATCTCGGTTGGCGACCGCGTGGCCTGCGCCGGGGCCGGGCTTGCCAATCATGCCGAGATCAATGCGGTGCCGAAAAATCTGGTCGTGCCGGTTCCGGCGGGCGTTTCGGCGCGGGACGCCTCGTTCGTCACACTCGGGGCGATCGCGCTGCAGGGTGTGCGGCAGGCTCAGCTAACGCTCGGTGAGCGCGTGGTGGTGATGGGCCTGGGGCTGATCGGCCTTTTGACCGTGCAGCTTCTTAAGGCCTCCGGCTGCCACGTGCTTGGCTTCGACCCGAACGGCGAGCGGGCGGAGCTGGCCGGCAGGCTGGGGGCGGACATAGCCGTGGCGGGCGGGCTTGCCGAGGCGGTGGCGGGCTTCACGGGCGGGTATGGCGCGGACGCCGTGATCCTAACCGCATCGACAAAATCGAGCGAGCCGCTCAACCAGGCGGCCGAGATCAGCCGCCTCAAGGGGCGCATCGTCGTCGTGGGCCTCGTCGGCATGACGATCGACCGGGAGCCCTTCTACAAGCGCGAGCTCGATCTGCGCCTGTCCATGTCCTATGGACCAGGCCGCCACGACCCCAATTACGAGCTTTCCGGAAACGACTACCCGCTGCCTTACGTGCGCTGGACCGAGCAGCGCAACATGGCATCTTTCCTCGATCTCGTCGCCGAGGGGCGGGTTACGCCTTCCGCGCTTGTCACCCACACCTTCGACATTGCGCAGGCGACTGATGCTTACGCGGTCATGGAGAATGGCGAGCCGCACCTTGCCATGGTGCTCACCTATCCCGCGGTAGGCGAAATCTCCGCGGTGGAGCGGCGCATCGAGCGGCGGCCGGTGACGGAGGCGCGCGGCGGGGAGAATAACGTCGGCTTCATCGGGCTTGGCAACTATGCACGCGGCGTTTTGCTGCCCGCGCTGAAGAAAGAGGCCGGGGTCCGCCTGGCGGTGGTGGTAACGGCCACGGGCATTAGCGCGAGCAACTCCGCTCAAAAGCACGACTTCGCCGCGGCGGCGACCGATCCGGCGGCGGCGATCGAGGATGAGCGTATCGACACGGTGTTCGTCGCCAGCCGCCACGACAGCCACGCGGGCCTTACAGCGGCGGCACTAGCGGCCGGCAAACATGTGTTCTGCGAGAAGCCTCTGGCGATGGACGAGGCCAGGCTGGCAGAGGTTCTTGCCGCGGCGGAAGGCTCGGGCAAAGTGCTGACCGTTGGCTTTAACCGGCGTTTCGCGCCGATGCTGCAAAAGGCCCAGGCGGCGCTCGCGCCGCGCTCCGGACCTCTGGTGATGCTCTACCGGATCAACGCCGGCGCCATTCCCGCCGACAGCTGGATCCAGCGAGACGAGGGCGGCGGCCGCATCGTGGGCGAGGTGTGCCACTTCGTCGACGCCTTGACCTTCCTCAGCGGCAGCCTGCCCATCGAGGCGCAGGCGGTGGCGGCGAAAGGCCATGGTGATGCGGTATCGATCCTGCTGCGGTTCGAGGATGGCTCGACCGGTACGATCGTCTATTCCTCACTCGGCGACCCCAGCGTGCCGAAGGAACAGATCCAGGTGTTCGCTGCCGGCTGCGTCGTCCAGCTCGACGACTTCGTGCGCCTACGGATCACGCGGGGCGGCAAGGCGGCAGCATCGAAGGCGGCCCAAGACAAGGGGCAGGCCGGACTCGTCTCGGCGTTCATCGCCGCCACACGCGGCAAAGCGCCGCCGCCAATCCCGCTCGATGAAATCGCAGCCGTCACACGCGCGACATTTGCCATCGAGGACGCGCTTAGAACGGGCTTAACTGCCGTGATCGAGAGTTAGAGAAATGCAACTTGGCAATATTCGCAAAACCGCTAGCCGCATGGCTCGCGCCTCATTGCGCTCTGCACTCATTGGGCGCCCGGTAAAGCGGCGGTTTCCGCCTTCTTTTGGCCGCCGCCCGCTTTTCGTCACATCGGATTCCGCACTTCAGTTTCTTTTGAAGCCGGGCTTCGGAGATATCGGCGAAGGTTTGATGTTACTCGCCGACCGGTTTATTCGCCCCTCGTCGAACGCCTGGGATATCGGTGCCAATATCGGGATCTTCGCGGTGGCAGCTGCTCACCGGTCCTCGACTGGCACCGTTCTCGCTCTCGAGCCCGACCTCGACCTCGTTGGAGTGCTCCGGCGCTCGGCGAGCCTGCCAGAAAATCGTGACCTGCAAATCAAGGTCGTTCCCGCCGCGGCGTCCGTCCGGGCGGGGGTTGCGGTGCTGGAGCTGTCCGGCAAGGGGAGCGCTTCTAACCGGTTGACGGACGCCGTTGCCGTTCAGGGTCTCACGAGCCGCTCAACCGTCGCCGTACCAACCGTCACTCTTGACGGCCTGCTGGAGACAGAGGCGCCACCTTCCTTCGTAAAAATAGATGTGGAGGGGGCGGAGCACCTTGTCCTTGGCGGCGCCGGCAAACTGCTCTCGGCGGAGCGGCCAATCCTGGCCGTCGAAGTGTGGGGCGAAAACTCGGAGTACGTGACCGCTTTGTTCCGCGACAACCGGTACGCATTATTCGACGGCGCAAAGCTGCGCTCCGGGCTTCAGGAGGTTGATACCTGCCCTTACGATACCATCGCCATTCCGCAGGAACGGGTCGCCGAGGAGCGAGCCGCTCTCAACGGTCCGCTGGCGTCCACTACGCCGCCCAGATGACTGCCGCGACCGGAATGACACAAAAGCCGGCATTTGCCCAGGAAGCGCACGAGCCGCGGCAATTGTCGCTGACCGTGATCGTCCTCACCTATAACGAGGAAATTCACATCGAGCGCTGCATTCGCAACGCGCAGCAGGTCGCGGAGCGCGTCATTGCCGTCGACAGCTTCTCGAGCGACCGCACGGTGGAGATCGCGCGCGGGCTCGGCGCGGAGGTGGTGCAGCGGCCGTTCAAGAACCAGGCCGACCAATTCCAGTGGGCGCTCGACACGATCCCGATCGGGAGCGATTGGGTGCTCCGGCTCGACGCCGACGAGTATCTGGAGCCCGCGCTGATCGCGGAAATGAAACAGCGGCTGCCCGTTCTCCCGCAGACGACGACCGGCGTCAATCTAAAGCGCAAGTTCTTCTTTCGCGAGCGGTGGATCCGCTGGGGAGGCTACTATCCGACGGTGCTCCTCCGGCTGTTCCGGCGCGGAGCCGCACGGATTGAGCAGCGCTGGATGGACGAGCACCTGGTGCTCACGCATGGCAGCGCCGAGACCTTCGCCAACGATTTTGCCGACCACAACCTGAACGACATCACCTGGTGGGTTGATAAGCACAACGGCTACGCCGTGCGCCAAATGGTCGACTTTCTCAACCTCGAATACGGCATTTTCCCCGCCGACCTGAAGCCCGCGCGCAGCCAGAACAGCCACGCCAAGTTAAAACGGTATCTGCGCAACCGGGTGTTTGGGCGTGCGCCTTTATACCTAAGGAGCGTTCTGTACTTCGTGCAGCGTTACATTTTCCGCCTTGGCTTTCTCGATGGCCGGCAGGGCTTTGTGTTTCATGTGATGCACGGGCTTTGGTATTTCCTGCTCATAGATGCCGAAATCGAGGACGGCCGCGCCATCCTCGCGCGGGACGGGGTGGAAGGGTTTAAGGCCTGGCTGCGCAAGCGCCACGGCATCGATGTGAGCGCAAAGTGAAACGCGAGCCGGTTGGCACCACTTTCCCCGCTGGCGAAGGCGGGCCCGGCATCATGACACCGGCCGCGAGCGGTGCGGCGAGGGCGGATGCCCGCCGCCCGGTGTTGCTCAATTTGATCGGCGCATTTTGGCCGGGCAGCGATTCGAGCGGTCCCAACCTAAGCTTCCGGGCGCTCGCCGAAGCGCTGGCGGGTGATTTTGAGTTCCTCCAGGTCTCGCGCGACCGGCCGTTTGGCGCGCCCGCTCCCATTGTCGAAAGCGGCCGCTGGTTCGATCGGAGCTACGCGCGCGTGCGCTACTGCGCGCCCACGCGGTCCGGCGCGGCCGGCCTGCGGCAAATCTTGAGTGAAACGCCCCACGACATTCTCATGCTGAATGGCTTTTACGACCAGGATCTCACCCTGCCTGCGGTGTTGTTGCGCCGACTCGGCCGCATTCCGCGCAGGCCCACGATCCTGTCGCCGCGCGGCGAGTTCGCCTCGGGGGCGATGGGGCTGAAAACGGGGCGCAAATCCGCTTGGCGGGCGTTCGCGCACCGTGCTGGCGTCCTCTCCGATGTCTGGCTGCATGCGACCAGCGACGCGGAGCGCGCCGATATCGAGCGCGGCTTCCCCTGGGCCAGGGGCTACCTCGTCGCGCCAAACGTCCGCGTGCTCGTCGATGCCCCCGCCCATCGCGCGGGGGAGGCGGGCATTACCCGCCTCGTCTTCATCGGCCGGATCTCGCGCGTTAAGAATCTCGATTATGCGCTCTCGGTTTTGCAGCGGGTCGGCGCGCGCACCGCGTTCGATATTTATGGCCCCAAAGAGGACGCCGCCTATTGGGAGGAGTGCCAGGCGCTGATCGCCGCGCTGCCTGAGCATGTCACGGTCACTTATCGCGGCGAAATCGCGAACAGCGCCGTGCCCGAGGCGCTCGCTAGTGCCGACCTGTTCTTTCTGCCGACCCGGAGCGAGAATTTCGGCCACGCGATCTTCGAGGCGCTCTCCTCCGCGGTGCCGGTGCTGATCGCGAACACGACGCCCTGGCGCGGCCTCGCGGAGCGGTCGGCGGGCTGGGATTTGCCGCTGGCCGACCCTCAAGGATTTGCGGCGCGGATCGACGCCTTTGCGGCAAGCACGGCGATGGAGCGCGAAAACTATCGCCGGTCGGCCAGGCTGATCGCGGAGCGATGGACCCGCGACAGCGATGCGGCCAATAGGAGCCGCGAGATGCTGTTGCGCGTGGCGGAAACCTCAAAACCATCCGATGCGGGGATCGCCCCGCCGGTGGGCGCAGATACAGGCAGGCTAGGGAGCCTACGACGATGACCATGACAAACTCTGCACCCGCGCCGGCCTGGCGGGGCCAAGGGGTTGGCCGGCCCCGCCTCGTTGTCGTCGCCTCGCACCCGATCCAATATTATGCGCCTTTTTACCGGGCGCTGGCGAGGAGCGGCCGGCTCGACGTTCTCGCCCTCTTCTGCGCCCGCATCGGCCTTAAGACCATGCTCGACTCCGAGATGGGCGTCGAGCTCGCCTGGAAAATGGATCTTACCGGCGAGTACGGGCACGAGTTCCTTCCGGAGGCGGACGGAATAGAAAAGACGGGGTTCTCCAAGATCGACAATCCGAGCGTCGCGTCCGCACTCGAAAGGCATAAGCCGAGCGTGGTGCTTTTGCACGGCTACAGCAACAAGACCATGCTGCGGGCGCTCGCTTGGTGCCGCCGGCGCGGCGTGCCGGCCATGATGATCTCCGACAGCTCGCTGCACATCGGCACGCCCGCTTGGGCGCGGCTGGCCAAGAGGCTGACGCTGCCGGTACTGCTTGGCCAGTTCAGCGCGTTCCTTTCGATCGGCGACAGCAATCGGAGGTACATCGAGCATTACGGCGTGCCGACCTCCAGGATCTTCCGTGTGCCGAACATGGTCGACGACGGCTTTTGGAGCTTCCGCGAGAACAGGCTCCAGAAGCGGGCCGAGTGGCGGGAGAAGCTTGGCCTTGGCGAGCGCGACCTCGCCGTGCTGTTCGTCGGCAAGCTCATCGCGCGCAAGAGGCCGGCCGATCTCCTGGCCGCGCTCGAACGCATCGAGGCAGGGCCCGCTCCAGCGCGGCCGGTCCGGATTCTATTTGCCGGCAACGGCGTGGAGCTCGATGCGCTCAAGGCACGGGCAGCGGCGGGGAATTTGCCCGCGAGCTTTCTCGGCTTCGTGAATATCGACCAGCTGCCCGGCATCTATTGTGCCGCCGATGCGCTTGCGCATCCGGCCGAGATCGAGACGTTCGGCGTTATCGTCCTCGAAGCGGCCATTCTCGGGCTTCCGCTCGTGCTTTCGGACCGGGTTGGCGCCATTGGCCCAACGAGTGTGGCGCGGCCGGGCGAGAATACGCTCGTGCACCGAAGCGGAGACACCGAGGCCTTGGCCGAGGCGCTGAGGAGGCTTGCCGACGAGCCGGATACGCTGGAGCGTTTAGCGCAGTGTTCGCTGGCGATCTCGCGCGACCACGATGGATCGGTCAGCGTGGCAGGAACGCTGGCGGCAATCGGGCATTGCCTTGGACGCCCATCTATCGGGATAGAGGCCGGGCTATGATCGCCGCGGCCAGCCAATTGGCCGAGAACCCCCAGCCTGCATGCTCAAGCCCGGCAAAGCCGATCCGTATTCTGGCTGTCTCGCACACATGGCAGGGCGCGAACGACTACTCTTATGTCCGCGCGTTCCGGCGCGCTGGGCATTCCGTGGCGGTTGCGTCCGATGAGGCCTTTGTGCCGGGGGGCTGGCGCCAGCCCATGCTGAAGGCGATCCGCCGGGTGCTGCAACCGGCCTTGGTGGCCGAGTATAACCGGCATCTGATCGAGGCGGCGCGCGCGCTCCAGCCGGAGCTGTTCTTCGTCCACAAGGGAACGTACGTTTCCGCCGAGGCGCTCAAGGCCATCAAGGAAACGGGAGCCGTCGCAATCAACGTCTATCCGGACACCAATTTCAGTTTGCACAGCTCGATGCTGGTTGAAACGATGCGGCTCTACGATTGGGTTTTTACAACCAAATCGTTCCACATCGAGCTTCCGCCCGTGGGTATCGATGCCAGGCGCCTGTCGTTCTTGCCTCATGGATTCGATCCCGAGATCCACCGCCCGCTGGCGCTCGACGAGCGCGACCGGGCCCGCTACGTTGCCGATATTGCTTGCGTGACGACTTGGACGCCGGGCAAGGAGCGGCTGCTCGCCGGGCTTCATGTACGCGTTCCTGAGGCCACCATTAAGATCTGGGGCAACCATTGGGAGCGGTCGAAGGCCAATCTGGGGCCCGGTCTCATGAGGCGCAGCGTACTTGGGATCGAATATGCCAAGGCGATACAAGCCGCGGCCATCACCTTTGCACCGCTGGTCGAGCGGATGAGCGATGCGGCACGAGGCGACCTGGTGACGGCGCGCACGTTCGAAATCCCGGCGGCTGGCGGGTTCATGCTGCACGAGCGCAATGCCGAGGTTGCGCAATATTTCGAGGAAGGGCGCGAGTGCGCCATGTTCGGCGACGAGGACGAGCTGGCGGACAAGGTCCGGTTCTACCTCCACCATCGCGGCGAGCGCGACCGGATTGCAGCGGCCGGGCAAGCCCGGTGCCTTTCGTCCAGCTATTCGGTTGACGATCGCGCGGGAGCGGTTATCGCGAAGGTGGCCGGGCTCCGGTCCAGCAGACCCAGGTGAGAAGATGCCGTTGATCAATACGCTTTCGTTCCTGCTGCGCCACCCCTTGAACCGAGGGCAAAAGTTGAAAACTCTCCGTTCGTTCGCCGCCTGGCAGATCGGGTCGCGGCTCGTGCCGGGGCCGGTCGCCGTCCCCTTTGCCGGGGATGCGATGCTTCTGGCCAAGCCGGGCATGACGGCGGCAACGGGGAACATCTATACCGGCCTCCAGGATTTCGAGGACATGGCGTTCGTTCTTCACGCGCTGCGGCCGGGCGATATCTTCGCCGATGTCGGCGCCAACATCGGCTCCTACACGATTTTGGCGGCGGCATGCGCGGGCGCCCGGGCCGTTGCGTTCGAGCCTGACGCCGAGGCCCGCCGCTGGCTAGAGCGCAACGTGGCGCTCAACGGTATTCAAAAGCTCGTGGAAATCCGCGCCGAGGCAGTGGGCCGGAGCGCTGGGACCGCGGACTTCACCGTGGGGCTTGGCACGACGAACGCCGTCGCGCCGACCGATTCGCGTATAGCTCAATCCGGCGCAACGGCCCGGGTTGAGATGACCTCGCTGGACGGCGTGTTCGGCGAGGCCTGTCCCACACTTATCAAGATCGATGTCGAAGGGTTCGAAACCGAGGTGATAAACGGGGCGCGCCAGGTGTTAAAGGACGAGCGCCTGCTTGCCGTCCTGATGGAGCTAAACGGCGCCGGCACCCGCTACGGCTACGACGAGAAGTCTCTGCTCCGCTTGCTCGAGTCCGAAGGTTTCAAGGGCTGCGCCTACGATCCGATTGCGCGGAGATTGACGCCCGTCGACCTAGCTGCTCAAGTGCGAATGTCCGATAACGTGGTTCTTGCGCGAAATCTCGGCCTGCTTAACGAGCGATTGCTTGGCGCGCGGCAGTTTGCCGTGCGGGGCGTATCCATATAGCCGAGCGCAGCGATTCTTTCTCTGAGGCTGTACCGAGAAAATGGAGGAAACACAAAGATGACGGTCGCTGGCGGCTCAAATCTGCAGGTTCAATGGAATAATGCCGGCACACTCGACGGCATGGCTGGCAGCTCGTGGGATTCGGCGAATAACGCCTTGACGATCACGGGGTCTGGCAATACCGGATCGGTGATTGCCACCCTGACTAAGGGCGGATACGAATCATCCATTTTAGACCTCCGCCAGCCGCCAGGCACGCAGCATGGGAAGGCGCTGCGCGTGTTCGAACCTGGCGACGAGACCAGCACAACGCCTGTCACCTATATCGGCAACGGCGGTGAAATTCTGACGCGGGCATTTATTACGGCCACCGGCGTGACAAGCGGATCGGGCGATAGTTACCAGCTTGTCCCTCCGGTCGGCGCCTCCTACCCCATGATGCTGGGCGCTTGGGCGGACGTTCCCTATTCGATTGTGTCCCGCACCTATAACGGCGCGCCATCGGGAGATGAGACGGGCGGCTATCTTTTTGCTGGCCTCGATTGGAATGGCTATTTCAGGCTGCTTATCCCCTCGGACGGCGCCTTATGCTGGGGGCCAGGCGGAAGCACATATGCGCAAGGCGGCAACGCCCCGGCCATCGATACCCGTCTTGGGCGGAATTCCGCCGGGACACTGTATCTTGGAAACGGCACCTACGGAGATTATAGCGGCACGCTGAAGCTGACGACTCTTGCCTTTGCCGATGGCACGACGCAAACGACAGCGCTGGCGGCCGGGTCGCCATTTTCCGGCGCGACATCGGGTTCCGCTGGCACCACCGGGCTCGTGCCAGCCCCCGCGGCCGGAAATCAAAACTATATTTTGCGCGGGGATGCAACCTGGCAGCCGTTCTCCGCATTTGGGGTCTCGTTAGCATCCGGCAAAAGCCTAACTATAAACAACACCCTGACGTTAGCAGGGGCCGACAGCAAGACGCTGACCGTTAACAATTCGTTGGGCTTCAGTGGAACGGACGGGACGACAATGACGCTCCCGTGGGCTTCCGACACTCTGGCTGGGCTAAATACCGTGCAAACGTGGACGGCACAGCAGAAATTCGACTTCAATATCCGTTTCGCCAACAACGTTGGCCTGGAGGGCACTCTCGTCAACGGCTCGGCCGTCAATCTCTTCAGCCTCGACAGCGGCAACAACATGAATTTCGGGGCCGCGGCATTGACCGGGAACCTGGTCTTCTATCCCGGAACAGGCAAACAGATCCGCTTTATTAACGCCGCAACCACTGGATACATCATCGCCATGCAGGAAAGCACGCGCTCGACGTGCTTCGGTGCCAATGCTTTCGATTCCCTCGTAACGTTCTACGATAATACCTCTGGAACCGGCGATACGGTGCTGTCGGTAAGGGCCGGCGCGGCCCGTGAGGCCCGTGTCCGTTTCGGCTCGAGCTCGGGCACCTATGACGCGGGCCTTCAGCGCGACAGCGCCGGCGGTGTGCTTAACGTGACAGACGCCTCGACCACGGCGACGAACTATAGAGGCCTGCGCGTACGCGACTTGATGGTCAATGGCTCCTCGTCCCTGGGCGGCGGCGCCGGCGTCATTGCATTGGCAAACGCCACGACCCCGCCGGCGTCGAACCCCACTGGCGGCGGCGTTCTCTATGTCCAGAACGGCGCACTCATGTACCGGGGCTCGTCAGGCACCGTCACCACCATTGCCAATGCCTAAGGAGCTTGCATGCCAACGATTACGATCACATTGACCGAGCAGGAGCAGGAGGCATTCAGGCAGCTTATTCATGCTGCGCTCCTGCACACCGGAGAAGGCGCGCTCGATGTGGCCGCCCATTTCAAGAGCAAAATCGTCGCCGCGCGTCAGGATGCTACCGGCGGCGCGCAGCGGACTGGGGAAGGCTTAGCGTTGGCGGATACGGCGAAATGATGCACGGCATGGACGGCGGGGCGGGGCAAATAGATGCGCTTGCACCGCCATCGGCTTATCGCGGCTATGAGAGCTGGAAGGGCTGGAGCAAGCCCTTCTCCTATACGGCGGAGGACGCCGCTTATTTTGCCGGCGAGATGCGCGGCGTGGCTGTCGCAGATGCCGGCGTGCTCGAGATCGGTTTCGGCTCGGGCAGCTTCCTCGCCTGGGCGCGCAGCCAGGGCGCGAGCGTCGCGGGCATCGAGATCATTCCCGCCCTCCTTGCGGCGGCGGAAAGCGCGGGGGTGCCCCTGCTGTCCCCGGATTTCGAGCGCGCGCCGGAGGCGCACGCGGCGCCTTTCGACACCATCGTAGCCTTCGATGTCTTCGAGCACCTCTCCATCGACGACATCCGGTCCAAGCTCGCCGGCTGCGAGAGGCTGCTGCGTCTGGGCGGACACCTTGTATTGCGATTTCCAAACGCCCAGAGCCCCTTAGGCTTGGCGCCGCAACACGGGGATCCGACGCACAAATCGTATCTGTCTCGCAGCGTCTTCGAACAGTTGATCCAGGGGACACCTTGGCGCATAACGCGCTACGCAGCGGCCTACCGCCTCGTTGGAGGTGGACTGGTCAAGAGTATCGCACGCCGGTTACGATATGCTTTGCGGGACCTAATAGGGGCCGCCCTCAACTTTACCTACGCACTGTCTATCCCGTGGGATCCGGTCGTTGTAATCGTCTTGCAAAAAGATGCGGCTATATAAATAACGGATTTCCGGCGCTCGCACAGCGAGGGTAGAGAGTGTCACGCGCTAAAGACGAAAGCGATAATGCCGGGAACGTGATATCTACGAGTTTACCCCCGTTCCGCAGGGAGCCCGCTTCTTTTAGCAGGCTCAACCAGAGGGAAGGGCAAAGGATGCGGCCTGGCACCTGGCCGGCGTTTTCAAAACCGGCATTGAGTTCTCACGCGCTACTAGTGCTTGCTCCGGTTTGGGAACTCATCGCTCTATTCCTTCTCGTTCTATTTTACGCTGCTCAGAACAGCCCTAATGTTGCCCAGGATAGCTATTCGCTGCCAAATACTGTCGGTCCGCTCCTGCTGATCGCGATCTTGGCAACGTCTTCGTTCAACGCCGTTCTGAAAAGTGGGGTCAACCTCTGGGCCTGCCTACTCTGGTTTCGCATTGCGACCGCCGCATATTTCGGCGTTGGCTCGCTCGCGCCCGAATTCGTCAATCTTGTAACCCTTGAATATCTAGAAGTCTTCTATGCAGCGCGGGCAGACCAAATCTTCAGGGTCAATTTGTTGACGGCAGTGAGCACGCTAACAGTTCTTGCGTCCGCGCGATTGGTGCTCATGGCCTTGCGGCCACCTCGCGCATCCAACGCGGTTAACGAGCGCGAGCTTCTCTGGACGGCCATCATCTTTGCCGCGATCGGATTCTCGATCAAACTGTTGGTCGTGGTCCCATATACTCTAGGGGTGCTCAATGCACAGGTTGTGCCCGGTGCACTTTTGAGCCTCGACTTACTCGCGCCCGTATCTATCTACCTCATGATGCGCTACAGTATTTTAGCGAAGCCCGCCTGGTTACCAGCTGTTATAGGACTTACGGCCATCGAAGTGGCTATTGGAGTACTGTTGTTCAACAAGTCTGAGATCGTCATAACCATCATTATGTTTGTGATGGGCTACCTCAGCCGGGGAATTACACTCCTGCGGGGGGCGGTCTCCTTGGCGGCGATTTTCGTGGTATTCGGTTTGGCCGTGCCCGTAACCGATTACGGCCGGGTGGAGGCGCCCCAGCTTTACGGAGAGTCGGGCGGTACATTCTCTCAGCGGCTGCAATTGCTCCAGAGCTATTTTTCCGCTGCGCCCGAGCTCGTGGCTGTGGAGAAAGTCCAGGGAACCTACGTACGGTTGTCCTATGTGCATGCGGCGGCATTCGCCATGAATCTTTACAACTCAGGTCTGCCTGGCCATACTCTCCAAAATGCCTGGGCCCTCGCCATCCCGCGTGTGATTTGGCCGGAAAAGCCAAACATCACAGAAATCGGACAAGATTTCAATGAACTCGCAATGGGCTCTAGAACCTCAGGATCGGCTCCGGGACTCTTTGCCGACGCCTATTGGGATTATGGATGGTGGGGCGTGCCGCTGCTGTTTTTGCCGATGGGGGCCTTGTTCGCGCTCATGTCGCGATACGCGATATGGGTCCAAGTGACCGGCCGCTGGATGCTCTTCCCTGTCGTGCTCATGATGATGCGCATGGGGTACCGGGTTGACGGGTTCTACATCACCGATATCCTCGGTCCGATTTTCTTATTGACCGCATATCACATTATTTTTTCGCTCGCGGATAAACTCATCAGGAATGCATTTAAACTCCGCACGCGGTCTTTATGATGACTGAGAACACATTGTTTCTTGGACTGGGGGAGGCGCGGACGTGTGCGGGTTAGCGGGTGCCTTTGGCATCGATAGCGATAGGATCCTCTACAGCCTTTCTGACCGGCTGAAGCATCGCGGCCCCGACGGAGATGGCTTGTTCTTCGATCCCGAAGCCCGCGTCGGCCTCGTCCATCGCCGTCTCGCTATTATCGACCAGACAACGGCGGCTGCTCAGCCGATGGCCTCGGCGGATGGCCGCTACCAGGTCGTATTCAATGGCGAGATCTATAACTTCAAGGACTTGGCCGCTGAACTCACCGGCCTTGGTTATCAGCTCAACACCAACTCGGACACGGCGGTCATCGCGCCGCTCTATCACCGCCTTGGGCTCGATTTTATCTCCCGCCTCAACGGTATCTTCGCGATTGCCATTTGGGACAGCCAGGAGCAAGAACTTATCGTTGCGCGTGATGCGATGGGTATCAAGCCGCTCTATTATGCGGAGCAGGACGGCGCGTTTTTGTTCGCCTCCGAGCTAAAAGCCCTTGCCCCCGAACTGCGCGATCACAGCCTCGATCCGCGCGCCATTCTCGATTACCTCACCTACCTGTGGTCTCCGGGCAAGGCCACCCCGTTTGCGTCCATCCGCAAATTGCTTCCCGGCCACCTCGTGCGGGTAAACAGGCGTGGGATCGAGTTTGTCCGCTGGCACCGCGAGCCGGCGCCGCCTCGGCGTAACGGCGAGATCGCGGACGCCGAAGCCAGCGCCGCCGTGATGGCGGCCTTCGACCGCGCGGTCGAGCGGCAGTGCATAAGTGATGTGCCGATCGGTGCATTTTTGTCCGGCGGCGTGGATTCGAGCGCGATCGTGGCCGCGATGGGCGCGACGGGGAACAGGCCCAAACGGGCTTATTGTATCGCCTTCGATGGCGCCTCGATGGACGGCGAGGGGTTCGGCGACGACGTTGTGTTTGCCCGCCAGATGGCCGCCCAGCTCGACGTCGAGCTTTCGGTGATCACCGTCGCCCAGCCCAAGCCGGAGGACATCGCAAACCTCCCCTTTTTGCTGGACGAGCCGACGGCAGACCCCGCGGCTCTCTATGTCGCGGCCATTGCACAGGCGTCGCGGGCCGATGGCATCAAGGTTCTGCTCGGCGGGACCGGCGGCGATGACATTTTCTCGGGATATCGTCGGCATCGCGCCGCGGCGTTGCGTCAAAGGCTTGGACCGCTGGCACGCATCGGCCCGCTGCCCATGGCGACGGCCCTCGGCGGGAACGGACCGCTGGCGCGGCGCCTGGCCAAGCTCGGCTATATGCTGGCCGGCACGGAGGAGGAGTTCCTTGTCCGGGCGTTCGAATTCAACCGCCGCGGCGAGGTGCTCGGCTGCCTTACGCCGGAATTCGCTGAGGCCGCCCGGGGCGCAGGCGATGGCCAGCTCGAAGAGGTGGCAAGGCGAAATCCCTCAGCCTCGCTGCTCGACCGCATGCTGCTTTTGGAGCGGCACGGTTTCCTGCCGGACCACAACCTCAACTATACGGACAAAGCGGCTATGGCCCATGGCGTCGAGGTGCGTGTTCCTTTCCTTGACGACGATTTGGTCGCACTGGCCGACTCCTTGCCCTGGCGCATGAAGATGCGCGGAACGCGCGAAAAATGGATTTTAAAGCAAGCCATGAGGCAAAGGTTGCCGGCAAACGTTTTGGACCGCAAGAAGACCGGGTTTGGCGCGCCGGTGCGGGCGTGGATGACAGGCGGCCCGTTGCGCTCGCTGATCGCCGACACGATCTCCTCGCGATCCTTCCAGGACCGCGGGGTCTTGTCCCGCTCGCAAGTCGCCAGTGTCTTGGACGATACCGTGGCGGGCCGGAAGGACGGGGCCTATCTGGTGCTGGCCTGCGTCGTCCTCGAGCATTGGATGCGCAGCTTCGCCGATGCCGCGCTCAGCCCGGCGGACGGCGCCCGCCAATCGAGCCCAGCTCCGGTTTCTATTCCCGGTTAGGCCATGACACCCGGCACTCCCCCCCGCTACGCTATTGGGTCCGGCACCGTGGCCGATACCGGTGGCGGCATCGCCCGTGTGGGGCGCATGTCGGCCCGTGCTTTGCTGGAAGCCGGCTACCGTGTCGGCATCTTCTCCTTGCTCGACGCAGGGCCGATCGAGGTTGGCGGGATGCCGGTTCGCGCCTGCCAGGGCAACAAGGTCTTGTTTGCCGCGCGCGCCCTCGCGGCGGCTATGCGCAGCGGCGCCGTGCTTTACGACGCCTTGGGTGTGTCAAGGGCCCATCCCCCTTCGCTGCCCCGCAGCCGCTACGTCGTATGGGTCCATGGTGTCGAGATCTGGCATGGCTTGACGGCCAAATACGCCGCCAGCTTGCGCCGCGCCGATCTTGTGCTCTGCAACACGCAGTTCACCTTAAACCGTCACGAGGCCCTGCATGGAAAGCTTTCCCAGGCCCGCGTCTGCTGGCTTGGCACCGAGGAGGGCCAGCCGCCGGCCCGGCTGGCGGACTTCACTGGGCCACCTACCGCGCTGATCGTCGGGCGCATCGATGCAACCGAAGGGCTCAAAGGCCACGCGGAGCTTATCGCAGCCTGGCCGACGGTCGTGGCGGCGGTGCCTCAGGCCAAGCTGGTGATCGCCGGCGGCGGCAGCGGGCTGGAGGCTGTGCGGGCCAGCGCCGCGGCCTCTCCCGCCGCCGCATCGATCGAGATTTTGGGGTTTGTCGAGGCCTCGCGGTTGCCCGCCCTCTATGAGAGCGCCCATGTTTACGCCATGCCCAGCCGCCAGGAAGGTTTTGGCATCGCCTATGCCGAGGCCATGCGCTACGGCGTGCCGTGTATTGCTTCCCGCCAAGATGGAGGCCAGGAGGTGAATGCCGGCGGGGTGACCGGCTTCAATGTCGACCTCGACCAACCAGGCGCTTTGGCGCGCGCACTCATCGAGCTGCTTGCGAGCCCGGATCGCGCCAAGGCAATGGGACTTGCAGCGCATAATCGCTGGCGCGAGCATTTTGCTAGCGGCAGGTTTGCTGCCCGCTTTTTAAACTGCTGGCAAGACTTTACAGCCGGACATGCCAGCGGGCGGCTGGCACGCTGAACGTTTCCGACAGGAGGTCGAACATGAGCGCCGATATTAAGCGTACCGCGGCGGATCAAGATGTCGAGCAGGTCCAGTCGGGGAACCGGCAGTGGTGGACGGACCATACGATGTCGTACGACTGGAACGACAAAGTCAAGACGGAGCGCTTCAGCGCGGCATGGTTCGATGATATCGACCGCCGCTTCATTTACGGCGCGCGCCTGTTCGCCCACGACCGCCAGCCGTTCGATCGCATCATTCCCTTCGAGGCCATCGCAGGCAAGGACGTGCTCGAGATCGGCTGCGGCATGGGGCTTCACACCGAGCTCATGACCCGCGCGGACGCGCGGGTCTGCTCCGTCGACATTTCCGACACCAGTATCGAAGCAACCCGCCGCCGCCTGGCCCTCAAGGGGCTAACTGCGGACATCCGGCAGATGGATGCGCGAACCCTTGCCTTTCCCGATCGAAGCTTCGACCACGTGTGGACGTGGGGCGTGATCCATCACTCATCGCAAACCGCGGTGATCATTCGGGAAATCGCCCGCGTGCTCCGGCCGGGCGGAGAGGCGCGGATCATGGTCTACAATGTCGACGGCATGAGCGCTTACGTGTCGATTATGCGGGATTATGCGCTTGGTTTCTGGCGGGGCCGCTCGATCGATGAGGGGCTTTGGAAGCGGGCCGACGGCTTCATGGCGCGTCATTACTCGAAAGATATGCTGAGCGATATCATGCGGCTGTTTTTCGACGATGTGAAGGCTGAGACGTTCGGCCAGGATGCGGACGCGGTGCCCTTGCCCCGCCAGATCCGTCCACTAGTCCTGCGCTTCAAGTCCAGCGAGCGCGTGGCAAAGCTCGCTAACGCCCGGGGCTCCTTTTTGTTCGTGACGGCGCGCAAGGCCTAAAGGCAGGACGGCACCCCCCGATGATGCGCGCCGTCTTGACCTCCACCGTGCCCCAGGTTCTGAGCCTGGCGCTCGGCATGGCCGACCGTATCGTAATCAGTGCGCTCATGTTGCGGCTGTGGGGCGTCGGCGTGTTCGAGGATTGGTCGGTGCTGATCGCCACCGCCTCGCTGCTCGGATTCCTCGATCTCGGGCTACACCAAACCTTTAGTAATGCGTACGCACAAGCGCTGCAGGGGGGCCACCGCGAGCTTTTTCAGCGGTATGTCTCAATCGCCCTGGTGATCAATGGCATCGTCGCGCTGGTTGGTCTCGCCGTGTTAGGCGCAGCCTCCTACTACGCGTCACACGGTGTTGCAATGAAAACATCCGATTTACTCGGTTACACTTGGGCTGCTCGGTTTGGCTGTTTTGGTGCAAACGTTCAGCCCGGCAATCATCGCTATTTATCGGGCGCAAGGGCTCTATTCCCGGGGGCTCTCCGTGGATATTTTTGCGTCCGCGGCCCGCGTCATGGCGACGTTGGCTTTTCTGTCCCTTGGTGGAGGGCCGATTGGCGTTGCGGCCGTCCAGCTCTTGATTTTAGTGGCTGTGTCGTTCCTGATCGTGCCCCTCGACCTAAAGCGGCTCGACGACCGGCTGCGTTTCCGGCCAAGCCGGCCCACAGGTGCGGAGATTGCAGAGGTTTTTCGGACCGCGCCTCAGTTTTACGTACAGCATCTTGCCAACATCGTTCTGCTCAACGTGCCAGTCTTGGCCCTGGCAGGCTTGGCCGATGCGGCCGGTCTTGTCGCAGTCTTCGTTCTCACGCGGACATTGATCAATATTGCACGGCAATTGATCGGGGTCGTAGCCAATAGCGTGGCGGTGGAACTGGCGCGCTTCCACGCCATGGGAGAAAATCGAACGTCGCTTGAGGAGAAATTGGTGCACGCAAGCCGCTTCGTTACGGTGTCGTGCGGGGCAGGGCTGGGAACGCTTTTCGTGGTCATGAAGCCGCTGATGCACGTGTGGAGCGGAGAGAGGCTCCAGGCGGATCCACATTTGACAATTATTCTCGGGTCGAGCCTGCTGCTTTTTGCTCCCTTCGCAACCATCATGAACTTTCTAATGTATATCGGAGAGGCCCGCATCCTTGCTAGGTCGAAATTGGCGAGCGTGGCGGCTTCACTGGTCGCGGGCATGGCGCTGCGGGGTATCTATGGGGTCTACGGCGTGGCCTTGGCGCTGGTGTTGGAGGCCATGATTTCTGGAGCCCTCTGCCTTATGGTCACGGCCAGGTGGGCGAACACATCGCCGCTTGAAGCTGTATTGAAGTTCCTAACCTATACAGCCGGGGGCATATTGCCCGTGCTCATCATTGGTAACCTTCTTTGGACCTCATCGCAAACATCGCCTGCAAGTCTGATTATGGCGCTTCTTGTCACCTTGCCCACTGCAATGGTCTGCGTGCTGGTCTTCGGAATGTCCAAGGCGAGTCGATCCTGGCTCTTTGGCCGAATTTGAAGCACATTGCAGGTGACGAAGGTCGGCAACTGAAACATTTTTTTAATAAGCGTCCCGTTAACGGAGCGCCCCTTCACCCCCGAACCGCAACAACGTCTTCAAGCGGCGGCGAAGAACACCTCGCTGGGTGTTTTGTAGCCGAGCGCCTTTCTGGGACGGGAGTTGAGTTTGTCCTCGACCCGTTGGACCTCGGCGGGAGTGAGGGTAGAGAAGTCCGAGCCTTTTGGGAAGTACTGACGCAGGAGGCCGTTGGTGTGTTCGTTCAGTCCCCGTTCCCAGGAATGATAAGGCTTGGCGAAGTAGATTTGAGCTTCCAGGCTTGCTGCGAAGCTGGCGTGCCCGGCAAATTCCTTGCCGTTGTCGTAGGTGATGGTCTCGATTTTGTGAGCGATGGGAAGAAGTGAAGCAACGCAGGCGCTTCGGACAGAGGCTGAGCTTTTGTCCGGCAGGATGGCGAGCTTTGTGTATTTGGATTTGCGGTCCACATGGGTGAGGATCGCGCCCTTTTGGCCCCGGCCGATGACGGTATCGCCCTCCCAATCGCCGATGCGGCTTTTTTCCTGGGCGATGGCGGGGCGTTCAGAGATGTCCACGCGGCCAGGGATCAGGCCGCGCCCAGAGTTCTTGCCTTTGCGCTTGTTGTACTTCTTGCCGTTGTGGCGTAGGTAGCGCCAAAGACTTCCCCCGTTTCGCTTGTCCTTCCAGATGTGCTGGTAGATGCGTTCGGGGCTGACAAACTGCCGTTCTTCTTTCTTCAGCCAGCCGCTGATTTGCTCGGGGCTCCATTGTTCCTGCGTCAGTGTCCCCTCGATCTCGCGGATGAGGCTTGGCGTCATCTTACGCGGCACGCTCGATGCGGCGGTACGCCTGGCGGATGCTTTCTCCTGTGCTTGTTTGTAGCGATACCCCTTGCGGCCAGTATTGCGTTTGATCTCGTTTGTGATTGTCGAACGGTGCACGCCGATCTGCCGCGCAACCCCGGCTTTGGTGCAGCCGCTTTTCAAGAGCGCGTAAATCTGGCAGCGTTTGTCATAGGTCAGGTGATGATGGCCTTTGGGCATGTGTCCCCGGTGAGATGTGGTAGTCCCACGCGAGGATAGTCTTCACCTGACCACCGGCATACACAGCCTGGCTAAGGGTGGTGGATAAGGCAGGCGGCCTCAAGGGTGCTCGCTATGCTCCCACCGCCTCCGGCGGCTAGCCCTTGACCCCGCCTACCTTATCCACCTCTCGCTCTGCCATGCCGTTTATGCCCGCTTGTTGCATTCCGGAATTGAAACGGCGGAGGAATTCCCGGGCGAATATCGCAGCTTTGGAGAGAGCAATAGGTAACACCATGAACTCGCGACCCAAGCGTTTGTCGCGCGCAACCTCATGCAGGACGGCCGCATTGTGCCAAGCCTGATGAGCGAGCGTACGCTCCTTGCTCCCGCGCTGCGGGGGAAAGCGGACTATACAGGATTTTATGCCCGTGCGCCCCAACTCGCGGCGAGTTTTGCAGGGACTGAGGTCATATGGGGAGGCACCGCGGCGCGCAAAGCTTTTGAGCGGTTTGGCTTCATCGCAACGGACTGCCTCTTTTCCGATATGGCTGTGCTGCGCGCGGGAGCCGTTGGGAGCCTGTGGGCCTCTTCGAGCCGAACCGCGAAGTCGAAAGTGCTTCATACCCTTCATCGTAGCTACGCCCGCGTACGATATGCTGTTTCGCTAAGCGCGCGGAAGGTATCGTCACTGCAAGTTGAGCCTCAGGCCCCGGCAGAAGGGGAGCTTGCCTCCCTGCTTGACGCGATCTCGCGCTTACATCCCTCCAGTCATATTCTTCATTACGCGCCCGCAGTGATCAATTGGCGTACAGGGCTATGCAGTTGACTCCCGCACGTCTAGATGTTGTGTGTCAGCGTCTTGGCTGGCACCGGATCGCTTTGCAGCGCGCCTTCGATAAGCCGGTAAAACAGCTTGCCGCGCGAGCGGGAGGTTCGCCGGTTGAACCGGAAGGTAAACTCATCGAGATAGTAGGCGAGGTGGTCCGGGCCGATAGCTCCCTGATGCGTTCCAAGCCACCAGCGCTTCAAGAGGGAAGCCACGCGATGCGCCAATGGCGTCGCGTCACCTGGAGTGGCATCCTTGTGGAAGTTGGGAACATGGATGTAACCGTAGTCAGGCAGAAAGCTGTAACCGCCCCACCCGTCCGAGCGGACTAGGCTTCCCGGTTCAACCGCCGCTTGAACGGCCTTCGCGAGCGTTTCTCCAGCAGCGTTCTCCAGCACGGAAAGGCGAATGCGGCCAATTGCATTCTCGCTGTCTTTCGCTTCTTCCGCCGCAATGAAAATCAAGGACTTGCCTTCGGCTCCACGCCCGCGTTTCCCCGACGCTCGCCGCCAAGGAAAGTCTCGTCCACTTCGACAATGCCGGACAGCCTGTCGCGGCCGGGACGAACCATGGCACGGCGCAGCTTGTGCAACCATTCCCATGCGGTGTGATAGCTGCCAAGGCCCAGCGCCTTTTGCATCCCCAGCGCGCTGACGCCGTTTTTCTGGTTCACCACATACCACATCGCCTGAAACCATAAGCGAAGCGGTTTGTGCGTGTCCTGAAACAACGTGCCTGCCAGGACCGAAGCCTCGTACCCGCATGCGCGGCAGGTGAAAAGGCCACGGGCCTTCTTCCAGTAATCCCCGTTCCCGCAGCGCAAACATTTATATCCGTCCGGCCAGCGCACGATGCTCAAATACTCCAAGCACGCGTCCTCGGTCGGAGACATATCCATGAAATCGGCCATGTCCGCAGGATACTGCTTCATGCCTCCGACTACTACATCTAGAGGCACGGGAGTCAACTGCATAGCCCTGTTGGCTTGTTACGGGTAATACATTCCGCAAAACGCAGCTGCTTTCGATGCGGGATCGCGGGCACCTCGCCGGCATCGCGGTGGTGGAGTGGCATCCCGGCGGGCTCAGGGACCTGCTCCTTGCAGATACCGGGATCGCGGCGGATGCTCTGGCGGTGCTCCTGCGCCATTTGCGGACTCAAGGTGCGCTTGGCGCGAACCTGTAGGGAAATGGAGCAAACGCTTATGTTGCAGACCTGCGTTTGGCATTCCGGCGGCTTGGCGAATACCGCCTTTCTCGTGCACCGGGCGCCACCCCAAATCTGCGCCCCTCCGCCCGCCGCCGCGTTATTTGCCATGACGGGTATTTGGTCCGCAGAGAAGGGCTTGCGCCTCCCGCGCGAAGCGAAGGATTTTAAGATAACACCATGAATTCGCGACCCATTCTTTACAATTTGGAGTCCCTGCGGGGGGGGGCGCCACGTTCGTGGCCCTGTTTCACATCCACTGGTCCTCACACCTGCATCGCTATGGGCTGATCAACAACGTGTGGCTGTTCGTGGACTTTTTCTTCGTGCTGTCCGGCTTCATCATGGCCTATACCTATGCCGACGAACGCCGGAGCTTTGACGCGCGCCGCTTTATGATCCTCCGCTTCTTCCGGCTCTATCCGCTCCATCTTGCTACGACCCTGGCGTTTCTTGCGCTCGTGATCACCAAGCAATTCGTTCTCCCGGCCATCACCTCGCTTAGGCCCAGCGGACCGCTTCAAGACGACTACGGGCTGACGCTGTTGCTCAATTTGGGCCTGCTGCATTCGATGGCGGTGACCTCCTATGCGATCCTCAATGCACCGAGCTGGAGCATCAGCGCCGAATTTTGGACCTACGTCGTATTCGCTGTGGTTTGCGTCGCTCTGTCGAGGAGCCTGGCTCGTGTCGCAGCGATGGTCATCATCGGCGCCATCGCGATGGCGATGATCCTGGCCTTCAACAGCGAGCGGGGCCTTGCGACATATATCGACTATGGCTTCTTCCGATGTCTTGCCAGTTTCGGCCTTGGTACGCTCGTATGGCTGCTCGTTGAGCGCGCTCCCGCTCGGCTGCCGCGGGCGGCGCAGGAAATCGCCGTGTCGGCAAGCCTTTTGGCCGTAGTGGTCTTTCTTGGCCACACCGCGTTCAATACCCCGAGCAATACCATAGCCCCTCTCCTGTTCGCAACCGTGGTCTACTTTTGCGCCATCGACCGGGTACCCGTGTGAAGGCTGCGCTCGAATGCGCCCCACTCAGGGCGCTGGGCAGATGGTCCTACTCGATCTACATGGTCCATTTTATCATCGCGGTGATCATCATGAACGTGGTGGACCATGTGTGGAAGGGACACGTTGAGATCGAAGGGTTCGCCGAGGTGACGGACCTGGCCGTTTGGACCGGCGATGGCCTAGTTTTTGTTTACCTCGGTGTTGTGATCAGGCTTTCCGCTCTGACCTACTCTTTGATCGAGAAACCCTGGCGGGACTGCGGGCGGCGGCTTGCCCGGACGGCGAAAGATGACGCCTCGAGCCCGGCATCGGCCCGTATTCTGACCGCTTCGGACCGGTAAGTATCCCCCTGCCTTGCCCATACGCGCTAACGCACAGGGCACAACCTGTTCTTGTGCCTGCAAAGCCGCAAGGAGGATGTGCTGCGCTTTCTCAGCGATCCCCGCGTGCCCTTCACCAACAATCAGGCCGAGCAGGACATGCGCATGATGAAGGTCAAGCAGAAAATCTCAGGTTTCGGCTCGGCCTGGACGGCATGCAAGCTTTTCTCTTGCGCCTCTGCCGAAAAAAGCTAAACTGGCTCGTGGAGGCAATTAGATGAAAGGTTTCCGCACCGCTGCCGGAGCGGAGGATTTTGCCGTCTTGCGCACGGTGCTCTCCGCGGCTAGCAAGCAAGGGTGGAATATCCTTGAGACCCTCCAGCAGAACGCCGATGGCATCGCCGCCAAGCTCAAAACTGCCAGATGTTCGATTATTTCATCGGTATCGAAGGCTTTTTCGGCGAGCGATCCGCCAAAATCGATCTCCTCGATCGACTGCACATCACGCACACGGTTGCCGATGTGCTCGGCTACCCCGACGGCAACGATTTCAACTTTCTGCGCTCCGATCCGGCCTTTAAGCTCGCTTGCGGGCGGCTGCCCGATACGGGCAGCAATTTATGCTCGCAGCCCACCGTCTCGCGCTGGGAGAATGCGCCCACGCTGAAAGAGATTATCCGCCTCAGCTATGCGCTCGTTGACATCTGGTGCAGAAGCTACACCAAGCCGCCAGCCTCGGTGGTCCTGGATATCGACGACACGCCCGATATCGTGCACGGCCACCAGGAAATGGCCATGCGGAACGCCCATTACGACGAACGCTCCTTTCTGCCGATCCATATCTACGACACGGCCACCGGACGCCCCGTGGCCGTGATCCTGCGCCCCGGCAAGACGCCACCGGGGCAAGGAAGTCCGGGCTTGGTACCATGATCGGCCCGGTTCAGTGCCCCCGCAGTCGCGCCCAAACAGCCCAAACGCCTCGGCAACAGCACAGGCAAACCTAGGCTGACGTAGCCTGGAAGTCAGCTGAACTCGGGGCGTGGAGTTCGATTTCCATCGCCTCTCGTGCAGTTCGCGCGTAGCGGCATGCTCCACATAGCGCAACACAACATTGGCCGATTTCCACCCCCCCGCTTGCATGATGGCCAGCGCATCAAAACCGGCCACCATCATGTCCTGGGCGGCGCCGATGCGCATGGAGTGGCCGGAAAGTGCGCTAAAGATGGCCGCATCGAAGCCAGCCCGGCGGGTGGCCCGCTTGATGATCCGCCGGATGGACGAGGTCGCCAGCGGCCCCTCGTAAGGCCGGTTGAGGTGAAGCGCCCGGAACAGCGGACCCGTCTGCAGTTGAGCGGCCTCGAGCCAGCCGGAGAGGAGGGCCGCGGTTTCAGGCGAGAGATAGGCAAGGCGCCCATCGCCCGCGGCGTCGGATTTAGAGCGCGGTATCAGGATTGTCGCCGCGCCGCCGACTTCAAAGCTCACATGCTCGACCGCCATAACGGCGAGCTCCGAGCTTCGGCAGAGCGTATCGTAACCGGCGCTGATAAGCGCTGCGTCCCGGGAACCCGCAAGTGTGGCGGGGCAGGCGGCGATGATCTTCGACAGAATGGCACGCGTAAGGCCCAGCACTTGCTTGGGCCGGCGCGGCTTCCGGCGCGCCGCGCGGCGTAGCGCGAGCCGTACCGCATGGTGCTCAATGGGCTCCGGTAGATCGCTCATCCGGTGCGCAAAGGCGATCGCACAAAGCCGGCGCTTGATGGTCGAAACGCAGTGCTCTTCGACTTGGCTTTCGATAAACTCGGCAATCGAAGCCGGGGACGCTGGGAGCCAGGCACAATGGCGGGATAAGCACCAGTCCGAGAAGACACGAAGGTCTGACTTGTAGCCTTTAACGGTCCGGGGAGAATAGGCTCCCGAACAGATACCGAGTATATCATCGATGGTAACCGCTTCGGCTAACGGTGACACGGGCAATACCAGGCTGGGCTGCGGTGCGATACATAATATATCACTATGGCGATTTCGTCAATGATTTCTGCTGCCCAAATCAGAGCTGCAAGAGCCCTCTTAGGCATGTCTGCCGCAGAACTTGCCGCAAGAGCGAGCGTAGGCTGGGCGACGCTTCAACGTTTCGAGGCCACTGAAGGCGTGCCCCAAAGCAGGTCAGGCACGCTTCAAAGGGTTCAAAGGGCTCTGGAAAATGCGGGCGTAGTTTTCCTAGGCGACCCGATTAGCTCACCAGGCGTTCAGCTGCGGCGCGCGCCAGGATCGGCTTTAGGCACTGGCTCTGGCACGGATTAAGGTGCGGCGGGCTTCGTCAATGACGGCTTCTTGGGGCGCTTTGGCAGGCGGCGCTTCCGGTTCTGAGGCGGCGGGCTCGCTCGCGGCTTCCGCCGCCATGGCCGGTTTCAAATCTCCGGCCGGGGGCGTTTCGCCTGGCGGCGTCAAACGCTCATTTCGGGCTGCCAGCAAGAGCGCCGTGAGCCCCTCATAACGGCCGGCTCCCAGGCCCGGTTCACCTTCTATGGCACGTTTCCCGTTCTCGTGATCCAGGAGCGCAATTGCCGCCTTTAGCTGCACCTGAGGGGGAGTGCGGCGATTGTTCATAATCGCCTTAATTTTCTCGATGGGGTCTACGCCTTTTGGGGCCGCCGCGTTTTTTTTGCCGTGGTGCTTTCCAGCATTCGGAACAAGACTTTGTGAAACATCACTAGTGTCCCAACGTTTCATCCGTGGCCAGCGCTAGCGCTTTGAAATAGCGAACAGATTGACGTTTTTTGGGTTGGTCTCGAATTTCAAAAAATCGGTCCTCATCCTTGCGGTCCCCCAGTTTCCCGCGAGGACGCCCGCAATGCCGCATGGCCAATATGTTTTTGCGCAGGTGATGGAATATCTGCCGTGGCCCGTCTTTCGCCGGTGCGTGGCGCGTATACGGCGGGGATCACAAGATCAAAAGCTTTTCCTGCCTCGATCAGTTCCGCTGCCTCGCCTTCGCGCAACTGACGTGGCGGGAGAGTTTGCGCGACATCGAGGCATGTTTGCGGGCGCAGTCCGCCAAGCTTTACCATTTGGGTTTTCGCTGTCCGCAAATTTCGCGCAACACAATGGCGAACGCCAACGCCGAGAGGGATTGGCGGATTTACGCGGACTTCGCGCAGCATCTCATCCGCATGGCGCGCGAACTTTACGCCGATGAGCACGCTGCCTGATCTTGAAGGGATTGATACCGTCTACGCCTTGGATTCTTCGACCATCGACTTGTGCCTGTCGGTTTTTCCGTGGGCTCCGTTCCGATCGACCAAGGCCGCGATCAAACTGCATACGCTGCTCGATCTACGCGGCAACATTCCGTCGTTTATCTTCATCAGCGACGGAAAAATGCACGATGTGAACATCCTCGATCATCTCGCGCCGGAAGCCGGAGCCTTCTACGTCATGGATCGAGGCTATGTCGATTTCAAGCGACTGGCCAGGCTTGACGACGCCGGCAGTTTCTTTGTCACCCGCGCCAAATCGAACATGAAAGCCAAGCGACGCTATTCGCGCCCCGTTGATCGAACAACGGGGTTGATCTGCGATCAAACGATCGTTTTGACGGGTTTTTACACGCGCCAAGGCTTCGATCGTCCGCTGCGGCGCGTAAAGTTCAACGATCCGGAAACGAGAAAGTCGCTGGTGTTTCTGACCAACAATTTTGCGCTGCCCGCTCTGACGATTGCCAGGCTTTACAAATACAGGTGGCAGGTCGAGTTGTTCTTCAAATGGATCAAGCAGCACCTGCGGATCAAGGCCTTCTTTGGTACATCCGAGAACGCGGTTAAGGCGCAAATCTGGTCGGCGGTCTGCGTCTATGTGCTGGTCGCCATCGTCAAAAAACGCCTCGCCGTCAAGGCCAGCCTCTACGAAATGCTACAGATTTTGAGCCTCACTCTTTTCGAGAAAACCCAGCTTTTACAGCTCTGTTTCCGGACATCCCCAGCGGAAATCCCGGGCCAGCTGCCAACCAATTGAATTTATTCGATTAAACATTGGGACACTAATGGTGAAACATAATAATTGAAACGGCGAAGCTTTGAAATACGGAGAATGCCATGAACGGCGCGAAACGCTTGGCCAGGAAAGAAGCAACCAAGGCAACCGCGGTAAGGAAGCGCTTGGAGAAGGGCAGCCCCGGGCGCGCATCAATGTTGGCGCCCGGCGGCCCGGGGCGGCGATATCCGGCGGGACCGGGCTGTCCGGTAACGCAGGTCATTGCCGCCGCGCCCATGCTGCCGTCCAACGCGCGTCCCGGTGAGGGCGCCGGCGGAAGCTAGCTTAAGGCGCGGCGATCGTCGGTGACCAACCTCCGCCTGGCTGCCCGCTCCCATTGTGAAGGCGGCGGCTTGCGTGGTCTTTTTCGCCTTGGACCTTGCCGTGCCGGCGCGTCTGCAACTCCCACAGCTTTGGCAACAACGCCGATAACTCCCGCTGAAGGCCCGCCGCATGGCGGCTCAGCATCGTGATTCTCGGCGGCGAATTAGCCCGTGTGGCAGAGGCGGCGCGGCTCGCGGCGGCATTTCCGGGAGTGCCGGTTATCTTGAGCGGCGCCGATAAGGGCGGGCAAGCCGCAGCAAGCGCCGAGGCCGCGCGCGCCGGACGGATCGTGCTGGACCGGCGGCCAAAGAACAGCTTCGAGAATGCGCTGTTCAGCAAGGAGCTGGCAAAGCCGAAGCCAGGCCACCGATGGAAGTCTCGTGACCCCGGCCATTTATGTGCCGCGCGCGATGGGCGCCTTCCGGACCGTTGGTCTTGCCCTGGCCGTATGAAGCAGGCTCAACCCGGTTATGAGATCGAACTCATGGTTTTATTTGGCCCCTTTTCGAAGTATATTAGGGTGCAGCAAAAAGCCCGGCACCCCGCATGGAAAAATTCGCGAAATCATGAGTGACAAAGAGACCGGCGGCAGAACCCCGCCGGAAAAACTGAAGCAAAAACGTTACCGCGGCCCGAAGCAGGCCGGCAAGCGCGCGGAGACCGGCGGAAAGCCAAAAGCGCACGCCGAGGAAATCCTCGAAACTCTATACTCGATTATGCGCAAGCCGCGCCTCTTGCCCGGCGACCGGACCCGCTTCGCGGTTTGCGCGGATCGGCTTGATCGGGCCTTGGCAATGGCGCCCAACCGGGTTGCAGGCCGTGGCGGTGCTGGTGACGCTTTGCTGCTGGCCGCAGAGGCCGGGCGCGCCGCAAAGGCCAAGCCCGTCGCAGCGCCCGATGAGCGCACCGGGATTATGGCTTCCATTCGCGCGACGAGCCCGGAAATCCACGAAATTATGGAGGGGATCATGCGCAAGCCGCGCCTCTTGCCCGGCGACTGGACGCGCTACAAGGTTTGCGCCTATCTGCTCGATAGGGTGGATGGGAAAGCCGTGCCGGATGCGCTTGGCAGCGATGAGGCGGCTGGCTTGTCGGCCCTGTTAGCGGCGGCGCGCCGGGCCAACGCCCAAAGGCAGGGAGAGGCGCCAACTGCCGCACCCTTAAAAGCCGCAGCGGCCGAAGTGCCGCCCCAGCGCGATCCTAGAGCTGCCTTGCCGGATACGCCGCCGGCCAAAGCGCCCATCAGCGGCGAAACGCTGCCTGAGCCCGTCCACGAAGCCGAAGCCGCCGCGCCAGAACCGGCGAAGCCCAATGCACCACCTTCTGGCGTCCCGGCGGGGTTCGCCGAATTCGCAGCTCGGCGCGAGGCCGAGCGTAAGCGGCTGGCGGGCGGTCAGCGTCCACGCGAAGAAGTATTCACGGCCGATCCGCCCGAAAAGTCGATGCAAGGGCCGCTTGAAATTGTCCAGTTTACGCGGGGGCCGCAGGGCACCATTCGCCGGGTTTAGGAAAAAAGGAACTATGCAAATCGCGTGCTACGCCAGTTTCTTGGTTCGCGGCCTGCCCCGGGAGAATTTATTTCCGGTGAGGTCTGGTTCGCAGGTCTCAGCCTAACAGGCATCGGGCCCGGTAAGGCGCCAGGGTAAGCGCAGGCCTCTCGTCAAGTTCCGGCAGGGCCACCGTTCGGGCCCATAACCATGGGAATGCAGCGCCGGTCACGGCTTCGCTTGCGTAACGGCCGTTGACGGTGACCCATTTGCCTCGCTGCCCGCTACAACGCTGAAGGCGGCCGGGAGAGGAACCGGAGCTGCCGCCGGGGGGTAGGCGGGCTAGCCTGCTCTTTTTCGCGTTGGGCCGCATCGTGCCGATGCGCCTGCAGCGCGCGCAGCTCCTTCACAAGGGCCGACAACTGCCGCTGCAGGCCGGTCGCGTGGCGGTTGAGCCTGTCCATAAGGCCGGAGCCCAATAGCTCCTGTGCCGTTCGTCCCAGCCAAAGTTTGTCCGTTATGTCTTTTACGGGTGCCAGCGCAGGGCAACGGCGGTCGCTTTCCCGCTCGACCGCTTCGAGCCAAGCCGTCAGCGCCGCTTCGACGGCCGGAACGCGCCGCATCCGCCAGAGAACGCTGACGATCTGCTCAACGAGCTCAGACTCGAGCGCGCCCTCAGGCCGCAGCTCGGCGATCATGGACTCACGCAGGCGGCGGTACTCTTCCGGGTCCTCGCCCGCAAGCAGGACGGTGCGGGCCGTAAGCCCATGCGTGAGCGCGTTGCCGCTGCTCGCGGCCTTGCCCTCGGCGGTCCGCGGGCCGGTGCTCGCTTGCGCGTTCAAACGGTTCGCTGCGATCTGGCGTTGGCTAGCCATATTGCTGCTCCTCTAACTGTGACCGCCGCCAAAAGCCGAAGCAACGGACGAAACGGCACAAAGCTGTGGATAACTGAATAGCCGGCCGGCTGCGATCCACTTTGACCTTGACATTGATGCTACGCAATTTTCGCAGCGGGTGCTAGGCCCTTTTTAACGATATATTGCTTATATACATAGATATGCTCTTTTGCAAAACGAACCCAATTTGTCCGCCCTCGTCCTTTACCCGCCCGCGCCAGCCCGCATCCCACGCGTGCCCCTGCCCGCCCCCTCCTTGCGCCTGCCTTCCAAGAGAAGGCGGCAAGCGCCGCCCGGCGCAAGCGCCGCCCCTGCGGAGGGCCCACTCCCTCCTTGAGCCTGCCTTTCAAGAGGGATTAAGGCCGCGACCGCGGCCCGGCGCGAGCGCCGCCCCGGCGGAGGGCCTTGGGCCCGTGAGCCCAAAAAATTTATCGGGCCCTGCGCGATAATACCTCTTGTCATCGCAGCCTCACGAAAGACAGTTTCATAGCAGGAATGACGCCAGTGGGTTGGCAATGGACGCTCGTGGCGACACCACAGCGAAAAGAAAGGTGCGCCCAGTTTAATCTCGAGCGGCAGGGCTTTGTAGTTTATTGCCCTATGGTCCGAAGGCAGATCAAACATGCGCGTATGGTGAGCGAGGTACTGCGCCCGCTTTTTCCTGGCTATCTCTTTGTTCAAATCAGCCAAGAAGCCACTTCCTGGCGGCCAATCTTATCCACCATCGGGGTGCGGGCCCTGATCCGCAGCGGCAACAGACCTGCCTCCGCTGACCACCTCGTCTCCGCCCTCAAAGCGCTTGAAAGCGCGAGCCCTGCCGAAGGCAGCCAATATAAACTTGGTTTGGAACAGAACTTCGATGCGATACTGACGTCACTTGCCGGCGATCCCCCCTTCATCCCGCTAAAAGTAGCGCTCGTATCGGCAGCGTCTTAAGCGAACTCAGTGCGAGACCTCGCTTGCCTTGGAGTCCGGCACGTTAAGGGCGCTCGCCGGAGTCCGCGTGGAGGCTCTTGCCAACCTAACTACACCGAAGCAACGGGCAAAGCGTGGCGGCCGCCTCAACAATTATAATGGCTGGGTCACCGCCATCTGTCTCCTAGCCGCTGATCGCCTTCCTCCTGCCCCTACCTATGATGCTGTCCCGCTTGCGGGAGCTCACGTATGATAAAAAAGCTGCCATCGCCTTGCATGCAGCTCTCTCATAGCAGCATTCTCCACGTACCGTAACACCACATTGGCCGATTTCCACCCGCCTGCTTGCATGATCGCGAGGGTGTCGAAGCCAGCCGCCATCATGTCCTGGGCTGCTCCCACACGCATGGAATGACCTGAGAGTTCATTCGCGATTATAGTGTCGAAGCCTGCCCGCTCGGTTGTCCCTGCAAAGGCTTATCCCGCTTACCCTAGATTGCTACAAATATATAATGATGCGCCTGGCGGCAGATGCCAAGAACAAAACACGAACACATAGTGCCGGAGAGTCGGTTCATGGATGACTTCGTCCGCCGTGAGCTTTCGCTTGTTCATGCGGGCTTTAGGGTTGCCGCTGGCGCAGACGCCCGCGCGATTGAGCACAACCCCACCTGCGGCGAGCCAGTTGCGGTCGAACCCGTGACGGCAATAAGTTCGAGCTGGATCATTCAGGCGGGCACCAAAGCGCTTATGCCACGCGGATCGGGTTCAGCGTTGTGCTCTTCCACAAGCCTCTCGACCGTCGCCCAAGGAATGTATTACAGTACCTTATGAAGAACGGTATTTTGCCGCGCCACGGCGTTGTCCCCTTTTGTAGGCAGATGATTCGAAACCGGCTGGAAGCTGGTCGAATCAATGCCGTGCGCCGATGCAAGCAAACACCGCGCCAGACAGCCGTGCAATGCCCGCGACCATCGCAGCGCCGTTCACCCCGTCTGGACACGATGCCGCAGGGGCGGGCGCTGGCATCGCCAAAGACGAGCTGTTAGGTTCGCGAAATTGGGCGGGGTAAGGAATTTTTCAGCAATGTCTAACCGGGCTCCTGCCTTCGCCGTAGAGGATTGGTGGGCGTGGACGGCCGGGCGCGAAACGCGCAAGTCTTGGCAAGACTGGGCCATCGGGCGCCAAGATGCTGCCGGCGGCGAGAGCGATAACACGCTGCCGTCTGCCTTGCGACGGCGTATCACGCTGATCGGCCAGAGACTGTTACAGGCCGGGGCGATCTGCGCCGGATCAAAGCCGGAACCGCTCTATGTTTTCGCCTCCCGCCACGGCGAGATGACGCGCACGTTGTCGATTTTGACCAGCATGACCGGTCAGAACGAAGTTTCGCCCGCCGATTTCAGCCTCGCCGTCCACAATGCGCTGGCCGGCCTGCTGTCCATCCATACCCGGAATACATTGGGCCATACGGCGCTGGCCAGCGGTCCCGATACGTTCGCCTATGGCTTCATGGAAGCGCTGGCCGGCCTGCACGAGGAGCCGGGCCGCCCCGTGCTCTATTGTTATGGCGATGCGCCCCTGCCCGGCCCGTATGCCGATTTCTCCAATACCGACAAGGGCTTGCCTCTTGTGGTGGCCCTGGTATTGCGGAGCGCTCCGCCCGGTGAACCCCACCTGACATTCAGCGCCGGGCCCAGCGTGCCGGGCACGGGGGCCGAGACCAGCGCGGCCGAAATCTTCCTGCGCTTTTTGCTGGATGGCGGCAATCAGGCCCGCGCGGTTGGCGAGCGGATGATGTGGCAATGGGCGCGGGGCCACTGAGATGAATCGTCTGTGGCGCATAGCGGCGACCGGGATGTTCTTTGCGTTGCTGTTCGGCGGCGGTGCCATTCTGGCGCTGACCGCTTTCCCGATCATTCGCCTCACCACGCCGTCGCCGGAAAAGCGGCGCTCGCGCAACCAGGTGGCGATCCACAAGGCGTTCCAGATCTACATCGTCCTGCTCCAGGCGCTGCAAGTGCTGGATTTGAAAATCATCGGCGCCGAAAAGCTGAACGGCGCTGGCGGTCGGATGATTGTGGCCAATCATCCGTCTCTGCTCGATGTAGTTTTTCTGATGGCGCTGGTGCGCCGGTCCCAATGCATCGTCAAAAGTGAATTGTGGGAGAGCGCCACATTGGGCCGCCTCGTGCGCGGTGCGGGCTACATTCGCAACGATCTGGAGCCGGAAGCCATGCTCGCCGCGTGCCGCAATTCTCTAGATTCCGGAGAAACACTTTTGATTTTTCCAGAAGGAACGCGCAGTATTCCGGGCGAGCCTGTGACATTTCGCCGTGGCTTCGCAAATATCGCCACCGTGCTGGAAGCGGAAATACAAACCGTTGTCATTACCTGCAATCCGCCAACCCTGACCAAGGGGGAAAAATGGTGGACGGTGCCTGTACACAAGCCTCTATTCGTTGTAGACGTCGGCGAACTGATTAAAACATCTGAATGGATGGGAGCAGAGCCGCGCTCGATCGCGAGCAGACGGCTCACACGGCACGTGAACAACTTTTTTGCGGTGCGCTTGAGTGATGCAGGAACTGGAATTACAAATTAAGAAGTTGATTGTCACCGCCCTTCAACTTGAAGATCTGAGGGTGGAAGACATTCCTTCTGACGAACCGCTCTTTGGCGAAGGGCTGGGCCTCGATTCCATCGATGCGCTGGAACTCGGCGTTGCTCTGCGCAAACGATTTGGCCTGAAGATCGAAACCATCAACGACGACCTCAAGCAGCATTTCCGCAGTGTGCGGAGCCTGGCGGCTTTTGTTCAGGCGCAACAAGCGGGCTAAGGGCGGACCGGCATGATTTCGAAAGCAGATATAGAGAGCCAGCTTCAACACTATCTCGTCACGATGTTCGAGATTTCTCCCGAAAAGATCACGCGCGATGCCCGTCTGTTCGAGGACCTCGATCTCGACAGCATCGATGCGGTGGATCTGATCGTGAAGCTGCAAGATCTGACGGGACGGAAGTTCAAGCCAGAAGAATTCAAATCGGTGCGCACCGTCGGCGACTTGATCGACCATGTCCTCCTCATTAGCCATGAGTAACCGCGCGTTGCCGGGCATTGCGATCGCGCTGGGGGTATTCTATCCGGCTCTTGTGTATGCTCTGCAATCCACGCTCTCCCAAGGGGTTTTTGTCGCCATAGCGGTGGCGACGATTGCACTGCGCGTCGCGACCCTGGACAAGGCCTCGGCGCAGCTGTGGCGCGGCCCCTTGCTGATGGCCGTTCCGGCCCTCCTGATCGTTCTGCTCGTCGCGCCCGGCATGGCGGCCAAGGCCTATCCGGTCGCGATAAGCCTGGCTGCCGCCGCGGTGTTCGGCGGATCGTTGATCGCCCCGCCGTCGCTGATAGAGCAAATCGCCCGCCTGCGGGAGCCCGATCTTTCCGAAGAAGGCCAGGCCTATTGCCGCAAGGTGACCCTGGTCTGGACAGTCTGGCTGGTGCTCAACGCCCTCATTGCCGGCCTTCTCGGCTGGACGGGACAGGATGCCGCTTGGGCCATCTGGACCGGAATTGTCGCCTACGTGGTGATGGCGTTGCTGTTTTTGGGCGAGATCGCCATCCGGCGCCGAATCCGCAAAAAGTCCGTTGTGTCATGACGATATGGCCGCTGGATCAGCTGTTCGCCCAGCGTCCGGGCAAAACGCCGGTGGCCTTTAGCGAAGGCGCGCTGCGGCCGTTCAGCCAATTGCGGCGTGATGTCAGTGCCTGTGCCGCCCGCCTCCGCCAGATCGGGGGCCGCCGGGCCCTGCTGGTCACGCGCGATGCCTATTGGGGTGCTGTCGGGCTCCTCGCGCTCGCATCCTCCGGCAAGCAGATCGTTCTGCCCCCCAATGCCTTGCCGCAAACGCTGGGCGCGATAGCTGAGCACGATGATATTCTTCTAGTCGATGATGCCCTGGAGGCAGAACCGCGCGCGATCCGCCTGTGCGCTGGCGAGGCTCTCACAAAGGGCGGCCTGCCGGAGATCGATCCCGCAACGCCGGTCATCTTCTTCACCTCGGGCTCGACCGGCGAACCCAAGCGCATCGAAAAGACACTGCTCCAGTTGGAGGACGAAGCCCGGTCCATCGATACGCTGGCCGGCCACACCCTCGGCCCTGAGGCCCTGGTGCTGGGCACCGTCAGTCACCAGCATGCCTATGGCCTTGCCTTTCGCCTGATGTGGCCATTGCTGAGCGGGCGAATCCTCTATGGGCCCATGTTGTCGCTGTGGGAGGATGTCCTGGCCGCCATGCCCAGCGGCGCAGCACTTGTGACTGGTCCCGCGCATCTCAGCCGGGTGGCTGGGTTGGAGCCGGTCAGTCCCGCGCAGCGCCCGGCTCTCATTCTGTCCGCCGGGGCGCCGCTAGGCGAAAGCGCGGCGCGCGAGGCGCGGGCCTTTTTGACCATGTCCATCACCGAGATTTTCGGCAGCACGGAAACCGGGGCGATTGCCTGGCGCCCGCGCGATGGTCAGGACACGCCGTGGACGCCCCTGCCCGATGTCACGATCACGCGAACCGGGGACGGTCTATTGCATGCCCTCGCACGGCATATTCCCGACGAACCGGGGCGCGCGGGCCAGACCCTGTCCGACCAGATCGCGATGGCGAGCGACGGAACCTTTCGTCTCAACGGACGAAGGGATCGAATCGCCAAGATCGAAGGCGCGCGGATCAGCCTCGATGAGCTGGAAAAGGCCTTGATCGCTCTCCCGGAAATAGAGCGCGCAGTCGCCATCGTTCTGCCCGGCGAGACGGCGCTGCTCGCGGCGGCCGTCGTACCGAGCGAAACGGGGGCACAGCATCTTTCCGCGGTTGGCCCGTTTCGATTCGGCCGCTATTTACGGAGCGCCTTGGCGCATCGGCTGCCGCCGGCCGCGCGGCCCAAGCGCTGGCGATTTGTCGAAGCTCTGCCCGAAAATGCCATGGGAAAGCGAACGGTGCACGAGATGGTCCAGCTTTTTCAACCTCCGGCATCCGCGCCGCCGCACACCGATGCGCCCAAGGTCGATCCACAGATCGTTGCCCTGCGCCGGTTTGACGATGGGTGTGAAATCGATTGTGTCGTTCCGCCCGATCTTTCGTACTTCAACGGTCATTTTACGGCCATGCCGATCCTGCCCGGCGTGGTGCAGATAGACTGGGTTGTACGCCTGGCCAACCGATATTTGAGCCTGGGGCTTGAAGCGGCGTGCGCTTTTCAGGTCAAGTTCCGGCGCATTATCGGCCAAAGCCAGCTCTTCACGCTGCGTTTCCGCGTTCTCCCGACCCAGCGCCTTGCGTTCGAGTATCGCATCGATGGCGAAACCGCTTCCTCCGGATCGGTCGCGCTCCCGCCCCATCGCATCGAAAAGGCCAGCTCATGACCCGCGCGCGATCGGCACCGGTGGCACTCTCGCCCAAGCTGAGCGCCCAGATCGAAGGCAAGGCCGAGTTCTGCGATCTCGACCCGATGCAGGTCGTCTGGCACGGCAATTACGCGCGCTTTCTCGAGCAGGCGCGCTCGGCCCTGATGGACAGAATAGGCTATAGCTACAATGAGATGCGCGAATCCGGCCTGGCCTGGCCGATCGTCGATCTTCGGATCAAGTACATCCGCCCCATCCGTCTGGCGCAGGGCTTTCGGGTGGTCGCTTGTCTGCTCGAATACGAGCATCGCCTAAAAATCGCCTACGAGATTTACGACATCGCCACCGGGGATAGCGTGAGCAAGGCCCAGACCGTGCAACTGGCGGTCACGCTGGAGGGGGAGTTGGTGTTCCAGTCCCCCGATGTGCTGATCGAAAAGGTAAGGAAGCTTCTGGGGTGAATGCGTGGCGCATGTTCCTTGGCCTGTTGCCGCTTTTGGGCGCGGTACTGTGGCCTGCCGATGCACAGGCCGCACCGCTCGATAAAGGGTTCGCACCACTGAAAAAGGGGCAGATCCTGCGCGGCCGGTTCGAGCAATTTCGCACGCTGAAAGGGTTTGGCGCGCCATTGAAAAGCGCCGGCTCCTTCACGCTTGCCGTGGAGCGAGGCCTGATCTGGCGCACCGAAACGCCCTTCGCGATGATGACCGTCATGACCGGCAACGGCCTCATGCAGCGGTCCGAGGGCGGTGGCATCGTCCAGTTGCCGGCGGCGCGCGTTCCGTTCATGACCCAATTGTACAACATGCTGGGCGGCGCGCTGGGCGGCGATTGGGGGGCGATGGGCACCACCTTCGCGATGACCCGCAAGGGCACGAAAACTGGCTGGCAATTGACCCTCACGCCGTTGCAGCAGGAGGACAATTCGGGCGTCCCCCTGCAATCCATCGCCGTGAGTGGACGCCAGAACGTCGATGACGTTGTGATGGCAAAGCCCAACGGCGATCAGGATCGCATCGTGTTCGCGCAGCAGCGGATCACGCAGGAAGACCTGACCGGCGAGGAGGTGGCGTTGCTCGACGCCGTTGAAGCGCAATGAGGAAACGCCTCGCCGCGCTCTGGCTGCTCTTGGTTGCGATCATGAGCGGCATTCTTGTCACGCAGATGCGCCACGGCCTGCCCCTGAGCACCGATCTTCTCGCCCTGCTGCCACAGGAAGAGCGCGACCCCGTCCTCAAGACGGCCAATGAGGCGATTTCACGGGCGCTCGGACGCCATGTCATCGTGCTTATCGGCCACCCGGAGCGCGCCAAGGCGCGGGCGGTGGCGCAAACGATGGCCGATGCGCTTGCCGCCACCGATCTGGTCGATACCATCGGCTCTCAGGCGACGGCCAGCCAGTTCCGGCAAATCGGGGCAACCTATTTCCCGCACCGTCACGGCCTCCTTGGGGCGGAAGACCGGGAATTGCTTGAGACGGGCCGCGCCCGCGAGATTGCCGGGCGGGCGCTTGCCCAAACCTATGGTATTGGCTTCGCCGATGGCGATCTGCTGCGCAACGATCCCTTTCTCCTGTTTCCCCGCTTTCTGATGGGCCTGCCCGCGATGGCCTCGCGCCTGACCATGGACAACGGCATGCTGTCGGTGACCGAGGGCGGCATCACCTGGGTTGGGATTATCGGCACGTTGCGCCAGGAGCCCTATCGGCTCGATGTCCAATCCGCCTTGGTGGGGGCGGTGGACAGGGTCGAGCAGACCGCGGTGGCCGAAGATTTGCGCGTGCGGATTCTGCGAACCGGAACCGTCTTCTTCGCGGAAGCCGGCTCCGCACGGCGATGCAGGAGGCCTCGAACCTGTCGACCCTGTCGATCATCGGCACAGTGCTGCTAATTCTGGTGGTTTTTCGCCGGGTGGGGCCGCTGGCGCAAAACATCGTGACGATTCTGGTTGGCACCATCGTCGGGGTGGCAGCCACTATCCTCATTTTCGGCGAAATCCACGCCATAGCTTTGCTCTTTGGCACCAGCCTGATCGGCACTTCGGTGGATTACGGCCTGTTTTACTGTGCCACTGCCCTGGACCCCAAACGCGGGCCGCCTGCGCAGCGCCTGCGACGGATTCTGCCGGCGGTCACGCTCGGCCTTGCCACCACCCTCGTCGGCTATGCGTTCTTGGGCCTCGCGCCCTTTCCGGGCTTGAAACAGATCGCCGTTCTGTCGGCGATCGGACTTCTCTCGGCCTTTCTAACCATGGTGGCGTGGCTTCCGTTGATGGACCGGCCACGCCCGGCCACGGCAGGGGCGGAACGATGGCTGGCCTTCGCCGATGGCTTTTACGAGATTCTGGGAGGCGGATCGCTGGCGCCTTGCCCGCCGGGCGATGGCGGGGCTGGTCCTGGCTGGCGTGGTCCTTGGCGTGTTCCGCCTTAACTTCGACGACGATATTCGCAAATTACAGGCACTGTCCCGGCCGCTCGTCGCGCAGCAGCAGCAGATTTTCGGCCTGACCGGCTCCAGCATCGCCTCGCAATATCTCTTGATCGATGCCCCCGATGACGAGACGGCCTTGCAGAGCGAGGAGCGCCTTGCCCCGATCCTCGCGCGCCTGAAAGCGGAGCATGTGCTCGCCAATGTCCAGATGCCGGCGGCCTTCGTGCCGTCCGCCTCGCGGCAGGCCGCCAACGAGGCGCTGGTGCGCGAACGCCTGACCGAGCCGCTCCTGTCCGAGCATTGGCGCGCGCTGGGCCTCGATCCGGGCGCTGCGCCCGCCGCGCCCGCCACCGGCCCCCTGACTTTGGCGGAGGTTCTCAAACCCGGCGGGCCGCCGTTTGTGAAGGATTTAATTCTGGCGCCGGGACTGCATGCCGGCGCGCTTCAGGGTCTCACTCAGCCGCAACAGCTGGCCGAGGCGATCAAAGCGATTCCGAACGTAAGGTTCATAAATCCCGCCGAGGATTTCAGTGCGCTGCTCGGCAAATATCGCGTCCGCGCCTTGTGGCTGACCATTCTCTCGTTCGCGGCAATCCTCGCCGGCCTCGCCTTGCGATATGGCATCGTGGGGGCGGGGCGTATCATGTTCCCGCCCTTGGTGGTCATTGTCGCCACACCGCTGCTGCTGGCTGCGCTTGGTCAGTCCATTTCGCTGTTTCACGTCATGGGCCTGGTGCTTCTGCTCGCCATCAGTGTCGATTACGCGATATTCTTTGGCGAGATGCAGGGACGCAGGTCGCGTGTGACTATGTTTGGCGTGCTGATCGCGGCAAGTACCGCGCAATTGTCGTTTGGACTGCTGATTCTAAGCGGAATGCCGGCAATGCGGCATATCGGTGCGACAATGCTGCTGGGCATCACGATTGCCGTTCTGCTGGCGCCCTTGGCAAGGTGCAAAAGCGCGCCCGCCACAGCTGAATCGTTGGGCGGCAATATCGATAATACCTGCGAGCGTAGCATTTGACGGCTGCGCCGCGCATCGCCGCCGGGAGGGCTTCGGCATTGCGCTTGGCAGAGTTTCAGGGATTTGCCAACGGATGGCTCTCCCGCCGCTTGGGGTCGCAAAGAGACGTTCAAGAAACCGGAACTAAATGGTAAACTACCCCAATAAGCGGAACTCGAGTTGTCACTTTACAGCCGCGTCTTGTTGGCGGGGAATTTTCAGCACAAAATCGAAGCACCTAACCCGAACCGGAAAGATGGCTGTGCGATGGTAAGTTTCAAACTCTCATGACGGAAAAACTTAGAAAAGGCGACAAGACTTTCTCTCATTCAACCAACCCGACTTTGCTCCGTCAAATGCTTCCGCCGGGCAAGGGCACCTTCTCTCCATAGGATGAAAAAGCTGGCGCTTATCACGATGGCGGCGCCGATCCAAACCGGAAGTCCTGGCCACTGGCCCCAAACCAGCCAGCCAAATGCCGTCGCCCAAATAATGCTGGAATAGTTGAAAACCGAGACAACTGCTGCGGGCGCATATTTGAACGCGACGGAGAATAGAGTTTGGGCGGCTGCGCCCGACAACCCCACCCCAACCAGTAGGCCAATTTCGTTCATGGCGACAGGCTTCGCCACGGCTAACATGGCCGGAGCTGTTAGCATCACGCTCACGAGCAGAAAATAGAAAGTCACCGTCTCTGGCTGCTCCGTTCGGCCAAGCAGCCGTAACAGCACGCTCATAACTGCCTGAATTAGGGCAGCCAGCAAGGCTAGCCCCACCCCAACGCCATTCAACACTCCAGAGGGCTGAGCCATCACGGCGACGCCGGCAAAGCCTGCAACAATGGCGCCGCCGCGATGCAGTCCCACGCGCTCCCGAAGCAGGATGGCTCCGATCAAGGGTATGAAAAGAGACGACGTAAACATGAACGTCGCCGCGTCGGCCATCGGCAGGTAGGAGTATGCGCCGAACGTGGACAAGAGAGCAAACGTCCCAATGAATGAGCGGGAGATGAGCGCCCAGGGTTTGCTCTTCACGATGAGAATGTCGCGCCGGCCGAATAACAGGATCACGCCAAGGAAGGGCAGGATCGCTATCGCATTTCGGTAAAAGGCAATTTCAAGCACGCTATGCATGTCCGAGAGCAGTTTCGCGAACATGTTCATGGCGCTCAGCATGAAAAAGCCGCCCAAACCGGCGATCATTCCGAAGGTGACGGCGTCCTCAGAGCTATCAGCCGCTGCGGGCAGCGCTGCAGCTGGGATTCGTTTCGTGGCCTGTTGCACCTCTTTCACCTGGCTGCCGGCCAGGCAGGTTCATCGCAGCCGAGCGGGCGCGTGCTCCTTTCCCAGAATGACGGGGTTTTTTCGTATTGAACCGCCGGAGCAAGATAGGTGAGTTTGCCCATGGGGGATTGTGTCGTCATCGAATGCCGAGCCAACAGTTCCGGGCTCACTGGTGGGGGCGGCGCGGCCATGTTCAGGAGGCCTTGATCCAGCAGCCACATCGCAGTGCGGCATAGCGATACGCGCACATGCCAGCTCCCTCCCTCCTCGGAACGGCGCACTAGGGCAGTCAGTACCCCGAGTACTCCGAGGAAACCAGTAAGGTAGTCGTTTGGAAAACAGGGCTGCGCCGCGGGCTGACCGCCCGCGCCCTGCGCCGCGGCCATGCCAGTCGCGGCTTGTGCCAGCTGTTCCCAGCCGGCCCGGTCCCGCCAGGGGCCATTCCATCCATAGCAATTCACGGACAGATACACGATACCCGGCCGCCGCGCGGCTACCGCCTCGGCTGAAAAACCGTGCCCGGCGAGTTTGCCGGAACGGAAGCTCTGAACGAACACGCTGGCGCTCTCGCAAAGGCCGCTCAGCCTGGCGTGATCTTCAGGGCGTGTGAGGTCGAGAAACGCCGAAAGCTTGCCGTGGCCGGTGTCGAAGTCAAAAGGAGGGATGGTTGGATTGTCGGGGCTCCTGATATTCATGACAGTGGCGCCCTGCTTAGCTAGCATCTTGCCGCAGGTTGGGCCGGCGAGGATATGAGTGAGGTCGAGCACTCTTAGCCCGGAAAGTGGCCGCTCCGCGGGCCCGAAAGGTTCAGGAGGCGCGTCTCCGATCTTGATGATTTCTATTAGCGGGCTCGCAGCCAATGCTTGCCCCTGCGGATGGCTTTGCCATTCCTCCCGGCTGCGCGTAACCACCCCGCAAAGGTTCCGCTCCGCGATCGCTTCCTCCAACTCGAAGCTGTCCCATTTGGATACCGCCGCGGCGATGCTTGCGGGTTCCATGGTGCAGCCCAGCAAATCGAGAAGTCCGTTGCGCAACAGCGGCAACGCGCCGTGCATGAAACACCAGCGGCCGTCGTTAGCCTGATAAAACTGAGTTAGCGGATAGCTGGGCTCCGTGCGCGCCACGGGATAACCGCTCTGGGTGATATAATTCGCGCTGAAGGTCGCCAGGGACGCTGCTTCGGCCTGTACGGCGATCCTTTGACGTTCTCCGCTCCGCCGGCGCCAGATTTCAGCGATTGCCGCACCCTGTGCCGCGAGCGCCGCGCCTGCACAGTCCCCAAGCCGCAGCACGGAAGGAAGAATGGGACCGGCTTCCTCGATCACGGCATCGGCGCCAGTCACCCAGTGCGCGTCAACGTCCTTCAAGAGGCCGCGAAAAATTTCCATCGTCACGCGACAATCTCCAATAGTCCAATCCACGCATTTCAAGAAATGAGTCTGCTATATGTGCCGCTTGACTTACGGTTACTTGCTGGCGGTGCGGTTCAGGTGCGGATTATGCTGCGATACCATGACTGCTGGCATCGATACCAAGACGCTTTCACTAACCATTGGGTACCGTTTCTTTGATCTAGCATAACTGATCGATGGTGTGACGGCCTGCGCGGGTGTCCACTTTACATACTGTTATATGAATTTGATGACATATCTCATTTTTGAACAGGAGAGCTTCCTGTAACGCTGCTGTCATAATCGGTCCTTAAACGGAGCATTCGTGGAATGGGTTGGCGGCTGTTCCACAAGCCCGGACGCAACCGGGCAGATTTTTCTCGCCTGCGCCTTAGGCTTTGTTTCGTCACAAGCATTTTGCAGTAGCAGGAGTGTTGAAGGAGTGGTCAATAGGTCGAGTGCGCCACGGCCGCCCAAAACGGGGCCAGTTCCAGCCGCCGCGCGTGTAAGCCTATGGATTCCGGCTCGCTCCCTGGCTCAGCGCTCAGAGCGGCGTGCGGCATGAAGCTACCGCGGTCTCGGCGCCGCTCCATTAACCTGGCGTTGCAGGGCGGCGGCGCGCATGGAGCATTTACTTGGGGCGTGCTCGATTACCTGCTTGAAGACGGGCGGCTGTGCATTGATGGTGTGAGCGGGACAAGCGCGGGTGCGATGAATGCCGTTGCGCTAGCGCACGGCTTGCTTGAAGGCGGCGCGGACGGCGCACGTGAGGCCCTTACAAAATTCTGGCACGCAGTGGCCACGAAAATGCCGTTCACAGCAACGGTGAATGGCCTCAGCGGAAAAGGCGTGGCCCTCAACCCCGCCTATCGCGGATTGTTGTACTGGACAAAGTATTTTGCGCCGGCCTACCTTAATCCTTTCGACATCAATCCGTTACGGGATATCATCAAGTCTCAGATCGATTTCACGCGGCTGCGGGCGCATAGCCCCGTGCACCTGTTCATCGCAGCGACCCACGCCAATTCCGGCAGGCTGAGGCTCTTCCGTTCCCATGAGATTACTGCGGATGCGGTCCTGGCCTCAGCATGCCTCCCAACCTTGTACCGAGCCGTCGAGATCGATGGCGAGCCTTACTGGGATGGCGGTTATGCTGCCAACCCGGCCATTTACCCCCTTTTCTACGAATGCCGCGCGCGCGACATCGTGCTGGTATTGCTTTCGCAGCTGAATTACGTGGAAACACCGAATACCGCCCAGGACATTAATGCCCGGCTTCTTGAATTTGGGTTCACAGGCACTTTCCTGCGGGAGATGCGGATGTTTGCTTACTTGCGGGAGTATGTGAAGCGATGCTGGCTGCCTGCGGGCCGGATTCAGCGGCGCATACTCAGCAAGAATTTTCATATCATCGAGGCGCATGAGCATTTCGCCGGCCTCAAGCCCGATACCCGTTATGCGGCAAACCTACAATTCTTCTGTGAGCTTAAGGAACTGGGCCGCGGATGCGCCCGTACCTGGTTTGAGCGGCACCATGCTAGCGTCGGCCGCCACTCAACGGTTGACGTTTCGGCATTGTTCTATTGATGTGCGCGGCCAGCAATAGCGCCGCCAGCCGGGCCGGTTGACTGCCAAGTTTCTCGTGTTGCCCGCCGCTGCTTTTGGCCAGGTGCCGAGATCGAAGTGTCAAGCAAGCCGGTCCGGGTAGCACCGGATTTGGCGGAAGTTTTCACTTCAGCAAGACCTCCAGCTGGAGACGTGCTCCTTGCCGCCGCTATTTCCGCAACCGGCCTTTACCACCACACGGCCGGTCATCTGCTGGCGAGCCGCGCCGGGCTACGCCCGCCCCGGCGGACGGAGCATTTTCGCGCGCGAGCCATCTGTTGATTTTCCGTCAACGCCGCCTACGCCGCCGCAATCCTTAATGCGGAGACGGTTAATCCGGATCCGGGGTTGCTCAAATTGCCCGTATTCTGTCAAAAATTCGCTGTTTTACCCCCATTTCGACCATTTCAAAAATACCGTTAATTATACTCCAAGACTTACATTAACCATGACTTTCACACAATCTTAAATCATTTTCCATTTGAAATCATACTATTGGGCGTCACGGAGCCCTTCACAATCCATAAATTCGTTTGTGCTATACTGTTTCAAAATCGAAAGGCTTACAAAATGTGTAGGATCGTGCCCGGGATGCCTTGTATCGCAAAACCTCGACTTCGCCGGGGAGGGCGCGCATGACGGCGGGTTTCAAGGAACTGGCGGCAGAGAAATGAGCACGCCACCGCATGCGCGCACCACGGCGGCGACCGCTTCGTGGCTTCCGGGCCGCGTTGGCCAGGGAGCACGCGGCGCGCGCGGTATCACGCAGCCCGCAAGGCAGAACTCGTGCGCAAGAACGGATCGCAGCAGCGCAGGGGTTCGGCCGGACCGGAACGGGATGAGGTCCCGACTGAGCCGGTAAGCCGGTATGTAATCCGCCCGGTCAACCACCAGGGCAAAGCCTTTGTTCGTCGCTTTGGCCAAGGCTTCACGTGCCGTCCAGAGGCGCAGAAACGCTTCAGGCCCCTGTCGCAGGGCATGGGCCCGCTCCATCGGGCCGAAGGCCAATTCCGCGATCTCCCGCCAGGAGCGGCCAGGGCGAAAGGTCTCGATATCCACCCCGGCCGGATGACAGCCGCTGACGATGCAAGCCAGCCAGCCGCGCGAATGGGCAATCGAGAGGAAAGGGGACCGGCGCCCGCAAACATCCACGGCAACCGGACGGCCATGGGCATCGGGCCGGAACGTCCAGCGCTGTGGGCTCGTGCCGGTCAGCGTGCAAAGGATGGCCCGGACCAGCGCGCGCGCCAGACGGCGGTCGCCGGGCCGGACGGCGCGGACATCGTCCGGGTGAGCCCATCGCCCGAGCGCTCCGCTCGAAAACGCGGAGACGCGAAGGATCGCGCAATAGACGGCCCCGCCCGCCCGGCCGCCGGAACATGATTTTTCAAGAGTGGCCGGCCCGAGCAGCATGGCCGTATGTAGAGCATCGGCCGTCAGGTCCGCAATGCCCCCGGCCATCGCCGCGCCGTTCGCGACACGATGCCGCCATTTAGCAGAACTCGACGCACACAACTGGAGGGCGCTGGCATTGCCAAGGACGAGCTGTTAGGAGGGGGGCCCTGGTATTCCGGTACACTGATCGAAAAGGGTAAGTAAGCTTCTGTGATGAATGCGTGGCGCATGTTCCTTGGCCTGTTGCCGCTTTTGGGCGCGGTACTGTGGCTTGCCGATGCACAGGCCGCACCGCTCGATAAAGGGTTCGCACCACTGAAAAAGGGGCAGATCCTGCGCGGCCGGTTCGAGCAATTTCGCACGCTGAAAGGGTTTGGCGCGCCATTGAAAAGCGCCGGCTCCTTCACGCTTGCCGTGGAACGAGGCCTGATCTGGCGCACCGAAACGCCCTTCGCGACGATGACCGTCATGACCGGCAACGGCCTCATGCAGCGGTCCGAGGGCGGTGGCATCGTCCAGTTGCCGGCGGCGCGCGTTCCGTTCATGACCCAATTGTACAACATGCTGGGCGGCGCGCTGGGCGGCGATTGGGGGGCGATGGGCACCACCTTCGCGATGACCCGCAAGGACACGAAAACTGGCTGGCAATTGACCCTCACGCCGTTGCAGGAGGACAATTCGGGCGTCCCCCTGCAATCCATCGCCGTGAGTGGACGCCAGAACGTCGATGACGTTGTGATGGCAAAGCCCAACGGCGATCAGGATCGCATCGTGTTCGCGCAGCAGCGGATCACGCAGGAAGACCTGACCGGCGAGGAGGTGGCGTTGCTCGACGCCGTTGAAGCGCAATGAGGAAACGCCTCGCCGCGCTTTGGCTGGTCTTGGTTGCGATCAGGAGCGGCATTCTTGTCACGCTGATGCGCCACGGCCTGCCCCTTGCCGCGGCGTTCGTGCTGGCGGGCTGCGGGTTCATGCTGTCGCCAGAGGCCCTCGTGCTGTCGCTAGAGACCCCGGCCAATCCCTCCGCCACCTCGGTCTCGGACGTGCTGCTGGCGCCCGGCCACAAGCTGGTTCTTCCGCCGCCAGCGACTTACGGATCTCGCATCAAGGTCCAGCAACTCGTGACCATCGAGTTTGCCGGCAATACCATGAGCTTGGAGGTCGTGCTGAACATCCAGCCGTCCGCCTTCAATCTCGTCGCCGTGGACCCGCTCGGCCGGCGCGCGCTGACCTTGAACTGGGACGGAACCAGGCTCGTGTCCGAGAAGGCGTCCTTCCTGCCCGACAGCGTCCGCCCCGAGAGCCTGCTGGCGGATCTGATTGCCGTCTATTGGCCTGCGCCCGTCGTCCAGCGGGCCCTGGCGGCGACCGGCGCCAAGGTCGAGGACCAGGATGGCCATCGCCGGATCGTCGCGGCCGACGGGTCCGAGCTTTTGACCGCCGATTACGCCTGGACGGCCAAATCCCGCCTTGCCGGAACGATGAAGTATGCAAACCTGTCCTGGGGCTACACGGTCGGCGTGAAATCGCTGGAGGTCAAGCGATGAGCCAGACCTTGGGCCTGACCGCGCTCGGAATCGCCAACTGCCTTGGTGTAGGCAAGCGCCAGGTGGCCGAGGCCCTGTTCCAGGGCTCGCGCGCGGGGCTGCGCCCGCGCACCGATCTTGTCCCCGGACGAACCGTGCATGCCGGCGCGATTGAGGCGGATTTGCCGGACCTATCGCCCGCACTGGCCCCTTTCGCCAGCCGCAACAATCGTCTGGCCCAACTTGTACTCAACGAAATCGAGGCGGAGATTGATGCGGCGATCGCCCATTTTGGCCGGGACCGCATCGCCGTCGTCATGGGCACCAGCACATCGGGCATTGCGGATGGCGAGACGGCCTTCGCCTTTCACGCCGCGCAGGGCGTCTGGCCTCAGGGCTATGATTACCGCTTGCAGGAAACCGGCAGCCTCGCGGAATTCGTTGCCCGGTCCCTCGCGCTCACCGGCCCCGCTTACACGATTGCGACCGCCTGCTCGTCGAGCGGCAAGGCCTTGGCCGCCGCTGCGCGGCTTATCCGTGCCGGCTTTGCCGATGCCGCGCTGGTTGGCGGCGTCGATTCCCTATGCAAAATGACCGCGCAGGGCTTCGCCGCGCTTGAGGCCTTGTCGCACGGCCTGTGCAATCCCTTCAGCCGCAATCGCGACGGCATCAACATCGGTGAGGCCGCCGCGATCTTCCTGCTGGCGCCGCAACCAGCCACCGTCCGGCTGGCCGGGACCGGCGAGACCTCCGACGCGCATCACGTCAGCGCGCCCGATCCAACCGGAAAAGGGGCAGCCGCCGCAATGGCGGCGGCGCTCCGGCACGCGGGCCTCACCCCCGCCGATATCGCCTATTTGAACCTCCATGGCACGGCGACACCGCTGAACGATGCCATGGAGGGCCGCGCCGTTCATGCCATCTTTGGCGACGCCACGCCCTGCAGTTCCACCAAAGCCTTGACCGGCCACACCTTGGGTGCCGCCGGCGCCTGCGAGGCCGCCTTTCTCTGGCTGACGCTCAACACCCGCTACAATCCCGAAAATTGGCTGCCGCCGCATATCTGCGATGGAGAAGCCGATCCCGATATCCCTCCCCCCAATCTGGTGGCGCCGGGCACCAAACTGGCGCCGTCCGGGCCCCGGGTCGCGGCGATGAGCACATCCTTTGCCTTTGGGGGCAGCAATATTGCCATAGCGCTGGAGCGCGCGGCGTCATGAAGCCATGCCCCTACCCCATCGCAGCTCCGCTGCCGCACGAGGCGCCGATGATCCTGCTGGATCACGTGATCGGAATGAATCCGCAAAGCCTTGAGGCGGCTGCCCGCGTTACCGCCGATCGCCCGTTCTTTGAAGAACGGCGCGGCATGCCCGCGCATGTTCGCCATAGCGCTGGAGCGCGCGGCGGCATGAAGCCATGCCCCTATCCCATCGAAGCTCTGCTGCCGCACGAGGCGCCGATGATCCTGCTGGATCACGTGATCGGGATGGACCCGCAAAGCCTTGAGGCGGCTGTCCGCGTCACCGCCGGCCGGCCGTTCTTTGAAGAAGGGCGCGGCATGCCCGCGCATGTGGCGCTGGAATGGATGGCGCAAGCCTGCGGGGCCTGGGCTGGCGCGCAAGCATTGGACACCGGCGCCAAGATCAAGCTCGGCCTTCTGCTTGGCACCCGAAGTTTTCGCGCCGAGTGCGCGTGGCTGGAGGAGGGACGCATGTTCACGGTCCAGGCAAGCCAGAATTACATGGATAACGAGATCGGCGTCTTCGACTGTTCGGTCACGGATACGGTAAGCGGGGCCGAGGTGGCGGCCGCTCAATTGACGGTATATCAATCCGATCAAATTGATCATTTGCTTATCGCGCAGCAACAATCTGGGCAGTCATGACGCGAACAATTTTGGTGACGGGGGCGAGCAAGGGCATCGGGCGCGCAATTGCCCGGCGGCTTGCGGCCGATGGCTTTAGCATCGCCGTCCATTACGGGCGCGACCGCGAGGGAGGCGAGGCAACGCTGGCCGGCATCCGCGCCGAGGGGCAGGATGGGCACCTTGTGTCGTTCGATACCGCCGACCGCCAGGCCTGCGCCGCCACGCTGGATTCGTTTATCAGCGCGCATGGCCCCTGCTATGGCGCGGTTATCAACGCGGGCATCGCGCGCGATGCCGCCTTTCCCGCAATGACCGGCGACGAGTGGGACGCCGTGCTGGCCACCAATCTCGACGGCTTTTACAATGTGCTGAAGCCGCTGGTGATGCCCATGGTCTCCGCGCGAAAGGGCGGGAGGATCGTCACCCTGTCTTCCGTTTCGGGCCTAGTCGGCAATCGCGGTCAGGTCAATTACAGCGCGGCCAAAGCCGGCATCATTGGCGCGACCAAGGCGCTGGCGGTGGAACTCGCCAAACGCAATATCACGGTCAATTGCGTGGCCCCCGGCCTGATCGACACCCAGATGGTCAAGGACGCCCCGAAAGACCTGATTCTGGAAGCCATCCCCATGCGGCGGATCGGCCGCCCGGAGGATGTCGCGGCTGCTGTTTCGTTTTTGTGTTCGGATGACGCGGCCTATATCACGCGTCAGGTTTTGTCCGTGAACGGAGGCATGGCCTAATGCGCCGCGTCGTCATAACGGGCATGGGGGGCATTACGTCGCTGGGCGATGAATGGCCGATGATTCGGGCACGCATGGCCAAGGGCGAGTCCGGCGTCCGCACCATGACCGAGTGGGATCGCTTCACCGGCATCAACACGCGGCTTGCCGCGCCGATCGACCGGACGCAGCTCGAAGGGCGCTACCCACGCAAAAGCACCCGGACAATGGGGCCTGTGTCCCTCATGGCCGTCTATGCCTGCGAGCGCGCACTCAACAGCGCGCAGCTGCTTGACGATCCCATCCTCAAGAGCGGGCGCTGCGGCATCGCCTATGGCTCCTCCTTTGGCAGTGTCGCCCCCGTCATCGCCTTCGCCGAACTCATGGAAAAGGGCACGTCAAAGAAGCTGAACGCCACCAGCTACCTGCAGATGATGAGCCATACGGCCGCCGTCAATATCGGCATGTTCTTTGGCATTACCGGGCGCATCATCCCCACATCGACCGCCTGCACCTCCGGCAGTCTGGCCATCGGCTATTCCTACGAAGCCATCGCCAGTGGCCATGCCGACATCATGCTGGCGGGCGGTGCGGACGAGCTAGACATCAGCGAGGCCGCGGTCTTCGACACGCTCTATGCAACATCGACCCGCAACGACCGTCCGCACACCAGCCCGCGTCCCTTCGACAAGGATCGCGACGGTCTCGTCATCGGCGAAGGGGCCGCGACCCTGATTGTGGAGGAGCGTGAGCGCGCCATCCGCCGTGGTGCACCGATTTTGGCCGAGATCGTTGGCTTTGCCACCAATTCGGACGGCTGCCATGCCACGCAGCCGCAGCCGGAAACCATGGAACAAGCCCTGCGCGGGGCGCTGCGCGATGCCGGGCTCGAGCCCGCGCACATCGATTTCGTCAGCGGCCACGGGACCGCGACGACCGGCGGCGATATCGCCGAAAGCAAGGCGACCAACGCGGTCTTTGGCGCGCGCATCCCGATCCACTCCCTCAAGGGCTATTTCGGGCACAGCCTCGGAGCTTGCGGAGCAATCGAGGCCTGGCTGGGCATCGAAATGATGCGCGACCGCCTCTTTGTGCCAACGCTCAATCTGGAAGAGGTCGACCCTCTCTGCGCGCCGCTCGATTATATCATGGGCGCCCCGCGTCCCCTTGATGCTAAGTATATGATGTCCAACAATTTCGCCTTTGGGGGGATCAATACCTCCCTTATTTTCCGCCGCAATGATTGAGAACGATGGAGGTCGCTGTGTTTCCCAGTAAAACGACGCTTATTGCTTTGGTTCTGGTTCTGGGGTCGACGTCGAGCGGATTCGCGCGCGACGACATACAGAACTATTCGATCAAACACGCGCTTGAGACCGCCGACGCCAAGGAAAAGCTCAATCCGAAAATCAAGCTCTTTTTCGGCAACTGGAAGCACGGGGCCGTGGTCAAGTCTATTGGCGAATGGAAATCCTACAAGAAATCGAACGGCGTTGGGCGCGCTAATGAAGTGGCCTGCCAGCGCGCCTTTCTTAGCGCCACCATCTCGCTGCAGGAACGCGCCAGCAAGATGGGGGGCAATGCGGTGATCGGCATCAAGAGCAACTACGACAACAAGAAGACGAGCAGCGACACCACGTATGTCTGCGCCTCGGGCACTCTCATGTCCGCCGTGGCTCTCATCGGGACTGTCGTCAAGGTCGAAAAATAAGGAACGCCCGCCGCAACCGGCTCAGGCCGCCTGACTGGCGCGGCTTTGCTCCGCCAGCTCCTCAGCGGACCAGAAGTCGTAGAAATTGTAGAACTGATAGGGATAGGCCAAACATTGCGCCTCCAGCCACTGCGCGTAGCGCGCGGCATAGGCGGCTATGGCGGCCTGCCGTGAATGGCGCGGAAGCTCGATCTTTTCCGCGAAAAGTTCTAGTGCCACGCGATAGCCCGCGCCGTCGCGAACGCAGGACAGCAGATAGACCGGGCATTCCATGATCGAGGCGAGAATATAGGGCCCGGTCGAAAACGGCGCCGGGCTGCCCAGAAAAGGCACGGCCACGGTCCGCGCCTCGCCCGAAAACGGGGTCCGGTCGCCGGCAATGGCAATCCACTCCCCGCGCTCGACCCGTTCCTTCAGTTGAACCGCCAGTGCCGGCCCGATATCCTCGACTTCGATGGTTGTCGTGGCGAGTTCCGGCTGCACCGCGCGCAGGAAAGCGTTGTACTGCCGCGCATGCCGCGTGTGGACCAGCGGATAGATCGTGTGCTTGATTTGGCTGCTAAGACAGACCCGGCTCACTTCCGCATTGCCATGATGGGAAACGATCAGCAACGCGCCCCCGCTGCCGGCATTCGCCCGCTCGACGGTCTCAGGGCTGGCAAGGGTGATGGCGCCGATCTTGCCAGGGTCCAGCCAGGCGACAAAGACATCGAGCGCCTTCCCGGCGAAGCTGCGAAAGTGCTGGTACGTATCGCGGGCGGTTGGCGGCTTCCGCCCGGTCCGCGCAAAGACCCGCTGCAAATAGGCATGCGAATAGGCGCGCCGCGCGCCGTCGACCATCCAGAAATAACCGGCGATCAAAGCGACAAGCGCCATGGCCGCGCGCCGCCCCAGAAGCCTGACGCACACTTTTACGAACCCCATGCCGAGGCGGGTGCCGCGCTCGCGCAAATCGGCCCAATGCGCCGGCCGTCCCGGCATTGGCGGGCGGCGGGCCAGTATCCAGGGCAGGTGAAACAGCATGCTGAACACAAGGCGCGTGTGCATCTTCGAAATAAGCCAATTGTCCTGCAATAGCCGGAAGTTCGACGTATTGCCCTCGGGGTAGATCACCCGGACGGGAATATGGATCGGCGCCACCCCGCTCCAGAAGAGGCGCACCATGATCTCGGGGTCGAAATCCATGCGCTGGCCGACCTTTGCATGGTCGAGAACGCGAATCGTTTCGGCCAGCGGATAGACGCGAAATCCGCACATGCTGTCTGCGATGCGCGTCGACAGCGTCTCGATCCAGACCCAGATATGGGTCAGCCAGCGCGCGATAAGGCGCCCGCGCGGGATAGAGACGTCATAGACCGGGCGCCCGCTGATCAGGGCACCGGGATTGTCGCGGGCCGCCTGCACAAGCGCGTCCAGGGCGGACAGATCGTGCTGGCCATCCGCATCGACCTGCACAACATGAGAAAAGCCGGCCGCGGCCGCATGGCGCAGCCCGGCAATGACAGCGCCGCCCTTGCCGGCGTTCACCGCCTGGCGAAGAACCTGCACCCCGTGCCCGGGGGCATGCAAGGCGGCGATGGCCTCGCGCGCGGGCGAAGAACTGCCGTCATCGACAACGAACACCGTCAGATCGTGTGCCCGCAGGGCCTTCACCACATTGGGCAATTCACGGTGATGATTGTGCGTGGGTATGACCGCGCAAGGACGAAAAATCATGGGCAACCATTCGGCAGACAAGCGTTGACAACACCCAGCGCCCAGTCAAGCACTCGGCCCAGTGGCCAGCGTAAGCACATTGCCGCCACTCTTGACTTCTAACTAGCCTTAAACTGGCTTTGGCACCATTATTAAAACCTCGCGTTCACGAAAACCGCTCGACGGCGCGCCGTCAAAAAAGTGCATGACCGCCTGACCTTAGACATCCAACAGGATCGGAAGCCCCGCGCGCGCCGCTTCGTTGTTTGACGATCCTGACAAAACTCTTCTTGAGTCGAATCGCATGTGCCCAAGTCATTCCAACGGCGTTCCGCGCGTGTCCTGCGCCAAGACAACTGCCTCCCCGGCGGCGGCTTCTCACAGCCACGATGTCGCGGTCGTGGGCGCCGGTATCGGCGGGCTTACCGCGGCGGCGCTCCTTGCCCAGCAGGGGGCGAAGGTTCTGGTCGTCGAAAGCCATGACCGGCCCGGCGGTTCCTGCACCTCCTGGCTGCGCAAGGCCAGACTGCCCGGCGGCACGGCCGGGCGCTTTATTTTCGACAGCGGCGTTCAGGATTTCAGCGGTCTCGGTCCGGGCGGCGCCTTGCGCTGGCTGCTGACCGAGCTTGGGCTCAACTCGCGCCTCGCATGGCACAGGGTCCGTCACCGCTATCATCTCGACGATCTTGTCGTCGATGTTCCCGAGACGGCGGAAGGTTTCGCGCGGAAACTGGCAGGGATGTTTCCCGGCGAGGCCGGCGGTCTGGCCGATTTCTTCAGGATCATCTCAATCATCTATAAGGATTTGGGCGATCACGGCGGCGCTCACCCCGGCATGCCGCAAACCGCCGCCGGACGCGAGCAATGGGTGGCACGCCACCCGGTATCCGCCCAATGGATGCAATCCAGTTTTGCCGGGATGCTCGATGCCTTCATGACCGATGAAAGGCCGAAGCATTTTCTGAGCATACTGGCGGAATATCTGACCGACGATGCCGCCTCGCTGACCGTTGGCGAGATGGCGCCCCTGTTTGGCTATTACATCGACGGCGGGTTCTATCCGGCGGGTGGCTCACAAGAATTCGCCAACGCCCTCGCCGAAGTTGTGCAAGAAAACGGCGGGCAATTGCTCCTCTCGACGCGGGTGGAGCGCATCGGCACGGACAACGGGCGCGCGACAAGCATCACGCTTCACGATGGCGAAATACATCATGCCGGGCATGTCATTTATAATGGCGATGCCGGTCTGTTGCCGAACTGTCTCGATGCCGGCCTGTTGCCGCCGCGTTTCCGGCAACGTCTCAACAGCCGGCGCCTTGGCCCATCGGCCATACTTGTCAGTCTGGGGCTCGATCGTATCCCTGCCATGCCGGCGCGCGTGTTTGTGACCCAAAAGGGCTTCACCTTCGGAATCGGCAATCCCAGCGCCATCGATCCGGCCCTGGCACCGCCCTCATGCGCCGCCGTAACCCTGCTGTGCCTCCTCAACGAGGAAGACAGCGCCCAATGGTTCAAGTTCGACCCGCACACCTATGCCGCGGAAAAGGAAGCCTTCAGCAATCGCCTGATCGCGATTGTCGAAGAGATCGCTCCGGGGTTCGCCGCGAGCATCGTCTATCGGCAGACGGCCACCCCACCAACCTTTGCGCGGTATCTGAACACCAAGGCCGGCAATATTTATGGCGGCGCCAGACGCCAATGGAAGCCTCTCAATCAGCCGGTTCTTCCCGGCCTGGTCCTCGCCGGCGGCGGCACACTCCCCGGTCCGGGCATCGAGGCCGTGGTCCTTTCCGGCATCGCCGCCGCCATGGGCATCGGCGCCGAGCGGTGAAACAGGCGGTGTCCCGGCTTGCCTGCCGGAGGCAATTTCGATTCCGCGCCGGCCAGCGGCCCGCCGCACTGTTTGCGCTACCGCCCCTTGGGCTACCTGAGCGCGATTTGTCATCCAGATTGGCGATCTGGCGCTCTACAATCAGGTTGACGGCAACAGGCAGGCCGAAGTGGTCAAGCGCACGAAGCAAGTAGCTCCTATCGCGCCATGATCCGTACGCAATCGCCTTGCACGGTAAGGCGGCGAATCATTCACTTCAGAAGGTAAGGCTCTATGAAATTGTTTGTATCCGCCGGCTTCGGCTTCGCCCTTGCTTTGTCCGCCTACGCATTATCCGGCACGCCGGCCTCCGCGCTGCAGGCTCCGGCCGTGGCGGCGGTTTCCCAGAACGGCATCGTCAAGGTGGACGACAACTGGCGTGAGCGCCTCAGATGGCACAAGCTCCGCGAGCGCTGCAAGCGTGTCCACTACAAATGCAGCAAGCGCTACGGCTGGGATCGCCGCATATTCCACGAATGCGTCGTGCGGCGCGGCTGCGCGCGGTAATCGGATCGGGCAAGCCATGTAGAAAGGTTCCAGCAAGCCAGTCTCCGCAATCCGGGAGCTGGCTTTTTTTGATCTGTGGGCTGTACGTGTGGCCTTGAATATGGTTCCAGATGTTTGATAGCGTGTCGCGTAGAGGCATATCCGCATCCCAATTCGGCTGGTGGTTCATTGCTGAAACACCTTGCCACAACCAAGTGCGGACGGCTCACTTTCCCCTCCAGGACAAAAATCCCACGCGCCGCTCCTATTTTGCAATTGGCTCGAAAAGATGAAACAAATCCTTGTGACAGGCGGAGCCGGTTTCATTGGTTCACACACCTGCGTAGCACTCATAAACGCTGGCTTCCGCGTTATTATTCTCGATAATTTTTGCAACAGCGAAAATAGTGCTATCGACCGCATAGAGACTATTGCTGGCGCCCGGCCCGAGCTTATAAAGGGCGATGTGCGAGATCGCACGTTATTAAGAGAGGTTTTTGCCACCTATCCCATCGACGGCGTCATTCACTTCGCGGCACTTAAAGCGCTCGGCCAGTCCGTGCGAATGCCCCTTGAATATTTCGATTGCAATGTCACGGGTACGCTGACGCTGCTGCAGGAAATGCGGGCGTCGGGCATCAAGGTGTTTGTGTTTTCCTCAACCGCCGCGGTCTATGGCGATCCCGCGCAGACACCGGTGGAAGAAAGCTTTCCCCTATCCGCCACCAACCCATACGCGCGCTCAAAAATCATCGTCGAAGAAATGCTCGACGATTTATATTGCGCCGACAGCAGTTGGCGGATCGCCAAGCTGCGCTATTTCAACCCGGTGGGGGCGCATCCAAGCGCCCTGCTTGGCGAGAACCCTAAGGGCTTGCCGAACAACCTTGTGCCAATGGTAGCGCAAGTCGCCAGTGGCCGGCGCGAAGGGCTTTCAGTGTTTGGAAACGATTACCCCACCCCCGACGGTACAGGTGTGCGAGACTACCTTCATGTCCTCGATTTGGCGCAAGGTCATGTCTTAGCCCTCCATTACCTGGGCGTTCATACGGATATGCTCACCGTGAATTTAGGCACAGGCAAGGGATATTCAGTTTTGGACGTGATCGAAGCCTTTGAAAAGGCCAGCGGCCGGCGGGTAAATTATCGCATTGCCGAACGGCGTCCCGGAGATGTAGCCGAATGCTGGGCACTGCCAACGAAGGCTGAGCGCCTCTTGGGTTGGAAAGCGAGTAAAACTCTTGACGAGATGTGCCGGGATGCGTGGCGCTGGGAAACTGCCTTCATACAAAACACCTCGAAAGGTTAACGCTTAAGCGATGTCTGCGCGCCTGGCTCGATGGCTCCGGCCAGAGCGAGGCTGCCAGGGCGGTGGCGGAACGGACCGGACGAATTTTTGGGGACATTTCGAGCGCACCGATTTTCGAGCAGGAGACGGTGGTAGAGGCCTGCCGATCCCGTAAGGTTGCGTATCCGAACGCGAACGCACTACAATCCGCGAAATGGACATAGCGTACCCGTTGTCTGGCTTCGCCGTGGGCGCGCTGGCCGGCCTTACAGGCATGGGCGGCGGCTCGGTCATGACGCCCCTGCTGATCCTGGTTTTTGGCGTGGAGCCGGCGGCAGCGGTGGGCACCGATCTGCTGTTTGCCGCCGCCACCAAGGCGACGGGCGCCAACGTCCACGCCTATCGCGGCAATGTCGAGTGGCGCGTGGTAGGCCTCCTGGCAGCAGGCTCGATGCCGGCAGCGCTCGCGATGGTTTGGCTCATCCGCCGCCTGCCGCCGCACAGTCCCGCGCTGGAGCACGCCATTACCGCCAGCCTCGGCGTTGCGCTGCTGATCTCCGCGGTGGGGCTCCTATTCAATCGAGCGAGCGACCGGCTCGCCACCAAGATCGCGGCAGGCCTCCCCTCCCCGGCCAAGCCGGCACTCACAATTTTTCTGGGCTTCGTGCTGGGCGCGCTGGTCTCGCTGACCTCGGTCGGTGCCGGCGCGGTTGGCATCGTGGTCTTGCGCCACCTTTATCCGCAAATACCCGCGGTCCGGCTGGTGGGCTCCGATATCGCCCATGCGGTGCCACTGACCCTGCTGGCCGGCAGCGGGCACTGGCTCATCGGCGATGTGCAACCGGCGCTGCTGGGCTCGCTGCTGCTGGGCTCTATCCCCGGCATTTGCCTGGCCAGCCGCTGCGCGCATCACATCCCCGACGCTGCTCTGCGGCGCACGCTGGGAATCGTGCTCTTCGTCGTCGCCGCTCGCATGCTAATGTTCTGATTGCTGGCGCGCGGTACGACTCACTCTTGTCATCCCGCGCGCGCTGCAGCATGAAATGCCGCTGGGCGGTATTTGTCATCCCGGAAGCCACTTGCGGCTATCCCGGATCTTAATAGGAGAAGCGAACGCCTTCGGCGTTTCCGGGATCACGATAGGTAGCGTGGATCGCCCTGGCGGCTGCTGCATCGCGAGTGCCGCATAAGAAGAAGGATTAAGGCCATGAGCCAGCAAAACCCCGCCACGCTATTGCTTGACCGCCAGGGGGGCGTTCTAACGATCCGCCTGCACCGCCCGGAGGTGCGCAACGCCATGTCGCAGATCATGCTGCGCGAGTTGCTGGACGCGCTGGCGGCGGCTGAGGCCGGCGGCGTGCGCATTGCGGTTTTGCGCGGTAGCGGCGGCCATTTCTCGGCGGGCGCGGATTTGCACGACATGGCGCGGGCTCGCGAGGCCCCCATCGCGCATGAGACCGATCCGATGGCCTCGGCCAACGCCGCCTTCGGCCATGTCTGCGCGGCCTATTCGCAAAGCCCGCTCGCCATCGTGGCCGTGCTCGAAGGCGCGGTGATGGGCGGCGGCTTCGGGCTCGCCTGCTGCGCCGATGTCGCGATTGCTTCGCGGACGGCCGATTTCAGGCTGCCGGAAACGTCGCTCGGGCTGATCCCCGCTCAGATCGCGCCGTTTCTGGTTGAGCGGCTGGGCTATTCGGAGGCCAAGCGCATCGCGGTGACGGGCGCGCGCTTCGGGGCGGAAGAGGCTTATCGCATCGGGCTCGTGCATAAGGTTTGCGCGAATGAGGCGGAGGTGGAAGAAGCGGTCGCCGCCACGCTAAGGCAAATCCTCGTCTGCGCGCCCGGCGCGGTCGCGGAGACCAAGAAGCTGCTGCGCCGCGCCCGCTCGGAAGACCCGGCGAGCCTTGTGGAGCACGCCGCTTCCGTGTTCGCCAAGGCGGCGCGCGGCGAGGAAGGCGCCGAGGGCCTGCGCGCCTTCGCCGGCAAGCGCAAGCCGGCCTGGGCCTGTTGAAGCCCCTTCCCAACCTGGAGTTGCCGCCCAGGAAGAAAGAGTTCGGCGTGTAGCTGAAGCGGCACACCACCCTATCGAAGCGAGCGGGCCAGCGGCATTACACCAAATCCGGCTGGCTGCTTCATTCTCCGGCGTTATCCCGGAAATCTCCAAGGCATGTTCCGGGATCTTTACGAGCGCCGGCGCCTGTTGCGATCCCGGATAGCCGCAAAGCGGCTTCCGGGACGGCCGGGGATCGCGGTAGGGACATCCATTACTGGACGGTAGCTGCCCGGCGGCCATCATAATGGCAATTTTTAAAGGAGATTGGCATCGGGCCCCGCACCGCGTAGGTTGGGCTCGCACATCCAATAAACCCGCAATCGGATCGCATTGTGATTTTGCACAACAGAGCCTTTCCCGTGATCGCCGCACTGCTCGCCGCCCTCGCCTTGGCTGCTCCGGCGCACGCTGCCATGATTTCGAATTCGGTCGCCGTGTTCGCTGCCCTGGACAAGGTCACGGGCCGGGTGTCCCCGCTTGAGATCAGGATGGGACAGACGGTCACTTTCGGCGCGCTGAGAGTGACAGCCCGGGCGTGCTACACCAACCCGCCAACCGAAGCACCGGAGACGGCCGCTTTCATCGAGGTCGACGAGCTTTTGCTTGATGGGTCGGCAAGGCGGATTTTTACCGGCTGGAACTTCGCCGAAAGCCCCGGCCTTCACGCGGTCGAGCACCCGACCTTCGACGTGTGGCTCACGAGCTGCAAAATGCCCTCGCCGGACACGCCGTATGGAAGACGGCCGAACTCGCCCAGGCCCTGAAGCGCCTGCTCAAGCCGCCGGTGGAAGGCCGCGCGGCTGATCTCTTGTGCGCCAAACTGCCGGAGATGCTCGGTAACGAACTGGGTATCGAGCAGGGAAAAGCCGCCATGGCGGAGCCGCGCCACCAGGTGAATGAGCGCGACTTTGCTGGCATCGGTCTCGTATGAAAACATGCTTTCGCCGAAAAACGCCCGGCCCAGCGCCACGCCGTAAAGGCCGCCCACGAGCCTGCCGCCGGCCCAGGTTTCCACCGTATGGCAGTAACCCATATCGAACAGGTCGGCATAAAGCTCACGGATGCGCCGGTTGATCCAGGTGGTGCGCCGCCCTGCGCGCGAGGAAGCGCAGCCCTCGATGACGCCCTCATAGGCGCTGTCGATCCGGACCTCGAACTTGTTCTGCTTGATGACCCGGGCGAGACGCCGGGGGACATGCACGCGTTCCAAGGCCAAAATGCCGCGCCGCTCAGGCTCTATCCAATAAAGCGTTGGATCGTCCGCGCCTTCGGCCATCGGAAAAATGCCGCAGGCATATGCTTTAAGCAGCACCTGAGGCGTTATTTCGATCATCAAGCTTGAGGGAGAACCCATCTCCTCGGGCCTGCCTTTTTTAGAGCTGTTCCCGTCACGCTCCTAATCTAGTGCTTCTGGAGGAATTTTTCGAGCCAGTGGATGTCGTAAAGTCCGTCGACGATGTCCGGCTGCTGGATGAGCGAGTTAAACAGCGGGATCGTGGTTTCAATCCCGTCGATCACAAATTCGCCAAGCGCGCGCCGGAGCCTCATCAGGCATTCGTTGCGGTTCTTGCCATGGACGATGAGTTTGCCGATCAGGCTATCGTAATAGGCTGGGATCGTGTACCCGGCATAGACGCCCGAGTTCGACCCGGACGCCCAGGCCACCCGGCGGATGGAAATAGGAAATCTTGCCGGGCGAGGGGCGGAACGTCGTAGGATTTTCCGCATTGATCCGGCATTCGATGGCGTGGCCATCGAAACGCACGTCCTCCTGCGTGAAGCTCAAGCCACCCCCGGCCGCGATGCGGATCTGCTCGATCGCCAAGTCGATCCCGGTCACCATTTCGGTCACAGGGTGCTCGACCTGCAGCCGGGTGTTCATTTCGATGAAATAGAACTCCCCGTCCTCATACAGGAACTCGACCGTGCCGGCGCCGCGGTATTGCAGATCCTGCATGGCCTTGGCCACGGTATCGCCGATCTGCCGGCGCTGCACCTCGTTAAGTGCCGGCGACGGGGTCTCCTCCATGATCTTTTGATGCCGGCGCTGCAAGGAGCAATCGCGTTCGCCAAGATGCACCGCGTTGCCCTTGCCATCGCCCATCACCTGCAATTCGATGTGGCGCGGGCGGGTCAAATACTTTTCAAGGTAGAGGGCATCGTCGCCGAAGGCTGCTTTCGATTCCGCGCGAGCGGTGGAAAGCGCGCTCGGCAAGTCCTCTTCCGTGCGTGCGACCTTCATGCCCCGGCCGCCGCCGCCCGCCGCTGCCTTCACCAGGACGGGAAAGCCGATTTCGCGGGCGATCCGGATAGCTTCCTCGTTGGTCGTAACCGCACCGGGCGAACCAGGCACGACGGGGATGCCAAGCTTTTTGGCGGTCTCCTTGGCCTGGATCTTGTCCCCCATGATCCGGATATGCTCGGGGGTAGGGCCGATGAAGGTAACGCCATGCTCTTCCAGGATCTCGGCGAAGCGCGCGTTCTCGGAGAGAAAACCGTAGCCTGGGTGGACGGCATCCGCGCCGGTTATCTCGCAAGCCGCGAGCAGCCGGGGGATGTTGAGATAGCTTTCGCTCGCGGCGGGCGGACCTATGCAAACGCTCTCGTCGGCAAGCCGGACATGCATCGCGTCGGCGTCCGCCGTCGAATGGACGGCCACCGTTGCGATGCCAAGCTCCTTGCAGGCGCGCTCGATGCGAAGCGCGATCTCGCCGCGATTTGCAATCAGAATTTTATCGAACATGGACAGCCGCCTATTCGATTATCATCAGCGGCTCGCCGTATTCGACAGGCTGACCATTGTCCACGAGGATGCGCTTGACCGTCCCGGCCCGCGGCGCGGAAATCTGGTTCATCGTCTTCATTGCCTCGATGATCAGGAGCGTCTGTCCTTCCCGCACCACGCTGCCGACCTCTACAAAAGCCGCCGCGCCGGGCTCTGGACACCGGTAAGCTGTTCCCACCATGGGCGACGTCACAACGCCCGGATGATTTTCCAGGCTTGGTGCCGCGGGGGCGCCAATGGCAACGCCAGCGGCCGCGGGCGCCATATGCGTGAACGGCATGGCGTGACTTGGCATCGTCAGCGTCCGCGCGACGCGCACGCGCGTATTATTTTCCTCGATCTCGATCTCGGTCAGCCCGGTCTCGTTGAGGAGATTGGCGAGGCTGCGGATGAGATCCTCGTTAGGCGATTTTTTCTTTGCCGGTTCAGCCATGAATACCCCGGTTGGAAGGAACGGACGTTTTCACAATAGCTATAATCGCTGACAGCGCCAGTTGATAGCTTTGCGGTCCAAAGCCGCAGATCAAGCCAGTTGCGGCTGGCGACACGAAGGAACGATGCCGGAATTCCTCGCGCTTGAAGATGTTGCTGAGGTGAACCTCGACAATGGGCAGCGAAAGGGCGCGCAAGGCATCCAAAATGGCAATTGAGGTATGCGTATACGCCGCGGCATTGAGGATGAGCGCACATGCCGCATGCCGCGCTTCCTGTATCCAGCCAACAAGCTCGCCCTCATGGTTCGTCTGGCGGAAATCGATCTGCAAACCGGCGGCCTGAGCCTGCTGCTCAAGGCCCAGCTTTATATCCGCCAGTGTCTCGTTGCCGTAGATCTCCGGCTCCCGCTCGCCGATGAGATTCAGATTTGGGCCATTGAGGATGAAGATCGGCTTCATGGGGTCAGTGTGATCTCGTGGCCGCCCGGAGCGGACGCTTGCCCCGCCTAGCTGGCGGGCGGCCTCTTGTTATCAGCTTTTGCCGGAGGGTGCAAAAACGTTACGACTTTTTGCCGTCTTTTTCACCACCGGCCGCGGCACAAGCTTTGCAGCCTTCCTTGCGGGCCTCGGCTATCAAATCCTTCAATTGATCGTACTGCGTCCAGCCAGGATTCACTTTGTCGCCAATGACGAAAGTTGGCGTGCCATCAATGAACATCTGCTTTCCCGCTTCGGCAATTTGGCTTAGCAGCGCGTCGGTCTCAGGCGAAGCCATGTCCGCTTTCAGGCGCGCCATATCGAGGCCAAGCTGCTCGGCAACCTTGAGGGCGGAGTCCTTCGATGCCCGGTTGATGACGAACATTGCCTTGTGGAACTCGAAGTATTTGCCCTGCTTGGCCGCGGCGATGGCAACCCTCGAAGCGTCCTTCGACTCCGGGGCAAGGATCGGATACTCCATGAACTGCACTTTTATGTTCGGTTCGTTCTCGACCAGCTTGACGAGATCCGGCAAGGTTCTGCGGCAGTACCCGCAATTATAGTCGAAAAACTCGATGACAGTCACGTCACCGCTGCCGACGCTCATGCTGTCGAGCCCGGCCTTCATGTTCGCCAGCGCTTTGTAAAACACGGGAAGATGCGCGCGGGTGACGTCGGCGCGCTGGGCCTCCACCTTTCGCTCATAGGCGTCCTGCACTTCCGTCAGGACCTCCGGATGGGCTAACAGATAGTCCTTGACGATTTTTTCAATCGATTTTACCTGCCCCTCGCTGAAGCCCTCCGTTTGGGCAGCCGCGGTGAATAGTCCGCCACCGGCTGCAACGAGGCCCAGCGCGGCGAAACTTGCAGCCGCCAGTCCGATCTTCATACGATTTCGCATTTCTCTCTCCGGGAATTCCGATTACCGCTGGGTTAGCCCAATTGGGCCCGTTTAAACAAACGTTCGTTGGCCGTCCAATGAATGTTTGCTTAGTATCCTTTGTTTTCGCAGAGTTTTTGTCTCAAAACCCGTGCCCATCCCCGTTTTGGGGCGTATGAAAAAATCGTAATTGCACGCTTCGCGGCCACATTCCCACGAAAGCGGGAATCCATTTCAGCCGATGGAACGAGACCTTATATGGGTGCGCGCCTTCGCGGGTACGACGCCGCGGCACGGAATTCCTGCTTAGCCACGCACCTTTTCCATTTTGAACGCCACGATGTCGTCAGCCTTCAGCCATAACGGGCTGCCCTGCACCAAACCGTTCTTGGCACGTTCGGCGAGCATCTTCGCCTCCTTGACGTCCCCTTTGTGGAAGCTTGCCAATGCGGCGGCAAGATCGGCTTCCGGAATCCGCCCGAGTTTGCCATATGCTTGGGATTCCAGCCTGAATCCGAGATAGGATTGATCCTCGTCCACGAGTGCGATGCGCAGCATCTTGAGCGCTTCCTCAGCACTCCCGGCATTGCTTTCCAGGATCGCTTGCGCAAGCTCTATGCGCATATAGCCCGAGCGCGGTGTAAGCGAAACGGCTTTGCGAAGGGGCGCAACCGCGTCTTTCGCATTCCCGCTTTCCAACAAAAATGTGCCCTTGAGTTCGTGAAACCAAGGATTTTGAGGTTGCGCGGCTATAAGCTCGTTCAGTGCGGGTGCCGCGGTTTGATATCCGCTGGAGTGGAACGCCACAATCGCCCGCGCGTAGCGGGAAGGCAGGCTGTTGTCCGAATATTGCCGGAGAACCCGCTGCGGATTGTTTTCATAAGTATAGGCCATGATCTTGGCGCGCACAAGATCGTGGCGCAGCTGAAGAGCTGGCGAGTCCTTTTCGTTGAAATAGGGGCTCTTCAGCGCGATTTCCTGAAGCTGCGCGATGCGCTCCTGGGGCATCGGGTGGGTTAGAACGTAAGGGTCCGGGCGCACCGCGCCAACGGACTGCTCCGCGAAGAAACGGAACACCTTTAGCATTCCGGCCGGAGACTGGTGCGAGGCATTCAGGAACTCGACGGCGGCGCGGTCCGCTGCGGACTCCTGCTGCCGGACATAAGAGAGAACGGAGCGCGTAAGTATTTGCTGGCCGCCAAACATCATCGCGGTCCCGGCCTGCGCCGTATCCGCGCTCCCCGAAACGGCGCCGCCAACCATCGCGCCAACGCTCAACACCTGAAGCAGAAGTGCTGCCGTCTGCAGCTTGTCCATCATCTCTCTTAGCCGGGCGTTATGGCCGCCCTTTATGTGGCCTGTTTCGTGAGCGATGACGCCAATTAGCTGGTTCGGCGTCTCCGACTGCGTGATCGCCCCCGTGTTGATGAACATATGCTGTCCATTGATCACGAACGCGTTGAAGGAATTATCGTTGATAAGGTGAACCTTGATATTATGGCTTGCAACGTTCGCCGCCTTGAAAATAGGCCCCGTGTAATCCGCGATAAGCGCTTCGGTTTCCGCGTCCCGGATGAGGCTCAATTGCTGGGCGCTTGCCTGCCCCGCCTGCACCGCGGCGAAAGCGAGCCCGGTGAATGCCGCGATCGCCCTCGAAAACAGCTTGGGGCGGCGTCCCGGCCCAGCCTTATGCGCCAGTGGAAATTTTGCTTCCGCGTCTGCTTTCGTCTTTGCGATGGCCATGCGATCGGTTCCGGCTTTCCCGCTTCCTTTTACGCACCTTCAACGCTTACTAGCATTGCATATTGGCGATGTCTTTTGCGAAAATTGCCCCCGTGAATCGGGCGTAAGGATGACGCCCGGCGTGAAATGCGGCAGGCCGGTCCCTCCGCACGGGCAGGCACGGCACGCGCGCCGGTTGCCGGCTTCCAACGTTTGGTACGCGCTCGCTTGCCGCTCTGGCGCCGGGAGATGCCCCGAATCGGCCCTTCAGCTCGTTCTTACCCAGATGCCGGGCTCTCGGCGGAAAGCACGCCGCAACGGTGGCCATTCTTGAAATCGCCACCATCTTCCCCCCTGCACATGGCCGGTCGCGGGCTGATTTCCTGCCCGATTTTTTTGCCGAAGCGGCGTTTGCCGGACGGCTGACGCCTGTATCTCCAAAGCGCAGCCCGGGAGGGCGCATCCATCGCCTTGCGATAAAGCTGCAGGTAGTCCCTCGCCATGCGGTCCGCCGTAAATCTCTCCTCGAAGCGGCGGCGAATGAGGGCGCGGGACAACCGCGGGAGGAGATCGACGGCCCGGATGAACTCGGCCATATCCTTGACGACAAAGCCGGTCACACTATCCTCGATGATCTCGGAAGCTGAGCCGCGGTCGAAGGCGATGACGGGTGTTCCGCAGGCCATGGCCTCGATCATGACGAGACCGAAGGGTTCCGGCCAATCGATCGGCATCAGCAAGCCAAGAGCCCCGCTCAAGAAGCTGGACTTTTCCGTGTCGCCGATCTCGCCGATGAATTCCACGCCGGCTTGGCCCAGCATGGGACGGATGGTCTGCTCGAAATAGGCGGCGTCGGCCCTATCGACTTTGGCTGCGATCTTGAGCGGCATGCCGCATCGGCGGGCGATCGCAATGGCGAGGTCGGGCCTTTTCTCGGGCGAAATGCGGCCGAGAAACGCAAGGTAAGACGGCGGCTCGGCTTGTGGCGTGAGAAGACGGTGTGGAAGACCATGAAGCACAGTCCCGAGCCAATTGGCGCGCGGCAACGGAGCCCGCTGAGCATCCGAAACGGATACAACGGGTACGGAAGGAAAGACGTTGAACAGCGGCTGATATTCGGGAACGTCAAGCCGGCCGTGCAATGTCGTGACGAAGGGCGTGCGTTGACGCAAGAACAGCGAAAAGGGCAAATAGTCGAGATGGAAGTGAAGAAGGTCGAATTCGCGCGCGCGCCGCGCGACGAGCTCGATCATCATCATGTGCAGAGCGTGAGCGTCGTTGAAACGCCCGGCGAGGCGCAGCGCGCGCGGACAGACGGCCTCAAGCTTTGCCGACGTAATTGAATCGCTGCTGGCGAACAGCGTCACCTCGTGTCCAAGGCCGGCGAGGGCCTCAGTCAGCCAAGAAACGACGCGCTCCGTGCCGCCGTATAATTTGGGTGGGACCGCCTCGGTGAGCGGGGCAATTTGCGCAATACGCATTCGAACATCCGGTCTTCTACTCATGAACGGGCGGCGGCTTGGATTGTTCCTGCGCCGAAAACAGGCTAACCTAACCTGGCGCCTGCGGTTCGCGCGCACGTTCTGCGCGATATCGGCTCTAAGGGCCCGAAGAAAAATAAACGAGTCGGATGGCGAAGGATTTTTGGCCGATCCGCAAGGCGCGAAAAGATCCAATGTACCGGACGTACATGATCTTTTCGCAACGAAGCGGGCGGGCAAAAAGACGAGCCAAACGGCGCGCTTATTTTTCTTCGGGCCCTAAAGTGCTCGCAATAAGCCATGTCTTCGATGGCCGGGCGTAACTGAATTCGGGCGATATTCCGCCGCCAGCAGCAACCGCCACCGCTGCAGTTGATCCGTCGAGCGTCCGGCGGCGGCCCATGGCCTCGCTGCAACAAAAAGAGGCCGGACGCTTTCTCCAGCAAGGGAATCCAGGGCGTCACACCGCGGAGAACGAACAATGCCGCAGAGGCTAACGAGCGGTTCAATGGATACGAGCGAGGGCAAGCAGTCGCCGTTCTATATAGCTGCGTCCGGTTCGGTCGCCCCATCGCGCTGCATACTGAAGCATAACGACTGTTTCGCGGTGCTCGACAATCGCGGCGACATCGGCTGCATCGCGGGCGGAGCGGACGGCCTTTTTTCGTATGACACCCGGCATCTGTCGGTCCTCGCGCTTCTGATCAACGGCAAGCAACCGCTGCTGCTCGGCTCCACGGTCCGCGACGACAACCTTAATCTCAGGGCAGACCTCACCAACCCCGACATTCTGTCCGGCGACGACATCGTTCTCCTGAAGGACACGGTGCATATCAGCCGGAGCGCCTATCTGCACGGCGGCGCCTTGGGAGAGCGCCGCGCGTTGACCAATCACGGCACGGTTCCGGTATCGCTCGCGCTCACGATCGCCTTCGACAGCGATTTCGCCGATCTGTTCGAAGTGCGCGGGATGCACCGGCCAGCACGCGGGCGCATCGAGAAAAAGGTGATTGCGCCGAACAAGGTGGCCTTCGTCTATACGGGCCTCGATGCGAAGGTGCGTGAGACGGTCCTGACCTTTCACCCCGCGCCCGATGAGCTTAGCGTCAGGGAGGCAAGGTATTCTCTCAGCCTTGCTCCGTTGATTCCCTGCTATCAGTTCGTGTCGATATCGTGCGGGGACGAGGGCGCCAGCGAGCGGATCGCCGCGACCTCATTCTTTCGCGGGTTATTGCGGTCGCGCCGGGAGCTGCTTGCCTCCGGTAGTCAGCAGGTCGCCGCCATCGAGACGTCAAATACGGTGTTCAACGAGATCGTATGCCGCTCTCTGGCCGACCTTCGGATACTAACGACCCAAACGCTGGACGGCAAATACCCATACGCTGGAATCCCTTGGTATTCGACCACTTTCGGACGCGATGGCCTTATCACGGCCATGCAATTGCTCTGGTTCGATCCAACGGTGGCACGTGGCGTGCTGAGCCGGTTGGCGAGGCTGCAAGCCGATAAGGAGGACGCAGTCTCGGACGCGCAACCGGGCAAGATATTGCACGAGATGCGTGCGGGCGAAATGGCGGCGCTCGGCGAGGTCCCGTTCGGTCTTTACTATGGCAGCGTCAATTCCACGCCGCTTTTCGTGCTTCTCGCCGGTCTTTACGCCGAGCGGACGGGGGACTACGCCTTCATTCGCGAACTCTGGCCCAATATCGAGCGCGCGCTCGATTGGATCGAGGGGCCTGGCGATCCCGATGGGGATGGCTTTGTCGAATATGCCCGCACATCCGGGAAAGGACTGGCTAACCAGGGCTGGAAGGATTCCCATGACTCCGTTTTCCATGCGAGCGGCGAACTCGCCGAGGGGCCGATAGCGCTTGTGGAGGTGCAGGGCTACGTCTACGCGGCCCTGCGGGCGGCGGCGGCCTGCGCCGCCCGCCTCGGCCACTCAGCCGCTGCTGCGACGCTTTTCGCAAAGGCCCAGAAGCTGCGGCAAAGGTTCGAGCAGGCCTTTTGGTGCGAGGACCTTGGGATTTACGCCATCGCCCTAGACGGGGGCAAGAGGCCCTGCTGCGTGCGGACCAGCAATCCGGCCCATGCCATGTTCACCGGCATCATGGCGCCCGAGCGAGCGCGCCGCGTCGCATCCGGTTTGCTGCATCCCTCGCTCAACTCCGGGTGGGGCATCCGCACGGTGGCCGCCGGGGAGGCCCGTTACAATCCAATGTCTTATCACAATGGATCGGTCTGGCCGCATGACAACGCTATGATCGCCTTGGGGCTCGCGAAGTACGGTTTCACCGATGCGATCCAGCCTATCTTCAACGGGATCATGCAAGCGGCGGCTTATATGGATCAGCGGCGGTTGCCCGAGCTTTTTTGCGGCTTTCAGCGGCGGCGTAGCCGCGGCCCGACGCTCTACCCCGTCGCCTGCGCGCCGCAAGCATGGGCGAGCGGGTCTGTATTCCAGTTCCTGCAGGCGGTCCTTGGCCTTGAATACGATCTTCCCGCGCAGACCATAAAGCTGCGTAACCCTTGCGTCCCGGCCTCCATCGGCGACATTGCCGTTCGCAATTTCCGCCTGGGGGACGCAGCCATTAGCTTCGCTGTTCGCCCTCATGCTAACGGAACCATCTCTCTCAGCGTGCTCGAATCAAAAGGGAATATGGAGATCTCGATCGCTATCGATGCGCCTCACGCGCAAGGAAGGCCGGCTGTCGTGTGAATAGGCGCGGAATAATATCCACCCAATCGAATCATCATAACTGATAGCTCTGTCCAAGTTGTGCGTAGGTTTTCGCCGCAATTCGGGGGCATCCTGGGCGTACCGGTCCGGCAGGAGGGCACCCGATGGAACATCGCAAATTTCAACAGCGGCTGGATGAATTGCTAGCGGAAGTGACGCACGCGCAAGCCCAAAAGGCAATCGCGGCATTACAGCAACGCGGCGACGGTGACGAGGTGCAGCGTCTTCTGAATGAGCGCTTGGAGGGCGATCCCAAGTGCCCGCATTGCGGATCGGGGCGCACCGAAGGCTGGGGCCGCGAGAGGAACGGGCTGAAGCGCTGCCGCTGCCTTGACTGCAAGCGGACGTTCAATCCGCTAACCGGCACGCCGTTGGCACGGCTGCGTAAGAAAGAGTGCTGGCTGAAATATGCCGGGGCGCTCAATGAATCGCTACCGGTCCGCAAGGCCGGCAAGGTGTGCAAAGTCAGCAAGAACACTGCCTTCAAGTGGCGCCACCGCTTTTTGAAGGCGCAAAACAAATCGAAGGATCAATCGCTTGCCGGCATCGCTGAGGTTGACGAAATCTTCCTGCTGGAAAGCTTCAAAGGCCGGCGCAAGCTGCCGCGCCCGGCGCGCAAGCGAGGCGGCGTTGCGGAAAAGCCAGGCCTATCGGCTGAGCAAATTCCGATCCTGATTGCCCGCGACCGCACCGGCGCTCATATCGACGGCGTATTGCCGGACCGCTCCGAGGCGGCTGTGCGTCCAGTTCTTGAGGGCAAGCTATCGAAGGACAATACGCTGCTGTGCATGGACGGCGACAAGGCGCTGATCGCCTTCGCCGATGCGGAGGGCATCGAATATGAACTCATCATCGCCAGCAAAGGTGAACATGTGCACGAGAAGGTACTGCACATCCAGAACGTCAATGCTTATGGCAGCAGGTTTAAGCAATGGCTCAGCCGCTTCAACGGCGTCGCCACCGAATATTTGCCTAGCTATCTTGGCTGGCGGCGCTGGCTTGAGGGGGGCGAGGACGTTATAACCCCAAAAAATGCTTTCGCCGCAGCGCTTAGGGCACTGGTCAAAATAACTGAATCGAAAGGAAAGAATCCAGCGAGGGCCAAGAACGCAGGAAAAGAATCCGCGTTTTGTGGATAATGGGGCTGGTGATTGACCGATTCGCCATTCAAGCCCGTTACGATCTTATGTCGCCTCACCTTGATGAGAGGGGCTTGAGGCTGTTTGCGGCCAGCGAGGCTCTTGCGGCAGGACGTGGAGGAATAGCCGCCGTATCGGCTGTAACTGGCGTTGCACGCAGCACAATCGGGCGCGGGTTGAACGAGTTGGCGGCGCAGGACAATGCGCCTGCGCAGAAGCGCGTACGCCGTACGGGCGGAGGGCGCAAGGCTACCGTGGTCAAACAGCCCGGTTTGATTGAAGCCTTGACGGTATTGATCCAATCGGCGCTTCGCGGCGATCCTGAAGCCGCCCTTTTATGGGTTAGTAAAAGCCAGGAGCACTTGTCCAAGGCCTTGGCGGAAAAGGGGTATAATGTTGGACGCAAAGTCGTGGGGCGGCTCTTGCGCGACATGGGATTTATTCCCCAAGCCAATGCCAAAACGCGCGAAGGGGGCTCACATCCGGACCGCAACGCTCAGTTCGAGCATATCAATGCGCTGGTGAAAGAGTTTCAAGCCGAGGGCCAGCCGGCCATCTCCGTGGACACCAAAAAGAAAGAGCTGGTTGGCGACTTCAAAAACAATGGCCGCACCCTTCGCCCCAAGGGAGATCCCGAACCCGTCCGCGTCCACGACTTTATGATCAAGGAAAAAGACAAAGGCAAAGTTGCACCGTACGGGGTTTATGACATCGCCGCCAACGAAGGCTGGGTCAATATCGGCGTGGACCACGACACAGCGGCGTTCGCCGTCGAAAGCATCCGCCGCTGGTGGTACGAACTCGGCAGGAAACGCTATGCGAACAAGGCCAAACGTCTCTTGATCACAGCGGATTGCGGTGGCAGCAACGGCGCGCGTGTGCGCTTGTGGAAAGTCGAACTGCAAAAACTGGCCAACGAAACCGGCCTTTCCATCACCGTCGCTCATCACCCGCCTGGCACCAGCAAGTGGAACCGCATCGAGCACCGCATGTTCTCGTTCATCAGCATGAACTGGCGCGGCAGACCGCTCGTCAGCCACCAGGTCATCGTCCAGCTGATCGCTTCAACTAAAACTGCGACCGGCCTGAATATCGCCTGCGGCATCGACTGGGGACGTTACCCGAAAGGCATCGCAGTCCCAAAATCGGCCCTAGAAAATCTCAACATCCTCTATGACGGCTTCCACGGTGACTGGAACTACACGATCTCTCCTGCAAAAAGCCCAGAATGCCGCGCCTAATTCGAAGCACTTATTTTGTCCGGTGCCCTTAGCTGAAACCTACGCACAATTTGGACAGAGCTTAACTGATTGATGTGCAGGAGCGGTTGTAGCTCAGCCACGGCATGAGTTGCCGGGTGGCCAAGCGTCAGATTTTGACCGCCAAGCGATGAAGAGCGGCTTCCTCCGCCGCCTTAAAAAAAAGTTCGTTCGATGTAGGCGCCTACTATAGTTAATGGGGATATAGTAAACGCGCAGGCTGCATGTTTTCTACTCGCGCATTTTTGCGAATCTTTCTTCGTTTTTGGCCTAATTCTACGACTCCAAAATCCCGTTAAATATACGGGAATATTTGAAATTTACCATAGTCAAAGACGCCCGAGCGGCGACACCGCCCGTCATTTTCAATGCTATATCAATGTAATAGCCCTACTTAAGGTTTTCTCAAAACTCTTCTGCTATATTGCATCGAAATCGAAAAACACCGCTCCGGCCCCGAAAATGGGTCCGGGGAGTAGCTGGAAGGGTTAATCGGGCATTACACTGGGGCTCAGCTTTGACAGGAGAAAGCGCTTGCCCCGAATGAGTTTCGCAAGGACATTGGCGGACAGGATGCAGGGAGCCGGCATGACAGAGCGCACAGAGGATCGCGGCACGATTCCCCCGTCGTTGCGGAGCGGCATCGGCGCCTTCGTCGCCATGGACTTCATGAGGGATGCGAGCGCACGCCAGGCGGCAGGCGAAGACATCATTCACATGGAGGTCGGGCAGCCTGGCACGCCAGCGCCGCGGCTGGTGCGCGAAGCGGCGGCGAAGGCGATGGCCAGCGCCGCGCTGGGCTATACCGACGCGCTCGGGCACCCGGCTTTACGCGAGCGCATCGCGAGGCATTACCGCGATACCTATGGGCTCGATATCGTTCCATCGCGCATCGTGGTGACGACAGGGTCTTCAGCCGGGTTCATCCTCGCCTTTCTTGCCCTGCTCGATGCTGGCGATGGGATCGCGCTTCCCACGCCCGGCTATCCCTGCTACCGGCAAATTGCGCAGGTGCTTGGCCTCCGGCCGGTCTATTTGCCCGCACGCGCGGAAAGCCGCTTCGTGCCCCGCCGAGAGGACTTGCGCTTAAGCCTTAGCGGCGGCGAAACCCGCGCCGTGCTGATAGCGAGCCCCGCAAACCCAACCGGCACGATGCTTTCCGGGACAGAGCTTGAAAAACTGGTGCACCTCGCCCGGGACTCCGGCTGCTGGTTCATCTCGGATGAGATCTATCACGGGCTGACCTATTCGGGCCCGGCCGCCACTGCCCTTTCATTCTGGGACGAAGCCATCGTCATAAACAGCTTCTCGAAGTACTATTCGATGACCGGATGGCGCGTGGGCTGGATGGTGGTGCCGGAGAGGCTGATCCGCGTTTTCGAGCGTCTCGCTCAAAACCTCTACATCGCGCCGCCTACAGTTTCGCAGCTAGGCGCGCTGGCTGCTTTTGACGCCACTGAAGAGCTCGAAGCGTATAAGGCCGCCTATGCCCGGAACCGGGACATGCTGCTCAACGAACTGCCGGACGCGGGCTTCGGCAAGCTCGCGCCAGCGGACGGCGCATTCTATCTTTACGCCGATATCGCGAAGTTGACCGGCGACAGCGAAGCCTTTGTGCGGCGAATGCTGAAAGAGATTGGCGTTGCAGCCACGCCTGGGATCGATTTCGACGAGGCTGAAGGGCGGCACTTCGTCCGCTTCAGCTATGCCGGAACCTTCGAAAATATGCGCGAAGCGGCCCGCAGGCTGAAAGAATGGACCCGGCCACGCTAGAAGGGACGCCCTCTCAACGGCTGCGAGCGGACTCCCTCTCCAGCCGCATTCGCTTGCGGATGCGGCCACGCTGAGATGCAAGCTCGCCAAGGCGAGCGTGCGGGGATAGGGCTGGGGTAATGCGCTATGTATGGAACGCGCCTCCCGGAGGCTAGCGCGCCTCGGCCTTCAGCCTCAGCAGCAAATCCTTCACCGGATGATGCGCCCAGGCGCGCGTTACGAAGTCCCGGTGCTCGGTCTCGGGCGCCGTCGAGATGAAGCTCACCGTGCCGCGGAGCTGCCCCTTCAGCGTGGTGTTATAGGCAACGTCGCGGCCTTTGAGGATTTCTTGCAGCTCGGAGTTGTGGCCACGTGTCGAATTTGCGAAGGCGCTCAAAAAGAAGGCCTTTTGGCGCGACGAAATCCAGCTCGCGAAGGTGTCGACATCACCATACAGGGCATCGAGCAGCACCACGCCGCGCACGCGCTCCCCTGCCCCGCCATGGCGGATGCACGAGGCCGCGGTCATATAGCCCCCGCTGTATGCTACGATCACGATGGGCATCGTATCGAACACCTGTTTGGAACGCGGATCGCCGTGAAGTTTAACCAGCTCGTCGCTCGCTTCCTGCAAATAGCGTCGAAAACCGTCGGCCTCCCACAACTTGCCAGCGCTTGAATCCGCCGCATCGGAGGCGAGCTGGGGCGCCACCAGAACCGAATTCACGCCGGCTTCCGACACCTGCTCGGGCACGCGCTGGCGGTCGATCACGTCGCGCTGAAGGGTGGCTCCATGGCCATGCAGGAAGACGACCATCAGAGCAGGACGCCGCAAATCGAAACCCTTGGGGATATGCAGCAAAGTCCTGCTGTCGCTATAGGTCTTGTCCTCCCAATAAACCGCCCCGTTGAATGTGCGGTGACCGCGCCGGCCGTCCTCGCTCACATCGAGAAAGGGCCGCTCCGTGCTGGGGACAATGCCATGATAGGGGAACGGCCCATTCTCAAACTCCACCAGCTTGGTCTTCGTGTGCCGCAAAGGCGCTAGCGGGGGCTCGGATTTGATCGCAGCCCCCTTCTTGACCATCTTAACGGGCACAAGTCCGGCTTCTACCGCTTCCGGGGCTGGCCCCGGCTTCTGGAAAGCTTGTTTTGCCATTCTGTTAAGCCGGTCCGAAACCGGAACGTCTTCTTCACCGGCGCTGGCGCCTATTCCCGGCTGCGCGCTCTCTTGCATGAAATCCAGGCTGCTAGCTTCGTTCCTGCATGCGCACGCAAAAACGCTAAGCGCAACGATAGCCAGATAGCGCAATAAGGGTAAACTCTTTCGAATCATCCGCCGGCAATCCGCTGCCGCTTGTATCAATTCATTCACTCAAGCCAGCCCGCCCCATATCGGATACAGGTCCCCTATTATCGCGGAATCGTGTCCACATCATGGGCGCCGGGCGCTGGATGCCGCGAAGGACTTTATAAAGGTGTTTCGCGATAGCCTTTTATCCACGGCCCCCCGAGGCTAAGTTGCCATTGAGCAACTACCGGAACATTAAGACCGTCCGGAATTGTTGAAACCGCGATAGCTTGATAAGACCTCACATATGAGCGATGCATTGGCGGTAATTCAGGAGCCGGCTCCCGATAGCGAGAGCCCTGTGACGGCGCGGTTGTTCGAGATACCGAAGGTATCTGCGGTGACAGCCCTCGCGCTTGCGGTTGCCGATATGATCGGAACCGGCGTGTTCACCAGCTTGGGCTTCCAAGTCCGGGATATCCCTTCGGGCTTTTCACTATTAATGCTTTGGGTCGTGGGCGGGGTGGTTGCGCTATGCGGCGCGGCTTCCTACTCCGAGCTGGCGGCAGCTTTCCCGCGGTCCGGCGGCGAATACAACTTTCTATCCCGCACCTTCCATCCGGCCATCGGCTTCCTCGCCGGCTGGATATCGGCGACGGTCGGTTTTGCCGCGCCGGTTGCGCTTGCAGCCATGGCATTCGGCCAATATTTCGCCGGGATAGTACCCGGGGCCCCTGAGATTGCTTTGGGCCTCGGCGTGACCGTGCTTGTTTCCGCCGTTCATCTTTCGGGCACTCATCGCGGCAGCATGCTTCAAAATGTAACGACGTTTATGAAGCTCGTGTTGATCGCCGTTCTGATCGTTGCCGGTTTCGTGTGGGGACATCCGCAGAACATTTCCTTCCTGCCGTCAGCTGCCGACGCCGGATACATTACGGGTGCGCCGTTCGCGATCGGTCTCGTCTTCGTGCTCTATGCCTATTCCGGATGGAATGCGGCGACATACATTGCCGGGGAAATTGACGAGCCTCACCGGAACCTGCCCCGCTCTATCATCGCGGCCCTTCTGATCGTGACCGCCCTTTATATGTTGCTGAATGCCGTCTTCCTTTACACCACGCCAATACAAGAGCTGAAGGGCCAGCTCGATGTCGGACTGATCGCCGGGCGGCATATTTTCGGCGAGGCGGGCGGGCGTTTGATCGCCGCTCTGATTTGCGTCGGGCTGGTTTCGTCCATTAGCGCCATGATGTGGGTTGGTCCCCGCGTTACCATGGTGATGGGCGAGGACATCCCGTTGCTCAGGGTTTTTTCCAGAAGAGCGAAAAACGGCGTCCCTGCCACAGCCCTTATGTTTCAGCTTTTCGTCGTGGCTGCTCTTATGCTAACCCAAAGCTTCGAGGCTGTGCTCGACTTCATCCAGTTCGCATTGACGTTCAGCTCATTCCTGACAGTACTCGGCGTTATTGTGCTGCGATACCGCCAGCCGGATTTGCCAAGGCCATACAAGGCGTGGGGATATCCGGTTACGCCGTTCATCTTTTTGGCAGTAACGCTTTTTGTGCTTGCTCATCTCGCGACGGTGCGGCCGCTTCAATGCCTGGCAAGCTTCTGCACCATGCTTGCGGGGCTGCTGCTCTACGCAATCTCGGTAAGACATAGCCGCACGGCGCTATAGGAGACCTCCTGGCCAATGACCTTAGTGAATTCACTCGCGAGGCACCTTGCTCTTGCACTTGCAATCCTGACCGTTGCGATAAACGGATCGTATGCGGCTGACGGCAAGGCGGCGGACGACATCGCGCATTTCATAGCGGGAATGCCTCCCTCAGCGGATTCCCCCCTTGCCAGCCTGACAGGCGAAGCCGAGTGGAAAAGGCATGCGGCCTTCTTCAACACGAGCTGGAAGGAGTTCGAGGACAAGAACCTTTCAAGGGTGAGGGCTTGGTCCACCGAGAACGTCAAGCAGTCGAAGGCCGTTCTCTACTACATGTTCAGCGGCCCAGACGTCCTTTACGCGGACGCCTTCTTCCCAAATGCCACGACGATTATCATGAGCGGACTCGAGCCGTCCGGCCCCATCCCGCAACTTGGCGACATCTCCTCGCGCGCCTTGGGGAGCGAACTCGGCGCGATCCGCGCCTCGCTGGGCAACCTTCTCAAGCACGGCTATTTCATCACCAGCGAAATGGGGTCCCAACTCTCCCAGAGCCGGCTCTACGGAACAATGCCGGTAATCTATATGTTCCTGGCCCGCTCCGGAAAAACCATCCACGATGTGAGCTTGGTGGCGCTGGACAAGGAGGGCAAGGTTCACCCTCAGGATGAGGAGGGCCTGCAAAGCAACGCAAAGGGCGTCAAGATCGTCTATGCGGGAAGCGACGGCCAAGAGCGCACATTGTACTATTTCAAGACGGACCTTTCGGACAAGGGCGTTGCAACGAGCGGTTTTCTGCAATTTTGCCAGGGGTTCGGTACGGGCGACAGCCTCGTGAAGAGTGCCTCCTATCTCCTGCACACGCCCGGCTTCTCGGCCGTGCGCGATTTTCTGCTCAAGAACAGCGCCGCTATTCTGCAGGACGACACCGGCATTCCGGTAAAATATCTAAGCGATGCCGATTGGCAGCTCCGGCCTTACGGAACCTACCTGCACCCAATCCGGCAGTTCTGGCACGCAGATCAGCCCAAATTGTCGGATCTTTACCGCAAGGAGCATCCTGCGCCGCTCGACTTCTCGGTTAGCTACCACTGGGGCAAGCCATCGAACCTGCTGATTGCCTTGAAGGCGGCCGCGCCGGGTACCGAGGTCAAATAGAAACGGACACCCGGCGAAGGTCCGCGTGCTAGGCCATTAACGCTTGGATCACGCGGTCAGCCTGTTTCAGCCCGCGCGGACAAATGTGGCTGCCGTATGCGCATCAGTTTTTCGGGGGGGGGCTCGGCCGCGGCATAGGGGCGGATGGAGCCCGGCTGGGGCGGTATTGATAGCTCCGGTGGCGTGACGCGCAGAGCGCGCTTTTGCGTCGCTGCATTGCAAGCGGCGGCATAAGTAGCGGGAGGACTTGCACGCACGATTTAGGCGCGGGGCGCGCCGTGCGTTAATCGTTCAATGCAGACGAGCCTGCATTGCCCTCTGGGGAGGGATAGGCATTGCGGACGCGGGCCGCAAGCTCTGCAAAATTGCCATCGCGAATTGAACGGCGAATGGCTGCCATCAATTCCTGATAGAAATTAACATTGGCCCAGCTCAAAATCATGGGCGCAAGATATTCCCCCGCACGCAGGAGATGATGAATATAGGCTCTTGAATAATCGCGCGCGGCCGGGCAATCGCTGGTTTCGTCGAGCGGCCGCATGTCTTCCATATGGGCGGCATTGCGCATGTTTAGCTTGCCGCTCCAGGTAAAGGCCTGGCCATGCCGGCCAGAGCGCGTCGGCATCACGCAATCGAACATGTCGATACCGCGCTCGACGGCTCCAACGATGTCCGCGGGCGTCCCCACGCCCATCAGATAACGAGGCTTCCCCGCCGGAAGGAGCGGAGCGGTATGGGAAAGCACCTCGAACATCGCCTCTTGGCCCTCACCAACTGCGAGACCTCCAATTGAATAGCCATCGAACTCCATGGAGGTTAGCGCTCGGGCGGATTGCGTGCGAAGCTCAGGATAGATGCTGCCTTGCACGATGCCGAATAGCGCGCGCCCAGGCGGCGCTTGTTCGCGAAACGAAGCTAGCGAGCGCTCACCCCACCGCAAGGAAAGCTCCATGGACCGGGCCGCCTCGTCGAAGGTTGCTGGGAATGGTGTACATTCATCGAACTGCATCTGAATGTCCGAGCCAAGCAGGTTCTGCACCTCTATCGAGCGTTCGGGGCTTAGATCGTGAAGTGCGCCGTCGATATGCGAGCGGAACTTCACGCCCTGCTCCGTTACTGTGCGGAGCTGGCTGAGCGACATGACTTGGTACCCGCCGGAATCCGTGAGGATTGGCCCGTCCCATCGCATGAAGCGATGCAGGCCGCCAAGCCGCGCAATGCGTTCTGCTCCCGGCCGCAGCATCAAGTGATAGGTATTGCCAAGGATGACATCGGCGCCGGTTGCCTTAACGTCATCCAGGAAAACGGCCTTCACCGTCGCGGCTGTGCCGACGGGCATGAAGGCGGGCGTCTGGATCGCGCCCCGCGGCGTTGAAATTTCTCCCAGCCGCGCACCACCGTCGTTCGCTAATAGCTCGAAGGAAAAAGAGGGGGTCACGCTACTTCACTTTCCGCGCGGTGAAGCAGGCATGCATCGCCATAAGAATAAAATCGGAACCCCGCCGCAACGGCGTGGGCATAGGCATTTTTCATTAGCGCTGTCCCAGAGAAAGCGCAGACAAGCATGAACAGCGTGGACTTCGGCAGGTGGAAGTTCGTAAGGAGCAGGTCCGCTGCCCGAAAGCGGTAGCCGGGCTTTATGAAAAGACGCGTGTCTCCGCAATAGGGCGCAACGGAGCCGTTGGCTTGCGCTGCTGTCTCCAGCAACCTCAGGGAGGTAGTGCCCACAGCTATAACGCGGCCGCCATTCTTGCGGCATTCATTGACGATCCCCGCAGCCTCCGCCGATATTTCGCAGCGCTCGGCGTGAATTTGATGATCCTCGACCCTCTCGGTTTTCATCGGAAGGAAGGTTCCCGCCCCTACGTGCAAGGTCACGAACGCTGCCCGCACACCTTTTGCCGATAGACGCTCCAGGAGATCGGGCGTGAAATGAAGCCCAGCCGTGGGCGCAGCCACTGCGCCTTCTACGCTCGCATAGACGGTCTGATAATCGCCAAAATCGCGGCTATCGGCTTCTCGGGCAATATAGGGAGGAAGAGGCATTGCCCCATACTTTGCCATAAGAGCCTCGACGCTTTGACCTGCTTCGGCCGCGGCAACCGCTACCTCCCCCTCCGCGCCTTTGCAAGTCACCCTTAGTGCCGGCTCTTCTCCGTTCCCCTCCAAGACGATGACATCTCCGCTGCGCAACCGCCGCGCAGGGCGCGCTAATGCGCTCCACGAGCCATCCAACAGTCGTTCGAGGAGTGTGAGGGAGATTTCGACAGCGGGCGCGTCATCGCCTCGGGACGGCCTGCGCCCTACGAGCACGGCAGGCAGCACTTTGGTGTTATTGAACACCATAACATCACCCGGCCTCAGATAGGCGGGTAAGTCTCGCACACGCGCTTCGGAAAGTGGAATAGGCGCGCCCGGCTCAACGCACAGGAGCCTTGCCGCATCTCTGGGTGAGGCGGGCCTAAGCGCGATTGCCGTTTTCGGCAACTCGAAATCGAAGTCCGTGAGGAGCACTGCTAATTCCGGCGCCGTTATGCAATCGCGCTATCTACACCTAATACCTTATCAGCCGGCCGTACCAACCCGCATGGTAACGATCTTATCCGGGTCCTTCACCGGCTCGCCGCGCTTGATCTTATCGACGTTTTCCATTCCTTCGATTACGCGGCCCCAGACTGTGTATTTTCCGTCCAGGAACTGAGCGTCGTCGAAGCAAATAAAGAACTGGCTGTCGGCGCTGTCGGGATGATTTGCGCGCGCCATCGAGACAGTTCCGCGCTCATGCGCCGCTTTGCTGAATTCGCCCTTTAGGTTCTTCCCAGAACCGCCCCGCCCCGTTCCAGTTGGGTCCCCAGTTTGCGCCATGAAGCCCTCGATGACGCGATGAAAGACCACGCCGTCGTAAAAGCCCTGTTGCGCCAGCTCCGTGATCCGCGCCACATGGTTTGGTGCCAGATCCGGCCGAAGCTCGATTACGACGCGGCCTTGAGTTGTCTCCAGGACCAATGTATTTTCTTTATTCACAGATGCCATGTTATGCTCTTTCCTCGATCCGCCAGACAGGAAGAACCCAAGACTATGCGGTGGCTGCTATTTCAATTCTGATTATGAATGTGGTGATTAACGGGCGTCCGCCGCAAGTTGCATTTTAATAATCCTATCCGGGCTAACGACCTCTCCACTCGCCCCTTGCCCTTTCTTGATGCTGTCGACGAATTGCATTCCTTCGATAACCTGTCCCCAAACCGTATACTTGCCGTCCAAGTGAGAGGCGCCCTCAAAGCAGATAAAAAACTGACTGTTAGCCGAATTGGGGTCGCTGCTACGGGCCGCGCCGACGGTCCCACGTTTGAACGGAGATTGAGAAAATTCAGCTGGCAAATTCGGATATTTCGATCCTCCAGTCCCATCCCCTTTCGGATCGCCGGTCTGCGCCATGAACCCGTTGATAACCCGATGAAACGTCAGGCCGTTATAGAAGCCCTCTTTGACGAGTTGCTTTATACGCTGCACGTGCTTCGGGGCAAGATCGGGCCGCAGCTCAATGACAACGCGCCCATCCTTCAGATCGAGATAGAGTGTATTTTCAGGGCTAGCGGCGCGGGCACCAGAGCTTGCCAAGGCAAGAACCGATACCAGCACTGCCGCGAAAAAGCGGAAACGCAACATTGATAACCTTTGCGGATGATTGCCTTACACATTTCGAGCGCGTAAAGCCCTATCGAGGCGGGAATGGGGCCGCCACTATGAAACCTGGAATTTCTGCCTAATACGGTAAAGAACAGCCGGGGAGACAAAAGAAGACACATCGCCGCCAAGGCTTGCGATCTGGCGCACAAGCGTTCCGGTGATGTGCGCGGTTCCAGGCGATGCAGCAACGAAGACCGTTTCGATATCCGGCGCGAGCTGCGCGTTCATACCAGACATTTGCATTTCGTAATTGAAATCGCCCCCATCGCGCAGGCCGCGTATGATGCATTGCGCCCCAGCTTTACGGGCAGCATCGACGGCCAGGCCATGGAAAAGCAAAACCTCTGCACGGTCCCCCGCTCCAATGCAGTCGAGTTCTTCCTTCAGCATCGCCACACGCTCACTGTCCGCGAACATAGGCGCTTTCGTTGGGTGAACACCAACCCCTACTGCCAAACGGTCAAATATCTTGAGCGCGCGGCTCAAGATGTCCCGATGACCCAAGGTCGGGGGATCGAAGCTCCCTGGATAAAACCCGCAGCGCATGAGCCCTCTAAGTCCTTTTACCTATTGTAAACTTACTCGATTGGCTCGTCACCGCCCTCGCCATTCACCCCGTTCGTGCCGCTTCCATCGTCGTTTACGGGCTCGGCGGAAACGACACGCTCGTCCGGCTCGGTCCTAAAAATAGTTACGCCCTGCGCCGAGCGCCCAATGACCGAAATACCTTCTATAGGACAGCGAATCAGCTTGCCGCCATTGGTGACAAGCATAATCTGATCGGTATCCTCTACCGGGAAAGACGCGATCAAACGGCCGTTGCGCTCATTGACCGCCATCGCGATTATGCCTTTGCCGCCTCGCCCAGAGGTACGGTACTCGTAGGATGAGGTGCGCTTGCCGAAGCCGCGCTCCGAAACCGTCAGCACGTACTGCTCCGCCCCGCCCATCTCCCCATACCGCGAGGGCGTCAAATCGGCGATATCGGTGCTCTCGATTACCTCGCCGTCATCAATGCCGCCGTTCTCCGTTTCGGCGATAGCGTTCGTAACGTCGCCGCGCTCCCCGGCTGCCGCGCGCCGCATGGCAGTCGCCTGCTTGAGATAGGCGGCCCGCTCAGCCGGCGTGGCGTCCATATGACGGAGGATCGCGAGCGAGATAACGCGATCATCGCCTTCAAGCTTTACGCCACGCACGCCTGTCGATTCGCGGCCTTTAAAGATACGAATTTCAGTTACCGGAAAACGGATCGCTTGCCCTTCGGCGGTTGTCAGCAGCACATCGTCTGTTTCGCGGCAAAGCTGAGCGCCAGCGATGGCGTCGCCCTCATCAAGCTTCATGGCAATCTTGCCGTTTTGCCGGACTTCAGCGAAGTCAGCCAGCTCGTTCCTCCGGACATTCCCAGAACGCGTCGCAAATAAGATGAAGACACCGGTCTCGCCCCGCTCTTCCTCGGGCAGTGGCAGAATCGACGTAATGGTCTCGTCTTGCTGCAAAGGCAAAAGGTTAATGAGTGCCTTGCCGCGCGCTTGCGGGGCGGACAGCGGCAGACGCCAAACCTTCATCTTGTAGGCCATGCCGCGCGAAGAAAGAAACAGCACCGGCACATGAGTATTGGCAACGAACAGCCTCGTAACGAAGTCCTCGTCGCGCGTCGTCATGCCCGCCCGGCCTTTGCCCCCGCGCCTCTGCGCGCGATAGGTGGAAAGCGGTACGCGCTTGATGTAGCCGCGATGGCTAACCGTGACGACCATATCCTCCTTTTGGATGAGATCCTCATCCTCAACTTCGCCCTCGACATCCAAAATTTCGGTGCGCCGCGGCGTCGCAAATTCTTCCTTGATGGCAAGGAGTTCGTCGCGAACGATCCCAACAACGCGCGTGCGCGAACTCAGGATGTCGAGGTAATCCCGTATCTTGTCGGCCAAGCCCTTCAGCTCGTCGCCGATCTCATCCCTTCCAAGCGCCGTTAAGCGCTGCAAGCGAAGGTCGAGAATGGCTTTGGCCTGATCGTTCGATAGCCGATAGACGTTCCCTTCAAGAATCGTGGAACGGGGGTCATCGATCAGTGCAAGGAGCGGCGCGACATCCTCGGCGGGCCAGTTCCGGGTCATCAACTGATCGCGAGCCGTTGCAGGATCTGGCGCGGTACGGATAAGTTTTATGATCTCATCGATGTTCGCAACGGCGGTTGCCAAGCCCACGAGAACATGTGCCCGGTCCCTCGCCTTCGCGAGCAGGAACTTTGTCCTCCGCGTAACGACCGTTTCGCGGAATTGCGTAAATGCCTGGATGAAGTCCAGCAGATTATGCTGTTCGGGGCGGCCGCCATTCAAGGCGACCATATTCGCGGCGAACATCGATTGCAGCGCAGTGAACCGGTAAAGCTGGTTCAGAACGACATCCGCCATGGCCTCACGCTTAAGCTCGATCACCACGCGATAACCATCGCGGTCGGATTCGTCGCGCACTTCGGCGATGCCTTCGACCCGCTTCTCGCGGACGAGCTCAGCGATGCGCTCTTGCAGCGTTGCCTTATTAACCTGGTAAGGGATTTCGGTGACGATTAACGCATCGCGGTCTTTGCGAATGGTCTCAACGTGGATCTTGGCCCTGACGGCTATGGAACCCCGGCCCTTAAGATAAGCAGACCGGATGCCGGCGCGCCCCATAATGATGCCGCCCGTTGGGAAATCTGGGCCCGGCACGAGTTCCATAAGCTGCTCGGCGCTAATGGCCGGGTTTTCAAGGAATGCCAAGCAGGCGTTGACGACTTCACCGAGATTGTGAGGGGGTATGTTTGTCGCCATGCCGACGGCAATGCCGCCTGCGCCATTGACGAGCAAATTCGGAAAGCGAGCTGGAAGAACGGTGGGCTCGCGCTCGGAATTATCGTAGTTGTCCTGAAAATCGACCGTGTCGTTTTCTAGATCTTGCAGGAGCGTATCGGAGATTTTTTGGAGCCGGACCTCGGTATAACGCATCGCAGCCGGCGGGTCGCCGTCCACCGAGCCGAAATTCCCTTGGCCGTCGATCAACGGCTCGCGCATGGAAAAGGTCTGCACCATGCGAACGAGCGCATCGTAAACCGATTGATCGCCGTGGGGATGGTATTTACCGATAACGTCACCGACGACGCGAGCCGATTTACGGTATGGCTTATTCCATTGGTATCCCGTCTCGTGCATTGAAAACAGGATACGCCGATGCACAGGCTTGAGCCCGTCCCTGACATCCGGAAGCGCGCGCGAAACGATTACGCTCATCGCATAATCTAGATAGGAGCGCTTCATCTCGTCGGTGATTAAGACGGGGCGAACGTCTCCCGCGCCCCGATCACCCTGATTGCCTTCGGAAGTAACTGCCAAAACCCGGTCCTTGGCTTCAATAATGCGATTTCAGCACCTTGGCCGGTACTGAAGTGCCCTGCGCGTACATATAGGAAAGCTGGCGCACAGTTCGAGATCCTGTACGCACAGAATTCATTAATTAGAAAGGTATCTCATCATCGAGATCCTTTTCGAAGGACTTAGGGGCCTCGCCACCCCGGGCTTTCCCGGCTCTGAAACCGCTGTTCTCCCGGCCGGCGCCTCCCGAACCGGTATCGAAGTCACTGCTTCCACTTTCCTGGAACCCGGAGCTACCATTGCGCCCATCAAGCATGGTTAGCTGGCCCGCATAGTTCTGCAGCACAACTTCAGTTGTATACCGGTCATTACCTGAACTATCCTGCCACTTACGCGTTTGCAGCTGGCCTTCGATATAGACCTTCGATCCCTTCTTTAGATACTGCTGAGCGACCTTGCTAAGCTGCTCGCTGAAAATCACGACGCTGTGCCACTCGGTTCTCTCGCGCCGATCTCCTGATTGCTTGTCACGCCAGCTTTCCGTCGTCGCCACCCTCATATTGCAAATCGCCCGGCCATCTTGGGTGTGACGGACCTCCGGATCGGCTCCAAGGTTACCGATTAGAATTACTTTATTGACTGAGCCCGCCATGAGAGCTCCTTTCATGAGATGGTGAGTCGCAGGGCCAGCTTACACCAGCTGATGCCCATGGCGACCGCTCTCGCACGTTTATCCACATGCGCAGCCTGCGCGCCTCGTTCGCTTTATGTTCTATGAATGTCACCGCCACATGTCAAGCCCTGCCGGGCAGGCGCCGGTAGCAGGGCGTCCCTCGTGAGCCTTGTTGCCCCATAATCCCTTCACCGGTTTCCCCTGCCGTGCCGGGCCACAGGCTCCACATACAAGGGCTCCTAAGCCCTATTTGATAGGCTAAAAAACAACACTAATGCCTAAATTAATCATAAAGTCCCTACAAAATCCCATCCTTCAAGTGAAAGGCTGTTGACGTGCGCCGCCGCACCGACTGATTGTTGTTCACGTAACGCTGCCGATTTTGCTTGATTCTGCTGGCGCACAAGCGCTTCGGGCCTCTTGACCGGGCTGGATGACAGTACAACATCCCATGAGCCCTAGTCAGCCGGCGATATAGCGCGAGCGCAGAGGTGGATTTCCCAGCACGGCATACAAGAAGGAACTAAGATGACGAAAACGCAAGCGGCGGAGGCGCCCAAAAAAACGGCCGCGAAACCTGTGAAGGCCGACATTGTCACGCTTCGCCATCTAGCGACCGAGGTCGCTGAGACGCACGGCCTATCTCAGAAGCAGGCAAATGAGGTGCTTTCCGAAGCAATCTCGGCTATAGGTAAGCACCTCAAGGAAGGTGCCCGGGTCCGGATCGCAGGGCTCGGCACGCTCGAAGTTCGCAAGCGCGCCGCCAGAATGGGCCGTAATCCCGCGACCGGTGAGCCTATTAAGATCAAGGCGAGCAAAAAGGTTGCATTTCGCGCCGCCAAGGATTTGAGCGAAACGATCTGACCTAGCTTTTCCCTGGAGGAGGCGTAGGGCTCTTCTTTTTTGGCGCTGGACGACTCACCTTGCAAGGAATCGGGGTGAGTTTTTTGCGTCTGGCCGGTTCATTTTTTGACGCGCAGCTGTGGACCTGCCCAGCCTATGATGTTATCGAGTTTGGCCTCGATTTTGTCTAGCCGGGCAAGCACGGCGGATCGCTCCTGCTTGAATGTCTCCAGCCACCCCCCCGCACGAAAAGCGACACCAAATCCGCCCGCGAACAACGCTGTTGCAAGCAACACCGGGATGTAACCGCGCGAGAGATCGAAGCGTGATTGATTTGCCATCATTTTATCGACGGGGCAAAGTGAGACGTCGCCCCCATTTGGAATTGGAGCCACGTTATTTCCTCCTTGCACAAGGCGCATGTACGATTTTCTCGATCGTACGCGGATGTACCATGGCTTTCCCCTCTTCGATGTAATGAAAGCGCAGGTACAGGAAACCCAAGCAAAGGGCGGCCAAAGCAAGAACCACGCGCCCTTCGGCGCTCCGGGAGAGAGAAGCGACGATCTCGGAAATCGCAGTGATGGTCGCACCGATCACATTCGCGATGCCGGTCAATATAGGGGATAGCGGGCCAAGGAATGCAAGCGACGCCACAGTCCCCAGTCCTAACGCCGCAAAGCGGCGCGCAAACCATGCTCCAACGGATGCGAATACAGCGATCATTGCGCCCCCTCCTTCGCCTGTGCTGGGCCCTGATAGTCAAAGTTCTGATACGCCTGGAGGTGCTCATTGCGAATGAGCCGGACCAAGGCGATGAGGCCGATGCAGAAAGCTGCAATCATCAGCCATTGATTACCGGCAACCCACTCAACGACGCCCTGCACCGGTTCCACGAGAGTGCGCATTCCGCTGACGCTATCCACGACGCTTTCGCCCTGGAACGCTTGGGCGGCCGCGCTCGCACCGAAAAGCCATGCGAAAATGCGCTGGAGCAAATTCATGCGCTTTGTAGGCAGGTCGCCAGCGGCCTCTAAATCCCTCACTGTCGTTGCCGCTCTTTTGGGTAACATTGGCTTAGCGGCAGCCAGCGTTTCGTTATAGGCGGGCAGCCAAATGCCTGGCTCCCCGGTCAAATCGTTATCATGCTGGAACAGGACAACAGCACGGAAAAGCTGTTCACCGAAGATGCCGTCGACAGCACCGCATGGATAGCCAAGACCGCGAAGCTTTTTCTGCAAATCGCGAATGGCATCACCCTTCATACCCGCGTGCAACGAACTGTCTTGCGGCGCAATAGTGACGCTCGTGCCACCCATGAGACGCGCTTCATTTCGAATACCGGCAACGCGGCGGCGCCAGCCGGCGCCGAAAACCCGCCAAAGCCGGCCAAGCCCTTGCAAGAAGGCAAGCCTGAGATCGCAGAACGCATCGATTTCCTTGGCTTGGACGTACCAAGCCCGCGCCCGTGCCACGCCGGAGTTAACGGCTGCATCGAAGACGCATAAATCCAATCCAGCGGTCAGGCCGTCACAATTCATCGCGTCCCAATATTCGTTGCGATAAATGTTACGAAGCTCGTCCTCTTCGATTTCACGCACTGGACGGGTCCGCTTGCCTTGCTTACGGCGCCAGGCATCGTACTCGCGCTGGATAATCCCGTGCATGGTCGGTCCACCCGGATCGTCGGGGTGATTGGAATAGCCACCTTCCCATTTCAAGGTGACAGCGAGGCAGCGCTCGAAATTGCCGGATGCCATGAAGGTCCTCCAAATTGGACAAAAAGCCGGTCGAAACCGGCTTCGCGCTTATGCTGATAATGAAAGCCACTTACGACGCGGCAGCTGGAGTATTCGCGGCCACAGATTGTGCGCTCTGAGCTGCCGTCGCAGGAACTGCGGAGGCTGCCGCCGGGAAGCTTTGGGTGGCGGCCGAAGCCGCTCCCGTGGACGAGGCCGGCGCCTGGGCAACAGTTGCCGCCGGGGCGGACACTGAGTCAGGCGCCGCTGCAGACGCTGCTGAGCGTGTTGCCGGATGCGCCCGGGCTGCGCCGGTAATTTCACCGATAAGATGGCTCAAAACGCTCTCATGCTCCGCCGGCCCATCCGGGTTGTGGTTCGCAGTGGTATTGTTCACAGGCGCTGATGAAGACGGAGCCGTCACTGCATGGGCCGGCCCTGACTGGCTGGCATGAGACTGAACCGGGGAAACCGCTGCCGCAGGTTGGAGCGGAACGGCTGGTTGAGCCTGCATCGGCTTTTGGCTGGCCCCCTGAGCTTGCGTGGCCGCTCCTTGAGCTGCGATAATACGCCCCATAAAGTGGGAAACAACATCGATGGCGTTTAGCCCCGATTGCCGAAGTGCGGCATCGAGAAGCTGATGAAGCGCCTGTTGCTCTGCGTCATTCAGCACGAGGGTCACATTGGTCATTGAGCTCTCCTTTTCAAAAATTCAGTTTGATGCTGCTGCTTATGGTGGGGCTCCAACTCAGCCCCGCCCGAATATCTTGAGGAAAGTGGGTTGGCGGCAGGCATTAAATGCGCCAGTAGCGCAATGATCGCGAACACCGCTTGCCGCCGCCGGCCCGCAAGGGCTATTATGACAGTCCTACCGACGCCGCACTGGCTCCATAGGTGTAGAGTTCGAAATAGGAGCCCTGCATGTTCGGGCACGTCCCACCTGGAGCAGCACTGAACTGAACTTGCGGTTGTATAGTTCCGCCGGATGACATGGCAAAACTACCCTCTATCATGTGAAACAGATATTGAGCTTGACTGCTCGTGCTGATAACCGACTCCGCCGCTGTTGTACTGTGCCATACAGTTGGTGAGTTCGATCCACCGGCGTTGGCCCCCTGTTCCGTACTGCAGAGGTAATCGATCCAGGAGAATGCCGCTCCACCTGCCACGGCAATGATAAAATTCTTAACACAGGCAGTGGTGGTGTTCATATTGAGCAAAATCTTCGCCCGGAACCTGTAAATAACACCAGCTTCCACTGGGAAATTCTGCGCGCCCGATGGCAGAAAGCTTTGCGCGGTATTGACGTTCGCAAGCGTGACGCCGCCAGAAGCCGTCACATGACTATGCTGGAATGCGGGAACGACACCTCGAACGCCCGCGACAGGCGAGAAATAGGGCGCGTGGCGATCCCATTCGAACGTGCCCGCCACTGGCGTTTCCGCCAGCAGACTGTAATTTAGTGGCAGCACACAATTGGAGAAGCCGAGGGTGTTGTTTCCGTCAGAGTAGAGGAAATTATACGCAAAAAATCCACCGCTCGCGCTGTGCCAGCCATAACCTGAGTTTCCGGTAGCTTGACCGCCCTTTCCAGCGTCCAGCACGCCACCCGAGAACATATAGGCACCGTCCCCCACATTACCCGATGTAGTCAGGGTGTAGGTGGTGGAAGCGCCCGCGGCTCGCACAAGTGAGTAGCCGGAAGCATATATGCCAGCATTGCCATTTCCGCTTGCGACGATTTCATTGGAGATATCCAGGATCGCGTGCGAGTCCAAGGCTATCCCGAATTGGCCGTTGCCGCTGCACAGGAGCGTGACGCCGTTACACTCCGAATTAAGGTTCGCGTAGAGCCCGTAACCGCCGAAACCGGCTATGGCCAGGATGCCCGTGAAGTTGAGCCGGCCGAGGTCTTGCAACGAAATGCCGCTTGTCCCGGCTGTGCCGTTGCCAACGATGCAGACATTTTGCATGTTGATTGCGGATGCACCGTCCCAAATCTCGAAGCCATCGCAGCCCGCGAAGGTGAGCACGGTCGGCATTACCACCAAAGTTGCCGTGGCGGCTCCCGAAGGTGCGGCCGAAGCGCGATGCGTCGTGGAGACCGTGATCGTTCCGCTGCCCACGGCGGTGATGGGCCATGCGCCTTCAACATAAGTCGGGTTCGTGCCGCCCGATGCGTTGTAGATCGCCGCATACATGCCCGTGCTGATGCCGGCCGTGGAGCCCACATTGAGCACCAGGGACCATGCACCCGCCGAGCCGGAAGAGCTGGCAACGCTAGTAACTGTCGTGCTGATCGGCGTTGCACCGTTAATCGAAGTAGCCTTGAAGCAGTTCTGCCCGACATACACAACCGATGAGTAGTTATGAATGCCCGCGTCCAGGTTTAGAGTGGCACCGCCTAAGGGCTGCGCGTAAGTAAGGTATGCTAACGCCGTGTTTAGGTTGGTGAAATCGCCGCTACCATCGTGCTTTATGCTATACGTTTTCCCAGACACACCCGTTAGTATCTGTCCTTCCTTTGGCAAGGTTGCAGACGTGTTCGCCGTCGCGTTAAGCGCAACTGTGTAGGAGCCTGAAATCGCCTGCGAGGCAAGGTTCACACTGCTTTGAGTAGCCAGAGCCCCCAATCCTGAAATATTTGGCGCTGACGGCAGTGCAAACTGCGGAACGCCCGATGTGTTAATACCGGTCATGAACTGGTTGGTGGATGCTGCTGCCGATTGCACACCACCCAGGGCTGATGCCGACGGATTCGGCAACCGTGCTGCGGGAAGCGTCCCGCTGGTGATGTTCGATGCATTTGTCGTATCCGTCGTTGCGGATGCAGCAAGTCCGGAAATATTTCCGGCTGTAAGTTGCGATGTGGTGGCGAGCGTTCCGCTTGCTGGCAGCGAAAGGCTTGTATCGGCGGTCGCGTTGAGTGCGACCGTGTAGGAGCCGGAAAGCGCCTGCGAAGCAAGATTTACGCTGCTCTGGGTGGCCAGCGCGCCAAGTCCGGAAACGCTAGCCGCCGGCAGGTTTCCCGTCACCATGGAACCAAGGTTCACCGCTCCCCACGAAGGCGCAGTACCACCGATAAGCACTTGGGAAGATGTCCCTGCCGGAAGCCGCGTTCCCGCGCCCGCCGCGCCTCCATAGATGATATCTCCGGCTGCGCTCATGGGCGAAAGCGCGTTAAACGCCGCGGATGCCGTTCCCTGCCCCGTGCCGCCGTTGGCAATCGAAAGAGCAGTGCCGGACCAGCTCGAATTGTTCACAGCCGATAGGGTGGCAAGCGAGCCGAGGCCGGAAATATTTGACGCTGACGGCTGTGCAAACTGCGGAACACCCGATGTGTTAATACCGGTCATGAACTGGTTGGTGGATGCGGCTCCAGACTGGATACCGCCAAGCGTCGATGCCGACGGATTCGGCAACCGTGCTGCAGGAAGCGTGCCGCTCGCGATGTTCGACGCATTCGTCGTATCCGTCGTTGCGGATGCGGCAAGGCCGGAAATATTTCCGGCTGTAAGTTGCGACGTAGTGGCGAGCGTTCCGCTTGCTGGCAGCGAAAGGCTTGTATTCGTTGTCGCATTAAGTGCGACCGTGTAAGCACCGGAGAGCGCCTGCGAAGCAAGATTGACGCTGCTTTGAGTGGCCAACGCGCCTAAGCCCGAGACATCGCCCGATGAGATCGCAAGCGCGCTCTTAAGGCCCGAAGCCGAAATGACCCCATAGAGCCCGGCGACGCTCACAACCTCGTTGGAAATGCCGTCGATCTTGTCCCAAGTGCTACCATCGAAAATGATGGTGTCGCCTACGTTCCACTGACTGTTTCCGTCAATGGTTGCCGTTCCCGCTACGGAAACCTTATAATAGTAACCTTTGGTGCCCACACCGCTCGAAAGCGTTGGCGTGTTCGTGCTCACATTCCAGGTTCCCTGATACACGACGGCGCCCGTCACTGAGGCCGGGATTTGCGACGCTGTAAGCTTGCCGCCGGAATCGAGTGTGGCGACGCCGTTATTCGCGCCGGCAGAAGAAACGGTGAGATATGTAGCCGAAAGGTTCGCGATACGAGAGGCCGCAAGCGTCCCGCTCGTAATATTCGAGGCATTAGTCGTGTCCACCATTGCGGACGGCGCTAGCCCGCTCACCTGCGCAGCCGACATTTGCTCCCACGTACCGTCGCCGCGCAGGAAATTTGCCTGCTGTCCGGAAGAAGGCACTGGAACAAGCCCTGAAGTGCCCGCGGCTGAAGAGCTTGCACCCGTCATCACCGAGGCCGTTCCGGGCGGCACACTCCAAGTGCCGTCAGCCTTCAAAAACCCTCCGGCAGCCGCTGTCCCCGCGCCAGGTGCTGGCACAAGGCCCGAGCCTCCACCCGAGCCGTTATCGCCAGTAAAGCCGCCAGTGTTTGGGAAGCTGACTGCCCCTGCCGCCGTGGCGACGATAGCACTGTTGAAGGTGCTGCCATCCGGGGAAGTCGAGATCGTAAAACTGTCATTCCCGAGCAGACCTAATTGCGCACGAGCGCTAAAATTATCCTGAAAATCAACCACCGCCATGTTTGACGATGCGCCTTTTGAGATCGTTGCGCGCATGTCCGCGCTGTTGGAGAACAGAACGCTTGGCGCATTCACCGAAAGCAGGTTCCCGGTGTCGGCCGTGTTAATTCCTAAACGCGCGACGTTATCGATATTCTGACCCGCCAAGGAACTCGGGATCGAAGGTATCGACGGCGTATTCGTGAGATCGGCATAGGAGCCTGACGTCGCCACAGTTGCAAGGCTATCGATCTTTGAGGCGCGTGCGCTGTCCAGGACGCCGGCAGACGTCGAGGTAGCTGCGCCAAACGTAACCCCAGCTCCAGTCGAGCTCAAAATGGATATGCTGTTCGCGGTCTCCGAGCCGCTCAGGTCGGTGCTAACGGTTGGCAAGCCCCAGGTGGCATCGCCGCGGAGAAACAACGCATTCTGGCCCGCCGCCGGGGCCGGAACAAATCCTGCTTGCCCGGCCGTACTGGTTGTCGCCGCGTTCATGTTGCCAGGCTTGTTCGCGAGGTCCGCATAAGATCCCGACACTGCCACAGCCGCAAGGCCATCGATCTTCGCGGCCCGAGCCGCGTCAAGCACACCTGCAGCGGTTGAGGTAGCTGCTGGGATCGTGACCCCTGTCCCACTGGAAGAGCCAATGCTTACATTTGCCGAGGTCTCGGCAATGCTCAAATTGGTGGCAGCTGAACCGGACGCGCCCGGGGGGGTCGCCCAACCACCAGCGGCACTGAGAAACATGTTCGCAACCGCATCACCGGCGGCAGGGGCGGGAACGAGACCGGACGTTCCGCCGGCGCCGCTATCTCCGGTAAAGGGGGCGTTCGTTGCCGGGGTATTAGAAAGGTCGGTATAGCTGCCCGACGTGGCAACCGCGGCGAGCGCTGGCTTGTTCAATATTTGGTTCGGTCCGCTTGTGGCATTCCAGTCTGCTTGGGCGGCGAGAGGAATGTTATCGTCCGGCCACGGCGAAACCGTCGTGCTCGCGGTCACCAAAACCTCTTTGTAGTTCGCCGTGGAGCCAAGATAGACGTCCACGTCCACCCGCCCCGACCCATCGAGTACGAGGGGATTCGTGTTCAAGATAGTTCCAGCGCTGTCGGAGTACGTATCTTGGGGAGTCGTAGTCCCCGCAGCGTAATAATACAGGTTTCCAAGCGCCAGCGGCGCGCCATTGGCGTCGAAGAATTGATATCCTTTCGGATAGCGCAAGCGGGTAATCATGCGTCAGCTCCTAACTCTGATTTTCAAGAAGGTGGCACCTGCGTTTTTCGCCGCCCCTGCGGTGCAGCATGGGCGCGCAATGGACAGCGGCCCGCAGGCTGAGGTGCCGGTACGGGTTCCGCTGAGGTAAAGCTATTGAGGGAGGCCCTGGACAAATCCCTATCGGCAGCGCCGGTGCTTGCCCGGCCTGCGAAAAGGGAAATCATCCTCATCCGTTACGCTTGCGGAGCGTGTCCAAGGCTGAGAGGGGGTCAATCGCACTGCCCGCGGCTCGATCGAGCGGCAGACTTTAACCTAACGGCGGATCGCGTCCGTTAGCCCGGCACTTCGCGTTGCAGGCCGCGGCTTATCTGCAAACTGGAAAAGGTACTGCATCGCGCCGTCTATCGTCGCCTCCCAGACCTTCCAGCTATGATCCCCGTCCACAACGCGGAACTCAATTCGATCAGGCTGCTGCTCAAAAAGGCGCTTGAACAGGAGAGCCGTTTCGAAAGCGATGCCCAGCCTATCGTGATCTCCTGAGACGAGATAGAAGGGCACTCGATAAGACTGAGCGAAATAAGGCGCAAGCAATGCCGGATAGTTCTGCCGGTCCCAGGCCGCCCGGCTGAACCTTCCATCAGATCCAAGAAACGGGGGCTGTGCCCGGGCTGCCGAGAATTGTGGCACCGATTCGCTGTAAACGGCCGGGCTCAGGGCGGCCGCGGCAGCGATTTTGTCAGGATAGCGAAGAGCGAACCGGACCGCTCCATAGCCTCCCGCGGACAAACCCGCGACCAGGCGGCCGCCGCGCGTCTCGATCGTACGATACCGCATATCGATTAAGGGCACGAGATCCGACCAGAAAGCAGCCTCCGCATGCTCCTTGGAGCCGTCGACCCACCAGCACGCTGGACAGCCGGGCATAACGATAATTGCCGGCGGTACGGCTCCGCTCGCGATCAGGCGATCGGCCTTTTCCCTGATGTGGCCTAAGTCTTGCCATGCGCGCTCGTCGCCGCCCGCGCCGTGAAGAAGATAGAGCACTGGATAATGAAGCTGCCCGCTCGCGTATCCATCCGGCAGATAAATTGCGTAGCGCATGCTATGGCCAAGTGCCGCCGACGCGAAAGATTCGTTACGGATCTCGCCCGCGATGGCCGCATGCCACGCAAAAAGCGCAATGAACGCCCAAACAAACCTTACCATCGATCCAGCTCTACCCTAAGAGTTTAGGGTATTCCCCCATGGTCTGCCCCAAGCTCCCGCTGTCCAGCTCCGGGAAATAGCGGCATCACATCCAAGCCAGAATTAAGGCCATAATCCAGATTAGCATGAAGCTGGCGATGAAGCCGCGCACACTTTCGGCCTACGCTGAAGAGCCGCCGGTGTAACCGGTTTCCAAAACCGGATAAGCAAGCCATTGAAATCACGTTGCCGCCTGCATATTCCTAACCGGCGGCGTGTGGCACCAAACCTCCAGCGGATAGCGGCCATGGTTCCTCTGCCCTACTTACACGACGCTCATGACTATGCGTTCTTTTTCGATTTCGACGGCACTCTAACCGAGCATGCGGAAACACCAAGCGCCGTGATCCTTGAAGACCGCGTGCGCGACGCATTGGACCTTCTCTTCCAAGCCGCGTCCGGCGCTGTCGCGATCGTCACAGGCAGGGAGATTGAATCCATCGATGCATTTCTCTCGCCCTTGCACCTGCCAGCCGCTGGAGTTCACGGTTTCGAGCGGCGCAATGGAGCGAACACCGTTTCAACCCAGGCGGCGGAAGCTAGCGCGGCGCGCGCCGTCGAGAGCATTCTCAAATCCTTCGTCAGTCACAATCCGGGCCTCCTGCTGGAAAAGAAGCGGGGCGCTCTAGCACTTCATTACCGTCTAAGGCCGGAGCTGGAGGCCCTTTGCCTGTCCCTCGTGGAGGACGCCGCCGGTGCGTTACCCCAAACCGTACTAACTCGCGGGAAAATGGTCATCGAGACGAGGTTTCACACGGCGACCAAAGGCACGGCTGTTAACGATTTTCTTCAGGAACTCCCCTTCCGCGGCCGGGTACCCTTTTTCGCCGGAGACGACGTGACCGATGAGGACGCTTTTGCAGCAGTGAACGCCCTGGAAGGTATCTCAATCAAGGTTGGCCCTGGCGATACCGTGGCACGCTTTCGTGCCTCGTCCGTTGGCGAGTTCCTGGGCTGGCTGCAAGCCACCGCGGAAAGACTAAAAGGAAACCATGCGCATGGGTAATCTCGATCTTGGGCTTATCGGGAATTGCGGGATTAGCGCGCTCGTCGACAAACGCGCTAGAATCCTTTGGTGGTGCCTGCCCAGATTTGACGGCGATCCCGTTTTTCATCAGCTCCTCGGAAGCGCAAGCGGCGATCCTGACGACGGCGCCTTCACTATCGAGCTCGACGGCTTCAAAAGCTCGGAGCAGTTCTATGTCCGCAATACCGCGATTTTGAAAACCATTCTGCATGGAGAAAGCGGATCGATTGAAGTAACCGATTTCATTCCACGCTTTTACACACGGAATCGCCCCTTCCGTCCGCAAACGCTCATCCGGAGGGTCTCGATAAAGGACGGCCTGCCGCGCATCCGCATCAAGCTAAGGCCCCGCTTCAATTACGGACAGGCTGCCCCTGTGCTGACCTCCGGTTCGAACCACATACGCTACGCCAGTCCGGATATGACCCTGCGCCTCACCACCGATGCGCCCCTCGACTATATTCTGCGGGAGACCACCTTCAACCTGAACGGTCAGGTGAACCTCGTGCTCGGACCTGACGAAACGCTTTCCAACAGTCCCATGGTGATCGCCAGGAAATTCGAAGAAAACACGGAGAGCTATTGGCGGACTTGGAGCTTAAGGCTGGCGCTTCAGCCTGAATGGCAGGATGCCGTGGTGCGCGCCGCCATTACGCTCAAGCTATGCTCCTACGAACCCACGGGCGCAATCGTTGCCGCCATGACGACAAGCATTCCCGAAGCCCCGGGCAGCAGCAGAAACTGGGATTACCGGTATTGTTGGGTACGCGACGCCTACTTCGTTATCCGCGCTCTTACCAGCCTAGCAGCTGGCCGCACCCTGGAGCACTACTACCGGTGGCTTATGAACGTTGTCGCGAGCGACACCGGGCATATCCAGCCCGTGTACGGCCTCGCGCTTGAAAAGGCACTCACAGAGCGCACAGTGGAAAGTTTGCCCGGTTTCCGGTGTGGGCCCGGAGTAAACAACGGGCCGGTCCGGATCGGCAATCAAGCAAGCGAGCATTTCCAACACGACACCTACGGCAATCTCATCTTGGGCTCCGCACAAGCGTTTGTCGACCAGCGGCTCTCCGTCCGCGCCGGGCATGAAGAGTTCCATAGGCTCGAAGCGGTTGGCGAACAGGCATTCAAACTCCACGATCAGCCCGATGCTGGGATTTGGGAGCTTCGGTCGCGCGCGCGGGTTCATACATCGTCGAGCCTAATGTGCTGGGCAGCATGTGACAGACTGGCAAAAATTGCGATGCATCTCGGGCTAAGCGATAGGCAGGCATTCTGGCAGCCAAGAGCGGAGCTTATCAAAGCCAAAATTTTGGACTGCGCCTGGTCGGATAAGCGCAAAGCTTTCGTCGAAAGTTTTGGGGGCGAGCACCTCGACGCAAGCGTTCTCCTGATGGGGGAGGTTGGCTTCCTGGAAGGCAACGATCCGCGTTTCACATCAACTGTGGAGCAGATTGAAAAAGCCCTTGGACGCGGTCCCTTCATGATGCGTTACGAGGCGGCCGACGATTTCGGTTTGCCGGAAACAGCGTTCAACGTTTGCGCCTTCTGGCGCCTGGACTGCCTGGCGCGCATTGGGAAGAAGGAGCAGGCCAGGGAAATTTTCCAGTCTCTTTTGAACGCGCGCAACCATTTGGGGCTTATGTCTGAAGACACGCATCCAATCACGGGCGCGGCCTGGGGCAATTTCCCTCAAACCTACTCCATGGTTGGGATCATAAACGGTGCTACGCGGTTGTCTAAGCCGTGGGAGGCATTTGTGTGAACCGTCTCGTTATCGTATCGAACCGGGTAGCGGACCTGGAGAACCAGGTACAATCGGGAGGACTGGCGGTGGCCCTCGGCGATGCCATCCGGTCCGTGGGAGGCGTCTGGTTTGGATGGGACGGCAATGTCGTCGAGGACGGAACTCCCCTCGCTGTGACGGAAGCTGCCCAAGACAACGTGACCGTCGCTACGGTTCCGATGACGGCGCAGGATTACGATGAGTACTATCTCGGCTTTGCCAACAAGGTGCTTTGGCCCGTCTGCCACTATAGGCTCGATCTCGTTCGGTTCAAGCCCGCCTATTTCGAAGGTTATAAGCGAGTTAATGAGACCTTTGCAAACGCGCTTGCACCAATTCTAAGAGCGGACGATTTAATCTGGGTTCATGATTACCATTTGATGTCGCTGGCGTCAGCGCTGCGAGCACTCGGCGTCCGGCAGCGTATTGGCTTTTTCCTTCACATCCCGTTCCCGCCGCCAGAATTATTCCAAGCCATCTCCGCTCACGACTGGCTGATAGAAGCGCTGTTTCAGTTCGATGTGATCGGCTTTCAAACGTCGAACGATGCCGGCAACTTTCACCGGTTTGTGTCAGAACATGCCGGCGGAGTGACGCATGACTGCGGCCGGATAGAAGCCTTTGGGCGAACCATCGTAGCCAAAGCGTTCCCCATCGGCATCGACGTTGAAGAATTTGCCGCGGCGGCCCAAACGCCGGAGGCAGCTTCGCAGATTGAGCGCCTCAACCGCAGGACTATTGTACGCTCCCACATCATTGGCGTCGACCGCCTGGATTACACAAAGGGACTCCCGGAGCGCTTCAGGGCGTTCCGCAAGCTGCTCGAAGGCCATCCGGAGCACCTGAAAACCGTTACATTCATGCAGATCGCGCCACCGACCCGCATTGAGGTCGAAGCTTACGCCAATATCCGCAAGGAGCTCGAAGAACTGTCCGGTGCGATAAATGGCGAGTTCGGCGACTTCGACTGGACGCCGCTCCGCTATATCCATCGCACGATGCCGCGCCTTACTCTGGCTGCGCTATTCCGCGGATGCGAGGTAGGACTGGTCACCCCTCTTCGAGACGGTATGAATTTGGTTGCCAAGGAATATGTGGCAGCCCAAAATGCGGACGACCCGGGCGTGCTCATCCTCTCCCAATTCGCTGGAGCCGCTGAAGAGCTTGAAGAAGCCCTCATCGTGAACCCCTACAACATCGACGACATGGCGAACGCAATGCAGGCCGCGCTGAAAATGCCTCTCCGGGAGCGCAGGCAGCGCCATAGCGCCCTTTTTAGCCGCATCAAGAAGCATGACGTGCGCCAGTGGCGCAAAAGCTTTCTCAGGGTGCTTAAGGCTTGCCCTTCGGAGGCGGCGGCATGACCGGCTGGCGGCTCGTCTCCGATGTTGGCGGAACGAATGTGCGGTTCGCGCGGGCGGCCGGCGGCGGCCTTTTTGCACTCCAGGCCTACCCCGTTTCCCGTTTCGCTTCCTTTTTCGAGGCAGTCCGCGCCTATCTCGATGAAACCGGCGGCAAGGGCGGCTGCATCGGCGCGGCAATCGGGGCCGCGGGGCTCGTCGCTTTCGGCAAAGTAAGCCTCACAAATATGGCTTGGGAAATCTCGGAGGCGGACGTTTCCAGACGAATTAGGGGCGCCGTGCAGGATCATCAACGATGTCGAGGCCGTCGCCTTCAGCGTGTCAGGAATTTCAGGCGCGGGCTTTGCGGCCATCGGCCCGTTGACCCCCGATCTGACGGCGATGCATCGTATTCTGGTGGCGAACGTCGGGACGGGCTTTGGAGCGGCCACTCTTATACGGGCGGACGGCGCCTGGGTCTCCTGCCCCAGCGAAGCGGGACATATGTCGCTTAACTTTCCCGATTGGCCGGATATCGACATGCAGCGGCAGTTCCCGTCCGTGGAGCATGTGCTTTCCGGCCGCGGGCTGTGCAATCTGCACGCGGCAATTTCAAAGGCTGCTACCCCATGCGCCGCGCCCGCAGACATCTTCAGCCAGGCTGGCACAGACCCTCATAGCGCGGCCGCACTCCGGCTATTCACGCAAATCGCGGGCAACGTCCTCGGAAATCTCGTTCTCGCAGTCGCCGCATGGGACGGGGTATTTTTGTGCGGCAGCGTGGCGCGAAGCCTCGCCAAGACAGCTCACCTCGCCGTGTTCCGGCAAGCCTTCGAGGGAACCGGCCGGATGAGCGCCTGGATGAAGCGTGTTCCTGTCGCGCTCTTGACCGAAGAGTACCCTGCGCTGGCCGGTCTCGCGGTTCTGCCCCTGCGCACTTCGCGCTAGTGGCCTGTATCAACTAAAATGAGTGGTTATGACGCCGGGATTTTTTGACATAGGGAAGCTGGACGGCGCAGGCTGTACTTGGACGTACAGTCAAGCCGTCCGGCTTTGCTACGGCGAAAAAGACCAAGTCAGAACCGCTCATTTTAGCTGATGCAGGCCACTAGGCCCCCGCGGCGTTCGCTGGCCGCTTGAAAGCGGCCAGTTCACACATATCGGCCGGGATGGCTCAGACAGCCTTCGTCTGTGAGCCTCCGGTTAGGAGCCGCGTCAAGAAGCTCGCGATGGCGAGCCCCGCCGCATTGATCCATGCCAGCACCGGGCTCAAAATCTGCAACGCAAGCAGGTGTGCCGCAACGATCCCTATGAAGAGCCCAACATAGTGGAACACCGTCAGGTGCGGCCACTGCATTTCCCAGAAGGTGCCGAAAAGGAACGTCGCTACGAAGCCGTTAATGAAGAACAGCTCAAGGCTCTTTCTTCCCATGTAGGCGAGAAGCTCCGAGGCTGCTCAGCTTCGCGAGCCCGGCACTCAAGCAAACGACGGCAAGCGAACCTACGAGCGAAGACAGGAAAAACACCGGCAAAAAGCCGTAGCTGCCCATGAACATCCTCACGCTGAACGGCACGCTTCCACAAGACTGCGCAAAACTGAAGGTGCAGCCATGATTCAGCGGAGCGATAAATATCAGCGCGGCAATGAGAGGGATCGCCGCCCAGTATGACCAGCGCACCTGCCATAGAGAGAACTGGTAGCCCAGCGCAAAAAACGCCAAGCCTGGCATCCAGGTTTTCATCAAATACTGCTCCGGCAGATAGCCGGTGGCCGCAGTTGCCGCTATTGCAAGGAACACAACCGCGAGCGCAGGCAAGAACCGCAGCGAGAAGTAAGCCAAAATCTGCACGAAGCAGAGCGACGTGAGAAACCACAACACGCCCACGGACCACTTATACCCTTCCAGAATCGGGTCCAGAAGGTTCCAGGCAGCGCCCCCAAACGAGCTTCGCGCCTCGGGATTAATGGCAAGGCCGAATGCCCAGCCAAGAACGTGGACGGTCCAAGCTAGCGCCAGCAGCCTGAGCGAAGCACGAAGGACATCCGGCCACGCTTTCTTCGGCAGGCTGCGGTTAACCGAGCCGGACACGAGGAAGAACAGCATCATGTGGAAGGAGTAGATGACCTGCCACTGATCCGCGGCGAGATCGACGAGCGGCCTTCCGCTATGGGCCGGGTATATCGGCTCCAGCAAATGCCCGTAGATCACGAGCATCATGCCGATGCCCCTTGCAATATCCCACGTTGCGTCGCGCTTCGGCGCCTGCGCCTGCGGCATGGCTTTCCCCTTCGTTTGAATCGCCTCCCTTATAGTGAAAATTCGTGGCAAAACCAATTCAACGGATGGACAGCTACGCCCTCACCTCCCCTGCCAGCTGGGACTTCTCTTTTCCAAAAAGGCGCTCATGCCTTCCCGGAAATCCTCGCTCATATAGCACATCAAGATCAGGTCCCGATCCGGCACTTCGCTCTCCTGCATCCGGCGCAGCGCCTCTTTCGTCGCCCGTAGCGTCAACGGTGCATACCCGGCGATTGCCTCCGCAAGTGCGCCTGCCCGTTTGTCCAGTTCCGCCCGGCCCGCCACCACTTCGGTTAGCAACCCAACCCGCAGAGCCTCTTCGGCTTCGATGAGCCGGGCAGTGAAGATCAAGTCTTTTACGCGCGCCGTGCCGATCAGGGCTGCAAGCCGGCCAAGATTGCGAACGGACAAGCAATTGCCGAGCGTGCGCGCTATGGGAAAGCCGAATTTCGTGTCCGCCGTGCCGATGCGCAGATCGCAACAGGCGGCGATCACTCCGCCCCCGCCAGTACAGGCGCCTGCAATGGCCGCAATTGTAGGAACGCGGCATCGCTCCAGCCCGCCAAGAACCCGCTCCATGAACAACTCGTAGCCAATCGCGTCTTCAGGCGTCTTGAAATCCCGGAATGCCGAAATATCGGTGCCTGCGGAAAACGCCTTCTCACCCGCGCCCGTTATGACGAGCACCTTGACCGTATCGTCCTTGCTCACCGCTTCGCACGACTGCGCCAGCTTTTCGTACATCTCGAAGGTGAACGCATTCCGGGCTTCCGGCCGGTTGACGATGATGCGCGCAATGCCGCCGCTGACTTCGAATATGAGATCCTGAGCCGAGCCGCTGGTTGTCATGGTGTCCCTTGCTAGCCCGCGGCGCGGACTTGCCCGCAGCCGCGATCGCTCAACACCCTGACGGATTACGCCCTTATTCGCAACACCGCCGGTGCTGCAAATTCCGGCGCGCCGGCGCTGCTTGCTTAGCTCGAATATGTCGCAACCGTCTGTTCGGCTTCGGCCACGGTCTTATCCAAGACAGGCAAAATCATTGTCTGCACGGAGGTCAAGAGCGCGTTCAAGCGCTCCTTATATTGCGTCCTGGAATAGATATTCGAGGAGGTCAAACGCTTGAAGTCTTCGCGCGCCTGCTCGTCCTCCAGCATGCCGCCAAGGTCCTCATACAGAGCTTGCATGCCGGTCAATATCTGCGGCGGCAGATCGAAGGCGGAAGAGGAACGCCCCACGGCCTGCCAAACGAACAGGCGCAGATGGGGCCAGTCACCGCCCGAAAGCCCGGTGCCGGACTCAGCCGGCAACCGTTCGTCCAGCTTGCGCATGCGGGCGATGTTCTGGTTCAGCTCCTCGCGGGAGGCCGTGAGAAGCGCCGATCTCTGCTGGGCCTTGACCAGCTTGCTATGCTTCAAGCTACGCTGGAAGCTCACATAGCTGGCGAAATAGACGCCAACTACCGAGGCAAGGATCGTAAAGAATTGGCCGGCCAGGAACTTGGCACCACCGATTTCCGAGAGCAGGCCTTCTCCCCCGCCCCCTTCGGCGGCTCTTGCACCGACCGTCAGGGCGCACAGCGCGGCAATCGATACCAGAACGGATGCCAACTTCCTCATTTTGCCTCTCACATTCCATTGAATGAATTGCCGCCCACGCCCGGCTCACCGCCGAGCTACGCCGGCCGCCTCCCAAAAGCCGGACGCCTTGGCAAAATTATGTTCGTAATATGAAATACTTAAACTCAACGGCGGGAGGCAGCCCGACGCCAGCGCAACCTGTCACACTAGATCCGTTTGATTGCTTCGCCATCCAGTGTCATCCCGGAAACGCTGAAGGCGCTTCCGGGATGACGATCCGCGAAGCACCCAACCGGCTTCGGTATCACTCATCGCCTTCCGCGGGTGGCTGGGCTCCGGCCGCCGCGATGGCCGCCGGCCGCCCCTTTTCGAAATCCTCGTATCCTTTGGGATCGACGCCGTTCTGCTTAAGCATGGCAATCGTGGATTCCCACTTCGCGGGCGTGTCGGAGAGTACCGCCGCATGGCCAATCGCGCTCGCCAGCAAGCCTGGGAGGTGCGCGTGCGCCCGCGATGCAGGCTGGGCGGGTTGCGGGGCCGCGGCAAGCAGCGCATTACGCGGCGGAACTGAAGGTGCTGCGGAATAGGATTTCATCTCAAGCGCTCCTTTGCGCGCCATAGTAGTAATTCGCATAATTGTTCGTGGCACTGGAAATGCCGCTTCCAAGGCCCGAGATCGCAGAGCCCTGAGCTTGGCCGGCAGCCAGGTTATAGTTCCCCTGCGCCGTGCCGCTCGATGTGCTGGCACCGGCTAAAGCATTAGCGGAATTTGCCCCGAGCTGCGCGCCCTGGAACAAATCGCTTAGCCTCGTTTGGTATTCCTGCGAAAGCGCGTTCTGAGAGTATCCCTGAAGCGCGGTTAGGTCGTTTCCAGACAACCCCATGCCCTGGGCCGCGTTTTGCGCCTGGATCTGTTGCAGGCCGTAATTCACGCCAGATTGGAATCCCGGGTCGTTCTGGAAATTGTTGTAATAGGATTGCTGGGCTGCCGATCCATTGGCGCCAGTGCCATTGTTGTACAGGTTCAACGAGTTCTGGCCGCTTTGCATGAAGGGCTGCTCGTAGCCAGCCGCTTGATTGAACCGCTGTTGCTGCAAGGCCGCCGACTGATTTGCCGCATTGGCCATCGACTGCGCGCCGAAGTAGTTTCCGAGCGCGGAGGCGGCTCCGCCTATGAGGATTGGGAGGGCTGCTTCTGCCATGGGAGATCCTTTGAAGTCACGGTTTCAAGGGGAAGGTAGCCGAGGCGGCTGAGTAAGGTGAGCGTTCGCTCCTGGCGGCCCGCCACGATAAGGCGCCGGGCGCCCTTCGCCTTCGCCCAGGCCTCGAAAGCGCGGAGAAGATGGGCTCCAAACCCTCGTGCGCCGGGCACCGCGTACCACGCGGTCTTGAACGCGGTTGGCTCACCTGTGAAATAATGCGGAGCTAAAACCCCGCATAAAAACCCGGCAACCGGCTCGCCGGCGACGAGAAAAACCCGGTTGTCATCGTCAAGGTGAGAGAAGGCGAAGCTGGCTAGCTGCCGGGGGCAAGCCTCGCGGCCTCCCTCCTCGGCATAGAAACGCAAGCCCAGCTCGACGAAGCGCGCCACATCGTCAGAGGTAGCGCGCCGCACCACGGACTTGCCCGCACTCATGTGGAAATCCGGCTCTGCGAGCGCAGCACAGTAAGGAGAGCGTTGATCGCGTTCGCTGCTTCCGTGGGCGTCGGATCGAGCGTCAGGCTTGGGATCGCACCGCCCTGCACGAACTCGATGCCCTCGAAAAAATCCCGGTACTGCTTATCGAGCTTCCCCGTTGCCGGATCGACGATGTATGGGCTCAAGGGAGCGGTGGTGGTCGCGACTGCCATGCTATTAAGCTCCTGCGGTAGAGCGTAGGTTGAAAGCTTGCCGCCTATCCATTGACCGAAGATCCAGTTGGGACCGTCGCTCCAGACGGTATCGTAGAGCGGAAAATAGGGATAAGGCCTAGCATCCCAGGTGTAGATCATAACCCGGCTCAGATCGGCCATGCGCCCGGCATAGAGCGGGCTTTGCGGATTGCGGTCTTCGGTGAAATCCGGATCGCTCTCGTTGAAGAAACGCAGCATCGAGTTGATATAGCGCCGCTGGATGAGGTAATCCGTAGTGCCGTCTGAGAAGTAGGGAATAGCGCTTTCCGACGATTTCGGATCGTAGAAGACATTCGGCCGGTTCGAGCCTTTGTCGATGGAAGGACAGCCTAGCTCGGTGAACCAGAATGGTTTCGATTGCGGTATCCAGGAAGTGGGCGAAGGGTCTTCTACGCCGCCTGGCCGATTGAAATGCTGGTTGGACCACCAGCTCCAAATGTCCTTGTAGCGAAAAACCCAGGGCTTCCCATAGGCCCCGTCGGCGATCGGCGTGCGCGTTTGTGAGATCCGGTCCGCCTGGCTAGCATAATACCAGTCGTAACCTTCGCCGCCGCGCACGTTGCCCATCAGGTAATCGTAATCGGTGATGGCCGTCAGCCTCCCATCGGACTTCACCACCTCGTCGATGTTCGGCGCCGTGTCCCGCCAATCGGAAAGCGGCCAGTAATTGTCGAACGCAACGGCGGCGATATTGGCATCGGCCCAGAGCGGATCGAGATGGAAGAACACGTCGCCCGAACCGTCCGCAGGCTGGTGGCCGAACCATTCCGACCAGTCCGCGGCATACGAAAGCTGCGCGTCCGGCAAAGTGGCTTTCACGTCCGCGGCCAGCTGAGCGAGCGCGGAAACGAATGGATAGCTTCCTTCGGCATCGCGCAGCCATGTCAGGCCGCGGAGTTCGCTGCCAAGCAGAAACACGTCCACGCCCCCTGCGGCCGCGCATAGGCCCGCGTAGTGCAAAACGAAATTCCGGTATTGCGCCACGAAGCAGGCAACCTCTGCCCCAGCCTGCGGGGTTTTATCCGCGGTGCCGTAGTCTTTCGTAATACGGCCGCGCCACGGATAAACCGCCTGCCCCGTGCCCCCGCTATAGGGGTCGGGCAACGTGTTCCCGTCCGGAATATCCATCAAAATGAACGGCGTAAAACAGACCTCTAGTCCCCTGCCCTTCAAGTCCTGGATTGCAGCAACGACTGACCGGTCGTCCGGTGTCCCGCCAAAAGCCGCATTGCCGTTAACGGTCGAAACCAGATGCGCCTCGTTGCGCCGCAGGCCGTTACACTCCCATTCGTGGGGTATGTCGCCGGACTCGGTACGAGTGACACCCGGCACAAGCGTGCATGAGCCCGCGCGTAGGTCGTTTCCGTACCAGGCAACGTAAAGATTGACGAGCGCGCAGTTCGAAAGCTGGTTTTGCAAGCTATTGAGCGACGTAGCCCAATCGCAAGCCGCGCCGCCAATCCGGCCTGAGCTTGCGGCCTGGCTGTGCTCGACGACCCATTGCGAGCTATCGTACACGCTATAAGCATTCTCCGTCGCAACGAACTCAACACCTGTTTCCGTCTGATCCTGGAACACCTCGTAAGGCGCATAGCCCCACTCGGTCGCGGCGGGGATCATGGTCACGGCTTGGATCGCATTGGCATACGCCGTCTCGTCCGCGTCGTAGCCTTTTTGGGTCCAGCCTTGCGCGGCGAACTCGCCTATAAGCCCGTTGGATGTTGCCGCGATCTGCGCCCAGGAAGAATTCGCGTCGACATCGGCGATTGCCGAGCCCACACGGCCCCCGAACTTCGAGAAAAAGGCGCGCGTGTAATTATCGAGCTTCCCGTCCGGGCCAACCTGAAACCCGAAGCGGCTGAAGAGATTGGCTTGCCCGGTCATGCGAGTATCGGCCTTACGCGTGCGTCGGCGTTGAGGATGCCGCGAGAGACCGGCGAAGACGAGGAGAGCCGGAAAGTCCGCCCGCCCCTTAGCGTCGCGCCGAGCTGATGGAAGCTTGCGACCGCCATGCGCTCCCCTACGCGGCCAAGGGAAGCAGTGCGTCCGCCGCTCCACGTGCTGCCGCCATCGTCGGACCAGTCGAGCATGAGTTCGGGATTCGCCGCTTCGGCATTCGGCCCTGTTATTCCCACACCCGGTATAATATCGACGTCCAGCTGATCCACGATCAAACCTTTTGGGAACGCATGCAGCGGGGCCGATTGTGCGAGGAACAGGTAAGGGTTCCCGCTCTCGGTTTGCGAGGAATCGTCGAGGACGTGAAGGCTCGCATCCTCGCTCGATCCGATCACCACCTTGCCGCTGAACGACTTATAGCCTTGGGCGAACCAATTAGGCAGGCCGCCGCTGGCGCGCTCGTGCCAAAGACCGGTGGCAAGGTCGAATTCCCAGGTCCAGTAGGGGCTGGTCAGCGCATAGAAGTCGTGACCGTTGAAATGGGTGTAGACGGCGCGAAGCGCGCGGCGCTCGTCCCAGCTCAAATCCGAAATTGCCCGTTCGAGTGCGTGTGTCGAGATACGGACCGGCTCGGACGCGGTGAGCTGGCGCACCATGCCGTTCTGATCGGCCCATAACAGCGCATCGGCGACGGTCGTTACCGTCTGCTCGGCGATGCAGCCAATGTCGACGTCTGCCCGGATGGGCGCGAACGCAAAGGGCATGGTGCCTACGTCTTCCCAGATTTCCAGGCTGGTTTCGCCCAGCGCGATCAGCGCGCCGCGATGTGTCACGATCCGCCGAAGTCCATCCGAGCGGCTGGAAGCGGTGCCATAGGCAAGCGCGTTGACGGTCAGCGCATCGTTCAGGTTCGTATGAAAAATGCGCCCGTCTGGGATCGAAAAGACGAGGTAGCCATCGAGAAAAGTCACGCTGTTTGGAGCGGGAAGCGTCGAAATATTGGGTTCGGTGATGGCGTTCGTGCCGGTATCGAGGACGTAATAGACATTATCGGCGACAATGCCGATCTGCGGATTGGGCCGTTGATTGGCCGCCATGATGGCCATGGAGCTGCCGCCGATGGTCCCCGAAACCGGAGTGGCGTTGCCCTGATCGTCGAACAGCGCGGCCGCTGTTCCGGCGATGACGTAAAGACCCTTGCCGAACACGTAGAGCATGCCGCGGCACGGCCCATTAAGCCCGGTTGCGCCGGCATCGAAACGCGATGTCCCCGGCACGGCATAGACCGGCAGCGGCGACTTCGCCGCGTCGCCCAACGCCTCGGGATAGGCATTTAACAGGCGCTGGTTCGACCCAAACCCGGTTTTGTCCGGATTCGAAGTATGCCCGAAATCAACTGCGACCATGGACTGGAACTCCTGGCATGACGATGGGGAGACAGGTTGCCCGAAGGGGGGAAGCGGCATCCCCGTCTCCCCTCGCGGAGAAAGGCGAACGATCAGCCGCCTTTCTCAAAATTACCGGAAGCCGTAACGCCTAAGGCTTGGCATCCAGGTCAAACCAATGTCCTGACCGGCGCGGGGCGAGATCACGTAATAGGCGAGCATCGCCGTGTAGCCCAGCTGCGCCCGCTTTTGCGTCGAGGGCAGCGGCTCGACCCCGCTGGCTGATGCCAGCTCGACAGCAAGAAGCGCCTTTGTCCCTTCCACGAATTGCGCGGGAAAAGGGAATTGGCCGTTCAAGCCATCGGACAATGGCGCGGGATTGGGCGGCGTGGATGTATCGCTTGGGCCGTAAGGCGGGTAGGCCCCAGACGAGACAGTCATCTCACCATCGAGAAAATCGCCGGTGAAAAAGATGCCATCGGTTTGCGCGGCCGGCGGGTTCGGGCCGCCGGGAAAGATCCCGTCCGCCGCCCACGCGTTCAGCATATCGTTGTAAGCGGTGAGGCCCGCCGCCGCCCGGTCCGGATCGAGGTCCGCGCCAAGCGGCAGGAGGCCGAGGCGCCGGTAGGCGCCTGCGATGATGTCACGGGCCGTTGTCATTGAGCACCTCGACGATTGCATGTTTGAGCTGGGCCTTGGTCCAGCCGAAATCGAAGCGGATGCCGCAATCGGCCGCCACTTGCATCAGGCGCTGCCGCGACATGCGGTCGAGCTTTTCCTGATCGGTCGGCTCCTGGTCGGGACCGGGCTCCGGCAGGATTACGCGCGGCGTCTTTGGAGGCGGCGCGGCATCGGCTGCCGGTGCGGGAAAGCGCTGCCAGCCTTGGCCTGCCGGCACTTGATCGGGATGCTCGAAAACCCGCGCCTCACCCGCCTTGTACATCCAAAGGCGCGTGTCGCCACTCATCATTGACCTGCTATGAGACCGACGCCCACAAGCGCCGCCCTGATTTCATTCAGAAGCGTGATTATCGCCTGCGCCTGCGCCTGGCTGAAGCCATAGGGGGTGGTATTCGTCGGCGCTGCCGTATCGATGGCCGCCTGCGCGGCGCCTGAGCGCTGGGCCACGGGCGCTACATTGTAGAACGCGATTTGATCGCTCGTGCTTTGGCCGAGCACGGTGCCGTCGGGATTGCCGTCGGAAAGCTGCTTTACGGGCATGGAAGGGGATCCTTCGATTGAGATGGGAAGACTCCCTCTCCCCTTGGGGAGAGGGCAGGGGTGAGGGGGTCTTTGCAAGCTTCGCACTTGCGGCAAGTCCCCCCTCATCCTGTCCTTCTCCCCGCAAGCACGCCTTGGCGCGCTTGCAACTTTTGCTGTCGCACCCGCAAGCGGGTGCGAACGGGGAGAAGGAACGCCTGAACTTAGCTCGAAGCGCCGGAGAGGCGGGTGGCGAGGTCCGGGTAAATCGGCTTCACCCCGTACAGAATGTCGAGGCGCCACATATTGATGTCGTTGATGATGTCGTAGTCGCAGATAACGCGGATCGACAGGCCCTTATAGCTCTGCCGCGCCTTCTTGATGGCACCTTCCGGCAGTTCCATCGGCACCATGCACAGCGCGAACGCGTTCTCATGGAAAACGAGGTTCTGCGGATAGTTCGCCCCAGCCGTGCCCATGAAGGTCAGCGCCGCGTTCTGCGCAGGCGCCACGCTCACGGTCTGATATTGGCCGGAGACGACGATGGCCGGCGCAATGGTGATCGCGTCCGCCGTACCCGTCGCGGTAACGGGCGCGCTGACCACGAACTGCTGCAAGTACGGCAGCGCCTGCTTGGTGACGGGGTTGACGGCATAGACGCCGGCGATGGTGAAAACGTCGCCAGCATTCAGCGTCGCGCCCGAGGTGAGGCCATCCACGAGGATCGCCGTCTGGTTGGTGTTCATCGACGCCAGATAGGTGGTGATGCCCGTGTTCGTGACGCCGTTCGCCGACGCGGTGGCCGAAATGACCGGCGTACCGGCGTATGCGCCCACGGTGTAGTTGATGACGTTCTGCGACGAGTAGCAGTCGGTGTTGCCCACCATCGGCAGCTTGGATTTCTCCAACGCGGTCCTGGCGACATCCGGCACGTAAAGGCCGGTGAAGCTCGATGCCATGCCGTAGAAGTCGGCCGGCGACAGGCAGGATGCGCGCGGCCCAGGCACAGCCATTTCATCGAGCCGCTGCGGGCCTTTAATGAAGGACTTGTAGCCCGAAAGCGTCTCGCCAGGCGTGCCCACCCAGTTCCACACATATTTGTACATCGACAGAATATCGAGATCGACCTGGTTCGCCAGCGCGATCATCGGATGCTTCAGATAGCGATCGGCGAAGCGGTCGATGGTGAGGGTGAGGTCTTTGGTCGGGAACCGCAGATCCACGCCGCGCTGGGTGTCGATCTTGATCTGCACCTTGCCTTCGGCCGCGTCCTGCATCTGCGCCACCGAGCCGCTGCGAACGGCGTATTTCACCGGCCTGCGGATGGTGAGCGTATCGCCGATCTTGGTCTCGCCAAACTCGGATTCGTAGGCGCGGTAGACCATTTTCGCGGCGACAAGGTTGTTGTCGAGGTGCATCAGGCCTTCCTTGGCGATGATGCTGGGGGTTAAGAGCGTTGAGGCCATGGGGGTAGGGTCTCCTTTTGAAAGAGCTAACGCCCCTCACCCCAACCCTCTCCCGCGCAAGCTCGCTTTGGCGAGCTTGCTTCTTTAGAGTGTCCGCATTCGCAAGCGGATGCGGATGGGAGAGGGAGTCCGGTCGCAGCCGTTGGGAAGGCGTTCCCTCTCCCATGGGGAGAGGGACGGGGTGAGGGGCGTGACGGTTGAAAGTGCTTAAAAACCGCGGGTGCGGCGGTATTCCTCGAAGTCCATGTCTTCGAGCGGTTTGCCGGCGCTGCCGCCGCGGCCCGTAAGCGTGCCCACGGGCTGAGGCGCCCGGCTGACGGACGCGGCGTTTGCGCCGAGGCGGCCTTCGAGTCCTCGCAATCGCGGTCGCCTGCGAGACGGGCGGCAAGACCGCAATCTGCTGGGCCTCGGCCGGATTCTTGCCAAGGTAGTAGGCGATCTCCGCGCCCCGGCTCGAACTCGCGGATGGCGTCGGCCATGATGGGCGTCACGGCAAGATTGGGGTTGTGCGCCACGGCATCGAAATCCGGCACCCTCTGGCGGAACTCGGCCGTGGTTTCCGACCAGGCGTCCTGTGCCGCCTTCGCCGCCATCTCCTGCGCCTGCGCCGACTGGCGCGCCATAAGGCTGGCGCCAACCTCCCGGGCAGCCTGCTCCGCGATGGCGCGGGTGTAGTCCTCGGGCGCGCGGTAGTCCTGCGGCCGGCCCGGATTCTGCGAGCCGTTGCGCAGCGCCGCCGCTTCCGCCGCGCTCCGCGCCGCTACGGCATCCGCCACCTGCTTTTGATGGATAAGCTCGCGGATGCGGCCTTCGCGCCCGGCGTCCTGCGCCGGAGCGGCGGGAGAGCCTGCACCATCTTCGCCTTGGCCCGAATTCGCCTGAAGCGCGGACGCCAAAGCGTCATCGTCCACGGACGGGGTATCGTCTTGTGCGGTCATGTTCTGTCCTGGGTCTGGAGGGATGGGAGCGGGGATCGTCTTGCGCTTCCACGCTCGAACGGCTGCTCGCACGGCGTTGTGCTACAGTGAATGCTGATGAAACCGTCCGAAGCACTCACAACGAAGCGCAGCGCGGCGATCCAGCAGTCCGTTGATTTTACGTGCGATCTGGATTGCTTCGCTGCGCCCGCAATGGCGATTTCGGCAAGCCTTTTGAGTTTTCAGCAGCCTGCTAGCCCGCGTTAGCAGCGGATCGTAGATCGAAGCGCATTTTCACTCTGCGTCATCCGCCTGCGGGTAAGCCGCGAGCCCCAGTGCACTTCCCCCGGCGGTAAGAAGGAACGGCGCAAGCGAATTGAAATGAAGCGTGCCGCTAATTAGTGCGTTCGAATTCACTGCTTTCCGGATCGCCACAGCAGTGTTCGGCGCGACGGTTTTCATGTAATTTGGATCGGTCATGTAAGCGCGGACCGCCTCGGCAATGTATTCACGGTCCACATCGGAGCCCTTATAGCCCGCCGCCTGCGGGGTCCATTGCTTGGCGGTTGGCGACGGGTTGGGATTGTTGAGGTCGTGATAGACGGTTTGCAACTCCCCCTTCAGGCCGGACGTGTCAATCCGCCCTGCAAGTTCGTCGATGCCGTGGGCGATTTCGTGGGCTTGCACGCTTGCAGCCTTAGGGGGCGGAAGATTTTTATCGTAATTTATGAAGTAGTCTCTTCCGGTTCCATCGATGTTTGGACGGCTTGTGAAGCGCCCCGCGTCGCCGCCAATCTCTCGCGCCGCAACTGCCTGAGGTGCCGCGCCATAGAGTCCCTGACTGATTGCGGCAAGGTTCTCCAATACGCCGGACTCCGGTAGTATGCCTGCTTCGCTAGTTCTTCCGGCGACAAAGGCCGCTCGTATTGGCCGCCCGTCCATGTCGTATGTGATTCGTCCCAGGGCATCCTGTGGTGCTCCGTTCGGATAATCCGCGCTAATATCTCTAACAGGCCTCGGCGGCGGATCATAGATCAAAGCGTTTCTGGAGCCTTGTGCCAAGTTGGGCGACGGCCCGATCAAGGCGTTCGCGTATTGCGATGCCTTTGCACCCGCCCCGCCCATGAAGGCACCCATGCCCGCACCAAGCAGGGGGTTAGGCATCCGTGCCGGCACATCGCCGGTATCCGGTTCCCGCGGGGCGAAATATCCCGCCGTTGCGCCCATGACGCCGCCTAGCCCAGCGGCAACCGCGGCCGGCCTTCCGAGCGGGGCAAGCGCTTTCGCCGCGGTACTCACAGCGCCCATCGGCAGGCCTATGACGCTCAGAACCTTAACACTATCGGGCGCGCTTTCATAAGCATCGGCGTAGTATTGCTGCAGCGCCTGGCGCTGGCGCTCATATTGTGGCGTCCCACCCCAAAAGCTCTCGCCGCGCGTCATGGCTTCCGCTCCGGCCCGCGCATAGGGCAAGAGACCCAGAAAATTGGAGATCACGCCCAAGCTGCGGCCTTTGGGGTCCAGATTGCGCTCGCGTTCGGGCAGATCGTCATAATATCCGGGCAAGCCGCTATAAAGAGAATTGCCAGCCATCGATCGTCCTCCAAGACAGCCAACCTTTGAGGCGCTACCGGCTTCATCGCCCGAATCCGCAACATCGAGAGCGCCGCCGGTTCTAACAAAAAGCCGGCATACGCCCAGAGCCATATTGCCATTTCGCCGCTCCCGGTCATTCCGCGTTGGCACATAAGGCCAGCGGCGAGAAACATTTAGCCGCGCTATACCGCCGTCGAAGAACAGGCGGATGCGACCTAAACTCCTATAAGTCTGGCGGCGGGCGGCTGTCGCTAGCTAATCAACTTGTCCGGTTTATGTAGCCGCCACTCAGAGCTTGTAGGACGAAGGCTCCGGAAGCTGCGCGCGTTTTACCTCATTGTCGAAGACCTGAGCCTGAAGGCCGGCCTCGGCTTTCGCGGCGCTTGCCTGGCGCTCGCGCAGCGCCGCCTCTTGCAGCGCGGTTTGCATAGGACCTTGCGGTGCGCCATAGACGGTGGACGCAACGGTGGAAAGCGTCCGCGCCGCCGCGTCTTGCGCCTGCGCATGCGCCCGCACCGCTTCGGCTTGGGACTTCAGGACTTGCCCTTGCACCCGGCTCAGATTGGCCTGGGCGAGCGCGTCCTGGTAAGCCTGCTGCTGAGCCTGAGCGATCTGAGCGCCCAGCGGTGGCGCCTCCCCGGTAATCTGCGGCGGCAGCATGCGCTTGAGCCGCTCGGCGATCTCGTCCGCGCCGGGCCAATCCATGTTCCGCGCCACGAGGTCGCCCGCCACGCTTGCCGCCTGCGGCACGGCCTGGATGAATTGCAGCATGGCGTCAGCAGCCTCGGCGCGGCGTGTGGCGTAGGACGGACCGATCTTCACCCGCACATCGTAGGTGCCCTGGTTCAGGTCGTTGATAAGCATGGGCTTTCCGTTCACGCCCATGACCGGCACGTTGATGCGCACCGGCAGATGCGTCTCATCTTCCTGCATGATGCGCACGGTGCGCTCGCTATCGTAGATGTTCGGGATAAGGTCGATCAGCACGCGGCCCAGATGGTTCAGCGTGGCCATCAGGTTGTCCTGATAATGCAACGCCGAAATATCGCCCTGGCTCGCGCGCGCGCGGATGGCGATCCCGGAAATCTCGTTCGATTGCGCACCGAGCGCCGCATCGTAGACGCCGGTCGTGGCCTTCAACTCGTCGGCGGCCATGCCGCTCTCGTTCACCAGCGCCGCCGGAATATCGGGCGGGGGCTCGCGCATAGGCCGGCCTCCCGGAACGTCCGGGTCCGCTTCATAGAGCAGATACGGCCGCGAGACGGTGTTCTGCGTGTCCCACTGCCCCTTGAACTTGGCGATCATGGCGGGCGTCGCCAGGAACGGCGCACGCGGGGCAAGTGCGATGGACTCGGCGGCAGCGGAGCGCCAGAAATTGTAAAGCTGCTGCGAATCCCGGCTGAAGCGGATGAGGCCGCTGCGGATCACCTTGGTTTCGAGCGATGTCTCCGAGCCGATCACCGGGAAGATCGGGATATAGCGCCCGGCCCACTGGTTCGGGCCTTCGAGAATTTCCTCGCCGCTTAAGAGATAATGCTCGATCTTGTGGGACTTGACCTTCCGCTGGGCAACGATCTCCAAGCCTCGCAGCTCTTCCGGGTCCACTTCGGTGATATCGATGGTCTCGCCGCCAGCAAGGCGGGCGATGGTGCGCTCGTGGGGCCGCTTCACCCAATATTCGCAGACGCGCACCGCATCCCGATTGGCCCAGAACAGGCCGCTCTCGGCGTTAAGATCGGCCGGCGCCGCGAAATCGGTCATGGCCGCATCAGGGAAGCGCTTCTGGAAGTCCTTGCGCCCGATCATTTCGGAGACGAGGCAGTATTCCGCGTCCGAGCGGTCCGGCTCGACCGAGCCCGGCGCCCAGAACACCGACAGCGGATGCTGAATGCGCTTGATGAGGATTTCCTGGTCGAAACCGTTTTCGTCCGCAAAATCGGTGACGACGCGAAAATGCCCGATGCCGCAGGCAACCGCATAGTAAACCGCGTTCGCGAATACATTGGTGGCGTTCGAGCGATACTGTATCTGCCGCATCAGCCCGGAGTAAATCTCCGCCAGCTCCGCCGTCGCCTCGCCGCCCGCCGGGATCGCCTTGATGGCCGGCGGATTGACGCGCACGCTGTTGGCCACCTGGTTCACGAATTGCGGCAGCCGGTTGATGGTCAGGCACGGGCGGTTCTGCGCCTCGCGCTGCAGCCGGATCTCGTTCGGCCATTGGTCGCCGGCGAGGAACTTCAGGTCCATGAACCCGTCCTCGCGGTTCTCGCGATCCTGAATCCATGCGGCTTCGAGGCGCTCTTGCGCCTCTTGAACGATGTCGATCTTGGGCAAGGGAAACCTCGTCTGTGCGGTTGGCGACGCGCTGCTAAGGTGTAGTTTGGGGGCGTTTATTGAACGCAGCAATTAGTTCGGATGATCCCCGGAATGGAACGCTCAGTAAAACTTCTCAGGGATGAGGAAAGTCAGTTCGTGGAAATCCCAAGCGAATTCGAGTTTCCATGCGAAGACGCGATCATGCGCAAGGAAGGCGACAAGCTCATTATCGAGCCGACGCCGAAACAATCTCTTCTTGAGCTTCTCGAAACGCTGGAGCCGCTAGACGAGGACTTCCCAGAGATCGAAGACCTGCCGCCAGAGCCCTTCGATCTGTGAGCCGATTGGCTGAGCAGGATCTCGCGATCCCGCATCTATGTGGCTTCGGGGCACTTTTGCGTCTTTCAGGCAACCAATTGTCAGTGTTCTTATTTTTTTCTAAGCAAATTGGCTACCTCTGAATAGCTAATAATGGAGAGGTTGTCCCGATACGGGCCAATTGCGAGGTCCACCCTATCGCGTTCAAAGTTGTTATGATTCCCAACAACCCCGACCAGACGCGGATTATCTGCAACAGTAATGCCCAAATTTTCCGTTACCCAACGTGCGTTTTCCGGAGAAGAGAAATATCGTCTATATCCCTCTAGTTGGCCGACCAGCTCTGCAACGTAGGCGTTAAACCGAAGTCGATTTCTTGTACCAACGGTGACAGACGGAATAAGCGCCTTTTTCAAGTCAAGTATGTCACATCCACCATCTTGTCTGAGCATCATGAAATCTGGTATGAGAAATTCACCTTCCAAGCCGTCACTGTTTATGATTTTGCACTCAGGTTGACTAAATGCCTTTATATATCCTAGCGCCTGAGCAAAAAAAGACTTATTATGTTGAATAAAAGAATCAATAATGCGCTCAGTTACATCTTGGTTCGCAAGACTTAGCAGCTGTACTGCGAACCCTTCTTTTGATACTGAATAGTCGAGGTTCAAGCCTAGGATATCAGGACGTTCCGGCATGCCAAGCATGAACTGAGATTTGCCATTCAACCAATCGACCAATTGCCGTTCACTGATCGTTTTTTTTAGGACGATTATGGTCGAAATTCTCCTGAAAAATATTTGAGGCCCATCGGATCGTATCAAATCGATATCTCTGAATAGGAGTTTGTCAGCCGTACCCGCAATCATCAAAGGCACATCGGCATCAAAATCCGCATCCGCTTGAATACGCGGACCAACAATAGGTACATTAATGTGCTGCTCAAATTTCTCCCTATCAAAGCGTGTTGCAAATACGAGATGCGAAAAGATATTGTCGCGAGAAGTAATAACCATAAGTGCCGATGTGGCGCCATTAGTTCGCGGTCCCGGATTTAGAAAAGATGTTGCGTTAGCGATCTTCTCCGTTCCTGAAGGCACTCGTATGTGATATTCCTGCGTATTACCAATATCTTGCGCCCCTGTCAGCTCAATTACATAATGAGCGTTACTTTCACCGACCCTCAATACTCCTGGAAAGGAATACTCGCCGTTTATGCTTATCTGCCCATATTCGATGCTACCTTTGATATATTTAAACCAATCCTCGAACCACCTAGACGCGACTTTGATGAGCTGGCGGGATTTCATCTATTTTGTGCCATAAGTAGTCCCGATGATAATATAGTTTTGTACACCATTGAAACAGAGAATACCACTCGTAAGGACAGAAACTTACCGCTCGTGGACAAATCTCTACGCCAAGCACCTTGCCCTCCCATCACAGTAGCCAGCTTCCTTTGCCGCCACCGCGCTCATCGTCCCAATCCGCCTCCGTTTGCGGCTTCACCATGCGCGGGAACAGATCCGCCATCGCCCACACCAACGCGTCCACCCGGTCGGCGGCGCCGTCGCCCTCGATGCCGAAGGGCGTGAACTGCACCATCTGATCCTCCAGCGCCGGGAACGCCCCGGCATGGCTCACGCGGCCCTGCTCGTAGAGTGCCGCGATGGGCTCGGCGCGCACGGTCTTGCCCCGGCTCGCGCGCACCTGCCGCAAGGGCAGCCCGGGCCGCTCGGCGCGCATCACCGTCTCGACCATGGCGCCGCCCTGGTTTATCTCCACCACAATGGCGTCCGCGCTGAACTTATCGAAGGCGGCGGCCACCTTGCGCGACCATCCGGCGGGCGAAAGCCGGCAGGACAGGTCGTCGAGCACATAGCCGCGCCCATCGTCGCCGAGCCCCGCCACCACAATGCCGGTCTCGGAGGTCCGGTCCCCGCCGGCGGAAGCCTTGGCGGCCGGGTCCACGCCGATCACGATGCGCTGCATTTGCGGCAGCGCCGCCGGCGCCACGCGCGCGCCATCCAGCATCGCCCGCGTCCAAAGCGCGCCCGGAATGTCGTCCAAAATCTCCGCGTTCAGCTCCTGCCGGCCGAGCCGCGAGCCCTCATAGCGCTTCACGACGCTCTTGAAAAACCCTGGCGCCAAGTTGGCGCGGTTGTCGTAGGTGCTGCCGCGCGTCACCGTCACGCCCTGCCCTTCGCGTGCCAAAAAATCGCGGATCAGCGGGATCGGGCGCGGCGTCGTGGTGACGACCTCGCGCGGATGCTCGCCCAGCCGCAAGCCGAACTGCAGCATGTCCCAGGTCTCCTGCGCGTAGCGCCACTTGGCCAGCTCGTCGCACCACGCAGCCTCGTGCTGAGGCCCCCGCAACTGGTCCGGCTCGGTCGCATTATAGAGCATCGCCACCGCGCCGTTGGGCCAGGTCAGCCGCCGCTTCGACCGCTCGTATTTCGGCCGGAAATCGGCAGGATGCACCGAGAGCAAGCCCGACGGCCCCTCCACGATCACGTCGCGCGCATCCGCCGCCGTCTCCGCCACGAGCGCGACGCGGGCGTACATGCCCCGGCCCAGCGGAGTGGGTCCGCAAACGCATTCGCGCACCCACTCCGCACCGCATCTCGTTTTGCCAGAACCCCGGCCGGCCAAAATTATCCAGACATGCCAGTCGCTTACTGGCGCGCGCTGTTCGGGCCTTGCCCAGAACCGCCAATCATGGACCAGGCTCTCGACCGCCCTCGGCGTCAGGCTCGCGAGAAACTTCTTCCGCCGCGCCAGCGTCAGCGATGCGAGAAAGCTTGCGCTCGATTTCTTCCCGGATGCGTTCGGCATTGATGCTGTCCTTTGGCTCCCCGGCGGGCCTCCGGGTTGAAGTGCGGCCCTCGAAGCGGGCGCCGAAGCGGTTGCGCATCTGCAGCGTCCAACTCGCCAGGTTCCAGTTCTTGGTGAACTGCCCTTCGCGCCCGGTTTTGAGCCACCAGGCATATTCGAGGTCCTTTGCGCGGCGCAAAGCCTCGCGGAACTCGGGGTGCGCCGCGCCCCAGCCGTCGAGCGTCTTGCGCCCCACGCCAAGCTCGGCCGCGATTTCCGCCTTGCTCCAGCCTTCCGCCGCAAGCTCGACCACGCGGTCGCAATAAGCGGCATCGTAAAGCGTTGGGCGGCCGCGCGGACGCGTGCCCAAGATTTCGAGATCGCCTGCCATGGCACCTCGCCAGATTTATTAAGGAAGTGTGAGAAGAGTCGCAGTTATTGCCGTTTCGGCGGGACCGGACGTTTGGGCCTTCGATTGGCCGTCCGCATGCTTTTCTGCGACTGTACGGATTTATAGGTCAAGTCACCGTCAGGGTGCAACACGGTAATTTGGGGCTGGCAGGACAAACGAAATTTTTGGCTAAAATTATATTAAACCGCTCACTTGCCAGACGCCGCCTCATCCCGCCAGCGCAGGGCGCAAGTGCTTCTCGCTTATGGTTCGCGCCTGCTCGCTCAAGCGGCCATAAACGTCCTGGATGAACGCCCGCCGCTCGGCAGCGCTCTCGAAGGCGGTATCCGGCACAAGCCAAAAAAGATTGCCGTGCGAAATCACCACCCCATCGGGCTCCACCAGCATTTGGCTAATGCCCTGCCACTTCACATAATATTCGATGGACGTAGTGGCGATGCGAATGCCTCCTTCATCCTGGGTTAAGCGGATGGTTGTATCGAAGTCCGCCCGGCTCTTGCGCTGCCGGACCCTCGCCCTGCGAAGCAGCCACGCCCAGGGCAGGAACAACATGAAGCAGATGACGAGCCCAGCGTTCGGCGAAAATGGTACGCCCGCACGTTCCGCCCACTCACTCAACTCGACCCTATAAAAGTCGAGGGCGAAGACAGCCGCGATGAAGGCGGCGAGCAAGAGCCAAGTCGACAGCCACAGCGTCCGGAAGGCTTTGCGGCCCACCGAACGGCCGAGCTTCGAGAGCCGCTCGAAAGGAAGCTTGTAGCTCAACTCGCGCTGCACGATCAGTCTCCTGGGTTAAGGGGTGTGAGGCCGCCAGACGGAACTTCCATCCGGTAAAGCCGTTCAAAGCATGTCGTTTTGGCGGCAAAGGAAAGGCTTGGTGCGGTATTGACCGGCAGAGGGGGCGGGCATAATGTGCGCCGCATGATCGATTTGGACCAATTCCTGAACTGCTATTGGCCGCTGCTCCCATAGGTGCGGCGACATTCGATCATTCCCAACGAACATCGCCGCCTTTGCCGGCGGCGTTGTTTCAAGCGATAGGGGTCTCCGGCTCAGGCGGCTGGCAATGGAGACCCGCCGTGGATTTATTTGGCTTCAACATCCGGCCCGCCGCCGCCAGCGATTTCAAGCGGCTTTGCAAGCTATTCGAGGAACTCGACGAGTTCCACCGGCGTGGCCGCCCGGACCTGTTCGTCAAGCCCGATGGGCCGGCGCGCGAATTCGCCGAAATCGAAACCCTGATCGCCGGGCCGGGGTCCACCACCTCGTCGCCGGGGATTCCGCCTTCCCCCCTTTGATCGGACTCGCCACACTCCGCATCCGCGAAACGCCCGCCCTTCCAATCCAGGCCGCCCGCCGGATCGCCGAAGTCACGAATCTGGCCGTGGCCAAGGCTGCCGTGAGCGGCCGGAAAGGGTAAAAGTTAAAAGGATAAGGTTCGGGCTACGCGCAAACCGCATTTGTTGCTGCGGACGTCTGCGGGGTAAAGGCTGCCGTAGGCTGAGCGGCAACTCGACGGAATGTTGTACCACGAACCACCGCGCAGAACCCGCCTGCTGCTATCTCCGGTTATCCAGGCGCCCCCGTTTGCTTCCAACTCTAATGCCTCGTTGAACACTCCCTTACCAAATGGTGCATGGAAAAGAACAGGATCCATCGTAGTTTCTCCGGGCTTATCCTCATAACTCTCGTGCAAAACATCTTCGCACCACTCCCAGACATTTCCATGCATGTCGTAGAGGCCAAACTTGTTCGGCATCTTTTCGCCCACCAAATGCGTCCGGCCTTCCGAATTCTCAGCGTACCAAGCGTAATCGCCAAGCTTCGCCTCATCGTCACCGAAACAATAGGCCGCCTCGCTCCCCGCCCGGCAGGCATATTCCCATTCGGCCTCGCTCAACAGGCGGTAGCGCTGCCCGGTTTTGCGAAAAAGCCACGTTACGTAATGCTGCGCCTCCTCCCACGAGACGTGGATTACTGGCTTACGCGCCCGCCCCCAGCCTTCATCTTTCAGTTTGGAAGGCACTGTCACCCGCAACCACTCCTCGTCTGTCATGGCGAACTCCCACTCCTCGAACGTCACCGGATAGCGGCCAACCGCGATTGCGTGCGGCATCGTCACCTCGTGCCGAAGCCGCTCGTCATCATCCCCCTCGCCGTCCCTCGACCCCATCCAGAACCGGCCCGGCGGAAGCACCACCATCTCCGGCCCGAACGGCGCATCTTGGAACACCGCGCCCGCGGGCAGATGAGCGTCAGAAGACCCAGGGATTGGCACGGTTCGCTCAAACTTCGTGATCCTTGAAGTGCCTCCGCCACGCGGGATTACTCGGATCCCTCGTGACACCCAGTTCTTGAGATGATCAACCCAATCGGCCGTCACCCGGAGATCGGTGCCGTTAATTTCAGCCTGATCGAATCGGGCTCCTTTAATAAAAGCCCCATCAAATTTGCAATTTCTGATCCGAGCGCCCGTAAAGTCGCAGCCGCGCAGATCGCAGCCCGAGAAATCGACGCCCGACCAATCCGCGAAGCGCAAATGCTGCTTCGGATCGAGCCCGGCAATTTTGACCAGCTCCGCAAAACTCTCCGTTTTGGCCTCGTCGACGCGCCGCTCCGCAGCCTCGACATCCTTCCCCAGCCAGGTCATGGCGTTTCCACCTCGCACGCGCAGAACTTGATTTCGGCCGACGCAAGCGCGACTTCTCCTGTTTCGCCGCCCGAGATCTTCAGTTCGCGCAAACGCTTCTTGATTTTCGTCTTTGCCGCGCTTTGCGCTTTCCCTTCTGTGGGCACGGCGAACGTCGCAGCAACGTCTTTGACGTATGCCTTCAGCTCCGCGCAAACGCTCGCTCCCGGCATGAGATTGAAGACACGGATGAAAGTTGCCGGCACGTCGCCGACAAGTCCGATTACGGTGTCTCCGGCGGATTCCACCCGCCAGCTAGGCTTGTTCACATCCACGCTGTGCGGCGTGAATTTAGCGTTGTTGAAAATCTCTCCCGCTGGGTAGCCGGTCCGCTCCTTCACGTCGGTTGTACGTGCGTGGCCGCAGCCGAAAATCAGAAACGCGCGTTTGACCCCGGTGATCTGGCCATAGGCGTTATCTTCCGGGCAGTTCAAGTCAAAGCCCAGCGAGACCGCCCCCGCCACATTCTGAGATTGCCCCGTGCGCAGAGATAGAGAGGCAAGCGGCGTGTCTATCTTTGCCGGATCGGCGAACATGTCCTCCTTCAAGGGCACCGGCTCTGCCCCCTCTTTCAGCTCAGGTTCCGGCGGTTTTTCTTTGTAGCACCGGTCGAGAAAAGCCTTCGCCGTATCGCGGCGCTCACCGTTGCGAGGGCGTGCGGCGTCCGTCTCGATCCACTCCGGCCAGCTTAGTAAGAACCCTACGAACGCCGCCAACGCCTTTTGATACTCACCGCTGAGCCCTCGTGTGCCATCGTCATGCAGGCATGCTTTTAGGCCTTCGCGGCTAACATTGGCCGCGTCGCAAAATCCCTGGAAGTTCGATCCAAATCCCATGAGATCCATCATTCCGGATATTTTCTTATCCAGTTCGTGGATCGGGTCGCGCCTCGCTGCCATCCTTTGTTGTCCACCAGCTTCGCCAAAGCAGTAGTGAGCCAGACCTACTTACATTCGTCAACGCCAGCGTCACGCCGTTTTTCACACCGGCTGCACACCGCGGGCGGCTTCGGCGCGAGCAGCAAGCACGAAACGGCCGGTGTGGTTTCGGCCTTCAGACCGCATAGCGGTGGGCTGTGAACTCCTCGCATCAGGAGATGAAGCGATGGAGACGAACGTGAAAAATAACCAACAAGTTGAAGCATCCGTTGCCGCTGCGGCGCCGGGCTGGCGGATCAACCTCCTTTGGGCATTGATTGGTTCAATCCTGGGGAACCTCTTGGCCGCTCCGATGGACACCGGGAAGGATGCGCTGTACGCGTGGCTCAATCAAAGCCAGGCACAGCATGGGCAGGCCCCGGCACTGCGCGGCGATTCCGCCGAGATGTGCCCGAAGGCGAAATAGGCGTGGCGCTGGGACACCCTTCGGCCCAGAATACGCCGCCGGCAATTCGTTAAAATGCTGTGAAGCCGCGTAGATGGCGAGACACAGTAAATGCAAGCATAGTAAACTACGCATGAAGCATTTTATGCCGCCGCATTTCGCGGGCATTTTGTGCCGTTTTCGCTAGAAAACCACGCTTCCAGAACCCCATTAAATATAACCGCAACTTGCGAATTAACCGCAGCGCGCACAGGCGCGCTGCGGTCGAAGCGAAATATATCCCATCAGTATCAACGCATTACCACTTTTGAGAAATCCATTAAACTTTTAGAAAAGCGCATTCTCTAAACTGGCATCTCAAGGTAACGCGCAACCGCGCTTTCTCATCCAGGCCGGTTTGCCTGCCTCGGAGGGGTCCAGGGCAGGCAAACCGTAATGCCTAGAAGGTTTTGCTGAACACGTAGAACAGGCCGCCCGAGATCAAGACCGCCATGGGAAGCGTCAGCACCCAGGCCATCAGCAGATTACGGACGGTCGCGAACTGCAGTCCGGACTTGTTAGCCGCCATGCTTCCCGCGACACCGGAGGAGAGCACATGGGTCGTAGAAACCGGCAGGCCGTACATGTCGGCGGCGAAGATCGTGCTCATGGCCACGAGCTCGGCCGAGGCTCCTTGCGCGTAGGTCAGGTGCTGCTTGCCGATCTTCTCGCCCACCGTCACCACGATGCGCTTCCAGCCGATCATGGTGCCGAGCCCCAGCGCGATGGCGACCGCGATCTTCACCCAAACCGGGATGAACTTGGTCGAGGCGTCGATCTCGGCCTTGTAGGCATTGAGCTTTTTCACGTCGTCCGGCGAAAGCTCGGAGCCCTTGTCCTTGATGAGGAAGCGGATGGCCTCCGAGGTCAGGTACATGTCGTTACGGGTGTTGCCGACCGCAACCACAGGAACCTTCGCGAACGAGCCGTAAGTCGTAACTTGCAGGGAGATGTCCTGCATCAGCTTGGAGAGCGCCAGGAACGTGTTGTCCTCGACCTCGTGCGTCGAGACATACCGCGTCACGATTTTGCGCCAATCGGGCGTGCCGGTGGAATTGTAGCCGGCGGACTTGCTCTCCACGACCTTCGATGCCTCGATTGCCGCCGTCTGGAAGCTCTCCGCATGCGAAGCCGGCAGGGCGCGGTTCAAGGCGTAGGCCGTCGGCACCGTACCGATGAGGATCAGCATGATGAGGCCCATGCCCTTTTGCCCATCGTTCGAGCCGTGCGCGAACGAAACGCCCGTGCAGGTCAGAACGAGCAGGCCGCGGACCCACCATGGCGGAGGCGTATTCCCCTTAGGCTCCGCATAGAGGCCGGGGTTGCGGACCAGCTTCTTGAGGACAAGCAGAAGGATCGCCGCGCAGGCGAACCCCACCAGCGGCGACAGAATCAGCGAGTAGCCGATCTTTACCGCCTGGCCCCAATCGACGCCCGAGGTGCCATCCCGGCCGCGCATGAGTGCGTTCATGACGCCCACGCCAATGACGGAGCCGATCAGCGTGTGCGACGACGACGCGGGCAGACCCAGCCACCAAGTGCCGAGGTTCCAGATGATCGCCGCGAACAGCAGTGCGAACACCATCGCAAAGCCGGCTTCCGACCCTACCTGCAGGATCAGCTCGACCGGCAGCAGCGCGACGATGCCGAAGGCGACCGCGCCGCTCGACCAAAGCACGCCAAGGAAGTTGAAAAACCCAGACCAGATCACCGCGAACTGGGGCGGCAGCGAATGGGTATAGATGACCGTGGCCACTGCGTTCGCCGTATCATGAAAGCCGTTCACGAACTCGAAGGCGAGCGCGATCAAGAGCGCCACGCCAAGCAGTACGAACGGCAGCATGGCCCTGACCGGAACGCCCGTTTCCAGCACGTCCACATATAGGCTGTACGCCGTGAACAGTATGCCCGTGGCAAGCAGCAGGATGAAAATGACAGCCGTGGCCGGACCGTTTTTCGCATTCAAATTGGGCTTCAACGATGCCTCCCTTGGCATCGGCGCAGCTATATCGGACATAGGACCCCCTCTACAAGCAACGGCCCGCAAGTTATGTCCGCACAATGACAGCTTGATGAAGGACGGCCGCCCGGTGCGCTACCTCAAAGGTCGCTGCTTTCCCGGATCGCTTCCCAGGAGGCCGCTGTGACGAAGGGTTCCAGGCTCAAGCGGCCGACAATCTGCTCCAGCGCGGCGTCCTTGCGAGGGCCGGCAGCCGTCTCGGCGGTCACGCAAACCTTGCCCGTATCGGCAAGGTCCTCGCTCTCGATGCGCCGCAAGCCAAGCACGGCCTGCGATACTGCGTGTAACAAAAGGGAGCGCACATGAGCTTCCTCGGTGCTGCGGCAGGTCACCGATATCGTATAGCGGGTTTCGCTTTCCTCGCCCGCGTCCCGCACGCGCCTGTTGAGCAGCCGTACAAGCGGCTGCATGCCGGTGTTGATCGCAACCACGAAGGCGGCCGCCCCAAGGCTCAACATGTAATATCCGCCGCCCGCGAAAGTGCCCGCCATCGCGGAGCACCAAAGGGTTGCGGCTGTGTTCAGCCCGCGAATATTGGCCCCCTCGCGCAGGATGATGCCCGCGCCCAGGAAGCCGATGCCCGAAACCACCTGCGCCGCGATCCGGGTGGGATCGCCCTCGCCCACCGCCCCGGAAAACGCGACGAAGCCGCCCGCCCCCAGCGCAACCAGCGCATTGGTCCTGAGGCCCGCCATTTTCTGATGCCACTGCCGCTCGGCGCCAATCGCCGCTCCCGCCAGCAGCGCTACCGCCAGCCGCGCGAATATAATGGCCGCCGCCGCAATCTCGCTCATCGGATCTGCTACCTTGTTCGCTATCCGCCCGGCTTTCTGGCCTTTCATCCCACTCCACGCAAGAGGCAGCGCTCCCCGCCGCGGGAGACGGAAGGAGTGGGTAGTAACGTTCAAGCCCTTGCCAAACCGGGCGAGGCTTGCAACCTGTAACCCCGGCGTCCGGTTAGAGATTCGCAAGCGATACCCTCGCCGCTAGCAGCAGGATAAGCCATGAGCAAGCAAAATACGGCCATGACACGAGACCTTTTCGGCAGCGCCGAGGCTGAAGCTCCCAAGGCAAACGTCACCCGCCTGCCCGTGCAAAAGCCCGGCGAAAGCTATACCGCGGCCGATATCGAAGTGCTGGAGGGGCTTGAGCCCGTGCGGCGCCGGCCCGGCATGTATATCGGCGGCACCGACGAAAAGGCCATGCATCACCTCTTCGCCGAGACCATCGACAACGCCATGGACGAGGCCGTGGCGGGCCATGCGAGCTTCATCGAGGTTGAGCTGAAAGCGGATGGCACGCTCTGCGTCACCGACAACGGCCGCGGCATTCCCGTGGACCCGCACCCGAAATATCCAGGCAAGTCGGCGCTTGAAGTCATCATGACCACGCTGCATTCCGGCGGCAAATTCAACTCGAACGTCTATTCGACCAGCGGCGGCCTGCACGGCGTCGGCGTCTCGGTCGTGAACGCGCTCTCCGAGCATCTCGAAGTCGAGGTGGCGCGGGGCGGCCGGCTTTACCGGCAAACCTTCGCCAAGGGCGAGCCCATTACCGGCCTTGAGGATCTCGGCGCCATCCGCAACCGGCGCGGCACCACCGTCCGCTTCCGGCCCGATCCTTCAATCTTCAAGGAACGCGCCCATTTCAAGCCCATCCGCATTTTCAAGATGGCGCGCGCCAAGGCCTATCTCTTCGGCGGGGTGGAAATCCGCTGGACCTGTTCGCCGGAGCTGCTGGAGGGCGGCACGGACGTGCCGGAGAAGGCCGTTTTCCATTTCCCCGGCGGGCTCAAGGACTTCCTGGCGGCGCGCATCGAGGGGCTGACGCCTATCACGAAAGACCTGTTCGCCGGCCGCGTGCAGAAAGAAGGCGGGCATGGCAGCGTCGAGTGGGCCGTCGCCTGGCTCGCCGATGAGGATGGCTTCACGCAGTCCTACTGCAACACCATTCCGACACCCGAAGGCGGCACGCACGAGCAAGGCCTGCGCGCGGCGCTGCTCAAATCGCTGCGCGCCTATGGCGAGCTTACGAATAACAAACGCGCGGCGCAGATCATTGCCGACGACGTCCTCGTCTCGTCTGGCGTCATGCTCTCCGTGTTCATCCGCGAGCCGGAATTCCAGGGGCAGACGAAGGACAGGCTCTCCTCCGCCGAGGCGGCCCGCATCGTCGAGAACACGATCAAGGACGCCTTCGATCACTGGCTCACCGCCTCGCCGCAGCAGGCCAATGGCCTGATGGAGTTCGTGATCGAGCGCGCCGAGGACCGGCTGCGCCGCAAGCGCGAGAAGGAAACCCAGCGCAAGAGCGCCACGCGCAGATTGCGCCTGCCCGGCAAGCTGGCGGACTGCTCGAAGAACGCCAAGGACGATACCGAAATCTTCATCGTCGAGGGCGACTCGGCCGGTGGCTCCGCCAAACAGGCGCGCGACCGCGCCACTCAGGCCATTCTTCCCCTGCGCGGCAAAATCCTGAACGTTGCCAGCGCCTCGCGGGACAAGCTCGCGCAAAACCAACTCTTGGCCGACCTGACGCTGGCGCTCGGCTGCGGCGTGGGCAAGCAATACAAGGATAGCGAACTGCGCTACGACCGGGTCATCGTCATGACCGACGCCGACGTGGACGGCGCGCACATCGCCTCGCTGCTCATCACCTTCTTCTACCGGCAGATGCCGGAGCTGATCCGCAACGGGCATCTCTATCTCGCCGTACCGCCGCTATACAGGCTGAGCCAGGGCGGCAAGACTGCCTATGCCCGCGACGACGCCCATCTGGCGGAGCTGAAGGCCAGCGTGTTCAACGGCCGGGGAAAGCTGGAAGTGAGCCGATTCAAAGGCTTGGGCGAGATGATGCCCGCCCAGCTCAAGGAAACGACCATGGCCCCGAGCAAGCGCACGCTGCTGCGGGTGGAGATCACCGGGCGCGGCGGCGATCTGAACGGCCTCGACCTTGAGGCCGACGAGGCCGCGGCGGCGGACATCGTCGAGCAGCTTATGGGCAACAAGCCCGAGGCGCGCTTCCGCTTCATTCAGGACCGCGCGGCCTTCGCCGAGCCCGAGGCGCTGGATATCTAGCGCCCCGGCGCGACCATCGCTGCCTGCCGTTTCTAACGATGCAGCGACAGAGAGGCGGAACCGCCGCCCCCCCTCAACGAAACGCTCTGGCTATTGCCGTGAACGCTGACATGGATGCTGCCCTGAATACCGAACGACGAGTTATAGAACGATCCTGAGTAGCTGTTCGGCCCAGTCTGGCGCAGATTTGCCGTTTGGTCGGCGCTTCCGGAATCCGTGGCGCACACTCCATTAAGGGAAACCTCCCGGCCTGACTGGGAATAATGGGCGCGGCATCTGGCACGTTCGCGGTGTCCGTCTGAAAAGACGACAACCCCGCCTCCGCTCCAGGAGCCTCCTATGCCCTCGGCATTCGCTTGCGGAGCCAGAAACGCGGCCGCCATAAGCGCTAGTCCCGCAACCTTCCACAAATTTGCTGCTTTTGAAAATCTCGACAAACTCACGGGTATGCCTCCTTGATCTTATGTTGAATTAAAAAGTAGGTCTGCAACCAACCACCAATAATGCCGGCTCTAAGCGGCTGGTTCCACTTCCGATCCTTGCGCCCTTTGGCAATTGCCGCGCCAGGTACGCAACAGAAACATAATCGTTGGTCTCAAAATAAGTAGGTCCGCGGTGAGCGCCATTACCATCGCGAACGCCGAAAGCCATCCGAACAGCCTGAGCGAAGGCAGATCCGACAGCACCGTCACCGCCAGGCCGCACGCCAGCACGACCGTGGTCAAGATCAGCGGCGGCCCCATGAGCACGGTCGCGCGCGCCACGCCAATGCCCGCGTCCTGGTCCGGCCGGTCCTCAAGCCGCAGCCGGTTCAGGAAATGGATGGTGGCGCTCAACCCAAGCCCGAAGGACACCGTCAAAGCCACGATGCTGGCAAACTGCAGCCCCCGCCCGAGTATCCAAAGAAGCACGCCCGAGGTCAGGATCGGGAAAATCGCAGGCAGTATCGCCGCCAGCATCACGATCGCCGAACGGAAAGCGAGCCCGATAAATGCAGCCACGAAAACGATCTCTATGGTCAGAGCCTTGTTTAGCCGCTCGATCATGCTCTCGCTATTTTGCGCCGCGATGACAGAAAGCCCTGTGACGGAAATTTGGTAGCCGGGATGGGCGGCCCGAACCGCATCCAGTGACTTTTCCACATCCCCAACGATTGGCCGGAGCTGGCTCGCATCCACGTCGGGAACATAACCGGCGACAACCGTCGAACGCTGATCCTCCGAAACGAACCGCCGCACAAGGCTCTCAGGGAGATAACCCACATACTGCTTCAACGTGGCAACGTCCGCGGTGCCGAGCTTCTCGGCGAGCCAGCGCCGCAGCGTATCGACCGACCAGACATTGCCCACCCCGGGCTGCTTTTCCATGATCGTGTGCACTCGATCGAGAACCGCAAGGGATTCGGGATCGTAAAGCGAGGCGTTGGCCGGCAAGTCGATCAAAACGGCGATGGGGTTGGACCCAGTCAGCTTCGCATCGAGCTGGTGGCTGGCGGCGACCGCCTGCTGCTTGTTCGGCACCTGGTCCGCAAGCCGGTAACGCGCGCGCAGGTTGGTATAGGTCAGGCCAAGGCCCGCAACCACAACCAAGCTGATGAGACTGTAAAGCCCAGGCCGCGCCACTACGCGTAGCGCAATCCAGGAGCAGAAGGCGCGCAGCGAATCAACGCCTACATCCGCCCCCTTGATGCGCTCGGCAAAGACTTCTTCCCGCCTGACCAGCAGAACGCCCAACAACGGAAGCAGCGTTATGACCGTGAACAGCGCGATGACCGTGGAAATAATCCCCGCGGCCGCGAAGTTCTGGATCATCTCCGAGCCCGAAAACAGCAATGCCACAAAGGAAATCGCCGCCGTTGCATGCGTCAGCACGCAGGCGGGCCCGACCACGAGAATGGCATTGCGGAAGGCATCGCGCCTGCTTTCGCCCCAGATCAGCCGGTCGCGCGCCGCGAATGTCAGCTGCATGCTGTCGGAGAAGCTGATGACCATGATGAGCGGGGTCATCACATTCAGGAAGGTATTGAGCCTGAAATCGAGCCAGCCCAACGTGCCGAGCGCCAGAAGAATTGCGATCAGCGGCGGTCCAGCCGCGATAATCATGAAGGACATGCGCCGGAAGAACACGATTGCGATCAGGCACCCGGCCGCGAACCCGATGCTGTTGTAAAGCAGCTCGTCGCGCTCGACGGCATTGCGGATTTCAAGGCGCATGACGGGCACCCCGGTCAGCTCGACCTTGAGCCCGGCTCCCTCCAAATTCTCAGCGGATGCCTTGCGGATGGCGGAGACAACCTTCGCGTCGCCTTCGCCGTTCGCCACTACTGGATCGAGCGCGATGACCACGAGAGCGAGCTTGCCGTCCTCCGAGAGCAGCTTGCCCCGGATGATCTCGTTGCCGAGCGCTTTCTGGATCAGCGCATCGTATTCCGGGCCTTCGGGAAGGTCTGCCGGGAAAAGCGGCGCCGGTAGCTGCCCATTTTCCGGCGGCTGGCGGGCCGAGAACAGCGAAAGCACGCCCCGCGTGCCTTCGATGAGCTGTAGATCGGTGACAAGATCTCGCAGCTTTTCGATTGAATCGCGGCCAAGAAGGCTGCCGCCCTCGATAACCATGAGCACGTCGTATTCATTCGAGGGAAAGCGCTTCGAGAACTCCTCGAAATGCCTGAACTCCGCGCTGTTCGAGCGGAAAAGCGTGCTCAGCGAATTGTCGACTTTAAGCTTGCCAACGCCAAAAGCCGCCACTAGGCAAAGAGCCGCGGCAACGATGGCGGAAAATATGGGCGTCTTGAGTGCTATGAGCCCGACGCGCTCGAAGCCGAGGACCAGCCGGTAAGGCGCCGCATGAGGCGCTGAACCGTGCGATGCGCCAGCTTCCCCAATATCTCGATTAACGCCGGACATGGCCCCTATACCTTAAACCGTTGATTATGAGTGAGCCGTACCGCAAAATCCTGGCTCGATAAAGCGCTTCGTTCCGTCTAGCGTGCCTAAATTAAAAAGGCTGTCTCCTCTACCCCTCACATTTGAGAGAAGTGCCAGTTTTGGGCTCAAATTGGAAGCAGCCTCGCCGAAAATGTGGCGTAATCCCGCCATAAATGTGGCTGCAGGGCAAGCCACATCCTTGCCATTCACTCGCGCAAGGTTTGTTTCTTCGTAACTCCCCAGGAGGGTCAGGCGATCCGGAGTTTTGCGATGAGCGCATCCGGGCTTTGCTGAAGAGTTTCGATGAGGCTCCAGCCTTGTTTTCTGGCGGTGGAGAGCACGGTGCGCAGTGTGGCGAAATTCCCGGCGCCGGTAGCAGTCCGGAAGCAGCCTGAGATTTTCTGCCTGACCTTCATCATGCGCAAATCTTGCTCGGCTTGATTGTTGGTGAAAGGCACACGGGGATCGGTGAGGAAGCGCAGGACATCGTCCTTGCGGCTTTGCAGGCGCAAGAGCAGGTTGTGCCCCGTGCGGCGGCGTTGACGTCCCCTTCGCTTACCTCCCTTTCCTGAGACGCGCGCGGGCGGCGGCTGGGCCTCGTGAAATGCCAGGCCCTGAGCCACAATGCGGCCATAGCGGGCCTGCAGCCAAGCGATGAAGCGCGGCTCCAGCGTCACCTCCTTCCGGCTTGCGATGTTTACCGCGTGACAGGCCTGGCGCAGAAAGCGGGACATGGCGAAAGCCCACGGCTCCTTTTCGATCTCCATCAGCGCCTTGAGTTCCCGCAGATGATGGGCGTTGCACAGCGCGTGGAGCACACCCTGCATGGTGAAATAGGGCTTCCAGTGATCGTGCACGATGACGCCAATGACATCCGCCAGGAGAGCGCCGCGCTTGGCCGAGGTGCGATAGAAGGTCAGCAAGACCGTCGCCGCCACATGCAGCCATTGGGTGGCACCGCCGATGCGGAAACCCGTTTCATCCATGTGTTTGACGGGCGCCTGCTTGACCTGCCCAGCGATGGCCTCGGCCACCGGAGCAAGCTCCTCTGCCTTGCGCTGTTCCATCGCGGCGATGGTGGCCGTCGAAATCCCGATCCCGAACAGGTCTTGCAGCAGTTCGGCCAGCCGGTCCTCGGGAATGAAATGACAGTTCCGCAAATAGACGGCCAGCGCCGCAACCCGGGCGCCGTATTGCACTGGCGCCGTCACGCCCTCTGGAAAACCGGCTTGGCAGTGTGCGCCGCAATCCGTGCAGGCGCACAGATGCGCGCGATGCTCCGTCACTGTAAGCGCCTGAGGTTCGGGCAGGTCCATCACCTGCCGTTTGCTGTGGGATATGCTCGCCGCCAAATCGGGCGCCCCGCCGCATCGCGGGCAGAGCACGGGATAATGATCGATCACCGCATCGGGCTTTTCTATTTGCCGCAGCGTCTCGCCTTTGTGGCCTCGCTGCCCGCCGGACTTCTTGCCCGATTTCTCCCGCAGGCTTCCTGTGCGGGCTGGTCTCTTCAATCCGTCGCTCGATGGCGGTTTGCCACTGTTCGAGCTGTTCAGGCCAAGCTGGCGCTCAAGTTCAGCCACCCGTGCCGTCAGTGCGGCAATCTGCTCACGCTGCTGCTCGATAATCGACAGCAGAGTCTCGATGGTCTGCGACTGCGATGGCTGATTCGGTTCCATAGGAAGCTTGAATCACGCCCAAACGCGCCGCTATAGCGCGAAATCACTTATCCTCTTGAAAATGCCAGCCGCTGTGCCATTCCTGACTCACTGCCACAGCCGCCCCCTCCTGGGGAGTTACGTTTCTTCTTCAATTGTTGTGGCGTACCAACGCTGGGTATGGCGCGTTAGTGCCTATCGCTACTTGTGTTTTTCGTTCTTGGCGGCACGGAATCCGGCGGCGGCAGTGTCCTTCTCGCACATATAGGCACCCCGCTTCGTCGTGCCGTATGCGGCGGAGCCTGTGTGGTGAAAGACCTTCGTACCGAGATTAGCCCACACCACGCTATCGCCCGGGCAGTTCGCCTTGGCCTCCGCCTCGTTTGCAAATTGGCCGGAGGTTAGTGCCGGTGCGCCGCGCGTCTTCTTCGCCGTCTTCGCCGCCGGGCTTGCCGGCTGTGCCCCTTGGCCAAAAGGATTCTGTGTGGTGGTTTGCGGCTCCTGTGCGGAAGCCGCGCTTGCCGTGAATGTCATTACGGAGCCCAGTAGCAGGGCTGAAAAGAGCACTTTCATGAACCTGTTCTCACCTAGAAAATCACCTTATACTGAATTGTTAACGCGCATGGCGCGTCCAGGCAAGCGCCTCGAAGCGCGGCCTGCGGAAATCTTTGCCGGCGCTGCTTGCCGCGCGGACTTGGCCAACTATCGTACATCAATATGGCTGCCGCGCCCGCCGCAATGCTGTTCACTTGGTGTGCAGCCGCGGAAACAGCATATTGCACAAGCTATGTTAGGTAATGGTGCACCCGCATTGCCTTGCCCGCACACATGAAGAGTTGCGCTTTTCCCGGATCGCCGATGCGAAAAGAGCACCATTGCGGCGTTAATCGTTTAACGGCGCGCCAAAAATTGCCTAGCGGCTGAGAAGCTACTGCCTTAAAATCAGCTTTACTTCTCCGGCTAAGTCTCAGCGTGAGGCACTTCGATTAACTTGCATTTGCCGCTACCACTTTCAAGGCTCTCCGGATGGCCCGTCGCCGGCGCCGTGGCTAGTGCGCTGGGCAAAAAGCTCGAATGCTGGCTTGCCGCGCCACGCTTTACCCGGTGGACGATTGCCGCGCGGATAACCGCAATCGTGCTTACGCTGGCAGTACCGCTCAACTTGGTAATCTTCGCGGTCGTCTGGTATTTGGCCGATGATTCCAGCGAAGCCCAGCGGACGAGCCTGCTGTACACGGCGCGCTCCATCGCGCGTGCCGCCGACGCCGAGCTTGGCAAGTATGTGGCGCTGGCTCAGGTATTGTCCCGCTCGCCAGCGCTGCTCGACGAAGACATCGGCGCTTTTGACGTGGAAGCCCGCCGAGCATTCGCGTCCATCGAAGACGCCATTGTTCTCGTCGCGGACACGGAAGGCCGTGAACTCATGAATACGGCGAGCCTGCCGGGCCAGGCCCTTCCGTACCGCCACCCCGACGCAATCGAAGCGCAGAAACGAGCCTTCGCAACCGGCTCCATCGGCCTTACGGACGTCCTCTTCGGTCCCGTCATTGACGACTGGATCGTGAATCTCGAGGTTCCCATTTTCAAGAACGGGCAGCCCTTCCGGGCTCTCGCCGTGCTTATGAAGGCCGAGGCGTATCTGCGCCTGCTGAACAACCAGCAGCTACCGAAGAACTGGCTCGCTGGAATTATGGATCGCCAGGGCCGCCTCATTGCGCGCGCACCCGCCCATCGGCAGTACACAGGCCGGCTTGCTTCCGAAGGCTGGCGGAAGATCATGGCTCGCGACGGGGTCTTCCAATTCGCGTCGCTTGAGGGCGACCCGATCGTGCTGGCCAATGCCCATACCGCAAGAGGATGGTCCATTGGCGTGGCCGTCAAGAAAGCCCACATTCAGGCGGCGGCTTGGGACACGATCCGCTGGGCGGCGTTGCTCGGGGGCGGAATATCCACCCTCAGCCTGCTATTCGCCCTCGTCATGTCGCGCCGCATTACCGAGCCTATTGCCGAGCTTCAACAAAAGGCCCCTCTTCTCCTGAGCGATCCCGAGTCGCCCACCCCGGAGGGGCTGCCTGAGCTTGAGGACCTTTCGGAGGCGCTGAAACGGTTCGCGCGCGAGCGCAATCGCAGTGAGCAGGCGCTACGCCAAAGCGAGGAGCGGTTTCGCGGCATCTTCGAGCACGCCGCCACGGGCATCGCCATCACGGACCTGAAAGGCCGGTACAAGCTTTGCAATCCGGCTTATGTATCGATGCTCGGATACTCGGCGGACGATATCGAAACGCTGAATTTCCGGAACGTTGTGCATCCGGAAGACCTCAAGGCGAACAAGGCGCAGATCTGCAGGCTTCTGGCGCAAAAGATCACCTCATTCGAGATCGTCAACCGGTCCCTGACCAAGAATGGCAAGCCCATTTGGGTGCACAAACACGTCTCCCTTCTGAAAGACGCCGCAGGCGAGCCAACCAACTTCGTCGCCCTTGTGACCGACGTCACCGAGCGCAAGCGTTATGAAGAGCATATCGAGCTGCTCCTGCACGAAGTGAACCACCGCTCCAAGAATCTGCTCGCCCTTGTGCAAGCGGTGGCGCGGCAGACGGCGGCCTCGCGTCCCAACGATTTCATCGCCCGATTTGGCGAGCGCATCCGCGCCATGGCCGCCGCACAGGATTTACTCGTCAAGAATGAATGGCGAGGCGTCAATCTCGGGGAACTCGTCCGGTCCCAGCTCGCACATTTCGAGGACCTGATCGGCACCCGGATTGAGATCGATGGGCCTCCTCTCCTGCTCTCCGCGTCCGCGGCGCAGACCCTCGGCATGGCTCTCCACGAACTGGCCACCAATGCGGGCAAGTATGGATCGCTATCGAACGCCGATGGCCGCGTTGCGATCGACTGAAGTCTTGAGCCAGTGGAAGCCGGCGGGGGAAACTTCGTGATGAGGTGGTCCGAAACCGGCGGTCCTCCCGTCGCCGAACCGGCGCACTTCGGCTTCGGCAAGACCGTTATCTGCAGCGTGACCGGAAGCGGCCTCGATGCCCTCGTCGATTTCGAACTCCCCGCCGAAGGGTTGAAATGGCGGCTTGAATGCAGCGCCAAGGAGGTTCTGGAGGCCGGGCGTCCCGCTTTTGCCGTTGGAGGTGCAAAGCCCGCCTCTTTCCCGCCGGAACCGGCCTCCTCCGACGCGAAATAGATGGGCGCCGCCAACAGGATAGGCAGCGCTTGACCGGCGCGCCGATATGGGCGTTTGCTGTTCCCTTGACATCCGCCAGCACACGGGCATGTTTCCTGGCGTTCATTGGCCCGGCGCCAGAATGGGGATAGCCTTGCAGACGAGCGAACTCCATGCCCTTGCAGAAGAATCGCCCTCGGCCGCGCGCCCATGGCTGCGGTGGTACGGAACCGTTCCCGCGAGCCTCTCCTATCCGGATCTGACCCTCTATGAGGCGTTGGCTGCGTCGGCCGGACGTGCCCCCGGCGCGGTCGCATGGGATTTCATGGACACCGCGCAAACTTACAGCGGCTTTTTGCGGGAGATCGGCGCTTGCGCCAACGGGCTTGCGGCACTTGGCCTCAGGCAGGGCGACCGCATCCTGATCGGCATGCCGACCTCGCCGCAAGGCATCGTCGCATTTTATGCGGCCAACAAGCTAGGCGCGGTGCCCGCGATGGTGCATCCACTCTCGGCCCCGCCAGAGCTTGAGTATTACCTGAACGCCACGGGCGCCCGCATCGTGCTGACGCTCGACGCCTTCTACGGCCGCTTCGCGCAGACCAAACCCCATGTGGCCTTGGAACGAATTATCCTGGCCCGAATCCCCGACTACCTGCCGCCGCTGAAAGCGGCTGCCTTCACGCTTACAAAGGGCCGCAAAATTCCCAAGGTGCCCGCCGATAGCCGGGTTGTATGGTGGAAAGCGCTTATGCACGAGCGCCATCCGCTTAGCCCCCGCGCCCAAACGGGGCCAAGCGATCCGGCAGCGATCCTCTTCTCCGGCGGCACCTCCAGCCACCCCAAGGGCATTGTGCTTTCGAACCGCAACTTCATCGCCGAGGGAATGCAGGTTGCGGCCTGGGGCGGCGGCGCGTGGGATGGCCGCACAATGCTCGCCATTCTGCCAATTTTCCATGGCTTCGGCCTGGCCGTGTGCGTGAACGCGACCTTCATGAAAGGTGGAAGGGCGATCCTTGCGCCTATCTTCACCCCCGAGATCGCCGCCAAGCTCATCCGCGGCAAGCGGCCGGACTTGATTGTCGGGGTGCCTACGCTCTACGAGGCGTTGTCCCGGAATCCCTTGCTCAAAAAAGCAGACCTTGCTTGCCTGAGGGCCGCTTACTGCGGCGCGGACAAGCTTCCCCGCGCGGTCAAGGAAAGCTTCGACGGGCTCGTGGCCTCGCGCGGCGGCAACGTGAAGCTGCGCGAGGGCTACGGGCTTACAGAGGCAGTGAGCGCCATTATGGCGATGCCGCTGGACGAGTATCGCGAAGGCAGCACCGGGGTGCCGCTACCCGATATGCTGGCGAAAATTTGCACGCCCGGGACGGCGGAGGAGCTGCCGGCGGGGAGCGAGGGCGAAATCTGCCTGTCCGGGCCTTCGGTCATGACCGGCTATTTGAACGACGCGCAAGCGACGGCCGAAGCATTACGCATCCATGCCGATGGCCGCGTGTGGCTCCATACCGGCGACCTGGGCCGCATGGATGAGGACGGGTTCTTTTATTTCACCGAACGGCTCAAGCGCATGATCAAGTCGTCGGGCTTCAACGTCTTCCCGGCGCAGGTCGAGGCGGTGCTGCAAAAGCATCCCGCCGTTTTGCAGTCTTGCGTGGTGGGCGTGCCGGATGAGCAGCAGGTCGAGCGTGTCAAGGCTTTCGTGGTGCTCAAGGACCAAGCGCTGGCTACTCCCGCGATGGAGCAGGAGCTGATCGAATACTGCCGGTCGCAACTCATCAAATGGTCGTGCCCGCGCAATATCGAGTTCCGGCACCAATTGCCCAAAACGCGCGTCGGCAAGATCGATTACAGGGCGCTCATGGACGGAGAGCAGGCGATGAAGGCGGACGGCAAACCCGCGGAGCATGGCGGCGGCGCGATCGCCGCGACGCTAGAGGCGCATGGCGTGCGGCTTCTGTTCACGCTCTGCGGCGGGCACATCTCGCCAATCCTTGCGGGCGCGAAGGCACGCGGCATCCGCGTCGTCGACACGCGCGGCGAAGCAACCGCCGTTTTCGCCGCCGACGCTGCCGGCCGGCTCAGCGGCATTCCAGGCGTTGCCGCCGTAACGGCCGGCCCCGGCGTCACGAACGCGGTGACGGCGCTCAAGAACGCGCAAATGGCTGAGTCGCCCTTGGTGCTGCTCGGCGGGGCCGCGCCGACGCTGCTGCAGGGGCGTGGTGCGCTGCAGGATATCGACCAGCGGCCGATAGCGGCGCCGAATGTGAAGTTCCTCAAGCGTATCCGCCGGGTGCGCGATCTCATCCCCGCCGTGGAGAACGCGTTCGCCGCCGCCCGTTCGGGTGTGCAAGGGCCGGCCTTCGTCGAGTGCCCCGTCGATTTGCTCTACGGGGAGGCGCTGGTGCGCCAGTGGTACGGCGACGCGGCCGGCAAGGGCACGGGCATCGCAGGCCGGCTGTTGCGCTGGTATGTCGAGCGCCATCTTGCCAGCATGTTCGGGAAAAGCACACCAGCCAGGCCGCCGCAAGCCCACAAGGTAGCCGCGCCCGTGGTGGCGAAATCGAGCGTCTCAGCGGCGGCCAAGGCACTTTCGCGTGCGTCGCGGCCCCTTGCCATTGTAGGCAGCCAGACGCTCGCGGCGGGGAACGATCCAGCCCGCGTTGCAGCCGCAACGGCCAAGCTTGGCTTGCCCGTCTATCTCTCCGGAATGGCGCGGGGGCTGCTTGGCCCCGCTCATCTGCTTCAGCTCCGGCATAAGCGCCGCGAGGCCCTGAAGGAGGCCGATTGCGTGATCCTGGCCGGGGTGCCCTGCGATTTCCGCCTGGACTACGGCAACCATGTGCGCCGCTCGGCCACGCTGATCGCCGCCAATCGCAGCCGCAAGGAGGCCCGCCTGAACCGCGTGCCGGATATTGCGGCAATCGGCGACGCGGGCGCGTTCCTGGAGCAACTCGCGGGCGAGGCCAATGGCTCTGCCTCCGGCTGGCGGGATTGGATCGCGAGCCTCCACGCCCGCGACGCGGCACGCGAAGCCGAAATCGCCGGACAGGCCAAGACGGAAGGCGAGTTCGTCAACCCCATCGCGCTGCTCAAGGCCGTCGACGCCGCAGCCGCCGATAACGCCATATTCGTCGCGGATGGCGGCGATTTCGTCGGCACGGCCGCCTATATCCTGAGGCCGCGCGGCCCGCTTGGATGGCTCGACCCCGGCCCCTTCGGCACGCTCGGCGTTGGAGGCGGGTTCGCGCTCGGCGCGGCCCTTTGCCGGCCCGGCGCCGAGGTCTGGGCCATTTTCGGCGACGGCGCGCTGGGCTACAGCATCGCCGAGTTCGACACCTTCGTCCGGCATGGCATCCCAATTATCGCGGTCGTGGGCAACGATGCCGGCTGGACGCAGATAGCGCGGGAGCAGGTGAAAGTGCTAAAAGACGACGTCGGCACCACGCTCGCGCGCAGTGCCTATCATGAGGTGGCCGCCGGGTTCGGCGCGGAGGGCATTCTGGTCAGGAGCAACGCGGAGATTCCGGAGGCGCTGATGCGCGCGAAGGCAGCCGCCAAGGCGGGCAAGCCCGTGCTCGTCAACGCCTGGCTCGACAAGACCGCCTTCCGCGAAGGCTCCCTATCGATGTAATTGCTGGAGAAAGCTGCCATGACCACAAGCGAAGCCGTCCGTGTCCAGGCAGACGTTCAGCCGGCGGAATTACTTTCGCTGCAACGCCAAGCCTTCCTGCGCGCGGGCGCGCCCACGCTTGGCCAGCGCAAGGCCGATATCAAGAAGCTGATGGAGGCGGTCAAGAAGGAGGCCGGGGCGATCGCAGCCGCGATCTCGGCCGACTTCGGCAGCCGGTCGCGGCACGAAACCCTGCTCGCCGATGTCTGGCCGGTACTGGCATCCGCCCGGTACACGCTCCGCCATCTCTCGCTCTGGATGAAGCCGAAGCGGGTTCCCGTGGGGCTGGAGCTGCTCCCGGCCAGTGCCCGGATTCTCTATCAGCCGCTGGGCGTCGTGGGCATCATCAGCCCCTGGAACTATCCATTCAATCTCGCCATTGTTCCGCTGATCGCGGCACTCGCGGCTGGCAATCGGGTGATGCTTAAGCCATCGGAGCTGACGCCTCGCACATCGGAGTTCATGGCTACCTTTCTGGGCAAGCTGTTCCCCGCCGACAAGATCGCGACCGTCCTCGGCGGACCGGAGACCGGCGCCGCCTTCGCTGCCCTGCCCTTCGACCATCTCTTCTATACCGGCTCGACGGCGGTCGGCAGGCAGGTCATGCTCGCCGCGGCCCAGAACCTGACGCCCGTGACGCTGGAGCTTGGCGGCAAGTCGCCCTGCATCGTCGCCCCGGATGCGCCGCTTGCCTCGGCGGCGGAAAGCATCGCGTCGGGCAAGCTGCTGAACGCGGGGCAAACCTGCATCGCGCCGGACTACGTGCTCGTACCCCAGCAGCGTCGCGAAGCGCTCATCGGCCACCTTCAGGACGCAATAGGCAAGTTCTATCCGTCACTTAGCGCGAACCCCGATTACACCGCCATCATCAACGGCCGGCATTATGCGCGGATCGCCGGCTACATCGAGGAAGCGCGCCAGCGCGGCGCCCGCATTGTCGAAATCAACCCATCGAACGAGGCCCTTTCCGCCGAGGGGCGCAAGATTGCCCCGACACTGCTCATCGACCCGCCGGACGATCTCGCCGTCATGCGCGACGAGATTTTCGGGCCCGATTCTGCCTATCGTCTCCTATGGCTCGCTCGACGAAGCCATCGCCTATGTCAATGCCCGCCCGCGCCCGCTCGCCCTCTACTTTTTCGGGCCGGACAGGGCCAGCCGGGAGAAGGTGCTGTCGCGGACCGTTTCCGGCGGCGTCACGGTCAACGATACGCTCTTGCATGTCGCCGCGGAGGGCCTGCCGTTCGGCGGCGTGGGCCCCTCGGGGCTAGGCGCCTACCACGGCGAGTACGGGTTTCAGACCTTCTCGCACCGCAAGAGCGTGTTCCTGCAGAACCCCATCAACGGCACCGCCCTACTGCGCCCGCCCTTCGGACGGCTCGCCGGCCGCATGCTCAAGTTCATGCTGGGGCGGTAAGGCCCCTTACGCGGCCCGGCTATTAGGCATTCGTTAAGGCTGGCTGTTTGCATTTCGGGTGGATTCCGCCGTCTCTGCATTTTGAACTAATATAGCAGAGGCGCCTTGAGGAAGGCTTAAGTCCGTAGACTGCGTAGTAAGTTATTGGCATTGCCGCGATAATGCTGACGATTGTTCCTCACCCGGGGCGCGAAACCGGTTAATGCGCGACTTGCGAATATATTTAAAGGGGTTCTGCGAACGCGGAATCGGGGCGCCGTTTCAATTCCGGAATGCAACAAGCGGGCATAAACGGCATGGCAGAGCGAGAGGTGGATAAGGCAGGCGGGGTCAAGGGCTAGCCGCCGGAGGCGGTGGGAGCATAGCGAGCACCCTTGAGGCCGCCTGCCTTATCCACCACCCTTAGCCAGGCTGTGTATGCCGGTGGTCAGGTGAAGACTATCCTCGCGTGGGACTACCACATCTCACCGGGGACACATGCCCAAAGGCCATCATCACCTGACCTATGACAAACGCTGCCAGATTTACGCGCTCTTGAAAAGCGGCTGCACCAAAGCCGGGGTTGCGCGGCAGATCGGCGTGCACCGTTCGACAATCACAAACGAGATCAAACGCAATACTGGCCGCAAGGGGTATCGCTACAAACAAGCACAGGAGAAAGCATCCGCCAGGCGTACCGCCGCATCGAGCGTGCCGCGTAAGATGACGCCAAGCCTCATCCGCGAGATCGAGGGGACACTGACGCAGGAACAATGGAGCCCCGAGCAAATCAGCGGCTGGCTGAAGAAAGAAGAACGGCAGTTTGTCAGCCCCGAACGCATCTACCAGCACATCTGGAAGGACAAGCGAAACGGGGGAAGTCTTTGGCGCTACCTACGCCACAACGGCAAGAAGTACAACAAGCGCAAAGGCAAGAACTCTGGGCGCGGCCTGATCCCTGGCCGCGTGGACATCTCTGAACGCCCCGCCATCGCCCAGGAAAAAAGCCGCATCGGCGATTGGGAGGGCGATACCGTCATCGGCCGGGGCCAAAAGGGCGCGATCCTCACCCATGTGGACCGCAAATCCAAATACACAAAGCTCGCCATCCTGCCGGACAAAAGCTCAGCCTCTGTCCGAAGCGCCTGCGATGCTTCACTTCTTCCCATAGCTCACAAAATCGAGACCATCACCTACGACAACGGCAAGGAATTTGCCGGGCACGCCAGCATCGCAGCAAGCCTGGAAGCTCAAATCTACTTCGCCAAGCCTTATCATTCCTGGGAACGGGGACTGAACGAACACACCAACGGCCTCCTGCGTCAGTACTTCCCAAAAGGCTCGGACTTCTCTACCCTCACTCCCGCCGAGGTCCAACGGGTCGAGGACAAACTCAACTCCCGTCCCAGAAAGGCGCTCGGCTACAAAACACCCAGCGAGGTGTTCTTCGCCGCCGCTTGAAGACGTTGTTGCGGTTCGGGGGTGAAGGGGCGGGGCAAAAGCGCGGAAACATTCGCAGAAATGCTGCGGCATAAAATAGGACGCGCCGCCGTTTACCACGCCGGCATTAACCATCATGAGCCCCTACGCAAAATCAACCGGCCGTTAAGCTTTGGCCATGAGCGGGCAAGCGGCATCACCGCCGCCACTTCGTCCTACATGCGCCGGATTGCCGCAATATCGTACGCGCATTGCATGGATAGCCACGGATCGGCGGCGAGGGGAACGGTATGGCTTGGCGACTTATCGAGCGGCGATGGCGCGCAGCGGTTGCGGCGTTTTTCATGCTGGCCATGGCGGCGCCCGCTACGGCTCACGCGCAACAACCGCCGGCGCCCGCCCAGCACGGCTATCTCGGCGCGGAGCTGCGCAGCCTCACCCGCGAGGAAATGCAAACGCTCCGCTTGTCCGCCCCAGGCGGGGCGGCCGTGACCAAGGTCGAGACCGATTCCCCTGCCGGCTCGGCCGGCCTCAGACGCGGCGACATTCTGGTGGAAATCGACGGCAAGCCCGTCGCCAGCGCGGCGCAAGTGCTGAAACTCATCGCCGGCAAGACACCGGGCACCGCGGTCGCGCTGCGCGTTCTGCGCCAGGGCAGGCTGAGGGCCGGACCGGTCAAGCTCGGCGCGAAGCCGGACGAACAGGTCGCAGCCGCCGTTGTCGCCGCGAAGCCAGAGGAGCCGGCCGCGGCTGCGGCGCTTGCTGCTGGCGAGGTTCCAGCGCCGGCGCAGCAGAGGCAAGACGCGCCAACGGCAGAGCGCGGCACCGATCCGGTGGCCGACCGCGCGCCGGCGCAAGACAAGCTTCCGGTCGAGGTTGTGCCGCAGATTGGGCATACGGGCGCTGTCCATTCCGTGGCGTTTTCACCGGATGGCCGCTTGGCCCTCTCAGGCAGCCTGGATAACTCGCTGAAACTTTGGGAGGTGGCGACGGGCCGGGAACTTCGAAGCTTCAACGGACATACGAATTACGTCAATTCGGTCGCGTTCTCGCCCGATGGCCGTTTCGCCCTCTCCGGAAGCGAAGACACCACGCTGAAACTTTGGGATGTGGCCACGGGCAAGGAGCTGCGCACTTTCAACGGGCATACCTCCTATATTCATTCGGTTGCGTTTTCCCCGGATGGCCGATTGGCGCTATCTGGCGGCCTCGATGGCATGCTGAAATGGTGGGACGTAGCTACCGGCAATGAATTAAGCAGTTTCCCACTCGGCACCATCCAATCCGTAGCGTTTTCGCCCGATGGCCGTTTCGCCCTTTCCGGCGGCTTTCACGCCGGTCTAATACTGTGGGACGCCGCGACCCGGAGCGCGCTGTATGCTTTTACCGGGCATTCATACGATGTGAGTTCCGTGGCGTTTTCCCCGGATAGCCGATTTGCCCTCTCCGGTAGCGGTTCTTCGGAACAGAATCCCGAATTGAAACTGTGGGAGCTAGCCACCGGCAAGGAGCTGCGAAGCTTCGGGAATCCAGGCAGCACCAGATCGTTGGCGTTTTCGCCTGACGGCCGTTTGGCCGTGTCGGGAGGCTCCGGCAAGCTGAAATTGTGGGACGTGGCCACGGGAAACGAGCTGCGCAGCTTCATTGCGGATGTCCTCGATGTCACATCGGTGGCGTTTTCGCCCGATGGCCGGTTCGTCCTCTCTGGCGGCTATACCGGGAGAATGTGGGGGGGCTCCACGAAACTTTGGGAGGTGGCAACAGGTAAGGAGGTGCGCAGCTTCAGCGGACGAAAGGCGGGGATCACATCGGTCGCGTCTTCACCCGATGGCCGTTTCATCCTCTCTGGCAGCGAAGACTCCACGCTAAAACTGTGGGAGGTAGCCACCGGCAAGATGCTTCGCATCTTTAGCGGCCATGGCGACCATGTCAGTTCGGTGGCGTTTTCGCCCGATGGCCGTCTTGCTCTCTCCGGCGGCTGTGACGACGCGGTAACCGGCGAAGTTGTTTACTGCAGAAAGGGCTCCGCGAAACTTTGGGAGGTGGCCACGGGGAAAAATCTTCGCAGGCGCGAGGAAACCGGCGGGGTCACATCGGTTGCGTTTTCGCCCGATGGCCGCTCCGCACTCTCCGATGGCAGACCTATAAAACTGTGGGAGCTGGCTACAAGCGAGGTGCTGCGTACCTTTGGGCAGGGCGATGGCATCACTCAATCGGTTGCATTTTCGCCCGATGGCCGTTTCGCTCTCTCTGGAGCAAACGCAATACATCCGCTGCAACTCTGGGAAGTGGCTACGGGCAAGGAAATGCGCAGCTTTATCGCGGAACCCGGCGATGTTAGGTCTGTGGCGTTTTCCCCTGATGGCCGTTCTGCCCTCTCCGGACATTTCAGCGGCCTCTTGACGTTGTGGGACATGGCCACGGGCAAAGAGCTGCGCAGCTTCGCCGGGCATACCCGTGTTGTCAATTCAGTGGCACTTTCGCCCGATGGCCGTTTAGCCCTCTCTGGAAGCGGACTTCTCGGTCCGGGAGAGTTAAAACTGTGGGACGTGGCCACGGGCAAAGAGTTGCGCACCTTCAACGGGCATGCCGGCCCCGTGAGTTCAGTGGCATTTTCCGCGGACGGCCGTTTGGTGCTGTCAGGCGGCTCTGACGGCACGATCCGCATTTGGCATGTCGAAAAGGAGCAGAACCTGGCACAGATGGTGGCCACGGCCGATGGCGAATGGCTGACGCTTACACCGGACGGCTTTTTGACTGGCTCCCGGCGCGATATGGATGTGCTTGCTATTGTCCGCGGTGTGGAAAGTACCACCATCGGGCAGGTGCATCAGTCGCTCTACAACCCCGATCTTGTGCGCGAGGCACTGGCCGGCGATCTCAACGGCGAAGTGAAGCGCGCCGCCGAGGCCGTGAACCTTGAAAAGGTTCTCGACAGCGGGCCGGCGCCGTTTGTCGAGATCACGTCGCACCCATCGGGCAGCAAATCGGACACCGATCTCGTGACTGTTGCCGCGCGCATCACGGATCGCGGCAAGGGGATTGGGCGCATCGAATGGCGGGTCAACGGCGTAACCGCCGGCGTGATGGCGGCGCCCGCCGGGCCGGGGCCGGACTACGAGGTCGCGCAGGAACTCGCGCTCGACCCTGGCGAGAACCAGATCGAGGTCATCGCCTATGAGGGGCGCAATCTGCTGGCGTCGCTGCCGGCGCGCACTACGATCACATACGATGGACCGGCCGATACGGTGAAGCCGAAGCTGCACATCCTCGCCATCGGCATCAACGCTTACGAAGACGCTGGCTGGGCGCCCCCCGGCAGCTCCGTCAAGCTGGCGTTTCCCCCGCTCAACTCCTCTGTGCCCGACGCCAAGGCTTTCGGCGCCGAAATGGAAAAGGCGGGCGCGGGGCAATATGCGCAAGTCCGCGTTACGCTGGCGCTGGATGCGGACGCCACGGCGGGCAAATTGGAAGAGACCGTCAGGAAGCTGGCCAGCGAGATCAGCCCGCGCGACACCTTCGTGCTGTACGCCGCAGCGCATGGATATTCCGTTGGCGGCAACTATTACATGATCCCGCAGGATTACCAGGGCGGCCCCAACCCGGCGGTGCTCAAGGCCCGCGCCATCGGCCAGGAGCGCTTGCAGGACTGGATCGCCAACCGCATCAAGGCGAAGAAGGCGCTGATCCTGCTCGACACCTGCGAATCCGGCGCGCTGACCGGCGGCTATACGAAGTCGCGCACGGAAGGGCCGGTTTCGGAGGCGGCGGTTGGGCGGCTGCATGAGGCGACGGGCCGGCCGGTGCTGACGGCGGCGTCCGGGGGCAAGTCCGCCTATGAGGGGTATAAGGGCCACGGCGTGTTCACCTACGCGCTGATGGAGGCGCTGCACCAGGGCGATGCGAACGGCAACGGCAAGATCGAGGTGAGCGAGCTTGCCGCGTATGTCGAAAAGCGCGTGCCCGAGCTGTTTGCCGAGCTGAAGCAGAGCGGCTGGGTCGTCAAGGGGGCGGCAGCGCCGGCGGCGCGGGGCAACGGGGACGATAAGCAGTCGGCGCATTTCGGCTCGACGGGCGAGGATTTCGCCATCGTGGCGCGGCTGCCGTAGGGCGGCCTGCGCGCGGCGAAGGGTGCGCCATAGCCAAAGGGCATTACCCCTCACCCTGTCCCTCTCCCAATGGGAGAGGGGACGCCCTCTCAACGGTCGCGACCTGCCCCCTCTCCCTGTGGGAGAGGGTTGGGGTGAGGGGTTATGCGCGTTGTGCAGATCGCGCCCCAGCGATGCGGCAGCGCCTCGGGGCGCCGCCGCGAGCTTTGCTACTTCATTCGCGTGAAAACACCGCTGGCGCAGACACCGGCGGTGGTGCAGCCGTCGAGCGACCAGTTATCGGCATCTTTCAGCATGATCTTCGTCTTGTAGGTATCGCCCGAGGCCGGGTGCTTGATATCGCCCAAAAATCCGCCGTCCTTGGGCTCAAGCTTGGACTGGATCATTTCCATGCCCTTGTTCTTCGGGCCGTCGCTCACGGTGCAGGAAATCCCGTTGGCGCCGCCTTCCTTGCATTGGACGGTGTAGTCGGCCCACTTCCAGGTTCCCACCATGTCGGCGGTGGTGGCGGCGCTGGCCGCTCCAGCAAGTCCAAGCAACCCGGCAAAAATCGCACCCGCGCTCACAAACTTCAGCATAATTGGCTCCTTGTTTTTTCGTGCCTCCCACGGGCTTTGCGCGGCTGTTATAGCAGCCGTCACGCCCGGCAAACATACGAACACCTTCATATTCGAATATTTGCGTATCAAAGCATATCAGGGGAAGTTTAGCCGTCAAGCTGCGATTGACTTTCAATCGAATGGCAAAAATGTTTGGGGAGAGACACGCAGATCCTATCGAATAGGGTTCGCTGCGTCCGCTAATCCAAGAGGCAGCCGCCGCAAATCGAGGGAATTTCCGCAAGGTGAAGGGTTTCTTGCCGGCGGCCGCGCAATTAGACTCTAATAGATTGGCGGATAAGCTGTTTTTCCTTAAACCCGCGATCCAATCCGGCTTGACCCGCACGCTCATGCGCGCAGTCTTCTGGCGTTCAAGTCCCGCGCAGCGGCCGGGGTGCAGACCTACCCTGGCTGGTAATCAGCTTTTCCGGTGTTACACGGATCAACGCGGCCGAGGGAGTAATGGTTCCAAAGCATGATCGAGACCCCGTGCCCGCCGGCGGACCGGCCCCTATAACCTCCGCGCGCCACGAGGCCATCCGTTCGATAGCGGACCCGAACGGGCACAGCGCCGCGGCGCCCGCCTACACCATTCTCGTCGCCGAGGACCATCCGATCAATCTCAAGCTCGTCCAGGTGCTTCTTCAAGCCGCTGGCTGCCAGTTCCGCTGCGTGGAGAACGGCGCCGAAGCCCTGGCGGAAATCGAGAGCGGCGGCTTCGACCTCATCGTGATGGACAGCCAGATGCCCGTGATGACCGGCATCGAGGCGATCGCGGCGATACGCGCCCGCGCGGACTGGAAGCGATCCACGCCAATTCTGTCCTTGACCGCCCACGCGATGAAAGGCGCGGAGGAATATCACACCTCCGCCGGCGCGGACCTCTATATGTCGAAGCCCTTGCAGAACGGATGCTTCATCGGCGCCGTCAGGGTCCTCGCCCAACGCGGGCGCGAGCTTCGCGAGAAGCATGACGGTGGCGGCGCCGGAGCCTAGTGGCCTGTATCAACTAAAATGAGCGGCCGCGCACGCTGCCGGAAGCGCTGAGCCGCGAGGAAGTGGCCCGCTTCCTTGAGGCCGTGCCAAGCCTGAAGGCGTGTGTTGCGCTGACGGCGGCCCACGCGACAGGCATGCGCGTGTCCGAAGTGGCCGCAATTCAGATCCGCACCATCGGCAGCGGCCGGATGGTCATCCGCATCGAGCATGGCAAAGGCGCCAAGGACCGTTACGTGATGGCGTCCAAACAATTGCTTGGCATTTTGCGCGCCTATTGGGTGCTCGCCCGCCCGAAGCGGTTTTCCCAGGGTGACAGCGGACGCATTTTCTGTTTCTTATGCCATCCTCTTTGAAGCGCAGCCAGCCACATGCACCCCATCATCTCCGTCTCGAACGTCACCAAGAAATACGCTTCCGGGCTTGAGGCGCTGAAAGGCGTGAGCCTCGATATCGAGCGCGGCGAGATTTTCGCGCTGCTCGGACCGAACGGTGCGGGCAAGACCACGCTCATCGGCATCATCTGCGGCACCGTAAACGCGAGCGGCGGAGCGATTACCGTCGATGGGCACGATATTAATAAGGACTACCGCGCGGCACGCTCGCTGATCGGGCTCGTGCCGCAGGAACTCGCCACCGACACCTTCGAGAACGTTTGGAATACCGTCTCTTTCAGCCGCGGCCTGTTCGGCCTTCCGCCAAGACCCGCGCATATCACCAAGGTGCTGAAGGACTTGTCGCTGCTGGACCGCCGGAACAGCCGCATCATCACACTTTCGGGCGGCATGAAGCGGCGCGTGATGATCGCCAAGGCGCTCGCCCATGAGCCGCAAATCCTGTTCCTCGACGAGCCGACCGCCGGCGTCGACGTGGAACTGCGCAAAGGCATGTGGGAACTCATCCGCGAGCTTCGCGCAAACGGCGTCACCATCATTCTCACCACACATTATATAGAGGAAGCCGAGGAGATGGCCGACCGGATCGGCGTCATCAACAAGGGCCAGATCGTCGTTGTCGAGGAGAAGGCGGAGCTTATCCGCAAGCTCGGGCGCAAGCAGCTCACGCTCGACCTGCAAAAGCGGCTCGACGCGATCCCCGTAAGGCTTAACGGCCACCAGCTGACGCTAGCCGCCGATGGGCATCAACTCGTTTATACCTACGACAGCCAGAGCGAGCGCACCGGTATCACGTCGCTGTTGAACGATCTCAGCGTGGCGGGCATCCGCTTCAAGGATCTGAGCACGCGGCAAAGCTCGCTTGAGGATATCTTCGTCGGCCTGGTGAGCCAGAAAGTGAACGACTTGGGTCATGCCGGTAGCACGGCGGTAACGCCCCTCACCCCCCGTCTCCCCATGGGAGAGGGGGCAGGTCGCGGCCGTTGAGAGGGCGTTCCCTCTCCCATGGGGAGAGGGACAGGGTGAGGGGAGATGCCGCTCGTATAATGATGCGAACACTAGGAACTCAAAAATGAACTGGCGCGGCGTTTGGGCAATCTACCAATTCGAGATGGCACGCTGGCGGCGCACGCTTATGCAAAGCGTCGTGTCGCCGGTCATCTCCACCTCGCTCTATTTCGTAGTGTTCGGCTCGGCCATCGGGTCGCGCATCACCAGCATCGACGGCGTGAGCTACGGCGCCTTCATCGTGCCGGGGCTCATCATGCTGACGCTGCTTACCAACAGCATCGCAAACGCATCCTTCGGCATCTATTTCCCGCGTTTCACCGGCACGATTTACGAGATCCTGTCGGCGCCGGTCTCCTCCCTCGGAGATCGTGCTCGGCTATGTCGGCGCGGCGGCCACGAAGTCGGTTATCCTCGGCCTCATCATTCTGGCGACCGCCGGCTTCTTCGTGCCCATCCAGATCGCGCATCCTGCCTGGATGATGCTGTTCCTTGTGCTGACCGCCGTGACCTTCAGCCTGTTCGGCTTCCTGATCGGCATCTGGGCCGACAATTTCGAAAAGCTGCAGGCGATCCCGCTGCTCGTCATCACGCCGCTGACCTTTCTGGGCGGCAGCTTCTACTCAATCCATGTGCTGCCGCTGTTCTGGCAAAAGGTGACGCTGTTCAACCCTGTCGTTTACCTCATCAGCGGCTTCCGCTGGAGCTTCTACAGCATCGCCGATGTCAGCGTGAGCGTGAGCCTCGGCATGACGGCCGTGTTCCTGGCGATCTGCGCCGCTCTTGTCTGGCGTATCTTCAAGACTGGCTACCGGCTAAAGACATGAATGGTAAACCAACCCATCTACCGGCCTCTAGTTGTAATCGCGCCCGCTTTCGGCTAAATTGCTAAAATTTTTTTCAAAAATGGCGCAACTGGGCCGGAATGCCATGATCTTTGCAAAGATTCTTGGTTAATTTTCTAGCGTAGTTCATCGTAATTACTGCATACAACCGGAGGGTGAGTATGGAATTCCGTCTCAAGCAAATAGAGTCCGCACGAGATGCGCTCGTGGAAAAATTGAGATCGCATAGCTTTCTGCGCCGCTGCCGCGACGGACAGGTTTCGCTTGACGAGTTGAAGATATTTTTGGTCCAGCAGGGGCTATACGCCACGAATTTCACGAAATACCTTTGCGCGGCAATGTCGAATTTGCCAAGCAACGCTGAAATACGGCCGCTGGCGCAGAATCTCTTCGATGAGACCGGGTTCAGCGGAACCAAACCGCATGCGGTCATCTACGACGAGATGCTGGAAAACGACTTCGGCCTTACCCTGAAGGGCGCGGTGCCCTTGAACGGAACGGTGAAGTTGATCACCACAATGTTACGCCATTGCCGCAACGAAAACCCGGCGTTCGGAACCGGCGCACTTTGCCTCGGCGCCGAGGCCCTGGTGCCTTACTTCTATGCCGACATCGTCAAGGGTTTCGTACATTGCGGCGTCAAGGAAGAGCGGCTCGGGTTCTTCACGCTCCATATGACGGTTGACGACGATCACGCCAACACGCTCGGCGAGATCATGGACGCCATCGCAACGCAAAACCCCGAGGCAATCGCCCACATGGTGGCCGCGGGCAACGATCTCGTGGACGCCCGGCTCGACTTCTTTACCTCCGTCGAGGAAGCCGCGAAGCCCCTTTCCGCCGTTGGCTGACATATCCGCACAAAACTGAAGCGTACCAATCCTAACGCCTGAACCTGGGGACGCCGCGTGAAGCCTTACGCCAAATCCGGTTGAATAGTTCGTAACCGTCATCCCGGAAACGCCGCAGGGATTATCCGGGATCTTTACGGACACCAGCGCCCTTGGCGATCCCGTGTCCGCGCGGCAGCATTTCATGCTGCCAGCCGCGCACGGGATGACACCCGCCGGAGCTGAAGCATTCAACCGGGTTCGGCATTGCACGTTGTCCCTTTACCCAATTCCACCCCAGTTTTTAAGCGGAGCAACCCGTGAGTGAAACGCTAACATTGACGAAGCCCGAACTGATCGACATTGCCAAGAAGAGAATGCTGCAGCATCTCTCCATGCCGGCATGGACGGTGCGCCAGAAACTCGCCCTCACCTGCCGTATCCTGCACAGCAAGGGCCACGAATCTGGCCTGGCCGGGCAGATTTCCGGGCGCGGCGAAAAAGAAGGCACCTTCTACACGCAGCAACTGGGCCTCGGCTTCGACGAGATCACCTCTTCAAATCTTTTGAAGGTGGACGAGGACCTGAATGTCCTCGAAGGCGACGGCATGGTGAACCCGGCCAACCGCTTCCACACCTGGGTCTACCGGTCACGCCCCGACGTAAACTGCATCATCCACACGCACCCGGTGCATACGGTGGCCCTGGCCATGCTGGAGCGCCCGCTGAAGATCGCCTACATGGACGTCTGCGTCCTTTATGACGATGTCGCTTTCCTCCCGATTTGGACCGGCATTCCCGTCGGCAACGAAGAGGGCAAGGTGATTTCGGAAACGCTCGGCAACAAGCGCGCGGTGCTGCTCTCGCATCACGGCCTGCTCGTGACCGGCCGCACGGTTGAGGAAGCTTGCGCGGTCGCGGTGATGTTCGAACGCGCCGCCCAACTGCAAATCGTTGCCGAAAGCGCGGGCGAGATCAAACCCATCGAGCCAGAACTCGGCAGGGCGGCACACGACTGGATTCTCCAGGAGAAGCGCTCGCAGGCGACATTCCATTACTACGCGCGCCAGCTGCTGCGTTCGCTGCCGCGCGGCGACGGGCACCCGCTCGGGTAACCCTCACCGCAACGCAGCAAGCGGCGCCGTGTCTACCCCAGGCGCCGCGGCACTGAATCCAGCCGCCGGAGGGCTTCTGCCCAGCTCATCGCCCCTATTCACGGTAATGCAACGGTTTGCCGCGGCTTGCTGGAACCACGGAGACAACCATCACGGATTGGGCGCCCGCCGGGGCCGTGTCCCACACCCGGACTGTGCGGTCCAAGGAGGCGGAGGCGAGGCGGCCATCGGGCAGCGGGCAAAGCGCCGTGATCCCCCCGCCGTGCCCCTCGAAGCGGCCGGCCTCGGCGCCGCTGCCCGGCTCCCACAACCGCACGGTGCCGTCGGCTGAAGCTGACGCGAGAAGCCCGCTAGGCAGCGCGCAAAGGACCGTGATCCAGCCCGTGTGACCATCCAGCCGCGTGGCCTGAGCTCCGCGTCTTAAGTCCCACAGCCGCACGGTGTTGTCGTCGGAGCCGGAGGCGAGCCATCCATTGGGCAGCATGCAGAGCGCATTGATTCCGCCGCCGTGACCGTCAAGGCGGGCAGTCTCGGTGCTTGTGGTAAGGTCCCACAAACGAATGGTACGCCTATCGGAACCCGATGCCAGCCAGCCATTGGGCAGCGGACATAGGGCTCGCACCAAGCCCTTGTGGCCATCGAGCTTCGCGATCCTGGCGCCGGTGGCGAGATCCCACACGCAGATGGCGCCATTATTGCTTAAATGGTTGCCAGAGGCACAGGCTAAACGGCCTCCAGGCAGCAGGCACCACGAGGTCACCCAGCGTCCGCGGCCTTCGAGCGGGGTTGCCTCGCTGCCCGCGGCCACATCCCACAGCTGCAAACCGTTATCGCCGGACACCGACGCGAGGCGGCCGGCTGGCAGCGCGCTTAGCGACCAAACTCCGCCGCTATGTGCCGGAAGGCAGCCAGTTTCGGCGCAGCTGACCGTATCCCACAGGCGGATCGTGTTGTCGTCGGAGGCTGAGGCAAGGCGGCCATCGGACAGCACGCTCAAGCCGTTGACCGGAGCGCCGTGCCCCTGAAACCGCGCAACCTCCCGTCCGCTGGCAAGGTCCCACAAGCGGACGGTATTGTCACGGGAGGCCGACGCGAGGCGGCCATCGGGCAGCACGCACAGTGCCGTGACCTCCCCGCCATGCCCCGCCAGCACCGCATTCCGGGCGCTTGGCGCCGCCGGCGGACGCTCACCCCCAGCGGGATGCTCTGCTTGCGGCTTCGTTTCCTCCACGCCGCCCTGGCCGTTCGAATGAGCCCAGATCTGGCTGGCGGCTTCAGGCGGGCGATCGGCCCCGTTGATTGCCGGAACTTGTGCCTGCTCCGCCGTCTTCGCTGGCGGAACGGAAGCTCGGCCATTGCTTTTCTTCTCCGCTCCTCTAAACCAGCGCAACATGCTCCGCCTGCGGCGGGCCCGGACCAGGAATTCGCGTAGCGGCGCTTCGAGCTCCTCGGGAGACTGGAACGTTACGTAGGTGGCATCGGCGATCTCCTGCAATTCTCGCAAGAGAGTCGTTTTGATGGGCGCCTTCTCCCAGACAGCGAACAGGATGGGCACGCTGCGTCCGCCGAAAATGTTGTACGCGACCTCAAACGATCCGCTCTCGCTGAGCCCCGTCCGGATGACGATCATTGCGTCCGCGTTTCGCAGGTTTTCCAGACGCGTCGCCCGGAAATTTTGCGGCGTGAATGCCTTACCGAAGGTGCGCTCGTATGCCTTTCGAAAGGTCGACTCGCTCTGCGCTTCAAAACCGGTTGGCGTTACCAGTTTGTACGGTTTTCCATCCATTCTGCGCAGGACATCCAGAACCCCCTGGACTACCTCCTTCTCACTATTACCCAACTCTGTGAATGGCTGACGCACGAATACACGAAGTTCTTTCACAGTCTGTCTCCAAACAGCGGCGCTACTCCTGCGAATGCGCAGCAGCTACGGGAATATTCGGTTTTTTTTCGAAAATTGGTAATTCGGGGAATTACCTTGGACTAGGCGATCCGCCTTCCGCAGGCGCGGTTCTAAACGGCCCACCACGAGTTTCCGCCGGAATCGCGCGATTTGTTCGAAGCTTTCTTGCGAAACAGCCTTGATAATTGCCACCTGTTCTTAAGATAACCTCTTTATATCTCTATACCCGGAAGTTTCCACTTAGGTAGAAGCAGAGCAAAACCTCTGGGCGTATTTTTCTCTATACCCCATCCCAAGGTAGAATGCTCAGACTACAAGATTTCAATCCGATGCGCATAGCAAGTTTCCCTCTACACAATGCACAGTCACTCGGACAGCACATACTGACTAAAACTTTAGCACAATCTACCATAAAAAAAGGTTTTGTCCACGCTTCGTTGCAGGCGCCGTGTTATTCGAATTTTGCAGTGCCGCCAGTTGCTTGCAGCAATACTTCAACAAATGACGGTTTTGTTGCTGTTTAAGCTATTGATTTTTAATACTTTTTTAACATATTGATATTACTTGCTTTTACAGATACCCCCCTTCCGCGCCCAAACGGCCGGCGCTAGGCTATCCCGCCTGGTTCTATGGAGCATCATCTTTTATAAACAAGTATTTAATCCGCGTTACAGCGGCAGCACGGTTGACGCGCAGCCTCGCTATTCTCTACCCGCCACTACTTGGGAATCTTTGCGCGTTTCTAGTCGAATTCTACAATTCCAGAATCCGTTTAAATATATTCGCAACTCGCGAATTAACCCAAACAAGCCAGCGTGGCCGCCTGGTCCGGTGAACTCATAAAAACACGCACGCCGAATTGACACAAAGACGAAGAGCGTCGCGAGCCGAGCAGACACACGGTGTAACAGTGTTAAACGGAGGCAAATCGCCTCCGTTTGTCTGGCCATGCGCCCCTGCCTTAGCGGGGCGCCATGCGCAGCGCGCCATCGAGGCGGATTTGCGCGCCGTTCAGCATGCCGTTCTCGCAGATGTGGCGCACCAAGGCAGCGTATTCCGCGGGCTCGCCCAGCCGCGATGGGAAGGGCACCGTGGCCGCGAGCGTGCGCATAGCCTCTTCGGGCAGGCCCGCGACCATGGGCGTTTTGAAGAGCCCTGGGAGGATGGTGTTGACGCGAACGCCGTCGCGGGCGAGGTCGCGCGCGATGGGCAGGGCCATGCCCGCCACGCCGCCTTTCGAAGCGGAATACGCGGCTTGTCCGATCTGGCCCTCCACCGCGGCGACAGAGGCGGTGCAAACGATCAGGCCGCGCTCACCGTCTGGGTTGAGCGGATCGAGCATCACCATCGAGGATGCGGCGGTGGCGATCATGCGGAACGTGCCCACGAGATTGACCGCGATCACCTTTTCGAATGCACTCAGGCTGTGCGCCAGAACGGCGCCTGTCGCCTTGTCGCGGCTGATCGTCTTCTGCGCGATGGCGATCCCGGCGCAATTCACCAGAATGCGCTCCGGCCCGTTTGCCGCGCGCGCCGCTTCGAACGCGCTCGCAACGCCCACCTCGCTCGTTACATCGCAATAGCAGAAGATCCCGCCAATCTTTGCGGCATGCGCCTCGCCCGCCTCGCGATTCACGTCGAAAATCGCGACCTTGCAGCCGGCCTGCGCGAGTTCGGCGGCGGTGGCGGCGCCAAGGCCCGAGGCCCCGCCGGTGACGATGGCGGCGATATCTTTTCCAAGTTTCATGATGTCCCCCTTGCAGGTGCCGAATTGAGCGGGCCGCTATTCATCCGCGATGAAGTTGAAGCCCGTCCCGTAAACCGTAATGGATGCGCTGCCCGCGACCATGTAGGGGCTTGAAATGCGCACAGCGATCACGCCATCGTAGCCCGCCGCCGCCGCCTTTTCCTTGAGCGCCTCGATGGCCTGCGCCGTAACCCGGTCGAGCACCCCTTCGTAGCGCCGCAACTTGCCGCCGATTGCATTCTGGATCGCCTCGCGCACGTCCCGCAGCAAGTTCGCGGCCAGAACCGCGTTCGCGTAAATCAATTCGCCTTCCTTGATACGGCGCCCCGAAAGGCTTTCCACCGTGTAAATCTGCATGGCCCCCTCCGCAGGCTACTTCTCACGCCTCGCGACCAGCGGCTCGCGACCAACCAAAAAGCAGCCTGCGCAGCCAGGACAACAGCAAAAGCGCCAGGAAGCCCGCGAGCGCAATCGAGGGCCAATAGCGCTCCCAGAACACGCGATAGCCGACATCGCCGTTGCGCACAAGCTCCGCGTCCTTCACGATGCGGCCATAGCTGAACAGGCTCGCGTCGGCGCGGAGGACCATGTTCAACGCGGCGAGCTGATCGCGGCTGTTGAAGATCGCGCGCTGCAAGCCTTCGCCGGACAGCTCCTGCATGACGCTGGGCGTTTCGGTAACGGCGCGCAGCAGCACCCTAGCCGCGCCAGGCTCCAGGCGGCGCTCATAATCGGCGAAGGCTGCGAGTTGCGGGTCGCTCAGCCTGCGGGCGAAGTCGCGCATCTGGCCGCCAGGCAGGCTCAAAATGAAATCGCGCTCCTCCGGTGTGAGATTGGCAATGCGGGCGAGCGCGATCCTGTCGTTTACCGCCAGCAGCTTTTCAAGCGTCTCATGGCTTAGGCCATCGGGCGAGAGCCAGCGATAGATGCCCGTGTCAACCACGCGAGGCAAGTCCTGGCCGGCGACGGCGGTCCAAACGCAGCCCATCGCTGATGGATTTCCGGTCCGCCGCGATGGCTAGCCCGGCGTCGCCCAGATCGAGGAGGGCCTTGCTCAGCGATCCATCGGCGGCGCGCACGAAGATGCGGTTCTCGCCCTCGCTGCCATAGAGTATTTCGACGATCTGGCCAAGTTTGCTCAGCTGATCCAGGCGTGTATCCTTCAACACATCCGCGAAGGCCGGGTTCTTCTCGCTAAGCGACAGCAAAAGTTTGTATTTCTGCTTGAAGTCAAGCCAAACCGAATAAATCCGGTCAGCGGTTTCCTGCGCGATGTTTCCAACTTGCTGCGTAATATCGGCCTGGATCGTCTTGCCGATCTCGTCCTTGATGACTGCCTTCGTCTCATCGGCTTTCATGCGGTCGGAAACAATCGGAAATACGCCCTCCCCTGCCTCGTAAATATCTTTCGCAATCAGGGCCAGCCCGATCAGCCCCGCCACGGACGAGACGATCCGGCTCGCCACAACCCCCGCAATGCGGCTGCCGATGCTTTCGACCAGCGACGCTATGACGTTGCGCGTGACGATGAGCACAATCCCTGAGATCGACGCGGCGTTGTTCAGAACGAGGTCGGTGGTTCCTATTTTGATGGCGGGCTGCTCCGCCTTTGCCTCCAGGTTTTTCTGGCTCTCCTGGGCAAAAACTTGCGCGACAGCACCGCCGTACCGGGATTGCAGCGCCGTTTGAACGCAAGCGACGATCGGATTGGAAACCTTCGCGGTTGCCGCTTCGATCCGCGCGCCCGCATCCTTGGCGACGCCCGTGGCGAGTTCGTCGAGCGCGGCCTTGAACCCTTCCGAATTATAGGTCTTGTCCGCGATGGCCGCTGCGTAGCGGCCCGCCGACGTCTTGCTCACCGTGGAATAGGCACGGTCGAACCAGCTCGAAATCGGCCCGGACTGCCGCGACGGCTGCATCCACCTCGCGGTCGATCCGCGCGCTCACATCGGCCTTGGTCCAATATTTATCGACCAGGGCCGCATAATCGATGGCGGTAAGCTCGGTCTTGAGGCTGGTGGAGGCAAGCTCCCGGATGCGGTCGCGCACATCGGCGTCGCTCAGGGCCCGGCATTCGTCGATGGTGACAACCGGCACCTGCTGGGCGAAGGCTATCCGGGGGGCCTGACATAAAAGGCCGGCAACAGCGCCCCAGGTCAGTGTCCAGGCGAAAAGCTTACGCATAACGGTTCCAGGCTAAAGCGGTTAAATAAGTGGATGTACATCTCTGGCTACAGGCCCTTAACATAGAGGCAGAATTGAGAATAAAAAGCACACTTTTCGCCAGCCCCTATCGCGCCGCGTTTTCCGCGCCCTCCAGCATTGCCTGCTCCCATACGGGCCGGAAACTGCGCCGGTGGTGGCGGGTGGTGCCGTGCAGCCGGAGTGCTTCGGCGTGCTCCCGCGTACCGTAGCCCTTGTTGCGCTCCCAGCCGTACACAGGGAAGCCCAATGCAAGCTCGCGCATGATCCGGTCGCGCGTCACCTTGGCGATGATCGAAGCCGCGGCGATGGAAATCGAGAGCGCGTCGCCGCCAACCAGCGCCTCGGCCGGCATGTCGAATTTTGGATACCGGTTTCCATCAACCAGCACCGCCGATGGCACGCAGGCAAGCTTCTTGACGGCCTCGCACATCGCGGCGTGCGTGGCGTGATAAATGTTGAGACCGTCTATCGTTGCCACGTCAACGATGCCAATTCCGGCATGCCCGGCTGCCAGGATTTTGGGGAACAGAGCTTCCCGGGCCTCGGCGCTTAGCTGTTTGGAATCGTTGATGCCAGCCGGCGGCTTACCCACAAAGACTACGGCCGCGGCAACCACAGGCCCTGCCCATGGCCCCCGGCCCGCCTCGTCGACGCCCGCGATAAGCCCGCCATACTTGCGCTGAAGCGCAAGATCGGGGCGCCGAGTCGGCTGTGAAGATTTGGAAGCAGGCCGCATGCCTGCTTTGTTATCCGCCAAGCTGCGCCGATCAAGCGCGGAAAAGCGAAACCTACAGTTTTCTTCAACCCAAGGCCGCAAGCTACATATCAAAATAGGTTCAGCTGCACCCCGCCCGGCGGCCGGAACAGGTCCGTTCGCAAGGTCAAATGCCGCAGGTTCAGGCCGGTACGCTTCAGCGCCACCTGGAAGCGTGCCGCGATTTGATCCGCGTATGGCCCGGTCCCGGTCTGCCGCTCGCCGAACCGCGAAACATAGTCCTTCCCGCCCCGCGCCCCGCGCACGAGCGACATGACCCGGCTCGCGCGATCGGGGAATCCGGAGTCAAGCCATTCCTGGAAGAGCCCAGCGATTTCAAGAGGTAAGCGCAGCAGCACATAGCCCGCCTCGCTCGCTCCCGCTCTGGCGCATGCCGCCAGGATGCGTTCAAGCTCGTGATCGTTGATCGCCGGGATCAGCGGCGCCGTCAGCACCGCCACCGGCACGCCCGCCGCCGAAAGCTGGCGGATTGCCTCGATCCGCTTATCGGGGGTGGACGCGCGAGGCTCCATTTTGCGGGCAAGCCCGCGGTCGAGCGTCGTCACCGACAACGTCACTTTGACCAGGCCCCGGGCCGCAAGCCGGGAGAGGATGTCGATGTCGCGAACCACCAGGGCCGACTTGGTCACAATCGCCACCGGGTGGCCGAAGCGGTCCAGAACATCCAGCACGCCGCGCGTTATCCGCCGCTCGCGCTCGACCGGCTGATAAGCGTCGGTGTTGGCGCCAAGCACCAGAGTGGCCGGCGAATATCCAGGCCGCGACAGCTCCTTTTCCAGCACCTCCGCGGCGTTGACCTTGGCGGTGAGCTTCGTCTCGAAATCGAGCCCGGCCGAATAGCCCCAGTAAGCGTGGCTGGGCCTTGCATAGCAGTAGATGCAGCCGTGCTCGCAGCCGCGATAGGGATTGAGCGAGCGGTCGAAGCCGAGATCCGGCGAGCAATTGGTGGCAACGATGGATTTGACTACCTCATCGCGGACCTCCGTCTTGAACGGCTCCAACTCTCCGAGGCTCTCCCAGCCATCGTCGAAACGCTCCCGCCGCTCCGGCTCGAAACGCCCGGTCGCATTGGACACAGCACCCCGGCCGCGCCTGCGGTCTGCGTCAACCTGCTCCGCCTCGCCCGCTCGCCTTGCTTCTTTCCACGCCATGGCGTTAAGATAGCGCCAGCGTGAGAACATTTAAAGAACATTTTACGGCTTTCCACGCGCAGGTTCGCCATGATCTCGGTCGTTATCCCCACCCATAACGCTGCCGCCACCCTGCCCGCCGCGTTCCGGTCGCTGCTCAACGCCACCATCGACGGCGTGGTCAGCGAGGTTATCCTGGCCGACCGCGGCTCGACCGACGCCACGCTTAAAATCGCCGACGCCGCGGGCGCGACCGTGATCCAGGCCGGCCGCGGCCAGCAGCTACTGGCCGGCGCCCAGGCCGCGCGCAAGCCGTGGCTCCTCTTTCTCAAGGCCAGCTCCTCGATGGAAGCAGGCTGGGAGGAAGAAGCGTGGGCCTTCATCGCCAAGGGCGAAACCGGCGCCGCTGCCTTCCGTCTTCGCCTCGCCGGACGGGGGCTTCGGCCCAGGCTGCGCGAAGCCTTCGCCGCGATCCGCGCCCGCGTCTTCGGGCTTCCCAATTGCTGCGATGGGCTGCTAATCCCCGCAAAGCTTTTGGATGCGGCAGGCGCTCGCTCCACGCCTCCAATGGAGGAGGCCGGCCTGATACGGCAGCTGGGCCGCGAGCGCGTCGCCATGCTCAAGGCCGCTGTCATCGCCAACCCTGAGCGGGCGTGAGAGCGCCCTCTGCTGCCCGGCTGGAAACGAACTGTTAAGGCTAAAAACGCCGTGGCGGCCCTCCATCGTGGGTTTTTCGTTACGGCGCCATTGTAGGGCATTGCACCTTTCTGGGAATTTAATTCCCGCCAGGCGGCCGGCAACGCACTGATATGTTTAGATTATTTTTCCGGGCCGTCAGGCCCCCGCAGCGGCCCGGCCGGGCGTTTTGTGGTTAATCCGCGAGTTGCAAATATATTTAAACGGATTCTGGAACCGTGGAATTCGACCGGAAACGGCAAAAGATTCGCAAAAAGTGGCGGGCGAAAAATATGAAGATCCGGCGTTTACCATGGCCGCATTAACCATGCCAAGCTGGCTTACGGGTTTTACGGGGCGTTAAGACAGCCCCGCACCGAAATGCGCGGGCGTCATCGCCGGAACAGTGAGCAACGGGATTTCGGCCGGCCACGCTAAGATGGAAAGCTTTGAGGCGACGGCGACGGCAAGAGGGTGCTGAAAGGAAAATCTTGTGTCTCAAGCGCTCCAGACACGACGAAAAACCTTCAGCCTAGAAACGGCGGTTGGGATCTATCGCGCTCCAAGCGCCGGCAGCCTGCAGCGGCGATAGGGGTAGGGACGGTTTCGCCGCCCCTCCCTCCGAACCGTGCGTGCGGTTTTCCCGCACACGGCTCTCCAGTTGGTGGTTTCCTCATCGGGGGCATCTCGCTTCCTGCCAGGCTGTGTGAAGTGCGAACAGCCCCGCTTCCGCGAAGAAAGCGTTGGTCCAACGCATCTGATCGGCCAGACAGCGGCCGAAGCCGGGACGCTTTTCCTGTTTGCGCAAGAAGGCGCGCAACCGTCTCCGGACCAATCCGTCCAACCGTTTGAAGACATGGTGATGGGCGTGCTTGAAGTACTCGAACCAGCCGCGCAAAACCGGGTTCAGACTGGCGATGACTTGTTCGAGGCTCTCGCCCCGCGTCCGCTTCGTCTTTTGCCGGATTTTATCCTTAAGCCGGTCCAGGCTCTTCTTACGGACATGCCGCCGCTTGCCCTCGAAGCTGTAACCCAGGAAGTTGAAGCCCTCGCCCTTTTTCCAGCAGTTCCCGATATGGGTCTTATCCGGATGAAGGCTGAGTATAGCGCGACAATCTGGGTGAGAACGGCGCGTCAATCAGGATGAGACGAGGCAGCCGAGCGGCATGATGATTGTCGCTGGGCGCGATCTTGGCAAGCGCTTTGATTGACGGGGAGCGTCAATCAGCCATCATCTGTTTCGGTTTTCTTGATTGTCGCGTGGGCGGCTGGCCGTCCGCGTCCACGCTTTCGCTCGAGGGCTTCGCGGCGCCGGTAGCTTTCGACATTCATTTCCAGGATCGTGGCGTGATGCACGAGCCGGTCGATGGCGGCGAGCGTCATGGCCTGATCGGGGAAGATTTTGCCCCACTCGCCGAACGGCTGGTTGGCCGTTATCAGCATGGATCGCCGCTCATATCGCGCGGCGATCAGCTCGAACAGCACGCTTGTCTCGGCCTGATCCTTGGTGACGTAGGCGATGTCGTCGAGGATAAGCAGATCGTAGCGGTCGAGTTTGGCGATGGCGCTTTCCAGCGCCAGTTCGCGCCGCGCGACCTGAAGCCGTTGGACAAGATCGGTGGTGCGGGCGAACAGCACCCGCCAGCCATTTTCGACGAGAGCAAGACCGAGCGCCGCCGAGAGATGGCTTTTGCCTACGCCGGGCGGTCCGAACAACAGGATGTTGGCGCCCTTGCCGAGCCAGGCGTCCCCCGACGCGAGCGCCGTCACCTGAGCCTTTGAGACCATCGGCACGGATTCGAAGTCGAACGCCGCAAGGGTTTTTCCCGCGGGCAGCCGTGCCTCGGCCATGTGGCGTTCAATGCGCCGGCGGCCGCGATCCGCGAGTTCATGCTCGGCGAGTGCGGCAAGGAAGCGCGCAGCCGGCCAGCCCTCCTTGTCGGATTGGGCGGCGAGCTTGGCCCACATAAGCTTGATGCCCGGCAGGCGCAGCTCGGTCAGCAGCAGTTCGAGCCGGGCGGCATCTATCGTGTTTGAGGTTGTCATGCCGCTGCCTCCAGGCTGAAGGCTGGCCCGGCGGCGCGAACCGGAGCAAGTTCGTCGTAAGCGTGGAGCGGCGCGAGGGTCACCGTGACCGCCGGCGCCGATGCCGGGGATGGACCGAAGCGTTCACGCAATATCGCGAGGTCCAGCGCTTGGCCGGAATGAAGCGCGGCCTCGATGACCTGCGCCAGTTCCGCCTCGCAGCCGCGATCGTGCGCCAGCGCAAGCAGTTCGACCGTCACCTTACACGCGCGCTTCTCGCCGTCGCTGGCGCGCAATGCCTCGAAGGCTTTTCGATACGCGTCGCGCGGGAACAGCTGGTCCCGGTAGACGAGGTTGTTGAGCGCCATCGGCTTTTTCCGCAGCGCATGGATCACGTGGCGGTAATCGACGACGTGACCGCCTTTGTTGCCGGAGACCGGCCGCCCGCGTCTGAGCGTCATCATCGGCGTTGAGCCGAGAAAGCACTCGAGCCGGTCGTCATAGACCCGCACGCGCAGGCGATGACCGATCAGCCGCGACGGCGCGGTGTAGAAGACCCGGCGCAGAATGAAGCCGCCGCTCGACGTGACCGTGACGATCTTCTCCTCGTAATCGGCGGTGCGCCGCTTCGGCAGCGGTGCGAGACCCGGCCGCTCCACTTCGATCCGCTTGCGGTTATGGGCGTTGCGCCGCCCAACGATCTCATCGATGAAACGGCGATAGGCATCGAGATCGTCGAAGTCAGGCGAACCGCGCAGCAGCAACGCGTCCTCCAGCGCCCTCTTCAAATGACCATGGGGGCTCTCGATGGAGCCGTTCTCATGCGCCACGCCGGGATTGTTGCGCGTTGGCGTTATCCCGTAATGCCGCATGAGGTCCTCGTAGCGCTTGGTCAGGTCCTCCTGGGCTGCCTTGTCCAAATTACGGTACGCCGCCGATAGGCTGTCGCTGCGATGCTGCAGCGGCACTCCGCCCAGCGCCCAAAGCGCGTTTTGCAAGCCCTCGGCCAGCGCCACGAAGCTCTCGCCGCCAAGAACCACGTGGGCATGCTCGAAGCCCGAAAACGCCAGGCGGAAGTGATAGAGCCGATGATCGAGTAGGATACCAGAGATCGTGATGCCAAGTTCTCTGGTGTCCGTGAAGTCGGATAGACCGAGACGGCCGGGTTCGTGCTCCTGGCGGAAGATAATATCCTGCTCTGGCCCAGCGACGGCGCGCCAAGTTCGCATGCGCCGTTCCAGCGTGCGCCGGACATTGGGATTCAAGCCCGGATGGCGCCGCCGGATCTCGTCGAATACCGCAATCGCCCGGATGCCCGGCGTTGCTTTCAAGATCGGCAGGACCTCGCCGTCCCAAATCTCCGCGAGCGGATCGGGCCGGCGGCGCCCGCGCGGTATCTTCTTCTGGGATGGCAAGCGCGGATCGTTCTCGATCCGGTAGCCGCTCGCTGTGCTGAAACCGGCTTTGGCGGCAGCAATGCCTGCGCCGTGGCTTTGTCGATAACTCATATACAGCCTCATCTGGTGGTCGGTGATGTGGAGGCCGGGCAAGCGCTGATCCCTCGGAGATTGAGACGAATCAGCAGCTTGACGCCGTCCTGCTCGACCGCCAGACGGGTTCGAAAAAAGGCGCCGCTGGGGATGTGCCTCCGGTCGGGCTACGCCCTCCCTGCGTCACACCACCAGCGGCATTCTCATCCTGATTGACGCTGCGTTCTCATGTTGATTGTCGCGCGGCAGCTGAGGCCGTTCTCCGCCACCCAGACGCGAATGAGCGCAAGGGCGGCTTCGGCTTCTTCCCGGCTTTGGCAGAGGACCACGAAGTCATCCGCGTAACGCACCATCTTGTAACCATGGCTGGCCATGAACTCATCGAGCGGGTGCAGGTAGATGTTCGCCAGCAGCGGGCTGATGACACCGCCCTGCGGTGTACCCTCCGTTGGCGTCCATTGCTCCAACCCGTCCATGATGTCCTGCTTGAGCCAGCCTTCGATAAGATCGAGCACCCGGCCATCGCCGATACGCGCCCTAACCCTCTCCATCAGCCGCTCATGCGGGATGCTGTCGAAATAGCCCTTCAGATCGGCGTCCACCGCATAGCGATGACCTTCCTCGATCAAAGCGGCCACCTCGCGCAGGGCATCCTTGCAGGACCGCCCCGGCCTGAAACCATAGCTCGACGGATGGAATCTCTCCGCTTACTCCGCCTTGCCTTCAGGACATCCCATCCCCAACCACGTCCTACGCCCGGACATCGCTTTGTCAGTCACCTCAGCGTGTCCGGCTTGTTCCGGGCTTCGCCTTGAACGAGCAGGCTCGCCACGCAGTGCCGCCGAATCGGGTTCGTTTTGCTACAGGCTGCCCTTTCGCTTCCAGTTGCTCTCCACCCCGCATCGCTGCGACGCAGTTACTTTCAACTTCGCAGGCTGTGACCGCCTGCGGCGGGGACTTACACCCCGCTGACAAAGCGTCCTCGCGGACGCACTCGTTCCCGCGCAGGCGGGAACCCACGGTAAGACTATGCAATGCCTGTGCTTTTTGCGGACATGGATTCCCGCTTTCGCGGGAATGACGGTCACGGCCCGTGAGCCGCCGCCTTCACCCTCGGGGTGACAGCCCAGCGAGAGCTGAAGCATGATTTTACCGCGTGTTTTCGCATCCGGATGGTTTCAACCGCCGGATTTAGGTTCAGCGATCCCGCGAACTATACTCTCACCATGATCGGCGACCAGTTTCAGAAGGCTCTTGCGGCCAAGCAGATCGATGCATGCCCCCGTGTTAGCGTAAGTCCGGCGCTGCGCGCATTAGTTGTTCAAGCGGCAGGCGAACCGAGCGGCTGGTTATTCTGCGTGATCGCGACAGCCCCAGGCGGCCCATGAAGGCAATCCGCGAAGGTGTCATGCCGGTTTGTTCGCGTAACGCCTGCGCCAAACGCTCAGCCTTTGCCAGCGCGCGCCCATCGCTGGAAAATACCGTTTTGCGCTCGCCAAACAACGCAAACAGCACCGTGGCATAACTTGGCTGCATGACGAGGCCTTCGGCTGTGGCCGTTAGCCAAAAGCGCTGAAGCACCTGTCCAAAGTGCAAGTAATCCTCGGCAGCGAACATGGCGGGTTTCGATTTATAGTAGATGAGGAAATGGGCACCACAAAACAGACTGGGCAGTACGCCCATTTCGAGCTTGGCGATTTGAAGGCCGCCCATGTAGGTGTTTACAAACTTAACCCGCGCCCAGCTTTTCAACAGCCAACGCATTAAAATTGCCGTCGGCCAGCTCACCCCCGCCGCCGCGGCCGGAATTTTATCCGGGCTGAATCTGTGCTGCCAGTCGAGGATTGATCGATGCATGGCGAACGTTTCGGGAATGGACATGCGAATATCGGTAGCAAGCGCATTGTTCTTGGCTTGCATGGCCCGTTCAGCCGCCGTCTCGTACCAAATAATGCCAAACGCCTCTCCAAGAGCCGCGGTTAGCGCAGCTTTCCGAGCCGGCGCGAGCGGCGTCCTGCGATACAAATTGCGATCCACAGAACGCAGCTCAAGCTGATGGGCCAGCGGATCGGGTGTGATCGCGGCATCTGGCGCAACTTGCACTTCGATGCGATGGGTATGAAAATCGCTGCTGGCGATGGACCAAGCAAAGTTGCGGCCCAGTTGGCTGGCGGCGAGCCGGATGAACTCGAGCAGCGCGCCGGCGGACATCAATGTTCCAACACCTATATCGTAATCGAATGTACTATTTTCATTCGTGAGATGAACGATAAAGGTCGAATCGCCGATGATTTCGAAGCGCCAGGGCTGCACGTTGTCGCCGCTTGGCGCCCAGCGGGCGTGTTCAAGGATCTTTTCAATGCCGCAAGGCTTGAGGGGCGCGCCGCACCCGGAGGTTGCAAGGCTAAGCATGTTCTTGGCGCGGCGCGTGATTGCTTAATTGATGCATGGCAATTACCATCTTGAGGCGTTGAAGGAGCCCCCGGTTGCCCCGCGGTAACCGCCCCTCTTTCCATCTATTGGCATAGGCATCGAAATGATGGTAGTGCGGCGCCGGCTTAATGGGGCCGCGTTGCAGCACGAGCTTCAACACTTGCGTGGCCACAACGCCCGCGCAAAGATCGCAAGCCAGCCCCGTGGACGGCGCGCGCTCGGCCTCGATGTCGAACCGGGTCTTATCGAGCAGGTAAGAACGATGTAAACCTGCTGGCACCAGGCCAAGCATGAAACGCACAAGCTGCTTTGCCTTCGGCAAATCGCGCATGGCAAAATAATCTTCAAAACTCATTCCATTGCGGGTGAAGACGAGATAGGCGACCCCCATGCCAGCCGGCGCGGCCGTGATGGCCGGGATGCCAAGTTCGCGGCAACGGGCAAAAATCTTGCGGCGCACGTCGAGCACGAAAAAGTCGAGCCCATCGACATAAACAGCAACCCCGTCCAAAAAGGCGTCGAGGTTTTCGCCGGTTACCCCTTCACTGAAGATGTTCAGTTGCAACTCGGGATTGATGTCTTTGGCCATGCCGGCTAAGACCTCTGCCTTGCGGAGCCCAAGTGTTGAAAGCTTGGCGCCGGCTTGCCGATTGAAATTGACCAGCTCAAAGCGGTCAAAATCCGCAATGTTGAAGGCGCCGATACCTAGCCGCGTCATGGCGAGCAGGTGGGAACCGCCAACCCCACCCATACCGGCGATTGCAATGCGTTTGCCGCGCAAAGTCTGCTGTTCTTGTTCCGTGACCCATCCCAAGTTACGGCTAAATGCATCCTCGTAGGAGAAGGGGGCGGGACTAGGCCCAGCCATTGATTTTTTAGGTACCGGGAAGGGGAGGTTTGTCCTTATGGCGGGAACGTGTTGACCTTTTTCGGTAGCTAGATCCCAAACGTCCGACCTTTCTTGTTTGAGCCGATCAATAAGCGTCTCGTAAGTTTGGTAACAAATCTGCCGCTTACCATGATAATCGACTACAGGCCCCAGTTTGGTAAAATGCAACCCGAGATTTCCAAGCATTCGGATAAACACGGGATCCAAAACCCCACAAACCTGTTTGACCCCGTGTTCTTTGAGCAGGAAAAACATCGGCTTTAGCAGTCCGACGGATATAGCCGGAATAAGCCGTCTTATCTCGTCTCCGCCCTCGCCTCCATTAATTTTGACCAAGGCGAGGCTATCGTTGATGTTTTGACGGAATTTTTTGCAGATACAAAATCGTGATATTTCAACCACTTCGTGCGGATCGAATAGCTCTGGAAGCACTAGGCCGTTTTCTCGCGCAATTCGCTTGACCGGTAGGCTATTGCCTTGCGCAGCTTTAGTTTGAAAGATGAGCCGGCTTGTCCCTACGAAGGTGTTGGTATCACGATGGCGCAGCAAGACATGCATAGAATCTTGATCGTACTCATCGTGCTCTAAGCGATCAGGGAACACTCGGGGATCTTCAAAACCTTTGCGTTCGACACAATACACCTCGTAGCGCAGTCGAAAGCACTCGCGCCTTAAAGCATCGGTATCGGCGATTACGCTTTCGAAGTGCTTGTTGAAGAAGTCATATGAATAAACCGGATTGCAGTATATGTTTTGCTGTGGCTTAAACTTGAACACCGCGCTCAATGTTTTGTCGTCCGTCGTCTCGACATGAAACTCTCTCATTACCCCACCCAAATGACACAGGTCAGCACTGTACAGAAGTAAATGCCGATTAACCGTTTTCTAAATGAATTTTATGAAAACTAAGTGACAGCCGGTGTGGAAGCGGGAGCCGCCTCATCCGCCTGATTACCAGCTCACCCTCACGCCGCGTGCTCCACATATCGCCTGTCACATCAACGGCGTCACTCCATCTTGTTGATGTTCCGATAAGCTCAAAAGCGAAATGCCTTCGTGGTGATATCTTCAAAATTATTTCGAGTATGCGATATGTTCCTTTATGTTCAATGCGTTAACATATTGCGGCATTTTGTCATAGGTACTCATGACACAGTGAGTGCCGATTACCGGGGTATCGCTTCCTTTGTCATCGCGCCCGTAAATCCACTTCCTCGTAATGAGGGCGCCGAGCCCAAGTGATCGCTGCGTGGGGTAATGTTTTTTCGCTGCGATATCTGTTTGTCCGTGCCTCAATTTGCATCAGCATCAAAAGAGTTCGAAGGCAGCGCCGTGCGGGGAGGACCGAACGCGACTGGGCGTTGGCACTCGCACTTTCCGCCTCCAGATCCAAGATCGCTCATAACAAAATGTTTGCAAGCGAGGGAGAGCCAGGCCCGCTTTGGCCCACTTGGCAACTTCCCGCCATCTTCGTTTTTTTTCCGCACCGGAATACGAAAGCGGCCGTGGCCGCCGATCCCCCGTTTCTGCAAAGGCTCGCCTCTGACATGCTCGCGCACATCCCCCTTCGCAAGCACCTGCTTGAATGGCGGCCTCCGTCAATCCCCGCCGCGGCGGTCTCCCCTCGCCCCACCCGCGTCCAGCGTCTCGCGGATGGCGAGCAAATCGCGCCAGGCGAGCCGCTTGGCGATGGGGTTCCGTAAGAGATACGCCGGGTGCAGCGTAGCCATGGCGCGGATGCCGGCGTAGCTCAGCCATTTGCCGCGCAGCTTCATGATGCCCTCGGTGGCGCCGGTCAGCTGCTTGGCCGCGGCGTTGCCGAGAAAGATCAGCAACTCGGGCGCCAAAAGCTCGATCTGCCGCTCGACGAAGGGCTGGCAGACCTGGACCTCCTCCGGCGAAGGCGTGCGGTTGCCGGGCGGGCGCCAGAAGACGAGGTTGGTGATATACACGTCCGCCTCGCCAAGGCCGATGGCGCCAAGCATCCGGTCCAGGAGCTGCCCGGCGCGGCCCACGAAGGGCACGCCCTTGGCGTCCTCGTCCTTGCCGGGCGCCTCGCCGATCAGCATGATGCGCGCTTGGGGCGAGCCGCGTGAGAGGCACAGCCGCGTGGCGGTCTTTTTGAGCCCGCAGCCTTCGAAGGTTTCCAGAAGCGCCCGCAATTGGGCGAGATCGGCGGCGCCGCGGGCCAGCTCGCGCGCGGCCATGACATCCGCACCGGGGGCCAAGGCGGAAACCTGCTGGACAGGCGGCGGCGCGTCATTCTGCCGCAACGCCGGCTTGCGCTCGCGAGGCAGCGGCGCGGCGGCCGGGGCAGACGGTTGCACCAAGGCGGCCGGCGCCGCTTTCAGCGTAGATACATCGGCGAACCAGTCCGCCGGCACGTCCGCGATGGCCTCGCCGGCGCCCATCGCGCCGTACCATTCTAATAAAATTGCAGCGTTGTGAGGCGCAAAATCCATGGGTGCCAATTTGACATGCTGCGTCAAATAATCAAGGTGGCGCGGGGCTTGGTTTGCATGTACGGAATCTGTCCCGGGGAGCCGGATTCGACGGCGCTGGAGAACAAGAATGGGCAATGACGCACAAACCGGCCAGATTGAGCTGCCGGAACGCGAAACCATGGAATTCGACGTGGTCATCGTGGGCGCGGGGCCGGCAGGGCTTTCCGCCGCGATCCGGTTGAAGCAGCTCGCCGCCGGAAAGGGCAAGGATATCTCGGTGGTGGTGCTCGAAAAGGGCTCCGAAGCGGGGGCGCACATCCTTTCCGGCGCCGTTATCGATCCTATCGGCCTCAACGCGGTCGTTCCCAACTGGCGGGAGGAAGGCGCGCCCGTAACGCAGCAGGTTACGGAGGACCGCTTCCTCTATCTCGGGCCTCGCGGCGACATCCATATACCTCATTTTACCTTTCCGCCGCTGATGTCGAACCACGGCAACTACATTGTGAGCCTTGGCGACGTGGTGCGATGGCTTGCCGCGCAGGCCGAGGCACTGGGCGTTGAAATCTACCCCGGCTTTCCAGCGGCCGAGATCCTGACTGACAGCGAAGGCACGGTTATCGGCGTCGCAACCGGCGATCTTGGCGTGGGCCGCGACGGGAGCCCCAAGGACGAATTCGTGCGCGGCATGGCGCTGCACGGCAAGTACACGCTGTTTGCGGAAGGCGCGCGCGGCTCCTTGTCGAAAAAGCTCATCGCCATGTTCGATCTCGACGTGGACGCGGAGCCGCAGAAGTTCGGCATCGGGCTCAAGGAGCTGTGGCAGGTGCAGCCGCAAAACCATCGGCCGGGCCTCGTTCAGCATACGATGGGCTGGCCGCTCGGCGACCGCACAGGCGGCGGCTCGTTCCTGTATCACTACGGCGAGAACCTCGTCTCCATCGGCTTCGTCGTTCACCTCAATTACCAGAACCCCTATCTCCACCCCTTCAAGGAGTTCCAGCGCTTCAAGACGCACCCGGCCATCGCACCCGTTCTGGAGGGCGGCAAGCGCATCGGCTACGGCGCGCGCGCGCTCACCGAGGGCGGCTGGCAATCCATCCCGAAGCTGGTGTTTCCTGGCGGCGCCCTGCTCGGATGCAGCGCGGGCTTCATGAACGTGCCGCGCATCAAGGGCTCGCACAATGCAATGCTGTCGGGCAAGTTCGCGGCCGAGGCGGCATTCGAGGCCATTGAAGCCGGCCGCGGCGGCGACGAGCTTGCGGCTTACGAAACGGCCGTCCGCACCGGCGCCATCGCGCACGATCTCAAGCGGGTCCGCAATGCGAAGCCCCTGCTGTCGCGGTTCGGCACAGCGCTGGGAGTCGCTCTGAGCGGCGCGGATATGTGGCTCAACACGATCTCGACCAAGCTTTCCCCAACGCTCAAGCATGGCAAGCCCGACTACGCCGCGCTCAAACCGGCGAAGAACTTCAAGCCCATCGATTATCCCAAGCCCGACGGCAAGCTCACCTTCGATATTCTGTCCTCGCTCTTCCTCTCGGGCACCAACCACGAGGAGGATCAGCCGGTTCACCTCCAGCTCACGGACCCGAACGTTCCGCTCCGCGATAATCTGCCAACCTATGCCGAGCCCGCGCAGCGTTATTGCCCGGCCGCGGTCTACGAGGTGATCGAGGAGGGGGGCGCGCCGCGCTTCCAGATCAACGCGCAAAACTGCCTGCACTGCAAGACCTGCGATATCAAGGACCCGGCCCAGAATATCAATTGGGTGACGCCGGAGGGCGGCGGCGGGCCGAACTACTCCGGGATGTAGGTGGGGTTTTCGCGCGGTGCCGGCGCTTGGAAGCCGTGCGCCATATAACGCGTCATACCCCTCACCCTGTCCCTCTCCCAATGGGCTACGGCATGCACACATCTGGTAACGCGCATCCTTGCATTTGGCAGGGAGGGCTGATTCTCTTTGGATGTGATTCGTTTTCCAGGAGGGGTGGATGGAGTTGGGGCTGGGCCATTTCGGCGACAAGCGGCTACAAAAAGGGGGGCTTTCTGCTCCGCCGGCTTACCGCTCATGGCGGTAAGGGGGTCAGCGTCAAGCTGCTTGGCGGCAAGCGTTCGGACGAGATACGGATTGGCCGGTTTTTGCACAATCCCAAGGTAACCGAGACGGAGATGGTGGCCACGGCCAAGGCGCGGACCTGTGCCCGGGCCGCGGGCCGCCATGTGCTTGCGATCCAGGACACCACCGCGCTCAGGGTGGACGAGAAGGGCCTCGGCCTTTTGCTTCATCCTGTCATCGCCGTGGATGCGGACGATGGGGCGATGCTGGGCCTCATCGGCAATACTTTCCTGACCCGTGAAGGCGGCGGACGCAGCACCCGCAAACTGCGCGGCATCGAGGAAAAAGAGAGCAAGCGATGGCCCGTGGGGGCTGGGAGCGCCGCCGCCTTGGTGCAGGCTGGAGCTGCCAGCGTGACCGTGGTCGAGGACCGCGAAGGCGATATCTACGAGAGCTTCGCGCTCAAGCCCACTGGCGTCGAGCTTTTGATACGGGCGGCGCAGGACCGTGCCCTGGCTGATAAGACAATGCTTTTCGCCAAGGCGGATGGCTGGGCCGAAGCCGGACGCATGGGCGTGGATCTGCCCGCCATCTCCGGCCGCAAGGCCCGCAAAGCACAGCTCAGCCTGCGCTTCGGAACGGTTGAGATCCCAAGGCCGCGCCGCCGCAAGCGGGGGGTGATGCTGCTGCTGCCCAAAACCGTGACGCTGAGCTTTATCGATGTGCGCGAGATCGATCCGCCGGAGGGCGGAGAGGCGGCGCATTGGCGGCTTTTGACCACCCACAAAGTGGAGGATTTCGAGGCCGCCCAGCGGATTGCCGGTTTCTACCGCAAGCGCTGGACCATCGAGCAGCTGTTCCGGACCATGAAGACCAAGGGGTTCCAGATCGAGGCCCTGCGCCAGCAAGAGGGACCCTTGAAAAAGCTGGTGACGGCCATTCTGATCGCCGCCATCGTTACGATGCAACTCGTGGCGGAGCGCGATGGCGCCGCCAGGCCGCTGCAAGATGCTCTCGATCCAGAAGACGAGCCCGTGCTCGAACATGTCTGCAAGAGCCTTGAAGGAGACACCCAAAAGCAGAAGAACCCGCACCCTAAAGGCTCCCTCGCCTACGCCGCCTGGGTTCTCGCAAGGCTCGGCGGCTGGACCGGCTATTACGGAAAACCCGGTCCAATCGTCATGCTCAGGGGGCTCACGGAGTTCCATGCAATTAAACATGGATGCAAACTCCGCGATGTGTGAATCTCGTAGCCCAATGGGAGAGGGGACGCCCTCACAACGGCTGCGGCCGAACCCCCTCTCCCATGGGGAGAGGGCTGGGGTGAGGGGTGTGACGGTTGTGTAGAATCGACGGTTTGCGGACGTTCGCCGCGCCCCGCGGGATATTGCAAATTGCTCATGAAAGCAGGTAAATCGGATTGGTGCCCAATCGGGCTTCCATTCCGCGGTTCTTGTGACATGTTGCGGCTTTTCAGAACAGTCCGTAGCGCCTATTGTGGCGGTGGCTGCGCTAGCGAAGAGCCGCGCGCCAAAGGCCAGTGAGATTATGAACGATCATTCCGCAGGACACGCGGAGCTGCCGCGTTCCGCCTATTTGGATCATACATTGCGCCGCGCCTGGAACGCGGCTGAGCACCGGCACCATCGCTACGTTACGCTGGAGCATTTGCTGCTGGCGCTGCTCGACGATCCGGACGCCACCGAGCTTCTGCAGGCGGTGGATGCCGATATTCCGATCATCCAAGGCTCGGTCGCCACCGCAATAAACAACAATACGTCCCTGGTGGCCCCTGGCGGCGCAACTCCTACCTTCAGCTACAAATTCGACAACCTTTTTGCCGGCGCGTTCGAGCACGCCGTGCGTGCCGGACGCAGAGAGATCGATGGCGCCTTTTTGCTTGTCGCGGTGGCAAAGCACCCCGATAGCGACGCCTCCGCGATACTAGCCGCAAACGGCTTTAACGCGCAGGCGGCGCAGCGCACACTCGATGCGCTCCTCGGTCCTTCGCAGCAAACCTCCGCCACGTCCGAGACCCCGCCGCAGCACCCTTCCCGGGCCAAGAATGGGGGCAAGCCCAAAACGGGGTCCCAGCGCGCTCAAACTCCGCCGCGTCCCGCGGCCGCACCCGATCCCAAGCCGGCAGCGGCGCAGCAAGGCGGCAGCACCGGCACCGGGGACAGGTTCATGGAGGACATGCTGGCAAGCGTGCGCGGCATTCTGGATGCCGAGAACCGCAAGGACTGGGCCCTGGCTCCGCTTCTGAACCCGGCTGCCACCTTGCCGTCCCAAGCTCCCAAAAGGGCTCAGCCCCGTCCTGAGCCGCAGCTTCGCGCCGAAGCGGTCAATGACGGCCAGCGCGCGCCCGTGCCGCCCCCAAGCCAGGCGCCCCGTCAAGCCCAATCGCCTCAGCAAGCTCAAGCGCCCCGTCAAGTCCAAGAGCGCGCCCTGCCCGCGCTCAACCTCGAGCCGCCGCCGCGCCCATCCATTACCTCGCCGGCCTTGCAGCCGCCTGTGTCCAATCCTCCAGCGGGGTTTGCCGAGCCTAAGGCGGCAGCTTTCGACCTCGAATTGCCCGCCCCGCCGCCGCGCGCCCAAGAGCAACCCCGGGAGAAACTCCAAGAGAGACCTCAGGAGAGACCTCAAGAGAAGCCCCAAGAGAAGGCGCCCGGGAAAAAGCGCAAAAGCCCCGGCCCCAAGCCCTCGCGAGCCCCAAAGGACCCCCCAGGCGCTTTAGCCCAGGCGCTTGAGACAATCCCCCGCACCCTCCGCCTGGCGCGCGGCCAAATCGTGGAGATTCGGCTCGGCAAAGAGCAAGCCGGCCAATTATTCGCGCGCCCGGGGCAGCGTCCGCAGCAAGGCGGCGAAGCGATCCGCGCCGTCAGCGTGAGGCTGTCCGCGCCCGAAGGTGGCTTTTTCATCGAAACGATGACGCCGGAGACGCAGTGGCTGTTAAATCGTCCGGGTACTGCCGGCGAGGAGCCATTCGGGAGCTGGTCGTGGGCCGTGGTGCCTAACGAGACCGGGCGGCAAACTCTCGCGGTTTCAGTGTCCGTGCGGGACATAGACGCGAATGGAGTTCTAACCGGGAGCCAAGTAGCTGAGGAGTTGATTAAAATCCGCGTGGGAGCAAATCTCGGCCGCTTTTTGGCGGGCTTGATCCGCACGCTGTTCTTGCTGAGTGCCGGCGCCGGGCTGGCCGCCGGAGCCTGGTACGTCTTGAACGCCATGGGAAAGCTGCCTCACTAGCGAGGTTAGGGGGAAATATGCCGCGTCTGCTGTCACTAAGCCTTGCAACGTTCCTGGCTGCCGCCGGGCCCGCCCTTGGCGGCGAGGTGCCCTTCGCCGCCCCGCCGCCGTCCATCCCAGGCCAGCCGAACACTTATGTGGCTCCCCTCGCCGACATTATGGGAAGGATCCAGCTCCGGCATATGAAGCTTTGGGAAGCGATCAAACACCGGAACTGGGACCTTTTGGACTTTGAGCTGGAACTGACCAAGGACAGCTTCGGCAACGCGGTCATCCTCTACCGCAATATTCCGGTCGAGTTCATCGTCGCGGCCGGCAAACCGCTCGCCGAAATGCAAAAAGCCGCCAAGGCGAAGGACAGTTCGCAACTGGAGCGCAGCTACGCGGAACTCACCGCGGCCTGCAACGCCTGCCACAAAGCTGCTGACGTTGGATTTATTGTAATCAAAACGCCGGCATCGTCCCCCTTCGGCGATCAGGAGTTCTCGCCCAAGGAGAAGTAATAGCAAATCCGCTCGATTGCTTCCGCAGCCGTCATCCCGGAAACGCCAGCGGCGTTACCCGGGATCGTTACAAATGCCGGCGCCCTTACAGGTCCAGGATACGGCGCGGGGCACCTTCCCATAAGCACTCCGTCATTGCGAGGCCCTTGGCCGAAGCAATCCAGAAGCAAAAGATACAAGCGTAAGCGGCAAATCGCTCTGGATCGCCACGGCGGCCAAAGGGCCGCCTCGCGATGACGGAGCCATAAGTTAACGCGTATGGGCACCTTCCGGGGTGACAGGCGCGGCGGCTTTGCCGCCTGGCGATGGCGGTTCTGGGATCGCCGCTGGAAGCATTTGGTATAACCCATGGGCTTCGGGGGATCTTTCCTAATCCCTCTCAAGGAATTAAGATGCCGGCCTAACTGCGGCGCCACGTCGCGCTTTGACTATTTTCGTGGCAACTGGGCGCACTTACGCCTTAATCCGGACATTTCGCGGAAGCAATTCTGAAATGGGAACTAAGGACCGCTTTGCCCGTAAGCGGCGGAGGAAGGGGGGTTGCTTGCGTTGCCCGTGTCGCGCGGTTGTCTGCGGAGCGTTTTTGCTCCTGTCCTGCCTGTCTGCCAGCGCCGCTCCTGGCGAGGAGAAGGGAAACATGCTGCGAGGGCTCGCGGTCGAGGTCGGCCGTGTGCTTGGAGCCGCGTCCGCCTGTCCGAATGTCGCCCGTCCGCGCATCAGCGCCATCTCAAGCAGGGTCACCGCGATCATCAAGTCCTCCGCTGCCAATATGGATGAGACAGCGGCGATTTTCGAGCTGTTGAACGATAGCCAGTCCGAGGGCAACCGCTCCGTGTCGGCCAGGCAGATCGATTGCACAACCATCGAGCGTCAGCTTGCCGATCTCGAAAATATCGCCGTGCCCACCGCCCAGGGAACGCCAGCTGGAGCGGCCCGGCCGGTCGCTTTCGCAGGCCAGGCCGCTGCCGGCGCTCTGCGAGGGATCACGCCGGGCGAGATCTTTTTTGGCCTATCGGCGCCGCTTTCCGGACCCGCCAGAGAGCTTGGGCTGCAAATGCAGATCGGCATCGAGACCGCGTTCAATGCCGCCAACGACGAAGGCGGCGTGAACGGCCGCATGCTGCGCCTTGTCGCGGCCGACGATGGCTACGAGCCCGCGCGCACCGCGGAGACGATCAAGGAACTCTATGAAAGGGACCGCGTTTTCGGCTTTATCGGCAATGTCGGCGCGCCAGGAGCCGTGGTGTCCGCCCCATACGCGCTAGAGCACCGCATGCTCTTGTTCGGAGCCTTCAGCGGCGCCGATATCCTGCGGCGGGACCCGCCCGACCGTTATATTTTCAATTATCGCGCAAGCTTTGCGGAGGAGACGGCCGCGGCGGTCAACTACCTGGTTAAAATCCGCAAGCTCAGGACGGACCAGATCGCGGTGTTCGCCGAGCAGGATTCGTTCGGCGACGCCGGTTTCAACGGTGTCATGAGCGCGATGCGCACCTTACGCGGAGGGGACGGCGGCTACGTGCTTCGCATCGGCTACCTGCGCAACACGATGGACGTCGATACGGCCATAGCGCAGCTCAAAGCCCATAAGGTTCCGATCAAAGCCATCGTCATGGTGGCAACCTACCGGGCCGCGGCGAAATTCATCGAGAAGACCCACGACCAATATTCCGGCCTGATCTACACAAACGTCTCGCTTTCCGGAAGCACATCGCTCAAGGACGAGCTGATGCTTCTGGGGGCCCAATACGCCGCCGGTGTCATCGTAACCCAAGCCGTTCCCGCCCTAGACGGTTATTCCACCCTGGTTCTGCAATACAAGACGGCGCTCGCCCGCCACTTCCCAGGGGAGGCTCCGGATTACGTCTCCTTCGAAGGCTATGTGTCCGCGCAGGTGCTCATCGAGGCGCTCAAACGTGCCGGCCCTCAGCTCGACACGGAAAAACTCGTGGACACGCTTGAGAATATGCACGGCTTCGACCTTGGGCTTGGAGCCCAGATCAACTTCGGCAGGAGCGAGCACCAGGGATTGCATAAGGTTTGGGGCACACAGATCGGCGAATCAGGCAAATTCGAACCAATCGACCTACCGTAGAATAATTGAAGAAGAAGCAGCAATCCGGGAGGAGCGCTTGAGTCGCCGGTATATCCTGATATTTGGGGCATTAGCCTCACTGCTTTCGCAGTGGACTGCAAACCTCGCAGCGGCTGACGAGAGGATGATAGCCATTCAGGCGCCATCCGTTGCCGTGCGCGGCATCTCGAACGACGAAATCCGGCTTGGCATTTCCGCGCCGCTATCCGGCCCCTCGAAGGACTTAGGCCAGCAGATGAAGCTCGGCATCGAGGCGGCTTTCCAGTCGGAGAACGACGATGGCGGCGTGAATGGCCGCATGCTGCGCCTCGTCGCCGCCGACGATGGCTACGAGCCCGCGCGCACAAAAGAAACCATGAGGCAGCTCTACGAAAGAGACCAGGTGTTCGGCTTCATCGGCAATGTGGGGACGCCCACGGCCGTGGTGGCCGCGCCCTTCGCCCTTGAGCGCCGTATGCTGTTTTTTGGAGCCTTTACCGGGGCTGGCCTCCTTAGGCGCGACCCGCCCGACCGCTATGTTTTCAATTACCGGGCAAGCTACGCGGAAGAGACTTACGCGGCCGTGCGCTATCTGGTGAAAGTGCGCAAGCTCAGGCCGGAGCAAATCGCGGTTTTCGCCCAGCAGGATTCGTATGGCGACTCCGGCTATGCCGGCGTCGAAAAAGCCATCCGGGCCCTGCGCAACGGAGAAGGCGGCCCCATCCTTCGCGTGGGATACTCGCGCAATACCGTCGATGTGGACACAGCCATCACGCAGATCAGATCCAATAGGACGCCGATCAAAGCCGTTGTGATGGTCGCAACCTATCGCGCCGCCGCCAAATTCATCGAGAAGATGCGCCCTTCCTATCCCGGCATGATCTTCACCAATGTCTCTTTCGTCGGCAGCACTTCGCTTAGGGATGAACTGATGTTGCTCGGGCCGAAATATGCCTCGGGCGTCATCATAACGCAAACCGTTCCGCCCTTGGACGCAAACATGCCCTTGGTGCTCCAGTACAGGGCGGCGCTTTCTAAATATTTCCGGGGAGAGACCCCCGACTACGTCTCGCTCGAAGGCTATGTGGCCGCTCAGAATCCTGATCGAGGCGCTAAGGCGGTCAGGCCCGGCGCCCGATCCGGAGAAGGTGGTCGCGGCCTTGGAGAATATGCACAATGTCGAGCTAGGGCTTGGAACTCCGGTTGGCTTTAGCAAGAGCGAGCATCAAGCCTGTCACAAGGTTTGGGCCACGCAGCTAACCGAAGCTGGGAAGTTTGAGCCTATCGTTCTCCAATAGCCCGTTGCTGGCAAGCGTGGCCTTGCGCGAACCGCCGTCCATCTCCAGATCCGGTTGAGTGCTTTAGGAAGTTCCCCCTCATCCTGTCCTTCTCCCCGAGGGGAGAAGGGACCCCTGAACTAGCCGCGGCGAGAATTCTGGGGGCTCCCTCTCCCCTTGGGGAGAGGGCTGGGGTGAGGGGGGCTTTCGCCGAAGCTGCGTGAGGTACTCCACCGGATCCGGTGTAACTCCCTGAACTGAAACAAGCGCGAGAGGAGGCGGCGTGCAAACCCAGAACATTTTGCTGCAAGATTGGCAAACGCCCTTCAAGCTGCCGCCTTTCGAGGCGATCCGGGACGAGGATTTCCTGCCGGCCTTCGACGAGGCGATGTGGCTCCATCTGGCGGAGGTGCAAGAGATCGCGGAAAACCCCGCCGGGCCCACCTTCGCGAATACGGTCGAGGCGCTGGAACGGGCCGGCCATGGCTTGCGCAATACGGCCTCCGTCTTTGTCAATCTGGCCCTCGCGGACACGAACGATGAGCGGCAGAGGATTGAGCGCGAAGTCTCGCCCAAGCTCAGCAGCCACGCGATGGCGATCCTCACGAACGCCAAGCTGTTCGCCAGGATTGCCAAGCTCTTCGATGACGCTGCCACGCTTGGCCTTAATGCCGAGCAGGCACAGCTCCTGGAGCATTATCACAAGAAATTCGTGCGTGCCGGCGCGAAGCTGGGCGCTGAGTCCAAAGCGCGGCTGAAGGAGATCGAAGCCCGGCTTTCGGAACTGCACACGGCCTTCGGGCAAAATGTGCTGGCGGACGAGAAATCGTTTCAGCTCGTGCTTGAGAACGAGGACGATTTGAAGGGCCTTCCCGATTTTGTGCGGGAGGCAGCCGCCGGGGCCGCCGCCGCGCGCGGTCTCCCAGGAAAGCACGTCATCACCCTGTCGCGCGCGAGCGTCGAGCCCTTCCTCGAATTCTCGCAAGCCCGCGATTTGCGCGAGAAAGCCTACAAAGCCTACATCGCGCGCGGCGAAACCGCTGGCGCCACCGATAACCGGCCACTTATCCGCGAAATTTTGGCGCTCCGGGCTGAGCGCGCCAAGCTTATGGGCTTCGAGACTTACGCGGCTTTCCAGATCGCCGATGCCATGGCCAAGACCCCGGCCAATGCGAGGCGGCTGCTGGAGGATGTATGGACCCGCGCCAAGACTAAAGCGGAAGAAGAGCGCGCCGTGCTTGAGACTTTGGCGCAAAGCGAAGGGCACAACGAGCCGTTCGCCGCCTGGGACTGGCATCATTACGCTGAAAAGCAGCGCGTTGCCGAGTTCGACATCGATGGCCGCGAGTTGATGCCCTATTTCGAGCTGAACAACATGGTCGCGGCGGTTTTCGACACTGCGCACCGGCTATTCGGGCTGAGTTTCAAAGAGGTGAGCGGCGTGCCCGTTTATCACCCGGACGTGCGCGTTTTCGAGGTAGCGGAGCGGGATGGCAAGCTTATCGGGCTTTTCCTCGGCGACTACCTCCACCGTCCCTCCAAACGCAGTGGTGCCTGGATGAGCAGCTTCCGCGAGCAGGAGCGCCTCGACGGCGAGGTGCTTCCCATCGTCGTGAATGTGCTGAACTTCACCAAGGGCGCCCCTACCCTCCTGAGCCTGGACGATGCCCGGACGCTCTTCCACGAGTTCGGCCATGGGCTGCACGGCCTGCTTTCGGATGTGACCTACAACAGCCTCTCCGGGACCAACACCGACCGCGATTTCGTCGAGCTGCCCTCGCAGCTGTTCGAGAACTGGCTGTTGCAGCCGGAGACGCTGAGCCGCTTTGCGCTCCACGCCGAGACAGGCCAGCCCATGCCCGCGGAGCTTCTCGGCCGCGTGCTCGCCGCGCGTAAGTTTAATCAGGGCTTCGCGACCGCGGAATACGCCGCTTCCGCGCTTTACGATCTCGATATTCACGAGCATGCCGAACCTGGGGCCGTAGATGCGGCCCAGTTCGAGGAAAGCATGCGCGCGCGGCTTGGCGTGCCCCATGCAATCGCGCTGCGCCACCGGCCTCCGCATTTTCAGCACATCTTCGCGGGCAGCAGCTATGCGGCGGGCTACTACACCTACCTTTGGGCGGAGGTGATGGAGGCCGACGCCTTCGGGGCGTTCGAGGAGGCGGGCGATATCTTCGATGCCGAGGCCGCCCGGCGCCTGCGCAAATATGTCTACTCGTCAGGGGGCAAGATGAAGCCCGATGAGGCTTACCGGGCCTTCCGGGGAAGGGAGCCATCGCCGGAGCCGTTGCTGGAGAAGCGCGGGCTTACCGGCGGCGCCGCTTAGGACCGCGTGCTGGCTTACGCCTTCACATAGCCAAGCTGCTTTTCGATCCTTACCAGCCGGCCCTCGATGATGCTGCTTGTTTCCTTGACGTCTTCCACGTCCTTCTTGACGATCTTGAGATCGGCGGAAAGAGCGGCCACGGCAACCTGGAGTTCGGCGACATCCGTCTTGAGTTCGGCGACGTCCGCCTTCACTTCCGAAAAATTGTTTGCTGTCTCCTCGCGGAAGGAAACGAACTCGCCGCGGAAGGAAGCGATCTCGCTCCGCATCTCGCGGAGCAGAGCTAATGTGTGACTTTCAACATTATCGGTCATGAAATCCTCTTTCCGGCATCTTAGCGGGAACTGCGTTCGAAGAGAAGGGGCCGGCACTCGCACATCCCGGCTTTTCGCGGAATTGCCCCGCGCCATGCACCCTTTCCCAAAATAATAGCTGCTTGAACGCGCGGCGCGATGTAAACCTTCATCACATGAACTGCAAGCATGGCGGCCCGGGCCGCCGCGGATATCATCACGGAAACTTACGCGAGGCGCTGATCCAAAGCGCGCTCAGCCTGATCGGTGAAAAAGGCCCCGCCGGCTTCACGATCGCGGAGGCGGCGCGCTCGGCGGGGGTCAGCCCGGCCGCGCCCTACCGGCATTTCCGCGACCGCGAGGAGTTGATGGCCGATGTGGCGCGCCTGGGCTTCGAGCGCTTCGCCGCCGATCTCGAAAAGGCTTGGGCTTCCGGCAGCCCGTCGCCGCTGGAAGCGCTGCAAAACGCCGGCCGGGCCTACCTGGCCTTCGCGCGCAACGAGCCTGCCTATTACGCCGCGATGTTCGAGACCGGCCTGCCGCAGACGCCGGACCCGGCGCTGGATCGAGCGGCAACCCACGCCTTTGAGGTGCTCCATCAAGCAGCGAAGAAGCTCGTCGAGAAGCTGCCCGAAGATCAGAGGCCGCCGACGCAGATGGTCGCGCTGCACATGTGGTCGCTATCGCACGGAATTGCCTCGCTTTTCGGACGGGGGAAATGCGGGCCGCAGGTGCCGGTATCGCCCGAGGAGTTGCTGGAGGCGGCTGTGCTGATCTACCTGCGCGGGCTGGGGCTTGCCGGCGGCGCCGCGCCAGCGGCCGGGTGAAGTTGAGGGGGAATTGCCGATTTGGACGCAATGACGCCAGCGGCTCCGGCGATCGCCGAAGATAAAGCCCTTGCCCTATTCAGAGTTGCCTGCCCGGAAGAGGTGCAATTGCGCGGGCCGGCACGCCTTATCGGGCATAAGAAAGGCTCCATCAATGAGATTTTCCATATCGCAACAGCGGAGAAGCAATTTGCGCTGAGAATTCGCTACAACGAAACCCGCTTCCAATATGAGAGAGGCGTATTCAAGGAGGTATTGGCCGCTTTTCTGCTTTCCGCCTACGAGAAGGGCAATGAGACCGGCTTGGACCTGGAACTTGCGAGTTCTTGGGACCGGATAAACGGCAGGCGCTCAGGTAAGTTTATTCCCTTTCCCCAAGGGGCCGGCATTTTCCACTTCGACTTCACAGGCACCCGCTATCCCGGGCCTTGGGCAGTTCTTGAATGGACCGGCGACGCCCTGGGCGCCAGCATTGACGCCGCCTACGCTTTCCAGCTGGGGCAGCTGATTGCCCAGATACACCGAATGAAGTTCAAGAACGCCTATGGTAATCTGCACAGGCTTCACTCCGGCGGCGTGGATATTCTAAGCGAATGGAAAGACGAAATCAGCCGGCGCAACCGCAATACCGGCTACGTTATCGCTCCCGCGGAAGCTCTGCTGGAGAAGCTTGAGTGCCTCCACGCCGCAAGCCAAGCGGCTGGTGCGGACTTCGTGCTGTGCCACAACGACTTGCATTGCCTCAACGTGACCCATGCCCAAGGCTCGCTCCGCCTCGTCGATTGGGACAATGCCCAGATCGCGCCGAAGGAACTCGATTTCGTCAAGCTCGCGCATTGGTCCAGGCTCGGCCCAAACGGTCATTTTCAGCCGGACCCCGCCGTCTTCGCAAGCTTTTGCGCGGGCTACGGCGCGGCCCCCGGGGCGATCCTCTCCTCGCCGGTTTTCAAGCTCGCGGAGCTGCTTTGGCTGTTCCGCGTGCTGGAGTTCGCCTCCGTCCTCGAACAGCCCGCAAATCCGCCATTCTGGCCGCCGCACCGCTACGCCGCCCTGCTCCGGGAAAGGCTGGAGCTTGAAGCGCCACCCGGCCTTTACTGAACCTAAAACGGCGGTTTGAGCTGGCCTCGATGCTAGAATGCCCGGCAAAACAGCATGCTGCCAGTTTTGCCCTTTCACCTGCGCGGTGAAAGGCGGCGGAACGGCCAACGAGCGTCATTCCCGCGAAGGAGCGTGTGAAAGAATCGGAATTGCGGGCTTCTGGAAGACTCCGCAGCGTCATTCCCGCGAAGGCGGGAATCCATTTATCAAACTGGAACAAGCTTTTATACAAGCTTTTATATGGGTCCCCGCCTGCGAGCGTGTGAAAAAATCGAAATTGCAGACTTCGGCGAGACTCCGCAACGTCATTCCCGCGAAGGCGGGAATCCATTTCAGCCGCTGGAACAAGCTCTTATATGGGTACCCGCCTTCGCGGGTACGACGCTGCGGCCGGCATTTCAACCGGTTCGGCGATTTTTTCACACGCTCGAAGGCGGGAATCCATTTATCAGGTTGGAACAACATCTTAGATTGGTCCGCGCCTTCGCGGGGACGGCGCTGCGGCCCCTCGCGCCCCACCGCCTGTTGACTTTTATCCAATTTAGCCGGAAATGAATATTTAATTCAAGCAGATAGTACTAACAAAACAAACACCGGGCTGCCCGACATGATATTTCAGCATACCCAGAATTCCGCCGCTTCCCGCCCAAGGTTTGAGATCGGCCTGGTAATGGCGGGCGCGATCTCCGCGGGCGCCTACACAGCCGGGGTGATCGACTTCCTGATCGAGGCGCTGGATCAGTGGTATGCGGCGCACGGCGGCAATCCGCCCCACGATGTGAAACTGCGCGTGATGTCCGGAGCGTCGGCTGGCGGCATGGCCGGCTCGATTTTGATCTCCGCCCTGGGTGGAGATAAGCTCGCCCCCGTCCGGTCGCGCCCCGCAAAAGGCGTGAAGTCTGAAAATGAGCTTTATCGCGCCTGGGTGCAGGAAATCGACATCGAGCATATGCTGGAAGACCGCGATTTGGCGGAAAACGAAGTTCTGTCCGCGCTCGATTCCACAAAGCTGCGCGAGATCGCTGAGCACGCCGTCGAGGTGGAACCGGCCCCCGAACCCATCTTTGCCCGGCGGCCCTATCTTGCCGACCCTTTCGAGCTTGTGCTGAGCGTCGCCAACCTTCGCGGCGTGCCCTACAAGCTGAAACTTAAGGGCGGCAGCGAAACCATGACGCTTCACGCCGATCAGATGCATTTCGCGATTGGCAGCCAACCGGCGGGCCAAGCCGTCATGCTGGACACGGCCGATTACAACGCCGCCGGCTGGAAGCAGCTCTCCAAGGCGGCGCTCGCGACTGGCGCTTTTCCCTTTGGGCTCGCGCCCCGCACGCTGTCGAGGCCATCGGACTATTACGAGAACCTCGAATGGCCCTTCACCCATGTCGAGAATGGAACTGAATTTAAGAAATATCAAAAACTTACCCCTGAATGGAGCGAGGACCAGGACGACATTTACGAGTTCTTGTGCGTCGACGGCGGGCTGCTGAACAACGAGCCGTTCGAGCACGCGCACCGCGCCCTGAAGCGCCCGGCGGGACGGAACGAGCGGGCCGGCAATATGAGCGATAGGGCCGTGATCCTCATCGCCCCCTTTCCCTCGCAGCAAGCCGATTCCTACGAGGCGCCGGACGGCCCCGTCTCTTTCGCGAGCGCGCTCTTCTCAAGCCTGATGGAGCAGGTTCGCTTCAAGCCCGAGGAGTTGATCCTTGCGCTCAACGACAACATCTACAGCCGGTTTCTCATCTCCCCCAAAAGGCGGAAACCTCCCAAGGGAGCGAATATCGCCGGCGCCACGCTTGGCGGATTTGGAGGGTTCATTCACGAGGAATTCCGCCATCACGACTTCATGCTCGGCAGGCGCAACTGCCAGCAATTCCTGAAAGACCGCCTTATCTTGCCGTGCGGCACCAGCAAAAGCGATCCGGAGACAAATCGCCTTTTCGACAAATGGCCAGACGGGCCCCGGGGCGAGCAGGCGAAACGGCCCGACGGCGATACCGTTCTTCATCTGCCGATCATACCCTTGGTTGGCACGGCGGCGCAGGAGTGCCCTCGCCCGGATTGGCCGGGCTACCCTCCGGCCAAACTAAAGGAACTCTCCTCCCGAATTCGCAAGCGCACGTCCAGGGTAGGCAACGCTCTTGTAAGTGCCAACTTTCAGAACTTCATCTTGAGGAACGTGCTGAAGCTGGCGCTAAACTCGGCGCTGTGGCTAGGAAGCCGTGTAATAAGCAATCGCATAAAGACTTTTATTTCCAAGGACTTGAAAGAGCATGGGGTGAAGCTCGCCGGGTAGCGCTGGGGGCACGATATGCACCGGGCCGGGCGGAAGAAGCAGGCATTGCGGCCCGTGCTCCCCGGCGCCGGAGGCAGACGCATCCGAGGGTGGCCGCCTGCGCCGGCGCGCTGAGGATGGAGCGGCGCGATACGAGGTCCGTTCGATTGCTTCGCCATCCGGTGGCATCCCGGAACTGTCGAAGGCAGTATCCGGGATCGTCATGAACTCGGGCGGATGTACTTTGCGAAGCGATCGACCGGGCCCAGTATGACAGGGCGCAAGGCGCGATCCACCGCCGCGGCATTAGAACCAAGCCTTACCGGCAATGCTTTCTTAATCGCCATATTATTCAACGCGGCACTGTCTAGCCGTTCGATTGTATTGCATTGGCAAATAGCTTCGGAGAACTTCGATGTCGATTTTTCCAATGGCCGTGCCCACGCCTGACGGCGAAGCATCGGTGAAATCTTGGTGGCTCTACCTTCTGCTTGGCATAGTACTGGTGATCGCGGGCGTCTGCGTTCTGGGAGACGTTGTCCTGGCCTCGGTCGTCAGCGCGATTTTCATCGGCTGGGCCATCGTGATCGCGGGGATTCTTGAGATCGTTCATGCGTTTAGCGCGAGGGGATGGAAGGGCTTCCTGCTCGATCTGTTCCTTGGTATCCTCTACATCGCCGGTGGATGGGTGCTGCTCGCCAACCCCATTGCCGCAACCGTTTCGCTGACCCTTGCGATTGGCGTTGTATGGATCGTCTCGGGCATATTCCGGATAGTGCTTGCCGGCGCGATTGGGCGCGAAGGTGGCTGGGGAATTTTCTTCTCGGGGATTTTGGCAATCCTCGCCGGAGCGATCATCCTGGCACAGTGGCCGGCCTCCGGGCTTTGGGTCTTGGGCCTCCTGCTTGGCATCGACCTCGCCGTCCACGGCGCCGCCTGGATCGGCTATGCCTTTAGCGTGCGCTCCGGAGGCACCGAGCAGCCCGCGTAACTTCGCGAATAGAGCATCCGCGGGGCTTGGTTCAATTTTATGGCGTGAGTTAAACGGTTGGCAACACTCGCCTATTCTCGCATCGCCCGGTGACGGAACGGCCATGGACCTACGTTGTTGGGCGGCGTGCAATCTCAATTGTGTAATCTTGGAGGAAGTCATGTTTCGCCTGATAACAATGGCAGCGGCCTTGGGCATCTTTCTTTTTGGCGCCAGCCCCGCCGATGCCGCCAAATACTGCGCCAGCTATGTTGGCGGCCCGGAGTTGAAACACGCACGCAGCCAATGCAAGTTCGCGACCCTCACCGATTGCCGCGCGAGCGTCCGGAACAGGGGCGGCGGACATTGCTACAAAATGGCGCGCATGCGCTGACACACAGCGCTGGGCGAACTTGGGGCGCTCCCTTGCGCCCAGCCTCGCCGGACCCGAGGGAAGGCAGTTGAGCAGATGATTTCGCTGGAAGATTGCATCGGCCTCTGCGGCTTGACCGAGGAAGAAGTCCTTGCCATCGCCGAGCACGAGCACCTCCCCGAAATCGCGGCGGCGGCCCTTGCGAGCTACCTCCTGCATCAGGCGCACGGAACCGAAACGGTCCGCGACATGATCGTCGGCGACATCCGGGAGGCGCAGGGCCGCGGCGGCCGGGAGCACGTGTTGACGTTGTTGCATGTGCTGCACCACTTTCTCAAAACACACCCGGAAGCCGAGCCGGCTGTTCATCCCTGGAGCGCGCGGCGGTGAAACTAACGCCGGCCCCCCCGGCTCACCCCTTGGCTCCCGCATAAGCTTCCGTTAACGCAAATTCCGAGCATTTCCTCATGATTGAAGCTGTCTTTTGATATTGAACTAATATAGCAGAAACGCTTTACCAGGCCGTTAAGCGCTGCGCCTTTGTGCTAAGTTGCTGATTACGCGCCACAATTCTGAGAGATGCACGCGCCCCGATGGCCTACTTTAGGGTTAATCCGCAAGTTGCAAATATATTTAAACGGATTCTGGAATCGTGGAATTCGACCAAAAGCGGGAAAAGATTCGCCAAAAGCGGCGGGCGGAAAATATGCGGATCCGCTGTTAACCTTGTGCGCATTAACCATACCGCGCCGGCCTTGACCTGTACGGCGGCCGCCTATGACCGGCACGCCCCTCGCCCTTGCCGTGACGCCGGGCAATCCAGGCGCTTTAGGCCGATTGCAGGCTTGCGGGCTGCCGGCGGCTCCGTCTCTTATCGGCAGTTTAGCGCTCCTCATAAATTGGCTTTTCAAGCGGGCGGCATCGCGCGCGTTTACGCTTTGCCGCCATGGAACAGGCTGGACCTGGTAGCCATCCGTCAGCGATAGGTTTTCCATCTCCAATGCCAAATACAACTCACGATTGCATTGACATTTAATCGGCTGACCGGCCTCCGAGACAACCAAATACTTCATCGAACTCTCAACCACGCCAACACTCTTTTAAGCGATCCCGCAGGCATACGGCTACTATACTCTGTAATTCAAAACTGCTTTGCCGCCGGCCATAAGATGGCAGCAGCCAAACAGGAACACAACCAGAACATACAATTATCCACAACGTTGCCGGGAGATGCCGGGGTGGTGCACAAGCAAGCCGTGCAGGCGCGGTAGGACAAGGTTCGCGCAAGCTTCCCATGTGAACAATAGTGGAACAAAGAGGCGCGTGCCGGGATGTTGCGGCGCAGGTCTTGCGAGTGCGGATGTAGGATAGTGTTATGAAATTTGGCTATGCGTGGACATTCGGCGAGGCGCCGGCGCCGGAGAAACGAACCCCGTCATTACCGCGACCTCCGGCTGGCCTGCGGAATTCGAATTGGGCCGCCTCACCCCGGCGGGCTTGTTTCCGCTTGTTGGCGGGCTTCAGAATTCGGTTCGGATATCTTGAACGACGGCTTGCGTAATGGGTTTCAGATGGCGGCCGGATGGACGGGCGCGGGTCTTGCGCGGCCCGGCCGGCGTCTGAAAGCCCTCGAAGAAGGAAACCGCGGGCAGCGTCCGTGACCTATGGGGATTTAAGAGGAAACGGCAGCCGCATCCGTTTGCGGCACACGCGTTTTCCGGATTGCTGCAAGCTCGATGCGGAGGATTGGCGCCCGGTTTGACTGAGTATAAGCCGCTGCCAGCAGCTGGTTGGGTGTAAATTCCGTGGCTGCCGGTCTGCGGAGGCAAAAGGTGGGCTTCGCGGCTTGAGAGCCCGCAAAAAAGCAAGGTGGCATTGTGCGTTCCGGCGGCAAGCTGTAGCTCATGACGTATCGCACCAGATGACAGCGGCAGAGGGCAGCCGGTAGCGCGGCAGCGTACCCCGCTCGAAGAACTCAATCACGGTCATGCGGCCCCCGCAGCAAGGACAGGGCGGCAAGACGGTTTCCGCCGGCTGGTCTTGGGCGGGACTGGCAGCCTTTTCCGCAGGCGCCATCGCGCCCAGCAGCTCCCGCAGCCGCGCGATATTGGCAGCGCGGCCCGTGGCGGCGAACAGGCCGTAATGGCGGATGCGGTGGAAGCCCTTGGGCAGAATGTGGAGCATAAAGCGGCGGATGAACTCGTCCGCTGCCAGCGTCATGACCTTGTAGCGGGCCAGGCCATCCGCGCGGTAGTCCTTGTAGGAGAAGGTGACGCCGCGCTCATCATGGACGATGAGCCTCTTATTCGAGATCGCCACCCGGTGGGTGTAGCGCGAGAGATAATGAAGCACCGCCTTGGGCCCGGCGAAGGGCTCCTTCATGTAGACGAACCACTTCTTCCAGCGCAGCGGTTTAAGTTCGGCGGCGAAGGCGGCGGGGGTAGCGAGCCTGGCTAGACTGCCCTGCAAAGTCAGAAGGCCCTTGTCATAGGCCTGGCTAAGCTTTTCCAGCATGAGCCGCCGGAACAGCCGCGACAGCACCCGGACCGGCAGGAAGAAGCGCCGGCGCCGGCCGCGGCAGGGGACGAAGCGCTCCCCGTCAGGCGAGAGCCCGCCGCCGGGCACGATCATATGCACATGGGGATGGTGGGTGAGCGCCGATCCCCAAGTATGGAGCACCGCCGTCATGCCGATCCTGGCGCCCAGATGCTTGGGATCGGCGGCAATGGTAAGCATGGTCTCGGACGCCGCCTTGAAGAGAAGGCCATAGACCAGGGCCTTGTTCTGCCAGGCGATGGCGCCAATCGCCGAAGGCAGCGTGAACACCACGTGATAATAAGGTAAGGGCAGAAGATCGGCCTCGCGCTCCGCCAGCCACGCCCGCGCCGCAGCTCCCTGACACTTCGGGCAATGCCGGTTGCCGCAGGAGTTGTAGCTGATGACGGTGTGGCCGCAGTCCTCGCAACGCGCAACATGGCCGCCAAGCTCCGCCGTGCGGCAGGCTTCGATGGCGGCCATTGCTTTGAGCTGGCCGAGGCTTAAATGCCCGGCGTTGGCCTTGCGCCAGGCAGCCCCGTGGCTGCGGAAGATATCCGCAACCTCAAGCGCTGTACGCGGCATGACCCAAGGCGGCTCAGGCCTTGGGCTCGTCCTTGCTGGCGCTACCGCGCTTCGCGCTGCTTGAGCGCCCGTCCTTCTTCTTCTCGATCAGGCTGAGCCGGTCCAAGGGGCTCATCACCTTGCGGATCGTGCTGGTGGCCACCCGCGTGTAGAGCGCCGTCGTGTTGAGCTTCGCGTGCCCCAGAAGCACCTGGATGACGCGGATATCGATGTCCTGCTCAAGGAGATGGGTGGCGAAGCTGTGCCGCAGCGTGTGCAGCGAAACGCGCTTGTTGATCCCAGCAAGCTTGGCGGCCATGTGGCAGACGCGGTTCAGCTGGCGGGTGGTCAGAGGGTTGACCGGGTTCTGGCCCGGAAACAGCCAGGCGGCCGGCCTGCCGATGCGGTACCACTCCCGCAATATATCGAGGAGCATCGGGGACAGCATGGCGTGGCGGTCCTTGCGGCCTTTGCCCTGTTCCACACGCAGCAGCATCCGGGCGCTGTCGATATCCGAGACCTTCAGCGACAGCACCTCCGAAGCCCGGAGCCCAGCGCCGTAGGCGACGCTCAGCGCGGCCTTATACTTGGCGCCTGGAGCCGCATCGAGCAGCCGAATGACCTCATCCTGGGTCAGCACCGTGGGTAGCTTCCGGGGCTGCTCCACCCTAAACAGCGGTTTGAGAAGATCGTACCGGTCGAGCGTGATGCTGAAGAAGAACCGCAGCGCGGTCATGTACGAGTTCACGCTGGAGGCCCCGAGCGGGCTCTGGACAAGATGGAGGCGGTAAAGCCGCAAATCTTCAGCTGTCGCTGTCTCAGGAGGCCGGCCGATGAACGCCGTAAGGTTCTTGACACACCGGATGTAGTCCTTCTGCGCCTTCTCCGAGAAATGGCGCGCTGTCATGTCGTCGATCATGCGCTGACGAAGCGGGCTGATACGCATACGCAACTCCCATTGTGAGTGAGACTGACGCCTCATTCTCAATCGGAGCCTTCAGCTTGTCCTTATGGTTCAAGAGGAATACTGTCCGCGAAGCAGCGCCTACCGCGAGAGCGGTTTCGTTCCTCGACCCATTGCAGCGAAGTAGCGCGGACGGGTGGCGCTACTAAGCGTATTGCAAGAAGTAGCGCCCTCGCATATTGTAGCATTGTAGGATCATTTTACCTGAAGAGGGTCACGATGACCGTCACCACCATCTCTAGCCGCGAATTCAATCAGGATGTCAGCCGCGCCAAGCGCGCCGCGGACGAGGGGCCGGTTATCATCACCGACCGGGGCGAGCCGGCTTACGTCCTTTTGCGCCACGATGCCTATCGCCGCTTAACCGGGTGCAGCGCCAACATTCTGGATCTGCTGGCCGAGCCGGGCGTGGAGGATATCGAGTTCGATCCGCCGCGCTTGGACGGCGGCATTTTCCGTCCGGCGGATCTTAGTTGATGTGGCTGCTCGACACGAATGTGCTGTCCGAGCTGCGGCGGCATGACCGCACGCACCCCGAAGTGGCCGCCTGGGCCGGCGCGCTTCACCCGGAAGACTTGTTTCTGTCTGTCATCACGATCCTTGAGATCGAGGCGGGTACGCTGAGGATAGAGCGGCGGGACAAGGCGCAAGGGGCGATTTTGCGGGCCTGGATCGGCAACAGGGTTTTGCCGGCTTTCGAGGGCCGGATCCTGCCCATCGATACGGCGGTAGCGCAGCGTTGCGCGAGACTGCATGTTCCCGATCCGCGCGCCGAACGCGACGCGCTGATTGCGGCAACCGCCCTCGTGTACCGGCTCAAAGTCGCAACGCGCAACGTGGCCGATTTTCAGCCGATGGGTGTGGACTTATTCAATCCGTGGGAGGGGTAGGCGAAATACTAAACGGCGGGTACGAAGCCGGAAACCTCGCGGGGGCGGGCGACGGCTGCGGGCAAAAGCTTCGGCTAGTACGCCCTGCAGGAACTCCTGACCCAAAACGCCTTGGCGTTTATCCGGGATCGCAAAACGCTCAAACGCCTCACTTCGGCATGAACTTGGTAGGGTTCGATTTCTTCGCCTCGGTATACCTGGCCGGCTCGCCCTTGCACCGGGACTTATATTCCTTATACGCCGCCTTTACCCGCTTGGAGAGAGGAGCGAACATCGGCTCCATGTCCTTCGGGTTGGCTTTCTTATATTTTTCCGGATCTTTCTTCAGCTCGCGTTCAAAGTAGACGACGAAGAGATAATCCGTCTCCATGTTCTTATCGAGATCCTTGCACGTCATCCCAGGATACGATGCGATAATCGCCGTAGCCATTTCCTGGAAGTTGAGAGCGGGCGCGGGCGGCGGTGGCGCCGTTTCCGCGGTCGCGCGGCCCGGCAGAAATACGCATATCAATGCGGCTGAGATTGCAAGTTTGCTGGCGTTCATCGTTTCCCCCCGGGTAACGCCCAACTGGCCCCGATGCGGTTTTGGATACGGCAATCGTGAGCAAATTGTGACTGGCCCGCCCAAACGCGCGTCACAGGGTTAGCTCGCATGCTCCTGGATGGCGGGCGCGAAACCGGAAACCTCGCGGGCCTTCGCAACGGCCGTGGGCAAAACTTCCAGCACGCGCTCCACATCGGCTGGCGTGTTCCCCGCGCTGAAAGAGAAGCGGATGGCGCCAAGTGCCGCAGTGTACGGCAGTTTCATGGCGCGCAGCACATGGGAAGGGTCGGCCGAGCCCGAGGCGCAGGCAGAGCCCGAAGAGGCCGCGATGCCGGCCTTGTTCAGCTCCGTGAGGATGACCTCGCCCAGCGCGCCATCGAAGACGATGTTGGAGGTGTTGGGTAGCCGGTTTGCCGTATCGCCCGCGACGAAGCAGCCGCCGATGCGCGTGAGCACGCCCGCTTCAAGTGAATCGCGGAGCGCGCCCACGCGCAGGGCTTGGCCGGGGGGGTAGGCCAAAACCAGTTCGGCGGCCTTGCCGAGCCCTACGATGCCGGGCACGTTTTCGGTGCCGGCCCGGCGCCCGCGCTCCTGTTTGCCGCCGCGGATGAGCGGATGGAAGCGCACGCCTTTGCGCACGTAAAGCGCGCCAATACCTTTCGGGCCGTGTAGCTTATGCGCCGACAACGACAACAGATCGATGACAGTGGACTTCACATCGACGTGAACGCGGCCCATGGCCTGCACGGCGTCGGTGTGGAACAGCGCGCCGGCCTCATGCGCGAGCGCGGCAAGCTCCGCCACCGGGAAAATCGTGCCGGTCTCGTTGTTCGCCCACATGATCGAGGCGATGGCGGTTTTGGCCCCGAGCGCCGCGCGGTAGGCGTGCATGTCGAGCCTGCCCTTGCCGTCCACCGGGATGGTGCGGACCGCGGCGCCGCGATGTTTGGCCAGATGCTGCACGAGCGCCAGCACCGCCGGGTGCTCGACCGCGGAGACGATAATTTCGTTCCGGCCCGCTTGGCATTCGAGCGCGGACAGGATCGCCGCGTTGTCCGATTCCGTACCGCCGGAAGTGAAGACGATCTCGTGGGCGTGCTCCGCGCCGATCAGCGCCCGCACCTGCTCGCGCGCGGCCCTCACCGCCTCGCCGGCCGGCGTGCCAAACCCATGCTGCGACGACGGATTGCCGAAATGCTCCGTGAAATAGGGGAGCATCGCGGCCAGCACCTCCGGCTCCATGCGCGTGGTCGCGTTATTGTCGAGGTACACCGGCTGCATGGCGGGCCGGCTTACGCGCCCGGCACCGGCACGACGCGCACCGGAAAGCCGAGGCGTTCGATCAGCTTCGCCTGGATGCCGTGCACCGTGACGAAGGCCAGCTGGCAGCCCACGCAAGCGCCCGACATGCGCACCTTAACCAGATTGCCCTCGACGCACACGAGATGGCAATCGCCGCCGTCGCGCTGCAGGCGCGGGCGCAGTTCGTCAAGCGCCTTTGCGACGAGCCTGAACCTTTCGTCCTCGCCCGCCTCCGGCTGAAGCTCCGGCGCCGCCGTTTCAAAGTTTTCCGCGAAATCAAGCATGTCCGTCTCCTCAGCCGAAAGACTTGCCGCAGGAGCAGCTCGACTTGGCCTGCGGATTGTCGAAGGTGAATCCCGAATTCTGCAGGCCGATTACGAAATCGACCGTGGTGCCCGCGATGAGCGGCAGGCTTTGGCGATCCACGAACACCTTCACGCCATCGCTCTCGACAACGGCGTCGTCCGGCTCCGGCACCGCGACGAGGCCCATCATGTATTTGAAGCCGGCGCAGCCCCCGGCATCGACCGCGATGCGCAGTCCTTCGAGCGGCGCGCCAGCGCCCGAGATGGCGGAGCGGACGGCGTTTACGGCGCTTTCGGTGAGGTGGATCATGGTTCGAGCCTTCCCGCGTGTTACGAGGTTTGGCCTACACCCAGCAACTCCCGTGCCATCCGGCTAACTTGCGGATTTGGCGTAGTATTTCATCAAGCGGGCCGCCGCAGGAAACCGCATTGTCAGCTTTGCGACATCGCTTGTCTGGGAGACTTCTTTGACAAAATGGCTATCGAATAGCTATATTAGCCTATGAGCACACACAGCGTCGCGGAAGCGAAGAACAAATTGCCGGAACTGATTGGCCGCGCCCTCAAAGGCGAGGAGATCGTCATCACGCGCCACGGCCAGCCCGTCGCCGAATTGAAACCGATTCCAGCGCCCGGCCGCAGGGTTACGCAGGCCGACATCGAATGGCTCGATAAGCACCGGGTCCCCAGCAATCCTGGGGGCGTGGATGCTGGAACTTTGGTTTCCACCATGCGCGATGAGGATGACGACCGTTGCTAGCGTATCTTGACGCGAGTTTCCTCATCGCGCTGTTCGCGGACGACGCCTTCACTCCAAACGCACGCCAGTTTTTGGAGGCCGAGGAACCGGTCCTGCTCGTTAGCGATTTCGCCTGCACCGAGTTTGCCTCCGCTGTAGCCAAGCGCGTGCGGGTGGGCCAGTTCGGCATGAGCGGCGCGCAACTCGCCCTGTCCAATTTCGACGCCTGGCTCCCGCGCGCAGCTCAACAAATGAGCATTACCTCCGCCGACATAAAAGTGGCAGAAGCCTACCTGCGGCGGCTCGATCTCACGCTGCGCACGCTCGATGCGATCCATATCGCCACAGTGCAGCGCATCGGAGCCACGCTGCTCACGTTCGACAAGAAGATGGCCGAGTGCGCCCGCGTTCTTGGAGTGCGGGTAGAGCCTCAATGACCAGCACCTAGCCCGCCTCCACGGCGCGTCGGGCGCGGGCCAAGAGCAATTCGCCGGTCTCCTCGCCGAAGCAGCTCTGGAAATCGTCGCATTCGGCGCAGCTTGGCGCGGTGCAGAGCGTGTAGCTCGCATCGGCGCAGATGAGGCGGTAGAAGAACTTCTTCCACTTCATGTCGCCGGTGTTGCGCTGAGCGAGCGGCTTGAAATGGCGCGTCATGAGCTTGGAAAGCTCGGCCCGGTTGTTGAGGCCCAAATCCTGCCAGAGGTGATTGGGCCGCTGGGCGCGCCGGGCGATCATAGCGGCGAGCCGCGCTTGGAACGGCTCGCGCGCGGTGGCGCAGCGTTCGAGAAGATCGAGAAGGCAGTCTTCGTCCGCCGCGCGTTCGACGGTTTCGCTTGGGCCGAATAAGCGCCACGCGGCGGCCTTGGGGAAGAACTCGCGGACAAGCGCGCCGAATTGCTCCGCCGAAAGCCCGGCGGCGGCGGTTTGCGGTTGCGCGAACTCGGCGGCTTCGGCGGACGAAATCGCGAGGATGGAAGCCAGCACATGCGCGTCGAACTCGTCGCAGCCGGCGGCGCGGGCCTCCATGAGGTTGCGGTATACGTCCTGCGGTGTAAGCGCCAAGACCCCCTCACCCCGCCCCTCTCCCCAAGGGGAGAGGGAGTCAGGCTGTGGCCCTCTGTTTAAGGGGAGAGGATATTTCTGGCGTCCCTTCTCCCCTTGGGGAGAAGGACAGGATGAGGGGGTCTTTGCTATCAACATGGCAAACTTGAAGCAAAACTCATGCCGCCAGCTCCAAGGCCGGCGGCGTGGCGGAATGCGTCTGGCTCGCCCTCGGGCACACCCTTGCGCAGGCCCCGCAGCCGACGCAATTGCCGGCATCGGCCATGATCATGATTTTGCGTTCGAATTCCTCATCGTCGTCATCGTCGTCACCTTCGAGTGCGACCATCTCGCCGTCTTCGGTCATGCCCCTGAGGCTCATGACGTTGCGGCCGCAGACCTTGAAGCAGCGCCCGCAGCCGATACACTTGCCTGGGTCGATTGCGACCAAATATTCCGGCGCCCAGCTCCGGCCATCACGCGTTAAAGTTTCCATTTCCGCTCCCCTTGCCTCATGCGGTTTCGAGTTGTTTCAGCTCTGCGCGTTTCTTTTCCAGGATCGCGAAAGCATCGTGCGTGCGCTGCGCCACCTCGGGAATGTTGCGCCAATTCACCGGCAGTTCCTCGGACAGGTCGTGCAAGTCCATCTTCGCCTGCATGGCCCGCGCCGACAGCTTCTTGATCTCGGCTTTCAGTGTCTCTACTTCGTTCATCGCTTCCTCCGTTGCCGTCAACTCCGCATCCGGCACTGCTGCGGCACCGGATGGAGTGACGAACTAAGGAATCTCCCCTCACCCTGTCCCTCTCCCCATGGGAGAGGGGACGCTAGAAATCCCGCTGCGGGCAGTTCGAGGGTCCCTTCTCCCATGGGGAGAAGGACAGGATGAGGGGCGGTACGCTTGGTCATTGCAGTGACTCTAATACTTCGCGGCTTCCGGGAATTTCCCGATCATCGCGCAAGCCTCGCTCACGAGCTTCTCACCCTCGGCCACCAGCTTTTCGAGGCTCTCGAAGCCGAAGCGGTGCACGTCGCGCAGGTGCTTGCTGATGACCACGAGCCGGCCCGCGATCAGCACCATGCGGCCGAAGCCCTCGTGGTGCATCTTCATCATCGGCGACACCATGATGCCGGTGCCGCGCTCGACGGCGAGGCCAACGGCGTTGTAGAGCAGCTCAAGCCGCCACAGCGTCTCGGGGTCGGGATCGCCCATGATCGGGATTTCCCGGCGCTGGTCCTTGGTGACGATGTAGGGTGCCAGCAGTTCGAGATCGCTCTTCTTGTCCCAGGCGCCGTAGCTGTCTTGCGCGCGCCACTGCTTGATCAGCTCTTTGAAGAATACCGATTCCGTCAGTGCTGGGCTTTCAACTGTTGCTGCTTCAACCATCGACGGCCTCATCTTCCAGATCCAGCACGCGCTCCTGGCCCTTCAGCATGGCCTTGCGCAGCCATGGCGGCGGCGTGCCCTTCAACACCGTCACGAGCCTTTCGAGCAGCTCCGTAATCTCCTCGGGCTTCGTTACCTTGACCGGATGAACGCCCGCCGCGACCACGCGCGCGGCGCCCGAACCGCCGATGGCCGCGACATAGAGGATGGCGCAATCCCGGACGGCATCGATCTTGGGGCCAAGCTTGTCCTCGTTGCCATCCTCTTTCAGCTCGCCTTCGAACTGGATGACCTCGACGAATTTGTAGCCTTCCGGCGAAATGCCGTAGACCGCGATATTCTTGGCCCAGCCGAAATGCGCGTCGACGTGGCTTAAGTCCTCGGTTGCGAAGGCGACTTTCATGCTGCCAGCCCTTTCCGTTTCATCGTCCGTTCCTTTCCGGGCCCCGCTAATGAGCCGTAACCGCCGCACCATCATGGCTATCCCCGCGTGGTAGCCGCCAATCGGCAGGCGTTGGCTCGTGAACCTCCGCCATGAATATGTTGCCGATTTCGAAGATCAGATCGCGCGTGCCGCGATAGCCAACCGAGAGCCGGTGGGCCGCGCCCAGCCGGTCGAAGGTGGGCAGCCCATAGCGGAACAGCGGGATGCCGAGCCGCTGCGACATTTGCCGGCCTTGGCTGTGGGTCACGATCAAGTCGCACCCACCTGCCCTGTTTTCGAGGTCTTCGAGATCGCCGATCAGCACCTCGTCCGCCGGCACCTTTTCAAGCACAGGCGACTGCATTGTCGTGACCGCCGCCTCTATGGCGCAGCCCATCTCCGCGAGCCAGCTCGACACGCTGAAAAGCAGGTCCGGCTCGGCCCCCACGGCGATCTTCTTGCCGCCGAAGGAGAAATGCCCATCGAGCATCGCGTCGAGAAGCTGGCTCCGCTGGCGGCGGAGCTTGTTTGGCACGGGCTTGCCGCTGATCTTCGCGAGGAAGGCGACGAAGGCGTCGCTGGGCGCAAGCCCGGTGAGCCGGTCGAAGAGCCGGAACGGAACGCCGGTTTTCTTCTCCATGGCCTCGGCCGCCTCGCGCATCTGCTCGCCGATGGCGATGGTCCAGGAGGCGCGGCCCATGCCGGCAATTTCCTCGACGGAAATACCGCCGATGGTGGTGGGCGTGAAATCGTCCGGAATGTGCCCATCGAGCGAGCCGGAAAGGTCGGGCAGGAACGAGGGCTCCAGGCCGAACGCCTCCACGATGTCGCGCAGCTCCTCCAGATCGCCGGGGGTGAGGTGCGAGCCGGGCAGAATGTTCACGCGAGCGGGATCGCGCCTCGCGTCCTTGGCCTGCGTTTCCACCAGCGTCTCGACCATGCGCGTTACAGCCTTCGCCCAGCCCTCCTGGAACGCATCCTTGAAGTCTGGCGTCGAGGCATAGACGAGCGGCAGGTGATTAAGCTCCGGCCGGTTCTGCCGGATCAGCGAAATAAAGCCGTCCACATCGTCGCCCTTGATCTCGGTGACGCCCGTGGAGCAGATGCCGATCATCGCGGGCTTCGCGCGATTGTTGATGGTGATGACGGCCTGCTCGACGTTCTCGAAGCCGCCGAGCACGGTGGCCACCTCGCTCATGGCCGTGGTCTGCATCGGGATGGCTTCGCGGAAATGGCGCACGAACAGCACCAGCCCGAAGGAGGTGCAGCCCTGGCTACCGTGCAGCAGCGGCATGCAGCCCTTGACGCCCATGAACGCGAGCGCCCCGCCGATTGGCTGGCTCATCTTCAGCGGATTGACCGTGCACGCCTTCTTGGAGATTACGACTTTTGCCATGACGCCCTCACGCAGCCCGCTCGAACGGGACAATGGGTAGCTCCGTCACTTCGCCAGCGATGCAGTCGGCGGAAGACCCCCTCACTCTGTCTCTCTCCCCAAGGGGAGAGAGGACCCCAGAATTATCCTCTTCCCTCGATGAAGGGTCGCAGCCAGCTCCCTCTCCCCTTGGGGAGAGGGCTGGGGTGAGGGGGTCTTCCGCGCGCTGTTCCCACGTCACCTCGTCCCATGGGGCGGGTGTGCGCACTTGGCTCCAAACCGGGTTCGACAGCGCCTTATCGATCTCGCGCACCAGTTCCACCATGCCTTCATAGCCGGCATAGGCGTAGTGCCGCTCCTGGTTGATATCGAGCCAGGGCATTTTGGCCTTCAGCGCCACAAACTGCGTGCGTCCGCCGGACAGCATGATGTCCGCCTGCGCCGATTTCAGTATTCGATACATTTCGCGCGGCGGCAGATCCTCGATCATGTGCGCATCCTGGCCCATGATCTCCTTGATCCGCTCCTTGTCCTCCTTGGTGGACTTCTTGACGCTGGTGCCGGCGAGTTCCATGCCGGCTTCCTGTAGCGCCGCCACGACCGACCAGGACTTCACGCCGCCGGTAATGAGCAGGGCTTTCTTGCCCTGAAGCCGGTCGCGATAGGCCGCGATCCGCTGCCAGGCGCGTTTTTCCTCGCGGGCGATAACAGCTTCGGTGCGCACGATCAGTTCGTCCGGCGCGCCGCGCTCCACCAGCAGCCCCGCAATCTGGCGCAGGCTGTCGCTCATATCGCCGATGCCGTAGAACGAGCCCTCGAAATAGGGGATGCCGTAGCGCTCCTGCATCTTGCGCGCGACGTTGATCATGGCCCGCGAGCAGACCATCATGGCGGCGCGGGCGCGGTGCGAGCGGGCGACCTCGTGGTATTTCGAGTCGCCGGAAATGCAGGCGAGGATGCGAATGCCCAGCTCGTCGAGCAGCGGCTTCACCTGCCACAGCTCGCCGGCGACGTTATATTCGCCGATGATGTTGATGTCGTAAGGCGTGGTGTAATCCGGCTCTTCGGTGCCGATGACATGATCGAGCAGCGCTTCGCCGGCGAGCTTGTTGCCGAGGGTCTTGGCGCCAACGAAGCCAGGCGCGTGGACCGGAATGCAGGGCTTGCCGAACTTCTCGGCGGCCTTCTTGCACACCGCGTTGATGTCGTCGCCGGTCATGGCCGGCACGCAGGTCTGGTAGACGAAGACCGCGGGCGGATCGTATTTCTCGATAATCTCGCGGATCGAGCGGTAAAGCCGCTTCTCGCCGCCGAAAATGATGTCGTTCTCGCTGAGGTCGGTGGTGAAGCTCGTGCGGTAGAGCTTGGAGCCGGAGGAACTTGAGTTGCGATTGTCCCAGGAGCTTGCCCTCGCAGGCGATGGGGCCATGCACGAGATGGGCGACGTCGGTGATGGGCTGGAGCGCGATCTTGGCGCCGTCGAAAGCGCAGCCGCCAGCGGCACCGCCGGGCTGGAGCTGCTTGGTACAGCCCTTCTTGCGCTCCTTATCGGACTTGGCCTGGTTTATGCCGCAGCCGGGTTCGTTGAAGACCTCCTGGATTTTGTTCGCCAGCGTGCTCATTCACGTCTCCTAGCTACGGGTATTGAACAAGTCCCCCCTCATCCTGTCCTTCTCCCCGAGGGGAGAAGGGACGCCCGAACAGCCGCTCGCGGACTCCCTCTCCCCTTGGGGAGAGGGTTGGGGTGAGGGGGTCTACCGGATGGCGTCGAAGCTGATGCCACCCGAGGCGATGGCCTTGCGGTCCAACTCGTCGAAGATCTTGTCGAGGAGCTTCACGAGCACATTCATGCCGCCCTGATAGCCCCACACCGGATAGCGGTGGTGGTGATGCCGGTCGAAGATCGGGAAGCCCATGCGGATCAGCGGCGTGCCGGTGTCGCGCTCCAGGAACTTGCCGTAGGTGTTGCCGATCAGGTAGTCCACCGGCTGCGTGAAGAGCAGCGAGCGTAGGTGCCAGAGGTCCTTGCCGGGATAGGCCTTGCAGTCCTTCCCGAAGGGCGAGCTGGCGAAAAGCTCCGCCATTTTCGCGTCCCAAGTCTTGCCGCCATTGGTGGAGAGAACGGTGACAGGTTCCGCGCCCAGCTCCAGGAGGAACGCCGACATCCCCAGGCAGAAATCGGGATCGCCGAAGATCGCGAACTTCTTGCCGTGCAGATGCGCGTTCGAGTCCGCGATGGCGTCCACGAGCCTGCCGCGCTCTTTCCTCAAGGCGTCTGGGATCGGTTTGCCGGTGATGCGCGACACTTCCATCAGGAACTTGTCGGTGCCGGCCACGCCAACCGGGTGATTGAAGGCAACCGTCTCCTGGCCCCAGCCCGCGATGTAAGGCAGCGTCTTTTCGGTGCAGTATTGCTGCATCGAGATGGTGGCCTTGGCGTGGACCGCGTTGGCCGCGTCCTCAAGCGTGGTGCCGCCGTCGTACATGCGGAATTCGCCGTCGGTGGGAGTATCCCACACGTCGCTGTTGTCGCCGAGGATGGTGTATTCGACGCCCATCAGGTCGAAGATGCGCTTGATCTCGCGCAGGTTGCCGACCGTGTAGCCGTCGAAGCCGCCGATGAAGTTGATCTTGCCGTTGGGCTGGCGTTCAAGCTTCGCCGTAGTGCCGGCCTTGCCGCCCCAGAAGTGCTCCACCACGCCCTTCATGGTGTTGTCGTAGCCGGTGACATGGCTGCCGACGAAAGCGGGCGTATGCGCGAAGGGAACGTCGAACTCCGCCGGGAGCGAGCCCTTTTCCTTCGCCGTCTTGATGAAGGCGTTGAGGTCGTCGCCGATCACTTCTGCCATGCAGGTGGTCGAGACCGCGATCATCTTGGGCTTGTACATGTTGTAGCTGTTGGCGAGCCCGTCGATCATGTTGTTGAGGCCGCCGAACACCGCCGCGTCTTCCGTCATCGAAGAGGAGACGGCCGAGGTCGGCTCCTTGAAGTGGCGCGAGAAGTGGCTGCGATAGTACGCGACGCAGCCCTGGCTGCCGTGCACGAAGGGCAGCGTGCCCTCGAAGCCCACCGCCGCGAACACGGCGCCCAGCGGCTGGCAAGCCTTGGCCGGGTTGATGACAACCGCCTCGCGGGCGAAGTTCTTCTCCTGGTATTCCGGGGTCTTAAGCCACTCGCGGATGCGCTCGACCTCGCAAGGCTCGGCCGCGTCCTCGAATTTCTTCTTGGCCTCGAACAGCTCCTTATATTCCGGCGCGCGGAATAGATCGGTGTGGTCTAAGACTTGTTCTGCACTCTGGGGCATGATGAGATCCTTCTGGCGTCACTCCCCTCACCCCAGCCCTCTCCCCATGGGAGAGGGGGTCCGGCCGCGACCGCTGTTAGGGCGTTCCCTCTCCCATGGGGAGAGGGACAGGGTGAGGGGCGAAACGTCCGTTCGTTCTGGTTTCCTTTAAAACGGCGCTTTCGTGAGGCTCCAAACCGGCGAGTTGATCGCCATGTCCATGTCGCGGGCGAAGATGGCGAAGCCGTCATAGCCGTGATAGGGGCCGGAATAATCCCACGAGTGCATCTGGCGGAAAGGCACGCCCATCTTCTGGAAGATGTACTTTTCCTTGATGCCGGAGCCGACCAGATCGGGCCTGACCTTCTCGACGAACTTCTCGAACTCGAAGCCGGTCACGTCGTCGTAGATCAGCGTGCCATCCTTCACGTAATGGGTGGTGCGCTGATAGTCGTCGTTGTGGCCGAACTCGTAGCCGGTTCCCACGACCTCCATGCCGAGGTCCTCGTAGGCGCCGATCACGTGGCGCGGACGCAGGCCGCCGACATACAGCATGACCTTCTTGCCTTGGAGGCGCGGCTTGTACTTCGCGATCACCGCGTCCATCAGCGCTTGATATTTGGCGATGACGCGCTCGGTGTTCTCCTTGATCTTGTCATCGAAGTGCGAGGCGATCCTGCGCAGCGACTCCACGATCTTGGTCGGGCCGAAGAAGTTATATTCCACCCACGGAATACCGTACTTCTCTTCCATGTGGCGCGAGATGTAGTTCATCGAGCGGTAGCAGTGCAGAATGTTGAGTTTCGCTTTCGGCGTCGCTTCAAGCTCGGCGATGGTGCCGTCGCCCGACCATTGCGCGATCACGCGCAGGCCCATCTCTTCAAGCAGGATGCGCGAGGACCAGGCATCGCCGCCGATGTTGTAGTCGCCGATGATGGCCACGTCGTAGGGCGTGCTCTCGAACTTCACGGGCTTGCCCGTGGCCTTGTCGAACACCCAGTCGCGCACGGCGTCGTTGGCGATGTGGTGGCCCAGCGACTGCGACACGCCGCGGAAGCCTTCGCAGCGCACCGGCACGATGGTCTTGCCGCCGAATTCCTTCGACTTCACCTTCGAAACGGCTTCGATGTCGTCGCCGATCAGGCCGATGGGGCATTCGGACTGGACCGTGATGCCTTTATTGAGCGGGAACAGCTCCTGGATCTCGTCCATGACCTTGTTGAGCTTCTTGTCGCCGCCGAAGACGATGTCCTTCTCCTGGAAGTCCGAGGTGACCTGCATCGTAACAAAGCTGTCGACGCCGGTCTCGCCGGTATAGTAGTTGCGCCGCGAGGCCCAGGAATATTGCCCGCAGCCCACCGGGCCATGGCTGATGTGCACCATGTCCTTGATCGGCCCCCAGACCACGCCCTTCGAGCCTGCATAAGCGCAGCCGCGGATGGTCATCACGCCGGGGATCGATTTGATGTTGGACTTGACGCCGCAATCGGGCTTGCCTTCCTGGAAGGTTCCAAGATGTTTCGCCCGGCGCTTGGCTGTCTTGTCCGGATAGACCTTCAGAACTTCTTCGATAAGTTCCTTGTTTCTTGCCTTGATGTCTTCTTCGTTTTCCGCGAGTGCCAGGCTCATAACTGGTCAGCCTTTCCAACCTGAATTCTTTTCATCGGGCACAACCCCTCACCCCTGTCCCCTCTCCCGCAAGGGGAGAGGGGAACGCCAGACCTCCCCTCTCCCCTTGCGGGAGAGGGTGGCCGCGAAGCGGCCGGGTGAGGGGTTGCGCCCCTCTTTCGTTAAGCGGCGGCGGCGGCAGCGTCGGCGGCCAGCTCGGCCGCGGTCTTGCCGACGATCGACTCATCGACCGCCTGAAGGATGCCGTGCTCCATCAGCATGTCTTCGAGTTCGTCCATGGTGATCGGGGTCGGGATGACGCCGTTGCCCGCATTGACATGGATTTTTTTCGCCAGAGTGCGGTAATGCTCGGCTTGCACGGAATCCGGCGCGTATTCGATAACCGTCATCCGGCGCAGCTCGGCATGCTGCACGATGTTGTCGCGCGGCACGAAGTAGATGAGCGTCGTGCCAAGCTTCTTTGCCAGAGCTTCGGCAAGCTCAAGCTCCTTGTCGGTCTGGCGCTCGTTGCAGACCAGGCCGCCCAAACGAACCCCGCCGGAGTTGGCGTATTTCAAGATGCCTTTGGAGATGTTGTTGGCCGCGTACATGGCCATCATCTCGCCGGACATGACGATGTAGATTTCCTGCGCCTTGTTCTCGCGGATCGGCATCGCGAAGCCGCCGCACACCACGTCGCCCAGCACGTCGTAGGAGACATAGTCGATGTCTTCGTAGGCGCCGTTCTCTTCGAGGAAGTTGATCGAGGTGATAACGCCGCGGCCAGCGCAGCCAACTCCCGGCTCAGGGCCGCCCAACTCGACGCATTTGATGTTCTGGTAGCCGATCTTCATCACGTCTTCGAGTTCAAGGTCCTCGACGCTGCCTTGCTCGGCGGCGAGGCTCAGGATGGTGTCCTGCGCCTTGGCGTGAAGGATCAAACGTGTAGAGTCGGCCTTGGGGTCGCAGCCGACGATGAGGATTTTGTTCCCCATCTCAGCGAGCGCCGCCAGCGTATTCTGGGAAGTGGTGGACTTGCCGATGCCACCCTTCCCGTAGAATGCGATCTGTCGCAATGCCATGCAGGTCTCCTTCGTAATCGTAGTCTCTTGCGCTCTTCCTCGAAGGGTGGAGCATCCGGCAATTCCTTGCCCGCAGCTCCCTTTGAGCAAGCCGCGTGCCAACTCGCTAAGTGCTTGCTCTCGCTGGCGTTAATACGATTTTCGCAAAAACTTCCAGCACGGTTTCCGCTGTTCCAAAGCCGACATGCGGGCGAGGCTTGTACGAAACCGGACAGACCAACGGCCCGGAAATTGCAACGCTCTGAGGGTGCAGCGCCGCTGTGGCGCGGTTGGCGGAATGAACGAGCGTCACTCCCCTCACCCCAGCCCTCTCCCCATGGGAGAGGGAGTCCGCTCGCAGCCATTGTTCGGGCGTCCCCTCTCCAGCCGCATCCGCTTGCGGATGCGGCCACGAGGAGATGCAAGCTCGCCAAGGCGAGCTTGCGGGGAGACGGACAGGGTGAGGGGAGATTCCCTCTTATGTTACGCCAACCGCGCCACAGCGACGCTGCTGCAAAGGCTTTTGGAGGACCCGCATGCAGATTGGCGTCGAAATATCCCGCGCGCTGGAGAACAAGCGCATCTTCCTTGTGGCGGATGACGAAATCGTGCGCGCGGCATTGCAGTTCATGCTGCACGACGAATATGAGGCGCACGATCTGGCGGATCTGGCCGCGGCTTACGCGAAGGCGGCGGAAGGCCGGCCGGATCTGCTGCTGTTGGGGCTTGAGATCGTGGAGTCGCGCGGCGGCGGCGTGCTCCGGGAGATTGCGGCGAGGATGCCCGGCGCGAAGATCATGCTTATCGCCGAAGCGGGGCAGGACGCGCTCGCGCAAGGGTATCTCAAAGCTGGCGCGCACAGCGTGCTGACGAAGCCGCTCACCGTGGAAGGCGTGCGCCGGAAAGTGGGCATTGTGCTCGGCCGCGGCACGAACCAAATGGTGCAGCTTTCGATCCTGCCGGGGAAGGCGGGGTAAGGCCCCCTCACCCTGTCCCTCTCCCCGTTGGGGCGAGGGAACCCCAGAACAACCGCCTCCTTTGAAGAGAGGGCCGCAGCCTCTTCTCCCTCTCCCCTCGGGGAGAGGGTTGGGGTGAGGGGGGCTTTTGACCGCAAGTCTGTACGCAACATGACAGGGCCTGTCGCCATTGCGACATCCAACACCCCCGCTTTCCTGGACCAAATCGCTCTGTAGCCCAGTATTTCCTGCTTAAATCCGGTTTGGCACGGCGGTTGCTCAACACCGCTTTCGAGACAAAGCGAAGAGCACGGCAAGGGCACCTCCGATGACAGATACGATGACCAAGATTGCAGACACCGCGTTCGCGCGGCTTGAGGCTGAGAAAAGGCTCGTCAACCCGGTGCTGAAGGCGCCAACCAAGAAGGCCGGCCGCTTCGGCTTCCGGGGCGAGCTTGCCCTGAAGTTCGCGCCGAAGCTCGCCGACGAGGCCCGGCCGCCGTTGCTGACCGCCGATCAGGCGATGGCCATCGCGGAGGAAGGCGACCCAACGATCCCGTTCCTTGCCTGCTACCTGCATTCCTTCGAATATCTGAAGCCGCTAGCCGAAGTACTGGGCGATACGCTGTCGCCATCTGGCAAGTATTTCTGCTACTGCAACAATATCGACCTTTCGAAGCGCTATCAGGTGTCCTTGAACGGCGCGAGCTTTTACATCCTGCCGATTGACGAAGCCGGCGTCTATAACGAGCTTCTTGAACTGCTCTATCTTGAGAAGAACGAGCTGAAGAGGCTCGACACCGCCAGCAAGCTCGACAAGGTCGCGGACACTGCGCTCAAGTTCAGCGATAAATTCCCGGACCTCACCTACGAGGACGGGCTCAAGCTGATGGGGCCCGTGCGCAACCAAAATGAAAACCGGCCAGTATAGCGCACAACGTCATCGCTAGGCGGTTTCAAACGCCGCAGCGATTCAGACGCAGCATCCCCAGCTTGTCCGCTTACGCACTAACATCAGATTTGCAAGATGTTTGGTCTTCTAACGATCAGCCTTCCGCCCCTCATCCTGTCCTTCTCCCCATGGGAGAAGGGACGCCAGAATAACGCTCGGAGCGTGCAACACCGTCCCCTCTCCCATGGGGAGAGGGACAGGGTGAGGGGAGAGACCTCAGTTCGTTACACCAACCGTGCCGCAATGATGTCAAATCTATCCTTATATCGGAGACAAGCCGATGACCTTATCGACCGGGCCGGCAGCTAGCTTAAGCAGCCGCGTGGCCGTCGTGATGGGCACCAACGAGATCGCATCGGCGGTCGCGGTGCATCTGCATCGCGACGGCTGGCGCGTTGTCCTTTCCCACGATCCCCATCCGCCAGTCATCCGGCGCCGCATGGCGTTCCACGACGCGCTGTTCGGCGATCCGGCCGAAGTGAGCGGCGTCCGCGGCGTTTGCGCGGAAACGAGCCTTGCCGTTTCATGGCTGCTCTCTCAAGGCGAGGTCGCGGTGACGCCGCTCGGCCTGCTCGACTTGATCCCCATCGCTGCATTCGACGTCCTCGTGGACGCGCGCATGCAGAAGCGCGAGCGGCACCCCGATCTGCGCCATCTCGCCCAGCTGACCGTCGGCCTTGGCCCCGGTTTTGCGGTGAACAAAAATTGCGACATCGCGGTCGAGACTTGGCCAGAGAGAAGCGGCCGCGTCGTCCATCGAGGCAACACCGAGGCCGCCGATGGCAAGGCGCGGACGTTGGGCGGCGCCGGAGCCGAGCGCTTCGTTTATTCCGCGGCGCCCGGCCGCTGGCGCTGCGCGGTCGACATCGGCACGCGGGTGTTCAAGAACTTCCCCATCGGCATTCTCAATGGCGCTGCCGTGTGTGCGCCGCTGGACGGGATATTGCGCGGCGTAGTTCGCGATGGCACCGAGGTGCCGGGCGGCGTCAAGCTCCTGGAGATCGATCCGCGCGGCAGGAATGCCTGCTGGACGGGCATCGACCAGAGAGGTGCTGCCATCGCGCAAGCCACGATGGCGGCCATCGCGAGCAAGCTCAATGAGGCCGCTCTGGCTTCGCATGCGGCCATGCAAAAGGCGCCCGCATGGCTCATGTAATCTTCTGGGAAAAGCCCGGTTGCGCCGGCAATGCGAGGCAGAAGGCGCTGCTTGTCCGGAGCGGCCATACGCTCGATGTCAGGAACCTTCTGAGCGAGCCCTGGACGGCGGCGGGCTTGCGCGCGTTTTTCGGCGCGCGCCCCGTGTCCGAATGGTTCAACAAGTCGAGCCCGCGCGTGAAATCCGGCGAGGTCCGGCCCGAGGCGCTGGACGAAGCCGCGGCTCTGACGCTGATGCTGGCGGACCCTCTTCTGATCCGGCGCCCCTTGATGGAATCCGGCGGGCGCCGCGAGGCTGGCTTCGAACCGGAGCGCGTCGCCGCCTGGATCGGGCTCGCCGAAACGCCGGTCCCCGTCACCGATACCTGCGTGCACGAAACAGCAAACGGGCCGCAAAAGACCTGTCCCCTCCCCTAATCCGCCGGCGCAACAGTTGCAACCCTTCCGGAAAGGACTTGCCTGGAGCCTGTTCCGCGGCAAGGATGGGTAAGTCCAAAATGCCGATACCGAACCGGGAGGAGCCGCAAATGGTGGATGAGGCTGCGAAAGAAGAAGTGCTGGCGTTCATAAAGGCGATGAACGAAACCTGGACGAAGGGCGATGGCTCGGGGCTCGCCGAATACTTTCATCCCCGCATGGTGGCTATTACCGCGACCGATCAGGATATCCTGTACGGGCGCAATGCCTGCCTGGAATCGTGGCAAAGCTTCGCGCAGTCGGCCCAAATCCATCGCTGGGAAGAGCTTGAACCCGATGTCAAGTTCTACGGCGACACAGCCATCGTCACCTACTATTACGACATGTCCTTCGATATGGACGGCGAAAGATACGACATGGGCGGGCGCGACATGCTCGTGCTTGTGAAGGAAAACGGGCGCTGGTGGGCCGTCGCCGACCAATTCTCCACCTATCCGGAGGACAACGGCTAGCTGGAGCCTATCCTATTTCAATGGAAGCGCCTCAAGACCCCCTCACCCCGGCCCTCTCCCCAAGGGGAGAGGGCGAGAAGGCTGCGGCCCAGAACAAGAGTTCGCGGACAATTCCTGCGTCCTCTCTCCCCCTCGGGGAGAGAGACAGAGTGAGGGGGGACTTCCCCGCGATCCCGCAAGACCCAGCCAGGCTTTAGCGTCCATCGCCACGCGCAATGCTCACCGCGACATCGGCGGGCCTGGCCGTGTAAGGCCAGGACGACACGATCAAGCCCGCGCCTGCCTTCACATACTCGCCGGCGTTGGCGGGGCCGATGCCGCCCGCCGCGGCGATGAGCGTGCCCGCGGAAGAGGCCCGCGCGAAAGCGGCAACGGCAGACACATCGGGGGCTTGCATTTTTTCGAGCTGCACGATGCCGAAGCCTGCCTCGATTGCCTCGCGCGCCTCGGCAACGGTCGCCACCTCGATACCAAGCTTTTTCTCCGGCGCCTCGCGGCGCAGCCTCGCCGCCATCTCGCTGAGGTTTGCATCGGGCAGAAAAACCCGGTGCTCGGCGAAGACGAGGATCGTTTCGGAGAGCCCCAGGCGGTGGGCGATGGCGCCGCCCGCCCGGACCGCCATCGCCGACAGCTGCCGCGTCAGCGGCACGGTCTTGCGCGAGCAGGCGACCTTCACATCCGGGTTGACGGCTTCAACCGCATCCACGAGCGCGCGCGTCGCGGTGGCTATCCCTGAAAGGATTTCGGTGAGCGTTTGCGCGGCCTTCCACGACAAATGCAGCGCGGCGGCCGGTCCCGAAGCGGACAGCAAGAGATCGCCCGCTTCCGCGCGCGCGCCGGGCGGAATTTGCACGGATGCCTCCGCGCCCGCATGCGAGATCAGAGCCCCGGCGATGTCGATCCCGGCCACCGTCATCGCGCCTCTGGCCCGGAACTCCATGCGGCCCTGGATCGCGCCTATCCCCAGCGCCTCCGTCGTCAAGTCCGCGTGGGGCACGTCCTCGGCGAGCAGGCGCTCGACGAGGGAGGGCGGAACCGGCATCGTCAAACAGCCCCGGCGGCGAAGGCTTGCATGGGTTCGCGCGCATCCCCGGCGAGCAGGCCGGTGAACGCGGCGAGCGCCAAAGGAATGCGCTGGATATTATACTCGGCGAGGAACCGCGCCTCGTTGCGCGTGGGCGCCTCGGGCAGGATCGCCCAGTGGCGGTCCGAGGAGCGCTTGATGACTTGCTGCGCGAAGATCCGTTCGAGCTGGGTCGAGAAACGACAGCCGAGAAACAGGAAGTGGCGGCCCTTGCGGATGTTCTGGACGGCCTCGGGGATGGGCGATTGGATGTCGATTTCGGTCAGCACCTCGACGAAATCGGAGTCCGAAACCAGGAAATTGGCTGCGGGCGAGACCGAGCCCAACGGCTGATAAAGCAACCGCGCCCAATCTTCCGCGTCCGCCGCTTCGGCGCGGGCCAGCGTTTCGCCGTCGAAATAGTGCACCCATGTCCCGAAATGCTCGGCTTGGCTTACGCCCTGCACGATGCCCCAGCCTCTCGTTCCGCTGAGCGCCTTTTGCATGAGATCGTCGTACCACGCATGCACGATGAGCGGTAGCGCGGCTTGCGTGGCCAGGAAGCGATGCAGCGGCGTTGGCTGCACGGTCGCGGCGAACGCTTCGGTCATCGCGGCCTTGACCGTCTTGCGGTGCTTGAAGTTTTCGATGAACTGCGCCGCCGCTGTGAGGTTCTTGCGGATCTTGTGCGGCACGCTCGCCTTGGCGGTGAGCCGGTCGACCAATCGTTCGGGCGCGGACGGCAACGGGCAGCCTTCGCCCGCAAGCGCCAGCACGCCAGGCCCAAGATAGGGAATGACAAGGCCGCGCGCGAGATCCTCGCGGATCGACTCAATAGCTTCAAGCGTCACGTTCGCCTCCGCAATGTTTTCGCCAGGCTGCTGTCATTATACCAACCCGCATGGCGTGTGACTCACCCCTCACCCGGCCGCTTCGCGGCCACCCTCTCCCGCAAGGGGAGAGGGTACGCCGTTGCACAGCTTGCTCCCTCTCCCCATCCGCATCCGCTTGCGGATGCGGTCACGTTGAGTTGCAAGCTCGCCAAGGCGAGCTTGCTGGGAGAGGGCTGGGGTGAGGGGGCTTCAGGGACGGAAACCTTGGGGTGATCGGGATCACGACTACCCGCCCAATTTCCGGGCTTCGACGGTGATGGGCAGCTTGGTGTCGGCGGCGAGATCGGGCAGTTCGAGCTGCCAGCCATTGGCGAGCGTGACGACGCCGCCCCACATCTCCGGCTTCTCCATCGAAACGATGTACTCCTCCAGGTCCTTCTTCGGCACATAGGCCGACATCTTGCCCTCGGGGGTCTTGCGGATCATGACCTTCATCGTTCGCTCCTCAATGCCCACCGGGCTGTTAAACGGGATTGGCTTTTTCAGCCGCGCTATCGCGCTTCGCGCTACTTGAGCGCAATTCGCCTTCGAGGCAGCCAACGACAAGCCGCTCCTTGAATTCGACGAGATAGATATGCGTGCCGGTTTCGACATGCGTTCCGACTTGGACGATCTCGCCGCTGTCGCCGGCTTGCACTAGAAGCGCGTCCGCCGGCCAATCCGGAAACGAGCCGTCGTTGAAAAGATCGGCGGCCGCGCTCACACGCTGGCCCCATTGAAACTTCGGCGGTTCCGGCATGTTCATAGCGCGCCTCCCCCGGCAAAACTGTCCACGGCCGCTTCCGCCGGCTCAAGCTCCTTGCGCTTCATGCCGACCCGGTAGCCCGATGAGACAAACTCGACGCCGTAGATGTAAAACTGCTGCAGGAACGTCCCGATGCTGACGACGTAGCCCTCCTCGCCCTTCTTGCAGAGGAGATCGCCGATGTCCTTGCCCGGAAAGGTGCCGTCGTTGCGGATATTGCGAAGGCTACGGACCTTCTCGCCATAATCGAACTCTGGCGGGCCATCCAACTCGACCTCATCGCTGTCGCGGCTGATTTTCATCTCACTTCCTCCACGGAGATTGCCGGCCGGTGCCCGCTTTGAAGGCCACGACATTGCCGCCGGGCATTGCGGGCTGCTCTTGCGCGATCCGCGCGAGCACGAAATCGCGGACCATATCGTCGGGGTCCTCCTGCATATCGAACAGCTGGGCCGGCGGCATCCGCCTTGCCGCCTCGTAGCGCACGCGCCAATCGGGATCGTCGCGGAACCTCCGAAGCTCGCCGGCTTCAAGGCGGCGCACAGCGGCCAGCCGCACCTCCGCATCCACATCGGCGGCCATGTGGCAAAGCAGATCGCTGCCGATGCGGCTTGCCACCACGCGGCGGACCTCGGCTTCCTCGTCCGCCATCATGGCAGGAAGCATTTCAGGCAGGACGCGCCGCGCTGCCTGGATCCGGACGCAGTAATCCGGATCGCGCATCATGGGGCTCAAATCCGCGCCTTCGAGAAGCGAGGCGACGCGGATGCGCACCTCGCGATGGGGATCGTTGCGCAGCAGCAAGAGATAGCGGCGCGGCAAGCGCAGCGCCGCGTTCCAGCGCACCGCCTCGTCCGGATCGGCGAGCAGCGGCGGCAGCAGGAAAACATCCGCAAACTTGGCGGCGATGGCGCGGACCTCGAAATGCGGGTGCGCGAGGTAATCGTTGGCGAGCGACGGGTTCCAGGCGAAGAACCGGTCGATGCGGCGCGCGTAGCGGTCGTTCACGCAAGCATGCATGAGAACGCAACGCCCCCCGGCGATAGCAAATCCGGGCGAGTGCCTCAGGAAGTCCCCCCTCATCCTGTCCTTCTCCCCGAGGGGAGAAGGAACCCCCGAATTCACCGCAGCGCGAGTTATCGGGTCCTCTCTCCCCTTGGGGAGAGAGACAGAGTGAGGGGGTCTTCCGCTGAAACGATCAACCGATTCCGGCATGAGAAGATTGCGATGCGGACAAACATCGCACGCGATTTCCTTCCCCTGCCAATCGATGGCTTCGCAGATATCGTCCATCATCGCCGGCCGTCCTATCCCGTCAGGCGCTGGCTTGATAGCGCGGCACGCTCTCGTCGATCACGCAGGTGTCGTCGACCGGACAAACAGCGACGCATTGCGGCGAGTCGAAATGGCCCAGGCACTCGGTGCATTTTTTCGGATTGATGAGATAGGTGCCGTCCTTCTCGCGGATGGCGACATTCGGGCACTCCGCCTCGCAGGCTGAGCAGCTCGTGCATTGGGAAGCGATAATCTTGTAGGCCATGCTCGTTCTCCAGTTTTATGAAAAGAAGCTCGCTCAAGCGGCGATGAAGGCGCCTTGCCGGATCTGCGCGTCGGCGCGCTGCGCGGGCAGGGTCTCGCCGCTCTCGATTTTCTTGAGGTAGTCCTTGAAATAGGCGATTGCCGATTGCTCGATGAACTCGTGGGCGTAGCGCTCTACGGGCTCGATGCCGGCCTTGAGCAGTTCCTCCTTCGGGCAAGCGCCAACCTTGGCGACGAACACCGCGGCGCAGTCGGCGATGGCGCGGATCACCGTTGGCAGCTTGTCCTCATCGCCGAAGCCGCCCTGGCAATAAAGATCCACGCGCCGGTGGCCCACGAATTTCGCACCGGCCGTGCTCACTTCGTAAATCTGGAACTCCTTGGCGTGGCCGAAATGCTCGTTCACGCGCCCGCCGCCCTTGGTCGCAACCGCGACCAGGATTTTGGCATCGCTCCGTTCGCCCGCGAGGCTGCCAAGCTCCGCATTCTTCGCGGCCGCCTCGGCCTGGCGCGTTTCCTCCACTTTAGCCTGGTAGGCTTGGCGGCTATCGAGGTTGTAGCTGACCTCCATCGCCATGACTTTATCCGTCGTGAATTCCGCGCTCCGGTCCTCGCCCAGCAGGCCCACCGCGTCGGCGCGGCACTGCCGGCAATGGCGCATCATGTTCATCTCGCCCGAACAGGAGTCCTGCAGCGCCTTCAGCTCGCCCGCCGTCGGCCCGCGCTGACCGCTAAGGCCGAACACCGTGCCGTGCTCGGGCGCGGAAATCAGCGGCATGATGTTGTGCAGGAACGCGCCGCGCGATTTGACGGCGCGATTCACCTCGACTAGGTGCTTGTCGTTGATGCCGGGGATCATCACCGAGTTGATCTTGCAGAGGATGCCGCGCGCGGTCAGCATTTCGAGGCCGCGCAACTGGTGCTCGGACAATATCTTCGCGGCTTCGACGCCCTCGTAGCGCTTATGCTTATAGAAAATCCAGGGATAGATTTTCGCGCCGATCTCGGGATCGACCATGTTGATGGTGATGGTTACGTGGTCGACCTTGTATTTGAAGATGGTCTCGACGTGCTCGGGCAGCGCCAGGCCATTGGTCGAGAGGCAAAGCTTGATGTCCGGCGCCTGCTCGGCCACCAGCTCGAAGGTCTTGAAGGTCTTGGCCGGGTTGGCGAGCGGATCGCCGGGGCCGGCGATGCCCAGCACCGTCATTTGCGGGATCGTCGCGGCGACCGCAAGCGCCTTCTTTGCGGCCTGTTCCGGCGTCAGCTTTTCGCTCACCACGCCCGGCCGGGACTCGTTGGCGCAATCGTATTTGCGGTTGCAGTAGTTGCACTGGATGTTGCAGGCCGGGGCGACCGCCACATGCATGCGCGCATAGTGATGGTGGGCCTGCTCGCTATAGCAGGGGTGGTTCTTGACCTTTTCCCAAATCTCCGGCGGCAGATCCCCCTGCCCCGCGCCCGATCCGCAGCTCGCCTTGCCAGCCCCGCCGCTTGTGCCGCAGCCCTTATGCTCCGCGACCCTTTGCAGCACCTCGTCCAGAGCCTTGCCCCCATCGGCGGGGTCTTCCTGCTGTTCGAAATCCAACATTGCCGGTCCTCGCGTTGGGCCGCTTCGCCGATGGCGGCGGAACCGGCCCGCACCTGTCGTTGGCCGCACGCGGCCCTTTCGCAGACCCCTGACGCAACGACCGTGCCAGCCGCGCAAGTGGCTGACTGCTATGGCTTATTTTTGGTAATAGGGGAGAGCCTGTGCGAACTGCGACAGAGTTCTTCAGCGGCCTTCAGCGGTTTTGTTGGAAAGCGGACACAAGGCCCGCCGCTGACTTAACAGCGCGCATTACCCCTCATCCTGTCCCTCTCCCAATGGGAGAGGGGACCCTCAAACAAACGCTGCGGGTAATTCTGGGGTCCCTTCTCCCATGGGGAGAGGGACAGGGTGAGGGGAGATTCCCTCTGTTCGTTCCGCCCCGTCCGGCCGGTCTACGAATATCTCAGCCGCTTGCGCATAAACACTTCGTCGGAGGCCTCGGTCGCGAGCTTATCGAGCACGGCCACCTCTTCGAAGCCGAAGCGCTCGTAGAAAGCACGCGCGCGGGTGTTGAACGTTGTGACGCAAAGCCAGAGCTGGCGCGACTCCTTGCTGCGAGCTTCCCGCTCCATCCACTCCAGGATGGCCGAACCCAGATTGCGCCCCTGAAAGCCCGGAAAGATCGCCAAGAGCTGCAAATATGGACCGTGCAGAAATGGGTCCTGGATGGCGACGGTTCCCGCAAGCTCGCCGTCAACGAGAAGCTCGAACCGGCGCACCGATGGCGGCTGGCGCCTGAATGAGGCCGTGAGGCGCTCGGCGGGGTAGCCGATGACCGACCATGGCGGCATGGCGGCCAGCGCCGCGCCGAGCGCTTCAGCATTGCCGGGCGAGAGCGGGCGCAGGAGCCCCGCGCCGGTATCGTGAGTTTTTAGCTCGAATGCTTCCATCGGCGAAGTATCAGGCGCGGCGGGGATTTGCGCAACCGCCTGATCGCGCCTGCAACCGGTCGAAATCGCGGTTGCGCCAATAGAATGGCTCGCGAAGTGCAAACGTTACGGCGCCCAACTACCGGCGCTTTCGATTTCCCGGTACATGGCATCGGGGGCCAAATCGATCTCTCCGGGCCAAGTGACGGCGCCGAATTCGAGATAAACTTGCCCGAACAGCGCGGCATCCGAAAGCGCCGCAAAAACCCCGGCATTCGGCGCGGATATAAGCCGTTTCATATCGACGATGCCCTCAAGCCCGTCGAGAAAGCGAACCCTCAACCTATAATCGGGGAGTGCTTCCACGGAGGCGACGCGCCAGCGGGCTTTCGGCACGATGGGCGGGACTACGGCAGCGGATCGATTTTGTCCGGCGTCTGGTTTTGTGAGCATCGGTTCCATGCTTCCATCAACTCGGTCTGATGGGCCTTCGCCCATTCCATGACGAGCGCCTGCGCGCGGCGCGGCAGTTGCCCCTCCAGAACTTGCAGCGTTCCGATATCGACGAGCGCTTCGTCTTCCGCATAGAGCGCGTGAAAATGCGGCGGCGCGTGATCGTTCCAGAACATTTGGATCACTATACCATAAAACAGGCTCAGCGTTGGCACGGTGGTGTCCTCATGTCCCGGAAACGCCGCGGTATTCCACCTCGGCCTAAAGCTTCCCCGCCACCTTCAGCGCGAAGGCGTAGGCCAGCGCGTCCTCCTTCAGCCGGTCGAAGCGGCCTGAAGCGCCTGCGTGGCCCGCCTCCATATTGATCTTGAGCAGCAGCAAATTCGCGTCCGTCTTGACCGCGCGCAGCTTCGCCACCCATTTCGCGGGCTCCCAATAGGTCACGCGCGGGTCGGTAAGCCCGCCCGTGGCCAGGATGTTCGGATAGGCCCCAGCGCGCACATTGTCGTAGGGCGAATAGGCGGCGATGGTTCGATAGGCATCGGCGCTGGCGATGGGGTTGCCCCACTCCGGCCACTCTGGCGGCGTGAGCGGCAGCGTGTCGTCGAGCATGGTTGTCAGCACGTCGACGAAGGGCACATCCGCGATAATGCCGGCGAACAGCTCCGGCGCCATGTTCGCGACCGCCCCCATCAGCATGCCGCCGGCCGAGCCGCCCTGGCCCACGATCCGGCCGGCCCTCGTGAATCTCTGCTCCGCAAGATAGTGCCCGGCCGCGATGAAGTCCTTGAACGTGTTCGTCTTCTTTTCGAGCTTACCGGTCTTGTACCAGCGGTCGCCCTTGTCCTTGCCGCCGCGTATATGCGCGATGGCGTAGACGAAGCCGCGATCCACTAGGCTGAAGGCCTTTGTCGAGAAGCCGGCCGGGATCGCTAAGCCGTAGGAGCCGTAGCCGTAGAGCAGCAGCGGTGCCGTGCCGTCGAGCGGCGTATCCTTGCGATAGAGCAGCGACACGGGCACGGTCTCGCCGTCCCATGCCGGCGCGAACACGCGGCGCGTCACATAATCCGCCGGATTATGCCCGCTTGGCACTTCCTGCGTCTTGCGCAAGGTCCGCTCGCGCGTGCGCATGTTGTAGTCGAACACCTGGCGCGGCGTGGTCATAGACGAATAGGTGAAGCGCAGCGTCTCGGTGTCGTACTCGTAGCCCTCGGACATGCCGAGCGAATAGGCTTCCTCGGCGAAGTCGATGGCGTGCTCCTCGCCATCGGCGAAGCGGCGCACCACGATGCGCGGCAGCCCATCCTCGCGCTCCAGCCGCACGAGGTAATCCTTGAAGCAAGTGACGTCGAGGATCAGCCGGCCCGGCTTGTGCGGCACGAGATCGCGCCAATTCTCGCGGCCGGAGCGGCTAAGCGGCGCTTCCACGATCTTGTAGTCTTCCGCGCCGTGCTCGTTGGTGAGGATGAAGAGCCGGTCGCCGTGCGGCTCAACCTGATATTCGTGGTTGGTCTCGCGCGGTGCGACAAGCTGAAGGCCCTTGGCTGGCGCGCTCAAATCCAGCAGCCGGACTTCGCTCGTCTCGTGATCGCCGGTGCTTACGATGACGAAGCGGCGGTCCTGGCTTCCGTGGACGCGCGTGAAGAAGCCGGCATCGGGCTCCCGATAGATCAGCTCGTCCTGCGCCGCTTCGCCGCCAACGCGGTGCCGCAAGACCTGCAACGGGCGGCGATATTCGTCCACGCGCGTGTAATAAAACGCTGTGCCATCGGCGTTCCAGACCGGCGCGCCCTCCATATCGGGCACCTCATCCGCAAGCTCCTGGCCCGTCCCGAGGTCGCGCAGCTTGATCTTGAAGAACTCCGAGCCCTTGTCGTCGAAGGCGTAGGCCATTAGCCGGTGATCGTGGCTCCAAACCGCCGCACCCAGCGAGAAGAACGGCTTGCCCGCCGCCATCGCGTCGCCATCGAGCAGCACCGCTGGCCTCGCCGCCGTCGCGCGGCTGCCGGCAGATGCGCGGATGCTGCCCGCCAACAACGTAGCTCGTGAAATAGGCGTAGGCGCCGTCGGGCGCGGGCACGGTGGAGTTGTCCTCCTTGATGCGGCCCTTCATCTCCTTGAACAGCGTTTCCTGTAGCGCCTCCGTATCGGCCATCGCCTCGGCGGTGTAGGCGTTCTCCGCTTCGAGATAGGCGCGGATATCCGCCGCCAAGCGAGGCCGGATCGCGCATCACCTCCTGCCAATTCTCCGCGCGCAGCCACGCGTAATTGTCCACGCGCTCGATGCCGTGGTGGTGATCGCTGGTCGGCCGGATTTCGGCCACGGGCGGATTTTGAGGGGCGGTTTGCGCGTATTGATCCATGGCTGCCTTCGGGTTCGGGGGTGCAGGCCAGGATTTAAGCGCTTTGCGCTAGCTTCTCAACCCGGACGGAGCACTTTCGCGGTCGAGGATTTCGACGCTGCGCAGGTACAAGGCGTGGGCCTTCTCCGCGCTGTTGCCGATGGCAAGAATGCCGAGCTTGCCGAACTGCGACAGCGCGCCGATCAGGTGGAACACGACGCCCTCCTGGGTCGCGCCGTTGAAGTGGAGCCCCTGCGTGGCGGCGATGTCGATAAGGTCGTAGGGCGACCAGGCCGCAATAACGCTCCGAATGCAGGTTGTCCGAGGCGTAGTAGAAGCAGGGCCGCCCGGAAGGCGCGCACGAACAGGCCCGTCGCGGGATCGTAGTCGCCGCCGGTCAAGATATTGCAGCATGAGGAAAGGATGGGTGGTGCCGCCCTTCCGCAGGTTGATCTCGATGGCGTAATGCCGCCAGCCTTCGCCATCGGCGACCGATATGAAGTCGATGCCGAACCGCCCGAGCACGCCCTTGGCCGCCAGCGCCTCGCCGGCCCGCATGCCCAGCTCCTGTATCGAGAGGCGGTAAGCCGCGTTCGCCGGAAAGCGGCAGCCGAGAAACACCTGGGCGTTCTGCCCGCCAAGCACCTGATCGTGCGTCGAGATCGCAGCCAAGCGCCCAAGCGGGTCCACCCGGAATTGCGCCGATGGCGAGCACTTGTTCGCGCCTTCCAGAAACTCCTCCACGATACCGCCCATCGCCTGGAACTTTTCGAGGTAGGCATCGAGCGTCATGCCGTGCGCCTCGAAGGCAAGGCCGGGCAGCCTGTCCGCGATCCAAGCCTCAAGCCCGCCGCCTTCGGGTGCCGTGGCAAAATCGAAAATCGCGTTGCCTTCGCCGGAAAAGCCCTCATTCAGCTTCACAACCGCGCGCCGCATCTGGGGCCGCATCCGCTTCAACCCCGCCAGCGCCCCAGCAATGTCCCGCGCGTCCCGCAAATCCTCGAAACCGGCCGGCGCTGGGATTCCCGCCTCCTTGAAAATCTTGCGTGATCCGCTTTTCGAGCCCCAGCAGGACAGCGCCGGATCGCATCCGTAAACCGGCAAATCGAGCGCCAGGCCGAGCCGCTTCTCAAGCGGCGTCACGGTGAAGAAGGTCAGGTGAGCGCGAATTCGGGTCCGGGACCGCCTCCTTGATCCGCTGGATGAGGCGCGGCCTCGCGAGGATTTTCGCGGTCAGCGGCGCGTCCGAGGCGTCGTAGCAGGACAACAGGACCAGCCGCTTGCGCGCATGCTGCCCCGGAATGCCCGGCAGCAGATGCAGATAATAGTCGACGATTGTGCCGGCGATGGGCGTGCTGGTGACGTAGACCACGCGCGTGCGCGGCATGCGCAACAGCAGGAGCAGGCACAGCATGCGCTCCTCGTAATGCACGACGCCCGCAATCCTGGACATCACCTCGCGGTCGAAGGTGATGCTCGGCACAATCACCACGGTGCGCGGCGCGGCCGGATTTTCGAAGATCTCTGCGTAATGCGCCTTGAACCGCTCCTGAAGCGCGCGGCAATGGGCAGTCTCTTCGGCCGAAAAGCCGCCAGTCTCTGAGCCAGCTCGCGGTATTCCGCTCAATTGCGCTTCCTATTAAGCTGCTATTACTACATTTACATGCAAATACCAGCCTCGCCTTGATGCTAATCAACCATCCGGGAACTGTGCCGGTTCCCGCCGGCAACTTTTCAGCACCTCGATTGTCATCGCATTCGTTGTGTTAGCTTTCGGAGCGCCAAGTCCCATGAGTAATCGTAAGCTTGCCGTTCTCATTGTCATGTTTGCAATGCTCGCTGTGCCGGCAGCCGCGTGCACCCATGCCGGGAGGTTCAGCGCACACTCCAGGATGTATCGCCACCCCTGCCTGGCGATGCCTTGGCGCTGCCCGCTGCATAGGACTGCTGAAGGCGAGTTGGTCGATTGCCAGGGCTGGCGGTTGCGGGGCGGCACAATCGGCTGGGACAACAGCTGCTTCAATCTCGATTATCTTCCCTCTCAGTTTGCGTGCGGCAGTGGGAATGGCCAGTAAGGCATTGCTCAAAAATAACTGCGCCGGGTGGCGCCGGAATCTTGGCCGGCTGCAAGATGCAAAAAGGGGCGCATATCCGAGATATGTAACCCTTTTTGCAACGCAGCAGGCGGGCAAGAGAACAAGCCAGATGGTGCAGCTATTTTTGAGCAATGCCTAAGCTGCGGGCATCCTCGCCCTCCTATTCCGCGGCACCATTTTCCTTAAAGGCTTGAGTACTACATTCCATGAGATCGGGATTGGCGCGGCCGTGCTGTTGCCGCCGCCCGTTCCGGTTCCGCGCGGGAGAGGACAAAGCGACGATGGCGATTGAGCATGGGCAGGATTTTGCCGCCCGCACGCGGGCAATTCTTGCAAGCCTTGGCGTTCTGGATGCTTCCCACGCCGGCGGGGCACTGGATGTGACCACGCCTATTTCCGGGGAGGTCATCGGCCGTGTGCACCCGGCTGGCCCCAGCGAGGTGAACGGCGCCGTGGCCGCGGCCCGCGCCGCGTTCCTGGAGTGGCGCGACGTGCCTGCGCCGAAGCGCGGCGAGCTGGTGCGCCTGTTCGGCCTGGAGCTGCGCGCGAACAAGGCGGCGCTCGGCGAACTGGTCACGCTGGAGGCCGGCAAGATCCTCTCCGAGGGCTTGGGCGAGGTCCAGGAAATGATCGACATTTGCGACTTCGCCGTTGGCCTGTCGCGCCAGCTCTGCGGGCTCACCATCGCGTCGGAGCGGCCGGACCATCGCATGATGGAAACCTGGCATCCGCTGGGCGTGACCGGGATCGTATCGGCGTTCAATTTCCCGGTCGCTGTCTGGGCATGGAACGCAGCACTGGCGCTTGTGTGCGGCAACCCTTGCGTGTGGAAGCCATCGGAAAAGACGCCGCTGACCGCGCTCGCCACGCAAGCGCTGTTCGAGCGCGCGGTGAGCCGGTTCAGGGCGGACGGCGGCAAGGCGCCCGATCATCTGTCCACCGTAGTCATCGGAGGCCGCGAGGCGGGCGAAGCCTTGGCCGCGAACCGCAAGCGTGCCGCTCGTCTCGGCCACCGGTTCGACGGCCATGGGCCGCGCCGTCGCGCCGGTTCTCGCGCGCCGCTTCGCCCGCGCGATCCTGGAGCTTGGCGGCAATAACGGCGCCATCGTCTGCCCCTCCGCGGATCTTGAATTGACCTTGCGCGCGGTGGCCTTCGCGGCGATGGGAACGGCGGGCCAGCGCTGCACGACGCTGCGGCGGCTGTTCGTCCACGAAAGCGTTTACGAGCGCTTGGTGCCCCGGCTCAAGGCGGCCTACGCCTCGGTCAAGGTTGGCAATCCGTTGGAGGCGGACACGCTGGTTGGCCCGCTCATCGGGAAGGCCCGCGTTCGAGGCGATGCAGACAGCGCTCGCAGAGGCCAAAACGGCCGGCGGCACGATCACGGGCGGAACCCGTGTCGAGGAAGGCGTTGCGGCAGGGCGGCTTCTACGTGCGCCCGGCGCTGGTCGAAATGCCCCGCCAAACCGGCCTCGTCGAGAAGGAGACCTTCGCACCCATTCTTTACGTGATGCGCTATCGCGATCTGGCCGAAGCCATCGCGCTGCACAACGCCGTGCCGCAGGGGCTTTCCTCCTCGATTTTCACCAACGATCTGAGGGAAGCCGAGCTGTTCCTTTCGGCGCGCGGCTCCGATTGCGGCATCGCCAATGTGAATATCGGCCCATCGGGCGCGGAGATCGGCGGCGCATTCGGCGGCGAGAAGGAGACCGGCGGCGGGCGCGAATCCGGCTCGGATTGCTGGAAGGCCTACATGCGGCGCGCCACCAACACCGTCAATTACGGCACCGCCCTGCCGCTTGCCCAGGGCGTCAAATTCGACATCAGGTGACGCCAGCGCTCGATTACCCCGATAGATCCGCCTGCGTTCGGGAAGGCCCCCTTTACCCCCGCCCCTCTCCCAGCAAGCTCGCCTTGGCGAGCTTGCAACTCGAAGTGACCGCATCGGCAAGCGGATGCGGATGGGGAGAGTGGAAGTGCCCTGTTCCCAGCGCAAAGGGTAATTCGGGCGTCCCTTGTCCCCAGGCGGGAGAAGGACAGGATGAGGCCGCACAATGTTGCGGCTTGGGGCAGGTTCTCAACGTCCGCGTGGCGAGGTTTCAGTGGACCCCATCCTACCACCTCAGGTATATATCCAGTTAGCCTGCCTTTGCCGGCGGGATTGCCGGGAGCGCTGTCATGACACAGCTCAGTTCGATTACGACACGCACAGCCATCGCCTATTTTTCGATGGAGATCGCAATCCGGCCGGAAATGCACACTTATTCCGGCGGGTTAGGCATTCTTGCGGGCGACACCGCCCGTTCCTGCGCGGATCTCGAACTGCGCGTTGTCTTTGTGACTTTGGTCAACAGGGCCGGCGATTTCCGGCAAAAGATCGATTCGGATGGCCGCCAGACCGAGGAGCCCGATTGGTGGGACCCGGCGACGTTCTGCACACCTCTCGATGCCATGGTGGCTGTGGAAATCGAGGGCCGGCCGGTATGGATCCGCCCATGGCTCTATGTCCACAGGCACCCGCACGGCCACGAGATTCCGATCATTCTACTCGATACCGACCTCGACCATAATGAGAAGGATGATCGAACGCTTACACATTTCCTTTATGGCGACAGCGAGAGCTACCGGCTCAAACAGGAAATCGTGCTCGGCATAGGGGGCGCGCGCTTGCTGCGCGCCTTGGGATTCGACATCCGCACCTACCACCTTAACGAGGGGCACGCCGCACTTCTGACGCTCGAACTGCTCAATCGCTATCGCACCCCCGAGGAAGACCTGAAACCGGGAATACCGCCTTACGACATCGCAACGGTTCACGAACATTGCGTGTTTACGACCCACACACCCGTCGAGGCCGGCTACGACAAGTATTCCTACGATCTCTTTCAGCGGCTCCTGCCCGATTTTGTAATCCTCGACGAGCTCAAGCGGCTTGCCGGTCCCGATAAGCTCAATATGACTTGCCTCGCTTTCAACCTGTCCGGTTATATTAATGGGGTGGCACGCCGCCATACCGAAACGACGGAACAAAAGTTTCCGGGCTACCGGATCCACACGATCACAAATGGCATCCACGTTGCCACCTGGGCGCACGAGGCTTTCGCCAAGCTATACCAAGAGAAGTTCCCCCATTGGCGCCATGAGCCGGAGATACTGGTCCGCGCGCTCCAATTCGACGAAAACGAGATTTGGCGATGCCACCAGGCGGCGAAAGCCGACCTCATCGGCCGCGTGAAAGAGATGACCGGCGTCTCTCTCGATCCCGCCGCCCTGATCCTCGGCTTTGCGCGGCGCATGACCGGATATAAGCGGCCGCTGTTGCCGTTCAGCGATTTGGACCGGCTGACCGCGCTTGCGGCGCAGCATCCATTTCAAATCGTGATGGCGGGCAAGGCCCACCCGCAAGACAATGAGGGCAAACGGGCTATCGAGCGCATCCACCAAATCGCCCGTGAGCTGGATGGCAAGCTGAAATGCGTATTCCTGCCCGGCTACGACATGGAGCTTGCGAAGACCTTGGTTGCCGGTAGCGACGTCTGGCTCAACACGCCGCTACCTCCGATGGAGGCTTCGGGCACGAGCGGGATGAAGGCGGCGCTGAACGGCGTTCTGAACCTCAGCACTCTGGACGGCTGGTGGATCGAGGCCTGCATAGACAATGTCAACGGCTGGGCCATCGGCTCCGGCGCTTCCGCCGCCGCCGGGGACGATGCGGCGCTCTTCTACGAAAAGCTCGGTTCTGCCGTCCTCCCGCTCTATTACGGCCGGACAGAGAGCTGGCGATGGATGATGAAGCAGGCTATCGGAAGCATCGCGTACTATTTCAATAGTCAGCGAATGATGCGCCGGTACGCAACGGAAGCCTATTTGCGTCACACGAATACGTGACGCCGGTTGGTTGCTTCGCGAAGTCCCCCCTCATCCTGTCCTTCTCCCCAAGGGGAGAAGGGACCCCAGAATTGTCCTCTTGCTCCCTCTCCCATCCGCATCCGCTTGCGAATGCGGATACTCAAGTGGCAAGCTCGCCAAGGCGAGCTTGCTGGGAGAGGGCTGGGGTGAGGGGGTCTTTCCCGGACTCGCCCGAAGCGATCAACCGGGTCTCGCATAAGACTTAAATAAACCGCTACTTTTCCTAGACAGCCCTTCATGGTTAACGCCGGTGTAGTTAACAGCCGTCCCGTATATTTTCGCCGCCGCATTTTTGCGACTCTTTTGCCGATTTCGGCCGGATTCTGCGATTTCGAAATCCGTTTAAACATGCGGACAGATTTGCGAGTAACCATATACCGTGCCTTTTTCGCCGCCGCCCCCACAAATCTATCCGATATTCCTCCTTATATTTCCTATGCTTAGCATTGCTTCCGAACTTAACGGTTTCTCAATGTTCTTCTGCTAGATTAGTTCAATACAGGAAAGCGGCGGGAATGCCCCATAAAGGTGGCCGCCATGCGTTAACGGAAGGTTCCGGGGTCTGCTCCATGGACGGCTCCGCCGCGAAAGACGCTCCGCCGCAAGGCGATGAGGAGAGGCTACGCTGGCTCGAAGCGCGGGCCGAGGCAGCTTACACCCGCATGTACGATGCCGGGTTCAACGGCGCCATCGCCTGCTACAGCGACGCCAAGGAGTTCCTTTATGACGCGATCGGCCTTGCGCAAAGGCTGGGCAAGACCAGCGAAGTGGAGCGGCTTTCCGGGCGTCTGGCCCATATCAAGGCAGTATTTCGAAGTCAATTTACATCATGAGCTCGCTGCCGCCTTTATTCCCTCGCCGCGCCGGAGAGGCGCCCGCTCCCTTAACCGGAGGTTATTACCTGGAACCAAACCTGTCGAATAGTGTTTACGTAAGCGAAACTGTTTCCACCGCAGTATAGACTGCCCAGCAGAGGTATTTACCATGCCATTCGATCCATATCTTAGGCCGGCAGGAGACGGAACTTTCGAACTCTTGGTCCCATACGCGGGAGGCGCCGTGAATGTCCTTCCCTACTGCTTCCACAGCGAGGAGGAGGCCGTCAGTTGGCTCGCCAGCCGCAAAGGCCGCGAGCGCATCCGCCAAATACGCAACCGCTTCGGTAGGTCCAAGCGCATTTCGAGCGGCTATCCCTTGCCCGCGCGAGCCGCCGTCTCATAAACTCCGGCCCGCCTCGGTATTTACCTCCGCCTGCATCCATGCTATGGGCACGGCATGCGCAACCTTGCAGCCAATACGTTCAAGCTTTTAAGCCGACGATGCGACCGCCGCCGCTGACGGCCGCGCGAGCCTTTTGATCGCCTCCGCGAGCCACCTTCCTTTCATCCATTGAAACAATAGGTTCGCGATGACAGCGCCCGCTGTGGAAATCAGGCTGCAAACGCCTAACGACTTGCCAACATTGAAGAAACTGAACGAAGACAGCTTCGGGCCGGGCCGGTTTTCCCGCGCCGCTTTTCGCGTGCGCGAGGGGGCGGCGGCCGAGCCGCGCTTGAACCTTTGCGCCGTGCAGGGCGATGCCATCATCGGCGCGGTGCAGTTCACGCCCGTTTCCATCGGCGGCGTTAGCGGCGCCTTGCTGCTGGGGCCTCTCATCGTCAAAAACTCGCATAACAATCAAGGACATGGCTTGCGGCTCATGCTGGACGGCATGGCCCGCGCGCGCGGGCTTGGCTACAAACTCGTCATTCTCGTTGGCGATTTGCCCTATTACGCGCGCGCCGGCTTCGCCGCCACACCCCTTGGCAGCATCGCACTGCCCGGCCCCGTCGACCCGGCGCGGCTGCTTTACGCCGAGCTTGTGCCCGGCGCACTTGAGCGCTATCGCGGCCTGGTTCGCGGCATGCCTGAATGAGCGGACGGCGAGCGTCCCGGCGCAGGCCCGAGGCTCTAGCCCCACGCGTGCCATGGCGCGTGGCGCCCCCCGCGCAGCGCGCCATTTTCCGCACCAAGCGACTGATTCCGGCTGTTTTTAGCCGGTAGCCGCTCCCGCAACCGCGCGGTTAAGAACAAGCAGGACTTGTCCCTTGCGGCAAAGGCCGCTATCGATGGCTCTTCAGCGGGGCGGTTCGCCGTCCGTCTAGGGAGCGATATCGATGAGATTCCCCGGGATCGTGGCATTCATTCTTGCCGTAACGGCGGCCTGTGCGCCTTGCCAGGCCCTCAACGCAACAAGAGCCGGTACAGCCGCGGCGCCCTCTTCAGGGCCTGCGCCAACAAGGATCGCCAAGGCCAAGCCCAAGAAAGCCGAGCAGCCGCCCCAGCAAAGCTACATCACATTCTTCTGGTCGAAGGGCGCGGAAGGGTCGTCGCTCTTTAGCGTGTTCCGGGAGAAGGTTTTGCTCTCCGTCGACGGCAAGCCCGCCGGCAAGCTAACCCAGGGCGAGTACACGAGTATCCCCGTTGAGCCCGGACACCACGCCTACGGCTACGAAAGGGACGCGTTTTCCAGCGAAGGTGAAACCAAGCGCGAGATCGACGTTCCGCAAGGCCAAAGCGTCTATTTCGAGATTATCGAGAAGAATGAGGCAGGCATACTGCACACCATGTACCCGCAGCAGGTGGCGGCGGAGCAGGCTCAGGCGGAATTGACCCGGCTCAAGACGCCGCTACAAACCGCGCCGCAGCAGGCAGTCGCGGGAGCGCCTGGAGCGCCCGGAGTATCGGCGTCCGCCCCCCAGGCTGGCGGCAAACCCGGCAAGAAGGGCGCCGGGCCGCAGCCCCTGCCGCAAAGCTATATTACATTCTATTGGCCCAATAGAACGAGCGGGTCGGTGTCATTCCTCAGCTCACTTAAGGAACACTTTGGGATCGCTATCGACGACCAGTCCGCAGGCAGTTTCAGCGAAGGCCAGTACATAAGCGTCCCCGTTCAGCCAGGACCGCACACCTTCAGCTACGCGAGGGCATCGCAAGTGAGCTTCAACGAAAAGAAGCACCCCCTGGATGTAGCGCCTGGGCAAAGCGTCTACTTTGAGGTTGCCGAGGAACAGCAAGGAATGGTGACCGTTATGTACCCGCACCAGGTGCCGCCGGAACAGGGCCAGCCAGCGCTGACCGGCCTCAACCCACCTGGAAAAGATGACTAAGTTGCCCGCGCCGGAAGCTCGCTAGGGAGCGAGCGGCATGCGGGTGCGGAGTTACGGCCGGCCGCACTAACCGGGAACCGGCTACTTTTCCCCAGGGGCGTGGCCGCGCTTGAACACCAGGTTCTTGGATGTCAGGATCTGCACGGCCTCGCCTCTTTGATTTTTCGTCACCGATCTAAGCGTGGCCACAGCCTGGTTGGGCTTCGAGCGCGATGGGGCGATCGCCATAATCTCGCATTCGACGGAAAGCTCGTCTCCGGGCCGGACCGGACCCAGCCAGGAAATCTCGCCGCCAAAGCCTACTATTCCGCCGGCCAGCTTCACACGGCCGACCAGCATGCGCATGGTGAGTGCCCCGGTGTGCCAGCCGCTCGCGGCTAGGCCCTTGAAGATCGTGTTCTCCGCCGCCTCCGGATCGGTGTGAAAAGGCTGCGGGTCGAATTCCTTTGCGAAGGCAACGATATCCGCCTCGCCTATTTTCATAGGCCCCGCGGCGAAGGTCATGCCCACGGACAAATCCTCAAGATAGAGTAGCTTATCGGACACCGGCGCCCTCCTTGCCCCGCTGGAACATTCAACAGATTAGGCACCCGCCCCTACCGGGACAACAGGGTAATCGCCCGGCTCGTTGAGCAGCGCGATGGAGACCAATTCACATTTCCGTGCCGGTCCACCGGCCTCGAATACATCTCGCGTAGCGAGATATACGGAATCTGGTTGAGTGCTGCAGCAAAAGACCCCCTCACTCTGTCTCTCTCCCCAAGGGGAGAGAGGACGCTCGAACGATCCGCTGCGGCTAATTCAAGGGTCCCTTCTCCCCTCGGGGAGAAGGACAGGATGAGGGGGGACCTCCGTGAACCAATCAACCGGATGCGGTATCACAGGGGCCGCGCGCCCTCTCGGCGAGCGAATGGCGGCGCCTGCTTTATTGCCGCTTTCCCGCTATGCCGCGAAAAGTTTCGCGAAGGCACGCGGTTTGCGCTCCCGCCAATAGCCCCGGTGATACGCATCGCTGGCGAGCAGGGGCAGTACGGATGTCGCTTCGGCGTAGACCATTTGCTCGTGAGCCGTATCCACCTTACCCCAGGAGCAGGCTTCCTTGAGCGTCGAGCTGGAGCATGCCCCATCCCGCACGTCCGCGACCGTGATCTGAATGGCGTATTTGTGCATTTCGGCCTCGTGGCCCAGCACTTCGGCGCAAACGACCGTATCCTGCGCGAAGTTCTTCGGCACACCGCCGCCGATCATGAGCAAACCCGTGGTGCCGGCCTTGATCTTGATATCGGTTAGCTCGCGGAAATCCTTGATGGAATCGATGGTCAGATGGCCTTCGGGCCTCTCGACTTGATGCTTGACCAAGCCGAATCCGGCCGACGAATCGGTGAACGCCGGGCAGAAAATTGGTACGTCCTTTTCAAAGGCCAGCTGAACGAGCGAATCGGGCTTCTTGGCATGCCCCTCACTTAACCAGCGGCCCATTTCGCGAATGAACTCGCGCGAGCTATGGGGCCGCGCCGGCAGCATATTCGCAAGTTCATAGATCGTGCCGTCGCACTCTTGCAGCGACTGTTCGTCGATATAGGTGTCGTAGATGCGATCGATATAGAGATCGCGCAAAGTCCTATCGTTGGCGAACTGGTTGCCCCGGTAATGCTTAAATCCAAGGGCTTCGAAGAAATCCATGTCCACAATGGAAGCGCCGGTCGCAACAACCGCGTCCACCATGTTGTGCTTTATCAGGTCCGCATAGAGCTTCATGCAGCCGCCGGCGGAGGTCGAGCCGGCCAGCGTCAGGATGATGGAGCAGCTTTCATCTTGCAACATGGCGTTGAAGATCTCGGCCGCGCCCGCCAAGTCGCGGGACGTGAACGACATGTTGCCCATCGACTTAATAATCGGCCGCGCATCGAACGACGCAATATCGATGTGCTCGATTTCCTGCTTCAGCAGGTCCGCCTTGAGGCTGGATGTATCTTTCATTTTCGTGGGTCCCATTTAGGTCGAGGGCAAGTATTACGCAAGTGCGATATCAAGCGTTGCCTTGCGCATAAGGTGCGTGCCGCAAATAGCCGGGAGTGCCCCGTGATCGCACGTTCAGCGCTGGTAACGTTGAGAAAGCGGCCAAGCCGGTGAGTTTCGGCTGTAGCCTGAGGCGCGATTATCCGCCGCTATGCGGCCGGTATCGCCAAGCCGGGCAGCATTCAGTATGCCGGCCAGAATGCGCGTCCCGGCAAACTTCGTACCGTTCCGCCCGCAGAAGCAGTCCTTCCGAACCTCGCCGCCGGATGCGTAACTGCGAGGGCATGCTTTTCTTCCGTTTGGGCGGTGCTTGAACCTCGATCCAAGTCCATCCCCAATTGGAAGAGGCCGTCATGGTATGCCATATGGCGTCCTCCCCAACCAGCAGATGTCCAGATATGAACAGGCGGGGTATTTGCCTCCCTTTGCCCCCCAATACAAGAGGAAAATTGCGCTCACACGCAAAATATCGGCGGGCGGCGGGATTGTTGCGGAATGCCCCTGGTGAGTGAAGCTTGGCACAGGCACTTGAGTGTGTTCGCTTTTCTCCGATGCGTTCAAAATCCTGAAATACTAGAGCCTATCCGCCTTTGATGGAATCAAAAGCGGGCTCTAAGTTTTTGTCCGTGCGTCTTATCGGAAAACCGCTTCGCACGGACGCACTATAGCGATTGCGCCGCTTGGACCGGTTGACTTGCCTTCCGTCAAGCTCGCGCTTGCCGCCTTCAGCCGATGCAGGCGAGACGCGCGCGCGGCACAACACGCGCACTCGGCAGCTTACGAAAGACCCATGACAGGTGAATGACTGTCAGTGCTTTAACCGGAAACGCAGCCCGGCCGACTTCTGATTCTGCTGTTGCAGCTCAAGGTCGCTGTCGAAATCGAAGTCCGCCGGCAGCGGAATGCCGGCTTGCTGCTCCGGCGGCGGCAAAGCGGACTCGACCAAGTAGCTCCGCTCCCTCGGCTGCGCGCGCTGCTGGCTCTCGGAGGTCAAAACCGGCGCCGCGCCGAGGCTGCTTCCGGGAAGGCTGGCTTGCGCGCCCGGCGCCCATTGGCTCGCCCCGAACCAGACCTGCACAAGCTGATGCTCGTCGTCAGTCAGCTTCACGCCAGCGTGGTGGCACTTGGCCAGAACGAAATCCCGGTAGGCGCGGGCAACGGCCGCTGGCGACCGCGTATGCTCAAGCCAGGGATCGATCTCGTCCACGGCGTCCAGTACGAACGCAACGTCCTTGAGCGCGATGCGCAGGCCTTCCTGATTCGCGCGCGCCACAACCGATTGCGCGGTCTTGACAGGCGCAAACCCGCGCTCATGCACCTCCGTTGCGATCAGCCCGAACAGCAGCTGGTACTCGCTTGGCGGAAGAGGCGGCGCTTTGCACGCTTCGTAGATCCGGGTGATGGAATGTTGCAGCTCCGCCAATTTGGAGGAGTTGGTGTCGGGCTGGCGCTGCAGCCTTTGCGGCGGCGGCGCGGCCTGCTCCTCGGTACGGTGCCGTGTTGGATCGTAGACGAAATGGGGCGGCTTATCGGTGAGCTTGATGCCTTCCGGAAGCGTGGCGTTCAGGAAGTTCAGGAAGCCGCCAGAGCCGGCCCAGTTCGTGCCGAGCGTCTTGGCATGGCCCAGGATTTTCTGAGCGCGGTCGGCAAGATAGGCAATCGGCACGGGCTTTTCGGACGACTGCACCACGTCGATGACAAGGCCCAGGATTTCAGCGCCGATAGCCTGGAAATCGTCCATGAGCGATTGGACCGCGGAGCTTGGGGCGGCGGCTGCCGGGCGGCGTTTTGGCGCTTCGTCGTAAGCGCCAAAGGCATTGCCGAGTCCGCTGTGAGCCGGCTGGGCTGGGACCGGATAAGCGGGCGCCCTCTGCGTGATGGCTTGCGTCAGCGCCTTGGCGCCGTCATAGCCGAGCGACGCCCTGGGCATGGAGCCGCGCTGCTGCTCCAGCATCACCGGGGCCGTCTCATCCATCAGGAAGGCGATCATTTCCCGCTCATCGATCCAGCCGTCGCTGAAAGCCTTGTAGATATCGGCTGTGTTCTCGTTGGCGTAAACTACGGTGCGCCGGTCGTGAGAGCGAAGATGATGGAGGACAGGCGTGAAATCGGCGTCGCCCGAAAGAATCACGAACTCTTCGAAGCGGGTTGGGTGCTCAAGGAAATCGCGTATATCGCACGCGATCTTGATGTCGGTACCGTTCTTGAACTGATTCGAAAGCGGCTGGCAGTCGACAACCTCGATACCGGCAATCATAAAATTGGTACGGATCGCCGAAAAGGCGTGAGGATCGTGCGGCCCGCCGCGGCTTATGAGCTTACGCCCAGGGTTGCCATAGCAGCGCGCGACCGCGAATCGGCGGCGCGCAGCCGGCTGATGGGACTTGTAACGGACGAGACCGCCTTGCGCGATTCAACTCATCCAGTCCTGCGGGTTCCGGGCAAAGCGGCCGGCGGCCTCCTCGCTCTGACGGCGCAGAGACAGGTAGACGTTGTCGAAGTCGACGAACAGCGCGGAAAGGCAGACCTCCGCGGACCCCGAAATCATAGTTTTATTCCCCGCTCGGACCATCGTCTGCCTTCGCCCTCACTTGGCATTCGATAGTTTATTTAAAAATATGGCCACTCCGCAAGGGCTCTGCACGCCAACAAGCCTAATCGGGCCATTTTTCTTCTGGCCTAGAGCCCTTAACGCCAACGTGGCAGGAACGTTTCCCTCTTTTCCGCACCTGGCCGCAAAACAGGAGCGGGAATGCCATCGCGTTGACGTTGGAGGCCAAGCCAAGAGCATTAAAGGGTAAACCGGCCTCCCGCGCAAGCTGAACCTCATCCGCCGGCCTTTATCCCCACAGGCGAAGCATAACCCGCGCGCCGCCGTCCGGTTGCACCCAAAAGGGCGCACACCTACGCCTTCACATTTTTGAGAAGAACGTCTTTTGCCGCGTTCACCTTGGCGGCGAGGTAGGCCGTGCCGCCCTGGTCGGGATGAGAGCGCCTTATCAGATTGCGATGGGCGGCCTTGATTTCCTCGCGCGTGGCGCCCGGATTGAGGCCAAGAACGAGATATGCCTCCTCTATGGTCATCCCCGGCGAGCCGCCGCCGGAAAACCAAACGGACTTTTGCGTGAGGGAGTAAGCGAGCATGCCCGCCAGAATGGCCAGGCCGGCGTTTCTGGTGAGGATCAGCGCCGCGCCGGCAGCGAACAAAACGCCGCTGTTCTTGCGTATCAATTGCGGGAGCTTACCCGAATCGCCCGTTGGCAGCCATCCCAGCAGATAAAGCATGCCGCCGAGCACAAGCAGAGATATGATGAGCGGTAGAATGGGCCGTCTCCGCGCCTGAGCAAGCCATTATGGCTTTGACATCCGTTTGGGCTGCAAGGTAGGCCCGGAGCGGCCTTTTGCATAGCCTTCAAGCGCGGCCCGTCCACCGTAGCGTTGAGCACCATCGAACCTCGCATAAGCCCAGGTTCGGGATCTGGCGCGACGGAGCCTTGCACTTGTTCGTTGTGACATGGCGCGCTATGAGGCCGTAACAAATTGCGCTATAAAGAATTCGCTTGATTACTTCCAGATCGTCATCCCGGAAGGCACTTGCGCCGTATCCGGGATCGCAAAGAGCGCCGGCATTTGTAAAGATCCCGGATAACGCCGTTGGCGTTTCCGGGATGACGGCTGCGGAAGTAGTCAGCCGGATCTCATATTGCGCCAATTCCAGAAGGAATCGGACCGGTGCCCGATATAAAGCCATTTGTATACGGATTGGCCGTCTTGGCGGTTTTGGCAAGCCCGGCTCGCGCCGGGAGCTGCGCCGAGGGCGTTCAGATCATCGAGCAAATCTCGAACACGCTCGATCTGTCCGAGCCAGAGCGCTCGAAGGTGCGGACGTTGATCGCAAAGGCGAAAACGGAGGATCGGGAGGGGCGGGAGCGCAATTGCAAAATCGCCGCCGCCAGCGCCATCCGCTTTTTTCTTGTGCGAACCTTGGTCGATTGATTCGCGCCGCCACACCCTTGCGCTGCCCGCGCATCGTCATCCCGTGCGCGCCGCGTCATGAAATGACGCCGCGCTGACACGGGATCGCGAGCACCGGCGTTCGTGAAGATCCCGGATACGGCGCGGGCGCCGTTCCGGGATGACGTCCAACGATCAGGCCGCGACGCTCGGCAGACCTGAAAGCGCCGTGGCGAGGCAGGACTTGTCGTAGCTTTGATCGGTGAGCTTGCCTTCGAAATAGGCGATGTAGGCGCCCATGTCGAAATGGCCGTGGCCCGATAGGTTGAACAGGATGGTCTCGGCCTTGCCTTCCTGCTTGCAGCGCAGCGCCTCGTCGATGGCGCAGCGCACGGCATGCGTGGATTCGGGCGCGGGCACGATGCCCTCGCAGCGCGCGAATTGTATGGCGGCGTCGAAGCAGGTGACTTGCTGATAGGCGCGCGCCTCGATCAGCCCAAGCTCATGGACGTGCGAGACGAGCGGCGCCATGCCGTGATAGCGCAGGCCGCCCGAATGGGACGACGGGGGAATGAACGTCGAGCCGAGCGTGTGCATTTTGACCAGCGGGGTCAGGTGCGCCGTGTCGCCGAAGTCGTAGGCGTATTTGCCGCGCGTCATCGTCGGGCAGGACGCGGGCTCGACGGCGATGAAGCGGCGCTTACGCCCGCCGCGGAGCTGCATGCCCAGGTATGGGAACGCGATGCCAGCGAAGTTCGATCCGCCGCCGACGCAGCCGATGACCACGTCCGGGTCGTCGCCCGCCATCTCGAACTGCTTGATTGCTTCCAGGCCGTTGACCGTCTGATGCAGCAGCACATGGTTCAGAACCGAGCCCAGCGCGTATTTCACCGCCGGGTCCTTGGCCGCCACTTCGACAGCCTCTGAAATCGCGATGCCGAGCGAGCCAGGGCTATTCGGGTCCTGGGCGAGGATGGCCCGGCCAGAATCCGTCTCGTTCGAAGGCGAGGCGATGCAGCGCGCGCCGTAGGTTTCCATCAGCGCCCGCCGGTAGGGCTTCTGATCGTAGGATACGCGCACCTGGAAGACGGTCACGTCAATGCCGAACAGCGCGCCGGCGAAGGCCAGAGAGGAGCCCCATTGGCCAGCTCCGGTCTCGGTGGAGAGCCGCTTGATGCCGGCCTCTTTGTTGTACCAAGCCTGCGGCACCGCCGTGTTCGGCTTGTGCGAGCCGGCTGGCGAGACGCCTTCGTTCTTGTAGTAAATCTTGGCCGGGGTGCCGAGCGCCTCTTCGAGACGGCGCGCGCGGATGAGAGGCGACGGCCGCCACGTGCGATAGACCTCGCGGATCGGCTCGGGAATTTCGATTTCGCGCTCGGTCGAAACCTCCTGGAGGATCAGCTCCATCGGGAACAGCGGCTCGAAATCCCCTGGGCCCGCGGGCTGCATTGTGCCCGGATGCAGCGCGGCCGGCACCGGCACCGGCAGGTCGGCTGCGATGTTGTACCAGGACTTAGGGATTTGTGTTTCGTCGAGAACGTATTTGAGCTGGCCGCTCATGGGTGCCCCTCCCGTGACAAAGAAAGTGGCGCAACATACACGAGAAATTCTGAGGTGTGAACGGCGTTTCCCGGAGGGACGCAGCGGCCTTTCGTCTATTGCGCAGCGCCCGCCGCCGCGGCACCAAAGCGCCGCAGCAGGCGCGGTAGAGCGGTTCCAGGATGGCGGGCGCTGGACCCTGAATTAACGCCATATTAACTCTCCTGGCTGCCCCGCCGGCCGTTTTCGGTGGACGGTGCCCTCCATTTGTGGCTGGCGTGCAAAATGAATGCCATGAAATGACTTTGTGGCGGGAGCGCCACAGGGGTGGGCGCGTTCCAGGCCGGTGGCGGCTCAAGGGCGCAGAAGGCCGAGACCCAACTCTTGGGTTGTCGACTGGAATTTCTCCTGTTTGGGTGTAAGCGGGAGTGGCACGAACTATCCGCTGTGAGGCCACCCTTCGGCTTGGCGCCCTTCGGCGTGAGGCATTCGCGGTCTAAACCGTATGGGAGATCCCGGCTTTGCCATGGGATATTTACTGAATAATTTCATCATCTGACTCGTGCTCATGGAAAGTATATCCACTAAAAACATTGGCCGCAGTATTGACCTGCTCAATAACCTCGTTTGTTAAGGCATAAAAATTAGCGGCAGCCTCTTTGTTCGTAGAGCCTTCAGGAGAACGAATAAGGTCGTGAAAAGCGTCAATCGTTTCATCGAGCCTTTTTAAAACATCTTGATCTATCAATCTCGCATTGAATAGGGCCCTACGCAACTTCCTGTAAGATAAATTAGAGGAGTTTATATTAGCCCTTTCGGCAAGTCTAGCCAATGCATTATCCAGAGCAAGTCGCATTTGCACTATAGGTGCAAAAGCTTGGACATTAACATCGTATTGTATGGGCTTTGTTGCAGTGACCTCCTTAATCCGCTTTATAAATTCGTTGCTAACACCTATACCAAGGTATTTACTTGCGTGCTCAACAAATGTCAGGGAGCCATACATATAAAAGTTCTCTACCCCCGAAACCTCCCGAATTTCTGATATTAGTTCCGGTCGAGGGCCAATTAGTTTGTCCCCCTTCGAGTCAATTTTTTCCCACCAGTCTTTCTTTTTCTCGTCGTTTATAAACAAGATATTCTTGAGCTTACCCTCTTTAGCAAATTCCATTATTTGATACCACATCAGCAGATCACCTGCCTTTGCCCGGTAAATTAAATTATTATACGAATAAGTAATTTCTCCTTTATTATCATCTTCAAATCCGGGAGGTATATTATTGCTATATCTTTGTTTGAGTTTTTCATTCACGTCATCAATATGTAGCTGATTGGGTGATTGGCCAACCCTATCGGCAAACAATTCACTAATATGGTCTCGAATCGGATCCAAATCGAAAACATCGAGTTGATCTTTCTCTAGGACCTTCAACTCTTCAAGATAGCTGTTTACGGGATCATCCAATGCCGCAATCAATTTACTTAAATCGATAAGGGAATGCCGATTTTTGAGCTTCTCATTCAAACTGGAAAGCTTGGAGAGTATGGAGCCAATTTCCAGTCGGACTTCATCGAACTTCTTTTTCTGTTGAGCTATTACAGTCAGCCTATTCCTCTGATATTCAAGGGCCGCCTGATATGGGACCCAAAGCCTATCTGCAAGCTTCGTGAAAACACCAATTAGCTCATCCCTCGTCTTTCTTGGATATCGGTACAAGTTGAGCAGAACATTGGCATCAAGAACGAAAGTGGCTTCACGCCACAGGGTTTCAAAAGCATCATCGTCAGGACGGTAAAATCCTGAAAACAAGGATCTCATTGTAGTCATGTCTTGTCCAACCCCATGTGCTTTCTGCGTTCCAATAGACTATTTTCTGGGGGAGGGGGATTGTCTCATCTCGTAGGTGCCTCCCTTATCCTCAGCAATCTGAAAACAGGCTTGTAGAGGGCACAGGTGTGTAAATTGGGGCGGCCCCAGGGTTGGTGAGTTGATATAGTCCCCTTTTTCTGGATGGTGGCACTGCCGTTCAAAAACATCTGCTTTTGAGACCAGGTTGAGCTATATCTCTGACGGTGATTTCTTCGCCCAATGATTTTACGTCCGGTTTTTGGGGTGCAGCTGCCTAAATATGCTCACTCTGAGACTTTCTCCTCGCGACCCAAGGCAGAATCCGTTGCTCCGGTAATAGCCAAGTAAAGCAGTAACAATACAACCCGGAGTGCGGCGGCGAAGCCACAGATGTTCGCCTAGCTTACCTGAACGATGCCGGGCAGCGTCTTCAAAGCCGAGAGCTGGCGCGCCGAAACCGAGAAATTGCTTCCCAGGCTGAACTCGACCGCCCTCGCCTGCTCGCGCAGTTCGACCACAAGCTTGATCTCAAGGCTGCCCTCGCGGCCCAAGTGCTTCATCAGGTCCGCGATTTGCAGCCTCTCCGTCGCGGTGATGGCGATCTGCTTGGTGCCCTTGCCGAGCACCTCGTCGAGCGATTGGACCGTCAGCACGCGCACCTTCACCGTGTCGCTCTCCGCGTCCGCCTCACCCTCCACGCTGATGATGACGTTCTTGCCCGCCTCAAGCTTGTCGCCCGCAAGGTTCAGCGTGTCGGAAAAGACCACGGCCTCGAACTGGCCGGTGGGATCGGAAAAGCCCGCGAAGGCAAAATTGTTGCCGGATTTCGACTTTCGGTGCTGGCAATGGGTGACGGTGGCGGCAAGGCGCCCCTCGGCGCGGCCGTGGGCTTGCGCGCGCTCGGCGAATGCGGTCCAGCGCATCACATTGAGGCGCGCCAGCCTGTCGGTGAAATCGTCGAGCGGATGGCCGGACAGGTAGAAGCCCGCCGCGGCCAGCTCGGCATCGAGCGTTTCGAGCAGGCCCCAGGCGGGCGCGTCGGAGAGTTCGAGCTGCGCAGCGGAGCCGCCGGCCAAGCTGCCGAACATGTCGCCCTGCCCAGCCTGCTTGTCTTGCGCCGCCCGCGCGGCGAATTCGATCAGCCGCTCGGCGTTCTTGGCGACCTTGGCGCGGTTCTTCTCCAGATCGTCGAAGGCGCCGGTCGCGGTCAGCGCCTCGATGGCGCGCTTGTTGACGATCTTCGGATTGATGCGCGACATGAAATCCGCCAGATCGCGGAACGGCTCGCCGCCGCGCGCCTCGACGATGTGCTCGGCCGCCGCCTGCCCCATGTTTTTGAGCGCACCCAGCGCATAGCGGAGGCCGTTGCCTTCGGGCAGGAACTCAGCCGCGGATTTGTTCACCGACGGCGGCAGGATGGCCAAGCCGAGCCGCTTGGCTTCGCGCGTATAGCCATAAAGCTTGTCGGTGTTGCCCATATCGAGCGTCATCGAGGCGGCGATGAATTCGAGCGCATGGTTCGCCTTGAGATAGGCGGTGTGATAGGCGACCAGCGCATAGGCCGCGGCGTGCGACTTGTTGAAGCCGTAGCCCGCGAACTTCGCCACCAGCTCGAAGATGTAGCGGGCGCGGGCCTCGGGGATGTTTTTTTCCTGCGCGCCCTTCACGAAGCGGGCTCCTTGCGCATCCATCTCGGCCTTGATCTTCTTGCCCATGGCGCGGCGCAGAAGGTCGGCTTCGCCGAGGCTGTAGCCGGACAGCACCTGCGCAAGCTGCATCACCTGTTCCTGGTAGATGATGACGCCGTAAGTCTCCTCAAGGATCGGCTTGGCGAGCGGATGCAGGTAATCCGGCTCCTCCAAGCCGTGCTTGCGGTTGCAAAAGCTCTCGATGTTGTCCATCGGGCCGGGCCGGTAGAGCGCGTTCAAGGCGATGATGTCGCCGAAGCGGTCGGGCTTGAGCTTCCTGAGCGCCTCGCGCATGCCCGTACTTTCAAACTGGAACACGCCGCCGGTATCGCCCCTTGCGAATAGCTCCCAGGTCGCCTTGTCGTCCAGCGCCAGCGTGCTGAGATCGACCGGCTTGCCCGCCCGCTCCAGGAGCTGGCAAGCCTTCTGCAAAACGGTGAGCGTCTTCAGCCCGAGAAAGTCGAACTTCACGAGGCCCGCCTGCTCGACCCATTTCATATTGAACTGGGTGACAAGCATGTCGGAGCGCGGATCGCGATAGAGCGGCACCAGCTCGACCAGCGGGCGGTCGCCGATCACCACGCCCGCCGCGTGGGTTGAGGCCTGGCGGTTGAGCCCCTCAAGCTTCTGCGCGGTGCTCAGAAGCTGCGCCACGATGGGCTCGCTATCCCGCGCCTCTTGCAGCTTGGGTTCGCTTTCGATGGCTTCGGCCAGCGTCACCGGATTGGCAGGGTTGTTCGGCACGAGCTTGCAGAGCCGGTCCACCTGGCCATAGGGCATTTGCAGCACGCGGCCCACGTCGCGTAACACCGCGCGCGCTTGCAGCTTACCGTAGGTGATGATCTGCGCGACGCGGTTCGCGCCATACTTGCCGCGCACATACTGGATCACCTCGCCACGGCGGTCCTGGCAGAAGTCGATGTCGAAGTCAGGCATCGACACGCGCTCCGGGTTGAGGAAGCGCTCGAACAGCAGGCCGAAACGGATCGGATCGAGGTCGGTGATCGTAAGCGACCAGGCCACCACGGAGCCCGCACCTGAGCCGCGGCCCGGCCCTACCGGAATGCCTTGCGCCTTCGCCCATTTGATGAAGTCGGACACGATCAGGAAGTAGCCCGGAAACTTCATGCGCGTGATGATGTCCAACTCGTATTCGAGCCGCTTGTTGTAGTCCTCCTCACTCGCCGCGCGCTGGTCCTCCGGGATGGCGGCCAGGCGGCGCGCGAGACCGGCCTGGGCTTGCACGCGAAGCTCGGCGGCTTCGGCTTCGCCGGCGTCCGTCGCATCCTGCACGAACTGCGGGAGAATGGGCTTGCGCGGTTTCGGCCTGAAGGAGCAGCGCTTGGCGATCTCGATGGTGTTCGCCACGGCCTCGGGCAAGTCCGCGAACAGCGCCGCCATCTCAGCTTGCGGCTTCAGCCAATGGTCCGGCGAAAGCCGCCGGCGGTCGTCTTCCGCGACATAGCGGCCTTCGGCGATGCACAGCAGGGCATCGTGAGCCTCGAACGTATCCCGCTTTGGAAAATAGGCTTCGTTCGTGGCCACCAGCGGCACATTGCGCTCGTAGGCCCAGCGCAGAAGCTGCGGCTCAACCAGGCGCTCGCGCTGCAAGCCATGCCGCTGAATCTCGACATAGAACCGGCCGTCGAAAAGACGGCTAAGCGTCTCAAGCCTTGCCTCGGCCACGGCTGCATTGCCCGCCGCGAAAGCCCGGTCCACGGGCCCATCGGGACCGCCGGAGAGTGCTATCAAGCCGGCAGCATGCTGCTCCAGTTCGGCCAGCGTGATATGCGGCGCACCGTTATCGCCATGATCGAGAAAAGCCTGGCTCGAAAGCCGCATGAGATTGCCGTAGCCGGCCGCGTCCTTGGCCAGCAAGACAAGGTGCCCGTGATGCGCGGCGGCATTCGCGCCGGGCCGGGAGGATTCCTCGGGCGTGGCCGGAAACGCCACGCTCAACGCGCAGCCCACGATGGGCTGGATGCCTTCGCCCGCGAGATATTCGGAAAATTCGAGAGCGCCGAAAAGATTGTTGCGGTCCGTGATCGCAAGCGCGGGCTGGGCATCCGCCGCCGCCATCTTGGCGAGCGCCTTCACCGGCATCGCGCCCTCCAACAGCGAATAGGCGGAATGCACATGCAGGTGGATAAAGCCCGGCGCGGTCATAAGCCCCCCTTACGCAAATCGCTAACTCGCGGCCAAGCATAGCGCAAGCACGGCGATTCGCGACAAAGCAGGCCGCGTTATCCCAAGAGCAAACCAGCCTGCGTCAATCTACGCCGCGTCCTTTCAGCGCTCCCCTCCTGACATCGTCATGTTAGTTTCTGATATTATGCACGCCGAGGGAGTAACCGCGGCGCGCGTGCAATTGAATTGGGTAACTTTGCTGGGGCCAGCCGGCCGCTGGCGTAGCGGGTGCGTTGACAGTGACCTTGAACCGTACCATGGTTTTGGAAGGGAAGAAGCGTTTGAGCGCATGCGGCAAGCTCGTAACAATACTTAAGTATTCGCTTTGCCGCATCCAGGGTGACGGCAATGAATGAGCGGTCCTTCAAGAAGGAAGCCGAAGCGCTGCGCTTGGGCGCAGGCCACGAATTCAAGGGCGAGGCGATCCTAGCGGTTGCCAAGGCCCTGCTGCAATGCGGCGTCAGCTATATCAGCGGTTATCAGGGCGCGCCGGTTTCCCGCCTTACCGATGCGCTTGCCGCCTCCAGCGGGATTCTTGAGGAACTCGGCGTCAACTTCGTCATGAGCGCCAATGAGGCCGCCGCCACGGCAGCACTTGCCGCATCCGTGAACTATCCTCTGCGCGGCGCGGCAATTTTCAATGGACCCGCTGGTGCCGCCAATGCCGCCGGCGCGCTCGCCAATCTTGCCTCCAGCGGTCTTGCGGGCGGCGCGCTGATCGTGGTGGGAGAAGACTACGGCGAAGGCTCCCCGGGCGCGCAAGAGCGCAGCCACGCGCTTGCGATGAAGTCGCAAATCTGGCTCATCGATCCAAGGCCCAATCTGCCGTCCATCGTCTCCGCCGCCGGGAACGCCTTCGCGCTTTCCGAAGCTTCCAATACGCCGGTGATGCTCGCGCTCAGACGCCGTGCTTGCCACCTCCACGGAACTTTCGAGGCCAAGGACAATGTGCGCGCCGCCTACGGGCCAGGGGACGCTCTGAACGCTCCAAGGCGCGACACCGGCCGCATCGTTTTACCGTCCGCGAGTTCTCTCCAAGAGAAGGAGAAAATCGAAAGGCGCCTGCCCGCGGCTGTGCGGTTCATCGAAAAACACAAACTGAACGAGATGTTCGAGGGCGAGGCGGCCGATACCGGTTTCATCGTCCAAGGCGGATTGTACAACGCCCTAATTCAAGCGCTGCAAGCGCTCGGGCTCGCCGATGCGTTCGGCGAAACCAAGGTGCCGATTTACGTTCTCAACGTCACCTATCCGCTGATCGAAAGCGAGGTCCTGCGCTTTTGCGAAGGCAAGCGCGCCGTGCTCACGATCGAGGAAGGCCAGCCCGAATTCATCGAGCAGGGCCTGCACACGATCCTCGCCCGCGCAAGCGCGCAGACCCGCCTGGAACAGGCTCGCCTGGAAGGCAAGGGCATGCTGCCGCTGGCCGGCGAATATACCGGCAGCGTCATCAAGGCGGGGGTGACGCGCTTTCTCAAAGCCTACAGGCCGGACCTTCTCCCCCAGGAGCTGGAGCGTCCCGCGGACGTAGCCGCACGCCGCGCGGCGCAAGGCCTGGCACCCCATGTCCGGCCGCGCCAGCCTACGTTTTGCACCGGCTGTCCCGAGCGTCCGGTTTTCTCGGCGATCAAGCTTGCCGCGCGCGAGCTTGGCGACTTCCACGTCAGCTGCGACACCGGCTGTCATCAGTTCTCAGCTCTGCCGCCCCTGAATACCGGGAACACAACCATGGGCTACGGTCTCGGCGGGGCCGGCACCTCGGCGCTCACGCCCAACGGCTCGAAACCGGCTATTTCGGTCCTGGGCGACGGCGGATTTTGGCACAACGGCCTCCTCTCCTCCATCGGCAACGCTGTCTTCAACAAGAACGGCAACATCCACATTATCGTGGACAACGGCTATTCGGCGGCCCGCGGCGGCCAGGAAACGCTCTCTTCCGCCGCGGATAAGGCGCCGCGCTCCGCAGGGAGGCGGATTGAGGAAACCTTGAGGGCGATTGGCGTCCGCTGGGTTTGGACCATGCCGGATACCTACGATGTCAAGCGCATGCGCGCGGCCCTGAAGGAAGCCATCGCGACGCCCGAGAGCGGCCCGAAAGTCATCGTCGCGCGGTCGGAGTGCATGCTCGCCCGGCACCGCCGCGAAGGCCCGCTTACCGCGGCGCGGCTTGAACGTGGCAGCCGCGTTGTCCGCCAGAAGTTCGGCAACGATCCCGCCCTTTGCACAGGCGATCACACCTGCATCCGGCTCTCGGGCTGCCCTTCGCTCACGATTGCCCCCAACCCCGATCCGCTCAATCTCGAACCCATAACGAAAGTGAGCCGCTCCTGCACGGGCTGCGGCTTGTGCGGCGAAGTCGCCCATGCGGCGGTGCTGTGCCCGTCCTATTTCCGCGCCTCTATCATTCATAATCCATCCATGGGGGATCGCTTACGCGCGTGGCTCCGCACTCTCGTCATCGCCCACTTTCAGCGCCGCCTCGAAAGGCCCGATTTTTCCCCGGCAGGAGCGCCCAGATGAGCGAACTGAAGCCTGTCAATATTGCCATCCTGGCCTTGGGCGGCGAAGGCGGAGACGTCTTGGCGGCGTGGCTCGCGGACGCCGCGGAACGGGGCGGCTACCTCGTGCAAACCACCTCGGAATCCGGCATCGCGGAGCGCACCGGCGCTGCGATGTATTACCTGGAGCTTTTCCCCAAGGCTCTGGCGGCGGCTTGCGGCAAAGCACCCATTCTGGGGCTCACGCCCATGCCGGGACACGTCGACATCGTCGTCGCCACCGAGCTGATGGAAGCAGGGCGCGCCGTTGAGCGCGGCCTCGTGGCCCCGGACCGCACGGCGCTCATAGCGTCGACGCATCGGATTTACACCATGGCGGAGAAGACGGCCCAGAGCGACAACCGCGCCGATCCGAAGGCTTTGCTTGCGGCCTGCCGGAGCGCCGCTGCCAGGTTCGCGGGCTTCGACATGGCCGCGGCGGCCGAAAAGGCGAAATGCCCCGTTCATGCCGTGCTGCTCGGCGCTGTTGCCGCCTCGGGTGCGCTGCCTATCCCCCCCGCGTTTTTTGAAGAGGCCATTCGCGAGGGCGGCGCACATACAGACTCGAGCCTCGCGGGGTTTGCCGTGGGTCTTGCCGGTGCGCAAGAGGATGCACCCGCCACGCCGCAAACACCCCCGCCGCCCAAACCGGAGCTGCCTGCCGCGCTTCTGGAGGAATTGGAGCGCCGTGCCTGCGGCGACGCGCAACCGCTCATCTTGGCCGGGCTTGAGCGGACCGCCGATTACCAGGACCTCGATTATGCCACCCTCTACTGGCAGCGGCTGCTTCCTTTCCTTACTCTGGCGAGCACCCGGGGGAGCGACGAATGCGAGTTGCTCGCCGTGGCCGCACGCCAGCTCGCCTTGGCAATGACCTATGCGGATGTGATCCGGGTGGCCGAGCTTAAGCTCCGGGCTTCGCGTTTCGCTAGAATTCGTGCGGAGCTAGGGGTGGGGGACCGGGAAATTCTCGAAGTCACGGAATTCATGCATCCGCGCGTCGAGGAGGTCGTCGATACAATGCCCACGGGCCTGGGGCGCCGGCTGTTCAATAGCGCCATCGGCCGGGCCTTGTTGCGGAAGCTGACCGCGGAAGGCCACCGCGTCCATACCACATCTTTGAGAGGCTTTTTGCTGCTCTATTTCGTGGCCTCCCTCAAACCCTGGCGGCGCGGCTCGCTCCGCTTTGCGCGGGAAACGGAGCGGCTTGAGGAATGGCTCGACACGGTTTGGGCCGCCGCCAAGCGCGATTTGCGGCTCGCGGTGAGCCTCGCCCGCGCGCGCGGCCTGCTCAGGGGATACGGCGAAACCCAAGAGCGCGGCTTCAAGAAATTCGAGACGATCTGCGACTTCGTCCGCAACAGCCGGTTTTCCGTTCCCGCAAGCAGCGTCAACGCGCTCATCGCCGCGGCACAGGCGGAAGAGGGAACGGGCGCGCTGGAAGCAGCACTCGCCAAGCTCAAAGCCGAGCCGCGGCCAAGGGTTGGGCACTTTTCGCCCGCGAAGTGATCCAGTCTACGTTGGCGCCAGCGGCCACCAACAACTGGGCGTGTATAGTGTTTATGATAATACTAGAACTATTATGGTATAATTGTCCACAGTTAAATACTATCGAAACCAATTGCATATTTACGCAGCATTAAATGCAATCCGTGTAGGCTTTAGCCAGCATGCCGAGCGGCGGCTGAAAGGGCAAATACTATGCGTTTTGTGGAATGGTCGGAAGAATTTAGCGTTGGAATCGAGGCAATCGACCGCGATCACCGGAGGCTTCTTGAGCTTCTCAATGAATTGCATGAGGCCGTCGAAACTGGAGGCGGCCGCGAGGTTCTTGGCAAGGTCTTGGATGGACTGATCCTCTACGTGAGCTATCACTTCGCGCATGAGGAGGGGCTTCTTCTGCGCGTGAATTACCCAGGCTATGAAAAGCACCGGCGCAAGCATCTTTCCTTCACGGACACGGTCAAGGAAGTTCACGAGGGCTTTCAGTCGGACGCATCGGACGCACTCCCCCGGCAAGTCCTGGAGTTTCTGAAAAACTGGCTCTACGATCACATCCTGGGGTCGGACCGGGCTTACAGTGTATATTTCAACGCGAACCAAGTAGCGCCCGCCGCGACCTGATGTATTACGTGCCAAGCGCCGGATTTTGAATGCTAGCGCGCCAAAAGAACCTTCCCCGGATTGAGGATGCCGCGCGGGTCGAAGGCGTCCTTCAGCCGCCGCATCATCGCAAGCTCGACCGGCGATTTCACGCGTTCCAGCACCTCGGCCTTCATGCGCCCGATGCCGTGCTCCGCGCTGATCGAGCCGCCGAACCGCGCGACGATGGCGTGCACCGCGTCCGAAACCTCTTCCCAGCGCGCGAGGTATGCGTCCTTGTCCGCGCCCTTGGGCTGCGAGATGTTGTAGTGGATGTTGCCGTCGCCGTAATGGCCGAACGGCACGGGGCGCGCGCCTTTGTGTGACATTAGCTACAGATCCCGTGGCGGCGGCGGCGATTGCCCGGCTGAGCCGTTCACATCCGTCATTGCGAGGCGCGCTCGCGTTTCCCATTGACGTTCTCCACAATACGGGCTATCTGTACCTTATAGGGTGCAGATAGGATGCGGCCATGGCACCGGCAAGCAAGCGGGTAGCGGCGTCGTTCTATCGCACGGATGGCGGTAACGAGCCTGTGCGCGAATGGCTCAAGAGCCTGGAAGCCCAGGATCGCAAAGCCATTGGCGACGATATCCAGACCGTCGAGTTCGGCTGGCCGATTGGAATGCCCGTTTGCCGTCCGATGAGCGGCCACCGCGGACTTTGGGAAGTACGCACGAGCCTACCCGGCGGACGAATTGCGCGCGTGCTGTTCTGCATCGCCGGTGAGCGCATTGTGTTGCTGCATGGCTTCATCAAGAAGGCGCAGAAGACACCGAAGCCGGATATCGATACGGCCCTGAAGCGTATGAAGGATTTGTCCAAATGACCGGCAAGCACATCGGATCGGCTTTTTCCGATTTCCTCGAAGAAGAGGGGCGCCGCGAAGAGGCGGAAGCGATCGCGGTGAAGCGCGTTCTGGCTTGGCGCCTTGAGGAGGCGATGACGGCACAGCACATCAGCAAGGCCGAAATGGCACGGCGCTTGCGCACAAGCCGGACGCAGCTCGCCCGGCTTCTCGATCCGCAGCAAACACATGTGGAGTTGGCGACGATGCAGCGCGCCGCTGCCGTGCTCGGCAAACGCCTGCATCTCGACCTTGTCGATTGAGCCGGAGCGGGGTAAAGCCGAACAGGCCGGCTACCCTGCCGCCCGGTACCTAAGGGCCGTTTGTTGAATAAGCAGCGGAATAGCCAGACGGACGTTTGAGGCCGTGAAAAGACATTGGACCGTTTTCGGAGAGCGCCTGCTGTTGGAGGTTGAGCCGCCATTCATGCCCGATGCTTGTTCATCACTCGAACACGCCAATCGGCCTTTCGGATGGCCAACCCTGTGTTGATTGACGTTCGCTGATGCACGTTATAATGGTGTGGCGTTTCACTCCGGCGGGAGAAAACCCTATGTTCGGACTTTACAAACGATCTCTCGATGATGCGAACGGCCTGACCACACTGCTAGCTATGGTTTTGCTTGATGAGAGTGTGTATAAGGCGCAACGAAATGCGCTCATCGAATTTGCAAAGCAGTCACCCGCAAAAAATGCGCATGAGCTTGCGTTACAAACACACACTGCGATGTGCGAACTGGCGGCAAGAATGTGGAAGGACGGGAAAGTTCCACTCGGAATGCCTGGATTTCTTTGGAAAGCAAAACATGGGGATATAGAGCCGAGGTGACCAAAATGACATTCGATCAATGTTTAAAGGGGCTCGTTAGTATCGTAAACTCTCGCTGTCCCGACGATGTGGCTATTTCTCGGGCAAAAGCCCTCATCGACGAATACTTCTCAGAGAACAGAAGCAATATAGCGAACGAGAAGGATCGGCTAGCGAAAGAATTGGGCGATGCTGTCCCTGATTCGTCATTAAAAATAGTTGGAATCTTACAAAATTACTTGGCCGGTCATATAAAATGATAAGGCACTTATACATTATTTTATTAACTTAGCAGATGATCACTCTTCGAATGCCGCCCAATTGGATGCCGGAAAACCGGCCAGCCCAACGACTGCCGCACACGCATATCGGAACCTTTACTCAGGCCCTTTATGATGAAGCGAAGAAGAATGAGTGGCGCGGCATCAGCATGAAAAACGACTGGAGCGCATCTTTCCATTCGAGATATGAGCTTCTCACCGCTGCTTCATGATCTGACTGATAAACAAGCCCACGCGGCAGGCGACAAGCCTGTTGAAGATTGAGGCTTGAAATAAATAGCGAGCGGCTTGATGTATCTGTGCCGGTAACAAAGCTTCGGCCCACGAAATTCCGCTGCTGAAGATACAGCGGCTGTGTCCTGAAAATCCGCTCGAGTCCGGATTCGACCCATGCTGCCGAAGTGTAGATAGAGGTTTTGTTAGATGCAGGCGCGGGCGGGCACGAATTCCGGCGTATTGGCGGTTGAGGCCGGGAGCTGACTTTTGCACCCCAGAACCTATGGGGAGAAAATCACCAGAAACCAGAAGTCGAAGAATTCCACTAAAATTTGCGGAATTTGAAGGTGAGGGGTTCACCAGGTCGGTGTTCATTGTCGAACTGATCGTAGAAGCTGATGTCCAATTTAAGATCATCCCTTGACTTAAGCTGGGTAGGATAGTCAACCTCAAAATTAAAATGTAGTTGGCCGACTGAACCAGGAGGAAGCATCTCGATTTTGGAGCCCTTTTGGGACCACATCGAGATACGCCTGTATTGGACGTTGAGCTTCGGACGCCGAAGTCGAATCGCTGAAACTTTAACGCTGCATTCCGCGCAGGTTGCAATTTGCACGGCGCTAATTACGTGAATGAATTTGCCAGGGGCGTGCCAAATGCAATCTGAGGAATCCGTCCGAGGCATCACGACCATAGTTTTGTGAGGATAGGGGCGAGGAACCGTTTTCTTAGATAATGCCATACGCGAGGCATAAATGCGAAAGCCTGAGGAAGGAAGCTACTGAACGCCATGGGCAGACTCTAAACCGGGGATATTCGTGAATGACGAAATTGCGGGATAAACATGAAGGCATCGAACGCTTGTAATCTTAGCAAAACCATGTGTCTATGATATGAACCTGTCACCAGGAATAGAAGCGGATGCGTTGGCCGGAACTGGAAAAATGTACTGAAATCAGCACTTCAGTTGCTGAAGGTCGTGTCGAAATGAAGTCGGTCTTGCATGCCTCCACCCTGTATCGCAGAAGCGTTTGGCTATGCGCCGACATTCATTCGCCGAGTGCGTGTACTTGACATGCCTTCCGGATCAAACTCCGAGAAAAAAACCCAAGGTCCATTCGATAGTCACCTCCGCGAGGATCTTTCCAATTGTTTGCCAGAAGGAAACCCAAACTTCCGTAGCTGCGGTGCGAACCAGCCTGCCAATTTTCCTCCCTATTTCGGCGAGGGCCTCAGCTATTTCGACCAAAAGCTCTTTTGCCAATCGGAAGAACTTTTTCCACCACGGATCCGGATCCCCGCCAGGGCCTCCAGGGCCTCCGCCACCTTTTGAGGGGAGGTCTTCTCGTTTCGAGCGTAGATCCTCCACCATTCTTTCCAGTTTTCGGATTTTATCCTCGATATCATCAAGTCGCCGCAGCACTGGTAGCAACAATAACGGACTAAAAATACCCGTCGCCCGAGACGCGACTGCCCGGTACGCAAATTCTGTTTCTCCAGCAAGCCTATTGAATTGACTCCAAGTCTGCGGAACTGCTATTTGGGTAACAGTTTGCGGAACTGCTATTTGGGTAGCCGAAGTATTAGTTAATGACATCGAATCCGACATGGCATTTCCCGTTTTTGAGACCCTAAAGCGCAAGCCACGCCACCATTATACAGCGCCCCTTCACCCCCGAACCGCAACAACGTCTTCAAGCGGCGGCGAAGAACACCTCGCTGGGTGTTTTGTAGCCGAGCGCCTTTCTGGGACGGGAGTTGAGTTTGTCCTCGACCCGTTGGACCTCGGCGGGAGTGAGGGTAGAGAAGTCCGAGCCTTTTGGGAAGTACTGACGCAGGAGGCCGTTGGTGTGTTCGTTCAGTCCCCGTTCCCAGGAATGATAAGGCTTGGCGAAGTAGATTTGAGCTTCCAGGCTTGCTGCGATGCTGGCGTGCCCGGCAAATTCCTTGCCGTTGTCGTAGGTGATGGTCTCGATTTTGTGAGCTATGGGAAGAAGTGAAGCATCGCAGGCGCTTCGGACAGAGGCTGAGCTTTTGTCCGGCAGGATGGCGAGCTTTGTGTATTTGGATTTGCGGTCCACATGGGTGAGGATCGCGCCCTTTTGGCCCCGGCCGATGACGGTATCGCCCTCCCAATCGCCGATGCGGCTTTTTTCCTGGGCGATGGCGGGGCGTTCAGAGATGTCCACGCGGCCAGGGATCAGGCCGCGCCCAGAGTTCTTGCCTTTGCGCTTGTTGTACTTCTTGCCGTTGTGGCGTAGGTAGCGCCAAAGACTTCCCCCGTTTCGCTTGTCCTTCCAGATGTGCTGGTAGATGCGTTCGGGGCTGACAAACTGCCGTTCTTCTTTCTTCAGCCAGCCGCTGATTTGCTCGGGGCTCCATTGTTCCTGCGTCAGTGTCCCCTCGATCTCGCGGATGAGGCTTGGCGTCATCTTACGCGGCACGCTCGATGCGGCGGTACGCCTGGCGGATGCTTTCTCCTGTGCTTGTTTGTAGCGATACCCCTTGCGGCCAGTATTGCGTTTGATCTCGTTTGTGATTGTCGAACGGTGCACGCCGATCTGCCGCGCAACCCCGGCTTTGGTGCAGCCGCTTTTCAAGAGCGCGTAAATCTGGCAGCGTTTGTCATAGGTCAGGTGATGATGGCCTTTGGGCATGTGTCCCCGGTGAGATGTGGTAGTCCCACGCGAGGATAGTCTTCACCTGACCACCGGCATACACAGCCTGGCTAAGGGTGGTGGATAAGGCAGGCGGCCTCAAGGGTGCTCGCTATGCTCCCACCGCCTCCGGCGGCTAGCCCTTGACCCCGCCTGCCTTATCCACCTCTCGCTCTGCCATGCCGTTTATGCCCGCTTGTTGCATTCCGGAATTGAAACGGCGCAGATATAAAATCACAGTCATCTAACGAAATTTGTCGCGTTATCATTGGATAAGAGATGTTGATTGGGCCTACAATTCATTTGGCTCAGTCTGAGGTGTGCGTAGGTTTTTGCCGCAATCAAGTGGCATTCTGAGTGTTCTGCTTCGAAAGGGACCATCGCAAATTTCAGCAACGGCTTGATGAACTGGTAGCGGAATTGACGCACGCGCAGGCTCAGAAGGTGATCGCGGGACTGCAGCAGCGCCTTGAGGAAGATGCGAAATGCCCGCACTGCGGATCGGCCCATGTTGAGGGCTGGGGCCGGGAGAGGAACGGCTTGAAGCGCAGCCGTTGCCGCGACTGCCAGCGCACCTTCAATCCGCTGACCGGCACGCCGCTAGCGCGGCTACGCAAGAAAGAGTGCTGGCTTGCCTTTGCCGGGGCGCTCAATGAATCCCTCCCTGTGCGTAAGGCCGCCAAGGCGTGCAAAGTCAACAAGAACACCGCCTTCAAGTGGCGCCACCGTTTTCTGAAGGCACAAAATCATTCGAAGGATCAAACCCTTGCCGGCATCGCCGAGGTTGATGAGATCTTCCTATTGGAGAGTTTCAAAGGCCAGCGGACGCTGCCGCGCCCGGCGCGTAAACGGGGCGGCGTTGCCGGAAAGCCGGGACTATCGGCCGAACAAATCCCAATCCTGATCGCCCGCAACCGCGCCGCTGCTCATATTGACGCCGTCCTGCCGGACCGTTCCGAAGCTGCTGTGCGGCCTGTGCTTGAAGGCAAGCTGTCGAAGAAGGACACCCTGCTGTGCATGGATGGCGATAAGGCGTTGATCGCCTTTGCCGAGGCCGAGGGCATCGAATACGAACTCATCATCGCCAGCAAGGGCGAACACGTGCACGAGAAGGTGTTGCACATCCAGAACGTCAATGCCTATGGCGGCAGGTTCAAGCAATGGCTCAACCGCTTCAACGGTGTCGCAACCAAATATTTGCAAAGCTATCTTGGCTGGAGGCGCTGGCTCGAAAAGGGCGAGGACGTCATAACCCCGCAAACCGCCCGCGCTGCGGCCCTCGGTTGAAACCTACGCACACCTCAGACTGAGCCATTCATTTTTTTTTGGATTAAAATCAACTTGCTCAGCCTCCAAACCTCGTCGATCATGAGCCTTCGATGTTGCGACAGCGGCTATTAGCCGCATACAGCAGCATGGCATGCCTTGAAGTTAGCCGCTTCTCCAATACTGCGTTTGCACAAGGCTGCGAACAAGCCTTGAGGGTCGCTAGCAAGTGCCCCACGCGACATCACGAACGACTTCCGGAGTTAAGGGTCAAGCGGTTGCGCCGGATTTAATGCGTTATGTCGGCTTTCGACCCCCAGCGGGCGCAAGCGTTGGACTTCCACCGCTAGCGCACCAAAAGAACCTTCCCCGGATTGAGGATGCCGCGCGGGTCGAAGGCGTCCTTCAGCCGCCGCATCATTGCAAGCTCCACCGGCGATTTCACGCGTTCCAGCGCCTCCGCCTTCATGCGCCCGATGCCGTGCTCCGCGCTGATCGAGCCGCCGAACCGCGCGACGATGGCGTGCACCGCGTCCGAAACCTCTTCCCAGCGCGCGAGGTATGCGTCCTTGTCCGAGCCCTTGGGCTGCGAAATGTTGTAGTGGATGTTGCCGTCGCCGTAATGGCCGAACGGCACGGGGCGCGCGCCCGGAACGAGCCGCGCGATGGCGGCATCCGCCTCGGCGATAAAGGCCGGGATCGCGGAGACCGGCACGGACACGTCGTGCTTGATGCTGCCACCCTCGTGCTTCTGGATCTCGGAAATGTTCTCGCGCAGGCACCAGAAATCGCGCGCCTGGCCCTCGGAGGCGGCGACGGCCGCATCCGCGACGATGCCCTTTTCGAACGCGTCCTCCAGAAGCGCCATGGCGACGCGTTCGGCGAGCCCATCGGCCACGGGCGGCGCCACCTCGATCAGCACATACCAGGGGTGCGGCGCCTCCAGCGGATCGCGCATCCGCTCCATATGCGTAACCAGGAACTCGATGGCGATGCGCGGGATCAGCTCGAAGGCGGTGAGCATCGGCCCGGCACTTTCGAAGGCGCGGCTGAAGAGCTGGGCCACCGCCTCCAGGCTCTCGCAGCCCGCGAACACGGTCGCGACCTCGGCCGGGCGCGGGAACAGCTTGAGCGACGCGGCCGTGATGACGCCGAGCGTGCCTTCCGAGCCGATCAGCAGGCTCCTGAGATCGTAGCCGGTGTTGTCCTTGCGCAGCGTGCGCAGGCCGTTCCAGACTTCGCCGCCGGGGAAAACCGCCTCAATGCCCAGCACGAGGTCGCGCATGGTGCCATAGCGCAGCACATGGATGCCGCCCGCGTTGGTCGCGATGTTGCCGCCGATCTGGCAGGTGCCTTCCGCGGCGAGGCTCAAGGGGAACAGCCGGTTCACGGCGGCTGCGGCGGCTTGCACAGATTGCAGCGTTGCGCCGGCGTCCGCGGTGATCGTGTTGCCGGCCGGATCGACGGCGCGGATCGCCTTCATCCGCTCCAGGCTAAGCACGATTTCGGTGCCCGTTTCAAACGGGGTCTGCCCGCCCACGAGCCCAGTATTGCCGCCCTGCGGCACGATGGCGATGCGCTCCTCGTTGGCAAGCTTGAGGATGGCGCTGACCTCCGCCGTCGACGCGGGGCGGAGCACCATCGGCGTGCGCCCGAAATATTTGTCGCGCCACTCCTGGCAGTAAGGCTGCACATCGGCGGGCGCGGTCAGCGCACCCTTCTCGCCAACGATGGTGGCAAACCGCGCGAGCACCTCGGGCGTTGGCGCTTTCAACTCGCTTGGCATATCATTGGGCTCCGTCGCATTCGATGCTGGCGCTCGCGGAATGGCTCTGAGTGCCACCCCGAACCTGATTAGCGCAATGTTCCGGTGGGGTATATCACAACCGGCTGTGTTTGTGGCTTACCCCTCATCCTGTCCTTCTCCCGCAAGGGGAGAAGGGACCCCAGAATTACCCTCTGCGCCATGGATGGGGCACTTCCCCTCTCCCCGCACGCATCCGCTCGCGGATGCGTGCACGCTAAGTTGCAAGAACGCCAAGGCGTTCTTGCCGGGAGAGGGGCTGGGGTGAGGGGGTGCAACGGCCGCGAACATAGACTACGCCCGGGCAGGCGCAACCGCTACCGCGCCCTCGCCTTCCAATGCCGCGAACCGCTCCAAGTAGGCCGCCTGCGCTGCCGCCGTGTCCAGCGGTTCGATGGTCTCAATCGCGTTTGGCCATTTCACATCGAGCTGGCTTGGGTCGCCGAAATACTGCCGCGCATCGGCAACCGAGAAGCCCGCGAGCTGCGTCGCCTCGTGGTAGGCCGCGATCTTGTCCGCCTTCTTGATAAGCTGGGCCACACTCGCGGGCAGCTCCGGGGCCAAGCCGAAGCGGATGTGGATCGCGCGCTGGATGCGCTCCTCGAAGGATTTGTAGGTAGCGCCCATCGCCGCCTTGAACGGGCTGATGAGATCGCCCACGACATATTCCGGCGCGTCGTGAAGCAGCGCCGCGAGCCGGAACTTTTCGTCGAGCCGAGGCTTGAGCGCCGCCGCGATGGCCTCCACCAACACGCAATGCTGCGCGACGGAAAAGGCGTGCGCGCCCTTGGTCTGGCCGTTCCAGCGGGCGAGGCGCGCGAGCCCGTGGGCGATGTCGCCGATTTCGATGTCCAAGGGCGACGGGTCGAGCAGATCGAGCCGCCGCCCCGAAAGCATGCGCTGCCAGGCCCGTGGCGGTCGAGCGGGCTCGCTCTGGGCTTTGAGTTTGTGCTGCATGGCGCTTTCCGATTCGTATCGCGCGTTTATAGCAAATCCGGCCGGAATTGTATCGCGCCGGCCGTGGATGCCTCGCAGGCCGCTGCCGCTGAAGGATGAGGCATAGTCATAGGGCGTTACCCCTCACCCTGTCCCTCTCCCAATGGAAGAGGGGACGCCCTCTCAACGGGTGCAACGGAACCCCCTCTCCCATGGGGAGAGGGTTGGGGTGAGGGGTTGTGCGCTTTGTGCGGATCGCGGATTCCCGCTACTCCGGCCGGGCGAGCACGTAGTTCTCCGCGTCGCGGGCGCGGAAATATTGCGGCTCTTGCGCGTGCGAAAGTTTCGCCGCCAGATCGCCCACGCGGCTCTTGAGGAAATCGCGCAAACCATCGGCCCGCACCTCGCCCGCGCCGTCGCGCGCCCCGCCGTTCACGCCCTCCACCAGCGCATAGGTGAACAGCCCATGCCCGCCGCCAAGCGTTGGGTCCTCCTTCGCCTCCTGATCGCCGCGCGCGGAGGAGTAGACCATGATGTTGGCCTCGTAGCTGTCGCCGAGCAGCCGCGCGTTGAACGCGTTGGCGGCATGGCAGGTGTCGAGGAACAGGATGCGCCGGCCGTTCGCGCCCGTGAGCGCGTCCTGGAAGGCGTACCACGACACCGCGCTGGAGGGCCGCAAGAGGCTCTGCTCGCCCCAGGCCGCGTCCGTCGGCACGAAACGGTAATTCGGCCCGTCATTGACGCCGTGGCCGGAGACGAACAGCATCACGGTGTCGTTTTGCTTGGCGCCGCGCAGCATATCGAGCGCGTCCTCGATATTGGCGCGCGTGGGGGCATCGCCGGGTGCTGCGCCGTTGACCAGCACGCGCTTCACCACGCGCTCATGCAGCGGGCCGGCGCGCTGCTCCATCGCCTCGGCGAAGGCTAAAGCATCGGCGCCGGCATATCGGAGATCGTTGCCGGGCAGGTTGGGGTATTTGTCCACGCCGATGGCGAGGATGTAGAGCGTGCCGCGCTTGTCGAGATCGCCTTCGCCCTCATGGGCAACGCTCACGCTCGCAACCGTCTCGCCGGTATCGTTCTGGGCGGCGACCGCGATCTTGTTCCCGCCCTTGGCCAGCGGCACGTCGAAGCTATATTGGCCCGGCTGGTAAAGCTCGTCTCGCTTCGGCAAGGGGATTTGGACGCCGTTGACCTGGATGCGGATGAGCTTTACGGGATCGGGCGTGGGCTCCAGCTCCACCGTCACCTGCGCGCGGCCGCCCTTCAGCGCAGCCCCGGCCTCGGGCGAGAGGATGCGCAGGCGCGGCACCGGCTTGGCCCGCAGATCGGCGACCTTGAAATCGGCGCCATGCGCCTGCCGCACCGCCTCCTCCGCCGAGGCGAGCTGGATGGCGCGGGCCACGATGTCCGGGCGGTTCAAATGCTGGCGGAGCTGGGCGGCGGCGACATACTCGGCCTCGTGCTCCGGGCCGTGATTGATCTGCCAGCCGATGAGCCGCGCGCCTGCGGGCGAGGAGGCATAAAAGCCCTGCGGCGTCCACATCACCCATTCGCCGTCCGCCCCGCGGAACAGGGTGACGAGCAGCTCGCGCGTCTTGATGTTCCAGAGCCGCACGCGTCTGGTCGGCCGCGCCCGAGACGAGATAGCGGCCATCGGGCGAGGGCGCGACGGCCCAGACATCGCCCTCATGGCCCACGAAATCGCCGAGCTTGTTGCCCGCGCGGTCATAGGCGGTGAGTACACCATTGTCGCCGCCCGAGACGACGGTTTCGCCATCGGGGGTGAAACTGTAGGACAGGTGGGCATAGCCATTCGTGGCGTCGCGGGCGATGGAGGCAACCGCGCGCCCGTCCTTCGAGATGTCGAGAATGGCTTCACCATAGCCATAGGCGCCGCCCTTTCTATGGCTGAGCGAGAAGCCGCCAAAGCTGGCCTGCGCGCGGCGGAAGGCGCCGGCCTCCGCCTCGCCAAGCGCTACAGGCGCGCCAAGCGCGCCCTCGCCCAGCGGCAGGGTCAATGCCTGCTCAAGCGGGGTCGCCTGATTAATTGCCGTCATGAATTGATGACCCCAGCCGACGCGCCGCCCATCGGCCGAGAACCCCGCCGCCCAGACCAGCTGCCCCTGGCCGGCGAGCCGCAACGGCTTGCCATAGGGTCCGGGGCGGGGCTTGCCCGAATGCGGGTCCCAGAGGTGGATCTCCATATTGTCGCCGCCGCCGGTCGCCGCCCAGCGCCCGTCTGGGCTGAAGGCCGTGGCCATCACGACATTGTCGTGGCCGGTATAGGCGACGATCTCCTTGCCGCTGGCGACGTCGTAGACGTGGCACTCATTGCCCGATCCTTCGCCAGTGCCCGACAGCAAGAGCTTGCCATCCGGGCTGAAGCTCAAGGAGCCCACCACCGTCCTCTGCCTGGCCAGCACGCGCAAAAAGCGGCCGTCGCGCCCGTCCCACAGCCGGATTTCGCCGGACCGGTCGCCGCTGGCGATGGTGCCATCCGGCGCGACGGCAAGGCTTCGCACCTTGCCGCCATGGCCGGTCATGTGCGCGATCTCCTTGCCATCGGCCACGCGCCACAGCCTTAAGTCATGGTCGTAGGAGCCCGTCACCGCGCGGCTGCCATCGGAACTGAAGCCAACGGCGTAGATATCGTCCTTATGCCCTTCGAGCCGGTGCAGCAGCTTCGGCTCCGTCCCGCGGGCGCCGGCTCGTATCCCGGTGTCCCAGAGGATGGCGGTGCTGTCGCCGCTGCCCGAAATCAGCATGCCGCCATCGCGCGAGAAGGCGAGGCGATCGACCACATCTGCATGCCCCTTCAACAGCGCCACGAGCTTGCCGCTCGCGAACTCGTAGAGGCGGATGGTCCCAACCTCATCGTCTTTCACACCATGCCCTGGAGCGAACCACCCCCCCGCCGCCAGCCATTTGCCGTCCGGCGACAGCGCCATGGCGTAGACCATGCCCGCAAAGCCAGGTGCGCTCTCGCCCCTGATCGTGCGCACGGTCTTGCCGCTCGCCAGGTCCCACACGCGGATGGTCTTGTCGAAGGAGGCCGAGACGAACTGCCTGCCGTCCGGCGTGAACGCGATGCCCTTGATCATCGCCATATGCCCGCCGGTGTCGAGCATGGGCAGCGGCGCATCCGCCGAAGGCTTCGCTGCCGCGGACTGCGCCGGCCGCGCGCCGAGCTTGAGGGCGAGCCGCTTCTCGCGCCCGGCCCGCAAGATGGCGAGCTTGATCTCCGTGCCCGCCGCCTTCTTGCCCGCCGTTTCGACGAGTGCCTCGACGCTCGCGATCTCCACGCCGTCGAGCGAGACGAGAATGTCGTCCGGCATGAGGCCCTGCGCCTCCGCCGGCCCGCCGGGCACGGGCTTCACCAGCTTCGCGCCGCGCGGGGCCTCCCAGCCGAGCGCGTCCGCCTCTGCTTTGGTGAGGTCCTGCAGCTCAACCCCGAGCCAGCCCGCGCCCGCATCCTGCGCCCGCGCCCCGCCCGCCAGCAGCGCCAGCCCCAGCAACACAATCGCCACGATCCGCATGGTCCGCTCCCCCGCCCGATGCCGCGCCTCGAAGTACCTATATCACGCCAGCCCGCGCCAATCGAGATGTGCATGGAGGCCAGGAGCAGACGAAGGGCTTAAGTTCGAGTGCGCCTGAGTGTATAGTGACGCAGAGCTGGATGGAGCCCGCGCATGACGGTTCAGGAGTTGGAGAAGGCAATCGCAAAGCTCTCGCCAGAAGAGCTGGCGGAACTGCGCGCGTGGTTTTACGAGCGCGATCAGGAAGAATGGGACCGCCAGATCGCGCGCGATAGCGAAGCGGGCAAACTCGATAAGCTGATCGCACAGGCCAAGCGCGACTATGCCGCGGGGAACGGCCGGGAGCTGTGAGGCATTTCGCGGCGGCGAGCTTCTGGCAGTGCTACGACGCGCTGCCGCAAGCGCAGCAGCGGGCGGCGGACAAATGTTTCAAGCTGCTTCGCGCGAACCCGCGGCATCCCTCGCTGCAATTCAAGAAGATTGGTCCGTCCGCGTTGGGCTGGACTACCGTGCGCTGGCCACAGAAGAGGCCGATGGCTATTCCTGGTTCTGGGTCGGCACGCACGCGGAGTACGACCGGCTGCTGCGGCAGACCTGACAGGCGGGCAGGGAGCCGGGTCGGGGCGTTCCAGAGGCTTGACAATCGTAGGCCAAAAATACATAATTTACGTAGTTTATGGAATTTGCGGAGGCGTTTCATGCAGCGGTTCACTTCCTTCGATCTCCAGCGAAATACCGCCCGTGTTCAGGAAGCCGCCATGCGCGAAGCGGTGACGGTCAGCTATCACGGACGCGACCGGCTGGTGATCCTGTCCATCGATGAATTCGAGCGCCTGAAGCGGCGCGACAAAGCGGTCATCGCGATGGAGGAGATGCCTGAAGAGTTCATCCGCGCCTTGGAGGAGCCGTATTTCGACGCGGGACAGGCAGCCCTCGATCACCTGATGGACGAGTAATTCATGGCTGCGCTATCGCGCTCCGCGCTACTTGAGCGCAATTGATGGGCTTACCGCAGGCGCGCCCGGGATTGGTATTCCGTTACGAATACATCTGGAAACGCCAGGAACTGGCGGGCCAGACCACCGGGGAAAAGGAGCGGCCGGCTTGCGTCGTGCTGACGGTCAGCGGCGGCGCCGGCGATCAGCGCGTGCTGATCGTCCCCATCACCACGCGAGCGCCAGGCCCCGATAGTCCCGCGTTGGAAATTCCTCAAGCTGTGAAGCGCCATCTCGGGCTCGACGCGGGCCGTCCGTCCTGGATTATCCTCAGCGAGGCCAACCTCGACAGCTGGCCGTCGCCGGACATGCGCCCGATTCCCGGCCAGCTGGGCCGGTTCGAATACGGCCTGCTGCCGCTGCGCATGGTCAACGCCATGCGCGAAGCGATCAGGGTGGCACTGAACGAAAAGCGGCTTGCTTGCGTTAATCGCGACGGTGAGTAAAGCACGCGAAGGCCTGAGGTATCGATCAGATTTCGCGCCAATCGAGGCCGTATGCGGAACGGCCTCTGCGTGCTAAACTTGGCAGAAAGGAATTCCGCCATGACGTTGCAAATACCTCAGGAAGCCGAACAGCTCCTGCGGCTTGTCGCCAGCAAGACCGGCAAGACGCCGGACGACATCCTCAAGGAGGCCATCGAGGCGCGCGCCGAGGCAGCAGGCATCGCGCCCAAGCCCCGCCGTTCGCCTGAAGAGATCGAAAAGCGCATCAATGAGATTATCGAGCGCGTTTCGGCGCTTCCCATTCTCGATCACCGCACGGACGATGAAATCATCGGCTATAACGAGTTTGGCGTGCCGGAATGATCGTCATCGACAGCTCGGCGCTGATCGCCATGCTTCAGGATGAGCCGGAGCGTGTGAAATTCGCTTCGATGTGCCTTGAACCGAGGGAATCTCCCCTCACCCCAGCCCTCTCCCCATGGGAGAGGGAGTCCGCTCGCAGCCGTTGTTCGGGCGTCCCCTCTCCCATGGGGAGAGGGACAGGGTGAGGGGGTACGTCCTCCGGTCATGCCCCCAAACGGCGCCATCAGCCCCACCGCCATGTTAAACCGAAGTAAATCCCCATAGGCGCCGTGTCATGGTTAATGGGAACGCAGTTAACGCGGAAAGGCGTGTTTTCCGCCGCCGTATTTCCACGAATTTTTCCCCGCTTCCGGTCGATTTCCACGCTTCCAGAATCCCGTTAAATATGCGCGCATGTTTGATCTTAACCAAAAAACGGCGCATGCGGTTGCCGCGCGGCCACAAATTGCTGTGTATTATCAATGTGTAACGTATTCTAAAGGCGCATTGCCTACAATCGCGCCTTAAGGGAAAAGGCCGCATTTTCGCAAAACCGGGCGAAACGGCGGAAAGGCTACGGTTAACAATGAGTTATATCGAACCGGCTGCAGGCCTCGGGAAGACTCCGCAGCGTCATTCCCGAGAAGGCGGAAATCTATTTATGAAGCTGGAACAAGCTCCGATATGAGTACCCTCTCCCGCGGGGCCGGCGCTGCGGCGAATCTGCAAACGCCCCGGCCGGCGCTATCCCACGATCCGGGGGCGGGCCAAGGCGGCGCACGGCGCGTGGCGATGGCAGGAGACGAGATGGTCGTTCACGAGGCCGCAAGCCTGCATGAGCGAATAGGTTGTGGTGGGGCCGGTGAAGCGGAAGCCGCGTGTCTTGAGTTCCTTGGCGATTGTCTGGCTGAGCGGCGTTTGCGGCGGCACCTCGGCCATGCTCGCGAAGCGGTTCTGGATGGCTTGGCCGTTCACGAAGCCCCAGAGGAAAGCGGCCAGGGACTGCTTGGCCGCCAAGGCCAGGTAAGCGCGGGCGTTGGCGATGGCGGCTTCGATCTTGCCCCGGTGGCGCACGATGCCTGCGTTGCCGAGCAGCTCCGCGATCTTTGCATCGCCGTACTCCGCCATTTTGGCCGCGTCGAAGCCGTCGAAGGCCTCGCGGAACGCCTCGCGCTTGCGCAGGATGGTGATCCAGGAAAGCCCGGACTGAAAGCCTTCGAGGATCATTTTCTCAAAGAATTCTATGTCACGCGTTTTAGGGACGCCCCACTCCTCATCGTGATAGCGGAGGTAGAGCGGATCGCTGCCCGCCCAGGGGCAGCGGGAAAGGTCTGGCGCGCGCTCCATCAATGCGCCGCCCGTTCGCCACCGCTACCCAGCGAATAGCCGGCCCAGCTCGGAACGGAGAGCGTCACGGCAACGCCGCCGGCGCTCAGCGGCTGCCCCTTCGCCAGCGCCTCCCCCACCCTATCGAGGCGGGCAAGCGCAATGCCGCGCGTGCCGGCAACCGACCCAAGCCGGCCCACCGCGAAGCCATCCGCGAGAATATCCGCCCCGCCGGCCGGCAGCGGCGCCTCCGCCGATACGGCCAGCACGCGCGTGCGCGCCGTGCCGCGATGCTGCATCCGCGAGACCACCTCCTGGCCCACATAGCAACCCTTCGTGAAGCTCACCCCGTGCAGCAGATCGAAGCAAGCCTCGTGCGGAAACGCATCGCCATAGGCGTAGTCCTTGCCGCCTTCCGGCACGGCGGCGGCAACGCGCATGGCCTCGTAAGCGCCTGTGTCCGCGGGGAAATTCGCCGCCTTGCCTTCTTCAATAAGGCCCCTGAAACCCAGTGCCGGAGCCCGCGGATCTTCGAAGGCTATGCTGGCACCAGCCTTCAACGTCTCCCCGGCACCCTCGCCCCAAGCTGCCGCCACGCGCCATCTGTCCGAAACATCCGCAAGCGCAATCTTGGCGCGCAGCTTGTAGAAGGTGAGCCGCTTCAAGAGATCCGCCGCTGCCGCCGCCGGGCAGTCGAGAAGGATCGTCTCTCCCCTATTAATCGCAAAGAAGTCGAAGAGCATTTTCCCTTGCGGCGACAACAGCGCCGCGAAGCACGCCTCGCCACGGCCAAGCCCTTCCACGTCGTTCGTGACCAGCCCCTGAAGGAAGCTTGCCCGCTCCTCGCCGCCGATTTCGAGCAGGCTTCTACGGGTAAGGATTGCAGCCTCTCCTGTCATGCGATCGCCTTTGCTGAATTGCCGGGCTTGAGCTGCCGCCTCCGGGCGGCTACGTCTTGCGCTTAAGATAGTGCGCGATCTCTCTCCGGCTAGGCTTGTGCGTCAATGGCGAAATTCGGACTGTTCCTGCTATTCCTGCCCGCGGGCGTGCTCGCGGCCGGCCTCTTCGGCATCGTGCATGACCAAATCAGCTATACGGTGTCGGACGAGTATTTCACCAAGTTCAAATTCATCCAGTTCCGCTTGGACGACGCCTTCCTTTCCGAACGTGTCCGGGTAGGGCTGGTTGGATTTTTAGCCTCCTGGTGGATGGGCATTCCCTTAGGGCTGCTCTGCGGCGCGGCCGGTTTCATGCAGCGCACGCCGGCGCTCATGGGACGCGCGCTGCTCTGGTCTTTGCCGCTGATCGCCGCCTTCACCTTGGCGATTGCGCTTCTGGGCCTCGCCTACGGCTTCGCGCAAACCGCGGCAATCGAGCGCGAAAGCTATGCCGGCTGGTTCATCCCGCACAATGTCGAGAACCTGCGCCGCTTCCTGTGTGCGGGCTATATGCACAATTCCGCCTATCTCGGCGGCGCGCTGTCCATTCCCGCCGCTTGGCTGTTCCATTTCATTTTTCGCGCACAAAGCCCGATACCGGCTTGAACCGCACCGTCTCCGGCAGATGTCATTGCAACCGGCAAAGGAAGCCTACCGGCCTAACGCCCGGCAGAGTGTAGCCTTTACGCACGCGGGAACAGCGGCAAAGGCAACGAAATCAGGACTTCGAGCCCTTTTCCGTGCGGCGGCGCGCCCAGTCGAATCTCGCCGCCGTGCGATTGAATTATGTCGCGCGCTATCGTCAGACCCAGGCCGGTGCCGCCAGTTTCCCGGTTGCGCGAATTGTCCAGACGCCGGAAAGGCAGGAACGCCAGTTCGATTTTGCCGGCAGGTATACCTGGCCCGTCGTCCGCGATGGAAATCGCGGCGCGGTCCACAGTGTGCGAAAGCTCAACGCGCGCGCAGCCGCCATACTTGATCGCGTTATCGATAAGATTGGTGAATGCCCGCTTTATCGCTACAGGCTGGCACAAAGCGCAAAGGTGGTTTGGCCCGCTATAGCTTGCTGCATAATTGCGGTCGGAAAAGCTGTCGCAAAGGCTTATGAGCAGCGCCGCCAAATCGATCATTTCCGTTAGCTCACCCTTGAGATCGTCTCCCGCGAAGGCCAACGTCGCGGAGATCATCCGCTCCATTTCCTCCACGCCCGCGATGACGCGCTCCCTGGCTTCGCTTTCTTCTAATTCCTCGGCGTCGAGGCGCAAGCCGGTCAAACCCGTTCTGAGATCGTGAGACATGGCGGCAAGCATATGCGTCCGCTCGTCGAGGAAGAGTTTGATGCGATCTTGCATCTCGTTCATGGCGCGGGCGATGACTTCAAACTCACGCAGGCCTGCCGGATCGATGGGAACGGCTTGCCGTGTGCGCCCGAAACTCCGGGCAGCCGCGGTGAGCCTGTCCAAGGGGCGCAGCGATTTTCTTGCCGTAAAGACCGACAAAAGAGAGACCAGCATGGCCGCGCCGAGCAGCGTGACGAACCAGGGTTTCAACCGGGCCGCATAGCTTGGCATCCCCTCCGGTTCGAGAATAATCCAGCTCCCATCCAGCCCTTGAACCCCAAGCTCGAACGGTCCGGGAATTGGAAGATCGTCTTCCTCGGGCCGCAGCGGTCTGAGCGGCATCCGCTTGACAAAATCGGGCGGATAAAACTGCACATCGACGCGAAACGGATTTCCGCGCGGCCCAATCAAGCCTCTAACGGTCGCTTTTCTGGCATTTCCTTGCAGATCGCGTTCTATGGCCGTCCGTACCCGTTCAAGGAAGGGCCGGGTGAATTCGGGCAATTTTGGATCGGCCCCGTCCCACACCGGCTGCCAGCGAATATGTATATGATTTTCCGCTCCGAGCCGGGCGGAAAGGGCGTCCCTTGCTTTCACATCCGCCTTAAAGACGGCTAACGCTGCCTCATCGGCCCTCTCGATAAGCCAATGCGCGCTATACGCCGTCATCAGGCGCGCAGGAATAAACACGAACACGACAGCGTTCAACGCCTCGACGGCAAGAACAGCAAGAAACATCATGGCCGCGATGCGCGTCCAAAGCCTGAGAGGCGGACACAGCCCGGGAAACCGCATCAGCTCCGCACTCCCGGCCATCCGGCCAGGACTTCAGCGCAGAACACATAACCGCCGCTCCGCACGGTCTTGATCAACACAGGAACCTGCGGATCGGCTTCGATTTTGCGGCGAAGCCTGCTCACCTGCACATCGATGCTCCGGTCGAAGACCGTGGTTTCCCTGCCGCGCGTCAGATCGAGGAGTTGATCGCGTGTGAGAACGTGCTGGGGGCGCCCGGCGAAAGTCAGAAGCAAATCGAACTCCCCGGCAGTCAGCTCGACGAGGGCGCCTTCCGGGTTGCGCAGCGTGCGCCGCCCTGGGTCGAGCCGCCACCCTTCGAATTCGTATGAAACCGGCCTTTCGCGCTCTTCCGGACTAGCCATTTCCCCTGTGCGCCGAAGCACTGCCCGTATGCGCGCCAAAAGCTCCCTGGGGTTAAAGGGCTTGCAAATGTAGTCGTCGGCACCCAGCTCCAGCCCGACGATGCGGTCGGTTTCCCCGGACAAGGCGGTCAGAAGGACAACAGGCATCCTGCTTGACGCCCGAAGGCGGCGGCACAGCGAGAGCCCGTCCTCGCCGGGCATCATGATGTCGAGCACGATAAGATCGAACCTGCCGTTCTCGATCGCGGCGAACATGGCCACGCCATCCTCTGCGGCCGACACGCGGAAGCCATTCCCGATGAGGAATCGGGCGAGGCTGGTTCTGATCTGCCTGTCGTCGTCGGCAATCAGGATATGCGGCGCATTGGGCATGAGCATCCGGGCATCCAGAAATTGTATACAACATTCATAGGCACAGCCGCGGCCCTTCGCCATCCGTGTGTTTGTAACAGAATGTTACACTTCGTCTTGCGGCGCTCATCGTATCCGCAGCCCCGCCGTCTAAGTTGAAGTCCCCGCAGACCATCCGCGGTGCTGGCAGCGGGCGCTGGCAAAATGCCCGCGTGCCAGCACCGCGGATATTGCAATCGCGGGCCACTTTCTCGATTGCGCATCCGGGATGCCCGCGGCGCATTTAGTTTAATACAAAGGTTCTTCGGTGGCGCAAAATTTGAAGTAAAATGGGGCTATTGTATGAGGGTTTTCCATCCAGGCGCCTACCTAGCCGGGCCAAGGGTGAATTTTCTCGATGCGACAGAAGACGAAGTAATCGACCTCGCCCGTTCCATGATGAGCGAGTTGGCGATCATTATTTGCTTCCTCGCAATACCGCCTGAGCAAAAGAAATCGCTTTGGGCCAATATTGCCAGTGTCGATGCCCATCTAGGCAGCAACCAATCCATAAACTAAGAGCTGTCCCGTCCTGAACCGCCGGATGATGGTGCGGGCTTGGCCCGTGACTTACCTTGCCGTCAGGTTTCGATCTGGCGGCATTGCGGCACTCAATTCCAAAATGCCAGCTCCCGGCCGAACCGCGGCCTGAGGAGCCAGCATCGTTGGACGCAATGTCCACCGCGATTATCGGGAGCCCGCAGGTTGCCGATGTAGGCCGCGACGGCTGAAGTTTGCGGCTCGGAAGGTGTGTGCAATCGGCGCCATGATGCGCCGATGTGTCTCTTGGCACTGGATTTTGGTTGTCAGCGTCCGATTTGCAGCCTAGTGGCTTTGCCGTTCTTCGGAGGGATATGACGGTGCTCAAGCCAATTAGAGCCGCGATTCTGGCGAGCTTCGCACTGCTTGCGGGTGCGGCAGGCCAGACACGATCCCATGCCGCCACCTACGCTCTCGACAGCGAGCATGCGGACGTCAGTTTCAAATATTATGTGGGCTTCCTGACCCAGTCAGGACGCTTCACAGAGCTGGGCGGCGTTTTCCAATTCGATGCGCGGGCTCCCGAGCGCAGCGCAATCGACGCCGTTGTCAAGACCGCGAGCCTCACCGCCAATGCCTGGGAAAGCGAGTTGAAAAGCAGCATGTTTTTCAATGTGGCCGTCTTTCCCGAAATCCGGTTCAAGAGCCGCTCCGCAAAACCGGCAGCGGGAAATGGCACCGAACTCACCGGAGATCTGACCATGAACGGCGTAACCCAGCCGGTAACTTTGCTCGCGGTTCTCAAGAACGGCTCCCACGTTTCGGCCGCCGCTCATATCAAGCGCAGCGCTTTCAACATGACAGCGCTCAGCCTGCTGATTTCCGACGAGATCGATATCCAGATCGAAGCCGATCTGGTCGGGAAATAGACGCAGTAACGGGCGAAGACCGGCTTGTTTACCGGAAGCGTAAGCGTTCCGTAAGCAAGCCCGCTTAAAGCTGCCTTATGCCATCTCCGCTGACGGAACTAATGCCCCAAGCCGCGCGCCTCGACGGCGGCGAAGATCTCTATGAGCAGTACGTCAATCCCCAATGGGTGAAGCTGCTCGGCATTCTCGATATGAATGTCACCTATGACCGCTGCGAAGGCGCCGAGCTTTTCACCTCGGACGGCCGCACTATCCTCGACTTCAACTCCGGCTATTGCGTGCACAATGCCGGGCATAATCACCCGCGCATCGTCGCGGCGCTGAAGGACGAACTCGACAGGCGTGGACCCGCCATGTTGCAGGCCCACGTGCCCGGGCTGGCCGGGAGGCTCGCGGCGAGGCTTTGCGGGCTCGCCGGGGGGCGCGCCAGCAAGGCGTTCTTTTGCAGCTCCGGCAGCGAAGGCGTTGAAGCCGCAATCAAATTCGCGCGCGCCCATACCAAACGCCCAGGCATCCTTGGCGCCTCTGGCGGGTTCCACGGCCTCACCTGTGGCGCGCTTTCCTTGATGTCGAACGACTTCTGGAAGGCTGGATTCGGAGCGATGCTGCCTGCCACCGAATTCGTTCCTTATGGCGATATTGGCGAGCTGGAGAAAAAGCTTCGCACCAAGTCCTTCGCGGCGTTCATCGTCGAGCCGGTGCAGGGCGAAGGCGGCGTGCTTATCCCTCCGCCGGACTATCTCCTGGAAGCTCAAGCCCTTTGCCGGCGCTACGGCACGGTTTTCGTTTTGGACGAAGTTCAAACCGGGTTCTTCCGCACCGGGCTGTTCCTGGCCGGTCATCATTTTGGCGTGGACCCCGATATCGTTATCCTCGCCAAGGCCATCAGCGGCGGGCTTATCCCATGCGGCGCCGTGCTAATGACCGATGCCATCTACAAATCCGTCTACAGCTCCTTCAAGCGCGCGCTGGTCCACACTTCGACCTTCAGCGAGAACGCCCTCGCGATGCGCGCGGGGCTCGCGACATTGGATGTCCTTGAGGATGAAGGGCTCGGGCAGCGGGCTGCTTTATTGGGCGAGCGCCTTCGCGGTATGCTCAAAGAGCAACTTTCCGGCTACGAAATGTTCGGCGAGGTTCGCGGGCTCGGATTGCTGAACGCCATCGAATTCAAGGCCCCGCGCTCGCTAAAGCTGCGGGTGGCCTTCGAGACGCTAGCCGCGATCCATCCCGCGGTTTTCGGCCAGATGCTGGTCATGCGCTTGTTCCACGGCCACGGCATGCTGAACCAGATATGCGGAAACAACTTCATGGTGCTGAAAGTTTCTCCGCCTCTCATGATGCGGGAAAGCCACCTCGATGCCTTCGTCCAGGCAATCGCGCAAATAACCGGACTCATGCACACCTTCGGCGGTTTTTGGACCGAAGCGACTGGCCTCGCGCAGCGCGCGCTGAAGTCCATATGAAGGCGCCTGACGGGCCAATGCCGCATACATGTAAGGCAGAGTGATGGGGCGTGAGCCCCGCAGAGGGAGAAGTGCATGAGGAGTTGTAACGCGCGGCCGCAGAGCCGGGGGTGCCTGTGAGAATAGCAGGTGTGGCAGGCGCGATGCCCGGGCATCGCTACCCCCAGGCAGAGATCACCGCAGCTTTCAAGGCGTACTGGAGTGACAAGCTGAAGAGCCCCGAGCGGATCGATCAGTTTCATTCGCGCGTCGGGGTCGAGCACCGGCATTTGTCGTTTCCAATGGAGCGTTATGCGCAGTTTGCCTCCTTCGGCGAGACAAACAATGCTTGGATTGAGGTGGCGCAGGACCTTGGCGCAAAGGCCATCGATGCCGCTCTCGGCCGGGCGGGACTTAGCCGGGAGGAGTTGAACGCGCTCTTCGTCGTGTCGGTGACAGGCATCGCGAGCCCATCGCTCGACGCGCGGCTTATCAACCGCCTGGGCCTGCGCAGAGACATCAAACGCACGCCGATTTTCGGCATCGGCTGCGCGGGCGGCGCCATCGGGCTGACGCGCGCGGCCGATTATGTGCTGGCCTATCCAGATCACAATGCGGCGCTGCTGGCCGTCGAGCTTTGCTCGCTTACGATCCAGACGGACGACCTGTCGCCAGCAAACCTCATCTCCGTGGGCCTTTTCGCCGATGGCGCCGCGGCAGCCATCGTCAGCGGCTCTAAGGTAAGAAGCGGCGCGTCTGGCACCAGCAGCCCGAAAATCCTGGGCACTGGCTCTGTCTTCTATCCCGAGACGGAAGATATCATGGGCTGGGATATTTCTGAGAAGGGCCTGAAGATTGTGCTATCGCCGCGCCTGCCGGACCTCATCAAGAAAAACCTGGCTGGCGACGTCGATGCCTTCCTTGCCCGGTATAAGCTGACCCGCCGCGATATCGGCACTTGGGTCATGCACCCGGGCGGGCCAAAAGTCTTGAACGCGATCCAGGATACGCTTGCTCTCAGGGACAGCGCTTTGGAGGCTTCCTGGGATTGTCTGAAGCAATTCGGCAATCTTTCGTCCGCTTCCGTCCTTCTGGTCCTCGATGAGGTTCTGACGCACAGGGCTCCGGAGCCCGGCACATATGGGGTCCTTTTGGCAATGGGCCCTGGCTTTTGCTCAGAAATGATCCTCCTCCAATGGTGAGGCCAACCGCAGCGGCGGCGGACACCTGTCTTTTTGTCGTAGGCGGCGGCCCCGCCGGCCTCGCTGCCGCTATCGCAGCCCGCAAGCGCGGGCTTCGAGTCATCGTGGCGGATCGAGCCAAGCCCCCCATCGATAAGGCGTGCGGCGAAGGGCTTATGCCAGACGGTGTCGCGGCGCTGCGTGAAATTGGGGTGGAACTCACCGCGGCGGACGGGGTGCCGTTCCGCGGCATCCGCTTCCTCGACAGGGAGCTTCAAGCCGAGGCCCGCTTTCCGGACTCCGGATGCGGTTTAGGCATGCGCAGAACCCGGCTTCATGAGATCCTTATCCGCGCCGCTGAGCAGGCCGGGGCGGAGCTGTGGTGGCAAACGCCGGTGGAAGCTGTCGAAGAGGGGCGCGTGACAGCGGGCGGGCGAACGGTTCGATGCCGCTGGATCGCGGGTGCGGATGGAGCCCTTTCGCGGGTTCGCGAATGGTGCGGACTGCAACCGGTATGGAGCACAGCGCGGCGGATGGGGCTGCGCCAGCGCTTTCGCATCGAGCCATGGACCGATTTCGTCGAGGTTTACTGGGCCGGGAACTGCCAAGCCTACGTCACGCCTACCGGGCCGGACGAAATCTGCGTTGCGCTGCTGGGAACGGATAAGGAGATTGGCGTGGAGGAACTGCCATCCGTCTTTCCAAAGCTCGGCGCCCGTCTGGCAGGAGCCGAACGGTTGGAGGGCGCGCGTGGCGCGATCTCGATGTCTTCGCGATTGGCCGCGGTAACCAAGGGAAACGTGGCGCTGCTTGGCGATGCGTCGGGAACGGTGGATGCGATAACGGGAGAAGGCATGCACTTGGCGTTCCGGCAGGCGGCCGCTCTCGCGGAAGCGCTCGCCGCCGGCGATCTGAGCACCTACGTTGCCGCTCATCGCCGGTTGCTAAAGATGCCGCAGTTGATGGCACGCCTCCTGCTGCTATTGGATGGAAACGAGCGCATGCGGAGGGCCGCGTTCAGAACGCTTGCGGCAGTCCCATCCCTTTTCAGCGGCATGCTCGCCTTTCACGTTGGCGGCCGCCCGCCTTCCAACTTCTCCCTCCGGCTGGCCGGCGGCGCACTGCGAGTGCTCTCCCCGCCTCGTGCGCTGGGGCCAGGAGCCTAAGCTTATAAGCGAATTGCACTTCTTCGTGAGATCGCGGCAAACCGGCCAAGCTTCCAATTTTTGCCACTTTTGCTGCCGATAGCGCAGTCTCAAGGAACTGCGGCATCCTGCCGCAACCCGGTGCAGAGACGCGAAAGATGGACAGCGCATGAGACTATTGATCGCCGAAGACAACGTCCGTCTTGGCAGCTATATCCGCGCGGCACTCAATGAACGCGGGTTTACAGCGGACCACGTCGAAACTGCCGGCGATGCGGAAGCGGCTCTTTCGGGTATCGATTATGAGGCCCTTATCCTCGACCTTGGCTTGCCGGACGCCGACGGCATGTCCCTTCTCAAAAGGATGCGCCAGAAGCAGGACATGAGGCCGGTTCTCATCCTCACGGCGCGCGATAGCACCGAGATGCGCGTCAGCGGGCTTAATGGCGGCGCGGACGATTATCTGTGCAAACCGTTCGAGATGGATGAGCTTGTGGCGCGCATCCGGGCGCTGCTCCGCCGTCCCGGCTCAAGAAAAAGCGTCGTCATCGCCGAAGCGAACATGCAAATCGACACCGCCGAGCGGGAGGTCCGCATCGATGGAAAGATCGTGGAGGTTCCGAGGAGGGAGTATTACGCGCTGGAACTCCTCATGCGGCGCACTGGCAGCGTCGTTTCCAAGAAGTCGATGGAGGACTTGCTCTATTCTTTCGGCGAGGAAATTGCCTCGAACGCCGTCGAAGTGCTCATTCACCGGCTGCGCAAACGGCTGTCGGACCATTGCGCGGATGCAGCGATCCATACGATCAGGGGCGTTGGCTACATGATTGCGGCCGAGGCCCGAAAGAGCGCATGAGGCGATACTTCCAATCACTTTGGTTCCGCCTGATTTTTGGACTTCTAATAGGCTCGATAGCTGCCGTGGCCGCGGCGAGTGTGTTTCTTTACATCCGGTTCAAGAACGTCAACACGGAATCGCATGAGCGAACGCTTCAAGGACAAGCCAAACTCATAGCCAAGCTTTATCAGTCCTCGCCGGGACAGGGTATCAAGCTTCCCGATTCCTATGCACAATATTACCGCGACGGGATTGGGGAGTTCGCAATTGTCGGGGCAAACGGAACCCCGGTAGCGGCTTCCGGGGGGGTGACCCACGCCCTTCATCCAATCGATCCCGAGGCGGGGCGGGAATTCTTCTCGCACCCCCAGCCAGACGGAACATCCACATCCTACGGGATTTCGCTAAAGATCCCCAAAATGGCGCCTCCGGTCTGGGTTCAGGTGGTTTTCAAGGATAACGAGATCGTATTCGACTCCGTCCTCGAAGAGTTCATGCAAGACATTGCCTGGATATGGCTGCCGTTTGTCGGAATTCTCCTAGTCATCAATCTCATCGTTATAAAGATCAGCTTGCGCCCCCTGGCCCGCGCATCGGCGCAAGCTTCGGCGATTGGACCGTCCGCTGTGTCGAAGCGCCTGTCCGAAGCGGGAATGCCCGACGAGGTCTTGAACCTGGTGCGGGCGATCAATCGCGCGCTGGACCGGCTGGAATACGGCTATAAAGAGCAGCAGGCCTTTATCGCGGACGCGGCTCACGAATTGCGCACGCCCGTCACGATCATGAACACGCATATGGATTTGCTGCCGGAGTTCAATGGCAAATCCGCGCTGAAAGAAGAGCTTGGATCGTTGAAGCGGCTGGTGAGCCAGTTGCTGGATAATGCGCGCATCGACGCTTTGAGGATCGACCCTGCCGGGCAGGTAGAGCTCAACACGCTCGCGGCCGATGTCGCCGCCTACCTCGCTCCCTGCGCCATATCCGCCGGGAAAAACGTCGAGGTCTACAGGTCCGAGCGGCCGGCTATCGTCAACGGGTCCTACGATTTTCTATTCCGTGCGCTTCGCAATCTTGTGGAAAACGGCGTCGCGCATACCCCGCCTGGCACCGCGGTCTACATCGGCGTGCTCAATCCTCCGGCGCTTATCGTTGCGGATTGCGGGCCGGGCATACCGAAGGCCCAGCGCCACGCCATATTCGAGCGCTTCTGGCAAGGCAACCGGGACCGCGGAGGCGGCGCGGGGCTTGGCATGGCGATCATCTCGCGCACCGTTGCCGCGCACGGAGGAAAGATCGAGATCGGAGACCGCCGGGGCGGCGGAGCGCTGTTCAAGGTCTCGTTCCCGCCATACGGCGCGCGGCGGCTCGCGGTGCGCACCGCCGCGCAAATACCGCGCCAACGGCCTACCGCCGCCCTCCCCGCGCCTACCGGTTCAAACCGGGCCTCGAAATAATACCGGCCGCCGCAAGTCTCGACCGCCCTGCCGCGCGATGACGAGGTGCGGGCGCTGGAACGGGCAAGAGTTCTGGCGGCTGGTATAAGTCTCTGGCGCACCTTCGGTTACCTCCTGTTAACGTATTCCCGCGGCTTTTCCCGCACTTTTCGCGCCATCTCGATTTTATACAAATATAGCACAAGTCCTTTACGGCTTCGTTAAGCCACCAATCCTCCCAGATAAGCCATTGATTATTCTTGATACTTTACACAGACGCACCTGCCGGTAATGCCGCGCGATTGGTTAATTTGGAAACTGCTCGTATATTTAAACGGATTCTGGAAGCGCAGAATTCGACCAAAAGCGCGAAAAGATTCGCAAAAATACGGCGGCGAAAAACATGCGATGAGCGCATTTACCAAGTGCGCATTAAGCATATTGCCGCCGTAGGCGAAACGAACACTTTATTAATACTGAACGCGGTTGAGTGCTTCACGGAGTCCCCCCTCATCCTGTCCTTCTCCGCGCAAGCACGTCTTGGCGTGCTTGCATCTTTTGCTGGCGCACCCGCAAGCGGGTGCGGACGGGGAGAAGGGACGCCTGAATCACCCGCAGCGAGAATTCTAGCGTCCTCTCTCCCCTTGGGGAGAGAGACAGAGTGAGGGGGTCTTTTGCTGTGTTGCTTCAGGATCGCCATCGTAGCCACGGCCGCCTCGCGATGACGGGGCTGGGAGCCGGAACGGCCGGGATTTCTGGCCGCAGCCTTGTGTGGCAGAAAAATAGTTTTTTCCACCGGCCTAGCTGGCCATGTAAGCGTTCCGTAAGCTGGGAGAAGCTATGTTTGGCGAACGCGCGTACCATTGCCGGCAGTTGCAGCAGACTATTTGCAGTCCATATTTTTGGGTATGCTTGCCAGGCAAGCGCGTGTCCTCGTATTTATTCGTTTTGTCACAATATCGTCTTGTATAGCAATAGTTGTTGTGCGGTCACAATTCGGACAATGTCGGGCGTAACATTGCGACGAAATGTCGCCGCAAGTGCCACCATGCACGAAAACTTTTGACAATAGAAAGCGCCAAGCGAACGCAATGAGACTTGCAGCCATAACACCCGAGCATCCGTTGCGGTCAGCTGCGACGCGCCTCATTAGAGCGATCTATGCGTTGAATTACGGCGCGCGCGTCACAAGCTTTCCTAAGACCATTGTCGTATTAATCGATAATAACAATAAAATACATGCTGCGTCCGGATTAAGGGATGCTTCGGAACCATATTTTTCTGAACATTATCTTGACGCCCCCGTTGAAGCAATCATAGGCGGCATTGCCAAAAAGCGCGTTGGCCGGGAAACGATCGTCGAGGTTTCAAGCCTCGCAAGCCGGACGCCCGCTGTCTCGGTGCGGTTCATGACCGAGCTTGTGCTCTACGGGGAGGAGCTTGGTTTCGACTGGGCGTTTTTCACCGCGACGAGACGGCTGGAAAAGGTCCTGCGGCGGATGCGGCTGCCCCTGATTACTTTGGGAGCCGCAAGCGCAAGCCGCGTTCCAAACCCGGAAATGTGGGGCTCTTACTACGAAACAGACCCGAGAGTTCTCGCCTTCGGGCGTGAGCAGCTCATGCCTTTCTTGCTGAAGCAAGCCGCGCCCGCTCCGGCTGCCTCTCACGCCTATGAGGCTCGCGTCCATGGCTAAGCTTGGCCAAGCTCTCGCCCGGCACGCCGCGGCAGCCGGATCGCGGATTGCAATGAGCGACGGCCGCCGTTCGCTGACGCAATCCAAACTCGCAGCCTGGGTTGCCGGGGCCGCGCAGGATCTCGGCACGGCGCGCGAAACCGTGGGCATCTTCGGCAACAACAGCGTTGAATGGGCCGTGGCGTTCCTCGCCGCGAGCGTGGCCGGCAAAACCATCGTCCCCGTGCCCGCCTTTTTCAGCGAAGGCCAGCGCGATCATTTGATCCGCGACGCCGGGATTTCGCGCGTCATCGTCACCGATGCGGAAAGCCCCCATGCAGGATTGAACGGCGCATACCGGTTGAGCGAGCTGCATGCCAGCGAGTTTCCGGCGGAAGCCAGCGATGGCGGCCTCATCATTTACACCTCGGGCAGCACCGGAAATCCGAAAGGCGTCCGGCTCCTCGGCGGCCAGGCCCTTCGGAGCGCGGAGACCCTGGCCAGGGCCATCGGCGCGAGCAGCGAGGACAAATATCTGTCCGTGCTGCCCCTGCCGCTGCTCCTTGAGCTGATTTGCGGCATCATGATCCCGGTTCTCATCGGCGGTTCCGTTCATTACGACAGCGCCGCCGCGCAGAGCGTTGGCGTTGGCGCGCCTTGCGACATCGCCGGAGCTTTCGAGCGGGCGCGGCCCACAACCAGCGTTCTGGTGCCGCAGCTCCTGGCCCTTTACGCCGGGCAGCTGGCGGCCGCCGGCAAACGGCCTCCGGAGGGGTTGCGCTTCGTGGCGGCGGGCGGCGCGGCGGTTCCGCCGACGGTTGCACAGGCCGCAAGACAGCTCGGAATTCCCGTTTATGAAGGCTACGGCCTTTCGGAATGCGCGTCCGTGGTCGCGGTGAACCGGCCTGGCGCCTGCCGCGAAGGGACCGTGGGCCAGCCTCTGCCGGGCCTCGAAGTTGCTATCGAGGATGGCGAAATCGTCGTTCAAGGCCCCACTGTCATGGATGGCTATTTGCACGGCGAGCCCGCGCCGCGCCGCTGGCGGACAGGCGATGCCGGCAGCCTCGACGCGGACGGCTTCCTCACGGTTTACGGGCGCCTGGATAATCTGATTATCACGCCTTACGGCCGGAACCTGAGCCCGGAATGGATCGAGACCATGCTGTTGGGCGATCCGAGGATCGGCGCTTGCGTGCTGTGCCAAGCCGGCGATCCGGCGCGGCTAACCGTCCTTGCCGTGCCATCCAGCATGGGCGAGGGCTGGCTCAAGGCGGGGCAAGAGGAAAAGATCGCGGCGGCGATTTCCCGGGCCTGCGCGCTGGCCCCGGACTATGCACGCCCGCAACGAGCGGCGGTCCTGCCACGCGAGGAAGCGGCGGCGCTGGGGCTGTTCACGCCGAATGGCCGGCCGCGCCGCGCCGAGGTTCGAAACTATCTGCAGGACAAAGCAGCAACCTTCGAGGTGCAAGCATGACCCCCTTCGAAAGGCTCTACGAAGAGACCACGGAAGCGCGCGAGCGGTTTTTGGCGATCCCGCTCGTCAAGCACGCGGTGGCTACTGGCGGGACACGCGAGATGTATCTCGGCTTCCTGACCGAAGCCTATCACCACGTCAAACATACCTTCCCGCTTCTGTCGCTCGCCGCCGCGCGGACCCGCGACGAAGGCTACCAGACGGCGCTTTTCATCTACATGAATGAGGAGCGGGGCCACGATAAGTGGATACTCGACGATATCCGCGCGATGGGCGGCGACGCGGACAGGATCGCCGGCGGCAAAGGCGGCATCCCGTGCCAGGTCATGGTGGGATACGCCTATTATTGCATCGAATGGATCAGCCCCTACGCCTTGCTCGGCATGGTGCATGTACTCGAAGGGCTGTCCGTGATGCTGGCGCATTCGGTCGCCGGCGCGGTGCGGAACTCGCTCGGGACCGAAGCGGCAACCGGTTTCTCCTACTTGCAATCGCATGGCTCGCTCGATGTCGAGCACACGGCCCTTTTCAGAAAATTGGTGGATAACTTCGAAGACCGCGAGACGCAGGACGTCATCATCGGCGCGGCGCGCGTGATGTACCGGCTCTATGGCGCGATCTTCGAGGATTTGGGCGAACAGTTCTTGGGGAAGGTTTCGCATGCAGCTTGAGGGAAAAAAAGCACTCATAACCGGGGCAGGCTCCGGGATTGGGCGCGCACTCGCCATCGAGGCAGCCCGCCGCGGCGTGCGGCTGGCGGTGGTGGGGCGGCGGAGGCAGGCCCTCGATGAGACCTTGTCCCTTTCGCCCGGAACCGGGCATCTGGCCATCGTGGCCGATGTTACGAACCGCTTGGACCGCGGCGCGTTAATGGCGGATTTGGAAGCCCATTGGGGGGCCCTGGACCTTCTGGTGAACAATGCCGGCGTGGTGCCGGTCGGACCGCTCGCCGCCGCGACCGACGAGGATTTGCAGGCCGTCGTTAACACAAACCTTGTTGCGCCCATGGCCATGGTGCGGGACGCGCTGCCGCTGCTGAAGAAGTCGAAGGGCGCGCGCGTCGTCAACATCGGCTCCGTGCTGGGAGACATTCCGTATCCGCTGTTCGCGTCCTATTCCGCGACCAAGGCGGGCCTGCGGGGCTTCTCCATTGCACTCCGCCGGGAACTGGCCCCGCTCGGGATCGGCGTCACCTATGCGGCGCCGCGTGCCACGCACACCCCTGCCGCCCGGCCGCTTCAATCGCTGATCGAGCCTTTCGAAATGAAGCTCGATGCTCCTGAAACGGTTGCAAAATTTGTCTGGAATGCCGTCGCCCGCGAGGCCAACGCGATCTATCCCGCTGGAGCCGAGCGCATGTACGTTCTCATGCAACGCCTGTTTCCGCACGTCGTGGATAAGGCCATCGCCAAGCAATTTGCGCGCGTCCTGGCCCGCTGAACACCCTTTTGGAACTAGAAGAAGGAGGAGGAACCCGCCATGAGGTTTATCATGCTCGCCGCCGCCAGTATTATGATGCTGGTTTCGGCCGCCCCCATCGTCCACGCCTCGGACAACAAAGCGATGGACGCGGACATTCTCGCGGTCGCCGAGGAATGGGCGAAGATTAAGTATCTCAGCAAGGACGACGCGGAGAGAAAAGATAAAATGGAGGTGCTGGGGGCCAAGGCCGACGCTTTGGTGACGCACTATCCCAGCCGGCCCGAGACGCTGATTTGGGATGGGATCGTGACCAGCGAGCGCGCATCCCTGACCTGGGGGCTGGCCGCGCTCAACCACGCCAGCCGCGCCCGCGATCTCCTGCTTGAAGCTTACAAGATGGACCCCAAAGCCTTGGACGCAGGTGCGCCCACCAGCCTCGGCGTCTTGTATTACCGGGTTCCCGGCTTTCCGCTTGGCTGGGGCGATACGGATAAGGCCCGCCAATATCTCGAAGAGGCCGTCAAAAGTGCTCCCAATGGCCGGGACGCGCATTACTTCTACGCCGACTTTCTCTTCGAGCAAGGCAAGTACAGCGAAGCGGAACAGGTGCTAAAAGCCGGCCTCGCCTTGCCGCGTCACCCGGAACGCCCCGTTTGGGATTCCTACTTCCCGAAGGTGATGGAAGGGCTTTTGGTCAAGGTCCAAACCAAAATGAAATCGTAAACGGGATCGGCCGCTTACAAGCTGTGTAATGCGTAGTCCCGATACCGGCTCTGCCCCATCCCGCAAAGAGGAATTCCTCGCGGGAGAGGGCTTTGGTGAGGGGGAAGCTGGGCGTAAAACCCCGCTTACGCGCAGCTTCCTCCTACCACCCGCTTCTAGAGCCTATCCGCTTTTGATGGAATCAAAAGCGGGCTCTAAGTTTTTGTTTTGCCGTGCGTCTTATCGGAAAACCGCTTCGCACTTTTCCGGACGCACTATAACGGACAGTCACACATGCGTTTTCGTCTCCTCCTTGCCGCTTGTTTAACCAGCCTCCTCTCCTCCGCCTGCAACGCATCCGACCTGACAGTGACCGCGGGCAATCTGCGCAGCGATCAAGGGCAGGTTCTTATCTGCATATTCTCGGCGGACGGCTCGGATAAGCCCGAGTTTCCCGATTGCGTGAAGGGCCATGGCGTGCGCTCGGCGCAGGCGCCAATCTCGGGCGGCAAGGTTGTCATGACCTTCAACGGCTTGAAAGACGGCGTCTATGCCGTCGCCATCGTTCATGACGAGAACGGGAACGGCAAGATGGACACCAATTTCCTCGGAATTCCAGCGGAGGGCGTGGGGGTGTCCACGAATCCGCGGGTATTCGGCAAGCCGAGCTTCGAGCAGGGGCAGTTCAGCATCAAAGGGAATACCGCCATCGCAATCGTAACCAAGTATATCTTGTGAGCGTTGGCGGCCGGGAATTGGGTATCATACCAAATCCGGCCCCGTAGTTCCGCGCCCGTCATCCCGGAACGGCGCTTGCGCCGTATCCGGGACCTTCAAGGGCACCGGCATTTGCAACGATCCCGGATAATGCCTACGGCATTTCCGGGATGACAGCTGCGGAAGCAGCCAATCGGATTCGGTATTACTCATGAGCGGCGTTGCAAATTTTTGGGGCGGGATCGGCCATCAGCTTAAAAGCCCATCCGGGCGCGCCGGGCGGCTGACGGGGCAAGTCATGACCGTCGTCAACCGGGAGCCGAACCGGCTGGCCATCGAGGCCCTGCAAATCGGACCGGCCGATACCGTGCTGGAACTGGGCTTTGGCCCGGGCGTTGCGATAAGAGCGGTGGCCGCGGCGGCCTGCCAGGGCCTAGTGCTTGGGATCGATTCCTCACCGGAAATGCTCGCTCAGGCATCGCGCCGGAACCGGCGGGCCATCGAGGAAAAGCGCGTGCAGCTTCGCCTCGGGCGCTTCGATGCACTACCTTGGTCCCCGGAATCGGCCGATAAAATCCTCGCCGTCAACGTGGTCTATTTTTTCAGCGAGAGCGGGGACGAGATCCGCGAAGCCCGGCGCGTGCTGAAGCCGGGCGGGGTTTTGGCGATCTACGCCACCCATGAAGAGACGATGCGGCATTGGAAGTTTTCAGGGCCGGATACTCACACCCTTTACGATGAGGCCGGGCTTGTTGCCCTCCTGCTTCGCGGAGGTTTCCGCCGGGACGACATGTTTGTCCGGCGGGTCAAACTCGCTTTCGGAATTCATGGCCTCCTGGTTCTCGCGCGGAAGAACGAACCAAATTAAAGCAACCATAACTCGCGCTGACGCCCCCGGTGACGCAAGCCCGCGCGGACATGATGGCGTGGCTAGGGGAGCACGCCGTACTTCCGGAACCACGCCTCCATCTGCTTCCAGGCATCCTCGGCCGCCTCCCGGCGGTAGCTGGGCCGGTAATCGGCGTGGAATGCGTGCGGCGCGCCGGGGTAGATTTTGAATTCGGCGGTTTTCCCCGCGGCCTTTAGCGCGGCTTTCATCTCCTCAACTTGAGCAACCGGAATGCCTTGATCGGCCTCGCCGTAAAGCCCCAGCACCGGCGCCTTCATATCGGGCGCAAGCTCTATCGGGCTCTTTGGCCATACGGGATTTTTCGGGTCCACGAGCGAGCCATAGAAGGCAACGCCGGCTTTAAGCACGTCGCTATGGGCGGCGTAGACCCAGACTGTGCGGCCGCCCCGGCAGAAGCCCACGATCCCGAGCCGCGACGTGTTGCCGCCTTGGCCTTTCGCCCACACCACCGCCGCGTCGAGATCGGAGACAAGCTCCGCGTCTGGCTTCGCGTTGACGATGGGCATGATCGCCTTGAAATCGGTGAACTTCGTAAGGTCCACGCCTGAGCGGAAATAATAATCCGGCGCCACCGCAAACGCGCCGAGCTTCGCCAGCCGCCGCGCCACGTCCTTGATGTATTCGTGCAGGCCGAAAATCTCCATCGCCACCAGAACGACGGGCGGATTGGCAACACCTTTGGGCCGCGCGAAATAGGCCGGCATTTCCCCGCCCGCAACCGCGATTGCCGCATCCCCAGTATCTAGGCCGGCGGTATCGGTGTGAATGGCTTCGGCGCGCACCTCGCCCGCGGCAATGGTGTAGCCCGCCGCCGTGGCTGCCGCGGCCGTCATGAAACTCCGCCGCGAAAATGGGGCGGCTTTCGTCATGCCGGCAATATCGGATGTCAGTTTTGCTTCTTCAGGCATCGCCGCTCCCGGTTTGGGGATTCGTTATGCCCTTAAGCTGGCGTGCCGCCGCCCGGGAGGCAAGGCGCTTTTGGCGGGGATTAACAATCGCTTGCAGACGGCGCGCCTGCCCACTCGGAGAGGCGCGGGAAGCTTAAGCGGCTGTGCCAACTGAGCGGATGCGTGGCCGGCTTGCTACCGATTTGCCATTTCTGCCGCTGTCATCTTTCCAATCACGTGAGGAAGGGCTATATTACAAATCGCTGGTTCGCCAGCTATGGCGATAAATGGATATCGTAATAAGCCTTTCGGACCCGGGGGCGGTACCCGGCGCCTCCACCACAAGCCGCGGGCTCGGCCAAAACCAGGTTGAGACCCTAAGAAATCGGGAAACCGGCGGCTTCTGATGGGGGCGAAATAGGATCGACGAGGGTGTAAAGGGTAGTCTTTCGTCCGGCATGGTACCGCCGTATCGGGCCAAACTTATAGTTGCAAACGACAACTATGCTCCGGTTGCTCTCGCTGCGTAATGCGGCGCGACACTGGGAATCTAAAGCCCTAACGGCGTAGCTGCTGTTAGGCGCGGCCGGCGGGCGCCGGGCAACAGAAGCCCGCCACTTTTCGATTTGGGTATTATGAGCCTTGGGCTTTGAAGCGGAAATGCCTGAAGATTTGATCCGGTACGAGGCTCTCGTCTTGGACGCGCTACGCGGCGTCGTGCGCGCCGTGCTGCTGCGCGTTTTGAAGCGCGGCATCCCCGGAGATCATCACTTCTTCATCACCTTCGATACGCGCGCGCCGGGCGTCGGGCTTGTCCAAGCGGCTCAAGGACCAATATCCGCACGAGATGACTATCGTGTTGCAGCACCAGTTCTGGGACTTGGCCGTTACGGAGGACCGCTTCGAGGTCCGACTGTCGTTCAACAACATCCCGGAGCGGCTCGTCATTCCCTTCAGCGCGGTGCGCATTTTCCAGGACCCCACCGTGCATTTCGCGCTGGCGCTGCGCCCGCCGGAGGGCGAGGGGGGCGAGGAGACCGGCCTTCCGGCGGATATGACCCTTCTGCCCGCGCCGAAAGGCGAGATGAGCAGTTTGCTTTCTCCTATTCAGGAACCGGACCACGAGGTCCAAGAGGCTGCCGCCACAAGGCCGCCGGAAAACGACACCGGCCCCCGCGAAGGGCGCAAGACTGCCGACGTCGTCAGTCTCGACAAGTTTCGCAAAAAGTAACTGCCGCTCGGCTCAAGTTGTTCTTCTGTTATATTCGGGGTGCCTATTTACTGCGCAGACATAAATCCGTGTCATCATAGCAACATGAGCGCAAAAAGTGGCTAGAACCGGACGTTTCAGGGGCTGACGCGGGGCATATGCTCAGCTATGTTCTCAACGAACCGGAAATGGCGCCTTAAGCATGCCAGTCGCGGCCAGTTGGCTGGTCTAGCTAGTGCAGCGTTCATCGTAATGGCGGCAGTGCCAGCGCTGAGGTAAATTGGATATGGCTAGACATTGGAGGGATTAGTGTCACGGCTCATCAAGCAATTCGCAATTGCCAGCCTCATGCTGACAATTGCCGCGTCGAACGCAAACGCGAATTTCATCGATAGCTTCTTTAGCGACCTTTTTGGACCAATGGGTGGAGGCCCCCGCGAGCACATCAGAACTCAAACCCGGCTCTTACACGTCCGGCGAGATTATCGTGAGCTTTGGCGACCGCCGTTTGTACTATATCGAATCCAAGACGAGCGCGATCAGCTACGCCATTGCCATTCCGAAGGCCGAGGCCAAGTGGTCCGGCGTGAGCTATGTCAGCCAGAAGCGCGAAAATCCCGTCTGGACGCCAACGGCCGACATGCGCAAGGAAAATCCGAAGCTTCCGGCCTACGTCGCCGGCGGCGATCCGCGCAACCCGCTGGGCACACGCGCGATGTATCTGGGCGACTCCATGTATCGCATCCACGGTACGGACGCGGAATATCTGATCGGCCAGCAGGTCTCCCACGGCTGCATCCGCATGTACAACGCGGATGTCGCCGATCTTTACACGAGGGCGAAAGTTGGCGCGAAGGTTACCGTTTCCTGGAACCATTTCGGCAGAACCGCGGGGGAGTAAGCCCGTTTTGCCAAGCTGAGCTTTAAAGGCCGGTTCTTCCGGCCTTTTTTATTGCCACCGGCGCGTGAAATCGAGCGCGGTCACGATCTTGGCTCCTTGCCGTTAGCAAGCTGGAAAATCACTGTATATGGAGCGGAAAAGTGCCGTGAACGTTTTCTGCCCGGCTGTGCTCATTGCGCACCACCCTCTTGGCATCCCATATGCTGGCGTTAAATTAAGCCGGCGAATCAGAGCGCTGGTTTGGTGCGCCACGGCTTTCGCCTCCCCATCCGGAGAGCTCAGCACCTTGCCATCCTAGCTAGACAGATTGTTTAAAAACATGCATGCCGGTTCAGGAATATTGGATAACGCCCGGAACGGCGTGAGGTAGCCGTTTGTTGGCCAAGAAACGGCCAAACGAAAACCGCGTGGCCAGGCACGCCACAGAAACGGGGTACTGTAATGCAAAAAGCTGCTCCCGGCGGCGATATAACACGAGTGGTGCTCGCGCAGCCTCGCGGATTTTGCGCAGGGGTGGTTCGCGCGATTTCCATCGTCGAGCGCGCGTTGGAGAAGTTCGACTCATCCGTCTTCGTCCGGCACGAGATCGTGCATAATAAGCATGTCGTCGAGGACCTAAAGGCGAAAGGCGCGCGATTTGTCGACGAGATCGACGAAATCCCGCAGGGCGCCGTGACGATTTTCAGCGCGCATGGCGTGTCGAAATCCGTTCAAACCGCGGCGAAATCGCGCAAGCTGCCCGTGATCGACGCCACCTGCCCGCTCGTTACTAAGGTCCACCTTCAGGGAAAGAAATACCTCGCTCAAGGCCGCGTCATAATCCTGGTGGGACATGCGGGCCATCCCGAGGTCGAAGGCACGATGGGCCAAATTCCAGGGCCGGTGCATCTCGTTCAAACCGAGGAGGACGTCAAGGCGCTCCCGCTCGCCCTGGACACCCCCGTCGCCTACGTCACGCAGACAACACTCAGCATCGACGATACGCGCGGGGTCATCGAGGCGATCAAGCGCCGGTTCAACGACGTGGTCGGCCCCGAGACCAACGACATTTGCTACGCGACACAGAATTGTCAGACCGCTGTCCGGGAATTGACAAAAATCGCGGATGTCATCCTGGTCGTGGGGGCGAAAAATAGCTCGAACTCCAACCGCTTACGCGAGATTGGCCAAGAGGCTGGCGTGCCAAGCTATCTTCTTGCCGATGGCAGCGAACTTGAGGCGCAGTGGGTGAAGGGCGCCAAGGTTATCGGCCTCACCGCCGGCGCATCGGCGCCCGAAGCCATGGTGCAAGATGTCATTGAGAGCTTGCGGACTTTGGGTGCAATCGAAGTGACAAATTTACCAGGGGTTCAAGAAAACGTCGAATTCAGGCTTCCCGCCGAGCTTCACTCCGTTTGACTTTGACGCATACACGTTTAAGTCCACCGGGATGGACGTTCACACCGCCTAAGCGCAACGCTATTCACAAGCTGGAGTACAATTATGGTCTTGCCGTTTTTCCAGGAAAGGCGGATCGGAGCATATCTTCTCAAACAGAAGCTTATGGGCCGCAAGCGCTATCCCCTCGTTCTCATGCTGGAACCCTTGTTCCGGTGCAATTTGTCCTGCGCGGGCTGCGGTAAGATCGACTATCCCGAACAGATCCTCAACCGGCGGATGCCGGTGCAGGAGTGCCTGGACGCCGCGGAGGAATGTGGCGCGCCAATGGTTGCGATACCCGGCGGCGAGCCCTTGATCCACAAGGAAATGCGGCGAGATCGTCAAGGGCCTCATCGCGCAAAAGCGGTTCGTATCGCTTTGCACGAACGCGCTTCTGCTTGAGAAGAAGCTGCATCTGTTCGAGCCGTCGCCCTATCTGTTCTTTTCGGTGCACCTCGACGGCCTGAAGGAGCATCACGATAAAGCCGTTTGCCAGGAAGGCGTTTTCGACAGGGCGCTCAAAGCCATTATCGCCGCCAAGGCCAAGGGCTTCGCCGTCAACGTCAACGCAACGGTGTTCGACGGTTACAAGGCCGAGGATATCGCGCGGTTCCTGGACTTCGCCCGCGACTTGGGCGTTGGCGTCTCCATCTCTCCCGGCTATGCCTACGAGCGCGCCGCCGACCAGGAGCACTTCCTCAACCGGCGCAAGACCAAGGACCTTTTCCGTAAAGTCTTCGCAATCGGCAAGGGCAGGCGCTGGACGCTCGCGCATTCGCCGCTGTTCCTGGACTTCCTGGCGGGCAACCAAGAGTTCCATTGCTCGCCCTGGGGCATGCCCTCGCGCAGCATCTTCGGCTGGCAGAAGCCCTGCTACCTTTTCGGCGAGGGTTACACCAAAACCTTCAAAGAGCTGATGGAAACGACCGACTGGGATAGCTACGGCACCGGCCGGTACGAAAAATGCGCGAACTGCATGGCGCATTGCGGCTACGAGCCCACCGCCGCGCACGCCGCGATCTCGAATCCGTTCAAGATGCTTGCACTGGCGGTGCGCGGCATCCGCACGGAAGGCCCGATGGCGCCCGAGATCCCCCTCGATAAGCAGCGTCCTGCCGCTCATGTGCATTCACTCCACGTTGAGCGCGAACTCAGCCGCTTGAAGCGGGAAGAAGCCGAGGAAGGTGCCCAGCGCCTGACGGCCGCGGAATAACGCCCATGCCGCCTTGCGGGTATCGCCCGCAAGGCGTGGGCCAAACCGGGCGGGTCCCAGCGGTGTGCGCAAAAGCACTTCCGTAGCGGCGGCACTCCCCTCCCATAAGGGCGCGTCTCCGGCTTGGGTCGAAGCATAACCGGCTCTTCCGAAACAAGTGGCGCCCCCGGATCGGCCGGGATTTTGGACGGCTGGCATGGCTCTCTGGCGCACCATCGGTCACCTCCTGTTAACGCATCTTAGCGGCTTTCCGCCCGTTCGCTTTGCCGCCATGGAACAGGCTGGACCTGGTAGCCATCCGTCAGCGATAGGTTTTCCATCTCCAATGCCAAATACAACTCACCATTGCATTGACATTTAATCGGCCGATCGGCCTCCGAGACAACCAAATACTTCATCGAACTCTCAACCACGCCAACACTCTTTTAAGCGATCCAGCAGGCATAGGGTTACTATACTCTGCAATTCAAAACTGCTTTGCCGCTGGCCATAAGATGGCAGCAGCCAAACAGGAACACAACCAGAACATGAAATTATCCACAACGTTGCCGGGAGATGCCGGCGTGGTGCACAAGCAAGCCGTGCAGGCGCGGTACGACAAGGTTCGCGCAAGCCTCCCATGTGAACAATAAGGGAACAAAGAGGCGCGTGCCGGGATATTGCGGCGCAAGGTCTTGCGAGTGCGGATGTAGGATAGTGTTATGAAATTTGGCTATGCGTGGACATTCGGCGAGGCGCCGGCGCCGGAAAAACGAACCCCGTCACTACCGCGCCCGCCGGCTGGCCTGCGGAATTCGAATTGGGCCGCCTCACCCCGGCGGGCTTGTTTCCGCGTGTTGGGGGGCTTCAGAATTCGGTTCGGATATCTTGAACGTCCGCAACCCTTTCCGGCAATGGCACCCGGGATCGCCCTCGATAAGCAGCGTCCAGCTGCTTACGTGCGTTCACTCCACGTTGAGCAGCAGTTCACCCGTTTGAAGCGGGAAAAACCCGAGGAAGGGGCCCAGCGCCTGACGGCTGCGGAGCAAAGCCCGGCTTGCCTTGCGGGTATCCTCCGCAAGGCGCAGCAAACCGGGCAGGTCCCCCGGCCGCCTCAGCAATGCCTTGACAACCGCCAAGGGGTCGGTCTCACCGTCGTCGCGGGCGCCGGCGAGCGCGCTTAGCGGAATGGCCCGGTGCGCCGGGTCCAGCACCACTCTCAACACGGCGAACGGCACTCCGTAATGGGCGGCAATCTCGGCCGTATGGCCCGATTCCATGTCCACGGCCACCGCGCCGGTCGCATTCCAGAGCGCTTCCTTCTCCAAAACCGAGGTCACGGTCGATTCGGAAGCGAAAACCGGCATATGGTGCGCGCCGGGAATAGCGCTCAGGATGGACTTGGACCAATCCCGGGAGGTGGAGGACATGCCGCTGGCTGTTATAACCGCGCTGGCAACGACAACATCCCCCGGCCGCAAGCGCGGCGAAAGCCCCCCAGCCACGCCGATGCTGATAAAGCCGCTCACGCCGCATTTGGCGTGGTTATGCAGGTATTTCCGGTATTCATCGCGGCTTTGGCCGTACACGACCTTGACGCCGGGGCCCTGCGCGATCCGGGCCTCGAATCCCAGCCCGGCAGCCGCCACTACGGGCTTAATGTCGAAGATTGCATTCATTTCAGGCCCGCTTCGCCGCAGCGCACAGTTATCTCCACCCGGCCCAGCGCTAACGCTGGATCGTGAGCAGGTCTCCCAATTCGCAATTCTGCAGCGAATGCCAAACGCGGGAGGAATAACAAGCTGCGCTCAAGATAGTCGCCGGAAGTTACCCGGTGCAAGCAGCAGACATCATTGATCTTAATTTTTGCCGGAGCTGTTGCGCACTTAAGACAGAAAGCCTTCGCAAATACTTATTTCAAATGCAACAACTATTGCGGGATCCGGCAATAGTTTGTCCACCTGTGCGTGCACGGCGGCACAACCGGTTTTGCTGTTTTGGCTCCATCACCCCAAAGCCGCGAATCCCTCATGTCAAATCCAGTTGAATAGTTCGTCGCCCGTCATACCGGAAATGCGCTTGCGCATTATCTACCGTCTTGGCTATCAAGCGGTTTGCGCGTGACTCCATGGCTCGCCGGTGCGGAGCATGGCGTTGAGCGTGACGATGAGCTTACGCATAACGGCGGTGATGACTACCTTGGCGGGTTTACCCTTCTGCCGGAGTTTTTCCGCGAAGCTTTTCATGATGGGGTTATAGCGGATTGCGGTCAGGGCCGCCATGTAAAGCGCCTTGCGGACGGCGGCCCGGCCGGCTTCGATATGGCGGGGGAGGCTCTTTTTGCCGCTCTCGTCGTCGAAGGGGGCAACGCCGGCCATGCTGGCTGCCCCGGCCCTGCTGAATGTGCCAAGCTCCGGCATATAGGCGAGCAAAACCGTAGCGGTTCCAGGGCCGATGGCCTTCAGGGTGCGCATAAGGTCCGCTTTGCGGGCAAGCTCCTTGCTGGCTTGAATGTGCGCCGCGATCGTCGTTTCGAGCACAGCCAAGGCTTGCCGCAGGACGTCGATATGCTCCTTGAGGCTCTTGGTAACGGTTTCATGACGGACATGCTCAAGCCGGTTCGTTTCGGCAAGCAGCATGGCTTGGATTTGGTCCCGCCGCGCCCTCAGATCGGTCAGGGCCTCCAGCTCGGGTGTGGGGGAGGCATAAAGGCGCAGGTTATCGGTCTTCGAGCCGAAGAGGGCGAGCACGCGCGCGTCGATTGGATCGTTCTTTGCGATAAGGCCAAGATATTTGGCGAAGTGCCGGACGCGAGAGCCGTGGGCCTTGTGGGCAGCGATCTCAAGCTCAACGCAGATTTCAAGCAGCTGCCGCTCGTAGCCGCCGGTTGCCTCGCAGACAACGAGGAGAGGCCCAAGGTTCAAGTTGGCGTTGCGCCGCATCTGCGCCCTGAGCAGCTTGCGGATCTCCTTGGGTTTGTTCGCGATGCTCTGGCGCTCATCGCCAGGCAGGATATGGACGGCAAGGCTTTCCTTGCCAACGTCGAACGCGACGACGTGGTTGAATGTCTTCTGAGCCGGGTTCATAGTTATGGTGCGATTCCGTGTTCCTGGATTGTATGCGGCCGTCAAAGGACCTTCCTACCGTTCGGATGGACGCGGAACAGAAGCGGCGCGGGTCAGAGATAACGCTGGACTGTGCAGTCTATCCGGGATACGGCCGCGCGCCGCCCCTGAGGGAGGGTGGCCACCCTCCCTCAGGGGCTGACCTTCACCGATTCGAGCCCGGAAAAGTCAGCCAGCAGAAACATACAATCCGGGATCGTAACAGGCGCTGGCATTTGCAACGGTCCCGGATAACGCCTTCGGCATCTCCGGGATGACGCTGGAGGGGGAAGCAATCGAGCGGATCGCTCACTACCCTCGCGCCCTGCCCAGCAACTCCGCGACCCGCTCACCGGACAACACCGCCCCTTCAATGGTTGCCGGCAGGCCGGTTTGCGTCCAATCGCCCGCAAGGAAAAAATTCCGCCATCCGGTTCTTGGCCCAGGGCGTTTTGCATCCTGGGCCGGGCTCGCCACCATGGTAGCCCGCTTCTCGTTCACGATCTGCCAGTGCGGCAAATCCGCTGGAAGTCCGGTGACTGACGAGATCTCGCGCCATAATTTGGCGGCTAGCTCTTCACGGGGCTGACCGATCAGCCGGTCCGCCCCGCTGATGGTGATCGACAGGCGGCCGGGAAAAGCGAAAATCCATTCCACCGTTCCGCCTATGACGCCCAGAATAGGCGGGAATGAAGGCGGAAGTTCTATGCGATAATGGGCGTTGAGAATGGAGCGGAATTCGCCGGGCACATCGAGGCCGGGAACCAGCGTTTGCGCGACCCATGGCGGAACGGCAAGGATGACGGCATCGCCTTCCGCAACGGCGATTTTGCAATCGCCGAAATCGAGCGCGGCCACCCTCCCGTCATCGAAGTCGATTGCACGCAAGCGGCGGCCGAAAGTCACCCTGCCGCCTCGCTCTCCGATATATGCCAGCGCCGGCTCGATGAACGCCGCCGACAGCCCTTCGGCAACCAGCGGATGGCAAGCAGCCCCGCCCTTCGCCAGCGTTTTGCGCATGACGGCGCCCGCAAGCTTGGCGGAACCCTCGCCCGGATCGGTGTTGAGCGCGGCGAGAAACAAAGGCTGCCAAAGGCGCTTATAGAGCGCGCCGCCGGCCGGGATGACATCCGTAACCGTTTTGCGGCTCCCAGCCCACATCAGCGGCAGCGCGGATAAGTAATCGGCGGGCTTCGTTCCCGGCACGCGGCGGCCTGCGTCGAACATCCAGGACGGCCAGCGGCCCTCGCCGATGCTGAGCTTCCAATGCTCTCCGGTTTCCAAATCGGCGAAGGCAAACTCGGCCCGCTCCGGGCCTTGGAGCTTGTCCGCGCCGCCAATGAGCGCGAGGTAGCGCATGGCCGCGTCGTTGCCCGACAACAGCAGATGATTGCCATTGTCGATGACGGCGCCGAAGCCGCTGTCGTAATAGGAGCGGCATCGTCCGCCGGCCTGCCCCGCCGCCTCGTAAACGGCTACGCTACGCCCCCGCTCCGCAAGGCGGACGGCTGCGGACAGGCCCGCGAGCCCCGCGCCTATGATGTGGGTCACAGGCGCCATTAGCCCCCCTCACCCCGGCCCTCTCCCAGCAAGCTCGCCCTGGCGACCTTGCAACTCAACGTGCCGCATCCGCAGGCGGATGCGGTGGGGGAAAGGGGGCTCGCTGCGGCCTTCTCCCCAGATGGGGAGGATATTGCAGGCGTCCTCTCTCCCCTTGGGGAGAGAGACAGAGTGAGGGGGTCTCGCATGGCTAAAAGATAAAATGGCGCAGGAGGATGAAAACCAGGCGCGGCTTGCTGAGCTTCACAGCCACGCGCGGCGCGGCCCAACCGCGGCTCACAAGCGCCTTCAGGATGCTCTTATAAGCCTCGCCCATGACGCGCGGCGTGCGCACCTTCCGGCGCGGATGGCTTTTCATGACCTTGTCCGCTTCCGCGAAGTGCCAGCGCGCGAGCGAAACGATCCGCCCGCAGACCTGCGGCAGCGCCGGATGCGCAAGAACGCTCGCCGGATCGGTCGTGGTAATGCCGGCCTCATTCAGGAACTCGCGCGGCAGATAAAGCCTGCCCATCCCCGCGTCCTCATCCAAATCGCGCAGGATGTTGGTGAGTTGCAGCGCGCGGCCCAGATGCTCCGAGAGCTGCCTACCCTCCTCTACAGGAAGCCCGAACACGCGCGAGGAGAGCCGCCCCACCGCACTCGCCACACGGTCGCAATAAAGATCGAGTTCCACGAAGGCAGGGGCCTGGATGCTTTTGTTAACATCCATCTCCATGCCGTCGATGATGGCGCGGAAGTCGTCGCTGTCGAGGTTGAAAGCGCGAACGGCGGTGGCCAAGCCCGCCAGATCCGGGCGCTTCTCGCCCAGATAGATCGCGTCGATATTCCGCCGCCACTCTTCGAGCTTTTCCAGCCGCCCCTCGGCCTGCCCCTCGTCGTCGGCTATGTCGTCCACCACGCGGCAGAACGAGTAGATCTCATACATCGCCTCGCGCTGCCCATGCGGCATGATTCGCATCGCGGCGTAGAACGAGCTGCTATGCGCGCGCTCGGCGGCGATTTCGGTAGTTCCCTGGATTTCAATGGCTTGGCCGGTCATCCGATCCCTGTACCACGGTTGCTGCCGATGTGCGCGGCAAAAAAAGGCGGCGTCCAATGCCTGTGCAAACCGCACCGATCAACGTGAAGGCAAATGCAGGCTTGCTCAGATGCACGGGCTCGCTCAGCGGGTCGCGCCGCATGAGCATACCGGTAAGCTTGCGCGCAAGCCGCTCGATGGCGGCTACCTCAAGGCTCAGCCGCAGATCCTCGATTCGCCCGGAGAGATCCGCGGTGCCAAGCAGATCCCGCGTTTTCCCGGCAAGCTCATGAATGCAGGCCAGCAGCTCCGGAGACGCCTTCGAACCGCCAAGCGCTTCAACGGAAGCATTCCCCGCCGCCAGCGTATCGAGCGGAATATAGACGCGATTCAGCCGGCGGTAATCGGCGCCGCAATCCTGCAAATGGTTGATAATCTGAAGCACCGTGCACAAGGCATCGTTTGCGGGCCAAGTGGAGCGGCTCTCGCCATGCACATCCAGCACGAAGCGCCCGACCGGATTGGCCGAATAGGTGCAATAGTGAATAAGCTCGTCCCAATTGGCGTAGCGATGCTTGCTCGCGTCCATACGGAACGCGGTGAGCAAATCCTGCGCGTGTTTGGGGGATAGGCCGCGCTCGGCAATCGCGGCGCGCAACGGCAGCACAAGGGCGATTGCGTCATTCCGCCCGAGCAGCGTCTCCTCGAACGCGTCGAGCGCGCCGATCTTCTCCGCTTCAGTAAGCAGGGGATCGTCCGCGATGTCGTCGGCGGCGCGCGCGAAGCGGTAGAAGGCCAAAATCGCAGCCCGGTGTTTCTTGGACACGAGACCCGACGCGACCGGAAAATTCTCGTCGCGATGCGTCTTCTCGCCTGGGTCCCAAACCGGCCCCGTTACCATGATGCCTCCGCACTGCGCGCCTGCACGCGCCCTTTCCAAAGCCCGCCTCTGCCGCGCCAATGCTGCAGCGCCGAGTTCGAGCGTGAATAGCATATAAAGGCCGCCGATGGCAGGGAGTGCCGCGGCCCAAAGCGCAGGCAGCCTGTAGAAGCGCACAATCGGATAAAACGCCGCCGTCATTAGCGCCCAAGTCAAAGCGCCAGCCCCCTGCGCGAGGCCCGTTCCCCACACAGCCAGTAGCGGCGGCATAAGGTAGGTAAGTGTCATCCCTATGACGGTGCCGGCCAGAAGCAGCGGCGAGTAGTTGAGCTGGTCGTACGCGGAGCGCGCCACCATGCGCCGGACGTCCCCGAAGCCCGGATACGGACGCAGGCTGTGCACGCTGTCCGTCAGTCCGAGCCAGATGGAGCCTTGCCGTTTCATCGCGCGGCCGAGCGCGCAATCGTCGATGAGCGAGGCGCGAATCGCCTCGATGCCGCCAGCAGCTTCCAGCGCATCGGCCCGGACGAGCATGCAGCCGCCCGCCGCCCCGGCCATGGCGTTCTCTTTCCGGTTCACCCACGCGAAGGGGTAGAGCATTTGGAAAAAGAACACGAAGGCGGGGATCAGCGCGCGTTCGGCGAGGCTCTCGCAGCGCAGCTTGACCATGAGCGAGGTCAGCACCAGGCCCCGCGCCTCGGCACGCGCGACAAGGCGGCGCACGACGCCGTTGCTGTGGGCGATGTCGGCGTCGGTAAGAAGCAGGTAACGCGGGGCCAGCGGCTTTGCCTGCTCCACCCCTTGCTTCTGCGCCCAAAGCTTGCCCGTCCATCCCGGCGGCAGCGGCTTGCCCGGAAGAATCGTCAGGCGATCCGCCGCACCCGCGACACGTGCGGCCGCGCGCGCCGCTTCGGCCGTGCCGTCATCGCTTTGATCGTCGGTGACAATGACAGTCAATGGCTCCGGATAGTCCTGTGTCAGCAGGCTGGCGATGCTCGCGCCAATGACATCGGCTTCGTTGCGCGCCGGCATAACGGCGGCAACGGAGGGCCACGCAGCCGGATCGGGCGCCCGATCCGCCTCCTCGCGGACATCCGCGCGCCAAAAGCCGCCCCGCGCCGCAACAAGGTACAGCCACGCAGCAAGGCCAACCGCGCTTAGGGCTAGCTCAAAGGTCATTGCACGTCTCTATTCATCGCGGCAAACCTGTAGCCGGGTAAACCGCCCCAGGCAAGTTTCGAGGCAGCCGCCTGCAGGGTTCGATGCCATCGGCAAGGCGCCCGGCGTTTCGCGCCAAGCCGCGTGGGAGCGATTTTCTTGGCAACGCGATAAGCGATGCCGTCTTCAGCATTGGAACCGCGCAGCTGGTGGACACGTTGCTGAGGTTAAGCTTAGCATCAAAAACGAGTGATATCGCTATTTGTAGTATTTAAAAATCACTAACCGCAGCCTTATACTTGCACAGTCTAGCTAGACTATATGTTCGATAGTTCTCGGGCTAGGAGAGAAGCCATGACCATGAACAGCAAGTTAGCGGCAATTGTTGCTTGCTGCGCGATAGTTGCCGCGCCAGCCTTTGCGAACACGTCCAAGGTTGGGCATGTGAGGCATCACAATTATTTCGCAAGACAGGCACTCGCTTGCCCGCTGCACAGGAATGCCGCCGGAAATTTGATAAGCTGCGATGGCTGGCGGCTAAGGTCGAGCACGAAAGGTTGGGACAATTCCTGCTTCAACCTCGATTATCTGCCTTCGGAGTTCGCTTGTAGCGCCAAATAATATCAAATCCGCACCGTCGTCCCCGCGAAGGAGCGTGTGAAAAAATCGAAACAAACTCCGGGAAGACTCCACAGCGTCATTCCCGCGAAGGCGGGAATCCATTTCAGCCGCTGGAACAAGACCTTAGCGTGGGTCCCCGCCTTCGCGGGGACGACGCTGCGACCCGGATTTAACCGGTTCGCCAATTTTTTCACACGCTCCTGCGCGGGAATGACGCTGCGGCGTATCTACCGGCGTTTGGAAGGCTGCAAACTGGCGGAAATGCTTTAGCGCAAGCGAATTTGCGTGCGGTCGGAGCGGCCCTCCGCGTCGACGACGGTGATCTGCACGAAGCCCGGGCCGGACGGCTTCAGGAACGCTTCGCGCCGGTGCGGCGAGGATTGCAGCGGCACGCCATCGACAAGCCAGGTTAGCGGCAGCGTCCCGCCCTCGGCCTTGAGCGCAACGGGCAGCTTTTCCGCCTCCCCTTCCGCCGGGGCAAGTTCGACCTCGGCGTTCGCCGGAGGATAGGCTATGCGCAAAGGCGCCTCCTGGCCCGGCCCGGCGGGCGCATCGTGCTTCTGCTCGCGGAATACGCGCAAGGGTGGCGGAAGCTCCGCCGTCTTTCGGAGGCCGATCACATTGGCGGGCGCCCCGGCAAAAGGCGCGCGGTGCGGGCCGATCGCTCCGAACAGCTCGAATAAAACCGGCGCGGCAACCCGCAAACCCACGAGCCCCGGCACAGAGCTGGCATCGGGCCTGCCAACCCAAACCGCGATCGTGTATTCGCCGTCGAAGCCCGCCGCCCAAGCGTCGCGGAACCCGTAAGAGGTCCCCGTCTTAAACGCGACCGCGCCCGGCGTAGCGCTTGCCGGAACCGGCGCGCCGCGCAAAATGTCCGTGACATACCAGGCCGCCGCCGGCTGCAGCAAAACCGGCGCATCGGGGGCGTTCCAAACCGGCCCGGAGCTGTCCTTCTGGTAACGGATCGGGATTACGCTCCCGCCTCTGGCCAGCGAAAGGTAAAGCCCCGTCAGATTTTCGAGGGTGAGCCCCACGCCGCCCAGCGCCACGGTCAAATTGCGCGGCACGGGGAATGGCATGCCGGCATCGCGGAACCGGGCCGCGAGCTTCACCGGGCTCACCTCGTTCAGCACCTTCACCGCGGGCACGTTGAGCGACAATTGCAGCGCGGTCCGTACCGTCACCGTGCCGTGGAACGCATTGTCGAAATTCGCCGGCGCATAGGTGTCGAAACGCACCGGCCGGTCCTCGATCAAGGTCTCGGGGTGCGCCAGTCCATCCTCGAAGGCAAGCCCGTAGATGAACGGCTTCAAGGCCGAGCCCGGCGAGCGGATCGCGGCCGTCATGTCGATGGCGCCGAGCCGCGTCTCGTCGAAATATCCGGCCGAGCCAACGTGGGCCAGCACCTCGCCCGTGCTGTTGCTCACAATCATCGCCGCGATTGAGACCTTTTCGCCAAAGGCTTGCGCATTCCGCCGAGCGATCTGTTCCGCCGCCTCCTGGAGCCTGCCATCGAGGGTGGTTTGGATCGCGGGCTCGTTCGGGATTGCCGCGATCAGCCGGTCAGACAGATGCGGGGCAAGCGCTGGAAACTCGCGCCTGCCGCGCGGCGCTGCCTGGGCGATTGCGGCTTGCGCGTCCGCTTGAGTGATGGCATGCGCGGCGGCGGCTCTGAGAATGACCCGGTTCCGCGCTTCGATGAGCGAGCGGTATCTGCGGTCAAATCCCCCCTCATCCTGTCCTTCCCCCCGAGGGGAGAAGGAACGCCTGAATTCCCCGCAGCGCGAGTTATAGGGTCCTCTCTCCCCTTGGGGAGAGAGACAGAGTGAGGGGGTCTTGACCCCCGATGCCGCGCCAGCCTCGTCGATTCCGCGGTCGAGCCGGCGCGTTTCCGGCGATTGCGGGATCGCCACCAGCAGCGCCGCCTCGGCGATGCTGAGCCGGTGCGGCTCCTTGCCGAAATAGGCGAGCGACGCCGCGCGCACCCCTTCGAGGTTGCCGCCATAAGGGGCGAGCTTCAGATAAAGCGCCAGGATCTCGCGCTTCGAAAGCGTTGCCTCCAGCCTCACGGCGTCCGCGATCTGCTGGAATTTGGCGGGAATCGAGTGCGTCGGCGAGCCCCGCAACAGGCGCGCCACCTGCATGGTGAGCGTCGAGCCGCCGGAGACGGGCCGCGCATAACGCACGGTTTGCAGCACCGCCCGGCCAATCGCCAGCGGGTCCACGCCCGGATGGCTCCAGAAACGCCGGTCCTCGAAGGCCATGAGCAGCGAAAGATAGGTGGCACTCACCTCCTCCGGCTTCGCGTCCAGGCGCCAGCGTCCGTCCGGCGTGGTGAACGCGCGCAGGAGATGCCCGTCGCGGTCGAGGACGAGGCGCGAGGAGGATGCGGCCGCGTCCAAGGGCAGCGGCTCGAACAGTTTCAGGCTGTATGCGACGAGGATGAGCAAGGTGACGGCGGCAACCGCAGAACAGGCACGAAGGATAGTCGCTCGTGGATTCACCTGTAGCACCCCTCATCCTGTCCTTCTCCCGCAAGGGGAGAAGGGACGCCCGAATGACCCTCTTCGCCTGGGACGGGGCACTTACCCTCTCCCCTTGCGGGAGAGGGTGGCCGCGAAGCGGCCGGGTGAGGGGTAGGCAACATCCTCAACATCCCCTACTGCGCCACCGCGATCTCGACCTTGGCGCCCCCCGTCCGCGCGAAGCGCCCAGGCCGGTACATATCCTCGACGCGCGCGCCGGCATGGGTGTAGCTACCCGGCGTCACCGCGCGCATCACATAGGCCATCGTGATCTCCGCGGGGAGCTTGCGCGATCCCTCCAGGGTATACGCGGCCACGAAGCGGTCGTCGCGGAAGGCCGAGAAGGCCGGCGAATAGGACGTGTTCAACCAGGAGAAGCTCTTCAAGTCCGTACCTTTCAGCAGCGCCGGGTTCTCGATATCGAAGCCGGCCGCGAGCCTGTCTTCTACAACGATTTGCCCCGCCTTCGGTTCCACCTCGGTGACCTTCAGCACCACGACCACGCGGTCGTTTTGCTTCAGCTTGTCGAAGGCGACTTCGCGGCCATCGGGCGCATAGGTCTTGCGCTCGATCTTGAAGCCGCTCCCGGCGGCCAGTTCCGGCTCCAGCCCGTCGCCCGTGACGAGCACGGAAGCCGGGACAGCTTCGTGGCCCGTGTTCTTGACGATCAGCCCATCCTTGGCGAATTGCTCCTGGCTCATCGCGGTCTCGAATTTCTCCGAGGCCGTATTGGGCAGGATGGCGCTGACGTTGATGACAGGGATCGAGCTGGCGCTCAGATCGCTGCCGCTCAGCACGGTCTGGAACGCGCCCTTGACGGCCGCCCCGTTCACGTCGAGCGTCAGGTCCTTGTTCTGGGCATCGAGCGTGCGGGCCGCGAGCAGGAGCCAGAGGCTTTCCTGCGTCGTGGTGTCTTTCTGCTGCGCCCGGAGCGTCGTCACGATCTCGAACGCCTTCTGAAGCTGCGGCGTGCTGGCCCCCCCTTCGCCCATTAGCGCAAGCACCGCCGCCGCAGTCGCGAAGTGCTGTGCCGTAATCGGCCCGGCCCGCCAGCGGCACTTGGCCATCGGGCTTCACGAGCGAGGCAAGCGCCGCGTTGAAGGTAAGCGCCGAGCGCTCCTTATCGCCCAGCATGGCCAGCCCTGCGGCGAGTTGCGCCTTCGCGATAGGCGTCGAGAACGCATCGATCTTCGTGTCGGCGTAGTAGCGCAAGTCGCCCAGCACGCCGCGCCCCGAACGCGCCAGCACATAGAGCGAATAGGCAAGCGTCTCCCCGCCGGTCTTGAAGTCGCGCGTGTTGTTGACGGCGTTCTTCAGCCGGTCGATGGCCAGCTCATAGTTCACCTCGCGGACGGCGAAGCCCTTCTCCTTGGCGCGCGTCAGGAAGTCGGCCACGTAGGCGGTCAGCCACATGTCCTCGTAAGACGGCCCCCAAAGCCCGAAGCCGCCGGAAGAGGATTGCATTTCGTAGAGGCGCGCAATCGCTCCCTCGATGGCCAGTTTCGCCTTCGGTTCTTTGCTGAGATGGGCGCGCGAGGCCACCTCATCGTAATAGAGCAGCGGAAGGGCGCGGCTCGTGGTTTGCTCCGCGCACCCGAACGGATAGCGGTCGAGCCCCAGAAGCAGGCCGGGCACATCGAACGAAGCGGTCCGGCTCGCCGTTACAGATACCTTCGCGGATGCCGGAACGAGATCGCGGATAAGCTCGGCCCCAACCCGCAGCGAGCCCGTTGACGCGGCCAGAACCTCGTTCGTCTGGCGGCGCACATTCGGAGCCGGCGGCTCGACCGGTATCGCATAGCTCCTCTCGATAGAAACGCCGGGTCCATTGAGCGCAAAGGAGACATGCCCCTCGCCCACGGAGGCACCCCTTAGGCCGATGGTCTGGCTGATCCGCTTATTCAGGTCGAGCGTCAGCTCCTGCTCGGCCGGCCCCGTGACTTCGATGCCGCCATCGGCTTTCGCGGTCAGTTTGTAGGCGCCGGCCTGCGCTTCCACGTTCTCGATGCTCAAATGCAGCGTGGAGCTGTCGCCGAGCATCAGGAACTTGGGCGGGGTCGCCTGCGCAACCACGGTGTCGCGCACGATCACGTCCTTCTCGCCGTGGCCGAGCTTTGCCCCCGACCACACCTGAGCCGCAAGCCGCATCGTGCCGTTGAAGGCCGGCAGAGTGAACGTCACCTGCGCGTGGCCGCTGGCATCGGTTTGCAGCGGGCCGGAATAGACCGCGAGTGGCACTTCGGCCAACGGCCGCCCTGCCATTTCAAGGCCGCCTTCGTCGCCGCCGGAGCGGACTGCCCCACGCACGCCCTGCATGCCATCGATCAGCTTGCCGTAGAGGTCGCGCATCTCAAGCCCGAGGCGGCGCTGAGCGAAAAAGTATCCGGCGGGCTGAGGCGTCTTGTAGCGCGTGATGTTGAGGATGCCGAGATCGACACCCGAGATGACGATGGTCGCGTTCTCGCCCGCATCCAGGCCCGAAACGCTGGCCGATACCGTAACCGGACCAGCCGGGCGGACGGAAGGCGGCGTATCGAGTGCCACGGACAATGTGCGCGGCTTCGTATCGAGCGGAATCCACTTCGCTCCTACGGCCCGGCTCGGCATGCGCTTGGCGGCGCTATCCATGGGCCGGTATGCGATTGCGGTCGCGTAAGCGCCCGGACCCCAGGACGGATCGACCTTAAAGCTCGCGGTGCCGCCGGAAGCGCCGATCTTTATCATCTGCGTCGCAAGCACCCTGTCGCTCACGATAGCGACCAGCGCCTCGCCCGCCATGCGCGGCATGACCTGGACTTTCAGCTCGTCGCCTGGGCCGTAGGAGGCACGATCCAGCGCGAGGTTCAGGATTTCGGGCGTGTCCGATTCCGCGGATTCGTACCAGCCCGCGTAGAACGGCAGACTCGTTGCCGGGCCTTGCGCCGTCGCGGACGAGACATCCAGCCGATAGCTGCCGGCTTCCACCGGCGCGGCGATCTTGATCGTGCCGGAAGCCGGAATGTCCGCGGTTCCACCCGCAACCCGGCTCTCATAGGTGACGACTTCGTAGGACCAGCGATTGTTGCGGGAATACCACTGGAACTGGCGCTCGATCCGCTGGACCTCCCACTTGACACCGCTAAGCCCGGCCTGCTTGCCGTCCGCGCCGATGCCCACCAGCTCGAATTCGGCTGGTGCGCCCTCCGCCACGGAGCCATCGAAAAGCTGCTTCACGCCAATGAAGCTTTTCCCGGTGTTGACCTTCATCGCGATCTTATCGGCAAGCGCGCGCCCGCTCGGCTCACGCAGCCGGATCGTGACATCCGCCCTGAGCGGCTTGGAGGTCTGGGGCAGATCGGGAAGCGCCACGGACAGCGATGCCGCGCCCGTTGCATCGGTATTCGGCAGAGCTTCGAGGTCCTTGCGGACGGTTGTGAATTTCTCGTCCTGCTGCCCTGCCTGAAAGCCTGGGAACCCGTCCAATTCGCTGGTTGCGGAAACCGTGATCTCGCCTTCGAGGCCGAGATTGGCGGCGGGCGCCCCGTACAGGTAGCGGCTCGCAAGATCGATGGTGCCAGGAGCTGCCGGCGAGATCATCGGCTGCGTGGCGTTGAGCTTCATTTCCAGCCGTTCGGGCACGTAATCCTCGACCAGGAACGTTTTCTCGTAGAGGGATGCGCCTTTCGGATCGGCGAACGCCGCGAGCCGCCAGGAGCCCGTCATCGCCGTCTGCGGCAAGGTAATCTGCCAGCTCCTGCCGCCATTGCCCTGATCGGCAAGCACCTCGCGCCGGTCTTCCATGCCGTCCGGGCGGAACAGCTTGAGAATAAGCGGCGTTCCTGGAACCGCGTTGGCAGCCGCATCGCGGAGCAGCGCCGTCACATAGACATTCTCGCCGGGCCGGTAGACGCCGCGCTCGGTGAACACCATGGCATCGAGCGGCCCTGGAGGGGTGCGCCCGCCGACGCCGCGATCCGACAAATCGAACGCCTGCTTGGTGATGTCGAGAAAGCCGTAATCGTTGTCCGCGCCGCGCGCGACGACTATCGCGGGAGCAAGCCCGCCCGTGCCGTGCGACAGCCCGGCCTCGAACACCGCGGCCCCCTCTTCATTGGTCTTGACGGTGCCAAGCACTTCATTGTTGCGCGCGACAAGCCGGATTTCGGTGTTGGGAAGCGGCGCGGCGGTTGCAAGGGACCGCACATAGACATGGACGCCATCCGCGCCCGAGAATGCGGTGAGGCCGAGATCCGAAACGACGAACCACTGCGTCGCCTTGGTGCTGTAATCCTCGGTTTCGCTGTCCGCATCCTCCGCGGGCTTCGCGGCTTCATCGCCGGCACTTGCGGCGATCACATAAAGTCCCGGCTTGAGGTTTGGCAGCAGCGTATCGACCGGAAAAGCCGTCGTGACCTCCTCGTTGAGCTTCGAGGTAACCGGCATCTCGCCGGACCAAATCTTCTCGCCCTTCTGGTCGGCGATCTGCTTCAGTTCGTAGGTCTGCAGCTGCTTCTCGAAATCGCCGTCCAGCACCTCGGCGGCGAGCCTGCGGTCGCCGATGCGGTAAATCGATGCCTTCACCAGCTTCGTATTGATGCTGACAACGGGGATGCCCTGCTGGCCGATGCGGGGCAGCACGTAATTGCGGCCCGAAATGCGAACGGAAGGCAAGCGGTCGCGGATATAGACGGTAAGCTCGATGGGAGTGGGCAACTGGTCGCCCTCGGTCGAGGGAAGACCGCTCCGAACCTTTACTTCGTAGCGCTTGCCATGCAGGAGGTCTTCCACGCACAGCTGGGCGCCTTGCACCCGGACCGATGCAGGCTTCTCCCCGTTGACGGTCACGTAATTCGCAAAGTCCACCCGGCCCTTGGCCACGTTGTCCGAGAATTGCACGCAAATGCGCGGGACATTCGATTCGTTGTCGGACGTGTAGTTGAGCATCCGGAAGCCGTGCTCGTTGAAGGCTTCATCGTAAGCCTTCTGAACCTGCTCGTCCGCGGCAAGCGCAAGGCTCATCTTGTATATCCGCAGCGCCGGCCGCCATTGGTCGCGCACGCCAAGGCTTTCGGCCAGAACCGCAAGCGCCGCCGCCTGTTCCGCGGGCGTTTTGGCGCTGGTGTACGCCATGTAGGCTGCGGAGCCGGCGTTGCGGGCGAAAGTATTCTTCTCCCCGTATTTCTCCGTTTCGATGGCGAGATATTCACGCGCGAGCCTGAGCCAGGTTGCTGCATGATGTTTATCGAGTAGCGCGGATGAGGCGTAATAGCCGGTCGCTGCGCGGTGTTCCTCGGCCTTGCTTGCCTTATCGCCCTCCGCAAGCCAGCCCTTCGCGTCCTTGCCCTTGGTGGGCCAGGTCGTTACCAGCAGGTTTTCAAAGGCTTGCGCCTCGCTCACGATGAACTCGTCCACCGGTGGCTTGGTCTCCCCGGCGGGAGCGGCGGCGGCAAAGGCGGCGGTAAAGAATACCGCAAGGAAAAATCGCGCGATCAGGGACATAATGCGGACCCGGTTGTAATTGGTCATTGGCTAATGCACTCGCAGGTTGGCGGCGGAATTGGGGCTCGTGCAAGGCGGAAAATGGGGCAAGGCTGGGCCTTTTGGCGCAAACACACATGAAAGAGACATGTTGGTATACCGTACCTTTAGCGGAAGCTTCAATTCGCGGTCCCCGGCTTGACAATCCCGTTATCCGGCGGCTAAGGCCGGGCGTGACGGGGGATTCTGGAATGTTGTCGTTCAAGCAGCTGGTTCGGTTCACGGCAGCGGTTTTGGCCGCGGCCTTTTTCGTGCCCGCCATGGCTCAATCGCCAGAGGCCGAGGTGAACGCATACGCCGTCAAGGCCCCTATATCTGGGCTGCCGGCGGGGCCTTTCAGCCGGTGGACCGAGGCGCAGCGGCAAACCTCCTTCGGCCACATCCGCGGATTCTGCCAATTCCTCTGCGTGGACAAATACGCCAATACGGCCTTCCCCGACCGCGCGGCGGCCGAACGGACCATGGCCCTGGCGAAGGTCTGCCTCGGAGCCTGCATCGCCGGGCACTTGCCGGCGGATTACCCCCAGCTTGCGGCGCTGACACAGCAGTTGCACGCCGATTACGACAAGGCCAGGCAGCTCGGCTCCACCATTCCATGGCCGCTACCGGGCAAGTGAGGCAAGTGCCATGAAGAGCTTGCGCGTCCTAATGGTTGCCGCGCTTTTGCCCGTGGCTCTCGCCGCGATTACCGGGCGCGCCGCTTTTGCCGGCGTTTGCCTGCCGAACAGCACGAGGTTCACCAAGTGCGTCGATGGCAAGGCCGCCGATTGCACCCGCTCGCGGAATATAAAGTGCAAGACACGCGAAAAGTGTGTCCAGACCCAGCAAAGCTGCGACCTGCCCCTGCCGATCCGCTGACGGTTTTCCGTGCGGCGGAACATGCGGCGGGAGGTTCCAAGGCCGCGCCTTGTACCGCCCGTCAAGAGCTACAAGGACTTTTCCCTTCGCGGGCGGTAGACGGCCATGGCTCCCAACATGAGCACCATGGCGCACACGCAGCCAACGGCGAGGCTCAGGAGGGCCGCCTCGCTGGCGCCGGCGCCGAGCGTCAGCACAAAAATCGTCACCACCAGATTGTATTTGATGATGCCTATATTGCTGACGAGAATGCCAAAGAAGCGGCCGATGGTAACGAGCCTGCCGCCGGCATCGCGCCGGTAGAAGAAAAGGCCGATGAGCATTACCCAGACCATGGAGAGAAGGCTGATGGCCGGTACGATGGCGCCGAACGAGCCCCCGCCGGCGGTGCCGCTGAGCACCTCGCTGGACTGCAGAAACGCCTGCGACATAAGCGGGAAGAAGAGGACGCACAGCGCGCCCGTGAATAGCCCGATCTCCATTTGCCCCAGGTACGCGCCGTAGTTCCGCTCCACTTTCTTATGGTGCATGGCAAGCAGGATACTGATGACATAGACCACGAGGATGAAAAACACCTTTAAAGGCAACAGGATAGCATGAACTTCCGAGGTGATCGAACGCGTGCTCGCCGTGATGTAGTTGGCCCGGGCGGCGGAGACCAGCCGCGTCTGCGCCTTGCAGCAATCTTCGTCGGCCTCAAGGGGAGGCGAACTCGAAAGCGGGGTCGAGGCAAGGCAAAAGCGCCGCCGTTCCGGGATTAGCGCCGGCTGGATGAGGGGGTCTTTCGAGCTGGCGGAGCAATCGCGAATGAGCCCTTCGAGCCCGAGGCGGTCGTTACTCACCAGCCGAAGATTGCGAACCGCCATCAGCATCGGCAAACGCTGGCACGGCTCGCCCCTTTCCGCGCATCCGGCGGGCTCGCCCCGGTCGGCCGCCACGACTTGCGGGGCGCCCTCCCAATAGGACCGCCGCGGACTGTCGAGCAAATACCCGCTAATCCAGTAGGAGGCAGCGGCGAGAACGAAGAAACCGAATAAAAACCGCGCCTTACCGAACGATATATGCCGCCAGTACAAATCGGTGAGCAAAACCGAGGGCACGAAGAAGGCTATCAGCGCGACGATCCCAAGCGTGGGGAAGAAAACGAACAGGTGGCTGTCCAGGGCCGCAAAATCGAGCCAGTGGGCCTTGAACTCCCACGCCAGGATACCCGTGGTGGCCAGAAAGGTCGCCCCAAGCATTGAAAACACAAGGAATACGAAAACCCGCGCCCACATCAGCATTTCAGCATACCCCCTAAGATCGCCGCCCGCCGGATACGCCAGCGCCTGCCAGGCGAATGCCACCCCCCGCAACAATGCGAGACTAATTCGCTTAAATACTGAGAAGGCCCACGGCCTGTCCAGCGGATTGACGTGGCACCAGCCCTTATCCGCGCTAGCACGGGCCGCGCTTGCATAGGCGGGGTTCTGCCGCTACCACAAGCGCCAACGTTGCAAAGCAGCGCAACAGCTCGCGCGAAAGAAGGCATAGGGTCATGAGCGCAGATATCGAAAACGCAGGCCAGCCCGCTCCCCAGCGTGTCTTTCAGCATATCGGCGTGCTTGGCGGCGGCGCTTGGGGAACCGCGCTCGCCCAGTCGCTGCGCCGCGCGGGCCGCGATGTCACGCTTTGGGCCTACGAGGCTGAGACGGTTGACGAAATCAATACCCATCATACCAACAGCGTCTTCCTTCCGGGCGTTGCCCTCGATCCGGGCATCAAGGCCACGGCCAAGGCGGCGGATCTCGCCCAGGCCGATGCGATCCTGCTCGTTACGCCGTCGAAGTTCATCCGCGCGCCGGCCGCTGAAATCGCGCCGCATTTCGCCGCGGGCAAGCCGGTGGTGGTTTGCACCAAGGGCTTCGAGGAGGGCACGGGCGGCCTTATGAGCGAGGTTGTGGCTTCCGTGCTGCCTCAGGCGCCGCTTGCCGTGCTGTCGGGGCCGAGCTTCGCGGGCGAGGTGGCGCGCGACTTGCCCGTGGCGGTTACGCTGGCCTGCGAGAACCGCGAACTGGGCGAGGCCCTCACCCATGCGCTGGCCCACCGGAACTTCCGCGTCTACTGGACGGACGACGTTCGCGCGGTGCAGATCGGCGGCGCGGTCAAGAACGTGCTGGCCATCGCGGCAGGCATCGTGGAAGGCCGGCACTACGGCGCCAGCGCCCATGCCGCGTTGACCGCGCGCGGGTTCGCGGAGCTTGCCCGCTTCGGCAGCAAGCTCGGCGGCCGCTTCGAAACGCTCACTGGGCTCTCGGGCTTGGGCGACCTGATCCTGACCTGCCACAGCACCCAGTCGCGCAACATGTCGCTCGGGTACGCGCTGGGCCAGGGGCAGACGCTGGAGGAGATCCTCGGCGCCCGCAAATCCTTCAGCGAGGGCGTGCATTCGGCCGGCTCCGTCGCCGCCATCGCCAGGAAGCACGGCGTCGAGATGCCGATTTGCGAGGCGGTAGCCAGCGTGGTCAAGGGCCAGATGACCGTCGACGGGGCGGTTGAGGCGCTCTTGTCCCGCCCGCTCCGGCCGGAGTCCGACTTTCTGCACATCGCTCTCGCGCCAGCGCCGCTAACCAAGCTTTAACCCCGTTTTATGCTGCTCCGGCCGGTTTTGCTTGGCAGGCTCAGCTGTCTTCATGGCGCCGATTATAGCAAGAGCCCGTTAGAGAAGTTTAAATTCAAGGCCAAGTTGTTGAAAACGCGCAACAAAATGTAATTGTACAGGCGGCGTCAGCCTGCGGAATGCACCGTTTCAGGGTTAACATTAAACTTGCGCGTATATTTAAACGGATTCTGGAGCCGCGAAATCCGGCCCAAAACGGGCAAAGATTCGCAAAAAGCGGCGGGCGGAAAATACTGCGTTTGCGCGTTAACCATGCGCGCATTAACCATGATGGCCCGCTTACGGCGCTTCACCTTGATTTAATACCAGGCGTCAGAAGTCCTGACCGCTCCAGTCACTCTCCGCCGCATGGCTCACCGGCACACCCGCCGCGGATAGCACGTCCGATGCGGGACCTGCACATCGAAACAGTGTGGAACCGGATAGCAGTGCCCCATCTGACACTGCTGTACCTGCTGGCAGCGCTGCCCGGTCTCGAAATCCGTCTGGCAGTCCTTTACCCAGCGGCAGCGTTGCTTGACTTCCGGGACATACTGGCTGAGCTGCACCTCCCGCGGCTGGCACATTTGCGCTTGCTGGGCGAAGTACCCCGCGCTTGCACCGACTGGCAAGGATGCAACCGCTAGCACGACAGCCGCGATCCAAGCCGGCCGGGGACACCTCCAGCCATGTTGAGCAAAACCACCGCGCCTGCGCATTGCCAGCCCCCGAAAGTTCAACAAAGACCATTTTACTAAAATGCAGCGTTCCGACTATAGACCAATCCACCACCCGCGTTAAGCATCCATTTTCGCAAGCCGCCGCCCCTTGGCATCGCCTTCAACTCCGCCTTGCACGGAAGCTTCCCGCCCGGAAGCAAAACCTGGTGGCTAAATCCGGCGCTTGGCGATGGGAAAGGTTCCCTGAAGCACTAATCGTCTGACAACTCGAACTCAACCCCGAGCTGATTCAACAGCCCTAATATCGTCTCTGCGTGAACCCCGCGTCCAACATTAAGAAACTGATTTTGCCGCCGCACTTTGCCATTTTTCCCTTCAAATTCAGGTTCAAAGCCAAGGGGAAGGTGTACGGTTTGGCTTTGAATGCCCCAAATCCTTCCTTGCGTATCGAAAATTGGGCCGCCACTTTGCCCTCTCAGGCCAGGAGAGGACGTTTCTAACTGAGCGAGTCTGTAAGGCTGCTTTCCTTCCCAATCGGGATCCAGCACAATCCGGGTTAGTATCCCTTCCAGGGGGAACAGCGGGAATGCCAAGACAGCAGGTGAAGCAAAGCTGTTGCTGACGGTATCCCATGTGATCGGCACTTTGTAGAATGGATAGCCGAGCTTGCAAAGGCTGGCACCCGGCTCATAATTCCGCGAAGGGTTCTTAATTACCGGATAGGCGGGGACTGACTCAGGATCGAATGGCTCTAGCCGGCCAACGGCTAAATCTATGTCTTCGAGTCCGCCAGCATCGACGAGTTTTGCTTCATTGCTTCCCCACCATACCGCGCAATGCTGAACATCCCTCGGAGCCGGGGACGCGCCAAGGGCCTTTATCCTTTCCTTCGCTTGTTTTGGGCTCAGCGCTGTATCGGTCTCTATAGAAGCAAGGGATTCAAAATAGGCTTGCGTTTTTATCTGGCTTTCCCGCACGGCCGTAAGCATCTTCAGGGTATGATATGCAGTAAGAATCCAGCCTTCTCTGTTAACTACGACAAAGGCGGCAATTCCGCTCGTGCATTTGCCATCAACCTTCCTGGCCGCGCCGACAACGGGTCTCGTATAATGCTTAGCTTTGGCATAGGCTTCTCTAAACATTCATTTGGCCCCCTACACATTCCCAAGACCATACCTGCCATTTACATAACAAGGTCTGCCGCCGCGGCGGCTTCTTTCTTTGTTTCAGAGATTCCGGGCGTTCAGGGCCAATGGACCTGGCCGGCGGTGGGCTCGCCGGATCCTTTTGGGAACCATTCAGCTACACGTTTGTTCGATCTATTTAGCAGTGTGGGCAGCGGGGCCAGGAAGGAGTAACGTCATGTTGTTCGTAACTCTTGGCAAGTCGAAGGCAGCCTCGAAGCAACGGATTGCCCGCCGCGTTGATTGGAAGTACCCTGCGGGTCTTCGGGTGCTCGGCGAATACTGGCTTATGAGCGGGGACCCGACGCTGGTCCTAATCTGCGAAGCGGATGATCCCGGTGCGATATTGAGCGCGATCGCCGACTGGGATGACGTCTTAGACCTAACTGTCATTCCCGCAATGACAGGAGAGCAGGGCCTGACACTGGCAAAGCAGATGGCACCGGCCTAGGCTTCCCGTACATCTCGCATCTACTCGCATCCCACGGCGGAATGCTGCAGGCCTGCCCCAGAATGCGGAGGCGCCATGCTTGATCCCATTAAGCCAACTGGGTCAGGCAGCGCATTCGGGCGGCGTCGTAATGACGGATTAGGGTCAAACACAGCCATCGGTGCAGCCCCCCGGAGCGGGCGCCAAGCGTTGGATTTCGACCACCGGGCGCCGCGCACTCTGTCAGACCGCATCAACCTACCGCCAAGCTGCGCTTTGTGCCGGCGCCGAGATAGTCGAAGACCTTCCGGATTTGCGCTTCATGGCCCCCATGCAGCTCGATATCGCCGGGCAACCCCGCGATCCACCGGTAATCCGTATGCTCGTGACTTAGAGTGATGCCGATCCCCGTTGGGACCGGTTTCATCAAGGTCAGGATATTGACCTGATGATAAAGATGCGCGCCCGTGTTGGGCCCTTTGCAAGATATGCCGGCGTAGACATCCGGCTCAACTCTCAAGCCCGCCTCCTCCCATACCTCGCGGACGGCAGCTTCCGCTGGACTTTCATGCACATCCATCCAACCGCCTGGCAAGCCCCAGCCCCGCCCGTCACTTCTATTCAGCAGCAAAATCTGCCCCGAGCCGTCGAGCACGGCAGCGTCCGCGCCCAGCTTAGGCGTAACGACCCCAATCTCAGACCGGAACGTCTCAAGAATAAGGTCATTATCGATCCTCAGTAGTTCGGAATAGGCGTTGGAAGTCGCATCGAGCAGCTTGTTATATCGATCGATGTCGTATGGACTTGTAGTGAAGCGCAGCCCTTCGAGTGCGATCGACTTAAGCCGGTTAAGAGTGGATAGAAATGAGGGTGCATCCGCCGCCATGAAAAAACCCCGCTAGCCTTCGCCGCACTTATCTTGTTTGTTTTTGGTCAAATCATGGACGATTCCGGCATGCCGGAATAATGCACCGCGACGAAGATGCCGATGCGCCCCGGCCGTATTAACGGACCGTAAAGGCGCATACACCGGCCGGAATGCTTAACGCCAGCGTGGTTAATGCCAGGTCTTCGTATTTCTCGCCGCCGCACTTTTGCGAATCTTTTGCTGTTTTCGGTCAAATTCCACGATTCCAAAATCCCTTTAAATATATTCGCAGATCATGGCTATGCAGATGACTCCCGCATGTCTAGATGTTGTGTCAGCGTCTTGGCTGGCACCGGATCGCTTTGCAGCGCGCCTTCGATGAGCCGGTAAAATAGCTTGCCGCGCGAGCGGGAGGTGCGGCGGTTAAATCGGAAGTTAAACTCATCGAGATAGTAGGGGAGGTGGTTGGGGCTGATGGCTCCCTGATGCGTCCCGAGCCACCAGCGCTTCAATAGGGAAGCCACACGATGAGCCAATGGCGTGGTGTCGCCTGTGGCGGCATCCTTGTGGAAGTTGGGGACATGGATGTAACCGTAGCTGGGCAGGGAGCTGTAACCGCTCCACCCGTCCGAGCGGATTAGGCTTCCCGGTTCAACTGTCGCTTGAACGGCCTTCGCGAGCGTTTCTCCAGCAGCGTTCTTCAGTACGGAAAGGCGAATGCGGCCAATGGCGTTCTCGCTGTTTTCCGCTTCTTCCGCCGCGATGAAAATCAAGGACTTGCCTTCGGCTCCACGCCCGCATTTACCCGGGCGGCTCGCCGCCGAGGAAAGTCTCGTCCACTTCGACAATGCCAGCCAGCCTGTCGCGGCCGGGACGGACCATGGCACGGCGCAGCTTATGCAGCCATTCCCATGCCGTGTGATAGCTGCCAAGGCCAAGCGCCTTTTGCAGCCCCAGTGCGCTGACGCCGTTCTTCTGGTTCACCACATACCACATCGCCTGGAACCATAGACGAAGCGGCTTGCGTGTGTCCTGAAACAGCGTGCCAACCAGGACCGATGCCTCGTACCCGCACGCGCGGCAAGTGAAAAGCCCACGGGCCTTCTTCCAGTAATCCCCGTTCCCGCAGCGCAGACATTTATATCCGTCCGGCCAGCGCACGATGCTCAAATACTCCAAGCACGCGTCCTCAGTCCGAAACATATCCATGAAATCGGCCATGTCCGCAGGATACTGCCTCATGCCTTAGACTACTACATCTAGAGGCACGGGAGTCAACTGCATAGCCATATCGCAGATTGCGAATTAACCTATAATCCGCCTCGACTGCGCGCCCTGGGCAAAATTGCTTTAAACGCTTTCACACTTGAATCAAACACTTAGGCATCCTTCCCGCCTTAACGGTTTATAAAGGCGCATCTGATAAATTAGTTCGAAATCGCAGAGCACCCCCGGCCAGCCGGAAAAGCCTTAACACGGCCGGCCCGCGAAAGCGGTTCAACGATCCGGAAAGCCACGCTTTGCCTGGAGTTGTTGTGCCGTGCGCGCCGGCGCGGCATTTGCTGGCTTGATCTTCGAACGAAAAGCGGTCATGTAGAGTGCAGATTTCCCCTAAATTCCGTCCGGACAAGCTTCGATGACTACAGTTCTTCTCGTCGTTCATATCATGGCCGCCTTCTCGATGATCGTGCTCATCCTGCTGCAGCGCTCCGAGGGCGGCGCGCTTGGCATGGGCGGCGGCGGAGGCGGCTTCGTAACCGGGCGGGCCGCGGCAAACCTGCTCACCAAGATAACCGCGACGCTCGCGGCCGTCTTCTTCACAACCAGCCTTGCGCTTGGCATTGTTGGCGGCCACCGGCAAGCGCCAACGTCCGCAGTCGGCGTGCCGGCGCAGAGCGTTCCCGTTTCCGCCCCCGGCGAACCCGCGCCGCAGTCGCTCCCCGACATCAAGCTCCACACGCAGAAACCGCAAACCCCGCCTGCGCCGAGCGCCCCCGCGGCTCCGGCTCAGCCGCAGCTTCCGCAATCCAAGTAAGCGGGAAGCCCGGGAATCAGCAATTTACACAACGCGCATTACCCCTCACCCTGTCCCTCTCCCATTGGGAGAGGGGACGCCCGAACAACGGGCACAGCCGGACTCCCTCTCCCATTGGGAGAGGGCTGGGGTGAGGGGGTATGCCCTACGACTATGCCTCATCCTTCAACCGATTGCGCCCGCAAGCAAGCTGGCGGCATCATGCCGCCGTTGAAAACCGTCAGCTTTTACTTTCGCGCAGGCGCGCAAAGCAGTACGTTTTGAGTCCATGGCGCGATATATCTTCATTACCGGCGGCGTGGTTTCCTCATTGGGCAAGGGCTTGGCATCGGCGGCGCTTGGCGCTTTGCTGAAGGCACGGGGCTTTTCGGTCAGGCTGCGCAAGCTCGACCCTTATCTCAATGTCGATCCAGGCACGATGAGCCCCTACCAGCACGGGGAGGTGTTCGTAACCGACGACGGCGCCGAGACCGATCTCGATCTCGGCCATTACGAACGCTTCACCGGCGTTTCGGCCAGGCGGGACGACAACATCACCACGGGCCGCATCTATCAGAACGTGCTCTCGGCCGAGCGGCGCGGCGACTATCTTGGCGGCACGGTGCAGGTGGTGCCGCACGTCACCAACGCCATCAAGGAATTCGTTCTCAGCGGCAACGAAGGCACGGATTTCGTCCTGGTCGAAATCGGCGGAACCGTCGGCGACATAGAGGGGCTGCCGTTTTTCGAGGCCATCCGCCAGCTGGGCAACGAATTGCCGCGCGGCCATGCGGTCTTCATCCACCTGACCTTGCTGCCCTACATCAAGGCGGCGGGCGAGCTTAAGACCAAGCCGACCCAGCATTCGGTCAAGGAGCTGCGCTCCATCGGCATCCAGCCGGACATCCTCCTGTGCCGCTCGGAGACGCAGGTTCCGAAAAGCGAGCGGGCCAAGATCGCGCTGTTCTGTAACGTGCGCGAAAGCGCGGTGATCCAGGCGCTCGACGTGGCGAACATCTACGATGTGCCCCTCGCCTACCACGCCGAAGGGCTCGACCGCGAGGTGCTGGCCGCCTTCGGCATCCACGATGCGCCACCGCCAGCCCTCGATGTCTGGCGCCAAATCTCGCACCGCATCGCCCACCCGGACGGCGAGGTTTCCGTCGCCATCGTCGGCAAATACACAAACCTCAAGGACGCCTACAAGTCGCTGATGGAGGCGCTGGCCCATGGCGGCATCAGCCAGGGCGTGCGCGTGAACATCAACTGGCTCGACGCCGAGCTGTTCGAGAAAGGCGATCCGAGCGCACATCTGGAAAACATCCACGGCATCATCGTGCCGGGCGGCTTCGGCGAGCGAGGGGCTGAGGGCAAGATCGAGGCCGCGCGCTATGCCCGCACGCGCAAGGTTCCCTATTTGGGCATCTGTTTCGGCATGCAACTCGCCGTGATCGAGGTAGCGCGCCACGTGGCCGGCATCAAGGGCGCCAACTCGACCGAGTTCGGCCCCGCGGCCGAACCCGTTGTGGGCCTGATGACGGAATGGATGAGCGGCGCCGCATCGGTTCACCGCGACGCGCAGAGCGAGAAAGGCGGCACCATGCGGCTCGGGGCCTATGAGGCCGTGCTGGCCGAAGGCAGCCAGGTCGCCGGGATTTATGGCCGCACCAGCATCAGCGAGCGCCACCGCCACCGCTACGAGGTGAATATCAATTACCGCGAGCGCCTGGAGGCGGCGGGCTTGCGTTTCTCAGGCATGTCGCCCGACAAAAAGCTGCCGGAAATCATCGAGATACCCAGCCATCCGTGGTTCGTGGGCGTGCAGTTCCACCCCGAGCTGAAATCGAGGCCGTTCGAGCCGCATCCGCTGTTCGCTTCCTTCATCGGCGCGGCGGTCCACCAAAGCCGGCTCGTTTAGAGCGGCGGGTGCGGCGGCGCGATCGGGCCGCGCCCTAATAGGCGCACGATGCTCTGTCAGGTTTCCGGGAGCGCCGTGCGCGCGCTAAGATATGCCAAGTTCCCCGCGGAACACTCCGGCAACCGGGCGAGGAAATGGATAAGATCGTTTATTTTGTCCGCCATGGACAGAGCCTTGGCAACGCGGCGGCAATCTTTCAGCCTCCGGAATCGCCCTTGAGCCCGACCGGGCGTGGGCAAGCAGCCTGTATCGCCAAGCGCATTGCCAAGCTCGCGGTGCAGGCGCTCCTATCGAGCCCCTACCAGCGAGCGAAGGAAACCGCCGCGGTCATCGCGCCAGCGGCGGGCCTGACGCCGGAATACTCCGGCCTGTTCGTCGAGCGCATGAAGCCTCCCTGCATAAACGGCAAGCCCGTCGCTGACGAAGCCGCGCACGCGATCTGGAGGGAATGGAATAGAAGCCTGTACACGCCCGGCATGCGCGTCCAGGGCGGCGAGAATTACGACGATTTGATCGCTCGCGCGGATGCGGCTCTGGCCTATCTGCAAGCGCGCGGCGAGGCTTCCATCGCCGTGGTGACCCATGGCTACTTCTTGCGGACGATGGTGGCTCGCGCCCTGCTCGGCGATATGCTCGGCGGGGAGGCGTTCAGGCGGTTCCAGCACCTCGCGGCCATGGAGAACACCGCCCTCACCGCGATGCGGTATCACGGGGCGGGCGAAGAGCCGGGCTGGCGGGTTTTGACCTATAACGACCACGCTCATCTAAGCGAGCGCGCCTGAGAGCGGTATGCCGGCAGACGCCCTATTGGCCATGTCGGCCTTGCCGTGCTAGTAGCGGGATCGGTGATCCGCAAAACGCGCATTACCCCTCGAACAACGGGCACAGCCGGACTCCCTCTCCCATTGGGAGAGGGCTGGGGGGCGAGGGGTAATGCGCCATGGCTATGGCTCACACTTCTGCGATAGTGGGCAGTAAAGATGCCCACCCGCCCGCGTCTCGAAGGCTAACCCATGACTCATCAGCATTCCGCGCCGTCTCCGAACCCAGTGGTCAAGATCGGCAGTGTAAGCGTCTCCAACCAGCTGCAGCTCGCCCTGTTTGCCGGGCCATGCCAGCTCGAAAGCCGGATGCATGCGCTTGAAATGGCGTCGGCGCTGAAGGAGATCGCGGATAAGCTCCGCATCGGCATCGTCTACAAGACCTCCTTCGACAAGGCGAACCGCACCAGTGCCGGCGCCGCGCGCGGGATCGGCCTCAAAGCCGCGCTGCCCATCTTCGCCGAAATCCGCGAGACGTTCGGCCTGCCCGTCGTGACCGACGTTCACGAGGCATCCCAATGTGCAGCCGTCGCCGAGGCCGTGGACGTGTTGCAGATACCGGCCTTCCTGTGCCGCCAGACCGATCTTCTCATCGCGGCGGCAGAGACGGGCCGGGTGGTGAAGATCAAAAAGGGCCAGTTCCTCGCCCCCTGGGACATGAAGAACGTTGTGGCGAAGGTTCTGTCGGCGGGCAATTCGAATGTGCTCGTTACCGAGCGCGGGGTGAGCTTCGGCTATAACACACTTGTGACCGATATGCGCGCGCTGCCCATCCTCGCCGAGACCGGCTGCCCCGTGGTGTTCGACGCAACCCACTCCGTGCAGCAGCCTGGCGGGCGCGGGACCGCAAGCGGCGGCGAACGGCGGTTCGTGCCGGTGCTCGCGCGTGCGGCAGTTGCCGTCGGCGTTGCCGCACTCTTCATCGAAACGCACCAAGACCCGGACAGTGCCCCCTCCGACGGGCCGAACATGCTTCCGATATCCTCTTTGGAGGGGCTCATGCGCGAGCTTTTGGAGTTCGACAGGCTCGCCAAGGCAGGATAGCCGCCTGCGAGGATCGATTCGCGGCCAGATTGCGTCTTTCATCTCCCCCGAAAGGGGGCGCGCCGCCCAGCTGCCGCAATGCAAGCTGTGGATGAGTAGTTAAATTTTTAGTGATCTCCCGAAGGCAGTCTTAACAGTTTGCGTTCAAAGAGTAGACGCGCAGACATAGCCTTCCCCTTGCTTCGGCAATAACAGAGCTGATACTAAGGGGGTCTGCGCAAGAAAACTCACATGCTGCGAAATTTGATGCTAAACACAACTCAACCCATGGTGGCAGTGGTTTATGAGATACACCGCAAAGCTCCGGCTTTTTATGAAAGCTGCAAGGGATCGGAAGCTCTAATTGCGTTTCCTCTTTTCCACCACCACTATCTCCTGTAGGGTTGAGCTCCTCCTTCTCCGGCGAGAAGCACATTTGTATCTAGTTCGCGTAGCAGAGCTAAGGGACACTGCAAAAGAATGACTGAAATCCTTGCACTCGCCGAGCTTCGAAACCTCCGGCGCTATGCATTTTGCCTTCTCGGCAACCGCTCGCTCAGCGACTGTGCCGTGGAGAGCGCGCTCAACACACTCGTATCGGACGTTAGATCGGTCTCCGGACGCTCCATTTCCCGCCTCGACCTTTATAGGAAAGTTAACGAAGCCGCGCATATCTGCGTGAAGAAGAGCAACGTCACCGCGGCGGTCGCGAGCGGCCTGCACGCCCGGCTTTTGCGCCTCTCCGAGGAACAGCGGCAGGTGACAGTCCTGCACGGCGTAATCGGGTTCCCTTACGGCGATATCGCTTCAATCCTGGACACGAGCGAAAACCGCGTCAGGCAAGCCTACTCCCTCTCGCTCCTGGCGTTGCGGAAAAAGCCCGCGGCGGTGCTTATCATCGAGGACGAGGCGCTGATTGCGCACGAGCTTCAAGAAATCGTTACGAACCTGGGGCTCGTGGTAGCCGGCATGGCCAAGAACCGCGCCGAGGCGCTTCGCATCGCCGGGCAGTCCAAGCCGCAGCTCATCCTCGCCGACTATAAGCTCAAGGGCGATACCGGCGTGGACGTGGTGAAGGCCATCCGCGAGAGCATGGATGCCAACGTGATCTACGTCACCGCGCATCCAGAGGCCGTGGCCGCCCAGGGCGAGAAGCGCGACCTGATTATCCCGAAGCCTTTCAACATGCGCACCGTGCGGCGCGCGGTAGAGACGCATCTGGCGGCTTAGGCGGGCACCAACAGAGCCAGTACGCAGCCCTCTCAGCTTGTTCGCGAGCAAGTTCCCTCTCCCTATGGGAGAGGGCTAGGGTGAGGGGTAATGCCCGTAGTGTGGAACGCCGATCCCAAACACTAAGCAGACTTGCGTTGGTTACCCAACGAATGCCCGCTTAGATTTGTTTGTTTTCGCAGAGTGAGCGCTTGTCGCTCACGATAAACGTTCGCTCCGTGTTTTTTCGCAAAACCGGGAAGGCCACTTTTGCGAACTCTGCTTAGCCGCGGTTCAAGACGCGGCCGGCGATGGCATCGAGTTTGGCCACGAGCGCGGGGTCGCGCGCCTCGGGCGCGGTGATGATCGCGTGCTCCAGCGCCCGGTCGGAGCCCAGCGGGCAGGGCTCGTGCTCGCGCGGAAAATCCGCCGCCAGCCGCGCGATAAGCCGCCCGGCCTTTTCCGAGTTCTCCTTCATCACCCGCAGAATATCGGCGATGTCTACGTCGGTGTGATCGTCGTGCCAGCAGTCGAAATCCGTCACCATGGCGACGGTCGCGTAGCAAAGCTCCGCCTCGCGGGCGAGCTTCGCTTCCGGCATGTTCGTCATGCCGATCACGCTGCAGCCCCACGACCGGTAGAGGAACGATTCCGCCCGCGTCGAAAATTGCGGCCCCTCCATGACGATGTAGGTTCCGCCACGCGCGTGGGGGATGGCTTCAGCTTTGGCCGCCGCTTCGACGCGACCGGCAAGCTTAGGGCTCACCGGATCGGCAAGCGCCACATGCGCGACGCAGCCCGAGCCGAAGAAGCTTTTCTCGCGGGCGAAGGTGCGGTCGATGAATTGATCGACGATGACGAAGGTGCCCGGCGGCAAATCCTCCCGCAAGCTGCCGCATGCCGAGACCGATATGAGATCGGTCACGCCAACGCGCTTCAGCACGTCGATATTGGCCCGGTAATTGATCCCGCCCGGCGAATAGACGTGACCTCCTCCGTGGCGGGGAATGAACGCGACGGGAAGGCCCCCGATTTCGCCAAGATGCACGGCGGATGATGGCTGCCCCCAAGGCGAGGAAACAGCCGCCTCCCGCTTGTTCTCAAGCCCAGGCAGATCGTAAAGCCCCGAGCCGCCGATAATTCCCAGTACCGATTTCGTCATTGCCGCACCCCCGTCTTTGGACGGAATCTCATTCCGCTCCGCTGGCGTCAACCCTTGCGGCACACTCATCATCCCGGAACAGCGCTTGCGCTGCATCCGGGTTCTTAAAGGGCGCCGGCGTTCGCGACGATCCCGTATCTGCAATGCACCGTTTCACGCTGCAATGCGCACGGGATGACAAAACATGTCAAGGCATCAGCTCGATGTAATAGAGGGAATGGACCCACTTCGCCTCCTCTTCCTCCGTTTTCTTTTCGTCCGGTCCAAGCTGGCGCATCGCATAGAGGGGGCCGAGCGCGCCGATGGCCAAACCCTGGCCGTTGTCTTCCATCGCGAGGATCCACTGCTGGCCTTCCACATCGGAAAGCGCAATCTCAGCGGCAAAACCGTCGAGGGCGGACAGCCGCGCCGTCTTTGCCGCGGCTTCCGGGGCCGCTACCGCCAGAACATCATGCAGCAAGGGTCCGCTCGCCGCCATGTCCCGGCCGTAACTGTTCGCCGTAACGGTTTTTTGCGGCAAGCCTGCCAGTTCGCCCGCGCTGAAAGCCCGCGCTTTTTGGAAGTTTATATTATTGTGGTTGAAGAGCCGGTCCCGTTCAGGGTCGAAAGGCTCCCGGTTTGGTGCGCCAACGAGCCCGCCTACGGTCAAAATGGTAAGCCAGCCCGCACAAGCAGGACTGGCGGCGCGCGCGGGCGTCAACGCGGGCAGCATCGCCCCGGCCGCAAGGCCCAGAACGCTGCGGCGGCGTAATATCGGCGCTGAAATCATATGTCCTCTCCCAATTCGCCTTGAATAGCGCTACCTTAGCGCTCAACTGAGCCGGATGGCAGGCTGCAATGCGCGCAAAATGCGTTCCACCTCAGCCCTATCGCGCTTATATGATGGCGGCTGTATAGTCTGCATCCGCCGCGGAGCTTTCCCCAGAAGGTTTCCGCCAGGAGAGGCCTTGGGAGTGAGATGCCCTTGAATTGTTTCGGAGATGCCAGTCAGGTCGCCGTGGAGCGCGCTTTATCGGAGTTCCGCGCCGCACGGCCGGTGGCGATTAGGGCCGGGGAACTGCTCATTCTTGCCTTTCCCGCCGAGGGGCTGACCCAAAGGCAGATCGATTTCCTGCAAGGAGCGGGGCGCAACGCGCGGCTTATTATCCCAGGCGAAAAGGCGAAAACCTCAGCCGGATGGAATGAGGCGCCCGCCGCCGTGCATTTGCATCCCATCACGCTTGAAGCAATCGAAGGATATATCGGCCACCGCCACAATGGCGCAGCCAACGGGACCGGCCCCTACCGTCCCGTGTTCGCCGCGCCCAGCCGCGCGGAGCTTGCGGCCCTGGCACTCGCCAATCTTTCGCTGCTGCTGCCAGCCGTGGCCGTCGCCGATGCCAGCGCCGCCGATCTTGAGCGCGCCCCGATTCTCTCGGCGGATGCGCAGGACATTATCGCCTTTCGCGACAGGGAGGCGAGGTCGCTTAAGATCGTCGCGCGCACCCGCGTTCCTCTGGAAGGCGCGGGCACTTGCGAGTTCGTCGTGTTTCGTGGCGGCGACGGCTTCCGCGATCAGATCGCCATCATCGTCGGCAACCCTTCGCCCAAGCACCCAGTTCTGGCGCGCATCCACTCCGCCTGCCTGACCGGCGATCTCTTCGGCAGCCTCAAATGCGATTGCGGCGATCAATTGCGCGGCACCGTGAGGGCCATGAGCGAGCAAGGCGGGGGCATCGTGCTCTATCTCGATCAGGAGGGGCGCGGCAACGGCCTCGCCAACAAGATCCGCGCCTACTGCCTGCAAGAGGAAGGCTTCGACACCTACGACGCCGACGAGATGCTGGGCTTCGGCCAGGATCAGCGCCGCTTCGATTTTGCCGGGGAGATGCTGAGGCAACTCGGCTTCACCTCGGTGCGGCTGATGACCAACAACCCGCGCAAGGTCGCGGCCCTGCGCGAGGCGGGCCTTGAGGTGGTCTCGACTCATCGTGTGCTCGCGAGGGCTACGGCCCATAACGCGAAATATCTGGCCGCCAAGCGCGACAAGGGCGGGCACCTTCTGGGCGACGCGTCGCTCGACGGCATCGGCCTCGAAGATGCACTTCCCCCCGTCGCACCGCGATCCTAGCGGCGGTGCAACCGTCAATGCGAGCGAACCGGCGCAATCCAGGTTGGCATAATCATGGATCGCCAAGGCGGCCGAGGCAGCCGCGCGATGACAGAGAAATCGAAAAGCGTTGCGGCGCATCTCGCTGGGCCGGTGCCGATTTACAACACTTTTTATAAAATTCACATAAACTGTTTCTTTGTGCGTGCATAGGCAGCGCGCGCCGGGTATATCCATGGTTGTAACGGCAGCGTGCCGCGCTTTGCTGCCGGGTACTTAGAGAGCCTTTCCTGCGGAAGACCGATGTGACGGAAAAGTGCCGGCTGACACTGCTGCTCCTATGCCTATGCGTTGCCGTGAGCTTCAATTCCACGGCGGCGCAACCGGTTACGGACGGCAATAAAAAAATCCATGAATGCGTCGCGGCCGCGCGGTTTGCCGGCCTATATCCGGGCCGCTGCGTGGGGGTGCTAGCAGACCCCTGCATCAATTCGGTCGCGGGCAAAGACAATGCGGCCGATAAGGCTAAGGAATGCGCCGCCCAGGAATTGAAGGTTTGGGCCGCCCGCCTGGATAAATCCTTGACGGCGATCAAGCGCGCGGATGCCGATATAAGTTTCATCGTCTGGAAGGCCCAAAAGACATGGGGCCCGGCCGATGAGTTTTGTCCGGTTTTCGATAAGGTCGATCCCGCTGCGGCTTTGGGCGCCGCGGAATATTGCCGGCTGCAAACCGTCGCGGCCCGGGCCCTGCTCCTTGAGGGGCTGGAGCTAAGCGTCAGCGAGCATTAGCGCCGTCCGCCGGCTGGTAGCTCCGCATTGGCAGCGCGGTGGACCTCCGCTTCCGGCCCGAGCATGTGGCCCAGGGCATCCAGGTGCCCTGAAGCCACATTTGACCTTACCGGCATTCCTACGCTATCATAACGATAGCATAGGACGGAGGCGATGGGACAAATCCTTGTGCGTAATCTCGACGACAGTGTGATCGAACAGCTGAAGGCGCGTGCAATCAAGGCCAATAAGTCCTTGGAGCAAAGCGTTCGCGATATTCTGACCGGCGTTGCAAAACCATCCAAGGAGGAGGTTTGGGCGGAGATAGATCGTCTTCGCGAAGCCACGGGTTATGTCAGCCTGGATGCAACGGACATTATCAGGCAAGACCGGGATAGCCGCTAATGCTCGTCGTGGATGCAAGCGTAGCGGTGAAATGGTTCGTCAAGCAGGACAGTTGGGAAGCGGCCCGTGCGCTGGGCGGGCCGTCCGTGGAGCTGATCGCGCCGGAACTCGTCCTGGCTGAGATCGCCAGCGCGTTTTGGAAATATGTGCGTGTGAACCAACTTGCTGCGGAGACTGCGGGAGCTATGCTCGCACAGGCACCTTCAGCATTCGCTCGCATCGTTTCTCTGCAAGAGCTGCTCCCGGCCGCTTTTCAGCTCTCACTCTCAATCCAGCATCCGGTCTACGATTGCTTCTACCTCGCGCTGGCGCGGCGCGAGAGCGCGCCGCTGGTGACGGCGGACAAGCGCCTCGCCGCCGCCGCGCAAGCCCTGCCCAGTGTCGAGGTCCGGCTTCTGGGCGGCTGAAAACGGTGCGCTTACGTGAACTTCTTGAGCTGCCAGCCCGTAGGGGACGCCTGAACAGGGCGCTGCGATGCGACAGCCCCCCTCAAAGCGGGATGTTATCGTGCTTTTTCCACGGCACTTCTTCCTGCTTATTGCGCAGCATGTTCAGCGCGCGGGTCACGCGGTAGCGCGTGTTGTATGGCGCGATGACCTCGTCGATATAGCCGCGCTCGGCCGCGATGAATGGGTTGCCGAACCGGTCCTGATAGTCCTTGATGCGGCCGGCGATCTTCTCCTTGTCGCCAAGCTCGGCGCGGTAAAGGACCTCAACCGCGCCTTTTGCGCCCATCACGGCGATCTCGGCCGTAGGCCAGGCGTAGTTGATGTCACCGCCGATATGCTTCGAACTCATAACGTCGTAGGCGCCGCCATAGGCCTTGCGCGTGATGACCGTCACCTTGGGCACCGTCGCCTGCGCATAGGCGAACAGCAGCTTGGCGCCGTGCTTGATGAGGCCGCCATATTCCTGCGCGGTGCCCGGCAGGAAGCCCGGCACGTCCACGAAGGTCACGAGCGGAATGTTGTAACAGTCGCAGAAGCGCACGAAGCGTGCGGATTTCCGGCTTGCGTCGCTGTCGAGCACACCGGCCAAAACCATGGGCTGGTTTGCAATAATGCCAACCGACGAGCCGCCGAGCCGCGCGAAGCCCGTTATGATGTTCTTGGCGTAAGCCCCCTGGATCTCGAAGAAATCGCCCTCGTCCACGACCTTCAGGATCAGCTCCTTCATATCGTAGGGCTTGTTCGGATTGTCCGGGACCAGCGTGTCGAGCGACATCTCGACCCGGTGGATATCGTCCTTGGTCGGCAGGTGCGGCACCGGCTCCATGTTGTTTTCCGGCAGGAAATCCATGAGCCGGCGAATCTGCAGCAGACACTCCACGTCGTTGTCGAAGGCGCGGTCTGCGATGGAAGAGCGGGTGGTGTGCACGCTGGCGCCGCCTAGCTCCTCGGCCGTAACCTCCTCATTCGTCACCGTTTTCACCACGTCAGGCCCGGTCACGAACATGTAGGAGGTATCGCGCACCATGAAGATGAAATCGGTCATGGCCGGCGAATAGACGTCGCCGCCGGCGCAGGGACCCATGATGACGGAAATCTGCGGGATCACCCCGCTCGCCACCACGTTGCGCCGGAACACCTCGCCATAGCCGCCAAGTGCCGCCACGCCTTCCTGGATGCGCGCGCCGCCGGCATCGAACAGGCCAATGATCGGCGCGCGGTTCTTGAGCGCCATATCCTGCACCTTGGTGATCTTCTGCGCGTGCGCTTCGGAGAGCGAACCGCCGAACACCGTGAAATCCTTGGCGAATACGTAGACGACGCGGCCGTTGATCGTGCCCCAGCCCGTGACCACGCCATCGCCCGGGATCTTGCTTTCCTCCATGCCGAAATCGATGCAGCGATGCTCGACGAACATGTCGAACTCCTCGAACGATCCGTCGTCGAGGAGCAGCTGGAGGCGCTCGCGGGCCGTGAGCTTGCCGCGCTTGTGCTGGGCATCGATGCGCTTGATGCCTCCGCCAAGGCGGGCGTCGGACCGGCGGCGTTCGAGTTCGGAGACGACTTCTTTCATGGGAGAAAACCTAAGCGGGAGGATTGGGGGTTTATGCCCCATCCGTGGCGGACTTCAAGGAAAGAATGGCGGGGCAAAGCGCAACCCTGCAATTCCGCTTTGGCCGGGCAGGCGGCGGTGCCCAACTTATTATAAGCGCTACCGGGTCTTGCCTGGCCGCCGGGCACCGGGTTCCAGTTCCCCAAAATTAACAGGTACAGTTTCCGCATAAGCCCCCGGATTTCACCGTCTGTTAACGCATCTGGCACGCATTTTCCCGGTTCCAGCCGGTCTTTCGATATTGCTCCAATTTAGCATAAGTCCTTTAAGAACCCATTAAACCCGAAGCTCGACCTTACAAGTCATTGTCTCGACACAAGAAAATTGAGCAACGCCATAGGCTCGAAGATCGCAAGTACGGTTAATCCGCGATCCGCGCCTATATTTAACGGGATTTTGGAATCGCAGAATTCGACCGAAAACGGCCAAAGATTCGCAAAAAGTGGCGGGCGAAAAATATTAGGATTCCGCGTTTACCATGCCGGTATTAACCATGCCGCGCGCCTTAGCAAGCCGAACCGTTTTTTAATCCATCCGCGAGTGATGCCCCGCCCGGCTGAGTGCCTGGCGAAGTCCCCCCTCATCCTGTCCTTCTCCGCGCCAGCTCGCTTTGGCGAGCCGGGCATCCTTTGCTGCCGCACCCGCAAGCGGGTGCGGACGGGGAGAAGGGACGCCTTCTCAACGGCTGCGAGCGGACTCCCTCTCCCCTTGGGGAGAGGGCTGGGGTGAGGGGGTCTTTTGCGAAAGCAATCGCCCGGTCCCTTATGCCTCCCCTACGCCCCGTTGTGATGGGTTGGCGTCTTTGGCGCCAGATCCGGCGGCACGGCCTCGGCCGAGATCCGGCGGATTGCCTCGGCCAGCGGCAGCGTCTCCTGCGCCTGGCTGCCGAGCCTGCGGATGGACACCGTATTCTCCCCGCCTTCGCGCTTGCCCACGACCAGCATAACCGGGACCTTGGCCAGGCTGTGCTCGCGGACCTTGTAGTTGATCTTCTCGTTCCGCAAGTCCACGTCCGCGCGCAGGCCCGCCTTCTCGCACGCGGCAAGCACTTTTCCGGCATACTTATCGGCATCCGACACGATGGTCGCCACCATGACCTGAACCGGAGACAGCCACAACGGCAGGTGCCCGGCGTAGTTCTCGATCAAGATGCCGACAAAGCGCTCGATGCTGCCGAACATCGCCCGGTGGATCATTACCGGCGGATGCTTGGCGCCATCCTCGCCGATATAGAACGCGCCGAGGCGCACAGGCAGGTTGAAGTCGAGCTGGATGGTTCCGCACTGCCACTCGCGCCCGATGGCGTCGCGCAGCGTATATTCGAGCTTTGGCCCATAGAATGCGCCCTCGCCCGGACTTACGATATAAGGCAGGCCGGTTTTTTCCAGCGCCGCCCTTAACGCGGCCTCGGACAAATCCCAGACTTCATCCGAGCCAACCCGCTTTTCCGGCCGGGTGGAAAGCTTTATCAGCACATCCTCGAAGCCGAAGTCGCGATAGATGGACAGGATCATGTTGTGCATCTGGATGCACTCATCGATCATCTGGTCCTGGGTGCAGAAGATGTGCGCGTCGTCCTGCGTGAAGTGCCGCACGCGCATGATGCCGTGCAACGCGCCGCTGGGCTCGTAGCGGTGCACCTTGCCGAACTCGGCGATCCTGCGCGGCAGGTCGCGATAGCTCTTCAGGCCATTCTTGAAAATCTGGATATGGCCGGGGCAGTTCATCGGCTTGCAGCAGAAAACGCGCTCGTCCGGGGTTACCGTGACGAACATGTTCTCGCCGAACTTCTCCCAGTGGCCCGACTGCTCCCAAAGCTTGCGCTCCATCATGTCGGGCGAGTTCACCTCGACATAGCCGTTGGCTTCCTGCCGGCGGCGCATATAGTCGATGAGCGCCCGGAACAGCGTCCAGCCCTTGGGATGCCAGAACACCGAGCCCGGCGCCTCTTCCTGCAAGTGGAACAGGTCCATCTCGCGGCCCAGGCGGCGGTGGTCGCGCTTTTCGGCCTCTTCAAGCTGCAGAAGATGAGCGTCGAGCTGCTCTTTCGTGGTCCAGGCGGTGCCGTAGATGCGCTGCAGCTGCTCGCGGTTGGAATCGCCGCGCCAGTAAGAGCCGGCCAGGCGCATGAGCTTGAACGCGGTGCCGATCTTGCCCGTCGAGGGCAGGTGCGGACCGCGGCAGAGATCGAGCCATTCGCCTTGGCGGTAAACCTTTAGGTCGTCGCCCTCGGGGATCGCATCGATGAGTTCGACCTTGAAGCCTTCGCCCTTGGCCGCGAAGAAATCCTGCGCCTTGCCGCGCGACCAGACCTCCTTGGTGAAGGGCTTATCCGCGGCCACGATGGCGCGCATCTTCTCCTCGATCTTGGCGAGATCCTCGGGGCTGAAGCTCTCTTCGCGATAGAAATCGTAATAGAAGCCGTTCTCGATCACCGGGCCAATCGTGACCTGGGTGCCGGGATAGAGCGCTTGCACCGCCTCGGCCATCACATGTGCCGCGTCGTGGCGGATCAACTCCAGCGCTTCCGCGTCGTCGCGGGTGACGATCTTGACGCGCGCATCGGCGTTAATGGGTTCGCTGAGGTCGGCCAGCGCGCCGTCGAGGCTAATGGCAACGGCCTTCTTGGCAAGCGACTTCGAGATCGAAGCGGCAAGTTCAGCGCCAGTGATGCCGGGTTTGTAATTGCGGACAGAGCCGTCGGGGAAAGTCAAAGCGATCATGGTTCCTCTCACTCCCGCCTACACACGCGGGTAAGTTGTCATGACCTCTATTGTCTCCCGAGGCCCCGAATGTCAAGGAGCGGCCCGGCCCGCGAATGCGGGTCCGGCCGCAGCCATTACGGGTATCCACAGCTTAGTAGGTAGAAGTCTTGCCCTTGTTCTGCGTGCCCTTCATAGGAGTCTTCGACGCCTTGCGGGTGCCGGCGGGGTGGTGCATCGCGGTCTTGCCATGGCCATGCATCATCGCGGTTCTGCCATGTCCGCGGTACGCCGCGGTTGCATAGCCTCTATGATAGCGGTGGCCGTATAGGTACGCGGACTTTCCATAATGGCCGTGCCGGTGGTACCGGCCGCCGATGTAATAGCCGGTCCTATAATGGCCGTGCCGGTAAGCCGCGGTCTGGCGGTGCCGGGCCGTTCCGTGATGCATCGTCTTATGTTGCATCGTTTGGTGGGCGCCGGGTGCGGTTCCAGCGTCCGGAGCGCCAGCTTCGGCGGCTAAGGCGCCGAACGCGGACGCAAGCAGAAATATGACTGCCAGGCCAATTGTACGCATGTGCTGTTCCTCATTGTTGGCGGATGGGGCGCCTCTCTTGAGAGCTGAAGCCCCTCTTCAACCTTCATGAAATCACAACCCCCCTGAACGGCACATGAAGAGCGATGTATATTTTTGCATTATATATCATACGCTTAAGCTAGCGCTAGGTAGCTTTTTGGTGCGCGCCGGCAAGAGCGCGGCTAAAGTGCGTCCGGAAAAGTGTGAAGCGGTTTTCCGGAAAGGCGCACGGCAAAACAAAAAGTTAGAGCCAGCTTTTGATTCCGCCCCTTCACCCCCGAACCGCAACAACGTCTTCAAGCGGCGGCGAAGAACACCTCGCTGGGTGTTTTGTAGCCGAGCGCCTTTCTGGGACGGGAGTTGAGTTTGTCCTCGACCCGTTGGACCTCGGCGGGAGTGAGGGTAGAGAAGTCCGAGCCTTTTGGGAAGTACTGACGCAGGAGGCCGTTGGTGTGTTCGTTCAGTCCCCGTTCCCAGGAATGATAAGGCTTGGCGAAGTAGATTTGAGCTTCCAGGCTTGCTGCGATGCTGGCGTGCCCGGCAAATTCCTTGCCGTTGTCGTAGGTGATGGTCTCGATTTTGTGAGCTATGGGAAGAAGTGAAGCATCGCAGGCGCTTCGGACAGAGGCTGAGCTTTTGTCCGGCAGGATGGCGAGCTTTGTGTATTTGGATTTGCGGTCCACATGGGTGAGGATCGCGCCCTTTTGGCCCCGGCCGATGACGGTATCGCCCTCCCAATCGCCGATGCGGCTTTTTTCCTGGGCGATGGCGGGGCGTTCAGAGATGTCCACGCGGCCAGGGATCAGGCCGCGCCCAGAGTTCTTGCCTTTGCGCTTGTTGTACTTCTTGCCGTTGTGGCGTAGGTAGCGCCAAAGACTTCCCCCGTTTCGCTTGTCCTTCCAGATGTGCTGGTAGATGCGTTCGGGGCTGACAAACTGCCGTTCTTCTTTCTTCAGCCAGCCGCTGATTTGCTCGGGGCTCCATTGTTCCTGCGTCAGTGTCCCCTCGATCTCGCGGATGAGGCTTGGCGTCATCTTACGCGGCACGCTCGATGCGGCGGTACGCCTGGCGGATGCTTTCTCCTGTGCTTGTTTGTAGCGATACCCCTTGCGGCCAGTATTGCGTTTGATCTCGTTTGTGATTGTCGAACGGTGCACGCCGATCTGCCGCGCAACCCCGGCTTTGGTGCAGCCGCTTTTCAAGAGCGCGTAAATCTGGCAGCGTTTGTCATAGGTCAGGTGATGATGGCCTTTGGGCATGTGTCCCCGGTGAGATGTGGTAGTCCCACGCGAGGATAGTCTTCACCTGACCACCGGCATAAACGGCATGGCAGAGCGAGAGGTGGATAAGGCAGGCGGCCTCAAGGGTGCTCGCTATGCTCCCACCGCCTCCGGCGGCTAGCCCTTGACCCCGCCTGCCTTATCCACCTCTCGCTCTGCCATGCCGTTTATGCCCGCTTGTTGCATTCCGGAATTGAAACGGCGTTCCATCAAAAGCTGGCTCTAACGTAAAATGCCGCGCCGGTATCGCAGGGCGCGCCAGGGCGCCCAAAACGGAATTCGCGAAGTTCTCAGGTCCGGCGCGGGGTCGAAGCCGTGCGAGCCCCAGGGATTACAGCGCAGAATTCGCCAAGTGGCGAGCCACCCGCCGATCCAAACGCCGTTCAGATCGATGGCGTCGAGCGCGTATTGCGAGCATGTGGGCAGGTGCCTGCAGCGCGGCCCGATCAGCGGCGAAATCGCATAGCGGTAAAAATAGATTGGCGCCTTTGCCGCTAGCTTGATGTATTTTTCCATTCCAAAGTTATTGCCTCAGCGTCTTCGCCCAGCCATGGGAAACATGCACCAACGCGCACAGCGTGCGGCTTACTCCTCATCCTGTCCTTCTCCCGCAAGGGGAGAAGGGACCCCTGAATTATCCTCTGCGCTTGGGAGACGGCACATACCCCTCTCCTCTCGCGGGAGAGGGGCAGGGGTGAGGGGGCCTTCTCGAATGCAAGCGAATCGAGTTTCTGGATGACGAAAGAGGCCCGCATCGCCTAGCAGCTCACACCGCGCACGGGATAACGGGAACGGAGCAAAGCCTCATTCATCGCCGGCACGCCGCAGCCCGCCGGCGGCAAGCTGGGTCCGGCCATGGCCGGCTGGCGCTTCGAAGCCGATCTTGCCGAACTTCTGGCGCTTCGGCTTGGGCGGCGCGCTCGAAAGCTCCGGCGTGAGGTTTTCAAGCTCTCCGACCTTGATTTTCACGCTCCTGCGCTCGCCTCCACGCAGGATAATGGCCTCCGCGTCCTCGCCAATCGCCGCTTGCGCGATGTAGCGCGGCAGCTGGCGCGCGTGCTTGATGGAATGGCCGCCAAAGGAAAGGACGAGGTCGCCCTCCTCCAGGCCCGCGGTGTCCGCGGGTCCGCCTTTATCGATGCGGGCGATGAGAGCGCCTTCCGCGTTCGCCAGATGCTGCCCGGCGGCCCAATCGTCGCTTGGCGTTTGCAGCCGTACACCGATCCAGCCCCAGCGCGTCTCGCCATAGCGTTCGAGTTGATCGACGATATGCCGCGCCGTGTTCGACGGTATAGCGAAGCCGAGGCCGATGCTTCCGCCGGAGGGCGAGAAAATCGCGGTGTTGATGCCGATCACCTCGCCATCGGCGTTGAAGAGCGGGCCGCCGGAATTGCCGCGATTGATGGCGGCGTCGGTTTGCAGGAAATCGTCATAGGGGCCGGCATTGATATCGCGGCCGCGGCCCGAAAGGATGCCGGCGGTCACGGTGCCGTCCAGCCCAAACGGATTGCCGATTGCCAGAACCCAGTCGCCGACCCTCGTCCGCGACGAGTCTCCGAACGATACGGGGCGAAGCTGCGCCGGCGTCTTGGGCGTCACCTTCAGCACTGTGATGTCCGACTTGGAATCGCGGCCGAGGACCTTGTCGACCTTCAGCTCGGTGCCATCCGCCAGAATAACGTAGATGACGTTGCCGCCTTCGATGACGTGGTTGTTGGTGACAACCAGGCCGCTTGAATCGATGACGAAACCCGAGCCGATGGAGGTGAACTGCCGGGGCGGCTCACCGGGCCTCGGCTTCGGCCGCGCTGGGCTGAAATCGTCTTGCGAGTCGCGCTCGCTGCTTTGGCCTTCCCCGCCGCCCTTCTTGCCTTTCATGGCAAGCGCATGCCTATCGACAACCGCGGCCGCCACGGTGACGACAGAGGTACGGACGCGGTTCGCCACATCGGCAAACGACCGGTTGGCGTCCGCCTCTAGCCCCGCGGAAGGCGTGCTCCCCGCGAAGGAGCTTAGTGCAAGAAAGCCTGCGCCTAGTAACAGCAGGCGGCTGCTTTGAACCGTCATGAGGCCTCAGCCAAAAACATGGTACGATGCCGCGCACGCACGAACCGTAACGCAGCGCTGCGTTATAAAGTGAGGTCTAATTGCGCTCCGCGCAATATTCACCTTACCTGAATTGAACGAAACTGGGGTTAAGGAACGCTATTAGGAGACCAATTTCGTTCGAGGCGATGTAAAAATGCCGGGCAGAAGCGGTGCGCGCGCCCGGGATCTGTGCGCTGCACAGGGCGCATTACCCCTCACCTCCGCCCTCTCCCCATGGGAGAGGGAGTCCGGCTGTGCCCGTTGTTAGGGCGTCCCCTCTCCCATAGGGAGAGGGACAGGGTGAGGGGTAACGCCCTATGTCTAAGGCACACCCCCTCACCGGCGTTGGGCGCTAATGGCCCGCCTCGGCTCCTGCCGCACCGGTGCCGCCCTTTGCCGCCGCATTTCCCGACGGTCCGTTGAAGTAGCGGAAAAACTCCGACGAGGGAGACAGCACAATCCGCGTATGCGAGCCCTTCAGCGCCTCGTCATAGGCTTGCATCGACCTGTAGAAGGCGAAGAAGTCCTTGTCCTTGCTGAATGCCTCCGCATAGATGCGGTTGCGCTCTTCGTCGCCGTCGCCGCGTATCTGCTCCGACTCCCGGTTTGCGTTCGCCTGAAGCACGGTGACATCCTTGTTCGCGGTGGACTTGATGCGCTGCGATTGCTCGCTGCCTTGCGCGCGAAGCTCGGCTGCCTCGCGCTCGCGCTCGGTCCGCATGCGCTTGTAGATGGCTTGGCTGTTCGCCTCCGGAAGGTCCGCGCGCCTGATGCGCACATCCACCATCTCGACGCCGAAATTCTGCATCTCGTCGTTGACCAGCGCTTTGGTCTGCTTCATCAGCTCCGACCGTCTGTTGCGGATCACGTCGATGAACGCGGCCCGGCCAAGAACGGTGCGGATCGTCGAATCGACGATTGCGGTGAGGCGCGGACGTGCGCCCTCCTCGGAGCGGAACGCCCGGTAGAACGCCAGAGGGTCGACGATGCGGTAGCGGGCGAAGGCATCGACCACCAGCCGCTTCTGGTCGGAGGCGATGACCTCCTGCTCGTCGGTTTCCAGATCGAGAATGCGCTTGTCGAACTGAACGACCGCTTGCACAAAGGGCCAGCGCCAGTAAAGCCCAGGCTCGCTTATCACCAGCACCGGCTGGCCACCCTGAACAACGCGCACCGGCTCGCCGAACTGCAGAACGATCGCCCTATGCGTTTGATCGACGATAAACGCCGAGAAGAAAACCGCCCCGGCGCCAACGGCGGCTACGATCAGTAAGAAACCCATCAGCACGGCTCTCATCGCTGGCCTCCCGCTTGACCTGAGTTGTGAAGATCGCCCAGCGGCAGATAGGGAACCACGCCCGAGGCATTGGCTTTTTCGTCCAGGATGATTTTGTCCATCCCGCCCAGCACGCGCTCCATCGTCTCCAGATACATGCGCCGGCGCGTCACGTCGGGCGCTTTTTGGTATTCCTCATATACTTTCAAGAAGCGCGCCGTCCGGCCCTTGGATTCCGCGATGGTCTGCTCGCGATAGCCTTGGGCATCCTGCAGGATTTGCTGCGCTTGACCGCGAGCCTCGGGGATCACCCGGTTGGCGTAAGTTTCAGCCTCGTTGCGGGCGCGTTCCTGGTCCGCGCGGGCGGCCTGCACGTCGCGGAAGGCCGCGATCACGTCCGCGGGGGGATCGACCTTTTGTAGATTGACCTGGGTAATTTGAACGCCGGAATTGTAGCTGTCGAGTGTCCGCTGTATCAGCGCTTTCACGGACTTCTTCGATTTCCTGGCGGCTTTTCGTCAGGATGGGCTGAATGTCGTTCTGGCCTATGACCTCGCGCATCGAACTCTCCGAGACCGCCTTCACATTGGCATTGGCGTCCGGATTGTTGCCTGGATTGCGCACGTTGAACAAATAGGCCGAAGCATCTTTTACATTCCAGAACACGTTGAAGTTGACGTCGACGATGTTTTCGTCGCCGGTCAGCATCAGGGATTCCTCGGGCTTGTTCGGGTTGCGTATCGATCCGTAAGGACCGGTAGGCCCCGTGCTGAAGCCAACCTCGACCCGGTTTTGGCGCGTGTATGGAATGACCGTGACTTCCTCGACAGGGTACGGCCAGCGGAAGTTTATGCCGTTCGAAAGCTCGCGGTCGAACTTGCCGAACCGCTGCACCACCGCGCGCTCGTCCGGATTGACGCGCACGGTGAAGCCGAAATAGGCAACGCCCGCGGCCAGAACCAAGAGGATCAGGAACGATCCGAAAAAGCCAAAGCCCCCCGGCACCGCTTGCCGGAGCTTGTCCTGGCTGCGCCGTAAAATCTCTTCAAGATCGGGGGGCGGGCCGCCGCTGCCGGACCCTTGGCCCCAGGGTCCTCCCGCTCCGCCTTTCCAGCCGCCACCGTTCTGACTCCAAGGCATCTCAGTGTTCCTTTACAACCGGCACGGCTTGCGCCTCGATGCCGTCTCTTGGGCTATTCATCAAGATCGTAACGGGATGTCAATAACAGCAAGGACTTGACACTTCGTATCCAATACGAAGTGTGCAATCAATCTTTCCTGGCAAAGGGCGTCAGCCGATGGCCGGGTTAAGAGCCATATGAGCCGGCAAAAAGGCAGCGTCAAGCGCCGGCCCGCTCCAGCACCAGGTTGGTTACTCCGAATTCATCCTTGGCGCCGGCGGGGTGCTCTTCCCGCAACTTTTCGGCCCATTCGCCGCCGAATTGCGGTTTCCAGTAAACGTCGCCTTCGGGGGCGCCGTGCACCCGCGTAAGGTAGATGCGCCGTACCAGAGGCAGCGCCTCCTCAAAAAGGCGCGCCCCGCCGACGACGAAGACCTCGGAGACGCCGCGCGCCCCGGCCCGCGCTCCGGCCAGTTCCATCGCCATTTCCAGCGAGGGAGCAAAATAAAGCCCCTCGCCTTCCGCCGTTGGCGCAGCCGTTGTCACGACGATTGAATCCCGCCCATCGAGCGGCTTGCCGATGGATTCGAACGTATGCCGCCCCATGATAAGCGGGTGGCCCATGGTGAGCTTGCGGAACCGCCTGAGATCGCTGCCAAGCCGCCACGGCAGCGCGCCCCCCCGGCCGATCACGCCGTTGTCCGCCACCGCCACGATAAGCGAAAGCGTTATGGGGGATGGGGTATCTGCGTCTCGGGTGCGGTCCATCGGCATCACTCCATTCGCGGCGGTATCACCCCTCATCCTGTCCTTCTCCCGATGGGAGAAGGGACCCCTGAATGACGCACGGCGAGTGCAGCAGCGTTCCCTCTCCCACAGGGAGAGGGACAGGGTGAGGGGTTGAGCCCGTTGAGAGATCCCAAAACGGTCAAACCGCTATCGGCGCCTTGATTGCCGGCTGCGGCTTATAGCCGGTCAGGGTGAAATCCTCATAGGCAAAATCGAAAATCGAACGCACCGCCGGGTTCAGCGCCATGTGCGGCAGCGGCCCCGGCTCGCGGGCGAGCTGCTCGTCAGCCTGCTCGATATGATTGAGATAGAGATGCACGTCGCCGAAGGTGTGCACGAACTCGCCCGGCTCAAGGTTCGTCACCTGCGCCATCATCATGGTGAGGAGCGCGTAGGAGGCGATGTTGAACGGCACGCCCAGGAACACGTCGGCCGAGCGCTGGTAGAGCTCGCAGGACAGCCGGCCTTCCGCAACGTAGAACTGGAACAGGCAGTGGCAGGGCGCCAGGGCCATGCGCGGCAGGTCGGCGGGGTTCCAGGCGCTCACGATATGGCGGCGCGAATAGGGATCAGCCTTGATCGCGCGCTCGACCCCGGCGATCTGGTCGACGGTCCCGCCATCGCGCGTGGGCCAGGAACGCCATTGCGCGCCATAAACGGGGCCCAGATTGCCAGCCTCGTCCGCCCACTCGTCCCAAATCGAAACGCCGTTGGCCTTGAGATAGGCGGTATTCGTATCGCCGGACAGGAACCACAAAAGCTCATGGATAATCGACTTCCGATGCAGCTTCTTCGTGGTCAGGAGCGGGAAGCCCTCGCGAAGGTCGAAGCGCATCTGGTGGCCGAACAGGCCGAGCGTGCCGGTGCCCGTGCGGTCGCTACGCTTTACTCCGCGTTCGCGTACCAGGCGCAGAAGATCGAGATAAGTTTGCATCGTTCGCCCCCGTTCCAGGCTCGCGTAACGAACTGGGGTCTCTCCCCTCACCCCAGCCCTCTCCCCATGGGAGAGGGAGTCCCGCTGTGCCCGTTGTTAGAGCGTGCCCTCTCCCATGGGGAGAGGGACAGGGTGAGGGGCGTAACCACAGTTATATTAGCGCCCATGCACATGCGCGAGTATGACGTGCTTTTCCCATACCCCGATTCTTGCCCGGCTGCCGCCCGCCTATTTCCACTCTTCGATGTCTTCGAGGTAGGGCTGGTCGGCGGCCGGCTGCAGCGTGATGCCGGCCGGCACCGGGGCCGCGGGCTTCTCATCTTCAACGCGCTTGGCCGCCTTCTGCACCTCGTGGTCGAGGTCGACCTGAGAGCACAGCGCCAGCGCCACCGGGTCCTGCGGCTGGAGGTTGGCCGCGTTCCAATGCGTGCGCTCGCGGATGGATTCGATGGTCGTCTTGGTCGTGCCGACAAGGCGCATGATCTGCGCGTCGCGAAGCTCCGGATGATGGCGCAGGAGCCAAAGAATAGCGTTGGGCCGGTCGTGGCGGCGCGACACCGGCGTATATTTCGGCGCCCGCTTGGTCCTCATCTCGGGGATGTACACCTTCGACCTCGCCAGCTTCAGCCGGTAGGAGGGGTCTTTCTGCGCGCGGGCGATCTCCTCGCGCGTGAGCTGGCCGGAGGTTATCGGATCCGAGCCGCGAATGCCGTGCGCGACATCGCCGTCGGCAATGCCCTTCACCTCCAGAACATGCAGGCCGCAAAAGTCCGCGATCTGCTCGAAGGTGAGCGAGGTGTTCTCGACGAGCCAAACGGCTGTGGCTTTCGGCATCAGAGGTCTGTCGGCCATAAATTTCCTCCTTTCCCGGAAGCGCGTTATCCCGGCTTCCTGGGCATCTTATCCGATTGTGTGGGGGGAACCCGCAATCGAAGGGTCCCGATCAATATAATGACTTCCGCCGCCTTGTGCAAACAAAGGATTCTGTGGCGGCGCAATATACTTAGATATAAGCACACTTCCGTTAGCGGTGACGTTTTCCGCCCCAGCAACGCAGGCGTGCGTTAGACCGGGGCTGCCCCCCGCTCCGCTGCCGTGCTCAGTGCGCCGCGGCACCCGACATAAGGTTGATTACGGCCACCCCGGCAAGGATAAGCGCTATGCCTATCAGCGCCGGCAAGTCGAGGCTTTGGCCGAAAAGGCGCCAGCCGATAATCGAGGTGAGAACGATCCCGGCCCCGGACCAAACCGCGTAGGCGATGCCAATAGGGATGGTGGTCAGCGTCAGCGATAGGAAGTAAAACGCGATAGCGTAGCCGGCCACCACCAATCCTGAAGGGCCAAGCTTGGTAAATCCGTCCGAGGCTCTGAGCGCGGAGGTAGCAACGACCTCGCCCGAAATTGCGATATATAAGTACACCCACTTCATGCAACACTCCGGGGAACGGCGGCTCAGCGGTGAATAACGGAAGTTTTGGTTTGCCACAAGGCCGCGTGCGCTATTATCGGCCGCCAGCGTGAACAAATCCAGAGTGCTGGCGCGTTGCCGGCGGCCTCAAGGGCTCAGAAAGGTCCGCAAATATGAAACTGCTCTACGCCCCAACATCCCCCTTCGCGCGAAAGGTCCGGGCCGCCGCCATCGAGCTGGGCCTTGGCGATCAGCTACGGCTTGAGCTGGTGCAGGTCGCGCCATGCAAGCCGAACAGGGACTATGCGAAGTCGCACAACCCATTGCGCAAAATCCCAGCACTGGTCACCGCCGAGGGCATGACGATTTTCAACTCGACGGTGATTTGCGAGTATCTCGACGCCATGGCCGGCGGTGGCTCAATCATCCCAAGCGAAGGCTATGCGCGCTGGCGCGTGCTCACCAACCACGCCTTGGCGCAAGGCATATGCGAGGCCGCCGTCCTCGTGCGTTATGAGACTTGGCTACGCCCGGAAGCCCTTCGCTGGCAGGAACTCGCCGGCGATCAGTGGGACCGGATAGACACCGGCATCGAATGGTTCGAGCAACACGCGGGCGAGTTGGACGGGCCTGTGAACGTGGCGCACCTGACGCTTGGCTGCGCGCTCGGCTACCTCGATTTCCGCTGGCCGGAGCACGATTGGAGGACGCGCAATCCGGCCGTCGCCGCGTGGTTCGGCACGCTTTCGCAAAGGCCCTCGTTCGCCCTCACCAAGCCCGAGACCCCTCCCGCATCGTAGCGCCCGCGATCGCTGAGGATGTGCCACAGCCATAGGGCATCACCCCTCACCCTGTCCCTCTCCCCATGGGAGAGGGGACGCTAATTCAGAGGCCGCAGCCTGCCCCCTCTCCCCCGTCCGCATTCGCTTGCGAATGCGGACGCTATAAGTTGCAAGCTCGCCAAGGCGAGCTTGCCGAGAGGGCTAGGGTGAGGGGTAATGCGCGATGTTGCTGGCGCGCAATCAGCGCGGCTGCGCCCGCTCAGATCGTATGCCCGCCCGCAACGGGATTGCCGAGATCGTCCGCCGGCACGGTCTGCCCGGTGAAAGCCGAGAAATAGGCAACCCAGCCGCCATCGCCGAAATCGATCATCAGCGCGCCGTCCTGCCAGATATCGTTGTGGTCGTTCGCGTCGTCGCCGGGACGATGGATGTACCGGCCCCGCGAGCCCTGGTTCATGTGCACGTCGTGGATGCCATTGCCTTCGCTATAGAAGCGCCCGAAGATGTAGACGTCATTCTTGCCCTGGAAGGCTTTCGAAAGCAGCGCGGCGAGCTTTGCCGGCGGCTGTTTCTTCTCCGCGCCGCCATCGAGCACGTCGCTGTTGAGCCAGGGGCCGGTGCCTTCGAGGATGCTGCTGCGCAAAAAGTCGAGCGCCGGCAGGGCGGCCTTGCCCGTTAAGTCCACCGCGCCCTGCGCGGCCCGGAGCGTTGCCGCAACCGGATTTTGAAAGCCTTCGGCGATCTTGTACTTGAGCAGGTCGGCCGCATTGTCCGTGCCAACATTGACCGCCGTATCCCAGCTTTCGCCGTTCACATCCAGGCTGACATGAAGGTGGTACTGAAGCTCATCTTGTCCGCCATTATGCACCGGCTTCGATGTAAGGCGGGGAAGAGAGGTCAACTTGGCTTTCACGAAGCCGTAGGGCAATGACATTTGGCTTACTCCGTCCGCGTTGTGTCCGGGCGTCCGCGCGCGGACGCGAATGCAATTTGTCTCCGATTTTAATTAATGTCGAGGCCGTAGCGGTAATGGCCGGAGATCGTAAACGCGAATAGCGTATCTTCCACCTCCGCTCCCGCACCGATATTGTGCACGATGAGCGGCATTCCGCCGGCTTGCCGGTCGGACACGAGCCCGATGTGCGGCCGGCCGTCCGGGAGCCGCCAAGTCACGATGTCTCCGGGCTTATAATCGCGCGCCTCGCTGGAAACCGGCAGTTCCTTGCCGTGGCGCTTGAAAAACACCGCGAGGTTCTGAACGCGCCGGTGGTCGATGTTGGCGTCGGGCCGGGACAAGCCCCAAAGCTTGGGATAGGCGCTGAACGCCGCGTGCATGTCCTTGTTGACCAGGAACTGCAGGTCCACGCCGATGCCGCGATAGGCCCGGACGATCACGTCCGTGCACACGCCCCGGTCCAGCGGCACATCGCCTCCGGGAAATGCGATGCTCGTATAGGCGGGATCGTAGGAGACGGTCTTGCCCCCCTGCGCATAGGCGCTTTGCATGAGCCGGGGCAGAGGTGCCGGCTCTTGCGCCATGAGACCGGACGGCGCGAGAAGGAAAAGCAGCAAAAAGGCACGAAACATGGCGCGGCTCCACATTTAAAGGCCGTGCAAGTTTCATAAGCCTTTTTGTCAGGAAGCGGACGATTCCGGGGCTTTATTCGAAATGCGGTCGATTGCTTCGGCGAAAGACCCCCTCACCCCAACCCTCTCCCCAAGGGGAGAGGGAGTCCCGCCGCGGCCGTTGTTAAGGCGTCCCCTCGCCCCAACGGGGAGAGGGACAGGGTGAGGGGGGACTTTCCGAAGCACTCAAGCCGATTTGGGTTCATTCAACCAGGAGCACAATTTTCCCCATATGTCCGCTCGACTCCATCAGGCGGTGCGCCTCGGCGGCCTCCGCAAGCGGGAAAGAGTTCGCTACCACCACTTTCACCGCCCCGTTTTCGAGCAGCGGCCATACTTTTCGCTCAAGCTCGCCAGCGAGATGAGCTTTGAATTCGGGCGTTCTCGGGCGCAGGGTCGATCCGGTGAGCGTCAGCCGTTTCAGCATCACCGGCATAAGGTCTACCTGGACCTTTGAGCCCTTCAGGAAGGCGATCTGGACAATCCGGCCATCCGCGGCAGCGCTTGCGATGTTGTCTTTCACATAATCGCCGCCAACCATGTCGAGGATGACGTTGGCGCCGCGTCCCTCCGTCGCCGCCTTGATCTCATCGGCAAAAGATTGAGTCTTATAATTTATGGCGCGCTCCGCCCCCAGGCTCTCGCAGTAGGCACATTTCTCATCGCTGCCCGCCGTTGCGAAGACACGCGCGCCGAACGGGGCCGCGAGCTGAATCGCGGTTGTGCCGATGCCGCTTGATCCGCCATGAACCAGCAGCACTTCGCCGGCCTTGAGCGCGCCGCGCTCGAAAACGTTGTGCCACACCGTCATGAAGGTCTCGGGCAGGCAAGCCGCTTCCGCCATGCCAAGCCCGGCGGGCACCCGCATGCACGATCCCTCATGGGCCAGCGCATATTCCGCATAGCCGCCGCCCGCCGTCAGCGCCGTCACCTTATCGCCCGGCTGCCAGCGTGTGACGCCCTCGCCAAGCTCCACAACCTCGCCGGCTACCTCAAGCCCCGGAATATTCGAGGCTCCACGCGGAGGCGGATAAAGCCCCATGCGCTGCAATACGTCGGGCCGGTTCACACCCGCCGCGGCAACCTTAATAAGAACCTCTCCGTGACAAGGCGCGGGGACCGGGATATCGGCAAGGGTAAGCACATCGGGGCCGCCGGCTTCACGAATTACGATTGTTTTCATTGTCTTCATGGTCTCTTCAGCGGTGGAACGAATTTCATCCGGCAGGCGGCCCTTTTACTCCAAGTTAAGCGGCGCTTGCTACCTTCTGTGCGAGGAACGCGAACGGAGCGCCGCAAGGCAACCCCAAATTTCAAAAAGTTTTTGAAGCGCGTTCTTGATGTGGCATTATTTTACGGTAAGCTCTCATCTGCCGAGCTTCCGTCTATACCATCTTGAGAGGCGGTGGCTCTTATGGGGTGTTCGGTGTGCGATTTCCAGCGCCGGTCCCGGTTGTACCGGTAAGTAATGCGTGAGGCGGACCAATGATAGGCTCCAAAGCGGTTGAAGATCGCCCAAACAGCGCTCTTCTTTCCTTCCGGGACAAGTTCATCTCGTCCAGGCAGTTCGCGCAACTCTACCGCGAGGGCATGGACCTAGTGGAGGAAACGGCGGAATACCTCGACCGTGCCGGCCGGCTCGAATCGAAGCGGCTGCCCGCGCAGGCGAGCATTGCCTACACCTCCGAAAGCATCAAGCTCACGACCCGGCTCACGCAGCTTGCGTCGTGGCTCCTGGTCCGCCGTGCCATCGCCATGGGCGAGATCACGGCCGCCGAGGCGCATACGCACAGGCATAAGGTGACGCTGGTTGCGCAAAGCAGCATGCTGCCCGAGTGCTTCGACGAGCTGCCCGAGACCTTCAAGAGGCTCATTACCGAGAGCCACCGGCTCTATGGCCGTGTCTTGCGGCTGGACCCGCTCTTGAGCGAAGGCTACAGCGCAATCGACGGCGCCGCATCGCCCATCTCGCCCCAGATCGAGCGCATCAAGCTCGAATTCCCCGCCGCGTAGCACCTGGGATCAGCGGCCCGAACAACGCGCGTTACCCCTCACCCCAGCCCTCTCCCCATGGGAGAGGGAGTCCGCTCGCGACCGTTGTTAAGGCGTCCCTTCTCCCATGGGGAGAAGGACAGGATGAGGGGTAATGCGCGTTGGGTAGGCCTCATCTCGCAGCGGCAGCGGGCACGGCATCTCTACTTCTTGAAAATCGAGCTGGCGGCGTCGAGCTGCGCGCTTTTCTTCGCGATCATCGCCTCGGCGCGCGCAATCTCCGCCCGCAGGAGATCGGCGTAGGCGCGCAAATCCTCAATCGAAAACACCGACAGGTCCTTCGGCTTCGCGGGCTGCTTGCGGGGCTCAAAATCGTCCAGGTCCATGGTCTTCATCCATTCGAGGCCGCGGCCGCGCCGCTATTGCGGGGCCGGGGCACCGCCCGCCGGCGGCAGGGCCGCCGCCGTCTGGCCATTGCCTTGAGGTTGGATCAGAACCTCAGCTTGCGCAACATCCGCGCTGGCATCGGCCTGGCCAGCCGCGTTCGGCGGATAGCCCCCGCCGGTAAATTGCAGCCGCACGATCTTGCTGCCACCGGTTTTCACGATGAGGTCGCGCCAGCCCGCGTTCGAGCCCGCCCCCACGGCCACGGGCGCCTTCACGCCGATGGTCTGCGACATGGGCCGGTAGCCGACCTCGCTCGGCTCGAAGATCACAAGCGTGCACCCCTGCGGCGAGCACCAATCCGGCCCGGTGAAAAGCACGAGCGCCTTCGCCTTGCCGTCGCTGTTCAAATCCGCGCCCGCCTGATCGAAGGGGCCGCCTGTCTGTTTCTTCTTGGTGATGCGAAGCCGCTCGATGGCCTTGGTCAGCGCATCCTGGTCGGCGGCCATGGCGATCGTCTGACCCGCCGCTCTACGCGGAGCGAGCGCAACCGGGCCTGCATCGGGGCTGGACACCCCGGCGACCGAACTCGCGGGCTTGTCGCCCGAGCTGCAGGCGGCGAGCGCGCTCGCGCCTGCAACGGCTATAACCGTGGCGATGAACCGGAAAAGCATGGCCCCCTCTTTGCGTTCCGACAGCTCAAGCAGGTTTCGCAAAAGTGGCCTTCCCGGTTTTGCGAACTCTGCGAAAACAAAACATGCTAGGCACCCATTCGTTGGTTAGCCAAGGAATGGGTGCCTAGCAGATGGTGCGGAACAAACGCGTTTGTGAGGGCAGAACTGTGGCATCCCGGCACCTGCGTGACATCAATGTGTAGCAAGGTGTACCGAGCACCTGGGACACGCCCGGAACGCAAAAACCCTGCCGTCGAGGCAGGGTTTGCAGGCGATAAAGAAGCTTGCGCGGCTTATTGGCCGGTTTGCGTCTTCAGATAGGCGATGACGTCCGCCCGATCCTGCTCTTCCTTCAGGCCGGGGAAAACCATTTTGGTGCCCGGAACCACGGCTTTCGGGCCCTGGAGCCATTGATCGATTTTCTCGTCGGTCCAAACGAGGCCTTTCTCGCCAGCTTCCTTCAGAGCGGGCGAATAGTTGAAACCGGGACGGGCACCAGCGGTCGCGCCAACGAGGTTGTTCTGAACAGGGCCGACGCCGGGCTTAGCCGTAGGACCGACCGCGTGGCACAATTTGCATTTCGACTTGAAGACTGCCTCTCCGTGGGTCGCATCGCCCGCGGCATATGCGTTCGCAGACCAGACAAGGGCCGCGCCCAACAATGCCGTTTTCATGATGTTCGTCATGCTCGTCTCCTACCCATTCGACTTAGCCGGTTTTATAACCCGGCTATTGTTTCAAGCAGAAAACGAGCTGAAACTCAACAGGAGACTGCGGCCGAACGCCGCAATTAGCCCAATTGCGTAGCTGACTAGAGCCGCCACCGGCAGGCCGCTATTGGCCGGTTTGGGTCTTCAGGTAGGCGATGACATCCGCGCGATCCTGAGCGTTCTTCAAACCAGGAAACACCATTTTTGTGCCAGGCACCACAGTTTTCGGGTTCTCGATGAATTTACCGATGTTCTCTTCGTTCCAGACGAGGCCCTTCGCGCCCGCCTCCTTCATGGCCGGAGAATAATTATATCCCGGACGCGAGCCGGCCACCGAGCCCACCAGGTTGTTCTGCTCCGGGCCGACGCCCGCTTTCGCGCCAGGGCCCACGGCATGGCAAATCTTGCATTGGTTGAACACCGCCTTGCCGTGCTCTGCATTACCCTCCTGCGCAAATGCGCTCGCGGACCAGACAAGAGCCGCGCCCAGCGCAGCCGCTTCGATAAAGCTCGTCATGCGATTCTCCCACATTCAACATTACCGTCATGGAAAGCGCCCGCCGCTTCGCACAAAGATTCGAAACTCAATAAGTATCCATCCGGCGAAAAGTGCCATCTATCTACTTTGCCGCTTTCAGGCTTCCCACGCGGCGAGCGGCGGCTTATTATTTATCGGCTTTGGAGCGCCACCCATGACGATTATGACGATCCGCATTCCGGACGATGTGAAGGAAGCCTTCGACAAAGCATTCGAAGGCAAAGACAAGGACGCAATCATCGCGGATTTGATCAGGCGCGCCGCGGCTGAGGTCCGGCGCGCGGAAGAGTACAAACCGTCTGAAAGCCTTGTTGAGCGTTTTCGCAAGTTTCGCGAATCGTCCCCGATAGAGCCAAACGGCGCAGGCGATGACGAAATTCGCCAGATCAGGGAGCAGTTGCGGCGTGAAGCTGGTTATTGACGCGAGCGTCAGCCTCAAGTGGTTCCGCGTTTGGTCAGCTATGGAAACCGATAGCGGGCGGGCGGCGGCTATTCTTGCAGCTATAGAAAAAGGTGAGGCGACGGCTCTGCAACCCCCGCATTGGAAAGCCGAGGTGCTGGCCGTTATGGCCCGCAAAGAGCCGGAAAGAATTGACGCTGTTCAACAGCTTCTATTTGCGGTGCCGCATCGGAATTGTGACGATGCCAACATCTATAAGAAGGCCGCTCAACTGTCTGTTCAGCTCAAGCATCATCTCTTCGACACGATATATCACGCCGCCGCGTTGCTGAGCGATGCCACACTCATAACAGCGGACGACGCCTACTTCGCGAAAGCCTATCGCCTCGGCAACATCAAGCTCCTAACAAACTTCGCCTAATGCATCTCCCGGGCACGGCGCCGCGAAGCGCCTTGCAATTCCGCCCGCCCGTTCCTAAAACGAGCGCATGCAAGCGGAAGGCAAAAACAATGAGCGCGCAAAGAACGCTGTACGATAAGATTTGGGACGATCACGTAGTCGAGACGCAAAGCGACGGCACGAGCCTGCTTTATATCGACCGCCATCTCGTCCACGAGGTGACGAGCCCGCAGGCTTTCGAGGGCCTGCGCATGGCGCACCGGCGCGTGCACGCGCCTGAGAAAACGCTGGCCGTCGTCGATCACAATGTGCCGACCACCGACCGCAGCCACGGCATCGACGATCCCGAGGCAGCACTTCAGGTGCGCACGCTGGGCGAGAATTGCGCGGAATTCGGCATCGAGTATTTCAACGAACTCGATCACCGGCAGGGCGTCGTGCATATCATCGGCCCGGAGCAAGGCTTCACGCTGCCCGGCACGACCATCGTCTGCGGCGACAGCCACACCTCCACGCATGGCGCTTTCGGCGCGTTGGCCCATGGCATCGGCACCAGCGAGGTCGAGCATGTGCTGGCCACGCAGACGCTCATTCAGAAAAAAGCCAAGAACATGCGCGTAACCGTGGACGGCGCGCTTTGCGACGGCGTCACCGCCAAGGACATCGCCCTGGCGATCATCGGCGAGATCGGCACGGCGGGCGGCACGGGCTACGTCATCGAATATGCTGGCGAGGCGATCCGCGCGCTTTCCATGGAAGGCCGCATGACGGTCTGCAACATGTCGATCGAGGCCGGCGCCAGGGCCGGCATGATCGCGCCCGACGAGAAGACCTTCGCTTATATTCAGGGCCGGCCGCGCGCGCCGAAAGGCGGCGCTTGGGATGTGGCGCGGCGCTATTGGGAGAGCCTGCCGCCCGACGAAGGTGCCGCCTTCGACCGCGAGGTGCGGATCGACGCAGGCGCCCTGCCGCCGCTCGTCACTTGGGGAACGAGCCCCGAGGATGTCGTCGCCATCACCGGCACAGTGCCCGATCCGGCGAACGCCGCCGACGAGGGCAAGCGCGCCGCGATTGCCCGCTCGCTCGCCTATATGGGGCTCACGCCCGGCACGAAGATGACCGATATCGCCATCGACCGCGTGTTCATCGGTTCCTGCACCAATGGCCGCATTGAGGATCTGCGCGCGGCGGCGGCGGTCGTGGACGGCCACCGGGTCTCGGCCCGCGTCAACGCCATGGTGGTGCCGGGCTCAGGGCTCGTCAAAGAGCAGGCGGAGGCCGAAGGGCTCGACAAAATCTTCCTCGCCGCCGGCTTCGAATGGCGCGAGCCGGGCTGCTCCATGTGCCTGGCCATGAATGCCGACAGGCTTGCGCCCGGCGAGCGCTGCGCCTCGACCTCGAACCGGAATTTCGAGGGCCGGCAGGGCTTCAAGGGCCGCACGCACCTCGTGTCGCCCGCTATGGCGGCGGCGGCGGCCATCGCCGGCCACTTCGCCGACGTGCGCGGATTCGGGAAATAGCGCCCCGCCCAACGCCGGCCGGGAAGCGATCCTGACCCGGCCTCCAACGGGGTGACCCGTTGCCCATTTGCGGCAATCCTGGAGCTTGCATAGCGGCCGGGCACGCGTTCAAAGCTTGAGCGCGGCCGCCATGCATTCGACCGAACCGGGCGGCATCGATCTCATCTCACACCCTCAGTGCCAGATATTCACACCAGCAGGGTGATATTCCGCCAGAGCGTTAGCTGGTAAAGTTTAGGAGAAGCATTTTCTTCGCGCCGCTAGGAGCTTGGGAATCGATGGGCATCGGAACGGCCTTGGAACTTGTGTCGTCCGCACCATGCGAGACATGCCCGATCCTGGCGGATAGCCTCTGCCTCCCCTTGCCGGCAAGGCAGCGTAATGGCCTCCGCCAAATGGCGAGCGGCCGTTTGGTGCCACAGGGTGAAGTGATTTTCAAAGAAGGAGACGAGGTGACCTCGTTTGCTTCGATCTTGACCGGAGTTGTAAAGCTATTCAAGGCATCGCCCGGCGGCGACCAAGTCGTCGCATTGAGGTATCCGCCGGAGCTTTTGGGCTACACTTTCGACAGCGTACACATCTATTCCGCTGTAGCTGCCACCGAAGTCGAATTGTGCATTTATCCGCAGGCCCCTTTCCGTTCCCTTCTGGATAAAAGCCAGCAGCTAAGCCGGCGCATTTTCCAGGTGAAGTCCAACGAACTCGAATCGGCACGCGAATGGACGGTGATGCTTGGCCGGAAACCGTCTTATCAACGGGTCGCCGGCCTTTTCGCGATGTTTGCGCAACGTGCCCAGCCAAAACAAGACGCTACGCGGCAATTCCTGCTGCCGGTAAGGCGCGCGGACCTCGCGGACTATCTGGGCCTGACGCTCGAAACCGTATGCAGGAACATTACAATACTCAGGCAAAAGAGCCTTATTGAATTGCGGTCCGCACGCGAGGTTGTTGTGCCCGATCTCGACAGTCTGCTGGCGGAAGCGGACATGGTAAGTTGAGCCGGCCTGGCTCGTTTGGCACACCTATCGCGGCGTTGTGACTTGACGCTTGGATACCGCGCGCCGCATCCAAGTCTGGCGCAACATCGCCCGCCGAAAGATTTTGCTGCGCTTACCCGGAAACAGGCCATGGAAACCGTAACCGCGACTGACGTGCCTGAAGAAAGCGCTCTGCGGCCATTGCTCCCGGAGGCATATTTCTTCGATGCCTGGCGCGCACCCCTTAATGGCGCCAGCCTCACACCCGCCGGGATTTTTTTGCAGACCGTCAAGGCAACCCCGGCGTGGGTCACCAGGCTCATGGCACTCCGCAATCTCATCGTGCGCCAGCTCGGCCTCAAGGACGTGGGGCCGATGACAGTTGTCACGGACAAGCCCGCCCAGGACTACCGGATTGGAGACCGCCTCGGCATCTTCAGCGTTTTCGGCAACACAGCAAACGAGCTGCTGCTCGGCATCGACGACCGCCATCTCGACGTTCGCGTGTCGGTTCTGAAGCAGGACGGCGAGCTGGCAAGCTATACCGTCTCGACTGTGGTGAAGGTGCATAATTGGCTCGGGCGGGCTTATATGTTGCCCGTCGGACGCATCCATCCTCTCGTTGTCAAAGCGCTCATGCGCCGTGCGGCTGTGTGAGACCGGGCGCCGGCGGCCCGCCAACGGATCGTTCGCACGCGCGGGAAGCCGCGGTCTGGAACAAAGGTCACAGACCGCCCGCGCCGCGCCCGCCATCCTCACCGGCAGTTCGGCCACGAAACGGATGCACCGCATCCCTGGCGGAACGCTCGCGGATGCGTAGAGGAAGGACTTTTCATTATGGCCGCCCGGATGACCCTCGCTAGCCGCCTCCGGCGTGCCGTTGCCGGAAAGACGCTGATCGTGCTGGCCTACTTTGGCATCGGGGCGCCCTGGACATGGATCGGCGTTATTCCCCTGACAGCCGGCATTATCGGCTGGTGCCCCTTCCAGGCGCTGCGCGGCCGTTTGATGAAAACCCGCGATGCCTCCTGCGCATGAACTTATGACGCTTCCGGACCTGGGGGGAGCGATGCGATGCCTGTGATTACGATTCGGCTCGGCAAGGGCCGTGCAATTGAGAAAAAGCGAGCGCTGGCAGCAGCCTTCACCAAGGCGGCCGCTGAAATCCTCGATGTCCGCCCGGAATGGGTGACGGTGTTGATCGAAGAGTACGAGCGCGAGAATTCGGCTACTGGCGGCGAACTGCACGCCGATAAGCTCGGGCCGGGGTTCGGCAAAGCCGGGACCGGCGCGTAACTGAAGACGCCGAACCGCTCTCATGTTTCCACCGGGGACCTTCCCGAAAGGTATCGCCTGGCGGCCTGGGCCGGGGAATTGGGCACCACGGTCAGGTTCCGCTAATTCGCGCCCCTCACGTAACTTGGAACCTCAAACCGGCGTATCGGCGATGGAGAGCCGTCTTCAAAGCGCACTTGCAAGGTCAGAAAGCGCGTTCCTTTTGGCAGATAGATGGACGTTGGGTAGCGTCCGTTCTCGCGCTCCCGCCCAACAGCCATGGTTTTGCCGGGGATCGGGGAATCGACGCCATAGCGGAAATCGGTAATCGCATGACTTTCCGAGGAGGTAACAAGTACAGCGATAGTTTTGCTCGCCGAAGCAACAAAATTGATATTTAGCTCGTAAAATTCCCCGTCCGCAGTCTTGGAGACAACAGCTTTGTGAGTGCCTGTCGAGCCGGAAAGGTTATCCTTTAATTGTAGCCCCAACAAAATCACGGTAATTATAGCCGCAATCAGGGCCATCAAGACCGCTTTCCCAGCCTGCGCACGTCTCCAATATGCGAGCCCGCCTACGGGGCCTTTTTCCACCTTTTCAAATTCAGGATGAGTAAGGCGAGCATGCCAATCGAGCTGACGCCACGGCGAGTCTGGGTTCTTCAACAGGAAATCGACCGCCTTCTCGTATGCCTTAATAGGCCTCCCCGCCCACCGCTCGAGTCCTTTCAGATAGTGGCGGCCGTAGTCTTCCCACGAGGAAAATGCCTGCTGCGCTTCGATTGCCGCGGCACGGATATAGGCGAGCGTTTCCGCGTCGCTTATGTATCCCGCGCACAAGGCGAGACGAGCCACCATTACAGTGCGAGCAAGGTCCCAGGCAAGCATATCCTGTGCCGCCTCCGGATTTTCGCTCACATATTGGGGGGAGGCGCGATGCCCTTCATGGATGAGCCAATCAAGGACGCGAATAACCTGATCGTGCTTCGCCGCTTTGTTGTACTCAACGCTGAAATAATATGCCCAATTCCAAGCGTATTGCTTTATTACAGAGTTCGCCGTCGACGTAGACTCGACTCCAGTAGTTCGCTCACGCTTCCGTGCGCTGGTATTGCCGTCGATCCCCCAAAACTCTCGCAGGATCCACCTGCTTTGCGCGGTAAAAAAGCTCGGCGCCGGCAGGCTGAAACTCGCTCCCCCCTGCACCACGCCATACATCGCCCCGAGTGCTATGCCCCAGAGATCGGCGTCAGTTGGAACTGGGTTCCCCTCGATTGTGAAATGGAGGAACTTGTTAAACTTCAGCGACAAAGAAGCGATGACGTTCATCGGAGACCCCAAGCCTGGCTGCTGGCGCCGGCGCGATAACGCCGTTCTGCCCCTCTAATGCCTTGTTCGAGCGCGCCAAAAATTGGCCCTTCGGTATCCTGGATAGCCGCCTCGGCGGCTTAGGTCTTGGACGGGGGCGAACTGCCCTTGGCGGGAAACGAACTCAGGCGCGCATGCGGGGCATGCGATGCATTCGCGCCACATAGCCGGCTCGCGACAATCAGGGCGCGCGGCACGCGGCGTTCAGGCTTGTGGCCCAAAAACTAAAATGGCCGGGGGTGAGCCCGGCCATTTCCATTCTACATGCGCTTGCGCGTCCTAGTGGTGCGCGAGAACCGCCAGGATCAGGAGCGCCACGATGTTCGAGATCTTGATCATCGGGTTCACTGCCGGGCCGGCCGTATCCTTGTAGGGATCGCCAACCGTGTCGCCCGTCACCGACGCCTTGTGCGCCTCGGAGCCCTTCAGGTGGCGCTGACCGTCCTTGTCGACGAAGCCGTCCTCGAAAGACTTCTTGGCGTTGTCCCAAGCGCCGCCGCCGGAGGTCATGGAGATGGCGACGAACAGCCCCGTCACGATCACGCCGAGCAGCATGGCGCCAAGAGCCGCGAACGCCGCGGACTTGCCTGCAACCCAGTCGATGACCGCGAACACCACCACCGGAGAAAGAACCGGAAGCAGCGACGGAACGATCATTTCCTTAATGGCAGCCTTGGTGAGCATGTCGACGGCTGCGCCGTAGTCCGGCTTCTCCGTGCCCTGCATGATGCCAGGCTTGGCGCGGAACTGGCGGCGGACTTCCTCAACGATGGAGCCTGCGGCGCGTCCCACGGCCGTCATGCCCATCGCCGCGAACAGGTATGGCAAGAGGCCGCCGAACAGGAGGCCGACCACGACATATGGGTTCGACAGCGAGAAGTCTACGTGCACGCCTTCGAAGTAGTGGAACTGCGCCGCGTTCGCGGTGAAGTACTTCAGGTCTTCGGTGTAGGCAGCGAACAGAACCAGAGCGCCCAGGCCCGCCGAGCCGATGGCATAGCCCTTGGTCACGGCCTTGGTGGTGTTTCCGACAGCGTCCAGCGCGTCAGTGGTCTTGCGCACCGACGCGGGCAGCTTCGCCATCTCGGCGATGCCGCCGGCGTTGTCCGTCACCGGGCCGAAGGCGTCGAGCGCCACGACGAAGCCGGCCAGCGCCAGCATGGTCGTCACGGCAATGGCGATGCCAAAGAGGCCGGCCAGATTGTAGGTGACGAGAATGCCGGCGATGATGACAAGAGCCGGAAGCGCGGTCGATTCGAGCGACACGGCGAGGCCCTGGATCACGTTGGTGCCGTGGCCGGTCACCGAGGCCTGCGCGATGGACCGCACCGGGCGGTAGCCCACGCCGGTGTAGTACTCGGTGATGACCACGATCAGCGTCGTCACCACAAGGCCCACGATGCCGCAATAGAAAAGCTGCAAGCCCGTGAAGGTGGCGCCGCCTGCCTTGAGCGTGGTGTTCATGCCGACCAGGTATTCGGTCAGGGGATAAAGCGCCACCAGCGAGAGAAGGCCAGTAGCGATGAAGCCCTTATAGAGCGCGCCCATTATCGAATTATTCGACCCAAGCTTGACGAAGAATGTGCCGATGATCGAGGTCACGACGCACGCAGCACCGATCGCCAGCGGATAGAGCATCATGCGCTGGAGCAGGTCCGGGTCGTCGTGGAAGTAGATCGAGGACAGCACCATGGTCGCGACGACAGATACCGCATAGGTCTCGAACAGGTCGGCAGCCATGCCGGCGCAATCGCCAACGTTGTCGCCCACGTTATCAGCAATCGTGGCCGGGTTGCGCGGATCGTCCTCCGGGATACCCTTCTCCACCTTGCCGACGAGGTCGCCGCCGACGTCAGCGCCCTTGGTGAAGATGCCGCCGCCAAGACGTGCGAAGATCGAGATCAGCGAGGCGCCGAAGCCGAGCGCCACCAGGGCGTCAACCACTTTGCGGTCGCTCGGCGCATAGTGCAGGACGCCGGTCAGGAAGCCGTAATAGCAAGTAACGCCAAGCAGCGCCAAGCCAGCCACGAGCAGGCCCGTGACCGCGCCCGCCTTGAAGGCCATGGAAAGCCCCTGGGCAAGGCCCTGGCTCGCGGCCTGGCAGGTGCGCACATTAGCGCGGACGGACACAAGCATGCCGATGAAGCCCGCGGCGCCCGAAAGGACAGCGCCGATCAGGAACCCGATGGCAACCGTGAAGGAGAGAAGGAAGGCGAGAAGCACGAAAATGACGCCACCAGCCATGGCGATGGTCGTGTACTGGCGGGTGAGATAGGCTTGCGCGCCTTCCTGAATGGCGGCGGCGATTTCCTGCATGCGGGCGTTTCCCGGACTCGCTGCGAGCAGCGAGCGGGTGGTCAGCGCTCCATACACAATGGAAAGGGCGCCGCCAGCGATAATGATCCAAAGAACTTGGTTCATGAGTTGACGATCCTGGATATATAAGAGTTGGGCGGATATGCCGGCTTGTTGATTTGCCCCCCCGGGAACACCGAATGGAACGAGAAGGACAATGCTTTCCCCCCCGGCACGAGCGGCCGGACTTTAGGAAAATTGGGGGCGCAGCGCAATAGGGGATTGACATCTGCGTCAGGACCTCGCGCATGGCCGGCAAAAAGGCAGTTACCCAGATGAAATATCGCGCATTTTTTCCGGAGGATGGGCCGCAATCATTTTGCCGCCACACGGCACTCACGATACGGCCAAGGTTCGCGGAACAATCTTCCGCTCACGCCGCGACCCGCTGCAGTAGCACAAGGAGTGGAAAATCGTGATCCGGTTCTATGCCAAGAGACTAGAAGGCGACCTCAAGCGCTGGCACGAAAAAGGCTGGGTGACCGGGGAGGGCTACCGCGCCATCCTCGCCGAGCAGCGCCAAGGCTCGAAGCTGACCGCCAGTGCCGCGCTCGCAGGCATAGGCGCGGTCTTGCTCGGCTTCGCCGCCATGAGCTTTGTCGCGGCGAATTGGAGTGAGATTCCCCGGATTTTCCGCGTCGCCATGCTTCTGGCAGGGCTTTGGACCGCCTATGGCAGCGCCGCCTATTTGTACAAGCGCGAGCTTCCGGATTTCGCGCAGGCCGCGGTGCTAACCGGATCGCTGGTCTTCGGCGCCGCCGTGATGCTCGTCAGCCAGATGTATCACATCGACAGCGGAAACTTGCCGGGCTTCATGTTTCTTTGGATGTCCGGCGCGGCAGCGGCGGGCGTCCTCTTCCGGTCGAGCCTGACGCTCGGCTGCGCCTTATTGCTCGCCGGCGCGTGGCACATGGCCGAATGGGACGCAATGCCGCATGGGGTCCATTGGCATTTCCTCCCAGTTTGGGCCGTGCTGACCGGGCTGATCGCCTGGAATCGCTCAGGCATCGGTTTGCACCTCGCGGCGGCCGTACTCGCGGCGTGGATCGTTCACATCGAATTCGCCCTGCCTTCCAATCCTTATGGCATCGTTGCCGCGCTGGGAGCGGCCGGCGTTCTCACGGCAGCCGGAGTTATGGCTACGGCCACCAGCAGTTTTGCGCGTCAAATCGCGGTTCGCGCCATCCCTTATGCCATTTTTGTATGCTTCGGCGGCCTTCTACCGCAGAACCCCAATAGCGACGCCCCCGCCATCGAGGCGGCTCTTGCGATTGCGGCAGGCATCGGCCTTGCAAGCCTCATGCTGAACCAAACCGCGGGCCGCCTGCAGCAAATCGCGCCTACGCTCTTTTCCTATGTACTGGCCGTCTCGTTGTATGGCCTTTTCGCCGTGCAATTTCGCTGGGACATGCCGCTCGGCAACACGATCGCGATAGCCGCCCTGACCCTCGCCGTCCTCGCGGGCGCCCTGATCTGCGGCATCCAGGTCCGCAGCCGGCAGGTAATGTGGCTGGCCTATATCGGCATCGTGATCGAGGTCCTCACACTCTATTTCGAGAAGCTCGGCACCCTCATCAATACGTCGCTTTTCTTCCTGGTCATGGGCGTGGCGATCATCGCCCTTGCCAGAGTTGTCATGCGCTATGGGAACGCCCCTCGCGAAACGGAGGTCCGGTCATGAGGCCGCGTGTTTGGCTTGCTGCGATACTGGTCTGCCTCCTGCAAACCACACCCATCGCGGCCATTATCGTGAACCGCACCGTGCACCTGGTCCACGGACGGGAGATGGTGATCGGCGTAATCCCGGTCGATCCAAGAGACCTGCTTCGCGGGGACTACGTTCGCATGAACTATACGATCTCCTCCCTGCCCAGCTCGCTCGTCCGAGCCCCGGAAAGCGTAGCTCCGGGAACGGTTGTCTTCGTCACTCTTGAGCGCCAAGGGCAGCCACAGGACGGGAAATGGGTTCCGCTGGCGGTGTCTCCGGTGCGCCCGCCCGCGCAGGAAACGGACAATACGATTGTGCTACGGGGGGTTACCCAATGGGAATGGCGCCCGGATCGAATCCGGGTGGAATATGGCATCGAAAGCTATTTCGTGCCGGAAAACACGGGGCACGATCTGGAGAAGGCAACGCGGGACGGAACGGTCAAGGCCGTCATCAGCGTGACCGGGGACGGAAAGGCGGCGATCAAGGCGCTCATCGTTGCGGGAACCCGGCATGACGAGAGCCTTTTCTAACGCCACGCCGCGCAAAAGCTCGAACTTCGCAAAAAAAATCGCCACCGTTTGGATGAATCGCAATTCCCGCACGTTCTACGTGCATGCTGCAACCCCGCAAGCGGCACTAAAAGGCGGGCGGCCCCTAGTTTCGTAGTACCGCCCGCCTTTTCCGTTCTCCCGTCTCCTCGGACCCCCGCGGCCGACCCAAGGGAGGCATAAGACGCCCCAAGAATTCATTGGCGAAGTTCCGCGAGCTTGCTTAGGTTTCTAGCCACCAGCGAGGTTAGCCATGAGCCAAGACACACCGCTCCCGAACGAACTCGATCTTTCCGCCTATTGGATGCCGTTCACCGCGAACCGGCAATTCAAGGCAAATCCCAGAATCTTTGTGGCGGCGGAGGGGATGCATTACACCACCGCCGATGGCCGCAAGGTGCTCGACGGGACGGCTGGCCTTTGGTGCGTGAACGCGGGCCATGGGCGGCGCGAGATCGCGCAGGCGGTGGAACGGCAGATCTCAACGCTCGATTATTCGCCTGCCTTTCAGATGGGCCATCCGGGCGCCTTCGAGCTTGCTTCGCGCGTCGCGCGCATGGCGCCGGAGGGGCTCGACCGCGTATTCTTCGCGAATTCCGGCTCGGAGGCCGTGGACACCGCTCTTAAAATCGCCCTAGCCTACCACCGGGCTCGCGGCGAAGGCCAGCGCACGCGCTTCATCGGGCGCGAGCGCGGCTATCACGGCGTAGGCTTCGGCGGCATGTCGGTGGGCGGCATCGCCAATAACCGGCGCACGTTCGGGCCGCTGCTGCCCGCGGTGGACCACCTGCCGCATACGCACGGGCTAGTGGACAACGCCTTCGCCAAGGGCCAGCCGCCGCATGGCGCCGAGCTTGCGGACGATCTCGAAAGGCTGATCGCGCTGCACGGCGCGGACACCATCGCTGCCGTGATCGTGGAGCCCATGGCAGGCTCTACCGGCGTGCTGATTCCGCCGCGGGGCTATCTCGAAAGGCTGCGCGCGATCTGCGAGCGCCACGGCCTTCTCCTCATCTTCGACGAGGTCATCACCGGCTTCGGCAGGCTTGGGCTCCCCTTCGCCGCGCAATATTTCGGCGTCACACCCGACCTCATGACGGTGGCCAAGGGCATCACCAACGGCACGGTGCCCATGGGCGCGGTGCTCGTGAAACGAGGGCTGCACGACGCGCTTATGCAGGGGCCGGAGCACGTCATCGAATTCTTCCACGGTTATACCTATTCCGGCCACCCCGTGGCCTGCGCGGCGGGGCTGGCCACGCTGGATATCTATGCGCGCGAGAGCCTGTTCGAGCGCGCGGCCTCGCTGGCGCCGGCGTATGCAGGAGGCGGTCCATTCGCTGCGCGCCAGCCCTCACGTGGCCGACATCCGCAATCTGGGCCTCGTCGCCGGCATCGAGCTTGAGCCGCGCGCCGGCGAGCCCGGAAAGCGCGGCTACGATGTGTTCCTCGATTGCTTCCAGAATGGCGTGCTGGTGCGCCAGACAGGCGACATTCTCGCGATTTCGCCGCCGCTTATCGTGGAGGAAAGCCAAATCCACCAGATCGTCGAAGCCATCAACCTTGCTTTACGCCGCGCTTCTTAAGGCCCCATACGGCGAAGGGGGAATCGGATCGCCCGCCAATTCCCTCTCTCGACCACATCCAGCTACCGCAATTAAGCTCGTCGCGCGCGCTTCCGATCCAATAGCCGGAAACGTTATTGCAGGTGCGCGCGATCTTCAGTTGGAAAACACCGTAATACACCCTGCCCTTGTCTATGTTCTGCCACCTGCCCTCAACGAGCCCCTCACCGTTCAAGACCCCCTGAAACCTGTATCTGAAACTTGAGAATGGGGCTCTCTTCGAGCTTGTGGAACTGCTCGCCACGCCAAACACGAAGCTGCCCCACTGCCTCACCTTCAGCCGGTCCGCAACAATGACAGTCTCGCCCTCCTTTATATATCGCCACTCGCCTCGCCACGTCCCGCCGATGTGCCAAACCCCCGCCGATTGGAACACGGCGCCGATAAAACGGAGATATAAAACCGGCAGCAAGATAACGATAATCGTTGCCGTCGCCAGCAGGAAAGACGCTACTGGACCTAGCCCCAACTTATCGATGTTCTCAAGAATATAAGCTGTGAGAATCGACAGCGCTAACGGGACGATCACCTGGCCGAGAACGCTGTTCATTTGGATCCGCCGGGTACGTTATAAAACTTTGTCGTAAAATTGGCACATCCGCCCCGCATGCGGAAGCGGTGCCATTGACGGCAGGGAGAAATCCTGTAAAATTAGATATCATATCTCTATTGTGTGCGCACCATATGCAAAAAGATGTTGTTAAACGTTTCCACAGTTTATTCGATGAAACTGTGGAGGGTGCGGCGCTCATAGGCCTGCGGTCGTATGAGATTTCCCAAAATCCACAAAGAATGGCCCAAGTATTTTCTGCGAAGCTTGTTTGGCGGTTGCTTTGCGCTCACCGCTACGCGATCATCTTTCGTAAGAGCACTGCGGTTACAAACCTCCAGTATGCGGAGCTATACTCACTGCTGCACGAGAGCGTTATCGCCCCTACACGCAATGAAACTATTATTTTTCACTCGTCCCGCGAACTCAGGAACGATCTCGAGGCGCTTTGGCTATCCCAAGTATGTATTACGGATGAGTTTCAAAAATACTGCGAAGCGAAGGATAGAGAGCTCGCCGAAAAGGAGATCGAGGACCGGAAGAAGGAAGCCGTACAAAAGATACTAAATATCTATAACGCGGCCTACCGGGAGCAATGCTACAGAACCGTATTGATTGAACCATTTTTCACCTCTTGCTGCATAGCTATGCCAGCGCATCTAAGCCTAGATCTCACCCACATTGTCGGTCAGGCGGGGTATATATATTCAGCCGGCGAGCTTGTTTACTGCAGAAGTTTTTCAAAGGCCACGCCCAAGGAGTTTCTTGGCGAGTTGCGCGGCGCCCACGGTGCGATTATCGAAAACTATTCCGCCGAATCGAAACGTTCCCCATTTGCTCCTGTCAAATTTTGCGTTTACAGCCATGAAGCCTTTTCCAAGGCAAGATCGAATATACACTCCGACAGCATCCACGACAGTCTCGAGAAGATACGAATTTTTAAGCATAAAAACTTCATGGGATCCATACTGCTTTCCGACCTAGTCGGCGCAGTAAGCAAATCCGAGAAAGACGGCGAATCGCTGTTTTACGTTATCGGAGAGCAAATCGATGTTTCAACAGCGTTGAGTCAATATAAAAAGCAATACCAGACCTACTTTCAACCGCCGTGCACAATATTTCTTGTCAAGGATGCATCTATTGCTCCGAACGGGGACGCCGGCAACGAACACTACTACATATGCTATGTGCAGCTTCTTACGAACGATAACCCATTCTATCACTTCCAAGAAGATAAGCCAGGCTGGCTCAGCATGGTGACCACACCGCATTCCCTGGCGGCTGCAATGATCAACATCGCAAGACGCTCCTGGCATAACGATTCGCGAAGGGACGGCAGGCATAGGCCCATTACGATCTGGGATCCGTTCTGCTCCACTGGCACAATACCGTTCGAGATTGCAAAACTGGGAAACGACGTTCACGTAACCGCTTCCGATCTGATGCGCTCAACAGAGTTTACGATAAAAGATAATCTAATGATATTTTCATCGCGCGCGACAGTGCCCCCTGCCGCGGAGCCCAAAACTAAAGACTTGGATTTACTGCAAAGGGAGACCGACATTTTCAGCTTCGACGAACTCTTGAAGCAGCTTTCCGTCATCGAGTTCGACTTCAATGATTTGGAACACAACGATAAATGTCCCTCTTCGACCGCCCCCGCGAGAATTATTCTTTTTTGGGCTCTAAATAGGGTAAAAAGTATAGTTAGCAGGTATGTCAACGATAGCGATTACGACACAGAGGAACGGCAAAGCATAAAGCCAGCTCTTTTTACCAAGCTGCGCGCACTCAGAGAAATAGATCTACTTGCGCAGGAGAATCATCAAAGGCTCATAGACTCAGGCCTTTACAAAAAATATTGGTTACATCGAATTCTCTTATATATCGTCTGGCGTTGCGCCCTGACTAATATCCATGAGTTCGTCAACGGCGGCGATGTACCCGCGCTTATAAGGCAGCAAGCTCTCATCAAGCAGGAGCTCGACAGAAAAATACGCAAGTTCGAGAAATTGGCGAGGTCGCACCTGGCACCTAAAGCGAAGCAAGGTGACGATGCCGGAAAACGTTATACCCTTGATCGCGTGGAGGGGAAATTCAGCGATAGCTTAACTTTTGCTCCCGAAAAGCTTAACGCCTGGTGGAACGACCGGCACATCACCACATTCATTGGCGAGCAGGGTGAGGTGATAAAGCTAGCTAGCAAATACGAGAACACTTTCGATGCGATCATCACCGATCCTCCCTATGGTTTCAATACCAACGTCGATTCCGGCGAGGAGCAACTCAACTTCTATCGAGAGTTGATGTGTGCGTTGCTAAAAAGCGTCAAGAACCGGGGTCAGATAATCTTCTGCCTCCCGGACGAGACTGTTAACGGGCAGGCTGTACCCGCTTACTTAAGAAAACCTTGGGTTCTCAGAGAGTTGTTTATGCAAGTGTCGACCCTCTTCCCCAAGGGAGGGCGAATTGTAGAGTTTAGCAGCACCAAGCCCAGGCATGGATCGCTGCTATTTACCCCCCCGTACTACTGGCGCAGTAAAAAGTCGCTAACCAGAAACATCTTACACTTGATCGTTGAAAAAGGCCCCGACGAGGCTGGCAAACAGGAAGGAGCAAAAAATGGCACGCCCAAAGCAAAAAAGTCTACTGCCAAAGCTAGAGCAGGAGGTCCTCCACAAGTTGCGCACTAGCGCGGCTGCCGGAAATCTATCCGGCGAAGATCCGTTCGTAAAGTACCGCCAACGCCGCAGCACGCAAAGCATGATTGCGGATATAGAAGCGTTCGTTCCCAAGAAGAAGACAAGTGACTGAAGTGGCGTTTGCCGGCAACGCAGCGCCTTGCTTGACCGTGGCAATCAATGTTCCGCAGGGGGCACGCGGGTTTTTTGTGCGTTTTTAGTCATTTGACGCTACGCAAAGTGAAACGGGAGCATTGCCGGCAGGGCAGTCCTGCGGTGCTCCAGCATTTCATGCAGGTCGAAGCACATGATAGACAAGAATGCGAGCAAAGCCAGATAATAGAACCCATAGGTTATCTTAGTTTCTAGGCTTGTCGCGTAGTAAATTCTATTTTCTGGTGCCGTGCAATCGTAGCGTATAGCTTTGAGAACCTGAGGCGCAGCCATGACCGCCATCAGGATCAGCAGCGGGCTTGGGCGCCAAATAAACAATCCGATCAATAGCGGCACCCCCACAAGCCAGACGCGCGGCGACAAGACGGCGGTGATGCGCCCGCCGTCGAATGGCGACAGAGGGATGAGGTTGAACAGGTTGAGGAAGAAGCCGGCATAAGCCAGCGCAAGGAACAGCTGTTCGCCGGTATAGCGGGCGTAGAAATAGCATGCCAGCGCGCCAAGCGTGCCAACCAGCGGGCCGGCATAGCCGATATAGGCTTCGGTCTCAGCGTCCATCGGCTTGTCCTTGAGCGCGATCCAGGCGCCGACGAATGGAATGAAGACGGGCGCGCCAACGTTCAGCCCCCGCTGCCTCGCCGCGAGATAATGGCCCATTTCATGGACGAAAATGAGCGCCACGAAGTCAGCCGCGTAACGCCAGCCCCAGACGAGGCTATAGGCAAACACGGACAGGGCCATCGTGCCCCCGACGGTTAGAGCTTTCCCGAATTTGAGGGCGGAGAGGAGAAGGAGAAGCGCATTTATCATGGCCGGATGCCGATATCGCCTGGACGGGAGGAGCGCAGGGCCAGAGGCGCCGGCAGAACCGCAGGCGCCCTTCTTAGGCCGCAGCGGGAGCTATACGGTATTTAAACGAGAACTTATAGCCCTCGTACACGCCTATCGCCAGGAACAGCAGGTCCATGGGATCGAAAGCGGCCTTGATAAGCCTCGCCAGCAAATCCGGAGACAGCACTGCCAGAGTTTGCGCGAAGGAGAGCGATCTTGCGTGCGCGAAAAAGACAACGTTGCTCAGCACATCTCCGGCGGCGCAGCCCAGGAGGCCGCAGGCAGCGCCGAGATATCCGAACTTGGCGTCCACGCCCTGCCCGGCTGCTCTAATTGCCTGGCCAACGATGTAGCCAACGGCAAGCGCCATCAGCCCCAGTTTCATTTCCGTAGCCACGGTAACGCCCGCCCACAGAATAGCTCCAACGGCCGCGCCGCCAATGCCTGCGATAACGGCAAGAGGAAAATTCTGTCCGGCTTGTGCCTGCTCGATCGAGAGGCGGGGAAAAGCGGCAGTTGGCGCGGAAGCGCTAGTTTCGACGCTCATGCAACCCTCGGTTGACTATGGCTGGACGGACGCAAATCTACGGACGTCTGAAGCGAAAGCGCATAGCAAGTGTAAATATGAACAGCAAGCCAAAACGAAATCCGGCGCTTTATTTGGGAATAACTGCGATGCCTGTGGAGCATATGGGCTTCTGGCCCAGCAGCCCAGGAGCAGCTTGCAATGACGTCCGGCGATACAATCGGCTGGCACGGTTGAGCTACTGGGGCGCACGGAACTATCTGGGTAACCAGGTTACTGAAAAAACCGGCGCTTGCCGCGCGCCCAAAAGCGGCTTGGATTGCGATGGGCGCCACGATCCGCGCATTCATTACGCGTTTCCGCCTAAATTTGCCCAAAATGTAACAGGCATTGCTAAGCTCAACTTAGCCGCCATTATGCGGGCCCCCATGCCGAAGCGGACGGCACGCGGCAGCCAAATCCGGCGGAATTGCATTTTTCGAGGGAGCAAAGACTTGTTCGGAGCGCGCTACGGTTTCATTCTCATGGTCCTCGCCGGCCTGTTCGCCCAGCCCGCGCTCGCGGAGAATCGCGTGTCGCCCTGGTTATCGGTAACGGCGAGTATATCGGCCAGCCGCACCTTCCCAACCCTCCCCACGACGCGGAGGACGTCGCCGCCGCGCTCGAAGGGCTCGGCTTCAAGGTCATACAGGGCACGAACCTCGATAAAGCCGGGTTCGACGCCAAGCTCCACGAATTCTCCCGCAGCACCACCGGCGCCGATGTTGCATTCTTCTTCTATTCGGGCCACGGCATGCAGATCGACGGCGTCAACTACCTGGTCCCGATCGACGCGCCGGTTACGAAGGAGGACCTGGAGTTCCAGACGGTGACGCTGGACTTTGTGCAGAAGCTTTTGGAGCGCGCCAAAACCAAGATTATCATGCTCGATGCCTGCCGCAACAACCCCTTCGCGGAACAGCTTGGCGGCAGCTTGGGCACGCGCGCCGTCAATGCAAATGCGGGGCTTGCGATGGCGACCGCGCCCGACCTCGGCTATTTCATCGCATTCGCGACGCAGCCCGGCCATGTTGCAAGCGATGGCGCCGGGCGGAATTCCCCCTTCACCGCCTCGCTCAAGACCCATATCGACACTCCTGGCCTCTCCGTTAGCGACCTGATGATCGTCGTGCGCAACGACGTGGTACAGGCGACGGGCGGCGCGCAAATTCCGTGGGACCATTCGGCACTGGCCGAGCGGTTTAGTTTCAAGGACGGCGAAAGCCCCGTGCTCGCGGTCGCCGAGGACAGCAGGAAATCCTCCGAGGCGGCGGAAGCCTGGGGCTGGGTCCGCGACACGTCGAACCCCCAAGCGCTGCAGCAATTCATGACCACTTATCCAGGCTCGCCGCTTGTGGCGCAGGCTAAAGTGAAGCTCGCCAGCCTGAAACAGACTCAAGCTCACGCTCAAAGCCGCGACTCCTCCACAGCTTCCTGGACGCCGGTCATTCTCGGCGCCAATGAGCCGGTGCGGCCCTCCAAGCCGAGCTTCGATTGCCGCCTGCACCATTCGGACGCCGAGGTGACGGTCTGCAACAACCCCGAGCTGTCGCTGCTCGATAACCAGCTCAACCAGCTGTACGTGCAGGCTCTCAAGACCCTGGGCGAGGCGAAACGGAAGGATCTCGTGACCGGGCAGCGGCAGTGGGTCAAGGCAGCGCTCGGTTGCGCCACCGCCACCGACTGCCTCATCGCGGAATATCAGGCACAGATTCAAAAGCTTAAAGCGCCGCTCCAGACCGCTGCCGCAGCCCCCGCGCCGCAGGGCAAGCCGAGCTTCGCTTGCGCCGCCCCGCACTCGCCAGCCGAGGCTGCCGTCTGCAACGACCCAGACTTGGCGCAGCTCGACCAGGAGCTGGACCGGCTCTATACGCAAAAGCTGAAACAGCCCGGCTTCATTACGAAGCAACGCTTGCTGCTCTCGCAGCGCCAGTGGGTCAGGAATAGGGACACCTGTGCCAGCAACTCCGCCTGCCTGAGGGTGCAGTACCAAGCCCGCATTCAGCACCTGCAACCCTAGCACCAGCCGCAAGATGTCCTGACGCCCATCGCCGTCATCGCGAGGCCGCCCTGGCGGCCGTGGCGATCCAGGGGCAAAGCACGAGGGCTAGGGCAGAACTTGCCGCGGCCGGTACTAGCAGCCCGCCGGATCGATCTTTGCCATGCTTGCGGCAGAAATGCCGTTGCCGCTAATGCGATTCCCTCTGCCTGAGCCGCGGGGGCATGCGTTTTTCCCCACCTGCATCCGCCGGCGGCTGCGCCACGCCATACATTCAGGCTTCACCGAACGCTATGTTTGAGCCTATTTGTATCTCAAGGGATTCGCCCCCAACGGCCGCATGCTAATCAAGGCACCCAACATGGCAGATGAAAACCGCTTGCCCCGATTTGCTATTCTCATCGATGCCGACAACACCTCGCCGCGCATTGCCGCCGGGCTTTTCGAGGAAGTCGCCAAGTTCGGCGAGGCGAGCGTGCGGCGGATCTATGGAGATTTCTCGGGCCAGCGCTTGAAGTCCTGGGCCGAGATCCTGCAAAAATACGCGATCGATCCGTACCAGCAATTCGCCTACACGACGGGAAAGAACGCGTCCGACATCGCGCTCGTGATCGACGCCATGGACCTTTTGCACAGCGGCCGGCTGGACGGTTTCTGCCTCGTCTCCTCGGACAGCGACTTCACGCGCCTTGCCTCGCGCTTGCGGGAGCAGGGTGCCGATGTCTACGGCTTCGGCGAGCAGAAGACCCCCGAAAGCTTCCGGCAGGCTTGCCGCCGGTTCATTTACACCGAGAACCTGCTGCCCGAGGCCCAGGCCGCGGCTCCCGAAGAGGGCGCTTCCCCGAAGCCTCTTCAGCCCCCAAGCGCGGCCATCCCCATATTGAACAGGGCCATCGAGCAGATGGAGACGGAGGACGGCTGGGTTGGCTTGGGCGTGGTGGGGCAGCGCCTGGCCAACATCGCGTCGGACTTCGACCCGCGCACTTACGGCTATCGAAAGCTCAGCGATCTGGTACGCAAGACCGGAGCGTTCGATCTCGATCAGCCGGAGGGCCGGGCCATGCGGATCAAAGCAAGACCGGCGCAAGCGCCCAAGACCAAGCGCTAAGCCGGCCATAAAAGGAACGATAGTGAGAAAGCGAAACGTCAAACATTTCCTGACCAAGCCCCGGGGCAGGCTGGAGAACACAGAGACCAATATGACATTCTTTATGCCCCGGACGACTGCCGCGCGGTTGAAAGAAATAGCAATCGCTGAAAACACGTCGCTGCAGCAACTCATTGCCGTTGCCGTCGGCGAATGGCTCGACCGCCGTTCGGCTTAGCCCGATGCCGGGCGGCGTTTCCCGCGCTGGCGAACGCGCTTCCCTCCCGGGTGGACAAACGCAACCCTGGCTGCCAACCCAAGCGCCGCGAAGGCGTTCCGGGACTGCCAGCCAACCGCCTGTTAACGCATTCTGCCCGCATTTTCCTTGGCCCACGCCGCATTTTGCTATTGAAATAATTTAGCAGATGCGCTTTGACGAATAGTTAAGGCGCGGCACTTTCCGATAAGTCATTGACGCGCCGTTGTAATTTACATTAGCGTAGCCAGCTTTCCGGCCAAGTTTTGGTTAACATTAAATCGCAGCGTATATTTAAGCGGATTTTGGAATCATGGAATTCGACCAAAAGCGGCAAAAGATTCGCCGAAATACGGCGGCGAAAAATACGAGATTCGGCGTTTACCACGCTCGCATTAACCTTGTTCGAGCCATAGGGCCGCTTTACCGCCGGTTAACGTGTCTTCACCCCATCGCCCGAATGAGCCCTTCGGCGCCCCGAGGCCGAAGAACAGACATTTGTACCAAGCTCCTCTGGCTCGCGCTCCAGCTTGACTAAGCCAGAGCCGCAACTTCGCCGCGAATTTTCGCTCATGGCACGAGCCCCGAGTGCACCGATTTTTAACAAATAGGTACGCAAGTTTTACTTACGCAACACTTGCGTGACTGCTTGGGCTCAGCTATTACAACTATACGCCACATGCGAGTGTTACTCTCAATTCGAGACAATTACTGGTGACTTCGAACATGGATCGTACCCTCCACATCGTCACGTGCATAGCTAATCCGCTTCTTTGGAAAAGCAGAGTTGCGCTAGCGGAAAAAGCAATTAAATCATGGCTTATGAAACCAAACGTGCGTGTGACGCTGGTCGAATGCGCGAGTTACTTACATTCCTGTGCGCGCAAAGACATTGTTGTGGATTAAAGAAAATCTAATGAACATCGGCATTACTCGTCTCCCCCAAGACGCCAAGTATGTAGCAACAATAGACGCGGATGTTATTTGGCGAGGAGCCAATTGGGCCGATGAGACGATAAATGCCCTCGATATCTATCCTGTCATTCAGCCTTGGCAGTATTGTTTCGATCTAGGTCCAAACAGTCAGCACAACGGCCTCCATAACAGTTTTGCCTTTCTATACAAAGAAGGCAAACATGTGATTCCCCGGTTCATCGATAAGACATGGCATCTTACTAACGATCCGTACACATATCCGCATCCTGGCTTTGCGTGGGCATGGACACGTGATTTTCTTGAATCGGCCGGCGGTTTGTTTGAATGGGGCGGTGTGGGCGCGGGCGATCACCATATGGCGCTGTCGCTGTTGAAGCATGCTCATATGTCCATACCGAAACAGGCAAATCAGACTTACAAGGATTTGCTTATCCAGTGGCAAGAAAGGGCTCTGAAATTCAACGGCCTCAAGATCGGCTATATAAGAGACACCATTGAGCATATGTTCCACGGGCGCAAGGAAGATCGCGGCTACAACAGTAGATGGGGCATGTTCCTAAAATACAGCTTCGACCCCCTGACAGATATCAAGAGAAACACTTACGGTGTTCTCGAATTTGCGGGCAACAAACCGGAACTGGAGCGTGAATGGGAGCAGTATCTCAGAGCCAGGAATGAGGACATTCATTGGTAGAGATGGCGTATAAACATATGAAGGTTGCCTGCGGAAGATTGCCCCGCTAGCCGCAACGCCTCACCCCATTCCGGCAAGGACTCCGCCGCAAAAACGCGCATAAAACCTCCGCATATGCTATGTGCGCGGCAAACGGCAGGGAGACGGCATACCATGGACGAGCCTCCGATCAGGCCCGGCGAGATCGCCGGCAGCGCACCAGACCGCGCGGACGCCACGCTAATTTTCATCGGCCGCATCCGCACGCCATTCCACTCCCTGCGGGATTGCCCGCGTCAGGGCCACACGGATGGACCTGTATGCCGGATCGAGATCGATGAGCCCTGGCGCCTGGCGATGCAGGGGCTTGAGGCTCATCCCCAGCTGCAGGTCTTCTATTGGATGGACAAGGCGCGCCGCGATCTTCTGGTGCAGATGCCTCGAACCGGCATCGGCCCGGCCGGAACGTTCGCCCTGCGCTCGCCCATGCGGCCAAACCCCATCGCGGCGTCCATCGTTGCCGTGATCGCCATCGAAAGTGCCGGAATATTGGTGCGCGGCCTCGACTGCCTCGACGGCACGCCGCTCCTGGATGTCAAACCTTGCCGGCGGAGATTTGCGCAAGGAGATGAGACGGCCTCCACGGCGGAGCCAAGCCTGGCTCCATAATGGCCTTGCGGGCAATTTCTACCGTGGGTTGTTACATTCGACCGCACTTATCGATGCGACAGTAGCTGCGGCCTTGCTGTAGAATTGCGAGAGAATCAGCGGGGTGCGGCCATGCTCCCGGCTTTTCTCCGTACCGGCGTCAGGAAAAACAACCGCATTTGAGGATAGCCATGTCGATCTCCAGCATACTCGGCGGAGCGGGCCTGGGAGCAGTCCAGCACCACCATCGCTGGCAGAAAGTTAGCGATACCAGCGGCCAAACATCGGACACAAGCCAAACCGGGCAGACCGCATCGGGCGGCTCGCAGGCAACAGCCGCAAGCGGTCAAGCGCAAACCACTTTGGCTGTCTTGTTGGGCAGCATCGCAACCGGGGGGGCTTCGCAAACCAGTACGGGGACGTCTCAAGGCCCGCAGGGCGTCATGGGACCGCCTCCTCCCCCGCCGCCTGGACCGCCTCCTGGACAGGAGGGGGATAGCCAGGGCAACTCCTTCGGAAGCAATCTGGCGAGCTTGCTGCAATCGGTGATGTCCGGCGACATGACCGGCGCCCAAACCGCGGCAACCGCGCTCCAAAACGCGCTCACCGGCACGGGCTCCCAATCGGCCAGCTCCACCGCCTCCACAGCGCCGGCATCCTCCACGGACTCGACAACATCGGCAACGGCCGCGGCCTCCACGTCCACCGCGGCTTCCACGGCCTCCACAGCGGCAGCCTCGGCAGCGTCCACGGGCTCCACTGAAACCAGCGCGTCCACAAACTCCACCTCCACGGCCGCCGCGGCGTCAACAGCCACCGCAACAGCCACGGCATCTACAGCCTCCACGGCAGCTTCCACGTCCTCGACGGGCTCCACAACATCTGCGCCCGCCACGGCATCCACCTCGGGCACGGACAGCACGCAGTCCACATTCATGACCGATCTGAAAAGCCTGCTGAGCGCCGTGCAATCGGGCGATGCGACGACTTCCAAAACTGCCGCCAGCACCTTGATGAACGATCTAAAGAGCCAGGCGGAAACCTTTCAAACCCAGCTAGCCAGCATGGCACAGCCTCCATTCTTCGATGGGGCAGGCGGGGGATTGGCGAATGTCCGCTCGGCATATTTCCAATGGTCCTAACCTTTAGCCCAAACCCGCCTCTCCCGGATACCGCGCAAGCGCGGTTCCGGGATGACGAAGGTGGAGAACGCCGCGATACCGCGCGGCTGCCGGGCTAACCCGCGGCCTCCGCGATCCGCCAGCCTTCCTGCGCCAGCGCGATGGCGGCCTCGCCCGCGAGGTTCGCGTTCAGGTTCGCGGCATTGCCCTGCAGCGAGCGCGCATAGACCCCTTGCGCGATGGAGGCGTAGCGGAAGAACGACAGCGCGATGAAAAAGGTCAGGTCCGGCACGCTGTCCCGGCCCGCGCGGTTGCAATAGGCGGCGACTAGCTCCTCCTCGGTCGGGATGCCGAGCGCGGGCAAGTCGAGGCCGCGAAGCCCGCTGAGCAGGGTCATGTGCGAGGGGATGCGGTAGGTCATGCATACATAGCCGAGATCGGCGAGCGGATGGCCCAGCGTCGAAAGCTCCCAGTCGAGCACCGCGATGATGTGGGGCGCGTCCACCTCGAACATGATGTTGCCGATGCGGTAATCGCCGTGGGTGATCGCCGCCTCGTCCTCAACCGGCAGGTGCGCCTTGAGCCAGGCGATAAGCCAGTCCATGGCTTCGATCTCGCCGGTTTTCGAGGCCACATATTGCTCCGACCAGCGCTTGAGCTGGCGCGCGGCATAGCCCTCGGTGCGGCCGTAATCGCCAAGCCCCAGGGCGCGGAAATCCACGTCGTGCAGCGCCGCCAGGGTCTCGGCGAAGGCGTGATACGCGGCCTTGCGCTGCAAGTTATCGAGATCGGGCAGGTCCGGCTTCATGAAGATGCGGCCGGGGATGAAATCCATCAGGTAAAAGGGCGTGCCGATGATGGTGGGATCGTCGCAGAACAGCCGCATCTGCACGACGGGGACGGGCGAGCCCTTCAGCGCGGCTTGCACCCTATATTCGCGGTCGACGGCGTGGGCGCTCGGCAGGAGCTTGCCCGGCGGCTGCTTGCGCAGCACGAATTTGCCCGCCGGCGTGGTGAGCAGGAAGGTCGGGTTCGATTGGCCGCCCTGGAATTGCCGCACCGAAGGCTGCGCGCCGAAGTCTTCGAGATGCTGCCGCAAATAGTGCCAGAGCTTCTTTTCGTTGAAACGGTGGCCCGGAGCCACGTCGATGAGCTCAACCATGGTGGGTACAACCCCTCACCCTGTCCCTCTCCCTATGGGAGAGGGGACGTTGTTGCGCGCTCATCGCCCTATTCAGGCGTTCCCTCTCCCAGTGGGAGAGGGACAGGGTGAGGGGTTGAGCCCTTAATGAAATCCGCATCGCTTACCCAATCGCTGAGAAGATGGAGGTGCCGCCGTCCACAAGGATGAGCTGGCCGGTGATGTAGCGCGCGGCGTCCGAGGCGAGGAACACCGCGACGCCCGCGATATCTTCAGGCTCGCCGAGCCGCTTCAAGCAAGTGAGATTGGCAATCGTGGCCGCGGCCTTTGGATTTTCGTAAAGCGCCTTGGCGAAATCGGTCTTGACCACGCCGGGCGCGATGGAATTCACCCGGATGCCGCGCCCGCCCCATTCCACCGCGAGGTTGCGCGCAAGCTGGGCCTCGGCCGCCTTCGAGATCGCGTAAATGCCGATCTTGGCCGCGCCAACCGTTGAGACGATGGACGAAAGCAGGATTACCGAACCGCCGCCGCGCTCCGCCATGCCGGGCAGCACCATCTGGCAGAGCCAATGCGTGGAGGTGAGGTTCGCGGTCAGCACCTTATTCCAAATCTCGTCGGAGACCTCGGAGGATGGGCCGTAAACCGGATTGATGGCCGCGTTCGGGATCAGGATGTCGATGCCGCCGTGCGCTTGCATGGCGTGTGCAACGAGGGCTTCCAGGTCCGGCTTCGCGCCGATATTGCAGGCAAACGCGGTCGCCCTGCCCCCCGCCGCCTCGATCTCGGCGACCACGGCCTCGCAGGCCGCGATTTTGCGCGAGGATACCACGACGGTTGCGCCCATCTTTGCGCATTCCAGCGCGATGGCGCGCCCGATCCCCCTGGAGGCGCCAGTAACGACCGCGACGCGGCCCGAAAGGTCGAATAGGCTCATGACATCCTCACAGCAAATCCGCGCGATCGCTTAGAGCCCGCTTTTGATGGAATCAAAAGCAGGCTCTAAGTTTTTGTTTTGCCGTGCGTCTTATCGGAAAACCGCTTCGCACTTTTCCGGACGCACTCTAGCGAAGTCCCCCCTCATCCTGTCCCTCTCCCCGTTGGGGCGAGGGAACGCCCGAATTATCCGCAGCGCAGGTTATAGGGTCCTCTCTCCCCTTGGGGAGAGAGACAGAGTGAGGGGGTCTTCCGCGGCAGCGGCGCCGCTATTCCTTGTAGAGTAAAATGCCATGCGGCCTGGGTAGTCAACCGCGGTCCATCCGCGGACCTTGAACCGGGGCAAAAAGCTGCGATCAGCGCCCGTTCTGCTTCGGCCACTTCCATTTGCGCGCGGTCACGAGCGAGACGAGCAGCGGCGCCGGCTTCCAGCGCTCGCCGAAGCGGCGGTGGAACATGTCGATGTCGCCCAGCACGTCGGCGAGCCCGCGCAGCTCGGCATATTTCATCGGGCCGCCGCGCCAGGCCGGGAAGCCATAGCCATAGATATAGATCACGTCGATGTCGCCGGAGCGGTAGACGATGCCATCGTCGAGGATCGTGGCGCCTTCGTTGACCAGCGAATAGATGGCGCGGTTGACGATCTCCTGGTCGGGCACCGGCGCTATCCTGTGGCCCAGCTCCGCGCGGTGGGCCACGACGATGGCATCGGCTTCCGGGTCTGGCAGCGGCGTCCGGCTGCCCGGCTCATAGCGGTAGAAGCCGGCGCTGGTTTTCTGCCCATGGCGCCCGGCCTCGTGGAAGCGGTCCAGCAAGGCCGAGCCATAGGGCTTGCCTTCCTTCACGCGGCGCTGGCGGATATCCCAGTTCACGTCGATGCCCGCCAAATCCAGCATCGCGAACGGCCCCATCGCCATGCCCCAGCGCGTAAGCGCGGCGTCCACATCGGCGGGGGCGGCACCCTCCTCAACCATGAGGATCGCTTCGGTGATGTATTTCTCCAGCATGCGGTTGCCCGCGAAGCCGTCGCAATTGCCAACCGCGACGCCGATCTTGCCAAGCGCGTGCGCCGCTGCCATGGCGGTGACGAGCGCATCGGGCGCCGTATCCGTGCCCCGGACGATCTCGATAGGCCGCATCACGTTTGCGGGCGAGAAGAAGTGCATGCCGAGCACATCGGCGGGCCGCGACGTAAAGCTTGCGATCTTGTCGATATCGAGGGTCGAAGTGTTGGTTGCGAGCAGCGCGCCCTTCCGGCACACCTTGTCAAGCTCGCGGAACACCCGCTCCTTCACGTCCATGTCTTCGAAAGCCGCCTCGATGACGAGGTCCACATCCGAAAGCGCCTTGTAATCCACCGCACCGTGGATCAGGGCCATGCGCTCCTGCATGGCGGGCTGGCCGATGCGCCCGCGCCGCACCATGCTTTCGTAGTTCTTGGCGACGACGCCGAGGCCACGGCTGAGCGACGCCTGATCGCGGTCGACGATCACCACGGGCATGCCGGCATTCGCGAAGGACATGGCGATGCCGCCGCCCATCGTGCCCGCTCCCACGATGCCCACGCTCCCGATCTCGCGCGGCCTCACATCGGCGGCAACACCGGGAAATTTCTTCGCCTCGCGCTCGGCGAAGAACACATGAATGAGCGACTGGCCCTGAGCGTCGGCGAGCGCCTCGCTGAACAGCTCACGCTCGCGCTTGAGGCCCTCCTCGAACGGCATGTTAAAGGCGTTTTCAACCGAGTCCACGCAGCGGAGCGGCGCGTGCTGGCCGCGCAGGCGCTGCTTGATCCAGGCGCGCTTCTCGTCGAAGACCGGCGAGCCGCGCTCAGCCTCGATTTTATCGGTGCGCTCGCGCGTCTTGGGCGGAAGCGCACTGCCGGCCTTGGATTTGACGAACGTGATCGCGGCGGCAAGAAGATCGCCCTCCGCCAGCTCGTCGATGAGGCCGGCCTTCGTGGCTACGGCCGCGGAGACCGGCTCGCCCGACGCGATGAAGTCGAGTGCCGGCTTCGCGCCGGTAAGCCGGGGCAAGCGCTGCGTGCCGCCGCAGCCCGGCAGCAGCCCGAGCTTAACTTCGGGCAGGCCCAGCCGGGCGTCCTTGGCCGCGACGCGATAGTGGCAAGCAAGAGCCAGCTCGACGCCGCCGCCCAGCACCGTACCGTGCAGCGCGACGGCCATGGGCTTCGGCATGTCCTCGATGGCCGCACAAATGTCGTTGGTATCGGTGCCGGTGAAGGTAGATGAGAACTCGGTGATATCGGCCCCGGCCGTAAAGGTGCGGCCCGCGCCCGTAAGGACCACCGCGCCGGCCGCGCTATCGGCCGCTGCCTCGCGCACCGCCGCCATGAGCCCGTCGCGCACGGCCCTCGATAGCACATTCAACGGCGGATTATCGACCGTGATAATGCCAACGCCGTCTTTGTTCTCGTATCTGACGGGGCCCGCGGTCATGTGACCTCCCGGCGCGCAAGGGTTGCGGAGGTACGCTATTCAAGAACAATAAGTTTGCAAAGCACGCCCGTCAACGGCCGTGGCTCGAACCGGCGTCATCCCGGAAATGCACTTGCGCATTATCCGGGGATCGGTGATCCGCAAAGGGCGCATTACCCCTCACCCTGTCCCTCTCCCAATGGGAGAGGGGACGTCCTCTCAACGGCTGCGGCGGGACTCCCTCTCCCATGGGGAGAGGGTTGGGGTGAGGGGTGATGCCCTATGACCATGGCTCACACTTCCGCGATAGCGGGTGCGCCACTTACTGGGTGATCGTGGGCTGCTGGCCGGTTTCGACGCGGCGCCGGTAAAGGCCGCCGAAGTCGATCGGGTCGAGCAGCAGCGGTGGGAAGCCGCCCTCGCGGGTGAGATCGGCGACGAGGCGCCTTGCGAACGGGAACAGAAGCGCCGGGCATTCGATGAACAAGAGCGGTTGGATCGCTTCCTCTGGCAGGTTCCTCAGCATGAACGCGCCCGCATACACCAGCTCGATATTGTAGAGCACGCCTTCGTCGCTCTTGGCCTCTCCCTCAAGGGAAAGAGCGACCTCATAGGCCCCCTCCGGCAGCTTGTTGACCTGCACGTTGAAGTTCAGCTGCAGGTTCGGGTTCTTGCCCGGCCCGCGGAAAAAGCGCTGCGTATCCGGTGATTCGAAGGAAAGGTCCTTGATGTACTGGCCAACCACATTGACCTGCGGCTGCAGCGAGCTGTCCCCCGAATTTGGGGTGCCGCCATTCGTTCCGTTATTCTCGGCCATCTTCTCGATCTCCGCCATTCTTGTGATTGGGTCCGCTTGCGCAAATGCCGGCGGCCGCGCACGGCTCGCTTTCGTGAAGCGAGCTAGCACGGCGGAGGTGTAACTGCAACGTCTTCCGGGGCGCCGTGGAAAGCTTGCCGCAAGAAAGCTGTTTGCCGGGGTTCAACCCGGCCGCCAAGCCGATACGGCGCCCTGGAGGACCTAGCAGAAGCAGCTCACGCGGGCTGTTTCCAGCGAAACAGCCGGTGGGGCTGAGAGGCGGGCGCAGCCTCACTGGAAACCTTGAGCACAACGTCCGTCTCCAGAGAGAGGGTTCCGTTGCGTTCCTTCTTTATCTTCAGCTTCTCGAAGGGGATGGTGACCTTGCCGCCGCCGCCGGCAATCGGGGCCAGGGTTACGGATATAATGCGGCCATTGGCGCCCATGGTCAGGTCGTCCAGCCGCGCAACCTGGTTGCCTGCCTTGTCGAACACGGTTTCACTGGCCAGATCGCTCAAGCGGTACTGGGTGGCTGACAGCTCTGCCGTTTTCCTGGCACATCCGCTTTGCTCCTTGCCGGAGAAAGACTGAGCGCCGCCGACGTGCGCGGGCTGCGAGCAGGTGGAGCAGCCAGCGAGAAAAAACGCAAGCGTCAAAGATAGGTAACTGGATTTCACGCGGGGAATCTTTCGTTAAACCGGGTACTTAATCGCGTGAAACTAACTAGGCCAATTCATTGTTCACAAAGGGACGGAGGCGTGACAATTGCGGACGAACCCGTGACCATTGGGTGGCACGGCTGCCGTCTTCCAGAACCGCCAGCGGCGGTTGTAATGTGGGATTCGCAGTCATCCCGGAAAACGCTTTGGCGCTTATCCGGGATCGTAAGAGGCACAGACCCGAGTTCGTAACGATCCCGGATAACGCCTTGGGCGTTTCCGGGATGACGGGTTTGGCGACGAGCACCGGCTTTCCTGGAACGCGGTTGCCGGAACAAAAACGGCGCACGGGGCGCCGTCTGAAAAGCAAAATGTAGCGGCTCTACTTAAGAGGCTCGCGCGCGGCAAACGGGAAATAGTTCAGGCCGACGCGCACGGTGTTGAACGCATCGTCGCGCACCGTACCGCCACCGGCGCTATAGCTAGCACCGTTGACATCTACCAGGTCGTTCTTGCCAAGATTGACGTACTGGTACTCGACCTTGAGCGACAGATCGCGCTTGACCTTGTATTCGACGCCGCCGCCGAGAACGTAACCCGTGGCTACCGTGTTCGGGTTGTTTGCAAAGGTAGCGCCGCCTGCTTCATTGTCCACAGAGCCGTAGGCCAGACCGCCGGTGAAATAGACGAGCGCGCGATCCATCGCATAGCCGGCACGGCCGCGCACGGTTCCCAGCGCCTGCAGCCTCGACTTGTAGCTGTCGCTGCCTCCGCCCAGGATCGTCGAAGCCTGAATATCGGTCTCAACGCCGAAAACGAGAGGAGATCCGGCGCCTTGGAAATTGTAGCCGAGTTGGACGCCTCCGAGCCATCCCGCGGGCGATACCCCGCCAAATGGGCCTATCCCTGTATTACCGTTGCAATTGAGGTCGCAGGCAAGCTGTCCGCTTGTGCCCCAGCCGTAGCCAACGTTCGCGCCAGCGTAAAAGCCCGCCCACACCGCGGCGGGGACGTAATCCTTGTAACCGCCAGGGGCGTACATGTCGGCGGCGTTGGCGGAAAGAGCCAGCGCGCTTGCAGCCGTCAGGCCGATAAGGCCGGCATAAAGTTTCTTCATTGGTTATTCCCCCCCTGCGACTATTTGCCCTGCCGCATAGTAGCAGCTTGTAGGAGCATCGCAATCCATGACGCAGGGGCTTGGCGAAAGGCTCCAGGCGAGGCCAGCTGGGGCCGAATGGCTGAGAATATCCTGCCAATTCCGTGCGTTAGATGCTCCGTTTAACCGGGCGAAGCCTGTGCCGTTTTTGCTACAAGCCACGAAATTCGCACAACCAGGAAGGCGCTTGCGGCTATCCGGGCTCTTAGCGGACGCCGGCGCCTTGTGCGATCCCGTGTCCGCGCAGCAGCATTGCATGCCGCGCCGCGCACGGGATGACGGCTCCGGACAGCGAAGCATGTCACCGGATTGCGCCTCACTCAGCCGGCACAGGCACTGCGTGCAGCCTGCCTCGGGTAAGCGCCCAAGTGGCGATGGCGCAAGCGAAAATCACCGCGCCGATTGCCCCTGCAACGAAGAGCACGGCCTGAAAGCCTCCATGGCCATGCAAGGCGGCGATAACCGGAACGGCAAGCCCGCCCACGGTGAAGGAGAGGAAAAAGCGCACGGAATATACGCGGTTGCGGTATTCGCTGGGCACGAAGCGGCCTATCATGCCGTCGTTGACGACGATTTGGCCGTAGATCGCCGATGTCACCAGCACGAGGCCGAGCACCATCGGCACGCCCGTCGTGGTTGCCGCAAGCACCAGGCCGATGGGCTGCAACACCGAAAGCCAGACGAACAGGACGGTCAGCTCGACGCGGTCCATGAGGCGCCCGAGCGAGATTTGCGTGATGGCGCCGCAAACGAAGATCGCCGTGGTGATCCAGCCCGTGGCGGCCAGCGGCAGCGCGAGCCCGAGGCGCTCGTCGACGATCTTGGGCAAGCCGATGGTGACGATGTTGAAGGTAAGCCCGCCCGCCAGCAGGGCGATCGTGAACACGGCCAGCAGCGCGGCCAGATGGTGCCGGCTCCCCAGAAACTTGTGGCTGGCCCCCGCCTTGCCAGCGGCCTGCCCGCCCTCCTTGACGAGCAGCACGAATGCGATGCCAGAGGCGATCAGCATCAGGCCCGGCACGTAAAACGCCGCCCGCCAGCCGAAATCGCCGGCCAGTTCCGCGCTGATCCCCGCGGCCAGCGCCGAGCCCATGTTGCCCCAAATGGCGTTGATGCCGAGCGCGCGGCCCAGCTGCGTGGCATTCGCGACGATCATCGCGGAGCCGATGGGGTGATAGATCGCGCTGAAAATGCCCAGCATGAACAGCGAGGCAGCCAGCGCCTCGACACTTCCCGAGGCCGCGACGAGCAGGCAGGACGCACCGTAGCCGAAGAAGTAGGCGGCGAGCAGCGCCCGGCGGCCGAAGCGGTCGGCAAGCCAGCCCACGGGCAGCGCGAACAGGCCGAACGCCAGGAATGCGCCGGTCGAAAGCGAGATAAGCTCGCTATAGCCGCGGTGCAGATCGGCGGCCACGGCGATAACCGCGGCCGGAAAGATCAAGAGCACAAAATGATCGAGCGCATGCGCCCAATTCACGAATAGAATCGTGCGGTTCGTTTCCGCCCCTGCTGACATACGCCCGTTCATAGCCCCCATTGCCAATGGCGTTCGCCGCCACGAAACGCCGGCGGCTATCCGCCAGCATCCCCTCGCCTCCTTTTTTCGATCTAAGCCTTGGCAAACGCTACACAACCCCTATTAGACTTTTCTCCTGCTTAAGAACTGGAGATTACCCTTGATCCAGAACCGCCTGCCGCTAAAGATGACGGCAACCAACGGCTGCCCGAGGGGGCTTTCGCATGAGTGAAGACACTCTGGCACGGCTTGCTGCCACCATCGCCTCGCGCCGGACTGCAACCGCCAGCGCATCCTACACGAAATCGCTTCTGGATAAGGGCATCGCCACTTGCGCCAAAAAGCTTGGCGAGGAGGCAACCGAGACCGTGATCGCCGCCGTGAGCGAGAGCGATGACAGGCTGCGAAGCGAAGCGGCCGATCTTATCTATCATTTGCTTGTCGTGCTTGAGGCGCGCAACCTTTCTTTCCAGTCCGTTTTGAACGAGGTGGACCGGAGAGCAGCGCAATCGGGGCATGCCGAGAAAGCTTCGCGGTCCGATAGCGGGAGTGCGTCATGAGTATGCAAGAGGCGCTGGAACTCGATCCGCCCCCGGTGCTGGAGGATTCGCCCTTCCGCAAATTCTCCCGCAAGGAATGGTCCGAGCTGCGCAACGGCGTTGAGATAACGCTGACCGACGCCGAGCTGGCGCAGCTCTCCGGCCTTATCGAGCGCATCAGCCGCGAGGAGGTGACCGACGTCTACCTGCCGGTCGCCAAGCTCGTGAACTACTATGTGAGCGCGGCCCAGGAGCTTCACACCGCCACGGCCAAATTCTTCAAGAAGCGCGGCGCGAAAACGCCGTTCATCGTTGGCATCGCGGGCAGCGTCGCGGTGGGCAAGAGCACGTCGGCGCGCGTGCTTCGAGAGCTTTTGGCGCGCTGGCATTCGCATCAGCGGGTGGACCTGGTGCCGACCGACGGCTTTCTGCTGCCGAACGCGGAGCTGGAGCGGCGCGGCCTCATGGATCGAAAGGGCTTCCCCGAAAGCTTCGATCAGGCGGCGCTGTTGCGCTTCGTGGCGGATGTGAAGGCCGGCCGGTCGAATGTCGAGGCGCCGGTCTATTCGCACAATTCCTACGATATCGTGCCGGGCGAAAAGATCGTCGTCGACCGTCCGGACATACTGATCGTCGAAGGACTGAACGTGCTGCAGCCGGCCAAGCTGCCGAGGCACGGCGAGGCGGTCCCGTTCGTCTCGGATTTCTTCGACTTCTCGATCTATATCGACGCCGAACCCGCGGTCATCGAGCAGTGGTACGTCACCCGCTTCCTGCGCCTGTGCCAAACCGCCTTCCGCGGCAAGGACGCCTATTTCAGACGCTATTCCGAACTCACGAAGGACGAGGCCGAAGCCCAGGCCCTTACGCTGTGGCGGACAATCAACCTCGTCAATTTGACCGAGAACATCCTGCCCACGCGCCAGCGCGCAAACCTGATCCTAAGCAAAGGCCAAGATCATCGCGTTGAAACTGTATCTTTGCGGAAGCTTTAATTTCGGCTAGGCTCCCTGCACGGAATTTTTCCGGCGGGGCTGCCTCATGCACAAGCCATTGATACCTCCCAAAATCAGCGCCCAGACCGGCCTGGAGCGCCAGAGCGACAAACGCACCGATACGAACTTCATGGGCGCGGCGCGCTCGCACCCTGAAGCGAAGGTGCTGCCGCTGTTCGACCTCCGCATTCCGATTGTGCCCGCCGCGGACGGTGCCGGGGCGCGGCTGCGCTGGCTTTCGACCCTCGACGTGCAGGCCATCGCAAAGCCCAGCGAGTTCGTTTTCCTGGGCGAGGAGCAAGGCGGGGCGCCCGTCTTCACCTGCAATTTTCAGCCGGTCCAGACGGCCCGCGCCACGGCCGCGCTCGAAGACATGAAGCCGCTCGTGGACCTGCGCTCGCTGGCGATGCAGGGCGTGCTCAGCGACGCGGAACTTCTGGTCGCCTCGCAGGCGCGCGCGATCATGTCCTGGCACGGCGTACACCGCTGCTGCTCGCGCTGCGGCGGCCAGATCCGCTCCCATGACGGCGGCTGGCGGCGGCATTGCTGCGCCTGCGGGCTCGACACCTATCCGCGCATGGACCCGGCCGTGATCATGCTCATCACCCGGAACGGCCGCTGCCTGCTTGGGCGCGAGCACCGCTTCCCCGACAAGCTCTATTCGACGCTCGCGGGCTATGTGGAGCCCGGGGACGATATCGAGCACGCGGTGCGGCGCGAGGTCAAGGAGGAGACCGGCGTCGATGTCGGGGAGGTGCGCTATGTCGGCAGCCAGCCCTGGCCGTTTCCGCATTCGCTGATGCTCGGCTGCTGGGGCGAAGGCTTGAGCGAGGACCTTAGCTTGAGCCCGGTGGAGATCGCGGACGCGCGCTGGTTCACCCGCGAGGAGGCGGCCAGCATGCTTGCGAAGAGCCATCCGGAGGGGTTCGAAGTGCCGCCGGCCATTTCGATCGCGCATGCGCTCATCCAATGCTTCGTGGACGGCAGCCTCGGCGGGCAAACGGACCCGGCCGCGGCGAGCCTTCCTGGAGGCGGGGGTTAAGGGAAAAGGCCCATTTGGGGCGCTTTGGCTCCGCCTTCGATTGGATGCAATTATAATCGAATGCGCTTTACCGGCGAGTTAATGGCACATGGTAGACCTAACGCGATGATATATCGCAATACTATTCATCCGTATGCGATGCGCCTATAGTTGATCCGCAATCTGCAAGTATATTTAAAGGGGTTTTGGAACCGTAGAAATCGGCCAAAAACGCGAAAAAATACGCAAAAAGCGGCGGGCGAAAAATATCGCGCTTCCCCGTTAACCTTGGCCGCATTTACCATGGTAGGGCGCTTACGAAAATTTACACTTCCGCAAGGGGCGATCTTGCTGGCGCTGCTGTATGGCGGCTCTGCATGAATGATATTAGATCCGGTTGATTGCTTCGGCAAAGACCCCCTCACCCCAGCCCCCAAGGGGTGGCTGCGGCCTATCCACAAGGTGGAGGACAGTTCAGGCGTCCCTTCTCCCCGTCCGCACCCGCTTGCGGGTGCGGCAGCAAAAGATGCAAGCACGCCAAGGCGTGCTTGCGCGGAGAAGGACAGGATGAGGGAGACTTCGTGAAGCATTCAACCGGATTCGGTATGGCCATTCGCTTGCCAGCTTTGCGTTCATGCGCAACAATAGTGCGCATTCGATATGCGGAGAGGCAGGATGAATTCCTCAGTCTACGATAAGGGCGCTCCGAAGCGCGCCGTCAATGTTAGCGTCAACGCCGATCTCGCCGCAAAAGCGAAGGCGCTGGGCGTCAATCTTTCGGAGGCGCTTGAGACAAGGCTGGCCGAGCTGGTTGCCGCCGCGGAGCGCCAGAAGTGGCTGACCGAAAACTCCGCCGCCATCGAAGCCTACAATGAACGCGTTGCGGAAGGGGCCATTCTCAGCGATTTTGAGCGGGCCTTTTGATGGCGCAGTTCGACGTCTACCGTTTGCCGCGCGGGGCCGGTTCCGTCCTCGTTGTGGATGTGCAGAACAAGCTGTTCGACGGGCTGGCGACGCGGGTGGTTGCTCCGCTTTACCCCCTGAGCGCCAAGGATAAGCCGATCCTCAGCCTGAACCCGGTGGTGGAAATCGAGGGGCAGCACTATCTCCTGGCAATTCAGGAAATGTCGGCTCTGCGCGTGAAATCGCTGGGAGCGAAGGTGGCATCTCTTGAGGCGCGGCGCGATGAGATCGTCGCGGCAATCGATTTTCTCGTCACCAGCGTTTGAGGACGGGTAGCGTGGCGACTCGCCTTCGGCGAGACTGCTTTCGCGCACGGCATATTGCTGGCCGTATTACATAAGCGGTAAAGTTGCAATGATTAATGATTTATGTCCTGCCAACCCAGGCCCACGCGGAAACCGATACCGCTGCCCCGGCCGACAGGGGTGACGTAGTAGCGGAAGGCCGCGCGGAGATACTGCGGAAGGATGATCCACGAGCCGCCGCGAAGCACACGGTATTTACACTCTCCGGCTGTCCAAGCGGATCCGTCGGCCGGCGCACCTTTGTAACTATCGTGGTAACAATCCTCCACCCAATCCCAAACATTGCCGTGAACCTGATAAAGCCCCCAGGGATTGGGCTTGAACGATTTCACGGGCAGCGTCTTCTCGCGGTACTCGCCTTTGGAACTACCGTTGTAAGTATGGTTCCCGTCGTAATTGGCCTGACCGGTCGAAATCGATGAACCCCACCAGAACGGCGTAACTGTTCCCGCCCGCGCCGCATATTCCCGTTCCGCCTCGGAAAGCAGCCGGTACTGCTTTCCGGTCTTTTTCGAGAGCCACTGCACATATGACTCGGCGTCGTTCCAGTTCACATTGATGACCGGCCGGTCGTCGCGCCCCCAGCCCCTATCGTCAGGCCGGTAGCCGCCGCAGCCGCCGTCCGCCGTGCAGGCATCCCATTCGGCAAACGTAACCGCGAAGCGGCCCACCGCGAACGGCTTCCCGAAGCGCACCTCGTGCTGCGCTTCCTCGCTCTGGTGCTCCGGTTCGTTTTCCGGCGACCCCATGGTGAACCGCCCCGCCGGCACGATGGTCATTTCCGGACAATCCGGGCAATCCTTGAAGAACGCGCCCGACCCCGGCTTGATGCAGGGATTCTTCCCCGCCGCCACGGACACAACCAACCCATCGCATGCGGGCTCCGGATGCACGGGTGCCGGCGGTGGCGCAACCGGCTTGTCGAGATCGTATCCGGCGACGACGGTGAAGCCCACGTCCTTGAGCGCGGCCGCCATGTCGCCCGCATCGTTCACGGGGTTGGCGAGCGTGCCTGCGTTGCTGTATTTGCCATTGCCGATCACGAGCGCCACGCGCTGGCCGGCCGTGGCCGCATGAGCCGCCGCGAACAGCGCCGCCAGAAGCATCAGGAGCCGCAGCAGCCCGGCGGTCTTGAATATCGCCTCGCGCGGTGCGGCGTTCCGCCGCCGCGCCATGCCCGCGGCTTCCGCCTTCGCGCCGTTCCGCCGGTAATTCACGAAGAACTTGCCTGCCACGCGCGCCCCCGTGCATCCGCGAGAAGGATATATCCAATAATGCGCGGCGTGTCACACCGAATCGGCCGGCTGGCGTTCAGATAGCTGTGGCGGATTACCAGCGCCGGCGTGGGGTCCGGAAACACCGCCAGCCTATTTCACTTCTTGATCGAACGCCGAAGCCGCCTCGGGCACCTTCGCGGCCAGCACTGCCGCGAGCATATCGTCCGCAATGTCGCCCGCGAGGCCAACGTTACGGTCTTTGCCCCGCAAACGCGCATATTCCTCCGCCGACAGCAGCACCAAATGATCGCGGCCCTGCTTGGTGATGGTCACGGGCTCGCTCAGCGCCTTGTCGCTGTATCGGCCGGCCGCATTTTGAAATTCCGCCGCCGTCACGCGCACCGCGTTCATGATTGGCCTCCCCTCTTTTGCGGCTGCCGCTGCTCCTCATAGACGCCCCGCACCCACCGGTAGAAACGGCGGTCCTTCAGTTCATCCCGCACCCTGAGCACGGCCGCCGGAAACCGCGCCCGCGCGTCGTCATCGTCCGGCAGGCACAAGGGCGACAGCAGCGCGCACACCGTCAGGTCGGCCCGCGAAAAGCTGTCTCCCACGAGGAAGCGCCGCCCGTCCAAGGCGGCATCCAGCCCTTCCAGCGCGAAGCGCAGGCGCTGTTCGGCCTGCCTGGCGTTACCGGCGGTCATGTTCATGAAGCGCATCATCATCGGCCGCACCATAGGGAACGCGACCACGAATAGCGGCCGTTTATGCCACGCCATCTCTCGAAGCAGGAAACCCAGCGCGAGCCGGCTATCGGGCAGCGTATGGTAGTAGAACCACAGCCGCGTCTGCACGCCGATCTCCTCGTCGAAATAGCGTTCCCACTCCGTTGCTTCGCGGGCGGCCTCGGGATCGCGCGGCGTCAGGGCGGGCGTTGGATAGTTCATATCCAGGTAATCGATAATCGCCGCGGAGCCCTGAATAGCGGTTCCCCCGTCGCGCAACACCGGGACGCTTGTCTCCGGCGCAATCCTTCGCACGGCCCTCGCATGGAAGCCCGGCAGAAGGTTCACAGTCCGGTAGGCAATGCCTTTGTAATCGAGCGCCCAACGGGCCTTTTCGCAAAAATGGGAAAATGGAAACTGGTAAAGCTCGGTCATGCCCCTCTATCCCGCCGGAATCGACCGACACGGCGCTATTGAAGGCCGGCGGGGCCGTGCAAGTCCAGCGTTTAATGCGGGAGCGCCTGACGCTCAGCGGCAAAGGCTTGCATGTGTCTCCGCCTTCGCGGGGCCGGCACCGCGGCGAAGTTGACCCCCGAGGCCCATACCAGAGGATGCATTCGGAAAACAGACGCCGGGCTGAGTTCGTAAAAATCCCGGACGCCGCCGCGAGCGGTTCCGGGATGACGGTTGCGAAAGCTAAACCGGCGCGCGCCGCGCTATGGCTCGCAGCGGTCTCGCACGACGCACTCGCGATATTCGTGTTCGTGCTCGTGGTGACGCTCGCGGCACTCGTGGCGCACGCGCTCGCAGCGCTCACGATCATGATCGCGCTCACCGACCTTCACAATATTGCTGGGCGCTTTTGAAACAAGCGCGGGCGTCTCGACGGCCGATGCCGGCACGGCTGCCAGCCCAAATGCCGTGCCCGCCAGCGCGAAACCAAGGCAAAGCGATGCAATCGTTTTCATACAGAACCTCCTATGAGTGCTTCCTCGATGGGCTCAGGCTGCGGCGCAATTTGGAATAATTTGCGGCAGCAATGTGGCGCCGCGCCCGCTTGCCCAGGCACGGCGGGCAGCGGTAAGCACTTGCTGTCTCAAGTAAATTTTAGGTGATACCAAATCCGGCTGAGTAGTTCGCAACCGTCATCCCGGAACGGCGCTCGCGCCGTATCCGGGATCTTCAAGGGCACCGGCATTTGCAACGATCCCTGATAACGCCCTTGGCGTTTCCGGGATGACGAAAGTGGAGCGCACGGAATGACGCTGGCGGCGGCCTAAGCGCTGTGCGCGCGCGGCGCCTCGTCCGCGTCCCCGTTCCGCTGCTTGAGCGTTTGCCGGAATGGGCTCGCGGGATAGGTGCCGAGCAGGATCAGCTCGGCCGTATGGAACTCAAGCTCCTCAAGCGCCAGCCGCAGCGGCCGGTCTTCAGGGTGGCCCTCCACGTCGGCGTAGAACATCGTGGCGTTGAAGCTGCCTTCGAGCTGATAGGATTCGAGCTTGGTCATGTTCACGCCGTTGGTGGCGAAGCCGCCCAGCGCCTTGTAGAGGGCGGCGGGCACGTTGCGCACCCGGAAGATGAACGAGGTCAAAACCGGGCCATTGCCGGCGGGCGGGACCTCGGGCTTGGTCGCGAGCACCAGGAAGCGCGTGGTATTGTGAGCCGCGTCCTCGATATCGCTCTTCAAGATCTTGAGGCCGTAGATTTCGGCTGCGAGCTTCGAGGCGATGGCCGCCTTGGTGAGATCGCCTTCCCCGGCAACCATGCGCGCCGCACCGGCCGTATCGGCCTCGACGATGGGCGTCAGGCCGAGCGCGCGGATCGCGGTGCGGCATTGGCCCAACGCATGGGTGTGGCTGTGCGCGGTCTTTACGGTCTCAAGCGTCGCTTCGGGCAGGGCCATGAGCTGGTGGGAAATCCGCTCGAAATGCTCGCCCACGATATGCAGGCCGGAGTTGGGAAGCAGGTGATGCACGTCGGCGACACGGCCCGCGACCGAGTTTTCAACCGGTATCATGCCGTAGCGCGCGGCGCCGCTCCGCACGGCGGCGATGGCATCCTCGAAGGTTGCGCAGGCTAGCGGCGCGAACTCCTTGCCGAAATTGATGCAGGCGATGTGGGAGTTGGCGCCTGGCTCGCCCTGATAGGCGATGCTTGCCCTGGGCGCCTTCGATTTTGTCTTTGAGGATGTCATTGGAAAACCTGCTCAGTCCGCGCCGGCGGAATTCCCGCTCACCTTGCAGCCTTTGCGCGTTTTTTCAAGAGGCACATCGTCATGGGACGCGCTCAATCAGGCGGCATTACCCCTCACCCTGTCCCTCTCCCCATGGGAGAGGGGACGCCACAACGGACGCCGAGCTCAACCCGAAGCGCTACTCTCCATTCAGCATGACGAGGTGGTTCGGCAGGGCGTTCGGCTTGCTGGCGGGGGCGGGGAAATGGGCCGCCAGATGCTCGCCCACCCGCAGAATCGCGTCGGCCATCCCCTTGCCGGCGTTGCCGCCGCCGATCCCGGCGGTCAGCTTTGCGACGATGTCCTGCCATTCTGTATCGGGAACTTTGGCGTGGATGCCGGCATCGGTCACGATTTCGGCGTAGCGCTCCGCCACCGAGACGAACAGCAGCACGCCGGTATGCCCTGGCGCGGTGTAGATATTTTGCGCGACGAACTGCTGCATCGCGCGGCGGTGGGCGCGCTGGCGCATGACCCTGCGCGGCACCAGCATGAAGCGCAGGGGCTCGTGGTGAAGCACGAAGGCCAGCGCGGCGAACACGGCGAGCTGGATGAGATAAATCTCCTCCACCGGCATCCACGTCCAATAGATGAGCGGCCAGGGCACGATAAGCGCGGCCAGCGCCCCCCAAAGGTAGGGCACATAATAATAGCTGCCGCTGGCGCGGGCGACGACCGCCACGATTTCGCCGGAGGTACTCTTCTCGGCCTCGCCGATGGCCTTCTCGATTTCAAGCTTGTCCGCTTCCGAGATCATACCGTCTCCCTACCAATCGCCCGATGCGCCGCCGCCGCCGAAATCGCCGCCGCCGCCGGAAAAGCCGCCACTGTCTCCGCCGCCGCCTGAGCCGCGGCCGCCGCCTCCCCAGCCGCCGGGGAAGAAGATTGGCGGGCCATAGCCGGGCCTTCCAGGTCTTCCGCCGGAAAGCGGCTGGCGCGCCTGCCAGCTTTGCGCCCAGAACACGAAGATAAAAATGCCAACGATAAAGATGAGCGGGATCAGCCCCTCCCACCCCTCGCTTTTACGGGACGCGGCGGGCCGTTTGGCGGCGCGTTCTTTCACCGCCCCGGCATCGCCCAGCAGCACATCCTTGATATCGTGGACGCCTGCCTTGATGCCCGCTGAAAAGCCGCCGCGCCGGAACTCCGGCAGAATTCTGTTCCGGATGATGAGCGAGCTGAGCAGGTCGGTGAGCTGCGGCTCAAGTCCGCGGCCAACCTCGATGCGAACCTTGTGCTCGGTCGGCGCCACGATGAGGATCACGCCGTTGTTCGTGCCCTTTTGGCCGATGCCCCAGGCGCGCCCGAGCTGGTAGCCGTAATCCTCGATTGGATAGCCCTGCAGCGAATTCGTGGTGTAGACCACGAGTTGGTCGCTGGACTTGCCCTCCAACGCCTTGAGATCGCCTTCGATGGCCGCCTTGTCCGCGGGCGTTAGCAGATGCGCGTCATCGACGATGCGGCCCGTCAGGACTGGGAATTTCGGCTCGGCATAGGCGCCGGTGACGATGAGAAGAAGCGCGGCCAGAACGAGCGGGAGCAGCAAGAAAAGCCCCCTCACCCCAGCCCTCTCCCACGCAAGCTCGCCTTGGCGAGCTTGCAACTCAACGTGCCCGCATCCGCAAGCGGATGCGGATGGGGAGAGGGGGCAGGCTGTGCCCGCTGAGAAGGCGTCCCCTCTCCCCTTGCGGGAGAGGGACAGGGTGAGGGGGAGCATCATCTGCCGCGCCATGTTATTGCGGCTTACGCGGTCCGAAATCGACCTTCGGCACCTGCGTCTCCGCCACCGGGATATCGAACGTCGCCATGTCCTTGGACGTCGAATAGAGGATCGATTTCCAGATGCGGCCGGGGAAGGTGTTCAGCTCCGTATTGTAACGCTGCACGGCCTGGATGTAGTCGCGCCGGGAGATGGCGATGCGGTTCTCGGTTCCCTCGATCTGGTTCTGCAGGGCCATGAAGTTCGCGCCCGACTTGATATCGGGGTACTTCTCCGACACGGCGAGCAGCCTTCCCAGAGCGCTCGACAGCTGGCCTTGCGCCTCGCCGAATTTCTTCATCGCGTCCGGATTGGTGAGGATGTCCGAAGGCAGCGTCACCTGCACCTGGGTCGCCTTGGCGCGCGCCTCGGTGACGCCAACGAGCACCGACTTCTCCTGATCCGCGAAGCCGCGCACCGAACTCGACCAGGTTCGGGATCAGGTCGGCGCGGCGTTTATACTGGTTCAGCACCTCGGACCATTTCGCCTTGGCGTCCTGCTCGTATGTCGGGATGGTGTTTATTCCGCACCCTGACAAAAAAACCGCCGCGGCGATAACGCTGATAAATCCTATCAATCGGCTGGATAAGCGCGCTGGCATAAAGCCCTCCGCTGGAGTTGAAACCCGTCCATCAGGTAGTGCGGCAAAGCGCAAGCTGCAAACTATTTCGCAAAAGGCGCCACTGGGGAACACCGCCAGTTGCCGCTTCAACTTGCCTGCATTCACCGGTAGAATAGGCGTGAAGCAGTTGCAGGGGTTCCCAATGCATAGCGCGGTTGCACACCGCCGGAAAGGGTTGTGGCCGGAGTCCCAGGCCGAAGCGAGCGTCACACTCGATTTCGAGGCGCGCCACAGCCGCCACGGAACGCTGACGACAGACCACGGCGAGCAGGTTTTGCTCGATTTGCCGCATCCCGAGGTCATGGCGGAGGGCGATGGCTTGAGGCTTGGAGACGGGCGCTGGGTTGCCGTGCGGGCGGCGGCGGAGCCCGTTGTGGAGGCGCGCCACCCCGGACAGCGCCAGCTCATGCTGCTTGCCTGGCATCTCGGCAACCGGCATGTGCCCGCCGAAATCTGGCCCAGTGCTTTGCGCGTCCGGCCCGATCCTGCCGTCGAGGAGATGCTGGTCCGCGCCGGCGCGCAGCTGACGAAATTGGAGGCGCCGTTTCATCCCGAGCCGGGGGTGTATGAGCATCCGGGGAGCCATGGCGGGCACCATAATTATGACGCGGGGCGCTGAAGGCCGTAGAACGAACGCGCTCTCGCGCGAGTTTGCTGCTGCCCGCGCGGTGGCCAAGGGCTGCAATGCGATACTGGAAAAGAGCTTCGGAGCCCCCGCCTCAGCAAGGAAGGGGTTACGGCGAAAATAAGTTCAAGAATTCGCCGGCCAAGTCCAAAACAAAACCTAAATCTCTATTGAGTTGCAGCTAAGCACTTAAGCTTAAGATATTTAGCATAAAAATTTTTTGTTTATGCAAATCTGGCACACACATTCCAGCCGCGACTCGCTTACCCACTAGAACGCGCATTCTAGGGGGCTACAAGCGATGCTTGCACTACGCGGCGGCGTGCCGGATGCATTCAGGATCGAGGGCGTTGCAGCCGGGGGCCGCGGCCTCTTGCCGGCGCGCGCGCCACCGGGCTGGCCAGTTGGTCATCCATCGCGGCAGGCCTGTTATTCGTAATGGGCGGTGAAATCGCCCAGCCGCCGGCGGCACTAGCCGTGCCCTCCTATGCGCGCCAAACTGGGCAGACTTGCGCAACTTGCCACACGGTATTTCCAGAGCTCACGCCTTATGGCCGCCAGTTCAAACTGATGGGGTACACGGCCGGAGGGACCAGGTGTGGCGATGGCTCGGCTGAAACGGACAAGACGCAGATTCCCCTCGCTATAATGGCCTGGCCCGCGACCTTTACGCACTACAACGATAAAAATGCCAATCCCACGAGCCCGCCCAATAGCATCAACGACAACGATTGGATACCCGGACAGTTCAGCCTCTTCGTCGCGGGCCAGCTCTATTGCGATGTGGGCGCTTTCGCCCAGATGACTTACGACCGCCCTGGCAACGCCTTCACTTGGGACAATACCGATATCCGCTATGCCAAGACCGGGGTGATCGACGGAACGAGCATCGTTTACGGCATTACGGCTAACAATAATCCGACCGTTCAAGACGTGTGGAATAGCGTACCCGCGTGGGGCTTCCCCTTTATCGTTAGCGAGGTAGCCCCAACTCCTGCCGCTGGCACAGCGCTTGCCACCACGAAGTGGGGTGGGGCAGTCGGCGGTGTTGGCGGGTATGTCTGGATCAATGACAGTATTTATGCGGAATTCACAGCCTATGGCGCCTTGCCCCCGCGCCTCCTCACCGACCTTGCTGGCGGGGCTGTTGGCGTCGACAGGTTCGCCAATGCGGCGCCCTATTGGCGGGCCGCCTACCAAAAGACGTGGGACAAGAATTCGCTGATGTTCGGCACTTTCGGTATGTACACCGACACTCAGCCTAGTTCTGGCACCTCCTCTGCGCTGTTAGTACCAGGTGTGACCGATCCGGCGCTCGATGTTGGCGTAAACTCGCAATATCAATGGATCGGCGACGAGCATATTTTCTCGGCGCGTGCAAGCTACATCTGGGAGAATAAAAGAAATAACGCAGAAATCGCGAATGCGATTGCCACCGGCGGGGCGGTGCCCAATCGAAATGACCAGCTCAACGATCTCAATATAAACGCGAGCTACATTTACGACCGGAAAATCAGCTTTACCGCCGGGTACTTCAGCACTTGGGGAACAACCGATGCGGCCATTTATGGGACTCTGCCTAGTGGGGGGCCTTCCCCCAACGGATCGCCGAACTCCAGCGGATGGAACGTCGATCTAGCCTACTTGCCCTTCATGTATGGCGGCCCGGATTTGTGGCCATGGTTCAACGCCCGTATCGGCGTGCTGTATACCCACTACGACGAGTTTAACGGGACCTCCGGGGCCAGCGTTGCAGCAAATGGAAGTCTTGTAAAAGCCAGCGGCAACGACACAGTCTTCTTCTATACCTGGCTCATGTTCTAAGCAGACTTTCGTTGGTTGCCCAACGAATGCCCGCTTAGATTCGTTTGTTTTCGCAGAGTTTTTTCGCAAAACCGGGAAGGCCACTTTTGCGAACTCTGCTTAGCTCAGAAAGAAGCGGCGGAAATCACTGGAAACGCAAGGCGCGGAATCGAAATGACAAGAGCCGTCAGTATACGATTAGCACTCCAAACAGCAATCTTGGCCGCACTTCCGCTTGCCGCGCTTGCCAGTGACATGGGGACGTCTGTCCCAGGCTATGAGGCCAAGCTGTCCTTCTGCCAAGACTGTCATGGGGTCGAGGGCCAGGGCTTTCTGGGCTGGTACACAATCCCGCGCCTCGCCAACCAGCAGCCCGAATACATTTTGAATCAGCTCAAGGCTTTCGTTACGAAGAATCGGGAGAACAACATCGCCATCCCGATGTATAGGGTGCACAATGCCGCCCCAGAATTGGGAAGGGCTCTTGCCGCGCATTTCAATAAGCTCAACCCCCCTCCAGCTGGAGGTGCGCCAGCAGGGCTCGCGGAAAAGGGTAAGAAAATCTTCGAAGGGGGCGATTCCGATAACAATATCCCTGCTTGTATTGTCTGTCATGGTCCGCAGGGGCAGGGTGCAGGGAAAAACCCGAGCCTCGCAGGACAGCGCTACCCCTATGTGGTCAACGAACTGCGGAACTGGCGCACCAAACGCGATCAGCGGTATGAGACAGAAACCGCTACCACCATGGCGCCCATCGCGGCCTCACTGAGCAAAGCAGAAACCGAAGCTGTCGCGGCCTATCTAAACTCCATATGGCTCAGGCATGGAAGGCATGAAGCTGAGGCTATGGGTCAGCCAAGCTGTTTCCCCTGCAACTTGCCGGCTGAAGACGCTCTCGTCATCGGCGAAAGGCTTTTCACTCGAAACTGCACCATGTGCCACGGGACTTCAGCCCAGGGATTTGCCACCGCGCCGCGGCTTGCTGGACAGCAACCTGCCTATCTTGAAAGCCAGCTTCAGAGCTTTCACGATCACCGGCGCAACAACCCCTTATCTCAGCTCTATATGTGGAGGGCGGCGGGGCCGCTCGTGTCAGGGACGGCGGCGGAATTGGCTACCTTTTTATCAAGCGTGGAACCTAAGCCGGCCTGCGATGGGGACGAGCAGCTCGTAGCGGCGGGAAGGAAGCTCTACTCCGAAGGAAGCCCTGAGGAAAATATTGTTCCCTGCGTTGCCTGCCACGGGCCTGACGCCCAAGGCATCAGAGATATCCCCCGTCTCGCAGGCTTGTCCTACCACTACTTAAAAAGACGGCTCGTTCAGTGGGCCGAAGGCTTCGATCCAGACGCAAAACCACCAATGCCCAGTGTCGCGGGAAAATTGTCCGCGCCTCAAATTGAAGCGCTCGCATCGTACCTGAGCTTTGCCCAGTAGACAGCAAACATGCATCAAACGGGGAACCACTTATGAAGAACGCTGCTTTGCTCGGCTTGGCATTGACCGGTGCCCTAGCACTTCCTGCCGGTGCAGCCGATTGGTATGGCGGCTCCGAAGCCCCTGCCCCCTACGCGGTCTTGGCCGTTCCCGTGCCGGTTTGGGCGGGCTTCTACGCCGGCGTCAATTTAGGCTACGGCTGGGCCACCGCAAGCGGCCAGCTCGCCTGCACCAGCGCCACTTGCATCGCCATGACCGGTGCACCGTTTGGCGGAGTCTCGCCGTCTGGTTGGCTCGGCGGCGTGCAGTTTGGCTACAACTGGCAAGGCTTGCTGGGATACAGCCCTCTCGTTCTTGGCATTGAGACCGATGTCCAAGCTTCCTCAGTCTATGGCCAAGGCTCCGATGCCGCTGGCGACTTCTTCCACTCAAGGCTTGAGGCGCTGGGAACCGTGCGCGGCCGCATCGGCTACGCGTTGGATTGTACGCTCCTTTACTTCACTGGCGGCTTGGCCTGGGGCACGATGCTCAATGAAGCAAATCTGGGTGCCACTAGCGGTGCCGGCTATTACACAAATCCAACTGTTACTGGCTACGTCCTCGGAGGCGGCGTCGAATATAAGTTCTGGCGGGATCTGTCGGTCAAGGTCGAATACCAATACATCAATCTTGGCAAAAACGATCCAGTGGATATTGCGACCGGAACCGGAACGTATACGGCGAACGGCGGCGCGCTTCGCGACGATGCGTTCAACACCGTCCGCGTTGGCCTCAACTGGTGGCCATTTGGGAACTATGTACCTCTACCTCTGAAGTAGCGGTTTTCCCCGCTCTTGCCGCGGAGAGGCGAGCGCAGGCGAACCGTTACATCAATCCAAACGGCTGAGATAAGCTGCAACGGCTGCAATCTGTTTCTTGCTCAGGCTGCTCGCTATGGGCTGCATGACGTTCGGATTTTCTGGTGTCTCAGGATCCTTGGCCCGGTACCCTCGCACCCAGTCGGTCAATTCATCGACCGTGTACGCATAGAGCTGCCCCGCCAAGCGGGGGACCACATCGCTACCTTGGGCTTTGTCGCCGTGACAGGCCACGCATGCCGGGATGTTCGCGTCTGGGACACCCTCCTCGAATAACTTTTTACCTTCGGCCACGAGATTCTTGGGACCTCCGGGGTGTGCCGTTGGGGGAAGGGCGCTGAAGTGCTCGGCAAGGCCCGCCCAAATCCCCGGATCGAGATCGCGCAAATAGGGCCACATGATCTTCGCGACAAGGGGATCATCCCGGACACGTTCGTGGATCGCCTTGAACTGGTTCTGGATATACGGGAGTTGCTGGCCCGCAAGCTGCGGGATGGTATAGTATCCGCCATAACCCTGGCCTAACCGCCCATGGCACTCGCTACAAAAATGTATCTTGGCCTCCAGTGACTGCCCGCGAAACATAGTTCTCCCGGTCTCGCTGACGTGGGCGTGATGTCTGTGCCGATGAAACGCTGTTCTGCCCATTTCAGCGGAGTCCCCTGCCGCCGGGAAAACAATCGATAGCAGAACAGCCTGTAACACCAATGGCAGGCTCGCGACTCTCATTCCCGGCCTCCGGCCTTACTATGACATAATACTCTATTAAACTCTCAAAATGCGAAGCAAACGTAAAGAAAAGTGGTATCATTATTGCTAGCGCCACGCTCTCATTTTAATCTACTCAATTTCCACACCGCGTTAACGGGCGGGGCGTGGCTCAATCGGAAAATCGTAGCGCTGTGTGCCGCCGCCGGGGTAGGAAAAGTGCCACCACTCCGCGGCGTAATTCTTGAAGCCCGCGCCTTCGAGGATGCTCAGCAGAAGCTCGCGGTGCTTGCGCTGCGCGGGCGTGACCTGGGGCGAGGCGGTGTTGGCCTTGGTGTCGAAGCAATCGAAGGCAGTGCCCATGCCGGGGCTGGCGCCATCTTCGCGGCCGGTTGCGGGCGCGGTGCAGTCTTGCACATCCCGGGTCTCCTCCGGTGCGCCTGACGCTGTAACGAGCGTCAGATCGACGGCAAATCCGGTCGAATGCTGCGATTGGGGCGCAATGTACTCCGGAAGCAGCTGCGATTTGTTAAGGCGCGGATAATAACGCTTCGTGCGCCCGTCTTCCGGGGCCGCCGCCCAGGCGACGAACGCGCGGACGGCGCGGACCGGGCGGTAGCAGTCGTAGACCTTGAGCGAAAACCTGAGGCTTTCCGCCTTCTCCTGCGCCCGCTTCAGCGCCTCCGCCGCGCTGCGCTGCAACACGCATTCGGGGGCGCCATAGCCGGGCACGGGCTTTCCTGTGAAGTTGTTCGCCGTCGCATAGCGCATGTCCTGCACAATCGAGGGCGCTACATCGCGAAGGTACACGAAACCTTCGGGCAGCTTGTCCGCTCCGGCCCCCATCGCAGTACCGGCAAGCGCGAGGCAGGCAGCAGCCGCCAGGCAAACCGCGCGTACATCATGTGTCATAGGATCGCTCATGCTACGGAAGCACCACCTCGCCACACTCATTCAGCTCGAAGTGCGGGTTCCATGCGACCTCCCATAGGTGGCCATCCAAATCCGCGAAATAGCCGCTGTGCCCGCCCCAAAAGACATCTTGCGCCGGTTTGACGATTTTGCCGCCCTTGCCGCGGGGGTACAGCGCCAGAACCATCGGGCCGAGCTAAAAAAAACGATATCGCTTTGGCAGGCAGGCGAGGCTTTCCAGCCAAGCCCGTCATAGAATTTGCGCGCCTTTTCAACATCAGCCATGCCGAGGGTAACGATATTCAGACGGGGTTCGATCCGCATCCTATTGTGTCTCCGGCTTACGTCTCAACAAGCGAGTGCATTTTCACTAAAAAGTTCGGCGACGGCTTGTCACTATGCGTTCTTTCCGCCAGCTGCATTTTATCAGGGTGTTATCATAACGATACCACATTCGAAGCGTATACTGATTTAATTTTGCCTCAATTAAAAACCTAACGTAACCGTGGAAAATTTCAGTCCCGGAGGTGGGCCGTGGCGAACGAAATATCCGCACTCTATATCGCGGAAAAAGAACTTATTGAGCATGCTATTTCCGGTACTTTTGCAGACTTCTCCGACGATGCCAAATGGTCGGGCAACAGGCGAGTTGTCCGGGCCAGGGTTCTCAGACGCCTTCTGTTGGGATTGACACTTCCGCCACTCGAAGAAGCCGCCTCTGGCACCTCAGGGGAAGCGAAAGTCCACGATGTCAGAAGCATATGCGCCATATCGCCAACGATAGAGGGCAAGCTCAATCTGGTCGAGGCAATCGGACCGGAGGACCGCTCGCTCCCGCCTCTCATATTGCACTGCGCTCTTTTCACGGACGACGGCGGCGGCACCGATATCGACGCCCAGCATGCGCGGCTTGCGCGCCTTTCGCTCCAGGACTGCAAGTTCACTCGTATTGTGTTGACGGACGCCAAAGTCAGGGGCGACGTCGATCTCTGCGGCGCGGAACCGGTTGCAAAGGGCGGCGTATGCCAAATCGTTGCCGATGGCTGCCAAGTGGAAGGCTCCTTTAAAGCCGATGGCTGCAACCTTCGCATAGGCTCCGTCCAAGGGGACAATCTCTCAAATACCGAACACCACATTGAATACGCTCTCAATCTCACAAATGCGAGGATCGAGGGCGACATCTCGCTGCGATGTCAGCATGAGCCTTCCACCTGCCCGGCCGGACCTGAGGGCGAAGGTGAAAAAAGAGCATCCCGGTCTTTCCGCGCGGACGGTGTACGTCTCGACCTTGCCCGGGTGCGCGGCAGTGTTTTTCTAGATGGAGCCGCGCTATCCAGGGCAACCGCCGATGTCAATAAAGAAGGATACGCGCTTCATGCCCATAACTGCCGCATCGAAGGCAGCCTCTTCATGCCGGCAAGCAGAAACCAAGACGCCGTGGAACGCTTCCGGGCTTTCGGCTGCATTTCGCTCGCCGGTTCCCGCATCGACGGCGATCTCGATTGCCGGGGAGCCCTCTTGCGAGATCTTCCAGAAGGCTCTCCTGAGCCTGCGGTTCTTTCACTAGACAAGGACTGGTACTATTCGCTGAACGCCAGGGATGCGATCATCGGCGGAGATGTGCTATTTCGTGTGTCCAAATACAAAATTGCAGGGCGTAATCTAGGCTTCTTAGCGACGAACCGCATATGCTTAAGTGGCGCCACTATCGGCGGCGAGCTGAATTGCAGAGGCAGCCAGTTCCTTAAAGAACTCGATCTTAACAACGTCAGCATTGAAACGAACGTACTGCTAGGCAGTAAAAGAGACAGCGCCGGCGAGACTTTCCGGTTCCAATCGGACGAAGCCGTAAAATTGAGAAACGCACGCATCAAGGGCCGCTTTGAATGCGTAAACGCGATCCTGAAAAGCCCCGAAGACCGTACGCAACACCCAGAAGCACCAAAGCTTGGCCTGGCACTCGACGCCAGCGAGTTTAGAGTGGATGGGAATCTCGTTTTTTCGCCAACCCTGGAAGCCGACGCTAAATTCTCACGGTGCCGGGTTGGAGGCGACCTCGATCTTAGCGATCTTCATATCGTAATAAGCAGCCCCAATGCGCCCAGAATAACGTTTTCCGATTCGATCATCGATCGAAGGATCACGCTATATAAAGATATCAAGATTGAGGGTACAGCGGTAACAGCGCCACTGCCGAATGAGCTGCGCCCCCGCATAAGCTTGGATGGCGTTGAGGTTAGCATCCTGGCTGACAATGGCGGCTTGAGCTGGGGAGACGATGTTTTACTTACGCTTGACGGTTTAACCTATAAGTATCTTGAGCAGACGAAGATCCCGCCTAAGAAGGGTCCCCTGCTAATTTACTTCTTCGTGCAATTACTAAGGTGGCTCTTTGGCACGTTTCACCTTCGTATTTCCGAAGATAGGCAGAAATGGCTCAATCTGCAGTACAAACGCAAGCGCCGCAGGTTTGCGATTAATCGTTGGCTTCTCGGGCAATACCGGTACAAGATCAATCGCCGGACCTATCGCGCCCAACCTTATGAGCAGCTTGCCAAAGTTCTCGACGATCAGGGCTGGAATGAGGATTCCCGGCACATCCTCGTTCGCAAACTGTGGCTCGACGGGATGTGGGTGGGCTGGGCTATACAGCCCTTCCACAGCCTGTTCGGCTATTTGTTCGATTTTGGACTCGCCCACCGCAAGGCAATCGTCGTGCTGCTCAGCTATTTAATTGCCGGTGGGTTTCTATTTGACTATGCATCCAGCCGCCATCTGCTCGTTGTCGACCAGAATGCCGTTACCACGATGTTCGGCAATCGAGCCGATCTTACGCCTGCGATAAAAGGTTTTGAGACCGGCCAGTCTGGTACTCTAAGGATGGCGGATTCCCTGCTCGACACATCGGACATGGATTGCGGCAACGCAATTTCTCCATGGATATTCGCCCTGGATTCCGCGGTTCCATTTTTAGATCTTCGCGAACACCAGCGCTGCACCATCAGAACGCCCAAGGCCGCATCCGCGGTTAGAATTTCTCTTCGATACGCGACAGTGAATATACCTGTAGGTGATTTCTTCGGAAAGTCGTGGCGTTATAAAGCGTTGGACCTCCCAATCCCAGACGCATCCATCGAGTCCGAAGAGCTGCTCTGGCGCTATATCAGGGCAACTTACTCTGCAATCGGGTGGATGCTCACCTCGATCTCGATTTTGATACTTACAGGCACTTTACGCAGGGCTGCGGAGCAATAGCGGGAAGGATTGGCGCATGGCCGCGGCTGTACGCCAATCTCAGCAACAACCAAATTTCGCAATCATGGCGCCAAGCTCGGCAAAATCGCGCCGGCGCGGCGAGGATTTCCGCCAGGCGAGCCCGATCTTGCGCGACGGTTCCGGCGGCGCGAACGCAAGGAGCCTGATATCGCTCCGCTGGGCTTCGGTTTCGAGGCTCATCTTGGGCAGCAGCGTGACGCCGAAGCCGTTGGCCACCATTTGCACCAGCGTCGACAGGCTCGTGGTCCCGAACGTGCCGAGGTTCCGCACCTGCTTCAAGCTGCAGAAGCTGAGCGCCTGATCGCGCAGGCAATGGCCCTCCTCCAGCAGCAGCAGCCGCTCGTTCTCGAACAGCTTCGGCGTGGCCAGCGTTTTGTTGGCGACCGGCCTGCCCGCCGGCATGGCGAGCACAAAGGCATCTCCGAACAGTTCCAGCGTCTCGATCTCGGGCTCGTCGACAGGCAGGGCCAAAAGCACCGCGTCAAGCCGGCCGCCTGCCAGATCGGCAAGCACATACTGCGTTTGCGCCTCGCGCAGATGCAGGTCGAGATCGGGATAGGCGGCGCGGAGCGCGGGCAAGAGCTTCGGCAGGACGTAAGGCGCAATGGTTGGAATGACGCCAAGCCGCAGCGGCCCTGCGAGCACGCGCCCGGTATGCCGCGCGTGATCGGCAAGATCGCGGACGCTAGCAAGGATTTGCCCAGCCCGGCGCGCAACTTCTTCCCCCTCCGGCGTGAGCTTCGCGCCGGTTCGCGTGCGCTCGATGAGCGCCGCGCCCAGCTCCTTCTCAAGCTCCTGAATTTGCATGGATAAAGCCGGCTGCGTCACGGCGCATTGCTCAGCCGCCCGGCCGAAGTGAAGCGAGCGCGCGAGCGCGTCGAAATAGCGGAGCTGCCGCAGCGAGACGTTTGTCATCAGCTCATCTTATCACAACTTCAGTTAATACGAATAGATTTTATCGCCGCTCTAGCCTACGGTTTTACTGCCGGACAGCAATGGAGACCATCGATGACCGGACCCGCCTTCACCGCAACGGCCGGAACGCCAGTTCCGGAAAAGTAAAATTGGATACATCGTGCCTGCCGTGGAACGGGATCGCTTCCCAAGCGTTTGACGATCCTAAAATATAGATAACAAAAAAAACAGAACATGAACGGAGAGACCATGACAAGTGAAAGCAAGTGCCCATTTACGGGCGGAACCCGCGCGCGCACGAACGATGACTGGTGGCCGAACCAACTGAACCTTCGGGTTCTCCACCAGCACTCCCCCAAGTCGGATCCGATGGGCGAGGCGTTCGACTACGCCGAGGAATTCAAGAGCCTCGACCTGAATGCCGTGATCCAGGACCTTCGTGCCTTGATGACGGATTCGCAGGATTGGTGGCCGGCCGACTTCGGCCACTACGGGGGCCTGTTCATTCGCATGGCTTGGCACAGCGCAGGCACGTACCGGATCGGCGACGGCCGCGGCGGCGCGGGAGCCGGCCAGCAGCGTTTCGCGCCGCTCAACAGCTGGCCGGATAACGCGAACCTCGACAAGGCGCGCCGGCTGCTATGGCCGGTCAAGCAGAAATACGGCCGGAAAATCTCCTGGGCAGACCTCATTATACTTGCCGGCAACGTTGCCCTCGAGTCGATGGGCTTCAAGACCTTCGGTTTCGGCGGCGGGCGCGAGGATACCTGGGAGCCCGAAGAGGACATCTACTGGGGCGCCGAAGGCAAGTGGCTGGCGGATGAGCGCTACACCGGCGACCGCGATCTTGAGAATCCTCTCGGCGCCGTGCAGATGGGTCTGATCTATGTGAACCCGGAAGGGCCGAACGGCAATCCGGACCCCATCGCGGCCGCCAAGGATATTCGCGAAACCTTTGCCCGTATGGCGATGAACGACGAAGAAACGGTCGCGCTGATCGCCGGCGGTCACACCTTCGGCAAGACCCACGGCGCTGGCGATGCGTCACTGGTGGGGTCCGAGCCCGAGGCGGCCCCCATGGAGGCGCAGGGCTTGGGCTGGATCAGCCGTTACGGCTCGGGCAAAGGCAGCGATGCGATCACCGGGGGCCCGGAAGTCACCTGGACGCAGACGCCCACGAAGTGGAGCAACCACTTCTTCGAGAACCTGTTCAACAACGAATGGGAACTCACGAAGAGCCCGGCCGGCGCCTATCAGTGGAAGGCGAAAGGCGGCGCGGCCACGATTCCGGACGCCCACGACCCGTCGAAGCGGCACGTGCCAACCATGCTGACCACGGACCTCTCGCTTCGGTTCGATCCAGCATACGAAAAAATCTCAAGGCGGTTCTTGGAGCATCCCGATCAGTTCGCGGACGCGTTTGCCCGGGCTTGGTTCAAGCTGACGCACCGCGACATGGGCCCGATCCAGCGCTATCTCGGCCCGCTCGTTCCGAAGGAGCCGCTGCCGTGGCAAGACCCCATCCCCGCCGTGGATCATCCGCTGATCGGGGAGCAGGACATTGCCGCTCTGAAGACGCAAATCCTTAGCTCCAGCCTGTCCGTTTCGCAGCTGGTTTCGACGGCTTGGGCGTCGGCATCGACGTTCCGGGGCTCCGATAAGCGCGGTGGAGCGAACGGCGCGCGCATCCGGCTCGCCCCGCAAAAGGATTGGGACGTGAACCAGCCGGCGCAGTTGGCTAAGGTCCTTGAAACGCTCGAAGCGATCCAAAATGAGTTCAACGCTTCACAGTCTGGCGGGAAAAAGGTCTCGCTTGCCGACCTGATCGTTCTTGGCGGCTGCGCAGGCGTCGAGAAAGCCGCAAAGGACGCCGGGCACGATGTGAAGGTCCCCTTCACGCCGGGGCGCATGGACGCGTCGCAAGAGCAAACCGACGCGGCCTCCTTCGCGCCACTGGAACCGGTTGCTGACGGGTTCCGCAACTATGTTCGTGGCAAGCAGCGCTTGTCCGCCGAGGAGTTGTTGGTGGACCGGGCACAATTGCTGAGGCTGACAGCGCCCGAGATGACGGTTCTCGTTGGCGGCCTGCGCGTCCTGGGCGCAAATGCCGGGAAGTCCACGCTCGGCGTCTTCACCAAGCGGCCAGAGACGCTGACGAACGGCTTCTTCGTCAACCTGCTCGACATGGGCACCGAGTGGCAGCCATCCGCCGGCTCCGAGGGCGTGTACGAGGGACGCGACCGCAAGACGAACGAGGTCAAATGGACCGGCACCCGTGCCGACCTGGTCTTCGGTTCGAACTCCCAGCTTCGGGCCATCGCGGAAGTCTACGCGTGCGCGGACTCGAAGGAGAAGTTTGTGAAAGACTTCGTGGCGGCATGGGCCAAAGTGATGGGTCTCGATCGCTTCGACCTCGCCTAATCTCCGCGGGAAGGCTTTATAGAGCCCGCTTTCGATGAAATCAAAAGCGGGCTCTAACTTTTTGTTTTGCCGTGCGTCTTTTCGGAAAACCGTTTCACACTTTTCCGGACGCACTCTAGGTCTTCCAGTGTCCCGTCTCCAGATTGCCGCTGCGTTTGTCCCTCGCTCGCATGGCAATCCGGAGACATGAGGGACACAGGCCGGCGAAACTGGAACCATCTGAAGGGGAGCGCTCGATAAGATTTCGCCTTGCCCCGCATTAGAATTGCTGAATAGCGTTTATCAGCCGTTCAACTAGAATCACGGCGAGCGAGGCGAAAGGTTCTGCCTAAGCCTCGCATATCGAAGGAGGAAAAACGTGAAAACATGGACGAAGCCGGGTGCGTCCGCCGTCGAGGCGGGCTTTGAGGTCACCCGCTATCTCCCGTCCGAGTTGGACCTTGCCGCTCGGAGGACCTGCAAGAAGTAGCGCCGCCGGCCGGCTGAATTGACGTTTTGGCCGGCACCGGCGCGAGCAAGCCGGCGAAGTCAGCCTCCCCCACCCCCCCCCCAAGGTGGACTCCGCCGGCTTCTATATCCGCTCTCTGGGCGAACCGGGCGCGGGCGCGCCGGCCTTCGCTCAATCGCCTTCGTATTTGAAGGAGACCTTCACCTTGGCGCGGTAGGCTTCAATCTTGCCATCGTTGATCTGCATGTCTAGCTGGGCGACCTCCGCGATGCGAAGATCGCGCAGACTTTTCGAAGCTCTCTCAACAGCCGCGGCGGCCGCCTTTTCCCACGATTCCGTGCTCGTTCCGACAAGCTCGATAATTTTGTAGACGCTTTCCGCCATTTTTTCCTCCCTTGGCCTCGTGGTGAGGCGGATTTTGAGTTTGAGACGGAATCGCCGCCGAGGCAAGCGGGGGCGGGGCTGGCTTACTTATCCGCCGTCCTCCTCGATCACCCCGACGAAGGGAAGCTCGCGGAAATAGTGGCCGGCGTCCATTCCATAGCCCACGACGAAGCGGTCCGGGCAGTCGAAGCCAACGAAATCGGCTTCAAGCGCTATCTGGCGGCATCCGCGCTTGTCGAGCAGCACCGCGATGTGCACGCTCCTGGCCCCCCGGCTCAGGATCAGTTCGCGCGTGAATTTCAGCGTCTTGCCGGATTCGAGGATGTCGTCGATCAGGAGAACGTCCCGGCCCGCCACGGGAGCGTCGATATCGCGCAGGATTTTCACGTCTCCGCTTGTTGTGCCCGCCCCATAGCTGGAGACGAGGATGAACTCAATCTCGGGCGCGAGGCCAGCGCCGTGCATGGCCCGGATCAGGTCGGCAGCGAAGATGAACGAGCCTTTGAGGACCGAGACGACGAGGAGGCCCTGAAATCGGTGTGCGGCGATTTCGCTCGCAAGCTCCAGGTTCCGGCGGGCGATTGCCTCCGCCGGGAACAGCACCTCAATATTCTTGCCCAGCACTGTTGGCATGGTTCCACCGGAAAAGATCGCATCGGGAAAGACCGTTAGACGTCATATAGCTATCCCGAGTCGCCGCTGAAAACACAATCGAAGCCTTGCCCATGATATTTCCCATGATCGAGCCGGCCAGTGCGATGGCTAGCGGTTGCAGCCGGGCGCGGCTTCCGCTATGGTCTTTTCCAAGCACCCGTAGCTCAGCTGGATAGAGTACAAGATTCCGAATCTTGGGGTCACAGGTTCAAGTCCTGTCGGGTGCGCCAATAAACATTCAATAAAAACAAAGAGATAATAGGGCCGAACGCGGCCCTTTTTGCTACGTAACCCCATTTTGGGTTTGCATGCTAGTACCGTTATATATCAATGTGTTACGCACTTTACGGGCTTCAACAACGGCACGCCGGAAACCACCGGCATCGCCAACACCCTCTTCAAGCCGGTCAACCTGTCGTGGAACCTGACGCCGAATTTGTCCTTATCGGCGGCTGCGGCCTTTTACGCCCCCACCGGCACGCATGAAACGCCGGTCAAGTTCACTCAGGCGGACGGTAAGCCCCAAGTTATATCTACCGCAGCAAGTGACGCCGTATCTTTCCTGTTGCGGTCTTGGGGAGGCTATCGACGAACTCAATCCATCGCGGGTATTTCCAGGTCCCGATGGACAGCTTGACATGCTCTTTCAGCTCGTCACTTAGGGATTGGCCGTTCGATCCCGCCTGACCTTCCTTGAGCACAACGAAAGCTTTCGGCTTGATCAACCCGTTTACATCTTCCGCTGGCACGACGGCTGCCTCAAGTACGCTTTTATGGCTGATGAGCGCCACTTCAACCTCAAAAGGCGAGACCCAGATGCCGCTTACCTTGAACATGTCGTCGCTGCGGCCGTGATAGGTATAGCCCCCGTTCTGGCAGGTGTACTTGTCGCCTGTCCGGGTCCACTCCCCCTCGAAAGTTCGCCGCGATTTTTCGCGCTGGTTCCAATAACCGGCCGCGGCGGAGGGGCCGCGCACGAGAAGCTCGCCCAACTCGCCATCGGCAACCTTATTGTCCTCGGCGTCAACGAGCTTGATATCGTAGCCGTTTACGGCAACCCCCGAGGTGGCGTAGTCGACCGCGCCGGGCAGGTTGGTCAAGAACAGATGCCCCATTTCGGAGCAGCCGACCCCATTGACGATGTCCAGGCCGAAGCGTCTCTTCCATTCCTGCCCCACAGGCGGCGGGAGTGGTTCTCCCGCCGAAACGCAGAGCCGCAACCTGCCTGAGCCGGCGGCGGGGCTGCATGAGGGATCGCCGAGAATTGCCGCGTAAAGTGTAGGCACGCCGAAGAATATGTTCGGCTGATATTTACGCAGGGTTTCGAAAACACTCTGAGGCGTTGGCCGCTCTGGATAGAGGACAGCGGACGCGCCAGCCCACAAGGTGGTGAAGATCGAATTGGCCAATCCGTAAGCGAAAAATGCCTTGGCTGCCGAGAAGATGACGTCCTCTTCCCCGATGCCAAGCCGGTGTTGTCCGGCGAGCCGTGCCATATGCTTCGGGCTTGAATGCACATGCATCACGCCCTTGGGCATGCCGGTGCTACCCGAGGAATAGAGCCAGAAAGCCACTTCGTCGGCGCATGTGGCGGCAGGTGGCGCACCTTCGGTCTCGGCGGCAAGCAGCACGTCGAAGCGCGGCTGATCGCCGGGTCCGCCGCCAACCGCGACGAGATGCTTGAGCGCGGGCAGCCCAGCGGCTGCTTCTTGCACCACAGGCAGCAGGGGCGCCGAAACGAATATCGCTTTGGCTCGCATGTCGGCGAAAAGATAGCGATATTGCTCCGCGGTAAGGCGCGTGTTGAGCAGCACCGGGATAATTCCGGCACGAACCGCACCCCAAAATAGGACCGGAAAATCCACCGTATCGAGCATGACCATGGCGATACGGTTTTCCTGTTCGATACCCAAGCGCGCCAGCATCGAGGCGGCGCGGGCCGAAGCGTCTTGCAACTCCGCGTAAGTGAGTTTCCGGCAGGGGTCGAAGAAGGCGATCTTTTCCCCTCTGCCTTCGTTGACGTTGCGGTCGACAAAATCCACCGCCGCATTATAGGAACGCTCAGTATTCATAAGGCCCCCTCCCATGGTATTCTTTTATGCGCTTGAGTTGCCGCAGGCCTCTAAATTGACTTTTCGCAGCAGCCGGTGCGCTTTTTTGCAGTGCAACTATCCTTTAATATATCTTGAGTTCTGCATTTCCATCAATAACTGGGCGTCTCCGCGTGAGCCTGAGAGCCCACTCCTGGCAAGGTCATCCCTTCGCCCACAGGTCATCAACCAGCCGGCGCACCAAAGCCAGCATCACGCGCCTGCGGTAACTCGGCGCGGCGACAGTCGTGCGCAGTACGTTTGCCCTTTTGCGCACCGTCTGCACCAGATGACTGGCTGCATCGGCGTCCCAAGGGCGTCCCGTCAGATCTTCGGCGGGGATCGAAAGGGGGGCGGAATTCGTCCCGGTGATCGCGACTTTAAGCTCGCCTATAACGTCGCGCTCGCGCCGGAGCGCCACGGCAACCCCAGCCAGGGGAAAGTCTATGGCATCGCGGACGCGTACCTTGGCATAAGCGGCACGCCGTTCGCCTTGAGCCGGTACCACGACTGCCGCAAGCAACTCTCCAGGGCCGAGAATCAAATGATCGGCTCCGCTCTCCCTATAGAGTTCTGCCAGCTTCAAACGGCGGACACCGCCAGTTGACACCACCACGGCCTCGGCATCGAGGACCATCAGAAGCGGCGCAATGTCGCCGTGGTAAGTCGCATGGCAGCGGTCGCTTTTCGCGACGACGTGGCACTTGCTGCCCTGGTATTTCAGGCACCAGCCATTGCCTTCGCGCCACCACTCGCTTTGGTTATAGAAAACGCAGCGGGTGTCTTGGCACAGGTTCCCGCCAAGCGTTGCAGCGACGCGGTGAGTTGGGCCGGCCACTGCCAGCGCCGCCTCCGCCAGTGCGGGATATGCGGCAAGGACTTCAGGATCGAGGGAAAGCCGGTCTAGCGTCAATCCGGCACCCAGCCATAAGCCCTCGCCGTCGCGGCGGACATCGCTTAGACCGTATACCGCGGTAAGGTCGATGAGATCGGACCGCTCCCCTAAACCGCGCCTGAGGTTGACGAGAAGATCGGTCCCGCCGGCGAGAAAGCGCGATCCGGGCAGCGTGCCCTTGAGGCGCACGGCTTCATCCAAACTTTCGGGCCGGTGATAACGGAATTCGGGCAACAAGTTCATGACCGCACCCGATCCCGTCTATCGAGCCATGTCACCACGCGCTCGGGGGTGAGCGGCGCCGCGTCCGGGCGAATCCCCGCCGCCTCGTGAACGGCATCCATCAAAGCCGGCATAAAGCCCGCGAGCATGCCTTCGCTCGCTTCCTTGGCGCCAAAGGGGCCGTTCGGATCGATACTTTCAACGAGGAACACCTCGATCTCCGGGCTCTCGGCCATGGTTGGCACACGGTAGTCGAGGAGATTTCCGTGCAGCATGCGGCCGTCATCGAATTGCGTCTCTTCCGATAGGGCCTGCCCCATGCCCATCCATACGCCGCCCTGGATTTGGCCCTCGACCGCGAGGGGGTTAAGCGCCCGCCCGACATCCACCGCGACCCAAACCTTGTGGGCCGTGACTTTGCCGGTCACCTCGTCGATTGAGCATTCCACGACCTGGGCAGCGTAACAGAACCCCATCGTCGCGCCGATGGCGCTGCCCTTGATCGCCTTGTCGCCCATGAATTCCGGCGGACAAGTGAACGTGCCCTTGACAGTGATGGGCCCCCGGTCCACGAGCGCCGCTTTCACGACCTGTGAAAAAGGCAATCCTGGGTCCTGGCCAGCGACACGAAAGCATTCGCCTTCGCATTCCACCTGCCCGGGCTGGGCCTCAAGCAGTTTGGCGGCCGTCTCGATCAAGATACTCTTTAAGGCGTTGGCGGCATCGATTGCAGCGTTCCCGACCATGAAGGTGACGCGGGACGAATAGCTGCCATTGTCCTTTGGAGTGATCGCACTATCGGCCGAAATCACCCGCAGGCGGTTCAAATCGACACCAAGCACCTCGGACACGACTTGCGCCACCATGGTATTGGAGCCCTGCCCAATATCGGCGGCACCGGTCAGAATAGTGACCGCACCATCGAAATCGGCTCTCAAATTGACAACCGCATGAGGCTCGCCCGTCCAATGTTTGGGCGTCGAGGTGCCGGAAACGAAATGCGAGCAGGCAAGTCCAAGCCCACGCCCTTTCGGCATTTTGCCGCGCCGCTCCGCCCAGCCCGAGGCTTTCATTACCTTATCCAGGCACTCAGGCAGACCGTAGCTCATCACCTTTTGGGCATAGGCGGTCGTATAGGGAACCGTGGGTAACAGGTTGACCCGGCGCACGGCGAAGGCATCGAGGCCAAGCTCCGCCGCCATCTCGTTCATCAACGCTTCGAAGGCCGCACGCGGATCCACCGTGCCGTGGCCGCGCTGAGCGCCGCAGGGCGGGGTGTTCGTGTAAACGCGCCAGCCATCGTATTTGATGGCCGGCAACTCGTAGATGCCATGCAGCAGGGCGCCTACGTAGAGGATCGTGATAATGCCGTAGCCGGCATAGGCGCCGCCGCGCTGGACCGCCTGCATATGGCAAGCGGTTAGCTTGCCCTCCTTGGTCATGCCAAGCTTGAGGGTGATTTTGGTTTCAGGCCTGCCGCGATGAGCGATGAAGGTTTCTTCCCGCGACTGCAGCAGACGAACGGTGCCGCCCGCCTTGCGGGCCAGCAAGGCAGCGATGATTTCAAAATGCAGGCACTCCGTCCTCGCACCGAAGCCGCCGCCCAAGAATGGCTTGACCACGCGGACATGCGCTTCGTCCATTTCCAAACAGCGGGCGGCTTTGAGGTGGACGTAGTACGGCACCTGCGTGGTTGTGTATAACGTCAGATGTTTGCGAATGGGATCGTATTCGGCCAGCGTTGCGTTTGGCTCGATGTGGGCGTGGTTGACTTCCGCGAAGTGGAACGTTTTCTCGCGCACAAGATCGGCTGTTTGAAACGCCGCCTCGACATCGCCAAACTCGCTGTGGACCTCGCGCAGCACGTTGTTGGGCTTGTCATCGTGGAGCGGAATTGTCCCCTCCGCCATCGCCTTGCCGGCATCGAAATAGGCAGGCAGCGGCTCGTATTCAATGCGGATCAGCTTGAGGGCTTTGGCAGCGGTTGCCTCGTCCACGGCTGCAACAGCCGCAACCGGGTCGCCACGATAGCGGACTTTGCCGCGCGCCAGGGGAAACTCGTTCTCGGCGATAGGCAGCACGCCAAACGGCAACTTGCAGTCGGCGCCAGTGCAGACCGCAATAACGCCTTCCAGCGCCTCTGCCTCGGCCGTGTCGATGGACACGATCCGGGCATGGGGGAGCGGGGAGCGCAGCACCCGGCCGCAAAACGCCCCGGCGGGAAACAGATCCGCAGTGTACTTGGCTTTACCGGTAACCTTCTCAATGCCGTCGATCAACGGTGTATGCGCGCCCACTCTGCCGGCACGGATTTTTTCGAGGCCGTGGATGCTCATTGCGCGGCTCCGGATTCGGCGGCGGCCTCGACCGCCTCGACGATTTTGACGTAGCCGGTGCAGCGGCAGAGATTGCCGGACAAGGCGGCCTTGATGTCATCGCGGCCCGGATGCGGATTGCGGCGCAATAGCGCTTCGGCGGCGTTAATCATGCCCGGGGTGCAAAAGCCGCATTGTGTGCCGAGTTTCTCATGGAATGCCTGCTGCAGCCGGCTCATCCGGCCGCCTTTGGCAAGCCCCTCGACGGTTTCGATCCGGCGGCCCTGCATCTGCACGGCGAGGGTTGAACAGGCAAGGCGCGGCTGATCGTCAACAAGTACCGTACAGGCGCCGCATTCTCCGCCGTCGCATCCTTGCTTTGTGCCCGTCAGGCCCACGGCCTCGCGCAGGTAATCGATGAGCAGCATCCCTGCCGGCACCAAGTCCTCACGCTTGCGGCCATTGACCGTCACGGTAAGGATCGACTTCATCGCCGTTTCCCCCTTCTAAACGCTTGACGCGGACGGGACACCTTCGAGGGGCACCCCGTGCTTCTTTTCGTCGATCCACAGGGCGCGGGTTTTGTTATCCCTTATAACAGTATTATCGTACCAAATTCCGATTTTTGTCAATACGCGACATACGCGACTGAGGTGTGTGCCGGTGGCACATGATAAGTGTCCCATGACAGCCCGCGCAAGGCAGCCTACAAATGGCGCTTACGCCGCATGTATATCGACTTCGTGCCCAATCGCGGCTCGAAGCCTGCCGAGGGAAAGCGTCCGCGAGGGCAAGCGAATCAAGAAGCCCACCATCGCCAACCTCTCGGCGGGAGCGGGGCGCATCATAGCGCTGGAAGCCAGCAAATTGGCCACGACGCACGCCCGGGCGGATATAGCGCTGGCAGAGGAATACGTGTTGCGGATTCCCATAAAGACGGGCATTACGCCGCGAAGGGTATCCGCGTTGGCAAGGTCATCGGAAAATACAAGGTTGCCAAACACTTCGATGTCGAAATCCAGGACGCGGCGCTCTCGTTCAGCGTCAATGAAGAGCGCGCTGCAGCCGAAGCCGTTCTCGACGGCCTTTACGTGATCCGCACCACCGCCTCGCCGATGGCACACCAGCGCTGAGGTTCCGCGGCCTGCTTGCGCATCTTGCTACGGTCGCCAGCGATATTATGCGCTTCAACGACACAGGTATCGGCGAGGGTGCATTCACCCCCTCCACGGAGCCCAACCCAAAGCAGCGGCAAGCCCTCGATCTTGCCGCCGCAATCGCGGCGTAGACACCGCCACACCGCCCGTTCCAATCGCAAGACATTGAAACATCATGGGAAAGTGCGCCGTGGCAGCAGGAACTTCAGATTAAGACGGCAGGCGCAGCAGTAAGCTCCACGCCTGCCGCCCATATTGGAACACATCGCGGCGTCTACCCCTGCCAGAGCCGCGAATCGGGCTGGAGAGGCCAGCATTCATTCCAAATTTCCAACTCCTTGCGATAGCGTTGCTGCAAGCTAGCGTTCGGAGCCATCGGAACATTGCCGGCATGCAGCCTGACAGCGATGTCATGGTATGCATCCAAATTGACCAAGCTCGGCTTCGAAAGCGCCCCCCGCCGGTACTCGTCCCACATCGTCCGGTATTGCTTCTCCAACTCCTGGACAAGCAAGGGCGTATTGAAAAGCAAACTCGACCCGCGGCCAGCCTTCAGTTTCTTCTTCAGCCGTTCCAGAGCCTTTGGATTCCGCCCCAACTCTATGGCGCGGCCCACATATGCATTGTGATCCTCGCATACAAGATCGCCGATCCCAGCTGCGGTCACTAGGCTCGCACACACTCTCGAAGCAAAGCCCTGCCCGCGCACGGTCAGCACTGGCACGCCCATCCACATCGCATCCGACGCCGTCGTGTGTGCGCCATACGGGAAGGTATCCAGGAACAAATCCGCCAGCGCGTACCGCGCCAAATGCTGAGGATTGGGCTTCTTGCTGGCGAATATGAGTCGATCCGGCATAATCCCGCTTTGCAACGCGAGTTGCACGAGCCGCCCATTGGTATCGCCAGTGCCGTTCAGCAACCAGAGCACGCTCCCAGGTACCCCTGTTAGGATTTGCATCCAGCATGAAAATACTTGCGGGGTAATCTTTTGCGTTCCGTTAAGGCAGCAAAACACCAGCGCATCCGCCGGCAGCCCTTCATCTTGGGGAGAGGGCGCTTCTGTTGCGACCACGCGTTTCCGGTCGTTTGGCTGGTAGCACGGCAGCCTTACAACCTTTTCCGTATAGTATATTTCATGCTCCTCTGGAATGACGTGCTCGTCTGCGATAATATAATTATGATATGCACTTCCCATCGTACCAGGAAAACCCATCCAATTTACATTAATGGGCGCCGGCCGCAGGGCAAAAATCCTAGTTCTGGCGTCCTTGGTGTAGCCATTCAGGTCGACCAGTATGTCGATCTTGTCCTTCGCAATCTTTTCGGCAGCCTGCTCGTCGCTAAGTCCGTTAATTTCGGTCCAGCTATCCGCGGCGCTCTTTATTCTAAGCCGCGTGGGGTCGATCCGGCTGATGCCGCAATAATACGCGTGAACTTCAAACGATCCCCTGTCATGCTGCTCGAACGTGTCAGCCATCGCGAAGCCGACAGCATGCTCGCGCAGATCGGATGAAACATATCCAATCCGCAGCTTGCTCCGGGGCCCCGTTACCGCAGGAACCGTCCAGCGCCGTGCAGCAGGAAGCGGCCCCTTAATCAGTTCTCTATTGTATTTATACGCTCTTGCAAGCTGGAAGACCGGATCGTCGATGAGATTCGCAAGCGACAAAGGCGAAATGCCACTCATCAACACGTTCGCGGAGACGTATTCCGTGCCAGCTATGACCGGCCACTTGCACTGCCGCTGACGCAGCGCGACGTAATGCTGAACAACCTCGGGCTGCCCCGGATTGATGTCGAGCGCCTGCCTCAAAACGTCTTCGGCCGGCGCATCCTGCTCGTGCATCTCAAGAACGCGGCCAATCTGCTGAAGAGCCAAAAGCTTGTGCTTTACCGAGTCTCCGTCGATCCCCTTCAATTGATTCACAAAAGCAAACCATTGAGAGACAGCCGCTCCGGCCTCACCGCCGTCCTCCAGTATCCGGCCCAAATTTATGTGGGGCGGCCCGAAATCGGACTTCAACCGGATACATTCTCTCAGTGCGTTTATCGCTCCAGGCCTGTCGCCTGAATTGGCTAGGGAAATGGCATAGTTGAAGTACGCCGCGTGCAAGCCCGGATGATCCGGATTGTATGCAATCCAGCACTTGTAAAGTATCGCCGAAGAGCCTGGATCCTGGTTCGCTGCTAAGCCTTCCGCGTTGGTGAACAAATCCACCAGCGACCACTTTCTTATTTGCTCACCGATCACGGGAACCTGCTCACTGATTGCAGGAACTGCCGCCGCCTCAGAGACCAATCCGTTCACTTTTCTAGCTTGTTTCATGCCCACCCCTTCAACGATCTATTCCACATCTTCTTTGCATTAATTTAGCGCACTATTTTGCTGAATCAAACTCCAGGTAGCGTTTTCTACAGGTATTAAGCAACACTCTTTGCCATGGGGCTTTCTATACACAGACAATTCTTCCACGGCCATCACCCGCCGTGCACGCGAACGGCCGGGCCATAAATGGCCCGGCCCCGATTTTCTCAAGCTGTAGCGATAGCGTCTCTCCCCGCCTAAGCCAGGATCGATACCAGCGCGCTTTGCGCATCGGCGTTGAGGGAAGCGTACTGCGGCACCAGCGCGTTGGCCTGCGCGGTGTACCCTGAGGCGTTGTTGGTCTTGAGCCCCAGAATATCCAAAGCGGTGATACCAGCTAGCGCGCTGCTGCTGAGCCCTCCCAAGGCCGTGGAGCTGAGATAGGCGAAGTTCGTCGTTGTCAGGGCGCCAATCTGGTCGCTGCTGAAATACGGCGCCTGTGTCGCCTGGTCGAGGTTGCCCAGCCATGTCGAACTGAAGGCGTTTACCTGATCCGGTGTCATATAACCGATCTCGGTCGAAGTCAGGCCGCTTACCAGCTGCGCGGTTGACATAGCGCCGACCTGCGTCGAGGCCAGTCCGGAGACCTGGGCGCTTGACAAATTGCCGAGCATGGTTGTGCTGAGCTTCGTAAACCCAACGTCGTTGAGCTGAGTTGTCGTCAGCGCCTGTACCTGAGTGCTGTTGAAGTTGTTGAGCTGTGTCGAGTTCAGATTGTCCACGGCCGTCGTCGACATCGCGCCGATCTGAGTCGTGGTCAGGGCATCCGTTACGGTCGAATTCACCCCAAACGCTCCGGTCGCACCAGCCACCGCCATAGCCTCTAGCGCGGTCGTGCTCAAATATGGCACCAGCCCAGCAGACGCAAGTTGCAACCCCTGCGTGCTGTTCAGATCCTGGCCGAGTGTGGAGGTCAGCGCCGAGACCTGCGTGCTCGAGAGACTCCCGGCCGCCAACGAATTGTAGTTCGCCAGAGCACTGGCCGCCATCGCGGTGAGTATGGTTGTCGACAGCGCCTGCACCGCACCCGTACTCAAATTGTTGATTTGCGCCGGCGCCAGCACGTTCAGCGCTGAAGTCAAGGCGCCCACCTGCGTCGAGGTCAGGTCTCCGATCATGGTGGTACTCAAGGCTTTCAGCGCCGTCGAGTTGGAGCTGCTTATCTGGTCGATGGCCGCCGCGGCCAACGAAGGCGCTTGCGTAGTCGTGAACTGTGCGATCTGCGTTGTGCTCAAAGCTTGAGCCAGGGTGGTTGTCAGCGAAGCGGCCTGCGTTGTCGAAAGATTGCCCATCGCCAGCGAATGGTAATTCGCCACCGCTGAGGCCGCCAATGCCGTCAACTGGCTCGTTGTCAGGGCCTGCTCCGCTGCAGTGTTCGTGTTGAGATAGCCGATTTGCGTCGTAGTCAGAGTACTCAAGGTTGTATTCAGCCCACCGGCCTGCGTGGAACTCAATGCCTGGATGTTCGTGGTATTCCAACTCTGCACTTGGGTAACGTAGCTCGCCGCCAAGGTATCGAGTGCCGGTGCCGTCAACGCGCCAACAAAGGTGCTTGTAAGGTTCGCAACGTTTGTCCCCGACAGGCCCGAAGCTGCCGTCGTGCTGAGCGCACCCACCTGAGTTGTTGTCAGCAAGCTCAAAGTCGCCGAATTGAGGGCGCTCGCATTCAAGCTATTGAGCTGCGTCCCAGTTAGAGCCTGGAGACTCGCCGCCAACAGGTTGGACGTTTGTGTCGTGGTCAGGAAGTTCACGCTCGCCGGCGCCAGGGTCTGCACCTGCGCCGTGGTCAGGGCGTTGAGATTCGTACTCGTCAGGTTGGCGAGCTGTCCCGTTGCGCCCGTGGTAAGCGCTCCGAGCTGCGTTGAGGTCATACTGGTGAAGGCAGTCGTCGAAAGTTCGTTCAACGCTGTCGTAGTGATGCCGCTGATCTGCGTGGTAGAAAGCCCGGCCGCCGTGCCTCCGCCCAACCCTTCAAGCTCGGCCTCCCCGAGCGCCTGCACTTGCCCCTGGTTCAGGCTGCCGATCTGCGCTGCCGACAGGTTGTTCAGCGCTGTCGTCATCGCGCCGATCTGCGTGGTTGTCAGATCGCCTATCTGAGTTGAGTTCCAGCCCTGCAACTCAAGCGTGCTCAGCGAGTTGAGTTCCGTTCCGGTGAGCGCCTGGATATGCGTTGTGTCAAAGCCACCCACTGCCGCCGCTGAGAGCTGCTGGATTCCGGTCGTGTTCAGCAATCCCAGCTGCGTTGACGACATGTTGCCAACCCCGTCGGTGCCGGCATAGAGCGCGTTTAGGTTCGCCGTGCTCAACCCGTTGAGCTGGCTCGCCGTCAGCGCTTGCACTTGGGCCGTCTGCAGCTGCGCGATCTGCGTTCCAGAGAACGCGTTCAAGGCCGTGGTCGAGAGCCCCGCGACCTGCGTCGTCGTAAGGCCGTTTAGCTGCGTTGCCGGATCCAAAGCCTGCAGCGCGGTCGCGTTTGCGACCGCAATCTGCTGGATTTGGGACGTGGTCAGCGAACCTATCTGTCCCCCGCCAAGGCTGTCAAGCTGCGCCGTTGAGAGAAGCCCAATCGCCGTTGTGCTCAGGCCCTGCACCTGCGTCGTCGAAAGATTCCCGACGCTCAGCGCATTCAAGTTAGCTTGCGACAGAGCGCTGGAGTTTAGCTGGGTCGTGGTCAGCCCCTGCACTTGGGTCGTTGACAGCCCCCCAACCTGGGTTGTCGTGAAATTGCTGAGCGCCGCCGCGGTCAGGTTGCCGAGCTGCGTTGTCGTTAGCGAGCCAAGCTGCGCCGTGCCCCAGCCCTGCAACCCAGTCGTATTCAGATTAGCGATTTGCGACGTGGTGAGGCTGGCGATTTGACCTGTCGTGCCTGTCGTCAGCGCATGCACCTGCGCTGTTGTCAGCGTCCCGGCTTGCGTCGTGCTCCAGCCTTGCAACTCATTGGTGGACAGAGCCGCGATGTTCGACGTGCTCAGCGCAGTGATCTGCGTAAGGGCGAAGGACTGCGCCTGCGTTACCGACAAATTGCCGATTGCACCGGTACTCAGCCCGGCCACCTGCGCCGTCGTCAGGTTCTGAACGTTCAAAACATTCAGTGCCGATGTCGTCAGCGCGTTAAGCTGGGTCGCCAGCAACGCCTGCGTCAGTGACGTTGCGAGCCCGGTAAGCTGCGCCGAAGTGAGCGCCCCGGCTTGGCCCGTGGTCCAGCTTTGCAGCCCGGTCGAGCTTAGAGATGCCATCTCGTTGGTTGTGAGCGCCGCGATTTGCGGATTTGTCAGACCAGAAACCTGTGCCGCCGACAGATTGCTGACCCCGGTCGATCCCATGGCCTGCACCTGCGTTGTCGTCAGGTTGGCGACGTTTATCGCCTGGAAGGCCGCCTGCGCCGATGTCGCCATCGCGTCGAGCTGCGTTGCGGTCAAGCCCTGAAGCGCTGGTGTTGGGAAATTGCCGCTACTAAGCTGCGTCGACGTAAACGAAGTCGCCTTCGTGCCCAAAGCCTGCACCTGTGCCGCGTTCAGGCCCTGTATCTGGGTCGTAGAGAGATTGGAGACATTCGTTGACGTGAGATTCGACAGCTGCGTCGCCGACAAGCTAGCGATAGTTGTCGAACTCAAGCCGCCTAGCACTGTCGTGTTGAGGCCGGCTATTTGGGCACCCGAATAGTTTGCGTTGCCAACTGTTGCCGCACTCAGCGCCGTGATTTGCGCATTCGTTAGCGCTCCCGTTTGAGTTGCCGTCAGCTGCCCGATCTGGGTGGATGAGAAATTAACGATCCACGTCGTGCCCAGGCCCTGGAGAGCCGTAGTGGTTATGGCGCGGACCTGCGTCGAGTTCCAACTCTGAACTTCGGTGCTTGGTAGAGCGCTGACCTGCGTCGACGTCAGCCCGGACATTTGCGTCGTCCCGAACTGGTCAAGCTGCGACTGCGTAAAATTGCCGACCTGCGAGCCCGCCGCCGTTATCTGCGCGGCGGTCAGACCCTGAATCTGCGTGGAGTTCAAGTTCGTCAACTGGCCTGCCGTTAGATTGGCGACACCGAGCGCATGCAGGTTCGTCGACGTCAAGTTATTGAGCTGGCTGCTCGTCAGCCCGGCCAACTGGCCACCTGTCAACGCACCGATGTTCGTTGTTGACAGGTTGTTGAGTGCGGTCGACGTCAGCCCCCCAAGCTGCGCGGACGAAAGGTTCGTTGACGGCAGCGCGTTCAGAACCGTCGAGGTAAGCCCCGAAAGCTGACCCGTCGAGCCCGTGGTCAGCGCCTGCACCTGTGTCGTCGACAGCGAGCCTATCTGTGCCGTCGAAAGATTGCCGATCGCCGTCGTTGAGAGCTGCCCGACCTGCGTTGTCGTCAAGGCGGCGACTTGAGTCGTGGTATTCCAGGCGCGCAGCTCAGTGGAACTGAGACCGCCGATCTCGGTCGCGGTCAAGCTGGGAATCTCGGTTGAAGTAAGACCCTCAGCCTGAGTGGTGCTCAGCTTGCCGATCTCAGTCGTGGTAAACGCGCCTAGCTGCGTCCCCGTCAAGTTCGCCAGGTTCAACGACTGAATATTGGCCGTGCTCAACGCGTTGAGCTGTCCCGTTGCGCCAACCGTCAGCGACTGTACCTGAGTGGTTGTGAGGTTGCTGATGTTCGTTGGCGTCAAATTGTTCACAGCCGTGGTGGAAATGCCGCCGATTTGCGTCGACGACAAGCTAGCCACGGGCAGCGCATTCAAGGTGGTGGAGGACAGCCCCGAAAGCACCGTCGTTGTCAGGCTTTGCACTTGGCCCGCAACCAGACTGCCGACCTCAGTCGTTGTGAGGTTGCTGAGGGCAGTGGAGGTGATTGCGCCGAGCTGCGTCGTTGTCAGCCCGGTCATCTTGCTGGCGCCCCAGTTCTGCACCCCGGTCGCGCTAAATGCGCCGATCTGCCCCGCATTTAAGACAGAGATCTGCTGGGTGGTGAGGTTACCAACCTGGGTTGCGCTCAGCCTTCCTGCCTCAGTGGTGGTCAGCGCACTCAGCTGCGTCGTGTACAAATTGCTCAGGTTCAGGGCTTGAATATTGGTCGTGCTCAACGAGTTGAGCTGACCAGTCGTCGCGGTGGACAGAGCCTCCACCGCAGCCGCTGACAGCTGGCCAATGTTCGTCGACGAAAGCGCATTCAAGGCCGTCGTGGACATCGCACCAGCCTGCGCGGCGGACAAGTTCGCGGCCGGCAGCGCATTTAAGGCCGTCGAAGATATGCCAGAAAGCAGCGTCGCCTTTAGGCCTTGCACCTGCGTTGTATTCAGCGAACCGATCTGAGCCGTGGAGAAGTTACCAAACGCGGCCGACGTGATCTGGCCAAGCTGCGTTGTCGTCAGGCCGGCCACCTGTCCCGTGGCTCCCGTGCTCCATGCCTGCATTTCACCTGAGGTGAGCGCCCCGATTTGGGCTGTTGTCAGATTACCGATCTGCGTGGAGCTGAGCCCCCCCACCTGCGTGGAGCTTAACTTGGTGGCACTCAACGCTTGCAGGTTCGTGCTCGACAGTGCGTTAAGCTGACCTGTCGCACCAGTTGTCAGCGCCTGTGCCTGGGTGGTTGTGAGTTCCCCCACTTGCGTCGTGGACAGGTTGTTCAGGACCGTCGACGTCAGCGAGCCGACTTGAGTAGAAGACAAGCCTCCAACCTGCGTGGAGCTCAGGCTCTGCAACTCCGACGCCGGAAGCGCACCAATCTGAGTGGCGGCCAGCCACGGCATTTGTGTCGACGTGAACTGTTGGATCTGCGTGGCAGTCAGACTTTGAATATCCGCGGAGGACATCCCGGTAATCTGCGTCTGCGACAGGTTCGAAACATTCACCGCGGCGAATGCCGGCGGCACCGGCGTTTCCATCTGGGTCGTCGTCAGGCTGGCGATCTGCGCTGACGAGAATTTGTTCAAGTCACCTGCGGCGAGCGAGCTTATCTGCGTCGATGTCAGGCCGGTGACCTGCGTTCCCGTATCCCACGCCTGGATCTCCGTCGAACTCAATTGGGAGATCTGCGCGGTCGCCAAGGCGCCGATCTGGGCGGAGGTGAGGCTTTCCGCCTGCGTGGTCGTGAAGGCGGCAACCGCGGTTGTGCTCAGGCCTTGGATCTGCCCCGTCGACAGGTTCTGGACATTTAGAGCCTGGAAGGCCGCCGATCCCGCCGTAGCCAGTGTATTGAGCTGCGAGGTGCTAAGCGACTGCACCTGTGTCGTGTTCAGTCCGCCAAGCTGCCCCGGCGACAAATTGGCCAAAGCCGTTACGAGGGCGGTCCCCAGTCCACTGAGCTGGGTCGAGGTCAAATTGCCAACCTGGGTCGTTGGGTCCCAGCCTTGAAGCTCTGTCGAACTCAGTGCGTTCAACGCGGATGTCGTCAAGTAGCCGACTTGGCCCGCTGTGAAGCCCTGAGCCTGCGTTACCGACATCTCGTTTATCGCCGTCGCCGTCAGATTGCCGACCTGGGTTGTCGAGAGGTTCGAGACTGCCAGCGCATTCAGCATATTGCCGCCCGGCAGGCCGAGCTGCGTTGTCGACAGATTGCCAAGCTGGGTTGCTATAGCGCCAAGCACGTTGGTCGACACCTGCGAAAGCTGCGCCGCCGAAAGCCCCGCGATCCCCGCGGTCAGCGACTGAAGTTCCGTGGTGTTGAAGCCTGAGGTATCCTGCGAGGTAGACGACATCAGCTGGAATGGAGCAGAGAGCGTCGAGAGTTCGGCGTTGAAAGCGGTGGTGCTGGCGTTTGCTGCGCTCAAAGCGCCCTGGCTGGTGGTGCTGAGGCCTGTGTACCAGGCGTTGAACGCGGTCGTGGTCACTCCAGCGCCGGTACCTGGATTAACGAGATCCCAAGTGCCAGTTGCACCGGTAATGGCCGGAATATTGCCAACAGCCGCTGAACCGGCCGTTTGCAAACCGGCCACTTGGACGCTTGGGTCGGTCCCATAGGTATAACCTGTAGCTCCGAGCGCCGCTGCCGACAGAGCACCCATCTGCGTCGAGGTGAAGCCGCCGAGCTGGGTAGACGTCATATTGTTGATGACCGTCGTCGTGAGTGCGGCGACCTGCGCCTGCGAAAACGCCTGGACCTGCGTAGTGCTCAGCGCATTCAGGTGCGCGGCGTCCATCCCCTCTAATTGGGTCTCGGTCAGCGCCTGCGCCTGTGCCGTTGTCAGATTATTGGCGATCTGTGTTGTCGTAAGGTTGTTAAGGACCGACGGGGCGAGCTGACCGACCTGCGTCGTCGTCAAGTTAGCCAGCCGCGAAGTCCAGCTCTGCAGCTCGGTCGAGGACATCCACCCGATTTGGGTCGACGAAAGCGCCTGCATCTCGCTTGTGGTCCAGGCTTCGCCTCCGGTCGTTGTCAAACCGGTAATCGCGGCCATCGACAGCGCCGAAACCGCCACAGCGCTGATAGCGCTGATCCCCGACGTCCCGCCGGCCGCCAGCTGCTCTAAATCCGTCGTCGACTGGTTGGGACTGGCGGCGGTACCCAAGGCATTGATCTGCCCGGCACTAAGCAAGCCGACAGCTCCAGCGCTCTCTATAGCCGTGACGTCGGTGGAATTGAAGTTGGCGAACGCGGTCGTCGAAAGGTTGGCGATCTGCTGCGCGGTCAGGCCGAGGTTCGTGATGATGGAGCTTGTCATTTTAACACTTCCAGTCCAGTTCGACTTGCGTTCCGTTTCCAAACCCGCGCATGCCGGCGCTTGGTTCTTGCCGATGCGTTCTTCAGGTGCGTGGGGTAATGCCGAGGGATAACGCAGACGCAACTAGAACGCTGTTGGCTCCAGCCCGAGGGCGCAGCCATGGTCGCATGCTCTATCTTTACTCTATAGATACAACCAAAACCTTACTTGAGGCTGTCGTCGCAACCGGAGGCTGCTGGCGCGGGCAGTGCCTGCGGGATACGTCCCGGGCCGGTCTGCATCGTCGAGGGGGCTTGCCAGCGCGGCCCGGCGCCATACCGGCAGCCGAAAGTCCGGCCGTTCCAGCGCAACATTCGCCATTGCGAGGCGGCCCGTGGCCGCAGTGGGGATCGGTGCCGCCAGACGTAGCCGCCGGCCGCAGCCATGGCGGGGGGGCGCGATACCGCGCTCCGCTCACTGCATGAAGCGGAGATGGCGGCTAGGGATACACCGGCAGGCTGAGCCTGAACCGGGCTGTCTCCCGGGGGGAATGCAATTTAATCTTCCGCCGGCTGCAGGGGAATGCGAATCACGGCCCGTAAGCCCCCGAGCACGCTTTCGCCAAGCGCGATATCGCCGCCGTGCCCGCGGATGATGTCGCGGGCGATGGCGAGGCCCAGGCCGGAACTCTTTACGTCCTGGTTCCGGGCCTTGTTGAGACTATGAAAAGGCCGGAACACCTCCTCGCGCTTATCCGCCGGGATGCCGGGGCCGTTATCCTCGACCGTGATGGTGAGCCAGCCTCGCGACCGGAGCGCGCGGATCGAGACCACGCTGGCATAGCGCGAGGCGTTGGAGACGAGGTTCACGATAGCGCGCTTGAAAGCGTTGCGCCTGAGCGCCACCACGAGCGGGTCCTGCCGCACTTCAAGCTTGATCGTCTTGCCTCCGGTCCCGGCCGCGGCCTGCACCTCCTCCAGCAGGCGCTGCACATTCGCCCGCCGCACCTTCTCGCCGGAAGCGCCCTTGGCAAACGCCATGTAGTCTTCCAGCATTTCCTGCATCTCGTCCACGTCGTGCTTCAAGCTGTCGATATGGGGGCATTGCATCATCGCGAGTTGCAGCCGGAAACGGGTCAGGATGGTCCGTCAAGTCGTGGCTCACGCCAGCGAGCATGATCGTCCGCTGCTCGACGTGGCGCTCGATCCGGTCCCGCATTTCGAGGAAAGCCTGCGCGGCAAGCCGCACCTCGCGCGCACCGCGTATTTTGAAATCGGGCGGCGCGGGCCTTCCCCGGCCGAACCTGTCCACGGCATCGGCAAGCGATTGGATAGGCCGGATCTGATTGCGCAGGAATAGAACGGCGACGATGAGCAGAACCGTGGAGGAGACGACCATCCAAACGAGGAAGATATGGGTGTTGGAGGGCATGAGCTGCGCCCTGGGTGCCAGCACCCGCATCACCGCGCCGTCAAGCTTGATCCTGATCTCGATATGCGCCGACGATCCCACCGTGTCGATCCAGTAGGGCCTGTGGATGCGGCCGCGAATCTCCTCCGACAGGCGCCGGTCAAGAAGTGCGAAAAAAGGTTTCGACCTTGCGATCGGCAGTTCCTCGCCGGGCACGAAACGCACCGCAAGTCCGAGGTGATCGCGAGCCATTTCGCTGAGGCGGCCGGTCTCGGCCGGCCCCTTATCCCTGGCCCCATCGTATGCCGCGGCCAGCATGGCGATCTCCTGCGCGGTGACAACCGAAAGGCGTCCCGTCACAACCTGCCAATGCCGGTCGAGGAAGACGAATGTCAAAATCGATTGCAGGATGACAATCGGCGCGATGATGATAATCAGCGCCCGGGTATAGAGGCCCTTTGGCGCCCATGACCCGAACAATGTGTCGAGCCAAGTTAGCCACAGCTTCAGACGGCTTTGTCCGCCGCCACGATCCGGCGTCTGGCGCCCGGAGCTATCGAGCCCGCCGGCTGGCGCGGCTGAGACGCCCTCGGAGATTTCTAGGGAAATGGCTGCGCCCTCCCCTGCCCGTCCGGGGAATCGGCGATCCGTACAGCGCGCATTACCACTCACCCCAGCCCTCTCCCAATGGGAGAGGGAGTCCGGCCGCAGCCGTTGTGAGGGCGTCCCCTCTCCCCATCCGCATTCGCTCGCGAATGCGGACACGCTGAGTGGCAAGCTCGCCAAGGCGAGCTTGCAGAGAGGGCTGGGGTGAGGGGTAACGCCCTATCGTGATGCCACATCCTTCGGTACTAATCGAGGTACAGGACATAGCCCTTGCCTCTCACCGTATGCAGATAAGCCGGGTTCGCCGGGTCGGCCTCGATCTTCTGCCGCAAGCGGTTGATCTGCACGTCGACGGCGCGCTCGTTCTCATATTCGCCGAGCTTGGCCAAATCCTCGCGCGAGACCGGCTCGCCGCCGCTCAACGCGAACTCGCGGAGCACCTCGCGCTCCTTGTCCGTGAGGCGGATCGGCTCGTCGCCGCGCCTGAGTTCGTTCCGGCGCAGATCGAAGGAGAAAGGCCCGAAGCGGACCTCGCCAGCCTTGGCCCGGGGAGAAGAGCGCCGCCTCAGGATGTTTTGCAGCCTGAGCAGAAGCTCGCGCGGCTCGAACGGTTTCGGCATATAGTCGTCGACGCCAAGCTCCAGTCCCCTGATGCGATGTTCGGGCTCGGACCTTGCCGTCAGCATCAGGATCGGCACATCCGATTCCTTCCGCAGCCTTTCCGCAACTTCAAAGCCGCTCTCGCCGGGCATCATCACGTCGAGGATGATGCAGTCGAAAGCCAGCCCCTCCATTTGCGCGCGCGCCGCGGCGCCGTCCTCCGCTAGCGTCACCCGGAAGCCGTTCTGGCGCAGATAGCCGCCGAGAAGCTCACGGATGCGCGCGTCGTCGTCGACCACGAGAAGGTGCGGGGCGTCGTCGGCTGGATTGGACTTTTCGATATCGAGTGAGGTCATGGCAGTCATGCTTCGATGCTAAGGCTACACTTTTAGGGCTATTGCGCGGCCAAAACAACTTCTGAATGGCCGTTAGCTATATTGACACGCTTTGTCCCACTCTTTAGCTATTCCATGGCACGAATGCCGCCGCGCCTTGCGCGGCGACCGGCTTCCCAAGAAACAAAATCAAACCGGTGGAGATGGCGATGTCATTCATTCCCTATGATCAGCGAGACGGCTTCATTTGGATTGATGGCGCGCTGGTACCGTGGCGTGACGCGAAGATCCATGTGCTGACGCACGCCCTTCACTACGGAAGCGGCGTCTTCGAAGGCGCGCGCATTTACGATGGCGAGGTTTTCGCAACCACGCAGCACAGCGAGCGGCTGCATGCCTCGGCCAAGATTATCGGCTTCGAAGTTCCTTACACCGTGGCGCAGCTCGACCAAGCGTACCGGGATGTCATCAAGGCGCAAGGACTTACCGACGGCTATCTCCGCCCAATCGCATGGCGCGGCGCGGAGGAAATGGGCGTCGCGGCGAAAAACACGAAAATCCATGTCTCCGTCGCCTGCTGGGATTGGGGCTCGTACTTCCCGGAGGAGGAGCGGCTCAAGGGCATCCGCCTGCGCTGGGCGGACTATCGCCGGCCCGATCCGATGACCGCGCCGTGCCGGGCCAAGGCCGCCGGCCTGTATATGATCTGCACCATCGAAAAGCACAAATCGATAGACGAAGGCTACGCCGATGCGCTGATGCTCGACTGGCAGGGGCGCGTGGCGGAGGCGACCGGCGCGAATGTGTTCTTCATCAAAGAGGGCAAACTGCACACGCCCATCGCCGATTGCTTCCTGGACGGCATCACGCGGCGCACGGTGATTGCACTCGCCAAGAAGCGCGGCATCGAGGTGATCGAGCGGCGGATCGCGCCCGAGGAGCTTTCGGGCTTCGAGCAGTGCTTCCTGACCGGCTCAGCCGCCGAGGTGACGCCGGTGTCCGAGATCGGGGAATACCGCTTCACGCCGGGCGAGATGACCAAAACGCTCATGGCCGACTATAGCGCCGGTACGCGCGTGAAGCACTCGGCCGCTGAATAAGCGGCGGCCAGTCATCGAGGGAATGCGAGTAGCCGATACGCAAACTTGAGGCGGGCGCGGGGCCGGCTCACTGAGCTGCGTCGCGTATTTTCTTGCGCTCCGCCGCTCAGTCAATTCTGCTTTGCATGCCGGTCTACATACTCGCGGAGCGCCTGGTTGATGTTGGTTTGATAACCTTTGCCATCGCCGGTGCTCCGCTTGAACCAGTCGACGATATCGGCATCGATCCTCAAGGTGAGCTGCCGCTTGATGGGGCGATAAAACATCCCGCGCTTCGCCCCGGCCCAGTCGCGCACCTCTGGAATGTCCGACGTGTCGATCGCGTCCTCGGGAAGGGCGGCCAGAGCTTCGATTTCGGCTCGCCGATCCGCCTCAGCGTCAGAAGTCTCCGTCGTCGTAAGCTTTCTTTTCGTGGGCTGTAGCCTTTCGCGCGCTGATAATCCGGCCAATCTCTTCCTGTGTGCGGGCGGCAAATACAGCCGCCAAATGCCCTGACCGCTGCGGAGTAACTTCCATCATCCTGATGCCGTCTTCGCGGCCGCAGCGATACGGGGGCCAGAATTGACACTTCACGCTAACCTCACACTATGCCGCCCAAGCGAAAATGGATGCGATGGGGCGGCGCAATTGCGTTGGATTGTCCTAGTGGATTCGCAACACCTCCCTGTTGATCGCAAGCCGTTTCCGATATATTGAATATCATGTTCGCATTTTTTGAAATTGCAGGGTTAAGGAGGGTCGCGTTTTCGGCTGAATTAGCTTCCTTAGATGATCTCGCAGCCTGCGACGAGCAATAGCATAGTTGCGAGCGTGCCTGCGGCGGGAGGTAACGCCTGCCCCAGCGATTGGCTGGGTGAATCGTCGCGAGCTGTCAACTTCGCGAAGCATGCCTCGCGGGCTAAGGCTAAGGTAGCCGGAGGTTTCCCGTGCTTCCCTTTTCACTGAAAGGATTTGAGATTGAAGGCGGCCACCTGCAGGAGGTGCGGTGTCACCATTTTCATAAGTGCGAAGCGGGCACTTATATGCGGCAATTGCGGTAACGCACTTGACCCATCAGAAATTGCTTGCCGCCGCGAAGCTCAAGATTGGCACAAGATTCTGCGAGACATTGGTAAGCTTGTGCTCTTTCTGTCAATGCTTGTTGGCGTCGTGTTAGTTGTGGATGTAGTTCGAAGAGATGCTTCGCAGAATGCGAAGCCAGCAGTCAAACAAACGTCAATGCACCCTATAACTGACGAGCAGCGCCTTCCCCGCCCCGCGCAAAGCACCGAAGAACAAGATGATGGCGAAGTGCACAGCACGCCTGCGTCTAATATGGCACGGCCCAGTACAGGATTTCTGACGTATCCACCAGAGCAGAGCATCGCGCCACTGAATATTTCGACCACTGGCTCAAACGATTTCTTCGTTCGTTTGGTCGACACTTCATCGAGTTATCAAGTAATCAAAATATACATCAGGGGCGGCGATACGTTCTCTGGACGGATGCCCATTGGCAGCTATGAACTCAGGTATGCCATAGGGTCAACGTGGCACGGAGAAGACGAGGCATTCGGAAGTAACACTCTCTACCAGAAGTCATCTGAAATACTTAGTTTCAGAGAGAACGACACTGGATACAGTGGATATAGCATCAAGCTATACAAGATACAGAATGGTAATTTGCATACTAATTCTATCCAAAGTGCTGACTTCTTCAGATAGCCATGTTTATTCGATATTTTTTCTGTTTTGTGAATGGTACGGCAATGCACGATGCTCCTCCAGGATAGGGATCCAGATCTGAATCAGAACGCGGATTGCCCTGTATGAAATTCTCGGTACTATATATATGTCTTATACTTCAGATTGTTTCGGATGTTATTGATTTCCTCTTGTGCCCAAGGTAGGACCGCCACTCCTGCGCAGATACAATACTTTAGCTACGAAGCAGGTATCAGCAAAGAAGAGCGGCTGAGCCGGCATCAACCGCACCCGCAGAAGCCCGTTTAGCGCATAAAATTTGTTGGCCAGGCGGCCTTCCTCACTTACAACCAGCTTCAAATCAACACACGAAGGATCGATCCATGACTCGCCGTGCAGTCAACGACGTGCCCGCCCTCGGGAAAGTGCTTGGCCCCTATTCACGCGCCGTTTGGGCGGGGGACGTTCTTTATATGTCGGGCCAGCTCGGCATCGACCCGGCCACGAACAAGCTCGTGGAAGGCGGGGTTGCGGCGGAGACGGAGCAGCTCCTGAAAGGGGTTTCGGCGGTGCTCGCCGCCGCGGGGCTGAGCGCGGGCGATGTCGTGAAGGCGAACGTCTTTCTCACCGACATGAACGATTTCGCCGCCATGAACAAGGTCTACGAGACTTTCTTCGAGGCGCCCTACCCTGCGCGCAGCACCATTGGCATCGCCGCACTGCCCGGCGGCGCGCATGTGGAGATCGAGTTCATCGCCACCGCCGCGAAATAGCAGCACGCTTTATATCGAACCGGGTTGATCGCCTCGCTGCCGTCAGCGGAACGGGGTAGACGAAAGTTCACCTGCAATTTCAGGCGCAACAGCCCCATCATCTACCTTATGCGAGGGCAACACCGTGGTAGCCCTCGCTGACCCGCTTGAGGGGCAAGGGCCTCCCCCCCCGAGGCACTCCTACTCGGGCGGGTCCGATGGGGGCCACCTCAGGCCCCACCCAAAGTTCCCTCGCGGCTTCCCCCTGAGGTTTTGCTCCTTTTACTCAGGGGGGCTAACGGCGCTAGACCCCCTATGTGTCCATGAAGTACGTAATTCAAATCAACACGCATGACCCGATTGAGATCGCGCGGCTGCTGGCCTTGTTAGTTGCCGAGGTTGTCCAACATGGCCCTCGTGGCCGTACCCTAGTCGGCAGTGCAGGCGATCCCATCGGCTTCACAAAGGTGCACAGGAAAGCATGAACGCGGCAGCTTGAACTTCGGTGCGCTCTGCGGCATTTAGAGTGAGAGGTGGTTCCGGTTGTCCGGACCCCGCTTCGATAAGTGGAAGGTCTGCCGGGGTCACTGGGCCAAGGTCGCAAATGCCGGACTTAGGTGTAGCGCGGTGGCGGGCCGGGCGGTTTCGGCGAATGACGCGAACCGTTCGCTTCAGCCGGTTGCTTAGCCGCCTTGATAGCCGCATTCCGCGACGTCTTTGGCAATCGCGGCCAGGAACACCTTGACTGCCTTCGAGAGGTCCGAGGAAACGCCCGCGAGCCGCAGGGAGACGTTGGATACCGACGCCGCTTGCAGCTTGGTCTGTGCCGCGGTTTTCGAGACCTCGCTTGAGCTTGCCGACGCTCTCTCGCTGGCCCCGGCGGCGTGCGCCACATTGCTCGCGATCTCCTGCGCCGCCGCCGTCTGCTGCTCCACGGCCGACGCAATCGATCCCGTAAACGCCTGGATCTCCGCCACTTTGCCCGAAACCGACTGGATGGCGCTCACGGCAGCGCCCGTGGAGCTTTGAATGGCGTGGATCTGATCGGCGATGGCGTCGGTCGCCTTGGCCGTCTGCGCGGAAAGCTCCTTCACCTCGGCGGCCACCACCGCGAAGCCCCGGCCCGACTCGCCGGCGCGCGCCGCCTCGATGGTCGCGTTCAGGGCCAGAAGATTGGTCTGGTCGGCGATGCCGCGTATGACCGCCACAATCGAGCCGATCGCTTCGGCCGCGCTGGCCAGCCCCGCGACATCCCTGTTGGTCCGGTTCGCCTCTTGCGTGGCCGCCTCGACCACGGCGTTGGTATGGTGTGCCTGGCCGGCAATTTCCCTGATGGAGCCGCTCAGTTGCTCCGTCGCCGCCGACACCGCATTGGAATTGTCCGCGGCACTCGCCGAGACGCTGGCCGCGTTGGCCGCCTCGAAGGTCGCCGTTTCGGCGGCCTCCGATAGCGTTTCCGCCGAGACCTTGAGCTGATCCACTTGCTCGCTTAAAGCGGTGACGACAGCGGTGACGTCCTTTTGGAACTCGCGCCCGACAGTGTCGAAGTAACGCGCCCGCTCCTGTTCGCGGGAGGCGAAGTTTTCTTTTTGCAGCCTGTCCAGCTGCTGGGTGCGCTCGATTGTGGAGTTGCGGTAATGCTCGAAGGCCCGGGCGATGAGACCGAGCTCGTTTCGTCTGTCCGTAAACGGCACTTTGGACGAACAATCGCCTAACTCGGATTTATGAACCATGTTAGCAAATAGGGTCAGCGGATGGATTAGCCATCTGGACAGAAGAAATCCCAGACCGGCCAATATAATTGTCAGCACCGCGGACGATTGCAGAATGCTTGCGGCAATACTGTCCGCGGCAGCGGTAAGGTCCGCTTTCAATGTGCCGCAAAATATAATTCCAACAACTTTACCTGACCGGTTGAATATCGGCTGATATAACGTATAGTACGGCAGGTCTAGTATATCGGCTTCGCCGTGATATGCCGTCCCATGTATAAGCGGCTCATAGGCAGAACTGCTTTTCCCTAGTCTCGTACCTGTCGCCCGGCTTCCATCCGTCTTTTTGACGGTCGTGGAAACCCGGATAAAGTCGTTTTCCGCCTCGCTATAGGAAAAAGCGGTCGTAAGGGCATTCGTCAGCCGCGAAGCCTCGTCGGCCAGGCGGTGATCGTTGACATCGGGCAGCTCGTTTACAACGATCCTCTGAAGCTTGCCGCCGGCGCTCCAGACGAGTTCGACCCCCTGATATTTCTGCGCAAGCAGCGTCGCCGCGACTTTCACCGCGCGTTCCTGGCCGGAAATGGCCCGTCTCATTTCGTCCTTGCGCAGCACCGATTGCGTAATCGAAAACAGAACGAGCGAGGTGCAGAGCACAAAACCCGCCACGATTGCGCCCGTCAAGATGGGAAGGCTTATTCCATTGAGTAGCCTTGAAATATACATTTGCAATCTCCCACCAGGCGGTCCTGGCAGCGCCACAGTGGGGTAAATTGGTTGCCGCCTAGTATCCGCACTTTGTATAATTTAGCAATTGCGCGGCTTTTCACGCCAAGCTTTTACTGGCGGCGCCTATCGGGCCTGGGGGCTGGAACCTGAGCCGAGGCCGAAGTCAACACTTCCTTCCGCTGGCCGCCCCGTAATTTTGCCCCTTTGCCGCCCCGCTTCAGCCATGTGCCGCAGGTGAATGGAGACGTTTTGCAGGTGGCAGCAACGAGAGCGCAAGATGAAACGCGAACGGATTCTCTGTCTGCCCGTACAGGTGTGCTAGCCGGACTGTGGAGGGATTAACCTCCGGTCATGAAGTGCAAGCCGGTGTTTTTTTGGGGGGGTGCAGGATGAAGACTTTCAGCCGCATATTTCCGGTTCTGGCGTTCGTTCTTGCTGCGCTTTTTATGGCAGGGGCTGCTCCGGCCGAAGCAGCCGAGCCATCGAAAAAGCTCCAACAGTTGCAAGATGAGTTGGCCCGTCTCCATCAGGCCGGCTCCTACCAGCAAGCCCTGCCCCTAGCCAAGCAGGTTCTAGCACTGACGGTGGCGGAATTCGGGCCGGACAGCCTGCAGGCGAGCTTTCAGTGCACCGGCGTTGGCATCGCCGCGGAGAGGGTGGGCGATTTTGCCGAGGCCGCGCGCCAATATGCCGAACACCTGCGCATCGTGGAGATCTTGTCTGGCCGGGACAGCACAATCGTCGCCGAAGCACTTGAGCGCCTCGGGCGTGCGCTCGTCAAACTGGGCCGGCCCACCGAGGCCGAAGCCCGGTTTTCGCGCGAGATCCAAATTTATCATAATCTCGTTGGCGAGGAGAACATCCCGGCCGGCGCCTATTCCGGCCTCGGAGCGGTCAATTTGACGCGCGGCGACGCCGGTGCCGCCCTCGGCTACTACCGCAAAGCCGTACACCGGCTAACGAGCCTGCCCGCTGCACGCGCGATGGATCGTTCTTCTATGGAAACCCAGATCAAAGAGCATCGGGATACTTTCATCGGCCTCGGGCGTGCAGCCGCGGCGCTCCGCCTGAAGCCCGGCGCCGATGAGCGAAGGCTGATGGAGGAGAGCTTCGCCGCCGGCCAGCGTGCATGGGGCACCTCCGCCGCGTCAGCGCTTGCGAAAATGACGGCACGGCTCAAAGCGGGCGAAACGGAGCTTGGGCGCGCCGTCCGCCATCTCGACGAGTTGAACGAGCGCATTCTGGATCTGCTTCAGCAGGACATGGAGGGGGCGGCGGCGCTGGCCAAAACTCTGCCGTTCCAGCAAGTAATAGATACCTTCGGTGCAGCGGGCATGGCGCAAATGAAAGAAATGGCTCCCTTAATGAAGCGCCAACAGGAGCTTGCCGGCGTAACGAAGCGCCTACAGGAGCTTGGCGGGCGTCTGAACGACCTCACGAAACGCTGTCCCACGGCCGGCGGACCAGGCTGTGCTGGAAGCGACAGGGACCGCACCGCCCTTCTTAAAGAAATGAATGAGCTTTCCGCCAAAGTCTCCCGGGGACTTGGAGAACAAGATCTCCGGGGAGCGCAAGAAACGGCCCGCCTAACCATGCAGTCTTTGGCGGCAGCCCAGAAGCTGCCGGGCTTCGCCGAGCTAGGGAGTGCCATAAAGGGGCGCCACGATGAACGCCGGCGGCTAGAAGACGAGCTGAACGCGGCGCGCGAGGCTGTCGTCAAGCGCTTCCCGGAGTACCTGTCGATAGCCGACCCCGCGCCGCTGACCGTCGCGGAGACGCAAAAGCTTCTGAAGGAGGACGAGGCGCTGGTTGCCATCCTGACGGCGCCGGAAAGCTCGATGGTATGGGTCGTAACGCCCGGCGGCGCGGACTGGGCGGAGATCGAGGCCGGCGACGCTGCACTTGCCGCGGAGGTAAAGGCGCTGCGTGCGGGCCTGGAGCCCACCGCGGACGGGGCGCAGCCAAGCTTCGATATCGCCCGCGCCCATGGCCTCTACAAGCTGTTGCTCGGCCGGTTTGCCCCGATGCTCGCGGGCAAGCAGCATGTGATGCTCGTGGCGGCGGGGCCGCTCAGCAGCTTGCCGTTCCACGTCCTCGTCACCGAGCCGCCGCGCCCCGGCCTGAGCCAAGCCGAGGCACTTAAGGACGCGCAGTGGCTGATCCGTAAACATGCGCTGAGCGTGCTTCCGTCGGTACAATCGCTGAGCGCCTTGCGCAAGCTTGCCGCCAGCGGATTCGCGGTGAAACCCTATTTCGGCATCGGCAACCCAGAGCTTGGCGGCTCCGCTCCGGCAAGCGATAATGCGCGGGGCAAGGAAAAGCCGAAAGTCTCGCTCGCAGCGCTTTATCGCAACGGCGGCGCCGCCGATTTGCCGCTCCTGCTCACGCTGTCTCCGCTGCCGGAGACGGTTGGCGAGCTGCGCAGAGTCGGCCGGACGCTGGGAGCTTCCGAGGATAGCATCGTCGTGGGCCAAGCTGCCACCAAGGACCGGCTGCTGGCCACTCCGCTTCACGATTACCGCGTCTTGCACTTCGCCACTCACGGCCTTGTGGCGGGCGATTTGAGCGGCCTTCAGGAACCGGCGCTCGTCCTGTCGCTGCCGCCGCGGGCCGCAAAGGCCGAAGACGCGCTACTGACGGCTTCCGAGGTGGCCACGCTGCGGCTGAACGCGGATTGGGCCGTGCTCTCGGCCTGCAACACCGCCTCGGGTGACAAGGTTGGCGCGGATGCGTTGTCCGGCCTGGCCCGCGCCTTCTTCTTCGCGGGAACGCGCGCCCTTCTGGTATCGCACTGGGCCGTCAACTCCGAAGCCGCGGTGAGCCTCACCACACGGACATTTGGATTTTTGGCCCAAGCGCCGCAGCTGAGGCGGGCGGAGGCATTCCAGCAGGCGATGCTGATGCTGATCGCGGAGGGGTACCCGCCTTCCTATTGGGCGCCCTTCGTCATCGTCGGGGAGGGCGGCGCGGTCCAGCGGTAGCGCGGCTAATCGCCCTCGGGGTAAGCCTTTACGGGACGCACAATCCTCCCTGGCGCCGCTTTTCGTGCGGCGCGGGAAGGGCAGTTCCTGTGCAACCGCGGACACGCGGCGGCGAAGGCCGGCGGGCAAGCGCTTTAGCGAGTCGCGGATCGACCCTTTCCGCGGGGCGCCTCGCAATATTGCCCATTTCCGGCCCCGCTTCGGCCATGTCCCGCATAAGAATGGAGACGTTTTGCAGGTGCCCGAAACGAAAGCGCAAGATGAAACACGAACGGATTCTTTGTCTCCCCGTACAGATATTCGGTTTGCTTCTGATCGCCGCGCCGGCTTGCGCGCAGGACGCTAATCTGCCCGGTGGCGCGCCGGGCGTCATCGTCGAAGGAAGCGGCAACGTTAGCGTGGGCGGACAGGCCGCGGCCCGCAAAGGCGACAGAACGGACGATGGGCAGGCCACCGTCGAAGGCTCCCCGAATGTCTTCATCAACGGCAAGCCCGCCGTAAGGGTTGGCGACAGGACGGGCTGCGGCGGCGTTGCCGTGGGAGGCGCGTCCAACGTGTTTGTCAATGGCAAGCCCTTGGCCCGGAGCGGCGATCTCACATCCGGCTGCGCCTCGAAGTAGTAGAGCCGCCGCATGGTTAATTTCCGGATGGTAAACGGCGGACCTCCACCTTTTCCGCCGCCGTGTTTCTACGAATCTTTTGCCCTTTTCGCCCGGATTCCACGATTCCAAAATCCCGTTAAATATAGAAGCAGATCGCAAATTAACCTTCCGCTGCGGGATTCGAGCGATTATTACCTCGCCAAATCCACTACTTACGCACCTTAACTCTTCCTCAAAGCGCATCTGCTAAATTAGTTCGATATTGAAAGCTACCGTCTCCGCCGGTCAACCCCGGCAGATAGCGTTAACAGGACCTGACCGGAGGGACCTTTGAGTGAAGTTTTGGCATCGGGCCGCTCATTTTGGGGACGCGGGATGAAGCGATTAGGCACTACGCTTTTGCTCTTGGCACTGGCTCTTGTGGCGCTTGCTTCGCCGCTGCTCGCTCCGGCCAGCGCCGCCGAGCCTTCGGAAAGGCTGAAACAGCTTCAGCAGCAGGCCGCCGACCTCTATCAAGCCGGCTCTTACGGGCAAGCGCTCCAAGCCGGCAAGCAGGCTCTGGCGCAGGCGGTCGTGGAATTCGGCGCCGATAGCGAGCAAGCGAGCATCCAGGCTTACGGCGTTGGCATGGTCGCGGAAGCCGCCGGAAATTTTGCGGAGGCGGAACGGCAGTACGCGGAGTCTGTGCGTATCCGCGAGATCGTTTACGGCCGGGACAGCGCGGGTGTCGCTACCGCCCTTGAGCGGCTCGGGGCCGCGGTCCTCAAGGCGGGCCGGCCTGCCGAGGCCGAAGCCCACTTCTTGCGGGAGCTCAAGATTTGGCGCGATTTGCAGCTCGGCGAGCACGCCGTCTCGGCTGATGCCTATTCCGGCCTGGGAGCGGTCAATCTGGCACGCGGCGATTTCAGCACGGCGCTGGCCAACTACCGCAAGGCCGTGCAGCAATTAACTGGCCAGACCGCGGCACAAGCGCTCGCTCGATCCGTGATCGAAGCCGGCATCAAGGACCATCGCGGCATCTTTATCGGCCTGGGGCGTGCCGCCGCCGGCCTTCGCCGTCAGGCGGGCGCGGACGGGCCCGCGCTGATGGAGGAAAGCTTCACCGCGGGCCAGCGCGCTTGGGCAACCTCCGCCGCGTCGGCGCTCGCGAAGATGACGGCACGGCTTAAGGCCGGTGAAACGGAGCTAGGCCGCGCCGTCCGCCACCTCGATACGCTCAACGGGCGCATCTTGGAACTGCACCAGGAGGACATGGCCGCGCTGACGGCCCGCAACCAAATTCAGCAAGCCGATCCGGAATACCGTGAAACCCTTGAGGCTTTCCGGGCGGTAAGCATCGCACGGTCGAGGGACACCGCTCCCGTCGTCAAGCGGCAGAGAGAGCTGATCGAGCGCCTGAAGGATGCCAGCGAAAGCGAGCGCATGGCGATCTCGAAAGAGCTTGGCGCACTGGCCAGCCAAGCCTCCACAGGGGCCGGAGAGATCAACCGGCTAAGCCAGCAGCTACGTGCGGCGGACGAGAGGATACCTGGCTACGCCGGGTTCGAGAGCACCCGGAAAGTGCGCCTCGACGAAAGCCAGCGGCTTGAACAGGAATTGGCGGCTTCGCGCGCTGACGTCGTGAAGCGCTTCCCGGACTATCTCTCCCTGGCCGAGCCCGCACCGCTGACGGTGGCGGAGACCCAGAAGCTGCTTCAGGAGGACGAAGCGCTCGTGGCCATCTTGACGGGGCCGGAAAGCTCTCTCGTTTGGGTGGTAACGCGCGACGGCGCGGACTGGGCGGAGATCGAGGCTGGCGAGGCGGCGCTTGCCGGGGAGGTAAAGGCCTTACGCGCCGGCCTCGAACCGCAAGAAGACGACGAGCCCGTGAGCTTCGATATCGCCCGCGCCCACAGCCTCTACCAGCTGCTGCTCGGCCGCTTCTCCCCGATGCTCTCACGCAAGCGGCATGTGATGTTCGTCCCGGCGGGTCCGTTGAGCAGCCTGCCCTTCCACGTCCTCGTCACCGAGCCGCCGCGCCCCGGCTTAAGCGAGGCCGAAGCGCTAAAGGAAGCGCAGTGGCTGATCCGCGGGCATGCGCTCAGCGTGCTTCCCTCGGTGCAATCGCTGAGCGCCTTGCGCAAGCTTGCCGCCGGCGGCGTCGCGGTGAAACCCTATTTCGGCATCGGCGACCCAACGCTTGGCGGTTCCGCTCCGGCCAACGAAAATGCGCGGGGCAGGAAAAAGCCGAAAGTCTCGCTCGCCAGGCTTTATCGCAATGGCCGCGCCGCCGATCTGCCGCTGCTCCAAACGCTGGCCCCGCTGCCGGAAACGGAAGACGAGTTGCGCAGGGTGGCCCGGACGCTGGGGGCCTCCGAAGAGAACATTATCGTGAGGCAGGCCGCCACGAAGAATCGCCTCTTGGCCACGCCGCTACAGGATTACCGCGTCCTGCATTTCGCCACGCACGGCCTTGTGGCAGGCGATTTGAGCGGCCTTCAGGAGCCGGCTCTCGTTCTCTCGCTTCCCTCCCAATCGGCGGACCCGGAAGACGCGCTGCTGACCGCCTCCGAGGTGGCCACGCTGCAGTTGAACGCGGATTGGGCCGTGCTCTCTGCCTGCAATACCGCCTCGGGGGAGACCGTTGGCGCGGATGCGCTTTCGGGCTTGGCCCGCGCCTTCTTTTTTGCGGGCGCCCGCGCCTTGCTGGTATCGCACTGGGCCGTGGACTCCGAGGCCGCTGTCAATCTCACGACACGGACATTCGCGTTCCTGGCCCAAGAGCCGCGGCTAAGGCGGGCGGAGGCATTCCAGCGGGCGATGTTAACGCTGATCGCGGAGGGGCATCCGCCAACCTATTGGGCACCTTTCGTCATCGTCGGGGAAGGCGGCCCGGTTCTCCGCAAGGGCGGCTGATAGCAAATGCGCCCGCCGCTTCGCCGTCTCCCCCGGCGCTTTAGCAGCAGGAGAAAATTGATCGCGGGGCCGCATTATATGCTTGAGGATGTGAGCAATACCTCTATTTTTGCCGGCGGTTAGATATTCAACAGGGGCACGTATGTTTCGTGTAGTGGCTTTGAGCCTCGCCTTGGCAGCGATCATCGCTCCGGGCGCCTGGGCAACCCAGGTCGTGAATGTGCGGGGCGATGTACTTGTAAACAAGGGCGATGGTTTTAAACCCGCCACCAATAATTTGCCTCTGGAGCCGGGCACCCAGATCCAGGTTTTGGAGGGATCGGCGCAAGTCGAATACGGCAATGGTTACGTTGCGAACCTTGGCCCGCATCAATTGACGATCGTGCTCGTCGATCCGCCCGAAGCAGGCTCCGGGGCATCTTATGCCGTGACTGGGGGCTACGCATATGAAGCAATAGCCTCCGTCAACGATTACCGGCGCTCCAACCACCGCCAGCCACTTACGCTTGACGGCCGCCTTATGGTGGCTGCGTCTGCCCTCGCAACCGATAACGCGAACCATGACCGAAAGTCGCACGCGGGGTCGGACGGTGCCGATCTGGGAAAGCGCTTGCTGGCTTCTGGGTATGACTACAAGGTGGCGGCCGAGATGGTGGAGACAAGGGAAAGTTCGCTTACCAAGCTGTTCGACGATTGGAAAAAGAGTGTCGAAGGAAAGCGGAATATGCTGGTCTCCGATGCCACGCAGATGGGGTTCGCCCAGGAATACCGTGAAAACTCAAACTCCAAATTCTTTTGGGTACTCGTCGTCGCCGCGCCCCGGTGAGCTAATACATGCCGCCGCAAGAAGTCCTGGCCCGCATCGGCGTCATCCCGGAAATGCCGCAAGGCATTATCCAGGATCGTCTCATACGCCAGCGCCGGCACTTTTGGCGTTGCCGCACACTCGCACGGTAATTCGGAGACGCCACACTAGCGCCGCAGCACGTCGGAAGCGGACGAGTTTTCCTGCAACTCCTTCAGCTCCTTAGCGCGAGTGGAGGCTTCCCGATCGCCGAGCTTGCCTGCCTTTTCATACCATCTGCGCGCCAAATTGGGGTCTGGGTTCGCCCCCCGGATGCGGTGCTCCGCGAGAAAGTCCGGATCGTAAGTCTGGGCAAGGCTAACGGCGCCTTTCACATTTCCGCGGCCGGCAACAGCCTTATAGGCGGTTCTTGCGCCCTGAAGGTCCCCGCTTTGCAGCCGGCTGGCTGCCTGGGCCAGAAGTTCGTCATCTGACATTTCAGGCGGCCTTTCAAAAGCTGGCTGCGGCTTTGGAACTGCTGCGTGGCGCGTTTGAACGGGTGCCGGTGCCAAGACGGCGTCACGTGCAGGCCAAGCCATGGTTTCATGGGCGGCTCGATTGCCGGCACCGCTATCGTAATGGGCTTGATTGGGTGGCGGTTCCTGAGGGCTGCCATTTGCGGACTGAGTGAAGCCATTGAAACTGCTGTTGGCCGCAACCGCTTCGCTGGCGGTAGCAACGGCCTGGCTTGGCCTCGCCATTATGCTCGCCGGCAGCGCAGCCGGTCTCAATTTCCCGGCATCTCTCAGTTTGTGACCTTGCTGGAGGTATGCGTATCCACCCAAGCCAATAACGGCACCGGAAATGAAGACCGCCGCCAAATTGAGCCATCCTCTGCCCGCCGCGGCTTGCCTCGTCCGCGATTGCAACGCCGGCCTGGACTCAATATGAGTGCTCTTCGATCTACCGGAGCTACCTCGACTTGGCGCATATCCCCGGCTGCCCGGCCTCTGGAACAGTGCCGGGAGGGTTTCAAATTCTTCGTCCGGCGCGTATCCCCGGCCGGGCGCGTGCTGGGGCGGTGCCCGGAGGACTTCAAACCCTCTGTTTGGCGCGTATCCCTGGGTGCGCGCATGCTGGGGCTGTGCCGGGAGCGCTTCAGACTCTCTATTTGAAGCGTATCTCCGGACGCCCGGCTGCCCGGGCGGCGCAGGGAAGGCTTCAAGGTCTCTGTTTGGCGCATAGTATCCCCGGACGCCCGTGTTCTGAGGCGGGACCGGGAAGATTTCAAGTACCCTGCGCACGGCGTATCCCTGGCCGCCCTGGTTCCGGGGCGGCACAGGGTAGGCTTCGAAGTCTCTGCTAGGAGTGTGGTATGCCTGGACTGCCTGGTGCTGGGGCGGCACAGGGAAGGCTTCGAATTCTCTGCTAGGCGTGTGGTATGCCTGGACCGCGTGATGCTCGGGCGGCACAGGGAAGGCTTCGAAGTCTCTGCTGGCGGTGTGGTATGCCTCGACGGCCTGACGCTGGGGCGGCACAGGGAAGGCTTCGAATTCTCTGCTAGGAGTGTGGTAGGCCTGGACCGCCTGGTGCTGGGGCCGCGCTCGAAGATCTTGAAATTCAAGCTCCAAAGATTTCTGTTGCGGCGCTTGCGCATCCGGCCAGCACAGCCCTTCCGCTTCCGTCTGCCGGTAAATGGCGTCCCGGCCTTGCCAAGGGTCCTCGACTAAGGGAACTTCCTGGGTTTTTCCTACGGGCTCCGGCTGGGGCGCGGCCAGCACAACGCGCGCAGGCTGCTCGAACTTCTCCAGTTCGGCCGAACGGTCGATTTCAACCAAAAGATGAATAATGAAATTGCCCCGTGACACCGTCACAAGAATACCCTTCTCCCACCTCCTGCTTTCTTTAAAACATTGCTGCGGCGAAATTGCGAAGTATTTTCATCGCCCGAGGCCAAGAGCTTCACTTGTGCGAGAGGCCCAAAGGCAGCCCCGCGGCAGGCTGGCCGAACCACTGCCGCCTAACCCGCGTTTCTTACAAGACCGCGCAATTGTGGCGCAGAGATTTGTTTTATCGGGGCTTTTTAGACCGCAGCCGGCACATGGCGCATAGGCGGCACCCGGCTGGAGTTCGTCACATAGCCCGGCCGGGAGCACTCCCTGCTTCGCTGGTATCCGTACCACGGGTGGCATCCGCCTCAGGCCCGGTGGAGCGATAGCGGTATTTAAGCCCCAGATGCCGGGCCAAATAGCCGTGGATTTCATCGACGCGGTATGGTTCGCACACGAAGTCGTCCATTCCCGCATCGAGCAGCCGCTGCCGCTCCTCCTTAAGAACGCATGTGCTCACCGCAACGATCTTGACCTTATCTCCCCCAGGGTGCTGACGGATCTGGCGCGTAGCCTCCGCGCCGTCCATGACCGGCATGCGCCGGTCCATCCAGATAAGATGCGGATGCCATCTCTTAAACATCGCCACGCATTCCTCGCCATTCTTCGTCAGTCTGGCGTCCAGGCCGATATCCGTCATAATTTTCGTTAGCAGCAACCGGTTCTCGCGCTGATCCTCGGCGACAAGGATGCGATAATCCGGCTGTCCAGGCACCAGCCCGCACACCTCTCCGGCATCGGCGGCGGCCGGCGGAATGCTCACGTCCGCCTCCTCCACAATCTCTACCGGCAGTTCGACGCGGAAGGTTGAGCCCTGGCCTGGCGTGCTCTCCAGGCTGATTGAACCGCCCATAAGCTCGATGAACCGCCGCGTGATTGCGAGCCCCAGGCCTATGCCCCTTTGCGTGCCCGATTCCGCCAATTGCACGAAAGGCTTAAACAGGCGCTTCCGGTCTTCCGGCTCGATGCCCGGCCCGGTGTCCTCCACCTGTATGACTAGGTGGCTCCTGTCATCCGGCTGCGTGCGCAGCCGGATGGTCACGCTGCCTTCTTCCGTGAATTTCACCGCATTGCCGATAAGGTTGACCAGAATCTGGCGCAGCCGCGCCTCGTCGCCCTTGATGAAGCGCGGAAATGAAGGGGACTGCTTGAGCTGCAGTTGCAAGCCTTTCTCCGCGGCCAGGACGCGCATCGTATCGGCGACGCCGTGGACAACGCGCTCAAGGTCGAACGGTGCGATTTCGAGTTGCAGGTACCCGGCCTCGATCGTGGCCATTTCCAGCACCTCGTTAATGAGGGTCAAGAGGTGCTCGCCGCTGCGGTTGATGATGTCGAGTTCCTCCCGCTGGCTGGCGGCGATGCCTGGCTCGCGCAGCATCAGGCTGGAGAAGCCGAGGATGGCGTTTAGAGGCGTGCGCAACTCGTGGCTCATGTTGGCGAGGAACACGCTTTTGGCCTTGTTGGCGGCTTCAGCCGCATCGCGGGCGGCGAGCAGTTCGTTGGATCGCTGCTGGAGCTGAATCGTGCGGTCCTTCAGCCCCTCAATCAATAATTGCTGCACCGTGACATCCTGCAGCGTTCCATGGAGACAGGTCACTCTGCCGCTTTCGTCGCGCAGGACTTCGCCCCGCATCTGGCCGAACCGGGCCTCCCCCGCCGGCGCGTCGATGCGAAGCAGGAGTTCAAACGGGCTACCCCACGTAGCCGCCCGGGACAACAAGTCGCGTAACCTTTGCCGGTCCTGGGGCTCCAGCGGTTTCAGCATGGCCTCCAGTGACGGCTCGGACGGCTCTGCAACGGAAAGAATACTGTATATCTCCGGCGTCCACGTCCACGCCCCGGTGTGAAGATCCTTCTCCCAGCGGCCGAGGCGGGCCAAGGCTTGCGCTTCGCGAAGGCGCTTTTCGCTGACCGTCAGCTCACGAAACAGGAGATCCATCGGATCGCGCAGGGCGGTGACGGCGATGGCCTTGTAGATCAGGTAAAAGGCGCAAATCTTCAGCAGGTGCCCGATCTCGTTGAAGGTGTCGCTCATCGCATCCGACACATAGAGCGTGAAGCACAGCTCCATGCAGACCATGAGCACCAGCGCAACCAGGAGCTGATGGTAGACCCGCGGATTGAAATACGTCCGGCGAACATACAGAAGGACGATGCTTCCCGCGAGCATTGCGCAAATGACGTATTCGCTGACGATCTTGAACGGCGTCAATCCTTGCCCGGCAATAAAACAAACCGGAAATGTCTTGAAGTACAGGATCGAGGCAATGAGCCACGCCGTGAGAACAAGATAGACGGCACCGGCGAGGAACGGGTTGATGCGCCCTTTCGTTTTCAGAAGGCCGAAGCCGGCCAGCATGCTGAGCGATTCCACGTATCGCGAGGCAATCCAAAATTGGGGGGCATAATAGTCATAATCCGTAAAAATAGGCATTTCCTTGAACGAAAGGGTATGCATGAGATCCAGCAACCCAACGGACAAATATGAGATGCCAATAAGCCTGAGATACTGGTTTTCTATGGACGAAATGCAGTTAATTGTTACAAGCGATATCGTTATGGCTATAAAAATGCTAAAAAACTCTGCTATCGTATGAAACAGTAAGTAATTATAATAATATGTTGTAAGGTGAACAAAAAAGAGCAGCCATAGAAAAATTACGCCCTCGGAGATTGAGATGTCTAGCAGCTTATTCGGATTGTGGGCGCTCTCCTCGATGGTGGCCACTGCCGGCCGGTTAGCGTTCCTGTCCGGGGTCATTCGCGCCGGACCGCCGGCCGGCTCGATTTCCACCTTCATTTTGTGCCTCTCGAACCTCGCCCTGCAACAAAGCCGCGCCGCCGCACGCAGCCGCCACCACAGGTTGCACGGGTGAAGTTAAATCGGTCTTAAGCTGGGGCAGGCCGTGCGCGCCCGGCCGCGCGCCGAAGGCAGGCCGCCGCCTCATTTTGCCGGGGAGCAGTCATCCCGAACCCATTGAATACTTCCTGAGGCAGGCGCGCCCGGCGGCATCGAGGGCCGGCACCGCGTTCTGCTCCACGGCGGCCGGGTTGCGAGGCTTGCTGCAACGTCATATTAGCTCTCCCAACTACTCTGCCGGCCCTATTCCGAAGGCCGGAGGTATGCCTTTCGATTTTGAAGCAATATAGCAGGAATGTCTTGAGTAAGCGTTAAGTGTACTTATCACATTGATATATAACGCATACTTTGCACTGCCGGCGGCTGACGCGAGCAATTGGCGTGGTTAATTTCAAATATTCCCGTATATTTAATAGTATTTTTGAGTCGTGGAATTCGACCAAAAACGAGAAAAGATTCGCAGAAAAACGGTGGCGGAAAATACGAGACCTGCACGTTTACCATATCCGCATTAAGCATAACACGCGCTTACGCCAGATTTACTGTTCGTTAAGCCGATGCGGCTGCATCGCGCCACGCCGCAGCGCGAGGATGCACGCCACTATCTTTTAGGCTGCGGCCGAGGAAGTGCGTAACATGGATGCGCCTTAGAGCCTGACCGGAAAGTTCTTGAGTTCCGAGAATCGCCTGTGATTCCATGCCTTGAGCGAATCACAGGGGGATGCAATGTGGACTGAAGAAGCGCGCAAGGAACGCTATCCGAGCGATATGACGGATGCCGAATGGGCTTTCATCGAGCCATTTATCCCGCCGGCAGAGCGGGGCGGCAGGCCGCGCCGGACAAACATGCGCGAAGTGATGAACGCGGTGCGCTACGTTTTGCGCACCGGCTGCCAATGGCGGCAGCTTCCCAAAGATTTTCCGCCGCGTTCGACGGTCTACGGCTATTTCTGGAAATGGTCGCGGTACGGTGTGCTTGACCGCATCCATCATGTACTGCTCGTGGCCTGCCGCGAAGCCGAAGGCCGTGAGGCGTCGCCCACGGCCGCCATCATCGATACTCAAGCCGCAAAGGCCACCGAAAAAGGGGGAAGAACCAGGATCTTATTGGCTTTGACGCGGGCAAAAAGGTCAAAGGCATCAAGCGTAACGCACTCACCGATACGATCGGACTGCTGCTTGGCATCGAGGTGATCCCCGCAAGCGTCCAGGACCGGGACGGAGCTGTGGACCTCATCAAGAAGACCCGCCGCCTGTTTCCTTTCATCAAGCACGTCTTTGCAGACGGCGGCTATAGCGGCGACAGGCTCGCCACCGATCTGGCCCCTCAACGGGTTACCCTGGAAATCGTCAAGCGCACGGACAAGGAGGGCGGGTTCAAGCTGATCCGCAGGCGCTGGGTTATCGAGCGCACCTTCTCATGGCTCAGGCGCAACCGCCGCCTCATGGCCCATTACGAGGCCCTCGCCGTCATCGCCGAGGGCTTCGCTAAACTCGCCATGATATCGGTTATGGCGAAACGCTTGACGGACCCAAGGCCAAACCCCGCAACGTAAACTTCTGAGTCAGGCTCTTAATTCGGGTTTGGGACCGGCAAGTCTCAAGTTGAGCGTATGTAAAACGCTCCCCCTCGAAGACCGGAAGTGCGCAACTCCCTATACGACCTGCCGCTCAAGGTGAATTGCCTGTTTAACTGGCCCGCTCGCTATGCGTCCAAGCCGAAGCCCGCACTTTGAGTCTCTGGCAGCGATCCTTAACAAGTGTTGCGCAACTTAGGCCGGCCTCTGAAGGCAATGGTTGGGAGAGGCAGCCTTGAACGCGTCCTTGCGCCGTGCTATCGCATGAGCAACAAAGCTAAAGATGACGGGCTGTTCTAGACGAATACTTATCTAAGCGAATAAAGTTGGGGCAGGATCGGCACCTTAGAAAAAGTTGGGGGATCGCCTTCGGCGTTTCGGCAGTGCTATCGATTACGGGTCAAGGGGGCACTTTACAGCGCCCGATATCATGGCTTTCCGAGTTTGCAAAGGCGTTCGAGCCTGCGCATTCCATCGGCTGGCAGCTTGCATTAGGCGCCGCCGCCGTAGGCTTGGCCGAGTTCGCCCACTTAGCCTTTCTGGGCGGGGTGAGGCATAGCGATCCTTTCATCTTTTACCCGGCCGCCACATTGGCAGCGGTAGCCGGGCGCGCACCGGCGGGCATGCTCGCCGTCGCGCTTTCCATCGCCGTCATCCAGTGCCACAACATCATCGCCCCCTTTGGCGAAGGGGCAGACAGTATTATCTCGTTTGATGGGCTCAACTTCGTTTTCGGCTCTTTGGTTGTGATCGCTGTCATTGAGGCGCTGCACGGGGCCAGAGCCGGCCGTGAGCGCGCTGCGGCGGCTCTTCGCGCGCGAGAAGCGCGGCTCGAGGCCATCGTCGATGGAGCGGCCGATGGCATCATTATAGCCGACGGGCGTGGTGTCATCCTCTCGATGAACCCGGCTGCTCTCAAGATTTTTAGATACACTGCCGTGGACACCGCCGGCCGGAACGTCAGCGTGCTGATGCCCGAGTGGTACCGGTGGGCGCATGATGGCTGCGTCGCCAACTATGCCAAGACCGGCAAAGCGAAGATCATCAAAGGGCGCCCCGTCGAGGGCCAACGGAAGGACGGCTCGGTCTTTCCCCTGGAGGTGTCCTTGAGTGAGGTTTCCTGTGACGGCGACCAGCTGCTTATTGCTATGGTCCGCGATATCACCGAGCGCAAGCAGGCCGAGGAGCACATCGAGCTGCTGATGAAGGAGGTGAACCATCGCGCCAAGAATTTGCTGATGGTCGCGCTGGCCGTCGCGCGCCAGACGGCGAGAGAGGAGTGTCCGCAAAAATTCGGAGAGCGGGTAAGTGAGCGCATCTGCGCACTTTCCGCGAGCCACGACTTGCTTGTGCGCAGCGAGTGGCGCGGCGCTGATGCCGGCGATCTTGTGCGCTCTCAACTCGCCCAATTTGACCAGCTCATCGGAACCCGGATCAGGCTGGTTGGGCCAGCGGTGCGGCTTTCGCCTGCGGCGGCGCAGGCGCTGGGTATGGCGCTGCACGAGCTCGCGACGAACGCCGCAAAATATGGCGCATTATCGAACGGCGAAGGCCGGGTGCTGGTCGCGTGGGAGGTTTCGGAAAAAGGGCGCGAACTTTGCTTTCAAATGCGGTGGATCGAAGAGGGTGGCCCGCCGTGCGCCGCGCCTCCAAGGCGCGGCTTCGGCCATACGGTCATGGTCGAGATGGTAGAGCAGGCGCTCGATGCCGAGGTCCAGCTGGGCATCAATGCCGCTGGGATTGCCTGGGAGCTTTCGGCCCCAGCGGCGCGCGCGATCGAAGTTGGCGAAGGTGCGAGAGACACGGGCCGGCACGTAGCTCCTGCTATTCCCGTTTAACACCCAGCATGAGAAATTCCCTTTGACGCTTCCAAAGTCCGGAATCGTGCCTAACGTCAGTGGGAGATCCCCCGGCTCTGCCGGGGAGGCAGTAGCAGTTTGACGTATCCGGCGGTCCATTAGTGAAATTCCTCCGTGAGCAGCCACGCGCACGGAAGGAACTCCACCAATGGAAGAATATCATAGCCTAAGCCACACGGTCTGGGACTGCAAATATCACATTGTCTTTATTCCGAAATGCCGCCGCAAGACTTTGTATTTCGAGCTTCGCCGCTATCTCGGCGAGGTGTTTCATAGGCTCGCGGCGCAGAAGGAATCGAAGATCGAGGAGGGGCATTTGATGCCGGATCACGTGCATATGATGCTTTCGATCCCGCCGAAATACGCCGTGTCGCAGGTGGTTGGCTTCATCAAAGGCAAGAGCGCAATCCATCTCGCCAGGGTTTACGGCGAGAAGAAGCGCAATTTCGTGGGGCAGCACTTCTGGGCACGCGGGTTCTTCGTGAACACAGTGGGGAGAGACGAGGAAGCGATCCGCGCTTATATCCGCAACCAGGAGAAGGAAGACCAAAGGCTCGACCAGCTCAACCTTTGGCGCTGACCATGCCACCTTCAGGTGGCCCAAAACTTTGGGGCCGCATCAGCGACCCCATCTGCCGCTTCGAGCGGCTCCAATTATAAAGCCCCCGGCTTTGCCGGGGGATATTTACACCGCTCTCTACGAAAGCCAGCGCTTGCGCCGCCGGTAATGCTTGACCTGGGTATAGTCCTTCGTCCCCGCGCCGCCCAAATAGAACGCCTGAATGTCGGGGTTGGCCTTCAGCTCCGCCGCTGTGCCGCCCATGACCACGCGGCCGTTCTCGATGAGGTAGGCGCGGTCCACCACATCGAGGGTCGCAACCGCGTTCTGCTCGACGATCAGCACGCCGGTGCCGTCGCGGTTCAGCCTCGCCATGATCGAGAAAATCTCGTCCACAAGCGAAGGTGCCAGCCCCAAGCTCGGCTCGTCGAGCAGCAGCAGCTTCGGCTCGGTCATCAGCGCGCGGCCGATGGCGAGCATCTGCTGCTCGCCGCCCGAAAGGTAGCCGGCCTTTGCATTGCGCCGCACATGCAGGCGCGGAAAATACTCGTAAACACGGCTCTTGAGCGCCGCAATCTTCGAGCTGCGATGCATCGATGTCGCCGCGATCAGGTTTTCGTCGGCGGTCAGGTGCTCGAAGACGCGGCGGCCTTCGAGGACATGGGCGATGCCCAGCCGGACGCGCTCGGGAGCGGGCAGGCGCCCGATGTCCTCGCCCGCCCAGCTCACGCTTCCGCGCGTGATTTCGCCGCGCTCGGGGGCAAGCAAGCCGCTGATGGCCTTCAGCGTTGTGCTCTTGCCCGCGCCGTTGCCGCCGAGCAAAGCGGCCATGCCGCCCGCCCCCGCCTCAATCGAGACGCCCTTGATGGCAAGGAACACCTTGTCGTAGATCACCTCGACATTGTTGAGGACGAGCATTGGCGGTTCTCTATTCGATTTCCCAAATGTTTGCCCGCAGGCAGCGGAGAAGCCTGAGGGCCAGTGTCATACTGAGGGAATCTCCCCTCACCCTGTCCCTCTCCCTATGGGAGAGGGGACGCCTTCTCAACGGGCACGCCGGGACTCCCTCTCCCATGGGGAGAGGGCTGGGGTGAGGGGAGATTCCCTCGGTATTGCCCGCCGGCAACCGAGCCGCGCTATTTGCCGGCTGTCTTGAACTCAGCCGATGTTTTCTTCACCAGCTCCCACACCACGTCTTGATGGGCCGAGAACCAGCCGGTGTCCGGCTTCCACTCGGCGCCATCCCAGGTTGCGATCCGGCCCTGGCCGCCGCCCTGGTGGTCCTCCGGCGTGATCGTCACAGGCGGGATCAGCCCATCGGCCGTGAAGTTCTTGATGCTTTCGAGGCCCTTCTTCAACTTCGCGGGCGTCAGCGGCGCGCCTTCCTTGTCGAGCGCGATGCGCGCGCCTTCCGCGAACAACGCCATGGTGGCAACGCCGATATTGTAGTAGGTACTGCCCACCTTTTTAGCGTCGCCGGCGCCCTTGCCCGTCGCGATCACTTCCGCCTCGATGGCCTTGATAAGCGGCCTCTTGCCGAAGGCCACGCCCTCGAAGCGCGACACCCCTTTCGCCTGATCGGCGCCAGCGATGCCCATATCGGTTTCCGAAAGCCAGATCACGGAGACGATCTTGTCGGGCGAGATGCCGTTCCTGAGGGCTTCGCGCAGAGAGTTGGGCTGACCGCCGCCTGCCCCCCAGAGCACCACCCAGTCGGGCTTGTCGTGCCGCACCTGCGTCCATTGCGCTGACTGCTCGTTGCCGGGCGAAGGGTAGCCAACCTCGGAGAAGCTGTAGCCCAGCTTATCCGCGAGAGCCTGGAAAACGGGAATCGGCTCCTTGCCGAACGGGCTGTCGATGTGGACCAGGGCGATCTTCTTGCCCTTGAGATTGCCGGCTTCCTTGTCGGCGATGTATTTCACGATGGCCGTGGCTTGCGACCAATAGGCGGGGCTCATGGGGAAGATCGTCGGGAAAACCGTACCGTCGGCGGCATCGGAGCGCCCATGGAACGCGGTAATCACGTTCATGCCATCCTCCAGCGCGCGGGGAACGACGGCGCGGGAAACCGGCGTCGAGAGGAAATCCATGAGGACCGCGCCATCGTTCTTGAAGCGCTCATAGGCCTCGATGCCGCGTTGCGGCTCGTTGCCGGTGTCGACGACTTCAAGCTCGACCGGCGTTCCCTTGATGCCGCCGCGCCCGTTCAGATAGGTGATGTAGTCGCGCTGGCCCTGGCTGTATTCGGCGGTGAGGAAGGTATACACCTTCGTGAAGTCGAGCGCCGTCCCAACCTTGATGGGCTTGGTCTCGGCATATGCGCTCCCACCCCCGAGCAGAAGCAAGGCTGCAAGAGCGGAGAGCCCCGCAAAACGTTTCATGAAATCCTCCCTTTATCTTTTTTTACTTCAGGTAGAACCTCCGGCCTCGTCCTACTAGCTTGCGGCCGGAGGGCAATGGACGCCTCACGAGTGCCTGGTGTGCCGGAATGGCCAAACCAGGAAGTAATTTCGTATATTATCCCAAATCTTGGCAAGTCCGAGCGGCTCGAACAGCAAAAAGCCTACGATGAGCGCGCCATACAGGATAAGGGGAATTTGCGAGCGCAGCTCTCCGCTGATTTGCAAACCGAACCCATCGGTAAGCGCGCCCGCGGCGTTGTTCAGAACGATGGGCGCGAAAAAGACAAGCGCCGCGCCGAGAAAGCTGCCGGTAACGCTCGCAAGCCCGCCAACGATGACCATGGCCAAAAGCTGGATGGAGACGTCGAGGTGGAACTGCTCGGGCGTCACCGCGCGGTAATAGCAGAAGGCCAGCAGCGCGCCCGCCATGCCTCCCAGCATCGAACTCACCCAAAACGCCATCAGCTTGAAATAGAACGTATTCACGCCGAGCACGGCGGCAGCGTAGTCCTTTTCGCGCACGGCGGCCAGAGCCCGGCCAAACGCGGTGCGCCGCACGTTCAAAAGGAAGACCGCAACCGCGGCGCAGGCGAATAGCGCGAGGTAATAACGGCGGAGATCGTCGTTGATAGCGATGCCGAGGAAGGTGAAGCTTGGCACCTGCAGCGTGGCCTGGCTGCCGCCTGAAATCGCCGGGACGTGGTTGATCGTCCAATCGACCAGATACTGCATGGCCAGCGTGCTGATGGCGAGGTAAAGGCCCTTCACCCGCAGCGATGCGAAGCCGAACACAAGGCCGATGCTGGCCGACAACACCCCGCCCGCGATAATCGCCAGTTCGAACGGCACTCCGGCCCGCACCAGGTGGGTCGCGCTATACGCGCCGATTGCCATTACCGCCGCATAGCCAAGATGGATTTGCCCGGCCCAGCCCACAAGCAGGTTGAGGCTCAACGCCGCCATGCTCCAGATGAGCCACGGAAGCAAGTAGCCGGAGAGGTAGAGGTTCGAAACGAGGAAGGGCGCGGCAAGCGCAGCTGCGAACAGGGCCATGACCTGCGAGCGGTCCGCGGGGATCTTGAGGATGGCGCGGTCCGCTGCATAGCTCGTGCGATAAACTCCGGCGAGCCGGTAGAACATGCGTCAAATCCTCTCGATGTGCTCGCGTCCGAACAGGCCGTAGGGACGCACCATTGTCGTGAAGAGGATGGCCAGCGACGCAACCACGTCGCGCGTGCCGCCGCCGGCTATCGGGTCGAGATAGCCCGGAATGACGCTCTCCGCTATGCCCAGCGCCACGCCCGCGACCAGCGCCCCCGCAATGCTGTCGAGGCCCCCCAGGATCGCGACCGCCAGCCCCTTGATGAGCAGCAGCGATAGCGTCCAGTCCACGCCCTGCACCGATCCCCAAAGCACGCCCGCGAGCAGGGCCGACATACCCGCCAGCCCCCAGGAAAGTGCTATGGCGCCTTCGACCCGGATGCCAACCGCCCAGGACGCCGGCTGATCGTCGGAGACCGCGCGCAGGATCACGCCACGCCGCGAGTTGAAGAACAGCGCGGAGAGCCCGATGGCGATCAGTGCCACGGCGCCGCCGAACAGGTAAGCGCGGTTGATGAACATGTCCGCGATAATCAGCGGCTTTTGCGAGATGCCCAGGTCGAGCCGCTGCAGGTCCGAGCCTCCGAGCGCCGGGATCAGCCCGCGAAGCAGGATCTCCAGGCCGAGCGTCAGCATGATAATCATGATGACAGGCTGGCCGATCATGGTGCGCAACGCCAGGCGCTCGATCAGGAAACCCATGAGGAACAGGCACACCAGCCCGATGAGGATCGCGAGCGGCACGGGAAGGCCCAGGCCCATGGCGAGCCAGGCGACCAGATATCCGCCGGTCATGATGAGCGCGCCCTGGGCGAGGTTGGCCACGCCCGATGTCTTGTAGATCAAGACCAGCCCCAAGGCGCAGAGCGCGTACATCAGGCCGGTGAGCGCGCCGTTGATGGCAAGCTCGCCGAGGAAAAGCCAATCCATTATTCGATTACCCCGATATATCCGCTGGCATCGATCCCAGGCATGGCAGAAATGGATTCCCGCTTCCAGGCATGGGCGGTGACATAACGGGCGTCGCGCCCCTCACCCCAGCCCTCTCCCCATGGGAGAGGGAGTCCCGTCGCAGCCATTGTTAGGGCGTCCCCTCTCCCATGGGGAGAGGGACAGGGTGAGGGGAGATTCCCTAGTTCATTACACCATCCGCTAATTTCAGCGCCCATGCCCCTTCGCGGGAATGACGCTGCGGAAGCATTCCGGTAGTCGAACTCCATCACGCCTCCACCGCCATGATCGCGAGCGTCCGCCGCAGCGTGCCCTTTTCGCCGGTCTCGTAGATCACGGGCAAATCCACATCCACGCTGCCGGCCACGCCGGACAGCGCCGCGATCGGCTTGGCGTAGTTGGCATCGATCACGTTGCGGCGCAGCTTGCGCGTGCGCGTGACCTCGCCGTCGTCGGGATCGAACTCCTTGGGCAGGTTCACGAACCGCCGGATTTTGAGCGCTTCGGGTAGAATTTCGTTCGTATGCGCAAGCACGCCTCGGATGAGCTTCAGCATCTCCGGCTTTTGCGAAAGATCGGCGTAAGACGTATAGCCCACGCCCTCGACCTGCGCCCAATGGCCCGCCGCTTCGATGTCGATGCAAACCAGCGCCGCGAGATGCTCCTGGCCCGCGCCCACGATTGCCACGTCGCGCACATAGGGGCTGAACTTGATCCGGTTTTCGATATAGGTCGGGATGAAGCGCTCGCCGCCGGCTGTGTATTGCAGCTCGCTCACCCGGCCCAGCACAACAAGCTGGCCATCCTCCTCCAGATAGCCGGCATCGCCCGTATGCAGCCAGCCATCGGCCAGCGCGCCCACGGCTGGGGCATCGGCGCCCGTGTAGCCGTCGAACACGCTCGGCGCGCGGATAAGGATCTCGCCTGCCTCGCTGATGCGGATTTCGACGCCCGCCAGCGGATGCCCCACCGTATGCAGCCGCACCGTGCCATCGCGCTGCGCGGCGGTCAGCGCGCAATTCTCGCTCTGCCCGTAAAACTGCTTCAGGTTGAGCCCGAGCCCGCGGAAATAGAGGAAGGTATCCTCGCCAACCGCCTCACCCGCCGTGTAGCAGCGCTTGGCGCGGGCCAGGCCCAGATGATCCTTGATCGGACCATAGACCAGAGCCTCTCCCACCGCTTTCCAAACGGTCTCGATAGCCCCCGGCCGCTTACCGGCGAGGCGACTTCTTTCGAGCCCCATCGCGTACCGCATGAAATGGCGCACCAGCCTGCGCTTGAGCGGCGTCGATTCCGAGATTTGCACCTGCAGCCGCGTCAGCAGATTGTCCCAGCTGCGCGCGGAGGCGAAAAAGAAGGTGGGCGCGATCTCGCGGATGTCGTGCATCGCGGTTTCCTGCCGCTCCGGTATGCAGAGCGTGCCATGGAGCGCGATAGTGGCCGCAACCGAAAAGGAGTAGTCGCCGACCCACGCCATGGGCAAATAGCCCATAAGGGTGTCGCGCTCGTGGAAGTAACCGGCCTCCGCGGCCTGATGAACCGCCGCGATCAAATGCCGGTGCTTGAGCGGCACGCCCTTGGGCTTGCCCGTCGTGCCCGAGGAATGGAGCATGACGGCCCAATCGTCCGCGCTGGCCCGCTCCAGCAGCGCACCGGCCAGCTCGGGCGTGGCGTGCAGCCGGGCTTTGCCTTCGGCCAGGACGGCCTCATACGAGAAGAGATCCTGGGCGGGGTACGCGGAAACGCCTCTGGGGTCGTCGTAGACGATGACTTGAGGCGAGCCCTGCTTCGCCCGCACCTCCAGAAGCTTATCGGCCTGCTCCTGATCTTCCACGATGGCGATGCGCACACCCGGTGCGATGAAATTAGCGAGTTCCGCCGCTGGGGTTTCAGGATAAAGCGGCATCGCGTGCGCGCCAAGCATCGCCGCGGCAACCATGCCGAAATAGAGCCGCGCGCGGTTGTCGCCAACGATGACGGCCGGCTCGTTGCGCTTCAGCCCCAATGCCTCAAGGCCCGCCGCAAGCGCCGTCACTTCGTGGAGATAGGCGGTCCAGCTATATTCGCGCCATATGCCGAATTCGCGCTCCCGGACAGCGATCCGCGACGGCGCCTCCTTCGCATTCCGGGCGAGCAGTGAGAGCAGCGTCTCTCCGTATGGACGCGGCGTCAGCGGCGTATGCGCGGCTTCCGTGGCTGCCGGGCGTTCTTGCACCTCATGCAGCATGGGCATGCCGCTTTCCAAGATAAGCCTCGACGACCCTTGGCTCGGCCAGCGCGTCCTTGGGCTCGCCCGCCGCGATCAACTCGCCATAGTTCAACACCACCATCCGGTCGCATAGGCTCGCCACCACATCCATGTGATGCTCGATCATGAGGACCGTGATGCCCCTCGCCTCGCGCACGTCGAGGATGAAGCGGGCCATATATTCCTTCTCCTCCTGGTTCATGCCCGCCATCGGCTCGTCCAGAATGAGCAGCTTCGGCTCGGCCGCGAGCGCGCGCGCCAGCTCGACACGCTTTTGCAGGCCGAGCGGCACCACGTCGATGGGCTCGTCGCGGATGGATTCGAGTTGCAGGAAATCGATGATGTCCTCGGCCTTGCGCCGCTGCGCAACCTCGTCGCGCTGCGCCCACCACCAATAGAAGGCCGTCGCCAGCGCGCGCGGATGCATGTGGATGTGCCGGCCCATGAGAATGTTGTCGAGCGTGGACATCCCACGGAACAGCGCCAGGTTCTGAAAGGTGCGGGCGATGCCGAGGCGCGCGACCCGGTGCGGGCGCATGCCGGTGATGTCCTTGCCCTCGAACAGGATCTTGCCGTCCTGCGGCGGGAAGAAACCGGCAATCGCATTGAGCAGCGTGGTTTTCCCGCTGCCGTTCGGGCCGACGAGGCCGAAGATTTCGCCGCGCCGCACGTCGAGCGACACGCCCTTGAGCGCTTTCAGGCCGCCGAAGCTGCGTGAAATCCGGTCGCAGACCAGCAATGATCCGCCATCCCCGCGCGCGTCAGGGAGGGCGCTTCGCACTCTCGCGTCCATGGCGTTTCCTCAAAGTGGCTCTTACGGCCGGCTTGGCAGAAGGATAGATGCTGACGCCGGTGCTGGCAACCGCGCCTTCCGTAGAGGTTGTCATAAGGCTGCGCCGGGATTAGGCGGCGATGGCAGTCCCACACGCGGTTCATCGGGTTGTCATAGTGTTACATTAATAATTGCGCATTCGATAGTAAGGGGTTTTGGTGATGGCTGACGATTGCGGCATTCTTGATCGCCCTATTAGTGAGAGAAAAGACGCAGAGATTGTCTATTTTACACTCGACCATATTGAGACATACTTTCCGGATGAGCTGGTACGAACCGGGGATTTGTTTGACGAGCTTGGCGGCCGGATGTCTAGCGACCTCGTTGCTTCTATTGAGGATATGAATATCTCGCAGCGGTACAGCGCCGTCGAGGATTTTCCGCGTTATCTTTCGGGGAAGGCGAAGCGCCGGCTTCGCGAAACCACGTCGTCGCTGGCGGCTAATGCCGCGCGGCGCTGCCTCGAAGCGGCAGGCGCGGACGTCAGCAAGATCGCGGCGCTCATCACAGTCACCAACACTCCCGATCAAATGCTTCCGGGCGTTGCCTATCTCGTCATGGAGAAACTTCAGGATGTCCTGCCCCGGTCCATTTCGGTCCAGGGATTGCAGGCGGCGGGGTGCTCGGGTGCGGTGAAGGCGCTGGAACTGGCGGGACTTTACCTGGCGGCCCATCCAGACAAGCAGGTTCTGGTCGTAGCCGCCGAAGCGCACACCGGCTACATGCCGAGCCTCGATCAGGGCGCCTATGTCAGTTTCCGGGAGTTGCGGGACATGCCGGGCTGCCGCGAGGAACTGGTGAAGACGCAGCGCGCCATCCAATCCTTCCTTTTCGGCGACGGCGCGACAGCCTTCCTGCTCGGCGGGGAGGGGCGCACTGGCCTGACTTTCGGCCGCATGGTCCATGCGACAAATTTGGAGCCGTCCGACGCCGGCATTCTTGGCACGGCGCAGCACGGCATGATCCATCCGGACACCAGCGGCTTCCCCGAATACCTCATGGACCGAAGCGTTCCCGCCCGCGGTATGGCTTACACGGCCGATATGCTGGCGCGACTGTTCGGCCGGGCGGGGCCGGACTTCGACGCAGAGGCCGTAAGGCAACTGGATAGCATCCTGATCCACACCGGCAGCTGGAAAATCCTCGAAGGAATATGCGGCGCCGTTGGGGCAGCGGCGGGCGATCCGCGCGTGGCGCCGGGGTTTCGCGTCATCCGGAATTGCGCCAACACATCCTCGTGCTCGGCGGGCTTCCTGCTCGACGATCTGTTGCGGACCGGCCTCGCGGGCCAAGGGGTTCTCGTGTCCTTTGGCGTGGGGTTCAGCGCGTCGAGCGTGCAGTACAGCTATAGGCCGTCCCGCTAACGGTTATTCGCCAACAGCCGCGGCCCTTGCCCGCATCTCTCCAAATCTTTGGAAGCGCGATACCGAATCCGGTTGAATAGTTCTGTGTCCGTCATCCTGGAAGCCGCGAGCGCGCGCCGGAAAGGGCACTTCGCGCTCTCGCGTCCATGGCGTTTCCTTAAAGTGGATCTTAGGGCCGGCTTCGGCAGAAGGATAGTTGCCGGCAACCGCGCCTTCCGTAGAGAAAGTGCCACATCCGATTTTTTTCACACGCCCGCAGGCAGGGACAGCGCTGCGGCGGCATTTTTAGCGCCTGGGGCGATCCCTGCTGCCGTTTATAGGTCCAAAAAACAGCCCGCATCGCATCACTCGCAAGCGCGGGGCGTGACATGGTTCTCCCGGGCATAAGCGGCGGAATCGGCCTCGACGAGCGGCGCGGTTACCTCGCGGTCGGGCTGGTAGAAGCCGCTGATGAGCCGCCATCGCCTGTTCGGGGCATCCCATTGCTGGATCGCGGCTCTGCCCGAGCCCTCGTGGTTGGCGCAGGTGATCTTCAGGGGCGCCAGCATGCCCTCGAAACCGAGTTGCTCCAGCCGCTCCTCGGTAATATCGAGCGCCTCGAAACCGTCCCGCACCTCCGCCCCGGTGACCTCCTTCTTCTTGTGAATTTCCATGGCCTTGGCGATGGCCTCGGCCGTCCACATGGCGGTGGCGAGCCCCCGGTTGTACAGCACTTCCCCAACGCGCGGCCTAAATGCCGGGTCGACGGCCTTGCCCGCGTCGTAGACGTAGGACAGCACGTCCGCATGAACTGGACACACCGCCCCTGGAGCATGCAAAGCGGTGCCGAGAAACCCATCGGCGCCAAGACCGGCCGGCTTCACGTCGTTCTCGGAGCTGGCCCACCAGTTGCCGATGAAATGGCTCATGGGGAACTTGACGGCCGCGGCTTCCATCACCGCAACGGCGTTCATTTCGCCATACCCCCAGAGCAGAACCCAGTCGGGCCGGTCGCGCTGGATCTGCTGCCAAACGGCCTTCTGGTCAAGGCCAGGCGCCTTCACCGGATAGCTCAGAAACTCGAACCCGTGCTTTTTTGCCAGCCCGGTCAGTGTCGGGATCGGCTCCTTGCCGTAGGGGTTGTCCAGATAGACCAGTCCGATCTTCCTGGTCTTTAATTTGTCGAAGCCGCGCTCCTCGCCGGCAATGTATTTGACCATGATGGACGCCGCCGTCCAATAGGTGGCGGGAAAGTTGAAGACCCACTCGAACACCCGGCCATTGGCCGCCGACGCGCGGCCATAGCCGCCGGACAGAACCGGAACCTTGTCGATGGCGGCTTTCGGAATAAGCTCGTAGGTGATGCCCGTTGAAACCGTATTGATTACGAGTGCCCCAGACGGCGGCTCGCTTTTCACCTTGGCATAGCATTCAAGACCGAGCTTGACATCGTAGGCGGTTTCGCAGCGCACAATCTTGATTTTGACGCCATCGATGCCGCCATCGCGTGCGTTCAGCATTGTCAGATAGTCTGCAAAGCCGTTCCAGAAGGGAATGCCATTGGCCGCGTATGGGCCGGTTCGATATTCCAGCGCGGGTATCACCAGCTCGTAGCTTTGCGCTGCCGGTGGGAAAAATGAAAGCGCGGCAGCCAAAGCAAGGTATCCGGTCCCCGATTGCATCATGTTTGTCCCTCCCCCCTCTACCAGCTCGCAATGCCGGCCAAGGCCGGTTCCGGACTGACGATCCGAAGAATTCGCTGGCGGTTGCCCAGACCTCCGCCGCCGGGCCATATACCCAACGTGGCGGAACACTTCATGGCATTCCTAAATAATTTTGCAGTAATTGAGCCGGTTTCGCGGCCGATTTGCGGCAGAGCCGCCTGCCCTCCGATACCGGAAGCGTCTGACATTCCGCGAGCTTTTCAGGAAGGCTGAGTTGTACGGTTTTAACTCCGCCGCTTCCAGTGGAGGGGCGGCGGCTTGGATACCGTGGCGCCGTGCGGCGTCCGCAAGCCGCGGCTCAGCAGGCGGTTCGGCGTTATGGTTCGAACGGCAGGCATGACGAAGGCTGGTTTGAGACCGCCAAATCCCGGCCTATTTCGCAAATAGCTGGTTCATGCTAATCTGCTCGCAGAGGGAAACGCTGGGGCGCATCTCATGGAGAAGGCCCTTCTGGTATAGGGCATCATGACGATTACACTTAAACCCGATCAGGAAGCATGGCTCAAATCTCGCGTCGCGAGCGGCGATTTCGCTTCCGTTGAAGAGGCGGCCCGTCAACTCATCGACGAACGGATTGCCGAACGTGCCGCAGAGGAAAGCGACGATCTTGCTTGGGCTCAACCCTATGTTGACGAAGCGCTAGCCGATATTGCCCGGGGCGGCGTGATTACCCTTGAGGAGCACGAAGCCCGCACCGATGCACGCTTGGCAGCCATGAACTGATGGCGCGGGCGGCGCGCGTTGTTTTTACCGATTCGGCGGACTTGGATTCCTCGTCTATTTATGCAGATCTTCACGGCAAAGCGGGGATGTCAACGATTGTCAAGTATCGCGCCTTGTTCCGGAAGCTTTACAAACAGCTGGCCGATTTTCCGGACAGCGGCGCACCGCGTCCCAAGCTGGGGCCGCAAATTCGCATCGGCATCGTTTCCCCATACATTGTCATTTACAGGTACGCCGAAGCTGAAAATTCGGTGATTGTCCTTCGTATCGTGCATGGCCGCCGGAGGATAGCCGGCAAGTTGCTCTTAGCCGGGAAGGCATCCAGGCCATAGCCGCCCGCATCGCCGCCGCCACGGCAATCAGCTTTCCCAATTGTAATCTCGAAGCCATCTTTTCGCCCCAAGCAGCCGCAATAGCCCTGTCACCTTCCGGAGGTACGCCTCTAACCGATTCGCCATCAACGCCGAGGCTGGAGCTGCGATGATCGCCGCAAAGAATCTCACTCGCTATTATGGAACTTTCACCGCCGTCGATAATGTGAGCTTCACAATCGGGGACGGCGAAATCGTGGGGCTGCTTGGCCATAACGGCGCCGGCAAGACCACGATCATGAAAATGCTCACCGGCTTTCTTGAGCCGTCAGGGGGCAGCGTCACCATCAACGGCTGCGATATCGAGAGCGAGCGCAGCCGCGCGCAAGGCTTTGTGGGCTACCTGCCGGAAAACTGCCCGCTTTACCCCGAGATGACGGTCGCGGCCTTTCTCGACTATGCCGCGGAGCTTAAAGGAATAGCCTCGGACGAAAGGGCCGGCGCGATCAAGGAGGCCATTGCCGCGACCGAGCTTGGCGAAAAGATCATGACCCCGATCTCAAGCCTGTCGCGCGGCTACCGCCAGCGCGTTGGCGTCGCGCAAGCCATTCTGCACAATCCCAAGATCGTCATTCTCGACGAGCCCACTAACGGCCTCGACCCGTCGCAGATCAAGCAGATGCGCGCGCTCATAAAGCGGCTGGCCCAAAACGCCACTGTGATGCTCTCCACGCACATCCTGCAGGAAGTGGCCGCCGTGTGCGGGCGGGTCATCGTCATCAACCGCGGCAAGGTCGCGCTCGACAAGAGCCTGATCGAGCTTGGCGGCGGCAGCCGGCTGCGGCTTGTCACCAGCGGCAAGCCCGACGTTGTCGAAACGATCCTTTCGCCGCTGCACGTGGTGAGCGGCATCGAGACGCTTTCCTCCACCGGCAAGGCCAGCACCTACGCTCTCGGCCTCAACGGTTACCCCGCGGACGAAGCCGCCGCGCATGTCGCCCGCGCGATCAACAACAACGGGCTGGAGCTTTTCGCCCTCCACGCCGAGACCCGCGACCTTGAAACAATGTTCGCGGAGATAACCGCGGGCGCCGAAGCCCTAGAGGTGGCCCATGCTTGAGACCATTATCCAGACCATCGGCAAAGCGCGCGGCGCGGTTGCCGCGCTCTTTTCGGACCTCCCGGCGGGGCCTGGGCAAGGCGTATTCAGCATCGCCCGCAAGGAGCTTTCCGCCTATTTCTCCTCGCCCGCGGCCTTCATCTTCATCGGCGTATTCCTGGCCGCGCTGCTCTTCATCTTCTTCTGGGTGGACCGCTTCTTCGCGCGCAACATCGCGGATGTGCGCCCGCTGTTCGAGTGGATGCCGATTCTCCTGATCTTCCTCGTCTCGGCGATGACCATGCGCATGTGGAGCGAGGAGCGGCGCGCGGGCACGCTCGAATTCCTGCTGACCGCGCCGGTGCCCACGCTGGACCTCGTGATCGGCAAGTTCCTGGCCTGCCTCGCCCTTGTCGGGATCACGCTGGCGCTGACGCTGCCGCTTGCCCATAACAGTTGCGATCCTCGGGCCCGCTCGATTGGGGCCCGGTGGCGGGCGGCTATATCGCGACCCTGGCGCTCGCCTCGGCCTATATCTCCATCGGGCTTTTCGTCAGCTCGCGCACCGACAACCAGATCGTGAGCCTCATCGTCACGTCGCTGATTTGCGGCGCGTTCTACGTGGCGGGCTCGGATTCGCTGACCTCGCTGTTCGGCAATAGCGGCAGCGAATTCCTGCGCCTGCTCGGTAGCGGCTCGCGCTTCGATTCCATCGCGCGCGGCGTCATCGACCTTCGCGACATCTACTACTATCTCAGCATTTTCGGCGTGTTCCTGGTCCTCAATCTCTACTCGCTGGAAAGCCTGCGGTGGTCGGCGCAAGGGCAGGAGCGGAAGCACTCGCAATGGCGGCTGGCGGCAGCGCTCGCCGCGGCCAATCTGATCGCCGGCAATTTCTGGCTGGGCCAGCTCACCTGGGCGCGCGCCGACCTGACCGAAGGCAGCGTCTATTCGATCTCGAAGCGAGACGAAGTCCTATCTGCGCCAGGTGCAGGAGCCGCTCTTGATCCGCGGCTATTTCAGCGCGCAGACCCATCCCTTGCTGGCGCCGCTGGTGCCGCGCCTTCGCGATCTCTTGAAAGAGTATGAGATCGCGGGTCATGGCCAGGTCAGGGTCGAGTTCATCGATCCGCAGAAGGAGCCAGCCCTCGAATCCGAGGCGAACAGCCAGTACAACATCAAGCCGGTGCCGTTCCAGACCGAAAACAAATACCAGGCGTCCGTCACCAACTCCTATTTCAACATCCTCGTGAAATATGGCACCGAGTTCCAGACGCTTGGCTTCCGCGACCTGATCGAGGTCAAGCAGGCCGGGCGATACCGGCCTCAGCGTCAATTTGCGCGACCCCGAATTCGAGATCACGCGCGCCATCAAGAAGGTGCTCGACAGCTATCGCGGTTCGGGCGACCTGTTCAGCAGCATTCTGGAGCCCGTGCAGCTCGAAGCCTTTATCTCGGCCGGCGACAAGCTTCCGGAGCCGCTGCCCGCGCTGCGCGACGCGCTCAAGGAGCTGATCGCCGATTACCGCACGTCAAGCGGCGGCAAGTTCAGCGCGAAATTCGTCAATCCCGATGAGGGCGGCGAAGCGGCGGCCAAGCAGCTCGACCAGGCTTACGGGCTGCATCCGCTGGTGGCCGGGCTGCTCAATCCCAAGCAGTTCTGGTTCTCCCTCGTGCTTAAGAGCGGCAGCAAGGTCGAAGAGGTTGCGCTGCCGCAGTCGCTGGACAAGGCGGGCCTCAAGCAGAATATCGAGGCCGAGCTGAAGCGCCTCCGCCCGGGCGCGTTGCACAGCGTGGCGCTCTATACCCCGCCGGTTACGCCGCCCATGCCGCAATTCGGCATCGAGGGCAGCGGCGGTCCAACCTACCAAACGCTTGAAGCGAAGCTGAAAGAGAGCGCCGCCGTCGAGAAGGCGAACCTCAATTCCGGCAGGGTGCAGGAGGACGCCGACATTCTCTTCCTGGCGGCGCCAAACAAGCTCGACAATACCTCCCTCTTCGCCGTCGACCAGTTCCTGATGAAGGGTGGCACGGTCGTGATCGCGGCATCGCCCTACGACGTGTCGATGCAAGGCAATCTCAACGCGAGCAAAGCCCCCTCCGGCCTTGAGGATTGGCTGAAATCGCATGGGCTGAGCCTGAGCGATGGCATGGTGCTCGACCCGCAGAACTCACCGCTGGCGATCCCGGTCGAGCGCGAGGTGGCGGGCATCCCGGTCCGGCAGTTCCAGTTGCTCGACTATCCGTATTTCCCGGATGTGCGCGAGGATGGGCTGGCGAAGGGCGACGCGCCAACGCTCGGCATGAAGCAACTCACGCTCTCCTGGGCCGCGCCAATCGCCATCGATGCGGACAAGGCAAAAGGCTTGAAGGTGACGCGGCTGCTGCAAAGCTCCGCCGATTCCTGGGTGTCGGCCTCCGGGAATGTCGTGCCCGATTTCCAGGCGCATCCGGACACCGGCTTCGAGGAAGGCCACGATCTGGGGCGGAAGCTCTTGGGCGTCATGGTCGAAGGCCAGTTCAAATCCTACTTCGCCGGCAAGCCCTCGCCCTTGGCGAAGGACGCCAAGCCCGCGGAGCCCACGCCTAAGCCCGGCGGCGTGAGCAAGGCCGGCGAGGCGCCCAAGGATAAGGACAAGGACGCGGAGAAGCCCTCCATCACCGGCGTGATCGAACGCTCGCCCGAAAGCGCGCGCATCGTCCTGGTTGGGTCGAGCAGCTTCCTGTCGGACGACATCCTGGCGCTTCTCTCCCAGGTCGACCGCACGCAATATCTGACACCGCTGAGCTTTGCGCAGAACCTCGTCGACTGGTCCCTGGAGGATCGCGGGCTGCTGGCGCTCAGGGCGCGCGGCGGCGTGTTCTCGCGCACGCTGGGCCCCGTGAAAGCGGGCGAGCAGCCGATGTGGGAATATCTGAACTATGCCTTGGCCCTGCTTGGGCTCGGTCTCGTCTACATCGGGCGCCGCCACCTGCGGCAACGCTCGGATCGCAAATATCTCGAAATGCTTGGGACCAAGGGAGCCTGACCCTCATGAACCGTCTCAGCTTTAAATTGGCCGCCGTGCTGGGCCTTCAGCTCGTCCTGGCGCTGGTCCTCTGGGCCGGGGGGCCGGACTACACCGCTTTCAAGGCGAAGGAGCCGCTGCTTTCGTTCGACCCCGCCAAGGTGGACCGGATCGAGATCGCGGAAAACAGCGCGAATTCGGCCGTGCTTGTGAAAGAGGATGGAAAATGGATTATCCCATCCTCCGCCGGTTTCCCTGCCGATGGCGCGAAGGTGGGCGGACTGCTCACCAAGCTGGCGGGCCTCAAGAAAGGCTGGCCGGTGGCCTCCTCGGTGGAAGCCGCCAAGCGCTTTAAAGTGACTGCTGACGCTTACGAGCGCCGCATCGTGCTCAAAAGCGGCGGTAGCGAGCTTGGCGAAATCCTGCTCGGTAGCTCTCCAAACTTCAAGGCCGTCAACGCCCGCGCCGGCAGCGATAGCCATGTCTACAGCGTCGCCTTCGCAACCTACGAGGCAGGCGTGCGCGCCGAGGACTGGATGGACCGCAGCCTCCTGACCATCCAGCAAGACCAGATCGCCAGCATCGCGATTGGCGATGCGGTCCTCGAACGCAAGGACGGAAAGTTCGTGCTGGAGGGCCTCGCGAAAGACCAGAAACAGGACGAGACCGCGACTTACAGGCTGGTTGGCGCACTCACCTACCCCGCTTTCGACGCGGTTGCAGGCAAGGGCGCGGAAGCGCTGGCAAAGGCGAACGAGCCAACCGTCGAGGTCACGATCAAGCGCAGCGCGGGCGACCCCATCGTGTTGAAATACAAGAAAGAGGCGGCTGGCGGCGCTTACCTGTTCACGAGTTCGGCCAACAGCTTCCTTTTCCGTGCCTCCGAAGCGGCGGTAGAGCCAGTCGTAAAGGCGAAGCGCGAAACGCTGATCGAGGCGCCCAAGAAGGCCGAGGCTGAAGAGCCGAAGAAAGCCAGTGACGAAGCTGCCCAAGCGGGAGCGGAGCCGCTGAACCCGGAGGAGCCCAAGAAAGCGGAAGCTGAGGGCGCCGAAGCAGTACAGGCGGCGGAGTCCAAGGGCGCGGAGGACGAGCGCTTCCAAGCCGCCATGCAGCCTCCAAAGCCCGAGGAGCCTAAGAAGGCGCAAGATGAAGCCGCGCCGGCAGTACCGGCTGAGGAGCCGAAGAAGGCCGGGGACGAGCACGCGCCAGCGGCTGCGGAGGCTGCGAAGCCCGAAGAGCCGCGGAACGCCACCGGACAGGGTGCCCAGGTGGCCCAGCCGGAAAAACCGGCGGAACCGCAGCAGCCAAACGGCGGCTAATTGCGTCGCCGGCCGGTGGCGGAAACAGCGATTCCTACAACGCGCATTACCCCTCACCCCAGCCCTCTCCCAATGGGAGAGGGAGTTCGGCCGCAACCGTTGAGAAGGCGTCCCCTCTCCCCCATCCGCATTCGCTTGCGAATGCGGACGCCATAAGTTGCAAGCTCGCCAAGGCGAGCTTGCTGAGAGGGACAGGGTGAGGGGTAACGCCCTATGGGTATGTCCCAGCCTTCGGCGATGACGCGGCGCGCCTCAGCTGTTGGCGGCGGCGATGCGCTTCAGGAGCGCGCCGTGAATGTCCTCATTGCCGCAGACGATGGCGCCGGCTTTCAGCATGTTCTGCCGGCCATCCGGGTCGGAGACGAAGCCGCCCGCTTCGCGAACCAGCACGATGCCGGCCGCCATGTCCCAAGACTGGATGTTGCGTTCCCAATAGCCGTCGAAGCGCCCCTGCGCGACCCAGGCGAGGTCCAACGCGGCGGAGCCTGTGCGCCGGATACCGGCACAGTCGCGCATGACCTCGGACAGCTCGGCCAAATGCTGCTCGTGCCCCGGCTTGCCGCGATGCGGGATGCCGGTGACGACCACGGCGTCGCCAAGGTCCGGCCGGCCCGCGACGCGCAGGCGCCGGTTGTCGTTCAAAAACGCGCCCTTGCCGCGCTCCGCCGTATAGAAATCGCCGCTGGCCGGATTGTAGACGAGGCCCGCGACCAGCTCGCCATCGCGTTGCAGCGCGATGGAGATCGCGAACAGCGGAATGCCATGCAGGAAATTCGTGGTGCCGTCGAGCGGATCGACGATCCAGGTATGGCTCTTGTCCGGCCCCTCAACTAGCCCGCGCTCCTCCATCAGGAAGCAATAGCCCTGGCGCGCGCGGCTCAGCTCCTCGTAAAGGATGGTTTCGGCGCGGTGGTCGGCGGCGGAGACGAAATTCGCCGGGCCCTTGACGCTGACCTGCAGATGCTCGACCTCGCCGAAATCGCGCGCCAAACTGCGGCCCGCCTTGCGGGCCGCGTTAATCATGATCGTCATCAGCGCGGAAGCTGGCATGGCGCCTTACTCCAATTAGCGGTGTAAGTGGTTTAAGCCCCCCTCACTCTGTCTCTCTCCCCAAGGGGAGAGAGGACCCTATAATTCGCGCTGCGGATAATTCGGGCGTACCTTCTCCCCCTGGGGAGAAGGACAGGATGAGGGGGTCTTCGAACCCTTAATCGGCACGTTTCACGTAAGCCATTTCGTTCGTGTCGACGATAACCTTCTCGCCGGCGGTCACGAAGGGCGGCACCAGGATGCGGACGCCGTTCTCCAGCACCGCGGGCTTATAAGACGACGCGGCCGTCTGGCCTTTCACCACCGGATCGGCTTCGACGATGGTCAGCGTAACCTGGTCCGGCAGGCTGATGCCGATGGCCCGGCCTTCGTGCATTTCCAGGACCACCTTCATGCCGTCCTGCAAAAACGCGCTGCGCTCGCCGACGAACTCCTGCTGCAGCTCCATCTGCTCGTAAGTATCGGTGTCCATGAACACGAGCATATCGCCCTGCGGGTAGAGGAATTGAAAATCCTTCTGCTCAAGGCGCACTCTTTCCACGGTCTCCGACGAGCGGAAGCGCTCGTTGAGCTTCGAGCCGTTGATGAGGTTCTTCAGCTCCACCTGATTGTAGGCGGGGCCCTTGCCCGGCTTCACCGCCTGGGTCTTTACCGCGACCCAAAGGCTGTTGTTGTGCTCGATCACGTTGCCGGGGCGAATTTCGTTGCCGTTGATTTTCATGATTTGCGCTCGCGCGTGAGAATCCGTTGCGCATGGTGTGGCGGCGCGCGCGCGGGCTGTCAAGCCGCGTTATTCGGAGAGACACAGCGTTAATCGCTAATGCACGGCGCTTTACGGTGTCGAAACGTGCGTTTTTCTGTTCACAATCGCCGCCCCGGGACAGTGTGAGCGTTTGTGCAACCCGATGTCTGGAAATTTGCTTTGTGGGCCTGAAGCAACTAAGACTGTCGACACACCGTTGCCGATGGACGCGGCATAACCATAGGGCATTACCCCTCACCCTGTCCCTCTCCCAATGGGAGAGGGGACGCCTTCTCAACGGCCGCGACCGAGCCCCCTCTCCCAATGGGAGAGGGCTGGGGTGAGGGGTAATGCGCGCTGTACGGATCGCTGCCCCCGGTTCCAACACCCCGCGATCTTGCCAGTTCTTCCCCGCCCTGCGCTATGGTACGGTGCGGCAGATAGTTGCTTAGGGGGATTGCGATGCGGGCGCTTGCCGTTCTTCTGTTTTGTTTCGGCTTAAGCGGCGCGGCGGGGGCGCAGGAGCGGTTAACGCGTGCGGAGCTGAAGGACGCGCCGGTCCTGCAGCTCGACACCGGCGGGCACATGGCGATGATCCGGAGCCTCGCCTTCACGCCGGACGGCAACTTCATCGTCTCGGCCAGCGAGGATAAGGTCATCCGCGTCTGGGATTGGCGCGCGGGCAGGACGGTGCGCACCATTCGCGGGCAATCGGGACCGGGGCAGGACGGCAAACTGTATGCCCTCGCGATCTCGCCCGATGGCCGCTGGCTCGCGGCAGGGGGACGGACCGATGCACTGTGCCCGGGCCGGTGCGGCGATATCCGCCTCTACGACTTCGCCAGCGGCGAGTTGAAAGCGCTATTAAATGGCCATACCCAGATTGTTTTCCGGCTTGCCTTTTCGCCCGATGGCAAGAAGCTGATCTCGGCCAGCTCGGACCAGAGCGCCATCCTCTGGGATGTTGAGACGCAAGAGCTTCTGCACCGGCTCGAAGGCCACACTGGCCCGGTCTGGGCCGCGGCTTTCACGCCCGATGGGCTGCGGGCGGTGACGGGAAGCTATGACAAAACGCTCAGGCTCTGGAACGTGGCCGATGGCGCGCTCATCGCGGAGATGACAGGGCACGGCGATAAGGTGCAAGGCCTTACCGTCTCGCCCAAGGACGGGAGCATCGCCAGCGGCGATGTGAGCGGAGAAATCCGGCTCTGGGACGGCGGCACGGGCGCCTTCATCAAGGTTCTTGCCAAACAAAAGGCCGAGGCGGGTTCGCTCAGCTTTTCGCCTGACGGACGCCTGCTGCTGTCAGCGGAGGGATATTGCGGAGGCATGTGTTCGCCGTTTACCGAGCATATTTTTGGAGTTCCGGAAGGGCGTGAGCTGGCCACGCATAGCGGGCACGGCAACAGCGTGTATGCAACCGCCTTTTCGCCCGATGGCAGACTTGCGGCAACCGGAGGCTTTCAAGGCGACATACGCCTTTGGGCTCCCGCGACTGGGAAGACCTTGGCCGTACTAAAGGGCACAGGCAGACAGGTCTTTGCCGTAGGCTTCGCCGCCGGGGAGCGGAGCATCGCCTGGGGAAACAGCTATTCTGGCCTCAAGTCCTCAGACTGGGCCAATAAACGGGGTCCGCTGGAAATAGCCTTGCGCCTGCCCGGCAATGGCGAAATGCTCTCCGAACCGCGGGCCGTCGACAACCTCGAAGGCTGGGCGTCCGCAAGGGATAGCTTTGGGCCGTTATCCCTACGCCTTCGCGTGGGCGCCAGAACAGGCAGTTACCCCTTCCTCGATTTGTTGAACGAGGGTCAGCCCTCCGGCGTATCCATAGAACTCACCGCGACGGACGGCGGGCAACACCGCTCCTTCACCTTCAGCCCGGACGGCCGGCGGATCGTCTCCGGCGGCAACGGCGGCATGCTTTGGGCTTACGGCCTCGATGGAACGAAGCTCGGCAAATTCGTGGGCCATGAGAGCGATATCTGGGCGCTCGCCGCCTCGCCCAATGGCCGTTATCTCGTTTCGGGCTCGGGCGACCAAACGGTGCGGCTGTGGAATTTGCAGACCCGCGAGCTGCTGGTCAGCATGTTCCGCGGCGAGGACGGCGAATGGGTGATGTGGACGCCGCAGGGATATTACGCTGGCTCGCCCGGCGCCGATAAGATGGTGGGCTGGCAGATAAACAAGGGTGCGGACAAGGCCGCCGGTTACGTGACCGCCGAGCAGCTCCGCAAGCATCTGTACCGGCCCGATATCGTCGCGAAGGCGATCGAGCTGGCGTCGGCGGAGCAAGCCGTGCGCACGTCTTACGGCACGGGGACCGGGCTTGCGGACCTGCTCGCCCGGCCTGCGCCGCGCATACGCATCCTGTCGCCCGCGCCTGGCAGCACGGTGACAGCGGCGAACAGCATCCCCGTTAAAATCGCGCTCGATCCAACGCCCGATCCGGTCACGCGCATCCGCATCCAGGTCAATGGCCGCCAGCTCGGCGATTACCTGCCCCAGAACGGCCCGGCATTCGAGCCGGGCGAGTATACCTTCAACGCGCCTCTCGCCAAGGGCAGGAATACGGTCGCCGTCACGGCGCTGAGCGCCGCCGGCTGGTCGAGGGCACAGGACGGAACGCTCAGCGTCGCCAACCAAAGCGCGGGCGCTCTCGACAAGCGCGGCGTGCTCTATCTGCTCGCCATCGGCGTTTCGAAATATCCCGGCGTCGCGAGCCTTTGCAAGCCCAAGGCGAACTGCGATCTGGAGTACACCGGCGCCGACGCGCTCGCATTCGCCAGCGCCATGCAGACGAAGCTTGGCGCGCTGCACGAAAAGGTCGTCCGCCGCGTCCTGGTCAACGAAGACAATAGCGATGGCAAGCCTACCGCCGCCAACATTATCAACGCGCTCGGCCTACTGAGCCGCGCCACGCCGAACGATACGGTGGCCGTGTTCCTGGCGGGCCACGGCATTAACGATGGGCCGAATTACCGCTTCATCCCAACCGACGCCGCGCTTTCGCACGGCGCGATTAAGCCCGCCACGGTCGTGCCGTGGTATGCCATCGAGGAGGCCATCGACGGCGCCAAGGGCCGGCGGCTCTTGTTCATCGACACCTGCCATGCGGCCGGCGCTTACAACGAGCGGCTTGGCAACGCCGCCTACTATGCCAACATCCTGGCCTACTCCTCGGCGCGCTGGGACCAGGAGGCGCTCGAAAGCAGCGCGTTCAAGCATGGGCTCTTCACCCAAGCGCTGGTGGAGGGCCTCGATGGTGCGGCGGACAGCGCCAAGAGCGGGCGTGTGGACACCGTCCAGCTGAACGGCTATTTGCAGGCCCGCGTGCCCGAGCTGGCCAAGCCCTTCCAGCGCGAGCAGAACCCGCAATTCTTCAAGGGCCGCGACGCGGAGGTTTATCCGCTCGCCGCGTTCAAATGAGCAGGCCGCAGCGTCGTCCCCGCGAAGGCGGGCACCCATGGTAACCACATGCACAGACATACATTTTTGGCTGAGATCGATTCCCGCCTTCGCGGGAATGACGGTTCAGCCCATCCCCGCCAACAGCAACAAATGGTTTCGGGATGATCGTTAAGGCGGATGACGGAGCAATAGCGGAGGCCGCGCGTATTTTGCGCGCCGGCGGCCTCGTCGCGTTTCCGACCGAGACGGTGTACGGCCTGGGCGCCGATGCCACCAACGGAACGGCGGTTGCGCGCATTTTCGAGGCGAAGGGCCGGCCGCGCTTCAATCCGCTGATCGCGCATGTGGAAAGCCTCGATGCCGCGCGCGATCTCGTCCAGTTCAACGGCGAGGCGCTGGCCCTGGCGGAAAAGTTTTGGCCGGGGCCGCTGACGCTTGTCCTGCCGAAGCGGCCCGGCGCGGCCTGCCGCATTAGCGAGCTTGTCACCGCCGGCCTCGATACGCTCGCGGTCCGCGTCCCCGCGCACCCGGCCGCGCGCCAGCTTCTCGCCGCCGCCGGCGTTCCCATCGCCGCGCCCAGCGCCAACATTTCGGGCCGCGTCAGCCCCACCTGCGCGCGCCATGTCGAGGAAGACCTCGGAAGCGCCGTTGACATGATCCTCGATGGCGGCGCCACGCAAGCGGGCCTCGAATCCACCATCGTCGCGTTCTCCCCCGCCCCTACCCTGCTCCGCCCCGGCGGACAGCCACGCGAGGACATCGAGGCGGCGCTCGGCTGCCGGCTCCAGGACTACGCTCAAGCGGGCGTGCTCTCCCCCGGCCAGCTCGCAAGCCACTACGCGCCACGCGCCAGGCTCAGGCTCGACGCCCAGACTTGCGAGCCGGGCGAATTGCTCCTCGCTTTCGGGCCCCTCGCCCCGGAAGGCGCCTTGAACCTCAGCCCCGCCGGAGACCTGCGCGAGGCCGCCGCCAACCTGTTCGCGTACCTGAGAGAACTCGACGCCCGGGGACCTTCGCAAATCGCGGTCATGCCCATCCCGCGCTTCGGGCTCGGCGAGGCCATCGCCGACCGCCTGCGCCGCGCAAGCGCGCCCCGCCGGCCATGACGGTAAAGCACAAGTTTGTTCGAAAATGCGTGACCTAATAGCTCAGTTATCTGACATTTTTATAGGTTAAGCCTATAAAATAATTGCCTTTTCTCTTTTCCAGATCTGTCTATATTCGGAATTGCTTAGTAACAGGTGGTCCATGAGCAAATTCGAAGCCTTTATCGGCGAGATTGAACACGTTCTGGAAAAGCTTAGTGGCCTTCGCGAAGGCCTCAAGCAGATGCAGGAAGAAAGCGAGGCGGTCGAGAAAGCGCGCGACACGCTGCGCGGCCGCCGGAGGCCGAAGAAGGGGGCGGAGCCGGAATAGTATCCCCGCCGGCTGTCCCGCCAACGATGCGGCAATTTTTGCTTGTAACTTTGGCGAAAGCCCTTTCATAGCTGTCTGAGGACACAGGAGGAAGATGAAAGGGGCACCATGAGGCCGGTAAGCCGTTATGCGATCCAAAGCCTTGGCGTGGCTTTAGTGGTCCTCGCATTAAAGACCGCCGCATACTGGGTGACCGGCTCCGTCGCGCTACTATCGGACGCCCTGGAGAGCATCATCAACGTCGTGGCCGCCGGCGCTGCCTACGTGGCGCTGCACGTCAGCTCGACGCCTCCCGACGCCAAACATCCCTTCGGCCATCACAAGGCCGAGTATTTCTCCGCCGTCCTCGAAGGCGCGCTCATCGCGGTGGCCGCGCTGGCGATCTTCCGCGAGGCGGCGATCCATTTCTTGCAGCCGCATAAGCTCGACGCGCCCGCCCTTGGCGTCGCCGTTAACGTGTTCGCCTCCGTCATCAACGCCGTTTGGGGCTGGCAGCTTGTCAAGATCGGCCGGCGCGAAAAGTCGCCAGCCCTCGACGCGGACGGCCGGCACGTCATGGCCGACGCGGTCGCCTCCACCGGCGTGGTTGCCGGGGTGATCGCAACGGTGCTCTCCGGCTGGCTGCAATTGGACGCGCTGGTGGCCGCCGCCGCCGGCGTTTACATCCTCATTTCGGGATGGCGGCTCATCAGGGAGAGCGTGGGCGGGCTCATGGACGAGGCGGCCGGCGCGGACACGCAAGCAACCATCGTCGCTTGCATCGCACAAGCGGCGGGAGGCGCCATCGAGGCGCACGATTTGCGGACGCGCCATGCCGGGCCGGCGACCTTCATTCAGTTTCACCTGGTCGTGCCCGGCTCCATGACGGTGGCGGCGGCGCACGAGATTTGCGACCGCATCGAGAGCGCCTTGCAGGATAAGATCGACGACGCCCGCGTCGCGATCCATATCGAGCCCGAGAGCAAGGCCAAGCACGCAGGCATCCTCGTCAGGCCGGACGGGGGGCTAGCGCCCGGTGTTGCCGAGGGATGAGGCATAGTCATCGGGCATTACCCCTCACCCCAACCCTCCCAATGGGAGAGGGGACGCTAGAATTATCCTCTTACCTCAATGAGAGGCCGCAGCCGGCTCCCACTCCCATCCGCATCCGCCAGCGGATGCGGAAGCAAAAGTGGCAAGCTCGCCAAGGCGAGCTTGCTGGGAGAGGGTTGGGGTGAGCGGGTCTTAAAGCCGGACGTATTTCGCTTTGACGGCGCCGTGGCCCAGCGCGGTCATGAGTGGCTCCAGCCGGCTGTCGTGCACGCCCAGCGCCCGCAAATGCTCAACGGTATTCATCACATAGTCGATGTTCCGGCCGGACGCGCCCACGCTCTTGCGGACGATATGCGCTTGCTGCCCGATTGGGAGATCGCCCGCATATTGCCGGTGGTAGCGGTTCACCAGGAAGCACAGCGCCTCCACAGGACGGTGGCCGCCGCCCAGCAGCTTCACGGGCTTCATTAGGGCCGCGTAGGCGTTGGTGATATTTTCGCGGCGGTGGAGGTAGGCCCGCGTGTCCTTCACCAGCTGCGCCGGCACCCGGAACGCCATCCCCTCGCAGCGCCCGCCCTTGTCGAGGCCAAGCACGAGCCCCGGCGCGCTGGGCACGCCACGGTGCACGATCGAATAGAGGCAAAGCGCCCGGTGCGCGCCTTCGAGGAGCGCGTGCGACGCCTCCTCGTACTGGAAATTCGGCCGCCACATCAGCGAGCCGTAAGCGAAAACCCAGAGGTCCACGTTTTCCTATGCTGTCTGTTTGGGTGCCGGTTTGGTGCCGGCGGTCTTGCGGCCAAAGTCCGGCGCGGGCGTATCCTGGCGCGCATCGATGATGCCACGCCGGATCGCGCGCGTCTTCGTGAAAAGGTTGAACAGCGTGTCGCCGTCGCCCCAGCGGATGGCCTTTTGGAGGCTGGCCAGGTCTTCGGTGAAGCGGCCCAGGATTTCGAGCACGGCTTCCTTGTTGTTCATGAAGATGTCGCGCCACATCGTGGGGTCCGAAGCCGCGATGCGGGTGAAATCGCGGAAGCCCGAGGCCGAGAATTTGATGACCTCCTTCTCGGTGACGCGCTCCAAGTCGTTGACCGTGCCCACGATATTGTAGGCGATGAGGTGCGGCACATGCGAGGTCACGGCCAGCACCAGATCGTGATGCGCTGGCGTCCATGATTTCGACTTGCGCGCCGCTGGCTTCCCAGAACGCCTTGAGCTTAGCGACCGCCTGCTCGTCCGCGCCGGGCAGCGGCGTGAGGATGGTCCAGCGCCCGTCGAACAGCTCGGCGAAGCCCGATTCCGGGCCGGAATATTCGGTGCCGGCGATAGGGTGGCCGGGGATGAAGTGGACGCCTTCGGGCACATGCGGGCCGATGTCGCGGACCACGGCGGATTTCACCGAGCCCGCGTCGGTGAGGATCGCGCCGGGTGCGAGGTGGGGTGCGATTTCCGCCGCGAGCGCGCCGAAGGTGCCAACCGGCGTGCACAGGATGACAAGGTCCGCGCCCTGGACGGCATCGGCGGCGTGCTCGTAAACCTCATCGGCAAGGCCGAGCCGGGCGTGCGGTGGCGCGCGTAGCCTCGCTGCGGGCGCTCGCCGAAATCGTGCCCGCAAGGTTCGCCCGGCGTATCGCGTGGCTGATGGACGAGCCGATCAGGCCGATGCCGATCAGCGCAACTTTTTCAAACATGGGTTTTGTCATTGTTCCGTTGTCCCCGCAAGGCAGAGACCCATATAAGTCTTTGCATTCACTCCAGAAGTTCAACCCCTCACCCCGTCTCTCTCCCTACGGAGAGGGGACGTTGTTGCGCGCTCATCGCCCTGTTCAGGCGTCCCTTCTCCCATGGGGAGAAGGACAGGATGAGGGGTGATTCCCTCTGTTTGTTACGCCATCCTCGCGCTCAGCGATTTTTGAATTCACGGAGTGCATCGATCACCGCGCGGTTTTCGTGTTCCAGGCCGATGGTCATGCGCAGCGCGTGGGGCAGCTTGTACGACGCGAGCTGGCGCACGATGATGCGCTTGGAGACGAGATAATCGTCGGCGTCCTGGGCGGTGCGGCCCGGCTCGGCGCCGAATGGGATCAGCACGAAATTCGCTGAGCTTTCAGGCACTTCGTAGCCAATCTCGCGCAGCTCATGCGTGACCCGCTCGCGCCACAGCGCGTTGTGCGCCTTGGCCTGCTCGATATGCGCCGTGTCGCCCAGCGCCGCCACCGCCGCCGCCATCGAAGGCCCCGCCAGATTGAACGGGCTGCGGATTTGGTTCATCGCATAGGCCACCGCCGCCGGCGCATAGGCCCAGCCCACGCGCGCCGCCGCCAGCCCGTAAATCTTGGAGAAGGTGCGCGTCATGATGGTGTTTTCGCGAGCCGGAAACCAGCTCGACGCCGGGCTTCGTAATCCGCGTCCGTCACATATTCGGCGTAGGCCCCATCGAGGACGAGCAGCACGTTGTCCGGCAGCGCGTTCCTGAGGAGCCGCACCTCGTCCGCGCTGAGATAGGTGCCGGTCGGGTTGTTCGGGTTCGCGATGAAAACGGCGCGCGTCCGCGGCGTGACACGGGCCAGGATCGCGGTCACGTCGGCGGTCAGGTTCCGCTCGGGCGCGACAACCGGGCGTGGCGCCCGCCGCCAGGATCGCGATGCGGTACACCAGGAAGCCGTGCTCCGTGTAGATCGCCTCGTCGCCCGGCCCGAGATAGGCCGCCGCCAGGACGTGGAATAGCTCGTCGGAGCCGTTGCCGCAGACGATCCGCGCCGGGTCGAGCCCATGCGCCGCGCCAAGCGCCTCCCGGAGCGCCGTATGGCTGCCGTCGGGATAGCGGTCGAGATGCGCCGCCGCCTCCCGGTAAGCCGCAACCGCCAGCGGGGACGGCCCCAGCGGCGTTTCGTTCGACGACAGCTTAATGACCGGCCCGCAGCCTTCGAGCTTCGACCGCCCCGGAACGTAGGGGTCGACCGCAAGCACGCCGGCCTTGGGGCTTGGAGCCTCTCCGCGCAACTCTATCTCCATGGAAACTGAGACAATGAGCGGCTCTTATAGACCCAACTTCACGGGCGGGACAATACGCTGTTCAGCCACCTCCCTTGTTGTCATGCCCGCGCATGCGGGTATCCTTCTATCCATCTTTGCCGCGGCGTTTAAACCTCTGTTAACCGCAAATCTCCGCGTTTTCGGGAAATTTTGCCCGGCCGCGCCGCCTTCTCTTAAGGCGCGATCATGGGGCAATGCGCCTTTCCGAAGGCTTAAGTTTCGCTAAGCGACGGAAATAGCGCCACAAATTATGCACCGGATGCGTCCGCTTGCGAGGCGGAATGCACCATTTTATGGTTAATTTGAAATCTGCAACTATATTTAAGCGGATTCCGGAATCGTAGAATTCGGCCGAAAACGCGGAAAGTTTCGCAAAAATGCGGCGGCGAAGAACACCTCGCTGGGTGTTTTGTAGCCGAGCGCCTTTCTGGGACGGGAGTTGAGTTTGTCCTCGACCCGTTGGACCTCGGCGGGAGTGAGGGTAGAGAAGTCCGAGCCTTTTGGGAAGTACTGACGCAGGAGGCCGTTGGTGTGTTCGTTCAGTCCCCGTTCCCAGGAATGATAAGGCTTGGCGAAGTAGATTTGAGCTTCCAGGCTTGCTGCGATGCTGGCGTGCCCGGCAAATTCCTTGCCGTTGTCGTAGGTGATGGTCTCGATTTTGTGAGCTATGGGAAGAAGTGAAGCATCGCAGGCGCTTCGGACAGAGGCTGAGCTTTTGTCCGGCAGGATGGCGAGCTTTGTGTATTTGGATTTGCGGTCCACATGGGTGAGGATCGCGCCCTTTTGGCCCCGGCCGATGACGGTATCGCCCTCCCAATCGCCGATGCGGCTTTTTTCCTGGGCGATGGCGGGGCGTTCAGAGATGTCCACGCGGCCAGGGATCAGGCCGCGCCCAGAGTTCTTGCCTTTGCGCTTGTTGTACTTCTTGCCGTTGTGGCGTAGGTAGCGCCAAAGACTTCCCCCGTTTCGCTTGTCCTTCCAGATGTGCTGGTAGATGCGTTCGGGGCTGACAAACTGCCGTTCTTCTTTCTTCAGCCAGCCGCTGATTTGCTCGGGGCTCCATTGTTCCTGCGTCAGTGTCCCCTCGATCTCGCGGATGAGGCTTGGCGTCATCTTACGCGGCACGCTCGATGCGGCGGTACGCCTGGCGGATGCTTTCTCCTGTGCTTGTTTGTAGCGATACCCCTTGCGGCCAGTATTGCGTTTGATCTCGTTTGTGATTGTCGAACGGTGCACGCCGATCTGCCGCGCAACCCCGGCTTTGGTGCAGCCGCTTTTCAAGAGCGCGTAAATCTGGCAGCGTTTGTCATAGGTCAGGTGATGATGGCCTTTGGGCATGTGTCCCCGGTGAGATGTGGTAGTCCCACGCGAGGATAGTCTTCACCTGACCACCGGCATAAACGGCATGGCAGAGCGAGAGGTGGATAAGGCAGGCGGGGTCAAGGGCTAGCCGCCGGAGGCGGTGGGAGCATAGCGAGCACCCTTGAGGCCGCCTGCCTTATCCACCTCTCGCTCTGCCATGCCGTTTATGCCCGCTTGTTGCATTCCGGAATTGAAACGGCGGGCCGAAAATGCGGGAAGATTCGCAAAAAGACGGCGGCGGAAAATACAAGGCCGAGCGTTTACCACGTCCGCATTAACCACGATGGCGCGATTACCAGCGGAGGAAGGTTCCACCCGGAGAGTAGCTGGTTAGCTCCGGTAGCTGACGGGCGGCTTGGCTGGGCAACTGGCTGGGCCGAAGCCCCGTGACAAAGGCCGCCTTCGGCGGTCGAGCGACCTGACGGGCCAAGCAACCCCTTAAGGTTCGCTTTCACGGCGCAGAAAACTGTTTGCAAGGCCGGAAGTTGCGCTAAACGTCTTTTGCTGCGTGGCGGCGTAGCGAAGGGCAGGACCGCCTGGCTTTGCAAAGGGGATGAGGGCTTTGTGGCAGAAGGATATGTCAGATGGAAAAACTTGAGGGGTGTGCGTGCCGGCTCGCTCAGTGCGCTTGATGAAAGAATCGATGCTCTTCAGCAGGTCGCGGAAATAGAACAGCCGATGGTCGCTGAAGTGGAGCGGCAGGATGGGAAGGTTCTATATATCGGCTTAGGCAAAAAAGACGCTGTATTGAGCTTCGCCGCTTCCATGGACCCGCCTTATTATGTGAGCGCCTCAGGCCAGATTGGACGAGGAAGGGAAGAAACCGAAGGCTTCTATTTCTACGGGATATGGACTGAAGTTCCGCGACGGTTTCTGGTGCCGATGGCGCGTGCGCGCGCGGCACTTCGCTTGTTCTGGGAAACTGGCGAACTTTCCAATGAGGTTTCTTGGGAAAAAGTTTGAGGGCGAGACTATAACCTTGCCAAGCGAGGGCGCCTTGGCAATTAATGCGCGCCGGCCGCCGATGCGGGCTTCAGCGGCGCGCTTCCCGTTGCAGCGTCCACGCGCTGAAATTTTGCAGCAGCGTTGGCATAATCTGCCAGCCGTGCTATTTTTCGCATCGAGCAACATAGGAATTCATCAATGCCCACGCGCAACGTCGTGCTGACCGACTGGCACGAGAAAGTCATCGACGCCCTCGTTTCGAGCGGACGCTACCAGAATGCGAGCGAGGTCCTGCGCGAAGGCTTGCGTCTGCTTGAGCAGCGCGAGGAAGAGCACGCGGCCAAGCTTGCGGCGCTGCGGGCCGCCGCACAGGCGGGTTTCGATGCCATCGATGAAGGCCGTTTCAGCGATATTCCGGAAGATAAGATAGCGGATTACATCTCCGCCCTTGGCAAACGGGCGGGCGGCGCCGCGAAACCTGGCGCGTGACCTTGGCCATAATCCGTCTATCCGCTTTCGCTGAAGAGGACATCGTTGCCATCCTGCGGCGAACTCATGAAACATTCGGAGAGGCGGCGCGCCTTCGCTACGAAGCGCTGCTCACCGCGGCTTTGCGCGATATCGCAGCCGATCCGCTCCGCGCCGGCAGCGTGGAGCGCCCCGAAATTGGCGACGCCATTCGCACCTATCATCTGCGCCATAGCCGCGCGCGCCATCAATCCGGCGGAGGCGTTCGAAAGCCCCGGCATTTCTTGCTTTACCGCTGCCTGAGTCCCGAAATCATCGGTATCGGCCGCGTCCTGCACGACGCCATGGATACCGAGCGGCACATCCCATCCAGGTACGGCGACGAAGATTGAGGCGGCGTCAGCGGCGCGCTTCCAAGGCTTGCGTCCACTCCGGCACATCCCACAGCTTCAAGGTTCCGGCCAGCGCCTTGCCGGCCAATCGCGCGCGGTATGGATGACGTGGAGAATGACGATGCGCTCGCCTCCGGCAGCCATCTCAATCGCATAAGCGATGATGTACGGCACCCCAGCGACGGATTTCTCGAATGTGCCGTCCACTCTGCCTTTGCGGCCAGTGCTACGAGCGCCAAGCTTTTTGCCGGCCTCCCGGATCGCCGCCGCAACCTTTCTCGCCGCTTCGGGATTCTCCCGCGCAATGTAAGACGCCGCGCCCTTCAAATCGTCCAGCGCGGCGCGTGACCAGAGGACTGGCCGCGTCACTTGCTTTCCGCCGCCAATGCAATCGCGGCGTCGAGTTCGTCCATGGCCTCGTCGTGCGGCACCAGGCGGCCCGCCTTCATATCGGCGAGCCCGCGCGCGATGGCATCCAAAATATGGCTTTCCCGCTCGACGTAGGAGGCTACCGCCTCAGCCGCGAGCGCGGCGGCGGGCTGACGGGTCCGCGCCGAAAGCTCGGAAAGCTTTTGCCCCACCTCGGGCTTGAGTTCGATTGTAAGCGTAGCGGTCATTGTTCGCATGCCTCGTTGCCGGAGGGCATTCTAGCAGTTTCAAGACAAACTCCCAAGAAATGCGGCAGCCGTTCAGCGGCGCGCTTCCGAGGCTTGCGTCCACTCCGACACATCCCGGAGCTTCTGCGTATTATCCGCACAGCCCGAAAGCGAGGTGTTTCAATTCTTGACTTTGCTAAACCGCCAAGTCCAGGTTTGCCCAATCTTGTTTTTTGCTGTGCCTTCTAAGGTTGCGTCATCTACAAATGCGCCAGTATATTGAGAGTACTCATTAATGGATAGAAATACTTTGGTACCTTCTTGCTTCCAACGGCCATAGCTGATATCTGAGGAATATTGGTATTTCAAACTGCCGTCGGGCAAAAACCAGATATTGAACTCCTGTTTGTCAGACGTCTTACAATCCCAATGGGTATCAGACAATCCATACGCTCGAACTTCCGGTTTTGCCGCTGCGATCTTAGTGCGCCGCACTTCGGCGAGGCGCGCGCGGGCGAAATCGCCGAAGACCGCATCCCCGAAGCGTTTAACGAACGCCTCCAGCTCCGCCTCACTGCCGGTGTCACGCAAGATCCGCCAGGCTTCGGCGGCTTCGGAGAGCGGCGGCAGTGGCGCGGGCGTTTCTTCTTTCGGCTTTGGCGCACGAAAATAGAAATAGGCGCCGCCGAGATCGCCATAGGTGGTGGGCGTTTGCGCGCGGCCGGTCGCGGCTTGCACGCTGTCGCGCACCTTGCCGAACAGGAACCGGACTTCGAGCCCCGGCTCCCGCAAATGCTGCAGGAACGCGGTGGTGAACGGGCTGTGCTGGCCATCGCCATCGTCCGCGACATCGTTCTCGCGCGTGGCGTAGGCGATCAGCTCGTCGCCTTCGAGCAGGGCAGGCGCGGGCAGGCCGCGGGAGATCGCGCGTTTGGCGCCGGCTTCGCGGGCGAGGCGTGCGGCGAACGGATTGCCGCGGCAGCTATCGAGGATCACCATGCGCAGCGCCGTGGCACCGCCGGCCTTCGCCCGCAGTCGGGACAGCGAAATCGCCTCGTCCTCCGCGTGATCGGCTCGCGCAAGCACCGCATCCACCGGCAAGACATAGGTCTCGCCGCCGATGCCGATGCCGTGCCCGGCGTAGTAGATCAGCGCCCAGTCCGCACCCGAAGCCGCATCGCCGAAGCGCTTCAGCGCCGCATCGAATTGCGGCTTGGAAAGATCGTAGCCCTCGGCGACCTCGGCGAACCCCGCCGCGCACAACGCTTCGGCGACGGCCTTGGCATCGCGCACCGGGTTCGCGAGCGCGCCCACGCTGGCATAGGCGGAATTGCCCATCACAAGCGCGACGCGCCGCTCGGCCCGCGCCGCGACGGAGATGAACAGGATCGCAATCGCGATTATCGCGCGGGATAGCGCCACGGCCGGGCTCCCTCCAGCTTGTCCCCGCTTCTGTCTATATCAGATGAAATTGGAGGATGGATAGTCCGAACGCGTCCGCAGCCGCTTGCGGGAGCGGCAGCAAAAGATGCAAGCAAGCCGAGGCGGGTCTGCGCGGAGAAGGACAGGATGAGGGGGAGCCAGCCATGATGCGCGTTGGCATCGGTCTGCGCTGGCGTTAGCGGCGCGCTTCCTGCGGCAGCGTCCACTCCGACACATCCCACAGCTTCAGCGTTTTGTCTTCGCTGCCGGAGAGCGCGAAGCGGCCATCGGGCGAGAAGGCGACCGAGGTCACGGTGCCGCTATGTCCGGTGAGTTCGTGCAGTTCCGTGCCAGTGGCGGCAACCCAGAGCGTTAGCGAGCCCTTTGTGCAGACGTAGGTGGCATTTCGCTCCGCACAGCTCCCGGAAAGAAGGTGCTGGCCGTCAGGGGAAAAGGCTACCGAAGTGACACCGCCGGTATGACCGGCAAGGGTTCGCAGCTCCCGGCCGCTCGCTGCATCCCATAGCTTTATCGTGTTATCGAAGCTGGCACTGGCAAGCGTGCGGCCGTCAGGCGAAAAGGCTACCGAACCGGCACCCCCTTTATGACCGGTGAGCGTGCGCAGCTCCCGGCCGCTCGGCACGTCCCAAAGCTTGATCGTGTTGTCATCGCTCGCGCTGGCAAGCGTGCGGCCGTCGGGCGAAAAGGCTACCGACTGGACCCATTCCGTATGCCCTGCGAAAGTGCGCAGCTCCCGGCCGCTCGCCGCATCCCAAAGCTTGAGCGTCTTGTCCCAGCTCGCGCTCGCAAGTGTGCGGCCGTCCGGGGAAAAAGCGACCGAAGTGACAACGAACGTATGCCCGGCGAAGGTGCGAAGCGCGTCTCCGCTCGCCGCGTCCCAAAGCTCGATGGTGGTGTCCCAGCTCGCGCTGGCAAGCGTGCGGCCATCTGGGGAAAAGGCTACCGACTGGACCCAGTGCGTATGCGCGGCGAGGGTGTGAAGCTCCCTGCCGCTCGCCGCATCCCAAAGCTTGAGCGTGTAGTCCAAGCCCGCGCTCGCAAGCGTGCGGCCGTCCGGCGAAAAGGCAACCGAATAGACCCAGCCCGTGTGCCCGGCGAAGGTGCGCACCAGCCGCAGCGCCGCATTCTCATACGGGGTCGCGGGCGCCGGCGCGGGATTCGCGGCGACGGGAAGCTCGATATTGTGAGGTGGCGGTGCGGGATCCGCAGCGCTGGGAAGCTCGGCATCGCGAAGCGGCGGCGCGGGATTCGCGGCGGCGGGAGGCTCGATATTGTGAGGTGGCGGCGCGGGTTTTGCAGCGCTGGGAAGCTCGACATCGCGGAGCGGCGGCGCGGGCTTCGAGGCGACGGGAAGTTCGATATTGTGAGATGGCGGCGCGGGTTTTGCAGCGCTGGGAAGCTCGATATCGCTAGGCGGCTCCTTAAACGGGTCGAACTTGGCTTCATAATCCCGATTGTCGATGAAAGGCACCCGCCTCGATTCGGCCCGCGCCGCGAAGGATACAAAAACGATGGCAATCGCCAGTATTGCGCGAATCGGCGCCATGGCCGGCCCCCCTGCTCAGTTTTTCCCGCTACCTTCTTATCAGAATAGATTGCACGCGGAAATTGCTGGATTTGGCATAGGCACGCGCAGACCGGGTACCAAGGCCCGCTCACCGCTACCGGAATTGAATAAATTGAGAAAAGCCCTAAGTAGACCGCAACGGCTCGCGGCCGCGTCATGGCGCCGTCGCGGGCGCGGGGTATGATTAAGTTGATTACCTCAATGTTTCCGCGGTGGCGTTTGAGTCCGCCAGTGGTACTTCCGCAGCGTCATTCCCGCGCAGGCGCAATGGCTTATGTGGGTACCCGCCTCCGAGGGGACGACGGTGCGGCGAAATTCAACGTCAGCGGAAATGGGGCTGATCGGGATAACGGATGTGGTCTGGCGGGGTGCCAGCAAGAGCGAGGTTAGAGCGATGGCGGCGGTACGCGGGGCGGGTTTTTCGAGCTGGATTTCGGACGGCGCCAATTTCGAGCAACTGCGGCGGGAACTCGACCTGGCCGCGGAACTCGGCGTCGAGTTTGTGGAAATTCCTTTGTTCATGATGGACTTGATCGCGGGCGGGCGCGTCCTGCCAGCGCAAGTGCGGCGGCTGAAGGAGGCCCTGGCCGGCCGGGGCGTGGGCTACACCGCGCACGGGCCAATTGCGGTCAACTTCATGCAGCCGCGCGAGCTTCTGCCCCGCCACCTCGCGGTGGCCGAGGCGAACATCGAGATCGCGGGCGAAATTGGCGCGGTCCATCTCGTGCTGCATACCGGCTATACGCCAAAGCAGGATCAGGCCGCGATCGAGGCAGGCTATGCCCAGCAGCGCGACGCCTTCGCCTCGCTTGGCCAGATCGCGGCCGGGCATTCGCTCATCGTCGCGGTGGAGAACATCATCCCGCTGATACCGGGCGGGTACACGGCGCTGCCATCCAGGCTCGCCCGCGAGATCGAAGCCATCGGCCACGCAAACGTGCGCGGCTGCCTCGATTTTTCGCACGCGGCCATTACCTGCCGGCTGCGGGGGGCGGATTATCTCACCGAGGTCAAGGCGCTGGCGCCCCTTTGCAGGCACCTCCACATCCACGATTCGTTTGGCGATCCCGCCGATCTGCGCACGTTCTCGCGTTCGGAGCGGCTCGCTTATGGCCTGGGCGACCTGCACCTCGCGGTTGGCTGGGGCAGCCTGCCATGGCATGAGTTGATGACCGCGGCCGAATTCGAGCCCGATGTGGTTTTCAATCTGGAGGTGCAGGGGCCGTACCGGAGCGAGCTGCCGGAAAGCGTGGCGGCCGTGCGGGAGATGATCGGGATCTATACCGCGCGCCGCTCGAACGCTTGAGCGCGGCGGGCGACCCACACCACGCACATCACCCCTTGCGATTTCCTGGGGCGCGGACAGACCCTAAGGTTGAACGGCTGGCGCCCGCGCCGCATATAACGGACATACCTAATAAAACAGGAGCGCGGCCATGCTTGACAGCGAAACCCCTCGTGACCGGATTATCGCCGCCGCTATGCGGCTTGCGGAGACGCGCGGCTGGCGCGAGCTGAGCCTGGGCGCGATCGCGGGCGAAGCGGGCGTGCCGCTCGCCGAAATGCGGCGCGAATTCCAGAGCAAGGCACAAATCCTTAGCGCCTTCTCGCGCGCCGTGGACCAGGCCGTGCTCGCAAAATTCGCCGCGCCCACCGCCGACGCCGCCCGCGACCGGCTATTCGACGTGCTCATGAGCCGCTTCGAAGCGATGCAGCCCTATAAGCCCGCGCTGCGCCGCATCGCCTGCGATCTCGGCCGCAGCCCGGGCGAGGCGTTGGTACAGCTCTGCCCCGCGCTCAAATCGCAGTATTGGATGCTGGCCGCTGCCGGCATCAACGGCGAAGGCGCGCGCGGGCTTGTGCGCGTGAAAGGCCTGCTTGCGATCTACGCCCGCGTCTTCCCCATCTGGCTCGGCGATGACGATCCGGGGCTCGCCCGCACCATGGCCGCGCTCGACAAGCGGTTGCGGCGCGGCGAAGCGGTGGTGCAGGGAATGGCGCGCTTCCGCGAGGGCTGCGAGAGCTTCGCGCGAGCCATCTGCGGGCCGAGGGAGAAGGCGCGGGAGCCGGCAGCGGCTAAGCCCGAGACGCCCGCCCCGCCAGCCGAGCCGCAGCAGGCTTAGCTCTGCCTGATAACGCCTTGATTGGCCCAGCCCGCCCCGGCGGGATACATTACCCGCCGGTTGTATATTGTATTACCGAAGGGCGGTCGCAGGAGATCGATTATGGCGAGGAAGATTAAGGGCAATATCCGGCTCGACGCGGCGCTCTTGGAGATGGCGCAGGATTTTCGCGGCCGGCTTATCAGCCATGAGACCGCTGACAAGATCACCAAGCGCGTTCTGGGCAGCGGGGTGCTGCCCGAGCCCCAGCCGCTAGCACCTGAGGAAATCCGTGCGCTTCGCGACGAGGCGCGCATGAGCCAGTCCGTTTTCGCCGCCGTGCTCAACGTCACCAGCGGCTACCTTTCTCAGCTGGAGCGCGAAGAAAAGCGGCCAACCGGCGCGGCACTCGCGATGTTGAATGTGATCCGCCGCAAAGGCATCGAGGCCGTACTTTAGGCGCGGCTCCGGCAATGTCACGCCGCATCGCGCTCATCCGGGGTCTTGCTCTCGATTGCGCGCCGGGACGCCGCACAGGGGCGGTGCTCATGCGATGGATCGAGCGGCGCGTTTTGCCCGCTTTTGCGGGGCGGATTTTGCCGGCGGCAATTGACGTTCTTGTCCAAGGGGCAGCTTGCAGAAAGTCCCGTGGAAATAAGCATCTATCTCAAGGCTCTTCGCGAGGGCCCGGTCGCTAAGTAGCTTAAGCGCGTGCGCGCGGTTTTCATCGGCCATGGCGAGGTGGGCAAGACCTCGCTCACCATCGAATCGCATGGCGGCTAGGTGAGCCTTGCCCATAAATGCGACAAGCTCAGTTGTCTGCGCGATTCGCAACTCGGCGCTGAAGCTCATATGATAGAGGCTGGCAAGCTACCGGAGCTGCTGCAAGCGCTGGCGCTGATGGGTGCCAAGCCGAAGGTTTGAGGACGGGGAATGACGAAGCCAAGCGAAGCGGAGGTTGAACAGCGGCGGAAGGAGGCGGCGGAGCGGGCGCTGGCGGAAGCCGAGGCGCGCCGGCAAAGCGAAGCGAAGGAGCCGCTGCCGAAGGAGGTGGGCAACCGCAAGGGCCCCGAGCCCACGCGCTTCGGCGACTGGGAGAAGAAGGGCATCGTTTCCGATTTTTAGCGTGTGCGCTCGTCATCCCGGAAACGCCGGAGGCGTTATACGGGATCTTCGCAAACTCGGGACCGGTGTCCTTTGCGATCCCGGATAAACGCTAGAGCCTTTCCGCTTTCGATGGAATCAAAAGCGGGCTCCAGCTTTTTGTTTTTGCCGTGCGTCTTTTCGGAAAACCTCTTCGCACCTTTTCGGACGCACTCCAAAGCGTTTTCCGGGACGACGCCACTGAGCCAACCTACCAGAAAAAGTCCCCGAAGGTGCTGCTGCGCCGTTTGCGCACCGGCTTCTGCGCCTTTTGTTTCAAGGCGGGGTCGTCCAGCGCATTGAGATATTGCGACTGCATGCTCGCCTGCCCGGTGCCGCTCGCTTGCGGCTGCATCCAAGGCGGGAGATAGGAGCGGTCGTCGGCCGGCGCCTGCGCTCGCGGCACATCTTGCGCCACGGCTTCGGGGGCGCCGGCGGCCTCGGAAACCAGAAGCGCGGATATGGCAAGAACGGCCAGGGGCGCCGTCTTTCTTGTTTGGCGAAACATATGACCTCCTGCACTACCCGGTAAGCGGCGAATGCCGCCCGGCCCGGCGGCCCTGTCGAAACGGCATGCGCGTGAACCCTGCCACGCCATTTCTTCCACATATTTGATCCATGACGGCGCGGCTGCCTAGAGCTTTAGCGCAAAATGGAACGATTTGGTTCAACACGGGGTGCAATTTTTCCGGATAATGCGCAAATGCGGACTTTAACGGGACCGGCCGTTATTGCGGAGGCGGCGGGTGCTTGAGGGGGCCAGCTCTCACCGGCCCAGAAAGCCGAACGGCTGCCAGGCTTCCGCCGAGGACTGCGTGCGCTGTCCGGAAAGCCGCTGCGCAATGCTGTCGAAAATACGCGCGAAGCGCTGCGCGCCTTGCTTTTGCACATTGCGGTCCATGATCTCGTCGAGCTTGGCGAGAAGCTGCGCGCCGGTCTTGCCGGCGGCGACGGGGTTGCGCTCATAACCCCTGCGCTCGAAGAAATTGGATGTGGGCATCGTCTTGCCGACGGGCTGCATCATTTCGAAGCCGTGAGACGGCCCGGCGAGGTTCATCAGCTCAAGCTGCGCGCCGGTCAGGGTCGTCATGCCTTTCTTCGCCGCGTACTCCTTGATGCCCCTGAGCTTGACGGTCTGCATCCAAGGCCCGATGTCGCCATCGAGGTTCAGCGCGTGCATGGCGATGCCGTTGGGCGTCTTGGCATAGGCGACGTGGGCCGGCCAGTTGTCGTGAACCGTTTTCGCGTCGGCGATCATCTTGCGCAGAATCGCGGCCTTCGCGCGAAGCGACTCGGCCTTGCTGTCCGGCACGCTGCCGTCCGCGGCCTGCCGCTCAAGCCGCGCGGCGAACTCCGGGCCTTCCTTGCGGACCTGTTCGATGGTGTTGGCCGCCAGCAATTGCGCGTAGCCGAGCGCGGTCGAGGCGGCTTTGCCGGTTCGGGGATTGTAGCCCGATTGCAGGTTCTGGGTGCCCATGCCGCCAGTCTCAAGCGCGTAGAGGCGGACGACCTGATCCCGCGTGAGGCCGAGCCTGATAGCCTCCATCGCGTAGAGGATCATGAAATCGTCCTCCTTCACCTGGTCGGGCTTGAAGCCGTACACCTCCTCGGCTTGCCGGAGGAAATCGGTGACGATGGGCACGGGCTCGCGGATTTCCACGGGTGCCGGCGGCGGCTTGGGCAGCATCGCCATCACATCGTCCGGCCTGGGCGGGCCGTTGTAAGCGGGCGGCTGCTCAGGCACGTAGTCCGCCACCGTGACTGCCTTGCCTGCCGCGAGCTTCGCCTGGCGCTTCTTCCGCTTCAGCTCGATCAGCCGCCAATATTGATCGGTGCGCTTTTGAAACGAGATGCGCGCCGCCTCGTAGGCTTTGAACCGGGCCTGCTGCTCCGGCGTGAGCCTGGCGAGCGCCTCCTGCAACGGCGTTTGCGACTGCGCGCGCGCTTGGAACGGTTGCATGGGCGCAACCGCAAGCAGGCAGATCGCCGCGAACGGGATGACAAGGCGTTTCAGCATTGGCGCACTCTAACCGAAAGGGGTGCCGGGCACAGCCCAAAAGTTGAACCTATGTATGTATCGCCGATTCGGGCTAACCGGAGGCTTGATGAAAAGGATGCGCGGAACCGCGCTGCGGCATGACGGCCGGCTTAATTCCCCAATCCGCGCAACGTGCCGCCACATTTCTGACGCTCCGCTGGGGCAACGCCTTGCCGGGACACTCTCTTCCGGCGCCGCCGGAAACTGAGCATTTGATGCGCTTTATGCGCGAGATCATCGCAAGCTTCGGGGCATGACACTTTTGAGACGCCTGCATGGGCGTATAGCGGACATTGCGGCGTTCATGAAACTTGGACGGCCTGACATTACCCGGCTCGCAGGCGCGCGGACGGCTGCGGCTTGCCTAGCGATGGCGCTTGCGCTCACCGGCTGCGCGGGTTTCGGCACGCGCAACGCGCCCATAAACTCCGCGCTTGCGGACGGTCCCGCCACGATGGACACCGCGTCAGCAGGGCCGCTGGCCCAAGATACCGCCGAAACCGCCATCGGCCTCAGCTTCTCGGGCGGCGGCACGCGGGCGAGCGCCTTTGCCTTTGGCGTGTTGCAGGAGCTTGGCAAAACGCAGGAAAGCTCGCGCAATGGGACGCGCGCGCCGCTGATCGACCGCGTCTCGCTCGTCTCCGGCGTTTCGGGCGGATCGGTCACGGCGGCTTATTTCGCCTTACGCGGGCGGGACATGCTCACCGATTTCCGGCACCGGTTCCTGGTGCAGGATGTTGAGGCGTCGCTCAGCACCTCGGTCAACGTCACGAACCTGATGCTGATGGCGAAGGGCGGCGTGAACGACCGCAGCGGGCTGCCAACCTGGCTCGATAAGAACCTATTCGGCGGGGCGACCTACGCCGATGTGCTGAAGCCCGGCCATCCGCAGCTTTGGATCAACGCGTCCGATATCTACAACCGCACGCCGTTCGTCTACAACACCGTGAATTTCGGCGCCTTGTGCAGCGATCTGCGCCGCTATCCCTTGTCCGAAGCGGTCGCCGCGTCGGCTGCCGTGCCGCTGGTTTTCGCGCCCATCGTCATCGAGAACTACGCCGACAGGTGCCAATTCGACGCGCCCGATTGGGTCGATTCGGGCGGGAGGTCCGGTGCGCCCGCGATCCTGCGCGCCTCGGCGGCGGCGATCCAGCGCTACCGCGAGAAAGCCGACGTGAAGTTCGTGAAGCTGCTCGACGGCGGCATGACCGACAATCTTGGGCTTAGCGGGTTGCTGCTGGAACTCGCGGCGGCGACGAAGCCTTACGAGCCGCTCACGCCACGGCAGGCCGTGAATCTGAAGCGCTTTCTATTCGTGGTCGTGGATGCGGGACGGCCGCCGGGCGGAGACCTCGCGAAGGATGCCGAGTTCGCCTGAGATCATGGATCTGATCCAGGCCGTCTCCGACACCGCGGTCGACGCCAATGTGCGCGCGGCTTACGACGCTTTCGTCAGCGAGATGGAAAAGTGGCGCGACCGGCTCATCGACTACCGCTGCGGGCTCACGCCGCCCGAGGTGGTGGCTCTGAGGGGCTCGATGGAGGGCTGGGATTGCCGCGCGCTGTCGCTGCAGGTGGCGAAGGTGAGCTTCGAGGCGATGCGCGAGCCGAGCGTGAAGGCGCGGCTCGACAGAATCCCGACGCGGTTCAAGCTGCCGAAGGACGATGTCGATCTGGTGATCGCGTCGGCTGGCAGCCTGCTGCGGCAGAACCCGAACTATAAAGAATTCCTGGCAGCGAATTAGCTGAAGGTAACATGGAGCGCCAGCGCGGCCATTTCTGCGAGATGGGTGGCTGCCGCGCAACCATAAGCATCGGAGGTTGTTCGGGAATATTTTAAATTTGCCATAGTTTGGCGCCACCGGCACGGGTACATCCAAATGACAACTTATTCAGGAGTGCTCGAATGGCTCTAAGGTGGCTTGCAGCTGTATTGCTGGTTTTCTTGGGGCTGGGCCAGCCCGCCCTGTCTCAAACAGCCGGGTCCCAGCCGGAGGCGCCGCAGGCCGCCACGGATGAGGCGAGCCGCGAACAAGAACTCAACGCTGCATTCGCGGACGGAGCCAAGGCCGCCACGAAAGGCAAGGCGGATGTCCCGCTGCTCGCTCAAGCCTCGCTCCACCTGCCCGCGGGCTACATGTTCATTCCCCAGCCCCAGGCGGCTCGAATTCTGCGCGCCCAGGGAAACACGGCGGGGCCATCGCTGGCGGGGCTGATTTTTCCTGCATCCGGGCGCCTGGACTGGTTCGTCGCGGTCAAATTCATCGACTCCGGCTACATCAAGGACGATGAGGCCAAGGAGTGGAATGCGGACGAACTGCTCAAGAACTTGCGCGAGGGAACCGAGGAGGCCAACAAGGACCGCATCGCGCGCGGCTTCGAACCTATCGAGGTGGTCGGCTGGGCCGAATCGCCGGCTTACGATTCGAACACTCACAGGCTGGTTTGGGCTGCCACGAACCGCGAGAAGAACGACGCGGATGGCTCGCTCGGCGTGAATTACAACACATATGCGCTGGGGCGCGACGGCTATTTCAGCCTCAATCTGCTGACGGACGCGGACAAGCTTCGCGAGAACAAGGTGCATTCGCATACGCTGCTCGCCGCGCTTGAGTATAACAAGGGCAAGGGCTATGGCGACTTCAACGCCAGCACCGACAACGTGGCGGCTTACGGCATTACGGCGCTTGTGGCCGGTGTCGCGGCGAAGAAGCTGGGCATGTTCGCGCTGATCGCGGCGTTTGCCGCAAAGGGCGCCAAGGTCCTGATCGTCGCGGGTATCGCCGCGCTCGCGGGGCTGAAGCGGTTGTTCAGCCGGCGCAAAAACCCCTCCGCTTGATGGGCTTTTGGCGGCTGGCAGGTTCTTATTGAACGAGAACCTGCCGCACACCGGCAAGCGCCGCGGCTCGATCCCGCGCGGAGAGAGCGCCGATTTTCCGGGTCACAATGGCTTCTTCAAGCGTGAAGCATTTGAAGCGAACCACGGAGGCCGCCGTAAGGCCCGCCGCGCGTAAATCCGCGATGGCGATGTCGCTTGGCCACTGCGTGCGTATTGCCGTGGTAATCATCAGCAGGATGACATGATCGTGGCCGGCATTGAAGCCGCGGCTCGATATGACGAGCGCGGGGCGCGGTTTCTGCTTCGCGTTGTCCGTAAACGGGAAGGGCACGATAACGATGTCGAATGGATCATAGATTGTCATAGGCCGTGGCGTCTTCCGGCGTATCCCACTCGCTCAGCGTCTTTTCGAGTTGCGCCAGGTGCGTCATATCGATTGCAGCGGCCTTCGAAAGAATGACGTGGTCGCCGTCAATTTCGTACTTTACGACATCGCCGGGCTTGAGCCGCAAAAGGTCTCGCACGCGCTTCGGTATCGTTGTCTGCGATTTTGAGGTGAGACGGCTGTGCATTCCTTGCACTCCTTACCTCCTTACCGTAAGGGAAATGCAGGGTCCCGTCAAATGTGTTGGATTTGGGCGTCACGGCCGGGGGACTGGTAGCCGAATCCGGTTGCGGGTGGCATATAAGAGGCATGGCGAAAGCGCGGACGGTCAAACCGGGGGGCAATAAGGCACCGAAGCACCAGCAGGCTGGAAAGGCCGCTGCTGCTGGGTTTGCGGAAGGCCCGCAGGCCGCGTTCGAGGGCGAGGCCTACACTTCCGAGAGCACCAAGCATCTCATTCCGGCGCTGCGCAATCTGAAGCCGTCCGGCGCCATGCCGCAGCCATCGCATAAGCTCGGCAAGCTGCCGCCCATCGGCGACCATCCGCTGCTCACCGGCAACGATATGCCTGTGTTCGTGCCGCACCGGCCGCCGCGTCCGGAGAAGAGCGAGGGCGGCCGGCCGCTGGTCATCAAGTCGGATTTCGAGCCGCGCGGCGATCAGCCAACCGCGATCCGCGAGCTGGTCGCGGGCGTGCGGGCGCTGGAACGCGATCAGGTGCTGCTCGGCGTGACGGGCTCCGGCAAGACCTTCACCATGGCGAAGGTGATCGAGGAAACGCAGCGGCCCGCGCTGATCCTCGCGCCCAACAAGACGCTCGCGGCGCAGCTCTATGGCGAGTTCAAGTCGTTCTTCCCCGACAACGCGGTCGAGTATTTCGTCTCCTATTACGATTACTACCAGCCCGAAGCCTATATCCCGCGCACCGATACCTATATCGAGAAGGACAGCTCGATCAACGAGCAGATCGACCGCATGCGCCACGCCGCCACGCGCGCGCTCTTGGAGCGCGACGACGTCATAATCGTGGCCTCGGTGTCGTGCATCTACGGTATCGGCTCGGTCGAGACCTACTCGGCGATGACGTTCTCGATCCAGGTGGGCGACCGCGTTTCGCAGCGGCAGCTCCTCGCGGATCTCGTGGCGCTGCAATACCGGCGCAACAACATAGCCTTCGCACGCGGCGACTTCCGGGTGCGCGGCGACACCATCGAGCTGTTCCCGGCCCACCAAGAGGACCGCGCTTGGCGCATCTCGATGTTCGGCGACGAGGTCGAGAGCATCGCCGAGTTCGACCCGCTGACGGGCGAGAAGACGCAAGACCTCGCGCTGGTGAAAATCTATGCGAATTCGCACTATGTGACGCCGAAGCCGACGCTGAACCAGGCGATCATGGGCATTCAGCAAGAGTTGCAGGAGCAGCTGCAGCGCTTCAACGCCACCGGCCGGCTGCTGGAGGCGCAGCGGCTGGAGCAGCGCACGCAGTTCGACCTGGAGATGATCGAGGCGACCGGCTCCTGCCACGGCATCGAGAACTATTCGCGCTGGCTGACCGGCCGCCTGCCGGGCGAGCCGCCGCCCACGCTGTTCGAATACCTGCCCGACAACGCGCTGGTCTTCGCGGACGAAAGCCACGTCACCGTGCCGCAAATCGGCGGCATGTTCTGGGGCGACTTCCGGCGCAAATCGACGCTCGCCGAGTTCGGCTTCCGGCTGCCGTCCTGCCTCGACAACCGGCCGCTGCGCTTCGAGGAATGGGACGCGATGCGGCCGCAATCGATGTTCGTCTCAGCCACGCCCGGCAAGTGGGAGATCGAGCAGACCGGCGGCGTGTTCGTGGAGCAGGTGATCCGCCCGACGGGCCTGATCGACCCGCCGGTGGAAATCCGGCCCGTCAAAACCCAGGTCGACGACCTCATCGACGAATGCCGCACGGTCATCCGCCAGGGCTACCGCGTGCTGGTGACGACGCTCACCAAGCGCATGTCCGAGGACCTCACCGAATATGCACACGAGCAGGGCCTCAAGGTGCGCTACATGCACTCCGATGTGGACACGCTGGAGCGCATCGAGATCATCCGCGATTTGCGGCTCGGCGCTTTCGACGTGCTGATCGGCATCAACCTCTTGCGCGAGGGGCTCGACATTCCCGAGGTAGCGCTGGTCGCGATCCTCGACGCCGACAAGGAAGGCTTCCTGCGCTCCGAAACCTCGCTGATCCAGACCATCGGCCGCGCGGCGCGCAATGTGGACGGCCGCGTGATCCTCTACGCTGACCACATCACCGGCTCGATGGAGCGGGCCATCGCCGAGACCGACCGCCGCCGCGAGAAGCAGACGGCCTATAACGAAGCCAACGGCATCACGCCGCAGTCGATCAAGAAGAACATCGGCGACATTCTCGCCAGCGTCTATGAGCGCGACCACGTGATTGTCGATGCCGGCTTCGCGGAGGGCGGGCAGACGCCGCTGGTTGGGCACAATCTGACGGCCGTGATCGCGGACCTGGAGAAGCGCATGCGCGAGGCGGCGTCGAACCTCGAATTCGAGGAGGCGGCGCGGCTGCGCGACGAGGTGAAGCGCCTGCGCGAGGTCGAGATGACCATCATGGACGATCCGCTGGCGCGGCAGTCGCAAGTGGAGGACAGGGCTGGGCGCTATGAGGGCGGCAACCGCACGTCGTATGTGCCGCAGCTTGGCGTGGATACCACGGAGACAAGCGGCGGCGGAACGGGTGCGAAGCGGCGCAAGGCCAGTTCGCGCGATAAGGACCGCGCGCGGAACACACCTGGCAAAAGTCCACTGCCCAGCACTGGCGAAGTTTGGGACGAACCAGAGGAATGGGAGATCGCGGCAGGCAATAAGGCGGACAATTTTAGCTCCTCACAGAAAAGCGTAAGCGGACCAGAACATAATAAGAACGCAACCTTGCGCGACGCTGACGCTGGCGGATCGCGCATCGCGGCGCGCCCGCCGGAGACCACCATGGAGCGCAAGATCGGCGAATTCGGCGTAACCGCGAAGGCGGCGGCGGGCAGCGCGGCCCTCGCACGGCCGCATAAGCCCACGCTCGACGAGATGGGACCGCACGCCGAGCGGCCCTTGCCCGGCGGCAAGCCGAAGCCCTCGCGCCCCGCGCCCGATTTGCGGACCCTCAAGCCCGGCAAGACGATTGTCGTAGGCGAGGAGGGCGAACCCGAGCGCCGCGGCAAGCGCCGCCGACCTGTGAAGACCGGCCGGCCGGGCACCTGAGCCAGGCAGCGATATGTTCGGGCCTCGCTTTCGATTGGCTTGTAGTCTTGCCGGTGATAGTGTTTTGCTTGAATGTTTACTAGCATCGATTCAGCCTTGAGAATATGACAAGCCAATCCACACCTCAGCCCTTCGTTTTTGAGTTGAACCGGCTGACTGAATATACCGACGCCGCAATTCTTGATGAGCTGCGCCGGGTCGCTGCTATTGTCCCGGATGGCCCCTTGTTGGCCACGCTATTTCAGCAGCACTCTCGTGTGTCTCGGGATACCGTCGCGAAGCGGTTTGGTACCTGGAGTAAAGCTCTTGCGGCCGCTGGATTGAGTGACCGTTGGGGAGGAAAGCTTAGAGTCCCAGGCTGTAGGCCGCATGCCATTCATCAGATGACCAACGGAGAAATCCTTGCGGCGCTCATTGATTTGGCTCGCAAGCTGGGAAAGACCGGATTGAGTGTATCTGACGTCGAGGCTCATCTTCCCTTCGGCTCAAACACTCTCAGAAAGCGTTGGGGAACTTCGAGAGCAGCGTTCGAGGCTGCAGGGCTCTCATTGTCAAGCGCCGGACGCCGCTATACAGATGAAGAGTGCTTCGATAACATGCTGGCGGTCTGGACGCATCACGGACGTGCCCCGAAGTACCTTGAAATGGGGCAGCCTCCGTCTACTGTTGGTAGCAAAGCATACATGATAAGGTTCGGCAGCTGGAACAAAGCCCTGGCTGCCTTCGTCGAGCGCGTGAATGCTGACCCGGACACGCAAGCTACAGCTATGGCACTAGCCACATATTCGGAAGGCGATGAACCGTTTCCAGCATCCGCTCAAGAAAGTGTCAGAGATAAGCGTGAAATCGCACTCGGTCTGCGTTTTCGGGTTCTCCATAGGGACCGCTTCAAATGCACGCTGTGTGGGGACAGCCCATCAGTGAACCCCACATGCGTGCTTCACGTTGACCATATCGTGCCCTGGTCAAAGGGAGGACGAACAGCGATCGATAACCTTAGATCGTTATGCGGCCCGTGCAACTTGGGCAGAGGCAACCGATACGATGATTGAACTTCCCCCCTTGTGAGGCGCTATAGAGTTTTGATCGCAGCGGCTTTAACGTTATATTCGAGCCATGGACAGGGACGCCATCATCGCCAAGTTGAACGCGCACCGCGCTGAGCTGCAACAGCTCGGCGTCCTGTCCGCGTCCTTGTTCGGGTCCACGGCCCGTGGAGACAATAGCCGCGCGTCCGACGTGGATATCGCCGTGAAGCTCGATCCGGCGCGGACGCCTCGCGGGCTGGACTATATCGGCTATGTGGATGCCATCCAGGAACGCCTCGAAGCCCTTCTGGAAAAAGAGGTCGATGTCGTGCCTGAGCCCGCCAGAAAACAAAGGCTTCAGGACCAAATAGACAAGGACCGCGTCGTTGTTTTCTAAAAATACGACCATCCGCCTCGAAGACGTCATCGAACAAGCCGGCTATATCGCCGAATATATCGCGGGCATGGATGAAGCCGCTTTACAAAACGACCGCAAGACGAGGGATGCGGTTGAGCGCTGTATCGAGCGGGTGATCGAAGCCACAACGAAACTCGATGAGGATACGAAGGCTCTGCTGGGCGATCACCCTTGGAATGACTTGAGAGGCATGGGCAATTTGGCTGCGGCATGGGTACGATAAGGTTGCTCCGGACATTGTTTGGGATGTGGCAAACAACAAAATCCCGCGGCTTGCGGCCGATTGCGAGAGGGCTCTGAAGGAAATCCGTGGGGCTCCAGAGCCGGCGTAACCGCATCTGCTGCTGAGGCCGCCACCTTGCGCCTGTAGCCCTGCGATCCTATCATTGCAGGCGAACGATGTTGAACCCGGCAAGGCGATTGCGGAATTGAAGAAGCTCATGGCTTGGCGGCGTGTCTGGCATCATCTCAGGCGGAGAAGGCGGCTGGATTTTCGCGCAAGTCAGCCCAGTACGCTCGAAGATTTCGAGATCGCCGCCCAGGCAATCTGGGACGGCCTGCCTGAACAGTTCCGCGAGGGCCTGGACAATGTGACGCTCAGCGTCGCGGACTTCGCGGATGCGGAAACGCTCCAGGCCATGCGCATCCGCGATCCTCTCGATCTGCTCGGGCTCTATCAGGGTGCCGGGCTGCCGTCCAAAAGCGTGTGGGACCCTGTGAGCCTCCCCGACAGGATCTTTCTCTACCGCATCCCTATCATCGATTACGCGCGCCGCGACGGGGAGCGGGTGGAACGCGTCATCCGCCATGTGCTGATCCACGAGATCGGCCACCATTTCGGTTTCTCCGACGTAGACATGGCCAGGATCGAGGCCGGCGCCTGAGCGCCCGCGGAAGGCAATTCTAGCCGGAGCGCGGGCGGCGGAGCTGGAAACGGCGAGTGCGGGGCCTGGGATCGCGCCGGGCGATCTTGCCGATCTCCGGCATCGTGCTACGATGTAGGCAATAACGTAGGGAGGAAAGGCAAACGCCATGATACGCATCGGTGAAAGCGATTTCCTGCGGGCCTTCGACGCCATGAGCGAAATGGCGCGGAAAGACCCGGTGACGATCACCAAACAAGGCCGCGACCGCTTGGTGGTCATGTCCGCCGAAGAGTACATGCGGCTGAGGCAGGACACCCAGGCTTGCGGCGCGGGTATCCCCGAGCGCCGGGAACTGGAAGCCGCCGGTCCGCCTCAATCGGCGTACTGACAGATTGGCTGTTTAGCGCTCCAAGGCCGCCGGCGGAAAGCCAGGTCAAGGAGTTCCGCGGCGTCATCGGGGCGCGCGCAACGCGCCCTGGCGACATGTTTGTCGCCACCGGATCGCTCTGGGCTGAAGTCAGCCGCAATGACGGCCACGGCACCCGGATTTCAAGCGCTTCAGCCAATTCGTCAATTTTTTCACACGCTCGCATGCGGGTATCCTTATATCCACTTTTGCCGCAGCGTTTAAAACCGCGTTAACCGCAAATCTCCGCATTTTGGGGAAATTTGCCCAGCCCACGCCGCTTTCTCTTAAGGCACGATCATGGGGCAACGCGCCTTTCCGAAGGCTTAAGTTTCGCTAAGCCACTGCAATAGCTCCACAAATTACGCGCCGGAAGCATCCGCTTGCGAGGCGGAATGCACCGTTTTATGGTTAATTTGCAATCTGCAAATATATTTAAACGGATTCCGGAATCGTGGAATTCGGCCAAAAACGCGGAAAGATTCGCAGAAACGCGGCGGCGAAAAATACAAGGCCGAGCGTTTACCACGTGCGCATTAACCATGCCGCGCCCTTAGCACGGCTTCATCGCCGGTTAACCGGACAGGAGTTGCGCCAGCGGCAACTGTTAGAAGCGGGTGTGATTAGCTCGGTTGCGCGCGGCTAGCGCCATTGCTAAACTTCCTGCATGCCGGATCGAGACATCATCGCCGAAATTCTGCGCCTGCCTGCCGCCGAGCGGCTGGCGCTGTCCGCAGCAATCTGGGATTCGCTTACGGAAAAACCCGATGCGGTGCCGGTGCCAGACTGGCAGCTTGAGCTGCTTGCCGAACGGCTCGACGAGGACGAACGCGACTCCGGCCCGGCCCAAAGCTGGACTGAGGTCCGCCGCCAGATCGAGCAGGAAGGGTGAGCTGGACGCTCAACGTCCGGGCCGCCGCGTCGAAAGATATCGCGGCGGCATACCGCTGTACGAGCACCAGCAAAAAGGGCTCGGCAAGCAGTTCCTGGACGCCGTTGAGCGCGCATTTCAGCGCATCGTTACAAAGCCAGAGCTTTACCCTTCCAGCCTGCGGGATGCGCGGCGGGCGCTGCTACGCGGATTTCCGTATTCGATTTTCTTCCGGGTGAAGGGCGATGAGGTCCGCGTGCTTGGCGTCATCCATCAGCACCGCCATCCGCAACATTGGATGCGGCGCCTGCAATAGGCGGCGGGGCGGAGGTGCGCGATAAGCTCCCCTCGACGCTGGCCAGCCTCACGCTTTCGCGGCAGAAATTTGCTATATCTGCCGCCTATGAGCACGAACAAACGGCACACCATCTCCTCCTTCGCGGCGCCAACCCCGCGCGACTTGGCGGCTTTCGAGCAGCTTACGCCGGGAGAAAAGCGCGAGCTTCTTGCCGCCGAAATCGAGAAGGGCCTCGAAGGCACGCCGCGCAAGGTTTCGGCGGAAGACATCATGGCCGCGGTTCGACGTAGTGTTCTAATTGAACTTGGCGGCGTTGAATGTTAACCTTGCGGCAACTCGAAGCACCAGTGAAGGGATTTGCGTCCCTTCATATTGCGGCGGTAGCTCAATCGGATGGAGCGCCCTTTTCGCAAAGGGGAGGTTGAGGGTTCGAATCCCTCGCGCCCCCTTTACTTCGTATTTGGACCAAGGGCCAACTCACTAAAACAAGTCAGCCCCAATACCGAGCGCTAGAAGATCCCCGTCGTCCGGCCCCGATTGCGAAAGCAAGCAATTTTAGCTAAAGCTTCGCGCAAGGCGAGGGAGTGCTGCGCATGAATCGGGACGAAACGGTCGCGCTGTTTCTGGAGTGTGAGGCCAAACGCGTGGCGGCGCTCGCGGTGGCTCTGGACGGCGGCAAATCCGAAGATGATACGCGTGCCGAAATGCACGAGGCCGCAAAAGCGCATTGGAACGCCTGGGCCGAGGGCCTGCTCGCCGAGCGCAAGGCGATGGAAGCGGACGGACGCTGGGCTGCTGAAAGGGATGAGGACGATCTCGAACCCAAGAGCGATGAAGCCCGCGCCTGGATGGAGAAAGCTGCGACAGATTTCTCCCGCTGTCTCTTTCTAGTAAGGGCGGCGGAAGGGACCAAGGAGACAGCGGAAGAAGAAAAGAACGAAAGCGAAGACGGCGGCCCGCCTGTAACACCAATTCAGCTTGAGGCAAACCGTGCGGATTTCTCAGGCTACATTTTTCCTGGCGACGCCATTTTCGGGGGCGCCACCTTCTCGGGTGGCGCCTGTTTCGAGAGCGCCGCCTTCTCGGGCGGCGCCGATTTCCGGAGTGCCACCTTCTCGGGCGACGCCGGTTTCCTGAGCGCCACATTCTTAGGTAGCGCCGATTTTCGGAGCGCCGCCTTCTCGGGCCGCGCCAATTTCGGGAGCGCTACCTTCTCGGGGGGCGCCGATTTCGGGAGCGCCACTTTCTCGGGCCGCGCCGATTTCCGCAGCGCTACTTTCTCGGGCCGCGCCCGTTTCCGGAGTGCCACCTTCTCGGGCGACGCCGATTTCCTGAGCGCCACATTCTTAGGCAGCGCCGATTTCCGGAGCGCCGCCTTCTCGGGTGGCGCCGTTTTCCGAAGCGCTACCTTCTCGGGTGGCGCCGTTTTCCGAAGCGCCGCCTTCTCGGGCCACGGCGGTTTCGGGAGCGCCACCTTCTCGGGCAACGTGGATTTCCGGTTTGCCACCTTCTCGGGCGATGCCGGTTTCGGGAGCGCCACCTTCTCAGGCTACGCCGGTTTCGGGAGCGCCACCTTCTCGGGCGACGCCGGTTTCGCGAGCGCCGCCTTCTCGGGCGACGCCGATTTCCGGAACGCCGCCTTCTCCGGCAACATCGATTTCCGGAGCGCCACCTTCTCGGGCCGCGCCAATTTCGAGAGCGCCACTTTCCAAAAATCCACCGGCTTTGGCGGTGTGATATTCCGCGGTGCGGCAAGCTTCACGGGCGTCAAAGTGGAGCGAGCTTTCGATATGACGGGAGCGAGGTTCGCGAAGGTGCCGTCCTTCAACCAAGCCGATTTCAAGCAATCGCCCGATCTGGACGCCGTCGATTTCCCGCTTCCGGGTTTTTGGCCCAGTGGCGAGGCGGGCCTGATCCCGCACTATCGCGCCATCCGCCGCATGGCGATCCAGGGCGCGGATTACGAGCGCGAGCAGATGGCGTTCAAGGGCGAGACGCGCTCCAAGCGCGGGACCGAGCACAAGCCCTGGCACACCGCCTTTTGGTTCGGCGTCGCCTATGACGCGTTCTCCGATTTCGGCCGGTCCATCGCCCGGCCGCTGGCGATCTGGTTCGCCTCGGCCATCGCCTTTGCCGCGATCTATGCTTGGAATGCGGGCGTGGCCGTGTCCGGGTGGGGCTCGGCTTGCGCCGATGACGGAGCGTCCAAGGCGTTGAAGGCGCTGACGCTCTCCGCCGCGAATGCGCTGCCGCTGATCGGCTCTAGCCGCAGCGAGGTGGCCAAGGAGTTCTACACCGAGTGCCTCAAGCTGACGCACGCGCCGGCTTGGAGTCCCATCCTCCAGATCTGGCAGACGCTGTGGAGCGCGGTGCTGCTGTTCCTGTTCCTGCTCGCGCTGCGCAACCAGTTCAAGATAAAGTAGTTGCGATTGAAAAACCCATCGCGATAGGTTATGCGCTTCGGGAAGCGGCAGTTGCCGTCCGCTGCGTCATTCCCGCGAAGGCGGGAATCCATGACGGCTAAAAACGCTGTCACTGCATGTAATTAGCATGGGTCCCCGCCTTCGCGGGGACGACGGCCGGGGGAAATCCATGGCTGAGTTGACAGACGCCGAAATCGACGCCGCCACCGAACGCGGAAAGATCGCGCGCAGCCTTGAGCCGCGCGCCGCCGCCGCCCGCTACGACCGCGAGGCCGGCCGCATCGTGGTGGAACTGACCAACGGCTGCACGTTTGCGTTCCCGCCTGCCCTCGCACAAGGGCTGGAGGCGGCGACGCCCGCGCAGCTCGCGCAAATCGAGATCCTGGGAGCGGGCTACGGCTTGCATTGGGAAGCGCTGGACGCCGATTTGTCCATCCCGGGCCTGCTCGCGGGCATCTTCGGCACCAAGGCTCATATGGCGCGGCGCGCGGGGCAAGCCACCTCGCCCGCCAAGGCAGCCGCCGCGCGGAGCAATGGCGCCAAGGGCGGGCGCCCCCGCAAGAGCGTGCGCGGCTGACTCGCAAAGCGGCGCCCAAGTTTTACGTGAATTGGCGGCGCATATATCGGTGGCGGTTTGCACTTTGTAAAAGAATTCCCCGCCCGATGGCAGTATTCCTGCGTCTCCACTTCCTTCGCAAAAGATCGTTACAACCGGCCTCGGCATTTCCGCGCCATTGTAAACGCGAGCTTAACCGACAACTCGCGCAATAGTTGCACCGGCACCCCCAAGGTTGCACCTTCCCGCTGTAGTTTATTCTTAAGCGTGGAAGGATATGCCGCAGGCTGCGCTAAAGTGTGGTGGGACCGGTACGCTAAAGTGTAGTGGGACCGGCGAGTGCCCGCGCGGCAGAGGCCAGCCGCCCTGCGGTGTGCATTGCGCTTGCGCGATCCAGAAGGCCGGCTGCCGCCTGTGCCGGCACATCATCCTGTACAGCGCCCTCGTTATCGTCGCGATTGCAAACATCGTTGCGCTGGTTGCCTTCCAATTGCGGCAATCCGCATTGGACGCCGGCCGCGCCAACGCCGCGAACTTCTCGGCGGCCTTCGAGGAGCAAGCCCACAGCGCTCTGGACGGCATCGCGGGCGCAATGGAACACATTAAGCAGCGTATTGAAACCGAAGGCGATAGCTTCAATCTCCCCCAGTGGACCCGGGCCAGGCTCGGCGGCCAGCCTATTCAGGTCGCGGCAACAGGGCCCGACGGCCGGATCCGCGCCGGGACTTTGGGGAAAAAACCGGAGCCCGCCGATCTTTCCGCCGAGGACTATTTCCGGGTCCAGCGCGACAACCCCAATGCCGGGCTCTTCATCGGCAAGCCGGTCACCGGGAGCGATCCGAAGCAGGTGACGATTCCGTTGTCGCGCCGTCTTGAAAAACCCGGCGGCGGCTTTGCGGGGGTGCTTGTCTTCTCGGTCGATCCCGATTTTCTCATCTCTCTCCATAGGTCCATCGATCTTGGCTCAAACGGCATCATGGCGCTCGTAGGGCTCGATACAACCGTCCGGACCGCGCACTGGGGAGCGTCGAACGGTGCTGTGCGGGCGGGCGCCCCAATACCGGGAGCGCTATCGATCCCCGGCGCCGCCCATGCGCAGGCGGGCGCCTACGTCGCGCAAAGCCCGCTTGACGGGGTGACGCGCCTGTTCGACTGGAGAAAGGTCGCCGGCTATCCGCTCGTGGTCATCGTCGGCCTCGACAGGGCTGAATGCCTGGCCATCCCGAACCGCCTCGCCCTGATTATCCTGAGCCTTGGCGCCGCCGCCGTGCTGCTTTCCGGGGCGCTGGCGGCCATGGTCGTGCAGGAGATTTCAAACCGGGTCCGCTATGAGATCGAGGTCAACGACCACGCCGCCGACCTCAAAGAGGCCAACCAAAACCTTACGGTCCAGCACGAGGCGCTTGTCAAAACAGCGTCCGAGCTGGCGCGCGAGCGCGTCAACCTGCAGGAGATAAACTCCAAGCTCTTGCTGGCGCAGCAGCAATCGGAAGCGGCGAACCACGCCAAGTCGGCCTTCCTGGCCAATATGAGCCATGAGCTGCGCACGCCGCTGAACGCGATCATCGGCTTCTCCGAGATCATCCGCGACAAGCTCCTGGGGCCGGATGCTCCGGCCTATTTCGAATATGCCGGCGACATCAACAGCGCGGGGCTGCATCTCCTGGCGATCGTCAACGACGTTCTCGACCTCGCCAAGATCGAAGCCGGCAAGGTCGAATTCTACGAAACCGTAGCCGATCTGGGCGGAATCCTGGGTGCGAGCATCCGCGCGGTCAAAACGCAGGCGAAATCCGGCAACGTGAAAATCCTCAAGGACTATCCGGCGGATGGCATCCAAGTGCGCTGCGACGAGCTGCGGCTGAGGCAGGTTTTCATCAACGTCCTGTCGAATGCGGTGAAGTTCACGCCGAGCGGCGGGCACATCGGGGTCTCAGCCGCCCTGGAGGACGGCGGCGGCCTTTGCATCGCGATCAGGGACACCGGCATCGGCATGACGCCGGACGAAATCGAGGCGGCGTTCGAGAAATTCCGCCAGATCGACAATAGCCTGACCAAGCGCTTCGAAGGCACCGGCTTGGGGCTCCCGCTGGCCAAGCAGCTTACCGAGCTGCACGGGGGCACCGTCGAGGTGGTGAGCGAGCCGTCGGTTGGGACCGAGGTCCGCATCCGGCTTCCCGCGGAACGCGTCGAGAGCGCCGCTCCAAAGCTCGCCGGCAAGCGCAGCCCCGTGGCCGCCCTCACCTACGCCGGCAACGCTGCGGAGCGCCCGGCCCAGCCAGCTGCGGCGTGACCGAAGGCGCATCCGCTCCAGTCCGCAAAGCGTGCCGCTCCCCCTCACCCCAGCCCTCTCCCGGCAAGCTCGCCTTGGCGAGCTTGCAACTCAACATGCCCGCATCCGCAAGCGGATGCGGATGGGGAGAGGGGGCAGGCTGTGCCCGCTGAGAAGGCGTCCCCTCTCCCCTCGCGGGAGAGGGACAGGGTGAGGGGGCTTTTCACCGGCGAACCATCAGCGCAATCGTGCCCAGCAAACCGCTTATTCGATCACGATCTTAGGCGCGGGCGGGTTTGCGGCGGAGCCTGTAAGCCTGCTCCAGAGCGCCGCCGCCATCGACTTATAAATCCCGGCATGCATCGAATCCGGCTCGGAAACCACGATCGGCCGGCCGGCGTCCGAGGTCTCGCGGATCGACATATGCAGCGGCAGCTCGCCCAGGAACGGCACCTGCAGCTTTTCCGCCTCGGCCTTGGCGCCGCCATGGCTGAAGATGTCGGAACGCTCGCCGCATTTCGGGCAGAGGAAGTAGCTCATGTTCTCGATGATGCCGAGCACGGGCACGTCCACGCGCTTGAACATGTTGAGGCCGCGGCGCGCGTCGATCAGCGAGAGGTCCTGCGGCGTCGAGACGATCACCGCGCCCGCCAGCGGCACCTGCTGCGCCATGGTGAGCTGCGCGTCGCCCGTGCCGGGGGGCATGTCGACGACCATGATGTCGAGTTCGCCCCAGGCCACGTCCTTGAGCATCTGGGTGATGGCCGAGATCACCATCGGCCCGCGCCAGATCATCGGCGTCTCCTCGTCCACGAGGAAGCCCATGGACATGACCTCCATGCCGTATTTCTCGACGGGCTTCAGCATGTTTTCGCCAGCCAGCTCGGGCCGGTCCTTGATCGCGAGCAGGCGCGGCAGCGAGGGGCCGTAGATGTCGGCGTCGAGCATGCCAACGCGCAGACCGTTCTGCTGGAAGCCCAGCGCGAGGTTGACGGCCGTGGTGGATTTGCCGACGCCGCCTTTGCCCGAGGCCACCGCGATAATGTATTTCACCCCGCCGATGCCGCCTGCCTCCGCGCCGTGCGCGTGCGCCGCGCCGCTTTCCTTGGCATCGGCGGTCAGCGTAACGATGGCATTCGTCACGCCCGGCAGCGCCTTCACCGCGTCCTCGGCGGCCTTGCGCACGGGCTCGAAGGCCTTGGCCTGCGACCCAGGAACGCTCAGCGCGAAATAAACCTTATCCTTGCTGATTACGATTTCCGATAAGATGCCGGCGGAGACGAGATCGCCGCCGCCGGGCGCCTTGATGGCTTTGAGTGCGTTGAGCACGTTTTCTTTGTTCAGGGGATTAGCCATTTATGTGCCAGTGTTAAAGGTTGAGAGGCCAAGTCAAGAATTGGAGCTGGCATTATCTAGGAGCTAGCGCGCGAATGCAAAAGATGGAATGTATGAAATCGCCCGCTTCGTGAGGCAAGTGTGACCGGGGTGCTTCCGTGCCGGGGGGCGATGATGGCTCGCCGGCATGGACCAGGGGGCGTTACCCCTCACCCTGTCCCTCTCCCAATGGGAGAGGGGACGCCCTAACAACGGCTGCGAGCGAACTCCCTCTCCCATGGGGAGAGGGCTGGGGTGAGGGGTAATGACCGCGGTAAAAGAGCGCGTGGCAGGGGTAGTGCTGGCGGGCGGATTGTCCCGGCGCATGGGCGGCGGCGACAAAGGCATGTGCGAGCTTGGCGGGAAGCCGCTGATGCTGCATGCGATCGAGCGCTTATCGGCCCAGGCCTCCCCGCTTGCGATCAACGCCAATGGCGATCCGTCCAGGTTCGCGCACTTCGGCCTGCCGGTAATCCCCGACGCCACCGCCGATTTCGCCGGGCCGCTCGCGGGCATCTTGGCTGGCTTGCGCTGGGCAAGCCAAGCGGCGCCAGATGCGCGCTTCATCGTGACAGCGGCATGCGACACGCCCTTCTTCCCCGGGGACCTGGTGGCGAAGTTCCTGGCCGCGGCTGACGGCACTTATCCTGCCATCGTTCTCGCCCAATCGGCCGGGCAGGTGCACCCCGTATTCGGCCTGTGGCCCTTGGCCTTGGCAGACGATTTGGCGGAAGCACTCGCGTCCGGCATGCGCAAAGTCCGGCAGTGGGCGGAACCGCATCCGCACTTCGTCGTGGAGTTCCCCATGACCGGCCCTGGAGGCAAGCCGGGCGATCCGTTCTTCAATGCGAATACCCCGGAGGAACTCGCGGAAGCCGCCGCACGCGCTGACGGATAAGGCCTAACACTCGCTGCCCGCTCCCGGCTCTGCTGCGCCGGCAGTGCCACTATCGTGCCAGCGCTAAAGGATCGCCAGGGGACCGCCTGCGGTCACAGTTTGCCCTTGCAGTTCGGGCCCCAAAAACACGGCGGGCTTATTGCAAGAATAGATAGGTCATTCACCAATACTTACTTTGAGATCAGCGAGCATATCTTCAAAATCCACTTCCGTGATTGTTGACACCTCTTCTGGAAGGAGAATCATCCCAGTTGCATCAAGGTGCGCAATTAACACAGGCGACTCTCCCTCAGAGATCTTACGCTCCGACCACTTCATATAGCCTGGAATTTCCATTAGCGGGTAGTTTCTCGCGCGAGCCTGAAAATCCAAGACTCGCAACGCGATTTCTTTGTCTGTGGCCATGGACGCAACTCCTTTTGGTGCGAGACGCCAAAGGATGACATTACATGGCTCCTTCGATCATGCAGGGATCGTAGTTTTATTCCATCCGGTACAGCCCAAGGGGCGAAGAAGCTGGCTCGTGCGATATCGGCGAGTTATATATGTCTTTGTAACTAAGCCGCTGTTTCTTGAAGGATACCAATGTGACTCCCTTCGATCAGACGCCGGATAAGCCTGAAGGCTTTGGATACAAAGCCTCCTGGTTTGCCGTGAAGGCCTCCGATTCCGCGCTAGCCGTGGATGCTCTCGAATTTGCGGAGGCAGCGCAAGCCAATTGGAAGTCGGGCGTGGCGGCTGAGCATTTACATGGGACTGCAAAAAACAGCGGCCCGAGTTCATGAAGATCCCGGATGACGCCTCTAGCGCTTCCGGGATGACGAAACAGGCCGCCGCTCGCGCATGATGACGGACGCGGTAGCCTGCCCTTAATGCTGGGCGTGCCGCCTATGGTGATAATGGCGGCATCCGCCCAATCCCCACGAGCAGGAAATGGCAGGCCCCGCGGCGTAACCCACAACGCCGCCCGCCACTAAGCCAACCGGTCCTGCGACAACGGCTCCCGACACCGCGCCCAGCGCCGCATCGCCTATCCGCTCCCCAGCCTGCACACTTACCGGTACAAGCGCGGCAGCAACTACAATACAGCCAAGTATCTTCTTCATGTTCCCCTCCCTAGTAAGGATATCCCTATGACATACTTGGATTGAGGCGGCACTGCGGCCTGCAAGGCGCGGGGCGCCGCCGCTTCGATCACGGCTAAGCCATATTTCCTATGGAGAATTTCGCAAACGGGATAAGGAGCGGCAATGCGGCGTTCGAAATGGCGGTGGCCGAAACGGATCGGTCTTCTTGTGGGTGCACTCGCAGCTCTTGGTGTGGCGAGCGTGCCTTTCATTCTGCCTGCCTTGGCAGCCTATGCCTGCCCCGCTTGCTACGGGCTTGAGCGCGTTACGTCCACTCTGTACGTCGAGGCGGCGATGCCTGAGCAAGACCGGGCGACGCTGCGGGACACCATCGCCGGCGCGCAAGCTCAGGTTGCCGGCTTCTACGGCTCTTTCGAGGGCCACCCCACCCTGCTCGCCTGCGCGACCGAAGCCTGCGACCGCAAGCTCGGCGGACGCGGCGCCCGCGCGACCACCTACACGACATTCGGCGGAAGCTTCATCCGGGCCGCCCCGCGCGGCTTGAACGGGACCATCCTTTCCCACGAGTTTTCGCATGTCGAGCTGCATCGGCGCATCGGGGCCTGGAAGCTCTTCAGGGAAGCGGTGCCTGCATGGTTCGACGAGGGCGTCGCCGTGATCGTTTCCGATGACGGGCGCTATCTGAAGCCGGGGATGGAGGGCGCGCAAAGGTGCTCGGTACAGCCCGACGGCCCCCTGCCGGAAAGTCCTTTCAAGTGGGCGCCTGCGGCGGGCAAAATTCACACCCTGTATGCTCAGGCCGCGTGTGCGGTGCTCCAGTGGATGGATGCGAACGGAGGCCGGCCCGGCCTGCTTGCCGCTCTTGCGAAGACCGCCGATGGCGAACGCACGCTGCCGTGAGGCCGAGGTATTTCAGGCTTTGGCCACGGGCCGAAGGGAGCGCGATAATCCTAAAAACGGCGGTTGAACTGGCCTCGATGCGAGGATGTCCGGCAAAACAGCATGCCGCCAGTTTTGCCCTTTCACCTCCGGGGCGAAAGGCGGCGGGAACAGCCACGAGCGTCATTCCCGCGAAGGAGCGTGTGAAAAAATTGACCCCGGAACCTTTGCAAGATGCACGGCCGTCATTCCCGCGAAGGCGGGAATCCATTTATCGTGTCAGAACAAGCTACTAGCATGGGTCCCCGCCTTCGCGGGGACGACGCTGCGGCTCATCTGACTGCCGGCCCGGGCGATGAACGGGCGCGCATGAAGCAAGGCGGCTAGAATAAGCTCGCAATATGGTACGCCAAGACGGCCCCCACCGCCGCACCCAATAACGCACATGCCAAACACGCCGTCAGTGCAAGGACGCGGTCAGCTCTGTCTTCGCGGGTCAGGGCTCGTGCCTTGGACGCTGCTTTTTCTTTCGCAATGAACAAGCCCCCTAGACCTTGTTCCGTAATGCCGCTAATCGACACCATTGACGAAACCCCTTTCTCTGCCCTCGCGTGGCATTTATCTGCCTGTCTCGCAAACTTCAGCTGAACATTAACGCGATAGATTCGCCGCATAATCTAATGCGCCGAGTTCCAACAAGGCTGCCGGCGGTTTCCTCTACCGCAACCGCGCGACAAATACTCTTTGCTCTTCCCGAAGCAATCTCCCGCATCCGCTCGATGCGATGCGATACAAAAGACAGCAACAAAGTGCATGCAGCGGGACCATTTTATTGCGAACGCGCTTGGTCTTCTAAATCTCCTCAATAGATCCGTGCCGTTTATAGTAAATGCTCTCCTTAATCCTTGTCCGTGTCAAGATCGTTTAAACGGGGCAGTATGTCGCGCGCCCGGCAGCGCCGCCAGCCGGCAGTTTTGGCGGGTTCCCAACCGGCTGCTCACAGGCCCGCAAACGGAGCCCAGATAGCTGCGCAGTATTGTCTTTTTGGAGATTTTATCACTGCAGTCCGGTTAACTGCACGGCCGAAGCCGAAAGAGCGCATCTTTGCGCAGGCTTGGCGGCAAGAAAGCGTGGTGTCGATTTGAACGGCGCGGGGGCACCCTCCGGAAATTTTCCGGGGAAGCGCCCATGAAGACTGGCGAGACGCTTTTCGCCCAGCTCATGGATTTTTTGGCAGCGAGGCGCGGCCCACGGCCACCGTGGCTATTTGCCAAACCGGTTCCTACGCGGTTCCGATAAACTCTCGACGAAAGCCGCCATTATGACAAGGGTACTGCCTTAACCCCTTGATTTTAATGGTGGGCGCACAAGGATTCGAACCTTGGACCCGCTGATTAAGAGTCCGCAGGAGAAGCTGAACATAGCAAAACATGTCAGCACGTCCGAAGCTATCAACACCCTATAACTACAGGGATATTGCAGCGGAACCTGAACGTCGCATATCATTAGGTAACACCCCTGAAGGGGCTGAGTCTGTTACCTAGGCGTTACCTATGGAGGCCGCTTGACATGCCGAAGATGAAACTGACAGCGCTTGCCGTCGGGCGCCTCAATCCCCCGGCGACCGGTCAGGTCGATTATTTCGACACCACCATGCCGGCATTCGGCGTGCGTGTGTCACTCGCAGGAACGCGGACATTTTTTGTGATGACGCGCGTGCACGGGAAGCTCGCACGGCTCACGATTGGTAAAGCCAAGATCAAGGACGATGGTCCAGGGTTATCGCTCAAGGATGCCCGCGAAAAAGCAGGTGCCTGGACAGAACTTGCCGGGAAGGGGATTGATCCGCGGCAACTAAAAGCGCAGGAGCGCGAAGGTAACGAAGAACGCTCCCGCAACACCTTCAAAACCGTCGGCGAGCGGTTCATGACGCAGTATGTTGAACGGCGTCTAGCGCTATCTACCCATCGTGAATATCGGCGTACCTTGTTCGGCCAAGACACGGCCGCCTGGGCGCATCGGCCGGTTGCCGATATCACGCGCGCGGATGTACGAGGGGTGCTCGACACCATGGTGGAGCGCGGCAGCCCCAGCGCGGCAAACCATACGCTCGCGTATCTCAGCAAATTCTTCAATTGGTGCGCGGAGAAGGACCTCATCGAGACGCCGCCGACCGATCGTGTGAAAGCGCCAACGGCGAATAACATCGGTGAGCGCGCCCTCAGCGAGGCGGAGATTGCCGAAGTATGGAGGGCATTCGAAGCGGAAGGCGATTCCTTCCGTGACCTGTTCAAGTTACTGCTGTTGACCGGACAGCGGCGCTCAGAAGTGGGCGGCATGGACCGCAGTGAATTGAGTGACCTCGATGGTAACCGGCCGCTGTGGGAAATCCCCGGCAAGCGTACAAAGAACGGGCGGCCCCACCTGGTGCCGCTCGTTCCTCAGACAGTCGCAATCATCAATGCGTTGCCCTGGATCGGTGATGGCGGGTTGCTGTTCACCACCACCGGAGCAACGCCCATATCCGGTTTCAGCAAGGCGAAGAGCCGGATCGACGCCTGGATCGCACAGCAGCGGAAACAGAATGGCGTCAAACCGATGCCGGAGTGGGATTTGCACGATCTCCGGCGCACCATGGTCACCATGATGAACGAGCGCCTGGGGATCGTGCCTCATGTCGTCGAGGCGTGCGTGAATCACATCTCTGGGAAGGCCAAGGCCGGCGTTGCCGGGGTTTACAACAAAGCGCTGTACCTCGCTGAACGGCGGGAGGCACTGACGGCGTGGGCTGGGTTTGTGCACGGGCTGGTGAGTCAAGCCTAAGCGGGACGTGTCATTGTACCTGAAGCGGTAATCGACTGATCAGCGCGCCGACCCATATTTATATTAGACATGCGCCTGACATCGTCCCGGCGCGGCAGGAGACTCATATGGTAAGCAACACGACCAAGGACGTAACACAACCGCTATTCAAGCTTGCTGCCCGAACGCCGTTCAATATCGCTCCTGAGCGTGGGCAGGAGCTTGCAACCGAAATTTTTGGCCCCGACAAATGGGAAATTCGGCCGATCGAAACGGAGGCCAATTTCTATGCGGACCCACCGGAAAGGGCGATCTATCTCTCCTATGCCGGGCTTGCAAGCCTCTGGTGCCTCGCCTACGCGGCATTCCACGTGATGGATATTGCGTCACGAGCGCAACGTGCGTCAAAAACACCCAGCCAAACCGAAATTGACATTGGGAAGGAGCTCGCCTCGCTTCACATCGCCGCTTATGTTGTCTACGCCGAAGCTCTGTTCCACAGCGATCAGAACTGGCCCGAGAACCTTTCCCGACCACGGACCGATATTGCATTCGATTCACCTGAAGGCCGAGTGAACAATGTCTTCTTCGGTGCGCTAAGCTGGATGATCCTGCACGAGATCGCTCACGTCCATCACGGCGATGTGAAGCTAATTCCGGTTCATTTACGTGTTCGCCAGGAATATCGAGCCGACGATTTCGCTACGTGCTGGATTCTAGATAACGCAGGAAAAGGCCTCGGCCGTGAATTCCGCATTTTGATGATCGTCGTAGCTCTGACGTGGCTCTTTTTCAATGAAAGGGTGGTCGGCAAGGGGGCCGACCATCCGCCTGCCATTCTTCGCTTCCGGGAAGCGGCAAAGCTTTTCCAGATGGGTGATAGAAGCGCAGGACTTGAAAACGCCGCATATGTGCTCAAAGCGCTGCTCGATCCTACGACACAATCGCCGCCTCATGAGACACCCAAGGAGTACTTTGAGTGGGTGAGCGCTCGTCTTGAGAGCCTTTTTGGCTCGACTTGAGGTTTTTGTGTATAGCGCGTCAATCTGGGTGAGATCGGCGCGTCAATCTGGATGAGACGCGGCGGCCGAGCGAAGTGATGATTGACGCTGGCCGGCGAAGTAGCAAGCGTTTTGATTGACGGGGCGCGACAATCAAGTTTCTGACGGTCCGGTTTTCTTGGCCCGCTTGCGATCGAGCGCGGCGCGGCGGCGGTAGCTTTCGACGTTCATTTCGAGGATCGTCGCGTGGTGGACGAGGCGATCGATGGACGCCAAGGTCATGGCTGGATCGGGGAAGATCTTGCCCCATTCGCCGAACGGCTGGTTGGCGGTGATCAGCATCGACCGGCGCTCGTAACGCGCGGCGATCAGCTCGAAGAGTACGCTGGTTTCGGCCTGATCCTTGGTGACGTAGGCGATGTCGTCCAGGATCAGCAGATCGTAACGGTCGAGCCTGGTGATGGCGGCTTCCAGCGCCAGTTCTCGCCGCGCCACCTGGAGACGCTGCACGAGGTCGGTGGTGCGCGTGAACAGCACGCGCCAGCCGTTTTCGACCAGCGCCAGGCCGAGCGCTGCCGCCAGATGGCTCTTGCCGCCGCCGGGCGGCCCGAACAACAGGACGTTGGCGCCCTTTTCGAGCCACGCATCGCCGGCGGACAGCGCCATCACCTGCGCCTTCGAGACCATCGGCACATGCGCGAAGTCGAAGGCGGCGATGGTTTTGCCGGGCGGGAGTTTGGCTTCCGCCATGTGCCGTTCGGTGCGGCGGCGGACGCGGTCGGCGACCTCGAACTCGGCCAGCGCCGCCAGGAAGCGAGCGGCCGGCCAGCCTTCCTTGTCGGATTGTGCTGCGAGCTTGGCCCACATCAGTTTAATGCCGGGCAGACGGAGTTCGCCGAGCAGCAGTTCAACGCGTGCAATGTCGATCGTGTTGGGCGCGCTCATGCCGCCACCTGCAAGGCTGGTGTTGCGGCGACGGCGACGACCGCCGCCAGTTCGTTGTAGGCCGAGAGTGGCACCACCTCGACGTCGATCAACGGCACCGATGCAGGGTCCGGCCCGAAGTAGGCGCGCAAGAACGCCAGATCGGGTAATCGGCCCGCATCGACGTCGGCGTCGAGTGCTTCGGCAAGTTCGGCTTCGCAGGCCCGGTCGTGGGCCAGCGCCAACAACTCGACCATGGTCTTGCACGCTCGCCTGTCACCGGCAGTTGCCAGCAAAGCATCGAACACACGCGCATAGGCCCGGCGTGGGAACAACTGATCACGATAGACCAGATTGAGCAGCGCCATCGGCTTCTTGCGCAACGCATGGATCACATGCCGGTAATCGACGACGTGCCCCCCCTTGCTGTCCGAGACTGGCTCTCCGCGCCGCACGGTCATCATGTGCGTCGAACCCAGGAAGCACTCGAGCCTGTCATCGTAGAACCGCACGCGCAGGCGATGGCCGATCAGCCGCGACGGTGCGGTGTAGAACACGCGGTTCAGCATGAAGCCGCCGCTTCTCGTGACCGTCACACACTTTTCCTCGAAGTCCGCCGTTCGCCGCTTCGGCAGCTTGCCGAGGCTCGGCGTCTCCAGCTCGATCCGCTTGCGGTTGTGCGCATTCTGCCGCCCGACGATCAGGTCGACGAACCGGCGGTAGGCGTCCAAATCGTCGAAGTCCGTGGAACCACGCAGCAACAGTTCGTCCTTCAACGCACTTTTAAGGTGGCCGTGCGGGCTTTCAATCGATCCGTTCTCATGGGCGACGCCTGGGTTGTTGCGCGAGGGTGTCATGCCGTAGTGCGCCATCAGACCCTGGTAGCGCTGTGTCAGGTCGTCAGCCGCAGCAGTGTCGAGGTTGCGGAACGCCGCCGACAGACTGTCGCTGCGATGCTCGCTGGGCACGCCGCCCAGGGCCCACAGGGCGTTCTGCAGCCCCTCGGCCAGCGCCACGAAGCTTTCGCCGCCCAGCACGACATGGGCGTGCGCGAACCCTGAGAACGCCAGCCGGAAGTGATACAGCCGGTGCGCGAGTGCGATGCCGGCAACCGTGATGTTCAGCGCGCTGGTGTCGGTGAAGTCGGACAAGCCCATGCGACCGGGCTCATGCTCCTGGCGGAAGATCACGTCTTGCTCCGGCCCATACTGGGCGCGCCACGCCGTGATGCGCCGCTCCAGCGTGCGACGGATATTCGGGTTCAGGTCCGGGTGCCGCCGCCGCAGCTCGGCCAGCACGCCGATCGTGCGGATGCCGGGTGATGCTTTCAAGATTGGCACGGTTTCGGCGTCCCAAATGGCCGCCAACGGGTCCGGCCGCCGCCGAGTACGCGGCGCCGCCTTCTGTGATGGCAGCCGGGGATCGGCGTCGACGCGGAAACCGGTGGCGCGGCTGATGCCGACCTTGGCGGCGGCAACGGTCGTTTCGTGGGTTTTCCGGATACTCATGTACAGCCTCATCTGGTGGTCGGTGATGTGGAGGCCGGGCAAATGCTGATCCCTCAATTGCTGAGACGAATCAGAACTTTGCCGCAGACCTGCCCGACCGCCAGACGGGTATTCAAAAAGCGCCGCCGTGGGTGGCCTGCCGTCGGTCGGGCTCCGCCCTCCCTCCGTCAGACCGCACACGGCGCAGTCTCACCCTGATTGACGCTGAGTTTCACCTTGATTGTCGCGCGGCAGTTTTTGTGGCTTCGACTGCGGTTTTCAGCGTCTGGACGTGTTCGCTCGCCGAGCCATGCATCCCTGCCTGGGCGGATGAGCAACTGTACAGAAAGAGCGCGGCGATTTTGCATGTGCTGACATGTGTAGCCATAGCGCTCCTTGTTCGCGCATGCGTCGCCTTGTGCATCCTTGTGATAGCATATTCTCCCTTCGGATACCTCAGAGGCAGAGGTGAAGCCTTGCGTGATTGCGGCGCAATAGCGCAGACCGCGTTTCGTCTTGAAGCTCCATAGGTCGAGGCATACACTCTGCAGTTGCCCGCTAGCTGGGTTTGGCTAGGTGCATCGCGATGCTCCTCTTTACAGGAGTATCCGATGGCTCAGTACCAAAAGCAGTTAGTGTCAAAGAAGGAGCTGAAATCTGTTTGCGGCATCCCGTACTCGGCGCAGCACATCGCGCGGCTGGAGCAGGCGGGCCAATTCCCCAAAAGGATCAAGCTTGGCCAAAACCGTGTCGCGTGGCTGTTGTCTGAGGTCGAGGCATGGGTTGACGAGCGCCTCGCTACCCGAGACCACATAAACGGAAACGATATCTCCTTCTAGGGAAGCGGGGCCGGGCATCCAAAACCCGGCCCTTTCAGCTTCCCAAAACCCCACTTCGGATGTTGTGGGTAGCGCCGGGCATGGTAGAATGCTCCTATGACCAAGAGCACAAAGATAGGCAGGAAGGCGAGTTCCGGCACATTCGTGCTCGGGGAGCGCGCGTTTCGAAAGATCAGCGCCGTTGAAGGCATCAAGCCGTCGAAACGGCTCAGCGCCGACCTCGTGCAGGTGATGGATTTGCCCGCAGAAAAGCGCCGCTCCATCCTATCAGCGAAGTACGGTGGCAAGAAAAGGTAGCGGCGGCGGCGTATGTACCAAGCCGAACCCGACCCGTATTGCTACCCATGCAGCACCGTTCTCAAAAACAGAGCCGATCTCAGGGATGAAGGCGCGCTCGACGAATTCGAGGGCGCCATGACGTTCGCACGCGCCTCTGAGCCGCTACCCGCTGGCCGTTTCTCAGTCAGCCATTACCGGGCTGTCCACCGCCACCTTTTTCAGGATGTGTATAGCTGGGCAGGGCGGTTCCGCACTGTTCGCCTGACTAAGGGCACGAGCACCTTCTGCTATCCCGAACACATCGCCCGCGAGATGCAGCGGCTATTTTCGTGGCTCAAGAAAGAGCACCTCCTCCACGATCGCACCGCCGCTACATTTGCTGCAGGCGCCGCACATTTTCTTGCCGAGCTGAATGCCATTCACCCCTTCAGGGAAGGCAATGGCCGTACACAATTCACCTTCCTCGCCCTTCTTGCCGAGCACGCCGGTCACCCGCTCGATCTTGACCGGCTCAACGCGGATACGGCGCTTGACGCGATGATGCAAAGCTTCACAGGAGAGGAACAACCTTTGCGAGTGTTGATCGAGGGGCTCGTCTCGTGAACGCAATGGCCGGCCAGCCCATTTCGCGGATACAGACGGGGATACGAGGAGGGATAGCGTGGGGGATACCGTATCCCCATGCTCATTGTCGAAAAACATGAACAAAAGCCGTGTGTTACCGCGATATCAGCTCGCGTTTCCCGCTCCGACTTATATCCTTCTTCCCACGATATAACCCGTTTCCGCGTCCGCTGTTGCCCTGTCCCATGTCAGCCTTTTCGGAAGGTTGTACCAACTATGACTGCACTGTGACATCCTGTCTCTAAGCTAGACCTCTGCTAGTTCTTGACCGGCGGAAGCTTTGCTACTCTCATATACATTCTGTTACATTTTGGGGGTTGTAATGCTGCTCAAAATCAAGCGTGCGCAGAAGTCGTCGATGATGGGGGCCGCCGTTTTCACACTCGATTTCCAAGCGGAAATTTCGAAGGAAGAACGAGCGCTCATCGACAAGTACAAACTCGGCAAGATGATCGTCTACAGCTCTGAGGCGTTCCAGAAGAACGCGTCAACAGCTGCTGCAGCGGGTCAAGGCGTCGGAATCTTGAAAGGTGCAATGTCACTTGCAACCGCGCTCCTCTTCAATCTGAAGATTAGCATCGACGATCTGGTCGGCGGCAAGCATCTGGAAATGAAAGACCTGGACGAGTTGGTCTCTGCCGAGGAGCAAGTCGTCAAAGCCTGTAACAATTTGAAAGGTTACCTCTCCGTTGCCAAAAGCTTCGACGGCCGTACCGAGACGATTGAAATATGACGCCATCGGAGAAGCTCAGGCTTGCCATCCGGTATGTTGTTGAGGCGCGCGGTGAGGTCGACGAGGCGGCGGAGAACGCCGACCCCTATGTCCGCACTGCGCGCCGGCAATCCCTGAAGGCAAACCTTGAGGCAGCACGCGAGCTTCTTGCGGTTTTGGAGCGGGATCATCCTGGTGTGACCACGCTCCACACCTTCGATGATGGTGTGGAAGAGGCCGCGACCGTGCCGCAGGTCCGCGTGTGGCTCTACCACATCGAAGCGGACGTTATGGCACGCTGCTACGCGGATTTTGCCGCTGCGCGTCAGATTATTGAACGCGTTATCGCCATCAATCCCGATTCCGCGAGAGATCACGCCTGCCTTGCATGGATGTGCGCCGAGCTGAAGGACTTTGCGGCGGCGACTGCAGCGGTGGAGCGCGCAATCTCTCTCGACCCCGATGAGATCGAGTACAAGCGGGGTCTCAACGATATCCGGCGGGAAGCCGAACGAGTAGCGGCCGAAGCTGCGGCTGCATCCAAGCCCTCGAAGTGGAACCCGAAATCGTGGCTCGGCTAACGCTCTTTGAGTTCCTGCGCGAGCCGCCGACACCCGCGGGCGCCGTCACCGCGGATGATCTGAGAAAAGACACTGCGGCGCTCGCGAAGGAACTGCGCCCAGCGTGGGGGCGGTCAGCTTTCGGGCCGGAGCGAATCCGCGAGTTACACGAGGAGCTGGTCGTAAACGCCGTAGATTTCGGTTTCAACCAAGCTGGCGTCACAGCGTCTCAGGAAGTGATCGGCGCCTTCTGCCGGTTCGTTTTCGCACTGATAGCCGATGAGCCGCTTCTCAACACGACTCTCTCTGCGCCGCCGCCCCAGCTCACCTATGCCGAGCTCCTCGAAGAGCGTGCACGACTTCTGGAGATGCGCACGGTCCTGGAGAATCCGCAGCGTCACCTCAACCGCTGGCAAGCGGTGGTAGGCCACCTCATCGCCGCGATACTCGATGGCCTACCGCCAGCAGAAGACGGTGCGGTGATGTGCACGGCTGAATTGCTCGGCCTCAAGAGCGACGTTCCCGGCACCATCGACCGCATCTACGGCATCATGATGAACGGCGATGGCGAGGAACTCTACAAGACCGGATTTCTGCGCGCCCTGCTCAATCGTCTCAGCCAGAATCTCTATGCGACCTCGGGCATCAGTGAAAAAGAGCGCCGGGAGAATCCGAACCCGAAGGTGATTGCAGCCTCCAAACAGCGCAACATGTCGGGCGAGGAACTGGTCGAGGCATATCTGGGCGAAACAGAACTCCTGCGTCTGTTTGTGGTGCGCTGGCCGATCTCGATCCCTAACTCGGCGCGTTTCGAGCACCACTGGATCGTCGCTGGTTCCGGTCATGGCAAGACGCAGACCTTGCAATATCTCATCGCTCAGGACTTCGACCGCGTGGCAGCGGGCGAGGCATCCATCGTTGTGATCGACAGCCAAGGCGACCTCATCAAGACGATCTCCGGATTGCAGATGTTCGCGCCCGGCGGTGCGCTCGAAAACCGGCTGTGCCTGATCGATCCGACGGACATTGAATATCCGGTCGCGCTCAACCTGTTCGATGTGGGGATTGATCGCATCAACGCCTACAAGCCCTTGGATCGGGAGAGGCTCATCAATGGCGTGTTGGAGCTGTACGACTTCGTGCTCGGCTCGCTTCTTTCCGCGGAGTTCACGCAGAAGCAGGGGATAATCTTCCGCTACATCATGCGGTTGATGCTCTACATTCCGGACGCGAACATTCAGACGCTGCGGCAGCTCATGGAGCCGGGAGCCTCAGAGCGGTTCAAGCCGTATATTGCAAAGCTCACCGGCACGGCGCGGGCGTTTTTCGACAACGAGTTCAACTCCAAGCAATTCGAGGAGACGAAGCGCCAGGTTGCGCGGCGCCTCTACGGCATCCTGGAGAACCAGACCTTCGAGCGCATGTTCTCGCATCCGCGGAACAAGCTGGACCTCTTCAAGGAGATGAACGGCGGCCGGGTGATCCTCATCAACACCGCGAAGGAATTGCTGAAGCAGGCGGGCACCGAAATCCTCGGGCGGTTTTTCATCGCCATGATCGCGCAGGCGGCACAGGAGCGTGCCGTGTTGCCGAAAGCGGAGCGCCTGCCGTGCTTCGTGTATATCGACGAGTGTCAGGATTATGTGGACGCGAACGTCGCCCTAATTCTGGAGCAGGCCCGCAAATTCAATGTCGGCCTTATCCTCGCGCACCAGTACGTGGGTCAGCTTGCGCCGAAATTGCAGGAGAGCTTTGCGGCGAATACCTCGATCAAATTCGCCGGCGGCGTCTCCGACAAGGATGCGCGGGCGCTCTCGCACATGCTGCGCACCACGCCGGAGTTCATCGAGAGCCAGCGCAAAGGCTCGTTTGCAGCGTTCATCCGTAATGTGACGGATCGAGGGCTGTCGCTGCAGTTTCCGTTTGGGTATCTCGAAGATTCTCCGCGCTCGACGAAGGCGGAGTTTGCGGTGCTGCGGGAGAGGATGCGGGAGCGGTATGCGGTGCACCATTCCGAAGTGGAGCAGGTGATCTCGGAGCATGTGGGGGCGCGAACGCTTGCTCATGTGGATGAGAAGGATGCGACGCGGGCGTCGCGGGATTGGGGCGGTGATGTCTAGGAAGGTTCGCACTGCTTTCGGAACTTAGCGGTCATTGCTTGTAAGGCTTATGGCGATTTTGACCCTGTACCGTTCTGAGGCGGTTTTTGGATGGCTGCAGCGGCGCAGTCCGTGCGAAGTGAAGCGTAGCGGAGCGAAGCACCGCCTGCGCGAGCGAATTGGCGCAGCCTTCACTACTTGGCGGACGCCGCCAGGCGGTGCGACGCGAAGAGCAAAGCCAAATATGTTGCCCTGAAAGCCCGCGGTTGCAGCCCTGCCCGCGCTTTTCGCACCATCGGCGACCGTCTCCTTTGCGTTGCCTGCACCATGCTCAAAAATCGAACGCTGTTCGACGCCTGCTTCGCAAGCCAAAAATCCGCTCGTTAAGCGGTGGGAAGGCCGAAGCCGACGTCTCTTGCAATTGGAGAGCTTCAGTCCTTAAGGAGAAGAACTCAAAATAGCCCGGCGATTAGCACTCTAATTCGCATTGTCTCCAACCAACACAAACGGAGCCCAAACGGATGGATGGGAAGAAGGTAACCAATTCGATGGACGCGAGGTATCGTTCAATAAAGTAAGCATAGCTCGTCGTAATGCTTCTGAGCGGCTAATTTTCGAATTCATACTGAGCTCTCTTAATGTTTCAGTGGTAAGGTTTACAGCTGCATTTGAGTCAACAGACCAATGAGAGACTAGTAAAGCCCGGGCTCCAGCATAAAAAAAAGCGCGTCCCAATCCTGCAACAGCGTCAGAATCTTGCCTCTCTCCTGCAGCCGTGTTGCAAGCTGACAAAATTACCCAATCCGCATTCAACCTTAATTGGGCGACCTCAGAAGCCGTGAGTAGCCCATCATCCACCTCCAACTCTGCCTCTTTCGCCGCAGCCGAAGGGGGCGTCAATAGTAGCGACGGCTCTGCTTTACCTTGCAAAAATAAATTCGTTTCATCAGCCAGGAGACCGTGAGTTGCGAAGTGTAACACGCTGGCCTCAGCAAGTATCCCTGCATTGCTCAAAGCTTTTACGTTCGCTTCAGTCGCTCTGGCTCCGAGGTAGACGTCACCCGAAGGCGCATGCAAATTTTCCGCGATTGTGCAGACCTCATCGGCAGTTTCCGGGAGAGGTGATTGACGCCTCAATGCCTCCACATCAGCGAAACTTCCACGGAAGCCAATCGCGGCGTCGGGCGCTAAGGAAGCAATTACCCTTTCACGGAGGATCAAACGGATATTTGAGCAATCTTGTTTGGAACGAGCCTCGTCAGCCCGCTTCGCATCTTCGGTATCTCCCAGCCTTCCGTCCAGTAATGGATTTCCAAATCCGACGTACTTATTTGCCTTTGCCCGTCGCTTGGAAGATAAACGCAAAGACTTTAAGCTGGAAATCGAAGGTAAAGTTGTTACCGCATGAGCGCGAACAAGCCAGTCAGCATTCTTATAGTCGCTATTATCGCGTGCCTCGCGAATCGGCGAGGCCTTTGTGACAAGCACGTGAAATGGAAGCCGTGCCAGCGCACCGAACGGTACAATTATAAGTTCTTTATCACGAATAAGATCGGAGAGCGGTTCAAGCAATATACGATAAAGCTCGTATGCCGTGGAAAAGCTGAACGGAAGCTCCGCTCCTGCAGATACCGTTTTGCCTAATAGCCGAATGCATCGATCTCTGCGGTTTCTCTGTTCTTCGTCACCTATTGCTGGCGCAAGCCAATTTGAGCTGTCCAACCCACACCGAAGCGTATCCACTTTATCTCTAATACTCTCAACAGTATTTTCGCCGCTGGCGTACTTTAGTACGATCCACCTAGATTCGCTGTTGCTTATTGCAGATGCAAATATATTACGGCCAACGGGAACATATTGAATTATTACCTCATTTTCTCGGAGAAGCTTCTGAACAGTTTCAATGCTAAGCGGTTCCGGATTAGATAGGGCAAAGAAATCTGGAAATTCCTGTTCCAACTCTTTCCTGATACCTTCCAGTCGATTATCTATTTCCCCAATCCGGTTTTTAAGTATTGTTTCTCTTTCAGTCCTTCGCATCTCGGGCACAGCGGATAGCTGCTGCACGATCTCAGATTGCAATTTTTGGCGTTCAACCGCGAGGCTTTGCTGTTCCTGCACAACCACGGAAAGCTGATCTTTTCCTTTTGCGAAGCGCCCCGCCATCTTGGAAATCGCCAAACTCGCACTCGATTCGCCGAGCCATTGTTCGGCAATGAAGGCTTCCTCGTGGAGTAAGGAACGTTCCTGCGGATTCGAGTGACCCAGCATCCAGGCAGCGCGAACCAACAATTCCAGTGGCCGCCTATTCTCCCTGAGAAATTGATACGCATCGTTACCTGATGTTTCGGGCAACAGTAAGCTAGCCTTAGTCCATTTTATAAGGACATCCCTGGCGCGGCGCGCGTATTCCAGTGAACCGCGCGCTTGAGCTCTGTCGTTGTAGCGAAATGCCATATTATTCAGAAAACCAAAAAGGTAGTACTCCCTATCATACTTTTCTGCTATAGCTATAGCTCGTCTTGCGTAATTCTCAAACTCTTGGTAGCGACCCAATAAATGAGAGATAGTAGCTAGATCATCTAGGTCTATCGCATAAAATATGCTATTGGCGCCATCAAATGTTTCATCTTCCTTCATGGCATCCGCGAATAGTGTCTCTGCCTTATCGAATAGGCGTTGCGATTGGTACAAACGGGCTAAATGTTTTAAACTAATAGAATTAAGTTTTTCTTCGTCTCTCCTTGCACGTTCATATAAATCTATTGCATTTTTTACATCGCCAAGATGCTCGTAGACCTCCGCTAGGTAGATCCTACAGAAATTCATTGGGTCCAAGTTTTCGTGTGACGGGTTCGCCTTGTACCGTTCTTCAAGTATAAGCAGAGCTCCAGTTGCGATCTTCTTAGCCTCCAGATAACGATAGCGGGGTAATTCAACATGCGATAAGTCAATATCACAGCACATTCGCCGAATGACATCCTCTTGATGAGAGGCAAGTTCCCAGCTTCCTGTGCCATACTTGCGTTCGTAAACGGACAAGACTCGCCCGTAAATCGCATCAGCTTCGGCGTGCCGCCTATACCTATCGTAAAATAACGCTAGTTTCAGAAGGGTATCGGCGACGTCCGAATGATCAGGCCCTAGTGCCTTTTCCTAAATCGCGAGCGCGCGAAGCAGAAAATGCTCTTCTCGACCAGCGTTGTGTTCAGAAGCAAATAAGGTTGCCATATTTGTGAGGAGCGTAACAAGGTCGAGATGCTCTGGCCCGTAGTTTTTTTCATAGATCGATAGAGCTCGTGTGTAGGCTATTTCAGCCTCTTTGTTGTGATCCAGACGCCTTTCGATTATACCCAACTTATTTAGAGTGACCCCTACAGAGAAATCATCGAAGCCAAGTAGCCGTTCCCTTATTGCCAAGGCTCTCAACAGTAGCGGTTGTGCTTTATCATATTCATACTCTTGACTGTCATTATTATATGTTTCGAAACGAAGCGATGACAATTCATCAAGCGCGTTCGCCAAAACAAGTAAATCGCCATATAACTTTTCGTTGACACTGACTAGCTTATCGTAGACCTTATCAAGGTCGCTGTAACGGTGGGTTCTATTGTACAGGTTTGCGATATCCTTGAGGGGTTGAATAACCTCAATGCTGTCTAGCCTATTCGCCTTTTCATAAAGGGATATTCCCTGCAGATAGAACTTCTCCGCCTCCGCATTTTGGCCCGCACTGGTAAACTGCCGGGCTAGCAGCAGGCTGTTTTCTGCTGCTTCGGCAAATCTACCGCTCTCAGAAAACGAAGCGATTCGCGCTTCGATTGCCTCGACCTCTAGTGATTGACCGCTTGAAGCTGGGGTGGCAAAATAAAGAGCCAATATAACAAATATTGTCAAGGTTCGATAGATTCCAGACATTGACACCTCAATATTTTTAAATCGCTGAGCCCCTGGAAGGGGAGCTTCTATTCATCGCAACCTCGGGTTATTATTTCTTGCTGCGCGATTAAGCAGTTTAGTCAACCTCCACCATGTGCGCGAGTTATCGTACTATTTCGTTTCGGTTACTGTATAGGAATGGATAACGAATTCAAGCGGCTGTGGACGACGCCCCCACAAGTTTGCACGCTCAGCATAGGTACTGAATTCTAGTGACGACAGCGACTTCGGGTTAAAGTCGAGGGGCACCGACTGCGACTTTTGGCACTCAGCGTAGATGCCAAATTTCAAATCACCCGCGGGGATCGCGGCGCGCACGCTCTTAATTGTTTGTCCGTTCACAATAACTGTGATCTGATTGTCCTTTACTACGGCGCGAATGGCGTTAACGTCTGCCGGACCACTCTTTACGGAGACGTTACCAGTCACTTCCCAAACCGTGGACCACTTTTTGTTTGCGAGCCTATAAAGCCCCACCTTGCCGCCGATAGTTACCTTCGCCAGCCAGCTGTTGAAATAGTCCGCTGCCAAGAATTCGATGCCCACGCCCGCAGGTTGTTCCGACGAGTTTGGAGGAAAGGAAACTTCAGCGCAGAAATCGCCGTCCGTTGCATTGAATGTTTGGTTTTGAGCGGCTCGCGCCCTGCCACTTTCGGAACCGGCCAATGTTAAGACTGCGCCTGCGTCCGTTAGCGTGAGACCGCTCTGGGAGCCGAACGTCCATCCGCCCATATCGTCGCCGAACTTGTCCTCGAATATTATTTTGCCAGATTGTCCTTCGCAGGCTAAAGCCGGGGATGTTGCGATGACTAGAACTGCGACCGCAGAAAGAACGCGCATGATTGGCATATTTCCCCCCAATGACAAGATCGCTGTTTACGTGCTGAAGGTTCGCAATGTATCGGCGTGTAATGCGCTAGCCTGAGGATAGCAGAGAGGGGATGTCAAGAACTGAGAGGGCTTGCCACCATACTGAGAAGATGTTGATCGTCTCCTGCGGCGCACGTTGCGAAGGCCATCGCTTTTTCCGACAATTGGATACTCAAGGGTCTATAGGGACTGGAGCATGTTAGGCTACCCTTCTCTCTCCTCTGTACCCCGCTGGCTAGGGTTACAAACGTCTTCGTCTCAGCCTGTGGATGACATTAGACCCCAACGAATTGAGTAGTTAAGGCCTTTTCGCTCTTCACGAAAAGTTGATCGGATCGCACATTCCATCGCCTCGATGAATTCGACGCGACGCTCTTCAACATACCGCACGTGATATTCGCTGACGCGATTATCCATCTCCCGGGGCATGGAGATCGCGCCCCCATCAAAACGTCGTTCGCGCTTGCGCCGCGAGAGTTCCGGTAAGCGGCTGGAGCTGACCGCGCGCGACATTGAGATTTTCAAACTGCTGCAGCGGTATCGGTATCTTCGCTCAACCTTCCTCTATGCTTTTGTCGGCGGCAAGAACGAGACGCGGTTCAAGGAGCGCCTCGGGGCTCTCTTCCACGATGGCCGCTACATCAACCGGCCGAAGGAGCAATGGCAGTTCGCGGGAGCGCGGTATGCTCCCGCCGTTTACGAACTCGACCGAGCGGGCGAGGCAGTGCTTGCGCAGCTTGGTGTCCCTAGCCAGCGGGTGGTCTCGACTAGCGGCCATTCCCAGTTTGCCCATTCGCTCATGATCGCGGAGACGCTGGCCTCCATTGAGCTTGGAGCGCGCGCCGCAGGAAATGTCCGCTTCATTGGCGCCGATGAAATTCTCGCAAACGCGCCGGAGACGGGCCAAAAGGGGCGAAACCCGTTGGCGCTACCGGTTTCCATCACGCACACCTTTCCGCGCGACAGAACTGAAAGCGCCGTCTTCGACCTAATCCCCGACGCGCTCTTCGGTCTGGCATATTCCGAGCTCGGTGGCACAAAGAGCTACCGCTTCTTTGCACTCGAAGCGGAGCGAGAAAACCGCGTTGCAGCTTCATCGCTGAAGCAGACCAGTTTCCTTAAGAAAGTCCTCGCATATCGCGACATCGCCGCACGGGAAACATATCGCGCTCAATTCGGTGTCCCCAATCTTCTCGTCCTCGTTGTCACCGGAAGCCAAGCACGCATCGAGACGATGAAGAAGGTCGTGATGGATGTCACCGCGGGAAAGGGAAGCAGCCTGTTTCTCTTCCGGCCCCTTCCTGCGCTCGCTGATCCGTTCAAGGCTGCAGCTCCCGCGACCGATCTCTTCGGTGGTGCCTGGCAGCGTGCCGGGCAGCCAGATTTTTTCATTAACAAGCCATGAGGGAGGAGCACATGCGGTTGTCGCTGAAAACCACATTGGGTGGCGCCGGAGCGTTAGTGGCTCTGGGTTTCCTCTTCGCCTCGGCGGTGATGAACTACCTCTTCGGGTCGCTGCTTGGCAGAACGCCGCTGGAGGCGAAAGTGTACGGCGCCGTCAGCGTCCTCGCGGTTCTCTGTAACGCTTTCTCTCCCTTTTTCCTGTCGTGGGCACGTGAAGCGAAGCGCCACGCGGTGGCTATCGCAGCGGCCTTGTTGTGGACGCTGTGCCTGACCTATTCCATCACATCGGCGCTTGGCTTTGCCGCAGAAAATCGAACGACGCTCACAGGCGCTCGGCAGACCATCCACAGCGACTACGAATCCGCAAGCCGTCGACTTGCCGGCCTCGAAGCGACGCGCGCAACGTATCAACGCCCGCCGAGGGAGCTCGAAGACCGCATCGATCGCCTTCGCCAGGAAGTCTCGGAACTCCGCAAGCAAGGCGGCATGACCGAGAGTGACCCGCAAGGACAACTTCTGTCGCGGCTCACGTTCGGCGTGATCGAGAAAGACACTGTCAGATTCATCCTCGTCGCCTTGTTCGCGGTGATGGTCGAGGCAGGTGCGGCTCTCGGGCTTTTCGCGGCGCTCGCGCATGTAGCGAATCCAATGAAAAAGCGTGCGAAAGCGAAACGGCCCGCGAAGGCGAAAGCGAAGACAACCACTTCACAAGCGGTGATGCCGCCCGCGCGCTGGCTTCCGGCGTCCCAGAGGAAAAAGAGCACCGCGCGTTTGTAATTTCGCAAAATTCACAGCTCCAAACAATGACTTTCGCTTGGCCTTGCTCGGTCATTGGGCTGTAGTTGTTGTGCTTGTCGAGGGAACGGGCACGTCCTGTGATGTTGAGGTCGCGACGGGGGAATTCTGATCCGTTACCGCAGTGCCGGCCGCACTTGTCGAAGTGGTGCTGGCAGTGAGCTGGGTTTGGCTGGCGGCCGTAGCATTGTCCGATACAGATGGGGTGGTATTGGTTGCGTTCGCACTTGTTGCATCAGCGGCAGGCGTTGAAGTGGAAGCGTCCGCGCCCTGCGAAGTAGTTGACGATCCGGTCAATACCGATGCCTGTTCGCCGCTCGCCTGTAACATCGCCTTAAATTGCTCTTCTGTCACGCATGTAGAGCCAACGCACAAATCTTGTGTATGTACCGCTGTAGTCGTGATCGACTGCGCAAACCCCGCAACCGTGCTGGCGAGCGCTGTAATCTCGTGCTCAAGCCCCTGTATTGCGGAAATTGCGGGAGCGATGAGTCCGATATAGTTGAGGCTCAAGGTGCCGCCTGGCGTGAGCACGGTCGGCGAGGTTGTCGAGATCAAATCCGGAAAGATCGGCGATACTTGCTGGGCGATGAAGCCGAGCTGCGCTACATCTCCCTTGGCAGGATCGATCCAATGGAACGTGACCGGATTGAGTGCATCAATCGCTGCGAGCGAGCTTGATGCATTGAGATTCACAACGTCGGTCTTGAGTCTCTGATCGGAATTTTGGACCAACGTACCCGCAAGTGTTGCATTGCCGTTGTCTAAGACGGTGAACTCGGTAGTGGATGCGGCATTTGCTACAAGGAACGCTGTTGTTGATGCCGCGCTATCCGGTCCCCACACTGTGAGGCGGGCAGAGGGGGTGGTGGTGCCGACGCTGACGTTGCCATTCTGCAGGATGACTGTTCTTGGCCCATCTTGAGCGCCTAATCGAACGGCAACATCGGTAGCACTAAGTCCGGAGACTGCATAAATATCTACCGATGGCGCCCCACTGCTCGGAGTTTGTCTACCTGCCAACACAAGGGTGTTCGCATTGTTCCTCGCCTCTATCAGTGATGTGAATAATCCCGCGTTACTGATATAGACAGCAGCGTTGCCAATATTAAAGTTTCCACTGGCATCTACTACGCTTTGTTGCGAAGAGCCGAACTGCGTTATAGTCGGAAATCTAGCTGCAATCGCCCCGGATGTTCCTGCATGCGTAAGCGTCAGATAACTAGTAGGATTTGCCCCATTACCTAATGTCGGAGACCATGTCCAAGTGTCCGTAGCCGATGCTGCACCTGTCCAATAATATCCGTTAAACGTCTCATAGGTAGACGGATAGTTGTTATTTGCCGTCGCCGTGTTTGAAGGATATGGATAAAAGTTGATATTGCCAATTGTCGTCAATCCATTCAGATTTAATGTACCAGAAGACATGGTGCTCGGAGCTGATTGCGTGCTATCAAAAACGAAGTTTTGCCCAAACGGAGAAGTCGTACTTATTGTTAAATCAGTAACATGCGTCAGATGTGTAATCCCTCCAGTGTTGGGAGCCGAATTAATCAGCACCATGTTGCCCGTTGAGCTTGCGTCAAAATAGTACACGGACGTGTTATATGGGTGCTGGGCATCCTCTACGTCGTTTCCGGCAATGTAATTATTCTGCGAGGATAGAAACTTAACGCAGTAATAGTACCCTGTGATTTCACAGCGGTTGTCCACAATATGGTTGTCAATAGTGTTGTTACCTACGGCCGTCCCGTCGAATTCCATCGCTGCACCGCCGGTCAGATTCGACCCACATCCGGGGCCGATGAAGTTGTTCGCTATGTAGAGCGACGCTACGTAAGTCTTGGCGTAGACTGCACGCCTGATATAGTTGAAGTAGTTGTTAGTGATGGATGAATCATAACCCTGAAAGGCCGCGTTAGGGTCGTTAAGGTAAGTGTATGCAATTGACCCGCCCATGGTTAGAACGTCTTGGTTTGCGGCTTGGCCTGACTTCGAACCAATGAATGCATTGTCGTGAATATTTACGGTCGTACCGGTTGTGAGGAAAAATGGTGTATCGTCTCCAGATGGATCCCAAAAAGTCAAGTGATCGATCTCGAGTAACCCAAGACCGAGTGTTTGCATTTTGTAGCTTGTACTGCTTGCAAAAGTCATCTCCAATACGGAACCACCATATACTGACCCTGGAATTTGGCTCTGACCGTTCCTTTCGTCTCCCACGCCGGTGATGCGGATATTCGGCTGCCGGGAATAGGGCTCAGGGCCATTTACTGCTATATTGTTATTCGGGAAACTGATTTGACCTGCAATAAGACACTTCCCATTCGGCACAAAAATAGTCCCGCCGTTGTTGTTATACGCAGCAGTGATTGCATTGTTGAATGCGGCGGTGTCATTAGTTACTCCGTCGCATTTTGCGCCGTATGCTTTAACGTGATAGACTTGCCCTCCTCTGTCTATTATGGCGCCCGCGATTTGGCCGTTTACGTCGAGTGCGTAGGCGGGGGTTGTGCCAACCCCCACGTTTCCTGCAAAGTACGCATTTCCTGTCGTGGTAGCGTTACCGTTCACGGCTAGATTACTTAGGTTAAGAATATTATTTGTGGGGTCCCAATACAAACTACTCGATGTAGCGAGAGCTGATGCACCATTTCCGAAGGGAATATAGCCGCTAGCGATTGTCGAGACGCCGGTACCGCCGTTGCCGACGGGTAAGATGCCGGTAACATCGCTCGCGAGATTCACGAGCGTCGCTGAAAGCGCACCCGCAGTGGCGCGTATAATGCCGGTGAGCGACGTGGAAATAGAGGAGAGTCCCGCGAGCGTCGTGATGTTCGGGAGCGACGTTGTGGCGGAGAGGCGTGCGTCGAAACGTGCGTTGGTCCAATACAGGTTCGTGCCTTCCGCGACGTCGGTCGTTAGGAGGCCAAGCGAGGACGTTGCGATCCCGGACAGCGCGTTGCCGTTGGAGGCGTAGTATGCGACTTGACCGGCGGTACCAGTTGCGACGCTGGTCGTGCTGGTGGCGATGCCGCAGTTAGTATCCGTGGGAGCGCATGACGGATCGAGCGTGGCCCCGGGGGCGTAGAGTGCCGCTTGAGCGGTAAACGGCACCGCGAGCAAGAAAACACCGAGTGTCAGTACAATTGAGCAAAGGAAATATGATACTCGATGCATAAATAGGCAAATTTATTATGTGAAGTGTATCATCCTTATATTCGTGTCGAGAGAACTTGTCCCCATGTCAAAAAACATGTGATGTAAAAAAGGAGAAGACGCTCAGCAACGTTGCAGAGAGCGACACGACGGCTGATTGAATGATCGAGATAAATGTTGCAGATGCAGTCTGCGGTCTCGTCCCGCCGGTAGAGCGACTTGAAGGCGGACGAACGGTCGGAGCGGTTCGTGTTGCAGCAACAAATGCTGTGGTGGTCGGGGCTGCTGTCGAGATTGCGACATAGCCCGTGGCTGCGACTTGAGTTTTTGGCGGAACGCTCACCGGGCGCGAAACCGGCCGGATTCCTCCATGAGCTTGGGCGCCCGAGCCCGCAACGAAAACAGGATACGTCAGCTTGGCAATGGTGGTTGTCGGAACCCTTGTGGGGAGCGACGCTGGCGGCAAAAGCGCAATCGCCGGAGGTGTAGGATTGTTCGTGACACCGATGAGCGATGGAGCGCCGTTGCTAACTGTTGCAGCCGGTGACGGACGATACGATACGGGTCGCCAATCGGTGCGCACATCGCACTTGGTGCAGTCGAAATTGATGACATACTGTGCGCCGCTGACGGTGCCGCCGGTCGCTTGCCCGTGGAATTTGCCGTTGGAATCGATAGTGACCCCGGTAAACGACACCCAGCCATCGGTCTCGTCCCAGGCAAAGCCGCCCAGCGTGCCATTGCCGTTGTTCGTCACGCCGCTCGTAAAGGGATGGAAATTTATCCAGCCGGTGCTCTGCGCCCACGCGTAGCCCGTGATCCCTGTGTCGGTAACGGTAAGCCCTCCATGAGCAGGTGCGAAGTTCACATAGCCGGCCACCGAGCCCCATGCGTATTTGTATGTGCTGTCGATGGTGCCTACGGTAGTGGAGGCGTAGGCAAAAGGCGCACCCGTGCAGAGAAGCAGAAGAAGCAGAAGAAGCAGGCCATGCAGAAGGTTATTTCTTTTTTTGAGTGCTGGTTGCATACGTTGAGGAAGCTGTTGTTGTCGCATTCGTCGGGACAGGAGGAGCGACCTGTTGTTGCGGCGCGGCGGTATCTACCGGCCCCACGGCGATGAGCATGTTGGAGGAGGGGCGATACAAGAGAGCTTCTCCGGCATTCTGGTAGACGATGAGGACATCGCCATTCTCGGCGTTGATGAGGAATGGCTGCGCTTTCTTCGCACCTTCGGCATCATTGATGGTTGCCATCTGCGGTATTTCGCCCGTCGGAAGTTTGATGAGCTTCCCGACCTTCGCAAGGATCGCGTTCGCTTGCTCAGTTCGCGAAAGCTCGGGGTGCGCTTGATATACGCTCATGCGACCAAGCTCGTATGCGCCAGCAAGAATCGCTATGGCAGCAAGAATGACAACCATGAACAAAAAGCGACGAGTGAAGCGTACTGGAGACTGTCCAACAATAGATGTGTGCGCATTACCTTCCTGCATCTCGGTAATTATCGCACAAATTACATAAAAGAACATTTGTGTATGTGGGCATCACTGTGGATTGTGTGCGAAGATACTCTCATCGGTTGATAATACCAATCGCGCCGGTGTGACGCTACATGACCACGACGACGGGCTGCGGAAATCGCTTTATAAAATATTATCGCTTCTTCACGAAATTGCGTTATACGAACATACTCGCACATACAGTATGGCAACAGACCATACCGATGTATAGCGCACGTTTTCTCGCGTATTACTAAGTAGTACTCTCATGGAGCATCTACAACACAAGAGGTCACCATGAATTTGACATTGCCTACATCGCGCAGAATACCTGCCCGCCGCTTCGTTATCTACCTTCCCGACAATGATCGGTATGGCGAGCGCATCGAGAACATCGAAGATTGGGTGAGGGAAGCGTGCCTGCTTCTCACCCAGCTGAACGGCGGAGCGACCCGGTTGTCGCCCGCGCAGGGGATGTGGTTCGATGAAGAAGAAAACCGCCTCATCTGCGAAACGACGCATATCGTCTTTTCATGCGTCACGGGAACCACGTTCCTTGAGAATCTCGAATTGATCCGCGCCTTCATCGCAAGGTTCAGCAGGGAAACCAACCAAGACAGCGTCGCGGTCGAGTTTGACGGCTCGATCTATTTCATTTCTGACGACGCGATCACTCCGCGCGAACGCCAGCGTGAACTGGTTCATTAGCGGATCAGAGAAAGCCCCTTTCCGGGGCTTTCTATTTGTCGCCAGCGCAACCGTAACAATCCCCAGTCTTCACCCAGCTCGCCTTCTCTCATATGATCCTCGCAGCGCCTCCGTCCTGCTCTCCGGCACCCGACTGATCGGGTTCCGGTAACGAGACGGAGGTACGCATGTCACAAACAGTCGCAACCGCGGACGAGGCGCGGGCCGAGTATCGGGCGAAGGTAACCGCCCTCAACGACGCCTTTCGCAAGACGTTCTCAGGCGGCAAAGTGTTCCTCACAGCGGGCGTGTCTGCCTTGCCGATCGATGTTTGCGCCCTGGCGCTTCTCAAGGTCGCACTTTTCAAAGACTTTGATGAAGACAACGATCCATGGGGCGAGCACGATTTCGGCGCCTTCAAGTTGGAAGAGCGCACATTCTTCTGGAAAATAGATTACTATGATAAAGCCATGAAATTTGGCTCAGAAGATCGTGCCGATCCTGAGAAGACCACCAGGGTTCTGACCCTGATGCTCGCGGACGAGTACTGAACTCGTTTATGGCCTTGCCACTCGCAAGGCCATTTTCTTTACAGTACCTCCGGCGGCAGCGTTGTCGCGCTGAACGGCACCGATGGCGTGCCGTCGATCATGAGATTCAGATATATCTCGTGGTTGGGCAGGTTCATAAGATCGAGGGGGAGAAAGACTGGTTCAAACTCGCGCGCCAAGAGCGATGCGTCTTCGGGGCCGACGCGGAAAGATGATCAGCGTGCCAGCGTTCCCAAGCACGGCGTGGCGGATGTCGGGATCGAGCTGCGCGAGATACTGGTGCGCCAGGATCATGCCCACGCGGAACTTTCGCAGTTCGGAGAGCATGTTGGCGATTGAGAGCGTGGTGAAATTCTGGAACTCGTCGATGTAGATAAAGAAGGGGCGGCGCTTCTCCTCCGGCGTGTCTGAGCGGCTGTAGGCTGCCAGTCCCAACGAGGTCACAAAGAGGCCGCCCAACACCCCCGCGCTATCGTCGCCGATCTTGCCCTTCGCCAGATTGACGAGCAGCACCTTGCCTTCATCCATGATGGAACGCAGCCGGATCGGCGTGCCTGATCCGGCTACGATACGGTGGATGCGCGGATTGGAGAGGAAGGCGCCAACCTTGTTTTGGATCGGCGCGACCACCTCGGGACGCTGCCGGAAATTGTACTGTTCGAACTCCGTCTTCCAGAAGAGCTTCACCTGCTCATTGGTGACCCGCGTCACCGCCTGCCGCCGGAAATCCTTGTCGGCAAACAGACGGAGAATATCCGGCACTGTGGCGCGCGGCTGTTCAAGCAAGGTCAGGAGCGAGTTGCGCAAAATGTGCTCCATGCGCACGCCCCACGCGTCGCCCCACATTTTCTCGAAGACCTCCATGAGGCCGGAGGCGACCAGCGGGCGCTTGTCGGCCGAGACGCGGGAAAGGGGATTGTATGAGTATGGCTGCTCGGGATCGGGGACGTTGACGTAGATAACATCATCGCGGCGCCAGGCGGGCACACGAGATGCGACGCGCTCCACGAGATCGCCGTGGGGATCGATGAGGGCGCAGCCGCGGCCGGCGGCGATATCCTGGAGGATCATGTTCTCAAGGAGGGTCGTCTTACCGACGCCGGTTTTGCCGATGACGTAGAGGTGGGAGAGCCGGTCAGCCTGCTTGATGCCGAAGGGATGATGACGGTCGCGGGTGTTGGTGCGGGCGAGGATGAGAGGCGTTTCAGCGTCGGCCATGCGGAAAGAATAGGCATGGGCTGAAGACAAGATAGGCTGGCAAATATGCCAAACTCCAAAGTTTTGCTCGGGGCATAGCGCGATGAAGTGAAATATACGGGAAAATTGAAAGGGTATGGGGACTGACCCTTTTTGTCCTAGTTGACAAGCTTGCCGATAATCGCTTGCCGTGCGACCAGGCCGAAGCGGCTGCTGTCGATCGAGCCCGCCGGATTCTCGCCCATCACAAGAAAGAAGTCATGAGGAATGACGCCGTGGTAATCATTTGCATAGAGCTCGATCATCGCCGCTTTGGGCGGCGAGAGCTGGTAGGGTTCACCCGCACTATTGGTGCTCGTCGCGCCGTTGATGATGATGTTGCCATCACGCATCGCGAACGTGTCGCCGGGTAGCCCACGGATTGCCTTGATAAGTGGAGCCCTTGAGCTGTCACTATTGAAATAGACGACATCCCCATGCTTGAGGCCCGCTAGGCACTGGGCAGGACCCTCTCGGACTTGGATGATCTGATCAGGAGCAATACGTGGCGACATAGAGCCGCCTTCGACACGCACATGGATGGCTGAACACAGGGATGTTACATGCGCAACAATACCCCATACCGTAAAGATAACAGCAAGCGCGATGAAAACACCAATTGCAATCCAGAGTTTCCTTGTTAGAGCCATGAAAAGACTAGTACACCGTGACTATGCATTCGCCGGCACCACCGGAGCTGGCGGAATAGCCTCCACCACCCGGGACACCGCCAGCGGCGGCACCATCGCTTCCTCCCCCTACTCCCGGCGTGTTCCCAGTGGAGTTGTAGTTGCTACCGGTGCCACCTGCAGAAACAGCAACGTTCGTACCACTGCCGCCGCCACCATAACCGCCATAACCCAGGCAGCCGCCAGTACCGTTATTTCCGCCATTCGCGGTAAGATAAGAACCGAACGTGGTGTTGCCCCCGGCGCCATTGGTGCCTCCTCCATTTCCTATGGTAACAGCAACTGAAGAGCTCAGAGAAGAAAGCTGAAACCACGCATAAGCTTTACCGCCACCTCCGCCGCTACCGCCGTAGGAACAGCCGCTGCCAGAGCCACCCCCACCACCCCCACCTCCCCAACACGCCACGTACGCCATTGAGCCCGAGCCCGGCTTCGTCCACGTGCCGCTAGATTTAAATACTTGGAAGTTACTCGGTGCCCCCGACCCCCCCGCAGACCCGACTGCGGCATCGACGTACGCCTTGGTCGTGAGGTTGGTGCTTGCAGTTGGCGTCGCACCCGTGACCGTTCCATTCGCAGTGACATTGCCATCAAACTGAGCGTTCGTTGCATTCACTTGAAATAGCGGCAAATCGGCAGTCCATTTCCCTGTAATGTAAATCGCACTTGCGTTGTCGGAAAAGGCTGAATTGTAACCCTCAAAATAAATGGAATTATCGTTGGAATTACTTGACATTGTGAGCTGTCCTCCGCCGTTACCCATATTGAATCGCGTAAATCCAACAACATCCAGCGGATACCCCGGCCCCGTCGTCCCAATCCCCACATTCCCACTGCTGTAATAGATATTTGATCCGGAGGTCGTCCACTGGCTGCTTCCGAGATTCGTCCAGCTTCCTCCGCTGTTCTTGAACTGCAACGTTCCGCCGTTGTCTTTGATGCCGTAGCCGGTGGAATCAGTCGTCGATGAAAAGAAGAGCGTGGCTCCCTGAAGACAGCCAGCACCACACACTTGTGCGTTGCCCCAGGCGGAGAAGCCGTTGACGGAGAGGTTGCCGTTTTTGACTTGTGCGGTAACTGACGTATTGAGGGGAGCCGCAACGTTGTTCCCCGGCGCCGCGGCAGTCGGGCCGGTCCAACTGGAAGCGAAGGTGACAACAATTCCGTAGACTAGGAACGCAGCGAGCGGGGCGAATATTGATAAGTGCTTCAATAGGTACTTATGCATATGCCTGCATGATAGCACGGTGTGTAGTATATACATCTTGAAGGTGTGAATATCCGGTATCGGCTGAAATAAACAGAATGCCTGTTCGAGATGTCAGGTGCCGGACTGCAAGTGCTCAACGGCCTATGGCGATTTGTGATATCGTCGCCGCTCTCGGAGGCCGAACACCATGGAACTCAAAACGATCATGCTCGTGCACTTGGCTTCGTGTGAGAACATCCTGAAAGACGGCCATGATCTGATTCCGTCGTGGTTGGTGACGGGGCCGGAAGGTAGCTGGCTCATCTTCACGCGTTTTGATCACGACAAGCCGGAGCAGCTCCAACGGCTCCTCTATTTGATGAACCGATTTATGGCCTGGAAGCTCGCAACCGGCTTCGTGCTCGGGATGGAAGCGTGGCTCGGGCCTGAGAAAACAAGAGAAGGCGAGGAAGCGCTCTTTGCGATCGGGGTGACGCGCACGGAAAGGCTTGCCGTGATGCGGCGCATTCGACGAAGGAAAGGTGAGATTGCGCTTGGGCCGCTGGAATGGCTCGGCGCCGACGCCATCGACGGCACGTTCTTCACCCTTCTGCCGGCGCGTACAGAGACCGTGACGGCTGAGGAGGTAAGGATGCTCGATCAGATTTTCGGTGAAGATGGCGAGACCCCGGCGGTGAAGATGAGTTGATTGCGGGCTCACTGCGCTTGACTCCATGAGAACAAATAGCGCACATGCTGAATGCCCTTCGACAGCGAACGCGATGAACTAGTTTTCGATCTTCGTCTGGCCTTACTGTCCTTTGGATCGCATCTTTTGATGCATTCTCCAGCATTCAGTAATGGTCACTGCTAAGGTTGAGTTAACAAATCTAATGTAAGTTCGATTGGTTATTGTGCCGCGGCTTGAAGAAAGCCTAGTGGTACCCAAGCTGTTGCCCCAACAAGAGTTACCAGGGTTCCCATTTTTTCGATCGATGAACAGCGTGGCGTATCATGCGCCACTTTCGGCAACCAATCTTCCACTAAAGGAAAACAACGATGGCTAGATCACCACAACCCCAAGCCAAACACGAAGTACCAGAGCTAGACTTTTCGGCCTACTCCTTTGACGATTTGCTGGAGATTAAAAAGGAGATTGATGGCGAGGTAGAGTCGCGCAAGACCAGGGAAATTGAAGTGCTACGCGCGAAAGTAGCCGAAAGCGCTCAGACCCTCGGTGTGTCCATTCATGAACTGTTTGGATTGTCGCCGCAGTCGGCCAAGCGTGAGACAAAGCACCCACGAGGCATACAACCCCCGAAATATCGCGGGCCTAATGGGGAAGAGTGGAGCGGGAGAGGCCCCTCGCCGCGCTGGATGAAGCCGCTCCTCGTGAAGGGGAAGACGAAGGAAGACTTCCTCATAAAATAGCAGGGCCAGGTTGATGCCTCGAATTTTTGATGATGAGGCGGCGAATTTCGAGCGGCTGCGTCGGGCATCCTGGCGGCGGCCGCCCCAGTTCTGAATGTGACGGGCGGCGGATTTTGGGCGGGCAAGAGGTCGTCGATTATGAACGGCCGCCAGCCCAAAGCTGGGGGTTTCGGGCCGCTTCGCGGCCTTCCGGCCCGGAGGCCGGCTGAAGGCTCTTGCCTGCTAAAGCCGCGGGATTTTCTGATCCCCAAAAAAAGGGGACATTAAATCGTTCGGGCTTGAAAAGGCGCGATGGTGGTCGCCTGTGTGGTGCGGGCGAGGATGAGTTGACTTCAGCAGCCGTCAGCCGCCGACCTTAGTGTTGCTCGGTCGAAATGAGGCCATTGAGCGTCCTCCGCTGTGGGCATTTTACGTTACGTGCTTTGCAATCATTTTCTCTGTAATTCCGCGCACTATTGAACTGCTCGTCCGAAGCCAGACCCTTCGCTCGTCTGCAGGTAGACAGCGGGCTGCGAAGAGGATGGATCGTCTCATCCAATCGTCGGCGCCTGCAAATCTTTCTTTCTGACTTCGTACCCATGAAAGTGCCTCTGAGCTTGCCGCTGCGAGCACTATTTCTCTCCGGCACCAGGGGCCGACGCTATCAAATTGTCTTGTCAGTACCCCAATGTGGTTGAGCTCATTGACCGCTCCAAAGACGCTGACGATGAGCATCTGCATGTATTCATTGGTTTTTACGATTGGGTCGTCGAGGAGATTTAGCAGCTTGCCACCGAGCTCTGGCCAATCGCCGTGGTATCGTAGCTTTGTGGATGCGATGTATCTCACTATTTCAGATAAGGCTGGTGCCAACGCATCGGCGTTATCGACAAGGAAGCTGACGCCGCCCGGCACGCCAACCTGAGCCAACCTTCGAAGAAACCATCGGAGCCTCACAAAATCAATGTCAGTATGTTCCATGTAAGACTCCAGGACAGCTACAATATGTGCGTCATCAAGTTTTTCCAGGAATCCGCTTGGTATAGAATTTAAGCTAACATAAGCATAAGGATCATCTGACGCCTCGCGAATAACATCTATTATTTCTTTCTCGAAATCATTAATTGGATTATCTATCAGCATGCGTTCGGCATATTCACTAAATTCCTCGGCACGCAATATTTTTGTTTTGCCTCGGTTTAGGCTTAGTTTTTGAAAAAGATCGACGCTATAAGTGAGTTCCTGGAGAGCGATTTGAGCTTCTTTCCGAGTATGGACAAAAACATGAATGTCATCAACATATCGACAATATCCGAAGTTGCTATCAAGCATACGTCGATCTACCGGTACTAATGCGAGTTCGGCGAGAAGATGAACGGGATGCGGCCCCACAGGGAGACCCCGGGACACTTTTTGCGTTACTGACCGCAGTAAATTCATAATCGCTTTAATGAAAGGCTCCTGAACCTTAGCTGATTGAAGTTGGTTCTCAATCTCGTGATGATAAATTTGGTTATAAAAATCAGTGATATCTGAAACAACAACGTATTCGTGTGCCGAAGCAAGTGTTTTTGAGTTCTCCCAAAACTGATGCCACCCTCGTTCGGTCCTATATAGCCTGCCCTTTTTTGTTGGCGAAAAACGATAACTGAAAACGACGTTCTTGGATCTTTTAATACGGTGTCTTTCGATAAAATTTCCTATTTCGTAAATGATTGAAGCGAACAGGATCGCGTCAAGCGGATCAAATTGTGTGGTGCGGCGAAAAGCGACTTCATCTTTCTGAACAATAATTTGACGAGCAGAGCCCCATTGGTGGGCACCGATATCAATCCTTTCCAGTTCGGGCCGCACAGTTGCCCAGTGCTTTCTAAAAAGACCGAACTCAAACGGTATTGGGAAAAGATCGGTGTCCCCATACTTCCATAGGTGTGTTATGGCCCAATCAAGGCTTTCAGGGGAAAGTGACGTCATAGCACATGGATTCCTGAAGGCGGCTAACCTGGTTCTGATCGCGACTTATAAGTATAAGCGTTGAGGGGGCGGTTCGTCTCTCGGAAAGGGTCAAGAGCGAGCCGTGATTTACCGCGGGCAAAACGGATTGGCTCGGGGTGGAGGCACCAACATGGTATTATGTCCATACCATGAAAGGTATCGAAACAAAGTGGGAAAAAAGCCAAAAAACGTTGCAGGCCGGGACGCAGAGAGGCAGTTTGGCAGAACCAGCAGCCGAAAAGACAGCATCGGGGCATGGGGGAAAATCGGCGATGAACGGCGACTACGTGTGGATCGCGAACTTCATCTGGGGCATCGCCGACGACGTCCTGCGCGACCTCTACGTGCGCGGCAAGTACCGCGACGTGATCCTGCCGATGACCGTCTCCGCCGCCTGGATGCCGTGCTGGAGCCGACCAAGCAGGCCGTGCTCGACATGAAGGAGACGCTCGACAAGGCGGAGATCACCAACCAGGACGCCGCCGCTGCGCCAGGCCGCCGGCCAGGCCTTCTACAACACGTCGCAGTTCACGCTGCGCGATCTGCAAGTCCCGCGCCAGCCAGCAGCAGCTCAAGGCCGACTTCGAGGCCTACCTCGACGGCTTCTCGCCCAACGTCCAGGAGATCCTCGAGAACTTCGAGTTCCGCAACCAGATCCCACGGCTCTCCAAGGCCGACGCCCTCGGCACGCTGATCGAGAAGTTCCTCGACCCGTCGATCAACCTCAGCCCCAACCCGGTTCTCGAACGGCGACGGCTCGGTGAAGCACCCGGGCCTCGACAACCACGCGATGGGCACGATCTTCGAGGAGCTGGTCCGCACGCTTCAACGAGGAGAACAACGAGGAGGCCGGCGAGCACTGGACGCCGCGCGACGCCGTCAAGCTGATGGCGAACCTCGATCTTCCTGCCCATCGCCGACCAGATCGAGTCCGGCACCTACCTGCTCTACGACGGCGCCTGCGGCACCGGCGGCATGCTGACCGTCGCCGAGGAGACGCTTGCAGCGAGCTCGCGCGCGAGCACGGCAAGGAGGTCGCGACCCACCTCTACGGCCAGGAGATCAACCCCGAGACCTACGCCATCTGCAAGGCCGACCTGCTGCTCAAGGGCGAGGGCGAGGCGGCCGACAACATCGTCGGCGGCCCCGAGTACTCGACGCTCTCGAACGACGCCTTCCCGCGCCCGCGAGTTCGACTTCATGCTCTCCAATCCGCCCTACGGCAAGAGCTGGAAGAGCGACCTCGAGCGCATGGGCGGCAAGGACGGGCATGAACGACCCGCGCTTCATCATCGAGCACGCCGGCGACCCCGAGTACTCGCTCGTCACCCGCTCCAGCGACGGCCAGATGCTCTTCCTCGCCAACATGCTCTCGAAGATGAAGCACGGGCACCACGCTCGGCAGCCGCATCGCCGAGGTCCACAACGGCTCGTCGCTCTTCACCGGCGACGCCGGCCAGGGCGAGAGCAACATCCGCCGCTGGATCATCGAGAACGACTGGCTCGAAGCCATCGTCGCCCTGCCGCTCAACATGTTCTACAACACCGGCATCGCCACCTACATCTGGGTGCTGACCAACCGCAAGCCCGCGCACCGCAAGGGCAAGGTGCAGCTCATCGACGCCACCCAGTGGTTCAAGCCGCTGCGCAAGAACCTCGGCAAGAAGAACTGCGAGCTGTCCGACGAGGACATCAAGCGCATCTGCGACGACCTTCCTCGCCTTCAAGGAGACCGAGCAGTCGAAGATCTTCCCCAACGCGGCCTTCGGCTACTGGAAGGTGACGGTCGAGCGCCCGCTGCGGCTCAAGGTCGATTTGAGCGATGCGAAGCGCAAGGCATTCCGCGTGGCCTGCGCCGATGCTGGCGAGGAGCCGATTTGCCAATCTCGTAGACGAACTCAGCCAAGACGCTCGGCAGTGGCCCGCACACCGATTTCAATGTCTTCAGCGCAAAGCTCGCCGACTTGGCTGACGCCAGGAACGTGAAGCTCACCGCGAAGCGGACAAAGCTCGTGCAGAATACGCTTGCCGAGCGCGACGAGAGCGCCGAGCCGGTCATCAAGCGAATGCACAAGGCGGGCAAAATCGAGGCCGACCCAATCCATGGCCTCTATGGGAGCGACCATCGACGGCAAGCCGGTCGTCGTTGAGTACGAGCCTGACACCGATCTGCGCGACAGCGAGCAGGTGCCGCTCCTCGAAGAGGGCGGCATTGACGGCTTTATCGAACGGGAAGTGCTGCCGCACGCGCCTGATGCCTGGGTCGATGAGGATGCGACCAAGATCGGCTACGAGATCAGCTTCAACCGCTACTTCTACAAACCGCAGCCGCTGCGCTCACTTGAGGATATCCGCAAAGACATTTTGGCAATCGAGAAAGAGACGGACGGCCTGCTGGCTGAGATTATCGGCGGTGCCGTATGACCGCCGATCTCAAGGCATACCCAGCTTACAAGGACACTTCGTCCTGGCTTGGACTGGTACCACAGGGTTGGGAAGTGCGCAGCCTTGGCTCGATGAGTTCCTCGCGAAGCGAACGAAGACGACCTGATCTGCCTCTATTGTCAGTGGTGCGAGAGAAAGGAGTGATTCCCAGATCGTCGATGGCTGAGGGCGAGAACCACAATGTAATTCCAGAAGATTTGTCGAACTACAAAGTAGTACGACAGGGTGATCTTGTCATTAACAAAATGAAAGCTTGGCAAGGCTCTCTTGGTATTGCACCCCAGGAAGGGATTGTGAGCCCGGCTTATTATGTCTACCAACTCCAGGGTATCACCCAAGATTTTGCTCACGTCCTTTTTAGAAGTCGTCCCTACGTCGCGTTCTTTGGTCGAGTCTCTGACGGAGTACGCGTCGGGCAATGGGACTTGTCTATTGACGGAATGAAACGAATTCCGGTTCCGATTCCGAGCGAGGATGAGCAGGTCGCCATCGTCCGTTACCTCGACCATGCCAACCGAAAAATCAAACGCTACATTCGCGCGAAGAAGAAGCTGATCGGGCTGCTGAACGAGCAGAAGCAAGCAATTGTTCGTCGCGCCGTGATACGCGGGCTCAACCCCGATGTGAAGCTGAAGGCGTCCGGTGTGGAGTGGGTTGGCGACATCCCAACGAGTTGGCATATGCGAAAACTTGGTCAAATCGCTCGGGTGTTTAACGGTACGACACCGAGCCGTATGCATTCCGCATATTGGGACGGAGGTACGATACCGTGGCTCTCAAGCGGCAAAGTCAATGATTATGTTGTTGAAACACCATCGCAGTTGATTACCGAGCGTGCATATAAAGAATCCTCCGTCTCGATTGTTCCGCGCGGCTCAGTCATTCTCGGTCTTGTTGGCCAGGGCAAGACAAGGGGAATGTCTGCTTGGCTAAATATTGACGCTTGCATCAACCAAAATCTGGCAGCGATAGTGCCGGGTCGTGAGGTTGATGGGCGCTATTTACAGCATATACTTACAGCATTTTACAAAAATGTGCGGGAACTTGGTCGCGGTGGAAATCAGGAAGCACTAAACTGCGATATCGTCTCGCGCCTACGAATTCCGCTTCCGCCTCTGGATGAACAAATAGCGCTGCGCGAGAGAGTAGAGAGGGAAGTCGATGGCATCGTGCGGATGCAGAGGCGCGTTGAACGCGAAATAGCTCTTGTTCAAGAATACCGCACGCGCCTAGTTGCCGACGTTGTCACCGGCAAGCTCGACGTCCGCGAAGCGGCTGCAAAACTGCCCGATCTGGCGCCCGAGGCTGAGCCATTGGACGAAGTCGAAGATGTGTTGCAGGATGATTCTGCGACCGAGGATGAATTGGACGAGGTCGCCGAAGCAGCATGAAAACCGATACCAGCGAAAAAGGCATTGAGAAGCTTATCGTCGACGACATGACGTCGACGGGCTGGATCGCTGGAAATCCTGGCGACTATGACCGCTCCTATGCGGTCGATCTCGTGCAGCTGCGCGAGTTCATTGCAGCAGACGCAGCCCAAACTCGTCGAAGCGCTCGACCTTGAGAACGACAGCCCCGACGCGCCAGAAATTCCTCGCTCGTCTCCAAGGTGAGATCACCAAGCGCGGCGTCATCGACGTGCTGCGCAAGGGCATCAAGCACGGGCAGCATGACGTCGACCTCTTCTATGGAACGCCGTCGCAGGGAAACGACAAGGCCGCGGAGCGCTTTGCGCAAAACCGCTTCAGCGTCACTCGCCAGCTCCGTTACAGCCTGAGCGACGACAAGAACGCGCTCGATTTGGGGCTCTTCATCAACGGGCTTCCGATCGCGACCTTCGAGCTCAAGAACAGTCTCACGAAGCAGACCGTCGCCGACGCCATCGAGCAGTACAAGAGGATCGCGATCCGCGCGAGCTGCATCTTCCAATTTGGCCGCTGCATGGCGCATTTCGCCGTCGACGATGCCGAAGTCCGGTTTTGCACCGACCTTAAGGGCAAATGGTTCCTGCCGTTCAACAAGGGATGGAACGACGGGGCGGGGAATCCACCGAACCCGGATGGCCTGAAGACCGATTACCTTTGGAAGGAAATTCTCACCAAGATCGGGCTCACCGACATCATCGAGAACTACGCCCAGATCGTCGAGGAGAAGAACAAGAAAACCGGGCAGGTCACGAAGAAGCAGATTTTCCCGCGCTACCATCAACTCGATGTCGTGCGGAAGCTCCTCGCGCATGCGAGCGAGCACGGCGTCGGGAACCGCTATCTCATCGAGCACTCGGCCGGCAGCGGAAAATCAAACTCGATCGCCTGGCTCGCGCACCAGCTCACCGGCGTCAAGAAGGGACGAAGGCGAGGTGTTCGACACGATCATCGTCGTCACCGACCGCACGATCCTCGACGATCAAATCAAGGACACGATCAAGCAATTCGACCACGTCGGCGCGACGGTGGGCCATGCGGATCATTCGGGGGATTTGCGCCGCTTCATCGAGCAGGGCAAAAAGATCGTCATCTCGACGGTGCAGAAGTTCCCGTTCATCCTCGATGAGATCGGCAGCGAGCATCGCAGCCGCTCATTCGCGCTCATCATTGACGAGGCGCACTCAAGCCAGGGCGGCAGGACCGCCGCGGCCGTGAGCACGGCGCTTTCGCAGAAGGGAGAGGAAGAGGACGACGAGACGATCGAGGACGAAATCAATCGCGATCATGGAAGCGAAGAAGCTGCTGCCGAACGCCAGCTACTTCGCCTTCACGGCCACGCCGAAGAACAAGACGCTGGAGATGTTCGGCACGCCGTATCTACGAGGGCACCGAGAGGAAGTTCCGGCCCTTCCATAGCTACACGATGAAGCAGGCGATTGACGAAGGCTTCATCTGCGACGTGCTCAAGAGTTACACGCCCGTCAATAGCTACTACAAGCTCGTGAAGACGATCGAGGACGATCCCGGAGTTCGACAGCAAGCGCGCCAAGAAGAAGCTGCGACGGTACGTCGAGAGCCACGACCATGCGATCCGGCTCAAGGCCGAGATCATGGTCGATCATTTTCATGAGCAGGTGATCGCGCTCAACAAAATTGGCGGGCAAGCGCGCGCGATGGTGGTCACCGGCAGTATCGAGCGGGCGATCCAGTATTTCCATGCGATGCGCGAATACCTGAAGGAACGCAAGAGCCCCTACCAGGCGATCGTCGCATTCTCCGGCGAGCCTGAATACAACGGCCAGAAGGTGACCGAAGCGTCGCTCAACGGCTTTCCTTCGCGCGAGATCGCCGATCGAATTCCAGGAAGACCCGTATCGTTTTCTCATCTGCGCCGACAAATTCCAGACCGGCTACGACGAGCCGCTGCTGCACACGATGTACGTCGACAAGATGCTCTCGGGCGTCAAAGCCGTGCAGACGCTTTCGCGCCTCAACCGTGCGCATCCGAAAAAGCACGACACGTTCGTCCTCGATTTCCAGAACGACGTCGACGCGATCCAGAAGGCGTTTGAGCCCTATTACCGCACGACCATCCTGAGCCAGGAGACCGACCCGAACAAGCTCCATGATCTCAAGACTGATCTGGATGCCGCTCAGGTGTATAGCCAAGCAGCAGATCGATGATCTGGTCGCCAAATACCTCAGAGGGGCCGATCGCGATCAGCTCGACCCGATCCTCGACGCCTGCGTAGCGGTCTACAACGAGCAGCTCGACGAGGACGGACAGGTACGGTTCAAGGGCAAGGCGAAGGCGTTCGTTCGCGCCTATGGCTTCCTGTCGGCGATCCTGCCGTTCACCAATGCGGATTGGGAGAAGCTGTCGATCTTCCTCAACTTTCTTGTCCCGAAGCTGCCGGCGCCGAAAGAGGAAGACCTGTCGAAAGGCATTCTCGAAGCCATCGACATGGACAGCTACCGCGTCGAGAAGAAGGCGGCGGTGCGCATCCAGCTTCCGGATCAGGACGGCCGAGATCGATCCGGTGCCGATGGACGGCGCCGGCGGTAAAGCCGGAGCCCGAGATCGATAGGCTTTCGAACATCCTCAAGGTCTTCAACGAGCAATTCGGAAATATCGACTGGGCGGATGGCGATCGCGTTCGCCGCATGATCACGGAGGAAATTCCGGCCAAAGTGGCGGCGGACAAGGCGTATCAAAACGCCATGCAGAACTCCGACAAGGAAAACGCCAAGGTCGAGCACGGCAAAGCGCTTGAGCGCGTGATGACGGCCGTGTTGAACGACGACACGCAGCTCTTCAGTCAGTTCCAGGACAATGCCTGACTTTCGCCGTTGGCTCAGCGAATGGGTGTTTTCAGCGACGTATCAGAAGGCCACCGCTTCCACAGAGGGGACTTCTCGCTCCTGAAAGGATTTTGTATCGGCAGGCGCATTTCCCAGCTGGATAGGCACCGTTGCCGTTGTTTGAAAGCAAGTCCGATTGCGGGTATACTTCTGTCGGGCCGTCGGTTTAGTTGTGTCGCGTCCAACATCCGCAAGTCCAGCAACAACCTGAATTACCGAGGGCCGCATGTGTGCGGTCTTCGGAGGCAACAGCTATGTATATTGAACGCCTAATATTGACAAATTTTCGATGTTTCGGCCCAGAGCCGCACACGATCTGGCTCGGGCCAGGCCTCACGACGTTCGTAGGCTCGAATGGAAGCGGCAAGACCGCGGTAATGCAGGCATTGCTGAGAATTTTTGGGGTTTTGGCCGATCAAAGACGCGTGCGCCGCCAAGATTTTCATGTACCGGCTAACGAAGGTGTGGCGGCATCCCGGCGAACATTGAGCATCGAAGTCGTTCTCACCTTCCCAGAACTGACGCAAAACCAGCTGGCCGACGGTACGGCTGTCCCCGCCTTCTTTCATCACATGGCTGCTGAAGAAGGCGGGGAATTAAAGTGTCGCCTTCGTTTGGAAGCAACCTGGTCCGACGACGGTTCGATCGACGGGAATATTGAGGTCAAGACGCGTGCGATACGGACCCTGGATCAGGTCTTTCGGGAAGATCAATGCTCCGAATTTTCCTCGGTCGATCGTCAGAAGATTCAGATGATCTATATTCCGGCCTCCCGTGACGCAGTGTAAGCGGTGCTCCGGCACCCTTGCTGATTGGGGCTTGACGCGGATTAAGCCGCGATTTTGATTTCGGCGGCGATGGCGGGCTTGGCGTAGGCCTGCGACCAGGGCAAGAGTTCATCGATGCGCGCGGCTGCCCAGCCGTTCACAAGCTTTTCCAGCACATCGGCGAGATAGGCTTCGGGGTCTACGCCATTGAGGCGGCAGGTCTCGATGAGCGAAGCCACGCAAGCCCAAGCCTCCGCGCCCTCGTCGCAGCCGGCGAACAGGGCGTTCTTCCGGTTGAGCGCGATGGGGCGCATCGCGCGCTCCACGGCATTGGTGTCGAGTTCGATGCGGCCATCGTCGAGGTAGCGGATCAGCCCGTCCCAATGGTTGAGGCCGTAGCGGATCGCCTCGGCGGTTGGGCTCTTGGCCGAGAGGGTTTTCAGACGCTCCTCGAACCAGGTTTTGAGCGCGGTCACAAGCGGCTTCGCATGCGCTTGCCGGCCCTGGCGGCGCTCTTCCGCGGTCCGTCCGCGCAAGCTGCGCTCGATGGTGTAAAGCTGGCCGATGCGGACCAACGTCTCCTTCGCCGCGGGTGCGGGGCTGGTGCGTTCGATCTCCACGAAACGGCGGCGCAGGTGCGACCAGCAGAAGGCCAGCGTGATGTTGTCCGCGCAGTTGTTCTTGCGCTCGGGATTTGTCAGCGTTTTGTAGGCCGCATAGCCGTCGCATTGCACGATGCCGGCATAGTTGTCGAGCAGCTTCAGCGCATGCACCGCGCCGCGGCCTGGCGCGTATGTGTAGGCAACGCCTGGCGGCTCTGGGCCTTGCCAGGGCCGGCCGTCGCGGGCAATCGCCCAGAAGTATCCGGTCTTGGTCCGTCCCCTTCCTGGATCCAGCACGGGCGCCGGCGTCTCGTCCACATCGATCTTGGCGGAGGATAAGAGACATGCCTTGAGACGCCCGTAGACGGGAGCAAGCTCGGCGGCGGCATAGCCCACCCAAAAGGCGAGCGTCGAGCGGTCGAGCGTGATCCCTTGCGTGGTCATCATCTGCGCCTGCCGGTAAAGCGGCAGATGCCACTGATACTTGGCGGCCAGCACATGAGCGACGAGCCGTTCGGTTGGCAGGCCGCCCTTGATCAGCCGCTCCGGCGCCGGAGCCTGTGCCAGACTGCCTGGGCACGCCCCGCAGGCGAACTTCAGCCGCCGCGTCACGATCACCCGGTACTGGGCGGGCACGATATCGAGGCGCTGGCTCTCATCGGCGCCGATCTCGTGCATGGCACCGCCGCAGCACGGGCAAACCGTGCTTTCGGGAGCGATCGTCTCGACGATGCGCGGCAGGTGCTCCGGCAGCGCGCCGCGATTGGCGCGCCTCTTGGCGGCGCGTTCGCGGCTCTTGGCGGGGCTCGCTTTATTTTCCTGGGCCTCGATCCCGGCAACCGCCTGCTCAACATCCTCAAGTGTCAGCTCAAGCTGATCCGGATTGAGCTTTTCGGACGAGCGTCCGTACTGGGCATTGCGGGCTACGCGCAGCAAATGCTCAAGCTTCTCACAGCGGGCCATGGCGGCATCGCGCTCCGCGATCAGCTCCCGCACAAAAGCACGCAAGCCTTCCAAATCGGTGGGAAGGCCTTGCGGCGCGGGATCGCCTGGGCTGGATGCCGTTTCTGTCATGGCGCTCATGTAGCACGGCGTGCGGTAGTGCGCCGCTAAGATGGCGGCGATCATGCCATGCTTCGCGCTTCCCGCAATCTTCAATCTGAGCGCTGAGGACATTCAGACCACCGCTTTCGGCCGCCGGGTGCGCGGCGCATGCATGCGCGTCCAGTCCATCCCGGACAGAAGTGCCGCGAGCTGGGCAGCGTTCATCCGCATGACGCCGTCAGTCACCGGCGGCCATTTGAAGGCGCCGTTCTCAAGCCGCTTCCAATAAAGCACCAGCCCGCTGCCATCCCAGACGAGGATTTTGACCCGGTCCGCACGCTTGGCCCGGAACACCAGGGCAACGCCAGAAAGCGGGTCTTGCTTGAGCACCTCCTGGGCCAGCGCGGCTAAGCCGTCTGCACCTTTACGGAAATCAATCGGCGCGGTCGCGACCAGCACCCTCAACCCTGGCGGCGGCGTCAGCATCGGCGGCTCCGCCGCAGGGCAGAGAACACATCGAGAAGCGTTTCCGCACCGGGGCGGCCGCTCACGCGCACGGTGGCATCCGCGATCTCCACCACAATGGAAACCTGAGCCACGACCGCTACTGGAGCTCGCGGGCACAGCTGCGGAATGATCCGGCAGGAGCGGCACAAACGCCGGAATGGCCTCGCCTGCGGCGGGAGCAGGCAGCGCCAGCTTGCCCGTCCGTGCGAGCCGCCGCCAATCGTGAACCTGCTGCGGGCGGCATCCATGACGCTGCGCAAGCTGCGTTACCACCGTGCCCGGCGTGAAACTCTCCACCACGATGCGGGCCTTCGTCTCATCAGACCAGCGCCGCCGCTCCTGGCTGCCGGTGTACACCTCCATGCGCCGTGGAGAAAACGCCTTTGGGTCGTCAGTTCTGTCGTCAGAAAGGTGCACTGTCCGCTTCATGGGCAGGTTCGTAACCGATCCTGCGCCACGCCGCTACGCGAACCAAAAGGGCCTCGGAGCACCGCTTACGACGCAGTGTTGTCTTCACCTATTGCAGCAAGCGGGGCAGGCGCCGGGCCGTGAGCACATTGTATGAACTCCTTGCTTCGGCGGGCGTGCCCGAGTTTGAATATTGAAGGTTATCGTTCAAAGGTCAACGAGGCTCAGTCGTATTGCATCAAACGTTGAGATAGCTCGTGGACAACAAGGTGAGTTACTAACGCGACGTCTGGCGAGTCCTCAACATTTCCACGACTTAAGAATTCTCCATATTCGCCCTCGCGAACGTCGACGTACATCTCAAAATCTTTGGGCACCCGCTCGACGAAAACATGACAAAGCCCGCCTGCTGTTTCGTATCTGCTAAAAAAATGGGGCTTTCTAGGCGTGTATGTGAGCTCTTCTTTGACTTCCCTAAACAATGCGTCTTGCGGAGTTTCGCCAGGCTCAAGCTTTCCCCCAAACATGCCGAACTTCAGGCTGTCTACTGGTGCATGAGCATCACGCTTCTGTAGAAAGAATTCACACTCATCTTCAATACATCGGAATGGGACATAAGCTACTCCTTCCCATTTTCTGGGTACAGTATTTTTCATATACCTTTATATTATGACATATCATTCTGCAATTATCAAATTCGGTCGCCTCCTTTTTGCGCGCCAGGACAATACCGTTAAGACGTGATTGTGTATCAGTATGCTGTTCCGCGCAAGAATTGCTTTAATTGCGTGCCAGGAGGAATTATATACATATCGTCTTCAAGATTTGGTGATTCGTTCCAGTCCGAGCAGCGCATTATGCTAATAGACATGCCAGACCAATCTACGTAGCAAATACGGGAACCAAAAAATACAGGTGAGCAGCCAACCATTTGCTGCAAAGCGGAAATTGCAACCCCAAAAACATTGTGCTTCTCTTCAAGCCAATCGTCTATAATGAATACCACGCGGTGGACAAAGCCAAGGGCTTTGGAGCGCTCAACATATTCGGCGATGTGATCGTTTATAATTTGAGGGCAAGTTAGCGATATGACGGAGTGAAAAGCCGTACTTGTGCCCTTGCCGGCGACAAACTCGGTATTATCAAGCGCCATATGCAGGAAATGAGCGCTTCTTTGAACGATTGCCTCATACCCGCTGTCGCTCAGCCTCGGCACATTTACTCGCACCTCCGATAAACCGCGTTCGATTATTGATATTAGATGGGGTTGGCAACGCAAAGCTAGGCTGCTAATTAGTATGTCGCTGGCCGCTGAGAGCGAACCACGCATCGATTGAATAGTTGCTATTTGGCCAGGCTTCAGCAGGGGCTCTCCCCCTGAAAACTTGACTCCGTGAAGAGGGTAGACTTGAAATAGATGCTTGAGATAAGTTGGGTCAAAGACCCGAGATCGATCCGTAGATACGCCGGAGCTATGGCCCTGAAACTCGTTGTGGCAAAAACTGCATCTCAAATGACAGCTGTTGCTGATCAAAAATTTTAGGTATTTTCGTCGTGCTTTCGCAATAGGCAAGTCATGTCGATCGGTCTGTTCTTCGGTTCGTTCAACCCCATTCATCTTGGGCACCTGATTGTCGCGCATTATTGTCTTGAGTTCTGCTCGCTCAGAGAAGTGTGGTTTATCACAAGCCCAGATAATCCTTTTAAGACGTTATTGAGCGAACGAATTAGATTGGAGTTGGTTCGACGGTCCATTGCTGACGATCCTAGGTTCTGCGCTACCGAGTTCCAGTTTGACCTGCCAAAACCAACGAACAATTCTGACATGCTTCAGGAGCTAAAGGCTGCAAATCCCGGGACGAAGTTTACAATTCTGATGGGCTCCGACAATGCCATGACTTTAAGGGGATGGCGAGAACCGGTGGATTTCTTGAACGAAAACAGAATACTTGTTTTCCCACGGGTAGACACCACCAGCGAGCGGCGAGTTGAGCACGCAAATGTGTCATACGTTAAGGCCGAGATCACCCTTCACATTTCCTCAAGTTTCATTCGAAAAGCCATTGCGTCAGGTAAAAACATGGCGTTTCTACTTCACCCAGCGGCCAATTCACTGATCATGGATCGACAACTCTATGCCACATTTGAGGATTCTCCTCCTTGCTGAGATGCAGTGTTGCAGAGAAATCTGTGGCACTGCGAAATAGCTAAAGCACGGCGCGCGTTGCATGGAGTAGCTCGTGCATCTGGAAAGAACGTTCCATCATACAAGTTGCCATAGGAACCCTTAACCGAGGCGCAGCGAAAGACGTTGCCATCTACGGCCACTTTGAAGGAGTTGTAGCCTGAGGAGCACATAAGTCCCCAGAAGTGAACATCACCCAGTAGATATTGGGTGTTAAAGCGGTAGGGTCCGCTGAGCTGCTCTAGCAGGTCCTTTTCCTGCTTTTCATAAGCCTCTGGATAACGCTTTCTTTTGAAGACGCCCTTAAAGACCTTAGCGTATACCCTTTTGATGCCGGCTCCAAGTAATTGAGAGATGTCCTCTTTAAGTCGTGATAGCGATGACGGATAGCCGATGCACACGACCTCCACGGCAAAGCCCATGTGCTGCAGTAGAAGCACACGGCGAATGAAATCCGCAACGGAATGATTGCTGGCGATGCGCTCTTCTACATGCAGGGCGGCAGTTATCATTGCTACCTTGGACGGCTTCACCATGCTGGCAAAGTTTGCGATCGTATCGAGGGAAAGATTCGAGTTAATGCTAATATAGTGCCGCTTTGTAAGCTCTACGCACAGATCGACAAAGTTAGGAAATAGTAAAGGTTCTCCCCCAGACATGTGAATGCCGCAGGTTTTATTAATCTGGTCGTATCTATCTACAATGAGCGAGATTGGCGGTTCAATTCCCACGCGCGTGTCTAGTACATTTGCAATTTGAGGATGACAATAGGTGCATCTGAAGTTGCACCTATTAGTTAGGTGCCAATCAAACTCAAGTTCTACATCGGATGGGAACATCAAAAACTCGAAGGTCAGACGGGCAGGGTCGGCGAGCGATGCCGGGCTAACACGTCGCTATTGATGATCCGACGGGATAGAGCTGGAATGGCGGCCAAATGGAGGTTCACCACGTCCGTCAGGACGTTGTGGTCATGCTCATCACCGTTTGCAAAGGTGAAATGGATGAGTTCTGGATCCCGAATCGGGCGACCGTTTGATGTCGTAATTGTCGCACCGACGTGCGCAGCATACTTTTGGTGAAGCAAAATGGCCATGTTGTGAGCCAGAATAGTGTAGATCTTTCCGGCATGGTGAAGGGGATTTTTGCCGTGAATTGCCTCAAAGCTAGAAACCCTGTTTGCCGACATTACACCATTGCATCGATTGGCTCTACCAACGGCACCATAATCACCTTTATCAAGGGCGGTGCCAAAGCTTGTCAAAAAAAATGAATTATCGGTGTCCTTAGTATTAATTAATAATACGACTTTATAGCCTGCTGCACGAATATCGCTAAGGTTGGGGTGAGAAAGCAAGTGATCTATTATTCGCCCCTTCAATGTGCGATATGTGTTTGCAGATGCAACGGAAGAAGCAATGAAGGGGATACAAATGGTCAAGGAGATTTCTCTGTCAGTTCGTACGCCGAGTAATTTCACATCCCATCCAGTTTCAGGGAACTGAGTTTTAAACTGCGGGGAGTTGATGTAGTTCTCAAGATTTATGATCAGTTGTTCGAGAACGCTCCATCCCGCAACTGCATGGCAGTATACGGTGTCATTTGCAAGCAAATCGTCATCAATGCCGGGTAACAGCTGTTTGGCTAGCGGATGATAGAAGGTATTATCGTGATCGAGTCCGACTCCGGTGTTGGTATCGACTTCGAAATTAATTTGAGCCTTCTGGCCGTGGTCGCCAAAGATTGAGCGAAACACATGGAGAATAGCTGACCTCCATAGCTTCTGAACAGGAATTACATCGCTGCCGACCTTTTCGGTAACCTTCCCAAAGAGATACGCCGTAATGGGTCTAGTAATCCGTGAGGCGCCGAAGGATAGGTCCGCCGTACCACCTGCGAGAACTACCTTATCCACCCAGTGATTGGGGACCGCCCCGAACTGCGACAGCCCGAATTGAGAATAGATATTAGAAAATGTTTCGGCAGCGAGATCAGCTAGGGTATCTGGATGTCCGATACCTTTGCGTTCCACAATCTCTTGAAGGTGTAAATCTGGGTCGCCGCGGGCATCGTTGCAGAAAAGAATTCGCATGTTCCATTCCTAACGGTATCGTCGATGCTGCTGCTTCAGCGGCAGGCGAGAGTTCGGTTGCCAGTATCACATCCGTAGGTTCAGAGGCAAAAGTTAGGAATTTGATTGGATGCATTCAATCCTTTGGCAAGTTTCCCAGCCTTCTTGAAGTGCCCTTTATAATTATCATGAAGGCATAAGTATGTTATGCGGCGCCGTTGTGCGACTGGTTTGGCCATCCCTCACCGACTTCCAGACGTACAAGAAATTTATCCGCGAATTCAATAATTTGCTGCGCAAAAGTTCAAGGTTCGTCCCGATACGGGGCGCCGAAACACTTTTGTCGTTATCAAGAAGATCGTGCGCGGCATCAATGCCCCAGCGTGAGTTTGATCGTAGCGACTGCTATCTTGCACCGTAGCCGCTCTTTCGCGCTCATCATAAGAAGGCAGAAGTGGGATCGGTGGGTCGGCCATAGTCGTGGCAGAACGCAACAGCTACAACTGATAGACGGTTATAGGTGCACAGGCCGATAAACACTTTTTCCTTTAACGAAAATTTGATGTATCCTGGGTATATCTATTAGAATTTTTCCAAGCGCCGCATAGATCGGACAGTCCCATGCCTAACAAACAAACTGCAAATTTCACTTTACATCTCCTTAAGCTGAAAAGCGACGGCGATCCTATCGAGAATAGGTTCGCTGACACGCGGCGGGATGTCCAGATTGGAGAATGTGTTGGCCGGCTATACATCGATAAAAAATTCGCTAACCCGCCACGCTGGAGCAAGCACTTTGTTGCGTTGGGTATAGACGCTGCCGAGTTCGGGGAGGCTGCAATACCAGGTGCTGCGTTACTTTTGGACATCGAAGGGAGGACCTTTGCGGTGACCTTCGGCACCGGTCGCTTCATTTTAAAGCCGGATAGTTTCGAGGAACGCTTTGGACTCTTGGTTGTCCTGAATTCCATAAAGCCGGACGCTATCAAGAGCATAGACAAAAAGACTATCGATGCGATTTCGAAGCAAACGAGAGAGCAGGCAAGCCGCGAGATCGACGCCCAGGCATTCGGTCTCGATATCGAGCGCGACATGCTCAAAGCAGTCGCAGGGACTCCCACCGAATCTTCGTTAGGGCAAAGGCTGGCAGGTTCCAACTCGCTCAAAGTTCTGGTGCGGGCAGAGCTCCAGGATTTGCCCGCCCTTACCAGCGCGTATTACGCGAAGTTCAAAGATAAGACCTACAAAGAGAACTTTCCTTGGGTCGATCAGATCACAGAAGTAAAGCAGAAATTAAAGCGCCAAGAGCTCGACAGGCTCTTGGTGGATTGCATCGCCAAGCGAAAATTTGAGCGCTGCTGGCTCGCTGCGCCCGATATCATGGATTGGAATGTTGTCGTTGGGTTTCGTTATGGCTCTTCGACCCGGCACGAAGTACGTCCCGATCTTGACTTTTCTGACTTCATCGCTTGCTTAAATGATCCGCCGTTTCAATTCCGGAATGCAACAAGCGGGCATAAACGGCATGGCAGAGCGAGAGGTGGATAAGGCAGGCGGGGTCAAGGGCTAGCCGCCGGAGGCGGTGGGAGCATAGCGAGCACCCTTGAGGCCGCCTGCCTTATCCACCACCCTTAGCCAGGCTGTGTATGCCGGTGGTCAGGTGAAGACTATCCTCGCGTGGGACTACCACATCTCACCGGGGACACATGCCCAAAGGCCATCATCACCTGACCTATGACAAACGCTGCCAGATTTACGCGCTCTTGAAAAGCGGCTGCACCAAAGCCGGGGTTGCGCGGCAGATCGGCGTGCACCGTTCGACAATCACAAACGAGATCAAACGCAATACTGGCCGCAAGGGGTATCGCTACAAACAAGCACAGGAGAAAGCATCCGCCAGGCGTACCGCCGCATCGAGCGTGCCGCGTAAGATGACGCCAAGCCTCATCCGCGAGATCGAGGGGACACTGACGCAGGAACAATGGAGCCCCGAGCAAATCAGCGGCTGGCTGAAGAAAGAAGAACGGCAGTTTGTCAGCCCCGAACGCATCTACCAGCACATCTGGAAGGACAAGCGAAACGGGGGAAGTCTTTGGCGCTACCTACGCCACAACGGCAAGAAGTACAACAAGCGCAAAGGCAAGAACTCTGGGCGCGGCCTGATCCCTGGCCGCGTGGACATCTCTGAACGCCCCGCCATCGCCCAGGAAAAAAGCCGCATCGGCGATTGGGAGGGCGATACCGTCATCGGCCGGGGCCAAAAGGGCGCGATCCTCACCCATGTGGACCGCAAATCCAAATACACAAAGCTCGCCATCCTGCCGGACAAAAGCTCAGCCTCTGTCCGAAGCGCCTGCGATGCTTCACTTCTTCCCATAGCTCACAAAATCGAGACCATCACCTACGACAACGGCAAGGAATTTGCCGGGCACGCCAGCATCGCAGCAAGCCTGGAAGCTCAAATCTACTTCGCCAAGCCTTATCATTCCTGGGAACGGGGACTGAACGAACACACCAACGGCCTCCTGCGTCAGTACTTCCCAAAAGGCTCGGACTTCTCTACCCTCACTCCCGCCGAGGTCCAACGGGTCGAGGACAAACTCAACTCCCGTCCCAGAAAGGCGCTCGGCTACAAAACACCCAGCGAGGTGTTCTTCGCCGCCGCTTGAAGACGTTGTTGCGGTTCGGGGGTGAAGGGGCGATCCAAATAATATTACGCGCGATACGCTCGAAAGGAAGATTTGCTGTTTTGGAGAAAATGATATTCAGATAGATGGGTGGACAACGTACAAGTGCATCAATTGTGAGATGGACGATGCCGTAGGGGACGCTTTCCTCCTTAGCGGCGGCAAGTGGTATCGGGTCACTAAGGACTTCGTGAAGGACGTTAATGCCTTTGTGCAAGGAGTACCACGCCATTCATTCGCGTTTCCTCTTTACGGTCATGAAAATGAAGCGGCGTACAATCGGGAGGTTGCCAACTTGGATGCCGAACAACTCGTGCTGTGCGACGCCAAGAACATCTCATATGGCGGCGGGAAAAGCAGCATTGAGTTCTGCGACGTGTATGATCGGGAACGTACCTTGATACACATCAAGAGGTACGGTGGCTCGGGAGTGCTGAGCCACCTATTCTCACAAGGTGTGGTTTCTGGTGAGCTGTTCCGGAGCGATCAGGGCTTTAGAAAGCGAGTAGCAGAGGAACTAGGGGTTTCTTTTGAGGAGGGAAAGAAATATACCGTGGTGTTTGGCATCATTAGTAAATCTAAGGGTAATGAACTTGATCTCCCCTTCTTTTCGAGGCTCAATTTGAGATATGCGGTTCGGCGACTAACGTCGTATGGTTACAACGTGGCGATCAGCAAGATCGGATTGCGAGAAGAACAACGTTCTGCGCCACCGGCAGATCTTAAGAAGACGGCTTAACAGTACTTTCGACTAGCACATTTGGGGGCATGAAAAAGTAACTCAACGGGACTCTAATTTTATTCTGGGTGGTACGATCAGCCCAGTCGAGGTAATATTCTGCCAAATATGAAAGAATTTCTTATAGCTGTAGGGAGTGCCGTGACAGCGGCAATAGTTATTAATTCACTTGGTTTAAGCAAGCCTGCGCAAAGGATAGAAATAGTTGGGCGCCGACGCATAGGATGGTTTTGGAAATTAATGGTACTTGTGGGCGGCTTCCTTTTTTATTTTGGTTTGCTTATTTTTATTCCAAACCTAGCAGTGAGTGGGATGGCAGCTTACAACACTCGATTAGGGCTCGCTTTTGTCATTTATGGCGCCCTTATCTGGGTTGTCAGCAGGTTGGTAATTTACTTTAAAAAAGATTGACCGACCGCGTATGAGGCGAGTGTAGTAAATGATACATATAAAACAATACGTTCCATTGATCTTCGAACTCACCTTACGGGTGTAGTAGAGTACAGGCAATATTCCCTGGCTATTTTTAAATGCTCCTCGCATGCAACATCGATGCAGGTCCTTCTTAATTTTTCAGCACCGGCAGATGTCGGGCGGACCTGACCAGCATCAAACTTCACCATGAGCAAAAAAATTCCAACTGTCACATACATAGCTTTGGACGACGAGCAATCCACACACAAGGTTGCAGCTGCTTATGAAGTGCTGTTCCGGCATGTGCTGGAGGGATGGCGCAAGCGGCAACGAGACAAGATGGCTGTCAAGGTTGACTCTTCCGGGATTCGATAAAGAATCAGCTTGTGCATAATCGCACGCTTAGGAGTATGTTTACCGAGAAACAAACAAAACTGATTGCGGTATACGCTCGCGTTTCCACCGCCCGGCAGGAAGACGAAAAAACAATCGAAACGCAATTGCTGGCGATACGCGACTTTGCCAAGAATAACCATTACGTGATCTCACAAGAATACACTGATGAGGGATGGAGCGGAGACATTTTAGCTCGCCCCTCGTTGGATCGGCTTCGAACTGACGCCAAGAAGAAGCTCTGGGGCGGCGTGCTGGCTTACGATCCAGATCGCCTGGCTCGCAGAGGGTCTTATCAGGCCCTTGTAATGGACGAACTGGAAGAACTCGGCTTGGAGGTCCTTTTCGTAACCACGCCCGCGCCGAAGAATATCGAAGATCGTATGTTGTACGGTATGAAGGGGCTATTTGCCGAATACGAGCGTGCGAAGATCGCGGAACGAACAAGATTAGGGAAGCTGAGGAAAGCGCGAGAGGGGCACATCATCGCAACGGAGGCCCCATACGGCTACGCGCTTGTTCGTCGGCAAGGCAAGAAGGGTGATCCGGATTTTTGCGAAACCCATTATGAGGTCGATGAAGCAGAGGCACCAGTAGCACGCATGATATTCTCATGGGCTGGCGATGATGGCGTGAGCATCAGGCAGATCGTCAAGCGGCTGCAAGAGTTGAATATTCTACCTCGAAAAAGTCGGCGAGGCGTGTGGAGCACCAGCACCCTCACGACTCTTTTGAAGAATAAAACGTACATTGGCGAGGGGCATTACGGTGCAAGCGTCGGAACCGTTCCCAAAAATCCACTCAAACCCGGAGCCTATAAACGCATCAAGAAGACGAGCCGAAAAATCCGCCCCGAAGAGGAATGGATTAAAATTCCGACGCCGCCGCTCATCGATAGCGATCTATTCGAGCGAGTTCAGGAGCAGCTCGTAAAAAATCGCGTATTCTCAATCAGGAACACCAAAAATGAGTACCTGCTCGCAGGAAAAATCCGTTGCGTATGCGGCAAAGCGCGAGGCGGTGAAGGAGCGCTACGTGGTAAGCATCTGTATTACCGCTGCATAGACCGTCTGGTGAGTTTCCCTCTGCCTCGCGCCTGCCACGAGCGCGGGATCAATGCGCGCGTAGCCGATCAGTTGGTGTGGGATACCTTGGCTGGTTTAATGAGTTCTCCCGATCTGATGCTGAAACAAGTGTGGCAGTGGCAGGCCAAGCTTGGGGCTAAACCGGCAAGCTCGGTCGACGAAAAGGCGCTCAAGCTTGAGATGGAGAAGCTGAGCGACGAGGAGACGCGCTATGCGAAAGCTTACGGAGCTGGGCTCCTGCAAATGGAGAAGTTACAGGAGCTTGTAGCCCCGATAAGGCAGCGTGTTGCGGCACTGGAAAAACAGGCTGCATCGCTCGCGTCCAGCAACTCCGACGAATTATTTGCCCGCAGTTTGCCCGATTTGGGTGGCGTAAAGGCTTTCGCAGAAATGGCGGCTAATAGTCTGGTGAACTTGTGTTTTAGCAAAAAACGCGAGATAGTACTGAATATCGTAGATACAATCGTGGGCACGCAGGAGCAATTAATAGTATATGGATACTTACCAGTAACAGATTATGTCAAGTTCGAAACTAACCATCGGGATGGAGTATCTATAAACCGACAATTTGCTTGTGACAAAAAGAATGCTGTGCCTTTCGAAATCGTTATAAAACTTCCTCCACCAAACAACCCTACTATCAAGCGAGCGGTTGTGCGCGCAAGGGAAGGCAACACAAAGGTAAGGCCGGTCACGTGACCGGCCCAGGTGAAGAAATATCACCCTTCCTGCTGTGCTTCCGGCTCAGTGCCGGATGGCACAACACCATTGGTTTCCTTCGGTGGCTCCTCCTCATACCGCCGCAACACGAGGCGGTCATCGAGCGGCATGGCCTGCAACATGATGTTGAGGCCCTGCCCGTCGCGATGGTAGAAGGCGACACCGATGTTCAACCAAAACGGATCGTTCCTTCCGCGCCGTATCACCGTATAGACGCGGTACATGGGTTTTTGGTCCTGCGCCATTGTCATACTCCTTCAGTGGCATTTCAACGCGCGCTTCCATGCGCACCCTGCGCGCAAGCGCAGGAGCCCGGCTTCTCGGATGGAAGCCGGACCTCTGCGTTCGCGCGTTGCCGGTGATCTGAAGGGAATGATACGCTCGACCTCGCGTGAACAAAGACGGGGGAACGTGCCGGAAGGAAAGCCGGGGCATATCTTGCCCCGGCTCGGATTGTCATTCGGCCGCCACCGCATAGACGGGGGCTGCGCTGTCGCGCGCAATCTCCGGCGTGCGCAGCAGCGCGGGCAGCCAGGTGCTACCTTTCAGCAGTTTTTCCGCCGCCTTGGCCATCGGCTCCTTTTTCATGCCGGAAATTCTTTCGGCGGCTTCTTCAGAGACACCCTCGCGCACTACTTCAAGGATGTGCGCCTTGGTGACTGAGCCGAAGTACGTTTCGACGGTGGGCGACCAGAACTGCGTCATATCCAGCGCCAGGGCGGCGGCAAGGATATCCGCCGTCCTCTGCCGTTCACCGCTTTGCTCCCACGGCTGCTTCCTCGCGTTGACTGAAGGAGCGATGCACACCGCAAGCAAGTTCAGCAATTCATCATTGCCGAGTTTGGATAGATAGTTCCAAAGATCCGCAACATCGCGGGGCAAGCGCTGTGCCCACGTTCCGGTTCGGGCTGCACAGGAATCGATAGCTGGGCTCTCGATCATTTCCAGCGTTTCGGATGAAAGCTCGATGGCGAGGCACGAGGCGTGAGGCGCATTGTAGAAGGTGCGCGCACACAGCGCGTGCAACAGGGCAATGAGCGCAACCTGGGGACTTTGCGCAAGACAATCGCGCAACGCGGCGGTACGATGCGCGGTCAAGGTCGTTACCAAGCGATCTGAAAGCGAAGCCGTATCTTCGCCGCTGCCATCGTCGTGCTCGGTGCCGATGGTTTCGCCCGGATCGGCGTATTTCTCGGGCACCGTTTGACTTTCACGCACCTGCTTGGTCGGCTCATCGTCGGGGCGGAGGAAACCGCGCTCAACGCGAAGCCCGCCCGTGGTACTCAAGGAGACGAACGCCCCGCAGATCGCAACGTCCTCGGGACGGTAGCGCTCCTGCCGCATAGCCTCGATCTCAGTTTCCAGCCGCTCGAATTGCGCCGCCACCTCTTCGGTAAGGTTCTCGTCCGCATACCGCACAGAAAGCGCTTCATGTTCGCTTTCAAGCGCATCGAGCTTTGCTTGGTCGTCTTCGGAGAGCGGCACTGCCTCGGGATAGATACGGCGCATGCCGGAAGCCAGGGCATAGTGGAAGTCGGGCGTGACGATCACCCATTTCCACCCTTCGGCACGCACGGCATCGGCCTCGCGCTCCAGCTTTTCGGCAACCAGCCGGTTCAAGAGGTCGGGGCTGTCGCAATACCCCTCGTGCTCGGCATCGAAGAGATCGCGGACGATATGACCGCCGGCGGCTTCATACTCCTCGACGCCAATGAAGCGCACGCGGCGGTCGGTGCACTCCACATGGCCCTCGGTGAGCAAGCGCCGGATCATCTCCTTGCTCTTGTTCCAGGTCAGCTCCCGCCAGACACGTTCTTGCAGCTCATGGTCGTCGGTGATGGTGAAGGCCATCAACTGCTCAAGAGTCATCTCGCCGTCGCGGTAGATATCCATGAGAACGGGGCTGACCGCGCCCAAGCGGAGACGCTGCTTGACCACTGCGGGCGTCACGCCGAAGCGCGCGGCGATATCTTCCGCGCTCAAACCTTGCTCCGTATGGAGCCGCGCGAAGGCTTCATACTGATCGGCGGGGTGCATGGGGGCTTGGAAGACGTTTTCCGCCAAGCTCACTTCCTCGCCGGAAAAGCCGGGCATGAATGCGCATGGCACCGGGTACGTCTTCAGAATTGCCTTGCGCTTTGCCAGCAGCTTCAATGCGGCAAGGCGGCGGCCTCCCGCCACCACCTCGAACTTGCCAGTCTCAGCTCCCGCAGCGTTCAACACAGGCCGGACGGTCAGGTTCTGCAACAGGCCGTGGGATGCAATCGAGGCAGCCAGCTCTTCAATGCCAACATCGCGGCCGGTCTTGCGCACATTGGCAAGCGAGGGGACAAGCTTCGACAGCGGGATCATACGGACAAAGGGTTCATCGGTCATCGGGGTACTCCATTCAAACAGGGGTTCGGCGCACACTTCGCGCTGAACCCCTGCCCGTCGGCGAGACCGGGGGCGGCAAAGGCAGGGGCGGAGGCGGCGAGGGGTATCTCCCAACCTGCACAAGCCCCGCAGGGGCGCGGAAGGTTGGGGATACGCCGCCTCCGAGCGAAGCGGCCCTTGCCTGCGCCAGGGGCGGAGCCCCTAGTATAAGTGCGGGCACGTCATAATCGGTGGTTGTAAGATTGATGAGCGGGCGCGTGTCCAGGAGCCCCTGACACCAATGCGTGTCTTGCTGAGACTACACCGTTCCGCGCCGGGTGTTTGTCACGACAGGCACCCGGCCGTGCCGTATCCCGCAGGGTCAATAACAGGTAGCACTTCACGTGCCAATAACGGACTAGGCTGCCCTGGGATGCAGTGATTATCAGCTCAAGCAAATCGTATGAATCATACAACGGTTCGCTGTGTAGGAATCGACGTCGCCAAAGCAAAGCTTGACGTCGCGTGCGTGCGAGATGATCGCACGACAGTGCATCAAATATTTATCAACACCACACCTGGTATTGCGTCGCTTGCGAAGTTTCTCAAACAGCAAAGGACGGCTTCCACCGTCCCTTGTGTTCTTAAATCGACGGGAGATTACCATCTCCTGTCTGGACTAATGCTAACCAAAGCAGGCTTTTCGGTCAAATGCATCAACCCTCTCATTACAAAGAAGTATTGCCGCGCTTCGCTCCGCGACGCGAAGTCAGACAAGATCGATGCCGCACGGCTTGCCGAGATTGGCATGATTGAGCCCAATGTTCCGGCATTCGTCGATACGCGCGAGAGCATTGCGGCCAAGAAGATATTGTCGGCGCTCGCGCATCTTGAGCGAACACGGCAGGAGCTCGCGGGACATCTCCAGCTTCTCAAAGAAACTTGTAAAGCTCTCGGCATCCAGGTGCAGCATCGAGACACCAAGCGAGCTCTCGCCTGTATTGAGCGTCAGATTAAGTCGTATCGTGCGCAGATGCGCGCGTTGGCGCCCAAAGAAGCGCAGGAGCTCTCTGATCGTTTGCGCGGGGTCTCGCATAACCAGGTGGCGACGCTGCTCATTGCCCTCGGCGACAAGCAATTCGAGAACCGCGATCAACTGGTCGCATTTGTCGGCCTCGATGTTCGATTGCGCCAGAGCGGGACATGGAGAGGCAAGCAGGCTCTTTCGAAACGCGGCAGCGAGTACCTGCGCAAGGTGCTCTTCCAGATCGGCTGGGGCCTTATGATGCACGACGAAAGATATCGCAGCCTGTATCAAACCATGCGTGCGCGTGGAAAGAATTACAAAACCCGCATCATTGCCTGCGCGCGGAAGTTCCTGCGATTACTCTTTGCGTTCTATTGGAAGAAAACAGTCGCTTTCCCTGAAGCAGCCGCGGCGACCACGTTTGAAAGCGTTGCTGTTCTTACTTCTCCGGCTCTTTGCTCAGTCTGACGGGGGACGCTAGGCACGTTGTACACATGCTGACCATTGCAATGTTGCTATAACAGGTCTCAGGGGGTGAGGAATTGCCTTATCTTGGGAACGGAAAGCACTGGCGACTTAGCGCCCTTGCTTTATCGCCGTGTCCCCGGCGGAGCGATCGTCACCCGCAGGGACGAGACCGCGCAGGGGGCTCGGTCGCGCGCAGCGCGATAGAGCGCGGCGCCGACGGAGTCGGGGGCCGCCCCAAAACCACGGCAGCAACAACAACGCAACGATTGTGGAAAGATATCAATAATGGGCCGAAAGATTGGCCGAAATGAACACCGTCGTTGTCATTCTGTCGTAGTGGCTGGCGGCGTTTTGCTTGCTAAACCACAGTTCGTCAGCTCAAGCGCAATTGCTTGTTCCAGCGCCTGCAAAAGGGAGGTGCCGGTAAGGCCCAGGGCGGTGTCTGCTTGAGCGTCCAGGCCGGTTGCCGGTCCTTCCGTTCCTTGAGAGGTGCCGGTGCGGCGCTCGTAATGCGCCGCCTTAAAGCGGAGTTGCCACGGGAGCGGTCTGCGGGCGAGGGTGCCTTCGTAGCAATAGAAGGTTCGGCTTGCGAGCAACTTCTCTGGCTGGTCTGGCTTCAAGAGGCTAACCGCAAACTCGTCGTTCCAGCGGGGTGTGTCTGTCTGTGGTGCCGTTTCGCTTTGGTCGGTGAAGGTCACGGCAATCTGGAGGAGTGGCTCATCTTCCTGGGGACGGTAGAAGGAAATAGTCGCGGGATTATCCGCGGAAGAGGCTGAGAAATGGAGCGGCGCGAAGGTGCGGCAGAGGTTGCGGGCTAATGCTGTCAGTTGGAGAACTGCTTCCTGGCGGAAGCCGTTGCGGACTTTTTCAAGTGTGGCTGTCTCTTCTTCAACGGAAGGGAGTGAAGCAGGAGACTCTTCAATAGGTGTTTGGGTATATTCCTGGGGCGGTTTCTCCGCCGAAGATCGCCGTTGCCAAAATCGTTCGAACATAGATATGTGTTAGAGCAGTAATAAACTGTTGAATTATAGCATATAGATGTTAGTGCAACTCTTGGTCTACGTATAGCTGCGTGTCGCACGCAGGCGTCTACGCTAACGGCATGCCTTAATACAATGCCGGGTTTGGTTGGATCACGCAAATTGCCCCGTCTCGGCAGCCTGCGCGCACGGCGTCATCATGGCTGCATGGAAACAAACGACGACAAGAAGGGAACGGTAACTAAAGGCGAGCGTGTGATACCGACCATCTCGGCCATTATCAGCGATAACAGGCTGGTCGAACTGGTCTACGATCCCTTCGAGAGACGAACGGCGCTTGCCATTGCAGAAGAAGGCCAATGGGGTATCGAGGAGCGTTACGAAACGCAGACTGGCGAGCGGCTCGTGCCGTACCGCGCCGACAACACGCTCATCAAGCACAACGTGGTGTTGTTCCCGTCAGAGCCGGAAGACTACGGCTCGACGGCAGACCTTCTCGCCGACATCCGCGTCTACATCCACCGCTATGTCGGGCTATCAGAACACTTCGAACTTCTGGCAGCCCATTACGCGCTCTTCTCCTGGGTCCACGACCGTTTCAACGAGCTGCCATATTTACGGCTGAAGGGCGAGTTCGGTACGGGCAAGACCCGGTTCCTCATAACCGTCGGCTCCATCTGTCGCACGCCGATCTTCGCGAGCGGCGCCTCCAGCGTCTCGCCGCTCTTTCATTTGCTCGATCGCTTCGGCGGTACGCTCATCCTCGACGAGGCTGATTTCCGTTTCTCCGACGCCTCGGCCGATATCGCGAAGATTCTCAACAATGGCAACGTCAAAGGCTTCCCAGTCCTCCGCTCTGAGTCCAAGGACGGCAAGGAGTTCAACCCGCGCGCCTTTCAGGTCTTCGGGCCGAAGCTTGTCGGCATGCGTGGCCACTTCGACGACCAAGCGCTTGAAAGCCGCTTTCTCACGGAGACTTCCGGTGGCCGGAGCTTGCGCAACGATATCCCCGTCAACCTGCCGGAGGAACAAAGGTGGGAGGCGCTGCGGCTGCGAAACAAGCTTCTGCTCTACCGTTTCCAAAATTACGGTCGCTTCGAGGGCGCCACTCCTTTCCTCGCTCCCGGTTTTGATCCACGGCTCAACCAAATCCTCTCGCCGTTAGCCGCGGTCATCGACGACGCGGATGCCCGCGCTGCGCTGATGACCTTCGCGAGGGAATCCCATGAAGCGCTACAAGCCGACCGGGGGGAAAGCCTGGAAGCCCAGGTACTCACGGCCATCCGGCTGCTGTCGGAAACGGCCAGTGTCATTGGCATCCCCATCAAGAAAATCACCGCGTTATACAACCGCACGTATGGCAAGGACTATGGGCGTCCAGTGACGCCAAAGTGGATGGGAGGCATCATTCGCAAGCGCCTGAACCTCAAGACACACAAGAACCACGGCATCTTCGTCGTCGGGCCTGCGGAGCAGGCTAACCTCAGCCATCTCTACGAACGCTATGGCGTGACAGACGAAGATGTTGGCGTGCTGGCAAACGAGCCTGGTGCGCTGACGGGGGAGTTGTACCTGGAGCGAGCACAGGCGGGGGACTTTCGAGACATGGAAGACTTACCCACGCTCCCTACGATACAGTAGCCTACGCCACTCCTCGCTATATTTTGCGCCACCGCTTCGGGATCGTGTCCTCCAGCAAAGTCTCAGAAGTCCCCAAGTCCCCCGGAACGCGGAAACCCCGGCAAGTGCGGTAGCACTTGCCGGGTGGGCAAAAGTTGCCACTGGCAAGAATCCGTCTCAACGCCGGTGTGGCCCCGGCCAACGAGGCGAACTTGCCCGAAAGGCAAAATCTCCCCCCGTTTTTGCTCGACCATTGAGGTGTAGTAGCAGATGGGGGAAGCCCCATAGCGCCCCCTCGCATTACGAGCTAACAAGCTACGAGTATGAACTACTTGGAAACAATTGCATTACGAAGCCAGCGCAAGAACAGCGGCCTCACGCAGGACGACGTTGCCGCGCTCATCGGGGCGCTGTCGGCGTCGCAAGTCTCGCGGCACGAAAGCGGCGAGAGGGAACCTGACCTGCGCACCGCCCTTGCCTACCGCATCATTTTCGATGCGCCCATAAAACATCTGCTGCCGAAGCTATATCGCGATATTGCCGCCGAAATCGACATGCGGGCAGGCGCGCTCCTTGAACGCCTCAAAGAGAGCGGGGAAGGTTTGCACGCCGGGCATCGCATTGAGCAGCTTCGCCAGATGGTGAGCCGTATCAGGTTATTCGAACTTGACCTATGACGGGGCTGGAACGCGGGATCATCATCGCCATTGCGCCTACCTCGCGCGGTTTCGGCTTCGCGGTGTTCGGTGCGCCGGCACGGCTGTTGGACTGGGGCGTGAAGGAAGCGCGGTCTGACAAGAACCGGCTGGCGACGAGAAAAATCTGCCGGATGATCCGGGACATCAAGCCTGTGGCGGTAGTGATCGAGAATTGGATGCACACAAGCTGCCGCCGGTCGGCGCGCGTGCGTACATTGCTCTTGGATGTTGCGGTACTGGCGGGCAAGAGCGGATCAACGGCCATCATATATTCCCGCCATCAGGTGCGGCGAGCTTTCGGTGATGCGGGGAAGTCCAAAGATGCCATTGCAGCGGCGATTGCGGGACAGCTCCCGTCATTGCGCCCTTGGCTACCACCCAAACGGCGTATCTGGGAGAGCGAGCATCACAGCATGGCGATCTTTGAGGCCGCAGCGCTGGCGTTGACGCACTATGTGGCATTGCGAGCGCCGATGGAGTCACCATGCGGCCAAGCGTCGCGGTAGGTAACAGATGGGAGAACATAGGTAACGCTTGGAACACGCGGCGACGGCCGCAACGCCGCCGGAGGTAACAGGCGGCGCCGTATGTTACCTAATCCGTTACCTAAACCGCTTGAAATGACCGCGAGGAGCGGCTGTTTTCCACCTAAGCTCTTGAAAAGCTTGGTGGGCGCACAAGGATTCGAACCTTGGACCCGCTGATTAAGAGTTTCCGGATAACCCTTGCAGCGGCTTGCAGGCCCTTGCACCGCGTTGCACAAAAGCCCGTGGCGCAGTGATTCAGCTTGCCTCCGCTTGCAGGCTCTTGCACGCCGTTGCCGTTCCCGTGCTTGCTATTTTGGAGCCAGCAAGCACGGGAGAGCCATGAAGGGCAAAATCACGAAGTCCTCCGTTGACGCTCTTGACCCGGGGCGGCGCTCCGATGGAGCGCTACGGCCTGCCTTTCTGTGGGATACGGAATTGAAGGGCTTCGGCTGCAAGGCCACGCCGGGCGGCAAGAAGGTCTTCCTCGTGCAATACCGCATCGGCGGAAGGGGAGGGACGGCGCAGCGCATTACGCTTGGCACGCACGGTAAGATCACAGCCGAACAAGCGCGCAAGATGGCGCTCGCCGAACTTGGCAAGATTGCCAGCGGCCAAGACCCGGCCGCAACCAAGCGCGAGGAACGGCGCAAGCTGACGGGCGAGACGTTCGAAGATGTGGCACAGCGCTATTTGTCGGCGGAAGGCAAGGGGAAGAAGACTTGGCGCGAAACGCGGCGCATCCTTGAACGGGACGCAATCCCGGCGCTGGGCAACCGGCCCATGGTCGCCATCACGCGCGGCGAGGTCGTGACCTTGCTTGATCGAACCGCGCAACGCTCGCCATCGATGGCGCGGGCACTATTCGCGCAACTGCGCCCCCTGTTCAAATGGGCGCGGGACCGGGTTATAGACCATAATCCTATCGCTGATTTGAAAGGGCCGCCGCCGCTTGCCAGCCGTAAGCGCAAGCTCGATCATGCCGAGATCCGGGCATTCTGGAAAGCCACGGCCGCGCTTGATTACCCATGGGCTCCATTCTTCCAACTCTTGCTCCTTACTGGGCAACGGCGCGAGGAAGTGGCAGGCATGCGCTGGGCGGAAATCGACCTCGAAAAGGGACTTTGGCGCTTGCCATCCAAGGAGGAATACCAGCCGCAGCGGACAAAAAATGGCGAGGAGCATTTCGTTGATCTCAGCCCGCAAGCGCTCGCGATCTTCGAAACGCTGCCCGGCTCGCGCACCGGGTTAGTGTTCACCACAACGGGCATCACGCCAATCAGCGGTTTTTCAAAGCCCAAAGGCCGCCTTGACGCTCTGATGGCGCGTGAACTTGGCGGCGAGCTGCAGCCATGGCGCAATCACGATCTCCGGCGCACGGTTTCAACGCTTATGGGCGATGATCTTGGCATTGATCCAGCCGTGATTGACCGCATTCAAAACCACGTCACCGGCTTGAAAGCGAACATGCGCGGGCCGTATCAGCTCCAGCAACTTCGCGGCCCGCGGCGGGATGCGCTGTTGCGTTGGGGTGAACACGTCGAAAAGCTCACGAGCGGCTAGCCGGTGCTTGTCCGGCTTTGGCTTTGAGGCGCTTCCTCCATCGGACCATGTAATCGCGGTGATATGCCCGCCAGTAAGCCAGGTTCGCCGCTCGCCATCGCGCCATCTTCAACGCGCACTTTGAACGTGTCGGACGTGTCGGCTGGGCGTGAGTAACCGCGTGAGTAACCAAAGCCGCGTGAGTAACCAAAGCCGCGTGAGTAACCGCGTGAGTAACCGGCGGGCTCGGCTGAGGTTCGCTGAGATGCACAGCCGGTGCCGGTGCTAACGGCTTCTGCGGCGGCGGGCTCGGCTTCTGCGGTGCAGGCGCAGTTCGCGGCCGGCAATTGTGCCGATCCCCAACCAGATCGAGGTTGAGGCCGCAGTCGGGACAAAGGCGCTTGCTCATCGGCGGCCCACTTTCGCGCCCTTTGGTGCCGGAGCCTTGGGCTGCGCCAGCTCTTGCCGTGCCTTTTCTGCGGCCTCGCAATACCGTCGCCACGGGGTCCACGGGGTATCGTGGCTGCGGCTCAGGTCAACGTATTCCCTCCGGCGCGGAAGGCTCAACATGCCTGAAACCATTTCGACATTCCGGCGCGGATCGTTCGGCCGGGATGTTGGCTCCATGCGGGCCGCAGCGAGCAACAAATCGTTTTCGCCCATGAATTCAACGGTTTCCCCGTCGGCGAGCCGTTCGAGAACGTCGCCGAATTGCTCGCAGAAGCGGATGTCTTCGGCCTGGTGCCGGAGATATTGCCGCCACGGAAGCCGCTTGCCATCGACAAGAAAACCCTCAAATTCCCCGCCGGTATCCTTGGCGGCGTGGGCCTCCTCGACAAGCCGCCTGGTGCGCCGCCAGTGAGGGGCATCCGGCATTCCCCGGAGCTTGGCCGCGTCGTGCCTGATAATCGCGGCGAGGTCCGCAGCGAGGGGCTTGTCTCCGGCAGTTTTCGCCTCCGCGAGCAAGTCCTTGTGCCCCGCGAGTATTACGGCCCCAAGCTCGGCTTCGGTGAGGCTAGAGAAGAGCGATGCAGCGTCCGGCGGGGCGAAGCTCTTCTCTAGCCGGGCAACGCGGAATTCGAAACGGCTCATTTTCTGCCCCCTTCCTGCGCAGCAATAGCGGCTTCCAGACGGGCGATGCGCTCTTCGAGTTGCACGGTCTCTGCGGCTTTCGTGAAATGACCGATCACGCTCGCGCTTGTGGCGGCTTCGCCCGGTGTAAGATCGCCATCGGCCAGGGCGTGCGCGATTGCGGAAATCACGGCCATGGCATCGGCCGGCGTTTCCAGCTTCGGCATGTCAAACGAGACTGATCGCTCCTTTCGCGGCGGGCAAACCCGGTCAAGGCACAATCTAATTGCCATCATGTCGCCCCCTTTTGCAGCTTCGATGGCCTTGCGCGTAATCGTTTCGGCCTCGCCATCAAGCAACGCCTCGATGGCTACCGTGGTCTTGTGTTTTGCGCCCTTGGGTTTGCCGGCCGGATTGCCGCTCACTCCCGGACCCCAGGCGTGAGGCGGCGCTTTTTTCTTCCCCGCCATAATCTCTGTTCTCCGTTTCTTTTTACAAAGTGTTACAGGGCGGCGCTCGAAGTCCGCCCCGGAATTAGTTGGTTAGTCGTTTACCGAATAGCTCGCGTGCAGCCTACCGCCGGTCACGCCCCTGCCGAGCTGGCCTTGGCCTGACTTTTTCACGAATTGCGCGAAGTCCTCCGGACGCATTTTCAACTCTTTCGCCATCCGAGCGTGGTCTTCGGACAAGGCAACCTTGCTGTAGCTTGAGCTGGACGAGCGGGAAGCGGGCGCGGCAATCGGGCGCCTGCCGCTTCCGGCGGTCCCGCCTTGGCGCCGTGCTTGCCGGGGCTGCGGCTCGTCGTCGCTGTAGCCCATGGCCTCGCTCAAATGCTGATGATATTCCGGGCTCCCCGGTTGCAAGCCGAGCCCGCCCTGTTCCTCCGGCGCTTCGGCAATAATAGCGTGCGAGCGCAGGAGCTGTTCGCGCGCCGGATTGCCTTCGAGATCCCCGCGATGCTTTCGCAGCCATCCCTTATCCGCTTCGCCAAGATTGGCGATCACGCTTTCGAACGGATCGCCCGCCGGCTCGGGTTGCCGCTGCGGGATGACAGCCATCTGCGACAAATTTTCATGGGCCTCGCGGTAGCGGTTAAGCTGAGAGACACGAGATGCGATTTCAGCCGCGGCAATGGCTTGGGCCTCATAATCGTAATTCGAGCCCGCATCAGCATACCGCCGCTGCGCCTGCACGAGCTGCGCGTTTTCTTCGCCGTATGCCCGCTCGATTACGTCGCGATGCCGAGCTTTTTCTATAGCAGCATCATAGGCTTCGCGCGTCTGGCGTTCGGACGCTGCGGTTCGTTCGGCTACCTCGCGGGCGGATTGCGCCGCCGCGTACTGCCGTTGCAGTTCAGCGAACGCATCGCCGTCGCCATCAGAAACGGCAGCCCGGCGGCGCGGCGCCTCAATTTCTATCTCGACGCCGCCGTCAGGTGCACGCGCGGTATCCCCGGTTTCGGCATCGGTGATTTCGCCCGGCAGCACTTGAGGCCGGCCGCCGACAAAATCCCAAGCCCCGCGAGGGTGTTCGAGGTCCGAAATATCGTCATCGTCAACCGAAAAGCTGACGCGGAGGTCGTTGGCATTAGACATAGGGTGTTCCTTTTTGTGTGGTTTTTCAACGCATTACCGCGGTTAGTGGATCGTTGCAGGCTCGCCAGTTTCGGGATCGTAGGAGGCCAACGCGGCGAGTAGCGGATGCTGGTACGGAACGAACGAGGCTAGCGTGCCAATTGTGGGCGCCGGCGCCTCGGGTTCGGGCAGAGCCTTGCGGCTTTTCCGGCGTTTCGGCTTGGCGGGTTTTTGCTTCTCTTTCTCGATCACGGCTTGGGTCTCCGATTGGTGTTGTGGAATGCGAGCCACGGCTGGCCTTGCGCTTCTGCCTCTACCATTCTTGCCGCATCCGCAGCGGTTCGGCCCAGGGTGCGGACGACATAGGCGAGGCGCCGCTTGCGCCAGTCGAGTTCCGCGGCCGTTTTCGGTTCGGCAGCTTTCCGGCGGGCGCGGGCAGTACGATTGCATGCTCGCATGTATTCGTTGAACTTCTCGCGGTTTTTGGCCCGCCATTTATAGTTACGCGCCGCCCCGCTTTTGGCTGCGATAGGTGACGCGATTGGTGACGTTTCCATTATCCGCCAAACGCGCCAAATGGGTTGCTTGAGACAAGAACGATATTGTTGACGGAAGTATTATCCGTTCCTGGAGCATTTGGAGGCGCAATATCGGAATAAAGCCCGGAGATTGTAAACGGATATGCCGAGCATCTTCCGTTATTTTTTACGGTGTAAGCATCAATCATCATGCCGGAGACGCCGTAGTTACCAGTGATCACCTGCGTTCCAACGATAATATCGGCGTTTCGGCCGACATCTTCGAAAGTTATAATGTCGCTTCCTTGGCTGTTGCCGCTCTGTACTTTAAAGCGCTGAGGCGGAACGCCGGCAATCGGGATAACTTTCGCCGTGCCCGCGTTGGGGTTGCCGGCAGGCCAATAGGAAGACTGGACAGTGCTACCGGCTGCATCGATGTATTGGCAGCCGTCGAAAACACCGGGAACTACGGCGCCATAGTTCCCGCCCTGGTTTAACGGCGAGGCGAGAATAATATAGCCGCCGGCTAGGTTTACGAGATCGCCCTTGCAAATATTTGAGCCGTATCCCGCTTCGATTGGCCGCTGAATTACTTCGGGAAACGGGCCGCCGCGGTTCCAACCGATAGGCAAAAATCCGGACGGGCTATTTGGGTTGCTCATGTCTAAACTTTCCTTTGTCGTGAAGATGAACCTTGTCCGGCGCGACACGGATGCCTTTCGCCCGCAACGCCTTCGTGATGCTGGCGGGAATTCCCGTTGACGATTTTGCCTTGGGCGAGCGCTTCGGCGCTGGCTTCGGCAGGGGCGTGGGCGCAAGCTCGATGACGGTCACGCGGCAGGTTCCAGCGGGAAGCTCCGGGCTCCATTCGATTGAGATTGCGCGCATGTGGAGGTGGCTATCGTCCGCGATGACGCCGGCCTTTTTCAGCGTGTCCGCGATGGCCTTGGCGAGATTGTCGCAATCGCGCGGCCGGGTTAGTTCCCGGTCAGAAGCCAGCACAGCAATGCGGAAGGTGCCAGGAAAGGTGGCGCCGTGCGCCTGCGTTGCGATGCTAGCCAACGCTTGCTTCTGCCAGGCGCGATACGATGCAGTGTGAACGCGCCCCTTGCCGGGCACGTTGGCAAAGCTGGCGTTCACCGAAGGCGCCATCGGCAAGGTGAGCGAGAGCGTGCGGCCGGTCATGCTCCCATCCTTTTTGCCGTTCGCATAAGGTACGTTATGGAAACTCACCACAATTTGCGTAGAATTTTCCGCGCTGAAAATCCGAGAGCACAAGTCAACCTTTACGCACATTTCCTTATCGCCGCAACCATTTCGATAAGTGTTTCTTTCCGATCCATCAAAACGGTATGGCGTCGCCGCGGTCAAAATCATCCGGCCCAGAGCGCGGGCGAGGTCCGGAAGGCCCAGCGCAGAAGCTCGCCGATTCCTTATTGGAGCCCGCCCCGGCGAACTCTTGGCCCTTCTCGTGTGGCGGTCTCTGCCGGCCGATTGCATCGCGGCCGACGCGCTCGCACTTCCAGGCTGCGACGTTCAACCCGTGGCGCACTTCGCCGTCTGCGGCGTTCCACTGCGTTTGCGTGAGCGTGCCCTCCACATAAAGCCGCGTACCCTTTGCCGCCCCGGCGAGCTTCACAGCGGCGTCACCAAAAACCGCAACCCGTATCCAGGTGAGTTTTGCCGCGCCCGCGTCGTCAACGTCGCCAGTCTCGCAGCCTACGGAAATCGACAGCCAGGGCTTGCCGCTCTTGGCTGTTTTCAGCTCCGGCGGATTGCCGGTGATGCCGGCAAATGCGCATTCGATACCTCTCATGCGCTTGCCGCCTTCTTTTCCTTGCGCGGCGGGCGCGGCCGGCCTCCGCTCGCAATCAGATATTCGGCTTCCGCGGCTTTCCATCCCCTGAGCCAGGCGTCATGCTCGGGGCGCATTCCATCGAAAACCCGGCCGTGCCGATTCTTGTAGCGGCTCCCATTGCGAGGAACGCGCTTTTGCCACGCTTGCCGTCCTTCCCGTTCGGCTTCTTGCTCGCAGAGCGCATAATATTCTTCCTGGCTCAGGCGAGGACGTTTAACGCGCTTTTGGGATGCTTTGGAAACAGGCGGCGTCCCGTAAGCCAGTTTCTTGCGGTGAATGATCATCTCCACCCTGATGAGGTGCGCTCCGCCTTCGATTTCCACCGTATCCCAAACGAGCCGCCTCCCGTTCGCTTCTAGTTCATGCCGCATGCCGCATTTCCTCCATTGCTATTTCAACCCCATCCCGGACTGCCCCGGCGAAATAGCTCCATGATCGCACGCCGTGGCGCTCCTTCTCAACGCAGGTATTCCAGCCGCATAGTTTGCCGGTAATGGCTTCCACGGCGGCGTTACGGGCGCGAGGGGTGAATTCCGCGCCATACCGTTCCCATGCTGCATTACCGGCCTTATCGAGCATCGCAGCAAGTTCTTGGAGCCCAGCATAGCGAAACAGCTTGTCGTGCAGGATGCCGTTGCGGTCGTTCGCCTTCAAGCGCTGGATCACGTCTTCGCCCTCAGCATCCAGGACGGCAACCCATGCACGCCGTTCGGGCTTGCTAGGCTTGCTAGGCTTGCCAGGGTTTGCAGGCTTAGTGCTGATTGCCTTCTGCCGAGCCCCTTTCTTCCTGCGTTGCTGCTTCGGCTTGGTTTCTACCGAAGGTAAGCTTTCCTCATCGTCGCAATCAGAAGACGTGGCGCTTGCGCTACCTCTTGTTACATCGGCAACGCGAGCAGCGGTTTCGCCGGTAGTCTTGAGCGCAAGGGGAGCATCATCTGAGGCGCCGGCCAATAACCTTTCCATGGCCAAGGCGTCAGCCAGGCCGAGGGGCTTTACATAAAAGGGCTTATCGGGCTGGTGTCCCTTTTCGGCGTCGGGCTGGTGTCCCTTTTCGGCGTCGGGCTGGTGTCCCTTTGTGACAGCGGCTTCCGCTCTGCGCTTGAGGCGGATATAGCCCGATTTACCGGCGATTTTGCCCTTGCTGGCCAGCCCGGATTTAACGATCCGGTCCATCAATCGGCGCACGGTTCTGACATGGATATCGAAGCGATTCGCGATCCGCTTCGCCGTAAGCGCAAAATTGAGCGCCTGAGAGTTGAGGAATACGAGCAATGCCAGCGGGCGCCATGCCTCGTTGCCTTCGAGGATCAGCATCTCGTTAGGCAAGCACTGATAGCCCTGCCGCTTTGGAGCTGGCGGCGGGGCATAGCTGAAATCGAGATTCTCACTGGCGAACCATATGGAGCCCTTCCGCTTCGATGTGCGCTTCATGTAGCCAATGGCCGCAAGTGTCTTGACGGCACCGTAGAAGCTGTCTTCGCCAAAGCCAAAGTCTCGGGCGAGTTCGTGCCGGTTCGTTCCCCAGCCGGGAGAGTGCCGTACCCGGTAGCTGAGCAGGAATAGCGCGGCGAGGTTCAGGCGCGTGTCATCAACGATTGCGTGCGGCAGATGCCCTTGCGTGTAGCCCGGAACTAGCGGCTGTTGGGCGGGCGCATGGTCCGCGAATATGTGGGGGTTTCCATCGAAGGCCATTACGCACGCCCTCCACCAGAGAGAGTTGCGATATGTTGACATGTCAACGAATTGGCGTTTGGCCCCTTGACGGGCTCGCCGAATAAATCTATATCGTGGGTGTTCATTGGACGCGTGTCCTCGCGTTTGGTGTTCATCGCTTTGGCCTCCTTGTGGCCGGAGTGCCTTGGGGCTTGGCGGCCCGCGAAGGCAGCAAAATTGCCCGCTGATGGCCTATCCATCGAGCGGGACGCAACGCAACGCGTACACATTCCGCGCCGCCCTGGAGCGCGGTAAGACGCACGAAATTCACGCCCCGCAGTTTCGCCACTGCGGGGCGTTTTGTTTTTCAGGGGTTCGGCAGTTACTCGCTACGCGGCCATTTGCGGCACAAGCGCGAGCGACCGCCTCATGCCTCGCTGGCGGACAATGTGCCCGCGGCGTTCGAGGCAATCGACTAATTTTGTGGCGCTTTCGGCTGTAACGCCAAGAGACTTACCAATTTCGCCGAAGGTTGGCGAATAGCCGTGCTCGCGGAAGAACGCCGCGATTGCAAGTTTCGCGGCTACCTGACGGGGGGTTAGCCCGCTCATTTGGTTGTGCATTTCAAAGCTCCGTGGGGGGGTGAGTTTCAGAAAATCGGCGCAAAAAAACCGCCTCGGAAGCGGTTTCCGGGCGGCTGGCGCAAATTCTGCGATTAGTAAAAACAGCTATATATGATGCTCGGGCCGTTGTCAAGTTAGATTTTGGCAGCTCAAAGATTATCCCCAGATTGCGCACGGCGGTTGCTTGCGCGGGAGCGAGCGGGTCTTCTCTCTGGCTTACTGGTGCGACGCCAGCTTGCCATCCAGGTATTTCTTTAGCGCCCGCGAGTTGTGCTGGATGCTTTTCCCCGGCCTGCGGCCACGCCGCGAGGTTATGGTTTCAACCCTTTGGATGCCGAGCAATAGCGCCGGATCTACCACGAACTCTCTCTCAAGCCGCCGCATAACAAACTGTGCCACATGGCAGATAATCGCTTCCGCCGGCGCATGTGCAGAATAAACCACGCCGGGGCTGTCGCCTTTGTTGCAGGCAAAACGCCGGGCGTCATCGATGTTATCCGTCCAAGATAGGCCGAAAGGCTCTGTTTCCGGTTGCCCCCGATATAAAATAGCTCCATCGGCTTCGGCGTATCGCGGAAGGATAGCGCGGGCAATGTCCGGCTTGCCCTCTCTCGGCAAGCTCATTGCCGATGTTATCCAGAACCAAGCGCCCGCCTTACCTATCATCCGGTGACGCGCATGGCCCCGGACGGCGCTTAATGCCTTTGGCCAATAGCCCTTTTCCGTAATGTCCTGGATGGCGTTGAGCGCATCGCACCAATCATAGTGCCACGGGGATTCGGGTATACGCTCGCCGCGCCAGCATCCCGCAAAAGTGTCAACGCACGCCTCTCCTTCTTCCGACATCGCCCTTACCTCCATCATGTTTCGCGTCAAACTATCCTTATTCACCGCTCGAAAGCAGCGGTTCCCGTCAACGGCTTTCGAGCGGCGGAAGCGGGTCTGCGGCGCCCGCCTCGAAGCCTCTCCGGATATCGCGGAGCACATCGGGCATACCGTTCGCCTTCACCAGCCCATTTTGCGTTGACGCCTCAACAAGAGCCTTGTGCACTTCGCCCTCGCCGATCAAGCCTTCCCGGATGAACGGCCGGAAGGTTTGCGCCATGCCGCGAGCTGCCCGGCTCCGGCCGCCTGGCACGCGATTGGCAAGCGTGCCCTCTACCCATTTGAGAAGCCCGTGCACCATGCCCGTGTAGCGCTTGCGTTCAAGCTCAGTGAGATTGCGGAGCGGCGCCAGCGCAAGCGCCGCGGGAGCGTGCGGCAACGTCTCCGCCATGAACGGCCGTAGCGCTTCGCCCAGGGCTTCGATATGGTCCAGCGTGATAACCGGCAAGTCATCGATGCGGCAGCCGTCCAACGAGCCGCTGTGCCATCTATAGGGCCGTCCCGTGTCCGGGTGCTGCGTCGGCGGCAATACCGTCTCGCGGCCGGCGGCAAGGATTTGCACGAGCGTTTCCTTGGGCGAGGCTCGAAAGTCGCGGCTCACAATCTCGCCCGTTGGATCGCGGAATAGCGCGGTGGAGCCCCGGCGGCCGATTTTTACCGGAGCGCCCATGCCGCCCAGCACGGTCTTCACGGCGGCATTAGCCCTCGCGTCGTCCACATCGATGGCAATCAAGCCGTTGAAGCCGCAAGCCAGTCCAAGGCCCGCCGTCTTGTCCTGCGCCCAGGCCGCGAGCTGCGTTTCGTCCGCGGCGTCCACGCAATATTGCGCCCAATGCCGCAAATCGTGTCCTACCGCTCCGGGCCGTTTCGTGGCGGCGAGGATTGGAAGCGGGGAAAAACCGCGAGCTGCGTAGGAGGCAGCCCAACGGACGAAGACGCCGGTGCCCATAACAGGCGCCGTGCGCGCTGCGAGGTCAGAATTGTGAGCCTGAGGGGAGAAGCCGAATTGGTTGCAAGCTATCGCCATGTTCAACCCTTGGAGTGTGTTTTGAGGTTTCATCCGCCGTATATCGTTTCCAGAGCGGTGAGGTTGGTGAGGTGGTGAGGCCGTTGTTTTCACTTAGCTTTTCGCCTCACCTTCGCCTCACCATCTCTTTTCAAAATGGTGAGGTTGGTGAGGTTGGTGAGGTTGTGGTGAGGTTAAAACCTAGAAAAAACAACGGCCTCACCACCTCACCAACCTCACCATTAAAATATAAGAGGAAGGGAATTCCCCCTCAGGCTCACACACTTGCTGGGTCAGCAAAAAGCCGCTCCGCGTCAATCACGTAGCACCGCGCCGTCCCAATGCCGGGAAGCCAGGGGGAGGTTGCGGCGCTGCCTCGTTTGTCCGGCTTGATCGCGCCGCATTTCACAAGCTCGCGCGCCACCCGGGCCGGATCGAGGCCCTTGCAAATCTCTTGGCGGAACATTTGCGCCAGCACGTAGTAAACTGCCTTTTCTCCGTCCAAGCCTTGCTTGACGAAGCCGAGCCGGTTGGCGGCGCATCTATTTGCAAGCACCGCGTGCGCATCCTTTGCGGTTGCTGGAGCCCATTCCGTGAACCTGGAGGCGCCGTGGCGTTCGATTATGGCGCGCACTTGATCCAGCGCCTTCATGCTTTCCAGTGCTCCGCTTGATCCCCGCCGTGCCAGCCATTCCTTGAACATGCGCTTGCAGGCATCCATTGCGTGCGCTTCCGGCCAAGGCAGGACGCCCCATCGCACAGCAAGCTCGCCGCTCGCTGCAACGATGGCGAAGCGCTTGGCGACGCGCTGCACTTGGCCGTTTGCATCGGCCGGACAAGCGCAGCGCGTGGTAAAGGTGTCCATTAAGCCGCGAGCTTCGGAGAAGGCGTCTTCAGGTGCGGCGAGCAACTGGCGCAGGAATGCGCGGCTGGCGTGCCCGTAATGCGTGGCGGCTGCGGCCCGGATGGCGTCCGAGAACGCGGCCGGCAACTCTGCGCCATGGATATCTTCGAAAACGCCCATGTTCTTGTTCGCATCGGCCTCAAGGTCGATGAAACGCGTTTCCTGTCCGGCCATGACGTTTATACCGTCTTCGGCCATCTTAGCCGAAAGAGACACTTCGCCGGTACTCAGAAAGAGAATGCGGAATTCAGCCACGGGGCGCCCTTCCCCGGCGATGCCCGCTCGCTGCTTCCCGCGTCCGTTTGAGACTGTGTAGACGATATTCCCCGCAGCTTTCGCCGTTGCCAAGGACAGCTCGTCCAAGCCCAGGAACGTGTCGCTATGCTGCACAGCGGATGCTTCCAAGCCGTTATCGGTCGAGCGCCAGCTATCGAGGAAACCGGCTTTAGGGCCGCCACCCCAGGCGCTGCCTGCAATCCACAGCGCGGTTGTCTTGCCGCCGCTGCTATCGCCGCGCAAGTGGAAGCCTCCGCCCTCGATACAGAGAGGTTCAAGCAACGGCCCGGCGAAGCTCACGGAAGCGGCGAACTCCAGCCGGGAGTTGCCGATTGCCCGCGCAGCCACTTCGCCGCGCCAGCCGTCAAGCGAGCCCTTCACTTTGTAAGCGTGCGGAATCGGATGTTCCGGCTGGTAAACAATGTGCTCATCGCCGCACTCTCCGAATGCCTCATCTGGTAGTACGAAGGTGCGCGGGCTATACCAGCCTACGCGTGTTGCAGTGCGTGCCCGTTTCCGCGAACTCGACATGCACAGCAGCGCGCGCAGCCGGTCTTTGCCTGCTTTGGCGGCCGTGATCTTGAGGCCAAGATTGAACAGCAGCGAAAACACCTCGCCGCCTTCAGCCAGAAAGAGCGCCCGCGACATGGCTTGCGTGTGCCACACACCGTCCGGGGTCTTGACGCGGACAAGCAGTCCCCAGCCCTTTTCGTCCTCGCCATGCGTCTCCGCCAAAATCTCCAGCGGCGAGCAAAGCCAAGCCCATATCTCGTCGCCGTCATCGGTCTTCTTCGGCGATAGGAACTCAATCGAGCTGTCTTTGGTGTAGCGGAATCCGTCTGGGAGCCGCGGCCTCCCCTCAGGCTCACTAACTACAACCGTGGCGGCATTCACGCCGGGCTTGACATGCGCCGGCGAATTACCGTTAAGATGGGCGTGCATTTATGCTGTTTCCTTCTGGCCGTTTCCCCGGCCGGTTGTCTTGAATTCCTGGCCCCTCGCCTTCGCACGGCAGGGGCCTTTTTCGTTTTAAGCGCTCAGCGTCCGATTCAGTCAATTATCGGCAAATTGTAATTAATTCCCTCCGTTCTCCCGTAGTGCTCCAAAAACAGTTGTTTCTGACACAGCCTCAACGGGCTGCATTTTCCGGCCGTTTCGAGCCGCTTTTCTATGTCAAAAACCTGCCCAAAATCTCAATTGCTAGGCGCGTGGTTTTTGACGCAGCCTTTGGCCTCAGCGAGCCACTTCGTCACCAGCCCGGCAAATTCCCGCCGGATCGCATCGGTAAGCCTCTCCGCGATTTCTACCCATACGCTGCACATAACTGCGTGATCGGCGAACAGGGCGGACTTGGCGGGTTCTTGCTCGTTCTCGTGCTCGGCCGCGGCGATAAGGGCGGCGCGAGCCTTCCGCATGGCTTCCTGGAACTCAACGGTTTGCATGCTTTCCTCGCTTTCGTGGCGGATCAATCCAGCTTTCCACTATACCCGGCGGATTTGACAAACCGTGCGAACACAAATAGCCGATGCCCTCCCGCCGTCTTGGCCGGGGCCGTTCGCGTGTCCGCAATTTGGAGCACAACCTTGTCGCCATAGCCTCTATTTCGCCTCGCTTAACCCGTTTGATAGTCCGCGCACAGCGTATTTCGCGTTACTGTGATTGCATTTTAGTGCCGATTTTAACCTTTCGAATACTGCAACGATGCGTTACGAATATTTGGCATGCAAAATAGCCCGTTTTTCCCCGTAACGGATGCGTTACGCGCTCAATTTCGTAACGCAACGCGCAGGGGTACAGCGCCGCACACAAATCGCACGAACCCCTGCGGTACAAGGCTTGAGACGCCCCGGAGGATGGCGGAGGAGGAGGAAACGGGGAGCCTCAATCATTCTTCCAGCACCCACAGCTTTGTACTCGTACCCGTAACGGGCTGCCGTAACGCTCCCAGCGATGCCGCCGCCCTGTAAAGTGCCGGTTTCATCGCGTTCCAATCGAGGCCGTTAGCTGCCAACGCAGCCCTCAGAGCGGCCGAACTTTTCGGTCCATCGGCGAGTTGATCGGCCAACCAAGCCTTCGCCGCTGCCCCGCTCATGGTTCGCGGTTTCGGAACTTCCGCAACTTTCGGAGCTTCCGCAAACGCAGGGTGCTGCGAAAAAACCACACGGCTTGTCTCGATGCCGTTCGCCCTGACTTCCTCGATGCGGTAGGGGAGCACCCAATCGTCGCGGCCCTGGTTCGCTTTTAATGGGGTGACGTGCCGGCCGCCATCTTCGGTGCGTTCGGCGAACAGCCCGGCCCGCGCAACCTCTTTCCAGGCGGAAGCCCCAGCGAAATCGCGCTGGCCAGTCTTCGGATGCGACACGCCTAAGATCGCCACGCCTTCGGATTCAGCCCAGGCGAGCAAGGGAGCGAGGCGGGCGCGAACGTCGCCGCTCCGGTAGCTTTCGAGGCCGAAGAACGAGCGGAGCGGCGAGAGCGTTACGAGCTTGACGCCGCCCGGCATCTTGGCCGCAACGTCTTGTAGCTGGGCGACGCTGGCCGAAAGATCGCAGACCGGGCCAAGGATGACGCGCGCCATGTCTGCGCCGGCCGCGGCCAACCGTGGCGCCGTTACAGTGTCACGCGGGTCTTCGCCTTCGCAGAAGATGACGCCGCCGCGTTTGGCCCGCTCGCCGGTAGGCCATATCTCGCCCGCGCTCACAATGGCAGCAATGCAAGCCGCAAGGGTGCTCTTTCCAACGCCAGCCTCGCCCGCGATCAAGCTCAAGGCGCCAATCGGCAGCACGCCCGGCCATAGCCAGCGGATTTGCTCCATTTCGACGGCATCGGCGCGGACGAAAAGCGCCTCACTGGCGCCCGTTTCCTGGGCCGCGCCATTCCCCAAGGCCGCGTCAAAAGCTGTCGGCAACGCCCAGGATGACGGGCCTTTGAGGTGTTTCAACAGCCGGACATTGCCGATGCCGGGCAGCGGGAACAAGTGATCGAGCGGCGAGCCGCCAAGATGCGCGGCAATCTGCGCCGCCAGCTCGCGCGCCTTCTCTGGAGTGGCGGGATTGTGCAGGCGCCACGCCACAGCGAAGCCTTTGGCCGTCTCGACAATGACACTGGGCGCGGGCCGGAAGGCATCGAGCGCCCTGCGTTGCCCGGCGGGAATGGCAACGGCAATGATGCGCGTGTGCAGGAGACTGCTTTCGGAAATCGCCCGGCCGGCGAGCGGGGCCGAAGCCTGCGCCGTCAGCATATAAAGACGGCGTGCGGCGCGCTTGGCGATCCAGGACGCGATATCGCCCGAACGCGGGCCGAACGTGGCCACATCCAAGCCGCCGCGAGCTGGCACAGCCAGGACCGTGAAGGGGAGCACGGCCTCATGTGCGAGAGCCTGAGCGAAGGCGAGCGCTTGGCCATTCTGCGGCGCGGCCCGGCCCGCGAACCATGCAAGCGGGTTCATGCTGTCACCGCGAGCGCATGGCCAAGCGGTGCCAGTGCGATGCCATCGAACACCGTTCCGTTGCTGTGCCTGCCATCGATGCCATATGCCGCCGCCAGATAGCCGTTGAACCGGCGGCCGAATTCTTGAAGGCCGAGCGGGCGTGCGAAATCGTTGCGGGCGGCAAATTGCAGGTAGCTGGCGTGCGCTTCCGCCGGCCGCACCTTGCCGCCGTCCAGTTTGGAGACGCATTGCCGCGCCCATTGTTCAAAACCATCGGCGGATTCCCCGGCATGGCCGGACGGCACATCGATAATGGAGCCGGGGCCGGGAGCGGCCGCCGCCTCAAGCCGGACGCTCGCGGCCTTTTCGGTCAAGATCGCGGCGAGCGAGCTGGCCGAAATCGCCAGCCCCACGGCAGAGCCCACAATCATCAGGAGCGCCACGCCGGCCAGATCGAGGCCGGGTTTCGATCCTGGCCGCGATGGCGCCGTCCCGGTCACTGCCTCGCCGTAGCGCTGCGTTTCGAGGCGCCGCAGCTCACCTTGCAACTGGGCGTGCCTGCCCTGGGCTTCCGGCGTGGTCGCCCTGTTGCGCTTCCGCTTCGGTGCATCGGGCGCCAAGTCCGCGTCGAAGTCAGCGAGCGCTTCCCTGCGCCAGCCAATTTCCATATCAAGCTCGCGCGCTTCCTCGCCGGGCATATCCCGCGCAATGGCTTGCGACGGCGCCAGCGCTTCGGGTTCGTGGCGGGCGAAGTGCGTCATGATGGCGAAATTCATAGCGATGCAGGCCAGCCCAAAACCTAAAGCCGCCTTGGCCGCAATGGGTTGTGTCTCGCGGTTCAAGCCCCATGCAATCGGCATCCCTGCGCTGAAAAGCGTTATCGCGACCAATCCAGCCGAGAGCGCGAGCCATGTCTGGATGCTGTCGGTGAACTTCCAAGCGTACCAGATGCCCACAGCGCCCACGAACGCAACCGCCATAATCGAAGGCAAGCCGATAACCCAGCCGACGAAAAGCGTTTGCCAACCGGCTGAAGTCCTTTCGTCGCGTGTCATGCGGGCTGGATCGACCGGCCGGGCGGGTGGCGCGGGTAGCTCAGGCTTCTGGAAGTTTACCGTGAAGCTCATTCGACACCCCATTGTCCGGTTGCGACTTTGACGATGCCGAAGGCCCCTCCTGGAACGATGACGCCAGCGGCGAGCGCCTTGAGCCATCCGGCAAGGCCAGACGGTTCGCACAGCGCCACGGTGACAGCCGCCAGGATCACGGCCAGCGCGGTCCATGGCGGAAGGCGCAGCTCGCGCCGTTGGGGGATGACCGCAGCGGCAGGTCTGCGGCACTCGCTCGCTGGGGCAACGTCCGATACCGGACGCGCCACCATCTTGTTGCGGAAGCTCAGCGCTTTCATGATTTGCGCTCCTTCCGCTTGCTGGGCACGGCCTTTGCGGTCGCAGCCAGGTCAAGCAGCTTATCCAGAGCCTCAAGCTGTTTCTCAAGCTTGCGCCGCGCGTTGGTTTTTTTTGTCATGCGGCCTCCCGGTCGATCACGGTCACGGCGTCGTCATGGAACGCCGGAACAAGCGCCGTTGACGGCTGCCGTGGCTGGCGCTTTTCGGCGAGCTGCCGGTGCGCCGCTTCCACGAAGAAGCCGCTGAGCATGAAGGCGAGGAACGCCTGAATTCCGCTGGCCTGGATTAGATGCACGGCGAGCAGATCGGCGAGGCAAACCGCCGTCCAAGTCCACCACATGAGCGCGAGCCTGATGACGGCATCGCGCCGCACCCCCGCCGCAAGCGTCACCGCAACGAGCACGCACGCGATCAAGGCTGCTGGCGTGATGTTGATCAGGTGCAGGTAAACCCGGTCTACGAGCGCGGCCCCGATGACAAGGGCAAGCGCTGTGCGGATTTGTTGAGTGCGTTCGCTTACCATCCCGCCCCCTTAAAATCCAGGCCGGCACTGGTCCATCATCGGCCCGGCCGCGAGGACAAACAGTGTGGCGAGGATCACGAAGACGATGGCGCCCAACGCATCGAAACGCATGATGCGTGCAGCGACGCTACCGGCCGCGGGGGCGACGAGCCCCACGCCGATGGCCATCGACAAAAGCCGGGGACCGCAGTGCTCAAAGCTTGAGGCCGCCAGGAACCCGGCTGCGGGCGCGGCCAGGACGATCAGGAGACGCACCAGGCTGCCAATGCCTGCGCTGGAGCGTCCGGCTTCCGCTTGGTAGCTCATGCGTACCTCCCGCAGCGGCCGGCCGGGTTGTACGCAATGGCCGCGTGGTGCCCGCAATAGGGAACTCCGGGCGCTTTCTGGCACCCGCAGAAGCCGAAACCGGCCTCTTTGGGATCGCCGATAGGCCAATGACACGTTGCGTCCGCGAGCTGGGCAACGGAAAGCATCAGCGCCGCAGTGGCGGGCGGTAAACGGTCAGGTGTTGAGGGGAAAGGCCGCGCGCGCAGTACCGTGGTGCGGTTGTAGAGCGGGGAAGTCCGGCGAGGCCGCGGCGTGCGTGATGTGGTGCGGCGCCCCGCCAGGCCCAAGCGATGCACTTTTCCGATCACAGCATTTCGGCTCACTTCGCCCAATTTCGCGGCAATCTCGCTCGCTGGAAGGCCATCGGCCCAAAGGGTTTTAAGCAGATCGACACGGGCACTATTCCAGCCCGCACCATTGCCCGCACGCTGCGGGTTCGCTATGTTCGAAATCGACATGGAAGCCTCCAAAAGTTGCCGTGTCAAAAGAGGCAGGGGCCGTTTGCAGCGGCTTTCCTGCCTCGCCTAATTCAGCGCGGGACAGAGCCTCGCGCGACATTATTCGGAGCGTTCAGGCCCCAAGAGATGCGATCTCCCCTAAGCGGATAGGCGTAAGCCTCGCCGCCCTCTGTCTCCTCGCTGTGGTGGCCGGGAGCCTGGCGGGCCTTCGCGATGCAGCGCTCAACCGCAGCGGCTTGCGTTGAGGTGAGGCGGGACCATTCCCGGTTCGGCATGGTCAGCGTTCCTTTCCGCGCTTGGATTTGACAGCCGCAGCTTTTACGGCCTTCCGTTGCGCTTCTAGGTCCGCCGAAATACGGTCGCTTTCCGCATGCGTCTCCGCGAGTTCCTGCCAAATGGATTTCGCGGGCCGTTTTGCGGGTTTCGAAAATGGCCACACCATTACGACCACATTTCGCTGTGCGGACCCGGGTTGCCGCGTTCCCGCTCCCGCGCCAGTTTCAGCTCCAGCATGTCGTTTTCGAGCTTTCAGCCGGCGCTCTTCTTCGGCCGACGCGGCGCCCCCTCGCTTGCTGTGCGTAGTAGAGGCCGCAGTCTCAGTGCTGACGCGAATATTCACCTCAGCCTTGCCGCCCTCAGCTGTATTGTTGTTTGATCGGTTGCTACCAGTTCCCAAAAACGGCATGCGATTAACTCCTTGTGGTTTGGTTGAGGGCGGATTTGAGCGCCGCCCGGCGCCTTCGTTGCCCTTTCCCGCGAGGGCGATCATTTGCGGCGGTCTTGCTTCTGATCGGCTTCGCGATCTTTCTCGCGCTTCTCGATATCATCGAGCAGCTTGCGGTTCTTCTTGGCACTGTCCCGAGTGAGCAACAGCGCCGCCACGCCCCCGGCGCCAAGGATCATGCCGCCGATCATTTGCGGCCCCTCCGTTCGGCCTCATGCTCGGCCAACAGCCGCTCCGACCGATCAATCGCCGCTTCTGCCTTTTTGTATTCATCCCAAACCGGCTTAAGTATCGTGGTCACGCCGGTTGCATGGGCGACAACTTCAGCGGCTTTGATATACAAGGGCTTTTTCATGTTTTCGTTCTCCTGCTTGTGCCGCCCCATGATCGAGGCCGGCGGTTTCAATCGTCCTCATCGGCGATAAGCTCGCCCCGATGCTGCGCGACGAAAGCCTCAAAATCGAGAATGTTTCCGCCCGCCTTCTGATGCAGCTTCCGGCCTTCCTCGATGGTGAGGAAGCCGTCCAGCATCAGCTCCAAAACGTCCGTTGGGCGCGAATAGGAAAGGGGACGGTCGCTCATTTGCGGCTTCCTTCGAGGTCGGCAATTTCGTCCGCCACGTTGCGGCGAAGCTGCTTGAGGCTGGCAACCTTGGAATGGTCCTTGGCCGCGTTCGCGATGTTCTGCGCGTCCTCAATAAGCTCGGAAGCGCGGCGCAGCGTGCTCTTTACGGCGGAAATCTGGTTGCGGTTTAGGGGCATGGGAGATGCCTTTGGAATTGCTACAATGGTGCGATAACCGTACAATAGTCGCAAATCAGATAAAACGCAACCCTTGTACGCAAAACATAATCCAGGAGAAGGACTTTGAGCCTGTCAGCCGAACAAATCCGCATGGCCCGCGCCGCTTTGAAACTCACCATGCGTGATCTCGCAACGCGGGCCGGAATCGATAAAAGCACGCTCGTCCGCATCGAAGCGGGCTATGGCGCACACGCTTTCACGCTAAGGCAGTTGCGCGAGGTGCTGGAAACCGCAGGCGTCATCTTCCTTGAAGCGGACGGCAACGCCGGGCCTGGCGTTCGGATTAAGTTGGGCGTGAAAATCCCACAGCCTGCGCACGCCGAAGGCACTGCGGCCGGCGAGGCGGGCGATGGCGGCATGAAGGCTGCGGCGTGGGACGAGGACGAGGAAGACGCCGATCTTGACGCGCTCCTGGGCGAGGAGCCCGAACTTAATCCGGACATGGCGGAGATGTGGCGGGACGATCCGGAGCTATGGGCGCGCCTATCGGAAGGCGGCCGCGAGACGCTGAGCCGCAGCATGTTCGGGGATACGCGGGCTGCGGGCGAGGGGTATTTCAGGACTGAGAACTCGCGGCCAGCTCGCGGAGCGGATATAGTGGACCTGAGGGAGCAATCGCATGGCTGACGAACCGGAAAACCACACAATCCGCCTGCTTCAAGAAATGCGCGCACAAATCGCGGGGTGCTGCCTTTGTGCCACAGAGGACGGCGGGTGAGGTCGAAGCCGGTCATCCCTTGATATATCCGTCTGCTTTCAGCTTCTCGGCTAGCGCAGCTTTAATGTAGTCCTCAAGCGTAATGCCCTTGGCTTTTTTCTTCAGGGCCTTTTTTGTTTCAGCGCTGAATAATCCATCGATGAATTCCGCGATAGCGAAGCTCCGTTCGGCCTGGCGCTTGGCTTCTACTTCAGCCAAGAACGCTTTCGCGCTGGCCTGCTTGATTTTGATCATCGATGCCAGTTGGCCTTGTGTTGGTTCGCTCATTGCTCTGCACTCCCTTGGTTATCTGTTCGCACCTCGCCGGCTTCTGCCTTCTTCATCAGTTCGGCAAGCGTAGCCTGAGGATAGCCCGCTCGCTGAGCATCCCGGCGGATCGCGAGCATCAACGCGACAATGACGGCTGCATAACCTGGAACGTGCGGCTTGTGGCGCCACTTGTTGACGCCAACGGGCGATTGCATTTCGAGTAGCCGCGAAAACTTCGCCTGCGATAGGCTCAGCTCATCCAGGGCCGCTTTAAACTCATCCCACGTCATCTTGAATTATCCTAAGGTTCACGCTTTTGTGCAAAAGCGTATGCCAATGGCTAAAAATTGTCAACATCGCTATTGACGCAAGCGTATGCCTTAGGCTAATGTCAATTCATAGACGAAGCGCAGGCCCACGAAGAAAGTCCGCAAGCTCAATCGCCTCCTACAGATTGAACCCACGCACTGGGGACCGGGAAAAGGACCGGAAAAAGCGGGTAAGTAAAACGGGATATCCGGCCTTCTGAGATTAGCCCCAAGCGGCGGATGGCGCGGCCATGCCGAATCGCGGGGAACAGAGTTAAAGTGCCCGGCGCATGCTAGAAACATGCGGCCGGGCTGCAACGCCATCAGAAAAGGAAATCGACATGGCGCTACCTCAACAGCCTACCTCAATCGGCCATATGGTCAAAACCGTTATCGGCGGCGCGCTCGTGCTGGCGCTGTCCGGGATATCGATCACATGCTGCTTTGTCTTCGGACAGCATTTGGCGCCTGGCAACGAAGGCATGCTCTACGGCGTGCTGGGCGCCGTGGCCGATGCCTTCAAGGCACTTTTGCCCCTGCTTATCGTCGCGGCGCTCGCGGCCCGGCATCGCATCCGCGCGGTGGCCGGTATCGCCATGTTCGCCGTGATATCGCTCTACTCGTTTTCAAGCGAGCTTGGCCTCTACGCTCTCAGCCGGGATGCCGTTTCATCGAACGCCGGCGCAGACAAGGAAGCCTGGAACTCGCTCAAGGTGGAGCGGGAGCGCGTCCAGAAGCGTCTCACCTCGTTGGGCGAGGCCATCCGGCTACCTGCCGCGGTGATAGCGGATATCGCAGGGCAAAAGCAGGGTAATGCTTGGACTTCCTCCAAGGGGTGCACGGATGCCACGGCCGCAACCAGCCGCACCTTTTGCGCAAATGTCGAGCGCTTGAAGGGCGAACTGGCCGTGGCCGAAGAAGCTTCCCAGCTTCGCGTTCAGGATACCAATCTGGGCGCCAAGCTGGCGGGCGTCAATCTGGCATCGGCGATGCGCTCGGCTGACGCGCAAAGCGAAAGCCTCGCGCGTTTCACGGGCCTGGCACCGGCAACAATCCGCGATGCCCTCGCCCTAATCGTTGCGGTGCTCATCGAGCTTTGCAGCGGCCTTGGGCTCTACGTGGCAACAGCTCCGGCCAGCTCGCCCAAGCCGGAACCGGAACCGAAGGCCAAGGCCGAACGGAAAACCAAGGCCAAGGCGAAAGCGAAACAGCCAAAGACAGCAGCTCAACGTCAAAAGGAATATCGCGCGCGTCAGAAAGCAGAACCGGCAAGGCTGACGGTCGTGAAATGAAATCGGCACAAAAAAAGAGCCCGGTGCGAACAATTGCAGCCGGGCTTTTTTGTAAGTCGCGTTACGCGTTACAACGCATTGCGGACGAACATCACCACAAACGAGGGGAACACTATGAAAATCGGCTACTGCCGCGTTAGCACCCAAGATCAATGCACAGACTTGCAGACCGATGCGCTCACCAAAGCAGGATGCGAGCGCATCTTCAGCGAAAAAGCATCCGGCGGGAAGGTCGATAGGCCGCAGCTCGCCGAAGCGCTCCGCTACATGCGCAAGGGCGATACGCTCGTTGTGTGGAAGCTCGATAGGCTCGCGCGCTCCATGAAGCAGCTTGTCGATACCTTCGACTTGCTTCGCGAGCGCGGGGTTGAGCTGGAAAGCCTTACCGAAAAAATCGATACGGCGAGCGCCCAGGGCCAGCTCGTGTTCGGCATCTTCGCGAGCCTTGCGCAGTTCGAGCGCTCGTTAATCAAGGAGCGCGTGAACGCCGGGCTTGTAGCCGCCCGCCAACGAGGCCGCATCGGCGGCCGTCCACCGGCGGACGCGGATAAGGTTGCCCAGGCTGTAGCGCTTGTTGGCGCTGGCTACTCCACGGGCAAGGCGGCAAAGGCGGCCGGCGTCTCGCGCTCCACGCTGTGCCGCCGCTTGGCTGTGTCAAAAACCCCGTCCGCAGCAATTGAAGCGGGAAAGGGTTTTGACGCAAGTTTTGATACCGGAAAACGCCGCAGCAAGCTCAACGGAAGCGCCCAGCTCGCGGCTGTGTCATAAACTCTTGTTTTTGGTCGCGCATAGAAAGCCTCGGGCGAGAAATCGTGCCGCGGCTTTTTTTTGCCTTGCGGAAGCCGCGCCAGGTCACGATTGCAACGATGATTGGCATTTTTCCCGTGATGCCCAGACAGATGCCCAGATAGCGGCTTGGTCCCCTGCGGACCTTGTGCCTGCTATGAAGCTTCCGCCGGGCAAATTGTCGAAGATTCGCCTTGCCGTCGCGTATTGCTCAATCGCAGACGCCAAATAAAGGCCGTTGCTGGATTCCTCGGTCACGCTCGCCTTTGCCTTCGGCTCCGCCGGTTTCGCCCGCGGGCTCCGGCGAGGCAAGGGCTCATATTCCGCCGTGGATGCCCGGCCCTTGGATGCGCACCACGTCTCAAGTTCGGCTCGATCATAGACAACGCGCGCGCCAATCTTGCGGAAGCGTGGGCCATCGCCCCGGACGCGGCTCTTTTCCAGCCAGCTCGCGGACGTGCCTATGAATCTCGCGGCAGCCGCCGTGTTCAACGGCTCGCCAGCCGTGCTTGCTATGTGCTTGCTGGCCTTCGTATCCGGCATCTAAGGGTAAGTCCTAAGTCTTTGATATTCCTTCACGAAAGTGGTGGGCGCACAAGGACTCGAACCTTGGACCCGCTGATTAAGAGTCAGCTGCTCTACCAACTGAGCTATGCGCCCGCTTTCGTGAGACAGTACCTATAATGTGCTTCAAGCCGCCTGTCTATCCTGCCGTTCACGCTGGATGAAATTTCCTGTGGCGCGGAATTTGCCTAAGGCATTGCTCAGAAATAAGTGAGCCGGGTGGCGCCGGAATCTTGGCCGGCTGCAAGGTGCAAAAAGGGGCGCATATCCAAGATATTCAACCCTTTTTGCACCGCGGCAGGCGGTCAAGAGAACAAGCCAGATGGCGCAGTTATTTTTGAGCGATGCCTAAGCTCCGGGCACACTTTCAAGAGAGGGTGCGGCCAAGCCGGCCTCCCCCTTCCGGTCCGCCGTCTCCTGGGCCGCGGCGCTGGCGATGGCGCCCGGCATCGCTTCGGGCATCAGCGCACCCAGCGATACATATATCTTCAGAAGGTCGTCCACCTTCATCTCCGGCACCGGCGTCACAGCCGCCTCGGGCACCAGCACAAGCCCGCCCGACATCGGGATCGGCGCCGCGGGCAGGTAAACGAGCCTGCGGCGTTCGCCCGCGATATTGTAAACATGCTGGCTCGCCAGAAGGGACAGTATGTCGACCCCGTGCTCGCCGCCGCCGAACCGGCAAGACACCACGCTCATGCTCGAAAAATCGCCCTGCGCACCGTTGCCGCGCTCGGTCGCCAGGCGCACCACCCGCGAGACGGGGTTATAGATCGAGCGGATGAAAGGCAGGCGGGTGAGCAGGCGGTCCAAATAATCCTGGATGATATGCTTGGCCCCGGTCTTCACGATCAGGCCCAGGAGCCAGATGCCAACCAGCGCGATGCCAACGCCGAGCCAGAAAGCCAGCGTGTCCTGATTGGAGAGGCCCAGCAGATAGCTCCCGCCCCGTGTAAGAACGTCGCCCAGGATCGTGCCGGGGCCGATTGCGCCGCGCACGAAATTCACGATCCAGGCCACGATGAAAACCGTCAGCACGATTGGCAGCAGGAAAAGGAGTCCCGCAAGGAAGGAACCGATGACGCTCGTGCGCCAAAAGCGGGAAATCCAATTCAACATGCGAACACCTCTCTTCCGGCAGCCTTCGTGCGGGCGCGGGCTCCCCGCTCGTTGACGCCTTAGTATAGCGCGTTTTCATGACTTTCAGATGGAACCGCTAACGGCTCCAAGCAAAACTTGTACCGGATTTTAATGAATCTAGCTCGGCTTTTCGCTCGGCAAGGCGATAGTGTGCGCGGCCGGCGCCGGTGGGACCGGCGAACGCCGCGAGGGCCGCAAACGGTGCAGCTGGCCGCTGCGATAACGGCCAGGCTACGGGCTCAAGCTAAGCCACGTCTGACAGAGGCAGAGGAGAGGAAAGCTGGTGCGAAGGCACTGGACGCGGGCGCGGCCTTGCTCCACTTCGCAAATCCCGGTGCAGCGCCCGGATATAGGCAGGCGTTGTGCCGCAGCACCCGCCAACAATTTTGGCACCCGCGCTTTTCCATTTCAACGCGCTCGCTACAAATTTATGAATGCCGCCGTCGTCTTCCTCAAAGCACCAGCCAAGATCGCCGTGCGGATGCCCCATGCCGTTGGGGTAGAGGCCGATAGCACCGCCGTAAACGGACGATAGTCTCTGAAAGGCGTCATCCAGCGTATCGACCGGCCTGCAATTGAGGGATACGCCCACGCGTCCGGGCAGGTCCGTGTTCTGAACGGCTTCGGCGAGAGGGGTCCCGTCCAGAAGCCTCCCACCGGTATCGACGACAAAGCTTACGATGAAAGAAAGCCCCGTCGCCGAAGCCGCCTCCGCCATGATTTGCCCTTCGAGCCCAGCGTTGATCGTCTCCGGCAGAAGAAAATCCACGCCTGCCTCCGCTAGCCACGCCGCCTGCTGCCGATGCTCCTCGCGCAGTTCGTCTTCGGCTGGCACGAGGTCCGGCCGGTAGCAATCCTCAAGCGGCGCGAACGATCCGCCTACGAACACTTCGCGTCCGGCCTTCCGTTTCGCCCGCAAGGCGATGGCCACGGACTGCCTGAGCGCCCCTTCCGCCTCCTTTTCGCGCGCCGCCTTGCGGAACGTCCGGGGCGTGGTTCTGAAGGTGTTGGTGATGGCAACGTCGGCGCCGGCCTCGAAATAGTCGGCATGGATTTCCTCCACCAGGCCGGGCGCGTCGAGATTGGCGGCGGCCGACCAGAGCGGCAGCGCACTTTTATACCCCCGGCGCTGCAATTCGGTGCCCATTCCGCCGGGAAAGAGGACCATGCCGGGGCTGCGGATGAAATTGGTAAAGCTCGAACGGTGTTTCATCTGGCTATCGCTCCGGTTGACTGCACTGCTCCGTTTAGGCGGGGCGCAAACGCTGCGATAGAATATTATTCCCTTTTTGCTGCGAAACAAGTAGCCCTTTCGGTAAACTTTTCTAAAGCTTTGCGTTATGCGAAGCCGGCCGATTGCTTCACCGTCCGCCCGCCCTCTGCGGCGCGGGCATATGATCGCGAGACCATGGCCAAGGCCTTCCGGTGGACCTTCACCGGCGGCGGCGGAAACAGCCCACGAGCGTCATTCCCGCGAAGGCTGGAATCCATTTCAGGTGCTAGAACAAGGCCTTAGCGTGGGCCCCCGCCTTCGCGGGGACGACGCCGCGGCTCATCTCGATGCGCATTTTCACCTGCAAATTCGCTTTAACTTCCGTTTTCAGGATTGGTGATTACAGGCCCGAAAACTGGCTATCGAAGCCCCGCTCATCCTGCATCTTCGCGGCGGCCCAAGCCGGTCTGGCTCTATCCGAAGGAGCGCTCCAGTATAACTCCATTGTATGCTTGGCGATCATGGCCTCTTCATCGGTCTTGATTACAAGGATCTTCGCCCGGCTGGTGGCGGTGGAGATGAGCGTTTCGCCCCGCGCGTTCCGGGCTTCGTCCACGTCCAGGCCGATCCAATGCAAATCCTCGCAAATCCTGCTGCGGATGCGGGCGGAGTTCTCGCCGATGCCGCCGCAAAAAACCATCGCGTCCAAACCGCCCAGAGCCGCCGCGAGACCGCCCAGCTGGCGCCTGACGCGGAACACGAAGTAGTCGATTGCCTGCTCCGCTTCGGGCGTGCCCGCCGCTTCCAGCTCGCGCATGTCGCCGCTCAGGCCGGAAAGGCCCTTGAGGCCGGACTCCTTGTAGAGCATGTCCGCGATCTCTTTGCTGGTCATCCCCTCATGATCGAGAAGATAGAGCACCACGCCAGGATCGAGCTGCCCGCAACGCGTTCCCATCGGCAAACCGTCCAGCGGCGAGAAACCCATGGTCGACGCCACGCTCCGGCCGTTCTTGATCCCGCACATGGATGCGCCGGCGCCCAAATGCGCGATCACGGCACGCCCCGCGGCTGCGTCCGGTGCTGCCTCCTTAAGCTTGCCCGCAACGTACTCGTAGGATAGCCCATGGAAACCGTAGCGGCGGACGCCCTTCTCGTAATAGACGCGGGGCAAGGCGAATGTGTCGTTGACCCAGGGGTGGGCGCGATGGAACGCCGTATCGAAACAGGCGATCTGCATCGCATCCGGAAAGGACCGCTGCGCGGCCTCTATGCCGGACAGGTTATGCGGCTGGTGCAGCGGCGCGAGCGGAATAAACTCTTTCAGCTCCGCGATAACCTCGCGGGTTATCCGCAGCGGCTCGGCATAGCGCGGCCCGCCATGCACGACACGGTGCCCGACGGCCTCGACAGACATCGCCGGGAAATGCGTCTTGAGCGTATCGAGGATGTGCTGCAAGGCCGATTCATGCGCATGCGCCGCACTTTTCGGAGCCGCCCGGTCCTCAAGCTTATCGCCGGCATCCGAGCACAAGATGAGATGAGGCGACGCCCCCAGCGCCTCGACTTGCCCCTTGGCGAGCAGCCCGGGACTCTTCCCCTCCGCCTCGAACAGCGCAAATTTCAGCGAGGAGGAGCCTGCGTTGAGCGTCAGGAGATGTGGCGTCATGCGGCCTCCCGGTGTGCCTTGGCGCGCGAATGCTGCCAGGCGCGGTAGAGTACCGCGACCGCGCAAGAGGCGAGCCTTGCCTTCTCGTTGTCCGCGCGGCTGGTCAGGATCACCGGCACTTTTGCGCCCAGCACGATCCCGGCGCTGTCCGCATGCGCAATGAAGGTCAATTCCTTGGCCAGCATGTTGCCCGACTCGAGATTAGGCACGATCAGTATCCCGGCGCGGCCCGCCACCAGCGAGGTGATCCCCTTGGTTTTCGCGGCCTCCATGTCGATGGCGTTATCCATGGCCAGCGGGCCATCGACAAAGCCTCCCTTGATTTGGCCACGCTCGGCCATCTTTGCCAGAATGGCGGCATCCAGTGTGGACGGGATTTTGGGGGTGACCGTCTCGACCGCGGAAAGCACGCCTACCCTCGGCTCCTTCATGCCAAGTGCCAGCGCCAGATCGATTGCGTTCTGGGTGATGTCGACCTTGTCCTCCAGAGTGGGGGAGATGTTGATCGCGGCGTCCGAGATCAAAAGCAGGTGATCGAGGCCAGGAACGTCCATGACGAAAACATGGGACAGCCGCCGCGAGCCGCGCAAGCCGCCATCCTTCTTCACGACCTCATGCAGCAGCTCGTCCGTGTGCAAATGGCCCTTCATGATCGATTGAGCCAGGCCCTCCAAGACCAGCGCGACGGACTTGGCCGCTGCCTCGCGCGTGCTGCCCGCCTCGATCAGCTCGTAGCCCGCTATGTTGCAGCCCGAAGCTTTCGCCGCTTCCTCGATCAGGCGCCGGTTGCCAACCAGGACCGGGTCGACGATGCCTAGCTCCGCCGCCATGATCGCGCCCTTCAGGGCATGCGGTTCCTCCGGCGCCACGATTGCGGTGCGCAAAGGCCGCAGCTTGCGCGCCTTCTCGATCAGGCCATCGAAATGCCGGTGCTGCGTTATGAACAGCTCGGGAACTTGTCCATCGTCGAGCGTGATTTTCTTGACCGGAGCCAGCACCTCGGCGATGCCCTCGGCCAGGAGGTCGCCATTTTGGCGGGTCACGGACGTTTCAAGCACGATCCGGTTGTCCGGCAGCTTCTGGCGGACGCGGACCTTAACGCTCAGCTCGTCGCCCAGATTCGCCCGGTCCTGGAATTTCAAGTTCTGCGACTTATAGATCGTCCCCGCGCCCGGAAGGACGTTCCCCAGCACCGCCGAGATCAGCGCGCCCACCCACATGGACGAGGCGGACCCCTCCCCGTCATGCGGCATGTTGAGCGGATTGAGGTTGCCCGACGCACGCGCAAAAATGAAAAGGTCGTTTGCGTTCAACACGCGCTTGATCGTTGCCTCGTCACCGACGCAAATCTCCTTATAGGTCCGGTTTTCACGCATCATGCTAACCCCTTTTCATCGTCCGCCGCGCTCTCTGCCGCCACAATCTGCGGCCTTGCTGGCGCGAGGCTGGCGCACATAGGCGCAAAAATGGATCTTTCGTCATTGCCAGGCCGGAGGGCGAAGTAATCCGGGGGGCGCAAATTCGAGGGGTGCGCTTCTCTCTTTGGACGCCAGCGGCCGCCAAGGCGGCCCGGCGACGGTTGCGGGCGCTGGCGCGGGCATGACAACCGCCGGCCGGGTGTTGAATAAGAACCCATTAGAGCGCAATCCGGTTGGCGGCGAGATACTCCGAGAAGGCCCGGTCCGCCACCATGATATGCTGGAAGAGCCAAGTCTTCAGAAACTCCAGGACTTGCTGTGGAAGCACCTCTCGCGAACCCGATTGAAATTCCGCGTGAATTTCCGTCACCGTGTTTCTCAGGGCAAGATGCGCTTGGCGGTGCCTCTCGTAGCCGGGGTATTTCGTCCGCAGAAAAAGCCCCTCCTCATGCGCGAAGTGATAGGACACGTAGAGGAGCAATGCGTCCAACACCTTTTCCAGGACCTCATCGCCGGCCTTCGTTTCCACGGCCTCGTGCAAGTCGTTGAGAAGCTTGAGCAACTGCTGATGATCGGCGTCGATTTCCGGAATGCCCACGCTGAATTCATCCGTCCAGTCCATAAACGCCATGGCGCTACTCCTCCCTGCCGGAGCCCGCCTTCACATCGTGGAAAATCGGCGGGCATAAAGTTCCGCAACCGCGTTCGCAGGTGAGCGTGGACCGGCACTTAAGGCAACGTTCTAGGTTAGCTGCCTTTAACGCAGCGTAAATATGCAAACTCACACACGGTATACTTGTGGAATAGGCTGGTTATAGTGAAGCGAATACCGCTTTTGCTGGGAACTAATAGCCGTGCATTAGCGCCGCTAATTCATAAAATACGCGATATATACGTGCCAAATAGAGCCCAATACTGCCGCTCTGACGAATTATAGGAAATCCGTCTAATTGCTTCGCCAAGCCCCCCTCACCCCAGCCCTCACCCCAGCCCTCTCCCCAAGGGGAGAGGGAGTCCGCTCGCGGCCGTTGAGGAGGCGTCCCCTCTCTCCTTGGGGAGAAGGACAGGGTGAGGGGGCCTTACGAACTAGCGCCCCGCTGCCAACGGGCACGCACGCTTCCAAACGGCCCAGAGCACTGCCGAAAGCACTATGGCGCCCGCCCCGGCCGAATACAGTGGCACGGTTAAGCCCATGCTATTATGGAGTAAGGAGCGCTCTCGCAGCGTCTTCCACGTTGGTCTAGGAGGCGGGGAATGCCTGGACTGCTGAGCATCAAGGGTATCGTGCTGGCCGGCCTGAAGCAGGCGCAGAAGCTTATCTGCGCCGAAGGCTGCGGCGACGGCATCGATCCGCTGTTTCGCATTATGACGCCCGAAGGCGATTATCTGCTCTCGATGCCGATCGCGGACGACACGCGCGAGCACGCGCACCAAACGCAATTGCTTTCGAAATTCATGGCCGTCAAGGGGGCGCAGGTGTTCACGGTTGCGGGCCAGCTGACAGACCCCGATGCGGTCTACTGCTTCGGCGCGTCTCACGAGCGCCAGGCCGCGGCATTTACAATGGTCGAGCGCGCGCCCTTCCGCTTCGGCGGCGTCGAATGGCTGGACCCCGAAGAGATAGCCGACGAGATCCTCACCCTGCTCCCGCGCGGCAAAGTGGCGCTGGACGCCGCCAGCCTCGCCGAACTCGACGCCTATTTCGGCGCGCATGGCAAATTCCCCGCCGCGCGCTTGGGAGATAAGGCTGTGTAGCAGATCCCCGGCCAGCGCCAGCCGCCAGGCTCCGCTCGCCATAGCGGCGATCTTCCCGATTAACTCCGCGTCAACCACATTCTTCGCACTTTCGGGGCCGTTTCGCACAATTGGCGCTCTCTTCTTTACGGCGCCCATGATAGCCGAAGCTCCTTGCGGAAGCCTTAAGCACCCCACTAAGCCATTGATTATACGTGCATATTCCAAACCGCTGCGGGCAGCGCCCGCTCCAAAAATGCACCGTTTCATGGTTAAGATTAAACTTGGCCGTATATTTAAACGGATTTTGGAATCGTGGAATCCGGCCAAAAACGCGAAAAGATTCGCAAAAAGCGGCGGGCGAAAAATACCGCGCTTCCGCGTTAACCACGCGCGTATTAACTATGATGGCCCGCTTACGGCGCTTCACCTCGCCTTAAGGGATGGCGGTATTGAGCCCGGCGCTCCAATCGTCCGCAGTGGGTCGAAAGCGGGAGTGCCAGTTTTCCCGCGATCTCGTGCAGGCTAGGGCGGCTAATGGATCCCATTGCGGACTTCTCCGAGACCTCGTGAAAGACGCTCGATCCGCTTATAAGTCTCGTCCGGCTTCTGGCTGTGTTCGCGGCGCGGCGATGTGATCACGGCATCCCCATCGACGTTAACGCTGATTGGGAGCCAGAGGGGCCGGAGATCGGGGGCAAAAGGATTGGTCAACCGGTAAAGTCTATGTTCTAAATGCTCTCCTTCCCTGGGGGAGAAGAAATCAAGAAGGAGTCGGCAACGCCTTTTGTCGATCAAAGAGTGCGTCTTGCACGACACCACTTTCTTAGATACGAACAGCGACTGAATTGAAATGCTCGAATTCGGGGACAAACATGAAGAAGCCCAAACCAGGCAAGCCCAAGCCTCGAAAAACCAATTTAAGATCGATGGCGCAACCAGATCCTGCCAATTCCTTTGGGGTCTGGACCGAAAACCCTGCAACGTTATTGGCGATGCTGGTGGTCATCAGCGCAATAGCCGTCGGAGTAGTATGGTACTATAAAATCGCGCATTTGATCGTTATAGCTGTCGTAACTTTTATCATTCTTGTAACGCTGAGTGCCTCTAAAGCATTCAAATCATTTAGAGATACATACAGCGACCTATTTAAGTTGATTTTCGCTGTCGGTATGGTCGCTATGGGTGGCGCACTTGGGACTTTCTACCTGACGCCAACTGGCGAGCAAGAGCAAGTGAAGCGGTTGCTCAGCTCAGCGCGCGCAGATGTAGACACCACCCGAATTAATGCCCAGGGGCTCATTCTTGCCACCGTGTCGGGGGGATTGGGAGGCGTGACTTCTACCAGAGCTTTTTCGTAAAAATAAGCTCTCACAACCGGAGCGTCTTGAGAAAATTATGTCAGAGAGCATTGTAATAAGAAATGTATCGGAGGAAACCATCACTGGAATAACTTCTGCTGCAAATAATTTGCAGCGCATCGTGCATGATATAGGTAATCGCGACCTCCCAGAATCCACACTGAAACTGTGTTTGGTGATTTATATAGATATCCTGACTCAGATCCGTATCTACCTAATTTTCGAAGACAAGCTCATTTCTGGTGAAATAACGTCCCTCCAAATGCAGCAACTTCATCAAGCGATGATTATCGAGACGTTGGTGCCGAACGGTTCATCGTTCGTCGAATCCGCACTCAAAAATACAAATCTTATCGTTAACCGGCGTGTTTCGGCCATGGAGGCTGCATACAAGAAGATAACAGGTCGAAATCCCTACTAAATATAATTCATGCATGTAGTGCGATTTCAGCTTCACACTGAAACTGGAAAGTTCTGCGTTTGACCTTATGGGCCTAGGTTGAAGGTGCCAGGATGTCGGCAGGTTGGCCCTCCATGCCCGAAGCACACCCTGGATTGACCGCTTTGTGATCCTAAAGCAGGCGAGGCTGTTTCAGCGTTTTATGAGACCCGCCTCTTCTGGTTTCGGCCTTAACTACCCTCCGGCCATTCCGCTGCTTATTCAGCAAACGGCGCTTCGCGACCGGGCGGCGGCGCACCCGGCCTGAGCGGCTTTGCCATACTCCATGGCCGCCTGCGTTCAGCTTACAGGCTCCGGCAGGGCCTGCATTTGGCTTGCCCCCTCGAAGGCCGCGGCGATCGCTCCGTCGACATCCTCCAGCCAGACGAACTCCAGGCTTTTGCGCGTATCCTCCGGGACCTCGTCGTAATCCCTGCGGTTGCGCGCCGGAAGCAGGACGCGCTTGAGCCCCGCGCGCGCCGCCGCCGTCACCTTCTCCTTGATGCCGCCCACGGGCAGAACGAGGCCGCGCAGGCTGATTTCGCCGGTCATGGCGGTATCGCTGCGCACGGTGCGCCCGCTGAGCAGCGAGTAAAGCGCGGTGAACATGGCAACGCCCGCACTCGGCCCGTCCTTCGGCGTTGCGCCCGCGGGCACGTGGATGTGGATCTCGCTCTTCTCGAATACCGCCGGATCGATGCCAAGCGACGCCGCGCGGTTCTTGACAAGGCTTAGCGCCGCCTGCGCGCTTTCCCGCATCACGTCACCGAGCTGCCCCGTTAGGATCAGGCTGCCCTTGCCGGGCGCCTTGGCCGCCTCGATGAACAGGATGTCGCCGCCAACCGGCGTCCACGCGAGCCCGGTGGCCACGCCCGGCACGCTCGTGCGCATGGCCGCTTCGTTCTCGAACTTGGGCTGGCCCATGATTTCGACGAGATCGGCGGCCTTGACCCGCACCTCCAGGTCCGGCGTCTCGGCGATGCGCACCGCAACATGCCGGAACACCTTGCCGATCTCGCGTTCGAGCGAGCGCACGCCCGCCTCGCGGGTGTAGCTGTGGATGATCTCGCTCAGGGCATCGTCGCCGATACTCGCCTGGGCCTCCGTCAACCCGTTGGCCTCCAGCTGACGCTTGACGAGATAACGGCGGGCGATTTGCAGCTTCTCCGCGCCCGTGTAGCCGGCAAGCGCGATGATCTCCATGCGGTCCAGAAGCGGGCCGGGGATGGTTTCGAGCAAATTGGCGGTGGTGATGAAGGTGACGCGCGACAGATCGAACGGCACAGCCAAGATAAGCGTCGCGGAAGGTCGAATTCTGCTCGGGATCGAGCACCTCAAGCATGGCGGCCGCGGGATCGCCCTGGAAGCCGCCGCGCCCCATTTTGTCGATCTCGTCGAGCATCATCACGCAGTTGCGCGCGCCCGCCTTCTTGATGCCCTGGATAATGTTGCCCGGCAGCGAGCCGATATAGGTACGCCTGTGGCCGCGAATTTCGGCCTCGTCGTGAACGCCGCCCAGGCTAACGCGCGTGAACGGACGCTGCATGGCCCGCGCGATGGACTGGCCGAGCGAGGTCTTGCCGACGCCGGGGGGGCCCACGAAGCACAGGATCGGCGCCTTGCCCTGGGGGGCGAGCTTGCGCACGGCCAGATATTCGACGATGCGCTGCTTGATCTTTTCGAGGCCGAAATGGTCCTCCTCCAGGATGCGGCGCGCCTCGGCGATGTCGATGGGCTTTTCCTCCGGCAGCGCCCAGGGCAGTTCCACGAGCGTGTCGAGATAGCTGCGAACCATGCCGGCCTCGCTTGCCTGCTCGGGCATGCGCTCGTAGCGGCGCAACTCCTTGCGGGCCTGCGCCTCCACCTCCTTGGGCATTTGCGCTTTTGCGATGGCCTCGTTGAGTTCCGCGATCTCCTCGGTCTTGCCGTCGCCTTCGCCGAGCTGGCGCTGGATCGCCGCCATCTGCTCGCGCAGGACCGCCTCGCGCTGGCGTTCGTCGAAAACGGCCTTGGTTTGCCGGCCGATCTCCTGGGAGAGCCTCAGCACCTCGATGCGCTGCGACAAGAGCCGCGAGACCTTGTCCATGCGCACATTGAGGTCGACCGTCTCCAGGACCTCCTGCTTATCCGCGGACGTGATATCCATATAGGCGGCGGTCAGATCCGCCAGCGCGCCTCCCGATTGCGCGCTTTGCATGGCCCCGACCAGCTCGCCTGGCACTTGCGGCAGAAGCTCCAACGCCTCGATGGCCTGCTGGCGCAGCAGCATGGTGCGCGCTTCGATCTCCTGGCTTTCGACCTCGGGCTCGGCGAGGCGCTGGATTTTGGCCGTGAGCACCGGCCGCTCAGCCACGAAATCGAGCACGCGGAAACGCTCGATACCCTGAACGATCACATGATGGCCGCCATCGGGCGCCGTCAGATAGCGCGCGATATTGGCCACAGTGCCGACGCGGTGCATGTCGGTGCCGTAGGGCTCCGCGGTCTCGCCATCGCGCTGCATGAGAATGCCGATCTGCCGCTCCTCGCGCATCGCCTGCTGCACAGCCGCGATCGAGACCGGCCGCCCGATCGAGATCGGGAAGAGCACGCCGGGAAAGAGCACCGTATCGCGCACCGGCAGAATGAGGAGCGTGTCCTCGTCCGCCCGGGGCGCGGGCGTGCCTTCACCGGACTGCGGCCCGGCGGAGAGGGCCTCAACGGGATTGGGAATATCCATGGTGCCGCTCCTTATTCGGACGGGGTTTTTTGCAGGCTAATAAGCAAACAGCCGTTGACGGCCTGACGTTTCACGCCATCGAAGCTGCAGGGAGGAAGGGGAACGCGGCGGGCGAAGCGGCCCTGGGGCAGCTCCAGCTGATGAATGAGCGCAGTGCGCAGCTCGTCCGGCAGCACGCGCCTGCCCGAAACTAAAAGCACCCCGTTGTCGATCACGGCCTCAACGCTTTCGGGGTCCACGCCCGGCAGCGCAAAAAAAATCAGAACCTCGGTGTCCGTTTCGAGCACGTCTACCGGCGGCTGCCAGGAGGGGCCGCCCATATGCTGGCTCAGCGTGAAAAACTGTTGATGGAGCCGCTGGGCGCGTGAGAGCCGGTCGACCGCCTCGAACCACATCCAACGGGTGAACTCGCTCTTAGCCATGGGCTCGCACTTCCCTTCGATGTTAACATCAGAGGCCGGCGCGGAAGACATCGCCGCCAGCCGGCGTGCTACGGTAGTTGAACTTCGTGACCGGTAATATGGCCGGTTCGGGGGGCGCGTTTCAAGGTTTTGTGCTTAACAATCTATCATGTGGATATCCGGTAGCGGTGCGATGCGGCCCGTCTCAAGGCCGCACCGCGGTGCCGATCCGTCAATGGCTATGCGACTTCGTGGCCCAAGCCTTCATGGCTTCGGTCATTTCAGCTTCGCTTGGATTGCGGAGATGGGTGGCGAACGTCCAATGATGTCCGAAAGGATCGGCGACGACGCCGGTACGGTCGCCCCAAAACATGTCCGTTGGCGCATAGAGTTCTTTCATGCCCGCGGCAATCGCGCGCTTATAGGCGGCATCCACGTCGGGCACATAAAGATAGAACGACGAATGACGCTGCTTCGGCCCTGGCATATTGGGCATTTCATCGGCCAGGAAGATTTTCGAACTGCCGATTTGCAAGCAGGCATGCATGACCTTCTTGCTGCCCGGCATGGTCATCTTGTGTTTCAGCTCGGCGCCAAAGGCCTTTTCGTAAACCGCGATCGCGGCCTCGCCATCGGGCACGGTGAGGCTCGGCGTGATAGTGTGGAACCCTTCCGGCATGGCGGCTACGCCAGCGGCTTTTGCCGCGGGCGCCGGCTTTGCTGCCGGTTTGTGAGTGGCAGGTGCCGCTGTGTGAGGTCTCGGCATGGGTGTTTTCTCCTTAAAGAGCGGATGCCCCCAAAGCCCGTCCGTTCCGGCAATATAAGATGCAGGCAGCCGATGTTAACCCAGCGCACGCGCAAATGCCGCCTTCCACCGCGGCTGTCCGGTTGAATTCGCGCGGGTTATCGCCAGATCCGGGATCGTGCGAAACTCCGGGCCTCAGTGTTTTTAAAGACCCCAAATAAGCGCGTTGCGCTTTCCGGGGTGACGAAAAAGCGGAGCGCAAATGCAGCGAGCCGGACGGCCGTGGGCTTCCGTCTGCCCGGGGCAAGAATTTTAACGTCCGGAGAATTTGACTACTGTACTCGGAATGCTTAGATTTAAAGGGTTTAGGCAAGCAAAGCGGGTGCGATGTCCAGACGCCAGGAATTGAGGATGCCCACGCGGGAATTGAAGGCTGCTAGCGGCCTTCGCGAACTCAACGAGCGCTACCGGGAGATCTTCCGGAGCATCGTGGAGACGTACCTCGCGACAGGCGAGCCCGTGGGATCGCGAAACTTGAGCCGGTACTTGCCGATGACGCTGTCGCCAGCCTCGGTCCGCAACGTGATGTCCGACCTTGAGGGCCTGGGGCTCATCTATGCGCCGCATGTGAGCGCGGGCCGCATCCCCACCCATACGGGCCTGCGCCTGTTCGTGGATGGGCTGCTTGAGGTTGGCGATATCGACGATGCCGAGCGCCACCGGCTTGAGGCAGCTCTCCAGCTTCGCCGGCGGCAATGCGGGCGTTACCGCCGAAGTGCTGGCCGAGGCCAGCGATATGCTTTCGGGCTTGTCGCGTTGCGCGGGCGTGGTTCTGGCCGAGAAGCAGGTGAGCCGGATCAAGCATATCGAATTTGTGAGCCTCGACTCAAAGCGTGCGCTGCTTGTGCTCGCGGGCGACGACGGCAGCGTTGAAAACCGGGTGCTGAATCTCCCCGAGGGCTTGCCGCCGCAGGCGCTCACCGAGGCCACCAACTACCTTAACGCGCGGATTCGCGGCGCGACCCTGCCGGAGGCGCGCGAGCGCGTCGAGGCCGAACTCAAGGCGAGCCAGGCCGAACTCGATTTGCTGACCGCGAAGCTGGTGCGCGCGGGGCTAGCCCAATGGTCCGGCGGCCGGGACGACAACAAGAGCCTCATCGTGCGCGGCCAGTCGCGGCTCCTGGACGATTTGAAAGCCGTCGAGGATGTGGAACGCATCCGGCTGCTGTTCGAGGACCTCGAATCGAAACGGGCGCTGCTTCACCTGCTCGATCTTGTCCGAGAACGCCGAGGGCGTGCGCATTTTCATCGGTTCGGAGAACAATCTGTTCTCGTTATCCGGGTCTTCGCTCATCGTGGCCCCGTTCCAGGATCAAGAGCCGGAAAATCGTTGGCGTTCTAGGCGTGATCGGGCCGACCCGGCTTAATTATGCCCGGATTATCCCCATGGTTGACTATACAGCCAAGCTCCTGAGCCGCGTGTTGGCTTGATTATCGCCTCAAAACCGCCGATATACCTTCAAAAATCGGGCCAGCTTTATGGCCATCCGCTCATCCTAATATGTAACGGGAACGGCACACGCAGAATGAACGATAAACCGGACGAGCCCGCGAATTCTGCCGGGCCGGAGCAAGTCGATTCAGCGGCGCGGGAGAGCGCCCAAGCCGGGTCTCCGCAGCTCGCCGAGCTCAAGGCCGAAAATACGGACCTTCGCGACAGACTGCTCAGATCCATAGCGGAGATGGAGAATCTCCGCCGCCGCACCGAACGCGAAAAGGCGGATACGGTGAAATATGCCGTTTCCGAATTCGCCCGTGATGCCGTCACCATTGGCGACAATCTCAGGCGGGCCATCGAAGCCGCCCAAAAAGAGACGGTCGACGTCAAGTCCGGCGCTCAGAACCCTTTTGGAGGGCGTGGAAGTCACCGAACGCGACCTCTTCAAGGTGCTGGAGCGCCACGGCATCACCCGCTTCGATCCCTTGGGCGAGAAATTCGATCCTCACCAGCACGAGGCCATGGTCAAGGTGGACGTGCCAGGCGTGCCGGCCGACATCGTCGTGCAAGTCCTGCACGCGGGCTACAAGATCGCGGATCGCATCTTGAGGCCCGCCGCCGTTATCGTGGCCAAGGGCGGCACACCCGCGCGGCCGGAGCCAATTCACACAGAAAGCCAGCAGGACCATGCGCGGGCCGGGCCGCCGCCTGGGGGCGACGATGGGGACGCCGGCGCCCGTGCTCGAACGTCCAGCATGCACATCAATGTGATGGGGGCGGAAAACAACGATCCCGATGTGGTTCGGGGCCCCCGCGGCGCGCCAAGAGGGGCTAATAATAATAATAATAATAACGCACAGAGCCGGGGCAGGGACCGGCCTTGGGCCGAAAAACGCGGTTCCACAATGACGCGGCCGATCAGCGAGGACAGCGGTCCGATGAAGAAAGACGATTTGATGTCTTCCTTTGGCAAGCGGCCCGATAAGGACTGAGCCGCTACAGCGGTGTAAAGCTACCCGGCTGCCTGAGTTCATACTTCTCCGATTGACGCCAATTGGGCCTGCGCCGCGCCTGGCGCCCATTCCTTCGCCCCGCCGGCAACCGTCCCCACGCAAGCGCATTGGCACTAAGATTGGCCTCGCATTGCGGAACGAACCGCGCTCACGCCCCTCATCCTGTCCTTCTCGGCAAGCTCGCCTTGGCGAGCTTGCAACTTATAGCGTCCGCATTCGCAAGCGAATGCGGATGGGGGAGAAGGGACGCCCGAATCGCTTGGAGCGTACAACACCGTCCCCTCTCCAGCCGCATCTGCTTGCAGATGCGGCCACGTAGAGAGGCAAGCTCGCCAAGGCGAGCATGCGGGGAGAGGGACAGGGTGAGGGGAGATTGGCTTGTTCGTTCCGCCATGCGTGGCGGGAACTCCTTTCCGGCGTCGGAACAACAAATGCCGTTTCTAGGATTATGGCGCCGAAGCCCAGTTTCTGTTTTTCTGGCGCGCGCCCCCAGAAAGTCACCTCGCCTTATGCCTATCCGTATGCTCATTCCGCTGATCGTCGCTTGCGGCCTCTTCATGGAGAACCTCGACTCGACGGTCCTTTCCACCTCCCTGCCGGCCATCGCAGGCGACCTGCACGTTTCCCCCATCTCGCTCAAGCTGGCGCTGACGAGCTATCTCCTAAGCCTCGCGGTGTTCGTTCCCATCAGCGGCTGGGTCGCCGACAAATACGGCGCGCGAACGGTCTTCATGGGCGCGATCGCGGTTTTCACAGCCGGCTCCGCTCTTTGCAGCCTCGCACAGAACCTGCCGGAGCTTGTACTCTACCGTATCGTCCAGGGCCTGGGCGGCGCTATGATGGTTCCGGTCGGCCGCCTCGTCATCTTGAGAAGCGTCGCCAAGTCCGAGATGATCGCGGCACTCGCGTGGCTCACGATTCCGGCGCTGCTGGGGCCGGTGATCGGGCCGCCGCTTGGCGGGTTCATCACGACCTACCTGCATTGGCGCTGGATCTTCTACATCAATCTGCCCATCGGCGTGCTGGGCCTCGTCCTCACTTGGAACTTCATAACCAACGTCAAGGAGGAGCACGCGCCGCCGCTCGACAAGACCGGCTTTGCGCTTTCCGGCCTGGGCCTTTCCGCTTTCGTCTTTGGCCTCGCGATCCTGGGAGAGACGGGCGGCTCGCTTTCCGCCGGCTTTGCCTTGGCGGCAGCGGGCCTTGGCCTCTGCGCCGCCTACGTCTGGCACGCCAAGCGCACAGAAAACCCGGTGATCGATCTCAACCTGCTGAAGATTCAGACCTTCAGGGCCGGCGTCCTGGGCGCCTCGTTCTTCCGGATCGGGGTGGGCGCCATCCCCTTTCTCTTGCCGCTCATGCTGCAGCTGAGCTTCGGCCTGACGCCATTCCAGTCGGGCATGCTGACCTTCGCCGCGGCGGCGGGCTCGCTCCTCATGAAGGCCACCGCGGCGCCGGTCATCCGCGCTTTCGGCTTCCGCTCCGTGCTGATCGTGAACGCGCTCATTAGCGCGGTCTTCATGGGCGCGAACGGCCTGTTCACGGCCGCGACATCGCACGTCCTCATCTTCGCGGTGCTTCTGGCCGGCGGCTTCTTCCGCTCGCTCGAATTCACCGCCGTCAACGCGCTAGCTTACGCCGACATCGAGCAAGCGCAGATGAGCCGGGCAACCAGCTTTGCAAGCGTCACGCAGCAGGTGTCGCTTTCCTTGGGCGTCGCGATTGGCGGGCTGATCCTGCAGGCGGCTCAGGGCCTGCGCGGCGAGACGCATATTTCGCGTGGAGATTTCGCGATTGCTTTTTGGATTGTCGCCTTCATTGGCGCGCTCTCGGCGATATCGTTCCTGCGCCTGCCGCAAGGAGCAGGGAGAGAGCTGGCGGGCCTGCCGCCGCGCACCGCCGCCGATCCGGATGCTTGCGCCGCAAATCCCAGGGCAGAAGCCACCGCGCCGCAATAACCGGCGGCCGTTCAGGCGTTGCAATCCCGGTTGCTAAGCGCCCACAGCTGAATATCGCGCTTGACCTTGGTCAAAAGGTCCGGCGGCAGGGACACGTTGCGCGTCACAATGAGGGTATTCTCGTTATATTTGTGGAACTGAACCTCGAAGACCTCCGCCGGGCTGGTGGTGCCATAGATCGTGACGTTCTGATATCCGTCCGCGCTATCGCCTTCGCCGGCCGCGCGTTCGCCGGTCTCAAAGCGATACCCGGCCAGGGTGGCACCCGAGCCGTTAAACCAGCAAAGCCGCATTTTCTCGACAAAGCTGTGCAGAACCTCCGGCGGCGCGCCGAACGAAAGCCTTTGCGGCTCGGAGCCTATAAGGCTCTCGACGGCGGGATCTCTTCTCGCGCAGGCTTGCGGAAATAGCGCCAATAGGCAGAGAATTACGGCCCGGATTCGCAAGCAAGCGCCCCCTGATAAAGCATTACCTCAGTGCCATTGGGGGTGTTCGTGGCAAAACTGAGGCTGCCGCTTCGATGAGGCTCGCCGGCGCACACGGTTTTTATGCGCAATGGCTAACTTAGCGGATGCCTGCCACACCCGGCATGGACTTTTGCGGTTTCCGCCGGACTGCCGGGCGCACCTGCCGGTGAGCCTCCAAGCCGCCGGCCAACTCCGAAAGCTTGAGCAGCTCGAACGACTCCAACGCTTCCTGGCGGGCGCGTTCCAGCCGCTTTTCAAGCTCGGCAGATCGAGGCTCTGAGGTTGTCGCGCCGGCTTATCGCAGCCCTTGCAAAGGTAGGATAGGCGAAGTGGTTCACATCGCTTATTCCGGAGGTCTGCTGTTCGATCTTGATCTGCTGGTCGAGGTCGCCCGCCATCCGGCGGAAGTCACCGATCATCATTTCGAGGTCGTTGACCTGCTGCCTTTTCTCGTCGTACTCAAACCGTTGATTATTCGTCGTATTGTTGGTCTCAATCATTGTTTTAACGAGCCCCCTAACTCCAGCTACGCCTTTTCCGGGCCGCTCTTATCAAGCCTCTTTAGTTTCACCCAAAACCATTAATTCGGGGTAAAACGTCGCCGCTTTGCAACAGCCGTCTCTTTAATGCAAACGTAGCCAAATTGGGGTTGGCCCTACCCGCGAATTGCGCCAAAGTAACTTTGCCGTCGATTCGCGGGGGCTCTAATAATGTGGCGAATCCGTGGCGCGTCCCGGGGGAAGAAATCCGTTCAGGAATACCCTCCTTATTCTCCGTAATTCGTAATTGTGTGCCGTGGCCTAAGCGATCAACGCAAATTGAACGCTTACTAAAGGTCCGCGTGGTGAGCTTAAGATTTATTAACCTTTCCTGCGTTAATGTCTGTCATGAAGTTAAGCTTCAGGGCGCGGAGTTGGCCATGCCTCGCGTCCGAGCGAATTAGACTTGCAGCAAGCGAGGGATCCCATGCGAGTGCTTCTTATAGAAGACGATGCAGCAACCGCTCAGAGCATTGAGCTGATGCTGCTTTCCGAAGGATTTAACGTTTTCCAAACCGACCTTGGAGAGGAAGGCGTGGGCCTCGGCAAGGTCTACGATTACGATATTATTCTGTTGGATCTTGGCTTGCCCGATATCAGCGGATACGAGGTTTTGCGCGCGCTCCGCGTAAACAAGGTCAAGACACCGATCCTCATTCTTTCCGGCATGGGCGGCGTCGATGAGAAGGTTCGCGGCCTGGGCTTCGGCGCGGATGACTACCTGACCAAGCCGTTCCACAAGGATGAGCTGGTCGCCCGCATTCACGCGATTGTCCGCCGTTCCAAGGGCCACGCCCAGTCCGTTATTCAAACTGGCAACCTCCGGGTTAATCTCGACACGAAAACCGTGGAGATCGATGGCCAGCGCGTGCACCTCACGAGCAAAGAATATCAGATGCTTGAGCTGCTTTCGCTGCGCAAGGGCACGACGCTCACCAAAGAGATGTTCCTCAACCACCTTTACGGCGGCATCGACGAACCCGAGCTTAAGATCATCGACGTCTTTATCTGCAAGCTGCGCAAGAAGCTCGCGCAGGCAAATACCGGCCAGCACTACATCGAAACCGTGTGGGGCCGTGGATATGTGCTTAGGGACCCCAAGGACGAACAGGCTGCCGCCTAGAGCAGCCTGCGATGTTTTTGAAACCTCGTCCTTGCGAGACCCGGCCCAGAGGCCGGGGTGAACGCCGCGAAACAATCCAGAAGCGACGGCCGTGGCCGCTTGCTCTGGATCGCGACGGCGGCAGGGGCCGCCTTGCCATGGCGGCTAGAACCCGTTTAGGGCACTGCCCAGCATCCGCCTTCACATTGTGCTGCTTGTGAGCGCGCCGGAGTTTTCCGGCCTATTTCGGCTCAACGGTGTATACGGCGTCCTCGCCGTCCTTGACGGCGCTTATTTTGTAGTGGGCTTGAGCCGCCAGGCGCGACGCGTAATAAGCCACAACAAGCTTGGTGTCGGACACCTTGGCTTCTTTCCCCGCGAGAACCTCCGCGATGCCTTCCTGAATCCGAGCCGACTTGCCCCGGCATAGAATGGCCAGCTTCATGCGCGACGGTCCGCGCCCGCCCGCGTTGCTGCCCTGCACCCCGACATAGAAGTCTCCGCCCGCTGGCAGCGACGTGAGCGCGACCGACAAGACCGCGAGCAGCAGCTTCGCGTTCTCCTTGTCGATGTCCTGCACATTGACCTGCCAATGCAGCCTTCGCTTGCCGTTCTCGATATAGCGGCGCGCGACCTGCTCGACGTGGCCCAGCGGGACCACGGCGCCAAGGCTCGACGAGGCGCCGAAGGCCATCCGGTGGAAATCCAGTTGCGCCCAGGCGGCTTTTGCGCTGTTGTGGATAAGTTCGAGGGCGTAATATCTTGTGTCCTCGTCGTTTTCCTCTTCCAGCAGCTCAAGGCCATTATTGATGGCGCCAATTTGCCCCGCGAGGTCGTGGCAAATTTTGCTGGAAATCAGAGCAGCGAGAGCCGTGTCTTCAAGCCGCGTATGTGTCGTCATGCTAGTTCTCCTGCTCCGGCGCACCACATCCCAATACCACCGTCATCGACTCGGGTGGCGCGAAACGTACCTATTTTACGCATCATGATTTGCCCGTGGACTTCAACATAGCCTGCCAAAAAAAACCGGTACCAACATAAAAGCTACAGCGCCGGTGTAAAAGCAAAAACTGCAACCACAAATTCAAGGACCGGCCATCGTGACATTAGCAGCGAGCGATTACAAGGATTTCGGGCTCTACGTCATGGCGGCCGCCCAGCGAGCCGGCGCGGCCATCATGGACATTTACGGCCCCGGCATGAACGTGCGGTACAAGGCGGATAGTTCGCCCGTGACCGATGCCGATCACGCTTCCGAGGACATTCTGCTCGCCGCACTGTCCCAGCTTGCGCCCGGCGTTCCGGTCATTTCGGAGGAGCAAGCCGCGGCGAACAACCTGCCCCACACTGACAGCCTCTACTTCGTGGTCGATCCCCTGGACGGCACCAAGGAATTTTTGAAGCTGAATGGGGAATTCTGCATCAATATCGGCCTTGTCAGCGGGGAGAAAGCGATCTTCGGGCTCATCTTCGCCCCGGCCAAGGCCGATTGCTTCATCACGCTCGGCCCAGGCCAGGCATACCGATGCGCGCTGCACCCAGCGCATAATCCGCCCCCGCAAACGGATTTCGATTTCACCCGGCTAAATGGAGAAGCCGCGGATAGGCCCTTCACCGCGATTGTCAGCCGGTCGCATCTCGGGCCCGATACGCTGGCGTTCCTTGAGGGCCGAGGAAATCCGGAAAGGATGCAGCTGGGGTCGGCGCTTAAATTCGGCATGCTGGCCTCGGGCGAGGTTGACGTTTACCCCCGGCACGGCCCCACGAACGAATGGGACACCGCCGCGGGGCAGGCCATCCTCGAAGCCGTGGGAGGCGTGGTGCTTACGCTCGACGGCCAGCCGCTGCTCTATGGCAAAAAAGACCAGAACTACAGAAATCCGCCCTTCATAGCCTGGCGCAGGCCGCCCGCGAACCTATCTTAAAGTCTGTCCGATTTTAATAGAAGTGGCGAAAGGCCCCCTCACCCTGTCCCTTTCCCGCCAGGGGAGAGGGGAACGCCTTCTCAGCGGGCACAGCCTACCCCCTCTCCCCTCGCGGGAGAGGGTTGGGGTGAGGGGGCCTTTCTACGCGATCCCCAGGGACACGGACAGGCTCTGGCGTCGCATCGAGATCGAGGCTCGAACGGTTCAGGCGATCATGTACCACACGAAGCACATCTTTCCGTCCTATACGCGGCTTGAGCATTTTGCCGACACCTGCGTTCATGTCGCGGGGCTCGTCTTTAGCGTTGCCGCAACGGTTTTTCTGCTCGCGGCAGCACTCCGGCCGCTGCCCGCGGCCGATATTGCGGGCCTGATCGTCTATTGCATCGGGCTGATGGGCATGTTCGCCGCGTCCGCCGCTTACAATCTCGTCTCACACCACGAGATCAAGGAAATCCTCCGGCGCCTCGACCATTCCGCCATCTTCGTGATGATCGCGGGCAGCTATACGCCCTTCGCGATCGTGGTGGGCGGCGCCGCCGGCGGGTTCATGCTTGCGGCAGTCTGGGCCATCGCCGTTATCGGCGTGGGCATCAAGCTTCGCTTTCCGCGGCGCTTCGACAAGCTTGCGGTCCTGCTTTATCTCGCCCAGGGCTGGCTCGTGGTCCTGGCCATCGGGCCGGTGGCGGCTTCGCTGCCAAGCCAGGCCCTATGGCTGCTGGTCATCGGCGGCATCGTCTATACGGCGGGCGTGCCGTTCCACCTCATGGAGTGGATGCGCTTCCATAACGCAATCTGGCACCTGTTCGTGCTGGGCGGCGCCGCCTGCCAGTTCGTTGCGATCAAGGGCGCCGTTATCCGGCTGTAGCGGCCGGTCCCGGCTCGGAAGCACCAAGCTAATCGAGCCCGCCCGGCCGTCATTCCCGCGAAGGACCGTGTGAAAAAATCGCCACCCCGGTTGAAATCCGGGCCGCAGCGTCATTCCCGCGAAGGCGCGCTAGAACTGCAGGTGGACGCGGCCGGCGAACATATTGATCGGGCTGCGTTCGGCGAAGTAGGCGGCGTTGCCGATCCATTGATAATCGGCGGAGACGGTCAGGTTGCCGGTGACGGCGTAGGAATAATAGGTCTCGATGACCTTTTCGCCCGCGTAGCTTGGCAGCGCGCCATTTCCGATCAAGAGGCCGCGGCCGTTATCGGCCAGATAGGCTTGGAGATCGTGGGAGATTTCATTAACAGCGCCAGCGACCCCGACCGTGTCCGCGGGCCTGCCCCAGAACGCACCTTTGATGCTTAAGCCCCCCGAAACGCTCTCCGTGATGTCGGTGAAGCAGCAAAGCTCGTTCTTGCCCGCGTTCCAGCTGTAGCGGAAGAAGGCGCCAACGTTTTCCCGCAGCTGCTGCTCCAGATTGACCACATATCCGTAGTTGGTGCGCACCTTCCGCGTCGCATCGATGGCGGCGCTAGCATCGGTTGCATTGAGTGCAACGGCTTGGGCGTAGTTGCCCAGCACGCCGGTGTTTTCCCAGCCGGTGAGCCGGAGCTTACCAGGCTGTGAAAACAGCGTGTAGCGCTCCTCAAGCTCGGCGATCACGCTCCCATCCGACGGGATCCTGGTGTCGAAGGTGAGCGCATTCGCCTCGTCGGGCAGCAGGAAATAGCCGATGCGGAACGCCCAGTCCTTCTGATTCAAATCGGCGATGGCGCCCCAGGTGTAGCCTTTCACGTCGGCCGCGTAGTCGAAGGCGCCGCCATCGAACAACGCCCAGTTCTGAAATTGCGTCCTTGTATCGTGCGAATAGGCATTGCCGTCGAAGATGTCGGTGGCGGCCATCCTGCCAACCGTCAGCGTCAGGCGCGAGACGTCCTTCTTGCCGGCGATCTGGTTGAGATCGTCCTTGACCTCCTCCTGCTCGCCGCCAAAACCGAAAGTCTGAACGAAATAGCCTCGGGCGATATACATGTCCGGATCCCAACGGCCGCCCTTCTGGGCCTCGCCGTTGCCGACGCTTGCGGCAACCGCCACGTTCCTGGCCGAGAAGTCGCGCATCAGAAACCCCTGGAAGGTCTCCGGGTTGACGAAGAACTCCCCGCCCTGCCACAGCCGCGCCCCGAAATACCCGGTCATCGTCCAGGTTTCGGCCGACACGCCACGTCCGCTTGCCATGTCGCCCGGCGCCGGCTGAAACGGCAGATACCCCTGCGGCACGAAGCTCGATTGGAAATGCAGGCTCACGCCATCCGCCTTGGGCAGCTCGACGGTGTTCGAATCGTCCGCCGCGAGCGAGGGGCCACAAGCGATCAGGGACAACACCCCGCCCGCCGCGCAGCGCAGCGCGGCTCGATGCCTTCGCAGCCAAGGCACGAAAATGCCGATGTGCATGCGGACTTCCCCCAAAATTGAGCTTTTATGCCCCGATTCGCCCCAGCCGCCCAAAGCCCAATGGCAGCTATCGCAGCGAACGCAGACCGCGTAGTTTCCAGTTACTTAGGCCGGAATGCCTGGCTCACGCCCAAAACGTTTTCACGTAACGATTCCGGCACCATAGACCCTGCCCTTTACAGGCTTGTGTCAGACAAGCGGCCAGCCAACTTCAGCTTTCTGCACGCCACGACGGTACGAATGCCGCAGGTATGATGTCTACGACAAAACATCATACCTGGTTCGAAGGGCGCGGGAATCCCGAACAGCGTGCCCCAAAAAACACATTTATCAAACCCCAGTCCAGACTGCATAAAGTCTAGCCAAAAGCAACGGTCTTCAGCAACTAAACAACAATCGGGACGGAACTTAGAACTGCTCTAATTAAAAAAGAAAAGCGTTGCATTTCCCCGGCGCCGATCATAGTTCTTGACGACTGACCGCGCTCTTCTGCGGATTTTGCAACGAAAGTTTAATTGGAACAATTCAAAGGTAGCCAATACTGGCTCAGCGCCGATGCGCGGGGGAATTGGCGAGGCAACACTTGGAGAATGAATGCGCGTAAAACAGGTTCCGGCGGCCTTCCTCCTGGCAGCAACGATCGCCCTGCCCTTCGCGGCGCGGGCGGACGATCCGTTCGCGATCAACCTCACCCTCAAGGAGCATAAATTCGAGCCCCCCGAGATCAAGGCGCCCGCGAATAAGCCCATCGAGATCACGCTGAAGAACGAGGACGAGTCCTTCGAGGAGTTCGACAGCAACTCGCTCCGCACGGAAAAGATTGTCACCGGGCACCAAACCATTACCATAAAGCTCAAGCCGCTAGCCGCCGGCCGCTACCCTTTCCAGGGCGAATATCACGCAAAGACCGCGCAAGGCATGCTGGTCATCGAACAGGAGTGAATAATGCTTGGGGCCGCAATTATCGTTTTCCGGGAGGTAATCGAGGCCGGCTTGATCGTCGGCATCGTGCTTGCCGCCACCGAGGGCGTCCTGGGAAGGATAAAATATGTGGCCGGAGGCATAGCGGCGGGTGTTTTCGGCGCGTCGCTTCTCGCGATTTTCGCGGGCACTCTTTCGAATGCGCTCGAAGGCATGGGGCAGGAGGTGTTCAACGCCTCGGTTCTCGCCCTGGCGGTTGTCATGCTCTGCTGGCACAATGTTTGGATGGCCAGGCACGGGCGTGAACTCGCGGCCGAGTTGAAAGCCGCCGGGCATGCGGTTGCGTTGGGCCACCAGACGCTGATGGCGCTTGCCACCGTTGTCGGCATCGCGGTCTTACGCGAGGGCTCCGAAGTTGTGCTCTTTCTTTACGGGAACATGGTCGCCACTAATAGCGGCTCCTGGGAAATCCTGGCCGGTCTGGTTATTGGACTGGCAACCGGCACCGCGCTAAGCCTCGCGATGTTTTACGGGCTTATTCTCATACCCACCCGATATCTATTTAGCGTTACAACCTACCTTATTACCTTCCTTGCCGCCGGCATGGCCTCGCGATGCGTCCATTACCTCGATCAGGCCGATATTCTAAATGCCCTTAGCACCACGCTTTGGGACACGTCATGGATTCTGCCCGCGGACACCCTTGCGGGGCGCATTTTGCAGACGCTGATCGGTTACGACGACAGGCCCTCGATCATGCAAGCGATCGTCTATCTCGCGACGCTCGCCACAATTTTCGGGGCCATGCGCGTTTTCGCGCCCGGCAGGCAGCAAACCCAGCCATCGGCGGCCATGGGCTCGCGGGTCGCGGCGGAATAAAATTAGCTGTCAAAACCTGGCGCTTCGAATCCAGTACCTCACGTCGCCACTGGGCCATAACCGGCTCTGGCCGCAAACATTGAGGCGGACGCAATCGCTTCCGCGCTCCGAGCATGAACCTGCTCCATATATTCCGGTGCCTTGGGGGCCGGCAAAGCCCGCAAATTCGCCTTAATGCTCACCTTAATGCTTCAATAGAAGCAATTCGAGCCTAGCATGGTAACGAGTGAGTGGTCGCTGCTTGCTTTGCGTAAGGTGGGTGCATGTTCTCGAACTGGGCGGTGTTTGCCGGCGTAGGTCCGGCCGGCACTGATGGCGTGCGGGCCGGCAGCGGCACTGGCGGGCTGACGGGCGCCGCAAAGGCTATGCCTCGCGGGTGTGTCTCGCCATCGAGACTTGCAGCTCCGCTTATGGCCGTCCCGGCGTTCAGCAAGGTTCCCGCGAAGCGGCCGCCTATACGCCAGCCGGGCCCTAGGCTTAGCCCTTGCCGCCGCGGCACCGGAGGCAGCGTGCCCACCTCCAAGACAAACGCCGGCTTTGGCCGCGCGTCATTACATCACGGGCACAGCGCCCGTGGACGGAGCCTAGCAGTGATCTGCTTCATGGTAAAAGTTATTCGTAGAGGTGACCGGCATGTCAGCATCTCCTAACCTTATCGTCCTCGCAAATTTCAATGGCTACAACGGCAACGGTCCAGGTAACCTGCTTACCGATGCGAACGGCAATTTGTACGGGACAACGTATAGCAGTATCGGGACAAATTCGGACATCGTGTTTGAGCTGCAGAATACCGGTTCGGGTTATAGCGCTCCCATCATGATCGCCAGCTACCCCATTACCGACGAAATTTACCCCACCCAGATGATCATGGATTCGGCTGGCGATCTGTACGGTATATTCGACAGCTGGGCGGCGCCCACTTCCTATAGCACGGTAGTCGAACTGAAGAAAACCGCTTCGGGCTATAGCGTTCCCATCGGCCTCGCCGGCTTCCTCGATAACAGTTCCTATGGCGGTCCTGTAGGCGCCGTCGCCGTAGACTCGGCCGGCGACGTGTTCGGCACGACGAAATACGGCGGGGTGAATAACAACGGCACGCTGTTCGAAATCGTGCCATCCAGTAGTTCCGCAACAGGCTACGGCAATCCTGTGACGCTGGTTGACTTCACTGGCGCCAACGGTACGCTCCCTGAGGGCAACCTGATCGTGGACTCCTCCGGCAATTTGTTCGGCACAACCGGCCAAGGCGGGGCGAATGGCTACGGTACGGTCTTCGAGCTGGTAAAATCCGCCTCGGGCTATAGTAGTGCGCCTGTCACGCTCACGAGCTTCGACAGCACCAATGACTTCCCCGACAGCCTGATCATGGACTCGGCTGGCGATCTATTCGGCACTACAGAATACGGCGGGCCGGATACCGTCGGCACCGTGTTTGAACTGGTGAAATCTGCCTCAGGCTATAGCGCTCCAGTGACACTCGCCATCTTCAGCCGTTCCAGCGACGGCGCCTACCCTGGCAGCTTGGTTATGGATAAGGCTGGCGATTTGTTTGGCGTGACGAATCTGGGCGGAGCGAACGACCTAGGCACCGTGTTTGAAATGGTGAAGTCTGCTTCGGGTTATAGCGCCCCCGTCACGATTTACACCTTCGACAGCCTCAACGGCGCTGAGCCTACCAGCCTATTGATAAACTCGGCAGGCGATCTGATTGGCACCACCTCCCAAGGCGGGATGAACGACGACGGTATTGTGTTCAAGCTCACGTTTGGCCCAATTGCTCCCACATTGACCGTTACAAACGCCGCGCTGCAAAGCAACCAGACCACAGTCTCGCTTTCCGGCACCATCGATGCGGCCGGCGCGGGCCTGCCCATCTCCATTTATGACGGCACCACCCTGCTCGGCACCACCGCCGCGAGTACTGCGGGTGCCTGGAGCACCAGCGTTACCGTCTCGGCCCAGGGCGTGCATACGCTCACTGCTCAGGCCACCAATGCCGGCGGAACCGGCATCTCGAACAGCGTGGTGGACCTTGTCAGCGCGTCCACGTCCTTGAGCGGCGGCGGGCAACTGGTCCTCTTCTCAGGCTTGGGGGATGCGGTGACGCTTTCGGCCACGGCCAACAACTGGGATTATGTGACGGGGGCGGGCGGCACCATCAATTTGAACGGCGCCCAAACCTCGGTTGCGGGCGGCGGCGATACCATCGATTACCTCGGCAGTTCCGGCAACGCCGCCAGCCTTTACAACACGGCCGGCAATTGGGATTACATCAACGGCTCGAGCGGCACGGTCTATCTGACAAATGCCCAAACCTCGGTTGCGGGCGGCGGCGATACCGTCAATTTCCTCGGCAGTTCCGGCGACGCCGCCAGCCTTTACAACACGGCCGGCAATTGGGATTACATCAACGGCTCGGGCGGCACGGTCTATCTGACAAATGCCCAGACCTCGGTCGCGGGCGGCGGCGATACCGTCAATTTCCTCGGCAGTTCGGGCAACGCCGCCAGCCTTTACAACACGGCCGGCAATTGGGATTACATCAACGGCTCGGGCGGCACGGTCTATCTGACGAATGCGCAGACCTCGGTCGCGGGCGGCGGCGATACCGTCAATTTCCTCGGCAGTTCGGGCAACGCCGCCAGCCTTTACAACACGGCCGGCAATTGGGATTACATCAACGGCTCGGGCGGCACGGTCTATCTGACGAATGCCCAGACCTCGGTCGCGGGCGGCGGCGATACCGTCAATTTCCTCGGCAGTTCCGGCAACGCCGCCAGCCTTTACAACACGGCCGGCAATTGGGATTACATCAACGGCTCGGGCGGCACGGTCTATCTGACAAATGCCCAAACCTCGGTTGCGGGCGGCGGCGATATCATCGATTTCCTCGGCAGTTCCGGCAACGCCGCCAGCCTTTACAACACGGCCGGGACCGCGGATACGATCAACGGGTCCAACGGATCGATTTATCTGACCGGTGCGCAAGCTTCGGTGACCGGCAATAGCAACACGCTGAACTTCTTAGGCACGGGTAACACAGCTTCCGTGTCTGGCAGCACCGACGCGTTCGTGTTCCAGGCGGCCTTCGGCCAGGACGCGATCAACGGCTTTGCGTCCACCGATACGATGCAACTCGCCGCATCGGACTTCGCCAATTGGTCCGCGCTTCTGGGGCATATGACCCAGTCCGGCTCGAACACGCTCATCACGCTCGACGCCTCGGACAAGATCACTTTGACGAATGTGGCGATGAGCAGCCTGCAATCGTCGCAGTTCAGCTTTAAGTGAGCAGAAGGGGAGCGGCCGGGGCAGACACCCATTCCGCAGCCAGATGCATACCGGACACAACGTGTTCGTGATGCGGAGAGTCCGGTTAGGGTCACAAATGCTGCCCTCGATGTGGCCCAAGAAGTGGGTGCCTGACGTTAGGTTTCGACCTCTAACCGCGCTGCTGAGAAGCTACTCAGCCGCCTGTTTCTCCTCCGCGTCGTGATATTTCCGGCGGATCTCATCGATGTCCACCCGGGGCGGCGGCAATTTCAACTTCATCGCTTCCATCGTATCGGCCACGATTTCGGAAATGGCGAGGTTCCGGAACCACTTATGGTCCGATGGGATGATGAACCACGGCGCATGGTCCGTGCTCGTCGCCGCCAGCGCGTCCTCGTAGGCGTCTTTGTATTTCCCCCACAATTCGCGCTCCGAATAGTCCCGCTCGCTGATCTTCCAATGCCGCACGGGATCGTCGAGCCGCTGCTTGAACCGTGCCAGCTGTTCCTTTTGGCTTATGTGCAGGTAAAACTTAAGGATGCGCGTGCCGTTGCGGGTCAGCAATTTCTCGAAATCGTCGATGAGGCCGTAGCGCTTGGACCAGACCGCCTTCGGAACGAGTTTATGCACGCGCGCAGCCAGCACGTCCTCGTAGTGGGAGCGGTTGAAGATCGCGATCTCACCGTCCGCCGGCGCCTTGGCATGCACGCGCCAGAGAAAATCGCGGGCAGCCTCATCGGCGGTTGGCGGACCGAAGCGGGCGACTTTCACGCCTTGCGGGTTCAGGCCCGAAAACAGGTGCTGGATGACCCCGTCCTTGCCTGCGGCGTCGAGCCCTTGCAGCACCACCAGCAGCGATTGCCCGGCATCCGCGTAAAGCAGATATTGCGCCTTCCGCAAGCGTTCCAGGTGTTCCGCGATCTCGTCTATCGACTTTTCGTGGGACTCGTGCCTTCCGGTATAAGATGGATCGATCTTGTCCAAATTCACCTTGGAATCGGGTTCGACCATGAACTCCTTGCGATAAGCCATTGCGGCGTCTCCTATGTCTCGAACCGGGCCTGAGCCGCGGTGCAATGCAATCTTAACTATCCCTGCTGCTCCCCGGCCTTATTTTCTGGTGGCTTGGGGCGTCTTTCGATTTCGAAACAATATAGCAGAAAGACCTTGAGCAAGCATTAAGCGGTCGCAACATATTGATACAACACGTCTTTCTTGCCTTCGCCTGCCCGCCTGCGGAACGTGACTTTGGTTAATTTCAAATATTCCCATATATTTAACGGGATTTCTCAAATGCAGAAACTGGCCGGAAACGCGAAAAAATCGCCAAAAAACGCGCATCGGAGACATGGGCTCTACGCGTTTACCATATCTGTATTAACCATGATAGGTATCTACGCGAAACGAAGGATTTGTTAAAATGGATGGGCTTCCAAGCCCCGCCCTGGAACGCCGCGATGGAGGCATAATGGCAAGACCGCGCTTAACCCTGGTGCAGGCCCTCGAAGGCGTCATTGAGCCGGCGGGCAAAACCATCGTCGATGTGGGCTGCGGAGACGGCGCGCTCGTGCGCCACTTCGTGCGCCTGGGCGCCCATGCCATTGGCGTCGAAGTGAGCGAGGGCCAGCTCGAACGCGCCCGCGCGCAGGCGGAAAACGGCGGAACCTATATGGTTGCGAGTGGCGAGAACCTGCCATTCGCCGACGCTTCGGCCGGCGCCATCCTCTACATGAAAAGCTTCCACCACTTGCCCGTGGCGGCAATGCCGCTCGCTCTTTCCGAGGCCGCCCGCGTGCTTGCGCCGGGCGGACGGCTCGTGGCGATCGAGCCGCTGGCCGAGGGCAGCTTTTTCGAGGTAACGCGCCTGATCGAGGATGAGACCGAAGTGCGCGCGGCTGCCTATGCGGCATTGCAGGCCCCGCCGCCGTCCCTCGTGCCGGATGGGGAGCTTTTCTATGAAAGCCTGGTGCGCCCGCGCGATGCAAGCCATACGTTCGAAATGATGACGGCCGCGGACCCGTCGCGGAGCGAACGCCTGGCCGGTGCTGGAGATGAGGTCAGGCGGCGCTACGAAGCCCTCGTGCAACACGATTCCGAAGGCCCATTCTTCATCGCGCCCATGCGCCGCAATGTGTTCGTCAGGGCCGGCTGACGGGCTCAAGGCCGTAATCTCTGGCTTGCCTCACAGCAGTTCGACATCCGAAGCAGCATTGCGGGCGGCCTAAGACAAGTTCTAATAGTCACTCGCCGTCAGGACCGCTCTTCCAGAATTCATCCATATCGATCTGAGCACCCGCAGGGGGCAAGGGTAAATCATCTAAATCCAACACCTGAGGACCGCCTGTCCCTACCAGCGTCTTAAAATGGGCGTCGTGCGAATAAATGCACCTGCTGCCCGTCACTCGTGCGATCGCGATGATTTGGCGGTCAAACTTTACCTTCCCCCAGTCCTTCAGCCCACTCTTTTTGTCGCCGCGCGCAATCGCCGCCTCTGTCATCAGCGCGGCCTCCACAGCCGCCAATGTCTCGAACGCCACGATACGGAAGCGCGCGCTGCTACTAAGAATCCGTATCCATTCGGGTCCAGCCGCACCGGCCTTGGTCAGAAGTTCCGATAGTGCAGGCGTTGGTATGGCAATGACCTCCTTCGCCTTCTCCAGCTCGTTTATTAAGTGGCGAATTTTCAGCCGTGCTGCCTGGATAGGCTCCGGCGCCCTTGGATCAAGCAACGGGATGAGAAACGTCGTATCGAACACAACCATCAGTCGTCATCCCGCCGCAAGCGAGCTAACTCCCCATAAGGGTCCGCGACATTCTTCCAACCGTTTCCTGGTACGCCGCGTAGCTCCGCCACCACAGCGCTCAAGGGCCGCTCGTTCAGTACCTCAAAGCTGTATACCTTAAATCCGTGCAGCCGCCACTTCCCGTCGCCTTCGCGAGTCCAACGGCCGCGCCCGGTTACGCGCACCACATCGAATAAGTGCGCAGCTAGGTTCCTCGCCTGATCCTTAGTAACCGTGCAGGGGTAAACGCGGAGTCCGTCATCAAGCAGAGCATGGATATCCTTGGTGCGGCCGCCAATTCGCACCAAAGTACCATCGAGTGTACCCTCCTGGTTGAACGGACCGAATATCTGCGGCTTTGGCCGCGTTCGCCCCGGAAACTCAATGATCTCCGCATCGTCTTGGCCCTCCAACCGCCCCACAGCGTTGTCGGCGGCGAGCATCGTATCCAGTTGCCGGAAAGCCTTGCGTACCTCCTCAGGCGCGCTTCCATCGCGCAAACCGTGAAGGCGCTGGCTCACCCTCGTCACCGCGGGTTGGTCGATCTTTGAAATTAATACTGCGCTTCCGCGCACCAGGCGGTCGAAGTGCACGCGCTCCGGCTCGCCCAACAGAACAGCCAGTTCGCGCATGTACTCAGCCAAGCGCGCCATCGGCAGTGTGTCTGGCGTAAATGCGTCGATGATGTAGCGATATTCCTGCGGGGCAGTCATGTTGGTTGCTCCGATGTCCGGTCATGCATAACAGATTTGCATAACTTTGTCTTCGTGACCTTCAGGCAGACATGCAGGGTCCAATGCCCGGCAGCGTAAGGACCAAAGAGAGACCTGTCTGGAGGGAGTTGTAGACCGGCCGTTGTTGGCGACGGGGGGGGGAACCGGAATCGCCCATCCCGGCCTTCGCGAGGGGGAGCCAAACCCTGGATTCAGCCCCCCGCCTCAAGGTCTACTTCTTCCGCCAGGTGAAGATGGCGCTCGCCGAGAAGTTCAAAATCGTGCTCACGGCGATGCCGCACAGTGCCGCAAAGCTCAGCACATATTTGCCTTGGCGCGCGGCTTCCGGGAACCACTCCAAGATCTGCCCGGCGAAGATGACGTTCACAACCGCGCCGATGCTGCTGATCGCGAGGAACGAGAGGAGGCCTGTCACTATTGCCAGCCCGCGCAACCGCTTGTCGCGATAGGTCAGGATATTGTTCAAGAAGAAGTTCGACGACGCCGCCACGAGCGTCGCCGAGCCTTGCGCGACTTTGAACTGGATCGCGTGGTCCGGCGAATAGCTCGCGGCGAGGCCGGAAAGCAAAGCGGTCCAGAACACGGTAAAGTGCACGATCACACCGCTCGCGCCCACGAGGCTGAACAGGATAAGCCGGACGGGAATGAACCGGCCGAAGACCTTATCGGCCAGAAGCACGAGATATTCCCAAACGGTGAGCGTATCGAGCTTGCTCTCACCATGCTGGCGGGCGCGGAATGTGTAGGGGAGATCGCGGAATTTCAGGCGTCTGTTCGAAGACGCAAAAATATCGACCAGGATCTTATTGCCGATGCCGGAAAGATTGCGAATCGAGCCCTCGAAGACTTCGCGCTTGGCCATGAAGAAGCCGCTTACCGGATCGGTAAGCTCCGCGCGCAGGATCGTCTGGGCGAGCCTCGTCGCGATGAAGCTCGTGGCCTGGCGGAAGCGCGTAAATCCCTCGGAAAGCTTCTTCTCCGTGTAGCGGCTGCCGATGACAACCTCGGCCTCCCCGCTTCTCAGCACGGCCAGCATCTTGGGCAGCAGCGTCTCGTCGTGCTGCAAATCGGCGTCGATGATCGCGACATAAGGCGCCGAGGAGGTTAGAACGGCTTCCGCGCAGGCGGAGGTCAGCCCGCGCCGGCCCAGGCGCTGCACGCATCGGACGCGCGAATTGAGCCGCGCCTGCTCCCGCACGCGGTCCGACGTTCCATCGGGCGAGTCGTCGTCGACGAAAATGACTTCCCAATGCACGCCGTCGAGCGCATCGGTCAGTTTCTCGATGAGCGGAACGACATTATCGGCCTCGTTGAAGCTCGGCGCGATGACCGTCAGTTCCGGCCCGTTTTGCGGCTCAGGCGTCCCTGCCTGGCCGCTGAAGGCTGGTTGTTTCTAGTTGCATGCCGTGCCCCCGTCCGGCCCCGTCTTGCAAAGACGCCCGGTCTCTTGATTGAATAGCCCGCCGCGATAGCCAAGAAGAAGGTGCACATCATAGGCATCGCGGGAATGAAATCCAGCCTCGCGCGTAACTGTGGTTACGAAGCGCGAGCCATCGAAAAACGCAGCGGCGCCAGACACATCGCCGCCATGGCGCAGCACCAGCAGCGCGGGGCCGCTTTTGAGCCCGGCTTCATCGGGCGCGGGCAGGTTCGCGTAGCGGATGCGCTCGCTTATCTGCAGCACGGGCCGGCCGTTGGCCCCGTAGAATGCAAGCTCTCCCGTGGCGGCATAGTTCTGGGTGAGGATGCTAACCGCACCTTGGGCGTGCGCCAGCGCCGCGATGTCCGAACCGAACTGTGCCCAGCCCTTCAGCCGCGCGGTTGGATCTTTCTTTGCCTCGATAGGAAGTGCGCCGAGCCCGAGCTGTATGAACGCGGCAAGCGTGCAAACGACGCCCATCCACGGCGCAAGCCGGAAACTGGCCGCGATCCAAGCCGGCACCGCACGCTCTTTCGAAACTGCCAGGAAGCTATGAACGGCCGCGAGAATTGCGGCGGGGTAGATGAAGCCCGGCCAGTTCGGCTGGATTTTCTGGCTCGCGGCATGCACCAGGAAGAATAGGAAAACCGGTGCCGTAGCCCCGCCCAGCAGCAGCCAGCGCGCATCCCGCCGGCTCCAGCCACGAAGCAGCGCAAAGAAGCTTCCGAAAACACAAAAGGCGAAGATAAGCGGCGTCGCCAGTCCAGCCTGCCCGCCCAGCAGCTCTCCGATGCTCGCTATCGCGTTTGCAGGCTTGTCGCTGACGCCGTGCTGAGCCTGCTTGGCAAACGAGGCCCAGTCGTGCGCGTAGTTCCACCAGAACACGGGCGCGACCAGCGCCGCCGCGAGCAGCGCCCCGAGGTACGGCTCCGGCCTTATGAACCAGCGCCGCCCCTCCGCCGTGGCGATCATCCAGACGAAGACGCCGGGCAGCAGCAGCACCGCGGTATATTTGCTTACGAAGGCGAGCCCCAGCGCCGCGCCCACGCCGTACCACCATGCGCCCCGGCCCGTCTCGATGAGCTTGGCCAGCGCGTACAGCGTCAGCGTGGCGAAGAAAGCGAGCGGCGTGTCGGGGGTCGCGATTAGTGCCGCGGCATTGCATAGCAGGGTTGCGTTCAGCCATAGGACGGCCAGCAACGCCGCGTTCGCATCGCGGAACAGGCTCAAGCTCGCCCGATACAGAAAATAGGAGCCGGCCAGCACGCTTAAGAGCGCGGCAAAACGCACCCCGAAGGCCGTCTTGCCGAAGACAGCCGTGCCAGCCCTGATCCAATAGGCGATCATCGGCGGGTGATCGTAGTAACCGGCGGCAAGATGCGTCGACCAAAGCCAGTAATAGGCTTCGTCCTCGGCAAGATTGGCGGTTGCGGCTAGCACCAAGCGGAGAACGAGCAGCACGGCAATCGAGGCAAGGGCAAGCCGCACACCGGTATCCGCCGCCATGCCACTCACACTTAATCTAACGCCGGCGCCAGGTGTGCCCTCCGCCAAGGTCATTCTATTTCCTTCTTGCCCGCCGTACCTTCCAAGCCCGGCCGCCTCCGCGAAAGGCTGCATGGGGCACCTCATAGCCGGGAGCGAGCCCGCGTTCAACGCCAATCCGCGTCTTTGCCTTAACGCCGCAGGATGCTTTCCCTTGAGCCCAAGCCGTGCTAGGCCGGAAAAAACCCTCGATAATTGAGCGAGATGCCATGACGGAATTGCGCCCCCATGGGGCTGACGCTGGGCTAACTTGGCCGCACCCGCTGCCTGTCTGCTGGTGCTTGACCGATGGCCGGCCGGGCATGGAGAACCAGGCGGTGGGCCTCGCCGAAGCCATGGGGCTGACGCCGGTTGTGAAGCGCGTCTTCCTCAAAACGCCGTGGCGCATCCTGAGCCCGCACATCACCGCCTTCAAGCGCTACGCCATCAGCAAAAGAGGCGATCAAATCGAAGCCCCCTGGCCGGATATTCTGATCGCCACCGGCCGTCCGAGCATCCTGCCCTCGCTTTACGTCAAGGGCCAGAGCGGCGGACGCACCTTCACCGTGCAGCTCCAAGACCCGGTTTCGCTCCGCCACCGCTTCGACCGCATCGTGGTTCCGGCCCATGACGGCCTTTCGGGCAAGAACGTCATCGTCATGGATGGCGCGTTGCACCGCATCACGCCCGAAAGGCTCGCCGCCGAAGCCCCGCGTTGGGAAAGCCGGTTCGCGCACATCCCGCATCCGCGCGTGGCCGTTTTGCTGGGCGGCCCGAATGCCCGCTACAGCCTAGGGACTGAAGAGATAGGACAGCTCGCGGCACAGCTCAAAGCGCTTGCGGCGCAAGGCTTTGGGCTGCTCATCACGGGCTCGCGCCGCACGGGCGCCGCCAACATCGAGGCATTGCAAAAAGCGCTCGAAGGGGTGCCGGCCTTCATCTCCGACGGGAGCGGAGACAATCCCTATTTCGGGATGCTCGCCCATGCCGATGCCTTCATCGTCACCTGCGATTCCGTCAACATGGTCTCCGAGGCCTGCAGCACCGGCAAGCCCGTCCACGTCCTGATGCTCCCCACCCCGGGGCGGCGCGGCGGAGGCAGCGGCGACAAGTTCCACCGCTTCCATGAAAGCCTTCAAAAAAGCGGGCGCACGCGCGTGTTCAACGGCCGCCTCGAAACATGGTCCTATGAGCCGCTGCGCGAGATGGAACGCGTCGCGCGCCTTGTCCGGGAAACCTATCTGGCGCGCTAAGCCATTGAAACGGCGCTTCAGCTTGACTGTGCCGGGGGCATACGCCGCCCATCGAGGCCAGGCATGGACACGGAGTCGCGACTCAACTAAACCCCAGATTCAGTTGCAGAATTGCAACGGTTTGCGGGCGGCGTAGGCTTTGCCGAAACTTTGCCGCGAAGCTGCCGTTTGCTCGCACCCTGTGGGGCACTTTAGGGAGAACAGGAAATGAAAGCACTTTTGAAAATTGCCGGCGTGGCACTGCTCGCGCTCGGCCTGACTTCCGCGGCGGAAGCCGCCACGCGTATTGGCGTCCTGCGTTGCCACATCCAGGGCGGCGAGGGTTTTGTCGTTGGCTCGACCCATGGGGCTCGTTGCGTTTTCCAGGGCGACAATGGCCGTCATGAGCACTATGTGGGCCGTATGAGCAAGATCGGGCTCGACATCGGTGTGACGCGCTCCACCGTTCTCGTCTGGGCCGTGTTCGCACCGAGCGACATCGCGCATCACGCGCTTGCCGGCGAGTACGGCGGCGCCCAGGCTGGCGCTACGCTCGGTATCGGCGGCGGCGCGAACGTGCTCGTTGGCGGCAATGCCGGCACGGTTTCGCTGCAGCCGCTCAGCCTGCAGCATGAGACCGGCGTGGCCGTTGCGGCTGGCGTGGGCATGCTCGAACTGCGCTAAGCCAAGCACATAGCAGCTTAAGCTTGAAGGGCCTGGACACCGTCCAGGCCCTTTTTCGTTGAGAAGCGCCTGCTGCCACCCACAGGTGCTAAAGCCAGAGCGAATCACCCCTCATCCTGTCCTTCTCCCCATGGGAGAAGGGACGCCTGAAATATCCGCAGCGTATGTTCTGCGGTCCCCTCTCCCATGGGGAGAGGGACAGGGTGAGGGGTGATTCCCCCGTTCGTGGTGTTACCGCGCTGCCGTCGCGGCCGGAACCGTCAGGGGCGCCGCCTTCAGCACCGCCTCGCATTCCGCGGGAAGCTGCCCCAGCGCGACCGGCGGCTTTTTCGAGCCCAGCAGCTTGTCCTTCCACGCCATGATCTTGTTTTTCAAGCCCCCGAGCCCCGTCGCAGGCGGCGGCGCGGCCGGCACCGGCACGCCGGGCTTGGGCTTCATCAGCGCCTCGATCCATTTGTCGAGGTCCTTGCCGCACCCCTCGCCGGTTTTTAAAACCTGGTTCTCGCAGCCTGGATTGTTGGCCGGGCAGACGAGCCGCACGTGGAAGTGATCGTCGTGGCCCATGATCGGCGTGATCTTGCTGAGGTATCCGCGGTCGCCCTTCGCGTTATCGCAGAGCCATTTCTTGATCGCGGGGTTCACGAAAATGCGCGCCACCTCGGGGTAGGACACAGCGCGGCGCAAGAGTTGCTCGTATTCAGGCTTCCAGACCTCGGGATTTACATGGCCGGGATCGAGGAGAAAGCTTTCCATTTTCATGCTCTCCCGCTCCTCGGCCGAAAGCTCATGATCGGGCGCGGGCTTATACCAAATGTCGACGTCGAGCCCGACCTGGTGGCTGGAATGGCCGTAAGGCATCGGTCCACCGCGCGGCATGGACAGATCGCCCACAAGAAGGCCGGGCCAGCCGTCCTTCTGTTTCGCGTCCGTGGCGAAGCGCTCGACATAGCGGATCAGCGAGGGATGGCCCCAGTTGCGGTTGCGCGAAAGCCGCATGACCTGCCAGGCGGGTCCGTTCACCGGAAGCGGCTTGCCGCCAGCGAGACAGCCCTTCGCATAGAAGCCGATCGACCGGGTTGCAAGATTTGCGGGCTCCTTCACGGCGCCAAACAGCTCTCTGGCGTTGGCCTTCTTTGTCAGCGTCGAAGCCGCCGGTTTCTCCTGCGGCACGGAAACCGGGGGAAGCGCGGCATCCGCGGGCTTCGCGCCGGGAACGCCCGCCACCTGCGGCTGCTGAGGTTGCGCCGCTTGCGCCGATGCCGTCCAGCCCTGGCCTTCCGCGCGGGCCGCTTGGAAATGCGATGCGCCCGATAGGACAAGGAGCGCGATTGAAGCGAGCCTCGGGCTCACCGCGGCCACAGCATTCCATAAGACATGTATAAACCGCATCCAGCGACTCCCTTGCCCGATAAGCTAATAGGACCGCCGGACGCAAGCAAGCGCGGGCAGGCCGCTACCGGCGAGATTCGATCCCTCGCAACTCCCCAAAAGAACGCATCCAGGCATGCGGAAAATTCCGGGCTGTATACAAAAGCACGCGTTGTTACAATAGGTTACATCACAAGGCAGTGTCCGCCGCTTTAGCGCCACAGTTGCACGCTTATCAACCTCCGCTTTTGCAAACTTGTGTGGAGGAACTATGTTTCGAATTCTTGTGGCCGCCTTGGCAGTGATGCTGTTTTCGGCCGGCGCTTCGTCAGCTCGCGAATGGGTAAGGCTCGGCGACCGCAATGTTGGCTTCGGCAGCGACCACGACACCATCCATGTCGGGCGGCATGACGGCAAGTTCGTGCGCCTCAAGCTCATCGTTCGCCGCAACGACATCAAGCTGAACAGCGTCAAAGTGATCTTCGGCAACGGCGAAGTTGAAGACGTTGTCTTCGACCAGCATATCCACGATGGCGGCGAAGCCGTTATCAACCTGCCTCATGGCTGGCACGAAGGCCGCTTCATTCGCGACGTCGAGCTGCACTACCATTCGCGGCCCGATTTCCGCGGCGAGGCACTCGCTGAGCTTTGGGGCCAGGAAGACTAAAAAAGTGCACGGCTCGCCTTAGGGCAGCCATGCGATGCTACGACCCGCAATGCGGCTTGGCCATACGCTTTTGGCGCCCAAGCCGGATTGCGGGCGATGCCTAAAAGCCAGCGGTAGATACCGGGATAGGCGCTCGCCATCTGCTCTACCGTGAAGCCGGCGCGAAACTTTGCCCTGTGCAGCACCGTTGCCAGCCGCACGGCCTCCACCGCTTCCGCGATGTCCAACCTCCGGCGCAAATCCGCGCGCCGGTGCATGTTTCCAAATACATGAAGGAAATAGGTCCGGCCGCTGAGGGATGAGGCATGCCCATAAGGCATAACCCCTCACCCTGTCCCTCTCCCAATGGGAGAGGGGACGCCTTCTCAATGGCTGCGACGGGACTCCCTCTCCCATTGGGAGAGGGCTGGGGTGAGGGGTAATGCCCTGTGACTATGGCTCACCCCTCAGCGATAGAAGCGCTACGTATTTCCGCTAGCGTCAGGAGAAGATTTTGCCGCGCTTGTTCAGCCGCTGCAGCGCGCCGGGAAGCAGGTCGGGCAGGTCTTCGGCGATCAAGCCGGGCCCGAAGTTTTGGGCAAGCTCGCCATGGACCCAAACCGCCGCGGCAGCCGCGTCAAATGCCGCCATGCCCTGGGCGGCAAGACCTGTCACAAGCCCCGCGAGCGCATCGCCGCTGCCCGCGGTGGCAAGCCATGCGGGGGCATTCTCGTTGATGGCGGCAAGGCTTCCAGGGTGGGCGACGACGGTGTCCGCCCCCTTAAGTATGATGACGGCGCCCGACATTTCAGCCGCGCGGCGCGCCCGCTCCAGCTTCGAGGGCTCTCCGGCTAGATCCGGAAACACCTTATTGAACTCGCCCTCATGGGGCGTCAGGATCGTAAGCGCGGGCAGCCGCGCCTTTATCCGCTCGAACAGCTCCGCCGGAGCCTCGCTGAACGCTGTAATGCCTTCGGCGTCGAGCACCGCGGTGGCATGGCTGGCAGAGCACGCTTGCAACAAGATCCTTCACTTCAGGGTCGGTGCCTGCGCCCGGCCCGATAAGCGCCGCCGTGATCCGCGTATCGGAAAGGATTTCCGACAATCCCTCTGCCCCATCGTATGGGTCGACCATGATCGCCGAGAGCTGCGACGCGTTGATATAGAATGCCGATTTCGATGTCGCCACCGACACAAGGCCGGCGCCGGCGCGCAGCGCCGTCCTGGCTGCGATCCGCGCGGCACCTGTGCGTTCCATCGGCCCCGAGACCACGAGGGCGTGGCCGCGGTCGTATTTGTGGCCGTCCACTTTGAGCTTTGGGAAAAACCGGAGCCAGAAGTCCGGATCGTTGGTGAACGATCCTGGCTGAATTTGCTCGATCACCGAAGCAGGAATGCCGATTTCGGCCGCCCGCACGTCTCCGCAGTAAAGGCGGCCCGGCAGCAGCACATGCCCGGTCTTGCGCCGGAAAAACGTGACGGTGGAGACCGCCTTGAAGGCAACGCCACGAACCGCGCCCGACGTGGCGTCGATGCCGGTGGGCACGTCGATGGCAACCACGGGGAGCGCACGCACCGTGACCTCCTCGATCACCTGCGCCACAACGCCGGTTACATCCTCGTGCAAGCCTGTTCCGTAGATTGCATCGACGATGACCTGGGCGCCTTCGAGACACTGGACGGAGAAGGGCTCGATTGCCTCGTCCCAGCGCCTGGCCATTTCCTTCGGATCGCGCTTGAGGTCATCTCTCCGCCCATGAAGGGCCAGCCGGACCTGATACCCCCGTTCGCGAAGATAGCGGGCGCAGACGAAGCCATCGCCGCCATTGTTCCCCGGACCGCACAGCACAGCGACGCGGCTCCCCCGGGGAAAGCGCCGGACAACCTCTTCGGTTGCGGCGCGCCCTGCATTTTCCATCATGGTTAGCGTCGAAACGCCCGCCTCCGCGGCAAGCTTTTCGGCACGGCTCATCTCTTCAGCGGTCAGCAGTTCCAGCAAGGGGTAGCCCCGTAGCAATCGGTTGCGTGTTAATCCATAAACCGGATGCCCGCACGAATGTAGCCAAAAATTGACTGGAGGCGAAGAAAAGCAAGCGCCGCTAGGCGCATCGCCGCGCGAACCTCGAATCGGGCTTAACTGGGAAACTGGCCCTCTGGCCCTGAAACAGCAAAAGTGCCGTCCGAAACGCCTTCTGCCTATTTTTTAATCCGTTTGCATGCGCCTTGTGCACAATTGCAGCTACGTTTAAGTTGGCAAAGCAAGCGCCAAGCTACTTGGCACGGCGTATGCTTGGTTATGGGCTCGCTATTTGCCCCGTCGCGGAGGATACGATCTACTATGAAAAAGATTGAAGCGGTCATAAAGCCGTTCAAGCTCGATGAGGTTAAGGAGGCTTTGCAGGAAATTGGCCTGCAGGGCATTACCGTCACCGAAGCCAAGGGCTTCGGCAGGCAAAAAGGGCATACCGAACTCTACCGCGGGGCGGAATATGTTGTCGATTTCTTGCCGAAGGTGAAAATTGAGATTGTGCTGCCGGACGACATGGTAGAAAAAGCGGTCGAAACGATCCGCAATTCCGCCAGGACGGGACGTATCGGCGACGGCAAAATCTTTATCATCAACGTGGAAGACGCGATCCGCATCAGAACCGGCGAAAGCGGCGCCGAGGCGATATAGTTGCCTTGCGTGTAAGCATTAACCTTTGCAGGCAGCCCAAACCGGCGCCATCCGGCGCCAATTCATCCAAACTCGCGATTTAACGGCACGAGGGAGTCCCATGGCAAACGCGACAGAAGTTGTGAAGAAAATTAAGGACGAGGAAGTCAGATTCGTCGACCTCCGCTTTACCGATCCGCGCGGCAAGCTGCAGCATCTGACGATGGAACCGGCCGAGATGGGCGAGGAAGCCTTCGCCGAAGGCATCATGTTCGACGGCTCTTCGATCGCCGGCTGGAAGGCCATCAACGAGAGCGACATGATGCTGATGCCCGATCCGGAGTCCGCTCATATGGACCCGTTCTTCGCGCAATCGACGATGGCAATCTTCTGCGACATCCTGGAACCCGCGACCCACGAGCGTTACGAGCGCGACCCGCGCGGTATCGCACGCAAGGCCGAGGCTTATCTGCAGCAGACCGGCATCGGCGATAAGGCCTTTTTCGGCCCCGAAGCCGAGTTCTTCATCTTCGACGACGTGCGTTTCTCGTCAGACCCCTACAATTGCGGCTACCGCCTCGACTCCACCGAGCTTCCCACCAACATGGGCACCGAGTACGAGATGGGCAATCTGGGCCACCGTCCGCGCACGAAGGGCGGCTACTTCCCGGTTCCCCCGGTCGATAGCGCTCAGGACATCCGCTCCGAAATGCTCTCCACGATGGCAGCCATGGGCGTCGTCACCGAGAAGCATCACCATGAGGTGGCTTCCGCTCAGCATGAGCTCGGCGTGAGGTTCGGCACGCTGACCCGCATGGCCGACTCCATGCAGATCTACAAATACGTCGTGCACAACGTCGCCCAGTCCTACGGCAAGACGGCGACGTTCATGCCGAAGCCTGTGTTCGGCGACAACGGTTCGGGCATGCACGTCCACCAGTCGATCTGGAAGGGCTCCGAGCCGGTGATGGCTGGCAACCTCTATGCCGACCTCTCCGAGACCTGCCTGTTCTACATCGGCGGCATTTTGAAGCATGCCAAGGCGCTCAACGCGTTCACGAACCCGACCACCAACTCCTACAAGCGGCTGGTGCCAGGCTACGAGGCCCCCGTGCTTCGCGCTTACTCCTCGCGTAACCGCTCGGCTTCCTGCCGCATCCCGGTCACGTCGAACCCGAAGGCAAAGCGCGTCGAAGTCCGCTTCCCCGATCCGGCAGCCAACCCGTACCTCGCCTTCGCAGCCATGCTGATGGCCGGCCTCGACGGCATCAAGAACCGCATTCATCCCGGCGATCCGATGGACAAGAACCTGTACGATCTGCCCGAGGTTGAGCTGAAAGAGATCCCGACCGTTTGCGGCTCGCTGCAGGAAGCCATGGACGAACTCAAAGCCGATCACGCGTTCCTCACGCAGGGCGGCGTCTTCACCAACGACCAGATCGACTCCTATATCGACCTGAAGGTGGAAGAGATCGACCGGTTCCGCATGATGCCGCACCCGATCGAGTTCGACCTGTACTATTCCTGCTAAGGCAGGCATGCCGTCATGGAAAAGGCCGCCTCCGGGCGGCCTTTTTGTTGGGCGATGCGCTGCGCACCGGTCTCCACAAGCGGCTCCCTATACAGCGCCAGCCGCAATGGGGGCAGGATTTCCCGCGGGGCGTACTAGATACCGAAACTGGCCGGTCTTGGAGGCTTGATAACTTTGACAATTGGGTTCCAACACACTTTAAAGGCGATGCCCCTGCCGCGCCGGGGAAATGACCCATACCGACGCTCTGGGGCACGCGGAAGACGAGTTTCCCGGTGCTCCAGAGCGAGAAATGGCGAGAGGGTAAGCACCAGGTAGCGGCGGCGGCTAGAGGGTGATACAATGATCCGCTCATTTAAGAACCGCGCGCTGAAGCGATTTTGGGAGCGCAACGACCCAAGCAAATTGCCACCAGCGGATGTGGGACGCATTGGGCGCATCCTCGATCTCTTGGACACAGCCGCTGTCCCACGGGATCTGGACGCGCCAAGCTTCCGGTTCCATGCGCTAACCGGAAACCTTGCGGGACGCTATGCGGTGACAGTACGCGCCAACTGGCGCATTACATTCGCCTGGGACGGCCAGGACGCCATTGAGGTGGATTATGAGGACTATCACTGACGAGGCGGTAGGGCGTAATCGGGAAAGGCCACGCACGCATCCCGGCGAAATTCTGCGGGAGGATATCCTTCCCGAACTGGGGCGCTCGCCGCAGCAGGTTGCCGCCGATCTTGGTATTGAGCAACGGCAGCTTGAAGCTCTCCTGGACGAGCGCGAGCCGGTGACGCCTGAGATAGCCGTCCGGCTCGGCGCCTACCTCGGCAACGGCCCAGAAATTTGGTTGCGCATGCAAATCGCGCATGACCTGTGGCATGCTCGGCGTGCGGTGGATACGTCCAATATCCCGGCCGTCAACACAGCGGCGGCTTAATTGCCGGGCTGCTCCCGATAACAACTTGCTTCGCTACGCCGTTGCTGCGCAAACCGGCGTCAATTCACGCAGCATCTCTTGTATCTCTTGCCCGAGCCGCAGGGGCATGGATCGTTGCGCCCGGCCTTGTTTCCGGGATCTTTAGAGGCGCCCTCTTTCCCCTGCGCCCCATGCGGCGACTGTTCGTAGAAGTCCTGGATCAACAAGGGAAGCTCCGCTTGCGCGGCCAAAAGACTTTCCTCCCGGCCAAGCCCTCCCTCCTGCGCGGCCTTTGCCAGAAACTCCTCGTCCTGCAGCAGAATAAACGGCGTTACGAGATCGATAGGGCCGTCCTCGCTGTCAAGGACGGAAGCCCAGGCTTGCCCGCCCAACTCTATGCCCGCGAGAAAACCTTCCGCCCAGTCCCTCGTTATCACGCCCCCGCCCTCATCCTCGCAGAAATATGGCTCATAGCTGCCGTCGCGCGCCGCGAGGCTATCGAGAATGCTGCGATACTCGATCATCATCAGCTCATGGACGGCTTCGATTTGTTCCGCGCTCAGGTCGCCGGCAGAATCGTCGATGAGGAACGGCATCCATTCATCGGGAGAAACCAACCTCGGGGCCACGATCACAGCTGTAATCAGGCCGTTGGTGAAGGACATGGCAGCGTCCTCCTCGGAGCTGGCAAGCCCCGCCATGTCCGTTTGGAGTGCCCCCGAGCCGTTCAGCGACGCCGTGTTGTCCATGCCACGCTCCCTTCCAGCCGCTAAGGGCGACTCAGTTTCATACCTGTTGGCTAGGCTATCAGGGTGCACAAATTCTAGGCAAGTAGCGGCCGCCAGAGCCTTTGCCTTGTCCACCTTCTTTGTTCGCGCAGCTCCGTTCAGCCTTGAGGTGCGCTTGCGTATTTGTCCGTCGCGGTCACGATTTCATGCGCAATGCCGGGCTCGGTCATGGCGTGGCCTGCGTCCGGCACGATGCGCAGCTCGGCACTGGGCCAAGCCTTCGCCAAATCCCAGGCGTTCTTGAACGGCGTCACCACATCGTAGCGGCCGTGAATGATGCTTCCGGGGATGCGGGCGATACGATGGGCGTCCTCGATGAGCTGGTTATCGCACCTGAAGAAGCCCTTGTTAATGAAGTAGTGGCATTCGATGCGGGCGAAGGCGAGCGCATAGCTTTCGCTGGCGAACCTCCGCACCCGCTCCAGATCGGGGAAGAGCGAAAGGGTTGTGCCCTCCCAAACGCTCCACGCCCGGGCGGCGGCGATTTGCGTCGCGCTGTCGTTTGAGGTCAGACGCCTGTAATAGGCCTCGATCATGTCTCCACGTTCGGCGGCGGGGATCGGCGCCTGGTAGCTTTCGAAGGCGTCGGGATATATCCAGCCGCATCCCTCCTGGTAGAACCAGTCGAGTTCGGCTTTCCGCAAGAGGAAGATGCCCCGCAGAACGAGTTCGGTGACGCGCTCCGGGTGCGTTTCGGCGTAGGCCAGAGACAGCGTCGATCCCCAGGAGCCGCCGCAAAGCTGCCAGGCTTCGATCCCTAGATGCGCGCGCAAACGCTCCATGTCGGCCACGAGGTCCCATGTCGTGTTCCCGTCGAGCGAAGCGTGCGGGGTCGAGCGCCCGCATCCGCGCTGGTCGAACAGCACGATGCGGTAGCGCGCGGGATCGTGGAAGCGGCGCATCGCGGGGTTGCAGCCCCCGCCCGGTCCGCCATGCACAATCGCCACGGGCTTGCCCGCGGGCGAGCCGCATTCCTCGTAGTAGATGTCGTGCCCGCCCGGCACCTTGAGCCAGCCGGTACGATAGGGCTCCAGCTCGGGATAGAGCGGACGCCGCGCGTTTCCGGAAATGCTTGAATGTGGTTGCGCGGGATGGCGCATGGAGAGCCTCAAAAAGAAGACTGGCGCAACTGTCAGGCCCGCTCACGCGGGCTTAAAGCATAGGCCCGATAGGTCAGCGCTGCGCTTTTGCCCGTGTGGCCAGACGCAGCATACGCGATTGAAGCGTCTCGCCGGCGGGAATGCGAAGCTCGTCGGCTGCCTCCAGCGCCTGCTCATTGGGGGCACCCGAAATGAGGCTCGCAAGGATCGCGGCGGCGAAGCTCACCGGGACACCCGCGGCGGCGGCGGTCAGCGGATCGATGCCCATGAAGCGCGCCCCGCCGGCGTTCAGGTAGAGCGCTGTAACCGCAAACCCGGACACCATACCGGCGACAGCTCCGGCTGCTGTAAGCCTCCGCCACCAGACGCTCAGCACGAGAACGGCAAAAAAGGTTCCGGCGCTGAGCGAGAAAGACGCGATAACCCATCGGAGGGAATCGATGTTCCGGCTTTGGCTGGCCACAAAAACGAACACACAAAAAACCAGCATGGCGAAACGGGCGATGAGCAGCCGGCGGCCAGGAGAGGCGGTTTTGCTGAGCAAGCCAAAATAGAGGTCGTCGCTTACGGTATTTGCAATCGTGACAAGCTGAGCCGACGCGGACGCGGCGATTGCGGCGAGTGCCGATGCAGCCACCAGCCCGAAGAAGACCCTGGGCAACCCCCCGGCTATCGGCAGGATGAGCGCCAGGCTATCGCGCTGGAAAGTCACGGCATGCGCCGCGTTCATGGGGTCGAATTGGTTTCCGGGAAGCGTCACGAGCCCAAGATGCTGAAGGATGCGGCTCCAGGCAGGCAGGCTCGGCATTGGCACGCCGACAAGCGCTTCCACCGCCATCGCCTTGGTAAAAAAGGCATAGGCCGGTATGGTCAGAACCAGGAACGCGCCGATCACGGCCACCCAGCCGAAAGACCTCCTGCTGGATAAAATCGTGGGCGTCGTGCTGAGCCTTGGCACGAAGGCGGGGTTGGCCGCCACGCCCAACGCCAAGCAGAAGACGAGCAGGAGAAAATCGGTTGCGCTGAACGCGCTGAATGCGCGCTCGGTGGGCCGCAAAATGGCCGCGGGCGCCGGGCGGGGCAGGCTTTCGCTCAAAGCTTGCGGCTGCGAGATCGTTACCAGCCCCCTCATCGCTTCCAGCGTCTTCAGCTCCTCAAGCTCGCTGCCATAAGTGAGCTGAGGCAGCGGCAAATTCGTCCGCAGCACCGAAACCGAAATCAGCGGTGCCAAAATGCTTAGAACGACGATGAATTGCGCCGCTTGCGTCCAGGTCGCCGCGCGCATGCCGCCCAGCGCGACGGTCATAAACAGGCAGATGCAAACTATGGCTGTATAAAAAGTGGCCGCGCCGAGCCCGATGCCCAGCGTCTGAGGCAAAGGCAGCACGTAGCCGAGAACCTTCCCGCCAAGCGCCACCTCGGCGGCCAGAACCATCGCGGCCGGTGCGATCGCGAGCAAGGATGCCACCAGCCTGACGCGGTTGCGGCCAAATCTCAGATGCAAGAACCCCGGCAAGGTATTTGCGCCGGCCTTTCTGAGATGCGGGACGAACAGAACGCCGGTAAGGATCAGCCCGGCGAAGCAGCCAAGCAGGATGGCAATCGCGTCGATGCCCGCAAAAAAGAAGCTGCCGATGCTGCCCAGCAAAATGGCGCCGCCGAATACCGTGCCGCAAAGTGCCATCGCGTTGTAGAACGGCGGCACGCGCTGCCCGGCGAGCAGGAAATCGCTGGTGCCGATCGTCCTCGTCATGAAGCCGATGGCGATGTAGAACAGGACAGGCACAGTCACTATGAGCTGATCGATTGCCGGCGCCGAAAGGCCGAGCTGCTCAAGGACGACAAGCAAAAGCACAAGGCAGGTATAGGTGCTCGCGAAGATCGCGAAGCCCGATCCGAGCCTTGGATTGACAACAGGCGTGGCGTAATTGAGCGTCATTTCAGAACTGGAGCGTCACGTTGTAGGTGCGATCGTTTCTCTGCTGCCCGCCGAAGAAGGCATAAAGAAGGATGGCTAGGGCGATAAGCGAAGCGTTGCCGGCCAGGAAATACCCAAGCGGGAATCGCATGAAACGGTAGGCGTTTAAGGCCGGCATGAAAAGAGGCAGGAGCAGCGTCAAACCTGCGACGGCAAGCGTCATCAACAGGGTAAGCCGGCTGATCTGCCGCCAATAGGCTTGCTTAGCGTCTTCGTAAGACATACTTTCGTAGCCCCGGGCAAGATTTCGCGGGTTTTAGCGGATTAGGAGCGATTTCAGTTATCCTATCCTAACCAAGGTATGAGACAAGAGTAACAAGGTGGAACCGATTCGTCCCGAATATGCCGCCGCCATGCAAAAAGGAAACAGCATGAGGAGGCTCCTGCATCCTGGCCCGGTATGGGAGCATAGCCGATGACCGCTCATCATGTCATCATTGCGGACGACCATCCGCTTTTCCGCGACGCGTTGAAACAAACGCTGGGCTCGGCGTTGCCGGGCGCCGCCATTACCGAGGTAGGATCGGTCGAGAAGCTTCTCGAAGCGCTCAGTCAAAACGCGAGTGCCGATCTGGTTTTGCTCGACCTCAAAATGCCTGGGGAAAAGGGGGCTGCCTCCCTGTCGGGGCTGACCGGCCTCATGTATCTGCGCAGCCAGCATCCGGGCATTCCGGTGGTTGTCGTCTCGGCGAGCGACAATCCCAGCATGATACGCCGCTGCCTCAATCTCGGCGCGTCCGGATTTATCTCGAAATCGTCGCCCGTAGATCAGATAAGGGCCGCGGTTAAGACGGTGCTCGATGGCGGGGTTTGGTTCCCCAAAGAGGTCCAGGGCGATGACGGCGATGAGCTGGGCGCGCTTTCGGCGCGGCTTGCCACGCTGACGCCGCAGCAGGTCCGGGTGCTGTCCATGCTGGGCCAGGGGCTTCTGAACAAGCAAATCGCTTTCGAGCTTTCGGTCTCGGAGGCCACGGTGAAGGCCCATGTCTCCGCGATCCTGCAGAAGCTCGGCGTCGATAGCCGGACCCAAGCCGTGATCGCCGTCAACCGCATCGCCGCGGTGGACGGCCATGGCGACGAGCCTGGCGGCGCTTAAAGCTCACGTCCAATCTTGGTTGATTGCTTCAGCAAAAGCCCCCCTCACCCCAGCCCTCTCCCCAAGGGGAGAGGGAGCCCTAGAATTCTCGCTGCGGGTGGTTAAGGCGTTCCTTCTCCCCTCGGGGAGAAGGACAGGATGAGGGGGAACTTAGCGAAGCACTCAACCGGGTTTGGAACTATTCCGCCGCGCGGCGCTGCACGATCATTTGCGAGATAAGCGCTCTAAGGGCGGCCGGCTTGAGAGGCTTCGGCAAAAATGCGTGCCCCGCCAGCAGAACCGCCTGGCGAACTTCCTGCGCGCCGTCCGCCGTCACGACGATAGCGGGAATAGGGGTCTGGCAGGCGGCGCAAATGTCCTGAATGGCTTCGAGCCCGTTCTCCCGGTCGAGATGATAATCCGAGATGATGATGTCGGGCGTGATCTTGGCGGCCTCCAGCTTCTCGATGGCCTGCGCGCTGTCCAGCGCGGTGACGACCGGGCAGTGCCAATTAGCCAGCAGCGTGCTCATGCCGTCGATGATGCTGCGGTCGTTGTCGAGGCACAGCACGATTGCGCCGCGCAAATTCCCGTAAGGCAGAGGCCGCATATTGAAGGGGCGCGGCTGCTCCTGGTCCAGCCAGCGCGCCAGCGGCAGGCCCACCGAGAATACCGAGCCGTGGCCCAGCGCCGATTTTAGATCGAGTTCGTGGTTCATCACCCGGCACATGCGATCCACGATGGAGAGGCCGAGCCCAAGGCCCGGAACGCCGCGGGTATTGCCGTCCAGGCGCTGGAACTCCTTGAACACCAATTCGCGCTGGTGCTCGGGAATTCCGGGCCCCGTATCGTGCACCTCGATAAGAAGCGTCTTGCCGCGATGCCGGCAGCCCAGCACCACGCGGCCCTTTTCCTTATTGTATTTCAGCGCGTTGGAGATGAGGTTTTGCAGTATCCGGCGCAAAAGCTTCCGGTCCGAGCGGACGAGGGAGTAGGATTGCACGATCGTAAAAGAGATGCCCCGGGACTTTGCAATCGGCTCGAAGTCGATTCGCAATTGGTCCAGCAACTCATTGACCGGGAACACCGTGAATTCCGGTTTCATCGCGCCGCTGTCGAGCTTCGAGATGTCGAGCAACGCGGTCAGAATTTCCTCCACGCCGTCGAGCGACGCATCGATGTTGCGGGCGAGCCTGCCCATTTCGGCCGGCGGCGACCGCTCCAGGAGGCTCGCCGAATAAAGCCTCGCGGCGTTAAGCGGCTGCAACACGTCGTGGCTCGCCGCCGCCAGAAACCGCGTTTTGCTTAAGTTGGCTTCGTCGGCCTTGGCCTTGGCGATTGCCAGCTCCTGCGTGCGCGCCTGAACGCGCCGCTCCAGGTGCTCATTGGCCCTGGCCAGCGCTTCGGCGGCCGCTTCGCGTTCGGTGATATCGGTGTAGGTCGCGACGATGCCGCCAAGCGGCATGGCGTTGGTGCGGACCTCGACGACGCGCCCTTCGATGCGAGCGCTCGTAGAACGTCTCCATCGTGACCTGGTATTTCGCGATCCGGCCGGCGACCAGCTCCTCGACGGCCGTTGCATCCTCGTGGACCGCGCTGCGCCATATACCGCACGATCTCGTCCAGCGGGGCGCCAACCCGCCCGAACTGCGGCGGCAGCATCAGGATTTCGCGGAATTGCCTGTTCCAGCAGATGAGCTGCATCTTCTTGTCGAAGACGGCGAGGCCCTGCCCCACATGGTCGAGCGCCGTTTGCAGCAGGTCGCGATTATATTGCACCGCCTCCGAAGCTTCATCGAGGAGCCTCAGCGCCAACTCCCGGCCGACATTGAGGCGCCGCAGCATCAAGGACATGACGAGGCGCGAGGACGGCGCCCCGATGGCGCTCGCCAGCAGGTTCTCGGTGAACTTCAGCGCATGCATGTCCCCATGCGCCAGCTCCTTCGGGTCTATCCCGCGCATGGCCATATATTCCGCGAAAGAGCGCTCAGCCCTTTCCTCGCCCAGATAGCGGGACGCGGTGGAGATGAGGTCCTGGATGGGAACCCGCGTGCGCCATGGCCTGAAGGCCGGCACCCCCGGCAGCGATCGGGGTATCCTCGATGAAAACGTTGGTTTGGAGCCGCTCGATCGGCTCCAGGGGCCGCAGGAGCGACACCGTGACCAAGGCCAGAAGGTTCGCGAACAGGCTCCAGACGACGCCATGGGTCAGATGGTCGAAATGCAGATAAAACAGCATTTCCGGCCGCAGTACCGTGAGGCCGAAAGGCCCTTGCTTGAGAAAGGCGGCGCCATCGGGGAAACCGCCGATCAATTTCGGCAGCAAAAGCGTATAGGCCCAGACCGCAAATCCGGCGAGAATGGCCGCGGCGCGCCGCGCGCGGTCGCCCGCCGCCACACGAAGCCGAGAAGAAACGCCGGCGCGAATTGCGCGATGGCCGCGAACGAAAGCAGGCCGATCTCGGCCAGAGACGATTTCTCGATGCTGTCGTAGAGCCCGTAGGCGAGCATAATGATCGCCAGTATCGAGGCCCGCCGGATGTTCAACAGCAGCCCGCTCATATCCTGGCTGCCTTCCGCCCCCGCCGTGCGGCGTTTCAGGATAAGTGGCAGGAGCAGGTCGTTGCAGACCATGATCGAAAGCGCCACGGTCTCCATCACGACCATGGCTGTCGCGGCCGACAGCCCGCCCAGGAACGCCAGGAAAGTAAGAATATGGCTCCCCGAGTAGTAGGGGCAGCGCCAGCAGGTACATATCGGGAGGAACATCCGTTCCCGAAAACCGCAAGACCCCGGCGATGGCCACTGGAACCACAAAAATATTGATCGCGATCAGATAGAGCGGAAACAGCCAGAACGCTTTCTTCAACTCCTCCTCGGAGACGTTCTCGACGAAGGTAACGTGGAACTGCCTTGGCAGCAGGAAAATGCAGACGAAACTAAGCCATGTCACGGTCAGGAGCGTTCCGCCGTGAATGCCGCCATCGAAGAGCTTCGTGATTTCCGGTTTGGCCGCAGCCTGGGCCATGAGCGGACCGAAGCCTCCGAACATGAAGAAGACGATCCCCGCGCCGACGGCAAGAAAGGCGCCGAGCTTCACCACCGACTCGACCGCGATGGCCAGCATGAGCCCGCGCTGATGCTCGGTGGCATCGGTATGCCGCGCGCCGAAACAGGATGGCGAAGGCCGCCAGTACGAGCGCGATCAAAAGGGCCATAGATCGACCGGCAGGATCTTGACGACGCCGGTGTCCTTGCGACGGATAGCCTAACAGCAGCTCAATCGACTGGGAGACCGCCTTGAGCTGCAAGGCGATGTACGGCAGGAGCCCCGCAACCGCGACGACGGTCACGATTGCGGCCACGGCGGGGTTCTTGCCGTAGCGCGCGGCGATGAAATCGGCAATCGAGGTGATGTTTTGCGTCTTGGTCAGCAAGATCGATCCGGCGCAGCAGAGGCGCCGCCAGCGCAAAGGCGGCAATCGGCCCAAGGTAAACCGCGATAAAATCGAGCCCTTTTTGCGACGCCGAGCCCACGCTTCCGAAGAACGTCCAAGATGTACAGTAGACGCCAAGGGCCAGCGCGTAGACATAGGGGCGCCCAGCCAGGAGGATTGTTTCTGTCCGCGCGCGATCCCCCCAATAGGCGACGCAGAATAGCGCGCCTATATACAAAAAGGATAATGCTACGATGATCCAGCCGTCGATCATGCCTCACTCATACAGGGCGCCGGAACAGTCTAAAAAGGGGGCGCCTTTCCGGTTTCCTCCCGCGCGGTTACGCCCTTTTAGAACGATTATAGCATTCCAGGGAAGGCTGCACCATTGCCGTTCCACCTTCTTTCCGTTTCTTTTCAATTTGTTGAACAGTTCGACGGCCTCGTAAGCCGAATTTCAAGTTGCTTGCTTCATACCCAGCGCTCATGTAGCGAAGGAATTGGATCTCACCATCTCAAGCTGCGCTTAAATTTGGAATAAGGAGGCGGGAATTCCATGACCTACGATTACGTCATTATCGGGGGCGGGTCGGCGGGGTGCGTCCTGGCAAACCGGCTGTCGGCCGATGCCGGGCTCAAAGTGGCGCTTCTGGAAGCCGGTCCGCGCGACAAGAATTTCCTGATCCATATGCCCGCCGGGTACCCAGCGCTTATGAAGACCGGCATCGTCGACTGGGGCTATCATACCGAGCCGCAGGCCGGAATGAACGGGCGCGCGCTGTTCTGGCCGCGCGGCAGGGTGCTGGGCGGGTCCAGCTCGGTGAACGCCATGATCTATATAAGGGGCGTACCCAGCGATTACGATCTGTGGGCGCAGCTTGGCAATCGCGGCTGGTCCTGGGACGATGTCCTGCCCTATTTCAAAAAGGCGGAGACCTACCTGCCGGGGGCTGACGCGCATCATGGCAGCGCCGGCCCGCTGAAGGTGTCGAGGCCCGGCCTTTCGAACCCGCTGAATTTGGCTTGGATCGATGCGGGCAAGGCGGCCGGGCATCCTTACACGAACGATTTCAACGGCGCGAGCCAGGAGGGCTTCGGCCCCATCGACTGCACCGTTGCCGATGGCAGGCGTGCGAGCGCCGCCGCGTGCTACCTGACGCCCGTCTTGGAGCGGCCGAATCTCACCGTCATCGCGCGGGCTCAGGCGACGCGGATCCTTATCGAGAACGGCCGCGCGGTTGGCGTCGAATACGCCAGCAAAAAGCAAAGGCACGAGATCCGCGCGGACCGGGAAGTGATCCTTTGCGGCGGCTCGATCAATTCTCCTCAGCTTCTCCTTTTGTCCGGGATCGGCCCCGCCGGCGAAATCGGCTGGCACCACATCAAGCCCGTCCACGATCTGCCCGGCGTTGGCAAGAACCTCCAGGATCATCTGCACGGGGCGGTCAAGCATAACTGCACGCAGCCGGTATCCTTGTACTCCGTGTTCAAGCCAACCGCCCTGCCCCGCCACATCCTGCACTACTTGTTCACGCACAAGGGCCCGGCGGCGACCATGGGCTTGGAATCGCTCGCATTTCTCAAGAGCCATGGGGGCGCGGTCGCGCCGGACCTCGAATTCCACATGGTGCCGGCGCTCTATGCGGACCATGGCCGAAAGATCATCTACCGGCATGGCTTCATGGGCTACTACAACATGCAGCGCCCCGAGGCGCGCGGAGAGATTACGCTCAAATCCGCCGATCCGCTGGCGCATCCCGCCATTCAGCCCAACTACCTGCAGAACGAAACGGATTTGCAGACCTTGCGCGAGGGGTTCAAGATCGTGCGCGACGTGTTCGGGCAGAAGTCTTTCGATCCGTTCCGGGGCGAGGAGATCGTGCCCGGACCCAAGGTTCAGACTGACGCGGAGATCGACGACTACCACCGCGCTACTGGCGAGACGCTCTACCACCCCGTGGGAACCTGCAAGATGGGGCAGGACGAGATGGCGGTCGTGGACGGGCAGCTGAAGGTGCGCGGGCTCGAAGGCTTGCGCGTGGTGGATGCCTCCATCATGCCGCGCCTTGTCAGCGGCAACACGAACGCGCCCACCATCATGATCGCGGAGAAGGCGGCGGATATGATCCTTGGCCGCGCTTCGGCGCCTGCCGCCCAGAGTGCCGCGGCTTGACGGAAAACGATGCCGCGCTTCCGGGAGAAGCGCGGCATTCCGGCAGCGTGGGGGGAGCCCGCTGGAACTAGAATTTGCGGAGAACTTCTAATTTTAAATCGAGGAAGCCTTCGGTGGCGTCCCTGTTGCCGCTTTTGAACTGCACACCCTTTTCACCCGCACCGGTGAGTTTCGCCTCGGTCCGCAGCAGCCAATCGCGGTTGATGGCATAGTCCACGCCGGCGCCGAGGAGCAGGCTGAGATTGGTGCTCTCGAACTCGTTGGAAATCAGGCTTCCGCTGACTTTGTTATGGGTGAGCTCAAAGCCGGCGGTTCCGTAAATGAGCACGTTGCTGAAGGCGTAGCCGCCGCGCAGCTGCAAGGACCCGAAGTCCTGATCCTGGGCTGTCACGGACCCTAACACGGTGTTCGAGCCGGTATACTTGAACTCGCTATAGGTGACATTGCCCTCGGCGCCAACGACCCAGGACCCGAATTGCCAATTGTAGCCGAGGGTTAGAACGCCACCGGCCGCGCCATCGTCCGCCAGCTTGAGTTTGGGTCCGCTTCCGCCACTTTGCACCTGCGCCGCGCTGAACGTCCCCGAGAGACCCGCCCCCGCATAAAAGCCCGACCATTGCGCGGGCATATTCACCGCGGCATAGCCATAATCCTTGGAGGACCCAAGGTCCCCCGCAAGCGCCCCCGTGCTGCCCGCTGCCGCCAAAACTCCCAAGAATGCGCTTAAACCCCTCATGGACTTAAGTTTCATGGTGTGCCCCTTCCCATTTTCCGGCGCGATCGTTCGTGCCCCATGGAGCGCACCGGACTTATAGATAAACATTAAATAAAATGCGCGGAGCATGGAGTCAATAAAACTATAATCATGAAACCGCGTGCGAACTGATGGCCGGGCCGCCCCGTAGTGCCCTCATGGCCGCGCACCGGCCCGCCCGCTGAACCGGCTGCTTTGGCTGTGCTGGGCGACCTTGCCGACGCGGCCGGGATCTCGATAGAATCTCTCCGTGTTGAAGACCGGAAAGGCCCGCGCCATCCGCTTCTCCACCCTTTCGGCCATCCGCAAGGAGCTGAATTGCCAGCCCGGAGATGCGCCGGATGAGGATCCGGAGTAAGGGTGTCCTGCCTACGGCACTTCGATCGAATGGCCGTACCAGTAAATGCAGTCGCGGCGCTGGGCCTCGTGTTGCGGTTCCTGGCTGCTGGCGATCTGGCGGCAATAGGCGAGCCCGGGAGCGGTGCCGTTCTTGGCGGGTGCGGTGTTTATGGTGGCAAGCCACTCCGGCTGCTTATGGCCGTCGCCGCAGTCCTTGCCGGTGCTGGTAAGCGCTCCAAGCAGGCCGCCACTTTGGAAGCTGCGCCCAAAGGCGGTTACGGTTTCTTCCTCCGCCGGGCAGTCTGCAAAGCCTTGGGATGAGGCTGCGGCGCAAAGGGCAAGCGTAGCCAGAACGTGTCTCATGGAAAGATTCCCGCTTAAGTGGCACCCAACCAGTTAAACGCGCGCCTATCCAGATCAAATATAAATTCCTATTTTTCCACGGCAAAGACATTCACGCGCAAAAGCACTCACGCAGACGTGATCTAACTGCGAGTACAACCTGTCCGCCGGCCAAGATTGCGAAGGAGCAAGCGCCACCTGAAATAACGCTTCCATTTTTGCTCACCTTACCGTGATATTAATTTTAACGATTACATATATATTATTGCTTCGCACAAGGTATAATTGTACAATGCATAAGGCCATGAGCACCATTTTGTTATAAGACTGGCAAGCGCGGCGCCGGCTTGCAGGCTCAAAAACCAAATAAGGGAGGAATTCATGGCCGCCGCTCGATACGGGTTCGATTTGCTCACCGAAGCGGAACATCGCAGGCAGCTCCGCCGCGCGGTGATCGCAAGCACCATTGGCACCACCATCGAGTGGTACGATTTTTTCCTCTATAGCATCGTGACGGGCCTTGCCTTCGCGAAACTCTACTTCCCGCATTCCGACCCGCTGACCGGCACCTTGGAAGCCTTCGGCATCTATGCGGTTGGCTTCGCGGCGCGGCCTGTCGGTGCCGCGATCTTCGGCCATTACGGCGACCGGATGGGGCGCAAGGCGGCGCTTATCGCCACGCTTCTCCTGATGGGCATCGCCACGTTCCTGGTGGCCTTCGTGCCAACCTACGCGGAAATCGGCATTTGGGGCGCGGTCATCCTTGTCGCTCTGCGCTTCGTTCAAGGCGTCGGCGTCGGCGGCGAATGGGGCGGCTCGGTGCTCCTGTCGATGGAATGGGCGAGAACCAATGGCAATCGCGGGTTCATCGCCTCCTGGCCGCAGTTCGGCGTTCCCGCCGGCTTGTTCCTCGCCAATCTCGCGGTCCTTGCCTTCAGCGCGATTTCCGGCGACCAATTCCTGACCTGGGGCTGGCGCATTCCCTTCGTGCTCAGCATCGTGCTGGTGGGCATCGGCCTTTACATCCGGCTTGGCATTCTGGAGACGCCGGCCTTCCGGAAGCTCGTGGCGGAGAACCGGCTGGTGCAGGCGCCCGCGCTTGAGGTGATCCGGCGGCAGCCGCTGGAGATTATCCTGTCCGCGCTGGCGCGGATGGCGGAGCAGGCTCCGTTCTACATCTTCACCGCGTTCATATTTTCCTACGGCACAACCGTACTCGGCGTGCAGCGCGACCTCGTCCTTATCGCCGTTCTCACCGCCTCGGTGCTGTCGCTGTTCATGATCCCCTTCTCGGGCTACCTCTCGGACCGGATCGGCCGCAAGCGCATGTACGTGATCGGCGTGCTCACGACGGGCGTCTTCGGCTTCGTTTATTTCGCGCTGTTGAACACCATGATTCCCGGCCTGATCTTCCTCGCGATCATGCTGTCGCTGATCCCGCACAACATGATGTACGGGCCGCAGGCGGCCCTGATCGCGGAGTCCTTCACCGGGCGCTTGCGCTATAGCGGGGCTTCGCTCGGCTATCAGCTCGCCTCGGTGATCGCGGGCGGGCCCGCGCCGCTGATCGCCACTGCCCTGTTCGCGCAGTACAAATCTGGCTATGTAATCGCGCTCTATATCCTGGCTTGCAGCATTGTGAGCCTTGTGGCCGTGGCGTTCCTCAAGGACTACACGAACAAGGATATTTCGGCGGAATACGACGACGCGCACCATGCGCCGGCCGCCGTTCCCGCCGAGTGATGGGCTCGGGTTGAGGGGATTTCCGGGCATGCGGAACGGAGGCGATTTGCCTCCGTTTAATCTATTTGCGCCCTGTTTCCGCATGGCCCGGGCCGTTTTTCGATGTTGAGCCAATTTAACACAAGTGCTTTGATGGATCGTTAAGACGTGTAAGATGCTGATATTGCTAACTAAAGTTGCGCCTACCACCCGCGTATCGTGGTTAATCCGGAAGTTGCGGATATATTTAAACGGATTTTGGAATCGCGGAATCGGGGCAAAAACGCGAAAGGAATCGCAAAATGCGGCGGGCGGAAAATATGCCGCGCGCGCGTTTACCATGCCGACATTAACCATGAAGCGCCCGTAGGGAAGCTTCAGCTTTTGTTGAAGCCTTGCCTGGCAGGCAGGCTTATGCCTCCACAGCGTTTTCCCTGGTGAACGCCACCATCGCGACGCTGCCCCGCACCCCCCAGATCGCAGCCGTCAGCACCCCCAGGAAAACCATGGTGAAAAGAACCGGGATCGTCCCCATTCTGTTATCCGCAACGCCCAGCGCCATGCTTCCGCAACGGTCCAGGCCAATGTGATCCCCGCGATAATCCGCGAATTAGTGGGCGCAAGCATGAGTACCAGTAAAAACGCAAACGGCATGGCCATGGCAGAGAACACGAGTTCGCCCCCTTTCGACAGTATGCTGGTATCGCCGGGAAGCGTGTTTCCTTTGTACAAAAAGAGCGGCAGGATGATTTGGGCATTGACGAGTCCGATCCATCCCAGCGCCCAGACACCGCCTTTGACCGCCGTCCTGGCGCCTGATTCCGTGGTGACATCGGGCCACAAGATTTCTTTGAGGGCGCTCATGGCGGACGCCTGAGGCCCAGCCCGCCTTGCCATCGCATTGGCGCCCCGTATGCCCTGCATTGCCCCATACAACGCCAGCAGGGAAAACAGCCAATACCCAGGACTGGAGGCTGCCGAAAGAGGATCGTTGTTCCTCAGTGCAGCTATCATTGCCACTGCGCTCGCAATTTGCTCCAAGTTCCACAGCAGCGCGATCCAGGCGATGATCCGCGAGTGAGTCTGCGTAAGCATAGTCGCCAGGAGGATCGCAATCGCCCCGGCCACGAAAAAGATTGTGAGCGCAAACATTTCCGACGTCGCTTCGGTGGCGCCGGGAAGCCGGAATAGGACGCTAGCCGCGAACTGGATGAATCCAACCCATATCAAGGCCCAGACACCGGCTCTGACCGCGGCCCTGGCGCCAGCTTCCGTGTTTACGTCAGGCCACAACATATTTGTAACTCCACTCGTTTGCCCGCCCTGGGCCGCTGACGCAATTGACGTGCGTTTTTTAGTCAAGTGGTTGAGAAGAGTGGCGCCATCATGGCGGATTTTACGTGCAAAACCATGGCCCTAACCGTCAGCCTTGTAGGAGGGGCAAAAGTCCGGGCGCCTGCTCTGCTTCCTTCCGCACGCAAGGCTTTTGGAGCGCTAAATTAGCGCACCCATCATAGTGCGGCGGCGATACGTCCTTAAAGGCGGCCGGCCGGCCTACTGCATCAGCACTTCGACCAGCTTGGTCTCGCCCGCCCCGACCGTGAACGCGCCCGCATATTGCTGATCGCCGTGCTGGGCTGCCACGCGGTAATCGCCCGCCGCAAGGATATGCGTCGGAAACGCGCCAGCGCTCTCCTTAATCACCTCGCCCGCCGCGTTGTAGACGATCCAATGCGTATCCGCCGCCGCCTCGCCGCCCGTGCGCTGCACGAGCTTCAGCGTCACCTTGCCGGCATCGTGATCGATCCCGGCCTCGGTGATCTTGCCCGGCTCGACCACCACATCGGTCGAAATCACGGAGTTCGCGTCGCCGTAAGTGCTGACGACATGGTAGATGCCGCTGTTCAGCCGGATCACGATGCCGGGACGCATGTCGCCGAGCAGCTTCTGGCGGTTTCCGAACTGATCCTGCGTATCGGAGAAAATCTCGAACTTGAGCAGGTGCTCCGCCGAGATGGGGGCGCCTGCGAGCATGGCGTTGATCCGCAAGCCGCCGGCGTTGACCACGAAATCCTCCTTCACGGGGTTCTGCGGCCAAACGCCGATCTTCCTGGTGAGGTTTGCGCGGCCATACGCGATGTTGACCAGGTATTCGCCCGGGTTCATCTCCACCGTGGGCTGGGACTCCTGCAGCGTTTGCAGAAGATGGTAACTGCCATCCTTGGCGGGCAGGCCCTCGAAAATGCGCCAGACAATGCCGGACGTCATCGGCGCGGCGCCTTCGCTCAAATAGGCGGTCAGCGTTACCGGGGCGGGGGCACCGGTGGTGGGCGGCACGGGCCTGGCCTGAGGCTCCTCCGCATCGCTGCCTTCGACCATGGGCGCCTTGGGTCCCTCGCCCTCGATGGGGATATCCTCGCCCTCGACGACGGAGTCCGCCCCCTTCGGCGCCTTGCCGGCCGCGTGCGCACCGCCCCAGGGTGCGGCCCAGAGGCAGAGCGTCAATCCTAAAGCCAAGATGGCCAGCATGCCAAAAGCCGGCCCCAATTTGCGCATAAGCAGCCCCCCAGCCGCCATAAAGGCCAAACCAAAGATCGAAAGCGCAAGCTAGGTCGCAGGTGCGATGAAAATGAGGCAGCGCGGGTTGGCCCCGCCCGAAATAGCAACCGTCATCCCGGAAACGCCAACGGCGTTATCCGGGATCTTCGCAGACGCCGGCGCCCTTTACGATCCCGTGTCCGCTCGGCAGCATTGCATGCCGCGAACCGCGCACGGGATGACGCCAACGTAGCGAAGCAGTCAACCGGCTTTGCTATGATGTGTTCAGGCCCGCGCAAAGGTGCAAGCAAAGGTTAATTGCACACCTCCCGCCTCCCGCGGCCGGCAACCGGGGTTCGAAAATCGTTGCAACGGCTCGCGAAACTGGCCTAAGGCATCGCTCGGAAATAAGTGAGCCGGATGGCGCCGGAATCTTGCCCGGCTGCAAGGCGCAAAAAGGGGCGCATATCCAAGATATGTAACCTTTTTGTAACGCAGCAGGCGGCCAAGAGAACAAGCCAGGCGGCGCAGTTATTTCTGAGCGTTGCCTAAGCAAGCGGCGGAAGGCGGAGGCCCCATGTTTTCACTGCAGTATCGCGGCCGCATATACAAGTCGAAGTTCTCGATGCGGAGCTTCCGCTACATCCTCTCGGATCAGGCGGCGCGGGCTTTTCCGGCATTGCAGCGCCATTGGCTCTTTCCGGTGGAATCCCGCCCCATTGCCGAAGCGGCGGTTGAACACGTGGCAACGCCCTCGGCGAGCATCGGCACCCCTGTCCCGGAATGCCTGGTAAAGCTTGGCATACCGCTGCCACGGCCGCTGCAAGCCACCCAGCATTTCTACCGCTTGCAGGACACCGTTGTCACCGGCTGGGCCGGAGCCATGATGAAGGACGGCCTCCTTCTGGCCGATGGCCCCATGCCCAATTGGGCCTCACACCTGCGCGCGCGCTGGCACCGGCTGCGGACGCTTCCCGCCGGCCGGCCGTACTACAACCTCATGGCGCCGATCCCGGCCAGGGCGCACATTTTCCATTGGCTATTCGAATCCGTGGTGCCGCTGCTCGCCTTTCTGGAAAAGGAGGGGCGCGATTTGGGCTTGGGGCTGATCGTCAATGCGAAGCGCAGCGGGATTCAGCAGGCAACGCTGGACTTCCTGAAAGCCCGATACGGACTAGAGACGCTGGAGCCGCTAGACGCCGGCGATGCCGTCCGGGCGCCGGAGCTTTGGGCGGCGGTTTCCGAGCCGCAAAGCCCGCTGGGCCTTAGGCCGCCGCAGGGAACGGCGATGCTTGAGGATTTCGGCCGGTTCATAGCCAGGGACACACCGGAGAGCGGCTTCCCCAAGCGCATTTATATCAGCAGGAACGATGCGCGGTTGCGCCGCGTGCGCAATGAGGACCGCCTCATGTCCATCCTGGGGAGCCTCGGCTTCGAGCGTGTCACGCTCAAGGGAATGCCGATGGCCGCCCAAGTGCAGTTCTTCCGGCAAGCGGAGGCGATTGTCGCAGCGCACGGGGCTGGGCTCGCGCACACGGCCTGGTGCAAGCCCGGAACCAAGGTGATCGAGTTCTTTCCGGGGCTGGGCGGCCCGCGCGGCAGGCCCAAGAACGCCACGGCCAATATGTGGCTCATCGCCATGCAGCGCGGGCTGACGCATGGCTGCTACCTGGCCGGGCCGCCGGAATCGCGGTCCGACGCCTTCACGATCCCGGAGGATTTGCTGCTGCACGCGCTTGAGGCCGCTTCGATAAAATAGCCGGTGCTCCACACGACGCGCATTACCCCTCACCCCAGCCCTCTCCCAATGGGAGAGGGAGTCCGGTCGCAACCGTTGAGAAGGCGTTCCCTCTCCCATTGGGAGAGGGACAGGGTGAGGGGTAACGCCCCATGGCTAAGGCAGCGTCCTTCAGCGACACCGCCTCCGGCTGCGGAGCGGCAGCCTGCGCCTCCCCGTGGCGCCAGAGCGAGGTGCAGGGAATCTTGGTCTTGTCGCAGCGATGGAGATATTTGCGCGCGATGTCCTGCACCTCGGTCAGCAGGCTATCCTGAAGCTTGGTCGGCTTAAATCCGAGCTTCAAGAACCGCGTGTGAGACACCCTTAGCTCGTTTTCGGCGGCCTCGACGCGGGGATTTGGCATGAGCTGGAATGGCGTGCCCGTCATCTCCGAGACCATCTTGGCCAGGTCGATCAGCCGGTGCGTCTCGGTCATCTGATTGAAGATGTGGACCCGGTCGCCCTTCTTGGGCGGGTTGGCGATGGCAAGCTCTACGCAGCGCACGGTGTCCCGGATATGAATGAAGCCGCGCGTCTGCCCGCCGGTGCCGTGCACCGTCAGCGGATAGCCAAGCACGCCTTGCATCAAAAAGCGATTGAGCACCGTGCCGTAATCGCCATCGTAATCGAAGCGGTTGATAAGCCTCTCGTCGAGCACCGTCTGCGGGGTCTGGGTTCCCCAAACGATGCCCTGGTGGAGGTCGGTGATGCGCACGCCGTCGTTCTTGTTGTAATAGAGGAAGAACAGCTGATCCTGCGTCTTGGTCATATGGTAGATGCTGCCGGGATTGGCCGGGAACAGGATCTCCATGGCCCTGGGGCCGGTGTCGGTCTCAACCGTGACCTGCAGATAGCCTTCCGGGATGTCGAGCCCCGCGGTGCCATAGCCGTAAACGCCCATCGTACCCAGATGCACAAGGTGCGCGTCGATGCCGGTGTCCACGAGCGCGCACAGCACGTCGTTGGTGGCGTTCAGGTTATTGTTGACCGTGTACCGTTTCTCGCGCGCCGATTTCATGGAATAGGGGGCCGCGCGCTGCTCGGCGAAATGCACGATGGCCTTTGGGCGGACCTCGGCGAGCAGGTCCTTGAACTGCTGGTAGTCCTGGCCGAGGGTCAGCCGCTCGTAATGGATGCGCTTGCCGGTATGCTCCTCCCAAACGCGAAGGCGGGTGCTGAGCGGGGCAATGGGCGTCAGCAACTCGACTTCAAGCTCGACGTCGATCTTGCGGCGCGAAAGATTGTCGACGATCACAACGTCGTAGCCGAGGCTCGACAGATGCAGTGAGGTTGGCCATCCGCAAAAGCCATCGCCTCCCAAGACGATAATTGTCCCTGAAACTGCCCGCGCGGGCATCGCGTCCTGCATCCAAGTCTCCCCAAAATTCTACAATCTTTGGTTTTGTCGTGTACAATTGTAACCTAAAGTTGGCGGGGCGCAAAATTTAGTGCATTGTTATGCCCAGGATCCCGGCACGCATCAGCCGGCCGCGGACCGGACCTAAGCAGGCTCGGGATAGCCGGAAGGCGTGATGGTTTCACTGCAGTATAAAGGCCGGATTTATAAGTCGAAGCTCTCGCTGCGGAGCATCCGGTACATCCTTTCGGATCAAGTGGCCCGGGCGGTTCCCGCGCTGCAGCGGCGCTGGCTTTTTCCGGTCGAGGACCGCCCCATCGGGGAAGCCGCGGCCGAAGATTTGGCAATTCCGTCTCCGGAAATCGTAACACCCATCCCGGACTGCCTGACCACGCTTGGCGTGACGCTTCCAAAGCCGCTGCAAGTTGTCGAGCATTTCTATCGGTTGCGCGATACGGTGGTCACGGGCCGGGCCGGGGCCATGATGAAGGATGGCCTCCTGCTTGCGCTGCATCCGTCGCCAAACTGGACCGCGCAGGTCCGGGCGCGCAGGCACCGGCTCAGAACGCTTCCCGCCACGCGGCCCTACTACAATCTCATGGCGCCGATCCCCGCGCGCGGCCACATCGTCCATTGGCTGTTCGAAGCCGTGGTGCCGCTGCTTACCTACCTCGAAAGCGGCGGGCGCGATATGGGCTTGGGGCTGATCGTCAATGCGGAGCGCAGCGGCATCCAGCAGACAACGCTCAACTACTTCAAGGAGCGATATGGAATAGACGCTATCGAGCCGCTCGGGGCCGGCGATGCCGCTTTGGTGCCGGACCTCAGGGCGGGGGTTCCCGCGCCCGAGACACCGCTGGCACTGCGGCCGGCTGTGGGCATGGCGATGCTTGAGGATCTCGCCCGGTTTATGGCGAGGGATGTGCCAGAGGCAGGCTTCCCCAAACGCATCTACATAAGCCGGAACGACGCCCAGTTGCGCCGCGTCAGCAACGAGGACCGCATCGCCGCCATTTTGGAGAACCGCGGCTTCGAGCGCGTCACGCTCAAGGGATTGCCCATGGCACGGCAGGTTCAATATTTCCGGCAGGCGGAGGCCGTCATCGGGCCGCACGGCGCCGGCCTCGCCCACACCGCCTGGTGCAAGCCCGGAACCAAGGTCATCGAGTTCTTCCCTGGGCTCGGCGGCCCGCGCGGCAAGCCCAAGAACGCCGGAACGGGAATGTGGCTCATAGGAACGCAGCGCGGCCTCGATTACCGCTGCTATCTCGCCGGCCCGCCCGAAACGCGCGCCGATGCCTTCGCTATCCCGGAGGACTTGCTGCTGCGCGCGCTCGACGCCGCCTCAATCGGTTAAGTGTCCCTGCCCTGCCCCTCTCCCCATGGGAGAGGGGACGCCCTCTCAACGGCGGCGGCGGGACTCCCTCTCCCATGGGGAGAGGGCTGGGGTGAGGGGCGATTCCCCCGTTCATTGGGCCACCCAGCCAAGCCTCACGCGCTCTTGGCGGCGGCGGCCGGCGCGGGCTCGTCATCCTCGTCTTCCCTGGGTTCCTGCTTGCCCAGGCGCACGCATTCCAGGAACACCCTCAGCCCGCAGTCCTTACAGGTACTGTAATCCAAATAGCGATAGACGGTCCGCAGGGCCGTGGTCTTGGAGAAGAACACGTTCTGCCGGCCGATCTCCTCCATGTAATGGCCGCGCTCCAACAGCTCGACAACGCGCTCTTTCGGCCGGATCAGGTAGAGGCCGCCGCCGCGCGCCCGGTAGCGCCGGGCCATCGCCACAAGGGCTTCGGCGCCAGCCACGTCGATGAAGTTCACCGCCTGCATGATGACCAGGAGATGCTTCGCTTCGGGAGCGGAATCTTCGTAGCCGCGCAGCGTTTCTTGGAAGGTGTTCACAGCCCCGAAAAACAGCGAGCCGTCGATGCGGATCAGCCGGACCTGCCGGCATTCCGGCAAATCGTCGCGCGAATCCGTGAATTTCCTGGAGTAGTTTACCGGATCGGGGACGCGGATGTGGATTTCGGGTTTCGAGGTTTGCCGCAAATAGAGCAGCAGCGACAGCAGCACGCCCGCGAAAATGGCCACGTCCAATTCAAGCAATAGCGCCGCGGCGAAGGTCACCGCAAGCACGGCCGTGTCCGAATAACTCGTGCGGATGATCTGCTTGATGTGATGGCTGTCCCACAAGCCATAGGCGACGATGAACAAAATGCCGGCCATGGTTGCGTTGGGCAGGTACACCGCGAACGGCGCCACCAGCACGACGATGAACATCAGGAATACGCCGGCCAGGATCGCCGCGATGGGCGTCTTCGCCCCAACGGAGTAATTGAGCGCGCTCCGGTTGAAGGAGCCCGTGGCCACATAACCCGAGAAGAACGCGCCCGCGATGTTGGAAAGGCCCTGCCCGATGAACTCCTGGTTGGAGTCGATGTGCTGGCCGGTGCGTAAAGCGAGCGCACGCGCGATGGATATGGCTTCGGTCAGCGCGAACAGCGTCATGGCGAAAGTAACAGAGGAGAGCGAGCGCCACAGATCCAGGCTGAAGCTCGGCGCCGAAAGCGGCGGCAGGCTCGACGGCAACGCCCCGACGGTGCGAACCGCCCCTGGGCTGATCCGGTTGATTACGTAAGCCGCCAGGCTCGCCACGAGCATCGCGGCGATCATGTAAGGCAAGCGCGGTGCGTAGCGCTTCACGGCGAGCGCCGTCACCACGGTTATCGTTCCCACAAGCGCCGTCAGCCAGGAGGCATCGCCCATATGCGCGCCCACATACTGCAAAACCTCGAAGAACTTGAGGCCGCGCGGCATCTGGTCAAGCCTGAGGAAGTTTTTGAGCTGGTTGGCCGCAATGAGCACGCCGGCGCCCGCGGTGAAGCCCACGATGACCGAGTGCGATATGAAGTTAACGAGCGCGCCCAGCTTGAGAACGCCCATGCCCAATTCGAGCACGCCAACGAGAAAGGCGAGCGTCAGCCCGAGCACGACATATTGGGCGGAAGCGGGCTCGGCCATGGCGCTCAGCGCCGAGAACATGACGAGCGAGCCTGCCACGGTCGGCCCCGACACCAATTGCCAGGACGAGCCGAACAGCGCGCCGACGACGGCGGGGATCATGCCGGCGTAAAGGCCGTACACTGGCGGCATGCCGGCAATGGTGGCGTAGGCGATGCCCTGCGGCAAGACCACGAGCGCGCCGGTGAGGGCCGCCCAGAAATCCGCCTGCAGGCTGTTCGCGTTGACGAGCGGCGTCCAGGCGAGAAACGGCATCAAGCGCCGCTTCAGAGGTATTACGCCGTTATTGTTCCCTGTCGCCATTTCCCCCTGCCAGTGCCTATCGGCCGGAGCCCGCCAGACCGTCATCGCGAGGCGGCCTTGGCCGCCGCGGGCGTCCATAGTTAGGTTAGTGCCTTATACCAAATCCGGTTGAGAGCTTCACAGAGTCCCCCCTCATCCTGTCCTTCTCCGCGCAAGCACGCCTTGGCGTGCTTGCATCTTTTGCTGCCGCACCCGCAAGCGGGTGCGGACGGGGAGAAGGAACGCCTGAATCGGCCGTAGCGAGAATTCTAGGGTCCTCTCTCCCCTTGGGGAGAGAGACAGAGTGAGGGGGTCTTTTGCGGAAGCACTCAACCGGATTGGGCTCTGGATTGCTTCGCTTCGCTCCCAACCGCATTGCCCCTGCTTTCCCGAACCCCCGCTAGCCCGCGCCAGTTTCACTCCTCGCCTCGGCGATTGCCTTTTGCAACACCTCGTCCCGGATCTCCATCGTGGGCTCGTTGAACAGGACGTTCTTCATCCAGTCCATGCCAAGGCAGAGGAGCGCCTCGTCGCTGGTCCGCACCAGCTCAAGGGCTTCCTCCGGAATCGCGTAGCGTTGCAGGAAGCTGCTTTCGAAGACGAACTTGCGGAAGCGGTCCACGTCGGTGGAGGTCATGAAAAACATCTGCCGCGCCTGGGGCGACGGCGTCTTGCCCATCGGCCCGCCCATCGGGCGCCAGGAGGCGAGCTTCATGAGGATGTCGATCCAGCCGCGGTTGATCTGCTCGTAGGGCTCGACGCCCTGATCCTCGCAGAATTCGGCGACCGTCTGGGTTTGCTCCTCATCGTGGCCGCGGCAATGATCCTCGCGCACCAGGAAATGGAAGTCTTCCTTGACCTCGCTATCCTTGAGCTTCACCGAGATCAGGCCCAGCGGATAATACCGGCAGGCCGCGGGCCTATCGGAATAAACCGTGCAACCCTCTTCAGCCAGGAAGGGGCAAGCCCCCGCGCCGTCGTCGCCGCCCATCTTGAGCTTGACGATGGGCATGGCCGCGGCTTCGTTCTCGGCGGGCACGGTGTAGCGTTCGAGAAATTCGGCAGGCCGCACGCTGAAGTGCCGCGAAAGCCGTAGGATATCGTAGGGCGGCAACGTGATGTCCGCGCCGTGGCAGCACTTGTTCCAGCAGGATACGCCGCGGTGGCAGCGGAAGCGGAAGCTGTCGTCAGGGCCGAGCCTGACCGGCTGAACCGGGTTCTCCGTCTGGATGCGAACGCTGTCGAAAACGTCCAGCTTCTGGTCGCGCTCCACGCTGGGGCGGTGCGTCTGTTCATGCGCATCGCGCTCTTCGCCGTCCAGGGTATTTTCCGCGGTCATCTACGCTCTCTTTGTCCTGCCCAGCGTGGCAAGCTAAGTTTTTCGCTGGCCTCAAGGCCATAGGCCAAAAGCCTGGGCCGCGCAACTTTTGCGGGCAAGACTTTACAGGGTGGATATATCGAAGACCCCCTCACCCTGTCCCTCTCCCCGTTGGGGCGAGGGAACGCCAGAATTGTCCGCGAATTCTTGACCAAGGCCGCGAGCGGACTCCCTCTCCCCTCGGGGAGAGGGCTGGGGTGAGGGGGTCTTCGGATACCGACGCCCTCCTGTTACATGCATGCGGGGGCGCACACCGCCCCCGCCTATAACGTGCCTTAGTGCTTTTGGCCGCCGTAGTGCTTCTCGACCAGGTCGACGTGCGGACGCTTGATCATCGTCCAGTCGCCGGTTGCCGGATCGATCTTCGAATTGACGAAGCACTGCCAATTCTGCGGATCGAGCTTCGGGAAGTCCGTGCGGTAGTAGAAGCCCGGATAGCGGGTTTCCTCGCGGAACATGATGTGCCGCAGATGGGCCTCGGCGGTGATGATACGGTGATAGTTCTCCCACGCGCGCATCAGCTCGTGGAGGTCCTTCGCGCGCATCTTCTTGCTGTCTTCCTTGAGCGTAGCCCAGGTACTTCAGGCCCATTTCAAGCAGCTTCGCGTTGGTCTGGTAGTAGGTCGAGCAGCCCGCCACATACTCGTCCATGGTCTTCTGCAGGCGCATCTGCAGCATCTTGGGCGTGATGTAGTGCGGGTTGACGTCCTCCGCCGTGGTCTTGTCCTTGTGCTCGATGTAGGTGCGCACGGGAGCGTAGATCTGCTCGGCGATGGCGTTGATATCATCCTTGAAGACCGGCTGGTAGCCCGGGTGATCGCGCAGCCACTTCACCATGTTCTTGGCGGCGATACGGCCTTCGGTGTGCGAGCCCGACGAGAACTTGTGGCCCGAGGCGCCGACGCCGTCGCCCGCGGTGAACAGGCCGTTGACGGTGGTCATGCGGTTGTAGCCCCATTTCCACTCGGCCGGCGAATTCAGGTCTTCGGGACCCGACACCCAGATGCCGCAGCAGCCGGAGTGGCTGCCAAGCAGGTAAGGCTCGGTCGGCATCAGCTCGGAAGCACTCTCCTCCGGGCGGATGTTCATGCCTGCCCAAACACCGGCCTGGCCGATGCACATGTCGAGGAAGTCTTCCCACGCCTCGGCTTCGAGGTGCTTCATCTCCTTCGGCGTCATGTTGGCGCCAAGCTCTTTCATGGCGGTTGGCGTATCCATCAGGATCGGCCCGCGGCCTTCCTTCATTTCATGCAGCATGGCGTGATTGCGCAAGCAGGTCGGCACCACGGCAGCCGTGTCGTAGGGCGCGAACTCGGCCAGCATGTGCGCGTTCTTCTTGACGTAGTCCTCGCCATAGCCGTTGGTGGCCTTGGACTTGAACAGCAGGAACCATGCGCCAACCGGGCCGTAGCCGTCCTTGAAGCGGGCCGGAACGAAGCGGTTTTCCATCATGGTGAGCTCGGCGCCGGCCTCGGCAGCCATGGCGTAGGTCGAGCCTGCGTTCCACACCGGGTACCAGGTGCGGCCCATGCCTTCGCCCGTGGACCGGGGACGGAACACGTTCACCGCGCCGCCCGCCACGAGCAGAACCGCGTTGGCCTTGAACACATAGATTTTGTTCTCGCGGACCGAGAAGCCCACGGCGCCGGCGATGCGGTTCGGCTCGTTGGCGTCGAGCAGCAGCTTCACGATGAAGACGCGCTCGTAGATGTTCTCGATGCCGATGGCTTTCTTGGCGGCTTCGGCGACGATCGGCTTGTAGCTCTCGCCGTTGATCATGATCTGCCACTTGCCCGAGCGCACCGGCTTGCCGCCGTCCTTCAGCGCAACGCCCTCGGTTTCCTTCTGCTTCCAGATGGGCAGGCCCCATTCCTCGAACAGATGCACCGTGCCGTCCACGTGGCGGCCGACGTCGTAAACGAGGTCGTCGCGCGTCAGGCCCATCAGGTCGGCGGAGACCATCCGGCAGTAGTCTTCCGGCTTCTGCTCGCCGAGATAGGTGTTGATGGCCGAGAGGCCCATCGCAACCGCGCCCGAACGGTCCATGCCGGCCTTGTCGACCAGCGTGACCTTCACGTCGTCGCCGGCCCAGCGCTTCACCTCGTATGCCGCGCCGCATGCGGCCATGCCGCCACCGATAATGAGAATATCGGTTTTGAATTCAACAATCGTTGGATTCCCGAAAGTGCCTTCACTCATCTGTGTGTGCTTCCCTTGGAATGTCTTGCTCGCGGAGACTTCTTAAGGTCCCCCGGTTGTGTCCTGGAGTTCTTCGCCGTCATGCCCAAATGGCGCGGCGAAGCGGCTTTAGATCGTCGTAAGGGTCTTGCCCGTCTCGGTGAACAGCAACTGGTCGTCGAGATTGCCAGCCTGCCGGCTTGCCCTCGTAAGGATTGATCGAGCCAACCGGCGTGGTGCGGATCGGGAACTTGAAGCGCTTCACTTCGCCGTCGCGGAATTTGATGGTCCACATGATGGAGCTGTCGGTGCGCATCGGGATCACCGCGCCGCCCATCGGCACCCAGTCCTGGAACGAGCGAACCTCGATGGCCTGCTGCGGGCAAGCCTTGGCGCAGCATTGGCACTCCCAGCACTGCTCGGGCTCCTGATTGAAAGCCTTCATACGCGTGGTATCGAGCTTCATCAGGTCGTTGGGGCACACATACATGCAAACGGTGTATTCACCGCCCTTGCAGCCGTCGCATTTTTCGGTGTGAACGAATGTGGGCATCCTTAAGATTCCTCCTTGTTGCGAGCGAGTGATATAAATTTTCTGCGTTACTGCTTCAGCGCGCGATAGTATTCCTGCAGCACTGCGACCGCTTCAGGGCGGCTGAACTCGGCGGGAATCTTTTCCCCTTCGGCGAACATGGCGCGGAGCTTCGTGCCCGAAATCTCAAGCCGGTGCTCCGCTCCGTGCGGGCAGGTGCGCGCGGTGGCCATGCCGCCGCATTTGTAGCAGTAGAAGGTCACGTCGATCTTGAGCGGCTGGGTGACGAGGCTTCCGGCCGGCAGCGTATCGAAAATGTGCTGCGCATCGAATGGCCCGTAATAGCTGCCGACGCCCGCGTGGTCGCGGCCGATGACGAGGTGCGAGCAGCCGAAATTCTGGCGGAACACCGCGTGCAGCAGCGCCTCGCGCGGACCGGCGTAGCGCATTTCGATTGGATAACCGGCCTGAATGTAGGTGCCGGGCACGAAGTAGTTCTCGGTCAGCTTGTCGATGGCCTTCACGCGGACTTCGGCCGGTATGTCGCCGGGTTTCAGCGCGCCCAGCACCTGATGGATGAGCAGTCCGTCGCAAATCTCGATGGCGATCTTGGCCAGGTGCTCATGGCTGCGGTGCATCGGATTGCGCGTCTGGAAAGCGGCCACACGGCTCCAGCCCTTGTCCGCGAACATGGCGCGGGTCTCGGCCGGACGGTAATATAAGCCCTTGTACTGCTTCGGATAGACGCCTTCGCTCAACGCCGTGACGCGCCCCGCGAGGTTGACCCCGGCCTGCGCCATAACCTTTTCCACGCCCGGATGTTTCGGGTCCGTGGTGCGGAAGATGTGCTGGCACTCGAATTCTTTATCTTCCTTGCTGAGCGCGTATTTCTCGGTGACTTCGAGCATGCCCATGATCTCGCCCGAGTCCTGGTCCACGAGCGCGACCGTCTCCTCGATGGCGATGCTGTCCGCAAGTTCGGGCGTGGCGGACAGGGTGATCGGGATTGGCCAGAACAAGCCATCGGCGAGCAGCATGTCAGCGCAAACGCCGCGCCAGTCGGCCTTGCTCATGAAGCCGTCGAGCGGGGTATAGGCCCCTATGGCCAGCATGATAAAGTCCGAGGTCTCGCGGCTGCTCATCGGCACTTTCCGCAAGGTGGAGGCGCGCTTCAGCTCCCCGGCGATTTCCGCCTCGGGCGCCAAAAGTGGCATGAGCACATTGCTGCCGTGCGGTGGAACAAGCTTCGACATTTACCCTCCCGTGGCGGGCGCCTCATTGCCGGGCGTCCATTTTTTGCAGGCCGATATTCGTGGCAAGCAGCGGCGCTTAGCCGGGGCACTGCCGCGCGCCAAAAGCGCAGCCTTCCGTTTCCATAAGCGCGATAGTTAACCGTAGCGTTTTGCCGATACAGATGCAACAATGATTATATGGCAATAATGCGATATGTAGGCGGCCGATTTGATTTAGATCAACTTCCTTTATTAAAAAATAAACCATCACTCAGCGGCGACGGCCAGCTAGGTGCGTCCGAGAGAATTGAAATGCCGAATCCGCAGATAAGCTACAAGCGTCATTCCCGCGAAGGCGGGAATCCATTTATCAGGTTGGAACAAGGTCTTAGATGGTTCCCCGCCTTCGCGGGGACGACGCTGCGGTCAGGCTCGGCAATTTTTCACTGGCTCGGAGGCGCCGGCACGCGCAAAATTTGCATTGTCACATCGGAATAATACGATGTATTAGCATAAAAGCCGGACGCGCCAGCGGCCAAATCAAATCCAAACAAGCTGGCGGGTAAAGGGAGGAACGATGGAGGAAGGGCAGGAAAGCCAGACGATCCTGGTCGCCGGTGGCGGCATTGCGGGGATTTCGGCCGCGGTCGAGGCTGCCGAGACCGGCTGCGATGTCATCCTCCTGGAGAAGTCGCCAAGCCTTGGCGGGCGGGTCGCTCAGCTAAACCGTTATTTCCCCAAGCTTTGCCATCCGGCATGCGGCTTGGAAATCAACTATCAGCGTCTGCGCAACAATCCGCGCATCCGCGTCATCACCATGGCGTCTGTCGCCAAAGTGATCGGCAAGCCCGGCGCCTATAGGGTCATGGTCGAGACCGCGCCGCGTTATGTGAATGCGCGCTGCACCGCTTGCGGCGATTGCGCCAAGGCGGCCACGACGCGCGTCGCAAACGCCTTCAATTACGGACTGGACACGGTGCCGGCCGCCTACCTGCCGCACCCGATGGCCTACCCCATGCGGTATGTGGTCGCGCCCGAGGTAATCGGCACGCCGGAAGCCAAGGCAATCGCGGCGGCCTGCAAATATGGCGCGGTCGATCTGGAGGAAGCTCCGCAGCGATTCGAGCTGCCGGTCGCTGCCATCGTTTGGGCCACCGGCTGGAAGCCTTACGACGCCAGCAAGCTCGAATCATACGGCTATGGCCGCGTGCCGAACGTCATCACCAATGTGGAGATGGAGCGGCTCGCGGCGGATGGCGGCCCCACGGCCGGCAAGATCCTGCGCCCGTCCGACGGCAAGGAAGCCAAGCGCGTGGCACTGATCCAGTGCGCGGGCTCCCGCGACCTCAATCACCTGCCCTACTGCTCGCGGATTTGCTGCTTGGCCTCGCTCAAGCATGCGGCTTACGTGCGCGCCCAATACGCCGATGCCCAAGTGGACGTGTATTACATCGACATCCGCGCCCACGATAAGCTCGAAAGCTTCTATCTGAAGGTGAAGGCCGATCCGCAGGTGCGCTTCGTCAAATCGAAGCCCGCCTCGATCCAGGAGGGCGAAGGCGGAAACCCAGTCCTGCATGGCGAGGATACGCTGTCGCGCGAGCTATACGACCGCGATTACGACCTTGTGGTTCTGGCCACCGGCATGGAGCCGGAGGCGGCTTCCCTGCCAGCTTCCGTGAAGGCCGGGATGGACGAATACGGCTTCCTGGCGCCGCCCGATGGCGGCGGGGGCGGCATGTTCGCGGCGGGGGTCGCCAGCGGCCCGCTCGATGTCTCCATGTCGGTGCAGTCCGCCACGGCGGCCGCGTTGAAGGCCATCCAGACGGCGCAAGGGGGGCAGGCCTGATGACCGCAAAAGAAAAGAAGCTGGGCGTTTACCTGTGCGGCGGTTGCGGCATTGCCGAGGCTGCTCCGCTCGACGGGCTGGAGAAGGTTGCCGTCAAGGAATTCAAGGCGCCGTTCTGCAAGAAGCACGATTATCTCTGCGGCGAAGATGGCCTGAAACTGATCCGCGACGACGCGGCCTCGGGCGCGATGAACCAGGCGGTGATCGCCGCATGCTCGCCGCGCGTGAACCAGGACAAGTTCCGCTTCGACGGCGTGCAGGTGATCCGCGCGAACCTGCGCGAGCAGGTGGCCTGGACGCAAGCCCCCGGCGCTGACGATACCGCTATGGCCGCCGCCGACTATGTGCGCATGGCCATCACCGAGGCGCGCAAGATCACCGTTCCGGTGCCCTATACCGAGGGACCGTTCAACGAACGCATCCTGGTCGTGGGCGGTGGCTTGACCGGCCTCACCGCCGCGCGCGAGGCCGCGAAGTGCGGCTACCCCGTGCTGCTCGTCGAGCAATCGGGCAAGCTTGGCGGCCACGCGGCTGAACCTCACCAAGCTCGTGCCGCATCACGCGCCCTACCGCGAGCCCGAAGCCAATAACATCGCCTCGCTGGTCGCCGCCGTGGAGGCCGAGTCCCGCATCGAGGTCCGGCTGAATACGCGGGTCACGAAGACCTCGGGCATGCCCGGCAAGTTCGAGGTGGAGCTGACGGAGAACGGGGACAACCGCCGCCGGGACAGTGGGCGCCATCGTGCTCGCTACCGGCTGGACGCCCTACGACGCATCGAAGCTCACCCATCTGGGCTATGGCGTGTCGCCGGATGTCGTCACCTCAGTGGCGATGGAGGAGATGCTCTCCAAGGGGCAAGTCCGCCGCAAGTCCACCGGCGCTCAAGGCCAACGTCGTCGCCTTCGTGCAATGCGCGGGCTCGCGCGATCCGGAGCACCTGCCCTACTGCTCGTCGACCTGCTGCACGGCGTCGATCCGCCAGGCGCTGCAGATCGTGGAGGCCGACCCGCAGGCGATGGTCTACATCGTGTTCGACGAGCTGCGCACGCCGGGCGTCGCCGAGGAGTTCTACCGCGCGGCCCAGACCAAGGGCGTGATCTTCATCAAGGGCAAGGTGAAGAGCGTCGGCGCGCGATCTCACCGTCACTATCGACGACGCGCTGCTGCGCGAGGAAGTGGCGCTTAGCGGGCCTCGACCTCGTGGTGCTCGCCACCGGCATGGTGCCGAACGCGACCGTCGCCGTGTCCGGCGATCGAGGACGTGCCGCTGCCCGATCGCGACATCGATCCGCTGTCGCCGATCCCGGTCGCGGGCTACTGCAATGGCGCCCCGGCCAAGGCAAACGGCCAGCCGCTCGTCACCTATAAGGGCCAGCCGATCCTCAACCTGCAATACCGGCAAGGGCCGCATCTGCCGGTCCTGGCCGACGGCTTCATGGACAGCCACTTCATCTGCTTCCCCTACGAGACGCGCCGCACCGGCATCTACGCCTGCGGACCCGTGCGGCGGCCGATGGACGTTGGCGAGGCCAGCGGAAGACGCGATGGGCGCCGTGCTCAAGGCGATCCAGGCGATCCGCAACGTGACCGAGGGCCGGGCGCTCCATCCGCGCTCGGGCGATCTGTCGTTCCCGCGCATCAACCTCAACGCCTGCACCAAGTGCCGGCGCTGCACGGTCGAATGCCCGTTCGGCGCCATCGACGAGACGCCGGAAGGCTACCCGATCCTCAACCCCACGCGCTGCCGCCGCTGCGGCACCTGCATGGGCGCCTGCCCGGTCCGCACCATCAGCTTCGACAACTACTCGGTCGAGATGCTGACCTCGATGATCAAGGCCGTCGAGGTGCCCGGACGAGACCGAGGAGAAGCCGCGCGTGCTGGTGCTCGCCTGCCAGAACGACGCCTACCCCGCGCTCGACATGGCCGGCATCGCGCGTTCGCCGATCAGCCCGTTTATCCGCGTGCTGCCGGTGCGCTGCCTGGGCTCGGTCAGCCTGCTCTGCATCAACGACGCGCTTTCGTGCGGCTATGACGGCGTGATGCTGATGGGCTGCAAGTCGGGCGACGATTACCAGTGCCACTTCGTGCGCGGCAGCGCCATGGCGCAGGAGCGCATGATGAAGGTCGGCGAGACGCTCAAGAGCATGATGCTGGAGACGGAGCGCGTCACCACGCTCGAAGTCTCCATCGCCGACGCCGCCCGCATGCCCGAATTGATCGGCTCGTACATGGAGACGATCGAGTCGGTTGGCCCCAACCCGTTCAAGGGGATGTAAGCCATGACCGCAACATCGATCCCCACGCCCACGCGCAAATACGACCTCAGCTTCGCCCGCTGGGTCTACAAAAACGTCGAAGGCGCCGACCGCCTGCCGCTCTGCATGCAATGCGGCATGTGCTCCGGCTCCTGCCCCATCGGCGGCGAGATGGACAATGGACCGCGCAAGCTGTTCATGATGATCCGCGCCGGCATGAAGGAGGAGGTGCTCACCGCGAGCACGATGTGGAACTGCACGCAGTGCTATAATTGCGTGGTGCGCTGTCCGCGCCAGGTTCCCGTCACCTACATCCTGCAAAGCCTTGCCGCGCATGCCCATCGCGAAGGCTACGCGCCCAAGAAGCCGACCGCGCGGTTCTCGAAAGCCTTCTGGCTCTCGGTCCGCTGGTTCGGGCGCACCGACGAGCGGCTGGCGACGATGCTCTACTTCTTCTCCTACGGCATCAAGGAAGGCATCCAGCGCGCGCTCGCCAACCTGCCCATCGCGCAGAAAATGGTGATGACGGGGCGCATGGGGATCGGCTTGCCGCATCGCGCCAAGGGTGCCGGCAGCTTGCGGGCAATTCTGGCCAAGGCCACCGAGGTTGAAGCGCGCGAAAGGGCGGGCCAATGAGCGTGAAAACCAAGTTCACCTATTATCCCGGTTGCAGCTCGCAGGGCGCGGGGATCCATCTCGACCGCTCGCTGCACGCGATTGCCAGCAGGCTCGATTTCGAGCTTGAGACCATCGAGGACTGGAATTGCTGCGGCGCCTCGGTCGGCCATGTGAAGGGCGGCCAGCTCGCGCAGTGGTCGCTGTCCGGGCGCAACCTAGCGCTCGCGCGGCAGCAGAGCGCGGCCGATATCGTCTCGCCTTGCGCCGCCTGCTACCTCAACACGCACTTCGTCAACGAGAAGATGAAGAACGACGCAGAAGGCGCGCGGCAGCATCAACGAGGCGCTGGAGGCGGGCGGGCTCAGCTATCAGGGCGACCTCAAGGTGCGGCATATCTGCGAGGTGCTGGTCAACGATGTCGGCATCGAAAACATCAAGGATCAGGTGACGAACCCGCTGCATGGCCTCAAGGTCGCGGGCTGGGTCGGCTGCCAGACCGTCCGGCCGTTCGCGGGCAAGGAGAGCGGCGGGCAGTACACCACCTACGATCAGCCCGACCTTCCTCGACGAGTTCACCGAGGCTTGCGGCGCCGAGCCCGTGCCCTACGATAAGGCGCGCACCGCGTGCTGCGGCGGCTCGGTGTCGATCTACAGCCCCGAGAAGACGCTGCACCTGATGCGCGGCATCCTCAAGGAGGCGGCGGACGCCGGCGCCGATGTGATCTCGACGCCCTGCCCGCTCTGCCAGCAGAACGTGGAGATGTATCAGGAGCGCATCAACAAGGAGTTCGGCGACAGCTTCAACATGCCCATCGTGTTCTATAGCCAGATCATGGCGGTCGCGTTCGGCATGGACGGGAAGAAGGATGCGGCGCTGGATTGCAATATGATCAAGCCGGAGAAGCTGATCGAGAAGGTGAAGTAGGCTCCGCCATCTTCACCCGCTCTCCCGAGCCGCTCCCAATCGCGCACAAAACTCTTGGTGCGATCCGATGCGCGAGGTAAGGCAGCCCGCTTATTGCTTGCTGCCTTCGAGGTCATCGAATAGTTCCCCGGCTGTGGCGAAACGGGCGTTGCGGTCGCGTATAATGGCATCGGCCTCGGCCATTGCGGCGCGTGTTGCGGCGTTAGGCACCCGCAGTTCGAACGGCAGCGCCTTTTCCGCCGCCACCCGTATCAAAAAGACTCTGACGGCGTCGGACACGGATAACCCCATCGCCGCCAGGGTTTCGGTGGCCTGTGTCTTGACCTCTTCGTCCACCCGGACATGGATCATCGCGGTTGCGGCCATATGCGCCTCCCGTTTAAGTATCGTAATACAATGTATCTCATATGGGTGTGGGCGGCAATCCCTGTCTCCCTCCGCGGAGACGTTGAGGAACAAGGAGGCGGAAGCCGCCGGCGGCGGCGCGCGGGCGAAACTGGCTCGGCTCCGCATGGATTTGCGGCCCTGCCCGGCCCGCCATGGCGAGGCCTTGGCGCTACTTCATTTTTGACAAATCCGGATTTACTGCTCCATGCGCTGCAACAACATCGCCCAAGTACTCATAGTGCAAGGACAGGACCGACGCGATTACGAGCACCATTTCCGGCGCTTCCGACAGTGCGATTGAAATGTTTTCAGCTTCATTCTTGTAGCAAAAGAAACACCCATCTTCATCGGACCATAATGAGCTTTCTGATTGGCGTAGCAGGGTCGTATAGACAGACGAGAGTTCCCCCTCGACAAAAAACATTGTCTGATGTTCTCCGAAGTCATTAAACGCAACATCCCGGCGGTCGAATAATTTCCTAATGCACTCTTTAAGTTCCGGCAAAGTTTGGACGACACGCGACATCGCGGGGTACTGCTCCAGGTTAATTCATCCCGAGGCTGGGCGTAGCTAGCTTTGTTCAAGGGCCGCGCTGGCGCACTTCTTGCTGTCAATACATCAATTCGCGGCGCTGCCCGGCTCGCTACGGGCGGGGCTTTGCTGGCCCCGAAGCGCCGCTGGCCGCCGTGCCGGCAGGGGGATGTCCACCCAATCTCCGCCCGCATCGGCCGCAGACGCGGTTTGCCCGGCTTGGCCTGCGCCGCTGTCCTTTCCGCCGCGGCTCAAGAGCACGTAGGCCGATAAGCCGGCGGTTATGACCAGCGCGGAAACCGCAAGAAGACCGCGCCACGGCAGCCTTTTCGGCGAGGCCATTGTTCCCGGCGATCTTATTGCCGGCACTGGTACTGGCAGCCCGGCTTTTTCCGCTTCCGTCAACATGGCCGGCGTGGCCCTGCCGAGCGCATCCATCAGCGAATTATACGGAATCTTTTCTTCAGTGTGCGGAACCGTTCCAGCCATGGCAGCCGGTGCTCTGCCGCCGGTGGCCAGCCAGTATTCTGTTAGCGTGGCGGGGGCGGGGGCCGGACCCTGCTCCACCGCCCTGGCGCGGGCTGGCGTAACGTAGGGAGGGGCCACGGGCCTGACGTCCGCCGGCCTGACAGGGACGGCGGCGGGCCTGTGTTCCACGGACCTGACAGTAGCGGCGGGCAGCCTATGTTCCACCCGCCTGCCGGCGGGGGCGGGGGCTGGCCCAGCGTCCGCCTGCCTCACAGGGGCAGCGGCTGGCCTGTGCTCCACCGGCCTGCCAGCCGCACGGGCCGGCCCGTCGCCCAGGGGCCTGCCAGAGACTGCCGCAAGCTCACGTTCGAGGAGCCCGCGCGCCTCCGCGGCTGAATAAGGGTGCCCATGCGGGCGCTGCTGGGGGGCCTGGCTAACCGGACGATGCAGAACCGGACCGGGGCGCACGCCGCCTCGATCCATCGGGGGAGACGCGTTTGCGCCGTCCAGAATATCGCGCCACGAACCGGCCATGTACGCACCTCTACAAACAAACAACAGGCTTCAAGCCGCGCCAACTTTCACATGCTGGCCCAAGATCGGGGCCGAACGCGGAAAACTTTATGGATATTCTGAAAAGAAAGTGATGATTGTTTGACGCCGGTTTGGTAACGCGAATTTTGCGGGTTAACGCCGCGCCGCGATCGATGCGGAGGCCGCGCGCGATTTTAAGAGTTTTTCGTGCCTATAAAGAACACGGCGCAACGCCTTCGGCCGTGATGTGCTCTTGGCGATGGGGGCCAGGAAGCGGGAGGCCAATTCCACGGCCTCAGGCTGAGCGACGCGCTTATCGGCGGTAAGCAATTCATAGACCAGCGGGAATTGCTGTTCATCTCCGAGCACTTTTTCAAGCCTGTCGAGATATTCGTCAACCAGTTGATAATCCATAGCACGCCCTCCAGTATTTGGGGCGGCAACGTCTTTAACCGTGCCGCGTCTGTGCCGCACTACTTCACGCCACAGCGCGCGCAGAACGACGATTACATGTCAATCCCGCTTCACGATGCCGGAAAGGATCGCACCGATGAGAATCACGCCCGCGACGCCGAGGATATTTTCAATCCAGGTCACCACGCGGAGCGTGCCGGCCGGCAGCGTCACTTTCCGCTCCCCAGGCAGCGTCACCTCGATCTCGCGTCCCATCGGCGTCCAGGCCGAGCGCTGGCCGAGGTCGATGGCCGGCAGCAGCATGTCGGCGGAATAGGTGAAGGGGTTGAAGGCAATGATCTCGCCGACCTTGCCGCCTCCGCCTCCTTTGAGCTCCGCGCACTCCGTCCAGTTCTTGCCGCAGGCATCGTTATAGATCGCGCTGGTCCAGACCTGCCCGTCCTTCGGCGCGAAGCCGCCATGCGCCGCGCCGTTCTGATACAGAAACCCGCAACCGAGCCACAGCGCGAGCAGCGCCACGATCAGCCGGTGCGGGCGGTAGCCATAGCCGCAGGAGAGCCCCCACAGCAAACTGATGCTCCATGCGAAAGGCCGTTTCCGGAAACCCTTCCGCTTGTGGAGCAAGCATTCCTTGAGCATCGCAATGCGCCGTGCATCGCCATCGTGCCCCATTTCGCGCAGCACTTTGATAAGCTGCTCGAAGGGCTGCGGCCGGAAGTCCTTGCCCAAATGCCAGGGCCGCTGCCGCATCAACCAATCCGCCCGCGTCCGCCAATCCGTTTTTGCACCACCAACAAAGCGATCATAGGTGAAACCAAAGAGGTGGATGTAACAGGGCAATTTATCGCCAGCCACCGCAACCTCGGCCACTGGCCACGATTGGCGATCATCCACAAACTCATGGGCATGGGCACCTCGAAGACTAATCGATCCTTCGATGGTCACTTGCTGGTGGTTGGGCGGAGCTGCGGGACCGAGCCACAATGTCCCTTTGATCTGCGCCCCTTGCAAGTTGAGTGCATCCTCCGCGAAGGGCGGTTCGCTCTTATCGGCGGAAGGTGCCGCTTTGGCATTTCTGAAGCTGCCGCCAATGCAAACAAAATCGCCGCAGATCTCTGCGCCACAAAAGCGTACCTCGCCCTCGGACTCGAAGCCTTCTTGCAGGAATACAATGCCGGTCACCGCCGCGCGATCACAAACAAGCGCCGTGCCGCCCGCATTCTTGAGCTTAGCGCCACTGCAGTAGAGCGACCCGCCTATCTCCCCGCCTAAAAGGCCCACCACGCCCTCGGCCTCGAAGCCTTGCAGGAACACGTCGCCGGTCACCTTCGCGCCATTGCAGAAAAGCGCCATGCCGCCCGCATTCTTGAGCTTCGCGCCGTCGCAGACGAGCTGGCCGCCGATCTCCGCGCCTGCAAAGCTCACCTCGCCATCGGCCTCGAAACCCCCATGCAGGTACACAGAGCCGGTCACCTTTGCGCCGCCGCAATTCAGCGCCGAGCCGCCCGCATTTTTGAGCTTGGCACCGTTGCAGTTGAGCTCGCCGCCGATCTCCGCGCTCAAAAAGCGCACCCCGCCCTCGGCCTCGAAGCCCTGTTGCAAAAACACGCTGCCGGTCACCTTCGCTCCAAAGCAGTCAAGCGCCATGCCGCCGGCATTCTTGAGCTTGGCGCCGATGCAGTTGAGCTGGCCGCCGATCTCCGCGCCAGAAAAGCAAATTTCGCCGGAGGCTAGATTTTCATACAAATAGACATCGCTGGCAATTGTGGCGGATAGAAAGTCTACCCGGCCAACCTGGGACTCTTGAATCCAAATCCTATCGATGCTTGAATTTTGCCCCTCTATTGGGCAGGAAACAAGGCAACGCCACAGCTTAAGAGAAAGTGCGTCACGGGCATTTTCCAGGTCGATGCCGCCTTCGATGAACCCGCCGTAGAGGATGACGCCCTTTTCGTGCACCGGCACGTCCTCGTCACCGCCGAGCAGGAGGAAGCGGAGGAACGCTCCGCGCACTGTGTTTTCGGGCGCCGCCTTTTCCGGGCGAACCGAGGCGATGCGGCATGCTGTTCCGCGCGCGGCGCAATCGAGCAGGCGCTCTTCCGCCGGATGCAACCCGTTGGGCGTGGGGACGCCCTCGATGCGGAAATCCGCGAGCGACCGCCCGAAGGCGCGCTTCGGCTTCGGCAAGGCAACTCCGATAGCGTCTTGAGGCCCGCCGTCCGCCATTGCGCCCTCCCTTGGCCCAAATGCCCAGCTTTAGCACCAAGGGTAAAGTTGGATACTAATTTTAGGAAATCCAGTACCCGGCGGTGCATCGCGCGGATTCGCTGCGGGTTAATAAAGCGTTCGTTTTGCGTAGGCGCCTACGATGGTAAATGCCGGCGTGGTTAACGCGAATTCTCGTAGTTTACGCCGCCGCATTTCTGCGAATCTTTTGCCGATTCAGGCCGATTTCTGCGTTTGCAGAATCCCTTTAAATATATTTGCCATTCGAAAGTTAACGGCCAGGGCCGCCCGCCGGCCGCTCACACTCAAAAATACATCAATGATTTCAATGGCCAACACCCCGGCGCCGTTTACCCATCGGTAAGGAGCTATCGCTTACGATCCTTCCTGAGCGAAACGGCCCGGCAGCGCGCCCCAATCCGGTTAACGCCGCCTGCCTGGAGCCGGTTCAGCAACGCGCCGCCGCGAGCGTCCGGAGGAACGATGGGTTAGAACGCACACTGCCGGCTCAGCTATCGGATTCGATCAGCCGCAGCTTGCCGCCAGCCTGATCCTCGATGGCCTCCGCGCCGTCGAAATCGAGGCCCTCGATCTCGGGCAGCGAGCGTCCGGCGATGCCCTGCATATCGCCCCACATGCCGGCCGTGGCCTGAACGATCACCTGGATTTGCTGCTCGCGCTTGGCCCAGGATTTCTGCATGGCCTTGCGCTCCTTTTCGAGGTCGGCCTGCATGTCCTGGAACTTCTCGACGATGGCCTCGACGCGGTGCCGGAAGCGCGGCCCGGTGAGGTAATGGTACATCGCCTCCATCTTGGTCTGCTGGCCTTCGCCGGATTTGCGCGCCATCGCCACCTCGATGAGCGCGTGCCGGATCGCCATCGCGACCGCCACCGCGCATTTCGGCGTGGTGATCCAGACGCCGTCGATCTGGCCAAAAACATCGATGGACTTGGGCAGCGCCTGGGAAACCAGGATGGCCGCATCGGCCTTGGCGGCGCGCTGGTCGTCGCGCAGCTTTTGCAGCCAGCCGTCGCTCCAATTGCGCGTGCGCTTCGATTCCCAAAGGATTTTTCCGCATTGCTGGCCGAAGGGCGTGGTCACCTGCTGGACCGCGTCGCCGCCGAACTCGCCCTTGGGAACCGGCGTGATCGTGTCGTGCGGGAAGCTCCCGCGCAAGAGCGCTTCGAGCTGCAGCTCCTGCACTTCGCCTTGCAATTGCTGCGAGCCCTGCTCGGACTTGCGCTTCAGCTCCTCGATCTGCTTCTGCATGGCGAGGATCGTCTGCTCGCGCTCCTGGACCTTCAGCTGCATCGCCTGCTCGGCCTCGGCCTTGGCGCGCTCCTGGATTTCCGTCTGCTTCTCGCCCACGCGCTTTTCAATGGTAAGGTCCAGCTCGCGCTTGGCATCGTCCAGCTCCCGCCCCTTCCGCAAGGCTTCGGCCTGCGCTTTCTGCGCTTCCTCAAGCTTGACCGCGCGCTCATTGGCCAGCTTGGTTTGCTCTTCCAGCAGCTGATCCTTGTGGTGCAGATCGAGCGAGAACTTGGCCGCCGCCTTCTTCCCCTCTTCCTCCGCTACCCTTTTGCGCTCGCCCTTCAGGCGCTCCGCGACTTCCGAGTCGATCGCTTCCTTAGCCACCTTGACCGCCTCGGCTTGCGCGCGCATCGCCGCCTCGCGCTTGGCGATCTCGGCCTCCTTCTGGCGGAGCTTCGCCTCGCTGTCGCGCCTCGCCGCCTCGATCAGCGGCGCGGCCAGCGTCTCGGTGAGCTTGATCTCAGTCCGGCAGTTCGGACAAACGATAGACGGTTCCAAGCGAGGGTCCTCCCCAAACATTCGCGATCAGGCTACATCGAGTCGAGGCAAGGATTGCATTTCTAACCGCAAAAACCTATCCAGTTCCGCGAATAATCCACGCTCGCGAAAGGGCCGCTGCCGATGCTTCCGGATTGGGCTATCTCGCTTCTTCGTTGCCCGGAGACCGGCCAAAGGCTTGAGTTGCGCGGCGGCGCGCTTGTCCGGCAGGACGGCAAGGTTTTTCCGTGCTTCGACGGTATCGCCTCGCTGGTCTATCCGGAAACGCTGCAAGACACCGACGCGAGCTGGAACCGCTTCTACGACGCCCTCGCGCCCTTTTACGATTTTTCCGAACGGATACTCGGCAGGCTTCTGACCGGCGTCGATATGGTGAAAGGCCGGGCAGAGATCGCCGCTCTAGCCGGGCTCGAACCGGGTTCACAAGTCTTGGAAGTCTCGCCCGGCCCTGGGGTGTTTCATCCCCTGCTTAGGAAAGCGCTTGGGCATTCATCCCGGATTGCGTCCGCCGATCTATCCCTGAACATGCTGCGCGAATGCAGGCGCCGCCATGGAGACCTCGATATCGCGCTGATCCAGGCCAACGCGCTGCACCTGCCGTTCGCGGATGAATCCTTCGACGCGTTTTTCCACTTCGGCGGCGTCAATCTTTTCAGCGATCCAGACCAGGCGCTGCGCGAATTCGTCCGCGTGGTGCGCAAGGGCGGCCGGATCGTCTGGGGCGACGAGCATATGAGCGAGCGGTTTTCGCACCCAATCGGGCGGCGCGTCCTTCCGCGCCTGAATCCAGGCTTCCGGAAAACGCCGCCGGCACCGCCTTCCAGCACCGATGTGCTTGCCCGGCATGAGGTTTACGGCGGTCTGGGCTATCTCATCGTGGCGCAACGCCGCGCCTGATATGACCGCTACTCCACCTCCGCCTTATCGCTCAGCGGATGGAAATCGAACACGGTCTGCTTGAGCCGCTCCTCCATCACATGCGTATAAATCTGCGTGGTGGAGATGTCGGCGTGGCCCAGCAGCGTTTGCAGCACGCGCAAATCGGCGCCGCGGTCCAGAAGGTGGGAGGCGAAGGCATGGCGCAGCACATGCGGGGAAAGCCGCTCCTCGTCGAGGCCCACTGTCGCGCCTATCGCTTTCAAATCGCGAGCGAATTTCTGCCGGGTGAAGTGTCCCGCCTCGCCCCAGGAGGGGAAAAGCCATTTCTGCGCCGCCGCGGTCCGGTTGCCAGCCATCGCCTCCAGATAGCGGTCCAGGGCTTCGCGCGCCTTCCCGTTCAAGGGCACGATGCGCTCGCGGCCGCCCTTGCCCTTCACCGTCAGCATGAGCTGGTCGCCCTTGAGCGCGGCCTTGGGCAGGCCAACCAGCTCCGAGACGCGCAAGCCGGTCGCGTAGAGCAGTTCCAGAAGGCAAGCGAGCCGGAGCGCGCGCAGCCGCGCGGCCTCCGGAGCCTTGGCGGCGGCTTCGTGGGCCGCGTCCAGCAGCAGCCCGACCTCGCCCGCGGACAATGTGTGAGGCAAGCGGCGCCTGGCCTTCGCGCCGTCGATGAGAAGCGCCGGATCGCTCTGGCGTTTGCCTTCGGCCACAAGAAACCGCGTGAAGCGTTTGAGGCAGGAGAGCTTGCGCGCGGCGGAATTGGAGCTGAGGCCCTCAGCCGGCCCGGCCGCGAAAAAGGCTTCGAGGTCGGGCCGTTCGCACGCAACGAAGCACAAATCGCGCTCCGCCAGGAAACGGGACAGCTCGCGCAGGTCCGAGCCATAGGCTGAAATCGTGTTGAAGGAGGTGCCGCTCTCCGCCCGCATCATGTGCAAGAACGCATCGATCAGCGCTTCGTCCTCGGCTTGTGCGCGCTGGCCCGCTGGGCGTGGCATGGCTATCTGACTTTAACGTCCCGGATCGACTTCGTTATTTCGTGCTGCTGCGGCTCGAAGAAATTTGCAAGCACGAACATCGAGCCGTAGAACAGGCCGGCGAGAATACCAACGACAGTGAAAAAGCGTATAAGGGTCGGCATGCCGCACTCCGGGCGTTTGCCCAATATGGCTGCCGCTCTTCGCGCCCGTTGTCAAGGACGCGATGAAAGCATAAGTTGCGCGCCAATGAGTTCGAAGCTTTAAAGGTGATTGGATTGTGACGGCGGAAGTTGCTGGCGTAACGGCGAAACGTTTGGCCCGGGACGTGCGCGGCACGCTCGGCAAGCGCAGCATTGTGCTCGTCGGGATGATGGGTTCGGGCAAGTCGTCCATCGGGCGGCGGCTTGCGGCCGTTCTGGAATTGCCATTCAGCGATGCGGATACGGCAATCGAGCAGGCGGCCGGCATGACGGTCGAGGACATTTTTGCCCTTCACGGCGAGCCCTATTTCCGGGACGGCGAGGAGCGCGTGATAAAGCGGCTTTTGCAGAGCTGGCCCCCAAGTTATCGCAACGGGGGGCGGCGCCGTGCTCTCGGCCAAGACACGGGCCGAGTTTGCGAACAACGGGATTACCATGTGGCTCAGGGCGCCGGTCGACCTGCTGCTGCAGCGCGTCTCGCGGCGCGACAATCGCCCTTTGCTCAAGACCGCCGATCCACGCGGCGTATTGACGCGGCTGCTTTCGGAGCGCCAAGCGTATTACGCCGAGGCCAATTTGATCTTCGAAAGCCGCGACGGACCGCACGAAGCCGCTGTGGAGGAGATCCTGTCGCTGCTCGCTTCGTATCTTGCGCAGGGCGGCGCAATTGCTAAGCAGGATGCCCCGGCGGCTACCAATATAAGCGAGGAACAGTCATGACAGCGAGCGCTGATATCAACCGGAAGTCTGGCGAGGTCACTGTCAAGCTTGGTGACCGGGCCTACGACATCGTCATCGGCGCGGGGCTCTTGGCGTCCGCGCCGCAACATCTCATGCAGGCCCTGCCGGGGACGCGCTTCGCCATCGTGGCGGACTGGGCGCTCTCTGCTTACGCCCACGATCTGGAGCGCCGGCTGCAGGAGCATGACCTTCTTCTTGGCGAGATTTGCTTCGTGCCATCCGGCGAGGGCTCGAAGTGTTTTTCCGAACTCGAACGCGTTTGCAACGCGCTCCTCGACCTTGGCATCGAGCGGAAGCATGCGGTTATCGCGCTGGGCGGCGGGGTCATCGGCGATCTGGCCGGGCTCGCCGCCGGTCTCGTGAAGCGCGGGGTCCGGCTCGTGCAGGTGCCGACAACGCTGCTCGCGCAAGTCGACTCGTCCGTGGGCGGCAAGACCGGCATCGACACGCGCCATGGCAAGAACCTTATCGGAACCTTCCATCAGCCGTCGCTCGTGCTGACCGATCTTGCGACGCTCGAATCCCTGCCTGACCGGGAGTTCCGCGCCGGCTATGCCGAGGTCGTGAAATATGGCGCGCTCGGCGACGCGGTGTTCTTCGAATGGCTCGAAGAGAACGGCCCCAGTGTCTTCGCGCGCGACGGCGACGCCCTCACTTACGCGATCCTTAGAAGCTGCCAGATGAAGGCCGAAATCGTGGCCCGCGACGAGCTTGAGACCGGCGAACGCGCGCTTCTGAACCTCGGCCACACCTTCGGACACGCAGCTGAGGCATGGGCCGCCTATTCCGGCGCCGTGCTGCACGGCGAGGGCGTGGCGCTCGGCATGGTGCTCGCGGCGAAGTTTTCGCAAGCCCAGGGCCTTTGCGGCCCGTCCATTGCCGCCCGGCTCAAGGCCCATCTTTCGGAATTCGGCCTGCCCACCGATTTCAAGAGCCTGCAAGCCCAGGTTGGGCGCATGCCAACCCTCGAAGAGCTGCTCGCCTTCATGGAGCAAGATAAGAAAGTGCGCGACGGACAGCTGACACTCGTTCTGCTGCGCGGCATCGGCCAGGCGTTCGTTGCCAATGAAGTGCCGCGGGATGCGATCCGCGACTTCTTGCAGGCCCAGCTCGTTAATCCCCGCTAAGGCATTACTCGGAAATAAGTGAGCCGGATGGCGCCGATCTTCGCCGGCTCAGGGCTCGGCAAGGCCATCGAAGGCACGATGCGCCCGGCCTTTGCGAACCGCGGCCAGCTCTGCCCGAAGACCCAGAAACCAATCTCGGCCCGCTTATCAGCCACGAGCATCGCGACAAGGTGCTCTCCTATTACAAAAAGGCGGTTGAAGAAGGCGCCACGGTCTTGACCGGCGGCGGCATCCCTGAGATGCCAGCAGAGCTGGCAGGCGGCGCCTGGGTACAACCTACCATTTGGACCGGCCTGCCCGGCACGGCCGCGGTGGTGAACGAGGAAATCTTCGGGCCTTGCTGCCACATTCGCCCCTTCGACACCGAGGAGGAAGCCATCAGGCTCGCAAACAGCACGCCCTACGGTCTCGCAGCCGCGGTGTGGACGGAAAACCTGAGCCGCGCCCACCGGGTTGCCGCTCAGATGGACGCTTCCACGAGAGGAAATCCAATACCAGCGGGCACAGCCTGCGGCTTACCCCTCATCCTGTCCTTCTCCCGCAAGGGGAGAAGGAACGGCCGAATTACCCTCTGCGCTAGGGACAGGGCACGTACCCCTCTCCCCTTGCGGGAGAGGGGCAGGGGTGAGGGGTAAGCCACACGCAGTGCGCACTGACATAAGGTTTCCTCAAACGGAAACGCCGGGGCAATCAGAAACACTAAGGCAGGACGATTGAAGCATGGTAACAACTCCGCAGGCCAAGATCGAGGCCGCCGCAGCGCAGCTCTTCGAGGCGGCGCGCACGGGCCAGCCTTGCGAGCCAGTCCGCACTTTGCTCGCGGAAGGCGATGTTGATGGCGCCTACGCAGCGCAGACGATCAATACCACGCGGGCGCTGCAAACCGGCCGCCGGCTCGTGGGCCGCAAGATCGGCCTCACTTCGCTGGCCGTGCAGAAGCAGCTTGGCGTGCATCAGCCCGACTACGGCATGCTGTTCGCCGATATGGCGCGCGGCGATGGCGAGGACATTTCCGTCCGCGATGTGATGCAGCCGAAGGTCGAGGCGGAGATCGCATTCGTGATCGGCCGCGACCTCGCCGAGGAGCAGCTCACCTTTGCCGATCTCCATCGCGCCATCGAGTATGCCCTGCCCGCAATCGAGATCGCCGGTTCGCGGATCAAGAACTGGGACATCAAGATCACCGACACCATCGCCGACAACGCCTCATCCGGCCTTTACGTGCTTGGCTCCCGTCCTTGCCGCCTCGATAGCTTCGATCCGCGCCTTGCCGGCATGGTGATGGAGAAGCGGGGCGAGCCGGTCTCGGTGGGCGCCGGCGCCGCTTGCATGGGCAGTCCGCTCAACGCGGCGCTGTAGCTCGCGAAGGTCATGGCACGCGCGGGCAGCCCGCTCAAAGCCGGCGACACGATCCTTTCCGGCGCCTTGGGGCCGATGGTCACGGTTGCGCCCGGCGACGTTTACGACGTTCGAATCAATGGCCTCGGCTCCGTCCGGGCCGCGTTCTCGAAGGAATAGCGAATGGCCAAAATCAAATGCGCGATCATCGATGTGGCGCTCGATATCCTCAAGCAGCGCGGAGAGGCAGCATGACCGATCTTGATCAATTCGCGTACATCCTGGACGATGCCGCCCGCACCGCAACCGCCGTTCCGCAGCTCACGGAAGAGCATCCGCATCTGACGGTTGAGGATGCCTATGCTATCCAGAAGCTTTCCATGGACCGGCGCTACGATCGCGGCGAACACCGGGTGGGCGTTAAGATGGGCCTGACCTCGCGCGCCAAGATGCTGCAGGTTGGGGTTTCGGAAGTTGTCTGGGGTCGGCTGACCGACGCCATGCGGCTGGTGGAAGGCGGCGATCTCGTCCGCTCCCACTACGTGCATCCGCGCGTCGAGCCGGAAATTGCATACATCATCGGCAAGCAGCTCGCGGGCGATGTCTCGCCCGTGGAAGCGCTGGCGGCGGTCGAAGCCATCGCCCCGGCGGTGGAGATCATCGATAGCCGCTTCCGCAATTTCAAATTCACGCTGCCCGACGTGGTTGCGGATAACGCCTCCTCGTCCGGGTTCATCCTCGGAGCCTGGGCGAAACCCGGCACCGATGTGAGCAACACCGGCATCGTCATGGAAGTGGATGGGCGGCCGGTGCAGATCGGCTCCAGCGCCGCGATCCTTGGCAATCCGATCCGCTCGCTCGTGGCCGCCGCGCGCGCGGTGGCGCAGGCGGGCGAGCGGCTTGAACCGGGCGACATCGTGCTGGCGGGCGGCGCGACAGCCGCGCATCCGCTTACGCCTGGAGAATTCATCCGCACTTGGTTCCAGGACCTGGGCAGCGTATCCTTCAGCGCCGTTTAGCGAGGATCGAAGATTAGCGGACACCGTCATGCGCATGGGGCGCCAACTTAGCATTGGATCGCATACTGAACTAAGGGATCTCCCCTCATCCTGTCCTTCTCCCCATGGGAGAAGGGACCCCTGAATTATCGCCGGGGATAGTTTGAACGTCCCCTCTCCCATGGGGAGAGGGACAGGGTGAGGGGAGCGACCCCAGTTCGTTACGCCATCCGCACCGAGGATCGAAGCATGCCAATTATCGACATCACGCTGTTGGAAGGGCGCTCGCAGGAGCAGAAGGAAAAGCTGGTCGCCAAGATCACCGAAGCGGCGATGGAGTCTCTCGGCGCCCCGCGCGATTCGGTGCGGATCATTTTGCGCGAAGTGCCCAAGCACCACTTCGCCGTTGGCGGCGTCCTTAAGGGCAAGCCGGAGTCTCCCGCAAACTCCGGCTGATGGCTTCATATAGCTTCGGCAAAAAGACCCCCTCACCCCAACCCTCTCCCCAAGGGGAGAGGGAGCGCTAGAATTCATGCTGCGGAGAGTTCTGGCGTCCCTTCTCCCCTTGGGGAGAAGGACAGGATGAGGGGGTCTTTACCACCTCGTTTACCGCCTCGCGATGACGAAGGCGGACGTCTCAACTACCGGCGCCCTGCCGAAGCGCCTGCGCGCGGATCTCGCTTAAGCTCTGTCGCGGCGTGATCGCCTCTGGATCGACCCGCAATTCCAGGATCGACGGCAGGCCGGACGCTTGCGCCGCCTCGAAGGCACCCGCGAACTCCTCCGTCTTTTCGACAACGGCACCGAAGCCGCCGAAGGCCCGGGCGTAAGCCGCGAAATCGGGATTCCGCAGGTCCGAGCCGTAGACGCGGCCGGGAAAGCTGCGCTCCTGGTGCATGCGGATGGTGCCGTACATGCCGTTGTTGACCACGATGAAGATCGCCGGCACGCGGTATTGCACAGCGGTCGCGAATTCCTGGCCGGTCATAAGAAAGCAGCCGTCGCCCGCAAAAGAAACCACGGTGCGGCCGGGATGCAGGAGTTTTGCCGCGATGGCAGCCGGGACGCCGTAACCCATCGATCCCGAGACCGGCGCCAACTGCGTTCCGAACCGGCGGTAACGGAAAAAGCGGTGCACCCAAACCGCGTAGTTACCCGCGCCATTGACCATGATCGCATCATCCGGCAGGGCTTTCCGAAGCCAAACCACGATCTCCGCCAACTGCAGCGAGCCAGGCGCGGTGAGCGGCACCTGCCATTCTTCATAAATTCCGCGCGCTTCCTGCGCCCAAACGCTCCAGACCGAGCCATCGGCCGGCGGGACCTGGGCCAGCGCCGCCGCGAAGCCGCGAGGGCCAGCCGCGATGGCAAGGTCCGCTTGATAATTCCGGCCCAGCTCGCCCGGATCGGCGTGAACGTGGATGAGCTTCTGCTTGGGCCTTGGAACATCGATAAGCGTGTACCCGCCCGTGGCCGGTTCGCTCAGGCGCGCGCCGAGGACCAGGAGAAGATCCGCATCCTTAATTTTCTGGGCCAGCTTCGGATTGACGCCGACACCCACATCGCCAGCGTAACAGGGCCGCTCGTTGTCAAAGTAGTCCTGGCGCCGGAACGAGACCGCGACCGGCAGCCCGCACGCCTCCGCGAAGGCTTGAACCCGCGCCGCGGCTTCGGCATCCCATCCGCCGCCGCCAAGGATCGCAAGCGGCCTTGTCGCGGCGGCCAACAGCTCCCTGAACCGCTCCATATCCTTGGGGGAAGGATGCGCCTCGATGCGCTGATAAGGCATTGGGTCCCGGACCTCGGCTTCCTCGCCGAGCATATCCTCCGGCAAAGCCAGAACCACGGGACCAGGCCGGCCCGAAACCGCGACATGAAAGGCGCGGCTCACATATTCGGGGATGCGCGCGGCATCGTCGATCTGCGCGGCCCATTTGGCCAGCGGCGCGAACATCTGGCGGAAATCCACCTCTTGAAAAGCCTCGCGGTCGAGGAAGCCGCGCTTCGCCTGGCCGATGAACAGGATCATGGGAGTGGAGTCTTGCCGGGCGATGTGCACCCCGGCGCTCGCATTTGTCGCTCCGGGTCCGCGCGTCACCATGCAAATGCCGGGCTCACCCGTGAGCTTTCCGTAAGCCTCGGCCATCATCGCAGCCCCGCCCTCCTGGCGGCAGACGATGAACGGCATGGCCTCGCGGGCGTCGTACAGCGCATCGATCACCGGAAGGTAGCTCTCACCAGGCACGCCAAAAATGAGCTTGGCGCCGTGCAGGCGTAGCTGAGCGGCGAGAATTTGGCCTCCGGTTCGTTTGACCGCGTTCGCCATGGGTCCTCCAGAATGCTGCTAAACCAACCCCCGGACTATGTGACTCACCCCTCACCCCTGCCCCTCTCCCGCAAGGGGAGAAGGGACGCCCGAATTACGGTCTTACTCGCGGAGAGGGTCGCTTCCCCTCTCCCCTCGCGGGAGAGGGGCAGGGGTGAGGGGGCCTTCGCAATCAACCTCAACGCGGGCGGCTAATCGACCCAGAATATGCACTGCGGTCCAGGCGTCAACACTTGCGCAAAATATGAAGCGCGGTATCGCCATAGGTGCGCTTGTCGAGCAAAGCGTAGGCGGCGGGGATGGCGGGCTCCACATCGGCGCGCTCCTCCAGCACGCAGATAGCGCCGGCGGAAAGCCAGCCGCCATCCGCCGCCGCCGCAAGTGCCAGCTCGCCCAGCCCCTTGCCATAGGGTGGATCGGCGAACAGAAGCTGAAATGGCTGCATTGGCGCGGCGGTACCAAGCTTGGTTGCGTCGCGCCGCCAGAGTTTGCTGGCGCCGGTCAGCCCGAGCGCCTCGATGTTCTCGCGGACAATGCCGCGCGCATCCGCGTTGTCCTCGACGAACAGGCAATAGGCGGCGCCGCGCGACAGCGCCTCAAGGCCGAGCGCGCCGGTGCCGGCGAATAGGTCGAGCACGCGGGCGCCCTCGATCCCGGCCCATTCGATGCCGTGGATCAGGATGTTGAAAAGCGATTCACGCACCTTGTCGGAGGTTGGGCGCGTGAGTGCCCCCGGCGGCGCGGCAATGGGGCGGCCCCGGAAGCGCCCGCCGACGATCCTCACGGCGTATCCTTGCCCGGCGCCGGCCCGCGACCCGGTTTGCGCGGCGCGCCGCCATGTCCTTTATGCGGAGGCTTGCCGCCACTCCTGAATGGCTTTCCTTCGCCGCGCTTTCCGGGCGGCCTCTTGCCACCGCTCCCGCCGAACGCCCGCGCGCCGGGTTTGCGATCCCCGGATGCGCCGCGAGGCTTTTCCGCGTCGCGCTTGAACTGAGGACGCGGACGTTCGCCCGTCCGCTCGCGAGGCTTGCGATCCTCGGACCCGCCACGCGGCCCTTCCGAATCGCGCCGGAACGAGGGACGCGGCCGGTCGCCTGCCCCTTCGCGAGGCTTGCGATCTTCGGACCCGCCGCGAGAACCTTCCGAGTCGCGCTTGAACTGAGGACGCGGACGGTCGCCTGTTCCCTCACGAGGCTTGCGGTCTTCGAAGCCGCCGCGAGGCCCTTCCGAGTCGCGCCTGAACGAGGGACGAGGCCTGTCGCCTGCCCCTTCGCGTGGTTTACGGTCTCCAAACCCGCTACGAGGCCCTTCCGAGACGCGCTTGAACTGAGGACGCGGACGTTCCCCTGTCCGCTCGCGGGGCTTACGGTCTCCGAACCCGCCGCGCGGGCCTTCCGAGTCGCGCCTGAACTGAGGACGAGGCCGGTCGCCTGCCCCTTCGCGTGGTTTGCGGTCTTCGGACCCGCCACGAGCGCCTTCCGAGTCGCGCCTGAACGAAGGACGTGGGCGGTCGCTTGCCCCTTCGCGTGGTTTGCGGTCTTCGAAGCTGCCGCGAGGCCCTTCCGAATCGCGCTTGAACTGAGGACGAGGCCGGTCGCCTGTTCCCTCACGAGGTTTGCGGTCCTCGGACCCGCCACGAGGGCCTTCCGAGTCACGCCGGAACGAAGGACGTGGGCGGTCGCCTGACCCTTCGCGTGGTTTGCGGTCTCCGAACCCGCCGCGAGGGCCTTCCGAGTCACGCCGGAACGAAGGACGAGGCCGGTCGCCTGTTCCCTCACGAGGTTTGCGGTCCTCGGACCCGCCACGAGGGCCTTCCGAGTCGCGCCTGAACGAAGGACGTGGGCGGTCGCCTGCCCCTTCGCGTGGTTTGCGGTCTCCGAACCCGCCGCGAGGGCCTTCCGAGTCCCGCCTGAACGAGGGACGAGGCCCGTCGCCTGCTCCCTCGCGAGGCTTGCGGTCTCCGAAACCACCGCGAGGGCCTTCGCCGTCGCGCCGGGAGGAGGGACGCGGGCGCTCCCCGGTCCGCGCCGGGCGAAAAGTCCGTTCCGCGAAGGCGTCTTCGGTTGTCGCGTCCAAGCTCGGGGCGAAGGGCACGTGTTCGCCGCCGCTGCGATCCGGCTCGTGCCGCTCAGCGCTGGAGGCCGAATTGTCCCGTTCCTTACGATCGAAACGCGGGCGGGCGCCTTCCTCCCCTTCGGGTCTCTTGCGGAATGGAGCGCCACTGGGCCGCCGATCAGGCCTGTCACGGCCAAAATCGCGATCCGCCGCACCGCGCGCCCTGTCCCCAAACGCCGGGCGGTCCGCCGAAGCAGAGGCGCCGTGCCGGGCTGGTCCCTCGCGTCTTGGCGGACGTTCGCCGCCCGCGCGCCCCGGCCGGTCGTCCCGGCCTTCGCGATTGGGCCTCTCGCCGTAGCCGCCGTCCCGCCCGAAGCGATCCGGCCCCTCTCTCTTTTCGGAAACGTACTCGACCTTTGGAGCCTCGGAGCCGTCCATCTGCAATACGCGGCGCCGCTTCAACGGCCGCTCCTGCGGTTCGAAGCGGGGCCGCTCGTCGGCCCCCGGTTTCCGCCGCAAATAGGTGGGCTTCGCCCGGCCGGGCGCAAGCTTTCGTTCCTCGCGCAGGGGCTCGCGCCTGACACCAAGCTGGCGCGTGAGCCGCGGCCCAAGCTGGTCCTTCAGAACGGCGGTCTTAATCTCCTCGACTTGCCCGGGCTCCAATTCGCCAAGCATGAACGGCCCGAAGGATATGCGGATCAGCCGGTTCACGGTCAGGCCAAGATGCTCCATGATCTGGCGCACCTCGCGGTTCTTGCCCTCGCGGATGGTCACGGAGATCCAGACGTTATCGCCCTGCTCGCGTTCGAGCGATGCTTCGACCGGACCGTAGTTCATCCTGCCGATCGTGAGGCCGTCCGCAAGCTCCGCCAGTTGCTCTTCGCTGACCTGGCCGTAGGCGCGCACGCGGTAGCGCCGCGTCCAGCCCGTGGCGGGAAGCTCCAGGTGCCGGGCCAGATCGCCGTCGTTGGTGAGCAGCAGCAGCCCTTCGGTGTTGAAATCGAGCCGCCCGACCGAAATCAGCCGCGGCAGGTTCTCCGGCAAGGCCTCGAATACGGTGGGCCTGCCTTCCGGGTCCTTGTGGGTGGTAACCCGGCCCTTGGGCTTGTGGTAGCGCCAAAGCCGCGGCGGCTCACGCGCGGCAAGCGGCTTGCCATCGACCAGCACCTTGTCGGCCGGAAGAATGTCGAGTGCCGCGCTAACGATGACAGCCCCGTTCACGGACACCCGGCCGTCCTCGATGAGAGCTTCGGCCTCGCGCCTGGAGCATAGCCCTGAGCGCGCGATCACTTTTGCGATACGCTCTCCGCCTGCCTTGGTGTCTTGCAGATTTTCGTTTGGTGTAGCCATAACCCCGGCCGTTAAAAGATGTTATCGGCGTGCGGCCGGCGCGCAGTCTAAAGAATGCGGCGGTCCGGCCTTTATCGTTGAGATAAACGTCGCCATGGGCGTTTTGAAGCCATGGCTCTTCCATGTCTGGCTTTACGATATAGACGAGAATCGCAAGGGCGCAGAGGATTATCGCTTGCGCCCACCATTTCCGGGCGCGGCGGCCTTAGCAGCGCGCCTAGCTGTGCATAAGCGCGGAGGCTGGGTCAAGCCCTCAATGCCGGATGGCGTAACGAACGGGCGAATCTCCCCTCACCCCAGCCCTCTCGGCAAGCTCGCCTTGGCGAGCTTGCAACTTATAGCGTCCGCATTCGCAAGCGAATGCGGATGGGGGAGAGGGAGTCCGGTCGCGCCCGTTGAGAAGGCGTCCCCTCTCCCATGGGGAGAGGGACAGGGTGAGGGGCGGGACCTTCGATCATGGCGCGGGCGCCGGATCAAGCTCGCCATGCCTCCGCAAAAAGCTTGGCGAGCAAGGCAATGTCCACGTAAGCCGCGCCGCCTGCCTCGCCCGCCAGCACGCGAAACGGCGCGTCCGGCTCGCCAAGCCGGTCGAGCACGAGCGCCGCGCCCGTGAAATCCTGGCCGGCCGTGTAGCCGTTGACCGTGACGAGCGTCTTCACGCCGGCTCCCAGGGCCGAATGGAGCCCGTGCGCCGAATCTTCGAACGCGAGGCAGCGATCCGGGCCAAGGCGCAACTCGCGCAACACATAGCGGTATATGTCCGGAGCGGGTTTCTTGGCGGGGACGATGTCGCCGGCGCCGATCACGTCAAACCACGAAGCGCCGCCGGGCAACGCCGTCTCAAGCAATGCGGTCACATTTGCCGGCGTGGTCGTCGTCGCAATCGCGAGCCTGAGCCCCGCGTCCCTTGCCTCTCCCAGAAGGCGCTTCACCCCTGGCCGCAGCGGAATACCGCCTTCCTCCAGCAGCCCGACGTAATGCTTGGTTTTGGCGGCATGCAGGTCCGTTACGAACGCCGGAAGATTGCTCGGGCGCGGAAATCCGGGCCGGTAGCGGTCCAGGTAATGGAGGATGCGTTCCTTGCCGCCGGTCACGGATAGCAGCTTGCCGTAGAGTTCCACGGACCAGTCCCAATCGAGCCCGGCCTCCGCAAACGCGCGGTTGAACGCGATTCGGTGCCCGTCGCGCTCGGTGTCGGCCAAGGTGCCGTCCACATCGAAGATCAACGCTTCCAGCTTCTTCATTATCCCCCAGCCGATTTCATAGTGTCAGCCAAAGAAGGTGAGCCCCAGACCACGAAATAAAAAGGCCGACGTGGAGCTGCCTTCTCCTTCCTTCGGCCGGCGCGTCACCTACATACATCTCTTGACCGCGCTGGACAGGTAGCCCACCTGTAGAGCATTCGCTTCGCACACGAAGGTCTCAGGTTCGATCCTTGTCGTGTCCACCATCCCCCAGTTGATAAACTGAAATTTTTTGTTTGAAGCGTGTCGCGAATCACACACCATGGCTATCCAAGGAGCATGCGGCGTGCCAAAGGAGCCAAATTCATGCCTAAGGTTGCAGTTGAAAGTGAATATGAGGATTGGGAAGGCGGCGTGCGCCATAAGCCTACGGGAATTCGGGTTTGGTTAGCCTACCAGAATGTAGAAGGTGGCTGGACACAGAATAACTCGTTAGATGATCCGGGAGAATATGATGCGGGCCAAGTGAGACAGCTCGGTGGCGCTATTTTGGTGAGAAGGAAAAATTAGGCCCCAGCTAGGCCGAGCTTTTGCGTATGGGAATTATCGTGAAGGACTTCGCAGAAATCCTAAAATTGGTAATTAGCGAAGGGCGACTGCTCGTCACAATTACTATCGTCGGGCTTATTGTCCTCATCGTGTTTGCCGCCGGACTCTTGCCAAATATAGACCCTCCTTACGTGTATGTCGTATGGTTAATCATATTATCCGGGACAGGAACGGGTGTTTATCTTTTGGATGGGGGTATCCGTGTTGCAGCGAGTTGGGTGCGTCAGAAACTAAGTGAGCGTTCTGCGTTATTGGCAGCAGACGACCGTGCCCTTAAAAATTTGGAAACAATTGACTACGCCCATGCGCAAGCTTTGTTCTGGATCGCGAATGAAGAGGGTGAGCGGTTTGCGTCCGGGATATATCCGATACATAGAGAATTGGTGGACCACGGTTTTCTTGTCTTCGATGATGATGAAACCCGGTACACAAACAAGACCTATTTTCGAGTTCGCAAGGTGATATGGGAAAGAATAACGGCACCGAATTATCAATGGCGTTCTAGGATGAGTTTGGGAACTGCGGCTCCGTGGCTAGACCGCATTTATTAGATGGTTCTTAATCAAAAGGCCGCTATTACGCGGCCTTTTGATTCCTTCGGAGTTGTTGAGCCGCTCCTCATAGACCCTCGAACAGTGCGGTGGACAGGTAGCGCTCCGCGAAAGAGGGGATGGTGATGACGATGTTCTTGTCAGCGAACCCAGGGCGCAAGCCAACCTTGATGGCGGCGGCGATAGCGGCACCCGACGAAATGCCAACCGGGATTCCCTCCGGCCGCGCCACCTAAATATATATGATGACCGCGCTGGAGACGTACTTCAACCGCCCAAAATCTTGCCTGCTCTCCGTCATCGCGAGGCGGCCTTGGCCGCTGCGGGCGTCCAAAAGCAACCGCGCAAAAACGGATGCGGATTTCGCTCCGGTTAAAAAAGTGTTCGTTTCGCCTACAGCCCTATTATGCTTAATGCGTGCTTGGTTAACGGCGGATCTTCATATTTTTCGCCCGCCACTTTTTGCGAATCTTTTCGCGATTCAGGTCGAATTCTACGATTCCAAAATCCGTTTAAATATACGCGCAAGTTTCGAATTAACCAATCCAAGGCGGGCGGGTCGCCGTAATATATCGATAGCAATCAATGACTTACTCTGCAATATGCGCACTTAACGAACCAGTAAAGGACATATGCTATAATTGCATAAAATTGAAAAGGCGGCGCGAAACAGGCTGAAGGCCGCCAAATTACGTTAACAACAGGTGACCGATGGTGCGCCAGAGACTTATACCAGCCGTCAAAAGTTCCGGCCATCCGGGTACAAGAACCCTCATCGAAGCGCGGCCAAAACCGGCGTCCTCTCCGGCGCGAAAAAAGGCCGCTACCCTGCGGCCCTTTCCTTCCTGCGGGGAACTTAGCCTCGCCTCACACCCCCTCGAACAGAGCGGTGGACAAATAGCGCTCCGCGAAATCGGGGATAATGATGACGATGTTCTTGCCGGCGAATTCGGGGCGCTGGCCAACCCTGATGGCGGCGGCAACAGCGGCCCCCGACGAGATGCCGATTGGGATACCCTCCAGCCGCGCCACCTGGCGCGCCGTCACGAGCGCGGTCTCGGAATTCACCTTCACGATCTCGTCGATGACGCCCCGATCCAGCACGGCCGGAGCGAAGCCCGCGCCGATGCCCTGAATCTTATGCGGCCCAGGCTGGCCGCCCGACAGCACCGGCGATTCCTCCGGCTCGACCGCGATCATCTTCAGGCCCGGCTTGCGCGGCTTCAGCACCTGGCCGACGCCAGTGATCGTGCCGCCCGTCCCGATGCCGGAGACGACGGCATCGACGGCGCCGGCGGTGTCGTTCCAGATTTCCTCCGCGGTCGTGCGGCGGTGGATTTCCGGGTTCGCCGGGTTCTCGAACTGCTGCGGAATGATGGCGTCCGGCACCTCCGCGAGCAGCTCTTGAGCCCTGGCGATGGCGCCTTTCATGCCAAGCGCGCCGGGCGTCAGCACCAGCTCGGCACCGAGCAGCGCCAGCATCTTCCGGCGCTCAATCGACATGGTTTCCGGCATGACCAGGATCAGCCGGTAGCCGCGCGACGCCGCCACGAAAGCCAGGGCGATGCCGGTATTGCCGGAGGTCGGCTCGATCAAGACGCTCTTGCCGGGCGTGATCTTGCCCGCGGCTTCGAGCGTATCGATCATCGCCACGCCGATACGGTCTTTCACGCTGGCAATCGGGTTGAAGAATTCGAGCTTGGCGAGCAGGTTCGCTTTCACGCCATACTCGCGCGCGATTTTTCCGAGCTCAACGATGGGCGTATCGCCAATCGTCTCGGTGATGGACTTATAAACGCGGCCCCGGCCTGGGGCGCGATCCGGCGCAGGCTCCACCTTTTTCTCCTTGCGGTTCGAGAAGAACGCAATCACTTTACTGGTCTCCTATCTAATCGGCAATTCACGGCGTCGAGACTGGCACCGGGAAGCGGTGCTCCACACGAAGCGCATTACCCCTCACCCCAACCCTCTCCCAATGGGAGAGGGGGCTCGCTCGCAGCCGTTGTTAGGGCGTCCCTTCTCCCAATGGGAGAAGGACAGGATGAGGGGTAACGCCCCATGTCCATGGCACATCCTCCGGCGATAGCCGAACTAAGCTGCCTTCGCGATGTTCCCCGCCGCGGCGAGCCCGCGCTCGATGTCCGCGACGATGTCGTCGATGTGCTCCAGGCCGATCGAAAGCCGCACATAGCCCTCGGTGACGCCGGTCGCATTCTGCTCTGCTGGGCTGAGCTGGGAATGCGTCGTGGTCGCGGGGTGAATGGCGAGGCTTCGCGCATCGCCGATATTGGCGACGTGGTAGAACAGCTCCAGCGCATCGATGAAGCGCCGCCCGGCTTCCTTGCCTGCCGCCAGCTCGAAGCCAACGAGGCCGCCATAGCCGCCCTTCAGATATTTATCGGCGCGGTCGCGCAACACGCCGGACTGGAGCGATGGATAGATGACCTTCGACACCTCTGGCCGCTTGGCGAGGTAATTGGCAACCGCCAGCGCGTTCGCGGAATGCTGGCGGATGCGCAAGGGAAGCGTCTCGATACCCTGCAGGACCAAGAAGGCGTTGAAGGGCGAAAGCGCCGAGCCCAGATCGCGCAGCAGCGTCACGCGCGCCTTGATGATATAGGCAATCGGCCCCAGCGGCTTGACGGCTTCGCTCCAAACCGCGCCGTGATAGCTCGGATCGGGCGTATTCAGCGCGGGCTGCCGCTCGGGGAAGGCGCCCCAGTCGAAATTGCCGGCGTCGACGATGAGGCCGCCGAGGGTCGTGCCGTGGCCACCCAGATATTTGGTGGCGGAATAAACGATCACCGCCGCGCCATGATCGAACGGGCGTGCAAGCAGCGGCGCCGCGGTATTATCCACGATGAGTGGAATGCCGAGCGGCCTGCCGATGGCCGCAACCTCCGCAATCGGGAAGACGGCAAGCTTCGGATTGGGCAGCGTCTCCGCATAATAGGCACGCGTGCGCGCGTCAGTGGCGCGGCGGAAGTTCTCGGGATCGGACGGATCGACGAAGCGCACCTCGATGCCCTGGTCCTTCAGCGTGTTCGCGAACAAATTCCAGGTGCCGCCGTAAAGATCGGTGGAGCTGACGATGTTGTCGCCCGCGCGCGCGAGATTCTGGACCGCGAAGGCCGACGCCGCCTGCCCGGAGGAAACAGCAAGGGCGGCAACGCCTCCCTCGATTTCGGCAATGCGCTTCTCCAGAACGTCGTTCGTGGGGTTCATAAGGCGCGTGTAAATATTCCCCAGCTCCGAGAGCGCGAACAGGTTTGCGGCATGCTCGGTGTCGCGGAACTGATAAGACGTGGTCTGATGGATCGGTACCGCGACCGAGCCCGTGGTTGGGTCGGCCCGCCAGCCAGCGTGGAGTGCGAGCGTTTCCGGATGACGGCTTTTCGACGGCATAGTCTTCTCCTCTGCGATGAATTCTTCTGTTTGCGGCTTGGATGCGGGGGCCCGATTATCTTGCGCCTCCCGCGCGGCCAACCGCGAACGAAATGGCCAAATACCCATGCACTAATCCCCCGAAACTTGACCGTGGCTGACGTGACAAACCGAAATCCCCCTGAACTTAAGCAGATATTGAAAGATTTTTCTACGATACGGGCCGCTTCCGGTGCAAATAAGGACCCCTTTGTTTCAAAACTCTACGTCTGAGCAAAACTTGCCCCGCCCTGCCGGGCCGTTGCGTATGCCATCGCTTGCGCTAGCTTTCCGCGCAAAGCCGATCCTCAAACCGCGCGGATACCGGCGCGGCGGCCGGGGTTGGCACCCGCTATCCGCGTCAGGACGGGGTGCGTTTTGGCATGCACAACGTTATCGCCAGGCGGCTTCAGCCGCCGCAGGCGTCCAGAACAAAGGGCCGTGACTGCTGCCATGGATAGCTTCGCTGCCCTCGCAACGACGGCGGTTTCAGACCGGCGCACATTGCTCCAAGGCATACTCTATCGCGCCAAGGAAGGCCGGCTGCCCGCTCGCTTCCATCGCCGCTTTGGCGGAAGCCTTACCGGCTCGGCTAATCGTTCATGAGGGTGGCGGACACGCGGCCAAGGCCGTCGCGTACCGGACCCAAGAGCTTGGCGCGTGGGCCGGCAACGATATGCAGCATGTCGACGACATCCGCCTTTTCCTCGGCGGTGCATCGGCGCGCAACCGGTTCAAGCAGCCGGTGCAGGCGGGTGTTGAGATCGCCGCGCAGACGCCTGGCCATCCGCCGGCCGCCCGTCAGGCAGGCTCGCGCCGCATCGGATTCGAGCCCAATTCTCCCCGAAAGCAGCGACAGGATATGGCGCTCTTGCTCAGGCGACAGCGGGTGACTCTCGGTCGCCACAGCATACATCATGGCCGCCACGGCGACCCTCGGATCGTTGCTGCTGCCGAAGCCCCAGTCCCCCACCGCCCGTGGAAGCTGAGGGACACGCTCCGTCGCGCGGTATAAGACGGCAACGGCGAGCAGGAGTATCGCTAGAGCAAGGAGCAAAGGCATTCGCGCCATCCCGGATTAAACTAGATTCAAACCCCAGGCATCTCTTTAAGAAATCGCCGATCGGACGTCAATCTAGGCAAAGTTGTATAAGCGCCCGCCTGCGGCCAAAGCGGTAGACACGGCGGCCAACCCCTACTAAATTCGCGGCGCACCAAACCTTAGGATAACGCAATGAGCTATAACGTCGCCGTCGTCGGCGCCACGGGCAATGTGGGCCGCGAAATGCTGAACATCCTCGACGAGCGCGAATTCCCGGTAAAAGAGGTTTTCGCGATTGCCTCGCGCCGCTCAACTGGCGTGGAAGTTTCGTTCGGCGACAAAACGCTCAAATGCCGGGATTTGGAGACGTTCGACTTCTCGCAATGCGATTTCGCGCTGATGTCGGCCGGCGGCGAGATATCGAAGAAGTGGTCGCCGAAGATCGGCAAGACGGGCTGCATCGTGATCGATAATTCGAGCGCCTGGCGCTACGACATGGACGTGCCGCTGATCGTGCCGGAGGTGAACGCGGACGCGGTCGTGGGCTTTACGAAGAAAAATATCATCGCCAACCCGAATTGCTCGACCGCGCAGCTCGTGGTGGCGCTCAAGCCGCTGCACGATGCGGCCACGATCAAGCGCGTGGTCGTCTCCACCTATCAATCGGTCTCCGGCGCCGGCAAAGAGGCGATGGACGAGCTTTGGAACCAAACCAAGGGCATCTTCGTCACCGACACGCCAACAGTTGAGCATTTCACCAAGCAGATCGCCTTCAACGTGATCCCGCACATCGACGTATTCATGGAGGACGGCCAGACCAAGGAAGAATGGAAGATGATGGCCGAGACCAAGAAGATCCTCGATCCCAAGATCAAGCTGACGGCCACCGCCGTGCGCGTGCCGGTGTTCGTGGGCCATTCCGAGGCGGTCAACATCGAGTTCGAGAAGCCGATCTCGGCGGCCGAGGCGCGCGACATCCTGCGCGAGGCGCCGGGCTTGCTTGTGGTCGATAAGCGCGAGGATGGCGGCTACATCACACCTATCGAGTGCGTGGGCGACTATGCGACCTATGTCAGCCGCATCCGCGAGGACCCGACGGTTGAGAACGGCTTGAACATCTGGGTCGTTTCCGACAATTTGCGCAAAGGCGCGGCACTCAATACAGTGCAGATCGCCGAGACGCTCATCAACCGGGGGCTCGTCAAGGGGCGGTAACGCTCCTTATGCCTTGCAGCCCGGCGTGTGCGCTTTTTGCGCAAACTGGAACGCCGCAAGGAAGCGCGTGTTGCGGGTGAAGGGTGACAAATTGGCGCGCCGGCTAAGTTAGCCGCGCGCGCGTTCCCACATAAGCGAGAGCATGGGTACCGCTTTAGATAAGCCATTGAATGGCTCACGAATTCTCGTCGCGGAGGACGATCCGGTCCTCGCTTTCGATCTTGTCGGCCTGCTCATGAAGGCCGGTGCTCGAATTGCCGGGCCGGCCCTTAGCCTTGAACGCGCCCTTGAACTCGCGAACACGGAGCAATTGAGCTGCGGCATCCTTGACGTGCAGTTGCGCGATGGGCTCGTCTTTCCGGCAGCGCGTATACTCCTCGCTAAGGGCGCTGGCATTGTCTTTTACACCGGGCAGTACGACCCGGAAGGGCTGAAGCGCGAATGGCCTGACGCCCAGGTACTTTTTAAGCCGGCTCCGCTGGATATACTAATGCGCGCGGTTGTTGCAGCCTGCAGGGCGGGCCGGCCGCGAGGCTAACCCCTTGCATCCAGCGATGCGTGCTTCGCCGCCGCGCCTTACGTGCGGGGAAGCAGCATAGCCGCCACCCTATTGCCCCAGAGACCGTATGACCTGGTTGTTGATCAGCCGCAGCGCGTCGGTGCCAATTGCCGGCCCGCCGCTACGCGGAGCGAGCGCGATATTTAAAGTGTGCGACCTCTGGCCCGATGCGGAGAGGAAGGGAGTGTTGCCGCTACCGCCGGGCCCTTTCCACTGGAGCAGGCTCCAGCTTGGGGAAATGCCTGCGCCGTAAGCTACGACGAAGTTCAGCGAGTGTGCCACCGAGTCGATCGGAGGATCAATCTGGTTGGGCAACGCATTCGCATTCTTCGCCGCCTGGTCGGCTGCCTGCATAAGCGCGCTAGCGCAAGTCGCGGATTGCTTTGGATAATCGTTGGCGTGAATACCGTCCATCGCGTCGCTGAGATTGTTGTAGGCGATTTCCAGCGGCACAGGTACGTCCCCGCCGGGCTTGTTAAGCTCTGCCTGCAACTGCGTCAGCACCTTTGCCGCGCCATCGAGGTTGGTTTTGTACGCCGAGCAGTTATCGTCGAATGATTTGTGCTCTTTCAGGTATTTATCGAACGCTTTACTTTCGCCATAAGCCTTCTTGAGATACGGAGCAAGAACTGGATTAAACTTGCCATCGTTCAGAACCTTAAGCTTATTCTGCAAATCCGCATCAGCAGAGGCCATATTCTTGATTGCTGTATCGATCTTATCGAAGGAAACCTTCGTTCGTTCTTGCAGCAGCACTAGTTCTTTTGCCCATTCAGCCGCCTGCCTGGCGATTTTATCCCTGGTTGGCGTCTCTAATGCCTTCGCTTTCGGGCCTCCGCTGGAGGGCCCTTGCGCAGCGGCCGATTTGCCCCCTCCCCCATAGGGGTGGACGCCAGCTTGAAGCTGACCGGCCTCAACGGGGAAGAATGCGGAATCTACCCATTCCTTCAGGCCGAGATTGCCCGTTACCCCCGTATTACCGTCGACATAGCAGGTTCTCTTCTCTGGCGGGAGACCGGCTTCCATTTTGTCGATCTGCCTGCGCCAGAGCTTCAGCTCGTCAAGCGCAATCGTGAAGCTCACGGTCTCGGATCTAACTGCCTGCCCGTTCAGGTTTGCGCTGGCACTCAAGGCAAAGGCGTCGGTTACGCTGGCAAGTGGAGACTTTGCCGACGTGGCTGAGTGCCCAAGATATTTTGTATAAGTGCCGCTTGGCGAGACGCCCGCATTGTCGTTGATTTGCAGGGTTAGATCGGCGTGGGCTGTCCAGCTTGCCAGCCACAGGAAATCGCGCTGCTCAACCTTCTTGTCGAAGGCTTCCGACAGTTCGCACTTCACGCGCTGCACAACGTCCTTGATCATGATCTCGCTGTGCTCAGCGCCCGTCGCCTCGGAGAGCGGCGGCGCTGACATGCACCCCGGCATTACGCTCGCGCATACCGGCAACACGAACATCAACTTCCTGAACATACGCCTCTCCAAGTTTGCAGGAAACTAACACACCCGAAAAGTCCGCCACAATCGCGGAGAAGCCACACATTCCAATTTTTTCCACTCAATCTGCCCGTTAGCTGTACAAAAAAGCGCAAGGTATGCGTGCATGCCCTCGGCGGCGTCATTTGGCCTTGCCGCGCCAGGCCTTGTTTAAGGCATTCCGTGCCCCGACGGCGCATCTTTCGATATTGAGCTAATTTAGCAGATGCGCCTTTATGGATCGTTAAGCTGGGGTCGCAGCCTAAGCCATTGAAAGTGCGCCTCAAATTGGTCAGGCGATGCTGGCCTGAATTCTAGCCGCCAGTGCCGGGAATGGTTAATCCGCGACTTGCGCGTATATTTAAACGGATTCTGAGAATCGTGGAATCGGGCGCCCCTTCACCCCCGAACCGCAACAACGTCTTCAAGCGGCGGCGAAGAACACCTCGCTGGGTGTTTTGTAGCCGAGCGCCTTTCTGGGACGGGAGTTGAGTTTGTCCTCGACCCGTTGGACCTCGGCGGGAGTGAGGGTAGAGAAGTCCGAGCCTTTTGGGAAGTACTGACGCAGGAGGCCGTTGGTGTGTTCGTTCAGTCCCCGTTCCCAGGAATGATAAGGCTTGGCGAAGTAGATTTGAGCTTCCAGGCTTGCTGCGATGCCGGCGTGCCCGGCAAATTCCTTGCCGTTGTCGTAGGTGATGGTCTCGATTTTGTGAGCGATGGGAAGAAGTGAAGCATCGCAGGCGCTTCGGACAGAGGCTGAGCTTTTGTCCGGCAGGATGGCGAGCTTTGTGTATTTGGATTTGCGGTCCACATGGGTGAGGATCGCGCCCTTTTGGCCCCGGCCGATGACGGTATCGCCCTCCCAATCGCCGATGCGGCTTTTTTCCTGGGCGATGGCGGGGCGTTCAGAGATGTCCACGCGGCCAGGGATCAGGCCGCGCCCAGAGTTCTTGCCTTTGCGCTTGTTGTACTTCTTGCCGTTGTGGCGTAGGTAGCGCCAAAGACTTCCCCCGTTTCGCTTGTCCTTCCAGATGTGCTGGTAGATGCGTTCGGGGCTGACAAACTGCCGTTCTTCTTTCTTCAGCCAGCCGCTGATTTGCTCGGGGCTCCATTGTTCCTGCGTCAGTGTCCCCTCGATCTCGCGGATGAGGCTTGGCGTCATCTTACGCGGCACGCTCGATGCGGCGGTACGCCTGGCGGATGCTTTCTCCTGTGCTTGTTTGTAGCGATACCCCTTGCGGCCAGTATTGCGTTTGATCTCGTTTGTGATTGTCGAACGGTGCACGCCGATCTGCCGCGCAACCCCGGCTTTGGTGCAGCCGCTTTTCAAGAGCGCGTAAATCTGGCAGCGTTTGTCATAGGTCAGGTGATGATGGCCTTTGGGCATGTGTCCCCGGTGAGATGTGGTAGTCCCACGCGAGGATAGTCTTCACCTGGCCACCGGCATACACAGCCTGGCTAAGGGTGGTGGATAAGGCAGGCGGCCTCAAGGGTGCTCGCTATGCTCCCACCGCCTCCGGCGGCTAGCCCTTGACCCCGCCTGCCTTATCCACCTCTCGCTCTGCCATGCCGTTTATGCCCGCTTGTTGCATTCCGGAATTGAAACGGCGGACCAAAAACGGCAAAAGATTCGCAAAAAGTGGCGGGCGAAAAATATGAGATCCGCGCGTTTACCATGCCCGCGTTAAGCATGATAGGGACCTACGCGAAATCAACCGGCCGTTAACAATCGCAAACGCATTGCGGCGAGTAATATTTCCGCTGAGAAGGACCTCCTGGCGGCAGTTTCGCCGCAGCGTCGTCTCCGCGAAGGCGGAGACCCATCTCAGGTCATGTTCCAGCGTCAGAAATGGATTCCCGCCTTCGCGGGAATGACGCTGCGGCAAGGCGGCTAGCGAGTTCGAACGCCGCGGCGTCCGGGTAATCAAGTTCCGGGATGAGGGCTGCGGAAGCAATCAACCGGATCTGGCATAATGCCAATCGCCGTGGGTTCTGACCGTTCCCATACAGCAGCCGTCATCGCGAGGAGGCCTTGGCCGCCGTGGCGATCGGCAAACTAGCGCTGCGCTTTCCGCCTCTGGATTGCTTCGGGGCCGAAGCCCTTCGCAATGACCGGGAACGGTCAGGACTCTTAGCGGCGGTATTACTCGCAGAATACAGGAAGAAGATGCAGGTTCGTAAAGAGCTGCAAGGGCTGCCCCTTGAGGCCCACGATCTTAAGCTTATGGCCGCTCGATACCAGCCGCTTGTGGAGAAAAACGAGGATGCCGAGGCCAGAGCTATCGACAAACTCAACTTTCGAAAGGTCCAAAACGACATCGTCGCCGGAGCCGGCCAGGCGTTCGATTTCGGGCCGCACCCGGGCAACGCAGGAAGCATCGAGATCGTCGTTGATGTTGTATTTCTGAGCCATTGCACACTCTATCTTTGCCGCTGATCGCCCGATAGTGTGCGATGTTTCTTGCCACAACCTTGCCGCCCCGCGGCTTGCCCACCGGTTTTCCAAAGGCGCCCTTGCTGCCCCCAAAAATGAGACCCGCTTCTCCGCATCCGGCCGCCTCCGCTTGTGGATACGGTCAATGGCGAGCGTGCCAGGAGATTCGCCTGCCACATGAGGCGCCTTACGCGCCACCGATGGCAATGCCCGCGGCGAGCACGATAAGTCCGCCAACCACGATCTGGAAGACCGCCTGCAGGAATGGCGTATCCATGAAGCGGGACCGGATGTAAGCAATTGCCCACAGTTCGATCAGCACGATGACGCTGGCAATGGCGGTGGCGATCCAAAAGGCGTTAGCCCAGCTGTCCGGCACCAGATAGGGCAGAGTGTGGCCGAGGCCGCCGACCGTGGTCATGAAGCCGCAAATGCCGCCGCGCAAAAGTGGTGAGCCGCGCCCGGTGAGCGAGCCGTCGTCGGAGAGCGCCTCGGCGAAGCCCATGCTGATGCCCGCGCCAATCGAGGCGGCGAGCCCTACGAGAAAGGTCTGCCAATTGTGGTGCGTGGCGAAAGCGGCGGCGAACAGCGGCGCCAGGGTGGACACGGAGCCGTCCATCAGCCCGGCGAGCCCCGGCTGCACATATTGCATGACGAACACGCGCCTGGCGGTTTCATCCTCCTCCTTCTTGATATCTGGGGTGAGGATGCTGTCCGATAGCTTGGCGGCAAGGCTTTCGTGCTTGGTCTCAGCCGCGGCCAAGTCTCCGAGAAGCTTGCGAACGCCGGTGTCCCCGGCTTGCTCCGCCGCCTTTACGTAAAAGCGATGCGCCTCGAACTCCATGGTTTCGGTTTGCTTGCGGATGGTTTCGAGGGGCAAATTGCGCGTAAGCCAGATCGGGCGCCGCCGCAAAAACCCCTTCACATCCTCGCGCCGGATGGGCGGCAAATGGGTGCCGTACCGCTTCTGATAGAGGTCGAGAAGCCAGCTCCGGTGGACGTTTTCCTCCTCCGCCATCTCCCGGAACACCGCCGCGGAGGCTGGATAACGCCCCTCCAGATCTTCCGCGAACGTCGAATAGATGCGCGAATCCTCTTCTTCCGCGCCAATCGCCAAGGCCAGGATTTCACGCTCGGTCAGATCGGAAAATTTCTTAGGCGGATGCATCAATCCAGCAAATGCCATCGGAGGCTCCTTAGAAACATTCTGGGGCATCTATGCGGGCGGCGCCGGTATGTCAATTCCGATGCTGGGTTTTCCCGCGTGCCGGTAAAAACTTCGGGTGAAGGCGCAATCTCCTACGCATCTTGTTTTTTGTCCGGCCGTCAGCCCCACCCCACGCGGGACGAGCGCCGAGGCGTCGCTGGACATACGGGCAGCCGGTTCGTTCGAACTCTTGAAGAGCGGGGTTTGCCCAACAGCGGCGTAACACTCCCCGCTGAAGCCGGCACGAGAGCAGGGCCGTCCTAAGGTTGCAACGATAAAGGAACGATTAAACATCGTTATCCATGTTTATACGCTCTTTCCGAAAACGAGCTGGTAATTAAGGCGGTGCTTCAAAGCTTGGCTCAAGTTTCCGGCCTTACAATTTCAGCCGATGGCTAACGGCCGCATCGGTAGCGCGCATTGCCAAAACGCAAATTTATACATCGTGCATTAGCTTTCCGGCGCGGGAGAAGGAGCCAAAAATGAACCTCGAAGCCTTGCCGGAAACTTGTTCGGACGATGTTCCGGCGATCATAGGGATGGCTTCGCTAGTCCAGACAGCCTATCAGCAGGGCGATCTTCAGGGAATCTGGAGGAGGCTCTTGAGCCGGGTCGAAGCGAATCCGTGCGATGCGGCAGCCCTCATGGACATGTCCGTGATTTTGCAAGTCTCCGGTCACCGTGAAAAAGGTCTTGGGCTTCAGCGGAGCGCCGTGCGCGAAAACCGCTGTTACCGCCGCGTGCACGGGCGCGGGACAGGCCTGAGAGTCCTCGCATTCGTCGCGGAAGGCGACTTCAGGGCCAACATACCCATCGACTTTCTTCTCGAAGGTTCCGATTTCTGTCTATTGACGTATTATGTGGATGCGCGCACGCCGCATTTGCGGGATGTGCCTCCGCACGACATTGCTGTCGTGGCCGTGGGCGAATCCGACGAGAACATCCCAATCCTTGAAAACCTGGAGCGGCTGCTAAGAGACTGGCGAGGGCCAATCGTGAACGGCTCTCCCGGCCGCATCCTGGCACTCACGCGCGATACGGTGACCGCCATGTTCGCCGGAGGCGAGTTTGTCGTGGCGCCGCCCACGGTCCGCGCGGACAGGCATACCCTGCGGGAGCTAGCGAACGGAGGGATCAGCGTTGCGGCGCTTTTGCCCGGCGGGGCATTTCCGATGACAGTGCGGCCGTTCGGCACTCACGCGGGGGAAGGCCTGGATAAGATAGACGAGCCGCGTGCGCTAGCCGGCTACTTGGAGCAGTATACGGGCGAGAGCTTCTACCTTGCCCCGTTCGTCGACTATAGCGGGCCGGACGGTTTATTTCGCAAACAGCGGATTGTTATGATCGACGGGAAGCCTTTCCCAGGTCACTGGGCTACATCCGCCCATTGGATTGTTCATTACCTCAGCGCAGGGATGCTGGAGAATAAATCATGGCGCGCGGAAGAGGCGGCTTGGATGGCGAGCTTCGAAACCGATTTTGCCGTTCGCTATGCGCGGGCGTTCGAGACGCTTTATAGGCGAATCGGGCTCGACTACTTCGTGATCGATTGCGCTGAAGCGAGGGATGGCCGCCTTCTCTTGTTCGAGGCGCATGTGGCAATGATCGTGCATAACATGGATTCTGCTGAGATTTTTCCTTACAAACAGCCTGCGATGCGCAAGCTTTTCGGCGCCTTCCAAGCGGCCCTTCAGAAAAGATGCAGCCCGCCGCTGGACAAAGCGGCAGGCATGTGCGGCTAAAGCAGCATGGGCTTTCCGCCCAGATCTCCGGTCTCCGGCTCATCCCTAGAACGCGGGGAAACCATGCTTGCATTGACTAAGCCCGGCTTCCTCCCTCCCGCGAGGCTGCCTGCGAAAAGCGATGCCCGGACTCTCGCCGCCCCGATGCTTGCGGCTGGTGGCGATCCCAGGATATGGCCCGATCCTGTCACGGGCCGCAATCGCTACGGAACGAAAACCAGACCCGCACCGGACGAGATTTCGTTCGCTTCGACGACTGCCAATAACATATCCGAAGCTGGCTTCGAGGCTGCTGTGCGGGCGCTCGACCGGTTGCTCAGCCCCGGCCCCGGCAATTATTCATCCCTTGGCCAATGGTTCGAGGAAATCCGCGCCGGCATCGCCGCCTATCTCGGCATTCCCGGCTCGGAAACAATACTCTCGGCCTCTGGAACGGATGCGGAGGTTCTTGCCCTCGCAATAGCCGTGGGGCTGGCGCACCGGCCGCTGACGAACATCATCGTCGCTCCGGAAGAAACCGGCAGCGGCGTGCCCCTGGCAGGCTTGGGCGCTCATTACGCAACTTGCACCCCGCTTGGCGTACAGGTAACCGCGGGCGCTGCAATCGAGGGCCTTGCCGGAAACGGACTCGAGGTTGCCAACATTCCAATCCGCGACGCCAATGGCGTGCCGCGCGACCCCGTGGCCGTGGACCGGGATGCCTGTGACGCCGCCGCGCGCGCCTTGCGGCAAGACCGGGATGTCCTTCTGCATGTACTCGACACGTCGAAAACCGGGCTTACCGGCGTAACCCGCGAAGCGGCGCGGTCCATCCTGGCAAGCGCGCCCGGACGCGTCTATGTGGCAGTCGACTCCTGTCAGCTTCGCTGCGGACTGACGCAGGTCAAGCGCGATCTTGCGGACGGATTCATGGTCCTTGCGACGGGATCGAAGTTCGCAGGCGGCCCGCCGTTCTGCGGCGTTGTGCTCTTGCCTGCGGAACTGGCGGCGCTGGCCGCGGGCGAGGCCCGCTTGGCCGCGGGAATTTCCGCATATAGCGCCGCACTCGATTGGCCCGCCTCTTTTCGCCCCCGGTTCACGAAGACGCCGAAGGCGTCCGCTAACATCGGTCTTGGCCTGCGATGGGCCGCGGCGCTTGAGGGCATCGCGTCCACTGCGGCGGTGAGCGAGGACCTGCAGGCGCGGATCGTGGCTCGCTTTGCCAAGGAGGTATCGGACCGGGTGCAGGGTCTCGATTGTGTTCGCCTCTACGCTCACGAAGGCGTTGGGGCCCCGAATTCAGCCTCAATCGTTCCGCTGGCGGTGCTGAAAAGAGACGGGACCTTGGCGTCCTCCGGCTATGCACGCCGTATCCAGACGGCGTTGATGGAGCCCGGAGCGGCTCCCGTCTTTCATGTGGGGCAGGGAGTCAATCTCCGTCAGCGGACGGTTTTGCGTGTCGCGATCTCGGCCTGCGACATAGCGAGCGTCGCCGCGCGGCTGGCCGGCGGCGCCTGCTTCGAGCGCGCGTTCGAACCCCTTGCCTCGGACATCGATTGCCTGTTTGAAAAGTGGTCGTCGATAGCGCGCGGAATGAAGGACAGCTAATGCCTGCCACGGTTGGAACCTCAGACAGCGGGAGCGCCAGCCCGGTGGATACGCTGGCCGGATTGAACGGCAACGGCCTCCGCAACCTGGACCCATCCGATTGGAATGCCTTCCGGAGCCTTTCCCACGCGCTCTTGGACGATCTCATTTCCCACATCGAGACCATCCGGGAACGCCCTGTCTGGCAGCCGGCCTCCGACGCATCGCGTGAGCGGTTCAGTCAACCCTTGCCGCACCGCGAGCGTAGCCTCGACAGCGTGCTCGGCGATGTCCGGGCTCACATTATTCCATACGCCACGGGAAACCTGCACCCCCGCTTTATGGGCTGGGTGCATGGCGCGGGCACTCCCATCGGCATGCTTGCGGAAATGCTGGCCGCTGGCTTGAACATGAACTGCGGCGGCCGCGATCATATCGGCCTCTACGTTGAAAAGCAGATCGCGCTTTGGATGGCGGAGGCGCTCGGCTACCCCAGCACGGCTTCGGGTGTGTTCCTGACCGGTTCATCGATGGCAAATTTCGCCGCTTTGATCGTCGCGAAAGTTAAAGCGTGCGGGCCGGGCGTTCGCGAGCGGGGCCTCGGTCCGTTTGCTGGCCAATTGATAGCCTATACCTCCGCGGAAGCGCACGGCTGCATCGCTCAAGCGATGGAACTCTCGGGGCTGGGCTCCGCCAATCTGCGCAAGATCGCGGTTGACCGGGCAGGGCGCATGGACGTTGCCAGACTAAAAAAGGCGATTGAAGAAGACCGCTCCAGCGGACTTTTGCCGTTCATGATCGTGGCCACGGCCGGCACAGTGAACACAGGAGCTATCGATCCTCTTGAAGACATATCGGAAGTAGCCAAGAATGAGCAGCTTTGGTTTCATGTCGATGGGGCCATAGGCGCTCTCGCATCGTTTTCTCCGGCGCTGCGGCCGCTGATCTCCGGGATTGAAAAGTCGGATTCGGTTGCGCTCGACTTTCACAAGTGGGGACACATTCCTTATGACGCGGGCTTCCTCTTGGTTCGGGACCACGCGGCGCATAAGCAAGCCTTCTCAAGTCCCGCCGCATATTTGCAGAGAGCGGATCGCGGACTGGCTGCCGGAGAGACATGGCCCTGCGACCTCGGTCCCGATCTCTCGCGCGGCTTCCGGGCGCTCAAGACGTGGATGACGATCGAGACGCTCGGAGCGGACCGGATGGGAGAGGCCATGCTCGCGAATTGCCTGGCCGCCCGCTACTTATCTCGGAAAGTACAGAGCAGCTCTGTGTTCGAGCTTAAGGCACCTGTGGCGCTCAATATCGTCTGCTTCGGCGTTCGCGGTGCGGACGGAAGGCTCAACAAGGAGCTTGTTTTGGATTTGCAGGAGGCGGGGATAGCGGCCCCCTCATGGACCGGGATCGATGGTGAGCTGGTCATTCGCTGCGCAATCGTTAATCACCGCACGGCACGCGAGGACATAGACTACATGATGGAGTGCGTCACGGAGCTGGCCCTTAGGCGGTGCCCGGCCGCTTAAGCAGGGTTGTTGTACCCGTGGTTTTGCAATCGCCTGCTGTGCATTACCTACGAATGGGTTGGGCAGGCTTGACCTCTTGGCCCATTGCGTCACAGGCTAGCTGTCCGCTACCGGCGCGCCACGGTCCCAGCGCTTAACGCAACCGATGGCAAATCGATACGCCAGCTCCCTAACCCCGCTCCCGCATCAGCCGGCCCTTCTGCCGCTCCCAATCGCGGTTCTTCTCCGTCTCGCGCTTGTCGTGGAGCTTCTTGCCGCGCGCCAGCGCCAGCTCAAGCTTGGCCCGGCCCTTGTCGTTGAAATAGATGCGTAAGGGGATCAGCGTCATCCCCTCTCTCTGGACGGCGCCGATTAGCTTGCCCATCTCGCGCTTGTGCAGAAGCAGCTTGCGGGGCCTGCGCGTCTCATGCTGGAAGCGGTTGGCCTGGAGATATTCGGGGATGTAGGCGTTGATGAGGAAGATTTCCCCGCCCTGCTCCGCGGCGTAGGAGTCGGCAATGTTGGCCCTGCCCAGGCGCAAGGATTTCACCTCGGAGCCGGCGAGCATGATGCCCGCTTCGAAGGTGTCGTCGATGAAATAGGAGAAGCGCGCCTTGCGGTTCTCCGCGACGACTTTGCGAACCGAGGTTTGAGCGGGGCCTGCCATTCCTGTAATCCCAAATGCGACGGTTGAAACCGATCCCGATGCGAGAACGCCGGTCAGTACAACGAATGGGGGAATCTCCCCTCATCCTGTCCTTCTCCCCATGGGAGAAGGGACCCCTGAACTGTCCGCAATGGAAGTTCTAACGTCCCCTCTCCCATGGAGAGAGGTACAGGGTGAGGGGTGGAACCTTCGATCATTGTAGCACCAAGGCGCCCGCAGCAACTCCTATCTTGGAGCCAATGTGCGCCCCTCTGGCCTGCTTAAACTAGCGTTTCCGCGCTATTCGACCTCGTGTGGCGTGAGGCCCGGTAGGCTCAGCAGGCCCACCTTTACAAGCGCCGCATCCACAATCGCCTTGGTTTGCTCCGAAACCGGGGCGAGCGGCAGCCGCGTATCCGGCTTGCAGAGCCCGAGGCGGGAGGCGGCGTACTTGACCGGGCCGGGGTTCGATCTCGACGAACAGCGCCTCGTGCAGCGGCATCAGCTTGTCGTGAAGCTCAAGCGCGCGGCGGAAATCGCCGGCTTGGCAGGCGTTCTGGAACTCCGCGCAAAGCCGGGGCGCGACATTCGACGTGACCGAGATGCAGCCATGGCCGCCATGCGCGTTGAAGGCAAGCGCGGTGGCGTCCTCGCCCGAAAGCTGGTTGAAGCTTTCGCCCATGGCCAAGCGCTGCTGGCTCGCGCGAACCGGCAACGCCGTCGCATCCTTGACGCCCGCGATGTTGGGGAGCTTGAACAGCCGCGCCATGGTCGCAACCGACATGTCGACCACGCTGCGGCCCGGGATATTGTAGATCAGGATCGGAATGCCGATTGCGTCGTTGATCGCCTTGAAGTGCAGGTAAAGGCCTTCCTGCGTCGGCTTGTTGTAGTAGGGCGTCACGACCAGCACGGCGGTGGCGCCCGCCTTTTCGCCATGGCGCGCGAGTTCCACGGCTTCCTTGGTGCTGTTCGAGCCCGCGCCCGCGATCACCGGCACGCGGCCTTTCGCCGCCGCGATGCAGGCTTCGACCACCTTGTTGTGCTCATCGTGGCTGAGCGTTGGCGACTCGCCGGTTGTGCCCACTGGCACAAGCCCATGCGTTCCCGCTTCGATCTGGAACTCCACCAGGCGGCTGAAGGCATCGTAATCCACGCCCGCGCCTTCGAATGGCGTTATGAGCGCCGTAATCGAGCCCTTGAACATTGCGTTCTACCCTCACGTTCGATGTTGCGCTACCGCGCTTCGCGCCTTGGCGCAGTTGTTCTTCTATAGGCCAGCAACGCAAACTTCGCCAGTGCCCAGCTTCGCCGCCCCAAACCGGGGCGAACTGCCAAGGTGTCATTCTCTTGCCGGATTATTGCGGCTAATATCTTATGCGGAATCGCGGTGCGCAACACCGCTTTGGCCGTTCATGTACCAGTCACCGGCCGAAGCATAAGTTCGACGCCAAGAACTTCCAAACGGATTCCTTCACAACGAGGCAAATGTCAACGCCCCCCGGAAGAGTACCAGCACCGCGCGGTTCCCTGAAGCTCCTAAGCGCTATCCTCACCGGATTAGTGCTGGGTTTCTTTGCCGTCCTTTTCGACAACCATATGCTTCCCTGGCAGGAGCCGCACTGGACGCGGGCTCATACGGATACCCCTTCCGGGCCGCCTTTAGCCAAAGCCGCCGCCTTCCCGGCGCCTGCCGCCGTCACGCCGGCTCCCCCAACCGGCGGGAGAAACCGAAGCCTTCCCTGGTTAAGGCGGTGGAAAGGGCTCAGCCGCCCGTGATCCAGCCCGCTTCGGAGGAGAGCAAAGCCACGCCAAAGCAGGGCAGCCAAACGCCGGCCGCCGCGGCCCCCGCGCCTGCCAAAGCGGCTTCAGAGCCTCCCAAAGTGCCGGTTGCGGATGTTTCCGCGCCGGCCAAGCAGGAAGCCGCCCCCGCCCCGGCCCCTGCCTTGATCCCGGCCTCCACCGCCAGGCCCGTAAGATCGCTTTCCGAGGAGGAACTGGCCGCTGCCCTGCAGCCGCTTTTGTCCTTCAAGATCGCCGGCGAGGACGCAAAGGCGGTCAAGGAGGCATTCGAGGCGGCGTCCCGGGAAGAAGACGGCGACGCGCGCGCCGCCATCAAGAAGATCGCTTCCCCAGCCGCCAGGAACTTCGCCGAATGGAAGCGGCTGCGCAACCCTCAAGCCGATTTCAAGGAAGGCCTGGCTTTCCGGCTCGCTCATCCCTTGTATCCCGATCTGCCGCAGGACGGCGTCAACGAGAAAGCCCTGTTTCTAGCCGATGCGCCCGCCGCGGCCGTGCTGAAATTCTAGTACGAACCGCATGCCCTTGACGGGTGCGGGCCATGCGAGCCTCGGCGGGGCCTTGCTGGAGACGGGCGAGCGCGAGCGCGGCCTGGCGATGATTAAATTCGCCTGGGGCCGCTACGTTCTCGATCCAGCCGTGGAGGAGAAATTCCGCTCCCGCTTCGGCGCGCTCTTAAGCGACAAGGATCGCCGGCGCCGCGAGCAGCTGCTGGCCGTACATGCCGCCTACAAGGACGATCCGGAGAAAGATTCGCAAGCGCACGGCAAAGGCTTGCGCGCCGCGCTGAAGGCCAAGGCGAGAAGGGGCCAGAACGGTCCGCATAGGGCGCAGCACCGGAACAGGCGGCGGCACGCGGAGGATGGGAATGGTGCGCTCCCGCTTCGCGAGGCCAGCGCCGGTGGCAAGGCACAGCGTTTCGGCGTGGCCTCCCTTGCCGAACCTGTCCGCTACAGAAAGTTTAGCAGGAAGAGCGGTGCCGGCACAGACAAGGACGCCGAGGAGAAGAAGGCGGCCAACACCAAGCAGGAGAAGGCCGCCGCCAACGCTTTCAAGCTCTCCAAAGAGGTAAAGGGCGGGCCGGGCACGCTGCTTTCGCGGCTCAAGGCGCTGCGCCACGAGGACGCCAGCGACGATTTATGGTCGCTCTTGCGCTCGCTCGATCCCAACGCCGCCGATTTGGCCGACCCTGACCACTGGTGGGAGTTCCGGCGCGGCGAGGTGCGCAAGGCGTTGAGCGAGGACCACTTCAGGACCGCCTACGCCATCGCCAAAACGCATGGACCCCTCGACGGCGAAAACCTGTCCGAGGCGGAGTTCATGGCCGGCTGGGTGGCGCTTCGCTTCCTTCACGACCCGCTGCTCGCCGCGCCCCATTTCGAAGCCTCCCGCATCGCAGGCTTTCCACGCACGCTGAGCAGGGCCGCCTATTGGCTTGGACGCGCCAAGCTGCAGGTTGGGGCGGCGAAGGAGGCGCAGCGCTATTTCGCCGAGGCCGCCGGCCGCTTCTATACCTTCTATGGCGGGCTCGCCCGGCAGGCGGCTCACCATGCCAACACCTGCGAGTTCCGGGCTCCTCCGGCACCGTCAGGGCGCACGATTGCCGCGTTCGTGAACGAGGACGCGTTCAAGGCCGTCATGATCGCCAAGCAGCTCGATATGGAGCCGGCGCTGAACGCCTACGTTCTGGACCTCGCGCGCCAGCTCCAAGATCCGGAGCAAATGACGCTCGTCCTGGAGCTTGCACAGCGGGTGACGGCGCCCAATATCGCCGTCCGCGCGGCCAAGATCGCGCTGCTGCGCGGCTTTGCCGTCGAGGTTTACGCCTACCCTGCCCTCCTGCCGAAATACGGAGAGGCAGGCGGCAATGCCAAGCTTGAGCCCGCCCTCCTGAACGCTTTGACACGCCAGGAAAGCGAGTTCTATACCGGTACCGTCAGCCAGGTTGGCGCGCGCGGCCTGATGCAGCTCATGCCGCAAACGGCCAAGCAGGTCGCGGCGGCGGTCAAGATGAAATACGAGCTGGCGCGCCTGGTCTCTGACCCGTCGTACAATGTGACGCTTGGCTCCGCGTTCCTGGCACAGCTTCTGTCCGCTTACGAAGGGTCCTACGTGCTCACTCTGGCGGCCTATAACGCCGGGCCGGGCCGGGCCGCGGAGTGGATCGAGGAGTTCGGCGATCCGCGCGACAAGGACGTCGATCCTATCGACTGGGTGGAGCGCATACCCTTCACCGAGACGCGCCAATATGTCCATAAGATACTCGAAAGCACCCAGCTTTACCGCTGCGGTTTCGAAAATAGCAAAGCAGGATTTCAGCTTGTGGAAGACTTGCATCGGGGGCGTCCCGGCAAAGTCCCCAGTCTGGAAGACATCGCTGGATCAGGCTCCGATGAGGCCACCCCATGATTTATTCTGAGCCATGGCTCGACACGGAAGCAGGGCTCGAAGGCGAGCACATCTTCTACAGAAGCCATGACGATTTGCGGCTCTATGTCCGCAAATATGGCAGCGACGCCTTGCCCGGCCGCCCGCTTTTGTGCCTGGCGGGGTTGACGCGCAATGGCCGCGACTTTCATGGCCTGGCCACTGCCCTTGCCACGCACCCGCTCCAGGCGCGCCCGGTCTACTGCCTGGACTACCGGGGCCGGGGCCGCTCGGAGTGGGATAAGGACTGGCGCAACTATTCAGCCTACACCGAGCTGCTGGACGCCGTTTCGTTCCTGATGCTGCGCGGCCTCACCGATATCGCGATCTTGGGCTCGTCGCGCGGCGGCATCATAGCCATGATGCTCGCGGTCATGCGGCCGGCCGCCATCGGTTGCGCGGTGCTGAACGACATCGGCCCCGTCATCGAAACCTCCGGGCTCGCCCGCATCATGGGCTATGCCGGCAAAATCCCCGTGCCCCGCGATTGGGATGAGGCAACCGGACTTATGCGAGAGATGTTCAAGCGCCAGTTCACCGCGCTAGACGATGCGGATTGGGCAGCATTCACGCGGCAGCTTTTCAACGAGCAAGACGGCAGGCCCGCTGCCGCCTACGATCCAAATGTGGGAAAGGCGCTTTCCGAGGTCGATATCGCGAAGCCCGTGCCCGCCATGTGGGAGCATTTCGAATCGCTGCTCAATACCCCGCTTATGGTTTTGCGGGGCGAAAACTCCGATATTCTATCGGCAGCGACTGTGCAAGCGATGCAAGCACGTCACCCGGGCATGACTCCGGTTCTCATCCGGAACGAAGGGCACGCGCCGCTGTTGGCAGACCGCTTCAGCCAGCGCCTCATCGCCGATTTTCTGTCTGATACCGATAAAAGCTGGCAGGCGCCGAAGCGTTCACCCATGCCGCGATACAAAGAGGTGGTGGAGGCTTAACGGCTGCCGGCGGCGTAACGTAACGAGCGCACCACCCCTCATCCTGTCCTTCTCCCAATGGGAGAAGGGACGCCCTCTCAACGGCTGCGAGCGAACTCCCTCTCCCATGGGGAGAGGGCGGGGGTGAGGGGCGATTCCCTCGTTCGGTTACAAAACCTCTGGCCCGCTCTTTTTCTCGCTTACGGGTTCAGCGAGGCTGGCGCGGTGTGCGACGCAAGGCTCACGTCCGCCAAGGGCGCCCTGGCTACCGGCTCAAGAATATGCGGCTCCAGCCGGAAGCCTGCCGGCAGTTTCTGCTTGTAGGACTGCAAAAGCGCGGCCCCTTCCGGCGATGAGTAAATCCCATCCAGCTTGACGACATTATCGCTCAGCGAGGCACTGCCCGTGTAGAGCAGCCCAAGCATGTCCAGAGCCACTCTCGCAGCCTCGGCCCAATCCCGGGGCTCACCCTCCGCGGCTTCCATGCCGTTGTTAACGCGCAGCGTCTGGAATAAATTCTGCGCGTAGCTGTAAATCGGCTGATCCTGCGTGTCTGGAACATGGCCGCTCAGATTAAGCGAGCCCGGCTGCAATTGCGCGGACCAGACAAACGGATGGACGTAATGCGGTTTCACGGCCGCCTGCAGGCTGAGGCCCCTTGGCGCCTCATCCCTCAACTTCTTCTGCACGGATGCAAAATCGTCGCCGGATTTTGTAACCCCCTCGATGATAATCGAGCTGTTGCGCAACTGGGCTACGCCGTGTTCGAGCTTGCCGAGCTGGCGAAGAGCGAAGGTCATGGCGGCCAGCCAGGCATCGCGGTCTGGAACGCGGTCGTTCAGCCGGCTCTTATCGGCGAAAGCGGCCCCCGGCGACGTGGCGGCGGCAACCCCCTGCAAAATCTTGAGGTAGCCGTCCGAGGGAACGTCCCCTTGGAACGTAATCGTGCCCTCGTCCTTGGTGATGCGGCTGACGTAGATCGGCGCCATCGGCTTATCCGCCTCGTTCGGCTGGATGAGCGCGGCCTCGCCATCGTTGCTGACCCGGTTCAAGACGCGATCCAAGGCAGCAACATACCAGGGCTTTTGCGGCAACGCCTCCGACGGCGCTGCACAGATCGTTCCTAAGCAAACCAAAGCGGATGAGAAGACGGTCAGGTTAAGACGTCCTACCCTCATTTGTGAGCTCCCGCCGCGTTTGAGGTTCATTGTCCTGCATGCATATAGAGGCCGGCCTGCCGAAACTAATCAGTTACGGAACACGGTTCTTCCCCCCACAGGAAAGAATCAGCTGCCTACCAGGTCGGTCTCAACCCGATGCAAAGCAGCACCACTCGTCGGTAAATGCGACTTTAACGGAAGGATTCGAATTATCCAAGGGTCTAATGGCACTTTTTCGCCGCTTTTTTTACTTGCGCAGTGTTTTGAATCGAAAAAGCCCGGCCAAGGCCGGGCTTTTTTGTGTCTAAAAGGCGGCTTATTCGGCCGCTTGCACCTGCGGAGAGGGCTCCGCCGCAGGCGACTCGCCGCCGCCGGCAGCTGGCAGAGCCTGCGCGCCGCCCTTGTTCCGCTCCCGAAGGATGAGGTCGTCCCGGTGGGAGGCGACGCGGCGGAGCTGGCTTACCATGCCGCCCGTGCCTGCCGGGATGAGCCGGCCGACGATGACGTTTTCCTTCAAGCCGTCGAGCGTATCGACCTTGCCGTTGAGCGCTGCCTCGGTCAGCACTCGGGTGGTCTCCTGGAACGATGCCGCCGAGATGAACGACCTCGTCTGCAGGCTTGCCTTGGTGATACCGAGCAGCACCGGCACCCCGAGGGCAGGACGCCCGCCCGCGGACTCGATAGCTGCGTTCATTTCCTCCAGCTCAAGCTTGTCGATCTGCTCGTTCTTCAGGAAGTCGGTGTCGCCCGCGTCGGTGATCTCGACCTTCTGCAGCATCTGGCGGACAATCACCTCGATGTGCTTGTCGTTGATGGTCACGCCCTGCAACCGGTAGACTTCCTGGATTTCGTTAACGAGGAACGAGGCAAGCTCTTCCACGCCTTTGATGGCCAGGATGTCGTGCGGCGCCGGATTGCCGTCGAGGATAAACTCGCCCTTCTCGATACGGTCGCCTTCCTGCACGGCGAGATGCTTGCCCTTCGGCAGCAGGTACTCGACCGCGTCGAGGCCCTCCTCGTCCGGCTCGATAACGACGCGCCGCTTGTTCTTGTAGTCGCGGCCGAAATGCACCGTGCCGGAGATCTCCGCGATGATGGCGTGATCTTTCGGGCGGCGCGCCTCGAACAGCTCGGCCACGCGCGGCAGACCGCCCGTGATGTCGCGGGTCTTGGCGCTTTCGAGCGAGATACGCGCGAGCACGTCGCCGGCCTTCACCTTCTGGCCGGGCTCGACCGAAAGGATCGCTTCCACCGACAGCAGATAGCGCGCCTCGCCGCCGCGTGCCAGCTTCAGCACCTTGCCACTCGACTTGTCCTTGACCACAATGGCCGGACGCAGCGCAGAGCCGCGCGGATTGGCACGCCAGTCGACGATCACGCGGTTGGTGATGCCGGTCGTCTCGTCGGACTGCTCGTTCACGGAGATGCCTTCCAGCAGGTCCTCGAACTCGACCACGCCGTCGGTCTCGGTGATGATCGAGCGGCTGTACGGATCCCACTCGGCGAGACGCTGGCCGCGCTTGATCGTATCGCCTTCGTCCACCTTGAGGTGAGCGCCTTGAGCGATCTTGTGCACGGCACGCTCGCGCCCGTCCTCGTCGGAGATGATGACGGCCATGTTGCGGCCCATGGCAACGAGCCTGCCCTGGCTGTCGCGCGCCGCGGCGCGGTTGCGGATCTTCACCTTGCCGGCGAAGTTGCTTTCCACGAACGAATTGTCGGCAACCTGCGCGGTGCCGCCGATGTGGAAGGTACGCATGGTAAGCTGGGTGCCCGGCTCGCCGATGGACTGCGCGGCGATCACGCCCACGGCCTCGCCGATATTGACCGGCGTGCCACGCGCGAGGTCGCGGCCATAGCATTTGCCGCAGATGCCGCTCTTCAGCTCGCAGGTCAGCGCCGACCGGATGCGAACCTCTTGAACCTGCGCCTCCTCGATGGCCCGGGCCTGGGCCTCGTCGATGAGGTCGCCCGCCTTAACGACGATCGCGCCCGTGGCCGGGTGGGTCACGTCGTCGGCCGGAACGCGGCCCAGCACACGGTCGCCCACGGAGACGAGAACTTCGCCCGAATCGATGACAGCGCCGAGCTTGATGCCCTTGTCGGTGCCGCAATCTTCCGCGAGGACGATGCAGTCTTGCGCCACGTCGACGAGGCGGCGGGTGAGGTAACCCGAGTTCGCCGTCTTGAGCGCCGTGTCGGCAAGGCCCTTACGGGCGCCGTGGGTCGAGTTGAAGTATTCGAGGACCGACAGCCCCTCCTTGAAGTTGGAGATGATCGGCGTCTCGATGATCTCGCCCGACGGCTTGGCCATGAGGCCGCGCATGCCGGCGAGCTGCCGCATCTGTTTCTCGGAGCCGCGGGCGCCGGAGTGCGCCATCATGTAGACCGAGTTGATCGGCTTCTCGCGGCCGGTCTCCTTGTCGTACTGGACGGCCGAGATGCGGTCCATCATTTCCTTGGCGATGCGGTCCGTGCACTTCGCCCAGGTATCGACGACCTTGTTGTATTTCTCCATCTGCGTGATCAGGCCGTCGTTATATTGCTGCTCGTAGTCGAGAACGAGCGCCTCGGTGTCGGCGATGATCTTCTTCTTCGTCTCGGGGACGAGCATGTCGTCCTTGCCGAAGGAGATGCCGGCCTTATAGGCGTGGTGGAAGCCCAAGGCCATGATCCGGTCGCAGAACATGACCGTTTCCTTCTGACCGCAGGTGCGGTAGACGGCGTCGATCACGCGCCCGATATTCTTCTTGGTCAGAAGCCTGTTCACGAGGTCGAAGCTTATTCCCGGCTTCCTCGGCAAATGCTCGCCAAGGATCAGCCGGCCAGGGGTCGTGTCGTAGACCTTGGTGAACGGGTCGCCGTTCTCGTCCACGCCGCGGAAGCGTCCCTTGACCTTGGCTTGCAGCGTAACCGCACCGGCGGCCAGCGCGTGCTCGATTTCCGCCATGCTGCCGAAGATGCGGCCTTCGCCAGGCTCCTTCTCCATCATAATGGACAGGTAGTAGAGACCGAGCACGATGTCTTGGCTCGGCACGATGATCGGGACGCCGCTCGCCGGGTGCAGGATGTTGTTGGTCGACATCATGAGCACGCGGGCCTCAAGCTGCGCTTCGAGGCTTAGCGGCACGTGCACGGCCATTTGGTCGCCGTCGAAGTCGGCGTTGAAGGCGGCGCAAACCAGCGGATGGAGCTGAATGGCCTTGCCTTCGACCAGCACGGGCTCGAAGGCTTGGATGCCCAAGCGGTGCAGCGTCGGCGCGCGGTTCAAGAGCACCGGATGCTCGCGGATCACCTCGTCGAGGATGTCCCAGACCTCCGGCCGCTCCTTCTCCACGAGCTTCTTCGCCTGCTTCACGGTAGCCGAGAAGCCTTGCGCGTCCAGCCGCGAGTAGATGAACGGCTTGAACAGCTCCAGCGCCATCTTCTTGGGCAGGCCGCATTGATGCAGCTTCAGCTCGGGGCCGACCACGATCACCGAGCGGCCCGAATAGTCGACGCGCTTGCCGAGCAGGTTCTGCCGGAAGCGGCCCTGCTTGCCTTTCAGCATGTCGGCGAGCGACTTCAGAGGACGCTTGTTCGCGCCGGTGATGACGCGGCCGCGGCGGCCGTTGTCGAACAGCGCGTCAACCGCTTCCTGCAGCATGCGCTTCTCGTTGCGGATGATGATGTCCGGCGCGCGCAGCTCGATCAGCCGCTTCAGGCGGTTGTTACGGTTGATGACGCGGCGGTAGAGGTCGTTCAGGTCCGAGGTCGCGAACCGGCCGCCATCGAGCGGCACCAGCGGGCGCAGCTCCGGCGGAATGACCGGGATCACCTTCATGATCATCCACTCCGGCCGGTTGCCCGACTGGATGAACGCCTCGATCACCTTGAGCCGCTTGGCAAGCTTCTTGGGCTTCAGCTCGGTCGTAGCTTCGGCAATCTCCTGGCGGATCTGCTCGCGCATCTGCTCAAGATTGAGCTGCATGAGCATGTCGCGCACGGCTTCCGCGCCGATACCGGCCTGGAAGTCCTCGCCATACTCTTCCTGATATTTGAGGAAATCTTCCTCGGACAGGAGCTGGCCGGGCTTCAGCGGCGTAAGCCCCGGCTCGATCACGACGTAGTTCTCAAAGTAGAGCACGCGCTCCAGATCCTTGAGGCCCATGTCGAGCAGCAGGCCGATACGCGACGGCAGGGATTTCAGGAACCAGATGTGCGCCACCGGCGAGGCAAGTTCGATGTGCCCCATGCGGTCGCGCCGCACCTTGGTCAGCGTCACTTCCACGCCGCATTTTTCGCAGATGACGCCCTTATACTTCATCCGCTTGTATTTGCCGCAAAGACATTCGTAGTCCTTGATCGGGCCGAAGATGCGCGCGCAGAATAGGCCGTCACGCTCCGGCTTGAACGTGCGGTAATTAATTGTCTCTGGCTTCTTAATCTCGCCATAAGACCAGGAGAGAATTTTCTCCGGGCTTGCGATTGAGATGCGAATCTGGTCGAATACCTGAGTCGGCACCTGCGGGCTAAAGAGATTCGTGATCTCTTGATTCATTAGTCACTCCTATGAGCCGCCCCCGCGGCGTATTCCGGCGTGTCTGCGTATGCTACGTCCGCCTGGCGGACGCGAGGCTTGCGGCGCCTCTTTTCGTCTCAAAAACTGCAATCGCGGACACCGCCGGAGCGGTGCCCGCTTGAGTTCTATTCAGCGGCCTGCCGCTCAGGGCGCGACCTTTTCGGTAGCGCGAATCGCGGCGCGCTAGGCGCAGCCTGCGTAGGCTGCACCTCGACGGTTGGCGCCCGTGCCTGCTTCAGCTCGACGTTCAAGCCCAGTGCGCGCATTTCCTTCACGAGCACGTTGAAGCTCTCCGGCACGCCCGCTTCGAACGTGTCGTCGCCGCGGACGATGGCCTCGTAGACCTTGGTGCGGCCGGCCACGTCGTCGGACTTGACCGTCAGCATCTCCTGCAGCGTGTAGGCAGCGCCGTAGGCTTCGAGCGCCCACACCTCCATTTCACCGAAGCGTTGGCCGCCGAACTGCGCCTTACCGCCCAGAGGCTGCTGGGTAACAAGGCTGTATGGGCCGATCGAGCGCGCGTGGATCTTGTCGTCCACAAGGTGGTGCAGCTTCAGAAGGTACTTGTAGCCGACCGTAACCTTGCGGTGGAACTCTTCGCCCGTGCGCCCGTCGAAGAGCGTCACCTGGCCGGAGGTGTCGAGCCCCGCGGCCCTCAGCATGTCGTCGATGTCACTCTCCCGCGCACCGTCGAACACCGGGGTCGCCACGGGCACACCCTTGCCAAGGTTCTCGGCAAGCTCGACAAGCTGGCCGTCCTCAAGAGACATGACCGCCTTGTCGTTCTGGTACGCCTTGGCAACCGCTGCACGAAGCTCGTCGGCCCGGTTCGTCTCGCGAAACGCTTCGAGCGCCTGATTGATTATCCGGCCCAGGCCGCGCGAAGCCCAGCCAAGATGGGTTTCCAGGATCTGCCCCACGTTCATGCGGCTTGGAACGCCCAGCGGGTTCAGAACGATGTCGACTGGCGTGCCGTCCTGAAGATAGGGCATATCCTCGATAGGCACGATGTGGCTAACCACACCTTTGTTACCGTGGCGGCCGGCCATCTTGTCGCCCGGCTGAATCTTGCGCTTCACCGCGACGAAGACCTTGACCATCTTCATCACGCCTGGCGGCAGTTCGTCGCCACGCTTCAGCTTGTCGATCTTGTCGACGAAACGCTGCTCAAGGCGCTTCTTGGCGTCGTCGTATTGACGCCGGATCGCCTCGATGCCGGCCATGGCCTGCTCGTCCCTGAGGGCTACGTCCCACCAATGGCTGCGCGGCAGTTCGCCGAGGAGTTCCTCGTTGATCTCCGTGCCTTTCCTCAAGCCTTTCGGGCCGCGAGCGACTTCTTTGCCCATGAGGATATCGCGCAACCGGCCGTAGACGTTCCGGTCGAGGATATGCAACTCGTCGTCGCGGTCCTTGGCCAGACGTTCGATCTCTTCGCGCTCGATGGCCATGGCGCGCTCGTCCTTCTCGACGCCATGCCGGTTGAAGACGCGAACCTCGACGACGGTGCCCGCCACGCCGGGCGGCAGCCGCAGAGAGGTGTCGCGAACGTCGGAGGCTTTCTCGCCAAAGATGGCGCGGAGCAGCTTCTCCTCCGGCGTCATCGGGCTTTCGCCCTTCGGCGTGATCTTGCCGACGAGGATATCGCCAGGCTGCACCTCGGCACCGATATAGACGATGCCCGCCTCGTCGAGGTTCTTCAGCGCCTCTTCCGACACATTCGGAATGTCGCGCGTTATTTCCTCAGGCCCAAGCTTGGTGTCGCGGGCCGAGACCTCGAACTCCTCGATGTGGATCGAGGTGAAGACGTCGGTCGACACGATTCGCTCGGAGAGCAGGATCGAGTCCTCGAAGTTGTAGCCCTGCCAGGGCATGAACGCGACCAGCACGTTCTTGCCGAGCGCCAGATCGCCGAGGTCGGTCGAGGGACCGTCCGCGATGATGTCGGCCTTCTCGACCCTGTCGCCTACCCGGACCAGCGGCCGTTGGTTGATGCAGGTGTTCTGGTTCGAGCGCTGGAACTTGCGCAGGTTATAGATGTCGACGCCGGACTTGGAGGGGTCCATCTCGTTGGTCGCCCGGATCACGATGCGGGTCGCGTCGACCTGATCGATGATGCCGGCGCGCTTCGCACCGATGGCGGCGCCAGAGTCGCGCGCCACCACGCTTTCCATGCCCGTACCCACGAGCGGCGCCTCCGCCCGGAGCAGCGGCACCGCCTGGCGTTGCATGTTCGAGCCCATGAGCGCGCGGTTGGCGTCGTCGTTCTCAAGGAACGGGATCAAGGCCGCGGCCACGGACACAACCTGCTTCGGCGAAACGTCGATGAAATCCGCCTTCGAGTTCGGGACGAGAGAAACGTCGCCCTGATGCCGGCAGATAATCAGATCCTCGGCGAAGCTGTTGTCCTTGTTGAGCTTCACATTCGCTTGCGCGATGTGGTAGCGGGCTTCTTCCATCGCCGAGAGGTAGACCACCTTGTCCGTGACCTTGCCATCCACGACGCGGCGGTACGGGCTTTCGATGAAGCCGTACTTGTTCACGCGCGCAAAGGTGGCCAAGCTATTGATAAGACCGATATTCGGGCCTTCCGGGGTTTCGATCGGGCAAATCCGGCCGTAGTGGGTCGGATGCACGTCGCGAACCTCGAAGCCCGCGCGCTCGCGGGTCAGGCCGCCTGGCCCAAGCGCGGACAGGCGCCGCTTGTGGGTGATTTCCGACAGCGGGTTGGTCTGGTCCATGAACTGGCTGAGCTGCGAGGAACCGAAGAACTCGCGCACCGCGGCGCTCGCGGGCTTCGCGTTAATCAGATCCTGCGGCATGACCGTGTCGATATCGACCGAGGACATGCGCTCGCGGATCGCCCGCTCCATGCGCAGTAGCCCTAAGCGATACTGGTTCTCCATCAACTCGCCCACCGAGCGCACGCGCCGGTTGCCGAGATTGTCGATGTCGTCCACCTCGCCGCGCCCGTCGCGCAGATCGACCAGCGTGCGAATCACCGAGATGATGTCTTCCTTGGTCAGGATGCGCATCTCGTCCGACTGCTCGATTTCGAGCCGGATGTTCATTTTCACGCGGCCGACCGAGGAGAGATCGTAGCGCTCCTCGTCGAAGAACAGGCTCTTGAACAGCGCGCGCGCGGCGTCCTCCGTGGGCGGCTCGCCGGGGCGCATCACGCGGTAGATGTCGAACAGCGCGTCCTGTCCGTTCTGGTTTTTGTCGTTGTGGAGCGTATTGCGGATGAAGGAGCCGGTGCTCACGTGATCGATGTCGAGCACAGGCAGCTCATCCACGTTCGCGGCGCGCAGCTTGTCCAGCACCTTGGTATCGAGTTCGTCGCCGGCCTCGGCGTAAATCTCGCCCGTGGACAGGTTGACGATATCTTCGGCCAGATACCGCCCATGCAGCGCGTCGTCGGGGACCGCGATCGCCTTCACGTGCTCGGAAAGCTGACGCACCGCGCGCGCATTGAGCTTCTTGCCGGCCTCGATGACGACCTCGCCCGTGTCGGCGTCGTAGATGTCCTGCGTTGCCTTAACGCCGCGCATGCGCTCGGCGACAAAAGGCGTGCGCCAGCCTTGCGGCGTCGCGCTGAAAATGATGCGCTTATAGAATGTGCCGAGGATCTCCTCGTTGTCCATCCCCAGCGCGTAGAGCAGCGTCGTCGCGGGAAGCTTCCGCTTCCGGTCGATGCGCGCGAAAACGATGTCCTTGGCGTCGAACTCGAAGTCGAGCCAGGAGCCGCGATACGGAATGATGCGGGCCGCGAACAGCAGCTTGCCGGAGGAGTGGCTCTTGCCGCCGTCGTGATGGAAAAAAACGCCCGGCGAGCGGTGCATCTGCGAAACAATAACGCGCTCTGTTCCGTTGATAACGAAGGTGCCGTTCGACGTCATGAATGGGATGTCGCCCATATAGACGTCCTGCTCCTTGATGTCGCGGACGGAGCGGGAACCCGTCTCCTCATTGACGTCGAAGGTGATAAGGCGTAATTTCACCTTTAGCGGCGCCGCGTAGGTCATGCTGCGCTGCTGGCATTCATCCACGTCATATTTCGGCGGCTCGAAATCGTAGCGAACAAATTCGAGTTGCGCTTTGTCCGAAAAATCCTTTATGGGAAAGATCGAAGCAAAGACTGCCTGCAAGCCGGTATTTGGGCGCCCGCCAACCGGGTCTTGAACCATAAGAAATTGATCGTAGGATTGCTTCTGCACCTCGATCAAATTCGGCATTTCAGCGGCGTCGGCAATGTGCCCGAAGCGCTTGCGGATACGTTTACGGCCGATAAACGTCGTCTGCGCCATTTGATCTCCTTAATTTTCACCGGCGGCGGCTTCCTCCGCACGCCGCGCGCGACATGGCGTGAGAAGAAGGCCAGATTCTGGGAAGCCACCTAATGTGGCGTCCCATTAACGATTTACAAGCCCTGCTGTTGATCGCCGATGCCCTCCGCCGGCTTGCCGGAAGAGGGCCTCGAACCTGGAGCGCGCACGGGGCATGTACCGTGCGGGCCTTGGCTGGCTGGGCCCCAAGCCCAGCCATGGCGATAAGCTACTTAATCTCGACCTTGGCGCCTGCCGCCTCGACCTTCTTCTTGATTTCTTCGGCTTCCGCCTTCGACACCGCTTCCTTGATCGCCTTCGGAGCGGCTTCCACCAGATCCTTCGCCTCTTTCAGGCCAAGGCCGGTGATCGCGCGGACTTCCTTAATGACGTTGATCTTCTGTGCGCCAGCGTCGGCGAGAATGACGTCGAACTCCGTCTTCTCCTCGACCTCGGCGGCGGGAGCCGCGCCGGGCATCGCCATGGCAAACGCAGGCATGGCCGCGGCTGCGGAAACGCCCCATTTGTCTTCAAGAACCTTCACGAGTTCCGCGACTTCCAGAACGGTGAGGCCGGATAGATCATTGTAAAGTTTGTCAAGTTTCTCGGACATTTAGACCTCTAGAATGTTTGTAGACCGGTTGGTGATTGGGGAGGCTCTGCCTTGAGCCGTCACGCCGCTTCTTGCTTTTCCTTGTAAGCCTGCAACACTCTCGCAAGGCTTTGCGCAGGCGCATTAAGCTGCCGCGCAAACTTGGAGCCGGGTGCAAGCAACACGCCCAGTAGCCTGGAACGAAGCTCTCCCATCGAAGGGATGGCGGCCAAAGCCTTTACGCCATCCGCATCCAGCGCCTGCTTGCCGAGCAAGCCGCCGACAATGACGAACTTGTCATTGGTCTTGGCATAGTCAGCCGCCACTTTCGCTGCCGCCGTCAGGTCTTGCGAGTACGCAATGCCAGTCGGCTCGATGAAGAGATCCGCACCTGCGCCATCCGCGGCGTCTTCAAGTGCAATTTTGGCGAGACGGTTCTTGATGACTTTAAACTGAGCCCCTGCGCCGCCCATTTTCCGGCGAAGATCGCTCATTTGCGCTACGGTCATGCCTTTGTAGCGCGCCACCACGACAGAGCCGCTTGTCTTGAAGATGTCGTTGAGGGACTCAACCATCTCCTTTTTTTCAGCTCTATCCACCGCTTCTCTCCAGTTATCTGGCGGGCCGCATTTGCGAACCGCCGCTTCGATCACGCCGCTGCCTTAGGGTTAAGGCGAGCGACAGCTCAAACCTGTCCCGAGGCGTGATGCGGCGCGATCAACCAACCAGCCGAGGCTGACTGAAAGACACTTCCGGTATCCGTTCCCCGTCTCATGCTGGCGGATATTAAGCCGTTGGGAGACCCCTCGGGCGCCAGCAATCTTGGACAGGCTGCCCCCGGTTTCCCGGAGACAGCGGCCAAGAACGTCGCCGCCCTTGGCCAATCGGACGGCGAACCGTCCGAAACTCGTTAATGCGCCCCTCTTTCGTCCTCCCGGAAACGCCGCAGGCGTTATCCGGGATCGAAAAGGGCCGCGCCCGGCGTCTATAAGATCCCGGATACCGGCCAAGACCGGTTCCGGGATGACGCCCGGATTACTGCGCCGCGCCGCTGGAAAGCGTCGCCGGCTCAATCTTTACGCCTGGCCCCATCGTCGAGCTGAGGGCCACGCGCTTCACGAATGTTCCCTTGGCGCCAGAGGGTTTGGCTTTGTTCACGGCCTCCGCGAAAGCCTTCACGTTCTCGATAAGCGCGTCCTCGCTAAAGCTCGCCTTGCCGATGCCCGCATGCAGGATGCCGGCCTTCTCGACGCGGAACTCGACCGAGCCGCCTTTCGAGCCGCGCACGGCCTCGGCGACGTCCATCGTCACCGTGCCGACCTTCGGGTTCGGCATCATGCCGCGCGGGCCGAGAATCTTACCGAGCCGGCCAACCAAAGGCATCATGTCGGGCGTGGCGATGCACTTATCGAAGTTGATGTTGCCGCCCTGAACCTGGGTCACCAGCTCCTCGGCGCCGATAACGTCCGCGCCGGCCGCTTTCGCCTCGTCAGCCTTCGCGCCGCGGGCGAAAACCGCCACCCGCACCGTGCGGCCCGTGCCGTTCGGCAGCGCGCAGACGCCGCGCACCATCTGGTCGGCGTGCCTTGGATCGACGCCCAGATTCATGGCAATCTCGATCGTCTCATCGAACTTTGCCTTGGCGCGCTCCTTGACGAGCTTCACAGCCTGCTCGATGGGGTAGAGCTTCTCACGGACAATGTCCTTCTTGGCCTCGCGTAAACGTTTCCCTTCCATCGGGCTTACTCCTTCACCGTAAGGCCCATGGACCGGGCAGAACCAGCAATGATCTTCGCAGCTTGATCGAGACTGGTCGCGTTCAAGTCTTTCATCTTTTTCTGGGCGATCTCGCGCACCTGATCCATCGTCACGGTGCCAGCCGAGCCGAGGCCGGGCGTCTTCGATCCGCTCTTGATACCGGCCGCCTTCTTCAGGAAGTGCGACGCCGGCGGAGTCTTCATCGCAAAGCTGAAGGACTTGTCCTGGTAATAGGTGATGACGACAGGAACCGGCGAGCCGGGCTCCATCTCTTTCGAGGACGCGTTGAAATCCTTGCAGAACATCATGATGTTCAAGCCGCGCTGGCCGAGCGCCGGGCCGATTGGCGGCGACGGGTTAGCCTGCCCCGCAGGAACCTGCAGTTTGATGTAACCGGCAACTTTCTTTGCCATTTTGATCCTCTCCGGGCGAGATGCCCTTTGGGTTGAGGTATGTGGTTCGGCCCCTATGCGCCTGCCTGGCTAGCAAACGCGAACCTTCCACAACGAAATGCCAAGCCAAGACGCCTAGCGCTGCCCGCGCTAAATCTTCTCGACCTGGGCATACTCCAGCTCGACCGGGGTTGCCCGGCCGAAGATGGAAACCGCTACCTTGAGCCGCGCGCGTTCCTCGTCGACTTCCTCGACGTGGCCGTTGAACGAAGCAAACGGCCCATCCGCAACGCGCACCTGCTCTCCAATTTCGAAGCTGATGGACGGCTTCGGCCGGTCCACCCCCTCCTTCACCTGATTGATAATACGCTGAGCCTCGGCGTCCGATATCGGCTGCGGCTTGTTATCCGCGCCAAGAAACCCGGTGACCTTGGGCGTATTCTTGATGAGCAGAAAAGCTCTGTCGTTCATGTCCATCTTCACAAGGACATAACCCGGAAAGAACTTCCGCTCCGTCGCGACTTTCCTGCCGCGCCGCACCTCGACAACCTCTTCCATCGGCACGACGACGTCCTCGAAGCACTCATCGAGGCCCGCCGCGGCCGCGCGTTCACGGATATTGTCCGCCACCTTTTTTTCGAAGTTGGAATAGGCGTGAACGATATACCAGCGCTTTGCCATCAGTCTTGCTGCTTTTTGGTTAAGTTTTAATTTAAAAGGCTAGTGCCCGAGGCTTAAAATTAGGCCGACGAGACGGCTGATAACCTGATCCGACAGCAAAAAGAACAGCGAAGCGAACACAGCCATCGCCACGACCATCATGGTCGTCACCATCGTCTCGCGGCGGGACGGCCATACGACTTTCGAGGCCTCGGCCCGGACCTGCTGCAAAAACTCGAAGGGACTGCTGTTTGCCATTTCTTTCCTACGCCAGCGCGAAGCCACTTAGCCCGCGCTATGAATTCTCTATGAGCCTCTAGGCTTTTTTGCCCGATTATTCCTTATTTCCTGCCGCTTGAAGTGGCAGGAGTGGAGGGACTCGAACCCCCAACCCCCGGTTTTGGAGACCGGTGCTCTAGCCGATTGAGCTACACTCCTCCTCTAACCGGTAATGAGCTGGCAGCCCAGCCGCTGGATTGACATCCACAAACTGCTCCTGCCCGCTTACGCTATTGACCAGTAGTAGGGGATTGATAGCTATCATGGCAAAGGGCGCGATGCCAAGCGCTTTTTCGCTGCAACGCAAAACAAAATTGCAAATGTCAAGACCCGATTTCACAAGCGGTGGAAAACCGCTCTAACACTTTTTTCGTTGAGCGCCGCCGCGATGTTGCTAATGTAGGTCTCGCGCGGGTGTAGCTCAATGGTAGAGCAGCAGCCTTCCAAGCTGAATACGAGGGTTCGATTCCCTTCACCCGCTCCAAACCGCCCAGACTTGTATCGGAGCCGGCGAGCCATACGGCGCGCATCACCCCTCACCCCAGCCCTCTCCCAATGGGAGAGGGATTCCGCTCGCAGCGGTTGTGAGGGCGTCCCCTCTCCCATGGGGAGAGGGACAGGGTGAGGGGTGTTGCCCTATGGCTATGCCTCGCCCCTCAGCCATAGCATGTGCCCGCTCGCATTAGCTTCCGCCGCCCTGAAAGCCCGCCTTATCCCCTGCCGGAAGCTCTCTCGTTCCGAGCGCATCGGCAAGCCGCGCCGCGGCCGAACCAGGTTTCAAGGGCTTTTGCTGGCTCTCATGCGGCGCCCATCCGCAAAGATAGAGAATCTCGAACGTCGCGCGCACCCTGCCATCCGGCTCGCCGAAACGCTCCGCATAGAGGACGGCGGCACGGGCGAGCGTGTCCCGCCGGAGCGGCTTCCTGGACCGCGCGGCGAGCGGATTGGAAGCACCCATGGCTTTCAGCTCCCGCATCAGGGCAAGCGGGTCCGCGTAGGTTACCGTCAGCCTCTCGGAGTCGGCCACGGGTAACGCGAAGCCCGCGCGCATCAACAGCCCGCCCAAGTCGCGCACATCCGCCGCCGGGAACACGCGCGGGGAAACGCCGCCCGCCGTTTCCATTTCCGCCAGCATGAACGCTTGCCGCAGCTCGATGAGGCTGTCGCCGCCAAGCAGCGCGCCGAGGAACAGGCCATCGGGCTTAAGGGCGCGGCGGATTTGGATGAGCGCGCCGGGCAGGTCGTTGACAAGCTGCAGCGACAGCACCGAGGTGATGAGGCCGATCGCCCCATCCTTGAGCGGCAGCGCCTCCTCGCTTGCCACTGCCCGAGGTCCGGGACAAGCCTCCGCAAGGGCCAAGGCCCCGCTCAGCGAAACCGCCCTCACCCCATCGATGCTTTCGCTCAGCAGGCGCGCCATGACCCCGTGGTGCGAGCCGATATCCACGGCGAGTTCGAAGCCGCGCTTTATCCCCGCGAGCCGGCCTGCGAGTTCCTCCGCCGCGTGCCGGACCAGGAAATCCGTAGCTTTCGCAGCCGGGCCTGCGCGCTCCAAATTCCGGCGGATATGCCGGCGGTCGAAGATGTTCGGACTCGTCAACGCTTTCGCCTTCGCTTAGTTTGAGATGGAATAAACTCATTCGTCGCAAAGTCACAAATGTTACGGCGTATAATCAGCTTGGCCGCATCGAGTTTGCGCTACTCCGCGGACCTTATTCTCCCCGCCGTTTGCGTCTCCTGCGGAACGCTGATAACGCACCATAACCTGCTTTGCCCGAAATGCTGGAGCAGCCTGCATCTCATCACGCCCCCGCTCTGCGACCGGCTCGGCATTCCACTCCCCGGATATGAGGGCAGCGGCCCGCATATCTCAGTGCAGGCGGCGGCGAACCCGCCGGTTTTTTCGCGGGCGAGAGCCGCCGCGCATTACAGCGGGATCATGCGCCGGCTCATCGTCCGCTTCAAGTTCGAGGACAAACACGAGCCAGTGCCGCTGTTCGTGAGACTCATGCGCGAGGCGGGGCGCGAGCTTTTGGACGATGCGGACCTGCTGGTGCCAGTGCCGCTGCACCGGCTGCGTTTGCTGCAACGGCGCTTCAACCAGTCCGCGCTGCTTGCCAAAGGGATAAGCCGGGCCGCTGGCGTTCCGGCCAACGTTATGGCTTTGCAGCGGACCCGGCGGACGGAGACGCAGGTCGGGCTGAACCAGGAGGCGCGCCTGGAAAACGTGGCGAAAGCCTTCGGCGTGAGCGCGAAAGGCCGGAAATCGGTGCTTGGGAAGAAGATCGTCCTCATCGACGACGTGATGACGACCGGCTCCACGGCAAATGCCTGCGCCGCTGCACTTCTCGATGCCGGGGCAGTCCGTGTGGATCTGCTCGCCATTGCGCTCGTGGCTCACGGCGTGGCGGAGCCGGAAGAGGAAGAGCACGGCTTTCGGGAACCCGGCAGCTAATGGCGCGAGCGAGGGCCTTCGCGGGCGCTTCCTCCCCCGCCGAAACAAAAACGGCGCCCGGAGGCGCCGCTTTCGAAGCTGAATCGACGAAGCCTACTTGAGAGGCTCATAGCCCGGAAGAATGTGATAGTTCAGCCCGAGGCGAACGGTGTTGTACTCGTGATCGAACTTCGCGCTGTCTGTGCCGCTGGTCACGGTGTCGTTGCCTAGATTGATGTATTGGTATTCAGCCTTGCCAGACCAGGAAGGAGCGAAAGCATATTCTATGCCGCCGCCAGCTGCATAACCGGTATCGGTTGCATCGTGCGATTTCGTTGCCCCGCCTGCCGTTAGCTTATCCTGAACCCCGCCAAAGGCAACGCCGCCCGTTCCATAGAGCAGGGCCGCGCCGACGGCGTAGCCAACACGCCCGCGAACCGTGCCGAACCAATCGAGGTTCGTTTTCGCCGTGGCGGCCCCGACGGTCTCCGAGCCACTAATATCGGCACCTTGGATATCCGCTTCGATACCGAAAACGAGATTGCCTGCAGCCGGCCCGTCTTTGAATCCACCCTGGCCACGGGGTTGCCAATTATAGCCGATCTGGCCGCCGCCAAACCCGCCGTCTGGCGCAAAGCTATGCTTGGTAGTTGTCGGGCAAGACGACGTCGGTGCGCACGGGTCAGTTGATACACTGAGGCTCGAGTCATTGCCCCAAGCGTAGCCGCCGTTGATGCCCACATAAGCGCCATTCCAAAGAGGAGCCGCCACAGGCCCATCCTTATAGCTAGCCGGGCCAGGTACATACATGTCGGCCGCATTCGCGGAAACGATAGCCACGGCGCTTGCCAGCGTCATGCCCAGAATGCCGGATACTAACTTCATCCCTCAGTCCCCATCTAATCGTTTGAGCTCGTGCCTATAAGCCCCCACCCGCGCAGCCAGGCCAGACAGCGCCGGTATGTCATTGGTGGATCGTACTTAGCTTTCGCAGCCAGTGCAATAGAACGCCAAAGCAGCGGGATGGGCGGCCCCGGTGTTCCAGCCTCACTCCAAAATTCCTTTTATAGCAATCGCTTAGTAGTCCCATACCCGTCTTCTGCGGCGTATTGTCATGTTGACATAACTGCAACAGTTTTACCCAAAGCATAAAGCGATACAAACTCATCACACTATCTTCGGTTGCCTTAATATAACGTATTCTACTTCTGGTTGTCTTTCCTGCTAATTCCGGTGCGTAACCGCCGCGAATAGATTATTGTGCGTTCCACTCAGGCGGCGCGATCAACAGCAAGGACGGCCATGGAAAGGCGATATGCGATTTGGGATGTGTTCACCGCCAAGCCCCTCGCCGGGAACCCGCTTGCCGTCGTTCTCGATGCCGGCGGGCTGACGCCTGAGGAAATGCAGGCCATCGCTCGCGAGTTCAACCTTTCCGAAACCGTATTCGTGCTGCCCGCGCGCCTCCCCGCCCACACAGCCTATATCCGCATCTTTACGCCCTTCACCGAGCTTCAGTTCGCGGGCCATCCGACGGTCGGGGCAGCCATCCAACTCGCGGAAGACAGGATTTCGGGCGCCGCGGCCGATTGCGATGCGCTCATCGTTCTGGAGGAGGGCATCGGCAGCGTCCGCGTTGGCGTCGTGGGCAGGAGGGGGCAGGCGCCATATGCCGAATTCGATTTGCCGAAATTGCCGGAGCTATCCGGCGCGCCCGCGCACGACGACCGCATTGCCGCCGCACTGGGGCTTGCACCGCAAGAGATTGGCTTTGAAAATCACCGCTCGTCGCAATACGGTGCGGGCATGCCGTTTGCGTTCGTGCCTGTGCGCGATCTGGATGTGATCGGGCGCGCGCAAATCGTGGCCGCGCATTGGGATGAGGCTTTTCACGGCGCAAACGGCAAGGTCTTCGTCTATTGCCGCGAAACCGTCCAGCATTCCGCCAGCTTCCATGCGCGCATGTTCGCGCCAAACGTGGGCGTTCCGGAGGACCCTGCTACTGGATCGGCGGCCGCGGCCTTTTCTGCAGTGCTGCACCGGTTCGATCAACTGCCCGAGGGCACTTCGGAATTCACCATCGAGCAGGGGATCGAAATGGGCAGGCCCGGCGAGATCAAGCTTGAGATCGAAATAGCCGGCCGGCGATTGAAGCGCGTGCGGATCGGCGGTTTCGCCTGCCTCGTCGCACGCGGCAAGCTTTTCGTTTAAGCGGCTCCGCCAAAGGCGTGCCACGCAAAATGGGATGCCCCGGCATGGGCGATTTGCCGGGGCACGTGACAGCCAAGAAGCGGCTGTCACACCTGCACGAAACCGGCCACTATTTCAGAGCTTCATAGGGCTGGTTGATCTTGTAGTTCAGGCCGAGGCGAACCGTATGGTAGATGTGATCGAATTTCGCCGAAGCGTCGCCGTTACCGGTGCAGGTGGTCACTCCGCAGGGGGTGTAGGCAATACCGTCATTAGCGGTTGAAAGATTGGTGCTGCCGAGATTGATGTATTGATATTCGGCCTTGACCGACCAGGAAGGCGTAAGAGCGGTTTCAACGCCGCCGCCAGCCACATAGCCGGTCAGAGTTGCGTTCGCGCTAGCCGAATTAATCGCGGCCCCGGAGTCAACCGACTGACTGAGCGAATCCCTTGTGCCGCCGAACGCGAAGCCACCCGTGGCATAAACCAGCGATCCGCCATAGGCATACCCGGCCCTGCCGCGCACAGTACCGAACCAGTCGAGGGTGCTTCTCGCCCAAGCATCGGTGGTAATGTTGCTGCTAACGGCTTCCGAATGGGTGCGTCCGGCGATGCTCCCCCCTTGGATATCGGCCTCGACGCCCAACACGAAGCGATCCCGCTGCAGGTTATAGCCAAGCTGACCGCCGCCGAAGCCGCCATCGGTCCAAAGCTTGGACGAAACCGCTTGGGCGGTTGCGACGGTGATATCGGTGGCCGAAGCGTTGAGCCGGGAGGACACCGCACCCCAGGCATACCCGCCGTTGACACCGGCATAGAAGCCGCTCCAGCTGGGAACCGCATCGTACATTGGGCCGTCTTTGACACTAGCGCCAGGAACGTACATGTCCGCGGCTTGCGCGGAAAACGCAGCCACTGCAAAAGCCGCCACGAGCGGCATGCGGACTGCTCCTAAGTACTCACTCTTCATAATCTACTCTCCAATCGGAAATTTGCCAGGAACTGAAGACGCAGAACAAACATACGCAACCAAGGCACCACTTATGGTTGTGTATTTGTATAAAGCCTTAACCGCAACCCACAATTGCACCGGAACCCTTCTGCAGCCGATTCTAGCGAAGGATCTGTTGCTCGCTTGCAACAAAATGCGAATCGGTTCAGCCTTGTCCGCTTTCGCCGTTTTCGGAGCGAAGCAGCGACAGCGCGCACGCCGCGAGCCCCGCTTTCCGGCAATAATGGACAAGCGCCTCTTCGCGCCCATGCCCGGCCCAGACTTCGCCCGCGCCAGTTTCGTGGATGGTTTCGATAAGCTGGGACCAATCGCAGTGGTCGGAGATGACCAGCGGCAGCTCGACGCCCTGCTGCCTGGCGCGGGCGCGGATCTGCAACCAGCCGGAAGCGGCGGCTCCGATCACGTCGGGGAGCGCTTCCAGCCAACTGCCGGCCGGCGCGGAAGGCGGGCACAGCACGATTTCCCCGGCTAGGGCTTTGCAATTGTCCGGGGTTACAGGCGCATAGGGGCCCAGGGCCACGCCGCGTTCTTCGTAGAGCCGCGTGAGCGGTATCAGCGCGCCATGAAGGTAGATGGGTTTGTCATAGCCGGCGCGCCGGAGTTCAGCCATCAGCCGCTGCGTCTTGCCAAGGGCATAGCACCCTACCGTGTGGCAGCTCTCGGGAAAAACGGCGAGCGAGGCGAGCAGCTTTTCGATCTCGTGGCGTGGATCGGGGTGGCAAAACACCGGAAGGCCGAAGGTGGCCTCGGTTACGAACACATCGCAGGCGATGGGCTCGAACTCGCGCGCGGTGGGGTCGGGCGTGCGCTTGTAATCGCCGGAAATGACGATGCGCGCGCCGCCATATTCGATCAGGACCTGCGCCGAGCCTAGAATGTGGCCCGCCGGGTGCAGCGTGACGCGGGCATCGCCCAAATGAATGGCTTGGCCGTAAGGCAACCCAACCTGCTCGCCCGCGAAGCGCTCGCCATAGCGGCAGGCCATGATCGCAAGCGTGTCCGGCGTTGCAATCGCCTTCGCATGGCCCGCGCGCGCGTGGTCCGAATGACCGTGCGTTATCACGGCCACGGGAACTCGCCGGGTTGGGTCGATGAAAAAGCCGCCCGGCTTGCAGTAAAGCCCCCCGGGGCGGACTTCCATCCATTCGCGCGGATGTATCATACCGCACAATCTACTACCGCATCCGGCCGATTGCGTCACCCCGTGCGCAGTGCAGCGCGAAGCGGTACTCTGCGGACACGGGATCTTTACAAGCGCCGCGCCTCTTAAGATCCCGTGTCCGCACGGCGGCACTACGTACCGCTGTGCGCACGGGATGACAGCGGGAACCACCCAGCTTGGCGGATTGAGTTGCCGGAGCTAGCGGGAGACGCCGCAATCGCTTACATCACCGGCAGCCATGGCAACGCCACGTCCCCTTCGAGATTTGCGCCCGAACCTGCCTCCTCACGTGGAAGCCTGGTTCGCCGCGCGCGGCTGGCGGGCGCATCCCTATCAGCGGGCGATGGTGGAGGCGTTCCAGGCGCGGCAATCGACGCTTTTGATTGCGCCGACTGGGGGCGGCAAAACGCTGTCGGGGTTTCTGCCATCTCTCATCGATATTCATGAGACGCGCGCCAAGGGCATCCATACGCTTTACATCTCCCCGCTGAAGGCGCTCACCAACGACATCGAGCGCAATTTGATGCGGCCCATCGCGGAAATGGGGCTCGGCGTGACGGTCGAAAGCCGCACGGGTGACACGCCACAGCCCAAGCGCGCCCGCCAGCGCCGCAGCCCCCCCAACGTGTTCCTCACCACGCCGGAAAGCCTGATGCTGATGCTCTCGGCGTCTGACGCGTCGGCGCTGTTCTCCGGCTTGCGCGCGGTGATCGTTGACGAGGTGCACAGCTTCGCCGCCAGCAAGCGCGGCGATTTCACGGCGCTGGCACTATCGCGGCTTTCCGCACTTGCACCGCAAGCCATACGCACCGGACTTTCCGCCACGGTCGCCGATCCCGCGGCGCTAGCAGCCTGGCTTGGCCCAACGGGCGCGCCCGCAAGCGTGCTGCAATCCGGGCTGCGATCCAAGCCCGATATCCGCATCCTGGTGCCCGAAGACGCGAGCATCCCCTATGGCGGCTTCATGGCCCGCTACGCAGTACCGGCGATCTACGAGGCGATCCGCAAGGCCGGCACCTCCATCGTCTTCGTGAACACGCGCGCGCAAGCCGAGCTGATGCTGCAAATGCTGTGGGACGCGAACGAGGATAACCTGCCCATCGCGCTCTATCACGGCTCGCTCGACCGCGAACTCCGGCGGCGCACCGAAGCCATGATGGCGGCGGGGAAAATCCGCAGCGTGGTGGCGACGGCTGCTCTGGAGCTTGGCATCGATTGGGGCGACGTGGATCTGGTGATCCAGGTGGCGGCGCCGAAAGGCGTCAGCCGGCTGCTGCAGCGGGTTGGCCGCTCGAACCACCGCCTGGACGTTCCGAGCCGCGCGTTTCTCGTGCCGGCGAACCGCTTCGAGGCGCTGGAATGCCAGGCGGCACTCACCGCCATCGAGCACGGCCAGCTCGACGGCGAGCCGCCAAGCCCCGGCTCGCTCGATGTGGTGGCGCAGCACATTTTGAGCTGCGCCTGCTGCGAGCCTGTGCATCCCGATACGTTGTTCGAGGAAATCCGCACTGCCCTGCCCTACGCCGCCCTGGATCGCGCCACCTTCGACCGCCTGTTCCAATTCGCCATCGACGGCGGCTATGTTCTGCGCGGCTACGACCGCTATAGGCGCCTCGTGCCGCTGCCGGACGGGCGCTACCGCATCGCCAACGCGGCAACGGTCCGGCGTCACCGGCAGAACATCGGCGTCATCGTGGAGACCGCGCGGCTTAAGGTGAAGCGCATCGCCGGCAGCGCCGGGGGCACCGGCAGCGCCGGAGGCATTGGCAGCGCCGGAGGCATTGGCCGCGGCGGCCGCATCCTCGGCGAGGTCGAGGAGTATTTCGCGCAAGGTCTGACGCCGGGCGACACGTTTTTCTTCGCGGGCGAGGTGCTTTCCTTCGCGGGCATCCGCGATATGATCGTGGAGGCGAGGCCCGCGCCCGGCGGCGAGCCGAAAATTCCGGCCTATTCCGGCGGGCAGATGCCGCTTTCGACCTTCCTCGCCGATGGCGTCCGCGAGCTGCTGGCCCAGCCCGCCGAATGGCGGCAACTCCCGGACGATGTGCGCGAATGGCTGGATCTACAGGCGCGTTTTTCAGCCATCCCAGCCCCGGACCGGCTTCTGGTCGAGCACTTCCGCGAACGCCGCTATCACACCCTTTTCTACACCTTCGCCGGCCGCAAGGCGAACCAGACGCTCGGCATGCTCATCACGCGGCGCATGGAGCATCTGGGCCTCAAACCGCTCAGCTTTCAGCTCACCGATTACGGGCTGGCGATTACGGGGCTCTGCGCCATTGACCGCGCTCATATTGCGAGGTTCCTGGACCCCGATATCCTGGGCGGCGAGCTTGAGGAATGGATACTCGACAGCCGCATGCTGAAGCGCTCGTTCCGGCACGTCGCGACCGTGACCGGTCTCGTCGAGCAGCAGTACCACACCGCGCGCAAGACCATGCGGCAGATGACCGTCTCGACCGATCTCATCTACGACGTGCTGCGGCGGCACGAGCCGGACCACATCCTGCTGGCCGTGACGCGGCGCGACGCCGAGCGCGAATTGCTCGACCTGAAGCGGCTGTCGGAGCTGCTCACACGCTTCCAGGACCGCGTTCTGTTCATGCCGCTGGATAGGCCGTCGCCGTTCTCGATCCCGGTGCTGACCGATGTGCGCATCGAGCAGGTGCGCGGCGCGGGGGTGGAGGAAATCCTGGCGCAGGCCAGCCTCCAGCTTGAGGCTGAAGAGGTGATGGACGGCGTGCGGGCAGCTGTCGCGCGATTAGCTCGCGATCCACACTGAGATGTGTATGTACGTTGAGGTTACAATTATTAATGCGCGCATGTTTGCGCGTATTGACAATGTAAGCACGCCGGCTCACTCTCTCCGTCTTAAGAGCAACAGGATTAGAGGTGTGCCATGCCCTCGGCTGCTGAAGGTTTAGGCGTTCCGAAGCCTAAGCGCCGCCGTGCCTCCAAGCCCACGGCGCCGAAAATAAAGGAATCGCTCAACCTGCGGATCGACCGGCCCACGCGCGACCTGATCGACCGTGCGGCCGGGCTATCGGGCCAGACCAGAACCGACTTCATGCTGATGAGCGCACGGGAACGCGCAACCGATGTCCTGCTGAATCAAACGCTTTTCGTGCTCGAAAAGCCCGATTGGGATGCGTTCATGGGGGCTTTGGACAATCCGCCCGCGCCCAATGCGGCGCTTAAAGAATTGCTGGCGCACAAAGCGCCATGGGAGCGGTGACGGCGCTCGAACCGCGGCGTGCGCGGCTCACAAGCCCCACGCCGCTCAAGCAGACCCATGATCTCACGCTTTTCGATAGCGACCGCGCCGCGCTGAACGATTGGCTCAGAAAGTGGGCGTGGAAGGCGTCGGAAACCGATACGGCTAGAACTTACGTGGTGTGCCGGGGCACGAAAAAGGTTGTTGCTTATTTTGCCCTGGCGGCTGGAGCGGTGCATCACATCGACGCTCCGAGATCCTTGCGCCAGAACAGCCCCGATCCGGTTCCGGTGATCGTATTGGCCCGGCTTGCGGTGGATAAAACCGAGGCGGGGCAAGGATTGGGGCGCGCGCTGCTGAGCGACGCGATCAAAAGAACTGTCCGCGCGGCGCAAATTATAGGCGCGAGAGCCTTGCTTGTTCATGCGCTGGACGAGAGGGCGAAAGCTTTCTATGAAAAGCTTCAGTTCGTTCCGTTTGGCGCAAACGCGCAAACGCTTTATCTGCCGATGAAAACCTTGCGCGATGGGCTTCAATGACAATTACATTTACTTACGAATACTAGTGCTACTCGAAAGGAAGCAGGCGCAACCGGGAGCGGCTCACGTCGATGGTAAGAATTGCCCCGGCCTCCAGCTCAGACTGCATTTGCTTCAAAGCGTGAACGACCCTTGTTCCTATCGCTTCCGGAGCGGCGTCATCGGACCTGATTTGAACCACGCTCGGCTTCGTTTCTTGGGTGATCGCCAGGATGGTACCGAAATCGGTATCCTGCGTAAGAATGACAAAGCCGTGCTCGCGCGCATAAACGGCAATTTCGGTGTCTCCCGCAGACGCATGGCCGATTTAGGACCAATGCTCAGCCTCGATGCCGGAGCGAGCAAGAAATTGCACCCAGCCGGGCCACAAATTCATGTCGATCAGCAGTTTCATGCCTCAGCAAGAACGATTTCGCGCTCGCTCGCGCGCCAAGCCGCGTAGCGCAGCGCTTGCACAATGTCTTCGCGCTCAAGATACGGGTAGCCGGCAAGCATCTCATCGATTGTGTGACCCGCCGCGATTTGGCCAACGATCATGCCAACCGTTACCCGCATGCCGCGAATGCAAGGCTTGCCGCCCATAACAGCCGGGTTTTGCGTGATCCTATCGAATTCCTTCATGACTTCATGTCCTGCAATCGCGGAATTACGAGGAGTGTATCATACTTTCATGCTCCAAAAAATCGGCAGCCTAGCCTGGAGCCGCGCGAATATCTTCCAGGGTCAACGGCGGGTAATCCGCGACGATCTCAGCCTCGCTTTCGCCCGCCGCAAGACAGCGCGGGATGTGCTCCACCGTAATCCGGGTGCCCGCGACAACGGGCTTGCCTTCCATGATTTCGGGATCGCGTTTGATACGTGGATGGTTCATGGCCTCTGCCCGGTTGCCTTCTCCGGCTCAGCCGCATAGCGGAGCACCTGAATTATATCTTCTCTTTCAAGATACGGATAGCCGGCGAGCATGGAGTCTACCGTCTCCCCCGCCCCAATTTGCCCAACGATCATGCACGGGTAGCGAAGCAATGAACCGGATCCGGTTACGCCTGCTCCAGCTCGACGAGCGTGCCGCAAAAATCCTTCGGGTGCAGGAACAGCACGGGCTTGCCGTGGGCGCCGATCTTGGGCTCGCCCCCGCCCAGCACGCGGGCGCCTTTGGCAACGAGGCGGTCGCGGGCGGCGAGGATGTCGTCAACCTCGTAGCAGATGTGGTGGACGGCGCCGTCCGGGTTCCGTTCCAGGAATTTCGCGATGGGGGAGTCCGCCCCAAGCGGTTCGAGCAGCTCGATTTTGGTGTTCGGCAGGGTGATGAAGATTGTGGAGACGCCATGGTCCGGTTGCGGCACCGCCTCGGAGACGCTGGCCCCCAGCGCATCGCGATAAACGGCGGCCGCGGCGGCCATATCCTTCACGGCGATAGCGACATGGTTCAAGCGTCCAATCATCTGAGTCTCCTGCCAGCGGCGTTTCGCGACAAACGGCGCCGGAATCGCCCCGGCGCACGGGCCTCGAACGTAGCCCGCCCGCGCAGCCGCGCGCAACCGTGGAGAGACGAAGGGAGGTTCTAGCCGCTATGCAGGTCTTAAGCCGCCAGCATCCTGTCCACCTCGCGGACCAAATCCTTGAGATGGATAGGCTTCGAAAGAATCCGCGACTGCCTCGGCGCCTCGGGATATTCCTGCAAGGCCACCGCGGCGAACCCCGTGATGAACATGATCTTCATACCCGGCTGGAGCTCGGACGCCCTCTTGGCGAGCTCGATGCCGTCCATTTCGGGCATCACGATATCGGTGAGAAGGAGCGTTATGGGCTTCTCTTTCAGCCCCTCGAAAGCCTCGGCGCCATTACCGTAGGAGACAACGTCGTAGCCAGCGCGCTCAAGGGCCCGGGCGAGGAACCGGCGCATGGAATCGTCATCTTCGGCAAGCAGAATCGTGCACATTTTTTTACTCGCAAAACCACTAACACGGCCGCTTCCGGCCTCGAACAACCCGCATCCACGAACAACCCGCATCTTAACAAACGCCGCCGCCCTCACGGCTAAGTCAGGTGTATCGCATCTTTGGGCAAATTCGACGCTCTGAATGGTTTTAACCTTACCCGCAACAGGATAACAAACCTTTCGCGCCGCTTGGCCGATTTTCGCGCGGTGTGTCCCGCGCTCCCCAGGCGCCGTTCCGGAGAAATTGAATGAGCCGAATAGTTTATGCTTTTTGCGTCCTCGCCGCGATCGTCCTCGCCGCTGGCGCCCATGCCGCCGGGCGGAAGCCCGCCCTTTTCGACAAGGGTGACAATGCGCTCTGGATGCGCAGGCACTGGCTGCACGAGGCGCCAAGCAGCGAGGAAATCGCACACCTTGTGGCGAGCCTGCGCGAGCGCGGCATCCGGCGCATCTATCCATTTCTGGGGCCGATGGATGGCGAAGGCTGGCCGGGCTGGCGGTCGAAGGCCGGTCACGTCCGCTATGTGCCGGAGCGCGCGGGTGCGTTCCTGACGGAGATCCACCGGATCGCGCCCGAAATCCGCGTGATCCCCTGGAGCGGCGGCAATCTCGGCCAAGACGTGCATCTCGACGATACGGCGCAGCGCCGGGCCTTCGCGGAGCATGCACGCCGCCTGGTGGCGCTCGGCGCGGACGGGATACAACTTAATGTCGAGCCTCTGCCCACCGGAACCGCCGCCTATCTCGCGCTGCTTCGCGAGGTCAAGGCCGCCATCGGCGACCGCACGCTATCGGTGGCAGCCTATCCGCCGCCGGAAAATGCCGAATCGGACCGCGATACCCATTGGGACCTGCCCTTCATGCGCGAGGTCTGCTCTATCGCGGGCGAGCTTGCGGTCATGGCCTACGATACGGGGCTAACGTCGGCTCCGGACTACGAGACCCTGGTTTCCACCTGGACGCGCCAGCTCGCCAGGGCGCTGCCCCCGCCGGAGGCAAAAGGCTGCGAGTGGCTGATGGGCGTTCCAGCTTACGACGACGATAAAGACTATCACCGCCCCGATGTGGAGACGATCGAGCACAGCCTCAAAGGCATTCTGGCGGGCTTGCGGGGTACCAAGCCGGGCACGGGGTTCCGCGGCGTGGCGATCTACGCCTCCTTCACCACGGACGAGCGCAAATGGGCGGCCTATGGCCGGCTTTGGCGTGGAACCGGCGCTTTCGCCTCGCCGCCGCCCGATCCGCGCAACACAACCGAGTAGCGGGCTGGTAAAACGCAAGCCTTGCGGCTAGCTCGCATTTTGACTACACTTTAGTCTAATGCACAGTTTGCATTTCCGCCGGAGAAGGGGGGGCGCGTGGCCTACAGGTTTAAATGGGAACGTGACGAGGAGAATCGCGGCGGCATCTCCGAGCTGACTGGCACGGTGGGGCTGTTCTACATTTTTCTGATCTGCTTGGGGCTGCTTTTCGTGACGCTCAAGAATTTGCAGAGCCAGGATGCGTCGGCGTCTCAGCCCCACTCACCGGAAACCGCGCTTTTTCAGGCTCTTTTGCCCTTCGACAGCGGGCGCTAGCATTATTGTCCCCCAGGGGTTTGTGCTGCCGGCCGCCGCCAAGATTGACGCTCAAACGCATCAAATGTATATGCAATCGCAGACCGGCTGCCAATGGCGGCCTGAATAGGATCTTTTTCCCCCAGCATCGGCTCTTTACGCGCGGGCCGCCGCCCGCGAAGGATAGTATGACATGGCAAATACCAAATCGGCAAAAAAGGCAGCCCGCCAAACGGTGCGCCGCACAGAGGTCAACAAAGCCCGCCGCAGCCGCCTGAAGACCTTCGTCCGCAAGGTTGAAGAGGCCATCGCCTCGGGCAACAAGGAAGCCGCGAATCTGGCACTCCGCGAGGCGCAACCCGAAATCCAGCGCTCGGCCTCGAAAGGCATCATCCATAAGAATACGGCGTCCCGGAAAATCTCCCGCCTGTCCGCGCGTATCAAGGCACTCAGCGCTGCGGCCTAAATTCACCATTGCTGATGCCAATTTGCACCAGCTTGCTTTCACGCCGAAAGCTGACGCAAGTGGCATCGCAGAAAAAGCATCATATTTTCAGTAATTTAATGCACGGCACCGTCAGCGCTTCCCTAGCTCCGCAACCGGAAGCCTGACGGGTGTCAATAAAAATACACAACCCAAACGCGAAATCGACTTTAGGCTAAAACGTTAACAATTCATTAAGACTCTCAAAGGCTTGGCAGCGTTTCAGCAGTCAAGTCCAACTGCTCCACCCAAACTCCGCCACACCTTCCGCGCTCCACGCGGGCTTGCGCGCCGCCGCTTGGTTTTGTATTGTAAGTCTTCCGAACGGGGGTCAATCCCCTCCTGATAAGTTTTCTGTGTAATGCGTACCGGGGTCATTTTGTGGGGTGGCCGCCCCTAACGTGACCCTCTGTCTGTAATCAGGCGACGGAGAGTCGGTGCGCGTGCCCCATTGTGTCTTGGTGTCCGTCGCACTTTCTGTCCGTTACGCATTGGGCAGGAGGATAAGTGGATGCAAAGCGAATGCACGGCGATCACGCCGCAATTTATATGTTCCTATGCTTGGAAACAGCCGCCAGTTAGGCCTGCTCTATTCCAGCGTGCTCAAAAGCTCCTTTCTCGCACTAGCGAGGGTCTAGGCGCCGACGCTTCCCAGGCCATTCCCTGGAAGGCCTATCTGGAATCGCGCGAACGGCAGCACTTGGCGTCGGATATCGTTGAAGGATTCTTCTCCGCCCCGCGGGGAGTGAAGCCTCACAACGCCGTCAGGCCCTCAATCCTGATGTCTAACCCGTCCGCGGATCGGCCCCGCAAGGGTTTGCTTGCTCCAGTGCTGCCGCAAGACACTGTTGCCTCACAGGAAATTGCCCCAGCCGATTCCCCGGCCGGTCTGCCCATAGCAGCCTAAGACCCCTAAATTTGCCCCCTTCCGATGAACGCCCATTTGGGCGGCGAGGTATATTATTATGGAAGCTTTGGATCTCTCGACATCTTCGATTGAGTATAAATGGCGGCGTATTCAGAGCCGTTTGCGGGCTGAGCTTGGTGACGACGTGTTCACGAGCTGGTTCGGACGGGTTGAGCTTGAGGCCTACGACGGCCGCGTGGTTCACGTTTCTGTTCCAACCAAGTTTTTGCGCAATTGGCTGCTGTCCCACTATTCAGACAAGCTGCTCGCCTGCTGCGGCACCGAACTTTCGGGCGCAAACAAGCTGGAATTCCGGGTGCGTCAGCCTCATTTGGCGGCGGTTGAAAAGTTGAAGGCCGCGCCCGTGACGCGAGAGGCCGCTGCCCCGAGGCCGCTGCCCACCCCTGCCACTCCGATACCGCTTCGTGTCGTCCCGCAGTCCACACGGGACGGAAGAACCGGCCTTGACGGCTTTGAAGGCTCGCCGCTCGACGCGCGCTACACGTTCCAGTCCTTCGTCGTCGGCGCCCCTAACCGGCTTGCACACGCAGCGGCCTTGCAGGTTGCCGAAAGCACGCCCGATCAGCCCTTGAGGTATAACCCACTCTACATCCACGCGCGGGTCGGAATGGGCAAGACCCATCTTCTGCACGCGATCGCCTGGGAGGTGAAGAGCCGCAATCCGGGGGCAAAAGTGCTGTACCTCACCGCGGAGCGGTTCATGTACAGCTTTGCCGACGCGCTGCAAACCCGCGAAGGGCCGGCCTTCAAGGAAAAACTCCGCACGATCGATCTTCTCCTGATCGACGATATGGAGTTCCTGCAGGGCAAGACCTTCCAGCAGGAGTTCTGCCACACGCTCAATTCGCTGATCGATGGCGGCAAGCAGGTGGTCGTCGCCGCGGACTGCGCTCCGCTTCTGCTCGAAAGCTTCGACGCAAGGATGCGCTCCCGGCTTTCCGGCGGCTTGGTCGCGGAACTGGCGCCACTCGATTATGAGCTGCGGCTGAAAATCCTTGAGAAGCGGGCGACGGAGAAATTCGCCGTTTCACCAGGCTTCGAGGTTCCGGCCGATGTCCTCGATTACCTGGCCACCCAGCTAACCGAAAACGGCAGGGAGCTTGAGGGCGCCATCACCCGCCTGCACGCCGCCTATCAGCTCACCGGCGAAAAGGTAACTTGCGACGCGGCCGAAAATACCATCGGCGATCTCATCCGGTCGAAAGAACCGAAGCGCGTCAAGATCGACGACATCCTCCGCATTGTCGCCAAGCATTATGGCGTGCAGCGCGGCGATCTGCTCTCCAGCCGGCGCAATCAATCCATCGTGCGGCCGCGGCAGATCGGCATGTATCTCGCGAAAACGCTGACCTCGCGCTCGCTGCCCGAGATCGGCCGGCGCTTCGGCGGCAGGGACCACACCACCGTGCTTCACGCCATCCGGAAGATCGAAGGCCTAAAGCAGCAAGACGGCGTGCTGAAGGACGAACTCGAATCGCTGTCCCGGATGCTCAAGGACGGAGCTATCTAAGCCGCGTTCGTTGTCCGATGGGAAGTAAGGTGCAGGCGATGGCAAGCGAAGCTCATGAGTTCGATGCGCTAAGCGCCATCGCTGCCGGCGCGTATAGGCCCGCGCCGGTCGCCCGTATGGAGGCCGGCGACGCTGAGCTTCAGGCGCGCCAATATTTCGAGCCGGAGCAGGCGCTGGCGGCTCAAGCCGCGGCTCTGGATGCTCAGCGTGAACGGCCTGCCGCCACACGTTCAGCTCGTGGGCCGCGCATTTAGCGAGGGGCGCCGTTTCAAGGTGGCGGCAACGCTCCTGCTGGCTACATCCGCCTCCTCTCATTGAGCCTTTCCAAAACCTGTTAAATACGGGCACGGAACTTAAACTTAGCCAAAATCCAGCCACAGTTACAACTAACAGTTGGTAAGACACCGCTACACCAGTTACGCGTGTGTCGTGCGCCGGCAAGGCGCGGCTGTCGTTGTGACCTTGTGCGGAGAGAAAGCATGGCCCAGCCCCATGAAGTTTTGGGAGTAGCAGCAAACGCGGACGAGGCTACAATCAACGCAGCCTTCCGGAGCGCGGCAAAGAAGTTCCATCCTGACCTCAATAATGGCGACCCGTCCGGAATCCGGCGGCTGAGGCGTTTGATCGCGGCCCGCGATTTTCTCACGAACCGGAAATGGCGCCCGTCCGCTGGGCCAAAGATGCGATACCAACTTCCCTCGTTCCGGAAAAACCGGATCGGCAGAAGCGTGATTCTCACCTTTGTGCTCACGGGCGCGTGCGCTCTTCTGTTCCTTCCGGCATTTGGCTCCGATCCCGACGCCAATCCCCCAAAGGTTAGCGTGGTGAGGAAGACGAGCTTCTCGCAGAAACCAAGCGTATTGCGCGTAGAGGCCGGCGTTCCGGTGGATACCGGCGTTCCGGTAGATACCGGCGTTCCAGACGCGGAGTCGGCGGAGGTCAAGGCCATACGCGATCTTCGAGAGGTCCCGGGCTATTCGCCAATGGACGCGGAGGCGGCGGCAGATTCACTTTCACAGAATGGCACAAAGCATCCGGCAATCTCGGCAGCCGCCGGTTTCAGAAAAGCCGTGAAGGGTGCCGCAACTTTGATGTCCAAGACATTTCAACGCATCGCCTCGGAGCTGTGACGCCGTTACGCCCACCCCAGTCTTCGAACTGTTGAGCAGCAGCTGCTAAGTCAGCCTCAGGGCAGCCTGTAGGAGCAAACTTCCAGCCTCCGAGGCTCTCTTTTTGGGCGCGGGCGATGGCGAAACCGGGTTACGTGGCGCTCGCGCGGATGCCTGGAAAACAACACGCTCTTTTGTTTGAGGGTTGGCTGCCAGCCCTGCCCGTCCCAGACAAAATTTGGCCCTCATTGCCCGGACAGTGATATCGGTCCCACGTATTACCGGCTTCCCGCTTCACGAAGGCCCGCGATGCCGGCCTGAAACCGGAGCTTACGATGATCCGCCACCGCATCTTACATCTTGGCCTGGCACTCCTGCCGGCTGCCGCGCTAGCGCTATGCCTCTGCGCTTACCCAGCCAACGCACAAAACTATCCGCCTCCGCAAGGCTCGCCTGGCCCCTACGATGGCCCAAGGCCGATAATGCCTCCCCCGGCGCCTGGCTCCTACAACAACCCCGGCTACGGCCAACCTTATGCACCGCCTCCTCCGCCACCAGGTCCCAATGCGGGCGCAGGGCCTTACGACGGGCCGCCACCCCCGCCGGGCGCCTACTCTTCCAACGAGGTTCTCGACGCCGGCCACCACTTTTTCGGCAACGTTTCCGAAGGGCTCGCCAAAGTTGTCCAGCACGCATTCTCCCGCAACGGCTATCCCACCGGCTATATCCTTGGCGAGGAAGCTGGAGGGGCCCTCGTTGCCGGGCTGAGATACGGCGAGGGCACGCTCTACACAAAGAATTATCCGCCGCAAAAGGTCTATTGGCAGGGCCCTTCGGTGGGCTACGATTTCGGCGGGGATGGCGCCAAGGTCATGACGCTCGTCTATAACCTGCAGTATACGCCGCAGATTTTCGAGCGCTTCGTGGGCATCGACGGCTCCGCCTACTTTGTCGGCGGTGTCGGAATGACATTTCTGCAACGCGACGATGTCATCCTCGCGCCCATTCGCGCGGGCGTGGGGTTGCGCTTGGGAGCCAATGTCGGTTATTTGAAATATACACCTTCGGCAACCTGGAACCCGTTCTAGGACGCCTCTGGGCTAGGCATGCCCATGTATGGTATGCAACGGAGCCTGCTAAGCAGAGTTCGCAAAACCGGTAAGGCCACCTTTGCGAACTCTGCTTAGGCACAGCGGCGGAAACGGGACGTGCGGCACCTGAAATAGTGCGCCAGGCGGCAACCGTTTTATATATGTGCCGTTGTACGCGGATGGTTCGCAAATGCAGGGGAGCTCAGATCGATGATCCAACCAGTGCTGCTGATCGCGCTTGGCTTCCTGACCGCAAGCCTGATCGGCATACTTGTTGCGCCAGCGCTCTGGCACCGTGCCTCGCGGCTCTCCCGCAAGCAGCTTGAGCAGACGCTTCCGATCACGCTTTCGGAGATCGAAGCGGCGCGGGATCAGCTCAGGGCCTCTTACGCCGTGCGCATGCGCCGGCTTGAAACGGCGTTGGCGGGCGCCAAGCAAAAGGCCGCGGCCCAGGTCGTGGGCAACAGCCGGCTGCAAATGCAGATCGCCGCGCTCAAGGACGAGATCGCCGATCTCGATCTCAAATTGTCCGAACGGCGCAACGCGGCCACCGTCCTGGAGCAGACCATCACGAGGCGCTTTCCCGAGCTGGACCGCGAGATTACCGAGGTCAAGGCGCAGCTTCAGGAGCGCTCTTACGCCGTACAGGAGCTCTCCAACAAGCTGAACCGGCGCAATGAAGAGCTGGAGGAAGCCCGGCGCGCCGCCGCGTCTTACGAGGATGAACTCGCGCGCCTGCGGCAAGCGCTTGAGAAGAATAGCGCTGATCGCGGCGGCAGGCGGCTCCGGGGCGCCTCCAAATGGAACCTGGACGATTACCGGGCCGAATACGATCGCTTGAATCTGGAGCTTTCGAAGCTGCGGCAGCAGCTTACCCAGCTTCAGGATCGGGACGCCGGGCAGTCGAGCCTCATCAAAGGCGAGCTTCATAAACTTACGGAGCTGATCCTCGCTACGGCCCAGCCTAAGGAAAGCGCGGAAGCGGAGCGGCTGCCCGCGGTCAAACGTTCCAAGGGGCCGGAGATGCGCCGCGACCGCCCGGTTCCGTGGACCGGAAGCGCTCCCACCCCATCTGGCGCGGCTACGGCAACTCCAGAGCCTTTGGACGCCGGTTCTCGAACTGATCAAAAACAGGCTGGGCTGCACAAACCGGCCCCGGACTCCCCCTTGGCAACGGTTTTCGGTGCACCGCCAGACAAGAGCGCAAAAACCGCCTCCAGCAACGCGAGCGACGAGCCGGCCGGGGCCCCGCGCACTGGGCGCTCAAAGCTTTTGCTCGAAGCGGTCCCTGACAAAGCGGCGGAACAGCACACTGGTGCATCCGCAAAGGACGGCGCAGGTTCGGCCGATGCGGCCGCGGCGGCAAACGCAAACGAGCCGCCCGCGGAGCCTAAGGTCAACGGGTCCGGCGCTGGGCCGGATAGCGGAACCTCCGCCGCTGAGCAAAATGGCAGGCTGGCCGTCACGCTTCTTGAAAAGCTTCGGGAAGCTGGCGAAGAGACGGTTTAGGGCACTTTCATTCAAAGCCCACGAGCGTCATTCCCGCGAAGGCGGGAATCAATTTCAGCCGCGGGAACAAGACCTTAGCGTGGGCCCCCGCTTTCGCGCATGGGCGCTAACATAACAGGCGTCGCACCCCCTCATCCTGTCCTTCTCCCCATGGGAGAAGGGACCCCTGAACTATCCGCAGCGCAAATTCTAGCGTCCCCTCTCCCAGGGGGAGGGGGACAGGGTGAGGGGAGATTCGCTTGTTCGTTCCGCTGCGCGCCTATGCGCCTTCGCGGGGACAACGCTGCGATCCGCTTTGACGCGCGTTTTCGCCCGCGAATTCGCTGGCGAAACGCTCAAGTCGACAAGAACCACCGGCGCGAGCCTTCAAGACCCACCGCGGTAAGCTTGCCGGTTAGAAAGGCGAGTGTGTCGATCCCGATCCGGTTGTGAAGGTCCTCGTGAGCACGCACAGGCGTGTGGCCATGAACGGCAACCGCCCCGAAATCGCCGGGGTATTTCAGGAACTCCCTGCGTATCCAAATCAGGTCCGCCTCGGTTTGCAGGTCGAGGGCAACGCCAGGCTTGACGCCGGCATGTGCGAAAAAGTAGCCCCCGGCGCGAAAACAGGGCTTCAGGTTCCGGTAGAATTGCAGGTGATCGTCCGGAAGCAAGGCCCGGAAGGTTGCACTGGCCTCAGCCAGCGCGGCTTTCTCCCGGAAAGACGCGCGCCGGATAAGGTCCAGTTCAACACCGTAAGACAAAAGCGCCGCATCGCCTCCGTTATGAAGCCAAGTCAGTCCGGCCTCGGGCTCCTCCAGGAAGGCCAGAAGCAGGCTCTCGTGGTTCCCCTTCAAAAAGACCGGGGTGACGCCCGGCCACGGCCCGCTTATGAGACGGCTCACCACGCCCTTCGAATTGGGGCCGCGATCGACATAATCGCCGAGGAAAACAACCAGCGTCTCCGCCTCGCCCCGGCCTTCGCTGTCACTCGCGATGAGGTCCACAATCCTATCCAACAGGTCGAGCCGGCCGTGAATATCGCCCACGGCATAGATGCGCTCACCGGCGGGGACACTGGCGTTCGAGCGCCCGCTGATTTCGATGCTCAAAATCGCCTCTCCTGCAAACGTGTCTTCGCTCCAATTGCAACCGTAACTGGATCATGGCACAGTTTCGCCGCTTTCTTCATCCAGTTAACAGCGGAATGAAATGGCAGCATACGATTGCTTCCTAGCCGAAGATGTTTTAGGTCAATGCTATCTATAAGTCCGGATGCAGCAAGGCCCAGAGGGCTCGCTTCTTCGGTTTGAGAGGCTTCGTAATGACCTCAGGGCTTCTCGCCGCAAGTCTTTTTATCTTATTTGCCGGAGCGGGAGGCGCAATGGCACAAGCACCAGCCACACCCGCGAGCCCCGCGCAGCCGGCTGCATCCAGCACAGTGGGCATCATAGCGGGCGGCGCGGACAGCACGGGCGTCAGGATCGCGGGCGACCTGTCCCGGCTTCTGGACGGAAACGATTTGCGCATAATTCCAATGATAGGCAAGGGATCGGTCCAAGATATCAACGACCTTCTGACCCTCAAAAGCGCGGACATCGCAATCCTCCCATCCGACGTCATGGCGCGCGCGGTCACGGCGGACCGCCAGTCCGGCATGCAATCGCGCATCAAATACGTCGCGAAGCTCTATTCCGAGGAGTTCCACGTCCTGTCGCGCATGCAGTTCATGTGCCTGGCGGACCTTAATGGGCGGCGCGTCAGTTTTGGCCCGCAAGGCAGCGGCCCGGCCGTTACCGCGCAAGCCGTTTTCGAGGCGAACGGCATCTCGCCCGAGCCTTTGTATCTGGAGCGCGAGGAAGCGATTGAGCGCTTGAAAAGGGGCGAGCTCGATGCTCTGGTTTACGTTGGCGGAAAGCCGTCCCACGCCTTCGATAGCATTAGCCATAAAGATAAGGTACATTTTCTCGACGTGGAGTATCTACCGCCGCTGCAGGTAAATTATCTTCCCGCCATCATAACGCCAGAGGACTATCCAAATCTTGTGGCGCCAAGCGAGAGCGTGGCAACGGTTGGCGTCTCATACGTGATGGCTATTCACGATCAGCCGCCGCAGTCGGAGCGATTTAGGGTAATGTCGCGCTTTGTAGAGAAATTTTTGTCCGGCTTCGACCGTCTGAAAGGGCCAGGCTTCAGCCCGAAATGGAATGAGGTGAATTTGCGCGCGCCCGTCAAAGGCTGGCAGAGGTTCGAGCCCGCCGCACAGTCGCTCGCGGCCAGCGCACAGCCCGTGCCCCAGGGGGCACCGGAGCGGCCGGCGGCACAAATGAAAACGATGTTGCTGAAGTTCGTTGAAAGTCAGAAGGGCGCTTCCAGCGATCAAGAGGAGCTCTTCAACCGGTTCGTTCTGTGGTATCGAGAGTACGGCGTGCAAGCGCCGCAGCAACGGTAATGCTGCCGCACAAGACCCGCGGCTGAGCACCGTGGCGGAAGGAGAATATATGCCAGAGACAGACGACAAGCGCGAAGAAGGCAAAGGGCTGCCCAAAGGGTCTTCCGGAACGCCTGTATCCGGTCTGGAGGAACAGCAGGCGGCGGCGCCCGGTAGTGCCGGGCCCAGCGCCGAAGCGCAACCCGCGCCTGCTAGCGGCACGGCCCCCGCCACGGAAACTCTGCCTCCCGCCGGGGACGTTACCGGCGGCCAGAGTATTGGCGAATTTGCTGACAGCGTCGTGTCCGGCCTGGAGCAGGCCGGGCTTGACCCCGACCTTCATCGCCTGGATCTGGAGCATATGTCGGAGGCATTCTTCTCCGGCTGGGGAAGCCCCGGCGAAGACCGCGCCGAAAGCGATCCGCACGCAACGCAACCGGCAAACGTGCGGACACTTTCCGAGGTAAGCTTGTCCTCCTTGGGCACAGGAAAACGGGACCGCCCCGCACGCTCCACGCCGCCAGGGCAGGATCCGTTGGGCGCGAATGAGCTGTCCCGGATGGGTATGCCCTGGAGCGCTTCCGAGGGGCCAGCGTCTGGCGGCGGCCATGGACGCTCCGAACCGCGCGGCTTTAGCGCGGCTTCGGAGCCGCGAGGTTTTAGTGCCGCTTCCGAACCGCGAGGTTTTAGCGCGGCTTCCGACATGAGCTTGGCATCCTGGGGCGCATCTGAAGGCGTGGCCGGTGAAGACGGCATGTCCGAACCGGAGCCAGAGGAGGAGCTGGAGTCTCAAAAGGGCGGCTTGCAAACGCTGGCGGGGCTCGGCTTCCCTTCAAGCACCGCCTTCGCCGATTATCCCGCCGGCCCGGCCGCCGATCCAGCCAAACACGACGAACTCGCCGATGCCGTCGAGTCGGCGCTCCGCAGCGTCTACGGAGACCAGCCCGCGAAGCCTGCCGGGAAAGTCTTTCAGAAGCCCGCCATCGCCGAGGAAAAAAGCTCGCCGAGCTTGGTCTGGAACAAGGGCTCAAACGCGCCAAGCGACAATCTGACGCCCCAAGAGGTCATCTTTAACTATTTCGACTACAATCCCGAGGATCAAGACCACCAATCGCCCGCGCAAGAGGAGCCTGAAAACGATGGCTTGACGCCTCAGGAGGTGATCCTCAACTATTTCGACTACCCAAGCAGTCAAAGCAGCCAAGGCAACCAAGGCACCCAAAACGGAAACGGCTATTCGCGTGCCGGCATGCCGTCTTCGAGGGACCGCGAGGAGCCCATTGCCCTGCGGCCCGGCCCGGAGCCGGTTGTTGCGCTCAGAAGGGCGCCACAGCCTGAGGAACGCCCCGTTTACAGGCAAGAATGGGTTCCGGAGCAGCCTCCTCAGCCCCAGCAATATAGCGGGCCTCCATCCTTCCCCGTTCCCGGACCCGCCCTTGCTTCCCAGTCGAAGACCGCGCAAACGGCAGCTCAGGAAAGCAGCCGCCTGCTCGGTGCCGCGGCAATTGGCCTCATGGGCGGCATCGCGATCGCGGCAAGCCTGGCGGCATTCCTCATCTATGGCCCGCACCCCGCGGCCGTCGAAATCCCCGGCATCGGCAACCTCCGGCTGGACCATGACGAGCAAGGTTATGGCCGCACACTTCCAGAGGAAGCCGCGAGGGAGCCGGCGAGGACCCGCGCCCGGGCACCCGTTGAGATGTCAAGCGAGATCCTGGCGGCCGACGCCGTTGCCGTGCCGGGGCAGCCAACCCCGCTAGCGATCACCATCAGGTCTCCGCAGCCCGCCGAAAAGATGCTGGTCAGCATCGCGGGTGTTCCTGAGGGCGCCCGGCTGAGCGCTGGCGTGGATACAGGCGGCGGCAACTGGCTCGTCGCCCCCCGGCGCCTCAATGGGCTGACCATTAATCTGCCGGCAGGGTCGTTCGATGTCGTTTCGCTTGAGGCACAGCTTCTCGACAGCAATGCGCGAACGCCACTGTCCGCGAAAGGAACGTTCGCCATCCGCGTGGGTCAGGCAGACGGCGGCTCTTCAGCGGCATATTCCCAGAACGCCCCCCAAAGCGCCCCGGCGTATGCTGTCAGGCAGCCGCAGCCGTCCTCGGCAAGCTATCCTTTCACAACGCAAATTCTCTCCCAGCCAGCTCCCGTTGGCATGGCGGGCGTACAGCCGGCGGCCCCAGACACAAGCTACCGCGCTCCGGCCGTAGCGCCGCCCCCGCCGCCGCAAAGGCAGGCCTCCTTGATGCCTCAAGCTGCTTTGGCGCCCCAAGCCACGGTGACGCCACCGCCAGCGCCCTTTACGCAAACGCTCGGTGCTCGCCGCTCAACGCCGCGGCCTGAGGTGGAAGATCTCATTCGCGAAGGCAATAAGCACATGCGCGAGGGAGACATCGTGGAAGCCCGGCAATTCTACCAAAGAGCCGTGGCATTTGGAGACGCCGAAGCTGCGCTGGCGATGGGCCGGTCTTACGATCCCATCTATTTCGCGCGGATCGAGAAGAAGAATGCCGACCCCGACGCGGCGAAGGCTTTCGACTGGTATAAGCGGGCGATGGATGCGGGCGCTTCGCAAACCGCGATGGTGCGCATCGAAAACCTCAAGCACTTCTTGAACGAATAGCGGTGCGCGGATTCCGCGCGCCGTCACCGCCAAGAGGCTTTAGCCGCCTAAATGAAGTTGCCAGGCTTGCCGCCAATGGCAAATAGGCAGTTCAAGGCCGATTGCTGACTTAAGGGCTATTGAACATACCGTCTCTTACCGCAAGTTTAGTGCTCCTCTTAAATTGGCATTTCATGCCGTCGGCGTCGCGCGCGTTTATACTCTGCCGCCATGGAACATGGCCGACGAGCAACCGTGCGCTGTCAAGTATCGTTCACTATCGGAATGACGTTTGATCGGGCCGCAGGCCCCGGAAATGATCGAGTACTTCATCCAATTTTCCACTACGCTACTGCTCTTTTAACCAGCCCCGCTGGCATGCCATTATTATACTTTGAAATTCAAAACCGCCTTGCCGATGGCCGCAAGATGCGCGCAGCCGAATGGGAACGCAACCAGAACACAAGAGTTCTCCACAATTTTGCCGATAGTGCCAGTATGTCGCGCAAGCAGAACGGGTAGCGGCAGCGAGATAAGGTCCGCACAAGCTTCTTGCGTGAACAATAGAGGAACAAAGATGGCGCAGGCGGGGGTGCTGCGGCACCGGGTCTTGCGAGTGTGGATGTAGGATAGTGTTATGAAATTTGGCTATGCGCTTACATTTGCCAACAGGCCGGGCGTCGAAATGCCAGCGCCGCCTCGGGAAAAACAAACGCCGGACCCAAAGGGAACTACCTTTTCCGGCAACTGCCGGAGGAAGCTCCTGCAAAGCCCGCCGGCAGCGGTTCCGGCTCTAATTGCATCGCGAATGGGGAATGCGGTTTCACTCGGGGTTAAGGAAGCATACATTTCGCGTAAGGCCGTATCGTGGTTAATGTGCTCTTGGTTAACGCCAAATCGTCATATTTTTCGCCCGCCACTTTTTGCGAAACTTTTCGCGTTTTTGGCCAGATTCCATGATTCCAAAATCCGTTTAAATATACGCGCAAGTTTTGAATTAACCAATCTACGGTTGTCGCGCCAGCCTGAAAACTCATTTATATTCAATGGCTTGCTTCGAAATGCGATCCCTTAACGAACCAGTAAAGGACCTCTGCTATAATTGCATAAAATCGAAAGGGTGCAGCGAAACGGGCGGAAAGCCGCTGAAATGCGTTAACGGAAGGTAACCGAAGTGCGCCGAAGAATTACGCCATGCGATGGCGATGCCAATCGAGAATTCCTTGCGCTATGGCCGCTGCTTTTCGTAGACGGCGATCATGGGTCCCAAGCCCAGGAGCTTGTTTCCGGGCCGCGATGCCGATGGCACGAAAAGCGCCGGCGCGCTTCCGCCGTCGAGAAACAGCGCGTTGCGGCATTTCAAACCGTCGCGAAACAGCCGCTCGAATGTATCGAACGCAACGCCCTCCTCCGAGATCGCAAAATACGCGCTCCCGCCGCGCACGCACACGCCGTCGCGCATTTTCGCCGACGCACTGGCATGCGCAATCCGCGGATGCAATTTGCCGTCGATCACCAGCATCGGCCCGGACTGGGTGGCGAACGCCGCCTTGGGCTTCCGCTTGAGAAACGCGCCCGTTTCAAGAACTCCGGCCTCGCCTTCTCCGGCATAAAAGACCCCATTGGGCTTCAGGTGGAAATTGCCGGGGCCGGACGCCCGGCTGGCGCGGACCAGCTCCTGGCCGTCCTCAACATAGAGCCCAACGGGCCGGTAATCCGGATGGAACATGCCGCCATTCAGCGCGAACGCGAGCTGGCCGCCCTTGCTGTCCGTCTTGGGCAGGGCGCTCAAATAGCTGTAGGGCGCGCCATCCGGCCGCCGCCAGAAAATCCTGATATCGAACCGGCTCAAGGGAGCCTCGCAGAGCGTATAGCCGTGTCCCTCGAAATCGAACGGCGCGCAGGGCTGCTTGTCACTGTCCGCGGCAACGGCTTGCGTCAAAAGAAAAGGCAGCGCGAGCAGCCCCGCGGCAATGCAATAAATGGAGCGGTTCACCGTTGGCATCCTTAAGTTATTGGGGAATTGGGACAGTATGAATTGAAGGCCGGCGCCCCCTGCGCCAAACCCTGAGCCTTCGAGGCAGTGGAGACTACCGGCGAGGCAAAAACTTGTCCACATTGCGGCACCCCGGCTCGCGGATTCGCATCACGGCATCGGCACGCTTTTCTCATCGGCATTGCTGCTATAGTAATGCACCGAACGAACCGGAGCGTCCGCGCCCCCGCTGGAGGATTGGTATGTTTATAGAGCTTCACGACACCGCCGGAAATATCACGCTCCTTTGCGTCGAGGACATACAGCGCGTTCGCAAGGGCGCTCATGGCGGTTCCGACGTTTTCATGAACGAGCTTGAGGGCTGGGTGCAGGTCGCCGAAAGCGTTGCGGCGGTGCGCGATTTGATCGTCAAGGCGGGCGACAGCGTGACCGCGTCGCAGATAGTCGAGAGCGGCTCCAAACCGATCCGGCTCCAGCCAGTTGAGACGCCGCGCGATAGGGATTAGACGCTATCCCCCTCGCCTCGCAACCGCGAGGGAGGGGGATATGTCGTCCGGCAATGCTGCTTTAGTGCTTCTTTTTGTCCACGGGTGCCTTCGCCACGGGACGGGCAACTGGGTGCGGTGCCGGCCCAGGCCGCTTTGCGCCTTGGAGCGCCGCGCCTTTTGAAGGGCCGTTGCTTTTCAGCTTGTCCGAATGAAAGCTGTTTGCCGCACCGAAATTCGCGCCGCCGGTCTTGCCTGTCTTGTTGAGCGCGCTGCCGTGCTTCACCGATTCAAGGTGTTTCGTACCCGCGCCCGCGCCGGTCTTGTTGCCGGCCGGGCCGCCTTGCGTCTTCAGCGCCGTAGGCTTGAAGCCGGTTCCGGCTGACTTCGCGCCGACGGTGTGCGCGCTGCTGAAATCCCCAGCCTTCGAGGTGGCGGCAGCCGGGGGCTGGCCGTGGTTAGTCCCGAATTTTTGGCCGGGATCCTTGGCCGCGTGTTGGTGATGCTCGCGCTGCTGCTGGGTCGCCCCGATGTGGTGCTCGTTGGCGTATGCTAGTTCGTGAGCGTTCGGCTTAGCCTTGATGCCGTCCTTGCCGCCGTTGAAGCTTGTTTGCGAGTGGCCACCGCTTATCACGGCCTTGCTGTAGACATTGAGCCTGACGCTCACGCCGATATTCACGACTGCGCGGTTATAGCTGAACACGCCTCCGCGCCAATATCCACCCTCGAAACCGTCGCCGCCGTAGCCAAAGCCGTAGTCGACGCCGCCATAGAACCCGACATGCGGGCCCCAATGGCCTTCGTGCCAGACATAGATGCCTTCGTCACTCCAGCCCCAGTAGCCGGGCGTCCACAGCAGGCCGGGCTCGGGCGCGAGCACCCACGCTCCGGGCACCCAAAAATAATCGCCCGCGTCTTCGTCCCAGCTCCAGTATCCGGGCGTCCACATGTAGCCCGGTCCCGGCAAAGCCGGCTGGCTATAGACCACGAGCGGCGGCGGAGCCACCGTTATCGAGACAAAGAGCCCGGCAGAAGCCTTCTCTGCCGTTCCTGCCATCAGCAGCGACAGCAGCATGGCCCCCATGAAAGATCTTATCCGCATATTCCTACACTCGGTTGTGGTTATTCCATGCTACACGCGCGCGGTTTGCCGCAGTACAGCAACGCCAATTCAGGCCAGGGGCACCGTTTTGGCCCGCGCGCATAGCGAAATTCCTAAGCCGGCGCTTAAACGCGAACTGTGCCGGAATTGTGCCTGAAGCAAAGTCAAAGCCGCGCCTCACGCGCAATGTTTGGCAACACTTAATTACATCCATTTTTATCTTAAAAACGCCGGGCGTATTTCGCCAATAAATCGCCACTATCGCACTCGCTTCGGCAACTGCTTGCACTCGCACCGGCCGAAGGGGCAGCCATAAAATATGTATCGCTTTGCATCAACCGGCAGAGGCGCCTTGACGTAAGCGATTGTTTTACAATAATACTACGCAGCTCCCCTCTCGAATGCCGGCCTATACGGCCGCTCTATGGCGCTCACCGCCACGCCAATGCCCAAGTTTACCGCTTTGCTGCACTCCATCAAATCTGAGCTGTGGGGGCGAAATACATAAATTAACTCACGCCCAGAGCGTGAGAGGAACGGGGATTCTCAGTATGTCCAGGCTCCATCGAAGACTTACCGGCTTATGCTGCATAAGTGCGATCGCGCTTGCACCTCTCGCCGCGAACGCCGCCGACCTGTATCGCAATCCTCCGCCTGCCGCGAGCTACGCCCCGCCCGCTGCCTATGTGGACCAGAATATCTGGCAGGGCTTCTACGCGGGCCTCAACGGCGGCTACGGCTGGAGCAACAACGGCGATACGATTTTGTATAGCGACGGCACCATGTCGTCGCGCGCGCAGCCTCAGGGCGGCTTCGGCGGCGGCCAAATCGGCTACAATTTCCAAAACGGCCCGCTCGTCTACGGCCTCGAAACCGATTTCCAGGGCGGCTATCTTGGCGCTACCAGCAGCGATCTCAGCAGCAAAGAGAGCGTCGATTGGTTCGGCACCGTCCGCGGCAGGGTTGGCTACGCCTTCGGCCACGCCCTCATCTATGGAACAGGCGGTTTTGCCTATGGCGACGTCCGGCAGCGCGCAATCGACAACGGCAGCGTGCTCGGCAGCAGCGGCACGCAAACCGGCTGGGTGGCCGGCGGCGGCGTCGAATACAAGATCAACCCGGCCTGGTCCCTTAAGGCCGAATATCAGTACATGGATCTCGGCAGCGCGACGCTCACCGATGCGGCGAATACGCCCAGCACGAACAGCCTCGACACCAGCTTCCAGACAGTTCGGCTCGGCTTGAACTACCGCTTTGGCGGATCGGCCGAGCCTTTGAAATAACCGGACCCCACACCGGTTATGAGAACGGCGCCTCCGGGCGCCGTTCTTTTTTTATTCAAAGGTCACAGCACGGCCCTCTGCCCGGAGCGCTCCAAAACGCTCCCGGCGCCCGCCGTTACCAAGTTTATGGATTCGAATGGTGGACACGACAGGGAAAGCAAGACGAAGAATCAAAGAGTTAGAGGAGGAAGTGGGACAATTTCCTCCCACGGGATTGCATAGCTTTTTGCGAAAATGTCCCACCACAGAGAACCTGTCCTGGCGAGGGAGAACGGCATATTTTGCTGAAGCGTTCAGGCAACCGACGGGAGCTTTTCCTTCCATAGCCGAAGGAATTTTTGCGGCTGCGAAAAATGGAGGTTGGGGCCACAGCACTAAATCGCTAGCGCGATAGCCGCTGCGCGGACGGTGCCCGCTGATAAGGTAACCATCTGATAACCTAACGATAACGGGCTCAGCGCGCCTGCTGTTTGGATTGAGGTCTCATCGACCTTATCCAAAACAGGAGCTTAAGTCATGAGTACCCAGGCTGTCAGCGAACTGCGTCTGCGCATGATCGAGGACATGAAGGCGCGCCAGCCATGCAGGCATCCGAAAACCTGCACAAGAGCAGAATCACTGTTCCTCGATAATTAGGTAGTTATGAGTGGCCGCAGTCAGATCGGAAAGCAGACATCCCGAAATGTGGGGAGGGCTGATCGCGATTTCTGCACAAATGGATGCCGGCCAAGCGCCATTCCGGGGGGCCGTGAACGGGGCGCATGTTGCAGGTATTTCCTTCAAGGTGTTTCACCTGTCGCCGTGCTGAATGAACCAGTAGCTCGCGAGCAGCACAACCACCGTCGCGGTGTTAATCACTGCCAGGATATGCGGGAGAAAATGGATATCGATCATGTTCGCAGGACTGTTAAGTGCCTAGACCGGAAGACCTTTTTAAAGGGCGTTGATGAATTTGTGAATGGTGCTTCCAAAAGTGAGCGCACAAATGATTACGGAAGTGCTTAGCAGGACGAGCGCAAACAGCATCATGCTGCGCTTCTTGTTTTGATCCGATTGATCCATCAGTTTTAACTCCTCTCCTTAAGCGAGGAACAACCGCGGCGACGTGAGAAGCGTGCCGCGGTTGCTTTGTCTGCCTGGATTACTTTGTGTAATTGTAAGGCGTCCAGTCGGCCGTCACTTCTACGGGTTCGTCGAAGTTGCCGGGGCCGATCGGGTAGCTCGCATGAGTCCACTCAAGCGACTTCGAGCCCCATGGGTTCCTTCCAACGCACTTGCCTGCGAAGACCGAATAGACCCAGCCGCTGACCATGAGAAAGAGACCGATCCCATTGATGATGGCGCCGTAAGTAGCGATGTGGTGCCACCATTCCCAGTCGATCGCACGCGGGCCCACTGTCTCCACGGAATAATCCCAGTAGCGCCGCGGCATACCGTCCACGCCGATGATGAGTAGTGGCCAGAAGGTGAGCTGAGTGCCCGCGGCGTTGAACCAGAATGCGATTTTCGCAACGAAGGTGTCGGCGGTGCGGCCCGTCATGGCCGGGAACCAGAAGTAGACGGATGCGAAAATGGCATACGTCGCGAACAAGCCCATGATGAAATGGAAGTGGGCTGGCACGTAGATGGTCCTGGCGAAGTGCAGCGTTAGCCCAGCCTCTGCCAGCGGGATGCCCGTGAGTCCGCCGACGAGCACAAGAACAAAGCAAAGCGCGGCATAGAGCATCGCGACATTCCAGGTGATGGCGCCCTTATAAAGCGTACCCCACATCGAGAACACTACTAAACCCGCCGGGATCGAGATCAGGATCGTCGTAAACGACATGATGAGGCGAACCCAGTTCGGATTGCCAACCGTGTACATGTGGTGAGCCCAAACATCGCCCGACAGCACTGCAATCCCCATCATGCCGCCATAAACTGCCGCCTTGTAGTTGAAGATGGATTTCTTGGCCATCGTCGCGATGACTTCAAACACCAAGCCCGCGGCAGGAATGAAGATAACGTAGACGGCTGGATGCGAGTAGAGCCAGAACAGGTTTTCGTAGAGTAGCGGATCGCCCCCCTTTGCAGCGTCGAAAAAGCCAGTCCCGATATATTTGTCGAGAAACAGCAAGATCGTCGTGGTTGCGAGAAACGGAAGGAAGATGAGCTGAAGGACATTAGCGAAAAAGCTGCCCCAAACGAACATGTTCATCTGACCCCAACCCATGCCGGGAGCGCGCATGTAGACGGTGGTCGTGATGAAGTTTATGGCACCCAGGATCGACGAGAAGCCCATAATTTGCACGATGAAGACGTAGAACGCGGTGTTGCCCACCGTCTTGACCGAATAGGGCGGATAACCCGTCCACATCATGTCCAATTTGTCCGGGATGACGAAGAACAGGAGTGCCAGGATAACACCGCACAAGTACATCCAGACGCTGAACGAGTTGATCCGGGGAAAGGCAACGTCCTTCGCGCCGATCATGATCGGAACCAGGTAGTTCGTAGCGAACCCGGTCAGCCCTGGGATCACGAAGCCCAAGATCATCACGGCTCCGTGGAAGGTGAGCATGCTGTTATACGCGTCAGGCGTCGACATGCTTTTGCTGAAGTCGCCAACGAAGTAATTGACGAGACCGGATTCTCCTGGCGCGTACTGCTCCAGCCGGATGCCGAGTGCCATCAAGCCTGCGACAGTGAACGCCGCCATGGCGCCGATCAGGTACATAATACCGACGCGTTTATGGTCGACGCTGAAGATCCATGAGGCAATCCCTCCCCCAGAACGGGACGGCACATGGTCGTAAGTGGCTGTTGTCATGATCTTTTCCCTTTTAACCTACTTGCTCGCCGTACCGTCCATGGTTTGGCTTGCGAATTTCAAGTCGCCGGCAGAAGCGCTCTTGTGCTTGGCGATCCATTGATCGAACTCTTCCTTTGGCAGCGCCCTGACCGGTGCAGCCATCTGCGCATGTCCGGTTCCGCAATATTCCATGCAGTTGACATGCGTTTCTTTCGGCTCGTCCGGATAGAAATAGAGATAGGTGATGCGCCCCGGGACCAAATCTTCCTTGATCCGGTACTCGGTGAGGCCGAAGGAGTGGATCACGTCCTCCGAGGCCATGCGCAGCACGACAGGCTTGCCCACCTCCACGACGAGTTCCTGGTCGGTGATGCCGTTGCCGTAGTCGAACTCGAAGTACCATTGATGCCCCGTGACCTTAACTTCCACGGCATCTTGCGGCACCACGCGCTCAGCGTTAAAAAGCGTCCAGCCTTTACCGAAGAGGAGCATGTCGTCGGCCAGGAACAGGAAGCTAGGAATGAGTACCCATGCCCACGCCGCGGAGGCGCTCAGTTTCACTGGCTCGCCCACCTGACCAGGCGACCTGGCCGTGTAGCGGATGAACATATAGATCGCGGCCAAGCCGAATACGACGCCGATGGTCAAGATGTCGGCTCTAAACTCGTGCCAAGTTTCGATCCACAACTTCGTCGGACTGACGATGTGGCCCTCCGCTTCGGCCGGTATGCTCGCCAGCATTAGGGCTGGAAGCCCCAGTAAAAGCCCCTTAGGCAACTTTTGCATGATTTGCCCCTTTCATAACTCTCCCCTTCCTTACTTTGTAGAAGATCATTGGACCGAACACCATCAATAAGGCAACTGGCAGACCAGCAAGTGCCACGAACGGAAGAATGCTGAGCTGATATTTGCCATCTTTGTAGTTGAAGCTATAGCAGAGGCTCAGCACGAGATTTCTGAGCTCTGTAACCCGCATGTGCTCTTTGTTTGCGTCGAGAATTGCGAGTCTAACGTCGCTCGAATCAGCCTCTTGCTGATAAAGAACGCGGATTAGCCTTCCCTCGGGAGAGAAGAACAAATACGCTCCCGGGTGAAGGAAAGATTTGTCTTGCGGAGACCAGAAGAACTTGAAACCGACGCGTCCTGTTTGTTTTTTTAGATCGTCCTCGCTTTTGAAGGTCGCCAACGTCCATGCGCCAGCCAGGTTGTCCGGTAGGGCAAGCTTCTCGCGAAAGGCCGCGGCGGTCTTCAAGGTGTCGTGCCGGTCGAAGGACACGGTGAGGATTCTAAAGTCCTCGCCGGGCTTCACCGCCGTCACACCCTTCAAAAGATGTGCGAGGTCTTGGTTGATGACTGAGCAGCTTCCATCGCAGGTGAAATAAGACAAGACCAGGATGAACGGCTTCCCCAGCATCTCTTCCCAACGGAATTCGCGGCCTTTATCGTCGATAAGCACTGTGCCGGGGTCGATCTTGCTCCCAAGCACGGCGTTTTGATCGATATACAAGAGCCTCGGATCGACGTCGGAGACAATCGAGCGCGGAGCCTGACTGAATGCTGCTCCGGCGCTCGAACTCAAAATGAGCACCGCACCCAGCATCGCAGCCACTGTAGAAAACACCGCGCCCATGTCCAGCCCCGCTCCCCAGCGCCTTACCAAAAGTAGACCTGGGTGACGACGAAGAAGCTAGCAATGGTAACGAAGTACCAGTAAACGCCAGCCAGTTTCACAAGCAATTCGTGAACTCTCCCGAACATAGAGCCGAATAAGATCACGAGAAAGGCACCAAGACCCACCAGGACGTGCGCAACGTGGACACCCGTCAGTGCGTAGAACGGTGTGGAATACAGGTTTGTGCCGGGCGTAAAGCCTTCAGCCGATAGATGCCTCCACTCATAGACGGTGCCGCCTACAAACACCGCGCCAAGAATAATCGCCAAGAGCAGCAAGATGGTGAAGCCGCTTCCGCCCTCTTGGTAGCTCTTCGAGGCCATGTGATAGACTAGGCTCGACACGACGAGGGCCGCCAACGAGATCAAGGCCGTTACTTGGCTGATCTCAGGGGTCCCGGCCGGCGGCCAAGGCTGGTCAGCTACTTGCGCGCCTATACGCAGAAAGTAATAGGCGATGAACATTGCGAAGAAGATCAGGCCTTCGCTGAGAATGAACAAGGTGAGGGTGAGGCTGTTCAACTTAAGGTCTGTGGGCCCGGTGACTCCCGGCGAGGCCATCCAATTGGCTATGCCGGCGAGTATTAACGGTGTGCCGGCGCCCGCGAAGATAAACCCCGCCTGCTTGGCTTCGTAAACAAAAAACATCGCGACGGCAATTGCGAGACACAAGATCCCGACCGAGATCGCGGCCGGTGCCCAGCTCCAATGCCAATCATGGGCATGCGCCTCATGTTCGTGAGTTTCTACTTGAGCGTGTATTGCCATTTATTGCTCTCCCCGTTACCCTTCTATTGCGGTTCACAATTGGTGCCTTGGAACGAGGCCGCGCGCGACACGCTTCCTCTCCCTCGGCCGCGCTTCGCTCGTATCGAACTTCGCGCGCCCTGCCTCCCCATCCTCGCGTGTCCAGATTCCCCGGGCCCTCGCCCTAAAGGGCGGCTGCCAGTAAAGCCACGAACAATGCGAACATGTAGAAAATAGAAAATCCGAACAGTTTATATGCCGCCTTGTTGCGGCGCTCCGTCTCGTGCTCCCGCTGAATGGCGAACGCCCTGAACAGGAAGACCGCGCCAAGCACAGCCGCCAAGGCCGTGTAGACGATGCCTCCGAGCCCGAGCAGCGACGGCAGGAAAGAAGCCACAACAAGCAGGACAGAGTAGATGGATATCTGGCGGGCCGTCCTTTCAGGCCCAACGACCACCGGAAGCATTGGAATGTTCGCCCGCTCGTAGTCGGAGGAGCGGCAGATCGCGAGCGCCCAGAAATGCGGCGGCGTCCAGAGAAAGATGATTAGGAATAGCGATAAGGCGCCCAGACCGGCGCTTCCGGTCACCGCCGCCCAGCCGATAACTGGCGGCAAGGCGCCAGCGGCGCCGCCAAGGACGATATTCTGTACCGTCCGGCGCTTCAGAAACATCGTGTAGAACGGCACGTAAATGGCGATGGTTAGCCCGAGAAATGCCGCAGCCGCAAAATTGACCAGCGCGCCCAGCGTAACGACGGACAGAACCGAAAGCAGAATTCCAGTGATAAGCGCTTCCCGCGCCGCAACCCGGTTCGTTGGGATGGGACGGCCCGCGGTCCGCTGCATGATGCCGTCGATATCGGCGTCGTACCACATGTTGAGCGCGCCGCACCCGCCAGCGCCTGCCGCCATGCAGATAAGGGCTGTAGCCGCGTGAACTGCGCTGATATGGCCGGGCGCCGCAGCCATCCCCACACCGCCGGTGAACACCACCAGCGACATAACGCGGGGCTTTAGTAGCGCTAAATGATCTGGAACCCGGCCGGCGAGACCGCTGCTCTTGCGCAACTCATGGTCAACCACCACCCTGACCAATTCGGCCATAGTCTCCCCCCACTCAGAGCTTGATTTTTTGTCCGGGCGTCGCCGCCGGGCGAGGCATTTTGCCGCCTCTTGAGGATACGTTGTCCCACATCTGGAGATGGCATGTTGATTTAAATCAAACGTCCTCCGTACCCTTTGGTCTAGCCAGGCACCTGCCGCGCCCAGCTTCAGCGTTAGCGTAACCTATTGGCTAATAACGTATTTCTCCAATCGTACCGCTACAACTTTCAGGCATTAAGGCGCGCTTTGGCATTGGTCATCACGGGATTATCGCGAATATTTGACTTTTACGTTACTGCACAACGATGGGCAGGACCCTTGCTATTAAATCACTTTTAGCCTTCCTCCAAAGCACCGCCCCGAACTTATAAAGCATGAGTATGAAAGTAATACATATAGACCTATTTTTATACATACACGTTATTGCACAGCTAAGGGTTGACACATTTCTATTAAAACACTTTTAGCCTCCGCCAAAGCAGTGCCGCGGAACTCATAACGCACCGGCATGAAAGGAATACGTATATACTTAGTTTTATCCATAAATGGAATGCATCTATCCTTCCTTCGATAACAGTGGAGAGTGGAGGCAGATTATGAGGCCTCCCAGGACGGCAAGCGCATCATCCTCCTGATCCGTAAAAGTGTAGCGATCACCCCGTGGAAGGTGAACTATATACTTGGCTCCAATATCCAGCTGGTTTTCGATCCGGTCAGCCAGGAATAGCTGGTGCGCCTCGTGGAACACCGGATCTGCGCGGAGATTTCGCTCCTCTGCCGCGCCGGGGGCAAAGATGTCATGATTGTGGCGGCCGGTCTTAGGGGCCGTAACCCGCCGCCATATTCGTTAACAAAACAGTCGAGCAGATTTCTGCAAAAAAACGGCCTGTTTCGCCCATCGCAATTCCGCGCTAGCGATGGCAGGGGCCAACCGGGCGCATCTCCCTTTTCGAACTCACGCTGGCGCGATCGCTCACATCAGTGACCCAGCAGGAACAGGTTATGTCCCCCGCGCCCCCAGCCTTCCCCGGCGAGAAGCACGTCAAGATCGAGCGAGGCAATGTCGTCGCTCAGCGGATCGAGCGTGTGGTCTTTCACCTGATAAAGTATTTTTACGTACTGCCCGCATTTGTCGCAGGTTTCCGCCTTGACCGTATCGGGCCGCCCTTCGATCAAGCGATAGCTGATGCCCTCGGTTGAGCCGCAGAGCACGCATTTGATGCGAACCGCATGCCACATGGTTCCGCAGAGCGAGCAGCTGCAATATCGCGTGTTATGAGCGCCGGGCCAGCCAACGACCGCGCTTGTCATGGGAGCGCTGCCGCACACGGGACATGCACCCTCACCGGCCGGTTGCAAGCGCTCCGCCGGCAATTGAGCCGCCAGCCGCGAGAAATGAACCTGAAGGCCCGCAAGTACAAGGACGCGTTCAGCGGTATCGTCCACCGGAGCGTCCTTAAGCGCGCCGCTCATAAGCTGACGCAACCTTTTGCTTGAAGACGCAGCCAAGGACTCGATTGCGGCCCCGGCTTCTTTGGGCATGGCCGTTTGCCGCAAGCTTTCGAGCATCCGGCGCAGCGCCAGCTCACCGGCTTCACCGGGTTCGAGGGCCGCCCTTGAGAGGGGCGGCATCCCGCGGTCCAGCGCTTGCCGGATCTCGCTGACTGGCGGAAGCACAGCGGCCGGAAGAGCGGCCTGGCTCGCATGCTGAGCCTCCGTCACATCCGCGGCGAAGTTGAGATAGGGCTCAAGGATGTGCCCTGCGGCGAGCGTGCGCAGACGCTCCGACCTCTTCAGGAAGAGGGTGGAGGGGTCGGGAAGAACTGCGAAAGGAGGCTTTGCCTCCTCTCCGGTATTTGTCAAACCTTGGGGCGCGCCAAGTCCGCTCATTCGTAAACCTCAGACTGACGATGTTACCGTTTACGTTGAAACCTGGGCCGCAGCGGGGGGCCCGCGAAGGCGGGGACCCATATAAGAGCTTGTTCCGGCTTGATAAATGGATTCCCGCCTTCGCGGGAATGACGCTGCGGCGAGTTTCGATAATTCTACCCCTTACCCAGATCGCTGCACCGGGTGATTCCAGTGCGCCCTTCATCGTGCCGCTATTCCGAGGACTTGCGTGAGAATAGGCGCCGAAGAATGCCCGCCGCACCCGCCACAACAGCCAAGCCCATCGCCGCGTTGGCTATGTATTCTCCAGCTCGTTTCCGCGCCTCTTCACGGGTACTGGTGACCGGATTTGCAGGAAGCCCGGCATAGATTTCCGGCTGATCGGCGTGATGCAGCACATACATGACGTGCGTGCCGCCGACGCCCGGCGGATCGTAAAGGCCGGCCTTATCGAAGCCGCGCGACTTGAGATCGTCGATGCGGGCGTCCGCGTGCGCGATCATTTCCTCCTTGGTGCCGAACACGATCGCGTGCGTCGGGCAGGCCTTGGCGCAGGCCGGCCCCTGGCCGACGGCGATCCGGTCGGAGCACAGCGTGCACTTGTAGGCCTTGTGATCGACCTGCGAGATGCGCGGGATGTTGAACGGGCAGCCCTTCACGCAATAGCCGCAGCCGATGCATCGTTCTCGTGCACGAAGTCGACGATGCCGTTCGCAGTACTGCACGATGGCGCCGGGCGCCGGACAGGCCTTGAGGCAGCCCGGATCCTCGCAATGCATGCAGCCGTCCTTGCGGATCAGCCATTCGAGGTTGCTCGTCTCGGGATTGACCCACTCGGTGAAGCGCATCACCGTGAACATGTCCGGCGTGAGGTCGGCGGGATTGTCGTAGATGCCCGGTATTGTACGCCGACCGGCGGCGCGCTTGTCGTTCCATTCGAGGCAAGCCGACTGGCAGGCCTTGCAGCCGATGCACTTCGACACGTCGATGAGCTTCGCCACCTCGACGTCTCTGTTTGGCCGACAACCTCGGCTGCAGGCGACGTGACTGAAACGCGGATGACATCGAGAGGCTGAAATGGTGTCATAATCGGCCTCCCTTACGCCACCGGCGCGTCGATCGGCTCGATGTTGACCAGAAACGCCTTGTATTCCGGCGTCTCGATATTGGCGTCGCCGACATAGGGCGTCAGCGAGTTCGGGCCGAAGCCCTTCTTCGCCGCGCCCATGAAGCCCCAGTGCAGGGGGATGCCGACGATGTGCACCGTCTTGCCGTCGCACGTGAAGCGGCTTGATGCGCTTGGTGACGACGGCCTTGGCCTTGACCGAGCCGCGCTTCGACCACACGCGCACCCAGCCGCCTTTCTTGATGCCCTTCTCCTTCGCGAGCTGCTTCGCGAGATCTCGACGAAGAACTCCGGCTGCAGCACCGCATTGATCTTCGACGTGCTTGGTCCAGAAGTGGAAGTGCTCGGTCAGCCGGTAGGAGGTCGCCGCATAGGGGAACTCCTTGGCGTCGCCGAACTGCTCCAGGTCGCCCTTGAACACGCGCGCCACCGGATTGCCGCGGATCTTCGGCGCGATCAGATTGGCGATCGGCGACTTCGAACGGCTCGTAGTGCGCCGGGAACGGCCCGTCCGCATCAGGCCCGCGGGTCGAACAGCCGCGCCGTGCCTTCCGGGTTCATGATGAAGGGGCCGACCACGTCCGGCTTCGCGGTCGGCGCGATGTCGGGCACGTCGTAGCCGGTCCATTTCGCGCCGTCCCACTCGAGCAGCTTGCGGCGTCGGATCCCACGGCTTGCCCTCGAGGTCCGCCGACGCGCGGTTGTAGAGGATGCGGCGGTTGACCGGCCACGAGAACGCCCATTTGGGATAGGCGCCGGTGTCGTCGGGATCGGTCGTGTCGCGGCGGGCCATGTTGTTGCCCGCCTCGTTGTAGCAGCCGGAATAGATCCAGCAGCCGCAGGCGGTCGTGCCGTCGTCGCGCAGCGCGGCGAAGCTGACCACCTGCTTGCCCTTCTGCAGCACGATCTTGGTCGGATCGTTCGGGATCCGGCACGTCTGGCCAGCACGTAGCCGTTGATCTCCTTGGCGAGCTCTTCCGGCGTCGGCTCGCCCGGATCCTTGTAGCGCCAGTCCAGGTTGAGGATCGGCTCGGGAACGGCGCCGCCTTCCTTCTGGTAGAGCGCCTTCAGCCGCAGATAGAGCTGCGCCATGATCCAGGTGTCGGACTTGGCCTCGCCGGGCGGCGTGCCGCCCGCCCAGTGCCATTGCAGCCAGCGCCCGGAGTTGGTGAGCGAGCCCTCGTCCTCGGCGAAGCAGGTGGTCGGCAGCTCGAATGACCTCGGTCTGGATCTTCTCAGGCGTCGACGTCGTTGTACTCGCCGTGGTTCTCCCAGAACCGCGCCGTCTCGGTCTGCAGCGGATCCATGACGACCAGGAATTTGAGCTTGGACAGCGCCGTCCGTGCACTTTGCCGCGGTTCGGGGAACGACAGCAGCGGGTTGAAGCCCTGGCAGAAGTAGCCGTTCATCTTGCCCTGGTGCATCAGCTCGAAGGCCCGCAGGACGTCGTAGGCCGGCACGTCGAGCTTGGGCAGATAGTCGTAGGCGAAGTTGTTCTCGGCCGTCGCGGCGTCGCCCCACATCGCCTTCTGGAAGCTGACGAAGAACTTCTTGTAGTTCTGCCAGTAGCTCATCTGGTTCGGCCGCAACGGCTTGAAGCCGCGCGTCGACATGTAGGTGTCGAAGCTCGCCTCCTTCTCCGTCGGCAAGCGTCAGATAGCCGGGGATCAGGTTCGACATCAGCCCGAGGTCGGTCAGCCCCTGGATGTTGGAGTGACCGCGCAGCGCATTCATGCCGCCGCCGCGCACGCCGATGTTGCCGAGGATGAGCTGCAGCATCGCCATGGCGCGGATGTTCTGCGAGCCCTTCGAGTGCTGGGTCCAGCCGAGCGCGTACATCGACGTCATCGCCTTGTCTTGGCGCGAGACGTCTCGCGCGATCATCTGCGCAGACCTTCAGGATACTTGTCCTTCGGCGTGCCGCAGATGCGCTCGACCATCTCCGGCGTGTAGATCGCGACATGCTCCTTCAGCAGGTTCCAGACGCAGCGCGGATGCTGCAGCGTATCGTCGGCCACGACGAAGCCGTCATCGCCCGATCTCGTAATCCCAGGTCGACCGGTCGTAGTCGCGCTTGGCCTCGTCATAGCCGGTGAACAGGCCGTCCTGGTAAGCCGAAGCCCTCCTTCACGATGTAGGGCGCGTTGGTGAACGCCTTGACGTACTCCCACTGCACCTTGTCGTTCTGGATGCAGTAGTTGATGACGCCGAGCAGGAAGGCGATGTCGGTGCCCTGCCGGATCGGCGCGTAGAAGTCGGCGACCGGCGCCGAGCGCGTGAAGCGCGGATCGACGACGATCAGCTTGGCGCCACGATTGGCCTTCGCCTCCGTGACCCATTTGAAGCCGCACGGATGCGCCTCGGCGGCATTGCCGCCCATGATGACGACGAGATCGGTGTTCTTGATATCGGTCCAGGAATTCGTCATCGCACCACGGCCGAACGTTGGAGCCAGACTGGCCACCGTCGGGCCGTGTCAAACACGCGCCTGGTTGTCGAATACCAGCATGCCGGCGCTGCGGACCACCTTGTAGGTCAGCGAACGCCGTTTCGTTGGTGGTTGCCGACGCCGCGAGGAAGCCGGTGCGTCATCCAGCGGTTGACCGTGACGCCGTCGTTGTTCTTGGCGATGAAGTTCTTGTCGCGGTCGTCCTTCATCAGCCGCGCGATGCGGTCGAGCGCCTCATCCCAGGAGATCCGCTCGAACTTGTCCGAGCCGGGCTTGCGGACTTGCGGATATTTCGTGCGCGTCTCGGCATGCACGATGTCGAGCAGCGCCGCGCCCTTCGGGCACAGCGTGCCGCGATTGGTCGGATGATCCGAGTCGCCTTCGATGTGGAAGATCTCGGCCTTCTCGCCCTTCTTGAGGTCGCCGCGGCTGTACATGATGATGCCGCAGGCGACCGAACAATAGGTGCAGGTGTTGCGGGTCTCGGTCGCCGATGCGAGCTTGAAGGGCCTCACATGCGCGGCGACCATCGCCTCCGCATCGGTAAAACCGAACGCTGTCAACGCCGTCCCCGCTACACCCGTCCCCGCCATTTTCATGAAATGACGGCGGGAGACTTCGAAGTTCATAGACGCTTCCTTCCCACGGGACTTCATTTTTACTTATTTATGGCCTCATTCATTTCCGTGAGGCTCTCTAAAGGTAGTATTTCGCGAGCTATACCATAACGAACCTCAGCTGTGCCGGAAGCCCTGGTAACGGATCGTTCAAAAATAAGTGTGCTGCCTGGCTCGGTTCTTTTGCCCGCCCGCTGCGTAGCAAAAGGTTATATATCCGGGCGGGGGGCACGGCCGGTTCAGCGTCCCGACGCGAGCGAGCTTGGGCATGAAGCTTGGTTGGCGTCGAATCTGGGCAAGCCTTACGGCAATGCTGGGTTCGGCAATGTCTTCAAGGATTGGTGCAAGGAAGCCGGGCTGCCGCAATGCCACTGCCATGGCTTACGCAAGATCGGCGCGGTTCGCGCCGCCGAAGCCGGGGCAAGCGAGCACGAGCTTATGGCCATGTTCGGTTGGGAAGATGCGGACATGGCGCGCGTCTACACGCGCAAGGCGGCGCAGAAAAAACTGGCAGTAAGCGGTGCCGCGAACGTTGCACACCGCGTTCCCATTGCCCCACCCGCAGGAATAGTTCGCAAAAACAGCGCGTTAGAGGCTGGATGGTGGACACAACAGGGAACCGATAACGAAGCGGAATCAGAGGATTAGCGAAAAAGTGGGACAATTTTCTCTCATAGAGCCACATAGCTTTTTGCGGAAATGTCCCACCCCAAAAGTTTACGCGAAATGGTTTCAGGGTGGCTATGCCGAAGCTCATCCGGTTTTCGCTTTGCCCTGAGACAATAGGTGGCATAGGCCCGAACGATCCAGAACCTGGTAACCCAGGGTGCGATATCCTGCTTCGCGTTTACCTGCGATCTTGGCCAGGAGCGATTCGTTGGCATCGACATAATCGAAGACGATGACTTCCTTTTTCGTTGCATGGAGCCGGTGCAAGCGGCCCGCATATTGCGCGAGCGTGCCGCGCCACGAAATCGGCATGGTGAGGAATAGCGTGTCCAGCCGCGCATCGTCGAAGCCTTCACCCAGATAGCGCCCCGTGGCAATGAGAAGACGCTCCTCGCTCTCTGGTATTGCGGAAAGAGCTGCCGCTGTCGCACGCAACTCGCGCGCGCCCATGCCGCCGCGCAGGATCACCACGTTTTTCGCGAATTTCGAAAGCCGGTCAGCAAGTTTGGTCAGGTGGTCTTTACGCTCCGTGATCACGACCGGCGAACGCCCTGCTTCGAGTGCCGCCAGAACATCCTCGAAAATGAGATCGTTCCGTGCCTCATCTGCCGCAAGCTGAGCATAAAGTTCCTGAATGGCGACTTGCTCGCCCGGCATGCTGCGTGCCGCCCGGAATTGGGTCTGCCTGAATGCGACCTTGTGCTCGAACGGCCGTTCGGCGGCTTGCTGCTTGGCGTCAACGCGATAACGCGCCGGGCCGCATTGCATGAAAATGATGGGGTGATGTCCATCTTTTCTTGCCACGGTCGCGGATAGGCCCAGCACATAGCGGGCCTTCGCCTCCCTCGCTATCGCCTCGAAGCTTACGGCGGAAAGATGATGGCATTCGTCGGCGACCAGGTGACCGTAATTCGCAACGAGATCGGATACCTCGCCTTGGCGGACGAGGCTTTGCATGAGGGCGATATCAATGACGCCGGTTGGTTTCTTCTTGCCGCCATGGACAACACCAATTGTTCCGGCGGGAGCATCGAGAAATGCGCTCAGCCTCGCCACCCACTGATCGAGAAGCTGCCGGCGATGGACCAGCACCAGCGTGTTGCAACCACGTGCCGCGATCATGGCCGCGGCAACAACGGTTTTGCCGAATGCAGTGGTAGCCGCCAACACGCCTGTATCGTGCTTGAGGAGCGCCTCGGTGGCTTGACGTTGTTCATGCCTCAGCTCTCCACAAAACGTGACGCCGATTGACGACCCGTACTGGCGTTCGTCTCTCAGGCTTGTCTTGATGCCAAGCCCATTGAGTTCGGCGCGAACATCGTCGAAGCATCCCCTTGGCAGCGCCACATGCTTTGGGAACAGCTCCGCGCAGGAAATGATGCGAGGCTTGCCGAAGGTCGGCAGACGCATGGCCTGTGCCGCATAGAACTCCGGATTCTGAAACGCAGCGATGCGGATGAGGCGGCTGACCAGCGCAGGCGGAAGGTTCGTGCGATCAATATACACGCAATTGCCAAGAACGAGTTCAATGGTGTCTGGCAGCGGACCTTCAATTGGCGGTTCACTCCGTTTTCGTGATGGCGGAGCGGCCCATGGTTCATCTTCATTATCGGTTAGGGGGATGCGAACGCGCAAAATGCGTCCTTGATCGGAAGCCGCAGCGACTAACGCCGTGACATCATTGGCGGGCATGCGCCGTATCGAGGACAGGTATGCCCATTGATCGGCAAAGGGCAGGAAATCGCCGTCTACGAATACGCTGTTGCCACTTTCACGTGGCTTCGCCTGAAGGGGTAACGCGATCAGATTGCCGAAACCGCCCGCTGGCATAGTATCCTGGCTTGGGAAAAATCGGTCGTAGGAGTCGAACCCCATATCAGGGCTGCGATCCATTGCTGTGGTGACAAGCAGAGCGCCCAACCTGCGGGCGTCGGCCGCATGCACCGGCTCGGCAAAGAAAATCCAAGCATGAGCACCGTTCCCTGAGCGTGACTGCTCTATGGCGACTGGTACTCCCTCCGCATGAGCCGCGTCGCGGAAGGCGGCAATATCGATCATCCAGGATTTCTTGTCGAAATCGGCGGCGAGGAACCAGCAAGTCTCATCTGGCAGCATGGGATAGACACCGGCGGTAAAACCACCTTGCAGGTGCGCTCGGATGATCTCATCCGTAACGGGCTTAAACGCTTGGCTTGGGCACTCGCCGCATTTCACTTGCGGCTTGCCACAGACGCCACGAACCCATTCATTGCCGCACACGGGTGAATAGCCCGATTTCCCAGTCTTTGAATTGTCCCAGCGCTGCGGGAAGACGTCTTGCCGGCCGCGAAAAAGGCTTCGGAACAGAGCGATCTTTGCCGCTGTCGAAGAATTCATGCTGACGTGCGCGGAGGAAAGACCGGACTGTGCCGGAAGGGCTGGCTGCGTTCCAGCAAACTTCATGAGTTTGGCCAACCGGTCAACAATCTGCTTACGCTCTTCATCGAGCGCGCTAAGCCGGCGTTCGAGTTTGGCAATCTCCCCGGCGATGTCGAAATTGATGATCATGAGTTTTCAGACGGCCTATCTCAGAGGAAGGTGCCGCGTTTCCGTCGCCTGTTGGAGCCGCCGCCGGCCCGCCGGATCCTCGCTGTGGCACAAACCGCACCGAATCTGTGTATAGATAAAGCCTCTGGCACCATTCCGAAAACGCTGCCACAACCAATTTGCGCTACCGCCTTTCGGGCTACTTGAGCGCAACTTCTCTTTGAGCCGCACCTCGATGGAACCGCGAATGCCGCGCAAACGGTCAGATGTTCCCGCCGATTATGCCGCCTTGCTTGCCGAACTCAAAGAGCGGATCGCGGGCGCGCGTCTGAAAGCGGCGCTTGCGGTCAATAGCGAGCTGATACTTCTATATTGGCGGATCGGACACGACATTTTGCGGCGGCAGCGCGACGAAGGATGGGGCGCGAAGGTAATCGACCGCCTCGCCGCGGATTTACGTCATGCCTTCCCGGAGATGACGGGGCTTTCCGCCAGGAATCTCAAATACATGCGCGCCTTCTCGGAGGCTTATCCGGACCGCGAATTTGTGCAACAGCTTGTTGCACAAATGCCGTGGGGGCACATCGTGGTGCTGCTCAGCGCGGTGAAGAAGTCAGACGAGCGCGAATGGTACATGCGGCAGACCGTTGAAAATGGCTGGAGCCGCAACGTTCTCGTTCACCAGATCGACAGCGGATTATACAGGCGCCAAGGCAAAGCGCTCACAAATTTCAAGCGCACGTTGCCTGCGTTGCAATCCGATCTCGCGCAACAGATCGTCAAAGACCCATACACCTTCGAATTCCTATCCTTGAGCGCTGACATGCAAGAGCGCGACCTTGAACGCGGCTTGCTGGAGCATTTGCGCCTATTCATTTTGGAGCTGGGAAAGGGCTTCGCCTTCGTTGGCAGCCAATACCATCTCGAAGTTGGTGGGCAGGACTATTATCTTGATCTACTTTTCTACCATCTACGCCTGCGCTGCTTCGTGGTCTTTGAACTGAAAATTGAAGAGTTCAAGCCCGAGTTTGCTGGGAAAATGAACTTCTATTTGTCTGCGGTCGACGATCAACTGAAGCACGCGGACGATCAGCCTTCCATTGGCGTCATTCTTTGCAAGGGCCGCAACGCTGTTATCGTGGAATATGCTCTCCGCGACACCAGCAAACCCATGGGCGTTGCGGCATACCGGTTGACCTCAGCGCCCGCTTTGCCGGCCAAGCTGCGCCGCGAGCTTCCCACAACCGACGATCTTGCGGGCGAGTTTGGACTACTTACCACGGCCCGGCTGCGTATGGACATCGAGCACGCCTTGCGGGAATTGCTGGAGCAGCGGGGCGTTACTGTCGCGCCAGGGTTGGCAATCGCTTCGATGATAGGGATGCTTGAGGAATTGAAGCTGATGCCTGAAGCTGAAGAATTTGCAGCTTCGGTTCGCGTCCTTGCTTCACCTGTTCGCGGCCAAAGCGCTGGCACCGTCCAACAGACATGTAGCACCGCGCAGCGCTTGCTTGCCGAGCTTCAAAAATTGATCAGGGACTTTCCGGGGCGCGAGAAGGTCTGATCGTACCAGAAATGGACGCGATCAAAAGGGGGCAACATGGTGCGTTCACTCCCATCGAATCATATGGAAACAATCGGCACCCAGAACCGCACTACAATCAGGTGCTGTCCCTCAATTGTCCCACCAAACAAAAATAGCAATCAAAACAATATCTTATGGTGGAGATCTGGTGGACACGACAGGGATTGAACCTGTGACCCTTCGCGTGTGAAGCGAATGCTCTACCGCTGAGCTACGTGTCCATCGCGGTCATCGGATATATCTACGTGGCGCGCCGGCCTTCTGTCAACATCCGCCAGGATGCCGGCTTGGGGATCGTCACGTTTCGCAGGCTGGGAGGCAGCCTCGTAGCCCGTTATGAGCCGGGCGCCGCTGTGAAATGTGACGTAATACCAAAGCCAGCTAATCGCCACCTGCAGGCGGTTCCTGACACCGATGAGGAAAAAGATGTGGGCCGCACCCCAGAAGAGCCAGCCAAGAAAGCCCTTCAGGCTGAACCGGCCGATGCTTACGACGGCGGCGCCGCGGCCGATTACAGCGAGATCGCCCTCGTGGCGGTAGCGGAATGGCGGGACTGGCTTCCCGGCTAGGTCCGCGGCGATCTTTCTGCCCACATATTCGCCCATCTGTTTTGCGGCAGGCGCAATCCCCGGGACAGCCGCGCCGGATGGACCGCGAACCGCTGCCACGTCTCCCACGGCGAAGATGAAAGGCATACCGGGAACGGACAGATCCGCCGCGACTTGAATGCGGCCGGCCTTATCCCCCTGCACGCCGAGCCATTCCGCGGCTGGGGATGCGACCACTCCGGCGGCCCAAATAGTCGTCGCCGCCTCGATGAAGCCCTTCGCCGTTTGGACCCCGTTCGCGGTGCATGCCGTGACCGCGGTCGAGGTTTCGACCTGCACGCCAATGCGTTCCAGCGCTCTCTTGGCGTAATCGGATAGCTTTGGCGGCAGCGCGGGCAAAATCCGCGGTCCAGCCTCGATGAGGCGGATCGCCGCATCCTTGGCGTTGATCCGCCTGAAGTCCGGCTGCAGCGACTCTCGCGCAATGGCGGCAATGGCGCCTGCCATTTCCACGCCCGTCGGCCCGCCGCCTACGATCACGAAAGACAGATAACGCTTGCGCTCCTGATCGGTCTGCGCGAGTTCGGCCTTCTCAAAGGCAAGCAGCGTGGCGCGCCTGATCGCCGTGGCATCCTCGATGGTTTTTAGCCCTGGCGCGACCTGTGCCCATTCGGGGTGGCCGAAGTACGAGTGCGTCGCGCCTGGGGCGAGGATGAGATAATCGAAGGGAAACGCCCTGCCATCGGCGAAAACCAGCTTCGATTTGACATCGGCGCCCGTGACCGCAGCGAGCAGCACGGTTACGTTTTTCTGGTCCCGGACCAAGGTGCGGATGGGCCATGCGATATCGGCCGGAGAAAGCGTGGCCGTTGCCACCTGGTAGAGCAGCGGCTGGAAGCAATGATAATTGTGCCGGTCGACGATCGTGATCTCCACGGGTGCGTTCCGTAGAGCCCGCGCGGCGTTAAGGCCGCCGAAGCCGGCACCTACGATTACTACCTTAGCCTGCCGCTTCTCCTCACGCATCGTTGGGAAATGCGCTTCGCCAGATACCGTTCCAGGCCCATCGGAGCGGCGTTCGCGGTCAGCGGCTGGGCGGGTTTTTTTGCCAGGCCCCGCAAGTCAGGCAGGCATTTCTCCCGAAAGGCCGGCTGGGAATATTTTTTCTGCATGGCACCACTACCCTCTAGCATTTCGAACTTATTTCCAGCATTCACCCACTTTCGCCTTGAGAATTTTCCGCCGTCAGCCAAACTTCTAGCTGCGTGCAAGGCGCGATTAAGCAGATGGGGCAGGAAGCCATGGTATCGCCACTTCAACAGAAACTTCGGGTTAGCGGCCCCGTGGTCATCACCGCCAACCGGCTTTCGGATGGCGCCGTTGTCCACCGGACAAATTCCGGCCAGTGGACGGAGAAACTTTCAGCGGCGGCGGTCTTCCGGTCCGCAGGCGAGGCGCAGAGCGCGCTCAAGGAAGCACAGTCCGACGTGCTGGCGGCCGTTGGCCCCTATGTGGCGCCCATCGACGCGAGCGAGGCCGCGGCCCAGCCCGGCAATTTGCGCGAACTTATCCGCACGCGCGGGCCAACCTTCGCGCTGCCCTGCGACGCGCCGGAAAGGGTCGCGGCTTAGCTTTTTCATTGAAGGAAGACCCCCTCACCCTGTCCCTCTCCCCGTTGGGGCGAGGGGACGCAAGAACTGCCCTCTACCTTGGCGATGGGGCCGCAGCCAGCTCCCTCTCCCATCCGCATCCGCTTGCGGATGCGGGCTACTCAAGTGGCAAGCTCGCCAAGGCGAGCTTGCTGGGAGAGGGCTGGGGTGAGGGGGTCTTTCGCCCCCCAAGCAGGTTCGGAGCCTAATGTATAACTACGACGAGTTCGACAGCACCTTCATCGCGGAGCGGGCGGCGGAATTCCGCGGCCAGGTCGCGCGGCGCCTTTCCGGCGAGCTGACCGAGGACGAGTTCAAGCCGCTGCGCCTCATGAATGGCGTGTATCTGCAGCTGCACGCCTATATGCTGCGGATCGCCGTCCCCTACGGCACGCTTTCCTCGAACCAGCTGCGCAAGCTTGCGCATGTCGCCCGCGTTTACGACCGCGGCTACGGCCATTTCACGACGCGGCAAAACCTGCAGCTCAATTGGATCAAGCTCTCGGATGTGCCTGACGCGCTCGAAGAGCTGGCCTCGGCCGGCATCCACGCCATCCAGACCTCTGGCAATTGCATCCGCAACATCACGACCGATCAATGGGCGGGCGTTGCGCCGGATGAGATCGAAGACCCGCGGATTTGGGCCGAAATTTTGCGCCAATGGTCCACGTTACACCCGGAATTCTCGTTCCTGCCGCGCAAGTTCAAGATCGCGATCACGGGGGCGCCGCAGGACCGTGCCGCGGTGAAAATCCACGATATCGGCCTGCGCATGATCGCGAACGCGCATGGCGAGGTTGGCTTCGAGGTTTCTGTTGGCGGAGGGCTCGGGCGCTCGCCCTTTATCGGCAAAGTCATCCGCGGTTTCCTGCCCAAGCAGCATCTCTTGAGCTACCTCGAAGCGGTTTTGCGGACCTACAATGCTTACGGCCGCCGCGACAACAATTACAAAGCCCGCATCAAGTTCCTGGTGCACGATCTTGGCGTGGAGCGCCTCGCCGCGGAGATTGAGGAAGAGTGGGCGCAACTCAAGGACAGCTATCTAAAGCTCGATCCGGCGTTCGCCGAAGGCGTCCGCTCCCGCTTCGTTTATCCGGACTATGAGGAGCTTGAGGACGAGCCAGCGGTGCTTAAAGCCGCGCTCAAGACAGATTCCCGCTTCGCGCTGTGGCACCGGAATTCGACGGCGAAGCATAAAGTCCCTGGCTATGCCATCGTGACGCTTTCGCTGAAGCCTGCGGCCAAGCCGCCGGGCGATGCGACCTCGGGACAGATGGAGGCCATCGCGGACCTGGCTGACCGTTACAGCCATGGCGAAATTCGCGTTGGCCACGAGCAAAACCTGGTCTTTCCGCATGTGCGCCAGCAGGACCTGCCGGCGCTCTGGAAGCAGCTCGAAGCCATCGGCGTTGCCACGCCGAATGTGGGGCTCGTCACGGACATCATCGCCTGCCCCGGCCTCGACTATTGCAGTCTCGCCAATGCACGCTCGATCCCGGTCGCGATGGAGATCGCGCGGCGCTTCGAATCGATTGAGAAGGTGCACGCCATCGGGCGGCTGCACATCAACATCTCGGGCTGCATCAACGCCTGCGGCCACCATCATATCGGGCATATCGGCATCCTGGGCGTCGAGAAGAATGGCCAGGAATTCTACCAGATCACGCTGGGCGGCAAGGCCGATGAGGACGCGGCGCTGGGTCAGCTCATCGGGCCCGCGATACCCTATGAAGAGGTTGCCGAAACCGTCGAGCGCATCGTCGAGCGCTATCTGGAGCTGCGGCGCAATGGTGAGCTGTTCATCGGCACCGTGAAGCGGCTGGGCACCGAACCGTTCAAGGAGGCGCTCCATGCGCTACATTAAAGACGGCGCGATCTCCGCCGATCCGTGGGTCTATATCGAAGGCGACGAGCCGGTGCCGTCCGATGTGCCCGCGATTGTGTCTCCCGATTGGCTTTTCGCCACCACGCTGGACGCCATCGCCAGCCGCGGCGCGCCCTTGGGCGTGGCTTGGCCCAACGATAGGCCCGAAAGCGAGCTTGCGCCCCATCTGCCGAAGCTTTCGCTGATCGCGCTGGAGTTTCCGGTGTTCCGCGACGGACGCGCTTACAGCCAGGCGCGCCGGCTCCGCGAGCGCCATGGCTTCAAGGGCGAACTCCGCGCCACCGGCGACGTGCTCCGCGATCAATTCCTGTTCATGGCGCGGGCCGGATTCAACGCATTCGAGGTGAAGAAGGCCGCCGACGCCCAAGCCTTCACCCAGGCGCTGAGCGCATATAGCATCCGCTATCAGCCGGCAGGCAGCGATTCGCCCACCTTCCGCGCTGGCTTGCGCGGCGCTTTCCGGTTCTCCACGTAAATCAGCGCGGCATTGGCGGCGATGACTATTGCGCCGCCTATGCAGATCGCGGCACCCGGCACCTCGCCGAATACCAAATACCCCGCCAGCGCCCCATAAGCGAGCTGGAGGAACTGCGGCGGGCTCGCCAGCGCCACGGGCGCCAGGCGGAAAGCGGCGATCAGCAGCATTTGCGCCGGGGCAAACAACACGCCGCCCAGCACCGCCAGCGCGAAATCGCCCGGCTCCATAGGCTTGTAGACAAAGGGCGTTATGGCCAGCGCCCCTAGCGCCAGCGCTATGGCGGTGGAAACGCCGCACATCTCCGGCGTCTCGGTCCTGCCCATCCGGCGCAGGACCACCAGGCCCCCCGCCAGCGAAACGATGCCTGCAAGGGCCACGAGCGCCCATAAATCCACCCCCCGGTCCGGCCGCATGGCGATCAGCACACCGAGGAAATTCGCGGCCAGCACCGGCCAAATATGGGCATCGGCGCGTTCCTTCAAAAACCACCCGGCTTTGAGCACCGTCACCGCCGGCATGCAGAACACGATGACATAGAACTCGGCCAGCGACAGATGCGGGATGGCGAGATAGGCCAGCGACTGGCCGAGAATCTGAAAACCGCCGCGCATGAGATGCAGATGCGGCTTGGTCATGCGTAGCGTGTTGCTTCCCGGTTTGCTCCAGTCCTTGAGGACAGCGAAGGCCAAAAGCAGCACGGTCGCGGTGACAAACTCCACGCTCATGATCTGGAAGACGGAATAGCTGCCCGACAGGAATTTGCTCACCGTATCGAAGCCGGTGAAAAACAGGAACGCCGCCGCCGAAAGCAGCATGCCGGTGATGGGCGCGGAAGGCGTCATGGCTTTTCTGTCTGGTCTCTTGTGGGGCCGAGGCCCTGGAAAGTAATGGAATGCGCGCCAAGCACAAGCCGTCGCATATCGGAGCGCCGTTCCGGCTCATGCCCGCCGCCCCTGCCCGCGCCTCCGGTGAGGCTCTGTTAACGCTGTTCGCATGGTTTCGGCCCGCTCCGCACCTGCTTTTCCATATCGAGCTAATTTAGCAGATGCGCTTTGAGAAACCGTTAAGGCGGGCCGCGCGAACGCAAGTCATTGATTGTACGTTGTAATATATCATGCAATTACCGGCCGCGCGCCTCAATATTGGTTAATAAGCAAACTTCCCGTATATTTAAACGGATTTTGGAATCGCAGAATTCGGCCAAAAACGGCAAAAAATTCGCAAAAAGTGGCGGGCGAAAAATATGGGATTCGCGCATTTACCATGCCGGCATTAACTATAATAGCCCGCTACGCCGGATATACAGTCTGTTAAATCCAGAAGTGCCTGCGCGTTACCCCTCACCCTAACCCTCTCCCCATGGGAGAGGGAACTCGCACCGTCATCCCGGATAACGCCTTCGGCGTTTCCGGGATGACGTGACCGGGTGGCGAAGCGATCAAGCAGATGTCATATCAGTCCCCGAAGGGGAGCGGAATAGTTCTTAGTTTATCCTCTAATTTCGTTTTCAGTACGTCCAACTTGTAAATCGGTTCCACAATATCATCGAGAATCATGGTTAGAGCGTCCTCCGCGCAGCCGAACATTTCGGGATATGGTTGGGCAAAATGCTGTATATCCGATACATCCTCCCTTACTTGCGTTTTAAGCGCTCTTGCTAATTTGATACAGGCGGCTAATAGCCCCTGAGTTACTACTACTTTTCTATAGACTTCTTTTTGCGTTTCGATTGACGCTGGCATCGCGCCGCATCCTTTCCATCGTGGGTGATCGGGAACGCAGTAACGCAACCGGATACGAGCCGGCCCATGTTCATGCGCATGCAAGCAATGCGCGAACCGCGCGTAGCGTTTGCGCGGTTGCCACTTTTTGTTGGCGCAAAATTACTTTTCGGTCTATTCGGGCGCTGAAGTAGCGAATTCGAACGAAGAGGAAACGAATTCGGCGAAAAACGTTCGTCTTTTCAATGGCGTCCTCCGGAAAATCGGGGAGCTACTGAAGACTCAGCCCTGAAAGTCATCAGCCGCGCAGCCCGCCTGCTCCGGCGAGAGTATGGCGGGCTGTGCGGCCTTTGCGGCGCGTTGGGAGCGCCGTAGCCATATATCTATATAGTTTAGTATATAGAGCAAGTCACAAGCCTGTGACGCGGCGAGTTGCAACGAGGGCGCCTGCGAAACCCGGCTCCCTTCCCCGCTCTTTAGCCTTAAGTAAGCAACTAATCGTTTTCGCCCCAATGCAGCCCCGGTTTTTCCGATTGCTGCTTCGCTTATGGCAATCCTATTTTCGCCGCTTAGCCGCAGGATCTCTCGATGTGTGAAAGATGGCCACGATCTCGATTAGGTCATCGCTCACGGTATGGATTATCAGTAGCGGCACCCCACGCACCACTCGCTCCCTTACGCCGGTTTCAGGGTCGAGCCGGGATGCCAGCGGAAACAGCGCTAGATCCGCAATCGCGGCGTCTATTCGCGCCGCAACGCTCGCTGCTGCGGCGGGACTGCGCTCGGCGATATACGAGAGAAAGCCTTCAAGATCGGCAAGCGCCTCCTCCGTGTAAAGGATTTTCACAGCGCCGGATTGTAACGCCGGAGAAGCGCTCTGACCTTCGCATCCGGGACATAGCGCCGGGGGCTCGCAAGGCGGCGCTTAACTTCGGCGCGTTGGGCTTCGCTCATATGCCCATGCGAGAAATCCGCGACCAGCTTCTCAAGCTCATCGGCGATGGCTTCCTGAGCCTCTCCAGGCAATCCCCGAACCGCTTCGACGGCCCGGCCCAATTTTTCGAGAGTTGCGTTAGTCATGCGCAATCGCTGCCCACTGTAAAGATGCACCTCGCACCATAGCAGAACAGCGACGAAATGGGAAATGGTGCGGTCGAGAAAACTCGAACTTCCACGGGTTGCCCCACTAGCACCTCAAGCTAGCGCGTCTACCGTTCCGCCACGACCGCAACATTTGGCAATTTAGCCAGGCTGCGCGATTTGTCTAGCCCGGCTGAGCGATTTCTCTAACAGAAGATTCCCGCACGCACAACCAAAACGCACCGGCCTGCGGCGGCAATTTCTGCCCCGGCCAAGCTTGTACGGCTTGGGCCGGACTTCAAGCGTTTTGCTGGTTGAGGATGCGGCGCACACCGTAGCGCGAGGTCATCTTGCAGATGAGGGCCACGACCACGACAACCATGGCAAGCACGGTATAGCCGCCCCAATCCAGCGTGCCCGCCCCAACCAGCCTGCGGATCTCGGCCTCGGCGGCGGCGCTGCTGCCCATGCTTTCCGTGACGCGGGGCAGCGCCAGAAAGGCAAGTGCCGCCATGCCTGCGCCGGCCACGCCCGCCTTGATGCCAACCCAGAGGAAATGCGTCTCGAACTGGTTGGCGATGAACCTCTCCTCGGCGCCCACCAGGTTGAGCACCGACACGATCTCTCTGTTGGAGGCGAGCGCGCTGGTCGCAGCCGCGATGATGACCGCCGCCGTGGCCGCGGCCATGAGCGCCAGCATGGCGATGCCCGCTAGCTCAAGGAACCTGGTGAGGCGGTGGATCTCGCCGCGCCAGAGCCCGTGGTCGTCGAGCACGGCGCCGGGATATTTCGCCTCCAGGACCTTTTTCAGCATCGCGATCTCCGGCGGATTGTCCCGGTCGATCTCAACGGCGATGAGCCGCGGAATGGCGAAGCTTTTCAGCACCTCGGATTTCCCGATCCATGGCTCGACAAGTTTCAGCGATTGCTCCCGCGTATACGGGACGACTTGCTTTATGCCATTCTGATCGTTGAGGAACTTCACGATTTCCGCGATTTTGCCATCGCCCGCGTCGCCGCTGCGGTTTTGCACCTGCACCGTGATCTCCGAGGCGATGTTGTTCGTCCAGAGGGTGGCGGCGCTGAACACGAGATAAACCCCGCCCGCGGTAAGCGCGGCCAGGAACGACATGATGGTGATAACGAAGGTCAGCGAGCGGCCGGTGACCGAGCCCGCCGGAACGATCGGGGCATTGGCGCGCGCGAATTTGACCTTGGTTTGGCCGGGAACCTCGACCGGAACCGGAAGCGATTGCCGCGTATCTGTGGTGCTCATGTCCGGGCCACTTCCTATTCGTAAAGTTCCAAGCGCCCGTTTTCGAGCTGCATGCGCGGTCCGGGGAATTGCGACATAAGCTGATAATCGTGGGTCGCGATTATGACGGAGGTGCCGAGGCGGTTCAGCTCGATGAAAAGCCGGAGCAGGCGGCGGCCCATTTGAGGGTCGACGTTACCGGTCGGCTCGTCGGCGAGCAGAAGCTCGGGCTTGCCGATCACCGCGCGGGCGATAGCGGCGCGCTGCTTCTCTCCGCCGGACAGAACCACCGGATAGGCATGCATCCGGTCGCCAAGGCCCACCCATTTCAAGAGTTCGGTGACATCCTCCGCGTAATCGGCCTGCTTCCGGCCCGTGACCCGCAAGGGAAGCGCCACATTTTCCCAGGTCGTCAGATGATCGAGCAGCCGGAAGTCTTGAAAAACGATGCCGATGCGCCGTCTTAAATCCGCGCGTTGCGCCGTCGTATTCTGGGCAATATTCCGTCCGAAAAGATGGACAAGCCCCCGCGTCGGCCTGAGCGACATGAACAAGAGCCTCAGCAATGTGGATTTGCCTGCGCCGGACGGTCCTGTTAAGAAGTGAAACGAGCCAGGGTGCAATTGGAAGTTGATATCGCGCAGCACCTCTTGTCCGACCCCATAGCGGAGACCGACATTCTCGAATCGTATTAGAGCATGACTCGATACCACAGCCCAAACCCTACCGTTAGATCCCGTATGGATTTATGATAAGGGGAGCGCATCTAGCAATCGATTTCGGCAAAGCCGGGACAGCGAAGGCTGGAAGTTCAAAAAATGACGCTTAAGAATATAGAGTTTCCTCGATGATCATCGAATGCCCGGCTTGCAGCACCAGGTACGATATAAAAGTGGAATTGCCGCCCGAAGGCCGCACCGTGCGTTGCGCGAAATGCGAGCACGTGTGGCGGGCCACGGCGATTGAGGAGGAGCTTTATTCCGCCGCGGAGGTTGGTGAGCCTGGCGAGGACGAGGCTGACCGCATCGGCGGCGGGGACGAACCTGGCGAGGCTTCCGCCGGCTGGGGCGACGATGAGGAAATCCCGGCCTTCTCCCATGGCTACCGGCGGGCCCCCGAAATCCAGGAGGACGAGGAGGCCGCTGGCGATATCCCGGGTTTCTTGACCTCGGAAACGGCGGCCGCTGAACAAAGCCTCAGGGCGGAGGAAACGGCGCGGGAGGAAACCGCACAGGAGGATACCGGGGGCAAAGTACGCTGGTTCGGCAGCTTCCTGCGCAAGAGCCAGAAGCAGGCGCCCAGCACTCAGGCCAGGTTCGACGCTCCCCAGCCCGCGCGCGCCGATCCGATTCCATTTCCACGGCCTGCCCCCGCCCCCACCCCCGCGGCCCCGCCAGCGGCGGATAGCCAGGTCCGCACGCTCGACGATGCCCGCGCGGCTGTGCGCAACGTTTTTGCAAGCCTCGCGGAGCAGCGGCCGCACCAGAGCGCAAGCACCACCCTTCACGCTCCCGTCACCGCCTACCCGGACGCCGGGCAGGATGGCGGCTTCCCGTTCAGGCGGCCGGCGGAAACCGGTGAAGCGATCGCGTCCGGCTGGGAGAACGAATCTGGCGGCGAGGTTGGCTTCACCCATGAGGCCAGCTTCACGCATGAGGCCGATTTTACCCATGAGGCCGGCTTTACCCAAGAGGCCGGCTTTACCCAAGAGGACGGCTTTGCCCAAGAGGACGGCTTTATCCAAGAGGACGGCTTTGCCCAAGAGGCTGGCTTTACCCATGAGGCTGGCTTCACGCATGAACAGGAGATGGATGCTCCAGCAAGCGCTGGCGGCTGGTCCAGAGGCGGCCGGGAGGAGAGCGGCTCCAGCCCGGCTGCGTCTCAACGCTGGCTTCAAGACTGGCAGCAGGAGCGGGAGCAGGAGGAGCCCGAAGCGCCCGCGGGGGGCGACTTGGACGCACAATTGCGCGCGGCTCTGCAAGCCCATTTTCCATCGCACACCGCCCCTGCCGGCCACGCCCAGGCGCCAGCGACCGGGTTCCCGCAAGACGATCTAGCCGCGGAGGACAGCGAGAGCCAAATCTCGGAGGCTTTGACCGCCTTCTGGAAAAGGCCCATGCCGCCCCGTAGCGAGCCATTGACCGGCGCCGCCGCGCCGCTGGACGAAGACGGCGAGCCCGCTTCCGCGGAGATCTCGTTCGACGAGCACCTTTTTCGCCAAATCGAGGAGACCCAGGAGCATTCGGGCCCCCCACGGTCCGGCCCGCAGAGAGCCGGGCTCGCGCTGGCGGCCGCATGGGGCCTTTTCCTGTGCGTCGCGGGCGGCCTCACGGCGGGGCTGCTCGGTTTCAGGGACATGGCGGCGGATGCCCTGCCGGGACTGGCACCCCTCTACCGCGCCCTTGGCATGCCGGTTACGCTCCAGCCCCTGATTTTCGAGGGCGTGCAGTACGAATGGGGCGTATCCGATTTCAAGCCTGTGCTGCACATCAAGGGAGCCGTTTACAACCGGGCGCAGCGCGGCGTGAGGGTGCCCGAGTTCATCGTCTCGATCAAAGACGACGATCCGGCGCTCGACAAGGAAATTCCAACCGCACTTCCTGTCGAAGGCGATAGGATCTTGCCTGACGGCCGCGCGGAATTCAATCTGGAGCTGGTGTCGCCGAGCCCATCGATTACGGCGGTGGAGCTTGAATTGCGGGACGTCCGGTAGTCCGCGATGCCCGAATCCCTGCTTGAAAAATACCGCCGGCTACTGGCGGACGGCAAGATCGCGCCGGACAGCGCGCAAGCGCTTGGCGTTGAAAAGCTGCAGATCCTCACCAACCGGCTCATCAACTATACGCCGCCCGCGCGCACGGACTTCTTCTCCTTTTTCACGCGCCGGCGCGGCGAGGTGCCGAAGGGTCTTTACATCTTCGGCGCCGTCGGCCGCGGCAAAACCATGCTGATGGACCTGTTCTCCAGCACCGTCGCGGTGAAGCAGAAGCGGCGCGCGCACTTCCATGAGTTCATGGCGGATGTGCACGCCAGGCTCGCGGCCGCGCGGCGGGAGGCCAAGGAAGACCCAATCGTCGCCGTGGCCAGAACCGTCGCGGCGGAGGCGCGGCTGCTTTGCCTCGACGAGCTTTTCGTCATCGACATCGCGGACGCGACGATCCTGAGCCGGCTATTCGCCACGCTGTTCCAGGCCGGCACAATCGTCGTCGTAACCTCGAACAGCCATCCGCGCGACCTTTACAAGGACGGCCGCAACCGCGATCTATTCCTGCCCTTCATCGATCTCATCGAAGAGAACATGGAGCTTCTTCAGCTCGAAGCCGCCCGCGATTTCAGGCTCGGCCAGATCGGAAGCTCCCCGCTCTATTTTTCTCCGCTTGGGCCTTCGGCGACCGCCGCGATCGACGATCTCTGGCGCAGGCTGACCTTCGGCGAGCCGTGCCGCGAGGAGGCGCTGACCGTGCTCGGCCATAAGCTTGCCGTGCCCCGCGCGAGCTTCGGCGCCGCGCGCTTCGCCTTCGCCGATCTGTTCGATAAGCCGCTGGGCGCGGCCGACTACATCGCGCTGGCGCGCCATTACCACACGATCTTCGTCGACGGCATCCCCGCCATGGGCAGCGATCAGCGCAACGAGGCGCGCCGCTTCATCACTTTCATCGACACGATCTACGACCACCGCACCGGCTTTATCGCCTCCGCCGAGGCCGAACCCGATGCGCTTTACCGCTTGGGCGACGGCGCGCAGCATTTCGAGCGCACCGCGTCCCGGCTCATGGAAATGCGCCAGCCGCAATATTTGCGCGCGGCCTCCCAGGCAGGCCCGCGGCCCCCGGCTTAAGCGCCATCGGGTTTGGCGTCGTGGCCATAGGGCATTACCCCTCATCCTGTCCTTCTCCCAATGGGAGAAGGGACGCCTTCTCAACGGTTGCGAGCGAGCCCCCTCTCCCATTGGGAGAGGGCTGGGGTGAGGGGTAATGCGCGCCGAAATACCGGGAAGCCCCTCAGCGCGGCGCTTCGGGCGTCTGGCCGTTGCTCGCGTGCCAGTCCTGGATGCTATCCCAGATTTCCTGGGCGGTTTCGGCGAAGAAGAACAGTTCGCGGTCCTCCTGGTCGATGACGCCTTCATCGCTGAGGAAATCGAAATCGACCGCGCGCCGCCAATAGCTCTCGCCCGCCAGCACGACCGGCATCGGCTTGATCTTGCGCGTTTGCACCAGCGTCAGCACCTCGAACAACTCATCGAGCGTGCCGAAGCCGCCCGGAAAAGCGACCAGCGCCTTGGCGCGCAGCAGGAAGTGCAGCTTGCGCATGGCGAAATAGTGGAAGCTGAAGCAGAGGCTGGGCGTGATGTAAGGGTTCGGATATTGCTCGTGCGGTAGCCAGATGTTGAGGCCGGCGGACTCGGCGCCGGCGTCGAAGGCGCCGCGGTTGGCGGCCTCCATGATGCCAGGGCCGCCGCCGGTCACGATGACGCTGTGCTGCTCTCCGCCGCTCGCATTGGCCACGCTCGCAAGCCGGCCGAACTCGCGGGCAACCTCGTAGTAATGGCTCTTCTCAAGGATGCGCCCGGCCACGGCGAGCCGGCGCGCGAGGTCCCCGTTGCCGGGATTGGCAGCCAGCTCCGCCGTTAGCGCTTCCACCTTGCGGCGCGCGGCGCGTGGCTCGCAGATGCGGGTGCTGCCGAACACCACGATGGTGGAACGGACACGGTGCTCCTCAAGCAGCAGTTCGGGCTTCTGGTAGTCGATTTGCAGGCGCACGCCGCGCATGCCGTCCGTGGCCATGAAATCCACATCGTCGTCGGCGCGGCGGTAGCTCGGGCTATCGAGGATCGCGCCGACGCGCTCCGGCGCCTGCGGGTCTTCATCCGGCGATTTGGGCCGGTGCCAGGGTAGCGGCTCGCGCCGATGCAAAGGATGCGCCCGGTTTGGGATGTCTTTTGTCTTACTCAAAGCGTCGCCTCCCTGGATTCTCGCCGGTGCTTAAGCCGGACCCGCCCTGAACCGGGGATGGCGCGGCCCCCTCGCCTGCGTTTCATTTTCGCAGACGGGCAGCGATTAGGCTACCCCCTGCCCTACCCCTGCCCGCATAGACAGAATCATTGACAGCCAATCTGCCGGCAAAGGGGGCGGCCTTGGAATAGTGCGGCCGCATTTTCAAACGGCGCAGAAGTTTCGGCTGTGGCCCAACGCGGGCTTCGGCATCTGGGCAACTGCGGCGGCGAAGGGCTGGATGGCGCTCATCGGCGGGCGCGGCTGTGAAGGAAGGCTAAAGGCGCGTAGGCGGCGCGGCATGGTTAATGCGGGCTTGGTTAATGCCGGATCTTCATATTTTTCGCCGCCGGCTTTCTGCGAATCTTTTCCCGTTTTTGGTCGAATTCCACGATTCCAGGATCCGTTTAAATATATTTGCAGATCGCGAATTAGCCATGAAACGAAGCATACGCCAAGCGGGAGGCCGGGCGAGCGTTTGGATTCACGGCGGTACATCAATGCCTTAGCTTACGTTAATACTTCAGGAAGGAGCATTTGCCTATAAATGCGCCTAAAGGGGAAACGGCACGGTCCGGGAAAATCCGCAGTGTCCCGGCGCAAGCGAGGTTAACAGCGGTTTAAACCGCCGTTCCGGTCCCTGGCGCGAGGCGAAGCAGAGCGAGGCTTTTTGGAAATGTCCACTATAAGCGTAGGCGGCCTCTCTGGCGGCGGCGAGGTTCTGCCTCCGGCTAGCGTTTTCAACCACGGCCGGCAGCAGCTGCGCGAACCCCGCTTGATTTTAGCAGGCTTAGGGCTCATTGTCCGGCCAACTCAATTATGCCTGCTTGCGCTTTCCATGCCGGACCTTTAAGGGGCGGATACCAATAGTCATTCGATAGCGCTGCGGCTTTTCATCGGCAGGAGACATGTCAAAAGAAGAACTACTCGAATTCCCGGGCCTCATTACGGAGCTTCTTCCGAACGCGACTTTTCGCGTGAAGCTTGACAATGGCCACGAGATCATTGCGCATACGGCGGGACGCATGCGGAAGAACCGCATTCGCGTTCTGGCCGGGGACAAAGTTCTAGTCGAAATGACGCCCTATGATCTTACAAAAGGTCGCATCACGTATCGCTTCAAGTAGGATCGCGGCTATCGGTTCCGCGAGCACTGGGGACGAGCGCAACGAAGCAGCCGGGAAATCCGCGGCACGTCACCGGCTTGTCCTGGCGAGCGCTTCCTCGCGCCGCCTGGCCCTCCTGGAGCAGGTTGGCATCGAGCCGGACGCGCTAAGGCCGGCCTCGATCGACGAGACGCCCAAAAAGGGCGAGCCGCCAAGGACTTACGCGCTGCGGCTGGCACGCGAAAAGGCGACGACGGCCAGGGAGCGGCTTGAGCGCGAGCCGGATCTTGCCGGGTCGTTCGTGCTGGCCGCCGATACCGCCGTAGCCGTCAACCGGTCGATCATCGGCAAGCCCGAATATTTGAACGAGGCTGCCGCCGCCCTGCAAACCCTCTCGGGCCGCTCGCATCGCGTCTTCACTTCCGTATGCCTGATCACCGATAAGGGCGCGGTAAAAGTGCGGACGGTCGAAACCCGCGTGCGCTTCAAGCGCCTGTCCCGCGAGGAGATCGACAGCTATCTCGCCAGCGGCGAATGGCGCGGAAAGGCCGGAGGCTACGCCATCCAAGGCATTGCCGGCGCCTTCGTGCAGAAGATCGTGGGCTCCTACACCAATGTCGTGGGCCTGCCGCTCAACGAGGTTGTGCAACTTTTGACCGGCGAGGGCTTTCCCGTTTACTTCAACTGGCTCAACCGCGCCGAAGCCGATTCCTATTGATATGACCGGCGAACCCAGCGGCACGGCGAAAGACAAGGCAGCACCTCCGCTCTGCGTCATCTGTCAAAAGCGGCCGCAAGCGGAAAAATACCGGCCGTTCTGCTCCAAGCGCTGCGCGGATATCGACCTGCATCGCTGGATCGGCGGCGTCTACGCCATCCCCGGCAACCCCGAGGAGGAGGAGGACGAGATGCCAGGAGAGCCCCTGCCCAACGGCACGGGCGGCCATTCGGATTAAGCGCCCCGCCTTACGCTCTCAGAAGACAGCCTCCTGATTCCGCCAAGCATCCGGCCGGCCTTCGCCGCGTTTAATGCTTAGACTTCCGCATGCTTGCGCGGTGCGCGGCAGACACGGAGGGAGGCGACCATCCTTCCGGCCGCCCAGTAGGCTCGCCACGTAATCCCGGAACCTTGCTAATTTTTACGTTGAGTACCCTGCTGGGGCATGCAGACCGGTTGACGCGGGAACGAACCTCGTTATGATCCGTCATCCCGATGGGAAAGCCCCAGTGGCGGAATGGTAGACGCGGCAGACTCAAAATCTGTTGCTTGCAAAGGCGTGCTGGTTCGAGTCCGGCCTGGGGCACCATCGGTTCAGTTTAGCGTATATTCTCATCCTCTCTTATCCAGCACCACCGAGCCTGAGCCGTTTCGGATCAATGCGCTAGCTGCCTCTTAAGGAACAAACGCACCGTCAGTTTGGCTCCCATCCCCTCCCATCCGGCCGTTTGCCTTCTCACGCTTTTGACGGTATTTCCGGGCACTTAGCCGCCGTGGGTATCAAAGGTGACGGTATACAGCTTTCCGGCGAGGCGATTCGCGCGCTCAAGCCCAAGGGAAAGCCCTACAAGGCGACCGGCGGGCAGGCGCTGCACATCCTGGGACGATACCGTTCAGACTTACGAAGGCGCGGGCATTTCGGGTGCCTCGGTCGCAAATCGCCCAGCCCTGCAATCCCTTATTCGCGCTGCCGCTGCCCGCAAATTCGAAATCGCCGTCACCGGCAGCCTGGATCGCCTGTCACGAAACCAGGCCGATATTGCGATGCGGTACGAACGGTTGAATTTTCTTGGCGTGCGCATTGAGACGCTCGCTTTGGCACGCGTCACGGTTCCGCCGGGGGCGGCGAACCAAAGATAGTCACTTGCTGCTGAGGCGGGATACGACGCGGCAGTAACCCCGGAAAACTGTTACTGCATAGTGGTTGCGGGGGCAGGATTTGAACCTGCGGCCTTCAGGTTATGAGCCTGACGAGCTACCGGGCTGCTCCACCCCGCGTCACACACCTGACATATGCTGAACCGGCGAGGATCGCAACCGGCATTTGCCCGAAAATCGCAAAAAGTTTCCAGAAACTCGAAATTAGAGAATATCCAGAGATTTTCAGAGGACAAGCAGCGAATCGGCAACTCTCCGGTGGCGATTCGTTCACCCTTTGGTGACGGCTTGATGGGAGACTGGCAGAGAAAACCGCAATCTGGATCAAGGAGCTATGATCGAGCGCGCTTCAACGCCAAAGGAAACGCCGGTCCCGCTAAGCATCGCCGCCGGGCAGCGCATTGTCATGCCCGGAATGGACCCGGTACTAGGCTGGATCGGAGGCGAGAGCGGCCGCGCCGCCCAGGCCCTGGTCTTTCCACATTGGCTGCTGGAGCCGCGCCCGGCCGAAACCATCGCCTACGCCTGCAATCTGCCGGCTCCGGCACCGCGCGCTCACCCTGAACAGAGCCTGCTGGGTGCGGCCAATCCCGAGGCCGAGGCGTCATTCCTCGCCGCGTCGCTTCCAGGGGGACGCGTAACAATCGTTACAGCCGGGGGCAAGCGCGGTGCGATGGTATTTCGCTGGGCTTGCGTTACCGCGAACGCCTCCATCGGCGCGGTCTGGCGCTGCTTCATGAAGCTTTGCACGTCCTCCGCGGCAAGCCCGTGGACAGTAGTAGGGCACGATTACATTTTCGACGCCGCGGGCGGATTGCTGGTGAGCACGCCCGGAAATCCGAGAGTTACGCTGGGCGGCAGTTCCTTCAAGCTAACCCACCCGGACGGAAAGCTCACATGCTTCCCGTCGCACGCGGGCCTCGTGAAGGTTGCGCGGATTTCGGCGGACGGCTGGGCCAAGCGCGAGCTTCAAAGCCTGTGGCTTTATCCGGATCGCAGAGTCATCGCGCGATTTTCTGACGGCTCCGAAGCACGAGTCGCCACCGCCGCACCCGCGCGGTCCGCTGCCATACTCGCGGCCTGACAGCGCAGAATTTTTGCACCGGTAATTTGAAACAAATCGCGGCCTGTCTCTGAATTTTGCACAGCCGCCGCGCCGCCGGGCAAAATGCGGCAGCGAATCATCTGTAAGAATAGAGCCGCCCTAAACAGGCACAGAGTCCGCGTTACATAATCGCCGTAAGTCCAGGCGGCCAAGACCGCCTCGCGATGACGGTGCCGCACCGATACGGTCAGCACTTCCGGCGGCTGGCCGTTATCCGTTTATTCCCGAATAGCGTCATCAACTTATCCCGGCCTGTAAGGGTATTCTAAGGCCAGGCCGTTCACGGCATGAGGGATCTGCATGGAGCAGAGGTAGCATGGCCAGAAGCAGAACGTGCGCAGCCGTCTTGCGGAGGGCGGCGGCCAGGATGAGCTGGGCCGGTGCCCTCGCCTGCTGCCTTTGGCTGCAATCCTGCGTGGGGCCGGACTTCGAATTGCCCAACGCGCCTCCTTTGGATTCGTTCACCGCGGATCGCCAGCCAGCCAGCTTCAGCGCGGGCGGGAAGCCGCAAAAGATCGAGTATAGCGATGCGCTCCCAGCGGACTGGTGGGCGCTCTTCCATTCAAGCGAACTGAATTCCCTGGTCGCGCGGGCGCTGCGTGACAACCCGAACGTCGACGCGGCACAGGCCGCATTGCGTGCCGCCCAAGCGAATGTCTATGCCGAGGTCGGACAACTATTTCCCTTGGCGAGCGGAGAGTATCAGGGCACCGGCGGCAAAGTCGCGAACCAGACAGCATCGCCGCTCGCCTCCGGGGCTAACTATTACACGCTGCATACGGCGCAATTCACCGTTTCCTACGTGCCCGATGTCTGGGGCGGCACCAGACGGCAGATCGAAAATCTCGACGCGCTGAAAGACAACCAGCGCTTCGCCAACGAAGCCACGTTTCTGACGCTGACATCGGCCATCGCGCTCGGCGCAATCCAGGAAGCCTCGCTGCGCGGACAAATCGGCGTAACGGAACGGTTGATCGAAATTGCGAAGGAAATACTCGAAAAAGTCCGTTACCAATTCCAGCAAGGCCAGGTCTCGCAGCTGGACGTGGCAACCCAGGAAGCCCTTGTCGCTCAAACCGAAGCCACCTTGCCGCCGCTTCGCAAGGCCCTCGCGGTCCAGCGGGATGCGCTGATTGTGCTTTCCGGCCATTTGCCGGGCGAGGGGCTGCCGGAGCGTTTCGTATTCACTCGCCTTAAACTGCCGCGCGTACTCCCGCTGAGCCTGCCCTCGGACCTGATCGCGCAGCGGCCCGACGTGCGCGCAGCCGAGGAGAACATGCACGCGGCCTGCGCCCTGGTTGGCGTCGCCATCGCCAACCGGCTTCCGCAGTTTTCGGTAACCGGCGATATCGGGCACCAGGGAACCCAGTTCGCGAATCTGTTCAGCAACAACCCGGCATTCTATTTCTACACCGGGCTTGCAAGCGCGTCGCAGACCATCTTTGACGGCTTCACCTTGCAGCAAAGGCAGCGGGCGGCGAAGCCGGCTTCGACCAGGTGGCCGCGCAATACCGGCTGACGGTCTTGACTGCATTTCAGAATGTCGCGGATGCTCTCCATGCCATCCGGCACGACACCGTGGCATTGCAAAAGGCGCTTCTTGCCGAGGGGGCGGCGGCCAAATCCTTGCGCTTGACGCGGCTGCAATTGGAACAGGGGCAAGTTGCCGCCCCGCAATTGCTCGCCGCCCAAAACACTTATCTGCAAACCTCGCTGACTGTTATTACCGCGCAAGCGAACCGCTATAGCGATACGGTAGCGCTGTTCCAAGCCTTGGGCGGCGGCTGGTGGAACAGGCCCGCTCCTCCGCATGTGCCGCAGCCCCAGGCATGGCTCGCAAGCGTAACGAACGCCGCGCCGAACCCCGTCGCGGTGGAGTATCCCGGAGCGACGCAAAATGAAGCGAGATGCTGCAAGCCGGGCGCAAATTAGGAAGCGCCGCTTTGGGGCGGCGGAGCCTCAACCGAAGGGCCTGCGGAGGAAGCCGAAACCGTGTAGCCTGTTGCGCGCAAAAGGGGGAGCCGATAATGCCGAAGCCTAAACTCCTGATTACGCGTGTGCTGAGCCCGGCGGTGATCGAGCGCGCGCGGCGCGACTACGGTGTGGACCTGAACGAAAACGATCATATCATGAGCGCTGACGAACTCGTGGCCCGCAGCCGGGACAAGGACGCGCTGCTCGTCACGCTGACCGAAAAGCTCACATCGGAGGCGATCGCCAAGCTTTCGCCAAGCGTTCGCATCGTCGCCACCTACTCCGTCGGCTACGACCATATCGACCTTGCGGCGGCGAAGGCGCGCGGCATCCGCGTCTCGAACACGCCGGATGCGGTCACGGTGGCGACCGCCGAAATCGCAATGCTGTTGATCCTCGGCGCCGCCCGGCGCGCGCAGGAAGGCGAGCGCCTGCTCCGCGAGAAGAATGGGCCGGCTGGCAGCCCATGCAGCTCATCGGCCGGCGGCTCGACGGCAAGCGGCTCGGCATTTACGGCATGGGCAAGATCGGCCAGGCGTTGGCGAAGCGTGCCCGCGCCTTCGACATGGAGGTCCACTACCACAGCCGGCGGCGATGCTCGCCCGATGAGGAGGCCGGCGCCATCTTCCACGCCACGTTCGAAAGCCTTCTGGCCGTCAGCGAATTCCTCTCCATCAATGCACCTTCGACGCGGGAAACGCGCGGCATCCTCGACGCGGACGCGTTTGCGAAGCTGCCACGCGGCGCCATCGTAGTGAACACCGCGCGCGGCGACCTCATAAACGATGACGGCCTGATCGCGGCGCTGAAATCCGGCCAAGTGGGCTACGCCGGCCTCGACGTGTTCAAAGGCGAGCCGGACATCCATCCCGGCTATTACAGCCTCGAAAACGTGTTCCTCCTGCCGCATATGGGCACATCGGCCATCGAGGCGCGCGACGGGATGGGTTTCGCGGCGCTCGACAATATCGATGCGGTGCTGGCGGGGCGCGAGGGGCCATCGCTATTGGTTTAGACCTTCCGCACAGGAGATGCCCATGGCCGCCGGCTTCGCAGCCACTCCCGAGCCGCCGTATTACGCCGTAATATTCACAGCGCAGCGCACAGAATCCGATGACGGCTATGCGGCCATGGCAAACGCCATGTTCGTGCTTGCAACAGAACAGCCGGGTTTCCTTGGCGCCGAGAGCGCGCGGGGAGCTGACGGGCTCGGGATAACCGTGGCTTACTTTGAAGATAAAGCGGCAATTCACGCTTGGAAGCAGAACGTCCAGCATCTCGCCGCCCAAAGCAAAGGCAAAGCGGACTGGTACTCCCATTACCAAGTCAGGATCGCAAAGGTTGAACTGTGGTATTCAGGTCCGGAAGGGCGGTGAGGCCGAAGGGCCGCATCTCTTATGAAGCTTGGCACGTAGGCCCGGTGCTGGCCCTCGGCCACGCGCAGGCCGCAGTTGACGGTGACTGTCCTGAACGAGCCTGCTCGTTTTTTTCTTGCCGGGCCAAATGCCGCATCGTTTCCGGAGAAAATGACAACCCCCTTGAACCCTTGGCCTGGCGGTGGTGTTCTAGGGCCTGCGCAAAAATGCCCGATTTAGCGCATTGCCTCTGTGGATGAAGCACCCTTACCAACTGTGAAGGCTCATGAACTTGCACTCGCTCCTAAAGGCCGGCGCCGCCATTTTGGCGGTGCTTCTGGTCTCGGCCGGCATCGCATCCGGCCATCCCCACGTCTGGGTCAACGTGGAGACCGAGATCCTGACCGGCCCCAACCAGGAGATCACGGGGTTCCGGCACAAATGGACCTTCGACGAAATGTATAGCGAGTTCGCGGTCAATGGGCTCGACACCAATGGCGACGGCATCTACAGCGAGCAGGAGTTGCTGCCCCTTGCGCAGACGAATATCGAGGCGCTGAAAGAGTTCGAGTATTTTACCTTCGCGTTCCTGGGCAAGGAGAAGCTCCCGCTCGAGGAGCCGGCACCGGGTTATCGCCTGCAATACAAGAACAAGCTTCTAACGCTCTATTTCACCTTGCCGCTCGCAAGCCCGGTCCCGCGCGACAAGATCAAGGGCTTCAGCTTCGCGGTTTACGACCCCGGCATGTATGTCGCGCTGACCCTGGACAAGAAGGCGCCCGTCAAGATCGCCTCGGCGAAACCGCTGCCTTGCAGCACCCAGATCGGCAGCCGGCCGTCGGGTAAGGACCCAAACGCGGCCCAGCTCGGCGAGAACATCGACCCGGCGAGCAATCTCGGCCTGCAATTCGCCGAGCGCGTCACGATCGATTGCAAGTAACAAGATTCCGGGGCAAGATTCGCCTAAAGAGCGGGTGAGAAAATTGAAATGCCACGTCCGCAGACAAGCCACGAACGTCATTCCCGCGAAGTCGGGAAAATATCAGGTGAAGGAAAATGCCAGGGGACACCATGACAAAAAACCATCAGGTCAAAGCCTGTGTATTCGACGCCTACGGCACCTTGTTCGACGTGCATGCTCCGGCGGCGGCGCTTGCCTCCGGGCTTGGCGAGCACGGGCCTGCGATTTCGGCCGCGTGGCGCGCCAAGCAGCTCGAATACACCTGGCTTCGCAGCCTGATGGGCCGCTACACCGATTTTGCGCAGGTGACGGCGGACGCGCTCGACTATGCGCTCGCCGCACATGGCCTTGGCGGTTCGCCGGTCCGCGAGCGCCTGCTTTCGCTCTATACGTCGCTTGCCGCCTACCCCGACGCCGCTGCCTGCCTCCAGGCCGTGAAGGCGGCCGGGGCGCGAACTGGCATCCTATCCAACGGCTCGCCCTCCATGCTGGCGGCGGCGGTGACTTCGGCCCAGCTCGGCACGCTGCTCGACTATATCCTGTCGGTGGACACCGTGCGCATCTACAAGCCGAGCCCCGAGGTCTATAAGCTCGCGCCGAACGCGCTTGGCCTGGAGCCGGCCCAGATCGCGTTCGTCTCGGCCAATGGCTGGGATTGCGCCGGCGCCGCCGCCTTCGGCTTCCGCGTCATCCATGTGAACCGCTTCAATCAAGGTGAAGAGCGGCTGGGCGTCAGCCCCGAGGCGCATGTGCCGAACCTCACGGAGGCTGCGGAGGCCATCAAGCGAATGCTGGCATAGACAGCAACGAGTGGGCGCCGCGAAGGTGTTCTAAAGGTGCTCGCGAACGCTGAGCCGAAATAAATAGCACCGGCGATCTTCTTGCCGGTGCGGGAATTTGCGGGCCGTTATGAAAACGGCTTCTTATCCTTCGCAGCCGTGCCGTTCAACGCATTCGTGGAACTCGTGGCGATCGTAACCGTGATGTTCCCGGCACTCATGGCGAACATGTTCGCACCGCTCATAACGCTCGCGGGCTTCACGCTCCGCACGTTCCCGGCGCTCACGCTCCTCGTATTCCCGGTGCTCCCTGTACTCGTGCCGGTCTTCGTCGTAGACCTGTACGATGCTACTGGGCGCGGTTACAGTGACAGAAGGGACCTCAAAAGCCGATGCTGGCACAGCCGGTAGCGCAAGTGCGCACGCAACCAGCGCAAAACCGAAGCATGCCTGTGTAATCATTCTCATAAAGTTTTCCTCTCAATCCGCAATCCTCGTGCCACATTCAGGTTGAAAGGCGATTGAGTGGAAATCGAGGCGCGAAAAGCGCACTTTCGCCCGATTCCGGCCTATTGTTATTTAGGTGTTTTCCCTAGAAAGGATCGCGCTTTTGCGGTTCGATCGCAGAGTTACTGCTTTAGCGGCTTTGGTTCCCCTTACTCCCGGCAACGATCGCCAGCGCGCTCAATATATCACATTGATTTTACTTTGTAGCGGGCTGCCAATCGCCGCCCTTAGCCCTTCCCAGTACCGGCTGCGGCAAGTTCTGACGCGCATTGCGACGCCGCAATGCCCGCCCGTCATCCCGGAAAACGCCTTGGCGTTTATCCGGGATCGCCAAAAGTGCCAGCGCCGGCGTATGAGACGATCCCGGATAATGCCTTACGGCATTTCCGGGATGACGCCGAATTCAGCGCCGCCGCTAGCCCTTGCAAATTTGCCGCGGCGGGCCGTGCCCGCAGCAATTTCAAAACCTGACATTAAGGCTCGCGCGTGTTAAGTCGCGGGCAGGGAACAATACCAGCCCGCATAGAGCGTGGCCCACCCCTCATCCTGTCCTTCTCCCGCAAGGGGAGAAGGAACGGTGCTGCACGCGACGGCTTTGGAATGCCAGTGCGGAGCGTGCAACAGCGCACCCCTCCCCTCGCGGGAGAGGGCCGGGGAGAGGAGCCTTCGGTCATCTTCTTGCGTCGCAGGGTAAGCCGCGGGCAGCCATGTTCAATGCAGTCAGGAACATATACCGTTTGACCAAGGCGGGTCTCACGCTCGCCTGGCACGGCGTTGGGTTCATACCTGAATCCATTTCGCTGCCTGGGCCTTTGCGCGTCTTGCGCGATACGGACGATGACGGCGGCGCGGCAGCCAAGCGTAAGAGCGAGCGGCTTTCGCGCGCTATTCCAGCACTCGGCCCGAGCTATATCAAGCTCGGCCAGTTCCTGGCCACACGCCCCGATGTCGTCGGCCCGCAGCTTGCCAGCGCCTTGGGCTCGTTGCGCGACCGCCTCCCGCCCTTTCCGGCGGAGCAGGCCAAAGCCGAACTCGAAGCCGCTTTCGGCAAGCCCTGGTCCGCCGTCTACAGCCAATTCGGCCCGCCCGTCGCGGCTGCGTCCATCGCACAGGTGCACAAGGCGTTCGTGCAATCGAAGGACGGCCCGCACGCGGTCGCGGTGAAGATTTTGAGGCCCGGCATCGAGAGGCGGTTCGAGCGCGATCTGGAAAGCTTCTATTTCGCGGCACGCGCGGCTGAACGCTTCTCCCCGCAATCGCGCAGGCTCCGGCCCATCGCCGCGGTCGATACGCTCGCGCAATCGGTGCTGCTGGAGATGGACCTGCGGCTTGAGGCGGCGGCGATCTCCGAAATGGCGGGAAACATCGCCAAGGCGGAGGATCGCGATTTCCGGGTTCCGAAGGTCGATTGGGAGCGGACCGCACGGCGCGTTTTGACCCTGGAATGGATCGACGGCATCCCCCTGACCGATCTCGCAGCCGTCGAAAGGTCGGGCCTCGACCGCAAGGCGCTCGCGCTCAACGTCATCCGCTCCTTCCTCAAGCACGCCATCCGCGACGGCTTCTTCCACGCCGACATGCACCAGGGAAACCTGTTCGCCGATCCGCGCGACGGCGCGCTCATCGCCGTCGATTTCGGCATCATGGGCCGCATCGGCCACAAGGAGCGCCGCTTCCTGGCCGAAATCCTCTACGGCTTCATCACCAAGGATTACCGGCGCATCGCGGAGGTTCATTTCGAGGCGGGCTACGTGCCGGCGACCCAGGACGTGGCTGCCTTCGCGCAGGCGCTCCGGGCCATCGGCGAGCCGATCATGGGCCGTCCGGCAGCCGAGATCTCGATGGCGCGGCTGCTCACCCAGCTGTTCGAGGTGACGGACCTGTTTCAGATGCGCATGCGGCCCGAGCTTCTGCTTCTGCAAAAGACCATGGTCGTGGTCGAGGGCGTGGCCCGCTCGCTCGATCCGAACATCAATATGTGGACCGCCGCGGAGCCCGTCGTGGGAACCTGGATCGCCGAGCAACTGGGGCCGGCGGCGCAGATGCGCGACGCGGTCGCGGGCGCCGGCGTCCTTGCCGCCGTGATCCGCCAGGCGCCGCAACTTATCGAGAAGACCGCGCGGATTGTGCAAGCGCTGAGCGACGAGCGCGCCGCCGCACCGGCGTCCGCGCCCGCCGGCCGCCCCTCGGTTGCCATCCCGCTCTGGATCGCCACGGCCGCGCTGATCGTTATCGCCACCAAGCTCCTGCTTGGCTGAGCGGCCGGCCCTTTCCCTGGTGGAAACGGTTGCGTCTGGCATTTCCCCACTAGGAGCGCGCGCGATTCTGCGCTAAGTGTGGCTTGCGCAACATAATGACGCAAAGAAACGTGCCGGAGGAAGGGCTTCCGGCTGAAGCTGTTGGAATAACGAGATGTTCGAAATACACCGGGAAGAAATCGAATGGGGCGGCCGCACACTTAAGCTTGAGACGGGGCGCATGGCCCGGCAAGCCGACGCGGCTGTGTTCGCGCAATATGGCGAAACCTCCGTCCTAGCCACGGTGGTGGCGGATCGCGATGCCGATCCAGCCAAGGATTTCTTCCCCCTCACCGTCAATTATCAAGAAAAGGCATATGCCGCGGGCAAGATCCCAGGCGGCTACTTCAAGCGGGAAGGCCGCCCGAGCGAGAATGAGACGCTGGTATCGCGCCTCATAGACCGTCCGATCCGGCCGCTGTTCGCGCCGGGCTTCAAGAATGAGACGCAGATCGTCATCACCGTGCTCTCCCATGACATGGAGAACGATCCCGATGTCGTGGCGATGGTTGCGGCTTCCGCGGCGCTCACCCTTTCCGGCCTGCCTTTCCTTGGGCCGATAGCGGCATCGAGAGTTGGCTATGCGAAGGGCCAGTACATCCTGAACCCGACCGTCGACCAGATGGAAACCACCGAACTCGACCTCGTCGTGGCGGGCACGGGCGACGCGGTGCTGATGGTCGAGTTGGAAGCCAAGGAGCTTTCCGAGGAGGTCATGCTGGGCGCGGTGGTGTTCGGCCAGGAAGGCTACAAGCCTGTGATCGACGCGATCATAAGCCTGGCCGAGGCAGCGGCGAAAGAGCCTTGGGACCTTCCCGAGACGAAGAACGAGTACGAGGCCAAGGTCAAGAAACTCGTCGAGCGCGACCTCAAGAAGGCGTTCCAGATCGCGAGCAAGCAGGATCGCAATAACAAGGTCGGCGAGGCAAAAGCCAAGGTTATGGCCGAGTTGCTCACCGCGGAATTGAGCGTGGGCGATAAGGTGAAGCTCGCCGATGCCTTCAAGGAGATCGAGAAGAACGTCGTCCGTTCGAGCATCCTCAAAACCGGCAAGCGCATCGACGGCCGCGATCTGGTAACGGTCCGCCCCATCGATTGCCTGGTCCATGTGATCCCGCGCACGCACGGCTCGGCGCTCTTCACCCGCGGCGAGACGCAGGCGCTCGTGGTCGCGACGCTCGGCACGGGCGAGGACGAGCAATGGATCGACTCGCTCGAAGGGACCTACAAGGAAACCTTCCTCCTGCATTATAACTTCCCGCCCTACTCCGTGGGCGAGGTTGGCCGCATGGGTTCGCCCGGCCGGCGCGAAATCGGCCACGGCAAGCTCGCCTGGCGCGCGGTGCATCCGATGCTGCCCAATCAGGAGAGCTTCCCATACACGATCCGCGTGGTCTCCGAGATCACCGAGTTCGAACGGCTCCTCATCCATGGCGAGCGTCTGCGGCGCTTCGCTGGCGATGATGGATGCGGGCATTCCTCTGAAGGCTCCCGTCGCGGGCATCGCCATGGGCCTCATCAAGGAAGCCGACGGCGTGGCAGTCCTCTCCGACATCATCGGCGACGAGGATCACCTTGGCGACATGGACTTCAAGGTCGCGGGAACTTCGAACGGCGTCACCGCGCTGCAAATGGACATCAAGATCACCGGCATCACCACGGAGATCATGAAGACCGCGCTTGACCAGGCGCGCGGCGGCCGCATGCACATCCTGGGCGAGATGAGCAAGGCGCTTGGCACCGCGCGCGGTGAACTGGGCGAGCACGCGCCGCGCATCGAAACCATCACCATCCCGACGGACAAAATCCGCGAGGTGATCGGCTCCGGCGGCTCGGTCATCCGCGGGCTCGTGGAAGAGACGGGCGCCAAGATCGACATCTCGGACGACGGCACTGTGAAGATCGCGGCCGCGAACCTGAACTCGATCAAAGATGCCATCAACCGCATCAAGATGATCGCGTCCGAACCCGAGGTCGGCCAAGTTTATAAGGGCAAGGTCGTGAAGATCGTCGAGTTCGGCGCCTTCGTGAACTTCTTCGGCGCACGCGACGGCCTTGTGCATATCTCGCAGATGGCCGACCGCCGGCTCAAGCACGCCTCCGAGATCCTCAAAGAGGGAAGCGAAGTCTACGTCAAGGTGATGGGCTTCGACGACCGCGGCAAGGTCCGGCTGGCGATGAAAGGCATCGACCAGAAAACGGGCAAGGAAGTCCCCACGGCTGAGCAGCAGCCCGGGGCGGACCAGCCGGCGAGCTAAGCCGCCACAAGCCTGGGTAATTGACAAAGGCCGTCCTCCGGGGCGGCCTTTTGCATTCCGGCGGCGGCGTTTGGACGCCTGCCCAGCGCGGCATTGGCCCCGAGGTCCGGGGTGACGGGCGCGGAACTACGGGGCCGGATGCGGTACGATCCACCTTGTTTTAAGCCCTTCGCCGTATCTTGACCGGCGGACTTTTGAGCATTCCGCCTACGATGGAGGAAGCTCCAACCGCCCTAACAGATGCGTGCAAACCTGATCGAACAGCCGGGATAAAGGGCCATGAGCAGCGACGATTTCCGAATTCGCAATATGCGCCGGGACGAGATCTCCCTCGCAATGGATTGGGCGGCGGAAGAAGGCTGGAATCCCGGTCTGGCGGACGAAGGCTGTTTCGCTTCCGCCGATCCGAAGGGCTTCTTTATCGGCGAATATGAGGGCAAACCGGCCGCCACTGTCTCCGTCGTAAATTACGGCGAACAATTTGCCTTCCTTGGCTTCTATATCGTGCGTCCCGATCTGCGTGGGCGCGGCTTCGGGTTGCGCATCTGGGAAGCCGGGATGGCGCACGCGGGCTCGCGCACGGTGGGCCTCGATGGCGTGACCGGGCAGCAGGACAATTACAGGAAGTCCGGATTCATATTCGCATACAGCAACATCCGCTATGGCGGCGTTCCGTCCGGTCTGGAGGCCCCGCTCGCTACCGAGCCTCTTTCGGAGGTGCCGTTCGATGCGATCGAAAGGGACGACGCGACAGTATTTCCGGCGGACCGGCCCGAATTCCTGCGGGGCTGGGTTGCAGCTCCTGGACATATCGGCCGGGCCTTATTGCGCGGCGGGCAGCTTGCCGCCTGGGGCGTCATCCGGCCGTGCCGCCGTGGCCGCAAGATCGGTCCCTTGGTCGCGGATGACCGCGCCGCGGCGGAGGCGGTGTTCACGGCACTCGTAGGCAGCGGAGATGGCGAGGTGTTTCTCGATACGCCGCAGCCCAACCGGGAAGCGATAGCGCTCGCCGAGGCGCACGGACTCGCCCCGGTGTTTGAGACTGCAAGGATGTATACGGGTTCGATCCGGCCGGTGGCGCTTCAGCGAGTGTTCGGGGTGACGACGTTCGAGCTGGGATAAAGCGGCCGTTCACACCGGGATGAGCCGGACGCGCCTCTTCGTCCAATAAGCGCCTGCACCGATGACGCCTCCTGCGACAGCCGCAACAGCTCCAATCTCGACGATCATTCCTGGGATATTTCCATTCCGGCCCGCTCGCCGCCCGCGCTGCCCGAGCCTTGCCGGACCGGTTCGCGCGGCGGATCCCATGGATAGCGGCGGCGCTGATGCACTGGGCGCGGCAGCAGCGCGGCACGATCCGCGTTTTCCGCGCCCGGTGCCAGGCGATGAACCCGCACATAGAGTTCATCGGTGATCGAACCGCCGTTGGCGCTGGCCTCAATCTCGGTCCACTGCACCGGCAGACCGATTGTCGCCCGGATGGTGGCGCCAATGTGGTGTCGAAACTCCAAGACGAGCAGCGAGAGCCGGAGCGACAGACTGTACCGGCTGACGAAATGGAAAAGGGCCGAGTTCTGCCCCTCGAAATATACCGGCAGGACCGTGGCCCCAGACTGCTGGATGAGACGGGCGGTAAACAGTTTCCACGGCAGTTCTTCCGCTGTGCCGAAGGGCTTTTCCGCCGTCGCCACGCCGCCAGCGGGAAAAATGACGAGGGTGACGCCCTCTTTGAGCAGCCGCCGGGCCTCCGCGCGCGTCTTGAGATTGGTCGCCAGCGCCTCTCTCGTCTCGTTAAAATCGATGGGCAGCCCAAGCGCCTCGACCTCCGGCAAACGCATGAAATCGGCGTTGAGCAGAGAGCGGTAGGGTCTGCCAATGCGCTCGGCGATGGACAGGATGGCGATGCCGTCGGCGATCCCGAACGGATGGTTGGCGACGATGACGAGCGGGCCATCCGGCAGGCGGGCGCACCAATCTGCCGGTGCGTCGATCTCAAGCCGCGTCCCGATCATGTCGAGCGCGTCGCGCCACATGCGCGGGCCGCCAGCGCTGTTGGCACGCCAGCGGCGATAGATCTTCAGTAGCCTGCCGCGGCCGGAGAGGTTCTCGATGGTGCGCATAAGCCAGCGCCGGACTGGCGGCGTTCTTGCCGTTGCGTAGCTAAGTTCGTGGGAGGTCATGCGGTGCTGCTATTGCCGCCAAAATGGGGTTACTTATGGCCTAACACGCCGGGACGATCAGGCATCGATTAAATACAATAGCCGCATTACAGCTTTTTGACGGTGTGCGCGGAGAGAAACCGTGGACACAAGTCGAATACAGATGCCCCTGCCGCCTGCGCGCGATGCCGTATGCTCGATGACCGGCGCAGATCCTGCTTGCGATACGGACGGGACCGCTGGATACAACCGCCATGAAGTTTGCCACACCGCTTCCAATCGACGCCGTCCTGGACGAATTGCGCGACGCCCTGGCCGCGCGCACATCGGCCGTCCTCGTGGCCCCGCCCGGCGCCGGCAAGACGACACGCGTGCCCCTCGCGCTGATGGACGAAAGCTGGCTCGGGGCCCGCAAGATCCTGGTGCTGGAACCGCGCCGCATTGCCGCGCGGGCCGCCGCGGAGCGCATGGCGAACACCTTATCGGAGGCTGTCGGAGAGCGGATCGGCTTGCGGGCGCGGATGGTCTCGAAATCTGGGCCGAAGACCCGTATCGAGGTCGTCACCGAGGGCGTCTTCACCCGAATGATCCTTGACGATCCCGAGCTTTCCGGCATTGGCGCGGTGCTGTTCGACGAGTTCCACGAGCGCTCGCTCGATGCCGATCTGGGGCTTGCGCTCGCCCTCGACTGCCAGCGCGGCTTGCGGGAGAACCTGCGCATCCTGCCGATGTCGGCGACGCTGGACGGCGCTCGCGTCGCGCAACTTCTAGGGCGTGCGCCGGTCATCGCCAGCGAAGGCCGCGCATTCCCGGTCGAGACGCGTTATCTCGGCCGCGATGCCGGCGCGCGCATCGAGGATCGAATGGCCGACGCGGTGATGCGGGCCTTGCGCGCGGAATCCGGTTCGATCCTGGCGTTCCTGCCGGGCCAGGCCGAGATCCGGCGGACCCTGGAGCGGCTAAAGGAGCGCATCGGCGATCCGGCAATCGTGCTTGCCCCGCTTTACGGCGCGATGGATATGAAGGCGCAGGATCTTGCGCTCACGCCAGCGCGCAGCGGCCTGCGGAAGGTTGTGCTCGCGACCTCGATTGCCGAGACGTCGATCACCATCGAGGGCGTCCGTAGCGTCATCGACAGCGGTCTTGCGCGGGTTCCGCGTTACGAGCCGGACGCCGGCGTGACGCGGCTCGAAACGGTGCGCGTATCCCGGGCCGCCGCCGATCAGCGCAGGGGCCGCGCCGGCCGTACCGGGCCCGGCATCTGCTTCCGGCTGTGGGACGAGCCGCAAACGCAAAGCCTCCCCGCATACGCCGAGCCCGAGATTCGCTCCGCCGATCTTTCAGCCTTGCTGCTCGACTGCGCGGAATGGGGAACAGCCGATCCGCTCTCGCTGTCTTGGCTCGATCCGCCGCCGGCCGCCGCCATCGCCGCCGCGCGCGAGGAGCTGGCGGAGCTGGAAGCGCTCGACGCGAAGGGCCGCATCACGGCCATGGGAAAGCGGCTAAGGTCGCTGCCCTTGCCGCCCCGGCTTGCCCGCATGGTGATTTCCGCAGCCGGAGCCGGCCACGCGGAGGAGGCTGCCCAGATCGCCGCAATTATGGTGGAGCGCGGGCTTGGCGGCAACGATGCCGATCTCGCACATCGGCTGGAAAGTTTCCGCCGTGACCGCTCGCAGCGGGCCAGCGAGGTGCGAAAGCTGGCGGCCGGCTGGGCCCGGATGGCAGTTGCGGGCCGCGTGGGCCAAGAGTTTAGGCAGGAACCGCCAGAAGGCCCCCTCACCCCAGACCTCACCCGCGAGGGGAGAGGGAGTCCGCTCGCAGCCGTTGAGAGGACGTACCCCTCTCCCCTCGCGGGAGAGGGGACAGGGGTGAGGGAGCCTTCATCCGGAGGGGCCGGCTCCGGCCTGTACGAGACTCGTGAGGACATGTCAATCGCGCGCTTGCTGGCGCTCGCCTTTCCGGAGCGCATCGGAAAAGCACGCGGCGCCCCAGGCCAATTCCTCCTCGCCAATGGCCGTGGCGCCAACCTCGATCCGGCGCATCCATTGGCAGGGTCGCCCTTCCTGGTCGCGGCCGAGTTGTCGGGATCGGCGGCGTCGGCGCGCATCCTGCTTGGCGCCGCAGCCGATGAAGCGGACATTCTTGCCGCCGCGGGCAATCGCATCCGCGAGAAGGACGAGATCGAATTCGATCAAGCCGCGGCGGCGCTGAGGTCGCGCCGTGTCCGCCGGCTGGACGCCATTCTGCTCGCAAACGAGCCCCGGGCTGTGATGCCGGACGAGGAAACCGCGCGTCTGCTGACGGAGGGGCTAGCGAAGCTCGGACTGAGCCGCTTGCCGTGGAGCAAGGCGCAAATCCAGCTCCGCGCCCGGGTAGGTTTCTTGCGCGCGGCCGGAGAGGACGAATGGCCGGACCTGACCGATGAGGCGCTTGCCGAGACAGCGACGGAGTGGCTTGCCCCACACCTTGCCGGTAAAACAAAGCTCTCCGAAATCGGCGCCGGCGACCTGGGTGCCGCGCTCGATTCGCTGCTGCCCTGGACCTTGAAGCGCCGCTTGGAGGAAGAGGCTCCGGCGCATTTCGAGGCGCCCACGGGCAATCGTCACGCCATCGATTACGAGACGGAGAACGCACCTGCCCTGCACATCCGCGTGCAGGAGTTGTTTGGGCTGACGCGACATCCTTCCATCGCTGGCGGCAAGCTGCCGCTCACACTGTATCTGCTCTCGCCGGCGCACCGGCCAATTCAGATCACGCGCGACCTTCCGGGCTTCTGGAAGGGATCGTGGACGGCAGTCAGGGCCGAGATGAAGGGGCGCTATCCGCGGCACCCCTGGCCCGACGATCCCGCCTCGGCAGCTCCGGTCTCGCGGGCCAAGCCGCGCGGGAGCTGATGGTATGTCCGTTTAACTGCGTCCGCTGTTCGCGAAACAGGAACCTGGCGAAAGCGCCGCCTTCTCAATTTCGGACTATCGATGCCGCCAATGCAGACTGCACCGCCAGGGTCGATACGCCCGGTTTGAAGAACGATTTCAAGCGGCCTACTTATTATTTGGCACCAGAATCTCCAGAAATGTGGCCGGTAGAACCCAAGTCAGTTGCGCAAGTTTCGAACCCTTTGCCCCTCTTGGCTTGGGGGCGTTTGGCCAGGAGCTGTGCGGCGGAGGACGCGAAACGGGGTGAAGAAGCTCCAGCCAAGCTTCAGCGTTGCTTCGGGGCCATGAATGCTCCTGACGTGATCGCGTTGCACCGCCGATCCTGCGAAAATTACCCGGATCGCGCTAGCGCCGCCTGCACCCGAGGCCCACCCCGCCTGGGTCGGCTTCAACCGCTTCATGCGGGATCTGCATTTCGGCAAGGGCGTGTTCGATCCATTGTCGTCGCTGGTCATGAACGACATCGGCGGAATTGCGATGCTCATTCTGCCGGGTGCTTGGCGGCGAAGCGCACAGCGGGTCAGGGGGTGAAGGATTTTCGGTTTCGGGAGGAAGTCAGCGTCCAACTTCTCCATCCTGGTCCAGGGAGTGTTATCCTTCTGGCTTCTCCGCCGGAGCGTTCGTAACCAGAGCCAGGTGATTTGGTGCCCGAACTTGCTGAGCGCCGCAAAATTGGTGAGCATAGCATGGTGGGCGAAGAAGCCTCTGATAACCTAAGCCACGCTGACGGGGGTGGTATGGATCGCGTTGCGTGCGCCAGAGACCGGCTGCACCCGGCCGTCAGCGGTCCGGGCGCGAGCGCAAAGTGCATGCATGCCTGCTTTGTCAGCGCGCCAGATTGTCGAAAAACGTTGCCATGTCCGGCCTGCGGGCGGCTCGATCTGTGCGTTCATCCACCCTGCGCCGCCATCCACAGAGACATCGACAGCCTCAATGCCACCGTCGCCCCAAGCCCAGCCCCAGATTTCAATCATGGCTCCAGCCTTGAGCGCTTTTTGCGGACCTGGTGCCACTATGATGGCCTCGGGTGCGATGGCCCAGACTGGCACCGTCGCACACGTTGGCACGCCGGCCTCATCGCGAACGGGATCGTTATACCAGCGGGTGGTGAATGGCCCAGCAGGCCGCCGCTCTGTCAGCTCGATGCGGGTCAGCCACTTGACGCTGTTGGTGGCGTAGAAGCCGGGAACCACCAGCCGGACGGGAAAGCCATTCTCGGCCCTCAGCGGCTCGCCATTCATTTCGAACGCGACCAGCACGTCTGCGCCCACGCGCTCGATTGGCAGGTCCTTTACATAGAATTCGCTGGGCACGCCGTCGAAGACCCCGTAGTCGGCGCCGGTTGACCATACGAAGCGCGCCTCGCTGGAAGGAATGCATTCGGCAAGCAGATCGGCAAGCCGGACGCCACCCCATACGACGTTGCAAATCCGCCGCGTTGGTATCTCCGGCCGTAGCGGGCTTCCCGCGCATTGGTGCACGCTCGCAACCTCGGTCCTGTGCCGCTGCAGCAGGTCGCTGAACGAAAACCGGAGCGGGCGGTGCACCAGCCCGCCGATTTCAAGCGACCAGTCCCCGGCAGCCAGGCGAGGTACTCCGAGGTGACAGAGGACAATCGTGTCCTCCGTGCGGGTGAACCGGTCCGTCATCTGATGTGGCTGCAACGGCAGGCGGCTGAAGAAACCGGCGGGATCGAATGTGACTTGCTGCATGTGTGTTTTCATCGTTTCCAGGAGAGCAACCATACACGCATTAAGCATACTGCACGGCCGCCGCCATAAGGGCAGATGGAGCAGCGGCGGCGGTCTGCATCGTCAGCGTTCGAGCCGGACCTCTACTTCGCGGTCGACGAAAGTCCATTCCCCGGTGGCGCGCAGTTCGGCCAGCAAATCGGCGAACGCTCCGGCATCTTTTGGGGCAAACTCGAACCAGGCGATAAAATCGAACGGCTCTCCCAGATCGCGGCAGTGATAGAGCCTCCGTGCGATCGCAGGTAGATACTTCATGCTGAGTTCGATATGGTGGGAGCGTTCCTCAAACATGGCGCGCCGCTCGTCTTGTGTGAGCACCCACCATTCGGGCGACTTCCGCATCGGGATGAAGGCCGCTTTGGTCGCTTCCGGCCTGTTGAGAGGTGGGGAGGCCTCGTCGAGCGGGCCACGCTCCCGCCGCTCGACATATCGCGCATGACCGGCCACCCCGCGAAAGGCCCACGTACAATTTGGCCGTTCGATTAATCCCGCCTGGACATCGAGCCTCTCCGCCCAAGGAAGGGTCTCGCCGATGATATTTGCTATATGCTCGATCTTCCAGGCGCCGTGTGCTCCGGCAATAAAAGTCACGGGTTTCGTTTCAGGACGAAAAGCACTGCCCCACGAAGGATTCGTTGAAGTCATATTGGCTTACTCTTTCTAGTTGCTATTGCGATGTTCTATCAATTCGATGCGATAGCCGTCCGGGTCTTCGACGAAAGCGATAACCTCGATTTCGGAGCGGTCCGGCGAAGCGAAAGTCATCGGTCCTGCCGGACGGAAGATCTTCACGCCCTGCGCGGCAAGCCTCGCGCAGGCGGCGGCGGCGTCCGGCACAGCCAGTGCGATGTGCCCGTAGCCGGTGCCGCGATCGTATGCGGTCTTATCCCAATTCCACGTCAACTCGATCACGGCGCCGGTAGCCTCGCTGCCATACCCCACGAAGGCAAGGGTGAACCGTCCCTCGGGATAGTCCTCCCGCCGGAACAGTGTCATGCCGAGCGGCCCTGTGTAGAAGGCAAGCGAGCGTTCGAGGCTGGCAACGCGCAGCATGGTGTGAACGAGCCGCGCGCCCGCCATCGCAATAGAGCTGTTTACAGAGGTGCTCGAGTTGGAAGTGGTCACAAATAGCTCCTGGCTGGATAGCGGAAACGGCGCTCGGATGCCGGCCTCTTCAAGCGGACGGCGTTACAACACCGGTAAAACTCCCAAGAAATCCGCCTTGCCGAGTTCCACGCCGTTGTGACGCAGGATGGCGTAGGCCGCCGTCACGTGGAAAAGCATGTTCGGAATGGCGAAGCCGATGAGATAAGGTTCGCCTTTGAGGGCAACGGGCTTGCCGCCGAGGGTCAGCGAGATGTCGCGCGTTTCGGAGCCGTCGATCTGCCGGGCATCCACCGATCCGATGAAATCGAGCGTCTTGGCGATCCGCGCCCGCAATTCGGCGAAGGACGTTTCGTTGTCCTCGAAGGCCGGCACCGGAAAGGCCGGCGAGACGCGCCACGGTTCCCTTGGCGAAGTCGCAGGCGGTTTGTACCTGCCTGGTAAGCGGGAACATATCGGGATAGAGCCGCGCACCGGACAGCGCGGACGGATCGATCTTGCGGGCCGCCGCGTGCGCCTCCGCTTTTTCGAGCACGCGCGCCAAGGCGTCCAATAGCTGGTTGAACAGGGGCAATGCGGCACGGGACATGGTAATCGGCATGATATCTCTCCTTAAATTCGAAAGTGGCGGGTGAGCAGCGGCAGTAGGGGGCTGCCGCCGCTCCGGGTGTCACCCGTTAGCGAACGCCGCGCCAAGCTCGGCGTTGCTCACCGCAATGCGGTGGAAGAGGCGCTGGGGGATGCAGGTCCCGATACGATTGGACAGAGACATGCATCACCGGCCTGTAGATATTTTACAGGTTAAGAGCACTCATATTTCAGTGAGTTCAAATCCACGCATCATTAGCAAATACGTTATCGAGTGGCGTATCGACCAGGCGATTGGTGTAGTTGCTTAATGTCGTTGCTGAAATAATCTGAATAACCTCTAATGCGTGCTGATTGTGATAGCCTGCTGCAATTAGTTCTTTAATCGCAGCTTTGCCTGCATTTCCGCGCTCGCGCACCACGGCACGCGTGAAATTAGCAAGTGCATTTAGCTTTGTGTCGCTAGATATTTTACTACCGCGCAATGCCGTAATCGTGGATTCCCCCACTTTATAGTTACGGGCAAGGAATGAATGCACCGCTACGCAATAAGAGCAGTTATTCTCCACACTCACAACGAGCGCAATAACCTCTTGTTCTCCTTTGCTAAGCGCGCTTTGCTCAAGCAATTTTACTAGTTGAAAATAGCTTTGTGCCGATGCCGGAGATTCAGCCAGAATGGCATACAGATTCGGGACAAATCCAAGGTTTTTATTGACAGTCTGAAGTGTTGCAACGGAACCTTCTGGTGCCAATTCAACCGTGTGTAACTTAAACGTGCTCATGTGCATTCCTTTTCCGTAAAAGTGAGATGCGCGAAACTTTCCGGCATCCTGTTGTATTGTGTTATTGATCTTAATGTAGATTGCCGTATCTATCACTGCTAAGTACAATGACGTCAGCGGCCGCGAAGCGCTCTTTCTCTACTCCCGTTCTTTGGGGTATCCGTGCGCCTCGCGTTCCCGCTTCTTTGCGGCGAGCACCTGCTCGAAATATCCCGCCCGGTCCGGCGCGCCGCCCAGCAGTTGATTGGCCTCACGGATGCCAACCGTTTGCCCGCTGGCGCCCCAGGTACCCTGCTGGACTTCGTCCACGATAACCCACCAGTCGGTAGCGCGGCTGGGGAAACTGCCGTCAACTCCGAGAACCCGCCCGACGATCTCGTTCATTTTCGAGTGCACCGCAGACAATTCCGGCTGCGTAGCTGCGCCCTCGACGTACTTCACTTCGAGGATGAACCGGCCGCCCTGGGGCGCATTGGTGTCTGGCTTGCCCCCCAGAAACCACTCGGTCTTCGGGTCCAATTCGTAGAACAGCACGTGGGCGGCTTTCCTGCCGGCGGGATTGTCCACGCCGACCTCGCCGGCAACGAGCACCGGTGTAAGCTCCTCGGCAAGCTGCAATTTCTGCTCGTGCGTCAGTGTGCCTTTTTGATAAGTAACACGTAGTAACGGCATTTGGCTTTCTCCTCGTGGCCCAACGCGCTTATTCGCCTTGGAGCCCTTATTACTTCGTGGCCTGAGCAGGCATTCGTTTGCAGGCCGGCGAATGCCTGCTCAGTGGGGCAATGTTTTCGCAGAGCGTTTTCCCAAAACCGGAGGGGGCCGCTTTGAGGAACTCTGCCCAGGTGGATCAGCCCCTGGCAGCGGCCTCGCCAAGTTCGGCGTTGGTCACGGCTACGCCATTGAAGTTCCACGTCCCGTCGACCGCATGCACGCCGTTCGACCAAATGCGTTCCTTCGGCAACTTTTTGCCGGAGAGGTCGTGAACGATCTGAGTGGCTTCCCTGAAGAAGCTCACCTGCACGTCACGGTCAGCCAGCGCGAAGGAGGGCGATTTGAATTCGATCCAGGCGCCTTCTACTTCCTTGCCGCCGGAAAATGTCTGCCCCTTCGGCATGATATTCACATGTGCCGTGATGTTTGGGGTCATGACTTTGTTTCCGGGCATGCCGTGGTGCCTTAGAAACGCATCGGTGATCCGGGCGACCGCTTCCTTCTCGGCGCCAGTGGGCAAGACACCTTCGGTGAGTGTGAGGGTCAGAGGCATGGTAAGTTCCTTTCGGCTATTGTTCGTGCGCCATCTGGCTTGCGAAGTGACTGCAATCGTTATATAACGACCGTGATGCTTTATAAAAGAGCGATCGTTATCTTGTCAATGATAAAATCACGAGCGCTATGCTATCCAGGGAATGTGCATGAGATACAAGGCAGGCCACAAGGAGGAAGCACGCGCGCGCATGATCGCCGCCGCCAGCCGCGGCTTCCGTAGGCGCGGTTTCGGCGGGATTGGCGTCGATGGGTTGGCGAAGGAGGCCGAAGTTACCTCCGGCGCTTTCTACAGCCACTTTTCATCGAAGGAAGCTGCGTTCAGAGAGGCCGTGGTTGCTGGCATCGAGGAGTTGTGTGCCGCCGTTCTGTCTTTCCGCAAGGCGCATGGCGCGAAGTGGATCGAGGCATTTGCCGATTTCTATCTAGGCTATAAACGGGTGTGCGAGCTGGGCGATAGCTGCGCCCTGCAAAGCCTCTCGCCAGAAGTCGGGCGCTCTGACGCGGAGACCCGCTCGGCCTACGAAGCCGGAATGCTGAAAGTGGCCGATGCCGTGGCTGAGGGATTGGAAGGCGGCACTCTCGCCGAACGCCGGCAGCGCGCCTGGGCGTTGCTGTCTATTCTATCCGGGGGCGTCACGCTCGCCCGCGCCGTCGCGGACGAGGAGGTGTCCAGCGGCATTGCGGATGCGGTTAAATCGGCAGCCCTCCAGGCCGCAGGAGCCGCCCTTGCCGGTTCCGCATCGGCGCCGCGGTAAACTTGGCCGCGGCACCATCGGCAAGACCTTGAAGCGCGGATGTTACATGCCTGAAATCTCGCCCGTAAGCCGAGGGGCGATCTTGAGGGAAGTGCCGATTGAGGCTGAGCCAGAAGCAGAGTTTCCCAAAAGTGGCCACCGGTTTTTGGATAAAAACTCTGCGAAAACAAAGGACTCTAAGCAAACATTCGTTGGCCAGCCGACGAATGTTTGCTTAGTCAACTTCCGCCGAGGATAGGGATGAGCCGGCAGGTCTGGTTCAGGACGAACCAGGCCGCGTTCCGAGAACGCAACTACTACAGCCGAAGGCAAAGTTCGCCCCCCATTTGCCGCATGCTCGAAAGCGAACTTACCTCCGATAAGCTGTAGAATCAAAAAGCTCCTAGCCGCAATTATGCACGGAGCCTCACCAAAGGCGCATGAAGCCGGTCAGATTTGAGAACTTTCGAACGGCGGGCATGACGGGGCGCGCCGCTTCGGGAGCGGCGGCTGGGAGTGGGGAGTTTGCGGTTGAGGGGGATGGGCTCGTTCGGGGGCATCGGCGCCCCGCCGTTCAGGTGATAAGGCGCGGCAGGCTGAGAAGGACGGTTCGCAGGATCGGCTGAAACGGACAGGCCGATGGCAGGTGCAGCCGGATTTGCGTCTTCATCTCTTCCACGCGCGCGGCGATCTTGATGAGCCGCAGCCGCAGGGTATCGAACTGCGCCACCCGCCAAGCCGAACGCTTCGGCATTGCGGAGCGCAAGGCCCACATCAGCCAATAGGCTCCAGCATGCAGGAACAGGCGGAACTGGTTGGCGGCGGCTTTGCTGCAGGACGTGCGGTCAGCCGCAAGGTGCGTCTTCCAGGATTTGATGTGATTTTCCATCGAGCCGCGCTGGCAATAAATGTCTTCGTAGAGCATCTTCGCCCGCCCGCCGGTGAGATTGGTGACGATGAAACGGGTATCGGCTCCCTCCGGTCCCGCTTCGACGCGCGCAACGATACGTTCCACCCGGCTCCAGCTTGAGGCGCTGTCATGGAACTCTTTGTAGCGGCGGACCTTGGCCGTCCTGGCCCCGGCTTCGAAGCGGGCCTTGGTGCTTGCTTCCAGCATTGCGGTATGGCGGCGCAAAGCCGTGGTTGGCGCCAAACCGAGGATAAAGTCGAGGCCGTTGGCCCGGCACAAATCGATGACCTCGGGACAGCAATAGTGTGTCGAGGCCGTTGGCCCGGCACAAATCGATGACCTCGGGACAGCAATAGTGGCTGTCGCCACGGATGAGGATTTGCGTGGCGGGCCAGTTGGCCCGGATGGCGCGGAGCAGGCGCCCCAGAAAGCGGCGGATTTCCACGCCGCTGGGGCGCTTGGCGGGCCGCAACATGGCGGTGACGAACCGCCGTCGCCGTCGAAGACCACGATAGGCTGGAAGCCGTACTCGTCGTAATGGGCGTTGAACAGGCGGAGTTGCTGGCCGCCATGGACGGCATCGAAAGTGTCGTCGATATCCAGCACGATGCGCTTGGGTACCCGGGCATAGGAGGCGCAATAGAGATCGATGAACGCCCGCCCCATGCGCATCAGCGAAAGGGTGCCGGGCTGGTTCTCCAGGCGCGAGATGGTTGACTGCGAGGCCAGGTCCGGACCGGATGGCAGCATACCTTCCGCGCACTCTAGCCTCGCCGCATCGCAAAATTGGCCGCAATAGTAATGAAGGCCGGTTCATACCGGCCTTCTCTTTATGGCGCCTTAGCAATCGAGGATGTGTCCCCACACATTGACCTTGCAATGCGGATTAGACCTGCCGGTGTACCAATGAAACCAATAAGTTTCGTTCTTAGGGCTAGACACTTTCTTGCTCTGTGCCTGCGCATTCGCACTCGAAGCGAAAACGATTTGGGCGGGAACCGCGGTGAAAGCGATGGCTGCCGCAAGAGTGCCAGCCAGGGCTGCGTTGAATGACCGTTTGCGCATGGGATCAACTCCATTTGAGAGGAAGCCGTTGCCGGCTCATGATGGTGCACGCATGCGGCTCTTACCGTTGCGTACCGATCGTTATATAACGAACGTGATCCCTTTAAGCATAACGATCGCTACGCTGTCAAACATAAAATAACGGACGTAATGTTATGGCTTGCGCTTTGCACGCCGTCACAGACGAGCGGGTGTCGACGGGATCGCAGATGCGGTACGCTCCGCGGCCCCGCATGTGTCCGCGACGGCAACCAGCGTGCGAAGCCATGCCGTATCGAGATTGCGCATCGAAACCTCAGTTTTCCTCAAGGGTACCCCACAGAACTACTCGTTTTTTTGGTGGCAGCCCGCAAGGCACAACTGCGTCATGAGACGCAGCACTGTCATGCCCGCGAAGGCGGGAAGCGGAGCTACCAAAGGAGAAATTTCATGCTCTTCAGGAGCACCTTACCCCAGAGTCCTGCTGCCTGGACAAAACGGCTCTCTATCCTGGCAGCGCTCGGAACTGCGTTAGCCGTACCTGCGCGTGCCGGTACGGCGGTGCCGCTTCCCCTGTCGCTGTCGATGGAGGCGGCGAACGAAGCGATCGGTGCCTGCGCTGCCAAGGGCTACAAAGTTGCGGCCGCCATCGCCGACCTGGACGGCGTTATCAAGGTGCAGGCGCGCGGTGACGGTAGCCCCATCCATTCCCAGCGCTTCTCGTTCCGCAAGGCGTTCACCATCGTCAGCATGGGGCCGATGTTCGGCGTAGATACCACATCCGCCCTCGTCAAGACGATCGGCCAATTCCCGCAGGGGCTAAGCAATGTGCAGGCGGGTTCCACCGATCTGCTGTTTCTGCCGGGCGCAGTCCTGCTGAAATCGGGCAAGGACCCTGTGGGCGCAATCGGAGTGAGCGGTGCCCCGAGCAGCCTGGAGGATGAGGCGTGCGCCCAGGCGGCGGTCAGCAAAATACAGGACAGGCTCGATCACGCCGCGAAGAGCGACTGAGACAAGGAAAGCGAGGCGTGTGGTGGCACCGGTTTCCAATCTTTGAACTAAGAATATTTTCAATGATCCCAGTAGGGACAGAGGGCAAAGGACAGGCGCAGCAGGATTTTAGGCTGTCCCACTCAGCGGGACCGGCAATGAAACCGATAGGACCGCGAGCGCAGCCGCACCCATGGAACACGTATCGCAGGCCGGGCCGCAGGCGGGAGATGTGATGGGGCTCCGCCCTCTCAGCCAGCTCCCGCGCCGCCAGCATAAGCGGCGCTCCGCACCAAGCGGCGTCGTGCCGGCCGGCAAGCCCAAGCGCCACATTCGCCTGCAGCGGGTGGGGCGGCAAGGCGGCTTCGGGTTCGCACTTGCTCGGCACCCTAACCGCCCGTTTTCGGAGTTGCAAAAATTGCTTCGGCTATGAAGGGGCAAGCGGCTTTCGATGCTCTGAAGTTGGCCATTCTGCATTGACTTTCAGTACTGTACGGCCTTCGAAATCGAGGAGTTGATGGCCTCGTCGACGGATCGGAACACACGGCCGGTGCCGAGGACGTCAAGCAGACCGGTCCGGGCGGCGGCTTCTGACGCGCGTTCCGACTCGAGACGCGCCATAGCAACGTCGATCTTTCGCCGGTGCAAATCGACAATGGCCTGCTGGAGGATTTGGGATCCGGTGTAGTCGATGTCGATCACCCCATTTGCCTCAATCACGACGAGCCGGCATGGTGGCGCCATCGCAGCAACCGCATCCATTAGTTTGCCGCTCAGGTAGTTGGCGTTGACGAAGTTGACCGGCGCCCCGAGTGCGAACACAAGGACACCCGGTTCATGCTCCCCAGCCTCGCCTTTCCCAAGCGTCCACCAGATGGTCGTACCGGGAACCCGCGCCAGCTCGGAGCAACGCGGCCGGGCAATCGTGTAAATGCTGTGCAGCAGCGACAGCACAATGCTCATGCTGACGCCGGTGTCTATCGGCAGCATCACAATAAATGCCGCGCTTGCGGCAACCAGCAGAATTTCCTGCGGGCTGCGCTGGTAGATGCGCCGCATCAACGAAATACGGAAGATACGAATGCCGATGAAGACCAGTACGCCGCTCAGCGCTGCGTGCGGTACGAACGCAAACGCGTTCCTGGCAAGCAATATGAGCACCGCGACGATGGCAATTGCGAGCAGGCCGGAGAGTTGCGACCGTCCGCCAGACTCGGCGACAACGGCCGTCCGTGGCGGACTGGAATTTACCGCGAATGCGCCGGCCAGCGCGGCCAGGACGTTACCAACGCCAATGGCGGCGAAGTCACGGCTAGCATTCTCCTGCCGGCTTGAGCCGGATGGAAACGATTGTAACACTGCTGCGGTCTGCACCATACAGATCAGTGCCACAATGAGTGACAGCGGCAGCAGGCGCGTGAACTCGTTCCAGCTGGGCAAGGTGAGTGTGAAGGCGGGCGGCGCAATAGGCAGCGCACCCAACACTGCGACGCCATGGTGCGCCAGATCCAACTGCCAGACCGCGAGGCCGCTGACCGCAAGACCGATCAGTGCGCCAGGAATGCGCGCGTTAAGGCGCTCGGCCGCCAGGCTGGCGGCGAGCACCCCCAGCCCAATCGCGGCCGGATAGGGATTGGTGCGCGGTAGCTGCTGCACGATCCCGGTTAGCTGGCCTATCACGTCGCCGGGCGGCGCATCGATGCCAAGGACTGTGGGCAGCTGACCGGCAATGATATGGACTGAAATACCGGCTAGAAACCCAACTGTCACCGGTACAGACAAGAGATCGGCTATCCAGCCTAAGCGCAGCGGGCTTGCGAGCAGCAAAATCACGCCGGCCAAAAGCGCCAGCGCCGAGGCAAGACCCGCATAGTGTGCGGTGCCGGCGGTCGCGATGCTTACCAGCGTGGCGGCCATGATAGGCGCAATGGTCGAGTCCGCCCCTACCGACATAAAGCGGTTGGCGCCGAAGGCCGCAAATGCCAGGGAGCCCGCGGCGAAGGCGAACACCCCGCTCATTGGCGGCATGCCGGCGAGCCGTGCCGTCGCCAGTTGCTCTGGAATAGCGATCGCCGCTAGCGTCATTGCGGCAATCGCATCGCCCGGTAGCCAGGAAGCGCTGAAACCGTGCAGCGACGGAAACAGCCAACCTACTCGTCTCGATGAACCAGCCATGGCGCCGGCCGGTTTTGCTTCGTGCCGTCTGCTTATGCCTCTCAACCTTCTGCTCCACCGCATCAGTATGGTATTTGCGGCGAATGTCCGCGATGTCAACGTGCGTTGGCGGCAGCTTTAATCCGATCCCGTCCATAATTTTGGTGACGGGTCCGGTAAGAGCCGCGCTAGAGGTCTCAGTCCGGTATAGCGGCCGCACTTACCGGGAGGTGTGGAATACATCCATGCAGGCTACCACATAGTAGGATAAATAACTGAAGGTTGAGGAAATGCCATGCAGCGCATCGAAAACAAGACCTTCGGCGAACTAAAGCCCGGAGACGCGGCAAGCCTCGTCCGCACGCTCACCCACAAAGACATCGAGGTATTCGCGATAATGTCGGGTGACGTCAATCCCGCGCATGTGGATGAGGCCTTTGCCAAGAGCGACATGTTCCACAAGGTCGTGGCGCACGGGATGTGGGGCGCCTCGCTGATCTCGGCGGTGCTCGGAACTGAGCTTCCAGGCCCTGGAACGATCTATGTGGATCAATCGCTGCATTTCCACCGGCCTGTGGGGCTCGGCGATACCATCACCGTAACCGTCAAAGTCGCGAAGAAGATCGAAGAAAGCCATCACGTCATTCTCGAATGCCGGGCGGTGAACCAGCGCGGCGAGGACGTCATAACCGGGACTGCGGAGGTGATTGCACCTACGGAGAAGATCTGCCGTGCTGGTGTCGTACTCCCGGAAATCGAGCTTCGCGACAAAGGGCGCCGCTACCGGCAGCTCATCGAAATGACCAAGGGGCTTGAGCCCATTCGCACTGCGGTCGTGCATCCGGTCGATACGGTGTCCTTGCTCGGTGCGGTTGAGGCGGCGCGCGCCAAGCTCATTGTACCCGTGCTGGTCGGGCCTGAGCACAAAATCCGTGCCGCCGCCGGGCAGGCGCAGCTCGATCTTTCTCCATACGAGATCGTTACAACCGAACATAGCGACGCAGCCGCCGAGGCAGCCGTCGCCATGGCCCGTTCAGGCCGGGCCGAAGCGCTGATGAAGGGCGCGCTCCACACGGATGAGCTGATGCGCGCGGTCGTGGACCACGAGAAGGGTTTGCGCACGGCGCGGCGGATCAGCCACGTCTTCGCCATCGACGCACCCGGCTATCCGCGCCCGCTTTTCGTCACCGATGCCGCGATCAACATTTATCCCACGCTCGCCGACAAGCACGACATCGTGCAGAACGCTATCGATCTGGCACACGCGCTCGGTATAGCTCAGCCGCGCGTCGCGATTCTCTCCGCAATCGAGACCGTAACGGAAAGCATCCGCTCCACGCTGGACGCCGCAGCACTTTGCAAGATGGCAGACCGCGGCCAAATCACTGGCGGCATTGTCGACGGCCCGCTCGCCTTCGACAACGCCGTGTCGGAGGAAGCCGCGAAGACCAAAGGGATCGTTTCGCCTGTCGCTGGGCGCGCAGACATCTTCGTGGTGCCCGATCTCGAAGCCGGTAACATGCTCGCCAAACAGCTTGAATATCTGGCCGAGGCGGAGATGGCCGGCATCGTGCTTGGAGCCCGCGTGCCGATCATCCTCACAAGCCGCGCCGACAAGACGCTTGCGCGGCTTGGCTCCTGCGCGATTGCGCTTCTGCTGGCGCGCCATAAGTTGGGAGGCAAATCATGAGCGACGCCATCCTCGTTCTGAATGCCGGCTCTTCGAGCATCAAGTTCTCGCTCTTTCCGGGGCATGAGCAGCCAACGCGTCAGGACATCATGTGCGACGGTGAGTGCGAGGGCATCGGCCAGCGGATTCATTTCGCGGCAAAGGACGGTGCGGGCAAGACGCTCGCCGGCGAAAATTGGCCGGTTGGCGAAACGCACGAGGATGCGCTTGCGGCTCTGCTTCGCTGGCTTGAGCAAGCCTTTCCGCAGGATCGGCTGATCGCGGCCGGCCATCGGGTTGTCCATGGTGGATCGCTCTATACCGGGCCTGTCCGTGTAGATGAAAGCGTCGTTGCCGAGTTGCGCCGTCTTATCCCGCTGGCGCCGCTGCATCAGCCGCATCATCTCGCTGCGATTGCGGCGCTTTCGAAGTTGCACCCCACGCTGCCGCAGATCGCATGCTTCGACACCTCCTTTCATCATACCCAGCCAGAGGTCGCCAGCATCTTCGCCTTACCCCGGAATCTGACCGAAGAGGGTATCCGGCGTTACGGCTTCCATGGCCTCTCTTACGAATACATTGCGAGCGTCTTGCCGGAGGTCGTGGGACCGGCGGCGGCCGAGGGGCGCGTGGCTGTTGCCCATCTCGGCAATGGCGCCAGCATGTGCGCGATGCTCAATCGAAAGAGCGTCGCAACGACTATGGGCTTCACCGCGCTCGACGGCCTGCCCATGGGCCAGCGCTGCGGCGCTCTCGATCCGGGCGTTGTGCTCTATCTAATGGAGGAGAAGGGCATGACAGCGCAGGCGATTAGCGATCTGCTCTATCACGCCTCGGGGCTACTGGGTGTGTCGGGCATCAGCAACGACATGCGAACTTTGCTTGCGAGCGACGATCCGCACGCGAAAGAAGCGGTCGATCTTTTCGTCTACCGCATTTGCCGGGAGCTGGGCTCACTTGCCGCCGCGCTTGGCGGGCTCGATGCGCTCGTTTTCACGGCAGGCATCGGCGAGCACGCCGCGGAGATCCGGCGAAGGGTGTGCGAACAAACAGCATGGCTCGGGTTTGATATTGATGAAGCGGCCAACGCCGCGGGCGGACCAATGATCACTGCCGGCGGCCGCAAGGCATCCGCGTGGGTTATTCCAACGGATGAAGATCTGATGATCGCACGCCATTGCTGGGCGCTTTTGCAGCCGCAACCAAGTGCATGAATGTGAAGGAGAAAAGTCATGGGACAAGCACACCCGCATCGAGGATTGGAACTGCGCCTTGAGGTTCTGAGAAACCGCATCCGCACGCTTAAGGGCAAGATGGATAGAGCCGAAGGCATTCAGAAGATTGAGGCTCTCGGCGTTATCGCCCGGCTGGAAGGACGGTACAAGGAGCTCAAAAACCATTTGGAGGAGCTTAACCGCGAAGGTCCCGGGTTCCGGCACGGCATGAAAAACCAGCTTGAGAAGCTGGCCTTCGATCTCTCGGGCGCGCTTGAGGATTTTATCACGTGGGCCGATTCAGGCTATCAGCCGGACAAGCGCCCGGCGCCGAAGTGAGCGTCCATTAATAGGCAGGATAGAGGGGCAGGCGGTACAGCGAGGCGAGCATTATGCAGGACCAGGTAAAAGCCGAGTCCAAACTTGAGGAGGTTTCGGCCCCAGCTCGTGAGAACATCGCCGGGTTGAGCGAGGCAGAGGCCAGTAGGCGGCTCGCGCAGTACGGTGAGAATGCGCTCGCCGAATACCATGAAAGCGCGTTTCAGCGCTTGGCGGGCTTTTTCTGGGGTCCCATTCCATGGATGATCGAGGTCGCAGCCGTGCTCTCGGCCGCGCTTGGGCATTGGGCGGACCTCGCCATCATCCTGGCGATGCTCTTCATCAACGCCGGCGTCGGCTTTTGGCAGGAATTCAAGGCGGACAACGCCATCGCCTTACTAAAGCAAAGACTTGCGCTCAAGGCGCGCGTCAAGCGCGATGGCCAATGGAAGGAGATCGAGGCGAAGCTGCTGGTTCCAGGAGACGTGGTGCTGGTCAAGCTCGGCAACGTCGTTCCCGCCGATCTGAAGCTGGTCGAAGGCGATTATCTGAGCGTCGACCAATCGGCGTTGACGGGAGAATCGCTGCCCGTCGACAAGAAGGCCGGGGACGAGGCCTATTCGGGTTCCATCGCCAAGCAAGGCGAGATGACGGGTATGGTTACGGCGACGGGGATGAAGAGCTATTTCGGTAAGACGGCCCATCTTGTCGAGCAGGCCAAGAGCGTTTCCCATTTCCAGCGCGCGGTACTGCGCATCGGCAACTTCCTCATCCTGGTGACCATCGGCCTTGTCCTCGTCATCGCGCTCGCAGCTCTATTCCGCCGCGACCCGCTCATGGAGACCATTGAGTTTGCTCTTATCCTTACGGTCGCCTCGATTCCCGTAGCGCTACCCGCGGTCTTGTCCGTCACCATGGCGATTGGCGCCGAACGCCTGGCGCACTTCAAAGCGATTGTCTCGCGTCTTGTGTCCATCGAGGAGATGGCCGGCATGAACATGCTGTGTAGCGACAAGACCGGCACCCTCACCAAGAACGAGCTTACGCTGGGAGAATTGCAGCCCGCGGCAGGGGTCAAGTGCGAGGAACTGCTGTTGGCGGCGGTGCTGGCGTCGCGCCGCGATGCACCCGACGCTATCGATGCGGCAATCCTCGCCGGCGCTTCCGGGATAAGCATCGACGGTTACACGGCCGGCACGTTCCGCCCCTTCGACCCGGTATCGAAGCGCGCTGAGGCGGAAGTTGAGCATGGTGGTACGCGCTTCAAGGTGGTCAAGGGCGCCCCGCAAGTCATCGTTGATCTCTGCGAGCCTAGCATCGAAGAGCGCCAAAGGATTTCCACGCTCGTGGACCAGGACGCCGGAAAGGGTTATCGCACCTTGGGCATTGCCCGCACCGATGACTCGGGCAAATGGCGATTTCTCGGCCTCTTGCCGCTCTTCGACCCGCCCCGGGACGATTGCGCCGAGACCATCGCGGCAACCCGGGCCATGGGCGTTAGCATCAAGATGGTAACGGGCGATCATGAGGCAATTGCCAAGGATATCGCGGGCCAGCTCAAACTCGGGCAGAACATCGTCGTCGCCGAAACCTTATTTGAGAAGGGCGCCACCGAGCCCGAGATTTCGCGCATTGTTGCCGCCGATGGCTTCGCCAGGGTCTTTCCCGAGCACAAATTCAAGATTGTGAAGGCGTTGCAGGGCGCGGGCTACATCGTCGGCATGACCGGCGACGGCGTGAACGATGCCCCGGCCCTGAAACAAGCCGATGTCGGTATTGCAGTCAGCGGGGCTACGGACGCCGCACGCGCCGCCGCCGATCTCGTGCTGACAGCGCCCGGTCTTTCGGTCATCACGACTGCGATCGAGGAGGCCCGCCGCATCTTCGAGCGCATGAACAGCTACGCAATCTACCGCATCGCAGAGACCATGCGGCTCCTGCTTTTCATGACGGCAAGCATCCTGATCTTCAATTTCTATCCGGTCACCGCAATCATGGTCGTGCTGCTCGCGCTCCTCAACGACCTCCCCATCATGATGATCGCCTACGACAACGCACCCATCGCGCCCGGTCCCGTCCGCTGGGACATGGCGCGGGTGCTGACCATAGCGTCGGTTTTGGGTGGGTATGGCGTGCTTGAGAGCTTCGGCCTGTACTGGATCGTCCGGGATTATCTCGCGCTCTCGCATCCCGTGGTCCAGGCGCTCATCTTCCTCAAACTGCTCGTTTCGGGTCACATGACGATTTATCTGACGCGCAACAAGGGTGCCATCTGGGAGCGCCCTTTCCCGAGCTGGAGGCTGATCGCGCCTAGCGAAACGACACAGCTCATCGGCACGCTGGTTGTGGTCTATGGCTTGTTCATGGCTCCAACGGGATGGCCGCTCGCGCTTATGGTCTGGGCCTACGCGCTCGTGTCTTTCATGGTGGCGAGCGCCATCAAGATCGGCACCTACCGGCTTTTGGAGTACCGCTTGGCTCGCGATACACGCCACTTAGCGCGCATCGAACGCCATGTTGCCGCCTGAAGTGTAAAGCCTCGTTGCAGCCTGATGCAATTCTAGCCCGTTCAATCTCAAGGAGTTCTCGTGGCGAAAAAACCATCCGTGAAGGCCTCCGAGCTTTCGCTTGCGAGCGTTCCCGCGTTCTGGCCCATGGCGATGGCAGCGGCATTGGCCGAAGAAGGGGCAGAACTTTACGCGGACAACCTGAAATTTGTCGGGGAAGAGATCAAAATTCACGGCGGGCTGGTGCCCAAGCTTGCGACGTCAAACACGGCGCGGCTCGATCTGCGCACCATGGTGCTGCGTGATTACGGCAAGCCGGACGGAATCCCAACGCTCGTCGATGCGCCCCATGCCGGCCACACCGCCATGATCGCGGACTATCACAAGGGACAGAGCCTCGTGGAGACGCTGCTCGCCAACGGCATCGGCCATGTCGCACTGACCGATTGGAAATCGGCGACCCCAGACATGAAGGATCTGGAGATCGACAACTATCTCGCGGAAATGATTGTCGCCATCGACGATCTCGGCGGCCGCGTCGATCTCGTGGGCCTGTGCCAAGGCGGTTGGGTGTCAGCCATGCTGGCTGCGCGTTTCCCGGACAAGGTGAATTCACTTGTGCTCGCGGGCGCGCCCATCGACACCGATGCGGGGGACGGGCCGGTCACACGCATGGTTCACGAGTCCCCGGTTTCGTTCTACGAGGAGCTGGTGGAGCTGGGCGGCGGCCTGATGCAAGGCAAACTCATGCTGCAAGGCTGGAAGAACATGCATCCCGAGCAGCATTACATTCAGGACCACATCGATCTATACGAGCATATCGACGATCCGGCCTACCTGGCAAAAGAGGAAACCTTTAACAGTTGGTACGAAAACCCAATCGATCTGCCAGGCCGGTGGTATCTTCAGGTCATCACCCAGCTTTTCAAGGAGAACCGGCTCGCCAAGGGCACATTCGTAGGCCTCGGGCGCAGGCTCGATCTCCGCAATATTACTTGTCCCCTCTATCTCCTTAGCGGCGCGGACGACGACATCACGGCACCGGAGCAAGTTCTCGGCGCCAAGAATTATGTAGGCACGCCTAAGGAGCGCATTGTCGAAAAAACCGTGCCCGGCGGCCATATCGGCCTTTTCATGGGAGCGCGCACCTTAAAGGAAGACTGGCCGGAAATCGCCCAATGGATCGCGGCTCAGAGGGCGTAATACTTCATCATTCTGCCGCGCATTATGAGGAGTGAGCGATGTTCAAACTTATCGAAGATCTGCCCCCGGACGTGTTGGCTATAGAAGCTACCGGCAAGGTGACCCATGAGGATTATCAGAACTTTCTCATCCCCAAGGCCGAAGCGATGATGACCAAAGGCCCGGTCAAGCTGCTTTATGTCGCTGGCGAAGGCTTTGATGGCTACGAGCTTGAGGCGCTCTGGGACGATAGCGCCTTCGGCGTGAAGCATTGGCACGATTTTACCCGTGTCGCGGTGGTTGCGGATCAGACTTGGCTGCGAGCCGCCGTCACGATGTTCAAGCCCTTCTTCCCATGCGAGGTCCGGCTCTTCACACTCGCCGGCCTGGCTGCGGCAAAGGCTTGGATTACGTCAACCGTAAAGACGAACGCGTGATCGCGCGCTTGGAGTTCAGCTGAAGCGAAAATTTTGCGTTAGGGCCTAACCCGTTGTTACGAGGCTTGAGCCCGCGGTTCCTGGAGCGACCGCAAGAACGAGATGACATCTTCCCGGCCTAACATGCCGATCACATGGCGATCCCGGATGACGGGCAGCTGGTTCACTCCATCGCGGTCCAGTTTCTCAAGGGCAGTCCACAGCCCAGTATCGGGATCGATGCTCATTGACTGTTCCAAAGGAAGCATGATCTCGCCGGCGCGCGTCGTCTCCCATTCGGGACGCGGCACTTCCTTTATCCGTTGCAAGGTAATCAAACCAACGGTGTCGTCTCCACGGTTGACGAGAAAACAGTGCTGCCCGCTGCCAAGGATATGTTCGGCCACCAAATCCTGTAGCGTTAAATTCGCGGGAACGCTGGCACAGTGAGTGCTCATGACCTCCGAGACTTTGTGGCCCGCCAGGAGATCCCGAACCTCCACTTGCTGCAGCTGGGCGGAAGCCGCATTGTCGAGGAACCAGCCGATGAACGCTATCCAAAGCCCTCCAGTAAGGCCGCCGTTCATGATCTGCCAGACGCCGGCGAGGATAAACAGAAAGGCAAAGAAGCGGCCGGTATTGGCTGCGATAAGGGTTGCCCGGCGCATGTTTCCCGTGATCGCCCACACGATGGCCCGGAATACGCGGCCACCGTCGAGTGGATAACCGGGGATGAGATTGAACAACGCCAGGGCCAGGTTGATGTAGGCGAGGTATTTTGCCAAACCCACGAGCGGTTCAATGCCACTAGCCAGCAGTTGCAACGTGTAGAAAAGGACCGCCAGGATCAGGCTTACGAGCGGACCCGCGCACGCGATAAAAAACTCAGAGATCGCGCTGGGCGGTTCGGCCCCAATCTCAGCGACACCTCCGAAAAGAAATAGCGTAATGCTGCGCACCGGAATTTTGTACCGCAGCGCTACCACGGAGTGCCCCAGTTCATGGAGCAGCACACTCACGAAAAACATGATGGCCGTGAGCGCGCCCATAACCCAATACAAGAATGGCGGCCAGTCCTTGAACTCGGCCGGAAAATAACTGCCAGCTAGCATCCAAGTGAGCAACGCGAAGATAACAAACCAGGAGTAATCTAGACCGATCTGAATTCCCAGAATCCTGCCTAACGGGATGTTGTACCGGGTCATAAGCGTTCTTCCTTACCGGTGCGCCGGCCGGTGATGGCCAACTGAGTCCTTATCAGATAATTGCCCCTTGCTCAGCATCCGATCTCCGGTAACCCGGGAAATCAGCAAGTTAAGCAAACAGACCGGGCACCAGTGCTTTGCTAGCTCGCCACTGTGGCTTACGCCACCTCGCGATAACGGCAACGCTCCCGGCTCTTTCAATCGTCACACCACGGCACCACATGCCAATTATGTTGTTTCATATCCGCTCAGCGCAGAGCACGGGCTTGGATTCTTGCGCGAAAAGGAGACGAACATGAACTTGACTGGCATCAATGAAGAGGAACTCGCCGGTGCCGTGCGCCGCGGCCTCAAGGACCATTGGCAGGTGTTCGTGGTGCAAGGTCTCTTGTTCGCGCTTTTGGGGGCCTTGGCGATTGCGGTGCCTGTCATTGCCTCGGTGGCAATTGCCGCCTTCGCCGGCTGGCTGCTAGTCTTTTCGGGTGTTTTCAGGGCGGTTACGCTCGTCCGCGCGCCGCACGCGCCGGGCTACTTGCCCTCGCTTTTGCTCGCCATCCTGGCCGCAAGCGTCGGCATTATCATCGCACTGTTTCCGCTGCAAGGCGCGGTCACCCTCACCATGCTGCTGACGGCCTACTTTATCGTGCATGGCATCGCGAGCTTCATGTTTGCTTTTGCGATCAAGGGAGACACACGGCGCTGGGTGCTTGTGCTGCTCGGCGGGCTGGTCGATCTCGCGCTCGCGGGATTTGTGATCGCGGGCTGGCCGCAATCGAGCGAGTATATTCTGGGCCTTTATGTCGGCATCAGCCTCTTGTTCACCGGCTTTATGCTGACGTTCGCCGCGCTCGATGCCCGCAAGAGCAGCGGCTCGGACGCCCGCTTGGGCCCACTGCGCTACTGAGCAACGTGTCATCAGATCCGCCTGCTTCCAGATCTGGAAGCCGATCTTGGGGGACACTCGGCCCGCTGTGGTGCCTGGCCCATTTTCCCAAACGGCCAGATTTCATGCGCTTCCGCATCCAGGTGGTCAGTCCCCAAAACCACTCGTCGCGGGTTGGCAACCTGAGCGATGTTCTGAGGCCTTTCGAGGTTCGCGTACCTGGACAAGCCGCCGTTTGCCATCGGAGCGGTTTGGGAGACGCGCAAAAATCCCTATGAAACTCAATGGCAGTCTTTCTTATGGTCTGGGAACGCTAACGCATGGATATCATTGAACATTGGCACTCCACTAGGGAGCGCCAGAAAATACGCAGCAAGCCATTGTTTTTGTTGATGTAATTTTCGAGTGGGACAAATTAGGGAAGCGCCCCCCTCACTGTTCGCAGGTAGCTTCGTCTCCGTGGCATCAGTCCAATATGCAGGCGCCAACCTATTACCTGCCAGTGAGTTACCGAGATCCGAGGCTTAGGGGACATAAGTTCAGCAACATTGAACGGCTCGGGTTGGCCCCGATTACCATTTCTCGCAGTTGCAATTATTCCATCCGCTACCTGGGGGTAAGCGGGCAAGTTGGATTGCCGGCGAAGCTGACGGTCGTGACCCAAGGAGGCTTCCAGGCTGTTTAAGGCGAAACGACGTGGCCGGGTGGCAAGCGGACCTCGCGAATTTCTCGGCCTCGCGAGCAGGCAATGGCTGCTTTCGGAATACCAAAGCAGAAACTTATAGATGGGCTGCCGCCCCCTCGCTCGTGATCCTCAACAAACGACCGGACGCAAGCCAAATATCCATGTACGCCGTGCTCATTCCCCCGCTCCCGTTTCCTCCGCGACGGCATAGATCACTTCGTCCCGCGTGTTTTCGCTGACACCTTCCGGCAGCCCCAGCTCCAGGCGTAGTTCGTACCTCATCGCCTCTTTGTCCGGCTTCTCGCTGTCGCCGCCATTGCCTCTTTTCAAATCGGACGCCAATTGCGAGCATTGCACAATGAGCGCTGAAATGGCCGCCAGCGCGCCAAAATCGATAAATTGACCGGGTTGTGCCGGCGCGCTCTGGATGACTTGCTCGACGGTGAGCGGCAGGGCATCCCCAAACTTTGGCATCAAACGCTTAGCGGTCATGCGGGCGATGTGATTGGCGGTCATGAAGCTCCTTTTGGGGTTAGCAAGCAGAGGCGTTAGGTGACGGCTTCGCCTGTAGAGATCTGGGTTTACTCGCCTTTGTGCTACGGCACTGCCCGCAGCGAGGCTGGCATCCATGCAAACACGGGCATTTGCGCACGGATATCTGCCAATGAGTATTTTCCGGTCCTGTCAGCGCAGGCATACGGCCCCCATCTTTAAGTTGCAGATCAATACAGATACGGCTGCGACACTCACGCCGGGTGTGTCCTTTTAGAAGAGGAATGTTTCTTGGAGTTCAAACATGTCCATCTCAAACTCAAATATCACGACGGAGCTTATCAGCGATTTCGCCGCTGGAAGGCTCGATGCCGAGGATGCTCAGATCATCCAGGAGGTCATCGATCACGACGAAGTCATCGCGACGGCTGTTTTGGATGCGCGCCGGGTCGCCTCGCGAATGAACGTATGGCTGACAATACCGGCACTAGCCGCGCCTGCCTCGGACATTGACCGGACGCGAGCAGCATATCTCCAATGATGACGCGTTCGCACAGCAAAACTGTTGTCTTTAGCCACCCCTTCGAGCTGAAAGGTGTCGATCGGGTGTTGCCGCCGGGAAACTATCGGGTCGTGACCGATGAAGAACTCATTCAGGAACTGTCGTTTCCTGTCTACCGCCGCATTTCAACAATGATTTTTGTGCCGCTGGAAGCTTATAATGCATCGATAGAGATGGTGACCATAGATCCTCGTCATCTTCAGGAGGCTCTGGATCGAGACGCCAATCTCATCGCAACGGAGAGACCAAAATGACCACTGCATTGCAAATCCTCATTATTGTGACACTCATCGGCATTATTGCCGGGCTGGCGGTTACTCGCTATGGGCGCGGCTGGTTTGGGACACGCGCCAGCGACTTCACGGCGGCCTTGGTGGGCATCGCGGGGGCGTTTCTTGGCTTTCATATCGGCGTTGCGGCGGGCCTCACTCCTGTGCCGGTCGCGGACTATCTCGTCGCAATCGTGGGAGCGCTGGTCACCCTTTGGGCGTGGCGGAATCGCTAACCGTTCGAGCGATCCAAAGTAATCTGAGAATGCGCGCATTAAGGCAGATCTTTTCCCCCGCAAACCCTCCTCTCACCGCGCGGCCGCCCGCCGGCTTCCGCAGCTCCTTGTCCAGACGGAGCCGAAAGCTCTACGGGGCGGCAATCTAAGCCCGTTTCCGCCCGGTGATCATGGACGCTGCCAGGTTCTCCTTGTGAGCGAAGCTCGCGAGCGCAACGCCACAAACATGCAGGATAACGAGCACCAGCGTGATATTCGCGACGGTCTCATGCACCTGTTTGCTCAATAGAGGCGGACGCTTCTGACCCGGAATGCGCGCGGGGCGCTCGACCTTGGAGATGAAGCCCGACAAAGGCCCCGCTCCCTCATCCTGCGCCAGATTGACCATCCCTGTCCCCGCCGTGGCTGCAACCATGATGAGGAGCGCAACGATCATCGCGCCTCCCGCTGGGCTGTGTCCGACGTAGCGTCTTGACGAGAACCGTATGAGCCCGGCCAGATAGCTCCAGACCTGACGTGGGCCGCAGACAAAATCGGAGAATTTGGCGTGCTCGGACCCAGCAAAACCCCACAGCACACGCAGGATGACCAACGTGGCTGCAAGATAGCCGAGCCAAACGTGCATCCAGCGCGGCTCGTCCGTGAACCAGTCAACAAGAACAGCTATCGCCAGCAACCAATGAGAGACGCGTATCAAGGGGTCCCAAACACGCACCTCGACGGTCTCGGCAGAACTCATCTTAAATAACCTTTTGCAAGTGAGTATGCTTGACTTTTGCGGCATCCTTACAGCTAAGCACTCGCGGAGCGACAGGTGAATGACACGGCCGGAAAACTTCTCCGGTTTCTCCGTCGAGAGTAATCCAGCCGGCTTTGTTAAGTTAAGCCGTCATCGTCGGACGAGGCCGATGACGAAAAGCAAGATGACTGCGCCAATTGTGGAGACGGCGATTGCCCTGACAAGCGGATCGGCGATGGGGATAGAAACGCCAAGGCGGGGAAATAAATAGCCCGCCACAGCCGCCCCAAGAATGCCGATAACGATGTTACCGATAAGCCCAAATCCACCGCCTTCCATGATAAGGCCGGCAAGAAAACCGGCAACGGCGCCGATAACGAGCCAGATTATAATGCTTTGTGGTTCCATGGGACACCTCCGGATCGCAATTTAGTTCGAAATGATATTATGCATGACCGGCGCCAATAGTGAAAGGTTCGGAATCTACTCACGGGCCCGCAACGGCGCAGGGCCGCCTCTCAGTTTCCGGTAAGCGCAACGCGGATCGGGTTGGGGGGACCCGCCTTCCACCGGCACCGTACCGGCGGCGGGCCGCTCGCGGCGCCCGGTTGGCAAAACGCCGCGAGTCTTGCCGATCAGGCCGCCCCGAAATCGATGACGACGCGTGCCGCAACATCGCCGTGCTGCAACCGGTCGAAAATCTTGTTGATTGCCGTGAGAGGCTGCAACTCGATATCGGCCTTGACCTTGCCTTGGGCGGCAAAGGCGAGCGCCTCGGCCATATCCTCACGGGTGCCGACGAAGGAACCTCGGATGGTGACGCAATTCGCCACCACGCCGAAGAGCGGGACCAGGAAGTCGCCGGGCGGCAAGCCAACCAGGACGCACGTGCCTAACTTCCGGGTCATCTCCACGCCCTGCTTGAACGCCGCGAGCGATGGCGCGGTAATCAGGACGCCGTGAGCGCCGCCGCCGGTTGCCTTCTTTAACGCGGCCGCGGGGTCGCCGTTCTTTGCATTGATCGTAAGATCGGCGCCAAGGCGCTTGGCGTGGGCGAGCTTGCCGTCATCGATATCGACCGCGCACACCTGAAGCCCCATGATCTTGGCATATTGGATGCCCAAATGGCCGAGGCCGCCAACGCCGGAGATGGCGAGCCATTCGCCAGCCTTCGCCTTGGTCTCCTTAATGCCCTTGTAGGTGGTGATGCCGGCGCAGATAATCGGGGCCGCTTCGATGGCAGAGAGGCCCTTGGGGATGCGGGCAACGTAGTTGGGGTCGGCGAGGATGTACTCGGCGAAACCTCCATTCTTGGTATAGCCGCCGAACTGCGCCTCGGGACACACGGTTTCCCAGGCTTTCAGGCAATACTCGCAATGCCCGCAGGCGGAATAGAGCCAGGGCACCCCTACCCGGTCGCCCTCCTTCACGATGGTCACGCCCGGTCCAACGGCGGCAACCAGCCCGATGCCCTCGTGACCGGGAATGAACGGGAGTGTGGGCTTCACCGGCCAGTCGCCACGCGAAGCATGGAGATCGGTGTGGCAGACGCCGCAGGCTTCGGTCTTGACCAGAATTTGGCCTGGCCCGGGAGAGGGGATGTCCCATTCCTGAAGCACCAGAGGCTTGCCGAACTGCTCGACAACCGCGGCTTGCATCTTATGTGTCATTGGGGGCTCCTATTTGTTGGCGCTACCGCCCACTGGGCTACTTGAGCGCATTTTGTTGGCGCTACCGCCCTCTGGGCTACTCCCAGGCGCTCTCGCCATAGGGGCGCGAAGCGTGATCGATAGCGTTCTTGAGCACGCCTGGGATCGAGCGATTGTATTCCGCCGTGACGAACAGAAGGCCATGGGCAGCTTTGATTTCGCGCTTCAGCCGCTTGACGGGCTCGGACTGGTTGGCGTCATCATCCTGGTTGTAGAGCGGCAGGCCGCCGATTTGCGCCTCCTTGAACAAGAACTCTGGCGGCGCCAGTTTCGCCATGGCGCTAGCGAGCTTGCGGTTGAAGGAATCGCGGCGCAGGCTGCCAACGACTACGGCGATTTGATACTGGCTCAGTTGATTTCCTAAAAATTCCGGCTGCTCCAGTTCTCTGAGGTCAGCCGTGACTTCGGCTCCGATACGGTCTGGCTTAGCTACAGCTCAAGCCGCCCTCCCCCGCTGCTCCTCCGGGAAATCGGCCCCGCGAGAAACCGCTTCCCACGCAGCGAACTCGTTGCGCAGTTCTTCGAGCTTCGCAGTGGCTGCTTGGTAAGCATCGTTGCCAAGAAGCAGGCGGTGCGGCGGGTTCGGGGACAGCATCGTCTCGACGATGGCGTGCGCGGCAAGCACCGGGTCGCCCGCTTGCTTGCCGGAAGTTGCGCGCACTTGATCGCGCCATGCGCCCGCCGTCGCGGCGTAATCGTCGATTTGCCGCTTGCTTTCATTCGCCGAACGCCCAGCCCAATCGGTGCGGAACCCGCTCGGTTCGACGAGCATCACCTTGATGCCCAGCGGTTCGACCTCCTGCCAAAGCGCTTCGGACAAGCCTTCGACCGCAAATTTTGTTGCGTTGTAGTAGCCTACGGAGGGGAATGAACGAAGTCCGCCGATGGAAGATAGATTGACGATAAATCCTTCGCGGCGTTTGCGCATGCCAGGCAGAACGGCATGAATCATCCGGCTCAGACCGAAGACATTGATCTCGAACATTCTGCGTATTTGATCTTCCTCGCTCTCTTCGACGGCCGCGAAATAGCCGATACCCGCGTTGTTCACGAGAACGTCGATGCGGCCGAATTTTTTCTCGGCGGCCTTGATCGCCGCATCGATCTGCCCCTGATCGGTGACATCGAGCTTAAGCGCCAAAGCGTCTCCCTTGGCGGCCAAGTCTTTCACCTCGTCAGGATTGCGCGCGGTCACAACCGTGCGGTAACCGCGCTCGATCACATGCTTGGCGAGTTCCCGGCCGAAGCCGGTCGAGCAGCCCGTAATCAACCAGACGGGCTTCCTGGAGATCGCCGATGTGCTATCTGCCGATGTCATTGTTACCTCATCTCAAAATCGCGCCGCTTTACCGGCGATCTCGCCGGTCTTTATTCCGGGCCCATCGGCGACGCGCGCTCCGTAGTCCGCGTCAGCCGGTGTGCCGGCGGCGGCCGTCATGTAAGGACCTTGCTTCATGGCCGTCTTCCTCGGGCTCGCTGGACTTTGAATGAACCGGTCGCATTTGCACTTTCCCGGCGCACTTATTGTCCTGCGGGCCCTAAGCATCGCGGATTTGCTTAGGCGCTTATGCCGGCGCTTCCATCGAGGCCACGCGAACGAGCTTCTTGTTCACGAACTCCTGGATGCCCATGTCGCCGAGCTCGCGCCCGTAACCGGAATCCTTGATGCCGCCGAAGGGCAATTCGGCATCGGACCAGTCGATGTTGTTGATGAACATCATGCCCGTATCGACGCGGCTCGCGACACGCTTCCCGCGTGCAATGTCCTTGGTATAGACAGAGCCGCCCAATCCGAAATCGGAGTTGTTGGCGAGCGCGATGGCCTCGTCTTCGTCCTTGACGCGGAAGAACATCGCGACCGGGCCGAAGAATTCGTCCCGGAAGGCAGGGTTATCCGGCTTCACGTCCGTCAGGATCGTGGGTTCCATGAACGATCCCGGCCGGTCGATACGCTTGCCGCCCAGGAGCACCTTTGCCCCGTGAGAGACCGCGCCGTTGACCTGTTCGACAAGCTGCAACAAGGCCGGTTCGCTGGACAAGGGACCGAGTGTCGTCTTCTCATCCATGGGGTCGCCTGGCTTGAGGGCCGCGAGTGCCGTCCGGAACTTATCCAAGAACTTATCGGCAAGGGGGTCGACGACGATGAATCGCTTCGCCGCGCAGCAGGTTTGGCCGGTGTTGTACATCCGTCCCCAGACAGCCCACTTGACGGCATGGTCGAGATCGGCGTCTTCGAGAACGATAAACGCGTCGCTGCCGCCAAGCTCCATCGAGGAGATCTTGATATTCTGTCCCGCCCGGGCCGCGACGCTCTTGCCGGCCGCGACACTGCCGGTCAACGCAACACCCTTGATCCGCGGATCGTCGACGACACGGTTCGACTGCTCGTGCGAGATCAAGAGATTGGTATACAAACCGGCAGGCGCGCCGGCCTCGATCAATAGCTTTTCGAAGGCGATTGCGCATTGCGGCACGATGCCGGCGTGCTTTACCAGCAGGACGTTGCCGGCCATCAGATGGGGACCCGCGACCCGCGCAAGCTGGTAATAGGGGAAATTCCAGGGCTCCACACAGAAGATCACCCCCATTGGGCTGCTCTCCATGTGGGCTTCGCCGACGGTTGGATTGAGCTTTGTGGGCGCAAGGAAGCGCTCGGCGTTCTTGGCGTAATAGGCGAGAATTCTCGAACTGAACTCCACCTCTCCGCGAGCCTCACTGATCCGCTTGCCCATCTCCAGCGTCATGATGCGCGCGAACTCATCGGCCCTTTCATGCAGGATCGCCGCCGCTTTGGCCACGATGGCTGCCCGCTCAGCATAGGGCTTGTGCCGCCAAGTCTCGAAGCAAGCCGCGGCGGCCGCGATCTTGGCCTCGAATTCCTTGTCGGTGAGTTCCTGGAACGTTTTCAGTGTCTTGCCGTCATAGGGATTGACGCTTTGGTATGCCATGGCTTGGTCCTCTTCAAATGCCGCCTGCGGAAACCGCGCGGCGGCGTCGCGTTGGCCGCTAAGCCTCGATGATGACCTTGAGCGCTTTTGACTCGGCGGCATGCGCAAAGGTCTCGTAGGCATCGAGGATTTTATCGAGTTTGAAGCGATGCGTGATCAGGAGCTTGGGGTCGATCTTGTGGGACCCTACAGTCTTGAAAAGCATCGGAATGGTGACTGTGTCGACCAGTCGCGTGGTGATGGAGATGTTGCGGTCCCAAAGCAGCTCAAGATGGAGATCCACCTTCTTGCCATGCACCCCGATATTGGCGATGACACCGCCAGGCGCGACGATTTGTTGGCACAGCTCGAAGGTGGCCGGAATGCCAACCGCTTCGATGGCGGTGTCGACGCCGCGGCCGCCGGTCATCTTCATGACCGTCTCGACAGCCTTTCCGTCCGCGCTGTTGATGGTCGCGGTGGCGCCGAAGCGCTTCGCCACTTCAAGGCGATTATCGTCGAGATCGATCATGACGATCTCGGCCGGTGAGTAAAACTGCGCGGTCAGCAAGGCTGCAAGCCCGATTGGCCCGGATCCAACGATCGCTACGGTGTTCCCCGGCTGAACCTTGCCGTTGAGCACGCCGCATTCGAAGCCGGTCGGCAGGATATCGCTCAGCATCACGAGCGCCTCTTCATCGGCGCCGCTGGGAATGGGATAGAGGCTCGTATCCGCATAGGGAATACGGACAAATTCCGCCTGCGTGCCGTCGATGGTATTGCCGAGAATCCAACCGCCGGTGGTGCAGTGCGAGTACATTTGCTTGCGGCAATAATCGCATTTGCCGCAGGCGGTGACACAGGAGATCAGCACCCGGTCTCCCGGCTTGAACGCCGTGACTGCCGGCCCCGCCTGGTCGATGATGCCTACGCCCTCGTGGCCGAGGATGCGGCCGGGCTTGCAAGTCGGGACATCGCCCTTGAGGATATGTAGGTCCGTGCCGCAAATGGTCGTCTTGGTTATCTTGACGATAGCGTCCGTGGCCGCCTCGATTTGCGGTTTTGGACGGTCCTGCAGGGCTTTCTCCGCCGGCCCCAAGTAAACGAGAGCTTTCATCGCTAATATCCCTGTTTTTGTGAAGCGCTTTCGAGCTGACGGTTTCGCCATCGCCGGGCGAGCCGCGATGGGATCAACAATTCGGTCCGCCGCATCTATGGTCAGGAATTTAATCGTTGGCGCCACTTGGCGAAAGACTTCGGAATCTACTCACGTCGCTACATTGTAAAATATTGGAACGGCTAAGAGTTGCATCGGAAAATGAGCAGGCTTTACACGATTTCGTGCTAGTAACGTCACGCTACCGCTGCTAGGCCACTGAACAGCGCGCAATTGCCCGCGACAGCGGGCGGGAAAAGGAGACGAGGTTATCGCCCCCTTTGAAATTCCGCACCTTAGGTAGTTTCCGAGCCTAACGCGGGGAGCTGCGGCACAACATATTGAGTTTCCACGCCTCTCTGCCGATCCTTGCGCCAGATCGAGAGTATGAAAGCCGGTGATTAAAATGACGAATTCTGCTTCGGTTTCCAATCTTACGCTTAAGTTTGATAACTTTCTATTTGCGCGGATCGACAAGAATAGCGAGGAAACACCGCTCAGCGTGCTTTCAGTGCTTGCCCGGCTGGGCGTCGATCCTTGGGAAGAAGCGGCCAGCCTGGCACAATTGCCGCGCCTCGCCGCGGCTAAGAGGCTGGCCTCGATGATTGCTGCCATGCCGGGCGCCCCATTGGCCCACCTCGATGCCCGGACGGTTTCCGACCGCTTGATATCCCTTTTGCCCTCCAGACCTGCTGTCACGGTCTTGCCTCGCCTTGAGCCCAGCGCTCGTCCGCGGAGCACGTCATGGCTGGCCGTTTGGGTGCTCTTGGCGGCCCTCCTTCTTGTTATCAAATTGATCGTCGCAAACCAGTAGCCCGCCCTGGCTAACGAAGCTCATGCTCCGGCTAGAAGCCAAGCCTGAGTAGATTCCGAGCCTGTTAATCGGCAACTTGTTCACCTTTTATCGGACTGTACGTAAAATGTACCCAAATGGAGGACTTCCAGTGATTAGAGTTATTTTTGCGCTTGGCGCTTTTGTTGCGTTCGCTGCCCCTGCGATGGCCGGGGAATACTACATCGTTCATGGCCAAGACCGCCATTGCAACGTTGTGGAACGCGTCCCGGAAGGTCACGAGTTCATTCGGATTGGCCCCTTGAGTTTTGGCACCCGCGACGAAGCCGAAAGGCATGTGAAAGTTATCTGTAGCGATAATGGCTACTATCGCGGCGAAGAAGGGCGCGAGGAGCGCAGATAAAACTGTTAGAGGTTTTTCTGCTTCCCTAATCTTTGCAATGAGAAATGCACCCAAGCGCGGTGCATTTCTTTGCGCGGGAAATGGCCCGCGCCGCATATTTTCTACCAAATTTATTTATCGCGCACTGAGTATTTTTCGAATCTGCACCGGCCCTCTTTGCGAAGAACGGCAAATGTCCAGCTGAAAAGATGCGGCGCGGCATTGTGCAGTTGGCAGAGCCGCCTCGCGATGGCGGCTATTGCATCCGGGCAGTCTGGGCTTCGGGCGGCTGGTGTAAGTCTCTGGCGCACCTTCGGTCACCTCTTGTTAACGCTGACCTGCGGCTTTTTAGCGGTTCGCGCGGCCTTTTCAATTCTATTCTAGTATAGCATAAGTCCTTTAACGCTTCGTCAAGCGCTGGCGCGCCGACGCAAGTCATTGATTATCCGCAGGAATAGTCAATGGCACACCGGCCCGGTGCGCCAAATTTCTTGAAAAAACAATGCGTTAGCATTCCCAAACCCTAAAAAACTCCCCATTGAATTTCATTGGGTATTTTCAGAAATTCCCAAACCGCAACGGGCCGTCACGGAAGGACCTCCAGCAAGATCCTTGGCTGGAGTTGCGGCGCATTATGCGCGCGACGAAAAACAGCATTCAACCGCTGGCCGGCCGGGCGGCCTCCTTCGCTTCGAAGACGTCGGCATAAAGGGCTTCGACCGCTGCCAGCTCCTTTGGGGTGAGTTTGGCAAATTCCTTTTCCCTCGCTCTCTTTGAGAGCCGGCCGCCATTCTGATCGAGAAAGCGAAAAAGCAGATTGGCCGTTACTTCCGGCATATCGATGATGTTCTGAAGGGCTGTCCGGAAACGGTCGTAGCGTGCCAGGAAGCCGGCTTCCTTGGGCAGGTCTTCGCGTATGGTCTTGGCCACGGCCTCGAAGAGAAAGCCGGCGTGAAGCGTGAAGTCGGGATAGCGGTAGTAATCGGCGGTCTCATTGAGGACCCGCACATTGCTCCTCGGCGTCACGTCCCATTCGATAAGAGGCAGCAGCTTTGCCGAGTAGCTCTCAAGCACGGCCTTGTAATCGGCGATGCGTTCAAGGATGGCGGAAGACACAGGAAAAACGACGCCGGGCGGATTGAAGCCGCGCTGCGACAGGACATGGTGAATGAGGTAGCGGTGAAGGCGGCCATTGCCGTCCTCAAGCGGATGAATGTAGACGAAGCCAAAAGCCAGAACCGTTGCAGCCAGGACCGGATCGATCTCTCTGGCTGGGCCGCGATCGAAATCGAAGAGCCCTTGCGTGAGGGAGGGAAGATCGTCTGGCCTTGCGTCGATATGGTCGGGCAGGGGCATGCCGCTTGAGCGGTCATGTTCGCCTATGAAACCGTCCTCCTTGCGAAGTCCAAGATTGATCAGGCGGTCATCGCCGATGACAATGCGCTGCAATCGCAATAGCTCTTCAAGGCTGAAAGGGATTTTCCCCGCTTCGCCGATCACGCGGCCCCACCTTTGAATACGGTTTTGCGGCGGGCGCTCGCCCTCGATGGCATAGCTTGAGCGGGAATCCTTGAGCAGAAGAAATGCAGCCGTGCGTGCAAGCAGGTCCTTGGGCACGCGGGCAACGGTCGCGGCAGCCTCTGCGGCGAGGTTCTGCTGTAGCCAGTTGTCAAGCTGGTCTGTGACGGAGATCAACGGGCAGAACGCAGGCGTTCCGGGTAGATTATCGACAATGCGTTGGCGCTGCACTTTTTTGCCCGCGACGCCGTAGTGATGCTTGGTGAGTGCCGTGGCGTAGGTTCCGCGGGAAAGGACGGAGAGATCGAGCTGGCGTCCGAGCAGCCACTCGTAGAAGAACCAGATCCTCCGTGCATAGATTCCGGTGGGCGCATTGCGCACCATCGTCTCAATCGGCGCTGGTCCTGTCGCCTCGAAGAGTTTTTTGAGAAGCAGGAGATTAACGCCTTCGTGCTTTAAGGCGAAGGTCAGGTGGCCTTCGAGGGAAGCTTGGGGAGCGTAGCGCGCGGGCAGCACGCGCCACTCTGGCGAAGTCGAGGATTTGTTCTGCGGCGACACGGCGGTCAAAACGCGCGGCAAAGGAACTCTGAGATCGTGGGCCTCGATCAGCGCAGCGTAGCCTGCCGGCGAGGCAGGTGCTGGAAGCAGGCTTTCGTGAAAAACGCTGACTGGTGGGGAAAAATAGGGATTTTGAGGGCTGCTCATGAAAAACGATGACAATCCGTGAAAAACGATGACTCTCCGGCCATCGCCGTGAAAAACGATGATTCCACAGGTCGCTCCATAAATACAAGGGGCTTGAACTTTCGCTGGCCACGACGCTTGGACGGATCGAGCCGCATCAGCTTGAAGCGCTGATTGCAGGGGACCTCAGGCGGTATCCGCGATCGAAGATCGGCGAGATCAATGACCGCATAGGCCCGTCAGCTGATCAGCGGATTTATCAGACGAAATTGGGCTTATCCGCACGGGTTGTGCGATAAGCTGTTCGATAAAAATGCCCAACACATTGAGTTTCCTGCAAAAACTTATCGAACGTTATATATATCTAGTTACCCGAAGTGATAGAAACCGCCGGTTATAAGATTAGCATACCCTACGTTTGTTATTAGATGCGGGCGCTGCTCGATCTTCCTGGCTTACGCCAGCCGACACGGTCGGCAAACTGCTCTACGCAGCACCGATGCTGCTGTCGCACTTCATATCGCAACTGAAAACCTATTCCGCGCCGTGAGCTTGTCGCGCCGCAACTCAACTTGGCGTCCGCCGTAGACTTCGCGCCGCAAAAATTCTTCCTCGCCTGGCAGGGCCGCCTCATCCAAGACTATGGACCAGCAGCGGGCTTCTCCGTTCCAGCGATACCCGCGGCTTTTCAAAACGTCTTTGAAATCGAAGGGCGCATTTTCCGCCCAGAGTTGGTATTCGGCCTTGCGAGCATTGTCGAGCAGCAGGCTCATCGCGACGCGCTTGGTGCGCGGCAATGGCTGTGCGAGGAGGTAGAGGAGGGCGTGGCAATCGTCTACGGCACGGTGGCCGTTATGGAAATGGCCGTAGTCGTTCAGGAGATAGCCAAGCTTGCCTCCTTCGTGGCCTTCCTCCTTCCAGGGGACTTGCGTGTAGGAGCAAGCCCAGTTGAAATTCCGGAAAAACGGCCAGGTGGCTTCGCACATCGGACGGTCGAATTTGGCGTTGTGGGCGATAATCAGGGCAGCGCCGGAGACGAAGGCTTCGACGGATGCAGGATCAATCGCCCGGCCGGCAACCTCTTCGTCCGTGATGCCGGTGATTGTGGTGATGAACGGAGGGATGGGCTTGCTGGGCTGCCGGAGCTGGCTGAAGGTATCGAGGACCCGGTAAATCGCGCCGTCGCGGCCGTATTGAAACTTGATCATGCCGAGTTCGATGACTTCATCGACGCCCGGCGTCATGCCGGTGGTTTCTGTGTCGAGAATGATCCCGACAAAAAAGTCCTCGGGCGTTTCTTTACTGAATTGGTCTTGGGGCGTCAGGCGGCGCAGCACGCGATAATTTCCGCTGGCTTCGAGGACGGCAGCAAGGCTTTTCAGGACGATATTCATGACGCGCTTCATAGCACGTGCGTTATACGTGGTCATGCTGCGGAAGGGGAGCGCTAAGGTTCCGCCAAGCTGTGTTCGCCCGTCACGGGAGTTCGTCCTCTCGACAAATAGTTTGGGGCGCCGGGCAAATTCCAGCCTGTGAGGATCAGGACGGGCGAACTCGGAATTTAGGCGCCTGTTTTGACAAGAGGAAATAGGGGTAGCGTCTTACGGGCGATGAATAAGCGCCTGCGGCACCGCTCCGGAATCGGAGCCGCAGGCAAGACGGCTTTCAGCTCCGTGGTGGGTGGAGCAGTTCAAGCCGCCGGATTTCAGCCAACACGCCCCGCTTGAGACGATCAATGTTGGCTGAAGCTGTGGAGTTGGCGTTTCCGAGGGAAAGGGCGGCGTCGGCGAGGCGCGACGCGGCTTGTTTCAGATACCTCAGGCTGGCTGCGATCTGTGCCTGCATAACCGCTGTCCTCAACGTCCGTCCTACCAGTTAGGATAATACTGATATATGTGACCTAAAAAGGGCTATCCTACCGCAGACGGGTTGCGTTATCCGCCAAACGGATCTCTCTGTCACGGTATGGAGATTTCGCCTGCCCAATGCCGTGCGGCGAGGGCCTTATTGAATTGGACGCAAGAAACGCTCGCCGGCAAAGTCGGCGTGGCGCTAAAAACCGTTAGAGATTTTGAAACGGGCCGGCGTAAGCCGCTGACGATCGTGCGCAGCTCGATCAAGCAAGCTTTGGAGGAGGCGGGGATCGAATTTCTCGACGGCGACGGCCTGCGCTTGAGAAAGTGAAGATCGGAAAGAGGTCAACGGTTTTTCGATACGATAATGCGCTGTGGGCAGGGCTTTGAATTGTCGCCCGGGTTGCGAACGCCCATGATGGTGATTTCAAAATCGGTAAGGGCCCGGTAGTGCGAACAGCGCAGCCTGAATTGCAAATCGTAAATCAAGGTGTCTGAGGGCAGGCGGTGACGTCGTTGCAGAGCGCCTGGCATGTATTGAGCGCTTCGACCACACTGGCATCTAACGATGATATGCTCGTAAGGCTTGAGGTCGAAGAGCCGGAGCGTCCGCACGCCGGGTTCATTGGACACGAGAACATAATAGGAACACGAGCACGAAAAAGCAAAGTTCGTGTGTGCGGCCGGTTCACGCAGCACTTAACCAGGAAGAGTTGTTCTACTTTATCGGCTGGGGAACTTGGCGGTGCAAAGGATACGCTGGAGCCCTCTTCGCCTATGGGCTGAAAAGCCGCATTCGGGCGATCAACGCCTGTCTCGAAAATGCGACACGAAACGATTCTTGTGGCAGACCAATGCCCGTCGGGCAGGTTGCATTCCGAACGGTTAACCGATTTATTAAGAACATTGGAATAGGAATTGGGGCGACGAATGGCGAGGTGTTGAATGACGATAGACGCCCAAAAAATTGGGACCGCGGCAGCGGCGCCCTCTAAGGATTTCTTCGTTCGAATGCTCACGCGCGATATCGAGCTTCACGATGCCATTTTGGATCTCCTGGACAACTGCGTTGATGGCGTTATCAGGTCCGGCGCAGGTAGTAGTGAGGGAAAAACGCGGCCTTACGACGGCTTTAGGGCGACCCTCACGATGGCCCCCGATCATTTCATAATCGAGGATAATTGCGGGGGCATTCCCATAGACCTTGCAAGAAAGTACGCTTTTGCAATGGGAAGACCTTCGGCATCCGATGCGGACGAACCGCTCGCGACCGTCGGCATGTACGGCATCGGAATGAAGCGAGCGATCTTTAAGCTCGGAACCGAAGCGCTCGTCGAGTCCCGCCACGATACCGGCTTTATCGTCGAGTTCACGCGGGACTGGATGCAGGAAGAAAAATGGAACGATCTTCCCATGTACGAGCTAGCGGACGACAAGCTAGTGGAAAAGGGGACACGCATTGAAGTCTACGAGCTGAATGACGAAGTCAAATCGGCGTTTTCAGACAAGACTTGGATAGATGACTTCAAAAAGGTAGTCGCTCGTCATTACTCCATCATAATAGCTAAAGGCTTTTCAGTGAGTATAGGGGGACCAGATGAAATCTCGGCAGGAGTTGCTCCAGTAAACGGTGAGGAATTCAGGCTTCTCGAAGCGGCTCCTAGCGAAGCGGCAGGCGACAAGATTACCCCATACGTCTATGCGGGCAAAATTGGTGACGTCGATGTCGAAATCTACGCCGGCCTCTATCGTAAGCTTCTCGATGCCGAAGAGGCGGAGGAAGAAGAGGAAACAAGGGGATCGAGCGACGACGCCGGCTGGACAGTCGTCTGCAACGACCGCGTTGTCATATGGAAGGATAAATCCCGTTTAACCGGCTGGGGAGAAGCAACCGTCCCCAACTATCATGGCCAGTTTATCGCTATCACTGGGATCGTACTCCTCACCTCGCCCGATCCGAAGAAGCTTCCGCTCACGACCACGAAGCGCGGAATCGATGCTGCTTCGAATGTCTGGTCCGAGACCAAAGATTTAATGAGGGAAGCGACCAAATCTCTCACGTCCTTTACGAACAAGTGGAAGAAATTTCCAGAACAGCTCGAGAGTATATACAAATCGAGCAAATACGTGTCGCTCCCAGAGCTCCGGGAGTTGCCGAGCGCTGTCCCGATGATCTCAAGCCGTAGAATTGCAGGAATGCAGAAATTCGAACCGAAGTATCCAGAACCTGTCGAAGCGAAGACGAGCGTTCGAGTGAGCTTCGTGGCGCCTAAGGTCGACGTTTTGCTTCTCGCTAACCATTTCTTCGAAAGCAGCGAAGCAAAGCCCGGAGAGGTCGGCGAGGCAGCCTTTAGGAAGGTGCTCGCGACCGTTAAGGGCAGCAAGAAATGAGCGGCGCTGCCCTTTCTTATCATCTTCGACCCCACAAGTCGGTTGATCGGCGCATCTTTATCGATCTGCTTACAAGGTTCGAAAGATGGAGACCGCTTTCTCGATATGTCTATGTCAGCATGGGCGGCTTTCCGCTGGAAGATCACAAGTTGGTCTATCGCCATATCGGAATTAAAAAACTTATCGCCTTCGACATGGACAAGCAAGTTGTGGCGCGCCAAGCCTTCAACAGACCGGCAGACACGTGTTGGTGCCTCCATAGCAGGTCCGGAGATCTCGATTTCCGGCCTGGAGAAGATCCTGCAGGATTGCAACTTCGCCGGTCCAGACGGTCTCGTCGTGTGGCTCGACTATACCGATCCGAGCAAGATAGGCCAACAAGTGCGGGAATTCGAGTCCCTCCTCGGCGGTTTGAAGATAGGCGACGTCGTTCGCGTTACCGTCAACGCACATCCTCAGCTGTTTGGAGAGGGAAAGGATTCGGGAGGGAAGTCCATTCCCGTTGAGGAGTTGCGCGCGATACGGTTTCAAAAATTAAGGGAACGCTTGAACGACTACCTACCTTCTTGGGCGGACGAGCAACACGTGAATCCGGAAGATCTTCCTCGAGTCCTTGCTGGTTCCTTAGCCAACGCGGCGCTGAAGGCCTTTCCAGTTTCGAGCGCCTCTGTCTTTCTTCCTCTGTCGGTCGTGAGGTATGCGGATGGACAACAGATGCTATCGATCACCGGCACCGTAGCACCGCGGGGCCAAGAGGCCGAAATATGGGCAACTTTGGACATGGCCGATTGGCCCTTTGCGTCCGAGAATTGGGATCCCGTCCACCGGCTGATCGTGCCGACTCTCACGGTTAGAGAGCGGCTGTTTCTCGAGCGAGCCATAATCGACAAGGAAGCTGAAGCTTTAATAACCGAGTTGGGTTTCGAAGATGCAGGCGGCATTCCAATGCCCGACTTCCTCGAGAGCTATAAACAATACTTTCGCTTCTACCCGAGCTTTCTAGTTGCCGACTTGTAAATAAACAATTTTTCACAAAATGAGATCGCTTATTCGGCTGCATCCCGAATAGGCTAGATCTGAGGAGAACGACGACTATCGGTACGTTCGAATTGCCGCTTGATCCAAGGCATCTGCAGGCACGAGTTTGTAATGTCTCTCTTCGACGATCTTCACTTCGTCGCCCTCTAAGGTCAGCTCGAATAATGCGACGATACTGGCGTTCATAAATTGCGCGGCGATCGGACGACAGCGCAGGCCTGGGAATTTTTGGTCCACATAGCGGACGTCCTGCGTCGTCTGCACGACGCCGATTTGATCCTTGCCGCCTTTTGCTTGCACGGGGATCACGTAATGGCATCCGTGCTTGTCGAGGCCGATATATAGTTCGTCGATCTCGATTTGCCCGATGCCCTTGACGGTCGTTCGAAGATGATTTTGCAGGCTGTATGTGGTGAGCCCGAGAAATGTGTCGATGAGACGGTTGTAACGTACGATCGCCAAAAGCGCTTGCTCGTCGTCGAGAGCGTAGGCGCGGATCAACTCGGGCGTAGCATCTGGTATGGCAATCGACGCCAATGCCTCGTTCGGCCTGATGCGCGTTGCGGGGACGAGTTTAAAGCGATAGCGCGAGCGTCCTGCGCCTTCGATGATCCACTCCAGGCCGCTTGGCTGCGTGTCGATAATCCGTTGTGGTAAGGGATTGCGATAGCGGAAGGAGTAAGGAACGTCGCCGATATTATCCACGAGAACGATAGCGAGTTTCTCGGCGGCCTGTTTGATTTCGGCGCGGACGAACTCGAATTCGGTAGCGCCCGTCTGCCAGTGGTCAAAAAATATGGTTTCGATGATGCTTTGGTAGCGGTTGAGGCCGGGCTCAGGCATACGCGAAACTTTCTTCGTCGAGCGGTTCGCGCTTGGGACGACGTTTTTGGGCAGGGGGTATGAGCGCTGCTATTCGTTCGGCCTCGATGTCGATCTGTTTGCGTTTTTTGGCCCCGCTCTTTTTATCGCGGCGGCCGGTCGGGGCTGGCACGTTCCAGAATTCTGCGGCCTGGCTTATGTCCATCGTTAAAAGAGATGTATCTCCAAGCTCAACCTTTTCTGAGGGTTTCGAAGGCTTTTTGTTCGAAGCTCGAAGCACCGCAGATGCAATCGCGCGCGCTAAAGGGGGAGGCACCGCATTTCCTATCTGCCGTGCTCCGTGCCATTTGGTTTCGTGGAGACGGAACCAGTCGGGGAAGCCGTGAAGGCGCGCCATTTCGCGAACGGTGATGCAGCGGTCTTTTTCGTAATGAATGGGCCTCGGGCTTGTGAAAGCGCCGCGCGCGGCGTCCGTGCCTGCCCTCAACGTGTTGCAGATACCGTCGGGAGACAGCTTGAAAAACCGGGAGATGGGTTCGACCGAACCGGGCTCGGTTTCGTGAAATCGTCGCCTGGAAATGTCGGTGTGGGTCGTGCGGACGCTGGAAGTAAGAAGGCGAGGATTCCAGGTTCGTTGGTATCCGAAATGCCAGGCCTCGGGAGTTTGACAACGGAGTTTGGCCGCATAGGAGCTCGCCTTTTTCCACTTTTTCGCCTGCACGCAATCGCTTGTCATAAGCTCGTAAAAATCTTCGGCGTCGGGTAGATCGCCTATCGCGTCCCGGCATGAAGGTCCCGGCGGCAGACCGGCTGTCTTCTTTCCTGCGGGCGAGCATTCGGGGTCCGGGTAGTCGGGCAGTTCGAGGCCGTGCTTCGCGCCGAACAAAATCAGGCGCTCGCGATTTTGCGGAACTCCGTAGTTAGCCGCGTTCAGAACGCGCCAAGGCTGGCGGACCGCATAACCAACCTCTTCGAAAGCGCGAATAAACTCGTCCAGAAATTGGCGATGTTTTCCGAGGGTAAGACCTTTGACGTTTTCGAAGACGAAGTAATCGGCTTGAAGTTCGGCTACCAAACGGACGAATTCGCGGACGAGGTGGTTGCGGGGATCGTCGAGTACGCGGTGGCCTATTAAGGAGAACCCTTGGCAGGGCGCGCCGCCGAAAACCGTATGGATTTTGCGGCGGCCTATTCCGGCTGCTTGGCGAATTTCCTTCGCCGTTAGCCCTTCGACAGATCGCGCCAACACGGCGCAATGTGGAAAATTGAATTTGTGGACGGCGGCGTGGATCGGATCGATTTCGACGGCGGCAGCAATGTCAAACCCAGCTTGTTCGAAGCCTAAGCTCAATCCGCCTGCACCGGCAAATAAATCGATACCGATAGGCCTGTTCGCAGCCATGCCCCGTCCCCCGCATACTCTCCGAATCGGGATCATAGCGGCTCGGATTCGGATTGTCGATCGTTAATTTTCTCGCCGTCGAGGAAGCTTAAAAGTCGTTGTTGAAGACCTTCCAAATCGCGCATTTGGCATTGCCAAACGACCATCGTAGCCCATCCTGCTCGTTGCAGGGCGTCGATATTCCGGGCGTCTCTGGCTTGGTTGGAGAGAGCTTTATCGGTCCAGAACGAGGTGTTCGATTTCGGACGGCGGCCCAGTCGGCAGTCGTGTGCATGCCAAAAGCATCCATGCACGAATATTGCTTTACGTCGGCGAGGGAAAACGAGATCGGGCTTGCCGGGCAAGCTCGAAACGTGGAGACGGTAACGGTAACCCAGGCGGTGTAGAAGCCGACGAACCGCCATTTCGGGCGAGGTGTTTTTGCCGCGTACCCGGCTCATCAACCAACTTCTGTGGGAGGGGCTAAGGCGATCCATCGAAGAGAATCTAAATCCCTTTAATCTCGGGTTCAAAGATGTAGGCCGCCTTACTGGCTTCTCTTATGTCCAGGTCGCCGTGTCGTTTCTCGGCATGCAGTTTGGCGGCGACAGCGACGGCAATCGGCGCGAGTTCGAACAAACAAATCGTCCGTTTTTCATTCCAGGTAAACGATTTACATGCCATGCCGACGACGGTTTGGATGTCGTTTAGGTCTTTGATGTTCGCACAATCGCTTCCGATTTTCGTGATTTGCAATTTAATTTGATTGGGAAGGATGAGTTCGTTTCGTTTTGCCTCGAAGGTTACGAGTGCCTTTGTGATGGTGCCCTCGGCTTTGTACGAGAGCAAGAAAAGCGCATCGATTTCCGGCTTTCCTTTAACGCTATTTTGTAGATGGAAAACGTCCACGACCTCTAGCGGGGAGTGAAGCGCGAAGTGCGTTTCTATAATTCGCTGATGCACGCAGGCCTGAATTAGCCAAGCTTCGTCCTTCCGGCCCATTGCGCGAGCAGCCGACGGCAAAGAAACCAACTCGACGAGATGTACTTCTTCGATGGCGGCGGTCGAGAAGATATCGGGAAAGGGAACGGTTTGGCCCTGATCGTAAGGCACAAACTCGAATACCAGTTTCTCGCGCGCCTTACCGTAAATTTGCTGCGCAGAAAATCTCTTCGACTTAATGAAGTCCGGCCAGTTGGCATTGCAGGATTTCGGGCGAAGAAAATCTTTTAGAAAGTTCGCGGGATTTCCTGTGCCGAGGTCGACGCCGCATGCTTGGATAGCTTCCACTAGTTGATCGCTGTTGACGACGGAATTTGCGAGCGTTCCGGTTGCCTCGTCGTAGCGATCCCTGAAAAGCTTCTCGAAAACGGGCGGCTTATTCGAGGCCTTCACATCTTTCTCCGCAGTTATGTCGGCTAACGATAACGGCGGAAAACTGATTCTTGAAGTGAGCGCTGTGGTGCCGCGAAGTCGTTTTCCCCGATCTTATACTTAACCAGTTTTTAACCATCTATCTAATATGTGATAAAGGACATTATCACATATTTTATGGGGGATTATGAGCGGGCGAGCAAGTCGCCGCGGGCCTGAACACGTCGGCGAAAGAACAATCCGGGGTGAAATTGCTAGCGGCGCGGTCTTACGCCAACGCCTGTTTTCCTTCGTCCTCGATTTCTTCGTCGAGAAGCTTCAACACCAAATCGGCGATCTGTTCCTCGCTTGCGGAACCGTAGAACTCCCGGCGCATGCGCCGCGTCTTCCGCTGCTGCAACCGATCGTGAATGTTGATTAGCGTCGCCCGGTCTTCCGGCAGCCGGGTCTCTTCCTTATTACGCAATTCATCGACATGCCGTTCGATAATTTGATCGATCGCCAACGTGCCTGTTTCATCTCCCGCCGCGTGCAGCACGCTACTCACATGCTCCGCGCAAAAGCTTTCCACCAGCCCCGCCAGTTTTAGCACCCGGTCTGCCTTATGAGGATCGCACGCATTTTTGCCCTTGATGATGACGGCAAAAAACGCAAGCGAGGTGAAAAGGATTTTTCTATCTGTCCGTGTCATAATTAACTTTTCAATTGGAAACTAAGCTCTTTTAGACCCGCGTTTTTCCAGCTGCCCGATCACGTGCTCCAACTCCATCTCGGTTGCGTAGGTCAATCCTTCTTGCTCAACCTCCTTGAGCGCTTCGAATGCCGCGCGCAGCAAGCCCTTGTCATCCTGCTCGCCGTTCACGAGTTCGACGAGCCGTACAATCTCAGTGAACGTCTCCGCCGTCCCGGCAATCACCGCTACGGTTTGCCAAAGCCCCGTTCCCTCGACATAACCCGATACGACACATTGACCTTCGCGCTGCTCGCAACGCCAACGGCGCCATCCATAATAGCTGCTCGGCTTGATTTTTCGGCGGCCACCGGGTTTCGGTTCTTTCGCCATGGCTACCCCGCCGCGCCCATTTCGGCTGCGCGGCTATTCGCCATGAGAGCTTCCCAGCGATCTTCGAGCGAAGCGCCCGCCGCCGATCGGACCCCCTCGTAACGTTCGATCCGTTCGAGCAGCGCCTGCACGCTAAACTCGCCATGACGCGCGACGAAGCTTTCAAAATTCGGCATATTCAAAACTCCATAAAAGATTTTCTGAAACCGCAATGACGGAAATTTACAGAGTTTCCGTCACGAAATCAATAGAAAACACACTAAAAGTGGATATTAGCTTCACTATTATGCTTTTCAGTGAAAGCAATATACGCCTTTACAAAAAATCGGTAACTTGTTACCTATTAGCGGTGTACGAACTGCACTGATAACTAACACACACTTGTGATATTATTCTTTTATGATTACTGGACGACAAATTCGCGCCGCGCGCGGCTTACTCAAATGGTCATGCCCTGACCTCGCGGAAAAAGCCGGACTCTCGCGGGAAACGATCATCAAAATCGAAGGCGATATTATTCAGCCGCGCGAAGGCACGCTCAACGACATTATTCGCGCCTTTGACCAATACGGCGTTGAGTTCACCGACAATTCAGGCGTCCGCATCAAACCCCAAGGCGTCGAAGTCCTGGTCGGTCCTGCAGGCCTCCAGGAGTTTTTTAACAACGTCTATGCGCATGCCCGCGATCACGGCGGCAAGATCGTGCAGCTCGGCATCGACGAAAATCTTTTTTGGGCTATGGGTAAGGAATTCTCCGAAGCTCACAGAAAACGCATGGCTAAGCTCGTGCAAGAGCGCAAGGACATTCAAGTCCAAGCCATACTATCGCACGGAGACACGAACTTCGTTGCATCGGAATACAATAACTATCGGTGGATTTCGAAAGACATCTTCGCACCAGTGCCTTTCTATATTTACGGACAGACGCTTGCCATTATGGATTTTCACACCATTCCCGCGCCCACGATCATCGTACACAAATTTCCCGCGATCACCGAAGCCTATCGCAAGCAGTTCGCGGCTTTTTGGAAGCTTTCAGAAGAGCCTGATACAACCAACAAACCAAAATCCATTGCTAAAACCAAAAAGAAATAGATGTCAAAACAAACATTCAAAAACAACGCTCTGTCTCAGCCTTCGAAGGCTCGACAGGCCCTGCCGCTCGCGGCGCCTGACCAAGAAGACGCCAGAAAACAATTTGTATGCTCTGAAGAATCCGAGAACTATGCGCAGTCTTTACAGAATTTGCTTTTCAATACGCTTCATGCCAACTGTTCCAGCCCAACCATCATCGAATTCGGCTCCGGCACCGGGCACCCAATCCTTTCCGCGATCCTCAATTCTGGCTTTACCGGCATCGTCCACGGCTATGAAATCAATCCTGAAGCCGCCAGCGCCGCTCAACAGCTCATTTCCAGCTACGGGCTCGCTCGCCAGTATATTATTCACGCGGAGTCCTTCTTCAGCGCCCGTGACGTTCCCCAAGCTGACCATCTGATCGCCAACCCGCCTTACATCCCGGCTGACAACGCCGCCGATTTGCTCCTGCCTGCCTTGCGCGGCGGCAGCGAAGGCAACACCGTTTCCAAACGCCTTCTATCGGCGGGCTACCCCCATGTTTGCCTCGAAATTTCAAGCTACTCCAATCCCGCCGCACTCCTCCAGCACGCGCAAAGCCTTGGCTATAGCCTTACTCGCTTTTCAATCACCGAGCTTCCCCTCGGCATGTACAGCCGCCAGCCCGTCGTCATGAACCGCATCCGCCATATGCAACAGGACGGCAGAGCTTTTCTCAGCGGCGATCATTATTCCGTCGGCAGCGCCTTCCTCACCAAACGCCCCGCCAACGAGCCCGATCTTAGCGCCGAATTTTTTGCCGCCCTGACACACCGCTACGCTATCTCCACTCCCCGTCACGAGCCAAAGACCCAACAGCCTGCCCGGCCACAACAGCGCAGCCCGGACGCGTGCGACCGGCTTGGCGTATTTCCAGGAAAATCGGCTTGAGCTGAAAAAATGTAGCTCGCCGCGCAACCCATCCGCTCCCCACAATCCGGCCATTCAGGCCCGTCGGCGTACAAGCCGGCCGCTCAGATAAGCTATGATGTCAGGCGGGCGTCCCGGCGCAGTTGTACCGCACCGGCTGGAGATGGAGCACTGGACTCGTGCGCCATATGTTCCTATTATGTTCTCATGGTTCCCGAGGCCGACCCTGAATACAAGACGCTGCGGCTGATTGATCTTCAGCCTTACGAGGTGGTGGCGGTACGCTGCCGATGCGGCCGCATCGTGCACTACCCGAATGGATTCTTGCAGCGTCGCGCGAAGCTGTCGTCGTTGACGCTCATTTATGATCTGCAATACCGGCTGCGCTGTGCCGGTTGCAATAGCCGCGAGGGGTTTCAAATTAGCGTCGAGGATCATCGCCATATCGGTGATAGCTCCAAACCCGTTTTGCGGCGCGTGATCGTCGGCGGCTCGGAGTAATATCAGCGGGCTCATTCCAAGATGCCGTAAAGCGCGGGATCGGATGCCCCCCGCGCGGGCATGAACCACAAAATAGTATGGAAATTAAATGCGGTGAACGTGAGAGTTATCGCGGGCCGCTTCGATCGCCCGAAATTTCTTTCCCTTCTCCACTCACCTTCTGATTTTCCATGGAAACTGAAAGAGCGAGCGCGATCCGCGATGCGTTTTTGTTCGACGTGCATCGGCAATTCGAAGGCCTCGCGCGTTGGGTGGCGCCGCCTGCGGTTGCGGAAGTGTGGGAAGACGGCAGAGAGGCCGTGTTCACCGTAACCCGCGATGACCATGAGCTTATTCGCTTTATCGTGAGCTTCGATGCCGGAGGCAATGGCGAGAGCGAGGCAGATTTCAAAGCGAGGCTTATCGTCGAGCAGCAGGAAGACGTGCAAGAAGTGCTTACGCTTATCTGGCGCGGAAGTCTGCCGGAGCCGAGGAAGGGTCTCGATAGCCGCGCCGATCACGCGGAAGGCGAGTATGCGCACGCAATGGGCTCGGTGCGGCAGCTCTTGCGCGACAAACTGGCCGGCGTGCTGGCAACTCAAGCGGAGCCCGTTTCGCGCCTGCCGGCGCTTCGCGCGTCGAGCGAACCTGTTCGCATCGTCGAGGCGGAGGCCAAGCCTGTAGCGACGCCGCGCGCCCGGAGCTTCCCTCCAGCGCAAGTGGCTGCCTTTCAAGAACCGGCCCGCGAAGAGGAGCCGGATCTCGCGGGCTTGATCGCGGTGCTACAGGGCTTGCCGGACGCGGAAGCTTTGGTTGTGGAGGAGGTCTTCGGAGCCTTTATCGCGGCCGCGCGCAGCGTCGAGCCGCTGAAGCAAAGCGATGTCGTCGGCTTTATTGGCGAGGGTCTGATGCAGCTGGAGGCGCACCGGCATGCCCATGTCGGCGCGCGCAGCCCATTGACGGAACTCGGGGTCGGCCTTAAGGGCGCGGCGCTTATCGGCGCGCTTCTGGTGTCGATGGGGGTAGAGACCTGGACGGGCATTTATGGTTTTGGACCGCTGGTCGGCCGGCATATCGCAGCGGTTCCTGTGGCTGCGTTCGGAAGCCTTGTTATTGGCGGCGGATTATTGCCGCTGGCACAAACAGCAAGAGAGGTGAAGGGCGTGCGCAACTTGGCGATCGCCTGGTCCCTCACGGTTTCGGCGTTGCTGGCGACGGGGGACATGGCGAAATCGATTCAAGACCGGTTTCCACAAGGGCAGGAATTGGCCGATGCGACGGCCGCAGCCGCGAGCGCCAAATCCCGGAAAGATCTTATCGATAGCAGGCTGAGTTTGGCGCGGGGCGAAAAAGCGGCATCGGGTCACGACTATCTGCAGGCGAAGAAAAACCGGCCGGCGGTGTTCAACAGCGCAACGGGCGATGTCAAAAGCCTGGAAGCCGAGCAAGAGCGGGCAACAGCGGCTTTGGACGCGGCGGAACGTAAGAAGGCGGCGGCGCTGGGCTCGGATCGCTCGCTCTATTTTGCGCAGGCCGTTGTGTTCTTGATCTCATCCATGGTGAACGCGGCGGGGCCGGTCTTTATCGGAAAATATCTGAGCAGGGCGGCTAGCGATCACGAAGGCGCTTTGAAGAAAGCGCGCAGGAGCCGCTTTGCGACGGTCAGAGGCAGGTTACTCGGGACCGAAAGCGGACAGAGACAGAAGGCCCGCGTCATGCTGGCGACGATGCGGGGCTTTTACGCCGGTGAGTTACGGCAAAGCGGAGTTGCCGATGATGAGATCAAAAGAAGGGTCAATTTGGCTTTCCGCAATGGCGAGATGGTCGTGAGGAGGGCGGTTGAAGAGCTAGGCGCTTCGATCCGGCCGAACCGCGCGCTTATCGCCCGTATATTCTCGCGGCGGAAGGGTTTGGAGTGAAGAAGGCGCAAGAATTAGACACTATCGAAAGACTATTTCTGCTTGAGACAAGCTCTGCGCAGCTACAGGTTATTGGTGGCAAATCCTGAGAGACTTTTGCGATGTTGCCGCGTGATGTTCCGGTTCAGAGACTTGGGGTAGGTGTTCTTTCAGAAAGATAAGCGTTTCGTCGAGACGAGGGGCAGCTCGTCCGCAACGCAAAAAGCCGGCGGCACGCCGAACGGGCCGCCCGAAAGCCTCCGGCGCGCGCGCCGGTCAGGCCGGTATTCAGGGCTGCTCAAGCGGGACTATAACAGTTACCTCTCCCTGAGCGCCTGCTGCTTGTGGCGAAGGAGGGGGGAGAGGAGATATTCGATGACGTGGCGGGAGCCTGTTTTTATTTCTGCGGTGACAGCCATGCCGGGTTCGAGGTCGACGAGGCGGTCGTCGATTTGCATTTGGGTTTGGTTGAGAGTTATGCGCGCGGAGTAGACGAGTTCCTGGCCTGTGGGTTCGCTGGTGTCGCTTTCGTCGCCGGTATGGCGTTGGCTGTCGGATTTGTCGGCGGGCTTTTCGCGCTGGATGGAGTCGTGCGATACGGACTGCACCTGGCCGTGCATCAGGCCGTATTTGGTGAAGTTGAAGGTGTCGATCTTGATCTCGGCTGTTTGTCCGTCGCGCACGAAACCGATATCGCGGTTGGAAACCATCGCTTCGATTTCGAGAGGACTGTCGGTCGGTACAATGGACATCAGCACTTGTGCCGGAGTCACCACGCCGCCTTCGGTATGAACCGCAAGCTGTTGCACCGTGCCATCGACTGGAGCGGTCAGCGTTTGCAATCTGTATTTCTCCGAGGCCTGCGTCAGTTGCGCATCCGTGCTGGCTTCTTTCTGTTCGGCCTCGGACAGGTCTTTCAGATTGGTATGTTTGTATTCATCTTCGGCCTGCTTGCGCTGTTCCTGAAGGGCGGCGAGTTGTCCTTCGGCTTCGGCCAGTTTGCCTTGCTGAACTTTGAGTTCCTGTTGATGTTCGACCAGGTCTTGCTGTGTCGTTAGATAATCGAGTTTCGAGCCATAGCCTTTCTTGGCCAGCGTTTCCCGCGCCGTCGCGCGTTGTTCGAGATAGGGGATGCTCTCGGTTAGTTTTGTGATTGTCGAAGCGACGGAGTCACGGTTGCCTTCGTTCTGCTTGATCTGATTGTCGAGGCCGCTCAGCTTGGCGTGGATTTCATCGACCTGATTGTGAAGATAGCTTTTCTGCAATTCGGTTTGGGTTTCGGTGGCGCCTTTGGGCGCTATAAAACTAGTAAGCGGATCGGCGTCGAGATTGAGCGCGGCTTTGAGCCGCGCCACATCGAGCATCGCTTGCATATGGTCGCTTTGCAGCCGGTCGCGCTCTGCCGCGCTGACCGTCGTGTCGATCTCAATCAGCACATCGCCGGTTTTAACATGCTGGCCGTCCTGTACATGAATGGCGTGGACGACGCCGCTTTCGAGCGGCTGGATAATCTTGGTGCGTCCTGCAGACACGATTTTTCCGGGAGCCGTCGCTATAATATCGACCGAGCCGAACATGGCCCAGAGCAGCGCAATCACCAGAAACGCAATAATGCTCCCTGCGATCAGGCGGCTGGCGGGCGAAGGCGGGGTTTCAATAATCTCAAGGGCGGCGGGGAGGAACTCGGTTTCATCGGTCTGACCGGTCAGCAAATAGCTGTGCGGCATGGTGCGGAGCTTGCCCAGGATACGGTTGTTCAGCTCTTCCCATGTTTTGGGGTCTTTGAGATTATCGATGACGTGCCGCAGATAGATATTGACGCGGTTGCGCAATTCCGCCCGTTTCTGCGGGTCTTTCCGAAGCTCGATCAACTCTTGCCACAAGAGATGCAGGGCGGCGATCACGCGCGGCTTCAGATCGGCATAAAGCTTCATGGCCAAAGCGAGCGCTGGTTGCAGCCGCTTGACGAGAGTGGATTTGAGATCAGCCAGCCGCATTCGCAGCCCCCTGTATCGTCCAGAGGGAGGCATAACGGCCACCGGCATTCATGAGTTCGTCATGATCGCCGTCTTCGACGATGCGGCCTTTTTCGATGGTGATGATGCGGTGACAATTGCGCACCGCCGAAAGCCGGTGGGCGATAATGATGACGGTGCGCCCCTGAACGATCCGCCGCATATTCTGCTGGATGATGCGTTCACTTTCATAATCGAGGGCGGAGGTAGCTTCGTCGAAAATCAGAATACGCGGGTTCATCACCAGCGCCCGCGCAATGGCGATACGCTGGCGCTGCCCGCCGGAGAGATTGGAGCCGCGCTCTTCAACTATGGTGTCATAGCCCTGCGGCAGTTCGAGGATAAATTCATGGGCTCCTGCCAGCGTTGCCGCTTCGATAACGCGCTCAATCGGCATGCCCGGATCGGCGAGCGCGATATTCTCGCGGATTGAGCGGTTGAAGAGAACATTTTCTTGCAAAACGACGCCGACCTGCCGCCTGAGCCATGACACATCGACAACAGCCAGATCGACACCATCGACGAGTACGCGCCCATGTTCGGGGATATAGAGTCGCTGTACGAGCTTGGCGAAAGTGGATTTACCGGAACCAGAAGGGCCGACGATGCCGACCACTTGTCCGGCGGGGATAGCGATGTTGACATCGTGAAGGATTTCGGGGCCGTCGACGCGGTAGCGAAAGCCGACATGCTCAAAATTGATCATGCCTTTGATGCCGGGTAAAGCGGTGCGCCCCGGCGTAAAGGCCGGTTCGGGGTGGGTGTTCAGAATATCGCCCAATCTGGCGACGGAGATTCTCGCCTGATGAAAATCCTGCCAGATTTGCGCCAACCGTAATACCGGCTGCGCCACGCGGCCCGCCAGCATGTTGAAGGCCACAAGCTCGCCGATGCTCATATCGCCGTTGATGACGGCCTTCGCGCCGAAGAACAAAATGGCTGCGGTCACAAGTTTGCTGACGAGCTGGATGCTTTGGCTTGCCCAATTGCCGATATTGGAGACACGGAAGCCGGAACGCACATATTCGGCGAGTTGCTCTTCCCAGCGGCGTTGCATCTGCGGTTCAACGGCGAGAGCTTTCAGGGTTTCGATGCCGGTGATGCTTTCGACCAGAAAAGACTGGTTTTCAGCCCCACGGTTGAACTTCTCGTCCAAGCGGCGGCGGAAGACCGGCGTGACGATGGCCGAGATGGCGATATAGAACGGGAACGAGAGGATCACGACTCCCGTCAGTGACATCGAGTAAAAGGCCATGACGCCGAGAAAGACGAAGGTGAAGAATAGATCGATAACCAGCGTCAGCGCCGAACTGGTCAGAAAGTTGCGGATATTTTCAAGTTCGCGCACGCGTGCGACGCTGTCGCCCGTCCGACGGGCTTCGAAATAGGCGATAGGCAGAGCCGCCAGATGCCGGAACAAGCGCGCGCCAAGTTCGACATCGATGCGGTTGGTGGTGTGTGAAAAAACATAAGTGCGCAGCGCCGTCAGAAGGCTTTCGAAAATCGCAACTACGACGAGGCCGAACAGGATAATGTCGAGCGTTGAAAGGCCGCGATGCACCAGAACCTTGTCGATCACCACCTGAAAGAACAGCGGGGAGACAAGGGCGAACAATTGCAGAAAGAACGACGCGACCAGAACCTCGACCAGCAAACGGCGATACTTGTGCATCGCCTGCAAGAACCAGGTGACGTCGAACTGCCGCGCCAGCTCCCCAAGACCGGCACGGCGGGTCATCAGGATAAGCTTGCCGCTCCATGCCGCTTCGAACTCCTCGCGGCTGATGGATTTCATCTGTCCGGCGATGGGGTCGTAAATCAGGACAGTAGCTTGCTCAGGGTTTGCATTGTCGAGCTTGCCGATAATGAAGAAACCGCCGTCCTTATGCAGGGCGATGGCCGGTAGCGCCGTTCTGGCAAGGCGGCTCCAATCGCTGTCTATGGACCGCGCCTTGATCTTTAACTCCTTGGCGCAGCGTAGAATTTGTTCGATGCCGAACTCGCGGCCATAGCGATGCGTCAACTGTTCGGGATCGGCTGCTATGCCGAGAACGCGCAAGACCAGTATAAAACAGGTCAGGCCGGTGCTTTGCGGCTGTATCGGAGCAGGATGAGGAGCCGTGGCTTCTGAATAGTTCATGGGCGCTACGGAGCTGCCGCTTGCAGGTCAGGCGGAATGGCCAGCGGCTCGCGGACATCGATTTCATGTTTTGCAGGGCAGGAAGCGGCATCCTCACCGGCGCAGGGATCATAACGGCTATCGTCCTTGCTGAACCCGACCCATTTGTTGCGCACATCGTGGTAATGACGTTCGGGATCATATTGTTCGATGGGAAGTTTCAGATTGGCGACGGTCAATTGGCCGATGGCCGCCGTGATCTGCATGATGGCGAGATCGCGGTCATGCTGGGATTTGAGAAGATCGGTTTTGGCGTCGAGCAATTCCTGTTCGGCGTTCAGCACATCGAGCGTCGTGCGCGTTCCGGCCTTGGACTGCACCTTGACGCCTTCGAGAGCGTTGGCTGCGGCTTCGACCTCGGCTTTGTCGGCTTCCAGGGCGGCTTCGGATTCACGCAAGGACTCCCATGCGTTATCCGCCGTCTCATGCGATTTGTGGCGCACTTCTTCGAGCGCCATACGTTTTTGCGATGCCGTTTGCTCGGCGGCGCGGGTTTTCGAATAGGTGATACCGGCATCATAGAGCGGCACTGTCAGTTGTAGGAGAACCTGATTGTTATCGAGCCGCCCCGGCAAAGTGCTGTTTTGGGCCCAGTTTTGTCCTGTGTTTCCGACGAGATCGAGTTCCGGCAGCAACGCGCCTTTGTTGAGATCGATCTCCTCCCTGGCTTCGTCGGCGTCATATTGGGCGGCTACGACTTTGGGATTCAGCGTATCGGCAAAATGGAGAATGTCTTCGCGCTTGCTGTTTTTATCGACCACCAGTTTCGGGGCTTTGAGCTTCTCCGGCATATGGCCGACGAGGCGCGTATAAGAAGCGCGGTCATTGGCGAGAGCGCTCTCGGCCTGAAACCGCGCGACGCGCGAACGCGCGAGGCGCGACTCCGCTTGATGCACATCGGTTTGCGTCAACTCGCCGAGGCGGGCGCGAACGCCGGTTTCCGTCAGTTTCTCTTCCAGCACATGTTCGTTTTGATGCTGGATGTCGAGGATCGCTTCGTCGCGCAGCAGGTGAAGAAAAGCCGTCGCCGTGTCGAGGAACAATTGTTGTTCGGCGTCGCTGAGTTTGGCTCGTCCGGATAAAACCAGCTTCTCGGCGGCTTCGGTTTCGGAGTCGGTGCGGAACCCGCGAAAGATCGGCTGCGTTACCTGAACGCCATACCCGCGCGTCGTTCCGGCAAAGCGGGCAGTGCCGTATTGTTCCTGGCTCGGAATATATTGATAAGTCTTGCCGTAAGTGCCGGTCGCCTGGATAGTGGGACGCCAATGACTCTGCGCCTGTGAGACCTGTTCATCCGTCGCCCGCAACCCCGCGCGGTCGGCCTGTAACGATGGGTTAAGCTGATAGGCGTATATCCAGGCCTGTTCCAGAGACTCCGTTCCTGCCCGTGCCGTTGCCGGAAGCAGAAGACCGATGACACCACAACAAAAAATACGCCGCCACATATAGCACTCTCAATCAACCCAGGAGTTACTCTCGCAGCTTCGTCGCGCCGTAGCTGCAAAACAGCGAGGGCGGAAGGCGAGATTACTTCACCTTAAAATCAATTCTTATAAACACTTCGGGCCACGCCCTCAACCTTCTCAAGAGCACTCCCTTAATGGTTGATTGGGCTCAACGCCATCCGTTAACTTATGCATGCCACGCCGCCGCAATAGCATTCTGAAGTGTCGTATCGGTTGGCATTGCCGATGCCGTGGTTGGATTAAAACCCGTGTGCGCCGTCGCGTAACTCGCCATCGCCGTCACAAGCTGCGCCACCTGCGTGTCGAGCTTGAGGCTGTTTGCGTTAAAGGATGCGACTTGATTGCCGGCCGCAGAATACCAGCCGGCGATTTTGATCTGATCTGTTGTCCCCAGCAGATCAACCAGAAGATCGTTCCCGCTCTTCACGAACCACAGTTTTTCATCAGTGACACCTGACGCAAAGTTAATGCTGCCATTAGCCGTCGAGCCGCCGCCGTTGTTGATCGTGTCATGGCCGAAGGTAGCGCCGAAGTTATACTGCTCGTTGCCGCCGCCATTGATGACGTCATTGGTAACAGTACTGTCTCCCATCCAAATGCTGCTGCCGCTGCCAACCGTAGCCGTGTCGTTATTCCCATAAACGCCGATAGTATCGCTCGTACCGGCGGTGATCGTATTGTTGTCCCCCCATGTATCGACGCGCGAGTTATTCTGAACGGTCACTGTGCTGCCTGTGATATTGACCGCGTCGCCTATTGCAGCGTTCTGGCCATTGCCGCCAACGGTAAAGTGATCCCCGGTGTTTCCATAAATATTGTCGCCGTCGCCGGTGATCGTCGCCGTGTTAGCGCTGCCGCTCCCAAACCATATCTCGTCGCTCGAAGCGTTAACGGTATTGCCCGTCCCATAAAGCCCGATGGAGCCGCTTGCACCGGCATTGATCACATTGTTATTCCCGGCAATATAAACATTCGCGTTGCTGGTTACGTTTTCCGTGCCGCCCGTAATGTTGATCACATCCCAATTACCGTTCACGCCGTTGCCGCCCACATTGACGGTATCGCCGGCATTGCCGTTGATGACGTCTCCGCCGTTAGCGCCCGTATCCACGATTGTCAGATTGGGGGCGCTGTTCGCTGTAACGGTGTAGGGTGTCGTTGACGATTGCAGGGTAACGGTCTGAGGCGCAACGCCGGTTGGCATCGTCGTGGTGCCGCCGCCGGTCAGCGTCAGATTGTAGGGCGATGCAATCTTGCCCAAGGCCGCCGCATCGGACGCCATCTGCGCTTCGGTCAACGAGATGGTCGGCGTGGAGCCGTCGGTCAGCACGACCGACGATAGCTTGCCACTAGTCGCCAGGCTTTGCAGCGACGCAACGCTGGTCAGAAAGTGCGCCGCCGTGTCGGAAACAGAAACCGACGTTACGTGCGCGGCGCTTGCCGTACTGGAGGCATTCGCCGCCAACACCCCGGAGATCGCCAGATTATAGGCGCTCGTAATCTTGCCGAGAGCAGTGCCATCGGCGCTGTACTGCGTCGCCGTCAAGGCAAGCGTCGGCGTCGTGCCGTCGGTCAAAGTGATCGATCCGATATGACTTGCATCCGATTGCAGAAATGCGAGCCCGGAAACGACATTCGCCGCCGTATCGGCAACCGTGTAACCGCCGCTATGGGCATCCAAGGCTGTCTGATTTGCCTGGGCATAGGCGACCGTGACATTCGAGTAATTGAGACTGCTTGGCCATGCGGTTGCTATCGCCGATTGCAGCGCTGAGTCAGTCGGCATACTGGTAGCGGTCACGGGATTAAAGCTAGAGTGATTGGTTTGGTACGTCGCCATCGCGCTGACCAGCGCAGCCACGGCGCTGTTACTCAGCTGGAGGCCGCCCGCATTAAACGTCTGCACTTGCGCTCCAGCATTGCTGCCGAACCAACCTGAAACCGTGATCGTCTCGTTCGTGCCGAGAAGCCGTACGACAAGGTCGTTACCGCTCCGCGTGAACCAGAGGTTTTCATCGGTTGCGCCCAATGCGAAATCGATTTCGCCTTTTGCTGCCGTGCCACCGCCAAAAGTGTTGTTCACAACATCCTGGCCAAAAACTGTTCCAAATTTATAGGCCATATAACCGGTACCGCCATCGAAAGTATCGCTGCCGGTGCCTGCGATCAGCGTGTCGTTGCCGCCACCTCCGTACAAAGTGTCGCCGTTACCGTTACCCATTGTGAGCGTGTCATTGCCGGTCGAACCACGCGCATCGAGCACATCGCCGTCGCCATTTCCGGCCTGCAGCGTATCGGTTCCGCTTGCACTGGCAATCAAGGTTTCCGAAGCGGCGTTGTTGCCGATCAGCGTCGTTCCCGTACTGACAGTGGCTTGAAGGCTGTCTCCTGTCTGGCCGACATTGAAATTATAAGTACCGCCCGTTGCGGCTTGTAAAGTCATCCCCGGCGCGACGCCTCCTATCGCGATGCCACCACTACCTGAAAGCTGGACGGCATTCACTTTCACGGCTTGTCCGCCAAATCCGGTCAGATCATCAATGCCTGAAAGCGTTACGCCCGATATGTCTCCAACCGCAAAGATCGTGTTATCATGGGTGGTGCCCTTCATGGTAACGCTTGATCCAACCGCAAGGCCGCTTAAGGCGACGACCGTATCTTCTGAGCCCGTACCCATGGTGATGATGTCTACCCCACTACCGGCATAGACGGCGTCGCTATTTCCGTTCCCGGTAGTGATCGTATCGTTTGTGGAGCTGTTATCCGTGATCACCAGCCCTGCAATGTTATTGCCCGTGAAGTTATAGGCTGAAGATGCGCTTTGCAGCGTGACCGACTGCACATTAGCGATAGTGCTGCCCATGGACACCGTACCGCCGCCCGAAAGCGCCAGATTGTAGGGACTGACAATCTTTGCCAGCGCAGCCGAATCCGCCGTAAATTGTGAAGCCGCTAGTGAAAGAGTTGGCGCGCTGCTGTCGGTCAAAGTAATCGACGATAGCTTATTGCCCGTCGCAAGGGTTTCAAGCGCTGTTATATTGGCGACCACGTTTGCCGCCGTGTCCGATACCGTGATCGAAGTTACATGCGCTTGCCCCGCCACGCTCGAAGCATTCGCCGCCGTGACACCGGAGATCGACAGGTTATAGGCGCTGGTGATCGTGCCGAGAACCGTTGCATCGGCAGTCAATTGCGCGGCGGTCAGAGATAAAGTGGGCGTCGAGCCGTCGGTAAAGGCAATGGACGTTATTCTTCCGGCAACAGCTTGCGTTTGCAGCTGCGACAAATAACTCCAGACATTCGCCGATGTGTCGGAAACGGCCACTGGCGATGTCGCCGTTGCCGCCACGGCTGCCGTGACGGTGCCGCCCGTGATAACCAGATTATAGGCGCTGGTGATTTTCGCCAGGGCTGCCGCATCGGCTGTTTGCTGCGCGGCGGTCAGGGTAACGGTCGGCGTGCCGCTGTCGGTGAAAGCGATGGAGGTGATTTTATTCGCAGCAGCCAAAGTCTCCAGAGCCGATATGCTGGCCACGAAATCCGCCGCCGTATCCGAAATCGCCTCCGAGACAAAATGAGCCTGTGTAGCCACGTTTGCTGCGTTTGCCGCGAGGACACTGGAGACGGTCAGATTATACGCGCTGACGATCTTGCCGAGAACTGCGGAGTCGGCGGAATCCTGCAAGGCCGTCAATGCAAGCGTCGGCGTCGTTCCGTCGGTCAGCGTGATCGACGACAATTGAGCGCCGGTCGCCAAACTTTCCAGCGCCACGATGTTCGCAAGCACATTTGCCGCAGTATCGGAAATAGCAAGAGAAGTCACGTGCGCCTGAGCGGCAACGCTTGTTGCGTTTGCCGCCGCGACACCCGAGATTGACAGATTGTAGGAGCTGGCGATCTTGCCAAGAGCCGCAATATCCGAGGAATATTGCGTAGCCGTCAGAGCAAGAGTTGGAGTGCCGCTATCCGTCAGAGCAATCGACGACAGTTTGGCGCCCGTCGCTAGTGTTTGAAGTGCAGCGATGTTGGCCACAACATTTGCGCCTGTATCGGAAACGGTCAGCGATGTTACATGGGTGTTGCCCGCCACGCTCGCGGCATTCGCCGCCGTGACGCCGGAAACAGACAGATTATACGCGCTGCCGATCTTGTTCAGCGCGGCAGTATCCGCCGCGTATTGCGCTGCCGTCAGCGCAAGCGTTGGCGTCGAACCGTCGGTCAAAGTGATCGACGACAGTTGAGTTCCTGTCGCCAAAGTCTCGAGCGCCGCGATATTGGCAACCACATTCGCCGCCGTATCCGACACCATGATCAATGTCACATGCGCTTGCGCGGCAATTGTTGTGGCATTCGCCGCCGTGACGCCGGAGACAGACAAATTATAGGCGCTGGTGATCTTGTTCAGGGCGGCGATGTCGGCGGAGTTTTGCGCCGCCGTCAAAGCGAGCGTCGGCGTCGAACTATCGGTCAATTGAATTGAAGCGATGTGAGCCACATCCGATTGCAGGAATGTTAGCCCGCCTACAACATTGGCAGCCGTATCGACAACATTGTAGCCGCCGGGAGTGGCGTCGAGCGTCGATTGGTTGGCAATAGCCGCAGCAACGGTAACGTTCGTTGGACTTGAAGTCGTCCATGCTGCCGTTATCGCGTTCTGAAGCGTCGTATCGGTCGGCATCGCCGTTGCCGTGGCAGGATTAAAACTTGGATGCGCTGTTTGATAGGTTGCCATTGCGGTAACCAGCTGGGCGATCTGGGAGCTGAGATTAAGTCCCCCCGCAGTAAAACTTTGAACTTGATTGCCCGTCGCCGTATACCAACCCGCTATTTTAATTTGACCGCTTGTGCCCAGCAAATCGACCAGGAGATCGTTGCCGCTCTTCACGAACCACAGTTTCTGGTCGGTGACGCCGGAATCAAAGACAACGCTGCCGTTTGCAATCGTACCGCCGCCGTTGTTGATCGTGTTCTGGCCAAAAGAAGAAGCAAAACCATACCGGTCGCTGTTGCCGCCATTGATAACGTCGCCGGTATTCCCGCTCGCCATATAAATAGTGCCGCCACTTTGCGTCACGGTATTGCTGTTGCCCGTCACAGCGACCGAGGCGTTTGTTCCGGCAAGGATTGTGTTGGCGTTGCCGACAACCGAAGCGTTCGCATTGCTCGCCACGTTGATTGTGCTGCTGGCTATGTTAATGGAGTCCAGAGGGCCGCTTACGCCGTTGCCCGATACGTTGACGGTGTCGCCGATATCGGAATCATAGACGCCGCTGCCGCCGATGCTGCTTGTCACATTGATGGTGTTGACGGCATTGGTGCCCAACCAAAGCCAAACGCTGCTGCCGTCGCCAAGCGTCACTGTGTTGTTCGTCCCGTAAGCGCCGACGCTGTCATTCGAACCGGCAGTGATCGTGTTGTTGTTGCCATATGTGTCGGCGCGAGCGTTATTTTGCAGGATCACATGACCGCCCGACATATTGATGTAATTGTCATTATCGCCATTACCGCTCACACTGACGGTGTCTCCGGCATTTGCATTGATGGTGTCGTTTCCATTCGCGCCGTTGTCGACGATGGTCAGATTAGGAGTGCTATTCGCTGTAACGGTGTATGGCGTCGTTGACGATTGCAGGGTGAGCGTCTGAGGCGCAACGCCGGTCGGCATCGTCGTTGTGCCGCCACCGGTCAGCGTCAGATTGTAGGCGCTCGTGATCTTACCCAAAGCTGCGGCATCGGACGCCATCTGCGCTTCGGTCAGCGAGATGGTCGGCGTGGAGCCGTCGGTCAGCACGACCGACGACAGCTTGCCTCCAGTCGCCAGGCTTTGCAGCGACGCAACGCTGGTCAGAAAGTGCGCCGCAGTATCGGAGACAGAAACCGACGTTACGTGCGCCGCTCCGGCAACCGTTGAGGCATTCGCCGCCGTGACGCCGGAGATCGACAGATTGTAGGCGCTCGCAATCTTGCCGAGGGCAGCGGTGTCTGCGCTGTACTGCGCCGCCGTCAAGGCAAGCGTCGGCGTCGAACCGTCGATCAAAGTGATCGAGGATAGTTTGCTGCCTGTCGCTAGTGTTTGAAGTGCGGCGATGTTGGCCACGACATTCGTGCCCATGTCGGAAACGGTCAGCGACGTCACATGGGTGTTGCCACCCACAGTCGAAGCGTTTGCTGCCGCGACACCGGACACAGACAGATTGTAAGCGCTAACAATCTTGCCCAAAGCGGCGGTATCGGCGGAATATTGCGATGCTGTCAATGGAAGCGTCGGCGTCGTGCCGTCGGTCAACGTGATCGATGACAGCTGGGTGCCGGTCGCCAAGGTCTCCAACGCGGCGATGTTTGCCACGACATTCGCGCCCGTATCGGAGACGCTGATCGAGGTGACGTGAGCCTGACCGGCGACAGTCACGGCATTCGCCGCCGTGACGCCGGAGATGGACATGTTATAGGCGCTGGTGATCTTACCGAGGACGGTTGCATCCGCCGTCAATTGCGCGGCAGTCAACGGTAAAGTCGGCGTCGTGCTGTCGGTAAAGACAATCGAATTTATTCTCCCGGCTGCGGCCTGCGTTTGCAATTGCGACAAATAAGCCAGAACATTCGCCGCTGTGTCGGAAACCGCCACGGCGCTCGTGGCGGTTGCCGCTACAGCTGCCGTGACAGTGCCGCCGGTGATGACCAGATTGTAGGGAGTCGTAATTTTCGCCAAAGCAGCGGCATCTGCCGTCTGCTGCGCCGCCGTGAGCGTGACGGTCGGCGTGCCGCTGTCGGTGAAAGCGATGGAGGAGATTTCTCCCGCCGCCGCCAAAGTTTCCAGCGACGATATGTAAGTCACGAAATCCGCAGCCGTGTCGGAGATCGCTTCCGACACAAAATGCGCCTGACCGGCCACGCTTGTCGCATTCGCCGCCAAGACACTGGAGACGGTTAAATTATAAGCGCTGCCGATCTTGCCGAGAACGGCGGAATCGGCGGAATCCTGTGCCGCCGTCAACGTAAGCGTTGGCGTTGAGCTATCGGTTAACGTAATCGAAGCAATATGGCCTGCATCCGATTCCAGGAATGCCAAACCGTCCACAACATTGGCCGCCGTATCGGCAACCGTATAGCCGCCGGAAACAGCGTCAAGCGCTGTCTGGTTAGCCATGGCCGCACTGACCGTAACATTTGTCGAACTGATGCTGCTCGACCATGCCTGCGTTATCGCCGCTTGCAAGGTAGAATTGGTTGGCATCTGCGTTGCCGTCGCAGGATTAAAGCTGGAATTATTGGCCTGATACGTTGCCATTGCGTTGAGAAGCGCCGAAACCGCGCTGTTTGCCAACTGTATGCCCGTTGCGGTCTTGAACAGTTGCACCTGCTCTCCGGCATTACTTCCGAACCAGCCGGAAACCGTGACTGTGTCATTTGTACCGAGAAGCCTTACAACAAGGTCATTGCTGCTTTGTGTGAACCAAAGATTCTGATAGGTTACGCCACTACCAAAATCAATTTCACCATTTGGTGTTGAGGGGGAACCTGGGGTGAAGTTAGTTATAGTATCTTGCGCAAAAGACGAACCAAACTGATAGGTCGTGTACCCGGCACCACCGACAAGACTATCGGTACCGGTACCGGCGATAAGGGTGTTTAGCCCCGTAGCCCCGGCTGCCGTCAAGAAATCACCATTTCCATTGCCGACTTTGATAATGTTGTTGCCGGAACCGCCAGCAACATCCACACCATCATTGTTGCCATCGCCAACCGTCAAACTATTATTGCCTGAACCGCTGTCGATAATTAACGAATCGTTATTACCATTTCCTGCTATCAGCGTGTTGTCGCCGGAACTACCGGACGCATCCAAAGTATTGGAGTTGCCGTTTCCTGCCGTTAGCTTGTTGTTGCCGGAACTGCCGACCGCGCTCAAGGAATTAGAAGAACCATTTCCTACTTGAAGTATGTTAGCCCCAGAGCTGTTGGAAACATTCAACTCTTCGTTCGATCCAGCGCCTGTAGTCAACGTGTTTTGGCCGGAGCTGTTGACCGCGCTCAAAAGGTCATTGCCTTCGTCGCCAACGGTTAGCGAGTTGTTCCCGGTACTGTTGTCGGCCTCCAAGGTGTTGTTGATGGTTTGCTGGGGATTGGGATTCGGCGCATTTGTATCCTGCACGGTCAGAATATTGTTGCCGCTGCTATTGTTGACGTTCAACGTGTCGCTAGCGACATTACCCGCCGTCAGCGTGTTGTTGCCACCGCTGAAGCTGGCGTCAAGAACGTTAAAATTGCCGTTACCGGCTTGCAACGTGTCGTTGCCCAAAGCACTCGCCTTGAGGGTCGCGCTTGGATCATTATTGCCAATCAGCGTTGTGCCGCTGTTGGAAGCGGCGATTGCATTAAGAAAATTGGCCTGTCCCGAACTTAAGTTATAGGTTCCGCCGGTCGCTGCCGTCAACGTAAGCGTAGAAGCCCCAGTAGTAACAGCGCTGAATTCATTGAACTGAGCCGCAGTTAAGGTGACGTCGCCAACGGCGTACAACGTCTGTATATCCGAGATCGTAGCGCCGCTAATATCTCCCGCCGCATACAAGGTATTGCCTGTGCCGTTACCCTGAATTACCGTCCCTGTGGCGAGGCCGCCCAAGCTGGGGCCTCTGATACTAAAAATATTGTTTGTTCCTACTGTGCCAAGCAACCCAGCTGTGTAAAAATTGTCTCCGCCCGTGCCGCCGGTAAGGGTATCGACACCTAAGCCTGCTGCCAGCATGTCGCCCGCGCCATTGCCGGCAATCAAAGTATCGTTGCCGAACTCGCTTGCCATAAGAACTTGCCCGCCAAAGCCGCCATAGTTATTGCCGATCAGCGTCGTTCCTTCCCATCCGGTGGCGACAAGAGCCTGGACGCGAATGGTAGGATCGACATTACTGCTGAGCAAAGACACCGTGCCGCCGTCGGCCACCGTGATCGTGGGCGGAAAAACGGCGTTTGGATCAATGAAAACCCAGCTAAAACTATTAAATTGCGCCGCCGTCAGCGTCATCTCGCCGATCGACAGTTGTTGTATATTGGTGATCTGATCCTGCGTGATGTTGCCGTCGGTCGCCAGTATGTTGGTCGGTGTGACCTGCACCTGCTGGTTCTGTGAATTGGTGATTGTCACCGACGTTGCGCCGGTGATGATGGCTCCATTATTAGGGCTACTGAAAGTGTCCGTCGCGCTTGTATCGCTGGTTTTTCTCACCGCTCCTTGGGCAACCGTGGGGGCTCCCACAGGGTTCAAAAAAGTATCGTTGTCTTGGGTCAACTGAGCTGCTGTCAACGTGTCGCCAAGTTGAGCAAGGTAATTCAGCGTAAGCTGCTGATCCGAAGCGTTGGCCGGAAGATTATCCGTCAGCACCAAACCCGGCACGCTCGGCAAACTGATCTGTAGCCCGTCTGCAAACGTCACGGAAGGATCGATATTGTAGGAAAAAAGGACATTCCCATCTGGAGCCGTAATATTTACGACCGGGCTGGAATTGGTTAGGTCAATATATGCGCTGCCGTAGGTACCCTGCATAAAGGTCGGATAATGGCCTTGCGCATCTGGCGTATCGATGATCAGCGCACCGCCGGTACCGCTACTGTTCGTGCTGGTTCCGACAACAAACACCGTCTTGCTTAAAGGATCGAAGACATAATTCTCGTTTGTCGTGATCGGTAAAAGAGGCTGAGTTACACCAGGCGCGACTGAAAACGAATAGAGTGGCACATGTACAAGCCCGCCAACCGTGAAGCTCGCGTCGGCAAATGGCCCATTGATCAGCTCAAGCGTAGATACGCTTTGCGCTAAATTCGTGGTGCTGAGCCCAGCGGCCGCACCAAGCTGAGGAATTATCGCCGCCGCAATATTATTTTCTGTCGTGTCCGAACCGGTTGCATCACTGAGTTGTGGGACGTAGTAGCCTTGACCTAAAAGAGACGTAATAGTCGCAGTTGTTGCGTTGGTTGCCCTTGTGGTCCAATTTGAAAAACTCTCTCCATTACCCCCTGCGCTTGTAGGCAGAAATTGTTTTTGCTGACTTAAATAACTTGTATCGTAGTCTGTACGTGAAACAGTTTGCGTATGGCTCAAATAATAATCAGTAGAAGGATTAATAGTTATTGACCCTAACCCTGGAGGACTCGTCCGATTTCCCCATTCCGCAAGCTCGCCAACGAATGTCAAATCAAGATTCGACGCACTTAATGTTCCCGCACCATTAGGATTGCTTGCTGCCGCGTTAAGTGCTCCATTTACATAGCCCATGACAACACTGAGCTGGTTGGCATCTTGCGTATCGACCGTTGACTTTGAATCTGAGATCGCTTCGTTAATCAAATTAATGACGTTTGCAGGAAGAGCTCCACTGTTTATATAAGGCCTGAAGCTATTTCTTGAAACACCATGCGTTGCTGCGAGCTGCATGATTACATTTATTTGGGCAATGGATAGCCCAGTAATATTCGCCGTTTGATTAAGAATTTGCAGAAACGTGCTGCGCGCTTGAGGATTTCCAGCAACATCGTTTTGTAGCGCGCCATACGAAAGGCCACTGCCACCCGTAGAAAACGATGCTTGATAGGGATTGTCTCCACCCGTTTCAATTTGCGTAAGATAGTTTTTAACCCAGAGTGTCAAACCTGCTTGCGTCATAGAAACCTCCATTTAGATGAGAAATCCGCTACATACTCACCGATGATTCATAAGCCTCAAACCGTTCATCGTTCTCTTTATGTCTAATGCACGACATGTCGGTACTGTTTGTTTTGCTCTTGCCATGCCTTATTCTCCGCTTCTGAATTTTTATAATATTTATCTGCTGGCGTTGTATCTTCCTCTGGCACATAGTAGAGGCTTTCACCCCCTGTTGCTAGGATAAGCCACCATCCTCCATCGGGATCTTGCACCCGACAATCCGCTACGTCTCGATAGCCATACTTTAGTCTACCGTCCGTTCGTGAATTAGAAGTCGGTAATGTGTAAAGATCCGTAGCAATAAGATTCTCCGGCGTTACAACAAAATCAACCATGTGGTTGTCGATTTTAAATCCTGCCGGAACCTTGCCGTTCAAAGGCTCCTTCCACGTCTCCATTTCTGCTACCGTATGACTGTCATCAACCTCACATTGATAGGTCAAACTATCGATGCGGCTTCGGTACTGCGTTTTCAAACAAGATATAACTGCTTTAGCTTTATCTTCTGTAAGAATGTTATGTCGCGACAGACCACAAGAAGGGGCGCGAAATTTTAGCCAATGCTGCTGTTGATTTTGGATGGCTTCTTTTTCATCATTGTCCATTGATGCTTTGCGTTGCCGATAGATTTTATCCATTTCTTCGGCAAGGCCCGCCAAATTTTTATCGTTCTTTATGAAACAATCTACGGTTACCACGGAGTGGGCACAAGCTGCATCGTCTGCTTGCGCTTTATGTGGCATCGCAAAATCAATCAAAGAAACCAATAAAAATACAAGGCACAGAAAAACCCTGCGCGTATTTTTTGATTTGATTTCTACATGACTTAGAAGAGGCGTTCCCGTGCCGCGATCATGATTTTTGGAGATTTTCGTCATCTGCATCGTGATTCACCCGGTTAAACGAGATTGATTAGCAAAAAAAGGCCCCAGCGAAGAGGTTTTGATACGCAAGTCGATTTTGTGAAAGGAGGCAACCCGCGGGTGTGATGTAAAGCGAGAACGTCGGCACTCATTGAACACCTCTGGTTGGGAAACTCATGATTTATTTATTTGAGTAAAACGAAATTTACACTCGATGCAAAACACTGTGTCGCTGCTACATCAGGACAATTCATCCACATAACTGCTTTATAGAAAAACATGCTAAGGCCGTAAAGAGATATTTCTAACAAATAAAGTTCTTTAGAGCGTCGCTTTTTGCTGTTTTCATAAAAATAGCCATCGCTCAATTAGGGACGTGCTTCTTAAGTGGAGGGGAGAAGTTCGTGAGATGCCGGACCCTCTGATGAATAGCAGCATCTCGCTAGCCCCTAATCACATGAACTGACTTTGCATGAGTGAAGCTTCCTTGCGTGATGGAATCAAAACGGCGCCTAGGCGCCGCCCTCCCGGTGATCGAGAACCGGAATGCCAAGCTTCTTCGCCTTATCGGCCAGATTGCCGGTGATACCTGAGCCGGGGAAGACGATGACGCCCATTGGCACGATGTCGAGCATGCGGTCGTTGCGCTTGAAGGGCGCGGCCTTGCCGTCGCGCGTCCAGTCGGGCTTGAACGCAATCTGCGTGACATTGCGGCGATCGGCCCAGCAGGCGGCGGCTTTCTCGGCGCCTTTCGGTGTGCCGCCATGGATGAGAACCATGTCGGGATGCTTGGCGAGCACCTTGTCGAGCACGGCCCAGATGCGCTTGTGATCGGCGCAATCGGCGCCGCCGGAGAAGGCGATCTTCGGGCCTTTCGGCAGCAGGAGTTCGGTGTCGGCGCGGCGGCGCGCGGTGATGAAGTCGCGGCTGTCGATCATCGCGGCGGTCAGGTGCTTGTGGTTGACGAGGCTTCCGGCGCGGGGACGCCAGGACGAGCCGGTCTCGGTCTCGTAGCGCTCCGCGGCGAAGTCGCGGATGTGCTCGAAAGCTTCACGGCGCTCGAGGTGGCTTTGGCCTTGGGCGATGAGGGTCTCCAGTTCGACCGAGCGGATTTCGGAGCCGTCCTGCTCTTGCTGCGAGCGCTTCTGGCGGTCTTCATTGTCTTCGAGCTGGCGCTGAACGCGGGCGGATTTTTTGTGGAAGAGGTCGGTGAGGCACCAGAGCAGATCGGCGAGGTCGGGTTCGAGGCTGGTGTCCTGGAAAGTCCCGGCGAGGATGTCGAACAGGTCAGAGACGGCGCCTTCGAGCCGGCCGGTGTCGGGCAGGGGGCGAGGGTCGGGCTCGCCTGCGGAGGACTGGTAGCCGTAAAGTTGCAGGTCCTCAATCACGCGGGCGGTTGCGGAGCTTTGGTGTCCGGGTTCGTGAAGATCGGCGTCGATGCCGTGAAGTGTCGTCATGGTCTGTCCTCCTTGAGTGGTGAGCCGCCCCTCGCGGCCTTGATGGCGAGGCTCTTGCCGGAGGCGCGGGCGGGGGCTGCACCGCGCGGCGAAGCGCGCGGCCGGAGCGCAGCGGAGGACGGCGCAGAGACGTTTATTTTGCTTCGCGATGCAAAGCGGCCCTCCCAAACTTTCTTTGGGGGGCCGCGGCGGAAAATAAACGGAGCGTAGCCGTTGCCCTCCGCACGCCGCCTCTGGCCTCCTCGCCACCCTCAAAGGCGCGAGGGGCGGCCTCCTCCCTCGGGAGGCACCATGTGAGGGCGCTTTGACGGCGGCGACGGTTTACGGGCGCGGATCACCAGCTTGCGCTCAGCTGCGGAATCGGGAACGGTCTCGCGGCTCCATCTGCGCAAGCATCCTCGCCTTCACGGCATCGACAGGCTCGGCGCGCAAATCGGAGTTGAGATCCTTGGCGGCGGGCTTCAGGACGCGGCAATCGATGCCAGCCTCGCGGCATCGCTCGGCGAGGCGTGCTTCGGCAAATTCGCCCGCCGCGTCATTGTCGCGAAGGACATAAAGGCGGCGAAGGCCTGGCGGCAAGAGCAGGGCGGATAGATGCGCGGCGGACAGACCGGCCGCCATGGGCAGCGCCGGAAAGAGGGACAGAAGCGAGAGCACGGTCTCCAACCCCTCGCCGGCGGCCATGACGGCGGACGGCTTGCCGAAGCGCACCGCGTTGCCGAGAAGATAGCCCATAGCCCGGCGCGGATCGGCGAGCGGGGCTTTGCCGCTGCCGTCGCGGGCCAGATAGGTGCGTTGAAGGCCGGTGAGCTTTCCGGCGGCATCGGTGACGACTCCTAGAAGCGCGGGCCAGGCTTGGCGCGGCGCCTCGTCATCGGGACGGTAATAGCAGGCAGGATGAAAGCGAAGGCAGGGCCAGGAAAGCCGTGCGGTGATGCCGCGTCCGCGCAGATAGGTCTCGGCAAGCGTGCCCGGCACCGGTCGCGACAGGGCGTGGAGCTTCGAGGCAGCCGCACGGGAGTCGTGCGGCGGTTCAACCGGCCGGTTCTTGCGAAGGCTGCGGATGCGTTCGGGCTCGTTCAAGAAGTGGCGAGCTTCGGCAAGGGCTTCGCGGCAATCCCTCAAGTCTTTGTTGAGCCGGATGAGATCGAGCAGGTCGCCATGCTCTCCGGTCGCGCCATCGGTCCAGCGGCCGGCCCTGTCACCCCAGAGTTTGACGAACAGGCTGCGGCCGCGGGCGCCGGTAACGTCGCCCGCGATCCAGTAGCGTCCGTGGCGGCGTCCATTGGGAAGATAGGCCCGGCAGACCGCCTCGGCCTGCGCGGCGAGGCGGTGCGAGAGTTCGGATGCGGTGCTCATGGATTACACCCCGCCTACTTGCTTTCGCCGGAGCGTTGCAGAGCATCGTCCGTGTCCGCCGTCAGCGGCGGATAAAGCATGAAGAGCCGCGACAGCGCTTCGACGCCGCTTGCAGCCTCGATCGGCAAGAACAGCCGCAGGCGCCAGGAGATAATCTCGCTGAAGAAGCCGAAAGCTTTGAGCTGCTCGACTTCGGTATCGCGGAAGCCCGTAAGCTCGATGCGCTTCGCGCCCATGAGCGTCGAAATACGGAGTCCCATCCCGCCGCGAAGCGCGATGGGCCGCGCCTCGGCAAGAAGCAGGCGATGCGCCTCTTCGGATGACAGCGCTGGCCCGCCGTCGAGATTGAACGCAATACGAAGGCCCGGCACATCGGCGGTTGGGATCAGGCGGCCAACGATGCGCTCGCCTTCATCGGTTTCAAGCCGATAAACCTTGCTGGCAGCGCGGGGCAGATGTTTCCAGACGGGCAAGAGCAGGCCGGTGACGAGATGGAAGTCGCTCGACCGTGTGGGCGGAATCTCGCCAAGCTCTTTGATCCATGCCTGCGTAAACTCTTCCTCGGTCGCGATTTGCCAATGGCTGCCGGCGAGCTTTGCTTTGCCGACCGCATCGCGCGACAACGGCCGGATCAGCCGCAAACGTTCTTCAACGCTGCCGTCATCGAGCGTGAGACTTGACGCGGGCGCGGCTAGCGCGGCGCGGCCGGACTGCGTATTGACGAGGAACGGCGACTGCGAGCTTCTGGCGAGAGAAAGTGCTGCCTCAAGGTCGAGCGGTTCGTTCTTGTCCTCGCGGCGAATGATGAGGAGGGACGTGGCGGCGCCCGTTCGCTCATGGGTTTGCAGGATGCGGCGCTCAGTGACGGCGAGGCTTTCGGCGATCAAGGTCTCGAGTCCGATATCGTAAGTGCCGGACGCAATCGCACCTTCGACGCGGAGGCCAAGCAGTTCCTCGAACAATTCGAAAAAGCGGTTCTGTAGCGCGATCGGCAAGGCCAGCACGCGGTTCAGGAACCTGGTGATCGGCGGCAGCTCCTCCAGCATAACGCCTTCATTGGTCCTGATGCGAAGGCCGGTAGCATTCTCGAAATGCTCGAGGCTCGAGAACTCCACCTGGCCCTTGAAGACGCGGGTGTAGAGTTCGGTCAGTGCCGCGCGCGCATAAGGGCTTTCGAGATTGTCTTCTGGGCGGAACATGCCCTGGCCGCCGGTCTGGCGCTGGCCGCGCGTGATGGCGCCGAGGCTGTCGAGGCGCTTGGCGATGGTCGAGAGAAAGCGTTTCTCGCCCTTCACATTGGTGGCGACGGGGCGGAACAGCGGCGGCTGCGCCTGGTTGGTGCGGTTCGAGCGTCCGAGCCCTTGAATGGCGGTATCGGCTTTCCAGCCGGGTTCCAGAAGATAATGGACGCGCTTTCTCTGGTTCCGCGCCGACAGATCGGCGTGATAGGAGCGTCCTGTGCCGCCCGCGTCCGAGAACACCAGGATGCGTTTCTTGTCATCCATGAAGCTTTGCGTCTCGGCGAGATTGGCAGAGCCGGGCCTCGTCTCGGCGGCAAGCCGTGCCCCGCCGTTCACGGATGTCTTTTTCACGATGCGGCGATTGCGGCCCGTTACTTCGGCCACCTGATCCGCTCCGAAATGATGCAGGATTTGATCAAGCGCGGTCTGCACCGGCGGAAGCGACGCAAGTTTCTCGATCAGGCGGTCGCGGATCTCGGTGGCTTCCCTTGACTGCACGGGCTGGCCGTCCAGCACCACGGGCCGGGATTGCAGATTGCCGTTCTCGTCTTCGTAACGCTCGTAAAGCTGGGTCGGAAACCCTTTGGCGAGATAGTCCAGCACATATTCGCGCGGTGTGACATCGATGGAAAGATCGCCCCATTCCGACGTGGGAATTTCCGCGAGGCGGCGCTCCATCAGGCTTTCGCCGGTCGAGACCAGCTGCACCACGGCGGCGGCGCCCTCATCGAGATCGGCCTCGATCGATTTGAGGAGCGTGGGCGTTTTCATCGCGGTAATAAGGTGATTGAAAAAGCGCTGCTTGTTGCTCTCAAACGCGCTTCTGGCGGCGGCTTTCGCTTGCCCGTTCAAAGTGGTGGTCTCGCCGGTGATATTGGTCGCCTTGAGCGCAGCTTCCAGATTCAAGTGAATGATCTGGAAGGCTTCAGCGTAAGCATCATAGATACGAATCTGCTCTTGGCTGAGCGTGTGCTCGACAATCTCGACCTCGATGCCTTCATAGGAGAGCGAGCGCGCGATATAGAGACCAAGCGCTTTCAAATCGCGCGCCAGCACTTCCATGGTGGCGATGCCTCCAGCCTCCACGGCCGCGACAAAGTCCGCCCGGTTGGCAAACGGAAAATCCGAGCTGCCCCAAAGGCCGAGGCGCTGCGCATAAGCGAGATTATGCACGGAGGTAGCACCTGTCGCCGAGACATAGACGACGCGCGCGGCGGGCAGGGCGTACTGGAGCCTGAGGCCCGCTCTTCCTTGCTGCGAAGCGGCCTTGTCGCCGCGCTCGCTTTTCTCGCCCGCGGCATTGGCCATGGCGTGTGCCTCGTCGAACAGGATCACGCCGTCGAAATCTGTCTCAAGCCAATCGAGCATCTGTTTGAGCCGCGATGTCTTGCCTTCGCGCTCGGAGGAACGAAGCGTGGCGTAGGTCGTGAAGAGAATTCCTTCGGCGATGCGGATCGGCGTGCCTTGCCTGTAGCGCGATTGCGGCACGACGAGGAGCTTTTCCTGGCCGAGCGCCGACCAGTCGCGCTGCGCGTCCTCGATGAGCTTGTCGGATTTTGAAATCCACACCGCCTTGCGGCGTCCGCGCAGCCAGTTGTCGAGGACGATGCCTGCGGCTTGCCGGCCTTTACCGCTGCCGGTGCCGTCGCCCAGGAAAAAGCCCTTGCGGAACTGCACCGCGTTTTCGTCGCCGTCCTTGGCGAGGGAGAGAGTGTCGAGGCTTTCATCGACGAGGTAGCGCCCGGCGAGCATCTCCGCATGGGCTTCGCCGGCGTAGATGACGGTCTCGATCTGCGCGTCCGACAAGACGCCGTTCTCGATCAGCTGGCGTGGCAGCAACGGCCGGTAGGAAGGAATGGGCGCCCGGACGGAAGCCATGGCCGCCGATTGCACGAGTTTGGTCGGATGCGGCCTGGCACCGGCAATCTGAATGGATTGCACCTGATAGGGCTCGTAAATCCGGTCGCTGAAGGCGGCTTCGACTGCGGTTATTTCCCTGGCTTCGTAGATGATTTCAGCCGCGGACTGCGGAAGCTCTTGCGGCGCCGGAAAGGAAGAGGGAGCATTGGAGCGAGCCCGCACCGACGCCTGCGCTGTTGCACGGCGCGGCACGGCCGCAACACGCTCCGCGACCGCCGGAAATGGGCGCGGCGGCAGCTTGGTTTCGATCAAAGCCAGGAGTTCTGCGAGGCTGCCCGCGTGACCGGCCTCTATGAGAGCGGCGCTGCTTGTTTCTGGAATCCGGTCGATGACCGTGAGCCGCGTGTCGATGCTGGTGCCGTGCCGTGCATAGATGCGGCCGTCGACGGTGGCGGTGAACCGGAAGGAGGCCGTGCCGGCGAGATCGGCATAGAGGGCCCGGATGCCGGCGTTCAGGGGATCGTGGGATGCTCCCGTCAGAACCACGAGGCGGCCGCCCTCAGCCATGCGGCGCAAGGCCGAGCGGATATGGCGGACGGTCGCATCGCGCATGCTCCGCTCGATATGGGGTGACGCGGAGAAGGGCGGATTCATCAGCACGCAAACTGGCGCGATGCTCGCGTCGAGATAATCGTCGATCTGCTCGGCGTTGAAGCGGGTGACAGGCGCCTGCGGAAACAGCGCCGCAAGCATGGCCTGGCGAGTTTCGGCGAGTTCGTTGAGTGCGAGCGCGGCGCCTGCGATTTCGGCATGGATGGCAAGAAGTCCGGTGCCCGCCGAAGGTTCGAGCACGATCTCTCCGGGGCGCACTTGCGCGGCGCGGTTCAGGAGAAAGCCAAGGCCAAGCGGGGTCGAGAATTGCTGGAACTGGTCGCTTTCCTCCGAGCGGCGCGTGTGCGACGGCAGCAGGGCGGCGAGGCGTTCCAGCATGGAAAGATAGCGGGCGGCACTGGCAGCCTTCTTCAGCATGCCCTGGCCATATTTGCGCAGGAACAGAACGGCGGCCGCTTCTGAGGCTTCGTAGGCGTCTTTCCACAGCCAGGCGCCGTCCTGATCGCTTCCCTCAAACGCGGCGGTCATCGCTTCGCGCAAGAGCCGCGCGTCGAGCGCTGACCCTCGTTCAAGTGATGGGAGAAGGTGAGCGGCGGCGGATAAGACCCTGGCGGCTTTGATATTTTGAGGGACGGGCAGGCAAGCGGGCGCAGCCGGCTGAGGAGCAGGGGGTGTCATGGTCAGTCCTTTTGGAAAGTTGGGGAAGGGAGGGATCGGCTTCAGCGGAAAGCGATTGCGGCGTGCGCGCCGCAATAAGGTCCGCGCAATTCCGTTTTCTGGCGTCCGCAGAAATGAAAGCCCGGAAGTTTCGGATCGCCTTCGGGCCAGCGGCAGTTGCGCCCGGTCAGGGTTTGCACGGTGACGGGGATTTCCGGCGCGAGGCCGAGTTCGGGCAAAGCGGCGCGCCCCATTGTCTTTCGTGCGGCAGTGGCGGGCGGCGGAGAGGTTCGGCGTGGGCGTGGCCGCAGGCGGATGCTTTTTGACGGCGAGCGGGCCCGGAAGAGCGATGATGGCCGCGAGGCGCCGGGCGCGCGCGAGGTGGTTGCGCGGCCGGCGAGGCCAAGCCGGTGTACCTTGCCGATGACGGCGTTGCGCGTTGCCTCGCCGATTTGTTGCGCGATGACAGAGGCGCTAAGTCCGTCGTTCCAAAGTTTCTTGAGCAAGCCGACGCGTTCGCTGGTCCAGGACATTGAAGTTCTCCAAACATGAAAAAGCCCGCGGAAAGCGCGGGCGGGATGGGGTGTGGGCGGCTGGTGCCGGTGTTGGCTTGGCGCGGGGTCAGGGCGGCGCGAATTGACGCGCGTATTTGCTGGCGCGGCGCGCTTCGAACCTTTGGAAAAAATCGTAGGTGGATTGGTAAAGTATTTCGCGCGGCGTGATGATGATCGCCATGCCTCCAAAAGCGTCGGCGCGCATTTTGTTGGAGGTGTAGGCGGCGGCGATCGTCAGATAGGGAAGCTCGCCTTGTGACCGGCGCACGATGTCCTGGAGGATGACGAGGTAGGCGCTGTCTCTATGGGGCGTGGCTGTAAGGTCGATATCGAGATGCGGAAGCTCGGCAGGGCATCCGGCAAGTTGCCGTTTGAGCCAGGAGCGGAGGCGGGATTTTTCTGGCGAGATGGCAAGCGTCACGCTGAGAACACGCGGATCGATGCTGATGAAGTCGTTCGGCCTTTCGCTTGCATAATAATAGAAGCTGTCATCGTGCCTGTCGCTTTCGAAAATTTCGGCGAGTAAAAGGAGTTCGAACGGGGCAATGAGGCGTTCGGGAATGTGCTGGTGGATGACGGTTTGCGTGTAGTAGTCGGCCATGATGGTTATCCTTTCAGGTTGCGATGATGCGGAGGGCTGGATCGGGAAAAAGGCCGATCAAGAACCTTCTTCCGGGCAAAGAAGTTCAGGTTCGGAAGGTCGAGGTTCGGCGATGTTGCAAAGAGCCCGCGCTTCTTCGATGAGCTTTTCCAGGGTTTCGATCGCGTCGTCGTAGGCGCCCTCTTCGCCAAGAGCTGCGACGGCCAGCACGAATTGGCGGGAGGGCTGGCCGTAGGGCATTTGGCCGGGAAGCTCGATTTCGTCTTCGACCGTTTCGTAACTGCCGTCTTCTTTACGCCGGTCGAGGGCGAGCACCTCGTCGGGAACATCGCAGTCAATGAGATCGGCGTCGCCGCTCCAGTCAAGGTTGCCGCCGAGGAGGAGCGTTTCCCGGGCCGCCTGATCGGTTTCGGCGGTGAAGCGATAGGTGTCTGCTTCGCGGGTGTTGAGAAATCGAGTGGCGCGGTATTCAGGCATGGGAATTTTCTCCTTCGGGATTGGCGTGGGCTTCAGTGTCTTCTTCGGCGTCAGCGAGGGTGACGGATCATGGCGCCACCTGTTCGGTGATGTGCCCGGCTTCGCTGGCGGCCTCGATGTAGCGCGAGATCGGCGCCCTGGCTTCGAAGAAGCGGTCGCGCTCGATGCCAAGTCCGAACTGGCCGCGGAAGTTTTCCAGCTCGCTGATCCGGACCGTGCCAAATTCGGGAAAGCCCTGTCCTAGATCGCAGAGTCCCCAGGCGACGTCTTCATCCTCGGGATCGAGTTCGGTAAGGAGCCAGGTCGCGGCGCCTGCGGGATAGAAGAGTTTGACAACGGGCCAGAAATCCTTCTCGGCTTTGGTGCCTTTCACTTTCTGCTGGTCGCGGCCGTTTTTGAGCAGCAGCTCGCGCTGCTCCTTTGTTAAGAGCTTCATGGTGTCGATCCTTGTGGCTTGGGATTAGCGGGCACCTGTCGCTGCTCGCTCTCTCGGCCCTGCACGGGCATCTTTCTCTGGCCGCCCTCTTCCTCTCGAGGCCAGCGTCTGCGGCTAGAACGGGAACCGGTATTCGGAGGGCTGGTAGGGGTCGAACGCCGGGGCTTCCGCTTCGTTGTCGGCGTCATGCACGATGACGATTGCCGCACCGTCGCAGGACACATCCTGGATAACGCCGCCGGACAAATAGATTTTGATCGCCGGTCTCTGTCTCAGGCCGTCTTCGCTGAAGGCGTAGGGCACATCTGATTTCAGGCGCGTCGAGCTCCCCCGACCGGCATCGAGAACGCCTTCGCAGTAGCCGTCGATGAATGTCCGCCCGGATTGATCGGCAATTTGCCAATGAGGGCTGTCATTGGCGGTTGCGATCGCTTTGGCGCAAGCTTCTTCGAGGGTCTCCGCTTCCACTTCGACCGTGTTGACGGACGGAAGATTGGCGACGCAGCGAATGGTCCAGGTCTTCACTCCGTCTGCAGGCGCCGTTGTGCTCTTGCGTTTCCGGGCACGGGAAGGCCGATCCTTCGCTTTTGCGCGTTCCTTGCCGGCAGGCTTCCGGCGCAGCGCTTTGGTGTGGAGTCTCATGGCCGTGCTCCTTCACGATCGAGAACGCGCAGGCAGTAGCCGGCAAGCGCTTCGATGTTATCGAGGTAGCTGAGCGGCGCGAAGTTGTTGGGTCCGCCCGTGTAGTCTTTGCGCCCCTTGCAGGTGCGGATGAGGATGCCGCTGTCGCAGCCGGTCGCGGGCTGGCAGACCTGCACATAAAGGGTATCGGCATGCAGCGTCACTTCACCTGACACAGCGATGCCGCCCTGATTGGATCTGAGGTCGAAGCCGCCGGGCTCGAAGTTGAGTTTTGCGGCGAGCGCAGCTAGGCGCTCGCGTCCTGTTTTATGGAAGGCGCGTTTTTGCTCTTCGTCGTAAGAGCAGGACCGATACCAGTTCATGATGGTCTCCTGAGAACAAAAGGCCCGCGCGGGGCGGGCCTTGGATGGGGGGGAAGAAGGACGGGGGACTTCTCTTCTCGGCCCTCATCCGTCATTTTTCACGCGGCCCTCTTCCTCTGGGATGAGTGGGTCATCCGGCACCTCGTAGGTATCTTCTGGAAGACCAATGGCTTCGTAGAGTTCTGAATCGTCGCAACCGGCGAGCCGGGCCAAGATGGCTTGGCGTATCGTGGCTGGATGTAAGTTCTCTCCGGTAGGGCTCGAATCGATGACGGTAAAAGCGATGCTGAACATGTGATTGTAACGTTTGGTCATGGCGCGGCTCCTGTTTTGGCATCGGCGGGCTTGATGGGATTGAAGGCGCAGTCGGAAGTCAGGGATCGTCGCAAGAGGGGGCAGCATCACCAGGTGGGGCGGGTTTAAGGGCGATGAGCGGTTCGCCGGAGAGTCCAATGACGATCAATTCGCCGCTTTCGAAGCGGCAGCGCGAGGCTTTCGGAAAATGGAACCAGGAGCCGTAGCGTGCCGGATTTTTGGCGACACGCGCCATCTCTTCGGCGGTTGCCTCGCCGGTTGGAAAGACCACGGCATTGCTCTGCGCATGGGCGACGGTGACGATCCTCGGCTTGATGGATTGTCCCGGAAAGCTGCGCAGGAATTGCGCGCCGGGTTTCGCGCGGCGTTTGAAATCGGCAATGTTTTGCATCGGCGTGTCTCCAAAAATGAAAAAACCCGCTGGGATCGCGGGCCGTGGTGATGGGCTGAAGTTCTTTTCTGGTGCTGGGATTTATGCTGGCATGAGGTGCCTCCTGGTCTTGTGATCGAACGCCGGTTTCAGCGGGGTACGCGGACTTTCTTGGGTTTGGGCTTGAGCGGAGGCTTTGCCTTGGGCTGCTCTGGCAAGCCGTGGACGCTGATCACGATTTCAACGGTTGGACCTGGAAGCGTGCTGTTGGGGTCGACGCGTTCGACAGCCCAATGGCGGATGCCACGGCGGAGGGCTTCGAGGAAGTCGAGCTTTTCGACCATGCAGAGATGGCCGATATCGGTGATGAGATCGGCGATGCGCGTTTCGAGGTCTTGGGACGCATCGGATGCATAGGCCTCGAGAGCCTGACGGGCAGCCTCTGCGCGGGTTTCGTGATGGGTTTTAGCCATAGCGGTCTCCAAAAACGCAAACGGCCCGCCGGTAAGGGCAGGCCGTTCATTGGGGTTGGGGGTGCCGGACGGGCGTTCCTCTCTCTTCAGCTCGCTCGTCCACCTTCTCCCCGCCGCACTCTTCCTCTTCTTCCGGTCAGGACCTGGAAGGAAGCCGTGGAGGGGAGGCTTGAAGTTTCCGGGGTGACGGTCAGTGGAGCAAGTGGGCGAGACCGAGGTCGGTGAAGCGCTTGATGATGTTTTCGCTGCACATACCGTCGATCGCGGGCTCGTAGCCGCGCTCCTTGTGCCACTGATAGGCTTTGGTGACTTGATCGATGAATTCCTGATCGGTCTCGCAAGTGACGATGGTGATATCGCCTTCGGCGTAGCTAACGAACTGGCGGGTGACCGGGTTGATCCAGTTACCGTAATAGGAAGCGTCCTGCCTGGTATCGAGTTGCGCCCAGCCATTTTTGAAGTGGCAGAGCCTGAAATCGAAAGCGTAGCGGGACGTTCCAGGGTTGAAGTCCGTGATGGTCTTCATGATGGGCTCCGATTGGTATGGTTGGGACGCCGTCCATGCGCGCAAAAAGGCGCGGCCTGCGATTGGCGCAGGCCGCGCTGGGCGGAAGGACTACTCAGCCGCCTGGAGCTGCTCGTCTTCGAGGAAGGCCGGAAGAGGCGAACTCGAAGTTTCGTCGAGAGCGGCCGGTGCGCGCAGCGGCTCGGGCAGCCAGCCGGTGCCGGCAAGCAGACGTTCGGCTTCGAGCGCCATCTCCTTCTTCTTGAGATCGGTCAGGAGTTCCGCGATTTTGTCGCCCTTGGCTTCGCGCACCGCCTCGATGATCTGCGCCTTGGTGATGCGGTTCAGATAATTGTCAGCGCGTGGGACCCAGCCGGCTTCCGTCATGTCGAGCTTCAACGCGGCCGCAAGCTGGTCCGCATGACGCCGCTTGCCGGAAATCCTGACATGGGGCTCGTAGACGGCGTTGATGGCGAGGCCGGCGCAATGGGCGAAGAGCGCCTCGCGGCTATCGGTATCAAGGCTCGCGAGCCTGTCCCAGAGTTCCTGCGGACGTTCGGGCAAAGCTTCTTGCCAGCTGCGGTGACATTCCGCGATGGATTTGGCGGCGGGCGCATCGGCAAGGCCCGGAAAGGGCGGGGTGAGGCTGTCCTTGGCCTCGACCTGCAGGCAGGTGTCGCTGGTGTAGTTGTAAAAGAGGCGAAGCGTCAGCGCGTGCAGCATTGCGAGATACGCCATGCCGGGATCGTTGGCGAGCGCCTGGCGGAGCGCCAGCGAACGATAGGCGGTGAGTTCGATCATCAGCCGGTCGGGAAGTGCTGCATCGTCGTCCTCGTCATCGCCGGATGCGTCTTGGGGGCCCGGCGATCCGGCGCCATTGAACCCGGCATCATCCCAGTCCGCGGCATTGGACGCTTCGCCGCCGGTACTTTGCCCGGCGGCCTCGTCCTCGCGCCGGATATAGCCGCGCTCGATCAAGAGAGTGCCGTCGTCGCGAAGGCTGACAAAGGCGCCGGCTTTGGCTTTCTGCGCCTCGTCGAAGACGGGCGATTTGTTTTCAAAGTGGATGATGAGTTCTCTCACATTTTGCAGCCGGTCTTTAGCTGCGGCTGTGAGTTCGCCGTCCGGCGTCGTGTCCAGTTCCTCGAATTCCGCCGAGAGCGCTTCGAACTCGGCGGCTTCCTCATCGGTCAAGGCTGGCGAAATCGGTTTGAGCGGTTTGAACGCGCGTAGATGGTTCCAGGGAAAATCGATCGCAGCGTCGACCCAGCCCCAGCCTTCGGCTTTGATGGTCCCGGCTTCGACGGAGAGCTTTTCGCTGGCGAGCTTTTCGAGAAGCGGAACGTCCTGCAGCCATCCGTCCTCGTCCTCGGCGAAAAGATCGCGCAGAATGATGCCGCCCGCTTCTTTGTAGGCCTCGGCGCCCACAAAAAGCGCGCGCCGGTCATCGGCACGGACCGTCTTCTCGGTCAGCATGCGCCGGATGGCGTCCGGGCCGCTGTTCCAATGGCCGTTGAGGGAGAACCAGACTTCTTCCTGGCGCTTGCGGTCCTCGACGAGGCAGAAGGCCATGAGTTGTTCGAGCGACATCTGGTCGTCTTCATAAGCCTTGAGGAGCAGCAGGCTGGCATTCGCAAGCCGGAGGCGCTGTTTGACGACGGTGGGAGTGACGCCAAAGGCGGCGGCAATGGTGTCCTCGCCTTGTCCCTTGTCACACAAGGCGGCGAAGGCGCGGAACTGGTCGATTGGATGAAGGGCTTCGCGCTCGGTGTTTTCGGCGAGGCTGTCGGCTTCGACGAAGCCTTCGGTACGGACGATGCAGGGGACCGGCGCGTTTTTGGCGAGTTTCTTTTGTTTGACGAGTAGCTGCAAGGCGCGCAAGCGGCGTCCGCCCGCCTGAACGCCATAGCGTCCGGTTTCCGCGCCTGCATCGTCGATGAGAGGGCGCACGCTTAAGGATTGCAGAAGGCCGCGGCGCGCGATGTCGGCGGCAAGGTTCTCGATCGAGATGCCGGCCTCGATCTGGCGGACATTGCCGTCATGGATGCTGAGCTTGTCGAGGGGGATCGTCTCAGGCGCGGTGAGGGCAAGTTTCTGGGCGGGCGCGGCTTTGGTCATTGGAGGGTGCTCCTTGGCTGGGTTCAGGGGCCGGCCTTGAGACACTCTCTCAGCCCTTGCCCTTCACCCTCGTTCCTCCACCCTCTTCCTCTTGTTGATTGCCACAGGAACCGGAGCCAGGGTCCTAACCCTGTTTTCGCAGCGCGTCCGTACTATCGCGAGCGGCCGCCGCTTGGGCTTTTGCCGGTATTGGCGTTACCCTGCTGAGCTTTTTGATCCTTGCTGCCCACGCCGACCTCACGGGCAGCGCCGCGCTCTTGGCGTTCCATCGTCTGTCTTGTCTCCGGCGATGCATTCGCCCGTTGTTCGGAAGTCAACACCCCGCCGGTACGTGCCGCTTCTTGCGCATTCGCCTGTTGTTGATGGTGAGCCTCTTCGCCGTCGCGCACGGCGCCTTGAACCCGGTCGCTGCCGGCGCGCAGATTTTGCCGTTGTTCATGGGTGAGACGCGCGGTCTGAAAGGCCAGGCGAGAGTCGTGGCCGTACTGGGCAGCGTCAGGTGAGTTTTGCGCCTTGAGATGCAGGGCGATCCATTTAGCTTGCACGCCGGCCTGCTCCGCGAGGTGTTGGTGGTCTAGCAGATTGCGCTCGTCCTGCTGCTGCCTATTGGGTTGAGGGCCGTGCGCTTGTTCGAGCTTCGTCCGATCGGCATCTTGCATGTGGGCGAGCGCGGCGCGTTCATTTATTTCTGATTGCGTGGTGGGAAGATTGGCTTCGCGGCGCATTTCGGGGAAGTGCTCGAGCATAATGACAAGGCGCTCTTTGGACAGCATGGCCGTCGCAGGCTCGGCGGATTGTCCGGGGGCTGCTGCGTTCGCGGCCTGGCGGCCACTTTGTTTCAATTGTTCGGCGACCTGCTCATGCGTGCGTTGCAACTCGCTATAGTCGCGCGGCGGGGCGTTTGGCGTTTTGTTGTCGAGCGAATTAGCGGGCTGTGGCTGGGAAGAAGCGGGGGAAGGCGCGCTGTCGCGGTCAAGCCGTGGAGGCTCCTGAATCGGCGGAAGGGTTGTCCCCGGTCTGTTAGGTTTGGCGCGCGGATGATCGCGCTGGTAGGCCGCCTGATCCTGACGCCGGTTGAGTTCGCCGATTTCCAGACTCTCTTCGCGGGCCGGAAAGTTTTTGAGGAGCGTGTTGGCGAGGCTCAGGCGGTAATCCCGGCTTGCCTCGGCGTTGCGATCGATGTTGTTTTGAACTTCGGTTTGATAGCGCGTGCGTTGTTCTTCGGTCAGGCGCGCGAGCTTGCTGGCAAGTTCGTCGTCATCGCGCGCATCGTCCGGAGAATTGTCTTCATCCCCGCCGGTCATCGGCACTTTCCTATGCACTGCGTCGTAGCGGGCAGATTAGCAGAGGATGGGACGGTTCGCCTAGCTAGGACTTACGTTTTGCGTCTTTGACGGTGGGCAGGTTTGCAAAATAGAAAGCCTGCGCGGCCATATCGACGGTGCGGTCGATTTGGAGGATCGTTTCCTGGGTTTCCGGATGGTTCAGAAGATAGGCGTCGAAAACAAGCTTCTCTACCTTGTCGAAGTCTTTGAGACGGGCTTCGAGGCCTTGCACTTTGATTTCGAGTTCGACGATGCGCAGGCCGTCGGAGCGGAGGTGGGCAACGTATCTGCCTTCCAGAGACTCAAGCTGTTTTTCAAGGGTGGCAATGCGCTGTTCAAACATACGATTATCCATGGTGCAATCTCCTGTTGTTTCAATTCGTTGATTATACAGTATACGGATCGACTTTGCGATTTGAATTCACGGCGAATTCCTGGTGCGATGACCACGAAACTCTCTCTGCCATTGCCCTTCACCCTCGCCTTCCAACCCTCTTCCTCTCCGGGTATTTCAGGCCGCCGGTATGCCGGGCGAACGCATGACGCTGGAGTCAATTCCAATCGTTCAAGTTGTCCACCCCGGGGTGCACTCCGTGGCGTAATAGCGGGAGGGCTACTTTTGCCCTTTACCGATGAAGTGGCGCTAATTATTTTATTAGGACAAGTGGTTCAAACTCGCTGCCAATGCTTGGCCGCCCCTGAAAGCGTCAGCGCCAAGAGCAGGACGTCCCGGTCGGCTTCGCAATCAGGCTGGCCGGTTCTTTGCGCCCAATCGTTATCGTGATGGCGCCGTCCGCAAGACCCATGGACCAGCCCAACGGATCGCCGTCGACACTTTCCAAGCCGTCCGCCGCAGCAACGTAGCTCTGCCAAAACGCCTCCTGGCCACTAGCCCAGGTGGTGACCCGTTCGTCTCGCCCGGTAACGGTGACTTTGTTGTTGGGGCCGATGCTCGCAGCTTCCCACGGCCGGTTCGCATCGAGCATGAGATAAGCGAGGCGCTCATCAGCCTTCACCGGCGTTGTGAACGAGGCACTCGCGTCGTATGTGATCTTCCGCGGCACCGTGTCTTTGGTCTCCCCTATTCCTTTTATCTGGAACTCGTACGCCAGCGTCCTGCGCTCTTCATTGTATCCATGCAGGCACAAGCAGATATCGACTATGTCGCGCGCTTTGCCTTGGCTCATGAAGCACGCATTCGCTCTCGGTATCAGCAGCGTTGCCGCATACTCATAAAACTTGGGGAGAGCCTTCTCACGGGCTTCTATCGCGGCTTTGCGCTGACGTTCTCGCTCCTCGCGCGCCTTGCGTTCGTCTTCGGCCTTTTTGTGGGCCTCCTCCTGAGCCTTCTTCTGTTTCTCTTCTTCCGCCTTCTTGCGAGCCGCCTCCTCGCGTGCGAGCACTTGTCGTCGCTCGCGTCCCGTACAGAACTCGCGCGCCAGACCTGGAAAGGTTGGCCCGTAAATCTCGACGAAGGCGGCCTGCACCTCCGGATCGCAAAGGAATGGCGCGAGCAGTTGATCGCGGTTGCAGCCGATCGTACAGCGCGTGGCGGACCGGTCGAAATAATCGACTGCGTCCGGCACGAACCCATTTTTCGCCGCGCTTCTGAAAACGCTGTAGAACTCGGTCTTCTGCCGCTGCGCGGCTCGCGTTGCTGCGAGGCCGATGTAAGGTGAGTCGACCCCACCCATTTTCGGATTTGCATCGATCGCCTGGTTGAAAGCCTGGGCTGCGGCCTCAAGCCTGTCGTCCGCGGCGGCGGCGGCTTGGGCCAGTAACGACCAGCCGCGTGCCAAGCCGTCGCGCGAAATCTGCGCGAGTTCGGTTGCCATTGCGGACAGTTGCTTGTTGGCCGCATCGCGTACCGCAGCATCATCGCTGGCCGCGAGGAACCGCAGCAGCCTCGCGGCGGTAGATGGCTGCTTCAGAACCAGCCAAACGCGGACGCCGGCCTGTCCCGCCTTGACCTGCGTTGGCTCGAGGTCGAACGCGGCGGTGTAACTCGACGCCGCGCTATAGAGCTTGCCGTCGGTCTCCGCTTGCGCGCCCTGCGCAATGAGGGCACGAACCTTCGCCGCGCGTTCGAGCTTGTCGGCCAACTCCTGAACCGTCTTTCGCTGTGCTTCGGGCGCACGGGTCAGGGCTTCCCGTGCATACGGAAGGGCTCGATCGGCCTCTTGCTGGCGGAAGAGCGCAAGTCCGGCGAAATAATAACCTTCGAAACGCGCCGGATCGATGCCGATGGCCTTCACCGCTTCGCTGAACGCTTCCATATTGCTGCCGCGCTGGAGGCGCCCGTCGGCGAGCGTGATCTGGGCGTCATACGCATTTCCCGGCTCGCCGGCCGCCCGCGCGATGCTGATCTCCGGCAGCAGCCAAAGGCCGACCAGAAGCGCCAAGGCGACCAGGTTCAACAAACGGCGCATCGTATCTCCCCTTAATTCGATTTAATCGGAGGCTCTACGGCTTTGGAAGTTCGATCTTCCAGGTCTCGCTGCCCGGCAGCTCTTCCGGCCTAGTTTTCGGCTTGACCGCAATTCCACCCACCGGAGTCTGAATATCAATCCCGGGTTTGATTTCGATCCCGCCGACCGGCACCTGAATAACCCCCTGGTCGGTCAATTGAACCTTTGTCCCAGCGAATATCTGCACCTTCTTGAACAACTCGATAAAGGCGACAAACTCCGCGGAATGCTCGGATGGATTGAAGTTTTCACGCACGCCGGTCGTAATCACTCTATTCCATTGAAACTTGGCGCCCGCCTGATCGTCGGAAATTTCAGTGGTCCAGCCCGCGAAAGTTACCGTGGTATCGGGCATCACGGGCATCCGGAAGGGCTGCGTCCCCGTCAGGAGGTGGCCGGCCTTGATAAGCTGGAGGGTCTCGCGAACCTTGTCATTCTCCGCCACGTTGAGGGTGTCCTCGAAATTCCGTTTCCTGGAAGCAATGTGTTTTTCCAACATATTCTCCATATTGGTCCATTGCGTCTGCTCGTCTTGGTTGTGCTGGAGACGGTGATTAAACGTCGGATCCTTGTCTTCGCGATTCCCGATAAGCCTTGCTTCCTGAACTTGGGCCTCTAAGAGCTTGTCTTTTGCGGCATCAAGCTTCTGCTTGTCGATTTGATCGGCTTTCTGGAATTGCGCCTCGATAAGCCCATGCTCCATCCACAGCGCGGTTCGCCAAAGCAGTATGCCGTCGCGAAATTGTAGCTGAAGATTGTCGTTGAACACTTTGTTTTTGTCGCGATTCTTTTTGCGGAGGTCCTGCTCTTTGTTGAGCTGGGAGAGTTGCGCATCAAACTCGGCCGCCTTCTGCAGCACCAGCGACTCCGGTGCGGGAATTCTTATGTCCGTTCACGCGCCGCAAATGGGCTTCGAAATCCTCGTGATCCTGGGCTTCAATCTCGACCTTGGAACGATTGCACTGGCTGCAATAGTACCCGCTTCGAAGTTGATCGATGACTGTGTGCTTTAGCTCCAGAAGCGCGGAAATTTGCCGCTCCCCTTCCGCAATAGCCAACTGCGCCGAAGCGAGTTGCTTGATCGTGATGGCGCCCGCCTCCGCGATGCTCTGGCACGTGAACACGGCGCGAGAAGCCATTGCGCGCGCCTGCGCCGCAGTGGTGGGCGTCAACTGTTCAACGGCCTTGTCCGTGGAAATCTCAATGTGCATGTTCAGCGGTGAGTCGGTCTGAGCTCGTGCGACCGGGATTGCAGCGCCCAGGCACACTGTCTGCGCCGACAGGCAGATCAGCAGACGGCGCCGCGACAGCAATGAGCCTCGTCCCTCGACAGCGACCATGCCTGATGCTCCATTTTGCCGCACCTAACTGGCTTCTGATGATGAATCTTAATTTCGTTTTTGCAAGTTGAGAATTGAGATCAGGTGCCGGGCGTACTCATAAATGGCAGCGGTGGGTAACGGGGATTGGCGGCGTCCACCGGAAAGTCGAGTCTGTTACTCTTGAGCCGGCGCGTGATCGCGGCGACGGCCTGAATCCGCTCGCGCCTCGCCCGCACGTCATCCATTGTGGCGGCAGCTTGCGGTGAGCCCGGAAGCCGGTTGCCTTCGAGCAGAGACAGCGCTTGCCCGTCGCTGAAGCCGGCCAGCCTTGAAAGCATGGTTCTCCGGGCAAGGGCGGACGGAGCTCTTTGAAAGGCGCGGATTGACTCTTCGGCCCGGAGCATTTGGCGGCGCTCCTTCAAGGGGCCGGCGACGAGTCCTTCCAGGTGGAGATAAGGGTCGAAATCTCGCGTGCCGCCGGAAAGCGCATGAAGCGTGACCTGCATCTCGTGGGAGATTTCAAAATCGTGGGTCACTTCTTTCGCGCGTTTGGGTGCGCGCAGCTCGCCGATGGAAACGGTCGTATGGAAATGCCGCCCGAGCGACAATGCCTCGATGGCTTCCTGGTCGCTTTCATAGAAGACGATGGTGGCGGTGTTTCTAACGTAATCGACGCGGGCGATCTGAACTTGCGCTGTGACTGGGGGGCCGTCCGCAAAGGTGAATGTGATTTCGGCGGTGTCGAGAAAGAGCGGCGCCGTGCCGTTGGCGTAAAGTGCTGGGCGGAGAGGTGCTGAATTCATGGAATAATCTTTGGCAATAAGGTTAGGTCTCTTTGCCCGGCGGGGCTTCGGGATACATTTGGTCCTCGCGCGTATCGCTTCGGCCTTCGATGTTGCGCCAATGGGCGGGGTCGCCGTGACTGGCCAAAATATCGCGCAGCATGTCCCCGACGATCTGGCTGGTGGCCACATTCTTCATCATCGCCAGCAGGCCGTAAATTCCTGACTCGATCATCGCGATATCGAGCGCATGCAACTCGCGCAGATCGCGGTTTGCATCGCCCGTATCGACGGCGTTGGCCAAGGCCTGGAGTTTTTGCCTCCAGGCGATAATCGACTTTCTTTGCGAGTGAGTGTGTTTCATGACAGGTGACCTCGATCGCCGGAGGCGCGCTAGGGATCAATGCCCGAAGGGCCGGGCCCCCGCGCTTGCGCGGGTGCCCGGTTCACGCGAGCCCGCCCCTCCCTTTGAGAGGGAGGGGAGCGCCCATCATGGCCTTCGGCTCAATACTCCGGCTTGGATTGAGACCATTGGAATGCTACCCTGCGCCTCCCGGCCCAGCTTGCAAAATCGTGCTGTTCTGAGGCGTGAAGGCGCGGCGCTCGGCGGCAAAATACACGTCCGCCTTGCGCCCATCGGCCAGAACGACGGTAGCCGCCGATTTAAAGCCTCTTTGCTCGGGAGGCGTGCTGTCGTCGTAGGACCAGTCTCTGACGCCGGTTAAGTGAGGCTGGCCGGGGGCCGGTATGCCGTTCTCGGCAAAAGCCGGTGCGATTTCCCCGGTTTCGCGAAGGAAGATGAGGTTGCGCCCCGCGGCTTTAAGGGCTTCGAATATTTGCGCGGGGTTTGGATTTTCCAATTTGAAGCTGTTCACACCGCTTCGGGTTCGATCGGGAACCACGGCGGAGTGGGTGAAGGTTTTTGTCGAGCCCGTCCTTTCTTGCAGGGTTTCCAGACCTTGTCCGGTGATGCGCGTGAGGGCCACCAGTTGCGTGATATCGCGCGTGGCGTTGCCAAGCTCGATCAGGACAGATTTCGACGTAGCGGGGGTATTGCTTTCCATAAGGCCTCCAGTTTGTTGTTGTTGTTTTTTCGTGAGGTCTTGAGTGGCGTGAGATTGGCAGTACCTCCGTAAATTCTGTATACGAATTTAATTGCGGGGGGGGTCGGCCTTGCTCAATTTTGTTTGTGAGCGGCTGTCGATTTCCGCGAGGGCCGGGCACAACATCAACTCTTGCGGAGCCCCGGATAACGAAGCATGGGCTTGGCGTTGTGGGGCCGCTCGGGAGCGGGCTTCTGCTTCCCGTTCTGAAAATACGCCTGCCAGCGGTCGATGATGGCGCGGATCGCGAGTTTTTTCTCGTTTTGAATGGCGCGGATAGCCACGGCGAGCGCCGCGGGAGAAAGGCTATTACGCGCCGCCGCGATGCGCGCCGCGTAATAACCCTTTACCCCTGATATCTCGCTCGCAAGGCTCGAAGGGGGGGCTACTTCGCTCGGTCGCCCGGTTTCGGATTCTGCTGATGAGGAAGGTCCTCCCACCTCATTTCGTAGCGATCGCAAGCGGTCATAGTGGTGATCACCGGCTCCCGGTCGAGAAGACAGACGACGACCATCGCTCCGTTGTCGCCCTGCCGGGTCCAGCCGGCCTGACATTGCATACAACGGGCCGTCGCGAAATTCGTGGGATCGGCTTGCCAGGCGAGGGGATGGATTTTGTGCATGAGAGCTTCTCCAGGTGGTTGGTCTGAAGGGGCTCCTCCCCTTATGTTTCTTGCCGCTTTCGAGGACCCATCGATTGAGGTCCTTGAGCGGGTTGCGGCATAGGACGAGATAGTCACCGGCGAGCGCATAAGTGGTCAATGGGAGATGCCGTCTTGCGTGCGAGAACCTAATAAGATTTTTATGGCGGGATCGCGGGTTCGGACGGAATGCCCGGGCGGTGTGATGACGGGCTGCCTGCGGGAAGAAACGGTGTTGGAAGATAGCGCGCGATCCGAATACGGGCGTGCCCATGCACGGGCCGGAAGGAGACGGCGGCGTTTGGCCCTGGGGCGGCAAGACGTGCAGCGTGGATGGCCGGTGCAGCGCGTCTTCTATCGGCCCCGTCCACCTCCGTCGCGTCCGCCCTTGCCGTTATCCTCTTGCCGGGAATTGTCGCCGTCCTTGGTATTGCGGTCTTGGCGCGCGAAGCGGTCCTTGATTTCAGGGGAAGTGTTGGCGCGCTCCGCGGCGCTGAGGGGGCGTCCGGATGCTGCCGCCTGGCGGATCTGTTGTTGTTGGTCAAACTCACTGAGACGGCGCTGAACGGTGGACGAGCGATTGCCCCTCGCGGCATCGATACCGGGCATGATGATGTCGCGTGGCGAGGTTTTGCCGGCGCCGTCATGTGCCGTCGCGCGGCCGCCTGCAAGCTGTCTTTGCGCCGGCTGATCGCGGAGGCTATCTGGAGCTATCCTAGCGCGTTTAAGATTTTGCTCGCGCGTGTCGAGCAGCTTAGCGCGGATAGCATCGTGCTTTGCCTCTTCGGCCTTCGCGGTCTCGAAATGCCCGCGCGCCGCGTCGCGCGGATTGGAAGACGCGGCTGCGTCTCCGCCCGATCTGGCGCCCTGTCCCGTCCGTGCATGGAGCTTGATCGTGTCGAGCGCGGCTTTTTGCTGAGCGGCCATGCCCTGTTTGGCGGTAAGGCGCGCGTCGATGCGGTTCGCCTGCCGGCTGAGGCCCAAGGCGCGCCACTTTTCATGCACGCCGAGACGCTCGGCGATCTGCTGCCGCGTCAGCGCGGAGGTCTCCTGACGATGCGCCGTGCGCAGGTCGAGCCGTTCTTGCTCTTGGCCTGCCAGCATAGCCTTCCAGGCCGCGTCTTTCTCGGGACGGCACTGATTGACTTGGCGCGTGGCTTCAAGTGTGTAGCTTTTCTTTTCCTCGAGTTTTAGCGCGGCGGCGGCCTTTTCGCGCGCCTTGAGATTCTCGATATCGCGCACGGCTAGCCATTTGCCGGCATAGTGTTCCTTGATGTTCTGAAAGGCGGTTTCACGCGCTTTGGCGTAAAGCTGCTTCGCCCATGTTTGGTGGTCGAGCTTCGCCGCATCCTGGGCTTGCCGCAGGACGTCGCGGTCGTGTTGCTGTTCCTTATACATGTCGCGCCGCGCCTGTCCTTGCGCCTCGCGCAGCACGCGCTTCTCCTGGTCCTCGCGTGCGGCGGTGTTCGGTTGGGGGCTTTGCGCGCCGTGCCGGATCACGCCAGCGGCCTTGTCTTGCTCCCTATGCTTATTGGCCTCGATGATGTGGCTGTTATGCGCGGCGCGGCTATCCTGATCCAGCATCGTATAGGGTATGCTGCGCTCGCCGCGAAGATAGTCCTGGCTATCGAACCGATAGCCTTTTTCGTCGAGCGCTTGCGCCTTCGGTCCGATGTGAATTTGCGGGTCTCGCTCGATGCCTTGCTCTTTGAGCGTGCGCGCGTCGTAGCGGACATCGATACCGGCGCGTTCCATGAAATCGTTGAGATAGCCGCACCACATAGTCCGCATATCGGCTGTGGTCGTGCGCGGCGGTACTTTCCAGCCATGCTCCTTCGCTTCGCGCACGTCGCGCGAGCTCGTCGTGGTGCCAACGACCTTGCGGCCAGTGTCGATATCGGCGTCCTTGAAGATGATATGTGCGTGGGGATTGTGCGCGTCCTGGCCGCTATCATGGTGTGCCGCGCACCAGGCGATGCGGCCATGGCCGAGCTGGTGCATGAAGTTTCGGACGAGTTCGTAACGCTGCTCCTGATTGAGCTCGACCGGCAGCGCGATCATGAGCTTGTCGGCGATGCGGGCATTGTCCGGCATGCCCGCTTTTTCCCATATCTTGTCGAAAAACACCCGCGTCCCGCGGCCGCCGTCCGGCATGTTCTCCGCCTGAAATTCCGTCATCGCTTCCGAGCGCATGATGTAGCTGACATGCGCCGTCGCCGTCCGGGCCTTGTGCGTTTTGGCCCCGATGCTGGTGTGTTTAAAGGTGGGAAGCGACTTTGTGACCATGGCATCCTCCAACACACATTGTTGTGGTAAAACAATGCGTTAGCAAGCAATTTTCGCAACAAATTTTGGCTTCAAGAGCGCCTTGTGGAATGGCAAAAACGCGGCCACAAAAGATGTATACGGACAAATAATCGCTGCGCATCCGGGGGCAGATGCGATAGGGAGGTGCAAGCAAAAAAGTTAAGCTGGGAGGGGGGCAGGGGCCGGCTTAGGAACAGGAATATCCCTATAAAGGAGCGTTGTCCGCCGCTCGTGGGGACGTCAATTCCGAATGCCGCTTTTTCCGCGTGCGTAATGATATGCGAGGCACATTGCATGGGTCGTCAGGCTGCAAACGCGCGCAGGGGGAGCAAAATTTGGCTGAATCGCGTAAGCGCCAGCATACGCCTTGGGGCAATTCCGGTGCGCGCTTGGTCTGTAACGGCGCAATGCAGAGTTGGCGAACATCGGCGTTGCAACCGATCCATCTCATGTGGCACATGAGTATGGTTCGCTTGACTAAGAGGCCGGGGGAAGCGCGGCATGGGCCTATATAAGAAGTGGTGCGAGGCCACGAAGGAAAAGGACAAGCGGAAGCGCTACTGGACGTATGTCGAAAAGCACGGCGGACGTGAGGAGATTCGTGACGACCTCGCCGAGACCATGCGCTCCCACTATGATCGGCTTGAACGGATAGCCGATGACGTGCAGCGGCTCGGCTACAATGTTGCTGCGGAAATTCTGCGCGCGCAGCTCCCTCAGACTGACAAGGGCCGCTCGGGCGATCTCGGCGAGATATTGGCGACCGAGTTGGTCGAGGCGGAAATCGGTCTGCGCGTTCCGGTGCGCCGCCTGCGCTACAAGGATGGGCGCAACATGGCGATGCGGGGCGACGACTTTATCGGCGCAGGCTATGGAGGCGATGACTCCAAGCTCTGGCTGCTCAAAGGCGAAGCCAAGAGCAACAAGATTCTCGGAAAGGCCACGGTCACGAGCGCCCGCAAGGTGCTTAATCGCGACAATGGCAGATGCACGCCGGACTCACTGGCGTTCGTTGCGAACCGCTTGCTCGAAAGCAACGATGACGACGATGTGCGATTGGGCCGCGACCTTCGTGATGAAGTCGGCCTGAAGACCCTGCGCGCCGATCGTATCGACCACATGCTCTTTACGGTATCCGGTAACGGACCCCACGCGTCGTTGAAGGACGATCTCGAAGGCGCCGCGACGAACCGGGACCAGTATGTCGTGAATCTTCACATCGAAGGCCACCAGGACTTCATCAAGGAGATGTACCAGAAGGCGGAAGACCTTGGAGACGACTGACGAACTGCACGCATTTTTGACGCGCGCGACCCAGGACGGTGTGCAAGGTCGGCTGTTGTACCGCGGGGCTGCATGGTCGCTGATGCGAAGCGAGGGCGTTCTGCCTGAAAATGCCCCGCCGCTCGGCGCGACCATCGATACCGACCTTGCGGAACATGGGTTTGCGTTGCTCCGTGCGGCAATGGCCCTTCGCGCCCAGGCCGGCTCCTCCGAGTTGACGAACAAAGCGTTCGAGCGCGCCGGCAATGCGTTTGAAGCTTTGGTGCGGAATGCCGATCCCGAAGCCACAGACCGCGGATTCCGCAGGACGATCGCAGCCACGGCCTACCATCTGGCCGGGTTCTCGGCCGTCGCCTATTCGCTCTTCAACGAGGCAGTGGGCGACCTGAATTTAACGCCGGGCGAAATGGCGGTGATGCGGTTGGTGCTCCGCGACCTCGATGGTCTTCGAACCTTCGTGCGCGGCTGGCTGAACGACGATGCGCATGGTGACGACCGGATCGCTGCAGAGCTGTCCGGTGAGGATGCCGATGTTGACGAGATCCTGGCGATCGTTCTCAACACGACGGTCTGTCGCGCTTTGGCCTTCTTTGATTTCGCGCTGGAGACCGGCGAAGAGGAACCGCTCGACGTGGCGCGGTCGCTTCTCACAGCCGCCGTCAGCCTAGCCGACAATGCGGAAAATGTGCCGCTGTGGTGGATCACCAATCTGTGTCGGCATTTGATGGACGACCTATGGCAGCATTCGTTGCACCAGAACCTTCCGACGGAGCCTCCCGAGGGCACCGCGGAGAAGTATCCGGACCTGCGGCGGCTGTTCATCGGATCGCTTTATGCTAGGAAGAACTCCGAAGTTGAGCTGTGGCCGTCGCAGCGTGAGGCGGCGCGTCGGTCGACGGACGTCAAGGACGACCTGGTCGTCGCCCTGCCCACCAGCGCCGGGAAAACCCGCGTTGCCGAGATCGCCGCGTTGATGACGCTGTCCTCGGCGAGGCGAGTTCTCATCGTGACGCCGTTGCGAGCGCTCTCGGCCCAGACGGAACGATCGTTTCGTAAGACCTTCGCGCCGCTCGGGTTCAGCGTGTCGTCACTATACGGCGCAAGCGGGCTCTCGGCCGGTGACGAGGACGCGCTCCGCTCGCGGGAGATCATCATCGCGACGCCGGAGAAACTCGACTTCGCGCTGAGAAGCGATCCGAGCCTGATCGACGACGTCGGGCTGATCGTGCTCGACGAAGGCCACATGATCGGGCCGAGCGAGCGGGAGATCCGCTACGAGACGCTGGTGCAGCGCCTATTGCGCCGCGCGGACTCGGCCGACCGCCGTATTGTCTGCCTCTCAGCGATTCTTCCGAGTGGAGACGAACTCGACGATCTGACGGCGTGGATACGGGCAGACGAGCCAGGCAAGGCCGTGCGGTCCGACTGGAGGCCGACACGTCAGCGGTTCGGAATACTGGCGTGGCGCGCGCGTGATGCGCGCCTGACCCTGGATCTGACCAATAATGGCCCGTTCCTGGATCAATTCGTGGTTCAAAAGCCGCCCCGGGGCCGTGAGAAGAAACCCTATCCCCGTAAGACGTCACACCTGGCCCTGTTTGCGGCCTGGGAGTTTGCGGCTCAGGGCAAGCGGACGCTCATCTTCTCGACGCAAGCGAATTGGGTTGAGGGGTACGGTAAGCAAGTCGTCGATCTTTGCAAACGGGGCTATCTGGACTCTCTTCTCGAAGACGAAGCATCGATCGCTCGCGCGCTCGAGGTCGGCAAGGAATGGCTCGGTGAAGATCATCCGGCGGTGGCGAGCCTTAAGGTCGGCGTCGCCATTCACCACGGACGCCTGCCCAGCCCGTTCCTGCGGGAGTTGGAAGTCCTGCTGTCGGAGGGTGTCCTCAAGGTCATCGTCGCATCGCCGACGCTGTCGCAGGGGCTCAACCTCAACGCCGCAGTCTTGCTCGTCCCGGCGCTGTACCGAGCGGGCAAACCGATCACGGGCGAGGAGTTCGCCAATGTTGCTGGCCGCGCCGGGCGTGCGTTCGTCGATGTGGAAGGGCTCATTGTCCACGTCATGTTCGATCGAGTCGATTGGCGGAGCGGACAATGGCGCGGATTGGTGGCCTCCTCCAAGGCCCGGACGCTAAAGAGCGGACTGATCCAGATCGTCGCGGAGATTCTTGAACGTCTGGCTCGTGAGGGCGTGCTGGCGCGCGCCGACGGATGGGAATATCTCGCCAACGCCCGCGAGGCCTGGAAGGCGCCGGCAGAAGAAGCGGCGCTCGCTGCTCAGCTTGCGGCGCCTCCTGAAGACGGGGCTGAGCCGGATGACGAGGATGACGAGGCGGGAGGAGATGAGGAGGAGAAAAGCCTCGACGAGGAACCGCTCTCGGAGTTAGTCGAGCGCCTTGATGCGACGGTCTTTGGCTTGGTGGAGGCGCTCGATGCCGATCGGGCCGATCTGCCCCAGCTTCTCGACGAAGCGCTCAAGGGATCGCTCTGGGCGAGGCAGATAGTGCGCGAAGGGGAAAGCGTGGCGGCGCAACACCGCAAGATTTTTGAGACACGTGCCAATCTTATCTGGGCGGTGACGACACCCCAAGCCCGTCGAGGCCATTTTGCGATGGGCGTCGGCCTCGAGGCAGGGCTGACGATCGACGCGATGGCGGAAGAACTGGGCGACCTCATCGATCGAGCCGACGCCGCGTCCCTTCCAGGCGACGTCGACGAACTGGCGGATGCCTTGGCGGGCCTAGGGGAGCGGCTTTTGGTGATGCGGCCATTCATTCCCGACAAGAAGAATGCGCTGCCTGGCAATTGGAAAGCGATCCTGAAGCGATGGGTGTCGGGCGCGAAGGTCTCGGAGATCGGGCCGGACAACATGCGCGTCGTGGAAGAGGCGTTCACCTATCGGCTGGTCTGGGCGCTGGAGGCCATCAGAACCCGGCGCCTAACTTTGGGCTGGTCGCCGGACATCATTCCGGGTGGTGCAGCCGCATCTCTTGAGACAGGGGTGCCGCAGTTCATGATGTCGATGTTGATCCGGGCGGGCCTTCCGTCCAGGCGGGCGGCTATCGCAGCGATCGAGACCACCAAACCTGTCTTCGTGACGCCGGCCGAGATGCGTGCGTGGCTGGAATCCGATAAAATCACGGCATTCACCGATGCCGGCGACTGGCCGACACCGGATACCGCCGCGCTCTGGGCGCGCTTCAGGACCGAGGCCCTCAGCGGTGGAATCCAGAAGTGGTCAATCGAACGCTACCAGAGGCTGCTCGACGTTCCTGCGCACTCGCCGCCACCGGCCGGACTCTATCGGATCATCACGGACGAAGGTGATGGACGTACGTGGCTGGCGACCCCGGACTATCGACGGGTGGCCACATTCAAGAAACCCGCCGTGGATCCGAAGCCGAGTTTATTTTCTGGAAGGCTGGCAGGGCCGACTGCCCTGGTGGATGCACTGCGGGTTGGGCGGGGCAAGCTGCGATGGCCTCGCGCAGACGATTGACGGCGGCGGGAAAGCTCTCGGAGCGGCCATTCAGGGTGCGGGCGGATAAAGATGGGTTATCCAGAATGCGCACGCCTCCACTACCTCCAGCGCCATGCCGGGCGAATGAATGTCTGAGGTACCATGAGATAGGCCATTGCGCAGGGCGATGAGCGCTTCGATTGGATCGGAAAGTGCGTTGGAGCCGGATGTGAGCGCGGGAAGAAAGCCGCCTTTCCGCGCCCGGTCTACGAGATTGCGTAGCGTGCCACGCGAGATGCCACCATGACCGTTGAGGCGGTGTTTCAGCGCCAGCTCGAACGCGCCGAAAGCCTGCACCTCGCCGACGACAAACAGGTCGTAGTCGAAAAAGGCGTAGATGATGGTGTTCCGAGCGCGGTCGAACGCGATCTGCACTTCCGAGGGCGCAGCGTCGTTGAGTTTAATTCCAGCGAGTGCCCTGTGGTGGTCTGCGAGCGTAGTCGGGCGTGCAATTCCGTTCTCCACCACACATAGGTCAATGAAGCGGGGGTCGGGCTTTAGGATCGTCTCAATTGACTTGAACGACATTGGATATCAGGGTTATGCGATGATGGTTACGTCCTGCCGCGGGATCTCGGCACGCTCTTGGACTTAGTAGCATGATCCGAGCATTTCCAGCTTCGCGTTTGGTGCCAGACTCGTAGGTCATAGTCGAGAATAGTCAGCTCGCAGCCTCATGCCACCAACCACCCGTATAAATTCTGCGCGTCAGTTACCTTATCAAGGCATAAGCCAGTGATATCGCACACAAGCCAGTGGCATATAATATATATTTCCATAAATAAGTAGAAAGTCACCCCCTTTCCTAACACGATAAAATACATTATCGTGTTTAAAGGAGAAGAGGTGCGAGACCTTTCTTTCTCTGCGTTATATTTGTCGATCTGGTTGCTTTAATATGTTTGTGATATAGTTGATCGCGCTTCGGAGTAAAAGCTAATGGCTACACGTCGAGACCCAGCATTGAATAAATTCAAAAGCGATGTTTCCGCTCTTTACGGCGACAATCTTGAACGTGTCGTCTTATTCGGCTCCCGGGCGCGCGGCGATAATGAGCCTGACAGTGATTATGATATTGCCGTCTTTTTGAAGAATATGCCGGACAGATGGGCCGAGATCGATCGCCTGGCGGCTTTGCGGCTCCCCTATTTTGAAGAGGATGCCGTCTTTTTCGACGTCATGCCCTATCATTCAGAGGACTACGCCAAAGAAACCGGCTTAATGCATGCCATACGCACCGAAGGCGTGCCCTTATGAAGCCGGCCGCCGCCGATTTTTTCGACAAGGCGCAAAAGCTTCTGGCCGAAGCCGACGTTATGCTCGATGTCAGACTTTTCGAAGCTGCGGGAAGAAATGCCTATCTTGCCGCATGCTGCGCGGCGCGCGCTCTGCTGTTTGAAGATAACAATGAGGTCACCAGCCGGCATCAAAGGCTCTGGGGCGATCTGACCAAAGCCCTGCGTGGGCGTGGCATGAACGATCCAGCTCTTACTGCCTTTTTGCCGAATATGTATGCCCTGAAAAGGGTGGCTGACTACGAAACCGGCAGTTCAGAAATTACGATGGAACGCGCCGAAAGCGCCGTCAAAGACGCGACCGCCTATGTCAAGCGGCTGCAGCGCCTGGTTGAATGCCCAGCAACCCAATGACCATCCGGGATTGAACACAACAACAGGTTCCCGGATGAATATCATTCCTGCCAACGCGCGCCGCCTTACCCGCAGTCAGTTCGCCGATCTCGCTGACATTCCGCCCGAAGAAGAATGGCTCGCCAATATCACGAATGCAAAGACGCGCCGCGCTTACAAAAACGACGTGCATGAATTCATCGCATACACGGGGTTGAAAAGTTATGCGGAATTGCGGTCCGTTGTCAGATCCCACATCATCGGCTGGCGCAAGGACATTGAGCGGCGGAAACTCAAGCCGGCTTCCATCCGCCGCAAGCTATCGGCGTTGTCGTCGCTCTTCGACTATCTCTGTGAACGGAATGCCGTCGCCGGCAATCCCGTTGATGGCGTCAAGCGGCCGATGGCCAACGGCAACGAAGGCAGCACGCCTGCACTCGGCGACAAGCAAGTACGTAAGCTGTTGGATGCTCCGCCAGCCGATACGCTCAAAGGCGTTCGCGACCGGGCTATCCTGGCTAGCCTGCTCTACCATGGCATTCGCCGCGAGGAGCTATGCACGCTACGGGTGAAGGATATTCACAGCCGCCAGGGCGTCGTGCATTTTCGCATCGAGGGCAAGCGCTCGAAAATTCGCTTTATCCCGGTGAATGCCGGTGCTCAGCGAATGATTGAAGACTATCTCGCGCTTGCAGGGCACCGTAGCGATGTCGATAGCGCCCTGTTCCGGCCGGTCAAAAACAATCGCACAGGCGAGTTGAACCGCCACCTCGATCCTGCCTCGGTCTATCGCAACGTCGTGCGCAAATACGGCCTGGAGACCGGCATCAGCGCAGAGGTCAACGGTCTCTGCGTGCATTCCTTGCGCGCCACGGCGGCAACCAATGCTCTTTCCCACGACTGCGACATCGCCAAGGTGCAGGAGTGGCTCGGGCATTCCAACGTGTCCACCACGCGCCTCTACGACCGGCGCAAGAGCAAGCCGGAAGACAGCCCCTCCTTCCGAGTCAAATACTGAAAGCCAACGAGAAGGGGCTTATTAAAGCTGGCTTACATTAGCCGGTGTCTTAATAAAGAAATCGCATCTTTTCTTTATTAACGAGCGTAAAGCCCTTCGACGGCACTTGCTTCCTATGGTTTATGGTGCTATAGTTTGCAGTGCGGGTGAATATGAGGGTATTTAAAACACGGAGCTTCGCGCGCTTTGCGCGACAAGAGATGATCGGCGACGAAGCGCTCGCCAAAGCGATCCGCCAAGCCGAAACCGGCCTCATCGACGCCGATCTCGGTCGCGGCTTGATTAAGCTCAGGCTGGCGCGTCCCGGCAGCGGCAAGCGTGGCGGTTTTCGTACGCTCATTGCATACAAGGCGGGGCATTGCGCTGTCTTTCTATTTGGCTTTGCCAAAAGCGAACGGGATAACATCGTCCCCGATCAGCTTGCCGAACTTAAAGAGTTTGCGAGTGGCTTTCTTCGCCAAAGCGACCGCGACTTTACGGATGACGTTACAGAAGGACGGCTCCAGGAGGTACATTATGACAACGAAAACTAAAGGCAACGCCCGGCTCGATGCCGCGCTTTTGGAAATGGCGCAGGACTTTCGCGGTCGCATCATCAGTCACGAAACGGCCGACAAGATCACCATGCGGATTTTAGGCGACAAGGCTCCGGCCAAGCCCGCCCCGCTCGCTCCCGAAGAAATCCGCGCACTACGCGAGGAAGCACATATGAGCCAGTCGGTTTTTGCGTCCCTGCTCAACATCACGACCGGCTACCTTTCACAACTGGAGCGCGGCGCAAAAACACCCACAGGCCCTGCCCTTGCGCTACTCCATGTGGTTCGTCGCAAGGGCGTCGAACCACTGATCGAAGAGCGCGCCTAACATGAGCGAACTGGAAAGGCTGCGGACACACGGACGGCGGCCTGAACGGCGATGACGGCCAGGAAGAAACGAGGATTCTGGGGCAGTGACTCTCACTGGACTGCTGTGGAGGTCGCGAGACTTAGCCGTAGCGGCGTCAACGGGCGAAGCGGTGAGGGTGATTACAGCCGGTCTATGACGGCGCGCAGCGCCGCGACGGTCGCCGTCATATGGTGGCGTTCAAGAGTCGCGAGATAGTCCTCGGCGGTCTTTGGCGGGTTCACGAGGCTGAGGCGATGTTGAAGCATCGTGGCGAGAACGGCATCGGGATGGTCTGTCAGCAGGTCGAAGACAAAGCTGTCGGGATGCTGAGCGATCAGACCGTGGGGCGCTAATGTTTCTACCGGAAAATGTCTGAGGTTGGCCGTGACGATGACGGCTGCGCCGCCATGGATCGCGGCGGCGAGCACGTGCCGGTCGTCGGGATCGGGCAGCGTCAGCGTGTCGATGAGAAGTTCGTAGCCGGTCACCTCGGCGTCGGGAATGTGGGACTCCATAAGGACGCGGGTGCGCGCGATTTGTTTGACGAATTCCGGGTGATCGCGCACAAGCGCCGCCGTCCATTCGTCCTGAATTCTGGCCGTCCACTTCGCCTGAAACAAATAGGCGCCGGCAAGGCGCATCAGGAGATTGCGAAGGGCTGCGGGATAAAGGACGCTGGCGTCAAGTAGCGCTATGGGCGGCACCGCCGCACTCACTCAAGCCCCATCTCTTGGTGAACGGCCGACATTTCGTCGAGGGCTTCTTTGCGCTTGGCCTGGTTGGCCAGCCTGTAGGCAAGCACCTCCTTCAAAGGCAACCGGCGTTGATTGCCAACCATGCGAGCGGGGAGTTCGCCTTTTTCGATCATGCCGACAAGATAAGGACGGGAGACGCACAGAAGATTGGCGGCTTGTTGGGTCGTGATTTCCGGTTCGACGGGCGACAAGCTCACAGCGTTGCCTTTGGCCATTTGCTTCAGGATTTCTACCAGCAGGCTGGCAGCGGTCCGGGGCAGTTCGAGCGTGGTCGCTTCGTTGCCGGCGGCAGTGACGACGAGAGATAGCGTGTGTTCATCCGCATGACGCTGTTCGAGCGCGCGGCTCACCTCGCGCGCAAGCAAGGCATCGGCGGCTGAGGGGATCGTCGGCTCTGTTGGAACGGGTGGCATGATTGGATCACTCCTTGGTTGAACCCAGCATACCACAATTACGAAGCAAAAGAAATACTCGAAATACTCGAAACAGAGGGATGCCGGACGCGCCATTCTTCCTTGCGGGTTTCACGCCCCGAAACGGGGCGGTGACGTGCCCGCTCCTGGGCGGTCAGCTCCATCGGATTGGGAAAATTTTCGAGCTGAAATGGAGTGGTCAAAGCGATAACGTGAGGCGCACGGGGGTTTACCCCCATTAGTGCGCCCTAACCTTCAGGACAGTAGTTTCTCCAGCGTGTCAGATTCGCTCCGGTCGGGCAAGGCTCGCGTCAAGGCAATGGAAAGCTCGGATGAGGATTTCGCCGGAGCGAATGTTGTTGGAATTGTTTCAAGGAATGATATGCGCGAGCGAAGGGCCGAATGAGACAATCAGCCGGGTGCCCCTGCCCTGCTCGCAGGAACACTGAATTCGCGCATTCGAGCGTCCCCGTTCCCGCGTTAAAGGTCCCGGTTACCCTATAAGCCCGGCAGCTCACCGGCGAACAAGCCTTCTCGAAGGCTACCGCGTCGCCTAATCCCGCGCATGATGCTCGCTCGACGGCTTTTCGGAAGAAATGATTTGAGGCCGCATATGCAGGACCGAAAGTCCCTTCGGGTCGCGATCCAAGAGCGCCAGAGCGCTGCCGATGGCGCGGCTTGGCACCAAGTCGCCTGCTTCGTACTTCTGAAAGGCGCGCGGCCCGCCGCCGATCAGTTCGCCGGCTTCCTCCTGCGTCAGCCCCAGCTTCGTGCGAATGCGCTTGATGTCCTCGGGCAAGGGCAAGCCTTCCGTGCTTGCTTTGAGACGGTTGAGGGCGCGATCAGATACTTTCATGTCTTCGCCGGTGTGGATGCTCTCGTCCGATTCCTCGCAATACCAGCCCGGCATATCGAACGTCCTGCTGGCGCCTTTGTATTCAAGCGTCATCGGTCGCAGCCCGCGCTGCATCGGCGCTCCCGTTTTTGGACAGACTGGATTACTCATCGTCTTTCTCCTTGAACGACAGCAGCAAAAATTCCGTCACGGCATCAGCCGTGAACTTTACATAAAGCGTCCCCGCCTCCGAGGGCACGTGATACACGTCTTGCCAAACGCGATGATCTCCATAGGAGGTCATCGATTTATAAAAATGCGCGCGCTGCATGGTCTGGATCGTCGCCACAATTTCCGTGCGTCCAAAACCTATCGCCGCAGCGCTCCTCACTGCCGTGCCCGTGATGTGGAGCTTGTCCACATCATCGAAAGCCGCCTTGAAAGCTGTCAGATCGTAGGTCGGCTTTCGCTTCTCTGTCATGGTATATGATACACCATTATGGTGTAATGTCAAGCAAGTTGAATAGAAAGATATCTGAAGTGTTTAGCCCGTTATTCGGCCTGGCTCAAGGGTAAGCGCGCCTGTCGCGCTTGGCGAGGCGAAAAGCAATCCCACGATCCGGCGCGGGGGTGTTGGGCAGTCATGGCCCCTCCCACGCGTCTTTGAGATCCCTTCGGCAGGATGGATAGCTATAGGTTAGCTCGCAGATCGAGACGATAGCGCGGGACCGCGTTGAGCGTTCGGAGGGTTGCTATAGCTGACGTGGTAGATCCTGAGTTCGGTCATAATTACACCTCGTCGGCTTGAGGGTCGGTAAAGGCGTCACCTCCCCAATCGACGAAACGCTCATCGTTCGGGGTGCCGTGCAGATAAAGGCGTTCGGCTTTATTGATGGCGGCTTTGGCCGATCTCGCCGTGAGGTCGATGCGCATGTAGCGGGTGTCAGTGAAGATGACGCGGTAGGTCTTGACCTTGGACATAGGCGATCTCCTGTTTGAGGGTTGAAAAAGCTTGGCCGCCCGCCCCGGAGGGCGAGCGGCTTTGGGCTTGGCTCAGAACGGCATCGGTTCGTCACCGGCCTGCGCTTCGGCTGCCTCCGGTGATTTCGGCGGGAAGAGCACAATCTTTCCCTCGAAATTCAGCGGCAGCGCTTGAACCTGGAGATTGATGCCGTCGCCCTTCTGGTGCTTCCAGGCCCCGCCGATGCGGGTCAGGATGTCTTTCCTGCCCTTGTCGCGCGATGTGACGCCGTAGACGATGAAGTCGGGAGTGTTGGTGGTGCTCATGGTATGTTTCCTTCTTTGTTTGTGAGACTTGCGCCAATCGCGGCCTCGTTGCCCTCCGTCCGCCACGAGGGGATAGGCGCGCTGCAACGGAAAAATTTTGGAGGGGCCCGGGTTTTTGCGCTTGAGCGGAGCGCCTTTTGCGCGATGCGGCGCGGAGCCCTTGCGGGCAAAGCCCGCGAGGTGCGCAAGCGCAAAAAACTGGGAGGAACCGAAACTTTTTGCGTTGAAGTCCGGTCAAAGAGTTTGTCTGCCAGCGCGCCGGCCCGAGTGGCAGGGATTGGGCAACTTCTGAGGCCGTGTTGCGCACGCTGAACGGAGAAGGCAACCCGGCATGAGTGCCCTGCTCCGCCTTTCGCGGCGGTTCGTTACACCAGACAGCGAAGGCATCCTCAGCTCCGCTGGCACGCTCAAGAAGCAGCAGGGGCGCAGCAATTCTCTAATTCCAGCACGCGCCTCTTTCGAGCATAGCGCTCTTGCCGGAAGAAAATTGGCGGACGCCACGCAGGGTGACGGGGCGCTCGTCAGCGGCGTGTGGGCCTTTCGAGACGACCGGTGTGACGTGCAGCTTTTGAATGCTGGAAGGGTCAATCAATCCGCTGCTGGCTGAAATACTAACGATGGGGCGTGGGCTATAATCACGCGCGACCTCGCGATGCTCAGTAAATGGTTGAGTCGCGAAAAGGAAAATCCCGACCGTGAATGTGCAAAGCCGCTGGGCTTTTGGCAACAGGAACCTTTGGCCTTTAGATTTTGAGATTTTGACAAAATGTTCGAATAGGCGCTTGTATTGCGGCGCACATTTTGGCGCAATTCGCAAGCATATCAGGCCTTTGGTCGTAGTTTTCCAGATTAATAAGTCCTTAATCCGTAGGAGCTAGTATTATGGGTATATATACGGATGTGCGCAGGCAACATCTTTAAAGGGTTTTATAATGGCAGAGCTACAAGAAGGTCTAAACGCTTTGGAGGCGCTGTACAGAAGGCATGGTACGGTTGGTTCTCCAAATCATCTCAGACAAGCTGCCGAACACATTAGAGCGCATACCACTCCATCAGGCGCTCCATCCGTCGGAGGTGAAATAGGTAAGGCGGCCAGATGGTTTACTAAAATACCTGGTTTAGCAATTGCCGCCATAGGCATTTATGCGGTCGCCACGCATGTCCAAGATATAACGGCCGCTTTGGGTTTGGAAAAGATTGGGGATATTCCCGGTGTTGGTCACGCCCTTAGAGCATTAGGATGGAATGAAATTGCCGATACGTCTTTTGGCGCAAAGAATGCCGCATTGCTCGGCGAATTCAAAGCCAAGGGCGAGACAGTTGGAAAACTTTCTCCCGAAGCGCTGGCTAAGCTCGGCAGTCTTCCTGCGGAAGATCAGGCCCGTCTTTTACGCTTGCCGCAGACTCCTGAAACAATGGCGCAGCTCGCTGCGATTGACAAACTTCCTTCGGAAGAAAGAAATAGCAAATTGGCGCGGCTTAATAATGGAGGCATGGGGCGAGCGGACATACTGGCAGAAGGTAAACCTCTTGCGACAGCGGACAAGCAGGTAGAGCTTTTAGGAAAGAAGGCGGATGTAAACGCTAAAACCCTCGATATTCCTGCGCTCTATGCAAAATATAACGTCGGCATTGGGCCAAACGGCGAGCGTGGCAAAAAATTTACTGAAGCCTATGAGGACGGCACATATCAGAGGATGATCCGCGATCCTGCTCTGTCATCAAGCGCCAGCGAATATAACGCTTTCATAGAAGGCTTCGGGAAAGCCGTTAAAACCGAGCTGGATGCTGCTACGCAGACGGCCCAAATTTCCTCGGCGAATGCAGCAGCGAGAAAAGCAGAGTTTGGCTTAAATTATTTGAAGGGCAATGGGTTTGGTTCGTACATTCCAGATTCTCCTACCGGTGGCAATTCCGCTCCGGGGAGTGGCAACGGTGGCAGCGGCGGGCCTTACCCGAGTGACTTGCGCCGAGGCATGATGGAGTTCTTTCCCCGCGGATAAGCCGGACGCAGATAGGCTTACAACCCACTGACGATCTCTTTATCCCTCTATTTCAACATCACCCCTGCCGTTCCACCATCATCTTCTTGGTTTCCGCTATCGCCTTGACCGGATCGGGTCTTCGGGCGCGTGTTCCCTATTCAGGAATAGCGGCATTTCGATAGGTGTATTTGTCGCGAAGCTCGGCGACAGACGGTGCCTGGTCGCTTACATGGGTTATCAGTTCAATCTTTCCGTCACGAATTAAGCGTTTGAAGGCGTCAGCCGACATGAGGACGTTTTGTTCGCGTTCTTTTACCGTGACGATCACGGGTTTGATAATCGATATATCCTGATAATGGCCTGCTTGCAGTTCGAGTTCGGTGGCCGTGATGGTGATCGCTTCGGCAAGCTTTACTTCTGCCTTGGCCGTTTTCGTGCGCAGGAGCGCGCGTAATGCGCCGACGGAGAGCAGCGCGTTCTTTTCCCGACCGTGCTTGGTAATGATAATCGGGCTTTCGAGCGCCGCGCTTAGATGGTGGCCGACCTTTTGCTGAAATTCGCTGGTGGCGACTTTTTTCAGCATGCTTGAGGGTTCAAGGTTCTCGGGAACGCTGCCTTCGAAAAGAGCGTCGAAAACTTCTGGGGAAAGAAGTACGGTCTTTTCGCGGAAGTGGGTGGTAATGACGATTGGGTTGTTTGAGGCGACTTCCTGGTAGTGCGCGTATCTCTTTTGAAAATCAGAAATGGGGATTGTGATGCTTTGTCCGAGCGGTTTTTGCGCTTCGCCGGATGTTCTGGCGCGCAGTGCATGGAACACTTCGGCCGAAATCAGTACCCCCTGATCGCGGGCAAAGTTCGTAATGATCACGGGCTCGGTGAGTGTGATGTCGAGATAGCGGCCGAAATTGGCGCGAAATTCGGAGCAGGTAACTCTCATTGGATGCCTTAATTATCTGAGCCACTTGCAAAATTAGCGTGGCGCGGGGGATTTTTTTGTTTTGACGCGACGAAAAAATGGACAACAAAGCCGCAGCCTGATTCTCTTGTGTTTGCAAACGACACAAAAGAGAAAGGCCACGACGATGTTCTTGAGAGAGACCCTATCAAACCATTGGAATCGGATGCAACACAAACTTTTTCCCGAGATGGAAAATGTGTTGGGGCCTTTGACGGACAAGCACAAAACGCTGATTACGGTTCTGGAAACCATAAATGTCGAGGCTTTTTTGCCGTATCCGCACGGGGCGGTGGGGCGACCTGGAGCTGAACGTGCGGCGTTGGCTCGGGCGTTTGTCGCCAAGGCTGTGTACAATCTGCCGACGACGCGGCTGTTGATTGATCTGCTCAAAGGCGATGTGCGGCTGCGCCGTTTGTGTGGTTGGGAACGGCGCGAGGACGTGCCGGAGGAATGGACTTTTTCTCGCGCTTTTGCCGAATTTACCGAATTCGATCTTCCCGCGCAGGTTCACAAAGCTCTGATCAAAGCGACGTTGGGAACGCAAATCGTGGGGCACATTTCGCGCGACGGCACGGCGATCGAGGCGCGGGAAAAGCCCGTCGTCACAGCTAAAATCGAAAAGAAAAAAAAGAAACGCGGACGCCGCCGCAAAGCCTGCCCCGTGCCCCGACACGGGGGCGAAGAGGCTCCTTTGCCCGAACCGACGCGCATCGCGCGACAAAGAAACATGACGTTGGCCGAGATGCTGGCCGATCTTCCCAAGGAGTGTGCCTTTGGCTGCAAGCGCAACTCGAAAGGGCATCAGGAAAGCTGGATTGGCTACAAGTTTCACATTGACACGGCGGACGGAGATATTCCCGTCAGTGCCGTTCTGGCATCGGCTTCCATGCATGACAGCCAGGCCGCCATTCCTCTGGCCGCGATGACCGCGCTGCGCTTGACCAATCTTTATGACTTGATGGACAGCGCCTATGACGTTCCCGACATTCGCGATCATTCGCGTGAACTCGGCCATATTCCCATCATCGACATCAATCCTCGCCGCAATGCCGAACTTGCGGCGGACATCGAACGCGAAAACAAGGCCAAGCACAGGCTCAATTTCAAAACCGCCGAAGACATTCGCTACAACCAGCGTTCCTCCGCCGAGCGTGTGAACAGCCAGCTCAAAGACAACTTCGGGGGCAAGCACGTTCGCGTGCGCGGCCATGCGAAAGTCTTTACGCATCTGATGTTTGGACTGCTTTCACTGGCGGCGCTGCAACTCATGCGTCTTGTTACATAAGTGAGCCGCAGTTTTTTGTCCGGCGCGTTCGTTATTTGATGAGCGCGATGCTTTTTCTTGTCCAAAAACCGCGAATATCCGCCCGAACAACCAGAAAAAACCGATTCACAGCCAAAATCCGGCAAAACCCCCACACCCGCCCCGCGCGGGCGTTCAGGGGCTGGATAATTTTGCAAGTGGCTCATCTAACTGTTTTCATACTTATATTTCATTTCGTGAATTTATCCAAGCAGCTGATGTTCTGCTTTTGGGCTGATTTGATCTTGAAGGGAGCAAGCACCGGATGAAGATTGCGGGACGCCGAAAGAGCAGCATGGGCGCCGCAATTCTCCGCTTTATGCGCGGGCCACTTTCGGAGATGATGACCTTGCTGGAAGAAATTTGGCGGACGCGATGCAGGGTGATGAGTTCGAGAAGGGTTTGCGCCAGGACCTGCCGCGCGGTCATGCGCTGCAGCCAAAATCAACCGGGCGGGAGCGGCCCCTGTTCGCGCGCTGGCTGACGCCCGCGGAGATGACCGGCAATCAATGGCGTCCCGAAGGCGGTCTCCTGCTCGGCCGCCGGGCCGGGCGTCTCATCGGCTGGAACGACGACCGGCATGTGATGACGATCGCGGGAAGCCGGGCCGGCAAAGGCGTGTCGCTCATCATCCCCAACCTGTTGTTTTACGGGGGCTCGGCGCTCGTCATCGATCCCAAGGGCGAGAATGCAAGAGTCACGGCAGGAAGACGCGGCAAAGGCACGAAATCAGGCGGCGCCGGCCTTGGCCAAGACGTTTATATCCTCGATCCGTTCGAGGTCAGCGGCATGGCCACCGCCTCCTTCAATCCGCTTGCCGAGATCGATCTTGAGTCCGACGACTGCGCCGAGGATGCCGGCATGTTCGCCGATGCCCTCATCACGCATCCCGACCATGGCGAGAAACATTGGACGGAATCCGCGCAAGCCCTGCTGCGCGCGTTAATCCTCGTGGCGCTAGCCGATTCTGATCCGGCTCGGCGTAATTTGATTACGGTGCGTCGGCTTCTGATGCTCACGGATGAACGGATCGAGGATAAGCTGTTCGAGCATCCGCCGACGCTCGGCAAATTAACCGCGCAGGAAGCGCTGCTTCAGATTCTGAAGGAGCAGATGGGGCCGCACCGCGATATCTGCCTTGGCCTTGCCGGTCATTTGGAAGGGATGGGCGAGAACGAGCGCGGCTCCGTCTTGTCGGCTGCGAAAACGCAGACGCAGTGGCTGGATGACAAGCGCATGAAGGACGTACTGAGCCGCAGCGACTTCCGCATGGCGGATTTGAAGCGTAAGCGCACCACGGTTTATCTTTGCCTGCCTGCGATGCGCATGGGTACGCATGCGCGGTGGCTCCGTTTGATGATCTTGCTGGCGCTGTCAGTCATGGAGCGAACCAAGGCGAAGCCCCCTGCCCCGGTGCTGTTCGTGCTCGATGAGTTTCCGGTGCTCGGCCATATCCAATCTATCGAGACAGCCGCTGGTTTGATGGCGGGCTTCGGCGTCAAGTTGTGGGTGATCGTGCAGAATGTCGGACAGCTCAAGCAGCATTACGAAAAGGCCTGGGAGACGTTTATAGCAAATTCCGGGGCGCTCACGGCGTTCGGCGTTGTCGATCAGGAGTTGCTGAAAGTGCTGTCGGACAAGCTTGGCCGCATGCGGATGGTCGAACAGGTATCCACTGGTGCGGTGGGGCAGGCTTTGCTGTCGGGCGCGGCTTCCTTCAGGGACGACCATCACGACGTGCCACTGCTGGCGGAGCACGAGATCGGCCGCGTATTCAGCCGGGACGCGAAGCGGGTATTGATCATCGGCGCCGGATGTCCACCGGCCGTGGCCGAGCGCTTTGTTTATTACGCGGACCCGATGTTCAATTGCCTATTTGACATGCTGGGCTGAATGCTAAGCAAGAATGAGAAGAAGTATGACGATTACGATACGATCAGTGTTGGACGATAACGGGGTAGATGTTCTCGCGCATAACGTTGTGGGTTTGCCGTGGCTGATGTGGGACGAGGATCGCCCCTCGGGTAGTAAAAGGGTGAGTTGCTCAATTAGTGCAGATGATAATGGCGAGTTGCTGTTTACGACGAACGGTAGCTTATTGAACGATCCGGTTTACTGTCGGCGTCCTTGGGAAAAATTGGTTGGGTTCAGGCCGGTTGGCGCAAGTGAGTTGTATTACTCTGGCGTGGGAAAGCGGCTTATTCAGGAGGTTATAAAAGAATTCGCGCTTCTGCGCGTTTTCGGTCCCGATGACGGAGTGGTGATGCTGGCGGATTTTTGCGATGATCAGCCAAGCATCCCGATGCATCTCAACTATGGAGTGGGAACGCCAGTCGAGGTCACCGCACTGCATAACGCGCTTTATAGCCGTTTCATCGCCGCGCGGCGAGCGGTGGTGGATGCAGTTTGCGACGGTGAGTTTAAATGGCCGAAATCAGATAAAGAGTTGGAGGCTAAAGCCCTGGCGCGGGCTCAAGCTCTGGCAACGTCGGTGGACAGGTACAATAAGAAGAACAGCTTTTGGGGAAGGCTCTTGGGACGGCGTTAACCCTCTTTTTCGGATTCCCGCAAGTAAATTGCGAATTGTTTATAGGCCGGTTTCTGCGGACACTAATTGGAGCTAGCTTAACCTTAATGTAACTTTTTACCATATTTTGCATCTATTTACTTTCATTGATTTGTGCTTTAATCTCCAGAGACATTAGTTTAATTTTTAATTTTTGATATTCAAAGAGAGAAGATTATGGACATTAATGACATACGCAATGCTGCACGGAAGACCTCTGTCGATGAATCATCGTATTACCTGGACTGGTATTACGGACTTCGGGATGCAATTGAGACAATCGATGCGCATTACCTTGCCGCGGTGGCGCCAAACCTCACGCGCGCAGCAAAGCCCCGGCTTAGCTAACCAGTTCCTGTGGCAGCGGCGACAGATACTTCGCTCCGAAATCCAGCCCCAAATAATCGCGTGCGACGTGAGCAACGGCCTTGGTCCCTGCCCCGCGAGGCCTCGCCAGCGTGCAGTCCAGGTCGAAGCGGAACTGAAAATCGACTTTATTCGTCGTTCTGCAGAGGCAGATTGTCCTCAAGCCAAGTCTTCTAAGTTGCGGATATAAAAGAGGTTGTCCGGAAATTCTTGATTTTGTGAATTTACCGGACAACGGGTGGTTCGCGATAGGAAACCCGAGCTGCCAGCGCCCAAGATAACCAGGAGCTACTTTTTCATACCCCTATTTCTCCTTGGATGACGGACCAAGCAATTCGAGCTTCTTTTTCTCGCGCCTTATGAGATTGCGCCGTTCGAGACGATGCAAGGCCGCGTTCAGAGTGCTGAGCGGGATTTGCAGCTCCTCTGCCAGCACGCGCTGCGCACCTGTGAAATGGCCACCCTTCTTGCGAAGGCTCTCGATGACGAGGGTCTCGCTTGCGGCTGGCCCCCGTTTCTGCCCTTCCTCTTTCGGTTGCCCGATTGGAACCAGGTTTGCAGTCTGTTGCAGGGTTTCCCGGATGCCCTCCTCCCAGGCCGCGGCGATACGCTTTCCGATCTCCGGGAAGTCGCTCGACCGGAAATACTTCCGCATCTTGCCGAGGGTGCCGGAGAGGGCATCGGCCGTGATTTCCAGAATGCCTTCGATGTCCTTTTTCGAGAGGTTCGCTCGCACCTGCCCCAGCTCGATCAGCTTGCGGGCATCCGGCCAGCGCGTCGTGCCATTCAGCGTCAGCGCCATGGCATCTTGCGGCAGATAGGCCGTGGTCGTGACGAGATCATAGACCGGCGCAAGCTCGGCTTCGCCGTTCACATCGCTATAGAGGATGCCGAAATTCTTGAGGTGGGCATCGCCATTGCGCAGCGCGCAATTAAGCACGAAGAGGCGGAACAGATCGCGCGCGGACTTGGCGCGGGTCGCCGGTCCTACATAGTCTCCAAGCCGCTTGAAGAGCCGGGATTCATAGCTCCCGCTATATTTGTCGGCCGTCTGCAAACCGTTGAGGACGCAGAAATCCTCAAAGCCAAGATAGGCTCCATCGCTCAAATCGAACCGGTCGAGAATGAGCGCCGCGCCGTCCTCGGAGAGCTGAAAATTGGGCACCGCGAGGCCCGCCTCTCGCGCCGCCGACAGGCAGAAGAATTCATTGGCGGCAAGCTCCGGAAACTCCGCCGCATCCCACAATTTGACGATATGGGTGGCGCTGCGCAGGCTGCTCGATTCCCGCCCGCTCGCTTTCCCCTTCCGGGCCCCCTCTTTGGCCCTGATCATGACCTTGGGCTGAACGCCGGAGACCCCGGAATAGGCGGCGAAGGTATCGAGCAGATAATCGAACAGCGCCCCGCCCCGGCGGGCGCGCAGTATCTCGTCGATCGATTGGAACGGCACCTCTTCATCGAGTTCCGCATCGAGCGCGGAAAAGCGCAGGCGGCCGATCTGCGTACGGCCGACAACGCTTAAGAGATCGAGATCGTCGAACCTACCTGTCGCCTTGGCGAAGCGCCGGATCAGCCGTTCGCGCAGGGCTCCTTCGGGCAGATTCATTTCGAAAATCGGCGCGAGTCCGAATTGCGTGTTCCAGGATTGCAGCCGCACCGGCATCGTGACCGACACCGCGCGCTCCTGTACGGCCTGCGGATCGTAAGCGAAGGCCGATCCCCTGGGGCCGAGACGGTCCAGCACGCCGGCGGTGCGATTGTCGGACCAGACGCGGATCACAAGGACTCTCCTTCATCCATCCGCAGTTCCTCAAGCGTCGGTCTTTGCCTGTTGAGAGGCACCACCCGCAAATCGAGATCGAGCGCGTTGAGAATGTTCAAAAGATTGCCGAATGTGATATCGGTGATCTTGTCGCCTTCAAGCGCGGCAATCCGCGCGCGGCTCACGCGCGCCAGCTCCGAAAGCCGCTCTTGGGACAGGCGTTTTGAGCGCCGCGCCTGACGGACGATTTGGCTGATGGAGGTGAGGCTTGTTTGTCTCATAAACGATACAATATGGGAAAAGCAGGTTATTTTGTATCATAGATTAGTCAGAATTTCAAGGTTTTTCGATTGGCTCTATCTTATCAAACGCTTGGGCTACTGATTTGCGGCCATCGCGCCGCTCGACAAAATAGGTGCCCTAGCGTTATTTGCGCCTGCGTTCACGCTCGCGGCGGTGAAGCTTTCGAGGCGGCGGGGCCAGACCTCACGCGTGCAGCAATGACCCGGCTTGGTTAACCAGTTCCTGTGGCAGCGCGGACAAATCTTTCGCGGCGAAATCCAGCCCCAAATAATTTTGCGCGACGTGAGCAACGGCCTTGGCTTGTTCGAGATCGCGTTTGCGCTTGACGGGGTCCCTGCCCTGCTGCTTCGAGAGCCAGAGTTTATGTAGCGCGAACACGCGCGGATCAATGCAACTCATCGAAAGAGGATAGCCGTCGGCGCCGATTGCGACGCGCTCGAATTTAGGCGCATGGATCAACCAGTCGAGGCCAAGAATGGCGGCAGCTTGCAAGTCCTCGTCCGCCTCTCCGAGTTTCGAGGGAGCGTGGGAGAGTTCGGTTTTTGTCAAAGGGCGGATAAGGTCGACATAATAGCCCTCGTCGTTCGTCGCGCGATAGCTGTTCGGGCGGGCGTTGAACGAGTGATCGACATAACGTAGGAGACCAAGCACCCCTTCCTTGCGGGCGTCGACGAGCGCGAGGCTCAAATGGCGTCGCGCGTCCCAAAGAAGATCGACATCCTCCGTCGCTGTGAGACCTGTTTCGAACAGCACGCCGGACGCCGCCTCATAGGCGTAAAGAGAATTTGTGCCCACCACGAAGAGATGTTTGCCGAGCAGCCCTTCCGCGTCGAGCTTGCGCAGGATCCGCGCGGCTGTCGTCGGCACGCGGCCGAGATTGGAGGCGCGGTTGAGGCGCGTCATCTCTTTGAGGCGCTTTTCAAGGCTCGTAAGGCGGCGGCGTAGTTTGGCGCGCTGTTCAGTGTAATTGGCTTTGGTTTGTTCGAGCTCGGGCGAACGAAGCCCAAGTGACTGGCCTACCTTGCCGTAGGTGCGGTAGAGATATTCGCGTTGATTGACGGTTTTCCAGCGCATCGACCCGCGATAGCTGTGGCGGAATTCGCGATCGGCCTCGCGCCAGGCCTCGAAGGCCTGGGTGGCATCGATCAGACGGCGGCGCTGATCGGCGCTGAGTTCTGCGAGTTCCATTTTAGCGCAAGCCCTTGAAACATATGTTTTTATCCTACATGAGCGTAACAATTGTTGCAAGTCGGATAAACGCAATAATATCAATATGTTGTTTAGCGTTTCTGTCTGTAGTGGTTATCACGAACGGGTTTCTCGTATGTGCTTCCTTGCAGCTCCTCGTGGACTTTTGCTCTTGCGTTCGCGGCCATAACGTCTCGCATCGGCAAGCAGACGCCGGTCGTCGTCCTCAAAGAGTTCGAGCAGTACGATGTGCCTGCCCTTGAGCGGCATGGCGTCGAGAATGACCGTTAAACCCTCGCCGGTGTCGTGCGGATAGGCACGCCCGATGCGTTCATATTGGACACGCCCGCTTTTTTTGCCGCGTTTGACCGCGTAGGCGATGAGGACGGGATCGTTGGCCATACCCGCTGCCAACAATTATGCTGGGTCGCGATCTTGAGAGGACGGCGGCGAGGAAGATGTTGCCGGCTTTTTGGGAGTCCTTAACATTCTTTCTTGATAGGCAGGCTTGGCGATGGGGCCCATTTTTAGAATGGCCTTAACCGCTGGCTCAAAGATGGTGGCTTTTGATCTGTCGAGCAGCGTCCATAATATTCGGTCGCGCTTACGGTAGCCGAGATATTTGCCAAAAGTCCTTTTCAAGGCTGGTAGATTCTGTTCTGATGGATTTAGCCTGTTAAAGTAAGCCTGATTATAGGCTGCCAATAATTTCAGATCATCTTCCAGACGCGGTTGACAATAATGACGAAAAACATTTTCTATATAGGGCTTGCCGCTCCCATCATATTTGATGAAGTCTGTTGGTTGGAACCAACCTTCCCGCACGCTATTTTCTAATACGCTTCCAACCTGATAATCCCTTTGCACGACATCGATAGAATATAAACGCCCCTGACTTACAGCTTTGTCCAGTTGGCGCTGTATGTCGCGCTCCTTTGTAATTTGCTGCCATTTTATGCTGGTGAGACGCTCCGCAATAAGGCGCGGGTCATTGGTCAAATTAATACTAATCCACCCCAGAGGTTTTTTGCCGAGCAGCAACAGCTCGCCTTCAATATCTGAGTGAGGGCCGATAATGGGAATTTGCGCTAAGAATATAGTTTTAAGATCATGAAAGCTTATCATTACAGGTATTATCTGAAACTCTAATGAAGGCTGAATTAATTAATGCGCGTACTCGCGTCATAATGTTTTCCGGCTATGTAAAGCCAGTACGTTATAGAGCTTGCCCAAGTTAATCACTTCTTAATGCAAGATGTTTAAAATAAAAGCTATACACTTGTATTTGCGGTGACGGATTGAGAGGTAAAAATGTTTAAAGGAATTCAAGCCCTTATACAAGCCTTGGGTGGCAGTGGTAGCTTTGCCCTCAAAGCATTGTTAGCTGCACTCATAGGAGATGTGATCGTAGAGGGGCCCGGAAAGGCTGTAGCCCATCTTGATCCGAGAATGTACGGGACTCAGTACAGGGGGCAAGTAGCGGAAACTCAAAAAACAAACTCCTTATTTGGGCCGAACGGCTTAGCTGGACCTGGTGCCGCAGCTGCGGAAACCTCCCAGCCAGGAGAAGATTCCCATGAATCTAAAGGTATTTGGGACACCATTAGCGACTGGTGGCATGGAAAGAGTTCGCAAAAAACTAAACCGCCTGCAAATCAAGCAGGCGCTCAGCAATCTGCCCGTCCCCTACCGCCCGAAGCGGGGTTGCCTGATGAAGTGAAAAAAAGACTTGTCGAGCTAGGTATAAGTCAACAAATAATAAACAGAATTCCAACCCGGCCTTTTAATACTCAAGACGGTCAAATGACGCCACAAGCGGCCGAACAATTCATAACCGCCCAGACGCAGCAGTGGGCCGATGCAGGAATAATTACGCCGACTATGAGAGCCAAAGTTCAAGAGCTTGGGCCGCCTGTGCTTTTAGAGCAATCGAAAATGTTTGGAGAACAGGCTAAGGCGGTTCAGGAAGGAGCTAAAGCTGGTGCGCTTTCCTCCCAAACGGCATTGGAAGGAAGAGTACGCAACGGCACAGCTACTATGGCAGATCTTACCGCAAGACAAGAATTGCGGGCAGCGACGGCCAAGGCCACACAGACCGAGAATGTAACAAAATTCCAGCAGCAATTTTTACCCGGCGGCAGCGGCGGCACGGTGCAAGACATGCGCAGAGGGATTAGTGACCTTGTGCATCTCTGATAAATGAGCCAGATAGAGGCTCAAAAAAATTGGAAGGTGCTGGCCTTCGAGTTTGTGCCCCAGTGGAATTCTTTATCGAAATGCCGGTGGCAACTAAGTTACCGAAATGACGAGAGAAACTGGAGATTAGTCAAACCGCGTGGTTTAATCCCCTAAGAGCCTCTTTCGACAGGCTCAAAGTCGTGAGGCAGTTGCGCTATCAAACCGTGGGAGTGCAGGCATTGCAGGATACGGTTGCGCCTCTCCGGGTCTTCAATCCTTTTCGTAAAATAATCGGTGAGGAGTGCAGTTCTCTTTGGCGAGGAAAGAGTGAGCAGTGTCGAAAGGACGCTGTGCTTCGGACCGTATTTGGCGCCGCGCTTAAGCCCGAACTTTGCAATGAGGTGGCAAGCTGTAAGGTGGGCTTTGCTGTACGACAGGGCTTGTGGACGGGATTGAATAAGTTCAGGAAAGCTCAGGTCCGACCCAAGCGCTTTCACAATCTTGAGGAAGTAAGGTTTCTTGGCGCTAAGCGTTTCCGGCTTTTGGGAAAAGAGACTGGGGTGCTTCAAAGCTAGTGCGGCGAAGCCGTCTTTTGTGAGGCCAAGTTTTGTCGCGCTCTGTTCCACATTCCCGTTAATCGTCTCAGGTTTCTGGCAGAAGAGTTGAGGCTGCTTGAGCGCGGCAATGGCAAACTCTTGCTTTGTAATACCAAGCAGCGCCACACTTCGTTCGATATTGGTGTTGATTGTTTGGGGCTTTTGGTAGAAGAGATTTGGTTGCCGGAGCGCGGCGAGCGTTACTTGTTGCCTATCAAGGCCGAGGAACGCGGCGCTGCGTTCGACATTGTCTGCGAGCGTCTTTGGGGCCAGATAAAAGAGCGGCGGATGCTTTACTGCGGCGGCGATAAATTTCGCTGCCGTAAGATTGAGCAGAGCGGCGCTACGTTCGACGTTGGCGGCAATCGTCTCAGGTTTCTGGCAGAAGAGTTGAGGCTGCTTGAGCGCGGCGGCGGCGAATGTTTGTTTGCTCAGGCCGAGCAAGGACGCACTGCAATTTATGTTAGCGTCGATGGTCTCAGGATTTTGACCAAAGAGCTGGGGTTGTCTGAGTGCGGCAGCGATGAATGATTTTTTGCTGATGCCGAGTAAGAACGCATTGCGTTCGATATTGGCATTAATCGTTTCAGGTCTTTGGTGGAGAAGCGGCGACTGCTTGAGCGCAGCCGTCAAGAATTCGAGTTGACCGAGACCAAGCAGCGCGGCGTTTCCCTCGATATTGGCTTTGATCGTTTCAGGTTTGGACGAAGATATCTGACGATCTTTAAGAACCGCTTTGAGAAGGACCGAAGGTTCGATCTGGATAGCGGATTTTATAAGAAGGCCGTAAAGCTCAGATAGCCAGTCCACTAGCTCTTCCGTCAATCCAGCTTCGCGTATGAGTAATAAAAACTGTTCGCGGGGAGATGTAGCCATTGAGGTGAACGTGTTTAGATAACCAGAATAAGAGGCACTTGCGGGCTGGCTTCTTCGAAACAGGTAACTCTCATGGCAATCCCCTAGATTATTTAACTCATTATCTAGTTACGGATGCTTATTGCAAGGCTTTTTGTTGGCGGCTGCGGCGTTTGCTTGCGGCGAAGGAGACGGGATATGTGGTTCTAACGTTCAGCAGGACGATGATCTCGCATCCTAAAAGGAAAACGAGCGTAGGCGCCCTGCCCGGCGTGCATTGCGGCGTCACGCCGAAGGGGGAAAGGCATTCTAAAGATCAGCGGCGAGCCCAAGAACGAGCATTGGTGCCATAATTCTCCGCTTCCAGCGCGGGCCACTTTCGGAGATGATGGTCTTGCTGGAAGAAATTTGGCGGACGCGATGCAGGGTGACGAGTTCGAGAAGGGTTTGCGCCAGGACCTGCCGCGCGGTCATGCGCTGCAGCCAAAATCAACCGGGCGGGAGCGGCCCTTATTTGCGCGCTGGCTGACGCCTGCGGAGATGACCGGCAATCAATGGCGTCCCGAAGGCGGTCTCCTGCTTGGCCGCCGTGCCGGGCGTCTCATCGGCTGGAACGACGACCGGCATGTGATGACGATCGCGGGAAGCCGGGCCGGCAAAGGCGTATCGCTCATCATCCCCAACCTGTTGTTTTACGAGGGCTCGGCGCTCGTCATCGATCCCAAGGGCGAGAATGCAAGAGTCACGGCAGGAAGACGCGGCAAAGGCACGAAATCAGGCGGCGCCGGCCTTGGCCAAGACGTTTATATCCTCGATCCGTTCGAGGTCAGCGGCATGGCCACCGCCTCCTTCAATCCGCTTGCCGAGATCGATCTTGAGTCCGACGACTGCGCCGAGGACGCCGGCATGTTCGCCGATGCCCTCATCACGCATCCCGACCATGGCGAGAAACATTGGACGGAATCCGCGCAAGCCCTGCTGCGCGCCTTGATCCTCGTGGCGCTGGCCGATTCTGATCCGGGCAGGCGCAATTTGATCACGGTGCGGCGGCTTTTGATGCTCACCGATGAACGGATTGAGGATAAGCTGTTCGAGCATCCGCCAACGCTCGGCAAATTGACTCCTCAGGAAGCGCTGCTTCAGATCCTGAAGGAGCAGATGGGGCCGCACCGCGATATCTGCCTTGGTCTCGCCGGTCATTTGGAAGGCATGGGCGAGAACGAGCGCGGCTCGGTTCTGTCGGCTGCGAAAACGCAGACGCAGTGGCTCGATGACAAGCGCATGAAGGAGGTTCTGAGCCGCAGCGACTTCCGCATGGCGGATTTGAAGCGCAAGCGAACCACGATTTACCTGTGCCTGCCCGCAATGCGCATGGGCACGCATGCGCGCTGGCTCCGCTTGATGATCTTGCTGGCGCTGTCCGTCATGGAGCGGACCAAGGCCAAGCCCCCTGCCCCGGTGCTATTCGTGCTCGATGAGTTTCCGGTGCTCGGCCATATCCAATCTATCGAGACAGCCGCTGGCTTGATGGCGGGCTTCGGCGTCAAGCTGTGGGTGATCGTGCAGAATGCCGGCCAGCTCAAGCAGCATTACGAAAAGGCCTGGGAGACGTTTATAGCAAATTCCGGGGCGCTGACGTCATTCGGCGTCGTCGACCAGGAGTCGCTGAAAGTCCTATCGGACAAGCTCGGTCGTATGCGCATGACCGAGCAAGTTTCCACCGGTGCTGTGGGACAGGCTTTGCTGTCGGGCGCCGCTTCCTTCAGGGATGACCATCACGACGTGCCGCTGCTGGCGGAGCACGAGATCGGTCGCGTGTTCAGCCGGGACGCGAAGCGGGTATTGATCATCGGCGCCGGATGTCTGCCGGCCGTGGCTGAACGTTTCGTCTATTACGCGGACCCAATGTTCAAAGGCCTGTTCGAGGCGTCAGGCTAAGCAGGGAAAAAGGTAAAGTGAAACACAGATCAAACAACGGTTGTGTGATCTTATGAACTTCCTGAATGGAGTCTGGGGGGGGAAGCGTGGCTATTAGGATACTATCGCTGGCAGGCGAAGATGGTGAAGATGTTTTTAATTTTGATTATCGCGGTTTGCCCTGGATTCAGTGGGCTGAAGATCGGTCGTCTGGCAAGAAGACGGTGCATTGCATGATCGTGCCAGGTGATTATGGCGAATTGTTAATTCAGACCGATGGAAGCATGTTGAATGATCCGGTCTACTATCAGCGTCCTTGGGAAAAATTAGTTGGGTTCAGACCCGTTCCCGCAAGTGAATTGTATTACTCTGGTGTTGGCAAGAGACTTCTTCAGGAGGCTATGAAAGAATTCGCGATTCTGCGCGTTTTCGGCGCTGATGACGGAGTGGTGATGCTGGCGGATTTTTGCGATGACCGGCCAAGCATCCCGATGCATCTCAACTATGGGGTGGGAACGCCGGTAGAGGTCAGTGCGCTGCATGACGCACTTTACAGCCGCTTCATATCCCAGAGGCAAGCGGTGGTAGATACAGTTTGCAATGGTGAGTTTAAATGGCCCAAGGAAGATAGAGAGTCGGTGGCCAAAGCTCAGGCGCGGCGCCAAGCTGCGGTAACGGCAGTGGACAGGTACAACAGGAAAAACAGCTTTTGGGGAAAGCTTTTGGGGCGGCGCTGACCTTGATATAGCCTTGGGTCCGCGCAAGTGAATCGTAAGTCGCTGTTAACCCGGCTTTTGCGGGCGATTCTTGCAGTGGAAATCCGCTTTCCTATTTATATTTTTACCATGTTGTGTGCTTTTAACTTCGATTATCTCGGCGAAAAATCAGCTTTTTATTTATTCTTAACCTTGTTTTTCTCTTTTTACTTTCAAAAATTCAATATACAAAACGCACGCAATCCCATTTCAAATTATCCTAGGGGGGGGGGGGCGATATGGATTTTGACAGTATTCGCAGGGCTGCAAACAGAGCGACGCTTGGTCCAACTCAGAGACGTATAAATGAGCTGCTGGAAGGTAAGCATCTCACCAGTCTTCGTGACGCTATTGATACGCTGAATGAGAATATTTCTCAGCTTCAGCTGCGCGCAAACGCCACGATAAGCGGTGACAATATTACTCTTGGCGATGATGAGTTTGTAGAGGTCGAACTGAAGTCGCGTGGGCCGTTTCTATCTGGATTCTGGGCGACGGTTTCTTGGAAGGATAATTCGTCCGGACGAATGCGCCTTAAGCACGAAACCGTAAAGGTCTTTCAAGAAAGGAAACTGGCACACCCAGGGGCTACCTACATGTTTGATTATTCTACCCGCGGGGTCGAGGAATTAGCGGTAACTATATTTAAGATTGCAGAACTCGCTGCTGCACAAAGAGGTATCTTGCTAACTCCTCATAGGTCAGTTAGTGGGGTAGGAGTGGTTCAAGACAAGACGCATAACAGATAGTTTATATTCCGTCCCTATTGTAACTGCAGGTTATACCGGCGTTGCACTTCGTTTGTGAACGCGGCGAAGTCTTTTTTTTGGTAACATTTAATTTGGAGACACAAAAATGTCTGCTTTTACATTTCGATCGTTGGCAACAAAGGAACTAGAAGAAATTGAAGCTTTAACGCTGTCACAGTATAGCTTGGGGCTCACGTGGCAGGAGCGCAACGATCTCAATTTTATTCATTGGACAAAGCAGCTTGTGGCTCAAGCAAAAGCGGCAAACGGAATCATAGGTCTTTCGCCAGTAATGGAGGCTTTCGGTGAGGCTCGGGCGGAAATAACGAAAGAGCTTGGATTATTGGAGAAGCGCCGTCAGAGGCAGGTGTTTGATGCTAAGGTTAAGGCAAATATAGGGCGCGGGCTTGAGACAATTGGTTGGTGTGGATTCTGCTTAGGCCTTATTACTGCAAAAACAGACGAGGGGGCGGTGTTTTTGGGAGGCATAGGGCTAATTACAGCAGGAGGATTGTTGAAACGGTCTGTCGGGCGCTTGGATAGCAGTAATAGCAGTGCTTGGGATTATCATGTTTATGAGTTTACAAGTGATCGGGAAGTCAATTTGCGGGAAAGGTTGGTTTTTTTGGAAGCTTCGATTTTTAAAGCCGTTGAGACTAATCGAACAATAAGCCGGACTGAGATTGCGGGGATTCGCCGGGACGGGGCAAGCAAACCAGGCTGGTAAAAAAAGCAACGCCGGACTTTCTTCTGTTGGAGGGCTATCTTACCCACCTGACGCGGCGGTAAAACTTTCGAGGCTTACCTTGCCGCCGCCACACCAAACTTCACGCGCGCAGCAAAGACTCGGCTTGGCTAACCAGTTCCTGTGGCAGCGCGGAGACAAACCTTTCGCGGCGAAATCCAGCCCCAAATATTTGCGTGTGATATGAACAACGGTCTTGGCTTGTTCGAGATCGCGCTTGACGGGGGCCCTGCCCCGCGAAGGCCTTGCCGGCGTGCAGTCAGGTTCGAAGCCGAACTGCAAAATCGAGTTTATTCGTCGTTCTGATGAGGCGCATTGTCGTCAAGCCAAGCCTTCGCCATCTTCTTCAATTCGGGCGCCAACTGCCGGAGGGCCTTCGGAAGGGCGGACAGATCGCGGCTCTCGAAGGACAGGTTCAGATAGGCAAGAACGAGGGCGGCCACGGTTCCGGCTTGGGCAGCGTCGCGCGGGCGTTGCGCTGGACTGCGGTCGGCACGGCGTGACAGCCAAAGCTTATGTAAAGCGAAGGCGCGCGGATCGATGCAGGACATCAGGAGCGGCATGCCGTCCGAAGCGATGACGGTTTCCTCGACCTTTGGCGCGTTCACAAGCCATTGCAGGCCATCGATGCCGACGGCATAGAGCTCTTCTTCGCTTTGCCCGATTTTTTCAGGCGCGTTCACGCGGAGGTCGGTTTCTTGTGGCCGAATGAGATCGACGAGATAGCCTTGGTCGTTTTGCGCGCGGAAGCTTTGGAGGCCGGCCGGTTCAAACGAGCTGTCGACCTGGCGCAGGATACCGAGGACGCCGCTGCTCTCGACTTCGGTTACGACCAGGCTCAACCGCGGCCGGTGATCCCACAGGAGATCCATATCCTTCGTGGCGAGCAACTCGCCGGCGAGAACAACGCCGGTCATGCACTCATAGGCGAACAAGGCGTTGGTGCCGACCACGAATATCTGCTTGCCGAGGAGCCCTTCGCTATCGAGAGCGCTCAGAATGCGAGCCTCGGTCGCGGGCACTCGGTTGATGCGCAAGGCGCGGTTGATGCGGGCCATACCCTGGAGACGGGTTTCGGTCTTTCGCATCCGCTGGCGCAAGCGCGCCCGGGCATTCACATAGTCGTCTTTGAGCTTTTCGGTGGCGGGCGAGCGGGGGCCGAGCGATCGAGAGATTTCATTTTCGCCGCGATAAACGGTACGGTACAGGTACTCGTGGCCTTTGGATTTTTTCCAGCGCAAGGTGCCTTTATAACTGTTTCTGAATTGCTGGTGCGCGGCGCGCCAAACCTCGAAGACCTGCTTGACGTCGATCAGCTGCCGCCTTTGTTCGTTGGTAAGCTCGATAGCGCTCATGTAAGTTACGGATATAACAGAGGTTGTCCGGAAATTCTTGATTTTGCGATTTTACCGGACAACTGGCGATTCGCGAAGGGAAAAAGCATGTACCGGCGTAAGAGCCCCCTGCCCCGCCTCTACGTGCAGCGGCGTTTCTCCTTGCGCCGCCTGGATGATGGAGTCCGTTTCGAACGCCAAGGGCGCGACCGGCTTTATCGCTTTTCCTTCTTTCCGGCTCCTTTGGAAGCTTTGGCCTTGCGTTCGCGCTCATAGCGCCTGGCGTCGGCAAGCAGCCGTCGGTCGTCGCTTTCGTCAAGTTCGAGCAAGACGATATGGCCGCCCTTGAGTGGCATTGCGTCAAGAATGACGGTCAACCCCTCGCCGGCATTATGCGGATAGGCCCGTCCGATGCGTTCATAGCGGACACGGCTATTGCGGCCACGGCTTGCGGCATAGGCGATGAGGACGGGATCGTTGGTCATGAATGCTTCTGTTCGTACTCGAACCCATGATATCCGCAGGGCAAAGACCCAAATACCCATTTGCCCAACTGGGCCTGATGCTCAGTCGCGGAAGCGCCGTCCGTCTTCGACCATATCGGCGTCGTTGATGGGAATCCCTTTCTCGCGCAAGGCGGTCATGATCACGTGCCGGAGCGAGACCATTTCCTCGGCAGCCCGCTTCTTGAGCGCGACCCAAACATAGTCGGGCAGTTCGACTTTGAGACCCTTCATGCGCGAGCGCGGCGTCGCTAGGGTGGAATATCCTCTACCCCCTTTGCGCGGCGCCGGAACTTCGGAAGCGCTCGCGGTTGCTGGCGGCTGGACTTCCAGAGGCTGCTCGGCTTTCGGCGTGACGAGCGTGGGGATGCCCCTCTCGGCAGCTCTGGCCTCAAGCCGCGCGTCGATCGGATCGAGTTCGATGGATTGGAAGGCGGGACGTGCGATTTTTGATGTTGTCATTGGAGACTCCCCTACCCTGCCGCCAGACGCGAAGCATTCTGACCTCGCGCGGCTTTGACGATATCTTCCATCTCGGTCGCAAGCGCCGCGATTTCGGCCCCTGCCCCGCTTGTGGGGTCAGGTGGAAATCCAGTTAAGAACATTTCCCTGTAAGCGACGCGTTCGACCATGACGGTCCGGAAAATCGGTAAGCTCTGCCGCGCCAGTTCCTGATAGGCGAAGTCGGTGACCCGGGTGCGCAGGGCAGGCATCTTGGTGAGAAGCAGGCGATAGGGGATCGGGGCCCCTTTCTCTTCCCCCACATCCTTGATGTCGGAGACGACGACCAGCGCTTCGCGCAGATCGGGCTCGGAGGCTTGCGCGGGGATCACCACAAGGTCGGAGCGCGCAATGGCTTTCAGGACGGTGGCCTCGCGTGTGCCAGCGAGATCGATGAGGATGTGATCGACGGTGTTTGTGACTGCGGCTTCGCGAATCACCGTCGTGAAGCTATCGCGTTCGATAGCTTTGACGGTGAGACCTTTGATATTGGCCTTGCGCCCCCAGCGCTCGACGGTGCGGTTCTGATCGAGATCGAGAATCAGAACCTCTTCGCCTCTTTGAGCGAGGCGCGCTCCGATCGCCGCGCAGATCGTCGACTTGCCGACGCCGCCTTTTGAGGACGCAAATGCGATAATCATCAATTGGCCCCGTAGTGATTTAGGCAAATGCACAAGTGCATCCTTGGCCTCTTGCGCAAACAGAAAACTCGTTTGCTGAATCTAGGCTATATCTTCGGCACGAAGCAAGAAGAATACTTAAGTACATTACCCTATTACCCAAATGACCATTTGCGCTCTTGGCCGCGAGCGCATTTGTTTCTTTACCCCATTGGGCTATTGCCCATGTTAGCTTCGTCACGATTAGCTTCTTTCGCATGCTATATTGATTTTGAAAAGTCTTCGCTCATGCGGTCAATTACCCAAATGGGATTTTGGGCTATTGCCTATATACGCATATGGCCTATTGGCCCAATAAGCACTTGGCCTCCTGACCGTCCGCTCATGATTACAGCTTGGACCTCCTATATGTTCTCTTTTGGCCGCATGTACATTTACGCCATTGCCCTTTGAGGCAATTACCCAATTGCCCTTATTGCCGAAAGGAATTTTAATTAGTCAAAGATTGGATATCTTACATGGCGGCTTCGCTGAGTCTCTGGCTTTATTGTCCATGAGGATAAACCGGAAAGAGAGCGTGATCCGAGACAGCTTCTTAGTCTGAACCACGTGAACCGAGCGAAGCGGGGCAGGGGGCTCGGGAACTGCTATAGCAAAGAGTTCGACTATCTAGCCGCTCCACGGTTGTTGGCTCTTGTGCGTTTTTATCTTTTTTCTAATTCTTCAAATAATCCTCTTTCCTGAGTTAAAAAAGTTATAAGTTAAGTTAGATAGTTACGGGGCAAAAGTGGGCTGAATTATCGTTTTCAGTCAGATAGTTAATGGGGAGACGCGTCGCCAAAAGTGCGATGATCGGTAGGCAAAGGTGCGAAACGAAGGACTCCAAAAGTGCGAATATTGGTTGCCGGAAGTGCGGAACGGTTGGCAAAGGTGCGAAGCGGCCTGTGGATAAGTTTGTGTGTAAGTCATATATCTTATTTATAATCAGCCTCTTATAGAGGATACGCGATCATCGATAGCGCCAGACCTCAACCGGGCAGGGAGGCGCTGTTGGCAAACATGCGAAGCGGTCGTTGAAAGTGCGAAGTGGTTGGCGAAGGTGCGAAGTAGTCGGCAAAAGTGCGAAGCGGTCGCTGAAAGTGCGAATCGGTTGTCAAAGGTGCGAAGATAGCTCCTCGTAATGGAGAGGGCTTGAAGGTTGCCGAAAGTGCGAAGCGGTTGCCAAAGGTGCGAAGTTGGGCGCGAAAGTGCGAAAGAGTCGGCGATAGTGCGATGGCGTTGCTGATAGTGCGAATCGCTTGGCGAATCAGAGAACTGGTTGCTAGCCTTGGCTATGAGTTCTCTTCTTCCTGAGCGTCATCCGGTACGCGATTTTTTTGTGCTCGATGTTTTCGACGTCACGCTGCGCTCCGACATCGGCTCGATGGAGCATCCGGTTTTTTCTCTATCGACCAAGCCCGATACGCGCGCGCTTTCGTATGAGCATGACGGCACCAAGATCGAGATCATTCCTGGTGTCCGCGGCCTGCCGTCGGTTTTCGACAAAGACGTTTTGATCTACTGCATCTCGAAGCTGATGCACTTGAAGAATGCCGGTAAACCGATCGGGCCTAAGGTGCGCCTTACTACCCATGATCTTTTGGTCTCGACCAACAAGCCAACGAACAATCTTGGCTATGAACGGCTCGAAGCTTCACTCGAACGGCTCGCCGGAACGGTCATAAAGACTACGATTGAAACGGGGGAGGAGGCAACGGTAAGCGGCTTCGCGCTGATTAGTTCTTTCGAGTATAATCGAAAAGGAAGTATGCACGCCGATCGGCTCCGTTATCTCGAGATAACGCTGAGCGAATGGCTGTTCCGCGCGATCGACTCCGCAGAAGTGTTAACGATCGACCGGGATTATTTTCGTCTCAGAAGTCCGCTCGATCGCCGTCTCTATGAGCTGGCGCGTAAGCATTGCGGCTCGAAGGAGAAGTGGCGTATCGGTATCGACAAGCTCCAGAAGAAATGCGGGTCGAAGCAGGAGCGCAAACATTTTGTGCGGCATATGCGCGAGACGGCGGCGGCCGAGCGCTTACCCGAATATCGCGTTGAGCTCGACGGCGATCTCGTCGTGTTCTGGCGGCGGGCAGGGGACGGGGCCAATGCCGAGAGGCCGAGCCCGGTGACAATAGCGCCCGAACCGGCTGCGCCGGGTGCTGTTTCACCCGAGGCAAAAAAGATCTTTATCAGCTCCAAAGCGATCGAGCGGGCACGGGAGATCGCGCCCGGCATGGATGCCTATTGGCTGGAAAACACCTACATCGCCTGGGCCAAGAGTCTGGAAGAACCCGCGCATAACGAGGATGCGCGGTTCCTCAGTTGGGTGGGAAGCTATACAAAGAGGAAAGCTGCGCCGTAATATCCGGGCCACCAAACGGCTTTCTTCCGTCGAGCGGTTGCGCCGGTGCATGCCGGATATATCCGGCAAACGGCTGATGTCGGATATTTCCGGCTGGCGTTACGAGCATTAATTTTTCTGCGTGTGTGCTATTGTCATACACATGAAGGATACGACCACAACATCGGTACTCAGCGTTCGGCTCAATCCCGACGAACGGGCTATTCTGGAAGCGGCTGCGGAGGCCGACGTGCTGGGCCGCATGATCGTCGCCATTCCGGCCAAGGACTGGGGGCAATTCGAGGCGTGGATCGGTGCGCCGGCTAAGGCGATCCCGGCGCTTGAGGAGCTTGGCGGCGCAACTCCATCCTGGGAAAAATAGCGTGGTGTGAGGGGCAGGGGTGTGCAGTCCCCGCCGCTGCTATGCTATTTGCGCGCTGCCTTGGCTGCGGGCTTTTTGGCAGCTGCCTTGGGCGCTTTCGCTGCGGCCTCGGCGGCAGCTTTCGCATCTTTGGGGCGACCCAATCCCATGGTTCTCGCAAGATGCGAACGCGCCGCCGCATAGGCAGGAGCCACCATCGGATAATCGCGCGCCAGGCCCCATTTCTCCCGGTATTCTTCGGGCGACAGGCCGTAATGGCTCTGCAAGTGCCGCTTCAGGGATTTGAACTTTTTGCCGTCCTCGAGGCAAACGATGTGCTCCGGCGTCACCGATTTCTTGATTGGCACGGCGGGTTTAAGCTCCTCCTTCGGAGCTTCAACTCCCTGTATCGTGGCTTTGTTCAAGGCTGCGCGGACTGAGCCGATAAATTCAGGGAGGTTCTCCGCAGTGATGACATTGTTGGTCACGTAGGCCGATACGATATCGACCGTCAAACCGGTTAGATCGAGTTCGTTGTTCACGATAAAATTCCTTGGTATTGGGGAAGACGGAGGAGCTCGAACTACAAAGAAACGCAGCAAGCTTCGTCTGTACTGATTATCGTGTATTGCAGAGAATAGTTAAAGCTATCTGCCTTGGGAATTGAACTTGCAATGGATGGTGATGCGATTTTGCCGCATGTAGCCATGGTTCCGGCGATACCAAAGGCGGCTATTTTAGGACTTAGAAGGAAGCCTGGGGAGTGCCGCGCGGGCAGCATGCACCACTCTGTCGATGCCGCGGATTTGTTTTGCGGCGATATGGCGGTCAGAACGCGGGGCAGGGGGATTTTGAGGTCGTGGACGTCAATCAGCGCGGCATAGCCTGTCGGCGAGGCAGGCGCTGGAAGCCAGACTCTCGTGAAAAAAGCCGGCTGGCCGGGAAAAGCAGGGATTTGGGAAGCTGCTTATGAAAAGCGATGACGGTTGGTGAAAAACGATGACTCTGTGCGAGCCTCCGTGAAAAACGATGTTTCCATGAGTTGGTGGACAGAGACAAGGAGCTGATCGTCGGGAATGGATGCGGCGCTGGCTGCAGCAAGGAGCCATTAGGTTTCCGGAAAAAGACGAGGAAAGAGGAGGTCCAGGGCATCGACTGGAAAGCGTAGCGATACCGGGCCCTTGGGTGTCTCCGATGCCAGAAGTCCGGCGGCGAGCACATCGTTGAAAATGCGGCGCGCGCTTCGCTCGGGCAGGCCCGTGATGCGCGGTGCCTCTCCGCGTTCAAACTCGCCCCGGATCAGGGCTTCCTCCAGCAGACGTGCCGCTTGGGGCTTGAGCCGCTCGTTTCGTTCGACATAAAGGCGAAGGCGCCGCCCCAAGGTATCGAGTTCGAACAAGCCCGACATGAAGGTGATCTGGTCGAGGCAGACCTCCAGGAACCATTCCGAAAATTCGATCAGCGCCCGCAGCGAAAGATTGCCCCTGCCGTCGAGGTCGCCCTGACGGGGCATATCCGCGTGATCCATGTGCTGGGGGTACTCCTTGCGGCTCTTAAGGCCGCGGGCAAGTCCGCGCGAGATCGACCAAAGTCCGTGGGCGCCGATGCCTGCGGCCTGCGCCATTGCATGGCTCATAAGGCGGCTCACCCGGCCATTGCCGTCGGGAAAGGGGTGGATGTAATTCATGCGGTGATGGGCGGCGGGGATGGCCATGATCCGCGCCGCTTTTCCCATGCGTTCGAAGCGGTAGCGTTCGGCAAAATAGACCATGAAATCGGCCACGCGATGGCTCGACGGCGGTTGATGCCTGCCGACGGCAACGTCGTGTTCGGGCCGCGAGCGCCACTCGCCGGGCTCCATCACGATTTCGCGGGTTTCACCGCGTAGATGCAACATTTCCGGCGGGGCGTCATGATAGAATTCGCGGTGAAGCCAGCGGAGGAAATCGGAAGAAGCCGGATCGGGAAGCGCTGCGCTCGCCGCCATTCGATCGACTTCGGCCTGGACGTGCACATGCGCGGCGGCCTCGATTTGCAAATTGCGGCGCGCCAGGTCCGTATCGAATTGCCCAGCAAGCGCGCGCTCGATGTCCTTTGGGCGGGTGTTGTGGCCTTCGATGAGATTGCTGTAATAGGTATTCATGATGCGCACTAGGCTGGCGAGATTCGCCGCGGTGCGGGGATGCAAGCTGTGGCCGAGTTTTGCCGATGCCGCGGCGATTTCCGCGACCAGATTGGAAATAGCTTCGGGAGCCTCCTCAAGACGGGCGGGCTCGATGCGCTGAACGCTTTCGAGCGCAGGAGGAGATTTTGGCCGATTTTCGTTTTTCATAAGAGTCTGAGTATAAACGGAGAATTGCAAACAAGCTAGCCGTTTTGGCCGATCATTTGGCCGATCTGCCATCGAACCGAACGTTTGGTGAGGAAATTCGCATTGGCCCGCTCCACCGGCGTGGCTTCAATTGCCCAAATGTTTGACAGCGCGGCGGCTGATCGCCTTCCCGAATACCAGGGGGCGCATATTGGAGCTGGCGAAGCGTGTGGGTGGCGTCGATGATGAACAGCTCGCCAAGTTCGAAGCGAAGCTGTCGGTATAAACGCGTGGGCGATTGCGGCGGTTTATTTCAGGCGCGCGGAAGGCGGCGCAAAGCCGGATCGTCACCATGGCTCACCGCATCAACAAAGGCGAGCTGCCGGATTTTGCAAAGCCCGAGGGCGACAGCGATTACTATTTCATCGAGGCAAGCGAGCCCGAGAAGGCCATTGCGGTGATCCTGGAACTCGTGCGCGAGCGCATCCCCAAACGCTTCGGTCTCGATCCGATCCGTGACATCCAGGTGCTGTGCCCCATGAACCGGGGCGGAATTGGTGCGCGTTCGCTCAACATCGAGCTGCAGAAAGCGCTGAACCCGCCCGGCGTGGACAAGATCGAGAAATTCGGCTCGACCTTTGCGCCTAAAGACAAGGTGATGCAGATCGAGAACGACTACGACAAGGAAGTTTACAACGGCGATACGGGGTTCATAACCAAGATCGACACCGAAGAAGGACAGGTCTTCGTCAGTTTCGACGGCCGCGAGGTCGTCTATGAGAGCGGCGAGCTCGACAATTTGGTGCTTGCCTATGCGATCACCATCCACAAGGCGCAAGGCTCCGAATATCCAGCCGTGATCCTGCCGGTCATGACGCAGCATTACGCCATGTTGCAGCGAAATCTGCTTTACACCGGCCTCACGCGTGGTAAGCGGCTCGTCGTGATTGCCGGGCAGAAGAAGGCGGTCGCCATTGCCGTCCGTAACGTCTCGGAGCGAAAAAGATGGTCGAAACTGCGGGAATGGCTGTCGCCAAACCTGTCCATACGCACTGCCAAGCCTTGATATATTGAGCGGAGAATATCGGTCGATAGCCGCAGTTCGCTGTTCAATAATTTCGAACGAAATACCTCATGACCTTGACAAGCAGAAGTCGGCTCGCCTTCAGCATTCCGAAAGAGGTACGGCGCGGGCTGACCTTAGCGAACGGGTGGCATCTTGAAACCAATCGGCCGCAGTCTACTCAGTGGTTTTATTGGCGATCCATTCCGGCGGAACAAGCTTCTTCCCGTCCCGCCAATGCTCGACCGGATGAACGTTTTCGACAACGCCCCACACCTCCTCCGCTGCGTGGTCGAGCACGATGACCTGAAGGTTCGACGTGGCGGTCTTGACCTCATCAGCCAGCGCCATGAACACCTTTCGGACGGCTTCGACATCCTTGTCAGGAAGCTTGTCTTTTGGGGCAGGAGTGCTCGTTTGCTCCTCTTTGTCGGCGCGGCCTTCCTCAGCGAGCTTCCGCGGAAAATAGACTTGGCTCGGCTGATCGTAGACGAGAAGGTGCGGAACGGGATGAGACAGTGTCTGCATGAAGTAGCGCTGAAGCGCAGTGGTTACGGCGATATGGTATGAAAGCCAATTCGCTCCGCTGCCGATTTCCCAGAGCCAGTCCTTTCTCTCTGGCCCGACAACCCGGATAGACAGGTTGGCAATCGAGAATCTCAATGGGCATTCCCACAAACTCGCAGTCGAGCTTAGGAATGATCTCTGCCGCCATGCCTTGAACAATTTGAAGGGCATTCTCAGTCCTGCGTCGAATCTGCTGCTCAGAGACGCGCTGCTGAAGGTCACCGACTTGCTGCCGGAGATTGTCGACTTCCACGGCCAAGTCGCTGTCAGAACCGATCTTTTCATAGATTTCGAGGGCATTCTCAAGCTGCCCGAGAAATCTCTCGATGTTCGTGATTGAGTACGCCGACCCAGTCGATTTGCGTAAACCTTGGCTAGCTTGTAGACGGGATCTCAATGCCTGGAGGTCTTCCAGCTTGCTGCTGAGCAATCCTTGAAGGCGAGTGATTTCTTTGTCTACTGTTTCTGCCGAAGCTGGCCGCCGAAGCGCCTCTGCCTCGATGCGGGCCAGCGCCTCGCAGAGCATATCGAGTTCTGCCGATGGGCTGAGGCGAGGGTCTATGAATGGATGAAGACTCTCGCGGACCGGCAACCCCTTCAGCCAGGTTGAAAGCGACAACCGATCCTTCTGTATTCTGAGGGCGGCACCATGGGCTTCGGAGGTGTCCCGGAGCGTCGTGAGTTGATTGTACCGTTGTCGGAGCTCAGACATTTCACCTGCAAGCTGACGCTCCTCGTCGACAAGTTGTAGGGTTTGCTGGAGGGATTGATCGATAGCTTCGGCGCTAGGCTTGGCATCATCGAAGGATCGCGATGCTAATTCGCGAAGGAGGTCCACGAGTGCTGGCCAATCGGCTGGGGCGGCGAGATCCTTCGCCACGAGACCGAGCTCGCGGGCGCGGTCCAGCCAGGAGCGGGCCTCGCTTTGCCATCGCGCAGAGACACTCTGTACATTCCGGAGCTCTCGCTCCTTCCGGCTAAGTTCCTTTGACAGGCGATCAAGTCTTGCGCGGTTGATTAGCGTTTGGGCGTCGAGTGCACCGAGCACATAGGGAAAAATCGATTTCAATTTCTCTCGGTGCTCAGTGGTGTCGGCCTTAAAAAAGAAAACATCTGGGTTGGCGACGACGTTCTGCGGCTGAAAAACAAAAGCCATGAAGTCGCGGATACTGGGTCGGCGTGCACCAATGGCCTGACTATCGGGCTCAAGCTCTAGGTTTGAGGTGCCGGCCATTCGATTGAGAAGAGCTCGGAGTTGACCAGCTGTGTAGTTGTGCGCGCCAATCCGATCAGGTATGCAGAATCTCGTCGATCTGATCGGACGTGCAGAGCGCGTCCTCATCCAGCACGTACATGTGATCGGTCGACTGTTGCCCACCCGGCTCGCGGCGAGCGATCAGTTTCTTACCTTCGGCAGTATCAACGATGAGACCGAACCACGCGCAAGCGTCCCGTATCGTTCCGGTCGGGATGGCACAGTGATCTGCGCCGAGACAATAATCTATGATGGGGACGATGGCAGACTTGCCTGTCTTGGAATTGCCGCTGATAACATTGACTTTGCCGGGTTTAAATTTCACGCGGCGCGGCGGATGACTGCCTCTAGACCACAATATGATTTCGAGAATATCGAGCTTCATCAGAAGAATACCCGTAGCGTACTGGAGATGTTGGAAATCGGGTGCGGGGCGGCCCAAATGCCGAGTTTTTCAGCAGCCCGCAACATTTTTCGGAGACGCTCGGGCTTCTGTCTGTCCGGCAATGCTGCCGAACGCAGTGGCATTACAGTCGCCTCGTTGGTCTCGATCACGATCAGCCCTCGATTGCATGCGAGTTGGACGGATCTTAGCGTCAGAGATCGCAGGGCGAGCATGCGATCGTGTAGCGCAAGCAATTGCTCCCGATTGCGTTCGAATTTCTCCACAAATTTGGACAGCGGCGACGCTGAGGATGTGCTTTCTGCCGCGCCTCTCGTTTCGTGGTGAAAGAGGATTGGCAGAACGATAAAGCACAGGGGCAGCTGACAACCACGGTCGGCATTGTCGGCGAAGGCGCGGACAAACTGCCATACCAAGACGCCCCCAAGTGCCGTGTTTTGTACGAGCTGGGCTTCATTCAATAGAAATTCGGGAGCACTCGAAGGCATTGCCACGGTCGCCGAGTTAGGCATCGGGTGCTCCTCCATCCGAGCTGTTCAACAAATCTTCGTATCGCGGATGCCAGCCGATAGTCTTTTGGTCCGCGAGGGTATGCATGGAGCCTGGGGGGAAATGGGGCGGGACGTCCAAGCCCTGCAAACGATCCCCGGCGCCGCTTTTCAGCGTTTCAGCCAGCAGGAGCTGGCCTGCCTCGGTTTCGGGGAGCCCCTTGGCCTGAATGGAAACCGACCGTTTGGTGCTGATCCAACGCCGCTCGAGGCGGCCGTCGAATTCGGCGAGCGAGGTCTCATCGACCTGCCCCCGGTCGCTCCAAATTGTACGGTCTGCTGAAGCCCGTAGAAAATCGGATGCAGCTCGAAGCTTTTCGTCGCTGTCGCATTCGATCAACTCCAGCTGCCGGATGTACGTTCGGCGGCGCACCTCCGCATCAATGGCAGCGCGATCCGGCAATGACGCGACACTGTTTAGGACATGATCACGATCCTGGCGCTTGACGATGGTGCGCAGACGGGTGCGGAAGTCAGACACTGCGATCTTTGCCGGCTGCTTGGCCTGCAAAAGCTCATCGGCCGCAGTCTTCACCAAGCCAATCGCTGCGGCACATATGTCGTCTAAGACTGCCGGCGAGACTGTCGATGCAAGATGATTACGAATCTCTTCCAAAGGATGGTCTTGGCTAATGAGGGAAAAATTCGCTACGATCGCCGCTCGCATTGCCGGGTCCGCATCGAGAACGATTTTGAGGTGTTCGGCGCAAGCGGGGGCAGTTGGACGCGACGCGAGGTCGGCTCGGACAGTTTCGATGATATCATCTACTTGCTGCTTGCTGCGCGCCTGATGCAGGGCGCTGACTCGTTGCCCCGCTTTCGCTGGAGCAACATACAGAACATAAAAGGTGGTTGCTGGGTCGAGTCCAAGCTTTGTTGTGGTCTTGATCCAGTTAGCAAATGTCTTCCAGAGATCGATTGCCCAATCGGATACAGGGTTTTGGCTCAACGCGCTTTTTGTTTGCTCCAAGAGGAACATGCCGTCAGCATAGTGAACGGCGACGTCATCCAGGCGCTCTGTCGAGACATAGTCGCCGTCTTTCGCTTGCAGAAGACGAGCGCACATGCGAACGGGCTGCAACCCGTAGCCAAGATACTGACCGGGCGCGGCTCCCACGCCGATGCCCAGGTCCACCTGTTCCGCATCGATCATCGACATCAAGCGATGCCTGACATGATTCGGGCGGTAAGTCCGGGTCTTCGTCTAAGAAGGCTGTGGACAGTACAGGCTGGATCGCAGCGTCGCGCTGAAGAGATCCATCCTTGAGACAAGCGGCAGGGCGCTCCGGTGGCAGGTGGTTCGTACCACTCCCGCTCAGCATTCAGCAGAAGACCATCTTCGTCAGCCCATCCACTTTCTCCTTTCGGTCTTAAGGGATCCATCTCACTGCTGGCTGGAGTCCCTTTGAAAGCGACACCTGACGGTGCCGAAAAAAATAGCCCCTAGAGTATTCTTGATTCTAGAACTTGCGCGATCTTGGTGCTACCGTTAGCGAAGGTGCAATGCCAAGGGTCAGGATTGGCGGATGCGGTTCTTGGTGGTGGTGATGAGTGCAGGCGCGGCGTTGACGCTGATTGTGGCGTCGGGCCTGATGAACTGGGTCTTCATGACCTCGCTCGGCAAGAGTGAATTCGAACAACAAATTCTGGGAGCGGTCAGCGTCGCCGTTTCGGCGTTCCTTGCCCTTCTTCCCACGCTCTTGCTCTGGGCCTATCGCGAACGGCGCACGCTTTACATCTTTCTTGGCGTGCCGGTGTTTCTCGCCTTCGCCGCGTTCTCGCTTTCGTCAGCGGTGGGCTTTGCCGCCAAAAACCGCGGCAGCCTGAGCGAAGACCGGGCGCTTGCCGCGGCCAAGCTTGCCGGCCTCAAGCAGGAGATCGAAGAAGTTGGGGCGAAGCTTAAAGCCCTTCCTCCTTTCCGGCCTTTCGCCGTCCTTCAGGAATCTCTGCACGGTCTCGAACAAGACCGCCGCTGGCAATCCTCAAAATCCTGCGCGGACGCGACAGCCGACGCCTCACGCTCTTTCTGCAAGGGCTATTTCGAACTGAAGGCAGAAGCCGCTCGCGCGAGCGAAGCAGAGCGATTGGAAGAGCATATTACCGGATTCAAGGGCCAAAGCCGGCAGCTTGAAGAACAGGGCGTCGGCCGTGAGGCAGATAATCAGGCAGCCGTGCTCGCGCGTTTTCTCGGCGTACCAGCTGCCAAAGTCGAGCGCGCACTCATGCTCTTCCTCGCCCTGCTGGTCGAGGTAGGCGCCGCTCTTGGCCTCTTTTTCGCAACGGGACACATCCGCACTGCGGGTTCTCCCGACGCCCCTCGGAGCAGGGGGGTGACGGTGATCGAGGACGCTGCCGTAAGGGATGTTTTCGGGGTCAGGCTCCTGCGCGCCCCGGTGAAAGAGAACGCCGGGCCGGTTCCCCGGCGCGTGCCGCGTATCAACCGGAGTTAGTTTTTGAGTTCAATGAGAAAATCGAAGCAAGGGAATGAAAACCATGGGCTATGTCGTGCCCTTCATAAATGGCAAAGGCGGGACGGGCAAATCGGTGCTGGCCCGTGCTTACGCGGTCGAAGCAGCGCGGGCAGGGGCCTCGGTGCTGATCGCCGATCTCGACGATGTGCAACGCACCTCGAAACATTGGGCCGATCATCGCAAGGCGAATGGCCTCCTGCCTGAAATCCGCGTCGAGGTTGCGACGCCTCGCCTCGCCTACGAGATGGCCGACCGTTCCGACGTGCTGGTCATCGATGCGCCGGGCTGGGCCGATCGCGAGAGCCTGAAGATGGCGCACTGGTCGACCTTCTGCGTAATCCCGTCGCGCGCCAACCGGATGGATGATCTCTCGGAAACCGTGCGGCTCTTGCATGCGCTGCGCGCCGAAGGCATTGCCGATTATCGCTTCGGGGTAGCTCTGAACGCGCTCAGGGATGCAACGGCCGCGCAAGATGATCAAGACGCCAGAGCATATCTCGCCGAGGTTGGCTTCAAGGCGCTGCCCGGTTTTGTGCGCGATCTGAAGGGGTACGAAATTGCGCTTCTTCAGGGCAAAGCGATCACCGAAACGGGGGAGGACGCGCTCAACGGCGAAGCCTTCGTGCTGGTGAACGGCATCGCCGGCGCCGTGCTGGAAGCCGGCAAGAAGCTTATCCGTGAAGCCGAAGCAAAATCCAAAAAGGCGGAACGCGAGCGCGACAAGGGAGGGCGCGGGCGATGACCAAGAGTAATTTCGAGAAGATCGCAAAGCAGCCGATGTTCGCGAGACCGCCGCTTCCCGAGGAGGGGCTGGGCCGTGTGGGTTATGGCGCTGCCCGCAGCGTGGATGGGCGCAGCGCGAGAAGGACCGGCCGGACCGAGCAATTCGCGACGGTCGTCTCGCCCGAGTTCAGGGACTGGATCAGGAAGCAGGCGAAGGTCAGGGACAAGACGATGGCCGCGCTGCTGGACGACATGAAGGCGGCCTACATCGAGAAATACGGAGACGAATAGCCATGCTGTCTCTTTTGAAGCGGAAGCCGAAGCTGCCGGTCGTGATTGAGGCGCAACCTGCGGAACCTGTCAGGCGCACCCACCAGCAAAACATCAAGGTCAGCGAAGATTGCTCAGCCGCCTTTGCGGCGCTTGCGGAAGCGCAAGGTATCAGCAAGGCCGCTTTGTTCGAGGACATGGTGGCCGAGCGGCTCGAGACGCTGCAGCGGCATGGAGTGAAGTTAGGTACGGATTGAAAGCGACGGAACGGAGCTGACCATGTCTTCCAAGGCGGTCATTGCGGGCAGGTTACCTATCCGGCGCGGTCTCGATGAAAACGAGGCGGCGGTCTACCTCTCATTGTCGCCATCGTTTTTTCGGAAACTGGTCAGCGCTGGCCGCATGCCACGGCCGCGCCGGATTGGCGAACGGCGCATTTGGGATGTGGAAGAGCTGGACCTTGCCTTTAAAGCGCTGCCGCGCGAAGGCGGTGATGCCGAGCCGATCTTCCAGTCCGAGGAAACCGATAGTTGGGCTGATTACCAGTGACAACGGTCAAGTTGAAGTATGTGGACGGATTCAAGGATCGCCATGGCCGGTTGCGTTTCTACTTCCGGAAAGGCAAGGGGCTTCGCGTGCCTTTGCCAGGGAAGCCTGGAACGGCCCCCTTCATGGTCGCCTATCAAAAAGCTCTTGAAGACACGCCGCTCAAAAAAGAAGAACGCACACGCGGACAGCCGGGAACGTTCGATCGGCTGGTTCAGGATTATTTCGCGAGCGCAGATTTCCTCCGTCTGGCAGAATCGTCGCGGCGGGCGTACCGGCACGTGATCGAGCGCTTGATCCGCGAGGAGAATATCGGCCATAGGCTGGTTAGCCAAATGACGCGCCAGCATGTGCAGAACATGGTGGCGAAGCGGGCGGCGACGCCGGGTGCGGCGAACGATGCGCTGAAGAAAATCAAAATCCTTGTGCATTTCGCCATCGACAATGGCTGGCGTAAAGACGATCCGACGGTGCGCATCAAGAAGTTCGCTGACGGGGAGTTCCATACCTGGACCGACGAGGAAATCGCCGCCTATGAGCGCTGCTGGGCCATAGGAACCCGCGAGCGAACCGCGTTCGCGCTTCTCCTCTATACCGGTCAGCGAGCATCCGACGTCAAGGCGATGTCGTGGCAGGATGTCGAGAACGCCGTCATTCGCGTGGTGCAAGGCAAGACCGGCGCGAAGCTCTGGATACCGCTTCACCAGGAGTTGGCCCGAATCCTCGATGCTTGGCCCAAGACGAACCTTGTGATGCTGACGACAAGCTTCCGGAAGCCGTTCACGTCGAAGGGGTTCAGCAATTACATGGCGGCGCGGATCGCTCTTGCCGGATTGCCTGAGCGTTGCGTGACGCATGGCTTGCGGAAGGCAGCCGCGCGCCGGCTTGCTGAGGCGGGATGTTCGGCGAATGAGATCGCAGCTGTAACCGGGCACACGACGCTCGAAGAAGTCGCGCGCTACACGAAGGCCGCTGATCAGAAGCGCTTGGCACAGTCGGCGATCGGAAGGCTTGGGAAACAAGCGGTGAACGAAAATTCCCAAACCTGACTCAAGGTTTGGGAAAGTACGCTAAATTCTTTTGTATTATCAGTGCGTTACGAATCGCATGGGACTCTTTCCCGGGGCACCACGCGATTGGTTAATCGGAAAGCTGCGCGTATATTTAAACGGATTTTGGAATCGCAGAATCGGGGCAAAAACGCGAAAAGATTCGCAAAAAGTGGCGGGCGAAAAATAGGAAGATCCGCCATTAACCATGCTCGCATTAAGCATATCGCAGCGGTAGGCGAAAGAAACACTCCATTAACCGGAGCGAAATCGGCATCTGTTTTGCGCGGTTGCTTTGGGACACCCGCGCCCGCCAAGGCCACCTCGCGATGACGAGGTGCGGGCGGAACGGCCGGGATTCTGGCTGCTAATGCGCTAAAGCTCAGAACGCAAATAACGCAATTTTCTGCCTTGCGGCGGCACCTAATTTTTTATGCGCAGGCGCCAATGAAGCACACCGCTGTCAACGCCCTTTGGCATATAGCAAACCTCACCCGTACACGAAAAACCGCCAAGCGGACTGCATTGCGAACAGTAGTTGGCGCAGTAATACGACGTGCCGCTCGTGCAGGTGACTCCACCCAACGCCAATGCGATGGAAGGGATAATCGCCGCAAATCCCAGCGAGCAAATGAAGATCGAACATATGCGCATTTTAATATCTCCATACACACTTCGCACTGCTAATACGGCGATCGCGCTCAACGCGCGATCGCTTAAGCCTCATTGCCGAGGGGGGGTGACAATGAGTGCTTATGTTTTAGGCGCGTGGCGCTCGCGTATGCCGAGTGCCCTCGCCCAAAATGTTGGATACTTATTTCACGACTTTCGGAAGTTCCTTCGCCTGTGCCGCCGTCACGTCAAGAACAACGCGGTCCGTTTTCAGGCTAATCTGGGCGGGTGCCAACATTATCCGATGCTCGCCCAGGCCCAGGTAGCCGCCGATATCGGCAAACATCCCGGTAACCTTGTTGTCAGAGGCACGCTGAAAGGTTGCGACTTCCCCTAATTTCGTTCCATCACTGCTGTAGACGGGCTTACCGATCCACGCTTGAGCCTCCTGCGAGGTAAGTGACAGTGCGCCGGCTTTTCGGGCCGGGGCCGCGTTCGTCGCCGTGGCGGGCGTTCCCATGGCGGGAGCTTTGACGTCCTGAGCCATTGCGGGGAATGCGATTGCGGCGGTAAGCGCGGTAGCGAGCGTTAGCTTGCGTATCATAATTTGAACTCCTAAAATTATTGATCACAAACCTAATCTATGGACGTGGAACGGTGCTGGTTAAACTCGGAAAGTACGCAGTGATCGATTATTCCAAGCGTGACCTTGGGGGGTACGAGGCAAACCTGGCCAACACAAAATGAGTATATTCCGAACCTTTTTTCCAAGCTTCAAGAGCGCCATATACTTCACAAGTATATCGGCACATTCATGAAACCGGCATCGCCGGCGAGTTGAGGCAAACACTCCATTCGTAGGGCCAGCGCTTTGTGCCAGGTTTTTATGGTTCCTGCAGCTCATACTACTAACGCTAGGAGATCGCTATGGACACCACGACACTCTTGCTCATCGTCATCGTGTTTTTGTTGCTTGGCGGCGGCTATTATGGCCGGAGGCGCTGGTTCTAAGCAGACATTCGCCGCCCACCCAACGAATGTTTGCTTAGGGTACATTTTTTCGTCGATTCTTATCCCAAAATCGGTGACCACCTTTTGGAAACTCTGCTTGGGGTGCCTGCGAGTTCAACGTGCTCTGCCCATTTTGGGAACCGCCTAAACATGGCCCTCTCAGATTGGGCAGCTACCCCCGGATTTTGACGCTAAATAAAAACAAAGGGGCTATTATACCAGCCTATATAGCCGCTCATCCAGAGCGCTGCATCAAGGAGGAAACCCATGGCCGAGAATAAGCAACCGGGCATCCCGCAAGAGATACGCGACCTCACGGTCCAAAACATCGATCAAGCTCACGCTGCCTATAATCAACTCATGGAAGCGGCCAACAAAGCCCAGGAGATGATGAAAGCGATAATCCCATCGAATCCGGTGGCGGCTGGAATAAACGAGGCTCAGGAGCGGGCGATGCGGTTTACTCAGCAAAATCTCGATGCTGGTTTCTCATTGGCCAACGAGCTCGCCAGGGCAAAGGACCTGCAAGAGGTGCTGCAAATCCAAAGCAGGCACGCGCAATTGCAGATGCACGCCTATGCGCTTCAGGCCCAGGAGCTTGGCGCCATCGTGACTGCGGCAGCGCAAAAGGGTAAACAGGGAAGCTGACCGGGCCGGTCTCCGCGCGAGCTTGGCCAAATCCACGCGAGGCCTCCTCTGGCTATTAGAATCGAGACTCCCTAATAGTCAGAAAACGGATCGATAAGTCGCGTGCTTCTGGAATACCCGCACTAAAGGGAGACGACACATGGCCAAGAGCCGGTGCCGTCTCAAGCCGCAGCGCGAATGTCGAGGGGGTAAGGTGTTGGAAATCCTGCCAATCAAGCCTCAAGGCGATTCAGTAGCACCCGCGCCGGAGACGGAAGAGGCTCCCGGCACACCCGAACCTTTGGTCCAGATCGCACGCCGGCTGCTTCACGTGCTAACCGTGATATTGGTTTTGCTGTCGGTTTATACGGTTTATGTGTCATCGCCCGTTCTAATTCCACTGACGCTGGCGGTGCTTATCACCATGCTTCTCTCGCCCGTCATAAGCTTGTTAGAGGGGCTGAAGATACCTCGTGCTCTCAGCGCTGCCGTCGTGATTGCGATCCTGGTGGGGATCCTCGGGGGCGGCGCCTACAGTTTGTCGGGCCCCGCTCAGGAATGGTTGCAGAAGCTGCCCCAAAGCGGCGGCAAAATCGATTTAATGCTGCGCTCCATCAAAAAGCCCTTCGCTCAAATCGAACAAGCGACAGAACGCCTATCTTCCGCCACGGAGCGCCAGAACGCAGCCACGCCGCGGAGGGTTCAGTTGGAGCCGGTGAGCTTGTCCGAGCGCGTTGCTGGCGGCACGGCGCAATTTGCGGCGGCACTCTCGGTCATCTTCGTTCTCGTCTTTTTCCTGCTTTCGTCGGGCGATACCTTTTTACGAAAACTGGTGTCCGTTGTTCCAACCTTCGCAGACAAAAAGCGCACCGTTGAGACGATCAGGAGCATCGAAAGCGATATTTCGTTCTATCTTGTGATGCTGCTGCTTATCAACGCCGGTCTCGGCCTCGGCGTTGCGCTCATTACGGCACTCCTCGGTATTCCCGATCCGCTATTGTGGGGCGCTCTCACCGTCATCTTGAGTTTCGCGCCTTACGTTGGCGAGATGGCCATCGCGGCCACGCTTTTGATCATATCGATGGTCACCTTCGATACGCTCGGCAAGGCTCTTATTGCACCCGCCGCCTATATTATTTTGATGAGTTCCGTTCACCTCACGGTGCCGGTCATCGTCAGGCGGCGGCTTTTGCTGAACCCGGTGGCAGTCTTCATCGCCATTATCTTCTTAGGTTGGATCTGGGGCATTCCCGGCGCGCTTCTCGCCGTTCCGCTGCTGGCAAGCTGCAAAATCATTTGCGAGCGCATCGAGCATCTTAACGCGATCGCTGCATTTCTAACCCCGTGAGACGGCGCTGGCCCGCAGCCGCTTTTATGCGCTAGGCGTGTCTGAAGGCGCCAGCGGCGGCTGTTTCACAGGAATGGATGCATTCTCGATCGCTTTAACAAGATCGGTGGGGCAGGCGATGTTCGGGAGTATCATGTCGTCCACCCCTGTGCCATGGATGACGATCTTCCCGAAGTTGAAGATCCGGCCAAGCAATCCTTGATGGAAATTGACCTCCTCGATGTTTTTTAACTGAAGTTCAATGGTCGAGCGCGTAAGCCACCCGCGCTTAATCACCACCCGGTGGTTGGTGACGGCGATCTCCGTCGTCCAGATCGGTTTCATCCGGTACGCCACTACGGCAAGGCCGGCGGCGCTGATGCATAGCAAACCCAGCTCCGCTATGCCCGTAGCGTAAACCAAAGCCCCAATGGCAAGCGCCATACAAAAGATCGCTGAGATCCAGGCTGCGGCATAATATAAGAAATGGAAATGCGCCTCGTAGATAATTTTTTCATTTTGACCCAAAGACTCTTCGCTGTATGTCATAATCACCTCCATCGCAGGATATGGACATTCATCTTCGCCAACACAAAACGCTGCGTTAAATAAGTCTACCATAGTTCCGCTTAATATTCTAAAAACTGGAACGATAAAATCCCGCAAGGGTTATTCCTAATGAACCGTCACAACTAAAACGTGTTCAGAAATGGAATACCATATGCAGAAAATGCTTTTCGCTTTGACGGCAATCGGTTTGGCCGCGGCGCTTTCTACAGCCGGGGGTCAAAAAGTTGAAGCCGCCTCCATAGCTCCAGCATCGATTGCGCAAACCTCACCCGCCTCAGGCGTTGTTCTGGCGGACGAACACCGGGGTCATTGGCGCTCATGGTGGCATCGCCGCCATCACGACCACGGCTATCGGCATTGAAGACTATCGCCAGGGATATTGACCCCAACAAACTTTCCTGCGCGCATTGGCTTTCAAAGCCTTAATCGAGCGGTCTCCTAAGCCGGAGACCGCTTCTTTATTCGCCAGCACATACCTCCCCAAAAAAATCTGGCTGGGCAGTGCGCCCCGCTCTCGCCCAGCCCAGCCATCCTTCCCGTTTTGGCCAAAGCCAGCAAGTGCCCAGCCCCAAACGGCTACGAACCGGTATCGTGCGTGAGGGGCCATCGCACAATGCCGATCGTTAAGAATTATGCCCGGATGACGCTTGCTTAGGATAGATTCGGAATCTGCTCATGCGGCGGCGGCGCACCCGCCGGCTCGTCGAGCCAGCCGGCGGCGAGGGCAATTCTGATTAGCGCGGACAAGGATTTCGCTTCGGTTTTTCGCATAATCGCGGCGCGATGATTATCCACGGTGCGTTGGCTGATCCGCAAGTCCGCGGCGATGTTCTTGCTTGGGTGGCCGGCTAGAACGAGCTGAAGGATTTGACGCTGCCGGCCTGTGAGGCTGTCGACTTTCGCCGTTGCGGTTTCCTGGAGTGCAGAGTGCTCGGGGTGTTCAGGAGAATAAACCAGGGCACGCTCGATGCAATCCAGCAAGTCCTTCGGATTGGCCGGCTTTTGCAGAAAATCGAAGGCGCCGGCCTTCATCGCCTTGACCGCGATGGCGATGTCGCCATAGGCGGTAATCATGATGACGGGAAGGGACGCCTGCATTTTGTTTAGGCGCTCGATCAACTCAAGCCCCCCGATGCCGGGCATCCGCGCATCGGCGAGCAAGCACCCCCGCCGGCCGGGCGAATAAGCGTCCCAAAAAGAGGAGCCGCTGGCAAAAATCTCCGTGCGGTAGCCATGCATCTCCAACATATCCCGCATCGCCTCGCGGATTTCCCGGTCGTCGTCGGCGATAAAGACTGTTGGCGCACCGGTTTCCCGGCGGTTGGTGGTGAGCATGCCGGCGATATGGTGGATCAAGGTCCCCGCATCGGCCGGCTTATAAAGGTGAACATGGCCCTTATTGGCAATTTCAAGCAGCGTGGCCGCCGAGATGTCGCCGGTCAGCATAATCACGGGTATTTTCCGCGCCGAGGCTTCCTCGATCTTGCCCGCAATTTCTAACCCGTTTGGCCCAGGCAAATTATAATCGGCGACGATCAAATCCAAACTCACACCGTGTTGCGCGGCGATAGCGAGAGCTTGGGGGCCATCGGAAGCAGCGAACGTGCGATAATTGCGGCTGTTCAAAAGCAGTGTGAGCGTCTCGCGGACTTCTGCATCGTCTTCCACGATCAAAATAGCTTGTGCCTGCGCTTGTGCCTGCGCTTGTGCCTGCGCTTGTGCCTGCGCTTGTGCCTGCGCTTGTGCCTGCGCTTGTGCCTGCGCTTGCCCAGCAAGCGCGGGCACAAGCGGCACCTCCACGGCAAAGACCGAGCCCCGGCCGAGGCGGGAGCGGACGCTGATAGGCGCTTCGAGCAGATCCGCGATGCGCTGAACAATCGCAAGACCGAGGCCAAGACCCTTCGCGCGTGTCCCGGCGGAATTATCGAGCTGATGAAACTCCCTGAAAATCGCGCTGAACTCGGTTTCCGGTATGCCGGTCCCAGTATCCCAGACTTCGATGCTTAAGCGCTCGCCGCGACGCCGGCAGCCGAGAAGAACTTTGCCTTGGCTCGTATATTTCGTCGCGTTCGAGAGCATGTTGCGAAGGATCTGCTCCAACAGCCGCGGATCGGTGCGCACCGTCATGCGGCAAGGAACCACGCGCAAGCTCAAGCCGGCATCGGCGGCATGAATGTCAAATTCGTCCCGCAAGTGTCCGAGGAGATCGCCGATGGCGAAGTCGCAAAGCTTCGGCTTCACAACGCCCGCTTCGAGCTGGTTGATGTCGAGAAGCTTGTCCAGCAAGCCCGACATGGTCCCGATCGTCTTATCGAGCCGTTCGATCAGTTGCGAGGCGCCGGGATTCGAATGGCCATCGGCCAGCATGGCTTGCAGCAAGCTGAGCGTTTGCAGCGGCTGGCGCAAATCGTGGCTGGCCGCCGCGAGAAAACGGGATTTTCCAAGGTTGGCGCGCTCTGCCTCCTGCTTGGCCGCGGCAAGTGCTTCAGATTCGAGCTTCGCATCCGTGATGTCGTCGATGGAAATCAGTATTCTGGGATGTTCGGACGGTCCCGCAACGATCCGCCGGGCACTAAAGAGGAATGTGCGCAGCCCGAGGTTTGGCAGATCGATACCAACCTCGTAATCCTCGATCGCGCTTCCTTCCTTGGTAGCCTCTAAGAAATCCACCAGGGCTTCCGGCTGGCGCCTCGCGCCAAGCGTGAACGGCCTGCCTATGCTGTCTTCCGGCGTCACACCGAAAACTTTGAAGTAAGAGGCGCTTGCCGACACGATGCGCAAATCCTCATCGAGCACGGCGAGCGGCTGCTTGACAGTCGCGATGATGCTTTCGGCGTAAGCCTTCGCCGCCTCGATCTTCCGCTCCGCCGCCTTCATTTCGGAAATCCGGGCGAAGGTGATGACCACGCCGCCGACCGTGCCGCCGTCGTTCCGGTAGGGCAGGATGCCGCGGATATACCAATTGCCGTCCTGGCTTTCGATCTCGCGCCGCATCGGGGTGAGATCGGAAAGCACCGCGCGTGCATCCTGGAGCAGCGTTGTGTCGTCGAAGCGTGGCGCCAGATCGGCGATAGGGCGTCCGATGTCGACGCCGGAAACGCCGAAGAAGGACTTCGCCGCGGGCGTAAAAAAACGGATCTTGAACGCGCTATCGAGGAACAGTGTGGCGACGTCCGAGCTGTTCAGGATGTTCTCCAAGTCGGCGGCCGTGGCGCGCTGCTGCTCTAAGCTTTCCTGGAGCTGGGCGTTGAGGGCCGTCAATTCCTCGTTGAGGGCTTGCAGTTCCTCCTTCGAGGTCTCCAGCTCCTCATTGGCCGACTGAAACTCCTCGTTTATGGAAAGGGCTTCTTCGTTGACGGCCCGCAGGTCTTCATTGGTGATTTCGAGATCGCGGATTACCGCATTCAGCTCTTTGTGCGTCGCATCGAGTTCCTGCTCCAGTTGGAGAACGCGCGAGGTGTTCTCCGGAGGCGCGTTCGCGTCAGCAGCACGCGCGGCGGGCTCGCGCTCCTCGACAAAACTGACAAGGAACATGTCTTCGGCGGGAACCGGCTGGACGGCGATTTCGACGCTGTACGCTATGCCATCGCGACGAATTTGGGCGCCCGGTTTCGAGGCCGGCAAGCCGGTATCCCGGGCCTTTTCCAGCGCAGCCCGGAGGTTAGGCCGAAGCCCATCCCGCGCCATGACTAGGATGTTCCGGTTGACTTCGCCTGGAGCGACTTGCAGATAGCGGTCGACGGCCCCGGAGTAGAACAAAGCTTCATATTTTTTGTCGACCAGGACGGAAGGCGGCGCGAAAGCCTCCAGCAAATGCTTCGAGGCAAGATCCTCAAAATTGACGCGGGTTGCCATTCTCCGGAAGGCGGGAGCCGCAGCTGGGGCTAGGCGCTCTCTCAGCGTGGTGCTCGCACGAAAATCGACTTCGCCAGGACGGCCGGCGCTGAGATGGCGGTAGACCCTTTGCTCTTTGTTGAGCGGTTCGAAGCGCTCCGCGAATTTGCCAACCGTCTCGGACCGGCCAAGAAAAAGCACGCCTCCCGCACGCAGAGCGAAATGAAACAGCGAAAGGATTTGCTCTTGGGCGCTGGGCCGCAGATAGATCAAAAGGTTCCGGCAGGAAATGAGATCGAGCCGCGAGAACGGCGGGTCGGCGAGCAGGTCCTGGACCGTGAACACCACGGTTTCGCGCAAATCGCGCACCACCCGGTATCCCGTGCCTTCCTTCGAAAAAAAACGGGCCAGGCGCGTCCCGGCCACTCGTGCTGTGGTTTCAGGTCCATAAAGGCCAGCGCGGGCAAACGCGACGGACCGGGTATCGACATCGGATGCAAAGACCTGAAGCTTGATGTTGCGCTTCGAAGCCTCGATTGCTTCCAGAAAAAGCACAGTGAGCGAATAGACTTCCTCACCGGTGCTGCAGCCGGGCACCCAAATGCGCAGCGGCCGGTCAAGAGGCTGTTCCGAGACCATATCCGGGATAACGCTTGCCGCAAGCGCCTCGAAAGCCGCGGAATCACGAAAGAACTCGGTTACATTAATGAGGAGGTCGTGACCGAGGCTATCGAGTTCGGCGGGATCGGATTTTAGCCTTTCCACGTAACGGGCTGCGTCCGCGATGCCGGCCATCGCCATGCGCCGCTCGATCCGGCGCTCCAATGTCCCCGTCTTGTAAAGAGAGAAATCCTGATGGGTTTTCTGCCTGACAAGATTGAGAATCTCCAGGAAACCGTTTTCGGTTTCGCCATTGACGTCCGACTTTGCGGCGGAGGGCTGAGCGCGAATGGCGCTGGCGCGATTGATGAGCGCGCCGGGAATTCCTGCGACAGGTAAGGTGCGATCTGCCTGTCCGGTCTTAATTGCGCTTTTCGGCATGCCATCGAACGCCGCCTCCGAAGGGTCCTGGACGATGACGAAGCCGCCCCTTTTCTTCACCGCTTTGAGCCCCTCGGTTCCATCTGTTCCCGTGCCAGACAGCACGACGCAAATGGCGCGCTCGCCGCAATCCTCCGCCAGTGACCGAAGGAAAAAATCGAAAGTCAGCCGTGCGCCGTGACGCTCCGCTGGCTCGGAAAGATGCAACTTGCCTTGGGCGATGCCGAGCGAGACGCCCGGTGGGATGAGATAAACATGGTTCGGCTCGATCCAGGCACCCTCGGCCGCCGGCGTCACGGGCATCGTTGTGTGGCTCGACAGAAGTTCGCCCATCAAGCTGGCATGGAGAGGATCGAGATGCTGGATGAGGACGAAGGCCATCCCCGTGTCCGCCGGCAACGCGGCGAGCAGGGCCTTGAAAGCATCGAGGCCGCCAGCCGATGCGCCAATGCCTACAATTGGAAACCCGCGCACCGCGGCCCAGCCCGAACCGTCCGCCAGATCGATTGGCGCAACAGCCACATCGCTTTCATCCGGCACGGCGTCACGTTGCGACGGCATGTCGATATCCCTTCCACCCCAGCAGGGCAGACCCGCTGCAAAAACATCTCATATCATAATTACGATTTTAGGGATTTGGATTCTCAATTTCCGGTGGGCATGGGTAGTTTCCGAATCTTTGAGACCCCTGCTTTGTTGGCTAAACTAAGAGCTTGGGCTTCAGCGACTTAATGCAAGACGATTGTGTCAAATATTCTAGCGAATGCCCTTCGTTGAAACTAATGTGCTCATCTACTTCGAGGACGGTCAGGCAGCCTGCCAAGAAATGTATATGGGGCTTCAAGAGCCCGGCAGGCAATACAAATCTGTCCGCATCTTCAAGGGCACGGTATAACCGAGAGGGGGACATGGCAACCGTGGCAAGAGACAATAGCGGGTCCGTTATAGTTGCGGATGAGGAGCTCATGATGCTTCTTGCGGATATGCTTGAGAAGATGGAGCTGGTCGAAGCCAAATTGATGCGGCTCGGCCAGCAAGGTTCGTTCTCAAGCGCTACAGGTGCGGACGCAAGCGGCGCCACCGGAACGCTGCGCAGAGCCAAAAGCATCGCGCGGGAGCTGGCAATGAAGGCCGTCGAAGTAGCGAGGGAAGCGGTTCTATTTTGCGAGCAGCTTGACAATATCTGCGACCGCTTGAAACCCTGGCGGGTGCTGCAGCATTAGGCGAGCGAAGGCGCCAGAAACGCGTGGCGTGCCGCATGTAACCTCGATGAGCCCGCCTTTGCTTTTCGCCGCCTCCTGCCAGATCCGGTTGATTGCTTAACACGGCTCCGGCGAAAGACCCCCTCACTCTGTCTCTCTCCCCAAGGGGAGAGAGGACGCTCGAACGTCCGCTACGGGTGGTTCTGGCGTCCCTTCTCCCAGCTGCATCCGCTTGCGGATGCAGCTGCGCTGAGATGCAAGCTCGCCAAGGCGAGCTTGCTGGGAGAAGGACAGGATGAGGGGGGACTGTCGAAGCCGTGTTAAGCAATCAAGAGGATTTGGCATGAGTAGTTTCCGAGTCTACAGGTCCTTCTCCTTAATCGGCTAAGCTATATGAACAATGCCTTTACCATGCGATGTGGTATCGGCCTGAATGATAAGCGAGGGTTGCCCATGAGTAAGTCTATAGCAGCTGCGGCATTTATGTCGCTTATGTTGTGTTCGGCAGCGAGCGCGAACACGATTTCATCCGCCTCATCCGCAGGCGGGCTAAACGCACCGGCTGCCTCTGAGGCCATCCAGGTTACAGGCAGCAACCACGGCAGCAACCGCGGGGGCAACCGCGGGGGCAACCGCGGCGGCGGGCATGGTGGGCCTGGTATGTACGCTGGAGTCAGCGGCAGCCATGCTATGTACGCCACAGGAAGACGCGGTCATGCCGCCAGAGCCGGCGGTTACCGGCGCGCACGCGGTGGTGGTGTTTACGGATATGGTGGCGGTGGTTACGGATATGACGGCGGAGTTTATTTAGATGACGGCGAATATGACGGCGCCTGGGGCTACGACTCTTGTACGTGGATTGGCCCGCTCCGGATCTGCCCATAGCCGATGAAGGTGATTTTCTTGGAGGCCACGGCGTAGCTCACCGATGAAAGCCGCCGCCGAGGCCCCTGAGAATCGAACCGCGCCCACCTTATGTGCTGAGCGGCAGTAACAGTTTTTTACCTCGTCAGGAAATAAGCTCCGGGGGCCTTCCAGCAGAACGGCGCCCGGAGATGCTGGCAATTCCGCCAAAGGAGAAGACTCCATGTCACTCGGAACAATCCTCGTTATCGTCCTCATTATTTTCTTGCTCGGCGGTTTCAGTGGCCGTTTCGGCGGCTATGGCTACGGTTACGGTCACGGCGGCGTCGGTATCATCGGCGTCATCTTGATCGTCGTTCTCGTTCTGGCGGTGCTCGGGCGAATCTAATCCGATTGGCGGATAGCGGATGAGCCGTCTTCGCAAGCATTCGGAGCACCACCTTCTCGGGCGCATCGGCTGGATGAGAGCGGCGGTGCTCGGCGCCGACGATGGCATCATTTCGACCGCAAGCTTGATCGTTGGCGTTGCCGCTTCGTCCGCGAAGCAGAGCGATGTCTTGATCGCGGGGATCGCGGGGCTGGTGGCTGGCGCCATGTCGATGGCGGCGGGCGAGTATGTGTCCGTCAGCTCGCAGTCCGACACAGAACAGGCCGATCTTGCCCGCGAACGTGTGGAACTGAGGGAAGGCCCTGAGGCTGAGCTCGATGAGCTAGCCGAAATTTATATCAAGCGCGGCGTTGAAAAGGGGCTGGCGCGGCAAGTCGCCCAGCAGCTCATGGCGAAAGACGCCTTGGGCGCCCACGCCCGCGACGAGCTTGGGATGTCGGAAATCACAACGCCGCGCCCTGTGCAAGCCGCGCTCACATCGGCAGCCATGTTCTCGGCGGGCGCTGCCATGCCTCTCCTCATGGCCGCCATATCGCCCGCCAGTTCGCTTGTGCCCATCGTATCGGCTACATCCTTGCTCTTCCTCGCTCTTCTGGGAGCGATAGGGGCGAGAACCGGCGGCGCCAACATTCTGCGAGCCACGGTCCGCCTGACGTTTTGGGGCGCGCTGGCCTTGGGCGTCACAGCCGGTATCGGAAAAGTCTTCGGCACCATTGTCTGATGGCGGCCAGCCTGTTGCCGATAGCCGCCCAACCCGAAAAGCCCCCGAGCGGGTTACCGGTAAAACACCAACGAGGATGCCATGAAACCAACCCGCACCTGGATCGTGATCGCCGACGGGTCTCGCGCCCATATCCTCCTGAATGAAGGGCCCGACAAGGCTCTGGGTTTCGTTCCAGGCACCGATTTCCGCCACGCCACGCCTCCGAACCGGGAGATTTACACCGAACGCCCCGGCAGAACCCATGAATCGGCCGGCGTCTCCCGTTCGGCAGAGGATCGCAACGATGCGCATGCTCAGCAAAAGGAAGAGTTCGTTCAAAGGCTGATCACATTTCTGAGAGAGAAGCTTTCCATGAAAGACTTCGATCGCTGGGTACTGGTGGCGCCTCCTGAAATCCTCAGCGATTTCCGGCTGCATCTGGACCCTGTGCTCAAGCACGCATTGGCGGGCGAACTGGCGAAGGACCTAACGAGGATCCCGAGCGACAAGATTCTAGGCCACTTGCATGGCGTTTTGCCTATCTGATCTTTACGAACTCGATTGAGTATTTTCCGAGTCTATGGGCCGCGTCCTCCATCGCCTAAGATAGCACTCTGTTCCTGGAGCGAGGTCTTTATGCGCAATATCGTGTCCGCACAACGTCACTTTGTGCCGCGGCGCATACGGGAACATTTCGACAAGGATCGTATCTTCAGGCCGTGTTCTGGTACACGGCGAAACCAGGGAGTTCTTTCAATGAAAACCACTCTTGCGGCTGTGGCCGCTTTGATGATCGCGGTGAGCCCCGCCGGGGCGCAGACGCTCACCTTCATGGACACGCAGAATAACACGGAGGTTCTCGGCACCGATTTCATCGGCACGCCTGTCAATGGCAAGGACGGCCAGCCACTTGGGAAAATCGACAATCTCGTTTTCGACCAGAACGGCCGAATCGAACTCGCGGTCATTGGCATTGGAGGCTACCTCGGCATCGGCGAGAAAGTTGTGGCGGTGCCTTTCGAGGCCGTGAAATCCGATGTGGCCAATGGCAAGCACGTCTTCGTGATCGACGCGACCAAGGACCAGCTCAAAGCCGCCCCAACTTACGAAACACTGAACGCCCAGGCGCTCGCTGTACGCATGAAGGAATGGCGCGAGAAGGCGCAAGCAAGCTGGACCGATATCAAGGGCCGGACCTCGAAGGCTTACGAGAAGGCTTACGAGCAGGCTAAGGAGAAGGTCGAAGGGACAACGGCGCCGAAGCAGTAGCGGAGTTGCAGCATAGAGTGCGTCCGGAAAAAGTGTGAGCGGTTTTTGCGATAAGACGCACGTCAAAACAAAGACTTAGAGCCCCGCTTTCGATTCCGTTAAAAGCGGGGCTCTAAGGCCGGAGAAAATCCGGCCCTTTTCCGGTGCGCCGCGCATGGCGTACAGCGCCGTAGTAAATTTGGAGGTAGCTATGCATATTTACATAAAATACGGGGCGTCTGTGGTCGCCCTTTTGGCCACATTGTCGCTCGCCCAAGCGCAAAGCGAGCATCAGGGCGGCGGCGACAAAGGCGGGGAAGGGGTTCAACACGCTCAGCCTGAGCGCGGTAAGGAAGGCGGCGCAAAGGAGCGCGCACCGGCCGCTCAGGAGCGCAGCAAGGGTGAAACCCACGCAAGCCCCGCAAAAGAGAAACAACCGGCGGAGCACCGCGAAGGCGAACACAGTGCAAAGGAGCACGCACCGGCCGCTCAGGAGCACAGCAAGGGTGAAACCCGCGCAAGCTCCGCAAAAGAGAACCAACCGGCGGAGCACCGCGAAGGCGAACAGAAGGCCCAAGGCAAGAACGAAAATCAGCGGCAATCGAACGCCACGGGCGCCGCCACCCGCAGGCCCAATATCCACATCAGTGGCGTTCAAAAGACAAAGCTCCATGACGCCATCGGTGGCAGCAAGGCGATCCGCCATTATCACGCTTCCGAAATTCACTTTACCGTTGAGGCCGGAACCAGGGTCCCGGACGACGTCATATTTTACGACGCGCCCCTGGAGTTCATCGACATCGACCCGGAGTTCAGCGGGTACAAGATTGTGGTGCTCGACGACGAGATATTAGTTATCGATCCCGAAACACGCGAAATTGTAGAGGTCATCCCAACCTAAGATGCAGCTTACCGTCGCTGTTTGAGATTGAATTGCGAGACCCGCGCCAGCACGCGGGTCTAACTTTTTGTGCGGCCAGAAAAGGTTTTGGGAAAATACCGCGCATAAACCCAAATCCTCGTGCGCAAAACCCTGGAGCGCGATCCGCAAAAGTGGCTACCGGTTTTGCGATAAGATCACGCGCAAACAGAAACTTAGAGCGCGCTTTCGATAGAATCGAAAGCGCGCTCTAAGCAGTGTGTTGGGGGGGGCCTCGTGGGCTTCGCCTTGATGAAAGCGCGGGCGATCATTCAATCGGAAACCGGCATCCTCCGGTATTCACGGGAGGTTTAAAGCACAATCCGATGCAGCCGATGCCGGCCCTTTGAACGGCAAGGAAAACCGGCAGTGGTGCGCGTTTTTCCGCTCCAGTAAGAAGGCGGTCAGCTGAGTTGATGCTGTCCGCGAGGATCCCTAGCGACAAGAGTCCAGGCCATTTGCACGGTGTTCTGCCCGTCTGATCTTTGTAAACTCGATTGAGTATTTTCCGAGTCTATCGGCCGCGTCCGCCATCGCCTAAGATAACGCTACCGTACAGATGAGAGGTGATGTTTATGCGTACTATCTCAGAAGAGCGTTTTATCGCAACCAAGGCGCTGATCCAGTTCGAGGACGGACCCCTATCCGTTTGCATTCCGCGCGGCGCGACACTAGGGGATGTTTCAGAGAAGCTGCACAACATTTGCAAATGGCATCGAGGCGGGGCTCTCTCCGTCGATGTGCGTTTCGGAGCAGAGAACGGGAACGGCCGCGCCGGCGCGCATCCCCCCGTATCCTCCTCGAATTCTCACTGAGCGTATCCCCGGCTATGACCCGGTAAAGCCACTCGCGCGCACACCGCAAGAAAGCAAATCACATGCCAGCACAGGCTCAACCCGATCTCGCTAGCGCCATCCTTGCCGAAATACCGCGCATGCGGGCGTACGCCCGGCTCATGACAAACGATCGGCTCGAAGCGGATCGGGAGGTCGAAGAAGCAGTAAAATGCGTATTGGCCGATGACATCCCCTGGAGCGATGGGGCTCAACTGCGTTTTGCGCTCATTAAAATCCTGCGCGGAATTCTCGCCCGGGATCGCCGCCCGGCGCTCCTTCAAGGAGTCCGTGACGCATACGGCACCTTTTGCTGCTCATTCGCAGCACTTGGCCGGACGAACACCAGGGGCCGCACCGTGTCAGGTGTTGGCCCCGCACTCTTGCATCTGGGTTTTGAGGACCGTGAAGCGATGGTTCTGTCCGCGGCTGCGGGATTCACGGATCTGGAGATCGCCGAAATCTGCGGATGCGCGCCGGAGATCGTCAAAGAACGGGTGCAAAACGGGCGCGCACGGCTCGCGGAACTCTTAGCCGTGGAATTTGCCGATGACCTCAACCCAGTAACGACTCCGGCTGCTGCTGTGGAAGCTGGGGATGTGAACGTTATGAGCGCCGTCTGATGATACGCCCTTGAGGCCGACTCCGGTCAAGGCACCGCAACGTGCCTAGTTCAACGGTCTTCCGGTTTCGGGGAGTTTCCAACCGGATGCTGGGCCAACACGGGAGTGCCGGAATAGTGACAGCGAAAAAAGGGATTGGGCCCTACCCGGCAGCCCATCCGCCAAGCGGCAGCGAGACCGGCGGCAAAGACGATGTGAACCCAGACGAAAGGATGGGCTCGAACAAACCACGGAAAAAAGGCGAAGGGGATCTTGCCAATCCTGAACGCGTTCAGCGCGATCTCAACCGCTACCGGGACGAGATGGCGGAGGATGCGCCCGGCTCGGGCACACCTGAGGACAATCCTTGAGGGATCGCCTGCGCGTGCGCGGCTCCAACCGGTTGCCAGGTAACAGGGGCAAAAGTCCGGGCGGCGTTCACGCTGAAGCGGGCGCGCGGATGAGTTCGGCCAGGCTTGGTACGGTGGGTGCGTCCGGCACTCCAAGGCGGTCGCCGTTGCTGTAGACCAAGCGTTACCAGAGAATCTGCCTTATGGGTCGTTTCCAAGGCACATATGTGTTCACCATCCAGGGGATAGCCATGCTCTTCGAACCTTTCGCAGCCCGCTCGCTGCAACTTAAGAACCGCATCGTCATGGCGCCCATGACGCGCAGCCGCGCCATGGACGCCAACACGCCTAATTCGCTGATGGCGGAATACTACGGCCAGCGCGCGTCGGCAGGCCTCATCGTCACCGAAGGCACGTCTCCCTCACCGAACGGGCTCGGATACGCGCGAATTCCCGGCCTTTATAATGCGGCGCACGCCGCTGCGTGGAAGGAAATCACGAAGACGGTTCACGATAAGGGCGGCAAGATCTTCGTACAACTGATGCACACGGGACGGGTGACCCACATCGACAACCTTCCGGCTGGAGCCGAGGTCGTTGGACCGTCCAGCGCAGCTTGTCCCGGCGAGATGTACACCGATGCGAAGGGCATGCAGCCGCACAGCGTGCCGCGGGCGATGACCGGGGCGGACATAGCCCATGCCGTCGATGAATACGCGCACTCCGCCCGGCTCGCGCTGGAGGCGGGCTTCGACGGCGTGGAACTGCACGCCGCCAATGGCTATCTGATTGAGCAGTTTCTCAATCCAAACGTCAACCAGCGCTCTGACGCCTACGGCAACACCATCGAGGGCCGTAACCGTCTGGCGATTGAGATCGCACGCGCCACGGTGGCAGCCATCGGCCCCGGCCGCGTTGGCATTCGACTCTCGCCGTATGGCGTTTTCAACGGAACCGGCACGTTTCCCGAGGTCGAGGAACAGTTTCTGGCCCTCGCATCCGGTCTCTCCAAACTCGGTCTCTTATACCTTCATCTCGTCGATCATTCCGCGATGGGCGCTCCACCGGTGCCGGCCGATTTCAAGACCCGGCTTCGCGCCGGCTTCAACGGCCTGTTCATCGTTTCCGGCGGCTTCAATCGCGCCACAGCGGAGATCGCGCTCCTTGAAAAACGAGGGGACCTCGTCGCGTTCGGAAGGCCGTTTCTTGCCAATCCCGATCTGGTGGCGCGCCTGCGTGCAGCCGCTCCCCTGAACGAGCCGGACATGGCAACGTTTTATACCCCCGGGCCCAGGGGTTACACCGACTATCCGGCGCTTGCTGTCTGATATGAGGGCCAAGTGTCAACGGCTCACGAGGCGGCTCATGTGCAGGTTGCCGGACGTCTGCCGTTAGCGCTGGTGGATGGCTCAGTCACACAGGCATCCGGAAACCTGCACAGTTTGGGCTGCCGGCTATTGCGTTCCCTGTATCGGGACGCGAATGACGGCACAAGGCCTGCACCATACCGGTCGAAGCTGGGGTCGCACGCCGCGCTGCGTTGCCACGACCGCTTTCGTATTCTAATTCCGGACATAACAGGCATCCCGGGAAACCGGTAGAGAGGCTGCTTCGGAAACTTTAGCCTTTTCCCATGATCTGCAGCAGTGCGGCGATCTTGATTGTCGCGAAATTCGAGAACGTGTCGGAGACCGCATACGGCAGGACGATCTGGCCATTGTGCCGCATGGCTCCACATGTATAAACGACGTTGGGGACGTATCCCTCGCGCTCGGATGGGTCAGGCCGGACCAGCGGCTCGGCGGATCGTGCGAGAACCTTGGAGGGATCGCGCTTGTCGAGGAGAACCGCTCCTATCGAATATTTCCGGACCGGACCGACGCCATGGGTGAGCAGCAGCCAGCCTTCATCGAGTTCGATCGGCGACCCGCAATTGCCGATCTGTACGAATTCCCACGGAAACTCCGGCTTCAAGATGGCTTGGCCGCCGTTCCATGTGTCCAAATCGTCCGAATAGATGAGGTAGAGGTTCTCGTTGTCCTGGCGGGCGATCATGGCGTATTTGCCGTCGATCTTGCGGGGGAACAAGGCCATGCCCTTATTTCGCGCGGCGGTTCCCTTCAAAGGCGACATCTTGAAGGAGACGAAGTCGGTGGTTTCGATCAACTCGGATCGTATCGCCAAGCCAGTGTAGGCGGTGTACGTTGCGTAGAATGTCTTCCGGCCGCCTTCGTCGAATTCAACGAAGCGGGCATCCTCGATGCCGTTCGACTGGGATGCGGTAACGGGAAAGATCACCCGCTCGCTGATATCCTCGTCCGGCTCGAAGACCACCTCGACATCCTCCCCATCCGGACGGGAGACGCGACGCCGCACATTGGGAGTTGAGGCGAGACGGGCGCTCGGGTCGACGCTTACGCTGCCATCGGCCGCAATGGACCCCGATCGAAACGTCAGGGATGAAATATGTCCTTCCCCGACGGCGCGAAGGCTCAGGATGAAGCGGAGCCCGCCTTCCGGCGCGCCGGACTGATCGGGATGCGCGACGATACTCGGATTGAATAATGCCGACGCTTCAAAGGAATATTCATGCACAAAGTAGGCACCAACCAGTTGGCGCTGTATCTTTGTGAAATCGGCATGCGTCGCAAAGGCGTCTTCCATTTCATCGGCACGTGCCTCGAACGTCCTTAGCAGGTGGCGGTGCCGGCCTTGGAAATTCTCAAGAACCTCGGCGAGTTGGTTGTGCGCCGTCTCGGGATCGAGCCCAAGGACCCGCTCGACGATATGGTTAGCCCGCGTTTTGTCGGTGGCATTGAGATCGCGCGGTTCGGTCGCCGGCTTGAACGGGCGCACGACAACCCTGGCCGGATCGGGGCGCAGATAGAGAGCCTGACGGTTCAGGAACGTGGCTTTTGGCACAATACCCTCTGCTTTCGCCGTCCCGTTGGCTCGGGACGGCTGGTGTGAGTAGTCTGTAGGTCGGTCTGAGTAGGGTATCAGGAAACTTGGACGCGCAGTGCGGGAAATGGTGCTAGGTTCGCGCGATCCCCGCTGACGCGTGCAAGCTGACGGATTTCCGCGAGGCTGAGAAGATAGGACACGGTGGATTCGCCGCCTCTGTTCTCGTTCGGCCGGTCGCAATGCAGCCCATCCCGGCAGCTCCCCGTCTCCAGATCGGCTAGCGGCATCGACAGATCGTTGCTGCCGAGAAACCATGCGAATGCGCGCGCAGCACCTGCCCTCCATTCGGGATTGGCGTCCGCACGCCACGCAGCAAGGCAGGCCGAGATCGTCGCAGTGGCTTCCAAAGGCTGCTGATCGAACGGCTCTGGCGGCTTCCGCTTGTGGCCGAAGCTATCCGAGCCGACCGGTCTGAAACAGCCCGATGGTGCCGTCTGCACCTTCATGAGCCACGCCAAGGATCGCAAGCCGGCATCGACGTAAGCGGGCACCCCGGTCGAAATCCCCGTAACGATCAGGGCCTGGGGCAAACGGGCGTTGTCGTAGGCAAGCACATCCTCGAACCACATCCAGTCCTTCGTGCCTGCCGCCTGCGACATAGAGATCAACCTATCAGCCAGCAGATGACGGAGGAGGCCGGCATAGGAATTCCTCGCAATGGCGGCGCAATAGCCGTCCAATCCGAGCAGGGTAAAAGCCCAGGCGCGCGGCGAGCGAAAAGCCTCCACCGCAGGCAGTGCTTCGGCGAACAGCGAGGCGGCCCAGCTCCGGCGCGATGGGCTAGCGTCGCTGCGTGCGCACTCGCCCAAGGCCCAAAGCGTCCGGCCGTGACTGTCCTCCGAGCCGCGGTCTTCGAGCCAGCGCCGGTCGAAGCTCATGAAGTTGCGAAACCGCCTCGTATCTGGATTCCACGCATGCTGGACGAATCCGGCCAGGCAGGATGTCAATGCTTCCGGCAGGCGCGCCTCGCTTGGGTTATTGAGCGCGCAAGCCAACAGCAGCGCCCGGGCATTGTCATCGACGCAATAGCCATGGTGACGGTCGGGCACGCAATGGACCGCATGCTGGAAGAGCCCGGTATCGTCGCACATGGACAGAAAATGGCCGAGGCGCATCTCCGGTGCAGCGTGGCTGCCGTGCGAAGGCACGCTTTGGCTCGGTCCGCGAAACCACCCTCGGCCGGTGCCCCCGTCGTCCGCTTTCGAACGCGGCAAGGTGGCGTTCGGCGTTTCGTTCCCATGTCATGCAGCGGCTGCTCGCATAGGCGCGCTCGCGCATCGCCTGGCGCCGGGCATCGTTGGTCAGCAACGCTGCGATCTCGCTACCGATAGCAGCGGCATCGCCAAATGGCACCAGTATGCCGCGTCCGTCTGCCAGCAGTTCCCGTGCGTGCCAATAGGGCGTTGAGACGACGGCTTTTCCCAGCCCAAAGCTGTAGGCCAGCGTGCCCGACGTCATCTGCGCCTCGTTGAGATAGGGCGTAACGTAGACGTCGCACATCGAAATATAGGCGAGCAATGTGGGCTTATCGACGAATTGATCGAGGAATACGACGTGGTTCTCGATGCCAAGTTCGCGCACACGCGCCACAAGGCTCTCGCGGTAGACCTCGCCCTGATCCCGGACGAGATGGGGGTGCGTGGCCCCCAGAACGATATACACCGCATCGGGACTGCTCTTCAGGATTAAGGGCATCGCTTCGATCATGACTTCGATGCCCTTGCTCGGAGAAAGGAGGCCGAAGGTCAGGATGACTGGCTTTCCGCTGAAACCGAACCTGGCCTTCGCCTGGTCGGGCTCGACGAACGCAAAGTCGGGAATGCCGTGCGGTATGACCTCAATCTTTTCTGCCGGAACCCGGTACACGGTGCGCAGCAGCTTGCGCCCTTTTTCGGCCATGACGACGATCCTCGACGAGGCATCGACGACCCGGTCCAGAACATCGCGGTATGCCGGCGCCGGCTCGGCAAGGACCGTATGCAGCGTCGTGACGATCGGCATGGTCAGCCGGGAAAGCAGCGCCATGACGTGGCTGCCTGCTTCACCGCCGAAAATCCCAAATTCATGCTGGAGGGAAACGGCGTCGAACCGGCCCGCGTTCAGGAAGCCCGCCGCACGAACGTAATCCTCTATCCTTTCATCCCTGACCTGATTGCGGACGGCGGAAGGATAGTCGTAGGCGTTACCATTGTCGGTCATCGCCACTATGCAAGTTTCCACGTCAGCGTCCGACGTTGCAATCGCCTGTTGCAAATCCGTCGTGAAGGTGGCTATTCCGCAGTGGCGCGGCAGTGAATTCCCGATGAATGCAATTCGGCTGAGCTTGGTCAAGGGCGTGCCTCCGTTGAGCGGACCGGCGAACCCGCGGGTGCCCGGTGAAGAAGGGGAGGCCGCGAAAATCTGTGCATCGGAAAGCTCCCTTTATGCTTTTCCCGGCTGTGCAAAAGGCTGGTGCTGGGCTCGGTGGCCAAATAGGCCAACAGGCCCTTCATGCCTTCGGCACCGGCCTCGATGCTGGTGTCCTCCGCTTCCAGGAACATCGCTTCGCCGGCGAATGCGTTCATCAGCCCAATCCGGGCATGGCCTTCGAGGACAAGGAGCCACGTCTCGGGTCCGGCACGGAACTCCCAGTTCGATTTCGATGAGAGGTCGATCCGCTCAAGCACGAAATGCGAGCTGGCAACCAGCAGAGTTCTGGCACCGGTGAGGCGCCTCTGAGTGGATTGGCAGTCAGCCGGCCCGGCAAGCGCGGACGCCACGGCGTTGACGGCGTGAAGTTCCCGCTGCCGGCCGTAATCGAAAAGGCGGAAGGTCGCGTCGCTTCGCTGTTGGATCTCGGCGATTACGAGCCCCGAACCGATGGCATGGATCGTGCCCGCTGGTACGAAAATGGCGTCGTCCTTCCGGACCGGGTGCCATTGAACCAAGTCCGCAATCGACCCGTCCTCGATGGACGCTCGCAATTGCGGAGCGGTAAGCTGCCCCTTCAGTCCGACGGCGACTTTGGCGCCTGGCTCCGCGGAAAGAATGTACCAAGCCTCGGTCTTGCCGTGCGCCATACCGATTGACTGCGCGAAAGCGTCGTCCGGGTGAACCTGGATGGACAGCGCCTCGTTCGTGAACAGCAACTTGAGCAGCAGTGCGGGGGGTGGAGAGGCCGGATCGGCGCGCTGAAACCACAGCTCGCCTATTGGAACGCCGTCGCCCTGAAGCTCGCTCCAAGGCCGGAGATCGGTGCTTCCCCAGGGTTTGTGCACGACCTGCATGCAGGCATGTTCGATCGTCACGCTTATACTCCTGGTTCGCGAGCGTTCCTTCCCGGATAGCCTGAGATCGAAGACCCGGCCTTCGTTGACGAGCTTGCGGCCTAACACGCCCAGGCGGATACCCTGAGTTCACCGTTCCGGTGACACTGGCCGATCCAGTTAGAAGCCGCCAAATTCGCAGGACACGCGAGCTAACTCTTCACGCTATAAAAAACCCTGCATACACGCAGTTGTTACTTGTGCAGCAAAGCTACGCAAGGGCGATGTCTTGCTTGGTAAAAATAATATTGTTATTGTTTCGCCGGTTAGTTCTGTAGGCGGCTCGGTTAATTTGGTCCGTATCCCAAAAAAAACAAGCACCATCTGCTAATTTATTTGATACAGGGAAGCGTGTCTTCAGAAAGATAACATGAAAATGTCACCACACTGCGATTTTTATTCTGAGCGAACGCTCATCAGTTCACCGCGGAGTCCCGCCCCGTGATAATGGTCCTGCGTGCCGAAACGGCGCGAGCGCTCTGGAAACCATTGCCTTTTCTTGGCTATCTGGTTTGCCCAGCATTTGCGCCCACAGACCGGCTCTACCTGCGGTTGCTGGCGCTAAGCAATTCCTGACGGTCCCTTTTGCACTTGGCTCTGTCTGAGCAGTGCGTAGGTTTCAGCCCAGGGCCGCCGCCAGGGCGCTTCGCGGGGATATAGCGTCCGCCCCCTTTTCTAGCCAGCGCCGCCAGCCCAAATAGCTTTGCAGATACTTGGTGGCGACGCCGTTAAAGCGGTTGAGCCATTGCTTGAACCTGCCGCCGTAGGCGTTGACGTTCTGGATGTGCAGAACGGTCTCGTGCACGTGTTCGCCCTTGCTGGCGATGATGAGTTCGTATTCGATTCCCTCAGCTTCCGCGAAGGCGATCAGCGCCTTGTCGCCATCCATGCACAGCAGCGTATCCTTCTTTGACAGCTTGCCCTCAAGCACCGGCCGCACGGCGGCTTCGGAACGGTCCGGCAGTACGGCGTCGATATGGCTGCCGGTGCGGTTCCGGGCGATCAGGACCGGAATTTGCTCAGCGGATAGTCCCGGCTTTGCTGCAACGCCGCCGCGCTTGCGCGCCGCGCGCGGCAGCGTCCGCTGCCCTTTAAAACTCTCCAGCAGGAAAATCTCGTCAACCTCGGCGATGCCGGCAAGCGATCGATCCTTCGAGTAATTTAACGCTTCGAGAAAACGGTGGCGCCACTTGAAGGCGGTGTTCTTGTTGATTTTGCATGCCTTGGCGGCCTTGCGCACCGGCAGCGCCGCGTTGAGCGCCCCGGCATAACTCAGCCAGCACTCTTTCTTGCGCAGCTTCGCCAGCGGCGTGCCGCTCAGCGGATTGAAGGTGCGCTGGCAATCGAGGCAGCGGCTGCGCTTCAGGCCGTTCCTCTCCCGGCCCCAGCCTTCGACGCGCTTGGAACCGCAGCGCGGGCATTTCGCTTCGTCCTCAAGGCGCCGGTTCAGGAGACGCTGCACTTCATCGCCATCACCGCGCTCTTGGAGCGCCGCCATCACCTTCTGGGCTTGTGCATGCGTTAGTTCCCCCACCAGTTCATCGAGCCGCTGCTGAAATTTGCGGTGCTCCATGGCAAAGCCTCCCGTCGAATCGGAGCGCCAGGATGCGCGCCGATTGCGGCTAAACCTACGCACTGCTCAGACAGAGCCTTGCACTTTAACACTTGAATTGATTTGAAAATATTTTCGCAATAGACGCTTGTCATATCGCAGATCTCTCCCGATGTACGTGAGATGGCAAAATTAAAATATGCTATGTTCTAGCGAGAACCATACGCTCTATAATAAATTTTTGTTCCAGTCTCAAAAAAGGACTTTCCGCATGAGCGCCGCGCTAAAAATTGCTGCCGCAAATACCAACGACATCGTGGACACAATCCAAAGCAACGGATCGTACACTAAGTTCCTGGCGGCGCTAAAAGCTGCCGGACTTGCGGAAATCTTTAGGGGGGCTGGACCGTTTACAGTTTTCGCGCCATCCAACGAAGCGTTCAAAAAGCTTCCTAACGGTGCGTTCGACGGCCTGCTGAAGCCCGAAAACAGGGACGACCTCGTTCATATTTTAAAGTATCACGCGGTCGCCGGACGCCTCAGTGCAGACGAGTTGACCGGCAAGAAGTTCAAACGGAAATCGGTCGAGGGCGCAGAGCTGTCGCTTGATGGAACCGCAGGCGTGACAGTGAATAAAATGAAGGTGATGGGTTCCGGGATCGAGGCATCGAATGGCGTCGTTCACGGCATAGACACAATCCTCGTGCCTCCAAAGGTATAATTACCGGTAAGAGGCGGGGCGTTGCTGCCTATTTTCTGTCCGCACCGGAAAGACGCCAGCGGGTTCCGCGGCACGAGAGCTTCTATCGCGGAACGTCTTGTTCAACTCCAACCCGGAGGAGGCAGATTTGTCTCACAAATTCGCCATCGGTCAAACAGTCCATTTCGCCCCAAGCCGTGCGCATAACGCTATTGCGGGAAATTACGAGGTCCGCCACATCATGCCGTCATCGGACTATCAAGTTGAGCCGCGTTACCGCATAAAGAACATTGAGGAACGGCACGAACGCATCGTTACCGAAAGCGATTTGACGCCGCGGCAATAGACTGCGGACCTTCTGAATGAGCACCATTGGCCGGGTGCGTTGTTACCGGCATTCCGAAATCCGAACCAATCTCATCAACTAGGAAACGCCATGTCAAAAGGCCAAAAACGAAGCAACCGCGAAGCCAAAAAGCCTAAAACCGCGAAGCCAAAAGAACCAGCAGCCGCTTCTTTTACAGAAAGTCTAACAAGGGCAAAGTCCACTTCGAATACGGGCGGCAAGAAATAGATTTTCTGAAACTCTTTTTATCTTGCGCCATCTGGAAGCTCCGCTGGCCAGTGAATTGGCGCGCGCATCTTAAATCCCGCGCAGCAACCTGAGGCGAAGCCGCAGGAGCGCCGGCCCATCAAAAAGCTGGAGGAACTACCCATGGCAGCCAAAGACGTAAGATTTTCTCAAGACGCCCGCGACCGGATGATGCGCGGCGTCGACATGCTCGCCAATGCCGTCAAAGTAACGCTTGGCCCGAAGGGCCGGAATGTCGTGCTCGATAAGAGCTGGGGCGCCCCCCGCATCACCAAGGATGGCGTCACCGTCGCGAAAGAGATTGAACTTGAGGACAAGTTCGAGAACATGGGCGCCCAGATGGTGAGGGAGGTGGCAAACAAGACCTCCGACGCCGCCGGCGATGGCACCACCACCGCGACCGTGCTCGCCCAAGCGATCGTCAAAGAGGGCGTAAAGTCGGTAGCGGCAGGCGCCAACCCGATGGACCTGAAGCGCGGGATAGACCTCGCCGTGCAGGCGGTTGTTGCTGAGCTCAAATCGAAATCGAAGAAAGTGACCAATAACAGCGAGATCGCCCAGGTTGGCACGGTCTCGGCCAATGGCGACGCCGAGGTCGGCAGTTTGATCGCCGAGGCCATGCAGAAGGTTGGCAAGGAAGGCGTTATCACGGTTGAGGAAGCCAAGTCGCTTGCGACCGAACTCGACGTGGTCGAAGGCATGCAGTTCGATCGCGGCTACATCTCGCCCTACTTCGTCACCAACGCGGAGAAGATGGTGGCCGAGCTTGAGGACGTCCACATCCTCATAAGCCAGAAGAAAATCTCGTCGCTGCAGCCACTGCTGCCTTTGCTGGAGGCTGTGGTGCAGGCTGGCAAGCCGTTGCTTATCATCGCCGAAGATATCGAGGGTGAGGCACTGGCCACGCTGGTGGTCAACAAATTGCGCGGCGGCCTGAAGGTGGCAGCGGTTAAGGCGCCAGGCTTCGGCGACCGGCGGAAGGCTATGCTCGAAGACATCGCCACAGTGACCGGCGGCACTTTGATCGCCGAAGACCTCGGCATCAAGCTCGAAAACGTCACGCTCGCTATGCTTGGCGGCGCAAAACGCGTTTCGATCGACAAGGACAGTACGACGATCATCGACGGCGCCGGCGGGAAGAAGGACATCGAGGCCCGCATCAATCAGATAAAAGCGCAGATCGAGGATACGTCCTCGGACTACGACAAGGAAAAGCTGCAGGAGCGGCTTGCAAAACTTGCCGGCGGCGTCGCGGTCATCAAAGTGGGCGGTTCCACCGAGGTTGAGGTGAAGGAGCGCAAAGACCGGGTCGAAGATGCCCTGCATGCTACCAGGGCGGCCGTCGAAGAAGGCATCGTGCCGGGCGGCGGTGTGGCGCTTTTGCGTGCTGCCATGGTTCTCGACAAGCTCAAGCCTGGGAACGAGGACCAGAGGGCCGGCATCGGCATTATCCGCAGGGCGCTCTCATGGCCGGCGCGTCTGATCGCAACCAATGCTGGCGAAGACGGCGGAGTGGTCATGTGCAAAATCCTTGAGAACGAAGCCTATGGCTTCGGCTACAACGCCCAGTCGGGCGAGTACGGCGATCTCCCCGCCCAAGGCGTTATCGACCCTGCGAAGGTTGTGCGTAACGCTCTGCAGGGAGCTGCCTCGATCGCCGGTCTTCTGATCACAACCGAGGCGATGGTGGCAGAGAAGCCAGGAAAGGATGCGGCTCACGCGCCGATGCCAGGCGGCATGGGCGGGATGGACTTCTAACCGCGAGGCCTCGCCGGCCCCAACACTGGGAGCGTTCGCCCGCGGAGGGTTACGGCGCCTCGCCCAGGCAAAGAGGGGCCTCGATCTGCGCGCTGAAGCGCGGCAGGCCGCAAATCTTGTGCTCCTTTGCAGCGCGGGCGAGTTCCTCTACGGTCGTAATGCCCAGCGCCTCGTACAAGGTGTGAACGCGCTTCGGACCGAGGCCTGGGATCGAGGTGAGGGTTGCAAGTGTGGAGGGCGTGCGGGCTTCCACTTCCTCAAGCGCCGCAAGGCGGCCCGTCCGGGAGATCTCATTGATTTTGCTGGCAAGATCCTCGCCGATGCCCGGGAGACGGGTAAGGTCTTCGCCCGCTTCTATCATCCCCGCCGCGCATCGGGGCAAATCGTCGATCGTCTGCGCAGCGTTGCGATAGGCGCGAATACGGAAGGGGTTTGCGCCCTCAATCTCAAGCAGATCGGCGAGACGCCTGAAAAGCTTCGATATGTCTGCATTATGAATAGGCACATTTTCATGGAAGCTTATCTCTTTTAATGAGGCTTTGACTATCATCAAGTCCTTGCAAAAAAGGAAGCGCTACAAAACGTATTAAGAATGCAGGAGAGCATAGCTTAAACTAGACTTGAGCAGGATCGTAAAAAAAGCGAGAGCGAGCGCAGTTTGATTGCCCGGGTAGTGGAAGCGCAATCTAAGATGGGAGCGGCTAGATGACCGCAATAGGGCCGGAAAAGGATCGAGCCGTGATTGAGGCAAAGATCCGCGCGGCGCTCAAAAGCGAGCCGCGGCTTGGGTTTTCGTTCCATTTGAGGCAGATCGTTTTCGAGGATGATGGTTCTCTCGTGCTTGAGGGCGAGGTTCCTGATGTGGCCGCCAAAAAGCTCGCACTAGAAAAAGCGGCCGCCGTTCCGGGCGTCGCCGGTATTGTGGACCGGCTGCACGTAAAACCGGCCACGCCAATGGGCGACGGCGAAATTCGCGTGCATGTGCGCGACGCCCTCATAAATGATTTGGCTCTTGAGGCGCTTGAAATTCGCGAGGTCGATGCCGGCGAATGGCTGCTAGCCCGCGGCGTTCCCCAAGGGAGCAGGGGTGCAATCGATGTTGAGGTCCAGGACGGGATTGTCACGCTGAACGGATGCGTGCCGGGCCTGACCTCGAAGCGCCTGGCCGGCGTGCTTGCCTGGTGGGTGCCTGGCGTGCGGGATGTGGTCAATGGGCTCGAAGTCGATCCCCCAGAGGAAGACAGCCCTGACTTGATCGAGGAAGCGGTAAGGGTTGCCCTTGAAAAGGATCCGCTTGTGAATGCGGGCCAGATAAGGGTTGGCGCGCGCAAGACCTGGGTGAGATTGACCGGCGCTGTGCCTGCCGGGGCTGAGCGCGATGCAGCGGAGCGGGACGCCTGGTGCATTTTCGGCGTTGATAATGTGCTGAACGAAATCGAAGTGAAGGCGTAGGCAGCGCCGCCCGCCTTCGTCATTCCATGGGTGCTGAAACATACAAAGCGGCTAGGCGGAAACGGGATCTCTGTGAATGCCGGCGGCGTAGGCGCTGACGGCTGCGAGCTTTGATGAAACGCCAAATTAACTCTCCCAGCTACTCCGCTGGCCCTTTTTCGAAGGCCAGAGGGGTGCTTTTCAATTTTGAAGTAATATAGCAGAAATGTCTTGAGTATGCATTAAGCCGCATATGCCTTTGATGCGTATAGTAACATTCGGCAGAAGGCGCCGCCGGGAGCGGCGCTTGTTTTAGTAAATTCAAATGTTGGACTATATTTAACCAGCTTTTGGAAATGTAGAAATCGGCCCAAAACGAGGAAAAAATCGCAAAAATGCGCACGTAGAAAACATCAGCCCTCCGCGTTTACCATGTTTGCATTAACCATCATAGGCGACTAGGCGAAATGAACCCTCTATTAAGGCGAAGGAGCCGGCTCAGCGCGTGTCCTCAAAGCTCGCGTCAAGATTTTAGTAATCGCGCGTTGAGTAATCTTACGAATAGTACGATGCCAAGCACGGGTGTTTTTCATTCGGAGGCGCGCAATGTTCATGAAGCCAATGAAGCTCTTTGCGCTTAACGGGAGCGACGTCCTTGGCGCGTCTATTGCGGCGAACCTTGGGACGCCGCTGGCGGCTCATGAGGAACGTGAATTTGAGGACGGCGAGCACAAGGCCAGGCCACTTGAGGCGGTAGCTGGCGCGGATGTTTACGTGATTCATAGCCTTTACGGCGGCCCTATCCAAAGCGCAAACGACAAACTATGCCGCCTTCTGTTTTTCATCGGAGCGCTCAAAGATGCGGGGGCGGAGCGCGTTACCGCCGTGACCCCGTACCTCTGCTACGCGCGCAAGGATCGGCGGACCAAGCACTTCGACCCGGTCACGACGCGCTATGTTGCGAGCATGTTCGAGGCCGTTGGCACTGACGCCGTCGTGACGCTGGAGGTGCACAATCCGGCGGCTTTCGAAAATGCATTCCGTTGCCGCACGGTGGCGCTAACAGCTGCGCCGATCTTCGCCGCCCACTTCCAAACGCTCGCAACCGATGGCCTTTGCGTCGTTTCTCCCGATACTGGAGGCGCGAAACGCGCTGAGCTATTCCGCGAAACGCTTGAAGAGAAGCTCGGCCGTTCCTTTGGCAAGGCGTTTGTGGACAAGCGCCGAAGCGCGGGCATCGTCTCCGGCGATCTATTTGTTGGAGAGGTGAGCGGTGCCACGGCGCTGATCGTCGACGATCTGATTAGCTCAGGAACAACACTGCTTAGGGCGGCGGAAGCAGCCCGGCGCGCGGGCGCGCGCGAGGTTGTGGCAGTCGTCGCGCATGGCCTGTTCATGGAAGGCTCGGAGGCAGCAGTTATTCATCCTGCGATCGGCAGGGTCTTCACCACGGATAGCGTGCCACCCTTCCGCGTGAAGCCCGGCCCGATGCGGGATAAGGTACAGGTCATTTCCTGCACCCCCCTTTTGGCGGAGTCCATACGCCGCCTGCATGAGGATAAGCCTCTGTCCGATCTGCTCGTCTTCTAAGCGCCGTTTCAAGCAGCCCCGCATCGGCCTCCGCGATCCGCAGATATGCGAGTGCTTGCGGGCGCCATTTGTGCGGTGACCGCGGATTTGGCGCCGTGAGATGCGCTATGGAAAGGCGCGCGCGCAGCATCGCCCGGTAGCAGCGGTAAAAATGAAATAGCGGGAGTGGCGGGGCATCATGCAACGCCAGCATGACGCGGGGCCGTACATAGTCTCCGGCGCCTTTCATTCCGAGGTGTTCGCACTCAAGATCAAGGCATGCAATCTCCTCCAGCGGATCGATGGCCCGAAGCCGCGCGTTGAACTCGATGCAGTCGATAATTTTAACTTCGTCTCCGAGCCAGATGTGTTCCGGCCTCAAGTCCCCGTGGCCGTCGACAATGTGCCGCCGCCGCAACCGGCCAAGCAGCATAAAGCACCGTTGCTGGAGGAATTGCCGTAGCACCCGGTCGCAATGGCGAATTGGCGCCTGCGCCAGGCCAAAGCGGCGGTCAAGCAGCACGGTGCAATTCTGTTGCAGATTAAGCTTCCATTGCTTGAGAAAGTACCGAGGCCCCAAAAGGATTACTTTCGCATGGCGGTAGAAGCCCGAAAGCTTGTGAACGATGCCATTCAGGCTATGCCGGTCAGCCTCGTTTCTCGCGATGAGGTTATCGAGCATGCGCCCCTCGCTGAGGCGGCGCATCTTCACAAGCCAATCAACCGTCATGGCCCCCTCGCCAATGGCGAGCCTCTTGTCAGACAGCGACAACGGAACGGCGCCCAGATAAACGTCACGAGCGAGCCTCCGGTTGAGTTCCACCTCCGCGCGGCAAGCCATCTGCCGCTTCGCGAGCGTGGAGAAATCGAGATAGGGGAAGCGGACCGGCTTCTTCAGTTTGAATACATAATTCCCGGCGAGGAACACCCACGACATGTGGGTCTCCCGGACCTCGACCTTTTCCACCGCATCGCCGTAAGAGCGGGCGTCGCTAAGAAACGCGACTTTTTCTTGAAGGCCCGGTGTGGAGAGCCCGTCTCCGCAAGTGCAATTCCGCTCCATCAATAGATGATGCATCCGGCTAGACTAGCTCCCGGTGCCAGCCCTGATTTGATATTCATCAATCTCATGAGACAGCTCTATGCATAGCATAACAAAAATTCGCACATAACGTGCCTCTATGTTTTTGGATGGTTGCGCCATGACTAACAGCAACGTTGTCATTGAACCGCTAAGCTTGCCTGGAACCTTGCAATGGCCTGAGCGGGCAAACTCCTTGGTCGTGTTTGCTCATGGAAGCGGATCGAGCCGGTTAAGCCCTCGCAACATTCAAGTCGCGCACGCACTCAACGCCAGAGGGATAGCGACATTCCTGTTCGACCTGCTCCGGCCGGAGGAAGAGGCAGACCGCGCGAATGTGTTCGACATTCCTCTGCTGGCGAAGCGGCTCGCAGGCGCCATCTGGTGGCTCGATGAGGAGAAGGAGACCGGAGGCTTGCACGTTGGCCTTTTTGGCGCGAGCACGGGCGCAGCTGCCGCGCTCATCGCCGCGGCCGAGCTGGGAAGCCGGATCGAGGCAGTCGTTTCACGCGGTGGCCGCCCCGATCTCGCGCTGGAAGTGCTGCCGAAGGTGCATGCGCCCACGCTCCTGATCGTTGGCGGCGCGGACACCGAAGTTATCACCCTGAACGAGATAGCTTTTGCGCACCTGCAGGGGCCGAAATCTCTCGTGATCGTTCCTGGCGCAAGTCATTTGTTTGGCGAACCGGGTGCCTTGGAGCAGGTCATCGATCACGCGGCAAAATGGTTCGAGCTCTATCTCGCTACTGAAACGACGTAGCTGAAACCTATGCCCATGATTTACGAAAATCGCTCCGATGCAGGAAAGAGACTTGCCCGTGAACTTGCCGGGTATAAGAGCCAGGAACCCCTGATCCTGGCTCTTCCAAGGGGCGGGGTGCCGGTGGGAGCGGAGATCGCGCAGGCCTTGGACGCGCCCCTTGACCTAATCCTGGTCCGTAAGCTTGGGGTTCCCATGGAGCCGGAGCTTGCCATGGGTGCGGTTATCGATGGCGCGGAACCGCACGTGGTGCGCAACGAGGATATAATCGCGCTTCTTGCCATGCCCGAGGCGGAATTCGAACAGATCTGTGCCCGGGAATTGGCTGAAATCGAACGGCGCCGGAAGCTTTACCTGGCGGACCGGCCGCGCGCGGAGCTTAGGGATCGCGTTGTCATCGTGGTGGATGACGGCATTGCCACGGGCGCCACGGTGCGTGCTGCTCTTGAGGCTATACGCGGAAAGGGCCCTGGGAAGCTGGTGCTGGCCGTGCCCGTCGCCCCCACAAGCACGCTCCAAGAGCTTGAGGGCGAGGCCGACGAAATCGTCTGCCTGCAGTGCCATGAGCCCTTCTATGCGATAGGGCTCTACTACACGGACTTTCACCAGGTTACCGATAAAGAGGTGATCGGCATATTGTCGAAAGTACGGGTGCCCGAACCGTTGGGGAAGGATGCTGTGAAATGAAAATCGTCGAGCTAAGCTCTTAGTTCATTTGGAATAGCCGCTTAGGGAGAATCTGCAAAGCGGGCAAGCTCCGGAGGTGGCACGCCAGAAGGATAGAGGTTGCGGGCCACCCCAGCCCTTTGCATGGCCCATATCGTCCCGAAATGAAAACCCGGATGCAACCCCCGAAATCACTTAGCCCCTACCAGTTTTGAGGCGGCATAGCTCACGGCACCATCAAGAGTAAAGAGCATAGGGTAATCGAGTTCTGGGACGTTGATCCCAAGGCGATGATGGATTGCGGTTACAAGATTTAGAAAGTCTATCGAATTGATGTCGAGCGCCTCCCGGAGGTCCGCCGATGGGTTCAATTTCTGGAGGTCAGCTTCGGGCGCAATGTTCGCGAGTTCTTCTTGCAGGATTTTGCGGATTTCGTCCTCGTTCATAATTTTTCCGGCTCCTGTAATAGCCTGCCGATCCCGGCGAGGAACAGCGCGCCGGCATGGCCGTCGCTCACGCGATGGTCAGCCGCGAGCGTAATCGTGACAACCCATCGCGGCAGGATGGCACCGTCGACGACCCAGGGCCGGCGGACCACCTTGCCAAACCCCACAAGCGCTACCTGCGGCGGATAGATAATGCCGTAAAGTGCCTCGACCCCGCGCTCCCCAAGGCTTGAGACCGTGATTGTCGGATCGCCGATTTCCGAGCTGCGCAGCCGGCCTGCACGCGTGCGTTGAACGAGATCGCGCAGCCGCGGCATGAGTTCGCCCGGAGAAAGCTTATCGGCATCCCGCAATGCTGGCGCCGCCAATCCGCCTCCGCGAATGGCAATCGCCACGCCCGTGTGCACGGCGGCCGACGGCTCGTAACGCCCGTTTTGGTAGAACCCGTTAAAGGCTGGGAAACGCCGCGCGGCCAACGCCACCGATTTGATTGCAAGCGCAGCCATCAGGAGACGTTCGCTGGGTGTCCGCACCGCATTGGCTCGTTCCAGCCATTCCTCGCATGATGTGACGTCAACCTCGTGCTGCAAATAGTAATGCGGGATCTCGCGTTTTGAGCGCGCCATGGCTGCTGCAATTGCGCAGCGCATGGCGTCAAGATCGAGCCCAGGCGCTCTCTTCTTCCCGGTAGGCGCCAGAGAACCGCGGAGCGCCCGCTCGACATCGGCGAGGACAATCGCACCGGCCGGGCCGCTGCCTTCGATCTCAGCGAGGTCAACACCCTGCATTTCTGCCATGCGCCGTGCGGCCGGAGAAGCCCGCCCCGTAGCGGCCTCAGCAGCCGTAATGGGCGGTGGCACCGGCTGTTCCGCTGGCGGCGGCGGACCTTCAGGCACCGCTGCGATTGCCGCCGCTCGTGCAGCGGGGGCAGCCTGTACAAGCGCCGCGGCTTCCCCTTCGCTCCGGACCCGGGCAAGCGGAGTGCCTATTGGCACCTTGGTTTCAGGCGGGACCAGGATCTCTTCAATCTGGCCGGGGTCATAGATCTCTATTTCGATCGCCCCCTTTTGCGTCTCGACAACGGCGACGATGTCGCCGCGTTTCACCTTGTCGCCCGGCTTGACCAGCCACTCAACGAGGGTGCCCGCTTCCATGTCAGCACCGAGCGAGGGCATACGGAACTCGGCCATGGCACACCCTTACGCTCGTCCAAGCGCGGCTTTTGCGGCGGCAACGATCTTCGGCACTTGCGGGATCGCCGCGATCTCAAGGTGCCGGGCGTATGGGATCGGGACTTCTTCGCTGCACACCCGGCTAACCGGTCCATCGAGGTCCCAGAACGACTGCTCAACGATGCGTGTGCAAATTTCCGCGGCAAGGCTGCCGCTGCGCCACCCTTCATCTACGATTACGGCCCGGCGCGTTTTCTTCACGGACGCCATGATGGTCCCGTCATCGAGCGGGCGCAGGGTCCGCAAGTCGACTACCTCCGCGTCGATGTTGTCTTTGGCTAGTTCAGCGGCTGCTTCGAGCGTCTTCCACAACGAGCCGCCATAGGTGATAAGCGAAATATCGCGGCCGGCGCGGCGGACCGCAGCCTTGCGGATATCGGCCGGCCCAGCATCCGGGGCCAGCCTGCCGGTCATATTGTAGAGCATGACGTTTTCGAAGATCAGGACCGGGTCTGGGTCCTCAAGAGCAGTCCAGAGCATGCCGCGCGCGTCTTCGAGGGTTGCCGGGGCCAGCACTTTGATACCGGGAATGTGCGCATACCAGCCCTCGAGACTATGCGAATGCTGTGCCGCGAGCTGGCGGCCGGCGCCGGTCGCCATGCGGATTACCAGCGGCACGCCGAACTGGTTTCCCGACATGTGGCGAACCGTGGCTGCGTTGTTGAGGATCTGATCCAGCGCTAGCAGGCTGAAATTCACCGTCATAAGTTCGACGATCGGACGCATACCAGCCATTGCCGCACCAATCCCTGCTCCCGTGAAGCCGGACTCCGATAAAGGCGTGTCGCGAATTCGCTCAGGGCCGAACTCGGCCAGCAGCCCTTTGGTTACGGCGTAGCATCCGCCATATCGGCCAACGTCCTCGCCCATAAGAAAGACGCGGCTGTCCCGGCGCAGCGCGTCGCGGATCGCCTCGCGTACAGCTTCGCGGTAAGTAAGCTCGATCGAGGCGGGTTCTGCTACTTCATTCATGACAGGCCGCTTCCTCTTGGTCAGCCCTTTCCGCATAGGTGAAACGGGTAAGCTGGCTGGTTGGCTCCCAGGTTCCTGCCTCGGAAAACGCGACTGCTTCGGCGATCTCTGCGGCAACCTCGCTGTAGATGCGTTCGATTTCCTCTGGATGGATCATGCAATTGGCCTGAAGCCAGCCCTGGAAGCGCACAATCGGTTCCTTGCGCCGCCAGGCTTCGACCTCCGCTCTATCGCGATAAAGCTGGGCGTCGAACATCGAATGCGCGCGCAGGCGGTAGGTGCGGCACTCAAGGAAATAGGGCTTGCCGCTTTCGCGTATGGCATGGACTGCACGGCGCGCTACGGCTTCGACTGCGACGGCATCCATTCCGTCAACGGCCTCGGAGGCGATCCGGTAAGAGGCGGCCTTGTGCTGAATATCCGTTTCCGATTCCGAGAGTGCGAGCGCTGTTCCCATGGCGTAGAGGTTGTTCTCGCACACGAACAGCACAGGCAGACCCCACAGCGCTGCCAGATTAAGGCTCTCGTGAAACTCGCCTTCCGCAACGGCGCCGTCGCCGAAAAAGCACGCCGTCACGGTGGACTTGCCCTGCATGCGATCGCCAAGCGCGAGCCCTACGGCGAGCGGCAACCCGCCGCCCACGATCGCGTTGCCGCCATAAAAATTGGTGGCGCTATCGAACAGATGCATCGAGCCGCCGCGTCCGCGGCTGCACCCTTCTTGTTTCCCATACATTTCGGCGAGCACCTTTGTCATCGGCACACCGCGTACAAGCGCTTGCCCATGCTCCCGATAGGTCGCGACGATCCGGTCGCGCTTCTCCAGGACGGGGATGACACCAACCGCTACGGCCTCCTCTCCGTCGTAGAGATGAAGAAAGCCGCGGATCTTCTCCTGGGTGTAGAGTTCCGCGCACTTGTCTTCGAATTGACGGATGCGGATCATCTGTTTCAGCAGGTCCAGTGCATGCGCCCGCGTGAGATGCGGCTTGTCGATCGCTACGGTCATCGCTCCTCGCTTTCCAGCGTCGAGATATCGCCCTCGGGCATGCCAAGCTCACGCGCTTTCAAGAGGCGGCGCATAATCTTACCGCTACGTGTCTTCGGCAGATCGTGGCGGAACGCTATGTCCTTTGGCGCGACGGCTGGCCCAAGACGCGACCGCCCATAGCCAAGCAGTTCCTTGCGCAGCGCATCCGAGGCCTCGAAACCACTCTTGAGGGCCACGAAGGCCTTAACAATTTCACCCGCGGCCGGCTCGGGAATACCGATCACGCCAGCCTCGGCAACCGCCGGGTGCTCCATGAGCACGCTTTCCACTTCGAAGGGCCCGATGAGATGCCCGGCACTCTTGATGACATCGTCAGCGCGGCCGACAAACCAGTAATAGCCCTCCTCATCACGCATCGCGAGGTCGCCGGTGAGATACCAGCCGCCCCGGAAGCATTTGCGGTACCGCTCCTCCTCGTTGAGGTAGGCACGCATCATTGAAGGCCAGCCTGGGCGCAGCGCAAGCTCGCCCACTTTCATGGGTTCTCCAATCTCCCGCACGCCTCCGCCCTCAATCCGCTCGACGACTCCGGCTGCGATACCGGGCAGCGGGCGGCCCATCGAACCTGGCTTTACATCCATGGATAGGAAATTCGAGATCATGATCCCGCCGGTCTCGGTCTGCCACCAATTGTCGTGGAATGGCTTGCCGAAGGCCTCGACGCCCCACACGACAGCCTCGGGATTGAGCGGCTCGCCCACGCTTGCCATTAGGCGCAAACTCGACAGATCGAAGCGCTTGGCGATCCCGGCCCCCGCCTTCATGAGCATGCGGATCGCAGTCGGCGCGGTATACCAGACCGTGACCTTTTGCTCTCCGAGGATGCGATACCAGCGTTCGGCATCGAACTCGGCCTGGTCCACGATCAACGTCGCGCCGTTCGTCAAAGGAGAGATAATGCCGTAGGACGTGCCGGTGACCCATCCGGGGTCTGCTGTGCACCAGAACATATCGCCGGCATGGAGGTCGAGCGCCAGCCTGCCTGTAACGTTGTGCGCGACGGCAGCCTCATGAACGTGCACGGCCCCCTTTGGCAGGCCCGTTGTGCCGCTGGTAAAGTGCACGAGAGCCATGTCTCCGGGGCTGGTCCATACGGTTTCAAACGTGTCAGGCCCGGCTGCCATGGCGGCTTCCAGGCTGGCCGTGCCTGCTGGAGGATTGCTCGAACATTCGGTGAGAAAGACGTACTCGAGGCTCGCAAGCTCTTTTCGCCACGGCTCAACCTTGCGCCGGTACAGTGCTTCGGAAGTTATGAGAACCTGCGCCTCGCCAATTGCCATGCGCGCCTTGACTGGCTCTGGGCCAAACGCTGAGAACAAGGGCGAGAAGACGCTGCCGTTTTTAAGTGTGCCAAGAGCAGCGATGTAGAGCTCGGGCACGCGGCCGAGCAGGGAGAAGACGCGGCCGCCTTTGCGAATTCCTCGCTGCGCAAGGACATTGCCAAACCGGTTTACAGCAGCGCTGAGCGCAGAATAGGTAAAATCCAAAACCCGCCCGTCGCGTCCGATCCACCGCAAAGCGAGCTTGCCGCCGCGCCCGGCCAAAACGTGCCGGTCAACCGCCTCATATGCGATGTTGAGGCCGCCCCCGGGCAGGCCATCAAGCAAGCGTCGCGCTTGGGCCCAGGAGAAGGTCTTTGCGTACTCCTCGTAATCGCTAAGATTGACGCCGGAGCGGTCCTCCACACGCTTTCGTATTCGTTCCCACGCCATGGCGAGCCTTTGTAAGTTGGCCAAGAATGAACGAGCAATAAGTGCGCCGCTTTGATGCCTATCAAAGTTACGGCTATACTGTAACAAAGCTTGAGCTATGGATTGCTAGGCTGGATGCTTGCGCCGCTGCCGGATAAGTCCAGCCTCAACCCGCGCAAAAACGAGACTCTTTCGATCGGGCCGCGCGAGATTAACGCCAGTTTCTTTTGCGATTCTATCAACTGCCGGGAGAGGATCGGGAGCCGCCTTGGCCCAGAAGGGACGCAGCTCGCGCAGGAAAATGTTCACCGTGACGGATCCCACGCCTGGCGGCTAGCCATCCTGATCATCCATCGGGCTGCCGCCGCTTTACTGTATAAAGCCCGGCTGCGAAGGTCTCCGCTTGAGGGCTCTGGAACATGGTCAGTTCCCACTCGGCCCGCCCTTCATCGAAGCGCAATATATAGAGATTGCCGTCGTCGCCTTTGATCTTGAAGTAGCGATAGTTAGGCCCGTGCCATACATCGATGTTTTCGGTGATCTCAACTCTGCGCCCATTCAGCCGGAACCGCTTCGGCACCGCATGTGGATGGCCGGGCCCGGTTTCGACATGGACCTCCAAGGCTGATTTGGCTTTCATGGATTCAGCATGTTACGTGAAAAAGCCCGGCCTTTCTCGCGCGCGACTTGTTGAAGGCATCGATCGCCTCGGGGGTAGGCAATAACAATACTTCGCAGCCCTTTTTCGCGAAGTAGGCCTCTGCTTCCGGCGATAAATCTACATTGCCCATCTGCCCCGAGCCTACAATGAGCTGGTCGCATCCCTTCTCAAAGACGAACTTTGCCTCATCTTTCGAGATGACATGCGAGGTGCCGTAGTACTGCTTCGACAGCCTTTTTTTCCGCTTCATAACCTCGCCGGAAAGACGGATGATCACGTCATGCTCGTAGGTCGTTCCATCGACCGTGATGCTGCCGAATGCGGTCCCTTCGATTGTCATGGCCCAATCCGCGGTTCATTCCGTCCGCTGCGGCGCACTAGCCCGCTCCGGACTCGCGATCATCGCTGAAGTCATAATCGCAAAGCCACGCGGGCTAACGTCAGCTAAACCTTTTTCGCTGTGCGGTTAGGAAGATTTGACCTCGATATTCTTCTCAGTGATGTTCGCCGTCACCAAGTCTAGTCGCATTGACAAGTATCAACACTGAGCCAGGAATGTCTGGTATTCTGCCATATATTCAGAAGGAAGCCTTAAGCTGTGCCCATCGCCGGCATCGGCCTCGGCACTTCGAACTCGGCCGCAGCTATCTTGCGCGGCTGCCGGGCGCCTGCGTGATCGCGAGTTTCCCCCGGGAGAACCGTTTGGCTTCCTGCTGCAAAAGATCAAGCGTGATGCTGACACTAAGCTATAGTGACCATCACCGTGGGAGGTACTTATGACGATCGCCCCGACACTGCAAAAATACTTGGATCAGAACGTCACCTACGACGTGATCCCGCATGAGCCTACCATGTCCTCGATGCGCACTGCCGAGGTCTGTCACATCCCTGGCGACCGTCTGGCCAAGGGTATTGTTTTAAGCTGCGATGGCGGCTACATGCTCGCCGTTCTGCCTGCGACACACCGCGTCCGCTTAGCGGAATTGAGAACTCAATTCGGCAAGGACACTGCCCTGGCGGGAGAAGAGGAGATTGCTCCGCTATTCAGGGACTGTGCCCCCGGCGCCGTTCCCGCGATTGGCACTTGCTATGCGCTCGACGCTATTATCGACGAAAGCATTGATGAACAGTCCGAAGTCTACGTCGAAGGGGGCGATCATGCCACGCTGGTCCATATGGATAAGGCCCGCTTTGCGCAACTGACCAAGCAGGCACGGCGTAGCCGCTTCAGCGTTCACATTTGAAGCTTAATCGCGCCGATGGTTAGCGTGTGGATCCGGTATCTCAACACCTCAAGGCGGAGTTCCAATCCTCGATGCAGTCTTTCCCGCTTCATCGCGCTTCTCCTTCCAATTCACGCATCGGGCTGCCGTTGCAATAGCGCCCAGCTATGACGTGCTATCGTTAGATCCTCGTCTGTTGGGATTCCCCAGCCGGATGCCCTGCTGCCGCCTGTTGTAACTCTCGGCCCCCTGCGGCCGTTCGCGGGTCAATTGATATAAGGTTCTTATGCCGTTGGGCCCGCGGCATCCTCTGGTCCCGTAACATCGGGCGGCGTCTTGACCGCAGCTTCGTTCTTGCTGGCGGACCCGCGAGTGTGAAGGTCTGTTTGGGATCGTAGTATCGCTACTCCTTGTTCATGCGCCTATGACGAAGCTACCACTGAAGCTGAAAGTCCCTCGGGCGACTCGACAACTTCAAGCGTGATCCGCAAGGTCCGCTCCCCACCCGACCCGCCATCTCGCCTTAATCAGCGGCGAGGGCCGCTGTGGGTCAAAGCACAACAGCCGACACTTTCCCACAATGAGCACCACCAATAAGCGGACGCAACCTTGAACCGGTGCGCACGCCATCCCGCTGCCATTCCGTCCAAGAAGCGCCGGCTTGCAGCCATATCATCCGTGCACAGCTGGACTGCCATAAGGATTTACGGTCAGGGGAAACGGCATGACCTTGGGAGTTACGATGCGGCGATGGCGTGCCGCCTTTGCGTTTGCCTGCATGCTCGCGCTGGCGCCGACCGCGGCAGCGGCGGCGGAAGACAAGCCTCCAGTCGAAATCGTTCCGCAATTGGGGCATTCGATGTGGGTCGATGCGGTTGCCTATTCGCCGGATGGCAAGACCGCGCTTTCAGGCGGTGACGACAACACGCTGAGGCTCTGGGATCTGGCCACCGGCCGCGAGATCCGAAAATTCGAGGGGCATTCGGACGCTGTCAAGTCGGTTGCCTTTTCGCCGGACGGCAAGACGGCGCTGTCGGGCAGCGACGACAACACGCTGAGGCTCTGGGATCTGGCCAGCGGCCGCGGGATTGGGAAATTCGAGGGGCATTCAGGCAGGGTGTTCTCGGTTGCCATTGCGCCAGACGGCAAGACGGCGCTATCGGGCAGTGCCGACCATACGCTGAGGCTCTGGGACCTGGCCAGCGGCCGCACGATCGGAATATTCAGGGGGCACTCGCAGCAGGTTTTATCGGTTGGCATTGCGCCAGACGGCAGGACCGTGCTGTCGGGCAGTGACGACAACACGCTGAGGCTCTGGGATCTGGCCACCGGCCGCACGATCAGAGAATTCAAGGGGCATTCCGATGGGGTCGCTTCAGTTGCCTTTTCGCCGGACGGCAAGACCGCGCTATCGGGCAGCGACGACAACACGCTGAGGCTCTGGGATCTGGCCAGCGGTCGCGAAATCAGAAAATTCAAGGTGCATTCCGGCGGGGTCGCTTCGGTCGCCTTTTCGCCAGACGGCAAGATAGCGCTGTCGGGCGGTGGCGATGCGACGCTGAGGCTTTGGAATCTAGCCACCGGCCGCGAAACCGGAGAACTCGAGGGGCATTCGGGCCATGTCACCTCGGTTTCCATAGCGCCGGACGGCAAGACGGCCCTGTCGGCCGGTTTGATCGGCGCGCCGAGGCTTTGGGATCTGGCCAGCGGCCACGAGATCGAAAAACTCGGGGGGCATTCGGGCCCGGTCCAATCGATTGCCTATTCGCCCGATGGCAAAACCGCGCTTTCGGGCGGTAACGGCAACATGCTGAGGCTTTGGGATCTGGCCAGCGGCCGCGAGATCGAAGAACTCGATGGGCATTCGGACCCGGTCCAATCGATTGCCTATTCGCCGGATGGCAAGACCGCGCTTTCAGGCGGTAACGACAACACGCTGAGGCTTTGGGATCTGGCCACCGGCCGCGAGATCAGAAAATTTGAAGGGCATTCGGGGAGGGTCCTTTCGGTTGCATTTTCGCCTGACGGCAAGACGGCGCTGTCGGGCAGTGACGACAACACGGTGAGGCTCTGGGATCTGGGCAGCGGCCGCGGGATTGGAAAATTCGTGCATTCGGGCAGGGTCTTCTCGGTTGCCATTGCGCCGGACGGCAAGACCGCGCTGTCAGGCGGTGACGACAACACGCTGAGGCTTTGGGATCTGGCCACCGGCCGCGAGATTGGAAAATTCGTGCATTCGAGCTGGGTCTTATCGGTTGCCTTTGCGCCGGACGGCAAGACCGCGTTGACGGGCGGCGGCGATGCAACGCTGAGGTTCTGGGATCTAGCCAGCGGTCGCGAGACCGGAAAATTCCAGGGGCATTCGGAGGGAGTCCGCTCGGTAGCCATTGCGCCGGATGGCAAGACCGCGCTGTCAGGCAGTTTCGACAACACGCTGAGGCTTTGGGATCTGGCCACCGGCCGCGAGATCAGAGAATTCCACGGGCATTTGAGCTGGGTCTTCTCGGTTGCCATTGCGCCGGACGGCAAGACCGCGTTGTCGGGGAGTAAGGATGGCACAGTCCGCCTTTGGAACCTTGAGAGCGGCGAAGCCTTGGTTTCCCTGTTAGCCTCGCCGGATGGCGAACAACTCACCATCACGTCAAAAGGCTTCTTCACTGCCTCCAGGCGCGACACCGGTATGTTGGCGATTGTGCGGGGCTTTGAAGTCACCACCATCGGGCAGGTGCATCAGTCGCTGTTCAACCCCGATCTGGTGCGCGAGACGCTGGCGGGCGATCCCGATGGCGAGGTCGCGCGAGCCGCCGAGGTTATAAACCTTGACAAGGTGCTCGACGCCGGGCCGCCACCTGCCGCTGCGATTACCTCGCACGAGCCCGGCAGCCATTCCAGCACGGACCTTGTCACAGTCGCGGCCCGTGTAACAGATCGCGGCGAGGGCATCGGGCGCATCGAATGGCGCCTCAACGGCGTCACCGCTGGCGTGACGGGCGCGCCCGCCGGGCCGGGGCCGGATTACGCGGTGACTCAGGAACTTGCCCTCGCCCCCGGTGAGAACCGGATCGAAGTTATCGCCTATGAGAGCCGTAACCTGCTGGCTTCTCAGCCCGCGCAAACCACTATCGTTTACGATGGGTCAGCGGACACTGTGAAACCCAAGCTGCACATCCTCGCCATCGGCATCAACGCCTATGAGGACAAGGGTTGGGCGGCGCCGGGCTCCAATGAGGTCAAAGCCTTCCCGCCGCTAGGCCTTGCGGTGGGCGACGCGAAGGCCTTCGCGGCCGAGGTGGAAAAGGCGGCAGGGGACCTTTACGGCGAAGTGCGCGTCAGGACCGCGCTCGAACGCGAGGCCACGCCTGCAAACCTCGACAGGATCGTGCGCGAGATGGCGGCGGAAATCAGCCCGCGCGATACTTTCGTGCTGTTTGCCGCCGCGCACGGCTATTCGCTGAACGGCAACTATTACCTGATCCCGCAGGACTTCCAGGGCGGCCCCAGCCCGGAAGCGCTCAAGACCCGCGCCATCGGCCAGGATCGCTTGCAAGACTGGATCGCCAACCGCATCAAGGCGAAGAAGGCGCTAATCCTGCTCGACACGTGCGAGTCGGGCGCGCTGACTGGCGGCTACACCAAATCGCGCGTGGATGCGCCGGCCTCCGAAGCCGCCGTGGGCCGCCTGCATGAAGCGACCGGGCGGCCGGTGCTGACGGCGGCGGCGGCGGGCAAGCCCGCCTTCGAGGGCTACAAGGGCCACGGGGTCTTCACCTACGCGCTCATGGAGGCGCTACACAAGGGTGACACCAACAACAATGGCAAGATCGAGCTGACCGAGCTTGCGGCGCATGTGCAGCGGCGGGTGCCGGAGCTGGTGGCCGAGCTTGGCGAGCGCGGCGGCGCGGTCAAGGGAGCGGCCGTGATCGCCATGCGGCGCGGGGGCAAGGATGGCAGGCAGTCGGCGCAGTTCGGCTCGACGGGGGAGGATTTCGCCGTCGTGGCGCGGCTGCCGTAAGGTATTTGCCTGGCACCAATGTCTGCTTCCAGCTAGGCCCCAACCTTCCGGTAAGGGTCAACAGCGTCGGTGTAGGTCAAGCTTTTGAGCCTACCGCTCTCGGATCTGAATGCAGGCGTTAGCTGGGACCGCTTCGGCAAGCAGGATTTCGTCTACTTGCCTGAGGAGGACGTCTATCGCTGCCCGGCTGGTGAGCATCTCAAATACTACTTCACCGCCAGCGAGCACGGGCAGAATTTGGGGCGCTACTGGACAGGCGCTTGTCATAGCTGCGCCATCAAGGATCGATGCACCACGGGCAAGGAACGCCGGATCACCCGCTGGGAGCACGAGCATGTGGTTGAGGCGGTGCAGCGGCGGCTCGATAAAAATCCGCAAGCCATGCGCGTCCGGCGCGAGACGGTCGAGCATCCCTTCGGCACACTCAAGGCGCGGATGGGGGCGACGCACTTCCTGATGAAGACGCAGCCGAAGGTTGCCACCGAGATGGCGCTGTGCGTGCTCACCTACAATCTGACGCGCGTCATGAACATCATTGGCGTTGAGAAGCTCATGGAGGCGATCAAGGGGTAGGTGCGGGCGTTAAGAGGCACGCGAGGCGGCTCAGAAGGTCGGTTTGGGGGCCCAGGGCGTACCCGGAACGGGATTTTTCGCCAATCGCGCCGAAGCGACCGCTGCAAAAATTTGCTAAGAACAGCTATTCAGGGCGGTCATCGAGCAATCTGAGGGCCTTTGGGGCGGTCGAAAACCGTTTTCACACAGCCTGGGTCAAGGGCAGTATTGCCTTGGTCCGTTCCGAGATGACCGCACTGGTACTGCAGCCGCTGGCGCGGGCGGCTGGACTACTTCAGTCGTCGACAGCAGCGCCGCTGCCGGCGGCGGGAGCGCGTTCGGCTGGTTGGCCTCGATCTTCCATGATGGCGGCGTGGCGGGAGATTCTTCGGCGCCCACGCGGCTGGTTTCCCCCGGCTGGTTCACCAACGCGATGAGCTATCATAGCGGTGGCATTGCGGGCCTTCAGCCCGGTGAGATTCCCGCGATCTTGAAGCGCGGCGAGCCGGTGGACCCCGGCGACGGGAGCGTGTTTGGGAAGCTGTTCGGCGGCAGAGGCGGCGGCAGCAGCCCGGCTAATGTTCGGGTCGTCAACACCTTCGACGCGGGCGATTTCATGTCTCAGGGCGCGTCTACGCGGGCCGGTGAGCAGGCGATCCTGAATGTGATCCACGCCAATAGGCGCTTCATCAAGTCGACACTGGGGTCATCCTGATGCCCACCCCGTCTTCTTCCAACGTGCTCGACCTTCCGCCCGATTGGACGGGCTGCTGCGTTCGATGCGGCGCAAATTGCTCATCTCAACACGCAAACCAAAAGAGGTCCTCATGACGCATACGCAGGGCGGGACGGTGCCCACAGCCGCCGAAATCAACGCAAACTTCTCCACGCTAATGGCGGCTCACAAGGCAAAGGAAGTCACAGCCACGGGCAGGCGGGGCAGCGGCGATTCAACCGGGGTGACGCCTATGCCACGAGCTATGCCGAGGGTGTCGATCAGGGCGTGAAGGATGAGCGCACTCGGTGTCGCGCGATCATGACTTCGGAACTTGCAGCCGGCCGCAAAGAACTGGCTGCGCATCTGGCCTTCGAGACCGGCATGGAGGCCGCTGCGGCGATTGCGGTGTTAAGCCGGGCTCCGAAGGGCGCACCAGCTGCGACGGCTGCCGCCAAGGGATCCCATTTCGACGCCGCAATAGCCAGCGGGAGGCTGGGTGCTATGCTGAAAGAGACGGCGCCGGATAAAGTCGAAAATCAGACCGCGTTTCTTCTGGCAAGCGCCAAAGCAGCGGGATTTATTTGGGTGAGTTAGCAGGCAACGCCGGAGCACGATCCCAACCAAACTATCCGCCGGAAAAAGCTTCGATGCCCCCTGCGCCGATCTCCTGCGCAGGCTTCCGCGTCAGATCCCACCGGCAACGCTGCAAGTGCTCAAGGAGTGGTTAGCCATCCTGTCTTTCCATTCGCCCATCGCGGCTCTGTGGCTCTTGGGCGGCGGAGCGAATTTGAAGGTGCGAAGCGCATGCCGGATGTCGAACAAGAGCGCTTCTTCAGGGGTGTCGAATGGCATGCAGAAACATATAGAACAAACAGTGAACTCTGTCCACGGGCAACTCGATACGGCGTTAACCTAAGCTGAAGCGCAATGTGGAAATCCTGTTAATCGCCTCGCTCCCCGCTGAACCCACAAGCTTGGCGGCGTTGTATGTCTTTGATTAAGCATGTATTTGCGGCGTTGGCGGTGGCTAGCACCCAGCCGTCAGGGGCCCTCACCTTGTGCCCCGCAGCACGGTGAGGGCCTTTCCGCGGGGCTGCCGTTTGGTTCTCCTTAACCCCGGCGCCAGACTGCATCGAGGCGCTCGCTAGCCTAAGCCTTTTTCTTCCGCTTAGCCGCGGCGACCGGAATCTCCATAATGTCCGAACGCCCAAGCAGCCAATCCACGCTCACATCAAGGGCATCGGCGATTTGGCAGACGCGGGTTAGGTCAAGAACCCTCAGCCCAACGAGAAGAAAATCGGCGGCGCGCCGGCCGCCAAGACCTATGCTGCGGCACAGGTTGTCACGTGTCATGTTTCTGGCGCTGCAAGCTTCTGCTAGGCGATCCCGAAAAACACTGAAATCCGTGCGTGGCATGGACATGATGTGCGGAACGCGGGCGCCGGGCGCAAGGCCTGATAGCTACCGTTCGCCCCTCAGAGAACTAAAAGTGAACATTCGCGACTGTCGGTGTAACATGCGTGCAGCATGGAACCCGCGGCAACATCCGGTAACGCGTTGATTCCCCGCATTTTCTTAGGAAACGCGGGGGAAGGCGTATGCTACACCGAAGGGCCCCATTATAGGGGCTTTTTCTCTAGCTATTTCAGCGACTTGCGGTTGGCTGGGGAACCTGGACTCGAACCAAGACTAGCGGAGTCAGAAGTCCGCTGTTCTACCATTAAACTATTCCCCAAGTCCGTCGCCGGACCAAGCTCCTGCTGGCCCGCTTTCCGGCTTGGCGTCCGGCCCGCGAGGGCGGCCGCGGCGAGACTATGCTGCAATTTGTTCAACACGGCAAGGGGTGTTCGCACGGGCACTCACAACGTAAAGCGCGCCGCCGCGCCCCCTCATGCTCAAGCGCGGCAAAAAATTCCTTGCAATAGCTGGACCACGCACCCATGACGGTGGCGGAGCAAAAAAGGACCGTTCATGCCGCCCGTCACGATCTACACAACGCCCTGGTGCCCTTATTGCGCCCGCGCCAAGGCCCTGCTCAAGCGCAAGGGCGTGGATTTCGAGGAAATCGACGCCAGCAGCCAAGCCATGCGCCAGGCCATGACCGAGCGCGCGCATGGGGGCTACACCGTCCCGCAAATTTTCATCGGCGACTACCATGCCGGCGGCTGCGACGACCTGCATGAACTCGATGCTAAAGGAGAGCTTGATCGCCTTCTACAAAGCTGAGCACACTATGGGCTCAATCGGAAGCGGGCTCAGCGATGGCGGACAGCAGGGAAAAGTTTCGCGTAGGCCTCGTTCAATTGCGAACGGGCAAGAACATTCAGGAAAACCTGGTACAAACGGAAGGCTTCATCCGCGATGCCGCGCGGCGCGGCGCGAACTACGTGCAGACACCCGAAAATACGCTTGTCATGGAGGTGGATGCTCAGCATCTCCTTGAGAAAATCTCGCCCGAGGAGCAAACTGAAGGTCTTGCGCAGTTCTCGCGTTTGGCCCAGGAGCTTCGCATCTGGCTTCACATCGGCTCGCTCGCAATCAAAGTGGGAGAACGCCGCGCCGTCAACCGGGCATTTCTGTTCGCGCCCAATGGCGAAGCCGTATGCCGGTACGACAAGATCCATATGTTCGATGTCGATCTTCCTTCCGGCGAGAGCTACCGCGAATCGGCCACTTTCGAGCCCGGCACGTGCACCTATGTCGCGGACCTGCCATGGGGCGGGCTTGGCATCGCGACCTGCTACGACATGCGCTTCGGCGAGCAATATAAGGCGATGGCGCGCGCCGGGGCTAAATTCCTGACCGCGCCTTCGGCCTTCACCAAGGTCACGGGCGAAGCGCATTGGCATGTGCTGCTTCGCGCGCGCGCCATCGAGAACGGCTGCTTCGTGTTCGCGGCGGCCCAGGGCGGCCGGCATGCGAACGGGCGCACCACTTACGGCCACAGCATCGCAATCTCGCCTTGGGGCGAGATCCTGGCCGAGGCGGGCACCGAGCCCGGCGTTATCGTCGCCGATATCGACGCGGGCGAGGTGGACCGGGTGCGCGCGCGCATCCCCGCTCTCGATCATACGCGCGACTTCAAGGTGGAGGTTGTGCGGCTCCCGCAGTTTGCCCCCAAAGCCGTCGGCTAGTGGCGATCCAGAGGTAGCGGACGAGGCCCTGGACACGGCCTTCGCCCTCGCAATGACGGAGAAGGGCCGGAACTTATGACGGCGAACATGGGTCTCTGGCGCAGCATTTGGCACTCCTGTTAATAAATTTGGGCGGCCTTCGGTCTGCTTCGAGCGGTCTATTCAATTTTGTACAGTGTAGCACAGATCAATTGAAGTTCTGTTAATTGCGAAAAGATTTTGAAAGGTGCGTGATATCAATGGCCTTTCCGTCTGTGCACGGCTCTTTGATTGGTTAATCCGGAACTTGCGCGTATATTTAAAAGGATTCTGCAAACGTGGAATTCGACCTGAATCGCGAAAAGATTCGTAGAAATGCGGCGGCGCAAAATACGAGGATTCGCGTTTACCATGGCCGCATTTACCATGTCGCCGGCGTAGGCGACGCGAACGCTTTCTTAACCGGCGCGTTGCTTCAAGACGCCGCAGGCCAGCCAAGCCGGCCTTCCCGGCGGCGCGGAGCGGCCGGAACTCTTGGCGGCCAGTATTGGCACACCGTCGTCGCGAGGCGGCATTTGCCGCCGCGGGCGTCCATGGCAACGTTGAAGACGTAAACATGGATTGCCTCGCCGCGCTCGCAATGACGGCGATTCCAAGCGGGCGTCCGATGCTCTAAGCGGAGTTTCCTGGCTTCCCCAACACGGGACCCTCCCAGGCGTTAGCGGCCATCGCGCCGGTAACGGCCAGTGGGGTGAATTTTGCCGCAGTAGGCCGGGAGCCGACTTTCGAGTAATTTGCCGAAACGTCTCTTGCTGAGGGGCAAGCAGCAGTGGCCAACTGGTTCTAGGGCCCGGCCTTACCAGATTGCCTTGTACAAGCTAAACCCATGAGCTAACATAAAAGCAGCCGCTATGAACCGTGACACGTATATAGTCCTGACGCGGCTCATCCAACCTACTTGCAACGTATGTTTTTCTTCCCCTATTTCCAGTTCGACACACCTGCCATCGCCATACAAAGCGCCGCGAGTAACCGTCTGAATCTGAGAACCTGGAAGTTTACATTCTAATTCCTTTACGACGGAAACCCAATACTTAAAATATGCCCTTGTTCGTTGCATCATCGCTATCCATGCTAGGCATAAGACCAATCCAATCGCAGGAGATATAAAGGCCGGAGATACGGAGTAAGATTTATTGTAGGCCAGGGTTATAATTAGTACGTTTATAACGACCATTATGTTAAACTGCGTCCAGAATAGCCGCGCTTCTTGAATCCATAAATCTATAGCTTTCTGATACCCCACTTCAATCGAGCGCAGATTGGCTGCTTCGTTTGAGTTTTCTGTCATGCCGCACATCTCCGTACGAAAAGTGAAGGGAACGTTGTGTGCTAGCCTATTCTCAACGGGCAACTTTTGCTTCAGAACGGCCAGTAAATTTTGGGCTGCTTCAAATAGCTCTGCGGCCACCTTAACATGCTGCTCGACCGCGACATCAACTTCAAATGAAACCCCGCCGTCTGCCGTTTCAGTTTCGTGTCCCAACGTTGGCTCTTCGGACACGGACGTGCACGGTTTGCCACGCATCTCATTGTTGAAGCGTATCGCTTCTTTGAGAGCTTCATGGAGGCGATGAATGCCGCGCACGGCATCAATCTCCAATACGGCGTGATCGCGCCAATTGGCGGGGGGCAGCTCCTCAGGCATGGAGTACGGCATCGCCGCCAGCAACTCGCCCGACGCTGTACCGGAACGATGGCGATCCAGCGCTAATCTGGCTTCGTTCCGCTCCACCCCTGCCATTTTTCGAAGTTCGTCTACAAGAAATACTAAGCGGGATCTGTATGCCTCCGCTCGGGCCTGGGCCTCGTATTCGTGCTGGCGGACCTGCCGCGTGGCTGCCTTGTAAGCCGCCACGCCAGCGATTAGTGCGCCTAAGAGCGCCATCGCACCGGCGAACAATTGCAGCCGAGCAGCTTCAACCGTCGCAGCGGCCGTAATGTGGGCGGCCTCGATTGTGCCCTGATCGGAGTAATCTTTTGGGGGTGTTTTCTCGGGCGAAACACTAGCCAGGAAGGGCTTTGGCAATGCAGGTTGCCCTTCTGCCTCTCTAAGCGCCCAAAGCAGTACCTCAACGTCCTCTTTAGTTAGTAGTTGGGCATTACCGGGGGGCGCATCCGCCGCTGAAGCAGGAAAATCCTGCGACGTACACGCCAATAGGTGTACCAACAAGGCAGACGATATCCGAAAGCAGACAGATGTGATCCTTCCAAACATCATGGGCACTCCCGGCTTGGCCAATATCGCCCACAACTTCGCCCCACATTTCAGCATGGCCGATTCGGGCGCTGGTGCAACGGCTTCGCATTGCAAAGTCGTTAAAAAATCGAAAGCACTGCCCCGGAATGCCCGGAGCCGCTCGAACTACCTGCCGCCAAGCAGCCTCGCGATTTGCCTCAACAATGGAACTCCTCAAAAGCTTCCTCAGATTATATCAATCCGATCAAATGCCCAGCCTTTGAAGTGAGACTATATATTTCTTTCTTGTTCTGCTTGCTGCTATGTGTATGTAAAAAATCCACAAAAACGCTAATGCCGTAGCCAAAGTAAAACTGATTCCAATAACAAACGCACCTTCGTCAAAGTTGCGTGACCGCAAAGAAAAAACAAAAAAAGCTATATCATATCCACTCGGAAGGGCAAGAATGATGGCCTGCTCCCAAAATCTAAAGTTTAAGGTGCTGTCAAATACACCCGTTAATGTGCTTGAATTATCCCATTGGCGAATGTTGATGCCAGTCTTTCTGATATCTTCATCCAATTCACAACCAAGATATAGACCTAGTCTGCCGATTAGAATGTGATGCTGGATAATTATTAATGTAAACGCTAGACATATCAGAGGCATAGGCGCGATTATGATGAAATCCAGCACGCTCACGGGCTTTTCCTGATGCCCAAAATGTGCCGTCCAAACAAATCCGAGGTAGGCACCCATGGCTAAAATATAAAGGCTAAGCGTCTGGTCTCTAAGTTTAATGCGCTCAATCAGTTCGGATCTGGCAGAGTTATAGTAGGCAATTGCCAAAGTAAGCGAGTTCGCTTTATCTTCCATAGCTCTGTCCAAGTTGTGCGTAGGTTTTCGCCGCAATTCGGGGGCATCCTGGGCGTACCGGTCCGGCAGGAGGGCACCCGATGGAACATCGCAAATTTCAACAGCGGCTGGATGAATTGCTAGCGGAAGTGACGCACGCGCAAGCCCAAAAGGCAATCGCGGCATTACAGCAACGCGGCGACGGTGACGAGGTGCAGCGTCTTCTGAATGAGCGCTTGGAGGGCGATCCCAAGTGCCCGCATTGCGGATCGGGGCGCACCGAAGGCTGGGGCCGCGAGAGGAACGGGCTGAAGCGCTGCCGCTGCCTTGACTGCAAGCGGACGTTCAATCCGCTAACCGGCACGCCGTTGGCACGGCTGCGTAAGAAAGAGTGCTGGCTGAAATATGCCGGGGCGCTCAATGAATCGCTACCGGTCCGCAAGGCCGGCAAGGTGTGCAAAGTCAGCAAGAACACTGCCTTCAAGTGGCGCCACCGCTTTTTGAAGGCGCAAAACAAATCGAAGGATCAATCGCTTGCCGGCATCGCTGAGGTTGACGAAATCTTCCTGCTGGAAAGCTTCAAAGGCCGGCGCAAGCTGCCGCGCCCGGCGCGCAAGCGAGGCGGCGTTGCGGAAAAGCCAGGCCTATCGGCTGAGCAAATTCCGATCCTGATTGCCCGCGACCGCACCGGCGCTCATATCGACGGCGTATTGCCGGACCGCTCCGAGGCGGCTGTGCGTCCAGTTCTTGAGGGCAAGCTATCGAAGGACAATACGCTGCTGTGCATGGACGGCGACAAGGCGCTGATCGCCTTCGCCGATGCGGAGGGCATCGAATATGAACTCATCATCGCCAGCAAAGGTGAACATGTGCACGAGAAGGTACTGCACATCCAGAACGTCAATGCTTATGGCAGCAGGTTTAAGCAATGGCTCAGCCGCTTCAACGGCGTCGCCACCGAATATTTGCCTAGCTATCTTGGCTGGCGGCGCTGGCTTGAGGGGGGCGAGGACGTTATAACCCCAAAAAATGCTTTCGCCGCAGCGCTTAGCTGAAACCTACGCACAATTTGGACAGAGCTTCTTCCATTGTTACACCACCCACAGCCACTGAGATGTGAAGCTAAATAACTAAGTAATGATCCTCCTGATTAGACGTTAATCTAATTATGCGGCAGAGGCGTGGCCGACCTGAAAGTTTCTACTTCTCATTCAGAGCAGATTCCTCCATTTTAGAGCCCCAGATCGAGGGAGTTCACAACGCGTACTGAAGGCGAGACGCCGAATTCTGCTTGTTGAGGCTATGCGGTATTTCGTTCGAAATTGTTGAACTTCGGCTCCCGTAATGGGTTTCAGATGGCGGCCGGATGGACGGGCGCGGGTCTTGCGCGGCCCGGCCGGCGTCTGAAAGCCCTCGAAGAAGGAAACCGCGGGCAGCGTCCGTGACCTATGGGGATTTAAGAGGAAACGGCAGCCGCATCCGTTTGCGGCACACGCGTTTTCCGGATTGCTGCAAGCTCGATGCGGAGGATTGGCGCCCGGTTTGACTGAGTATAAGCCGCTGCCAGCAGCTGGTTGGGTGTAAATTCCGTGGCTGCCGGTCTGCGGAGGCAAAAGGTGGGCTTCGCGGCTTGAGAGCCCGCAAAAAAGCAAGGTGGCATTGTGCGTTCCGGCGGCAAGCTGTAGCTCATGACGTATCGCACCAGATGACAGCGGCAGGGGGCAGCCGGTAGCGCGGCAGCGTACCCCGCTCGAAGAACTCAATCACGGTCATGCGGCCCCCGCAGCAAGGACAGGGCGGCAAGACGGTTTCCGCCGGCTGGTCTTGGGCGGGACTGGCAGCCTTTTCCGCAGGCGCCATCGCGCCCAGCAGCGCCCGCAGCCGCGCGATATTGGCAGCGCGGCCCGTGGCGGCGAACAGGCCGTAATGGCGGATGCGGTGGAAGCCCTTGGGCAGAATGTGGAGCATAAAGCGGCGGATGAACTCGTCCGCTGCCAGCGTCATGACCTTGTAGCGGGCCAGGCCATCCGCGCGGTAGTCCTTGTAGGAGAAGGTGACGCCGCGCTCATCATGGACGATGAGCCTCTTATTCGAGATCGCCACCCGGTGGGTGTAGCGCGAGAGATAATGAAGCACCGCCTTGGGCCCGGCGAAGGGCTCCTTCATGTAGACGAACCACTTCTTCCAGCGCAGCGGTTTAAGTTCGGCGGCGAAGGCGGCGGGGGTAGCGAGCCTGGCTAGACTGCCCTGCAAAGTCAGAAGGCCCTTGTCATAGGCCTGGCTAAGCTTTTCCAGCATGAGCCGCCGGAACAGCCGCGACAGCACCCGGACCGGCAGGAAGAAGCGCCGGCGCTGGCCGCGGCAGGGGACGAAGCGCTCCCCGTCAGGCGAGAGCCCGCCGCCGGGCACGATCATATGCACATGGGGATGGTGGGTGAGCGCCGATCCCCAAGTATGGAGCACCGCCGTCATGCCGATCCTGGCGCCCAGATGCTTGGGATCGGCGGCAATGGTAAGCATGGTCTCGGACGCCGCCTTGAAGAGAAGGCCATAGACCAGGGCCTTGTTCTGCCAGGCGATGGCGCCAATCGCCGAAGGCAGCGGGAACACCACGTGATAATAAGGTAAGGGCAGAAGATCGGCCTCGCGCTCCGCCAGCCACGCCCGCGCCGCAGCTCCCTGACACTTCGGGCAATGCCGGTTGCCGCAGGAGTTGTAGCTGATGACGGTGTGGCCGCAGTCCTCGCAACGCGCAACATGGCCGCCAAGCTCCGCCGTGCGGCAGGCTTCGATGGCGGCCATTGCTTTGAGCTGGCCGAGGCTTAAATGCCCGGCGTTGGCCTTGCGCCAGGCAGCCCCGTGGCTGCGGAAGATATCCGCAACCTCAAGCGCTGTACGCGGCATGGCCCAAGGCGGCTCAGGCCTTGGGCTCGTCCTTGCTGGCGCTACCGCGCTTCGCGCTGCTTGAGCGCCCGTCCTTCTTCTTCTCGATCAGGCTGAGCCGGTCCAAGGGGCTCATCACCTTGCGGATCGTGCTGGTGGCCACCCGCGTGTAGAGCGCCGTCGTGTTGAGCTTCGCGTGCCCCAGAAGCACCTGGATGACGCGGATATCGATGTCCTGCTCAAGGAGATGGGTGGCGAAGCTGTGCCGCAGCGTGTGCAGCGAAACGCGCTTGTTGATCCCAGCAAGCTTGGCGGCCATGTGGCAGACGCGGTTCAGCTGGCGGGTGGTCAGAGGGTTGACCGGGTTCTGGCCCGGAAACAGCCAGGCGGCCGGCCTGCCGATGCGGTACCACTCCCGCAATATATCGAGGAGCATCGGGGACAGCATGGCGTGGCGGTCCTTGCGGCCTTTGCCCTGTTCCACACGCAGCAGCATCCGGGCGCTGTCGATATCCGAGACCTTCAGCGACAGCACCTCCGAAGCCCGGAGCCCAGCGCCGTAGGCGACGCTCAGCGCGGCCTTATACTTGGCGCCTGGAGCCGCATCGAGCAGCCGAATGACCTCATCCTGGGTCAGCACCGTGGGTAGCTTCCGGGGCTGCTCCACCCTAAACAGCGGTTTGAGAAGATCGTACCGGTCGAGCGTGATGCTGAAGAAGAACCGCAGCGCGGTCATGTACGAGTTCACGCTGGAGGCCCCGAGCGGGCTCTGGACAAGATGGAGGCGGTAAAGCCGCAAATCTTCAGCTGTCGCTGTCTCAGGAGGCCGGCCGATGAACGCCGTAAGGTTCTTGACACACCGGATGTAGTCCTTCTGCGCCTTCTCCGAGAAATGGCGCGCTGTCATGTCGTCGATCATGCGCTGACGAAGCGGGCTGATACGCATACGCAACTCCCATTGTGAGTGAGACTGACGCCTCATTCTCAATCGGAGCCTTCAGCTTGTCCTTATGGTTCAAGAGGAATACTGTCCGCGAAGCAGCGCCTACCGCGAGAGCGGTTTCGTTCCTCGACCCCAAGCGGGCCTGCTGGGCATTCGGCGAGCAAGTCAGGAATGTTTGCCTTGACCGGCGCTGCCTGTACGATTTGGTATTACCCGGGCACACCGTCATCGCGAGGCGGCATTTGCCGCCGCGGGCGTCCATGGCGCCGCTGAAAACGCAACCCTGGTTTCGCGGCGGTGCGATTCTTGGAATTTCGCTTGTGTTGCGCCGCGAATTTTGGAAGCTGCGGCATCGGCTCCCACCCAAGCGAAACAGCCATGCCAGATCTGCTTCTCGAACTTTTCTCCGAAGAAATCCCAGCGCGCATGCAAGCGCGTGCCGCCGAAGACCTCGCGCGCATGATGACCGAGGCCTTGGAGCAGGCGGGGCTCACCGTGAAGGCCACCCGCACGCTTTCGGGGCCGCGGCGCATCGCCTACATCGCGGAAGGTGTGCCGGAAACGTCGGCGGCGGCGGCCGAGGAGCGGAAAGGCCCGCGCGTTGGCGCGCCTGAAAAAGCTTTGGAGGGTTTCCTGCGCGCGGCGGGGCTCAAGAGCGTCGACGAATGCCGGATCGTGAAGGACCCGAAGGGCGACTATTATCTGGCCCGGACCGAAAAACCCGGCCGCGCGGCGCCCGCCATCGTCGCCGAAGCGGTGCCAGCCATTGTGCGCAAATTCCCCTGGCCCAAGTCCATGCGCTGGGGCTCGGGGCGCATCCGCTGGGTAAGGCCGCTGCATTCGATCCTGTGCCTGTTCGCCGATAAACCGGTCGAATTCGAGGTGGATGGCATCGAGAGCGGCGGCGTCACTTATGGGCACCGGTTCTTGAGTGGCGAAAAAGTCACGCAACCCAAAACAATTAACATTTTGAAGAGCTCGGACTATCCAGAGGCCCTGTTGCACGCTAGGGTTGTGGTCGCAGGAGAACAACGGGCGAAGGCGATCTTAGACGGCGCCCATAGGGCCGCCGCCGAAGCTGGGCTCGCTCTTGTCGAAGATCACGGGCTGCTCACCGAGAATGCGGGGCTCGTCGAGTGGCCCGTGATCCTTTCTGGCAAGTTCGATGAAAGCTTCCTCGATGTACCCGGGGAAATCCTGATGACGTCGATGAAGGCGCATCAGAAGTGCTTCTCCTTGCGCCACAAGAAATCCGGGAAATTGGCCAATCGCTTCATCCTTGTCTCGAACTTGGAGGCGGCCGATGGCGGCAAGGCCATCGTGGCCGGCAACGAGCGCGTGATCCGCGCGCGGCTCTCGGATGCGAAGTTCTTTTGGGACAACGACCGCGAGCGTCCGCTGGAGGGCCTCACGGGGCTTTTGAGCCAGGTTACCTTCCATGAGAAGCTGGGCACACAACTGGAGCGGGCGCTGCGCATCGAACTGCTGGCGCGTGAACTTGCGCTGCTTGTGGGCGCGGACGCAACCGAAGCGGCCCGCGCGGCCCATCTCGCCAAGGCCGACCTCATGTCGGAAACGGTGGGCGAATTCCCCGAGCTGCAAGGCATCATCGGCCGCTATATCGCGCTCGCGCAAGGCGAAAAGCTTGCCATAGCGGACGCCATCGCCGAGCATTACAAACCGCAAGGACCTTCCGACGCGGTGCCCTCGCACCCGGTCTCGATCGCGGTGGCGCTGGCGGACAAGCTCGACATGCTCGTGGGCTTCTGGGCCATCGACGAAAAGCCCACCGGCTCGAAAGACCCCTTCGCGCTGCGCCGCGCGGCACTCGGCGTCATCCGCATAATCCTCGAACGGAAGCTGCGCCTGCGCCTGCGCGCGATCCTCGTCCGTCTTTCTCTGGAGTTGGAGCTTGAGCTTAGGGCCGAGGAAGCGCTGGACAGGGTGCGCGGCATCGCCTGGGCAGAACTCGGCCTCGATCTGAGCCGCGAGCACCACGGCGAAATTTCCAAAGCGATCTCCACGAAATATTCGCTTAAGCCGGTGACAGGGCCGCAGAAGGCGCAGGACCTGCTTGAGTTTTTCGGCGACCGCTTGAAGGTTTACCTCCGCGACCAAGGCGCCCGGCACGATCTGATCGACGCCGTCTTCGCCCTGCCCGGCCAGGACGACCTGCTCATGATCGTGCGCCGCGTCGAGGCGCTGGGCCGCTTCCTGGATACCGAGGACGGCGCCAGCCTCTTGGCGCTTGTCCGGCGCGCGCTCAACATCCTCAGGATCGAGGAGAAGAAGGACGGGCGGAGCTTCGACGGCAAGCTGGCTGCCAAGCTGGTCAAGGAAACGGAAGAAAAAGCACTCAGCGCGGCGGTCAAAACCGCCAGCAAGGAGGTGCAGGCAGCACTTGCGTCCGAGGATTTCGAGGCGGCCATGGCGGCGCTTGCCAAGCTCCGCGCGCCCGTCGACGCCTTCTTCGACAAGGTCACGGTGAACGCCGACATGCCGGAAATCCGCGAGAACCGGCTGATGCTGCTCGCACAAATCCGCGCGCTTACGCTCGAAATCGCAGACTTCTCCAAGATCGAGGGGTGATGCCCGGCCCGCTCGATTGCCGCGCCGCCTGCTGGCGCCATCCTGTGCGCTTCGCGGCAGCAAGTCGCAGAAGTGCGGCGGCGAAAATATAATACCTTTCAATCGGGAAGGCGGAGCCAGCCCAGCACACGCGATGCGGCAACCGTCCAACGCCCGTCCACAACGGCAAGCCCCAGCGTCTCCCGCGACGAGGCGAACGGCCCGCCATTTTGCTGAACGATCTCGATCCCGGCCTCGCCTGCGCGCGAAACGATTGCGACGTGGCCGTAGGGGTTCAGCTGCCAGCGATTGAAAACCAGGATGTCCCCGGCTCGCGGCGGTTTAGCGCTTCCATTCCGGAACTGGAGCAGCCCGCGCGCTTTGTTGACTTCCCCATCGCCAACTTCGGGATCGAAAAACTCCACGGCATGGCCGTAAGCATTGGGCATGCGATGGTTGAAATGCTGATAGTAATAGCGTTTCACGAACTCGACGCACTGGTATTTGATCCCGAGATTATATCCGTCCGGGGCCAGGTTCCGGCCGGAGCTGTGCGACACGCCGCCATTGTAATACACCGCCACGCCGTCGAAATTATCGACGATCTCGCCGACGCCGCGGCTCGGATTCAAATTGATGCGGGTCACGCCGAAATAGGCGCCCAGCACCGCGGCGATTGTCCCGGCGGCTACGATCCCAGCTTTATCTCGAAACCTCATGCGCCCCAGTACCGGCTTGAAGCGGGACGGTCAAGCCAGCGCAGCACGAGCGCGGACGCGCCGTCATTCCGGCCACGCCGATCCGGGTAACGTGCGGGCACAGCAGCGATACATCCCGCCCTCACCGGGAGGCAGCTTCCGCCGCCTTGGCGATCCATAGCGGCATCGGAGATTCGGCCCTGGCTTGCTTCCCGGAGTTTGCCCCGGTTTCGGAGGCGGGGCTGGCAATGCCGAAGGCTCCAAGCCTACACGCGCGGTCTAGCGCTCCACGCTAAAACCGGCCCTCCCATGCCAGTGCTCCGCCTTCGAGGCGCCTCATCTCGCGCATGCCCTTCAGAAACGCCAGCACAACCGCTTCCGCCGGGTGCCAAGCCTGGGCCTGCGCCAGCACCTCGTGCTCCGAATCCGGCCTGAAGATGCAGGCTCCGAAATAGCGCCGCTCGCCGTACTTCCCGCTTGAAAGCGCGAAATTCCAGCCACGGCAGCCCGGCAGTTCAACCGCTTCGTCCAGGTCGCTCAGGAAAAGCCGCCGGCTTCTGGTGGCAAACACTCCGGCAACTTGCGCGATCTTCCGTTCAAGCGTCTCGGATGTCTGATGGCCGCCCTCGATGTCGGAAACAAGGGTCTCGATTTCAACGCTCATCTTCCACTTCCCCCGCAACTGTACAAATGGCTGACGCATGCCAGGCCGCATATCGGGGATGAGACAGGCTGGGGCTGACCTGGGGCTTACGCTTGCAGCGGGAAGCTGTGCGTCTCTGTTAGCATAACCTCTGGTTGTCGCCCAAACGCCTCACCGCGTGATGACGCGGGCGGCATGCCGGCCCAAACCAATAATGGCCTGCAACTTTCTTGCGGCTGGCGTGGCGCGCGCCAGACCGGAATCTCCTTCAAAGCGGCCGCGATTCGAACGAGGGACAAGATTAGGCGGCGCGCCCGACGCTTTGCGACTTGCCGCCAGCGTCGAGCGCAAGCCAGCAATCGCGCATTTTCGCGAAAAAGCCGGGCCGGGAAACGGTTTAGGCAAACTCACTTCTCTGCCTGCTTGCCATAGTTCGCTTCACCGGCCGCAGCGCGATCCAAGCGGAGACCGGCCAGCGCCCCCGTCAGGCTAGCGTAACGGGCCGGTCCGGGAAGCAGAGCTGATCGCGGTCGCGCCAGGTGGGCCGGACGTAGTTGACCTCCATCAGCCGGCGCACGCCGATGATGGGCCGCTTGTCGAAGCCGTGCCAGCTGTGCGGGCCGGGGGTGAAGATCACCGCTGAGTTGAATTCGGCCGAAGAGCGGCCACACCATTTCTTATCGTGATCGTAGATATCGGTGCCCCAGTTCTTCGCTTCCGGGCCGGTGGTCAGATAAATGACCATGGAGCAAAGTTTTTCGTGAATGTCGCGGTGCGGCTCAAGCCAGGCGCCGTCGGTATCCTGGATATATTCGATGCGCAGATAGCTGCCATCGATCTCGGGGATGCCGAGCGTTTCGGAGAACAGCCGCGCGACCTCCGGCCGCTGGAAGGCCTCCGCGAAAGCCTGGCAGGCCGGGAAATCTTCCCTAAGCTTGGGCGCGAAGAACGAACGCTTGAGGTTGTTCTTGTTGAGGTCGCGCACCCCGCCGCATTCGTCGATCCATGGCGGGCAGATCGGCAGAACCAGCACGCCCACGCACAGGCTTTCGGGCAGCACGTCCTTCAAGACCCAGCGCCGGTAATACTCCTCCTTGACGGTGCAGGACCTAAGCGCGCCGCAGAAATGCTCCGCAATCGCGGCCGGTTCGGGGACGTGTGGGAAACTCATACCGATACCCTCGTTTCATGTACGGCCAACGGCCATCATTTCCGTCCGCGCGCGTGCAAATAAGTTGCTGAAACGCCGCGAAATCCGCCCCTCGGCGTCGTCCCCGCGGAGGCGAGGACCCATCTATGACGTTGTTCTAGCGTCTAAAATGGATTCCCGCCTTCGCGGGAATGACGCTCGCAGCTCATCTGCGGACTTGGCATTTCACTTCATGCACCCTCACGCCGGTATGACAGTCCAGGGCCTCGCTCTCGTTTAATTCCGCCTGATGCAGCCGCTAGTGGCTACCCTCTTTGTCCTTCAGGTGCACGGCTGCGGGATTGCTTCTTGGCACCAGGCCAATGATCTTGCGCAGGGCCGGGATGGATTTCGCATAGGCGCTGAGCTTGTGCCGCAGATACTCGCTTTTCACATAGCTCTCGGAATCGCAGTAGCAGAGCTGCAAGCTCATGCGCTGGCCCTTCTGCGGCATGAAGCCGTGCCAGGATTTGTCGCTGACGCGGAACATCAGCATCCTGCCGAACTCCGGGGGATATTCGAAAGCGAAATCCTCGCGGTCCGGGCCGTTCAGGATGCGGAGCTTGCCGAGTTCATAGGGCCATTCGCGCGAAAAGCCGAGAAGTACGGTGACGATCTTGTGCTTCGAATCCGGGTGGGCATAGCCCTCGTTATAAGCGCCGCTCGTCTGGCCCATCATCACGATCACGGGCGGATTGTTCGAGAGGTCGAGATCGAACTTTTCTTCCACGATATGGCGGAAGCGGTCGCTCAACAGATCCTGAATAACGGCTTCGAATTTCGGTCCCCGGCGGAGCGACGGCAGGCCGTAGCTGCCGCGATGCGGGATCACCGGCGCGTCAAGGAGAACCTCTTCCTTGTAGCGCTCCTCGATGGCGTTCGGAATGAAGGTGTAATCGTAGGGCTTGTCGTTTAGAACCGCGGCCCTGATGGCCTCCTCGTTCAGATAGGCGAAAGGCTTGTCCTTGGCCTCTGCCTTTCCAGTCTGCGTCCCCGCTGTGGCGTTCATGCTCATGGGACCTCCTCCTCGATTTAAAATGACGGCAGCGTGGGATCGCTATTGGGCGCGGCTGCGATACCTTCCAGTTCCACGAGCCATTCCGGCCTGCACACGCGCCCTTGCACGACTATACAGGGCAGGTCCGGGAAAGTTTCGTGCAGATAGCTGCTAACGCAGGTGTAATCAGCGGGATCGCGCAAATAGGCGATCATGTACATCATGTCGTCCATGGACGCGCCGCCGGATTTCAGCAGTGCATCGACATTCTCAACCGCGCGCTCGGTTTGTTTTCTCACATCGCCCAGGTGCAGGACGTTGCCGCGATTGTCGATGCTGGCCGTTCCGGAGATGTAATAGTGCATCCGGTCGGCGAAAGCGATGCGCGTGCCGCGCTCGAACGTGACGCCGTAGTCCTTGGTTAGGCACAGGCGGTCGAAATCGTTGAGGTAGAAGGTCTGCTCCGGCTGAAGGTCCAGGAGCGAAAGCGCGTCCATGCACACGGTGTCGAAGCGGTCCGCGCTCGTGCCTTCGATGCCGGTGCTGGCGATGTAATGCGTCGCTTGCGTCAGGCCATTCCCGTCGAACAGCTCGCGGCGGCTATCCACCATGTCCTGATAGAAGATGTCCACGTCCTTGATGAACAGCCAGGTGCGCACGCAATGATCCGCGAGGTTGGCACCATGCTCCCCCAGCACCTGCATCAGCTCGTCGAACACCGCGCGGGTCTCGGCGGCGGGTGCGGGCAGCGGCGGCTTGCCGTCAACCCAGGGGCCGGCGCTCCACAGATGGCGCATGCCGTTCTTCCTGAGCAGCATGTGCCTGGGCCCGATGAATTCCTTCTCGAACGGGTCGGGGCTCTCGATGTGGTAGGCCAGCAGCGCGATTTTCGAGCCGGACAGCGGAAGCTGCTGAATGATCGAGGTCGAGACGGGGTTTTCCGCGATTTCCTCGACGAGCGCGCTATCGCACAAGGCGTCAGCCTGGTTGAGGATGTCGCTCAGGAAAATCCGCCGGAAGATCGCCGTTTCCGGCGTCAGGCCGCGCTGTTTCAGGGCCTCTGCGTAGCGCTCCTGCACCCCCGCGGTTTGATCCTCGAAGCTGCCGCCCTTGGGCGCATCGATCATGAAGAAATGCTCGATGGAGCCGTTGGCGCCTTTGAAGCTGCGCGCCATCACCCCTTCGCCGCGTCCCGACGAGACGTGGCTTCGAGGCAGCACAATGACTTTTGATGCCGGCAAGGCGCCCTCCCGGGCGCGGAGCTTTCGTTCGGACATTGTTCAGACCTTTTTTGCCGCCGCCCCGGATTGGTGAAACGGCGTGCCACATCGAGCCATAGCGGTCTCTTAGGCGTTCTTGCTCTTAGGCTTTCCCGGCCCTCGTCCCTTGACGGGGGTCAAACTTTCTCCCTATCGTCCCCACTTGTGGCCGATTGGGCACAAGCACAATTCCGCCTGCTTCGTGGAGAAATTATGGTAACGGCAAAGATCGGGATAGTAACTGTCTCGGACCGCGCGAGCCGCGGCATTTATGAGGATAAAGGCGGCCCGGCCATCGCCGCATACCTCGCCGAAATCCTTAACTCGCCGTGGGAGGCCGTGGCACGCGTCATCCCGGACGAACAGCGCGTGATCGAGGAAACGCTGATTGCGCTTGCGGACACGGAAAGTTGCGGACTCATCCTCACGACCGGCGGCACTGGCCCCGCACCGCGCGATGTGACGCCGGAAGCGACGGAGGCCGTGTGCGCCAAGATGATGCCGGGCTTCGGCGAGTTGATGCGGACCAAGAGCCTGGAGCAGGTCCCCACCGCGATCCTCTCGCGGCAAACCGCAGGCATTCGCGGGGCCTCGCTCATCGTCAATCTGCCAGGCAAGCCCGGCTCGATCCGCCATTGCCTCGGCGCGGTGTTCCCCGCCATCCCGTACTGCCTCGACCTGATCGGCGCCGCGCGCCTGGAGACCGACCCGGAAAAATGTGCTGCCTTCCGGCCGGCAAAGGGATAAATACGGACCGCATTACCCCTCACCCCAGCCCTCTCCCAATGGGAGAGGGAGTCCTGCCGTGCCCGTTGAGAAGGCGTCCCCTCTCCCATGGGGAGAGGGACAGGGTGAGGGGTGGTACGCTTAGAGAATCTCGCCCACCTCCTGGACAATCACCACTTAAACCTCATGATAAAGCTTAGCGTTCTCGTCGTTGGCGGCGGCATTTTCGGGCTGTGGCAGGCATTCGAGCTGGCCCGGCGCGGACACAACGTAACCTTGCGGGAGGCGATGCCCGAGCGGCAGACCGGCGGCGCGAGCCGGTTCGCCGGCGCGATGCTCGCCCCCGATTGCGAGGCGGAGGGTGCCGAACCCATCATCCGCGAGCTGGGCTTCTTAGGGCTAAAAATGTGGCGCGAGGCTTATCCCGAGGTGGTTGCGGCCGGGACGCTGGTTATCGCCGCAGCGCGCGACCAAGCCGACCTCGCCCATTTCTCCCGGCAAACCACCGGGCACGAGCCAGCCGGCGCCGAACGCATCGCGGCGCTCGAACCCGAACTGGCCGGCCGCTTCGCGCAGGGCCTTTACTTTCCCCATGAAGCGCACCTCGTGCCCCGCCGCGCGCTCGATTTCCTGGTAAGCGAACTGCGCCGCATGGGCGCCACGCTGCATTTCGACAGCCCCGTTGCCGGCCCGCTCTGGCTTGCCGCGAGCGCTGGCGAAGCCGTCATCGACTGCCGCGGGCTTGGCGCACAGAGCGAGTTTCCGGACATGCGCGGCGTGCGCGGCGAGATGGCGATCTTGAGCGCGCCCGATGTGCACCTTTCGCGTCCCATCCGGCTGCTGCATCCGCGCTTCCGGCTTTACGCCGTGCCCTGGGGGGACGGTCTCTACATGATCGGAGCGACCCAGATCGAAAGCCAGGACGGCGGGCCGGTACGCCTGCGCTCCGCGCTCGACCTGTTTGCCACCGCCTACGCGCTCGCGCCCGCGTTCGGCGAGGCGCAAATCCTCGAATTGTCGGCCGGCGTGCGCCCCTCCTTCGCGGACAACATCCCGAAAATCATCGCGGCCGGCCGCGTCATCAGCGTGAACGGCGCATACCGGCACGGCTATATGCTGGCGCCCGCAATGGCGGCGCTGGCGGCGGACTATCTCGAAACCGGCAAGGCGGATTCGCCGGTTTTCAGGCTGCCGTAAATCTAATTTACGCCCCAAAAACGAAGTAACTTTGCTGCTTGGCCGATCATGAGGAGCGAATCATGAGCGATGCAGGAAAGATTTCGTCAGATCGAGGCCGGGACTGGCCCCGCGCGGGATTCACGGTTGTATTCCTTTTTCTATTCGGTTGCGGGCAGGCTCTATTCAATGCAACCGCCATTATACAGCTAATCTGGTTTCTTATTGCCAAGCAGCCAAACCCGTTCCTTCGGCACTTCGGCGTATCGTTAGGCCGCTGGCTCGCCGAAGTGGCGCGCTTCGTTTTCATGGAGACGGAGGAGAAGCCCTTTCCCTGGGCAGCCTGGCCTAGCGCTTAGAGACTCGCTGTCCCTTCTTGGAGCTTTCTGCCATGAAGCAAATCTTGCTCGCCGCCTCTATTTCCATTGCGGCAGCGGCCGGCGCCGTCTTTTTTCTTTACAAGGTTGACTTAGGCCAGGCCCTCAACGCAGCCACCCGAGGCAGCTTGATTGCCGATACCAGCGCGGGCCCGATCGAATACGCCGAACGAGGCGACGGCATTGCTCTGCTTTCGATCCATGGCGCTGGCGGCGGGTTCGACCAAGGCCTCTCCAATGCAACTGGACTTGTGGGCGAGGGTTTCCGGATCATTTCGCCGTCCCGTTTTGGCTATCTGCGTACCCCCATTCCGCAGGATATTTCTCCAGCCGCGCAAGCCGATGCACATGCGGCGCTGCTCTCAAAGTTGAATGTTCCGAAGGCGATTATCCTGGGGGTTTCGGCGGGTGCACCTTCGGCAGTGGAGCTTGCACTTCGCCATCCGGACATAGCCGCAGCCCTTATCCTGGCGGTTCCGGCCCTTTACTCGCCCGAAAGCCCCGTTTCGATCAAGGAAGGCCGCGGTAATAAGTTCGCATTCTGGCTTGTAAATACCGGCGGCGATTTCGTGTGGTGGGCTGCGGAAAAGATTGCGCCCTCCATGTTGATACGTTTTATGGGCGTCGAACCCTCCTTGGTGCCCGCCGCCTCGCAATCCGAAAGAGAGCGCGTCACCGGCATTGTCGAAAGCGTCGAGCCCCTGTCGCTGCGCTTTCCCGGAATTAACGCCGATAGCACCCTCGAATTACGCGAACTGCCGCTGGAGAAAATTGCGGCGCCGGTATTGATCGTCTCCGCGCGCGACGACCTGTTTAATACGCTGCCCGCAGCCGAATTCACCGCAGGCAAAATTCCCGGCGCCAAGCTGATTGCCTATGACAACGGCGGCCATCTCTTAGTTGGGCACGGTCAGGATGTCCGCGAACAGATTCGCGCATTTTTCGCCAAAGCCGGCGTGGCCCCAGGAGTTGGCAATAAAAACTAACAGGTCGCGCGGAAACCTAAAGGACGGTGCGGTTACGTGCCCTCATATTCGGCCCAGCAGTCGGGCGTCTCGTAAACGGTGACGCGGACGAGCTGCGGGAGGGCGGGCTTGCTTCGTTCCCAGATCCAGATCGCGATGTTCTCGGCGGTCGGATTTTCGAGGCCCGGCACCTCGTTGAGGCAGTTCTTGTCGAGCTTGGCCAGGAGCGGCGCGAAGGCCGCCTCGACATCGAAGAAATCGATCACGAACCCCGTCGCGGGATCGACCGGGCCTTCGAGCCGGAGTTCGACGCGGTAGGAATGCCCGTGCATGCGCCGGCAGCGGTGCGTTAGCGGAACGTGCGGCAGCACATGCGCCGCCTCGAAGGTGAATGCCTGCGTGATTTTCATGCGATCCCTGCCGCGATCCTTCGCGTTGTGCCGTTCCCGCGCAAAAGCGTGTGAAAAAATCGAAACCGCAGACTTCGGGAAGACTCCGCAGCGTCATTCCCGCGAAGGCGGGAATCCATTTCAGCTGTTGAACAAGGCCTTAGATGGGTCCCCGCCTCCGCGGGGACGACGCTGCGGCCCCCATTTCGACAAGTCCGCCGATTTTTCCCACGCTCGCGAGCGGGCATCCACGTTAGTTTAAGCGGATCGGCCTCCTAAGCAAGATTTTCCGCCCGGCCGAAGGATGTGCCAATACAGGCCGGCAACCATGGCTTGTGCCACACTTTTGCCGGCAATCGCTGCGGATAGGTTTCCCGTGGCGTTCTCAAACTACGGACGATCGCGATGAAGCACATTGCCCTGTCGGTTTTCATGCTGGCGGCTGGGCCGGCCCTTGCTCAGTCGCTTCCAAACTTCTCGATTGAAAAACACTGCCAACCGGCGGGCGAAATCTCCGATTATTGCGTTCAGAGGTCGCAGGAGATTTACGGCCGTCTTCAGGAGCGGTGGGAGTCCATTCCGCCCGATGATCGCAAGCGCTGCCTGAAATGGCTCAAAACCACAAGCAAGCCTGATAGCTATTATCAGCTGGCAGAGTGCGTGCTCGGATCGGATATGCCCCCGCCTCCGCCAGTATATGGGTACGCGCCACCACCTCCGCCGCCGTGGTCCTATTACCGGTATTAGCCGCACCATCGCTCGCCGGTTAAGGGGGAGAGCTGCTTGGTGTGCGGCCGCTGATGGTGGGATGCGCGATATTCCGTCACGCACGATATGAGAAACAAGCAGCCGCCAGGAAATCCACAGGCAAGAATATACCGCCATCGATGCTGATGCCCTCGGCGAGAATCAGACGTATGTTTGCCGTGGCTGGTAAGAAATTTCCGGACAGGCTCATCACGGAGAGCATCGCGGGGGACTGAAACATCGTGAAACAAGGTAAGCCAACGGCCGCCGGAACGGATTCGCTCTTTCTCGAACAACTGCGAAAGCTGCACCGCGATCTTCGCGCCGTGGGCGAGAAAGCAGTGGATTGTGTGCTTCCGGCAAAGATCCAGGCCAAGGCCGCCGATTTTCTTCGTGGAGTGCGGGACGCCCCCGATGTGTCTTTTCGTGCCGCCGGCGCCTTGGGCTATGCGATCGATGTGCTTCTCTTCGAGCCGTCCATGAGCGGGCATACCGCGATCGATCGCGCCATGCGCGGCGGCAAAATCGGCGGCGCGGAGATGGAAGCGGCAAATCTCCTGCGTCAAGCGGCCTTTCGGCTCTTTTTAGTCACAGAAGAAAGCGGTGGCGGGCTTCTCGCCGCCACCGATCTCGTCAGCAACGAAAGGCTGGCGATCTTCGATCCCGAATGGCTTGGGGCGTGTGGCGGGCGGTGGGCGCGGCGCACCTGTCTTTACCAAGGCGTGCATGTGACCGTTGGCCCGGCAACGCCGCTCGACGAGGACATGCTGGCCGTGGCAGCCCCCTTCATGGACAAAGGGCGGGGATTGAAAAGACCGTTGCGCTGCGCCGAGGCGCTCTACAAACACTTCATCCGGCATGGCAACCCCTTGGACGGCGTGGACCTGGACTTACTCGACGGCGATGACGGCGATGATTCGTTTCCCTTCGACGCCTCGGACGGCCCGCTTCACGCCCTGGCGGCGGAATGGGCTCGGGAGGGCCAGCTTCCGGAGCCCGCCGGCGACGATTTGCAGTTGATCCGGGCCGAGGCTTACGAGAGTCCGGTGTTCGAGATGCACCGCGCTAGGTACCATGCCCATCATGGAGGGAAAGCGCGCCTGGCCGCCGCCTATGACCGCATTCTTTCCCTTCAGCTTGAAACCGTCCACCGGCGGGCGAGCGTTGGAATCCGCACGTCGTTTGAAACCCTTGACAGCCTCGCGGCACAACTCCGGGCAAGAGCGGAAGTCCCGGCGGATGCCATCGCGCATTTCGAGGAAATGTGCCGCCGCGCGAAGCTTGCCGGGACCGCCAAGACCAACAAAGGCAATCGCGAGGAACTGGACAAGGTTTTATCCCGCATTCAGGCGCTGCGAGGCAAAACCGTTGAACAAGGCTGCACCGAGGCGGAAGCCCTGCTGGCTGCCAGCAAGGTCGCCGAACTGCTCGACCAGTACGGTTTGACGCTCAGCGAACTCGACATGAAGGCGCAAAGCTGCGCGGGCGAAGGTATTGAAACTAACCGCCGCCGCCGCTCGCCCCTCGACGAATGCGCGGGCACCATCGCTGCTTTCTGCGATTGCCGCACCTGGTACGAACTGACGCATCAGGGGCATATCCGGCATATCTTCTTCGGCCTTCCCGCCGACGTGGCGGGCGCGCGCTATCTCTACGAGAAGATCGAGGAGGCGTTCGAAACCGAAACGGCCGCATTCAAGCGAAGCGAGCTTTACGGCCAGCACCCGTCCGATAAGCGCCGCAGCGCCACGACATCGTTTCAAGCGGGCCTTGGCCACGGCATCAACGCCAAGCTTAGCAGGCTCAAGGCCGAACGCGACAAGGCCTTCCGCGCCAGCGGAGGCCGGGATCTGGTGCCCGTCAAACGGCATGTGATCGAGGACGAACTCGCTGCTCTGGGCATGCGGCTTAAAGTTATCCAGACCGGCCGGAAGAATCTCCTGGCCAACGCCTACAAGAAGGGCCGTGTTACCGGCGAAAACCTGGAGTGGGAGGACAAGATCGCCGCGGCATGAGGGTTTCGCCCGATTTTGTTATACCGCCGGGCCGGCTGCGGGAAAATGTGTGCTTGGGCCGCTGGACGGCGAGATGCCGCCCATTCGCTGGCGAGACCGCGAAACTCTTGGATGGATATCCGCTTGCGCGGGCACGGCACCCGGAGCACGTCTAAGCGGCGGCTACGGGGGCGCAGCCGGCCGCACCGCGCGTATAGCCGTCGATCAGCGCGCCCGGCAGGCTTAAGCCGGAAAGCCGCGCGTGGGCCTCGCCCGGTGGTAAAGCGCCATCCAGCAGATCGCGATAGATCGCGCTAACCGCGCACATATCCGCGGTATGGGGCGAAAGCCGCAAGCGGCGGATGCCGAACGACGCGGCCTCGCTCGATGTGGGGCAATAGGCCTGCACGCCTTGGGATAGCGTCTGCACGCCGTTGACGGCGAGGAAAGGCTGGCCGTCGATGGTGTCCACCGCGAGGCCGTCCGGGTCTTTTTCGCAGACGAACTGGCAGGAGTCCTTGTGCAGCCCGTGCAGCCGCGCGTGATAGCAGCGGCTCGACAGCGCCAGCGGCAGCCGGCCGAAGGCGAATACTTCGATCTCAAGCTCCGGGCAGCTCCGCGCGATCACGGCCACGGATGTCAGCGGCAATTCGACCGGCGTGCAAAGCGTCACCGCGCCGCGCGCCGCCAGGAACCGCGCCGCTCCCTCGTTATAGACGTTGACGAGCGGCCCGGCCACGAACGGCCGGCCGGCGCGCGAGGGCAGCGCGGTCACATCGTTGATCTCGGCCAGACGATCGTCGCGGCACAGCTCGGCGACGGTCTTCCGCTCCCGCGTGCTTGCAGGCAGCGCCAGCGTCGAAAGCACCACCTCCTTGCCCGCCGCTTCCAGCCGCTCGATCGCGTCCGGCCACACCGCATCGGTGAACGGCATCCGCTTGCCGCACACCACCTCGCAGAGATGCACCCGGTCGAATTTCGAGTTTTCCGCGATGCCCTTATAAAAGGCGCGCAGCCGGTCAGCGTCCCAATTGAACAGCACCGGTCCGAGCGTCAGGCCAATCTTGCTCACGCTCACCTCCACGATTTCTTATAGGCGCCAGACGTTTGCCGCCCGCCTTCGACGAATGCCTGCAATGCGCGCTCGGCTTCAAGCGGCGGCCGGCCTGCCTCCACGGCGTCAACGGCGCGCCGGAACAGCTTGACCACCTCGGCGACATAGCCCTTGCCGCGCTGCCGGCCTTCGATCTTGAGCGCGGTGACGCCGGCGTTTTTCAAGCTCTCGATCAGCCCCGCCGCGTTGAGGCTGGTGGGGTCCTCGAACAGATAGGAGGTTTTGCCGCCGGCCACGAACCGGCCTTTGCAAAGCGTCGGGTAGCCGGCCGGCTCGCTGGGCTGGAAGCGGTTGATGGTGAAGCCGCCAAGGGTCGCCGCCGTGCCGCGCCGATCCTCGGAATAGGCGACCGCCTCGGGCGGCGAGCAGACGCCGGAAATGTTCGGCGAGCGCCCCGTCGCGTAAGAGGAGAGCGCGCAGCGGCCCTCCGCCATCGGGCACAGGCCGCCGAAGACGAACACCTCGGTCTCGATGCCGATCGCCCGGTTCAGCGCCGCGATCTCCTCCACGGAAAGTACGCGCGGGAGCACGACGCGCCTCACGCCGAAGGTCTCGGCGTAAAAGCCGATGGCTTCCGGTGTCGCGGCGGCCGCTTGCACCGACAGGTGGATGCGCAGGTTCGGATGCTTCGTGACGCAATAATCGAGCACGGCGATGTCGGCCAGGATCACCGCGTCGGCCTTGGCCTCCTCCGCATTCGCCAGCGCCTGCGCCCAGGGCTCGAAGGCTCCCGCGCGCGCGAAGGTATTGATCGCGACCAGCACCCTCGCGCCGTGCTCATGCGCAAAGCGCACGCCCTCGCGCAGCTCTTGCGGCGAGAAATTCAGGCCGGGGAAGTTGCGCGCGTTGGTTTCGTCGCGGAAGCCGCAATAGACCGCGTGCGCGCCCGCCTCGACCGCAGAGCGCAGCGCCGACGGCGTTCCGGCCGGGCATACTAGTTCAATGCTCATTCGAAGACCCCGTGGGCGCGCCGGCCAAGCGCCGGGCCACCGCAACCGCATTCAAAACCAAGCTGTCGGCGAGTGAGCCTATGCTGCCGCCAAGACCGATAAAGTCGGACGGCTTGAGATCGGCATCCTCGATGGCGTTGCGCAGCGCCAGCAGCGCATCCACCTTGCCGCTGATGCTGATGCTGCGGCTGAAGAACAGCGCATCCCCGTCGAACGTGCCGTCGAGCAGGCCCAGCAGCGAAAGCAGCGGCCCGCGCACCGACACTTCGCCAGCCCCAGAGTCTTTCTTGCCCACCATTTTGACTTCCGCGTTCCCGCCGTCCGGCACGATGAGAAAGGCGTAGTTGAGATCGGTGGGATCGATGAAAAATACGGCGCGGGCGTGCTCGCCAAGCCTGTCGAACAGGCCGGGCTTGCGGCGCGCCAGATCGCGCAAGGAGCGCGTCAGCAAGAAGCCGAGCGGCAGCACGCCCGCCGGCGCAGCCAGAAGCCGCATGAGGTAAGGCAGCTCGCCTTTGAAACTTTCGGCCATTTGGGTTCCAGGTCAGAAATACGTCCGGGCACGCACCGGCCGCTCCTCCCCAAGGAAACGCGCGAGTGCCCTTCGCGACCATTATCATACAGGCAGCGCCGGTCAAAGCGAGAGCATCGGACGCCCCGCTTGGATTCGCCGTCATTTAGTTATCAAAAAGTATCTGCTTTATATTTCCGGGGGCCGCCTTGCGCTGTTCTGCCGTATTGCCCATAGGACAGATATTGTGGTTACACTAAGCGCCGGGCAGACTAAATCAACAGTGTGGCTGCCTTTTTGCCGGAGCGAAACATGCTGCGGGCGGTGGGGTGCGTTTTTGTAAGCATATGGCTACTGAGCCTGGCAGCGCAGGCGGCATCCGATGAGAAGCGCGTGGCACTCGTCATTGGCAATGGGGCTTATGTGAACGCGCCAACGCTTGCCAACCCCAAGAACGACGCAGAAGACATGGCCGCGGCGCTTAAAGGCGTGGGCTTCACGGTAATCCTCGGCATCGACCTCGACAAGCACGCAATGGATCGCAAGATCCTCGAATTTGCGGGAGCACTCTCCGGTGCGGAGACAGGCGTATTCCATTATTCCGGGCACGGACTGCAAGTGGCGGGCGTGAACTATATCGTGCCCATCGACGCGGCGTTGGATAGCGCCGCCGCGCTGGATTTCGAGGCCGTGCGCCTCGACCTGATCCAACGCACCATGGAGCGCGAGGCGAAAACGAACATCCTTTTCCTCGATGCCTGCCGCAACAATCCGCTTGCACGCAATCTCGCGCGCGCGCTCGGCACACGCTCTGCCGATATCGGCAGAGGACTGGCGTCAATGGAATCGGGCGCCGACACTCTAATCAGCTTCTCGACTCAGCCCGGTAATGTGGCACTCGACGGCGCGGGCCGGAACTCTCCCTACTCAGGTCCCCTTGTCAAAACCATCGGCACCTCAGGCGAGGACGTTCTTTCGATGCTTACAGCGGTGAGGAACGCGGTCATGGCCGCGACTGGCAACAAACAGGTGCCCTGGGATACGAATGCGCTGCGGGCAAAGTTTTATTTCAATCCGGCACCCCTCGCTTCTTCGCCGCCACAAGCGCCGCTTGGCGAGGCCGCGCAGGCCTGGGCCCAGATTAAGGAGACGCGAAACCTCGCTGTTCTGGAAGCGTTCCGTAAACAATACGGTGCTTCGAACGCGTTTTACGATGCGCTTGCACGCCAGCGTATTGAAGAATTCAGAGCGCGGCCAGAAGGGCATATTGCACGCGCGGACGCCGGGATTGCGCCGAAAGAAGCAAGCGACGGAAGCGATGAGGTCAAAGAGCGCGCACTATGGGACGTTACAAAGGATTCCAAAGATCCTACGCTCATCCAGGCATTTCTTGACCGCTATCCGCACGGCCGGTTTGCTGCCGATGCGCTTCAGGTTCAGGCAAATCTACAAATCGCGGGCGCCAGCAGCCAAAACTCGAATGAAACCCCGATCACCGGCAGCGAACAAATCAAGGAAGCTCAGCGGCGTCTTTATGAACTTAATTACGATCCCGGGCCGGACGATGGCTCGCTCGGCAAAGATACGAATGACGCCATTCTCGATTATAAAAAAGCCGCCGGTCTCAAAGGGGATGGCGTGCTGACGGAGGGTCTTCTAAGACACCTCCGCTTAGCTGCCCCACTGAAACCCTGGGGTGCCATCGCCTATTCGAAAAGCGCCCGGAAATGGGGCATGTCGTGGGGCATGGACACACGCAAAGCCGCCGTTGCCGACGCACAAAGCGGGTGTGGGGCGGCGCAATCGTCTTGCACTTCTATTCTCACATTCTTTGGCGGCGAATGCGGCGCCTTTGCCTATTCAGAAAAGCGCTGGTCGCTCGTGGCCCGGGAAGGCATGAACAACGCAAGGCGTGCCGCGCTTGAGGAATGCAACAAAAATGGCGCTGTTTGCGAAGCGCTTGCAGGGGTCTGCGCGAATGGCCAGGAAAAGTTCGTTTCAAAATAAGGAAGGAGATGCGCTTTGAATAAGGCACTCATCGCTTCCATCGTCCTGTGCGCCGTTTGGTCCGCGCCGTCAGCGGTCGCGCAAAGCGGTAGCACCGGCGGCTCCATCGGGAAGACAGAGAAGTCGATTTCTGGCGAACAAGCCGGCGAAGAGTCAAGTGCCAGGCCGCGGAGGCAAACGGTTCGCAGCAGCGAGTCCGGCGAGGAAAGCAGGCGTGCATCGTCCTGCCGGGCAAGGATTACCGGGCTATGGAAGTGGCACATGGGAAACACGATTTCTATCGGTCCAGGCGGCGGTCTCACTTCAAGTGGGGGGCTGAGTGGACACTGGTCTTGCTCTGGAAACTCGATCACGATCAAATGGAATACGGGGATCACCGACTGGCTCAAACTTTCAGATAACGGCAGCAGCATGTCCGGCACCAATAATTGGGGAGTGCAGGTCAGTGCAAGACGATAGGACGGCAGCAGACAGCCTGCGTAATATACCGATTGTTTTGGCCATCGCAGGTGTTGTTTTCGTCACTCCAGCAGCGTTCGCGCAAAGCGGTAGCACTGGCGGCTCCATCGGGAAGGCAGAGAAGTCGATTTCTGGCGACCAGGAGAGCGGTGCGCCAAATGCCAGTCCGCAAAGGCGGCAGGAGCGCAGCACTGTTTCCGGGCCGCCCTCAATAAATGGCCGTTGGCTCGTCAGCCAGAACTGCAACACGGGACAATACAAGATCGTGCTCACTTTTCAGCAGACTTCACCGGCCGAATTTACGGGCACCTCGGCCGGTCTCACCACGGGCGCCCAGTCCCAAATTACCAATGGGCGGCTCTCCGGGAACACATTGACGTTTTCACGCGATGGAATCTCGTCTGATCGATGGGTCGCGCATTTAAACGGACCTAGACAGTTTTCGGGCACCTCTAGCGGCTCACTTTGGCACTGCAGTTACACCGCCGTTCGACAATAGCCCCGAAAGATCGCGCACTTTTTCTGGGGTATCAGCCCTTGGCGGGCCCGCGTCGTCTTGAAGCAACGCGCCGTTTAAGAAACCGTTCGCATCGCCTACGGCCGGGATATGCTTAACGCGGCCAAGGTAAACGCGAATCCCCGTATTTTACGCCGCCGCATTTCTGCGAATCTTTTGCCGATTCAGGTCGAATTCTGCGTTTGCAGAATCCCTTTAAATATACGCGCAAGCACCAAATTAACCAATCTACAACCGCACACGGATGAATTTACCCCCGGTATTGGCCGCATCCCGCGAGTTAACCGATTCGCAATTGACCTGTGCTATATTGTATAAACTTGAAAAGGCCGCTCGAAGCAGGCAAACGGCTGCCCAAATTCGTTAACAGGAGTGCCGGAAGATGCGCCAGAAACTTATACCGATAGCCAAAAATTCCGGCCGTTCCGGGACGCTCTCGCCGTCGCAATGACGAAGGAGCGGCCGGAACTTATGGCGGCCGGTATCAGGTAGGGGTCTCCACCGCGTCCCACTCGGCATCTTCGAAGCGCACGAGCCAATTAAGCGCGTAATGCCGTTCATACACGACGCCGCCCTCGATCCCTCCGGGAACCGGCTTGTTGTCCAGGCGGGCCTGCCGCACCGCCCAATGCAGGCGGTAATGCAGATCGAGGGCATCGAGAATATCGCTTGCCGGACGCAAGACCGCATCGGCCGCGAAGGTCTCCCCGTTGGCTTCCAGCATGCGGCTTGCCACCGCCGGGACATCGCAAATGCCTGTGGGATGGGGCAAGTCCGGCGCCAAGCCAAGCGCCCATTGCAGCGCGAGAAGCGTCTCATACCGCCAGCCAAAGACGTTGATCTCTTTTTCGTCAGGCTGCGGCGCCGCCAGGAACGCGGCTTCCGCCGGACTGAGTCCGGCAAACGCAAGCGGAAGGCGCTCTTTCATCTCGTCAACGGACGGTCCGCTGCCCGAGGCAATGACCTCGGCACGCAACGCCGCCAGGAACAGTGCCATCGCCCGCTGGGCCACCTCGCCGGCCGGCCGCAGGTCCACCTCCGTCTCGCCGATGACCGGCGGAAGACTTTCGGGCACCGCGATGCCAAGCTCATGCAACCGGCCATCGCTCCTGGCTTTTCGCTCCCGGGCATCTTCGGGATAGGGAACCCCGGCTCCTTCTTCGGTCTGGCCTTCGGCATCGAGCAGCACCCGCCCCTGGCAATCGAGGATCGAGCCGTCTGGAAAAAATGCTATGGCATTTGCCGCCTGCGCCCATTCGCCGAACGCTTCCAGATCGGCGGTTTCGACAGTCATGCTGAATTGATGCCGCACCCGCTGGATGTGGCGCATCAGATGATATTTCACTGCCGTCATTTGCTCGCCGCCACGGCTCAGCACATAGCCGAAAAAGCCATGCAGATGCGGCGGCAATTCAGCATCCTCGCGCCCGCGCCTGGCGTTCAAGACGTGCGGAAACTGCGGCACGGGCGGATTCCGGTGCGTGCAGTAGGCGTTTACGAGTATCGGCATCGGAGACCTTATGGATTGTTGTACCGGTCAATCGCCATCGTGGCTGACGCCCGGAGCGCCTTCCCAGCGCGTCATCGCCTCGCCCGGCTCCAGCCCCAGCCACACCAGCACGCGCGCAGCAATTTCGCGCACGATATCATCCACCGAACGCGGCTTGGTATAAAAATGCGGCACCGGCGGTGCTACGATTGCGCCCATCCGCGTGAGCGCGAGCATGGATTTGAGGTGCCCCTCGTGAAGCGGCGCCTCGCGCGGGATCAGCACGAGCCGGCGCCGCTCTTTGAGCATGACATCGGCGGCGCGCGTGAGGAGGTTGTCGCCGAAGCCGTGGGCAATCGCGGCCAGCGAGCGCATCGAGCACGGAACCACAGCCATCGCGTCCGCGCCAAAGGAGCCACTTGCGATGGGCGCGCCAAGCTCCCGCGCTTCATAGGTAAAGGAGGCTGCCTCCCGCATCGCGGCGATGGCGGAAGGGCCAAGCTCGTGGGCGATGGTGATGTGCGCGCCGCCGGTCACGACCAGGTGGGTTTCCGCGCCGGCCGCGCGGAGCTGGCGCAGCGTTTCGGCCGCGAGCGCAGCACCCGAGGCGCCGGTTACGCCGATGACGATCTTCATGAATTGCCCTCCAACGCTGGGGTCCAAGGCTTATCACAAGACCGCAGCCGGGGCGCGCTCCAATGCAAGGCGGCTTCGAAACGCTGCTCCGGCGCGATTGCCGGACCCGCGGCGGAAGTTGGTTGGATATGCGCGATTTGAAGACCGGCCCCCCTGACACGGATGTGTGCGGAGCTGACGGCGGTCGCGGCGGACTTTGCACTTCCTTTGCCGTGGGCTTCAACCACTCGACTGTTGACCTTTTGCGAAACGGCGCTCTAATGGATTGCGTGTCCTCGTAGCTCAGCAGGATAGAGCACCAGATTCCTAATCTGGGGGTCACAGGTTCGAATCCTGTCGGGGACGCCAATTAAATCAATAACTTAGCACAAGAACAAAGTGGAACATTTTCGCCGTTTTACAATTTCGCATGCGATGCTTTACAAATCCGGCTAGCTTTCGTTCTTCGTTCGTCGCGACTCGCCCGCAGCCTGCCACTTCAAAAAGGCCGCCGCCGCCAGCTTTTTTTGGGTTCACTTGACGCGCATAATGCTCGGCCATCTGCCGCGATTGGCCGGTGATCGCCGAAACTTCCGCGTCCGTGCATCCCGCCTCAAGCAGAAACACTACCGCCGATTTGCGCAAGCCATGGAAGACAAGCTCCTTGTCGTGAAGCTCCTTGAGCGGTTTGCGCTTCAGTTCGTCGCCCCAGGATGACTTGAAGCCATCCGTCGTCCAGGGGAGCCCTCGGGAGTTGGTGAGGACGTCAACGCTGACGCGCGGAATCTCCGCCAGCACCACGCGCAGTTCTGCGGCCTAAACCGCTGACGCAGCCAGAGGCTAGGATTGGCTCTGGAAGACCGCCCTCTCCTATTGCTCCATTAACGCGAAAAGCGGCTCGTGCGTGTCCTCGAGAAAGCGTTCGCAAAACCCTCCTCATGACCCCAAGCTCCTGCTCCGCTTATGCATCACCGGGCAACGCGGGCAAAGACATTCTCTTGGCTTGAGACCGTAATGTCTCAAAAGATAAGCTTGTGCAGCTGTTCCGTCTCGTCCTATAGTTCGCAAACAGAGAATATAATACAGACGTATCGGTATGACATAAAGGCGCGTTCCAATATCCAATGAGAAATTGCTACGCTTGTGCTTTCCATTGACTTGCGCACATAGCCATTGTGGCGGCAGGCATTTCCAAGGGGTAGCCAGGATTGCCACCCCGTCCGCCGCCACCTAGGAAGGTAACCCGGCCGATGACATATCCTGGATGCCTCCCGATATAAGCGCCAATCCCCGGCAACGGTCTCTCGCTGAACCTCGAGGCGGTTGAGGAGATTTCGCTCGGGACCGCCGGCAACACCCTAAAGACTTTGCCACCGCCTCTTCCAATGCTGGTGCCATCTGTGCCCTCATCCGCCGCCTGCGATAGCAATTTCAAGCCCTTGCTTAAGGACGGGGATGTCACCGTCTGCCGCGGGCGGTACGGCGCTGAAGGCGCAGCCGCGAGCGTGCTTGCCGTCATTTCCGCCTCCGATCCGCCCGCGCGCAGCTTCCTTGACCGCGTGCGCCATGAATATGAGCTTAAAGACGCGCTGGAACCGGAATGGGCGGCCCGCCCGCTCAAGCGGGTGCGGGAGGAGGACCCCGCCGTTCTTTTGCTCGAGGACCCGGGCGGCGAGTTCCTTGAGGGGCTTCTGGGCCAGCCCATGGATGTGGGGCTTTTCCTGCGCATTGGGGCTGGCATGGCGAGGGCCGTGGCCGGGCTACACCGGCGGGGGATCATCCATAAAGACATCAAGCCCGCCCATATCCTGGTGGATAAAAGGAGCGGGGCGGCCTGGCTCACCGGATTTGGCATTGCCAGCCGCCTGCGGCGCGAACGCCAAGCGCCCGAGCCCCCTGAAATCCTTGCCGGGACCCTTGCCTATATGGCTCCCGAACAGACAGGACGCATGAACCGGTCGACTGACACCCGAAGCGACCTTTATTCACTTGGTGTCACTTTCTACCAAATGCTCACCGGCTGCCTTCCGTTCGCGGCTAGCGATCCCATGGGATGGGTGTACTGCCACATAGCGAGGAAGCCCCTGCCACCAGCCGAGCGGCTCCAGACCGTCCCGGCACCTGTCTCCTCCATCGTCATGAAGCTCCTCGCCAAGACCCCAGAGGAACGCTATCAGACCGCGGCTGGCCTGGAAAAAGATCTTCGCCGTTGCCTCGCCGCATGGGAAGCTCAAGGCCGCATTGAGGAATTCCCGCTTGCTCAGCACGACACGCCGGATCGCCTATTGATCCCGGAGAAACTGTACGGCCGGGCACGGGAAACCGAAACGCTGCTTGCTGCCTTTGACCACGTCGTGAAGACCGGCACGCCGGAGCTGGTGCTCGTCTCCGGCTATTCCGGCATCGGCAAATCCTCTGTGGTGAACGAACTCCACAAAGTGCTCGTTCCGCCGCGCGGCCTTTTCGCTTCGGGCAAATTCGACCAGTACAAGCGCGACATTCCTTATTCCACTTTAGCGCAAGCCTTTGAGAGGCTTATCCATCCGCTGCTGGGCAAGAGCGAAGCCGAGCTCGATGGCTGGCGCCAGGCCCTCCGGGAGGCGCTGGGCCCAAACGGGCAGCTCATTGTGGACCTCGTCCCGGACCTGAAGCTCATCACCGGAGAACAGCATCCGGTCCCGGAACTTGAGCCAAGCCAAGCGAAAGCCCGCTTCCAGCTCGTGTTCCGCAGCTTCATCGGTGTCTTTGCCCGCGCCGAACATCCGCTGGCGCTTTTCCTCGACGATCTGCAATGGCTCGATGCCGCGACACTCGATCTCATCGAGAATCTTTCGACTCAGCCGGATATCCGGCATCTGCTCCTGATCGGCGCCTACCGCGACAACGAGGTAGGCCCCGCCCATCCGCTCATGCGCAAGCTCGATGCGATCCGCAAAGCGGGAGCCAAGGTGCAGGAGATCGCCCTTGCGCCCCTTAGCCTTGAAGATATGACGCAGCTAGTTGCCGATTCCTTCCACTGCGAGCTTAAGCGCGCAGGCCCGCTCGGCCAGCTGGTGCACGCGAAGACGGCGGGCAATTCGTTTTTCGCCATTCAGTTTCTATCCGCGCTCGCTCAAGAGGGGCTGGTTGCCTTCGATCATGGCGAGGGCCGGTGGTCTTGGGACCTGAATCGCATCCACGCCAAGGGGTACACCGATAATGTGGCGGACCTCATGGCCGTGAAGCTGACCCGCCTACCCAAAAAAACGCAAAGCACCCTGCAGGATCTCGCCTGTCTTGGAAACGTCGCCGGAATCGCGACGCTTTCGCTGGTCTTTGAAACTCCGGAGGCCGAGGTCCACACGGCTTTGCGGGAGGCTGTCCGTCAGGATCTCGTCCAGAGGCTCGATGGCTCTTACAGGTTCGTCCACGACCGCGTGCAGGAGGCCGCCTATTCGCTGATCCCAGAAAGCTCGCGCGCCGGGGTCCATCTTAGAATCGGAAGGCTGCTTTTGGCGCACATGCCCCAAGAGAAGCGGGAGGAGGCGATCTTTGAGATCGTAAGTCAGCTTAACCGGGGCGCGGCCTTGATCGACTCCCGGGATGAACGCGAAGAGCTGGCGGGGCTCAACCTAACCGCGGGCAAGCGCGCCAAGGCCTCCACAGCCTACGCCTCGGCGCTTGCCTATTTTACCGCGGGCGCAGCTCTCTTGGCGGAGGACCGCTGGGAAAGGCAGCATGAACTTGCCTTTTCTTTGGAGATAAACCGGGCGGAATGCGAGTTCCTGACCAGCCAGTTCGCGGCAGCGGAGCAGCGCCTGTTTGCGCTTTCAACCCGAGCCCCAGACACTATGGAACGGGCAAGCATCGCATGCTTGCGTGTGGATTTGTACATGACGCTGGCTGAGACCGGCCGCGCACTCGCCGCCGGTCTCGACTACCTCCGGCATTTGGGCATCGACTGGCCGCAGCATCCGCCAGAAGAGGAAGCGCGGCGCGAATACGACCGGATCTGGGCAGCGCTCGGGGACCGCGGGATCGAGGAACTCATCGACCTTCCCTTAATGGGCGATCCAGCATCGCTTGCGACTATGGATGTTCTGACCAAGCTTGGGCCGGCTGCCAGGTCTATAGATGCGAACCTTTTTTGCCTTGCCGTTTGCAGGGCGGTTAATCTGAGCCTGGAGCACGGCAACAGCGACGGATCTTGCTGGGCCTATGTTTCGCTTGGGTCCGTCGCCGGACCGCGGTTCGGCGACTACGAAGCAGGGTTCCGGTTCGGTCAGCTTGGCTATGAACTGGTCGAGCAACGCGGGTTGGAGCGCTTCCGGGCCAGGATCCATATGATGGCCGGAATTTTCATCATCCCATGGGTGAGACACGTTCGGATGGGCCGCGATCTGCTGCTGCGCGCGCTTGAAGCTGCAAATAGGACCGGCGATCTCACCTACGCGGGGTACATCCGGAGCAGTCTGATAACGAATCTCCTCGCAGCGGGCGACCCCCTGGTTGAGGCGCAACGCCAAGCCGAGGCTGGCCTGTCCTTTGCACAAAACGCGCGTTTCGGACTGATAACCGATATTATCGCTTCGCAGCTCGGATTGATCCGGACGCTTCGCGGCTTAACGCGGAAATTCGGTTCTTTCGATGATGAGCAGCTGAATGAGCGCCAGTTCGAGCAGCACTTGTCAAGTAAGCCGGATTTGGCGCTGCCCGAGTGCATGTACTGGAATCGAAAGATGCAGGCTCGCTTTGCCTCCGGCGATAACACCGCGGCGATTGAGGCAGCCATGACGGCGCAGCGGCTGTATTCAGCGTCAACGTCACTTATTACAACGCCATTTTTTGGGCTGGCGGACTATCACTTTTATAGCGCGCTTACCCGCGCAGCATGCTGCGATTCCGCAGGCGCCGGCGAGCGGCAGCAGCATTTGGAGGCCATAGCTGCCCATCTGCTGCAGCTCGAATGCTGGGCGAAGCATTGCCCGGAGAATTTTGAAAACCGTGCCGCTTTGGTCAGTGCGGAGATCGCCCGCATCGAAGGCCGGCCGCTCGACGCGATGCGCCTTTATGAACAGGCCATCGAGTCAGCCCGCGCCAGTGGCTTTGTACACAACGAGGCGCTAGCCAATGAGCTGGCGGGACGCTTCTTTCTTGGCCGCGGGCTTCAGAGGATTGGCTTTGCCCAACTTCGCGAGGCGCGCGCCGGCTACGCGCTTTGGGGGGCGGACGGCAAGGTGAAGCAGCTCGACCAGCTCTATCCGCAGCTCGCCGCGCGGCAAACCCAGCCAGCAAGCGCCGGACCAGCCGCCCCGCAATTGGACGTCGCAACGGTGGTCAATGCTTCACAGGCAATGTCCACTGAAATCGAGTTGCCGAAGCTCATCGAAACGATCATGACAATCGCGCTTGAGAATGCCGGCGCCGACCGAGGCTTCTTGATCCTGCCGTGTAGCGAAGGCTACCGGGTGGAAGTGGAAGCCAAAGCCAAGGGTGCGGGCGCCGACGTGAGGTTGCGCCGCTCCGCCATCGCCGAAACGGAGTGTTCCGAGGCCATCGTCAATTATGCGATCCACACCCAAAAAAGCGTCATTCTCGATGATGTGTCGCGGCCGGACCAGGTTTTTAAGGGCGCCTATTTGCACTCGGGGACGGCGCGATCGGTGTTCTGCCTTCCTTTGCTTGGGCGAGGCAAATTGGCTGGCGTACTCTATCTCGAAAACAGTGAGGCTACTTGCGCCTTCACACCGGACCGGACCGCGGTGCTGGAGCTTCTGGCGGCGCAAGCTGCGATTTTGCTGGAGAAGGCCCAACTCTATAGCGATCTAAGCGAGCGGGAGGCAAGGATTCGCAGGCTCGTCGACGCCAATATCATCGGCATCGTTATCTTTACCCTCGATGGGCAGATCACCGACGCCAACGAGGCCTTCCTCGCCATGGCGGGATATAGCCGCGAAGACCTGCGTTCCGGGCGGATCAGCTACATCGGGATGACGCCGCCTGAATGGCAAGCCGCCACTCTTAACGCGATGGAACAGCTTAAGGCAGGCGGAACTTGCAGGCCCTATGAAAAGGAATATGTCCGAAGGGACGGCAGCCATGTCCCGGTGCTGGTCGGTCCGGCCCTGTTCGAGGATTCGAAGAACGAGGGCGTCGCGTTCATCCTCGATCTCACGGAAAGGAAAGAGGCCGAAAAGCGCCAAACGGTGCTTCTGGATGAGTTGAACCACCGGGTGAAAAACACGCTGGCGACGGTTCTGGCCATTTCGGCGCAAACCTTCCGCACGGCAAAGTCGCCCGAAGCGTTCCACGAGGCATTCGAAGGCCGGCTGCTGGCCCTGTCGCAAACCCACAACCTTTTGAACCGCTGCTGCTGGACCGGAGTCAGCCTGCGCGACATTCTCATGCAGGAATTGGCTCCTTACCACAGCGTGGACGGCGGCCGCTTCCTGCTCGATGGCGAGGGCCTCAAACTTGGGCCGGTGATGGCGGTGACGCTTGGGATGGCTTTTCATGAGCTCGCCACCAACGCTGCCAAATATGGTGCGCTCTCTGTACCCGGCGGCAGGGTGCGGGTCGCCTGGCGTATATCCTCGCCGGGCCGGCTGCACCTCGAATGGCAAGAGATGGACGGTCCGCCGGTTTTACCGCCCCGGCGGCGTGGTTTCGGCTCCCGCCTGATCGAAGAGGCCCTCGCCGGCGACTTGGACGCCAAGGTCCGGCTTCACTTCCTAAGCCAAGGCGTGCGCTGCAGTATGGAAATGCCATTGGACCGGATCTCGATGCACTAAAAGAGGCAGGCGTGGAACAAGTAGCTGAGCTTTCGGGACTGAAGGTCCTAATCGTCGAAGACGAACCGCTGATCGCCATGGGCCTCAAGGATTTGCTCACGGATTCCGGCTGCACCGTGGCCGGTCCGGCCTCAAGCGTCAAACAGGGAATGCGGCTCATCGAACAGGAGGCTGTCGATGGGGCAATTCTCGACATAAATCTCAGGGGCGAGATGGTATTTCCCCTGGCCGATGCCTTGGCTGAGCAGTCCATCCCCTTCGTCTATGTGACCGGCTATGGCAAATTGCTGCGCGCCTGCAACCACGGCCGCCCCGTGCTTCAGAAGCCTTACAACAGCCAGCAATTGCTAAAGATTCTCGGCCAGTGGCGACCCCGGTTACGGCCAGCCCCTGCCGATTTGTGTTCCGGGTGACAATGCTTCTGCGTTTAGCAACGCTTGCGGCCGCAAAAGCGCGCTCGATCTACGTTGTGGCGGAGCAGGCTATCCCCAGCTTCCGAGCGTATGGACCTGCTCCGGTGTCAGGGGGCCCAAAGTTTCTGCCTGGCCGGGAAAACCGTGGGAAAGTTCGGCGGCAACCGCGGCAAGTCCGGCTTTCGCGTCGGGATCGCAGGGTTCCTGCGCAAGGCAGGTCAGCTTCCCGTCCACCACCTTGGCATAGATACGGCCCGACTGGTGATCCACGAAGTTGATCGCCGGTATTCTTCGCACGCATGCCCTAAGGAATTCGGTGTTGTTCGCGGGCGCCAGTGAGTCCGTCAAGTAAAGCTCCTCCGGCCGGCGCGCGTCGAGGTTTAATTTCTTGAACCGGTCGATATCGAGCAACCGCTTGATATCCAAGATATTCATCTCGCTGGCTGTACCGAACGCGACGGTTCGCGGCCGGCACCCCTCGGGAACGCCGTTATCCAGGAATTCGAAATGGATTTGCTTTTCCTGCTCTCCGGCCCATGAAAAAAGCAGCTGCGGTATTCCAGTATAGGCTTCGATGTTGTGGTACAGGAGATCGTCGACAGCCTTATAGCGTCCAAACTGCTCTCCCCTTTTCCAGGCGCGCTCGACCGTTATCTCCGGCGGCGTGATCATGAAGAACATATAGATTTGGTGGCCGGATTTCGCTGGGAGCACCCCGCCGCCGCGATTTTCCGGGCAAGCAATGAAGCTGTCGAAGTGAAAGCGGTCTATGAGAAGGTGAGACATCCGGCCAGCCCCGGCCTTTTTCGCCAAGTAGCGGTCGAGCTTTTTGTCGGTGATCGCAACCTCGTAACTCGTCAGCGTTCCCGCATATTTCCGCGCGGGGCCGAGGCTGCCGTAATCGAGCAGGAACTTGCGCCATACATCTGGACTGACGAGCGCAAATTCGTCCCATTGAATTCCAAGTCTTTCCGCAAGCTGCTTTTGCATGGGACGCATCGCGCTTTTGCCGGACCCCGAAGCGCCCTTGACCTTCATGACCACGGGCTGGGCCTGCGGCGGCACGAAAGTGTACCCCTCCTCCAAAACAGCGTGATGGATATATTGCTCGATGTGCGAGCCGATGATTTCGCTGCCGTAGTCGTTGCAAATGAGCGGGATGGCGAGTTCGGCCAGCAGGTCCGGGCCGCCGATGAGCCGTCCGTGCTTCCGGCTTACAGAGGAAGCCACGCGCCCGAGCGCTTGATAGATCCTGCGTTCAACCTCGGTTCCAGACGCAGCGGCCTTCTCGCTCCATTCCATCACGACCCGCTGGTCGCGTTCCTCCGGGCTTTCGGTGCAAGCCTGGGCCGGTCCGCGCTTGCCGGCGAAGCCGAGGCGGGCAAGAGGCCCGCGCCGCGCAGGCGCCGGAGCTGAGCGGGACGGCGGCCGGAAACAAGCCTCCAACTCCCGGTCGAGGAACCTGCAAACCTTGTGCCGCAGACCGGCGTGAAGCTGCCTCACCTCATCCATTCGCGGGTCGATGTACTTGGAGAGAATTGTGCCGGCGATGCCGCGGAAGTTGGTGCCGAGATCCTGGTATTCCATCCCGTCCGGTACAGCCAGGTCAACGGTCACGCGGATCAGCAATTCATGCACGGCCAGACGCTCAGGCCTGAACTCCGAGAGGTCTTCCAAGGGCAAGCCGGAAAAGTCGCTAAGCTCATGAATGCCCGCGAGATCCGAGGTTACATTCTCAGGCCGGAAGACGGTCGACAGCGGCAAGAACTCCCTTGGCAGCGTCAACTCAACACCAGGATTCCACGGGCCGCATTCACCGTCCGGTCCGCCCCCGCCCGTGCTCATCGCCGGCCGCTCCCTTCCTGCCCTTTCCGAAGTGGGATGAAGCGCTACCTGCATAGCGGCCGGCCAAGTGAGCGTGTTGCCGGGATCGTGCGGCTTTTCGCTTTGCCAATGCGCGCCGGGGCTTCGTTGGGCTGGAGTCCCGCATAAAAGATCGGGGTAAAGGTCATAACCAGAATCCTGGCAAGGTCTAAGAACGGTACGACCGAGCATAAATCATTATACTAAAGTTGGCTATTCGAAGTTTATTAAGCGCACATTCGGTTTTGCTTTGGGGGCGCTAGCTCTCAGCTGCGGAAACACGTTCGCATTTCTTGTCCAATTGCCGATTGAACAAGCGAAGCATTCTCCAAATACTGCCGAAGCCCGCAGGGCAATACCTGCGCTATTAGCGGCGGCAGCATCAATTATTCTTACATAAAATAAAGAGAGCTGGCGGAATACCTACCACCGTTGGCAATAAACTGCTACGGAAACAGGCGCCAGCTCTCGTCTCATGTCAAGCGATTAGCGCTCGAGTCCCATCTGAATATAACCCGTCGGGCAGACATCCTTACAGATGTGGCAGCCGACGCATTTGGCATAATCGGTAGCGACATAACGTCCCATCGTCGCCGCGTTCTTCTTGACCTTATACACCGCAGCCTGCGGGCAATAGATCATGCAGTTGTTGCATTCGAAGCACATGCCGCAGCTCATGCAGCGATCCGCCTCGGCCCGCGCTTCGGCTTCGGTCAAAGTCTGAAGGCGCGTTTCGAAGTTTCCCAGGACGTTGCCGGCGTCGATGGTTTTCTGGCCGCGGGTCTTGCGGGGCGTGCAAGAGAAATGCCCCAGGAACAGCTCATCGGCGGGCACGATTTGGGCTCGCGCGCGATCCTCGAAATTGTGCACCGCGTAGGTGGCGCGATCCGTGCCCGTGCTTTGAGCGTGATCGTACTCCGAAGGTGCCTGCCCTGCTTCCTTCAGCTTCGAAAGCAGGTTGAAATGATGCTTGTTCACCTTGGGCAGATTGGGCTGGTCTTCGCCTCTGACATAGCGGTCGATGCTCTCGGACGCGATCCAGGCGTGGCCGATGGCCGTCGTCAGCAGGTGCGGCTTGATCACGTCGCCGCCAACGAAGACGCCGGGCCGCTTGGGCGAGCGATAGTGCGCATCGGCGGCGGCTGCGCCCTTGCCATTGCCGATGAACTCAAGCCCCTTGAAGTCCGGGGCCTGGCCAATGGCGGAAACGATCAGATCGCATTCGATGTCGCGCTCGGTGCCGGGCTTGAGCACCATCTTGCCGGTGGACCAATCCACCTCGGCAACGCGGAGCGCCTTGGCATGGCCCGGCGCGTCGAGCACCACCCCAACCGGCAGCAGCGACGGCAGGATGTTCACGCCTTCCTGCGTGACGTGCTCGATCTCCTCCTTCGTGGCCGGCATTTTCGCGATTGGGCGGCGGTAGACGATGGTTACGTCCGCGCCCTGCCGCTTGGCACTCAAGGCCACGTCGTGGGTCGTCTGGCCGAGCACCACCATTTCGGGGCGGTCTTTTTCGTGGATTTGCGTGACATGCCCCAGCCGGCGGGCGACGGCTGCAACGTCCATGGCGGTGTCGCCGCCGCCGATGACGAGCACGCGCCCGGCGCCAACGTGCAGGCGGCCCTCGTTGAAGGCTTCCAGGAACGAGATGCCCGTGATGCAATTGTGGGCTTCGCTGGCGCCCGGCACTTCGAGCGGCGTTCCAGCCTGCGCACCGAGCCCCATGAACACGGCGTCGTAATCGCGCTCAAGCTCTTCCATGGTGATGTCGACGCCGATCTTGACGCCGGTGCGCACTTCCACGCCCATATCGAGGATGCGCTTGATTTCGCCGTCGAGCACGTCGCGCGGCGTGCGATAGCCGGGAATGCCGTAGCGCAGCATGCCGCCAAGTTCGGCACGCGCCTCGAAGATTGTGCAGGCGTGGCCTTTGCGGCGCAAATTATAGGCGCAGGCAAGACTGGCGACGCCGCTGCCGACGAGGGCAATGCGCTTGCCGGTCGGCTCGCCGGCCGGGGGCAATTTCAGCCCGTGTTCGAGGGCGTAGTCGCCGATGAAGTGCTCGATGGAATTGATGCCGACGTGGTCTTCCACTTCGTTGCGGTTGCAGCCATCCTCGCACGGCGCGGGGCAGACGCGGCCCATGATGGCGGGGAACGGGTTGGACTCGACGGCGCGGTAGAAGGCATATTCCTGCCAGGGCATGCCAACCGGCGGCTTCTCGATGCCGCGCACGATATTGAGCCAGCCGCGGACATCGTGGCCGGAGGGACAGGCGCCTTGGCAGGGCGGGGTCCGCTGCACATAGGTCGGGCACTTATAGGACTTGTCGGCGACGAAGATTTTATCGCGCAACTCCCGCGGCTTGTTATCGCCATCCTTGTAGCGGCGGAATGTGAGAGATGTCTGCACCATGGTCCCGTCCTCCCGTTTAGGTCCGCCGCCGCCATCGCTTGGGGTAGCGTCAATTTTTTTCTTGGGCGCGCGCTCCGGCACGCTGCGCCGGAACCTCTAAGCCTGCTATAGAACTATAATTTGGACGGTCAGGCAATTCGATATTCGTAAATTCACATATGAAGATGCGACGAAGGCACTGATTTTCGCTGCTTTCATGCCGAAGTGCGACAATTCGCATCGCAACCGGCGTTCTGGAGTTCGCGGGTTGCCGGAGAGCCTCCACCTCATCCCCTACGTGCGCACCCGACCGGCCGGGTTTTCTGGCGGCTGGCATAATACCCAATCCGGTTGAGCGCTTCAGGAAGTCCCCCCTCATCCTGTCCTTCTCCGCGCCAACTCGCATTGGCGAGCCGGGCATCCTTTGCTGCCGCACCCGCAAGCGGGTGCGGACGGGGAGAAGGGACGCCTCCTTAACGGCTGAGAGCGGACGCCCTCTCCCCTTGGGGAGAGGGCTGGGGTGAGGGGGTCTTCTCCTGCTGAAGCATTCAACCGGACTTGGCACAAGTCTCTGGCGCACTTCGCTTACCTTCTGTTAACGCTTTTGAGCGGCCTTTTGCCTGTTTCGCGCCGCCTTTTCAATTTTATGCAATTATAGCATGGCTGCTTTACAGGTTCGTTAAGTGCCTATTTTGCGACGCAAGCCATTGATTACTCGTGATACTTTGCGACGGCGCCCCCGCCTGCGGCTGGTTAATTCGAAAGTGGCGCGTATATTTAAACGGATTCTGCAAGCGTGGAATTCGGCCTGAAACGGCAAAAGATTCGCAAAAACACGGCGGCGAAAAATAGGGGATCCGCGCGTTTACCAAGACCGCATTAAGCATATCGCGGCTGTAGGCGACGGGAACACTCCCTTAACCGGGAGCGAAAACAGATATTGCCCAGAAAGCGACATTCGCGCAGCCAGATAGCGGGAGCAAAGCACGCAGTGACGTATCAGGCGCAGGGGCCTTATTGTCGGCAATCTGCCGAGAGATCGCAGGTTCCTGCCTAGCTTAAAGCTTTACTAAGCGCGGTTGCAGAAAAAGTTCCGAATCCTCCTTCGGTTTTTATTCTGCAGAAACTATTGCTGCTAACAATCCTAAACGTTGGCGTCATGCCAAATAGGAGTAAAACGTATGAGTATGAAAGACAAAAAGGCATTCCAGGACAGGATGACCAAACTTAAAGCGGAATATCCGGCGCTAGAAAGGGTAAATGAAAACACGCTGACATATCCTAATGCTTTTATCTGCGAAATAAGAATAAACAATAAAGGCGGGTTCTTTGTTTATTACGGAATAGCAGATGACCCATGCATTGATGCTAAACGGTTTTGGACGCAGCATAAAGAGCTTCAAGATGCCGAAAGTTTCTATATCCACGTGAAGACTGCCATCGCGGATTATCTTGGAATACAGCCTAAATCGGTATAGGCGATGAAACCATCTCTTAGCGTGGCGATTGAGCCACGCTTTGTTTGTCCGCGTCTCTTCACGCTAGGGGTCACACATGCAGTACGCGCATTCTCTAATGTGCTAAGATAATCTAGCCTGTTCCTTTTCCCAGTCTTCGATATACAGTCTCATGGCATCGGGTCGGCTGCATGTGTTGTTTAACATGTAAGTTTCTATAATTCTTTCTTTGTCCTTACGCGCAAGATTAAATAACAAGTTATGGAATCTACTCTCGATTTCGCGGGCCGCAGCGAAGGCGACGTCCGGAGGCTTAGCCAATGAGCGATCTGGACCCGAGCTGCTTTCGCGGCTCGCCAAAGCCCAAATGGCCCACCCTAGAAATAGCAAACATAGAAATACCGCCAATAGAGGGTCCATAATGCGTCTCAAATTCCTTGCTTCCAAGCTTTAGTCGCCATCCATGGAGGCCGCGTCCGGTGGCTGCGCTCGTGGCCTGCTCGGAATCAACGTCGGCATCGATATCTTCCTTAGATGTGCGTGATTGTATCGATCCGCCGATAGGCAAGGCGATTCCCGCCGAACACCTCATCGCAAAGACCTGTCCCAGTTCCAAGTGTCCCGAGGTGGTTTTGCCGTTTTCAGAAACTCCTCCGATTTTCTCAGCGAAAGCACATGCCGAGCGGCGGCCACGTATTCTTCGTCACTTAAGTAACCCAGACGGTGGCCGGACCGATATTCCGAATTCGGGACTTGCTTGTATCCACCGACGCGATGACCGAGGACGAACGGGTCCTGCTGCGAACGGCTGCCCGGGTCGTCTTGCACGCCTCCGATGGAGGTCTGCGAAGAGCAACTCGATCGGCAGGAAGCGTCGCCGGACTTGCCGGCCGAATGGCTGCCCGGAACCGGCCACCGTCGCCCCGAACGGCCAACCGCGGCCGCCGGTTGGCGGCGAGACTGCGCCCTGTTGTTCGATAATGGGATCGGCGGCTTTACCGATGACGGTCGCGAATACGTCATCCGGGTCGGCCCCGGCTTGCCGCCCGCGCCGTGGGCCAACGTACTGGCGAATGCCAGTTTCGGCTGTTTGGTGACCGAGTCATCGCTCGGCTGTAGCTGGGCGTCAACAGCCAGACGAACCGCCTGACGCCGTGGTCGAACGACCCGGTGACCGACCCGCCCGGAGAGGCCGTTTACGTCCGCGACGAAGTCAGCGGCGACGTCTGGTCGCCGACGCCGAATCCGCTCGGGCCGCGGCCCGTTGATGTTCGGCACGGGCAGGGCTATACGGTCTACGAAAGCGAATTTTCCGAGCTCGGTCAGACGTTGACGGTTTTCGTCCCGGTCGACGACCCCGTCAAGTTTGTAGCGTTGAAGTTCACCAATCGGACCGACCGGTCGCGACGAATTTCGGCCGCTTATTACGCCGAGTGGGTCCTCGGCGGGACTCGCGAACAGACCGGCCAATTTGTAGTCACCGAAGTCGATGCGACGAGCGGCGCATTGTTCGCGCGCAATCCGTACCGGTTCGAGCTCGGCGACCGGGTCGCCTTCGCCGACGTCCTGCACCGGCCCCGCACGGTCACCGGCGATCGCACCGAATTCCTCGGTCGCAACCGCTCGACCTCGGACCCCGCGGCATTCCAGCGGCAGCACTTGTCCGGCCGGGCCGGGCCGGGCCTCGACCCGTGTGCCGCGATCCAGGTCGCAAATCGAGATCGAGCCGGGGGACACGCAAGAGGTCGTGTTCATCCTCGGCGAAACGACCGATCCGGTCGCCGCGCGTGCGGCAGCCGCTATCGGGACGCCGGGCGGGTCCACGACGCGCTGGCGGCCGTCCGCCAGTACTGGGACGACTTGTGTGGGGTGCGTTCAGGTCAAGACGCCCGACCCGGCCCTGGACCTGTTGATCAACCGCTGGCTGCCCTGCCAGATCCTCGCCTGCCGGTTCTGGGGCCGAACAGCGTTTTACCAGTCGTCGGGCGCGTTCGGTTTCCGCGATCAGATTCAGGACGTTCTCGCATTGGTTTATTCGGCACCACAGCTCGACGCGGGCACACCTGTTGACGACGGCCGGCCGGCAGTTCGCGGCCGGGGACGTCCAACATTGGTGGCACCCGCCCGGGGGCGGCGGCGTTCGCACCCGCTGCTCCGACGACCGGCTCTGGCTGCCGTACATCGTGCGGCTGCATTACCTGGCCGTCACCGGCGACGCCGGCTTGCTGTGAAGAAGGCGGTCCGTTTCTTAACGCGCCATTGCTGCGGCCCGGCCAGGAAGACAGTTACGGCAAGCCGCCGGACGGAGACGTCGGCACATTCTACGAGCACTGTGCCCGGGCCATCGACGTGAGTTTGGGTGTCGGCCCGCACGGCCTACCGCTGATCGGGACGCACGACTGGAACGACGGCATGAACCGGATCGGCAATGAAGGCCGGGGCGAAAGCGTCTGGCTGGCTTGGTTCCAGGTGGCCATCTGTTCCGGCGTTCGCCCGGATTGCCGATGCCCGGGGGGACGAGGCGCGGCGCAAGCTCGGCGGGATCACGCTGAAAATGTGAAACGGGCCGTCGAAGAGTCGGCGTGGGACGGTGATTGGTACCGTCGGGCCTATTTCGACGACGGCCAACCGCTCGGCTCGAAACTCGACGTCGAATGTCAGATCGATTCGCTGCCGCAGACTTGGGCCGTCAATGTGTGGCGGGGCGGATCCCGAGCGGGCGGCGCGGGCGATGAATGCCGTCTGGGACCGGCTCGTCAACCCGGTCGAACGGTTTATTCGACTGTTCACGCCGGCATTTGACGTCGGCAATCCGAAATCCGGGCTACGTCGCCGGATACGTACCCGGAATCCGCGAAAATGGCGGCCAATACACGCACGCGGCGACGTGGACAGTGCCGGCCTTCGCTGGATTGGGCGATTGCGAGCGGAGCTGCCGAAGCACTGGCGTTGATGAACCCAGTCCATGCCACTGCCACGCCGAAGGGCGTTACCCGATACAAGACCGAACCGTACGTGCTGGCCGGAGATGTTTACGACAATCCGCAGCATCGCGGCCGGGGCGGTTGGTCCTGGTATACCGGCTCGGCGGGCTGGTATTACCGGGTGGCGCTGGAATCGGTCCTGGGCTTGGAGGTGCGTGGCGACCGGCTGTCGGTTCGTCCCTGTATTCGGCCGAATTGGCCCGGATACTCGATCACGCTGCGGTATCGCACGGCCAGCTACGAGATCCGTGTCGAGAACGGCGGTTCGGGCAAAGACGTTCGCGAACTTTGGCTCGACGGGGCCCGCGTCGACGGTAATGAAGTGAGAATGACTGCCGACGGGCGGACTCGCTCCGTCCGGGTGGTATTGGCATGACCGGCCAGCCGCGTGGGTGTCGCCGGAGAGGCGGCGACACCCGGCTGACGCTTCAGCTTTTGCGGCAGAGTCGGGCCAAGCGGAAATGACTCACCGGGATGGCGGCGTCGCCCCGGAGCATGGCTGGATAGCTTCCGTTCGACCGACTGGGCCGGAGTCACGCCGGACCGCTGGTCGGGCACGATGGCCTCTTCGGCCACCGATCGCACCGTTAAACGGCTCGGAGGAATACGGACTGCTTTTGGTGCCGACTTCTTTGATGGCCGCCGCCGGGCGTCGGGCATTACCGGCCGCACACAAGGCGTCGACGAGACTCGATGATCCGATTTGCAATTCCATTCTTCACAGTCCTTTCGGGCGCAATTCGGTGTGACTTTGGACTCGCCGCGGGCATCCAGATTGACCCGCTTACAGGCGCTCGGAGCGGCGAGCCCGACAAGGGCCGCACCGCCCGGCAGCATATCCGTTGACCAATATCGGAACGCGAACCCCAGCGTGCCATCTGAGGCCAGGGGCACCGGGGCGGAGAGTTTGCGGTCGGCAATCGCTTCGACGTGCATCCTTGCCCTGCCCGAATGGTTGGTTCGCCCGCTTCCCGGTGCCCACTTCCGGGACACCTCTCGAGCGTCCGCCTTACGGGGCAGATTCCGCGGTCTCGTGCGAGCAAATCGGATGCCGCAAGTTCCGCGTCGCAGTCTGTCGGCTGTGACGGCTGCACTACAGTAGACGCGGTTGCGTCTCGATTTATTTTCTTTTCTTGCCACGGTGACGGACAGTCCGTCGGTCCGGGAATCAGAGATTCGAGCAGAATTCAGTCTCCGGGCCGAATCCGGGAGGCGGCGGTGGCGAAGTCCGATTGTATCGGCAGGTCTTTTCCGAATTATTCGTCGGGCGACATTCGATACAAAAGTAATCGTGAGGGTTTAGGTCGCGACTCCGTGATGTGCAAGGTTTTGCCGCCGGGCAGGATTTGGCGATGGATGGGTTGTCTGGACCACCCACCGCGTGCTAACCTCACATGAGACTGCTAGTCCGTCCGTTTGCCCCGCCAACCGCCGCGGGTCGCCTCCCCGGCTTCCCGAGGTCCCGCCATGACGCACGTCGAAACTCGCCGGTATTCGCGCCTTCCTGGGCGTTGCCGTGGTTGTTTGATGTCCCGGTGGGTTCTCGCTCCGTCCGTGGCGGCGACCGGCGCCCCCGGATGTCGACTTCGACCGCCAAATCCGACCCGGGGGTTGCTGTCGGACCATTGCTACACCTGCCACGGGCCGGACGTGGCGGCTCGGAAGGCGAGACTACGGCTCGACATCAAGGAAGGGGCCTTCGGCGAGCTGCGGGCGGCGGCCGAGCGATCGTGCCGGGCAAGGCCGACGAGAGCGAGGACTCGTCCGGCGGATCACCTCGACCGACCCCGACGAGGTCATGCCGCCGCCCGGCAAGCAAGCCGCTCACGGCGGCGCAGATCGACGTGCTCAAGCGCTGGGTCGCCGCCGGCGCGCCATGGACCAGCACTGGGCCTTCGCGCCGGTCCGCCCCGCCTTGCCGGCGGTGGACGAACGCGCGGCCGCGAACCCCGATCGACCGCTTCATCCTGGCCCGGCTCGAGGCCGAGGGGCTTGCACCCCTCGCCGGAGGCCGAGCCGACGACCCTGATCCGCCGCGTCTACCTCGACCTGACCGGCCTGCCGCCGACCCCGGCGGAGGTCGACGCCTTCCTGGCCGACGGCTCGGCCGAGGCTTACGAGAAGGTCGTCGACCGGCTGCTCGACTCGCCCCGCTACGGCGAGCACATGGCCCGGTTCTGGCTCGACGCCGCCCGCTACGGCGACACCCACGGCCTGCACCTGGACAACTACCGCGAGATCTGGCCCTACCGCGACTGGGTCATCAAGGCCTTCAACGCCAACAAGCCGTTCGACCAGTTCATCGTCGAGCAGCTCGCCGGCGACCTGCTGCCCAACCCGACGCCTCGACCAGATCATCGCCACCGGCTACAACCGCTGCCACGTCTCGACCAGCGAGGGCGGCTCGATCGAGGAGGAGGTCTACGTCCGCAACGTCGTCGACCAGGTCGACACCAACGGCACCGTCTTCCTCGGCCTGACGATCGGCTGCGCCCGCTGCCACGACCACAAGTACGACCCGATCCGCACGAAGGACTACTACCAGCTCTTCGCCTTCTTCAACAACATCGACGGCCCGCCCTGGACGGCAACGCCGCCCAGTGGGCGCCGATCGCCAAGGTGCCGACCGCCGAGCAAGCGCGGCGCTGGAAGCCGGCCGACAAGAAGATCGCCGCGCTCGCAAGGCGATCGCCGCCGAGGCCGCGCGAAGTCGGTGGCCGCCTACGACGCCAAGGCCGACGCCGACGCAGGGCGAGGTCGTCCGGCGCGGGCCGACTTCGTCTGGATCGACGACGCGCCTGCCCGCGGGCGCCACGCCGCAGGGCGACGGCCCGTGGGAGTTCGTCGCACCGGCCCGACCACCCCGTCCTCAGCGGCCAGGTCGTCGCTGCGAATCACCGCCCAGGGGCTCAAGCAGCGGTTCTTCGACAACGCGGGCCGCAAGCTCAAGGTCGGCGACGGGCGACACGCTTGTTCGCCTATGTCTATCCTCGACCCGCTCAATCCGCCCAAGGAGATCATGCTCCAGTGGCACACCGACGGGGCCTGGACGCACCGGGCCTACTGGGGCGAGAACGTGATCGCCTGGGGCAAGGACGGCACGCCCGAGCGGCTGCGGATCGGCGACCTGCCCGCCGCCGGCAAGTGGGTCCGGCTGGAGGTCGCCGGTCGAGAAGCTCGGGCCTGCAAGCCGGGCACCGATCATCGACGGCTGGGCGTTCACCCAGCACGACGGCACCGTCTACTGGGACAAGGCCGGCATCGAGACCCGGACGCCGCAGGACGGCCAGCTCTACGACATCGCTCGACGGCCTGGGTCCGGGCCCAGCAAGGCGACGCAGGCGGCGCGGGCTGCCCGACAACCTCAAGGCGATCGTCATGGCGTCGACCGCTCGAAGCGGACCGAGGCCCAGACGAAGGAGCTGCTGCGCCTACTTCGTCGAGCACGCCTACGCCAAGACGCGCACGGTGTTCGACGCCGCTGCACGCGCAAGCTGGCCGCAGGCCGAGCAGGAGCGGAAGCAGATCGACGAGCAGATCCCGACGACCCTGGTCTTCCGCGAGAAGGCGGGCGAGCCCAAGCCGGCGTATCATGCTCAAGCGGGGCGAGTACGACCAGCGGGGCGACAAGGTCGGCCGGGCGACGCCGGCGTTCCTGCCGCCGCTGCCGCCGGGCGCGCCGCGTCAACCGCCTGGGGCTGGCCGCGCTGGCTGGTCGCGCCGAACCATCCGCTGACGGCCCGCGTGGCCGTCAACCGGTTCTGGCTCCAGGTCTTCGGCACCGGGATCGTCAAGACGGCCGAGGACTTCGGCTCGCAGGGCGAGCCGCCCAGCCATCCCGAGCTGCTCGACTGGCTGGCCGTCGCAGTTCCGCGAGGACGGCTGGGACGTGAAGCGGTTCATGAAGCGGCTGGTGATGTCGGCGACCTACCGGCAGATCGTCGCGGGTGACGCCGGAGAGGCTGGCGAAGGACCCGGCCAACCGGCTGCTGTCGCGCGGGCCGCGGTTCCGGCTCGACGCCGAGATGCTCCGCGACCAGGCGCTCTTCGTCGGCGGCCTGCTGGTCGAGCACGTCGGCGGGCCGAGCGTCAAGCCGCCGCAGCCGTCCGGGCTGTGGGAGGCGGTCGGCTACACCGACAGCAACACGGCCCACTTCACGGCCGACACCGGCGCCGAGAAGGTCCATCGCCGCAGCCTCTACACCTTCTGGAAGCGGACCTCGCCGCCGCCGCAGATGACCACCTTCGACGCCCCCTCGCGCGAGGCCTGCCCGGTCCGCCGCGAGCGGACCAACACGCCGCTCCAGGCCCTGTTGCTGATGAACGAGCCGCAGTTCGTCGAGGCGGCTCGCGGGCCTGGCCGAGCGGACCGATGAAGTCCGGCCGCACGACCCCGGATCGGCACCGGTCTCGCGACTGTTCCGGCCGCCGACGGCCGCCGGCCCGAGCGTCGCGAGCTGGCCGAGCTCACGGCGCGCTGCACGCGTGACCTGACGGACGACATTCGGAACGACGCCGACGCGGCGCGGGAGCGACCACTCGGCGAGAGCCAGACCCGTCAATCCCGCCGCCGGGAGCTGGCCGCCTGGACGATGATCGGCAACGTGATCCTGAACTCGACGAGGTGATGACCAAGGGCTGACCGCGGGACATGCACGCATCATGCCGCAACTGGCCGACCGTGGTATCGGCTGCAGTGCGAAGCGATGCATCCAGATATTCCCGGATTCAAAGAATATAAAGTTATAAAAGATTAGAGGTAGACACAGATGAGATTCAAGGGCAGATTAGATTCGTGATCGATAACCTGGACGCGGAGACGTGCCATGCCAAAGTTCTTGCGATATCGTGATGATTGAGATCTAAGTAGAAAATAAATAAATATAAATAGGTGAAGACGCCAGACTTGCCAAGAGATAATTCATCGAGCATGGAGGACCGCCGCAGCGCAGTCTGGCCAGCGATTGTCCTCGACGAACTCATCGAAGAGGATGAGCGTCTGCTTCTCGAGTTGGCGCCTCCGCGTGCGGCACATCGGCTATCGACCTCGGCCAGTGTGGCCTGAGGGAAGGAAGATAACAGTTATTTATATAGCAATGAAGAATTGGTAGAAGTACAGCGAGGTTTGAAAGTCGACGATCTCGGCAAAGCGGAGACCATGAGCAGCTGCTGTGCGGAGAGCCGCCGGATCGAATGGGTCGATCACACCAGACGTTAGTCGACAAGTAGGGATCCCAGCCATGAACCCGTTCGAACACATCCGCTTGCACCATGACCCGCCGCCACTTCTTCCGGCCGCGGCGCCATCGGCCTCGGCGCGGCCGCCCTGGCGTCGCTGCTGCCCGGCCAGGCCGCGGCGGCCGCAAACGCCATCGGCGGCCTGCCGGGCTTGCCGCACTTCGCCCCGAAGGCCAAGCGGGCCATCTACCTGCTCATGAACGGCGGCCCGTCGCAGATGGACCTGTTCGACTACAAGCCCAAGATGGCCGAGCTGTTCGACAAGGACCTGCCCGACTCGATCCGCAAGGGCCAGCGGCTGACCACGATGACCAGCGGCCAGGCGCGGTTCCCGATCGCGCCGTCGAAGTTCAAGTTCGCCCAGCACGGCAAGTCGGGCACCTGGGTCAGCGAGCTGCTTGCCCTGGACGGCCAAGATCGTCGACGAGATCTGCGCTCATCAAGACGGTCTGGACCGAGGCGATCAACCACGACCCGGCGGTCACCTTCATCTGCACCGGCCACCAGCTCCCCGGCCGGCCGAGCCTGGGCTCCTGGCTCAGCTACGGCCTGGGCACGATGAACCAGAACCTGCCGGCCTTCGTCGTGATGACCGCGTCCTGGACCGGCCGCAAGGCAGCGCCCAGGCCCTCTACAACCGGCTCTGGGGCTCCGGCTTCCTGCCCAGCAAGCACCAGGGCGTGGCCCTGCGCTCCAGCGGCGACCCGGTGCTCTTCCTCTCCAACCCGCCCGGGCGTCGACGCCGCCACCCGCCGGCGGATGCTCGACGCGCCTCGACCGGCTCAACCAGCAGGAGTTCGAGCCAGGTCGCCGACCCCGAGACCCAGGCCCGGATCGCCCAGTACGAGATGGCCTTCCGGATGCAGACCTCGGTCCCCGAGCTGACCGACCTCTCGAGCGAGCCGAAGCACATCCTCGACCTGTACGGCCCCGACGTGCACAAGCCCGGCACCTTCGCGCGCAGCTGCCTGCTGGCCCGCCGGCTGGCCGAGCGCGGCGTCCGGTTCGTCCAGATCTTCCACCGCGGCTGGGACCAGCACGGCAACCTGGCCGGCGACCTGCCCAACCAGTGCCAGCGACGTCGACCAGGCGCTGCTACGCCCTGATCACCGACCTGAAGCAGCGCGGCCTGCTCGACGACACGCTGGTCGATCTGGGGCGGCGAGTTCGGCCGCACGGTCTACTGCCAGGGCAAGCTGACGCGCGACAACTACGGCCGCGACCACCATCCCCGCTGCTTCACCATCTGGATGGCCGGCGGCGGCATCAAGCCGGGCATCGTCTACGGCGAGACCGACGACTTCAGCTACAACATCGTCGAGGACCCCGTCCACATCCACGACCTGAACGCCACGATCCTCCACTGCCTGGGCATCGACCACCGGCGGCTGACGGTCGGAGTGGACGCGTCTCGGGCTGCCGCCGCCGCTGCGCCGCGCATGGGAGTACCGTTTCCCTGAGCTCGCTTCGATCGGGACTGAAGGTGATTGAGGGAGATCATGCGCTGCTGGTAGAGGCCGTCCTCTCGGTATGCGCACAGTACG
>CAWFNZ010000004.1:0-385000 GCA_963817365.1 uncultured Alphaproteobacteria bacterium
CAGAGAACTGATCCTAAATCCGGCAGTTGGAACCGCTCCAAGCTCTGGCAGCCTTGCCGCAGCGTCGTACCCGCGAAGGAGCGTGTGAAAAAATCGAAATTGCAGACTTCGGCGAGACTTCCGCAGCGTCATTCCCGCGAAGGCGGGAATCCATTCCAGCCGTTGGAACAAGCCCTTAGCGTGGGTTCCCGCCTGCGCGGGAACGACGCCGCGGCCCGGATTTCAACCGGACCGCCGATTTCTTCACACGCTCGAAGGCGGGAATCCATTTATCAAGCTAGAACAATCTCTTATATGGATTCCCGCCTTCGCGGGTACGACGCTGCGGAGTTTTCCAGAAGCCCGCAATTCCGATTCTTTCACACCCCCCCTACCGGATGCCATTAATCAGCGGGCGGGGGGTATCTTCCGGTTTTTGGACGCCGCTCAAGTCGAGCCGGCCGCGGGCGTCGACAAAGAGATGCGCAACACGCTTTTCGCGAAGCCACTGCGGGCCCGCTTCGCCTTTCAATATCGCGATGGTCGAGTAAAGGCCGGCAGCCCCGCAACTTTGCGCGCCAACGGTGACCGATGAAAGTCCCTCTGCCGGCCAGCCGGTCAGAGGGTTGAGGATATGCCCAAACCGGCGGCCTTCGATTTCCCAATAGCGTTCATAGTCGCCACTCGTCGCAACGCCGCCCGAGGACGCGAACAAAGTGGCTAACGCGGTTTCGTGCGCCTTCGGGTCGCGAATGCCGATGCGCCAGGGCGCGCCGTCAGGGTGCGGCCCGATAATGGCGATGTCGCCCCCGAGATTCACCATGCCGTGCTGGACGCCGAGAGAGCGGCAAACTTGGGCGGCCCGATCCGCGGCATATTCCTTGCCGATGCCTCCGAGGTCGATCTGCATGCGAGGCCGCGTAAAAGTGAGTTCCGGCCGGCGCCATAATACCTTGCGCAGGCCGATGCGGCTAAGCACGCCCTCGATATCGGCCTGGCTTGGCAGCGCTTCGGTCCGGTTGTTCCAAGTCTCTCGCAGAATGCCCGAAGTAATATCGAAAAGCCCATCCGACAGGGAATAGGCTCCGAAGGCGATGTCAATCAAATCGGCGGTTTCACCGTCGACGCCGACCGAGTCTCCGGCCTCCGCCGCCACGTTTATGGCATGCACGATGCTGTCCCGCAGGTACCGCGAATAGGCTTGCTCGATGCGCCCGGCCTCGGCAATGGCCGCTTTGGCCGCCCGCGAGGCAGCTTCCGGACTTTCGGCGTAAAGCTGCAGCTCGCAGTTCGTTCCCATCGCAAGGAACTTAAAATTGGCTGGTTCGATCACTCGCGGACGGCCTCGATTGTGCTTCAGGGGATGAGCGCCGGACAGGTGTGCCGCACGCGGAGGGCCAAGCGCGTGGGACTGGCACGCTGCCGGCATCTGGATCGTCACGGCCGCCCGGACTTTGGCGGCTGGTACAATTCTATGGCGCACCTACGGTCATCTCCTGTTAAGGCATTCCGGCGGCCTGTTCCACGTTTCGCGCCGCCTTTTCAATTTCATGTCAATTTATCACAAGTCCTTTGCTGATTCGTTAATGGCTCATCGTTCGGCTCAAGGCATTGATTATTATAGGGAATGCTTGACGGCGCGCCAGGCCGCGCGATGGTTAATCTGAAAGTTGCGCGTATATTTAAAGGGATTCTGGAAATCGCAGAATCCGGCCAAAAACGGGAAAAGTTTCGCAAAAAGACGGCGGCGGAAAATAGGAGATGAGCGCGTTAACCAAGCGCGCATTAAGCATATCGCGCCTCTAAGCGAACCGAACGCTTCTTTAACCCGGAGCGAAAGCCACCCGAAACCAGCCGGGGTGAGACTTGGCCGCCCTTTTGTCATGGCGAGGAGCTACAGCCTCGAAGCCATCCAGCTCCCGCGTCTGTTTCGCCCGGTTGCTTCCGTGCCGGTCTGCGCCGGGGGACGCGATCTCGGGGACAACCGGGCAATGCCGATTCAGCGCGGCACAAGTTTTCAAAGCCCCTGGAAAATGCCTCAATGGATTCCAATTTCACGTAAGGCGGGCGGCGCCGGCCAGCCTTGCAAATTGCAGCTGCTATTTTTTACAGAGCCAGGTATCGTTGAATGGCGCAAATCGCGCTTCGGGAACTCATGATGAAGCATAGGCTGCCATCGCCCGTCCGGATTGTCCGTGGCGCGGGTATATCGCTCTTCCTCGCGCTCGCGCCTGCCCTTGCGCAAGGCGCGCCCGCCCAGGATCTCGCGGCGCACCCCCCGGCGGTCAGCAAGGAGGCTCCCGCTCAGAGCGCGCAGCTGGCCCCGCATCACGCCGTTTATCGTTTGGCGCTCGGCTACACCGGCGCCGGCTCGAACGTTACCGATATCCGCGGTCAGCTTGTGTACGATTTTCAAGGCTCGGTCTGCCAGGGCTACACGCTCAACACGCGCCTGATCACAGAGGTGTTCGACCGCGACAACAAACCGAGCGTGAGCGATATCCACTCGGAAAGCTGGGAGGACGCGAGTGGAGACCATTTCCGCTTCGCAACCTCGCAATTCGCCGACGGCAAGCTCGCCGACAGCACCAAAGGCACCGCTCACAGGGTGCCGCGTCATCCGGAAACGGTCATCGTCCATCTCGATAAGCCGCAAAGGGGCACCTTTACGCTCACGGGCAATATTCTCTTCCCGACGCAACATTCGCTGAGCCTGTTGAAAGCGGCCCTTGCCGGGCAGACGCGGCTCCAGGCCGATGTCTACGATGGCTCCGAGAAGGGCACGAAGGTCTACGAGACAACCAGCGTCATCGGCGCTCCGCTTGAACTCAGCGCGAATTCGCAGCTTCCGGCCATAAAAAATACAGGCGCCCTGGATACGATCCCGTCGTGGCCCGTGGTGGTCAGCTATTACGAGCAGGCGCCAAGGAAGGACGGGCTTCCCGCATACGAAATTTCGTTCCGGATGTACTCCAACGGGGTAAGCCGCAAGCTGAAGCTCGATTACGGCACATTCTCGCTTGACGGCGAGTTGTCGAGCATCGATTTTCTTGAGACGAAGCCCTGCCCGCAATGAGCCCTGGCGTTTTCCACGATGGCAGCAGCGCTTTTGCCGGGGGGAAACCGCGCTATAGGCAAACTGGGCGGGTGAAGTTAGAGTTTGTTAACTTATAGGAGAGAATATAGACGCACGAATGCTTTTCTATGTAATGGCTCATGCGCTTCTATTCCTTTCCAAGACGGATGGCACCCCGGCTCCTGAGCGCGGCCTCACCGCGTCCCAGCCCCGGGCCAAAGGCAAGCAGCTCGACCATGGCTAGCACTATTCTTATTGTCGAGGATAACGAGCTCAACATGAAGCTCTTCCACGACCTCTTGGAAGCGCATGGGTACAAGACGCTGCAAACCCGCAACGGTATCGACGCGATAGCGCTGGCGCGCAAGCACAGGCCCGACTTGATCGTCATGGACATTCAGCTGCCCGAGGTGTCCGGCCTGGACGTGACGAAATGGCTGAAGGAAGATGATAGCTTGCGGCACATCCCAATCGTGGCCGTTACCGCCTTTGCCATGAAGGGGGACGAGGAGCGGATAAGGGAGGGGGGCTGCGAAGCCTACGTCTCCAAACCGATTTCCGTGGCGCGATTCCTCGATACGGTACGCCAGCTCCTACCTCCAGCTTCGCCGTAGTGGCTGGGGATAACGGGGAAAACTTTAACTGCGCACGCGCCGCGCGAAGAAAAGCGTTCTGCGCGTTCGCCGGTTGGTATAGGAACCGAAACGTGTTTTTTAACAATGGCTTGGGATTTGTTCCCGTTAAGTTCGCAACCGGAAATTATAGCCGCGTTAACGAGGATTTGCTTAAAGGCTTACAAGTGAGGCAGAAAAATGTCGATCAGGACTTGCCAACAGAGCATAGTTTCTCATACATTTAGGCAGTGAATACCCTGCGGAGTGCTCAGGTCCGCCGCATCTCCTGGGTCCGTGGGGCATACACCGGAGCTTCCGAGTTGTCGCAAGCGAGGGGTTCCGGATTAGGCCGTTGGACCACGCCCTCTTGATCCAATGGTGAAAAGATCAGCTCCGTGTCGAATTCGGACTTACCCCGCTGCCGATAGACGCGGAGCTGATCACTATCTCATCCTGACAGGCTTGGAGGATTGGCGCAGCCCGCTAGGCGCGGGCGCGGTCACGGCGGCTATTTGATCTTCGACTCTTTGAACTCGACGTGCTGCTTGACGACCGGATCGTACTTCTTGAGCGCGAGCTTTTCCGTCAAATTCCGCGGGTTCTTTTTCGTCACATAATAGTACCCAGTTCCAGCGGTACTCACCAATTTGATTTTCTGCGTTACAGGCTTTGCCATGATTGAATCCGAGGTAATTCCAGGCCGCAAAGGTGGCCCAGGAGATGGGGTGAAGTCAAGGGAAAGGGCACCATAATCCAAGCTGTTTGGAAAGTCACGGTGCAATACAGCATCGGTGCTTGCGGTGTTGCCATGGAAACGCAGCGTCCGCGGCTCCAGGGCCGCGGTGGCGAATGGGCCTGCCCGCCGCCTGCCGCCTTTGGGGACTGGCGCGCCGTTCACGGGGCGGGCCGCCATTGCCGCGTCGCTGGCGGCGGTGCCTGCCCGGCGGTGAAGCCGGCATCGTTAGTGCAGGGCCGCTCCGATTTGGCTCCCGTGAAGAAGCCGAGCGCGAAACCCGAACCGTATACCGGGAGTGCGGTTATTACCGCCAGGACCGGAGCGGGCGCCGGGATTTGCAACGATCACGGATAATGCCTTCGGCAATTCCGGGACTTGATTACCCCAATGTTTCCGCTGACATGGACTGCGGGGTTCAAATCCGGGCCGCAGCGTCGTCCCCGCGAAGGCGCATACGCGCTAACATAAAGCTGGAATTGCTTGGTAACATCGTTTTCGCGGAGGTTCGAGCAAATGGCGATTGAGGGCGGCCGTGATGTAAGGATGCGGCATGAGCACGGGCATGATCGCCGCAAGCAGCGCCTTGGCTGCGAGGCACGTTAGCCGCCAGAGCGCTGGCGATGTTAGGCGGCCATGCGGGGAGAGATTTCGGGCGCGCTGACTTGCGGCTCGATGAGCAGGACCATCAGGAGATGCGCCAAAATCCAGGTCTTGGCTACAGCTGGGTCCTCGCCCGGCGGCGCCGAAAGACCGATGAGGCTTTTCAAGCGCTTGAATGCCATTTCGATGCGCCAGCGGGCGCGGTAGAGTTCGCCGATATCGCTGGTTGAGAAGGTTTTTGCGTCGAGCGAGGTGACGAGGATAACCCATTCGGCGGCAGCCAGCGTGCCCTCGGAAATGACATTGCCTTCCCGTTGCGCGGCGCGCCGCGCTTTGGCTTGCGACTTTTCAGCCGCCTCCGGCGGCTTGCGGAAGGCGACAAGACGGAGGGCCAGCGGCATAGCTTTCTTGCGTGCAACCCAGATGGGCCTATCGAGAACGCCCGCGCTTTCCGCGCCTTTGAGAGCGGCCAGGATATCGAACGGCTTGCGGTTCCTGTCGAGCCAGCGTGCCCCTTTCCAGCCGGCGCGCACAATGACATCGGCGCCCTGCTCCAAGACGTGCGCCAGAGGATCGGGATGGAGGAAACCCAAGAGTGAGCGCTTGCCGCTCACGATAAACGTTCGCTCTCCGGCGATGGCGATATCCCCTTTTGCAAACGGCGTGCGATCGAGCCGCTCGCCGCCACAAGTGAGCGCTTGTCGCTCACGATAAACGTTCGCTCCATCAGTCAGCTCGATAAAGCTAAAGCGCTCGGCTGGAAGGTCGAAGGTGCAATGAAGCCGCCATAGGCCATTGTTTTCCCTTGCTTCCTTGCCGGCTTTTGGAACCGTCGTCCCATCGAGAAGCCGGATGCGCCTGCCGCCCGCCGTAGGCATGGCCCCACCCCCAAGCAACTGGCCTACGAGGTGTTCCATCCAGGCGCCGCTGTTGCGCAGGCGCTGCAGCAAAGCCACATTGGAAAGGTCCGCAAGACCGGCGGAAGCTGCCCAGGCGCTGGTGGACCTGAGACCCATGCCGCCGAGGCAATAGGCCAGGATCAGCCGGAGCAGATCGATGGCGGACTTCACCGCCCGGGGCCGAAGGAAGGCCCGCGTCTCGTGGGCAGAGGCGTCAATCGCAGCCACGCCGCCAAGCCGTGACAGCGTTGTCTGCCAGAGTTCGTTCAGAAGCGATTCGTGAGTCATGCCATGCTAGAATCTGACTCGATTCCACATGGCAAGCCTTATGTTAGCGCGTATGCGCCTTCGCGGGGACGACGCCAGAGCAACAATAATTCCGCCGTTGTTATTAGACCGCCATCCGATCTTCGATAAGCTGAGGTGGCGCGACGGGCTGAACGTAGCCCCGGGATAGGAACCATACGAATAGTGCGCCCTGCGCAAGATAGGGATCGAAGGCGGCGCTAAGGACGTTCGTGCCAGCCGAATAATTCCCCACCGATGGCATGATGAGACGCATCCCGTTGGTGACGAAGCAGCGGCCGCGTATGACATGGCCGTATTGCGAGACTTGGGCGACGGGATGAAGCCCCCCGGCAATCTCGTTCGCCACAGGCGCGCGGACGGCATCCGCCCGGAATTTGATTCCGCTCAGCACGAGTTGCGGAACAACCTCGCCGCCTATGCCGTCAGGCACCTCGCTGTAGTCGTCCCCAGTCACCCAAATCCAGTCGCGCCCCTCCATCATGTCCTGGAGCCAATCCTTTTGGTGATAGCTCAAGCCGCTGGAGGGCAAGCCTTCGAAGCTGTTGCCCAGCGCAATGACCCGCTCGGGATCGTAGCGGTCGAGCGCTTCCTCAAGCTTTTCGAAGGAGGAGGCAGTATCGTAAGGCGGCAGCAGCACATCGTGCCCCTCAAGGTAGGAGCAGTTGGAAAGCTGCAGGTCGGAAACGATAAGCGTATTTTCGGAAGGCCAGAAGATTGCCCCGGTGGGATCGGCGATCAGGGATCTGCCGCAGAGGAGGACTCGCGATGCGCCCACATCGTGAACCAAACCGGCGGACGGCCGGCGCTCAAGCGTTGCTAAATGCATAAGTTGTTGCCCTCTTGATGGCGGTGCGGCGATGTACTCAAGCCCTGAACCGCCTAATGTCCGGAACAACTTCTAATCCGGATGCGCGATAATCGCGTTTACACTTATTAATCTGGCTGATTCGTAAGAATTCGGTTACAGAAAAAGCACGCATTCAAACAATTTTAAAGAAAAGACCAAACCCTACGGGAACAGCTGCGGTTTTACCACACAGGGGTTGCAGCTTTGCCGCAGGCTTCCGCCGCTAGGATTATGCCGGCTCTGGCCGATTGCTTCCGGCAGTGATTTCACCGAAGTCTCGGACCACAGCACGATCGCATGCCGCGCCTCGCCGATGCGCCGCTCGATCTCCTCGCGGAACACCTCGCCCGGCTTGAGGCCCATGTCGCACCAAACGCTGAGGCCATCGTCTTCGAGATAGCTCGCGAGCCGCCTTGCGTAATCGCGGTCGGGGCACGCGTAGGAGATGAAAATTTCCGCCATGGGAGGCCAGCCGGGTTGAAGCGTCACCTACAGAAAAAGATAGCTGTGTCCCGGCCGAAGCTTAGCGGCTACTTCCCTTCCCGCAGCACCTCGCGCATGGTCTCGGCGATGATGCCAGGCAAATCGCGGCGCAGACCGGCGATATCGGCCCGGACACCTTCAAGTCCAGCCTCAAGCTTCTCCATCCGGGCCTCCAGCGCGCCCATCCGTGCCTCAACCGCGCCCAGCCGCACGTCCATTTCCTCGACCTTCTGGCCGGTGGAAATGGCGTGCCGCCGCAAGAGCGCCACGTCCTCTTTAAGCTCTGTCAGAAGCTCCGTGACCCGCGCATTGTGGCGTTCCTGCCCATTCGCCGCCTTTTCGAGCGCGGAAACACGGCGGGTGAGATCGGCGATTTGAGTTTCTACGTCCACGAGAGCGCCCCAGGTAATGTGGCTTTCAGATTACACCGGGGGCGCTGGCAAATCAACGGTGGCCGGCACCCTGTTCGGGGCCTCACGCCGCCTTCGTCTGCTGCTCCACGCGTGCGAAGTACGGCACGAGCTTGAACCTTGAATAGGGCAGGTATTGCTGGTTCTGGATCAGGCCCTCGAATTGGGTAAGCCGCTCCAAGACGCCATGCAGATTCGCCGCCTCGGGCCCCGAATTGGCCCCGCAAAGCGCGCGCACCACGGCCTTCTTGTGATCGGGCTGCTGGTTCTTCAGGTAGATCTTGGTGTCGAGCGCTCCGGAAAGATCGGGCGGCAGGTCGCCGGGATATTGCGTGCCGATGGCAATTCCGGCTCCGAAGGCGCGGCCTTCGCGCGCGAGGTTCTCCAAATGCGTGCTGCTGGCCACGCGCCAGGCTTCGTCCAGCACAAGCAGGCGCGTGAGCCTGCGCGGCTGTGCACGCCGCAGCAGCACGCCGTGCAGCCGGATGATGATAAGCTCCGCCAGCGCGGCCTTGATCTCGTCGGTCGGCAGCGCGAACAGCGACAGCACCAGCCGCTCGTCCAGCATGGCCTCGAACGGCACCGGCAAATCGTCCGACTTCGGGAACAGCCCAAGTTCGAATAGCGCGGCGATGCGGTCGAGCAAGCTGATGGCCTGCGGGTTTTTCGCTTCCTTCTGCTCTTCCAGGATCGCGACCACATCGTCGAAACTCGGGGGCCGGATGCTGTCGGCGTTCACCCATTTCTGCGGATTGATGCCGCGCCGCTCGAACGCCTCTTTCATGGCGTCGCGCAGGGTCGCGGTTTGGCGGTCGCCGAGCCCGAACACGCGCTTCAATACGCCCGTGATGGTGAAAATGTGCTCGATGGGCTGCGCCTGGCCGTCCTCGCTGGCGCTGGGCATCAGCGGGTTGAACGGAATGCCATGCCGGCGCACGTCGTGCACCTTCAGCCCGATGGCCTGCACGAAGCTGCGCTCCGAGTAGTCGTTCTTGAAGTCGAAGATGCAGATCGGGAAGCCCATGCGGGCCACGCCGTCGATCAGCACGTTCAGCGTCTGCGTCTTGCCCGAGCCGGGGTCGCCGGTGACGAGAATGCCGAAGTTCAAGAGTTTCGCTTCGCTCTCGAATGGCGCCCAATGGACCTCGCCGCCATCCTCGTGCCGGCCGAGCATCACGGCTTCATTCGCAGGCGTGCGGCGGCGCGGGACTGCAACAGGCGCGGGCGCTTGCTCGACTTCCTCGGCTTCGTCCTCTTCCGCCGCAGCCTTGATGTAGGGGAACTGCACTATGTCCGCGAAAGCGGCCACCTTCGTCAGCGGGCGCGACTCGCGCTGCCATGCCTCGAAACCTGGGGCATCCTTGAAATTGCGGAAGAAATGCCGCGCGGAATCGAGACGCTCCCAAGCCAGCATCTCGACTTGCGGCACGACGATGGATTGCATCTCCTCGGCATCGCGAATGATCGGCGCGATGAACCGCCCCGAGCGGGGCAGCCTGCCGCCGCGCGGACGCACAATCACGGGCCTTGCCCCGTTTACGCCCCGCAGGAAAACCCTGATCTCCTCCGCCAGCGGTGCGCCGCGCCCCTCGTTGCAAAGCGCGATCTCGCGGCGCTCGACGCTCTGGCCGTTCTGCTGGAAGTCGGCCTCGATCACCACGGTGCCGGCCCTGCCGCGCACGGTGCGGCGCGTCTTGATCGCGGTCAGCCCTTCGATCTCAACCGCGGCGGCTTGGATCGCCCACTCAAGGATCTCGGCCTGCTGAATGCCGTTGCCGATGGCGGGCTGCACGGTGCGCGAGGTCAGCTCGCCGTGCCATTTGTCATCGAAATTCGTGGATGAGGCGGAAGCGGTGGCCGCGACGGGCGCGTCGCTCAAAATGGACGGCGGAGGCGGCATGTCGTCGAGCGTCGGAATCGCGCCCGTGCTCAGATAAACGCGCCGGAACTGCTGGATCAGCTCGAACACATAGCGGGAGGTTTGCCCGCCAAGCTCGTCGGTCATCCAGCCGGGAAACGGGTAAAGCGGATCTTTTGCATCCGGCTTCGCACCGCAGCGCTCGAACAGCGCCGCGAGCCTGCGCGTGAGCAACGCCTCGGCCTGCCTGCGCGCGAGCGGCTTGAGCCGCACGGGGAGCGAGCCGAACCGTTCGATGCGATCGCGGATCGAACTATCTATGCCTCCGGCGATGGTGTCGTAAAGCGAGGGTAGAACCGCGAAGGCGACGCACAGCGGCGGCAGCGTTTCCGCGAGCAGCGCGCCGCGGCCGAATAGGTGGCGCAGCCGCGCCTCCCAGCCCTGGACGCGGCTCTGCTCAAGCTGGTCGAAGGCAAGCATGAGCGCGCCACCCGTGGCGCCGATTACGTTCACCAGCGCATCGATATGGGCTCGCGCGATATGGTCGCCTTCGGTCTGCGTGAGCCGCACGCCGCCGATGCTGACGTTGACCGCCTGGCCGCGAAGATAGGCGAAAGAGTTGTCGTCGCCGGCGCCCGCACCCAGCAAGGCCGCGATGAACGCCTCGGATGGAACCGGAAGGTGCGACAGCTTTTGCAGCCGCGCGCGGATCGAAACGATCAAGGGGCGGAGGTCGAAATCGCGAATGTCCCCGCCTTCGCCGAAAACGTCCTGCTCGAAGGGCTTGGCGAGATCGCTCTGTCCCTGCGCAACGACGGTCCGGGCGAGCCTCGTAAGCGGCGACGGCGCGCCTGCCGCCACAAGATAGCGCTCCGAAAGCCGCGACACGAGCGCGCGCAGGAGCCAGGCGTCGAGGTCCTTCTCGGACACGAGATCCACCATGGGGAAGAGCGCGGCATAGACGCTGCCCTCCTGGTGCAGATGGCGGATGGCGGTTAGAAGTGTGTGGGTTTTTCCGGTGCCGGTCGCGCCCTTGATCAAGAGCACGCGGAAGGCCGGGTCCGGATTTTGCCGCAGAGCCTGGGTGGCGATGGCATTCAGCGCCTCGCCGGCGTCCGTCTCGATCCCGGGCACGTCCAGGCGCTCCTCGTCGGCGGCACCTGCAAGCGATGCCACCGCGCCAAAGAACTCGATCAAATTCCGGGCTTTCAAAAGCCTTGAGCCGTAAATCCATGATCAAATACGCCTAAATCCACTGATTGACGATAAAATGCCGTTCGTCGCGCCCCAGCCTCAGCCGGGACCTCTCCTTCAGGCCAGCATCGAATGGCCCGGTAATGTCATACCGCTCAAGATCGAGCAGCCCCTCGCGCGCGGCCTCGGCCACATGGTCCTTGAACTCGTCGAGGCTGCCAAGCGCGAGCCCCTGGGCTAGCCCTGTGTCGTAAACCTGTGCGATGGCGACCCGGCCCGCATAGGGCTTCGTCTCCAAGCGGCTGGCGAGCTTGCGGACGGACTTCGCAAAGCTCTCAAGGTCGAAGGCTTGGCCGATCTCCGCGGCAGCCGGCGCCCTGGCCGATATCGCCGCGCGGATGATGGTGGCCGTTAGCGCCTGCACTGTATCCGCTGGGCCGCCGAGCCCCTTGGACAGTAAGCTTGCGTCTGCCTGCAATACGGTCCCCCGTTGCACGCCTGCGAAGGCGAGATAGATGCGCCGGCTCATTTCATCGAACTTGAATGCCTTCAGGGGCCGCTTTGCGGCTTCGCCGAAAGCGCCTCCGTGCGACGCAACAATGCGAGACAGAAGGGCGCAGCGTGCCTGTTGCGCCGTGGGCCATGGAGCGAGTTCCTCCAGGGCGAAAAGCTGCCTGAGCGAGAGCCCGCGAAGATCGCGGCCGCGTTTGGCGCCGCCTGCCGGTCCGCTAAGCGCATGGACCGCCAGGGCACGCAGCGCATCGCGGCCGGTAAACGCCGGCAAAATGGGGCTGTTCTTGGCGGCGTTTTCGCGCTTGGCCATCAACATGCCGCCCGTCTCTTGAACCAAACCGAGCCTTGTGGCCTGGGCCAAAGCCTCCTCATAAGGCAGGGCATCCGCTAGTGCCTTGGCGGCGGATTCGGCCGCGCATTCGCCCCTTGGCTGGGCCGCGACCCACGCCGCCAGCACTTCGGGCGCGTTCAGCGGCCTCAGGCAGGCGAGGCCCGTCCGCGGCAGTGTCGAAGCGCATTTTTGCGGCGATGTCATCGTTTTGCGGCCCACATCCTGGTCTTTAAAAATGAATCAATCGTCTGGCAAGCTACCTGATTCGTAAGGAAATTGGCACCCGTAAGCTGGGTTGCGGGTGGAGCCGGCCCTGCAACCGCGCTGGGCCTTGGCCCGTCGAGCCTGAGCCGTGCCAGGAGCGAAGTGAAGCCCATGGCGAGCCGCGGGACGGCGGCGGTTTCGCGAATATCCTCGATGCGCCATACGGCCAAGCTTGGCTTCGATTCTGGGCGCGTACATGACGATAGGAATAGAACTCCGTGCAGCATTGGCCGCAGCGCCAGAGCTGTATTGCTTCGGTCGGTTTTGTTGCTGGCGGGGCTGGCTTGACCGATATTCTCTTTTCATATTCGATCAAGGATCGCGATCGCGTTAAGATGGCGCACAAAGCGCCGGCTTGCCATTTTGCGCCCGCACCAATTTCCGGCTATATAAGGGAAGGCGGCGTGCCGCCCGCATGGAGATGAAGCATGTCCATCCGTATGTTCCCGGACGAAGCCGCGCTGGCCAGCCTGTGCCGCCGCCGGCATATTCGGCGCCTGGCGCTGTTCGGCTCCACGTTGAAAGGCGTCAACCACCCCGATAGCGATGTGGACTTGCTGGTGGAATTCGAAGAGGGCCGCCAACCGGGGTTGCTCGGGATCTGCGGCATCGCGGCGGAGTTGTCCGCGCTGCTCGGCGGGCGGCGCGTCGATCTGCGCACGCAAGCGGATTTGAGCCGCTACTTCCGCGATGAGGTCGTGCGGACGGCCAAGGTTCAATATGCCGCCTGAAGACGCCATACGAATCCGTCACATGATAGATGCTGCTGAGATCACGCAGCGCTTTATCGCGGGACGGCAGCGCGGCGACCTGGACGGCAATCAGATGCTGCTGTTCGCGCTGGTCCGCGCCGTCGAGATCATCGGCGAGGCAGCCTCGCGGGTGACGCCGGAAACACGATCTGCTTCGCCAAACGTACCCTGGCCAGCAATTGTCGCGATGCGTAACCGGCTGATCCACGCATACTACGATATCGACGGAGACATCCTCTGGAAGGCGGTTACGGAGGAAGTTCCAGAGTTGCTTGGTCTTTTATCGGCAACTTTGCCGAAAGACCCGGATGCTGAATAAGCGTTTCAAAGCGCAGCGTTCCCTTATTCCTGCACGTCCTCGCCGGCTTTCTCCTCGCCCGGCTTATCGGTTTCCACATCCGGCGCGATGACCTCACGGCGGCGGCGGGCGGGCGCCCAGAGCCGCACACCGCGCCTTTCGGATGCGGTGCGAACGATAAGGCGCGCGTCTGAAATTCGGATCGCCGCCGCGCCTTTCTCCCATAGCGCGCCGCGGTCGAGGATGATCTTCGGCGCGGGGCAGCGCACGCTGATATCCATCGGCGCGACAAGGATGACCGCCCGCTCGCAATCGTCTTGGATGGCATCGGGCTTGGCGATGAAGCTCACCTGCTTGCCCTTCACCAGCGCGACGCAGGCATAGGTGTCGCACTGCCAGCCCGCGCCGGTGGACGCGTCCTTCGGCGTGCGGCCATCGCCATCGGCCTTCAGCCATTGCGCGAGCGTGTAGAAGGCGCGCCGCGATTTCGGCGCCTGGAGTTTGCCATCCTTATCGCGGATGGCGACAACCTTCGCGTCCCGGTCCACGAGGATGTCGGCCTTGTCGTGAATGGAGGTCAGCGCGACGCCGGCGCCAATAACCGCGAGCCCCCAAAGCCGCCATGGCCGCCGCCAGACGATGAGCCAAAGCCCGCCGCATATGATGACGAGCAGCGCCGCGAAAGGAAAGGCCGGCACAATAATGAGCGAGCCGGGGATCGCCGCCACCCATTTGGCGACAATCATCATGCCGTCGACGCCCAAGCCCATCGCCTTCAGCGGCCATTCGTCGAGGCCGAAGGGCATGGCGATCAGCGCGACGATCATGGCCGGCATGGCGAGCAGATCGACGGGCGGGCCACCCAGGAGATTGCCCAGCGCCGAGTAGCAGGTGAGGTTGTGGAAGTGGTAGGCCGAGAAGGGCTCGACCGCGAGGCCCGCCGTGGCCGTCGTCACCAGCACGCCGCCAACGATATAGACCGGCTGCCAGGTCAGCCGCTCGCGCACGTTCCGCGCCTCGAAATGCAGATAGCGGCCGAAGCGCTCGTAGCCGGCGATCAGTGCGGCGGTCGCGGCGAAAGACATCTGGAAGCTGAGGTCGATCAGGCTGTCCGGCAGCACGATCAGGATCAGCAAGGCCGGCGAGCGCCACGTTGCGCAGCGACAGCGCGGGCCGGTTCAAGAGGATCGCGAGAAACACGACCGCGATCATAATATATGAGCGCACCGCCGCGATGGCCGCACCCGAGAGCCCTAGGTAGATGGTGACGCAAATCAGGGCCGCGCCGCCGGCTATCGTCCGCGTCGAGAAACGCAGCGCGATGAACGGAAACAGCGCAAGCGACCAGCGCAGGAACCAGAACACCGTGCCCGCCACCAGCGACATATGCAGGCCCGAGATCGAATAGATGTGAGCGAGGCCGGAGCCGCGCAGATCCCGCATGGAGGTATCGTCGAGCCCGGCCGTCTGCCCGACGGTCAGCGCCGCGGCGATCTCGCCCGTCTGGCCGGGAAGCACGTGGATGATGCGCCGGCCGATCCACGCGCGCAGCTCCGCAAGCCGCGTCCTGAATTTCATGTCCAGCGGCAGTTCGCGTTCCTCCAGCACCTCCGGTTTGGAAAGCGAATAGCCGGAAGCGCCAATGCCTTGATAAAAGCTCATGCGCGCGAAGTCGTAGCCGCCCGGCATCACGGGCTCCGGCGGCGGGCCCAGCATCGCGCGCAGCTTGACCGCGCGGCCGGGCACCAGCGTCTGCTCGCCCCTGACGCTCACGCGCACGCGGAACGGCCGCTTGGCAACCTCCTCGCCCTCATGCTTCATGCTCGAAAGCCGGACGATGGCGCGGCCGCGCTTGGGAGACTGCCGGTCGAAGCCTTCCACGAAGCCTTCCAGATCGTAGGCGCCATGCCGTTCCAGCATGTTCTCCGCGACGATGTCCGTCCTGAGCTTGGCGGCAAAGAAGCCCGCGCTCACGCAAAGCAGGATGCTTGTGAACAGGAAGGCGGACAGGTGCGCCCGCGCCAGCATGCGCAACGCCAGCGCAGCGACGAAGATCCCCAGCGAAAGCGTGAAATCCGGCTCGTCGAGCAGTTCGAAATAAATGCCAATTCCGGCGCCGAAAAATACCGGCAGCCACAGAAACCAGCGCCCCTGCTCGGCGTCAAGCTGCGCCGCAAGCGCCCTGCCGGCACTCCCCGCTGCCCGAAATAATGCCGGCGAACGCGCCGGAACGTCCACACCGAGCGCTAAAACCGAATTACTCACATCAAATACCTAAAGCTCAACCGCTACGCCATTTCGGTATAGCTGTTTTACTCCCTCGTGACAAATGAGGTTGGAGCGTGGAGCGGGAAAACGTCTGAATAGTTCGGGTCGCAACGCTGCCGCACCCGCTACCAATTAGAAATGCGGCATGGTATACCACCGCGCATAATGCGTGGCCTACCCCTCATCCTGTCCTTCTCCCGCAAGGGGAGAAGGAACGCCCGAATGACCCTCTCCCTAGCGGAAAGGGCCGCTTCCCCTCTCCCCTTGCGGGAGAGGGGTAGGGGTGAGGGGGCTTTAGGATTGCGCCTTATCCGGTTTCGTTTTTTAGACCGTGCTGCGAGACAGATGTCCACCTTTACGAAAGTCTTCCGATGACGTCCTCCACCGGCGTGGTCACACGCTTTGCACCTTCCCCAACTGGCTTTCTGCACATTGGCGGCGCGCGCACGGCGCTGTTCAACTGGCTCTACGCGAAGCACACCGGCGGCACGTTCCTGTTGCGCATCGAGGACACCGACCGCGCGCGCTCGACCGAAGCCGCGATTGCCGCCATCATCGACGGGCTGAAATGGCTGGGCCTCGATTGGGAGGGCGAGCCGGTTTTTCAGTTCGCCCGCGCGAAGCGGCATGCGGAGGTGGCGCACGAACTATTGGAGTCGGGCAAGGCGTACCGCTGCTATGCGACGCCGGAAGAGCTTGCCGCCATGCGCGAGCGCGCGACGAAAGAGGGCCGCGCGCCCGGCTATGACGGCACCTGGCGCGAGAAGGGGCCCAAGGATTGGCCGAAGGGTAAGCCCTACGCCGTGCGGCTCAAGGCGCCGCATGAGGGCGAGACTTCCGTCGCCGACCGCGTTCAGGGCCATGTCACCTGGGCCAACAAAGACCTCGACGACATGGTGCTGCTGCGCTCGGACGGCACGCCCACCTATATGCTCGCGGTCGTGGTGGACGATCACGACATGGGCATCACCCATATCATCCGCGGCGACGATCACCTCACCAACGCCGCGCGCCAGACCCAGCTCTACCACGCGATGGGCTGGCACGTTCCCTCCTTCGCGCACATTCCGCTGATCCACGGGCCAGATGGGGCGAAGCTCTCCAAGCGGCACGGCGCGCTGGGTGCCGAGGCTTATCGCGCCATGGGCTATCTGCCGGACGCGATGCGCAACTATCTCGCACGGCTCGGCTGGAGCCACGGCGACGACGAGATTTTCTCCACGGAGCAGGCCATCGAGTGGTTCGACCTCAACGCCATCGGCCGCTCGCCGTCGCGCTTCGACTTCGCCAAGCTGGAGAACTTGAACGGCGTTTACATCCGCAACACGCCGGATGCGGAGCTTGTGGCGCAAATCGAGGCCATCGCGCCGGAGATCGAAGCCGCCAAGGAGTTTTCGGGCAGCATTACGAAGGCTGGCTGGGGTAAGCTCAAAAAGGCGATGCCGGGGCTCAAGGAGCGCGCGAAGACGCTCGTGGAGCTGCTGATTTCCGCGCGCTATCTCTTTGTGAAGCGCCCCATCGACATTGACGAGAAAGCCGCCAAGCATTTGGAGGGCGATGGCCTGAAGCACCTCGCGGCACTTCACGAGCGCTTCTCCGCGCTGGATGATTGGGAGCCGGCCGCGCTCGAAGCCGCGACGCGCGCCTATGCCGAAGAGGCCGGCGCGAAACTCGGCGGCGTCGCCCAGCCCTTGCGCGCCGCGCTGACGGGCCGCACCACCTCGCCGCCCATCTTCGACGTGCTGCATGTGCTGAGCCGCAAGGAGAGCCTTGCGCGCATCGCGGACCGGGCGGGCACTGGCAAGTAGCGCAGCCGCAGGCGTGGCTTTCGCGTTCTCTGAACCAGGGCGTTCAGCGGCAGGCTGCTGAAAAGGCCCGCGTGCTTCGCTGCGCTCGCAATGACGGAGAACGGCCAAGTCTTGAGGCGATTTGCATAATGTCCCAGGGCATCCCTTTTCTTCATAATTAGTTTACCGCGATCTGCCACTCTCCTGCCATCCTAAGTTGCAGCCGAGAGAGATACACGCATGGCCGAATCGCGAGAACAGCCCTCCGATGGCACGATCGACCTTGGTGGCGCCCGCACTATTCGCACCGCCGGGCAGAGCCACTCCTTGTTGCTGGAAGCGCTCCACGCCGCTTCTTCGATAACCGTGGACTGTTCCCGCGTCACGGAAGCGGACCCCAGTTTTGTGCAGCTCCTGCTGTCGGCGCGCAAGAGCGCTGCTGAGTTTGGCAAGGTCCTGACGCTCGCTCATCCAGCCCAGGGAGCACTCGGCGACGTTTTAATGCGAGGCGGCTTTCTGAAGGCGGATAGCCCGGCCGGCGAACGGGGTTTTTGGCTGAAGAGCGAGGCGTTCGATGAAGACCATTCTTAGTGTGGATGATTCCGAAAGCATCCGTCAGATGGTCAAGCTCACCCTGAATGGCGCCGGGTACAACGTGCTTGAAGCTGCCGACGGAGCGCAAGGGTTGGCCGAGGCGCGCCGCAAGGCGGTGGACGTCATCCTCACGGATTTGAACATGCCGGTGATGGACGGCATGACCTTTGTGCGGGAGCTGCGAAAACTGCCTTCCTATGTGGGCGTACCGATTCTGCTGCTAACGACGGAAAGCGACGCGGAGAAAAAGTCGCAAGCGAAAGCCGCTGGCGCCACCGGCTGGATTACCAAGCCGTTCAAGCCTCAGCAACTCCTGGAAACTCTAAAGAAGGTAATTGGCGGATGAGCACGGTAGACCCAAAAATAATGTTTCGGCAGGAAGCGCAAGACCTTCTCGCTCAACTTGAAGCGGCTTTGCTCGATCTCGCCCATTCGCCGCAGGATGGCGCTTCGATCGATACCGCTTTCCGAGCCCTTCACACGATAAAAGGGTCCGGCGCGATGTTCGGCTTCGAAGAGGCCGCCGCGTTCACCCATCATGTGGAAACCGCATTCGACAAAGTGCGCCAGGGCAAGTCGGAGTCCAGCCCGGAATTGATTTCTCTCGCTTTGCGGGCGCGCGATCACATTCAGACTCTAATTGAGCGCGCCGAAGAGGCAGATGCCCAATTGGGCGAAGCGATTTTGGCCGGGCTCAAATGCCTCAATTCCGAAGCAACGGCCGCTCCCAGTGCAACGGCTGCCCCTCTTGCCCCTGCCGCCGGCGGCCAGCAAACCTGGCGCATCCGCATGCGGCTGCCCCGCGACGTCATGGCGAACGGGACCAACCCAATCCTGCTATTGGACGAGTTGCGCTCGCTCGGCTCAGCCGTCGTCACGCCGCTGACAGATGAGATTCCGCCGCTTGAGGAACTCGATCCCGCATCCTGTTACATCGAATGGGAGGTTCTCCTAACAACCTCCGAGCCACGCCAGACCATAGAGGATGTGTTCATCTTCGTCCGCGACGAGATGCAGCTTGAGATCGAGCCGGTGGAGACTGGCGGTGAGGGACAGGGTGAGCCTGCCGCTGGCCTCGATGCCGCATCGCCCCAGGCTGTCCAGAACGCACAGCAGGAAGATAAGCCTTCCGATGTCGCGGGTAAGCAGGCGGCACCTGCAAGTCAGCCGCCTTCGGGAGCTGAAAAATCCAAGAGCCGTAACGGGGAAAGCGCGAAAAGCAGCGCCAGCGTCCGGGTGCCGGCGGAGCGTCTCGACGAGTTGATGAACCGCGTTGGCGAGCTGGTCATCACGCAGTCGCGCCTGAGCCAGATCGCCGCTGCAAGCTCGGATCAGCAGGTCCGGGCCGTTACCGAGGAGATCGAACGCCTGGTGCTTGAGCTGCGCGATACGACGATGGGCATCCGGATGATGCCGATTGGCTCGCTTTTCGGGCGCTTCCGGCGCGTCGTACACGACCTCTCCCGCGATCTCGGCAAGCACGTCGAGCTGGTGACGGAAGGCGAGGAGACGGAGCTCGACAAGACCATGATCGAGCAGCTCAACGATCCGCTCGTTCACCTGATCCGGAATTCCATCGATCACGGCATCGAGGACCCTGCCGGCAGAATGGCGGCTGGAAAACCGCAGACCGGGCGGATCATGCTGTCCGCGCGTCATGCCGGCACAGAGGTCCTTATCACCATCACCGACGACGGATGCGGCCTCAACCGCGAACGCATCCGGACCAGCGCCATTGAACGCGGACTGATCCCGGCGGACGCCGCCGTGACCGATAGCGAACTCTTTCAGATCCTGTTCATGCCTGGCTTCTCAACAGCGGCCCAGGTCACAAGCATGTCCGGCCGTGGCGTCGGCATGGATGTGGTCAAACGCATCATCGAAGGGTTGCGGGGCAAGATCGATCTGGCGAGCACGGCCGGCTCTGGGACCGAGACGACGTTACGGCTGCCCCTGACGATGGCCATTATCGACGGGCTGATGGTCCGGGTCGGGAAAGGGCGTTACGTCATGCCGCTGGGCACGGTTGAGGAATGCGTCGAGCTTTCAGCGGAAGAGGATGCCCGTTCGCGGGGACATAGCTTCCTCAACATCCGCGGCGAGTTGGTGCCGTTCTTCCGCCTACGGGAACTGTTCGCGACGAGCACGCCTCCAGATCGCTTTCAGAAGATCGTGGTTGTGTCCTCGGGCGGTATGAAGGTCGGCTTGGCCGTCGATCAGGTGATCGGCGAGCATCAGACGGTGATCAAGTCGCTTACGAAGCTGCACTCCAGCATCGAGATGTTTTCTGGTGCGACGATCATGGGCGATGGAGCTGTCGCCCTTATCCTCGATATCCCGCATCTCGTCGAATACGGCCAGATCGGCGAAGAAAACCTTAGGGCAGCGGAATGAGGACGGAAATGACGAATATGGACAGCGGAAACGGTCTTGAGGTTCTGACTCTTAGTCTCAATGGCCAGGCTTTTGCACTGGAGGCGTCTTATGTGCGCGAGATCCTGGATCTCGTGCCGGTAACCGAAGTCCCAGTCAGCAACCCCTTCGCCAGAGGCTTGATCAATGTGCGCGGCAAGATCGTGCCGCTCGCGGATCTGCGCTACAAGCTGGGCATGGAGGAGCGGCCTCCCACTATCGATACGCGCGTCGTCGTCATCGAGGTCGATCTCGATGGAGATTTGACCACGATTGGCCTCCTGGCCGAAAAAGTGCATGAGGTGACCAGTCTTGCCGGCGTCGAGATGGAGGAGACTCCGAAGATCGGCATGGTCTGGCGCCGCGAATACATCCGCGGCGTCGCCAAGCGCGACGACGACTTCATCATTGTCCTCGATATCGCCGCCATCATCGCATCGGCTTTGCAAACCAGACAGGAAACAGGTGGCTTTCACACCGGTGAAAGGCGCGCGGCGTAGCCCTTCCGGAAGCTGATTATACCAAATCCGGCCGAATAGCTCCCATCCGTCATCCCGGAACGGCGCTTGCGCCGTGCCTTCTTCCGCACCGGTGGGCAGTCTGGGCGCCGATGCGGACGATAGCGAATTCGAGAGGTATTGAGACATGAATGCCGTGGCTGCGAAAGCGGCGGTGAAAACCGCCGCGGAAGGTCAATTTGTGACCCTCGGGATCGATCGTGAAGTGTTCGCCGTTCCCGTGGAGACGGTCCTCGAGATTCTCGACATGCGCCAGGCGTCCCGGGTTCCAGAAGCGCCGCCGTATATGCTCGGACTTATCGATCTTCGCGGGCGCAGCGTTCCCGTGCTCGATCTGCGCGTCAAGCTTGGCTTGCCTGCTATCCCGGCAACCGAAACGACCCGCATTCTCGTGCTGGAAGTCACCATATCCGGCAGGCCGCTCGTGTTTGGCCTGGTCGCGGACCGGGTCATCGAGGTGATGGCGCTCAGCGCCGGGGAGATCGAGCCGGCCCCGGACATCGGCACGCGCTGGCGCTCCGATTATATCCTGGGCGTCGGCCACCGCGATGGGCGCTTCGTCATCATCTTCAATCTGTCGCGTCTTTTCTCAGAGGAGGATACGGCGGCGCTCCTCAGCTCCGCCGCTGCGTGATGAAGCAAGCTAGCGCAAGAAGCCAGGCAGACATGGTTCAGGACAGCGTTTCGCCGGACACACCAGATGTGAATGCCGGAGCTTTCGATCATCTGAGTGCCGGTAACTTCGAATTTCTGGCGAAGTTTATCGAGGGCTACGCCGGCATCAAGATGCCTCCGTCGAAGAAAACGATGGTGGAATGCAGGCTCCGGCGCCGTGTGCAAGCGCTGGGTATGCGGTCGCTGGCGGATTACTGCTCATTCTTATTTAAACAAGGCGGCCTGGATCGCGAAGCCGTTAATCTAATCGATGCTGTTACGACCAATAAAACCGATTTCTTCCGCGAGCCGAAACACTTCGATTTCCTTGTCGAAGAAGCGATACCGGCGCTCCTTGAGCAGGGCTATTTGCGGCGCGGCCCCCTCAAGGTTTGGAGCGCCGCCAGCTCGACCGGGGCTGAGCCTTATACGCTTGCCATGGTCTTGGCGGAGCAGAAGGACATAGTCCCGTCCTTTTCCATCTTGGGGACGGACATAAGCACCCAGGTGCTGAGAACTGGGATGCAGGCGATCTATCCCGAGATCATGGCGGAAACCATACCGATGGAGCTTCGGAAACGCTACCTGCTTCGTGGAAAACGCGGCTCGCACGACCAGGTTCGCGTCGTGCCGGAACTGCGCCACATGGTGCGCTTCCAGCGGCTGAATTTAATGGAGGCCCCCTATAGTGTGGATAGAGACATGCACATTATCTTCTGCAGAAACATCCTCATCTATTTCGACAAGCAAACTCAGCGTAAGGTCCTAAATCGGATCTGCCAGCACTTGCATCCAGGCGGTTTTCTGTTTCTGGGGCATTCGGAAACGGTGGCCGGCTTCGAGCTGCCGCTTGCCCAAGTCGCAGCATCGGTCTTTCGCGCGGAGGGTGGATTATGAACAAGCATGTCCGCGTCTTAATCGTCGACGACTCGGCTACCGTCCGCCAGACCTTGTCCAGCATCTTGAGCGCCGATCCTGATATCGAGGTAATCGGTACGGCTAGCGATCCTTATGCCGCCGCGAACAAGATCGCGCGCGCGGCTCCGGACGTAATCACGCTCGATGTGGAAATGCCGCGCATGGATGGCATTACGTTCCTGCGCAAACTGATGGCGCAGCACCCGATCCCCGTGGTGATGTGCTCAAGCTTGACGGAGGAAGGCTCCGCAACCCTCATGCAGGCGCTTGAAGGGGGCGCCGTCGACATCATCCTCAAGCCGCGCGTGGATACGAAGCAGGGCCTGTTCGACGCAAGCGTTCGCATTTGCGATTCCGTAAAGGCCGCGGCCCGCGCGAATTTGAACCGGTTGCCCAAGCATAAGGCCCCGGAGCTGCGTGGAACCGAAAAGTTGAGCGCCGATGTCATGTTGCCCGGGCCAATTCCCGGCCGCGCGATGGTTAGAACCACCGAGACCGTCGTCTGCATGGGCGCGTCGACGGGCGGCACCGAGTCGCTGCGGGCTGTGCTTGAAACGCTGCCCGTGGATTGTCCTGGCATCGTCATCGTGCAGCACATGCCGGAAAAGTTCACCGCCGCCTTCGCCAAGCGCCTCGACGGGCTTTGCGCCATCGAGGTAAAGGAAGCGGCTGACGGCGACAAGGTTCTTCGCGGAAGGGCGCTCATTGCTCCAGGCAACCGGCATACGCTGCTCCAGCGCAGCGGCGCGCAGTATTATGTCTCGGTTAAGGATGGACCTCTCGTCTCGCGGCACCGGCCTTCGGTGGATGTGCTGTTTCGCTCGGCGGCGCAATATGCGGGAAGCAACGCCACTGGAATCCTGATGACCGGGATGGGCGACGACGGCGCGGAAGGGCTCCTCGAAATGCGCACTGCCGGAGCCTCGACGGTTGCGCAGGACGAGGCGACCTCGGTGGTATTCGGCATGCCCAAGGAAGCGATCGAACGCGGCGCGGCGTGTAAAGTTGTGCCACTGGGGCTGATCGCGGAGCAAATTGTGCAGGCTGGGCGGCGATGACGAGGCGTGGGCACCGGGACGGCCGGAACTTCTGACGGCGGACGTAAGTCTTGGCGCGGCATCTGTTACTCCTGTTAACGAATCTGGGCGGCCTTCAGCCTGCTTCGAGGCGCCTTTTCAATTATATATAATATAGCATAGATCTATTGCAATTGCGTAAATTGTAAAAGGCTAGGAAAATCCGTGGTAAACACGTCCGCATACGGTCGTAGATTGGTTAATCCGGAAGTTGCGGGTATATTTAAAGGCGCCCCTTCACCCCCGAACCGCAACAACGTCTTCAAGCGGCGGCGAAGAACACCTCGCTGGGTGTTTTGTAGCCGAGCGCCTTTCTGGGACGGGAGTTGAGTTTGTCCTCGACCCGTTGGACCTCGGCGGGAGTGAGGGTAGAGAAGTCCGAGCCTTTTGGGAAGTACTGACGCAGGAGGCCGTTGGTGTGTTCGTTCAGTCCCCGTTCCCAGGAATGATAAGGCTTGGCGAAGTAGATTTGAGCTTCCAGGCTTGCTGCGATGCTGGCGTGCCCGGCAAATTCCTTGCCGTTGTCGTAGGTGATGGTCTCGATTTTGTGAGCTATGGGAAGAAGTGAAGCATCGCAGGCGCTTCGGACAGAGGCTGAGCTTTTGTCCGGCAGGATGGCGAGCTTTGTGTATTTGGATTTGCGGTCCACATGGGTGAGGATCGCGCCCTTTTGGCCCCGGCCGATGACGGTATCGCCCTCCCAATCGCCGATGCGGCTTTTTTCCTGGGCGATGGCGGGGCGTTCAGAGATGTCCACGCGGCCAGGGATCAGGCCGCGCCCAGAGTTCTTGCCTTTGCGCTTGTTGTACTTCTTGCCGTTGTGGCGTAGGTAGCGCCAAAGACTTCCCCCGTTTCGCTTGTCCTTCCAGATGTGCTGGTAGATGCGTTCGGGGCTGACAAACTGCCGTTCTTCTTTCTTCAGCCAGCCGCTGATTTGCTCGGGGCTCCATTGTTCCTGCGTCAGTGTCCCCTCGATCTCGCGGATGAGGCTTGGCGTCATCTTACGCGGCACGCTCGATGCGGCGGTACGCCTGGCGGATGCTTTCTCCTGTGCTTGTTTGTAGCGATACCCCTTGCGGCCAGTATTGCGTTTGATCTCGTTTGTGATTGTCGAACGGTGCACGCCGATCTGCCGCGCAACCCCGGCTTTGGTGCAGCCGCTTTTCAAGAGCGCGTAAATCTGGCAGCGTTTGTCATAGGTCAGGTGATGATGGCCTTTGGGCATGTGTCCCCGGTGAGATGTGGTAGTCCCACGCGAGGATAGTCTTCACCTGACCACCGGCATACACAGCCTGGCTAAGGGTGGTGGATAAGGCAGGCGGCCTCAAGGGTGCTCGCTATGCTCCCACCGCCTCCGGCGGCTAGCCCTTGACCCCGCCTGCCTTATCCACCTCTCGCTCTGCCATGCCGTTTATGCCCGCTTGTTGCATTCCGGAATTGAAACGGCGAGGGATTTTGGAATCGTGGAATCGTAGCAAAAACGGGTATTTTAACAAAGCCGCTTCCGCAAAAATGCCAATGACGCGGAATTACATAGGCTCCCGAACCGGTGGCCGAAGGAGTACCACACCCGGGTGTGCCGTTTCGCAATCGTCAAGCCGGAACGGCGGAGGTGAAATAACAAAATGCGAGACTTTGCTCGCGGCGCGCTGTTCGCGGTAGCCGCCGCGCTGATCGCCATCGCCGCTCTGCTTTGGTACAGCCTGGGCATGCCGGGCCGGTCCTATCAAGGCCCGCTGCCACAAGCTACGAGCGAGGAAATCGACCTAGCCGCGCGCTTGAAGCAGCACGTCGTTGCCATCGCTAGCGAGCCGCACAACTGCGATCATTACCCAAGCCTTGAGAAGGCGGCGCAATATATCGAGCGAGCCTTGGCGGCCGAAGGCTACCGCGTGGTCTCCCAGCCCTACGAGGCGAGGGAGTGCGCCGTGCGCAATCTCGAAGCCACCATCGAGCCTACGGAAAGCGGGCCGGAGACAAAAACCGTCGTGGTTGGCGCCCATTACGACTCGGTCGCCGATGCACCGGGCGCCAACGATAATGGCTCCGGCACCGCGGCTGTCCTGGAACTCGCCCGGCTGCTCAAAGCCCTCCACTCCGCGCACACGCGCCTGCGGCTGGTGCTGTTCGTGAACGAGGAGCCGCCCTATTTTCAGACCGGGGATATGGGCAGTTACCGCTATGCCGAGCTGCTGGCGGAGCGCAACGAGCCCGTCGCGGCGATGATCAGCCTCGAAACCATCGGCTATTTCTCCGACGCAGCCGGCAGCCAGCAATATCCGCCGCCTTTCGGCGCGGTGTTCCCGAACCGGGCGGATTTCGTCGCCTTTGTGGGGATGCCGGGATCGCGGCCCCTGGTGCAAGAAGCCATGGGCTCGTTCCGGCGGAACGCGGAGTTTCCTTCTATTGGCGGCATCGCGCCCAGTTTTATTCCTGGCATCGATTGGTCGGATCATTGGTCGTTCGCGCAGCACGGGTTTCAGGCGATGATGATTACCGACACGGCCATTTTCCGCTATCCGCATTATCACCGGCCCACCGATACGCCGGATAAGGTGAATTACGAGCGGCTGCCGCGGATTACCAAGGGGATCGAGCGCGTGCTGCGCGATATGGTGAACTAGCGGGCTACGTTCGCGGGCAGTTAAAAAGGCCGATACTTCGCCCGCAGCGTTGCCGAAGACGAAATGCTCACGCTTTCCGAGGCGGACCGGCAGGTGTTTTTCGACGCCCTCACCCCAAGAATCCAGCGCGGGTCCACACGGATGGCTCGCAGACTACGAAAGCGGTCTCGCCAGATCAGCGCTAATCGCTTGCCCGGTGAATGCGGAAGGGCAACGAGAACAAGAGCAGCTCTAGAGTGCTCCAACGAGGGAAAATGTAGTAACCGTAAGTTGAGACCTGACATTAGGCGTTAACGTTTCCTGCCGGAGCCACCGATTATGCCCAGAGGACATTTTCCTCCTCTAAGAGGCAACGCTAAATTACACCGGCAAACAGGCGTAGAATAAATCCCTATTTTTGGCGAAGAGATTGGCGTTAATGGCCATCGTGGGCAGAATATCAGTAGCATGATTGAATTTATAGGGTCTTACCTACCTAAACATTCCTAACGCCTGCAAAGCAAGTGGTACGTTTAACCTAATTACTTCTGGCGTGCTAGGCTACGATGGAAAGAAAACGCCCAATTTAACGCAGATTTTGTCTGCTAGCGGCTTGCCTATTTGTTAAGGCTCGGCTACAACTTTAAGGCACAGAGTCGTGTATCCCGCAATCAGAGCTAAACCCTGCTAACGCCATACAGGGGTGCCCAAGCATGAACACACGCCATAGCCAGATCTATCTGGCTCATAGGTGCGATCCCCCTTAGCTTGCCTCGCGCTATAGCGGTCAAAGCCGCTCTGCATGCTCTCCGATATTCTCTAAGTTGCCAAGCTCTGCTGCAGCGCCAAGCGCTACGGCCGCACAGCAACTTGATGCAAACCCCTCCGCACACCTCGGCGAATTGAAACATGGCTCGGACCCTCCACATCGTTACGTGTATCGCTAATCCTCTTCTCTGGAAAAGCAGAGTTGCGCTAGCTGAAAAAGCAATCGAAGCTTGGGTTATGAAACCCAATGTGCATGTCACGTTAGTCGAGTGCGCGTATGGAAACAGAGATCACCAGCTGGAGTATTTGGGTCTGCACGATAGGGTCACCTACATTCCAGTCCGTGCAAAGACATTGCTGTGGAGTAAAGAAAACCTGATGAATATCGGCATCAACCGGCTTCCACATGATGCAAAGTATGTGGCAACCATAGATGCCGATGTGACTTGGCGAGGGGCTAATTGGTCAGAAGATACCATGAATGCCCTTGACATATATCCGGTCATTCAGCCTTGGCAGTACTGTTTCGATCTAGGGCCAAACAATCAGCACAACGGATTACATAACAGTTTTGCTTACCTATATAAGGAAGGCAAGCATGTGCTTCCCCGGTTCAATGACAAGACCCTACAACTCACCAACGACCCATACACATATCCACATCCTGGCTATGCATGGGCTTGGACACGCGATTTCCTTGAATGCACCGGTGGTTTGTTTGAATGGGGCGGTGTAGGCTCGGGCGATCATCATATGGCGCTGTCGCTGTGGCTCTGTCTGAGCAGTGCGTAGGTTTAGCCGCAATCGGCGCGCATCCTGGCGCTCCGATTCGACGGGAGGCTTTGCCATGGAGCACCGCAAATTTCAGCAGCGGCTCGATGAACTGGTGGGGGAACTAACGCATGCACAAGCCCAGAAGGTGATGGCGGCGCTCCAAGAGCGCGGTGATGGCGATGAAGTGCAGCGTCTCCTGAACCGGCGCCTTGAGGACGAAGCGAAATGCCCGCGCTGCGGTTCCAAGCGCGTCGAAGGCTGGGGCCGGGAGAGGAACGGCCTGAAGCGCAGCCGCTGCCTCGATTGCCAGCGCACCTTCAATCCGCTGAGCGGCACGCCGCTGGCGAAGCTGCGCAAGAAAGAGTGCTGGCTGAGTTATGCCGGGGCGCTCAACGCGGCGCTGCCGGTGCGCAAGGCCGCCAAGGCATGCAAAATCAACAAGAACACCGCCTTCAAGTGGCGCCACCGTTTTCTCGAAGCGTTAAATTACTCGAAGGATCGATCGCTTGCCGGCATCGCCGAGGTTGACGAGATTTTCCTGCTGGAGAGTTTTAAAGGGCAGCGGACGCTGCCGCGCGCGGCGCGCAAGCGCGGCGGCGTTGCAGCAAAGCCGGGACTATCCGCTGAGCAAATTCCGGTCCTGATCGCCCGGAACCGCACCGGCAGCCATATCGACGCCGTACTGCCGGACCGTTCCGAAGCCGCCGTGCGGCCGGTGCTTGAGGGCAAGCTGTCAAAGAAGGATACGCTGCTGTGCATGGATGGCGACAAGGCGCTGATCGCCTTCGCGGAAGCTGAGGGAATCGAATACGAACTCATCATCGCCAGCAAGGGCGAACACGTGCACGAGACCGTTCTGCACATCCAGAACGTCAACGCCTACGGCGGCAGGTTCAAGCAATGGCTCAACCGCTTTAACGGCGTCGCCACCAAGTATCTGCAAAGCTATTTGGGCTGGCGGCGCTGGCTAGAAAAGGGGGCGGACGCTATATCCCCGCGAAGCGCCCTGGCGGCGGCCCTGGGCTGAAACCTACGCACTGCTCAGACAGAGCCGTCGCTGTTGAAGCACGCTCATATGTCCGTACCAAAGCAGGCAAATCAGACCTACACAGATTTGCTTGTTCAATGGCAAGAAAGGGCACTGAAATTCAACGGCCTCAAGATCGGCTATGTAAAAGACACCATCGAACATATGTTCCACGGGCGCAAGGAAGATCGTGGTTACAGCAGTAGATGGGGTATGTTCTTGAAATACGGATTCGATCCGCTAAGAGATACCAAGAGGAACACTTACGGTGTGCTCGAATTTTCAGGCAATAAGCCTGAACTTGAACGTGAATGGGAGCAGTATCTTAACGCAAGGAATGAAGACGTCAGCTGGTAGAGAATGACCACCAGGGGCGCAAAGCTGAGGCCATTCGTGCTGGCCGGCAGTGTAGGAGCCTGGATAGCGCCTCCTACGGGCCCGGCGGTACAAACAACGGCGGCTAGGATCAAGTTTTACTGCCGCCGGCACTTCGCTAATTCGCGCCTCCCACATTCCAGGCTTCGTTTCGATCGTTCTGGGAGTGGGGAGTAAGCGGCTGTGCTCCGAAATCGAGCCTATCATCGGGATCGCCCCTGATCCGGCCCCCCGGCGTCGGGCTGTACCTTCGCCTTTAGGCGTATGCTCGCCAACAACGGATTGCTATTGAAGCCCCTGCTGCGCTGCGGTAAGAAACGTTAAATCCAATTGCATGTAGCATTAAGAGGGATTGAATCATGGCAAACGCGAAGCAACCCGCGGCGGGGCCCGGCGCCCGGCCCATGGCGCGGCCTCTTTCTCCCCATCTGTCGATTTTCCGCCCCTACATCAACATGACGATGTCGATCCTGCATCGGATCACGGGCACCGCCAACTATTTCGGCACCCTGCTGCTGGCGGCGTGGCTGATCGCGGCGGCAACCAGCGACGCCTGGTTCGACATGGTGAGCGGGCTCCTGGCCACGCCCATCGGCCTGATCGTGCTCTTCGGCTTCACCTGGTCGGTCATGCACCACCTGCTGGGCGGCATCCGGCACTTCATCTGGGACACGCTCCACGGCTTCAGCCGCGGCAGTGTGAAGCTGCTTTCCTGGCTGACCATTCTCCTTTCGATCGCGCTTACGGGCGCGATCTGGATGTTGGCCGTTTCGTCTTGGGGGAAACTCATATGACAGCTTTTCGCACTCCCCTCAAAAAGGTCCGCGGCCTGGGCGCGGCCAAAGGCGGGACCGAGCACTTCATTGTGCAGCGCGTGACCGCGGCGGCGAACGTCTTGCTCATTGCCTTCCTGGTCTACGCCGCGCTTAGCCTCGTTGGGGCTTCCCGAGCCGAGGTGAAGGAGTTCTTCTCCCAGCCTTGGGCCGCCATTCTCGGCATCCTGCTTGCGATCTCCGCCAGCATCCACATGCGAATCGGCATGCAGGTAATCATCGAGGACTATGTGCATGGCGGCACCAAGGTGCTCCTGCTGCTCCTGAACACGTTCTTCTCTCTTTTCGTGGGCGCGGCCATTTTCCTGGCCGTGACCAAGCTTTATCTCGGGGTGTAACAGATGCCTGACCGTGCAAAGCCGAAACATAATGGCGCGGGGGTGCTCCCCGTATTTAACGCCGGCGGCAGGGCTTACCCCTACACCGATCACATCTTCGACGTGGTCGTGATCGGGGCGGGCGGCGCTGGCTTGCGCGCAACGCTTGGCTGCGCCGAGGCCGGGCTCAAGACCGCTTGCATCACCAAGGTGTTCCCAACCCGGTCGCACACGGTGGCGGCGCAAGGCGGCATCGCCGCGGCGCTCGGCAATATGGGCCGCGACGATTGGCGCTGGCATATGTACGACACCGTGAAGGGCTCGGACTGGCTCGGCGATCAGGACGCCATCGAATATCTGTGCCGCAACGCGCCTGCCGCGGTGTACGAGCTTGAGCATTACGGCCTGCCCTTCAGCCGCACCGAGGACGGCAGGATCTATCAGCGCCCGTTCGGCGGCATGACCACCGATTTCGGCGAAGGCCCGCCTGCCCAGCGCACCTGCGCGGCGGCGGACCGCACCGGGCACGCCATGCTGCACACGCTTTATGGCCAGTCGCTACGCCATTCGGCCGAGTTCTTCATCGAGTATTTCGCGCTCGATCTCATCATGGACGAGGGCGTGTGCCGCGGCGTCGTGGCCCTGTGCCTCGAAGACGGCAGCATTCACCGCTTCCGCGCCAAGAAGACGATTGTCGCGACCGGCGGCTACGGCCGCGTGTTTTTCTCCTGTACCGGAGCGCACACCTGCACGGGCGACGGCAATGCGCTTGTGCTGCGCGCGGGCCTGCCGCTCCAGGATATGGAGTTCGTGCAGTTCCATCCCACCGGCGTTTACGGCGCGGGCGTGCTCATCACCGAGGGCGCGCGCGGCGAGGGCGGCTATCTCACGAACTCGGCGGGCGAACGCTTCATGGAGCGCTACGCGCCGCACGCGAAGGACCTTGCCAGCCGCGACGTGGTTTCGCGCTCGATCACCATCGAGATCCGCGAAGGCCGCGGCGTGGGCCCGAAGAAGGATCACATCTACCTTCACCTCGACCATCTGGACCCGAAAATCCTGGCCGAGCGCCTGCCCGGCATCACCGAGAGCGCGCAAATTTTCGCGGGCGTCGACCTTCGCCGCCAGCCGATCCCGATCCTGCCCACGGTCCACTACAACATGGGCGGCATTCCAACGAACTATATGAGCGAGGCGCTGAGCCCCAGGCCCGGCGATTTCGACGCGACCGTGCCCGGCCTGATGGCGCTGGGCGAGGCGTCCTGCGCGAGCGTCCATGGCGCGAACCGGCTCGGCTCGAACTCTCTCATCGATCTCGTCGTGTTCGGCCGGGCGGCGGGCCACCGCTGCGCCGAGACCATCGAAGCCGGCGCAATCCCAGCCCGACCTGCCCGTCAGCGCCGGCGAGCAGGCCATTGCGCGCCTCGACCGCCTGCGCCATGCGAACGGCAGCACGCCCACGGCGGAGCTACGCAGCCGCATGCAGCACGCCATGCAGAACAACTGCGCGGTGTTCCGCAACGCGCAGGTGCTGGAGGAGGGCTGCCGCGCAATCCAGCAGGTGTGGGAGGCCGCGAGCGACGTTCGCGTCACCGACCGCTCGCTGATCTGGAACACCGACCTTGTCGAGACGCTGGAGTTCGACAATCTGATTACGCTTGCGGCGGTGACGATCCACGGCGCCTACGCGCGGCAGGAGAGCCGCGGCGCGCATGCCCGCGAGGACTTCCCCAACCGCGACGACGCGAATTGGATGAAGCACACGCTTGCCTGGGCCGACGTAGAGAAAAAAGTCGTCTACCTCGATTACCGGCCCGTCCATGCGCACACGCTGACGAACGAAGTGCAATACATCGAGCCCAAAGCGCGGGTGTATTAGGGGTCTTAAGACCCCCTTGCATGATGATCTTGCTCGAATCGGGCAAGGATTTGAGCGTCCCTCCGGACCCCGGCCGGGGTCCGGAGGGACGGATCGGCGGGACCGTATCCCCCTTGGCACCAACCGTGAGTGAGCTTGGTCCGCCGGTCCTTCGCGCTCGTCCTGAACAGATGATTGGGAGCAAGTCCCGGATGCAAGGCAAGGTCATGTCCGAACACAGCGCGTCTCATGAGGTAGGCGTAGGAATCGACGTTTGTAAAGAGTGGCTCGACATCCACATCCTCCCGGCCGGCACCGTTTTGCGTTTTTCCAACACCAAGAAAGGTCACAAGCAGCTCCTGTCCGCCCTGAAACCGCTCGTGGTGCGGATCGTGGTCATGGAGGCGACGGGCAAATATCATCGCGGCGTCCACCGGTTCCTGCACGATGCCGGGCTTTCGATCGCCGTCGTCAACCCGCTGCGCGCCAGGCTGTTTGCCGAGTCGCTTGGCGCGCTGGCAAAAACCGATTCCGTCGATGCACGGATGCTCGCCGCGTTCGGCCTGATGGCCCGGCTCGCGGCAACACCGCCGCTGCCCGAAACCATTGAAAATCTGTCTGAAATCGTGCGAAACCGCGAGGCGGCCATAGCGGCGGGGACAGCGCTTGAAAACCAGCTCGCGACCGCCGCCGTCGCGGGCGTCAAGCACCAGATCGAACGTCAGATCAAGAGCGCCAAAGCCGCGGCAGGCGCGCTCGAAGCGCTGGCCGTTCAAACCATCGAAGCCGATCCTGGGCTCGCGCGCCGGTTCGCCATCCTCGTCTCCATTCCTGGCGTGGGAGCCGTGACCGCTTGTGGACTGATCGCCAACATGCCCGAGCTTGGCAGTCTCAACGCCAAGCAGGCCGGCCTGCTCGCGGGGCTCGCCCCCCTCGCCTGCGACAGCGGTAAGCGCAACGGCCCGCGCCGCATCCGGGGCGGCCGCCAAGCCGTGCGCAACGGCGTCTATATGGCGGCCCTTTCGGCGGCGCGCTTCAACCCGCATCTCAAGCGCTTCTATGAGCGCCTCCTTGCCGCTGGAAAGGTCAAAAAACTCGCCCTGACCGCCGTCATGAGAAAGCTGATCGTCCTGGCAAACGACCTCATCAAAGAGGATCGCCTCTGGTCGCCCGAAAAGCCCACTGCCGAGCCTCTTCACGCTTGACTTCCATCACAGATGCTCACCCTGTCCCTCTCCCCGTTGGGGCGAGGGGACGCCCGAATTGTCCTCTTACCTCAACGAGAGGCCGCAGCTTGCTCCCTCTCCCCTTGGGGAGAGGGTTGGGGTGAGGGGGGCTTGCCACAGGCTCAAGGCTCGCCGCCCCGGGTGCGGCGACGTATCCCCGCTTTCGAAGCGCGCGCTTTGCCATGCTACTTGCGGCAGTGTATTAATCCCGTAATATTCCTGTGGCTGATGGCTAGACCCATGTCTAAAAATTAGCAGGGCCTTAGGGGCTGCCGTGGCAGTACGGGCGCCATGGCCAGGGATTAGAGGTTGCATGCGCATACGTTTCAAGAAGCCGGCGGGCGGGTTCAAGTCCTTGCGGGCGACGCCGATGGCACTTCTTCGGGCCGCGGCGAAGAGAGCGAGGAAAAGGCGGCGCTTCCCGTTCTTTCCGCTCCGGAAGGTTCCGAAGGTGTACGGCCAGATCGGCAGCCTTGAGGTGCGCCTGGCGCGCTCGGTCGCCGACATCAAAAGGGCGCAGCGCCTGCGCTTCGAGGTCTTCTATCGCGAGATGGCCGCCGTCCCCAACGCCAGAACCCTGCGTAAGAAGCGCGACGAAGACCAATACGACGAAATTTGCGATCATCTCCTCGTCATCGATAAGTCCGTCGAGCGGTTGGGAAGGCGCCCCTTGCTCAAGCGCACGAAGGTCGCCGGCACCTATCGCGTGCTGCCGCAGGACGTCGCCGAGAAGAATCAAGGCTTCTACACGCAAAACGAATACGACATCGCCCCGCTCATTGCCCGCAAGCCCAATAATCGCTTCATGGAGCTGGGCCGCTCCTGCGTGCTGAAACCCTACCGCAACCGCCGCACGCTCGAACTGCTCTGGCAGGGGTTGTGGACCTATATCCGCGAGCATGGCGCCGATGTCATGCTCGGCTGCGCGAGCTTCCCGGGCACGGACCCCAAGGAGCATGCGCTGGCCTTGAGCTTCCTGCATCATTTCGCGCGGGCGCCGGAGGAATGGCTCGTGTCCGCGCACCCGCACCTCAAGGTGGACATGAACATGATCCCCAAGGAGAAGATTAACGCCAAGGAGGCGCTCAAGGCCTTGCCGCCCCTCATCAAAGGCTATCTGCGGGCTGGGGCGTTCGCCGGCGATGGCGCGGTGATCGACAAGCAGTTTGGAACGACGGATGTGCTTATCATCCTGCCGGTGCCTGCCATCGATACGCGCTACTTCTCGCATTTCGGCGCGCCGGACGAGGTGCTGCCGCAACCGGCGGCAACGCGGTGGAAGAAAGGCTGGTTAAGTGGATCGCTCGCGATGGCACGTGGGGGGTTCTCCCGCGCGCCGCGCGGCACGAAGTGATACGGCGGGGCAAAAGTCCGTGCACATACTCTTCTTTATTCCGCTCGCAAGGGGTCAGGGACGTTAAGCCAGCGCGCACACCGTCGTCCCCGCGAAGGCAGGGACCCATGGTAAGCATATGCAAGAACAGCCTATTTTGCAGACATGCATGCCCGCCTTCGAGCGTGTGAAAAAATCGGCGAACCGGTTAAATCCGGGCCGCAGCGTCGTCCCCGCGAAGGCGGGGACCCACGCTAAGGTTTTGTTCCAGCGGCTGAAATGGATTCCCGCCTTCGCGGGAATGACGCTGCGGAGTCTTACCGAAGGCTGCAATTTCGATTTTTTCACACGCTCCTTCGCGGGCATGACGCTCGTGCCACGGCGATTTGTCCTCGACAGCGGCGGCCCATCGGTGGGGCTTTGCCCGGGCTTTTGCCCCTCTTACGGCCGGTGTATTTTACGATCCCGGATAGACGCAAGAGCGTTTTCCGGGATGACGGTTGCGAAGCATTCAATCGGATCTGCTATGACAGGGCACGGCCAATGAAGATATTTTCATCCTTGGCGGCGGTGATGGCGCTTTGGCTCGCGGTCAGCTTCCTGCTTTGGCTCGCATACCGGGTTTTCCGGCGCCGCGACGGCTCGCGGCAAGAGCAGTCGCTCGCCGGCGCGATTGCCCTTCTTGACGAGGCCGGCCCGGTCTTCGCTACCATCAGGACGCGTGCTTCCGCCGCTGCCACCGCCGAGGGCAATTACCGGTTCAATCGGGGGCGGCCCGAAGAGACGCTGCGCGAGGACGTGCGCTGCCTCTTGAACACGATCGAAGCGCAGAGCGGTTATTTCGAGCGTGTGAACGCCGCCAAGAAGAAGCTGCAGCAGACCTTCGGCGTGCCGGACATGCTGGCGCTTTCGGAGATCCTGCAAATCCGCCGGGACTTTTGGGCCGCGTCCGAAATTTTCCTGATGGACGGCATCCAGGAGCTTGGCCCGGAGTTCGCGGACGCCAAAGCCTTCGAGGCATTCCAGGCCGAAGCACGGGCGCTGTTGTTCAACGATGGCACGGCCGTAAGCGGCGATCCGGTCGAGCTGCGGCTCTCCATCGCGCGCGAGGATGCGTTCACCTTCAAGGCCGAAGCGGAGCGCGCCATCGCGGCCGAGCTTGAGAAGAGCCGTTTCCCCACCGCCCGCGAGTTTATCGACATTCCTTTGGGCCTGATCAAGGGCAGCGGCATGGGCCTGCGCGAAATCCGCAGCCTGCTTGGCGATGCAGCCACGACCGCTCAAAACTTGGCCCGCGTTGTGACTTCGAAAGGGTTGAAGGCTGCCGCGGAAGAACTGCGCCGGGCGCGCACGACTATGCCAGGCCAATTCGCAACCGCCTTCGAGCGGGCTGGCGGGCTTGCCCGGCATGGCGGCCAGAACCTGAAGCGCCATTACGAGTTCGTGCTGGAGGCGCAGGAGCTGCGGGCGCGTTACGCCGAGCTGCTCGCACGCGCGCCGGAGCTATCCGAAAAGGGCAAGCAATTCCTGGCGCGGCTTGAGCTGGAGCGCCGGGCCGAGCAGTTCCGCGAGACCTCCAGCGGCGCGATCCATTGGGCGCGGCAAGCGCTCGTTGTGGGTATCGCTTACACGATCGCGGGCCTTCAGTTTGTGCAGGCCAAGATTACCCCGCCGGAGCATAAGCAGCTTGCCCCGATCTCCGCCGCCGCTGCCGCCGCTCCAGAGCCGGCGGAACGCGAGCCGGAAGAGCCGTTGCGCGTTTTGCTGCTGCCGGCCTCGGCCTATTCCGGCGGCAATTATGGGCAGGCGGCTTCCCGCCGGCGCAAAGCCGCGAGCCAGGACGCACCGCCAAGGGAACCCGTGGTGCGGTTGCGCGATCTCCTAACCGGCGAAGCTGCGCTCGCGGAGCAGGACCGGCCGCAAAAGCCGGCTGCGAAGGCAAAGGGCCGCAAGAAGGCCTCGCCAGCCGCCGCTCTCAAGAAGACCTCGTTCAAGGATCTGCTTGCGGAGAGCACGAAGGCGCCCGAGGACGATCCGGCTGAGGCGGATGAGCCGGTCCAAAGCACGAGGCGGCGGGAGAGGAGCGGTTCGCTGCTCGACAGGCTTGCCAGCGTCGAAGCGGTGGAGCAAGCCACCCCGGCGCAAACGGCCGCGGTCCCGGAAAGCGAAAAGCCCAAGGCCAAGGGCTCATGGTTCCCGTTCGGGCAGAGGCGAAAGTAGAGCCCCATGTTCCTCAACTTCTTCTATGAGCTGAAAAAGTCCGGCATCCCGGTGAGCGTGAAGGAATATCTCACCTTCCTGAACGCGATCGACGTTGGGATAGCCGGCCAGCGGATCGACAATTTCTATTATCTCTCTCGCGCCTCGCTCGTGAAAGACGAGCGCCATCTCGACAAGTTCGACCGCGTTTTCGGCCATGTGTTCAAGGGCCTCGAAACCGCAGTCGAAGGCATTTCGGCCGATATCCCGGAAGAATGGCTGCGCGCGCTGGCTGAACGCTTCTTCACCGAGGAGGAGAAGGCGCAGATCCAGGCGCTCGGCGGCTGGGAAAAGATCATGGAGGAGCTGAAAAAGCGCCTCGCCGAGCAGCAAGGCCGGCACGAGGGCGGGTCGAAATGGATCGGCACTGGCGGTACTTCTCCTTACGGCGCCAATGGCTACAACCCGGAAGGCGTGCGCATCGGGCAGCAGGGGAACCGCAATTTCCGCGCGGTGAAGGTGTGGGACCGGCGCGATTACAAGGACCTCGACGGCGAGGTCGAGCTTGGCACGCGCAACATCAAGCTCGCGCTGCGTAAGCTGCGCCGCTTCGCGCGGGCTGGCGCGGCGGACGAGCTGGACCTCGACAACACCGTCAAAGGCACCGCCCACAAAGGCTATCTCGACATCGCCTTCCGCCCCGAGCGGCGCAACACGGTGAAGGTGCTGGCGTTCTTCGATGTGGGCGGCTCAATGGACTACCACATCCGCGAATGCGAGGAGCTGTTCTCGGCGGCGCGCTCCGAGTTCAAGCACATGGATTATTATTATTTTCATAATTGCGTCTACGAAAGCGTGTGGCGGAAGAACCAGCGGCGCGGGGAGGAGCGTGTCCCGACTTACGAGGTGATGAACACCTATCCGGCGGATTATAAAGTGATTTTCGTGGGCGATGCCAGCATGAGCCCTTACGAGATCCTGATGCCGGGCGGCTCCGTCGAGCATTGGAACGAGGAGGCGGGCCAGGTCTGGCTGCGGCGCATGCTCAATATCTATAAGCATGCAGTCTGGCTCAATCCGACGCCGGAGCGCCATTGGGGGCACACCCAATCCATCAAGCTCATTCAGGAGATCGTGGAGCACCGCATGTTTCCGCTCACCCTTGACGGCATCGACGCCGCCATCGGCGAGTTGCTGCGCTAGACTAAGAGGCAAACATTCGTTGGATGCCCAACGAATGTTTGCTTAGAATACTTTGCGATGCAGCTTGGTGCGTTCGACACCGGCCCGGCGCGCTTGCGTCCGGATCGCGTCTAATTGACGGGGACGGAGACGCTAAGGAAGCAGCCTCCCCGGCGGAGTGCCGCACAACCCAGCTAGCGCCTTCCGAGACTATTGCATGGCTCATGCGTTATCGGCATGGCCAATAACGATATTCCGCCACTAGGGAGGTTAATATGCGTGGCATCTTCACGGCGGTACTTGCCGTATTGTGCTGTGGAAGCGCCGGGGCGCTGCCAGCGCAAGGTGCTAGAGCCCATCATGAAGCTCTTGGTACTGCCCTACATCAAGTCCGGCACAAAGTTCATACGCCGGCGCGCCAGGGGAGCCATCGCACGGCTTACCGCATAGCCCATTGCGGAGCGGCTGCAAACACGGCGGACCTTGTTGTGTGGGGATACCGCTTTACGCTGGACCGGGAACCCCCGGCTTCTGTCGGCATATGGGCGTGGGGACATCATTTCTACTGAGGTTGAAGCGTCCCGATGCTGTACCCGGGCGCCGGGACCGCACCCTTCGCAAGCGGACCTACACCTCCGCCGCGAGCCTAGCCGCCACCCTCGCCTCGCAGGCGGGATCGGCCCAGACGCGATGATCCCCGCGCGCATAGCCAAGCGCGTTCTCATAATAGAGCATGGCGTTCTTGCGGTTGGCGGCGCGGTTATCCTGGCTGCGGATGACCTTGGCCGGCACGCCCGCCGCGATGGAGTTCGGGGGGATGACCACACCCGGCCGCACCAGCGCGTGCTCGCCAACGATGGAGTTCTCGCCGATTACCGCGCCGTCCATCACCGTCGCGCCGATGCCGATAAGGCAATGGCCGGCTATGGTGCAGCCATGCAGCGTGACGTGGTGCGTGATCGAGCAATAGGCGCCGATCACGGTTGGCGTGCCGTAGCCGACGTGCAGCATCACGAAGTCCTGGATATTGGTGTAATCGCCGATGATTATGTGGTGCATTTCGGCGCGGGCGACTGCATGGGGCCAGACCGACGCGCCGGTCCCAAGCGAAACATCGCCATAGAAGAGCGCGCTTGGATGCACGAATGCGGCTTTTGAAACGTCAATCATGGCAGTTCCCCCGCTTCATCGCCCACAGTACCATCCCGGAACTTGATTACCCCGATGTTTTTGCTTGTGTTCGGGAATGCCCCCTCACCCCTGCCCCTCTCCCGGCAAGCTCGCCTTGGAGAGCTTGCAACTTTGAGAGACCGCATCCGCAAGCGGATGCGGATGGGGAGAGGGGTCGGTGCCCTGTCCCAGGCGTACACGGTAATTCGAATGTCCCTTCTCCCCTTGCGGGAGAAGGACAGGATGAGGGGTAGGCCGCACACTGTACGGGTTAGTATAGGTTCTCGACGCCCCCCGGAAACATCGAGGTAATCAAGTCCTGGAAGCCGCTTGCGGCTATTCGGGATGACAGCAAAAGCGCAAGCGGCCGTCCCCCGCCGCCGGCTATTCTTCCTCGTCCTTCTCCTCCGGCAAGTCGATCTCTTCCACGGGCGGGGGCGGCGGCGCCTTTTCCTTCCGGCCCAGCTTCGGTGGCGTGGCGGCGGCGCGCTTGTCCAGATAACGCTCCACCGCTGCCGTGAGATCCTCCACCTTGTCCTCGAAGAAGTGGTTGGCTCCGGCCACGACCTCGTGGCTCACCACGATGCCCCTTTGCGTCTTGAGCTTATCCACCAGCGTCTTCACGGCGGTCACCGGCACCACGCGGTCGCGGTCGCCGTTAATCATGAGGCCGGACGAGGGGCATGGAGCGAGGAAGCTGAAATCGTAGAGATTGGCCGGGGGGGCGACCGAGATGAAGCCGTCGATCTCGGGCCGGCGCATCAGGAGCTGCATCGCTATCCAGGCGCCGAAGGAAACGCCGGCGATCCAGCAGGATTTCGCATCCGGATTGGCAAGCTGCAGCCAGTCGAGCGCGGTGGCGGCGTCCGAAAGCTCGCCCGGCCCCTGATCGAAAATGCCCTGGCTCCTGCCGACGCCCCGGAAGTTGAAGCGCAGGACGGAGAATCCGCGCTTAACAAAGGTATAATACAGGCTATAAACGATCTGGTTATTCATGGTCCCGCCAAATTGCGGGTGCGGATGCAAGATAATGGCAATCGGAGCGCCGGCCGAAGGCTCGTGATGATAGCGACCCTCGATACGGCCGGCCGGCCCATTGATGATAACTTCAGGCATATGTTGGAACCTCTTCTTGACGGTGACTGCCTTTTCGCTTGCGGCGGAATACTTGACTACGGCAGTCGGAAATCGTATCTATATAGCTCTGGGAAGCCGCGGCCCGTGCAAGCCCTGATTCGGGCGAGGGTGTGGCATTCGGACAGGCATATCATATCACGGGCGCAAATTTCCATTACCTTCGCGCGTGGCACGAAGGAGGCATCGTAAATGCTGTTGAGCACCAAGGGGCGGTATGCCGTCATGGCATTGGTCGAAATCGCAAAGCACGGCGATTCGAAGCCGCGCTCGCTTGGGGATGTCGCGGGCAAGCTTGAGCTGTCGCTTGCCTATCTGGAGCAGCTTTTCATGAAGCTCAGGCGCAATGGCCTGGTTCAGTCGGTGCGGGGCCCTGGCGGCGGCTATGTGCTGGGGCGCGACGCCTACGCGATCAGCATCTGCGAAATCATGTCGGCGGTCGACGAGCCGCTTAAGATGACGCGCTGCGAAAACGAGCGCGAAAACGGCTGCGTGGCAACGAACCGCTGTAGCACGCACTTTCTTTGGGACGCGCTGACCGCGCATATCGAGCAGTTCCTTGCAACCGCGACCTTGGGCGATGTGCTTTACGGCCGCTATTCGGTGCCGCAGGAGGAGCTGTCGCTGTGCAAGCTCGCCGTGGGAGCGGAGGCCGCGCAATGAAGCCCCGCACCTATCTCGACCATAATGCCACCTCGCCGCTGCGGCCGGAGGCGCGCGCCGCGATGGTTGCGGCGTTCGATTGCATCGGCAATCCGTCGTCGATCCACGCCGAGGGCCGCGCCGCGCGCCAGATTGTCGAGGACGCGCGGGAAACCGTCGCCGCGGTTTTCGAGGTTGATGCATCTCAGGTCTATTTCACGAGCGGCGGGACCGAGGCGGCGAATTGGCTTTTGCAGCCGCGCGGAGATGAGACGCTGGCGGTTTGCATTGTCGAGCATCCATGCGTCCTTTCCGGCCATCGCTTCGAGCCCGGCAAGCTCCAAGCAGTTCCTGTGCTGGAAGATGGTGCCATCGATCTGGACGCGCTTGAGGCTGCGCTTTCTCCCGGTTCGGCTGCCGCCGTGCAGGCTGCGAATAACGAGACGGGTGTCGTCCAGCCGACTGCGGAAATTGCAGAAATCGTGCATTCGAAAGGCGCGGTATTGATCTGCGACGCGGTGCAGGCCGTCGGCCGCCTGCCGCTTCGCGAGCTTAAGGGAGCGGACGTGCTGTTCTTTTCGGCGCATAAGTTTGGCGGCCCGAAGGGCGTGGGCGCGGCGGTCGTCCGCAACCCGGCCTTTGCGCCCGCGCCGCTGCTAAGGGGCGGCGGGCAGGAGCGCCGCCAGCGCTCGGGCACCGAAAATGTGCCTGGGATCGCCGGTTTAGCTGCCGCACTTGAGGTTGCCGTTTCGGAGCAGGCCGGATTTGCGGCCAGGGCGAAGGCTTTGCAGAGCACGCTCGAATGCGGCATTCGCGACATCGCTCCGGATGCAGTTATTTTCGGTTTGCCTTCGGCAGGTGTATTTCAGCATGGTGCCCCGAACGGGCGAATCTCCCCTCATCCTGTCCTTCTCCCCATGGGAGAAGGGACCCCCGAACTACCCGCAGCTGAAATTCTGGCATCCCCTCTCCCATGGGGAGAAGGACAGGGTGAGGGGAGCGAGCTTCGAGTGTGCGCAAACCGCCTGCCGAACACCACCTGCTTTGCCGTTCCCGGCAAGAGCGCCGAGCTTTCCCTGATCGCCTTCGACTTGGATGGCGTAGCCGTAAGCTCGGGTTCGGCCTGCTCTTCGGGAAAGGTCGAGCGGTCGCATGTGCTGGCGGCGATGGGTGTTTCGGCGGAGCTGAGCCGCGGCGCGATCCGCGTTTCCTCCGGCTGGACCACAACCGAAGCCGATATCGAACGGTTTTTGACCGTTCTTTCAAGGATTTGCGGGCGCCGGCCAGTCCGGCACGAGATTTGCAGCAGCCCTCAAGCTGGGCATGCTGTGTAACGTTTGAGACATCGCGGCGGAGCCCGCGATGAGCCGTAGGAGCATATATGGCTACGCCAGTTACAGAAACAGTCCAGCGCGTCCACGAGATCGACGTCGACAAGTACAAGTACGGTTTCACGACCGACATCGAGAGCGTGAAGGCGCCCAAGGGCCTCAGCGAGGATATCGTCCGCTTTATCTCGGCCAAAAAGGGCGAGCCGGAATGGCTGCTCGAATGGCGGCTTGAGGCATACCGGCGCTGGCGCACGCTGGAAGAGCCCACATGGTCGCGCGTGCACTATCCAAAGATCGACTACGAGGATCTTTATTATTACTCGGCGCCGAAATCGAGCGAGGGGCCGAAAAGCCTCGGCGAAGTCGATCCCGAACTCTTACGCATGTATGAAAAGCTTGGCATTCCGCTGAAGGAGCAAGCCGTGCTCGCGGGTGTCGAGGGGGCGAAGGTGACGGGGCCGCGCTTGGCGGTCGATGCCGTGTTCGATAGCGTCTCCGTCGTCACGACCTTCAAGGAGGAGCTTTCAAAGGCCGGCGTAATCTTCTGCTCGATCTCCGAGGCTGTCCGCGAGCATCCAGAACTCGTGCGCAAATATCTCGGCAGCGTGGTGCCCACCACGGACAACTATTTCGCGACGCTCAACTCGGCGGTCTATTCCGACGGCTCATTCGTCTATGTGCCCGAGGGCGTGCGCTGCCCGATGGAGCTTTCCACCTACTTCCGCATCAACGAGCAGCAAACCGGCCAGTTCGAGCGCACGCTCATCATCGCGGACAAGGGCGCCTATGTGAGCTACCTCGAAGGCTGCACGGCGCCGATGCGCGACGAGAACCAGCTTCACGCCGCCGTGGTCGAGCTGATCGCGCTCGACGACGCCGAGATCAAGTATTCGACCGTGCAGAATTGGTATCCGGGCGATAAGAACGGCAAGGGCGGCATCTATAACTTCGTGACCAAGCGCGGGGATTGCCGGGGCCGCAATTCGAAGATTTCCTGGACGCAGGTCGAGACCGGTTCGGCCATCACCTGGAAATATCCGAGCTGCATCCTGCGCGGCGACGGCAGCCGCGGCGAGTTCTATTCCATCGCGGTCTCGAACGGCTATCAGCAGGTCGATAGCGGCACCAAGATGATCCACCTCGGCAAGAACACGTCGAGCCGCATCGTCTCGAAGGGCATCGCGGCCGGCCACTCCGACAACACCTATCGCGGGCTCGTCTCGGCGCACCGCCGCGCGGCCGGCGCGCGCAATTTCACGCAATGCGACAGCCTTTTGATCGGCGATAAGTGCGGCGCGCACACCGTGCCCTATATCGAGGCCAAGAACGCCAGCGCCCAGTTCGAGCACGAGGCGACCACCTCGAAAATTTCGGACGACCAGATGTTCTATTGCCTCCAGCGCGGGCTTTCGCAGGAGGACGCGGTGACGCTGATCGTGAACGGCTTCGTCCGCGACGTGCTGCAGCAACTGCCGATGGAGTTCCTCGCCGAGACGCAGAAGCTGATCTCGATCAGCCTAGAAGGCAGCGTCGGTTAAGGCGTCCCCTCTCCCGTGGGGAGAGGGACAGGGTGAGGGGTTACGAGGTTGGAGAATCTGGCGGAGCGGAAGATAAGCAGATCGCGCGAACTGCGCGGTGCGAGCACGGACGCCGAACGCAAGCTTTGGAAACACCTTCGCAACCGCCTGCTCGAAGGTCTGAAGTTCCGGCGTCAAGTTCCGCTGTTCGGATTCTATGCGGATTTCTTCTGTGAGAGCGCGAATATTGTGGTGGAACTGGACGGCGGCCAGCATGCCACACAGACCGAATGGGATGGAAATAGGACGAAGGTGTTGCAGGAGGCCGGGATCCACGTTCTGCGGTTTTGGAATAACGAGGTAATGGAGAATATCGAAGGCGTTCTTGCTGAGATTGTCAGAATAACGAAGGCCGCATCCCCTCACCCTGTCCCTCTCCCCATGGGAGAGGGGACGGTGCGGCAACCGGAGAGGCAATAAATGGCGCTGGTACTTGCTGCGTTGCTTGGACTGTTCATGAGCTTGGTTGGCGTCGCGCTGATCGCCTCGCCATTCAGCGCGGTGCAGGCGTTCGGAATCGACCCGTCGCATATGGCCGATATCGCGCTGGCACCGGGGATGGGCGTGCGGGAGCTGGCGATTGGGCTCGCGGTTGTTGCGCTGGCGGCGATGCGGAAGGCGCGGGCGCTGGGCGCGGTGCTGCTGATCGCCTCAATCGTGCCGCTCGGCGATTTCGCGATTGCGGGTAAGGCGCTCGGCTACGCTGCCGCCGCGCGGCACCTGATGACGCTGCCGTTCTCGCTGATCTTGGGTCTGGTTCTGGTGCGGAAGGCTTCATGAGCTACGGATACAGGCGCAGGGATTTCGCGGCACCCTGGGATTGGCAGGGCTGGGTCGCGGCCGGTCTGTTCGCGGTGCTGGCCTTCGCGCTCGCCCACGGCCTGTTCAGCGACTGGCCTTTGGTCCGTTTCGCCGCGCTGGCCGCCGCCGTGGCGCTGTTTATCCGGGCGTTCTTTTGGGACGGAGTTTCGCGCTGGCGCCGGGGGGTGCTCTAATGGAGGAGGCCGTCATGAGTGCTTGGTTCAGGCCAAAGCGATATGGTTACGGCGCGAGCCCTGCGAATTGGAAGGGCTGGGTCGCGATTGCGCTCTTTGTGATTCTGGCCGCCGCTGTAAGGCTAGCGATGGCCGGCCAACCGCTGCTAATGCAGCTCGGCGCCTTGGTTGTCCTCTTGGCGCTGTTTGCTCGAATTGTCTGGAAAAAAACCGAGGGAGACTGGCGCTGGCGCTGGGGCTCTGTGAGGAAAGAGAAGTAAGGAAACCGGATGCTCGAAATCAAAGACCTGCACGCCGAAATCGACGGCAAGGAAATCCTCAATGGCTTCAGCCTCACCGTGCCCAAGGGCGAGGTGCACGCGATCATGGGGCCGAACGGCTCGGGCAAGTCCACGCTCTCCTATGTCATCGCCGGCAAGGAGGAATATGAGGTCACGGGCGGCTCGATCACCTGGGACGGCAAGAACCTCCTGGAGATGACGCCCGACGAGCGCGCCCATGCCGGCGTGTTCCTGGCGTTTCAATATCCGATGGAAATTCCGGGCGTTGCCTCGCTGACGTTCCTGCGCACGGCGATGAACGCGCATCGCAAGGCGCTCGGCCAAGACGAAATCTCGATCCCCGAGTTCATGCGCACCGTGAAGGCGGAGGCCGGAAAGCTCGGCATCTCGATGGACATGCTCAAGCGCCCGGTGAATACCGGCTTTTCGGGCGGCGAGAAGAAGCGCCAAGAGGTTCTGCAAATGGCGCTGTTGCAGCCCACGCTGTGCATCCTGGACGAGATGGACTCCGGCCTCGATATCGACGCGATCCGCGTCGCCGCCGAGGGCGTGAACGCGCTGCGTTCGCCGGACCGGGCGATACTCGTCATCACCCACTATCAGCGGCTTTTGAACTACATCGTGCCCGACAAGGTGCATGTCATGGCGCGCGGCCAAATTCTGCGCTCGGGCGGCAAGGAACTGGCTTTGGAGCTCGAAGAATCCGGCTACGCGGCCTATAGCGCGGAAGCGGCTTAAGGGGCGGCGATGACAATCCATCCAACCACGATCCGCCCGGCGCTCACGCCAGCAGAGCAGCGCTATCTCGACCTCTATGCCGGTGTTGCGGATCGCTTGCCCGGCGCGCGGCACGTCCGCGTCCGCGCATGGCGCGAGGCGGCGCTGAACCTTTTCGCCTCGCTTGGCCTTCCGCACCGCCGCGTCGAGGAATGGAAATATACAGACCTTCGCGCGCTGATGCCAGAAGTCCATCCGCTCGCGGGCATTTTGCCGGCAGTGGCGGCGGACATCAGCTTGGAGGCCACCATCGGCGAAGCGCTGGCCCATCTGGATGCCTACCGCGCCGTGTTCGTGGACGGGCTTTTCCGGCCGGACCTGTCGACTGTGCAGGACGCGCCTGGGGTGACGTTTGAGCCGCTCCGCGCCGGGCTCGAAGAGGATTCCGGCCCTGGCCACGCGCTCGCGCACCAGGCCGAAGGCGAACGCGACGTTATCGCCGCCCTTGCCTCCGCCTTCGCGACCGATGGCGCTATCCTGTCGGTTCCGCCCAAAACACGGCTCGAAAAGCCCATTCATCTTATCTTCATCGCGGGCGAAGACGGCGCGCCAAAGCTTGCGGCCACGCAAAACGCCATTGTGATTGGTGACGGCGCGGAAGTGTCGCTCGTTGAAACGCATGTGGCGGCAGGGGATTCCCAGGTATTCGCGTTCACGCGGCTTGCGGTTGGACGGGATGCCCGCCTGAGCCATGTCCGCGTTAATGCCGGCGCGAAACAATTGTCTTCGACCTCCGTGGTCTTAGGCGAGCGGACGCATTACGCGCCCGTGCAAATGACCGTGGACGGCGCGCTCACGCGGGCGCAAATGCACATCGCCTTCAAAGGCCCGCAAGCTCGCTGCCATTACGCCGGCGCCATGATGCTGCGCGGGAATGCGCACGCGGATTTTACGCTGGTGGTCGATCACGCGGCGGAGGCTTGCGAGAGCCGCGAGCTGGTGAAGGCCGTGGTGGACGGGCGCTCGCGCGGCGTGTTCCAGGGCAAGGTAATCGTGCAGCGCGGCGCGCAGAAAACCGATGGCAAGCAGATGGCCAATGCGCTGCTGCTCTCCAACGACGCGGAGTTCGAACTCCAAGCCCGAGCTTGAGATTTTCGCCGACGACGTGGCATGCGGCCATGGCTCGACGGCGGGGCAGATCGACGAGGATTTGATGTTCTATCTGCGGGCGCGGGGCATTCCGGAGGCCGAGGCGCGCGCGCTTTTGATCGCCGCATTCGTGGGCGAGGCCCTGGACAAGATCGAGAATGAGGCGCTGCGGGGCGCGCTGCGGGAGAAGGCCGATGCCTGGCTTGCGGCGAAATAGCATAGGGCGTTACCCCTCACCCCAGCCCTCTCCCAATGGGAGAGGGGGCAGGGTGTGCCCGCTGAGAAGGCGTCCCCTCTCCCAGAGGGAGAGGGACAGGGTGAGGGGTTACAAGCTCGGAGAAGGATCATGACTCTCATAGAAAAAGACATCCAAGCTTCGGCTTACGACGTGGAAGCGATCCGGCGCGATTTTCCGGCGCTGTCGATGCGGGTCTATGGCAAGCCGCTGGTGTACCTCGACAACGCGGCGAGCGCGCAAAAGCCGCAAGCCATGCTCGATGCGCTCATGAAGGCGTACCGGGAGGAATACGCGAACGTCCATCGCGGGCTGCATTACCTCGCGAACGCGGCCACCGACGCTTACGAAGGCGCCCGCGAGCGGGTTGCGAAATTCCTGAACGCGCCGGACGCCAAGCAGATTATTTTCACGAAGAACGCCACCGAGGCGATCAACCTTGCGGCGCAATCCTTCGGCGGGATGGTGATCGGCCCCGGCGACGAGATCGTGCTCTCGATCATGGAGCACCACTCCAACATCATTCCGTGGCACTTCCATCGCGAGCGGCGCGGCGCGGTCATCAAATGGGTTCCGGTGACGGACCAGGGCGAGTTCCGGCTGGAGGACTTCGAGGCCGCGATTACGCCGCGCACCAAGATGGTCGCGATCACGCATATGTCGAATGTGCTGGGCACCGCGACGCCAGTAAAAGAGGTGTGCAAGATCGCCCATGCGCATGGCGCCTATGTTCTCGTCGACGGCAGCCAGGGCGCGGTTCACCTTTCCATCGACGTGCAGGACATCGATTGCGATTTCTACGCCATCACCGGACACAAGGTTTACGGGCCGAGCGGCATCGGTGCCCTCTACGGCAAGCGCGAGCATCTCGAAGCCATGCCGCCATACCAGGGCGGCGGCGAGATGATCGAAACCGTGACGACGGACACGGTCCTCTATAACGATCCGCCCTACCGTTTCGAGGCCGGCACCCCTCCAATTGCCCAAGCGGCGGCGCTGACCGCGGCGCTCGACTATATCGACCGCATTGGCAAGGACCGCATCCGCGCCCATGAGGACGATCTGCGCCGCTATGCCGAGGAGCGCTTGAAGGCGATCAACTCGGTTAAGATCATCGGCCAAGCCGCCGGAAAGGGACCGATTGTGTCCTTCACCATGGAAGGCGCACACGCGCACGATGTCGCTACTATCCTGGACCGTTCGGGCATCGCGGTCAGGGCCGGCTCGCACTGCGCGGAGCCTTTGCTCGCGCGCTTTGGCGTAACGGCTACTTGCCGCGCGTCTTTCGGGCTATACAATACGCGCGCCGAGGTGGATGCACTGGCGGATGCGCTGCAGAGAGCAGAGGCGTTCTTCAAATGACGGAAACGATGGACGACAGAAAAATGCCGATTGACCAGGCGCCGTGGGACGCCCCGCAAGCTCCGCCCGCGCATCACGATGCAGATCGTCACGACCCGCATTACCTGCCAGAGCCTTGCGCGCACACGGTCGAGGTGGCCAAGGATTTCAAGGCCGAAACCGCGATTCCCGAGGAGGAGCTGGAACGGCTTACCCAGGACATCGTCGCGGCGCTGAAGACGGTCTACGACCCGGAGATCCCCGTCGATGTTTACGAGCTGGGCCTCATTTACAGGGTCGATATCAACGACAACCGCGAGGTGGACATCGAGATGACGCTCACGGCGCCCGGTTGCCCGGTGGCAGGCGATATGCCGGCCTGGGTCGAGGGCGCGGTCAGCGCGGTCCAGGGCGTGAGCCTCGCGCGGGTGAACATCGTCTTCACGCCGCCGTGGGAGCCGTCGCGCATGTCGGACGAAGCCCGCATCGCTTTGAATATGTTTTGATCGGGAGCAGTTAATGGCAAGGCCTAGACCGAAGGTTATAGCGTTGACGGACGCCGCGGCCGAGCGCGTGAAGGCCATCATGGCGCGCTCTGAAACGCCGGTTGCCGGCTTGCGCGTCGGCGTGAAGAAGGGCGGATGCGCGGGCATGGAATACACCATGGAATACGCCGCGGAGGCCGGGCCGCATGACGAGGTGATCGACGAGAAGGGCGTGCGCATCCTGATCGACCCTTCCGCGATCCTGTTCCTGCTCGGCACCGAGATGGATTACAAGAGCGATAAGCTCAAATCCGGCTTCGTTTTCAACAACCCAAACCAGATCGGCGCCTGCGGCTGCGGCGAAAGCGTGGAGATCCGCCCCACGCGAGAATAGCTGTGTTGCCGCCACCTCATTGCGGCAGAGCACTTTGCGCCTATCCATGCACCGCCGTCATCGCGAGGCGGCTTCGGCCGCGGTGGCGATCATGAGCAAACCGGCAGCTTACCCTGGGGTGCTGTAACGGCGGGAGTTGACCTATGTCAAAATGGCATGGCTTGAGCGTCACACCCCGGATGCGAAGTGTATACAATCTGCCCGTTGAATTTGCATTAGGTGGCTGCGTGCAATAATATTGCGCGGAATCGGCTTGGAATTTCCGGCTTAAGGCCGGAATGCCGCTCGCAATGCAATAAAGTTAGTAATTCGCACTGAGGCATCGGAGTGAAGGAACAGCAGCGGCGTCGCTCGGCTCTCGCCAGGCCGGCAAGCGACGCATTGGACTTAAACCTCCGGTCTCTCGACATTTTCGTGCAAATTGCGGAGAGCGGCGGTATGAGCCCGGCGGCGCGGCGGATGAAGCTGACCCAGTCGGCTGTCAGCCAGATGATCCAGAGCCTTGAGCGTTCGCTTGGGGTGGATCTTTTCGACCGCAAAGTGCGCCCAATTGCGCTGACGCCTTCGGGCGCGGTTCTGCTCGACAAGGCGCGCGGACTGCTGCTCGCGGCGCGCGATGCCATCAAGAGCGTCCGGGAACCGGCGACGGCGGCCTACCCCAAGCTCAATCTTTGCCTTGTCGAAACCATTGCCGGCACGATTGGACCCGGCTTCGTCAAGAACATCCAGGGGTTTGCCGATCTCTGGTCGGTACATGCCGGCTTGCATAGCCAGCATAACCGGGCGCTGCTTTCGCGCGAGGCGGACATCGTGGTTACGCCGGATGCCCTGGAAGATCAGCCAAATGTCGAACGGCATGAAATTTTGAAGGAACTGTTCTTTCTCGCCCTGCCAAAGGATTTCCCGGGTGAGGTGGAAAGCCTCGGGGCGCTCGCCAAGGACCGCTATCTCGTCCGGTTCAGCGCGCGAACCATGATCGGCCGCCAAGTGGAGCGGCATCTAAGGCGGCTCCGGGTGGACGCGAATGGCCGGGTGGAATTCGACAACGCCGATGCCATCATGGCCATGGTCGCGGGCGGGCTTGGCTGGGCCATTCTCACCCCTTTATGCGCGATGCTGGGGCGTCCTTTCTGGCCTGACGTCCGGTTTGCGCCCATGCCCGGACCGGCGCTTCACCGGCGGTTGTACGTCGTTGCCCGGCAAGGAGAGCTTGGCGACATCCCCAAACGCATAGCCTGCGCGGCCTCGGCATGCATCCGCGGATCGCTGTACGAGCACTTCAAGAACTATCCTTGGATCGTCTCGGGCTGCGATATCCCCAGCTCTGGCAACCGCGCCACCAGCAAGGGCGGAAATGGTAGCTAGTACAGCCGGAGGCAAGTTCGCACCCCGTTTGCCGCACGCTCGCAAGCGAACTTGCCTCCGATAAGGCCGATCCGTTAAGGCGCAAGGAGCCGGCAACGCGGCATCGGATCACATCATGCGCTTTTTGGAGGACCGCTTTCGCTGGCCGGATCGTGTAGGGCTTTTGCCATCGTCGAAGCGGTTGCAGAGCTGCAGTGCGTCCCTCGCCACTTCCGCGGCCGCCGCCGCGACGCTTAGGGCGGCAGCCTTAGCCGCTTCCATGTGCGCGTTACTGCCCGCGCTCTCGCCATTAGCGGTATGAGGCCAACCAGCTTGATCCAGCAGTTTTAGGCCATCCGAGACTTGCTTCAGGTGCTCCAGCATATTTGTGAAAAGGGTCATCGCGCTATGTGCGGCCATTTAACGCTCCCCATCCGCTCGGTTCTGCCGCGATAAAACGCGTGTAGGACGGCTCAATCGTGCACAACACGCGGCTTTTTGAAGATATAGGCGGCCTTCATCAAGCGGCTGCCCCGGATTGTATACGTAGCAGCCTATAGCGTGTAAAGTACTAACTATATGAATATATTGTGTAAACTTCTATAGAGCGGGCAGCGCGGGCAAGCCCGTGGCAGAGTTTCTGCTTCCGCCTTGATCCGGGTCAAAACATTTTATTCAAAATGTGCAAAAGTTTGAACAGAGCTGTGTAAAAGCGGTAATTTACAAAGCGGGGGCGTTAAGTGTTTGCGCGTAACCAGAGAATCGTTCCGGGAGCGTTATTTGAAGGGTTTAAAAAAAAAGGTAACACGCCCGAAGCAATCGACGAGTTCAGAAGCGCATTAATTATTGCTTACGAGCAAGCAATTGAAGATGGCATAAGCCCGAATGCTGCGTTAGCGGCCGCGCTCGACTGGCTCTCGCTGGAGTTAAAGAGATGCGCGGGCGTGGATCATGCCGATGGGTGAAAAGGCGATACTGCGCGTATCACGATTTCCGCAGAAGCGCGGCAACACTCCCCTTCAGGGGCGGGTGATCGATAACCGTTAAGCCCGCGCCGGCGGCCGCGGCAATCTCTTCCGCAAGTTCCGCTTCACCGATGTGGCCCGCGGGTTCGGCCAGCAAAAGCGAGGCGCCGGTTTTCATGGCCCGGGCAGCCTCGCGGAAGAAGGAAGCGGCGGCGGGCAATTCGTGAACCACCGCGAATGCCAGCACGAAGTCGAACGTTCCGTCGAGGCCATCGAGCCGCATCGAGCCGGCCGGGACAGCGCGGGCATCGATCCGGTCAAGCAAACCCGCCTTGCGCGCCCGGCGCTGCAAAGCCTCGATCATGCGCGGCTGAACGTCCACGGCCACAACGCGCCCCGATGGGCCAACGAGCCTTGCGATCTCAAGCGTGAAAAAGCCCATGCCTGGACCGGGCTCAAGCACGGTCATTCCGGTGCGGACATGGGGCGAAAGGATGCGAACCGGATTTTGCCGCAGCTTGCGAATGGGGCTCGCAAGCAGATAACCCATCCACCACGGGCAGACGCGATGCTTTGCCATGGTTCTCCTCCAAGGCCGCCCCCTCGCGGCAGCCTTGGGAACGATAAAGCTGCCGCCGTCCGTGAACCAATGCGAAAACGGCAGGGCTGCCGCCCGCGGATCAGTAGCGGAAATGGAAGGACACCGTGCCCGAGACGTCGACTTCGCTTGTCTTGGCAACGCTCGATGGCACCATGCCGGCCTGGCCAAGGGATTCCGTGGCCGTGGCCTGCAAGATTATGCCGTTCAAGAGAGGGGATTGCGACGAACGGAAAGGTTGTGCGATGGCCGTGCCGCCCAGGGCATAATAGTCGGATTGCGAGCCAACACCGCCTGAGAGACTGGTGCTCACCCATTGCGCGGAGTGTAACACCGGCCCCGCGGCAATGCCGGCTTTGTCGTTGGACAGCAGCAGTTGGGCATATGGGTAAACAAAAACGTTGCTGGGTGACACGCCGTTCGAATACCCGCCCGCCCGTTCGTCGATCTCCACCTGCGCCCGTCCGTCGATCGAGAAACCGGATGAACCGAGCCGCCATTGCCCATTGGCCACAAGGCCGCCGAACACCCCGGTTTGTTCATCGTACCCATCGTGGGCCGGCACGATGGCGCCGCCGCCGTACACGTTGACGACGTAGCGCTGGGAACCGGGACCGGTATCGATCACGTTGGCATTAGCCTCCAAGATCTGGCGGTAGGCGTAGGAGAGGCTTCTCGAACCGTGAGAGCCATCCGAAAAGGTCCAACTATGATCGTCGAAGCCGTATTCCGAGGTATACGAGAGTGTCAGCCAGCTGTTGGGCGTGACTGCAAGCCCGAAGCTTGGGTGATATTGCTCGTCGACGCTGTTCACGCCGCTCAAGCCGGAGCTTTTGTAACCGTACCAGTCGTAACTCAGCCCGGTGCTGAACGACCAGCTTTGTGCGCATCGCGTGCCAACCGTGGCATTTTCAAACCAATCGCATTGCTCGTTCCAGCCGCCAGCCAGTGCAGGGTCCGCCAGCACGAGAGACAGGCCCGCCAGCAGCGCCGTTTGCCCAAATCGCATCACTTCCCCCAACCGCGTTTCGCCCTACATCGGCGAAAAGTAGATTACTGCAATCCTATTTGTCAATTTTTTGGCGACGGCGAACACCCTACTACGTGTTGTAACTTCGTATTTCTTGGTCTGTGCTACATAAAAAGCGCAGATGTCCCCAAGGTGGGCGAAGTTTATATTTTGCAACCGGAGGAGGAGCTACCCAAGAGGGCGCGATCCATTCTTGGAAAAATTGCCGGGCAAGAGCGCGTTTACCGCGCCGTAATCGATTTTCGCATTAGTGCACCACGCGATTTCCCGCGGATTGCGGTTGCGCCGGCTTTCGCATGCCACGCATACTGGCGGCGCCACGGGCGATGGGCTACAAGGTAAGCTTGAGGCCACGGTAGACCGCCAGGCCCTTGTTGTGGCAAGAGAGCGCGGACGTGACAAAGTCACAGACGGCAAACCGCTCCGCGCCTAATCTGCGCACAATTTCCCCCAATGGAGACCGGCGTGACCAACAGTGCTCGCACTATCCGATTTGTTTCCGCGAACCGCGGCGCGCTTGCCGGCGCGTTATCCGCTCTCATTTTAGCCTGCGCCGCCCTCTCTGGCGCCGCTGCGGCGGCAGGCGATACGTTTGCCGTTGAAGAACGCGCCGTCGACGATCTCAAGGCGGTGTTCGCCACCGTGCGCAGCACCGACGAGATTTACGCGCGCGTGCGCACCGGCGGCACCATCGCCTCGCTCGCCATCACCAAGGGAGCCGAGGTGAAAATGGGCGACATCCTCGCCACCATCACCGATCAAAAGCTCGCGCTCAGGATGAGATCGCTCGATGCGCAAATCGTCGGGCTAAAATCGCGTGCCGAAACCGCGCACGCCGAGCGGCAGCGCCAGGAGCAACTCGCCGAGAAAGGCTACGCGGCCGGCGCCAAGCTCGACGAGGCGCGTGCGGGTTCCGAGGTCGCTTCGAACGCGCTCAAATCGGCGGAAGCCGAGCGCCAGGTGATAACCCAGCAGGTGCAGGAGGGCGAGGTGCTCGCGCCCGCGAATGGCCGGGTTCTCGCCATTCCGGTCACGGCCGGCTCCGTGGTCATGCCGGGCGAGGCCATCGCCAAGATCGCGGCCAACGCCTACGTTCTGCGCCTTGAGCTGCCCGAGCGCCACGCGCGCTTCATCAAGAAAGGCGATCCGGTGGCCATCGGCGGCCGCGAGATGTCCGGCAGCGATGTCCCCATCGGCAAGGGCTCCATCACCCTCGTCTATCCCGAGCTGCAGGATGGCCGCGTCGTCGCCGACGCGCAGGCCGAGGGGCTTGGCAAATATTTCGTGGGCGAGCGGGTCCTGGTCTGGATTTCGGCCGGCAAGCGGCAAACCATCGTTGTGCCGAACGCCTATCTGTTCAGGCGCTTTGGCCTCGACTATGCCCGGCTCGAAGAAAAAGACGGCAAGACCATCGATGTCGTGGTCCAGCTCGGCCAGCCGGCCCGGTTCGAGAAGCAAGGCTCTGACTTCGTTGAAGTGCTCGGCGGCTTGAGGGCCGGCGACAGGCTGGTGAAGCCATGAAGCTCGGCATTTCCGGAAACCTCACGCGGGCGTTCATCTCCTCCAAGCTGACGCCCCTTCTCCTGCTTTCCGCCTTGGCTTTGGGCAGCATCGCGCTTGTCATGCTGCCGCGCGAGGAGGAGCCGCAGAATCTCGGTGCCCATGGTGGACATCCAGGTCCGCGCCGACGGCCTCAAGGCGCAGGATGTGGCGCGGCTCGTGACCGAGCCGCTTGAGACCATCGTGAAGGCGATCAACGGCGTCGAGCATGTCTACAGCACCACCTACGACGACCGGGTGGTGGTGACAGCGCGCTTTCTTGTGGGTACGAAGGCAGACGAAGCGATCTTGCGCGTTCACGACAAAGTCCGCGCCAATCTCGACCGTATTCCCATCGGCATTCCCGAGCCGCTGATTGTCGGCCGGGGTATCGACGATGTGGCGATCCTGGTCGTGACGCTGGCGCCGAAGCCCGAGGCAGCCGCCCGCTGGAGCGATAACAACCTTTATCACCTCGCGGAAAACCTCAGGATCGAGCTTTCCAAGGTCGATAACACCGGCCTCACTTATCTCGTGGGCGGACGGCCGGATCAAATCCGGGTCGAGCCCGATCCTGAGCGGCTTTCCCTTTACGGCGTCACGCTTGCGCAGCTCATCGACAAGGTAAAATCGGCAAACCGCTCCTTCGCCGCCGGCCAAATCCGCGACGAGGATCACGCCGTGCCCGTGGTGGCCGGGCAGACGCTGCACGGAATCCCCGATATGGGCCTCCTGCTTCTCACCACACGCGACGGCCGCCCCGTTTATGTGCGCGACGTGGCCAACATCGTGGTGGGCGGCAAGCCGGTGGAGCAGCTGTCCTGGAATTTCACCAAGGGCGCAAATGGCGAGCTGATCCGCGTTCCCGCAGTCTCCATCGGCATCGCCAAGCGAGCCGGCGCCAATGCGGTCGACATCGCGGAACGGCTCACTCAGAAGCTCGAACTGTTGCGCGGCAGCGCCATCCCTGACGATATCGGTGTGGAGGTCACGCGCAACTATGGCGCGACCGCGAACGACAAGGCCGACGAACTTTTGTTCCATTTGGGGCTCGCGACGGTTTCCATCGTTCTCTTGATCGTGGTTGCGATTGGCTGGCGGGAAGGCTTCGTTGTCCTGATCGTGATCCCCACCACGATCCTGCTCACGCTCTTCGCCTCCTGGATCATGGGTTACACCATCAACCGGGTGAGCCTGTTCGCGCTCATTTTCTCCATCGGCATTCTCGTCGACGACGCCATCGTCGTGATCGAGAACATCGCACGGCACTGGGGGATGCACGACGGGCGCAGCCGCACTCAAGCTGCCATCGAGGCGGTGGCCGAGGTGGGCAACCCCACGATCATCGCCACGCTCACCGTCGTGGTGGCGCTTCTGCCGATGCTGTTCGTCTCCGGCCTGATGGGGCCGTATATGAGCCCCATTCCGGCCAACGCATCCGCCGCCATGATTTTCTCGTTCTTCGTGGCCGTAATGGTGACGCCCTGGCTGATGGTGCGCTTCGGCAAGAAAGACGTTGACGCCCATGGCCATGCCGAGGGCGGCGGCTTTCTAGCGCAAGCCTACCTGTCCGCCGCACGGCCCATTTTGGAGACGCGGAAGGGCGCGCTGCGGTTTCTCATTGGCGTCGGCGTTGCGACGCTGCTGTCCTTGACGCTCTTCTATTTCAAAGCGGTGACGGTGAAGCTGCTTCCGTTCGACAATAAGTCTGAGATGCAGGTCGTGCTCGATTTGCCGAAAGGCTCCTCGCTTGAGGAAACGGACCGCATCCTGCAGATGGCGGCCCAGCGGATCAAGACCTTGCCGGAGCTGACCACGATTCAGGCTTATGCTGGCACGGCCGCGCCGTTCAATTTCAACGGCCTCGTCCGTCATTACTACCTCCGCGCCAGTCCCGAGCAGGGCGACTTGCAGCTCAATCTCACACCCAAGGATGCGCGCAGCCGCAACAGCCACCAGATCGCCCTTGAGGTCCGGGAGCGGCTGAAGGGCCTCGATCTGCCGCCCCGCACCGCGTTGAAGGTGGTGGAGGTTCCGCCTGGACCGCCTGTGCTCTCCACGCTGCTGGCGGAGGTCTACGGCCCCACGCCCGAGGCGCGCCGCGCGACTGCAGCAAAGATCAGGAAGATCTTCGAAAGCATCCCCTTCATCGTGGATGTGGACGACAGCTACGGTGTGCCGTCCGATAGGCTCCGCGTGGCCATCGACCAGGACAAACTTGAGTTCTTCAAGGTTGAGCAGCACGATGTCTACGACGCGATCCAGACCTATCTTTCCGGCATGCCGGTCGGCTACTCCTATCGCGGCGAGGGCCGCCACCCGGTCGAGATCGCCATCGCCTTGCCGAAGAAAGAGCTTTCGGTGTCGCAGCACACCCTATCGACGCCGGTTCCCGCCAACGCCATTCCCGGCAACCGCTCCATCGTCGAGCTTGGCGACGTGGTGAGCCTGTCAAAGGAACGCGCCTCGTTCCCGATTTTCCGGCACAATAGCCGCGCCGCCGAAATGGTGACGGCGGAACTTGCGGGAAGCTACGAGGCGCCGATCTACGGCATGCTCGCGGTGCGCGACGCCATAAACAAAGAGGTCTGGGCGCCCGGCCAGAAGCCGGAGATTACACTGCACGGCCAGCCCAACGACGAGTTCAAGCCAACGCTGCTTTGGGACGGCGAGTGGGAAGTAACCTATGTCACCTTCCGGGACATGGGCGCGGCCTTCGCAATCGCCATTCTGGGCATATACTTCATCGTGGTCGGGCAGTTCGGCTCGTTCAAGCTGCCGCTGGTGATCTTGACGCCGGTTCCGCTGACGCTGATCGGCATAATGCTGGGGCATTGGATGTTCGGCGCACCGTTCACCGCAACCTCGATGATCGGCTTCATCGCGCTGGCGGGCATCATCGTGCGGAACTCGATCCTCCTGGTCGATTTCATCCGCGAAAGACGGGATGCCGAAACGCCCTTGCGGCAGGTGCTGCTGGACGCGGGCGCGATCCGGTTCAAGCCGATTCTGCTGACGGCGCTGGCCGCCATGATCGGCGCCATCGTGATCCTCAGCGACCCGATCTTCCAGGGCTTGGCAATCTCGCTCCTGTTCGGACTCGCCTCCTCGACCCTGCTGACGGTGCTGGTCATCCCCGCGATCTACGTCGTGCTGCGCGACGATTGCAAGCCGCTGCCGAAGGAGTAGGCGTATAGATGGGTGCCAGGGGCGGCGGACATAACGCCGGTCACGCCCCTCACCCTGTCCCTCTCCCAACAAGCTCGCCTTGGCGAGCTTGCCGCTCGAGTCTCCGCATCCGCAAGCGGATGCGGGGAGGGGAGAGGGGACCCTAGAACCTAAAAACGGCAGTTGACCTCCACACCTCGCAAATTCGAAGTGGCTGCTCAACCTATTGATGTAGGCTCTGCCGGTCAGGCCGGCGCCATGAGACGCGGCGGAGCGCGCAGCTGGCGCCCGCCGAGCCAAGACCGGGCAGCGTGGGAGAGGATTCGGCACCAGCGCTGGTATGCGTTCAACTGCTCCGCATTTTGAATAAGCTCACGCAGGAAGCGGGCAATGTCCGAGAGCACGCTCGCCGCCCATCCGGCCTTGGCGTGCGAACTGGCCACACGCAGCGTGGTTTGCCTGGCGTGGCGGCTGCGCTCCGCGATGGCGGACAGCAGCAGCGGCCGGCTGGTGATGGCTTCCAAGTGTTTGTCCGGTTCGGCGAGCCGCACGAACAAGTTCCACCAGTTGTAGACGAGCGCGATGAAGCGGGCCATGAGCTGGCAGCGAGGCAGATCGCGGGTGGTGAAGCCTGCCCAGCCCCACTGGTTTTTCAGTTCGTCGAAGGGATTTTCGCTGTCCGCCCGGTCGCGATAGAGCTGGGCGAGCGCCAGAACCTCCTCCTCAAGGGAGGTGACCAGCACGCCGTATTCGTAGGCCTCCGCGTCCGGCCCGATCTCGATGAAGCCGAGGGACAGCTGACTGTTGTCATTGCGTCCAGCGATGGCCATGCCCTCCTTCAGCCGGCGGCGCAGGATGACCACCCAGCGCTGACGGCTCCAGCCTTCCAGCCGCAGCGTGTCCTCGCGCCCCTGCCACCCTTGGCCTGCATCGGTCCAATCGCCTTTGAGAAAAGTCTTCTTGATCAGCTTCTTGACGTTGGCGGTCAGGCGCAGTTTGAACAAGTAGGGCAGCCCTCTCTGTTCGGCTCCGCTCATCACCGCCTCCGTGCCGAAGCCGCTATCGCCGCGTAAAAATGCCGGCCGCAGTCGCGCGGAATGCGATCCAAGAGCGCCCACAGTCCGGCTGCGGCATGCTTCGATGCATGCTCGTTGCCTGGCGCCACGTCCACATCAAGCACCAGCCGCAAGCCGGCCAGCGTATAGGTGTGGTAGACATGGCTGGGCCGGCCCGGTTTCTTGGGGTTATAGCCAAGCACGGCCCCTTCCTGGTGGCCGTAGAGCGGCTTGACCGTCGAATCCGTATCCATTGCCCATGGCTCGGCCAGCAGCGGCGCCGTGCAGTAATCGAGATGGTGCTGCAGCCATTCCCTGCCTTCATCCTCTGGGATGGCCTTGAAGCCGCGGCGGACCGCATCCTCGCTGACGATCTTGTCCATGCCCAGCAGCCCGGGCAACACACCGTCGTTCCGCAGCGCCGTGATGTGCGCGTAGCGCTTGTGTCCAACCAGGACGGACAGCATCGTTGTGCCAAGTACGTCGCGTTTATCCGGCGCGTTCGGGCTTGTATAGGCGAGCGGGCAATCGGCCACGGCCGCGTCGAACAGGCCAGCCACCTTCAGAAATTCGATAAAGAACGGGAGCTGTCCATAGGGCGTCAGCGGCGCCGTGGGGTCCCATTCAACCCGCACAGGGCCTGCCCAGGTATCAAGCGTTGCCGGTGCCAACGCGGTGTCTTGTACAATCGCCGGTTGATCACCCGCTGGGTGAACCGGAAGGTGGGGCATATCTTGGCTCATGTCCCTGAGAATGCACGATTCTCAAGCGGAAATGGTCACGTCAACTGCCGGATTTAGGTAGAATTGTCGCTGCGGGTAGTTCAGGGGTCCCTTCTCCCATGGAGAGAAGGACAGGATGAGGGGAGATTCGCTCGTTCGTTCCGCCGTGGGCGGCTTCAGCTCGACTAAATGTCGATGTTTTCCTTGTGAGCGTAGTCGGAAAGCTCGCGCCGGATGTAACGGCAATTCCCGTCCACAAGCTCAGCCACGGCCTTGCTCAGCTTTTGCGCGTTCGCCGAGAGCACCATCGCTTTCACCGGGCCGATGGAGGCAGGCGCCATGGAGATCGAGCGGTAGCCAAGCGCGATCAGGGCCATCGCCTCGATGGGCCGCCCCGCCATCTCGCCGCACAGCGCGAAATCGACCTTATGCGCCTTCGCCTTATCGGCGATCTCTTTCAGCAGGCGCAAGGCGGGCGGACACAAGGAATCGAAGCGGCGCGCCACCCGGTCGTTCTCCCGGTCCGCCGCGAAGAAGAACTGAAACAGATCGTTGCTGCCCACCGAAATGAAGTCGGCCAGCGGCAACAGCGCATCGAGCTGATAGACGATCGCGGGAACCTCGACCATGACGCCGACCCGGATCGTGGCCGGCAACTGGTGGCCATGCTTTACGGCGTGCGCGATCTCCAGGGCGATAAGCTCCTTCGCCGCCAGGAACTCGGAGATATCCGCGATGAATGGCAGCATGAGCGAAAGCTCGCGCCCCGCCGCCGCCCGGAGCAGCGCGCGGGTCTGCGTGCGGAACAGCCCCGGCCGGTCGAGCGACATACGGATGGCACGCCAGCCGAGCGCCGGATTTTCCTCTTTGACCTTCTTGAGGTAAGGCAGAACCTTGTCGCCGCCGATATCGAGCGAGCGGAACACGACCCGGCGCCCTTGAGCATCGTCCAGCACGCGCGAATAGGCCGCCTGCTGCTCGCTCATCCTGGGGAACCTGGACGCGACCATGAATTGCAGCTCGGTCCGGTAAAGGCCGATGCCGTCCGCGCCGCTCTGATAAAGGTGCGGCAGATCGACGAGCAGGCCGGCATTCATGTTGAGCGAAATGCGCTCGCCATCCTTCGTGACCGGCGGCACGTTCCGGAGCCTGGAGAACCGCGCCTGCCGCCGCGCCCTGAAGCGCGCCTTGTCGGCATAGGCGCGGATCAGCTCCAGCGACGGCCGGATGTGGAGCTGGCCGGTGCCGGTGTCCAAAATGGCGGGATTGCCGTGGTCGCCTGCGGTTGTGGCGTCGGCAACCTGGCAGAGCACGGGCAGATTGAAGGAGCGCGCCACGATGGCGACATGCGCGGTGGCCCCGCCCTCCTCGATCACGAGGCCGCGCAGCTTCTTGGGATCGTGACCGAGCAGTTCCGCGGCGCCCATGTTGCGCGCAACCAGAATGGCATCGTTCGGAAGCCGGTTCATGGTCGCGGCAGGATCGTGGCCGTGCAGAATGCGCAGCATCCTGTTGGCGAGGTCGTCCAGATCGTGACTGCGCTCGCGCCAGAAGCTGTCGGCATTCTTCATCAGTTGCGTGCGGGTGTTCTGCTGCACGCGCTCGACCGCGGCTTCCGCCGTCAGCCCAGCCGAGACGGCCTCGCGCATGCGCCGCGCCCAGCCGCGGTCGTGGGCGAGCATCTGCACCGTTTCGATGATTTCCTTATGCTCGTCGTTCGACATTTCATCGTTGACGAGCAGGCGGTTGATGTCCTCCCGAAGCCGCAAAAGGGCCTCGTCCAGGCGCTTGAGCTCGGCGGGGATGTTGTCGGCGAAGAATTTGAGAACCTGGGGGCGCGGATCGTGGAGCGCGATATGCCCAAGCGCCAGCCCGTCGTTCAGCGGCGTGCCCGTCAGCGTGATGGAAGCTTCCCGGCGGTCCGCGGCGGATACGGCCGCGCCCCCGAAGTTGCCCGACGCGATCATCTCCGCCAGCACCATCGCGGTCGTTTCCAGGGCCTCGACTTCCTCGTCGGTGTAGCGGCGCTCGATCTTGTTCTGGACGGTCAGCACGCCAATCGTCCTGCGGTCGCGCACCATCGGCACGCCGAGGAAGGAATGGTAGACCTCCTCGCCCGTCTCCGGCTTGTAGGAGTAGTTGGGGTGCTTCTGAGCGTCGGTGAGGTTGATCGGCTCGCCCCAATCGGCGATGAGGCCGACAAGGCCCTCGCCCTTCTTCATGCGCAGGGCATGGACCGCCTCTTTGCGCAAGCCTTCCGTTGCGAACAGCTCAAGGCTGTCGTCGGGAAGCCGGACATAGATCGAACTCACCTCGGCAATCATGTTCGAGGCGATGACTTTGACAATATTATCCAGCTTGGCTTGAGGCTCTGACGCACTCGCCATTATCGCCCGAAGCTGCCGGATCAACACCCAAGGTGCGCGTTCTGTCCAGGGCATTTCCCCGGTCCCATGTCCCTGTCGTTATAGGGCAGGGCGCTCTAAGTCCTTCGAGCGCCTTCTGTTCTAATTGCCAGCTCTAAGATTGGTCCAAGCCGAAAAGGCTATGCAGCGTTTTGACGGCCGCCTCCGTATGGGCCGCACTCACGAGCACGCTAATTTTGATTTCCGACGTTGATATGGCCTGGATGTTTATTTGTTTCTCCGCCAGCGCGTGAAACATTTTGGCCGCCACGCCCGCGTGGCTTCGCATGCCTACACCGATCACCGATACTTTCACAACGTCCGTGTCGCCGCGCATTTCGCTGAAACGGATCGAGTCCTGACGGTCGCGCAGCACTTGCAGCGCACGCGGCAGCTCCGCGGCGGCGACCGTAAATGTGAGGTCCGTGGTCCGGCCGTCCTCCGAGATGTTCTGGACGATCATGTCCACGTTGATGTTCGCATCCGCCAGCGGCATGAAAATGCTCGCGGCCACGCCCGGCTTGTCCTCGATCTTGAGGACCATGATCTTGGCTTCGTCCTTGGCGTAGGCGATACCGCTGACGATGTGATGCTCTAACATATCCGTCTCATCGCAAACGAGCGTTCCACGCTTCTCGGCCAGCCCGGCTCGCGCAGGCTCGCAGACCTCCGGGAGTGTCGAAGCTAGAACGTACTTGTACACGCACCCCGCGAGCCATGGCAAGCTCCACGGAGCGCGTCTGCAGCACTTTGGCGCCAAGCGACGCCATCTCCAGCATTTCCTCGTAGGAAACACGCGAAAGCCGCCGGGCGCCCGGCACGATGCGTGGATCTGTTGTGTAAACGCCATCGACATCCGTGTAAATGTCGCAGCGGTCCGCTTTGAGCGCCGCCGCCAGCGCGACCGCGCTGGTATCGGAGCCGCCGCGGCCCAGCGTTGCGATCCGGTTGTCCGCGCTGACGCCCTGGAAACCGGCGACAACCCCAACCTCGCCTTCGTTCAGGCGCTTGAGCAGCGCCTCGCCCTCGATGCGGTCAATGCGCGCCACGCCATGGCTGCCGTCCGTTATGAGCGGGATCTGCCAGCCTTGCCAGGAACGGGCAGGGATGCCCATGGATTGCAGAATGATCGCCATCAGCCCGGCGGTGATCTGCTCGCCGGACGAGACCACGGCATCGTATTCCCGCGGGTCGTATTGCGGACAGGCTTCGCGCGTCCAGGCCACGAGCTGGTTTGTGTGCCCGGCCATCGCGGACACCACAACCGCGACCCGGTTGCCGGCGTCCACCTCGCGCTTCACATGCCGCGCGGAATTACGGATACGTTCGATATCGGCGACGGACGTTCCGCCAAACTTCATGACGAGGAGCATTTGTTCGTAGCTATGCGCGCAAGAGTGGGGTTAAGAAGCCGGACCTGGCAGGTTTGGCGTCACTGGGAAAGCAGGAAGGCCATCGATGGAGATTGAGGCAGAAACACGGCGAAGTCCATCCTTGGACGAAGAAGAGTTGCGGCGCTTCGAGCGCATGGCTAGCGAATGGTGGGATGAGCGGGGCACGTTTCGCGCGCTTCATGCCATCAACCCGGCGCGGCTTGCCTTTATAGTTGAAGAGGTTAAGCGGTGGCGTCCGGGGCAGGGGACGGCGTTCCGGCCGCTCGATGGCCTCAGCGTTATCGATATCGGCTGCGGCGGCGGAATTCTTTCCGAGCCCATGACGCGGCTGGGCGCGAGCGTGACCGGGATCGACCCTATCGAGGAGTCCGCCGGCATCGCAAAAGCGCATGCGCAAGGTTCGGGCCTCTCCATCGCCTACCGCACCGTCACGGCGGAGGATGTCGCGCGGGAAGGTCAAACGTTCGATGCGGTGGTTGCCTCGGAGGTGGTGGAGCATGTGGCGGACGTGGGCTCCTTCCTGAGGACCTGCCGGAGCCTGTGCAAGCCGGGCGGCCTTCTCATACTTTCCACTCTGAACCGCACAGCGAAAGCCTATGCCCTTGCCATTCTTGCGGCAGAGCGTGTGCTTGGGCTCGTTCCTCCCGGTACTCATGATTGGAAAAAGTTCATAAAGCCTGAAGAGCTGGAGGCGGCGCTCGGCGAGGCGGGGTTTAGGCGCCTTTCCTTTAATGGGATCGTGCTCAATCCGTTAAGGGGCGAGTGGAGCCTGTCGGAAACGGACCTGGCCATGAATTATATGGCTTCGGCGGAGGCGGTGTAGGGGGGCGGGCTATACGCAGGGAATCACCCCTCACCCTGTCCCTCTCCCCATGGGAGAGGGGACGCCCTCTCAACGGCTGCGAGCGAATCCCCTCTCCCGTTGGGAGAGGGTTAGGGTGAGGGGTAATGCCCTGCGTATAGCCCGCCCCCCTACACCGCCGATCCTGGCACACCAAATCAGTCCTCGTCTTCTGGACACTCCACCCGCTCGAACCAGTTTCCCGTGGCTCCGTGTAAGACATCGCCGTCGCCGAACTCGACATCGATCTCTAAATCTTGGGTTGCATATTCGTGAACGCCTACAATCCGCCCAATATCCTTAGTTCTGTAGCCTAGCCGTATCTGGCTCGCGTCCTTCCACTTCACCTGGCTTCCAAGCTCGAACCTCATCGAATTCTCCGGTCTTATTTCCCTGAACTGCCAGTATCGACTGATTCGTGAGGAGAAATTCGGGCATCTTGAGCCGGAGCGTCGCCCCTGATAAGGTCCGTGCGGTTTCCGGCCCCCAATTCCAACGCGCCGGCAGGGCGGCAAGCATGGACGGCACCATCATCAATTACGATCCCAAGAGCGCAACCGGCATCATCAAGACCGGGGACGGCAAGATGTTTCCGTTCCGGAAGGCCGATTGGCATGAAAGCCGGGCGCCGCGGCGGAACGACCGGGTCGACTTCGAGGCCGAGGGCGATAAGGCCAAGGATGTCTACTTCTTCCAGGAGGAAGACAAAGCGGCGCTACCGCCCAAAAAGCCCGCGACAGTCAACTTCGATATTGGCCTCGCGGCCGGCGGCTATGCCATCGTCTTTTTCTCGGCGGCTATTTTCGACATGATCTTCCATGCGATTGACCTCGATGCCAACGACATTATCGGCCTGCTCGTGGTCCTGGACCTCTTCACGATAGCGGCATGGATCTGGGGCACCCAATATAAGCTGATGCGGGGCATTGCGACCTTGTTTGCCGCATTGACAACCCTCATGGTGGCGCTGCTCGTGGCGAGGCATCTGCTACAGTAAGCCTCGAAGGGCGATCAGCCCTTATCGCGGCCGGCCCACCAGCGTTCGAGCGCGGCCTCGTCAGGCTCGACCCATTGCGAATAGCCGCCGGCATAATCGAGGAAGGGCTCCGCGAAGGAAGGCTTTACGCCGGTGAGGCAAGGCACGCCCGCCTCGGCCGCCGCCCGGAAGGCATCCAGCAGGCCTTCACCTTCCGCCTCGATCTTCCCGTATTTGCTCAGCACCACCACATCCGCGCCCTGCTCGATGGCGGCCACGACAGCCTGGCAGCCCGCGGCAAGGCCGGCGGAGTCGAGCTTGCAGGCGCTCGATCCTGGCCCGAGGTTTTGCGTAATCGGAATGATCGTGCTGCCGGCCGTATCGCGCAAAATCAGCGAGTCGCAAACGCCGCAGTCCACGCCACCCGCGGGCTCCTCGATGACGCCAGCGACGCGCAAGCCTTCCTGAATGCGCCGCTCCGCGAAGCGCGCGAGAAGCTTCTGTATCTCGGCGGTCGAGGCGCCCCGGATCGCGCCGATCCGGAAACCGGTTGCGAGCGCGTCTGCGTTTTGTTCAGCTACGGTTTGCATGGCGCCATAAACTCCTTGTTCCGCGCAAAGTTCTGCACGGCCAGCGATTATAGTAGCGTTCCGGGGGCGTGCGCCACCCCTTCGAACTTTGCGCTGCGGCGGCTCCGGTTAAATCCCTGTTAACCGCATTCCTTGACCCTTTGAGCCCAAATTGCGCGTTTGCCGCCGCCCCGTTCATGCTTTCAATATAGCGCGAATGCTTTTCCAGAATCTTAAGCTTAGCCTAAGTGGATGATACGACTGTGTAATTGCGAGGCGTTGCGCAGTGCTCGCCAAGGCCAAATGCACCGTTTCATGGTTAAGATTAAATCTGCGCGTATATTTAAGCGGATTCTGAAATCGTGAAATCCGGCCCAAAACGGGAAAAGATTCGCAAAAAGACGGCGGCGAAAACATGAGGCCGGCGCGTTTACCATCCGCGCATTAACCATGCCGGCGCCCGCTACGGCGATAACGGTCTGTTCACGGCCGGCTCTCCGCTTAGCTTGACTGCCGGGCGGCGGCGATCAAGGCTTGGCCCAGCGAAACGCCGCCGTCGTTGGCGGGGAAGGCGGCAGGCGCGATGGCTTTGAGGCCGAGGCCGGCGAGCCGCTCGCTTACGCCTTCGAGCAAGAGCTTATTCTGGAACACGCCGCCGGTGAGAACGGCGGCCTCGCAGCCATGGTCCTGCGCGAGCGAATAGGCCGTTGCGGCGACCGTTTCCATGAGGCCGCGATGAAAGCGGGCGGCGATGATGGCCCGATCCGTTCCGGCGGCGAGGTCTTGCAAAATCGCGGTCCAAAGCGGCGTCCAGCCGAGCTGTGCGGGCTCCCCCGGAAGCAAGGCCGCGCCGTAGCCTGTGCCCGCCCCGGCCATCGCGCCTTCCGCCAGCGCCTCCAGCTCAATGGCCGCCTGCCCTTCGTAGGAGGCGGCGTCGAAGCAAAGCCCCAGCGCGGCGCCGGCAGCATCGAAAAGGCGGCCGGCCGAGGACGAGGACGGCGAGTTGACGCCACGCTCCATCATGCGCAGGCAGGTTTCGACGGGCTTCCGCTCCAGGCGCTTAACCACCTCAAGCCCAGCATGGCGCGCCCGCACGTTCTCCCAGCCAAGGAAGGCGTGCAGATGCGCGAGCGTGTTGCGCCAGGGCTCGCGCATGGCTTTGGCGCCACCGATTAGGGCCGCGGGCGCGAAACGGGCCAGCCGCCGGCAGGAGCGGTAATCCGCGAGCAGGAACTCGCCGCCCCAAAGCTCCGCGTCCTCGCTCAAGCCAAGGCCGTCGAGCGCGATGCCGAGCACGGGCGGGGCGGAAATGGGCACGCCGCATTCGCCAAGTGCGGCGGCGATGTGGGCATGATGGTGCTGCACGCTTATCGCGGTCAGGCCTTTCTCCAGCGCTAGCGCACGGCCCCATTTGGTGGAGATGTAATCGGGATGGGCATCCACCGCGACAAGCTGCGGCTCGAAGCGGAACAGGTTCCGGTAAAGCTCCAAATTGCGCCGGTAATCGGCGTGCGTTGCCGCTTCCTCCAGGTCGCCCATGTGCTGCGAGACGATGGCTTGCCCGTCCTTGAGCAGGCAAAAGGTGGACTTCAGCTCGGCCCCCATGGCGAGGATGGCGGGCGCATTCTCGAAACCGGGCGGCAGCGGGAGCGGCGTTGGCGCGTAGCCCCGTGCGCGGCGCAGCATGCGCGGCTTGCCCGCCATAACCCGCGCGACGCTATCGTCGAGGCGGTTCACGATATCGCGGTCATGCATCAGGAAATAATCGGCGATGCTGGCCAGCCGCTCGCGGGCTTCGTCATTGGCGATGCATTGCGGCTCGTCGCTGCGGTTGCCCGAGGTGAGGACGATGGGGCGCGCGAGGTTTTCCATCAGGAGATGATGGAGCGGCGTGTAGGGCAGCATGAAGCCGAGCGTCGATTGACCGGGGGCGATGCCGGGGGCCAACGGGGCCGCATGGGCGCTAGATGCTTGGTCCTGCCCTGATCGAACGTCCCGCCCCTCACCCTGTCCCTCTCCCCATGGGAGAGGGGACGGTGCGGCACGCTCCGAGTACCATTCAAGGGTCCCCTCTCCCAGGGGGAGAGGGACAGGGTGAGGGGAGATTCGCTCGTTCGTTCCGCCATCCGGTGCTAACCGGCTGGGCTTGCACTTCAAAATCACGATAGGCGCGGCCACGCCGGATAGCAGCGCCCGCTCCGCTTCGCCAAGCTCGGCATACTCCGCGATCACCTCAAGGTCCCGCGCCATCAGAGCGAATGGCTTGCCATAACGCGCCTTGCGCTCGCGCAGCCGTGCAACCGCCTCCGCGTTGCAGGCATCGCAAGCCAGATGAAATCCGCCGATGCCCTTGATCGCGACGATCTCCCCGGCAGCAATGAGGGTTGCGGCGGCCTCTACCGCGTCACGATAGGCGGAAATGTCCGCGAGCGCGCCCCCGGCGCCCTCAAGCCAAACCTTCGGGCCGCATTCGGGGCAAGCATTGGGCTGCGCGTGAAAGCGGCGGCCGGCGGGATCGCGGTATTCCGCAAGGCATGCCGGGCACATCGCGAACTTCGCCATGCTCGTGGTGGCGCGGTCGTAGGGGATCGCGCGGACAATCGAAAGCCTCGGCCCGCAATTCGTGCAATTGGTGAAGGGATAGCGGTGGCGGCGATTGGCGGGGTCGCGGATATCGGCGAGGCAGGCGGGGCAGGTTGCGGCGTCGGCGGCGATGCCGGTTCTGACCGCGCCGCGCTGGCTTTCGACGATCCGGAAGCCGGCGCCATCGAAGGCGGTTTCGAGCGGCGTGCATTCGATGGCGTCGATGCGGGCCAAGGGCGGCGCTTCGGAGGACAGCGCAAGTTCGAACTCCGCCAGCGCCACGGCCGGCCCCCAGGCGCGAATAAGCACGCCTTCGCCGTCGTTCAGCACTTCGCCGGACAGGCCGAAGCGCTGGGCGAGCCTCCAAACCGTGGGCCTGAAGCCCACGCCCTGCACGAGCCCGCGCACGCGGATGGAAATGCCCTGGCTGGCTCCGTTGCTGCCGGTCATCTAGTGCCCGTTATCGGAAGGACGTGCCATAGCCATGGGGCGTTACCCCTCACCCTGTCCCTCTCCCAATGGGAGAGGGGACGCCCTAACAATGGCTGCGACGGGGCTCCCTCTCCCATTGGGAGAGGGCTGGGGTGAGGGGTAATGTGCGTTGTACGGAGCACGGATTCTTGGACCAGCAAGCCATCAGCTTCAAGCTCGCGCTTCGAGGTCCTCGCGGCCGGTCAGCGCGAGTGCCCGCGCGGAGCGGATGAAATTCGCCCACGCGTCCATGCCTTCGCCGGTGCGCGCCGAAACCTTCAGCACCTTGATGCCGGGATTGATCTTCCTCGCGTTGGCAACGAGCGCCGCCACATCGAAATCGATATGCGGCAAGAGGTCGATCTTCGAGATCAGCATGACCTGCGAGCTTGCAACCATATCAGGGTATTTGAGCGGCTTGTCCTCGCCCTCCGTCACCGACAGCACAACCACGCGGTGCGCCTCGCCCAAATCGAACGCCGCGGGGCAGACGAGATTGCCGACGTTCTCGATGAACACCACCGAGCCCGGCGCCGGCTGCAAATGATCGGCCGCGTGGCCCACCATATGCGCATCGAGATGGCAGCCCTTGCCGGTGTTGATCTGAATAGCGGGGACGCCTGTGGCGCGGATGCGGTCGGCGTCGTTCGAGGTCTGCTGATCGCCCTCGATGACGGCCACCGGAAGCTCGCCCTTGAGCTGCTCGATGGTTTTCACGAGCAGGGTGGTCTTTCCGGAACCGGGGCTCGAAACCAGGTTCAGGGCAAGGATGCCCGCGGCGTTGAAGCGCGCGCGGTTAACGCCGGCATAGGCGTTGTTCTTGCTCAGAATGTCCTGCTCAACCTGGATCACGCGCGATTGGGAGTCGCCTTGCTCATGATCGTCATCGTGCTCATGATGATGGTCATGGCCATGATGATGACCGTGATCGTGGCCATGGTCGTGGTCATGCGCGTGCGCGTGGTCATGATCGTGGCCGCCGTCCGCGTGATCGTGAGCGGCTGCGGCTCCGTTAGCCGGCTGAGCGCCGGCCTCAATGCGTACTTCGCCTTTTCCGCATCCGCAAACTCCGCACATTCACTCAACCTCCATCGACTTTATTCTCAGCTCGTTGCCGCCCGTGATCTGCAGCTCGCGGCCTCCGCACTCGGGACAGCCATCGAAACGGCTCCCGAGGCTCACATTCTTGCTGCAAGTCATACACCAAGCTACAACCGGTGTCTGAATAATTTCAAGCCGTGCGCCCTCCGCGAGCGTCCCCTGCGCCACCGCGTCGAAGCAGAACATCAGCGATTCCGGCTCCACGCCCGCCAGCGGGCCGATTTCGAGCCATACCGCCTTCACACGCTCGTAGGAGTGAACCTTCGCTTGCTCCTTCAGGGCCTGCACGACGCTCAGGCAGATCGACATTTCATGCATCAGGCCAAACTCAGCTCGTAGCCGACGCACGGGTCCACGGCGGTTATGAAGAGGCGTGCAAGGGCTTCGCGGCGCTCCGGAGGCAAAGCCGCGATGCTGGCAAGCCCCTTGGCCGCGGCGCCATGCGGGTGGAAGTTCCATTCCGTGGGCGCCAGAATGCGATAGCGCTGCACCACGCCGTCCGCGATTTCCACGGCATGGATAAGCCGCCCGCGCGCGGCCTCGGCAAATCCCAGGCCCGTGCCGCTATTGCGCCCCAGCGTAGGGCCATCGTGGTCCGCCTCCGCAAGTGAGCCAGCCAGCGCCCGCATCCGGCCCGGAATTTCCGCAAGCTCCGCGAGGCAGGCTGCAAGCCGGGCCATCAGGCCGTAGCCATGGCGCGCTCTCACGGATTCGATGAGGGGATGCTTCGCCAGCCGGCTGAGCGGCGTCGTCTCGCGGGGAAGCCCGTCCCATTCCGGCTGTGCAACGAAAGCATCCGGGCTCCCGCCGAGCAGAATAGCCTGCAAGTCTCCCGCCTTTATCGCTGGAAGCGGCGAGATCTCCGCCGCGCCGGCATCCGCCGTGCCGGTCTGAACGAGATATTCGAAGATGGTCTGGGCCAGCGTTTCATTACGGCGTGCCCAAAAGGCGAGGTCTTCGCTGTCGCGCCGCAAGAGCCATTCATCGGGCACTTCGCCGAAAATGGCCTCGCCGAGAATGGCCGTTAGCTCCGAAATGGCGTGGTCCAGCCGGGCGAAATCGATTGCGTATGCGTCTTGGACCGATTTGCCAAGCTCGCGGTCCAGCACAAGCAGCCGCTTGATCGAGGCGGACGCCAGCGCGGGCTCCGGCGCGTGCACGCAATGCGGCCAAGCGTGCAGCACCTGCAGGGCGTGCTCGCGCGCGGCTTCGCCCAGGACAAGGAGCGACCGTATCGCTTTCGTGCGCTCGCTCGCGCCGCTGCCAAGCGCGTGCTCGATGGCTTCGGCGCAAGCGGTGGATTGAGCGGCGCGGCAAATCGAGAAAACGAGCGGAACGAGGCTTGCCACCTCGGCGGGCTTCTTGCCCTGGAACCGGCTGGCTAGCCCAAGCGGACGGGCGTTCTCTATGCGTGCGGCGCCCTTGCCAGCGTCAGCAGAGAGCGCGATCCGAATGATACCTTCGGCTGGTGTGCTCACGGAAGCAGCCTCCGCCCGCTGCTAAATTCCGCAAGCAGCTGCCGGTGCCGTCCCGCCCGGTTCAGGTACATCCGCGCTACTCCCTCACCAACCAGCTTGAGCTCCCGCTGGCTTGAGTTTTCCAGTGCTTAACGTGGCACAGCGTGGCGTTCGCGGCAAGCCTCACGCGCGCGGCAACGCGCGGCAAAAAGGCAGTTGAATCCGGGCCTGCGGGATATTCCGCCGGCAGGTTGGTGCGCCCTGTGGCGCAAACGCCTCATGAAAGCCTCCGCGCGCAGCCGTTACAAAAGCCTCACTACAGGTTGCTACTTACAATAATTCGCAACCATTTGGTGCGACATTGGCGTTATCTTAGAATTATTCATTTTCCGCGCGGCCCCCCAGGCGAGAGGATTCGAAGCGATGAATTCAATAGGAGTTGTGGATATTGCCGATTCCGGCGGACGGCCGCTTGCCATGGAAAGCGAAGGGCTTTCCGCCGGCGATATCGAAGCGATTTTCCGCAAGGCCCTCGGGGCCAAGTCCAAGAGCCGGGCTGGCGCTGCCTCCGGCTTGAAGGTCCGCATGCAGTATTTTGCGGCAGGCTCCGCGCGCACCGCGGGACAAAGCCAATGACGCAAGCTCTCTATCTTTACGGCGTTGCAGGTGCCTGCCGGCTGCCTCTCTCCCAAGTTTACGGCGTCGAGGGCGGCGTGACCGTATTGGAGCATGGCGGGCTCGGCGCCATTGTCGGCGCACCGCCAGCGGGAAGCTTTCAGGAGCTTTCGCGGGAAAAGGCCGTGCGCCTAGTCCTCGGTCATCGGCAAGTGCTCGAAACGGCCATGACTGGGGCGACGGTGCTGCCGGTCAAGTTCGGTACGGTTGCCCCCAGTGAAGCCGCGGTTCGAAGCCTCATGCGGCAGCAGCGGGACATGCTCACGGGTCTGCTGGCGGAGTTCAGCGGCTGCATGCAGATGGAGATCGCGGTGCTGTGGCAGCCTGAAGCGGTTTTCGCGGACATAGCCGCCGAGCCCGCCATCGCCGAAGTGCGGAGGGAAGCCCCAAACGGCGGGAACAAAGCCGCCGTAAAGCTTGGCCAGTTGGTCAAAGCCGCGCTCGAACGCCGGCGCTCCGCCATGCGCGAGCGGCTCGGCGAAGCGCTGAGGCCGGTGGCAATGGATATTGCCTTCAATGCTCCGGCGGACGACCGGGAGGCCGCCAATCTGGCCGTGCTGATCGCCCCAACCGATGCCGGACAACTGCTGGCCGCACTCGAACGCCTCGACCGGGAATCCGGCGGCCGGCTGACATTCCGCCACACCGGCCCGTTGCCGCCGGCCAGCTTTGCCACCTTGCAAGTGATCTTCCCTTGCGCGCAGGCAATCGCCAGGGCCAGGCAGGCTCTCGAAATTACCGGTCCGCTTACGCAGAAAGACATCGCTTCCGCGTTTCGGCGCCTCGCCCGCGAGCACCATCCGGAATTGCCCGCGTCTGACGGCGGGTCCAGTGAGCGCATGGACGAATTGAGCAGAGCGTACCGGCTGCTGCTGGCCTGCGCCAAGTCTCAACAGCGTTCGCGGCCCGGCGACGGCCTGGACGAACCCGTCGTTCTTGAGATTGCCGGCCTGAGAAGCGAACTCCCTCTGGAGCAGAAAAGGGGCGCGGCATGAGAGCGGCGGTATTGGCGGCGGACGACCGTATCTATGTCTACGGCGTGGCGCGGACGGCTTTCGATTGCGCTTTGCCGCTTGCGGCCTGCGAGGGCGTTGTGCCCGGCCGCCCGGTCGAGCTTGTGCCGTTTCGCGGCCTGGCGGCAATCGTCAGCGCGTTTCCAGCGGAGACGGCGGCACCGAAATCCGGGCTCAATGAAGGCGAGTGGGCCAGAAGCCGTGCCGTGGCCCATCACCGGGTGCTGACGGAATTGGCCAATCGCGTGCCGCTGGCTCCCTCGAAGTTCGGGACGGTGGTGCGGAGCCTCGATAGCCTTGCCACTCTTATCGAACGGAATTCGGCGATGCTGGAAGAAACGTTGGACCGGGTTGCCGGATGCCGCGAATGGGGCCTGAAGCTGTCGGGCGATCCCAGCATCGCGCGTGCGGCCGCGGGGTCCGCGCCTTCGCTGGCGCCCCTGCGGGAAGAGCTGGCTTCGGCCCCGGACGGCAAGGCCTATTTCATCCGCAAGAAGCTGAAATTGGCCGTGGAGGCGCAGGCGCAACGGATGCTGACCGCGCACGCGATAGAGGTACATCAAAGGCTCGATGCCCTGGCGAGGCGGAGCGTCCACATCCGCGGCTATCGCGGCCTTTCCACGGCCTGCGCGAACGGCCAGTGTATGCTGCTCAACGCCGCTTATCTGGTCGAGTCCGCCGGCGAGGGCAGATTCCATCGCGCCCTGGACGCCATCCGCGGCTCCTTCGCGGCTTTGGGGTTGAGCGTCGCGCTCACCGGGCCTTGGCCGCCCTATTCCTTTGTCAGCGCCTTGGAGGCGGCGGAAGCGCTGCCCCGTGCTTCAAGAGCGGCTTCGCGATCCACAGCAAAATCCGCAGCCCGGCCCTGGATTGCTTCGCTTGGCGCGCAATGACGGCGCTTACAAGCCGGCGCACGCGCCTCTAAGCCGAACTTCCGGCGCGATTTTCGGGCAAGCATTTGATTTTTTGTGGAGAACGGCGTTTCCAGCCGATTTTTGTAGGCATGTAAACAACGTATTTTTCATTGCGTAGCAGCGCAAATCATGAGATGCGTATCTCATGTACGTGACAAGGGTCCCCAACCGCTCCTCCCCGCCTGCCGTTTTGCTGCGCGAGAGCTATCGCGACGGCAGCAGGGTGAAGACGCGTACGCTCGCCAATCTCACGGACTGGCCTGATGCCAAGGTCGAAGCGTTACGCAGGGTGCTGAAGGGCGAGACCGCCGTCGTGTCAGCGGACGAGCTTCGCATCGAACGCTCGCTGCCGCACGGCCATGTGGCTGCCATTTTGGGCATGGCGAGGAAGCTTGGCCTCCACAAGCTCTTGCGGGGTTTGCCGTCACGGCTCGCGGAGCTTGCACTGGCCATGATCGTGGCGCGGGTCATCGAGCCTGCGGCCAAGCTCGCAACGGCGCGTCAGTTGAGCGACGCTACCGCTGCCCATTCGCTGGGGGCGGTGCTGGAACTGGGGGCTGTGGACGAGGACGAGCTTTACGCTGCGCTCGATCTGCTTGGCGAGGCGCAGCCCAAGATCGAGAAAACCCTGGCCAAGCGGCATCTACGCGACGGCTGCCTGGTTCTTTACGATCTAACGTCGAGCTATCTCGAAGGCAGCCACTGCGAGCTTGGGCGCTTCGGCTACAGCCGCGACGGCAAAAAGGACAAGCTGCAAATCGTCTTCGGCCTGCTCTGTGCCGCCGATGGCTGTCCGGTTGCGGTGGAGGTGTTCGACGGCAACACGGGCGATCCTTCAACCTTGGCGGCGCAAGTCACCAAACTGAAAGAACGCTTTGGCTTATCCCGCGTGGTGCTCGTGGGCGATCGCGGCATGATTACCGAGGCAAGGATCGGGGAAGACCTCGCCCCTGCCGGTCTCGACTGGCTAACGGCGTTGCGGGCGCCTGCCATCCAGGCTCTGGCGGCGGACAATGGCCCGTTGCAGCTCTCGCTCTTCGACGAACGCGACAGAGCGAACGTTTATCGTGAGCGGCAAGCGCTCACTCGTGCGGAGATCGCCTCGCCGGATTACCCCGGCGAGCGGCTGATTGTCTGCCGCAACAAAGCCCTGGCCGCCGAACGCGCCCGCAAACGCGAGGAGCTGCTTGCCGCCACCGAGGCGGATTTAGCCCGCATCGCGGCCAGCGTAAAGCGCGGGCGCGCGCCGTTGCAGGGCGCGGACAAAATCGGCTTGAAGGTTGGCGCCGTACTTGGCAAGCGCAAGATGGCCAAGCACTTCGAGCTGACCATCGCCGATGCATCCTTCACTTACACCCGCAACGAGGCCTCGATCCAAAAGGAAGCCGCCCTTGACGGCTTTTATGTGCTGAGGACCAGCGTCCCGGCTGAAACGCTCGGCGCCGCTGCCGTTGTCTCGGTCTATAAGAGCCTGGCCCAAGTGGAACGCGCCTTCCGCTCCATGAAGACCGTGGTCCTCGAAGTCCGCCCCCTTCACCACCGTCTCGCCGGACGGGTGCGCGCCCATGTCTTCTTGTGCATGCTCGCCTATTACCTGGTCTGGCACATGCGCAAGGCTTTGGCGCCGTTACTCTTCGAGGATCACGATAAGGAAAATGCCGGCAAGGCACGCTCCTCGCCCGTGGCGCCCGCCAAAGTCTCCACCGCAGCCAAAGCCAAGGCAGCCTCGCGCAAGACCGCCGATGGCCTTCCCGTACATAGCTTCCGCACCCTGTTGCAGGACCTGGCAACCCTCACCCGCAACACGGTCCGCATGGGGAATGCACCGCAGGCCATCATGCTCGCAAGTCCAACCCCCATTCAGCAGGAGGTCTTCGCCAAACTGCAGGTTCCGCTCACCGTGTAGGCAGAGCCGATAAGTCGTTAAGCCATCTTCTCTCGATGGATCAATGACTTATGCATTCGCTGCCTCGGAAGTTCGGTCTAAGCGGAAGAAACAGACGGCGATTCAAGTCCTCTCGGCGGCAACGTTATACCGGATCCGGCCGATTGCTTCACAAAGCCCCCCTCACCCCAACCCTCTCCCCAAGGGGAGAGGGAGTTCGCTGCGATCTCTCTGGTGCAGGCGTCCCTTCTCCCCTTGGGGAGAAGGACAGGATGAGGGGGTCTTTTGCTGAAGCAATCGACCGGTCTGGCATGAACCAATTAAGCCGCGCTCACGAGGTCGAACCAATCGTCCTCGGAGAGGACCTTCACGCCTAGCTCCTCGGCCTTTTTGAGCTTCGAGCCGGCGCCGGGGCCGGCCACAAGGTAGAGCGTGCTCTTAGAGACCGAGCCCGCGACTTTCGCGCCAAGCCGCTCGGCCTGCGCCTTGGCCTCATCGCGCGTGAGCCTTTCGAGCTTGCCGGTGAAAACCACCGTCGCGCCGGCGAGCTTCGACGCCACCACGTCGGATTTGTAATCCTCGACGGTCAACTCGCGCATCAGCCCGGCGACGACCTCCCGATTGTGCGGCTCATCGAAGAAATCGGCGATGGATTGCGCCACCACATCGCCGATGCCGCCGATGTCGTTCAGCCGCTCCACCGCGCCGGGCTCCTCCATCGCGCGCTCGAATTCCGCCAGCGATCCAAAGGTCTTGGCCAGGAGCCGCGCGGTGGTTTCGCCCACATGCCGGATGCCCAGCGCGAAAATGAACCGTTCGAGCGAGATCGTGCGCCGTGCCTCGATGGCCGCGAACAGGTTCGAGGCGGATTGCGGCCCCCAGCCTTCTTTTTCTGCCAGCGGCGGCAGCGAGACGCCATCGCGCGCCTGGAGCGTGAAGATATCGGCCGGCGCGCGGATGCGGCCTTCGTCGAAAAACGCCTGGATGTGCTTCTCGCCGAGCCCTTCGATATCGAAGGCGTGGCGGGAAACGAAGTGCCGCAAACGCTCCACCGCCTGCGCCGGGCAGATGAGGCCGCCAGTGCAACGGCGCACCGCGTCGACTTTGCCGGTCTTCTCGTTGATGTCGCGCACGGCGTGGCTTTCGCATACCGGGCAGGTGGACGGAAAGACAAAGGGCGCCGCGTTGGGCTGCCGCTTCTCCAGGACCACGCCCAGGATTTGCGGGATCACGTCGCCGGCGCGCTGCACAATCACGGTGTCGCCGATGCGAATGTCCTTGCGCGCAATCTCGTCTTCGTTGTGCAGCGTCGCATTCTGCACGACCACGCCGCCAACGGTGACAGGCTCCAGCTTCGCAACAGGCGTCATCGCCCCCGTGCGGCCGACCTGGATTTCGATGCCGCGCAGGATCGCGGTTGCCTTCTCGGCCGAGAACTTGTGCGCCGTGGCCCAGCGCGGCGTGCGCGAAACGAACCCCAGCCGCTCCTGCAAATCGAGCCGGTCCACCTTGTAGACCACGCCGTCGATGTCGAAACCGAGGCCAGGGCGGTTAAGCTCGATCTCGCGATAGGCCGCGAGCATCTCGTCTTCGGTCTTGCAGAGCCTTATCGGAGGCACCGGAAAGCCCCAGCCTGCGATAGCTTCGAGCACCTGGTGGTTGGTCTGCGCGGGCAAGGCACTGGCCTCGCCCCAGCCCCAGGGGAAGAAGCGCAGGGGCCGGGAGGCGGTGATCGAAGGGTCGAGCTGGCGCAGCGAGCCGGCGGCGGCGTTGCGCGGATTGGCGAAGGGCTTGCCGCCCTTTTCCGCCTGCCGCTCATTGAGCGCGGCGAAATCGGCGTGGCACATATAGACTTCCCCGCGCACCTCGAAGACATCGGGCAGGTTCCCGTCCTTCAGCCGCGCAGGAATGTCCGCGATGGTGCGCACATTGGCGGTAACGTCCTCGCCCTCGCTGCCGTCGCCGCGCGTGGCGGCAACCACCAGCTCTCCGCGCTCGTAGCGCAGCGAAACGGAAAGCCCGTCGATTTTCATCTCGGCGGTGACATCGAGCGGCGTGGCGGCGTCGAGCTTCAAGAAGCGGCGGACGCGGCCGACGAAATCGCGCGCCTCCTCGTCCGTGAAGACGTTGCTGAGCGAGAGCATGCGCACGGCGTGGCGGACCTTGGCGAATTTCGCGGCAGGCGGCGCGCCGACCTTCTGCGTGGGGCTTGTCTCGCTGACGAGGCTTGGAAAGCGCTGCTCCAGCGCCACTATGCGCTGCCGGAGGTGGTCGTATTCGGCGTCAGAGATTTCCGGCTGGTCTTCCTGGTAATAGAGCCGGTCGTGCCGCCCCAGCTCGCGCACGAGAAATTCGTGCTCTGATTTGGCCTGGGCCTCGGTCAGTTCCTCCACTGGCTTCGGCTCCGATCTCGAAACAAATCCGTCTCCCATCACGATACCGTCCCGCACAAATACCGGCGGCAACACCCCTCACCCTGTCCCTCTCCCAATGGGAGAGGGAACGCTAGAACTCTCGCTGCGGGTAGTTCAGGGGTCCCTTCTCCCATTGGGAGAAGGACAGGATGAGGGGTAATGCGCGAAGAGATTCGCGGTTTGCTCTCACCCAACTTCATGCTTGGCTCCAATCAATTGCCCGGCGGCGGCGCGCGCTTCTTCGGTGATCTTCTTGCCGGCCAGCATGCGCGCGATTTCCTCCTGCCGGCCGGCGCCGTCGAGCGCCTCCGCGCAGGTTTCCACCCGGGCATCCTCGCCCTCGCCGCGCGCGGTCTTATAAAGACGGAAATGCCCGTCCGCGTGCGCCGCTACTTGCGGGGAATGCGTTACCGCCAGCACCTGGGCCTTGCCGCCGAGCCGCATCAGCCGCTCGCCGATTGCCGAAGCGGTCGCGCCGCCAACGCCAGTGTCGATTTCATCGAAAACCAGAACGGGAGCGGTGTTTTTCTCCGCCAGCACGACCTTCAGCGCGAGCAGAAAGCGGGCCAACTCGCCGCCCGAGGCCACTTTCATCAGCGCGCCGGGTTTGGCGCCCGGGTTGGTCTGAACATAAAACATAATCGTTTCACGCCCCGATGGCCCGCCGGCCAGGCCATCCTTGCCTTCCGCAAGCGCCTCAGTATGTGTAACGAAGCGCGCCTTTTCAAGCTTGAGCGGCTTCAGCTCCTTCTGCACCGCGCGGTCGAGCGAAGTCGCGGCGGCACGCCTTTTTTCGCTAAGCGCGTCCGCGGCCTTGGCGTAGGCCGATGCCGCGGCGCTGGCTTCTTTCCGCGCCGCGGCCAGCTCCTCTTCGCCGGTCTCAAGCCTGGACAGGTCTTCGAGAAAGCGCTGGTGCACCTTGGGAAGCTCGCTCACCGGAACGCGGTGCTTGCGGGCGATGGCGCGGAGTTTGAAAAGCCGCTCCTCGATGGCCTCGGGATTGTCCTCGCCGCTGGCGCGAAGTTGCGCATCCACGAGCGCGCGCGCTTCTTCTGCCTCGATCATGACGCGCTCAAGCGCTGCCAGGATGGGCCTGAAGTTTTCGGGAAGGTTCGGCTGGCGTTCGAGCCTGCGCAGAACGCTGGAAATTTTGTTGGCTGGAAAGCCAGGGGGGGACAACGCATCGGCAGCCGCTTCAAGGTCGTCGCGCACCTTCGCCGACGTGAGTATGGCTGCGCGCCTCCCCGCCAGGGCTTCCTCCTCTCCGGGCTGCGGTGCAAGCTGGTTCAACTCCACGCAGGCCGCCGTGAGATAGTCCCGCTCGCGCTCGGCCAGCTCCAGCGCTTGCGCGAGCTCTTTGGCTTTGCCCTCCAGTTCGCGCCAGCGGTCCCACAATTGCGCGACCTCGCGGACGTCCGGCAGAAGCCCGCCGAACTGATCGAGAAGATGGCGATGGGTGGATGGGTCGAGCAGCGCCCGCTCGTCGTGCTGGCCGTGGATTTCCACAAGTTTCCGGCCAAGCTCGCGCAGCAGCGCGGTCGAAACCGGGCGGTCGTTGATGAATGCCTTGGTTTTGCCATCGGCGAACTGGACCCGGCGCAAGATGAGAGATTCGCCCTCGTCCGGGTCCTGGGCGGCAAGCATGCCCGCTGCGGGATGACCCGGCGGCAGATCGAAACAGGCGGTGACGCTTGCGGATTGCGTGCCCTTCCGCACGAGGCCGCCATCACCGCGCACGCCCAGCGCAAGGCTCAAGGCATCGAGAATGATCGATTTGCCCGCGCCGGTCTCGCCCGTGAAAACGGTCAGCCCCGCGGCAAAGCTCAGATCGAGCTTATCGATCAATACAATATCGCGGATCGACAGAGCGGCAAGCATAGCGCTCTCTTAAGCAATTCGCGCGCCCGGAACAGCGGTAATGCTGAAAGCGCGGCCGCAAGTTCCAGAAGGGGGAGACATAGTCATAGGGCATTACCCACCCTGTCCCTCTCCCAATGGGAGAGGGGACGCCTTCTCAACCCCTGCGACGGGACTCCCTCTCCCATTGGGAGAGGGCTGGGGTGAGGGGTAACGCGCGCCGTGTGGAGCACTTCCCCTTCGTACTAACCCGCGACGCTGGTAACTTTCTTCCAGGACCGGCTCATCCAGGAGCCCGAGTCCTCCTGTGGCGTGGCGCCGCCCTGCTGAAGCAACGCGTAAGCGTCCTTATACCACTGGCTATCCGGGAAGTTGTGGCCGAGTATCGCTGCGGCCGTCTGGGCTTCGCTCGTAATGCCAAGCGCCAGGTAGCATTCCGTCAGCCGCATAAGCGCTTCCTCGACATGGGCGGTCTGCTGATAGTCGGTGACCACGGTCTTGAACCGGTTCACAGCGGCGAGGTAATTACCCTTTTTCTGCCAGTAACGGCCAACGTTCATCTCGGAGGCTGCGAGCATGTCCTGCGCGAGCTTGACCCGCTTCTTGTTCTCCGCGGTGTATTCGCTATCGGGATAGCGGCGGATCAGCGTTTCCATCTCCTGGATCGCCTTCTTGGTCTCACCCTGATCGCGGCTCGGCGTCGACATACGGTCGAAGTAGGACGCCGCGATGATGTCCTGCGCCTGCGCCGCTTCCTTGGTTCCGGGATGAATGGCGAGGTAGCGCCGCGAGGCGGCCACGGCTTCCGGCTGCTTCCCGGCCTTCTTATAAGCGATGGCGGCCATCAGGATCGCCTTTTTGGCCTCTTCCGAATAGGGATAGAGCTGATCGAGCCTCTCGAACAGCACAGCGGCTTTCTCGCTGCTTCCCTTTTCGAGCAGTTCGTTGGCCTCTTTATAGATTACGTCCGGCGGACGGTTATCGAGCTTGGTGTCGCTGTCGCCGCTGAACATGGACCCCATGGACCCGCAGCCGGTGAGGAAAGCTGCCAGCGTTAAGGCCGCGCATAGCTGCCCGATTAATCGCAATCTCATGTGACCTTGCTCCGAAGTCCCTTCCCGGCGCGCCGCGCGTGCGCAGACTCTGCCGGCTTCCGCCGTTTTTCTTACGATAGAAAGCCGCAACATGATGGTCAAATGCGGAGATTTTCGGTCACAAGGCATCCATGGTAAATAAGGGGGCTGCCTGTGTGCTTTTGGCCACCGCCGCCACACTCGCCGGGCATCGCGAAACGGCTTCGGCCGCCGCGGGCGTGCACAATTGCGCCGACGCCCTAAACTGGATTGCTTCGCGGGGGTTACCCCAGCCTCTGGGCCGGGGATCGCAATGAGGTTACGCCACGTTCGCCGAGACTGCTCTAAGCGGTTTCAGGAGCGAAGTTCGGCATCGCAAACGCAATCCCGAATTCCGCGCGGGGCGCCACATACCGGTGCGCGGGCTTTTCCGCCACTTCGACGATTGTCCAGGCGTCCTTCGCCTCATAAAGCGCATGGAGCACCTTTGAGTTGAGGCGGTGGCTGCCGCGATAGGAGCGGTACAGCCCGAGGATCGGCGCGCCTGCGAGGGCGAAATCGCCAACCGCGTCGAGCGTCTTGTGCCGCACGAACTCGTCCGTGTAGCGCAGGCCCTCCGGGTTGAGGATACGGTCGTCGCCGATAGCCACGGTGTTTTCCAGCGAGGAACCCAGCGCGCGGCCAGCCGCCCAAAGCTGCTTCACGTCTTTCAGGAAGCCGAAAGTGCGGGCGCGGCAAATTTTCTTGAACGAGGAGGGGGTGATGTCGATGTCGAGACGCTGCCTGCCGATGAACTCGGACTTGAAGTCGATCTCGACGTCGAGGCGGAAACCGTTGTTATAGGGGAAGAGTTCGCCAACCGAATCGCCATCCCGGACCTCGATGGGGCGAAGCACTTTGATATAGCGGCGGGGCTCTTCGAGATCGCGCAGGCCAGCTTCCTGGATGGCGCCGGCGAATTCCTCGGCGCTTCCGTCCATGATCGGAACTTCGTTGCCGTCAACTTCGATGCCGGCGTTGTCGACGCCCATGCCCCGCAGCGCGGCGAGCAGATGCTCGACGGTCGCGACGGAAGTTCCGTCCGCGGCGCTGAGCACGGTGCAAAGCGTGAGATTGCTCACTGCCCTGAAATCGCCCGGGACGTGGCCGATCTGCCCGCCGCCCTGAACGTAGAAATTGTAGCCAGTGTTCGCTTCGGCAGGATGGAGGATCAACGAAACTTCGGCGCCGCTGTGAACGCCAATGCCCTTCATCACGACTTCACGGTCGATCGTGGTCTGCCTGTTTGAAAAGCCCCGAGAGCTCATATGCTTCGCCGCCCTGTTCCCAACGCGTCCTCCCTACGGGAGGCGCCCCCTTCGCGTGAGCAAATGCCTGCAAGCCTTGAGGTTTTGCCCGGTAGCTCACGCTACTCTTACGTCCGGCTTTCCGCCGGTTACAACTCAGGGTCACTTACATCTGCTGGGGTGCAAACTAGCCGGGCCAGGCGGGCGGCTTCAAATCACGCTTTCTAACAGTCTGTTACGAGGCGGCTTCGAGCTTTAACAAATTGCAGCAGGCGGCGTTTTCCTTCGCCCGGGCACGGGCTCGGAGGCAACCCGGGCCTCCGGCTCGTTTTGTGTGCCTTAGGATACCGGCTTCTTAAAAAACTCTGGAATATCAGTGACTTCACCTGACCGATAGGGCGCAGCCAAATCGTCGCCGGCTGAGGTCCTGCTATCGGAGAGCTGGGACGAACGCGCCCCGTAGCCGTTTCGATGCCCGTTAAGCTCGGGCTCGATATCATGTTTTTCATGCGGTAGGCGTGGCTGCAGGGTCACAGTCTTTTGCCCAGGATTCTGGCTCGCGGCCTTTCCGGACCCCTTGTTCCGTCCTGCCATCCAATCGAAAAACCCTCGCGGCTTTACCGGACTCCGGCTCGGCTGGCTCTGGGCATCCCCGCCCTGGTGAAACTCGGGGAAATCCTGCAGGATCAAGGGACGCTTGGGCGCTCTAACGCTTTTCCCGGGAGCCACGGGCTCAAAACCGGAGGAAGGCTCGGCTCCGGGACCGAATCCCTGCCCGGAGTCCCTTCTTCCCTTCGGCTCAAGCTGCACACGCCGGCCGCCGTCGTTGCGGTCGCCCTGCCGGCCGCTTCCTTGCTGCACTTGCTCGCGCGATCCGTTGCGGCCCGTATCGGCCGCATGGAGCCGGTCGCCAAGGCTGGCCCGGCTGCCGGATGTGTAGACGCCGTGCGTGGCAGGGACATATTCGGCTCCGGGCTGGATGCCTGTCGCCACGACCGAAACGCGGATGCGGCGCTGCAGCGTGGAGTCGAAGGTCGCGCCCACGATAATATTGACGTCGGGGTTTTCGTCGGGATCGACCTCGCGCCTGATGCGCGACGCGGCCTCCTCGACCTCGTAGAGCGTCATGTCGTAGCTGCCGGTGATGCTCACGAGCAGCCCCTTGGCGCCGCGCATGGTAACCTCGCCCAGCAGCGGATTGGTGATCGCGGCCTCGGCGGCCTGCAGCGCGCGCTTGTCGCCCTCGGCCTCGCCCGTGCCCATCAGCGCGGTGCCCATATTCGCCATTACGGTACGAACGTCCGCGAAGTCGAGATTGATAAGCCCCTCTTTCACCATGAGATCGGTGATACAGGCGACGCCCGACCGCAGCACGTCGTCCGCGCGCAGGAATGCATCGGCGAAGGTGGTTTTCTCGCTCGCGACCAGAAACAGGTTCTGGTTGGGGATGATGATGAGTGTGTCGACCTGCTTGGCCAGGTTCGCGATGCCGGTCTCCGCGGCGCGCATCCGGCGCTGGCCCTCGAACTCGAACGGCTTTGTGACCACCGCGACCGTGAGCACGCCCAGCTCCTTGGCCGTGCGCGCGATAACCGGCGCGGCACCAGTGCCCGTACCGCCGCCCATGCCGGCCGTGATGAACAGGAGATGCACGCCTTCGAGATGGGAGCGGATTTCCTCAATGGTTTCCTCGGCCGCCGCGGCGCCGATCTCGGGCTTGGAGCCCGCGCCAAGGCCCTCGGTGATGCCGACGCCCATCTGAATGACGCAACCGGCGCTGGATGCGGCAAGAGCCTGCGCATCCGTGTTGGCGACGATGAACTCGACGCCCTCCAGACCGCTCTCGATCATGTTGTTCACGGCGTTGCCGCCCGCGCCACCAACGCCGATGACGGTGATCCGCGGCCGCAACTCAGTCAAGCCTGGTAGTTGCAGGTTAATTCCCATGTCAGGCCTCGTGAGCTTCCTCTTCGGGCTTCCTTAGCCCGCCTTTACCTGGTCGCCAATTTTTCCGGGCAAAGTTCCTTACTAAAAGCTTGCCTTAAGCCATTGGCTGATTCGGGACGCGTAGCTACTGTCTTGGGACACGATTCCGGGCGCATACGCCATTTCGCCCTGGGACTGATGCCGGCTTGCATACAGACACCCGCCAACCAGCGCGGCGAGCGGGTTGCCGGCGCTGAGACCGTTCAACGCCACGGGCACAGCCACCCTGACTTCCGAGGAAAGCAGTTGGGAGGCGAGATCGCGCATCCCTGGGAGGAGGCTTCCTCCGCCAGTCAGTATGGCGCCCCCCGAAGGAATAGAGTATCCAGCACTATTTAACCGTTCATTAATGGCCGTAAAAATTAACGAAGCGTTCGATCTGATAAGATGATTGAGCGAAAATTTGGATATGGCGTCGCCGGTTTCGCCGTTCACGGCAGGCAAATCGATGTCGGCCGCGAGGCCATCGTAAATGCTGCCATAGCGGATCTTCAACCGTTCCGCTTCGAATTTGCGCAAGCTGAAAGCCCTGGCAATATCGCTGGTGATATGATCGCCGCCCAGGTTGATGCACTCCATGACCACGGGCACGCCCTTGAAGAACAAGGCAAATCCGGTCGAGTCCGCGCCCAGATCGGCCACCAGCACCCCCGCCAGCCTTTCGAGCGAGTCCGTCACCGCGAGCGCGGAGGCGAGTGGCCCCGCGATCAGTCCCCGCACCGCAAGCATGCTCCGCGTGAAGCAGGCGGTAACCTGCTTCGCGCCCTTGAGCGGCATGGAGATCGCGGCGACGTCAACCTCCTCCGCGTGCGCGTCCGCGGCAGCCGTGAACGGAGTTACGGGCTCCCCGGCCGCAAAGGTAAACATATGCAGGAGCTTGCGCTGCGCCAGGCGGCATTCGTCCTCGGCCGCGGCCCAGATCACGGCGGCGTCCTCCTTCGAGATGGCGCTTTCGCCGGCCGCGGGCTTCGCTTCGAAGACTTGAGCGGATAAACCGTCGAATTGGCCGGTTACGACGACCTCGCCCGCGGTGATGCCGGCTTCCGCCTCGGCCTGCGCCACCGCCCGCCTGACGCTCGTTTCCGCCGCCGCGATGTTGACGATGTGGCCGCTTTCGAAACCAGACGAGCGGACGATGGCGCTGCCCAGTACCCTCACATTACGGGCGCCGGTGTCCAGGCCGAAACGCGGGGCCGTAAGGGAAACGATGGCGCAGGCAACCTTTTGCGCGCCCAAATCGGCGATGGTAACGATGTCGTCCCGCGCTTTGAACGGCCAGAGCCGCGACGGACCGCGCGAGGCATGCCGCCGCGCAGCCATCATAAGGCTCTAACCCTTCTTGTTTCCCCGTCATCCCCGCGCATGCGCATAGGTGCTAACATAACTGGGGAATCGCCCCTCACCCCAGCCCTCTCCCCATGGGAGAGGGAGTCCGGTCGCAGCCGTTGAGAAGGCGTCCCCTCTCCCATTGGGAGAGGGACAGGGTGAGGGGCGATTCCCTCGTTCGTTCCGCAATCTTGGGTGACGGAAAAGGCGCAAAATGCCTTCTTCATAAGGCCTTGCCCTTTCTTGACGGGGGCGAAGCTTGCGAAGGCGCTGGATTCAGCACCGCGATGGCCTTGTCACGGTTGGCCACGGTCGGTTCCAGCAATTGCAAAATCGTGCGGTTCGATAGACGCAAATCGATAGTCTCCAGGCCCAATCCGGCGATCTTGGGATTGGCAAGAAGCGAATCGAGGCGCTCCAAGATTATTAGGTTCACCTTGCGCGGAAGTTTTAGCAAGGGGCCGGCATCGAGCTTGACCGTCCAGAAGCGCTCCGCGACGAGTTCCACGCGTTGCACCCGGCGCCTGAAGGCTTCGTGATCGCCAATCGCGTCCACGAATCCCGCCGCCTCCGCCGGGGCACCCTCGCCCGCGAAAAGCGGAAGCGCCTTGAACCCGCCGGCTTCGTCCGGGCCCAAAATATTCCCCTCGCGGTCGATGACCTGCAGCTTGTGCTGGGCATCCTCCCAGCGTGCGAACGGCCTGCGCTCGGTTATGAGGATCTCAAGGCGCGCGGGCAGAATCCGCCGGACCTCAGCGGATTCGATCCAGCCGATGGTCAAGAGCCGTTTTTGCGCTTCCTTGGCATCGTAGAACAGGGACGAGCCCTTGTAGGGCAGCTTCAACGCGCCGAGAAGGTCAGCCTGCGGTGTATTTAGAGAGCCGGAAAGTGCCAGATCCTCGATCTTGAAACCGGCGTCGAACGCGGCCTGGTCCAGAAGCGCCACGCCCTCGGCAATGAAGGGCCTTACGGCGCCGGACAGCGAAAGTGCGTAAATGGCCGTGACGGCCAGAAAGATCATGCTGACGACGAAGCCCGCACTGGCGGCCCTGTCGGCAACCGCGTCAGCGCGGGAAAGCCAGGAGCCGGTAGCAGCGCGCGCCCCAGGGGTTTGCGCAACGCGATCGGCGGAATTCTCGTAGCAAAAGCTGCTCCCAGCTAACGATCGCAAGACGCGTCCTCCACAATCCACTGCACTAACTCACTGAACGCCAACCCAGCATGGGCCGCCAGCTCGGGAACCAAGGAGGTCGCCGTCATGCCCGGCTGCGTATTCACCTCCAGGCAGACAAGCTCTCCAGTACCCTGCGCGCGGTCGTCGAGCCTGAAGTCGGCCCGGCTTACGCCCCGGCACCCCAACGCTTTATGCGCGTCGAGTGCTAGTTTCTGGATAAAAGCGTAAATATCTGGTGAAATTTGTGCAGGAAGAATGTGCCGTGAACCGCCTTTTGCATATTTAGCTTCGTAATCGTAAAAGCCTAAGCCCTCGGCGGGCAGGATTTCGATGATATCGAGGGCTCTGTCGCCCAAAACGGCGCAGGTGAGTTCCCGGCCGCCCACATAGCGCTCGACGAGCACATCGCCAAAAGTCCAGTCGGGGCGGGTAAGTTCCTGCGGCGGATGGGCGTGATCCTCGCGCACGATGAAGACGCCGACGCTCGATCCTTCGGTGACGGGCTTTATGACGTAGGGCGGGGGCATCAGGTGAGCGCGCGCGGCCTCGGTGGGGGATGCGACGATGCCTTCCGCCACCGGCACGCCGGCCGCCTTGAACGCGATCTTGGCGCGCGCCTTGTCCATGGCCAGCGCGGAGGCCAGTACGCCGGAATGTGTGTAAGGAATTTGCAAGGTTTCGAGGATGCCCTGGATGCAGCCGTCCTCGCCGCCCTTGCCGTGGAGCGCGTTGAAGCAGGCGTCCGGCCGAAGCTCGGCAAGGCTCGCGGCGACGTTGCGGTCCACATCGACGCGGGCGACGCGATAGCCGGCCTGTTCAAGGGCGCCGGCGCAGGCCGCGCCCGAGTTCAGCGAAATTTCGCGCTCCGAGGACCAGCCGCCCATCAGAACCGCAACGTGTTGGTATTTGTTCGCCATATCCCTGCCTCGCCCGCCATACCGAATTCGCTTGAATTTTCCGCCTATCCCCTGGGACGCGCTTCAGCGCTGTCTACCATGTTCGCAGGCAAGCCGTTCGAGCAAGCGGCAAGATGCAAATGCCGGATTGGTCCATGTCCCTTTGCCTGCCTTGACGGCGGCGGGACCGGATTTGGCGAAAGGTGCACATTACGCATACTTTACCCCGATTTATTTCACGGGCGCGGCTGGCTTGGCCCGGCCGGACCGGCCTATTCGATGCTGAGAATTGTAGCAAAAATCCGTTCAAAAACTTCTAACCGTCCACCAAGTCACAGAAAACACGCAGGAATATTTCAGGCGACGATCGCGCCCACGTGCAAAATGCACCATTTTCGCCGTTAACAAAGAACCTGCGATTATATTTAACTGTAGTTTTGAAAGACAGAAATCGGCCTGAATCGATCAATTTCTGACAAAATACAAGCAATTTGAGACACGTCGATTCTGGATTAACCATGCCGGCATTAAGCTTTATGTCGCCGTAAGCGGCGTTAGCGGATTTTGTACACAAGGCAAGCGCCGCGAAAGCTCCCTCATTGGCCCTGGCCGGGAGAAGGTTAGGATTAGACATTACAATGGCCGACTATCGGCTTGGCACCCCCCAGGCGCTAATCTGGGATATCGATCCATCCATTTTTATTTAGTTTCGTAGGAATGCCTCGCTCATTGAGATGCGCGATTAGCCGCCTTCCGGAGGAACCATGCGGCGTCACACCATCATGATTGCCGCTTCTACAAGTCGTGCAAATCCAAATTCCCCATTCGAAAACATTGCGTCCCTCATATCTGTGGGGACCGCACTGCTTCTTCTGCTGGCAAAGGAAGCAGGGAATAATGAAGGGTTCGCCGCTCATTTCTTGGCTCGACCTGCTAGCTTTGGCTCCTCCGCATTCCGCTCAGGCGGTGCCTCTTTCGCCGCCTTCTCATCATCGAAAGCAGATTCACTATCACCGCATCCTAGCCTGCGGGCGGCTTCAATAGATTTTTCCTTTTGATTTAAGCGCCCTTCTGTTTTAGAAGAAGCGTTTATCGCAATCGCATACCTTAAGCTCTTTCCCATGACGGTTCGCCTCTATTTCGATGAAGTTGGAAACGGCGACCTAAAAGCCTCCGCCAATGATGACAACGTTCGTTACCTCTCACTCACGGGCGTCATCACCCTGAGAAACATCCACGATAAAAAGATTCAACCAGCGCTGGATGGATTGAAAGCGAAATTTTTTGGCCCCGCGCCAGAGCGGCCGGTTATCCTGCATCGTCGTGAGCTTATTAACAGGCTTGGTCCATTTTCGGTCCTCAACGATGAGCAAATCAGGAGCGAGTTTGACAAGGAACTACTTGATCTGATTGATAGCCTTCAATACCGGGTAATTACCGTTACAATCGATAAAAGAGCGCACCTAAACCAATATGCCGTCTGGAATTTTGATCCCTATCACTATTGCATGACGTGCATGGTTGAGCGCTACGTCAATTTGCTGGAGGAGGCTAACTTAACCGGTGATGTGATGGGAGAAGCCAGAACAAAGAAAGTAGATAAGAAGCTTAAGGCTTCCTTCCTACGTCTGTACGATGAAGGCTCATCAGCTGTATCAGGCGCTAGGATTCGAAGGCGGCTAACATCAAAAAATATAAAACTGGAACCGAAGTCGTCCAATGTGGCAGGGCTACAGCTTGCCGACCTCATCGCTCACCCAAGCTATCGCGCGATGAGGCTTACTCGCGAAAATAAAGAAACTCCTGCCGATTTCGGATCCAAAGTTGCCGAAATCCTATCCGCCAGGAAATACCGCCGACGTAAGGCGGACGGACAAATTTATGGCTACGGACTCAAGTGGCTACCGTAGCGAAACCCTGGGGCCTATAGCCCCAGGCGAACGCTTCGCGTTCTCCCTCCTTGTGGACGGACCTGAACAAGGATTGTCTTCCGAATAGCTGATTCAGGATAACTTTTCAAGAGGCTGCGTTCACTTTTCGTACTTCGTTACCAAACTCGTGTAGCCTACCCCTCCGCGCCGGCGGGAATGCCGATGCGCTTGATTTCCCACTCAAGCGTAATCCCGCTATGGGCCAGCACGCGCTCGCGCACCGTTTCGCCCAAAAGCTCGATGTCCGCAGCGCTCGCGTTGCCGTCGTTGATGAGAAAATTGCAGTGCATTTCCGACATGTGCGCGCCGCCAACACGCAAGCCCCGGCAGCCAGCAGCGTCGATCAGCTTCCAGGCACTATGGCCCGCCGGGTTCTTGAAGGTCGATCCGCCGGTGCGGCTCTTGACCGGCTGGTTGGCTTCCCGGTACTCGGCCACATCCCGCATGGCCGCTTCGATCTCCGCACGCTCGCCGGGCGTGCCTTCGAAAGTCGCCTGTGTGAAGATCAAGTCCAGCGGAAGGCCGCAATGGCGGTAGGTGAAGCCCATGCCGGCATTGTCGAAAACATGAAGCTTTCCAGAGCGGTCCACGGCGCGGGCCTCGGCGAGGAAGTCTTTGGTCTCGCCGCCATGGGCGCCCGCGTTCATCCGCAGCGCGCCGCCAACTGTGCCCGGAATGCCCCGGTAGAAGGCAAGCCCGGCGATTCCAGCCGCCGCCGCGGCCTGCGCCAGCCGCACATCGGGGACCGCGGCGCCCACGCGGATGCGTGTGCCGCCAAGGGCTGCGATTTCGTTAAAGCCGCGTCCGAGCCGGATCGCCACGCCCGGCAGCCCGCCATCGCGAACCAGCAGGTTCGAGCCAACGCCGATTACTATTACCGGGATGTCAGCCGGGCAACGCGACAGGAAATAGGCGAGGTCGTCCTCGTCAGCCGGCGTGAAGAGCGCCTGCGCCTGCCCGCCGGCCCGAAGCCACGTCAGCTCGCTGAGCTGGACATTGGACAACAGCCTGCCGCGAAGTTCCGGCGCGGCAGCCTGCAGGCTCGGTGTCAAATCCGGGAACATCGATTACTCGGCGGCGCCCGCGAGGGAGTAACCGCTGAGCCGGGTTGGAAGCGCGTGCGCCCACTCGGTGATGGTGCCGGCGCCGAGCCCGATCACCAGATCGCCGGGCCTTGCCATCCTGGCGACTGTGTCCGTGAGCATCTCCTCGTTCTCAACCGGATAGACGCGCGAATGGCCCGTGCTGCGGATGCCTTCGATGAGCTTGTCGCGGTCGAAACCGTTGGGCGTCTCGCCAGCCGCATAAACCGGCGCGATGAGCACGGTATCGGCTTCGCGGAAGCATTGGCAAAAGCCGTCGAATAGGGATTGGAGCCGCGAGTAGCGATGCGGCTGCATCACCGCGATCAGCTGCCCCTTGGCAGCGCCGCGCGCGGCGTTGAGCGCCGCCTCGATCTCGGCGGGGTGATGCGCGTAATCGTCGTAAATCTCGACGCCGTTCCATTCCCCTGTGCGGGTGAAGCGGCGGTCGACCCCTTCGAAAGAGGCGAGCCCCTGGAAAATCGCGGCGGGAGAAAGCCCGATGTGCGCTCCCACGGTGGCGGCGGCGGACGCGTTCAGCACATTGTGCAAGCCGGGCACGTGCAGCTTGACGCCGCGTTTGCGCGAGAGTGGGACGCCGGTCATATCGGCGAAACGCGCGTCGAACGTCACCGAGCCGCCATTCGTGGCGATGTTGCTGGCTTTGACGTTCGCTTCGCGCGCGCGGCCGAACGAGGCGACGGGCGGCAGCGAGCCCTCGATGGCCAGCTGGTTAAGGAGGTTCCGGACGACAGGGTGGTCGATGCCCGCAACCGCCAGGCCGTCTTGCGGGATTTGCCGCAAGAAGGTCAGGAACGCGGCATGCAGCGCGGCTTCCGTCCCGTAATAATCGAGATGCTCGGGGTCGATGTTCGTCACGACGCCGATTTCGGTTGGCAGCTTGATGAAGGTGCCGTCCAATTCGTCGGCCTCGACCACCATCCAGCGGCTCTTTCCGATGCGTGTGTTCGAGCCCCAGGCCGCAACCACGCCGCCAACCAGCACAGTCGGATCGAGGCCAGCCTTTTCCATCATCCAGCCCGTCATGGCTGTCGTGGTCGTCTTGCCGTGCGAGCCGGTGATCGAAATCGTGCGGTATCCGCGCATCAGCGCCGCAAGCGTTTCCGCGCGGTTGAAAACGGGAAGCCCCAGCTCGCGTGCCGCCTTAAGCTCGGGATTGGCCTCCTTCACGGCGGTGGAGATGACAATCGCCTCGGCGCCAGCGAGATTGGCCGCATCGTGGCTTGCGAAAACCTTGATGCCCTTGGCCGCAAGCCGCCGCAAATTCGCGCCGTCTTTCTGGTCGCTTCCCTGAACGGGAAACCCTCGCGCGGCCATGATCTCGGCAATGGCGCTCATGCCAATGCCGCCAATGCCGATAATGTGAACCCGGCCGCCGGAGAGCGGATTTGTCATGGCCTCGGTCCTCTCGTGCCCCCGGGCCGGCATTCCCCCACAGTAGCCAGCCCACCCATAATAATAGCGTTTTCTTAAGCAGTTACCGCCGCGCTTGCAGTCAGAGCATGCTTATCTGCTAAATCTTCAATTAGTTCCGCGAGGTTCTCCACCGCACGGTAATTTGCAAGCGAAAGCGCCCCCTGGGCCGCGCTTGTAAGCCCACTCGGGTCCTCGAACAGCTTGCGCACCAGGCCCGCAAGCGATTCGGCGGTAAGCGTCTCTTGCTCCAGGCACCAGCAGCCGCCGACGGCTTCAAGCCGCCGCGCGTTCTCTAGCTGGTCGTTGTCCTTTGCGTGAGGCAGCGGCACCATGATCGCCGGCCTGCCGAGCGCGCAAAGCTCGGCTACGGTCGTGGCACCGCTCCGCGCCACCACGAGATGCGAGTTCGACATCCTGGCGGGCAGATCCTCGAAGAAGGTCGCCAGCTCCGCCGCCACGCCCGCCGCTTCGTAAGCATCGAAAACGCGGTCGATGTCCTCTTCGCGGCACTGTTGCATCACGAAAAGCCGGTCGCGCATCCCGGCGGATAGCATCTGGAGCGCCTGCGGCACGATATCGGAGAAATATTTGGCGCCCTGGCTACCGCCGAACACGAGCAGGTTGAGCTGGTCCACGCTCGACGGCGGACGGTACGGAATGTTGCGAAGCGCGTGGACCGAGGCGCGCAACGGCGTGCCGGTGATCCGGGCTTTGGGGAGAAGCTTGCCTTCGAGATATCTGGTATTCTCGAATGAGCAGGCTATGGCCTTCACCATGGGTGCCAAAAAGCGGTTGGCCTGGCCCATCACCGAATTCTGCTCGTGGATCGCCGACGGGATGCCGCGGCCGATTGCCGCGAGCAGGGGCGCAAGCGTCGGATAGCCGCCAAAACCGATAATTGCCCCGGGCGCGGCCTCTCCCATGATGCGGTACGACGCCTGGAAGCCGTTGCCGAGCGTGCCCAGCGTTCCCATCGCCTCGATGGGCGAACGGCCCTTGAAGGTCGCGGCAGGCACTTTGTAAATCGTGCGCGCCTTAAACTCCGAGCCGAACATATTGCCGCGCGTGTCGGTGATGAGATCGATATCCCAGCCGCGCTTGATGAGTTCGTCGCCGAGCGCCTGCGCCGGAAAAAGATGGCCGCCCGTTCCGCCGGCGGACAGCATGATCGAACCGCGGCTCATAGCTGCCCCCCCTCGCCCGAAGTCACCGTCAGACCGCCCAAAGGCTGCAAAGCGTGCGAAGCAAGCCGGGATGCCGGGCGCCGGGTCAAGCCGGCGACCATGCCCAGCGTGATTGCCGAAGCGATCAACGAGGAACGTCCGTAAGAGATAAAGGGTAGCGTCACCCCTTTGGCCGGAAGCAAATTCAAATTAACCGCCATGTTGATCAGAGCCTGCAATCCGAAGATCATCACGAGGCCCGCTGCCGCAAGACGCACAAAGGCATCCTCCTCGCGGAAGGCGCGCCTCAATACTCTCCACACGATCAAGGCATAAATCAGAATTAAGAAAAGGCAAGCGGCAATGCCGGTTTCCTCCGCAATCGCGGCGAAGACGAAATCGTTATGCGCATCGGGAAGCCGGCTTTTGGTGAAGCCCTCGCCAAGCCCGTGCCCCAGCCACCCAGCGTCGCGGAAAGCGTTGACCGCAACCGAGGTTTGCAGGCTTTCGCCAGCACCTTGCAGGAAGCGGTTCAGCCGGCTTGTAAAATGCGGCATGGTGAAATAGGCCGCCGTCAGCCCGCCGGCGCCCAGCATCAAGAACACGGGAAGCAGCCGCAGCGAATAGCCGGCCAGGAATAGCATGCCGCACCAGACGCTAGCGGCGATGATCGCTTGCCCCACATCCGGCTGAAAGATGAGCAGCGAAAGGAACACCGCGAGCATAAGCAGCGAAAGCTCAATCGCCGGCATGTCGGGGCGCTTGACGCTCTCGGCGAAGAGCCAGGCCGTGAGCACGACGAAGCCGGGCTTCACAAACTCCGAAGGCTGAACGACAGCACCCGCCAGGATCAACCAGCGCGTGGCCCCGTTGCGTTCGGCGCCCTGGGCGAGAGCCACAACCATTAGGATAGCGCCGCCCGCGAAGAGCAACAGGGCCAGCCGTTTCATCTGCGAGGGACTGAGCAGCGAGACGACGAAGACCACGGCAAGGGCGAACACCATGCCCGCGGCTTGGCGCTTCACGAAATAGAAGGGGTCGCCCGTGAGGTGGATGCCTACCGACGGGCTTGCGATCAGCGACGCCGCGAGGCCGGCGACGGCAAGCGTCAGGATCAGCGTCAGCAAGGTCCGGTCGACCGAGAGCCACCAATCGGCGACATGAGCGCGTTCCGCGCGCGAGAACTTCATGCGGCGCGGTCCTTGGCTGACCTTGCCGGCAGGGCCTCGGCCAGTGCGCGGAAAGCGTCGCCCCGCACCTCGAAATTGGGGAATTGATCGTAGGACGCGCAGGCCGGCGAAAGCAGCACCACCGCTTCCTCCGCCGCATCGGCAGCCGCATCGGCGGCGGCTTCGGCAACCGCGCGGTCGAGCGTCTTCGAGAAGGTGAACGGGACGCTTTCCCCCAACGTCGCGGCGAAAGCCTCGGACGCCTCGCCGATGAGGTAGGCTTTTTTGACCCTGGGAAAATACGGAGCAAGGCTTTCGATGCCGCCTGCCTTCGCCTTGCCGCCTGCAATCCAGTAGATGTTGGAGAAGCTCAACAGCGCGCGCTCGGCCGCGTCGGCATTGGTGGCTTTGGAATCGTTGACGAATAGCACGCGCCCGATGCGGCGCACCTCCTCCATGCGGTGGGCGAGGCCCGGGAAGCTGCGGAGCGATTCGGCGAGCTTGTCCCATGACAGGCCAAGGCTGCGCGTGGCGGCAAGTGCCGCGCTGGCGTTTTGCGCGTTATGAGCGCCGCGCAAGGAGCCGATGCCTTTGAGGCTAGCGCGGTTTTGGACGCCGCCGTCCACGACCTCGAAAAGCTCGCTTCCTTCGGCATAAATCCCTGTATTCACGGGATGATTTGCTGAAATTCGGAACGTCCGGACGCCGCGCGCAGTGGCGCGCTCCGCGACGGCGTCGCAAAACGCGTCATCGGCACCGATAACGGCCGCTTTCGCATTCTTGAAGATCGTCTCCTTGACGGCGGCGTAGTTTTCGAGGCTGCCGTGCCGGTCGATGTGGTCCGGCGTGACGTTGAGCAAGATCGCGGCGTCGGCGTCGAGGCTCGGCGTCAGGTCGAGCTGGAAGCTGGAGAACTCGATCACGTAATGGCGGCCATCCGCGAAGGGCGGCAGGTCGAGCACCGCCTTGCCGATATTGCCGCCAAGCACCGCGTCCACGCCGATGGAGGTAAGCATGTGATGCGTGAGCGCCGTGGTGGTCGATTTGCCGTTCGTGCCGGTGATGGCAATCACCATCGCGGCGAGACCCGAGGCTTTTCGCTCGCGAATGAAAATCTCGGTATCGCCGATGATTTCCACGCCGTGCGCTTTGGCCACCTTCACCGTCCAATGCGGCTCGGGGTGCGTCAGCGGCACGCCGGGAGCCAGCACCAGCGCGTTGACTGCGCGCCAATCCGCCTCGTGGAGGTCGCTAAGCGGCAATTCCGCCACCCGCGCCGCATCGCGTCCGCGCTCGCCATCATCCCACGCCAAAACGCGAGCCCCGCCCGCCAGCAGCGACTTCGCCGCGGCTATTCCAGACATCCCCATGCCAAAGACGGCGACGGCTTTTCCGGCAAACGAGCGGGCTTCGATCATGTTACCTCAGCTTGAGCGTGGTGAGGCCGAAAAGGGCGAGGATCACGGCGATGATCCAGAAGCGCACGACCACCGTGGCCTCGGCCCAGCCTTTTTGTTCGAAATGGTGATGCAGCGGCGCCATTCGGAAAACGCGCTTGCCCGTCATCTTAAACGACAGCACTTGCACGATGACCGAAACGGTCTCCAGCACGAACAGGCCGCCTATGATCGCAAGCACGATCTCGTGTTTGACCGCGACCGCAATCGTGCCGAGCGCACCGCCAAGCGCCAGCGACCCGGTATCGCCCATGAAAATCATCGCGGGCGGCGCATTGAACCAAAGGAAGCCCAGCCCTGCGCCAAGGAGGGCGCCGCATATGACTGCAAGCTCTCCCGTGCCCGCGACGTGATGGATCTGCAGATAGTCCGAGAACACCCTGTTTCCGACCAGATAGGCGATCACGCCAAAAGCCGACGCCGCGATCATCACGGGCACGATGGCGAGCCCATCCAGGCCGTCGGTGAGATTTACAGCGTTGCCGGCGCCCGAGATCACTAAAATCCCAAGGCACACGAACAAGACCGGCCCCAGATCGATGACCACTTCCTTGAAGAAGGGAATGGTCAGCGCGGTGCCGAATTTTCCTCCAGCCGCGGACATCGCATAGGTGGCAAGTCCCGCGATCAAAAGCTCCAGGCCCAGCCGGAGCCTGCCGGAAAAGCCGGAGGATGTGCGCTTCGTGACCTTCAGGTAATCGTCGTAAAAGCCGATCAGCCCATAGGAAAGCGTTACGGCAAGCACGATCCAGACGTAGGGGTTGTATGGATTGGCCCACAGGATCGTGGCAATGGCGACCCCGAGCAGGATCATGAGTCCGCCCATGGTCGGCGTGCCCTTTTTGGTCAGCAGGTGCGACTGCGGCCCATCCTCGCGGATGGGCTGGCCCTTGCCTTGCCGGGCGCGCAAAGCGTTGATGAGGCCAGGCCCGAGGATGAAAACCACGAGCATGGCCGTCACGATCGCACCGCCGGTGCGGAAGGTGATGTAGCGGAACAAGTTGAAGACTTGGGCTTGCCCGCTGAAAACACCTAGTAAGTACAACATTCGCTAGCCAACCCCTAAGCTCTCGTTCCGGCTTCTTTGTCTGCCGGAGGCTTTGCAAGGTTCATTCGAAGCGCCTCCGCCAATGGTCCCATGCGGCTGCCAAGCGATCCCTTGACCGTGACCGCATCCCCTCCGCGCACCGCTTCGAGAACCGCGGGCAGAAGCTCCCGCGAGGAACCTGCTTGGGCGCCTCGCTTGTGCTCCGGCAGCGCCGCGTAAAGATGCGCCATCAAGGGACCGGCGCAGAAAACGAGATCGATGTCATTGGAGTCAATGGCGCTTTTTAGCCCGGCGTGATATTGCGGGCCGGCGTTGCCAAGCTCCAACATATCGCCAAGCACGGCGATACGGCGCGCGTATTGCGCCCGCGGGATCGCGCCCAGGACGCCCAGCGCCGCGCTCATCGACGCGGGATTTGCGTTGTAGGTCTCGTCGATAATCAAAACCGCTCCTTCCGGCGTTTCGAACCGCGCGCGCGCGCCCCGGCCCTCCGGCGCTTCGAACGAGGCCAGCGCGTGCGCCGCGGCCTCAAGGTCCCCGCCCATGAGTTTGACCGCGGCAAGCGCTGCGATGGCATTCAGCGCAAGATGCCGCCCCGGTACGCCCAACGTAAACGCAAGTTTCGAGCCAAGAATGCTGGCCGTCACTTTGGAGCCGGCGTCTTGCGGCTCGAAGTGCAACAGCTGCGCGCTGCCTTCCGCCTCCTCGCCGAACGGAACAACCGTGGTGCCGTGCGCGCGGGCGTGCGCCGCGAGCCTTTCGAATTGCTCATTGCCCGAAGGCAAGATAGCGGCCCCGCCTTGCTCCAAGCCTTCGAAGACCTCCGCCTTGGCGTCCGCGATATCGGCGAGCGAGTTGAAGAACTCGATGTGGACCGGCGCGATCCAGGTGACGATGGCAATGTGCGGGCGCACGAGGCGCGTCAGCGGCGTTATCTCGCCCGCGTGGTTCATGCCGATTTCGAACACGCCGAAACGGGTGCTTCTGGGCATGCGCGCGAGCGACAGCGGCACGCCCCAGAGGTTGTTGTAGGATTTTTCGGAGGCGTGCGTCTTGCCGGTTTGGGAAAGCATGACGCGCAGCATTTCCTTGGTGCCGGTCTTGCCGGCGCTGCCGGTTACAGCCGCGATGCTTGCGTCTGTCCGCTGCCGCGCGGCGCGGGCCAGCGCGTTCAGCGCTTCGAGCGTGTCCGGCACGCGGAACAGCGGACGTGCGGAGGAAGGATCGTGCCCCATAACGGGGGAATCGCCCCTCACCCCAGCCCTCTCCCCATGGGAGAGGGAGTCCGGCTGTGCCCGTTGTTCGGGCGTCCCCTCTCCCATGGGGAGAGGGACAGGGTGAGGGGTAATGCGTTCGTAGCCGGCCTCGACGATTGCTGCCGCCGCGCCCCTCTCGAAAGCCGCCTCGACGAATTTATGCCCGTCGGCGTTCTCTCCTCGTATGGCCACGAACAGATCGCCGGGCTGGAGCGTGCGGGTATCGATGGAAACGCCGCCCGCGCTCCCGCTAGAGGGGAGCGGTGCGCCGGTAGCGGCCGAAATTTCCTCGAAAGTCCAAAGCGGTTCATCCATTGGCGGCATCCCGCGCCGCGGCAAGAGCGGCGGCGGCGGCCTCATGATCGGAAAAGGGAATCACCACATTGCCGGTAATCTGCCCGGTTTCATGGCCTTTTCCAGCCACGAGCAAAACATCCCCTTGTTTTAGTGCAGCCACGGCAGCGGCAATCGCTTCCGCGCGGCTTCCGATCTCGATGGCGCCCGGCGCTCCCGCGAGGATTTCGCGGCGGATTACGGCTGGGTCCTCGCTCCTGGGATTGTCGTCGGTGATGTAGACGGCATCGGCATGCGAGGTGGCGGCCCAGCCCATCTCCGGCCGCTTACCCTTGTCGCGGTCGCCGCCGCAGCCGAAAACCACATGCAGACGCCCCTTCACGTAGGGGTGCAGCGCCTCCAGCGCTTTCACAAGCGCGTCCGGCGTGTGCGCATAGTCCACGAAGACGGGCGCGCCTTCGGGCGTCTCCCCGATATATTCGAGGCGGCCTTTTGCGCCCTGCAGCTTGGAAAGCGCGTCGAAGACCTCATCCGCGCCGCTGCCTAGCCCCAGCGCAAGCCCCGCCGCCACCAGCGCGTTCGAAACCTGGAATGCGCCCGCGAGCGGCAAATCCACGCTGTAAGCGTGGCCATCGTAAGTGAGAAAAAGCTGCTGCTTGAAGCCGTGCCGCTCGATCCCTTCAAGCGTGACGGCGTCGCCGCCGTGTCCGACCGTTAAAACGGTAAGCCCGGCCGCGCTGGCGGCTTCGATCGCAGCTTCAGCGCCTGGGCTGTCCGCGTCGATCACGGCAGGCGCGCCCGGTGCCAGCAACTCGCGGAACAGCCGGAGCTTGGCGTTCAGGTAATGCTCGAAGGTGGGGTGATAATCGAGGTGGTCGCGCGTGATGTTGGTGAAGCCGCCCGCCGCGATGCGCACGCCATCGAGCCGGTGCTGGCAGAGGCCGTGGCTTGAGGCTTCGAGCGCCAGGTGGGTTACGCCGTCCGCCGCGAGGCTGGCCAAATGCTTATGGAGCGAAACCGGATCGGGCGTGGTGTGCTTGAGCGGCGTCTCGCCTTTCGAGGTCACGATGCCGACCGTGCCGAGGCTTGCCGCTTCGAAGCCGGTCGCCGCCCAGATCTGGCGCAGAAAGGCTGCAACGGAAGTCTTGCCATTGGTACCGGTGACCGCTGCCACCGTCCCGGGCTGGGCGCCGCAAAAGCGCGCGGCGAGCAGCGCCAGGGCCTGCCTCGGCTCCGTGGCGCGCAGAATTGGAACGGAAAGAGCGCCCGCATTCGCGTCCGCCGCCGCCAGGATCGCCACCGCGCCGCGCTGGACCGCGCTTTCCGCGAAGGCCATGCCGTCCGCCTTCGTGCCCGGCAGGGCGGCAAACAGCATCCCCGGCCCGACGAGCCGGCTATCTTCGGTTAGGCCCGTAATTTCCTGGGCTGGGGGCAGGCTCTCCCTGTCTATAAGCGGGATATCCTGGATCAAATCCGCTAGTTTCATAAGGGCTCTTCCGGAGGACGGCGCGCTGGGGGCCGGGGGAACCCGCCTGTTCATAGGGGGTTGCGGCCGTCTCGTCAAACCGGGGCGAGGGCAGGACATCGAGCATCGGTGCAATACGCTTAATAATCGCGCCCGCCGTGGGGGCGGCGTTATAGGCGGCCTCGCTCAATTTCCCCGGCGTTTCGGGTTTCGGCTCGTCGAGAGTCACCAGGATCAGATATTTCGGATCGGATGCGGGCAGCGCCGCCACGAAGCTGTTGACCACATCGTGGGTGTAATGCCCGTCCTTCACTTTGAGCGCCGTTCCCGTCTTGCCGCCGATGTCCACACCGGCGACGGCGGCCCTGTGGCCCGTGCCGTGCTGCACAACGAGCCGCATCAGGTCGCGCATCTGCGCGGATGTCTCTGGCTTGATCGGCCTTACCGCCTCCTCGTCTACAGCTCCGTCCGCGAGCAGGAAGGTCGGCTTGATGCGCTCGCCGCCGTTCACGATCGTTGCCATCGCCGAGGCGAAGATAATGGGCGGGACCGCGATCCCGTGGCCGTAAGCGATGGTCATGGCGTTGGCAGGCCGCCAAACCGATGGAAACACCGGCTTGGGCGCCGTGCCGGCCTCCGTTTCAAGCTTGTCGAACAGCCCGAGCGACTCGAGGAAGCGCTGCTGGCGCTCAACGCCCGCGGCTTCCGCGATGCGGGCAGCGCCGGTATTGATCGAGTGGACGAAGATGTCCTCGACGGTCATCGGCTCGCGCGCGGCATGCGCATCGTGGAGCAAAAAGCGGCCCATCCTTAGAGTGCTGGTGTCGAAGCGGTCGTTGCGGCCGGCGATGCCAGCGTCGAGCGCCATGGCGACGGTAAAGGTCTTGAACACCGAGCCCAGTTCGTAAACGTCGGTGACAATCCGGTTCCGGCGGTTCTCGTCCTTGGCCTCACCGCGCCGGTTCGGGTCGAAACCGGGCAGCGAGATCGAAGCCAGCACCTCGCCGTTCTTCACATTCATCACCAAGCCTAGCGCGGCCTGCGCCTGGTAGCGCTCCATCGCCTCCGACAGCTCCGAGGCCAGAGCGTGCTGGATGCCGATGTCGAGCGACAACTTGAGGAACGGCCGCTTATCGAGCGAGGCCGGCGTTAGTTGCCCCATGAGCTTCTGGTCGATATACCATTCGATGCCGCTCATGCCCTCGTTGTCGACATTGGTGATGCCGAGGATTTGCGCGGCGCCGCTGCCCGCGGGGTATGCGCGCTGGACGGTGGGGAGGATGGTCAGGCCCGGAATGCCCAGCCTATGCACCGCCGCGGCCTGGTACGGCGTAAGTCCGCGCTTCACCCATTCGAACCGGCTCGATTTATCGTGAAACCGGCGGGAAAGCGCGCCCTGGTCGAGCTCCGGGAAGATCGCGGCAAGCTTCTCCGCCGCCTCGTCGGCATGCGGGATTTCCCGAGGGTTCGCGGCCAGCCAATAGATGCGGATGTCGGTGGCCAGCAGCGTGCCGTTGCGGTCGACGATATCCGGCCGGTTCTTCGCGAGCCCTGGCTGCACACCAGAGGAGGCAAGCATCGGCATCATCTCGCCCGGATATTCGGCGTAGAGGATCGCCCTTCCGGAGACCAAGGCGAACCCGGCCAGGAAGCCCAGGCTCAGCAGGGTTTGCGCACGGCGCACGCGCTTTGCCGCGCCCTCGCGTCCCGGCGAGCCGCCGATCCTTTGCAATACCGCCGCGAGCGTGCCCATTGCTGTTACTGGGCTATGGCCGCCCCGGCGGGCGCCGTGGTCTTCTCGATCAACGCGGCGATGCCATCCTTCCGGAAGCTTTGCGCTTGCCGGCTGCCATCGCCATCCGTAACGACAGTCTTCCACGCCACGAGCTGCGCCGGGGCAATGGGTTCGAGCTTCAAATCCTTGCGCGCCATATCCTCAATGCGCTCCGGCCGCGCCAGATAGCCGGCCTCGGCGCGCATCAACGCAAGGAAATCGCTCTCGTCCTGCAACTCGCTCACGAGCGTTTGCGCGCGGGCTTCGAGCTGGCGCGTCTTGAATTTCAGGTCATAGGTGTAAAGAAGCAGGCCCGCGAGGCAGCCGAAGGCCAATAGGCATAGCGAACGCATAACCGCTCATCCCCGTTACATACCAACAGGCAGATATTGCACCGATGGGTGTAAATTTTTTGTTTGAGCGGCGGTTAAAAAGCGCGGTCTGGGAGATCGGAGCCAGGGGAAGCGCGCGGTCACGCCGGACATCCCGGCGCGATTTTACCTAACGGGCTAGTGCCAGCCATGCGAGAAAAGTTACGGCCATGAGAACAAGCCCCACGGGTAGCCCGATCAGAGCCCATTCGCGCGCCGATATGCGCAAGTGTCCCGCCGCGATAATGTTTGGGATATTTCCAGGAATGAGCATTCCGCCGCTCGTAAGAAGGCCAAGCAAAGCCGCGTTGATCTGATGTTCATGCAAGGAAGGAGTAATTTCGGCAGCGGCGAGCGTCGCATTGTCAAGAACGGCCGAAATCATGTTGACCCAGAATAGGAGATGGCCTGGCAAAGGATTAATGAACCGGTTGGCCAGCGGCTCAAGACCAGCGCCGAGCATCAGCAGTGCGCAGACGAATGCGTATACTTTCGCGGCGCGTATGAAGGCCGTCCGCACCGTTTTTTCCGGCTCCCAATCATAGAGGAAGGCCCCATTTTTGGACGGGCGGCTAAAAACGGCGGCTACTCCGAAACCTGCGACCAGCGGAACGATGTAAATACCCAGTAAGCGAAATAAGTAGAAAAAGTCCTCATCCAGCCGCGCGATCACCACCGTTGAGAGAGGCTCTCCGATCGGCGTAAGGGCAGCTCCCAAGCCAATCGAGAAACACGACAGCACAACCACTCTTACCGCATGCGCGCGATGTAGTTTTAGAGCCATCACGATCTCAACAAGAAGAAGAGAAGCAATGACGGCGGTTATCATGCTCGACATAAGACCCAAGATGACGACTATAAAAAATATAACCAATTCAAGCGGGGCGCGCCGGGTAATATTCACCAGCCAACGGTCCAGTTGGTTCCGGCCATAATAAAAAGTAAGACCAAAAAACAATACTGTGCTTGTAATGGCTAGCGGCGCCTTAACGATTTTAATAGCAAGATCGGTATTCCAGGCATTCGAAATCATAAGCACTATGCCGCCTGCGATGAACAAAAATATCTCAAGATCGTGTTCTATTCGGCGGCTAATTAGAGGGAGAACAATAACAAGCATAATAATAACTGCAAGGCCAAGGAATTGCCAGCTTGATATGTCAATTGCTGTGGTCATGCGCTCATCGCAACCAATTCTGTTCAGTGTTTGATAAAGCAAAAATTCTTCCCAATTATTGCCTTAAGAAAACGCTGGTGTTGAGGATGCCCCGTGCCGGGCGGTCAGGCTTTTGAGGATGATACTGCAAGTCGGCCGGTGTCCGCAATGCCGCGGCCCGCAAGTTAGATGTCGACAATGCAAGGCATCCAAGTTAAGCTTCCAAGGCCTCGATGACAGAGGTGGGGAGCTTTTTAACGGAGCGGCGAGCGCCTTTTCACGTTATACCGACGATGTACCCGTTTGATAGGGTTCACCGTTTTTTGGTGTTAGCTGGGTTATTGTTAGAAGTGATTTGGGCGGGATGCCGGAGTTACCATCAAAAATTGAGTCATGTCTTCAAAAGGCGCTTGTACGTCTGGAAGGCTTGCAATTTATTGTTTTTCTGCCGGGCGAAGGCTGCGGCGCATCTTTGTCTGGCAAAAGACCGCGAGCTGCCAACTACAAATCGATCGATGTGTTGATTCATCTTCATGGATTGGACCGCCTGGGGCACACACCGCAGCAGCAGGTGGAAATATGGGAGACGAAAATTGCACCCGTCGCTAAATTTTTTGACGAGTTAGATAAAGCGGCGCCAATCGAGGAGGACGGTAGCCCAAGCTCTCTGACCCGGGCGGTACTCGACGTTGAAGTGGGAGGTCTCTTCTATGCAACCGTTGGTAGCTATGGCTGGGTTTTTGCCGCGACGCTGGATCAGCAGCCGTTGAACACCGGCTTATCCGAAAAGCATCTCATAGCTGCCATCAAACAGCTTGAGACTTTATTAAATGAGTCAAGTGGCCTTTGATGGTGCCAGAAGAGCCGATGAATAGTAAACTGCGCGCTACGGCTTCCATAGTGCAGGACGTGCTTGACACAGCCGTAAAGACTAAAACCTCGTTGATTGGACTCAACTACGCGGCCTACGCTGTTGAAACCTACCCCGCGGGGATAAGCGGGGAGGCCAAATTGCTAATCATAGGCAAGTCATACAACCAGAGATATCTGGAATACCTGTTAAAGCGCTTCGCCGGGCCAAGCGACACCTTGGAGGAACAGATCAAGCGATGGGACCAGCTGGTGCCAAAGCTGCATAAGGCTATGCTTAGCCTGGACGGCCAGTTGGTCCAAACTGGCCAAGGGGAGAATGCACGCGTTGTTTTCGATGTCGACATGGGCGGCTTCTTCTACAATCGCATCAACAGCCATTCCGTACTCTTCGGTGCGACATTAGACCAGGCGCAGGTAAACAATGGTAGCTGCGATAAGGAGATGCAGAACATGACTGGCGAGATTCAAGCAGTATTTACCGCTCATGGCGCGTAAATACTGTCGTTTATAAAGGCGTGACCATGTGGTTCGATAAAATTATGCATATGGTGATACCACCAACAGCCACTGTATTTGTTATCAGCGCGGCGCTACTCATTGCGATATTTCTGTTGCCACTGGTTGTTCTTACGGGATGTTTTCTTGCGGGAGCGCTCGTGCGCGGCATAATGTTTCCGTTTCGTTCCATTTTTGCGAAATTATCCGATTCGGACTGGGCAACTCATGTTGCTCAACCGATGGTAGCCACCACCTTTTTTTGCTTCTTTACGAGCCGGGTGTCCGAAGATCATAGAATACTTGCATTTTTCCTCCTGATCGGGCTCATTTTGCTGTTAGTCAGGATCGTACTTGGCTGGCGTGCGAGATACCGGCCCTATTTTTCCGAGGTTCTCTTCGATGAACGATTTATTCATCCCGTCTGGCGGTGGACTTCGTCACACCGCCGCATCCTGGCCGTGCTTGGCTACGTCCCGCCTCTCCGGCTTCTCGCCCGTTCATTGCATGTGGCCGCAAACCAAGTTCATCACCGCCGGTGGCAACTCTTCCTCGGGTCCCTCTTCGCCTTTTCGTTCTACACCCTTCCTGTGCAACTATTTCCATACTTGGATCACCGCCTGAAGAACGCAATCCCCGCTGCGGTGAGGAAATACGATCTGCAATGGATTACCGAATCTGAATGGGCCGGCAACTCATTCCATATCGTTGGCATAGGTTACCTTTACCTGCTCGATTGGGCACTAACCATAGTCGCTGTTTATGCTCTGGTCGTAGCACTGTCCCCCCTGGAACCTAGAAATATTTTCACCAGTGTAGAAGGGGCCTTGCGCGACTTCGTGCGCAGACGAAGAGTTTTCTTATTCTCAGGCTACTTCTGGCAGCATAACACGCATCCGCCCCGGTCTTCTGTTTCAGCCAGGGATGAAAAGAAGAACGATCTATTCAAGTCGATGCCGCAATTGATCCATGAGCAGACGCTTGAGTTGGATGGTTCCTTGCGCGGTGCCTGGCAGGGCAATAACTGCCGTGTTGCCCTCGTCTATCAAGCGGCGCGGGCAAATGGGCCTAAGGCGGATAGTTCATACTGCTTCCACTATCGCCGCTTTGGCAAGTCGTCCTTTATTGTTGCTGTAGACTCTCATGCGGAGCACTTCGATGGATCGAACGCGAAGAGCCAGACCTTCTTCCAGCAACTTGGGGAAAGCATCGGCTACCTGGTGAACGTTCGCGATTCACTGAGGTAAATTGGCGCAAGGCGGCAGCGGACCTGCGTGTGTTCTAACAAAGCTAGGGGCTGGTGGAATTTGCTCTTGCCCCGGCTCCCTCGATAGGAGCCCAGACGTAGGGCCCATTTTCGGGAGTGCCTGTTATTGGGGGATGAGCCACCCTTCCCGCCCGCCCGCTGGCTGGGCCGGGAAGCCCTTTTTCACGCACTGCCGCCAGCGCTGACCAGTGCCCTCTGGGCATTGCGGAACTCGGCGGGCGTGACGCCTGCGTGTTTCCTGAAGAAGCGCCAGAAATAGGCGGGGTCTTCGAAACCCAGTTCGTAGGCGACGGTGGCAACGGGCACCGGCAGGTACATCAGCTTGCGCTTGGCCTCCAGCAGCAGCCGCGCCTGAATGACCTCGTTGACGGAGCTTGCGGCCACCGAACGGCAGGCGCGGTTCAGCCTGCTTTCGGTCAGGTTCAAGGCGGCGGCATAGCGCGGCACTCCCCAATGCTCCTTGAAGCGGCATTCGAGCAGGGCCCGGAAGCGGTTGAAGACGTCCAGCTCCCGGCCGCCAGGCTGCGCCGCCTGGGCAATCCGCGCGCGCTCGCGGGCAAGCAGCAGCAGCACCGCCCGCACCAGCCATTCCTGCATGGCCGCCCGCCCGGCCGGTACGCCGCGGAATTCCTCATTCAGATGCACAAGCAGGTTGGCGATGCGCGCCGGACCGCCGGAATTGGCCGGGTTCGGAATGAGGCTCAAGACCATCGTCTTCCACAAGAGGCACTCGCGGCTTTCCTCCTTGCCGTGAAGAAAGCTCTCCGCAAAGGTCAGTACATACCCTTCGGTTCCGTGCTCGAATTGAAAGCCGTGTACAGTTCCAGCTGGCACGATAACGGCGCATGGCGCGGCCACATGGCTGGTTTGTCCATCCAAATCCAGCAACGCGCCGCCCTCTATAATAAATACGGTCTGGAACAACCCTTGGTGAGTGTGTGAGTTAATCTTCCAATCGTAGCGCTCGCTGCGCGTTTGGATTTCCTCGATGTGCAGGAATTCCTGATCCGCGACGGGAACCCTCTCGCCATAAAGCGCGAATACTTCAATGGCCGCGTGCGCGCGGGGCGCTTTCTGCCGGCTACCTGTCTTGCTGACCGTGGAAACGGCCATCGAGCTTCTCCATTCAACGGCTTCGCTGTTCGAAAAGTACAGGTTTTTCGCCGTAACGTCCATTCCGCCCCGCCTAGAACTCTAGCATCATTCCAGCATAGAAACCCTCGCCTGGATGCAATGCGGGGGAGCAAAGCGGAGCTGCCCCGTTGCGGCTCCCTAAGGTGAGGAATGCCAAATGTTCAGATTCGACCCGTATTCGCCGGCCGTCGACGCCGATCCCTTCCCCTATTACAAGACGCTTCGCGACGAACATCCCTGCTTCTGGAGCGAGGACGCCAATATGTGGGTGCTGTCGCGCTACGGCGATATCGTCCGCGCCCTGAACGATTGGGAGACCTATTCGTCGGCCGAGGGCAATCTCATGGATGAGCTGCCCAACCGCGCCGGCGCCACGCTTGGCACCACCAACCCGCCCTACCATGACCAGCTCCGCGGCCTCATTCAATATGCGTTCTCCAAGCGCAATCTGAGCTACATCGAAGACCACATCCGCGAGGCCTCGCGCGAGGCCATCGCAGGTTTCGCCGGCCAATCGCGCTTCGATTTCGTGGAGGATTTCTCCAGCAAGGTCACGGTGAAGGGCCTGTTCCGCCTGCTCGGCCTGCCAGCCGGCGACGACACCATCGTGCGCGATAAGGCCGTGCTCATGGTGCAGTCCGATCCCAAGACGCGGCAGAAGGGCGCGGACCATGTCGCCGCCTATCAGTGGATGCAGGACTATGCCGGCAAGATCATCGCCGAGCGCAAGGCCAATCCGGGCGAGGACCTGATCTCGCAGTTCGCCCTCGCCGAAGTCGACGGAAGGAAGCTCCAGGACCGCGAAGTGCTGCTGACGACCACCACACTCATCATGGCCGGCATCGAGTCGCTGGGCGGCTTCATGGCGATGTTCGCGCTCAACATGGCGGATTATGCAGAGGCGCGCCGCCAATGCGTTGCGAACCCTGCCCTGCTTGAGGACGCCATCGAGGAATCGCTGCGCTTCAACACCTCGGCCCAGCGCTTCCGCCGCTGCGTCAAGAAGGACACAGAGCTGCACGGACAAACCATGCGCGCCGGCCAATTCGTCTGCCTCGCCTACGGTTCCGGCAACCGCGACGAGCGCCAGTACCCCAACGCCGAAGTCTATGACATCTCCCGCAAGCCGCGCGGCCATCTGGGCTTCGGCGGCGGTGTTCATGCTTGCCTCGGCGCGTCCATCGGCAGGCTGGCCGTGCGCCTCGCCTTTGACGAGTTCCACAAGGCCATCCCGGAATACACCCGCGTGGACGAGCAGCTTCCCTGGATGCCATCCACCACGTTCCGCAGCCCGATGCGGCTTGAATTGGCCCGGGCCTAAGCGCGGAGGATGAGCAAGACATGGCAAAGATAACCTACATCGAACCCTCCGGCGCCGAGGCCATCCTGGATGTGCCCGACGGCTGGACGCTCATGCAGGGCGCAACCGCCAATGGCATCGACGGCATTGAGGCCGAGTGCGGCGGCTCCTGCGCCTGCGCGACTTGCCACTGCTACGTGGACGGGGCGCAAGCTTCGAAGCTCGCAGCCCCGGCCGCCACGGAGCTGGCGATGCTCGAAAACGTAGCCGCGGAACGCCGGAGCAACAGCCGCTTGAGTTGCCAGATCAAGGTCAGCGCGGCGCTGGACGGTCTGGTGGTGCGGCTACCCGAACGGCAGAGCTGACGTGGCCTCTCCAATCGTAATCGTTGGCGGCGGCCAGGCCGCTCTGCAGGCCGCCGAGTCCCTGCGCGCGGAGGGCTATGCCGGCCCGCTCTCGATCGTGGGCGAGGAGCCGCACGCCCCCTATCAACGGCCGCCGCTGTCGAAAGAGTTCCTGACCGGCCAAATGGACGAGCGGCAACTCTGGATACGCGCGCCAGCAGCCTTGGAGCGCAAATCGATCCAGCTTGTCACGGGCCGCCGGGTGCTCTCCATAGACCGGCAGGCCCAGCAGCTGACGCTGGATAGCGGCGAAACGCTTGCCTATGCCGGCCTGGTGCTTGCCACCGGCGCCCGCGCGAGAAAGCTCCCCATTCCTGGCGCGGATCTCGCTGGCGTCATGGCGCTTCGCAACCTCGACGACTCCCACGCGCTGGGGCTAGCCCTCGCAGTCGCAGAACGCGTCGCCATTATTGGCGGCGGCTTCATCGGGCTTGAGATCGCATCGGCCGCGCGCAAGCTTGGCAAGCCGGTGACAGTGTTCGAGGTGGCGGACAGGCTCATGGCCCGCGCCGTGTCACCGCTGATCTCGAAGGTGTTTGCGGACTTGCACGAAAGCCACGGCGTCGCCCTTCATTTTGGCGCAAAGGCCACCGGGCTCGTAGGGGAGGGCGGCCGCGTAACCGGCCTCGCCACGGCGGACGGCGCGGTTCACCCTGCCGATCTTGTTGTTGTCGGAGCCGGAGCGCGCGCCAATGACGAGCTGGCAGCCGCCTGCGGACTCGCCTGCGTTAACGGCGTCGTCGTCGACGAATGCGCAAGAACCGCGGACCCGCTCATCGTCGCGGCCGGCGATTGCACGGCGCGCCGGCAGGCGGATGGCGCTCTCGTGCGGCTCGAATCCGTCCAGAATGCCGCCGAGCAAGGCAAGTCCGCCGCCGCCGCGCTCATGGGCCGCGAGCGCCCGTTTGCCGGGCCGCCGTGGTTCTGGTCGGATCAGCACGGCGTAAAATTGCAGATGGCAGGCCAATGGCAGGGCTATGAGGAAGTGGCGATCCGCGGCTCCGCCGAAGCGCGCCGCTTCACCGCCTTCTACTTCCGCGGTGGAAGGCTGACCGGCGCGGACTCGCTCGACAGTCCGCTCGACCACATGCGGGTGCGCAAGCTCCTCGAAGGCAGCCCAACGCTCACCCCCGCGCAGGCCGCGGACGAAGGCTTCAATCTCGCGGCCAGCTAGAGTCTGCCGGGTGCTAGGGAAACGCTGGGGAAGTCCCCCCTCATCCTGTCCTTCTCCCCGAGGGGAGAAGGGACGATGCCGCAGCCGCTGCGGACTCCCTCTCCCCTTGGGGAGAGGGCTGGGGTGAGGGGGTCTTAGGGCAGTCCATAATCGGACAAACTCTAAACGGTCTCTAGCTCTGGCGCATGCGTCTTTGCCGCTAAACCGCCTGCCAGCGTACCCGGCAAAAGAGCCTCCGCCGCCTCGGCGCCCGAAATCACAACCGCCTCGACACCGGCCCCGGCATTGCCGCCGCCCGCTATGACGAGGCCGCGCACCGGCGACTTCGAGCCCATGAGCCGGCCCTCGCCCGAAATCCCGTAAATCGCGCCGGCGCTGGCCCAATCGTAGCGCGCGTAGGTTACCGGGCTCGCATCCGTGCGATAGACGATATGCCGCGAAAGGCCGGGGATGACCGTTTCCGCCGCGGCGATCATGCGGTCGCCGGCTTCTTTCTTGTGCTGCTCGTATCCGCCGGAGCGGCGCCAAGCCTTCCAATCGCCCCCTTCGCTCTCGGGGAACCAGCGCTGCGCCTCTTCGAACGGCAGGAGTGAGATCAGCGTCAGTGTCGAATGGCCTTCGGGCGCGGCGGAAGGATCGAGCTTCGACATCATCGCGATGCCAACGTGCGCCGGCGCAGGAACATGCGTCGCGGGCCGGATAGCGGGCACGAAATCGATGCCCAGATGTACGCTGAAGGCGGAATTTGAGGGCGCGGCATTGGCGATGCTGGCGCGGTAAGCGGAGGGAAGGCTTTCCGGCTCAAGCAGTTCGAGAAACGTCCGTTTCATGTCGGCATTGGATACGACCGCCTTTGCGCGAACCGTCCGGCCATTCGCGAGCGTCACCCCAGCAGCGCGGCCATCTTCGACGAGGATGCGGCTGACCGGCGTCTTGAGGTGCACCTTTCCGCCGCGCTCCTCGATCGCTTCCACCAGAACGTCCGCGAGCCGCCCCGAGCCGCCAACCGGATAGTGCCCACCCTTGAAGTAATACCCGAAAATCGGAACCATCTGCGCGCAGGTCAGCCGCTCGCCCCCGTCGCCGAGATAGCCGGAAAGCGCATAGAGAAGACGCACGGCCCGCTCGTCGCTGACATACGCCGCAACGAGCTTGTCGAAGGGTTCGTTCATCCAGCGGAAGGCATGGGGATGCTTGGACGGAAACTCCAGCAATTGCTCGATGGTGGCGGGTGCGCCTGGAATGCCGCCGCGCCCTTGCCCGGTTGCGTACATGTCCTCGAAAATCGCGTGTATCTCTTCGAATAGGGCAGCAATGCCTGCGGCACTTTCGGGGAAGCGCTCACCGAGGAGGCGTACATAGGCGCGCCAATCGCGAGGCACATCGAACTGGGCGCCATCGAAGTAATAGGTGTGATCGACGCGCTCCCAGCGCAGGCGGTCCGCAACGCCAAGCCGTTCAAGCAGGGCCGAGACCGTCCCTCCCGGCCATATGCCCGAAAAATCGTGCGGCCCCGCGTCGAAGCGATAAAGAATGGGCTTCCCCTCGTAGTGGGCCTTACGCACATAGGTGTGGCAATAGCCGCCCGCCACAACGTGATGGTCGAACACTTCCACCTTCAGCCCCGCATCCGCGAGGTAGGCGGCAGCCGACAAGCCTCCGATCCCCGCGCCAACAACCGCAACGTCGCAATCGCCACCGCTTCCCGGGACGATTGCCGGCGCGGGCCAGTGGAAGGTCTCTTGCATGGCGCGCACACGGTTAAGCACGAAGCGGATGGCAAGGCGCGGCCCGAAGATCGAAATGAGCGCACCCGTGGCAACGATGGCGGTACTTACCAAGTGTGGAACGGCTAGATAGCGGCAAACGGCAAGCGCCAGGAAGAGCACGCCCCAGAGCCCCGTGATCGCGGCGTTTATCATGCGGAACTGCTGCGTGCCGGCGTTTTCCGGGTGCGCAAGGCGCGAATAGTCGCCAGTCCAGGGCCGGCCCGCCGCGAGGCTCGTAAAGCTGATGGCGCTAAGTCCGGCAAAGGAAAGCCACAATGCATTTGCGCCGGTGAATGACGGCGCCAGAAGCTCAGAAATGCCGAGCGCGAGGAAGAGCGCGAGCGCACCGGCTTCGAGGCCGGCGAACTGCCGGGTGGCGGCGCGCCAGCTATTACCAGCCAGCGACAAGGCAAGCGGCGCAAAGATCGCCCAGCCGGGATGCCCTGCCCCCAGCAAGACCCAGAACAAGACAAAGGGCAGGAGCGCCAATTTGACGATGAGGAAGGTCTTCATGCCCGTCTCCGATTTCTGTTATGGTACTCGATAGTACCATATACAACGCAATCGTCAAGAACGGGCACGGCGATGGGAAACCGGGAACAGCGAAGGTCCGCGATACTTGCGGCGGCAGCGGCCGTTTTCGCAGAGCGCGGCTTTCATGGCGCGCGCACCATCGACGTGGCGCGGCGGGCGAACATCTCTAAACGCGACCTTTATGCGGCCTTCCCGTCGAAGGAGGACCTGCTCGCGGGCCTTATCGCCGAAGGCGCAAAAACCATGACCGCGCCGCTCTCACTCGGCAGACCCGCCTCGCGCGCTGCCTTCTACGCAACGCTCGAAGCGTTCGGCCGTGAGTTTCTGCAGAAGCAATTATCTCCACCGCGGCTCATCATGCTGCGCCTTATGATTGCCCGCGCCGCCGAGAAGTCCAGATCAGGCCGGCGATCCGGACGCTGCTGTGCGCGAAAGCGTATGGATGCCCCTCGCGGCGTTCTTCGGAGCAGCGGCTGAGGCAGGCCTTGTCCGGTTTGCATCGGCCCAAGAGGCGGCTGGGGTCTTCCTCTGTGTGTTGCAGTGGGATCTTCCGATGAGGGCGCTGCTCGACCCGGCCTTCCGCGCCTCCAGCGCCGAATACACCGCAAGAGTGAGCCACGCGCTGAACACGGTCATGGCCCTCGAAACGCCGGAGGAGGAAGCGAAGGGCCAGCAACCGAAAGCGGAATGGGAGAGGTGATGCCTTCTCAACGGTTGCGACGGGACTCCCTCTCCCATTGGGAGAGGGCTGGGGTGAGGGGTAATGCGCGTTGTACGGATCGCGGCCTCCCGGCACTCTTCGCGCATAATCGGAGACGCATCCGGGGTTAACAAACCATTCGCTTCGCGTAAGACCGTATCGTGCTTAACGCCAGTATGGTAAACGCGCGCGATCCATATTTTTCGCCCGCCACTTTTTGCGAAATTTTTCGCGTTTTTGGCCGAATTCCACGATTCCAGAATCCGCTTAAATATACCGGCAATTTGCAAATTAACCAACTCAGCGACTGGAATACTCTGTACACGGCAAAACCATCATGCGAATTGTGTTAGGCGTATCAATGCGTTAAGTCGCTACGCCTCGCTTAACGCTTCCTCAAGGCGCATCTGCTAAATTGCTTCAATATCGAAGTGCGGCGCTCAGCCATCCGGCGACGGCGATTTAATTAGTTAGCGGCTGGTTAATCCAGGGGATTGCAAGGCCGAGGCTGGATATGCAAAGGTGCGCGCGGTCACGATCAAGAGGGTACATACTTGTTCCGGGGCGTAAATTCGGCGGTTCATGCGGGCGTGGCGGCGCTCACCTGGTGGGTGCTGCAGCATTGGGAGCAATTGCAGGCCGCAAGTGCTGAGTACAAGAATTTGGCCGCGCCGGCCGTGCTTGCCGCGCTCGCCTTTCTCTTCCGGCTGAGCTACCCGCTTTCGACCATACTCGTTGAGAAAATCCCGCTTTTTTCCCGGCTACTCCGGCGCGTGCTTATGGGCAACGGCTTCATCGAGGGCGACTGGCCCTTGATCGTCGTCGACATGCAAAAGCAGCAACTGCTTTATCTTGGCTTCCTCAACATCGGCTTCCGCGACGGTCAGCTTCACGTTTTGGGCGACGATTGGAGTCCGGACGGCACCCACGCCCAGGCTTTCCAGTCCATGCAGTCGCTCTACCGCAATCACACGCTGCATTACTGGTACGAGCAAGGGCAATCTCTCCTTGCGCCAGACATGCGGGGCTACACCGAGGTCTATTTCTTTCCTATGCACGGCTTGGCGAAGCGGCACGCAGGTAAGTTCCTCGATGTCAGGCATACGAGCGACATTCGCTTCTACGCCAGAAAGCAGCAATACCGCATGTTCGAGCACCGTTTCGGTGTAGACGATGCCGGCAAGAAACTTGAAGCGGCGCGCGAGCTTTGGCTTGAACTGGAGCCCAGGCTTGCCTCGCTGCGCGACCGCCAAATAAATGCCGATTTTGTTTAGGTGTGCACCTGAGAGATGAGCAGCATTCCGCACTGGCTCAGCCAGAGTAATATCAGCTTCGGTATAGTATTCTCCACGGTTTTTATCATAGCCGCCGCTGTGGCTGTCATCGCGTTGCTTAACCGTTACATTTGGAAGCTGATCGACGGCGTCGAACGTCACTTTCCCATCTCCTACGAAACCTCGCTGACGATAACACGGATGGCTGCGGTGGCCGTGTGGGTCGTCGCGGCCATGCTCATTCTGAACCTGTGGGGCATCAGCATGAGCGGGCTGTGGACCCTGCTCGTCAGCGCTGCCGCGGTGATCGGCGTAGGCTTCCTCGCGGTCTGGGCCATGATCAGCAACATCACGGCCAGCCTATTCCTCACGATCTGGCGGCCGTTCCACTTGGGACAAACCGTCGAGATCCTGCCCGAGAACCTCAAAGGGCGCGTCACCGGCCGCGACTTGATGTTCACGGAGCTGCGCGAAGACAGCGGCGCGACGCTTCACGTTCCCAATAACCTCTTCTTCCAAAAGATGTTTCGAGTCTCGGGCAACGCCGAGGCAGCGCATTCCGGGCATCCTGAAACCGGCCGGGCCAAGGCCGGCGAGGCAAGCGCGCAGGGCTGACGAACGCTCCCCCTCCGCCGGGCCGGGGCGTCCCGTCTCCGATAGAGGAAAGCAATTCTTTTGAATTATCAGCAGTTTAGTTCAAGTTAATGCTTTCTCAAAGCGCATCGCCTTAGCATGCCCCACTGACACGGCATCCGCAATCGAGCGTGTTCCGTATGAGAAACTTGCGGCGCAGCCATGGTCCTGTACGGCAATCCGAAACCGCGCGTTCCGCGCGCTCCATATATATAATGAGTGGCGGCGCGAAATTGCGGGAACGCAGGTCACGCAAGTGGCGGGCGGCGGCTATAATTGAGGCGGTCGAGCGCGCCTTGCAGGATGTATGCGGCGGCGAGCTTGTCGATGAGTTCGGCCCGGCGCTTACGGCTGGTGTCGGCTTCGAGCAGCGCGCGCTCGGCGGCGGCGGTCGAAAGGCGCTCATCCCAGAACGCCATCGGCAATTCGGTGAGCGGCGCCAGGTTGCGGACGAAGGCACGCGTCGATTGCGCGCGCGGTCCTTCCGTTCCGTCGAGATTGATGGGCAGGCCGGCAACAAGGCCGCCAACACCATGCTGTTTCGCGAGGCGGAGAAGCTGCTCCACGTCGGCCTTGAACTTGGTCCGGCGGATGGTTTCAAGCGGCGTCGCGATCTGGCGCATCACGTCGGAAAGCGCAAGCCCGATGGTTTTGGTGCCAACGTCGAGGCCAAGCAGGCGCTCATCGCGCCGCAACCGCTCAAAAAGCTCTGGAAGTTCGAGAAGCTCCGATGGCACAACTTCGTCCTTGTCTGTTGTTAGATTCGCGGGCGCTGGCTCTCTTATAGTGCAAGCTGTGCGGCCGGTCATTCTTGAGGAGATTTGCAATGAAGCTAACATGGTTCGGGCACTCCGCGGTGCGGGTGGAAAACGGCGCCCACGTCATTCTCATCGACCCGTTTCTTTCGCAGAACCCAAAGTTCAACGGCTCGGTGGACGAGGCAGCGCGCGGGGCCACGCATGTGGTGCTCACCCACGGGCACGACGACCATGTGGGCGATGCCGCCGCCATTTGCAAAAAGACGGGCGCGACCCTCGTTGCCGTCTACGAACTCGCCATGTTCCTGGCCGGGCAGGGCGTCGAGAAGGTCCAGCCCGGCAATCCCGGCGGCGGCATCGATCTTGGCGGCGGCGCGCGCGTGAGTTTCGTCAAGGCGTTCCACTCCTCCTCAACCACCGTGGACGGCCAGACCGTGTATCTCGGCAACCCCTGCGGCGTTGTCGTCGAGGGGCTGGGCAAGACCGCGTACCACATGGGCGATACGGACATTTTCGGCGACATGGCGCTGATCGAGGAGCTGTACGCGCCTAAGGTAGGCTTCGTGCCGATCGGCGACCGCTTCACCATGGGTGCGAAAGCCGCGGCGCTGACCTGCAAGCGCTTCTTCCACTTCGATGCCGTTGTGCCCATGCATTATGGGACCTTCCCGATCATCGACCAGGACCCGGCCAAATTCATTGCCGGAATGGCAGGGCAGAATGTCGTTGTCCCTGAAATCGGCAAGCCCTTCGAGATTTAGACTACCGCTCAGGCCGTGGCTTTGCCGCAACAGGAGATGTTATTTTGCACATTTGCCACGGCCCAGCGAACCGCCCGGACTCGGGGGCCACACCGGCAAAGGCCTAGAAGGAGTACGCAGAATGTGCATTTTGGTCCTAAATCGCGGCGCGGCGCGAGCCTCGCCGCGGTCTGCAATACCTGAGCGTTATTTCATTCCCTGGAACCGGAGGTAGACGTTACTACTTAGGGTGCCTTTCCGCGTGTAACGAAAAACTCCGGCAGCGTGAAGGCAACGAACGGGGACCCAATTTGGGGCGAACAGAAAGGTGGCATGCCTACCGTAAGAAGGTTGTGACAATTCCTATGTGCAGACAACAATCGGCGCAATTAGCAGGAAAATTATCATGTATAACGCATCATGGCTCTGAATACATGGCGTATTTTACATGACATGTATCCATATTAGGCGCATAGGCACAGCAAACGAAGCATATTATTCTTCATTATTACATAAATGGCGAGACAGCTGTAACCCCAGAGCCCGAAATTCCGAAATGTTCATTGGTCACGCAATAGTTCAAAAACACCCCCAAGCGGCCCGCGTTCGCCGCCCAATGCATCCGTCGCACGCAAACCTCTTGCTCGATACCCCCATAGAAACAAATTCCCATTTGAGACACAGATCCCCTGTGTATTCCAAGTAAGACAGCATGCCATGAATTAGAAACGCGGATAAACCAAGTCACCAAAGCCATGCATACGACTTTTACTATTTTCCTCTACATAACAGCTGCGGCCACCCGCATTTAGTGCTAGGTATGCAAAAACCGCATACCAGTTACTCATAAATCTGTTCTAATTTACGCCTTATTTACCCTCTTCATCGCGCCTTCAGTTGTCACCACAAGGAAAGGTTGTGATGAAGAAAGTGTACGGTATCTGTGCGGCTATCATGCTAGCAGCAGCGTGGTTTGTTAGCTGCCAGCAGGCGTTTGCCGAATGCGGTATCGCCTCCACCTATTCGTCGGGAACCCGGACGGCAAACGGCGAACAGTATAACCACATGGGCGTCTCGGCGGCGCACAAGTCGCTGCCCTTCGGCACACGGGTGGTTGTCCGCAATCAACGCACCGGGCGTAGCATCACGGTGCGGATCAACGATCGCGGTCCGTTCGTCGCGGGAAGGATTATCGATCTGTCAACCGGCGCTAAGAACGCCCTTGGCATGGACGGACTCGCACCCGTTTGTCTTGAGGTCGTGAGCTATGGGAGCGGAAAGAAACAGGGCTACGAGAAACCGGGCCTTGGCGCCCGGCTGCTTCAGGCGCTGAACCCCTTCGGGGCGCATGACGCGAAAGGGACCGTCATCCGGTCCGCGCGGGGAGCAAGCCGCCATACGCGCACCGCGAGCGCCGGCAGCCATCGCAAGCACTATGCACACGCCCGGCAAGGCCGGGAACGCTATGCGAGCGTGCGGCACCACAGGCACCACTCGAAGCGGGCCGGGCACAGGCGTCAGTTCGCCGCCAACGAAGGCTAGCGGCTGCACGGCGGCGCATCCGGTAGAGGGGTCGCCGCCGCTCCAGCCTCTGCCCCGTTCAATCCGGCTTTCCGCAGCCAACCTTTTAGTCCGCTCGTTTTGTTGATAATAATTCATGTGTGTTGTCGCGAAATTGCCGCCATTTGCAACTTTTTGGGATTGCCGGACGGAACTTCCGGATTCGGAGTTAGCATATAGCCCAGGATCGCCTTTGAGGCGCCGAGGCCAATCGATTAAGGAGACTTTTATGAAGACGAGTTTCGTGGCCGCGGTCGCGGTAATCGCAGTCCTTTCTGCCCCTGCTTTCGCTCAGGATAAGAATGCCGCGCCGCCTGCAGCGAGCAAGGCCGATGTGCAGAAGCTCGTCGACTCCATCAAGGCCGACAAGGCGAAGATGGCGCAGTTCTGCGAGCTTAACAAAATCGACGATCAACTCGCCGCCGCAAGCGAGAAGAACGACGCGAAAAAGGTGGAAGAGCTCTCAAAGGCTGAGGAAGACGCTGGCAATAAGATCAGCCCCGACTTCAATAAGGTCATGTCCGGCGTGAGCGAAGCCACTAGCTCGCTGGTTGAAGACCTGGCGAAGACCTGCGGCAAGTAAGCTTGGCAGGGGCTCTTACGGAATTTGCTGTGGCCGGGTCATACCGGCCACTTGTATTGTGGGCTTTGCACCACCGCCTGCCGCGAAGGTGTGGCGCGCCAACACTTTCGACTTGGGCAAGGCGCGCGTTCTTGCCTGGTTACAACCACAGCAACCGGTTTGCAGCTCAGTGCAGCGACAAGTTGTCCACAGCATGCACGCATGAAACCCGCGCGCACTCCGGCCTTGCCCCCTTGCGTTTTCGCCTCGATGGGATTTAGTGTAGCCCCGGAAAAAGCGGAAGCGAAGAGCCGCGTTCTACGCATTCTAACGGAAGAGATCCAGATGACGGTTAGGGTAGGAATTAACGGCTTCGGCCGTATCGGCCGCAACGTGCTCCGGGCCATCAAGGAATACAATCGGACCGACGTGACGGTTGTGGCGATCAACGATGTCGGCGATTTGAAGACCAATGTACATTTGCTGAAGTACGATTCCGTGCACGGGCCGTTCCACGGCGAGGTCAGGGTCGAAGGCGACGGTTTCGATATCGGCACCGGGCATATCAAGGTGCTGAACGAGCGCGATCCCTCCAAATTGCCATGGGCTTCGCTCGGCGTCGACATCGTGATGGAATGCACCGGCATTTTCTCCGACAAGGAGAAGGCGTCCGCGCATCTCACCGCCGGCGCGAAGAAAGTGCTGGTTTCGGCGCCATCGAAAGGCGCGGACCTTACCGTCGTCTATGGCGTGAACCACGACAAGCTTACGCCCGATCACAAAGTCGTCTCGAACGCCTCCTGCACCACCAACTGCCTGGCGCCGGTCGCGAAGGTGCTGAACGACCTTTGCGGCATTGCCCAAGGGTACATGACCACGATCCATTCCTACACCAACGACCAGCGCATCCTCGACCTGCCGCATAAGGATCTGCGGCGTGCGCGCGCGGCGGCTTTGTCGATGATTCCGACCTCGACCGGCGCGGCGAAAGCTGTGGGGCTGGTGCTGCCCGAGCTTCTCGGCAAACTCGACGGAAGCGCGATCCGCGTTCCGACACCGAATGTGTCCGTGATCGATCTCTGCTTCATACCGGGGCGGGAAACGAGCGTCGCCGACATCAACGCGGCCATCGAGCATGCCTCGCAGAACGAGCTGAAGGGCATCCTCTCGGCCGTCAAGGATGAACTCGTTTCGATCGATTTCAACCACAATCAGCATTCGTCGAACTTCGACCTGGCGCAAACGCAGATCGTAGGCGGAAAGCTCGTCCGCGTGCTCTCCTGGTACGACAACGAATGGGGCTTCTCCTGCCGCATGGCCGACACGGCTGTTGCGATGGCCAAGCTCATCTAAGCCATGGAAGTAAAGCCTTGCGGGCTCATTTCCGTCATCCCGCCCGCTCTGCAACGGGAGTGGGCGGCAAACTTGACAGAGCTTGCCAGGCTCTTTCGGCCCGCCGCCCTCATTTTTGAAAGCCCCGATCCGGCTGTTTTGGCGCAAGCCATAGCCGGAGCGCAGTTGCTTGAGCTTGCGGTGCTCATTGCTGGAGACGCTGGCAAAGCGGCCGCAGCGGGCGCGAGCGGCGTCTATCTAACCATACCGGGTGAGGATGCGGCCCGCGCCAGGAGTGTGCTCGGCGGCGCCGGGATCGTTGGCACCGCTTGCGGTCTTAGCCGCCATGCCGCCATGGAAAGCGCGGAAGCCGGCGCCGATTTCATCGCCTTCGACGCTTCAAATCCCGAAACTTGGGAACAAGCGGCTGAACTGTCGCTGTGGTGGGACGAGATCAGCGGCGTACCCGTCGCGCTCGCCTTTGGCCGCTCGCGCCCAGACGAATCCGTTCTCACAAAAGCACGCCCCGACTTTCTTATGATAGAAGAAGCGCATCGGGCCGGCGAAAGCCTTATTTTTGCAACAGAGTTCGGTTTGCAAAGCCAGACGTGACTGTTTCAAGGCTCAAGAGGCAACCATGATCCGGCCAGGACTCTTTTTGGCGATGACGTTTTGCGCCACCGCGACGATTGGCGGCGCTTGGAATGCCGGCGCCGCGCCCAAGCCCGCCGCTGCTCCAGCCGCGAAAGGAGGCTGGTCTGCCACGGAAGCTCCCGTTGCCTCCTTCGATCCGGCCTACGCCGCCTACGATTCCGGCAATTACGGGCAAGCGCTCAAGCTGGCCACCGACGCAGCGGCAAAGGGCGAGGTCCAGGCCGATACGCTGATTGGCAAGCTTTACTCGGAAGGGCTCGGCATCCGTCAGGACGAAGCCAAAGCTGCCGAGTGGTTCACCAAAGGCGCCGTGGCGGGCGATATGCACGCCCAATTCGAGCTTGGCCTTATGCTAGCCCAGGGGCGCGGCGTAAAAAAGGATGAGAAGAAGTCCGCCGATTTCTTCGAGGCCGCGGCCCAGCAAGGGCACACGCTCGCAGCCTATAACCTCGCTCAAACCTACGTGCAGGGATGGGCGCGCCCGCAGGACATGCAAAAGGCGGCGTATTGGCTCGAACAGGCCGCAAAGAAGGACCACCACCAAGCGGCCTACGATCTCGCCACACTATATAGAAGCGGCGAAGGCGTTCCCCGGGATGAGGCGAAGGCCGCCTCATGGCTGGCAAAGGCAGCGCTGGGCGGCCACACCGACGCTCAAGTCGAGTACGCCATCATGCTGGCCAACGGCAAGGGAGTGCCGAAGGATGAAGCGGGCGCTGTGGCGCTGCTCCGCTTGGCGGCCGAACGGGGCAATGCGGTCGCTCAAAACCGCCTGGCACGCGCCTTTTCCGCCGGTGCCGGCCTGCCTGCCGATCGCATTCAAGCGGCCAAGTGGCATATTCTCGCCCGCGCCGCCGGAGAGTCCGATCTAAGGCTCGATCTCATGGTCATCTCGCTGCGCCCGCCCGAACGCAAGCAGGCGGAAGCCCTTGCGCAGGAGTGGCGGGAGCAGACCGCGGAGTCTGCCCGTTAAGATCAACTTAAGATCGCATTAAATTTCACTAAAGGATGACCTGCGAGCTGCGGTGTCCTGTTGCCTTGCAGAAAGAATGCTAGTAACCCATACGGCAGCGCGGCAATCGGCCGCGACGTGCGCCAAAACCCCAAAAGGAGAACAGCACCATGGCAAGAGCCAAAATCGCACTTATTGGTTCAGGCATGATTGGCGGTACGCTCGCCCATCTCATCGGCCTTAAAGAACTAGGCGATGTGGTTCTGTTCGACATCATGGAGGGACTGCCGCAGGGGAAGGCTCTCGACCTCGCCCAATCCTCGCCGGTCGATGGCTACGACGCGGCATTTCAAGGCATCAACGATTACGCCGACATGAAAGGCGCGGACGTCGTCATCGTCACCGCTGGCATACCGCGAAAGCCTGGCATGAGCCGCGACGATCTTCTGGAAATCAATTTGAAGGTCATGGAGCAGGTTGGCGCCGGCATCAAGAAGTACGCGCCCAACGCATTCGTGATCTGCGTCACCAACCCGCTCGACGCCATGGTTTGGGCTCTGCAGCGCTTCTGCGGCCTGCCCAAAAACCAGGTCGTCGGCATGGCAGGCGTGCTCGATAGCGCGCGCTTCCGCTATTTCCTCGCCCGCGAGTTCGACGTGTCCGTCGAGGACGTGAGCGCGTTCGTGCTGGGCGGCCATGGCGACACCATGGTGCCGCTGACCCGCTACACCACCGTGGCCGGCATCCCGTTGCCCGACCTCATCAAGATGCGCTGGATCACGCATGAGCGCCTGAACGAAATCGTGCAGCGCACGCGCGACGGCGGCGCCGAGGTGGTGAAGCTTCTGAAGACCGGCTCGGCCTACTATGCTCCTGCTTCGTCGGCGGTCGCGATGGCCGAGTCCTATCTCAAGGACAAGAAGCGCGTGCTGACCTGCGCCGCCTACTTGACCGGCGAATACGGCGTAAATGGCCTGTACGCCGGCGTGCCGGCGGTGATCGGCGCCAAGGGCATGGAGCGGGTGATCGAGATCGAGCTTAACACGCATGAGCGGATCGACTTCAAACGCTCGGTGGATGCCGTGCAGAATCTCACGGAGGTCTGCGCGCGGATTGCGCCCGCCCTTCAGCAGCCGTCTGCTTAAGCAACAGCAGCAGCCGCCTCGCACGGGGCGGCTCCCAAAGCTCCCGGCGGCGTCCGCCGCCTTTGCCTCCCACTCATTACGAGCGCTCCCATGAATGTGCATGAATACCAGGCAAAAGCGATCCTAAGAGACTATGGCGTGCCGGTTCCACGAGGCGCCGCAGCTTTCGCCCCGGAAGAGGCGGTCTCCGCCGCGAAGGAACTCGGCGGCCCCGTTTGGGTCGTAAAGGCGCAGATCCATGCGGGCGGCCGCGGCAAAGGCCATTTCAAAGAGGCCGAAGCCGGAGAGAAGGGCGGCGTCCGCGTTACGAAATCCATCGACGATGTGCGGTTGTTCGCCGATCAAATGCTGACGCACACGCTGGTGACGGTGCAGACGGGCGCGGCAGGGCGCGTTGTGAAGCGCCTCCTCGTCGAAGAAGGTGCCGCGATTGCGCGCGAGCTTTACCTCTCGTTCCTGGTGGACCGCGAAACCTCGCGCGTGGCGATCATCGCCTCTACCGAAGGCGGCATGAACATCGAGGACGTGGCCCACAACACGCCTGAGAAAATCTTCACGCTCACCATAGACCCGGCAACGGGATTCTCCCAATTCTACGGCCGTCAGGTGGCGTTCGCGCTCGGCCTGAAAGACGGTCAGATCAAGCAATGCGTGCAGTTGATCGGCAACCTCTATAGGGCGTTCACCGAGAAGGACATGAGCCTTCTCGAAATCAACCCGCTCATCGTGACGGAAAAGGGCGATCTCGTCTGCCTCGATGCGAAGCTCAATTTCGATGGCAATGCCCTCTACCGCCATCCGGACGTTATGAATTTGCGCGACCTCGATGAGGAGGACCCCGCCGAGGTGCTAGCCTCGCGCTACGACCTCTCCTACGTGAAGCTTGACGGCAGTATCGGCTGCCTCGTCAACGGCGCCGGCCTCGCCATGGCGACCATGGATATCATCAAGCTTTATGGCGCGGAGCCCGCGAACTTCCTGGATGTCGGCGGCGGCGCGTCGAAGGAGAAGGTGACGGAAGCCTTCAAGATCATTCTTTCCGATCCGAATGTTAAGGGCATTCTCGTGAACATCTTCGGCGGCATCATGCGCTGCGACATCATTGCCGAGGGTATCATCGCCGCCGCGCGCGAAACCCATCTCAGCGTGCCGCTGGTCGTGCGGCTCGAAGGAACCAATGTCGACCTGGGCAAGCAGATCCTGAGCGGTTCCGGCCTTCCGATCATCCCCGCTGGCGACCTTGGCGAGGCCGCGCAAAAGATCGTTGCCGAGGTGAAGAAGGCCGCTTGACGCTCCACACAGTTACACATAAACTGTGTGGAGTAGGCAGGAGGTTAAACCTATGAAGAATGTCACCCTCTCCGTCGAGGAAGATGTGCTGGCCGCCGTCCGTAAATATGCCGCGTCCCGCAATACAACTGTGAATGGGCTGGTTCGCGACTATCTCGGCAAACTAGCTACTCAAGAGGACCGGGCCGCCCAAGCAAGAAAGCAGCTGGTCGAACTCGCAGAGGCCTCCACCTTCGATCCCGGCACGGATTGGAAGTGGAACAGGGAGGAGTTGTATGATCGCGGAGTGTTTTCTCGACACGAACATTCTCCTGTACGCGGCTTCCAAGAACCCGGCGCACCGTTCAAAAAAGACGAGAGCGATTGAGCTGATCGAAGAAAAGCAGTTCGCCCTCTCAGCGCAGGTGCTCCAAGAGTTTTACGTGAACGCGACGAAGAAAGCGGATTTCAGTTTGAAGCCCGATGTTGCCCTCCGATGGATAGAGAACCTTGAGGAGTTCGTGTGCTTGCCAATCGATTCCGGTCTCGTCAAAACGGCGGCTGCCGTGTCGGCGCGGTACGGAATATCTTATTGGGATGGCGCGATCGTCGCGGCGGCGGAGGCGCTGGGTGCCCCGATTTTGTACACCGAAGATCTAAATCACGGGCAGGCTTACGGCACGGTCACCGCGATCAATCCCTTCCTCGATCTCCCGGCACAGCCGGGCTTTCATGAAAACCGGCAAACAGCGCTTGCAAAGGATTAGGGCATGGCCATCCTCGTCGACAGTAACACCAAAGTGATCTGCCAGGGCTTCACCGGCGCGCAGGGCACGTTTCACTCCGAGCAGGCCATCGCCTATGGCACAAAGATGGTTGGCGGCGTGACACCTGGCAAAGGCGGCAGCACCCATCTCGGCCTGCCCGTTTTCGACACGGTCCTGGATGCGGTGAAGAAGACAGGCGCGAATGCGACCGCGATTTACGTGCCGCCGCCGTTTGCGGCCGATGCGATCCTCGAAGCCATCGACGCGGAAATCCCGCTGATCGTGGCCATCACGGAAGGCATTCCGGTGATGGATATGGTGAAGGTCAAGCGCGCGCTCGAAGGCTCCAAATCGCGCCTCGTCGGCCCCAACTGCCCCGGCGTCATCACACCCGGCGAGTGCAAGATCGGCATCATGCCGGGCCATATCCACAAGCGCGGCAGCGTCGGTATTGTTTCCCGGTCGGGCACGCTTACCTATGAAGCTGTGCATCAGACGACGATGGCGGGCCTTGGGCAAACCACCTGCATCGGCATTGGCGGCGACCCAGTGAAAGGCACCGAGCACATTGACGTTCTTGAAATGCTTCTAGCCGATGATGAGACCCAATCGATCGTGATGATCGGCGAGATTGGCGGCTCGGCCGAGGAAGAGGCGGCGGCCTTTTATAAATCGTCGCCGCGCAAGAAACCGATGGTAGGTTTTATCGCAGGGGTCACCGCGCCTCCCGGCCGGAGGATGGGGCATGCTGGCGCAATTATTGCAGGCGGCAAAGGCTCGGCTGGCGATAAAATCGAAGCGATGAAATCCGCTGGAATTGTCGTTTCTCCATCGCCTGCGGCTCTCGGAAGCACTCTTGTCGAAGTTTTGAAGGGCTGACCCGCCGCGATCAGGCGAAGGCGGGAAGGCTTTTGCGGTATTTTCCGCTTTCAAGCCTGGAAGGTGATTTAGGTGAGACGGGAAAAAATAAACGAGGCGTTCGCGCTAACCTCGTTTCTTCAGGGGGCGAACGCCGCCTACATCGAAGACCTGTACGAGCGCTTTCAAGAAAATCCGGGATCGGTCGCAGCGGACTGGCGCGCCTTTTTCACGGATTTGAAGGAGCGCAAGGACGCGGTCCTCTCCGAAACGCACGGGCCCTCCTGGAAGCACAAGGATGAGGGCGTTTCGGGAGACGGCGATCTGCTCAACGCTCTCGGCGCGGACTGGGGACGCGAGGAACGCGAGATTGGCCGGAAAATAGGCGCGAAGGCCCAGGAGAAAGGCGTTGAGATAAGCCGCGAGGAGGCCTTCAGGGCAACACGCGAGTCCGTCCGCGCCCTGATGCTGATCCGCGCCTACCGCGTGAACGGCCACCTCATCGGCAACCTCGATCCCTTGCACCTTTCGCCGCCGCGTCCGCATCCCGAGCTTGAGCCGGCGTCCTACGGCTTCACCCCGGCGGACCTCGATCATCAGATCTACATCGATAACGTGCTGGGCCTCGAAACCGCGACGCTGCGGCAGATCATAGAGATCGTCCGCCGTACCTATTGCGGCGCCATCGGCTACGAGTTCATGCACATCTCCTCGCCCGAGCAGAAGCAATGGATTCAGGAGCGCGTCGAAGGACTGAATAAAGAGGTGTCGTTCAGCGACCTCGGCAAGAAGGCGATCCTGGCCAAGCTCATCCAGGCGGAAGGCTTGGAGAAATTCCTCGACAAGAAATACACCGGCACGAAGCGCTTCGGCCTGGAAGGCGCCGAGGCGACGGTCCCGGCGCTGGAGCAGATCATCAAGCGCGGCGGTCAGCTCGGCTTGAAGGAGATCGTGCTCGGCATGCCGCATCGCGGCCGGCTGAACGTGCTGACCAACGTGCTGGTGAAACCGTACCGGGCGCTCTTTCATGAGTTCAAGGGCGGCTCGGCGAACCCGGAGGACGTCGAAGGCTCCGGCGACGTGAAGTACCATCTGGGCGTTTCGAGCGACCGGGACTTCGACGGAAACCAGGTTCACCTTTCGCTGACGGCGAACCCCTCGCATCTTGAGATCGTCGATCCGGTGGTGTTCGGCAAAGTGCGCGCCAAACAGGATCAGCGGGACGACAAGAGCAAGACGCAGGTGCTGCCGCTTCTGCTGCACGGCGATGCGGCCTTTGCCGGCCAGGGCGTCGTGGCCGAGTGCTTCGGACTGTCCGGCCTAAAAGGGCACAGGACGGGCGGCGGCATTCACTTCATCGTCAACAACCAGATCGGCTTTACGACCGCGCCGCGCTTCTCGCGCTCGTCGCCCTATCCGTCCGACATCGCACGCATGATCGAAGCGCCGATCTTCCACGTCAACGGCGACGATCCCGAAGCGGTTGTCTATTGCGCGCGCGTCGCCATCGAGTTCCGGCAGCGTTTCCACAAGTCTGTCGTGATCGACATGATCTGCTACCGCCGGCACGGCCACAACGAGGGCGACGAGCCGTCGTTCACGCAGCCGCTGATGTACAAGAAAATCCGCGAACTTCCAGGCGTGGTCGAGACCTATGCGAAGCGTCTAGCCAGCGAGGGGCTCGTCCCGCCGGCGGAAACCGAAAAGCTCCGGACGGACTTCTGGAACAAGCTCGAAAACGAGTTCGAGGCTTCCGAAGGCTTCAAGCCGAACAAAGCGGACTGGCTCGATGGCCGCTGGTCGGGGATTACCCAGGCCGAAGAAGGCCCGCGCCGAGGCGATACCGCTGTCAGCATCGACCGGCTGAAATCGGTTGGCGCCAAGCTGACCGAGGTTCCGAAAGGCTTCACCGTCCACAAGACCATCGAGCGGCTGCTTTCGAACCGCCGCAAGATGATCGACGAGGGCCGCGGGATCGATTGGTCCATGGGCGAGGCGCTCGCTTTCGGAACCTTGCTGCAGGAGGGCTTTCCCGTGCGGCTTTCGGGCCAGGACGTGGAGCGTGGCACCTTCTCGCAGCGCCACGCGGCCTTGACGGATCAGCTGAACGAGAACCAGTTCATCCCGCTCAATCACGTCTCGCCCGGCCAGGCGCGCTTCGAGGTTATCAACTCGATGCTGTCCGAAGAGGCGGTGCTGGGCTTCGAATACGGCTACAGCCTTGCCGAGCCCAACGCACTCGTGCTGTGGGAAGCGCAATTCGGCGATTTCGCGAACGGCGCGCAAGTGATCATCGACCAGTTCCTCGCCAGCGGCGAACGCAAGTGGCTGCGCATGTCCGGCCTGACCCTGCTTTTGCCGCATGGCTACGAGGGCCAAGGCCCCGAGCATTCATCGGCGCGCCTCGAACGCTACCTGCAACTGTCGGCCGAGGACAATTGGCAGGTCGCCAACTGCACGACGCCCGCCAACTACTTCCACATCCTGCGGCGCCAGCTGCATCGCGGCTTCCGTAAACCGCTGATCCTGATGACGCCGAAGTCGCTCCTGCGCCATAAGCGCGTGGTGTCGAGGCTGGAGGATTTCGGCCCCAGCACGACGTTCCATCGCGTGCTTTGGGACCATGCGCAGATCGGCGCGAGCGACAAGATCGAGCTTGCGCCCGACGATCGGATCCAGCGCGTCGTGCTCTGCTCGGGCAAGGTTTATTACGACCTGTTCGAGGAACGCGAGAACCGCGGCACGAACAACGTCTACCTGATGCGCATCGAGCAGCTTTACCCGTTCCCGGCGCGCGCGCTCATCCAGGAGCTGAGCCGCTTCCCGAACGCCGAGTTCGTCTGGTGCCAGGAGGAGCCCAAGAACCAGGGCGCCTGGTCGTTCATCGAGGCGAATATCGAATGGGTGCTCGATCACATCGGCGCCAAATTCCGGCGTCCGCGCTATGCGGGCCGCCCGGCAAGCGCATCCACCGCGGCTGGGCTGATGAGCAAGCATACCGCGGAACTGCATGCTTTCCTTGACGATGCTCTGACGTTACAAAGCTAGGGTTCGGAGTTCGATGCCCTGCTCAATGCGCATTACCCCTCACCCTAACCCTCTCCCCATGGGAGAGGGGACTAGGTCGCAACCGTTGAGAAGGCGTCCCCTCTCCCATTGGGAGAGGGACAGGGTGAGGGGTAACGCCCTATGACTATGACTCATGCTTCGGCGATAGTAAGTGCTAGAGCCTTGAACGCTAAATATTTCTGCCTCACCTCAGGGAATGTAGATGGCCATTGAAATCGTTGTCCCCACGCTGGGCGAGTCCGTCACCGAAGCTACCGTTGGCAAGTGGTTCAAGAAGGCAGGCGATGCGGTAAAGGCCGACGAAGCCGTGGCCGAGCTTGAGACCGACAAAGTGACGCTTGAGGTCAATGCACCGGTTTCCGGCGTCATTGCGGAGATCGCAGTGAAAGAAGGCGAGACCGTAGCGCCTGGCGCTGTGCTGGGGGCCATCGCCGAAGGTCAAACCGCCGCCGCGCCGTCGAAGCCCGCGCAGGCGAGCCCCGCCGCACAGCAGCCCAAGGCCGCGCCAAGCGCGCCTCAGACGCAAGCAACTCCCGCCTACGCAAGTGCGGCGCCGCAACCGGCGCAGGCCCGCGCGGCGAATGCCGAAACTCTCGCGCCATCCGTGCGCCGGCTCGCCGGGGAAAGCGGCGTCGATCCCGCATCCGTCAGCGGGACCGGCAAAGACGGCCGCGTAACCAAAGGCGACATGCTTGCGGTGATCGAGGGCGGTGCGTCCAAGCCCGCATCCGCGCCGATCAATTTCCCGGCGCCCCAAGCCCCGCAGCCTGCCGCGGTCCGCACCCCGGTCCTGCCTTCCGACGATTCCCGCGAAGAGCGCGTCCGCATGACCAAGCTGCGCCAGACGATCGCGCGCCGCCTCAAGGAAGCGCAGAACGCCGCCGCCATGCTCACCACCTTCAACGAGGTGGATATGTCGACGATCATGGCCGTGCGCAATCAGTACAAGGATCTCTTCGAGAAGAAGCACGGCGTGAAGCTCGGCTTCATGGGCTTCTTCGTGAAGGCGTGCATCCAGGCGCTGCAGGAAGTCCCGACCGTCAACGCCGAGATCGACGGCCAGGACATCATCTACAAGAAATATTGCCATATCGGCATCGCGGTCGGCTCGGACCGCGGGCTGGTCGTGCCCGTGGTGCGCGACGCCGATCAAAAGTCGATTGCGGTTGTAGAGAGGGAGATCGCGAGCTTCGGCCGCAAGGCGCGCGACGGCAAGCTTTCCCTTGAGGAGATGCAGGGCGGAACCTTCACCATCTCGAATGGCGGCGTCTACGGCTCCCTGATGTCGACCCCGATCTTGAACGCGCCGCAGTCGGGCATCCTCGGCATGCACAAGATCCAGGAGCGGCCCGTCGTGGTGAACGGCAAGATCGAGATCAGGCCGATGATGTACCTCGCGCTGTCCTACGATCACCGTTTGGTCGACGGCAAGGAGGCGGTGACGTTCCTGGTGCGGGTGAAGGAAAGCCTCGAAGACCCGCAGCGGCTTGTGCTCGATCTGTAAGGCAAAATTGGCAGGCTTCGCCGGCGTTCGGGCTTTCCCTTCAAAGGGCGGTTCAGGACGATTGCAGATTTGCGGGCTGCCGGCGGCACCGTCTCTTACCGGCAGTATAGCGCTCCTCATAAATTGGCTTTTCAAGCGGCCGGCATCGCGCGCGTTTACGCTTTGCCGCCATGGAATAGGCTGGAGTTGGTAGCCATCCGTCAGCGATAGGTTTTCCATCTCCAATGCCAAATACAACTCACCATTGCATTGACATTTAATCGGCCGATCGGCCTCCGATACAACCAAATACTTCATCGAACTCTCAACCACGCCAACACTCTTTTAAGCGATCCCGCAGGCATACGGTTACTATACTCCGCAATTCAAAACTGCTTTGCCGCCGGCCACAAGATGGCAGCAGCCAAACAGGGACACAACCAGAACATGAAATTATCCACAACGTTGCCGGGAGATGCCGGCGTAGTGCACAAGCAAGCCGTGCAGGCGCGGTACGACAAGGTTCGCGCAAGCCTCCCATGTGAACAATAGGGGAACAAAGAGGCGCGTGCCGGGATATTGCGGCGCAAGGTCTTGCGAGTGCGGATGTAGGATAGTGTTATGAAATTTGGCTATGCGCGGACATTCGGCGAGGCGCCGGCGCCGGAGAAACGAACCCCGTCATTACCGCGCCCGCCGACTGGCCCGCGGAATTCGAATTGGGCCGCCTCACCCCGGCGGGCTTGTTTCCGCTTGTTGGGGGGCTTTAGAATTTGGTTCGGATATCTTGAACGTCCGCAAGCGACCCATCCCGACAACCACAGCCGGCGCAATCTCAGAGCCCGAGGATTCCACCGATCAGCCTCAAGACATGCATTCGCCTCCAAATATCGGCGGCGGCGAAGCTCGGGCGGGCCTGCATTGCCCGCCAATAGCTTGCAAGCGCCGGCCGTTTGGTAAGCTCCATACCGAGGCCGGTGAATTCCATGCGCGCGAGGAATACCGTCCAGACCACATCTGCAAGGCCATAGGCCGGAGGAATTATCACCGCGCCTCCACCCGCAAGATGTTGTTCGAGCCTGTCCATGAGACCGATCGCTTCGGCGCGGCGCATTTCCGCAAGACGCCCGGCCGCAGCAGGATCGAAGACCCGCAGGCGTTCGGCGAAGACGGCGGCCCTGGCCCGATAAGTTTGGGCAAGGTCCGGACACGCGGCGGCGTATGCCAGCAGGCGGCGATGCGCGGCGGCAAGCTTCTTCGGAATCATGATCCGTGCAACCGGATTATGCGCGAGTATCCGGCCAAAAGTCAGCTCGTCGATGGCAAAACTGTAATGGAGATCGGCCCAGGACTTTGTTTCCGCATCGAGAGTATCGCCGGCGGCGCGCAAGGCATATTCTGCGATAGCGCGGCTCTGATCGAGAATGCGATCCGGCAACACCAAGGTTGGCACCGTCATGTTCGGGTTGAGCCGCACATAGTCCGGCTGCTGCTGGGTCATCCGCAAATGGATGTCCATGAAGACAGGTTCATACGCGATCCCGCCTTCCTGGAGCGCTAGGCGCGCGATCATCGAATAATCCTAAAAACAGCAGTTGGTCATCGGCGCGACGGGTGAGAATCGCGTATTTTCAGCGGCATGAGCGAGGAAATTGGCTTGCCAGCGCTTCACCCTGCGGGTGAGCACGCACCGGTAGCAATACCGGCTTCGGAGAACGCGGAGACTTCTCGATACCTTCGGCGGGACGGTGAAGGTTGAGTGGGACGGATCGCGCCCGCTGACGCCGTTCGGGCCATCGGTGTATTTCATCGAGTTCCTGAAAGTCTCAGGGGTTTTCGACGCTTTGATCGCGGACTGCCCGCTCCACTATACCAGCCCGAATGCGCCGGAAGTCAGGGACGTGATTGGCACCTGGGTGCTATCGGCGCTGGCTGGGCACCGCCGTTACGCCCATGTCACCGCGCTGCGCTCGGACACCGTACTGCCGGAACTCATGGGAATGAGCCGGATCGTCAGCGAGGATTCGCTGCGCCGGGCCCTGGCGGCAATCCCCCTTGAACAAGGCCTGGCCTGGCTGCAACGGCACCTCGACGCTTGCGTCCTGCCGCTGCTTGGCGAGCGCTACATCATCGATATCGATACAACGGTCAAGCTTCTTTACGGGCATCAGGAAGGCGCCGTTGTCAGCTACAATCCCAAAAAGCCGGGGCGCCCCACCCATGTTCACCATACCTATATGCTGGCGGGCCTCCGCCTGGTGATGGGTGTGGAGACGGCGCCCGGCGATGAGCACAACGGCGCACATTGTACGCCGGGGCTGTGGCGGCTGATCGATGGCTTGCCGCGCGATTGCTGGCCAGCGCTGTTGCGCGGGGATAGCGGCATGACCTCCGAAAAGACGCTTTCGGAAGCCGAAAACCGCGGCATCGATTATCTGTTCAAGCTGCGGCAGACCAAGAATGTTAAGGCCCTGATCGAACGGGCTTTTCAGAAGGACGGCTGGCAGAACGCGGGCCAGGGCTGGCAAGGCAGGACGGAAAGCTTGCGGCTTATGGGCTGGAGCCGCTCGCGGCGTGTGATCGTCTTGCGGCGGCGGCTGAAAGGCAGCATTGCAGCTAGCATGCCTGGCGATGGCAACCAGTTGCGGCTCAGCTTCGCGGAAATCGGCGAAGACACGGCAGTGTGGGAATATGCCGTTCTCGTAACCTCGTTCGATGAGGAGGTGCTCAGCATCGCCCAGCTCTACCGGGACCGCGCCGATTGCGAAAATGCCTTCGACGAACTCAAGAACCAGTGGGGCTGGGGTGGCTTCACCACCAAAGACCTCGCCCGCTGCCAACTCGCAGCCCGGATGGTCGCGCTGGTCTACAACTGGTGGAACATCTTCGTGCGCCTGGCCGGGCCGGATAAACACCTGGAGGCGATCACCAGCCGTCCCCTGCTGCTCGCCGGTATCGCCGAACGGACGCGCCATAGCCGCCAGACCACGCTACGGATCGCTTCGGCGCATGGCCGTGCCCGCTGGGCTGAACTGGCGCTCACAGGTGTTGCCCGCTTCCTGCGGGGGCTGGTCAAGGCTGCGGAGCAGTTGACCGGTGTCCAACGGTGGGCACAAATCCTTGCCCATGCCTTCCGCTCCTGGCTTGGCGGGCGCCGGCTGCGCTCGCCGCCGCGCCTTATGGCGCCAGCCTGACCGGCAAAACCCACATCAATAGGTTGAGAACACCCCGCGAAATTGCGCGGCGCGGAGGTCAACTGCCGTTTTTAGGATAATAGGATGAGGGCGCGTGATAAAGGCGTGGCATGTCACTGCCGGTCATTTTGCCTAAGCCTATTTCTGCTCGTTGAGGTTATGCGGTATTTCCTTCGAAAACATTGAACAGCCGCTATCGGCCCAATGTGTGGATCGGCGGGCATTCCCTGGCCGTCACGAGAATGTTCGCCTAGAATGTATCCTCGCAAACCGGAGGGCATCATGACATTGGACACGGAGCGAATCGACGAAGCGGTGCTGGCGCTGCTTTACCTCACCCTGCATGACGAATACCGCGCCTGGAAAGGCTTCGATTGGGACGCCATGGACCGGCTGCACAAGAAGGGCCTGATCGACAATCCTGCCGGCAAAGCGAAGTCGGTCGTGTTCACCGAAGAGGGATTGCGGCGATCTAAGGAGTTGTTCCGGTCGATGTTCACCAAGCCTTCGGAATAATCCCAAATCCGGCGGTTGAAACTGTCTGGATGCGGGAACGCTAGGCAAAGCTACGCCTTAGCTCTTGCAGTGCCGTCACGCCGAGGGTGAAGGCGGCGGCTCACGGGTCGTGAGCGTCATTCCCGCGAAGGTGTGTGTGAAAAAATCGAAATCGCAGACTTCGGCGAGACTCCGCAGCGTCATTCCCGCGAAGGCGGGAATCTATTTCAGCGGTTGAAACAAGACCTTAGCGTGGGTCCCCGCCTTCGCGGGGACGACGCTGCTGCCTATTTCGATGCGCATTTCCAGCCGCGAAATGGCTTCAACCGCCGGTTTAGGTTAAAGCAACGCCGGGGTTAAGGACGCGTTCGCAAAGTGCCCTAAAGTTGCCACAATTGCCACCCGGCCGCCAGTTTCAGTCACGGGGGTCTGCCGGGCCGACCGGTGTGGAACTTAATGCGGCCATGGCAAACGCGCGTCCGCATATTTTTTTTGCCCACCGCATTTCTGTGAATCTTTGGTATCTTTGGTAAAATGCGGTGAAACCCACCTACCGCCGCGGCATGGTAGAGTCGAGGAGAGGCGCGGTAGCTAGGGCCATGCGGCTGCACCCCGTTTCCCCTCCCCGCTCATCGAACCGGACGTGCCGATTTCCAGCATCCGGCTCTCCGGCTGGCTTCACGCCAAGGCTATCGGCGTATGGCTTTGCAATCCTGGGCCAGGCGATGGACGCCCAGCTCCCCGAAGATCGCTCCATGGCTGAAGCGAACAGTGCCTCGCGATTGCACTTTGTGCCTCCGTGCGAGAAAGCCCCGCACGTTTTGTACGACATGCCGGTTGAGCGCGCGATGCGCCTTCCAGCGGGTTCCGTAGCAGAAGTAGCCGTTCCAGCCGCGCAGGATCGCGTTCAACCCGTCCCGGATGTCCGGCCAGGGCCGGCAGTGGGACGCTTTGAGATGGTCGCGCACGCTCTGCTTGAGCCGGGCCACGCTCTTTGGCGACGGGCTCGCCCCCAGATACAATTTGCCATCGCGCCAGTGCCGGTGCGGTCCGAAGCTATAGCCGAGGAACTCGAACCGTTCCCGCCGTGCGTCCTTGAGCTTGGTCTTGACCTCATTCAAGGTTAGTCCAAGCCGGGTTAGCGTACTGCGCGTCCAGTCCAGAGCCTCGGCCGCCCGCCCGCGACTCGAAAATCACAAAGTCATCGGCATACGAGACAATCCGCGCCCGTAGGCGGCGCGGCTGTTCCGTCTTCTCCCAGTATCTCAGAAAACGGTTCATGTAACGGTTAGCCAGAAGCGGTGAGATGACACCGCCTTGCGGAGTTCCATGCTTCGCGTTCTTGCCGCCGCTCATGCGCTTTCCACCATTTCCGTCCCGCTCTTCAACCGGAGCCTTTAGCCACATCTTGATAAGCCGGAGGATGTTCCGGTCAGAGATGCGAGCTGCTACCGATTTAAGAAGTTCGGAGTGCGGAATGGTGTCGAAATACTTGGATAAATCGGCGTCCACCACATCGGTGTACCCTTGGTTGAGCATGCTCTGCACGACCTTGATCGCATCCAGCGCGCTCCGCCTCGGGCGATAGCCAAACGTATAAGGAGACAGGTCCGCCTCCAGAACCGGTTCAATCACCAGTTTCACGGCGGTCTGGACTACCCGGTCCCTAATGGTGGGAATGCCGAGCGCCCGTTCGCCGCCGCCGGGCTTGGGGATCGTCACCCGCCGCACCGGCTGTGGTTTGTACCGCTTCCCGCACAGGTCCTGCCGTATGCCGGACAGCCACTCTTTCACCCCTGCCTCCTCGATCTGGGCGAACGTCACCCCGTCCACACCTGGAGCGCCGCGGTTTCCCTTGGCCAGCTTATAGGCGTGTTCCAGAATATCCTCGCGGCAAACCTTGTCATACAGGAGATAGAAGCGGTATTCCGGCTCCGCCTTCGCTTTGACCAGCGCTCAAGTAGCGCGCCGTGCGGTAGCGCGCCGCTAGGGGCTTTCTCTGAAGATTCCTGATCTTTTCCGGTGTTTCGAGACTCATCGTCAATCACCTAATCCTTATCCTCTTCAAAAGCGTGCCAGAAGTCAGGCGCTCTCCCTCCACCGGAATTACCCGGCTTCATCAGTACTATGCACCTGTCCGACTCCCTTGCCGTCCGCCGTCCAAACACCGGCGTTAAGGTTGCGAGCCTTGACCGGCAAGGGTCTCCCCCTTTAGCGGCGCGCTACCGCACGGCGCGCTACTTGAGCGCATGCACCCGGACTACCTTCCTGACGTGCTGTCTCCACTACCCCGGCGGACCCGGCAGGTGCGCTTGTTGGTTGCTTTCCTGCCGGTACAAGCTTTCCCCTTATTAACGGAGGGTCAGCGTCCGCATTAACGCTTTCGAGGCCTGCTCAGAGTTCACTCGCGTTACGGCCCGTCAGGTCGCTCGGCCGCCCAAGGCGGCCTTTGTCACAGGGCTCCGGCCAGACCGGTTACCCGGCCAAGCCGCCTGTCAGCTACCGGAGCTAACCAACTACTCTCCGGGTGGAACCTTCCCCCACTGGTAATCCGCGCCTTCGTGGCGCACGTTAATGCCGGCGTGGTAAACGGCAAGAACCGATATTTTTCGCCGCCGTCTTTTTGCGAATCTTTTCGCGTTTTTGGCCGAATTCTACGTTTCCAGAATCCGTTTAAATATATTTGCAACTCGCATTTTAACCACGCGAGGCGCGGCGGGGGTGCCGCTGCCAAAATAATAATACAGCGATATCAACCTGTTATGCGGAAGGCCGCAGCCAGTTAAGCTCCCGGAAAGGCGCATGCGCGACAATGCACCGTAAGAAATTTCATCGGCGGACTGCCTTCGATGCGATTTTGAGGCATGCCAACCCGGCCTTACACCGGCAGGAGCACCCAGAGGTCGAGGTCGAGCAGCACGGCTGGGTCGTATTGATCGCCGGTCTTGAAGGGGAAGCCAGCGGCAGGCTTGTCCTTCAGCGCGACGAGCCGCAGCCGAAGGGCGCCCACGTCCGGCCGGCCGATCCGCGCCTTGTCGAGCACCTCGCTGAAGGCATAGACCGTGTCGCCTGCGAAGGCCGGCGAGACATGCCGCCCGCCGTTGATGGCGGCGATATGGAACGCGTTCTCAAGCCCGTTGAAGCTTAGGGCGCGCGCCAGGGAGATGATATGTCCGCCATAGATCAGGCGGCGGCCGAAGCGGCCTTGTGCCTGTTCGTGCTGGTTGAAATGCACCTTCGCGGTGTTCTGGTAGAGGCGGGTCGCGAGCTGGTGCTCGGCCTCCTCGATGGTCATCGCGTCGATGTGATCGATCTTCTCGCCAATCTCGTAGTCGCTCCAGCGGTAGCGGCTGCCGGATAAAACGTTGTTATAGCCCTCGATTTTTAGCGGGGGCAGAGCCGCGCCAAGTGCCGATGGCTCCACAACCTCTTTGAGCAGCGGCACATGCGGCGCCGGGGCGGGGGCGGCTTCGTCGCGTTTGCGCACCATCACCCAGCGCACATAGTCCAGCACCGCCGCGCCCGTCTCGTCGCGCCCCGTCGTGCGGACATAGACGACGCCGCTCTGTTTGTTGGAGTTTTCGCGCAGGCCGATCACCTCTGAGGTGGCCGACAACGTGCTACCCGGATAGACCGGCTTCAGGAACCGGCATTCCGCATAGCCGAGGTTCGCGACCGCGTTAAGCGAGATGTCCGGCACCGTCTTGCCGAAAACCGTATGGAAAACAAGGAGATCGTCGATGGGGCTTTGGGGATAGCCGATTGTCCTCGCGAAAGCGTCCGACGATTGCACAGCGAAACGCGAGCAGTAAAGCGCCGTATAAAGCGCAACATCGCCCGCCGTGATGGTGCGCGGCGTTGCGTGCTCGATGACCTGACCGAACTTGAAATCCTCGAAAAAATTGCCCCGCCGCGCTTTGCTCACGCCGCTTCCCCTTCTTGGTCCAGAATTTTCTCAATTTCCCACCATCCCAGAAATGCCAAAGGCATTATCCGGGATCACTACGGGCGCCGGCGAACTTTGCGATCCCGTGCCGGCAACGCACCGTATTCACGCTGCGCCGCGCATGGGATGACGGCGGGATACGTTATCACCCGCCGGTGACGGGAGGGAAGAAGGCGATTTCGCGCGCGCCCTGCACGCTTGCGGTGTGCTTGGCATGGGCCTGATCGATGGCTACGCGGATGATGTCCTCGCGCTCGAAGGCGGCGGCGTAGCCTTCACCGCGGGCCTTGAGCCACTTTATCGCGTCGCCTGCCGTCGCCACGCTCCCGGGCAGCGTCGCCTTCTCCTCGGCGACCCCGATGCGCTCGCGAACCCATGCGAAATATTTAAGCGTCACTTCCATCTTAGCCGCCTACGCGAGGCAGGAGCGCTCAGCCCCTGCGGCTCCCTTTTCCTTCCCGGCAGAAGATGTCGTACACAACGGCTATGACGCGCCGCACATCGTCGTCGTTGATGCGGTAATAGATGGTTTTTCCGTCCCTGCGCGTTGTCACAAGCCCATCGAGCCTCAAACGCGCCAGTTGCTGCGACACCGTCGGCTGGCGGAGCGAAAGTATATTTTCAAGCTCCGTCACTGAACGCTCCCGCTCCGAAAGCAGGCAAAGGAGAAGCAGGCGGGTCTCATGCGCGAGCGCCTTGAGAAAATCGCTGGCGTTACGGGCGCTGCGCAAGACTTTGTCGAGCTGCAGGGGGCCTTCAATCCCGCAAAGTTGCTCCCCGATGTTGAGCGGAGGCGTGTTATCCAGGGTGCTTTCTTCGGTGTTCAGGGTCATCGTGGTCTTTCAGAGGCCAGACGGTCCAGCCAGCTAGGCGTCCTTCGCATTGAGGTTGAGACAGCGTACCAACAAATTAACGCGCTTCATATCCGGCGTTAGCTTAGTTCTGCCTGCCATTCCTATATGAGAATATGGGAAGGTGACAACTCTGGGGAAGTGCCTCGCCAATTTATTTTGCACCTGCGTAATGGTTGCGGCCGGCAGCGGAGACTGCAGCCAGGCAAACACCGGCACGCGCGCGACAACGATTTGTTCCGCCGCGACGCGTCCTTCCGCGTCCTCATGGCGAGCCCACCAGACGCCCGCGCCTTAGCCCGTTACGTCGAACGCGGAGAGCGCCGCCATGTTCACAAGGTCGCTGTCGCTGGAACCGAGCGAGGCGATTTGCACGGGCTTAGAGAGCCCCACAAGCATGGGGCCGATCACAGTGCCGCCGCCCAGCTCTTGCAGCATCTTGGTGGAGATGCTCGCCGCATGGAAGGCGGGCATGATGAGGACGTTCGCCGTACCGGTCAGCCGGCAGAACGGATAAGCCGCCATGGCGCGGCGGTTCAGCGCGATATCGGCTCCCATTTCGCCGTCGTACTCGAAATCGGCGCCCCGCTGGTCGAGGATGTTAACGGCCTCCCGGACACGCTCCGCGCGCTCGTTGTCCGGATGGCCGAAGGTCGAGTAGGCGAGCATCGCCACCCGCGGCGTGATCCCGAAGCGCGAGGCAACCCCGGCTGTCTCAACGGCTATGTCGGCAAGCTCTTCCGAGGTGGGCATATCGTGAATGGAAGTGTCCGCAACGAAAATAACCCTGCCGCGGCTGATGATGACGGATACGCCGATGACCCGCCGCCCCTCCTTCGGATCGAGCACGCGCCGCACATCTTGAAGCGCCGTCGTCCAGTTTCTTGTGACGCCCGTCACCATCGCATCCGCATGGCCAAGCGCCAGCATGCAAGCGCCGAAGACGTTCCGGTCGTAGTTCACAAGCCGCACGCAGTCCCGGTACAGGTAGCCCTTCCGCTGCAGGCGCTGATACAGGAACTCCGCATAGTCCTTGTTATGCTCCGAAGTACCCGCGTTTACGATTTCGAAGCTGTCGGGGTTGTTCACGCCGCTCAAATGGAACGCATGGCGCACCTTCGCCTCGCGCCCGATCAAGATGGGATGGCCAAGGTTCAAGTCCGCGAAGGCGCTCGCGGCACGAACCACCTGCTCTTCCTCGCCCTCGGCGAAGACAACCCGCTTCGGCCGCATACGCAGCGCATCGAAAATCGAGTTGATGAAGCCCGCCGCGGGGTCGAGCCGCGCGGAAAGCCGTGACTTGTACCCCTCCATGTCAATGATCGGCCGCCGGGCCACGCCCGAATCCATCGCCGCTTTTGCCACGGCCATGGGCACCGCGCTGATAAGGCGCGGATCGAAGGGCGCGGGGATGATGTAATCGCGGCCATAGCGCAGGCGCCGGCCATAGACCTTGGCGACCGCGTCGGGCACGTCGGAGCGTGCCAGCTCCGCGATGGCGTTCGCCGCGGCGATCTTCATCGGCTCGTTGATGGTGCGGGCCTGAACGTCGAGCGCGCCCCGGAAGATGTAGGGGAAGCCCAATACGTTATTGATCTGGTTGGGATAATCCGACCGCCCGGTCGCCACGATGGCATCGTCGCGGACTTCGGCGACTTCCTCCGGCGTGATCTCGGGGTCCGGGTTCGCCATGGCAAAGATAATCGGCTTAGCCGCCATGCGCGCGACCATCTCCTTGGACACCGCGCCCGCGGCGGAAAGGCCGTAGAACACGTCGGCGCCCTCCAGCGCCTCTTCGAGCGTGCGCGCCTTGGTGTTGACCGCATGCGCGGATTTCCACTGGTTCATGCCCTTCTGGCGGCCGCGATAGATGACCCCAGTGGTGTCGCACAAGATCACGTTCTCATGCCGGACGCCCACCGCCTTCATCAGCTCGACGCAGGCGATGCCCGCCGAGCCAGCGCCGTTGCAAACCACCTTTATATCGGACAGCTCGCGCCCGGTCAGTTGCACTGCATTGATGAGCCCGGCGGTCGCGATGATCGCCGTGCCGTGCTGATCGTCGTGGAAAACCGGGATGTCCATCAGCTCGCGGAGCCGGCTTTCGATGATGAAGCAGTCCGGCGCCTTGATGTCTTCCAGGTTGATGCCGCCGAAGGACGGCCCCAAATAGCGCACGGCGTTGATGAATTCGTCCGTATCCGTGGTGTCGATTTCAAGGTCGATCGAGTCGATGTCGGCGAAGCGCTTGAACAGCGCCGCCTTGCCTTCCATCACGGGCTTTGCCGCGAGTGCGCCGAGATTGCCGAGCCCCAAAATGGCCGTGCCGTTGGTGATTACCGCGACTAGGTTGCCCTTGATCGTGTAATCGTAGGCAAGGCTTGGGTTTTCCGCGATGGCCTCCACCGGAACGGCCACGCCCGGCGAATAGGCAAGGCTCAAATCGCGCTGCGTCGCCATCGGCTTGGTGGGCACGATCTGGAGCTTGCCGGGCCTGCCTTCGGCGTGGAACTGCAACGCCTCCTGGCGCGTGAATTTTGGCTGCGTGGCGGGGTGGCGAGCTTCCTTTGCCGCGGTTTCGGAAACCGCCTTGAGCTTCGCCTTGGAGGTGGGGTCGGAAGGGGACATCGGCTTTCTTCTTGAATTTCCTGAGATTATTTCCGGCGCGCCACATTCCGGCGCTTTGCACGAACGTTATCCTTGTCAATCCCCAAGCACAAGCGCGGACGGATTTTGTTACGTGGCTATTTCAAGAACTTGATTAAGGCGTGAATAAAAGCGGGCCATTACGGCGCTATTGCAGACTGCTTGAGATACCTTGGAATCTGTGCCATTTTGGCCGGTGTCTCAAAGCCTCCCAAGGATGCGGGCGTGGCGGAATTGGTAGACGCGCTGGATTTAGGTTCCAGTGACGCAAGTCGTGGGGGTTCAAGTCCCTTCGCCCGCACCATAATAATATCGACGGCGCCAGGCTGAAACTGGATTTGTTTCAACCTTTTTACGCCATCAAGGAACATGATGTTATATCACTCGCCCATGTGGCACAGCTGGGTGCACCTCTTGAATTCCAGCGAGAGCCAATCGAGCACAATCTCGATAGCAGCGCCTGGGCTTATGCCTTCTTCAAGCGCTTGCTCATAAGCAATAATCAGTACGCTCTTGAAATCGTCGGCCGCTTTCGGCGAAGCGTCTTCCCGTTTCAAGCCTTCAAATAGCGCCGCTGGAGCAAGTCTCTGATTATGTCCAATCACGCAACACCTCCAATCTCTCGCAACTTTGTTTCCTATTATACATATTTAAATGTCCGTCCGAAGACATCTTAAGCCGTAGGAATTGGTTATGTTTCAATGCCGGCGCCGCAATTCGAAGGCGCCGCCCCGCTTACCGTCGCGGGCTAAGGCATCGCCCAAAAATAACTGCACCGTCTGGCTTGTTCTCTTGGACGCCTGCCGCGTTGCAAAACCGGTTACATATCCCATTTTGCACCTTGCCGCCGGCCAAAATTCCGGCGCCCCCCGCGGCTCCGCCACACCTTCTTAAGTCTAGTGTTGCTGGAGTCTCACGCGACGCGAGGGCGTTTTATCTGCTGCGTTATTCCCTGTAGGTGCGCGCTGAAAAGCGGGGCACCGGCCAGCAGTGGCAATCCTGTGCCAGGACAAGAAAAAAGCCGCGAACCAAGGAGCTCGCGGCGCAGTTTCGAGCACGAGGGTAGGAGCCACGTGCGACACCATCCATACAGCTTAACCCCAGGTTAAGCACGCGTTAAGTTCTTCTAACGTTAACAAAAGGGCGAACTGATGCAAACATGGCGCATTGAGTCACCTCCTCCGGAACCCAGCTGAGCTACTGCCTTTGCTCAGCCCTCGACGCTCTATGGTCGGCCGGACCAGCGTAAACGACGCGCCAAATGGACCCGCCGGAGTCTTCGGTGACGTAGAGTGCGCCGTCCTTACCCTCGGCGATGCCCACGGGGCGTCCCCAAACGCGAGCCTCGTCGATCACAAAGCCGGTGAGGAAATCCTCGTACTCGCCGGTTGGCGCGCCGTCGCGCATAATGACGCGCACCACCTTGTAACCGGTCCGCTCCGTGCGATTCCACGATCCATGGAGCGCCACGAATGCCGAGCCGTGATACTCGGGCGGAAAGGCGGTGCCATCCAAGAAGCCGATGGCCAGCGGCGCGGAGTGCGGCTGTATCAGCACGTCCGGGTTCGTTACCATCACCGCCAAGTCGGGGCGGGCACCCTTCCAGCGCGGGTCCTCATGATCGCCCATGTACAGCCATGGCCAGCCGAAGAACTGGCCCTCGCGCACACGGGTGACATAATCGGGGGGCAGGTTGTCGCCCAGCCCATCGCGCTCGTTCGTGGCGCAGTACAGATCGCCGGTTTCGGGTTGCACCGCCAGCCCCGCGCAATTGCGGATGCCGGTTGCGAACACGCTGCCGTCTTTTCCCTCGGGCGTGAACACAAGCACGCCGGCCCGGTTCTCCTCAAAGCCCCAGGCGGCCCCAATGCCTTTGCGCGCCTGCCAAGCGTCGATCTCCCGCTGGGTCTTGGCCGGCAAGCCTTCCGCGTCGTTGGAGGCGGAGCCCACAGAGATAAACATGCGCCTGCCGTCGTTGGAGAAGGCTACGTCCCTGGTAACGTGCCCGCCAAGCGTTGGGGCGAGCGCGCGCACCACGATCTCGCCCGGCGCTTTCGACTTCAGATCGCCGTGCTTATAGGCGAAACGGACGACGCGGTTGCTTTCGGCGACGTAAACCCATTTCGGGTTCGGCCCAAGCGGATAAAAGGCGATGCCGAAAGGCTCCGAAAGGCCGCTTGCAAAGACTTCGCTCTTGACGAGTTCGCCATCCACACCCGGTCTCAGGATGGTGACGCGTCCTTCAATCGTTTCGGCGACAAATAGATCGCCGTTAGGCGCTGTACGGATGAGCCGCGGCGACTCCAGCCCCTCGGCGAATAGCGCGACCGTGAACCCGTCCGGCGCCTTGGGCTTCGTGCCAACTGGACGCTTCACCTCACGCGGCGGATTGCCGGTTGAGCGCGTTTCGTAAGGCGGGGGGAGATCGTTCAGGCCGATCCTGTGGCGCCGCCCTGGCCGGTCCTGGCGCCAATCGTCGAAGACGGATGCGGATGCGGATTCGGCCGCGCCGGGCACCGAGGTCAGCGTCCCGATATATGCGATGATGTCCTTGCGCTCGGACTGGTCAGGTATGGAAAACGGCATTTCGATGCCGGGCAACATCGCCTGGGGGTTCATAAGGTAGGTGTCGAGAATGGCTTCGTCCCAGCTCCAGCTTTTCGACCTCATCGCGGTGGAATAATTGAAGTCGGTGGAGGCGATCTTGCGGCCCAACACGCCGATCAAATTTGGGGCCAGCCCTTTTGTGCCATCGTCCGTGTGGCAAAGGGTGCATTGCTCGCCAAAAAGCGCCTTTCCGCGAACGGGATCGCCGCTTTGCGCCTGCGCTGGCGAGCCCGCCATTACAGGAAATAGCGCAGCAGTCAAAAGCGCCAGAAACCTACTCTTGTACATCACACCCCCATACAACGGGAGCAACGCCTCCCGAACGGCGGTTGCGCGCCGGATTTTACAGAATCCGGCAAAGCAGTCTTTCTGCCTCGGCGAAAAGTTCCGCAAAAACAACCGATTGTAAGCAGATATTGGCAGGCCGTTCAACGACTATCTAGCCAGCTGCGACATAACGGGCCGGTACGATGGGCGCACGGCGGCTTGCCAGTCGATTACTTCCACGGCGTCATCCCGTGCGCACCGCGGTACGTAGCGCCGCTGTGCGCACGGGATCGTAAAAGGCACCGGCGTTCGTAACGTTCCCGGATAACGCCTTCGGCGCTTCCGGGATGACGATAGCGAACGGCTCGACTGGACGTCACCCGTTGTCGCTGTACCATGAGCGGCGGCGTGCATGGCGGATTGGAAGGCCGTCGTCCACGTGGCCGCAATCGTTAAAGCTACAGCCATCGCGGAACCCATGCTTAGCGATGATGGCCCGCGCGCGGTACATGAAGGGTGCGGTAAGCCCCCATCCGCGCTGATCGAAGTCGCATGCGGCGCCGGCGTAATGGCGCGAGTTGGGCACGTGGCCGCCACGCGCGAAGCAGCCGATGCTCTTCGGCTTGTAGCCGGCCGCGACGAAGTCGGCGATCAGCGCTTGAAAACGGCCGGCAAGATGGCTGGCGACCGTGATCGATCCGGCCGCGGTCGGCACCGTCACCATTCCGACTCTGGGGCTTAGCACGGCGCGGCTATGCTGCCGATGCCCGAGCAACACTTCCCGCCTCTTGCGGGGATGTGCCACGTGATGGTGGGAGCGGTGTGCGGAGTGGAGATGATGATCTTGCTGGGCATAGTGACGGTGGTGGTGGTGATGCCGGTGCCCGGCCTCTGCTGGAATGGAAGCGGCCAAAAAAATAGCAGCCGTTGTAAGTAGTCGCATTACCGATACCTCATTGATCTTGTTATGAAGGTGTCCCGCGAGAGCGAGGTGCGCTCGCCGCGCCGGGCTTGGGCTCGTGCGAGCCGCTGCTCCAGAATGGACGTATGCTGCCGGCGGTAAGAGTTTCGCGTAAATGAACGCGGCGCGCCCGGCACCCGGTGCAAGTAAAACCCAATTAAGGCAAAGGCTGGGCTTGGTGTTGCGCGTTTCCCTCACAGTCCGTATAAAATGCTGCTCCCGCAGCTCACTTAGGGCATGCTTACATCGTCACTCTCCACAATCTCAATGTACAGCGCACTATGTAGGTTACTCCTTGACATGTATTGAATATACTTGGTGTCGCCTAAGTACATATCCAATTTTGGTTGAGTAACCGCATCTTGTATTACTTCCGCGATCCAGCCGGCCCGGTCTTGCCACCGGAGACTCAAACCAGCGCCCTCCAATTCATCGGCGTATCTTCAATCACCTTCCATTAACCGCATTCCGGCGGCTTTCCCCGCGTTCTGGAATGCTCTTTCAATTTTGTTCAAATTTAACAGAAGCGCTTTTATAATCCGTTAACCGCCGAGTCCTGGTGCAAGTCATTGATTATTATGAAAAACGTTTGCAGGCGCGCCCGGCCTAAGCCGCGCTTTCGAGGTGCGCGAAGTGGTTAATCAGGAAGTTGTGCGTATATTTAAACGGATTTTGGAACTGTGGAATCCGGCCCAAAACGCCAAAAGATTCGCAAAAAGCGGCGGGCGGAAAATATGAGATCCGCGCGTTTACCAAGCGCGCATTAAGTTTCGCACCAGCCAGTGTTGCCGGCCCCCATGACTGAAACTTTCTTGTTCGCGGGGGATGGCTTATTCTTGCTAGGCCGCTGGCACAGAGATCGGCCTATGAATGGTGCGCAAGAGCCCGTCATTAAGTTGGATCCGGGGCGCCTCGATCACCCCCAATGGAGCCAAGGAGCAGCCATGCTCTGGGAGCACGTTTCTTAGAATTCATTTTCGATGAGGCCCCCGCGCTGGCGGCAGCTGAGGGAGAACCCGATGGAAATCATGCATAAGCGTGTTGCCGGCCTCGATGTGCATAAGGAGACGGTTGTTTGTTGTGTGCGCATCGCTACTGGCAAGAAGGTCTCGCGGGAATGCCGGACCTTCGAGACCACAACGGCCGGGCTTGAGGCGCTGCTGGCTTGGCTGACGGAGAACAGATGCGCGCATGTGGCGATGGAGGCCACCGGCGTTTATTGGAAGCCCGTGTGGAATATCCTGAGCGATGGCAAGTTCGAACTGATTTTGGCCAATGCAGCCCACATCAAGAACGTGCCCGGCCGCAAAACGGATGTGAATGATGCCACCTGGATCGCCGATCTGGTGGCCTTCGGCCTCATCAAAGCGAGCTTCGTTCCGGGAGAGAAGCTCCAGGAACTGCGCTCGCTGATGCGCACGCGCAAGCAGCTGGGCCGCGAACAAACGCGGCATATACAGCGGATGCAGAAGACGCTCGAAGAGGCCAACATCAAACTCAATTCGGTGATCAGCGAGATCATGGGGCTGTCCGGGCGGCGGATGATCGAGGCGATGATTGCGGGTGTGCGCGATCCCCGGAAACTGGCGCAGCTGGCTGACCGGCGGATCAAAGCCTCGCCCAAAGAGCTCTACGATGCGCTGCACGGCCGGCTGACGGAGCATCACCGGTTCCTGCTGCGGCTTCACCTCGGTCAGTACGATGCCCTGGCTGCTTCCATTGGCGAGATCGACGCTCAGGTGGATGCGGCAATCGCCGGGCTTGACGAGGAGGCGGCCGCCGCAGGCCACGGCTCCTTTCGCGATCTGATTGCGCTTGTGGATACCATCCCAGGCATCGCGGGCCTGGCGGCAACCGGGATCCTTTCTGAGATTGGGACCGATATGAGCCGGTTTGCAACCGATGGGCATCTCGTCAGTTGGGTGGGCTTATGCCCCGGCCAGAACGAAAGTGCGGGCAAGCGCAAATCCTCTAGGCTTCGCAAAGGCGCCCCCTGGCTCAAGGCCATGCTCGTCCAATGCGCCTGGGCCGCCGTCAAAAAGAAAGACAGCTACTACAAGGCGCAGTTCAACCGTCTCAAGGCCAGGGGTGGCCCCAAGAAAGCAATCTGCGCGGTGGCTGCCTCGATGCTCACGGCGATTTATCACATGCTCAAGGATGGCGTCGAACACCGGGATCTCGGGGTTGGTTATTTCGATCGCCGCCCGCCTGAACAAAAGGCCAAGCACCTGGTTGCTCAACTAGCCAAGCTTGGCTTCAAAGCTGACCTTCAACCTATCGAGTTAGCTGCTTGATGGCGTTGAAAAGCCAAGGCTCACGCTGCGGCTGGGTGAGTTTCTTCTTAGCATATCGACGCGGTAGGCGAGACGAACGGTCCGTTAACGCACCTTGTTGAAGAACCACCATAGCTATTGCCGGACACCGAGAAATAGTTGAGCCCCCCTTTGGGAAGCGAGTTCAACGGCGCAGGATGCGCTTGTCCGCGATCCGGCCGTGACGCTCAGGATGGCCACGGCGCGTTGTCCGGCTCAGCGCGTGTCCTCAAAGCTCGCAAAGGTGCCGTGGAGAGGATGGGGCGGCTTCACCAGTTCCCCGAGATCCGGCTCGCCGCAGCCGGCAAGCACGGCTTGGCGCGCCTCGTCGCGCAACCGGAGCACTGACGCGAAGTCTTTTCCGGCGGGCATGATCGGATTGCCGATAGTGACGCTCAGCGGAGTCCATCGCGGGAACCATTGATCGCTGCGCAGCATGGACCGCGTTCCACGGATGATGCCGGGCACGACGGGCAGGCCGGCTTCCGCGGCCACCTTGAAGGCGCCGAGATAGAATTCGGAAAGCCCGGCGCGGCGGGTGAACGCGCCTTCGGGGAAGAACACGATATTGCGCCCTTGGCGGGCCGCCGCGATGGCATTCTCTGTATCGGCAAGGCTCGCGCTGGTGTCGAAACGCTCGACGAACAGCGTGCCCAGGCGGCGCATGAAATTCCCGATAAAAAACTTCGGCGCGAACTCGCGCTTGGCTATGTAAGCAGGTTCGCCGGGCAGAACCGCGGCGAGAACCACCACATCCATGTAGCTCGAATGATTGAACACGAGCACGGCGTTTCCGGCCGGCAGGCGCTCCAGGTCCTCCGCCGCAACCGGAACCCCAGCAGCGGCAAGCGTGCCGCGGGCGATACCGCGCACCGCGCGCCAGCGCCATCTGAGCCGGGGTAGCAGCATTACCGCAAACCATCCCATTACGAAGCCCAGCGGTATCGCGATCCACCACCAGGCTGCGTAGAGTGCCGCACGCCCGGCAGCCATCAAACGGCCAAGCTTGGCGCCGGCACCGGCAAGCGACAAGCGCAGCATCTGCCACCATACCGCGCGCTGTGCCATCCCAATGCGCCCCGTTTCGTAAAGCTCCTTGGCGGCGCTCCGGCGGATCTTGCCGCTCGACGTCTTTGGCACCGTGCGCGGCGGGGCAAGCACGATCTCGTCGGGAGGCGTACCGGCGACGCTGGCCGCAACCTCTTGCGCGCGCTCCTGAAGTGCCGCGCGTGCGGCAGGATCGCTCTCGCGCGTTTCGGCCAATATGACCACCCGTTCGGTGCCGGACGCGCGGTCGGCCGTTCCAAACACCGCGACGCATCCCTTGCGAATACCGGGGATTTCGGCAATGGCCTCTTCGATTTCCTGAGGATAGATGTGCCGGCCGGCGCGGATGATGATGTCCTTGATCCGGCCGGTTATGTGAACCTCGCCGCCGGCCATGTAGGCGCGGTCGCCGCTGTCGAGCCAGCCGCCGTGGAAAAGCTCGCGCGACTTGGCCTCATTGCGGAAATAGCCAGAGGTTGCCGAAGGCCCACGGAACTCCAGCCGTCCTTCGCGCCGCTCGCCAACCTCGTAGCCCAGCTCGTCCACGATGCGGATTTCGTTGCCCGGCAGGGGCAAACCGCAGCTTGCGATCTCAAGCGGGTGCGCATCGTCTGGCTGTGCGGGCGCCGCAATGCCGCGCGCGCTCAACGCCTCCCGATCCACCCGGTCGATTACCGGCGCCCGGCCCATGGGCGGAAACGCGAGGCCCACCGAGTTTTCCGCAAGACCGTAGACCGGCGCCATCGCTCCGGGCCGGAAGCCATAAGGACCGAACCGTTCGATGAACCGGCGCAGGGTTGGGACGCTGACCGGCTCGGCGCCGTTCGCCACCATGCGCAGCGAAGAAAGGTCCAGCCCTTGCAGGCTTCGGTCATCGATCTTGTTCAGACAGAATTCGAACGCGAAGTTGGGCGCGGCGGATAGCGTCGCGCGATGCCGGTGAATGGCCCAGAGCCAACTTTCCGGGCGCGTCAGAAAGCTCAGCGGCGACATGACGTAGAGCTGCGCCGCAAAATAGAGGCACCCGAGCCACGCCCCGATCAACCCCATGTCATGATAGAGCGGCAGCCAGCTGACGAAGATGTCGGTGGAGTTTGCCTCCATGGCTTGGCCGATGGCGCGAATGTTGGCGAGCAGGTTGGCGTGGCTCAGCACGACACCCTTGGGATCGCCGGTACTTCCCGAGGTGTATTGAATGAGCGCGGCCGCTCCTTCATGCGCGGCCGGCAGCCCGGTGGCAGGTACGCGCGGCGAAAGTCCAGCCACACTCTCGACCGCGGTCAGGCTCGCCACTTGTGCCTGCAGCAGGGCCGCTGCCCCTCGCGCTTCCGGAACCGTTATCAAGATACGGGCGCCCGCACTGCGCAGGATGGCCGCCTGGCGGCGCAAGTGCTCCTCCAATTGGGACATGCGCATTGGCGGATAGATGGGCACGGGGACCGCGCCGGCATAAAGGATGGCAAAGAACGCAACGAAGAAATCGCGGCTCGTTGGCAGCATGAGCGCGATCCTGTCGCCCGGCGCAACATCCCGCTCGATCAAGCCCTGCGCGGCGGCGCGTGCGGCCTCGGCGAGTTCGCCGTAAGTCAGCGCTCCAAGCTGCCCGGTGCCGTCGTCGAGCAAAGTCAGGTGGCGGCGGTTTGGATGGCGGCCGGCGTGCCATTCAAGGACGTCCACCAGGGTCCGCGCTTCGACCGCGGCAGGAACGAGGGGAAGCGGCTCCGCTGCGGCAATCGCCGCGAACTCTCCTCCCCCCGGGTGCGCGTGTTCCAGTGCGCGAAGGAGATCGCCAACCGTCTCCGCCGCCCCGGCCGCCGCGGCGGGAAGCCGCACACCGAACGACCGCTCGATCCGTAGAGCAAGCTCGGTTCGCCCCAAGCTGTCGATGCCGAGATCCCGCTCCAGACGGCTCGACGCGGACACGTCCACGATCTTCGCCCGCTGCGGATAAAGCTCACGGACGAGTTCGCGAATAAGGATAATAAGCTCGCGCTCGCTGCCCGCGGCGGCGGTAACCGATCCATCCCTTTTCGTGTCTGGTTCCACATTCATAGGGTGATGCTTTCATATGAAGCAGCCATGATCGATATCAAGCGTGGCAGAATCGCATAAAAATGTGCCGGCTTCCATCGCCGCTGGCCGAACTAAAGTCATACCAAATCCGGTTGAGTGCTTCGGCAAAAGACCCCCTCACTCTGTCTCTCTCCCCAAGGGGAGAGAGGACGCTCGAACGATCCGCTGCGGATAGTTCTGGGGTCCCTTCTCCCCGTCCGCATCCGCTAGCGGATGCGGCAGCAAAAGATGCAAGCACGCCAGGGCGTGCTTGCGCGGAGAAGGACAGGATGAGGGGGGACTCCGTGATGCAATCAACCGGATTCGATATCAGGCGCCAGACAGCGCTTTTACTCCGGTGATAAGGTCAAGCAGCTCGGTGGTGATCTCGGTCTGCCGGGCTTGGCGAGAGTCCTGCTGCAATTGTTCGAGCTTTTTCGAGACGTTATCGCACGCGGCTTCCATGGCCGCGAAGCGCGCGGCGTTCTCGCTCGCGATCGATTCCACCGCCGCCTCGGTCAAGAGCGCGAACACATATTCAGCCGCAAGCTTCTCGAAAAGAGCCCCCGGCTCCAGGTTGTGAAGCGGCGCCTGACGCGGCCCCGAAGCGGCAATGGAAGCGGTGTCGAGCGGCAAAAGCAGGCGGCGTTCGATTGCCGATGGACCGCCCTGGCGGTAGCGGCTGAACATAACCTCCACGCGGGAGATCTGACCGCGCGCCACGCGGGCAAAGAGTTCTTTGGTAAGCTGATTGACTGTGTCCGGAACTCCGTTGAGCCGGGTGGCCATCGGCCTCGCCCAGGCGGCTTGCCGGCCCCGCTCAAGAGCAAGCGCGGCGCCACGGCTGCCCAGCACAAAAAGCAGATCGTGGGGTTTCAGCTCTGCTTCCGCCGCTTCAACGAGCCGCTCATTGAAGCCCGCGACAAAGCCGTGCTCCGCGGCACATAGGATGAGCGCTCGAATTCCTTGCCCGGTCTGGGCCGCCGGCTCCTGACGCGCCACAAGCATCAGAGCGGCCCCAATGGCCTCCGCCATCGAGTCCGCATATTGGCGGATGCCCGGAAGCGCCCGCTGCGCTTCCTGCACGCGCATCCCGGCTAGCGAGCGCATGGCGCTTACGATGTCCTGCAACTCGCCCATGCTGGCTATGTGCCCCTGGATATCGGCGAGGCTGGTCATGGCCCGGCATCCGCCGATGCAGCGGCCGATGCCGTCAGCGAGTGAGCGAAGCTCGTAAGTGCTGCTTTCAGCCGCGCCTGGAACTCATCCGGCAGCGAGGCAGCTTGATCGCCGAGCGTCCTCATCTCCGGGAAGTTCTCAGCCAGCCAAGGGCCAAGTGCGGTGCGAAACTGTTCCACGCGATCGAGCGGCATCCCATCGAGCACGCCGCCGTTCAGGGCGCAGAGAAGCGCAACCTGCCCGCTCAAGGAAAGCGGCTCGAATTGCCGCTGCGCGAGCACAGCGCGAATGCGCCGGCCGTGCTCGATGACCTTGCGCGTGCGCTCGTCCACCATGGTGCCGAAGCGGGTGAACACTTCCAGCTCCAGAAACTGCGCATATTCGAGCCGCAGACTTTCCGACAAGGATTTGAGAACTGGGGCTTGGGTCTTGCCGCCAACGCGCGATACGCTTTTGCCAACATCGACCGCGGGCTTCTGGTCCGCATAGAAAAGGCGCGGATCGAGATAAATTTGCCCGTCCGTGATCGAGATCAGATTCGTGGGAATGTAGGCGCTGATATTGCCGGCCTGCGTCTCGGCGATGGGCAGCGCCGTCAGAGAACCGCCGCCAAGCTCGGGCGAAAGCTTTGCCGCGCGCTCAAGCAGGCGCGAATGAATGTAGAAAATATCGCCGGGATAAGCCTCACGCCCCGGAGGGCGGCGAAGCAGAAGGGAGAGTTGCCGGTAAGTGGCGGCGTGCTTGGTAAGGTCGTCGATGACAAGCAGAACGTCGCGCCCGCGCTCCGAAAAGTACTCGGCCATGGTGCAAGCGGCATAGGGCGTCAGCCACTGGAGACCGGGCGCGGCGTTGGCCTCGCCGATGACGAACAGGCACCGCTCCGGAGCACCGTAGCGCCGGACCGCCTCAAGCACCTGCGCAACCGACGACGACTTCTGGCCAACGGCGGCGTAGACGCAGATAACGTCGCTCGACCGCTGGTTGATGATCGTATCGACGGCGATTGCGGTCTTGCCGGTCCCGCGGTCGCCGATGATGAGTTCGCGCTGCCCCCTGCCCAAGGGGAGCATCGCATCGATGACGAGCAGTCCGGTCGCGAGCGGGCGCGTCACGAGCGAGCGGTCGATGATCGCCGGCGCCGGCCGTTCGACCGGTAAATACAGGGGCATCTCCAGCGGCTCGCCGCCGTCGAGCGGCGTGCCCAACGGATCGACAACGCGGCCCAGCAAGGCGTCGCCGGCGGGAACGCGCGCAACCTCGCCAGTGCCTCGCACGGCACTGCCCGACTGGATCCCGCTCGTTTCGCCGAGAAGCACGCAGCCAATCTCAGCTTCGCCAAGATCGACGGCAAGACCGCGCACTCCGCCTTCGAAAATGAGCAGCTCGTCCAGGCGCGTGTCCGGCAGACCCCGGACCGTCGCCACGCCGTCGCCAACCTGGACCACCTGGCCTATCGGCTCCAGCTCCGGTTCCAGGGTCAGCGCTTCAATTCGCCGGTGGCACTGGCCGAGCCAATCGTGAAGATCGTCAGTGAGCGTTGGCATGAACGTCGACTTCCGAGCGCAAGGCCGCAAGCGCATTTTGCAAGGAAAGGCGCAGGATGGCCGTTGGGAAACGCAGTTCCGCCCCCGCGATGAGTTCCGGGTTCACCTCGAACTCGATGGCGGCGCCGGAACCCAGAGGACGGCGGAGGCGGCTTTTCCATGTGTCCGCCGTCGATGGCGGAAGCGGCGATGCCGTGATCACGGTAAGAGTGCTGCCGTTGGTGAGCTGGCTCGCGAGCGCGTCGCGCTCCGGCTTGGGCAAGGCCTCAAGATGCTGCTCGATGCGTTCGATCCAGGCTTCGGCGCGAAACTGCATGGGAAGTTCGGCGAGCAGCCGCCGCGCAACCCCGGTGCCGAGGTCGAGAGCGGCGCGGCGCGCTTCTTCAAGAGCGCGTTCGCGTTCTGCCGCCAGCGTTTTGCGGGTGTCGCCCAGCAATGCTTGCGCCTCGCGCTCTGCCTGGGCGCGGCGCGCCTCCGCCGCCTCTTGCGCCTGCGTTGCGGCCGCCTTTAGCGTAGCCTCGCGTTCAGCCGCGATGCCGGCCCGCTCCGCTTGGATTGCCGCGAGATGGGCAGCGGCCTTGTCCTCGGTCGCCTTGGCATCATCGTATTGCCGCTGCACTTCGGCCTTGCGCGCATCGATCATGCCGAGCACCGGCTTGTAAAGAAAGCGATGCAACAATACGCCCAGGATGACGAAATTGATCGTCTGCAGCGTTATGGTCCACCAAGCCGAATGCATGCTCAGCCGGTATATGGGTTGGCGAAGAGCAAGAGCAGGGCTACCACCAGGCAGTAAATCGCCATCGTCTCGATCATTGCGAGGCCGACGAAGAGCGTGCGTGAGATGGCGCCGGCCGCCTCGGGCTGACGCGCGATCGCGTCCATGGCCGCGGCGACGGCGCGTCCCTCGGCCAGCGCCGGGCCGATCGAGCCGATCGAAACAGCGATAACAGCCCCTATAATGGCAATGAGCTTCGCGTCCATGGAGCTTCCCTTACCCTTCTTTCATATTGCCCGCGGCGGCGCCGATGAAGACGGTGGCCAGAACTGTAAAAATGTAAGCCTGCACAAGGCTGACCAGAATTTCGAGAACCATGAGCGGGATGGGCACGAAAAGCCCCGCGAGAGCCACCACCAGCGCGATAACGAACTCACCGCTCATGATATTGCCGAAGAGGCGCAGCATAAGCGAGAAGGTCCGCGTTATCTCGGACAGGATATTGAGAGGCAGCATGATGAGTTTCGGTTCGGCGAAGCTTGCGAGATAGCCGCGGAATCCGCGCGCCCGCACACCGAAGTAATGCACCGAGAAGAACACAATGAGTGCAAGAGCCGCGGGCGTCTCAATTTTTCCGGTGGGCGCCTCGACGCCGGGCAAAATGCCAGAAAGATTAGCGGTCGCGAGAAAAATGAACAGCGTACCGAGCAATGGCAGGAAAGGCCGCGGGTCTTTGCGGATGATATCCTCGATCTGTTGCGCGATGCCGGTCACAACGATCTCAAGCACAGCCTGGCGTCCGTCTGGCCGTGGCCGGAGGCGGCGGGTCACGAGCCAGCACGCGGCGGTTATGACGAGCATGATGACCCATGTGGTCACGACCGGGCGCGTAATCGGGATTGGCCCAAGATGAAAGAGAACGAGGCTGGTAAGCGGCGATGCTTGCTGCATCAACTGACCCTCCCCGCAATGCGCAATGCCACCGCGCGGGCGAGCAAAATGCCGATGAAGGCGGCAAGCAGAGGGGCTGCGCCCAGCTTGGCGGCGAGAACGAGAAATCCGGCCGCCGCCGCGATGCGGCCCACGGTGAGGGCCACGGGAGCGAACCAGCCACGGCGCGTGGCTAAGAAAAGAGCCGTCCGCCGCATGGCCGCGAAATAGAGGAGGCCAAAGGCGAAGCCCGCGAGCGCCATGGCTATGGCAAGTGCGGGCGTTGAAGAGAGTGCGGCGCCGGTCATGCCGAACCCGGTCGATTGCATCGCGGAGTCCCCCCTCATCCTGTCCTTCTCCGCGCAAGCACGCCAAGGCGTGCTTGCATCTTTTGCTGCCGCACCCGCAAGCGGGTGCGGACGGGGAGAAGGGACCCCAGAACTTCCGCCTCCACCAGCGAGAGGGCCGCAGCCTTCTCCCTCTCCCATCCGCATCCGCTTGCGGATGCGGGATACTCAAGTGGCAAGCTCGCCAAGGCGAGCTTGCTGGGAGAGGGCTGGGGTGAGGGGGTCTTCCGCCGGGTCTGCGTGAAGCAATCGACCGGATCTCGGATCATTCGCTATGCATCCTCTTCCAGGCGAGTGTACACCCAAGCGCAAGCCCGGCGGTAAGCAAGCCGAGGGTCCAGAAAATTCCCATGTTGAAGTGCCGGTCGAGCCAGCGGCCGGCGAAAATCCCGAGCAATGTGGGTAGAACGATGGTCCAGCCAAGCACGCCGATCATCGCCAGATTCTGGCCTAATGGCCGTTCGCCCTCACGCTTCCAGCGCGCGCGCCGCTCCTGCCGTGTCTTGACGGCTTCGCGGAGCCGCTCGTGGTTCTCGGGCTCCTGCGTCATTGCTCAAAACCGTCGTGGAGCGGCACGCCTGGCCCGCCGAAGGCAGACGGACTGCGCTCAGACTTCAAAATGCGGCAGATTTGCCGGATCGCCGCGAGGTAAAGGCGTTGTGCGCCTGTGCGCGCGGCCTGCTCTTCCTCGCTTTGGCGGCGGAATGCGGTGAGCACCTCGGTCTCAAGGCGATGCAGATCGTCGCTGGCGGAGGCTTCACGCGTCGCGATCGTGATTGTTTTGCCGCCGCGGACTTGGAGCATCCCGCCACGCACGGCCACATGATGCTCGGCGCCCGTCCGGTCGCGCCAGGTCGCCACGGATATAGAGAGCGCGGTCAGGAAATCGGCGTGTCCAGGCAAGATGCCAAACGCTCCTGTCTCGTCCTCGGCACGCAGATGCGCCACGTCGGCCGCGTCGGTGACAATGGAAAGTGGCGTCGTCACAGTCAGCCTCATGCCGCGTTCCTCCTCGCGCAGGCTTCACGCTCCCGTGCCTCTTCGAGATCGCCAATCATGTAAAGAGAGCTTTCTGCCCAATCGTCGGCTTCCCCCTGCAGTATAGCACGGCATCCCGCCAGCGTCGTATCGAGTTCCACCGGCCGGGCGGCCTTGCCGGTGAATGCGGTCGTGACGCTGAAAGGCTGGGTAAGGAAACGGATGAGACGCCTCGCACGCCCGACGGCCAGGCGATCCGCCGCGCTCAGCTCTTCGATACCGAGCAGCGCAATGATCTCCTGAAGGTCGCGGTAGTGAGCGATGGTTTTGCGGACATCTTGCGCGACGCGGTAGTGGGTCTGGCCCACAAGGCGCGGATCGAGCAAGCTCGAAGCGGAGGCAAGGGGGTCCACGGCCGGATACATGCCTTCGCTTGCCATGTCGCGGGACAGGACAATGGAGGAATCGAGGTGGCTGAAAATCTCGGCCACGGCCGGGTCCGTAAAGTCGTCCGCGGGCACATAGACGGCCTGTATCGAAGTGATGGCGGTTCCGGCCACCGAGGCGATACGCTCCTCAAGCTCGGCGATTTCGCTGGCCAAGGTGGGCTGGTAGCCGACGCGCGACGGCAGCCGCCCGAGCAGGCCGGACACTTCGCCCCCTGCTTGCACCAGGCGGTAGACGTTGTCGATCAAGAGCAGCACGTTCTCGCGGGCTTCGTCGCGAAAATACTCCGCGATTGCGAGAGCTGTCAGTCCGGCCCGCCAGCGTGCTCCAGGCGGTTCGTTCATTTGTCCGAACACGAGCGCGGTGCGCGCAAGCACGCCGGACTGCTTGAGTTCGAGCAACAGTTCGTGCCCCTCGCGCGAGCGTTCGCCAATCCCGGCGAAAACCGAAATTCCGGAATGCCGTTCGACAGCGGTGCGGATCAGCTCCATGATAAGCACGGTTTTGCCGACGCCCGCGCCGCCGAACATGGCCGCCTTGCCGCCTTTAACGAGCGGTGCCAGCAGATCGATAACCTTGATGCCTGTGTGAAAGACCTCAAGCGTGGCTCCAAGCCGGCCGAGCGAAGGCGACGCTGCATGAATGGGCCTGCGCTCTGTGTCCTTAGGCAGTGGCGGCCCGCGATCCGCCAGCTCTCCGATGGCGTTGAGAAGCCGTCCAAGCACCGCCTCTCCGACCGGTACGCGAATGGGCGCGCCAGTTGCCCGGACCCTGGCGCCACGGCGAAGCCCGGCTGTATTTTCAAGCGCGACCGCACGCACAGCCGTGGGACCGAGATGTTGCTGAACTTCAGCGATAAGCTCGCGATGGGAGCCGGCTTCGATTGCGATGGCCTCTTCGATCTCCGGCAAGGCGCCCGCGGGGAAGCTTATATCGACGACCGAGCCGTGAACGGCGATGACCTGCCCTGGAAATTCCATATCGCTTGCCTTGCTCCACGAAGTCCCAGTGTCTTGCTAAAGCGGATCGGGGCGTAATGGCCCAGGGGCTCGCAAAGCATGTTTACGCAAAGAAACTTCGCGAGCCTTGATTCCCGTCAACCAGGAGATCGCGAGCTTCGAACGATCTTTGCTCCCGGTGAAGCGTCAACATGCGCCTCCACGGTTTCCACTTTATGACGATCTGGGCAAACATTGTCCCGATCCCGCCAACGGCAAGATGAATACCGGCTCTCCCCGCATAGGCGCGAACATGACAGGGGAATCGCCCCTCACCCCCGCCCTCTCCCCATGGGAGAGGGAGTGCGGCTGTGCCCGTTGTTAGGGGGTCCCCTCTCCCATGGGGCTACGGCATGCACACATCTGGTAACGCGCATCCTTGCATTTGGCAGGGAGGGCTGATTCTCTTTGGATGTGATTCGTTTTCCAGGAGGGGTGGATGGAGTTGGGGCTGGGCCATTTCGGCGACAAGCGGCTACAAAAAGGGGGGCTTTCTGCTCCGCCGGCTTACCGCTCATGGCGGTAAGGGGGTCAGCGTCAAGCTGCTTGGCGGCAAGCGTTCGGACGAGATACGGATTGGCCGGTTTTTGCACAATCCCAAGGTAACCGAGACGGAGATGGTGGCCACGGCCAAGGCGCGGACCTGTGCCCGGGCCGCGGGCCGCCATGTGCTTGCGATCCAGGACACCACCGCGCTCAGGGTGGACGAGAAGGGCCTCGGCCTTTTGCTTCATCCTGTCATCGCCGTGGATGCGGACGATGGGGCGATGCTGGGCCTCATCGGCAATACTTTCCTGACCCGTGAAGGCGGCGGACGCAGCACCCGCAAACTGCGCGGCATCGAGGAAAAAGAGAGCAAGCGATGGCCCGTGGGGGCTGGGAGCGCCGCCGCCTTGGTGCAGGCTGGAGCTGCCAGCGTGACCGTGGTCGAGGACCGCGAAGGCGATATCTACGAGAGCTTCGCGCTCAAGCCCACTGGCGTCGAGCTTTTGATACGGGCGGCGCAGGACCGTGCCCTGGCTGATAAGACAATGCTTTTCGCCAAGGCGGATGGCTGGGCCGAAGCCGGACGCATGGGCGTGGATCTGCCCGCCATCTCCGGCCGCAAGGCCCGCAAAGCACAGCTCAGCCTGCGCTTCGGAACGGTTGAGATCCCAAGGCCGCGCCGCCGCAAGCGGGGGGTGATGCTGCTGCTGCCCAAAACCGTGACGCTGAGCTTTATCGATGTGCGCGAGATCGATCCGCCGGAGGGCGGAGAGGCGGCGCATTGGCGGCTTTTGACCACCCACAAAGTGGAGGATTTCGAGGCCGCCCAGCGGATTGCCGGTTTCTACCGCAAGCGCTGGACCATCGAGCAGCTGTTCCGGACCATGAAGACCAAGGGGTTCCAGATCGAGGCCCTGCGCCAGCAAGAGGGACCCTTGAAAAAGCTGGTGACGGCCATTCTGATCGCCGCCATCGTTACGATGCAACTCGTGGCGGAGCGCGATGGCGCCGCCGGCCGGCCGCTGCAAGATGCTCTCGATCCAGAAGACGAGCCCGTGCTCGAACATGTCTGCAAGAGCCTTGAAGGAGACACCCAAAAGCAGAAGAACCCGCACCCTAAAGGCTCCCTCGCCTACGCCGCCTGGGTTCTCGCAAGGCTCGGCGGCTGGACCGGCTATTACGGAAAACCCGGTCCAATCGTCATGCTCAGGGGGCTCACGGAGTTCCATGCAATTAAACATGGATGCAAACTCCGCGATGTGTGAATCTCGTAGCCCATGGGGAGAGGGACAGGGTGAGGGAAGATTCCCCCAGTTCACTGCCCCCGCTCTCGCTGGGCTTGACAGAAGCCGTGCCGATAATGTTGTTAGATGGTGCCGGTCCGGGCCCGGCACGATCGCGGCTGCCGGCCGGTAAGCCGGATAGTAGCGAAGGGCGTTTGCTTAACAGGGGCGGAGTTGAGCGTGAGGGTATTCGCCGGAATCTTGTTCTCGATTGTCGCCGGCCTCGTGCTGGTTGCTGCCTCGCACCAGAAGCTGCTGCCTGCCGCACCGGATAAGTTCACCTACGACTGGCGCACCTATTTTCTCGCGGAGCAGGCCCAGCGGCCTCGCGACGACATCGTTATCCTGCTCATCGATGAGCATAGCCTTACAGGCTACAACTACCTTTCACCCGTCGACCGGGGGATGATGGCCGAGCTGGTCAAGTACGCCGACGCCTCCGGTGCCAAAGCCATCGGCCTCGACATGATCTTCGACAGGCCCACCGAGCCCAGCAAGGACGACGCGCTGGCAGAGACGCTCCGGCAGGCGCGCGCGCCCGTCATATTGGGGGCGATTGACGGCCGTGGCGGGGAAACCGCTGAGGGCCTAGCCTATCAGGAGGCGTTTATCGCCAAGACCGGCCGTCCCGCGGGACACGTTTTCTTCGGGGCAGAGCAAAGCCAGCTGCTGACGCTGAGCGATCAAATCGTGCGCTTTTGGCTGCCGCCCTCGGCAGAGCCGCCTTACCGGCCAGCCTTTACGCGGCTCTTGGCGGAAGTCGACGGCAAGAAGGCGGAGCCTGCCTCGTCCTTGATCTACTGGCGGCTGCCACCGGCAAACAGCGGGGCGGATTTGTTTCCGGCCTTCGTTGTGCCAGCCCACCGGGACGGCGCTGGAAATCCCAAAGGCCCCGTTCTGCCGGAGTCCTGGCGCAGCGCATTGGCGGGCAAGATCGTGCTTATCGGCGGGGCATTCAGCGACCGCGACCTGCATATGACGCCGCTTACGGTGGCCTCGCTGGCGCCGGTCCATGGCGTCGAAATTCACGCCCAGATTCTCGCGCAGCTCCGCGACGGGCGCAGCATCCGTCAAATGCCCTGGTGGGCGGAATTCCTGGCAGCCGCCGCGGTGGCGGGCTTGGGCATTATCGCGGCCCGGCGCTGGACGTTGAGCGGCAGCGGCGTGATCTCCACCACCATCGCATTCCTCGCAATCGTCACGGCAGGCAGTTTGCTGTTCTGGGAAGCCCGCTTTATTCTGCCGTCGGCCACCCTGTTCCTGGCCTGGGCGCTCGGGCTGTTTGCCGGCAACTATGCCGGCGCGGCGGCCGCTTGGTTTGGGCGTGTATTTGGCAATGAAGAAGAATTGACGTCCGGAGGGTAAGACGATGCGCAAAGGCTGGCTTGTTTTGATCGCAGGTGTAGCGGCTACGGTTTGGCTTGGAGCCTCGGTTGAGGTGGCGCGTGCCGAGCTGCGGGTGATGGAATTGACGGCGCCCAGCATCGTGCCGGATGCGGTTTTCCAGGACGATGCGGCTTTCGATGTCCCGGCGGGCAAGAAGATCAAGCTCCTGAAGAGCCCAGAGAACAGCACCCACGACATCGCCGGTCCTTACAAAGGCACGCTGGATGCCTACAAGCCGGGTTGCGGGATCTGGGACAGGGTCACCGGCAAATGCAGCCAGAACAGCGATGCGATGGGCGCCACGCGCGGAATAGCGCCGGTTTCGGGCGCAACCAGGGGCCTTACCATTCCCAAACAGTGAGATGCGGCTGTAAAGGTTAGCGCTCGGAATCAGCGATCCGCACAACGCGTATTACCCCTCACCCTAGCCCTCTCCCAATGGGAGAGGGGACAGGTTGGGGCCGTTGAGAGGACGTCCCCTCTCCCATTGGGAGAGGGACAGGGTGAGGGGTAATGCCGTGAGATTATGCCTCATCCATCAGCGGTAGTGGCTACCAGTGCCGCAAGCCCCCTGCCCATCCGGCGCTCAAATAATCCCGGCGGTTTTCATGCTGAGATGGCCGTCGCGGCCCAGGATGATGTGATCGTGCACGGTTACGCCAAGCTTCGTCGCCACGTCGATGATTTGCTTCGTCATGTCGACATCGGCGCGGGACGGCGTTGGATCGCCGGACGGATGGTTATGGGCGAGGATGATCGCGGAGGCCGAAAGCTCTAGCGCCCGCTTCAGCACCTCGCGCGTGTAGACCGGCGTGTGATCGATGGTGCCGCGCGTTTGCACCTCGTCCGAGATCAGCCGGTTGCGCCGGTCGAGGAACAAAATGCGGAACTGTTCCCGGTCCTCGAAGGCCATCGCCGAGCGCAAGTAGGACAGCACCGTGGACATGGCCGCCAGCACGGGGCGTTTTTTCACTTCGCTTTGCGAGGTTCTCAAGGCCGCCGCCTGCACGATCTTGATCTCGGTGACGACCGCATCGGTCACGCCTTCGATCTCCATTAGCCGTTCGGGGCTGGCGGTCACGGTTTCCGCGAACGAGCCGAACCGGGCCAAGATATCCTTCGCCAGCGGCTTCACATCGCGGCGGGCAACCGCCCTGAACAGGATCAGCTCCATCAGCTCGTAGTCGGGAAGCGCCTCGGCGCCGCCCTCCCGGAAGCGCTTGCGAAGCCGGTCGCGATGCCCCCAGTAGTGCGGAATGGGCCTCGGCGGCTGCGGAAGCGGAACGTTGCCGCCAGCCTCAAGCGCCAGCAATTCGCCCAACGGGCTCTCTTCAAAGCTATTCGCCATGGCAAAACCGGTATTAACGCAAAACAACCCCCTCCGGCCCGGCGGCCGGACACCTTCAACATTTACGATAATATCATTAAAAAGGAAAGCTACAATTGAGGCGGATAGGGGGGCTTGTGCCAGCCGCGCGGGCTGAAGGTGAAGACCTCGACGCCCGTTTGGGTGACGCCCACGGTGTGCTCGAATTGCGCGGACAGCGAGCGGTCCCGCGTGACCGCCGTCCAGCCGTCCGAAAGCATTTTCACATGCGCCTTGCCGAGATTGATCATGGGCTCAACGGTGAAAATCATCCCTGGCGCGAGCACGGCGCCTTCTCCTGGCGTGCCGTAATGCAGGATATTCGGCTTATCGTGGAAAACGAGGCCGACGCCGTGGCCGCAGAAATCGCGCACGACGCTGCAGCGTTCGCCTTCCGCAAACCGCTGGATCGCATGGCCGATGTCGCCCACGGTGGCGCCGGGCCTGACGACGGCAATGCCGCGCATCATCGATTCATGCGTTACCTCGATAAGGCGCTCGGCCCTGCGCGAGATGCGGCCCACGCAATACATGCGGCTTGAGTCGCCGTGCCAGCCGCCAACGATGAAGGTGACGTCCACATTGAGGATATCGCCCTCGACGAGCATGCGCGGGCCAGGAATTCCGTGGCAGACTACATGGTTGAGAGAGGTGCAGCAGGATTTCGGATAGCCGCGGTAATTCAGGGTCGCGGGCAGCGCGCCATTGCGCATGGCGAATTCGAACACCAGCTGGTCGATGAACTCCGTGGTGACGCCCGGACGCACATGCTCCGCGACGAGATCCAAGGCTTCGGCTGCAAGACGCCCAGCCCGGCGCATGCCCTCGAAGCCTTCCGGCCCGTAAAGCGTGATCTTGCCTTCGTTCGCGAGCCTGACCGGCGCGCCATAATTCGATCCGTGCATGTCGTTGAGTTCAGCGCTGAGCGTGCTATTTGTTGTCTGTTGGGTTGTGCGCGGCTTACCCGGATATTTTCGAGCGGCGCGGCATTTTTCCTAGAGCTTGAATATGGCAGCTATAGTGCAAAGTCTCAACTCCTCCGGCGAGGAAGTTACAGCGGCGCTTCTCGTGATCGGCGATGAGATCCTCTCAGGCCGCACGAAGGACAAAAATATTGGCTTCATCGCCAGCCACTGCACCGAAATCGGCATCCGGCTCAAGGAGGTGCGCATCGTTGCCGATGACGAAGCGGCGATAATCGCCGCCGTGAATGCCTTGCGGAATGCTTACACCTATGTCTTCACGACGGGCGGCATCGGCCCAACGCACGATGACATCACCGCGGATAGCATCGCACGCGCCTTTGGCGTTTCAATCGATGTCGATCCGCGTGCCGTGGCTCTCATGCGCGAGCGCTATGCCGAAACCGACCTCACCCCAACCCGCCTGCGCATGGCGCGCATTCCCGCAGGCGCCGCGCTGATCGAAAACTCCGTTTCCAAAGCGCCGGGCTTCATGATTGGCAACGTGATCGTCATGGCCGGCGTGCCCGCCATCATGCAGGCCATGCTGCTTGCCGTCACGCCGGACCTCAAGACCGGGGCGAAGCTTCTCTCGGAAAGCATCCGCGTCAATGCGCCAGAAGGCAAGGTCGCCATTCCGCTTGCCGAGGCCCAGCGCGCGTTCCCCGATGTGGCGATGGGCAGCTATCCCTTCTTTGAGGAGGGACGCTACGGTACCAATCTCGTGCTTAGATCGACGGATGCGGCCCTGCTTGCCCAGGCGAAGGCGAACCTGATCGCGCGCCTGCCGCCGGATGTTGGAGTGGACGCGGTTTAAGACCCCCTCACCCCAACCCTCTCCCCAAGGGGAGAGGGAGTAAGGCTGCTGTCCTCTCCCTAAGGGGAGAGGGAGCAAGCTGCGGTTCTCTCGTCAAGGCGAGAGGATAATTCCGGGGTCCTCTCTCCCCTCGGGGAGAGAGACAGAGTGAGGGGGGACTTCCTCGCCGTTCCTCAGGCCCCGGACGGAAGTCAGTTTTTGCGGATGACGGCGCGAAGAACGCCGCCTTCAAGGTACTCGGCGGACATGAACGTGCCCCCGGTGGCTTCGCAGTAGTCCCGGAGATCCTGCTCCGCGCCCGGATCGGTGGCCAGCACCGGCACCTCGGTCCCGGCCGGGAACCCGCGCATGTGCTTGCGAACCTTCAGGCCCGCAAGCGGGCACCTAAGCCCCCTCGTATCGATTAACGCGCCTTGCGCGGTCTTGACGGTCATTGCTCCTCACGGGCGCGGGAGCGAGGCTCGGTTGAAGGTGATGGTGCTCATGCCACTCCGTGCGGCGCTGCTGCTCCTCCCGCCGCCTATCCTTGGCGCTCTTGCCTTGCATTTTCGCCGTTGCCACGCCAACGCTCACCATGATCGCCAGCACGAGCGCCACCAGGGCAACCCAATGTCCCGCCGTCAGCGTGCTCAGGTCGCCTGCGATTTCGGAGAAGATATAGCCCCAGGCCAGCATGAACGGCACCCACAGGATCGCGGAGGTGACGTTCGCTATCTGAAAGGTGAGATGGCGCATGCGCAAGATGCCGCCCACAAGCGGGATCGTCGGCCGGACCGGCCCAAGGAAGCGGCCGATGAAAATGGATAGGAAGCCGTATTTGCGGAAGAAGAGCCGCGCTCGGGCAACCGTGGTCTTCTGGCGGTTGAGCGGCCAGTGGTGCACGACGCTGGGCCCAATCCAACGGCCGATCCAATAGGTTACGGCGTCGCCAACCACGGCCCCGGCAATGGACCAGCCGATAACCGTGCCGCCATCGAGCTGGCCTTGCTGGATCGCAAGGCCCGCAAAGACCATGATGAAGGTCGCGGGAAAGAACAGCCCAACGAGGACAAGGGATTCGCCGAAAGCGAGGCCGCAGAGTATCGGGCCGGCCAAGTCCTTATGATGCAACACATAAGTCTTTACCGCATGAGGATCGAACGTTCCAATAGCTTCAAACAGAGTCACAGCAACCCTTCCCGTGCTACGCGATAGGCAGGCTTGAGCCTGACCGGCGCACCGGCCGGTACGCCAACGCAATCTCTTCCCCAGCCGCCCTGCGGGCCCGCACTCCAAACAGCTCAGCTAGATGGCCAAATTAACGCACTTTTGCAAACCAATAACGTGCGCATAAACAATATTACCAACTGTTGCTAAATTCCCACTTACCGCCAGTGAATGCTAAGTTTGCTCCTTTTCAAGCAGCTTGGCAAATTCCTCCCGCGCCTTGGGCATCGCCTTGCCGGTTTCCGCGAAAACATGCGTGTTCAGGAAATAGCCGGTCATGGCAAGGCCCCGCGCGACCTCGCGCCCGGCTGGCGGCCCGGACGCATTGCCCTCCAATAGGAAGGCCGGCAATGGCAAGAGTTTGTCGCGGTACGGTTCGCCGGCACCTTGGCTCACGGCCTGCCCCGACCTGGGCGAGACATAAACAAGGTCGTCGCTGCGCCCGGTCGCGGCGCATTTGGAAAGATCGAGGCCGAAGCCAAGCTCGTCCAGCAGTCTCAGCTCGAAGCGTGTGATCGAGGCGGGGAACGCGGTGCTGTCAGCCAATGCCAGGCATTCGTTCAGGGCATCGAACAGCTTCGGGTGCGGGTCGCGCTCGGGAAGCACCTGCAGCAGCGCCACGATGGCGTTCACGCCCGCAAGCGCCAGCTTGTCGTCGAGGATGCGTGCGGCGGTGGGCTCGGTAAGCTCCACGGTGTAAACGCCAAGCTGATCTTCGAGGCGGGCCCGCCATTCAACCCTGAGGCCGTTGCCGGTTTGCAGAAGCGGCCGGATGCGCCGGGACCGGCCACCCTTCACGAGCCCATGCGTGCGGCCATTGGCGCGCGTGAAAATATTGGCGATGACGCTGGTCTCGCCATGCGGGCGCCCGTTCAGGAAAATGCCGTCGTCAGCCCATCTCATGATTTGCCCAAAGCGAAGCAGAGTTCGCAAAAGTGGCCTTCCCGGTTTTGCGAAAAAACACGGAGCGAACGTTTATCGTGAGCGACAAGCGCTCACTCTGCGAAAAAAAACGAATCTAAGCTGGCATTCGTTGGGTAACCAACGAAAGTCTGCTTAGCGGCCCTTCTGGAAACCTAGCACGGCTGGCGGCCTTGCGCATTAAATCCCGGCCGGCCTCGATCCAGGCGAGGATTTGCAGGGTCAAATTGCCTTGGAATTAAAACGGCTCGTCAGATTCGTCCCGCAGGACGAGCTTAAGCGCGTCGAGCTTTCCGGCAACCACATCGGCCAGCTCCCTTAGCCGCGCGGACTTGCGCAAGCCCAACCCCTCGGTGCTTACTTGGTAAAGATAGTCCGCTATCTCGCCTACGGAACATCCCTCTTGCATAAGCATCACATACGCTCTGTCGGCGTAGGTGTCGTATTTAGTGATAGAGCCGCCAAGCTCGTTGACCCCAATTGGGTCCCACTCGTGCCAGAAGAGGTCCCTGACACGGGTGCGATTTCGGCGTAAGCGGTATCTGCCCTTGCCGTGAGTCATATTTCCTACTCCGCGCCCGCGGCATGCGCATCGGCAGCCCGCCCCCGCTCCTCGCGTTCAAGACGCAGAAGCCCATAACTCTCCATCTTCTTTAGCGTTCTGGAGAGATTCGACTTTCGCCAGCCTGAAAGCTTGGCGAGATCGTCGAGAGACGATGGCGCTTTCTCCGCGATGCGGGCCTTGATTTGTTCATAGCTCGCAATTCCGGCTTTAAGCGCCGTCGTATTTGCTCCCCTCTCACGCAATTCCATGCCTCAAGGCGTGCTTTCCAGCGCGTCCGTTACGGCCTTCGGGTTGCGGGCGATCACCTTGAGGTAGGCTCGCGCGCAAGTATCCGGCTCGCTCTTGCCTTGCTCCCAATCCCTGAGCGTGCCGAGGGGAATATGAAAATGGGCCGCGAACTCCTCCTGGGTCAGGCCGAGCGCTTTGCGCATCACCTTCACTTGCGGGACGCGCTTTAGCTTCTTTTCGCGCTCAGGTGTACGCGGCGGGTTATCGGGATCGGACAAGGCCGCCGCTTCGATTTCCCCATCGCTTCGGCGGGGCAGCGGCCCCGGATCGGGAAGCGCCTGCTCTTCATCCAGCAGCACCCGCACGAGCTTTCCGTCAGCTTTCCTGCGCCGCACGATAATAGTTTCGTCTTTCATACTCCGTCGCCTCGCGCGCCGATATAATGCGGATGCGCTCTCCGCGTTCGGTATAGACAACAACCAGAATGCCGCCCACGGTCCAGCCCGTTTGAAGGAAACGTTCCTCACCGTAATCCTGGCTGTCATCAAGCTCTACAAGAGCGAAAGCATCCTCGAAGGCAAGAGTGGCATGCTCGAATCGCACTCCATGCTTTTTGTAATTGGCGGCGGCCTTAGCCGGATCCCATTCAAATTCGTCTGCCATAATAGTAATGGTTACCAGTACACATTGCAATAGCGACCGAATATCAGAGATGCAATTATCTAATCGGTTCGACGGATTTGCAAGCCGCCGTGGGATGCCGCATAACGGCGCAACGGTGCATGCGGGCGGTTAGGGGACACGGGGATGGGAAAATTTAGAAACCTCGCGCTGTGGATCGGCGTTCTGGCGTTGGCCGCCTATGCCGCGCCGAACCATGCCAGAGCCGAGCCTGCGCCCGCCGCCCCGGAGGCGCCGCAACCCGCCCCCGCCGGAACCGTCTCCTACGAAGCGGCGCAAAAGCTCTTCAATGCCCGCTGCGTCGCATGCCATAGCTGCAATAACGCGCCCTGCCAGCTGAAGCTGACCTCTTACGAGGGCCTGCGGCGCGGAGCGAGCAAGATTGAGGCGATCCATCCCACGCGCCTGCAAAGCATCGCGCCAACGAGGCTGGGCATCGATGCGCGCTCGCCCGAGGAATGGCACAAGAAGGGCTTTTTCCCGGTTGCCGATGAAAAAACGAATCTGCTCATTTCGATGATCAATCCGGGCCCCGCCGCTTCGCCCGCCGATACCGTCGCCGCCTCGCACAGCTGTCCGGCGAACATGGGCGAGATGGAGCACCTCGCCTCCTCTCATCCGGAAAAGCTGATGCCCTACGGTCTGCCACCTTTGGAGCCGGCCGAGCGCGACGTTTTGGTTAGCTGGGTGCGGGACGGGCAGAAACCTCCCGTCGCGAAGGCTGCCGATGCGCTTCCTTCCGGGCAGGCATTGGCTAAAGCCAAATGGGAGGAGTTTCTGAATGGGCAGGACACCGAACACAGGCTGGTGGCCCGGTATCTCTACGAGCACCTGTTCCTGGCGAGCCTGCATTTCAGCGAGAAATCGACGCGGTTCTACCGGATAATCCGCAGCCGGACATCATGCGATCGGCCCTTGGATGAAATCCCCACGCGCCGCCCATCCGACGACCCCAAGGAAAGGTTCTACTATTGCTTCCAGCCCGCGCAGGAAACCATCGTCGAAAAGACGCTGCTTCCTTATGTGCTGGATGAGGCCAAACTGAACCGGGTTTCCGGCCTGTTTTTCGATCCAGCCCAGCCGTGGAAAGCTTCGCATTGGCCTGACTATCAGTCTTCGGATACGACCAATCCTTTCGTGCTCTATCAGGACATTCCCGTAAGGACGCGCTATCGCTTTCTATTGGACGATTCCCAGTATCACGTCGGCACCTTCATCAAGGGACCGGTCTGCTATGGTGCCGGCGCGGTAAGCTCAATCGACGAGCACTTCTTCGTTTTCTTCATGAACCCGGACTCGGAGCTTATGGTTGCCGATCCGGACTTCGCCAAGGCAAGCGAAAGTCTGCTGGTCCTGCCATACTCGGACGGCAGCGACGCGCCCTTCATCGAGAACCGTTCCCTGGAAGAAATATGGGAATCCATCAAGAACCGGACCGCGCTTACCGAGAAGTATATCGGCGCCCGGAATGCTTATGTGGCGCTGAAGGAGAAGCACCGCTCGGCGGCGTTCAAAGCGGGCTACGCGATTTCAGACCTCTGGGACGGCGGCGGCTCCAATCCCAACGCAGTTTTGACCGTGTTCCGCCACTTCGATCATTCCTATGTCTTGAAGGGCCTGCGCGGCGGCGAGGCCACCAGCTATTTCGTCCTGGATTACGGCCTGCTTGAACGGCTGGTCTACAATTTGAGCGTGGGCTTCGACGTTTTCGGAAATCTGAGCCATCAGCTGCATACGCGGCTCTATATGGAAATGCTCAGGAGGGAAGCCGAGGACAATTTCCTGCTGTTTCTTCCTCCGCAGGAGCGCGTCCGCTTGCGTGGGCAGTGGTATCGGCAAGAACTCGCCAAGCTGGGCCGGAAGATATTCCTCGATCCGAACGACAAGCATTTTCCAACGCAAATCGTTTACCAGAACCCAACCCAAACCGATAAAGAGCTTATCGAAAAGCTTGGGAGCCAATATTTGAACGCGGCCGTAAGAGGGCCTTATACCGGCGCGCCTCATTCGGAATATCCGCCGCTGGAGGCGATGGCTGGAAGGGCGGCGGGCGAAGCGCCGTTCGTGAAATTGTTCCCCGACACGTCGCTCATCCTGATCGAGGCCGGCGGTAAGGTGAAAAAGGCCGTAACAATTATCCGCGACCGGGCGCACAGCGATTTGGGCCGGTTTGTGCTGGAGTTGTCGGCGCGGGAGCCTGAGCAAGACCGCTTGGCGATTATCGACGGCTTGGCGACAAGCTATCCCAATCTGATTTTCGAGGTGCCCGAGGAGCGCTTGCCCGATTTCTTGCGGCAATTGAATGGGGTCAACAACGCGGCTTCGGCCAAGGCCTTCATCGAAAGCTGGGGCGTCCTGAAAACAAATCCAAGGTTCTGGACCGTTTCAGACCTGCTGCACGCCTATCTCCAACAGCTCGATCCAGTGAATTATGGCGTGATGGATTACACCCGCTACGGCATCTGGTCCGAAAGCGGAGACTGGCACGGGTAAGCCTAAGACCCCCTCACCCCAGCCCTCTCCCCAAGGGGAGAGGGGGAGGCTGCGGCCATTCCTCCACGCGGAGACCGCGTTTCGGGCGTTCCCTCGCCCCAGCGGGGAGAGGGACAGGGTGAGGGGGGACTTCCTGCGCGGATTGTGAGAAATGCGGGCTAGATAAGCTTCGCGCCTTCTTGGGCGGATATCTTGAGACGCAGCGCGGGCGGCAGCTGGCCGGACCGGGGCGGGTTGGTGTGCCCAATGTGACAGTGGAACTTATAACCTCATCGACTCCGCAACTGAGCCACGGGCAGGAGCTTGGCAATCTCCCGCGGAATGGTACGGTTGTGCCAGCGCGCGTGATCGCGATGATCGACAGCGCAACCGCACGCCTGTCGATCATGGGCCAAACAATCGATGTGAACGCGCCCCAGACTTTCCAAGCCGGGACGAACATCTCCGTAGCCGTTCTCCGGGATGGCGCGAACCTCAAGCTGGTTTTACAGCCGGATGCCCAGGCAGCGCCCCAGCAAGCGGCGGGCCCCAGCACGCCAGCGCACCAGGCCGATACAACCGGAAGCCTCCCGGCGGCAGCCAGGGCCGCGATCGTCGGCGCGCTCCTGGGCAGCACCTCAAGTCTGCAGGCGCCCAGCGCGGTTGGGAACCCAGCTCCCGCCCAAACTCAACCTGCCCCCGCCCCAACTGCCCCGACCCCGGCTGCCCCAGCTGCCCAGGCAGTCCAGACCGGCCCAGCGGGCAATGCGCAGCCTCAGGCCGGCGTTCAGGCGCAGTACGGGCTTGCGGCGATAGCCGAAGCTCCCGCCTCTCCCGGCACCTCGCAGCCTGTCACGCCGCCGGTTACTTCCGGCGCACAAGCAGAAGCACTGCAGGCAGCCGCCTTGCCCGGCACGGCTGTCACCCCGGCCGCTCAGAATTCCCCCCAAGCGTTCCAGGTTCCGTCGCAGCTGCCACGGGATGCCAGCCCGGGGGAGAACGGGCCTCCCGCCCAAACCCAGCCTGCTACCGTTCCGGCTTCTCCGGCTGCCCCAGCCGCCCCGGCGGGCAATGCGCAACCTCAGGCCGGGGTCCAGGCTCAGCACGGGCCTGACGCGATGCCCCAAGCTCCCGGCTCCCCCAGCAATCCGCAGCAGGCTACCCCGCCCGTTTCTTCCAGCGCACAAGCGGCACACCAAGCAGCGGCCTTGCCCGCCACGGCCGCCACCCTGGCCGTCCAGATCGCCCAAGCGATCCTGGTTCCGCTGCAACTGCCGCGGGATGCCAGCCCGGCGGAGAACGGGTCTCCCGCCCAAACCCAGCCTGCTACCGTTCCGGCTTCCCCGGCCGCCCCAGCCGCCCCAGCGGGCAATGCGCAACCTCAGGCCGGGGTCCAGGCCCAGCACGGGCTTGCCTCGATGCCCCAAGCTCCCGCCCCCTCCGCCAATCCGCAGCAGGCTACCCCGCCCGTTGCTTCCAGCGCACAAGCGGCACACCAGGCAGTGGCCTTGCCCGGCTCGGCCCCCACGCCGGCCGTCCAGAATACCGCCCAAGCGATCCTGGTTCCGTTCCAGCTCCCGCAAATGGCTCAGCCGATTATGCTCAAGGTCCAACAGGAAGATGAAGACGGCGCGGACGGAAGCCGCGGGCAGACGGCTAAGCGCATGTGGACCGTTAACGTCTCCCTCGATGCGGGGTCGCTGGGCCTCGTTAATATCGGCATCGGGCTTCGCCAGGACTCGGTCAGCGTAAGGCTTTCCGCCGGGACCCTGCGAGGCGCGGCCCATTTGAGCGCTTGGCTGCCGGAGCTGAGGAAGAGCCTGGAGCAAGCCAATTTCGTCCCCGGCGAGCTTTCGGCCCTGGTGCGGCCGGAGGAAGTGCAAGCCGGCGATACTGGCCCAAGCCAGTCATACACGATTTAAGCGCGGAGCAGCGAGGCTCGGGGCATGGCGGATAAAAACAAGGGCGATGCGGAAAAGAAAGTCGCGGTCGCCCTGGAATACGAGCCCGGCAAGGACGCGGCGCCGAGGTTGACGGCAAAAGGCCATGGCGAGGTGGCCGAGAAGATTATCGCAATCGCCGAATCCGCCGGGGTCCACGTCGAGCACAACGCGCCGCTCGCGCAAGCCCTGTCTCACATCGACTTCGGCGAGCAGATACCCAAGGATCTTTACCGCGCGGTTGCCGAGGTGATCGGCTTCGTGCTCAAAAAATCCGGGGAGATCTCAAAGGTCAAGTGATACGAAATCCGTTAGAGCGCTTCACGGTGGGCCGGGGCCAGGGGGCCTTCCGCGAGAGCATTTTCCCGCGCAAGCGCCAAGAGAGCTTCGCTCCTACTTTTCCGCCACCTTGAAAAACAGTCCTTCTCCGGGCAAGGAGCCGTAGGTGAAGGGCTGCTGCCGGTTCTGCGTCGATTGCAGCACCGTGTCGCGCACCTTGCTGAACATCAGCCGTATGTCGAGGCGCGCCTCGCCGATGTGCGTGAGGAAAGCCTTGGTGAAGGGGCTGTGATCGTCCTCGCCATCCTCGGCGACCGAGCCGTCCTTGGTCGCATAGACGATCATCTGGCCCTTGTTCGGCTCCACGGCGGCGAGCCCCTGCCCGAAGGAGCGGACCGAACGCGTCTGCCGCATGCGCTTCAGGAAGGGGTTGTCGCGGCAGGCGTCGAGGATCACCAGCCCCAGCTTTTTCGTGCCGTTCAGACTATCGATGACGCGGTCGAGGACGACCGTCTCGAAATCCACGTGGCGGTCGGTTTCGAGCTTCGCATCGGTTGGGATCAGGAAATTGTGCCCATCGACCTGCATGCCGTGGCCCGCATAGAACACCACGGCCCAATCGGCTTCCGCCGCCTTGTCTCCGAACGCCATGATGGCGGCTTCGAGGTTCGCGCGAGTAGGATCGAGCACCTCGATCACCTCGGCGAAGCCCAGCTCGCGGAACGCCTTGGCCACGGCCGCCGCGTCGTTCGGCGGATTTCGCAGGCCCGGCGCGTTCTGGTAGGCGCCCACGCCGATGACAAGCGCGATGCGCCGGCCCGGATCAATATGCGGCTGCGCCGGCTGCTGCGCTGTGAGCGCCTCGCCCTCAAGCACGCCGAGCCGCTCGCGCGCTTGGATCCGTGCCTCGCGCTGCGTGGGATTCGATGCGTCAAGCTCGACGGCCGTCTTATAGTCGGCCATGGCGAGCGTCTTCTGCCCGAGCTTTTCGTAGGCCCGCCCCCGCTGCATATAGGAAGCTGGAAGCTTGCTCAAGGCGAACTTCATGGCTTCGGTCACATCGTCGGCTGCCTGACCGTATTTTCCTTGCTCGTAGGCGATTTCACCTCGTGCGGCGAGATAACTATCCTGGTCTTTTCCGGTACGAATACCGATGGCTGCTTCCTCGCTGGCGGCATCGAGCCTGCCGAGGCGAACGAGCGCCAATGCCTTGGTGCTCCGCGCCATCCATTCGCTTGGATCGAGTTGCAAGGCTTTGTCGAAGTCCTGGATGGCGAGATCGTACTGCTTTTGCCAATAGTAAATTCGCCCCCTTCCGCTGTAAGCCTCGGCGTTGTCCGGCCACTGCCTTATCGCTTCGTTACAGTCGGCGAGCGCGTTTTCCTTGTCTCCCATATTAAGGCGATAGACGGCTCGTAAAGAATAGCCGCTTACCACCATACCGCTCATGCCTTTCCGGAGCGCCGCGCTACTCGGCTCGGAGAGACGGGGCTCGGAAAGACGGACGAGGGAGAGCCTGATGAACTCGCTCATATCGGCGATCGCGCGGGCGTAATCGCCCTTGCGATTAAACAGATCCGCGCGCGAGTAATACGTCCTTTCCTCGTTATCGGGATCGAGACGGATTGCTTGAGTGAGGTCTGCTATCCCGCGGTCGTAATCTCTTTTGTAGACGTATGCCATGGCACGAGCAAGGTATGCGTCCGCGTTACCCTTCAGCCGGATCTGCTCATTTGTGTCGGCAATAGCCTCGTCTATTTCCCCCAGGGAGATATGCATATGAGCTCTGTAACTATGTGCCCGATAGTCGTCCGGGTTCTTTTGCAGATATTTGTCGAGAACGGCAATCCCACGATCCGGTTCGCCCTTGTGGTCATATGCCTGTGCCAGGGCGATATAATTTGTATCGTAGTCCGGCTTGAGACGGATTACTTCTTTGAGATCCGCGATCTGCTTAGCATAATCGCCAAGCTTTCCGTAATTCCGTCCCCTACCGGAATAAGTGGACCAGTTTTCCGGCTTGAGGCGGATCGCCTCATCCAAATCGGCGATAGCTTTGGCATACTCGCCCATTTGCTCGTGTCCGAAACTGCGCGACTCGTAGTTCGCGGAACTCGGATCGATGGCAATCGCGGCATCGTAATCCGCCATCGCATGAGGCATGTCCTTCTTTTTTGCATAGGCGTCGGCCCTACCAGAGAAGGAGAAAGCATTTTTCGGGTTCAGCTCGATGGCGCGGGTGAAATCCGCAATGGCGCTATCGGCGTCCTTTTTGCTCAGGTAAGCCCAGGCCCGGTTGGCAAACGCGTCGGCGAACTTGGGGTTGAGCCTTATGGCCTCGCTGTGATCGGCAATGGCGCGGTCATCATCACCCTTGTTTTTATAAGCAATTCCCCGATTGTTGTAGGCCTGCGCGTCGTTCTTGGCGAACTTGATCTGGCTATCGAAATCGGCGAGGGCGCGATCGTAATCCTTGGTTTGGATGAACAGGTTCCCGCGTCCGTTCAGCGCATGCCAATATCCGGGCTGCAGCTCCAGCGCCTTGTTCAAATCGGCGGCGGCCGGGTCTTTGCCGCCTTTGAGGGAATAGATAACTCCACGATCCGCATAGGCAGCTTCATCGTCCGGTTTCAGCTTGATGGCTTCATCGTCCGCGGCGATGGCCCGGTCGTAATCCCCCAAGCCGGCGAGCGCCTCGGCGCGGCAATAATGCGCCTGGGCAAGATCCTGTTTCGCGGCAATCGCCTTGTCCGCAAGTTTCAGGGCCTGCTCGAAATCGGATTTCGCGCGCTCCTCGTCTCCGCTGGACTTATAATGCCAGCCTCTTTGCGCGTAGCCCTTCGCACCGTTGGGGTCCAAGCGGATGGCCGCCGCGAAATCCGCCTCGGCAAGCGCATTTTCCTTTTGCTCCGAATAAGCGCCGCCGCGCTCGCGATAGGCTTCCGCATTGCTGGGCGCAAGCCGGATAGCCTCGGCGAAATCGGCGATGGCTTCGGCGAAACTGCCGCGCTTGGCGAATGCCTTGCCCCGGTTGAGATGGGCCTGCGCCAGCCTGCTCTTGCCCCGGGCTCCGCTTTCGATCATGGCCGTGCAGCCCCGGATGGCGGCGGCGATTTCGTGCGCATCGCAAGCCGCGGCGTCCGGCTTGGCGCCCGCCCCGCCCAGAGCTAAGCCCTCAAAGCAAAATACACAGACAATCGAGAACAACCCGGCCGCCAAATGCCGGGCACGCCAATGCGATGTAAGCAGCATGCTTTCCCCTTAGCCTCACTAGGCCCGGCGTCTGCCTAAACAGAAAGCGTGACAACAGTAAGACTTATTTAAACTTGTAATGGGCCGCGCGCCGGGGGCAGCCCTTTGGCTTAAAAAGCCGTTCCATTCGCGTAGGGGCGTATCATGCTTAATGCCGGCATGGTAAACGCGCCGGGGTCATATTTTCCGCCGCCGTGTTTTTGCGAATCTTTTGCCGTTTTTGGCCAGGTTCCACGATCCCAGAATCCCGTTAAATATGGGCGCGGAATTGAAATTAACCTTGAATTGCCCCTCCACCGCGGAAATGCCATCTCTTTTCTCATTATATATCAATGCGTTACAACAAGGCGAGACAATCAACGCTTCCTTAAAGCACCTCTGCTAAATTGCTTCAATGCCGAAAGACCTTGAGGAACGAGGCCGGCAAGCTTAAATTTTGCATAACACCTTGCGGACCACCAGATAGCGTTCCATAAGGTAAGCAAGCCTGCGCGCCCGGATAGGACAGTCACCATATCTCGTAATGGCGGCGCGGGTGTTGCGCGGTTTATGTTCCATCGCGGACGTAAGCCGGCTACAAGCGGACCGGCTGTCCCGCTTCCGCGGGCGCACCAACGCGTTTAGACGTTTCTCCTGAGCGGATTATGGAAAACAACAGAAACATTATTCTTGCCGTGGCCCTTTCCCTTGCCGTGGTCATCGGCTGGGACCTCCTTTATCTGCAGCCGAAGATGGACCTGGCGCGCAAGCAGCAGCTCACGGAGGCCGCCCAAAATCCGCCGAAACCCGCCCAGAGCGAAGCGGGTGCCCCCGAGGCGCCGCCCGTGCCAGCGGGTTCCACCGGTGCGCCCGTGGTATCCGCGCAGCCAGCGCTGGCCTCTATTTATGCCACGCGCGAGGCCGCCATTGCCGCTTCGCCTCGCGTGTCGATTGAAAGCCCCGCTCTGCAGGGCTCGATCAATTTGAAAGGCGCGCGGATCGACGACGTGGTGCTGCGCGACTACAAGCAGACGGTCAAGCCGGACAGCCCCGATGTCGTTCTGCTTTCTCCTTCGGGCAGCCCGCACCCCTATTTCACCTACACAGGCTGGTGGAGCAACGAGCCCGGCGTGACCTTGCCCGGCGAAGATACGTTATGGCAGCAGGAGGGCACGGGGCCGCTGACCGCGAACCATCCGGTTGTGCTGCGCTACGACAACGATGCGGGCCTTATCTTCCGGCGCACGATCTCCGTCGACGACCATTTTATGTTCACCATCGCCGACGAGGTGGAGAATAAGACCGGGCACCCAGTGACGCTGCGGCCATGGGGGCAGGTGGCCGAGCTTACCGAGCCGCAGACCTTGGGCTATTCGGTACTGCATGAAGGGCTGATCGGGGTTTTCGGCGGCGGCGGCCTGAAGGAGCTGACTTACGACAAGGCGCTCAAGAACTTCGACCCCGCCACGAAGAACGCCAAGGACACCTATTCCTCCACGAAAGGCGGCTGGCTCGGCATTACCTCGCAATATTGGGCGGCGGTGCTTATTCCGAACCAGTCGAAACCGTTCGACGGGATGATGTTCGGCAATGAAAACAAGCATTTTTATGCCGATTACCTTCAAGAGCCGGTAACGGTCGCGGCTGGCGGCAAAGAAATCGTGACAAACCGGATTTTTGCCGGCGCCAAAGAAGTAAAGCTTCTCGAAAAATACCGCGCCGACTTGGGGATTGATCGTTTCAATAAGCTCGTCGACTGGGGCTGGTTCTTCTTTATTACTGAGCCGATGTTCTACCTGATGGATTTCCTCTATCAGCTCGTGGGGAATTTCGGCGTCGCCCTCCTGCTCACAACCGTCGTCGTCAAGGCCGCGCTCTTCCCGATCGCGAACAAGTCCTTCGAGTCGATGACCAAGATGAAAAAGCTTCAGCCGGAGATGAAGAAGCTCCAGGAGCGCTTCAAGGACGACAAGGGGCGCCAGCAGGAAGCGCTGATGAAGCTTTACAAGGACGAGAAGGTAAACCCGATGGCCGGGTGTTTGCCGATCTTCATCCAAATCCCGGTGTTCTTCTCGCTCTATAAGGTGCAGCTCGTTGCGATAGAGATGCGCCACGCACCGTTCTTCGGCTGGATCAAGGACCTTTCGGCGCCCGACCCGACAACGATCTTCAATCTGTTCGGGCTCATCCCCTGGACCCCGCCGGCGTTCCTCATGCTGGGCATCCTGCCGCTGCTGATGGGCATCTCGATGTGGGTGCAGATGCGGCTGTCGCCACAGACGACCGACCCCGTGCAGCAGCAGGTCTTCGCCTGGATGCCGGTGGTCTTCACCTTCATGCTGGCTCGCATGCCGGCGGGCCTGGTGCTCTATTGGACATGGAACAACATCCTGTCCTTCTCGCAGCAGGCCTACATCATGAAGCGGCAGGGGGTCGAGATCGACATCCTGCACAATGTTGGCATCAAGACGGTGCATGGCAGGGTGCAGCAAGTCCGCTCGCGCTTGAAGAACAACGGCAGAAGCAGCACGCCGGCCGAGTGAGGCCGCCGTGCCAGCGGGAAGGTATTAGACCCCATCACCCCAGTCCTCTCCCAGCAAGCTCGCCTTGGCGAGCTTGCCACTTGAGTATCCCGCATCCGCAAGCGGATGCGGATGGGAGAGGGAGTAGGCTGCGGCCCTCTCATCAAGGTAAGAGGACAGTTCCGGCGTCCCTTCTCCCCTTGGGGAGAAGGACAGGATGAGGGGGTCTTCGATAGCAATCAGGGCGAAATTGGAGTGAGGCGATAGTGTCCGCTGTGGACGATACAGAAGCGGCGGCCCTTAAGGCGCTGGAACTCTTCAAGACGCCCGCGAACTTTGTGCTGGGCGTCGCGAGTGTCGAGGGGCTGCCGCCCGGCGACAGGGTCGAGGTTGCATTTGCCGGGCGCTCCAATGTCGGCAAATCGAGCCTCCTGAACGCGCTGCTTGGCCGCCGCAGCCTCGCGCGTGTCTCGAACACACCAGGGCGCACCCGCGAGTTGAACTACTTCGCGGTGGGCGACATCTTGTATGTGGTCGATATGCCGGGCTACGGCTACGCCAAGGCGCCGAAGTCGCTCGTCGCGGGCTGGACCCAGCTTATCCACGACTATTTGCGCGGCCGCCCCCAGCTCAAGCGCGTCATGCTCCTCATCGACAGCCGCCACGGGCTCAAGCCGTCCGACCGCGAGATCATGACCATGCTCGACAAGGCGGCCGTGTCCTACCAAGCGGTGCTCACCAAGGGGGACAAGCCGAAATCGGGCGACCTCAACAAAGTGATTGCCGAGACGGAAGCCGAGCTTAAAAAGCACCCCGCCGCTCACCCGGTTGTGCTGGCGACCTCGGCGGTGGAAGGGCTTGGCATCGAGGAACTGCGCGTGGCCGTCGCCGAGCTTTGCTGACTCCAAATCCGGTCGAATACTCCGGCGAAGGCCCCCTCAGCGATCACCCGGCGCGTTCAATCGCCGCCGGAACCGCGCTCTTTTTGCCACCCGCGCCGCCATCCCACTTGATGCGGATGCCGCCCCTTGAGACATTTGCCTCGGCGGGCAGAAATTCGACACCGGCAGCCTCCAAGGCCGCAACCACGTCCCGCAGCGTGCGCGGATGCGGGTTGACCTGGCTCAGCTCGAAATCGGCAATCGTCTTGCGGGCCACCTGCGCCCGGCTCGCCAATTCCTGCTGCGACCATCCGAGCAGCCCGCGCGCTGCCCTGCAAAGCTCTGGAGAAACACTCATAATCGGCCTCAATACAAATTTAGATAGGTTTTATCCGGGAAAGTGGCCGTTTTATGTAGCCCTTGCCAATTTGCACCCTGGCGCATCCGGCCCGGCCAGCACCGGCAAGAAGCTCACGGCGAAACCATCCCGGCGCGCTAATATCACTACAGCATTGCGCGGCCTCGTGTGTTTCTATAAACGCCGGGGCTAAAGGGATCGAAAGAGGGCGCGAATGCCGCAGGCGGGAAATATGGATGAGCATGCCGCAGCCGGGGCCAAATCGCTATTCCGGCGCAAGGATATTAACGGTCTCGGCGAAGACCCGCAGGGCGCCCAGCTTCACCGCACGCTAGGCCCCTTGAGCCTCATTGGCCTCGGCATAGGCGCTATCATCGGCGCGGGGCTGTTCTCGCTGACCGGCATCGCCGCGGGCGAAAACGCGGGGCCGGCAGTCGTTATCAGCTTCATGATTGCCGCGATCGGCTGCGGCTTCGCGGGCATGTGCTATTCCGAGCTTGCCAGCATGATCCCGGTGTCCGGCAGCGCCTACACATACGCCTATGCGACATTAGGCGAGCTTGTGGGCTGGATCGTCGGCTGGGACCTCGTGCTCGAATACGCCGTTGGCGCCGGCACCGTGTCTGTAAGCTGGTCGCGCTATGTGACCTCGTTCTTGCACGATTTCGGCATCAACCTGCCGGCGCAGTGGACGCTTTCGCCCTTCGAAATCGCCAAGCTGGCAGACGGCACCGAGGTTCACGGCATCGTCAATCTGCCGGCCATGTGCATTATTGCGCTCATCTCCGCGCTGCTCATCCGCGGAATCAAGAAATCGGCGAGCGTGAATTCGACGATTGTCGTGATCAAGGTCGCCGTCGTGCTCGCCGTGGTGGGAGTTGGCTTTTTTTACATCAAAGCGCAGAACTACGTCCCGTTCATACCGGAAAACGCCGGTGAGTTCGGGCACTTTGGCTGGTCGGGCATCTTCCGCGGAGCCGGCGTCATCTTCTTCGCCTATATCGGTTTCGATGCCGTCTCGACGGCCGCGCAGGAAGCCAGAAATCCCCAGCGCGACATGGCCATCGGCATCCTCGGCTCGCTCGTTATCTGCACGGTGCTCTATATCGCCTTCGGCTTCGTGCTGACGGGGCTCGTCAATTACAAAGACCTGCAAAACGACGCCCACCCTGTTGTGACGGCGATCAACCAGACCCCCTTCCAATGGCTGAAAACCGCGACCACGCTTGGCGTGATCGGCGGCTTCACCACCGTCATGCTGGTCATGCTGCTTGGGCAGAGCCGCGTTTTCTATGCCATGTCGCGCGACGGCTTTTTGCCCAAGGTGTTCTTGGCGTTGCATCCCAAATGGAAAACGCCTTGGATTTCGAACCTGGTTTTCATGGTTGCTACGGGAGCGCTGGGCGGCCTCGTCCCGATCCGCGTGCTGGGGCACATGACCTCCATCGGCACGCTGCTGGCGTTCATCATCGTGTGCGCCGGCGTGATGATCCTGCGCAAGACCCACCCCGAATTCGAGCGCGGCTATCGCACGCCCTTTGTGCCATTCGTGCCCATCGGCGGCATCCTGGTTTGCCTCGCCATGATGGTGTCGCTCGATATCGACACTTGGATCAGGCTTGTGGCTTGGCTCGTGGTGGGCATGGCGATCTTCTTCGGCTTCAGCCGCTCGCATCTCAGGGCCGCCCGGATGGTGGCGCTGCGGAAGGCGCAGACCGTCGGGGACCGTTAAGCCGCTTGCCGGGCACCAAACAAAACTTTTCAGAAGGGATGGCACGGGCCGCGTTGTGATGGATGGCGGAGAGGGAGGGATTCGAACCCTCGATACGGTTACCCGTATTCCGGTTTTCGAGACCGGCCTATTCAACCACTCTAGCACCTCTCCACTCGAAAACTCTTAAAATACTTAAGAGCCTGCCACTGGGCGTAAAGACCGGTGGCCTCACTTTGGTTTCCATTTTTCAGAAAGCCGCTGCAATCCGATACCAAATCCCGGCCGTTATCGCAACGATGAAGTGACACGGCGAAGCGACCCGCACAGCGCATTATGACAGCACAATTTGCTTTGGCCCCGGTGCACGCGCCAGCGGAGTGCATCAAAACAGTCCAGGAACGAGCCGCCACGTGCGGCTGCGATAGGCAACGTACTCAGCACCGAATTCGGAGCGTAGCAACGCTTCCTCGGCGCGGATGCGGGCGAGCAGCGGCGGGATAAGCAGCGCGGTCAGAACCAAGCCCACACCGGACCGGAAGGCGAGCGCCCAGCCAAGGGCGCCTACGAGCAGTCCCAGATAGCTCGGGTGGCGGATGATGCCGTACAGGCCATCCGTGACCAGCGTATGGCCCGGCTGGATCGCGACCAGCCCGCTGAACCGATGGCCCAGGATGAAGACCGGCCCAATTCGCAACGCCCCGCCAGCGGCGAACAGAAACACGCCGAGCCAGCGGACGCTATCGCCGTCAATCGTCCAGAACCCAATCCTATCCGTGTAGGCCGGCAAGTAGGCGCTAGCGAACCCGATAACGCCGAAGACCGGCAGCACCCAGCGGTTCGAGCGGTCCTCGCGCTCTCCAGAACTCAGATTTCCGGCTGTGAGCAATGCGGCTCCCAGCAGCGCGAAGAATATTGCGGTGACCGCGATCAGCGGCGGATGGGAGAAGAACGGCGCAAAGCCGCCCCAGCCAAGAATGGCGAGCCCAATATAGACAAGGGCAAACAGGATTTCGAAGGCGATCAATCTCGGGCCGGGCGTGGTCATAGCCTATCTCCTCGCTTAGAGTGCGTCCGGAAAAGTGTGAAGCGGTTTTCCGAAAAGACGCACGGCAAAACAAAAAGTTAGAGCCCGCTTTTGATTCCATCAAAAGCGGTTAGGCTCTAGAACTCGATGCCTTCCTGTGCCTTGAAGCCCGCCGCGAAATGATGCTTCACCGCGCCCATCTCTGTCACGCAATCGGCGGCGGCAACAAGCTCCGGCTTGGCGTTGCGGCCGGTCACGATCACGGTCAGCTCAGGACGGCGGGCCTTCAGCGCCTCGATCACATCGGCCAGCGGCAGATAATCGTAGCGCAGCGCGATGTTCAGCTCGTCCAGGACCAAGAGCCCGATGCCCGGGTCCGCCATCAACTCGCGCGCCTTGGCCCACGCCGCTTGCGCCGCCGCCATGTCGCGCGCCTTATCCTGCGTCTCCCAGGTGAAGCCCTCGCCCATCGTGTGCCAGGACACCTGATTGCCGAAACGTGCAAAGGCCGCACGCTCGCCCGTCTCCCACGCGCCCTTGATGAACTGCACGACGCCCACACGCCAGCCATGGCCCAGCGCCCGCAGCGCGAGCCCCCAGGCGGCGGTGGACTTGCCCTTGCCCGGCCCGGTATGCACCATCAGCAGCCCGCCGCCGGCGGTTTTCGACGCAACCTCCGCATCCTGCACGGCTTTGCGCTTTTCCATCTTCGCCCTGTGGCGCGAAGGCCCGGCGGGATCACTCATCTTTCAACACCATCGGCAGGCCCGCAGCCATGAACACCACCCGGTTCGCGATGGCGGCCACCGCTTGATTGAGCCGGCCGGCGCGGTCGCGGAACTCGCGGGCCAGCGCGTTATCGGGCACGATGCCAAGACCAACCTCGTTCGAGACGAACACGACTGGCGCACGCGAGGTCCGCGCGGCGGCGATCAGCTTCGCGGTTTCGGCGTCCACATCCATTCCGGCCAGCATGATATTCGTCAGCCAAAGCGTCAGACAATCCACCAGAATCGGCCGGGTTTCCGCTTCCAGCAGCGGCGCAATATCGAGCGGCGCTTCGGCGGTCCGCCAGCCCTCCCCGCGCCGCTTTTGGTGATGGCCGATACGCTCGCGCATCTCGTCGTCGAGCGCTTGGGCCGTCGCACAATAAACCCAAGGCGGCGGCAACGCACCGACGAGCCGCTCCGCATACGCGCTCTTGCCAGACCGCGCGCCGCCAAGGATGAGTGTGATCGAATTCTTCAGGGCAACCTCTTTGCGCTAATGAACGGATTGGGTCGGGAGCGGACTCCGGCCCGATATTGGAGCACAGCCGCTCGACATTCGGCAGCGGACCACCCCAACCTAAGCCGATGGAACGCAGATGGGCGATTTGGAAACCGCGCTTTGTTCATTTTGGCCTTGCATTCCTGCGACGCATTGTGGCTGCATGAGGGTGGCCTTAGAGGCAAATATCAAATTTTGAGCCAAAGGCAGCGCTGGATAAGTTACCCGCAAGGGGCTATCTCTAATCAGGAAGAAGACGTTATATGCCGAGCCCCACAAAATGAACCCGATAGATGAACTATTCCCCGCTTCGCAGCGCGTAATTTATGACAAGGCGCCTCTCGTACAGGTTGTTTGTCAGCTTCGTTTTCCCGCCATATTGCGGATCCAAAGCCAACCGCCTGCGGATTTTCAAGACGCCATTCGAGACAGATTTCCCCTGCTGGATCGAGTTAACGTATTGCTGCCACAAGGCATTGAATTGCCCCAAGAGCTAATACAAGTATTAGAGGCTCAGGCGCCTCAGAACGCTTACCAGTTTTTGACATCCGATCGCAAACACAGCATCTTACTTTCGCAGAATTCAATTTCTTTGACGTCAAATGCATATAATAGATGGGAAGAATTTGGAGAATTGTTGGACGCTCCGCTGTCGGCGTTGATAAAGTATTATAATCCAGCATTTTTTAGTCGAGTTGGATTGCGTTACATCAATGCGATCGAGAGAAATGCCTTGGGTTTAGAAGCTAAATGGTCTGAGCTGTTGAATAAGGTGATCTTAGGCGAAAGCGCTCTGCCACAATTTGAAACAAACTTACAGGCTGCTACTAGCGCGGTTGTTGTGTCCCTGCCTGATAATAGTGGTTCACTGGCTTTGCGGCATGGTCTTGGTCAAATCCTCGGACACCAGGAGATAGCCTATACCATCGATTTTGATTTCTATTGTGATAAACCAACGGAGGTCGAAAATGCAAAATCAGTCATCGATCATTTCAATAAACATGTTGGAAGAGCCTTCAGGTGGTGCATTAGCGACGCCTTACATAACGCACTGGGGCCAAGTGCAATCGAGTAGGTCTCCGATTGTTGCCAAGAGTGGCAGTTCCGCAATTGATAGGTTGATCAACGTAGCGATAGACGCCACCTACGGCGGACAGCAGTTGATAACAGCCACCAAGGCCGATACAAAAACCGAAACAAACGAAGAAACTTGGATCAGAGTCGCGTGCTTATTTATCGTGGCATCCCTCTCCGGCCCGGAACTTAGACGCGCTTTATTTGCTGTTTACAGCATCTATCGCCACGACGACTCGGATACTCCAGGAAAGGTGCTATCGGGAGAGGTTGACAAAGCTATCCACGAACTAGACATTTTCGCTAATGCTGCGGACAAGAAGTTTGCGGAAGCAGCCTTAAACTCTGTAAGAGCAGTTAACGCGTCTAAAGTTCGAGTTTATCCGGCACCTAATGGCGGGGTCGTTGTGGAGCACCGCAGAAATAACGAAATATTGAATTTAATTATTGAACAAGATCTGGGACTGGTTATCAGGGTTGATGATAATTTTGCGATACGAAACGAATTTAGACTTAGCGACGAAACTATAAACGACCTAATTATCCGTTATTCCGCAGAAGTTAAATTATTGAATAGAGATCGATTTGGGGGATACAATGGCGCTTTGGAAACCGCCTAGCACTTTAGGGCTAAGTGAGATCATTGGACGCCGCATTTTTGATAAAAGTGTAAGACACGTAGACGAGCAAGGTAGCCCTTTATTTGAGGTGAACGACTTTTACGAAAAGCGCGAAGGAGCCGATATTTCAGTTGATCGGCTTGGTGTCTCTCCGACAAAGCAAACAAAAAGCGCGATAACTGGCTTAGCAGATAGCGAGGCGACGCAGAGGCAGCCGAAGCTGTTATTTCTGGGTTGGGCGAGCATTCGCATCAAAGACCTCAAATTTCCGCATTGGGAACCTAAGATTTTGGCGAGCCCGACAGCGGATGAAGAGGGTAAGCCGGGGAATATTTGGCACGCAGAAATCAGTCAGGATGGCTTCCGAGAAAGGGCGCAGACGTACACGTTGGCGACAGCGCTTTTGCAAACATTTCAAAGAAAGGGTTATTTCGAGCAGCCGCAGCGGAACGCCTAGCACCTCGTGGTGCTCGACCGCTGTACTATCTATCGATGGTGGGCGTCAAATCTGCACAACCTTACTAGTCGCCTGCGCTGATGGGGACTGTCGGCTCTGTCCAACAGTGTTGAAGGCAGAACTCGCCATGTTAAGGAGGGGCGAGTCTGGTTATGGCCGACTGCGTCGGTTGGCGCTGCGTCGCCGCCCCCGCCCGCTAGCTGATATGAGAGGCTAGGCCAACAAATTCGGCGTCCGCTATACCTTCAATAACGCTCTATGGTACGACAACTTCGAACTTCGGGAATCGGCCGAGGCTGTGTGAAAAGTCCGCGCGCACAAATACCTTTAGAATGTTTTTGCGCACGCCGCCTTGCAACGCATCGATCAGGCTGGAACCTTCGACAGCGATGAAGTCTTAATTCGTTCTTCTAAAGTAAAACTCAGCACTCACCCCTCCAATAGAACCATGACCTTACCGGGTGATGGGAACAAAATTCTAGCAGTTTTTGAGGCTGACGACTTTTCACACAGCCTCGGCCTAAAGCGGGCAATCATAACTTGGCGCGCAAATCGCGCATCGCTTCATCGAAGTCTTGCAGAACAACCTCGCCGCGATCGATTTCCGCGGCACGGCGCTCTATTTCCTCTTCCCAGTCTTCGCCCAAACCCGGCGGGGCCGCGTGCATCATGACGAGTAGCAGATCGCAAAGATCGGCCCGCTCCTCAGGCGTCAATTGCCGCTCCTGTTCGGCGATATGTCTCACGCGCTCGTTCATGATGCAAATATGCGCTTAGGCTGGCCTGTTTGGCAAGCCGGGTGGCGGAGACCGTCTAAGCCTCAACGAAACCCAGATGCTTCTCGACGCGCGAAAGGCTGCTGTCCATTGCGCCTGCGATACTTAGCGGCCATCGAGCATCTGCGTGTGCTCGCGCGGCGTGGCGGTTTGCCGATCCCTTAGCGAGTTCTGGCAGCGCAATCCGCCGTCATCGCGAGGCGGCAAAGCAGGCGTGGGCGTCCGAAAGCAACCGCACGAAACAGACGCGGATTTCGCGCCGGGTTAATGGATCGTTTGTTTCGCCTACAGCCGCGATATGCTTAATGCCGGCATGGTAAACGGCGGATCTTCATATTTTTCGCCCGCCACTTTCTGCGAATCTTTTGCCGTTTTCGGTCGAATTCTACGCTTCCAGAATCCGTTTAAATATACGCGCAACTTTCAAATTAACCAATCGCGCGGTCCGAGGGCGGGCGCGCCAACGAATATTACCGATAAACATCAATGACTTGCGGTGGACGGCGAGCTTTTAACGAAACATTAAAGCACTCATGCTATACTGTCTCAAATTGAAAAGACGGCTCGAAACGAGGGGTTGGGCCGCTGGACTGGGTTAACAGGAGGTGACTGGAGATGCGCCGGAAGCTTATGCCGGCCGCCCAAAATCTGAGCCGCCATGGCGATGCAGGCAACGGCGCGGAGGAGAAGGCGGCTTCGGGCGATGCCCCACGCAATCGGGAAAGACCGGTCAAAACCGATGACGGTTGGTATTACTCTCCCGCCCCCAAAAGTGCGCGCATCTCGGCGAGGATCGCATCGCGCACCGGCGCTGGCTGGCTTTCCACGGCGGCGGTAAGCGCCTGCAGCATGGTTCGCGTCCCGTTGAGCCGGTCGACCAGCGACAGCACAATCGCCAGTTCCTCGTCGTGCAGCTCCATATCGAACGAAAGGTCGCAAAGCAGGTGCGTGCGCGCCACGTCGGCTTCGTCGAACAGAAACCCCGCCCCGCTCTCCCGCGGCTTGACCCAGCCCGCCGCGATCCAGCGCTGCAGCACATGCACCTCAAGCCGGCCGAAGCGCGCAACGATTTCCGCCTCCGTGATCATCGCCCGCCTCCCCGCGGATTATAGGGATGCTGGCTCTCCCATTCGGCAACGGCCTTTTCAAGGGCTTCATCCGGATGCGGCGGCATCGTCACCTGCAGCTCCACCAGGTGGTCGCCTTTCACTTTACCCTGCACACCCTTGCCGCGCAGGCGCAAAATGCGGCCGCTGTTGGAATGCTTGGGGATTTTGAGGCTCACCGGCCCCGTGATGGTCTCGACCGGAACACTGCCGCCGGAAAGCGCCTCGTTCAAGGTGATAGGCAGCACGGATTTGATATCGTGGCCGTCGCGGCGGAAGACTGGATGCGGGCGCACCGTGACCGTGATGAGCGCATCGCCGGCCGGGCCGCCGCCCAAGCCCGGAGCGCCTTGCCCCTTGAGGCGCAACGTCTGGCCGTCCTGGACGCCCGCGGGGATGGCGATGTCCAGCGTCTTGCCGTCCGGCATATCGATGCGCTTCTTGGCGCCGTTCACGGCTTCGAGGAACTCCACGGGAAGCGCGTAGTGCACATCCCCGCCGCGCATGCGGAACTGCGTTCCAGGGCCGCCGCGCTGACCCCCGCGCCGCCCTTGCATGAGATCGGCGAAAACACCGCCCAAATCCGCGAAGCCGCCCAAATCCTCCGGGCGCTCGTAGCGGAAGCCTCCGCCGGCGCCCGCATAATCGCGGTAGAACCGGCGCTCGGCCTGAGGCTGGCCGGACGCGTCCGTCTCGCCGGCGTCGAAGGCGCGGCGCTTTTCCGGGTCGCTCAACAGGGTGTAAGCGGCGGAAATGTCCTTAAACCGCGCCTCGGCTTCCTTGTTGCCGGGGTTCAAGTCCGGATGGTGCTCCTTGGCGAGCTTGCGGTAAGCCTTGCGGATCTCTTCGTCCGTCGCAGTCTTCGTAAGTCCGAGCGTTTTATAGGGATCAGCCATGATCGCCGCATTCCATAGAGAGTGGGCATTGCCCCCGTTGATTTAGAGGACAGCCGGAAGCAAACAAGACCGCCTATATTTCTATTTCACAGATCGAACCCGCTACACCCTATCCGCGCCAGGCAATCGGCCGGGCTGGTATTGCCAGGGCTCCAAAGCTTACGGCAGAGTCCACCCCAGGACAGCCTTGCGCTTGCAAAACGATACGCCGGGGAGGCGGGCCGCCGCCGGCGTTTCGCGCGGCAGCCTTACGCAGCAGCGCGAAAAGCGAAGCCTCCTTCTTCTTCGGCCGCCATGGGAGAGTTGAAGGAGCCGTCCGGGAATTGGCTGCCGCCGCCAAAATCTTTCAACGCCGCCGAAAGCTGAGACGCAAGCCCGGAAAGCTGCGTGGAGACCTTGGAGAGCGACGCCGCCTGCTGCTTGGTCTGGGTCGCCGATTGCGAGACCTCGCTGGAACTCCTCGCTGCCTTCTCGCTTGCGGTGGCGGCGAGCGACACATTGTTGGCGATCTCCTGCGCGGCAGCCGTCTGCTGCTCGACCGCAGCCGCGATCGCGCCGGTGAATGCCTGGATCTCGCCCACTTTGCCGGAAACCGACTGGATGGCGCCGACGGCGGCGCTCGTCGAATCCTGGATCGCGTGGATTTGCTCGGCAATCGCGTCGGTTGCCTTGGCGGTTTGCGCCGAAAGCTCCTTCACCTCGGCGGCCACCACCGCGAAACCGCGGCCCGACTCGCCCGCACGCGCCGCTTCGATGGTGGCATTCAGCGCCAGCAGGTTGGTCTGGTCGGCGATGCTGCGGATCACCGCCACGATGGAGCCGATCTCCTCGGCCGCGCTCGCAAGCCGCCCGACATCCTGGTTCGTGCGCTTGGCCTCGTTGTCAGCGGCCTCGACGACCGCATTCGTCCGGTGCGCCTGATCCGAGATCTCCCGGATCGAGCAGCTCAGCTCCTCGGTCGCCGCGGCCACCGCGTTGGAGTTGTCGGCGGCGCTGGCGGAAACATTGGCGGCGTTCGCCGCTTCGAAGGTCGCGGTTTCCGATGCCTCCGACAGGGCTCCGGCGGTTCCTTGCAATTGGCTCACTTGCTCGCCCAAGCCGTCGACAACCCTGGTGATTATGTTTCTGAAATGCTGGGCCTTGGCTGCGAGGTTCCGCTGGCCTTGGAACTCCCTTTCCTTCGCTTCGTTCATGCTCTCCTGCTGCGTCTCGTGCTCGATTGCTTTCTGCCGGAGAACCTCGACCGAGCGCGCGATATCGCCAAGCTCGTCCTTCCTGGAGGTCATGGGAATGGCCAGCTCATGCCTGCCATTCGCCAGCGACAGAATCGAGTCGCACATTTGGTGGAGCGGCTTGAGGATCAAAGCCGGCACTCCCCAAGCCATGGCAATGGCAAGTGCCAAGACCACGCATGAAAGGAAGACAAGCACAAGATTAACATTCCGGGCAAATTGCAATGACTCGGAAACGATCCCGTCATTGCTCTTATTTGCCAGGGCAACCGTTTCTTCGATTGCGGCCCTATGCTGCGCATACGCGATGGTCAGTTTCTGAAAAGCCGCCTCGATGGCGCCTAAATCCTTCTTCTCGACGGCGGGATAGAAGCTCGTTTCCAGGATTTGCCAAAAGCGTTGGGCAGGCTCATTCGCTTTTTGCAGAAGCTGCGATTTTACTTGCGCATCTATGTCTTGCGCAGCCCAGTATTCATGGCGGCTGTCATAGTCCTTTTTAAGCTCGGTCAGCCGTTTGCGACGCTCAGATATGGACTGAGGTTCTTTTGCCAGCAGGGACGTCTCAAGATATGGCTCGATAATGTATTCCGGAGGAGGCAAGATATCGGAAACCAAATCCTTTCCCAGCATAATCTTGTCGCATAGCGCCCCGCCAATCTTGAACTCTCCCAAGCTGTAAAGACTGACGCCGATGGTCAGCGCGAAGCCCGCGACAACGGCCGCGCTCGCCAATTTTGAAATTTTCGATAACCGCATCCCACACTCCGCAAGAGTAGCCGCAACGGCGCGCAATCCTGCGTTGTAGTTATACGGTGCGAGGTTTCGGCTGAGTTAACGCCGCCTCAAAAAGGGTCCCGGCTTGCAGAAATATCTCCGGCAAATTAAAGCACATGGCATCGCGCACAATGCGGAGCCTATTTTTCCTTAATAAGCCGAGTAAAGACTGCAGTACTACGGCTTTCAGGTTTGGACTCTCGAAAATTTTACGTAATTCGTGGAATTAGTGTTGAGCTTGTACTTAGGGTGTTTCCAATCGGCCTGGCGGCGAACATAACAGCGGTCTCTCCCCTCACCCTGTCCCTCTCCCCACGGGAGAGGGGACGTTGTTGCGCGCTCCAAGCACTGTTCAGGGGTCCCTTCTCCCATGGGGAGAAGGACAGGATGAGGGGAGATTCCCCAGTTCAATGCGCCATCCGGTGTTAAGTTGACACCTATGCGCCTGCGCTTATCCCGCTCAATTACTTAAGGATTGGATGCGATGTCTTCACGGAGCATTTCAAGCTCAAGCCAGCGATGCTCGGCCTCGGCAAGCCCGGCTTGCGCTTTGACCAACGCAGCGCTCACCGTCTCGAACGCCTGACGGTCCTTGGCATAGAGGCGGGGATCGTCCAGTTGCGCTTGCAAATCCGAAATCTCCTTTTCCAGGCCCGCGATCCTGCCCGGCAGGGTTTCCAGCGCATGCTTCTCGTTAAAGCTCAGGCGGCGCTTCTGCTTCGCCTCGCCCGCATCCGCGGGCTTCTTCCTTGCCTCGCTCCGCTCCGCCCTTGCCTGCTTGGCCGTGCCCGGCGGGGAGAACGGCGCGCTCCCGCGTTGCACGATCATGTCCGACCAGCCGCCCGCATATTCAACCCAGCGTCCGCTGCCCTCCGGCACAACGATGGAAGTGACGGCGCGGTCGAGAAAATCGCGGTCGTGGCTGATGAGGATCAGCGTGCCCGCATAATCGGCAAGCATCTCCTCAAGCACGTCGAGCGTTTCGAGGTCGAGATCGTTGGTCGGTTCGTCGAGCACGAGGAGGTTCGAAGGCTTCGCCAGCGACCGGGCGAGCATGAGGCGCGCGCGCTCGCCGCCGGATAGAACCTTCACCGGCGTCCGCATTTGTTCGGGCAGGAACAGGAAGTCCTGCATGTAGGTGGCAACATGCTTGGCCACGCCGTTGATGACGATCACGTCGCCGCTGCCGCCCGTAAGCGCATCCGCCACCGTCCAATCGGGCTTCAGGCTGTCGCGGTTCTGCTCCAGGCTGGCGCTCTCCAGGTTTGCGCCGAGCCGCACGGTGCCCTCGTCCGGAGCAAGCTTGCCAATCAACATGTTAACGAGGGTCGTCTTGCCGGCGCCGTTCGGCCCCGCGATGCCAACGCGGTCGCCGCGGTTAACGCGAATGCTGAATTTGTCGACGATGGGGTCCGCGCCGTAGGATTTCGAAATCGCCTTCGCCTCGATCACAAGCTTGCCCGAAGCATTACCCTCCGCCGCCTCCAGCTTGACCTGCCCCGGCGCGCGCTTGGCGGTCCGCTTCTCCTCCCGCATGGCCTGCAGCGCGCCCAGCCGGCGCACATTGCGCTTCCGCCGCGCGGTGACGCCATAGCGCAGCCAATCCGCCTCGCGCTCGATCTTGCGCGCGAGCTTGTGCCGCTCCAGTTCCTCCTGCGCCAGCGCTTCGTCGCGCCAAGCCTCGAAGGTGCTGAAGCCGATGGCGATGCTGCGCGTCACGCCGCGATCCACCCATACGGTGCCGCGCGACAGATTGGACAGGAACCGGCGGTCGTGGCTGATGAGGACCAGCGCCGAGCGCATACCGCCCAGCCGCCTCTCCAGCCATTCGATGGCCCGGATGTCCAGGTGGTTGGTCGGCTCGTCCAGCAGCAACACATCCGGGTTCGGCGCGAGCGTCTTTGCCAGCGCCGCGCGGCGCGCCTCGCCGCCGGACACCTTTCCGGGCTCTTCCTCCCCCGTGAGCCCAAGCTCCTCCAGGATCACGCGCACCTGGTGCGGATCGTCACCCGGGGCAAGCCCGCTTTCGACATAAGCCCGCACCGTCTTATGCGCGCCGAAATCCGGCTCCTGCGGCAGGTAGCGTAGCGTGATGCCCGGGTGCACGAAGCGCGTGCCTTTGTCCGGCTCGATCAGCCCCGCCGCGATCTTCATGAGCGTGGATTTGCCGGAGCCGTTGCGCCCAACGATGCAGATGCGGTCGCCCTCGGTCACGGATAGGCCCGCGTCCTCCAGAAGGGGCGTACCGCCGAAGGTGAGTGCCACGTTTTGCAGTGTGAGAAGAGGAATGCCCATGCGCCCGCGCGTTTGCCTGTTGCCTGCGCTGATTTGGGCAAGTTTTGCGGCCGATGCAAACGTTTCCGCATGCAATCCCTCCCGCCGCGCACTTCCGCGGATGTCATCCCGTGCGCGCCGCGCCATGAAATGACACTGCGCGGACATGGGATCTTAAGGGGCGCCGGCGTTCGTGACGATCCCGGATACGGCGCAAGCGCCGTTTCGGGATGACGGTTGCGGAACTACTCAGCCAAGTTTAAAGCACAAACCGGGCATCCACCTCAGCATAGGGCGCCACGACCCGGTCAGGCGTCCGGGATAGGAGCCCCAGCTTCGAAAGCTCCTCTACATCCTTATGGACGTTCTTGTAATTCCGCTGCAGCCCGGCCGCCAGCGCCTTGACGTTACGGACCTCATGACGGCGAACGTAACGCAGCAGTTGCAGGCGTTTGGGCGTTAATGCCGAAAGCATCGTTTCCAGATCGCGGAAGGTGACATTGGTTTCGTCAACGGTCTCGCCACGCTCGGCCCGGTGCCACGCATCGGCAAAGCGCTGCCCCATATCCCCGGGCGTGCCAATGTGGACGCGGACGTTTTCGCTCATAATTCACCTCGCAGTTTCTTCACATCCGCCAGGAAGTCCTCGATAAGGGCCTCCGGTGTTGTGAAACTGTATGGTTCCTCGCTGCCCTCGAAGTGGCGATGATCGCCCTTCCCCCGCTCGTTGTCGTAGCCCACCAGCCGCATGCCAGGCCGGCCGTAAAACAGGCTGTATTTCAGCTGGTGTGCGCTCCCCTGGACAGGCGTGGAAAGCTTCCAAATGGTCATCTCCAGGATGTCCCCATCGGGATAATCCATGCGGTCGTAGAAGATACGCCTAGCCTTCATATGGCGTTAGATACCATACGTATCAATATGGTGTCTAGCGCCATACGTGCCGTTTCGCGGTGAATCCGCGGTGAAAGAGTGCGCAGACACCGGATGACGGCTGGCGCTGGCACCTTTAGGCATTGCTCAGAAATAAGTGAGCCGGGTGGCGCCGGAATCTTGGCCGGCTGCAAGGTGCAAAAAGGGCGCATATCCAAGATATGAAACCCTTTTTGCAACGCAGCAGGCGGGCAAGAGAACAAGCCAGATGGCGCAGTTATTTTTGAGCAATGCCTAAGCCAAGCTACTTCAGCGGCCGCACCGGGTAGGGAATGGGGTACGGGATGGGGGTGGCGACCGGAACAGGCACGATGAACGGCTGGTTGTTGCCGCAGCAAGGAGGGGGTGGTGGAGGAGGAGGGAGCGGATCGCAGCATCCTCCGCCGCCGCAGCCGCCGCCGCATGAGGAGCCGTAACCCCCGCCGCCATAATAACCCGGGTTGTTCCATCCCCCGCCGCCGCGCCAGCCTCCGTTCCAGCCGCTATTCCCCCAGCCCCCGCGCCAGCCTCCATTCCAGCCGTTATTCCCCCAGCCTCCGTTCCAACCGTTATACCCCCCGCCCCAGGGACCGCCACCACCACCGTAGCCATCGCGCCAATACTGCACCTGCGTTATAGGGGAATCCGCGGTGCCCGCTTCCAATGCCGCAATCGCGGGCCGAAAAACCCCGGCGCTTGCCGTCTCCGTGCCTGCCAGCGGGGACAGCGAAACCGCACCCATGGCGAAGAGCATTACACCCAACCTACTCATTCCACATCTCCCCGCTTCACGAAAGGAAGCGAACTAAGTTCAGCCTTGTACGCCGGGTTCCCTCTGGAACTACAATGTACAGCTGAAACGCCCAAGAATATACCATACACAAGCATTATTGTGTAATAATTAATGCCGTCATCTGGAGTTTGGCTTGGCCTCTCTTATATAATACTCGCTACATACACTATTGGTTGCATTTTATGCTACGGAGACGCAAGGACGGCTGACGTATCCCGCATCCGCAAGCGGATGCGGGTGGGAGAGGAAGTTGGCTGCGGCCCTCCGGTCAAGTTGAGTGGATAATTCTGGGGTCTCTCCCCGCTGGGAGAGAGACAGAGTGCAAGGGGGACTTCCTCACTTGCCGATGGTCATCAGGCTGGCATTGCCGCCGGCGGCGGCGGTGTTGATGGAGACGCACTTCTCCTTGATGAGCCGGAACAGGCGGAACTCGGGTGCGCCGCACACAATCTGGACGATGGGGCCGGGACGGCCGGCAAGCGCGCGCGCTACCTCGCCAGTCCTCGCATCACCGGAGAGGAGAACGGCATCGAATCCGGCTTTCTCCCAATCGCCCGTGAATTCGATATGCGGCTGCAAGGCGGCGGGCAGCAGCTCGCGCAAGGTGCGCAAGCCTTCGGTGCCAGCCAGGATAAAGCGGTTTCCGCTGGCCAGCGCCGCGCCGAACTGATGCAATGCCTCGAATGCCGTGCCCGCGATCCCAAGCACGCGGCCGCGTGGCAGGAGAACAAGCCGGTTTTCCTCGCCCACGGGGCCGGGCAGCAGCATTTCCAGACCGGCGGGCGAGGTTTCGAGGTAAAGCCTGAGGAATTCGCCAAGCCGGGTGCGCTCGCCGGCCTTGAGCAGGCGGCCCGCGCCAGCCTCGATCCACGCCTTGAAAATCCGCAGAGCATCGAGCTTCGTCTCATCCCGCGCGCCCTGGAGCTTCGGCGGCGCGCCTTTCCGCAGCAGCCGGTGCAGCGTGAGCGGCCCGCCAGCCTTGGGCCCGGTTCCCGACAGCCCCTCGCCGCCGAAAGGCTGCACGCCCACCACTGCGCCAATCATGTTCCGGTTCACATAGATGTTCCCGGCATTGGCGCGGGCCGCGATGAAATCGATGGTTTCGCCGATGCGCGAGTGAATGCCGAGCGTGAGGCCGTAGCCGGTGGCATTGATCTCCTTTACGAGGCGTGCCAACTCGCTTCGCTTGAAGAGAACCACATGCAGGATTGGCCCGAACACCTCGCGTTTCAGCTCGCCGATGGAGCCGATTTCGAGCAGCGTTGGCGCGATGAATGTCCCGCCCGCGCATTCTGCCGGAAGCGGCGCTTGAAACAGAATATTCGTCTTGTGCGCGGCGATGTAGGACTTGAGCGCCGCCTGCGCCTCCGCATCGATCACCGGCCCGGCATCCGTTTCGAGTTTCGCCGGATCGCCAACGTACATCTCCGCCATCGCGCCCTTGAGCATGCCAATGACGCGATCCGCTATTGTTTCCTGCAGGCAAAGGACGCGAAGCGCCGAGCACCGCTGCCCGGCAGAGTCGAAGGCGGAGGCCAGCACATCGCCAACCACCTGCTCCGGCAATGCGGAGGAGTCGACGATCATGGCGTTCTGGCCGCCGGTTTCGGCGATGAAGGGAATATTGCCGCGCTCCGCGAGCGCTGCCTGGATGTGGCGCGCAACCTCGGTTGAGCCTGTGAACAGCACGGCCTTCGTGCCCGGATCGGCAACGAGCGCCGCCCCAACTTCTCCCGCTCCCGGAAGAAGCTGCAAGACATCGCGCGGCACGCCGGCTTTGTGCAGAAGGCGGACAGCTTGCGCGCCAGTCAGCGGCGTTTGCTCCGCCGGCTTGGCGAGCACCGGGTTTCCCGCCGCGAGCGCCGCCGCGATCTGGCCTGTGAAAATCGCCAGCGGAAAGTTCCACGGACTGATGCAGACCGCCGGCCCAAGCGGCTCATGGCCCGGCTCTAGCGCGCGGGCCTGGCCTGCGTAATAGCGGCAGAAGTCGGCGGCCTCGCGCACCTCCGAAATAGCGTTGGGCATGGTCCGGCCCGCCTCGCGCACGATCAGCTCGCAAAGCCGCTCCATGGAATGCTCCAGCAGGTCCGCCCCCCGCTCCAGCATTGCGGCGCGCTCCGCGGCGGCAGTCCGCACCCATTTCGGGGCAGATGCCGTTGCGGCAGCTATTGCGTCCTCGATGCCAAGCGCGCAGGTATTCGAGACATAGCCCACAATGTCGGCATGGTTTGCTGGATTGACGACCTGCCTTTCGGCCGCGGCCGGCAGCAGCGGAGCGAAAATGATTGGCCCGGCTTCGAAATCCGCCGCCCGGCTGTCCTCGATGGCGCGTTCCAGCTTCTCGCGCACTTGCACATCGGAAAGATCGAGCCCCTTCGAATTCCTGCGCTCTTCGCCGAACAAATCTTGCGGCAGCACGATAGCTGGATGCGGCGCGCCTCCATATTTGGCCGCGTCCAGGGCCGGATCGGCCGTGAGATCGGCGATGGGCGTTTTCTCGTCGGCGAGCTGATGAACGAAGGAGGAGTTGGCGCCATTCTCCAGCAGCCTGCGCACGAGATAGGCGAGCAGCGTCTCATGCGTACCGACAGGCGCGTAGATGCGGCAGGGGCGATCGAGATTCCCTGCGCCCACGACATGCCCGTAGAGCGTCTCGCCCATGCCATGCAGGCACTGAAACTCGTAATCGCCGGCCTTAAAGTCCGCTCCGGCCATATGATAGACGGCCGAAAGCGTGTGCGCGTTATGGGTTGCAAACTGCGGGAAGACCAGATCGCGCCGCTTAAGCAGCCGCTTGGCGCAGGCGAGATAGCACACATCCGTATAGGCTTTATGCGTGAAGACGGGGTAGCCTTCCAGCCCGTCCACCTGCGCGCGCTTGATCTCGCTGTCCCAATAGGCACCCTTGACGAGCCGGATCATGAGCCGCCGCTTTGCGCTCTCCGCCAGCGAGATGAGATAGTCCACCACCGGGGCTGCGCGCTTCTGGTACGCCTGCACCACGAAGCCCAGCCCCTGCCAGCTCCCGAGCGCCGGATCGGCCGCGAGCGCTTCCAAGAGGTCGAGCGAAAGCTCTAGGCGGTCAGCCTCCTCGGCATCGATATTGAAGCCGATGCCATACCGGCTGGCGAGCAGGGCAAGGTTCAAGAGCCGCGGATAAAGCTCGTCCCACATCCGGCCTTCTTGCGTGTAGCTGTAGCGCGGATGCAGCGCCGACAGTTTCACCGAGATGCCGGGCGAACTGTATATCGTGCTGCCGCGCCGGTATGCGCCGATAGCGGAGATCGCGTGCGCATAGGACGCTGCGTAACGCGCGGCATCCTCCGCCGTGACCGCGGCTTCGCCCAGCATGTCGAAGGAGTAGAAGAAACCGCGCGCCTCGAAGGGCCGCGCATGCTGCAGCGCCTCCTCGATGGTTTGGCCGGTCACGAATTGCCGCCCGAGCAGGCGCATCGCCAAATCCATCGCCTGCCGGATCACCGGCTCGCCGCCCCTGGCAAGCGCGCGGCCAAGCGCTGCCGCCATGCCCGCCTCGCTATGGGTGGCGACGAGCTTGCCCGTGATGAGCAAGCCCCAGGCTGACGCGTTGACGAACCATGATGGGCTGGCACCCACATGCGCGCCCCAGTCGCCGTGGCTAAGCTTGTCGCGGATCAGAAGGTCCCGCGTATGCGCGTCCGGGATGCGCAGCAGGGACTCGGCCAGGCACATCAGCGCCACGCCTTCCGGGCTCGAAAGCGCGAACTCCTTCATCAGCGCTTCGACGCCAAACATGTGCGTGCGCCCGCCGCGGACTTTGGCTATCAGCTCGCCAGCAAGCCGCCCCACGCTCACCGATGCGGCGGGGTCCATGCGCGCTTCCCCGATCAGCGGCGGCACGCAAACCGGCTCCGGCGTCCGGTATGCCGCCGCGATGGCGGCACGTCCGGAGGTTTCGCCGAGGGAGCCCGATAGGCTAATGTGAGATCCGCTTTCCAACTTACTCACCGCGCTGGCATCCTGAAGCATAATCGGACGTGATGCTCGCTATCCGGGATCGCAACGCATGCCGGCGTTGGTAACAGCCCGGATACCGGCAGAGCCGGTTCCGGGCCGGCGATGCCAAGCGATTCCGTCGCGGCCGATCCCGCTCTAGCCAAGTACATATCGGTCTTTGCAAGCTTCGAGCCAAGATACCGCGCTTGCGTTACCCGCGCTCTAATTCACCGGCACTGAAACATTCAATCCCGCCGTGAAGTTGAACGCATCGCCGGATGCAATCCGCGTGCCGGACTGCGTGCCGTTAACTCCGCCGAGCAGATAGCCGCTGGCCTGATCGTTATTGTTATAGGCGATGCGCGGAACGTAGCTCAAATACTCGCCCTGGCCGTATAGTCCGATTGCGCCCCAGCCCAGCTGCTGCTTCAGATCCAGCCGGACGCTGCCAATGAACGAGGCCCGCTCAAGCCCGGAATTGACGCTCCCATATTCCTCGAAGTAACCGGTGGGGATCAAGAGCGTGTAGCCCGTATAGCGGCCTTGATAGTCGACTGTCGTGTAATACACGCCTGCGGTGGCATCCAAGTGGACACTCCAGCCATCGCCTAGCCTATGCTCGTGCTCGAACCCCGCAAAGCCACCGTAATACTGCGTGTCCAGGCTTTCCTTGTACTTTGCCGGGGCGCTTACCTGCGGATCGACGGAGGTCAAATTCGCCGTCTCTGAGATGCCGCGCATCGCCACGCCCAGCCTGAACGGAGAAAGCGCTTCCGCCCGCGGGCCATCCTTCTGGCCGCCGCCCGCCCAGTCGCCCCAGCGCACATCCACCGCGGTTCCGTAATAATCCACGTTACGGTGCACCGCTACGTTGAGTTCGCCGCCAAGCCCCGTGTTATTAGGCTGCGTGGAGCTGAAGTCGACGATATTCACAATCGCGCAGTCCGTTGTGACCGTGTACATGCAATGCGTATGAGTGCCGCTTTGGTAATTGGCGTAGAAGCCCGACAGGCCGAAGCTCAGCAGGCGTCCATCCGGCAAAGCCCCTTCCGCGAAATTGGCCAAGCGCAGGTCCGTCCGCAGGCCATCCGCGTTGCTGGCGTTCGTTTGCTGCCGGAGGGCCTGGCTCGGCATCGTGCCGGGGCCAGCCACTGGCGGGCTCATAACCGTGACCATCTTCATATCGGGCAGCCCGAACCAGGAATAGCCGGTTGAAACGCTGAGCTGCGAGCCTGAGGGCGTGCCCGGCAAAACCGAGCCGCTCAATCAAGCTTTGGACGCTTTCGCCAGTGAACAAAGCCTGGCCATCGGGAATGATACGCACGCCCGACGCGACGCGCAGCTCGTTGTAACCGGAATCCTGCCACTTGATATCGTAGGTTTGGTAATTCGCCGTCGTGTAGAATTGCACGTGACTACTGTAATCCCATGTAAACTGAGCGCCGGCATAATCCATCTGATAGGCGGCGCCACTGCCGATATCCGTGGCGATCTGCCAGCCTGCCGCCGCGCTGACCGTCACTCCGGGCACTGGCAGATAGCCCGCCTTGACGCTGTAGGAGCGCACATCGGCAAGAACCCCCATGCTCGTGGACGGCTCGCCGATATACCTTTCCGCGGCGGCGGTAAGGTTGAAGAAGGGCGAGGGCCGCCAAGTCAAGCTGCCGTCGAAACCGTTAAAGTCGTAGCTGCCCACCTGCCGATCTTCAGTGTCGCGCCAATTGACGCGCCAGCCAACATCGGTGGTAAGCTCTGGGGAAAGGTGCAAGCGCAGGCCCGCCTTGGCGTGATAGTCGTTCGCGCTGCGGTCCACCGCGGCAGGGTCGCTCTGGTCCGTATAATCGACGCGCGCGCCGCTCACCTCCACATAGGGCGAGGCAGCCCAGCCGCGGCCAAGCAAGCCCACCCAGGTAATATCGCTGCGGCTGTAATTGTAGGCGGAACTCAGAACTAGCGGATCGTTGGCCACGCCCTCGCCGTTAAGATACTCCACCTGCTTGAAGGACAAACGCAAACTGCTGGCAACGAGACTGCCTCCATAGGCAAGCTCGGCAGTTGCCCCATCCGACTGGGTCTTGTTTGCGCTTTCGCCATCGTAGGTGATGAACGCGCCGGACGACACGGTCACACCCGGCCGGACGAGATAGGTGATACTCGTATTTGCGGAGCCCGCGTAGCGCGTGGAATCGGCGAACGCGGCATCGTTGAGATAATCGAGGAAGCTGCCCGCGGCATTCAGCGAGGCAATCGTGCCCGGACTCACCGAACTCAAATTGAATCCCGCGCCGGTGCGGCCGAATGCCGACCCTTTCGCATCGGACAGGCTCTGGGCGGGATTGGTATCGTAACCAGTCTCGCTGAATGCCTTCGGCACGAAAGTGATGCCGGGAACCGGCTCGAATCCCACGGGTGCGGGCGCTTCGGTTTGCGTGCGCCACATCTCGCTGGCGCTGGTGGCCCACGGCCCTATGGCCCCAGAATTCCATGGCCCCACGACCCCGGAATTCCATCGTCCCGCCGTGACGGGATACGATGACGCGGAGAGCGTGGCATCCCACGGCTGGTAAACATTGGCGGGCTGTGCATTTTGCGCTGCCGCCGGCTGCAAGGCCGAAGCCGCGGCCAAAGCCGCCGTCAAGCCGAATAACGAACGCCCCATTTGCTCCCCCATTGGTTATACCCAAATCCGGCAGTTGAACTGGCCAGAACAAGAGAATGTCCGGCGAAACAACGTGCTAGCGGTTGTTGCCCTTTCACCTGCCAGGTGAAAGGTGACAGACATGGCGCACGCGCGTCATTCCCGCGCGGGCGGGAATCCATGCCAGCCAAAAAATACCGTCTCTGTATATGTTTACCCTGGGTCCCCGCCTTCGCGGGGACGACGCCACTGCCGTTTCCAGGTTGACGCCGGCGCGGCCTTCCGGCTTCGCGCCGCTACTCGTGGCGGACGTGCCTCAGTGGCTTCCGCTCTTTGTGACGATGACCTGAGTTGTCGAATAAGACCCGCCATCCGGAGAAGTGGCGCTCACATAGGTGGAGGCCGACGTGCCCGATGGCGTGCCGCGCGACAGCGCTACCGCTAGCTCCTTCGCGACGAGATACTGGCGTCCGTTCACCGTGACCGTCGCATAGAGAGAAGCCTCGCCCAGAGAGATGCTGAAGGCCCCCTTCGCAAACGTCTCCGAGAAATTTGTGCTCGTCACGCTGATTGGGGTGTTTCCGTTCTCCGCCGCAACTCCGTAACCGCCAGCGGCCACGGCGCTTCCCACGCCAGCGGGGGTGTTGCTCGCCACCCCGTTGGCCTCGACCGTGCCGTAAAAGGAATAGCTGGAGGAGTGCACATCGACGGTTTCGGCCGCCCAGCTATAAGTTGTTCCGAAGCCCGTGCCCAACGCGCCGCTTGCTCCGGAGCTTTGCACCGGCTCCGTGCCCGGCACCAAATCCGGCAATTGGAAACCGCTGCCGCCTCCGGCAAGAGCTGGACCGGCCGCAAACATTGCAAGCCCAAATAGTGCGGCTCCGAAATAAACAGGTCTCCGCAATTCGCTCATCCCACCCTCGCCGTTAAATCGAATGCTTCCATCAAGGTGCGTGTTCCTGCGCAGCAGCAGCAGCAGTTCAGAGATACTTCCCAGCTCCGGGCCTTTCGGCGAAAAGCCCGGAGCTGGCAGCCCAAGCGCCTGAACCTATTCGGCGCCAACGATGTAGCTGGCGCCGCTGCCACCGGCAACCGAGCCTTCCGCGCTAACGGTGCCGCCTACGCCTGTTGTGGTTCCGTTTGAATGGGAGTGAACCGTCACGGTTGACGTGTTGGTTGTTAGACCGGTTGTCGAGGTGCCGGTGAAGCACTGGTGGCTGTACGCGGTGGCCGTTGTGTCACCTGCGGCGGTCGCGGCACCCGTCGCGCCGGCGGTCGTGCAGGTGCCGTGGCACGTCGGGGTTTGAACTCTGATGTTCACAATCAGGTGGCCAGTACCGGTTGCAAACGCCGGCGCGGCAAGAAGCACGGAAACGGCGGCAGCCGTCAGTATGCTGATAATTTTCATTAATAGTCTCCCTCTGCGCCCAGTGACTAGGCGCCCGGTTGCATGGTTTCCAGTTGCCGTCTCCCGAGCTGCAATCTATATGCACGCTTAGGTTGTGGCCTGTAGGGCTGTAAGAGATTCGCTACAATTTAAGAATTCATCTTTTCCACATTTTATCTAATGGATCGTAAACCGTGATAAATCTACCACGTGCGGTGGGACACGCCGCCCACGCCGGCCATGCGACCGGCGATCAAGTGGCCGCTGCCTTGGTGAATCGCCACGGCAGCGGGTCGCCATACGGTGGCTTTGCGGCAACAGCATGGGAGCGCGCAGCAGAGCCTTCCACAGGATGCCCGCACTGGCTGCCGCGACAATAAAGAGACCCAATTTCCCCGCATGCCGGCGTCCATGGACATCGTGGTGGAGCTGCCGCTCGCCGCTTTTTGCAAATCTTTTCGCGTTTTTGGCTGGATGCCACGTTTACAAAAAAGCCGATTTCGCTGCCCGAACGAGGTTAAGGCGCGATTAATCCGAGGGTTGCCCCTGGATGTTCGAGTATTACCGGCAACGCCGCCGCGAGCCCTTGCCGAGGGTGCGGAGCGCGCCGCCGCTTACCGTATTTGCACGAATTTCTTGCGCCTCGCGAAACTCTGGTATTATGAGGCGGGGTAAAGAACACAAGCACTTTCCGCAAGATGGCAGAGGAAGAACGGTTCGAGCGATGGCAGCCCATCGACGGCTTGGCGCCCAAGATGTTTCTCGACGCCATGCACGACGACAGGGAGGGCTTCCGGCTCATTTTGAAAGCGCAGGACCCTAAATTCAGGGAGCTGCGCATTCTATTCGACGCGCCGCTATGCCACCGCGGTACGCAGGAGAAATACCTGCTGCGCACCATATACGAAGCGAACAGCATCTATCCCTGGCCGATCTTCATCGTGCACAACTCGCGCTATGCGAGATGGTTCTACGCTCAGGCGACCGATGCCATCGACAAGGATGGGCACCATTATCATATCGCGGCGATGGATCAGATCGTGGATGTGCTGTCGGCGCGTCCGCCAATCCTGAGCTGGCTCAACGATGTGTGATATCAGCCGTCAGAAGTCCTGACCGTTCCGGCACACTCCCCGTCATCGCGAGGCCGCCTTGGCGGCCGTGGCGATCCGGAAACTGGCACCACGTTTTTTGCCTTCCGGATTGCTTCGCTCGCAATGACGGTGTGGAAACGGGGACGAAGCGCCCCTCAGCAATGCGGCTCATCCGCCTCGATGACGTTCCCCGCCTCCGCCGAGAGCATCCAAACCAGGCCGGATGGCGGGAAGTCCAGAATAATCTTCGCACCGAGTGCATGCCCGGCCAGCCTCACGAGAACGGTGCGGCCGAAGCCGCGGCGCTCCGGCTTCTTCACGGGCGGGCCGCCTTCCTCGGACCATCTCATTCTAAAATACCGTTCCTCGCCGCATTGCGCGACCACCCACGAGACGCGGACCTTGCCCTCCGCATTCGATAGCGCGCCGTATTTGCTGGCATTGGTCGCCAACTCGTGTAGCGCCATGCCAATGGACTGCGCCGCGGGGGGGGTCAGTTGCGCGGGCGGGCCTTCGACGAATACGCGTTCACCGATCAGGTCTTTAAAATGTCCGAGCTGGGAATGCACGAGATCGCCGATGTTCACGCCGCGCCATTCGCTTTTCACGAGAAGATCGTAGCTCTTGGAGAGAGCGGCGAGCCGCTCGCCAAGGCGCCCGGCGAAAGCCTTCGCCTCGTCCCCGCTCCCCATTTGACGGGTCACGGCCTGCACGACCGCAAACAAGTTCTTGGAGCGATGATTGACCTCGTGCATGAGCAGCTTGATTTGGTCCTCGGCCTCTTTCGCCTCGGTGATGTCGCGCGCGGTGGCAACGAGCTTGCGGATACGGCCCTCGCTATCGCGGACAGGAGCGACGAGCACGTCCCAGTATTTCGGCGTGCCTTTCGCCGTCGGATGGTAGGCGGAGAAGCGGCAGGTCTCTCCCGCGTTGGCGATGGCAATGGCGGTCTCCACCGCGGGCCGCTCCATCTCCGGCCACATATCCGTCCAAAGTCCGCCGGTAACGCTCGCGGAGTTGCCAGCTTCCATGAGCCGCAGGCCCGGGCCGTTGACGTATTCGATCCGCCCGGCGCGATCCATGACCTCGATGCAATCGGCGCTCGAACTCCAGCACCGTGCGCGAGAACTCCGCGCTGGCTTGCAGAGCTTCCTCCGCCAGCATCCGTTCCGTAATGTCGCGGACGATACCAACGAACATACGCCGGCCGTCCAAGTGGATATCGCTCACGCCGCAATCCATCGGGAACACGGAGCCGTCCTTGCGGCGGCCTTCGACCTGCCGCCGGCGGCTGGCCTTCTCCGCCTTGCCGGATTTCACATGTTCCGCGAGGTACCGATCATGCGCCTCGCGGCAGAACTCGGGCATGAGCGTGTTGACGCTGGAGCCCGTCACCTCTTCCGGCGCGTATCCGAAAATCGTAGTCGCCGCGCGGTTAATGGATTTGATCGTTCCCCGTTCGTCGATGGTCACGATGCCATCCGCCACCCCGTCGAGCACGGCGTTGAGCCATGCCTCGCGCTCAGCAAGCGCCGCGGCCATGGTCTGAAATTCCGCGCTCTCACGCGCCGCGGCGAAAGCCCGGCCATGCACGCGATGCAGCGCCCCGGCCAGCAAAACGACGGCGGTGCATGCGCCAAGGAAGGGAAGCACTTCGGCCGGATTTGGCGCACCTTGGAAAGGGACGATCCACATGCTGACGAGTAGCAGGGATAGGAGTGCGGCGAGCGTTCCGCCCGCCAAGCGCCCGAGCAGCGATGCCAAGATAACGGCGGGAAAGAACGCGAAAAATGCGGAGCCTTGCTCCATTGCGCTGAGGAAAGGCATCCCCAGCAGAGCGGTGGCGCCAGTGGCGGCAACGCCGGGCAAGAGCTTCAAAGCCAGGGACCGGTCGGCCCAAAGCAGGCGGTCCAGCGAGAGCCGCGGCTTGAACGGTTCGGAAAAACGCTCCGCCCGCCCGTCTGTACGCGGCACATCGGAGGACGAAAGGTGTGTCGTGTGAGCCATGGCCTGGGCCGGCTTCCTGCTTGTTCCAGTTCATGGAAACAGCATCAGATAAATACGCCAATTTTATGGACCAGAGCATAACCGGCTATCGGCGTCAGCAAAAAAGCCGATCATTGCTCAAGAATGCATTACGATAACTTAATAGCGAGCATGCAATTGCGAAGCTTCACTTGGGTTGTGCGAAAATAAGGGTAGCGGGCCATATCGCTATCTTATTGCGGCTTACGGAAAAGGAAGCCGCCGCATGTTGCAAAAAGCGGGTACTCAAGAAATCTTGCTCGTTGAAGAAAACCGGTGCCGCGCGAGGCTATTCCGGCAACCTTGCCGGCACAGCTTCCGCCGCGCCATGAAATCGCCGTAAGAATTGTGGCGGCTAGCGAACCAAAGGCCCATATCTGGGACTGCGCTTCACTTTGGACGGTCAAATCCTACATGTTCCTACACAACGCCCGGCAAACCGCGCCCTGTTCAAGTCCTTTCCGATCAGGCAGAATTCTGAAAATTCAACTATTGGGTGCCCTGCTTATGACACTTGCACTATCTCCCGCCAACGCGGCCCAGCCGTCTCCAGCCTCGAACCTCGCCTTCCACGGCAAGCTCGATAATGGCCTCGAAGTGGTGGTGGTGCCGGACACGCGCGCGCCGGTTGTCACACATATGGTGTGGTACAGGGTGGGCGCCGCGGACGAGCCCCAGGGGAAATCGGGCATCGCCCACTTCCTTGAGCATCTCATGTTCAAAGGCACGGAGAAAGTCCCGCCGGGCGAGTTCTCGAAGATCGTCGCGCGCCTGGGCGGCCAGGATAATGCGTTCACCTCGCAGGACATTACCTCCTATTTCCAGCGGGTCGCGAAGGAAAAGCTTCCACAGGTGATGGAAATGGAGTCGGACCGCATGGCCAACCTCCGGCTCGACGAGAAGGATGTGCTGACCGAGCGCAAGGTTATCATGGAGGAGCGCCGCAGCCGGGTCGACAACGATCCGGGCTCGCTCCTGCAAGAGCAGATCATGGCCTCGCTTTATTTGGCGCACCCTTATCATAACCCCGTCATTGGCTGGGAAACCGAGATCCGCAAGCTGGAACGCGCGGACGCGCTCGCCTTTTACAAGCGCTTCTACGCCCCCAATAACGCCATTCTCGTCGTCACCGGCGACGTCGCGCCGGAAGAGGTCATGGCTCTCGCCAAGGAAACCTACGGCAAGATCCCGGCCAATCCCGAGGTTGGGGCCCTGCGCGTGCGCCCGGCCGAGCCGGAGCCTTTGACCGAGCGGCGCGTCATCCTGCGCGATGGCCGCGTCGGCAAGGCAACCTTCGAGCGCTACTATCTGGCGCCCAGCGCCACGACCGGCGCAGAGGGCGAGCCGGAGGCCCTGCAAGTCCTGGCGCGCATCATCGGCAGCAGCGCCACCAGCCGCGTCTACAACACCCTCGTCCGCGACGAGAAGAAGGCTTCGAGCGCGAGCGCCTGGTACAGCGGCATTGCCCTCGACATGGGCCGGTTCGGCTTTTACGCCGTGGCCGCAGGCGATATGAAACTGGAGGACATCGAGGCCTCCATGGACCGCGTCATCGAGGAGGTCATCCGCAATGGCGTGACGCCCGAAGAACTGGAGCGCGCGAAAACGGGCGAGATCGCCAACCTGATTTACGCTTCCGACAGCCAGCAGAGCCTTGCCCATACCTATGGCTGGAACCTCGCGACCGGGCGCACCATCGCCGATGTCGAAACGCGGCAAGACCGGCTCATGGCCGTAACGCGGGAGCAGGTTCAGGCGGTGGCGGCGAAGTATCTGGACCGCAAGCGCTCCGTGACCGGCTATCTCATTCCCATCCCGTCGCAGCTCGCCAAGGTGCAGCCGCACGAGGGGAGCGAGACCGGAACATTCCACTAAGGATTGAGTAACACCCTATGAATCACGCTATCCTTGGGGGCAAGCTCCTCCGGCTCGCCGCCGCGGCCCCGCTTGCAGCCCTTTCACTCCTCTTTTTGGCAGCATTTCCAGCAAACGCAATGAAGATACAAAAAGTCACAAGCAAGAATGGCATCGAGGCTTGGCTCGTTGAGGACCATTCAAGGCCGATCTTGAGCATGCAATTCGCCTTTGCCGGCGGCGCCGCTCAGGACCCTGACGGTAAGCCGGGGGTTGCGACCTTCGTATCGGGGATGCTCGACGAGGGTTCGGGCAATCTCGATTCCGAAGGCTTTCAGAACCGGCTCGAAGACCTCGCCGCGAAATTCAGCGTGAGCGCATCCCACGATCACATGACGGTCTCGTTCCAGATGCTGACCCTGAACCGGGAGGAATCGCTCAAGCTCTTGCAGACGGCGATCACCTCGCCGCATTTCGAGGCCAAGGATGTGGAGCGCATCCGCGAGCAGATCGTCGCAAACCTGCGGCTGGAGGAGAAGGACCCCAACAAGGCTGCTTCGAACGAATGGTTCAAGCTGGCTTTTGGCCACCACGCCTATGGCCAGCCCGTGAACGGCACGCTTGAAAGCGTTGCGGCCATTACGCCCGCCGATCTGCACGAGTATGTGAAAAAGAACTTCGCACGCGACAACCTCAAAGTCGCGGTTGTCGGCGATATCGGCGCGGAGAAGCTTGCTGAAACGCTCGACTTCATTTTTGGCGCTTTGCCCGAAAAATCCGTCCGGGCGCCGGTGCCCGAGGTTGCCTGGGAGAAGGCGTCCAAACAGCGCGTCGTGCAGATGCCCAATCCGCAATCGGTCGTGCAGTTCGGATTTGAGGGGCTGAAGCGCAACGATCCGGATTTCATCCCGGCCTATATCTTGAACTACGTCGTGGGCGGCGGCGGATTTTCCTCTAAGCTCATGCAAGAAGTGCGCGAGAAGCGCGGTCTCGCCTATTCGGTCTACACCTACCTTTACCCGCTCGATCATGCGGGCATTTTCGTTGGCGGCGTGGCAACGGAGAACAAGACCGTCGGGCAGTCGATGGATCTCATCAAGGCCGAGCTTGAACGCGTGGCTGAAGAGGGCCTCAGCGAGCAGGAACTCCGCACCGCCAAGGACTACCTCATCGGATCTTTCGCGCTGCGCTTCGACACCAGCGCGAAGATTGCCCAGCAGCTTCTGGCCATCCAGCTCGACAATCTCGGCATCGACTATATCGACAGGCGCAATAGCGAGGTCGAGGCTGTCACTGCCGGGGACATCAAGCGCATCGCCAAGCGCCTGATGGAGCCGAAAAACCTGATCGTCACGGTGGCGGGAGCGCCCGAAGGCATCCACAACGCCGGGCTATAGGGCTCCTTCTTAGCTCGCTCCCCTCACCCTGTCCCTCTCCCAATGGGAGAGGTGAGGGAGCGAGCTTCGTTATCGGAGGCCCACACTCGACGGAGCCGCGGATGCGCGACTTCTTCTTTTCGCGTTTACCCCCATACTCACCTGTTGAAAGCATGAGCCGGCTCTTGCCCGGCGGCTTGGCAAGGGCCACTGAAATTCAGACTTAAGCGAAAAGGATTCGCACCATGACATATCGCCAATCGATTGAGGGCGCTCTTTCCACCAAGATTGGGGGCGCGGGCTTGGCTGAGGGCCCGCTCGCGCAGTGGCTCTCCCTCCTCACACCGCGCTTCAAGGCTCTGCAAGAGGCAGCCCAGGCCAAAAGCTTCGCCCACTTCCGCATCCTGAGCGAGACGGACGACATCGAGGAGGCCGCCGCCGCTTACGCCAAGCTTTCCGAGGGCGCCGAAACCGTGGTCATCCTCGGAACCGGCGGATCGAGCCTCGGCGGGCAGGCGCTGGCTCAGCTCGGAGGCTGGTCCATACCGGGCGGCGAACAGCCCCCGCATTTGCGCTTCTACGATAATCTCGATGCGCGCTCCTTCATGCAGGGCCTGCGCAGCCTCGATATCCCGAAAACCCGCTTCATCGCGATCTCCAAGTCCGGCACGACCGGAGAAACGCTGTTGCAGGTGCTGACCGCATTCAAGTACATCGAGGATGCAGGCCACGCGAACCTTATCCCGAAGCTGTTCCTTGGCGTCACCGAGCCGGAGAAGCCGGGTGTTGCGAATGGCCTGCGGGGCCTGTTTGCGGCGCGCGGCATCCCCATGCTGGCGCACAGCACGGAGATCGGCGGCCGCTATTCCGCCTTCACCAATGTGGGGCTTTTGCCGGCGCTCGCGCGCGGCCTCGACGTTGCAGCCTTCCGCGCCGGGGGGATGGACGTGGTGCGGCAGCTTATGGACGCAACCACGCCGGAGGAGCATCCCGCCGCCGTGGGCGCAGCCGCTGCCGTCGCGCTCGCCAAGGATTTGGGCGTCACGAACTCGGTCATCATGCCCTATTCGGACCGGCTTGAGCGTTTTGGCGCTTGGTACGTTCAGCTTTGGGCCGAAAGCTTGGGCAAGGGCGGGCAAGGCACGACGCCAATCGCAACCCTCGGGCCCGTGGACCAACATAGCCAGCTTCAGCTCTTCATGGATGGGCCGCGGGTCCATTTCATGACCGTGCTGCGCGTCACGGGGGCACCTGGCCAAGATGCCGTGCTCCAGATCCCGCCTGCGCTCGCGGCGGAAGCGGGCGCGCCCTATTTGGCCGGGCGCAGCATCGGCGAGCTTGTCCAAGCGCAGCAGAAAGCCATCGTGGACGCCCTGGCGGAAGCGAAGCGGCCCGTGCGCACCATGGATATGGAGCGGCTCGACGAGCGCACGCTCGGCGCGCTGATGATGCATTTCTTCATCGAGACCATCCTTGCCGCCGATCTCTTGGGCGTCGATCCCTTCGATCAGCCGGCCGTGGAGCTTGGGAAGAAGCTCACGCGCCAATATCTCGCGGGATAAACGGTGCCGATCCGCCAGCTAAGCCAGGTCGAGATCAACCGGATCGCCGCCGGCGAAGTGATCGAGCGGCCCGCGAGCGCGGTCAAGGAGCTGGTTGAGAACGCCATCGACGCTGGCGCCTCCTCCATCGAGGTGATCGCGCAAAATGGCGGGCTCTCGCTGTTGCGCGTGAGCGACGACGGCTGCGGTATGGACGAGGCGGATTTGGCGCTTTGCGTGGAGCGCCACGCCACATCCAAGCTCGCCGCCGGGAATTTGCAGGATATCCGCACGCTGGGCTTCCGGGGCGAGGCGTTGCCTTCGCTGGGCTCGGTGGGCCGGTTGCGGATCGTGACGAAACGGCGTGCCGGCGGGAGCGGCCTCGAAATCTCGGTCGAGGCCGGCAAGAAATCTGCGATCAAGCCCGCGGCGGCGCGCGCCGGCACGGTTGTCGAGGTCCACGGCCTGTTCTCGGCCACCCCGGCGCGCCTCAAATTCATGAAGTCGGAGCGCGCGGAGAACACGGCCATCGCCGATGTGGTAAAGCGCCTGGCGCTAGCCTGTCCTCGAACCGGGTTTTCGCTTACCGTTGGCGAGCGCGCCTCTCTCTCGCTTGCCCGCGCCGATCCGCACGACGAAAACGCGATCCGGCAACGGCTCTCCCGCATCATGGGGCGCGAGTTTGCCGAGGATGCGGAGCCGGTGCACCTGGAGCGCGATGCCTTTTCCATAACTGGCTTCGCGGGCCGCCCCACGCTCAACCGCCCGGATGCCTCGCTGCAATATTTGTTTGTGAACGGGCGGCCAGTGAAAGACCGGCTGCTGCTGTCCGCCATACGCGGCGCCTATCAGGACTTCATGCCGCGCGGGCGCTATCCGCTGGCCGCGCTGTTCCTGAACGTGCCGGTGGAGGCCGTCGACGTGAACGTGCATCCGGCGAAGGCGGAGGTGCGCTTCCGCGAGGCAAGCCTCGTTCGCAGCCTCTTAGTTTCGGCTTTGCACGAAGCCCTGCGGCGCGGCGCCTCGGTCCCGGCGGGCTCCATCGGCGCGCGAATCGCGCCGCCTGCCGAACCCAGGCCGGCGGCCATGCAATACCGCGCGCCTCTGCGCAGCCCACCGCAGACTTTCTCCACGCCCGCGTCAGTGAACGGCTTCGCCGAGCGTCCTCAAACCGCGTTCGAGGACACTGCCGCCTCCACGCCCGAACAGCCGGCTGAAGAGCCGCTCGGCACCGCGCGCGCGCAGCTTCACAAGACCTATATCGTTTCCGAAACCGCGGATGGCATTGTCCTCGTGGACCAGCACGCCGCCCACGAACGCATCGTCTACGAGAAGCTGAAGGCGGCGCTGACCGGCGGGCGCATCGCGCGGCAGCTGCTGCTCATCCCCGAAATCGTCGAGATGGCGGAGGACGAGGCGGCCCTGCTTGTGGAGTATGGTGGCAAGCTCGCCGATAGCGGGCTCGTTATCGAAAGCTTCGGCCCCGGCGCCGTGATCGTGCGCGAGGCTCCGGCCCTGCTCGGCCAATGCGATCTTCAATCGCTTGTCCGCGATCTCGCCCACGAGCTAGGCGAGAACGAAACCGGCAGTGTGGAGGCGCGGCTCAACGCGATTTGCGCCACCATGGCCTGCCACGGCAGCGTCCGCGCGGGCCGGGCCATGCGCCTGGACGAGATGAATGCGCTACTCCGGGAGATGGAAGCGACGCCTAGCGCCGCGCAATGCAATCACGGCCGGCCCACCTACGTCGAGCTTTCGCGCGCCGAGCTGGAGCGGCTTTTCGAGCGGCGGTAGGGCGTTATGGGTCGCAAAGAGACATTCAAGAAACCGGAACTAAATGGTAAACTACCCCAATAAGCGGAAATCGAGTTGCCGCTCCACAGCCCCGCGTTGATTGCGGGGAATCCTCATCACGAAATCGACGCACCTGACCCCGAGTGGTCTTGGCACTTTGGAGCGCTAATGGCTGGGAGGCGGTGAATGCAGACATTCACATAGCCGATGATCGTCCCATGAAAAGCTTGACGCGCCCGTTATTGTAGACTTCGTTGAAAAGCCAGAGGGCCATCGAAGCATAAAAGTTCACGTTTCCACTCTGCAGAGGCCGCCATGACCCATCGGGATTCTGAAAATTTCTGAACCCGCCCCGCTCGTCCTGCGCGGCCAGAATCCGGCCGGCAACGCTTATAGCTTTCGCTCTATAGGTCTCCTCGTTCATGCCGCAATAGGCGATCAGCAAACACGCCGTAGGCCATAGCGCCGCCATGCGCGTGTCGTTGATAACCGGGATCGGATAGACGCTAGGTATTCCGTCCGTCTGTTTGGACTCGACAAGGCTGCCGGGAAACGGCCCCTTGCAATAGATCTCAGCCCAGTCGATTGCGCGGCGCGTCTGTTCCTTGAGGACTGGGAAGTTGCACGATCCGTCGAGCGTATCGAGCAAGGATTCCGCGTCCATCAGGCTCATCGCGTATTGCGGGACGCTGTGGATCACCGCGAAGGCTGCCATATGATCCGCGAGTCTGGCGACCATTCTGCCGCGCATGGGTAGGTGGAGCATGGAGAACCGCAACACTGGGCGCACCATCCGTGTCAAGAAATCGTGGCGCAGGGCTGCCGTGTCGAAGGGGCGCCAGATTCCCTCCGCTTCGTCGAAATTGCGTTCGATATGCGCAAGGATGCGCTCCGCTGCGTTTTTGAATCGAGGGTCGCCGGTTGTCTTCCATGCAAGCAAAGCGAAGTGGGCGTATTCCCCGATCTCGACAATATCGGAAAGACGCAGGCGTCCATCGGTTGTCAGAGTGCCCTCGATCATCCGGTTTGCGGCCCTGACAAGAACCTCCCCGTATCTGTGGTCGCCCGTGACAGCCTGATACGTGTCAAAGCCCTCAAATACGCATTGCGCGCCGTCTAGTGTGAAAGCAGCGTGGTGCTTCCATCCCCCGTTCCGGTCCTGGCGGGCAGCGAGCCAGTCAAGCGACCGCCGCGCGGATTCGAGATACTTGTCCGATGCGGTCAGCAGGTTCGCATAGCAACGCACGGTAACCGAATGCCCCACCAGAGTGGCATCGCCGCGTATTCCGTAGAATTCATCGCCCTCCGCATCGATATACCCCTCACGCGATTGCCGGGCGATGAACCAATCTGCGTTTCGCACCATGGCCCTTTCATAGGGGTTCAGATTGCCGCTTTGCATGGCATCGTCTTCCACAGGTTCTCTCCATTGCGCCGGACATTGCTTTTCTGGACTACAAATTGTTCTCCCTGCACATGACTTAAACGCCTGCACCGCCCCAGTGGCGTTCCGCTCATCGAGCGCTCAATAGGTTGTGACGAGGAGGTGGCGTAGCCTGCACCATGGACATCGGATACTAGGGTTCCCATACATGCACAGGTGTGCACGTATGCACATATAGCTGCGATGCTGGCCGTCAAGAGCTTTGCGCGCGCCGCTTGGCGTCGCCCTACTTGCCAGGGGCGCCCGGCGCCATCGCCGCTTCGAGCATACGGGTAATGGCCAGGATATTTTCGAGGCGCTTGCCGATGGCGCTGGCATCAACTCGATAGAAGACGTGGCGGCCCTCTTTTTCGGCCACCACGATGCCTGCAGCCGCAAGCTGTTGCAGATGGCGGGTTATGACCGACCGGTCCTGTGGCTGGCGCTCCGCAATGGTCGCAATGTCGGCCCGGCCCAGCAATACAACCTCCTGCAGCACTGCAATGCGCGCGGGCTCGCACAACGCCTTGAAGAAGCCTGTGTCGAACACGGCAACGCATTGCTTCGCCGCTTCCTCGCGCGACATCGTCATCTAAGCACTCCGTTTCGAACCGTATCTCGCTACCTTTTCCGGGACACGGCGATTGACGTGCTCTATCGGTGCATTAATGTGCACATCTGCAACAACAATGGTGCCTACATTGAATCTCTGGCTTATCTGCGCCGCAGCGGCCAGCCTCCTCATATTGCTTTGGCCTGCCACCGCCTGCGAATCGGGAACCATCCTTCCCGATGATGGACGATACGCTGGCGCTCCGGGAGAGGTTACCCCCGATCTTAATGGTACCCGCAAGGAAGCTAATCGATCTCGGTGGTTATTAAGTTGCCTATATCGATAGAGGCAAGGGCAAACCTGTGATCCTTCTGCACGGTTGCCCCTTCAGCGCCCATGAATGGCGTGAGGTCGCGCCCGGTCTGCAGGGCCTCGGCGCTACGCCAGTACGCTTCCATGACGATTACCGCCAGCTGCAGGATGTCGAGATGGTGACAGGCAATAGCCTCCATTCCGTGAAGGGCTGAAACACGATGACAAGTTCGAGGAGCCCAAGCCGATGACCCTGACGACGATTATCCTTCTGGTGCTGGCACTTTACGTCGTGCAACTCTTCCTGCAGGAAACGGCGCGATTCGGGTTTAACCTGTGGGCTATTATGGGCAACCGCGACACCCCGCCAGAAATGTCAGTTGTCGCGAGCCGGCTGGACCGCGCCAAGAACAACATGCTGGAAGCCCTTCCGCTCTTCCTCGCCCTCGCGCTTCTGGCACTGGTCAAGAGCGGCGGCACGAGTGAGGCGGTCCAGGGGGCCATGATCTTCCTCTTCGCGCGCGTCGCCTATGTGCCGGCCTATGTGAGCGGAATTCCTATACTGCGGTCGCTTATTTGGTTGGTGGGCAATGCCGGTCTCCTGATGATGGCGCTGTCCCTGATTTAGCGCGGATCGTCACCCGGCAGTGTTCGCTTCGGGCCTACACTGCTGCCGGGAACTCTGGCGATCAATCCAGGACGCGGCATGCTCCGCGTGTCGCCTTTGAGACGCACACAGGCATGACGTTCTAAAGCGCCGGTGACCGCTCATGTGGTCCAAGGCTGAGATTATCGTGGTGCGCATTCGCGCACCAGAAAGCGGGGGCGCGGCGAAGATTTCCACTTCGGCAAGACCTTCAGCAGCGGACGCAATCCTTGCGAAGGGGATAGTCCGCAATCGGCCTTCACCGGGACACTCCTGCCCGCATGCGAGATTGCGCGCAGCTTTGCAGGCTCTTACGCCTTAACAAACCGTTGATTTCTCCTAGTCGGTCGCGGTAGAGACGAGGATTGCTCCTCGCCCCCCGCACAGATCCCGGCGAGCGCTGCTAACGCACCGGGCTCCTCCCTTGGGTCCTGGCGTCGAAGCGGTGTAACGGCTGCGGGTGCAGGATCTTGATCGGCGGAAAGAACCGGCCGGTAAGGCGGATGAATTTCTCCCAATTCAGGAACGCCTTCTGACTGCGCCGCCGAAGCGAACGCAGCCAAAGCCAGCGTATCTCGTTGAAGAACCACCATAGGCTTGGGCTATTGCCGGATACGGCGAAGTAGTTGAGATGCCCCTTGAGGAGCAGGTTCAGCCACTGGCCGGTCGCGGCGATGGAATTGTGCATTCTTTTGCGCAATTCCACCTTCAACGCCCGAAGCTTAGCCACCATCCGTTTCTTGATCGTCTTGCGCCCGATAACAAATCCCCCGGTCTTTTTCGATCGCGTGCAGAAATGCGTGAAGCCGAGGAAGTCGAAGGTTTCGGGCTTCCCCTCCCCGCGCGCCTTGCATTCCCTGGCCGCGTGGCGGCCAAAGCGGATCAGCCGGGTCTTGTCCGGATGCAACGCCAATTCGAACTTGCGCAAACGCTCCTGCAAATCCTGCAGGAACGCCTTCGCCTCGTGCTCGTGCTGAAAGCCGGCGATGAAGTCGTCCGCGTAACGGATGATGATCACGTCTCCTGACGCCTTTTCCTGACGCCAGCGGTGGACCCATAAGTCGAGCGCATAGTGCAGGTAAACGTTTGCCAAGGCTGGCGAAACAACCGCCCCTTGCGGAGCGCCCCGCTTACTGCGTTCAATGTGTCCCTCCTTCGTGATCACCCCAACCTTCAGCCACTTTGCGATGAGGCGCAGGATGCGCTTGTCCGCGATCCGGTGCTCAAGAAAGCGCAGGGTCCATTCGTGGCTCATGGCGGAAAAGAAGCCTTGGACGTCTGCGTCGAGCACCCAGTTCACATTTTTCCGTACGATCCCAGCATGGAGGGCGTCCAGCGCATCGTGCTGGCCGCGTCCCGGCCGGAACCCATAGGAAAAGCCCAGAAAATCCGCCTCGTATATGGCTTCCAGCACAAACACGACGGCCTGTTGGACGATTTTGTCCTCCAGGCACAAAATGTCCAAGGGCCGCTGCGAGCCGTCCGCCTTCGGGATATAGGTCCGTTTGGCTGGGTGGGCGCGGTAGCTGCCCCTGTGTATCCTGCCGTGCAGGTCTTTCAGCTTTTCGTCGAGGTTTTGTTCCTGGTACGCATACCACGTCACACCATCGATCCCGGGCGCCGCGTTCCGCTCAAGAGCCCGGAAGCTTTGCTTCAGAAGATCAAAAGTGATGTGATGCAGCAGCGCCGTGAACTTTGTCTGCTTATTCCGTCGCGCCGCTTGGCGCACGGCTGCCAGCCCATTCGACGCGGCGCCCCGGCACAGTGTCCGGGCCGCGGCCGTCCGGCCGCCGTTTCCCTTGGGCGAGGCCCTTTGCTCCGCAGCCTCCGCCAGGAGCAAGCTCCCTTTGTTCGGCCGCTTCTCAGCTCCTATTGCCTCGTCCGACTTCTCATCCGCGTGCATGTTCATCTTAGAGCTTCTGCCTTCATGAACCGGCCCGGTTCGCCGCCGGGCGCGGATGAGATCTCCCAGGTTCCGTACAAAAGACGTCACCACATGCATGGGGTCTACGACTGCGCGAGGCCCGTCCCTCACAAGCCAATTGCGTGAGGAGCGGTGTTGCCTTCTCTTCAAGAGAACGAGATCGGCGCCTCGGAATTTGACCCGTTTCGCAGCTCAATACCCAGCCTGCGGTCTCCCCTGTGAACGCTTCGCGGCTGGCCTCGCGGCCAGAACCTCGCGCATCACTCGGGGCCGGGGCGGCTGGCTAGGCCTTACCCCGTAAAGGACTTGCACCTCCTATCTTTTGCCAGCTTGTCCTGGCGCACCCTATCATGGTTAATACAGACATGGTAAACGCGCGAGGCGCATGCGTTCTTCACGTGCATTTCTGCGATTTTTTCCTCGCTTTTGCTTGATTTCTACGTTTCAAAAATCCCGTTAAATATAACTCAATACTAGAAGTAAACTCGACAAAAGGCTGGATACTGTGGCCAGCCGCAATGACGCGTCGATAATAGTCGTTGTATATCAATGCGGTAGGCCGCAAAAATGAGCTTAATGCTTGCTCAAGATCTTTGTGCTATATTACTTCAAAATCGGAAAGCCGCTTTTCCGGCCTCCAAAATGGACCACCGGAGTACCTAAGAGAGTTAATATGGCGTTGCACAGCGTTTCAGAGCCGCCTACTACGCTTTTCGTCGGCCTGCGTCCGGAGCATGAGATGAAGCCGGGCAGGGAAGCAACTAGCCAGGTTCTATATGACATGAAGGAGGCCGCGTGAACCAGCGCGCTTTCATTTGCGGATTATCCGGCCCCACGCTCTCGCCAGGCGAGGCGGATTTTCTTGCCGCGGCAAAGCCCGCCGGGATCATCCTGTTCGCCCGCAATATTGAGACACCGGAGCAGGTCAAGCGCCTCATCGAGGATGCGCGCGATGCAGCCCAAGGCGAGATTCTGGTGCTGGTCGATCAGGAAGGCGGGCGCGTCCAGCGCCTTGCCGAACCGCATTGGCCGCGCTATCCGGCCGCGCGCGCCTTCGCCCGGCTGAGGGGCGCGGATCGCGAGAGGGCGAAACAGGCAGCCCGGCTGTGCGCGCGCGCCATGGCGCACGATCTGCATGCGCTCGGCTTCAACACCACCTGCGCGCCGGTGCTCGACGTGCCGGTGCCCGGCGCGGACAATATCATCGGCGACAGGGCCTACGGCGATAACATTGAGAGCGTGATCGAGCTTGGCGGCGCGGTTGCGGAGGGCCTTCTGGCTGGCGGCATCCTGCCCGTGATGAAGCACATTCCGGGGCATGGCCGGGCGATGGCCGACAGCCACCTCGCGCTGCCCGTAGTGGATACGCCGCTCGATGAGCTGCAAGCCTCCGATTTCGCGCCGTTCAGGGCGCTCAGGCACCTGCCGATGGCGATGACCGCGCATGTGGTATTTACGGCCATCGATGCGGACGCGCCCGTGACCGTCTCGGCAAAGGCCATCGATGAGGTGATCCGCAGCTTCATTGGCTTCGATGGGCTCTTGATGTCGGACGACCTCGGCATGCAAGCGCTGTCGGGCACGCTTGAGGAGCGCACGCGGGCGAGCCTCGCCGCCGGCTGCGATCTGGCGCTGCATTGCAACGGCAAGATGGAGGAGATGACCACCGTCGCCATGGCCTCGCCGCCGCTCGAAGGGCAGGCGCTGCGGCGCTTCGAAGCCGCGCTCGCCCGCGCGAAGAGCCGCAAGCGTTCGCCCGCGAGGAAGCGGAGGAAGCCCGCGCGGAAGCACTAGCCGCGATGGCGTGAATCACTCAAACTGCGCGCCAGCGTGTCAAGCTGTTTCCGGTTGTCATCCAGGAGCGGCACCTGCGTGGTCATCGTCATCCCGGAACCGCTTGCGGCTGTCCGGGATCGTAACAAGCGCCGGCGAAAGAGCCTGCACGCCGTAGGCGGGATGACAGGATTTGGTATCGAGCGGAGAACCGGACGTGAGCCAGGACGTGGACGGCAGGCAGGCGGAAGCGGCGCCCGGCGAGTGGGAAGCACCCGAGCGGCTGCCCGAGGATGGCGACGAGGACGTTCTCGTTCTTGAGCTTGACGGCTTCGAAGGTCCGCTCGACCTGCTGCTTGTTCTAGCGCGCAGCCAGAAGGTCGATCTGACCAAGCTGTCCGATTCTCCGGCTCGCCGAGCAATATCTCGACTACATCGAGGCCGCCCGCGCGCTGCGCCTTGAGGTCGCCGCCGATTATCTCGTGATGGCGGCGTGGCTCGCCTATCTCAAATCGAAGCTGCTGCTGCCCGAGAAGGAGCAGGCGGAGGACGGTCCAACGGGGCAGGAGCTTGCCGCGCAGCTCGCCTTCCGCCTGAAACGGCTCGAAGCCATGCGCGAGGCGCTTGCAAGCATGATGGGCCGCAAGCGGCTTGGCATCGACCTGTTCTCGCGCGGCATGCCCGAGGGCATCCGGGTTGTCCGGTCGAACATCTATTCCGCCAGCATTTTCGATCTGTTGAAGGCCTATGCCCAGCAGCGCCAGCGCAACGCCGTCACCGAAGTGAAATGGGGCGGGCGCGAGGTCTGGTCCATCAAGATGGCACGCGAGCGCCTGTCGTCGCTGCTTGGCGGCGAGCCCGATTGGGCCGCGCTCGACAAGTTCCTTGAGGAATACAGCCCCCAATCCTTGCTCGGCAAGACCGTGACGGCCTCAAGCTTCGGCGCCACGCTGGAACTCGCGCGCGAGGGATATCTCGAAATCAAGCAGTACACCCCCTTCGGCCCGCTCTACCTTAAATGGATGAACCGCGGGCGTGAAGAAAGCGCGGCTTAGCGGTCACGCAGGCAGCTAACGGCAAACCCCACGGAAGCCAGCCATGTCCCTCTTCAATATCGGCTTCGTCATTTTCCCGGAGTTGACGCAACTCGACTTTACGGGACCGCTGCAGGTCTTGGCGCAGTTGCCTCACTCCGCAACACACGTCGTCGCCAAATCGGATGCCCCCGTGCCCTGCGACTGCGGTCTAAGCCTTATGCCAACTCATAGCTTTGCAACCTGTCCGCCTCTGGATTTAATCTGCGTTCCCGGCGGCAGCGGTATTGTTGGCGCCATCGCCGATATGGATACGATTGACTTTGTGCGCCGCCAAGCTGGCGGGGCGAGGTATGTGACGTCGGTTTGCACGGGGGCGTTCGTGCTAGGTGCGGCCGGCGTGTTGAAGGGCCGCCGCGCGACAACCCATTGGGCCTACACCGATCTGCTTCCCCTTGTGGGCGCAACTTACGAGAAAGCTCGCGTGGTCACAGACGGCAACGTCACCACCGCCGGCGGCGTCACCTCGGGTATCGACTTCGGCCTCGGCATCGTGGCGGACATAGCAGGTGAGGCGGTAGCCCAGGCGATCCAGCTCAGCATTGAGTACGACCCGGCTCCGCCGTTCGATTGCGGGCGTCCAGAGCGAGCGCCCGATGGTGTGAAAGCACAGCTGGCTGGGCGCTATAATAGAGCCCGGGAGGCATACCGGGCGGTCATCGAGCGATCGCAGACCCGTTGATCGCCCGCCTCAGACAATGCCGCGCCGGGGTGCAAACTGCTGCTACTTCAAATTGGTTTCGGCCGTTAAGTCGAACGATGCCTTCACCACAAAAGCGGCGCCGCACCAGTTCGAGCCTAGCCCGCTCGGATTGGTGGACGTGATGTTGCCAGAGCTGAACGTCGCGGTGTGATCCGAGGTCAGCACGTTGCAGTCCGCTTTGGAGAGATCGGTGTCGTAATAGCGGAAGTCGAGGCTGAACACCTTGTAGGTGAAGGTGACGCCCAGATCCCACGCGGTGTAATCGGGCAAATCGACATTGCCGTAAAATGCGTTGGTCTGGCCGAACCAGTAGTGTCCTACGTCACCCAGGAAAAAGGCGCCCGTTCCTTTAGGAACCACCGTTGGAATCCAGCCCGAAGGCGCTGTGAGCTTCACCGAGCCGGCCGCCCACAGGCCGTCCGCGCCTTCACTGAGCCATGACGGCGAGTAATAGGCGTTGGCGCCGAGCGTCACCGTATCGTTCACGGTGTATGTGGCCTTGCCGTAAACCTCCCAGAAGCTAAGGTCGGCTTCGTAGACGTTGCAGGCGCTCGTTTGAAACGGCTTGAACCCGTTTGTGCAATTTGGATTGGGACCATCCGGCCCGAGCCCATTAAACAGGCGCCCGCCGGGATACCAATAGTACCAAAAGCCGAAATCCAGGGCGAGCTTGTCGAAGGTTGGCCGGACGCCGCCGTAGAAATCGACCTCGGCCGCCGCACGATTCGGGTAGTCGATGCTCTCCGTCGAAGAGCCGACATAGAGCTGCACGTCCTTAAGCGGATTGTAGCGCAGTTCGGAGTAGCCGGAGACCGTTGGCCAATGCGCCGACTGGGTGATGCCGCGGAAAATGTAATCCGAGGCGGTGTAGCCGCCAAAGGCGATGTCCCAATTGGGGCTTACTGGCGTGGCGGCGGCCTGGTCCTTCATGCCGCCGGTGCCATCCGCCACGGCCGTTACGCTACTCGCCAACAGAACTAACGCTGCGAACTTGAGTGTGGTGCGCATGTTGTCCGTCTTTCGGAAAAGCGTCACCGTTCGCTGCCGGTGTTCCCGGAGCGGCGAGGGACCCTTATTTTGCCTGTTGCTTACAGTAGAGACGGCGCAACCAATAATAGAGTCGCGAGCGACGTGCAACCATACAGAGAAACGTCGGAACAGTTTCTCGCGCTAGTGGTATACATGCATCAATGTTAGGGATTTGTTCACCCAAGTGCCTCAAACTCGATCACAGAACAATGGAATGCGGCCTCAAGCACTGTGGAAGAGCTACCAATATCTAAGCTTGGTTGTACCACTTCTGGCGCTACATTAAGCCTGTTCCCAGGGGCGTTCCCGGCCAGCCAACGGCCAAAACGGCCCCTTGCGCAACCTGCGCAAATCAGGCGAATTATCCTTTGATAAAGTTGGGGATATCGGAAGGTTTGCCATGGCAAGCAAGGACGGCAACAAACCGGGCGGCGGAAGTGGCAGCGGGCGCGCGCCCATCCTGCCGCTGCAGCTTCCTTCCAACATCGCGCGGCTACCGTCGGCGGACCGGCGCGAGAAACTGCGTATCCTGGAAGCGCTGCTTTTTGCGGCGGCCGAGCCACTCGATGAGGCTTCGCTCGCCAAGCATCTTGGCGCCAAGGACGATGTCAAGCTGCTTCTGGACGAACTGCAGAGCCTCTATTCAGGCCGCGGCGTCAATCTAGTCCACGTCGCGGGCAAGTGGGCATTCCGCACCGCCGAGGATTTGTCGTTCCTGCTGGAGCACTATTCCGTCGAGCAGCGGAAGCTTTCCAAGGCCGCGCTCGAAACTCTGGCGATCATCGGCTATCACCAGCCCGTCACGCGCGCGGAGATCGAGGAAATCCGCGGCGTCAGCACCTCCAAGGGCTCGCTCGACGTGCTTCTGGAAATCGGCTGGGTGCGTTTGCGCGGACGCAGGCGGGCGCCAGGCAGGCCCGTCACCTACGGCACCACCGAGGCGTTCCTCGAACATTTCGGCTTCGATTCCATCCGCGACCTGCCCGGCCTTGCTGAGCTTAAGGGCGCCGGCCTTCTCGATAGCAACCTGCCGCCAGGTTTCGCCGTTCCCGAGCCGGACGATACCGTGATCTTGAGAGAGGACGAGGTGCCCCTAGAAGACGAGGACCCTTCGGGGGAGCAGGCGCCCGAGGAGGAAGAGCCGCTGGCATCCGAAGAGCCGGAAGAGGCAGAGGAAGCAGAGGAAGCAGAGGAAGCAGAGGAGGCGGACCCGCCGTTGCGTGCCGCTTCCGCCGGTTAACGCGTCCGCCGCGGTTAAGCATTCCTCTGAATATCGATCAAAATCTGGCTTGGTTTGCTCTATAGACTTCGGCGTGCTTGACATGCCACGCGCGTGCGGCCACGTTCTGAGCAACCGGGATGGATGAGCGTGCCTGCCCGCCGGCAGCGCGAGTCGGATGGAGTAAACATGGATACGATGCCCCAAAACCTGATGATGCTTGGTAACCCCTGGCAAATGGGGCTGATCTTGCTGGTGATTATTCTCCTGTTTGGCAAGGGCAAGGTCTCGGACCTGATGGGAGACGTGGCAAAGGGCGTCAAGGCCTTCAAGAAGGGGATGGCCGAGGACGAGGTCCCGGCTTCGACTGCCCCAACGGCACCAAAGCCGCTCGACAATCAACAGGCAAAGACCGAGGCCGGTACGCCCGCGAACACGGAATCTGGAACAAGAGTTTGAGAAGCTCGCGGTGCGTTGCGCGCCGGGCTCACATGAGGCAGCGGTCTTAGAATGTTCTCGTGGTCCGAGATTCTGCTGATAGCAGTTGTTGCGCTGATTTTCATCGGCCCTAAGGAACTGCCCGCCGTTCTCCATAAGCTAGGCCAGGTGACTGCCAAGCTACGGCGCTCCGCCGATGAATTCCGCCGCCATTTCGAGGATTCGATGCGCGAGGCAGGCTATGATGATCTACACAAGAATATCAACGACTTACGGTCTTTGAATCCTTCCTCGCAGCTCCGCGCCACCATCGATAGTGCAATCAATCAGAGCTACGCGCCGAAGCCGCAGCCCGCAGGTACGCAAGCTTCCGCGCCGCCATCGTTCGCGGGTGCTACGCAGGCACAGGCTAGTGTCACGCCGGCGGCGGAATTGGGAGGGGCCACGGTGGCAGCAGTCGAACTCGATCCGCTGAGCGATAGGGCGGGGGAAATAGCTGCTTCGGCCGGGCAGGGAGCGGTGGCCGGGCCCTCAACAGAACATGCCGCACCAGTAGCCTGAGCTAAGACATGGCTGTGGCAAATCCCGAAGAAGAAATCGACCAGACGAAGGCGCCGCTGCTTGAGCATTTGATCGAGCTCCGGCGGAGGCTTATCTATAGCGTCGCGGCGATCTGCATCGGCTTTGTCTTTTGCTACATCTTCTCCAACCACATTTATAATTTTCTGCTGATCCCCTACAAGCTCGCCGTAGGGGGCGAGAACCCCCACATAAAGCTGATCTACACAGCCCTGGAGGGAAAGTTTGTCACCGATGTGCGCGTGGCCTTTTTTGGGGCGATCGCGCTCTCTTTCCCAGTGCTCGCGTCCCAGATTTACATGTTCGTGGCCCCTGGCCTTTACCGGAACGAGCGCAAGGCTTTTCTGCCCTTTTTGATTGCCTCGCCTGTACTCTTCTTGCTCGGCGGCGCAATCGTATTCTTTGTTGTCATGCCGCTTGCCGTGCGGTTCTTCCTATCCATGCAGCAGACCGGCGATATAGAGATCGAGGCCCTCCCCGACGTCGGCAATTATCTGCATCTCACCATGACTTTTATTCTGGCGTTCGGCCTTTGCTTTCAACTGCCGGTGCTGCTCACCTTGCTTGCGCGCGCGGGAATGGTGACCTCGCAGTGGCTGCGCGAGCAGTGGCGATACGCCATCGTACTTATTTTTGTGGTTGCAGCGGTTCTCGCTCCACCGGACGTCCCGAGCATGGTCGCCCTGGCCATCCCGACGCTGCTACTCTATGAACTCTCGATTCTCGCGGTGAAACTGTTCGAACGGCAGCGCGGCGCCACGGGCAAGCCCACCGGAAACACATCCAGCGAATAGCGCGATACCCTTGCCGCACCCCCTCCTAACTTGCGCTCTTGCTCTTATCGTTAGCGCTGCGGGGTGCGCGCAAAACCGCGCGCTGGCGCAGTATCTTTCCCCGAATCGTTCCGCCGCGGATTGTCAGTTGGAATCGGGCGGCGAGAGCACGGCCGTTGCTGTGGCCGGACCGCAAACGCTGCGGCTTGCGGATGGCCGGTTTGTGCGGTTAGCCGAGATCCAGGTGCCCGCTCCGGTTCCGGCTGGCTTCGACCCGTCCGCGGCGGCTGCGGCGTACCTGCGCCAGGCAGCCCTTGGCCGGAAAGTCGAGGTCAAATTTGGTGGCTTGCAGCGTGATCGCTATGGGATCTACACGGGGCACGTCTATGTCGCGGGTGAGCCGCCGGTCTGGCTGCAGGAGGGTCTGGTTAGGTCTGGCTTTGCCATAACCGTCCCGCAAACCGGCAATCACGCCTGCGCCCGGCAACTCCTGGCCGCCGAGGCCGCCGCGCGGCAAGGGAACAGCGGCCATTGGGGCCTCGCCTACTTCAAGGTACTGAAAGCGAGCGATTCCCGCGCGGTTCTCAATTTGGTCGAGACTTACCAGATCCTAGAGGGCACAACCGATCACGTTACGGAGAGTGGCGGCCGCATCACCCTGCACTTCGGTGCTTCGAACAGATATGGCGTCACAGCCACAATCGAGCCAGCGGCAAAGAAGCCGTTCGCCGATAAACAAGCCCCAGAGAGCTGGGCAAAACTCCCGCTCCGCCTCCGGGGCTGGATCGAGAAAAGAAGGGGACCGGCCATCTCGGTGATCTTGCCCGAGCAAATCGAGTTTTTGCCGCAAGCCCGCGCAGCCCCCAGCCACGGCTCAGAAACACTGCAATAAGGGCCGAACTCATCATTTTCAGGCGAACGTTACTACCCGCCGCAGGCAACGGAAGCTCGCTGCCCCGTTGCCTTTCGATGAATTCTTCTGGATAGCGGCCGCGACTAAGCTGCGGCCTTCTTCTCGCCTTCAGAAGCTTCAGCCTGCTTGCGCTGCATACGGCCACCCTTCGTCAGGGCCTCGGCGACCTTCTGGACCGCAATCGACTCGTCGACGTCCTGTGCAGCAGCTATTTCGCGTGCCATGCGATCCAGCGCCGCCTCATAAAGCTGACGCTCGGAATAGGACTGCTCGGGCTGGGTGTCGGAGCGGTACAGGTCGCGAACCACCTCAGCTATGGTGATAAGATCGCCTGAATTGATCTTTGCCTCATATTCCTGGGCCCGCCTGCTCCACATCGTGCGCTTAACGCGCGCTCGGCCGCGCAGGGTGTCGAGGGCGCGGGTGAGGATCGATTCGTCGGAGAGCTTACGCATGCCGGCGCTTTGCGTCTTCGAGGTCGGGACGCGCAAAGTCATTTTATCTTTTTCAAAGTTAATGACAAAAAGCTCAAGCTTGCACCCTGCGATCTCCTGCTCCTCGATCGCCACGATACGCCCCACTCCATGCGTCGGATAAACAACGTATTCGTTTGTCTCGAAGCCGAAGCGCTGTTTTAAATCGTTCTTCTCGGGCATACTCGCTCTCACTCTTCGTTCACTTGGTTCAATGGCCATCATCTCAATCCGCCGAAGCTCTCGCGCATGAGGTTCCGAAATTAAATCTGCCCCCCCGCCTGGGGCAGTTCTAGCCATGCCGGATGATGATCTTTATGCAGGTGATAGCACCTGCGACAGTCCTTAGCCGTAGCGATGGACTCAACTTGAGCGCGTAAAGCTAACCTCATTGATGGGCATAGTATTAGCAAAATACGCCGGTTTTGAGAAGGTTGTAAAACGGTTAATAAGTTCAATTCTGGGGATTACGCGTTGATTCTTATCGGTAGTGTTAACAGGGCAACGGTTAACGCGTCTAGGTTGTGCGTGCAACATTGTGAACTTTCACACGGAATCCCGGCGCTGGCCGCTCCAGCAGAACGCTGCGCCTGAATCGATATACCCTTGCGGGCCGTCCGCCTGTCCGGGCTGCAACGCCTCCCGCGGGCTCCACGAGCCCGGCGCTTTCCACAAGCCGGCGGAAATTTTGCTTGTGGAGGTAGCTTCCAAGTATTGCTTCTACCACACGCTGGAGGTCAAATAAAGTGAAGGTTTCGGGCATCAGTTCAAAAATCACAGGACGATACTTAAGCTTACCGCGAAGCCTGCTCATCGCGGTCGCCAGAATCCGGCGGTGATCGAACATCATCGGGCGCCCAAGCGGCGGCAGGCTGGCCCAATCCTTCGCGGCAGGACGCCCATCGCGCGCCGCCTCCGCGAGCAGCCCAGCCTCGTAAAGCAGCTCATAGCGCTCCAGAACCCGCTCGTCGTCCCACGGCACCGTATGGCCGAAACTCATGCGCAGCCGGTCAATGCGGGCCAGCGGCCGGCGCGGCGTGCCAGGCGGCTCGGGGCGGCTCGCCCATTCCTCAAGGCGCGGCTCGATCTCCTCGCTCAAGATTGGCGGCTTGCCGTCGCGCCAATCCTCCCATGGGAAATGCGCGTACCAGCCGCTCCACTCGACGCCGCTGGCAAGCGGCGCATCCTCTGTCTTGGTAAGGGCCAAATAGCCAATGGAGACGACATGCAGCCCATCGTCGCCGGGCCGCGCGTGCCGGCCGCGGTCGCCGAACGTATAAAGCTGCTCGACATAACCGAGGTCGAGGCCGGTCTGCCCCTTCACCCAGTCGCGGAGGCCGATTTCGAGTGTGCGGTGCTTGAGCGGCGTGAACAGCCCGAACGGCAATGAGGGCGCCGATTTGGAGGAGCGGGCGCCAGCTGGACGCATGGTCAGGATCTGCGGCTCGTCCGCGATCATGGAGACGATGGCCGCATTCAGCCCGATCTCGACCGCAACGGCGTTCTCCGCCGGAGCGGGGGGCGCTTGTATGTCCAGCTCGATGGAGGCGATAAGAGGCTCCCGGGGCTAGGGCAAAACGCGGGCTATATAAATCTCGTCATCGCGAACGCGCTGTAGCGCCGCGGGCGTCCAGGAATGGCTGCGCCACGCAGGCGCCGGTGACTCCTGGATTGCTTCGCCAAGCTCGCAATGACGCTGCCGCCGGCTAGATTTCCTCTTTGGGCTTCAGCACTTGACGCCCGCCATACTTGCCGGACTTCAGGTCGATGTGATGCGGACGGCGCAGCTCTCCCAACTCTTTGTCTTCGACATAGGTGGGCGCGGCGAGTGCGTCGGCGGAACGGCGGAAACCGCGCTTCATGGGCGACGTTTTTCTCTTGGGGACTGCCATTTTAGGTCGGACTCCGGATAATATGCAACGACCGCGCGGCTCTACGGGCCATCGTCCCGGAGATGCACGGTCCATGCGAGATTATTGTCGCGTCAGATATACATGCGGTTTTCGAGCTTGGCTAGCTGTTGTTTGCGGCTTTTCCCGCAGGGCTACCCTCGTGTGCCGCGTGGGCGTCATCCCTTAAATGCCCCCTCACCCCAGCCCTCTCCCGGCAAGCTCGCCTTGGCGAGCTTGCAACTCAACGTGACCGCATCCGCAAGCGGATGCGGATGGCGAGAGGGGGGCAGGCCGCGGCGGTTGCGAAGGCGTCCCCTCTCCCCTCGCGGGAGAGGGACAGGGTGAGGGGGCTAATTTCAGCCGGCCCCTCTGCCATTTGGCGCCCCCAACCCCCTTGGCGTTAACCATGCGCCAGAAAGTTGCGCTTGACGCCGGGCGGGAGCGGCGCGGAATGCACCGTTTCAGGGTTAATTTCGCCGTTGCAAATATAGTAACTCCCCAGGAGGGGGCGGCTGTGGCAGTGAGTCAGGAATGGCACAGCGGCTGGCATTTTCAAGAGGATAAGTGATTTCGCGCTATAGCGGCGCGTTTGGGCGTGATTTAAGCTTCCTATGGAACCGAATCAGCCATCGCAGTCGCAGACCATCGAGAACTCTGCTGTCGATTATCGAGCAGCAGCGTGAGCAGATTGCCGCACTGACGGCACGGGTGGCTGAACTTGAGCGCCAGCTTGGTCTGAACAGCTCGAACAGTGGCAAACCGCCATCGAGCGACGGATTGAAGAGACCAGCCCGCACAGGAAGCCTGCGGGAGAAATCGGGCAAGAAGTCCGGCGGGCAGCGAGGCCACAAAGGCGAGACGCTGCGGCAAATAGAAAAGCCCGATGCGGTGATCGATCATTATCCCGTGCTCTGCCCGCGATGCGGCGGGGCGCCCGATTTGGCGGCGAGCATATCCCACAGCAAACGGCAGGTGATGGACCTGCCCGAACCTCAGGCGCTTACAGTGACGGAGCATCGCGCGCATCTGTGCGCCTGCACGGATTGCGGCGCACACTGCCAAGCCGGTTTTCCAGAGGGCGTGACGGCGCCAGTGCAATACGGCGCCCGGGTTGCGGCGCTGGCCGTCTATTTGCGGAACTGTCATTTCATTCCCGAGGACCGGCTGGCCGAACTGCTGCAAGACCTGTTCGGGATCGGGATTTCGACGGCCACCATCGCCGCGATGGAACAGCGCAAGGCAGAGGAGCTTGCTCCGGTGGCCGAGGCCATCGCTGGGCAGGTCAAGCAGGCGCCCGTCAAACACATGGATGAAACGGGTTTCCGCATCGGCGGTGCCACCCAATGGCTGCATGTGGCGGCGACGGTCTTGCTGACCTTCTATCGCACCTCGGCCAAGCGCGGCGCTCTCCTGGCGGATGTCATTGGCGTCATCGTGCACGATCACTGGAAGCCCTATTTCACCATGCAGGGTGTGCTCCACGCGCTGTGCAACGCCCATCATCTGCGGGAACTCAAGGCGCTGATGGAGATCGAAAAGGAGCCGTGGGCTTTCGCCATGTCCCGCTTTCTGCGCCAGGCCTGTCACGCGGTAAACATCGCAAGCCGGAAGGAGGTGACGCTGGAGCCGCGCTTCATCGCTTGGCTGCAGGCCCGCTATGGCCGCATTGTGGCTCAGGGCCTGGCATTTCACGAGGCCCAGCCGCCGCCCGCGCGCGTCTCAGGAAAGGGAGGTAAGCGAAGGGGACGTCAACGCCGCCGCACGGGGCACAACCTGCTCTTGCGCCTGCAAAGCCGCAAGGACGATGTCCTGCGCTTCCTCACCGATCCCCGTGTGCCTTTCACCAACAATCAAGCCGAGCAAGATTTGCGCATGATGAAGGTCAGGCAGAAAATCTCAGGCTGCTTCCGGACTGCTACCGGCGCCGGGAATTTCGCCACACTGCGCACCGTGCTCTCCACCGCCAGAAAACAAGGCTGGAGCCTCATCGAAACTCTTCAGCAAAGCCCGGATGCGCTCATCGCAAAACTCCGGATCGCCTGACCCTCCTGGGGAGTTACAAGGAATCCAGCTGTGACCCGGTCGACTGTTTCCACATGATCGCGGAAAAGCGCTGGCAACTCCGTGCTGAGAAAATGGCGCAGGCCGCGCGAACCGTTTTGCTTCGCAGCGTCGCGGCCGCGTTCGAATTGGGAAAGAAACTGCGCGTGCTGACCGATGTGACAAGGAAGGATGGGCACGCCGGCGGATTGCATCAGCTCCTCCTCGCGGGCGAAATGCGCCCGCGTCTCGGCCTCGATCTCCTGAAGCAGATCGGGGAGAGCCGCGTCGCTCGCGCTGTCTATCTTGAGCAGCAGCGTTTCAAGATGGGCGTGATCCTTGTCCATGAGGGGAACACCGAGTGTAACGACGGGCATGAGCATAGGCTGAAACACCTCTTGAGAAGCGAAGGAGCTATTACTAACATATCTTGCCGCACGTCCTCTTGACTTTGGTTAACCGAAGCGTGCCGCCGCCGGAGGCGCTAATTCGCTAAGCAAACATTCATTGGCCGGCCAACGAATGTTTGCTTAGAGTCCTTTGTTTTCGCAGAGTTTTTGTCCCAAAACCGGTGGCCACTTTTGGGAAACTCTGCTTAGCCGGTCACGCGCCGAAACGCGGGAACAGAACCTCGTTTTCGATGCGGATGTGCTCGTTTATGTCGGCTGTCAGCTTGGCAAGGCCGTCGTATAGGAGGAACCAAGATGTGCAGGCGTCCTCCGGCGGCCGGAAGCCACCCGTAAGTTCCGTCAGAACCGCGAGATTATAGGTGTGGTCGTCATGATCGGCGCGCATCGCTCCTATCGGGTGCGAAACCATGGGAGGTCCGCCGCTCTCCAGCATTGGAAACAGAACATGCTCCTCTATCTGCATGTGCACTTCGAGCGCTTCTGCGATCCGTTGCAGGTGCTTCGCAAGGCTCTTTGGCGCCTGCGGATGGCCTGCCTGGGCGCTCTCAACCTTGCCCGCGAGATCGATAAGCGCGGGAAGCTCCTGCCGGTGTACGCTGTGATAGCGGCGGAGGATGAAAGCGACGATCCCTGCTGTGTCCTCGGGCATCGTTTCTTCGTTTTCAGAAAGCCACGCGTCCGTGCCGCTGGCTTCCGCGAAGTCTGCTGGACATGGGTACGCAAGGGACAGCGTCATCGCTCGTTTCTCCACAAGGGCGATCCACTTTAAAGTGGTATTCTAGATGCCATTTACGTTGAGCGATGAATGTGGTAATGTCAATACCAATTTAATGGAATCCAAATCATGCAGCTGCTCTTTTCGACGGATTTAGCCTTGCGGACGATGATGCGGCTCTCGGCGGAGCCGGAGCGGCATTTGAGCACCGAGACCCTTGCCCGCGAGCTTTCCGTCTCCCGCAATCACCTCCAGAAGGTCGTGCAATCGCTTACGGAAGCGGGCCTTTTGCGGACGATACGAGGGGTGAAGGGCGGGGTGATGCTGGCCAAGCCACCCGCGGACATTAGCGTGGGGGATATCGTCCGGCACCAGGAGAGGGAGCAAGCCCTGGCCGAATGCTTCCGGCCCGAGGGGCAGTGCAGCCTTCTTCCCTGTTGCCGTCTGCGATTCGCGCTGAGCGGCGCGCGCGAGGCATTCCTAAAACACCTCGATAAGTTCACCCTGGCTAATTGCATAACCTCGGCGGGGGATGTGCTGGAGCTAGCAGCCAATTCCGGGCGGTGACCGCTGGCCTTTCAGCTCGCGCCCGGCTTCCGAATCGGGCCATGTTTGCATGCCATGGACATAACGATCCGGCAGAGTCATGTTAGCGAAGATGCAAGCGCCGCCGCTTTCCAACATCGCGGAATACACCGTGTCCGAACTCTCCTCCGCGATCAAGCGGACGGTGGAGGACGCGTATGGCCTCGTGCGCCTGCGGGGCGAAATCTCGGGCTACCGGGGCCCGCATAGCTCCGGCCACGTCTATCTCTCGCTCAAGGACGAGCGCGCGCGCATCGATGGCGTGATCTGGCGCGGGGTGTTTTCGAACCTGAAGTTCAAGCCCGAGGAAGGGCTGGAGGTCATCGTCACCGGGCGGATCACGACCTTTCCCGGCAAATCGAGCTACCAGATCGTCATCGAGCAGCTTGAGCCGGCGGGGGCCGGGGCGCTCATGGCGTTGCTTGAGGAGCGCAAGAAGCGCTTCGCCGCCGAGGGGCTGTTCGACGAGGCACGCAAAAAGCCGCTGCCCTTCTGGCCGCAGGTGGTGGGGATTGTGACCTCGCCCACAGGCGCGGTGATCCGCGACATGCTGCACGGCTTCACCGAGCGCTGCCCGACGCATGCGATCGTGTGGCCGGTGCGCGTCCAAGGCGAGACTTGCGCCGCGGAGGTGGCAGCCGCCATCCGCGGCTTCAACGCCGCCGATGCGCTGAGCCCCTTTCCGAAGCCGGATCTGCTCATTGTGGCACGCGGCGGCGGCAGCCTCGAAGACCTCTGGGGCTTCAATGAGGAAGCGGTTGTGCGCGCGGCGGCCGAAAGCGCGATCCCGCTTATCTCAGCCGTTGGGCACGAAACCGACTGGACGTTGATCGATCTGGTCGCGGATGCGCGCGCACCGACGCCGACCAAAGCGGCGGAATGGGCGGTGCCTAAGCATTCCGACCTCACCTTACGGCTTTCCGAATGCATCGGCCGCGCGAGGCATGGCATCCGCCGCCAGCTCGAAGGACTTCGCGCCGAGTTCCGGGGGGCGGAACGCGGTTTGCCGCGCCCGCAAAACCTGCTTGCCATCCCGCGTCAGCGCCTCGATACGGCCGGTGCCCGGCTCGGCCAATCGCTGCGCCATTTCAGCGACCGCTCGCGGGGCAAGTTCGAGCGCTGCGCCGTGCGCCTCAATCCGCGCCTTGTTTCCACGCCACTGGATCGCTCCGCCGAGAGGCTGGCGCGCGCGGGGGAAGGAGCCATCCGGGCATTTCGCTTGAACACGGCGAAGAAACGCGACCGTCTTTCCGAACGCACTGTGCGGCTCAATCCGCGTCTTGTTTCGGCACCCTTGGGCCGCTCCGCCGAGAGGCTCGCACGCGCCGGGGAGGGCGCCATCCGCGCATTCCGCTTGAACACAGCGAAGAAGCGCGACCGTCTCGACGACCGGGCCGCACGGCTGCAACCGGTCTTGCTGGCCGGGCCAGCGGCGCGCCAGCGCGAACGGCTCCAGTCCCTCATGGCGCGGGCCGGACAGGGTGTCGGGAACATGCTGAAGCGCAAGGCCATCGAGGCGGCCTCGCTGTCGCAGCTCCTGCGGACTTTGAGCCACAAAAGCGCGCTCGACCGTGGCTTTGCGCTCGTCCGCGGCGCCGATGGGCACGTAATCCGGCGCGCGGACGCGGCAAAATCCGCAACCCGGCTTGACATCGAGTTTGCGGATGGTCACGTTTCAGCAAGATCTGGCGAGGATGCCGAAGACCGGCACGCATCGGAGCGCAGAAGTTCCGCAAGCCCCCGCCGGGCCGGCGCCGTCAATAAAGACGACGGCAGCCAGGGCAGTCTTCTGTAAGGCGCGGAAAAGAGCATGAATCGCATCGAGCGTCCCTTCGTATTCGGTCAAGAGGCCAAAATCCGGTACCTCGATGGAGAATTCCAGGTGCTCAAGAACGGCAGCTTTGTGCGCTGCTCGGTGACGGGCGAGCCGATCCGAATCGAGGATTTGCGCTATTGGAGCGTGGCCTACCAGGAGCCCTACACGAATGCGGAAGCCTCGCTGAAGCGCCACCTCGAACGGACGGGCTCGGGCCGCCGCTGACCGTACCGCCGTCCCCGCGCCGAGAGCAGTTCAGGGACTCCCTCTCCCCATGGGGAGAGGGCTGGGTGAGGGGGGCTTTTGCCGCGGCAAACTAGAACGCAGCTCATTGCACTCTACCAAAGGTTGCGCTTGACGACTTTCGCATCCGTATCCATTGTGATCCCGGCGAGCCCTACGATCCAATAAAAAGCCAGCCAGAAGCACCGGGCGAGTGAGAGGAATTCAAGGAGGGCAATGCGATACCGCCCGGCAGGGGCTTCGAGTTCAATTACGATTACTGCAAGGCCCAGGAATGCCCGTGTGGCGCCATCGCGATAGTGCCCGAGGCGATTTAGCCGTCGGCGTGCCGCGGCGCGAGTGACCGCAGTCTTAGGTTGCGGACAGCTTGGGCCGTTCCCCCCGGTCCAATGCCGTAATTAGCTCGATGAGGTCCGCGGTATCGTAGCCCCGTTCCATATATGCCTTGATGACAGCCGCCGGCCAATCATGCTCCGCATTGCGCAGGGCTTCCCGTACAGCCTCGGGAAGTTCATCGAATGTATTCCAGTCTGACCTGCTCATCTGGGCGCCGATTCCCGTGACACACCTGCGCTTCAAGTCATCCGCGATCAGCATAGCATCCTTTGGCATGCGCAGGCATAGGTGCCAATCCTCACAAATGCAGTGCGCGCATTTCGCATTTGGGCGCCGGCGATGTCGAGCGGAGCAGGCAAGCGCGCCAGACATGAGTGTGCCAGATAGTTGCGTATGCCGCCTGTTGATTTATAGTCGCCGCCAAGGCCGGGCTTTGAGGCTGGAGCAAATTCATCGCGCTGCAACCGCGATTTAGGGCATCGCTCAGGTTGGCGGCATGAACGGGTACGCATGCAGACCTACGTAATCAACCTCGACCGGCAGCCCGCGAGAATGGCGCGCATGGCCGCGCAACTGGGTGGGGCCGCGTTTGAGCGTGTGCCGGCCGTCGAAGGCCGGAACCTTAGCGGACCCGAGCGCCGGGTGGGAGAAGTACCGGTGCGCGCCGAGGAACTGACGCGATACGAGCTTGCCGTGGCACTCAGCCACAATGCGGCTTGGCAGCGGCTTCTGGCAAGCGGTGCGCAGCACTGTTGCGTCCTTGAGGACGACGTCGTCCTGAGCCCAGATTTCGCTGAATTTGCCGGGAATGCCAGCTGGGTGCCCAGCGATGCCAGCATCGTGAAAATTGAAGCCCTTAGCCGACGGAAACTCTTCCTTGGACCGCAAAAGAGCGAATTCGGGGCGCGGGCTTTACTGCCGCTGCTTTCCACGCACCTGGGAGCCGCGGGCTACATCATCGGACGTGAGGCCGCCCGCATTCTATTGGACCGGACCACGATAATCTCACGGCCCATCGATCATATTTTATTCGAAGACATCCTCGCCGATAGAGCGTTCAAGATTTATCAAATGGTCCCAGCTCTTTGTGTCCAAGAGCGGGAAATTACCAGTCCGGACGCCCTTTCGCCCGACCTTCAGAGCACGATCCAAAGCAAGAAACGGAAGTCGCGCCTGTCCATACGCCAAAGGATGCTGCGCGAGTTAACAAGACCGTTCGTTTCCACGGCCAGCGCAATAGCTTTCGTCCTCTCCGGCGGCTTCGCAAAAGGGAGCTTCCGGCACGTCGGCTACCGCTGAACCGCGCGCACCGGCCCGGCTCAGGCAGACTTGCGCTGATGCCAAGCCCAGGCTGTGCTTAAGATTTCGCTTAGCCCGGCGATTTTCGGCTGCCAGCCGAGCGCCTCACGCGCTTTGGTGGCGTCGCTGATGAGCTGGGCGGGGTCGCCTGGGCGCCGTGCCCCGAATACGACCGGCACTTTCAGCCCAGTCGCCTTCTCAGCCGCTGAAATAACCTCTCGCACGGAGAAGCCCCGGCCATTTCCGAGGTTGTACGCCCCCGATGGCGCCCCCGACCGCAGAGCCTCAAGCGCCTTCACATGTGCGTCCGCAAGATCGCTGACGTGGATATAGTCGCGCAGGCAGGTGCCGTCGGGCGTATCGTAATCGGTGCCGAAGACGGTGATCGTCTGCCGCCGGCCGGAGACGGCATCGAGAACGATGGGGATCAGATGCGACTCGGGATCGTGATCCTCGCCAATCTCGTTTTCAGGATCGGCGCCGGCCGCATTGAAATATCGAAGCGCAATCGATCTAAGCCCATGCGCCTGACCGAAATCCGCCAGCATGCGCTCCACCATGGATTTGGAAACGCCGTAAGGGTTGACGGGCTGCTGCGGCATCTCCTCGACGATAGGCATCCGGTCTGGAATTCCGTAAACGGCGGCGGTGCTCGAAAACACAAAGCTGCCGATGCCGTGATCGCGCGCGGCTTCGATAAGATTGAGCGAGCCCGCGACATTGTTGCGGTAATATTTGCCCGGATCGCTGACGGATTCCCCTACATAGGTGAACGCGGCAAAATGCATGATGGCTTGCGGCTGGTATTTTGCGATGACCTCATCCAGCCGGCGGCGGTCCAAAATGTCGCCAAGCTCAAGCGGACCCCACTTTACCGCCCATTCGTGACCGTAGACGAGGTTATCGTAGGTCACAGGCAGATAGCCCGCCTTTGAAAGGGCTTTGCAGGCGTGGGAGCCGATGTAGCCCGCGCCGCCCGCGACGAGCACTGTTTTCTTGCCGGCACCGGCGAAATTGGAGGTCATCTATTTCTACAGCCCGCAGCTTGTTCTTGGTGGTGCAATGCGCTTGCCTCATCCATGGCTGAAAAACAAGCAAAGAGTGCTACGGCCGGGCTGGCACGGTTGCCGCGGTTGCGCGCAGCCTCGCGAACCGGCATACCCTTGCGGATGCTGAAGAGCCCCCTTTCAACGCCTTAGCGAAAGCCGCTTGGCACAAGCAGCCGATTTTGAATGCAGCAAAACCAGCCACATAAGTTCTGCGTCGCGCCCATGATGGAATGGACGGACCCTTAAAAAAAAGGTAACTCCCCAGGAGGGTCAGGCGGACCTTCATCATGCGCAGGTCCCGTTCGGCCAGATTGTTGGTAAAAGGCACGCTTGGATCTGTAAGAAAGCGCAGGACGTCTTCCTTGCGGTTTTGCAACCGCAGAAGCAGGTTGTGCCCTGTCCGGCGGCGCTTCTGGCCGCGCGGCTTTTTTCCGTTGCCCCCGTTTGGCCGTTCCGGCGGCGGCTGCGCCTCGTGGAACGCCAGCCCTTGAGCCACGATGCGATCGTAGCGGGCGGCAAGCCAGGCGGCGAAGCGCGGATTGAGTGCCATTTCCTTCCGCCTTGCAAGGTTCACGGCGTGGCAGGCCTGGCGCAGGAAGCGGTACATGGCGAAAGCCCAGGCTTCCTTCTCGATTTCCATCAGGGCCTTGAGCTCGCGCAAATGATGGGCATCTTTAGCGGCGCGCTACTTGAGCGCACTGCAAAGGGCGTGCAGGACGCCCGGCATGGTAAAATACGGCTTCCAGTGATCGTGCACGATGATGCCAATAACATCCGCCAGCAAGGCGCCGCGCTTGGCGGAGGTCCGGTAGAACGTCAAAAGCACCGTGGCAGCCACATGCAGCCATCTAGCGGCGCGCTACCGCACGGCGCGCTACTTGAGCGCAAGTGTCAGGCCGCCAACGCGGTAGCCCGTTTCGTCCATGTGCTTGACGGGCGCTTCCTTGACCTTTTTGGCGATGGCCTCAGCCACTGGAGCGAGTTCTTCCGCCTTCCTATGCTCCATCGCGGCGATGGTTGCCGTTGAAATCTCAATCCCGAAAACATCCTTCAGCAGCGCGGCCAAGCGGTCTTCGGGGATGAATTGGCAGTTTCGCAAATAGACAGCCAGCGCCGTAATCCGCGCCCCATACTGCACAGGCGCCGTCACATCCTCCGGAAAGGCCGCCTCAGTTTGAGCCCCGCAATCCGGACAGCCGCAGATATGCGCCCGGTGCTCCGTCACCTGTAGCGGCTGAGGTTCCGGCACATCGAAGACCTGCCGCGGCCGGTAGCCAAGGCTTGCCGTCTTATCCGGCAGCCCTCCGCAGTGCGGGCAAATCTCAGGATAATGGTTGACCACCCGGTCCGGTGTTCCGGTCTGTGCCAGCGTCTCGCCTTTGTGGCCTTTCTGGCCACCGGATTTTTTGCCGGTTTTCTCCCGCAGGCTGCCGGTGCGCGGCGGCTTGTTTAATCCATCGCTCGATGGCGGCTTGCCGCTGTTGGAGCTATTCAGTCCGAGCTGGCGCTCAAGTTCAGCCACGCGCGCTGAAAGCGCCGCAATCTCTTTGCGCTGCGCTTCGTTGACCGCTCGCAGTTCCCCGATAATCGCCAGCAGGGCTTCAATCGCCTGAGACTGTGAGGGCTGATCCGCGTGCTCCATAAAGAGCGTGAATCATTGTTCGGGGCGCCGTCACAGCGCAAAGCAACTTATCCTCAAGGGAAAACGCCGCCGCTGTGCTATTCCTGACTTACCCCCCTCCTGGGGAGTTACGTTTTATGGCGAGGACAGCCGCGATGCAGCCTATGGCTTGGATGCACTCGGCCGCCTCGCCATGCAGCGGCGCAACTCGCTTGAAGCGGTCCGACTGCTGCGCCGGGCGGCGGGCATTGAAAGGCACGCGCTCGACGCGGAGCATTCATCCCAAAGTGCAGAGCCCGATGGCCGCGGCGCCTATGTTTTCCTCGATCTTGTGGCCGCCGTCTATGAACTGAGCGCTGAGCAGCCAGAACAAAGGGATGCGCTGCTTGCCGAGGCATTCGAGGCCGCGCAATGGGCAGACCAGAAAATCGCTGCGGTTGCACTCTCGCAAATGGCGGCGCGTCAGGCCAAGGGAACAGGCCCTTTGGCGGACCTTCTGCGCCACCAGCAGGACCTGGTGGCGGAATGGCGCCAAACCGGCAGGCGTCTTGCGGACGCGCTCACGCTCCCCGCCTCGCGAACAGGTGCTGAGGACAGCACCGTTCTGCGCCGCCGGCTTTCGGACCAAGAGCGGGAGATCCGCTAGCCTCAATTATTCACCGAGCTTGGCCATGGACGGCCTCAGGCATGCGCCATCGGCCGGGTTGACGGCGGGTTGGTGAGTGGACTTTTCAACGCGTTGAGAATTGGGGATCGGGGCTCACGCGGCACTTGCCGCAAGGCTCAAGGACTTCGAGCGGTCATGGTGCCGGCAAGGAGCGCGAGCACTGGCGCGTGCGGATAGGCCGAGGGGAAGGCGACCTTGATGCGGCTCTTGAGTTCCTCCACGCGCACGGCGATTTTGAGGAAGGCGCGCCGGAGAGTTTCGAAAGTTGCCGTGCGCCACAGCGAGCGCCTGGGGGCGGCGGCCCTCAGCGAGAGCAGCAGCCAGTAGGCGGCCATGTGCAGGAAGAGACGGAACTGGTTGGCCTCCCAGCGATGGCAGGAGGTCCGGTCCGAGCGGGTATAGAGCTTCATGTCCATTTCGGAATTCCTCCGATCATGTTCTCCATGCGCCCGCGCGCGCAGTAGACCTTCTCGTAAAGCACCTTCGCCGTGCCCGGCAGGTTCGTCACCACGAAGCGCACGTCGCTACCCATACCGGTGGCCTCGGCGCGGGCGACGATCTTACGGGATTTCGACCAGCTTCCGGCCTGATAGGCCGTCTGCTGAAAGCGCCGCACCTTCTCCCTCTTCGACAGCGCCCGGCGTGTGGCGGCGTCCTCGGCCCAGGGCCGCGCCATCTTAGCGAGGCGGGCGTTGGCGGAAAGGCCGAGGATATAGCCGCAGCGTTTTTCTTCAAGCAGGTCAAGTACTTCTGGCGCAGCATAATGGCTGTCGCCGCGGACCATGATCTCCACCCTCGGCCAGTTGTTCTGGATGCTTTGCAAGCGTCATAGTAGTAGCCGTCAGAGGTGGCCAGCCGTCACTCTTCCGCTAGGAAATGAGCTGCGCCATTAATATATGCTTCAGAGCCGCTGCGGCCGAAGCCGCAGGGCGAAGCCGAAGAACTTGAGGTACTACTTTAGGGGCGGCAAGGGCTGCTTCCCATCTGCCAGCATGTCGATGAACCGGACGTGCAGCAGGACCGTATCGCCTTTGACGTCGCTAACAGCATGGACGTCTTTCATGTATGAAAGATCCCAGATGGCTGGACCGATCTTTCCGCCAACGGTTGCACCCAAACCAAGCCTCTCAGGCTTGCTCGTGACATCGATGAGGGGAAGGCCTGGAATCGGCGGTTGATAAGCATGCCCGTAGTCGGTGTCTGCGGTCGTTTGCTTGGTATAGTAGCCTACAAAGCCAGCAGTGAACCCGCTGAACGACTTTGTTGCGGTCCAGTTCAGGAAAAGCTGATCGCCGGACCGGTATTTCGTGTCTTCGTTCTCGCTGTTTATATTGTAAAGAGCGTGCAGGGAAAGGTTGTAGCCATCGGGCCCCGGCTTGAAGTAGCTGAGCCCCATCTCCGGCTGGAACGTCCAGAAATTGGCGCCGGTGTACACCGCCAGATTATTCGAGGGGCTCTTGTAATCGCCGGTTGGGGCGTAAAAACCGGCGCCGGTTGAGAAATATAGGTGTGGCGCCAGGGTCCAGGATAGATTGACCGGCGTGATCAACGTGTTTGCTGCCGCAAAGCCGGTGGCTTTGCCCAACGCCGGAAGGTGGAGGTTGCTCTTGTTATCCAGCTGCAGATCCACGAGCGGCTGGAGAATGTAGGCGCCGTAATTAGCCCCCAGGATTTTGAGGTTGGGGTTCCAGAAGACCTGTAGCGTGTAAGCCTCAAACGAGATGTCAGTTCCCGTCTTGTTACCGTGGGCGTCCACCGCACTGCCAGCGAAGTAGGTGAAATAGTTGGTCATCGAAACTCCGGGGGGGAGTTCGCCAACGGGGAGATTTACGGTGCTGCCCGGGGCGAAGGTGTCGCCAGTACCCGGCTCGCGCGCCAAGGAAGCTGCTGGGGATAGCGCTGCCGCGGCTCCCGCGGCAATGCAAATGGTAGCCCTGGCAGCGCGCACCACTCCATCGCGCCCGCTTGAGCGGCGCGTCCAAAACTCACTCCACATTCCTTCGTTTCCTCTCCCAGACGCCGCGCCCGCCGGTTCGCGGGACGCTGCGAGTTGCCCATGTTCGCTCGCGAACCCATTCGAGCGGCACTTCTGCATATTGCTTAGTTCATATTATGCGAAAGTGCGTATCATATATGAACTTGACATGAAAATATGAAATGCATTACTGATGTGTCAACGGGCTTCGGCTTCGTAACAAAATCCGGTACGCTGGTGTGATAAAACTGCACCAAGGGAGGTCTGCATATGGCGCGGCTTTCAATAAAGGGGCATGTGGAAGAGGCCGATGTGCAGGCTGCCGGCACACTCGCCGGCCAGGCCGAGTCCATCCTGCAGCAGGCAATCGTCCGCAGCGAGTTGGAGCCCGATGCCAGGCTTACACTTCCTGCGCTAGAGGAGCGGTTTGGCATTGGCGCCACGCCCTTGCGCGAGGGACTTTCACGCCTCGTAGCGAAGGGGCTCGTGACGGTTTCCGGCAATAGAGGCTTTCGCGTGGCCCCCATCAGCCGGGACGACCTTGCCGATATCGTCCGGACACGATGCATTATTGAAACTGGCGCTCTTCGCTTATGCATGGAGCGGCGGAATGGCGATTGGGAGGACAATCTTGTCCTGGCGGCGCACCGCCTTAAGCGGGTCATCAATCGCTCCGGCGAGTTCCATTCTGGAGGGCAATCAGGAGTATGACGCGGCCCATCGCTCGTTCCATCAGGCACTGATTGCGGGCTGTGGTTCGGTGCGGCTGAACGAATTGCAGAGCGCGCTTTACGACCAGGCTTACCGCTACCGCCGGGTGATGCATGCAAATGGATTGGACCCGGCCCGGGCGATCGCACTGCACCAGACGTTAGCCGATCTTGCACTCGGTCCTGATGCCGATGCCGCCTGCAAGGCATTGGAACAGCATCTGAATCTGACCTTGGGCGCGTTTTCGCCAGAGGCACGAAGCTAACAGGCGCTTCGCCGGCGCCGCCAACAGAACAAAGCAACAGAAAACGGACAGGGCCGCCCACGGCATGCGGTCCTGCGGGAGGACTATGTGTGGATGCCGCCGTTGCAATGACGGCGGATCAGGGCGCCGGGGCGCCATAGGCAAAGGGCAAAAGCCCTAATGAACAACGATAACAACTAACAGGGAGCGCCGCGGATGCGGCGACATGTATGGAAGGAAACAGAAATCAACTGAAGGATCTGCAGACGCTGCGCGTCGTGTTCCTCTGCTTCATCGTCATCATGCTTGAAGGTTTCGACATTCAGGCCGCCGGAGTCGCCGCACCAAGGCTGGTGCCCGACTTCGGGCTCAAGCCAAGCCAGATCGGTGCCTTTTTTTCCGCGAGCGCGCTGGGCTCCCTGCTGTTCACGGCAATCGGCGGGCTGCTCTCGGACAGGTTCGGCTATAAGCCGGTGATTATCGCTTCCACCTTGACCTTCGGCCTCTTCTGTTTCCTGACCCCCTACGCGCCCAGCTTCGAGGCACTGGTGGCTTTGCGCTTCCTGACGGGAGCGGGGCTCGGCGCCTCGTTGCCGCCTATTCTCGCCCTGGTCAGCGACCACAGCCCAGCCTCGCAGAAGAGGCGATGGATCGGCGTTACCTACTCGGCGATCTCTCTCGGCGGCATGGCGGCGGCGGGGATTCTGGCCGCGGGGCTGGTGGCGGGATGGAAGCAAGTCTTCTATATCGGCGGCGTTCTACCGGTGGCGGTCGCGCTCGCGATGGCGTTTTGGCTGCCCAGTTCAAGGCCGGCAGCTTCCCTGGCGCCCCACGCCCCCAAGGCCGGCTGGAACGATATTCTGGGCTCTGGCAAGGCAGCCACCACTTTGGCGATGTGGCTGGCAGCGTTTCTGACGTTAGGCACCATGTACCTGCTCGTCATGTGGCTGCCCTCGCTCATGAAGGCGAAAGGTATCGCGGATGGCGACGCGTTCACCATCCAGATGCTTTATAACCTTGGCTCTACCTTGGCCGCGCTGAGCGTGGGCTATGCTCTCGACCGCAAGCATGTTTTCTCCGTTCCGGTCATCGGATACCTCTCGCTTGCCGCTGGACTGGCCTATCTGGGTGGAATGCCAATCGATCTGCTTGGCGGCGCCATCGCCGGATTTATGCTCGGGGCCGGGGTTACGACGGGGCAGACGCTGATCTATGCCTTCGCGCCGCCCTGCTATCCCCTGGCGATCCGCGCGACTGGCGTCGGTTACGTGGTCGCAGCCGGGCGCATTGGCACGATGGCAGGGCCGTTCGCCGCCGGCCTGCTTTTGTCCAGCGGCATGACCGTCGGACAGGTCTTGACCTATTTGGCTCCGGTCGCGCTGGTCACTCTGGCCGTGGCGCTCGCGATTGCCCAGTTAGTGCGGACAGGTCAGAGAGAGGCCGCACCGGCGGAGCCTCTCGCGGCGGCAGCTTTGGCCACCCGCTAAGGAATTGGCGCGATCTCCCGGTGAGAGCCGGCCTGACCGGCCGCGCCCGGACCCCGGGGGATCGCGCCGAAGCAAACAACGGCTGGCCGCCGTCCCAACGCATGGCCTTCCCAGGCGTGAGCGGCCAGTGGGCTGAATTTTGCCCCATAAGGCCAGCCGCTCCCGGGCCGCAAATTCCGGTCTTTCCTGCCCTATACGACCCGCTGCAAAGGAGCGCTAGTTGAGATCACTTCGATGTCCGCCTGGGCGCTTTATAAGTGCACGAAACACATTGTAGACACGGAGTTTTTTTATATGCTCGCCAAGGTCACTGACGGCAGGGGGCACGATTGTGTTTATTCGACTAATTACAGTCTTGATCTCGATTTCCTTATCGTCAGCGCTCGCCTCTGCAGATTCAAATGGCACGCAAGGTGGGTCTGTTGGGGCAAAAAAGGAATTGCCACGCACTCTCCGTCAAAGTTCTGCTGGCGTCGCGCAGATTTACTTGTATTGGCAAAGAGATGGGTTTGGATGGCTCAACAGCTTAACGCCAGACATGGAGATCTATGTAGATGACAAAAAAATCGGCGTGATGTTAAGCGGTGATTATATCACGGCACAAGTTCCTATCGGCAATCACGTCATTTCTTTTCGGACCGGGTTTTTGTCTTTACCTATGACGCGGAACAGTATTGCCATTGCGGGAGCCAATACCAAACACTACTATCGAATTATCAAAGTATATCTCAATGACGATCCTAAATCGGTACGCCTCTTAATTGAAGAGGCGTCTGAAGCGCGTGCGATCCAAGACATGAAGGAATTACATAAACGATAACATCTCGCGGGATGTAGGGCTGCCGAGCGATTATGCTCCGCCCTCCCGGGAAATCGAGCTAGGCTGCCATCGGCCCAGTTGACGGCCGGATGGGCGGCGCGGCGGCACCACCTGTTGGGCCAAGCCACGAAAAATTGTATAAATCCGGCGGTAAAGTCAGCACCGGACTCGGACCGGACAGAGTCCGGTGTCCGCTGCGAAAAGGACCAGACAGAGGAATCGCTTATGATACGGATGACCATAGCTTCAATCATACTTGCCGGCGCGCTCGGTTTCGGCGGTGCGAACGCATTTGCGGAGGATCAGGGTAACAGACATCGCGGAACGAAGTCTGCGCAAGAAGCATGCACACCCGACGTTCACAGACTTTGCGAAGCAGCGGTTCCGGATGAAAAGCGCATCGTCGCTTGTCTCAGAGCTAATGTTTGGAAGCTCAGCGTAGACTGCAGGCATGTATTCAGGCGCCACTAAGGCTTCACGGAATCCGCCGGCTTTCAGCCGCCCGGCGAAGCGTCCAGCCCTCGCCGGGCGTGCAGTTGCGGTCAACACGAACCGCTGGCTAAGCCGGCGCCAGTATTTGCAGGGGAGAGCAAAGGTCTGGAGCTGGGCCACGACCGCGCGAGGCAATCGCGAGCTTCTCAAGTATTTAATTTAATTGAGGGGCTGTAGGCCGATTCCAGACGATTGGGTTATCCGGCAGGAGTTTCTCCTGCCAGGGGATAAGCAGGAGTGACTGGAACTGTTTGTTGCCTAGTCCTTTTTCGGCTTAATGCAGCGCAATTCCCGCATGGGCTCTTTCATTTTGTCTTCACCGCTAGCTGCGGACGGCGGCGTGAATTCCAAGGGTAACGATAAAGGCGAAGGTCACGAAAATCGTCCAAAATAAACTAATGCGGTATATCCTTCTTCTTGCGGCACACTCTTGAATTCGCTTTTCTAGCACAAGGTCTGGGGCCGCATCTGATATAGAAGGAATCACTACAAATACGCCCTAAGGCATCCGAGTGTAACGAATAAATATGCAACCAACTCAAACAATATTGCGAGCCGGATACTTGGATTCATGCTTCCATCCGAATAGAATATAGCTAGAATCGCCCCACAGCGAAGCGAATACTCCCCCCGACCAGTAGCCCAAGACGTGGAAAGGGGCGCTGCCCTTCTTGCGTGGACTCCAAAGCCGAGCTATACGAAAAAGGCCCGTACCGCCCCGTTGCTTTCGGCCGAGCAGCTGATGATGTAAGATTGTTGCCCATGCGTGAGGCGAAACGGCTAACTTCGACGCTGCACATAGAGCGCAGGAAGAAGGTCGCTTTCACTTCTGCGTGCCGCGGGTTGTAGTGTACGTGACGCGTGAGCGCGACCGCGCCGGGCTACCATCTGTTAGCCCGGCGCGCGAGGGCTGTCCTACTCCTGCTTGGGCATTCGAACTCATGGCTTTTTGCATGCTCATGTCTATTTTCGTCCGTACCCGGCTGCACGGCAATCGTAGTTCTATCGACTGAGGCAACAATGATGCACTTTGCCAGAACGGTATTTCTCCAGGCAGCGCTAGCCTTGGCTGGAATACTTGTCATTGCGGTGACTCTTGAATTTCAGTCGGCAGCAGCCTATGCGGAAGCTGATTATAGCAAATCCATTGTTTTACCGCCATTGAGAATATCCTTTTCACAACTACAAAGCGTAGTCAATAGATCTGCGTCTTTTATGAAGGAGGCAAACTCTTCTGCACCAGCTTTCATAGAAAAACTGGAATTATCAAGAGAAGAACTTGTCGTTACTATAAAAGGCCATGAATTTGATAATGATCGTAACAGGCTGCCGAAAATTATTGATCGATTTAGTTATTTTGTTGGGATGGGGTATAACTCATCAGCTCCCATCCAGGAAATATTTATATTTCTTAGTGATGATAATCGCACTCTTACAGTAAGGGGGCAATCGCCGGATCAAGTTGATGCTCTTTTTTCAATACTTAAGGACGATATGTTTAATATATCCAGTTATGCAGGCAGTCAAGTAACCAGATTTACTTTGCATTATGCGCTATCAGTTATTTCATTGTATTTGTTGGCTACCTTTGTGGAACGATTATATCGTACGCGTAACCTTAAATACATTACGCAGGTCTTACTTACACTCTTCATGCTCGGCGTTAGCATTCTCCTACCTCTCGGTGACATGCTCGCAGGATTCACCGCCATTCAAGGTGACGCCTCTTTTTCTGTTCGATATGGGGCGGACATTGGCCTATGGGGCTTTATTCTTGCTATTGTCGGCCTGCCTATCTCCCTGTTTAAGAGCATCCCGCATGGTGTCAACCCGCCCAGCTGAGCCTCGGCGTGTCCAGCTCAAGCATAGCAATACCCGATTTTGATGCATTAAAGGCAGTTTCCGGTTTCAGAGGTGGTGCGGGCGTAGTATTCGCTATGGACGATATCCGCTCCCGACCCATAACGCCCTTTGAGGAGCTGGTTTGCTCCTGGCGGCGTCCGCGCTCACGAACCCGCCATTGTCAGGTAAGCGGGCAATCGGCTTGCGTGCACAGGATGCGGCGCGCCGGAAAAAGGGGGGAAGACCATGGGGGGCGATGCGCTGCCCTCAGACAACGCCCAGGGGCAAATGTGTCGCGATTATGGCGGCTGGCCTTACCGGCCGTATGCGCTGCCACATTCGTTAACGAAACAGGGTTAACGCGGAATCGCGATGCGCCAAACAGGGCGATTTCTGCAAAAAATTGCTCGATTCATGTCGATTTCTTGCTTTCAAAAATCCCGTTAAATATTGTGGCTTTACCATAATTATGTCGTATACGGATTGCAATTGCTTTGTCTATCAAAGACTTGTGACGACTTTTTCGCTTAACCCCTCCGTAAGGTGCATCTGTTACAATTAGTTCAAATTGGAAAAGCCCCCATCGGCTATCAAAATGGGTGCTTTTGAGTGCCAGGAGTTTCGGTATGGCGTCGCATTGCAGCTCGCGGCAGTCCCAAAGACACAGGCCTAACCCGCCCGCATTACGGCCGGTTCGCTTAGACGGCAGTCCTATCTTCCAGAACCGCCGTCTCCTGCTTGCCTTAGCGCAACGCCTAGTCCGGGAGGATTGCCACCGCGCGCGTCCAGCCAGCGGACGCGGCCTCGATCTTCACGGGAAAGCAGGAGATCAGGAAGCCGGAGGCAGGCAGGCTATCGAGGTTGGTGAGCTTTTCGAGGTGGCAATAGCCGATGTCCCGCCCGGCCTTGTGCCCTTCCCAGATAAGGCTGGCATCCTTCGTCTCTGCGTAGCGCTGCGCGGTGAAGCCGAAGGGCGCGTCCAAGCTCCAGGCATCGGTTCCGGTAACACGCACGCCCCGCTCAAGGAGATAGAGTGTCGCTTCCCGCCCCATGCCGCAGCCTCGCGCGAGATAGCCCGGCGTGCCATAGGCCGCCCCAGCGGAGGTGTTGACCACCACGATCTCAAGCGGTTTCAGCGTGTGCCCGATCCGGACCAGTTCGGCTTCGACATCCCGCGCCGTCACGATATAGCCATCCGGCAGGTGGCGGAAATCGAGCTTCACGCCTGGCTGATAGCACCAGTCGAGCGGCACCTCGTCGATTGTCCAGGCGCGCTCGCCCCCGTTCATCGTGGAATGGAAATGCCAGGGCGCATCGAGATGCGTTCCGCTGTGGGTGGTCAGTTTCACGTCCTCGACGGCCCAGCCTTCGCCGTCCGGTAGATCGCTGGGCGAGAGGCCCGCGAAGATACCGGCAAGGTCCTGAGCGCCTTGCTTGTGGCCGATGTAGGTAATCGAAGGGCGAAGCGGCAGCGGATCGGCGGGCGTGGTGTTGTCGATGGCAACCGATATGTCGATGAGTCTCATGCCATGCCTCCCGCCGGCGCATCTGGCCCATGCACCCGGTTACGCAATATTCCAAGTCTCTCGACCTCAAGCTCGACGGCGTCGCCGTGCTTCAGATAGCGGTCCAGCTCCAGGCCGCAGCCATTGCCCATTGTGCCCGAGCCGAAGAACTCGCCCGCATGGATCGTTTCATCGCGCGAGACATAGGCGATCAGTTCCTCGAAGGTGAACAGCATATCCGCGGAGGTGCCGCTGGCCCAGGTTTCTCCATTGACGCGAACGGACATGGCGAGTTTGTAGGGGTCGGCGATCTCGTCGGCGGTTACCAGCCAGGGGCCGAGAACGTTGCCGCCATCGAAGCTCTTGCCCTTTGCCGGTCCCATCAAACCCGCCATCTCGGTGTGCTGTGTGTCCCGGGCGGAGAAGTCGTTGTAGATGACGTAACCGAAAATATACTCCCGGGCGCGGTACACGGGCACGTCACGGCCTGCCTTGCCCAGGACGATGCCGAATTCCAGCTCGAAATCCATCAGCGCGCTGTAGCGGGGCCAGCGAACGATGGCATCCGGTCCGGCAACGCTGAACCGGTTGGTGAGGTAATATACCGGTTGCGCTTTATAGATTGGAGGGATGCCGGCCGGCGGCACGACAGCCCTCGCCGCGGCCTCGTCGCCCTTTTTCCGCAGCTCGATGCGGTCCATGCCGGCTTTGGCTTGCCTGAGATGTGTTTCGAATGTCGAGAAGTCGCGCATTTGCCGGGGCTCGGGCAGCGGCGCAAGCAGTGTTAGGCTCTTGAAGGGCAAGAGGAAGGCGGATTCGGAGCCTGCGTTGGAGAAGAGGCGGCGCGCCTCGTCGAGGCCAGCCTCCCCGGCGTCGATCAGAGCCAGCATAGACTCAAATCGCTTGTCGCCTCGCGAGGCGGAAGTGAGGTCGAAGATGTAGGCGCCATCGTTCGTGGCGGCGCCTATTTTCTGGGACTGACCCGTGCGAAAGGTAACAAGTTTCATGCTGCGCAGCCTTGATGCTTACGTTCATATACGTTATGCCGTGTTATATATGATTGTCGACCTTCGGTCCAGCTTCAATACGTTGATGGCGACGACGCCTCGCGGACTGGAGTAACAGAGCGGCATCGCGACAGCAGCGACTTGCCCTGCCCACCGGGCACCGGTTGTAGTGGTGGGAGAGGGCGCCGGGTGACGAGCTAATGCCAATATACGCGTAGTGTCCGGTTCTCGCATGTGGCCGGAGTCCTCCCTTTGGCATTTAAGGCCATTTTGCCGTGCTGCCGGCTTCAACTGCTTTTTCTAGGTCCGTGTGGCCTGCCATGGCTATCTCGTCGATTTTTGTTTATCAGTTTCGGGTTCATATGCAGAAATCACTTAGATATCCAGGGAGCAGAATGTTACCAATAACGACAATTTCTTTAACCATTGAGCAAGGCCGGCAAAAGCCTGAAACCGCATAGCTTGGGTTGGCGGGGTTCCCCGGCCGGTTAGGGCTTTGGGCTAAGGGATTAGGCTGAATGTTATCGTCCGGCTTTAAATCGAGGGCGCGTTCCGCACCAGGCTTGGCGCGGCCAGCGCAGCCAAGGAAGAGCCTGGCAGCCCCAGGGTGCTGGAGCGCGCAGGCGGCCTGGAGCAGCAAGGGCAGCCCGATGAAGCGGCAGCATTTTACGAGACCGTTCTCGCGACGCAGCCAGATCACTTCGGCGCCTTGTTCCAGCCTGGCATTATCCGCTACCGGCAAGGCCGCACGGGCGAGGCGCTCCAGCACTTCACCGCTGCGGTAAAAAACGGACCCGGCCAATGCGATGGCCTGGTCGAACCTGGCCGCCGTTTGCCTGACCCTGATGCGGGGGCCGCCGATCGAGGTCTTGCAGGGCCCGCGGCTCTAGGTGAACGGCGGGAGCATGGGTTGGGTGCTAGAGCCACCGTGTCTCCTTCCATTGGCCGAGCGAATTTAAACAGGCCTTAGATCCTATCATGGCAAGCAGCACAAGAAATATTCTTACGGGTAACATAGCAAAAGCGGCCGAGTGCCTCGGGGAGCCTGGCCAGGCCGCCGGTCTCTACGCGGCGGCGCTGGCGCACGTGCCCTCGGCCAGTGACCACATGCGCATGCCAGGCTCGCAGGGGTTGGACGCTGGCGTCAACGAGGCGTGGGCACTTCTCCAACGCGCCGCCGCGGCGGACCCCAGCGATGCCCGGGTGCAGGCAGCGCGCGCAAACATCTTGCTCCGAGCAGGTTTAGTTGATCAGGCGCGCGCTGCCTATGAGCGCGCTGCGTCGCTCGATCCGCTCGATGCGGGGTCGCGATACTCGCTAGCGGAACTCACCTATGCGATGGGCGATGAGGCGGCGGCGCAGATCTGGTTCAATGAAGCGTTCGCGCACCAGCGGCTCTTCTCTCCGCCGAACCCGCGGGCCGGTTCGAAGCACGCGCTCGTGCTCAGATTGGCAGCACTTTGGCCGCGCAATATACCGCTTGACTACATCGTTGACGACGCACGCTGGACCCTGCATCGCTGGTTTCTGCCCGACCGGGAATTCGGGGCGCGCACCATCCCGCGCATCGACCTTATCGTGAACGCGCTCGGTGACAGCCTCACCGGCGCTGCCGCGCTCGCCGATGCGCAAGCGATCCTCAGGGCACATGCCGATGTGCCGTCGATCAATGCACCCGGACGGTTGCGCGGGTTGGGGCGTGACCGGCTGGCTCAAACGCTCGCCGCCATCCCCGGTGTTCGCGTGCCGGATGCGCGGCGTGTGACGCATGCGGCTCTTGCCGCGAGCGGCGCCAGCGTGGGAGGGCTCGGATATCCGCTGGTGGTGCGTCCAGTAGACACTCACGGCGGACGCGGGCTTGAACGGCTCGATCATCCTGGGGAGTTGCCGGCCTATCTCGCGCGTACCAATGCCGCCCTGTACGATTGCTCGGCTTATATAGACTACCGCAGCTCCGATGGCTGGTTCCGCAAGCTGCGCATCATGTTCGTTGACGGCGTTGCCTACCCCTGTCACCTCGCCATCGACAACACATGGATGGTTCATTACTACCGCACGGCGACGGCGGTAACGCCTTGGATGCACGGCGAAGAGGTGCGCTTTCTGACAGAGCCTGAGCGCGCCCTCGCGAGGTGGCGCGATGCCGTGCCGGCCATCGGCGCGGCGCTTGGGCTCGACTATGCCGGGATCGACTGCGCGCAGCTGCCCGATGGGACGCTGCTCGTGTTCGAAGCCGAACTCGGCGATGCTTGTCCACGCGCTCGGCACCTTAGAGGCCGGCTGCGCCAAGCGGACCGCATACGGCCGCATCCGTTCCGCCCTGATGGAGCTTTTCGATCACCGCGCGGCCCAGAACCGTGTTAAATAACAGTATATTTTGCCTAGCGTCCTATCATGGTAAATACGGACATGGTAAATGGCGCGCGTCATATTTTTCGCCGCCGCATTTTTGCGATTCTTTTCTTGCTTTTGCCCGATTTCTACGATTCGAAAATCCCGTTAAATATACACGAATATTTTGTATTAACAGATGAAAGGACTGGGTATGGTGCCGTGTTCCGATATTTATCATTATATATCAATGCGATAAGCTGGCTCTCGGCACTTTACGAATACTCAAGATTTTTCTGCTACATTACTTCAAATTCGAAAAGCTTCCCTCGGGCCCCTGAAAGAGGCCCAGGGAGCGTCGTGGAGAGTCAACATGGCGGTACACCAAGGCTGGCAACCGGGCGGATCTGGCATGACGGCCAGCGGGACTTAGAGCGCGGCTTTCAGCTTATAAAGTATGTCGAGGGCTTCGCGGGGGCTGAGGCTGTCGGTGTCGAGCGCGGAGAGCTTCTCCAGCACGGGATGCGGCGCGGCGTCCTCCAGCTGGGTCTTCGCGGGCGCGCAGAACAGCGGCATGTCGGTGGGCAGCGTGAGCGGGCCATGCGGGCCGGCGCCATTTTCGAGCTGGGCCAGAACCTGCTTCGCCCGCGCGAGCACCGGCTTGGGCACGCCCGCGAGCCGCGCGGCCTGCACGCCATAGGAGCGGTTCGCTGGGCCTGTCTCGACGGCGTGGAGGAACACGATGGTGTCCTTCCACTCCGTCACCGCCATGCGTACATTCGCAGCCCTCGGCAGGTCGTCCGCGAGCCGCGTCAGCTCATGATAATGCGTGGCGACGAGGCCGCGGCAGAAGATGACGTCGTGCAGGTGCTCCAGCACCGCCCAGGCGATGGACAGCCCGTCGAAGGTCGCCGTGCCGCGCCCGATCTCGTCGAGGATCACGAAGCTGCGGCGGGTCGCCTGGTTGAGGATCGCGGCCGTCTCGGTCATCTCCACCATGAAGGTGGAGCGGCCGCGCGCGAGGTCGTCGGCGGCGCCGATGCGGGCGAACAGCCGGTCGGCCACGCCGATATGCGCCGAGACGGCGGGCACGAAGGAGCCCGCCTGCGCGAGCACGGCGAGGAGCGCGTTTTGGCGCAGATAGGTGGATTTGCCCGCCATGTTCGGGCCGGTCACAACCAGGAAGCCCGCCGCGCGTTCGCCCGCGCCGTCAAGCTTGCAATCGTTGCCGATGAAAACGCCGCCCTCGCGCGCCAGCGCTTGCTCGACCGCTGGATGCCGGCCGCCTTCGATGAGGAAGCAGCGGCTATCGTCGACATGCGGGCGCACATAGTTCTGCGCTTGGGCAAGCTCGGCCAACGCTGCCGTACAGTCCAGCGCGGCGAGCGCGGCGGCGGCGTTCGCAATCGCTTCCTCTGCGGCGAGCACCGCGCCCGCCAGCTCTTCGAACAGCGCAAGCTCGCGCGCCAGCGCTTCGCTGGTGGCATTCAGGATGCGGCTTTCGAGCGCGGAAAGCTCGTCCGTGGTGAAGCGCACGGCATTGGCGAGCGTCTGCTTGTGCCGGAAAGTCGCTGAATGCGGCTCGGCCTGCAACGCCGCCGCAGTGCCGGGGCTCACCTCGACGAAATAGCCGAAAACCTGATTGTATTGGATTTTCAGCGACTTGATGCCGGTTTGCGCCGCGTAGGCCGCTTGCAGCTTCGCCAGCACCACCTTGGTATCGGTCGCGAGCTGCCGCAACTCGTCGAGCGACGGGTCGTAGCCTGCGGCGATGAAGCCGCCATCGCGTGTGAAATAGGGAAGGTTATCGCCAAGCGCCGAGCGCAACTTTTCCGCAAGGCTGATACATTCCTCATCGCGTGGCGCCGGGCCAGAAGACCCCCTCATCCTGTCCTTCTCCCCAAGGGGAGAAGGAACCCCAGAATTGGCCTCAACACTTACGGCGAGGCCGCGGCCTACTCCCTCTCCCCTTGGGGAGAGGGCTGGGGTGAGGGGGCCTTCCGAACGCGCAGGACCGCTTAATGAGGCGAGGGCTCGCGCGATGTCTTTCAACTCGGGCGGCAGGGTGGCGGCGCCGGCGAGCATTTCGCTTGTATGTTCCGCCGCGATAAGCCCGTCGCGAAGGCCGCCCAAATCGCGCGGGCCGCCGCGCTTCAACTTCAGCCGCGACAGCGCGCGGCTCATATCCGGCGTGCTCTTGAGCACCCTCCGGATGCGCTCGCGGGTTCCCCAATCGTCGATAAACGCCGAGACCGCGTCGAGCCGCTGGTTGATCAGCTCCACATCCGCCGATGGCGAGACCAGCCGGTTCATCAGCTCGCGCGCGCCGGCCGCCGTCACCGTGCGGTCTATGGCCGAGAACACCGTGGGCGCGCCCTCGTTCTTGGGCCGCACCAGCTCCAGGCTCGCACGCGTCGCCGCGTCGATCAGCATAAGCGCGCCCGGCGCCTCGCGTTTCGGCGCGCGCATGGCCGGCCGTTCGCCCATCTGCGTGAGGTTCACATAGTGGAGCAGTGCGCCCATCGCGGCGAGATCGCCTTCGGTGAAAAAGCCGAGCCCGTCGAGCGCGGCCACCTCGAACGCCTCCTTCAGCTCGCGCTCGCCAGCCGCCTTGGTGAAGCGCGCCCGCGACAGCGGAGACAGCGGTGCGCCCGCCGCCTCGCTGGCCCGCTTGATCGCCGCGTCGCCAAGCTCGTCCTCCGGCAACAGAACTTCGGCGGGCCGCAGCCGCATGAGTTCTCCTTCGAGGTCGGCGGCGCTGGTTTCGCTCAGCAGGAATTCGCCCGTCGAGATGTCGAGCGAGGCCAGATGATAGCGCGGCGCGGCCTTGCCGGCCTTGGCCACCGCGGTAAGAAAATTGTTGGCGCCGGAGACCAGCAGCGCATCCTCGGTGAGCGTACCGGGCGTTACCAGCCGCACCACGTCGCGCCGCACCACCGCCTTCGGCCCCCGCCGCTTCGCCGCTTCCGGGTCTTCGAGCTGCTCGGCGACGGCCACGCGGAAGCCCTTGCGGATGAGCTTCTGCAAATATTCGTCCGCGCGCGACACCGGCACGCCGCACATCGCGATGTCCTCGCCCGCGTGTTTCCCGCGCTTGGTAAGCTGAATGCCCAGCGCGCCCGAGGCTTGCACCGCGTCGTCGAAGAACAGCTCGAAGAAATCGCCCATGCGGTAGAAGAGCAGGAAATCCGGGTGCTTGGCCTTCACCTCAAGATATTGCGCCATCATCGGCGTGGCGTTCGCCGCCCCCGCCGGCTCGGCCGCGCGCTCCTTCCGCTTTAGTGACGGCGATGACAAAACTTGGCTCCCTCGCGCGCGATTCTATTTCACAGGGCGAAGCTTAGAGGCAGGGGCGGGGCAGCGGGAAGGCTTGTGCGGGACTTATCCCCGGCTTGCGTCGCGGCAATGGGGCTGGAAAAGTATGACGATCTAGTCTAGTGTAGTCCATTCAGCGAATGGAGGTGCCCCGTGAACATCGAACCGGATAAGACCTGGACCGTGGCCGAGGCCAAGGCGCGGCTTTCCGAGATCCTGCGGCTTGCGAGCACGGAAGGTCCGCAGCGCATCGGCACCAAGGCGCGCTATGTCATCGTGCCCGAGAAGGAATGGCTGAAGCGCGAGGAGCCGCAAATCCCGCTCGGCCGCTACCTTGTCGAGAACCTGCCGCGGGGCTACGACGATCTTGAATTGCCGGATCGCGCCGAGCCCGAGCACCCGCCGTTATTTTCGGACTGGGAGCCCGCAGATAGCGAAGACGGCAAATGAGCGTGCTGCTGGACACGAACGTCATCTCGGAATTGGTGCGGGGTGTGCCTGACGCTGGGGTGGTCATTTTTGTGTCGCAACTGCGCTCGGCCTTTGTCCCCGTCATCGCGGTGCATGAGATCGAGTATGGTATCGAGTTATTGCCCAAAGGGCAGAGACGCGCCATCCTTGAGGCGGGCATCGCGAGCGTGCTCAAGCTGTACAGCCACGCTTTGTTGCCGGTAGAGCGTGCCGAGGCGCAGTTGGCTGCGCGCCTGCGGGCCGAAGCCCGCCAGCGCGGGCGCACGCTGCATTTGCCCGATGCGCTGATCGCCGCCACAGCGAAGGAGAACGGCCTCACGCTCGCCACGCGCAACGTCTCCGATTTCGATTATTTGGGCGTCGCCGTAATCGACCCGTGGGCGCTTGATCCTTCCGCGCGATAAATGTGGCTTGCGGCGCCGCCTCCGAAGGAGGTATGCCGCCCAGGAAACAGTTCGCATTAATTTTAGCGGTATGCGCGGAGCAGGCGGGCGCGGAGGCTCAGCGCTTGCGGACGAAGACCGTGCCGGCGGAGTAGCCCGCCCCGAAGCTGCAGATCAGCCCCGTGTCGTCCGCTGCCATGTCGTCCGAGTGCTTGTGGAAAGCGATGATCGATCCGGCGGAGGAGGTATTGGCGTACTCGTCCAGGATGATGACGTTCTCCTCGCGCGTGGGATCGCGGCCCAGCACGCGGCGGCCGATCATCTCGTTCATGTTGATGTTGGCCTGGTGCAGCCAAAGCCGCTTCAGCTTATGTGTATCCAGACCCAAGCTGGCGGCATGATCGAGGATCATCTCCGAGACCAGCGGCACGACCTCCTTGAACACCTTGCGTCCCTGCTGGACGAACAGTTTGTCCAGCGAATCCCGGCCTTCGGGCCATGCGCGGTTCAGGAAGCCCGAATTGTTGCGGATGTTGTTCGAGAACCGGGTTTTGAGCCGCGTGCCGAGAATATCCCAGCCGCCATTGGCCTCGTCACCACGCTCGACGATTACGGCGGTGGCCACGTCGCCGAAGATGAAGTGACTGTCGCGGTCCCTGAAGTTCAGGTGGCCCGAGCAGATCTCGGGGTTGACCATCAGCACCGCGTCCACGGAGCCGGTGGCGACGTAATCCACGGCGGTTTTAATCCCGAAGGTCGCCGACGAGCACGCCACGTTCATGTCGAACCCAAAGCCTTCGAGGCCAAGGGCTGCCTGAACCTCGACCGCCATAGCGGGGTAGGCGCGCTGCATGTTGGACGCCGCGCATAGCACCGCCCCGATGCGCTCGCGCGGTTTGCCCCAGCGCTCCAGCGCCTCATTGGCGGCTTTCACGGCCATCTCCGCCAGAACCGAGATCTCCTCGTTGGGCCGCTCCGGAATGACCGGCCGCATCACTGCAGGATCGAGGATGCCGGACTTCTGCGCCACGAAGCGCGACTTGATGCCCGAGGCCTTCTCGATGAACTCAGCGGAGGAGGGCTGGATCGCCTCGACGCGGCCTTCAGCGATGGCGGTGGCGTTTTCGGCATTGAACTGCTCGGCGTACGCGTTGAACGCTTCGACCAGCTCGGCGTTGGAGATGCTTTCGGGGGGGGTATAGAGGCCGGTCGCGGCTATAACTGCATGGCGCACGGAATGCTCCGGAATAAACAGTGTGGCGCGCGGCCCATGGGGAACAAACCGCGCCTTAGCCCGTTTTCATCCCTTTTTGCGTGGAAGTCTAGTGATGCCTTCAGCCTAGCCGCGACTAAAGGCCGCCGGAATAGGCGCTTATGCCGAGCCCAGTTGAGTAGTTCCGCGCGCGTCATCCCGGAACGGCGCTTGCGGCGTATCCGGGACCTTCAAGGGCGCGCCGGCATTCGCAGCGATCCTGGATGACGCCGTTGGCGTTTCCGGAACTTGATTACCCTGATATTTCCGCCTGCGTTCGCTAAGCCCCCTCACCCCTGCCCCTCTCCCGCAAGGGGAGAGGGGTTGGTGCCCCATCCTAGGCGTAGAAGCGTAATTCGGGTGTCCCTTCTCCCCTTGCGGGAGAAGGACAGGATGAGGGGTAAGCCGCAGGCGGAAATATCAGGGTAATCAAGTTCCGGGATGACGGCCGCGGCCGCGATCGAGCGGATTCGGTATTAGCCTATTTCGAGCACAATGCGGCCGCGCACCTTGCCTGCCAGGATTTGCGGCGCGAGTTCCAGCACGTCCTTCCATGAGCGCGTTTGCGTAATCGCGGCGAGCTTTTGGCGGTCGAGATCTTGCGCCAGCCTGGCCCAGGCTTGCAGCCGTTTCGCCTTAGGCGCCATAACGGAATCGATGCCAGCGAGGGTTACGCCGCGCAGGATGAAAGGGGCAACGGAGGTTGACAGGTCCATGCCCTGCGCCAGACCGCAGGCAGCGACCGCGCCGCCATATTTGGTCTGCGCCAGGGCGTTCGCGAGCGTGTGGCTTCCGGCCGAGTCGATGGCGCCGGCCCAGCGCTCGCGGCCGAGCGGCTTTCCTGGCGCCGAAAGCTCTTGCCGCGCAATGATTTCCGAAGCGCCAAGCGACTTCAGATAAGCCTCCTCCTCCGGCCGCCCGGTCGAGGCGAGAACCGTGTAGCCAAGCTTCGCCAAGAGGGCTACCGCGACGCTGCCCACGCCTCCCGCGGCGCCTGTGACGAGTACCGGCCCCTTCGCAGGCGACACCTCGTGAGCCTCAAGCGCCATCACGGCTAGCATCGCGGTGTAGCCAGCGGTTCCGATCGCCATGGCTTCGGCGCGCGATACGCCCCGCGGCAGAGGTACGAGCCAATCGCCTTTCACGCGCGCGTATTGGCTGTAGCCGCCCAAATGCGTTTCGCCGAGGCCCCAGCCGTTGAGCACGACTTCATCGCCGGGCTTGAACCCGGGATGGGAGGAGGCTTCAACCGTTCCCGCGAAATCGATGCCCGGGATCATCGGCCAGCGCCGCACCACCGGCGCCTTGCCCGTAATCGCAAGCCCATCCTTGTAATTGATCGTGGAATGCGTCACGCGGACCGTGACGTCCCCCTCCATAAGGTCAGCTTCGGTAAGCCGGCTCCAGGCCGCGTTCTGGCCTGCTTCGGTTTTGCTCAAGAGGAGCGCTTCGAATTCTTTGGTCATGAGTGAACCGTTTTTGGGGAGGGGATGGGTCGATTTTGAAATAAGATGCGCCAGAATGCCGCGCTGTGCAAATGCGAAAGACCGTCCCGAACCGTCTGCCAAGCAGGGAAAAACGTTCCTTCCGGCCCCGCCGCGACGAAAAATGCTCGCTCGCCCACCGGGCGTTTATTGCGCCGCACAATAAGAATCGTTTGCCTTTTGTATAAAAAGCGGAGAGCCTTGTCGCGATTTAGAGGCGAAGTCCGGCTAAGGCATTGCTCAGAAATAACTGAGCCGGGTGGCGCCGGAATCTTGGCCGGCTGCAAGGTGCAAAAAGGGGCGCATATCCATATGCGCTTAAGTAGCGCGTCGTGCGGTAGCGCGACGCTAGGGATATGTAACCCTTTTTGTAACGCGGCAGGCTGACAAGAGAACAAGCCAGACGGTGCAGTTATTTTTGAGCAATGCCTAAGTTGGGGAGAATAAGCGATGCCGCTTACAATCGCTCTCAGTCAAATCGCAACTATTCTAGTATTCTCATTTGCCGCGGCATTTATTTTGGGCGTAATTTGATTTCGCGCGGATTATTTGCGCTCGCATAAGCCCGGCTCTTCGAGTTCGCCCGCCAGTATCTCGGCAATGTGGCGCACCTCTACTGCTTTTCCTTCGCGCGCCAGCTTGCCTGCGATGTTCATCAGGCAGCCAAGATCGGCGCCGGTAAGCACTTCCGCTTTGGTTTCGGCGATCCGGTCTACCTTCTGCGTAACCATTGCGTTGGAGATATCGGGATATTTGATCGAGAAAGTCCCGCCGAACCCGCAGCAGACCTCGCGGTCGCTCATCTCCACAAAGGTAATGCCATCGAGGCTTTGCAAAAGCTTCCGGGGCTGAGCCGCAACGCCCATCTCCCTGAACGAAGAGCATGAATCGTGATAGGTCACGCGGCGCGGATATGCCCTGCCTGTGAAGTCCACGCGAAGTACATCCGAAAGGAAGGACGTAAGCTCAAAGACGCGGGCCGCGAACGCGCTTGCTCTTGCATGCCAGGACGGCTCGGTTTCCGGATCGAACAGCTCGGGGTAGTGCTTGCACAGCATGCCGGCGCAGGAGCCGGAAGGCACCACGATGTAGGAATAGTGCTCGAATGCCGCGATGACCTGCTCGGCGATTTCCTTCGCGGCTTTGCGGTCGCCGGAATTGTAGGCGGGCTGTCCGCAGCAGGTTTGAGAGGCAGGCACGGCGACTTCGCAGCCAGCTTCCTCAAGGAGCTTTACCGCGGCGAAGCCTGCAGAAGGGCGGAACAAATCGATTAAACAGGTGACAAAGAGGGCAACCTCAACGGGTTGCCGTTCCCTGCCTGGTAGAGAGGGCGTGGACATGAGCCTGGCTTCCTGTGACGCGCTGCACCTGCCCAGCTAACGGCAGGGGTACGGTCTTAAACCTCGGCCGTAACCTGCGGCTTTTGCGTCACGGCCTTTGCTGAAGGCCGGGTTGGCAAGTCGAGCCCCTCGTCCCAATAGGGTGTGGGCCCATAGGCCGCCTCAAGAAATTCCACGAACACGCGAAGCCTTGCGGGAATGAAATGCTTGTCGGGATAGACAGCGTAAATGGCAACTCCCGGCGCCTCACGGTATTGCGGCAGGATGGGCACCAGCTTGCGCGCTAAAAGATCGTCGCGGATCTCCCAGGTTGACAGGAATCCTACACCGCAGCCGCATGCGACCGCTTGGTGAACGATCTCGCTGCTGTTAGTCTTAAGCTCGCTGGAAAGCTTAAGCGAGACCACGCCGTCTGGACCCTGCAAACGCCAGGCGGCGTTATTTTCCCCAACCACCTTGTGGGAACTCAGGTCCGAAAGCGTCTTCGGGGTTCCGTGCTCCTTCAAATAGGCTGGCGAAGCGCAAAAGACCCGCCGGCAGGGGGCAAGCTTCCTTGCCACCAAGCTCGAATCGTCCACCTCCGCGATGCGGACCGCAACGTCTATGCTCTCCCGGACGATGTCCATGATGTGATCGGTTGCGATGATCTCGATGCTAAGATCGGGATACTTCTTCATGAAGCTGCCGAGATAGGGCGCTATATGAAGCCTGCTGAACGCGGCGGGAGCCGTTATCCTGAGCGTCCCGCCCGCCCGTTCGTGGCCGGACGACACGAAGGCTTCCGCTTCCTGGACGGTGTTGAGAATTTGCACCACTCGCTCATAAAAACCGCGGCCGGTCTCCGTGAGCTGCAATTGCCTCGTGGTCCTGTGGAAAAGTCTCGTTCCAAGCCGGGCTTCCAGATGGCTGATGCGCTTGCTGACGACGGCCGGCGAGAGATCCAGCTCCCGTCCAGCTGCCGACATGCTGCCAGCAGTAACGACCCGCGCAAAAATTTCGAGGTCAGCAATCGAGGTCACAGCCCGCTCCTTATCACAGCGCCCAAAGTTGTATACAACCGGCGCTCGAAATTGTGCAACGCTCATATAAGTGTACAGATCAAGTCAGAGTCAAGAGCCTACAATGCAATAATGGAGAATGTGATGTTCGTAACTCATGGCAATTTGCCACATTTACATTAATTTCATGCAAGGAAGGTGCTGACCATCAGCGAAAAGCTAAGAAACCCTTATAGGAGGCGACGCTGCAAATGTCTCTAATCCAAATGCCTAAGGCAAACGCCATGGTTCTCGCGCGCAGGCAAGCCATCATGGTTGCGCTTGCCAGGGCCGTTGGCCAGGGAACGCTCGTGAGCGGCGATAGCGGACTGCGAGCCTTCGAAACCGACGCGTTTACCGCTTATCGCACCGTTCCGTTGGCCGCTGTATTGCCGCAAACTACGGCCGAAGTTAGCCGCATTCTCAAATTTTGCAATGAAAACAGTATCAAGGTTGTCGCGCGGGGCGCTGGCACATCGCTTTGCGGAGGCGCGCTTCCAACGGAGGACTGCATTGTCCTCGGCCTGTCCAGGATGAACAGGGTCCTGGATGTGAATTTTGCGGACAGGACCGCAACCGTGGAAGCGGGCATCACCAATTTGGGCATTTCGAACGCGGTTGCCCAGGCGAGGTTTTTCTATGCCCCCGACCCGTCGAGCCAGCTTGCCTGCTCGATCGGCGGCAATATCGCCATGAATTCCGGCGGCGCGCATTGCCTGAAATACGGTGTGACCACGAATAACGTGCTCAAGCTCAAGATGGTTCTGATGAATGGCGAGATCGTCGAGCTTGGCGGCGATTACCTCGACCCGGAAGGCTACGATCTGCTTGGGCTCGCCATTGGCTCGGAGGGGCAGTTCGGGGTTGTCACCGAGGCAACGGTTAGGATTTTGAAGCAGGCCGAAGGGGCCCGGCCTCTCCTGATCGGGTTTCCCTCCGCTGAGGCGGCCGGCGCGTGCGTGGCGGCGATTATCGCGGACGGTCTCGTCCCGGTAGCCATTGAATTCATGGACAAACCCGCCATCGAGATCTGCGACACGTTTGCGCAGGCGGGTTATCCAAGGGACGCCGGGGCCATGCTTATTGTCGAGGTCGAAGGCTCGGAGCGCGATATCGAGGAGCAGATCGCCCGCGTGAAAGAGATTGCCGGCCGCTTCGAGCCCACAACCCTCCGCATCAGCCAAAGCGAGGAGGAATCGGCGGCGATTTGGAAGGGCCGCAAAGCGGCTTTCGGCGCGGTGGGCCGCATTTCCGATTTCTATTGCATGGACGGCGTCATCCCGCTTGGCAAGCTGGCCGGCGTTCTGAAGCAGGTGGAGGAGGTTGGCCAAAAGTATAAGCTCAAAGTTTTGAACATCTTCCATGCCGGGGACGGCAATCTGCATCCGCTGATCCTTTACAACGCCAATGACGGGCGCGAGAAGGCCGCCGCCGAGGAGTGCGGTGCGGAGCTGCTCAAGCTTTGTGTGGATGCTGGCGGCTGCCTGACAGGCGAGCACGGCGTGGGTATCGAAAAGCGCGAGCTTATGCGCTATCAGTATTCGGAAACCGATCTCGTCCAGCAGATGCGGGTCAAGGCGGCCTTCGACCCGCAATGGCTTCTCAATCCCGCTAAGGTTTTTCCGCTCGATCTGCAGGACCGCTTTAGGAGCGAGGCGCAATAGACCATGGCTGACGTATACATGCCGCGGAACGAGGAGGAGTTGGCTGGCTTCGTGAAGGACGCCAAAGCCGGCCGGCACGCCCTTGAGATCTGCGGGTTCCGGTCCAAACGCGAGGCGGGCAGGCCCTTGAACGCTTCGGCCGTTATCTCGGCGGCGAAACTGTCGGGGATCACGCTTTACGAGCCGAAGGAGCTTGTCATTTCGGCGAAAGCCGGCACTCCGCTCTACGAGATCGAGGCGGCGCTTGCCCAGCACAATCAGGAGCTGGCGTTCGAGCCTGCCGATTTCAGCCGGATCTATGGCGTGGATGCGCTTGCCGCGAGCATCGGTGCCATCGCCGCCATGAACATTTCGGGCCCGAGGCGCATTTTGCGGGGTGCCGCGCGTGATCATATGCTTGGGATTCGCGCCGTGAATGGCGAAGGGGCGCCCATCAAGTCGGGCGGGCGGGTGATGAAGAATGTCACCGGCATCGACCTCGTGCGGGGCCTGAGCGGCTCCTGGGGCACGCTATCGGTGTTCACGGAGGTTACGTTCAAGGTGCTGCCAAAGGCGCCCGAGAGCCGCACGGTGATGTTCCTGGGGCTGGCCGACGAGGCGGCGGCCGGGGTCATGAGCGCCGCCATGGGCACGCCTTACGAGGTTTCCGGCACCATCCATCTGCATGGCGCGCTGACCGCGCGCCTTTCCGACCAGGAGATCGCGCCGGCCAAAACCGCGCTTACCGCGCTCAGGCTGGAGGGCGCGCCCCGAAGCCTTGCCTACCGCGTCGAGAGGCTGCGCCGCGAGCTTGCTCCCTTTGGCGACACCTACGAACTCGATCCGCAAAGGTCGCAGGATTTTTGGGCCGATATCCGCTCGCTCTCGTTTCTATCCGCCAATTTCGAGGGGCCTTTGTGGCGCATCGCCACCGCTCCTTCCAAGGCCGCGCTCATAGTGCGCGCGCTGTCTGCATTTTTCGAGGTGAATGCAGCCTATGAATGGTCCGGCGGCTTGCTTTGGCTGGAATTGCCGCCATCTTCGGATGCAAGCGTCACCGAGGTGCGGCGCGTGCTGGCCGAGTTCGAGGCCGATTCCATGCTGATGCGGGCGCCAAAGGCGGTGCGTTCGAGCATAGAGGTCTTCCATCCACTGCCGTTCACGAAAATGAAAATCGTTCAGGCGCTTAAGAATGCGTTCGACCCGGCGGGCATCCTCAACCCCGGGCGGATGTACGCGGGAGTTTAAGCGCACATGGAAACGAATTTCACGCCGGAGCAGTTGAAGGACCCTCGCCTCAAGGAGGCGGAGGCGATCCTGCGGGCTTGCGTCCATTGCGGCCTCTGCACGGCGACGTGCCCGTCCTATCTCCTGCTGGGCGACGAGCGCGACAGCCCGCGCGGGCGGATCTACCTCATCAAGTCGATGCTCGAAGGCGCGACCCCGGCAAAGCAGGTGCGCCCCCATCTCGACCGCTGCCTATCCTGCTATTCCTGCATGACGACCTGCCCCAGCGGCGTCGACTACATGCATCTTTCCGATTACGCGCGCCAGTATATCGAAACGCAAGAGCGGCGGATGCCCGGCGACAGCTTCATGCGCAAGCTTCTGGCGGCGCTCCTGCCCTATCCGGGGCGGTTCCGCTTGGCCCTTCTCGCGGCCTCCCTGGCGCGCCCGTTCAGGAAAATCGTTGCGCGATCGCGCTTCCCGAGGCTGGTGGCGATGCTTGAGCTTGCTCCAAGGAAGCCCGGCGGTCACGCCGCGTTCAGCGCGCCGCATACGGTGAAAACGGGCAAGGCGCGCCGGGGACGCGTGGCCTTGCTCATGGGCTGCGCGCAAAAGGTACTGCGCCCGGAGATCAACGATGCCACCGTGCGCTTCCTCAACCGTCTCGGCTACGATGTCGTTCTATCGGACCGCGTGGGCTGCTGCGGCGCGCTGCCGCTGCATATGGGCAAGGAGGCCGATGCGAAGGCCATGGCGCGGGCCAATATCGACGCCTGGCATCTGCAGCGCGAGCACGGCCCCCTGGATGCCATCATTATCAACGCCTCCGGCTGCGGCACCACGGTGAAGGACTACGCCCACCTGTTCGCGAACGACCCCGCTTATGCGGCCAAGGCGAAATACGTCTCGTCGCTTGCCAAGGACATAACGGAATTCGCGGCGGCCCAAAAGATGGAGTCGCCCGTGGGCTGGAGCGATATCCGCGTGGCCTATCATTCCGCCTGCTCCCTGCAGCATGGCCAGAGGATAGGCGAGCAGCCCCGGCAGCTGTTGCGGAGCGCGGGATTTACGGTGGCCGAAATCCCCGAGGGCCACATTTGCTGCGGCTCGGCGGGGACCTACAATATCCTGCAGCCCGAGCTGGCGGCCGGGCTCAAGCAGCGCAAGCTCGCGGCCATAGAGGCGGTGAAGCCGGATTGCGTGGCCGCCGGGAATATCGGCTGCATTACCCAGCTTTCCGGCGGGCCGGTGCCGGTGGTGCACACCGTGCAGCTTCTGGATTGGGCTTATGGCGGCCCTTGCCCGGATGCGCTCAAGCACCTTGAAAAGCGCGTCCGGCTGCTGCCCCGCGAGGGCGAAAGCGTAGAAGCAGCCAATGCGGCGGCTTAAGCTGCCGCCCTCCTCTAATCCGAGACCGGCAGGTAATGCCGCCGTCCTCGCGAAGGCGGGCGATGAGGGTGGACTTCGTGAAGCATTCAACCGGTTCCGGTGTTATGCCGGCCGTGCCTATCCGGTTAACGCAGACAAACGGGGCCACCTCACGCGTCGCCCCGAAGCCCAAGCGCAGGCGGCCGGCGCCGGTTACCGGGCGCACACGGCGAGGAGCCATGCCACGGCATTTTTCCTTTCGCGAAGATGAGGTATAATGGCTTCATGACAACGCCCGATCCGATCCTAACAAAATTCCGTGCGGCGCTTACCGAACTATACGGCGACCGCATCGAGCGCGTCGTGCTGTTCGGATCGCGGGCGCGGGGCGATGCCAGGGAGGACAGCGATTACGATGTCGCCTTGTTCCTCAAAGACCTTCCCGACAAGTGGGCGGAGATCGACCGTCTTGTCGAGCTTCAGGTTACCATGCTGGAAACGACCGGCGCCGACATCCACACCATGCCATTTCCAGCTGGAACCTGGGCCAAGCGAACTCCCCTGATGCATGAAATCCGCAAAGATGGCCTCGTCCTATGAAGCCGGAAACCGCCGATTTTCTTGCCGCCGCTGACGTTGCCCTGTCCGATGCCCGCACCATCCAGACGGTCAATGTCCCGCGCCAGGCCGCGCGTCTCGCCTACTATGCGCAGTTCTACGCCGCCCAAGCGCTGATCTTCGAACGCACTGACAAAATTTCCAAGACCCACAAAGGCGTGAACCGGCAATTCCATATGCTGGCAAAAACAGAGCCTGCATTCCCGCCAGGTTTCGCTGCCCAACTCACCAAGGCCTATACTTATAAAGAAGTAGCCGACTACGATATCGGCAACTTCGATCCGCCGACCTCAACGCAAGCCAGAGACGCCATCGCCACAGCCGAGCGCTTCGTGACCGCCGTTCGCCAAGCACTTGGCTGTAGCGATGGCTTCGCCAACGGCAAGCGAGATTAACAGACGGCGCATTGGGGCGGAGTAGAGCACGTTCGCCTCAGAAAACGGAATATAAAGCATGCTAAGGAATGGAAGAAGCATTCAACCGGTTTCGGTATTATACCAGCCATGCCTATCCGGCTACATATAGGGATGCCGTCGCCATTCTTCCTGCGGCGGCAACGGGCCAATAGCGAGCACTCGTTGCTTCAAAAAGCTGCTTCGCCTTAGATCGAGCACGGCTGTCATCTAACGGGGAGGGAGCGGCGGCCGTCCACGACTTCCTTGACCGGGCACCGCAGGCGCCAGGAAAGGCCGCCTGCCGCAAAGTCGAGATCGACCTCAGCATCGAGGCTCTCCTTCGCCAAACGCTGGATCACGATTGAGCCAAAGCCGCGCTTGGCCGGAGCCGCAACCGCCGGTCCGCCCTTTTCGCGCCAGGACATCGCGAAGGATTCATCTTCCCCGGCGCGCTCTAGGCTCCACGCAACCTCAAGGCGGCCCTCGCTGCTCGAAAGCGCGCCATATTTGCCTGCGTTGGTGCAAAGCTCGTGCAGAGCCATGCCGATGGTCTGGGCGGCGGCCGCGGAGATGAGGAGAGACGGTCCTTTCAGCGCGATCCGCGTGCCGATCAGCTCCTTAAAATGCGCGAGCTGCGATTGCACCAGCGCTGCGATGTCAACGCCTTTCCATTCGTTTTGGACAAGCAGATCCTGGCTCGCGGACAGGGCCTGTAGCCGTTCGTTGAAGCGGCCGATGAAGTCCTCGGCTTTTGTCGCAACCGTCTGCCGCGCGATGGACTGCACCACGGCGAGCATGTTCTTGGCGCGGTGGTTGACCTCGCGTATCAGCAGCTGGGTATGCTCCTCATGCCGCTTGCGTTCGGTTATGTCGCGCAAGATCACAGTGGACAACCTCTCCCCGCCAGTATCCAGCCGGGAGATTGAGGCCTCGATCGGGAACTCCTCGCCATTCCGGTGCAGGCCCCACACTATACCGGGCGAGCCCAATTTGCGGTATGTCGTGCCCGTCTTGCCGAACTTCCGTACCTGGTCACGGTGTGCTTGGCGGAACCGCTCCGGAATGAAGCGATCGATCGAGCTGCCCAGGGTTTCGCTGGCCCGGCAGCCGAACATCCGTTCGGCTGCCGGGTTGAAGAGGACGACGCGCTGGCTGGCGTCGATGGCGATGATGGCATCCACTGCCGATCGGATCAGGCCCTCTTGCCGCTGCTGGCTTTCGCGCAGCGCTGCCTCGGCCCGCTTTTGCTCGGAAATGTTTTCAACGACAACGATGCAATACTCCACCTCGCCCTTCATCGACTTGCAGGCGCCAACTGTCAGCCTGACCCAGACGAGAGAGCCGTCTTTGCAAACGTAGCGCGTCTCAATGCCATAGCTTGGGATCTCGCCCGCAAGCAGGCGGCGCAACAGCACCAGGCCGGCCCCCAGGTCGCTTGGATAGGTGATGTCTTGGAAGGTCTTTGTAAGAAGTTCCTCCTTCGTATAGCCGGTTATCTCACAGAGGCGGGTGTTCACAAGAAGCCATGAGCCGTCCGGTGCGACATGCGAGATCCCAACCGCGGCATTCTCAAAGGTTGAACGGAACCGTGTCTCGCTCCGGTAAACCGCTTTTTCGGCTTGTTTGCGTATCGAAACGGACTTTTCCTCGGCCCGCCAGGCAATTCGCATAAAGCTCCAAGTCAGGGCCGAGCAACTCGCCCCCGCCGCCAGCACACACAATGCTGAGCCCGCCAGGGGTTCGTAGGCGCTGATCCGGACGCCCCAAGTGACAATTGCACCGAGAAGAAGCGGAAGGAGAAGCACTAGCAGCAGATGCCCCTCGAGAACTTCGGGGGCGGTAAGATAGCGGGCGAAAATGCGGCGCCACCCTGCCTCAGGCGCGATTGAGACGATGGCCAGCGCTGTCATGGCGCAAGCTATGCCGGTGTTTAGGGCAACTATGTCAAAGGGACCAAAGTTATAAAAGCTGCTAACGCCGAACATGTAGCCTGCCACACTGAAATAGCCGACAGTTCCCGGTACGGCTGCGAGCAAGTGCGCCGCCATCACGCCTCGCCGGGCAAAGCCGTCCGCGATGCTCGCGGCGTACAGGAGAAGCAGCAGCGCCGCTCCAGAGCATGCCAGGGCGGCGGCTGTCGCTGCCGCGGGCCGGCCAGGACCAACTGACGCCGGGTCCAGATCGGTAAACACCAATTCTTCGATGCCGAAAGAGATGCCGGACGCATATTCGGCAAGTGTTAGAACCCCAATGGATAGCGCTACCGAAGCGCCGAGAGCAGCCAGCGCGGCGCGCCCGGTGCGTCTCTGGGGCGCGGGTTTTGCCGGCAGAGCGAGCAACCCAAAGCCAATAGCGATTATGCCCGCCGCAGTGTTTGCCTTCATGGCAATCAGGCCAGGAACGACCGATTTTAGAACATGGGAGTTTGCTGTCCAGCCAAGGAGTGCTAGCGCGCCAGTGACTAAAATGCAGATAGCCAAATATGTGTGAAGCTTGGCGCTAATAAGCGCCGCACTCTTGCTAGACGCCGTACCTTCAAGATCTGCGCTACCGCGTTCACGCGTCAGCCGCCATGAAATGCTTCCTATATTTAGTAACATATTAGCTGCTGTCACAGTCTGGCTCAGGTAATGGGTAACAAACCCGCCTAACCTTCGCAGAAGGAAGTATCACAGGACTTCCATTATTGACAGGGATAAAAAGTTGCCACCAGCGGCCGCATGGATGTTCGTGTACAGAACCCACCTATGCTTGTGCATCATTGTTAACTTAAACTTGGGCGCTGGCATAGGGACTTGTTTCAATCCCTGCTACTTTTGCTTACTCCGGCGTGCTTCCCGCGACGCGGCTAGAAGACCTGCCCTAGATCGAGCGATGTGCTGGCCAAGATAAGGGACCTATTGACCTCATGTCTCTGATGCAAGCGAAGACGGCCTTGAAGGTCGCGCACCGGTCAGTCTATATGTAGTGGGTGTCTGCGTTAACCGGGTAGGCATAATACCAACCGTCAAAAGTCTTGACCGCTCTCCATCGCCGGGCGGCCCCTTGGCTCCCTCGGGCGTTTCGAAGCAACGTCCAGGTTAAGAAAGCGTTCCCATCGCCTACGGTGGCGATATGCTTAACGCGGACAAGGTAAACGCGAATCCGCGTAGTTTTAGCCGCCGCATTTCTGCGAATCTTTTCGCGATTCAGGTCGAATTCTGCGTTTGCAGAATCCCTTTAAATATACGCGCAACTTCCGGATTAACCAATATACAACCGCATACGGATTAATGTATCCCCGATATTACGGGCCTTCCTGCAATTCACTGAATCTCAATGGATCTATGCTACATTGTATAAAATTGAAAAGGACGCTCGAAGCAGGCTAAAGGCCGCCCAAATTCGTTAACAGGAGTGACAGATGGTGCGCCAGAGACTCATGCCAGCCGTCAGAAGTTCCGGCCGTGGCGGTGCCCGCGTCTCGCCGCCGGGAGGCGGTCTTGGCCGCCGCGGGTGTCCAGAAGCCGCCGCGCAAACCTGTGTTGCCGGTTTGCTTCGCTCGCAACGATGAAGGGGCGGTCTAAATTTGTGTCGGTTGGTATTATATGCGTCCCCGATTTCGCGGGGCCGGCGCCATGGCCCGGATTTCAATCGGTTCGCGGATTTTTACACACACTCCCGCGCGGGAATGACGCTCGCGGGCTGTTGGCGCCGGCTCTGGGGCTTTTGAGTTTCCTCGCCGCCGGCGTCGCGGCTGCTGAAACCATGGGGCCGCCGCCGCCTCCGGAAACGTGGACCGCCGCCGAGGTCGAGGCTGGCCGGGCGGAGTGCGGCAAGCGGCTTTCCGGGCTGTATGTGCTGTCCGAAGCGCTCGGCCCCATCAAGGAAGGCATGTGCGGCACGCCCGCGCCCCTGCGCCTGAAGGGCTTCGAGTATGGCGCGGAGCCCGCGCTTGCGTTTGAGCCCGCGCCAGTGGTTTCCTGCAAGCTGGCGGAGGCGCTGCACCGCTGGGCCGTGGATGCCGTTCAGCCCGAGGCGAAGACGCATCTGCAAACGAGAATTGTGGGCATGACGACGGTGTCATCCTACAATTGCCGCTCGCGCTATGGCGATCAGAACCAGCGGCTAAGCGAGCACGCTTTCGTCAACGCCCTGGATATCAGCGAGTTCGTCACGGAGAAAGGCGAGCGTATCGCCATTCTGGACTCCTGGAGCGCCGGCGATGAGCGCTCCGCCTTTTTGCACGCAATCCACGCCGGCGCCTGCCGGGTTTTCGGCACCGCGCTTGGGCCGGAGGCGAACGAGGCCCATAAGAACCACTTCCACCTCGATATGAAGGAGCGGCGGCAGCCCCTTTGCGACTTCACCCCGGAGCAGCTAAGGGCCAAGGAGGACGCCAAGAAGAAAGCGCCGGCGCCTGAGCAAGCGGCTGCGCCTGGTTCCGGCGGCAAGGCAGCGCCTACCGCCCGCTAGTTCGATCTATGCGGTTTGGATTGGAAAATATTGCTGTGTGAGCCTCGTGCAGTAGTCCCGCAGGTTGGGATAGGCTTCCGCCTTGGTGCGCAGCGGCGTGTCGAAGACCGGGCATAGCGTGCCGCCAACGAAGCCGAACACGGTGGCGTCGGCGCCGCAGGGGCGATCGCCCATGAGATAGGGCTTGCCGCCCAAGATCGCGGACAGCGACGCGAGGGCGCGATCCGCGAGAATTGTCCGTTCCGCGGCGCTGTAGCGGCCCACACCTTGGCCGTGCAGGTTGCGCCGCACCTGGCGCCGCACCATCGATTTTATGAAAGGCCGCAGCGGCGCGGGCACCGCATTGAAAAAGCTCGCCGGCCCGCGCTCGAAACTATCGCCATCGACCCAGCGCGCCTGCACGATCAGCCAATAAAGGTGGTCCTCGCACATCTTCTCGGCCGCCCAGGCGATGCCGCGCTGCTCGGCCGTCAAGCCCTGGTCGAAGTCGATGTTGTGGCGCCGCTCCAGGTGAAGCCGGATCAAGGTGGAGTCGGCGACGACCTCTTCGCCATCGCGGATATAGGGCAGCTTGCCCCTCGGCGCCTTGCGAAAGCCGCCGCTGTCTGTCTCGAACGGCAGGCCGGACATCTTCAAAAGCACCATGGCCTTGGTCACGAAGGGGCTCGGGTCGGGGAGCCCCCATGCCGGGCCGAAAGTGTAGAGCGTAATCATTTGCCGCCGTCCTCCGTTCGCGCGATAGGGCCTTCTACGCAAAGACTTGGGCGTTGCCCAGCAGATACAAGCAAACGCTTCCTTAACCGTATGCGGACTAGATTTGCCAAAAACTGGCCGTGCCTCGATGTTGAAGTAATTTAGCAGATGCGCCTTAAGGAAGCGCTAAGCGCTTGAGGCGTGGCGATATGTCATTGATATGCAACGATAATATGCGCAAGGTTGGCCGGGCAATCCGGCCATGTTTTTGGTTAATTCGCGATCTGCAAATATATTTAAACGGATTCTGGAGTCGTGGAATTCAAGCAAAAGTGAGAAAAGATCCGCAAAAAGCGGTGGGCGAAAAATATGAAGATCCGGCGTTTACCATCCGCGCATTTACCATGATGCGGCCTTACGCGAAGCAAATGGTCTGTTAACTTCGCCAGCGCCGTGAGCGCCATGCCGAAGAAACCGGAATAAGCGCCGCCGGCGGCTTGACCGCGGCTAGTTTTTTGTCTTCCATGGCTTGCGAGCGAGGCGCGGCATGGCGGACATCTTCATCTCATATAAATCGGAGGAGCGGGCCTTGCCCGAGGCGCTCGCCAGCGACCTCCGCGCGGCGGGCTACTCGGTCTGGTGGGACGTGGACCTCGTGGGCGGCGCGGCCTTTCGCGCGCAAATCCTCGAAAAGCTGAACGCGGCCCGCGCCGTCATCGTGATTTGGACGCCCGCCTCGGTGCAATCCGAGTTCGTGCTCGACGAGGCGGATCACGCCAAGCGGGAGGGCAAGCTCATCCCCGTGCGCGTGCCGGAACTCGATCCGCACGTAATCCCCCTGGGCCACCGTCAGGCGCAAACCTATCTCTTGAGCGAGCGTCCGCGCATCCTTGGCGCGTTGCAGGCGATGGGCCTATCCCCGCAAGCCTCCGCGCCGCCTCCGCACCCACCTGCCGCCGCCGCGGCAGACGAGCGGCTGTGGCAGGAGGTGAGCGAGGAAAACTCGCTGGACGCCTTTCTGTATTATCTCCGCAAATTTCCCAATGGCGCACACGCTGCAGACACGGACGATTTGATTTGGGGCATTCTGTCGGCAGAAAATGCCATATCGTCCTACCGCCGTTACCTAGAACTGCTGTCGGAAGGGCGGCACTGCGCAGTAGCGGAGTTTCGCTTCGAGCGGCTGCGCGCAGCAGAGTTGGCACAATATGAGGATGCAGCGCAGCGCTTGGTACGCACCCTCACCGGTCATACGAACTACGTTTATTCGATCGCCTTTTCCTCAGACGGCCGCATGTTTGCGAGCGCGAGCAGGGATGGGACCCTTAAGCTTTGGGATGCAGCAAGCCGCCGGGAGCTTCGCACCCTCCCCGGACACACGAGCAGCGTCCTATCGGTAGCCCTTTCCCCGGATGGCCGCACACTGGTAAGCGCCAGCGCAGACAAGACGCTCAAGCTTTGGGATGCGGCGAGCGGCCGGGAACTTCGCACCGTCACCGGACATACGGAAACTGTCTATTCGGTAGCCTTTTCCCCCGACGGCCGCACACTGGCGAGCGGAAGCCATGACAAGACGCTCAAGCTTTGGGATGCGGGGAGTGGCCGGGAACTTCGCACCCTCACCGGACATACGGAAACTGTCTATTCGGTAGCCTTTTCCCCGGATGGCCGCACGCTGGCGAGCGCGAGCGCAGACAAGACGCTCAAGCTTTGGCATGTGGCGAGCGGCCGGGAGCTACGCACCCTCGCCAAGCATACAAGCTTTGTCATGTCGGTTGCGTTTTCTTCGGATGGCCGCACCCTTGCGAGCGCGAGCTGGGACAAGACGCTCAAGCTTTGGGATGCGGCGAGCGGCCGGGAGCTTCGCACCCTCACCGGGCATACGGGCTATGTCGATTCGGTTGCATTTTCTCTTGACGGCCGTCACCTGCTCTCCTCCGGCCGGGACGAGAGTATTCGTGTCGGACTACATACTCAGTGCGTAAGAGCGACAGTAAGACTCTGGGAGGTGGCAACAGGCACCGAACTGCACGAGTTCGGCCACAGTGAATTTGTGACCTCGGTTGCCTTCTCGCCCGATGGCCGCTTCGCGCTCTCCGGCAGTAACGACAATACGCTGAAGCTGTGGGATGTGTCGGAGTGGACGCAGGCGCGCTAGCGCGCACAGCCGCCGCGAGGCGCCGTCACCTCCGGTGCAGTGCGCGATCCATGCGCAGCCCGGCGGGCCGCCCTTGCATTCAACGCTTCCGCGATGCACATTTGAGTCATGACCGAGCGTGTGAGAATTCTTACCGAACAGGCGCTGGCGCTTCCGGCGAGCGAGCGGGAGCGGCTTTGCGAGGCTTTGCTTGTTAGCCTGCAAGGGAGCGTAAACGAAGAAGACGAAGCCGCGCTGCGCGAGGAAATCCAGCGCCGGCGCGAGGCTTACAAATCGGACGAGCTGTCCGCGCGTCCGTTCGAGGAGATCCTTGCGGAACGTTTGGCCTAGTGAAGGCGCGCTTCACGCTTGCCGCCGAGTTCGAGTTGGACGAGGCCATCGTCTTTTACGAAAAATGCGGGCCGGGTCTTGGGCAGGAATTTTTGCGGGAAGTGGCGAATACAGTGGCGCTGATCGAGGAGTTTCCAGAGGCTTGGCCATTGGTTTCGGGCCAAGACCGGGCCTGCCGGGTGAAACGTTTTCCTTACCGTCTCGTGTATTTTATCGATGAGGACAGCATCGTTGTGCTTGCCGTCGCGCACTTCAAGCGGCGCCTGTTTTACTGGCGCGACCGCGTCCGCAATTAATCCAGCCACTTCGCCAACGCCCCCAGCTCATCCGCCTCGCGCGCGGGCTTATCCCACCGTATGCGGTTGATGCGCGCGCCCCGCAGCGCCACGCCGGACTTATGCCGCGCCGAGCGACGCACCCCGTCGAACGCCACCTCGAACACCAGCGCCTTCTCCACCTCCAGCCACCCTCGCGCTAAAGCTTTCTGTTCAAGAGGGAGAATTGAAGCTTGAGGGGGTAGCGATCCTGGTCTATCTCAACTACAGATTGCAGCAGAGGTGGCTCAGATGAATCGCTTAGCTCTCGGTTTGTTTTTGGTCGCTTTTCAATTTCAACGCGCAGCCGCATTGGAATTAAACGACAAAGATAGAATGAACATAATGCTTTTTTTTCATCATGCTATGGGCCTATCGCAGATCCAAGCAGCAGACGTAAAATCCCTTCCGCCGACGAAAGATGCCGTGACCGTCTTGGCTGCCGGTCTGATTGTCAAAGGCAAGCTTTGTGCAAGTGTGACCCGGATCACGGCACTTCCGAATAACGGATTCTACGAAGTGACTTGCGTGGCCGTCGAGGGCGGCCGCGCAGAAAGGACCTATCTGGTGGATCCGGACACTGGGCAAGCAGATAGCCTTTAAGCTCGCTAATCCAGCCATTTCGCGAGGCACCCCAGCTCATCCGCCTCGCGCGCGGGTTTATCCCACCGTATGCGGTTGATGCGCACGCCCCGCAGCGCCACGCCGGACTTATGCCGCGCCGAGCGATGCACCGCGTCGAACGCCACCTCGAACACCAGCGCCTTTTCCACCTCCAGCACCGGCCCGAAGCGCGCTATCGCGTGGGCGCGCACCCATTTGTCGAGTTCCTTCAACTCCTCGTCCGTGAAGCCCGTATCGGCCTTGCCGATGGGCGACAGCGCGCCCTCGTGCCAGAGCCCGAAGGTGTACCCGGTATAGAGGGCCGCGCCCTTGCCGGTGCCGCGCTGTGCGTACATCAGCACGGCGTCGGCGAGCTTGGGATCGCGCTTCCATTTGTACCACAGACCCTTCGGCCGGCCGGGCACGTAGGGGCTGTCGAGGCGCTTCAGCATCAGCCCTTCGATATGCGGCGAGCCGGGCGCAGGGCCTTGCGCGCGCAACGCCCGCAGATCGCCGGAGTTGCGGAAGGCGAGCGGCTGGGCAAGCTCCGTGCCGGCGGGCCGCGCGGCTTCGAACCAGCGCGCCATTTCCGCCTTGCGCTCCGTCAGCGGCAGCGGGCGCAGGTCGCGGCCGTCGAGCGCCAGCGCATCGTAGAGGATGATGTGGCCCGGATAGGCGGCCATCAGCTTCGGGTCCGGCGATTTGCGGTTGAGCCGCTGCTGGAGGTGGCTGAAGCTGGCGACGGCATCTCCGGCCTTCACGATCAGCTCGCCGTCGAGCACGCCCTCGAAGTCCACGCGCGCGAGCACCTCGGGAAAGGCGCCCGAGATGTCGTCGCCGGCGCGCGAGAACAGCGCCTTGCCGGCGGGCGTCGAGACCATCTGCACGCGGATGCCGTCATATTTCCATTCGGCCATGAATTCGGCGGGCGTAATCGTCTCCACCTCCGCCCCCTCGATGGCATGCGCGAGCATGACGGGATGGAACGTCACCGCATCCTTGCCGAGGGGTTTGGGGCCGCGGCCTTCGAGCCAAGCGAAGAGGTCGAGATAGGGCGGCTCTTGCGCGTGCCAGACCTCTTCGATCTCGCCAACGCCCACGCCGCCGAACACGGCCAGCACATGCTTCACCGGGTGCGCGGACATGCCGATGCGCAAGCTGCGCAGGCAGAGCTTGAGCAGCGCCCAGCGCTCCGGCGAAGTCATGTTGTCGAGCAGCAGCGCCAAGTATTCGCGGATGGCCGGCTTATCGCGCGTCCGGAACTCGTGGATGACCTCGTGCAGCGGCGGAATGCGGTTCAGGATGGCCGCGCGCGGATTTCGCGGCCAGACATGCGCCACCGTCTCCGGCATATCGCCCACATAATCGTAGGAGAGCGCCAGCAGCTCCGGGTCCACGCGCTCCGCCACCAGATCGCGCACCAGCCCGCGCTTGAACGGCTCGAAGCTCAGCGTGCCCGCGATTGCGCCCACCGCGAAGCCGCGGTCCGGGTCCGGCGTGCGGCGCAGGTAATCGGCCAGGATCGCCGCCTTGGCGTTGTTGGACTGCGTGTAATAGAGGCGGTCGAGGAGGGCGGCGAAGGCTTGCATGCGGGGAATGTAATCATCTTGCCCCCACGCAAAAGACCCGCCGGGCGCCGGCGGCCGGGCCATCGATGCCAGAATAGCGGCTTGATCCTCCGATGTGGTAGAGTATTTTTATGACACCAGTCCCCGGGCCTCGACAGCGGCTTTGCGGATTAATCGGGCGAGGAAGCGCCTAATCCACGCGCGAGGGCGCGAGGCGGAATTCCGTGACCTCCCGCGCTGCCGCCAGATAGCCAGCCAGGTCGTGCGACCGGCAGTCGCCCGTGGCCTGCAGCACGAGGTCGTACTGGAATTGCTGCTTGCTCTCGCAATAATGAAACGACCAGTCGATCACGTCGAAGCCATGGTGCCGCATACGCTTGGCGACTTCATCAGACGAGGGCGTCGCCTCGCAGGAATAGACCAGTCTGAGATACAGCGTGGTTTGATGCGGCAGGAGCTTCTCAACACGCCCGAGCACGGTCATCGCGGCCAGCGCGACCCCGGTGGCGCTGATCGCTGCACCGTAGAAGCCCACGCCGATAACGATCCCTATTGCCGCCGTCGTCCAGATCGACGCGGCGGATGAAAGGCCGCGGATCGTAAACCCCTCTTTCATGATAACGCCCGCGCCGAGAAAGCCGATGCCGGTCATGATGCCTTGAATAACGCGGGTCGGATCGCCCGCCCCCATCGCCGGCGTTTGCAAATGCCCGCCGTACCACTGGCTGGGATAGGCATTGATGGCGGTCAGCATGGTCGAGGTGACGCAAACCAAGGCGTAGGTTCGCATCCCGGCCGCCCGGCCATGGTAGGAGCGTTCGTAGCCGAGCAGCAGCCCTACGGCGGTGGCGCCGATCAAATGGAACAGCAGCAGCGTATTGGTGACTAGCTCCGATGGCGACCAGTATGATGTCAGCGTCTCGCCCATTGCATAGTCCTTATGTACTATAGCTGCTGGCCACGACCGGCCATGGCCCGGTTATAGCTTTGCTTTGGTTGAGAAATCCGGAATAAGTTCAGTACACTGCTAACTACCGGCAAATATCCGCCCGGCCTGAGGGTTTGGATCGCAGGTTTCAATTTCGCCGCAGCGTCGTCCCCGCGCAGGCGGGGACCCATATAAGGGCTTGTTCCAGCTTGATAAATGGATTCCCGCCTTCGCGGGAATGACGCCGAGGAACGCGGCAAGCGCGTCTCAAAGGCCCTTCGCCCGGCTTTACATAACTTTACAAAGAGCGGCGCGGGCGGAAACATGGCGGCGCCACATTATGTTCACCGCAGCAGCGGCAAAGTTCAACGAGGAGCATAATGCCATGTCCCAAGCATCACCCAACGAAGGACCCCAATCCAGCCCAGGCGGCGCGCACCGCCGCGGGCGCCGCTGGCTTTTTGCCGCTCTGATCGGCGTGGCGGCCGTGTTTGGCTTCGCGGCCGGCAAGGTTCACAGCTCGCCCTGGTTCCACCATTGGGCTCACCACCATCCTTTCGACGCGGAAGAGATCACCTTCATCGTTCAGCACCGCATCGGGCATGCGCTGTCGAAGGTGGATGCCACGCAGGAGCAGCGCGATAAGATCGACGCCATCGCCAAGGCCGCGATCAACGATGTCATGGGCATGCGCAAAGACCCCGCCGCCCGGCACGAGAAAGTTCTCGCGATCCTGAAGGCCGATACCATAGACAGAATCCGCGCTGGAGGCGATAAGAGCGGAGCAGCTCGGTGTGGGCGAAGCGGCCTCGAAGCGCATCGTGCAGGCGGTCGCGGACGCGGCGGAAGTGTTGCAGCCCGGGCAGCGGCGTCAGCTTGCACAAGAGTGGGAGCGGTGGCATATGCTGCCATGAGCTGGAGCGATGCTTCGTGCAGTGGCAGAAAGACCCCCTCACCCCGACCCTCTCCTCAAGGGGAGAGGGAGCTGGCTGCGGCCCTTCATCAAGGTAAGAGGATAATTCTGGCGTCTCCTCGCCCCAACGGGGAGAGGGACAGGATGAGGGGGTCTATTGCGCAGCACTCAAACGATTCTGGTATCACTTCCATGCCCCTCATCCTGCTGATTGAGGACGACATACGCCTCGCGAGGATGGTCTCGGACTATCTCCGGCAGAACCAATTCGAGGTTCAGCATGCGGCGGACGGTGCGTCGGGATTGGCGGCGCTCCGGCGCTGCCAACCGGATCTCGCGATCCTCGACCTGATGCTCCCCGATGCCAACGGCCTCGATCTTTTCCGCGAGATACGCGCCATGCAGCCTTCAGCGCCAGTCCCGGTGATTATGCTGACCGCGCGCGGCGATCCCGTCGATCGCGTGGTTGGCCTGGAGATGGGGGCGGAGGATTACATCCCGAAACCCTTCGAGCCCCGGGAGCTTTTGGCGCGCATCCGCGTCGTGCTGCGCCGGACGCGATCCGCCGCCGGCTCCGGCTTCTTGCGCTTCGGGCCGCTGGAGATCGACCGCGGCGCCCGGCAGGTTCGCGTGAACGGCGAGGAGAAAAGCCTGACGAGCTACCAGTTCGATCTTTTGACCGCCATGGCGGAGCGGGCGGGGCGCGTGCTGTCGCGGGAGCAGCTTGCAGACCTCGCCGGCCGCCACGATCAGCCCTACGATCCGAGCCTCGACCGCTCGGTCGACGTTCATATCGCCCGCATCCGCGCCGTCATCGAGGAAGACGCCAAGCACCCGCGGCACATCATAACGGTCAGGGGCGCTGGCTATGTTTTCGCAAAGGGAGCGGGCTGATGCGGCGGCTCTATTTTCGCATTTACCTCGCGGTTCTGGGTAGCCTCGCGCTGTTTGCGGTGCTCGTGGGGTTGAGCGGCTGGCTGTTCCACGAGTTGAGAGAGCCGGACCTTGCCGGTCAGCAGCCGCCCTTCATGCGGGATGTCGCCGAGCACCTCCTGCCGGCCAGCGCAAGCCCCGCGGCGCTCGGGCGGGAATTGCTGTTCTGGCACAAGCGGACGAAATTCGATCTGGCGCTGCTTTCGCCAACGGGCGAGGTCATCGCACGCGCCGGCTCGATCCCGGACGGCACACTTGCCCAGTTTGCCGGCTCAGCTGAAATCAAGGGCGTTCACTGGCACCCGCATGACGCTTTCGCCATCAACCTCGATGACGGGCGGCTGCTGATCGCCGCCTCGCCGCCGCCTGGATACCGCTTCCTGCTTCCCTTGCGCTGGCTTGCCCTTGTCTTCGCAATCGCCCTTGCGGTCGCAATCGGCACATACCCGCTTATCCGCCGGCTGACGAGACACCTGGAGCAACTGCAGAAGGGCGTCGCGGCGTTCGGCCGTGGCGATCTTACGGCGCGCGTCGCCGTGCGCGGCCGCGACGAGGTTGGCAAGCTGGCCGCGACCTTCAACGCGTCCGCGGACAGGATCGAAGCACTCGTAAACGCGCAAAAGCGGCTGCTCGCCAACGCTTCCCACGAGCTGCGCTCGCCGCTTGCGCGGCTCAGGATGGCGGCCGAGTCGATTGGCGGCGCCGCGCCCAGAGAGCAGCGGGAGGAAGTTGCCCGGAACATCGCCGAACTCGACGGGCTGGTGGATGAAATTCTGCTGGCCAGCCGCCTCGATGCCGATGCGGGGGAGGCCTTTGCGCTGCAACGGATCGACCTTATCGGGCTGCTTGCCGAAGAATGTGCTCCCTTTGACGCGGACCTCACCGTGGTTCCAGGCCAGTCCGTTTTCGTCGCGGGCGATGTCCGGCTCTTGCACCGGCTCTTCCGCAACCTGCTCGAAAACGCACGGCGCCATGGCGGCGAAGGCCCTATCGAGGTCTCTGTGACATGCCACGCGCCAGGAGCGGTTGTCATGGTTTGCGATCGCGGGCCTGGCATCCCGGAGCCCGGGCGCGCCCGCGTTTTTGAGCCCTTCTATCGCCTGCCAGGGCATGGCGAGCATACGGGCGGCACCGGCCTTGGCCTCTCGCTCGTGCGCCAGATTGCTGAAAAGCATCGTGGAGAGGTCCGGTATGTGCCCCGTGAAGGCGGCGGCGCCTGTTTCCAAGTGACGCTGCCGCTCGCTACTTCCGCAGGCATCTGCTAGCCCCTAGAGTTAGCGCTCTGCAAAACGCGCACGCCCCTCATCCTGCCCTTCCCTGGAAGCTCGTCTTGGGGCGAGCTTGCAACTTGGAGTGCCGGCATTCGCAAGCGAATGCGGATGGAAAGAAGGGATGCCCTCTCAACGGCTGCGACGGGACTCCCTCTCTTGCCGGGAGAGGGCTGGGGTGAGGGGTTGGATGCCGCATTGCAGCGCCGCCACGGCCGAAATCAGTTGCCTGCTTCATTAGGCCGCAGCTGAGCCAGCGATGGACCATACCGGCAGCTGCCTGCCCTTGTATCCTCCTCCTCGGACGGCATCCGCCTCAAACTTCACACCGCCTCGACACCAACCGGAAGCGGGACGGGCTGCCCCCCATAATTGACTTGTATTAAATTAACCGGTAAAAAAGTTGAATAAATTTTTCCAGGCACAGGATGGGAAGGTCAGGATGCGGGGGACAAGCTTGCGCTTAACCACGGGTACGTTACTTTTATTGGCCCTTGTGGGTACAGCGCCTGCCGGAGCACAGACCACTAGCGACTCTTCGACCACGGGCACTCAGACCGGCGGCGGAACTACGGCACCGCAAACCGACGGAACTACTACGGCCGCGACCGCGCAAGCCGCCGGCGAAACGTCCGCTGCCCAGCAGCAGGTGAAGGACGATCAAACCCAGCTTCAGAAGGACCGAAAGGCCGAGCAGGATCAGATTGCGGCCGACAGAAAGGCCGCCCAGCCGGGGATACAGGCGGACGTAAAGCAGCTTCAGGCGGACGAGAAGACTTTGGCGCAGGATACACTGAGCCATAGCTCCAATGTGTCCGCGGATCAGCAGAAGATAACAGCCGATCAAACCCAGCTTCAGACTGATCGGAAGGCCGAGCGGGATAAGATCGCGGCCGGCAGAACGGCCGCGCAGCCGCAGATCGATCAGGACAAAACGAAGCTTCTGACGGACATAAAGGCCACGGAAACACCCGCACAGCAGAAAGTAACCGACGACTGGACTCAGCTTCAGCAGGATACAAAGGCCGGGCGGGATAAGATTGAGGCTGACAGAAAGGCCGCACAGCCGCAGATCGAAACGGACCGCAAGCAGCTTCAGGCAGATCAGCAGACTTTGGCGCAGGATATGCTGAGCCACAGCTCCAATGTGTCCGCGGACCAGCAGAAGGTTGCGGCCGATCAGAAACAGCTTCAGACGGACGTGACGGCCGAGCAGAACACGATCTCGGCGGACAGAAAGGCCTCGCAGCCAACGATACAGGCGGACCTGAAGCAGCTTCAGACGGACCAGAAGGCTGCAGGAGGAGGAGGACTGTTTTGGTGGCAGAATTTCCTGTATCGCCGTCAGCCCGCCTATTGGGGCTTCCACCTCGGGCAACTTTACAAGCCGGGCTCCCCGATCACAGGCACACCGGTCATAGGCACGCCAATCATAGGTACCCCGGTGCCAGGGCCTATACCGGTGGGCCCGATTGTAGCGAATCCGCCGGTCGCGAATCCGGTCCCGTTGGTTAACTCGCCAGAGATAGTGCATTTGCCGGGAGACGCATTGAAGTCGCCGGGCGGGCCGGGCGCGGATACAGCGAACGGCACGGGTACGCCGGGCAATGCATCGAATTCGCAGGGCGGCTCCGCCACGGGTACACCGAACAATTTATTGAGTTCGCTGGGCGGGATGGGCACGGGTACACCGAACAATCCATCGAGTTCGCAGGGCGGGTTCGGCACGGGTGCGCTGAACAGTGCATCGAATTCGATGCACTTGCCGCGCTTGGAGCTGCCGGCCAGTACATTTAAAATGCCTGGGTTAGGGCAGACGGGTGGTGCCATTCAGTTCGCTCCAAAACCGCCTGCCGGGCAGGTGCGGCCGAGCGCTTTGCCAAACGGCAAGCATTGAACCGTGGAGAATGCCGCCAGAAGAACGGCGCGCAGGATGAAATACAGAGCCCTCCCCTTCCAGTAGGGCTCTGTAACGCGCCTGAAGACCGTCGCGCCAGATAACCGGGGCCGGGCCTTTGCGAATTTTCCTGGCCTCCAATCTTGCCCCGCGTAGTATCGCCGTGGGCCGAACGCCTCCCCTCGGGGGCTACCCGGAGCTGGTACCAGGCGCCGGCGCTGTCCGCTAAAACCCAAACATATGGTCGAGGCTGAATGAGGCCTCGCCGCGGATGAGCCCGTGATAGCCGAACAGCCGGCAGGTGGTGTCGCGGATCGTGACGTAAGCGCCCTCGCCCGCGGCGCCGAGCGCCTTCGCCTCGAAAGTCTCGCTCACCCGCCAATAATGGGAGCCGCCGCAGGGGATGGCGGCGTGCGAGCGCGCGATTTCCTCGCCCTTGTTCGAGGTCAGGATCAGCGCCGTGTCCGATTTCGCGTGCCAGGGAGTGGAAGCCGGGTAGATGAGGTGGCAAAGCGTATCGTAAGGCTTCTGGCCGATGCGCAGGAAAAGCCGCGTGGTAAGCCCTGGCGCGCGCCCCGAATAGCTTTGCGGCTCGTTCTTGTAGACCAGCACCGAGTTGAACATGTGGCTGCCGAACGAGCTTTCAGCGGCGTGGCCGCTGATCCGGTCCCGGTAGCGGAACAGGCCGTGCATCCAGCCGTCGGCTCCCCGGCCGGCCTCGAAATCGTAGGTAAGCTCAACGTGACCATAGCCGGAGGGCAGTTCCTTGCCCTTGTCCGCCAGCAACGCGCTGACATCGAGCAGGCTTGCGTGATCGCGAGGCAAATTTCCGAAGCGATGCTCGCCGGCCGCCTCGCCGTTTGCGCCGTAAATCACGGCTTTCAGCGGGAAATGCTCAATGCCGCGCGCCATCGGCGTTGGCAGGATGAACGTGTCGAACCGGCCGAGCGGCAGGACCGGCGCGGGCAGGATGTGGCCCTTGCCCATCGCGGCTCCAAGCTCGCCAAGCTTCGGATCGGGTTTAAGATCGGTCCGCTCGACGTTCACGTGTGCGATGCGCTGGCGGCCGGATTTCGCGAATACCTCGTAGCGCGGGCGGACCATGTATTTGCCCGTGGCGATTTCGACTTGCTGGGGCCAGCGCGCCTCCGGCAGAAGCTCCGAAACGCTCAAGCGCCGGGTCGCGAACGGACCAACCGGCCCGGCAAGCGGCACGGCATCGGCGCGGCCCATGATGTTCAGCTTGACCTCGCCCGCCGGTATCTCAAAAGGTTGGCTGTTCTGCAGCCAGAGCACCACCTCCTCGCCTTCAGCGGGCGCGGGCAGGCCGGCATAGAAATCCGCTGGCCAGGAATTGGCGTCGTGCGTGCAGGAGAGCACCTCCTCCGCGTCGCCATAGGTGTCGAGCGCGTATTTCACTACGTCGTGGCCCGCGATGCCGGTGGCGTGGATGAAAAGCTGGCCCACGAACTCCGGCAGAGCGAAGCGCGCCCGGATTTCCTTGCTGTCCAGCACGAACGCGCTATTCGCCGGCCCCGCCTGCTCTTCCCATTGGGCGAGCCGCTTGCCGGCTTCATCATAGAGGTAGCACCAGAAGCGGACGTTCTTCGCTCCATACGCGCCCCAGTAGTTCGCGCTGACAAGCCGCGTGTGATGGCCGCCGCCCTCGCGGAAGAAAACGAAATTCGTTGCGAAATTCAGCGAGGAGAGATAGTGCGCGCGGTCGCTTAGCATGGTGTCCGGCAGGCGCAGCGCATCGAGGCTATGCACCGTCATTCCCGGCGCGAGCAAATGCTGGATCTGGCTGGCGAGGCGCGGGACTTCGAACGCGGTTATCAAAAGCGCCGCAGCCTTGCTCTGCGGTAGCGCCGTGACAAGCTTCGCCGCATGCCCGGCGAACGGGCGGCCCTGGCTTTCCACGTCCTGCACATAATAGCCGGCGAGGGACAGTTCCGCGAGCGGCAAGCCTTGCGCAACGGCCTCCGCGATGTTCAGCGGATCGTAAATCGCCACCGGGCCTTTGGCTTGAAGCGCGCGAAGCAGCCCGCGAGCCTTTTCCGCCGCTATGGGGTGCGTGAGCGCTTTGAAAAAGGCGTTGCCGCCCGATACGTTGCTGAATGTCTCGATCTTGAGCGGCATATGTGACGCAAACCCTTATGCTGTTGGGCGTTATCTATCCAGGGCACAACCCGCATCACCCCTCCCCCCAGCCCTCTCCCCATGGGAGAGGGAGTCCGGTCGCGGCCGTTGAGAAGGCGTCCCCTCTCCCATTGGGAGAGGGACAGGGTGAGGGGTAATGCGCGCTGTGCGGATGACTGACTCCTGGCACTAACCATTCAACTTCTTGAGCGCGGCCGAAACGCTATGGCGCGCCTTCTCGCGCCAGACCACCCAACGATCGCGCACCCAGTTGAGCTGGATCACGCGCCGCTCGCCCTCGAAGGGCTTGTGCCCGTGCCAAGCATTCTCCGTGTTGAGGAACGCGAGCAGCGTGCCGCGCGCGGGCGGCACCTCCATCACCATGTCGTCGAGATTGCTGGGCGATTTCAAGAGCCGCAAGCGGCCGCCATCGGCCTCCCACTTGCCGTTCATATAAATCAAGACGGTCACGAGCTTGCTCTTGCTGTCGAGATGGATTTGCCCGTCGCGCTCGCGTGCCCGCCCGCGCACCGTAATGGTGGCGGGCCGCCGCCTGAGGTCGATGCCGAGCTTTTCCCCCATGATGTCGCGGAAGGCCGGCTGGCGAAGCTCCGCCATGAACCTTGCAAAGGCAGGCCCGAAGCGGAGTGTTTCCAAAGGAAAACTACCTGGTTGCGAAACCGCCGGATAGTCTTTCTCGATCAGTTCCAGCGCATTGTCATCGATGAAATTGGGGACGGCGACGAACGGAAACGGATTTACATGAACAGATGCGTGTTTCAGTGCCGCCAAATTCAGCATGGTCCCTCCGCTTCGCGCGGCCTTTGCCGCCTGTTGCTTGGCCGCCGTTGATACTGTAGCCCGGCGTGCTTCGCAACCAGCTCACGAATATGTCATATTAAATTCGTTAGCTCTGTCCAAATTGTGCGTAGGTTTCAGCTAAGCGCTGCGGCGAAAGCATTTTTTGGGGTTATAACGTCCTCGGCCCCCTCAAGCCAGCGCCGCCAGCCAAGATAGCTAGGCAAATATTCGGTGGCGACGCCGTTGAAGCGGCTGAGCCATTGCTTAAACCTGCTGCCATAAGCATTGACGTTCTGGATGTGCAGTACCTTCTCGTGCACATGTTCACCTTTGCTGGCGATGATGAGTTCATATTCGATGCCCTCCGCATCGGCGAAGGCGATCAGCGCCTTGTCGCCGTCCATGCACAGCAGCGTATTGTCCTTCGATAGCTTGCCCTCAAGAACTGGACGCACAGCCGCCTCGGAGCGGTCCGGCAATACGCCGTCGATATGAGCGCCGGTGCGGTCGCGGGCAATCAGGATCGGAATTTGCTCAGCCGATAGGCCTGGCTTTTCCGCAACGCCGCCTCGCTTGCGCGCCGGGCGCGGCAGCTTGCGCCGGCCTTTGAAGCTTTCCAGCAGGAAGATTTCGTCAACCTCAGCGATGCCGGCAAGCGATTGATCCTTCGATTTGTTTTGCGCCTTCAAAAAGCGGTGGCGCCACTTGAAGGCAGTGTTCTTGCTGACTTTGCACACCTTGCCGGCCTTGCGGACCGGTAGCGATTCATTGAGCGCCCCGGCATATTTCAGCCAGCACTCTTTCTTACGCAGCCGTGCCAACGGCGTGCCGGTTAGCGGATTGAACGTCCGCTTGCAGTCAAGGCAGCGGCAGCGCCTCAGCCCGTTCCTCTCGCGGCCCCAGCCTTCGGTGCGCCCCGATCCGCAATGCGGGCACTTGGGATCGCCCTCCAAGCGCTCATTCAGAAGACGCTGCACCTCGTCACCGTCGCCGCGTTGCTGTAATGCCGCGATTGCCTTTTGGGCTTGCGCGTGCGTCACTTCCGCTAGCAATTCATCCAGCCGCTGTTGAAATTTGCGATGTTCCATCGGGTGCCCTCCTGCCGGACCGGTACGCCCAGGATGCCCCCGAATTGCGGCGAAAACCTACGCACAACTTGGACAGAGCTAATTCGTTTGACTACTTCCGCAGCCGGCATCCCGGAAACGCCAGCGGCGTTATCGGGGATCGCGACAAATGCCGGCGCCCTTGAAGGTCCCGGATACGGCGCGGGACGCCGTTCCGGGCGCGGAACTACTCAACCGGATGCGGCATCAGCGGGAAATAGGAATCCAGGAGGCCAACGGGGAAGGGGGGGGCCGATGGCGCTCCTGGATTCGGGGCTGCGCTCTCGATGGGCCTAGTCGAGTGGTGAGCGCAGGTCGTTCAAATAGTAATTCAGGCCAACTCTAAAGGTATTAGCGGTGATATTGTCGTCCAGCTTCCCTACCGTCGTAGGCAAGCAGCAGCTGAAATTGCTGTTGTCGAGATCGAAATACAGGTATTCCGCTTTCATCGTCAGCGTGCGCGAGAGCTTGTATTCGATGCCGCCACCAGCGGTCCAGCCGGTGAAAACGCCGCTGTCTTGGCTGATGTTATCGGCGATATCGGCGATATGCACATTGCCGGTGAAGAAGGCGAAGCCGCCCTTCGCATAAATAAGCGCGTTCCCCACGTTGACGCCGGCCCGGCCGGTGACGTCGCCGTAAAAACCGGTGCTGCTCTTTACTGAGATGGTCTTCCCGGCCACCGTGCTGGAACCGCTCGCTCCGGCATCCAGTCCGCCAAAATCGGCCTCAAGGCCGTAGACGAAATTGCCGGACTGCATATTGTAGCCGAGTTGGCCGCCACCGATCATGCCGTTGGTGCCCGGGTGAGAGAAGGGCACCGTTTGATTGTTGCTGATGATGAGGGCGTTATTGGCGGCGTTTATCGTGGTCCAAGACCAGCCGAAGGATGGGCCGAGATAGAAGCCCGCCCAGTTGGGCTGAGGCGGCGCCGTGGGCTGATCCTTATAGCCGCCGTATCCTCCAGTACTACCGTAGACGTCGGCTGCCAAAGCCGGCCCGGCGATGAGCATGACGCCGAACGCCGCGGCGCATGAAAGGACGCATTTACCAACTAACATAAAGTCCCCGCTTAGTACCTACTATTGCGCTCAAGAGAGACGCGAGACCTCTTGAGGAGTGCAACCTGGGCGTGTTCTAGGCTTTATTTAGCGCTACGATGGTTAAAAAAGCGTTAACGCCGATGGGCGCTCCGGAAGCGGGGATGGACGCGAGTGGCGCGGGAAATTGGAACGGCCATCCAGGAGGGCGGAAGTCGCTTGCCCGGCACCTGGATGGCCGCATGAGGCGCGGCGTGGCCTGCGCCTCATGCACTAAAATAGCGGCAAAAGCGTCGAGTGGACGAACCAGTTGAACCCGATCTTCACCGCGCTAGCTGTAACTGTGCAACAGCCGGAATCGTTGGCTGCCAAATCGAAATACTGATACTCGGCCTTGATCGTCCAGTTCGGCGCCACCGGGTACTCAAGGCCTGCGCCAACGGTCCAGCCCGTGAACGTGCCGCTGTCCGCAAGCGTGCCGCCGTGGGCAGCCGACAGACTGACATCGCCCGTGAAAAATGCGAAGCCGGCCTTTGCATAGAACAGCGTGCTCCAGCCTATCCAACCGGCCCGGCCCGCGACATCGCCGAAGAACCCGCCTGAGCTGTTTATTTGCAGGAGGCTGGCCAAGGCGCGGTTGGTGAAGCCCAAGCTTGCCCCGTCGTCCAGGCCGCCAAGATCGGCCTCGATGCCGTACACGAACCTGCCATATTGGATATTGTAGCCGAGCTGCGCGCCGCCCATCACGCCGGTGCTGCTCAGCGGTCCAACCTGCACTACGCCCGAGTTTGTGAGAATGATGAGGTTATCGGCGGCCTGGATGGAGGACCAAGCCACGCCACCGAAGCCGCCTACGTAGCCCCCCTGCCAGAAGAAGGGGGGCGGAATGTACGCGGCCCCGCAGCCGCCGTTGCAGCCGCCGTAATAGCCAGGCAGATCGGCCGCCTGAGCCGCGCATGCCGCGATCGCAACGCCGGCCGCGGCGGCGCACGCACGAAAGAACTTTTTAACTAACATGACAATCCCGCTTTGGTTGCACACAGATCGGCTTTACGCGGTACACGGGAATCGAATGCCATCTGCGATCCAACCAAGCAAGCGTGTGCTCGGCCGCGATTTGGGGGCATCCGGTGCATAGACTGTTGAGGACGATTGCCGGGCGCGCTCCGCCGGGCTGCTTCGATCTTGTTCCGGCTAACGGATTCTCGCGCTGTCACCAGTAGGGCACACCGGGCAAGCGATTCGCCTCGTTGTCACGGAATAACAGAGCGCCGCCCCAGCGCGGAGGAGAGTTGCGGCCTGACAACAGAATGACTATTATGACCAACGCAGGTGCTATAGGATCGAGAGTACGGCCATGGATATCTGGACAATCGCCGAAGCTAAGGCAAAATTCAGTGAAGTCATTGACTTAGCCGTGTCCTCCGGCCCGCAGACCATTACCCGGAACGGGCGTACGACGGCTGTCGTCGTTTCGGCGGAAGAATGGTCGCGCCGCACGAAGCGCACCGGCACACTCACGGAATTTTTCGCGGCTTCGCCTTTGCGCGAATCGGGGCTTCAGATCGAACGACTTCAGGAACAAGCGCTTGCCTTAGACCTATGAGTTTTCTCCTCGATACGAATGCGGTTTCGGAATGGACTAAGCCAAAGCCCGATCCCGGGCTGGCGGCTTGGCTCGAAAGCACGGATGAAGAGCGCATATTCCTCAGTGTAATTACTCTGGCGGAAATCAAGTTCGGGATCGAGCGTCTTGCACCCGGCCGGCGCCGCGACAGCCTGGAGAATTGGCTCGGCGATGAGTTGATCTCAAGATTCGATGGACGGCTGCTGTCCATTGACGAGCAAATCGCTCAAACCTGGGGAAGAATAGTGGCGTCCTGCACCGCCATGGGACGGCCAATCGGAATCATGGATGGGTTCATTGCAGCGACCGCCGCGGAGCACAAGCTTACACTTGTAACGCGCAACGGTGCACACTTCGCAAACGCCAAGATTTCGCTTCTCAATCCCTGGTCGCTGAGCGGCTAGATAATAAACGGTGCGGGGACCACAATCGCCTCGCTCACCCTGTGTCATAAGCCACTCTGGGACAGCGCCGTCCGCGATGGTAGCCCCTCGATTTCGGCACCCGCCGCCTCCCGCGCAATCCGCAAATCGTAGGCCGATTGCAGATTGAGCCAGAATTGCGGGTTCATGCCGAACCAATGGCCGAGACGCAACGCGGTATCGCCTGTTACGCTGCGCTTGCCCTGCACGATTTGCGTAATGCGATTAGCGGGGACGCGGAGCTGACGGGCGAGTTCGGTTGCCGTGACGCCAAGCGTTTCAAGCTCATCGCCCAAGATTTCGCCAGGGTGTGTCGCGGGCCGCGCCATCGCCGGTTCCTTAAACCGGCCAAAGATATGGTGCGGGGGCGTCCGGGGCGTAGGTAACGCGCGCGCCATCGAGCCGGGCCGCTCCCGTCGCCACCAGCCGCAGCGCCAGCGGGTAGAGACGGTGCTCCATGGCGAGGATGCGGGCGGAAAGCGCGTCCTCATCGTCGCTGGGCAGGACGGGCACGGCACCTTGCGCGACGATTGGCCCCGCATCCATGTCCTCGCTCACGAAATGTACGGTCGCGCCCGCGACGCGCACTCCGGCTTCAAGCGCCTGCGCGTGCGGATGCAGCCCCCGGAACGCCGGCAGCAGCGAAGGATGGATGTTGAGCTGGCGGCCGGACCATTCCCGCACGAACGCGGACGAATGCAGCCGCATGAAGCCCGCATTGCAGACGATATCGGCGCGCGCTTCTTTAAGCGCCGCAGTGAGCGCCGCGTCGAAAGCTTCGCGGCCCTTGAACTTCTTGTGATCGATAATTGCTGTCTCGATCCCGGCATCCGCCGCCCGCTTGAGCCCCACAGCGTCCGCTTTGTTGGAGATGACGAGCACGATCCCGGCCGGGAAGCCAGGCTCCTGCGTTGCCTCGATGAGCGAGACGAGATTGCTGCCGCGCCCCGAGATCAGCACGCCCACGCGCTTGCGTCCGCTCATTGGCATGCTCCGAGCTTGCCGGTGTAGCGGACCAACGGCTCGCCGGCGCCGCGCTTTTCCACGATGCCGATGGGGAACGCGCGCTCGCCATGGCCGTGGAAGAACTCGTCGATGGCGGTGGCGTCGTGCGGGGCAACAATGGCGACGAAGCCCACGCCGCAATTGAAGGTTTTCAGCATCTCGGCCTGTTCGATCCCGCCCGCCTTGGCCAGCCAATGGAACACAGGCTGCGAAACGATAGCGCCCAAATCGATGTAGAGGCCCATCCCTTGTGGCAGCACGCGCGGCACATTGCCCGGCAAGCCGCCGCCTGTGATGTGTGCGAAGGCTTTCACGCCGCCGCTCGCTTGCGCTGCCAGCGCGGGTTTCACGTAGATGCGCGTGGGCTCGATAAGGACTTCACCGAGGCTGCGCGAGGGCTCGAACGGCGCCGGATCTTTCCAGGAAAGCCCCGCATCGCGAACGACTTTGCGCACCAGCGAAAAGCCATTCGAATGCACGCCGGAAGACGCCACGCCGATCAGCAGATCGCCCTCCGCGATGTCCTCGCGCGGCAGCAGCCTGCCCCGCTCCGCCGCGCCCACGCAGAAGCCCGCGAGATCGTAGTCGCCCGGCGCATACATGCCCGGCATTTCGGCGGTCTCGCCGCCAATCAGCGCGGCACCCGCCTGGCGGCAGCCTTCCGCGATGCCCGCGATTACGCGCGCGGCCACGTCCGTGTCGAGCTTGCCGCTGGCGAAATAGTCGAGAAAGAACAGCGGCTCCGCGCCCTGCACCACCACGTCGTTCACGCACATCGCCACGAGGTCGATGCCGATCGTATCGTGCAGGCCCGTTTCAGCGGCGATCTTCACCTTCGTGCCAACGCCATCGTTGGACGCGACCAGGATCGGATCGGTAAATCCGGCCGCCTTCAAATCGAAAAGCCCGCCGAAGCCGCCAAGCGCCGCCGTTGTGCCGGGCCTACCTGTCGCCTTGGCGAACGGCTTTATTCGCTCCACGAGCGCGTCGCCGGCCTCGATGTCGACGCCCGCCTGCGCATAGGAGCCATTTGAATTTGTCGTCATGCCCCAGGGCTCCGCTGTTCCACCCCTCACCCTGTCCCTCTCCCTATGGGAGAGGGAACGATGTTGCAGACGCCGTGCCTTGTTCAAGCGTCCCTTCTCCCATGGGGAGAAGGACAGGATGAGGGGCGGAAAGTTCGAAATTTCCGCTCCGGTATCCCCATTCAACACCTGCGCCGGCAAAGGCTTGCAGCGCCATGGGACACCGATTAAACAGGGGGTAACACGGCGCGCGCTGTCTACACAAGCGCTACCGGCCTGACGAGCGGGGAGTTCCAACCATGGCGTGGATCGGTGCGGCTAGGTTTTTAATCCGGGTGCTGCCGGCGATACTTTTTCTCAGCGCGCCTGCCTTCGCGCAGAAGAGCCCGAGCCCCTTCACCGTTGCGAATGTAACGTCCGAGGCCGAAGCCGCCGACTCGGTCGAGGCGAAGAGGCTCGCGACGCAAGCAGCCGAGACGCGCGCATTCCGGCTGCTGCTGTCGCGCCTGACCGATTTCAGGGCGGCGCCCCGTATTCCAGAACTGCCGGCCGAGGAAGTGGCGCGGCTCGTCTCCGACCTTCAAGTCAGGGGCGAAGGCGTTACCGGCACCAGCTATGTCGCCACCTTCGGCGTGACCTTCTCGGAGCGGGCCGTAAACGCGCTTTTGTCGCGCTACGGGGTTATTCCCATTCTGGATCGCGGCCCCGAAATTCTTATCGTGCCCGTCTATATAGAGGAGGGTACGGCCCACACCGGCGACCGCAATCCCTGGCGCGGCGCGCTGCTGGAACTCGATCTCACCCATGCCCTGGTTCCCGCGAAGGTGGCGCCAGTCCGCGGCGATCTCACCGCCGCAATCGCGAATTCCTACGCCACCAATGCATCCGCGGGCGTCGAGACGTTGAAGACGCAGTACCATACCTCGCAAGTCGTGCTCGCGGTGGTGAGCACTGGCGGCGGCGGCGTCTTGACCTTGAAGCTCGCCGGAAGCGACGCGATGGGACTTTTCTCGCTCCAGCGGAAGGTGAAGGCCGGGGACGCCGCGGACGAGCCGTTGATGCGAACGGCGGCACAGCTCGCCTTCGACACGCTGCAGGAGCGCTGGAAATTGACGCGCGATTCGTTCGTGCAGTCCACCGAGCCCGGCGCCGCACCTGCCGCGGGCACCGGCTATATGACCGGCGAGGTCAGCTCTATCCTGATTACCGCGGAGTTCTCGGGCCTCAAGGAATGGCAAGCGATCCGGGCGCGCCTTCAGCATCTGCCAGGCGTGCAGAACTGGGACCTCAGGTCCGTCAATCCGAGGAGCGCGATCATTTCCTTCGATTTTCCAGGCGGCGCCGGGCGGCTTACCGCTATGGCCGCCGCGCAGGGCCTAGCCGTCGAGAACGGCACGGACGGCCTGACCGTGAAGACACGGTGATCCATACCGGATCAGGTTGATCGCGTCGCGAAGGCCCCCTCATCCTGTCCTTCTCCCCGCAAGCTCGCCTTGGCGAGCTTGCATCCTGGCGTGGCCGCATCCGCAAGCGGATGCGGCTGGGAGAGGGGACCCCAGAACCAGCCGCAGCGAAAATTCTAGCGTCCTCTCTCCCCGTCCGCACCCGCTTGCGGGTGTGGCAGCAAAAGTTGCAAGCACGCCAAGGCGTGCTTGCGGGGAGAGAGACAGAGTGAGGGGGGGGCTTCGCGAAGCAATCAACCTGATGCTGGATGAGAGTTGCCCCGGCGTTTGTGGCTTATCTTTATTCTTGCCGCCGGGGCCTGCCTTGAACGCCGTGGTGGCGTTTCCTCCTGGACTTGGGGCCGTTCCGGCACCGCTCAGCGAGCGGGCCGCGCATGCACAGGGGTTAGACCGTGCGCTGCTCCCGGGCCTTGCCGCCGTGACTTGCTTGCCCGCCCTTGCGCCCGGCCTGAGCGGCCAGATCGCGATTGCGCGAGAAGCTGCGGTTCTCGTCGGACACGTTTTGCCCGCCCTTCCGGCCGGCTTGCGCGGCGAGTTCACGATTTTGGCTGAAGCTCCGTTTTTCGTTCGGTACGCTTTGGCCGCCCTTCGAGGCAATCGCGCGCTGCTTTTCGGCGTCCATCGAGGCAAAGCCGCGATTAGAAGTCGAGCCAGGTTTTCTTTGATGTTGGGAGGCCATTATCACTCCTGTCTGCGGTTGTAGTTAAGCCTCCGCCTGAGGCTTTAGTGATGTAACAGCTACATTCCGCTATGGTTCCGCTCGCCTCGCGATTTTTCGAAGGTGTTTCGCTTTTTGCTTCCGGGGCCTAGTAAAAACCGGCACTCGACGGAAATAATTCTACCGCGGCCAAGCTTTGGGCGAACCGCATGCTTGAGAAAGCGCAAGCGGCGCCCTCAAGGAACTTGCGAGGTTGTACGAGATGGGAAAATGGAGGGGGAATAAACAGCGCCGTTGCGAGGGGCCTTAGCCCCGCAACGATCCGGAAGCTACGGGCACAGCCCTGCTTCTGGATCGCCACGGCAGCTTAGCCGCCTCGCGATGACGGAACCGCTGGCCGCCGCCCTATGTTGGGCGCGGGCGCGCCGGCTCGATGCCCGGATTAGCGAAGGGCGGAAAGCGCGCAGCTTTCCTCTTCGGCATCCGCGTACATGGACAGCATCGGCTCATCCTCAAGGATGGCTTCGCTGTAATAGCCATAGCCGTTGAAATTGCCGGCCATCACGCGCCCATAGGCGCCGATATTGCCGATCTCGATATAGTCGCCTTCGCCGATGCAGGGCGGAAGCATGAACGGCCCCGCCAGATAATCGGCGCTATCGCAGGTCGGACCGTAGAGCCCGAACGGCTTCAGGCTCCGTTCAGGCATGGGCTGTCCTTCCGCGGTGTAGGCCCGCGCCGGGAACACCCATTTGCAATGGGCGGCGTCGTAGAGTGCGCCAAAAGCGCCGTCATTGATGTAAAGCGTGTTATCCCGGCGGGCATCCACCTTCACGATCAGCGACTCCGCTTCGGCCACGAGCGCGCGCCCCGGCTCGCACCAGAGCTGGCAAGCGTACCCCACCGCCATCTGGTCGAATGCCGCGCGGATCTCGTCCATGTAGCTTTCGAGCGCGGGAGGCTCCATGCCAGGATAACGGGCGGGAAATCCGCCGCCGACATCGATGATGTCGACGAGCGTTGCCGCCCGCACGATCTGCTGCGAGACGCTGCGAAGCGCCTGGCCGTAGCCGTCCGGGCTCATCGTTTGCGATCCCGGATGGAAGCAGATGCCGAGCGTTTCGGCCGTCTGCGCGCGCACCGGATCAGCTCGGGCGCCTCGCTCCAGGGCGCGCCGAACTTGCCCGTCCAGCGAGATTTCGCTGTAGGTCGAGGGGCAAGCGACGCGCACGACCAGCGTCAGATCCTTGGCGCCGCCGGTGACCGCTTCGATCTTGTCGAGCTCTGTCTTCGGTATCGAGCGCAAAGGTCCGCACGCCGAAGTCGTGGTAGGCCTCGGCGATGAGGCGCCGGGATTTCACTGGATGCATGATATGCATGATCGCGCCGGGAAGCGCCGCCGACTGTGCGGACCTCGGGACGCGAGGCCACGTCGAAATGGCGAATTCCAGCCTCGAACAGCGTGTCGAGGATGGCAGGCGAGTTGTTCGCCTTCACTGCATATAGGGTTTCGCCCGGAAAATTCTCGACGAACCATCGCGCGGCGCGCGTTGCCGCGTGCAGGCGCACGCCAATCACGGGCTGGTCTACTGGAACGTCGCGGATGAGCTCCGCAGCGGCCGGGTAAATGTCCATCGCATGGGACCTCCCATTTAAGAGTTAATCCGATGCTGCTGACGAACGCTTCACCGCCGAGGCGGAGTTGCCAGACAGGCGTATTTCTGCACTTCGGCATACGGGCGAGAAGCTGTCGGCCTTTTAGGACCTTAGCGCGCAGCCTTTATGAGCAGAAGTCACCTCCCCAGCGCCCTTCGTATGGCGCAATCGTTTCGCAATCGAAGGTGCTTTAAGTGGCCATATCGCCCCTGAGGTCAAGATGTTTTTTTGCGCGGCGGCGCAAAAAGTTGAAATCGGCTGGGGATGGCTGTTTACGTCATTGCGAGGGGCATTACCGCATGGCAATCGGGGAGCCCAAAACTCAACGGCGATTTTGGGCTGGCGGGCGCGCCCGGCGCCTCGTGCCGGCGAAAAGACGGCACAAATTTGATTTCCTTGCATGACTAAATGCCACGCTGTGCATTAATGTCGCTGCGAAAGAAGCATCCGAGGATTGAAATGGCAAATGTGGTAGTTGTCGGCTCGCAGTGGGGCGACGAAGGCAAAGGCAAGATCGTCGATTGGCTTTCCGAGCGCGCCGATATCGTGGTGCGCTTCCAGGGCGGGCATAATGCCGGGCACACGCTCGTCATAGACGGCCAGACCTATAAGCTTTCCTTGCTGCCCTCGGGTATCGTCCGGGGCAAGCTGTCGGTGATCGGCAATGGGGTCGTGATCGATCCCTGGGCGCTCAACTCGGAAATCACCGCAATCGCCAAACTCGGCGTTAAGATCACGCGCGACATCCTGCGTATCGCGGAGAACGCCACCTTGATCCTGCCGATGCACCAAGAGCTGGACGCACTGCGCGAAGAGGCGGCGGGCGCGGGCCAGATCGGGACGACCAAGCGCGGCATCGGTCCCGCCTACGAGGACAAGGTCGGCCGGCGGGCCATCCACGCGGCGGACCTCACCAATCTGAAGACCCTGCCCGGCAAGGTCGACCGCGCGCTCGTCCATCACAATGCCTTGCGGCGCGGCTTGGGCCAGCCGGAGATCGACCGCGATGCATTGTTACAGAAGCTTATCGCCATCGCGCCGAAAGTTGCGCCCTATATCGATACGGTCTGGCAGTTGCTCGACCGGTACAAGCGCGAGGGCAAGCGCATCCTGTTCGAAGGCGCTCAAGGCGCGCTCCTCGACATCGATCACGGCACCTATCCGTTCGTCACCTCGTCGAACACTGTGGCCGCGCAGGCGGCGACGGGCTCGGGGCTTGGGCCGGGCTCGATCAATTATGTGCTCGGCATTACCAAGGCGTACACCACGCGCGTCGGCGGCGGGCCTTTCCCGACGGAGCTTTTCGACGAGGCGGGGCGAGACGCTCGGCGAGCGCGGGCACGAGTTCGGCACCGTGACGGGCCGCCCGCGCCGCTGCGGCTGGTTCGACGCCTGCCTGCTGCGCCAGACGAGCAAGGTCTCGGGCATGAATGGCATCGCGCTTACGAAGCTCGACGTTCTCGACGGCTTCGACGAGCTGAAGGTTTGCGTCGGCTACCGGCTGAACGGGAAGGAGCTGGATCACCTTCCGGCCGCGCATGACGAGCAGGCCATGGTGCAGCCCATCTACGAGGTGCTCAAAGGCTGGCACGAGTCGACGCAGGGCGCGCGCTCCTGGGCCGATCTGCCCGCGCAGGCGATCAAATACGTGAAGCGGCTGGAGGAACTGATCGAGGCGCCGGTTGCGCTGCTTTCCACAAGCCCCGAGCGCGAGGATACGATCCTTGTGCACGATCCGTTTCAGGATTAAGCGGAATCCGCTTGGATGCTCAGCCAGCGATTGTGTCATCCCGGAAATGCGCTCGCGCATTATCCGGGTTCTTAAGGGCCACCGGCGTTTGTAACGATCCCGGATCATGCCTTCGGCATATTCGGGATGACGGCGCTGGCGGCAGTTGCGATGCAACTGCCCAAAACTCTGGCATAGTTCACGCTTAGAGTGCGTCCGGAAAAAGTGTGAGCGGTTTTTCCGATAAGACGCACGGCAAAACAAAGACCTAGAGCCCCGCTTTGTAATAGGGGCAAAACGCCGGGCGGTCACGCTGAAGCGGGCGCCTGGGCTAAGGACATGCCCGCCAAACGCAAGTTGCTGGCGGCGTCCAGCGCGGAAGAGGCACGTGCCTATTTGGCCGGACAGCGCGGGGCGCGCCGGCGGACGCGGTGACACCGTGGTTCGTTTTTCCGGCGGCGGCGCAGGCGTTTCGCCGCGGGGCTTGTTGACAAATGTACACGCAGAGCCAAATTTCATAACATTATCCTACATCCGCACTCGCAAAACCTCGCGCCGCAACTCCCCGGCACGCGCCATCTTTGTTCCCCTATTGTTCACATGGGAGGCTTGCGCGGACCTTGCGCCGCGACTTCCATACAGCCTGCCTGTGCAGTGCGCAGGCACCTGTCGGCAAAATTGTGGAAAACTCTCGCGTTCCGGTTGCGTTCCTATCGAGCCACAGCCATCTTGTGGCTATCCGCAAAGCAGTTTCGAATTACTGCGTATAATAATGGCACGCTTGGTTAAAAGAGCAGTAGCGTAGTGGAGAATTGGATGAAGTACTCGATCGTATCCGAGGCCGGCGGGCTAATTAAACGTCTTTGCGATAGTGAACGATATTTGGCGGCGGATGCTTCCCAGTCCAGCCATTTTCCATGGCTGGCAAAGTATAAATACGCGCGGTTCCGGCGACATGAATGCCAATTTAAGAGGAACGCTAAACTCCCGATAAGAGACGGTATCGCCGGCAGCCCGAAAGGCAGCTTTCGGCCGAGGCGGTGTGAAAATGCCGTTTTGATCCGGCCGGAAGCATCGCATAGCGGGAAGCCGGTTTATCCAGGCAGGAATCGTGCTTGTCTTGCGCGGAAAATCGCGGCTAGAGACAATATGAGAGCGGCGCCACAAGCATAGATGACCAAAAGGCCCCATTTTTTGGCATAGGCCCGCATTGCATGGAGTAATCCAGGCACACCGATGATGTTCATGACGCGCTTCAGGTTATAGGATAAGATGTGAAGAGACATCTCTGTCTTCACGTTGTGTGGCGTCTTCATCAGGAAGTGTGCGGAGCCCATCCAGAACTTGATGGTTCCGAATGGATGTTCAACCGTACTGCGCCTTACAGTCATTATATCCGGGTTCTTGTCCAGCCGGTCCTGGGCGGCCTCCAGAACGGCTTCATGCTCCCAGCGTTTAACGCGGCGCTCCCTGCCGGTGGTGCATTTTTCCTTCAGCGGACAGGTGGAGCAGGCCGTTGTCCAGTAGGTCCGCATGACTTTACCGTCTTCTTCGCTAGTGAAACGATGGGTCAATCGTTCGCCGTTGGGGCAAAGATAAACATCCTCATCCGCCCCGTAGACGAAATCCTGCTTGCCGTACCGCCCCTCCGCCTTGGCGTTCGAGGTTGAAAACCTTGGTACATAGGCTGTTACACCGTTCTGTTCGCACGCCAAAATTTCTTTGCCATCGTAGAAGCCGCGATCGGCAAGAGCGTCGATGGCTCCGGCGCCAAGCGCTTCCTTGGCCTGCTGTGCCATACTGGAGAGCTGGTGACGGTCATGGACTTCATTGGTTACTTCATGCGCTACGATGAGGTGGTTCTTCGTTTCCACGGCGCACTGCACGTTGACTTCAGGCGTGGATGGCTGGCGGTCTGCGGTATCAAGCCCGGACATATAGCGCTCGATGCTCGCCTCGAGCTGTTCCAGCCGCTTGGCTACCTTGGTTTGCGTGAAATTGCGGTCCCGCGAGTTCACCGCCTTGAATTTGCTGCCGTCGATGGCAACCGTGGTGGCGGTGAGCAGGCCTACGCGCCCGCACACCACCACGAACTCGCGGCAAACCTTGCGGATGGCTGGGCCGTTGTCTTTGCGGAAATCGGCGATGGTCTTGAAGTCCGGAGCCAGCCTGCCCGTCAGCCACATTACCTCGATATTACGCTGGCATTCCCGCTCAAGGCGGCGGCTCGATTGAACGCGGTTGAGGTAGCCGTAAACGTAAATCTTCAGCATCACCGCTGGATGGTAGGCAGGCCTTCCGGTTCCCTTCGGTTTCACGCCGCCGAAGCCCAGCTTACCGAGGTCAAGCCGATCGATGAAGAAGTCAATCACCCGGACCGGGTTGTCCGCTGCAACATAGTCTTCGAGCTGCGCGGGAAACATCGTTCCCTGTGTCCGGTCCGCGCCGGTCACAAAGCCAGCCATCGATTCTCCCCCGTCCCTGACGGATGTGATTCTGAGAGAGAATCAGTTGATTATAAAGTTGTAGTTTTCACACAGCCTCGGCCTGAAGCGTCCCTCGGCGAGGCTGTGCAAGGCTGCGTCGAAAACTTGCCGGCAAACCATTCACATTGGTCACCGAATAACCGCGGAAGCCAGCTTTGGCGGTGCCATCCACTTCTGTGGCAGCAACGATTTTTCGCGGCAGACCGCGGCGAGTGGGAGCGTAAAAGGTTTAATTCGTCAGATCGCGCGACATCGAGACGCTCCACAAGAGAGCGCCTCTCACGATGACGCGCGTCCTATCGGAGGGCGAGAGTTCGCCCCGGCCAAGTCTTCGAGACTAGTAGCAATGGCGCGGATGCACCCGAACCCACTCCCCGTCGGGGCGTTGGAGGTAACAGCCGTCGCGGTAATAATAATAGCCGTCCCGGCGCCGTTCACCCTCACTGGCAATGGCAGCCCCCGTCCCCGCCCCGATGACCGCCCCGATTGCCGCCCCCCGGCCTCCGCCGATGGCGCCGCCAACGATAGCCCCAGCTGCTCCCCCGAATATGGCGCCGCCAAGTGTATCCTGAGCCGCCGCCTCCTGAGCCGGCATCACCAGAGCCGAAGCCAACAACGCCGCAATTCCCAAATTTCGAAGCATTCTGTCATTCTCCATTCTATGGCCGGTGCCTGTTCGCACCCCACATTGCGGCAAGTCATTGCGGCAGGCCGATGGCGGGAACCGGCAGCCATCACTTCCGGCTCAGCGATACCCTGGCGCATCGGGATGGAGCGCGTGTATCCTGCATCGAATCTGCCATCGCCCAGGAGACCGTAACGCATGACGGCCAAGCTTGCAGTTCTATTCGTATGTCTCGGCAACATCTGCCGCTCGCCGCTGGCGGAGGCCGCGTTCCGGCGGGAAGCGGAGCAGGCCGGCCTCGACGCGGAGATCGACTCGGCCGGCACGGGGCACTGGCACATAGGCGAAGCCCCAGACCGCAGGGCGCACGCGGTGGCATTGCGGCATGGCGCGGACATCGGCTCCTACCGGGCGCGGCAAGTGCGCCCGGACGATTTCCGCCGTTTCAGCCACATCGTGGCGCTCGATTCTGAAAACCTCGCCGCGCTCCATGCGTTGAAACCCAAGGACGGGACGGCGGCGATCAGCCTGTTGCTGGACCATGTCCAAGGGCGCGAAGGCGAGGCCGTGGCCGATCCCTATTATGGCGGCGAGGAGGGTTTCGAGGTGACTTGGGCGGATGTGACCCTTGGCGCGCAGGCGCTCGCGCGCTTGCTGGCGGAGCTGAAATGAAGTCCCTCGCCAGGGCGGGCGCCGCGCTGCTTGGCGGCGAACTGCGCCGGACGCATTCGCTTGCGGGCGGCTGCCTCTCTCAGATTGAGCACATCTATCTTACGGATGGGCGCGAGGCCATCGTGAAGAGCGGCCCCGCTCCGCAGACCGAAGCCGCCATGCTGAAGGCGATCGCCGCGAGCGGAGCGCCGGCGCCGGCCGTGCTTGCGGTAAGCGGCGAGGTGCTTGTCCTGGAAGTTGTGCCGGCCGGCGGCTCGCTGAGCGGGGCGTGGGCAGACTTGGGTTCGGTGGCCGCGAGGCTTCATTCCGCCAAGGGGCAATCGTATGGCTGGCCGGAAGACTACGCCTTCGGTCCCGTCTCCATCGCCAATGGCTGGGCGAACTCCTGGCCGCTCTTCTGGGCGGAGCGAAGGCTGCTCCCGCATTGCGGTCACATCGCTCCGGCTGTGGCCCGGCGCGTGGAGGCGCTCGCCGCGGACCTCCCGAACCGTCTGCCGGCGCACCCATCGCCCGCCTTGCTTCACGGCGACCTGTGGGGCGGGAACGTCCTTGCCGCGAACGGCAGAGTAAGCGCGCTCATCGACCCGGCTTGCTACTACGGGCATGCCGAGGTGGATATCGCGATGCTTGAGCTGTTCGACTCGCCCTCTCCCTCTTTCTTCGAAGCTTACGGCGCGCTGGAGCCCGGTTACCGCGAGCGCCTTGTCATCTACCGGTTGTGGGCCGCCCTCGTTCACCTGCGGCTTTTCGGCGATACCTACAGGCCGCTTGTCCTGCGCCTGCTGGCAGAAGCAGGCGCGTGATTTAGCTTCGAAAATCGGTGCCGGAGCTTCCAGCGGGAAGCCGTTCGCTTTTGCCTTTTTTAACACACCTTTTCAACGGATTCGCAAGACAGGTTGTAAGAACCGTTGCCTTCCTACCGCCAATTGTATAATGAGCTTATTCAATACGGATAAGATCTCGCCTTGGTGACCATTTCGATGCGCCGGATCGTGTTATTGATCGTTGATGTGGGCCTGATGGTTCTGGCGACGCTCGTGGCGTTCATATTGCGCGAGAATCTCGTGGTCTCCGAAAGTCGGCTTTGGGAATTCCTCCCCTATCTCCTAGCCACCACCGTGGCTGCCGCGACTGTGTTTCCGGCCGTCAGCCTCAACCGCACGGTTTGGCGATACGCTGCCCTTCCCGACTATTTGCGGGCGATAGGCGCCGTTGCGGCTACCGTCTGCGCCGCGGCCGCGATAGCGTTCGCCTATAATCGTCTCGATGGGGTGCCACGTTCGCTGCCCATCTTGCAACTTTTGGCAGGCAAGGCCCTTCTAACGAGCGCACGCGCACTGTACAGGCTGCGCCATATTTCGCGGGAAAATCGCAAAGCTTCCGCGGCGCTGCTAGAACTTGCCAGCCGCCCCCCCGCTCTCACCGTGCTCGTCGTTGGCATTTCCCGGCTTACCGAGGCCTACCTTCAAGCTGCCGCGGAGCTTGTTCCCGGGCGGATAAGGGTCGCCGGTTTAATCGGCTGCACGGACATACACACCGGGCAGCTCATTGCCAGCCACCCTGTCTTGGGAGTTCCAGAGGATGTCGAGCGCATTCTCAACGCACTGGACGTTCACGGTATCCATGCCGATCGCATTGTGGTTGCAACGCGCTTTGAAACGCTTTCTCCAGAAGCGCGCGAGGCGCTGCTTGGCGTTAAAAGCTCCCGCAACATCGCTCTCCATTTCTTGGCCGAGGACTTGGGCTTCGAGGCGCCGGGTTGTGCCACTCGCAGCGAGACCTTCCTTCAGGACGAACTGACCTTTGAAATTCCGGCTGTTGAGCTCAACTTGCTCGCGGCGCGGCCCTATTGGCGGGTGAAGCGCACGATCGATGCCATTGCTGCATTATCCATGCTTATAGTTTGCGCTCCGCTCATGCTGCTCGCCGCTGTTTGCGTTTCAGCGAGCATGGGCTTTCCCGTTGTCTTCTGGCAGCAGCGGCCAGGGCTGGGCGGCAGGCCCTTCCGGCTTTACAAATTCCGCACAATGCGCGCTCCACTTTCGCTGGCTGGGCGCCGCCTCGCGGAGTGGGAGCGCACAACGCCAACGGGCAATTTGCTGCGGCGGCTGCACATGGATGAACTGCCGCAACTTTTCAATATCTTGCGCGGGGACATGTCTTTCGTCGGTCCGAGACCGCTCTTGGCTCGCGAGCAGCGGGAAGCCTATCGCGCCCGCCTGTTGGTGCGTCCCGGTCTCACAGGATGGGCACAAGCTGTCGGAGGCAGGGCAATCTCTTTCGAGGATAAGGCTGCGCTCGATGTTTGGTATGTCCGCAACGCAAGCATGGCTTTGGATATCCAGATCGCCTTGAAAACGATCCCAGTCGTCCTGTTCGGCGAGCGGGTTTCCACTCCATTGATCGAGCAGGCGTGGCACGATCTCGGTGACTCCGGCATCGTCAAGGGCGAGCTTATGAGCAAAATAAAGGACCGATTATTCGAGATGCCGTCGCAAGTATAAATAGCGTTGTTTCGCGCAGTGGTTGCATTCGCGGTGCAAACAAGAACGCACCTATCTAATTTTCTGGTGCAAAACATATAGCGGCTTGAGTTGCTTCTTGCTTTGGGTGGTTGCGTTTCACCTGAAGTGCGGTAGCTATGAAACCTCAATTCCGACGTGTGGGGGTAACATGCACTTAGCAGAGCATTTCAAAACGGGCTTCGCTTATGCCGCAAGCGTGGCCTGTATTGCTGGTCTTTTTTCGTTTACGGGGCCGGCGATGGCACAGGATACCACTGTCAGCCCGGAGCTAACCGCCCGTATGGCCAAGGAGAAAGAGGATCGCAAGGCCTGCAAGGTCGAAATCTGTAAAGCCTTTGCCCAGCCCGCGGATGGCCCCGCGATCACCTGCACGGTGACCAAGACGTGGCTTGGGTCCGAGATCCAAGCCGGATTCCTGGGCGACAAATTGACTTGGCCGTGGGGACATGCCCAGTGCAGCGCAGCGATCGATCTGGACCGGAAGGCCATAGCCGAGGCCGCAACCAAGCCCTCCGCAACCCTCAAACTCAAAAAGCACAGCATCACCTGCAAGCTCGACCACAAAGACCCGAAGGAAGGTACCGTCTACGACCTTAAGCTCTCCATTGAGCCAACAGTAACCTTCGAGGGCGGAAAAGCGGTGAAGGCGGAGATGGGGTGGGGCACGATCGAGGCGCCGGTCCTCGCCAAGACAGCCATCTGGTCTGCAACCGCAGTCGATGCAAATTTCAGCGTGATTGCAAACGGCGTCGTCAGGGACATAAACGCCTTCCTCACTGACAAGTGCAAAGAGGTAGGCGTCGAGATCAAGCATTAGCAGCAAATCGTTTGTCCGGGGGCTTTCGCGGCCCCCGGCGCAGGTTTCGGTTTTCCATCTGGCGATCCCGAGCCAGTCAATTGCGGGGACGCCTTTTTGCCGCGTGAGGATGCGCGGTGTTTAAGTAATGGAAGCGAGGCGTAAAAGCCGTGCATATATTGGGCGCGAACGCGACCCTGCGCCGCTCTTCCAGCGATGCATCCGGCGCAATATCGAAGGCAGCTCTATCATGAAAATCTTGGTTACAGGTTCCGCAGGCTTTGTCGGCTTTCACGTCGCTAAGGCTCTGCTGCAGCGTGGCGATGCGGTCGTAGGCTTCGATGTGGTCAATTCCTATTACGACCCAACACTCAAGGAGGCGCGCCTCAGGATTTTGGAGCAGACCGCCAAAGAGCGGAATGTCGCTTACAGGTTCATACGGGCGAACCTGGCAGACACGGCTGAGGTCGACGCCTGTTTCGCGGAGCACCGCTTCGATCGCGTCATTCATCTCGCGGCCCAAGCAGGAGTCCGGCACAGCATCGACCACCCCCACGACTATGTGCAATCCAATCTTGTCGCCTTCACAAACATTCTTGAGGCTTGCCGGCACAGCGGCACGCCGCACCTGACCTACGCCTCAACCTCAAGCGTTTACGGCGCCAACACGCAAATGCCCTTCTCGGAGCACCACGGGGTCAATCATCCGCTGCAATTCTACGCCGCAACCAAACGCGCAAACGAGCTGATGGCGCACGCCTACAGCCATATGTTCCGGCTGCCCACGACGGGACTGCGGTTCTTTACCGTCTATGGGCCCTGGGCCGGCCCGACATGGCGCTGTTCCAGTTCACCAAGAATATCTTGGAGGGCAAGCCGATCACGGTGTTCAACTACGGCAAGCACACGCGCGATTTCACTTACATAGACGACATTGCCGAGGGCGTAATCCTGGTGAGCGACAAGATTGCCGAACCGGATAGCGCCTGGCAGGCCGATGCGCCTGATCCGGCAACGTCGAACGCGCCTTTCCGGATCTTCAACATCGGCAATAATTCACCCGTCACACTTGAAGCCTACATCGAGGCCATCGAGCAGGTGCTTGGCCGGAAAGCGGAAAGGGAGCTCCTTCCGCTGCAAAAGGGGGATGTGCCGGACACCTATGCGGACGTAAGCGAGCTTGCCGCCGCCGTGAATTACAAGCCCGCGACCCCCGTCGCCACCGGCGTCGCCCGCTTCGTTCAATGGTATCGCGACTATTACGGCGTATGACGTTTTGGGCACGAACTTTGCCAAACCGTCGCGGGCTGGCCTTCGCCGGTGAGTTCGAGCCGCAGTGAAAACCGGGATGTCTTTTAAGCCCCACAGCACGGCTGCGCGAGTGTCCCTTCGTCTACCAAGAGGTGTGCGAGTGCGCGGCAACGCTACACGGGCGCCGGGCGGAGCAAACAGGATTTGAGCACAGTCCGGCGCATTACCTTGGGCACGGCGCAGCTTACGCTCAGCAACGTTTTCGTGCGCTTGTTATCGCTGGTGTCAATGCCAATACTAACGCGTCTGCTGACACCTGGCGCCTATGGGGCCGCCGCGATGGCGATGACCCTGACGGCCTTCATATCGGCTGCCGCACTCGGTGGCGCCGACATCTCGTACATTCGCGCCTACCATGCCAAGCAGACCGCGCCGGCCGGCGCGGTTGAGGCCTTCACATGGCGCTATTCGATGGCGAGCGCGATCCTTGCGGCCATCGCCGCGGAAGTATTCTGGGGGCCGGTCTCGAATATCTTTTCGCTACCCTCCTATGCAGGCTGGCTGGTCTCTGCCTGCATAGTCCTAAACGTGGCCATGGTCATGGCCACCGCCAGGGCCAGGCTGCAGAGCCGTAACGGCGCCTTGTCTATCGCAACGGCCTGCGCGGGTATTGGCTCCATGGCTGCGACCATCGCACTGGCCTATGCCGGATGGCGCAACGAGCTTCCGCTGCTGGTAGCGCTGGCAGCAGGCTATCTTATACCGGTGATCATTCTGGGCGTGCCACCGCTGCGGGTGCTGCTGAAGCCCTCCGGTCTCAGCCCAACGGTTCGCCGTCATATTTTTGGCATTGGCATCGCAGCTGTCGTAAGCGCCCCCTCCTATGCAATCATGTCGTCGTCGGACCGCTGGTTTTTGGCATATTATCAGAACGCGGGCACAGCCGGCATCTACTCAGTTGCCTACGGCGTCGCGATTATTGGCATGACTGTCAACGCTGCCGGCCTCTACATCTGGACGCCCGAGGCAACGCGACTCTTCGAAGCCCGGCTCCCAAACAGCGTCCGGCAGCTTGGAAATATTACCGAAGCCATGATCGCTGTGCTCGCCTGGGTTTGGCTCGCGGTTGCGGCGGCGGGAGGCGACATAATCAGGCTGTTCGCAGCGCCGGCCTTTCACGAGGGCGCCGCGGTTGTCCCGCTCATTGCCGGGTCGGTCTTTTTTCACGGCGTGGGCCACCTCGCAAATACCGTCTACGTTCTCGAAAAGCGCCTTCACCGGACTGTCTGGTGGTGGGCTGCAGGTGCGGCCGCCTCTCTTCTTCTCAACGCAGCGCTGATCCCTCATGCAGGTATGCTGGGAGCCGCGGCGAGCCAGCTTCTCGCCTTCGCGATTACCGCGCTTGGCCTGTCGTTCAACGCAAGGCGCATGTTCGCGGAACACATAAACTGGATGCGCATCCTTCTGGTCCTGTTTACAGCGCTGGCCGCGGCGTTCGCCATGGTTCCAGCCTGGTCGCAAGAACCGCTTGTCAGCCTGCTGCTAAAATCCCCCGCGATTTTGCTGATCGCTCTGATCGTCGCCAGCTATTTCGGGGCAGAGTCGATCCTCCGCGCAGTTTTGGCCAGAACCATAGTCATCCCGCACACCGAGCCTGGCGCTCAGATGGAGCCCGCCGGGAACGAGCGCTCCAGCCCCTGATACGCACGCAAAATGCCCCGCATGCGTGCCCTGAATATTCCAGTCCGACAGATCCGGAAACCCCCGATCGATCCATGAAACTCCTGTTCTTCATCTCGTCTCTTGGCTGCGGCGGAGCGGAGCGCGTCACCACAAACCTCGCCAATTATTGGGTGGCAAAGGGCTGGAAGATAACGATCGTTACCCTCGCAGTCGCCGCTCAAGATGCTTACCCCCTGGACCCTTCCATCACCCGCGTTTCCTTGGATATGGCGGGCGCAAGCAAGAATATTATCGATGGCGCTTTGCAAAATTTCAACCGCGTGATGGCCTTAAGACAGGCGCTGCGGGATATCAGGCCGGATGTTGCCGTGGCGATGATGGATACTTCCTGCGTGATACTGGCACTGGCGGCGCGGGGCCTGACCGGCATCGTCCCGGTGGGGTCGATCCACATTCATCCGCCGTGTCAATCCACCAAAGCCATATGGAAGCGGCTGCAGTCCGCGGCCTACGGTCAATTATCCGCACTCCTAGCCTTGACCCAGGAAAGTGCGTCTTGGCTTGCCGCCAACACGAGTGCGCACCGGATCGAAGTAATTCCGAATCCTATTCAATGGCCCTTGCCGGCGAGCGGACCGAAGCTCGCACCGGATGCCATATGTAAGCCGGGGCGGAAAGTGCTCCTGGCGGCAGGACGGCTTGCCCCCCAAAAGGGGTTCGACTTGCTGATCGATGCCTTTGCCAACCTGTCTGAACGGCACCCGGATTGGGATTTAGCGATTGTGGGGGAAGGCGCGGAACGCCAGCGCCTTGAATTGGAAATTTCCGCAAGAGGCTTGGCTCCGCGCGTTTTACTCCCAGGCTGGGCTGGCAACGTAGCAGATTGGTATGGGCGGGCGCATTTGTATGTGATGAGCTCCCGCTTCGAGGGATTTCCCAATACCCTGGCCGAGGCGATGGCGCACGGCTTGCCCGCGGTCAGCTTCGATTGCGATACCGGTCCCAGAGATATCATTCGCAACGGAAGGGATGGCTTGCTGGCACCCAAGGAGGATGTGCCCGCGTTAGCGGCGGCGCTGGACCGGCTCATGAGCGACGCGGATCTGCGCCAGAGCTTTGGGTGTGCCGCCAAAGCTGTACGCGACCGCTATTCATTGCAGCGTGTTGCGGAGATGTGGGAAAGCGTGCTCCAAGATATCCTGGCGCAGCACCGCAGGCTCTCGTTCAGCCGGCTGAAAGCGGGCATGCAGCCCCAGCGGAGGCGCGTTCTCTTCCTGATACCGACGCTTGCCGGCGGCGGCGCTGAGCGTGTGGCCGTCACCCTGCTGAACCATTTGGATCGCAGCAAGTTCGATCTGAGTTTGGCTGTGCTCGATACCCGCGGAGCCGTGTTTCTCGACCAGTTGCCTCCCGACGTCACGTTCCTGGATCTGCGGGCTTCCAGGGCAAGGTATGCTTTGACAAAAATTGTCCGCGTAATCCGGCAAGCGCAACCGCACGTCGTGTTTTCAACGCTTGGTCACCTAAACCTTGCCCTTTCCATCCTCCGCCCGTTCCTCCCGCGTCAAACGGCATGCGTGGCAAGAGAAACAGCGATTGTGTCCGAGTCGTTGAAGACCGTGAGAGCGGCCAAGCTCTGGGCCCTGGCATACAGAAAGTTCTATGCACGCTTCGACAAGGTCATATGCCAGTCTTTATATATGCGAGATGACCTCGCAAACAATTTCCGCATTCCGGCATCTAAACTCACGGTAATAAACAACCCACTAGACATTGAAAAAATCCGGACATTTGCGGCGCGTCCGGTAGAGTTCGACTTTGGCTTCGGCGGCCACCCCGGCAAGGAGCGCCCATTTCACGTCGTCGCCGCCGGCCGGCTGTCGAAAGAAAAAGGCTTCGATCTCCTCATTGAGGCCGTGGCACTGTCGGGACTAAAACACCTCAAGGTGACTGTGCTCGGTGATGGGCCTTTACGAGCAACTTTGGAGCAGCTCGCAAGCACAAAGGGGGTCGCGGACCAGATTCGGTTCATAGGATTTCAGAAGAACCCCTATCCCTTCATGGCACGCGCGCATGCTTTTGTGTTGTGCTCGCGCCATGAAGGATTTCCCAATGTTGTGTTGGAGGCGCTGGCCTGTGGAACCCCAGTCATCGCGACACCGGCCGTGGGAGGCATCCACGAAATTGCCCGGTTGGTTCAGGGCGTACATCTGGCATCGGCGGTAAGCGTTGAGGCGCTTAGCGCGGAGCTGGTAAAGTTCTCACGAAGTGAGCCCCGCGCCGGTCAGATCGACCTGGAGAGGTTCCGCGCCGATAAGATTGTGCGGGATTATGAACGAGTTCTCGCAGGCGGCAAGCCACAGCCTGGAGCCTGTCAACGTGGCAGTTGACCGCCGTCCAGTTACGCCGCCCTATTTCCCTGCCAAGAGCCGGGAATTCACGCCTATGGACGGCTTCCTCTCTCTTAAATGGTCACCAAACCCGATAGTCTACGCCGTCTTTATCGGCATTGCCCTTATTCTTTCTGCCCGGAATTTATATATTGCTCTCGACGACGCCGCGTATATCGACTACTTCTCACACAACACGTACTGGTTTGATGCACCTGCGTCAGAGGACTGGGACTGGTGGCGTTTGATCATCGAGGAACCGCTGTGGAATATGTATACCACAGCGATGGGAACAGAACTTGGCCCCGAGGCCGCTTTGAGGGTGACAATATTTATTAGTGTTTTTTTATATCTATTTTTTGCCTCGAAGCTTGCGGGGGGTGCCTGGGGAACAACAATATTTTTATTCGCACTGCATCCTCACCTTGGTGTCCAAATGTATTTTAACCAAATACGGCAAGGGGTGGCTTTATCTATTTTCCTTATGTTGGTGTCCATTCTAAGGGTTCGCACGCCGGTAAGAATAGGAGTGGCCGCAGCCGCAGCCGCTTTGTTGCATTCGTCATTTATTATGACGACCGGCTTGACAGTACTTTACGCAGTTAAGCCAAGCGTAAGAATACTTGCATCGGTCCTGGGCGCCTTTGCATTGATTGCTGTAACGCGGAATATAGACATTTTTTCCTTAATTGAGGCCGGAAGGCGCGAGGGACTTTACGCCGCCACAGCCGCAGTAAATTTCAATTTTTACATAGTTACTCTACCTTGTTATGGAGTAATATTTTATCTTCTCTGGCCAGCCCGCGCCAAGATCGATGTATCGGAATGGTACTTTTTATCGTTTGTTATTGCAATCGCCGCGATTGTCGCAACGGAAACATATGAAGCAGGCGGCAGGCTTGTTTACCTGGCGGAAGCTGCAATAAGCATACTGGTTGCGAGAAATATACGCTCTCAGAACGGGCTTGCGGCGTTTGGAGTTTGGGTACTATTGATTGTAATCCAGATTATCTCCGATTATAAGTACGATATTTATACTCAAGTAGGAGTTTTTGACAAGTGGGAACTCATCTTTTTTGGAGCCAATTAGGCCCGGCCGTCTCTTTCTGGGCTCAAGACCCCGGCGAAGAGAGAACGGTTTACAGGAAGGATATACAAATACTCAGGGGTATCGCGGTACTCCTTGTCGTGCTTTACCACCTCAATGCGGGTGAATTTGCGAGTGGCTTTCTTGGTGTGGACGTCTTCTTCGTCATCAGCGGTTATTTCATGGCGACGACGTACGATCCGCAAAGTAATACTACATTTTTCGCGAAACGCGCAATGAGGCTTCTGCCGGCGTACTTCGCTACCATTTTGTTCACACTGGCGGCGAGCGCGATAATCGCAACGCCGAACGACTACAAGCAAGTTTCGATACAGGCCCTATTCGCGACTGCATTTTCATCGAATATCGGTTTTTGGCTGGGGGACTCATATTTCGATAAAGATGCATTCAAACCTCTTCTTCATCTTTGGTCTCTTGGGGCGGAGATACAATTCTATTTATTAGTCCCTATGTTCTATTGGATCCTTGAAAGGTCCAAAAGGCTGTATTTCCTGATGGGCCTCGTCTCGGCTTTGCTCTGCTTTGCGGTCCTTGGCGTGTCCCCGAAGACATCTTTCTATTGGCTGCCATTCCGTTTATGGGAATTCCTTATCGGCTTCTGCCTAGCCAAATATACCAGCAAAGGCGATGCCATCGGGAAGGCGGCACCGAGCTGGATCGGAGGCACCGCGCTTTTGGCGATCGTGTTCATTCCCTTCATTAAGGTCGATGGGATGGCAATGGGGGTCATGACCGGCCATCCCGGCCTTGCAGCCCTTCTTATTTGCTTCGCTACTGGAGTTGTGCTCATTTCCGGCATTCCGGGAAAGTTTGAGGCCAACCCCGCTTTCACGCTCTTGGAAAGAATAGGTACGTATTCCTATTCCATCTATTTGGTTCACTTTCCTTTGATCGTGCTATTTCTTTACCAGCCATTTCATGGAACCTCGCTTACTCCTTCGTCGTTGGGGTGCACGGTACTGATAGCACTGGCGATCATTTTTTCTTCCATGGCGCTCTCTGTATTTGTCGAGCAGCCGCTCCGGAAGAGCAGGCAATCGCTGCGCTGGGTGGCCGCATCCGCTGCTTTCGTCTTGAGCGCTGGTCTAATTGGCCCTGCCGTTCAGGCAGCATTGATCCCGGAAGAGGAAATGCGAGTTTACCAGGCATGGTTCGACCGGGACGAATACCGTTGCGGAAAGCTGATGCGCCTCGCCCATCCGGCCGCCATCACTTGCGAGATCACGAAGCCCTTGGCATCCCCCGCCCATCGGGTTCTGCTTGCCGGCAATAGTTTCGCAAACTCGATAAAGGCTGCATTCGCGGCTACTGCCCAGGCAAAAAGTGTGCAGGTCTTCTTCACCGTGGAAAATGAGCCGCTCGGGAGGGACGGCATGAGCCCGCAGGCTCTGATTGAGGAATCCAGAAGAAGGGGTGTTGATGCCATTGTGCTGCATTATTCGCCGGGGGCCCTCGACAGCGCGGTGCTTCGCAGGCTGGTGGCGCTAGCAAAAGTAGAGGGTTTGAGGCTGTCCTTCATCATGCCTCCTCCCGTCTATCACGAAGGCGTTCCGTATATGCTTTGGAGAGCGATCAGGGGTAGCGGCAGCCCATCTCTCCAGACTATTGACAAGTATCGAAGCTCAAATGACCTTTTGATGAAAGAGCTGGCGCAAATCGAGTACGAAAGGTTCAACGTTTATGAGGTAGCAAGTGTCTTGTGCACGCCCATTTGCATGATCGCCGACAGCAACGGAAGGCCACTTTATTTCGACAGCGTTCACATGACTCTAACAGGCGCAAACATGCTGGGAGAGGTCTTCAAGCGTGTGATCGAAGGCCTCGGCCCCGGCCGTGGGAACGCGGGACAAAGCGCGGGACTCCGAGCCTTACCGGGCACACCGATGCCAGCGGCGGAGCGCGATCCAAGTGAAAATACTCCACGTCATTAACGGGCTTAACCGGGGAGGGGCCGAGACGGTGCTGTACCGTCTGGTGGCGGCATCCGGCAGCGAGGCAGAGCACGTGATCGTTTCCCTGACCGGCGAAGGCTTATATGGCCCGCGGCTGCGGCAGCTGGGCGTCGCCGTTCACACTCTGCACTTTCCCCGCGGCTGGCTCACCCTGCGAGGGTTGCACCGGTTATGGCGATTAACCCTGGCCGTCAAGCCCGACGTCATTCAAACTTGGTTGTATCACTCCGATCTAGTTGGCGGGCTGATCGGCCGGCTGGCCGGTGTCCGGCCGGTATGCTGGGGTATTCGCAACTCAAATCTAAGCCGCGAGGTGTGTAGCAGGCACACTCGCCTGACCGTCCACGTCTGCGCTTGGGCGTCGGCGTGGCTACCGGCAGCCATCGTTTCCTGCTCGGAGCAGGCCGCTCTGGTGCATCGGCGTCTGGGCTACCAGGCCAACAAGTTCAGAGTGATCCAGAACGGCTACGATCTCTCGCGATTCGCGCCGCAGCCGGCGGCCCGTGAGAGATTGCGCTGGGAGTGGGGCGTCCCTTTTCAAATGCCTCTGCTGGGTACGGTTGCCCGTTGGGACCCCCAGAAAGACCATGCCAACCTGCTTTCCGCGCTCGCCCTATTAGCCCACACCGGCAGAGATTTCCGCTGCGTATTGGCCGGCGCTGGGATCGAGCGGTCCAACGGCGAGTTGGCGCGGCTAATTTCGGAGAGCGGGCTTGAAGACAAGGTGCTGCTGCTCGGCGTCAGGGACGACATTCCCGATGTAATGAGCGCCCTCGATCTTCATGTTCTGAGCTCTTTGGGCGAGGCATTTCCGAACGTCGTTGCCGAGGCGATGGCCTGCGGCACTCCTTGCGCCGTCACCGATGTGGGCGACGCTGCGTCGATTGTAGGAAGCACCGGGTGGGTGGCAGCGCCGAGGGATGCTGCCAGTCTTGCCCAATGCATGGAGCGGGCACTGCGGGTCATTCAATCATCCCGGCGGGAAGAGCTTTCAAATGCCTGCCGGCAGCGCATCGTGGAGTGCTTTGGAATTGAGCGGATGGTGGCTGCCTACAAGGACGTCTGGCTTAACTGCCAGGTAAATGACAGGAACTTCTAGGGATGTGCGGTCTGGCTGGCATCGTTGGCGGTAGCTTCTCTTTGGACCGCTTCAAGTGTACCCTCAACCGGATGGGCGATGTTATCGCCCATCGCGGGCCAGACGATTTTGGCACTTGGCTTGACCCCGGCGCCTGCGTTGGCCTGGTTCACCGGCGCCTGTCCATCGTCGATCTTTCGCCCGCTGGGCATCAGCCCATGATCTCGGCCTCGGGGCGCTTCGTCCTCGTGTTTAATGGCGAGATTTACAACCATCTCGATATAAGAAGCGGAGTTCAGGACTCAAAACTGAAAACTGAATGGCGCGGGCATTCGGATACGGAGACCTTGCTTGCGGGCTTCGATGTTTGGGGGATCGAAGAGACTTTACGGCGGTCGGTGGGCATGTTCGCAATTGCGGTTTGGGACCGGCAAAGGCGCGCGCTCGTGCTGGCCCGCGACCGCCTCGGCGAGAAGCCGCTATACTACGGGTATATGGCTGGCGCGTTGGCCTTTGGGTCCGAACTCAAGGCGCTCTTGCAGGTGCAAGGCTTCACCCCGGCGATCAACCGCGCCGCGCTCGCCTTATTCATGCGCCACAATTACGTCCCGGCGCCTTACACAATTTACCAGGGCGTGGCCAAGTTGCCCCCGGCCACATGGCTCGAATTCACGGCTGACGCGGTGCAGCGCCGGAGTTGGCCCGAGCCCCAGGCTTATTGGTCCGCGAGAGAAGCCGCGGCGCAAGGAATTGCATGCCCGCTTGCCTTTGGCTCCGATACCGAAGCGGCGGATTCGCTGGAAGCCATGTTGGAGCAGGCAATAGCGGGCCAGATGGTAGCCGACGTTCCGGTGGGCGCCTTTCTTTCCGGCGGCGTCGATTCGTCCACGGTGGTTGCCTTGATGCAAAGGCAATCGAGCCGGCGGGTGAAAACCTTCACCATTGGATTCAACGAGGATGCCTACAACGAAGCGGCGTTCGCCAAGCGCGTCGCCCAGCACCTGGGCACGGAGCATACGGAACTCTACGTGTCTCCCCAAGAGGCGCTGAATGTGATTCCAAAGCTGCCCGAAATCTATTGCGAGCCCTTTGCAGACTCTTCGCAAATTCCAACGTTTCTTGTTGCCAGACTCGCGCGCCAGCAGGTCACCGTGTCTTTGTCCGGGGATGGCGGCGACGAGCTATTCGGCGGTTACACCCGTTACCTCTTAGGGGCGCGCCTCTGGGGCAAAATAGGGCGGATTCCCTCAGGGCTGCGGTGCGCCGCAGCCAGCGCCATTTTGTCCGTAAGGCCCTCCACCTGGGACGGGATCTATCGCGCAATAGCGCCCCTCATCCCAAAGAAGCAACGCTGGCCGGCTCCGGGGGCCAAGCTGCATAAGGGCGCCGCTCTGCTGCACTCGCAAAGCATTTCCGCGCTTTATCAGCAGCTGGTTAGTCACTGGCCGTCGGACGTGGTGCTTGGCATGGAGGAGCAAGACACAGCACCGATGGCGAACGCTGCTTGCGTGCCGTCGCCAATAGAAAAAATGATGCTGTTGGACTCAATCACCTATTTGCCCGGCGATGTCTTGGTTAAAGTGGACCGCGCGGCAATGGCGGTGAGTTTGGAAACCCGCACCCCGCTGCTGGATCATCGTCTTTACGAATATGCATGGCGTCTGCCCCTTAGCTGCAAGATGCGCAATGGTACCGGCAAGTCGCTGCTGCGTGAAGTTCTGTACAGGCACGTGCCGCGCGAATTGATCGAGCGCCCCAAGATGGGCTTCGGTGTTCCCATCAACTCTTGGCTGCGCGGTCCGTTGCGGCCGTGGGCGGAAGAACTGCTATCTGAATCGCGCCTGCGAAATGAAGGCTACCTCGACCCGGCGCCGATCCGCCAGAAATGGCTTGAGCATCTGTCGGGCAGGCGTAACTGGCAGCACCTTTTATGGGATGTGCTTATGTTCCAGGCTTGGCAGGAAGCGGCCAAGTCTGGAAGTCCGGCCGCGAAAATCGCCGCAGACGAAGGTGCCCGTGTCTGCCTGGATGCCGCCTAGTCCAGGCGATAGCACCAACAGTAGCAGCTGCCTTACTGAGAGCCAATATCGCTGAACAACCGCCTGCCTCTCCTTCCGCAACGTCATTCCAGCGGATGGCGGGAATCTATTTCTGCGATAGTTGCAATAGCTTACATGGGTCTCTGCTTTCACGGAGCCGGCGTTGCGGCGAAATTGCCCCCGAGACCCATACCGGTGGAAGCATTGGGGCAATCGACTTCTGAATTCAAATTGGCTTGGAACGGTTATGACACGGAAACTTATCCTGATTTCTGCTAATTCCTCCTGGAATATTTTCAATTGCCGCGCCGGTTTAATCCAGGGGCTGAGCGAGGCGGGCTATGAAGTGCTGGCGGCGGCGTCCCCGGATGAATACTACGGCGAGCTGGCTCAGCTTGGCTGCCGTTCCGTCGCCCTCCCGATGGATACCAATGGAAAGTCGCCCGTCAGGGATTGTCTGCTATTTCTCCGCTATCTCCGCCTGCTGCGCCGCCTGCGGCCGGCCGCGCTCCTCGGCTACACGATCAAGCCCAATATCTATGGCTCCCTTGCCGCGCACCTTCTCGGCATCCCGGTCATCAACAACATCACCGGGCTCGGAACTGCCTTCATCGAGCAGACCTGGCTCACAAGGCTCGTGAGGTTCCTTTATGCAAGGTCCCTTAGCCTGTCGAAAACGGTCTTCTTCCAAAACGCCGACGACCGCGATCTTTTTGTCCACTTGAGACTGGTCCGATCTGAGCGCGCGGCGCTGGTTCCGGGTGATGGCGTCGATCTGGACAAATTCCGCCCTCAAGCGGTTTCGCGGCGAAACGGCCAATCTTCTCCACCTGTCTTCCTGTTCGTTGGCCGGGTCATACGGGATAAGGGGGTGACGGAATATGCCGAAGCTGCGCGATTGGTCAAACGGCGCTTCCCGGAAGCGCGCTTTCAGATTCTCGGTTTCCTCGAAACCGCCAATCGCGGCGCCATACCCCGATCCGAGCTGGACGCATGGGTGAAGGAAGGCATTATCGAGTATCTCGGAAGCACTGACGATGTGCGTCCCGCGATCGCGGATGCAAGCTGTGTCGTCCTGCCTTCTTACCGGGAGGGCACGCCCCGTGTGCTGCTGGAGGCCGCGGCGATGGGTAAACCGCTTATCGCCACCGATGTGCCCGGGTGCAGAGACGCCGTAAGCGACGGCGTCAATGGATTCCTCTGCGCGCCGCGCGATTATAACGATCTCGCCGGAAAGCTTATCGCCTTTCTCTCTCTCGACCCGGCTGCAAAGGAGCAAATGGGATCGGCGAGCCGCATGAAAGTCGAAAGGGAGTACGATGAGCGGATTGTCATAAACCGCTACCTCGCCGCAATCGAGACCGCCACCAGCGGCCTTGACGCGCCCGCGTCCGGCACGGATGGCATTTCGCGCCGGGCTGTCGCCGGCGTCCGCGGCAGGTTAGGCTAAGGGACATCGTTGAGATGGGCGGCTTCCCCGCCGCAAAGCAGGTTGATAATGGTAATTTCGATTGGAGTTCATAAGCCCGAACAGTTCCAAGGGGTGCGGCCCGATACGTTTTTTGGCCGCCGCCGCGGGTTCGCCCTCGACCTTCTTGCGGAGATCGAGCGGACTGGCGACAGCCGGATCAAAAGGGCATTTATAGAAAGCATCACCGATGGGGCAGGTGTGTACAAGCGCACCTATTCCGGCCGTTTTCTTGCATTCGATCAACATATCCTCGACTGCATGAGCGAGCTACAGTTTTCGCAGCCCTTACGGTTCCTCGATGCTGCTGTCTCCGACGGCTCGACCTCGGTCGAATTCTTCAATGGAATAGCAGCGAACCTCGCCGCCGATTTCCACTTTATTGCGACTGACCGCGATTCTGGCTTTCTGGTGTTGAATAGAAACGGTTCGTTAGACCGGCGAGTCATTATTTCCGCTGAAGGGGAAATTGTGCAAGTGGTATGGCCCCCGTTCGTCTTCAGCGGGAAGAGAAAGGACAAGCTGCTTCTATTCCCAATAAACCGCATAGGCCATCCCTTTGCCATGCAGTACGCACGAAATCTTTTAAAGGGATGGAAAGAGAACGAGCCAGACTTAGAAGCGCGCGAACTCGTCTTTGCCTGCAAGGCCTTTCGCGAACTTCTTGCCGAAGATAGTCGCATGGAGTTCAAGGCTTGGGATATCGCAACGCCATGGACGGGAGAAAGGGTACACTGCGTCCGTGCCATGAATATTCTCAATCCCAGCTACTTTTCCGGCCGCCAGCTTCGCTCCATTGTCGAAAACTTAACGGCGAGCCTAATTGATGGCGGCCTTCTTGCAATCGGCTCCAATAACGGCCCCGGGTCCCAGGTTGATGGCGCCATTTACCGGATCGATGGAAGCCGCTTGCTGGAACTCAAGTCCTCGGGGGCGGGCGTTCGCTGCAGGCAAGCAATCCAATCGATGCTGGCTTCTTCCAAAGGTTCGTGAACGTTCAAGCGGCCGGGAAGGGAATAGCTGTGCCTGGAAAGGACCGGCGGCCCGAAGATAAATCCTTTGTTAGAGGAACTCATAATGTTCACATCCTCAAATATTGCCGGCTTGGCGGTTCACCCAAGATGCCAATCCGATATCGAACCACCGCCGAAATTTGCGAAGCCGCCGGTTAGGCAGCTGTCGGAGAGCTCGGCTCTCTGATCTCAGGCGGCCAGGCGCAAAGGCTCAACATCGCGCGGGTGATCATCAAGGATGCCCCTATTCTCCTCTTCGACGAGGTGACATCGGCGCTCGATGCCGACAACGAGGAACTCATCCGCGCCTATATGCACGCGCGGGCCGGGAAGAAGACCATTCTCGTGATCGCCCACCGCATCTCCACGGTGCGCCAGGCCGACAGGATTGCCTTGGTCGAGGACGGCATGGTTAAGGCCGTGGGAACGCATCACGATTTGATGCGCGGAAGCGCCTATTACGAGCGGGTTGCGACCCTGCAGCTTATCGCCTGAGCCGCCTTGTCCAGGCAGCAAAAGCCTGACCGCTCCGGCACACTCCCCGTCATCGCGAGGCCGCCTTGGCGGCTGCGGGCATCCAGAAACAACCGCGCGCACCATTGTTGCTCTTCGCTTGGCTCGCAATGACGGTCAAAGCTTACGGCGGTTTGTATTAATCGGCCGGGCTGGCAGGGACGGCCGAAATCATCACGAAGGCATGCGCGAGCGGATAGTCGTCGGTGATTGTGATGTGAATTTGCGCTTCGCAACCGGTTGGCGTGAGCTGCTTAAGCCGCCCGGCGGCGGCGCCAGTGAGCTGCATCGTTGGCTGGCCGGTGGGCAGGTTGACCACCCCCATGTCGCGCCAGAACACACCTTGGTCTAGCCCCGTGCCGAGCGCCTTGGCGCAGGCTTCCTTGGCGGCGAAGCGCTTGGCGTAAGACGCGGCGCGGGCTGCGCGCCGGTCGGATTTGGCCCGTTCCGGCTCCGTAAAAATCCGGTCGAGAAAACGGTCGCCGTAACGCTCGATGGCCTTCTCTATGCGCCTGATGTCGACCATGTCGCTGCCGATGCCGATAATCATGCGATCCCCTGCTGGCCGCGGCTATTGCTGCTGCGCGATCTGCCCCACGAAAGGCCGCAGGGCAAGGCCCTTGGCGATGGCCTCGCGCATCAGCGCGATTGACTGAGGCAAGCCGGTGAAGATCGCCTCGCCGATGAGGAAGTGCCCAATATTCAGCTCGCGCACTTGCGGCATTGAAGCGAGGTGCGTGGCGGTCTCGTAGTCGAGGCCATGGCCAGCGTGAACTTCGATACCCAACTCCGCAGCGAGCCTGGCGGCGCTCGCGAGCCGTTCAAGCTCGCGCCGAGTTGCAGCAGCATCGCCGGCCAGCCACGCCTCGCAATATTGCCCCGTGTGAAACTCCACCACAGGCGCCCGAAGCTGGAAGGCAGCCTCAACCTGCCGGGGCTCGGGATCGACAAAGAGCGACACCCGGATGCCGGCATCCAAGAGGCGCCGCACCATTGGGCCAAGCGCATCGCGGCCGCCTGCCGCGTCGAGCCCGCCCTCGGTGGTGATCTCCTCGCGGCGCTCTGGCACAATGCAGCAGGCGTGCGGCCGGGCGCGGACGGCGATGGCGGTCATCTCCTCCGTTGCGGCCATCTCAAGGTTGAGTGGTGCTTCGACCTCCGCCATAAGCCTTCTGATATCCTCGTCGCGGATGTGGCGGCGATCCTCGCGCAAATGCGCGGTGATGCCGTCGGCGCCGGCCTCGATGGCAATTTGGGCGGCGCGTATAGGATCGGGACGGGCTGAGCCCCGCGCGTTCCTAAGGGTCGCCACATGATCGATATTCAGCCCCAAGCGAACTGGGCGCTCATGAAGAATCGGGCAGCTCACCGGCGCGCAGCGTCCTCGCGCTTAACCACAGCCGTGACTGTACGCCCGCGCTTCTGCGCATCGGCGAACTGGCGGATTGCGATGTAGGTGATAAGCGCGGTCAGCCCGCCCAACGGCAGCGAGCCGAGCGCCATGGGCTTGAGGATCGGCCACAGGCCCTGAACCGCGGTAGCGACGCCATCGGGTGAGGCATCCCTTATGCTGCGGCTGAGGGCTTCGGCGCCGTCCGATAGCTTGCTGATCTCGGCGCTGGCCGAGTTATCCAGAAAAACGTTGCCGACCGTGAACGTCGAAACCCAGATGATGGGATAAGTTAGCGGATTCCCGGCGAAAGAGCCGACGGCAGAGGCGACCACGCTGCCGCGCAAGGCCAGGGCGAGCATAGCCCCAAGCATCATCTGAAGTCCGAGAAAAGGCGTAAAAACCGCAAACACGCCCACGGCGCAGCCGAGCGCAATGCTGTGCGGCGAGGCTTGTATGCGCAGGAGACGCAGAATCCTATAGCGGTAAGACCGCGCGAAGCTCCGCGCGGGCCACAGCGCATACCGCAAGCGCATAGCCGCGGAAAGCCGTTTCTTGCGTTTAAAAAGCATGTCTTCCAGCCTACCGCGGAGCTGAGGCCAAAGCCAGCCCCTTAATGCTTCTTTAAGAATCGGTATCCGGCCTCAAACCTTCAAGCCCCTGCTTCCGGGTTTGACAGCGGGGATGGTCTGCAAAGAAGCAGGCAGTTGATCGGGCGGAAAAAGCGGAATGTCAAGGGAGATTAGCGAGGCAAACGGCACCGGCAGGGACGCCTTGCCACCCGAGCGGTCGGCGAGCGAGGCCGCGCCGATCACGTTCGCGCCGAGGGCTTGCGCCGCCTCGATGCATTCCCTGGACGATAATCCAGTCGTCACAACATCTTCCACCATAAGGCAGCGCTGCCCCGGCTCGATTTCGAACCCGCGGCGCAACTCGAACTTGCCTGCCACACGCTCGAAGAAAATCGCTGGAACCCCAAGCTGGCGGCCCATTTCGTAGCCCACGACGACGCCCCCCATCGCAGGGGAGATGACGAGACCCAAATCCTCAACCAGCCCGGCGCTTTTGAGCTTTTCCGCAAGCGCGGCACATAGGCGCCCGGCCCGCCGAGGGTCCATCAGCACGCGCGCGCATTGCAGATAGGCGCTCGAATGATAGCCGGAGGTGAGGATGAAATGGCCTTCGAGCAAAGCGCCCGCGTCGCGGAATTCCTGAAGTGCGGCTTCTTGTGTCAGCATCCGGGTTCTCTAAAGCAAGCTTGCGCTGTTGGTCAACGCCCATGCTCGCCAAAATCGCAAGCCCAGCGCGCCAACGTGTATGAACTGCACAATCCTAAGAATGGCGGAGCGGGAGGCAGTCTCCCCTGTCCGCGAAATCAATGTCCGAGACCGGAAAACGGACCCAAATCCGCCCCTCACTCGATTTCAAGCTGATAAGTTTCTTGCACGCCGGGATGGATAATGGCCGCGTGGAGCGCGAGCAAAATCAGGCTGGCGTCGAGCCCATCGCCCGCCTCAAGCGCTGCCTCGATGCGGCGCTCGGCTGCCGCCGCCGCCAGTTCGCCATTGGCCGCGGCAAACGCATCGCCCCCAAGCGCGCAATAGCCGAGAAGCGCTGCCGCTTCACCATAGTCCCGCGCAGTCGGGTCTTCGCCCTTGGCGTCTTTTAGCACGTTGAGAACGGTCAGCTTGACCGCATCGGGAACGAGGGCGGGATGTAAATCGGCGGCGCGAAATGCCTCGTCGAGCGCGCGCAGATCCCCGGATCGTCCGAAGACACCGAGCATTCCAAGGGAGGGCCTGCGACGCGTCATGTTCTATCCCGCCGGTATGTAACTGTCCCAGCGTTTACCAGTTGCGCCGCCCCACGCCAAGAGCAAGCAAACGGCCAGCTCCCCTCGCGAAGCAAACGATGCCGCCGCGCAGCTATCCTATTATTTGAGTAAATATGCGCGAATTTCTCCAACCAAAGCAAAACCGCGGAACGGTACATTGCGGCGCATTCAAATCGTAGCAGAATAGTTGAGGCCGTTACGCACCGTGCGGCACGCCCTAAGCGCCAGGTGGCTCCCTCACTTATTCCCGCCGCGATAGGACTGCGAAGGAGGTCCCGTGCGTTACCTAATTTGGCTACCGCTTTTGGCTTCGGCGATCACCGTCTCATCGTTTGCGCAACAACCGGCGCCTCCCGCTGTTCCAGTGACAACCTCGGTCGCCAAGGCGAGGCCCGTTTCCGAGACAAAAGACTTCGTTGGCCGGATCGAGGCGGTGGACCATGTGGACATACGGGCGCGCGTGACAGGCTACCTGGAAGCGATCCTGTTCAAGGAGGGCGAGACCGTCAAAGAGGGACAGCCTCTTTACCGGATTGAGCAGGACCTTTTTAAAGCCGCGGTGGAGCAGGCTCAAGGAGCCCTCGACGGGATCAAGGCCTCCAAGAAGTATACGGAAGCCGAGCTGGACCGTGCCAAGCAGCTGATGGCTTCCAGCTATGGCACGCCTCAGAAGCGCGACCAGGCGCTTGCGGCGGACCAAAACGCAGCAGCGACGATCCTGACCGCCGAGGCGAACCTGGACACGGCTAAAATCAATCTCGGCTATACCGATATCAGATCGCCGATTGCTGGAAAAATCAGCCGGACGAAAATAACGAAAGGAAACGTCGTTTCTCCCGATAGCGGCGTCTTGACGACCGTCGTCAGCCAGAACCCGATGTATGTGGTTTTTCCGGTCAGCCAGCGCGAGTTCCTGGACGTCGAGCGCGAAGGCGACGGCGCCGGCCGCAGCCGCTTGGAGGTGACGATCCATTTCTCGGATGGAAGCGTCTACTCCCATAAAGGGCACATCGATTTCGTCGATGTGACTGTCAACAAGTCAACCGATACGGTCACTGTCCGCGCCACGCTCCCCAATCCCGAGGACACGCTTGTCGATGGCCAGCTCGTCCGCGTGAACATCGAATCTGGCGCGCCGCAGGAAAAGATCGTCATCCCTCAGGCCGCGCTCATCGCGGATCAGCAGGGCACCTATGTCTTCGCCGTTGAGGATGGAAAAGCCGTGGTCCGGCGGGTGAGGCTTGGAATGGAGGTTGGCTCCAACATCGCCGTTGAGTCTGGATTAAAGGCGGGCGAACAGATCATCGTTGAAGGAATCCAGGGCGTTAAGCCCGGAGCGCCCGTGCTCGCCTCGCCGGCGCCAGAAGCCAGGAGCTAGCCATGCTCTCCTCGATCTTCGTAGACCGCCCGAGGCTCGCGATCGTTATCGCCATCGTCACCACGATAGCCGGGGTGCTCTCCCTGCTCTTCATTCCCGTGGCGCAATATCCGGACGTCGTGCCGCCGCAGGTCTCGGTCACAACCTATTATCCCGGCGCGTCCGCCGCCATTGTCGACGCCACCATTGCCCAGCCGATTGAGGCGCAGGTCATCGGCGTGGACAAAATGATCTACATGAAGAGCGTCAGCGGCAACGATGGCAGCTACACGCTCACCGTGTCGTTCGAGCTTGGCACGGACCCCAATATCAACACCGTCAACGTGAACAACCGGGTGCAGGTGGCACTTTCGAAGCTGCCGCAGGACGTTCAGAAACAGGGCGTAAGGGTCGAGAAGAAATCCTCCGCCCTGCTCGGGGTCATCGCACTTTACTCGCCCAAGGGCACGCACGACCCGCTCTTCATCTCCAACTACGCGACGATCAACCTTCTCGATCAGATCAAGGCGACGCCCGGCGTTGGCGAGGCAAGCCTTTGGGGGCCGCAGGACTATGCGATGCGGGCCTGGGTGCACACGGACCAGCTGACAGGCTTGGGGCTCACCACGGGCGACATCGTCAACGCCATTCAAGCCCAGAACGTGCAGGCCGCCGTGGGGCGCATCGGCGCCCGCCCGGTCTCCAACGACCAAAGGCTACAGCTTAACATCCAGACAAAGGGCCGTCTCAACTCCGTCGCCGATTTCGAGAACATCGTAATCCGGACCAACCCGGACGGCTCCGTTCTCAGACTCAAGGACGTAGCGCGCGTTGAACTCGGCGCAGCAAACCTTGACCGTGAAACGCGCCTCAACGGCAGGCCGGCGGCGGCGCTCGCGATTTATCAAACGCCAGGCGCGAATGCGATTTCCACCATGAAGGCCATTCGCGCTCAAATGGCGGAGCTTGCAAAAAGCTTCCCTGACGATCTCGAATGGAAGGTTACATACGATCCCACCAACTTCGTTACCGCAACGATCCACGAAGTTCAAAAAACGCTTGTCGAAGCCTTTATCCTCGTCGTCCTTGTCGTCTTTTTATTCCTCGGGAACTTCCGGGCGACATTAATCCCGGCCATCGCGGTTCCCGTGAGCCTGATTGGGGCCTTTATCGTCCTATTCGCCGCCGGTTATTCGGCAAACTCAGTTTCCTTGCTTGCCGTCGTCCTTGCGATTGGCATCGTCGTCGATGACGCGATTGTGGTGGTTGAGAACGTCGAGCGCGTCATGGAGGAGCACCCCGAACTCTCTCCAGCGGACGCAACGAAGCAGGCGATGCGGGAGATTACGGCGCCTATCATCGCCATCACATTGGTGCTCTTGTCGGTCTTTGTGCCGGTGGCGTTCATACCCGGCATCTCGGGCGAGCTTTTCCGCCAATTCGCCGTGACGGTGGCGGTCGCGATGTTCCTGTCCGCGATCAACGCGCTTACGCTTTCCCCGGCACTTTGCGCCATTCTTTTGAAGCCGCATCATGGACCGAGGGGCGGCATCGTTGGCATCGTCATGCGCTTCATCGACCGCGTCCGCGACGCCTATGGCGCCGCCGTTGCCCGGCTCGTGCGCATTTCAATCATTGGGCTCATCTTCGTCGCCGCTTCCATGGTCGGCATCGTTGGCCTCTCCAAGATCACGCCCACCGGATTTCTTCCGGAGGACGACCAGGGCGCCTTCTTCGTCGTAACACAGCTCCCAGGGGGCGCCTCCGTAGCCCGCACTTTGGAAGTGGTGCGCAAGGCCGAACAAATCCTCGCTCATGAAGAGACCATCGAAGACTACACTTCGATTATCGGTCTGAACTTCATAGACAACTATTCACAGCCGAACTCGGCTTTCTTTGTTGTCACGCTGAAGCCCTTCGAAGAACGGAAGGGCAAGGGAGAGAGCGCCAGTGGCATCATTGCGCGGCTGAACGGAAAGCTGCGGGAGATCCAGGGTGGAAGCGTTCTCCCCTTGCCGCCTCCGCCAATCATTGGCCTCGGCACCGGCGGCGGCTTCACCTATGTGCTGAAGGATTTGAAGGAAGGCGATCCCAAGGCGCTTGCTCAAGTGGTGCGGGGCCTGCTCGTGGCCGCGAACCAGGACCCGAAGCTCAACCGCGTATTCAGCACATTCTCCGCCACCGACCCCTCGATCTATCTCGACATCGATCGCGATAAGGCCCAGGTGCTGGGCGTGCCGCTAAGCTCGGTATTCCAGGCCCTGCAGGCATCGCTTGGCGGCTTCTACGTCAACGACATGAACCTGTTTGGCAGGACATGGCAGGTTCAAGTGCAAGCGGAAGCCTCCGACAGGTCGAGCGTTGACGACATATATCGCATCAACGTCCGCAGCAACGAAGGCAAGATGATCCCGCTGCGCAGCCTCGTCGAGCCGCACGTGATCGTTGGACCACCTTCCCTGATCCGGTACAACAACAGGCGCGCCGTGACCGTTCAGGGCACGCCCGCGCCGGGTGTCTCCTCTGGGCAAGCGCTCGCAGCCATGGAAGCGGTGGCGGCGCGGACGCTGCCGCAAGGCTTCGCTGGAGAGTGGACGGACACCGCTTTCCAGGAGAAACGCGCGGAAGGCAAGACGGGTATAATCCTGGGGTTTGCGCTCCTCTTCGCCTACCTGTTCCTGGTCGCGCTTTACGAGAGCTGGATTATTCCAGTGCCCGTTCTGCTCTCCGTCTCAGTTGGCGTGCTGGGCTCTTACGTTGCGATCTTAATCGGGCGTTTGACCCTCGATCTCTATGCCCAGATCGGCATGGTCGTGCTCATCGGCCTTGCAGCGAAGAACGCCATCCTGATCGTTGAGTTTGCGAAAGAAAAACGCGAGCACGGAGCGTCCTTGCTCGATAGCGCGATCGAAAGCGCCCGTCTCAGGTTCCGGCCGGTCATGATGACATCGCTGGCCTTCATCCTGGGGCTTTATCCGCTCGTCGTCGCGTCCGGTGCTTCCGAGCTGGCACGCCGCGGGGTGGGAACTCCGGTCTTCGGGGGAATGATTTTTGCCTCGTTCCTTGGCATCTTCGCCATCCCGCCGCTTTATGTGACCTTCCAGTGGATTGCCGAGCGATTGAATAAGCGTGAGCCCCGAGGGGGGAAAACAGGTGAGAACCTAAAGGAAGCCCGATCCCCGAGGCAGTTCTCGCCAGGCCCGGCGGAGTGAAAGATGGGCCCGCGCACCCACCGCAGCGCAAATTCTGGCGTCGCCTCTCCCATGGGGAGAGGGACAGGGTGAGGGGAGATTCGCTTGTTCGTTCTGCTGTGCACCTATGCGCCTTCGCGGGGACGAAGCCAGAGCGGTCAACAATTCCGCCCGTTGGCGCCTTACCCTGCCTTTGAAATCGCGATACTGTACTTCACGTACCCATCCAACTCAGATAGGCTCTGACGCAGCTTTTGTTGTAATTGGAGCTTTAAAGTCATGATACCCGAAATGACAGCCATCAATGGCGCGTTTGCGGCTGTTAAGAGCGCGCTCGATATCACGAAGTCGATAAAGGACTTGAATAGTAGTCAGGCCGCCAAGACGCAAATCCTCGAACTTCACGAAAAACTCGTTTCCCTCGCTGAAACCGTGCATACGGTTCAAATAGAACGAACGACGCTGCTGCAACGCATAAGTGGGCTTGAAGAAGAAACTGCTCGCTTCAAAGCATGGGGACGCGAGAAGGAGCAATATGAGCCTAAAAATGTCGATATCGGTGCACTGGCTTATGCTCCAAAGCCGCGTACTGAGGCGGCCAAAGAACCTCATTGGCTTTGTGCTCAGTGCGCTGAAGAGGGAAAAAAGTCGTATTTGCAAGCGCAAAAAGGGGATATGTATTTTATTCATTGGACTTGCGGGGTGTGTAGAAATTTCATCAGGGTTCGCCATGGCAAATCTCCATTGAATCCTACCTGTGAGCAAAAAGCATAGAACATTATGTCCATCGCCCCTGAAATGGGATAACTAAGTTGGAGCAGAGCTTATGAAATACGACGATAACATACTTGAACAGTTAGAGCGCGTTATCAACGATTTCGGTGCTGAATTAACAGTAAATAAACAAATACTTCAATGTATCGTTACGCATTTGATATGCGCAAACCCAATAATGGCTGAGGAAGCATTGGAGCGTATGCGTTCGGATGTCATTTCTGTATTAAAGAAGCCTCATCTATCGGATGAAGCCGAAGATAAGCGCGTTGTAGCACTTCAAGTGCAACACGGAGAGAGGTTCTTTCGTGAACTTGCAGCGGCCGTCTCGGCGATGAGAAATAAGCTCGGACAGAGTGGTCGTAATTGACGGTCACAAATGTCGATTTATCTTGTGGCATTTCTGCATCTGCTTGCATTATTACTTATTTTTCCTTCTGAGTTTCTTCTGTGGGTACTTGAAGTACCTTACTGTCTGTACTACATTGGAATCAATAGGAGATTTCAATGTCGATCCTTTCTGATTTGCACTTTCACAATGAAGAAGCGGCCTATGCCTGGGTTGAAGCCCGGCTTTGGCCGAACGGTGCCCAATGCCCGCGCTGCAAGGGTACGGAGCGCGTCGGCAAGCTCCAGGGTAAGAGCACCCGCATCGGCACTTACAAGTGCTATGAATGCAAGAAGCCCTTCACGGTGAAGGTTGGTACGATCTTCGAAGACAGCCACATCAAGCTGAACATCTGGCTGCAAGCCATCCACTTGATTTGCTCAAGCAAGGAAGGCATCAGCTCCAATCAACTTCACCGGACGCTAAAACTCACGCTCAAGACTGCATGGTTCCTGAGCCACCGCATCCGCGAAGCGATGCGGAGTGGCAATCTCTCCCCGATGGGCGGAGAAGGTGCGATCCTTGAGGCGGATGAAACCTTCATTGGCAAGAAGGACGGCGTTGTGAAGCCCAAGAATGCGCGGGCCTACGCTCACGAGCAGGCAGCACTTAGCCTTGTAGAACGCGGCGGCGACGTGCGTAGCTTCGTGATCGACAAAGCGGACACGGCCAACATTAAAGCCCAAGACACCCAAAGAGGCTGACGACAAAGAACAGTCGGAAGCCTTCATCAAAACCGCTCAGGAAACAGAAACGAGCGAAGATGCAAAAGCATTTGAGCGTGCCTTCGCCAAGGTTGCAAAGACTATTAATAGAAAGACTGCGAAGGGGAAAACCTAACCGAAACTCACATTTCCCAGCCCTACCGTATAGGGTTGTATTCTAACGTCTATCACAAGTCGCACATCGTTGATGAAATCATTTTTTTCGAGCCCTTCCTTCGTTGGTTCCAGCAAGGTATCAGTCTCTACAGAAAATCTGCTTATCAATTTATCATTTCCCAATAAGCAGAAGAAAGGCTCTTCCCCTTCACCTGGAGTATCGTATTTCCCGAGTTCGCTGGTATTTCCAGGCATGGTCAGACCATCAAACAGCGTTTTCAACCTGCCGTCTATGTCTCCGGACTTTATTATACTTCCCGGAATGTCAGGCCGAAGGAAAACAACATCAAGAGAACACAATAATGATGTATCTGCTATTACCAGCGGAACAAATTTATAATTACCGCGCCGATATCGCTCCGCCAACCCTTCTATTGCCGGTACATCTTGCTCTATACTTATAAGCGGTGCAAAATGTCCCAATCTTGCCTTTGATAAAAAAGGCTGTATTTCCCATAATTTCTTAAGTTGCTTGTGGAAGTATTTGCGCACATCTTGCTTGTGGTCCGCTCTTGTCTTTGTTTTATTAGACGCAAGCATCAGCCCTTCATATGTCAGGTGAAATCGCATATAATCCCTATCCGGGTCATAGTCAGGATCGTCCCAGAGTGGGACCTTTCCTGACGGCCCCTTGAATGAGGGGACCATGGTCATATTCCTAGCGCACCGTCAAGGTACGTGAAGTATAATATCGCCTTTGAAATAGAAGGTTGCAGGGTCTGAACAAATCGTAAAGCTCGCTAGCGCGCGCGGCATGGTTAATGATGCCATGGTAAACGCGCGAACCGCACATTTTCCGCCGCCGCATTTTTGCGAATCTTTCCCCGTTTCCGGTCGAATTCTGCGTTTGCAGAATCCGTTTAAATATATTCGCAATTCGCGAATTAACCACGTTACGGTGCATTCTGCTACGGGCCGCGCCACTCCGCGGGAACCATTTGCTATGCATTATCAATAGCATGCAAACCACTTAAGCCGCCGGAAAGACACTTTGCTTATAATTGCGCTTTAAAGGAAAGGGCCGCGGCGAGGCCCGGCTGAGCCAAAAACCGGCGAAATGAGGTTAACAAGTGGCAAAGCGCGAGCAGAATGGCCGGTCCGGGCATTGCCGCCGGGGGCGTGGTGGATCGATCTTTACCGGCCTGTGTTGGCCGGAAGCCGGGTACCAAGCGCGGGAGGCGCAGCGTTGAAGCTTTTCGAATGCCAGAATTGCGGGCAGCTCATCTATTTCGAGAACACGCAATGCGAGCGCTGCGGCCATGCGCTTGGCTTCCTGCCGTCGCTGGCCGTGATGACGGCGCTTCGGCCTAATGGAGACGGCAGCTATATGCCGCTCGCCGGGCCGTCCGCGAGGGTTTGCTATTGCGCCAACCGCCAGCACGGCGCCTGCAACTGGCTGGTCGATGCCGGGGCGGAGCCGTTGTGCCGCGCCTGCGAGCTGAACCGCACCATTCCCGATCTAGCCATGCCCGAGAATTTGCGGCGCTGGCAGCGCGTCGAGATTGCCAAGCACCGGCTGGTCTATAGCCTGCTGCGCTTGGGGCTGCCCATTCAAAGCAAGGCCGAGGCGCCGGAGACTGGGCTGGCCTTCGACTTCCTGGCGCCGCCGCCCGGCGAGGATGGCCAAGGCAAGATCCTGACCGGGCACGATAATGGCGAGATCACACTGAATGTCGCCGAGGCGGACGACGCGATCCGCGCGGAAGTCCGGCAGAAGCTGCACGAGCCGTACCGGACGCTGCTTGGGCATTTCCGCCACGAAATCGCGCACTATTATTTGCGCGTACTCGTGCACGAGAGTAAGCATTGCGATAGATTTCTCAAGATATTCGGAGATGAAACGAGAGATTACAATCAAGCTCTACAAGATTATTATACTAGAGGAGTGCCGGTAAACTGGCAATCGCGTCACATCAGCGCCTATGCAAGCTCACACCCGCACGAAGATTGGGCGGAGACCTTCGCGCATTACTTGCACATGATCGACACGCTCGAAACCGCCTATGCGTTCGGCCTCAGGATTAGCCCGCGCGCGGGCCAGGACAGCAATCTTTCGGCGCACATTTCCTTCGATCCCTACAATCAATCGAGCTTCGGCGCGATCCTTGAGGCTTGGCTGCCCACGACCTTCGCGGTGAACAGCATCAACCGCAGCATGGGGCTGGACGATCTCTATCCCTTCGTCATCTCGCCCGAGGTGGCGGCCAAGCTGACCGCGGTCCATGACATCGTGAGGAGCTGCCGTGAAGCCCGCGAGCCAGTCCGCAAACGCCTCCTGCACGCATTTTTTCCTTCAATATCACGGGTATAGCATGCAGTAGCCCCCGGCCACGCTGGCGTCATAAAGGTGGTTCAAGTAAAGGCGCTGCTGGAGTGTGGGCCGGCGTAAACAAATGCGAGTAAGCCGGTACTACAATGAACATAGGCCGATGGGCGCGTCTTGCCCTCATGATCGTTCTGGCCGTGACGGCGGCTGGGGTTGTCTCCCACGCGGCATTCGCGGCGGACGGCCCCGCTATCCGCGCCATTAAGGTGACGGGAACCAGCCTCACCGAGCCTGAAACGGTCAAGAGCCGCCTCACCTTCTCGGAGGGCCAGAGCTACGACGTGCGCAAGGCGGACGAGAGCGTAAAAGCTCTATTCGCCACAGGCCTTTACAGCGACGTCCACATCAAGCTCGAAGGCAGCACCGTCCTTGTCTCGGTCGCCGAGAACCCGCTCGTGAACCGCGTCGCGTTCGAGGGCAATAAGGACATCAAGTCCGACGACCTTGCCAAGGAAGTCCAGATCAGGGCACGGCAGCCCCTAGTGCGCGCCCGCGTCCAGGTTGAGGCCCAGCGCGTTCTGGATCTCTACCGCCGCCAGGGCTACTACGCCGCGCAGGTGGACCCCAAAATCATCCAGCTCGATCACAATCGCGCCGATCTCGTCTTCGAAATCCGCGAAGGCCCCGAGACCAAGGTTGCCGGCATCAATTTCATCGGCAACCGCTCCTTCACCGGGGCCGAGCTGAGGGGCGTGGTTTCCACCTCGGAGACCGGCCTGCTGGATTTCCTGAAGTCCGGCACCGCCTACGATCCGGACCGTATCAATCTGGATCGCGAATTGCTGCGGCGCTTCTACCTGAAGAACGGCTACGCGGATATGCGCGTGCTTTCCGCCACCGCCGATACCGATAAGGATGGCAAGGGCTTCTTCATCACCTTCAGCATCGAGGAAGGGCCGCGCTATACCTACAGCGCCGTTGAGCTTGAGGTCCGGCTTGGCATTTTGAACGCGAGCGCTCTTAGGGCCAAAATCGCGTCCGAGCCCGGCGATATCTACAACGCCGATCTTGCCGAAAAGACCATCGAAGAGCTGACCCTGGCGGCGGCGAAAATGGGAGAGCCCTTCGCCCAGGTCCGCCCGAGGATCGAACGCGATCCCGTGCGCCGTACCATCGCGCTGACCTATGTCGTCGAGGCTGGTTCGCGAATCTTCATCGGCCGGATCGACATCCTAGGCAACGAACGCACGCTCGATGCCGTTATCCGGCGCGAGTTCCGCATTGCCGAAGGCGACGCCTACAGCAAGGTGCTCGTCGAGGCGGCCCGGCAACGCCTGCTGAAGCTCGGCTACTTCAAGGACGTAAAAATCACCAAGGAGCCCGGCCCCGCTCCGGACCGGGTGAACCTCACGGTCGCGGTGCAGGAGGACAAAACAGGCCAGCTTGCCTTCAACACAGGCTACTCGACCAGCCAGGGCGTGATTGGCGAGGTTTCCTACTCCGAGCGCAACCTGATGGGGACCGGGCAGTCTCTTGAGGTGAAGCTATCGGGCAGCTTCTCCGGCGATGGGCTGTTCCAAGTTGGCTGGACCGAGCCGCATTTTCTCGACACGAATCTGGCCTTTGGCGTCGATGTCTTTGTGAAGAATTCCGACTATACGCAAAGTTCGGGCTACGCCGTCGCGGGCTACGAAGACTTCCGGGCTGGTGGCGACATTCGCCTGAGCGCGCTGCTCGCCGATAACCTTACGGTTGGTACGAATTACTCGCTGACGTGGGAGAACGTCTACAACGCCGATCCAAACGCCTCGCTCGCGGCCAAGCAGATCCAGGGCACGGCGCTCATTTCATCCGTCGGCTATTCCCTGATCTACGACACCCGCGACAGCAAAAAGAAGCCCACCCGCGGCTTCTACTTCAAGGGCACGCAGGATCTCGCGGGCGTAGGCGGTAATGTCGATTACCTACGCTCTACCGCCGAGGCCCGGGCCTATTACCCGGTTACGCAGGACATCGTGCTGGCCGGGCGCACCATGGGCGGCACAATCGCGGGCTGGGGCGGCCAGAGCGTGCGCGTCGTGGACGCCTTCTACAAGGGCGGCGAGACGATCCCCGGCTTCGCGCCGGCCGGCATTGGCCCGAGGGACGCCTCAACCGGCGATGCGCTCGGCGGCACCACCTTTTACTCCGCGACCGCCGAGCTGCGCTTCCCCCTGCCGTTCCTGCCATCCGAGCTTGGGCTCAGCGGCGCGGTTTTCACCTCCGCCGGCACGCTGTTCGGCACGAACGCTCAAACCGCCGCCGCAACCTACGCAAAGCAGCATGGCGTCAAAAACACGCTCGCAATCCAGGATTCCTCGGCGCTGCGCTCGTCGGCCGGCGGCAGCATCGTCTGGGATTCGCCGGTTGGCGCGCTGCGCGTGGACTTCGCGGACGTTATCAGCAAGGGGGCGGGCGACAAGACGCAGGTGGTCAATTTCGGTTATTCCGGCTGGTGAGCGGCGCCTACAAAACCTTGCGGAAGTAGACCACGCGCTCAGTCTCGGAAAACCCCCAGCGAGCATGCGCTGCATGCGAAGTGCTGTTATCGATCAGCGCGTCCGAGCCGATTTCGCGGAAGCCGCGCGCTGTCAGGAACGCTTCGATGTGGGCGATCAGCCGCCCCGCCGCGCCCTGCCGCCTGAATGGCGGTTCAATCCAAATGCCTTCGAGAAAGGGAACGGGGCTACTCTCGCAGCCATTTGCGTATTTGCGTATGGAAAGCTCGGCAAGGCCCGCGGGCTGGCACGCGGCGGTTTCGGCGATAAAGCCCCAGGCCTCCGGATCGCACAGCTTTTCGCCAATGTCCGTGGTGTGCCATTCGCGCGGACAACTGGGCCACAGCGCCACCCGCATCTCCGCCCAGACCGCCCGGTCCGCTTCTGTCATTTCCCTGACCGAGAATTCCATGGCAGATGCCCCTGTCTACGGTTGCTTGCCGTCACGCTCCAGATCGCCGGTACGGCGGCGCTTTGAACCAGGTTCTTATGGCGTCAACGAACGCCAAGCGCTCTTCGGGTGGGATCGCCCGAAGCGGAACCATGAAGCCTACATCGGGACCATACCAGAGAGCCACCGCCCCGCTGGAGATGGTGACATCATCGATTGCGTCCCAAGCCGCATGCCATTTGTTGCTTCGTCTGGAGAAAGCGAAGCCGTCTTTATCCATTTGCAGATGGGCTGTCTCCTTGAGCCTGGGCAATCTCCAGGCCGAAATCCGGCGGGTCCAGATCGCAACCAGCCAGCGGTAGGTCATCGCACCCGCTATGAAAGTGGCGAAGGGCGCCATCACCAAAGCTGTGGCTTGCGAATCCAGCGGCACGCCATAGTAGCTATGCGCTATCGCTCCGCCTGAGTAAGACAGCGCGATGCCAGCGATAAAGACCCACACGTAGTAGTGCCGGAACGGCGCGATCCTGGCCCGCTTTTGCCCGGTAACGTAGGCGAGTAGTTTTATTTCTTCATCGGTCAAAGCGTAGGAAACTTCGAACGTCTTCCCGGTGCCTGCTCCGCCAGTTGCCATGCCGGCCCCCTCTCGATTATTCCAAGGATAAGCATTAGCCGGGCAACGAGGCAGGGATCAAGATCGCCGCTACTGGATTGGGCTGAGCCGGGGATGAACCAGAGAAGCGCGCGCCCCGGCTTTGGGCTTACGGGCGCCGGCCTCCTAACGCAGCCGGTCAATTTCGCATATCCGGCCGGCTGAGTATGCCTTGCCGCTCGCAACGGCAGGCTGATAAGATCGCCGGCTGCAGCCCAAAAAGGGGGAGATATTGCCGCATAGGGTTCCAAAGCACGGCGCCGACCGGAGAAAAGCGTGGCGCAAAGACATGCGTTTGCGCCACTTCCGCTATGTCAGCCTTTCGCAAGAGGTTTGGCAGCGCCGCATGGTGTTCTTGGCGGGCGCCACCGCCGTCGGGGTGACTGCCGTCGGCTTCGCAAAATGCGCGGATTTGGCGCAGGAGGCTTACCGCTTTCTTGCCGGCGCGTGGCCGTGGCTGCCGCTCGTCATGACGCCGCTGGGGTTTGCCATCCTGGCCTATATTACCCGCCGCTGGGTCCCTGCCGCGGCGGGGAGCGGCATACCGCAGGTCATCGCTGCCCGCAAAAGCCCGCATGAGCGCCACCGTTTGTGCCTGCTTGGCTTTCCGGTCATGATCGCCAAGATCGCGATGACAACCCTGGCACTCGTAATCGGCGCATCGGTCGGCCGGGAAGGTCCAACGGTTCAGGTCGGCGCGTCCGTGATGTTCGCCGTGGCCGGCTTGGCTGGCATCGGGAGGCACAACGGGCTTGTGCTCGCCGGTTCCGGCGCAGGCATTGCCGCGGCCTTTAACGCGCCGCTGGCCGGCATCGTGTTCGCCATCGAGGAACTTGCGAAGGCCTTTCACCGGCCGGATCAACGAAATCATCATCGGATCGGTCGCAATCGGCGGTGCCATCAGCTGGTTGATCATAGGCAACTATCCCTATTTCGGCGAGGTGTCCACTCATCTCGGCCGCTCGGTGGACTGGCTGGCCGTGCCGGTCTGTGCTGTGTTTGGCGGCGTTTTGGGCGGCCTGTTCAGCCGGGCAATGGTTGGCATCATGCGCAAGCCGCCCCGCTTCATCGCAATTTTGCGCCGCCGTCCGGTGCTCTTCGCGGCCCTCTGCGGATTGGCGGTCGCGGGGCTTAGCATCGAGACGTTCGGCTATGCCGCCGGCAGCGGTTACGGAGAGACACGCCTTGGGCTAGAGCAAGGGGCACTCATGCCGTGGTGGTTCGGTTTTGCCAAGCTGCTCTCAACTTTACTGTCCTCCGTAAGCGGTCTTCCAGGCGGGCTGTTTTCTCCCTCGCTGGCGGCAGGGGCAGGAATGGGGTCAATGGCCGCCCATATTTTCCCCTTCCTCGATGCGCGTGCGCTCATGCTCCTGATGATGGCGGGCTATTTCTCGGGCGTGGTCCAATCTCCGCTGACGGCGACGGTAATCGTCATGGAGATGACGAGCGACCGGAACATGATAATCCCTTTGCTGCTCACAGCCCTGTTTGCCGCGAGCATTTCGCGGCTGATTAGCCGCGAGCCGCTCTATCACGCGCTGGCGAGGAATTTTTCGCCACAGGTCTTCGCCGGCCGCCGGTGGCAGCCGGCGCAGCACAGCTGAACGAACCGCTGCCTTATGAGAAGCGAGCTTCTCTGATATCATTCGCTTATGGTTCGCATCCAGGTCCCGGCTATTCGGAAAGGCGGCGCGGCAGGCGCGCTTCGCGCGCTCTGGACCATGCCCACCACGCTGATCGGGCACGCCGCCGCACGGATCTCCGGTTGCGGAACGCCGGAGCGCATCGGCGGCCCAGCAACGCGCGCCTGGCTCTACCGCTTGCCGCCCCGGCGGTTCAGGGGTTTCGGCGCGATTGCCATCGGGCACGCGATCATCGCCGAGCCGGCGTTCCTGGAGCGTTATGGCGCTTGGCTTCTCGCCCATGAACTCGCCCACACACGCCAGCACGACTGGCTCGGCCCGGCCTATCTGCCCCTACATGCGTTGTCGCAACTCGCAAGCGCGCTCATCTACGCAATCCGCCCCCGCGCCGGCTTCTCGCCCTGGCATACCTACAACCCGCTGGAGCGCGTTTTCATTTGCGTGCCTGCCGACGCCGTTGCCAATCCGCCGCCGCCCGGAGACCCCCATGCCGTCCGCGTCTTGCGCGCCTTCGGATTGGAGGAATAGGGCCCCATACCAACGCCGCTTCTTGGCGGCAAATCCCACGCGGACGAGGAGAAGCGCGGCCACGATGGCGGCGTAGATCAGCGGCTCGGCCGGCCAGGATTTCACCACCATGACGAAATGCGCCGCCGCCGCGATTGCCGCCACATAGACCCAGCGATGCAGCTTTTGCCATGCCGAGGCCCCCATGCGCTTGATCGCCGTGGCGTTGGAGGTGATCGCCAGCGGCACGAGGATCGCAAAGGAGACCATGCCGATGGTGATATAGGGCCGCTTCAGGATGTCCTTGGCGATGGCGTGCGCGTCGAGGCCCTGATCGAACAGCAGGTAGGACGCAAGGTGGGCGCTGGCGTAGTAGAAGGCCAGCAAGCCAAGCGCGCGCCGGAAGCGGATCAGGCTCGGGCCGCCGAAGCGCCGGATCGGCGTCACCGCCAAGCCTGCGATCAGGAACCGCAGCGCCCAAAGCCCAAGCAGGTGCTCCAGCGTCTTTACCGGATCGGCCCCGAGCTGGTCGTTGAGCGCGAGCCAGAACACCCAGACGCCCGGAACCGCGCCCAGGAGATAAAGCGGCCAGCGCGGCGCCGCATTCACCGCGCGCTGGATGGTCCGCTTGGCTGGAAACGCTAATGCTGCCATTGGACTGATCTTTCTGGTTTTCTTGCTCCGGATTGGCTTAAGACCCCCTCACCCCGGCCCTCTCCCCAAGGGGAGAGGGAGTTTGCTGCGGCCTCTCATCGAGGTGAGAGGATCATTCTGGCGTTCCTTCTCCCCTTGGGGAGAAGGACAGGATGAGGGGGGACTTCAAAACCGCGCAACGTTAAAAATACGCCGTCAGGTCCATGCCTGTGTAAAGGCTCGCCACCTGATCGCCGTAGCCGTTGAACGGAAGCGTCGGCCGGCGCTTTGCGAACAGGCCGTTGCCATCGCCAATCCGCCGTTCGGTCTTCTGGCTCCAGCGGGGGTGATCGACTTCCGGGTTAACGTTGGAATAGAAGCCATACTCACTTGGCGATTCCATATTCCACGACGTTGCCGGCTGCTTGTCCACGAGGCTGATCCGCACAATCGATTTGATGCTCTTGAAGCCGTATTTCCACGGCACCACGAGCCTGAGCGGCGCGCCGTTCTGGTTCGGCAGCGTCTCGCCGTAAAGCCCAACGGCCAGGATGGTGAGCGGGTGCATGGCCTCGTCCAGCCGCAAGCCTTCCGCATAGGGCCAATTGAGCGCCTGGAACCATCCTTTTTGGCCGCGCATTTCCGAGGGCCGAACCAGCGTTTCGAACGCCACGTATTTCGCGGAACCCAGCGGCTCCGCGCGTGAAAGCAGCGCGCGCAAGGGGAAGCCAATCCAGGGGATGACCATCGACCAGCCCTCGACGCAGCGCAGGCGATAGATGCGCTCTTCGAGTGTCACCGGTTTCAGGATATCTTCGAGCGTGTACGTCGCGGGCTTCGATACCATCCCGTCGATTTTGACGGACCAGGGGCTTGTCTTCAGCGCGCCCGCATAATCCGATGGATCGCTCTTGTGGGTTCCGAACTCATAGAAGTTGTTGTAGCTCGTCACATCCGCCTTAGGGGTCAGCGGCTCGTTCGTGGAGAAGGCGCTCTTCGAGAAGGCAAGCGGCGCGGCGGCTGCACCCGCCGTCAAGCCGCCGAAAACCGCGGTGGCCAGCGCGCCGCCCAGGAACTCGCGGCGCCGCATGTAGACGCCGCGCGGCGTGATCTCCGAAGAGGGAATTGGCTTTAGTTTGAAGGTCATGTGCTTGCTCCGGCTCTAAGCTGGATTACGCCGGATATACGCGATCTGTTACACCGCAACAGGCGGGCGCGGCTCGCACAGTCATCACATTCGCTTGCGCGCATGAGTTCCACGGGACAGCGATCCCTGACACGCGCTTAAGGGGAGCGGCAAGGTAAAGGCCGGCCTCGCCTGAACCGGGTGCCTTTGGCGCGTTTTTTACGGCGCCGCTTCAGGCTGCCCCATTTACGCCGGAATTTGCATGATTTTTGCCGTATACGATTAAGTGTTTTACGACCGTGCGAGCGCCGTTTCGCGGAGAATTGGTATGACTATTACTGCTGCCTGCGTTTTATTGATCCGTGACGCGATCCGCGACTTTGCGCATGCCGACCCTGGGAAGGCAAAAGTTCTCGATTTCGGCTGTGGCCGCGGAGCCCTCGTCGACGGGCTCTGTGCCTTAGGCGTAGATGCTCACGGATGCGATGTCGATCCATATTGGGAGGGAGACAAACCCCGGCTAAAGCCAATTGAACGTTCTAACTATCGTATTCCATACGACGATAATTCATTCGATCTTGTATATAGCACCAGCGTGCTTGAGCATGCGCAGAACACGCGCGAATGTTTTTACGAGATCAGGCGTGTTCTAAAACCTGGCGGCGTTTCATTTCATGTATATCCCGGCAAGTGGTATTTGCCGGTGGAGCCGCACATATATGTACCGCTGGTGAACGTCATGTGGCCGAAACAACCGCGCTGGTGGCTGGCCTTCTGGGCAATCATGGGGGTCAGAAACGAATTTCAACGCGGGCTCAATTGGCATCAGGTAACTGAAGTCAATTGGCGTTTCTGCGAAACTGGCCTCTGCTATCCATCGCAAGCTTTCTTCCGCGACGTATCCATGGAGGTCTTCGGTAACTGCGATTGGCCAACGCACTATCTGTTATCGAAAGCAGACGGCGGCGTTTCCAAGCTATACCGCCAGCTGCCGCTGAAGCGCTTAATAGCGTGGATGGGGCAGCGCACCAGAATGGCGCTTCTGGTTCAGCGCAAACCGGCGTGAAGATCCGATGGCAGACCCGTATCACACGTGGAAAACGAGGCTCACGATGAACCGCGCCGCGACGGTGAGTAGAAACGCAATAAACACATATTCGAGCGCCCGGCGCGAAAGCTTGTGGGCAATCTTTACGCCAAGCGGGGCCGCGAGCACGCTCAAGGGCGCGACAACGATGGCCGCCGCAATGCTCACAAAGCCCAGGGAGAACGGCACGCCCACCGGTACGTTCCAGCCCTCCACGATATAGCCAGCCACGGCAGGGATGGCGATGATGGGGCCGAAGCCCGATGCCGTTCCGACCGCTTTATGGATCGGCCAGCCGAAAAGCCTCATATAGGTGGTGATATAAACGCCGCCGCCGATGCCGATCAGGGTCGAGAGCAGCCCTATCCCCGCGCCCGCGAGCCCATCCCAGGGCTGTCCGGGCAGTTTCTCCGCCGCGATGGCGTTCCCGTTGCCGAAGGCGATCCGCCAGGCCATGAACAGCGTCGAGGCGACAAATACGCCTTTGAGGAAGCTCGACGGCGCGTGCGAGGCGATAAGCACGCCTAGAACCGTCCCGCTGGCGACCCAAGGCCCGAGGCGGCGGATCACGAGAAAATCCACCGCGCCGTGCCGCGAATGCGAGCGCGCCGAGCGGATCGAGGTGGGAACGATGATCGCAAGCGAGGTCGCGACACAGACCTGCATGCGGATGCTGTCGTCCATGCCGGCAATGCGGAAAAGCTCATAAAGGATGGGCACAACGATGCCGCCGCCGCCGATGCCGAGGAGCCCTGCGAGAAACCCCATGAGCAAGCCGCCGGCCACAAGGGCCGTGGCAAGCGTGGCGATTTCGCTTAAAGGCAAGCCGGAGATCATGGAGAGCGTCCAACGGGAGGGCAGCGTGAATGCCGCCGCAGACTATCGGGGCACCTGCGGATTTGCAATCGCCGCCGGCCGGGAACTCGTTAACGGAATCTTGTGTTCGGGGTCCGAGCGGCGGTGTTTCGCAGCCGGGCTCAGCTCAGCTGCGGCACGGTTTGTCCATTGGACCGCTCAACCGGAGGCCGGATTGGAAGGGCATGGGCAATGATCGAGCTTGTCTTGACGGTTTGCGCGGTGGCGCAACCCACCACCTGCATGGATCGGCGTTTGTTGTTCGACTCGGAGAACACGCCGCGGCAATGCATGATGAGCGCGCCGCCCCACATAGCGCGGTGGGCCGATCAGCATCGCGAATGGTTCGTTCGGCGCTGGAAATGCGAGTATCCCAAAGCCGAAAAGGATATCTGAGCCCGCGCAATCGCGCCGGTTCGCCGCATTTGACTCAGGTCAAAACGAAGCTCTGCCAGCTGAGTTAAATATTGCAATGCAGCATACCTTCGGACGGGGATACCGGCGTTCCCTCCAACGCTCGGGTGTGCTCGCACGGGACATCTCGCACATGCGAAACTAGTCAAATTGCATGAATTAGCGCCGGGGGAGCGAAGGCGATGAAAGCATACATGATCGGAAGCGGTATCGGCTCCTTGGCCGCCGCGGCATTCATGATCCGTGACGGTGGCGTTCCTGGCAGCGATATCACCATCTATGAGCGCTTGAGCGTTCTGGGCGGCTGTCTCGACGGCGCGCGCTTGCCGGATGGCGCCTATTCGCTTCGCGGCGGCCGGATGCTGACCTTCGACCATTACGAATGCGCCTGGGACCTCTTGCGCACGATCCCGTCCCTTGAGCATCCCGGCAAAACGGTCCGCGACGAAACCGAAGCGTTCAACGAGCAGTACAAGGCCGCATTCGCGCGCCCGCCTCGTCGACAGGAACCGGCACAAGATCGACGTTTCGACCATGGGCTTCAGCATGGCGGACCGGCTGGAGCTTGTGGCGCTCGCCGAGGCATCCGAAGAAAAACTCGGCACCAGCCGCATCACGGACTGGCTCTCCCCGGCCTTCTTCACGAACAACTTCTGGTACATGTGGCAGACCACGTTTGCCTTCCAGCCCTGGCACAGCGCCGTCGAGTTCAAGCGCTATCTGCACCGCTTCATGAACGAATTCCCGCGCATCGAGACGCTGGCCGGGGTGCGGCGCACGATCTACAACCAATACGACTCGATGACCCGCCCTGTCGCCGCCTGGCTCGAAGCTCAAGGCGTGCAGTTCGTGGGCGGCACGCAGGTCACCGATATACAGCTCGCCGATGAGGACGGGAAGGTGCGCGTGACCGGGCTCAGCCTCAAGAAGAGCAGCGGCGAAACCGAAACCGTCGCCATTGGCGCGGACGATCTCGTCTTCTTGCAGAACGGCTCCATGACCGATGCTACGAGCCTGGGCTCCATGACCAGCGCGCCCCCGCATGTGACCAAGGCCGAAAGCGATGGCTGGAAGCTTTGGGAGAAGATTGCCGAAGGCCGCCCGGAATTCGGCAACCCCGCCCCCTTCAATTCGAGCATCCCGGAATCCTATTGGGAATCGTTTACGGCGACCTGCAGCACCCCTGCCTTCTTCGACAAGATGGAAGAATTTTCCGGCAATGAAGCGGGAACGGGCGGACTGGTGACCTTCAAGGATTCGAACTGGCTGATGTCGGTGGTGCTCTACCATCAGCCGCATTTCGCGGGCCAGCCCAAGGACCTGCAGGTCTTCTGGGGTTATTCCCTGCACCCGGACCGGATCGGCAACTTCGTCGCCAAATCGATGTCGGACTGCACCGGCGCGGAGATCCTCACCGAGCTGTGCGGCCATCTCAATTTCGACCGCACAGTCTTCGACGGCGCCACCTGCATACCCTGCCGCATGCCCTACATCACCAGCATGTTCATGCCCCGCGCCAAGACGGACCGCCCGCTGCCGGTGCCGGCGAATTCGAAGAACCTCGCTTTTGTGAGCCAGTTCGTCGAGATCCCGGACGACGTTGTGTTCACGGTGGAATTCTCCGTGCGCGCCGCCCAAATGGCGGTTTACCAGCTCCTCGGGATCAAGCGGAAGATCCCGCCGCTCACCCGGCACGACAGGTCGATCAAAACGATCATCAACTCGATCGCGAAGTCCTTCGCCTGAACGGGCACAGGCAGCCCTGGGTGCAAGCCCGGGGCATCCCGCCCGCGACCCCGCCGCGAGAACGTTATCCCCAGCGCACTCACGTCCGACGGAATGCCGCTGCCCCATTGCCGGGATTCCGCCTTTGGGCCGCAAGCCGTCGTTCAAGATATCCAAACCAAATTCTGAGGCCGCCAGGTGTGGAGCGCCTGGGCTAAGGACATGCACGCCAAACGCAAGATGCTGGCGGCGTCCAGTGCGGAAGAGGCACGTGCCTATTTGGCCGGACAGCGCGGGGCGCGCCGGCAGACGCGGTGACGCCGTGGTTCGTTTTTCCGGCGGCGGCGCTGGCGTTTCGCCGCGGGGCTTGTTGACGGAGCCAAATTTCATAACATTATCCTACATTCGCACTCGCAAAAACTCGCGCCGCAACCCCCCGGCACGCACCATGTTTGTTCCCCTATTGTTCACATGAGAGGCTTGTGCGGACCTTGCGCCGCGACTTCCATACAGCCTGCCTGTGCAGTGCGCGGGCACCTATCGGCAAAATTGTGGAAAACTCTCGCGTTCCGGTTGCATTCACGTCGGGCCACAGCCATCTTGTGGCTATCGACAAAGTAGGTTTGAATTACTGTGTATAATAATGGCACGCTTACGGGATGGGGTTAAAAGAGCAGTAGCGTAGTGGAGAATTAGATGAAGTACTCGATCGTATCCGAGGCCGGCGGGCTAATTAAACGTCTTTGCGATAGTGAACGATATTTGGCAGCAGATGCTTTCCGGTCCAGCCATTTTCCATGGCTGGCAAAGTATAAATACGCGCGGTTCCGGCGGCATGAATGCCAATTTAAGAGAAGCGCTAAACTCCCGATAAGAGACGGTATCGTCAACAGCCCGAAAGGCAGCCTTCGGCCTTCACCGGGAGGGAATGCGGCGAGGGGCGACGTGATGAGCGGGCTTGCGTGGAGCCTCGTATAGCGGCATTCGAGCCTCGGCCGGCAGTGCGGCCGCGCACTGTCCCCTCCCCCTTGTGAGCAAGCGCCGTCCCCGGATCAAGAGACGGGCACATTGCCTTGCCGCGGCGTTTCGGGGCGTCCGTTAATAAATCGTTCGTTTCATGTAAGCGCTTACTATGATGAATACGGTCAAGGTAAACGCGTGAAGCTCATATTTTTCGCCGCCGTATTTCTGCAAATCTTTTCTCACTTTCGGTCGATTTCTACGTTTCGAAAATCCCGTTAAATATACGCGAATATTTGAAATTAACCAAAGCAAAGGCCGTAAGCCGCCGCCCGGCGCCACGAATAGCTCATACATATCAGCTAGATAGCAGCACTTAACATTTACTCAAGGTCTCTCTGTTATATTGCATCAAATCGAACGGAGCCCCTCGAACCCCGCAAGGAGCAACTGGAAGAGTTAATATGGCGTTACTCCAAGCTTACAACCGTGTGGGCGGCGAAGCAACCGAACGGCCTCTGCATCACGGCGCGGCGCTCGCGTCCTCCAGGGCATCCGCCGCCGCGGCATCCCTCGCTGCTTTTCTCGCGGCGGCATCGCGCGCCGCGGCAATAGCGGCCTCCAGCACCTCAAGCCCCGCGCCCGGCTTAACGCTTTCCTCGGTTAACAGCCTGCGGAAACCGCGCGCGCCAGGCTTGCCGTTTATGAGGCCCGTCATGTGACGCGTTATGCAGGAAAGCTTCGTGCCGCGCTCCAGCTCGGAGCCTGCGTAAGCGAGCATCCGCTCCAGGACGGCGCCCGCGTCCAGCGGCGGCGTCTCATCGCCGAACAGGAGGCGGTCCACATCGGCGAGCATCGCGGGCGATTTGTAGGCCGCCCGCCCGAGCATCACACCGTCCACCGCGCCCAGATGCACGAGCGCCTCGTCAAGCGTGGCAATGCCGCCGTTAATCACAACGGTAAGCTCGGGGAAGGCCGCCTTGAGCCGGTAGACGCGCTCGTAGTCGAGCGGCGGCACGTCGCGGTTTTCCTTGGGGCTCAGGCCCTTAAGCCAAGCCTTGCGGGCATGCACAATGAAAATGCCGCAGCCGGCGTTGGCCACGGTTTCGATGAACCTCGAAAGGGCCGCCTCGCTATCTTGATCGTCGATGCCAATCCGGCATTTCACCGTAACGGGCACGCCGCCGCCCACCGCGCTTTGCATGGCAGAAACGCATTGGCCCACCAGAGCGGCCTCCGCCATGAGGCATGCGCCGAAGCGGCCGGACTGCACCCGGTCCGATGGGCAGCCGCAATTCAAGTTGATCTCGACGTAGCCAAAGGCGGCGCCGGTTTCAGCCGCGCGTGCGAGTTCGTCCGGGGCCGAGCCGCCAAGCTGCAGCGCCACCGGATGCTCCGAGGGGGCGAAGGCCAAAAGCCGCTGCCGGTCGCCATGCGCGATTGCCGCAGACGTAACCATCTCCGTATAAAGGCGCGCGCGCTTGCTCAATTGCCGGTGGAAGTACCGGCAATGACGGTCCGTCCAATCCATCATGGGCGCGACGCAGAAACGCCAAGGGCTAGCATTTCCGCATTTCCCTGATTTTTCAGTGGTATGTCCGTTTGCTAACATGCCTATTTACGTTTGATTCGTTGCGCATTTCCGCCGGTTTATAGGTTACAGCAAATGTCGCAAACAAGGCGGGGCGTGCTGTAAATCCATGGGGACGATCATCGAACGGAAACGTAAGGATGGCTCTATCGCATATCATGCCCAAATTGTAACTCCCCAGGAGGGGGCGGCTGTGGCAGTGAGTCAGGAATGGCACAGCGGCTGGCATTTTCAAGAGGATAAGTGATTTCGCGCTATAGCGGCGCGTTTGGGCGTGATTCAAGCTTCCTATGGAACCGAATCAGCCATCGCAGTCGCAGACCATCGAGACTCTGCTGTCGATTATCGAGCAGCAGCGTGAGCAGATTGCCGCACTGACGGCACGGGTGGCTGAACTTGAGCGCCAGCTTGGTCTGAACAGCTCGAACAGTGGCAAACCGCCATCGAGCGACGGATTGAAGAGACCAGCCCGCACAGGAAGCCTGCGGGAGAAATCGGGCAAGAAGTCCGGCGGGCAGCGAGGCCACAAAGGCGAGACGCTGCGGCAAATAGAAAAGCCCGATGCGGTGATCGATCATTATCCCGTGCTCTGCCCGCGATGCGGCGGGGCGCCCGATTTGGCGGCGAGCATATCCCACAGCAAACGGCAGGTGATGGACCTGCCCGAACCTCAGGCGCTTACAGTGACGGAGCATCGCGCGCATCTGTGCGCCTGCACGGATTGCGGCGCACACTGCCAAGCCGGTTTTCCAGAGGGCGTGACGGCGCCAGTGCAATACGGCGCCCGGGTTGCGGCGCTGGCCGTCTATTTGCGGAACTGTCATTTCATTCCCGAGGACCGGCTGGCCGAACTGCTGCAAGACCTGTTCGGGATCGGGATTTCGACGGCCACCATCGCCGCGATGGAACAGCGCAAGGCAGAGGAGCTTGCTCCGGTGGCCGAGGCCATCGCTGGGCAGGTCAAGCAGGCGCCCGTCAAACACATGGATGAAACGGGTTTCCGCATCGGCGGTGCCACCCAATGGCTGCATGTGGCGGCGACGGTCTTGCTGACCTTCTATCGCACCTCGGCCAAGCGCGGCGCTCTCCTGGCGGATGTCATTGGCGTCATCGTGCACGATCACTGGAAGCCCTATTTCACCATGCAGGGTGTGCTCCACGCGCTGTGCAACGCCCATCATCTGCGGGAACTCAAGGCGCTGATGGAGATCGAAAAGGAGCCGTGGGCTTTCGCCATGTCCCGCTTTCTGCGCCAGGCCTGTCACGCGGTAAACATCGCAAGCCGGAAGGAGGTGACGCTGGAGCCGCGCTTCATCGCTTGGCTGCAGGCCCGCTATGGCCGCATTGTGGCTCAGGGCCTGGCATTTCACGAGGCCCAGCCGCCGCCCGCGCGCGTCTCAGGAAAGGGAGGTAAGCGAAGGGGACGTCAACGCCGCCGCACGGGGCACAACCTGCTCTTGCGCCTGCAAAGCCGCAAGGACGATGTCCTGCGCTTCCTCACCGATCCCCGTGTGCCTTTCACCAACAATCAAGCCGAGCAAGATTTGCGCATGATGAAGGTCAGGCAGAAAATCTCAGGCTGCTTCCGGACTGCTACCGGCGCCGGGAATTTCGCCACACTGCGCACCGTGCTCTCCACCGCCAGAAAACAAGGCTGGAGCCTCATCGAAACTCTTCAGCAAAGCCCGGATGCGCTCATCGCAAAACTCCGGATCGCCTGACCCTCCTGGGGAGTTACCCCAAATTTTAATTATGCGCGACCGCAAAATCGTTCACAGGGGGTCTCGGACCTTCGATCGCCGCCCAGCAGCGACAGTCTGGATAAAGAAAAGGGAAGCGGAAACGTCGAAGCCTGGAGCATTGCTGGGCGCGAAGGCCGGCAAGCGGAATCCCACCTTGGCGACGCGCTACTTGAGCGCACTCTTCCAGCAACGCTTGCGCGTGATCGCCACTGCGTCCAGCGCGGATTTCTCCGGCCGGTAACCGTAGGAATCCGGAAGAAAGATAGGCTCCAAAATAGGTTCAAGCACCGTCTTGACCACCATCTGAGCCACCCGGTCTGAAACCGTGGGCACGCCAAGTATTCTTTCCCCGCCACTCTTCTTCGGAATGGCAACCGCCTTGACTGGCGGTGGGAAATAGGTCCCTGACGACATGCGATTCCAGATCTTGTAAAGATTATCTCCTAGCTTCGATTCGAACTGCCCGATCGTCTCCTTATCGATTCCAGCACCTCCCGCATTACTCTTGACAGCGCGGAAGGCCGCCGCAACCAGTTCTTTTGGAATGTCGAATGGTCTTGCTACACTCATACGCCTCCTCCTGTTTCCAGTTGGACGCAAAATGCAGCCGCTCGACCCAGCCCCTTTGCTCCAGCCGCATTACCGGCCTTCATCGCTCCTACGAGCTGGTCCGCCCCAGGACTTGTCATCGGTACGCTCGCCTCATGGCTTTCGCCACTTGAACTTCTCCCTTGGCATCCAAGCCCTGGTTCCCGTAGTTCCGCACAAGAGCCTGGACCGGGTTCACGCCTTGTTAAGCGGCGCGCTACCGCACGACGCGCTACTTGAGCGCTCTATACGCCGGCTGCCGCACGCCCAGTAACCAAGTTTCCGGCGTACTTATCCCGGCAGGTTCCTTCGCCCCCCGGTTCTGGCAGCATTTCGAACTATCGACGCGTCATCGAAGGGTTTGCTTGCGCTCGTCTCCCCGGACCGTACCTGCCCGGAGCTACCGCTCCAGGCTTTGACTCCAACGCTCACCACCACGGCTTTTGACCGCAGCAGCTTGGAGTGGTTTGAAGCCCGCTCTTGGAAGCTGGCTTCGAAGGGCCTGCCGTCATCTCTCGCACAGCTTGTGCACGCTCAAGTCAGGTTCTCATGCTGAACCTCCAGGTTCGTGACGCTACGGCACACAAGGAAGTGTTCGCATCGCCTACAGACGCGATATGCTAAGAAGAAACTCACCCAGCCGCAGCGTGAGCCTTGGCTTTTCAACGCCATCAAGCAGCTAACTCGATAGGTTGAAGGTCAGCTTTGAAGCCAAGCTTGGCTAGTTGAGCAACCAGGTGCTTGGCCTTTTGTTCAGGCGGGCGGCGATCGAAATAACCAACCCCGAGATCCCGGTGTTCGACGCCATCCTTGAGCATGTGATAAATCGCCGTGAGCATCGAGGCAGCCACCGCGCAGATTGCTTTCTTGGGGCCACCTCTGGCCTTGAGACGGTTGAACTGCGCCTTGTAGTAGCTGTCTTTCTTTTTGACGGCGGCCCAGGCGCATTGGACGAGCATGGCCTTGAGCCAGGGGGCGCCTTTGCGAAGCCTAGAGGATTTGCGCTTGCCCGCACTTTCGTTCTGGCCGGGGCATAAGCCCACCCAACTGACGAGATGCCCATCGGTTGCAAACCGGCTCATATCGGTCCCAATCTCAGAAAGGATCCCGGTTGCCGCCAGGCCCGCGATGCCTGGGATGGTATCCACAAGCGCAATCAGATCGCGAAAGGAGCCGTGGCCTGCGGCGGCCGCCTCCTCGTCAAGCCCGGCGATTGCCGCATCCACCTGAGCGTCGATCTCGCCAATGGAAGCAGCCAGGGCATCGTACTGACCGAGGTGAAGCCGCAGCAGGAACCGGTGATGCTCCGTCAGCCGGCCGTGCAGCGCATCGTAGAGCTCTTTGGGCGAGGCTTTGATCCGCCGGTCAGCCAGCTGCGCCAGTTTCCGGGGATCGCGCACGCCCGCAATCATTTGCGCTCAAGTAGCGCGCCGTGCGGTAGCGCGCCGCTTAAATGCCTCGATCATCCGCCGCCCGGACAGCCCCATGATCTCGCTGATCACCGAATCGAGCTTGATGTTGGCCTCTTCGAGCGTCTTCTGCATCCGCTGTATATGCCGCGTTTGTTCGCGGCCCAGCTGCTTGCGCGTGCGCATCAGCGAGCGCAGTTCCTGGAGCTTCGCCCCCGGAACGAAGCTCGCCTTTTAGCGGCGCGCTACCGCACGGCGCGCTACTTGAGCGCAAGATGAGGCCGAAGGCCACCAGATCGGCGATCCAGGTGGCATCGTTCACATCCGTTTTGCGGCCGGGCACGTTCTTGATGTGGGCCGCATTGGCCAAAATCAGTTCGAACTTGCCATCGCTCAGGATATTCCACACGGGCTTCCAATAGACCCCGGTGGCCTCCATAGCGACATGCGTACAGCCGCTCTGCGTCAGCCAGGCCAGCAGCGCCTCAAGGCCGGCTGTTGTGGTCTCGAAGGTCCGGCATTCCCGCGAAACCTTCCCGCGGGCAACGATACGCACGCAGGCAACAACCGTCTCCTTGTGCACATCGAGGCCGGCAACACGCTTATGCATGACTTCCATCGGGTTCTCCCTCGGCTGCCGCCAGCGTGGGGACCTCATCAAGAATGAATTCTAAGAAACGTGCTCCCAGAGCATGGCTGCTCCTTGGCTCCATTGGGGGTGATCGAGGCGCCCCGGATCCAACTTAATGACGGGCTCTTGCGCACCATTCATAGGCCGATCTCTGTGCCAGCGGCCCGCCGTATATAGCCCACCCCCTCTGAGCAAGAAAGTTTCAGTCATGGGGGCCGGCAACACTGGCTGGTGCGAAACTTAATGCGAACTTGGTAAACGCGCCGGCGTCCTATTTTACGCCGCCGCATTTCTGCGAAATTTTCCTCGATTTAGGTCGATTTCTGCGTTTGCAAAATACTATAAAATATGTTCGCAACTTTTAAATTAACCTATCGCACGTCCGGCGGACGAGCGCATCGGCAAATATTAGCCATAAGAATCAACGCGTTGCCGCAAGAGAACAGCGCTTAATCGATCATTAAAGGTCTTGTGCTACATTGATATAAATCCGAAAGAGCAGTGCGAGACACCTGAATTGACGCTGGGATAGGTTAACGGGAGGTAACCGGCGATGCGCCAGGGAATTATACCAGCCGCCGAAAGTCCCGGCCGCCCGGGGGGGCAAGAACCGTCATCGCGAGTTCCACGCCGGCCGCCTCGGCCAGCGGCCCATGCCGCTCGGTCATTGCGTCTCCGTTAAATGCCCAATGGCTCCATCGAGGAGCGGTGCCGCACAATACGATCCCCGGCCGCGTTTCTCCATAGCTTAACCGCTGCATCTAAATATCAAGATTGCCGGGAATGGTATTGGTCGGGGATTTGTGCTACCTTAAGCTGAAGCCGGACCGCACGGCCCGGACTCTTGCACGCATTGAGCGCGCGGGAGAGAGGCTCAGATGTACAAATTCATTATAGCAGCGATAGCTGGCACGCTCTTCTACTCAGCAGGAAGCGCTGCGGGAGCGGAGTTTACTCTGACTTGCGCATGGGAACGCGGGAGCAAATTCGATCTTAAAATAAGTAATGCCGCTGTGCTCAAAAACGGCCATACCGTATCGGAGCAGGTTTCGATGAGCGATAGTCAGATAACGTGGCATGAATATTCTTCGGCCGGCTACGATTACGACTACAGCATGGACCCGCAGAGCGGCATATTGACCGCGACCACATTCAGTAAGATGTACAGCCGCAAGGTGGAGGACAAGGCGATATGCGTGAAGGCGGGCGGCGCCGGCTGAGATAGGATTTTAGTTGGAACCCTGCCAAGCCATTTGTTCTCTTCCCTTTGCCATTATTCGATCTTAGATCGCGCATAGGAGCCCTCACACACGACAACAGAGGATCGTATCGCGATCCCGCATAGGCTTTGCCGATGATCTTTTCCTTCCAGGACATTGCGGACGAAATTTCTGGCCTGCTCGCGGAGCCCGGCGAGAAAGGCGTGCCCATCCGCACCGTTAAAAGCGCCGCGTTCCAGAAAGACCCGCTAGAATTCGTTTCGCCGGAGCACGCGGCATGGCTCGCGGCGACCGGCTGGACGGCCAAACCCGGCAGCCATGTGCTTTTACCCGGCAGCAGCGGTATCGGCGGTGTCTTGCTGGCGCTCGGCGAGGAGGAGCCAACGCCCGGCGCTTCGTTGCAGCTTGGCGCGCTTCCCGCGGCTCTTCCCGAGGGCATTTACGCGCTCGACGGCTTCCCCGGCTCCCCGGACGACGCGCTCCTGGCTTGGCTGATGGGGGCCTACTCTTTCCGGCGCTATTTGACTCAAGAGCCGCATAAGCTCCGCAAGCTCGCCGTGCCCAAGGGTGCCAACCGCGCGGCCGTGCTGCAAAAGGCGCAGGCCATCTGGTTCGCGCGCGAGCTTATCAATGTCCCCGCCAACGATTGCGCCCCGCATGACCTTGCCGATGCGCTTCTCGAACTCGGCCGGAGCTTCGGCGCAAGCACCAGCGTCATCGCAGGCGACGCATTGCTCGCGGAAAACTTTCCGCTCGTCCACGCGGTGGGCCGGGCCAGCAGCCGCGAACCCTGCCTCGCCGATCTGACCTGGGGCGACGCTAGACACCCCAAGGTTACGCTCGTAGGAAAGGGCATCTGCTTCGATACCGGCGGCCTCGACCTCAAGCCGTCCCAGGCCATGGCGCTGATGAAGAAGGACATGGCCGGCGCCGCGAGCGTGATGGCGCTTGGCGCGATGATTATGGCCGCGAACCTGCCGGTGCGCTTGCGCATCGTCATCCCGGCGGCGGACAACAACATTTCCGGCAACGCTTTCCGGCCTGGCGATATCATCAAGAGCCGTAGCGGCTTGACCGTCGAAATCGCCAATACCGACGCCGAGGGCCGCCTCGTCCTGGCGGATGCGCTGGCGCTTGCGGATGAGGAATCGCCCGATCTTCTCGTCGATATGGCGACATTGACCGGCGCGGCGCGCGCGGCACTCGGCCCCGATCTTCCGCCGTTCTACACCGACGACGATAGCCTTGCCGCCAGCCTCCACGCGGCAGGCGTTCATGCCGGGGACCCGCTCTGGCGCATGCCGCTCTGGGCGCCTTACGACGCCTATCTCAAAAGCAAGGTTGCCGACGTCAACCACGTCTTCAACGGCCCCTTTGCGGGCTCCATTACCGCTGCGCTGTTCCTCAAGCGCTTCGTGAAGAACGCCAAGCGCTACGTTCATCTCGATATTTTCGGCTGGGTGCCGCGCGCCGTGCCCGCCAAACCAGCTGGCGGCGAGCCGCAGGGCGTCAGGGCCTTGTTCGATATTATCCGCAACGAATTTGGAAGATAGATTTCATGACCCAGCTCGATCCGCGCCTCAATGCATACCGTGAGGATTTAGCGGCCGCCTCCCTACAAGACCGGATTCGCGTCCCGCGCTACGCCGAAGGGGAGCTTCGCCAGGTCGCGGCGCCGGCGGCGCCCATCCGTGTGGCGCCGCGCTTCGATGCTCCCCTCGCCACCGAGGCCCTTTCCGGAGAACTTCTCACGGCCTACGAATTTCGCGAGGGCTGGGCATGGGTTCAGCTTCACGACGATGGATATGTCGGCTACACATCCGTGGACTGCCTGTCTGGCGTGGCCGAGGAGAACACCCACCGCGTGAGCGCCCGGCTCACCTATCTCTATCCAGCGCCGGATATGAAGCGGCCGCCGGTCACGAAACTGAGCTTCTCTTGCACCGTGGCGCCCGTTGGCGTGCTCGAAGGCCGCTTCGTCGAACTCTCGCGGGGCGGCTTCATTTTCGCGGATCATCTTGTGGGCATCCGCGAGCGCGCCAGGGACTTCGTCCGGGTGGCGGAGCGGTTCGTCGGCGTTCCCTACCTCTGGGGCGGCAAGACCTCGCTGGGCATCGATTGCTCGGGGCTTGTGCAGATTTCCCTTCGAGCCGCCGGCATTCCTTGCCTCCGCGACAGCGATATGCAGATGCAGAGCGCCGGAGAGCCGATGGCCCCCGCCAATCTTGAGGCGATACAAAGGGGCGACCTGCTGTTTTGGAAGGGGCACGTCGCTATCGCTCAGTCGCCGGATTGGATGATCCATGCGAGCGGCCACCACATGGAGGTCGTGGTCGAGCCGATACACCGGGCGATAGAGCGCACAGCCGAAACGCATGGCCCTCTGCTCGCGCTTCTGCGGCCTGTGGCGGCGCAGCAGCCTCCTGTGCAGCAACGGGTCCCCGCTGAGCAAGCGCCCGCCGTCATCGCCCACCAGCCGGAGGCCACCGAGCCAGCAGCACCCGGCAATACCTCTCCGCGGCAAGCGGCCACGCCTCCGGCCGCCGCCCCGGTGCAAGCGCCTGCCGCGGCGCAGGCTCAAAGAGTTGCATCGCCCACACCGCCAGCCACCCCCGCCATCAACCCCAAAGCAGCCGCAAACGCAAAAGAAGCGGCCCCAATCGACCTTGCCGCGAAAACCGTAGCCGCCCAGATCCACGCAAGCATGGCGTCGGGACAAAAGGGCCGGAGCGAAAGGCCAGCCGAGCCTGAGCGGAGCCGCGGCCCAAGACCGTGGCCTGGTGAAAAACCGAAGCAGAGTGAGTAGCGCCAATTGCCGCTGAAGGAAGAGCGCAAATCATAGCGCGTTACCCCTCACCCCAGCCCTCTCCCAATGGTCCGGCCGCGCCTATTGAGAAGGCGTCCCCTCTCCCCATCCGCATTCGCTTGCGAATGCGGACACACTAAGTTGCAAGCTCGCCAAGGCGAGCTTGCCGAGAGGGACAGGGTGAGGGGTGATGCGCGCTGTGCAGAGCACTAATTGCGGCCAAAGACGCCTCGCGGGGACGCCGTGCGCGATTAGGCGCACATTACTCTCTAGGCGCGCCCCTAAAGGCGCGGAAGGAATGCGCCCACTTTGGCCCTGTACAAGGCGTATTCCGGGATTGAGGAGGCGAGCAAACGTTCCTCGAAATAGGCCCGGCCGATCTGCAGCCCGGCTATTACGAACGAGAGAAGCAGACTCAGCGGGGTGCCGAGCAGGAGCCCCAGGCCAAATACCGTCAGAATGTTTCCTGCGTACATGGGGTGGCGAACGATGGCGTAGGGGCCGGCCTGCTTTACGGCGCGCGCCTGCGGCGTGACCGCAAAAGAGCGCCGCAAGTACAAAAGAGACAGCAGAACCAAAGCCGCGCCTAACGCCAGCAAGACCGGCGGCACGTATTGGTTGATTGGCGAGCTGTCCGCTGGCGACAGAAATCCGAAAACATAAACGCTGAACGCTCCCGCCACGGCCAATAGATTAGGCAGAAGAGCTTCATCGCGCGCAAGCGGCCTGTCCGCCGTCAGCAGCAATATCGACGTACCGCTGACAAACACCGTGGAAAAAGCGCTCGCCAGTAGGCCCAATAGCGGCTGCGCGTAATAGCCCGCGGCAATGAATGGCCAATATTGGGATGCCACCTCGAACAGATGGACCCAGCCGGTCACAGCCACCGGCACGAGAATGAGCCCCAAAATCTTGTTATCCAAGCGCAGAAGCGAGCGCCACGCCGACTGTATCCCTGCTCCCAAACCTTCATCGTCTTTTGGCGGCGCGGGGCGTGTTGTTTGCCGCCAAGCTAGCCAGCCCCAAAACAGCACCGCAAGGCTCATGACCGCGGGCAGAACCAGCATGGCGTGTTGCAGCCCAGCGCCTGGCTTGTCCGCCTGATGGCCCCAGTCCGCCAGCCGGCCAACCAGCACCGGGCTCCAGAAATCGCCGAACAGATGAATGACGAAAATCGAAGCGGCCATGGCGCTCGCCCGCATGTTTGCGGGCACGCTCTCGATCTGAAGCGTCACCTGCGGTCCCGTGGGCAGGAACGACACGAAGATCGCCGCGCCGAGGAACACCATGGATGCCGTGAGGCCGGTCTCAAGGAATGCCGCCGTGGCGAACAGAACGGTCAGGAGCGCCGCCACCGTCAGCAGAAACGCATAGCCCGCGCGCGCCTTTCGCCGCCAGGCGGTCGCCGCGAACCCGCCAACGAGCGTGCCAAGCAGCCCGCCGATAACGAGCATGCCGCCAAAGAAATGATCCGCGAAGCCGAGTTCCAGTCCGTGCACACGGTTCAGGAAGGTTGGCCCCCAAGCCGCGAAGGCGCCGAGCGCGAATGTGTAAGCCGTCAGGCCAAGCGTGACGAGGATGAAATCGCTATTACGGAGCAGGCTCGCCAATCCGGCCAGCCCCGTCTCTGGCCGTGAAGCTTCCGCATCCGGGCCGCCGCGTGCCGGCTCGGTGAGCGCCAGCAGCCCCAGCGCAAGCAGCAGTCCCGGCGCGCCGGCCCACCAAAACCCCGCCCGCCAGCCGCCATATGGCAGAGCGGCGCCGCCAACGATGTATCCGAGCGCCGACCCAATCGGTATCGCGACATAGAAAATCGTCATTGCATTATTGCGGCGCTCCGCCGGAAACGAATCCGAGAGCCACGCCGGCGCCAGGACCGCGTAGCTCGCCTCGCCAAGGCCAACCAGCACCCGGCACGCGAGCAACTGCCAAAAGCCGTTGCTGAAGCCGCTCAGGATCGTGCCCAGGCTCCAAAAGGTCACGCCGAATGCGATAAGCCCCTTGCGCGGCCAGCGGTCTCCCAAATAGCCGAAAATTGGCGCGGTGGCGAAATAGCCGATCATGAATGCCGAGGTCAGCCAGCCGATTTCGCCGTCGCTGAGCCCAAGCCCGTCCTTGAGCGGCGGCACCACCGACGCCAGCACATAGCGATCCAAATAATTAAACAGATTGAGGCCGGTGAGGAACGCAAGGGCCAAATATGGATGCAGGTTTTTGTTCATGGCTCGCGGGGGCGGTTATGAGTTCGCGGATGCAGAGGCGCTGTGAAACGTTTTTAGCCTAATACACCGCATCCTGTCCCCCCGCACAGCAAGAACGGAGATCTGACCGGCGGCGCGTGTATGCTTCCAGCTTACCAATTGTTGCGCGCTCTCCCCGGCCTTTTAGATGCTCCTCAATATCCATATGGCTCCCGTGCAATTTTATTGCTTTCGACGAAAATCTTGTGGACATTTTATCCGTAACGGAAATAATGACTTCATCGCGGGGCATTAACTATCCGTGTGCGGGGCTCATATCGAATGGCTCTCGCCCTGCCGCTTTAGCGTTTCACTGATGGGGGCAATTCGTTGCCCCAGGAGAAATTTTTATGGGTCCAGGAGATTTGTCGGCGTTGAGGGGCTTTTTCGCCAAAAATGAGCGCCAATTGCCCGACGTGGTGACGGCCATGTACAACCGCCTGTTCGAAGCAGTCCCTGAGGCGAAGTCGCTCTTCAAAGGCAACCTCCAAGAGCAGCAAGCGCACTACATGCGCATGTTGCAATCGATCGTCAAACTTACGCGTTCGAGCCATCTATGGCCCATTGGCGCTTTCACCGGCACGGCATCGCTACCCATTCTCGACAAACTCGGATGCATCCACGCCGACGTGGGCATAACCCGGGCGCATTTCGACCTTATGAAATCGGTGTTATCGCAGTGCTGCAGGGAAGTCGATCCGGCTGGTTTCACCCCGCCTGTCGAGAAGGCCCTGGGCTTCATCTTCGATGTTGTGGCCAATTCCCTGACCAAATCCAGCGACATCCAGGAAGAGGAGCTTGCCCGCAAGAACAAGCTTCCGCTCCGGGGCGATGAACTGCCGGTTGAAGACTTCAATCGCTTCTTCGGCGGCGAGGCTTTGGTTACCGAGTTGCTGCAAGCGCAAACGCTTCACTGAACACCAGCCCCTTGGGCGAGCGCGCACATTGCACCCTGACCGCCGCTCGCCCGCCCTTCAGCGGCGCGTAGACTGTTGCCGCGCCGGCCGTGGCAACGATTGCGCACATTTTTTTAGGTAAGCCCAAAGATCGTTGAATTAATCCTTGGACTGCGCCGTTGTTGTTTGGCCCGAGAACAATCAGAAGGCAAAGTCACCGGTGCGGCGCTGAGTAGGCGACCGGCAAAAGGGCAAAGCTCAACCGGGAGTGCTTGCCGCTTCGCGTGGGAGTCAACGTGAGTCCAGACCAACTTGCCGAACTTAGGAAATTCCTCACCTGCGTCGAGCAGCAATTGCCGCAAGCGGTAGCTATCATGTATGGCCGGTTGCTTGAAGCGATCCCAGAGGCCAAACAACTTTTCAAGGGTGACGTTGAGGAGCAGCAGAAACGCTACCTGCACATGCTGCGGGAGGTTGTTAAGCTCACCCGTTCGAGTCATTTGTGGCCGGTCCAAGCCCTCACGGGAACCCCATCGATCCCCGCCATCGACAAACTGGGATGCTTTCACTCCCGCCTCGGCGTAACCCGCGAGCACTTCGATAAAATGAAGGCGGTGCTTATGCAGTGCTTTCGGGAGTATTGCCCGGAACAATTCAACCCGCGAGCCGAAGCGGCGCTCGGATTTATCTTCGATGTCCTCGCAAAAGCTTCAACGAATGCGCGAGAAATGAGCGCGGAGGTAATTGCGCGCAAAAATAAGCCGCCGCATCGAAACGAGACTTTGGGTCCAGGGAGTTTCGCGGACTTCTTTGGCGCCGAGGTGCTGGACGAAGCCTCTTAGCCCGCGTTTGCCGCTCTGGCGAGACCGGGGCGCCAGCAAGTGCTTGCCCCCGCGAACTACCCGCACGCCTGCCAAAACTGCTGGCGCCTCAGACAGGCACCGGGATGATTCCTTGACGTGGCGGCAGCTGGCACAGCCCGCTCGCATTGGCTGTACGAGACGTCCTACATATCTCCAAGGATAGTTGAATTAATCCTTGAACTGTGCCGTTATTGCTACGCTCAAAACGGATCCGAGGGCTACAACCTGTAGTAACCTGCCGCCACGTTGCAGGAGAGCAGCAATGACTCCCGAACAGCTTGCCGAATTAAGGAACTTCTTTGTTAGCTACGAGCCGCGATTGCCGCAAGCAATAGCTGTAATGTATAGCCGGTTGCTCGAAGCGATCCCCGAGGTAAGGCAGCTCTTTAAGGGCGACTTTCAAGAGCAGGAGAAACGCTACCTGCTTATGCTGCAGGACCTCGTCAGGCTCACCCGATCGAGCCAGCTGTGGCCGATCCACGCGGGCGCCGGAACGGCGACAATTCCCGTTGTCGATAAACTTGGAAGCACACACTCCTGCCTCGGCATAACCCAAGAGCACTACGACAAAATGAAGTCGGTGCTCGCGCAGTGCTTCCGGGAGGATTGCCCAGAGCAGTTTACCCCGGGGGCCGAAAAGGCGCTCGGATTTATCTTCGATGTCGTCGCAAAAGCTTCCGCGGACACGTGCGGAATTACCGCGGAAGAAATAGCGCACAAACACAAGCTGCCGCACCAAGCCGAGAGCGAGCTGGTTGCTTGCGATACCAAAGCCAAGGAGCAGCAGTTCTGGGAATAGCTCGAACGGGAAGAAGATCGGCCTCATTCAGCCGCTGCAAGCTCGTGCGTTCCTCCCCGCTTCGCCGCACGCTCGCCAGGCAAGCGCGGGACATAGGCCACAGCAGTTCTGTACGCCACACGCAAGGCTCCCATGCCAGATTTACCCTAAGCGTTGCTGCTAGTTTGGGTAATGCGAATTAGCCGCGCACGCTGTGGATGGGATTACGCCAGCCACGAAAAGTTCTGACCGTTCCATTGCAACACTCATCGCCAGGAGGCGGCCCCAGCCGCTGCGGGCGTCCAGAAACTGCCGCTGGACTTGCGGCTTCCGGATTGCTTCGAGGCGAAAGCCCCTCGCAATGGCGAAAAACGGCAGGAACTATCGGCGATTGGTATTACACGAAAACGGAGGCAACCCGTGAAGGGTACGATTACGGCTTGTTTAATGGAGCTTATTGAGAAAAAATTCGGGAAAGACAAATGGGCTGCGATTCTCGAAAATGCCAATCTTACCGCGCACGCGGAAGATTTCGGGATGGCGCCCCTCGACATTCCTGACGAAGAGTTCGATACCTTGGTCTCCTCGACTTGCAAAGTGCTCGGTATATCGGCGCAGCAGGCTGCGGACGCGTTCGGCGAGTATTGGTGCTGCACCTATGCGCCACGCGTTTACCCCCTAGTCTACAAACACTTCAAGTCGGCGCGCGATATGATTCTCGGCATGGACAAAGTGCATGTTCATATGACGGCCACTCTTCCCAACGCGCATCCCCCCAGGATTAAATACACTTGGGAAAGTCCTAAAACCTTACTCGTCGAATATAATTCCAAGCGCAATCTGATCGACGTCTATGTCGGACTGGCACGCGGGGTAGGTGTGTATTTCAAGGAGAAGCTTGCCGTAACCAAGCTGTCCCCGTCGCAAGCCAAGATCGTTTTCGAGTAATACGCCTTCCGCGGCGCGGCGTGCAATTGAACGATCGGCAAGCCGGACGAGCGGCATATCGAGGTGGCGAACGAGGTCTTCGACCTTTTCGTCATTCTCGATGCTAACGGGCACTGGGAAGAAAGAGTTCGGCGTGTAGCTGAAGCGGCGGCGAACAGTTTCATCCAGAAGGGCCTGCCCCCGCCGGTGCGAAACTCGCAATGGCGAAAGAGCGGTCAAAACTTACGACAGCTCGCATTAGCCCCACCCACCAACTAGAAAACGAAGCATCCCCATTGGGGCGAGCGCGGCAATTCGACGCCTGAAAACACTCGCCAGCGGCGCCCCGGCGTTCTGGCTTGAGTGTCAATTTGTCACAAAACTATGCTCTATGGATGCGGTCAGGGTTTACTAAACTTCGATATGAGTTCAGAGAGATCGCAATACGATGGGGTTATTTTGGAATACCAATAAGCAGAAGTCTCCCAGGCGGTTCCCGCACGAGCTTGTTTCTCTAGCCACCATAAACAATTCAGCCCTGATGTTCAGAGATATTGCTGGAGCGGACGCTGGAGAACGGGTGGACGATTTCGTTCGTTGGTGCGATCAGCGTGTCAGCCATAATCTTTGGCCCTATAACAGGACCACCGACGCGGCGCCCGGACCGTCTACAACCGCGTTCGAGGAGAGCGGGCGCAAGGTCCAAGGATTAAACTTGGCATCGCAAGATTATCTATCGCTGGCCACCCACCGGAACGTCGTCGCCGCGGCAACGGAAGCGGCGCGGGAATACGGCGTTCACAGCTCCGGTTCCGCGGCTCTAATGGGGAATACAAGATATTCGCGCCAGTTGGAGCGGCGCATCGGCGAAGTTCTGGGCTACGAACATGTTTTGCTTTATCCGACTGGCTGGGGCGCGGGCTACGGTGTGCTTCGCGGCCTTGTCCGCCCTTCCGATCACGTGGTTCTCGATGGGCTGGCGCATAACTGCCTGCAAGACGGCGCGCAAATCGCGACGAAATTCGTTCACGTCGCCGTGCATAATCATATTAGGCATATCGAGCGAACTCTGAAACGCATCCGGAGAGACGATACGCGGAACGCCGTTTTTGTCGTGTCGGAGGGCCTATTCTCCATGGATAGCGACACCCCGGATGTTCCCGCGCTACAACAGCTTTGCAGAAGCTATAACGCTCTTCTCATTCTCGATATCGCGCATGACTTCGGCGTGCTTGGGCCAACAGGCCGTTCGTCGCTCGAAGAAGCTGGAATGCTGGGGCAGGCCGATATCGTCCTCGGGTCGTTTTCCAAGACATTTGCATCGAATGGCGGTTTCGTTTGCGTCCGCGACGGCCGCTTGTTGAGATATCTCCGCTTTTGCAGCACACCGTGGATTTTCTCGAACGCGCTTTCTCCGATCCAGGCGGCTTGCGTCGAGGCGGCTATGAAAGTTGCATTTTCCAGCGAAGGCGATAAGAGGCGCCGCTCGCTTTTCCAGAATGTCGAAGCGCTCCGGAGCAAGCTGACCGCCGGCGGCCTCGATTGCATGGGACGGCCATCGCCGGTCGTCCCGGTGATTATAGGCTCGGAGATGGAAGCGCGTATCGCGAACTATCTCGCGGCGGAAGGCGGGGTACTAACGAACGTCGCTGAATTCCCGGGGGTTCCGCGAGGAAAGGCCCGCCTCCGCCTCCAAGTGCAAGCCGGTCATTCGGTGGCGCAAATGCACGATGCGGCGGCGGAAATCGTCAATGCCGCAAAAATCTCGCGCCAACACAGCACGAGCCTGGCGGCCGTTCAGCCAACCGAACTTTCCGGCGTGCCGAATGAATTGGCCTAACATTTCACAGCAACCTAGCTGTCTTTGGCGCATCCCCATTGACGCGGGCGCGCTGATGCCGCACATCTAGCCTGAAATCTCGCATCGCAACATGAAAGAAGAGAGCGCGGCTAGCCATGGACTTGCGCAACATAGCCATCATTGCCCACGTCGATCACGGCAAAACCACCCTCATCGACGTACTTTTGAAACAATCGGGCTCGTTCCGGGACAACCAGCGCGTCGCCGAACGCGCCATGGATTCGAACGATCTGGAACGCGAGCGTGGCATCACCATCCTCGCCAAGGTGACGTCGCTCCACTGGAAAGACACGCGCATCAACATCGTCGATACGCCGGGCCACGCCGATTTCGGCGGCGAGGTGGAGCGCATCCTCAATATGGTGGACGGCGTGATCGTGCTGGTCGACGCTTCCGAAGGGCCGATGCCTCAGACCAAGTTCGTGGTCTCCAAGGCGCTGAAGCTCGGGCTCAAGCCCATCGTGGCGATCAACAAGATCGACCGGCCGGACGAGCGCCATATCGAGGTGCTGAACGAGGTCTTCGATCTCTTCGCCAATCTCGACGCGAACGAGGAGCAGCTCGATTTTCCGATCCTGTACGGCTCCGCGAAGCAGGCATGGATGTCGCAGGATCCGAAGGGCTCGCACGAGAACATGGCGCCGCTGTTCGACCTCGTGCTTGAGCACGTCCCCGCGCCGAAAGCCGAGGGCGGCCCATTCCGCATGCTCGCAACCACCATCGAGGCCGATCCCTTCCTTGGGCGCATTCTCACGGGCCGCGTCTCGAACGGTATCGTGAAGCCCAACATGACGGTGAAGGCGATCAGCCGCGACGGCAAGCTGATCGAGCAGGGCCGCGTCTCCAAGGTGCTGGGCTTCAGGGGCCTGGAGCGCTTGGCCGTGGACGAAGGCGTTGCGGGCGACATTATCGCCATCGCCGGGCTCACCAAGGCGACCGTGGCGGACACGATCTGCGATCCCCAAGTGACCGAGGCGCTGCCCGCGCAGCCCATCGACCCGCCGACGCTTACCATGACCTTCCGCATCAATGACGGCCCGCTGGCCGGGCAGGAAGGCGACAAGGTGCAAAGCCGCGTCATCCGCGAGCGGCTGTTGCGCGAGGCCGAGGGCAACGTGGCGCTCCGCATCACCGAGACGCAGGACAGCGACAGTTTCGAGGTTTCCGGCCGCGGCGAGTTGCAGCTCGGCATTCTGATCGAGACCATGCGCCGCGAAGGCTTCGAGCTGACGGTGTCGCGCCCGCGCGTGGTGTACCAGACCGATCCCGAGACGGGCCAGCGGCTTGAGCCTATCGAAGAGGCCATTATCGACGTGGACGAAGAGCACGCGGGCGCGGTCGTCTCGAAGCTCTCCGAGCGCAGAGGCGATCTCATCGACATGCGCCCCTCCGGCGGCGGCCGGCAGCGGCTCATTTTTCATGTGCCAACACGCGGGCTGATCGGCTATCAGGGCGAGCTGCTCACCGATACGCGCGGCACCGCGATCATGAACCGGCTGTTCCACTGTTACGCGCCCTATAAGGGCGAGATCCAAGGCCGGCGCGCCGGCGTCTTGATCTCGACGAGCGCAGGCGAAGCTGTGGCTTACGCGCTTTGGAACCTCGAAGACCGCGGTCCGATGATGATCGATCCCCAGACCAGGGTCTATCCCGGCATGATCGTGGGCGAGCACACCCGCGAGAACGATCTCGAAGTGAATGTCATCAAGGGCAAGCAGCTCACCAACATCCGCACGACGAGCAAGGACGAGGCGGTGCGCTTGACGCCGCCGGTAAGAATGCCGCTGGAGAAGGCGCTGGCCTATATCCAGGACGACGAGCTTGTCGAGGTGACGCCGAAATCCATCCGCCTGCGCAAGCGCTATCTCGATCCCAACGAGCGCAAGCGCATGGAGCGGGCGGCCTCCGCTGCTCTGGCGAGCTGAGGCCGGCGGCTAATACTTAGCGCAACGCCCCTCACCCCATCCCTCTCCCCATGGGAGAGGGGGCGCTGTTGTATGCTCTTCGCGCTATTCAGACGTCCCTTCTCCCATGGGGAGAAGGACAGGGTGGGGGGCGTTGCGCTCGATGTTTTCCGCCTGAAGCGCTATGATGGAGCTTAAGTTTCATAGAGCGAGCGGGGGGGAATGCGGGTCTTAAGCGGTGCGCGCATAAACTCCGCCGAAGCCTCCTGCGTCGAGATGGCGCTCGCGGACGGCTTCCGGCTCATCCTGCACTTCCTGGACAGCCATCTGGCCCGCGCGCTGATCGTTCCGCCGGGGGGCTTGCAAATGCCGCGCACCTGGTCGCTTTCGCCGGAGCTTGCCGGCGAAGACGCAATCGATGGCCGCGACCGCCTGGATCTGGCCGGTTTTCCGGGCAGCGAGGCGGGGGCCGTCACGGAAACCGAGGCCGCGATCACGGTCGAAACGGCGCTGATAAGAGTTGAGGTCCGCCGCTCGCCGCTTGCCCTGACTTGGTATTTCCGGCCCAGCGCGGAGGCGGCGTTCGAGCCCCTGCTGCAAGACCGGCAGACGCAGGCTTACTGCTACAGGCGTGGGCGGCCGGGCTTCGCGCATTATTTGGTGCGCGACGAGGCCGAGCATTATTACGGCTTCGGCGAGAAAAGCGGCGATGCGAACAAGGCCGGCCGCCGCTTGCGGATGCGCACCGCCGACGCGATGGGCTACGACGCCCAAACAACCGATGCGCTCTATAAGCACATTCCGTTCTACCTCACCGTCCGGCCGGACCTTGGCGGGCGGGCCGTTGGGCTGTTCTACGATAATCTGTCCCACGCCGCCTTCGGCCTGGGCCAGGAAATCGATGCCTATCACGGCCCTTACCGCAGCTTCGAGGCGAGCGGCGGCGATCTCGATCTTTATGTGATGTTCGGGCCGTCTGTGCGCGAGATAGTTGCGCGCTACACGGCGCTCACGGGCCGCACTGCTTTCCCTCCGCGCTGGAGCCTGAGCTATTCCGGCTCGTCGATGCAGTACACCGATGCCCCGGACGCGCAAGCGCGGCTCGGCGATTTCCTCAAGCGTCTGAGCGGGCACGTAATCCCCTGTGGCTCGTTCCATCTTTCCTCGGGCTACACGAACGCGAGCGGAAAACGCTACGTCTTCACCTGGGACAAAAGCCGCTTCCCCGATCCCCCAGCCCTTGCCAGCCGCTTTGCCGATGCGGGCCTCAAACTGATCGCAAACGTGAAGCCCGCCATGCTCACGGACCACCCGCGCTTCGGCGAGGTGGAAGCTTTCCGGGGCTTCATCCGCGACAGCGACGGCGAAACCCGCCCCCATCTCGCGCAATTCTGGGGCGGCGAGGCGGCCTATCTCGACTTTACCAACCCGGAAACCTCAAAATGGTGGGCGCGGCAGATAAGGGCGCAGCTCCTCGGTCACGGCATCGCCGCGACGTGGAACGACAATAACGAGTATGAGGTTTGGGATGACGGCGCGCGCGTGGACGCGAACGGGCGCGGCGGCGCGATGGCCTGCTTGCGGCCGGTTCAAACCGGCTTGATGCTCCGCGCGTCCCAGGCCGCGCAGCTTGAGCACGCGCCCGGCAAGCGCCCCTTCCTCGTGTCGCGCTCAGGCGGCCCCGGCATGCAGCGCTATGCCCAGACCTGGACCGGCGACAATTTCACGAGCTGGAAGACGCTGCGCTACAATTTACGCATGGGGCATGGCCTGAGCCTGTCGGGCATCTTCAACTTCGGCCACGATGTGGGCGGGTTCGCGGGGCCGAAGCCCGAGCCCGAGCTGTTCATGCGCTGGATCGAGCAGGGCATCTATTGGCCGCGCTTTTCCATCCATTCCTGGAACGGGGATGGCAGCGCAAGCGAACCGTGGATGTATCCCGAAATCCTCGGGGCGGTGCGCGGCGCTTTGAACTGGCGCGAGCGGCTTGTGCCGCTGCTTTATACGTTGTTGTGGCGCGCGCATGTGCATCACGAGCCGCTGCTGCGCCCACTGTTCCATGAATTCCCAGGGCAAGCCGGGAGCTATGAAGAGTATGACGAGTTCATGCTGGGCCGGGACGTGCTGGTTGCGCCCGTGGTGGAGCAGGGTGCGCTGAGCCGGCGCGTTTGGCTGCCCGAAACGGAAGGCGGCTGGTATTGCATCGGCACCGGCGAGCATTTCGCTTGCGGCGAGGCCGGAATTGCCGCCCCGCTTGGCGCCGCGCCCGCCTTCATGCGCGCGGGCTCGATCCTGCCGCTGGGGCCATCGCCATCCTGGGCCGAAGGGCCGCTTACCTTGCGGCTCTTCCCGCAGCCTGGCGGGAAGGCGCAGGCCGAACTCTTCGACGACGATGGCGAAAGCCACGCGGATCGCGCCAACCCGCCGTGCTTCCTGCACATCGCCGCCGAATGGCTGGGGGAGGCGGCACATTCAACCGTGGCGATCTCCCGGCGCGGCTCACATACGCCTCGCTGGCAAGAGGTCCGCTTCGAGGATGAGGCCGGCCGCCCTCTCGCCGTCACGCTCGCCAGTAGCGGCGGCCTTCGCCTTGGCGATTGATCGAAACGCCGAATCCGGTCGAGTGCTTCTGGAGTCCCCCCTCATCCTGTCCTTCTCCCCGAGGGGAGAAGGGACGCCCGAATTATCCGCAGCGGATATTCTGGCGTCCTCTCTCCCCTTGGGGAGAGAGACAGAGTGAGGGGGTCTTTTGCCGAAGCCATGCGAAGCACTCAACCGCACTTGGCTGCGGCATCAAGCCCCGCGCGCACGCCGCTTGCTGGGGTGTGCCATCCTGTTGTCCAGGCAGCGCCGGACCTCGTGAACAAGCATATCCGGGCGAACCGGTTTCGCGAGCGCGGGAGCGCCGTTGAATACCGGCGGCCTTTGCGCCGCGGAATACCCCGATACCGTCACGAACGGCGTATCGATCTGGATCAGCTCCATCGCGACCAGCTCCGAGGTCTCCTCGCCGAGGTTGATATCGAGCACAGCGGCGTCGCAGCCCTGCGCGCGCAACAGCTCCAGCGCCTGGGCGACACTGCGCGCCGGCCCTACCGCGCTGAAACCTCCCTCTTGGAGAATCTGCGCGATCTCAAGCGCCACGATTGGCTCATCTTCCACGATAAGGACGCGAGGCGCCGCGCCGGCCTGAGCGGTTCCGTTCGCCCGATGGACATCCCTCGAAGGAGCAACGGGCTGGCATTCCTCCAGAACTTCGCTTGCCGGACACTGAAGCCGCCATGTGAGCCCCGTCCTCGCAAAATCGAGGTGCACTTTGGCGTCGAGGCTCGTTTCGGGCGTCTCCGAAATGATTGCCGAGCCGAAGCCCTTCCTGATCGGAGCCGCGACGGGTGGGCCGCCGCTTTCGCGCCATTGCATGAGAAACCCGGCCTCTGCCGTCTCCGCGGGCTCGATCCGCCATTCGATCCCGACGCGGCCATGGCAGTTGGAAAGCGCCCCGTATTTGCCCGCGTTGGTCGCAAGCTCGTGCAAGGCCATGCCAAGCGTTTGGGCCGCGGAAGCGGAAATCAGCAGAGGCGGCCCCGAAAACTCAATCCGCGCGCCGATCAGATCCTCGAACAGAGCAAGCTGGGACCGGACAAGATCGGCGAGCGCGACCCCTTTCCAGGCATTCTTGACAAGCAGGTCCTGGCTTGCGGCCAGCGCCTCGATGCGGTCGCCGAAGCGTTCAAGGAAATCCTCCGGACTGCTTGCGATCGTCTGGCGCGCGATCGCTTGAACGATGCTGAGCATGTTCTTCGAGCGGTGGTTGACCTCGCGCATGAGCAAGTGAATGCGCTCCTGGGCGCGCTTCCGCTCGGTCACGTCCTCCACAGTACCGACGAGCCGGACCGGCTGCCCATCCTCGAACGTCACGTCGCCATCGGCGGAGATCCAGCGGACCGATCCATCGGCCCGATCCACGATGCGATACTCGCATTCATAGCAATGCGTGCCGGCGGGATCGAAGGCGCGTTCGACGGCGGCCTTTACGGCATTCAAATCGTTGGGGTGTACACCCGCCTCGAACGTCTCATAGGTCACTTCCTCGCCTTCTGGCACCCCCCATAGGCGATAGGTTTCCCGGTCCCATTTCAGCCAGCCGCTTTGCGGATTGTAGTCGTACACGCCGAGCTTTCCCGCCCGAAGCGCAGCAGCCCGCCACTCCTCACTTTCGCGCAGAGCCTTTTCGGCACGCTTGCGCCCGGTGAGATCGAGGACGAAGCAGACCCATTCCGGGGGGGCGCGCCGATACGCGGCTGCCCCAATCAACACGGGGACGCGCGTACCGTCTTTTCTAATATATTCCTTTTCCAACGGCTCGCAGGCGTCTGCCGTCAAAAGCTGTGCGACGGCGCATTCGCTGGCCGGCCAATGCTCAGGCGGCGTTATGCTTCGCCAGTCCATCGGCAAATCGGCCTCGGTATATCCGATCATGTCGAGGAAAACCTGGTTGGCCTCGACGATATGACTGCTATTGGCGGTCACGATGCCGATGATATTCGAGTCCTGTAGCCGCTTGAGCTTGGCCTCGCTTTGCCGCCGCGCGTCCTCAGTCTCCTTGCGCGCGGTTATGTCCAAAACTGTACCAATCATGCGCTGGGGGCAACCCGCACTGTCGCGGAAGAGCCTGGCATGTACGGAAATCCAACGTAGCTCGCCGTCACGGAAGTAGCGATACTCGCCTTGCAGTGCTTCGCGGCTGGATTGCAGCAATGCGGCAATCTCCGCGTCGATCCGCGGCAGATCCTCGAAATGTACCGACCTGCTCCAAACTTCGCGGGGGTCCTCGCATTTGCCGAGCTCGAAGCCAAAGATGTCATCGAGTTCCGGTGTGCACGTAAATTTATTTGTAGCCACGTTCCAATCGAAGACACCGGCATGCGCGGCCTCTTGCGCCAGCCGGAGCCGCTCCTCGCCTTCGCGCAAGCGCTCTTCGTTCCGCTTGCGTTCGGTGATATCCGTTGCGATGCCGCATAGCGCGTAAGGCGTCCCAGAGGCGTCGCGCAGCAAGAACTTGTGGGCTAGATAGGTGCGAACGCCGTCAGGCAATGGAATGTATTCCTCCATGACCTGCGCCACGCCGGACGTCCAAACCTGCTCATCGTTGGCTTGGAGCTGCGCGGCCAGCCCGGGCGAAACCAGCTCACGTTCGTTTCGGCCGATTACATCGGCGCGCCGCAAATTTAAAGTCCGCGCGCAATGCTCATTCATGAACAAGTAGCGGCTGTGCCGATCCTTGATGAAGATCGCCTCCGGGGCATGATCCATGATTGCGTGCAGCCGCTTCTCACTCTCGCGCAAGCGCTCCTCGGCTTGAATGCGAGACGTGATGTCAATAAAGACTGCCCAGAGACCGGCCACGGCGCCCGACTCGTCCCTTAACGGGCTGGCGTGGCCATCGACCCAGATTTCGCGGACCCCCTCGCCGTGCGCTACGAGATGGCTCACTTCGCTCAGCTTGACGCTTTCTCCGGCCATAACCCGGTTCAGCACTCGCGCCCAGCAGGCCCGGCGTACCGGCGTGGCCTCGAACACCGGCCGGCCGAGCACACCAGGATGGTGCCCGCCGAGCACGCCGGCGCAAGCATCGTTGTAAAGAAGCGTCGCCTCCGGCCCCCAGTGAATGAAGGAAGGGAAGCCGCAGGAGAGCATGAACTCAACCGCGGTCTTCAAGCTTTGCGGCCAGCTTTCGATGCGGCCAAGGGGCGTTCCGGCCCAGCGGAAGGTGCGAATGAGCCGGGCCGCTTCGCTATCGCCGGGGGGCCAGTGCGAGACCGGCACCTCTCCACCGATGCATATTTTTTCCCCGCACGTCGCGGTCCTTGCAGAAGCGCCAGCCCCGTCGCGATTAGGGCAAATCGCAGGCTGTACTGCTGGCGGCGCTTCAGTCATCCCGGCACAAGCGCGTGTACCTCCTGACCTCCAGCGAGACCCAGTCCAGCATCGCCCCTAGAGCATAGCCAGGGGCTATTCCGTTTTGAAGCGCTTGTTCGTAAGCGACGATTAATGCACTCTTAAATTCGTCGACGGCTTCCGCCGAAATATGTTCTTTCTCAAAACCTTCAAAAAGAGCTAGTGGCACTGGCTGCCGATTATGACCTAGCATGCAACCCCCAAACCTTACTCAACGCTACGCTACACCGTACACTGCACACTACACAGATAGTGTTATATCGAAGTGTCGCAAATGCCTTTCTCTAAATCAAGCCGCAAGCGCAACAGCCAACCTAAACAGGTCGCGCCTGGGACAACCCAAAGGGGGTTCGCGAGGGCGTTTTGGTTAACGCGGCGAAGCGCCACGCCCCGGCGGCAGGCCCTTGTCTGAATATTTTTAGTTAACATGCTCAGTTATTTATTTGGAAAGTACAACCGGTCCGGATATCGGGGCAACGGCCTGCAATGCCGCCCGCGACTTCAAGAAGAAGTGATCGATGTGTGAAACGATCCGCGCGGAATCCTTCACGATCCGGGCAATGAACCCGTTCCGAGGCGTCAAGCCGTGTCAGCCCTGAGTTTTGCCTTATGCACTTGTGGCGCCACGGTTTTCAAGTTTCCGCTTGCGTCCGGTCCACTCACCTGTAATTAAATAGAAGACAACATTGGTAAGACTGCTCCTAGCCATTTGGGCTGATAGCAGCCAGGCTGCATTGGCCACCGGTATGAAACCCGGCCGATTGCTTCCGCAGCCGTCATACCGGAACGGTGCCCCGCACCGCATCCGGGACCTTCAAGGGCGCCAGCATTTGTAACGATCCCGTATAACGCCGTTGGCGTTTCCGGGATGACGGGCGCGGAAGTATTCAACCGGATTCGGTATGTCCCCTATCCTTTTTGCCATTGCGATCATGAACGATTTCGTCCCAGAGTTAGTTAGAAATGTCAGGGATGCCGCGGCAAACCCTGACCGTTGGACACACGTTTTCGGCCTGCTGCTTTCCGGCGCGAGAAATGGCCGGCGCATGCTGACGTTCTACCGCGAGCATGGCAGCGGAGCGCGGAGTGGCGTTGCGTGCATCATTGACCGCACAGCGGGGGCGGCACTGCGCCTGGCCGTTTCCGAGGGGGCCGCGAAGGGAAAGCTGGCCGGGGAGTTTCGCTTCGATGACGAAGTATATGGCATCAGGGCGGATTGTCCCTCCTGCGGCGCGTGCTGCGCTTGCGGGGCTCTCGGGCAGGTTCGGGAGGAGATCGCTGCCTCGATAAGGATCAACCGCGCGCTCCTGGCTGGCGGCCTTGTCACCTCTTGCCTGCGCACAGTGCTTGACGCGCTCCCAGACCCGGCTTTCATCCTTTCCCCCGATGGCATCATGGCGTGGAAGAACGCGGCGGCCGGCGCAAAGGAATGGGCGGATGCATATGCCGGCGCTCCAGGCAAGCCGTTTGCGCTGAAGGACGCCGCGGCGCAGGCCGCCTTCCGCACAGCTCTCTCCGAGGCCGGGCAGGAGGCCGGCGCGCCGGCGAAATTCGTGGACGCGGTTCAGGCGAAGAACGGCACGCCCACGCTGGCAATTCTCAAGGCGATTGTCCCCTCTCTCCCATTCAAAAGCCCATGGGTCCGTCTCTTTCAAGCCGAACCTCAAATTGTCGCGGTGCTGCGGGCCAGAAACAGCAGACCCAGCCTGTCGCCAGGCACGTTGCGGAAACTTTATAGCCTCACCGCAAAGGAGGCGGAGCTGGCCATCGCGCTTGCGCAAGGGGAGTCGTTGCGCGCCTATGCGAGCCGCACCGGGGTGGCCGTCGAGACCGTGCGCTGGCATTCTAAAAAGCTGATGCAGAAGATGGCATGCCGGAGCCAGCAGGAGATCCTGCACGCGCTCCTTTATACGAATGCGCTCTTTCCCATTATTTAATAGGTGTTTCTCCTGTGGCGCAAAAGTCACCGCTCGCCTTTTAATAAAAGGCGTATTCAAATGCAACCCAAGCGGGGGGCGCGGTCGCTATTTTAAGCTGATATTAAGCGCTTTGCGGTCATCCGGCCGGGACTTGAGTGGGGCAGTATGAGTTTTCTTGCGTACCCTTTGTTGGGCTGCGTTTTTGCTTGCGCGGCCTCTGCGAGCGAGTTGCTTTACACGCCAATTAATCCGCAGTTCGGCGGAAATTCGCTAAACGCCTCGGCGCTTCAATACGAGGCAAGCGCCCAGAAGCCGAACGCGCCCTCAACCCCTGTGAGCCAGCAAAGCACCGCTCAGCAGTTCCTGCAACTGCTGCAGTCGCAGCTCTATGCGAGCCTGGCGAATTCCGTCGCCAGCGCAATCACCGGCCAAAGCGCTCAAGACGCCGGCACCGTCAAGCTGAACACGATGACGCTGTCGTGGTCCGCAGGCAGCTGCGGCGCAGGCGTTTCCGGCACCTGCACGAACATCACCATGGCTGATGCCACCACGGGGCAGATCACGACAATTTCCGTCCCGAAGCTTACTCCCTAAAATTTATGCCTATATGCAACTATCGGTTGTATGCCGCACACAGTTCGCGGTGTCAAGAAAGTATTCCATGCGTCCCTCACTTAAGGTCTTGGCGGCGATCCTGCTGGTGCTTGCGGCGCAGGGATGCTCGGAGTTGGCCCATTTCCGGGACAGCGCCAGCGATGCGGCCGCCAAGCCCGGCACGGGGCTGTTGCCGCCAACCGCGGGCACCGTCACGGAGGCAGACCGGAAGTTGCGCGGCTTGCCGCCTCCGCAAGCGCCCATCGCGGTGGCGGTTTACGGGTATGGCGACCAGACGGGCCAATTCAAGCCGCTGGCCCAGGGGGCAATGGTGCAGACCCTGTCGCGTGCGGTCACGCAAGGCGCGACGTCCATCCTCCTTAAGGCGCTGCAGGATGCCGGCAACGGCCGCTGGTTCACCGTCATAGAGCGCGAGCGGCTCGACAACCTGCTCAAGGAGCGGCGCATCATCGCGGACATGCGCACGCGCTATTTGGGCGAGCAAACGGTCAACCCGGAAGCGCTGCCGCCGCTCTTGTTCGCCGGCGTGCTCATCGACGGCGGCATTATCGGCTACGACAGCAACACCAAGACCGGGGGCGCCGGCGCGAACTATTTCGGCATCGGCGGGGACGCCAGCTACAGCGAGGACACCGTAACGGTCTATCTCCGCGGCACGAGCGTGAAAAACGGGCAGGTTCTGCTCTCCACCGTCGCGACGAAGAAAATCCTGTCCTATGGGCTCGACGCGAACGCTTACCAGTTTGTGACCTTCAACCGGCTCCTGCAGGCCGAAATCGGTTTTACCCGCAACGAGCCAGGCTCGCTTGCCGTCGAGCAGGCGATCGAGCAGGCGGTGCTGCAGTTTATCGTGGAGGGGGCGGCGCGCGGGCTTTGGGCTTTCAAAGACCGGGGCTTCCAATCGCGGATCGTCGAGGAATACGAGCTGAGCTATCTGGCTGCCGCCGCGAAGGAGAACGCTCCGCCGCCAGCGAAGCACGCGTCCGCGGCGGCGAAACCTGCCACCGCTCAGCCGCAGCCGGCTCAGCTCGCAGCCAATGCGCAGCAACAGAATTCAGCCGGAAGCGCCAGCACGGCCGCGCCAGCGAGGCAGTCCGCGCAGGCGTTCACCGTGCAGCCGCGAACGCTTGAGGACGAGGTGCCGATCAGCCCGCGCTAAGCAGCGCTTCCCATCCCGTGAAAACGGGGGCGGCCAACGAATGGTTGCCTGGCGCGGGGCTCACGAATTCCTTCGCCCCTGTGGGGAGATGGATGAATGCAGGGCGGTGCGGCGCGCTGCATTCGGGCGGGGAGACTGGGCGAGAGCCCATGCATACAGAAAACTAAATTTTGGAGAATCATATGAAAAAGCTGCTTATCGCCTCCGCTTCGGTCCTCGCTCTTTCGGCCGGTGCGGCTTTCGCTCAGAGCAACACGTCCGGCTCGTTCCAGAACGGGAGCGGCAACACCGCCAACATCAGCCAAACGCTCGGCGACGGCGCCTCCACTTCCTCGACCGTTTATCAGGGCTTCAACGGTAATGGCGACGCGGCTTCCAGCAGCTCCGTTTCCGTGAGCCAGATCGGCGGCCTCGGCTCGCAGACCGCCTCGACCGTAATCCAGAACGACGGCGGCCAGCTCGCGGCCGTCACCCAGAACGGCACAAATGGCGGACAGCTGACCTCGGCCGTATCCCAATCCGGCTTCGGCAACATAGCCCTCATAAGCCAGATCACCACCAATGCGACGGACAATCAGCGATCCACAGTCACCCAAGCCGGCAGCAACGGCTCGGTTAGCGTCACCCAGCGAGGGCCCGCGGATTCCTCCAAAGTCACTCAGTCCGGGACCAACAACAACACCGGCGTCGCCGCCATCGCCGCTCCCAACAACACCCCTGTGAGCGGCGGCGTAACCGTCAGCCAGGACGGCCCCACCCTGAACACCTCCACCGTGGCGCAAGGCAGCAGCTCAAGCGGCGTGGCCGTAACCCAGAATGGCTCCGGGGGCACAAACAACTCGTCGGTCACCGAGACGGACGGCAACTACAACGGCGCCGCCGCGGTCCAGGCCGCTAACGGCGGCTCCAACACGTCCAGCATCACGCAAGGCGGGGGCAACGGAAATATCGCCGGCGTTTTCCAGACCGCCAACGGCGGCATCAACCTGGCTAGCGTCAGCCAGAGCGGCAGCAGCAACTGGGCCAACATTGCCCAGACTGCCATAACCGGCGTGACCAATACCGCCACTGTCGCGCAGTCCGGCACCGCCAACACCGCCACCGTTACGCAGCATTAACCCGGCTGGGGCCGGCGGCGGACCGGCCCCTTTCCCTTCGCCAGCCCCCCCGGCGCGCCCGCCGCGCCGCCGAAACAAAACCGGACAGGAGATTGAAATGCGCGCCAGCCTCAGCATATCGATTGGCGTTTTCGGATTAGGGCTGCTCATCGCCGGGACCGCGCCGGCTTTCGCCCAGCAAAGCGTCACCTACCCAACGGTTGACATGCAGCAGATCCCCGGCAACATTTCCAGCATCGGCCAGACCGGCAGCGCGAACGCCGCGAGCGTGGAGCAGCAGGCGATTCTCGGCGCGGCCTATGCGAACAGCGCGCAAATTCAGCAGAACGGCACAGGGAGCAGCGCAAGCGTGACGCAGCAGGGCCAGCAGAACTCGGCTGTCATCGTCCAGTCTGGCGTAGGCGATAAGGTAAGCGCGGAGCAGTACGGCGCGGGCCTCGGCGTGCAGATCAATCAATACGGCAATGGCGCCACAATCGGCGTGACCCAGTCCGGCGCGGGCACGAACGGCGCGCCGATTGTCATCAAGCAGTTCTGAGGCTAGCCTTTGGCTAAGTCCCCCCTCATCCCGTCCTTCTCCCCGAGGGGAGAAGGGACGCCTGAATGACCCGCAGCGCAGATTCTGGGGTCCTCTCTCCCCTCGGGGAGAGAGACAGAGTGAGCATCTGTGATGGAAGTCAAGCGTGAAGAGGCTCGGCAGTGGGCTTTTCGGGCGACCAGAGGCGATCCTCTTTGATGAGGTCGTTTGCCAGGACGATCAGCTTTCTCATGACGGCGGTCAGGGCGAGTTTTTTGACCTTTCCAGCGGCAAGGAGGCGCTCATAGAAGCGCTTGAGATGCGGGTTGAAGCGCGCCGCCGAAAGGGCCGCCATATAGACGCCGTTGCGCACGGCTTGGCGGCCGCCCCGGATGCGGCGCGGGCCGTTGCGCTTACCGCTGTCGCAGGCGAGGGGGGCGAGCCCCGCGAGCAGGCCGGCCTGCTTGGCGTTGAGACTGCCAAGCTCGGGCATGTTGGCGATCAGTCCACAAGCGGTCACGGCTCCCACGCCAGGAATGGAGACGAGGATGGCGAACCGGCGCGCGAGCCCAGGATCGGCTTCGATGGTTTGAACGGCCAGCGCTTCGAGCGCGCCTGCCGCGGCTTTGGCGCTCTTGATCTGACGTTCGATCTGGTGCTTGACGCCCGCGACGGCGGGGTCGCGAGCTGGTTTTCAAGCGCTGTCCCCGCCGCTATGGCCGCCTCGCGGTTTCGCACGATTTCAGACAGATTTTCAATGGTTTCGGGCAGCGGCGGTGTTGCCGCGAGCCGGGCCATCAGGCCGAACGCGGCGAGCATCCGTGCATCGACGGAATCGGTTTTTGCCAGCGCGCCAAGCGACTCGGCAAACAGCCTGGCGCGCAGCGGGTTGACGACGGCGATAGAAAGCCCGGCATCGTGCAGGAACCGGTGGACGCCGCGATGATATTTGCCCGTCGCCTCCATGACCACGATCCGCACCACGAGCGGTTTCAGGGCGGACAGGAGCTGCTTGTGACCTTTCTTGGTGTTGGAAAAACGCAAAACGGTGCCGGCCGGGAGGATGTGGATGTCGAGCCACTCTTTACAAACGTCGATTCCTACGCCTACCTCATGAGACGCGCTGTGTTCGGACATGACCTTGCCTTGCATCCGGGACTTGCTCCCAATCATCTGTTCAGGACGAGCGCGAAGGACCGGCGGACCAAGCTCACTCACGGTTGGTGCCAAGGGGGATACGGTCCCGCCGATCCGTCCCTCCGGACCCCGGCCGGGGTCCGGAGGGACGCTCAAATCCTTGCCCGATTCGAGCAAGATCATCATGCAAGGGGGACTTGGCACCATTCAAACGGATTGGGGATGAGCCATGACATTCAACGCAATTAGGTCCGATAACGGCCGCTTCCCCAAACGCAGGCTCATGCGGCTTTGGGGAGCGGCCGCCTTCGCGATTGCGGTTGGGCTGGCCATGACGGAAGCGAACGCGCAGCAGGCCATGGGCTGGCTTGAGCTCAAGCCCGTCCCGGGGCGCAACATGGTGCAAATCACCGGCCATGCGCTCGGGCTGGAGAAGGCCGCGGAACTCGATTTCACGATGTCCGTTCTGCACGAGAACCGCGGCGGCAAATCGAACTCGCGGCAGACGGGGCGGATCAGCCTTGCCGCGGGCGAAACGAAAGTCCTGTCGTCCACATCGATCAACATCGAGCCCGGCGACGGCTTGACGGCCGTGCTCAAGATACTGGACCACGGCCAGGAGGTGTTCAGCACGGTGATGACCGCGAAGCCCAGCCCGGACCGGCAAACGCTTTAGGCCGGGGTAATACCGTCCTGTGCGCCATCGCGAAGCGGGTCCCATGTTCCGCCGCATCGTCCGCGAATTTTCTGTGCGCCAGGTAATGTAGATACAATTTTACCATTGATCGAATCGGCGGCGCACGGCAGGCTGCGGTTGCAGGATCGTCATTGCTAACGCGGAGGCCATCCGATGGCCCGTGTTTGTTACTCGGTGTTGTTGGTGTCGATATTGTCCGCATGCGCAGCGGAGCAAAACATCGCCGATTCAAGTGCGCAGCCGGATTCCATGCTTTCCCAAGCGAAAGGCGTCCTTGCCTGCACGGGCCTCCCCGTTGGGGGACAGAAATGCGCGCTCGAAGAGCCGAAGCCCGCATCGTCAGTTACCCCCGGATAAAAGGGGCCAACAGCGAGCCTTCCGCTTAGCTACAGTCATCAAGCGCGGGAACCTTCGGCGGCGCTCGGCATTGTGAACGGATCGAGAGCTGCGATTTTTGGGAGGACCAAACCCATGCGAACAGCCAGAAAAGTTGCGAACGCGGCTGTGGCTGCGCTCTTCGTCACGGTCATGATGCCGCTTAACAGCTTTGCCGCGAGCGAATTCGCAGGCGAATGGAAGGTGAAGGACACTGCTGGAAAGCCCTTCGAGATCACCCTATCCCAAGATGGAGGCGCGAAGGCTACCCGCGGCGAGGGGATGTCGGGCACATGGAAAGAAGAGGGCAACTCCGCCGTGATCACATGGAGCAGCGGGTGGGTCACGAAGATCCGCGGCGAAGACGGTAGGTACAAGAAAGCAGCGTATAAAAAGGGTCAGTCGCTCGAAGGCCAGCCGGCCAACAGCTCCGATGCTGAAAAGATAAAGTAAATCGCGCCGCTGTGTGATTCCATTTTGTGCCGAGGAACGCAAAAGCCCGGTTTCCGATTGCCATTCCCGCCTCATGGCTCACACCATCGACGGGATAGGTTCAAGTACAAGATACTAAGGGGCAAGTGCGGCCCTCAGGCAGCTTTGACCGCCGGCAGCAACGCGTTTTCCTCAACGGCGCATCGCAGGCGCAAGCAGAGAATAAAGAAGGGTTATTGCCGTAAGCAACAACGGCATGGTTAATTCTGGCTTGGTTAACGCCAGATCCTCATATTTCCGCCGCCGTCTTTTTGTGAATCTTTTCGCGTTTTTGGCCGGATTCCACGCTTCCAGAATCCGTTTAAATATAATCGCAAAAGCGAAATTAACCACAATACGGAGCATTTACCCCGGCGACCCGGCTTGCCGTCTCATGACATTTGCGTTCAAAATCAATGCGCTACCCCACCCCTTAATACTTCAAAAAAGTGCATCCGCTATAATCGCGCCTTAAGAGCAGGTCCGGCCAACGCGGCTTTTTCCGCAGCCGGAGCGCGAATTGAGGTTAGCGAAAGCTTAATTGGGTCCGGGCGGCGTTATGACTTCAGCCCACAATCTCCTTATCGCCCTTGAGCGCCAGCTCCAGGATAAAGGCCGGATGGCGCGCGGGGCGGCCGAGGCCGTCCTGGATCTGCTTGCGGCAGGAATAGCCAGTAGCGGCCACCCACGCATCGCGGCCCGCCTTGCGGATGGCCGGAAACAGCGCCAGCTCGGCCATGGCGAGCGAGGCTTCCAGGGTTTCGGGCGTCATGCCGGTGGCGCCGTTGAGGCCACAGCAAGTTTGCGGCCCGGCGCTCACGTTCAGCTGCGGCACGAGCTTGAGCACGGTTTCGGCCACGCCCTCGATGCCTGCGGCGCGCTCATGGCAATGGCAGTGCAAGAGCACATCGGCCTCGACGGTCTTCAGCGGCAGCGCGAACTTGCCTTCCGCCAGGCGCGCCGCAACGAACTCCTCGAACAGCAGCACGGGCGGCTTTTCCTTCACGGGCAGGCCCAGCGCCGCATATTCGTCGCGCATCATCAGCACGCAGGACGGCTCCAGCCCGATGACAGGAATGCCCTTTTCCGCGAAAGCCTCGGCGGCGGCGGTCAGCCGCACGGCCTGCGCACGCGCCTCCTCAATGCGGCCCGCATCGTAATAGGTCCGGCCGCAGCAAAGGGGCTGCTCCTTGTTCCGATCCGCGAAGGCCACGACGGCGTAGCCGGCCGCGTTCAGGACGGCCGCCGCCGCGCGCAAATTCGCGGACTCGAACGAGCGGTTGAAGGTATCGGCGAACAGCGCGACCGTGCCATGCTGCCCCGGCTCAGCCGTTTCCGGCGCCCGGAAGCGCTTGCCAGACCATCGGGGCCAAGGCCGGTCCGCCGCGATCCCGAACCAGCGCTCGGTCAAGCGGGGCAGCCCTGGAAAGAGATCGCGCATGGCAAGGAGCAGGCGCCAGCGCCTCGCCCGGTCCGTGTATTCCGGCAACCGCGCAAAAAGGTCCACGGCTTTGGACGTCCAGCCTCGCGCGCGCGCTGCCGACAGCGTCTCGGCCTTCATCTTGGTAATGTCGATGCTGAACGGGCAGGCCGTTTTGCAGGATTTGCACGAGACGCAAAGCTGCATGGTTTCGATCATCGCGTCAGAGCCCAGCGCTTCGGCGCCGAGCTGTCCGGAGAGCGCCAGCCGCACGCTGTTGGCACGGCCGCGCGGGCTGTCGCGCTCGTCATGCGTCACGCTAAAGGATGGGCAGGAGATGCCGGGCTCCGCCGTCCGGCACAGCGAAAGGCCGTTGCAGCGGCGGGCATGATCGAGCGCGCGCGACGGCGAGGACGAAGGCCCCCAGGCGAGCGAGACCGATGCAGTCTCCACCGCCTTGGCCTCGCGCGGGGCGCGGAGCAGGGTCGCCTCGTCGAACCGCGGCGCACGCAGGATTTTTCCTGGGTTCAAAATCCATTTCGGGTCGAGCTGAGACTTGAGTTGCGCGAAAAGGCTGGTGGCTTCCGGGCCAAGCTGGCGCTCCAGGGCCTCGCTACGCGCAATCCCGATGCCGTGGCCCGCCGTAAGCACGCCGCCGTAACTTTTGAGCAGATCCGCCATCTCCTCGCCAAGCACGCGCATGCGCCGCACGTCCTCGCCGTGGCGCAGATTGAGGATGGGCCGGACATGCAGAGAGCCGCGGCCCGCCTGGCCATAAATGGCGCTGCGCACGCCGTGCCGCTCGAACAGCTCCACGAGCGCGGCCCCGTAGGCGGCGAGATTTTTGATGGGAACCGCGCCATCCTCCAGGAAGGACAGCGGCTGCGCCGCCGACTTCAGCGACCAGGCCCGGATGATGGCTTGCCGGCGCAAATGCCAGAACGCCGCCCGGGCCTTCTCGCCCAGGATCTCGATCAGGCTAGGTTTGACGCCGCTGGCTTCGGAGACGTAATCGCCGAGCGCCTTGAGCAGCCGCGTGTTGGCAACCGGGTTCTCCTCGTCGAATTCGACGATCAAGATCGCCTCGGGGTTTCCCAGCAAGAGCCGGGCGGCTTGCGCGTCGCCTCCCGCCTGAACCGCAAGGAATTCGAGCAAGGTGCGATCCAGAAGCTCGATGGCGCTGGGGTTCAGCACCATGATCTTGGGAACGAGGCGCAGCGCGGCCGCAAGATCGGCGAAGCGGCAGACGCCGAGCGCCCGGTTCGGAGCCTTTTTCGCAAGCTTGAGCTCGATCTTCGCGGCGAGCGCGAGCGTTCCTTCCGCCCCGGCCAGGAGCCGCGCCATGTTCTGGTCGGCCGAGCTGGCCAGCAGCGTTCGCAGGTCGTAGCCCTCAGGCTCCGGCGTTCCGGGCGCCCGCAGGGGCCATAGCGTTGCAATCGCCTTTTCGTGCAGCTCGCCGAATTGCAAGAGATCGAGAAGCCTGTCGCGGCCCGGCGGCGCTTGCGTTCCGTCCGCCTCCGACACCGCATTGAAAAGCACGCGCTGACCGTCGGCGAGGAGGGCATCGGCCGAGGCCACATTGTCGCGCATCGTGCCGTAGCGAAGGGCGCGGATGCCACTCGAATTGTTGCCGAGCATGCCGCCGATCGTGGCCTGCCGCGCCGAGCCTATGGCGACGGGGAAGACGAGGCCGTGGGCCTCAAGCGCCGCGTTTATCGCCGCCGGAGTGCAGCCCGGCTCGGCGGTGCACTTCATGTTGTCCGCATCTATCGCTGTGATATTGCAGAGATATTTCGAAAAATCGACGATGACGCCTTCACCGAGCGATTGCCCTGCCGTCGACGTGCCTCCGCCGCGGGCGATGACGGGAAGCCCTTCCTCGCGGGCCATCTCAAGCACGATGGCGACATCGGCGGCCGTCTTCGGAGCCACCACGCCAGCCGGAAAACACTGATACATGGAGGCATCGGTGGAATAGCGCCCGCGCGAGAACAGGTCGCAGGCGGCGTCGCCTTCGATCTCAGCACCAAGCCTTTCCCAGAACGCCTGCCCGGCTCTTCGGATAGCCATTTTCCCCCAACTATTCAGGCTACGCGCAAGCAAACCCGCCCCGCCGGCAGCATCCGGCGCCAGACCATGACCCAGAGTCAACGTTTCCGCAACGGTCCATTAACTGAGTTGCATTACACAGTCTTACGTTGTCGGGTTGTATTGCGGCGGGGCGTTCGATCATGGGTTGGGGCGGGAAATTTGGTTGCGCATCCGCGGGCATTCCGGCGGAAATCGAGAGCGCATGCCCCCTAAACCCGTTGTATAACCGCCGCCTGCCCAGCATTTGCCCGAATCGAAGCTTGGGGTTCGCAATATCAGCCGGTTTCAGGCTGAAACGCATCGCTAGTGAACCCGCAAGCCGGATCATGATTGTAACAGCCCTCGCCATGTCGCTCAGCGCCTGTTCCGTGTCCAGGAGCCACCGCGCCCTGGATGATGAAACGCAACACCTGAGCCCGCGTGTCATAAAGGTGGGCGACCCCGTGCCGAAAGGCGGCGGCGTCTTCAAGGTTGGGGACCCCTATCTCGCCAATGGAAAGTGGTACGTTCCCATCAACGACCGTTCCTACGACCGCACAGGCCTTGCCTCCTGGTATGGCGATTTCTTTCATGGCCGCCAGACCGCGAACGGCGAAATCTACGACATGAACGCGCTCACAGGCGCTCATCCCACCCTGCCGCTGCCGACCTATGTGGCCGTCACAAACCTGATGAACAACCGCACCGTGGTCGTCAGGATCAACGACCGCGGCCCCTACCACGAGGACCGCATTATCGATCTATCGCATAAGGCGGCGGAGGTACTTGGCTTTTATGGGCGCGGCACGGCCCCCGTGCGCGTCCGCTATCTAGGCCCCGCGCCCATGAATGGCGATGACAGTTACGAGCGCTCCGTTCTTTCGCAGCAGCCCTGGGCCACGCGCGTTATCACCAACGCTTCGAAGCCCTCTTCGCCGCAGAGCAACATGCTGGCCGCCGCCGTTACCGCGAGCGAAGGCCCTGTGGTCGTCAAAAAGGGCGGCTTTGAAGGACGGCGGAACGCAGAAGCCGGCAAATGGTTGACCGCGTCGGAGCCCGCGTTGACCAGCCAGGCGCAATACATGAGCGCACGTTGAATTATGTGGCGTCCAGCCACCTAAATCTTAGCCAACCGGCCGCGAAGTTGCTATATCATACGCCCACATAAGCCGGGATCGACACCGATGCGCCTTATCCTGCTTTTCCTGAGTCTATTTGTTTATGTGCAGCTTGCTGTCGCGGACCCATCGGCCACGTTCCAGACAGCGGCGACGGAGGCGATCCTCATTGACGCAGCCACAGGCGCGATCCTGTTCGAGAAGAATGCCGATAAGCTGTTCGCCCCCGCAAGTATGAGCAAGATCATGACCTTGGAGATCTTGTTCAAAAAGCTCAAAGCAGGCGAGATTTCGCCCGATACCGAGTTTCCCGTGAGCCTCTATGCCTGGAGAACCGGCGGCGCGCCATCCCGCACGACGTCCATGTTCGTGCCGCTGAACCAAACCGCGAAGGTCAGCGATCTTATCCAGGGCATCGCCGTTCAGAATGCCAACGATGGCGCCATTGCCGTGGCGGAAGGCCTTGCTGGAACCGACGAATCGTTCGGCCAGATGATGACGGAGGAGGCGCGCGCTCTTGGGCTTGAGAAATCGACGTTCGGAAACTCATCCGGCTTGCCGAACCCCGCCAACCTCGTGACAGCGCGGGAGCTGGCGAAACTGTCGATGTATGTCATCAAGGAATATCCCGAAGATTATAAGTATTTCGGGCAGAAAGAATTCAAATACCGCACCTACAACTTCAAAAACATCAACCCGCTTCTCAACGCATCCATTCCGGTCGATGGCCTGAAGCTCGGATTTACCGAAAACGTTGGCTACGGAATTGCGGCCTCGGCCGAAAAGGACGGCCGGCGGCTTGTCGCGGTCATGAACGGTTTCGAATCGGAGCGGGATCGACGCGAGGAAGCCCTCAAAATGCTGAGCTGGGGCTTCGTCAGCTTCAGGCCCTATAAAGTGTTCGACAGGGACGAGGTCGTGGGCGCTGCTCGGGTTTGGGGCGGAGAGAAATGGAGCGTGCCCCTCAAAACGAGTTCCGAGATCAAGATATTGCTTCCCGTTGCGGCCAAGGATTTGCGCATCAAGGCTCAGATTGTCTATCAGGGCCCTCTAAAACCGCCTGTCAAGGAGGGGGATAGAGTGGGGGAGGTGCGGATCACGTCGGAGAGCACAGGCGCATCGAACTCGGCGCCACTTTACGCGGCCACAAGCCTTGAGGCTGGCGGCATCGTGCGAAAGGGGGTCGATTCCGTTTTGCTTGGCGTCAATTCCTATGTTGCCAAGGCGGTGACGAAGCTTTTGAAAAAGCCTGAGCAGCCACTGCCGCAGCAACCGTCCGCCGCGGCCGCAGCAACCCCACCGAAGTCTTGAGCAACCGTGGCACTGGGCAAATTCATCACGCTTGAAGGCGGCGAAGGCGGCGGGAAGACCACGCAAGCTACACTGCTGGCAGAAAAGCTGCGCAAGGCGGGCATTAGCGTTCTGCAAACCCGAGAGCCCGGCGGAACACCGCGCGCGGAGGCTATTCGCGAGCTGCTGCTTTCAGGCAAAGCAAAGCGCTTTGGCCCTCTTGGCGAGGCAGTGCTGTTTTATTCGGCGCGCGAATCCCATCTGGAACTTGCCATCAGGCCCGCGCTTGAGAGCGGCACTTGGGTGGTCTGCGACCGTTTCAGCGATTCCACCCGCGCCTATCAAGGCGCGGCGGGCGGCCTACCGCTTTCCGTCATCGACGTTCTTGACAACGCTGTGGTCGGCCCCACCCAGCCCGATCTTACCGTTGTCTTCGATCTTCCGCCAGAGCTGGGTCTAAAAAGGGCTGCCGAACGGAAGCGCCAAAGCACGAGCACAGCCCCCGCCGAAAATGATCTGGACCGCTTCGAAACCATGAACGTGGGGTTCCACCGGAGCCTCCGCGATGAATTCCTAGCTATCGCTAAGGCAGAACCGGACCGCTGTGTGGTCGTCGACGCCTCGCACAGCGTGCGGGTGGTGGCGGATGAAGTCTGGGCGCTTGTTCGTAAGCGGTTCCACTTGTAGCCATTTTGGGGGGCCGCAGAATGCGCACAATAAAAAACCCCGCCAGTTGGCGGGGTATGTATGCAGCTTAACTCTTCGTAAGGGGATCAAAATATCCTTGGTATGCCTGGCAACGACCTACTCTCCCACAGTAGTAGTACCATCGGCGCTGGAACGTTTCACGGTCGAGTTCGAGATGGGATCGAGTGGGGGCGTTCCGCTAAAATCACCAGGCAAACGAAGGATATTTGGTCCGCAAAGCCTTAACGCATCGCAATGCGCGGCCTCGCGGTTCAGAATGATCTGGATTTGTCTTTTCGCCAACCCACCTAGAGTGAGCATTGACTAATGAGAGCGATGAAGCCGATCGAACTATTAGTACTGGTAAGCTCCACGCGTTGCCGCGCTTCCACATCCAGCCTATCAACGTGGTCGTCTTCCACGGTTCTCAAGGGAGAACTTGTTTCGAGGCGAGTTTCCCGCTTAGATGCCTTCAGCGGTTATCTCTTCAACACTTAGCTACCCTGCACTGCGGCTGGCGCCACAACAGGTCCACCAGAGGTGTGTCCATCCCGGTCCTCTCGTACTAAGGACAGCTCCTCTCAATTCTCCTACACCCACGGCAGATAGGGACCGAACTGTCTCACGACGTTCTGAACCCAGCTCACGTACCACTTTAATCGGCGAACAGCCGAACCCTTGGGACCTGCTCCAGCCCCAGGATGTGATGAGCCGACATCGAGGTGCCAAACAACCCCGTCGATATGGACTCTTGGGGGTCATCAGCCTGTTATCCCCGGCGTACCTTTTATCCGTTGAGCGATGGCCCTTCCACTCAGGACCACCGGATCACTAAGGCCGACTTTCGTCTCTGCTCGACTTGTGGGTCTCGCAGTCAGGCAGGCTTATGCCTTTGCACTCGACAGCTGATTTCCGACCAGCTTGAGCCTACCTTCGCACGCCTCCGTTACTCTTTGGGAGGCGACCGCCCCAGTCAAACTACCCACCACACACTGTCCCGGAACCGGATAACGGTCCGCGGTTAGATATCCATAATCGCAAGGGTGGTATTTCAAGGGTGACTCCACAGCACCTGGCGGCACTGCTTCGTAGTCTCCCACCTATCCTACACATGCAATCACGAATACCAGTGTGAAGCTATAGTAAAGGTGCACGGGGTCTTTCCGTCTAACCGCAGGAACCCCGCATCTTCACGGGGAATTCAATTTCACTGAGTCTGCGTTGGAGACAGTGGGGAAGTCGTTACGCCATTCGTGCAGGTCGGAACTTACCCGACAAGGAATTTCGCTACCTTAGGACCGTTATAGTTACGGCCGCCGTTTACTGGGGCTTCGATTCAGAGCTTGCACCCCTCCTCTTAACCTTCCAGCACCGGGCAGGCGTCAGACCCTATACGTCGCCTCGCGGCTTCGCAGAGCCCTGTGTTTTTGGTAAACAGTCGCCACCCCCTGGTCTGTGCCCCTCCGCATTGCTTGCGCAAAGCGAAGGCCCTCTTATCCCGAAGTTACGAGGGTAATTTGCCGAGTTCCTTCAACGCAGTTCTCTCAAGCGCCTTGGTATGCTCTACCTGTCCACCTGTGTCGGTTTAGGGTACGGTCGTTTGGGGGGCTATTTCCTGGAACTGCTTCACTGCCAAACCAATCCGATAAGGCTTGACAATTTACGCAATCCGTCACCATCCCCTGGCTGAAGAATATTAACTTCATTCCCATCGACTACGGCTTTCGCCCTCGTCTTAGGAGCCGGCTAACCCTGCGCAGATTAACTTTACGCAGGAACCCTTGGACTTTCGGCGAGAGTGTCTCTCACACTCTTTATCGTTACTCATGTCAGCATTCGCACTTCCAATACCTCCAGCGGACCTCACGGTACACCTTCACTGGCTTATGGAACGCTCCGCTACCGCGTCATTGACGCCCGCAATTTCGGTGCGTGGCTTGAGCCCCGTTACATTTTCGGCGCGAGAACCCTTATTTAGACCAGTGAGCTGTTACGCTTTCTTTAAATGATGGCTGCTTCTAAGCCAACATCCTGGTTGTTTTGGGGTTTTCACATCCTTTCCCACTTAGCCACGACTTGGGGACCTTAATTGGCGGTCAGGGCTGTTTCCCTTTTCACGACGGACCTTAGCACCCGCCGTGTGCCTGCCGGACAAGACATTCCAGTATTCGGAGTTTGGTTAGGTTTGGTAATCCGGTAAGGACCCCTAGCCCATCCAGTGCTCTACCCCTGGAAGCATACATCCGACGCTCTACCTAAATAGATTTCGCGGAGAACCAGCTATTTCCGAGTTTGATTGGCCTTTCACCCCTATGCACAAGTCATCCCCGACTTTTTCAACAGGCGTGGGTTCGGCCCTCCAGTGAGTGTTACCTCACTTTCAGCCTGCTCATGCATAGATCACCCGGTTTCGGGTCTAATCCAACGAACTTGTCGCCCTATTCAGACTCGCTTTCGCTGCGCCTACACCTATCGGCTTAAGCTTGCTCGTTAGACTAAGTCGCTGACCCATT
>CAWFNZ010000004.1:390000-2492567 GCA_963817365.1 uncultured Alphaproteobacteria bacterium
GCTTGATCAAGGGCACCGGCGTGGATGGCGTTCAGTCCAACCTGGTCGCCGAGGCCGTTGCCAAGGTGACGAAAACGAAAAAGCTGCGCGCGGGCGAGGAACTCAGACTTGCGCTGACCCCGGGAGCATCCGAAGAAGGCTCGCTCGACGTCGCCAAGATCAGCTTGTTCTATCAAAACGCGCCTGAGATCACTTTGGCGCGCAGCAGCGAAGGCGGCTACGTTCCAAGCGATAAGCCGGTGCAGCCCGAAGCAGATTCGGACGAAAACACTGGCGAGCGTGCGAGCGTCTATCTCAGCACCTATCGCGCGGCCAAGGCGCAGGGGCTTCCGGACGATTTCATAACAAAATTCCTGAAAATCCACTCCTACGATGTGGACTTCAAACAGCGCGTGAAAGCCGGCGACAGTTTCGAGCTATTCTACGACCTCGCGCAGGATGAAGGCGGGGCGGAAAAACCGGGCGAACTCCTGTATGCCTTAGTCAATATCGGCGGGGAAACACATGGATATTACCGCTTCCGCACGCCCGACAGCATTGTGGATTATTACGACGATAAGGGATCGAACGCTAAGAAGTTCCTTATGCGAATGCCGGTTAGGTCCGCGCGCCTCACCTCGGGTTTCGGTTACCGCAGGCACCCGCTACTCAAGACCTTGAAGCTGCATTCGGGCGTGGACTGGGCGGCCCCAATTGGAACGCCAATCATGGCCGCCGGCAATGGCACGATCGAGGTCGCCGGGCGCCAGGGCGGCTACGGCAATTATGTCCGTATCCGGCACGCAAACGGATACAGAACGGCATACGGCCACATGCTTCGATTCGCGGAAGGCGTCGTGAAAGGCGTCAAGGTGCGGCAAGGCCAGATAATCGGCTATCTCGGTAATTCCGGTATGTCCACAGGGCCGCACGTCCACTACGAGGTGCTGGTGAACAACCGCTTCACAAACCCGCTCTCGATTAAAATCCCGCGCAGCCGCCAGCTGCAGGGCCGGCTGTTGTCAGAGTTCCGGCGCGAAAAATCGCGGATTGACGACCTCATGCACCGCGCGCCCGTCAAAACACGCGTTATCTCCGTCGAAAAATAAGCTTTCATTTTCTCGACTTAGGGGTACCTGCGACATCGCGCCGCAGCGACATCTTGACATACACGCTTTCGTGTAGTTCAATCTCCTCCAGAAGCTTTCGATACGAAAAGCTCAGCATCGATACAAGAAACACAGCGCCAAGCGCACCAATCGAGCAGGGGTAGGAATGAACGGATTTAGCGTGAACAAAATCGTGATGGCAGTGGTTGCTAGCCTTATTTTCATGGCCGGTGTGCGGGTTGCGGTCGAAATGGCCTATCCGGACGGGACCGAGAATTTGTCCAAGGGCAAGATCGCGGTCGTGACAATGCCCGGTAAGCAGGTGGCGAAGCGCTAAGTTCAAGCACCTAAGTCGAAAGCAAGCCTGGGCCTTCCCGTATTAGATAATAATCTTCTGGCTTTCCCTCGGAAAAGCGGCTGGTTCCCAGCCGCTTTCTTTTTTGGGGCTTGAACCCGGGTGCGACCGGCTAATCGGGAATAACCGTCAAGCATGAAAGAACTTTAAGTGGAATGGGCGCGGCGGGGCCGTTAGGTTCGCACAAGCGATTAAACCGGGTGCCGTCAATGTCTTATAATTTCAGAACTGCCCTAGTCCTGCTCGTAGCGCTCTCCTCCTTTTCGACGGCACGCGCGGAGCCCGAAAAACATCACGCGCTTTCGCTGATTCGCACGCCGAAATATCCCGCGGATTTCAAGCACTTCGACTACGTCAACCCCGACGCCCCCAAAGGCGGAACGGTGAAGCTGCAGTCCGCGGCAACCTACGACAATCTGAACCCCGCGGTTTTTCGCGGCAACCTCGCCCCGGGGGTTTCAACTTTTGTCAACGAGCCTTTGATGGCCCGGTCCGAAGAGGAAAGCTCGACCCAATATTGCCTCTTGTGCGAGTGGGTCAGCTATCCGGCAGACATCGGCTCAGTCACCTTCAAGCTGCGTGAAGGCGCCAAATGGCACGATGGCCAGCCTGTCACACCCGCCGATGTGATTTTCAGCATGGAGACGCTTAAGGCCAAGGACCCCAATAGCGGCCTTCCCTATCACCCTGCCTACGCCCAGTATTACCATAATGTGAGCAAGGGAGAACAGACGGGCGAGCGGGAGGTGACCTTCACCTTCGACGCCAAGGGAAACCGCGAGCTTCCCTTTATCGTTGGCGAGCTTACGATATTTCCAAAGCACTATTGGACCGGCAAAGACACCAACGGCAAGCCGCGCGACATCTCCAAGACCACGCTGGAGCCGCCGCTCGGTTCCGGACCGTACAAGATCAAAGCCGTGCGGCCCAGCGAATGGATCGCCTTCGAGCGCGTGCCGGACTATTGGGGCAAAGATCTGCCCGTCCGCCGCGGGCAGAATAACTTCGACACGATCGAGTTCCAGTATTACGGCGACCGCAGCGTCTCCATGGAGGCATTCAAATCGGGCCAATACGACTTCAGAACCGAAACGAGCGCAAAGGCTTGGGCCACGGCCTACGATTTCCCCGCGCTCAAGGAGGGGCGGGTCGTGAAGCGCGCGGTGGAGCTTGAACGGCCGAAGCCCATGCAAGGCTTCGCGTTCAACTTGCGGAGGCCGAAGTTTCAGGATGTGCGCGTGCGCCGCGCCTTCAATCTGGCCTACGATTTCGAGTGGGCGAACCAGAACCTGTTTTTCGGGCAATACACCAGAACATCGAGCTTTTTCGAAGGTCAGGAGCTGGCGGCGAAAGGCTTGCCATCGCCGGAGGAACTGGCGCTCCTGGAGCCGCTGCGCGATAAGATCCCGCCCGAGGTTTTCACGCAGGAATACAAGAACCCGGTCAACGCAACACCTGCCGATTTTCGCACTCACCTCCGCGACGCGGCGCACCTGCTGAAGGAAGCGGGCTACACGGTTGTGGATAACAAGCTGCAAAACAGCGCGGGCGAGCAACTCTCGGTCGAATTTCTGATCGACGAGGAAACCTTCGAGCGCGTGATCCTGCCGTTCGTTGAGAACCTCAAGCGGCTCGGAATTGACGCAAGGGTACGGCTTGTCGACTCCACCGAGATGAAGCGGCGGGAGGACAACTTCGATTTCGACATCGTGGTGGGCATGTTTGCGCAATCGGAATCGCCAGGAAACGAGCAGCGCGATTTTTGGGGATCGGCGGCGGCCGATCAGCCCGGCAGCCGCAATACCTTGGGAATCAAGAACCCAGCCGTGGATGCGCTCGTCGATAAGATCATTTTTGCGCCGAACCGGGACGCGCTCGTGACGGCCTGCCGTGCGCTGGACCGCGTGCTGCTTTGGAACGCTTATGCCATTCCCCAATGGCACTCCGCCAACGAGCGGCTCGCCTATTGGAATAAGTTCGGAGCGCCCAATCCCCTGCCGAAGATTTCCACAGGCTTTCCCGATGTGTGGTGGTTCGATGCGGCGCTCGCCGCGAAGTATGGCCTGAAATGATAGCGGTTCCGGTTGTTTGCTCCAGCAAAAGCCCCCCTCACTCTGTCTCTCTCCCCACGGGGAGAGAGGACCCTAGAATTGCCGCTGCGGATAATTCTGGCGTCCCTTCTCCCCTCGGGGAGAAGGACAGGATGAGGGGGGACTCCCTGAAGCAATCAACTGGATTTGGTATGAGACGCTTTCGTCATCGCGAGGCACTTCAGCGCCGTGGCGATCCAGTTCGGCTTGCACAGCGCCCGCATTGGCTGCCTCTGGATTGCTTCGCTTCGCTCGCAATGACGGCACTGCTGCTTACCGTGACATTCGGTGCCGCGGCTGAGGCCAGCGCCTCCGAACGCCGGCATGGGCTTTCGGCATTCGGCGATCTGAAATATCCGGCGGACTTCCAGCATTTCGAGTATGTGAACCCCGACGCGCCCAAGGGCGGACGCCTGGCAACGCTGCCCACAAGCTCGATCAACACCTTCAACGAGTTCAACGAATACATCTTGCGGGGCGACCCCGCCGAGGGGCTGAGCCTCCTCTTCAATTCCCTCATGGTCCGCGCGCAGGATGAGCCCGACGCGGTTTACGGCCTCATCGCGGAATCCGCCGAGTTGGCTGACGATAAGATGTCGGTGACGTTCTATCTCCGCCCCGAGGCGAAGTTCCGCGACGGCACGCCCGTCACCGCCGATGACGTTGTCTTCACCCTTGAGACGCTGAAAACGAAGGGGCATCCGCGCTTCCAGCTTTCGTTGAAAGATGTCGCGGGCGCGGCCGCGCTCGATCCGCACACCGTGAAATACCAGTTCCAAGGCGAGAACGTGCGCGACTTGCCGGTGCTTGTGGCAACCCTGCCCGTGTTCTCGAAGGCGTATTACACCGCCAACGACTTCCTGAAAGAGAGCCTGGACCCGCCACTTGGCTCGGGCCCCTACCAGATCCCGGATTACCGGCAAGGCACCTTCGTAACCTATAAGCGCAGATCGGATTATTGGGCGGCGAACCTGCCGGTCAATCGCGGCCGCTACAATTTCGATGAAATCCGCTTCGAATATTACCGCGACCGCGCCGTTGGCCTCGAAGCCTTCAAGGCGAAGGCCTACGATTTGCGCGAGGAGTTCACCTCGAAGAGCTGGGCGACTGAATACGATATTCCCGCGGTCCGCTCCGGCCAGATCGTGAAATTGACCTTACCCGACGGCCGGCCTTCAGGCGCGCAGGGCATGTTCATCAACACGCGCCGCGAAAAGCTCGCCGATCCGCGAGTGCGCCAAGCCCTGGACGCCGCCTTCGATTTCGAATGGACGAACAAGACCCTGTTTTTTGGGCTCTATACCCGCACCGCGAGCTATTTCGAGAATTCCGATATGAAGGCGGAAGGCTTGCCAAGCCCGGAAGAGCTGAGCCTTCTGGAGCCATTCAAGGACCGTCTGCCGCCCGAAGTCTTTGGCGAGGCATACAAATCGCCCGTCACCGACGCTTCGGGGCGCTACCGGCCCAGCATCCGCATCGCATCGAAGCTGCTCGACGACGCCGGGTGGAAGCTTGAGGATGGCGTGCGCAAAAACGCCAAAGGCGAGACGCTCGACATCGAGTTTCTGATCGACGATCCCGTAACCGAGCGCATTCTCGGCCCTTACGCCGGCAAACTCACCGACCTCGGCGTCAAGGCCTCGCTGCGCAGGATCGACCCCGCCCAAGAGCAGGAGCGGATGCGCCGCTACGATTTCGACATCGTCACGCAACGCTATTCGCTGCAACCAACGCCTGGGCCGGAAGTGCGCGCCTATTGGAACAGCGAGGCAGGCCGCCAGGACGGCAGCTATAATTTGTCCGGCATCGCCGATCCGGTGGTGGATGCGCTCATTGGGAAAATATTGAACGCGAAAACCCGCGACGAGCTGCGCACCGCCTGCCGCGCCATCGACCGCGTTTTGCGCGCCGGCCATTACTGGGTGCCCGAGTGGTACAAACCGGTTCATCATATCGCAACCTGGGATAAATATTCGCAGCCCACGGTGCAGGCTAAGTACGACAACGGTGTCCTGGATACTTGGTGGTACGATAAGGAAAAAGCCGCAAAGCTTGGCAATTGAATGCCGCATCCTCGCGAGCGCGGCGAAGCAATCCGAACCGCCATCCCGGCAGCAATGCGATTTTTACTGGATCGCCATGGCGCTGGAACGCCTCGCGATGACGTAAAAGCCGAATTAACCTTGCCAAGCTGTAACTGGCTTTCGCGCCGTGATCGATTAAGTCTATCCGGGCCCGCGCTGGCACGACGGCGCCAGCCTTAATTCGCGCCATTTTCTGCGGTGGATGGCTTGCCAACACCGGCCGTTAAGCGAAAATGGCTAGGCTCAAACGGGAGCGCCCAAGCGAGACCTAAGAGATTATGACAGCCTATATCCTTCGCCGCTTAGCCCTGATGATTCCCACGCTGCTTGGGATCATGCTTTTCAGCTTCATCATCATCCAGTTTGCGCCGGGCGGCCCCATTGAGCGCATCATCGCGCAACTGAACGGCACCAACGTCGACGCAACCTCACGCATCGGCGGCGCGGCGAACGGCGACTTCTCGCGCATGGCTCAGCCTGGCGCCGATGGGGGCGCCAACTCGCGTTACCGCGGCGCGCGCGGCCTCGACCCAGAGCTTATCAAGAGCCTCGAAAAGCAGTTCGGTTTCGACAAACCGCCAGCCGAGCGCTTTCTGCTGATGATGAAGAATTATCTGACCTTCAATTTCGGCCAGAGCTATTTCCGCGATGTGAGCGTGCTGAAGCTCATCAAGGAGAAGATGGCGGTCTCGATTTCGCTGGGCCTTTGGCTGACGCTGCTGACTTACGGAATCGCGATCCCGCTCGGCGTGCGCAAGGCCGTGATGGACGGCACCAGATTCGATATCTGGACGAGCACCGTCATCACCGTCGGCTATGCCATCCCGAGCTTCTTGTTCGCGATTTTCCTGATCGTGATCTTCGCCGGCGGCTCGTTCCTCGATTGGTTCCCTCTGCGCGGCCTCGTCTCCGACAATTGGCACGAAATGAGCTGGCCCGCGAGGATCGTGGACTATTTCTGGCATTTGACCTTGCCAATCACGGCCATGGTGGTTTCCTCGCTCGCCACCATCACCTTCCTGACCAAAAACTCGTTCCTCGACGAGATCCGCAAGCAATATGTGATGACGGCGCGGGCGAAGGGGCTGACCGAGACGCGCGTGCTTTACGGCCACGTGTTCCGCAACGCCATGCTGCTTGTGATCTCGGGCTTCCCGTCCGCATTTATCGGCGCCTTTTTCACCGGCTCGCTGCTGCTCGAAACGATTTTCTCGTTGGATGGGCTTGGGCGGCTGTCGTTTGAATCGATCCTCAACCGGGATTATGCGGTCGTGTTTGCAACGCTTTACATTTACTCGGCGATGGGGCTGCTGCTGAACCTGTTGTCCGACCTCGTTTACACCTGGGTCGATCCCCGGATCGATTTCGAGACGCGGGAGGTCTGAGGATATGGCCTGGGAAGCGGACCACATTAAGGGCATTACCCCTCACCCTGTCCCTCTCCCAACGGGAGAGGGGACGTTGTTGCGCGCTCCGTGCTCAGTTCAGGCGTTCCCTCTCCCATTGGGAGAGGGACAGGGTGAGGGGGTACAAGCGTCGCGTTTGGCAGGCCCTCGAAACGTCTCCCACCTCCGCGAACTTCGCGGGGACAACTATAGCTTTCGGCGGGAGGTCTGAGGCATGGATGTAAAAGTAGACCGCTCCGCCCCCGCTGACATCGCCGCGGCAACAACCAGCCCAGCACTTGCTGCCCGCCCCCGGTTCAAGCTTTCGCCGCTGAACGCGCGCCGATTACGTGCGTTCAAGGCGAACAAACGCGGCTATTATAGCTTCATCATTTTCACGGCGCTGTTCCTCATCACGCTGTTCGCCGAGTTCATCGCGAACGATAAGCCGTTCCTCGTGAAATATGACGGCGCGTATCTACATGCCGATCTTTAAGATGTACACGGAGAAGCAGTTCGGCGGCGAGTTCGAGACGGAAGCCGATTACCGCGATCCCGCCGTGCAGCAGTTCATTCGCGAAAAGGGTGGCTGGGTGGTTTGGCCGCCCATCCCTTACAGCTACCGCACGATCAAGCTCGACCTGCCGGTTCCGGCACCCGCGCCGCCTTCCTGGGACAATCTGCTCGGCACCGACGACCAGGGCCGCGATGTGCTCGCGCGCGTGATCTACGGCTTCCGTATCTCCGTGATGTTCGGCTTGATCCTGACCGTTTTCTCGGCGGCCGTAGGCGTAACGGCCGGCGCGGTGCAGGGCTTCTTCGGCGGCTGGACCGATCTCTTGCTGCAGCGCTTCATCGAGATCCTGGGCTCGCTGCCGCGCCTCTACATATTGCTGATCTTGTCCGCCATTCTCGCTCCGAGCTTCTGGACGCTGCTGGGGATCATGCTGCTTTTCGAATGGACCGCGTTCGTTGGGCCGGTGCGCGCCGAGTTCTTGCGCAGCCGGAATTTCGAATATGTGCGCGCCGCGCGCGCGCTGGGCTTGTCCAACCGGCAGATCATGTTCAAGCACTTGCTGCCGAACGCGATGGTGGCGACCGTAACCTTTCTCCCCTTCATTCTCGACGGTGCAATCGCCGCGCTGACCGCCCTCGATTATCTGGGCTTCGGCCTGCCGCCAGGCTCGCCTTCGCTGGGCGAGTTGCTTCAGCAAGGCAAGCAGAACCTGCAAGCGCCGTGGCTCGGACTCACCGCCTTCTTCACGATCGCGCTGATGCTCAGCCTGCTCGTGTTCGTGGGCGAGGCAGTCCGCGACGCGCTCGATCCGCGCAAAACCATGCGCGATCTCTCCGCGCCCGGTGCTTAGGATGTGCGCGTGTTCCGTAGGGCAAAGAAATTCGGGTAGACCCCCTCACTCTGTCTCTCTCCCCAAGGGGAGAGAGGACGCCAAAATTGTCCTCTCACCTCGTAAAGAGGTCGCAGCCAGCTCCCTCTCCCCTTGGGGAGAGGGTGGGGGTGAGGGGGTCTTAGTCCGTTTTGGACGCAAAGAGGCAAGCTTATAAATGGCTCCGTTGATTGAAGTTAAAAATCTAAGCGTCCGCTTTCCAGCCTCGGCGCCGGGCGTGCTCGCGGTACGCAACGTTTCGTTCGACATTCAGAAAGGCGAAACGGTTGCGCTTGTGGGCGAGTCGGGCTCCGGCAAAACGGTCTCCGCGCTTTCGATCCTGCGATTGCTGCCTCCGGGCGCGCATCACCCCACGGGCGAGATCCTTCTTGAAGGCAAGGACCTGCTGCGCGCCACGGAATCCGAGATCCGGCACGTTCGCGGCAACCGCATCTCCATCATTTTCCAGGAGCCGATGACCTCGCTCAATCCGCTGCATACGGTCGAGACGCAGGTGAGCGAGGTCCTGAAAATCCACCGCGGCATGTCGAACGGCGCGGCCCGGCAGCGGACGCTGGAGCTTTTGGAGAAAGTTGGCATCCGCGACGCGGAAAGCCGGCTTTCCGCATACCCGCACCAGCTCTCGGGCGGCCAGCGGCAGCGCGTGATGATCGCCATGGCGCTGGCGAACGAGCCCGATCTGCTCATCGCGGACGAGCCGACGACCGCGCTCGATGTGACCATCCAGGCGCAAATCCTCGATCTTCTGAAAGACCTGCAGCGCGAGCTGCATATGGCTCTGCTGCTCATCACGCACGATCTCGGCATCGTGCGGAAGATGGCGAACCGCACCTGCGTGATGAAGGACGGCGAGGTGGTCGAGCGCGGCCCGGCCGAAGAGGTTTTCACCGCGCCCAAGCATCCCTACACCAAGCGGCTGCTGGAAGCGCAGCCAAAGGGCGAGCCGCCGCAAATCGACATGAAAGCGCCGGTGATCCTGGAAGCCGAGCACCTCAAGGTCTGGTTCCCGGTGAAGCAGGGCTTTTTGCGCCGCACCGTCTCCCATATCAAGGCGGTGGACGGCGTCTCCTTTAAACTTCGCGGAGCCCAAACGCTGGGCATCGTTGGCGAGTCCGGCTCGGGCAAAACCACGCTTGGCCTCGCGCTGCTGCGGCTTGTCTCAAGCGAGGGGCCTATCGCTTACGTTGGCAAGCGCATTGACGGGCTTAAGTCGGCGGAGATGCGGCCTTTGCGCCGCGAGATGCAGATCGTGTTCCAGGACCCTTACGGCTCGCTTAGCCCACGGCTTTCGGTCGGGCAGATCATCGAGGAAGGCTTGCTGATCCAGCAGCCCGGCCTCACCCCCGAGGAGCGGCGCGAGCACGTCTCCGCCGCCATGATCGAGGTCGGGCTCGATCCCGATTGGCAGGACCGCTATCCGCATGAGTTCTCTGGTGGCCAGCGCCAGCGCATCGCCATCGCGCGCGCTATGATTTTGCAGCCGAAATTCCTCATGCTGGACGAGCCGACAAGCGCGCTCGACGTATCGGTGCAGGCGCAAATCGTCGACCTCCTGCGCGATCTCCAGAAAAAGCGCAGCCTCGCCTACCTCTTCATCAGCCACGACCTCAAGGTGATGCGCGCGCTCGCGAGCTACGTGATGGTGATGCGGAACGGCGTTGTGGTCGAGGAGGGGCCGACCGCCGAAATCTTCGAGCGGCCAAAGACGGACTACACCAAGGCCCTCATCGCCGCCGCCCTCGACCACCGCACGCTGAACATCCACGCGGCGTAGGGCCGGCAGAGCGTCATTGTAATGCCATCTGCAGTAGGGCAGGCGCACTTTTTTGCCTGCGCCAACGTATCCTATTTACAGTCTCGGTTGCGAACATTAAGATACTTGAAAACAATCGGCGCGTTTGAAAAATTTTTGCGAGCCGTTGCCAAGACAGCCAGTTTTGCGATACGGTGACGCGTTGTTTAACGGGAGGAGGGGAATAAAATGGCTCCCAATCAAGCGTCGGGTACCGGCTGCGGACGCCGGTCACTTCTTAGCGAATTCTACCTCAAGGAGGATTGGTGGGCAGTCTGGCTCGGGCTCGCCATTGTTGTCGTCGCATACTTGTTCTTTGCCAACGGCAGCACGATCAAGTGGATCGCCATCACGCCGGCGAAATGGTCCACGCTGGACGGGCTAGTCAGCCATTTCACCGGGCACCTCGCGCAATATGCTGCCCAGTTTATTCTCTGGCTGGTGATCTTCTCGGTCAGCGTGCGCGTCATGGGAATGAAACTCGGCGAGTTCATTCCCTCATTTATCTTCATCTATGTGATGTCGATCATCATTTTCATGATCGGCGCCTGGGATCAGGCCCATGCCTACAATCTGGAGCCTCCGCTGGTTGCGTTGGCCCTCGGATTGCTGATCTCCAACTTGATCGGCCTGCCGCGCTGGATGGATACGGGCTTCCGGGTCGAGTACTACATCAAGACCGGTATCGTGCTCCTGGGCGCAACGCTGCCTTTCACCCTTATCGTCTGGGCCGGGCCGGTGGCCATCCTACAGGCTTCCATAGTATCCATTGTTACTTTCCTGGCCATCTACTTCTTCGCGCGCCGCTTTAACCTCGACCGGCGGCTCGCAGCCACCATGGGCGTTGGCGGCGCAGTGTGCGGCGTTTCGGGCGCCATTGCCATAGCCGGGGCGGTCGGGGCCAAGAAGGAGCATGCACCGATCGCCATTACCCTGGTCATCGTCTGGGCGATCGTCATGATCTTCTTTTTGCCGCTGGTATCCCGTTTTCTCGGTTTGCCGACCGGTGTTGCGGGCGCCTGGATCGGCACGTCCGAGTTCGCGGATGCGGCCGGTCTCGCCGCGGCGCAATCCTATGGCAATCTGGCAGGCCATGTGGCTGGCATCAGCGGCACTGCCGAACAGTCCGTACAGGCATTTACGCTGATGAAGGTGGTCGGCCGCGACATCTGGATAGGCATCTGGGCTTTTGTGTTGGCCATTATCGCCACGACGCAATGGGAAGCCGCGCCGGGCGGCGCCAAGCCGCAAGCGGCCGAAATCTGGTGGCGGTTCCCGAAATTCGTGATCGGCTTCCTTCTGGCATCGATTTTGGTGACGGTCGTGGCGTCCGGCTACACGATGGCGGACTTCAATAAGGTTGTGGCGCCCAAGATGGTCGCACCGATCAAGGATCTGCGCACCTGGGCCTTCATTTTCTGCTTCTTCTCCATCGGTCTGACGACGCGGTTCCGTGAGCTGGCGTCGGCCGGAACTAAGCCGTTCATTGCCTTCACGGGCGGCGTCGTGATCAATGTGACCCTTGGCTACATACTGTCGGTCCTCGTGTTCGGCAGCCACTGGGCGAACTTGGGCCAGTAGGGCGGAACCATGGCCGGCAAAACAGCATTGGGCGAGGGGCGGTGCGCGGATTGCCGCCACTTCTGCAACTCGCCCGAATATATCGAAGCCACCTTCAAGGGGCTGACTTCGCTCAGTTCTGGTTACGCTTCGGTGCGCAAGGACGACGGCATCTGCGCCGAACACGGCATCTATCTCACGGCAATGGCCTCGTGCGAGCGGTTCAGTCTCCGGATAAAAGCTTCAGCAGGCTAGAAAAAAGGCGCCACGGCAAACCATCGAGCAAATGCTTCTGGCAAGGGACGGGCTGCTTTCCTTGCTTCAAAAATTTCTGCTCGCCGAGAACATCGATGGCGGGCAGGACGTTCGTCAATTACCGGCGCGACGCTTTCCGTTAGTCCGGCGAGGGAACCTTCACCCTCACCACACGGCCCAACCCAAAGCAGCGGCAAGCCCTCGATCTTGCCGCGGCAATCGCGGTGCAGACACCGCTGCGCCGCCCGTTTCAATTACAACAGATTGAAACGTAAGGGGCTTTTTTATCTTGACCCGGGGAACTTCGGGTTAGTGTGCGCAAGGCCGTGCCCAAAGAGGTAGCGTAATATTGAATCCGGCTGAATGCTTCACGAAATCCCCCCTCATCCTGTCCTTCTCCCCAAGGGGAGAAGGAACGCTTGAACTACCCGCAGCGGAAGTTATGGGGTCCTCTCTCCCCTCGGGGAGAGAGACAGAGTGAGGTCTTTCGCTAAAGCATTCAACCGGATTCCGTATAATTTGAGCCGGGCGGAACCGCCGCCCGCTGCCTCAGGCTGAGCCTTCGAGCGAGCGATCAGCCTGCTGGGTGGCCAGCTCGAATTGCTGTTGGAGGTGAGGGCATGCGTCGCCAAGGGCGGCAACAACATCGCGGGCCCAGCTCACGTATTCGCGCCGCCGCTCCAACGTCCAATCCGTCGGAGGGCTCGCCGCGAGCGCGCGCACATTGCTGATTTTATCGGCAAGCTTCAAGATCTTGGCTCTGCTGGACTTATGCGGCGCGTGCTCGGCCTGCAACCGCTTCCGCTCCAGCTTCGGCAGCGACTTGTCGTCGGTCACCTCGCCGACAAGTGCCGCAACATCGTCTCCAAACATAGAAGCGATTTGGCTTAGCGGAATATTCTGGTCTTCCACGGCATCGTGCAGCAATGCCGCGGCAACAAGATGCGGGTCTTGCCCATCTGTCGCTTCCGCAACCAGCGTCGCAACCTCGATCAAATGGTTGATATAGGGCTCGGCGGCAGCGCCCTTGCGCTTGTGGCTGCTGTGCCAGTGCGCGGCGGCCTCTGCCGCTTTCAAGACCGTCAGAAGTTCCGTGGGCATGCCTCATCTCCTGAAAACGCCGGCGCAGCTCCTGCCTTCATGAGGGCACCCGTTCCCGTGGCGGCCCTCGGCCGGTGCGAAACTCGCGATGACGGGGAACGGCCAAAACATACGGCGAGCAGCATTATACAGATGGGCGCGCGCGAAAGTCACGGTTCTCATCGGCTGCGCGCGACGCCGGCGCTTCAGCTTTCAAGCCGCCGCCGGTTCGGCCAAGCAAGTCCCATCAGCGCCAGGGCTTCCTCTGTGCGGGTCATGGCGGGCGGGGCAGGCGGCAATTGCCGGCCGGCATTCGTGCGCATGGTAATGCTTCTTCCTCATGGTTCCATGTTGATGGCCGGGGGGCGGCGGGGCTGGGTCAGCCAAGAACTTGGCATACTCCAGCCTTCCGCCGCCCCCCGAACCTTTCCCGGCTTAGTACTGCTCGAAGTTGGCGTCGTGGGCGTCGTGCCCGTTAAGATCGAGCGGGACACCGTTGGGAGCGGCGGCGCTGGCGCCGGGGTTGCGCTCTTTGTAAAGCGGCTGCTTGGCCTTCGCCGCCCCTGCCGCGCGTTTGGCGGGCGCCGCTTTGGCGGTTTTCGTTATATGGCCAACGTGGATACCCGGCGCGGCTGACATTGCCCGCGTGCCCGCCGCGGCCGTCCTGCCGCCTCGCGCCTCGTTGCCGATGCGGAAGTAGGCGATGCTCTCCTGCAACTGCTCGGCCTGTCCCGCCAGTTCTTCCGAGGTGGCCGACAGCTCTTCGGAGGCGGCGGCGTTCTGCTGGATCACCTGGTCGAGCTGCTGGATAGCCATGCTCACCTGATTGGCGCCCACATCCTGCTCGCGGCAGGCCGCGCTGATCTCCTCCACCAGCTGCGCGGTCTTCTTGATGTCGGGCACGAGCCTGGTCAGCATCTCGCCCGCCTGCTGGGCCACCGACACGGTCTGGCCCGAAAGCGCGCCGATCTCATGCGCCGCCGTCTGGCTGCGCTCGGCGAGTTTCCGCACTTCGGAAGCCACCACCGCGAAGCCACGGCCGTGCTCGCCGGCCCGGGCTGCCTCGACCGCCGCGTTCAGCGCCAGAAGATCGGTCTGGCGTGCGATCTCCTGCACGATGGTGATCTTTTCGGCGATGGTCTGCATCGCGGTGACGGCGCGGGCCACGGCCTGGCCGCCGGACTCTGCGTCGGCCGCCGACTGGCGCGCTATCTTCTCGGTCTGGCCTGCGTTGTCGGCGTTCTGCTTGATGTTGGCCGCCATCTGCTCCATGGACGAGGAAGCCTCCTCGGCCGCCGCCGCCTGCTCGGTGGCGCCCGACGACAATTGCTCGGAGCTGGCCGACATTTCCTGGCTGCCCGAGGAGACGTTGCTGGAAGCGTTCAGCGCATCGCTCACCACGCTCCGAAGCTTCTCGACCATGCTGTTAAGCGCGGTGATAAGATCCTTGATTTCGTCGTTGCTTTGGATCTCACCCTTCTGGTTCAGATCGCCTCCGGCGACGGCGTTAGCGAGGGTCACCGCGCGATTAAGCCCGCGGCTGATGCTAAGCGACATCCAAAGGGCGGCGGCGACGCCAATCACGATGGTGATGGCAATGGCCGCGATCAGCATTTGGCGCGCATTGTTGTAAACGCCTTCGGCTTCTCCCTTGGCCGCGTCCAGATCCTTAGTAAGATTTGCGCTCATCCCCGCGACTTGCACGCCGATCTTGTCGCCGATCTTCTTGCCTTCGCCCATCGAAAGCTGGCTGGCCTTTGTCATGGAGTTTTCGGCAGCCAGGGCGACGACCTTTTCGTGGGTGGGCAGCCACTTGTCGAAGCGCTCGAAGAATTGCTCCGCCAACGCACGATCCTCGGCATCGGGCAAGCGCCGGAAGGAGTTGCGAAGCTTGGCAATCGCCGAGACACCCGCTTTAAGCTTTTGTTGGATTGGCGCCATCTCGGCGTCCGTGGTAGCGATCATCATGTTGCGCTCGTCCATGTGGAGATCTTCGAGCTGCTTAATCAGCTCGAACGTGGCGGCGCTGGCGCTCTGGACCTCCGGTGCAGGCTCCCGCGCGGCGAGGCGTTCGTGGAGCTGGCGAAGCAGGCCCGCCAGGTCATCCGTCTGCCCCTGCGCTTCGGAGAGAGCCCGCGCCTCGGCGTTGGTGTCGTGACTGCCTAATTCGAAGATTTTCTCCTCAATAGGCACGTATTGCGAAACGCTCTGGCGAATATCCTCGAATTTTTCCCGATTTTCTTTACTAACGTCATGCCCAAATTCTTCCACCTTGGCTAACAGGTCTTTTCGCGCCTGCCGTGCGGACTCCTGGAAGCCCTTTATTTCATTCGCGTCAGTCGACATGACGACGTTCTTGTCGAGCCTGATCATGTTAAGGAAGGTGGTGTTGATATCGCTGATCTTATTCAGCCGAGTGACAGGTCCGGCAAGCAGCGCCTTGAGATTTTCGTCGATGGTGGCGAGACTATTCGTTCCAACCCAGGCCGCGACCCCCGATAACAGGATGATCGCGGCGAAGGCGCTCGCCAGTTTCATTTTTATGGTAAATCGCATGGTTGGGGACTTTCTTTCCGTTTCTCATCGATTGGCAGGGTCCAGCGCACATTCGAGGTTGAAACTATCGATGCCGCCGGTAGCGCAAAGGTTTGGTTCGCACTGCAATCTCTGATAGAGCAAATCAGTTAAGTATAACCTTAAGCGCGTCCATTAATTATACTGGCTCTCGTAAAGTAGTTTCGCACCAGTAATACAAGAACGGCGCTTGCTGCATATCCTGAACCTTCAAGGGCGCAGGCCTTTGTAACGCTCCCGGATAACGCCGTTGGCGTTTCCGGGATGACGTCTATGGAACACTGACACAATTCTTGCTAAGCGGCGCAGGTTACGTCACGCCGGTCGGCGCCCAGCCATGGAACGCCCTAGATTTCAAGCCGCCGCTTCCGGTCCGGCCAGGCAAGCCCCCGTCAGCGCCAGGGCTTCCTCATCGCGGAACAGCCTGGCAAGGTCGAAAATGATGACGAAGCTTGCGTCGCGATGGCCGACGCCGCTGATATACTCCGACCGCCAGCGCACGCCGATTTCCGGCGCCGGCTCGATTTCGCCCGCGCTGAAGGACAGCACCTCGATGACGCGGTCGGCCACGAGCCCCAGCACCAGCGGCCGGCCGGCAATGCTCACCTCCAGCACCAGGATGCGGGTGGTTGGCGTGGGCGGAATGGACGGCAGGCCGAGCTTCGCGCGCAGGTCGAGCACGGGCACGCTGCGGCCGCGCCAATCGATGAGCCCCATCATGTAGGCGGGCGCCTCCGGGATGCGGAACACCGGCTGCATGTCGAGGATTTCATGCACCCCATCGACCGGGATCGCAAAGATTTCGCGGTCGATATTGAGGGTGACGAACTGTTTTTCCGCGCCCGCGGTTTTCGCTGCCTCTTTCGCAATCGCGCCGGTTATGGCCGGCGGGGGGAGGGGGGATTGCTGTTCGGCGTTCATGCGCATGGTGTTGTTTCTCCTCATGATTCGATGTTGACGGCTGGGTGGCGGCGGGGCTGGCGCTGGCAGTCCGGCCTTCCGCCGCCTCCCGAACCTTTGCCGGCCTAGTACCGATCGAACTCGCCGTCCTGGGCGTCTTGCCCGTCAAGATGGAGCGCGATGCCGTTACCGTTGCCATTAGAGGCACTGGCGCCCGGGTTGCGCTCCTTGTAGAGCGGCTGCTTGGCCTGCGCGGGCGCCGGGGCGCGTTTCGCGGGCTTGGCGGGCTTGCCTGCCTGCATGTGCGCGACGTGAACCTTCGCCGCCTTGGCGGGTGTACCCGCCGCCGTTCCGGCGCCAGCGAACCTCCTCTGGCCGTCGCCGATGCGGAAGAAGGAGATGCTCTCCTGCAACTGCTCGGCCTGCGACGCCAGCTCCTCCGAAGTAGCCGACAGCTCCTCCGAGGCGCTGGCATTCTGCTGGATGACCTGATCGAGCTGCTGGATGGCCTGTGTCACCTGACTGGCTCCCACATCCTGCTCGCGGCAAGCCGCGCTGATCTCTTCGACCAACTGCGCGGTTTTCCTGATGTCGGGCACAAGCCTGGTCAGCATCTCGCCCGCCTGCTGGGCCACCGACACGGTCTGGCCTGAAAGCGCGCCGATTTCCTGCGCCGCCGTCTGGCTGCGCTCGGCAAGCTTTCTTACCTCCGAAGCCACCACCGCGAAGCCACGGCCGTGCTCGCCGGCCCGGGCTGCCTCGACGGCCGCGTTCAGAGCCAAGAGGTCGGTCTGGCGCGCGATCTCCTGCACGATGGTGATCTTCTCGGCGATGGTCTGCATCGCGGTGACGGCGCGGGCCACGGCCTGGCCGCCAGACTCGGCGTCGGCCGCCGACTGGCGCGCTATCTTCTCGGTCTGGCCTGCATTGTCGGCGTTCTGCTTGATGTTGGCCGCCATCTGCTCCATGGACGAGGAAGCCTCCTCGGCTGCAGCCGCCTGCTCCGTGGCACCCGACGACAATTGGTTGGAGCTGGCCGACATTTCCTGGCTGCCCGAGGAGACGTTGGCGGAGGCGCCAAGCGAATCGCTCACCACGACCCGCAGCTTCTCAACCATACCCTTGAGGGCCAGGCCCAGCGTGTCCTTGTCCGAGAGCGGCTTGGCCTCGACGGTCAGATCGCCCCCGGCTATGGCATCCGCCACTTTCGCGGTGGCGCGCAAATTGCCCGTCATGCGATTCAGGGCGTCGATTAAGTCCTTGATCTCGTCATCGCTGCTCGCACTGACCTGCTGGCTGAGGTCGCCTTTCGCGACCGCATCGGCAAGCCCCACGGCGCGGCGCAGTCCCCCGCTTATACCAAGCGCCAACCAAGACGCAGCTGCCAGCCCGATCAGTATCGAAGCCAGGACGGCCACGAAGAGCGTTTGCTGGGCGCTATCGTAAGAAGCTTGGGCACCCGCCACCACTTTCTTCATTTCTTCGCTGTTGATCCTGTTAAGCTCCGTCAGCGCCCCGTGCAACTCATCGGCAAGCTTCTTGTTGTCAACGGACGACAGTTGAGCGGCATTCGATTTCGAATTCTCAGACGATAAATCGGCTACCTTCTTGTAGATTGGGCGCCATTTCTCCAGGCTCTGGAAGAATTGGTCCACCAGCGCACGGTCCTGACCATCGGTTAGCTTGCGGAGCGTTTCGCCTTGAACGATAGCGTTTTCGAGCGCCTTATCGACCCGTTGAAGAATCGCTGCCGTTCCCGCGTCGGTGAGTTCCATGAAGGAGTTGCGTTCCTCTATCTTTAACTGTGCCAAGTTTGACAACAGTTCGTTCACGGCCGTGCTGGCGGTTAGGATGGCAGGGCTTCGCGGCTGTTCGTTGAGGTGGTCGCGAAGCTGGCGCATCGAGCCAAACATTTCTTCAAGTGCCGCTTTTTCGTCGGTATCCGACAGATGCCAAGCTTCCTGGTTGGTATCGTGCCGGCCAAAGGCCATGATCTTGTCTTGCATTGCAAAATATTTTGAAATTGTGTCACGGATAGAAATCAATCTAGCCCGGTTTTCTGCATCGGTATTGTTATTAAGTTTCTCCAAGCTATTAAATGCGTCCTTGCGGTCTTGCTGAATGGCATCCTCGATCTGCTTGATCTGAGTCGCATCCTGCAGCATCACGATATTTTTTTCTTTTCGGACGCTATTGAGGAAGGCGAGTTCAAGTTCCTGCTCGGCATTCCCGCGAGCGACCGGGCCGCTCAGCATACTTTTCATGCCATCGTTGATGGTCGAGAGTTTGGAGATGCCGATCCAGCCGGCCGCTCCCGCAAGCAGTATGACGGCGCCGAAAGCGGTGCCGAGTTTGAGTTTTATGGTAGCACGCATAATTCAGGCTCTTCTTTCCGGTTTGACTGGTCCAAAGTTGCTTCGGCTCCGGGGCCTCGGCTGCGAGCGCCACCTACGCGTGTGCGAGGCTGCGTTAGCGATCCTTGGTAGAACAAACCAGTTAAATCGCGCCTTAAGCGCGGCCACAAATTATCCTGCTCGGAACAACACTTTTTCTGATGGAAGAAGATAAGGAGCATTTGGCAACGGCCGGCGCCCATGGCGTGACCGGCGCAATGCGCCAATTCGTATGTCTTAAGAATGAGTGAAGAGCGTAAGCCGTCGCGGCTTGATTAATGCGGGCGTGGTAAACGCCAGAATTCGATATTTATCGCCCGCCACTTTTTGCGGATCTTTTGCGGTTTCTTGGCCGGATTCCGCGTTTCCAGAATACCGTTAAATATATTCGCAGTTCGCGGATTAACCCCGAGCTCAAAAACTTCCGTGTGTTTTCCGCGTCTTACCGAAAAGAACGGCGCCTATTAAATTCCTGAAAAGGCGCCATGCCTTACCATGGCGCCTTAATACAAACGGGGTCCGGGCAGGCAAGTCCCTGTACGCCGCCTCCCGAACCTTTGCCGGCCTAGTACCGCTCGAACTCGGCGTCGTGGCCGTCGTGCCCGTTAAGATCGAGCGCGACGCCGTTGGGAGCGGCAGCACTGGCGCCCGGATTGCGCTCCTTGTGGAGCGGCTGCTTGGCCTGCGCAGGCGCGAGGGGGCGCTTCGCGGCCTTGCCCGCCGCTATGTGCCCGCCGCGGAACTTCGCCGCGGCAGGAGCGCCAGCCGCCTGCCTCCGGCCGTCGCCGATGTCGAAGAAGGAGATGCTCTCCTGCAACTGCTCGGCCTGTCCCGCCAGCTCCTCGGAGGTCGCCGACAGCTGCTCGGAGGAACTCGCATTCTGCTGGATCACCTTGTCGAGCTGCTGAATCGCCTGGTTCACCTGATCGGCGCCCACATCCTGCTCGCGGCAAGCCGCGCTGATCTCCTCCACAAGCTGCGCTGTCTTTTTGATTTCAGGCACGAGCTTGGTCAGCATCTCGCCCGCCTGCTGGGCTACCGACACGGTCTGGCCGGAAAGCGCGCGGATTTCCTGGGCCGCGGTCTGGCTGCGCTCGGCTAGCTTTCTTACCTCCGAGGCCACCACCGCGAAGCCACGGCCGTGCTCGCCCGCACGAGCCGCTTCCACCGCCGCGTTCAAGGCCAGAAGATCGGTCTGGCGCGCGATCTCCTGCACGATGGTGATCTTCTGGGCGATTGTCTGCATGGCCTGCACGGCGCGGGCCACAGCCTCGCCGCTCGATTCGGCGCCGGCCGCCGACTGCCGCGCTATCTTCTCGGTCTGGCTCGCATTACTGGCATTTTGCTTGATGTTGGAGGCCATCTCCTCCATGGCCGAGGAAGCCTCCTGGGCCGCCGACGCCTGTTCCGAGGCGCCCGCCGATAGCACGCTGGCGCTGAGAGACATTTCCTGACTGCCGGACGACACATTCCCGGCCGCCGCCAGCGCGTCCCTTACCACATTTTGCAGCTTTTCGACCATGCGCTGCTGGGCCAGCCCCAGCGTGTCCTTGTCCGACAGCGGCTTGGCTTCCACGGTGAGGTCGCCTTGCGCGATAGCGTCGGCCACTTCCGCGGTCGCGTGCAGATTCGCTGTCATGCGTTGCATGGCCCGCGAAATTTTTCCGATTTCATCGGTGCGGTCCGCGCCGGGCACTTCAACGGCGAAGTTGCCCTTGGCAAGTTCGCCTGTCACCGCGGCTATCGACCTAAGCGCCCGCGACAGACCCCGCGCGACCAGGAATGTAATCGCGCCGCAGGCGATCAGGCCAAGCAGGAGAATCGTGAGATCTTGCTTCACCTGCGCCCATATTTGCGCGTGAATATCGTCGATATAGGCGCCCGAGCCGATCGCCCAGCCCCAAGGCTCGAATGCAACGACATAGGTTATCTTCGGAACCGGCTGCGACTGGCCTGGGCGCGGCCATTCATAATCGACGTAGCCTTGCCCATCGCGCGAGGCGACCTTGTTGGCCTCAACCAAAATCTCCTTGCCATGGGGATCCTTGATAGCGCCCAGATCCCGGCCATTAAGATCGGGCCTTGGCGGAAGCATCACCAGTTTCGAATGATCGATAATCCAGAAGTAGCCGTCCTGCCCATAGCGCAAGCCCGCGATCCTTGCCGCGGCCCGCTCCCTGGCCTCTTCGACGCTAATCGAGCCGGCCTGGCTAGCGGCGTATTCCTCCTGCACAGCAGCGCGCGCCACCTCGGTCAGGTGCTTGATCTCGGTTCGCCGCTGGCTTTCAAGGCCGAGCTTGGCCGACCACATCTGGTAAGCGTCGATCCCGACAAATGTAAGAAAACACAACACAATAATAGCATATATCTTCGCGCCGACGCTCCTCAGGTAGTGCAAGCCAAAGCCGCGGCGGGCATTTCTCCCGGTGTCAGCAAGATATGCGTCCGGGTTCCGCCCGCTTATGCTTTTCATAATACATTTTCCTTCCGGCAAATACAGCTGCACACCCGCGCAACCACCCAAGAGGGCGGCAGCAGCGCCGCATAAGCTCCGGTAGCATAAAAGAACTAAACCTTTATTTAGGCAGTATGCGATGCCGGGGCTGGCTCGCGATTCTCATCAGCGAAGGCGCCGGGTTGCCGCTCTCACGTCCGACGGGGTCTGCTCGTACCGCTTGCGAAAACAGCGGTTGAAATAGGAAAGATCGGCGAACCCCGCCTCATAGCCGATCTGGGCAACCGCATAGCCGTCGAAACGGGTATCGCTCAGCATGCCATGCGCCCGCGCCAACCGCTCCGATAGCAGAAACTCAGAGAAGGTAATGCCCTCGGGCTTGAACAGCATCGCTACATAACGGGGACTGACGCCCTGCCGCGCGGCCACGGCGCCCAGGGTGAGCCCGGCATCGCCAAGATGAGCGAGGATATCCTGCTTGATCGCATGGAGGCGCGCAGCCCTGATGCCACCTTGGGCTTGCTCGAAAGTGTCCCGCGTGGGCTTCAAAGCAAGAGCGCACAAATCGTAAATATGGGAGACGAACGTGGATTCGAGCGCGGCGCCGTTCAACGAAACGTCGCCTCCGTTCAGCAGCGTGAGGTAGCCCATTAGCAGGCGAAGCGCTTCGTTACCCGCTGGAATGAGCCGCATGAGTGAGGCTTCAGGATCGGGCAGCCGGTCCGCCAGCGCTTGGCGCGGAATGGCGATGGTCACGTAACGGGTCGTGCTGGGCATGTAGGTGGTTGAAACCTCCTGGCTCGACATCAAAACCGCTTCTCCGGGAGCGGCTGAGACCTGGCATCCGAGCTGAGAGGTTTCGCCCGCCCCCGCCAACGCGATTTGCAAAACGAAATCGTCCCGGCCGTCCGCGATATGACTGCGCGTCCGGGAAACATGGCCGCCGCTACCCTCGCCCGCCATCATGGCGAGCCCAGGAAGTTTTCTTAATGTGGCCGAGTGAAAGAAACGGGCATCGGGAACAGGCTCAAAGTTGGAGTTGAGGACGGTTCTGCTGAACTCCTCGACAAAGATCGCCAAGCGGTCTTTCTCCGGTAACTCATCCGTCACAAGACGAAGGGGCATGAAATCGCTTTCGCCGCTCATCGATACCCTTTGAAATCGAGCCACACACGCCTCTGTCGCGCCGGAGGCACACAAGGTTCAAAAAAATCAACGAGTTCCCTTACAGCAGTGCGCGCTTCCTCTCAGTCCAAGAACCCCGGCGAGAACAAGCATATTCATCGAGCAACGGGGAAACTGAACCTGGCGCGGGCTTTCCGCGACAGAAGCGTGACAGGCTAAGAGGGGCGAAAGTGACAATCAAAAGAGCACTGACGATAGGGGTTTCCGCGCTGGCGATCCTCGCGGCGGCGGCGCAAGCGAACGCCGCCGGCATAGGCAGCGCGCCCAGCACCAGCGGATATAAGGATGGCCCCGGCTATATTGGAGTGAACTGGAGCGGTTTATACTTAGGCGCTCACGTTGGCGGGGCATGGAGCGATCTGCAACTCACCGATGCCAATAATTGGGGCGGGCCACTCGGATACGCATGGAATAACAACCCCTCCAACGTTTTCGGCGGCGGTCAAATCGGCTATAATTTGCAACGCGACCGTCTTGTATTCGGCATCGAGGCCGATTTGGGCTACATGCCTCTGGCGAAAAAAAGTCTCGAAGTCGCAGACCCGATTTCGGAGGGGTATTCGAAGGTGGGGGGCGGGCTTTACGCAGACGTCACTGGCCGTTTAGGGGTCACGTTGGATCGTGCGCTGATTTATGCAAAAGGCGGATATGCCTATTTTGGCGGCGATATTGGATACGAGACACCCGCCTGGAATGCCAGCGTGTCCCAATCGGGCTTGAGCGGCTGGACCTATGGCGGCGGTGTGGAATACAAGCTCAATCCCTCTTGGAGCTTAAAGGCGGAATACCTGCACTTCGATTTCGGAACCGGAACACTCGTTCTACATCCCGGCCCCGGACTTACGGAGCCCTTCCCAAGCAAGTTTGCGATGGATAGCGTCAAAGTGGGCATCAACTATTTCGTGGTGCCCGGTTACGAGCCATTGAAGTAGTTCGAGAACATTTTGCAATTTACTAAGCGGCGCCTTCGGGCGCCGCATCCCGTTGTGCCGCTTACACACAACTGTCGCGCGGAAGGCACACAAAGCTCCGGAAAATCAACGAGTTCCTCTATAGCATGGCGCGTTTCCCCGCAGTCCAAGAACGCGCACGCGAATGCCGCTAATGATCGGCGATGGCTTGCGTGAACCTTGCGTGGGCTTTCCGCGACAGAGGTATGTCAAGTGAATAGGGGCAGAGGGAAAATGAAAAGAGCAGTTGTAATAGGGATTTCCGCGTTAGCGGTAATCGCGGCGTCGGGGCAGGCCAATGCGGCCGACATGTATGTGCCGGCTCCCACGGGCGGCTACAAGGATGCTTATGTGCCGGTGGAAACCTGGACCGGCTTCTACGCAGGCATCAACGGCGGCTATGGCTGGAGCGCCACTGACAGCAAGCTAACCGCCACGGGAAATGGCTTCGCTCCTTGCCCTGGAAACGTAGAAGTCTGCACTCCTCCTTCCGTGGCCGATTCTGGCGCCAAGTCCTTCGGCGCGGCTGGCGGGTTTGGCGGCGGGCAAATCGGCTATAACCTACAACGCGATCGCCTCGTTTTCGGTGTTGAAGCCGACATCCAAGGCGCGGCCATCGACGGCAGCGGCACCGTCAGCCTTGCAAATGTGAATGCATCGGCAACCGGCAAGAACAATCTCGACTGGTTCGGCACGGTTCGCGGACGCGTCGGTTATGCGGCCGGCACTTCGCTCCTTTATTTCACCGGCGGCTTGGCGTATGGCGGCGTCCACGACAGCCTGACCGTCACGCCCGCGGCTGGTGCTTCTTCCACGGTAAGCCGCGGCGGCACGAACACAGGGTACGTCCTCGGCGGGGGCGTCGAGCACTTGCTCAATCCTTCGTGGTCGGTGAAGGCCGAATATCAATATATCGACCTTGGCAGCGACAAGCTTTCCGCCACGGCAGGCAATCCGGGATACACGGCATCGGCGGCGCTCGACGCGGAGCACGTTTACAATACCGTCCGGCTCGGCTTGAACTACCACATCGGCAATACCGACGAGCCCTTGAAATAACCGGCCCCCATCCGGTCGTCGGGACGGCGCCCCAGGGCGCCGTCCTGAACAACGCATGCTTCGGGGCTAGGCACTTCTGAAATAGCCGTCCCTCAGCGGTCTATCAGGCGGCGCCTTCGGGCGCCGTTTCTGTTTCGCGCGCCCGCCCTGCTGGATTGTGTCAAAGCCCTCCGTTTGCGCCCGAACGGCCGCCAGCCATTTTTTGCCGGCAACTCCTCCGTTGTAACGCGCGGTGCAAACGCCCAATCGCTCTCGCCGCACATCGAAGCCTCTTGCTTGCACAAGCCGCTTACGGGCCCTGTCGCGCATTGGGCACACCCGGTGCAAAAAAATCGGCGAGTTCCGTTACAGCCGGGCGCGCTTCCCCTCAGTCCAAGAGCGCGCACGCGAATGCCGCTAATGATCGGCAATGGGGGAAATAAACCTGGCGCGAGCTTCTCGCGACAGAAGCGTTACCGGCAAGGTTAGGCAGAGGGTAAGATGAAGAAAACAATCGCGATAAGCGTTTCGGCACTGGCGCTTCTGGGTGCGGCGCAAGCCAATGCCGCGGACATGTACGGCGCACCGGGCGGCTACAAGGATGGTCCAGCCTATGCCAGCGCAAGCTGGACGGGCTTCTACCTCGGCGTCAACGGCGGTTACGGCTGGAGCCCCTATAGCGATCAGCTCGCCGATAGGATGATCGGCGATACGCTAGGAGGCAGCTCGCCTTCCGGTGGATTCGGCGGTGGCCAGCTTGGATATAATTTTCAGCGCGACAGCTTAGTGTTCGGCATTGAAACGGATATTCAAGGCTCAGGCATCGGCGACAAGAAATTCGATACCGCGGGTAATCGTTACTACACAAATTCAAGCCTGGATTGGTTCGGGTCTCTTCGTGGCCGCATCGGCTACGCGTCCAGCCAAGCTCTCTTTTATGGCACAGGCGGGCTTGCCTATGGCGGCATCCACAACCGCGTTGATTACACCAGTCAATATCCGTCCGACATCTTCGACATCAATCGTACGGCCGTTGGCTACACCGTAGGCGGTGGCATCGAGTTTAAAGTCAGCGCGGCGTGGTCGGTGAAAGCGGAATATCAGTACATCAACCTCGGCGTGAACGACCCGGTTCGCGCCAGCGATGGCCGCACCTATAGCTCATTTGCCGCCGTTGGCACGAAACTCGATGACGATGCCTTCCACACCGTCCGCCTGGGCGTGAACTATCGCCTTGTGCCGGCTTACGAGCCTCTGAAATAACCGGTCCCCATGCCGGTCATCGGGACGGCGCCCCCGCACCGTCCCGCCATTTCATTTTCAGCCCGAAACTTGGCCTTTCGAACATTTTTCACCCGCACGTTTTCCCCAAGCCCTGGAGGCTACGCAACATGCTTCGTCTTATCGTCCTCAGCGCCGCAAGCGCGATTGCGCTCGCAAGCGCAGCAAACGCCGCCGATCTGTACCGCGCGCCCGAGAGCGCGGGCAGTTTCAAGGATGCCTATGTGCCAGCGGATAGCTGGACCGGCTTCTACCTGGGCGTGAACGGCGGCTATGCTTGGAGCGCGAGCAGCGATCAGTTCGCCTATCCTGGGCTGGCGCCATCCTGCAATGGCCGCTGCACCGCTGGTTACGCACCGTTTGGCGGTTTAAGCCCCGATGGAGGTTTTGGGGGTGGCCAAATTGGCTACAACTGGCAGGGGGCAACCGGACACCCTTCGCTAGTGCTCGGCGTTGAAGCAGACATCCAAGGCGCGGACATTGGCGCCAAGGCAGTCGATTCCCAAGGCTTTACCGAGCAAACGAATCTTGACTGGTTCGGCACGGTGCGAGGCAGGCTCGGATATGCCATGGACCGTTCGCTGATTTACTTCACCGGCGGTTTCGCCTACGGCGGCTTGAGAAACAGCGTCGATAGCGGCGCGTTCAAGTTCGATGGCGTGGCGGCTGGGTACGTTCTCGGCGGCGGCCTTGAGTATAAATTCGATCCTGCGTGGTCTCTCAAAGCAGAATACCAATACATAAACTTAGGCAAAAACGACCCTACAAACAGCTCTGGAATTACGCAGAGCTTCTGGAAAGTGAACGATGACGCCTTCAACACAGCGCGTCTGGGCTTGAATTATCACTTCGGCGTCGCTGGCGAGCCGCTGAAATAACCGGTGGCTGCACCGGACCCAAGGGAAGCGCCGGCAGCCGCGAGTTGTCAGCGCTGAAGGAGCAAAGTGCCGCCGAGGAGCGCGCCGAGGCAGAGAAGATTGAAATAGTAGCTCCGGGACACCTCGAACCGGCGGGGCCGGCCGGCGAGCTGCGCCGCCCCGAGCAAAAGCGCGGCGGGCAGCGTCAGAAGCGGCAGCAGCGTTGGCCCCAAAACGAGCGCTCCGCCTGCGCAAAACACCGCCGGCAATGCCCAATCGATTATCGCTTCTACCCTTGTAGGCGTTTGCACCGGCTCGTAAGGCTCCATCGCCTTTCTCGCCTGCGCGATGCAAAACAGGAAGAACAGGATCGCCGCCAGCACCGAGGCATCCACGAACCATTGCGGCCCAGGGCGCCAAACCAGGTTCGCGCCGAAGGCAAGGACAGGCGCAAGCTTAGCGTGATAAAAGCCCAGCATGGGCTCGAACTCCTCGCGAAGCGTAATCGCCTGCGTGGATTGAAGCAGGGAAAGCGAGGCCAGCGCCTCGACAAAGAGCGCCGCTATGAAGACGGCGTCCGCCGCCAAGGCCCTGAGCATGCAGATTCCCCCCTCAAACGCATACGCGCCAACTTAACGCCGGATCGCGTACTGAACTAGCGTCATACCCCTCATCCTGTCCTTCTCCCCATGGGAGAAGGGACCCCTGAATTGCGCTTGGAGCGTGCAACAACGTCCCCTCTCCCATGGGGAGAGGGACAGGGTGAGGGGAGATTCCGCCGTTATGTTAGAAGCCCCTATGCCCTCAAGCGGCCAACGGCCCGAAGCAATTCAACGCCGCGGACAATGCAAATCGTTACAATTAAAGCGCTTCGCGGCGAACGGTTCAGCCTACCCGTTTCCTTTTCTACGCCATATTCTAAGCCAAGGCTACCACGGCCCCTGACGCTGGCTTAACCTTTTGCGCCTATGGTGCCCCGGGGCAGTGCGGCCTGGCTAACCGCGGTTGACCAGGCTGGTCATGCGCCGTTTTCATGGTTATGTTCGGCTTTGGCGGGCGCATCCGATGCTGTTGTGAGGTACTGAATGTTTCGAGTGCTGCTTGCTGCCTTGTGCATCGTGCTGGGCATCGCCGGCTACATTTGGTATTCCGCGCCCCCGCCGACATCGAAGGACGCTTCCTCCCAGCCACTGGCGGTGTCGACGGCCAGCGCCACCAAGCAGGACATTCCGGTGCTGCTATCCGGTATCGGCGCGGTTCAGGCGCTCAATACCGTGCAATTGCGCAGCCGCGTCGATGGCACGCTCGACCGGGTGAACTTCCAGGAAGGTCAGCACGTCAAGCAGGACGAGGTACTCGCCACCATCGACCCCAGGCTTTTCCAGGCGGCGCTCGATCAAGCAAAGGCCAAGAAGGCGCAGGACGAGGCGCAGCTTGTGAGCGATCTCAAGGACCTCGAACGCGCCCGCTCGCTTTCCCAGCAGAAGTTCGCATCCGAGCAGTCGGTGGATCAGCTCACCGCCAAGGTTGGTGTGGACCGCGCGCTCATCCAGGCGGATGAAGCGATGATTAAAACCGCCGAGACCAATCTTAGCTACACAACCATAACCGCGCCCTTTTCCGGCCGCGTCGGCCTTCGTGCCGTCGATCCAGGCAATATCGTAAGGGCCAACGACGCAAGCGTTTTCATCGCCACGCTTACGCAGCAGAATCCGATTGCAGTGGTATTCACGCTGCCCGAAGGCGGAGCTTGCCGCTGTCCGCGACGCGCAGCGCGCAGGCGACGTGCCCGTCATCGCCTACAACCAGGACGGAACGAAACCGGTTGCGAAAGGCAAGCTCGCCGTGATCGACAATCTGGTCGACCAAGGCTCCGGCACCATCCGCCTCAAGGCGATCTTCGATAACGGCGACGAGGTGCTGTGGCCTGGGCAATATACGCCGGTCCGCGTGCAAACGGCGCTGAAGCGGGACGTGATCGCCGTTCCAACCACCGCTATCCAAAGGGGGCCGAACGGCCTTTACGTTTGGCTCGCTTCGCCGGACCAGCGCGCGGTCATGCAGCCCATCGAAGCGGGCCCGGCTTACGAAGCCGTCACCGCCGTCGAGAAGGGGTTGGCGGTAGGCGACCAGGTAATCATGTCGAATTACTACCGGCTGCAGCCGAATAAGCCCATCAAGACGGATGCGAAGCCGGTCGCGGCCAACGTGGCAGGCGGCCGCTCATGAATATTGCTGGGCCCTTCATCAGGCGGCCGATTGCCACGACCCTGCTTATGGCGGCCTTCACGCTGGCTGGAATCGCGGCTTATTTCTATCTCCCGGTTGCCCCGCTACCGCAGGTCGACTTCCCGACGATCCAGGTTTCGGCGCAGCTTGCGGGCGCCAGCGCCGAGACCATGGCTGCATCGGTTGCGAACCCGCTCGAACAGCAATTCGGCCAGATCGCGGGTGTCATCCAGCTCACGTCGATCAACACACTCGGCAACACCCAGGTCAACATCCAGTTCGAGCTGAACAGGAACATCGACGCGGCGGCACAGGATGTGCAAGCGGCGATCACTGCGGCCGGGCGGCGGCTGCCAACAAATCTGACTGTGCCGCCCTATTACCGCAAATATAATCCCGCCGATCCCCCTATCCTCATCCTCGCGGTAACATCGGATACCGCGCCGCTGATTGAGGCGGACGACTACGCGGAAAACATTCTCTCGCAGCAGCTTTCTCAGATCCCTGGCGTCGCTTTCGTGTTTGTCGGCGGTCAGCAGAAGCCGGCCGTGCGCGTGCAGCTCGATCCGGAGAAGCTGGCGACCCGGAAACTGACTCTGGAAGACGTGCGCCTGGTGCTGGGCAACATCACCGCCGATGCGGCCAAAGGCACAATCAACGGCAGCAAGCAAAGCTTCACCGTTGCCGCCAATGACCAGATACTGCAGCCGGCGGACTACGATAATATCATCCTTGCCTATAAACAGGGCGCGCCGATCCGGGTAAAAGACGTCGGCCACGCAGTCAGCGGCCCGGAAAACTACATGCTCGGCGCCACGTCGAACGGCAAGCCAAGCGCGATGCTGATCGTTTTCAAGCAGCCGGGCGCGAATGTCATCGAAACGGTCAAGGGCGTTTATGCGGCCTTGCCGAAGCTCAAAAGTGTGATCCCCGCGGGTGTGAATGTGGATGTCGTCAGCGACCGCACGGTGACTATCCGCGCGTCGGTGTTCGATGTCGAATTCACGCTGCTCCTCACCATCTGCCTGGTGGTGCTGGTCATCTTGATGTTCCTGCGCAATTTGCGGGCCACGCTCATTCCAAGCGCGGTGGTGCCGATCTCGCTGCTGGGCACCTTCGCCATCATGTATACGGTGGGCTTCAGCCTCGACAACCTCTCGCTAATGGCGCTCACCATCGCGGTCGGGCTTCGTGGTGGACGACGCCATCGTCGTCGTCGAGAACATCTACCGGCATATCGAGGCGGGCGAGAAGCCGTATCAGGCAGCGCTCAGAGGTGCCGGCGAAATTGCCTTCACGGTCGTTTCGATCAGCCTTTCGCTGGTGGCCGTGTTCATCCCGCTGTTGCTGATGGAAGGCATCGTCGGGCGGCTGATGCGCGAATTCGCGCTGACCGTCACGGTTACGATTGCCGTTTCGGTTATCGTATCGCTGACGCTGACGCCGATGCTGTGCTCGCGCTTCCTGAAGCCCGAAGAAGGCCATCCCGGCTGGCTCAGCCGCAAGATCGGCGCCTTTTTCGATGCGCTGGTGGCCGGCTACGCGCGCACGCTCGGTATCGCGCTGCGCTACCGCTTCATCACGCTGATGATCTTCTTCGCCACGCTTACGCTCACGGGCGTTCTGTTTTACAACATCCCCAAGGGCTTTTTCCCGTTACAGGACACCGGCATCATCTTCGGCGTGACGGATGCCCCTCAGGATATCGGCTTTCCAGAAATGGTCAAGCAGCAGGCGGCCCTCGCCGCCATTGCCGCCAATGACCCCGATGTCGAAACGGTCTCATCGTACTTCGGCGCCGGGCCAGGCTACACGCAGAACAACGGGCGTCTGGTGATCACGATGAAGCCGCGCGGCGAGCGCTCAACCGATGCGATGGGCGTGATCGACCGGCTGCGCCCGAAACTCGCGCAAGTCCGGGGAGCGGCGGCATTTCTATCACCCGCGCAAGACATCACCGTGGGCGCGCGGCTTGCTCGGGCATCTCTATCAATACACGCTGCAGGATGCCAGCCTGGAGGAACTCAACGAGTGGGCGCCGAAGGCGCTCGCGAAGCTGAAGACGCTTCCAATCCTCGCGGACGCATCGTCGGACCTGCTTGTGAACGCGCCCGCAACTCAACGTCGATCATCGACCGCGACCGTGCCTCCCGCTATCGGGATCACGCCGCAGCTCATCGACGACACGCTGAACGACGCGCTTGGCCAACGCCAGGTCGTGCAGTATTACACGCAGCTCTCGACTTATAACGTGGTGCTGGAAATCCTGCCCGAACTGCAGGGCCTGTCCGACGTGCTTTCCAAGATTTACATCAAGGTCCCCGGTAACCGGCCAGATGCTGCCGATGACGACGTTCGTCACCTTCGACACCAAGAAGACGGGCTACCTTTCCATCAATCACCAGAGCCCAGTTCCCCGCCGCCACGATATACTTCAACACCGCGCCCGGCGTATCTCTGGGCGAGGCCGTGGAGGCAATCCAGGGCGCCATGAAGGAAATCGGCGCGCCGGATACGCTTGTGGGCAGCTTCCAGGGCAACGCGCAGGCGTTCCAGGCGTCGCTCAAATCCACGCCGCTCCTGATCCTGGCGGCGCTTGTGGTGATCTATCTCATCCTCGGCATGCTCTATGAGAGCTTCATCCACCCGCTTACGATCCTTTCCACCTTGCCTTCGGCGGGCGTCGGCGCGCTGCTGATGCTGATGGGCCTTCGGCTTCGATCTGTCTGTGATCGGCATTATCGGCATCATTCTGCTGATCGGCATTGTGAAGAAGAACGGCATCATGATGGTGGACTTCGCCATTGCGGCCGAGCGCGAACGCGGGCTGACGCCGGAGGAATCGATCAAGGAAGCGGCGCTGCTCCGGTTCCGGCCCATCCTGATGACGACCATGGCGGCGCTGCTTGGCGGCCTGCCGCTTATGCTCGGCAGCGGCACCGGCTCGGAGCTGCGTCAGCCTCTGGGCTATGCCATGGTCGGCGGCCTCGCCTTGAGCCAAGTGCTGACGCTTTACACCACACCGGTGGTCTACCTCTATCTGGACAAGCTTCAGAATTGGCTGTCAGGGGGGCAGGCAGCGCATCACGAGGCCGAGGCCGAGGCAGAAATCGAGCGCGAGCCTCAACCCGCCGAATAGCTGCAAGACTGGGGGAGTTGGTTGGTAGAGTACCCCCTCACTCTGTCTCTCTCCCCGAGGGGAGAGAGGACCCCAGAATCTGCGCTGCGGGGCGTTCAGGCGTCCCTTCTCCCCTCGGGGAGAAGGACAGGATGAGGGGGTCTTTTCGCCCTTGCCACGGAGAGCAACTAACCGCGCATCGTATCAATGAAGCGAACGCGGGCGCTTGCCGGTGCCGAGTTCGATCGCACTCAGATAGGAGAGCAAATCCCAAACCGACCCGCATATCTCGTCGCAGCTCCGGCAAGGGGACGTAAGCCAGCCGGTTCCGTCCTCATTCCATCCGGTGCTATGACCGTATTTTTCAGCGAGGCACGCAACCAGCTTTTTCCGCTCCTCGTGGGCCGCTTTGCGCACGGGCAGAAATTCGGGCAGCCCAAGCATGACGTCCCCGTTCCAGGGCTCATAGGGCGTTTGAACGATGATGCCCTTTTCCACGAACTCGGCGACGATAGGCAATATCGGCAGCTCACGGCCATGGAATTCAGCGAGAGCCTCGCGCGCCCTCGGGTCGTCGTCGAACCTCAAGGAACGGATAATCCAGAGCGGCTGGAAACCGTCGTCGCTTTCGTAGGCTGGGTGAGGTTGCAGGGCCTCGATGATTCTATATTGCAGATAGGACCGGGCCAGCGCGCTGCACTTGGCTGCTTGCGTGCGGCGCAACGGCTTGGCGCGGCACTGGAGGCAATGCGGGTCTATTGCCAGGTTCAACAGAGGAGCGGCGGCGGACTCAACCGCGGCGGCGCTGCCGATTGCCGCCTCCAATTCGCCCGCATTTTCCGCAAACTGCTGGCTCCGGGTATTGAACGCCCGGAACTCGGCCATAAACTCACGGAGAGCCTGAAGCTGCGCATAGATATCCATAAAAGAAAGCACTTTGCCTGCGTGTGGTTCCATGGATCGTTGCTCGATATGTCAAATAACTATCTTACAGTCTACAGAATAAATTCGTCGAGATTGTGATATCGGAATGCGTTTCTAACGCCAAATCGCCGCAGGGCTCCGGCGCGCGTGACTGTATGGCAATAATTACTTATGTGCTGCATCGCCGCATCTGCGGATCGAGCGTTTCAGCTGCTCCAGCCGCTTTGCGGCGTGCAGGCGATGGAGCAACGGACCCTACCAATAAGGCTCCAGTGGGGCGTCATCGAAAATCTCCCTGACGCGGCGCGGCACCGCTGCCGCTACGCCCGCCGGCAGCTCATCGCGCGGGAAAAAGCGGCTCTCCAGAATCTCCCTGTTCGGCGGCGGTATCGCTGGCCGCTCCCACTCGCGCACAACAAACAGGGCTACGTGGTCGCTTGGAAGCCAAGCGAAGTTCGCGAACAAGCCGTGGAACCGCGGCGTTCCCTTCACGATCACACCGGCCTCCTCAAAAAGTTCGCGGCCGAGCGCGGTTTCGGCCGTTTCGCCCATTCAATGCCGCCGCCGGGAAAATGCCAGCCTGGGCGGTAGGTGTGCCGCACAAGCAGCACGCTCCCATTCTCGCCGATGACTACGCCCTGAGCGCCAAGCGTCGCGCCGCGCGTAAGCCGCCAATAGGCTGCGACCAATCTGTTTGGAAGGCGGAAAAGCATATGGCCCTTTGCTGAAATCAAGAGATTTGCGCCATTCTCAGCATTGTCTGCCGCGAACATTAGGGCTCCAACTCAGGTTCCGCTAGTCCCCTGAGTCCTTTAAGATCGCGTGTCCGCGGCGCATCGCTTCGCGCCGCACCGCACGGGATGACGCCATGGAAGTCATCGGCCGGATTCGATATGAGGGCGCTTGCACCTTGACATTAATCAAAAAAGTATGAGCTAAGGCATAGAAGCGCTTTTTGGATGGGCGGGATGCGGATCGACGAGATTATCGACAACTTCAGCGTGCTCGACGACTGGGAGGACCGGTATCGCTACCTGATCGACCTGGGGCGCGGGCTTGAGCCGTTGACAGACGGTGAGCACACTCCGGCTACGAAAGTGCGCGGCTGTGCAAGTCAAGTGTGGCTAATCACGGAGATGCAGGGAAGCGGGTCCAATGCCGTGCTCAGGTTCCGGGGCGACAGCGACGCGCTCATCGTTCGCGGGCTCATCGCCGTGCTCTTCGCGCTGTACTCGGACAAGAAAGCCCAGGAGATCGTCGCCACGGACGAAAAGGCCGTTTTCGCCGAACTCGGCCTCAACAGCCATTTGACGCAGCAACGCTCGAACGGGCTGGCCTCGATGGTCGCCCGCATCAAGGCCGACGCCTCGGCAGCTGCCGGCGCGGAGCCGGCAACGCCGTGACACACGCCAAGGCAAGGCGCCCCTAGAGTGCGTCCGGAAAAGTGTGCAGCGGTCTTCCGAAAAGACGCACAGCAAAACAAAAAGCTAGAGCCCGCTTTTGATTCCATCAAAGCGGATAGGCTCTAGTGATAGACGGGACGGCGAAGGATCAAATCCCGTGCCCGGCTTATCTTGGTCAGGTGCAAGGCGGCGTCGATCCTTAGTATGGCCGTAGCCAGGTCGCGATACAGCGTCAGCTCCGGAATAGGATCGAGCTTAAGCAGCTTCATCAGGGCGTAAGCCTCGCTACGAAGCGGCAGCGGCGCTTCTATTTGCTGCTCCAGGTCTTCAATAGCCAGAACCACCACGCGGCGCGAATACGTAGCGCCATCGATCTTGACCTTGCCATCCAGATAATCGGAGCAGACGAGAGCTTCGCCGCTTGCAAGATGGATGGCCAGCGCCTTCAAAAACCCCTGCGCGATTTGGTCGAACAGAGGCAGGCGGCCGGCGTAGAACGCCTCTCTTGCTCCGGCTGTTGCCACCGATTCTTTTATCATCGTGAACGTTTCCTTGATTTAACTTTTGTTCGTTGCGCAAAGGATGCGCTACTAAAGTCCAAAAGCAAAGAGCCCGAGCTTCAATGCTGCGTTACATTACAGCTTGGCTTAACCGCCGGAACTTGAGCGAAGCCTTTGACCGCGCCCGGTAATCAGGCTAATAAGACGGTACAGGTAATTTTTCCTTTATGCCTTCCTGGGGTGCTTCGTCTTGATGCGGGCTATCTTAGACGCAATCCCTGATGCCGGAAACGCGGGCGCTGGGCTTGATGCCTATCAAGAATATCTTCCCTTGCCCGCGCACAGGAAGCGTGCGGCGGTCACGGCGCCATCGGCTGCCGCTCTAACTGGCGTTTGCAGCGGCCTAATCCGGGACATGGTTCAGCGCGGCCACCGTGTGCTCGCGTTTGCACCCGGGCTTTCGAGCAAGGATTTGCGGTTTCTCGCGCATATGGGTGCGGAGGCCTATTCGCTTCCCCCCCAGCTTGCATTCCTCGACAAATACCGCCGCATGCGCGAGCTGAGCACGATCCTGGGGGATGCCAATCCCGATGTTGTGCTGGTGCAATCGGCGAGAAATGGCGCCAGCAGCGTCGCGGCGGCCAAAATCGCCCGCATCCCCAAGGTTGTGACCGTCGTGCCTGAGCTGGGGCCGGCGTTCATGGAGGGGGCGGGCACTGCGGCGTGGGGCCAGCGTCAAGCCATGAAGGCGACGTACCGGGCCGTCTTCGCCTGGAGCGACGCGGTGATTTTTCACAGCCTGCACGACCGCGATTATGTGCGGGATCGCAATCTCCTCTCAAAGTCCAAAATGCACTACATCGTCGGCGGCTGGGGAGAGGATTTGAGGCGGAACATGCAGCGCCAGCTGCCGCCGCTGGACCGCGGCCTGCTCTTCATAATGACCGCGCCGCTCGACCGGCTTCAAGGCGTCCTCGAATATTGCGCGGCGGCCAAGGCGATACGGCAAAAGTCGCGGCGTGCCCGGTTTTTCCTGGCAAGCACAGCGGGCGAGGTGTTTTCCCCGATTACCGCCGCCGATCTGAAGCCTTACCGGGAATATCGTCCAATATGTCGGCACCATCCCCGATGCAGCTTCAGCGATTGCGCGCTGCCATGTGGTGGTGGCGCCATCTTACGGCAACGGGGCTCCGCGTGCGCTGTACCAGGCTTTGGCGGCGGGACGGCCGATTATCACCACCGATACGCGAAGCTGCCGCGATTTCGTCCAGCAAGGTCTGAACGGGTATCGCGTGGCGGTTCGCGATGCGGGCTCTATTGCGCGGGCCATGACGCAAATCCTGCAGCGGCCCGATCTCCTGCCTTCGATGGCGCAGGAAAGCCGGCACCTCGCCTTGCGATATTGCGATGCGAGTAGCGTGAATATGCTGATGCTCGAAACTCTCGGGCTTTCAGCCGGCCATCCCGCGCAATTGTCATCGCGAAGCGCAGGGCGATCCATGGCAGATTATCGGCGTTGGCGGCTCTCACTTCGGTGATCCGCGTCCAAGACCCCACCAGGGGCCGTTGCAACGCCGGCGATAACAAGCCATGTTGCAACGTAGATTTAGGCCCCGCTTCGGCGGGGCCTTTGTATTTTGGCTGACGAAGGTGGCGTCACTCTTCCTGACGGAGTGGAGGAAGCGGTCGATGTCAACCTGCAAAAATTTCAAACTGAGACACTACCAAAAAGTGATTAAAAGACCGGAACAATCCGGCGCCAAAATTGTTCTTTGTCCGGATTTTCGCCTCGCCGCTGCTTGGTTGAGCGGCCAGCTTGGCCGCCACTCTCGAACTTGTGTAGTCCACTGGTAACTCCGCTCTTGCCAGAAAGCCAAGCGACAGTCAGGCTATATGTCCAACCAAGCAAAAGCCTTGGGTTAAAAGGAGGAAACGAGATGAAAGTCTGGACAAAACCGGCTGTTGGCAGTGTTGACGCTGGCTTCGAGGTCACACGCTACTTGCCATCCACGCTTGATGTGGCGGCAAAGCGCGCCTGCAAGAAATGAATTAGCAGAAAATACAGGCTTTGCTCGTCAAGGTTCTCGGCGCTGGCGCTGGAGGCGGTTTCCCTCAATGGAACTGCAACACCAGGGTGTCGCGCCTAGCGTGGGATGGTGACGAACGCGTCATCCCGCGTACACAGTCCAGCATCGCGGTCTCGGCGGACGGCAAAAGCTGGGTCATCGTCAACGCCTCGCCCGATATCCGCCAGCAAATCCGCGCAACGCCCGAGCTGCAGCCGGATCGCACGGGCAGTTCGCGCAACTCACCCATCGCGGCCATCGTCTTGACCAACGGCGACATAGACCACGTCGCGGGGCTTCTTTCGCTTAGGGAGCGGCAGCCGTTCAGCGTCTATGCGACGGCGCGCGTCCACTCAGTGCTGCGCGAAAACAGCGTTTTCCGCATTTTGGCGCCCGATGTGGTGAGCCGGCTTTCCCTGCCGCTGAATGAGGAAACCGGGATCGCCAGCACCGGCGTCATCGTCGAAGCCTTCCCGGTACACGGCAAGATCGCGCTGTACCTGGAAGATCCCTCGAAAGAGGGGTTCGGGACCGAGACCGGCGACACGATCGGGCTCAAGATAACGGCGGCCGGTTCTGGCTCGCTGTTCTACATACCGGGCTGCGCCAAGATCGACGAGGAACTGCTCAGCCGCGTGCACGGCGCCGCCGCGCTTCTGTTCGACGGCACGCTGTTCACGGATAACGAGGTCATCGATCTCGGCGTGCTCGACAAGACGAGCCTGCGCATGGGGCACGTGCCTCTCACGGGCGAAGGCAGCTCGCTCCATGCTTTCGACGGCGCCGGCATCGCAAGGAAAGCCTTCATTCATATCAACACCACCAACCCCATTCTCGAACGGGGGGCGGAGGCCGAAAGGACGGTGAAGGCTGCCGGCTGGGAGATTTCCTACGACGGCATGAGCTTCAGCGTTTGAAACCTTGAAACCATCGGCATGTGGCAGGACAAATGACAAGCACAACTTATCCAAGCGGCGTAACCGATCCCGTGGCTCCGCCAGAAGGCTTCACGCCGGACCAGCTCGAAGCGGCCCTGCGCGAAGTTGGCAAGAACCGCTATCACAATCTGCACCCCTTCCATAAGCTGCTGCATGGCGGCAAGCTCAACAAGGGCCAAGTGCAGGCTTGGGCGCTGAACCGCTACTATTATCAAGCCATTATCCCCCGCAAGGACACGGCCCTGATGTCCAAGATGACGGACCGGGAGATGCGGCGCGAATGGCGGCAGCGCTATTTCGATCATGACGGCATTGGCGAGGATCAAGGCGGCATCGAACGCTGGCTCGTGCTCACCGATGCGCTCGGCCTGCCGCGGGACTACGTTATTTCGACGCGCGGGCTCCTGCCGGGGACGCGGTTCGCGGTTGAGGCCTATCTTCATTTCGTCCGCGACCAGACCCTTTTGGAAGGCATCGCTTCCTCGCTCACCGAGCTGTTCGCCCCGGCCATCCACTCCGAGCGCATCGCGGGAATGCTTGCGAACTACAATTTCATCGAAGACGGCATGATGGGCTATTTCCGCAAGCGCCTGACGCAAGCGCCGCGCGACGTGAACTTCGCGCTCAACTACGTCAGGGAGCATGCGCGGACGCAGGAAAGCCAGCAGGCCGCGATTAACGCCTTGATCTTCAAGACGGAGGTTCTGTGGGCGCAGCTCGATGCGCTTTACCTTGCCTATGTCGAGCCGGGCCTTATCCCGCCGGGAGCCTTCCGGCCGTGACGCGCACGCGGGCACTGGTAAGCGCCGGTAGCAAGCCCTATTTCCCCAGGGGAGTGCGCATGCGGTACGACACCGTGCGCGAGCGCTTCGCGGTTCTAGGGCCTGAGCGGGTCTATTGGCCCGACCCCGTATCGGTCGACGTCCTCAATCTTTGCGATGGGCAGCGAAGCATCTCCTCGATCGCGGGGCAGCTTGCGCAAAGCTACGCGGCGCCGGTGGAAACAATTCAAGCCGACGTGCTGGAGTTCATACAATCATGGACGGATCTACACCTCTTGAAGTTGCAGGAGAGCTAGTTCGCGTTGGCCCTCCGCTGGGGATGCTGGCGGAGCTTACGCATCGCTGCCCGCTGCAATGCCCTTATTGCTCGAACCCGCTGCGCTTGCTGAAGGCGGCGGACGAGCTGGACACGCAAACTTGGCTTTCGGCTTTCTCGCAAGCCGCGGATCTTGGCGTGCTGCAAGTCCATCTGTCTGGCGGCGAGCCAACGGTGCGGCAAGACTTGGAGGAGCTGGTCAAACTGCTCAGCTCACGTAGTGTTTATACCAACTTGATCACTTCGGGCGTTACTCTAACGCGGGACCGTTTCAAAGAGCTGGCGTCCTGCGGCCTCGATCATGTGCAGCTTAGCCTGCAGTCGTTGGAGCCGGAGACCGCCGATAAAATTAGCAACTACAAGGGCAGCCTTGCGAAGAAGCTTGAGTTTGCCCGCTGGGTCCGGGAGGAAGGCTTGCCGCTTACCGTCAACGCGCCTACGCACCGGCACAATATAAAGGAAACGCCGGCGTTTATCGAGCTGGCGGTCGAGCTTGGCGCGGGCAGGATCGAAATCGCGCATATCCAATATTACGGCTGGGCCAAGCGCAACGAGGCCGCTCTGCTGCCGCCCTACGAACTGGTGCTTGAGGAGGCCGCGATTGTGGCCGATGCGAAGGAGCGGCTCCAGGGCATCATGAGCATCGACTACGTGACGCCGGATTACTACGCGCAGTTTCCCAAGCCTTGCATGGGCGGCTGGGCCAAGGACGTTGTGAACATCACGCCCGAGGGCAAGGTGCTGCCGTGCCACGCGGCGGAAAGCTTGCCAATCGGCTTCGATAACATCAAGGACCGGCCGCTACGCGAGATTTGGTACGAGGGCGAAGCCTTCAACCGTTTCCGTGGGCTTAGCTGGATGAAGGAGCCCTGCAGCTCCTGTCCGCGCAAGGAGATCGACTTTGGCGGCTGCCGCTGCCAGGCCTTCGCAATAACGGGCGACGCGGCGGACGCCGATCCAGCTTGCAGCTTCTCGCCGCACCATCATCTGCTGGCCGGCCGTGCCGCTGCTTCCACAAGCGCCGAGCCGCCGCCCTTCGTCTATCGCCGTATGGGTCAAGTTTAGGGAGGAATTCGGCCAGTCTTCGCATTACCGGAAAGATGGTATTAAGCATACCTGTTCATTGTATCGCGGCGCAACTTTGACGCCGGACCGTAAATACTTTGGGGGACGCAATGCTAAGGGGGGCTCTGGCGAGCTTGGCGTTTGCTGCTGCGTTGCTTGAGCCTGCCTTCATAGGCGCGGCGCAGACGCCCGATGCGGGCAAGCAAACCGCCCCGGCAGCGCCAGCGCAACCGCAGCCACCTACCGTGCCAGCACCAGCCCCGCCGCAACCGCCAGCTCCTGGTGCGGCGCCTGAGGCTCCCGCTGCCCCGGCAGAGCAGCAACCCGGAGCCGCGCCTTCGCCAGGGGCGGTGGAACTGCCGCCGATAAAGATCATCCAATCGCAGCCTGAACCTCCGAAGCCCGCAAAGAAAGCCGCTCCAGCGCCGCGGCGCGCCGCCCCCCGCATAGCCGCCCCCGCGGCGCGCCCGCGCAGACCCGCCCCCGCGGCTCCAGCCCCGGCGGCGCCGGCCGCTCCGGCAGCGGCACAGGCCGAACCCGCCGAGCAAACGGTGGCCATGACCCCAGTCAAGGGCAGCGAAATCCCGTTGGACAAGGTGCCGGGCAGCGTATCTTTGGTTTCGAGCGCGGACATTCAGAGCAGCGGCTCGCCCGCGCTCCAGGATGCGCTCCAGCAATATGTGCCCGGCGCGATCGTAAGCGATGTCACCGGCAATCCCTTTTCCGTCGACGTTCAGTATCGCGGTTTCACGGCGTCGCCTGTCGAAGGCACGCCGCAGGGGCTTGCCGTCTACCAGAACGGCGTCCGCATCAACGAGGTCTTCGGCGACACGGTGAACTGGGACCTCATCCCCTCGAACGCGATCAACGGCGTCACCGTGGTCAGCGGCAACCCGCTTTACGGCCTCAACGCGCTTGGCGGCGCGCTCAACATCGGCATGAAGGACGGCTTCAGCTATCAAGGCGTCGAGTCCGATACGCGCGCCGGCTCCTGGGGCCGCTTCCAGGAGGCGATCCAGGCCGGCAAGCAGGTGGACAATTTTGCGGCCTATGTCGCGGTCGAAGGCATTCACGACGGCGGCTGGCGCGAGCTTTCGCCCTCGGAAGTGAAGCGCGCCTACATCGACTTGGGCGCCAAGGACAAGAACACCGAGTTTCACATCAACTTTACCGGCGCGCAAACCCAGCTTGGCGCGGTGGGGCCAACGCCGGTCGAGCTGGTCGCACAGAACTACGGCGCCGTCTTCACCAATCCGCAGACCACGGAAAATCAGCTCGCGATGCTCTCGGCGAACGGCAGCGTGAAGCTTTCCGATACGTGGACCGCTTCCGGCGTGGCTTATTTGCGCAGCTTCCATCAGAACCGTGTGGACGGGAACCTTTCCAGCGTCGCGCCCTGCAACGTGCTAACCGCGCAAAATGCGACCCCTCCGCAGACGCCCTCTTACGACGCGACCTCCCCGCTTTGCCTGCAGACCGTCGATGGCTCTATTGTCCCGGTCACAGATCAACACGGCAAGCAGGTTCTCACCGGCATCTACGGCCCCGGCGCCACGATTGGCGAAATCGACTACACCACCAACGACACGACCAGCTACGGCACGGCTCTGCAGGCGACGGACAAGGACAAGCTCTTCGGCCTCAACAACATTTTCATCGCGGGCGCGGGCGTCGACCACGGCGATGTCAAGTCCACGAGCATCGCGGAGCTTGGCACGCTCAACACGCAAACGCTCACGATCACGGGCAATGGAATCTTCCTGAACGGCCCTCTCGATATCTCGCCGGTCAATTTAACCACCACCACCAACTATTACGGGCTGTTCTTCACCGACACATTGGATCTCACCAAGTCGCTCTCGGCGACGGTTGGCGGGCGCTACAATTACGAAGAGCTTCAGCTCGCGGACCCGACGGGGCTGCTGACAGGCAATCACCTGTATACGCGCTTCAACCCGATGGCTGGGCTGACCTATAAGCTGAATACCAACGTCACGGCTTACGCGGGCTATTCGGAGGCGAACCGCGCGCCAACTCCGGCCGAACTGGCTTGCGCCAATCCCGCCCAGCCCTGCCTTCTGCAAAATTTCCTCATCAGCGATCCGAACCTCAAGCAGGTCGTGTCCAAGACCTGGCAGGGCGGCTTTCGCGGGAATTTCAGCCCATTCGGCTATGGCCGCCTGGACTGGACCACCGGCGTGTTCCACACCGAGAACTTCGACGACATCTTGAACGTCACCGATCCCACGATCCGCACGCGCGGCTATTTCACGAATGCGGGCGACAGCCTGCGGCAGGGCGTCGAGGCGAGCCTCAGATACAAATGGGAGCATCTCACCTTCAACGCCAACTACGCCTATGTCGACGCGACCTTCCTGAGCAATCTCACGCTTCCTTCGCCGAACAATCCTTTGGCCGACGCCAACGGCAACATCTCCGTCCATCCCGGCGATAAAATACCCACGATCCCAGCGCATAGGCTGAAGGCGAGCTTCGACTACGACGTGACCGGCGAGTGGAAGGTGGGCGCGGACATGGTGCTGGCGAGCAGCCAGTATTTCTTTGGCGACGAGAGCAACCAGAACCCGCAATTGCCGGGATACGGCGTAGTCAACTTGCGCACCTCATACGAGATTGAGAAGGGCGTCACGCTGTACGGCCTGATCACGAATGTATTCGATCATAAATATGCGACCTACGGCGCGTTTTACGATACGCAAATCCAGAACGTCTCGGGCCAGCTCTCCACCAATCTGACGAACCCGGATATGATTACGCCGGGCCAGCCCTTCTCGATCTATGGCGGCCTCCGCCTGAAGTTTTAGGCGCTTCCGGCGCATGCGCTGTCCGTAAGGACTGGGATTTAACCCGCCCGAAGGAACCGCAGCGCCAACAGGAACGCCTGTTCTGGGTCGAAAAGAGACATACGCGTTTGCCTCGTAACCTGCGATGGTTCCATTTCTCGCTTACCACGGGAGCGCGGCGGGGGCATCTTGAAGGTAATGCAAAAATGCATTACCTTAGTCCTTAGTGATACGCTGGAATGGAGTGATCGCCATGAGTACTTTGACCGTGACCGCGCGGGGCCAGGTGACATTCCGCAAGGACGTACTTCGGCATCTCGGCGTGAAGCCGGGGGAAAAGATCGAATTGGAGTTGCTCCCCGATGGCCAGGCCATCTTGAGAGCGGCCAGGCCCCAGGGAACCGTCGACGGCTTCATCGGCGTTCTTGCCGGCAAATCGACCAAGGTGGCCACCATCGAAGAAATGAACGAAGCGGTGGCCGAAGGCTGGGCTGGCAGGAATTGAAGATCTCCGTCGATACGAACGTGCTTGTTCGCGCGGCCGTGCGCGACGACGAAGTGCAGGCGGGCATCGCCGCGAGCATTATGTCCGGGGCGGAGCTGATCGCCATCGCAACGCCGTGCCTGTGCGAGTTCGTTTGGGTGCTTTTGAAGGTGTACGGAATGAAGCCTCAGGACGCGGGTACCGCGATCCGGGCGCTTGCTGCGGCGGAAAATGTGGAAATGAATAGGCGCGCTGTCGAGGCGGGGTTGGCGATGCTGGATGCGGGCGGAGACTTCGCGGACGGCGTGATCGCCTATGAGGGAAACTGGCTTGGCGGAGAGACGTTTGTGTCATTCGATAAACAAGCGGTGCGGTTTCTGAATGAACAGGGGACAGCCGCGCGCCTTCTTTGAAGGTTCTGCTCTCCGCCTCCTGCCGCCGCGAGGGCACACAGCGTTAGACCGATATGAGAAACTCACTTCACGATGATCTTTCCGCGCATGTACGGATGGACCTCGCAGAAATACTCATACGTTCCCGGCGCCGTGAAGGTGAACGAGTAATGCCGGCCGGTGCCGAATAGCTTTGATTCGAAAGCATTGCTGGTGGAGACGACGTTGTGACCCATATCCTCGTCGTCATTGATCCAAGTAATGGTGGTCCCCGCCAGAATGGTGATCTTTGCCGGTATGAAAGCGTTGTTTTGAATATGTATCGTTGCGGAAGTTTCATCCGCATGCGCGGGCAAGCTTAGCTCCGCTGTAATCGCGAATACGGCGAGCAAACCACCAAAGGTTCTAGAAAGTATGGCTGCGGTCATAGCAACACTCTACCGGAGGGTTAAGCCTTGCTTCGATTCACCAGCCGGAAAGCGCCATGTCAACGCTTATGGCAGGGCGTGGCGGCCCTGGCCGCCAAAGCGATCCTCTTCAAGCCCCGTCCTTGCTGAACTGTTCGCCTCGCCGGAAAAGCGCTGTGCTTAGGAAACCAATTCCCGCGCCTCGGCATTTCCTTTCAGGCACGAAAGGAGAAACCCATGTTGTTTTTACGCTCACAGTTTTGCGCAATTGCGCTCCTGGCCGGCATCGGCCTCGCTTGCGATCATTCCGCTGCTCTTGCCAAAGGCAAGGGGACTTGCGCCGCGCTGAAAATAATCGACCGCGACAACGACGGCACCGTCGATATGAACGAGGTCAATCAGGCCGCCACGGCAACTTTCACAAGGCTCGACAAGGACAAGGATGGCACCCTCTCGCCCCGAGAACTGCATGGGCGATTGTCCAGGAGTGAGTTCAAGGCAACGGACAAGGATAGCGATGGCACGCTCAGCAAAGACGAATACCTTGCCGCCGTGGAGGCGCGATTCAAGGCAGCGGACGTGAATGGCGAGGGAACGGTGAGTTGCCGTGAGGCGAAAAGCCGGGATGGCCGTGCATTGTTGCGGCTGTTGAAGTAATGCCAGCTGCCGGAAATCCTGACCGTTCCGGCGCCCGCACCTCGTCATACCGAATCCGGTTGAATGCTTCAGCAGAAGACCCCCTTGCATGATGATCTTGCTCGAATCGGGCAAGGATTTGAGCGTCCCTCCGGACCCCGGCCGGGGTCCGGAGGGACGGATCGGCGGGACCGTATCCCCCTTGGCACCAACCGTGAGTGAGCTTGGTCCGCCGGTCCTTCGCGCTCGTCCTGAACAGATGATTGGGAGCAAGTCCCGGATGCAAGGCAAGGTCATGTCCGAACACAGCGCGTCTCATGAGGTAGGCGTAGGAATCGACGTTTGTAAAGAGTGGCTCGACATCCACATCCTCCCGGCCGGCACCGTTTTGCGTTTTTCCAACACCAAGAAAGGTCACAAGCAGCTCCTGTCCGCCCTGAAACCGCTCGTGGTGCGGATCGTGGTCATGGAGGCGACGGGCAAATATCATCGCGGCGTCCACCGGTTCCTGCACGATGCCGGGCTTTCGATCGCTGTCGTTAACCCGCTGCGCGCCAGGCTCTTCGCCGAGTTGCTTGGCGCGCTGGCGAAAACCGATTCCGTGGATGCACGGATGCTCGCCGCGTTCGGCCTGATGGCCCAACTCGCGGCAACACCACCGCTGCCCGAAACCATTGAAAATCTGTGTGAAATCGTGCGAAACCGCGAGGCGGCCATAGCGGCTGGGACCGCGCTTGAAAACCAGTTCGCGACCGTCGCCACCGTAGGCGTCAGGCGCCAAATCGAACGTCAGATCAAAAGCGCCAAAGCCGCGGCTGGCGCGCTCGAAGCGCTGGCCCTTCAAGCCATCGAAGCCGAACCCGGGCTCGCGCGCCGGTTCGCCATCCTCGTCTCCATTCCTGGCGTGGGAGCCGTGACCGCTTGTGGACTGATCGCCAACATGCCCGAGCTTGGCAGTCTCAACGCCAAGCAGGCCGGCCTGCTCGCGGGGCTCGCCCCCCTCGCCTGCGACAGCGGTAAGCGCAACGGCCCGCGCCGCATCCGGGGCGGCCGCCAAGCCGTGCGCAACGGCGTCTATATGGCGGCCCTTTCGGCGGCGCGCTTCAACCCGCATCTCAAGCGCTTCTATGAGCGCCTCATTGCCGCTGGAAAGGTCAAAAAACTCGCCCTGACCGCCGTCATGAGGAAGCTGATCGTCCTGGCAAACGACCTCATCAAAGAGGATCGCCTCTGGTCGCCCGAAAAGCCCACTGCCGAGCCTCTTCACGCTTGACTTCCATCACAGATGCTCACTCTGTCTCTCTCCCCGAGGGGAGAGAGGACGCTAGAATTCTCGCTGCGGGCAGTTCGGGCGTCCCTTCTCCCCTCGGGGAGAAGGACAGGATGAGGGGGGACTTCGTCAAGCATTCAACCGGATTCGGTATCACCGCGTGGCGGCCTTGGCCCGCGGCGGGCGTCCTAAAGCAGGCGCGCAAAACGGATGCGGGTTCCGCTCCGGTTAAAAAACCGTTCCCTTCCCTTAGAGCGCCATCATGCTTAATGCGCGCTTGGTTAACGGCGGATCGTCATATTTTCCGCCCGCCACTTTTTGCGAATCTTTTGCCGTTTTTTGCCAGATTCCACGATTCCAGAATCCGTTTAAATATACGCGCAAGTTTCAAATTAACCAACCGCGGGCGGAGTTGCCTGCGACCAACATCAATTACAATCAATGACTTACCTGGCACTCTTGGCGCTTAATGAACCGGTAAAGGACCTATGCTACAATTGCATACAATCGAAAAGGCGGCACGAAACAGGCTGAGCGCCGCTCAAATGCGTTAACAGGGGGTGACCGATGGTGGCTCCAGAGACAATAATGCCAGCCGCCAAACCTTTAAAATACCGTCCGTTCCGGCACGCTTCCGGATTGAGGCCAAAGTCCCTTGCGGCGGCGGAAGAGCGCTCAAAACTTACGGCGGATGGAATAAGCCCCCTCCTCAAACGCTCCTCCCCAAGGGGAGCGGGAGGAGCAGAATGGAATGAGGAGGGGTCTCAGGGCAGGCTACTGCTTCAGCGCGCCCGACGCCTTGGCGACATGCGTCGCGATGTAATCCATCAGCGCGGGCGAGAGCGCGTCATAGGGCTCCAGGTGAAGCTCTTTGAGCCTTCCGCGCACCGCATCCATATTCTTCGGATCGGCGCCGGACTCGATGATCGACGAGACGAAAGCGGCGAACTGCGGCGGCTGCCAGCCATTTTCCGTGAAGAGCTCCGGATGGACGAAGTCGAGCCCATAGAAGGGGTGTTTCGTGTTTTCGATGCGGCCGAACATATGCACGCCGCACACACGGCAGGCGTGGCGCTGAATGGTTGCGGACGGATCGACGATATGAAGCTTATCGCCGTTCGCCGTCACGGTGAGATTATCGCGCGGCACAACCGCAACGACCGAGAACAACGCGCCTTCCGGCTTCCAGCATTTCGTGCAACCGCAAGCATGGTCGTGGGCAACCTGCCCCTTGATGCTTACCGTGACGGGGTTCGTCGCGCATCTGCACTTCAATGTACCGCCGGCAAAGCTAGGCGATTCAGGCTTCAGTCCATGGTCGACGGCCGGATGGATATGTACTTCGCTCATTGCATTCCTCCCTTTGTCCTTTTTTTTCCAGAACAGCATTCTTCTTCCTCAGGTAACGCACAGGCCGGCCGCAAGCCCAACTGGCCCCGGCCCTTCACATCGCGATAACCGCCTAGACCGTGCTCCGATAATCAGACGGCCACGCTTGCAGCCTAGTAATAACATTAATCTCTATGTCTTGGCTATCGTCATTCAAGATCACGTTAAGTTGTAGCACAAGAGGATGCCGCGATTCGACCGCTAGCGCAGACACAACACCTACGGCCCAGCTTCATTCGATCATGCCTCATGTCGCATGCGCCATCCATGTTGCGCATTTATTCTTTAATCGCCAGCTCAACATTCTTGGCCAAGGCGAACACGGTATTGGCGGAACGCTGGTCTATCCGCGCCGAATTGACGTCCAGGCCGGCCATATTGGCGCCATCCATGGCCGCCCCGCGGAAATCGGCGCCGGAGGCTTCGGCATCGCTAAGGTTCGCTGCCGAAAGGTTCGCGTCGCGCAATTTCGCGAACTCCAGGTTTGCCAGGGAAAGGTTGGCGCCCGTGAGGTTGGCGCCGGTCAGGTTCGCGGATTTGAAGACCGCGCCGATCAAGCCCATCGACTGGTTCTTAAGGTCCGCGCTGCAGTTCGCGCCGACGAGGTTCGCGCCTTTCAAGCTCGCCCTGCTGAGGTCGGCGGCAATGCGCGCGCCCGCGAGGTCCGCTCCATCCAGGTTTGCTCCTTGAAGCTGGCTTGCGAACAGGCTGGCGCCTTTGAGGCTTGCCCCGCTGAAATTGGCGTCGAGGCCCCAAGCCTGGTCGAGAACGGCGCCATCGAGCTTCGCGCCCTTGAGGCTCGCCTTGTTGAGACGCGCATTGCGAAGGATCGCATGCGAAAGGTCGAGCCCAGAAAGATCGAGACCGTTCAGTGCCTTGCCCGACAGGTCCAGGGGGGCGCCCGCTTGGGCGTTCAAACGGGACTCGATTTCCGCCCGGGTCATCTCCGCCTGCGTCATCGCCGGCGACTGCATGTCGAGATGCTGGAGCATGTCCTGTGCCGCGGCCGGGCAAACGGCGCCCCACAGGATTGCAAAAGCCGCGGCGCACCAGCGCTTCATAACGTCCTCCCAACAAAGCGGCGAAGCCCGCCGCCAGAGCGATCCTTCTCAGGCACTCAAGCGCTGGGCGTGCCAGCGCAGATGGTCTTCCATGAAGGTGGAGATGAAGTAGTAAGAATGGTCGTAGCCTTCCTGCCGCCTCAGCGTGAGCGGAATCCCGGCTTTGGCGCAGACTTCCTGCAAGAGCTCGGGCTTGAGCTGCTCCTTCAGGAAGTTATCCGCCGTGCCCTGATCCACGAGCAGCTCCGGCAGGCGTTCGCCATCCTCGATGAGCGCGCAAGCATCGTAAGTCCGCCAGGCTTTGCGGTCTTCGCCGATGTAGCCGCTCAAAGCCTTCTGGCCCCAAGGACAGTTCATGGGCGAGGAGATCGGCGCGAAAGCGGACACCGATTTGAAGCGGCCTGGATTGCGCAGGGCGATGGTCAGCGCGCCATGCCCGCCCATCGAATGGCCGGTGATGCCTTGCCTCGCCATGTCGGCCGGGAAATCCAGCGCGATCAGCTCCGGCAGCTCGCGCTCGATATACGACCTCATGCGATAGTTCTTCGCCCAGGGCTCGCGGACAGCGTCCACGTAGAAACCGGCGCCGAGGCCGAAATCGTAAGCCCCCGCGGGGTCGCCGGGGACGCCTTCCCCGCGCGGGCTCGTGTCGGGAGCCACTACGATCAGCCCGAGCGCGGAGGCCACGCGCTGTGCGCCTGCCTTCACCGTGAAATTCTCCTCGGTGCAGGTCAAACCGGAGAGATACCAAAGGACCGGCTTCAGGTTGCCCGGACCCGCCGCCGGTGGCACGAACACGGCAAAGCGCATGTCCGTACCGGTCTCGGCGGAGCGGTGGCGGTACACATATTGCGTTCCGCCGAAGCTCTTGTTTTGCGAAACAATTTGAGGCCGGGTCACGGGGCGTTTCCTCTAGTAAATCACAACGGAGCGGATCGACTTGCCTTCATGCATGAGGTCGAAGGCTTCGTTGATCTTCTCAAGCGGCATGGTGTGGGTGATGAGATCGTCGATATTGATCTTCTTCTCCATGTACCAATCGACAATCTTGGGCACATCGGTGCGGCCCCTGGCACCGCCGAACGCCGTGCCTTTCCAGACGCGGCCGGTGACGAGCTGGAACGGGCGCGTCGAGATTTCCTGGCCCGAGGCTGCAACACCGATGATGATGCTCTCGCCCCAGCCGCGATGGCAGCATTCCAGCGCCTGGCGCATGGTGTGGACATTGCCGATGGCTTCGAAGGAAAAGTCCGCGCCGCCGCCTGTAAGATCGACGATCGCCTGCACGACCTTATCGCGGCCCACCTCATCGGGGTTGACGTAATGCGTCATGCCGAATTTCTGGGCCATAGGCACCTTCGACGGGTTGAGGTCCACGCCGATGATCTTGTCAGCGCCCACCATCCTGGCACCCTGGATGACGTTGAGCCCGATGCCGCCGAGGCCGAAGACCACGACATTCGCTCCAGGCCAGACCTTGGCCGTATAAATCACCGCGCCAATGCCGGTGGTCACGCCGCAACCGATATAGCAAATCTTGTCGAACGGAGCGTCCTCGCGGACCTTGGCGAGAGCAATCTCCGGCAGCACGGTGTAATTCGAGAAGGTCGAGCAGCCCATGTAGTGGAAGAGCGGCTTGCCGTCTTGCGAGAAGCGCGATGTACCGTCGGGCATCAGGCCCTTGCCCTGCGTGGCGCGGATCGCCGTACACAGGTTGGAGCGTTGCGAGAGGCAGGTTTTGCAGTTGCGGCATTCCGGCGTGTAAAGCGGGATCACGTGGTCGCCAACCTTGAGGTTGCGCACGTCCGGGCCAACCTCGCGGACGATGCCCGCGCCTTCGTGCCCCAGGATCGACGGGAAAATCCCCTCCGGGTCGGCTCCCGAGAGCGTGTAGGCGTCCGTATGGCAGATGCCGGTCGCCTTAATCTCGACCAGGACTTCGCCGGTCTTCGGCCCCTCGATGTCAACGCTTTCGATGGAAAGAGGTTCTCCAGCCTTCCAGGCCACTGCTGCGCGCGTCTTCATGGATCGTTTCCGCCTTCCCCAACGTTATTGTTTGATTGCGCCGTCAGAACGCCGGCGAGGCGTTGGCCCTGCTTCCGCGCATATGCCCAAACGCTTCTGACCGCACGACCTGAAGTCTGCATGGTTAGTTCGTACTATGTCAATCCCATAAGATCTACAATTCAAGCAGCACGGGCACTAAACAATATCGTGAAGATATTCGAATTCGAATATAACACTATCCCTGCAAGCAGGATGCACTCGCAACACATCACGGGACATCACATGTGAGTTACAAGGCCATCGCGGTAATTGACACGCCGTAGGTTGCTTCGTTTGATGATACGGCGGTCATTCATCTGATAGAAACCATAGATCGGCCGATAGAAAAAACGGATCGACGCCCGGCGCGCAAGTCCATGGCATTCCTGAGCCGGCACGAGCTTGCCTATATATAAGTCGACTTTTATGCGTAAATTATTGCAGCTGTACTATAGCCATCAATTCTGCGTGACGTTTAGCTATACATTGTCAGTTCTAGCCCTATTAACACTTGCGGTTTATAGGAAGTTTGACTACTCTTTATCGCAGACACCATTGCGCTCATTCCGTGAATAAGATGGGGTGAGCCTCAACAATCAAGGAGGTTTTCCGGCAAGGTGAGGCTTTATCGCAAAAGAACACTACGCGCCTTACCTAAAACCTGGCCTATGCCCAGGTGTTATAAAAATGACTGTAATGGAGAAGACTTCGCTCGCCAGCTCGCTCGTGGGCGTATGTTTTAACTCCTAGTATCTTAGGGAGGAAGAAACAGTGCAGAAATTGCTTTTAACGGCCTCGCTCTCGGCGTTGCTGGCAGGGCTCTCGGTGCCCGCTTCGGCAAACGAGGATCTGATGAAAATGACCCAGAACCCCAACGACTGGGTCATGCAATCCGGGGATTATGCCAATCAGCGGTTCTCCAAGCTGAAGCAGATCACCAATGAGAACGTGAACAAGCTTGAGCCCGTCTGGACATTCTCGACAGGCGTGTTGCGTGGACACGAGGGCGGTCCGCTGGTGATCGGCGACGTCATGTATGTGCATGCCCCATTTCCGAATACAGTCTATGCGCTCGACTTGAACCATGAGGGCAAAATCCTTTGGAAGTATGAGCCGAAGCAAGACCCGTCCGTCATTCCGGTGATGTGCTGCGATACCGTTAACCGCGGCGTCGCCTATGGCGATGGCAAGATCTTTCTCCATCAGGCCGACACCACGCTGGTCGCGCTCGACGCCAAGACCGGCAAAGTCGTCTGGTCGGTGAAGGAAGGCGATCCAGCCAAGGGCGAGACCGGAACCTCGGCACCAATGGTCGTGAAAAACATGGTGCTGGTTGGCGTCTCCGGTGCGGAGTTTGGCGTACACGGCCGTCTCACTGCCTATGACATCAATAACGGCAAGATGATATGGCGCGCCTACTCGACCGGCCCGGATAACGAGATGCTCATCGATCCGGAGAAGACGACCGAATTGGGCAAGCCCGTTGGCAAGGATTCCAGCCTCAAGACCTGGGAAGGCGACCAATGGAAGACCGGCGGCGGCTCGACCTGGGGCTGGTATTCCTACGATCCCAAGCTGAACCTCATCTACTACGGGACCGCCAATCCCTCGACTTGGAACCCTGTGCAACGGCCTGGGGACAATAAATGGTCGCTGACCATTTTTGCCCGCGATGCCGATACCGGCATGGCCAAGTGGGTCTATCAGATGACGCCGCATGACCAGTGGGACTACGACGGCATCAACGAGATGATCCTGACCGATCAGACCATCGACGGCAAGGAGCGCAAGCTGCTTACTCACTTCGACCGTAATGGCTTCGGCTATACGCTCGATCGTGAGTCGGGCGAGTTGCTGGTTGCCGAGAAGTACGACCCCGCGGTCAATTGGGCGACCAAGATCGACATGGACAAGAGCTCGAAGAACTACGGGCGTCCGGAAGTGGTCGCGCAGTATGCGCCAGGGTCTAAGGGCGAGGATGTCAACTACACGAACATATGCCCCGCGGCACTTGGCAGCAAAGACGAGCAGCCGGCAAGCTACGATCCCGAGACGAAGCTCTTCTACGTGCCGACGAACCACGTCTGCATGGACTACGAGCCCTACCGGGTGGCCTATACCGCCGGGCAGCCCTATGTCGGCGCGACGCTGGCGATGTTCCCCGCTCCTGGCGGAACCAACATGGGCAACTTCATTGCCTGGGACGGCACCAAGGGCAAGATCGTCTGGTCGGACCCCGAGCAGTTCTCGGTGTGGTCGGGCGTGCTCACGACGTCTGGCGGCGTTGCCTTCTACGGGACGCTTGAAGGCTATCTGAAGGCGGTCGATGCCAAGACGGGCAAGGAGCTTTACAAGTTCAAGACCCCGTCGGGCATCATCGGCAACGTCATGAGCTTCGAGCACAAGGGCAAGCAGTTCGTCGCGGTTCTTTCGGGCGTTGGCGGCTGGGCCGGCATCGGTCTGGCGGCTGGCCTCACGAAGCCGAACGAAGGCCTCGGCGCGGTCGGCGGCTATGCGGCGCTCTCGAACTACACCGCATTGGGCGGAACGCTGACCGTGTTCGCCCTGCCTAGCTCGTAAGCCTAGCACACCCAGAGCCCGGCGCGTCATGCGCCGGGCAATTATCCGTTTTAGCGGCGAGGGATAATCTTGAAAGTCAGAGTATTTTTGATGGGCGTCGCCCTGTATTCGTGCGCGGCCTTTAGCGGAATAGCTTGCGCAGACGGCTCCGGAGACCCAGCCGCTGTCAAGGACGTGAATGGTGAATACTACGACAAGGAAGGGAACCCCACCTACAAAGTTGGGGAAGGCGGCACAGTAGACTGGTATACTTACTCTGGTTACTTGCGCTTCAACTCCATGTGCATCGTTTGTCATGGTCCTGATGGCGCAGGGTCTAGTTACGCGCCAGCCCTTGTCAATTCATTGAAGACTATCAGCTATGGCGAGTTCCTGTCTATAGTTGCGCAAGGCCGGAAAAACGTTTCCGCCTCAACTGACTTCGTCATGCCTGCCTTCGGAGATAACAGAAACGTCACGTGTTATCTCGACAACATCTACATTTACCTGCGCGCGCGCAGCAACGATGCTGTTGGACGCGGCAGGCCCGAAAAACATCAGCCCAAGCCGCCCGCCGCGGCCAAGGCAGAAAACGATTGCATGGGACCACCGGCATGATGGGGATGAATAGAACCCACATAGCTCCCCTTCTCGGCGCGCTGCTGCTCGGCGGCCAAGCGAACGCCCTTCCACAAGAAGGCCCCGGAGCGGCTGTCGAGCTTGTCGATCCCAAGGTCCTGCGCGTCTGCTCCGACCCAAGGAGCCTGCCTTTCTCCAACGAAAAGGGCGAGGGGTTCGAGAACAAGCTCGCCGAGCTTCTTGCGGCCAAGCTCGGGAAATCCTTGAGCTACACCTGGTATCCGAACTCCACGGGCTTTGTGCGCAATACCTTGGGCTCCTACAGATGCGATATCATCATGGGCTTCCCGCAAGGGGACGATATCGCCCAGGTCACGAATCCCTATTATGCGACCACTTACGCGCTGGTCTACAAGCCGGGCACCGGGCTCGACGGCGTGACCTCGCTGGCCGACCCGCGCCTCAAGGACAAGCGCATCGGCATCGTGGCCGGCACGCCGCCTTCGAACATCATGGTCGCCAATGGCCTGATGGCCCGCGCCAAGCCTTATCCGCTGGTGATCGACACCCGCGTGGATTCCTCCGCCCATGACATGATCCGGGACATCGAGGACGGAACCGTCGATGCCGGCGTTTTGTGGGGCCCGATGGCGGGCTACTACGCGATGCACGCCGAGCCGAGGCTCAGCGTGGTGCCGCTCGACGGCCCGCATATGAGCTTCAGGATCAGCATGGCCGTGCGGCATCAGGACCAGGAGTTCAAGCGGCTGCTCAACCGGCTCATCCAGGAGAACCAGGCGGACATCGACGCGCTGCTGCGGAGCTACGGCGTGCCGCTGCTGGACGCGCAGAACCGCCCGCTCGCCTCCGCCGCGCAGAAATAGGGGAGAGTGCAGTCGCCGCTCCCGCCGCACGCGCGAAATATTGAGAGGATGAGGGCGAGCGTGCGGAATAATAAAATCCACCCAGTGAGGGGAAAACGAAAGGTCGCCCCAACCTTTGACAAAGATCACAACATTACCTGCCTACTAGAAACGCCCAAGCCCACACTATACTCGTTGTACCGAATGCTATAGCGGCGGTTACGGAAAGATACTTTATCGCCTCCAACATCGCACTTCCCTTCGTATCTTTGCTTAAGGCTGACGCGTTCAGCTGTAAACTTACGAAGAGAACAAGGAATGCCGTAAACTAGTTCCATCAATCTCTCTGTAGCCGCCGGGCGGTCCGGTTAAATTGGCAAGTATAATCAACGGCGTCATACCGAAAGAGTTCCGTTTGCGCCCTATTCGGGATCGTGGTTCCGGCGGCCGGTAGTTCGGCGGGCGATGCTGCGCATCGAGGAGAGGAAAAAAGACATGGAAGCCTTCCATCGCCGCTCCACCTCACAATTAAGCGCCCCTTAACCCCGTTTTCCCGGTTTTTCCGCCCGTTCCGCGCATTTTTCCAGATTCCGTTAAGTCGCCATTATAGGGGATGCGCCTTTTAAAATCCTTAAGGGGGCGCTCGCATCATTGATAATACAGGGAATTTTTGGCCAGATGCGCGCCGCGGCCGGGCTCGGATGCGCCGTATTATGGCTAATTTCAAATCGCCAAATATATTTAAACGGATTCTGGAATCGTGGAATTCAGCCAAAAAGGGGAAAAGATTCGCAAAAAGACGGCGGCGGAAAATGTGGCGCGGTGCCGTTTACCATGCCAGCATTAACCATGGTCCCGCGCCTACGGGGCTTAACGATCTGTTTAGGGTCGCTCTTCGAGGGCTTTCAGACGCCTGGCCGGGCCGCAGAAGACCCGCGCGCGTTCATCCGGCCGGCATCTGAAACCCATTACGGGCGCGGTAATATTCACATTGTCACCAAACATAAGGTACGAGCCTCTTTGTTTTGCGGGCGTAATCGTCAAACGCCGCGCCATGGCGGCTCGCAAGATAGCTATCGAGCGCCGGGATGTGCACAAATGCAAACATGAAGGCCATGAGAAGCGGAATAACCAATGTCCAAAGGCTGCCGGTCAACAGGCACCATCCGGTGAACAGGATCACATCGCCAAAGTAGTTGATGTGCATCGAATAGCGAAAGAGGCCGCCCGTATAGCATTTGCTCTTGTTGGCTGGATCCCGCTTCCACAGTTTGCGTTGAACCTCCGACCGGGTGTTGAGCCACGAGCCCGTGAAAAACAGGATGACAGCGACGGCGTCGAGCGGGCCGAGGTGAGCCGGACCTGCACGAAATGCTCCTCCGCCCACGACGAGAAGGCCAATTTCCATACTACCTATGAAGAATGAAACTCCAAATACTTCGGACCAATCGACACGGCGCTCCAGCAGATAGAACAGCGTGACGCCGCTCCTAAGGAAATAAATAGCGGCGCAACCAAGCAGGATCTCCGCCCGGACCTGATCGGCAAGTGCCTGCTCGCGGCCAAGCCAGGCGCCGATCTGCTCCCAGCCACCAAAAAGGGCAATCCAGCTACAGGCCCCTATCGAGGCTAGATGCAGGAACCAGAAGGTCAGTTTCTGCGGGCTCGATCCATGATGTTCGCGGCTCACGCCGCCGCTTTTTGCCATTCCCATTACCCCGTTTCGAAGTCCCATGCCGCCTTGGCGATCACCACTGTAGATAGCTAGCTTGATCGAGGTGGCGCGGCATCTCTCCTTAATGGCATCATGCCTCGCTAATCGCCACGCGAAGGATGAAGACATGCCGCTCACTCTTCAAGAGTACATTGCCGGGCAGATTTGGCTTTGCACTTATCCGGTGAAATACCTGGGCATGAAGTTCTATGCCCGGATGACGGTTATCCGGCTGGCCGGCGGCAAACTGATGCTGCATTCGCCTTGCGAGATTGACGGGCAAATGCGCCGTTCGCTCGCCGGTCTGGGCGAGGCCGCCTACATCGTGGCCCCGGGGACATTTCACTACCTGCATGTGCCTTCGGCGCAGGCAGCCTTCCCCGAGGCAGAAACCTTCATTTGCCCAGGCATTGAACGCAAACGTCCTGACATGCAATTCGACTGGCTGCTGGGAGACACCGCGCCAGAGGCTTGGGCCGGACAGCTCGATCAGGTCCTGGTGCGGGGCAACCGCTGGATTTGGGAGGTGGCATTCTTTCACCGGCAGACCAAGACGCTGATTCTGACCGACTCGGTGGAGAAGTTCACCGACGCGACGCCACACGTCGATTGGCAGCTGAAGCTGTGGTGGAAGCTGGTATTCCATATGTGGAACACTCCGAAGCCCGCGCCGGAATATCAGCTTGGCTGGAGCGACAAGAAAGCCGCGCGCGCCTCGTTGCAGCGCATCTTGCAGTGGGATTTCGAGCGCGTCATCCTCGCGCACGGCGACCTGATCGAATCCGATGCCCGGCAAGCAGTCGAAAAGGCCTGGCGGAAACAACTCGCTGGAGCTTGAGCCGCGGCGCCGCCAAGCCCAAAGACCGGCTCGTGCCAAGCGGGTCCCGGCACTCCGCTTCCCCTGGACAGCTGACGGTCTGACCTACACCCCAATATGGCCGTTCCCGGCCTTCTGCCGCCGGGCGGTCCCCCAAAAAAACTGGGCCGTTTCCTCCGAAGCCGGCGTCTTCGCGCTCCTATGCCGTGGCATTTAGGAGCGCGAAGCGCGGCCAAGTTTAATCGTTCGCGGCCGAACCGTTTTCGCCAATCGTCCAAGTCTCGCCCGAGCGCAGCAGCATTTCCAGGTCGGGCTTTTTGCTTGCCGCAACCTTTTGCTGCTGGGCGATAACGGCGCTGTCGTAAGTTGGCGCCGGGTTGCAGTAGATCACGCCGAGCGCGATGGGCAAGCTGCCGCCCGCCATGGCGATAAGAAGTTCAGCGACGATCCGGTTGGTTTCGTCGTGCACGAGCACGCCGGCCGCCTTCCAATCGCCATCGGCGACCTCGACAACTTCGAGGCGCAAATGCTCGTGATCGAGCCTCAGGCCCTTCGTGCCGTTGGCAAAAAGCATCGGCTTGCCATGCTCAACCCAAACCACGGCATCGGGTTGCGTTTTCTTGGCCGCGATGGTGTCGAATGCCCCGTCGTTGAACACCGCGCAATTCTGATAGATTTCGACGAAGCTCGTTCCTTTGTTGGCACGTGCGCGCTTGAGGAGGGGGAGCAGTTCCTTCTGCCCCACATCGACGGCGCGCGCGACGAACCGGCCGCCAGCGCCGAGCGCGAAACCGCACGGGTTTACAGGCTGCTCGACCGAGCCGAACGGCGTCGAGGGCGACCGCGTGCCCACCCGGCTCGTCGGCGAGGCTTGCCCTTTTGTCAGGCCGTAAATCTCGTTGTTGAACAAGAGGACCTGGCAGTCGAGGTTCCGGCGCAGCAAATGCGCCGTGTGGTTGCCGCCGATGGACAGGCCGTCGCCATCGCCGGTGACAATCCACACGTCGAGATCCGGATTGGCCAGCTTGACGCCTGTGGCCACCGCCGCCGCGCGGCCGTGGATCGTATGGTATCCGTAGGTTTCCATATAATAGGGGAAGCGGCTGGAGCAGCCGATCCCCGACACGAAAACCGTGTTCTCCGGCTTCGCGCCCGTCTCCGCGAGCGCGAGGCGAACGGTCTTCAAGATCGAATAGTCGCCGCAGCCGGGACACCAGCGCACTTCCTGGCTGGAGGCGAAATTGGCGGGCGTTAGAGCGTGAGCGGTAGCAGTCGTATTCATGGAAGTTGCCTCTTACGCTAGCGCCTGCTGGATCGCCGCTTCTATTTCGGCGATCTGGAAGGGGCGGCCGGAAACCTTGTTGAGGGATTTGGCGTCGACGAGATACTGGTCGCGCAGAACCGTCTTGAGCTGGCCGGTATTCATCTCGGGAACCAGGATTTTTTCATAGCTGCGCAACAGCGTTCCGAGGTTGCGGGGCAACGGCCAGATATGGCGAATGTGGATGTGGCTGACATCGGCGCCGCCGGCGCGGGCACGCCGCACGCCCTGCTGGATCGCTCCGAACGTCGAGCCCCAGCCAACGACGGCGAGCTTGCCGCCGGGAGTGCCAAGCGTGACCTCCTGCTCGGGGATGAAGTTGGCGATGCCGTCGATCTTGGCTTTGCGCGTGTCGGTCATCTTCTGGTGGTTGGCCGGATCGTAGGAGATCTCGCCGCGAATTGTAACTCCGCTCGATGCCGCCGATCCGGTGGGTCAGGCCGGGCGTCCCTGGCTTGATCCAGATGCGCTTCAACGTTTCGGGATCGCGCATATAGGGATTGACCCGTCCCTCGGCCGGCACCTGGGTCGTAGAACTCGGCGGGGAAGGGTTGCCACGCCGAAAGATCGGGCAGCCGCCACGGCTCCGCGGCATTGGACATGTAGCCGTCCGTCAGCAAAACGACCGGCGTCATGAACTGCACGGCCAGGCGAACCGCCTCGATTGCCGCGTCGAAGCAATCGGTTGGGCTTCGCGCCGCGATGACCGCCACAGGAGCATCGCCGTTGCGGCCGTAGACCGCCTGATAGAGGTCGGATTGCTCGGTCTTGGTCGGCAGGCCGGTGGACGGGCCGCCGCGTTGGACGTTGACGATGACGAGCGGCAGCTCCGACATGATGGCGAGCCCGAGCGCTTCGGTTTTGAGCGCCATGCCCGGCCCGGACGTGGACGTGACGCCGAGCTTGCCGGCGTAAGACGCGCCGATCGAGGCGCAGATCGCGGCGATCTCGTCCTCTGCCTGGAAGGTTGTGACGCCGTATTCCTTGAGCCGCGACAGAGAGTGCAGAATGCCGCTCGCCGGCGTGATGGGATAAGAGCCCAAGAATATGGGCAGCGAGCAAAGCTGGCTGCCGGCCACGAGGCCGAGTGCCGTCGCATCGCTGCCGGTGACCGTCCGGTAAAGGCCGGGCGCCAGCGCGGCGGGCGCGATCCGGATCTGGCTCAATGGCAGCCCGATCTCCACGGTATCGCCATAGGAATGCCCGGCATTGAGCGCCGCGACGTTGGCGGCGGCAAGCGCCTCGTTCTTCGCGCCGAATTTGCTATTGATCCAGGCTGCCACCGGCTCACGGTCCCGGTCGAACATCCAGAGTGCAAGGCCGAGCGCCCACATGTTTTTGCAGCGCAGGGCATCTTTGGTGCCGAGCCCGTGGGGCTGCACGGCGTCGACGGTGAGGCGCGCGATGTCCAGGGGAACCACATGGAACCGCCCGAGCGTCCCGTCTTCCAGCGGGTTGGTGTCATAGCCGGCCTTGCGCAGGTTACGTTCGCCGAAGGCGCCGGCATCGGCGATGATCAGGCCGCCCGGGCGCAAATCGGCCAAATTCACCTTGAGCGCCGCCGGGTTCATCGCAATCAGCACATCGGGTTCATCGCCGCAGGTTTCGATGGACGACGAGCCGAAGTTGATCTGGAAGGCCGAGACGCCGAAGGTCGAGCCCTGAGGCGCACGGATTTCCGCAGGGTAATCCGGGAAAGTGGCGAGCGCGTTGCCGGCCAGAGCTGTGGCGAGCATGAATTGGCTTCCAGTCAATTGCATGCCATCGCCTGAATCGCCCGCGAAACGGACGACGGCGGACTCGCGCACCACTGCGGCCGCCACGGGATTGGCTATGGATTCGGCGGTATCTAGGGCCATGATAACCTGCTTTTTTCAAAGTAACGGCTAAACTGAATCCCAGCCCGGCGGCCGCCAGAGCAGCTGGCGCGTGGACGGGCGTGATTCCCTCAAGTGCCAACGATAGGCATGGAACCCATCATGGGCCTGACGAAAGCCCCCCATGCTGTGCGCCAGCGGGTTCCAGGCCAGCTTCAGCCAAGCAGCCAAGGCGATGCATGGCAGCCAGACCGGTCTCTTTCGAGCGGCACGTATTCGCCGGGCGCAAGGCAATCATGGATTTGGATGTTTCTCTCGTCCAATTTGGAATGTTTACTCAAGCGCCGGCCCAAAATCAATGAAAGATTAACATCGCATTAACTTTATCTGAATCTTCATAGTTTGTTGCGCTCCCTCCAATCCTGGGATCGAGGGTCCTGAAACCGCCGCGCGCCTTCTTCCTCTCATCGGGCGCTCCCGTCAAGCCGGACATCCTGCTAGTATCAGCCGCAAGAGGTCCTGACCCGTCTCATACGCCGGCGCCGGCACTTTTGGCGTTGCGCGTCAGAACTAGCCGCAACCTTGGCTAACTTATCCCGCCGGCCTTTTGAATGCTGCGGGCCAGCGCGAAGATGCGCTGGTCGATCTCAACCGGCACTTCGCAGGCAAAGGTCAGCGTTTTGCGGCGGTCGTCGAAAATGCGGGTCTCCCATTGGACCTGCGTGACCTGCTCCTGTATTTGCGCGCCGGTGGCATTTGCATCTTGCAGCTCCCGAAGCTTTTCCGTGTCGCCGCGGATTTTCTCCGCGAAATCCTTCTGCTTGCGGTAGGCGCGCTCGATGCCGTTCATCACTTGAAATCGCTGGGCATTGAGCGCGTCGAAAAGGCCCATGAACAAGAGATCCGCCTTTTTCTTCCTCTCCTCGGGCGTGCCTGTCACAAAGGCGGCGATGTCCTTCCCGGCCTGTTCCATCGGCGTCTTCCGCGCGGCAAGCTTGGCGACCAGGTCACTGAGGCCAGGCACCTGGCTTGCGGCATCCGCGGTCTTCTCCGGGAGCGCCTCGGGCCAGATCGCCGCGACCGAAAGCTCGGGCACTTTGACCTGCTGGCAAGGCCAATCCGGGTTGCTGTTGTCCCGCGCGGCGGCCGGATCGGCGCCCAGAACGAGCGCGAGAAAAGTCAGCGCGAAGACCGGCCTTGCAATCATGCATTCCCTCCCATGCCTCGCCGCAGCGCGATCAGGCCGCGCGCGGGATCGTAAGCGCCGATGGCGCCGCCCATGAAAACAGCGGTGCAGCCCAAGACCACCGCGAGCGAAAGCGGATCGAGCTTGCCGTAAAACGCGAAACGGATGAGTTCGGTCGCGTGGGTGAACGGGTTAAGCCAGCAGATCCGGTAAAGCAGAAGGCTCGATTCCTCCACGCGCCACAGCGGATAAAGCGCGGACGAGGCGAAGAACATCGGGAAGATCACGAAGTTCATAATGCCCGCGAAGTTTTCGAGCTGCTTGATGAGCGAGGAGAGCAGCATGCCGAGCGCGCCGAACATCAGGCCCGACAGGATGAGCGCGGGCAGCACGGCTAGATAGCCGATCAGCGGCGGCTCCACGTCCCAGAACCACGCCACGGCGAGGAAGGCATAGACCTGAAGGATCGAGACCAGCGTCCCCGCAACGAGCTTGGATGACAGCAGAAACCAGCGCGGGAACGGGCTCACCAGCAGGGTGCGCATGTTGCCCATCTCGCGGTCGTAGACCATCGATAGCGACGACTGCATGCCGTTGAAAAGCTGGATCATCGCCAGCAGGCCCGGCACGATATAGACCTCGTAAGGCACATAGGTTTCGTAGGGCGGAATGATCGAAACGCCCAGCACCTGGCGGAAGCCTGCGGCGAAGATGAACAGCCAGACCAGCGGGCGGACCAGCGCCGCGACGAAGCGCTCGCGCTGATGCAGGAAGCGCAAGGCTTCGCGCCAGACGATGCCCTGCGCGCAGATGAGGTATTGGCTGAGCGGGAAGCCGGTAACGCGATGCCCGGGGCCGGCTGTTGCTGAGGGATAAGTCATAACCATAGGGCGTTACCCCTCACCCTAGCCCTCTCCCAACGGGAGAGGGAATCCGGTCGCAACGTTTGAGAAGGCGTCCCCTCTCCCCATCCGCATTCGCTTGCGAATGCGGACACTCTAAGTTGCAAGCTCGCCAAGGCGAGCTTGCCGAGAGGGTTAGGGTGAGGGGTAATGCGCGATGTTCCTGGCTCAAAAGTTGCGCTCACTCGCCCACCTCGCTGCCGGCGGCGGCGCCATGGGTGAGCGCGGCAAAAGCACCGCCGATGTTTTGCGCGCCGGCCGCTGCCACGACGGCGGAAACGCGGCCTTGCGCGCGCACGGCTCCCTTATGCAGCACAATAACGTGATCGCTGTCCGCCACCTCGTCGATCAGGTGCGTCGCCCACAGCACGCTGATCCCCTCCGAGGCAACCAGGGTGCGGACATGCCGGACGATGTCCGCCCGCGCCTCGATGTCGAGCCCCACGGTCGGCTCGTCGAGCAGCAGCAGCTTCGGCTCATGCAGCAGCGCCCGCGCGATCTCGACCCGGCGCATCTGGCCGCCGGAAAGATTGCGCGCCTTTTCATGTGCGCGGCCTTCAAGCGCCACTTGCGCCAGCACGCGCTCCGCCCTGTTACGAGCTTCGCGTCCGGCCATGCCATGCAGCGCGGCGTGATAGAGGAGGTTCTGCCAGACCGAAAGATCGAGATCGAGGGTGCGCGCCTGAAACACGACACCAAGCCGCTTGAGCGCCTCGCCCGGATGCCGGCTAAGCTCGTTCCCGAAAATGCGAACCCTTCCCTGCTGCGCGTTGAAAAGCCGCGTGATGAGCGCGAACAGGGTGCTTTTTCCGGCGCCGTTCAGCCCGAGCAGCACCGTGAAAGTGGAAGCGCCGATGCGGACGCTCACATCGGCGAGGGCTATGCGCGCGCCGTAAGAGTGGCTCAGATGCTCCACTTCGAGCGCAGGCTCGGCCTCCGCCCGCGCCGTTCGCGGTCCGGTCATGGAGCGGGTGGGGTGCAGATTCATGACCGTCATTCCGGAACGGCGCCTTTCCGCAGGGGCGCTAGAATAACAGCGGTTACGCCCCTCACCCCAGCCCTCTCCCCATGGGAGAGGGAGTCCGCACGCAGCCGTTGAGAAGGCGTTCCCTCTCCCATGGGGAGAGGGACAGGGTGAGGGGTGTAACCACTGTTCGTTACGGGATCTGCCATCATTCTTGTCCCTCGATCGCCACGCCCCACGGCTCCCGGCCAACCTGAATGGATTTTATCACCTTCAAACCGGCCACATCGATCACAGACACGTCATTCGATAAGCCATTGGCAACGAGCAGGTATTTTTCGTCTGGCGTGAACGCGCCGTGCCAGACGCGCTGGCCCACGAGGAGGTATTTCAGCACCTCATGAGTTTGGCCATCCACCACCGCAACGCGGTTCGCGGGACCAAGCGAAATGAAGGCGAGCTTGCCGTCCTTGGTGAGGTTGATGCCCACCGGCTGGATCGCTTCGCGCCTGAGCCCCGGAACTTCGAAGGCGATCTTCTTCTTCACCACATGGTTCACGGGGTCGATCACGCTCACCGTTCCGCCAACCTCGGAGGAAACCCAAAGCTCGGAGCCGTCACTCTTGAACACCGCGAAGCGCGGCCTTGCGCCGACCAGCACGTTGGCAACGATCTCATGGGTCTTTGCATCGATGAAGTGAGCCATATTGCTCGTCTCCGAGGTGCAAACCACGAACTTGCCGTCGGGGCTGATGGCCATCCCTTCGGGCTCAACCCCAACCTGAATGTCGCCGTCCTGCCGTTGCGTTGCCGTATCGACGATGGTGACAGTGTTATTGTTTTCGTTGGCGACATAGAGATGCTTGCCGCCTGGACCGAAAGCGAAAAACTCCGGATCGGGACCGGAGGGCAGATTGCCGGCCACTTCCTTGGTCTTCGTGTCGACGATCTGGATCGTGTCGTCGTCGCCGACCGCGACGATTACCGATTTGCCATCCCTTGTTACGGCGATGCCGCGCGGGCGCTGGCCAACCTTGATGGTCTTGACCACCTCCAGCTTGTCCGTGTCGATGACGCTGACGGTGTTACTCTTTTCATTCGAAACATAGGCTTCGTAGGCATTAGCCGGATAGGCGGTAACAGCCAGCGCCGCCGCCACAACCAGGGCAAGCGGCAGCGGCCATGACCGGAGGCTGTAGCCCCTCACCCTGCCCCTCTCCCCATGGGAGAGGGGACGGTGTGGCACGCTCTGAGCGACATTCAGGGGTCCCTTCTCCAGCCGCATCCGCTCGCGGATACGGCCACGCTGAGATGCAAGCTCGCCGGGGCGAGCTTGCTGGGAGAAGGACAGGATGAGGGGGGATTCCCTGAGTTCGACACGCCATCCCGTATTAAAGTAGGTACGCATAGCCGAACCAAGCCGCAGTGTTTGCGGCGTCTGGATTGCGCCGGCGCTCTGCCCCTCGCAATGACGGGCTTGCATCATTTCAGTACGCATTTCGTTTCCGGTTTGTCGTATCCGAGCGTATCGAGCTCCGAAACGGGGTGCAGAAAGCCCTGCTGGGGCGAGACCGAGACGACGTTTTTCCCGTCGCTTAAGAGAACCGGCTGGCGGAGCTGCAGATTCCAGGGGCGCACGGTCAATGCCTGGCCCTTGAAGGCGGCCAGCTCGAAGGATGGGCCGAGGATGAAGTCACGGACCTGCTGCGTGTCCGCGGAATTCGTCCTGGTGACAGCCTCGCCGATCATGCGCACCGCCGTCCACGCCTGCATGTCCAGCGCTTGCATGCGCCGCGAATACCGCTTCATGAAGCGGTTTTGCAGCTGCGTCGCGCCCCATTGCTCCATCGACGGGTCCCAGCTCGTTGGCATCAGGCCCGCCGAACCAGCAACTGGCCGCGCCGCCTTGGTGCGATAAGGGAGGTAAGCGGCGAAGACCGCGCTTTCGTCGGCGGCGATGAGCACGTCGTGGTCCGGCAGCCCTTGCGTAAATAGCGGGATTTGAAGCTGGATTTCCGCGATGCCGCTATCGGTTTGCCGGGCGCCGCCCTTATCCTCGAAGACCTTTTCGGCCGCGATTTTCGCGCCGAACCGCAGGGCGGCACGCTTGAGCGCGTCTGCCCAAAGCTTGTCGTCCGGGTGCGAGCCGGTGACGAGCACCCATTTCAGCCACTGCTTCCAGACGAGATATTGGCCGAGCCCGTCGGCCAGCATCGAGCGTGTGGGCGCGACGTGGATGACATCGGCGCGGCAATCCTCCTCGCGCAAGGCATCGCTCAAGGCGCCCGCATTAAAGAAGAGCATGCCACGTGCGCGCCCGGCATCGGCGGCTTTCAAGAGAGCGTCCGCCGGCAGGTCCGTCACCACCAGCGAAATGCCCTCGCCGGCGAGCTTCTGAACCGCCGCCGCCGGGTCTTCGTCCGGCCCGAGCTTGACATCGGTAATGGAGAACTTCTGGTTCAGGAACCTTCCGGTCGTATTGTTGTCCGCGATGGCAAGCTCCGCGCCTGCAAGCCCAGCGTCGGGCGCGGGCACATCCAACAGCGATATAGCGGGCGGTTGCTCTGCCCTGCGCAAATAGCCGGCTTTGATTTCGGCGGTTTCCCCGGCCGCGGCGCCCGCCGTCAACGCGAGGAGCAAACCGAAGGCAGCGAACGCCTGCAAGAATGACCGTCCCAAGCTCCCCATCCAATTATCGTTTTGGAGTATATGATGGTTTGCCAAGCGCTGCCCCGCAAGGCTCCCGCGCATCGGCTAAATGGGTAATTTGCGTATGCTTTTTCGAAGGGTATAGTTCGCGGATGCGCACAATCCTGATTAAGGCGGCTTTCCTGTTTTTGCTTCTGAGCTGTGCCCCTCCAGTTCAGGCGGGCGCGTTGCCGCGCGTTGCGGTTTTCGATTTCGAGCTTATCGACACCAGCTTGGACGGCTCGATCTACGGAACCACCGATGCCGAGAAGGCGCGCCTGCAGAGGCTAGGCGAGCAGTTGCGCAAGGCGCTAGCCGACTCCGGCCGTTACGTGGTCGTGGATATTGGCCCGGTCGAGGAAGCTGCCCGCGGCAGCAATCTTCAAGCCTGCGGTGGCTGCGACGCCGATTTCGCCAAAAAGATCGGCGCCGGCTTCGCTATCACCGGCACGGTGCAAAAAGTCTCCAACCTCATATTGAACATTAGTCTTTATGTACGCGATGTTGCGAGCGGCGACGTTATAAGGACCATGAGTGCCGATATGCGCGGAAATACAGATGAATCCTGGTCGCGCGCTTTGAATTGGCTTGTAAAAAATCGTCTGCTTACCTCCAATTTTGAGCAGACGACTGACAAACCGGCGCAATGATGCGTTAATCCGGCGCACCCAGTAAAGTATTATCGAAGTTGAAAGCGCCGGCGGAGCCGTATAAGCTTCAAGGTTGCTGACTAATACCGATATCCGGTTGAACAGCTCCCGGCATCCCGGAGACGCCAATGGCGCCGTCCGGGAATTTTGCAGGTCCGGCGCCTGCAACGGTCCCGCGACCGCGCATCGGCATGAAACGCTGCTGCGCGCCCCCTGAATCACGTCCGGGGGCAGGCGGGGTGACGCAAACCGGCTGCGGTGCATTCTGGATTCGGTGTCGAAGTTTCGGCGAATCTAGGCGCCATTTTGGCATTAATTTTGCGTAAATGGCTCACAGGCAAAGCAACGAGGGAAATTACCCCATGATAGAGCTTGTCATGACCGTCTGCATCGTCACCCAGCCCGCAACCTGCCGCGATCAGCGTGTGCTCATCGATGAGAGCTCAACGCCGATGCAATGCATGATGGCTGCCCAGCCCACTATCGCCCAATGGGGCTCCGAGCATCCCAAATGGTTCGTGCAGCGCTGGAAGTGCCAATATCCCAGAAAAGGCGCTAAGGACATTTAGGCTTCCAGCAGCCCGCCAGTTAGAGCAGTCGCCGTCATTATGTACGCCCGCGCCAGCCAAGGCGCGATGACGGACGAGTTAAAAGCAGCGCACTTCCGCTTCCGCTTGCGCGCGGCGCAAGGCGTCAACGGCGGCTTTTGCCGGCGGCGGCGACCGGAACATGGCCCCAAAGAAGCCAGGCACCTGGGCAAGGCTCAGCACCGTCTCGGCTTCCACATAGCCGTCATACGGCAAGAGGCTTGCGATGACGTCGATCGAGCACGAGCATTGGTCGAGGGCGGTGCGCGTGTCACCATTTGCCTTCATGCAACCAAACACGTAATCGGCGCGCACGGGGGTTGGATAGTCGTTGAGTTCGGCGGCGCTGGCGCTCCCGCCAAGCGCGGCTGCAATCGCGACGAGCCGCAACGAGAGCATCGCACTCCCTCCCGCAAGCCCATTGGCTGCCACCCGGCTCACACCAAGGGGGTTGAGCGTGAGCCGGACTGGCATACCGCTATTTCTTGCAGGTGCGGCGCGCGGCAACGTCCAGAGTGGACGGCAGATAGCGTGTGACCTCAAAACCGGCGTCGGTGGTGGACGTGGCTGGCTTGGTCCAGGTCTTCATGGGTTGGGATCTCCTCCGGTTTATGTGCCCCTGAACGGGTATCTATTCGTATAATAAGCCCAGGACCTGAGCTTACAGGAGGACAGTATCGGCTTTACTCCGGTCACGGCCCAGTAACATTAGCGTAATTCAAATACATGTGAATTCGCTTCGCGAAACTGGTCCGGATGCCGATGAAGCGAAACGAGGCGGGGCGGAGACCGCACCGCGTCCGCCCACGTAAGTCTCAGCTGGCAAAGACAAAACTTCCAACTTCAGCGAGCCCCTTCGCTTTAGTTGCGGCTGTTGCCATAATGCAACCGGCGAAACGGCCGGAACCGTTCGAGCACGGTCTTATAAGTTACTGGCAGCGGGGCATTCTTTCCAGAAGAATGGCCAGTCAACCACCACCGCGCGTAAAATTGTAACAAATTCTCCGCCGGGTTGCACAGCCTCCGGTTGCCCGCTAGTATTCCCCCCATCCAATGAACGCAGGCGTTGCCGTGGGGGGCAACGACCCGCGGGTTCATTACAGTAGTATATGACTAGATGGGGACTTGAGAGATGAAACTCCTATCCGGCATCCTGGCTGCGACGCTGACCAGCGTCGTGGCTCTGGCTTCCGCAAATGCGGCAGACATGTACGCAGGCGGCGGCTACAAGGACGGCCCGGCTTACGTTGGCGTGAACTGGAGCGGTCTTTATGTTGGTGTGAACGGCGGCTATGGCTGGAGCGCGAACACCGACCCGCTCGATCCAACCGGCGCTTTCGGCGGCGGCCAGATTGGCTATAACTTCCAGCGCGGCAATATCGTGTTCGGTATCGAGGCCGACATCCAAGGCTCTGGCGTCTCTGATAGCGGCTATGGCCTCAAGTCGTCGCTCGACTACTTCGGCAGCGTTCGCGGCCGCCTTGGCTATGCCTTCGACCGCGCTCTCGTTTATGGAACCGGCGGCTTCGGCTATGGGCAGGTCACGAACGACGGCTATGCCGAGACGCAGACAGGTTGGGTCGCTGGCGGCGGCGTGGAATACAAGCTTACTCCGGCTTGGTCCGCCAAGGCTGAATACCAGTATTTCGACCTCGGCGCGAGCAACACTGTCGGGCCGCTTGACGATAGCCTTACCGGCAACCGGACGCAGTTCAGCACCTTCCGCGTCGGCGTGAACTACTTCGTGGGCGGCGGATACGATCCGCTGAAGTAGCCTCCGGCACATAGAGCTTCAAAAACGGCGCCTTCGGGCGCCGTTTTCTTTTCTGCCGGCGCAATTTTAGAGATGCACATTGGCAACAGAAGCATGCTTGACGCTCCAGCTCAACCTGCGGTTGGTTTCAAGCCCGTACCCCCTCTGCTAGTACAAAAACAATGTGGGAACACTTTGTAATTCACTGGGGGATATCACCATGTTTCATCGTATCATCCTTGCCGCGGCAAGCGTTGTCGCTCTAACGGCAGCCGCAAACGCAGCTGACATGTATCGTCCTTCCGCGGGCGGCTACAAAGACACGCCATACGTCGGCGTGAACTGGAGCGGCCTGTATTTCGGTGTGAACGGCGGCTACGCTGAATTGAACAACAACACCAACTACAATGGCGGCTTCGGCGGCGGTCAGGTTGGCTACAACGTCCAGCGCGGCAACCTCGTGTTCGGCGTTGAAACCGACATTCAGGGCTCCAGCATCACGGCGAGCGGCGCACCTAGCACTCTCGACTATTTCGGCACCGTCCGCGCCCGCGCTGGCTATGCCTTCGACCGCGCGTTGGTTTACGGCACGGGCGGCTATGCCTATGGCGGCACCCACTGCTCGGCCTGCAGCAGCAATACGGGCGACGGCTGGGCAGCTGGCGGCGGCGTCGAGTATAAAATCAATCCGTCCTGGTCGGTCAAGGGCGAGTATGAGCGCGTGGAATTTACCTCGGATCATCCGAGCGCCGCGTTCGACACGTTCCGCGTCGGCGTGAACTACTTCGTGGGCAGCACCTTCGAGCCGCTGAAGTAGTCTCCAGCACATCGAGCTTTAGAAGCGGCGCCTCCGGGCGCCGTTTTTTTTTATGGGCATGATCAGGGAGGATGGCCGCCTCGCCACGGGATTGCGGTAGCCGGATTGTGCCGAATTCAGCACACAAGGCCAGCGAATGCCTGCGAGTTCGCATCCTGCATATAGGTCGTTCGCTCCTGACCAAGAGTTCAGGCCAAAGCGCGGCTATTAATCGAGCCGAAAGACGGGCACAAGCGCGGGCTTCCCTCTGTGGCTGGAGGCGGCGCCAGAAAAATGGGGCAGGACATGAAGAGAGTATTAGCTGTTAGTGCCGTGGCGCTTCTGGCTTCGGCGCAAGCCAACGCAGCCGACATGTACCGGCCGTCCGAGGGCGGCTACAAGGACGGCCCAGCCTACGCCACCGCGAATTGGGCAGGCTTCTACGCCGGCGTCAACGGCGGTGGCGCCTGGGCCGACAATAAGCAGCTCGTGGACTACTACTTCCATGGCCTGTCGCCGGCGGGTGGATTTGGCGGCGGTCAGATCGGTTACAACTTGCAAGGCTTTATTCATCCACAATTGGTTCTTGGCGTCGAGGCGGATATTCAGGGATCTGGCATTAGCGCAAAGGGAGCCGACGGTGTATTGCCCTACAAGTCGGATCTCGATTACTTCGGAACGGTGCGGGGCCGTGCCGGCTATGCGGTTGACCGCGCTCTTGTGTATTTCACCGGTGGTTTCGCATATGGCGGCCTTCGCAAGGCTTCACAGGAGTATGCCATGGGCGACCAGATCCAAACGAACACCGGGTTTGCCACTGGGTATTTGCTCGGCGGCGGCTTGGAGTACCAGATTACCCCCGTTTGGTCGGTTAAAGCCGAATATCAATATATGAATTTTGGCAAGAATGACGTCTGCGGCGGCGGAGGCCCGGACTGCTTCAGCGCTCCCAACGCCGCGGGGCCGCAAAAGGATGACGATTATCGTACGGTTCGAATTGGCGTGAACTATCACGTTCAGCCGGGCTTCGAGCCCCTGAAGTAGTCTCCAGCACATCGAGCTTTAGAAGCGGCGCCTCCGGGCGCCGTTTTTGTTTTTGTAGGCAGATAGGCAACAGGCGCAGGCTTTGGCGCTAATTCAACCTAGCGTTGGTTTCTTAGTTTCGCCCCCTCGGCTAATTAAATAAAACTGAGACTTAAGTTTTCAATCACATGGGGGACATACCATTATGCTTCAACGAGCCATTATCACCGCCGCGAGCGTGATCGCGCTGACCGCTACCGCAAACGCAGCCGACTTGGGCAGCTACAAGGGTGGCCCAGCTTCTTACGCTTCGATCAACTGGAGCGGCCTGTATGGCGGCGTGAACGCTGGCTATGGCGATGGCACTGCGAAAACGACCGTTGAGAATTCCTACAGCGTCGGCGGCAACAGCGGATACGGCGACCAATCAAAGAGCTTCGACAGCACCGGCGGAATTGGCGGCGGTCAGATCGGCTACAACGTTCAGAATGGCCACGCTGTGTTCGGCGTTGAAGCCGATCTCGACGCTTCGGGCATTTCGGGAACAGACACAAACACCCTAGTTCTGGGTAGCACCACCAGCACGGCAAAGGGAAAGGGCGAGCTTAACTATGTCGGCACCCTTCGCGGACGCGTGGGATATACCTTCGGCAACGCGCTCGTTTACGCCACGGGCGGTCTCGCCTTCGGAGATGCCACAGACAGCCTTACGTGGAGTGGTACCACCAAGAAGAGCAGCACCCTCACCGGCTATGTCTTGGGCGCAGGCACTGAGTATGCCATCAGCCCAGCTTGGTCTGTGAAAGCCGAATACCAGTATATCGATCTGGGCTCGACGAGCCTCAGCCAAGCTGGCGCCGCAGTAGGCGGGCACCCTGTAGATGCTAAATTTACGGACGACCACACCTACAATACGGTTCGCGTTGGCCTGAACTATCACGTCGGCGCCGGCTTCGATCCGCTGAAGTAGTCTCCGGCACATCGAGCTTTAGAAGCGGCGCCTCCGGGCGCCGTTTTCGTTTGTGCCGAGTTTAACAACCGATGCGCGGTCATCGCGAGGCGGCAACCCCGCCGCAGCGATCCAGATGCAATATCCGTGACTTAACCCTGGATTGTTTCGCCGCTCGCAATGAGGTGGCGCCGCAAATTACCGTTGCTATTTTGCACCGCCTCAGGAAAACATCTTTGTTTCAACTTTGCGCCGCGCTGGGTTGGTGTAGCAGCGCCCCGAATCCCTCCACCTCTGATTGAGTAAGACCGCGCGCCCGGCCGGTTGCAAGAATTTCGGGGGATTTGACCAATGAAACGCAGTTTACTTCTAGGGGCCGTGAGCGCCATGGCCATGATCGCGTCAGCACAAGCCGCCGATTTGGGCGGTGCGAAAGAAACGGTGTATACACCGCCGCCCTATAACTGGGCCGGCTTTTACGTAGGCGTGAACGGAGGCTATGCCTGGAATCAGGGCGGCGTAAGCGTTTCCCCCTGGAGGCATTCTATTTACCCAATTGCGACGGGGCCGGTGGAGCTTGGTGCGGATGGGAAAATAGAGCCCAGAAATCCTTGGAGGGCGGGTTTGGCGGCGGCCAGATGGGCTTCAATTTGCAGCGGGACCGCTTGGTATACGGCCTTGAAACCGACATTCAGGGCGCTGGCATAAACGACTCAGCGACTGTCGCGGACCCATGGGGATGGGGATCCAGCCACTCTAACGCCCAGCTCGACTGGTTTGGAACCTTTCGCGGCCGCTTAGGGCTCATTCCTTACCAGAACTGGCTCGTCTATATCACAGGCGGTGTTGCCTATGGCGGTATCCAAACAAACTTGGGCCAAAACTTCAATTTTTATAATCACAACTTGACGCGATCGGCCAGCCGCGACGACGTGTACGCCGGTTATGTGTTAGGCGCGGGCGTGGAATATGGCTTCGGCCCCGCATGGTCGGTAAAATTTGAATATCAGTTCATGGATCTAGGGACGACAAGGCTCAACGAAACGGCCTCTTCGTGTAATAATTGCACTTACATGTCCTCCGACCTCGAATCCAAGCTGTCCTTCAACACGGTGCGCGTCGGCATAAATTACCACCTCGTTCCCCAATACGTCCCTCTCAAGTAGTCCTACGTGGTTGCTCCGAAGCGCAGCGTGCCGCTCTCGCTGGGCCTTCCACCTCAGGGTGAAGGCGGCGGCTCACGGGTCGTGAGCGTCATTCCCGCCTTTGAGCGTGTGAAAAAATTCGTTTTTTGCCTCCCCGGCGCGTTATTGAGGCACGCCAAGCCGTGCCGGGGCAGGATTTGCGAGGGGGGCCGTCCCGGGTCATGCTGCCGCCGCCATTCCATTGAGTGTAACGGCATCCAGCCTGATGGCGGTCATGAGGTTATGTGTGAGCGCATGCCAAAGCGCGATGGCCTTGGCTTTGACGAGGCCCCGGACGGGAAGATAATCCAAACCGCGATCCTTGGTTTGGGCGTTGACGAGTTCGATGCGCTTGCGTTTTTTCATCTTTTCCGCGGCTTCCGGGGTTTCCATTCTCTGCCGCCAGTCCTTGACGGCGGCCGGCTCCTTGGCGAGCTTGGCCTTTCGCCGGGCCTGGTTTTCCGGTTTGGTGCCTTCCTTCACGGGCTGCGGCGGCGCATAAACGTCGATGGGATTTTCTTCCCTGCCGCCAAGCGCTTCAATATCCTCTGCCGTGGCATAGTTCGTATCGGCGAGTAGGCGGCTTGGCGATTGGCCCAGGCGGGCCTCGACGGCTTCGGCCATGGGGCGGGCGAAGCCTGCATCGTTCCGGCGGTCCGTTATATCGATCCCAACGATAAAACCATGGTCTGAGGTGACGGCAAGCTGCGCATTATATCCGGCCCGCACCGCGCCATCCGCAAAGCGCATGCGGCGTGCCTCGGGATCGGTGGTGGATGCCGCAGGCTCCTTCTTTTTGCTTTCGTCCTTGGGGTGCGTCTTCTTGCGCGCCTCCCTTTCGGCTTCGAGCTTTTTAAGAGCCTCGCGCGCAGCTTCTATCTTTTCGAGGCGCTCGCGCGCCGCGCGCTCTTGCGCGGCCTGGCTGCGACGGCTGGAGGCCGCGGGATCGGCCTCAACCTCGGCCTTTAGGCTCTCCACCCGCGCCTTGGCGGCCTTCTCCACCTCTTCGAGCCGCTCAGCCCGCAAATAGGATTTGCGGCTGGCCGGAGCCCTGATCTTCGTGCCGTCAACAATGATCTCTTCCAGCTTGAGCACACCTGCCGCCAGCAGCGCCGTCAGGCTGTCCGTCAGAAGCTTATCGAGGAAGGCGGCCTGCCCAACACGGAAGTCTGCCAGAGTGTGGTAGTTGAGCGGAACCCCGCCTGCGAGCCAGCGATAAGCGAGGTCGCGGCTGCAAAGCCGGTCAAGCTCGCGCGCCGAACCGATGCCTTTGGCTGTCGCATAAAGCCAAAGCGCCAGCAAAACGCGCGGATCGATGGCCGGGCGCCCTGCCTCGCCCTCCACGGACTTGATCGCCGCATAAAGAGCCGAAAGGTCGAGAGTTCCCGTGAAGGCCCAGATTACGCGCGCCAGATGATCCGCGGACAGCCAGGCGTCCAAGTCAACCAGGTCCCAGCCCAATTGCGAGCGGTCCGCTTCGATAATCCGCGCCGTGCCCGTACCCTTCGTCATCGCCTGCCCTCGCCGCCGATTCGTCTCCGCTTGAGTGAATCACAGCCCGGCCGCCGGCGCAGGGATTTTTTCACACGCTCGAAAGCGGGAATCCATGTCAGCAAAAGGCATAGGTCCTTCATCGTCTTACCATGGGTTCCCGCCTTCGCGGGAACGACGCTGGGGCAGCGGTTGCCGACGCTTGGAGTGCTTCCAACTGCCGGATTTAGGACAAATCGGTGCGCAAATCGGCGTGGAATCCCCACGCCGATTTGCGTTTCTCTAATAGCATTCGCTCCCAAAGCCCTGGCGCAGGTCAGCTAGGCTGCACGGCATTATACCCACTACGGTTGATTACCTCACACAGTCCCCCCCTCATCCTGTCCTTCTCCGCGCCAGCACGCCTTGGCGTGCTTGCATCTTTTGCTGCCGCACCCGCAAGCGGGTGCGGACGGGGAGAAGGAACGCCTGAAATGGCCGCTGCGACAATTCTAGGGGGCTCCCTCTCCCCTTGGGGAGGGCTGGGGTGAGGGGGTCTTTTGCGCGATTGGTATTATTTCGCCCTGACATCGGGCGTTTGCCACAGCAGGTGCTGGCCCCCGTCGAGCGCGATCATCTGGCCAGTCATGGATGGCGCGCGCAGGACGAAAAGCACCGCATCCGCAATCTCCTCCGGCGTGGTGCCATGACCCAGGGGCATGGCCCGGCACTCTTGCTCGAATTCAGCCTCGCTTTGATAGACGCTGCCGAGGGCTGGCCCTGGGCCGATCGCGTTCACGCGGATGCGCGGCGCCAGCGCCTGGGCCATGGTCCGGGTGGCTGCCCAGAGCGCGGATTTGCTGAGCGTGTAGGAAAAGAAATGCGGGTTTGGCCGCAGCACCCGCTGATCTATGATGTTGACGATATTGCCGTTTTCCCCGTCCGGGAGCTGCGCGGCGAAGGCTTGCGAAAGAAAGACGGGGGCTTCGAGATTGACGGCCATATGCTCGCGCCAAGTCTCGGTTGAAAGGGCCGGCAAGCGGTCGTCCGCAAAATGCGATGCGTTGTTTACAAGGCAGGTCAGCGGCCCCATCGCTTTGCCGACCTGGGAGATAAGCGCCTCGACTTGCACGTCTTTCTCCAGCGATGCGCCGAAGCACGCGGCCTTTCCGCCCAGCTGGGTAATCGCGGCAGCCAAGTCTACAGCTTCCTGCTCTGACCGGTTGTATTGTATAGCGATATCATAACCAGCGTTGGATAAACAAAGAGCTATAGCTTTGCCGATACGGACAGCACCTCCAGTAATGAGTGCAAGTTGTACCATCAGCCTACCAGTGTCTTTATTGCAACCATAGGTTTGATTGTTTGCGGAAACGCGTAAAAGTAGTTGCGCCGGAGTGATTCGCGTAATAGTTGTAGTTTCAACGAAGGGCTGGTGTAACCGATCTTGCAGCTCAGCCGGTTTGCAGGATCAGCCGCTCGAACTCATTGAAGAGCAAACACTGGTGTTTTCGTTATGATCTCTGTCAATCCATGCCCAAGGATTGCGTAGATCATTCCCTCTCAAGTGCCCAGACGGCCGGACCCCTGCCCCACCCGGGTCCGGCCAACTTTTTTTATTATACGATACTTCTAATGGTCCTTCGTTTACTTGCATATGACCCGGTGGTGGTTAAGCTTCCTATCCAGCACATTCCATAAACGGCGGATCGTTTCCACGGCCGCAATGTAGATAAGCGCCGCCGCCAAATAAGCCTGGAAATCGTAGGTTCTTTGGAACGCCAATTTTGCCGTCGCGAGCAGGTCGTAGACGGTCACGACGCTCGCCAGCGCGCTTGCCTTCACCATCATGATAAGCTCGTTCCCGAACGGCCTGAGCGCAAGACCCGCCGCCTGGGGCAGAATGATTCGCCGCGCTGCCAGGATCGGTGACATCGCGGCCGCGCGCGCCGCCTCGATCTGACCCGCAGGCACGCTGCGAATCGCGCCGGCGAATATCTCGGTCTGATAGGCGGCGGTGTTGAGCGTGAAGGTGAGCAGCGAGCAGAAGAACGGATCGCGGAAAAGCCACCAAATGCCGGCGGCGGCAAGGCTCGCCTGAAACTGAGCGGAACCGTAATAGACGAGGAATAGCTGGGCGAGCAGCGGCGTGCCGCGAAAGAGATAGGTGTAGGCGAACAGCGCCCCGCTTACGGGCTTCGAGGCGAAGACGCGGCCAAGCGCGGCGGGCACGGCGATCAGCAGGGCAAGCAGGGTCGAGCCCAGCGCAAGCTCCAGCGTGACGGCGAAACCGTCCAGCATGCGCGGCCCGAACCTCTCGAACAGCTCCCAGTGGATCATGCGGGCCCCTTCCAGCCGCGCCCCGCCGCCTTTTCCGCGCGGGCAAGGACGAGCGTCGAGAACGCCGTCATGAGCAGGTAAATAACGCAGGCCACGGCGTAGAACTCGAAGGGCCGGCGCGTGCGCTCCACCGCGACGGACGACATGCGCAACAGGTCGTTGAGTGCGATCACCGAGACCAGCGACGTGTCCTTGAGCAGCGAAAGCCAGTTATTGCCAAGGCCGGGGAGGGCCATGCGAATCATTTGCGGCGCGATCACCCGGCGGAAGGCGAGACGCGGGCTCATGCCGAAGCTTCGCGCCGCCTCGATCTGCCCGCGCTCGACACCGTGAAGTGCCGCGAGCAGCACCTCGCTCGAATAGGCCCCGAACACGAGCGAAAGCGCGGCCACCCCCGCCCAAAACGGCGAAGAGATTCACATCGAGGGGAAGGCCGGACGCGGCGGCCAAATTCTGGCTGAGGATTTGGGATCCATAATAGATCAGAAGCAGCGTCAGCAGCTCAGGCAGGGCGCGAAACACCGTGGTGTAAGCTTCGCCCAGCCCCCTCAGCCAGGCGCGCTTCGAATCTTTGGCAAGCGCTGCGGCCAGCCCGAAGGCGAGGCCGAAGGGAAGCGTCGTCAAGGCAAGCCCGAGCGTCATCGCCGCTCCCTGCAGGATCAGAGGCCCCCATTCAATTAACAGCCCGTCCACGCCCGCCTCCCGTCCGCTCGATGTCCCCTGGAGTCGGTATGGGGCTTAGGAAATCGCGGGAAGTCCCCCCTCACCCTGTCCCTCTCCCCGTTGGGGCGAGGGGACGCCAGAACTGCCGTTCCCCTTGAAGAAAGGGCCGCAGCCAACCCCCTCTCCCATCCGCATCCGCTTGCGGATGCGGGATACTCAAGTGGCAAGCTCGCCAAGGCGAGCTTGCGGGGGGAGGGCTGGGGTGAGGGGGTCTTGCGCGCTGTCATAAAAATCGAACCAGCTCTAAAAAATCGGAAAGGGAAAATACTTCGCGTTGATTTTGGCGTAGCTGCCATCGGCCACGATGCCGTCGAGTGCGGCATTGAAGCGCTTTACGAGTTCGCCGTCCTCCTTGCGCAAGGCGATGGCGATGCCGGACCCGAAATAGGCAGGGTCGCTGAGATCGCCCGGCGCGAGTTCGCAGCAGGCCCCGTCCGCGCTGTTCAGCCAGTCGTAGGCCGCGAGCTTATCGTACATAACATAGTCGATGCGGCCCGCTGCGAGGTCGCGGTACGCATCCGCCACCGTGTTGTAGAGCCTGACGATGGAGCGGCTGTATTTGTCATCGAGAAAGGCGGCGTGGTTCGTCGACGACTGAACGCCGACGGTTTTGCCCGCGAGCGCCTTGGGCGAGAGGTCTTTCACATCCGTGCCCTTGCGGACCACGAATGCACTCGGCGAGTGGTAATAGGGCTTGGTGAATGCGACAACCTTCGCCCGGTCGGCGGTGACGTTCAGCGAGGCGGCGATGGCGTCGTATTTATGTGCGAGCAGCGCGGGGATGATGCCGTCCCAATCCTGGGCCACGACCTCGCATTCCGCGCCCATTTTCGCGCAAAGCGCGTTGGCGATGTCGATGTCGAAGCCTTCGAGCTGGCCATTGGAGTTGATCGTGCTGAAGGGAGGGTTGGTGCCTTCGCTGGCGATGCGCAGTTTGAACTGCTCCGCGCCGGCGGCAATAGGCAGGAGCAGGGCGCAAACGAGACCCAAAACGCACAACCTATAAGCCCTAAGCATCGCGAAAACCCTCTCAAGTCCGTCATCCCGGAACGGCGCTTGCGCCGTCTCCGGGATCTTAAAAGACGCCGGCGTTTGTAACGATCCCGGATAACGCCGTTGGCGTTTCCGGGATGACGAGAGCCCGTAACTGGCTGATCATGGCCGCAAAATAGCCTCCTGCCTTTTTGCGGTAAAGCCCTCCACCCGGAAGGACTCCAGGAATTGCTGGAGCCTGGGGCTTTTGGGCGAGGCGAATAGATCGGCCGATGGTCCTTGCTCCTCGATCTGCCCTTGGGAAAAGAAGACGGTCCGGGAAGAGACGTCGCGGGCGAACGCCATTTCGTGGGTTACGATAATCATGGTCCGCCCTTCCGCGGCGAGCGCCTGGATCGTGGCCAGCACCTCGCCCCGAAGCTCCGGATCGAGCGCGGAGGTTGGCTCGTCGAACAGGATCACGCTGGGGTGCACGGCAAGAGCGCGCGCGATGGCGGCACGCTGCTGCTCGCCGCCGGAAATCTGGCTCGGATAGGCGTCCGCCCGGTGCGTGAGGCCAACCTTGGCGAGGAGCGCACGGGCTTCCGAGAGGACTTCGGCGCGCGGGCGGCCATGCACATGGATCGGCGCCTCGACGATGTTGCCAAGCACCGTCATGTGGTGCCAAAGGTTGAAGCCCTGGAAGACCATGGCCACGCTGCGCCGGATGCGCTCGATTTGGGCGCGGGCCGGGGGCTGGCCGCCGGGGCCGATGGTGATGCGCTCGCCGCCGGCGTGGACCTCGCCAAGGTCTGGAACCTCAAGCAGGTTCAGGCAGCGAAGGAACGTGCTCTTGCCCGAGCCCGAAGCGCCGATGATCGCCACGGCCTCGCCTTTCCGCGCCGCCAGCGAGATGCCCTTGAGCACCGGCGTGGCGCCGAAGCTCTTGGCGATGTTGCGGGCTTCAATCGCGATCATTGCATCCAACTTTGCGCCCTCGAAAGTGCCTTACGCGCCCGCATTTTCCGCCGCCGGCCGGCATGCTCGCCATTAACCCAATCTCAACGCTATGCCACTGCATTTTTCCGCGTTCCGGCCGATTTTGCGCAATTGCCGGCATCCTCTTTATGCCGGCCACTGATAGCCGAAGCTCCTTCTGGAAGTCTTAAGGCTAGACTAACCTATTGCAATAGCGACAATATTTGAGATTGCGGCGAGCCGCATCCATGAGTGTAATGCACCGTTTTAGGGTTAACATTAAAACCGCGCGTATATTTAAACGGATTTTGGAATCGTGGAATCCGGCCAAAAGTGGGAAAAGATTTGCAAAAAGTGGCGGGCGGAAAATATGAAGATCCGGCGTTTACCATCCGCGCATTTACCATGACGGAGCCTTACGCGAAACGAACCTTTTCTCAACGCGCTGTCCGGACAGGCGGCCATAGGAGGGAAGTGGGGACGAGGGCGAGCACCCAAACTGTCTCGCCGCCGGTTTCGCAGACAAGACGATAATTCCTATGAGGGATAAACTCGCGTGTGCCCGGGGCGTCCGGGCTTGGGGCAAGTGTCGAAGCGGGCGGCCGCTCTGAAGCGCGGCTTGCCGATTTTTTTTCAAACCCCCGCGAACCGTTTCGCCGGCTGGCCGCCTCCTAGTGATCGAGGGCCTGTCCTCATGCCATTCGATCAAAGGAAATCGCCATGTTCTACAGCAAGAATGTTCCTGCCTGGGAGCGCGTTGCGCGTGTTATTATGGGTATGATGGGCTTGGCTTATGCCGCCATGAATTGGGGCGTGTCGGGCCTCGCGGTGGGAATGGGCGTCATGGGCGCGATGCTGGCAATGACGGGCTTGGTTGGCTTCTGCCCCATGTGCGCGATGGTTGGCCGCAAGCTCGACAAGGTACGGTAACGATGGCCGCCGGGATCGACCGCTCAAACCTGATCTATGCCGCACAGACCGGCGATCCCGCCGCTATCGAGCAACTGCTCACGGTATGCCAGGCCGACGCCAGGCGCTACGCATACAGGCACTGTCAGGTCAGCGATGTCGACGACGCGGTTCAAGAGGCGCTGCTCACGATCTCCCGCAAGCTGGAGGGGCTCAAGGCTGTAGCGGCCTTTTCGTCCTGGCTGTTCACCGTCGTCAGGCGGGAATGCCACAAACTTGCACGGGCGATGTTCCGCCACGATCCGCTCGACGAAAGCGTTGCCGAGCAGCAATTAGTCTGCCGCACAGATGAGGCATTGCGGACCGATCTTATCAGCGCTTTGGAATCGCTGCCCGCGCACTACCTCGAAGTCGTGCTGCTGCGCGACTTCGAGGAACTCACCATTGCCGAGATCGCCGGGCGCCTTGGCGAGCAGCCGGGAGCCGTCAAGAGCCGGCTGCACAGGGCGAGGGAGCTGGTACGCGAATACTTGCTGGGGCCAAGCGTGCTTGCGGGCAAATCGGCCAGTCTAGGCTGAGGTTTTATCGCTATGTCCGCGCTGGCGGCCATTGCCGCGAAGTGTGGACGAGAGCGAGCACCCAAATCGTCTCGCCGCCGATTTCGTAGACAAGACGATAATTCCTATGAGGGATAAGCTCGCGCGTGCCCGGTATTTTTCCTGGGCGTCCGAGCCTGGGGCGATTGGCGAGACGGGCGGCAGCGGCGCTGAAAAGCGCATCCATCCTTGCAGCGGCCCGCGGATTATCGGCCGCGATGTAGTCCCATATGCTGACGCGGTCTTGTTCAGCTTCCGGCGTCCAAATAACCTTCAAAACCCGCTCTCAGCGTGGGCTCGCCGGGCTGCAAATTCGGCTTCAACCTCGCTGTCCGGCCTGCCCTGGCCTGAATTCATCGAGGCGCGGGCGGTTTCGATCTTCCGCTGCAGGAAAGCATCGTATTCTCGCGCTTCGCGCTGGCGCTGGATGAATTCGCGCATTAGCTCGCGCAAGACCTGCGAAGCGGGCCGATCCGCGGCCTTGGCCTCGGCGATGAACTCGGCACGCAGCTCAGGTTCGAGCTTCATTGTGAAAACGGCTTCTTTGGACATGAGCGGGCCTTCCACGATGGCGTACTAACTTCGTATATATGTTGTTAGTATAAGGCGCCCGCTGGAGGATTGCGAGACTTATCGTGAAAGGGGCGGGCGCGCCGGACATTGGCATGCTTTGCCACCGATGATATTCTTCCCCCTGCTTCGAGGAGATATGTGAATGGACACCCGGAACATCAGTTTGACCGATGAGCAGAACGCGTTCATCGACAAGGTCGTAAGGTCTGGCGAATACGAGAACGCCAGCGAGGCCATCCGGGACGCGATACGGGCGCTCCAGCACCGCCGCCGGGAGGATATGCTGAAATTGAAGTTACTGCGCGCTCAAATCGAGGCAGGCGTGGATGCCCTCGACCGTGGGGACCTCGTTGAATTGGACGGCGCTGAGCTGGAAGCTTATCTCGTGGGCTTGACCGGACCAGACAAAGCTGAATGCTAGGAAATGGCGCGATTCCGGCTATCCCGTCCCGCGCAGGCGGATCTCGCGAGCGTCCTTGCGGCGAGCGCGAAGCAATGGGGAAGCGAAGGAAAGCGCCGCTACGCAGCGCTGCTCGCTGCGGCAATGAACAAAGTCGCGGCCGATCCCGAAGGTCTTACGACCCGGAGCCGGCCTGAATTGGCGCCCGGTATCCGCAGCCTCCATATTCGCAACGCTCGCGGCGAGGAGCCTCAAGGGAAGGTGCGGAAGCTTTACTACAGGGTTCTCAATCTGGGCCTGATAGAAATCGTCCGCGTTTTGCACGAGCGCATGGAGCCGAGCAGGCATATCGGCTTGGAAACGGACGAGGAGTGATACCAGCCCTCAAAATTTGCGGTCGCGGCGATCCAGAAGCGACTGCGCAAGCCGATGTTGCCCCTGTTGAGGCTGGAACGTAGCTTGCCGGCTTTTTCAAGCTTCCGCGAACTGTTTTGCCGGCTGCGTAGGGCGAGAGAGTGCAGAATATCTGCTGGGGCCGGGCATGGTTGCGCGCAAATCTGCCGGTCTGGGCCATGACATGAAAAAAGGCGGCCTAAACTGCGCTTCGAAACAAAAAAACGGCGGGCCGTGGCGCAAAAAGGCTGGCCCGCCGTATTCTCAAGCATAGGCGGCGAGGGGCATGTTGTCGTTTAATGCCCCGCGCGGTGTCTGACCTCTCATCGAATTGACCGGCGCCAGCGCGCCGAAGCCTGGAAAGCCTGCAACGGTCATTTCCCGGCCCGGGAGAGGAAGACCAAGCCTCCGCCCCGATACCAATGGACGAGGGCTGGCTTTCGCGGGCTGCGGAGGAGTGCGCATCGTGGCGAAGGCTTCTCTCATGCAAAGCGATGCAATCAATTCGAGGATCAGGGACCAGAAGATCGGCAGGCTGCGCCGGACCTTGGCCTCGTCCGCGTTAAGCACCCAGGCCAACGTTTCAGCTCCGGCGTCTTTCGCCGCCGGCCTGCCTTGGAGGAGTAGCGCCTCCGCGGCTTCCATCCGGGCCTGAGTGTTATGCACATGCTCGCAGTACAACTTGGACTTCTCCGCGGTGACGTTGGAGCAGCCGCTGGTGGCCTCCCAACGCGGATTCGTCCTAAGACCGTTCATCTCGGCCGTGGCAAGCGTTTCCATTTGCCGGGCGCGTTCGTAAGCGTCGATTCTCAAGCCGCGGTTTTCGGTCATTTCAGTCCGGTAATGCACGGCATAGGCGATTGAATTCGCGAGAACGAAGCCAAGCGCCAAGAGCCAGCTCACGCGCCAGAGCCACGCATCGCGATGCGAGCCCTCCTCCGCCCGTTTGTCTGCCCAGGGGAGCATAAGCCAACTAACGATCACAACAGCACCGAAGGCCAGGCCGAACATCGTACCCGCCGAGCCATCGGATATCAGTCTACCATTCGTAAACGCGGCATATGCGCTATAAGCGCCGGCAACACATCCTCCCGCCGCAATTAGGAGACAAAGCGTGTGCCGCTTAATGCTGTTACCCATTTCGATCACTCGCTGCCACAGCGTTGTTGAGACATGGCCCTCTGGGTGGCGGCAGGAGCCTCCAACAAAAATGCGCAAACAAGCTAAAAATTCTGCTAACAAATTAACGAACGGGATGGGACTTCAGTAAGGAGCGCCGATCTATGCCTTTGTTGCAACACTTCTTTTTGGTTGCGGAAGACATACTGTGCTACCATGCGTCCTTAATCGATTCGGTGGGAGAGCGCCTGTGAGAGCGATGGTATTGAAAGCGCCTGGCCAGCCTCTTGAGCTAGAGGAGCGGGAAGTTCCGTACCCCAAGGCGGGCCAGCTTCTCCTGAAGGTCAAGGCCTGCGCCGTGTGCCGCACCGATCTCCACGTTGCCGACGGCGATTTGAGGCCCTGCTGCGAGCAGATCGTTCCCGGCCACGAAATCGTTGGCGAAGTAGCCAGGGTTGGCGGCGGGGTCGAAGATTTCGAGGTTGGGCAGCGCGTTGGCGTCGGCTGGCTCGGTTCCACCTGCGGGGAATGCGAGTTCTGCAAGCGCGGCGAGGAGAACCTCTGCGATTTCGCGAAATTCACCGGCTATCAGATCGACGGCGGGTTTGCCGAATATACCGTCGCGGACGCCCGCTACTGCTTCCCAATACCGGATGGATATAGCGACGCCGCCGCCGCCCCGCTGATGTGCGCGGGCCTGATCGGCTACCGCGCGCTGAAAATGTCGGGCCGGGGCAGGGCGCTCGGCATTTTTGGGTTTGGCGCCGCCGCGCATATCGCAGCGCAGGTGGCGACGCACGACGCCCGCAACGTTTATGCGTTCACGCGTCCCGGCGACGCGGCGGCGCAAGCCTTCGCGCGGTCGGTTGGCTGCGTGTGGACCGGCGGCTCCGACGAGAAGCCAAGCCCGCTGCTCGACGCGGCCATCATCTTCGCGCCGGCAGGGGAGCTTGTGCCGGCGGCGTTGCAGGCCGTCCGGAAGGGCGGCATCGTGGTTTGCGGCGGCATCCACATGTCGAACATCCCGAGCTTCCAGTACAACATCCTGTGGGGCGAGCGCACGCTGCGCTCGGTCGCCAATCTCACCCGGCGCGATGCGCTGGAATTCCTCGCCCTGGCCCCGAAAGTCCCGGTGAAGACCACGGTGCAGCTCTTCGGCCTGGCCGATGCCAACGAAGCGCTCGCGGCCCTCCGCCAGGGCAAGCTCACCGGCGCCGCTGTGCTGGTTCCCTAAGCGCCGCGCGTTGGCAGCGATCCCAGGAAGGGCGCCCCGGATTGCTGTCCGGGCCAGCCAAGCGCCGTTCCCAACTGACGGCCGTGAGCCTCGATGCAACGCCAAATTAACTCTCCGGCTTGCTCTCCAGGCCGCTTTGCGACGGCCGGAGGGGCGCTCTCCGATTTTGAAGCAATATAGCACGAATGGATTGAGCATGCGTTAAGCGGTCTATCGCATTGATATATAAGGCAAACGTTGCGCATAATTATATCTGTATACGGATCGTTTTAGCGAGGAAAATGGTAAATCCGCGAAATGCAAATGTATTTAACGGGATTTTTGAAATGCAGAAATCAGCCAAAAACGAGAAAAGATTTGCAAAATTCGCGTGTTTGAGACATCAACTTTTCGCGTTTACCACGTCTGTATTAACCATGATAGGCACCTAACAGAAATATACAGTCTATTAAGAAGAAGTCGGTAAGTTGCGCACGATGCTTACCGCGTCATCCTCGGCCCGGCCGGGGCCTCGTGCCTCCAGCAGCGGCCAGAGAAGGACTTCTCGTTTGGGTCGAATGCGGTAATCGCGCGGGGAATTTGACGTGCCCGCACTACCTCCAATTCCGGAAATTGCCTTGAACACGTGAAAGCGTGCGTGCCGTTCAAATTGAGCCGGAAATGCCGAAGCTCGCTCGTGCCCCTAAGCCATCCTTTGCTTCGCGACAGACCAAAGGGCGAAGGAGGGTCGAAACCGGTCATGGGCGCGATCAGGGGCAGCCGCTTGCCCCCCGCCAGTAATGTATTGCGGACTGAACATCTTGATCTATGTCGGACAGAATATCTCGCGGTTTTCTTTTGGCCTCGGCGAGATGCCGGCCATTTGGAAAACCGTCGATGTAGCTTCGGTAATCTTTGGATTTAAGCACCTCGTCCCAAGCGCGGTCGTCTTGCAGTTTCCCCGCGAGGGCCTTGAAGCGGCCTTCGGGATGGCCGGAGAGATAAGCGCCATAGGCGGCGCAGGTATTTTCCTTTTGTGCTTTTGCCCAGTTCTCCAAATCGTAGAAGTTCGAGAGAGCCTCCTTGCAATACTTGCCTGTATTATTTCTCGCAATGGAACCATTCGTATGGTACCAAATTCCACAGAAGGTCTGTAGACTAAACTCGTAGTTATAGTCAGAAGACACGTTCAACTCGGCAGAATCCTTGGAGTACCCAGCAGTTGAGCGCAGATATGCTTTATATGACTTTCCCGTGTCCAAATTCTTGGCCTTGCGCCACGCCGCTTCGTCCAGCGCCGCGCGTAATTGTTCTGCCTCCGCAGATGATTTCATTTTGGCGCAGCCGCCTTCGACGAACACGGTCAGTGAAACCCAATCGCCTTTGCGCTTCGCTTCCGGCCAGCGCCCGGCGCATAGAGGTTCGCGTTTAGCGTTAGCCTCCTCTACATGTTTGCCCTTCTCCCAGGCTGCGAGATAACCTGCCAACGCTTCCGCCGTCCCCGCTACCTGAGCCTCTCGCCACGCCTCTTCGTCACGGCGTGGCGCCGTGCAAGCGGAAATCGCCCCCGTCCGAGCCTGAAGTTCGGTCTTGCGCTCTTCTGCACTCGCCTTGAGACACCAAGCTAAATGAACATCCTCGCCGACCACCCACTTCTCGCCGCCGAACGCACATGGTTCCTTCGCATTTTGGGCGGCGAGTTCAACAGCCTCGGCGGCAAACTCCTTGCATGCCTTTTGCAGCGCTTCGGCCTCAAGGTGCGCGATGTGCTTCTTCGCTTCATCTGCAAACTCCCCATCGGCGTGCTTCGTCAAATATCCCTTCAGGGCCGCCAGCGGGTCGGATGCAGCCTGCGCCGCCTCCAAGTCCTTCCTGCTGGCCAGGCGCTGCTCGCAGGCCGCCAACTGCTGCTTGCGTTGTTGGAGTGCCGCTGCCGCTGTCCCAGGCGTGAGGTTGAGGCAGCTTAAACGCTGCACGTCCTCGTCGATGCTCCAATCGTGTCCGTCAAGCCCGCAAGACTTCTCCCGGCTTGAGCGCGCCAGTGCCACCGCATCCTTGACGAACGGGATGCAAGCTGACTTGTGCAGTTCCAGTGCGATCCTGTCGATGCACGCTTGCGCGTCGTTAGCCTTGAGTCCTTTGGGATGTGCGGCGAGATAGCGCTTGCAGCGTTCAAGCTGCGCCTCGCCCGGCGGTTGGCTTGACGCTAGCGGCGCGGCAAGCCGCTCCCACTCTTTCACATCGTCGAGAGCATCGAGTGCCGCTTCTTTGCAAGCTGGGTTAGGCTGCTCCAGATAACGCTTGAAGGCGTCTGCGGACCGAGACTTCATGGCGTCGAGCCACAGCGGTTCCGCCGAACGGCAAGCCAGTGCGTCGCCCTCTGTGGCCGCGGGAGGCCGAGAGGCGGGCACCAACTCACCTTGTGTTCCAGATTGCGGGATCGTTGTAACCGGTCTCGTTGGCGGCGCAGCGAGTATCAGCTCTGTTTGTAGCCGCGACCATCTTTCCGGCTGTTGCTTGCCACCAGTCTCTTTCATTACGCTGGCAGTAACCCGCTTGAATATCTGCTCAATTTCAAGACCAGGTGTTTCGAGATTAGTGAGCAGCGCTGCTGTGAATGGGCTGTTCCGCCCTATACCGTCGCTTGCAGTCTCGCCTGCTACGGTCGCGTAAACAACGAGTGTGTTGCTGCCGAGCACCGAGGGTTGCGGTAAACCCTTTGCCGGGATGAGCCCCTTGTCCCGTTCAACAGCGATGCGCCGCAGGCGCTCCTGCAGCTGGTTGTTACGGCAGGCGTCGAGCATGATTATGCTGACCTTTGCGCTGTTCTCGACGCGAGATATTACTTCCTGGATGGCGACCAGATCGCGAAGCGCACTGCTTTCGGACTCCACTTTGACGTCGATAGGCGCGAGATAGCCGCGTTTGTCGATCTGCACGCCGTGGCCGGAAAAAAAGAACAGGGCAACATCGGCGGCTTTTGCCTTTTGTACGAAACCGTCGAGCGCGCGGTCGAAGGCGGCGATGCCCAAATCTTCTTGCTCGGTGACTTCAAATTCTAAACGCCTCAGCGCCGCGGCGAGATCGTGGGCATCGTTTTTCGGATTACCGAGGGGCGCGAGCGCATACGCTGAATTGCCAATGACAAGCGCCACACGCTTCTCCGCAAATGCGCCTGAGGAAAGAAACAGGGTCAAATATAGTAAGAAAATTGCCGGCAAACGTGGCATTATGAGCCTCTCGAATATACCAGATTGAGCTTATCCAATTTTTGCTTTGCAATCGAGTGTCACCCTGACACGTGGGGCTTATGATTTAGGAGTTTGTTGCCCGTCCGCCACGCATATGCAGCCAAACGAAGCTAAATGCAGTTTCTTGGCGCCAGGCTAAAGGTTGCACCAACTCGGTGAACAAGGAAGTCAACGGTTTTAGCTCTGTCCAAATTGTGCGTAGGTTTCAGCTAAGCGCTGCGGCGAAAGCATTTTTTGGGGTTATAACGTCCTCGCCCCCCTCAAGCCAGCGCCGCCAGCCAAGATAGCTAGGCAAATATTCGGTGGCGACGCCGTTGAAGCGGCTGAGCCATTGCTTAAACCTGCTGCCATAAGCATTGACGTTCTGGATGTGCAGTACCTTCTCGTGCACATGTTCACCTTTGCTGGCGATGATGAGTTCATATTCGATGCCCTCCGCATCGGCGAAGGCGATCAGCGCCTTGTCGCCGTCCATGCACAGCAGCGTATTGTCCTTCGATAGCTTGCCCTCAAGAACTGGACGCACAGCCGCCTCGGAGCGGTCCGGCAATACGCCGTCGATATGAGCGCCGGTGCGGTCGCGGGCAATCAGGATCGGAATTTGCTCAGCCGATAGGCCTGGCTTTTCCGCAACGCCGCCTCGCTTGCGCGCCGGGCGCGGCAGCTTGCGCCGGCCTTTGAAGCTTTCCAGCAGGAAGATTTCGTCAACCTCAGCGATGCCGGCAAGCGATTGATCCTTCGATTTGTTTTGCGCCTTCAAAAAGCGGTGGCGCCACTTGAAGGCAGTGTTCTTGCTGACTTTGCACACCTTGCCGGCCTTGCGGACCGGTAGCGATTCATTGAGCGCCCCGGCATATTTCAGCCAGCACTCTTTCTTACGCAGCCGTGCCAACGGCGTGCCGGTTAGCGGATTGAACGTCCGCTTGCAGTCAAGGCAGCGGCAGCGCTTCAGCCCGTTCCTCTCGCGGCCCCAGCCTTCGGTGCGCCCCGATCCGCAATGCGGGCACTTGGGATCGCCCTCCAAGCGCTCATTCAGAAGACGCTGCACCTCGTCACCGTCGCCGCGTTGCTGTAATGCCGCGATTGCCTTTTGGGCTTGCGCGTGCGTCACTTCCGCTAGCAATTCATCCAGCCGCTGTTGAAATTTGCGATGTTCCATCGGGTGCCCTCCTGCCGGACCGGTACGCCCAGGATGCCCCCGAATTGCGGCGAAAACCTACGCACAACTTGGACAGAGCTACGGTTTTTGTGATAATCAAGGTATCTTCCGGCACAGCCGGTCAGCCCCACACAAGAGACGTTCCGGCCAATAACTCAAATGCCCGCTTTCGGCCTATTGCGATGATGGCCGGGCGTGACCCGCCGCCGTGAGGCCCCCCCCAAGGGCGCCAAGCTGCCGCTCATCCCCACCGATCACGATGCCGAGCTGCCGGGCCGCCTCGGCAAGGGGCAGATAAAGCGTCATCGGCGCGCTCGTAAAGGCAGCGAAGCCTTGATGCTTGTAGAAGGCAACCGCCGCATCGTCCTTGGCGTCCACCACAAGTGCGAACGCAGCGATCCCGGCGCGGCATGCCCGGGCAATGCCGTCGAGCAGCAGGCCCGCACCTATTCCATTGCCGCGATGGCTCGGGGAAACGGCGAGCCGGCCAATGCGAACCGCTGGAACCCTGCTTGCGACTAAACCTTTTTGACGAATTCCGATTTCAGGCTCATCGCTCCAAAGCCATCGATCTTACAATCGATGTCGTGATCGCTGTCGACGAGGCGGATGTTCTTCACCTTGGTGCCCACTTTGATGGCCTTCGTGAAGCCCTTCGGCTTGAGGTCCTTGATGACGGTGACGGTATCGCCGTCCTGCAAGACGTTGCCAGCCGAGTCACGGTAGACCCGGCCTGCCTCGGCAGAGGCGGCGCTCGCATCCGCGCTCCACTCGTGGGCGCACTCGGGGCAGATAAGAAGGCCGTTGTCCTCGTAGGTAAAGGCGCAGCTGCATTTGGCGCAGGCCGGTAGCGTGCTCATGTAATCATCCTTTTGAAAAGTGTGGGAGCTACCAAGCACGCTCTGCAAGCAGCTTGGCAATAAGGTAAAGTCATAGCCATAGGGCGTTACCCCTCACCCTGTCCCTCTCCCCATGGGAGAGGGGACGACTTCTCAACGGCTGCGACCGAGTCCCCTCTCCCATGGGGAGAGGGCTAGGGTGAGGGGTAATGCGCGTTGTGCTGATCGCTGACTCCGGGCGCTGGGGTTATTACGGGTTCGACGCAGCATAAAGCGCACGCGTCAAGTCCGTCCGCGAGATCATGCCCACGAGCTTATGGCCCGGCTCCAGCACCGGAAAGCTGCGGGCGCGCATGGCGATCATCAAGTCGAGCGCGCGCGTCAGCGGCTCCTCGGGTTCGACATAGGCAACATCCTTGCTCATGATGCTGCCCACCGTGCTCGTCATCAACTCCTGATAATGCGGCACGAGCTGGGTTGTCGTGAACATGAACGCCTTGAGGAAATCGAACTTGGTCACGATCCCCACGCACACATCGCCTTCCACGACTGGAAAGCAATTGTAGTCGTGGTTCTCGAACAAGGCCCCAAGCTCATGCAAGGTCATGCTGGGCGCGATGGCCATGACGTTCTTGGTCATGTATTGGCTGACGTGCCATTCGAGAAAGTGGTGCATGGCCATGAGGCTCCATCTTGCACTTGGTTTAGCGGTTGGACCCTGCCACGCTGAGTGTTTCCATCCGCGCTTTTGAACGCGCTGGGCTAGATTTAGAAAAGCGGCCCGCAACAATCAACGGAAAACGCCCGTCGCGGCGGCGCCGTCCTTGCTTTCCAGCCCGGCCAGGCGCGCCTCGTAATCGGCGAAGCTGACGCCCTGCCCGCCGCGCCCCCTGAAATAGATGTGCCGCGCGAGCCAGCGAAGCGCGGGTGTGCCGAAGGCGGCCGACAGAAGGCTGTTCGGCGGGGCAAGGTCGAGGGCGAAGCGCATGGCATGGTCGAGCGCAAAGCTGGGCAGCTCCTTTGCCAGCGCGATCTCCGGAGGCGGCCCGAAATGGAGGAGATGATCGGCCACGAGCTGGGCGGAGCGGCGGCCGAAGTGGAGCGCATAACGGATGCCGCCGCCCGTTACCGGCGACGCCATGCCCGCGGCGTCCCCGATCAGCGTCACGCCGGGGATCGCCCAAGGTTTGACTAGGCCGCCGCAGGGAATGCGCCCGCGCGTGTGGCCAACGGTTTTTGCGTTTGAAAACCCGAAGATGGGCTCGGATTTCCTGAGGAACGCCTTGAGATGCGGCCGGCGCCCTGGCGCGGCTGCAAGGCCGGCGTGGAATACGGAAGGTCCAGGCACCACCCAGGCGATGTGGCCGGGTGCGATGCGGGAATCCAGGAAGCAATGCAGAAACCGGGTGTCGGCGCCTTCAAGGTTGTCGAACTGGGCTTCGATGGCGGCCAGAAAGCGTGTGTTGCGCCCCAGCCCAAAGTGGCGCGCGACCGCCGACCTTGCGCCGTCAGCGCCGAAGATGTGGCGCGCGGAGATATTCACGCCCGAAAAAGTGAAAACGCCGCCCTCATGCCCAGCGCCCGTGAAGGGCGTGCGCCAGAGGAGATGCGCGCCTGCCCGCATCGCTTCCTGGGCCAGCCAATTGAGCAGGCGGCCCGGCTCGGTGGTGAGAAAGAAGCTGCCGGGCGCGAATAGATCCGCATGCTTAAGGTTGGGCGCATAAAACCGCACGCCATGCACGCGCCGGGTGAGGCTATGGGGAACGTCGAACTCCTCGGCGGCTTCCTTGACCAGAATGCCGGTTGTGCCGGCGCGATCCCCGGCGCCGGGCTTGGCATCGAGGACCGCCACCTTGAGACCCCGCATTGCGGCCGTCTTTGCAGCGGCAAGCCCAGCGAAACTGGCGCCGATAATCGCGAGGTCGTAGGGTTGAGGGGCGCGCGTCATTGCTGACCTTTATGTGCTAGATGACCTTTACCGATGCAAATCGAATATGGCGTTTCCGCAGCAAAACACCAGCATAGTTAATTCCGGGGAATTGCCGCACTTGAAGGTTGCGTTAACCCATTTCAGCGCTGTCTCTGCTATGATGCAAAAAAGTTGTTGTTTGTGGACTGTCTGTCATGCGTTTTGGAAATCAAGCGTTAAAGCGTACCATAGATTTTGAAGCGGGGAACCGCATCGTTGAGGGCGATTGCATCGAGGCGCTGGCCAGCCTGCCATCCGGCTCCGCCGATCTCGTATTCGCCGATCCTCCGTACAATCTTCAGCTCGGCGGCGAGCTGCTCCGGCCGAACAACACCCGCGTCGATGGCGTCAACCACGACTGGGACCGGTTCGACGACTTCGCCACCTACGACCGTTTCAGCAGGGCATGGCTCAAGGAATGCCGGCGCGTGCTGAAGCCCGACGGCGCGATTTGGGTGATCGGCTCCTATCATAATATCTTTAGGCTGGGCGCCGCGCTGCAAGATTTGGGCTTTTGGCTCATGAACGACGTCGTTTGGCTGAAAACCAATCCGATGCCGAATTTCAAGGGCACGCGCTTCACGAACGCGCATGAGACCTTGATCTGGGCATCGCGTAGCCAAGCCTCCAAGCCAACCTTCAATTACAACTCGCTCAAGGCGTTCAACGACGACCTGCAGATGCGCTCGGATTGGCTGATCCCGATCTGCTCGGGGCCGGAGCGGCTGCGCGACGATGGCGGCCGCAAGGCCCATCCGACGCAGAAGCCGGAAGCGCTGCTCCGGCGCGTGATCATGGCGACCACCAAGCCGGGCGATCTGGTGCTCGACCCGTTTTTCGGAACCGGCACGACCGGCGCTGCCGCGAAGTCGCTCGGACGCCGCTATCTGGGCATCGAGCGCGATCCCGATTACGTTGCGGCGGCACGCGAGCGCCTCGCGGCGGTGGAGCCTTTCGACAGTGCGGCCACCGGCCCCATCGTTTCGAAGCGGGCCGAGCCGCGCGTGCCTTTTGGCATGGTGCTGGAGCTGGGCATGCTGCGCCCCGGCGAAGCGCTGTTCGATGCCAAGGCGCGGATCAGGGCGCAAATCATGGCCGACGGCTCGCTGCTCTGGGACGGGATGCGCGGATCGATTCATGCCATTGGCGCGAAAGCGCAGGGACGCGGCGCGTGCAACGGCTGGACGTATTGGCACTTCGAGAAGCCGAAGGAAGGTTTGGCGCCGATCGACATGCTGCGCGCCGAAGTCCGCCGGACGATGCACCCCGCGCGGCATTAGCTTGATGGGTGCGTCATAAGACCCCCTCACCCCAGCCCTCTCCCCAAGGGGAGAGGGAGCAGGCTGCGGCTCTATCGTCGAAGCGAAAGGACAATTCAGGCGTCCTCTCTCCCCTTGGGGAGAGAGACAGAGTGAGGGGGTCTATTACCGAAGCTACCGAAGGTATTAAGCGCGGCCCGATGTAACCGGGAGCAGCGCTTCACCCGCGGCCTTGATCTCCTGGTCTTCGCCGGCGCGCTTGACATTCACGCCCGTAAACGCGCCGCAGCATCCGCAAGTAATATAGCGCTGCACGCCCTTGTCGTGGCCGAACCCGTATTCCACGTCTTTCACGCTGAGCGAGGTGCTTCCGCAGCAGGGGCAGGCGACGTTCTCTGCCGAATGCCGGCCAAATTGCTGGGCCGTCTCAAGCCATTGCTCGAACGGAGCCTGTGGATTCTGGGTCATGCAGCATCGCCTCCAGTGCAGTTTTTTTGGGCGTTGCTGAGAATTCCTACGGATACCTTTCACCGCGCGCGCGAACACCTTCGCGAGCGCTGTGCCCAGCTCCACCATACCGTTGATCTTAACAGTCTCGCAGGAGCGCTTCTTGCGATCAAGAGTTTATTCGGCCACTGCCTTACGTTTGATAAACTTTTCCAACTAAAAGCGGTATCGTTGCAACAAAATGCACCGATAGAGCTTCGGGCAATTAGTTTGTTCCATAGGCCGCGCGCGGCTATCGCAAGGCGGATAGTTCTACCGGCAATACCCCTCACCCTGTCCCTCTCGGCAAGCTCGCCTTGGCGAGCTTGCAACTTATAGCGTCCGCATTCGCAAGCGAATGCGGATGGGGGAGAGGGAACGCCCTAACAACAGCTGCGACCGGACTCCCTCTCCCATTGGGAGAGGGCTGGGGTGAGGGGTAATGCCCGTTGTATGGATCTTCCGCGATCAAGCCGCGGCGAGGTTGCGCAGGACGTAGTGCAGGATGCCGCCGCTCCGGAAGTAGTCCAGCTCGTCGAGCGTGTCGATCCGGCAGATGAGCGGCACATCCTTTGCCGTTCCGTCCGCGAAGGCGATATGCGCCGCGATTTTCGCAAGCGGAGACAGGCTGCCGATGCCCTCGATCGTCACCGTCTCGTTGCCCTTCAGCCCGAGGTCCTTCCAGGACATGCCCTCCTCGAACACCAGCGGCAGCACGCCCATGCCAACGAGGTTCGAGCGGTGGATGCGCTCGAAGCTTTGCGCGATCACCGCGCGCACGCCGAGAAGCCGGGTGCCCTTCGCGGCCCAGTCGCGGCTCGATCCCGTGCCGTATTCGCGCCCGGCGAAGATCACGAGCGGCACGCCTTCAGCCTTGTAGCGCATCGCGGCGTCGTAGATCGGCAGCTCGGCGCCATCCGGATAGTGGACGGTTACGCCGCCTTCCACGCCCGGAACCATCTGGTTCTTGATGCGGATGTTGGCGAAGGTGCCGCGCATCATCACCTCATGATTGCCGCGCCGCGCACCGTAGGAGTTGAAGTCCGCCGCGCTAACGTTGTGTTCGAGGAGATAGGTTCCCGCCGGGCCGGACCTCTTGATAGAGCCGGCCGGGCTGATGTGATCCGTTGTGATGGAGTCGAGGAAAAGCCCGAGCACGCGGGCGTTCTCGATATCGGTGAGCGCCGCTGGAGCGCCGGCCGTCAGGTCCTCGAAATAGGGCGGGTTCTGTACATAGGTCGATCCCATGTCCCAATCGTAGGTCTGGCCTGTCTTCGAGCCGCCAACCGCCTGCCAGCGTTCGTCGCCCTTGAAAACGTCGGCGTAACGGGCCTTGAACATATCGGGCGTGACGTAGGTACGGACAAACCCGGCGATTTCCTTGGAGGAAGGCCAAATGTCCTTGAGAAAGACAGGCGCGCCGTTCTTATCCGTGCCAATGGGCTCGGTTACGAGGTTCAGCTTCATCGTGCCTGCCAGCGCATAGGCGACGACCAGCGGCGGCGAGGCCAGATAGTTCGCGCGCACGTCGGGATTGACGCGGCCCTCAAAATTGCGGTTGCCGGAGAGAACCGCCGCCGCGATGAGATCGTGCTCGCGGATGGCCTTCGAAATCGCTTCGGGGAGCGGGCCGGAATTGCCGATGCAGGTCGTGCAGCCATAGCCGGCGAGATTGAAGCCGAGCGCATCGAGATCGCTCTGCAAGCCGGATTTGGTGAGGTAGTCGGTGACGACCTGGCTGCCGGGCGCGAGCGAGGTCTTTACCCACGGCTTCGGCTTGAGGCCCTTTTCAACGGCTTTGCGCGCGAGCAGACCCGCCGCCATGAGCACACTTGGGTTGGAGGTGTTGGTGCAGGATGTGATCGCCGCGATGACAACGTGGCCGTCCGCGATCCTGTAGCTCTCACCTTCCACCGCGCCGGACTTTTCGAAGGGCTCGACGGGTCCGCCGCCCTCGCTGACCATATCCTCCGCTTGGCCCCCGGGCGTCATGCTACGCATCTCCGCCACCGCATCGGCAAAGCCTTCCGCTGCGCGCGCGAGGGGCACGCGGTCCTGCGGGCGGCGCGGGCCGGCGAGGCTTGGCTCGACGGTCGAGAGATCGAGTTCGAGCGCGGACGTGAACACCGGGTCAGCCGAGCTGGCGTCGCGCCATAGCCCCTGCGCTTTCGCATAGGCTTCCACCAAGGCGACGCGATGCGGATCGCGGCCGCTGGACCTGAGATAGTTGATGGTGTCCTTGTCTGTGGGGAAGAAGCCGCAGGTCGCGCCATATTCAGGCGCCATGTTCGCCATCGTCGCCCGGTCCTCAAGCGAGAGCGAGTCGAGCCCGTGGCCGGAATATTCGACGAATTTGCCCACCACGCCCTTCTTGCGCAGCATCTGCGTGACGGTAAGCACGAGGTCGGTGGCCGTCACGCCTTCGCGTAAGCTCCCCGTGAAGCGGAAGCCGATAACTTCGGGGATCAGCATGGAGATCGGCTGGCCCAGCATCGCCGCCTCGGCCTCGATGCCGCCCACGCCCCAGCCAAGCACCGCAAGGCCGTTGACCATGGTCGTATGGCTATCGGTGCCCACGAGCGTATCGGGGAAAGCCTGGGTGACGCCGCCCTCTTCCTTGGTCCAGACCGTCTGCGCGAGATATTCGAGGTTCACCTGATGGCAAATGCCGGTTCCGGGCGGCACCACGCGGAAATTCGCGAAAGCACGGCTGCCCCAGCGCAGGAACTCGTAGCGCTCCTTGTTGCGCTGGTATTCGAGATCGGCGTTGATCTGGAACGAGCGCGGGCTTCCGAAGCTATCGACCATCACGGAGTGGTCGATGACGAGATCGACCGGAACGAGCGGATTGATCTTGGCGGTGTCGCCATGAAGGGCGTTCATCGCGTCGCGCATCGCAGCCAAATCCACCACGGCGGGCACTCCGGTGAAGTCCTGCATCAGCACGCGGGCGGGCCGGAACGCGATTTCGCGCGTGGAGCTTTTGCTGGCGAGCCATTGCGCCATGGCCCGGATGTCATCGGCCGTGACCGTGCTGCCGTCCTCGAAACGCAGGAGGTTTTCCAGGAGAACCTTCAGCGAGTAAGGAAGAGCGGCAATTCCCGGCAAGCCGTTTGCCTCGGCGTCCGGCAGCGAGAAATACTCATACGCCTTGCCCTCGACGTTCAGCGTTTTGCGGGATCGGAAGCTGTCGAGCGAACGCGGAGTTAAAGGGGCCACAGCAAATTCTCCATTGGTATGCGAAAAAGCGGCTTGTGAGCGCAACCTGCCCTAACATAAAGATAGGCGGAGCACGCGAACCATACGAGAACCCTTCCTTGGCAAAAATCGAGCCAATCGGTAACGCAGAGTTGACGCTTACCCGCACAATTGCCGTAGAGGCGATTGTGGCAGAGGGGCTGGCTTGCCAAAGAGGCGGCAGGACGGTCGTGTCCGGCATTTCGTTCGAGGTGCAAGCGGGAAACGCGCTCGCGCTGCGCGGGGCGAATGGGTCGGGCAAGACGACGCTGCTGCGCACCATAGCAGGATATTTGCAGCCGGCCGCTGGGATTATCGAAGTGAGAAGACCCCCTCACCCCGGCCCTCTCCCCAAGGGGAGAGGGAGTTCGGCCGCAGCCGTTGAGAAGGCGTCCCCTCGCCCCAACGGGGAGAGGGACAGGGTGAGGGGGGACTCTGAAGGCGTTTACCACTATATCGGCCACGCGAACGGGATAAAGCCGCGCCTCTCCGTCATCGAAAATGTGAGCTTCTGGCAGAGCTATTACAGCGGAGCCGAGGATATCGAGGCGGCGGAGGAGGCGCTTGAGGCGTTCGCCCTGCTCAATCTGGCGAGCTTCAGCGCGGGCCACCTGTCGCAGGGGCAGGCGCGCCGGCTTGGACTAGCGCGGCTGCTCGCGGCGCGGCGGCCGGTTTGGCTCCTCGACGAACCGCAGGCGGCGCTCGATACGGCATCGACCAGGCTTCTCGAACGCGCCATTGCCGCTCACCTCTCCTCGGGCGGGCTGGCTATCGTTTCAACGCACCTCGACCTGGCGCTGCCGGACGCCCAAATTCTGGAGCTCGGCACGCCGCAGTTTGTCCAATGACCCTGAATTTGACCATGACTAAGGGCACAACCCCTCACCCTGTCCCTCTCCCTATGGGAGAGGGAACGCTAGAAACTCCGCCGCGGCCAATTCAGGGGTCCCTTCTCCCATGGGGAGAAGGACAGGATGAGGGGAGATTCGCCCGTTCATTGCTGCAGCCGCCGCCAACCTTCCGCCCGGATTTGAGATGAACGCATTTCTCGCACTTATGGGCCGGGACCTTCGTCTTGCCATCCGCCAAGGTTCGGCGGTTGGAACGGCGCTTGGCTTTTATCTCGTAGCCGTCTCCATCATCCCGCTGGGGCTTGGGCCGGACCTGAACCTCCTGAGCCGCATTGCGCCCGGCATCCTCTGGATTTCTTTCCTGCTCTCGGCCGTTCTATCGGTCGATGCATTGTTTCAGGAGGACCGCGATGACGGATCGCTCGACGCACTCGTTTTGGGGCCGCTTCCCGCGGAGCTTATTGCGGCCTCGAAAAGCATTGCGCATTGGGTCACGACCTGCGTGCCGTTGATCGTTGTCACGCCGCTGGCAGGGCTGTTGCTTAATATTCAGGCTGAATCGCTACCGAAATTGCTGGCGGCGCTGCTTGCCGGAACGGTTGGGGTCAGCTTCATCGCCGGGGCTGGAGCCGCACTCACGCTCGGGCTTCGGAAGGGTGCACTGCTTCTGCCGCTCCTCATTTTGCCGCTTTTCACGCCGTTCTTGATCTTCGGCGTGGGGGCGATGGCAGCCTCGCCTGGAGCGTTCGAGCAAAGCATCCTCTTGCTTTTTGCTCTATCTCTGTTTTCAGTAGCGGCGATGCCATTTGCCGCTGCCCTTGCCCTTCGCTTGGGGCTAGAGTGAGCTTATATCAGCGCTAAATGCCGGGAAAGGTTGGAATGTCCGGAGTTTCGGAACCGCAATCGATGGGTCTCTGGCGTATCAGCACGCTGGCCAACCCTTCCACCTTCATGCGGCTGAGCGGCAAGCTTTTGCCGTGGCTCGCCGGTATTACGGTAGTGCTGTTCGTGGCGGGCCTTACCATGGCTTTCCGCGCGCCGCCGGATTACCAGCAAGGCGAGACCGTGCGGATCATGTTCATCCATGTGCCGTCCGCTTGGCTCTCGATGGCGTGCTATACGCTCATCGCGATATCCTCGGCGGGCTATCTGATCTGGAGGCACCCGCTGGCGGATGTCTCCGCCAAGGCAGCGGCACCCATCGGCGCCACCTTCACGCTGCTGGCGCTCATAACCGGCTCGCTTTGGGGCAAGCCGATGTGGGGCGCCTATTGGGTGTGGGACGCGCGGCTGACCTCGGTTTTGATCCTATTTTTCCTCTATCTCGGCCTGATCGCCTTGCGCCAGGCGATTGACGATCCAGGCAGGGGAGGCCGCGCCGCCGCGATCCTGAGCCTGATCGGCGCCGTGAATATTCCGATCATCAAGTTTTCGGTGAACTGGTGGAACACGCTGCATCAGCCCGCAAGCGTGATCCGCGCCGATGGCCCGACGATACACCCGGCCTTGCTCATTCCGCTGTTTGTCATGGCCATCGCTTTCACCGTGCTCTTCATCGCCCTTCACATGAAGGCAATGCGCGCCGAGATTTTGCGGCGGCGCTGCGAGGCGATGATCGCCATCCATGTGCGCGGCGGCGGGGAGGCAGCCAATGTTTGACCTCGGGCCGCACGCGGGCTTCATCTGGGTATCCTATGGAGCCGCCACGCTTTTGATCGCTGGCCTCATCTTCTGGGCCTGGGCCGGGGAGCGCGAGCAGCAGCGGCGCCTTGCCGATCTGGAGCGCCGGGGGCTCAGGCGCAGATCTTCGCAGCAGGAGCTTTAGAACCGGATATGACCGCCAGCACCTCACCCGAGGAAACGCCAGACAAGGCGAAGCCAAAACCGACGCTGCTTTTGCCGCTCGTTCTCGTCGCCCTTCTGTTGGGGTTGCTGTTCATCGCACTCCGCACGGGCGAGCACGAGAACTTGCCTTCGGCGCTGATCGGGAAGCCGGTGCCGGAATTCGCGCTTCCGCCGATTGCCAATGTGCTCGGCGATAACGGCCCTACGCCGGGACTTTCCTCGGCCGCGTTTAAAACCGGCAAGGTCAGCGTCCTGAATGTCTGGGCCTCCTGGTGCGCGCCGTGCCTGGCCGAGTATCCGCAATTGATCGAGCTGAGCGAGAAAGGTATCCCGCTCTACAGCATCAACTATAAGGATAAGCCCGAGGCTGCCCGCAGGATTCTGGCTACCCACGGCAATCCTTTCCGCGCCATCGGAGCGGACGAGAGCGGCTTCACCGCAATCGATTTCGGGGTGTACGGCGTGCCGGAGACTTTCGTGATCGACGGCGATGGCAAGGTCGCCTACCGCTATCCTGGGCCGCTGAGCGCGCAAATTCTGGCGGAAAAGATCATGCCGGCGATCCGGAAGGCCGAGCGGGGAACGGGCGGGCGGTCTTAAAGGGAATCAGTGCTCCGCGCAACGCGCATTACCCCTCACCCCAGCCCTCTCAGCAAGCTCGCCTTGGCGAGCTTGCAACTTATAGTGCCCGCATTCGCGAGCGAATGCGGGATGGGAGAGGGAGTTCGCTCGCATCCGTTGTGAAGGCGTCCCTTCTCCCATTGGGAGAAGGACAGGATGAGGGGTAACGCCCTATGGCTATGACTCATCCTTCTGCAATAGTGGGCGCTAAAGCGGCTGGCGCAGCTTGATGGCCGCCGCGAGCGTGCCCTCGTCCAGATAGTCCAGCTCGCCGCCGACCGGCACGCCGCGCGCGAGCCGCGTGATCTTCAGCGGCAAGCCTTCCAGCTCAGCCGCCAGATAATGCGCCGTCGATTGGCCCTCGACGGTCGCGTTCAACGCGAGGATGATCTCGCGCACCTCGGGCGCATGCGCACGCTCCACCAGCTTCGCGATGAAAAGATCGTCCGGCCCGCGCCCATCCAGCGGCGACAGCGTGCCGCCCAGCACATGATAGCGCGAGCGCACGATGCCGGCCCGCTCCAGCGCCCAGAGGTCGCCCACCTCCTCCACCACGCAAATCATCGAAGCATCGCGCGCCGGGTCCTGGCAGATGGCGCAAGGCTGCTGCGTGTCGATGTTGCCGCATTCCGTGCAGATGGCGATCTTCTCGGCGGCCAGGCCCATCGCGCGTGCGAGCGGCAGCAGCAGTTGCTCGCGCTTCTTGATGAGATGCAGCGCCGCGCGGCGCGCAGAACGCGGCCCGAGGCCAGGCAGACGGCTGAGCAGTGCGATCAGCTCCTCGATCTCGGCGCCGGAGGTTTTTTTCTGCGGTGCAGGCATGTGCATTAGGTAACGGATGGATTCCCGCTGCGCAACTATGCGATCCGCTGGCCGTGCTGCATATCCTCGCTGTAGAGCCGCTCGCAGCCTGCTTCAAGCGCGGCGGCGACGATGATCAAGCCGCGATCGCATCAATATCTGGCAAAGAGGCGCGCCCGGCGCTGCCGAGCAGATCGTAAAGCTCGGCGATTGCCATCAACTCGCGCCTGACATTAGCGTCCGTCGTCTTTTCCGCGAATAAGCGGCTTTCCTCGGCACGCTTGCTCCAGCCCGCGTCATCGCTCCTCTCAACGGGCAAGTAGCAAAACGGGGCGGGCGGGGGCTCCTCGAACTGGCTGGAGGGCGTCCATTCGGCTGCTTCAAGAAAACTGCGCGCGGCCTCGTTGAACGCTTCCGCCTCAACATGGCTCTCGCGAAGCCGGGCCAGCTCTTGCTTGCCCTTCTCCACGAGCAGTTTCGACGCCCGGCAAACAGCCGAAGCCTTTTCTAACGGCATCATTCCTCCCCCGCGCGACCGGAACCGGCCGGCCGCGCCTCCAATGAATGTGCCCACCCCAACAATGGCTTCGCCCAAGCCATGCATCCTGCGGAACTGCTCACGGATGTGTGAATAGCAGCTAGAGCCTTGCGCGAGACTTGCGGCCCAAAACGGACAAGTGCGGTTATTTAGCGCGGAAGGAAACGGCCGGACGCGATGACAGGGCGGCCGGCAACCGCGCCTGCGTATGGGTAGGCCCACACGGAGATCGCTCCGCCGCGGACAAGCTGGACCTCGATGATGTCCCGGCGGAAGAGGCGCGGCTCGGGGTCTTCGGGGCGGCAGCCCTCGTAGGCGTCCAGCGCATCCAGAACGGAGGCGCCGTTCAGCCGGAACACCTCGCCATGCACCCGCGCGTTGCAGCTTGCATCGAAGATCGCGCCGGGGAAGCGCCCAAGATGATAAAGCCGGCCGGGCACGGTTGCCTCGCCCACGAATCGCGCACGAGCTTGCAAGAGCTTGGCGTAGGGGCTGCGGCTGCCGCGCATCAACGTGCCGTAAACGAACAGATGCCGGGGCTCCTCACGCATCGTGCCGGAGCCCCCCGATTGCTTCCCTTCTGGCTGCTGCAAAAAGCCCCCCCTCCTACCAAACGCCATAAGCTGCGAAAGTTTGCCTAACTAAGCTTGGCGATTTCTTCGGCGATGACAGCGGCAAGTGCCGGAAGTTCGGCGTGAATGGTGTGCCATACTGCTTGGTGGGCGACGTTGTCGTAGTTATGGCGATAGATGTTGCCTGAGCCATGATGGCGCGCCAGGGCAAGTCGGGATGACGGGCACGAAGTTCCTCAGGAAGGCGGCGCGCCGCTTCGGAAACGATCTCAAGGGCGCGGGTGGCGGCGAGGAAGGTTTTGCGGTCTCGCTTGAAGGTGTCGAAGTCCATGCCAGCGACGAACTCCTCGGCGTAGATGGCATGGTCGCGGATGTCGTAGAGGGCGTTGCGGGCGTTTCAGAAAGCATAGAGCGCCGTTTTTTCCGCGGAAGGACGGACGTGGGCCTTAAGCGCCGCGCGGTTCGAGACATCGACGGGCGCGGAAAACATATCCTCGATGTATTGGACGATGCCGGTATATTCGAACACACCCATGGGCCTGCTGGGTACAATCTCGATCATGATATCGATATCGCTATCCGGACGGTTGTCGCCGCGTGCACGAGAGCCGAACAAAGCAGCATGTGTAACGCCCCGCGCCTTGAGAGCGGCTTCGTTCTCCTTAAGCGTGGCGATGATGTCCTGAGCGTTCATGGCAATACTATAGCACAGTTGCTTTGAAGAAACAGGGCGGGCGTTACCCGTTAGGGGGCATCCCGGCCCGGCCGGCCGTCCCCTTAACAGCAGGCGCTCTCCGAAATCGGCGCGATGGTCAGCTGCCTATCGGCATCATGGCTTGACGACAACCTTGCCCTTGATCTGCCGCCTTTCGATCATGCGGATGGCTTCCGCCGTCTTCTCAAGCGGAAACACATGGTCGATATGCGGGCGGATTTCGCCCTTCGCACACCAGTCCACGAGCCGCGCCATCTGGTCCGCGAAAACGCCCGGATTGCGCTTCACATGGCGGCCCCAGAACACGCCGATCAGCTCGCAGCCCTTCAGCATCACCAGGTTCAGCGCAATTTTGGGGATTTCGCCGGCCGCGAAGCCGACCACGAGATAGCGGCCGGCCCAGTCCATGCCCCGCAGCGCGGGCTCGGCGTAATGGCCGCCGATACAATCGAAAATGACATCCGGGCCGTTTCCGCCGTTGAGGCCGCGCACCGCCTCCTTGACGTCGATGCCCGTGAGATTGAGGACTTGGTGAGCGCCGCGCTCCACGCAGAGCTTGAGCTTTTCATCCGAAGTGCCGGCCGCGACCACATTCGCGCCGAACCGCAGGCAATTTCGACGGCGGCAAGCCCTGCCCCGCCGGTCGCGCCGAGGATCAACACCGTCTCTCCGGCCTTCAGGCGCCCGCGGTCTTCCAGCCCATGCAAAGCCGTGCCGTAGGCGATGGGAATAGCGGCGGCGGCTTCATCGGAAATGCCGTCCGGCAGCGCGACCACGGCTGCGGAAGGGGCGAGCGCTTCCTCGCGGCAGCCATTATAGCCGATGTAAGCGAGCACGCGCTGGCCGACGGCAAGACCTTCCACGCCCAACCCGATGCCGGCAACCGTGCCCGACACCTCGCCGCCGGGCGAGAATGGCAGCTCCGGCCTGTTCTGGTATTTGCCATGCAGCATCAGCGAGTCGAAAAAGTTGAGCGAAACGGCCGACACGCGGATCGCCACCTCGCCCTCGCCGGGGGTGGGGGCGGGTAATTCGCAAATCTCCAGCGCGTCCGGGCCATCGAGAGACTTGCATAGGACTGCTTTCATCGCCTACCTCAGTGATACCGAATCCGGTTGATCGCTTCGGAGAAAGGCCCCCTCACCCCAGCCCTCTGCCGCGGCCTCTCATTATGGTGTGAGGACAATTCTGGCGTCCCTTCTCCCCTCGGGGAGAAGGACAGGATGAGGGGGGACTTCGTCAAGCATTCAACCGGCTTTCGTATGAAAACAAAGCCGATACGCTCCCATGCGCAATGCGCGCGGGATGACAATCGGACCCACACTTTACGCGAAAAGGCGCACGGATGCGCGGGTACTTTGCCATTGGAGCGGAACGGATATCGAAGCCCCTTAACTTGGGCAACCTGTTGCGTTCGGCCCATGCCTTCGGCGCCAAGTTTTTCTTCACCATTGGCGCGCATCCGAAGGCGTTCGAGGCACACTCGGACACCTCCAAGGCGCACGTCCATCTGCCGGTCTATCATTGGGACAACGCGGGCGAAATGGTTCTGCCGCAGCGCTGCAAGCTGGTCGGCATCGAGCTGATCGAGGGCGCGACCGATCTGCCGGCCTTCCGCCATCCGTTGCACGCGGCCTATGTGCTGGGGCCCGAGAAAGGCGTGCTTTCGGACGAGCTTCTTTCGCGCTGCGACCACATCATCAAAATTCCGACTGCTTTCTGCATAAACGTCGCCATGGCCGGGGCGATTGTGATGTACGACCGTGTGCGGAGCCTGGGGACGTTTCCAGACCGGCTGGCTCCAGCAGCGGAGAAGACTGGCAAACCTTCGTCAGGCAGGTAGCGGCGTTGTTTCACTTGACCGCTTGCCTGGCCATTGGCAAAGGCTAGGCGTGCGAAGAATGGGAATTTTTAAAATGCGGGCTCGTCTGCTCCTTTCGGCAACGCTCATGGCAGCTCTGGCACCGGTCGCCACCGCCCAGGACTATCAGACCCAGCAGCAACCGGCTCAGCCGGTGCCACCCCAGCCGCAACAGGCAAAGCCGAAGCCTCCGGCCGTCACGGCTCCGAAGCCCAAGCCAGCGGCGGCCAGGAAGCCCGGTCCCGCAATCGTGGCAGCCCCAGCCACGCCCAAAGCCCGCCTCCTCGAAAAGCTCGGGGACTGGTCGGTGTTCATCTACGAGGATGCCAGCGGACGGGTTTGCTTCGCGGCTTCCGCTCCAACGGATATGCAGCCCAAAGGAGCAACGGCAAAGCGCACGCCCGTGGTGTTCTACGTCACGGCTTGGCCAAAAGAGGGCATCCGCACCGAGGTTAGCGTCAAGCTCGGCTATCCGATTAAGCCGAAGTCGGCGGCGGCGGTCACGGCCGGCGGACACAATTTTTCGCTGCCTGCCGACGACGACAAGGCCTACGCCAAGGATTCGTCCGACGAGCAGAAACTCCTGGCCGCGATGGCGGGCGGCGGCTCCATGGTCGTGAAAGCCACCTCGGCAAAGGGCACGGCGACCACCGATCAGTACTCTTTGGAGGGCCTGGCCGCGGCGTTGATGAAGACGCAACAGGCGTGTCCGTAACGAGGGGCTTTCGCACCTCGCCAATTGTCAGCTATTTTGTTTTCCTTCGGGATCGTCCGTGCGCGCCCGGCATTATCCCCTGCCGAGGCTTTCGCTGCCGATCCAGCCGCGGATAGGCGCGCCGCCCGGGAGGAAACTTAAATGAACACTGCAACGATAACTCTGATCGGCGGACCAACCGCTCTCATCGAGCTTGGCGGCTTGCGCTTTCTGACCGATCCAACGTTCGACGATCCAGGCGATTATCAGCTCGGGACTGTGACTCTCACGAAGACCGCGAAGCCTGCGCTGCTGACGGACCAGGTGGGCGAGATCGATGCGGTGCTCTTAAGCCACGATCAGCACCCGGACAATCTCGACCTTGCCGGCCGCGCCTTTCTGCCAAAAGCTCGCCGGGTGCTGACCACTAAGGCCGGGGCGGCACGGCTTGGAGGCAATGCCGAGGGGCTTGCTCCCTGGGAGACGCTGGAGTTCGATGCCGCCAACGGCGACACGATAATTGTCACGGCCACGCCTGCACGGCATGGCCCGGCCGGCATCGAGCCGCTATCGGGCGATGTCATCGGCTTCGTACTCTCATCGAAAACGAATGCGTTCAAACCCGTCTATGTTACGGGCAACACCGTATGGTTCGACGGCGTTGCCGAGGTGCAGCGGCGGTTCGAGCCGGGCCTCGTGCTGCTGTTTGCGGGCGCGGCGCAGACGCGCGGCAAATTCAACCTGACCATGAACGCCAACGACGCCATCGAGGCGGCCTGCGCTTTCTCCGGCGCGCCGATTGTGCCGCTGCGCACCGAGGGCTGGGCGCATTTCACCGAAAGCGCGGACGATCTCGAACGCGCGTTCAAGGTTCTCGGCCATGGCGAGCGCCTGCGACGGATAAAGCACGGCGCTCCTGCTCGCTTTCCGCTTTAGCTCCCATTATCGCAAGCTCGCCTTGGTTCCTTCTCCCATTGGGGGTGAGGGGTAATGCGGGGATTTGCAGGTTTCTGCTGCTCCGCCATTATGCCCTGGCTTAAGAGTACTTACTTTTTGTTAATCCGATCAACCCTAGACTGTAAGTTGGGGAAGCAAAGGCATGGATCGTAATCGGGACCGGGGGCGTTGGCAAAAACAGTAAGTAGGTCTCGACATGCGAAAAACAAACGTAGCGATCTATGCAGCGGCCGCGCTTGGTCTCTGCCTTATGAGCCCGAATAGCGCCTCCGCGTTTCCAGCGGCGGACGGCGCGGGTAAAGCTTACACTCAAACTGTAACAGGCAAAAACGCAGCCGTTCCCGTTCGCTGGGGCGGCCACGGCGGCTGGGGCCATGGCGGTTGGGGCGGCCGGGGTTGGGGAGGCCGCGGCTATGGCTTTGGACGCGGCATCGGATGGCGCGGTGCCGGCTGGCGCGGTGGCTATGGCCTTGGACGCGGCTTCGGTTGGCGCGGCGCCGGCTTACGCGGTGGCTATTATGGCGGATACGGTGGATACGGTGGATACGGCCTCGGCTTGGGCTGGGGATGGCCTCTTGGCCTTGGCCTCGGTGTCGGGGCAGCCGCGACGGACTGGGGCTGGGGGGGGTATCCTGGCTACTACGGTGGTGGCTATTACCCGGCGTATTACGGTGGCGCCGGCTGCGGTTGGTAGCACTCAAAACGATTAAAGGGCCCCGCGACGGGCCCTTTTAGTCTTCAGCCATTATTCCAATCGAGGCTGATGCCGGGGAATGCGAGATCGGATATGCGCTCGCCGGAATGCCGGCGCTTGCCAGCGAGCCGGCTAATGAGAAGGTGGATATAGAGGCCAGGCCCGCTCGAATAGATGCGCCAGCCGCCATCGGCCTCAACCGTCCCTTCCCTCACGCGGTCCCATTCCGCGAAGGCTTCATAACGGTCGCGGAAGGCCGCATCGCTGCTGGTGAAATAGCTGTTGCGTTGCCGCGGCGTGGCATGAGGCAGCCGCTCCGTCACCGCGATGGGGTTGGCGATCTGAAGCCCATCCCAAAAGGCTTGCGCATCGCCCAGCATGGCGGCGGCCTCGCAATAGCGGAGGTGGGCGTGGATGTACATCAGTCCAACCTCGCGCCCGAAAAAGGGAGAGGACTCGGCGCGGCGGAAAAAGCGCTCAAGCCCGCCCCGGTAAGGCAGCGGCCGGTCCATGAGCCTGACGCCATCGGGGAAAAGCAAATGCTCGCGGATGAGCTTCATATGGTCCCGCGCCTGTTCGGCGCTGAACATGCCGCTGGCGATGGCACAGCTCATCGGGATCAGCGAATAGCTCACGACGGTCTTGCGGTCCGAAGGGTGCAGCAGAAGCCCTTGCACGCGGCCTTCGGGATTGAAAACAGCATAACCCGCCAGTATGCCATCGCGGATGAGGTGCCGGTTGAAATCGGCGCGCATGGCCTCGGCCAGCTCATCGAGCCGGCTCGCATCGGCGGTCTCGCCCGCCCGCCGCAAGATTTCGGCATAGCGCCGGAGCTGTTGAAAGAACAGGCCAACGGTCCAGCTGCTGACGGTCCAGTCCTTCAGCGCCTGGTCCGCGGGCTGCAACGAGTCGTTCCAGTCGCCCTCGCCAAGCCGGACAAGGTGCGTGCCGGGGATGAACTGCGCCTGCAAGTGCGCGATCAGGCGTTGGCAATGCCCGGCAATGCTGCTCTCGCCCGTTCCATCCCTCCACGGCACCGGCTCGGACAGGAACGCTGTATCGTCCGTGCATTCGATATAGTCGCAAAGCGCCTTCAGCGGCCAAATCGGGATGTCCCCATGGCTTTGGGAGCCCTCGACCATGCCGTAGGGCTCCGGCATGAACCACTGCGGGAAAGCGCCGGAGGTATATTGCCGCCCGAAAACGACCCTGAGGATCTGCCGCACCGCATCGTCGTGTTCGAGTGCCAGCAGGAACTCCACCGGTCCCTGGCACACATCGCGAGTGCCCCACGCGGAACCCTCGTATTGCTCCAGGCCGTGCGCGGCGGATAGGTGAATGAGCGCGTTGTGGACCATCCATGGGAAGACGGTGTTGAGAGCGGCGATTTCCGTGCTATCGCCTTTGAAGCGCACCTCCCGGCTCACTCCGGACCAGAATTTGCCGGCCGCGCGCAACATCGCGGGCATGCTCACGGAACCTTCGTATTTCCGCGCGAGCCGGCCGGCCTCGGCGGGATCGGTCATGGAGCCAGCGACGGCGAAGCGGAACTCGCGGGTGGGTGCGGTGCGGATCGCGATATAGGGCATCCCGCGCGGCTCGCCATCCGCATATAGCAGCTCGTCGCCGCCTAGCGCCTCGACCTCGCCGGGCGTGCTGGTGACGAGGCGATAGGCCGCGCTTGGGTAGGTCTTCCCCCAAAGCGAATCCGGGTCTGGCCGGAAGGTGAAGCGCTTGGCGTCCCCGTCCACCTCGACTTGGCCCGAGTGGCTGAAGTCGCGTTCGCCCAGCACGAGCTGGCCGAAGATCAGAAACCGGCACGGCTCGCCTTCAACGGCGATTTCCCATTGGATCGCGGAATCCTCGGCGGACGCGGCGGCATGGACGGCGATGGTGCGGCCCTCCGTGGCGTAAACCCAGCGGCAGTCGCTGAGCCCCATCTCGAAAACGGCGGGCAGGGTGAGAAGCCGCCACTCGCCCGCGATTTCGGCAAGCATGCGCAGACCGCTGGTCCTGACGATGTTGTAGGCGTCGCGGGAGACGGAGAACAGCTTGTGAAACGCGCTGCCGTTGAGCTGCGCCGCGAAGACGCCGTGCATCCAGCAGGTCGCCGAAAGCGCGTTCTCATCGGGGAGCAGGTTTTGCCCGGTTCTGAGGATTGTTCCATGCCGGCGCTTCATGAGCCGGTCCTTATCGCACAGCACCACGTGGCGATTAAGCGCGCCCTCTGGCACGAAATAGGAGAGCAGCCGGCCGCCGCGCCGCTCCTCATGCATGCGGCCGGTTTGGTGTATCGCTTCGGCGCCGCTGTTGCAACAAAGCGGAGATGCGTCCTGGACCAAGCTACGCACCAGCGCGTGAAGCGGAATTTCAGCCGGCGCATACGCGGATAGCGCCCTCTCGGCTTCATCGATGCGGGCCAAGTCCTCATCGCTGGACGGGCCGTGGTCCGGATCGAATGCGCCGAAAAAGGTCCACGCCGTCTCTTGCCCCGGTGCAAGGCGCCGCGCGCCGCTCTGCAGGATCGCGCAAGCCGCCTCATGCTGCAGCCGCACGCCCGGCAAGCTCGCTCCGAAGGGCAGATTGACCGAAGCGGCATCGCGATAGGCCGGCCCGAACAGCTGCAAAGCGTCGGTCGCGAAACTTTTCGCGCCTTCGAGGCAGCCATGCGCGGCCCAAGGGTGGCGGCCGAATTGAGCTAGGTTCTGCCGGCTCATGATGACCGGCCCGAAGCGCGGATGCGCCGCGATATGGTGGTCGATATATTGCGAGGCGAAGGCTTCGTTGCCGGTCACGAAGTTGCGCTCGCCCAGCCCCAGATCCTGGACGAGGATCGCATCGCAGGAAAGCGCGGCCTCGCTGGCGTTGCGCAAGTCGACGCGCCATGCCCAGAGGTTTTGAGATGGATGCAGCCAAAGCGTGACGCGGCGATGCAGCCCTTCGGTCTCGCCTGCCCAAACGAACCGGTCTGCGCCCGCGCCGAACCGGGCAGCCGCGCCAGGGCCGGCGGCTTCGGCCGTCCAAGCCTCCGTCCGTAAAAGGATGCGCCCGATCGATCCCCCCAACGGCGAGCCCAGTATCTGGTTTAGCATGACGCGGCCGCGGCCATCGCCGTGCTCGATTGCAAACAGGCAGCCGTTTGGAAGAGCGGCAATCTCAAGCCCCGCCGCGTTCCCGATCCTGAGCAGGCCAAGCTCGCTTTCGCGCGGCGTGCGGAAATTGCGCGAGTTCTGCCCGCTCATAGGTCGTACCCCCTCACCCTGTCCTTCTCCCCGTGGGAGAGGGAACGCTGTTGCGTCCGCTGCGGCCCATTCAGGCGTCCCCTCTCCCTACGGGAGAGGGACAGGGTGAGGGGTAACGTGCGTCTGATGTTCACCCAACGGCCCGGCATCATACCAGCCCTTTTTGCCCCAGAGCCATTTGGCGCGCGTACCACGCGGTGATGAAGCAGGCGTAGCTCCAGGAAAGGTCCTTGGCGGAAGTTTGCTCGCCTGTCGTCTGGTCGAATTGCTCCGAGAGGCAGCCGGACGCGGGAATGAAGTCGCGGATGCGGGAGAGGGTTGCGTCACCTCTTTCGATCAGGGCTGCCCGGTGGTCCGGGTCTGTCCGGGCGAGCCGGTAATAGTACTCCGCCGCGCCAAAGGTCGAAAAATAATACGCGCCACCGCTGACATAGCTGTCGCCCTTGTAGCGCCCAAACATGATGCCTTGCCCGCCGGCGCTGTTGATTGCGTATTCCGCCGCGAAAAGCTCTTGCAGCTTCCTGAAGGTCAGCATCACCTGTTTGTCTTGAACGCTGTGCGAGCCTTTATCGAGGCCGGCATGCAGCACTCCGAGGATGACGGCGAAATCGAGCGCCTTCGGGCTCTCCCCGCCCGGCCCCTGTGTGCGGCTCCTGTAGAAGCCAAGGCTGGGCGCCCAGAAGGCGTCGAGCGTTCTGCGCAGATCCCTGGCCCTGGCGCCGAAGAAAGTGGCATCGGCGGCCATGCCGCTGCGCTCGGCGCGGGCGGCACCTTTCGCCAGGGCCGAGACCTGCACCAGGAGCGTGTAGTAGTGCCGCGCGAACTCCTCCTCCCAAATATCGTAACAGAGCTGCCCGGCATTTTTGGCCGTGTAGGCGAGATCGGTATGGATCAGCTCGGCCAGCCGCCCCTTCGTCTCTCCAGAGATGCGGATGCCATCCTCCTCGAACCGCATCGCCACAAGCGCGCGCAAGGCCGGTCCATCATGCTGGGGCCTGTTCCAGCGGATGAAATCCAGGCTACCGTCCGCATTATACCGGGCTTCCCCCGGGACCGCATTCCCGTGAACGGCGGCAATTTCCTCGTTGGGGCGCAAATATTGCTGCATTTCGGGCGAGGTATTGGCCCGAAACTCGCTGCTGCTGAGAAAGCGCGGCCCGTCGATTTTGCGCAAATCCAGGCTGAATTGGACGAATTCGTTGAAGAGCGCCGCCCAATCCGCGGAAGGTTCCCCGGCCTTCGCCAGGATGCGCACGGCGTCCATGACGGCGGCCGAGTCGCGTATCCAATGGAAGAAGTAATCGGGCTCGCCGCTATCGAACGCGACGGACGGGCTCGCGAGCACCGATCCGGGGGCAGGGCGGATGGCTTGCCCAAAACCGGACCGGTTCATGACGAGGCCGGTTGCCGAAATGCACTTCACGAGCTTGGCGGCGCAGTGGCGCACCAGCTCCCCGCCCCATTGCTCCAGCGTTTGCCCGTCCGTCATCGTGAAGCCGCTCCTGATGGCAATGACAATACTTTTCCCGGAAGGCGGGCCGTTTTCATCGGAGCCCTCTCAAACTTGGGCCTGCTGTTCAAATCCGAGCAGGCGAAGGCCCTGGCCGATCTCGGGACAGCTCATGAACAGCCGCCAAAGCAGGCCAGTACGATAGTTTTCTATCATCACAATAATTGGGCCTTGATCGATTGCAAGATATTCGTCGGAATACCAGCCGGTTGTTGGATTGAAGGCATCCACAAAGCCGTATTTGCCCCAAAGTTTGTCGCCGAGGCTGAAGAAATACCGTAGCGCCGCGGCGGACTGCCAGGGCGTGTAGGGGAAGCTCGATAGCGCGGCGGTGGGAGCGATCACGCCCTTGTCCTCATCGGGCGAGTGGGGAAAGTAGCCGTTGTCGCCCTCGCTCGCGGTCAGGCCCCAGCAATCGGGGCCGTAGCCCTTGAAGCCATTCGGATTGCGCACGCAATGCTCGTAATTGATGAGGCAATGATTGAGGTTTTGCTCCCAGTAATCGGCGTGGCGATCCTTCAAGCCGCGCGGATCCAGCCCGAGGAACGAGAAGTGCGCGAAGAATAAGGGTCCGCCAAATTTGGGGCCGAGCGGCAGGCGGATGCCGTAATAGTCTTTGTCATTCCTGAAAGCGGCGCCCTTGGTCCAGCCCTCGTGATAGGAGCTTGCGCCAATGGGATGTGTGGGCGAGGAGGCCGCGAGCACGTAGGTAATCAAGCACTCGTTCCAGCCCTCGACCTTCTGCCTGAGGCCCTCCGGCGTCCAATGCCAGTGAAGGGCGCTGCCATCCTTGGTGTGGCAATTCCAGTTCACGTTTTCCCAAAGGCTGGCGATGCCTGCGCGCAACTTGTTTTCCGCGGCGTTATCGCGGCCGAAATATTGGCGCGCGCAAAGGAATCCGGCGGCAAGATATGAGGTTTCGACAATATCGCCGCCGGCGTTATCCGCCCACAAAGGCATTTCCTTGCCGGTCGCGCCGTCGAGAAAGTGCGGAAACACGCCGTTGTAGCTGTCCGCTTTGCCGAGGTAGTCCAGCATCTTGAGAAGGCGGCCCACGGCATCGTCGCGCGAGATCCAGCCGCGCTCGGCGGCCACGATCGTTGCCATGATGCCGAAGCCTGTGCCGCCTACAGCCAGAAGATCGTTCTCAACCGTGCCGTCCGAGCGGCCGCGGTCGCGGGCCATTCCGCTTTCTGGATGCGCGAAGTCCCAGAAATATCCGAAGGACTGCCGCTGAACCAAATCCAGGAGGGCTTCGTCAGCGCCGCCGCCGGTTGCGGCGGTTGGACGATGTGAGGGTGTAGGTTTCATGGACGCCTTGATTGCACTATCCTCTCCGCGCCTAAGGATCGCGGAAACTTAGACGGTATCCTGAAGCGGCAGGCTTTCGCGGAGCCTTCGCCGCCGCCCTTAGCATGCTGGCTAGTATGCGCAGGATGAGTCATGGCCATAGGGCATTACCCCTCACCCCAACCCTCTCCCAATGGGAGAGGGAGTTCCGTCGAAGCCGTTGAGAAAGCGTCCCCTCTCCCATTGGGAGAGGGACAGGGTGAGGGGTAACGTGCGTCGTATAGGGCATTGATCCAAGCCTAGCGCACCCGTCCCGTCTCAATGTTCACGACGCGGTGATAGAATGTGTCGTTCGGATAGTGGCGCCCGATGCTGAGGACCGCCGTCTGCTTGAGTTCGTCCCGCAAAATCGACAATGCGGTCTTCCGGCTTTCCTCATCCAGCTCGTATATGGATTCGTCCTGGACGACCCATTGCGGCCGGTGCAGCAGCATGCGGCCGAGGATCAGCCGCCGGCGTTCCTCCAGGGTCAGCTCCTTGTCCCAGCGCTTGACCTTGTCCAGGCTGGAGGCGAGCCGGCCAAGCCCGACGCGTTCGAGCGCGGCCTTGGCATCTGCGCCGCTGAAGCGGTCCACCGGGTCTGGGTAAGCGAGCGCATTGTGCAGGCTGCCCATCGGCAGATAAGGCGGCTGCGGCAGGAACAGCATGGTCTCATGCGAGGGAACGCGCACGGTTCCGCTTCCGCGGCTCCAAAGGCCGGCGAGCGTCTTGTGCACGGTGCTCTTGCCCGATTTTGGCGTAGCTTCGATCAAGACGCGCTCGCCTGGCTCGATCTTGATGTCCACGACACCACGGGGCGGATCGCCGTTCCAGGAGACCTTGAGGTCCTCGGTGGAAATCACGTGCCAGCCTGTTTCGTAGCGGATTTTCGTAGGCTTCGAACCCGGCGCGGGCAGCCGCTCCAGAGCGCTGCGATAGCTGCTTATGCGGTTCAGCATGGCACGCCATTCCGCGATAACGGGAAACTTGTCCACGTACCAGCGAAGCGCCGTCTGAACCTGGTAGAACCCGCCGACAACCATCATCAAGCCGCCAAGCGTGAGCGAGCCGCCGAAATAGCCGGGCGCGGCCAGCAGCAACGGCGCGATAATGGCAAGCCAGCCATAGCCACCGGTCACCCAAGTCAGGCCCGCGAGCCGGTTTGCGATGTGGCGCATCGTGGCAAGCAGCGCTTCGACTGGCGCATCGAGAAAGCGCCTCTCCTGCTTCTCGCCGCCGAAAAGCGCGATCTCGTCCGCGGATTCGCTGACCCTCACAAGCGCAAAACGGAAGCTGGCCTCCTTGGCGCGCAGATCCGTGTGGGCCTGGATCAAGGGCCTGCCCACGAGCCAGGTGACGGCCGAGCCTAGCGCGGCATAGACGATGGAAGCCCAGACCATGTAGCCGGGAATCGTGACTTCGCTGCCGCCAATCGAGAATTTGACCTGAGCGGAAAGCTCCCACAGCACGCCAACAAAGGCTATGAGCAGAAACGAGGATTGAACGAGGCCCACGGCCAAGTCCACCGAAAGCTCGGAAAGCCGCCTCGCGTCGTCCTGGATGCGCTGGTCGGGGTTCGCGCTGATTTCGCCGCTCTGCTTGAGCTGGAAAATGCGGTGCGCCTCAAGCCATTCGTCCAGAAGATCGAAGGTGACGGCCTGGCGGAGCCGGACCTTCAGCATTTCATGCAGCCAAGTCTGCAAGACCCCGAGGCCAAGCAGGACGCTTACGATAATGAGAAACACCCCGATCTCGTGGACGAAAACGGAGAAGTCCTTCTGGCCGATTGCGTCGTAAATGCTGCCTTGCCAATTGTTCAGCTGGATTTGGAACACGGCATTGAGCGCGATCACAAACGCAATTGCCACGCCGAACTTCATGAGCGCGCGTTTCGCGTGGGGGTCGAGAACTATTTGCCAAAGTTCCCTGAACTGAGCGAATATGCGGTCGCTCCCGTTCGGTGTCTCCGGTCCGGGCGTTCCTGGTGCCATGGATTCCCCGCCTTGAACTCGATTGCACATCGGCGCCACTTTATATCGTGACGGGGCCACTATACCAAACACCAGGCATTACAAAAGCAAAGCTTAGGATTCATGAAACGCCATTCACCGATAGACATGGCAAAACTCCTTGGCGGGATGAGCCTTGAGGAGAAGCTCGGCCAGCTCACGATGATACGCGCCGATGAGGCCGAAGTGCGGAACGGGCGCGCGGGCAGCATCCTCGATTTACAGGAACCCGCTCGCATCCACAAGCTGCAGGAGATTGCGCTAGGCGAAACGCGCCTCGGCATCCCGCTCCTGTTTGCGCTGGATGTGCTGCACGGTTATGACACGATCTTTCCCATCCCGCTTGCCGAAGCCTCGGCCATGGACCCGGCGCTATGGGAAGCGACGGCAGGGGCGGCGGCGGCCGAGACGGCGGCGGGCGGGATAGCGCTGACATTCGCGCCGATGCTGGACGTGTCGCGCGATCCGCGCTGGGGGCGGATCGCGGAAAGTCCAGGCGAGGACCCATGGCTTGGGTCGCGCTTTGCGGAGGCCAAGGTCCGGGGATTTCAGGGTGACGCGCTTTCGGAGCCCTCCGCGATTGCCGCGACCGCCAAGCATTTTGCCGCTTATGGCGCCGTCGCGGCCGGCCGCGAATACGCTTCCGTGGACGTCTCCAGCCGCACACTGCATGAGGTTTACCTCCCGCCCTTCGCCGCGGCGGTTCGGACGGGCGTCGCGGCGGTTATGCCCGCGTTCAGCGACCTGGCCGGCGATTCCCATGACGATTCATAGGAGTATGCTGCGCGATCTGCTGAGGGCACGCTATGGCTTCGATGGCGTCATCGTCAGCGATTTCAATGCCGTGGCGGAGCTGATTTCGCATGGCGTTGCCGCTGACCTCACCGAGGCCGCGACGCTCGCCTTCAACGCCGGTATCGATATCGACATGGCGAGCGGCGCCTATCTCGCGGGGCTGCCGGAGGCGCTTGGCCGTGGGCTTGTCGCGGAGGCGGACATCGACGCCGCCGTCTGCCGCGTGCTCGATCTCAAGGCCCGGCTCGGCCTTTTCGATCAGCCGTTCGCGCGGGAAGCCGCGCTGCCACGGGAGACGCGCGGGAGCCGTCGCGCGCTGGCGCGGGAAGCCGCGCGTAAGTCTATCGTCCTTCTACAAAATCGCGGCGGCATTCTGCCGCTGACGAAGCCTGCGAGGCTCGTGGTGGCAGGGCCGCTCGCCGATGCGGCGGGCGAGATGCTTGGGCCTTGGCACGCAGCCGGCGCGGCAGCGGATACGGTGAGCATTTGGCAGGGCCTGCGCCGCGCCTTTCCCGATTGGGAAACCGCCCATTTTGAGGATTTCGCCGCCGCCGAAGCGCAGGAGGCCGCCAGCAAAGCGGATGCACTCCTCCTATGTCTCGGAGAAACCGCTGCGATGAGCGGGGAAGCGGCGAGCCGCGCCAGACCCGGTCTGCCCGATGGGCAGGGCGCGCTTTTGCGGGAGGCTTTGCGCTTCGGAAAGCCCATTATCGTGACCCTGACGTCGGGCCGGCCGATTATAGAGCCATTCCTTTTCGAGGCGGCCGATGCGGTTCTCGCCGCCTGGTTCCTGGGCTCGGAGGCGGGAAACGCGCTTGCGGACATCCTGACAGGCGGAGCGAACCCTAGCGGCAAGCTTGCCGTCTCGTGGCCCGCCGATGTTGGCCAAATCCCGATATTCTACGCCCAGCGCCCCACGGGCCGGCCCGCCAGCCCGGTGCGCGAAACCAGCAAATATCTCGACGCTCCGGTGGCGCCGCTCTTCCCGTTTGGGCACGGCCTGTCCTACACGCAATTCGGTTACAGCGACTTGCGTGTGACGCCCGAGGGCGCAAGCTTGGGCGGGCGGATCTCCGTCGAGGCCGGGGTTGAAAACCTGGGCGCCGTGGCGGGCGAGGAGACCTGTTTCCTCTTCATCCGCGACGTAACCGCCTCGGTTGCGAGGCCGCTGCTGGAGCTGCGCGGGCTGGCAAAAATCATGCTCGACCCAGGCCAGAAAGGCACGGTGCGCTTCGAGCTAGCGGCCGGGGACCTCGCTTTTCCGGACGAGGATGGAACCCCGCGGCTGGAGGCTGGAGACTTCGAAATTCTGGTTGGGCCAAGCGCGGATAGAAGCCGCTTGCTCTGCCACATAATCTCCCTTCCAGCGCCTAAATCGCCGGCTCAATACTAGCATTAGCTTCAAATGCGGCTGAATAGTTCGCGACCGTCATCCCGGAAAGCTCTGTCCAAGTTGTGCGTAGGTTTTCGCCGCAATTCGGGGGCATCCTGGGCGTACCGGTCCGGCAGGAGGGCACCCGATGGAACATCGCAAATTTCAACAGCGGCTGGATGAATTGCTAGCGGAAGTGACGCACGCGCAAGCCCAAAAGGCAATCGCGGCATTACAGCAACGCGGCGACGGTGACGAGGTGCAGCGTCTTCTGAATGAGCGCTTGGAGGGCGATCCCAAGTGCCCGCATTGCGGATCGGGGCGCACCGAAGGCTGGGGCCGCGAGAGGAACGGGCTGAAGCGCTGCCGCTGCCTTGACTGCAAGCGGACGTTCAATCCGCTAACCGGCACGCCGTTGGCACGGCTGCGTAAGAAAGAGTGCTGGCTGAAATATGCCGGGGCGCTCAATGAATCGCTACCGGTCCGCAAGGCCGGCAAGGTGTGCAAAGTCAGCAAGAACACTGCCTTCAAGTGGCGCCACCGCTTTTTGAAGGCGCAAAACAAATCGAAGGATCAATCGCTTGCCGGCATCGCTGAGGTTGACGAAATCTTCCTGCTGGAAAGCTTCAAAGGCCGGCGCAAGCTGCCGCGCCCGGCGCGCAAGCGAGGCGGCGTTGCGGAAAAGCCAGGCCTATCGGCTGAGCAAATTCCGATCCTGATTGCCCGCGACCGCACCGGCGCTCATATCGACGGCGTATTGCCGGACCGCTCCGAGGCGGCTGTGCGTCCAGTTCTTGAGGGCAAGCTATCGAAGGACAATACGCTGCTGTGCATGGACGGCGACAAGGCGCTGATCGCCTTCGCCGATGCGGAGGGCATCGAATATGAACTCATCATCGCCAGCAAAGGTGAACATGTGCACGAGAAGGTACTGCACATCCAGAACGTCAATGCTTATGGCAGCAGGTTTAAGCAATGGCTCAGCCGCTTCAACGGCGTCGCCACCGAATATTTGCCTAGCTATCTTGGCTGGCGGCGCTGGCTTGAGGGGGGCGAGGACGTTATAACCCCAAAAAATGCTTTCGCCGCAGCGCTTAGCTGAAACCTACGCACAATTTGGACAGAGCTTCCCGGAAACGCCAACGGCGTTATCCGGGATCGTAACGGACGCCAGCGCCTCTTAAGATCCCGTGTCCGCGCAGCAGCATTACATGCCGCAGCGCGCACGGGATGACAGTTGCGAACTATTCAGCCGGTTTTTGCCCCGGAAAGACTGTGGCTAGGGAGAAAAGCATGTTGGTGACGGACAATACTGCTCAGGCTGCCGTGGTGAGGGAACTCCAGGCCGGCGAGCATCTGCTGTGGAGCGGAATGCCGCGCCAGGGCCTGCGCTTCCGCTCGGGCGATATTTTCATGGTCCCCTTCAGCCTGTTGTGGGGTGGCGGCGTCTTTTCCGGGGTATACAAGAACATTACTTCGCATAAGGAGCCGTCTGCCTCTTTGCTTTTTGTTCTGCCATTTGTAGTGATAGGAATTCATCTACTTGTTGGGCGTTTCTTTGTTGACGCTTATCAGCGAAGCCGCACCTATTATGGAGTAACAAATCAACGAGTGCTGATCCTCAGCGGTATATGGTCTCGCGAAGTCAAAGCGATTTCCCTGCCTAATCTCAACGAAATCTCGCTTACCGAACGGTCAGACGGCAGCGGCGATATCGTGTTCGGCTCAATGAATCCCATGTACGCGATGGGGCGGTCAGGGATGAATAAGAATGCAATCCCAGCCTTCGAGCTTATCGAGAATGTTCGCCAAATATATAACCTTATTCAGCAGACTCAGCGAAAGAAATAGTTAATACTAGCTCCGCGCGACTAACCACTCGATTGCTCCTTTTGCTGCCGCTACTCCAGTCGAAAAGCAGGCTTGCAGAAGATAACCGCCGGTTGGCGCCTCCCAGTCCAGCATTTCGCCCGCAACGAAACTGCCCGGCATGCGGCGCAGCATGAAGTGCAGGTCAAGCTCCTCGAACGCCACCCCGCCGGCGGTCGAAATGGCGCGCTCGATGCCGGCTGTCGCCGTGAGGCGGACGGGAACGGCCTTCATCAGCGCGGCGAGCGCCGCCGGACCCATGGACGATAACGGTGCGCTGCCCCGATGCGCGGCCTCCTGCAATAGCCCCACGGCGGCTGGCGAAAGCTTGACTGCCTTGCGGAGGAAGTTCGAGAAGGACTGCTTTCCGTGCGGCCTGGCAAGCGCGCGTTCCAACTCCGCCGCCGGAAGACCGGGACGCAAATCGACCGCTAGAGTGGCGTCGCCATCGCGTTCGATCGCATCGCGCAAGAGCGGCGACAGCGCGTAGATCGCGCCGCCTTCGAGGCCGGTCTTGGTGACAACCGCTTCGCCACGGGCGCTCGCGTCTTCGAAGCGCAGCTCGATGCCCTGGAGCGGCTGGCCCTCGAAGCGGGCGCGGAACACATCGGAGAATTCGGCCGCGAAGCCACAATTGGACGGCCTCAAGGGCGAGACCGCGATTTCGCGCTCCGCAAAAAACGTTGTCCAATGCCCATCCGAACCAAGCCGCGGCCAGCTCGCGCCGCCAAGCGCGAAGATCGCCGCGTCGTGGGCCGCCTCAACGCGGCCAGCCGGTGTATCGAACAGGAGCCGCAGGCCGCATCCCATCCCGCCCAGCGATGGCGCGGCTTGTACGCCACATTCATCGCGGCCAGCCGCATGAGCCACGCCCGAAGCAACGGGGACGCCTTCATCGCCTTGGGAAACACGCGCCCGCTGGTGCCAACGAAGGTCTCCTGGCCAAGCCCCTCGCACCAGGCGCGCAGTGCGTCCGGCGGAAATGCCTCGATGGCCGCGCGCAACCGGGGCGCTGCCTCACGGTAGCGCGACAGAAAGCGCTCAAACTCCTCGCTATGCGTGAGGTTCAGCCCGCCGCGCCCGGCAAGCAGAAACTTGCGGCCCGGCGCGGGCATGCGGTCGTAAACCGTCACGCCGAGCCCCACGCGCGCCAGCGTCTCCGCCGCCATCAGCCCGGCAGGCCCCGCGCCGATCACGGCAGCTTTAAGTGTGGTTTGCGTCAAGATCTACCCCGTTTCATCGTCTCTTAACGCTGCTTGCCCGCAATTTCCGCGGTTTGCGCCCTATTTCGATCTTGAGCCAATTTAGCACAAGCCTTTTACCGAAGGCTTAAGTTTAGCCAAGATGTTGATATGTATGGCTTTTATTGCGGCCGTGAGTGCGGCGCGGCATTTTCGCCGCCGGGAATTTGGGTTAATTTGCGAGTTGTTTCCATATTTAACGGGATTCTGGGATCGTGGAATCCGGCCCCAAATGGGAAAAGATCCGCAAAAAGACGGCGGCGGAAACTATCGCGTTTTACCGTTTACCACGCCGGCATTTACCATGCCGCGCCGCCTACGCTGCTTCACTATTTGTTATGAAAGCCGGGGAGCTGCAATCGTGGAGCGGATAATCGCAGGACAACCTCGCATATTCATGCGGCATTAAATGCAACTCGCGTAGAGCTTAGTATGCATGCCGCCCAACGCCCAATTCCATGGAAACGTTGCCGGAACCAGCCGGACGGCCGGGCCGGAAAAGGAGCGGAGAGCGGCGGGAAGGACGAGCACTATGCCTTTTGCGGAATGGTCGAAAGAATTCAGCGTGGGCGTCGAGGAAATCGATGGCGATCACCGGAGGCTTCTTGAACTTCTCAACCAACTGCATGACGCAGCGAGCTCTGGGGACGGCAGCGAGGTTCTTGGCAGGGTCTTGGATGGGCTGATGCTCTATGTGGGCTATCACTTCGCGCACGAGGAGGCGCTTTTTCTGCGCACGAATTACCCAGGCTACGAAAGGCACCGGCGGCAGCACCAGGCCTTGACAATCACGGTCAAGGAAATTCGAGATGACTTTCAATTGGGTGGGTCGGACGCGCTGCCCAGGCAAGTCCTGGAGTTTCTGAAGAACTGGCTCTACGAGCATATCATGGGGTCGGATCGGGCTTTCGGCGTGTATTTCAATGCGCACCAGGCCGCGCTCGAATCCCAAGCAGGCCAGGCTGCGGAAGCCCCGCCTCAATAAACCCCGCGCACGCGCATCGCGGATGGGCATTTCGCTTTGCGCCTGCTTCCAGGGCCAATAACTTGGCAAATGAGCATAGTGTTTGCAACAATATTACGTTAAATCAAATATAGGTTATGACTACTCGAATAAATCCGACAAAAGTACATACGTTTACTCGCCATTAAATGCAAGGCGCGTAGATGTTCGTGTGCATGCCGGCCCGCGCCGAACTCGATGTAAAGGTTGCCGGAACTGCCCGGACGGTCACGCTGGCGAAGGAGCTGCGAGCGGGTGGAAGGACAATCACTATGCCATTTGCGGAATGGACGGATGAATTCAGCGTAGGCATCGCGGAGATCGATCGCGATCACCAAAGACTTCTCGGTCTTCTCAACGAATTGCATGATGCCGCGGAAGCTGGGGACGGCCAAGAGGTTCTTGGCAAGGTCTTGGATGGGCTGGTCCACTATGTGAGCTATCACTTCGCGTGCGAGGAGGCGCTTTTTCTTCGCACGAATTACCCAGACTATAAAGAGCATACGCGAAAGCACCAAGCCTTGACTGCCACGGTCAAGGAAGTTCACGAGGACTTTCAACGGGGAGCTTCAGAGGCGCTGCCCCTGCAAGTGCTGGAGTTTCTGAAGAATTGGCTCTACGAGGATATCCTGGGGGCGGACCGGGCTTTTGGCGCGTATTTCAATGCACACCGGGCCGCGCTCGAATCCCAAGCAGGCCCTGCTGCCGAAGCCGCGCCTCAATAGACCTCGGGGACGTGCAGCGCGGCCGGACCGCTCCGGCGCGCATGTCCTCCGCCAACCAGTTCCTCCGGCAGCACAATTTCGCGCGGCGGCAACTCCTGGTACGGCACCTGGCCCAGGAGATGCCGGATGCAGTTCAGCCGCGCCCGGCGCTTGTCCACCGCGTCGACGATCCACCAGGGCGCGCCGGCGGTGTGCGTGCGTTGCAGCATGATCTCCTTGGCCCGCGTATAATCGTCCCAGCGATAGAGCGACTGAACGTCCATCGGGCTCAGCTTCCACTGCTTGATGGGATTGCAGGCGCGGCTCCTGAGGCGCCGAAGCTGCTCCTCATAGGTGATCGAGAACCAGTATTTGACGAGAACGATGCCAGAGCGGGCTAGCATGCGCTCGAATTCGGGCACGGTCTGAAGGAATTCGCAATATTCGTCGTCCGAGCAAAAGCCCATGACGCGCTCGACCCCAGCCCTGTTGTACCAGCTCCGGTCGAAGAGCACAATTTCGCCGCCGGCGGGCAGGTGCGCGACGTAGCGCTGGAAGTACCATTGCTGCCGCTCACGCTCGGTGGGCGAGGACAGCGCGGCGATCCGGTAAAGCCTGGGATTGAGGCGCTGCACGATCCGCTTGATCGCTCCGCCTTTGCCGGCGGCGTCGCGCCCCTCGAACAAGACCGCGAGCTTCAGCCCGTTTTTGTGCACCCAGTCCTGGAGCTTGACCAGCTCGCATTGCAGACGGTACAGCTCGCGCTCGTATACGGCATACGCGATCTGCTCCTGCGGCGGGCATTCGGCCAGCTCGCGCACAAGCCTGGCGAGGCGCGCCTGGTCGATGGGCGTGACGTTCGCCGGCGCGGGAAGCGTTGTTCTTGCTATGCTTAGGGCGTTGGAAGACATTTCTTGCGTGTTATCGGCGGGTTAGTTCGTCACAAAACCTACATGATTCCCGCGTGGCAACCCAAGGCATAAAATAGCGATGATACACAACCTTGAGGGGTGTGTCTCTTCGGGCGCAGCGCCCAATCCCCCTGTCCATGAGGCCAGGGGGATTGGCAACAAAGCCATGGTCAAGCCACGAGCCGGTTGAGCGGTCCCCGCCTTCGAGCGTGTGAAAGGCGAACCGGTTAAATCCAGGCCGCAGCGTCGTCCTCGCGAAGGCGGGGACCCACGCTAAGGTCTTGTTCCAACGGTTGAAATGGATTCACGCCTTCGCGGGAATGACGCTGCGGAGTCTTGCCGAAGTCTGCAATTTCGATTTTTTCACACGCTCCTCCGCGTGGATGACGCCGCGGGCAATCAAGGTTCTGGGACGGCAGTTCTGGCATGACAGGGGACTATCCCAGCTGGATTTGGTAGAAGGCGCGGGCACAAAGGGGCATTTCACATGACGGAAAACACAAAGCCATCGCGCGTCGAGATTATAGAGCGGGAACGCTTGCTCGACGCGTTTTTCAAGGTGGACAAGGTTACGGTCTCGCACGAGCAGTTCGCCGGCGGCATGAGCGCGGCCAGGCCCTTCCTTGTCATGGAGCGCAGCGATGCGGTTGCGGCGCTGCTTTACGATCCGGAGCGGCGGAAGGCTGTTACCGTCAAGCAGTTCCGCATTCCCACGCTCGGAAAAAGCCAAGGAGGCGGCTGGCTCATCGAGGCGGTCGCGGGCATGATCGCGGTCCATCCCGATGGCAGCTTCGCCGAGACGCCGCTCGAATGCCTCATCCGCGAGGTGCGGGAGGAAACCGGATACCACATCGCGGAAGCGAAGCACCTCTGCACCTTCTTTTCCTCGCCAGGCGGATGCACCGAACGCACCTTTCTCTATTATGCGGAGGTCCGTGAGGCCGATAGGCTGTCGGAAGGCCGCGGGCTTGAGCACGAAGGCGAGGATATCGAGGTTGTCGAGTTCGATGTGGCCGAGTTTTTCGCGAAGCTCGGCGCCGGCGAGTTCGAGGACGCGAAGCTCATCATGGCCGGCTATTGGCTGATGGCCGAGCACGCGAAAGCCGGCGGCGCCGCCCCAGCATAATATCCAACCCGGCCGGTCGCTTCCCAGCCTCGCCAGTTTTTCCCGCCAAATTCCGGTTGTTTCGCGCCTGGCGTTCATCCAATAGTTGAGCAGCAAGAAGCCGCGCTCAAGCGCCGCCGCCAGCGGGAGGGAACCATGGCGTCTCACTATGTCCCGGCATCGGTCCCGGCGCGGGATACGGCCTTGGAGGACCGAGCCTATGCCAAGGTGGACCGGCGGATCGTCCCGTTCCTGTTCCTTTGCTACATCCTGGCTTATCTCGACCGGGTCAATGTGGGCTTTGCCAAGCTGCAGATGTCCAAGGACCTGGGCCTGAGCGACGCCGCCTTCGCCACGGGCGCCGGCATCTTTTTCATCGGCTACTTCTTCTTCGAGGTGCCGAGCAACGTGGCGCTCAAGAAATTCGGCGCGCGGCTGTGGATCGCACGCATCATGATTACCTGGGGCATCATTTCGGCCGCCATGATGTTCGTCACCGGCGAGTGGAGTTTCCACGCCATGCGTTTCATTCTGGGCTTGGCCGAGGCGGGCTTCTTCCCTGGGATGATCTACTATCTGACGCTCTGGTATCCATCCCGCCAGCGTTCGACCCGCACCGCGTGGTTCGTGTCCGCCGTCGCGCTCGCCGGAGTGATCGGCAATCCGGTTTCCGGCATGATCATGGACCGGTTCTCCGGCTCGCTCGGTCTGGCCGGCTGGCAATGGCTTTATCTGATGGAGGGCATCCCCTCCGTGCTGGTGGGCATTTGGGTGATTTTCTATCTCGACAGCAGCATTCAGGAAGCCAAATGGCTGACCGCCGAAGAGAAAGCCGCTCTGATCGAGGCCGTGGAAAGCGAGGAGAAAACCAAGCGTGAGCACCGGCTCATCGACGCCTTCAGGAGCGGCGCCGTCTACCTGCTCTCCGCGATCTATTTCACTCTGGTGATTGGGATTTACGGCATAGCGTTTTGGCTGCCGGCCATCGTCGAGGCGTTGGGCGTTACTGGATACCTCAATATCGGCCTGATAACCGCCATACCTTACGGCGTCTGCGCCATCGGCATGCTGATCCTGAGCCACAACTCCGACCGCACCGGAGAGCGCCGCCTCCATTACGTCCTCAACATGACTGCCGGCGCCATCGGGATTGCGCTTAGCGGCGCCTGTGCCTCGAACCCGGCGCTGGCCATCGTCTTCCTATCCATCGGCACGCTGGGTACCATCGGATCGATGCCGCTGTTCTGGCCGATGCCCTCGGCCTTCCTTACGGGCACGGCTGCGGCGGCGGGCATCGGCGTCATTAATTCGATAGGCAATCTCGGCGGCTATATCGGACCGAACGTGCCCGTCTGGACGAAGCTCATCTCGGCGGACCCGTCAGCGCCGCTCTACGTCATCGCCGCCATATTGCTGCTTGGCGCGGCGCTTACGCTGTTTTTCGTCCCCAAAAGCGTCAACGTCAAACCGGAGGCGGAGGAGCCAGCCGCCCGGGCGAACCAAGCCTAAGCAGGCATTGAGCTTTTGGACCGCGGCTCGACAGTGCCCGGAGATCAAGCGAATATCTTCGCGATCCGGGACACAGGCGAAAACAACCGCTTGCGTCCTGGCCCAATGTCCAGAAACTGATGGCGCCTGTAAAAACTTGCAGCCTGTTCATCCTTGACATCGACGATTAAGACGGCTGCGGCAAGATCGGCGTGCAGCGTCCGGCGCATGGCGTCGAATAGGAGAAAGTCGCCGAGACCTCTGCGGCGATGAGCCAAGTCCACGGCGAGGCGGCCAAGGAGAGCGGCGGGCACCTCTGGATAGCGCGGCAGCTTCTTCCTGAATTCCTCCGGCAGATCGTCAAAAATTACGGCGGTGGCCGAGAGCGTATAGAAGCCGCCAATTGTCTTTTCAGCCTTGTGGACGCCCACGAAGCAATTGGCAACGTGGCGGCGGCTTTCTTGCCCGGCCTGCTGCTTGAAGAAGCGGTCGAGCGCTTCGACGCCGCACGAAAACGCCGCCCGGTCATGCTGGGTGCCGAGGGGCTCGATAGCGTAGGGAACGAGACCGGTCACTTCGCCGCAAGAGAATCTAAATAGCGCTTGGCAACTGCGCGGGTATAAGCGCTCGGGTCACCTGGCTCAAAAATGGCTTCGGCCATTTTTAGGCTTTCGGCGGCATTGAGCCGGATGATTTCCATGGTCTCGATGGTTTGTACCGCCGCCGCGTGCAGCGTCGCAATTGCGAAATCGCTGAGCGACCGGCCTTGGAGATCGGCAGCGCGCTGAAACAACTGCCGCTGCTCATCGGTCAGGCGCGCCTCCAGCCGATACCGCTTGGCCGGCTTGCGGGCTTTGCGCTCGGCTGAGAGTTTAGGCATGGCTTTTGCTCCTTAGGTACTTTAGACACGTAATGTACGCCAAAGTACAGGACAAATTCAAGCTCGATTTCGCCTCTCCGCTTGACGATGAAGGCTCACGCGGTGTGAAACGCGGCATATTGTTCACGAAGGCGTCAACCCGGGATCTTCACGAACTCAGCCCAGTGCTTTTTACGATCCCGGATAAGCGCTTCTGAAGCGTTTTCCGGGATGACGATCCGCGAAGCAATCACTTAGATTTGGTATGACCGGCAGTCCGGTCTCGGGTATGAATAACGTCCACGCTGAACCGGGAGCCGGATAACGCCAGCATGCTTGAAACCGGGCACCTTCAATCGATCTTCCAAGCGGCTCTGCAAGCGGTCGACCCCTATCGGTTGATGATGAGACACGTCAGCCTGGATGGAGGCCGGCTCACCGTCGCGGCGGGGGGCGAGCAACACGAGGTGGACCTCGACAGCTTCAACCGCGTCATCGTGCTAGGCGCGGGCAAGGCATCCGCCCGGATGGCGCTGGCGCTGGAAGACATCCTTGGCGCCCGCATTTCCGCCGGCCTGCTCTCGGTCAAGTACGGCCATGGCGAGTTATTGCAATGGGTGGAGGTGGTGGAAGCCGGCCACCCCGTACCCGACGCCCAGGGGGAGGATACCGCGCGGCGCATCGCACAGCTCGCTGAGAGCGCCGATGAGCAAACGCTGGTCTTTAACCTGGTGTCGGGCGGAGGCTCGGCGCTGCTGCCGCTGCCCGCGGAGGGGTTGACGCTCGCGGAGAAGCAGGAAATGACCAGCCTGCTTTTGGCCTCGGGCGCGGACATTCACGAGATAAACTGCGTCCGCAAGCATCTGTCGCGCCTCAAAGGCGGGCGGCTCCTGCGTCTAATGGCGCCGGCGCGAAGCCTGAATTTCGTCCTCTCCGATGTGCTGGGCGACCGGCTCGACACCATCGCGTCGGGCCTGACCTCCGCCGACGCGAGCACCTTCGCCGATGCGTTGGGCGTCATCGATAAGCACGGCCTGCGCGGCAAGGCGCCGGCGGCGGCGCTGCATATCCTGGAGGAAGGGGCGGCCGGCCGCCTGGAGGAGACTTTGAAGGCTGACGATCCCGCGGCCTTGCTGGGCACGAACATCATCCTTGGCGGCAACCGGACGGCCGTCCTCGCCGCCTGTGAGCATGCAAGGGGGCTCGGCTACAACACGGTGGCGCTGACCGCGTCGCTGGCGGGAGAAGCGCGCGAGGTGGCCAAAGTGCTGTATGGCATCGCCCGCGACGTCCGGGGCGGCGGGCTTCTGGCGCAGGTTCCTGCCTGCATCGTGGCCGGCGGCGAAACGACCGTGACGCTCAAGGGCGCGGGCAAAGGCGGGCGCAACCAGGAGCTGGCCTTGGCGTTCCTCGCCGAACTGGCCCGCGACGAGCGCCGCGGGCAAGGCATCCATTTCCTGTCCGCCTCGACGGACGGCACCGACGGCCCCACCGATGCCGCCGGTGCTTTCGCGTCCGCCGAGGTGTTGGCTCTGGCGGACGCCGCCGGCTTATCCATCGCCGCCAGTTTGGCCGATAACGATTCCTACCGCTTCTTCGACGCCATCGGGCAGTTGCTCAAAACCGGCCCGACCATGACGAACGTCTGCGATCTGCAACTGACGCTCATTCCCTGAACGCCACGGCCGCACGCCAAGTACATTTTTTTGGCAAAATCCGGCAATTAAATGAGTGCGTCAGTCTCGTCAGGGCTCGCGGGGAGGCTCCTGCCAGCCAGGATCGAAAGGGGGCAGCGATGGCGGATCTTACGGAAGAAATCGAGGCGCTCGTCAGCCGGCGCATCCGCGAGGGCTTCGACGGATTTGAGGAGATCGTGGGGAGTTCAGTGGAGGAACTCGCCGATGAGCACCCTGACATCGATTTTGAGCCCTTCGTGCGCGCCGCGGCAAAGGCGGCATGGTCGCGGGCCCGCGAGGAGCAAGCATCGTGGCCGGTGCCTACGGATTGCGACCGCCTCGACCGCGCCTTCGCGGCGCTCGAACGCGCCGGCGTGGTCGCGCGGCAGAACTTCACTTGCTGCCAGACTTGCGGACATGCGGAGATCGGCGACGAAATCGCGCAAGCTCTCACGAAGGCGGAAGCCGTGGGTTACACCTTCTATCACATGCAGGACACGGAGCGCGCCGCGGAAGGCGGCGGTCTCTTCCTCGCCTACGGATCGCTTGAGCGAACGGAAGCAGCGCAGCAGAAGGTGGGTTGGACCATTGTCGAGGCGCTCCGCCGTGAAGGGCTCGCGGCCGAGTGGAACGGCGATGCCGGCAAGCGCATCGAAGTGAAGAACCTCCTGTGGCGCCGCCGCCGGAAATTTACCTAGCCGGCCAGGACGGATTGAACCAAATCCGGGTGAGCAGGTCGCAAAGTCCCCCCTCACTCTGTCTCTCTCCCCGAGGGGAGAGAGGACCCTAGAAATGTCGCCGAGGAGAATTCAAGCGTCCTTCTCCCCTCGGGGAGAAGGACAGGATGAGGGGGGACTTTGCGAGGCACTCCGCCGGATTTGGTATTGCGCCCGCGGATAGGGAAGCGCTCATTTGATCGCCGCGGTTCCGCGGCTTCCGATCAGCACCCCTCCAATAATCAGCGCGAAGCCCACGGCATGGAACAGGTGCAACCGCTCGTTCAGCAGCCCGACAGCGAGGAGCGCGCCGAAAGCCGGGATCAGAAACATATAGAGGCCCGCCGCGGCCGGCCCGAGAAGCTCCACGCCCCGGTTATAGAATATGTAAGCAAGCAGGCTCGGGAAGATCGCGACATAGAGGATCGCCCCAGCCGCCGCCCAGCCGCCCGTCACGGACTGCCCCAAGGCAAGCTCGCCGGCGGCGATGGGAATGTTCGCGATTGCGGCCAGCGCATAGGTCACGAGGTTGTAGCTCTGCCAGCTCATGCGCGGCCTCTTGCGCAGGAAGGCGGTATAGGTGGCCCAGGCGAGGATGGCGGCGAGCAGAATGAGATCGCCAGGGTTGAAGCGCAGCGCGGCGAGCGAGAACGGATCGCCCTTCGCGATTATGAGCAGGACGCCCGCGAAACCGGCGGCCATGCCTGCGAGCTGAGAAGCGGAGAGCCGGTCGCCAAACACGCCCCACGCCACCAGCGCAATGAACATCGGCCCGGCCGCGTTCAGAACCAGGCCATTCAGCGCCGGGGTGGAAACCAGCCCGAAATAGAAAAGCGAGTTGTAGCACGCCGGCCCGATCAGCCCAAGAAACAACAGGATGCCGCGATGCTTCAGGATTTCGCCGGCATCCTTGCGCAAGCTGGGCCAGGCAAAGGGCAGAAAGAAGAGCGTGGCCAGCACCCAGCGCAGGCAGGCGAGCGTGACGGGCGGGACGGTCCCGGCGATCGCGCGGCCCACGATGACGTTTCCGGCCCAGAACATCGACGTCAGCGTCAGAAGCAGGCGCGGGCGGTTGAAAAATGGCCTCAAGGCCAGTCCTTTCTTGCAGGTTGCGGCAGTGGCGCAAGGTCCCGGCGGCATTTCATTTTCTGGCCATCGCGATATGCCCGGCCTTGCCTGCCAAAAAAACCGGGGGAATGAAATTGACAATTCGCCCCGGGGGCCTTGCCAAGGCCGGGGCGCCGTTTGACAAGATTAATCACGCCTGCAATATGGCGGCGCCAATCTGGGGCGCGGCATAGGCAGGCCGCAGGTGCGCCCGTTGGCTGCGTTGGCCGGATGGTGCTCAAGTTTGGCGGGATCTTGCGGGGCAGTCTTGCAGCAATCGATTGGGCTGTTTCACAATGGCAATGGCTGAGGGAGGCCTTTGGAATAAATCCCGTGCGACACGGTCCCGCTGATGAATTTCAGCTTCGATTGCATTGCGTGCGCGAGACGCCCGACAAAGGCCGGGCGATTTTCGCGGTGACGGACATCCCCAAAAACTCGGTGGTTTTGGAATCGCACGCTGTCGTGCTCCAAGGGGAAGACTGCGAAAAGCTCAGCGAAACCAGCGTCTGGATTTACCGCTTTGCATTGGGCGAGGAATGCGCGCTGGTTTTTGGCGACATTTCATTCTGCAACCATTCCGCCACGCCGAATGCCGCCGTCTCCTGGACGCGGCTGAGCCCAACGACAGCTGTCGCGAGCCTCGTCGCCTTGACCGACATAAAGTCGAACTCGGAGATCGTGATGAACTACGCCGACATTGAGGAATATGTGCGCAGGGGCGTCGTCTTTTCTTAGATGCGCCGGCGCTTCCGGAACTCGATCAGCCCGATGGCTCTGCCGCGGCGTCATTCCCGCCTTCAGGCGGGAATCCATTTCTGACGCTGGAACAAGACCTCCGCGGGGACGACGCTGCGGCCCGGATTTCAAGCGTTTCAGCCATTTCCGCGATTTTTTCACACGCTCGTAGGCTGGAAGCTCTTGAGTTCGTTCAGGCGCTGGACCGGCAGGGGCTACGCCCGTTCGCTGCGGTATTGAATGGCCGCCTGCGCGATCTTTAGCGCCTTGCCACCCACCAATGTGGACCGTCATCGCCGCCCTTGACCTTAACGTGTCATATTGCATTGCGCCGGCCACGGTGCGGTGCCGTTTCCCGTCCCGCGGCGTTCACATTGCCGATCCCAAAGAATTGTAGCTGGCGCCTGAAACCTTGGGCCGAAGGAAGGGTTAACGAGGGGTTGCGTCTTCGCCAACGGTGAAGTTGCTCAAGGAGGGCGAGTGCGATGACAGACACTTTTCACGCAGCAGGGGGATTCGCGGTAGCGCCCGCCCGGCCGGAGACTCAAGAAATACGAAGGGTAGCCTTCGACGCTCCCTACGCCTGGATCGCCGGGGGCTGGAGAGATCTTCTGATTGCCCCGCAAATAAGCCTGGCTTACGGCGCTGTATTTGCCGCGTTTGCCTATGTGGCCGTCTTGCAGTTGACCCGCTTCGACGCCCTTCCGCTTCTGCTGCCTCTGGCATTCGGTTTTTTGCTGGTGGGCCCGATCCTGGCGGCCGGACTATACGAAATCAGCCGGCGGCACGAGCGCGGCGAACCCATTACTTACCGCACCATCGCCTCCGCGGTATGGAGCGAGAGAGACCAGCTCGCATCTTTTGGAATGTTGCTTTTCGTCCTGTACTTTTTCTGGATGAACGTTGCGCTTCTTTTATTCATGCTGTTCTTCGGCCCGGCCAGCTTTCCACCGATTGACGAGTTTATCTCCGCGCTTTTGCTCACCGCGCCAGGCCAGAGCATGCTCGTAACCGGAACCGCGGTGGGAGCTGCCTTTGCTGCCGTCGCATATTCCATATCGGTCATTGCCGTGCCGATGATTTTCGACCGCAAAGTGGACGCCGTTACCGCCATGATCGCGAGCGTGGAGGCCGTGCGGAACAACCTGCCTGCCATGGCCCTCTGGGCCGCCCTCATCGCGGCGCTTTCAGTAGCGGGGCTCGCGTTCTACTTCATTGGCCTCGCAATCACGTTCCCGCTCGTGGGTCACGCCAGCTGGCACGCCTACAAGGAACTGGCCCGAACCTAACCGCGACGGCCTGAAGAGACAGGCATCATTCATGTGGAGATTCCGGCCCCACGAAGAGTACGGGCGCCGGCTCATGTGCCAGCTTTGCGGCTATGGAGATCGAGGCATTAATCAGCCACACATCCGGCATCCTTTTGCAGTAATCCCATAACTCTGTTGCCACGATCCGGTCGTTCAACCCAGGCGTGTTTTGATTGATCGAGTAAACGTTTCTGGCTGAGACGAAGCCGTTCACCCAGAAGATGAGTTGGACTTGCCGGGACGGCGGAGCATAAGTGAATTCCCGGCATGGTGTATTTGCCTCTCCGCTTACACTGATAGCGTGTACCGGTATGGCGGTCACGATTGTGAACAAAAGTGCGAAACAGTATTTCATATACACACAGTAACGCAGTATTTCCGGTGAGGCAAGGGTGATTAGCCTATTGCGTCAAAATGCACTTCCACGGATACGCCTCCGGTAATTTGCGCAGGGGAATGCAATTTCCAGTAAGCCCCATGTAACTCAGAGCCAGTTTAACGGGAAATCTTCATGCGCCCGGCCCGGTCCTGTGCAAGGTTAACCGTCTACGGATAAACGAGAAATTGCCCGGCCGCGACCCTTTCCGCCCACGGATAGCAACCGCGTTGCTTGCGCTCGCGATATTCAAGCCGCGTCTTGAGGCTACTGTTCCACAGATGCCCGTGCAGCGTCCGCCAGCGGCTTGGCGCGCTCGATCCGCTCGCGCTCCTTCGGGCTGTTCATCGCCTCCCAAAGATCGCAGCGCCGCTGCACGTTGAGCCAGAAATCCGGGCTGTTGCCGAACACGCGCGCAAGGATGAGCGCCGTTGCGGCCGTCACGCCGCGCCGCCCATTGCAAAGCTCGTTCACATGCTTGCGCTGCACGCCCATGGCTGCCGCAAGCGCGGCCTGGGTCAGCCCCATTGGTTGCATGAATTCTTCAACCAGGATCTCGCCGATACCGGCCGGCTTGCGCTTGGTCATGAGCATGTTCGTTCACCTATAGCTGTGATCGTCCAGGTAAACATCCGAGGCCTCGCCCCGGCTGCCGTTCCAACGGAAAATCAGCCGCCATTGCTTATTGATACGGATCGAATAAAACTCGGCCAGCTTACCGCTTAGCTTCTCGAAGTGATTGCTTGGCGGCACGCGCAAATCTTTATCGGTTGTTGCATCGTCGATCATTTGCAACTTGCGAAAGAGGCGGCTTTCGAGATCGGCTGGGATGTTCCGCGAATATTCATCCTGAATGAAGAAGGCCCGCAGCCATTCGTCCCGGAAGCTCACAATCATTCAAACCGCCCCGTCTATGACCTAATGTACCGCACACAGGTACAATTCTCAAGTCACGAGATACGGGCCGGCCTGTGTTAATGCGCTTCGTGCCATCTTGGCGGTATCGCAACTCCTGCCCAGTATCCGCTTGGCTTGTCCTCGGCCAACGCGCAGGCATAAGAGAGCCCCGGCCGGATCGCTCCGCCGGGGCTCGCATGTTATTCACCGGCCGCCCGCGCCGTCAGCCACGGGCGCCGCGGATCAATAGCGTGGACCGTAATACGGAGCGGGGCCGTAGTATGGGGCCGGACCGTAGGGAGCCGGACCGTAAGGGCCGGGGCCGTAATAGTAAGGCCCGTGATCGGCGTAATAGGCACCAGCGGCGGCACCGGCCACCACGGCACCGGCGACGGCAAGCGGCACCCAGCCGATGCCTGGACGCCATCCGTAGCCCGGCCGGAACGCACCGTGGGGTCCGTAGCGGCGGAACCACACTTTAGTTACAGTGCTTCCTTGAGCTACGGCTGCATTTGCGGCCGCTACGGCAGGCGCCCCGGCCAGGGGGCTTGCCGCCTGCGCGCCGGCCATCGAGGCAAGCAGGCCAAAGCCCACCGCGACGGCTGCGAACATCGATCTTTTCATGGGATATCTCCTTAGAATTCACCGCTTTCCTCGGGGCTTCTTATGTGGAGACTGGAAGTTGGCGAAATAAGGAATCTCCTTTGCCATCATTGTAACAAGCGATATCGCGCGTACAAATTGCCCCGGTGCGCTTCGCCGGCGCGGTATACGTGCTGCATGCCTTTCAGAAGAAGGCCAAGCGAACTTGGCATGGAAACTCGGCTGTCGCTCTTTGCACGGCGCGTGCCGGGCGCGCGCTTCCTCAATCCACACGATAGCCCGCTCACAAAAAAGCACCGGCAAGAAGATTGCCGGTGTCGCAATTTGCGGTCTGCTATAGAGACGGCTTCTTAGCTTGCACAGCCATGCCTTTCAACGCACTCGTGGCCCCCGTCACCGTGATGTTCACCGCACTCATGGCGAGCATGTTCACAGCGCTCACCACGCTCACGGGCTTCGCGTTCCCGGCGTTCACGTTCCTCGTGCTCCCGGCGCTCCTCGCGCTCCCGGTACTCGCTCCGGTCTTCGTCGTAGACCTTAATGACATTATTAGGCGCGGTTATAGTGAGGGCGGGGGTCTCGAAAGCCGACGCTGGAGCGCCAGACAGAGCGAATGTAGAGATGGCCAGAGCAAAACCAAAGCATGCTGATGTGATCATTTTCATAAAAATCTTTCTTTCTTCCGGAAGACATTTTCTTGACCAAGGCACAACCCGCCCCGGCACAAATAAGTTCCAATTTGTTTAATTTGGTGCGTTTGCATACCGAATGCCGTGACGTTCCGCTATACAGCAAGCAGCCGCTGAGCGAGATTCCTGATCTACTGCGCCGCACGAGGCAGCCCGGCGTTTCGCCCGCGCTCTCAAGGCGCGCGGCCGCGGAACCGCCGCTGATAATCCACACTGTAGAGCGCGCTTTCGCGGAACTCCTCCTCGCCCAAGACCTCGCCGACAAAAATGATGGCGGTGCGCTCGATGGGCTCCCGCGCCACGGCTTCGGCGATGTTCGCCAGCGTGCCGCGCACGATGCGCTCGTCCGGCCAGCTCGCGCGGAACACGACCGCCGCCGGGCAATCCGCGCCGTAGAACGGCACCAGCCGCGCAGCGACATCCGCCAGTACATGCACCGAGAGGTGGATGGCGAGCGTGGCGCGCGTGGCGGCGAAGGCTTCGAGCGTTTCCGTGGGCGGCATGGCGGACGCGCGCCCCGAGGTGCGGGTCAGCACGAGCGACTGCCCCACTTCCGGTAGGGTCAGCTCTTGGCCGAGCGCGGCGGCGGCGGCGGCGAAGGACGGCACGCCGGGCGTGATGGTGTAGGGGATGCCGAGCCGGCGCAGGCGGCGGAGCTGCTCGCCCATGGCGCTCCAGACGGACAGGTCGCCGGAGTGCAGCCGGGCGACGTCCTCGCCCGCGGCATGGGCTTTCACGAATTCCGCTTCGATTTCGTCGAGGCTCATGGGCGCGGTGTCCACGATGCGCGCGCCCGCCGGGCAATGCGTCAGCAAAGCCTGCGGCACCAGCGAGCCGGCATAGAGGCAGACGGGCGCGCGGGAGAGAATTTCGAGCCCGCGCAATGTGATGAGGTCGGCAGCACCGGGGCCGGCGCCGATGAAATGGACGGTCATGGCCGCCTCGCCACGCTTACGGTAGTGTTCCGGCCAAGGAAGCGCGGAATAAGCAGCCGCGCCTCCGCACCAGCGCCCGCCAGCGCCGCCGCCTCCGCGACCGAGGGAATGCCGTATTGCTTCATCGAATGCTCCGAATGCGTCATGCACAGATGCGCCGTTGCGCGCAAGTCGTCCAGCGTCAGAAGGATGAGGTCAAGCCCGGAGCGCCGCGCCGCTTCCTGCAGCACACCGTTGAGCGCCGGGCGGTCCAAGGTGGCGAGCGCTGCGATGCGTTGCACCCCCTCACCCCATCCCTCTCCCGGCAAGCTCGCCTTGGCGTGCTTGCAACTCAACGTGACCGCATCCGCGAGCGGATGCGGATGGGGAGAGGGGGCAGGTTGTGCCCGTTGAGAAGGCGTTCCCCTCTCCCCTCGCGGGAGAGGGGACAGGGGTGAGGGGGAGGCCCCTGGACTCCACCTCAGCCATTTTCGCCCGCGCCGCCGCGACAATCGCCAGCACATCCTCGACGCTCGCCCGGCTCGTTCGTGCCGATCCCGATCACGGCCATGGCTTGATCGCCGCCCATTGCACGACCGGCAGCGCGGGCTGCCACGCCGTATAGCCCCCCACCTTATGCTCGCGCTCTATGTTGATGCGCGTGACGGCCCCGCCCCACTTGGCGCGGCATTCCATGAGCGCGGCCTGGCCCTCGAAGCTCACGGCATTGCAGACCATCCGCCCGCCCGGCTTGAGCGCATCCCACGCCGCCGCCAGCAGGCCCGGCTCGCTCACGCCACCGCCCACGAAAACCGCGTCCGGCGCTTGCGAGCCCTGCAAAACCTCGGGCGCCTTCCCCTTGCGGATCTCCAGATACGGCACCCCGAGCGACGCCGCATTCCGGGCCGCGCGAGCCGCCCGCTCAGGGGATTGTTCGAAGCCGCAGGCATGCATCGATGCGTGGCAGAGCAGCCATTCGATGGCAACCGAGCCGCTGCCCAGCCCGATGTCCCAGAGCAATTCGCCCGGCGCGGGCCGCAGTGCGGAAATCGTGAGGCTGCGGATTTCGCGTTTGGTGATCTGGCCGTCATGCTCGAAGTAGCTGTCGGGCAGGCCGGGCGCGAACGGGATCGGCCTGGCGCCAGGCTCGGCTTTCACCTCGATGGCAAGGACATTCAGCGGGCCGAAGGGCTCGCCGATCACGTCTTTCGCCAGCCGCCGATGCACGCGTTCGCGCGGGCCGCCCAGCGCCTCCATGACGTGCAGCACCGAGCCGCCGAAACCGTAGCGCACGAGCAGCTCCGCCACTTGCGCCGGCGTCGAGCCATCGAGCGACAGCGCCAGGATGCGCTGACCGGCGTGAAGGTGACGCAGCAAGGTTTCGACGCGCCTGGTGTGCAGGGCGAGCGTTACCGCAGCTTGCAGCGGCCAGCCGAGCCGCGCGGCTGCCAGCGAGAAAGATGAAGGTGCGGGCAGCGCGAGCATCTCGGCGGGGTCCACATATTCGCCGAGCACCGCGCCCGCGCCGAACCAGAACGGATCGCCGGACGCGAGCACGCAAACCGGCTTGCCCCGCAGCTCCAGAATGCGCGCGATCGTGTCGCGGAAGGGCCTCTTCCATTCGAGCGTTTCGCAGCAAGCCGCGCCGGCCAAGGCGAGATGCCGCGCGCCGCCCACCAGTAACGCCGCGCCGTCGATGAGCTTGTTCGCCACGGGTGAAAGCCCCTCGCGGCCGCTCTCGCCGAGGCCAACGATGGACAGCCACCGCGCCGATGTGGCATTGCTGGCCGCCATGGAACCGGTCATTTCATCGTCAGCGCGAGCCATGCGCGTACTTCTCCTTGGGGGCTCCACGGAAGCGAGCGCGCTTGCAAGGCTGCTCGCCAGGGACGGCCGTTTCGATACCACGCTTTCGTTCGCCGGCCGGACTGCCGCGCCGCGCGCTCAGCCGGTCGCGACGAGAAGCGGCGGCTTCGGCGGCCTCGAAGGGCTCATCCGCTATCTTCGGGACGAGCGCATTGACGCGCTCATCGATGCCACCCACCCCTTCGCCGCGCAAATGAGCCGCAACGCCATCGAAGCAGCTTCGGCCACCGGCAAGCCGCTGCTCGCCGTCGAAAGACCGGCCTGGCAGCCTCAGCCCGGCGACGATTGGACGCTTGCGCCGGATATGGCCGCCGCTGTCCAAGCGATTGGCCCCAAGCCCCGGAAGGTTTTCAGCGGGATCGGCAGCCTCGCCCTCGCCGAGCTGCAAGCCGCGCCGCAGCACACCTACGTTATACGCCTGATCGATTTGCCCGCCGCGTCCCTCGCTCTGCCGAACATCGTCTTCATTCAAGCGCGCGGCCCCTTCACGGCGGAGGACGACATCCGCTTGTTCCAGGAGCATCGCATCGAGGTTGTTCTGGCCAAGAACGCCGGCGGCGATGCCACCTTCTCCAAGATCGAGGCGGCGCGCGCGCTTGGCCTGCCGGTCATGATGGTTCAGCGCCCGTTCATTCCGCCCCGGCCAACGGTTCAGGCGGCGCAGGACGCCATGACCTGGCTCGCCCAGCATTATGACGGCCATTAGCGTCGCCGGGTGCGCTGGCGCTTTCGCGTAAGGATCAAGCGTCCCGCCCCTCACCCTGTCCCTCTCCCCATGGGAGAGGGGACGCCATCGCAAACGCCGCGCTCTGTTCAGGGGTCCCTTCTCCCATGGGGAGAAGGACAGGATGAGGGGAGATTCGGTAGTGTAGTCCGTCATCCGCGTCATGTCCCTTCGCCCCTGCTATGCTTCCATGCCGCGTGGCGTGTAGACCCAGGGCTGCCCCGCCTCTCGCGGGATGACGCGCGTTGCGCTCGACCCCACGATGACGAGCGTTTGCATATCGGCGGTGGCGGGATCGGCGGCCGCAAGGTCCGTTACCAGCATGCGCTCGTCATCGCGGCCGATGGCGCGCGCAAACACGATCACGGTGTTTCCAGGTTTCGCCTGGCGCAAGACCTCGAAGGCGCGATGGATGCCCTCGGGCCGCGCGAGCGAGGCGGGATTATAAAGCGCGATCGCGAAGTCCGCTTCGCAGGCGAGCCGCAGCCGCTTTTCGATGGCGGCCCAGGGCTTGAGGTTGTCCGACAGCGATATGGCGCAGAAGTCGTGGCCAAGCGGTGCGCCCAGCCGAGCCGCGGCCGCGAGCATCGCCGTGACGCCCGGCTCGACGACGACATCGATGGAGCGCCATTCCTTTGGGCCGCGCTCAATGGCCTCGAACACGGCGGCCGCCATAGCGAACACCCCCGGATCGCCGCCGGAGACCAGAACCGCGTGCCGGCCCGACTGCGCCGCGTCCAGCGCAGCCCCCGCGCGGTCGAGTTCGACGCGATTGCCGCTTTCATGCACGGTCTGCCCCGGCTTGAGGGCGAGGCGTTCCACATAAGACGTGTAGCCAAAAATATCCGTCGCGGCCGTGATGGCCTCCAGCGCCGCCGGCGTCATCCAGCGCGCCGGCCCTGGCCCGATCCCGATGATGGTCAGCCGCCCGCTCATAGGATGCGCCGCCCTTTGCAGCCTGGCAGCAGCACAATAGAGAAATAGGGTGCTGCGTCGCCCGCTTCGCTTAAGCGCGTGGCGCGCTCGCCCTGCATTGTGCCGCGTTCGACCAGGATCGCCTCGTCCAAGCGCCCGGCGGCGGCCAGCGCTTCGCGGATCTTCGGCAAATTGTGCCCCACTTTCATAATCACCGCGGCATCGGTTGACTGCAATTTCGCTGCGAGCGCTTCCTTGCCGAGCGTGCCGGGCAAAACGGTCAGCACATCGTCGCCAAGCGCGATAGGCGCCGCCGCCGCGGTCCAGCAGCCGGACATGCCGGTCACGCCGGGCACCACCACAATCCGAACGGCGCCGCGCAAGCGCTCGTACATGTGCAAAAAGGAGCCGTAGAAGAACGGATCGCCCTCGCTCAACAGCGCCACATCCTGGCCTTCCTCAAGCAGATGCCGGATGCTGCCGGACGCCTCGCTATAGAAGCGGCTCAGGGGGCCGATATAACCGTCCTCGGTGAATGGAACTTCGGTCGTCACCGGATATTCAAGCGCAAGCTCGCGAGCGTCAGGCGAAATGTGCGGGCGCGCGATGGTCCAGGCATGCCCCGCCGAGCCGCGCTTGCGGAAATGCGCCACGATGCGTGCCGCGCTCAAGAGCTTCGCTGCCTTTACGGTGATAAGGTCCGGATCGCCCGGCCCTACACCGATACCGTAGAGTGTACCAGCCACGCGCATTACCTTTGTCTTTTTCCTGTAAGCGCAAAGCAGGCGTCCCCTCTCCCCTCGGGGAGAGGGCTAGGGTGAGGGGGGACTTTCTTACTGCGTGACAAGAAGACCCCCTCATCCTGTCCTTCTCCCCAAGGGGAGAAGGTACGTTGTTGCGCGCTCATTCTCATTCGCGCTCGCTCGCCACTGCGTTGAGTGCCGCAACCGCCATCGCGCTGCCGCCTTTGCGCCCACGCACCACCGCATAGGGCACGCGGCCGTCCTCGATCAGCGCCTCCTTCGATTCAGCCGCACCGACGAAGCCGACCGGCATGCCGATGATTGCGGCGGGCCGGTCCGCGCCTTCGTCCAGGAGTTCGAGCAGGCGGAAAAGCGCGGTTGGCGCGTTGCCGACGGCCACGACGGAGCCTTTCAATCGCAGGCGCCAGAGTTCAAGCGCCGCGGCCGTTCTGGTATTTCCGAGCTTCGCCGCGAGCGCCGGCACTTCAGGATCGGCGAGCGTACAAACAATCTCGTTGTTGGCTGGCAAGCGAGCGCGGGTGATGCCGTTGGCCACCATCTTGGAGTCGCAAAGAATAGGCGCGCCGGCCTTGAGGGCCTGGCTCGCGGCGGCGGCAAAATCGGGGTGGAAGACGATATCGCGCACCGCCTCGGGCATGCCGCACGCGTGGATAATGCGCACCGCGACCCGCTCCTCCGCCGCCGTGAACCGGGCGAGATCGGCCTCTGCCCGGATGATGGCGAAGGAGCGCCGGTAGATCTCGTCGCCATCGCGGATGTAATCGCGCGCAGGGGTCATGCGGCCCTCGCGAGTTCTGCGATCACGGCCGGCAGGTCCGCGCCGGAGACGGCCCGTAGTGTCTTGGACCCTGGCCCCGTCACGGTGTAGTAGCCGTCCTTTGCGATAGCCGTGATGTCCGTCTCATGCTGGTAGGCACACAGCTTTTCGCAGGCCGAAATGTGGATCTTGCCCTTGAAGCCGATGCCGGCGAGCGCGTGCAGCACGGTCTCGGCATCGTGTTTGGACTCGACCGTCGCCCGCCGGCAGGCCGGGGTGCCGGGGCATCGGTGCAGCCGAAGCCGGATGCCGGCGGGATCGGTAATCGCGCCGAACCGCTTGGCAAGGTCCGCGAGCGGGGCTTTCTCTTGACCGTGGACCGGAAACACAAGCGCCCGCTGCGGCGAAACGCTGGCTTCTGCGATACCTTCGCGGCGCATGAGCGCGGTAAGCTCCTGCAGCGCTTCGCGCGTTACTTCGCCATAGGCGAAGCCGATGCCGTATGCGCCGCCCAAATCGCCTACCGGCGCGGGCGCTTCGGCCACGCGCAGGCCATGCGCAACCGCCTCCAGGCCCGCTTCCTTCGCCACCGCTTCGACGCCTAATTGGGCAACCGCATCGCGCATCCGCCGGATTGCGGGCCGCGCCTGGCGGAAGCGGAGGAACGCCGTGGCGACGTTCACAAAGCCGCCGGCTGCTGCATTTGTGTTGGCGAAGAGAATCGCCTTGTCCAGCGCCCCTTCGAGCACCATGGCGATCTGGCTGCCTTGAACGAGGAAGATGACATCGCTCACAACGGCGGTGTCGATTTCGCTTCCGGCCTGCACCGCCATGCCGAACTTGCCCGGAAGCTGATAAAGCGCCTCGTTCCTTGCCAGCGCATCCTCAAGCCGCGCAACCAGCCCTGCCGCCAATCCGGCGTTGGCGCTGAGTTCCACGGCGGGCGAAACCTGGATGTTGCGTATTGCCTCAACCCGGACGTCGGTGTCGAGCAGGCCGGCCGATGCAAGCACATCCAAGAGCGCCTGGTGCTTATCGGCTGTGACGCCACGGAGCTGCACGTTGGCGCGGTTGCTGAGGTAGAGGTTGCCGTCGCCGAAGCTTTCGGCGGCGCTCACGAGCGTTTCGAGCTGCACCAGCGACATCCTGCCGAGATGCAGCCGCACGCGGACTATCAATCCGTCGCCCGATTCGAAGGGCTTGAGCGCGCCGGGGCACCAGCCAACAATAAGCTCGCTACTGTACTTCATTAGCAGTTCCTCCTTCGAGGCCAGAAAGATCGTTGCGCCGCGGTTTCCAAAGGCTGCGCTTTATCGCCTCCTTGAACCGGCTTTGCAGTGCGGCCAGCGCGGCGCCATTCTCGCGCGCCAGAAAGCTCGCGACGGTCGGGTCGCCGAGATAGGCTTCGTATAGATGCTCAAGGCCCTCGCTGCCAATGGCGCCCGCCGTCGCGGCGAAGGCAAATGCCGCATCGGCGGTGCCCGCGATCTCGGCCGCGCCGCGGAAACCGTGCCGCATCTGGCCTTCGAGCCATTTGCCGCTCAAGGCGCGGCCATGCAGAACGCGGGTAGCTTCCTCGGCCAGCGTGCGAACGCGCGGTGCCTGCGGTGCCGCCGCGTCGGCGTGATAGACCGCCGCTTGGCTGTTGCCGAGCGCCAAAGCGGCAGCAGCGAAGCCGCCCTCATGTGCAGCAAAATCGAGGCTTGAAAGCACATCAGTCTCGCGATGGTCCTGCACGTGCACGAAGCCCTCGGCGGCCTCGACCTGCCGCTCGAATGCGGCGCGGGCTGAAACGCCTTCGCTTTCGCCGGTGTAGGCGGTGCTCGATGCGGCAAGATAGCTTTCGGCGAGGTCACCGCGGGTTTGCCAATCGCCGGCGTCGATGCGCTGGGACACGCCCGCGCCATAAGCGCCGTCTGCTGCGCCGAAAATGCGGAAGATTTCGCCCTGTTGGCGGCGCAGCGGGTTCTCGCTGGCGGGCTCGTCCCGCGCCGCGACGCGCTGCGCCGCCGCATGAAAGAATGCGAGCTGCGCCGGGAACATGTCGCGCAACAGCCCGGAGATGCGCAGCGTCACGTCAACCCTGGGCCGGTTCAGCTTCATCAGCGGGACGATCTCGAAGCCCGTCACCCGGAATGATGCGTGATCCCATACCGGCTTCACGCCCAGCAGCGCCAGCGCGGTGCCGATCTCCTCGCCGCCCGTGCGCATGGTCTGGCTGCCCCAAAGGTCGAGCACCATGCAGCGCGGCCAATCGCCGTGGTCTTCCACGTAGCGGGCGATGATCGCCTCCGCCATGCGCTCGCCGTTCTCGCAGGCGAGCCGCGTCGGGATGGTGCGCGGATCGACGCTATAGAGGTTGCGGCCCGTGGGCAGAACGTCAGCGCGGCCACGGCTCGGCGCGCCGGAGGGGCCGGGTTCGATGAAACGGCCGTCGAGCGCGCGGGAGACCGCATCGAGTTCAGTTCCGTCGAGGATGTGCAGGCCGTCGCGGATGGCGAGCGCCTTCACGTCGCAAAGGAAGGCGTCGACGCGCATTAGCGCCTCGGCCTCTGTCATCTCGGGCTTGATGCCGCAGGCCGCTTCGAGGCCGCCTTTCGCGACCGCGCCGAGAACGTCCAGCGCCAGCCGCTCGCGGCGTCTCTTGTCCAGGCCCTCCGCCGCCGAATACTCGTCCAGGAGCCGCTCGATTTCGCGTAGCGCGGGCGACGATGCGGTCTCGATGAGCGGTGGCGTGTTGTGGCCGATGGTGACGGCGGAGATGCGCCGCTTCGCCTGCGCCGCCTCGCCGGGATCGTTGACGATGAAGGGATAGACGACGGGCACGGGGCCGAGGAGCGCACGCGGAGCGCAGGCTTCCGAAAGCGCCGTGGCCTTGCCGGGCAGCCATTCGAGCGTGCCGTGCGCGCCGAGATGAATCAGCGCGTCGATGCGCGCCTGCTCCCGGAGCCAGATATAGAAGGCGATGTAAGCATGGCGGGGCGGCAGGTTCGGATCGTGATAGGCGGCTTTGCGGTCTGTCACGTGGCCGCGCTCGGGCTGCAGGCAGATCAGAATATTGCCATGGGCGGATACCGGCAGGGCAATCGCGCCGCTGGCGAACGCAGGGTCTTCGGCAGGGGTGCCCCAGGCGGATGTAACGGACTCGCGGAAGGTTTCCGGCAGGCGATTAAATGCGGCTTCGTACTCTGAGAGGGTCCAGCGAATTTCATGGCACAGTACCCCCTCACCCTGTCCCTCTCCCCATGGGAGAGGGGACGCCTTCTCAGCGGGCACGCCCTGCCCCCTCTCCCATTGGGAGAGGGCTGGGGTGAGGGGTAATGCGCTCTGAGATGAAACGAACGGCTCAACCAACTCCCCCCCGCTCGAAGGCAGCCCCTCGATAGCATACCCCTCGTTTTGCAAATGCTGCGCGAGCGTCAAAGCGCTGGCGGGGCCATCGAGGCCGACGGCGTGCGCGATCTGGTCCGGGCGACCGGGATAGGTGGAGAGGATCAGCGCCAGTTTCCGGTCTCGCCGCGCCTTCCGCCGCAGACGCACCCACGCCGAGGCAAGGCCGGCAACGTGTTCGATGCCTTGTGCGTGCGGCTGGTGAAACACAGCGCCGGAGGCTTCGCGATCCTTGAAGGAGATCGCGCCGGCGAAGATGCGCCCGTCGATTTCCGGCAGCACGACGTGCATGGCGAGATCGGTCGAGGACAGTGCGCGCGCGGACTTGCGCCACGCCTCCTCGGAGCTTCCCGCCATCGCGGCTTGAATGACGGGGCAGTCCGCGCCATCGAGCGGGGAGCCCGTATCCTCGCCGCGAGCGGAAAACGCTGTCGTGTTGACGATCACGTCCGGCGGGTTCCGGCGGAACTCCTCGCACAGCCACTCCGCCGCGCTGGGCGCTTTGAGGCTGGGAAGGTAGTAGGCGCGGACGCCAATACTAGGGGAATCCCCCCTCACCCTGTCCCTCTCCCCATGGGAGAGGGGACGCCCGAACAACGGCTGCGACCTACCCCCTCTCCCATGGGGAGAGGGCTGGGGTGAGGGGCGGGACGCTAGTATATCGAACAATGCGTCGACCGGGCGCACATCTCCCGCCAAAAGGAAGGAGCGATAGAAGACGATCGCAATCGAGCCGCTGGCAGACGGGCCTGTTTCGCGATAAATGCCGAACTCTGGTAGCGCGTCCACAGGCGACGATGGAAGTCCGGTTCGCGCCATCAACGCGGAAATGGCGAGGCTTGCGTTTTGCGGCCCGCCCGCGCCAAGCAGCCGGTGCAGCGCATCAAGCTCCGCCGCCTCGACGGTCGATAGCGGCGGCAGCCTCGGGTCTGCGCGGCCGTCGCCGGACAAGACGGCGAGTGTCACGCCGTGCTTGCGGCAGGCATGTGCCAGCTCCTCCGCGCCATAGCGCCAATAATCGAGGCCGCCAAGCAGGCGCAAGAGGATGGCCTTCGTGCCGGGGACGGTCTTTTCGATGAAAAGGTCGGCGGAGATCGGGTGGCGCAGCGCGGCGAGATTTATGAAATGGGCAGAGGAAGAAGGCCCCCTCACCGCTGTCCCCTCTCCCGCGAGGGGAGAGGGGGACGCCCGCTCAACGGGCACGGCCTGACTTCCCTCTCCCCTCGCGGGAGAGGGCTGGGGTGAGGGGGGCCTTCATCGCCGCCCGGAAGGTGGCCAAGTCCGAGTCCGAGAACGACAGGAGAATGAAATCCGCCGGCGCCAGCCCCAAGTCCTGGGGCTCCCCGATTTCATCCAAGCTTGCGCCGTCTCGGACGATGAGGTGCATCAGGCCTCGCCCCGCAGGATTTGGGTGACACGCGCGCGGTCGATGCCTTTGAGGCCGATCACCACCAGCTCGCCACGGCGGGGTGCGCCCGGCTCCCAGGGCCGCTCGTAGCGCGTCTCGATGCGGCCGCCCACGCCTTGAACGAGGAGGCGCATCGGCTTGCCTTCGATGTGGGCGTAGCCTTTGACGCGTAGCACATCGTGTTCCGCGGCGATACGGGCCGCGCGATCCGCCAAGATGGAAGGCGCGCTCAGGGCGGGGATTTCGGCGATAAGGCTTTCGAAATCGTCGTGATCGTGCTCCGCCTCGTTGTCGTGGTGCGAGGGCCGGGCGTGGAGATCGTCCTCGGCGGCGGCGTCGAGCCCGAGCAGCACCTCCACCGGGATCGCGCCATGCTGGGCATGCACGAGCTTCACCGCGCGCGGGAGCGTGGCCGCGATCTGCGCTTCGACCGCTTTCAGCGCCTCCGCGTCCAGCAGGTCGGCCTTGTTCAAAATGACAAGGTCGGCGGCTAGAAGCTGATCCTCGAAAACCTCCTCCAGCGGGTTCTCATGATCGAGCGACGGGTCGGCCGCGCGCTGTTTAGCGAGCGCGTCGAGATCGGTCGCGAAGCGGCCAGCGGCAACGGCTGGGCCGTCCACCACGGCGACGACACCATCGACAGTGGCGCGGGCGCGGATCTCCGGCCAGCCGAAGGCTTTCACCAGCGGCTTCGGCAGCGCCAGGCCCGACGTTTCTATGATGATGTGATCGGGCCTGTTTTCGCGCGACAGAAGCGCGTCGAGCGTTGGCACGAAGTCGCCGGCGACGGTGCAGCAGAGGCAGCCGTTGGTCAGCTCGACGATGTTCTCCTCGGAGCAGCTTTCGATGCCGCAGGCCCGCAAGATCGTGCCGTCGATGCCGAGATCGCCGAACTCGTTGATTATGAGCGCGAGCCGCCGCCCGCCCGCGTTTTCGAGTGTGTGCCGGATGAGCGTGGTTTTGCCGGCGCCGAGAAAGCCGGTGACGATTGTGACGGGAACCTTTGGTGCGATCATGCGGTGCGCTCCTGCGGGAGTGGCGGAATGCGCGCGAGCACGCCGCGCTTTACGATTTCGGGCCGCTCGCGCCAAGCCGGCACGCCCTCGGGATGCGCCGCATATGCTTGCGCGAAGGCAACGATATCCGCCGCATGCAGCGCCGGATCGAGATCGGCGATCACATAGGACCATTTGCCGGGTGCGGCCAACGCCACGGTGCAGCTCCGCTTGCAGCCGGAGAGGCATTCGGCGGGCACAAGCTCGACGCCCCCGGCTTCGCCATTCTTCATGGCTTCCGCGAGCGCTTGCCGCATCTTATGGCCCGAGCGCCCTTCCTTTGGCTCCAGCGGCTCCTCTCCACGCCTGCAAGTGACGCAGACGTGGAGGGTAACGGGCGGACTAACGCGATCTTTCATAGGGCGCGGCTAAGCGATGGCCAGAGCGTTGACGGCGGTGATCGTGCGGATCGGGTTCGCCGGATCGAGCTTGCCCAGCGCCTTCAGCACCGCGAAGGTGAACACCGGCTCGCACAAAACCAGCGGCACATACGACACCGCGAACAGCGCCCAGCTCGCAAACGGCGTGACTTCGGTCCCAAGCGCCAGCCAGAAGCCCACCATGCCAACGACGCCGGCATAATAGGCGGCATCGAATTTCACGATCTCTGCCCAGGAAAGGCGCGGCTTGGCGGCGCGATCCGCAAAATATTGGCGGCCACGCAGCGTGTGAACGGCGATCAGCGGAACCATGAGCGAAAGGGAATTCACGCCGAGATGCACGAGGTCTTGCGGCTCGAAGATGAGCCCCTGCAAGAGAAGGCCGATGGCGAAGCCGAACAGCGCGGGCAGGAAGCCGAACACGAAATAGACCGCCGAGGCGCCCACGAAATGCAGTTCCGAAGCTCCAACCGGCATGTGGAACATTTCCATGAACAGGGAAAAGAAAACGGCGGCAAGCGCGATCTTCACAATTTCGTGAGGCTTTCGCAGCAGCGCCGGGAGATAAGCTGTCAGCGCGGAAATCGCCGTGACGTTGGCATAAATCACTTTGCTGGCGTTCAGAACGCCGGGTTCGATGTGCATGAGATCTCCGTGAGTATAGTGGGATGAATAAACAAGCGAAAGCGCGCGCTATGTGCGCGGCGTGCGGTGCCTATAAATCGTGGAATGTCATCGCAACCTCCCTGCTGCCCCTCCGGCAGCGCGGCTAGCCTGTTCTCGCTCGGGCAGGTCTCCTGGCTCGCGGGTCTAAGCGCCAAAGCCGCCTTCCCGGGGATTACCCCAGTGGCATCGGGCCTTGGTACTCGCCGCTTACAGTTGCGGGGGCAGCTGCGGCTTCCGGTTTCCCGTCTCCGCATTCCCTTTTCATCCCCGTTGCGGGGGAACCGTCGCGTAGCTTAAAGTTGCACAGACCGCCAGCGAACGCCAGCCGTAATTTGCCGTGTATTGGGGGGGCGGGGCCGGCCGAAAGGCGGGTCAGACGCCACCCTTCCGGCCAGGGGCTGCTGTGCCGGAAGGGCTGCGCTGAGTGACGCCCGTCTGAGGGATGGGGGGGGAAAGGCGCCACAACCAGAGCGTGCCATAGGTTGGTAAAGAAACCGGTACGATGATTCGTAAGTATGGCGCGGAGTACGATTTTTTTGGTCGCGGTTGATCGCACCTTACTGAATTGCTAATTTGACTCGCATAGTTTTAATCGAATGCTGCCGGGGCAGGCGCCGCCGGAGCGGGAGGATTGGCAAATGTCCGGATCGAAGCTTTCTGAATCGAAACCGGCGGGTTTTGGCATGGACCGGCGGTCCGTGCTTCTGACCGCCGCGGGCGGCGCTTTGGCGGCAATGGCGCCCGGCGGTGGATCGGCGCAAACCGCTCAGCCAACCAGCCGGGCTTTGGTATTGGGCGGCGGCGCGCTCAAAGGCGCCTATCAGGCCGGCGCGATCAAGGTTCTGCTCAACAAGGGGTTCGCACCGGATCATCTTTATGGCATCTCCGTCGGATCGCTTAACGCGGCCTTCCTGTGCGACCGGGCCTATTTCCTGGGCAAGCCCAAGAGCGCCTATTATTCCGAGCTCAAGGAAACGCCGCCGGCAAACGCGGGCGATTTGAGCGCGCCGGTGAACTGGGCGTTCATAGGCGATGAGCTGGAAGCCTTTTGGCGGCAGAAAATCACCGATCCTTCAAAGCTGGTAAACCAGTGGCCCGAATTAGGCGTCGCCTGGCGCGCGCTCCTCAGCGAATTCAACGGCTTCCTAGGCGTGACGCCTCTAAAGCGCCTTGTCGAGGCCACGCTGGACGTCAAACGGCTGCAAGCATCGAAAGTGCCGGCGTTGATAGGCACGGTGAACATCGACACGACCAAGATTAAATATGTGCCGAACACCGATGCCGACTTCAAACAATTCATCCTGGCGAGCGCGGCACTTCCGCTGATCATGCCCATAGTCGAGATCAAGACCGGGCCGAACGCTGGCAAATATGTCGATGGCGGCGTCAAGCATATCGTGCCAGTGCATGGTGCCGCTGCCGAGGGGCCTGCGACCCATATCGTCGCCATCGTTTGCCAGGCTCCCCTCAATACGGAGAAATATCAGCCGCTCACCAACACGCAAGACGTCGTTCAGCTGGCGCGCCGGCTTTCCGACATCGCCAGCGATAATGTCATCGAAAAAGACGTGGGCTATGCCCTTCACAAGAAGATCGCGGTAATCAGGCCGCAGGCGCCTCTCGAAATCGAAATCAACAACCCGAACGCCGAGATAAACGCTTTCACGAGCGCGGATATAAGCAATTTGATCGCGCGCGGCGAGTATTACGCGAACCAGAAAATCCAGGAAGGAAAAGAGCTTTCCGCCGATTATTTCGGCTGATCGCATCGCTGCCAATCAGGGGAACGAGGCAGGTTCGAGCCGTGGCGGTTGCGCCGCTGCACCACTGCTTTGCATTTCTGTTCGTTTGCCCCATGCAGTCCGCATTCGGCCTGTAGGCAATCTCACCGCGACGTCATGAGGGCAAACAGGAATGCTATGCTGCCTCCGTGCCCCCCTTTGGCTGGGGGCACTGATTCTGCTTGTGTCTGGCCTCCCGGCTACTCAGCCGGGGGCTCGGGCTAATTCGCTCTCCGAATTCGTCTTCGGCTATTCGAAGGCCGTGAACGCGGCGGCGCTCTCAGCGAACGGGCGGCAGGCCGCCTCCGGAAGCCAGGACAATCTGCTAAGGCTATGGGACGTGCCGAGCGGCCTGCTGCTGCGAACCTTCGACGCGCAGACGAGCGGCATCAATTCCGTGGCGTTTTCGCCCGATGGCCGCCGCATCCTGACGGGCGGCAGCGATAATCGGCTACGGATTTGGGATGTGGCGGCGGGGCAGGTCATCACCGCCATGGAAGGGCACGCGGGCGAGGTGCTATCGGCGGCGTTCTCGCCAAATGGCTTGCTAGCGCTGTCTGGTAGCAAGGACAAGACACTAAAGCTCTGGGATGCCGGGACGGGCCAGCTGCTCAAAACTTTCGAGGGACATACCGAGGACGTGCTGGCGGTTGCCTTCTCCGCCGATGGCCGCCTCGCTCTTTCGGCGAGCGCGGACAAAACGCTCAAACTCTGGGATATCGAGACCGGCCAGCTCGTCAAGACCTTCGAAGGCCATGCGGATGCGGCGACTTCGGCCGCACTTTCGGCGGACGGCCTTCACGCACTCTCGGGCAGCAGGGACAAAACAGTCAAACTCTGGGACGTGGCGGCGGGCAAGCTCCTAAAGACCTTCGACGGGCATTCGGATGAGGTGCTCTCGGTCTCATTCGCGCCAAACGGCCATCAGATCCTTTCCGCGAGCAAAGACAAGACGCTAAAGCTCTGGGATGCGGAGAGCGGAGCGCTCGTCAAAACCCTGGAAGGGCATGCGGACGCGGTTGCATCGGCGGCGTTCTCCTCCGATGGCCGGCTGGCGCTCTCGGGCAGCAAGGACAAAACGCTCAAACTCTGGGATGCGGAGCCGGGCCAGCTCAAGAGCACGTTCGACCTGCAAGCGGAAACCTTCGCGCCCAACGGCCGGCGCACCTTCGGATTTTTCGGCTTCATTCCCGGCGTGTCGCTTCCCAACGCGCCCGACGTTGCGCATTTGGGCGAGCGCCTGCAGCAGAAGGGCTTCAAACTTGGCGATCCGGTTTACTTGCGCATCTTCAAGGGCGACGTGGAAGCCGAGATATGGATGAAGCACGGCTCGCGGTTCGAGCTATTCTCCACCTATCCGATCTGCGCCTGGTCGGGCCAGCTTGGGCCGAAACTGCAACATGGCGACCATCAGTCGCCGGAAGGCTTCTACACCATCGGCAAGGGCCAGCTCAATCCGAACAGCCATTACCATCGCGCGTTCAATCTGGGCTTTCCCAATCTCTTCGATGCCCAGAATAGCCGGACGGGCGACGCCCTGATGGTGCATGGCTCATGCGCTTCGGCGGGCTGCTACGCCATGACCGATCCGGTCATCGACGAGTTTTGGGCGCTCGTGACCGCCGCACTGAACGCGGGGCAGGAGCGCGTCGCGGTGCATGTGTTCCCGTTCCGCATGACGGAGGAGCGCATGGCCGCTTTCGCGTGGCACCCGTCGGCCGAGTTCTGGCGGGATTTGAAGCCGGCCTACGATCTGTTCGAGGAGACCCACGTTCCGCCACAGGCTAGCGTGTGCAACAAGCGCTATGCCGTGAAGCGCGGCAATGGCGCCATCAGTGCGCCGCAGCTGGCGCCCGCTTGCCCAGCTGCCACAGGGAACGGCTGGCAACCCGTTTCAACCCGCTAAAAAGCCGTGGCTATGAGGCGCGCCGGGACGGCGAATCCATCGAATTGGACCTTACATTGAAGCAGCTCCAGCTATATTTTTCCGCCGCCCTCCGGCCGGATCAGGCTCAGCCGGATGTGTTTTCGATATTGAAGCAATTTAGCACAGGTTTCTTTCCAAAGAGTTAAATGCTAAGCCATTGAAACTGCAAGAGAAATGCGCACGGCGCCTGCGCCGTTGGAAGAGCGGCCCGCAATACGCGTGGTTAATGCGCGATCTGCCAATATATTTAATGGTATTTTGGAGGTACGGAATTCGGCCTGATTCTCGCAGAAATTCGCGCAAAATTGGCAAAAATGCGCATCACGAATCCGCACTAACCAAATCCGCGTTAAACTTTGCGGCGCCCCTTACGGCGATTACGCTTTTTTAACGGATGGCCAAAGCCGCGCTCGGCTCTCGCCAGCGCAGTGGGCTAGTTGTTACGAAAGCTCGCTCCCATCAGGTGGTCCACTGAGGCAGATATTGAGCAGCCGGACGGGATAGGCCGGGAGCGGCCATACAGTTGATTTTAATGAACGCCCGGTTTTGGGGGATCAGCCGCCGTCATCAGCCACGCATGCGAAAAGCTTGTGTATAATTCTTGATTTTTGCACATTGCCGCAGAAACAACCGTAAGTCATCCACAAACACTAGGCGCTTGACGCGCCGCGCGATAGAATGCAGGCACCAAACTGATTCGTTTTTTGATGGAGATTGAGTTTGATGATCTTGGGTCAGCGACAAGTTTACGTTGAACAGGCGCCCACCGCCGAGGAAGCCAACCGTCGAAATGTCCATGTCGTGACCAGTGGATTTATTTGGGCCGGTCAGGATCAAATTGGTTGGATCGAGAACGGCGACGTTTTCTCCGTAGCAACAAAGGAAAAATTCGCCACGCTAGATGAGGATGGGAACCTATACGCTTTGGATGGTCAATCGCTCTACCTGCACCTTGAAACCGTGAACGGCGGCGGACGCATTGGAGCCGAAAGCCATTCCCACGCTGTCGCAAGATTCAGGAATTTGGCAAGCGGAAGCAAAAGTTAGGCGTCTATTTTTCCGGTGATGCTAATCGCATGAAGCTTGCGCGTCATAGCCGCATAAGACTCAATGTGTTAAAATCGTGTAGCCAGTCAGAAGCGTGGCTACCCTTTCCCTACTACCAATTCGTTATAGTATCGCCGGGCCTTTGCAAGATCGCGCTTTTCGCCACATAGCAGAGATAGGCCGACAGCTGCTGTATAGACTTCGTAGCGTTTGTGTCGCGATTGGAGGTACAGTGGACGGCGGACGCCCGTTTCAGTGAGACATTTGCGCTCAAGAGGCAGCTGCAATAGTTTCAATTGGATCCGGATATGGTGGCGGAGCTTGCACGCACGCAATGCGCAACATTTCTAGATCAAATTCACTATCGATGCTTGTTTTGCCGACGGTATCAATGACCAAAAAGCGTAGCTTCGAGCGGTCCGAAGCGTTGCCGAAGTGCATTTCAGCGTGATTGCTCACAGATATTGCTGCGGAGAGAATATCAAATATGCGCAGATAAATAATAACTTGGTTTTCTTGGATGCTCGCGTAGGCGAGGTGATGTGCCTCATTCGCATGCCATAACTGAGATATCCCATCTGCCTGAAAGCTTATGGCTCCAGGCAACCAGTCAGTTGATGTTTCGTCTGATGATACAATCGCTTCTCTCAGTTCAGTCGAAGCCCTGTCCTCCAAATAGCCTTCTCCTAGCCAAATGAATGCTAATTCATAGGCAATTTTAAACAAGGCATGCCTAAGGAATGGCGTGGCAAACTCGTGGGTAACTTGAAAAACAGGTGTATAAATAGTATTAATCTGAAATACGTTTGCTTCAGCAGCCAGCTGCTCCGCACGTAAAGGTGATAATCCCCGGCGTTTCCTTTCGCGTCGAATAATCGTTGGGATCTTATCTTTATCCCGTATATCTAATGTAATCTGTTGTACTTTTTTCCCTTCTGGGGTTACAAAGTCATTTGCCCGATACAGCAGCCTATGATTAAGTTTTCCACTTACTTGGTCAAATGTTGTTTGCACTCTATCGCCTGTAGAGTTCGCGAGTTTTACTTTTCCTGTAAACAATTCAGACCAATGAGGAACTACTCCAGAATTACCTGCTAGACCTAGTTTCGCCCTCCGTAATCGGATCAGTAGGGCGTCACTTAGGGCCGCGTCAACGCGGCTCCCGAGGATCGAGTTACAATCGCGGCAAACGCGATCTGTTATTATGGTGCCCCCTATGGCTGAAGGGAATATATGTTCCAGACTAGAGGGCTTTTCTTTCAGACAGAATATACAAAGCATCTACCGTCAACCAGGCTTCAACGCATTTGGCGCTTTTCCAAGACCGTGATTCGCAAATCGAGACGCTCATGGACGCATGTTTTATAAGTTTATGCTGAGTCGGCTATTTAGGGGAAGTGCGGTCATAAGTTCGAAGATTTTGAACGACCGCTTACGACCCATCGCAACCTTACCAACCTGGTGCTAAGCCTCGGATTCTGACAACCCAAATAGCGTGCCCACGCTAGCAGGCTTCGTCCTTCTTCGTGCGCGCCATGCCGTAATACTCGGCATTCGGGCGCATGTCAGTCGCGGCGGCGAGCCGGTTCGACATATTGAAGAAGGCAGCGACGGCGGCTATGTCCCAGATATCGCGATCCGGGAACCCAAGCTGGCGCAACAAATCGCGGTCGCCGTTCTCGATCTTGTCCGGCGCCTCCGTCAGCTTGACCGCGAAATCCAGCATCGCCTTCTGCTTGGGCGAAAGGTCCGCCATCCGGTAATTGTGCTCGATCATGTCGCCGAACACCGGATCGTTCGAGCGGTAGCGCACCGCCGCGCCGTGGGCGGTCAGGCAATAATGGCAGTGATTGACCGCGCTGACCGCGACCGCGATCATCTCCCGCTCAAGCCGCGACAGCCCGCTCTCGCCTAACATCAGATCGTCCACCATATCGATGAAAGCTTTGAGCTTCTGATTGTCGAAGGCATACGCCTTCAGCACGTTGGGCACGAAGCCGAGCTTCTCCTCGCAAACCTGGAAATAGTCGCGAAGCTCGGATTCGAGGCCAGTTTCAGGAAGGTTCAGCGCTATAACGGGTTTAGGCTTGTTCATAGGGTCCATCTCCCAGGAATTGCAGGATTCGCGGCCACCATGCCAAGCCCAGCATAGCATGCGGCGTGCGCGGTTCGTAACTGGTTCGCTCGAACGCGGGAAGGGGCATAGGCGATGAGTTTAGCGGCGGGGACATCCGTGGGAAGCAGGCTAGTGAAGGTTTTGCAGAGTTTATCGGAGCACGTGCCTGGCGAACTTGCCGTGCGCTTCGCGGAAGAGCTTTTTGCCCAAGTGGATGCGGGGGAGTTCGAAGCTCACGATACGGCCGCCTTGGCCTTGCTTGCGGCTGGCGCCTTCGAAAGCTTCCACATCCGCGCCGCCGGCGAGCCCAAGGTTGTTTTGCGCGACCGCACGCTCAAGGATACGGACTTCCTCGTTATCGATATCGTCAACGACGATATGCCATTTCTTCTGGACTCGGTGGTTGGCGAGCTTCGCGGGCGCGGCCTCGTACCCGAGCTGGTCGCGCATCCGATTTTCGAAGTCCGGCGCGACCGGGAAGGCGGGCTCGCATCCCTCCATCCGGCCCGTACCCCGGCCAATGGCGCGCCCCGTGAAAGTTTCATCCACCTCCAAATCCGCAAAACTGGCCAGTTTCCGCCCTGCGGGCAAATCACGGACGCCATCCACCGCGTGCTCGCGGACGTTAAGATCGTCGTCTCGGATTTCGACGCGATGACACGCCGGCTTAAGCGCGCAATCGGGGAACTCGGGGCAAATCCGGTGCCGGCGGCGCACGAGGTCATTGAAGAGGCGATGGCATTTCTGCGCTGGCTCGACGCGGACAACTTCATCTTTCTGGGCGCCCGCGAATACGATTACACCGGCGGCCAGGATACGGGCCAGCTCGAACCCAAGCCGGGATCCGGCCTGGGCCTGTTGCGCGATGAAAGTATGCTGCTTCTAGGGCGCGGCCAGGGCCAGCCCGCACTCACACCTCAAATCCGCACCTATTTCCTCAATTCGCCCCCTGTTATCGTCGCGAAGGGAAACGGCAAGTCCACAGTGCACCGCCGCGCACGCATGGACATCGTGGCCATCAAGCTTTACGGCAGAGGCGGGCGGATAGCGGGCCAGCTGCGCATTGCCGGGCTCCTTGCCGCCAGCGCCTACAACCTCTCCACGCTCAACATTCCGCTGCTGCGCCACAAGGTCGAAACCGTGCTTCAAGGTTCGGGCCATCCGATGGGCAGCCGTTCGGAGCGCGTGCTGCTCAACGCGCTGGAGACGTTTCCGCGCGACGAGCTGTTTCAAATCCCGGCGGAACAGCTCGCCAGGATCGCCGGCGAAATGGTGAAAACGGACCTCTCGCCAAGGCCCCGCGTTTTCATTCGCCGCGACGAGTTCGAGCGCTTCATATCCGCCTTCGTTTACGTGCCGCGCGAGCGCTACAACACCGAAGTCCGCCTTGCCATGGTCAAGATGCTTGAGGAGGCATTCGGCGGGCGTCTCGAAGTCGTTTACGCCCTTCTTCCCCGAAGGCGCGATGGTTCGCATCCACGTCGTGATTTGGCGCACCGATGACGCTCTCAAGGATGCGGAGGAGGAGGGCCTTGAGCGCGCGGTTGAAAATATCGTCCGGACTTGGAGCGACGAGCTTTGCGACCGCATTCTCAAGCATTACGGCAGCGCCGGCTACAGGCTCGTGGACAAGTACCTGAGCGCTTTTCCTGCCGGCTATCGGGACACCAACCAGCCCAGCCGCGCCCTGCAGGATATTTGCGGCCTGGAGAAGCTGGGGCCGGACCTCAAGACCGAGATCGACATCCACAAGGAAGACCCCAGGGACGGGGAGAAGGTGCGCGCCACGCTGCTGCAGGTGGACCGGCCGGTGACACTATCCGCGCGCGTGCCGATCTTCGAGAACATGGGCTTCAACGTCATCTCGGAGCGGACGTTCGAGCTCACGCCCAAGCTGGATGGGGATGCCGGCCTTGTTTACCTCCACGATACCGATCTGCGCCTGACGAATGGCGGCAGGGCGGAGCTGTTTGCGCGGCGGCAAAACCTCGAAAAGGGCTTCCTGGCGATTTGGAGCGGCGCGGCGGCGAACGACCGCTACAATGGGCTGATCCTTGGCGCTGGGCTTGACTGGCATCAGGCCGCGGTGCTTCGCGCTTATGGCGCATATTACCGCCAGACAGGCGCGCCCTACGGCACCTTTTATGTCTCGGAGGTGCTCAATAGGCATGCGCGCACGGCAGCGAACTTGTTCGAGCTGTTCGACCGGATGTTCAATCCGGCCAACAGCCTGGATGCGGACACCCGCGATGCCGAATGCGCCAAGATCGAGCACCGTATCGTGGCGGCGCTCGATAAGATCCCGGTGCTCGACGAGGATCGCATCCTGCGCAACCTGCTCACGCTCATCAATGCCACGCTCAGAACCAATTTCTACCAGCGGGGCGGCGGCGGCCACGAACCGGAGACGATCGCGTTCAAGCTGAGGAGCGCCGGGATCGATTGGCTCCCCGCCCCGAAGCCCTTCGCCGAGATTTTCGTCTATTCGCCGCGCTTCGAGGGCATCCATCTGCGCGGCGGCCCTATTGCGCGCGGCGGCATCCGCTGGTCGGACCGGCCGCAAGATTTCCGGACCGAGATCTTGAGCCTCGCCAAGGCGCAGCAGGTGAAGAACGTCGTCATCGTGCCGCGAGGCGCCAAAGGCGGCTTCGTGCCGCGCAAGCTGCCGGCCAGCCGCGAGGCGTCGCAGGCCGAGGGCATCGCCTGCTACAAAGCCTTCGTCTCAAGCTTGCTCTCGCTTACCGACAACCGCGTGCGCGGCGAAATCGTGCCGCCTGCGCGCACAATCCGGCGCGATGGGGACGATCCCTACCTCGTAGTCGCCGCCGACAAGGGCACGGCCACATTCTCCGACATCGCCAACGATATTGCGCTCTCCCGCAATTTCTGGCTCGGCGACGCCTTCGCGAGCGGCGGCTCGGCGGGCTACGACCACAAGGGGATGGGCATCACGGCGAAGGGCGCTTGGGAAGCGGTGAAGCGCCATTTCCGCGAGATGAACATCGACATTCAGACAACGCCGTTCACGGTTGCGGGTGTCGGCGACATGTCCGGCGATGTGTTCGGGAACGGCATGCTGCTGTCGAAGACGATCAAGCTCGTAGCCGCGTTCGATCACCGCGACATTTTCATCGACCCCGATCCCGACCCCGCCGAAAGCTTCGAGGAGCGCCGGCGCCTGTTCGATCTGCCGCGTTCGAGCTGGCAGGATTACAACCGCGCCAAGATTTCGGAAGGCGGCGGCATCTATAGCCGGAGCGAGAAATACATCGCGCTTTCGCCCGAGGCGCGGGCGCTGCTTGCCGTTGGAGCTTCGGCCACACCGGCTGAAATCATGGCGGCAATTATCAAGGCGCCGGCCGATCTCCTATGGTTTGGCGGCATCGGCACTTACCTGCGCGGCAGCGGGGAAACCGATGCGCAGGTGAACGACAGGGCGAACGACGCGATCCGCGCGGCGGCGAAGGACGTGCGCGCCAAGGTGATCGGGGAGGGGGCGAACCTCGCAGTGACGCAGCGCGGGCGCATCGAATTCGCGCTCCTGGGCGGCCGGATCAACACCGATGCCATCGACAACTCGGCGGGCGTGAACACCTCCGACGCCGAGGTCAACATCAAGATCGCGCTCGGGGCCGCGGTTTCCGCCGGGCAAGCTCGATACGCCGTCGCGCAACCAATTGCTCGCCGCGATGACGGACGAAGTCGCCGCGAGCGTACTGCACAACAACTATCTGCAAACGCTCGCGATAAGCCTCACCGAGCTGGACGGCATAGGCGATCTGGGCTTCCAGCAGCAGCTTATGCAAAGGCTCGAAAAGCTGGACCATCTGAACCGCGCGCTTGAAAGCCTGCCTTCCGATGCCGCGATTGCCGAACGCGCCACCGCGGGCAGCCCCCTGACGCGGCCTGAGCTGGCGGTTCTGCTCGCCTACGCCAAGATCGATCTTAACCACAGCCTCATCGGCTCGACGGTGCCGGACGATCCGCACCTTGGCCGCGCGCTCATGGCCTATTTCCCGCCGCTGATGCGGGAGCGGTTCGCCGATGAGATCGCGCATCACCCCTTGCGCCGCGAGATCGTCGCCACGAGCCTCGCCAACGATATCGTCAATAGCGGCGGGCCGACCTTCATTGTCCGCCTCGCCGAGGAGACGGGGAGGACGCCGGAGGACATCGCCTACGCCTTCGCGGCGGTGATGGCGGTCCACGGGCTGGGCGGCATCTATGCCGGTATCGACGCGCTCGATGGCAAAATCGATGGCCTGAAGCAGCTCTTGCTGTATCGCAAGGTGCAAGACCTGCTGCGCAAGCAGACGGCTTGGTTCTTGCGGCACGGGCTTTCCGAGGAGAGCCTGGAGCCCGAAATCGAACGCTATCGCGCGGGCGTCGAGCATCTGGCGATAAATTTGGCGGCAGCGCTGCCAAAAGAGGCACAAGCGCGGTTTGCTGGCGAGCAAAAGCGGCTCGAAGGTGAGGGCGTTCCGGCACCGCTCGCCCTGCGGCTGGCAGCGCTGGAGCCGTTAACCCAGGCGCTGGATGCAGTCCGTGTCGCGCACACGATGAAGGCGCCTATCGAGGTTGCCGCACGCGCAATCTTTGCGATCCGAGATGGCTTTCACCTGGACGAACTGGCCGCGGCAAGCGAGGGGCTCGCGGCAGGCGACTATTACGACAGGCTGGCGGTTAACAGCAGCCTGGCCGCTGTGGCCTCCGCCCAGCGCGCTCTTGCCCGGAGGATCATCGAGCACCCGGCCGCGAAGGGCGATTTCGAGGTTTGGAGAAAGCTCAATGAAAGCGCTGCCGGCCGCGTTGCCGCGAGTCTCGCCGGCATGCTCGAAGGCCGGGGCCTGACGCTTGCGAAGCTTACCGTTGGCGTTGCCCAATTGCGCGATCTGGCCGCAGCTTGAGCGCGAAATTGTAACCGGAGTTCATTTTAGGATGCATCGCGCGAAAAGGCCCCTATATTTGCGATTCCAGACTTGGTTGTGCCGGTTCCGGCCGTCATCCCGCAAACGCCCGAGGCGTTATCCGGGAACTTTACCGGCGCTGGCGCGCTTTACGATCCCGCGTGTGCGCAGCGTCCTTGCATGCCGCCGCGGGCACGGGATGACGCCAATGCGAGTTCCGGTCACACGCTGCCGGTTTATTGGCGCGAGTTTTGCTTTCACCCAAGCTCGCCTGATGAGGAGCGGTCTTCGTGAACACAGTATTATCATTGTTTAGATCGGCGGGAGGTGCGGTACCAGCGGCGCCAACTTCCGCGCGCGCGTCCGGCGGGCTGCCGGAAACACAGGAATCGCGCACGCAAAAGCCGCATTACGATTACCGCATCGACTTCTTTCGCGGCCTTTCGCTGATCTTCATTTTCACCAATCACATTCCAGGCAACGTCTTCAGCTATTTCACCTCCCGGACGTTCGCGCTGTTCGACTCCGCCGAAGTTTTCATGTTCCTGGCCGGCTATTCCGCCGCGCTCGGATATTACAGCCTCGTGCCGCAAGGGCTGCAGGCGCTGTCGCGCAAGGCGATGGCACGGGCGCAGAAAATACTTATGTACCACGTAGTGCTCGTGGTCCTCATCATGACGGCGGCCTATGCGCTTGTCTCGGCGGGCGTCAAGACGGATTACGAGGTGTTTCTCGACAAGATCCAGAGCGAGCCGCTTCAGGCGCTTGCCGGGCTGCCTACCCTCGCGTTCCAGGCGCCGCTTCTCGACATCCTGCCGATGTACATCGTGGTCATGCTGCTCGCGCCATTCCTCATTTGGCTTAGAGCGCAGAGCGAATTGGCGCTGCTTGCGGCGTCGGGAATGATGTGGATGTTCGCCGCGCGCTTTTTCCCGGCAATCCCAACCGTCACCTACGATATCAACTGGTTCTTGAATCCGTTCTGCTGGCAGTTCCTGTTCGCCATCGGCCTGATCTTCGGCTGGCGGACGAGGACCAGCATGCCGCCGGTCGCGTCGGGAGAGGCGCGGCGCGTACTCGATATCTGTTGCGCGCTGTTCGTCGCTTTCAGCGCCTGCGTACTGATGACCATCGCTTTCGAAACCATCGACTACGCGGCCTCGAACCGGCTGCGCGCCATGTATTTCAGCCTGAATAAGCAATCGCTGGATTTGTGGCGGGTGGTGGGCCTGCTCGCATCGGCCTATCTTGCCGCGCGCCTCGTTTCGAAAAACGCGGGCTGGCTCAAGACCAAGGCCGCGGGCTGGGTCTGCGCGGCGGGCAGCGCTTCGCTGCCGATTTTCTCGCTTACCGTCGTGCTATCCTTCGCCGGCAAGTTCTTCGTTATGGCGATGGGACCAGAGTATAGGATTCTCGCAGATGCCGTGGCTACTGGCGCTGGCGTGGTCATTATTCTGTTTACCGCCCACCTCGTGAAGAACGGCCAGCCCCGGCAATGGTTCGAGAATTTGTTCACAGGCTTCGTCCAGCGCGTCTCCCTGGAGCAGCGCGGTTAATTCGCTGCAGAGGACCCCCATCATCCTGCCCCTCTCCCGTGGGAGAGACGTCCGGTCATGCCGCGACGCAGCCATCTGCTACTTGCGTGCAAAGGGCCACCAGCCGCGCTTCTTCGCTGGCGGCGGGGGCGGCGGTCCAGCTGACGGGGGCGGCTCCTCGATCTTGACGTAGCCGTGCTCCTTAAGTTTGCCCACGATGAAGCGCTTCGTCTCGAAGGGCAAATCCGCCGCCGCGCCTTCGAGACTGTACTGCCGCATAAGGTCGCGAATCAGCTCCTGAGCCTGCGGGTGGGCGAACACCTTTTCCACCGCGGCGTCAGGCACCTCGCGCGGATCGGCCGCCGCGGTCTTCGCCTTCAGCGCGAGCGTCTCAGCGAGCACCGCATACACCGCCTCGCGGATGGCGTCGTGCTGTTCCTCAGGCTTCATGCGCTCAAGCTCGCCGGCGCCCTTTTGCGTCAGCACCTGCTCGACGGTTGCCCGCGCGTCCCGGTCGGCGAGGATATGCTCGACCAGCTCGCCGGGGACGCCGGGCGCCTCGCTGACTTGCTCCACGGAGGGTTTTTCTTCCTGCGCGGCGAGATAGGCATCGCGCTCGTCATAGTAGTTGTCGCGGGTGAGACGCAGCCTCGCAAGCTCGGGGTCGTCCGCCGGAAGCAGTGCCTCCAGGCGCGGGAGCAGGCCCCACCAGCCGCCATCGATGGCGATACCGGTGCGCTCGTCACGATAGGGCTCGCCGCGGATGGCCTTCATCGCGGCGGCGATTACGGCTACGCAGCCCTCCGCGTCGTCCGCCCAGGCTATTTCGGCGTCGAGCACGGCAAGCTCCGGTGCGCCGCGCCCGTAGCCATGTTTTTCGACGAGGGCGGCGGCTTGATCGCGATAGGTGCGGGCTCGCGCGATGCGGCCCCCGGAGAGCAGAATGCGGGCGCCCAGCAAATACGAATCCGCCAGGAACAGCGGCATGGGGCCGCGCCTGGCGATGGCTTCCGCCTCGCGCAACGGTTCGCCAGCGGCGCCCGCATCGCCGCAGCGCCACAGCGCTTCGGCATGGGCGAGCAGGCCCGGCACAATATAAGATTTCCTGGTTGGCGCGGCGCAGAGCGGTGAGGGCTTCGGCGGAGCGCTTGGCGCAATCTCGCGGAGCCGTCAACCCAAACGGGGCGTCCGCCAGCGCCGCGCGGGCTTGGGTCAAAGTGCCTAGACCGATGTCGAGGAGCCAATTGTTCCGTTTAGCCAAATCGATGGCAAAAGCCCCTCGCACATCGGCTTCGGCGGCACGCCAGCGGGCGAGCAGTAGATCGCAATAGCGATAACCTTGCAATGAATTGAGACACAAAGAGCCCGGCGTGGCATTAGAAGCAAGCGCCTCGGCCTCCCGGAACAGCGCATCGGCGCGGGCTAACGCGCCCGTTTGCAAAAGCGCGTTGGCGTGAATAGCGCGCTGAAGCATGCGCTCCAAAGCATCGCCGGAAAGGTCCGCGAAGGAAACGGCCTCCTCCCCAGCCGTTGCCGCGCTTTCTTTGCCTCCAAGCCGGCCAAGAGTGAGCAGCAGCTCGCTAAGCGCGCCCGACTCCTCCGCCCCTTTCTCCCAGTCTTTCAGCTCGACGCGAAGCGAAACAACCGCGCGCATAGGCGCGACGGCGTCCTCCACACGGCCGATTGCGCGCAAGTTGAAGGCCGCCAAGTTCAGCGCTAGCGCCTGACGCGCCCCGGCTAGGCGCCGCGACGGTTTCGTGAAGGGTGTATCGAAGAAGCTTGCTAGCGCCGCCAGCTCCTGGCCGTAATGCCCCAGCTTAGCCAACGCGAAATTCTCATTTCCCCGCGCGATGCGCGGGAGATAGACCTCGCTCCAGGTCTCGGCCTCGCGCTCTGCCGCGCAGCCATGGGCGACGGCGGAAAATAGCGGGGTCATCCCCTCTTCGCCATCTGGCAGAAAGGCTTTCAGCGCCTTGTCCCAATCCGCCCCGCCGATCAGCGCCGCTGCCTTCTGCACCCTGTCCCAAGGTGCGGTCACCAGGTTTGGCGAAAAGCTTGCCTTCCAGCTATCAGGCCATTGCTTTTGCTGCACGACCCGCGCGACTTGATCTTCGATATGTGGAAGGGACGCTATTTCGGCCAGCAGAGCATAAGCGACGGGGTCGCGGAAGCCCGCGGGCAGACCGGCATAGCGGTAACGATCATAAAGCCGCCCGTGGGCCGCGCGGAAGATTTCGCCGTCCAGCTCCTTCAGCCGCGCGCCGAAATAGCCGCGCACCAGGGGATGGCAATCGATGCCGGCGCGGCTGGTTCGCGACACGAGGCCTTGATCGGCGAGCTGAGTGAACGCATCCGCGATCTTGGCTTCGTCGCCGATGACGGCGTGCATACCGGCGAACAAGCGGCGCACCAACACGCGGCGGCGCGCCTCGATCACCGCGCGATGGGTGGCGGCCAGCGGCAGTTGCAGCTGCTCGATTTGCTGCCTGCGCCATTCCGGCGTGCCGCCGCTGTGAAGCTCCTCGTCGAGCGCATTCAGGCGGCGCTTAATGGGAACGGGATCGATTTTCGCCGTCCCGGCATCGGCAGCGGCGGGCGCGAGGTCCGCGGCGGCCTCGCTGAACACCACCGGCAGAAGCTCGCAATCCGCCGGCCGGTCGAAAAGGCCCAGGAAAAACAACAGCGCGAGCTGCCGCCCAGCGGGATCGGCGGCCGGCGTCTCGTTCGCGTCCTGCTCGGCGATGCGGTTGGCGAGCGCGATCTCGATGGCGCGCATGACGCGGTAAGGCGCGCGCTCCTTGCCGGCGGGCCGGGGCAAATCGGGGAGTTCGCGGATCGCGCGGATGTCGCCCTTCTTATGCTGGGCGAGGTATCGGCCGGCGAGGGTCAGCGCCAGCGCATGGCCTTTCAGCTCCTGCACAGCCTCGATCAGATCCTTGGCCACCCGCGCGGGCATGACCGACAAGGTTCTTACATCGAACAGCCCGTATGCGGGGGAGGCTCGTATGGTGGGGTGAGCGAGGCGAACTCGCGCGCGGCGGGCAATTTGAATTCCGCTGGCGGCGTCGCAGGCTCGACGCCCAAATCGCGCAACAGCGTAATGGCGTCCATCAGCGGAATCTCGTCTAGCTCCTTCAACGTGACGCCTTCGGCTCCAGCCAATTCGGCGAGCCGGATCCGCGTGGTGACGGCGCAGAGGCCCGGATTGTCATCCGCGAGCGCCTTCAGAAGCGCCTTCACGCCGGGGTCCTTGATGCCGCCGGCTTGGGCCGGGGATTGCGGCCCGCCATGCGCCGCATATTGCAGCGGTTCCAGCCCGTCGAGGATCAGAAGCGCGCGGTGCGCCTGCACCAGATGCGCCAAGTCCACGCCCTTTTGATGCGGTTCGCGCGGTGGCGCGTTTTCGCCCCCGCCGAAATGCGCGAACGCGGCCTTGAAGAAATCGTCCGCGCTGGTCTGCCGGTCTTCGTCCGAGCCCTGGCTGTAAAAGCTCCACGCGAGGACGGAGCGTGCGCCATGCCAGCCGGACGCCTTCAGCGCTTGCACAAAGTGATAGACGAGTGCGGTTTTTCCCGCGCCGCCGATGGCGTCGAAGGCGAAAATGCGGGTTTGGCCATCATCCCAGGCTTTGAGCAGCTCCGCCATTTCGCTGTCGCGGCCGTAGAGCTTTTCGGCGTAGGTGTCCGGCAGCCTGGAAATATCCACGTTCGCCGTGACGAGGGAGACGGCGCCCGGCGGCTGGCCCTCGGCCTGCTCCGCACCCATGGCGCGCAAAACCGGCTCAAGGTCCAAGATCGCGGCCGAGGCGTCGAGCGTGGGCAAGATGTTGAACGGGCTTGAAATACAGGGCAGCAGCGCGCCTATCGGCTCCAGCGCCAGCGGCACGATTTTGCCGGCCACGCGCGCTTTTTCCGCTTCTGCCAGGACCCACGCCGACACGGCGGACGCGCGCGACCAGAGCACGAGCACCCGTGCGGAGCGCTCATGCGCCCGATCGATTTGCGCGATAAAATCCTTTGCGGGAGCCTCGGTCAGCCGCTTGTCACGCCATACCTTCAGTTTCCGCGCTTCCAGGGCCGCGTGCAGCCGCTCCGCCGCCGCACGATCCTTCTGGCTATAGCTTATAAAAATGTCATATTCGAAGGGCGTCTTCATCAACCTCTCCATTTGTGCCATACATCTAATTGCAAATTATGGAGAAGTCAGAGCCAGACGGCCGGTTTCTTGTTAATCCGTGCGCGCGGTGGCACACAGTGCTGTTGTGTGGACACGGGATCGTCAAGGGCGGCGGCGGAAGTTTCGATCCTGGATAACGTTATTAGCGTATCCGGAACGATAAATAGGGACGGCGGCGCGAAAGGAAAAAAGCATGGAGCGCATGGTCGCGGTTTACAGGGTGCGGAACGATGCGGCGTCCATCGAGGCGAGGGCGCAAGCGATAGCGTTGGAACAAAGCGTGGAGCTGCCTCGCGACGCGATTTTCAGCGAGGCCGTGCTGCGCGATATCGCTGGCGAGGTGCAGGCAATCCGCGAGATTGAGGCGGGCCTGTTCGAGGTGCGCATAGGGCTTGCCGCCGCCACCGCGGGATGCGACGCTGGCCAGCTTCTCAACATGCTGTTCGGCAATACGAGCCTCCAAGAAGATGTGACGTTGCACGATGCCGAGTTCCCGGACGCGATGGCGGCGAATTTCGGCGGACCCAACTATGGCATCAGCGGCTTGCGCAAAATTTGCGGCGCGGGAAACCGGCCGCTTACTTGCGCCGCGTTGAAGCCGCAGGGCTTGCCGCCGGAGGAGCTGGGCGCGCTCGCGGGGCGCCTTGCGGCGGGCGGTATCGATTTTATCAAGGACGATCATGGGCTTGCCGATCAGAACTATAGCCGGTTCGCCGAGCGCGTGCGCGCCTGCGCTGGCGCGGTATGCCATGCCAGCGACGATACAGGCCTGTTGACCTCCTATGTGCCGAACATCTCCGGCGATCTGAACCTGGCCGCCGCGCAGATTGACCTCGCGATGGAGGAGGGCCTGGAGGCCGTGATGGTTGAGCCGATGATCCTCGGGCTCTCGAACTTCAACCGGCTGGTGCGCGATTTCCCCGGCACAGCGTTTTTCGCGCATCCGGCCATGGGCGGCGCCGCGCGGATCGCGCCGCCGTTGCTGCTTGGCAAGCTGTTCCGGCTGTTCGGCGCGGACGTGACCATTTTCCCCAATCACGGCGGGCGCTTCAGCTACAGCCCCGAAACTTGCAAGGGCATCGCGGACGAGGCGCGGCGGCCCTGGCAGCCGCTGAAGCGCACCATGCCTTGCCCTGCGGGCGGCATGATGCTGGACCGTGTGCCCGAAATTCTGGACTTCTACGGGCCGGAGACCATGCTGCTGATCGGCGGCAGCCTGCTGTCGGCCGGCGATAGGCTGACGGCGGAGGCCGTGGCGCTGCAAGCGCGCGTTGCCCGCCATTTCGAAGGAAGCGGCAATGGATGAGGGGCCGAACATCCGGACGGCGCAGGACGGGTTCCGCTGGGAAGGCGTGGAACTGCTCGCCTATAAGGAGGAGGGATGCGCGCCGTTCAAAGCGATCACCCGGCAGGTGCTGTTTCAGCGCCCCGAGCTAGGCTGCGAGCTGCGCTATTTCGAGATGCAGCCGGGCGGACATTCGACGCTGGAGCGGCACGAGCATGTCCATGCGGTCATGATCTTTCGCGGGCGTGGCACCTGCCTTGTTGGCGGCGAGGTGCGCGAAGCCGGCGCGCCGGACCTCGTGTTCATCCCGCCCATGACCTGGCATCAGTTCCGCGCCAGCGCCGGCGAGCCCTTCGGCTTTCTCTGCATGGTGAACGCCGCGCGCGACAAACCGCAACTGCCAAGCGCGGATGAGCTGCGGCAGCTCAAGGAAGATCCCGCCATCGCCGCTTTTCTCGACACCTAAGCGGGCCGCCGCGGGCTTTTTCAGTAGCCTCTATCGGCCCGGCGGCGATATACCACAGCAAAGGTCCAACTTCTTCACATTTCGAACAATGAAGTCTGCAACTTACAGGCAAGGAACGGCAAACGCCGCCCCAGTTTCAAGTTGAGTAACTGTCAGCCGTCCATGAAATCACCTTTCAGACAAGTTCTGCGTGTGCCTTGCCTTGCGGCGATTCTGCTTGCGTCCTTGGCTCCCGCCTTGAGCGCAAACGCGGAAGTCTTGGTTTCGCGCTACAATGTGAGCTTCGGCGGCATTCCCGCCGGAGAGGCGATACTTCACACGAGCTTCGACGCAAAGCATTACGAGGTTGCAGTCTCGGCGGACGTTGGCACCGTGCTGGAGAGCACAAAAATCCAGGGAACGGCGTCGGGCGCGAGAGCCGGCGCAAAGCTTACGCCGGAACGGTTTCAACTGGCTCTGTCAGGCGGCGAGCAGGGCACAATCGACGTCAATTTCAAAGGGGAGGACGGGTCTGAGACAACGATCAATCCCCGTTTGCGAGGCGTTTTCGACCCCCTCTCGGCGCTGCTTGCCACGTCCCTCAAGCCGCAGTCGGCGTCCGGCAATCCTTGCAATCATGTGCTGCCGATTTTCACCGGGCGCGCCCGTTTCGACCTGAGCCTGCATCAGAAGCCCGGAGACGACGCTCAAAAAGCGCACGACATCGTGGTCTGCGAAGCGGATTACGCCGCTATTCCGGGTGAGCCCTTCCAGAAAATCGAGCTGGAGATCATCTTCTCGAAGGTCTCCAAGCCGAAATTCTGGCTGGTCGAGCGTCTCTCGTTCCCTACGGACAAGGGCACGGTGACAATCGAGCGCGCGGGAACCTCGATATCCGGCTCTTAGATCGTTCCGGAGATGGCCTCGTGCGCCCTGGCGTTGACCTGCACTTGGCGCCGGAACTCAAGCGGATTGCTGATGCGGATGAAGAACTCTCTCGTCGTGCCCGTGCCCGAAACTACGATTGTGCCGAAGCCGAGAATTCTTCCAATAATCCCCTGATCGACGCCGATGCCCTCGACCTGCGGCAGCACGATTTCGATGGAGCGCCGGCGGATGAATCCAACTTTTACCAGAACGCGGTTATTTGTTACCGCGAATTCTGACGTTATTACTACAATCTTGGCGACCAGGAACCCCGCAAAACCGAATATAGCGATGGGCGATGCGATTATCCAGAGCGGTTCTTTTCCATGATAAACGATCAACAACGGCACTGTGACAATGACACCCGCTAAAAGAAACCAGAACATCTTAACAGCATATTCAACCCAATGCAGTTTAGTTCGATATACAACACGCTCGCCGGGCAGGAGATTCCTGTCGATATAACCCATATTGCGCTCGCCTAAAGCTATTCTGCTAATCATTTTCGATCAGATCTAATCAATTGTCAAGATTGCATTCAACGTTATCATTTCCAAGCGTTAATGTTACAGTTGCCTAATTGAAGATGTTTGCGTCTGTTACTACGCTTAAGCTCAATCCGCTTCAACATGAGAAATGCCGATGGTAGCGGCCGCGCTTCGCTGGAAATTAGCGATTGAATTTATTGGCGTTTTCATAGCCGCTCAGCTCTTCGGGGCGGGCATCGCATACGCCGCCGCGCTCTCCATCGCCGTTTTGTTCGCACTCCACGCAGCCTTGATTCTCATTACCTTCGCCATTGCTTGGCCGGGGGCGTGCGAGGGCGCTGGGAATGAGCCGCTTGGCTTCCTCGCGCGATGCGCCACAATCGCCGCCGAATGCACCGCCTACTTTGCGCTCTTCGCCCTCATCCAGCCCTTCCATAGGCTGTTCATGGGCGCCGCCGGGCAAAGCCCGCTCTTGGGAAACATGCTGCCGGTGCTGCTCGTGCATGGCTATACCTGCAATCGCGGCCTTTGGTGGTGGATGCTGCGGAAGCTGCGCTGGCACGGTATCCGCGCGGCGGCGGTGAGCCTTGAGCCGCCCTTCGCAAGCATCGACGCGCTCGCCGCGCAGCTGCACCGGGACGTTGAGGACTTTCTCGGCGGTAGCGCCGGCGGCAGGCTTATCCTCGTCACCCACAGCATGGGTGGCCTGACCGCGCGCGCCTACCTCAAGCAGCATGGGAGCGCGCGCGTGGCGAAGGTCGTAACGCTGGCTTGCCCGCATCATGGAACCCGCCTCGCCTATCTGGGGCCCGGCCGCAATGCCCGCGAAATGCAGCCGGGGTCGGCCTGGCTCGGCGCGCTTGCGGAGGGCGAAGTGATCCCGGTGCCGTTCGTCAATGTCTGGAGCGCGGACGACAATTTCATCGCGCCGCAAACTTCGAGCCGCCTCGACGGCTCCCAGGAAATCGCCCTGGCGGGCCTCGGCCATCTGTCTTTCGTTTTCTCCGGGCGGGTTCTGAAGATCCTCCTTCAAGAGCTGAGCTGACTTGCCGGGACCGGCGGACGCGAACAATTTCCCCATCGCACTCAAGCCTCACGATTGCCGCTCTGTTAACCAATACTGTGCCGAATCATGGCGCAGGCGGCCGTTTCTCTCTGAGCACGAAAATACTTCAATGCGCCTTTCCGACAGATTAAGCGCGCTACCGTGCTGATTCTTATGTGTAATATTTGGCAGTGGAGATGTTGTCTACCAGGCGCGATGTGCGTTTTTTAGTTAATTTGCGAACTGCGACTATATTTAAACGGATTTTGGAAACGTGGAATCCGGCCGAAAACGGGAAAAGATTCGCAAAAATGCGGCGGCGAAAAATATGAAACCCGCGTGTTTACCATGCCGGCATTAACCATGGTAGGGCATTTACTTGCGGTAACCTTTCCTTAAGCTGTGACGGTTCGAGCTTTTAACCTAGCGTCATTCCCGCGCCGCGGCGTGCGGCTAATGCTTCCGCCAGAAAGGCCACCAGCTGCTGCCCTTCTTGGCGGCATCCGCCGGCGCCTTGGCTTGCCGTACTCTCGGCTGCCCCCCGCTTTGCTCCATCAGGGCGGCAACGACAGCGCGCTTCGTCTCGAACGGCAAATTGCCGGGCTCGCCGCTCAGATTGAGCTGCCGCATGATGTCGCGAAGCTGGTCTTGGAGCCGCGCCTCGGCGAAGATGAACAGCACAAGGTCGTCGGAAACTTCCGGAAACTCCGGCCCGGCACCGCCGGCGTCTTTCGCTTCCTGCTGCTGCCACGCCTTAAGGATGAAAGCCGCCACCGCTTTCCGCTGCGCTTCCCTGTCGAGCTGGCCGATGGTCTCGTCTATGTCAGCCTCTCTCAGCATCACGTTCAGCGCCTGCAAGGCTAGAGCATTTGCAAGGATTTGATCGAGAACGTCGTCCGGGATGACCGGCAGCTCGGGAGCGGCGGCTTCGGTAGGTACCGGTTTCGCTTCCTGCTGCTGCTGCGCCATGGCGACGAAAGCCGCTACCATTTTCCGCTGCGCTTCCTGTCGAGCTTGTCGATGGTCTGGTGTAGGCCACTCTCTGCTAATATCGCGTTAAGCGTGCGCCGGGCTTGAGCGTTTGCGAGGATTTGATCGAGGAGTTCGTCCAGGATGACACCCGGGGGCTATTCAGCCCGGCTTGCTGTCAAACATGAATGCCGGGGAACAGGGTTGAGAAGGCGATCTGGTCCGGCGTGAGCTGGGTTTCGGGCGCGCCGCCATCGCCGTTTTTCGCCGGCGTCTCCGGGAAAACCTGGAATAGCAGGTTGTTCACGATCAGCCCCAGCCTTGGCGCGGTGGCCTGCACGACCTGCCCGAAAGAACCGAGCCCCGTGGCGAGGCGCGTTGGCCGGTTGACGATGGCCTCAGCGATCATGCCGGCCGCCTGCTCGGGCGTAAGCACCTGCGCCTGATCGTAGATTTTCGTGGGCGAGATCATGGGCGTGCGCACGAGCGGGAAGTTTATGACGGTGAAATGCACGCCGCGCTCGTAATATTCCGCGGCAGCGCAGCGCGTCCAGGCTTCGAGCGCCGCTTTCGAGGCGACATAGGCGGAGAAGCGGGGCGCGCTGGTGAGCACGCCGATGGACGAGATATTGATGACATGGCCATCGCCTTTCTCCGTCATCTTCGGAAGGAGCGACAGGGTGAGCCGGACCGAGGCGAAATAGTTGAGCTGCATGGTGCGCTCGAAATCGTGCATGCGGTCTGTCGGATTCGGCGATGCCCCGGCGGATGGAGCGGCCGGCGTTGTTGATGAGAATGTCCGCGCCGCCATGCTCTTCCAGCACCCATTTCGCGAGCGCGGCGCATCGATCGGGGTCCGTGATGTCGGCGGCATGGGCGATGAGGGTCAGGCCGCGCGCCGCGGCCTCCTGTTTTGCGGCTTCAAGCTTTTCGGGGTCGCGCGCCGCGATGAGGACCTTGGCGCCGGCCTCCGCAAGCTTGAACGCGGCCGCTTTGCCGATGCCCGAGGAGCCGCCCGTGATGAGAACAACCTTGCCTTGGAGTTGCGCATGGAGCGTCTTGCCGGTGACGAGGGCGGGATCGAGGTGGCGCTCCCAATAGTCCCAGAGCTTCCAGGCGTAGTCTTCCAGGCGCGGCACGCGGATGCCCGCCGGTTCGAGCAGGCTCACGGCTTCGCGGTTGTCGAAGCGGGTGGGGTAGCTCAGCAAGGTGAAGACGCTGTCCGGAAGCTTCAAGTCGCGCATGACGGCGGTGCGGAGCCGCTTCAGCACTGGGAGCGCCGATAGCCCCTTCACAAGCGGCGCCGGCAGCATCCGCAGCAAACCCAGGTTAAGGCGCATGCCAATATCGGGCGCGTGGCCGGCCTTGGCGAACATGGCGAGTACATCGCCCACGCGGTAGGGATGCGGATCGGTGAGGTGGAAGCACTTCCCATCCTGGCCGGCAGCGTGCGCGATGTGATTGACGGCAGCCACGACGAAATCGACGGGAACCAGATTGATGCGGCCGCTCTCGATCCCAACCACGGGCAGCCATGGCGGCAGGATGGCTCGCATCCTCTTGATTAGGCCGAAGAAATAATACGGCCCGTCGATCTTATCCATCTCGCCGGTTTCCGAGTCGCCGACGACGATGCCGGGCCGGTAAATCCGCCAAGGCACGCTGCACTCCTGGCGCACCACCTTTTCGGACTCGTGCTTGCTCGCGAAATAAGGGTGGTCGAGGTGGCGGGCCTGTTCGAACATATCCTCGCGGAAAGTGCCCTCGTAGAGCCCAACCGCCGCGATCGAACTGAAATGGTGGAACCGGCCCGAGCCAATCGTTTCCGCAAGGCGGACGGCGTTCCGCGTGCCCTCGATGTTCGTCGCCATCTCCTTTTCGGGATCGGCGTTCAGGTCGTAGATCGCAGCCAGATGGAAGAAATGATCGACCCTGTTCTTCAGGGTCTCGATGTCATCCTTGGAAAGCCCGAGCCCAGGTTGGTTTATATCGCCTTTCAGCGGAATGGCACGCTTTGCGGTCGCATGCCAATATTTGCGCAAGACCTCGATGCGCGCCGGCGATGCATCGCGCATCAGGAAATAGACGGTAGCCTGGCTCCGCGCCAAAAGCGTGCGCACCAGACGCTTGCCGATAAAGCCGCTGGCGCCGGTGACGAAGTAAATCATGGCAAGCTCCCCCTCTTTGGCCTGAAGGTATTCCTTAGGTTTCACTGGATGATTAGGCGCCAAACCCTAAAAGTTTTTGACGAAAGTCAATCGTCCCGTGCCCTCTTGGGAATATAAGTTCAATTATAAAGATAGCGCTCGCCAATGCGAGAGAGATGGGAGAACATCATGGTCAAGAAGCTGAATGAGCTTGCCGGTCAAGGCGGCGAAAGCAACCTTGCCGTAACGATCCGCGATTCCGCGACGAATATCTGGCTGGCCGGACTTGGCGCGTTTGCCAAAGCCCAAGAGGAGGGCGGGAAGCTGTTCGACGCCCTCGTGAAGGAAGGCGAAGCCGTGCAGAACCGCGCCTCGAAGTCCGCGCAAGAAGCGATTACGGACGCGCGCACGAAAGCGACGGGAACTTGGGACAAGCTTGAGCAGGTATTTGTAGACCGCGTTTCCCGCGCGCTGACCAGCCTGAACGTGCCAACCAAGCACGACATCGATGTGCTTACGAAGCGGGTGGAGGAGCTGACCAAGGCCACCACAAAGCTGTCACACGCCCTGGAGGAAGGCGGCACAAAGCACAAAGAGGTGCCGGTGGCGAAGAAAGCGCCGGCTCGCGCTCATACCTAAACCTGACAAAGGCTTAATCCGGCGATGCCTGAGACGAACACCCCCGCAGAAAGAAACCGCCTGCAAATCGGCATCGCCCTGGCAGGCGGCGGTCCCTTGGGCGGGATTTACGAGGTGGGTGCGCTGATGGCGCTCGACGAAGCGCTGCGCGGCTTCCGGCTGACCGATAGCAGCGTCTTCGTTGGCGTCAGCTCGGGAGCCTTCTTCGCCTCAGGCCTCGCCAATGGCCTTTCGCCGCGCGCGATGCACCGCATGTTCATCGAATCCGATAAGGACGACGACCCCTTCGAGCCCGAGGTTCTGCTAAAACCCGCGTTCGGAGAATACGGACGGCGCATCGCCGCAATTCCGCGGCTGTTGACATCCGGCCTTGCGGATTATCTGCGTGGCGGGCACAACAGGAAGGCTGCTGCTTCGCTGCGGCGCCTCGTGCAAGCCCTGCCGGCGGGCCTCTTCGATAGCGCTCCGCTGCAGGCGTATTTGCGCCGCCTGGCCTCGTCGCGCGGCTTTCCTGACGATTTCCGCAAACTCCGGCGCAAGCTCTACATAGTCGCGACCGATCTCGATAGTTCGGAGCTTGTCACCTTCGGCTCGCCCGGATGGGACGACGTGCCCATATCGAGCGCCGTGCAGGCGAGCGCCGCGCTGCCTGGGCTGTTTCCGCCGGTCAAGATCAATGGCCGCTATTACGTCGACGGCGCGCTGCAAAGGACGCTTAACGCTTCGGTGGCACTCAAAGATGGGGTGCAGCTGCTTTTCGCCTTCAATCCCATCGTGCCCTATAAGGCCGATCCGCCGGCTGGCCGGGATGGGACGGAGAGCCTCGCTAATGGCGGGCTGCTGGCGGTTCTGTCGCAAACGTTCCGCTCGCTCATTCACTCCCGCATGAAGGTTGGGATGGAGCGCTACCGGCATATCTATCCCGGCGCGGATATCGTCCTCATCGAACCGCGCCAGGACGACGGGGAAATGTTTTTCGTGAATGTATTCAGCTATGCGGACCGGCGCCGGCTGTGCGAGCACGCCTACCAGCAGACGCGCGCGGACCTGCTTCGCAGGGCAGGGGTTCTCAAGCCCATCCTGGCGCGGCATGGCTTGATCCTCGACGAGGCCGTGTTGAGAGACCCAAGGCGCACGCTCCTGCCACAGGCGGCGGAAAACGGTTCAAGCCTTCAATCGGCTTTGCAAACGCTTACCGAAACCTTGGGCAGGCTTGAGCCGCTGCTCAAGTTACCCGAGGCATGACACCAATGGGGCCGAGCTTGGCGAAGGATAGCGTAATGAAAGAGGGTTCCACCCCTCACCCTGTCCCTCTCAGCAAGCTCGCCTTGGCGAGCTTGCAACTATTAGCGTCCGCATTCGCAAGCGAATGCGGATGGGGGAGAGGGGACGCCAGAACTCTCGTTGCGGACAATTCAGGGGTCCCTTCTCCCATTGGGAGAAGGACAGGATGAGGGGTAATGCCCTCTCTCATTACGCAATCACCCATGGGAATAGCATCAATTATCGCATGAAAGGCGCGGGGCTGACAGAGTACAAGCCGAAGCGGCAAACGGCCAGACGCATCGTCCAGGCGGCGCTTTTGCTCTTCAACCGCTTTGGCGAGCCGAGCATCACTGCCTCGGCCATCGCGGCGGATACCGGTATCAGCCCTGGCAACCTTCACTATCACTACGCCTCGAAGGAAAAGATCGTCGAAGCTCTTTTCGCTGAGTTCGAGCATGAGATCGTCCACACGCTCGCGGCGCCAGAAGGCCGGCCCGTGAACGCGGAGGATCTTTGGCTTTTCCTCCATTTGACCTTCGAAATCGTTTTCAAGTACCGCTTCCTCTACCGCGACCTTAACGAGCTACTGTCGCGGCACCGCATAATCGAGACGCAATTCCAGCGTATTCTGGTCCAGCAGGTACAAACCGCGGCGGCGCTGTTGGAGGGGCTTGCGGCAACGGGCGCGCTGCGCGCCGGCCAGGCGGAGTGCCGGGCGCTTGCCGGGAACATGATCATGATTGCAACCTATTGGTTGTCATATCAATTCGTTCTTCATCCGCGCCAGCCGCCGGACAGCGGAACGCTTGCCCAAGGCATCGTCAGTGCGCTCTCGCTGGCGAATCCCTATCTGGCGCCCGATGCACGCGCGCTATTCGAGCACCTATCGCAACAATACCTGGATCCTGAAGGAGCAGAGCATGGCAACCAAGCAGCCGAAATGGAAAAGTTTTCCGGGTAGCGACGAGGATTTCGACTATCCAAGACCGGCGCTTGAGAAGCACTGGCCGCGCCTCCACCTGGGCGATTGCGAGCCGTTTCCCGATGCCGCATGCGTCAAAAAGCTGTTTGAGACCTATCCCGAGCTGAAAACCAAGGTTCCAGCGGCCGAAGTGGCGGAGGGTTTGCAAGAAGCGTGGCGGGCCTATCACCGGGGCGACTTTCAGAAAGCGGTGGAGCTTGGCCTATCGCTAGGCCGGCTTGGCTACGGCGTCGCGAATAAAGCCGCCAACATTTACGCCACCTATCTCGAAGAGGACAAGGAGCGCAAGCTGGCGCTCTTCCTGGACTCCGTTCACCGGGGCGAGGTGCTGCAGCATTCCGCGCCAGCCCTGGCCAACGCTTGGTATTTCCACGCGCAGGCGCTGGGGCGCTACAGCCAGGGCATTTCGGTTGCCAAGGCGCTCGCCGAAGGGCATGGCGGAAAGATCAAGGACAGCCTGGAGAAGGCAGTGCGGATCGAGCCCAAGCACGCGGACGCCCACATCGCGCTCGGCGCTTATCATGCGAATGTCGTCAACAAGATGGGGCAGCTCGCGGCGCGGCTCACCTTCGGAGCGAGCAAGGAGGCGGCGCTTGAGAATTTCCAGGCCGCGCTGAACCTGCATCCAGACTCCGCAATCGCACGCATCGAATACGCCAATGGGCTGGCAATACTGTTCGGCAAAGTCAGGCTGGAGGAGGCCACCAAGCTTTACGAGGAGGCAGCTGAGTGCGATCCCGCCGATGCGATGGAATGGCTCGACGTGGAGCTGGCGAAATCGGAAATCGCGGCTTAAGACCCCCTCACCCCGGCCCTCTCCCCAAGGGGAGAGGGAGCAGGCTGCGGCCCTATCACTGGAGTGCGCCCGGAAAAGTGTGAAGCGGTTTTCCCGAAAGACGCACGACAAAACAAAAAGTTAGAGCCAGCTTTTGATTCCATCAAAAGCGGATAGGCTCTAAGGCGGAGGGTAGTTCAGGCGTCCTCTCTCCCCTTGGGGAGAGAGACAGAGTGAGGGGGGTCTTTCGCTACGGCCGAGCCTAGCCAGTTTGACGTATTCGCAAACCGGACGGGAGCCGGTGCCCAAATTGATACGGCCCCGGTCAGCGCGAGCGAGAAGGGCGCTTCCTTTCCTTGCTCTCCGCTTTCTCGTTTTCCGCATGCTCGCCAGCCGGCTCTTTGACTGCCGGCGCGGCAAGCGACTCTCTGGTCCAAGCGATGAGATTTGTGACGATGCCCCCGAACGCGGTGCTTAGCGCGCGGGCAGCTTCGGCGTCCTCTTTCGATTGAACCGGTTCCTTCGCGCTGAACACGCGGGCGGCTACGATATGGCCGTCGCTTCCAACGAGCTTTGCGCTGATCTCAGCCTCGGCCACAGGCTGCGGTCCTTGCACGATCTGGAAGCGCCGGATCTCCGTCAGAAGTTGATAATCCGGCGTAGACCCGTCGATGGGACGGTTTACCTCGCCAAGAGCGCCGGCGTTCTCGAAGCTTTGCACGATCTTCGCCTGCACAAGCTTCGGAACCGTGTCGGCCCATTTCAAATTGTTGAGCGATTCAACCTGCCCAGCCTGGCCTTGCGAAAGAACTTTCTCGGAGTCGTAAGCCATCAGCGCCGTGGGGTCGGCCACGGCTACCTGCTTTCCGAGCGGCGCGGGATTGGCGGGGGCGGGGACGGCGTTCAGGCTATAGAAAATGCCGGAGCCTTTGCCGCCCGCGGTCATCCGCTCAAGACCCGCGACGATGCCATCGACCTTGCTGGAATTCCGTCCCAAAGCGTCCGAGAACGTCGAGAGGTTCGAGATGATGTTGCGCACATCGGTTGTGTTGTCGGCGAGGATTTTGTCGAGCCGGCCAAGAACCCGGCGGGCGGACTCGCTCATGGATTCACCCGCGGCTTCGCTCGCGGTCAGCACTGGACGGCCGCCCTGCAGCGGCGCGGACGGGGCCGGAGCATTCTCGGACCCGCCAGTCAGCGTGACAACGGCGACGCCAGTCAATCCCTGGAATTCGAGCGAAACCAGGGTATCGGACCGGACCGGCGTGTGCTCGTCGATGGCGATCGTGGCATCCACGGCACGCGGATTGTCCGGAACCAGCCGCAAACCCGTGACCTCGCCCACGCGGATGCCGTTGAACAAAACGGGAGAGCCCCTCAAGAGCCCAGAAACCGTATTGTTGAAATGTATGTCGTAGCTCGTCCGCTTGCCGACGCCGCCCGCGGTTTGAAGCCAGTAAACGAAAACGAAGCCCCCGGCTATGACGGCCAGCGTAAAAAGCCCAACTAAAACGTATCGCGCCCTGATTTCCATTGGATCTAGCCCTGTATCTTTGCATGCGCGGCCTGGGCCATTCCGCGGCCCCTCTGGCCTTGAAAATAGGATTTCACCCAGGGATGATTTGAAAGAAGCATGGTGTCGATGGGACCCTGCGCAACGACCTTGCCATCGGCCAAGGCGGCAACCCGGTCGGTGGCACGGTAAAGGCTGTCCAGGTCGTGCGTCACCATGTAAACCGTCAGGCCAAGCGTGCGCTTGAGCGTCAGAATGAGATCGTCGAATTCGGCCGCTGCTATGGGGTCGAGGCCGGATGTCGGCTCGTCGAGGAATACGATCTCGGGATCGAGGGCCAGAGCGCGCGCCAGAGCAACGCGCTTGGTCATGCCGCCCGAAAGCTCGGCGGGGAATTTATCGCCGTCGGCGGCCTTGAGGCCCACCATTTCAAGCTTGGCGGTGGCAATCTCGTCCATGAGCCGTTCGGGCAGTTTGAGATATTCCCGCATAGGGAACTGCACGTTCTGCCGCGCGGTGAGCGACGAGAACAGGGCGCCTTGCTGGAAAAGTATGCCCCAGCGGCGCTGGACGGCACGGAACTCTTCTTCGGTTGCCCGGTCCTGGTCCGTTCCGAAAACTTCGATGCTGCCGCCCTGCCTGGGCAGCAAGCCGATGATGGTGCGCATCAGCACCGTTTTGCCGGCGCCCGAACCGCCAACCACGCCCAGAATTTCGCCACGGAAAACGTCGAGCGAAAGCTCCTTGAGGATCGTCACGTCCCCAAAGCCCACGGTAAGATTGCGTATTGAAATAACAGCCTTAGTGCTCGCGCTCATCTTCACATCCCAATGCTTGCGAAGAAGATAGCGAAAAGACCGTCCAGGACGATGACAAGGAAGATCGATTTTACGACGGACATCGTCGTTTGCTGTCCGAGCGACTCGGAGCTTCCCTTAACCCGCAGCCCCTCCGTGCAGGCGATAACGCCTATGACCAGAGCCATGAATGGTGCTTTGATTATCCCCACTTTGAAGTGGGTGACCGTGACGGCGTCGTGCAGGCGCTGGATGAAAATATCCGGGCTCATCCCAGCGTAAAGCCATGCTACAAGGCCGCCCCCGTAAAGTGCCGCCAATAAGCCAAGAAAGCTCAGCGCCGGCACCGCGATGACGAGAGCGAGCACGCGCGGGAGGATGAGCACCTCGACAGGGTCGAGGCCCATGGTTCGCAAGGCGTCGATTTCCTCGCGCATCTTCATCGAACCAAGCTCGGCGGTGTAGGAGCTGCCGGACCGGCCGGCCACCATGATGGTGACGAGCAGCACGCCGATTTCGCGCGAGATCAGAATGCCGACCATGTCGACCACATAGTTCTCGGCGCCGAACTTGCGGAAGTGGAAGAAGCCTTGCTGCGCGATGATGCAGCCGATGAGGAAGGTAATCAGGATGATGATCGGCGCGGCCTGCCAGCCGACCCGGTCGAGCTGGTGGATGGCCGAGGTGAGGCGGAAGTGCTTAGGGTTGCGGATGACCCGCAGCAGGGCCAGACCGATGGCTCCCAGCATGTGCAGAAACGGAAGCGTACCGTTGACGAACGCGATCACGCCGTCGGCGTAACGTTCGAAGGCGCCGGCGAGCCCGTCTCTCCCGGGTTTCTCGATCTCCTCCCGGTTGACATCGTGGACATCGCGCAAGAGCCCTTGGTACTCGTCGCGCAAGCCTGCGATCTCGGTGTGCAGGCCAGCGCGCAATCTGTCGCGGATCAAGCGTTCGAGAAGCCAGGCGCCGTAAGTGTCGAATGCTCCGACATTGTTCATGTCGATGGAAACGTCGCGTACCGCCGACGTTTGCTGCGCCGCCAGCCCGATCACCGCTTCAAGATCGCCGGCGTGAACGGCCGTCCACGCCCCCGCAGCCGCCAGCTCGTGTCCGTCCCGCTTCAGACTGGAGATTTAGCGACGGCGCCGCATCCATTATTACTGCTCCGCTTTAGCCGCGAGAAAAAGCGATGGAAACGCTTTTGAAACCAGGCCCGCCCGTCGATATGCTGACGTTATGGGTCGAGCCGCTCACTGAGACTGTCATCGATCCTTGAAGCTGACCCGATATCCGCACGGTGAACTTGTTGGTTCCCGCACTGCCGTCGACATCGCCTTCAAGACCGAAATTCCGTTCGCTCCAATGGCCGCTCAGCCGGCCGCCTTCGGAGGAGATATCGCTCTTCATATCGATCTTGTTACTTGGCGACTGGCAGCGGATCGTGAGCGTCAGCTCGCTGCCTCCCGACTTCTGGCTGTAACTTCCGCGGCAAGACAGGCGTTCGTTGCTTCCATCGTTATACTTGACCTGGCCCCCGCCGTGCCAGCTCCCGGCGAGCTGAGCAAAAGGGGTGGCGCCCTCAGCGAGAGCGGCGGTGGAGACCGGGAGCGCGAACAGCAGCGCCATGGCAAATCGAGCGGGCATGCCAAGGTTCATGGTACGCATCTATTTTACCCTCTTTATGCGGTGGATCGTTAGTCAGTGAGTTTAGTGTGAGGATACGCTGTTTCGGTTCAAATGCGCCGTCTCCGGCACCAAAGTTGCGACGTTCATACAACATTCGGATTTTGAGCGATAGCGTTAAGGCGAAAGCGTGGCAGAAGCATGTTTGTAGGCATCATTGATTTGCCGCAAAGAATGCGCGCGAGCGCCGCCGTAAATACAACCTGGACCGATGTGAGCCCTTTCATGACCGCCAAGGTTCAAATTGTCGAGCATCTCGGAGAGGCGCAAGTCTTGCTTCCCGAGCTGTTGGCTGCTGCTCTTGGAGCCAATGACCGGGCGAAGGTGCGCATGACGCTGCTGCAGGAAGCGGCCGCGCACGCGCAAAACCCAGCCTCGCCACCGCATACGCTCGACGCGGAACGGCGCGCCGCCGGGCTCGATCAGCCGGTTTTCGCGGCAACCGTAAGAGACGCGCACGCTTTGGACGGCAGCCAATTCGCTATTCCAGGCGCGGGGGCGCTGCTCTCGGGGCTTTATGCCGACATCGATGCAATGACGGTGCCGATCCGGATCGCAAACCATGAAAAAGGGGAAGAGTTCGCCAAACGCCTCGAAGGCTTGCGAACTGCTACACCGCAGGTGGAAGGCGATGTGCTGACGCAATCCGCGATTGGCGGCATTACTTCCGCTCGCGCGGGCGGCGATGACAGCGAGCATCTTCTGATCATGGATATACACAAGGCGCTCAACCGGCTCCAGGCGGAGACGGCTGTTGAAATCGTGGCCGGGGCGCGCGTGCATGGGCTTGGGCCGCTGGAAAAGCGCCGGGTCGAAGCGTTTATGCGCGGCCTGAATAGAACGCGCGGCCTGGCTTTCGGCCATCCGGGCCTCGGCACGACGGCGGCGCGGTCGGGCGAGCGCCTCATCATTCAAAACGACATCGGCACCACGGATGCGCATGTGCTCGTCATCCATGCCGAGGGTTTCACGATAACGATCACCTACACCGACATTCATCGCAAGCGGACGCAGTTCTTCATGCGCCTGTTCGACGGAAAGGACGTGGAATGGAGCAGGCTCGCGGAGAAGAGCGCGCAAAACCTTGGCAAGAAGGGTCAGTTCCTGCTGGTGACGGGCCGTTACAACGCGAAGGATGCGGCTCAAGTCGAGGGCTTTCTGGACTATCTCGGCTCCAGGCTGGTCTTCATGATCGATTGGAACAAGGCCAGGAAAGCATTGCGCAATTTCGTGGACGACGACGCAGCGATTGGCGTATTGCGCTGGGCCGCCGCCCAGGATTGCGGACACCGGGCCTTCCTGGAGCTTGGCGGCGCCGAACTGATTTATGAGGCAATCCGCGGCGGGAATGCGGGCCACGTTCCCTATGGCACGCGGCTGGATCAGGCGCTAGGTGCCAAAGAAACGGCCGAGTTCTTGAAGGACACCCTGAGGGTAGCCAGCGAGGGCCTATCCCAAGGGCGTTCCGTCCGCCTGTTGAAAGACGAAATCCAGGCGAAGTTCGCCTCGCAATTCGAGTCCATGGAAGCGTCACTGCTGACGGTCATCGGCCGGCATCTCGGGCTCTCAAGGATGATGGCGGGCTTGATCCTGGACGCGATCCGGGACGGTCTGCCTGCTGGCGGTGTCACGCTGGCGGACCAGGCCCGGCGCCTGGAGCACAAGGCCGACGCGCTGACCTTGGAAGCGCGCGCGATCGGAGCCCGCCTCGCAGCCTCTGGCGAACCGGTCAAGGCGGCGGCCAACAGTGCCGAGGATGCGAACGACGCACTTGAGGAAGCTGCTTTTTTCCTGAGCCTGGCGCATGAAGGCGGAGCAAACAACGGCGATACCCAGCCGCTCGCAGGTCTCGCGGAGATTGCCGTGGAAAGCATAGCGCAAATGATTCGCGCGGTGGAAGCAATCCATGCTCTGCCGGAGGGGTTCCAGGCCGATGTTACGGACGCGCTACGCGCCCTCGACGCGGTTATGATTGAAGAGCGAAAGGCGGACGAGGCCCTGAGAAACGCGATGGCTGCGTTTATTTCCAGCAAGTCCGATCCGCGCATGCTTATTTTAAGGATGGAGATTGCCAAGGCGCTCGAAACCGCCACGGACTATTTGGCTCATGCGGCTTTTTCCTTGCGCGACCGGGTGCTTGGGGAGCTTCCGGCATGAGGACACTTTCCGCTGAAAACGATCTTTTTATCATCGGCGCCGGTGACGAAGCAGCGCCACTCACGGCGGAGCTGGCCGGCTCGAAGGCTGCGAACCTCTGGCAAATGGCAAAGCTCGGACTGAAGGTTCCCCCGGCGTTTGTCATTTCCACGCGGCTTTGCGGTCCCATAAACGCCGGCGACAATCGGGCCGAAGAGCTGCTTGGCCGGCTGTTAGCCAAGGGCATCGGCGAGTTGGAACGTGCAACGGGGCGCCTTTTTGGCGATGCCCGCGTTCCGCTTCTGGTCTCGGTGCGCTCAGGCGCCGCGCGCTCCATGCCCGGGATGCTCGACACCATCCTGAACGCGGGCATGACCCCAAAAACCGTGCATGGCCTGATCCGGCTTACCGGCAATCCGCGTCTCGCCTGGGATAGCTACCGCCGCTTCGTGCAGTCATATACCGAAGTCACCGGCAATATCGGCGCCGAAGCCTTTGCCACCCAGCTTGCCGCGGTCATGAGGGCGGAGGGTATCGAAGGCGAGGCGGAACTCGATCCGGAGACGCTGGAGCGCCTTACCGCGATTTTTCTGGACGAGGCCGCGGACCTCTTGGGGCAGCCGGTCCCGGTTGACCCACGCCTCCAGCTCGAAACCGCCGCCAAGGCCGTCTACCGTTCTTGGGAAAGTGAACGGGCGCACGAATACCGGCGCCTCAACAAACTGAATAAGCTGGCCGGCACTGCGGTCACCGTGCAGGCCATGGTGTTCGGGAATGGCGGCGGAAGGTCTGGCGCGGGCGTCGCTTTCACCCGCAACCCGGCGACGGGAGCCAAGAGCCTTTACGCCGATTTTCTATTCGACGCGCAAGGCGAGGACGTTGTCTCCGGGCGCAGAACCTTGAGCCATCCGGAGTATTTCAAGGAGCGCCTGCCGGAAGCCGCGAATGCGCTCGAAGACGGGGCTGCGCGCCTGGAAAGCCATTTCGGCGATATGCAGGACATCGAGTTCACGGTTGAGGACGGCACGCTCTATTTTCTGCAAACCCGGCCCGCCAAGCGGACACCCAGGGCAGCGCTACGGGTGTTGATCGATTTGGTGCGCGAGGGAGCGATCGGCGAAAGCGAAGGGGCCAAGCGCGCCGCCGGGATGGATTTTGACGCCGCGTCAGTCACGCGCTTCGAGGGTGAGGCCGCGGCGCTTGCTGCCGGCACGCCCGCATCGGCGGGCGTCGCCAGCGGGAAGGCTGTATTCGAAAGCGCACGAGCGACGGAGATTTCCTCGCGGGGCGAGGGGCCTGTGATCCTCATCCGGCCCGATACATCAACGGCCGATGTCGCGGGCTTCGCGGTCGCGGCTGGAATCTTGACGGCTAGCGGAGGGCGGACCGCTCATGCCGCCGTGGTTGCCCGCCAGCTGGGTAAGGCATGTGTGGTGGGCTGCCCCGGCCTCGCCGTCGACGCGGCGGCGCGGCAGGCGGAAATCGGGGGGCAGGTCATCCGGGAGGGCGATTGGCTTTCCATCGATGGCGAAAGCGGCGAAGTCTTCCTTGGCGAGCGCAGTATTGTCACAAGCAGGCCCGAAGCGGAGATCGCCGAGATCGAACGCTGGAAATAATGCCGCCGGGCTTTGATACTGAATTAGCGTCGCTCCCCTCACCCTGCCCCTCTCCCCATGGGAGAGGGAACGCCCGAATTTCCGCAGCGGGCAGTTCAGGGGTCCCTTCTCCAGCCGCATCCGCTTGCGGATGCGGCCACGCTAAGATGCAAGCTCGCCGAGGCGAGCTTGCGGGGAGAAGGACAGGGTGAGGGGAGCGACGCTCGAATTGAGCTATCGCGCTCTACGCCGCACCCTGCGCATCCTTTTGCAAATAGCGGTTCCAAATCGCCTTTTGTCCTAGCGAGGTGACAAATTCGGCATGAGCCGCCTCTTCTTCCGGGGATAAGAGCGGCGGCAAGGGCGTGGGCCGGATCTGGGCGGTTGTCTCGACTTCGATGGCGTCGCTTTCTGCCTGCGAAGCAAAATTGAGCCCCGCCTGTTCGGCGCCGATCAGGCGCAGGTAAACGTCGGCCAGCAGCTCGCTGTCAAGCAAAGCGCCGTGCTTGGTGCGCGTGGAGTTGTCGATCCCGTAGCGGCGGCAAAGCGCGTCGAGATTATTCGGACTGCCGGGGTGCTTGCGCCTCGCCAGCGCCAGCGTGTCGGTGACGCGGTCGAAGCTCAGCGGCGCGTGCCCGAGGCGGCCGAACTCGTGGTTGAGAAAGCCCATATCGAATGGCGCGTTGTGGATGATGAGCCGGGCATCGCCGAGCGCATCGAGGATTTCTTGCGCCATATCGCCGAACAGCGGCTTGTCCGCGAGGAATTGCGCCGTCAGGCCGTGCACGTCGGTTGCCGCTTTAGGCACATCGCGTTGGGGATTGAAATACCAGTGCCAGAACGCGCCGGTGGGGATGAAGTTGATGAGTTCGACGCAAGCGAGTTCGATGACGCGGTGGCCGTCCTTGGGGTCGAGCCCCGTCGTCTCGGTGTCGAGAACAAGTTCGCGCGACATACATTGGCCCAATCGGTGAGTTGCTTCCGGATGACACAGGCGCTGGAAGCTATTGGTCCGATTCGCGGCCGGTATTCAAATGCGAACCGGCGCTCATCCCCGCTCTTCAAACGGACGCGGAACGGCTGGTCCGGCCTTGGCATCCCGGGTCAGCGCATTCATGATCGCCGAATAGTCGAAGTTCTCCGCCAGATGGGCTAGCACCCGGCCCAAATCCACATCGGCTTCGCGCGCCTGCTGTATAACCGCCCCGATGCGTTCGCTATCGAGGCTTGCCAGGGCATCCCGGAGTTCCTCACGTAGTGCGGCCGGCAGCACCGCCAGCATCGCCGGCGTCAACACAAGAGGGGCACCCGTCCCCGCCTCAGGCGCGCCGGAGCGATAGAGGTATTTCAGCCCCAGATGCCGCGCCAGACAGTCGTAAATTTCATGAATGCGGTAAGGCTTGCGCACGAAATCGTCCATGCCTGCGTCCAGCAGTTTCTGCCGCTGCTCCAGGAAAGCGGAGGCGGTCACCGCGACGATTTTCACCTCCCGGCCGCCGGGAAGCTGGCGGATCTGCCGGGTGGCTTCGATGCCATCCATCACCGGCATGCGCCGGTCCATCCAGATGAGGTGCGGCTGCCAGTCCTGGAACATGGTCACGCATTGCTCGCCGTTCTCCGCTAGCCTGGTGTCGATGCCGATGTCCGCCATCAGCTTCATCAGCAGCAGCTGGTTTTCGCGCTGGTCCTCGGCGATGAGGATGCGGAAGGCCGGCTGTCCTGCTGCCAAGCCGCACACATCCCCGGCCCGCGCCGCCGGTAGCACAATCTCCGCCTCCGCCGCCGGTTCCACGGGGATCTCGACCCGGAAGATGGAGCCCTTGCCTGGGGTGCTCTCCACGCCGATGGAGCCGCCCATGAGTTCCACGAACTGGCGCGTGATGACCAGCCCCAGGCCGGTGCCCTTCCGTGAGCCCGGCTCGGCCAATTGCACGAAAGGCTGGAACAGGCGTTTTTGGTCCTCGGGCTTGATGCCGATGCCGGTATCTTCGACCTCCATCAACAGATGCTGCCCGTCGTACCGCAGGCCCAGCCGGATGATCACGCTGCCATGCCTGGTGAACTTCACCGCATTGCCCACCAGATTGACCAGGATCTGATGCAGCCGCGCTTCGTCGCCCTTGATGTAGCGCGGAAAGGCCGAAGACTGGTCCAGCAGTAGCCGCAGGCCTTTTTCCTCCGCGCGCAGCCGCATCATATCGGCGGCGTCGCGAACCATGGCTCCAAGGTCGAACGGCGCCACATCGAGCTGCAGCCGGCCCGCCTCGATCTTGGCCATCTCCAGCACGTCATTGATGAGCGCGAGCAGATACTCGCCGCTACGGTTGATGATATCGAGGGTTTCCTGCTGGCTGGGCGACACATCCGGCTCGCGGCGCATAAGGCTGGAAAAGCCGAGGATGGCGTTCAAGGGCGTGCGCAGCTCATGGCTCATATTGGCGAGGAACATGCTCTTGGCCTTGTTGGCCGCCTCGGCCGCGTCACGGGCCAGGAGCAGTTCGGCGGCGCGCTCCCGGAGCTGAGCCGTGCGGTGCTTTAGCCCCTCAATCAACAATTGCTGCTCGGTGACATCCTGCAGCGTTCCACAGAGACTGGCCACTCTGCCGCGTTCATCGCGCAGAGCCTCGCCCCGCAACTGGCCGAAACGGACTTGCCCTGCCGTAGCCTCGATACGGAGCATGAGTTCAAACGGCGCACCAAGAGAAGCTGACCGGGACAACATAGCGCGCAGCGTCTGCCGATCCTGCGGTTGCAGCAGTGTCAGCACGGCGTCGAGTGTAGGGGCCGATGACAAGGCGACGGAAAAAAAGCGGTACATCTCCTCCGTCCATGTCCACACCTTGGTGTTTACATCCAACTCCCATCGGCCAAGGTGGGCCAACTGCTGCGCTTCGCGAAGACGCCTCTCGCTGGCACCCAGTTCCCTAAAGAGGAGATTGATCGGGTCGCGCAACGCGGTGACAACGATGGCTTTGTAAATCAGGTAAAAAGCACAAATTTTCAACAAATGCCCGATCTCGTTGAAGGCATCGCTCATCGCGTCCGACACATACAGCGTGAAGCACAGCTCCATGCAGATCATGAGCACCAGCGCAGCCAGAATCTGGCGAAAGACCCGCGCATCGAAATGAACCCGGCGAATATACAGGAGGACGATACTCCCCGCGAACAGCACACAAATGATGTATTCACTGACTATCTTGAACGGCGTCAGTCCTTTGCCGGCAATAAAACAGATAGGAAATGTCTTGTAGTACAGGATTGAGGCAACGAGCCACACCGTGATGGCAAGATAGATGACGAGGAAAATGGTTGGGTTAATGCGCCTTTTCGTTTCCAAAAGGCCAAAGCCGGCCAGCATACTGAGGGATTCCAAATATCGCGCGGCAATCCAGAACTGGGGGGCATAATAATCGTAGTCGGTGAAAATCGGCATTCCCTTGAACGAAAGGGTATGAAATAGATCTAGCAAGCCTACGAACAAGTACGAAATACCAATAAATCTAAGATACTGGTTATCAATAGACGACCAGCAATTAATTGCGATAACAGAAACTGTAACAGCAATAAAGACGCTGAATAACTCGGAAATTGTATGGAATAGCAAATAGCTATAATAATATGTTGTGAGATGAACTAGAAACAGCAACGATAGAAGCAGTACCCCCTCGGAGGTGTTGTCCAGCAGGTTATGTGACTTGTGCGTGGTGCATGTTACGGAGGCTGAAATCGGCTGGTCAACGTTCATGTCTGATACCATTATGAATCGGAGTCAGCGGGTGATCCCAAATAGCTCTATGCCTCTGCGCGTTTCCTCCGCGGTTGGAGGAAAGCCCAGGAAAAAGTCAACAAATACACGCTAAGACTCGAACAATCGCGAGCGCCAGGCCGCCCGCCGGCTCGAACGGTAGCACCGTGGGGGCAATTACAACCATCAGTGGCATGAATGAAGTTAAAACGGATTTAAGAAGGGACGGCTATCGCTCATAAGCGCGGCGAGCGATGCTCCACTACAACCGTAAGCTGGAGAATGCCTGAGCGATACCAAATCCGGTTGAGTGCTTCACGAAGACCCCCTCACCCCAACCCTCTCCCCAAGGGGAGAGGGAGTTGGCTGCGGCCCTCTCGTTGAGGGAGACGGAAGTTCAGGGGTCCCTTCTCCCCTTGGGGAGAAGGACAGGATGAGGGGGTCTTCGCGAAGCAATCGACCGGATTTTGACGTCAGGTGCGGTAGACATCGGCCCAGCGCTGAAAGGCCAGCGGCTGCTTGCGCTTAATCTCATCCAAGACCGCGTCGATCTGACGGTAAGTACCTTCGTAGGGCACACCGGTGTCCACGACGAAATCGGCCTTTTCGCGCTTCATGGCGTCGGGCCATTGGCGGGCAAGGATAGCCTCGAACTTTTCGGGGGTCATGCCGGGCCTACTGACCACGCGTTCGTGCTGGGCGGCCGGGGGGGCGCTCACTACGATAATGGCGTCGAAAAAAGATTGAGCGGCGGTTTCGAACAGAAGCGGCACCTCAACGACGACGAGATCGGCGCCTTTGTCCTGCTCGGCCATCAGGAGCCGCAATTCCGCGCGGCGAACTAGCGGATGCACGATGGCCTCAAGCTTTTTCAGCGCTTCTTCCGAGGCAAGCGCCCTTTGCGAAAGCGCCTGCCGGTCGACCGCGCCGTTGCGCACGGTACCAGGGAAAACGGCCTCGATAAGCGGCACGGCCTCGCCTGTATAAAGCTCATGGACGATCTGGTCCGCATCGAGCACCGGGATGCCCTTGCCGCGCAGGTAGCGGGCAACCGTGCTCTTGCCCATTCCAATCGAGCCCGTCAGCCCGGCGACGATCATTTCACGGCATTCTCCCGTGCCGTAACTGCAGCAAGCACCCGTTCGCGAAGCCCAGGCGACACCGTGGGCCTCACACCGAACCACCTCTCGAAGCCTGGCACCGCCTGATGGAGAAGCATGCCGAGCCCGTCCACCGCCTTCCATCCCCCCTCCTTTGCCTGCCTGAGCAAGCTTGTTTCGAGGGGATAATAGACGATATCGCAAATTGTTGCATTTAGACCGATGGCGGACAGATCGATGCCGAGCGGGGGTGCGCCGGCCATACCGAGGGTTGAGGTGTTGACAACGAGCTGGGCGCCTTCGAGCGCGTTACTCAACCTATCGAAGCCGAAGGAGCGCGCTGGCGGGAACGCAGCCGCCAGCTCCGCCGCCCTTGCCTCCGTCCGGTTGACGATCCGGATGTCCCTGAAGCCGCGCTGGATCAGCGCCCACACGATCGCGCGCGCCGCGCCGCCCGCGCCGATGACAACGGCCGGGCCGCCACGATCCCAGCCGGGGCTTTCGCTATCGAGGTTCGCGGTAAACCCGTAAGCGTCGGTATTGGAGCCCGCAAGCTTGCCGCCGTCGAGCCAGACGGTGTTCACGGCGCCGATTGCCTGGGCTGCTCCATCGCGAAGCTCGCATAAGCGGTAGGCTTCGATCTTATGCGGAACGGTGACGTTGGCGCCGCGGAACCCGTGCGCCGGCAGGGTCGTCAGAAAGCTCTCGAAATCCTTGGGCTCGACCGGCTGCTTGACATATTCGCCCTCAAGCCCGTGCTCCTTAAGCCAGTAACCGTGGATTACCGGCGATAGGGAGTGGGAAACCGGCCAGCCGATGACACAGGCGCGCTTCATGACGGCGGCCTATTTGCAGATGATTGAAAGACGGCGCAGCTCCTCCAGGACCGGCAGCGACGGCATCCCCAAGATGGTGTAGTAATCGCCCTTGATTTCCGAGAAAAGGTGAACCCCCAATCCCTCGATATGGTAGGCGCCGACCGAGTTGAGGACACCTTCGCCGCACATGTCCAAATAGCAATCGATAAACTTGTCGGAAAAATCGCGCATTGTCATCGATGCGACGTCGATAAACTCCGCGGCGTGCGATTTGCTGAGCACCACGGCCGCGGAGTGCAGCTCATGCACGCGCCCCCTGAGCCTTTGGAGTTGCTCGCGCGCTTCCTTCAGATTGCCCGGCTTCTGAAGAATTTCATTGCCAACGGCCAAAACCTGATCGCCGCCGATCACGACGGCATCTGGCTCCTTCTTGAATACGGCACCAGCCTTGATCCTGGCCAAGTGCAGCGCGACCTCCCTCGGAGAGGTGCCGCTTGCAAATAACTTGCGCTCTTCCTCCTCGTCGATCGTCGACGGCTGCTGGCGGAAGCGAATCCCGGCGCTGCCTAGAATGGCGGCGCGTGCCGCGCTTCCGGAGGCAAGGACGATTTCAGGATAATCGGCTTGAATATGCTCCAACATGACCTTTATGGGCGTGAGTCTGAGGGATGGCTTTGCTGCCGCCGGCGTTCTTCATAAAGAGCGATGATCGTTGCCGCGGTTTCCTCGATGGACTTGCGGGTGACATCGAGGACCTGCCACCGGTTGTGTGCGCAAAGTTTCTTGGTGAAAGCCATTTCCTCCTTGATGAGGTCCATATCGATATAGCTGTCGAATGTGCTGCTATTAAGTGAAAGCATACGGTTGCGGCGAATTTCGGAAATCCGTTCCGGGCTTGCGGTCAAGCCGACCACGAAAGGCCCCTTCAAATCCTTCAGATTTGGCGGCGGCGGAATGTTAGGGACCAGCGACACGTTGGCCGTCTTGTATCCCCTGTTCGCGAGGTAAATGCTCGTGGGCGTCTTTGAGGTGCGGCTCGCCCCCACAAGCACGATATCCGACTTGGCAAGGTCTTCGGTGTGCTGGCTGTCGTCATGGCCCAGCGTGAAATTCATGGCCTCGATCCGGCGGAAATAGTCGGCATCGAGCGTATGCTGCCCGGCGACCACTGCCCGGGAGGGCATTTTCAGATAGGTCTCGAAGGCCTTGATGACGGGCTTCAACACCGCGACGCAGGGCAGGTCGAGATCGGCGCAGCGGCTTTCCAGGATCTCGCTGAGGTTCGGATTCATAAGCGTGTATAACACGATCCCGGGCGCTGCCTCGATCTGGCGCAGGACCGTGGCAAGCTGCCTTGGGTTGCGTATCAAGGGATGCATATGCCGGTTCGGTTTTGCGCCTGAAAGCTGGACGATGGCTGCCTTCGCCATGGTGGTCAAGGTCTCGCCCGAGGCGTCCGAGACAAGATGGAGATGGAAGTGCTTGGAGGTGGGGATAGCTGTGGATTCAGTGGAGAAGTGCGCCGCTCCGCCACCTCCGCCCCGCCGGCCTCCATCGTCGTTCATCAATTCCTCCACGCTAATTAAAAATGTGCGCACAGCCATGAGCGGCGTGGAAAGAAAGCTCTAGGTTCGCACACCGCTCCGGCACGCCCCTGAGTCTTCACACCTTGTCCCCACGTTATTCATTGCCCGAAAGGCCAAAGCAAGGCTAAACAGCAAGGGGCAAATGGGATGCAACCTGGATTAATCAACACAGGCGTGCTTCAGATTGCGTCCTATGCGAAACCAGGGGATAGCTAAGGAAGACCTATGTCTTTCCTCGCGTTGCACCGCCCCTTAAAAGAACAGATCTTAAGCGAGACTATTTTTTGATGAAGAAGCGATCGTTGGGCGCGGAAAAGCGCGCTAGCTCCCAAGATGCCGGAAACGGGCAATCCCAGCTCCCATTCCTTGAGGCGTTGGCGGGCAAGGCTCTAAGCAGGCCACCAGTCTGGCTCATGCGCCAAGCAGGCCGCTACCTGTCCGAATATCGCGAGGTGCGCAGGAAAGCCGGATCCTTCCTCGACCTTTGCTACACCCCCGAGTTGGCAACGGAAGTGACGCTGCAGCCCATCAGGCGTTTCGGGTTCGATGCCGCTATCGTGTTTTCAGATATTTTAGTCGTGCCTCATGCCCTTGGCCAGCATGTCGAGTTTCTGGAAGGCGAAGGGCCGAAGCTCAATCCGGTGACAAGCGCGGCGGATCTTTCCAAGCTGTCAGGCAAAGACGCCGGCAAGCGGTTCGATCTGGTTTACGAGGCGATAGACCGGATTGTGTCCAGCCTTGACGGACAAACGCCGTTGATCGGATTTTGCGGCGCGCCCTGGACGGTGGCGAGTTACATGGTGGGAGGCGGCGGCTCGCCGGATCAACGCGCGGCGAAGCTTTTGGCCTATCGCGACCCGGAAACGTTCAAGGCGCTGCTCGATCTCCTCGTCGAAACGTCGAGCGCTTATCTCATCGGCCAGATCAAGGCCGGCGTCCGCGCGGTGCAGATCTTCGACAGCTGGGCGGGCAGCCTTGCCGATAACGATTTTGCCTCCTTCGCGATCGAGCCTACGGCGGAGATCGTCAGGCGCGTGAAAGCCGCTTGCCCCGGCATTCCGATCATCGGCTTTCCAAGGGGAAGCTCGGCCAATTTCGAACGCTACGTCGCGGAAACGGGCGTCGATGCGCTCGGCTGCGACACGGCGGCCCCACTGGATCTCATGGCCTCGATGCAAGCGCGGGCGCCTGTTCAGGGCAATCTCGATCCGCTGTTGCTGCTTTCTGGCGGGGATGCTATGGAGCGAAGGGTCAAAGCGATTCTGAGTCGCCTATCGCCCAAGCCCTTCGTGTTCAATCTTGGCCACGGCATTCTCCCGGAAACGCCGATTGAGAATGTCGAGCGGCTTATCCATCTCCTCCGTGCCGAAGTTTAGGGTCTCAAGCTAGTTGAGCAAGCCATGATTAGCCTGATGAACAGTCTGTACCTCTATTTGAAGGCGATCCACATCGTTGCCGCCTTCGCTTGGATGGCCGGCATGTTCTATCTGCCCAGGCTTTACGTTTATCATGCCGAGGCGGGCGCCAAGACACCTCAAGCCCAAACGTTCAAGGTCATGGAACGCAAGTTGCTGACGGTGATCATGAACCCAGCCATGGTTGTCACCGTCGTGTTGGGGCTATGGCTGGCTTTCGGCGCGGATGCGGTCGACTGGAAAGCCGGCTGGCTCCATGCGAAAATCGGGCTCGTCGTGCTGATGCTGGTGCTTCATTTCCTTCTCGCCAAATGGCGCAAGGATTTCGAGGCGGACCGCATTCCACACAGCGCGCGTTTCTTTCGCATCGTCAATGAAGTGCCGACGGTGCTTCTGATCGGAATTATATTCATGGTGGTGGTGCGGCCGTTCTAATGCTACATCCACTGAAAAAGGAAGCTTGAGGCGCGCTAGCGTCTTTTCGAAATCGAAAAACCTGCTATATTGAGCCGGTCGTACTTCTCCGGCGGACGCGTTTCAGCGATCCCGTTCCGGTTCACGCGCATTTTAGTGAAGAGCCGCACGCTTACCCTCCAAGACAAGCGGCAGAGCGACAATCCTACCTGATCTCATCCGGCTTGCGGGTTCGCCTGCGCCACTCTCTCTCCCAAGAAGTCCCTCCCATGCAAGAAATGAAACTGCAAGACCTTAAAGTTAAGTCGCCGACCGAGCTCTTGAGCGTTGCCGAGGAGTTTGCGGTTGAGAACGCGAGCGCTCTTCGCAAGCAAGAGCTGATGTTTGCGATTTTGAAGCAGCTTGCGGCGCGCGAAATCGAGATTACCGGCAATGGCGTCGTGGAAGTGCTTCAAGACGGTTTCGGGTTCCTCCGCTCGCCAGATTCGAACTATTTGCCAGGGCCCGACGACATTTATGTGAGCCCTAGCCAGATCCGCCGTTTCGGCCTTAGGACCGGGGACACGGTGGAAGGTCAGATCCGGGGGCCCAAGGAAGGCGAGCGCTATTTCGCGCTGCTCAAGGTCAACAAGATCAATTTCGACGATCCGGAACATATCCGGCACAAGGTGCACTTCGACAATCTGACGCCGCTTTATCCGAACAAGTGGCTCAAGATGGAGACGGGGCGGGCAGATTCAAAAGATTTGAGCCCGCGCGTGATCGATATCGTGGCGCCGCTCGGCAAAGGGCAGCGCGCCCTGATCGTGGCTCCGCCGCGCACCGGTAAGACCGTTATATTGCAGAACATCGCGCATTCCATCACCGCCAATCACCCGGAGTGCTATTTGATCGTGCTTCTGATCGACGAGCGGCCGGAAGAGGTGACGGACATGCAGCGCTCCGTGAAGGGCGAGGTCGTAAGCTCGACCTTCGACGAGCCGGCATCGCGGCATGTGCAAGTGGCGGAGATGGTGATCGAGAAGGCGAAGCGCCTCGTGGAGCACAAGCTCGATGTGGTGATCCTGCTCAATTCGATCACGCGCCTTGGCCGCGCCTACAATACGGTGGTGCCGTCCTCGGGTAAGGTGCTGACCGGCGGCGTGGACGCCAACGCGCTGCAGCGGCCGAAGCGGTTCTTCGGCGCCGCCCGTAATATCGAGGAGGGCGGCTCGCTCACCATTATCGCCACCGCGCTTATCGAAACCGGCAGCCGCATGGACGAAGTGATCTTCGAAGAGTTCAAGGGCACCGGCAACTCCGAGCTCGTGCTCGACCGCAAGGTGGCCGACAAGCGCGTGTTCCCGGCGATGGATATCGCCAAGTCCGGCACGCGTAAGGAAGAGCTGCTGGTTCCGCAGGGGCAGCTTCGCAAGATGTATGTGCTGCGGCGCATCCTCAATCCGATGGGGCCGATGGATGGCATCGAGTTCCTGCTGGATAAGCTGCGGCAGACGAAGACGAACGGCGATTTCTTCGATTCGATGAATACGTAGCGCTGACCTTGGAGGGGTCAGCGAGACGGCCTTCGCGACCCTCGCACTGCTTGCGCCGGAGCGCTCAGTGCCAGTTTTCCATAATGATATCCGACGTTACCGTCTCAACTTGTTCGCTATAGCGGCTTGTGAGGAGCGCCAGCAGCGCGTCACGGCTCTCGCCGGAAGAGCTGCACAATGCGTCGGTGGCGACCACCACGCGGTAGCCCCGGTCCACAGCTCCAAGCACGGTGCTTAAGCCGCGAACACCGCTGACAATAATCGTGTCCACAGATCGCTCCCTGAGCCGGATATCCAGCGCCGGCCAGTGCCACGGCGAGTAGACCTGCTTGTCGATAACGGCCGCGGGCGGGACAAACGCCGCCAATTGCGGAAGCAGGCAAACCATTTCCGGCCCTATTTTCTCGATGGTCAAGCCGGACCAGCGCTCGTAATAGCGGCGCCAGGCGCCCCTGCCTTCCTCGGGATGGCGGGCGGGAATGAAGCGCGTGAAGAAAGTGCGTTCCGGGTACGCCGAAACGAGCCTGCGGACAACGGGAAGAACACGCCGCATGTCGGGCCTCTTCCATTCCGTGTCCTCGGCAAAAAGCCTTTGCATATCGGCGCAGACATGCGCGCAACTCGCTCCAAGAGGCCCATAGCGCAATGCGTTCCGTTCCGGCATGGTGCACCTCCCAGTTCTGCCTTCAAGCGGCACGGAAAGGCGGAAACCGGAAGCAAATGCGTATGGCTGGCACGCATAAGGTGCTGAGATCTGCTCCGGAAGTTCCTGTTTCCGTGGCTGGACCTTCACAGCATACGCCAAGCTTTCGTTAAATAAACCCTCTTTTCATTTAAGGCTGTATCTGGTTTAATGCAGATATCGTTAATGCAGGAATCGCATGTTTTCTGCGCGCGGATGCTTACGATTTGGGTGCTCCGGCGAGGCGGAGGGATGGAACCAAGAGAGCAGGCGCGGCAGGCTATCGAGGAGATGGTGCATCGCGAGACCCGCGCTTGGGACCGTCAAGACGCGGCTGCACTGGTTGAGCTTTTCCACCCCGACATGGTCTGGCCCTGGCCGCCCGCGGACAAAGACCACGACCCTGCTTCATGGGTTTTCGTCATGGGGCGCTTCGACCGGGAGCGCTGGACGCGGGGCTGGCAGGGGCTTTTCGCGACGCACCGCTTGGTCCACAACAAGCGCGAGATCCGCAAGATCGTGGTGACGGACGAGGCGGACGGCGGGTTCGCGGTGGTGGAGGTGGATACGCTGTGGCGCGACGCGCAAGGCCGGGAAAGCCATTGGTGCGGGCGCGCGTGCAAGGTTTACACGCGGATGGCCGGTGGCGAGTGGAAGCTGATCATGCACACCGGTCTGCTGGCGTACTGAGGACTCCGCGCCGTCGTTCCCGGCCCCGCCTTCGCGGGGCTAAACTCCAGTGGGAAGCCATATTCACACAAGCAGAATAGGCCGTTAGATGGGCGCCTGCGGGCGCGGATATGACGGTTCGGTGACGCGCCTATTGGCAAGCAAGGAACAAAAAAAGAACTCGAAGTTGTGACTTCCATTATTTGTTGACACGCAGCTAGAGCGTGCTATTATTACATCGACTTGCAGGAACAAGTTTCAAGCAAGTAACGCTACCATATCAGTTCCTCTTGGCGAACTCTTCAAACATCGCCCGTTGGCGGGCGGTCATTTCGAGGTTTCGGGTTGTTTGCCGGACGCTAACGGCAGTGGATCAAAGGCCACACGCTGTCTAGTTAGTGTAATCGGAAAAAGAACAAAACAAGAACGATGCTCAAGCGAGTTTTCCAGAAAGCAAATGGAAGCAGGGGCGCAGCCTAATTACTCGCGCTATCGCCGCCGGCGGCATAGAGAAATTCCACATTGATGTCTTTGCTGGTAACGCCAAAGGCCTGCGCTTTTGCAAGTGATCGGCTGGCACGAGCGGGACGGCCTCAAGCCGCTTTCTTATTCCTCCGGCCGCGGCAATTGCTAGCCAATGGACGAAGACCCCCCGCTCTGTCTCTCCCCGCCGGCACGCCCTGGCGAGTTGGCATCTCAGCGGAGCGGCACCCGCAAGCGGGTGTGGCAGCAAAAGACGCAAGAACGCAAAGGTGTGCTTGCGCGGAGAACGTCAGGATGACGGGGGACTTGTCGCCCTAAATCGGCGACGCGGCGACCTGCACGGCCACGTGCCGCTCCTCCTTTAGCCTTTCCTTCAAAAGCTCGGGTTCGGTCAGGGGCATCGAGCAGCGCTGGCCAATGCAGACATAGGCGGCGATCTTTCCGTCGATGCTGCCTTTTCCGGCCGCGGGCGAAGACGCCGGAATCGCCTGGCCGCCGTCCACCCATTGCACAATCGCGTTGGGCAGCGAAACCTCGGACAATGCCCTCCGCCAGGGCGCTGCATCGGCGGATGTCTTATCGCCCGCAATGACGATGTGTTGCGGCGAGATCAAGGTGAGCGCGCCCGACAGCAGCCCGGTATAGGCGATTGCCATTGTTTGAGCCGCGCCCTGGAATGCGCCCAAAAGAGCATCGGCACGCGTCAAATAGGCGGTATCGCCGGTGATGGCATAGAGGTCCGCCAGGTTCTGCAACATGGTGGCGTTCGGGCTCGGCGTAGCGTCGTCACTTGCCGAAAGCGGCCGCATGATGAGATCGCTGGTGTCGTCGGCGACGAGGAAGTAGCCGCCACTTTCCGCGCCGTAATGGGCGTTCATGAATGCGGTCCAGGCGATGGCGTCGTCGAGATAGCGCTTCTCGCCTGTGATCTGCTGAAGGGCCAAGGCCGCCGAAATCATGTTGGCGTAGTCGGCCGAGGTCGCGGGCGCCTTGAGCTTGTCCTGCCGGAAGGAATGGAACAGGCGGCCGTTCGAGAACATCTTGCTTTGAACGAAGGCGTAGGCTTTGCCCGCCAGCTCGATCCACTCCGGCCGGCGGAAAGCGTCTCCCGCCTTGGCGATTGCGCGGATGGCCAGGCCGTTCCAGTCGGCCAGGACCTTGTCGTCCCAGCTGGGCTTCTTGCGCTTCTCGCGCACCTCGAAGAGTTTCCGCCGGCACTCGTCGAGAGCCTGCTCCTCCCCACTGTTCAGAAGCGCCAGCGCATTGAGGCGGTTGAGGATGGTCTTGCCCTCCCAATTGCCGCCCTCGGTCACGTCGTAGATTTGCGAAAACACGGCCGTCCGCTCGCCATTGCCGAGCAGGCCGGTGATCTCCGCCGCGGTCCAGACGTAGAACTTGCCTTCCTCGCCTTCAGAGTCCGCGTCATATGAGGCAGCGAAGCCGCCGCCGGGCACGATCATGTCGCGCTCTATCCAGCCAATCGTTTCAGCGACGCGGGCCTTTAGCCTGTCGGATTGCGTTTCCTTCCAGACCTCGGTCATCAACTCGATCAGGAGCGCGTTGTCGTAGAGCATCTTCTCGAAATGCGGTACGAGCCAGCGCTCATCCACCGAATAGCGCGAGAAGCCGCCGCCGATATGGTCGTAGATGCCACCCTGGCAGATATGCAGGAGCGTGTTCTTCACTTCCTCGATGCAGGTGATGAGCCCATAGCGAAGCCCGGCCTTCCAGAGGAAATGGAAGATGGTGGTGTTTGGGAATTTGGGCGCACCACGAAGCCCGCCGTTGGCTGGGTCGATGGCGCCGATGAACTTGCTGGCGATGGCGGCGAGCTGCTCCTCGGAGAATTCAGGCGCCGCGCCGTAATTGAGCCGGGGCGTCAGCCTGGATTTGAGGTAAGCGGTGTTTTGCTTGATGGTCTCTTTTTCGTTGGCGTAGACGCGGGCGACGTTCTCCAGCACCTGGTTGAAGCCCGGACGCCCGTAGCGTGGCTCGGGGGGAAAGTAGGTGCCGCCGAAAAACGGCATGCCGTCCGGCAGGAGGAACATGGTCAGCGGCCAGCCCCCCTGCTCGCCAAGCTCCTGCAATGCGGTCATATAGAGAGTGTCGACATCGGGCCGTTCCTCGCGGTCGACCTTGATGTTCACGAACAGCTGGTTCATGAGCGCCGCCGTATCGTCCTTCTCAAAGCTCTCATGGGCCATCACATGGCACCAATGGCAGGCCGCGTAGCCGATGGAGAGCAGCACCGGCTTGTCTAGCCGCTGGGCTTCCGCGAATGCCTCTTGGCACCAGGGCCACCAGTGCACGGGGTTGTCCTTGTGCTGCTGGAGGTAGGGGCTTGTTTCTTCGCTCAAACGGTTAGACGCCATGAGGCAACCTTTAATCCCATGCTTTAGAAGAAGTGACTCCGGCGGCACAAAAACGGCCGCTTCGATTATAGGTGTTTTGGGGCATATGTGCCCTGTAGCCAATGGTACAAGATTTTGGACTTGGGAAACAACACTATGACCATCTGTGCCCTGTCGACCGCGCAAGGCCGGGCGGGCATCGCCGTCGTAAGGATCTCGGGAAAGGCCGCGCTCGGGACGCTTGAGGCGTTATGTGCGGGCAAGGTGCCGGCGCCGCGGATGGCTGGGCTCCGGGCTTTGCGCGATCCCAGCAGCGGTGGGATTTTGGACCGGGGGCTTGTGCTTTGGTTTCCAGGGCCGGCGAGCTTCACGGGCGAGGATATGGCGGAGCTGCATCTGCATGGCGGGCGCGCGGTGATTGCAGGCGTGCTGGATGCGCTTGGCGCCTTGGGCCTGAGGCTGGCCGAGCCAGGCGAGTTCACGCGGCGCGCTTTCGAAAACGGCAAGCTCGACCTGACCGAGGCCGAGGGCCTCGCGGACCTCATCGATGCCGAAACGGCGGCGCAGCGGAGCCAGGCGCTCTTGCAATCGGCCGGGGCGCTGCGGGAGCGCTATGAGACATGGCGCGCGTCGCTTTTGCGCGCGATGGCCTATGTAGAAGCGAGCCTCGATTTTTCGGATGAGGGCGATATCGCGGAGGGCGCTTTCCGGGAGGCTCTGCCCGGGGTGCGGGCGTTGGCTGCCGAGCTTGACCGCGCGCTCGCGGATGGCCGGCGGGGGGAGATCCTTCGCGAAGGCATCCGGGTCGCGATTGTGGGCGCGCCAAACGTCGGCAAGTCGAGCCTGTTGAATGCCCTTGCGGGCCGGGAGGCCGCTATCGTTTTCGACGAGCCGGGGACGACGCGGGACATCATCGAGGTGGCGCTCGATCTCGACGGCTTCCCCTTCGTTTTGCACGATACCGCCGGCCTTCGCGATACGGCCAGCGCCGTCGAGCAGGAGGGCATCCGGCGGGCTTTTGCGGCGGCGGAGAATGCGGATGTTGTTCTATTGCTGGAAGATGCGAGTAGGCAAAGACCCCCTCACTCTGTCTCTCTCCCCAAGGGGAGAGAGGACCCTAGAATTCTCGCTGCGGACAATTCCAGCGTCCCTTCTCCCCTTGGGGAGAAGGACAGGATGAGGGGGGACTTCTCTGGTCCGAAGTTGGCATTGACGGTTCTGAATAAGGTGGACCTCCTACCGGAACTAAAGCTGGCCGCCGGGTTGGGTTATGAGACCCTCCCCATCTCCGCCAAAACCGGCGGGGGGCTGGACGCGCTGAAAGCCGCGCTCGTCTCTTTCGCACGCGAGAATTTCGGCGCTACCGAAGCCCCGCTCATCACGCGGGCGCGCCACCGCCAGGAAATCGAGCGGGCGCGAGCGGCTCTGGCATCCTTCTTAGCGAGCGCCGGGGCTAGCGATCACCCCGAGCTTGCCGCCGAGTATTTGCGCGAAGCCGCCGACGCGCTGGGCCGGCTGACCGGCCGGCTCGATGTGGAAGACGTGCTCGGCCAGATCTTCTCCGAGTTCTGCATCGGGAAATAGGTGCACCGCCGCTATCGTCATTGCGAGTTTCGCACCGGCCTGCAGGCCGGCCCTATTGGATGAAATTGAGTCTGGGCCCAAGCCCCCCCCTCATCCTGTCCTTCTCCCCGAGGGGAGAAGGGACGCTGTTGCATCCGCTGCCGCATTTCAAATCGGCAAGCGGGCGCCGCTAGGGGCGCTGCCGCTGTTTCACATGAAACGAATTGTTAAGCAGCGGCGCCGCCCCAATGGAGGAACAGGCCGATATCGCCTATGAACCCGCCGGGAAAGCCCATGACGCGGGCGATCAGATGGAAGCCGAGCGGCCTTAGCTCGCGCTCGAAGCGCAGATAGGTTTCCGCCGCTTCGCCCCGCAGCGTGGCGGGCCAATCCGGCTCCGGCACATTGATCGCGCGGCCGCCATCGCTGCAAAGCTTGGCCGGGAAGCTCAGCGCGAGCAGCTCGGTCTCGCCGTGCGCGGCCGCGATCCGCGCCTGATTCAGAAGACTCTGCCAATGCTCGTCCGAAATATGGTGCTCGGTGATTTCCTGCATCCGGTGACCTTGCTCGGCTCCGGATGCCCGCCGGGCAGCTTCCAGCTCCGCGGCTCTCTTGGAAGCGGCGGCCTCGACGAGCGAGCGGAAGTCCGATGCCGTGAAGGCTTTCTCCTTGGCGGAAGGCGCGGATTCTCCGGGCTGCGCATCCGCATCCACTTGCGGCTTGGCGTGCGCCCGGTGAGCGGTCCAGCCAAACAAGCCGGCCTCATGCGCAGGCGGCGCGGGGGATTGCGTTACGAGCGCGCGGATAAGATCCGCGCGGCTCACGACGCCGACAATGCGGCCGTCCCTGAGAACGGGAACGCGCTTGATCCGGTAGGTGCCGAGCAGCTTTCCGATCTCCGAAACGTCCGTGTGCTCGGTTACTGTTATGACAGGCGCCGACATGATGTCCCGGGCTGTGCGTTTGTGGCCATTCATCGTGGCAAGAAACTGGGGGCTCAGGCTTTCGCCTTCCGCCAGGATGGCAAGCCACCAGTCCCGGCGCGCTTCGCGGTCCTCCTCACTGAACCTCAAGAGATCGCCCTCGCTCACCATGCCGGCGACCTCGCCATTATCGTCCACTACGGGGACGGCGCTAATGCCGTGCCCAAGCAGCAACTCCGCGATCCTTTGCGTGGGCGTGTCCGGGCTGACCGCGATGACGGCGGTGGTCATAACGTCGAAAGCATCCATGTTTTGCCCCTTCCCAAATTTGTGTCCCGGCGAAGGTAGATGAAAAAGCTCGCGCGGAGCTAAACTCAGCCCACAGCTTATGGTAATACATGGAGCATGAAAAAGATCGTTACACGCCGCATCGCAATTTCGCCGCCGCCGTTCATATCGCCGATGCCTCCAATTCGCATCATAGATTAGGTCTGGTTCTTAAGCCGTCCAACCGCCCATGCGCAGGCAATCATGGACATACTCATTCCCGCTCTGATCCTCGTGGTTCTTTCCATCGTTGGGCTGACCGCTTTGAAGGTACCGCCGAAGAAGCCCGAGCCGGTGCCCGCTCCTGTGAAATGCCCGAAGTGCGCGACTGGGAGCCACCTAAAGGACATCGCCTGTCCGAACTGTGGGAACAAAAAGCTAAAGATCAGCCGTGCTAATCCGGCAAGCCCTGTGGCGGAATGTCCCGAGTGCAAGATCAACGCCGGGAAGCTAGCTTGCCCCAAGTGCAGCACCGATCTTATTAAGTTGCTGATCGAAAAGGCTCCTTGAAGCCGAATCTCAGGATGTTGCTATTCGCGATCCGCACAACGCGCATTACCCCTCACCCTAACCCTCTCCCAATGGGAGAGGGAACTCGCCCGCAGCCGTTGAAAAGGCGTCCTTCTCCCGCATCCGCATTCGCTTGCGAATGCGGATGCTATAAGTTGCAAGCTCGCCAAGGCGAGCTTGCCGAGAGGGGCAGGGGTAATGCGCGTTGTGCGGATCGCGGATTTTGGATACTGGCCTTCCGCCCCTTTTGACAGGCGATTGGCTCGCACGCATATTGAGCGCGTATGGAGGCGGGTTTGGAACAGGCATTTTTTGACGTCATTGTTGTGGGAGGCGGGCACGCGGGCTGCGAGGCAGCGGCGGCGGCGGCGCGTATGGGCGCGCGAACGGCGCTGGTGACGCACAAGTTCGAGACCATCGGCGAGATGTCGTGCAACCCGGCCATAGGCGGGCTCGGTAAGGGGCACCTCGTCCGCGAGATCGATGCGCTCGACGGGCTGATGGGCCGCGTCATCGACCGTGCCGGCATCCAGTTCCGCATGCTGAACCGCTCCAAGGGACCGGCCGTGCAGGGTCCACGCGCGCAGGCCGACCGCAAGCTCTATCGCCGGCATATGCAGGCCGCGATCCGCGAACAGGCCGATCTTGAGGTTATTGCCGAGCCAGTGGAGGACCTGCTGGTGGAGGCCGGCGTGGTGGCGGGCGTGGTCACGGGGAGCGGGCGGGAACTGCGCGCGGGAGCCGTGGTCATTACCACGGGCACGTTCCTCAACGGTCTTATTCACATGGGCGAGACACGCATTCCGGCGGGCCGCGTGGGCGAAGAGCCGGCGATTGCGCTCAGCAGGCGCCTGTACGGTTTGGGGCTTCGCATGGGCCGGCTCAAGACCGGCACTCCGGCGCGCCTGGATGGCCGCACCATCGATTACTCGGGGCTCGAAGCCCAGCCCGGCGACGAGCCGCCCGTGCCGTTCTCGTTCCTGAGCGAGCGGATCGAGACGCCGCAGATCGCGTGCCACATCACGGCCACCACCAAGGAGACGCACGCGATCATCGCGGCGAATATTCATCGCGCGCCGATGTATTCCGGCCAGATCGCCAGCGTTGGCCCGCGCTATTGCCCCTCCATCGAGGATAAGGTCGTCCGCTTCAAGGATCGCGGCAGCCATCAGATTTTCCTGGAGCCCGAGGGCCTCGACGATCGCACCGTCTATCCGAACGGCATCTCGACCTCGCTGCCGGAGGACGTTCAGCGCGCATTCCTTAAGACCATCCCCGGCCTGGAGAATGCCGCCGTGATCCGGCCCGGCTATGCCATCGAATACGATTACGTGGACCCGCGCGAGCTTCTGCCCACGCTCGAAGTGAAGCGCCTGCCGGGGCTGTTCCTCGCCGGGCAGATCAACGGGACGACCGGCTACGAGGAGGCGGCGGGGCAGGGCGTGGTTGCCGGCGTGAACGCTGCGCTGAAGGCCGGCGGCGGGTGCGCGGATTTCGCGATCTCGCGCACCGAAGCCTATATCGGCGTCATGATCGACGACCTGGTGACGCGCGGCGTGTCCGAGCCCTATCGCATGTTTACGAGCCGCGCCGAGTACCGGCTCAGGCTTCGCGCGGACAATGCGGATGAGCGGCTGACGCCGGTTGGGCTGCGCGCCGGCTGCGTTGGCCCGGAGCGCGGGGCGGCATTCGCTGGCAAAGCGGATGCGCTGGCTTCGGCGCGGGCGCTGCTTGAAAGGCTGACGCTGACGCCGGATGAGGCGGCCGGCCATGGCATTGCGCTTAATCGCGATGGCCGCCGCCGAACCGCTTTCGATTTGCTTTCGCTTCCCAATATGAGCGTGGATGCGCTCGCAAGGGTTTGGCCGGAGCTGGCGGCGATCCGGGATGCCACGGCGGAGCGCCTGCAGGTCGATGCGCGCTACGCCGTCTATATGGACCGGCAGGAGGCAAGCATCCTCGCCTTCAAGAAGGACGAGGCCGTTGCTATCCCTGCCACGCTCGATTTCGCGGCGATATCGGGCCTCTCGAACGAGATCCGGCAAAAGCTCGAACGCCACCGGCCCTCGACGCTCGCCCAGGCCTCGCGCATCGACGGCATTACGCCTGCTGCGCTCATGCTCGTGCTCGCGCATATCCGCAAGGCGAACCGCGCGGCTTAGTGAGACCCCCTCACCCCAACCCTCTCCCCGAGGGGAGAGGGAGCAGGCTGCGGTCCTATTCTCAGGGGAGAGGCAATTTCAGGGGTCCCTTCTCCCCTCGGGGAGAAGGACAGGATGAGGGGGCCTTGAACGCTTAGCGCTAACCTCCATAGGGCTCAACGCTGAACCCAGGCGGATCGAGCTGTAGCTCACCTTCATTCACGATCCGGGTCAGAAGCACATCGCCCTGGCCGCAGTCGTGGCTCCCTCCCGTTTCACGTGGATCGCGCCCAAATGCGTCCCAAAAACCGCCTCCATTCCGCCCCGCACGAGTTTGTGTGTCGCCGCTGGAACGCCTCTAATTCGCTTGAATTCCGGCCAAGATTTCTTGTCTACCTGTCGCCGCCATGGATTATGGTGACGGTCTAGGCGTGGCCAGCCATGGAAAAATTGGCTTCCACTTGGGAGGACGCCAGCCCAGGTGTTCAATTTGGAGGTTTCAAATATGACGTTCAAATGGTTTCGACTGCTGCCCATCGTGGCAATGAGTATCTTCCCCGCTTTGTCGCAGGCTCAGTCACTGTGCGATCCCGGCGGGATGGAGCAAGAGATGGAGCTTCACCGCGCTTTGCCGGTATCTTGCCAAAAGGAACGCGTCCAGGCGTCCGGCAGGGTGAGCTTCAATATCATCAATAGCGCCGAGAAAATCGCGAACGAGGCTTGGCGGCGCGAGTCGGTCACCAAGTACGGCGAGCGTTTTTCCGAAGTTAAGTACATGGCCTGCAGAAGGGTGCTGTGTGTGCGCGGCTCCATCTCCGGGACGCATCGTTGCACGATCTCCGGCTTCCCCTGCGCTGCTGACATGAGCGAGCAGGACAAGGCGATGATCAGGCAGGTGGAAATGAGCCAGGGCATGGCTGCTCCGTACGAAGCATCTGCCGGCGGAGTGGAAGACGTCCGCAGTGCCTATGGCTATCACCGCGGCGCCGAGGAGAGCCAGCTCGACGAAGGGGATATCAAGCGTCTGCAGGAGTTGCTCGGTGTCACACCGGACGGCGAATTTGGGTTTGAATCCAACCGGGCGCTTAGGGACTTTCGGCGCAGCGCTGGGCTCCGCATGGATGGACCTCCTACCCGCGAGGATCTGGAGAAGGCTGGTAGAAGTGAACGCAGAGGTTACGGCCGGTAAGGCGTCACGGAGCGCTATGCGCTCCACCATGCTTATTTGACGTAATTTCATCGCCGGGGCGCCAGCCGCTCCGGCGATTTTTCATTCCGCCATTTCGCTGTGCGGAGCGAACCCGCGGAACACAATGCGTTGTGGCGCTTCGTGCACGTTTAGGATTATTGAGAGACGCTCATGTGCACGAGACGGATGCTTGCCGCCGCCGTCGGGGTATTCGCGTTGAGCCTTGCAGTCCCGCGGGCAACTGCTCAACAGCCTCAAGCCCTGCAATTGGGGGAGCCGCCCATGCCTCATGTAAAAACCGAAAAGGTTATCATGCTGCAGCCAGACGCCATGGCGGGCAAGCGCATCGCGAGCGTCGAGGAAATGGGCCGCTATTTGAAGGGCGTCTGCGAGGTTTTCGCTAAAGTTTATGAAAACATCGATACACCTGAGACCGTTAACGCCGTGGTTGCCGTCAAGCCGGGGCGGAAAGCGCGTCTGTGGCTTGTAAGCTCACTGCAAACTCCGCCGGATCGTGCGGACCTCATGGCGCGCTTTCAGGCACTGCCCGCGCCTGAGGTAAAGGAGGGTCCGGTTGCCTTCGTTATCAGATTCACGGTGGCCGGGGCCGCTTTGGAAGAAATACCGCTCCTGCCGCCCGAATGGAATTCGGCCTTTGGCGGCAAGACAGTGATGTTGCCGGACGCCATCACCACCTACATCTGGACCGATTGAGCTTGCGGCGTCATCCCGGAACATGATTACCCTGATGTTTCCGTTCGTGACAGCGAAGACCCCCTCACCCCAACCCTCTCCCGCGGAGGGGAGAGGGAGCAGGGCGTGTCCGTTGCAACGGCGTCCCCTCTCCCCTTGCGGGAGAGGGACAGGGTGAGGGGTAAGCCACACGTTGCGCGGGTTGGCATATGATTTTGATCGCTGCGCGGAAACATCGGGGTAATCAAGTCCCGGAAACGCCGGAGGCGTTTCGGGATCGTTGTAAACGCCGATGCCTGTTGCGATCCCCGATAGGGCGCTTGGCACTCTTCCGGGATGACGGGCGCGGAACTATTCAGCCGGATTTGATATGAGGAGCCAAATGCGGATCGAAAACGCGGCGGATTTCGCCCGAGCCTTTTCCGTTTCACATGAAACGGTGGAAAAGCTAAAACTTTATGAGAGTCTGCTCATCAAGTGGCAGAAGGCCGTAAACCTCGTCGCGCCGGCGGCAATTCCCCAGCTGTGGCAACGACATTTCGCGGATTCGGCGCAGCTTCCGAGCCTCGCGCCGCACGCCAAAACCTGGGTAGACCTCGGATCTGGCGGGGGATTCCCAGCACTGGTAATTGCTATTATGCTTGCGAATCAGAAAGAGTGTCATGTGCACCTTATTGAGAGCAACGCCCGCAAGTGCGCTTTTCTCTCCGAGGTGGCACGGCAAACAGGGGCCCCGGCTCGCGTGCACAATATGCGCATCGCGGATGCCGCGGGGGCAGGTGCGGTTCCAGCCGCAGATGTGGTGACAGCCAGGGCGCTGGCGCCGCTCGATGTGCTGGTAGAGCTGGCCCTGCCGTTTTTTGGTAATGCGTCTGTCGCGTTGTTTTTGAAAGGCCGCGAGGCCGGAGCGGAAATCGCCGATGCCCGGAAACGCTGGGTTTTCGATGTGAAAATCCATCCAAGCATCAGCGATGCGCAGGGACAGATTTTGGAGATCGGGAAACCGGTACTCATACGGGGTGGCGAGCAGTGACGACTAACGGCAAAGACCTTCGGGTGTTCGCGGTCGCCAATCAAAAAGGCGGCGTGGGCAAGACGACGACAGCGATCAATCTTGGCACGGCCTTAGCGGCGGTTGGCGAGCGGGTGCTCGTGATCGACCTCGATCCGCAGGGCAACGCGAGCACAGGGCTTGGCGTGCCCGAAGAGGCGCGGCATGTCTCGACCTACGACGTTCTGGCGGGCGCCGCGGCGCTTGAGCAGGCCATGACGCCCGCGGCTGTGCCCGGGCTCTTCGTTGCGCCATCGACGCGGGACCTCGCGGGCCTTGAGCCCGAGATTTCGGCCGCGCCAAACCGCGCTTATTTCCTCCGCGATGCCATCGCTTCCTTGCGAGCGTCCGAGCGGGATCGGCCGCCGCACGAGCGGCTCGGATATGTCCTTATCGATTGCCCGCCGTCCCTCAGCATTCTGACGCTGAACGCGCTGGCGGCGGCCGATGCGGCGCTGGTGCCGGTTCAGTGCGAGTTCTTCGCGCTCGAAGGTATCACCCAGCTCAAGGAAACCATCGATTTCGTGCGGTCGAGCCTCAACCCATCGCTCGAAATCCACGGCGTTGTGCTGACCATGCACGATAGCCGCACCAAGCTTGCCGACGAGGTGGCGGCTGAGGTTCGCAGCTTCTTCGGGCAGAAGGTCTACGGGACGGTCATTCCCCGCAACGTGCGCGTGGCGGAGGCGCCTTCGCATGGCAAGCCGCTCCTGCTTTACGATCACAAGAGCGCTGGGAGCCGCGCCTATATGGAGCTGGCGGCCGAGATGATCGACCGCGAGCGGTCCGCGGCGGCCGTGGCGGCATAGCATGCTTGAAGCATTTAGGGCAACGTTACGAGCCCCGGCCCGGCGGCCGGGGTAAACTCTACGAAGCGATCCAGGGACCGGCCTGCCGTGCTTTTCTGGATCGCCGAGGCGGCTGAAGCCGCTTCCCGATGAGAGTTGCGTTGAATTCGTTAGTTTTTTCGACCTGGAGAATCGAGATGGAATCACGTTCGGGCGCCATGGCACTGGGACCATCCCCCGTCCAGAAGAACCGCCTCGGCCGGGGCCTTGCCTCGCTTATCGGGGAGAACGCGCCGGTGAACGGCGTGGCCGGCCCCAGGGTGCTGCCGGCCAACGGCGAGAGCCGCATGGTGCCGATCGACCGCGTGAAGCCGAGCACGTTCAACCCGCGCAAGAATTTCGAGATGACCGAGCGGGCGAAAGCCGAGCTGGAAGAGCTGGCCGCGTCGATTCGCGAGAAGGGCTTGGTACAGCCGATTGTGGTCCGCCCCACCGATGCAACGGGCAATTACTATGAGATCGTCGCTGGCGAGCGCCGGTGGCGCGCGGCGCAGAAGGCGTCGCTTCATCTCGTTCCGGTCATCGTCCGTTCTTTGACGGACCAGGAAGCCCTTGAGCTTGCGATCATCGAGAACGTCCAGCGCTCGGACCTGAACGCCATCGAAGAGGCAGCCGGCTACCGCCAGCTCGTTGAAAACTTCAACTATACACAGGACGAGCTTGGCCAGATCATTGGCAAGAGCCGCAGCCATCTCGCCAATACCATGCGGCTTTTGAAGCTGCCGGAGAGCGTGCAGGCGCTGGTGCGTGATGGCTCGCTCAGTGCCGGTCATGCGCGTGCGCTGGTCGGGCATGACGACGCGGAGGCTCTGGCCAAGGAAATCGTGGCGAAGGGCCTGAATGTGCGCGAGGTGGAAGCGCTGGTGATGGGCCGCAAGACTGGCGCGGGGCCCAGCGCGCCGAAGCAGCCGGCGCAGAAAGACCCGGACACACGCGCCGCGGAGCGCGAAATGTCCGACGCGCTCGGACTTTCCGTGGTCATAAATCCGGGCAACGGCGAGGCCGGCGAGATCGTCGTGCGCTACAAGACCATGGAGCAGTTCGAGACGATCCATAAAGCCTTGCTCGCGCGCAGACGCGGGTAGGGCGCAATTGCGGATTGCCAGGCCGGTGTCGCGGCTCGCTCGCGATTTTGCCGCTGCTGGCCTGCAGTGTTCCGTTGACCCGCTCTCAACGCTATTTTTGGTATTTCCCGGCCGGATTGAGTGCAAGCGCCCTTCCGGGACGGCGGGTGCGGAAGCATCCCGTCAGGGTTTCGCCCTGCTTTGTGCATCTTGATGGCGATATCCCAGTTGACAAACCAAGGAATCTAAGTTACTGTATTCCCTAGATAATGGGGAAAACCAATGTCCGTATTGAATGCAGCACATTTTCAGGACGAAGAGGCGGCTTTTGAATTCGTCGAAAGCATCGTTTGGCCAGAAGGTCCAGTTTGCCCGCACTGCGGCAACAAGGGCAAGATTTACCTTTTGAAGGGCGTCCGCTCCAAGCCTTCCAAGAAGAACCCGGAAGGCATCGAGCGCCATGGCCTCAAGAAATGCGGTAACAACAAGTGCAATAAGCAATTCACGGTTCGCGTCGGTACGATCTTCGAAAGCTCGCACCTTCCGCTGTATCAATGGCTGCAAGCCTTCCATCTGATGTGCTCCTCCAAGAAGGGCATCAGCGCGAACCAATTGGCTCGCACTCTTGAGGTAAAGCTGGATACCGGCTGGTTTGTTGGCCATCGTATTCGTGAGGCGATGCCGTCTGGTAGCCTCGCAGTTCCAACCCCTATGGGCGGCGAAGGCAAGATCGTTGAAGCGGATGAAACCTTCATCGGCAAGAAGGCTGGCGCCGTGAAGCATCCAACCGCTCGCGGCTACGCTCACAAGCAGGCGGCCCTTAGCCTTGTCGAGCGCGGCGGGGATATTCGCAGCTCCCACATCGATAAGGCGGACGCAGCGAGCATCTACCCGATTATCAACAAGAACCTGCGCTTCGAATGGATCCTAATGACCGATGAAGCCAAGCTCTATAAGACCATCGGCCGGAGCTTCGCGGACCATCAAACCGTTGAACACGGCAAGGACGAATACGTTCGCGGAGACTGCCACATCAACACGCTTGAAGGCTATTTCTCCATTTTCAAGCGCGGTATGAAGGGCGTCTATCAGCATTGCAGCGAGCGGCATTTGCATCGCTACCTTGCGGAATTCGATTTCCGGTACAATAATCGGATTGCAAGAGGTGTTGATGATAAGGCTCGCACATCCAACGCACTCGAAGGCGTAAAGGGAAAGCGGCTGACCTACGATGGCTCACGAAACGGCGCTCAGATAGGGATAAATGACCAGATCTGATAAAGTCACGGTTGTCGTTTACCCATCGGGCGCCGATGCGGACAGTTTAACTGTGTCGGATGCAATGTTGCAGGTGCTTGATGCGTTTGAGCTGCTGTCCCGTGCGGAAGCAAAAATGGCGGAACAGCAGGCACATGTGATTTGGAGGTTGGAACGGGCAACAACGAACAGTCCGTTTACAGTTGAAGCTGTGCCTCTCTCATCCGATCCCCAGACAGATGTTGACCGGCAAGCAAATCAAGCATCTACAACCCTTTACGAGGGACTGGATGCCGTATTGAAAGCTGATTCAAAGGCAGATTGGATAGATCCTCACTCAGAAACAATAATAATGCGTTTGCTGAAGCGCAATCTGAACGGTATAGGTAGGACCGATCTCTATTTAAAAGACTTAGGTGTACCTCTTATTATTGATCATCGATCCGCCCTCCGCGGACAAATCTTTTTGGAGCGTCTTGCTGCAGACGAGCGAGAAAAAGCTGAAGATCTAACAAGGAGAGAATACGGCTCGGTTGAAGGTCATGTGATTTCAACGGCGACATGGTATCACAAACCCGCTTTCAGGATGAAGTTGCGCTTGTCTGGGGATGAAGTGACGTGTGTCTTGTCTTCGGTTGCGGCCGAAAAAATTGGCCCTCAGCACAGTTGGACTGAGGCTTGGGGCGGTCAGAGGGTTCTTGTTTCTGGAATTTGCTACTATGTGACTGGCGGCCGGCTGGCCCGGATTGATGTAGAGAATGTGCAGCGCGTCACACCACGTAATGTGGAGATTTCTGAGTTGAGGGATCGCACGTTCAGTAATGGATTAGGTCCGGAGTCACATCGTCGCGAAGTTTGGGGTGATGAGCGTGGCTGAACTCAAAAAAGTATATTGGGATGCAAATATATGGCTTGGCCTTGTGAACGGCGAGGCTGCAAAGATACGTGCAATTGAGTGCATATATGAATTTGCGAAGAAGGGCACTTACGAGATATATACGTCAACCATGTCATTCGTAGAGGTTTTTAGGCTGCACTCGGAATTGCATATTCCAAAGCCCCTTCCAGAAAACAATCTGGATACTATTGAGGAAATGTTCGAACAGGATTTTATAAAGCTAATTCCTGTCGATATGGAAATTGCAAGAAACGCGCGGAGATTGAGGCGCCAGCTCGATTTTAAGGGTGCTCCGGACTCTATTCATTTAGCTTCAGCATTGCGTTGGAGCGTTGATGCTTTGCATACGTATGATGGCAATGATTTATTGAAGTTCGATGGTCAACTTAGGTCTCATAACGGCCAGCTTCTGCATATCTCCGAACCGGATTTCCCGCCGCTGGATGGCTCTCTTTTCCCGGAATTGGGGGGCTAAAAATGTCGCGAGTGAAAAGTCCTTCCCAAGCAAGCCGAAAGACGGGCGATCCTAGCCAATTTGAAAAATTCGTCGAAGCCGCCCGCGAGCTTGAATGCGACGACAACGAAGAAGCCTTCCGCGCCAAGCTCAAGAAACTAACGGAAGCGCCGCCGCCAGAAACGGCGGAAAGCCGGAAGCCTGCTGCCGCCAAACCCCGTAAAGCAAAACCCCGGTCTTAAGCCGGGGTTTTTCATGGAGAAACGGAATGCTACAGAATGAACTGCGCCTGGAATGCCTTAAGATGGCGGTCGACCGCGGCGGCAGCGCCTCTGAAATCATCGAAACCGCTAACGATTTCTTTGATTTTGTGGAAGCAGTTCCCTCTTCCCGTAGGCAGCTAGATAGCATTCAGCATAAAGATCAAGAATCTCCTTCCGGCTCAGCGCCTGCTTCATCTTCTCTTGATCGATGATCTTTTCGGCGAGCAGGAATGCCACATATTCCGGCGTGCCTGCGTGAGTTTGTTTTTCAGCCATGATTGGCTCCTTAAGTTTTCGTTAAGGAGATAGTTAGCTGAGTCCTTTGGTTTGTCAACCGGGATATCGCCATCGTGATGTGCGTCACCGGGGGGGGAATTGCCCGTTCGCGGTCATTGCCCGGTGTCAAGTAGCGCCCATGGTGCCAGCTCCTGGATCGCCCAAAAGCTTCGGTCTTGCCGTGTTTCGCGGCGCCCTCCCTCGTCTTAACAAATCGCTCTTTTGGCCTAAGCACCTATCATGGTTAATGCCGGCATGGTAAACGCGCGGATCTCATATTTTCCGCCTCCGTCTTTTTGCGAATCTTTCCCCGCTTTCGGTTGAATTCTACGCTTCCAGAATCCGTTTAAATATACGCGCGGATTTAATATTAACCATAGAACGGTGCATTTTGCCCTGGCAAGTGCTGGGTAGCTCTCCGATATTATCGCGTTATATCAGCTACTTATCGCAACTTTACGCTTTTGAAAAGCATTTGCATCTATATTGCAACAATGAGCGGCGCGCCGCCAAACGAGCAAATTGAGCTCAAAGAGCCAAGCAATGCGGTTAACGCGGACTTAATCCGGGGAGCGGCAAACATGGGTACATCGAGACTTCGCCACGGTCCCGCGGCAACAATGCGGGACCGCGCTGGCTTTCAATCCCGGCCGGCGAGCAGGCCGAACTTGGTCAGCCTGTATTCGAGCGAGGCGCGGCTGAGGCCCAGCTGGCGGGCCGCGGCGGCCACGTTGCCATCGGCGGCCTTCATGGCCCCGGCGTACAGCCGCCGTTCGATCTCGGGAAATGGCAGGCCGAGGCCCAGTATACTCTCAAGCGGATCGGCGCCGTTGCCATTGCCATTGACTGCCGGCGCGGGCGTTTGCTGCGGCGCCTTGGCCGCGTTGAGCCGCCCTTGGGCGAGACAGAACTGGCTGCCGCGAACGTGCTCGCCCCGCCTAAACATATGCACGGCATCGATAAAATCGCCGTCCTCCGCGAACACGACACCCCGCTCGATCAGGTTCTGCATCTCACGGACATTGCCGGGATAGTCGTATTCCAGCAGCGCTTCGGTGGCGCGCCGGGTCATGCCGGCGATGATACGGCCATGCTCACGGGAGTAGTGCCTGATGAAGTATTCGATCAGCAGCGGAATGTCGTCCCGCCGGTCCCGCAAGGGCGGCACCGCGATGGGGAACACATTGAGGCGGAAGAACAAATCCTCGCGGAATTTGCCCGCCCGCACCTCTTCGCACAGGTCGACATTGGTCGCGGCCACGACGCGCACATCCACCTTGACGGTGCGCGTGCCGCCGACGCGCTCGATCTCCCGTTCCTGCAATGCGCGCAACAGCTTGCCCTGCGCGGTGAGCGTCAGCGTGCCGATCTCGTCCAGGAACAATGTGCCGCCGTCCGCCCGCTCGAACCGGCCAGGCCGCTGCGCCGTGGCGCCCGTGTATGCGCCCTTTTCGACGCCGAACAGCTCCGATTCGACCAGCGTATCGGGGATGGCGGCGCAGTTGACGGCGACGAACGGCCCGTTGCGCCGGGGGCTCAGATCGTGCAGCGTTTGCGCGAACATTTCCTTGCCCGCGCCGGATTCGCCCGTAATCAGCACGCTGGCCCGCGTGCCCGCCACGCGCTCAAGCATGTGCCGCGCGGCCATGAAACTGGAGGATATGCCGATGAGCGGCTTCTGCCCGGCCTCCGGCTCCTCGCCGGGCGCGATGCGGATACCCGCCTCCTCCCGCGTGCGGCCACGCGAAGTGCTGCGCCGCTCGGGGGCCTCCATGCCGAGCGCCTCCATCTCCTCCGAGACATCGCCCCAGACGGCGGCGGGCTGACCGAGCAGCCGGCAGTGCGGCGCGCCCATGCCGCGGCACTCCGTTTCGCGGAACAGGATGAGCTTGCCGAAAAGCTGGCTGGTGTAGCCGGCCGCATAGGCGGTCTGCATCCAGCAGACCGGATCGGTCGAGAGCCCAAAGGCCGCGATGTGCTCGTCGGCCTCGCTGGAATCGTGCCAGAGAAACTCTCCGTGATAATGCCCCCGTTCCAGGTCGTATTCGAAGCGCCGGGTTGTTACCTTGACGAAGCCTTCCAGCGTGTGCATGCGCGGGCCGGCTCGAATGCGTGGGTGAGGTCCTTGTCCGGCCAGCGCTTGCGGATGAATTGCGCGTCGCGCGCGCCCTGCTGGTAGCCGACGCGCGTGAACATGGCGCGGGCACGCTCGATCCCAAGAGCGTCGATCAGCTCTCGCCGCAGCCTGCCGAACGTGTTGGCGTGAAACAGCAGCATACGCTGGTCGTTGAGCCAGATCCGGCCGTCGCCCAACGCGAAAAACAGGCATTCCGTTAGATCTTCGAGGGTCGGCGGTGCGCCCGCGGTAAGCTCCTCGCTGTGTCCCCTGGCCATGATCTGGCCGGTTTGGCGCGCCGCTTCAGCCAAGGAAATCTGCTCTAAAGCCCCTATTGCCATGTACCCTTTCGTCCGCCCTTGGCATGCCGCACACTCTTCAAGTTTCACGATCCGCGCAACCGGTCTTTCAGCAAATAGTGAATCCGCCGCGTTTCCGTGAGCGGCAAGGGTCTGCGGGCTGTTTCCTATCCCTTTGTGTTTCTTTACTTTTTTTCGAGAGAACGTCTTTGCGTCCTGCTTGGGCCGGGGTTTGGCCCGGTCATTGCTATGCTATATAACAAACGCCGCGCGATCAAGGCGTCTGTTCAGCGGCAACGACAAGCATAATCAACGGAGGAAGCGCATGACGGTACAAGACCCCAACTTTTTTGCGGAGGCCACCTGGAACTCCAAACAGTTCCTGGGCGATTGGAAAGAGGCCCCAGGCGGCTATCTCGACGTCATGGAGCCGGCAAGCGGAAAGCAGCTTTCGCGCGTCGGCAAGGCAGGTCCCGCCGACGTGGCCGTCGCCGCTACCATCGCGCGGGAGGCGCAGCCTGAGTGGGCGGCGCTCCCCGGCGAGGAACGCGCCAAGGTGCTGCGCAAAGCCGTGGCGCTCCTGGCTGAGCACGCCCAGGAATTCATTCCCTGGATCATGCGCGAGACCGGCGGCATCGCGCCCAAAGCGGCGGTTGAGGTCGAGCACAGCCAAGGCTTCGTCCAGCACGCGGCCAACATGGCCACCGAGCCCACCGGCCTCGTGCTGCCGTCGGTAGGCACGCATTTCAGCATGGTGCGCCGCGTGCCCCACGGAGTGGTGGGCGTGATCTCTCCATTCAATTTTCCGCTTATTCTGTCGATCCGGGCCGTGGCGCCTGCGCTCGCGGCAGGCAACGCGGTCATTCTGAAGCCCGATCCGCGCACGCCCATTTCCGGCGGCGTGATCATCGCCCGCGTTTTCGAGGAAGCTGGCCTGCCCAAGGGCTTGCTGCATGTGCTGTTCGGCGGCGGGGATGTTGGCGCGGCCATGTGCGCCGATCCGAACATCGCCATGATCTCGTTCACGGGCGGTGTCGCCGCCGGGCGCAAGGTTGGCGAGGCCGGCCTGGCACCTGAAAAAGGTGCAGCTTGAGCTGGGTGGCAAGAACTCCCTCATCATCCTCGACGATGCCGATCCGGACCTCGCCGCCTCGTGCGCCGCGTGGGGCGCCTATCTCAATCAGGGCCAGATTTGCATCGGCACTGGACGCATCCTGGTCCATTCCAAGATCGCCGATGCCATCGTCGAGCGGCTCGTGGGCAAGGCGACACACCTGCCGGTCGGCGATCCGATGACGAACCAGGTGGCTCTGGGGCCGCTCATCGACGTGGCGTCCGCGCAGCGCGTGCATTCCATCGTGCAGCAGAGCGTGGCCGCGGGCGCGAAGCTTGCGGCGGGCGGCTCCCATGACGGCGCCTTCTACAAGCCGACCGTGCTGACGGGTCTGAAGAAAGGCATGCGCGCCTTCGACGAGGAAATCTTCGGCCCCGTCGCCTGCATCGCCACGTTCGACACCGACGAGGAAGCCATTGCAATGGCGAACGACACGGATTTCGGACTCTCGGCGGGCATCATCTCCAAGTCGATCGGACGCGCCCGCGCGATTGGCGACCTGCTCAACGTTGGACATCTGCACATCAACGATGTGACCGCGGCGGCCGAGCCCTACGCTACCTTCGGCGGACGCGGCGCTTCCGGCAATGGCGGACGCATCAGTGGCCCGGCCAACTGGGAAGAATTTACCCAGTGGCAGTGGATGACGATGCGCGATACGCCACCTCAGTATCCGTTCTGATTTTCTCAAGGTTCCGGCTGGCAACGGCCGGAACGGCACAAGCGGAATCCGCTCGATTGGTTCAGCGAAAGACCCCCTCATCCTGTCCTTCTCCCCAAGGGGAGAAGGGACCCCAGAACCACTCGCAGCGAGAATTCTGGCGTCCTCTCTCCCCTTGGGGAGAGAGACAGAGTGAGGGGGTCTTTCGCTGAAGCTTTCAGCCGCATTCCGTATCAGGCGCCGGAAAGCGCTTGGAGCACCTCGTCTGGACGCTCGGCCATGAGCATGTGCCCAGCGCCGGGAAGCACCGCCACGCGCGCATTGGGAAGGGCGGCGCCCAGTGCGCGGCCCGCTTTGAGCGGGGTCATGAGATCGCGCTCGCCAAGGACGAGCGTGACGGGCACGGATATGCGCGCCGCGGCCTCCAGTCCGCCCTTGTAATTGTTGCAGGCCGAAAGATCGGCGAACAGAACGCCAGGGCGTGCGCGCTCAAGCAGCCGCCCGGCCGCGCCCAGCATCCAGAGGCCCGGCACCTGCGAGCCGCCCAACCCGGCGCGAAATCCATGCCCCCAGATCGAAACCATATCGATGGCGGCGTGATCCCCCGCTTCGGCGGCGGCCAAGAGAACCGGCGATACCGCCATTGTGGCCGCCGCGCCGGTCAAGCCGAGGGCCGAGACTTTGGCGGGATGGCGCGCGGCGGTTTCGAGTGCGACGAGCGAGCCCAGGGAATGGCCGATAAGCTTCGCCGGCCCAGCACCAGCGGCCTCGATCAACTGGGCCAGCCAGTCCGACATCTCCTCGATGGAGGCCAGCGGCTGGCCGCCCGAACGGCCATGCCCCGGCAGGTCCGGCGCCAGAACGCTCCAGCCGTTGTGCGCGAACCAGCGGCTGTGCAGCGCCCAAACCGAATGGTCGAGGCCGGCGCCATGCAGGAAGACGGCGAGCGGCAGGGAGGGATTGAAAGCCCGGCCGCCATTCGCGGCAAAGGTTACGAAATCGCCGGTGCGGAGCAGCATGGGTCAGACCTTCTGAGAAACGCGCAGCGCCTGCGCCAGGTCGGCGGCGATATCGCCCGCCGCTTCGAGGCCAACGGATAGGCGCACCATGTCTTCGCCGATGCCGGCGGCGGCCAGCTGTTCCGCATCCAGCTGCTGATGCGTGGTGCTTGCCGGATGGATGACGAGCGTTTTGGCGTCGCCAACATTGGCGAGATGGCTCGCAAGCTTCAGGGCCTCGATGAATTTGCGGCCTGCCGCGCGCCCGCCCTTGACGCCGAAGCTCACGATGGAGCCAGCCCCTTTCGGCAGCAGCCTTTGGGCAAGCTTATAATCCGGATGGCTTTCGAGCGTGGGATGCAGCACCCAGCTCACCGCCTCGTGCTTCGTCAGGAAATCCAGCACCGCGGCCGTGTTCTGGATATGACGCTCCATGCGCAACGCCAGCGTCTCGATCCCCTGCAGCAAATGGAACGCGTTCGTGGGCGAGAGGCAGGCGCCGAAATCGCGCAAGCCCTCGGTGCGGGCGCGCATGATGAAGGCGGCCGGCCCGAACTGCTCGGAAAAATTGAGGCCATGATAGCCGCCATACGGCTCGGTCAGGGTCGGGAACTTGCCGGACCTATCCCAATCGAAATGGCCGCCGTCGATGAGCGCGCCGCCAATGGCGATGCCGTGGCCGCCGATCCATTTGGTCAGCGAATTCATGACGATATCGGCGCCAAGCTCGATGGGCCGGCACAGATAGGGCGTGGCGAACGTATTGTCGATCAAGAGCGGTAAGCCCGCTTCATGGGCGATTTCGGCGGCACGCGGGATATCGAGCACCTCCAGCCCCGGATTGCCGATGGTCTCGGCGATCAGCAGCCGCGTGTTGGGCTGGATGGCGGCGCGGAAGCCGTCCAGATCGCGCGGCTTGACGAATGTGGTGGTAATGCCGAAGCGCGGCAGCGTATGGGCCAGGAGATTGATCGAGCCGCCATAGAGCGAAGCCGAGGCAACGATGTGATCGCCCGCGCCAAGGAGCGTGGCGATGGCGAGGTGCAGCGCGGCCATGCCGCTCGCCGTGGCAACGGCGCCAACGCCATGTTCGAGCGCCGCAAGCCGCTCCTCCAGAACGGCCGTGGTCGGATTTGAAATCCGCGTGTAGATATGCCCCGCGCGCTCAAGATTGAACAAAGCTGCCGCGTGAGCCGTGTCCTGGAACACATAGGAAGTCGTCTGATGGATTGGCACCGCCCGCGAGCCTGTGAGAGGATCCGGGTGCTGCCCGGCATGTAAGCTCAGCGTCTCGAAGGCCGGAGGCTTTGGAGCGGACATGGCTTTGGATTCTCGCGCGTGTGGGGTTCATGGCAGGCCCGGTATTCCGCCTGCCGTGCTCGCCAGCAGCGTCTGGATGCCGAGCATTCTGTCAAGCTCAAAGTGCGTATGGATTTGGAAGCAGAGGCGCCGGATGCGCTTGCGCTTGTACCCGCTATCGCAGAAGGATGTGCCATAGTCATAGCGCATTACCCCTCACCCCAGCCCTCTCCCAATGGGAGAGGGGGCAGGGCGTGCCCGCTGAGAAGGCGTCCCCTCTCCCCTTGCGGGAGAGGGACAGGGTGAGGGGTGAGGCACGGGCGGAAACATCGGTAATCAAGCGCCAGGATGACGAGTGCGAACAACTCAACAGGTTGCTGCATCATGCCAGCCGTGCCGGCATTACAGTCAGGGCCTGAACAGGTTTTTCAGCCGCGGCTCCAATCTGCTCAAATCGTATCCGGCGCGCATCGCCCGTAACATGATCTCGCCGGCGGGCTGTTGAGGAGCCTGGCTCAGCGCCCACAGAACCGTGCAGCGCGTCCCCGTCCGGCAATAGGCAAGCACCGGCTTCGGCAGTTCCTCCAGCAGTTTTCCGAAGGCGGCGCCGTCGGCATCGCTGACCGCACTAGACGGGACTGGCTGATAGGCAACCGCCATACCAGCAGCGCGAGCCGCCGCCTCAACCGGGCCGAACGGAGGCTGGCCCATGGCTTCGCCGTCGGGCCGATTGCAAACGATGGCGCGGAAGCCCTTGGCGGCGATGAGCGGAATATCGGCCGCATCGAGCTGGCTTGCCACGCTTAAGTCTTCGGTGATTTTATGCAGTTCCATTCCTAATTCCTGTCTATGCGCGGCTTGCTCAGGAAGCGCGGCCAGTCCCGGCGTCCTCCTGCCCGGGCGGCATGGACATGGCACGCATCTCCGCCAGCGAACGGGAATCGAGCACCGCCGCGAGTGCGTTGCGCGCCTCAACCATGATGAGCCGCACGGGGCAGTAGCTTTCGTCGCCGCAATCGCCGCATGGCCGGTAGGCGGTGACGCTCGAACACTGGATCGGCGCAAGAGGTCCATCCAGCACCCTGACGATCTGCCCCACGCTGATGCTCTGGGCAGATTTGGAGAGGGCGTAGCCGCCGGCTTTTCCCTTTTTCGAATGCACCAAGCCTGCCTTGCGAAGCTCGGAGAATATCTGGTCGAGGAACTTCTTGGGGATGTCGTTCGCCTCCGCGACCTCGCCGACTTGAGCCACCTCCGTAGGTGGCAGCCCGGCAAGATGGACCATGGCTTTCAAGCCATATTTGCCCTTGTTCGTCAGCATGCCCGCTCCAACGTTCCTATCCAGGCAAAATGGGAATGGTTTTCCCCAAAGCGCCGGAGGCATTGAAAACATTGCGGCGGCCCAAAGTCCATTATTTATATAATACATATATGCAATGTGGCGTGAGCGTATGGCAGGCTGCCGATCGAGCGCTGGACAAGCCGGGTCCGGGAGCGATGGGCCGGGCAAAACCCCCGCCCATCGCGTGCTTAGAACTTCAAGCGCGCGCCAGTCACAGCGCTCGTCTGACTATCGTTCAAGTAACCGGAAGCGAGGCCGCCATCCAGCGTGGAGTAATTCAAGCCAGCATAGACATCGAAGTGCTTGTTGAACTGATAGTCCACCAGGAAGGATGCGTCGTTGGCCGTACCGGCGCTGTTGGCTTTCGTCTGGATCGTTCCAGCGGCTGGAGCGGTGACTGTCCCCAAATAGGCCCCCTGGTCAACGTGATAGTAGGCGCCAGTAAAGCTCCAGCCGGAGGGAAGCTCGTATCTCGCGCCTGTCCAGGCAAGTTGCAAAACCTTATCGGTGGCATAGGGATTAGACGTGACGGCGGAGATGGGATAGCCGCCGATGGCCGTCGATCCTATGTAGGAGCTTGGATTGCCGCTTGGATTTGCGAAGGAGATGTTTTCGTAGCCGCCAAAGAAGGTGAGCCTGGCCCCGGGCGCATTGTCCTTGACGCCGCCGCCGAAATCATAGGTGTACTTTCCCTGCACCGACCACGAATCATTGTTCGAGATCGTCGCTTTCAGGGTCGTGGCGCTCGCCGCCGACGCCGATACAACCGAATTTTCTTTTTGATAGACCGCGTCCAGCGAGAACCCCTTGTAAGTGCCGCCCACGTCGAACCCATAGGCGTCGCCGAAGATCCCGGTATCCGCGCCACCACCCGAGTACTGGGCCGCGGCATGAACTGGCCCATATTGGTAGGCGTATTTCACCGAGTTATCCCAGCGGGCGGCCTCGGTGTCGCCAGACCCAACGAGGCCGGACGACCAGCCGAGCAGGCTGAATGCGTAGGCCAGGCCCTGCGGATCGTAGACGGCGCCCGCGTCGAGCTGCAGCGATTGCTGCCGTCCCACGGTCAGCGTGCCGTAGGTTGCGTTGCTCACGCCGGCATAGGCGGGGCCGTTAAAGGCCTGCCCGGCACGGCCCGAGTCTGTGTTGAAGGTTTGCTGTCCCAAGGGGACGCCGTAATTATGGAGCAAAGACGCGGGTCCGTCCGATAGCTGCCCGGAAAGCGGGTCGAAGGACGTCTCAAGCTTTGCGACGGCTGCCCAGCCGCCGCCGATCGCTTCTTCGACCTTCACACCCACGGCCGATCTTTCGAGGGCGTTCGGGTCGAGCGAGGACACCGCTTTATTGTCCATCTTCGCCCCATAGATGTTGTAGCTGACGCCCTGCGGCGCGGTGCCGTTCAAGGCTGCGCCGTGGTTCTGGTAGCCATAGGCTACGTCGACCGTGCCGTAGAGGGTGATGCCCTGCCAGGTAAGAGTGTCAGGCAGCGGATCTTTCAAGCTGTCGATACTCAAATCGGCTGCATGCGCTGACGCTGCAAATCCGGCAGCCGCCAACACGAAGGCTACAGTTTTACTCACTTTGTGCCCCTTAATGAAGCAGACCCGAAAGGTCCGCGGTCCCACAGAATTGTCTAGCTCAGCCTAGTTGACTTAATCTATAGACATTACAAACGTACTGAGCCGTAAAGGGGCGCACAAGTGTAAATGGGCAACAGTTCCCAATCGTGGCATTTGCAAACCACTGTTTTGGTTGTGTCTTTTCCAGAAACGGCCGGTTCTTGGGCTGGAATTCCCACAAGATGGCCTTTTGTTAGTTTTTTTTCTCGCCATCCTGTAGGAAAAGCATTCCGCTCTTCGCGAGGCACCCCTGCGTAGATGGACAAAGCTCGATTATATACTAGCAAAACTGTTGCTGGCCGAGGCATGAGTACGAGATACACCAACAAATTCGCCGCAATAGCAGCAACATTCCGTTCTTTACGCGATGCAGGAACGCAGTTTCATTTTTATCTTGCGCATGGGGTTCCTAGTAAAAAATTTTTGCCCTACCTTAAGTCGCAGCATCTGGTGGCACAAAAGGCGGTCCGGCGATCTCCTCACCCACCTCGGCATCGAACTCAGGCAAGTACGACAGGAGACCAGCAATCCATGGCATGGGGAAACCAACCGGCGCGGGCGCTCACGGATGGCGTCGAGGCGGCTCGATTGCTTCAGCTGGAGCTGGAAAGCACCAGCGATCTCAGCCGGCGCATCGAGCTTATGGCCAGCGCGATCAAAGGGCGCATTGCGTTCTCAACGAGCCTTGGCATAGAGGATCAGGCCATTTTGCACGCCATTGCCAGGAGCGGCGCACCTATCGACGTTTTCACGCTCGATACGGGGCGGCTATTCGCGGAAACCGTCGATACGATTGCCGAAAGCGAGGCGCGCTTTGGCATCAAGATCCGCGTCCTCGCACCGGAAGCGGGCGAGGTAGAGGCCCTTGTCGCGCGCGATGGCGTGCTCGGCTTCCGCAACTCCATCGACGCGCGCAAAGCCTGCTGTCATGTGCGCAAGGTCGTGCCGCTGAAGCGCGGGCTTGAAGGTGCGGCCGGCTGGGTGACGGGGCTCCGGCGCGGGCAGTCCGGCGGGCGCGCGGATGTGCCGTTCGCGGCGTGGGACGAGGGGTTCAAGCTCGTCAAGCTCAATCCAATTGCCGACTGGCCGCTCGAAACCCTCGAAGCCTATGTCGAAAAGCACGCCATCCCCGTCAACGCACTGCACGCGAAGGGCTTTCCCTCTATAGGGTGCGAGCCTTGCACACGTGCAATACGCCCCGGCGAGGACATTCGCGCCGGCCGCTGGTGGTGGGAGAACGAGTTGGGCAAGGAGTGCGGCTTGCACAACCGGCCGCGCGTTGGCGCCGCTGCGTAAAGATGCGCAATCAACTTGAAGGCCCCCTCACCCCTGTCCCCTCTCCCGCGAGGGGAGAGGGGAACGCCTTCTCGACCGGCACGCCCGGACTCCCTCTCCCCTCGCGGGAGAGGGCTGGGGTGAGGGGGCCTTTTTTCGCAGCCAACCTGAGGCAATCGGATTTCACATGACACTACATCCCTCGCATTTGGATTTCCTTGAGTCCGAAGCCATTTACATCTTCAGAGAGGCTGCGGCGCAGTTCCGCAAGCCCGTGCTGCTCTACTCAATCGGCAAGGATTCCACTGTTCTCCTGCATCTGGCGCGCAAGGCGTTCTGGCCGCAGAAGCTACCCTTTCCGCTGCTCCACATCGATACCGGCTGGAAGCCGCGCGACATGATCGCGTTCCGCGACCGGACGGTGAACGAGCTCGGGCTAGAGCTGATCGTGCATATGAATGCGAAGGGGCTCGCGGACAACATCAACCCCATCGATCACGCGCCCTCGCTCTACACCGATGTCATGAAAACGCAGGCGCTGAAGCAGGCGCTCGATGCGCATGGCTTCGACGGCGCCATCGGTGGCGCTAGGCGCGACGAGGAGGCGAGCCGGGCGAAGGAGCGCGTGTTCTCCTTCCGGGCGCCAGGCCACCGCTGGGACCCGCGCCAGCAGCGCCCCGAAATGTGGCGGCTTCTGAATGGCAGGCTTGGCACGGGCGAGACCGCGCGCATTTTCCCGCTCTCCAATTGGACCGAGCGCGATGTCTGGCGCTATATCCTGCGTGAGCGGCTCGATGTCGTGCCGCTTTACTTCGCCGCTGAGCGACCGGTGATCGAGCGCGGCGGGCAGCTCATCGTCCTCGACGACGACCGGATGCCGCTTGCACCCGGCGAGAAACCGCGCATGCAGCAAGTCCGTTTCCGCACGCTCGGCTGCTGGCCGCTTACGGCTGCCATTCCGTCCACCGCCGCGGATATCGAAAGTGTCGTCGCCGAAACGCTTGCCGCCCGCTCCTCCGAGCGCCAGGGCCGGCTCATCGATCACGATCAAGCCGGCGCGATGGAGCGCAAAAAGCAGGAAGGTTATTTTTGATGAGCGGGCTCGAACGCACCCAAAGGGGGCCGGGGCCGGGCGCTCACGGCATCGTCCATATCCTCACTTGCGGCTCGGTGGACGACGGCAAGTCGACGCTGATCGGCCGGCTGCTGTGGGATGCCTCCGATCTTCCCGATGACGAGCGGGAGCGGGTTCGCCGTGCCGCGCGGACGGCGGGCAACCCGGATAAGCTCGACTATAGTCTCCTGCTCGACGGCCTCGTTGCCGAGCGCGAGCAGGGCATCACCATCGACATCGCCTGGCGCTACCTCGATACGGAAAAGCGCCGCGTCGTGCTGATCGACAGCCCCGGCCACGACCAATACACCCGCAACATGGCGAGCGGCGCCAGCCACGCCGATGCCGCCATCATGCTGATCGATGCGCGTCACGGTCTCAAGCGCCAGACGCGCCGGCACGCGGCTATCCTGCAGTTGATGGGCGTCCCGCGCGTCGTGCTGGCCGTCAACAAGATGGACCTCGTGAATTGGAGCGAAAGCCGCTTCCGGGAGATCGAGCGCGAATTCGCCGGCGCCGTGGCGGGCCTCGGCTTTGTGGAGGCGCGCGCTATTCCGGTCTCCGCGCGCAATGGCGATAACGTCGCCGCGCCCTCCGGCAACGCGCCCTGGTATGAAGGGCCAACGCTGGTCGCGCATCTCGAAAGCACCCCCAGCCGGCACAGCCCCGATACCAATGCCTTCCGCATGCCGGTTCAAACCGTATTGCGCGACGGCCAGGATTTCCGGGGCTTCGCTGGGACCGTCAGCTCCGGCAAGGTTTGTGTTGGCGATGAGGTGACCGATGCTTTGACGGGCCGGTCTGCCCGCGTGGAGCGGATCGCCACCATGGACGGCGACCTCGATGAAGCGGCCAAAGGCAAGGCGGTTGTCCTGGTGCTCGGCACCGATCTCGATGTGGCTCGTGGCGCGGTCTTGGCCGCGCCGGGCGCGCTTCCGGTCAAGGCCAGGAGCGTCGAGGGGCGCATCGTCTGGGTGGCGGAGCAGCCCTTTGGCGCCGCGCACAGCCTGCTGCTCAAGACCCCGGCCGATCTCGTGCCGGTCGCCGCGATCGAGGTCACAGGCCATATCGAGCTTGAGACCCTCTCGCTGAAGCCTGCCAGCCAATGCTCCGCCAATGACATTGCCGCCGTCTCGATCACGCTCGGCCGGCCGGCAGCGCTCGATCCATTCAGTGAGCTGGAGGAGACGGGCGCATTCCTGCTCGTCGATTCACTGACTGGGGCAACGCTCGCCGCCGGAATTGTGGTGACGGCAAGCGGCGGCGAGGAAGCCCGGGCCGCGCTTCCCCCATCCTTCCGGCTCACCCGCGATATGCTGGCGGCAGGACTTTGCGCGGATCTCGGCAGCCAGGAAGCGGACGCGCGCGAGTTTCAGCGCCGGGCCCGCGAGGTGTTGCGTTTGTTTTCGGCCGCCGGCGTGGCGGCTTCATATGAGGACCCAGAATTGACCGCTAGAGACCATCGGGAGAACCGCCATGACTGAGATGGCCCTTGCATATCCCGTGTGCGGCTTCGTCGTGGGTGGGCTGGTCGGTTTCACCGGCATCGGCGGCGGCTCCATCATGACGCCGCTCCTCATCCTGCTGTTCGGTGTGCCCCCGCTCTCAGCCGTGGGCACCGATCTTCTGTATGCCGCGATCACCAAGGTTACGGGCGCGCGGGTCCATGCGGGCAAGGGCAATGTCGAATGGAGGATCGTTGGTTTCCTGGCGCTTGGATCGGTGCCGGGCACACTTGCCACGATCCTATTGATGGCACACCTGCCCGCGCGTAGCCCCGCGCTAACCCATTGGGTCACTGTGGCGATTGGCCTGGCTCTGGTGCTGGCTGCCGCCGGGCTCCTGTTTGGACAAATGGCCGGACGCTTCGCCGCCCGGTTCGCAAGCAGCCGTCCCGCGCGATCCTCGCCTGCCGGGCCAGGACTAACCGTGCTCCTCGGCCTGGTGCTCGGCGTTCTCGTTTCGCTGACTTCCGTGGGCGCCGGCGCGATTGGCATCGTCGTTTTGCGCATTTTGTATCCGCAGCTCCCCGCGGTCAGGCTTGTCGGGTCCGATATCGCGCATGCAGTGCCTTTGACCCTGCTGGCGGGCAGCGGCCATTGGCTCATGGGCGACGTGAATTGGACCCTGCTCGCATTGCTGCTAACCGGCTCTATCCCGGGCATCTGGCTCGCCAGCCTTTGGGCACACCGGGTTCCGGAAGCGATTTTGCGGCGGGGGCTTGGGGTTGTTCTTCTGACCGTGGCTGGCCCGGTCATCGCGTCCTGAGCGGCGGCGGGGCAGGCGGGTGAGAGTGTCCAAGCTCTTGAATGCCTCGATGTCGATTCGCTGGTTCGCCTTTTTTCCCGGATCGCGGCCCTCACTTTTTGTTGGCAAAAAGCCCGAAAACACTTTAGACATACGGTCATCGGAGTGTAGCGCAGCCTGGTAGCGCACCTCGTTCGGGACGAGGGGGTCGAGTGTTCGAATCACTCCACTCCGACCACTTTCCTTGCTTAGCTAAAACGGGAAGTAGAAGTACATCGGCCCTGCATAGCGCCGGTAGGAATGAGAACGCGCCTCGTGCCGCCTATGCACGGCCCTCGCATGTCTTCTGGGCTCAATCGCGGTTTGCGCCGAAGTCACCGCCGGCTTGGTATCCGGAGTTGCCCTCAACGATGCTGGAGGCAGATAGGATTTATCGTCCTGCTGCTCGCCGGCGGCAAAAGCGGCGGCGGCCGGAATCATTGCCAGTAATAGCCCGGTTTTTAAGCTGAGGGAACGCATAACAACCTCATTTCTTGCAGTCTTGCCCTTGCTCAAGCCGCCTGCTCTGGGTGCCCGCTGGCAAGACTTATGTTGACAATCCTGTCCATGTTACCGCCGTCTGCAAACGGGACACGAATAAAACGCGCCATACGTTAGTTTTGTTCGAAACATTTCGTTAAATCGGCGAGCCTCAAAGCATAATCTCAAGGCTAAGCCTAGTATTACTTTTGCGGCCCACCGGGCGGGAGGCCGGCTCCTCGCTCGATGGCGCTTTTGCGTCCGGCGCTTGCTATTGGGGCAGATGCTCCGCCTGCAAGAGCAGTTCCAAGGCTGACAGTCCCCCCTATTTCGGCCTTCTTTTGGCTTCGAGGCTGCCAAATTTGCGGCGCCAAGGGGGAGCCACTTGAACCAGTCTTCCGCAGTGCAAAGAGGGAAACGCGATATGGATTATGCGCATTTTTCTTCGGATCGGACCATTTGGCTTGTTGCCGCCGCCGCCGCCGTGGTGGCCTGGCTGCTGATCCGGGACATATTTTTCGTTGTCAGGCAGCAATCGGCCGCCGTCGTCCAGCGCTTTGGCATGTTTGTACGCGTCGCCCATCCAGGGCTGAATATGAAGCTGCCCCTGATCGAAGCCATCACCGGCCATGTGAGTTTGAGGCTCGCTCAGCTTGAGGTCAGCGTGGAGACGAAGACGGAGGACAATGTGTTCGTCCATCTAACCGTCTCCGTGCAGTACCTCGTGAAGCAGGAAAAAGTGTACGCGGCTTACTACAAGCTTCAGGATTCCCACGCCCAGATAACATCGTACGTTTACGACCTGGTCCGCGCGAGGGTGCCGAGCATGAAGCTCGACGATGTGTTCGAGAAAAAGGACGAGATCGCCAATGCCGTCGAGAGCGAGCTTTCCCACACGATGAACGAGTTCGGCTACGATATCGTGAAAGCGCTCGTGACCGACATCGAGCCCGATGCCAAAGTGAAGGAGGCGATGAACGAGATCAACGCCGCCCAGCGGCTTCGCGTTGCTGCGTCCGAGAAGGGTGAGGCGGAGAGGATTCTCAGGGTGAAGGCCGCCGAAGCCGAAGCGCAAAGCAAGGCGCTGCAAGGCAAGGGCATCGCCGATCAGCGGAAAGCCATTGTCGACGGCTTACGCGAGTCCGTGGCCGATTTTCAGGAAGGCGTGCCCGGCACAACGGCGCAGGACGTCATGAACCTGGTGCTTATGACCCAGTATTTCGACACGCTCAAAGAGATTGGCTCGGCTTCCAAATCGAACACGATTCTGCTGCCGCACTCGCCCGGCGCCCTGACCGATATCGCCGGTCAGCTCCGCGAGGCGATCATCGGCGCGAGCCAAGTTCCCTCAGCCCCGCGAAGAGCGGACGGCGCGGAGTAATACGGAATTAGGTTGAATGCTTCCTCGGCCGTCATCCCGGAACGGTGCGTGCGCCGCGTCCGGGAACGTTCAAGATGCCAGCGTTAGCATTTTCGAAGCCTCCGGATAAGCGCCTTGCGCTTTCCGGGGCGACGGTAGAGTGGACGGCGGATGAAGCGAGCCGGCCAGGCTTGGCTTAGTCGCCGGTGCCGGGGTTCGGCGAGAAATACTTCTCAAGCTTGCCAAGCTCTTTCGCGTATGTGTCGGCATCCGCCAGAGCGGGCTTTTTCACGGTGATATTCGGCCACTGCGCCGAATATTCCCGGTTCAGCCCCAGCCACTTATCAAGCCCCGGCTCGGTGTCCGGCTTGATGGCGTCCGCAGGGCATTCGGGCTCGCACACACCGCAATCGATGCACTCATCGGGGTGGATGACAAGCATGTTCTCGCCCTCGTAGAAGCAGTCGACAGGGCAAACTTCCACGCAATCCGTGTACTTGCACTTGATGCAGGCATCGAGAACGACGTAGGTCATAATAGTCTCCGCAGGGAAGCAGGCGTCCGATTTGAAGCGCTACCTAGCGCAAGCAAGAGCGGTTAACAAGCGGGCACTTCGATGTAAGCGGCAAAAAGCCACTCCTCAACTAATGCCCGCTTGACATTATTACGTGAATAGAACTCGACGACGAGGTTCGGTTCCATCTGAACCGGATAAGGCACGTCGGAGAGTTGCGGGATACGGGCCAGGCGCGCGGTCATCTTGCTGTGGTCGGCCTCGACGTAATCCGGTACGTCGCGCTCGGTGCTCTGCACCGCTTCGAGCACCATAGCGAGAGCCCGCGCGACTTCTCGCGCACCTCAACGGTGTCGCCTTGCCGCAAACGGTAGCTCGGAATGTTCACGCGCTGGCCGTTCACCGATCACATGGCCGTGGCTGACGAATTGCCGCGCGGCGAAGGGGGTCTGCACGAATTTCGCGCGGTAGACGAGGGCGTCGAGGCGGCGCTCCAGAAGGGAGATGAGGTTCTCCGAGGTGTCGCCGCGAAGCCGCGTTGCCTCGCCGTAGATGCGGCGGAACTGGCGCTCGGTGATGTTGGCGTAATAGCCTTTAAGCTTCTGCTTGGCCTTGAGCTGAGTGCCGAAGTCGGAAGTCTTGCCTTTGCGGCGCTGGCCGTGCTGGCCGGGGCCGTATTCGCGCTTGTTGAACGGGCTTTTCGGACGGCCCCAAAGATTTTCACCAAGGCGGCGATCGATTTTATGCTTGGCGCTGATGCGCTTTGTCATCTTCAGTGCTCCAGATGCGATTGGTTGGAGCACGCCCTCCTTTGCAGAAACCTGCTGACAGACGGCGGATGCCGTCACGGGCATGCAAAAAGGCGGCAAACGCCGCCACGTGGCACAGATAGCGTTTCCGGGCCTGCGAAGCAAGTGTAATTCTCCCCCTTCGCACGCCCTTATGCCCGCATAGCGTGCTGCCGCGCGCGGCTTGCGCTTCGCCGCGTCTAGGAATACACGGCGTTACAAAGGTTACAGAAATGATTACATTGCTGGCCTTTTCTTCTCCACAAAGCCTGCGCCTAATGAGAAGCGGCACCGCGCAGCTCCAATCTGTTCGCACGCCAACACAACGCTAATCAGTCGAGCATACCCTGGGCGGGAAGTAGTTCGCCAAATTGTTAATAAAGAGGTTGCAGATGAAACTAAGGCACCTGATTGGCGTCGCAGCCGCCACATTTGGACTAGCCCTTGCGGCGCAAGCGGCACCGGCCGGCCCCGCGCCGGATGGCAGCGTACTGGCATGGACGCCCAACGGTGTGACGCTCGCCGGAGCCCACGGCCCGCGCAGCGGCACCGGAGGCTTCGGCGGCGGCGGAGGCTACACCGGCCCGCACTTCCACAGCGGCATCGGAAGCTACAGCCGCCCCAACAGCTACAGCGGCAGCTACAACAGCAAGCGCATCTACAGCAGCCCGCAAATCTACAAGCCGCACATCTACAGCCGGGGCGAAAGCTACCGCACCTATGGCGTTCACGGGCGTCACGATGGCTGGCGCCATCACCGGGGGCATTGGCGCGGCGGCTGGTACGGCTGGGGTTACGGGACGGACGAGAGTTGCTTTGCTGAGTGCCTGTCCGCCGGATACAGCCCCGCTTATTGCACCGCGAACGCTTGGTCGTTCTGCTAGCCCGTAACTGGATGGCTGTACGTCAGGGCCGCGAAAGCGGCCCTTTCCATATGCGCCGGCGTCCGGTCGTGGCGCGGTTCCTGTCATTGGCGCCCAAATACCTGCTAAGGCATTGCTCAGAAATAAGTGAGCCAGATGGCGCCGGAATCTTGGCCGTCTGCAAGGTGCAAAAAGGGGCGCATATCCGAGATATGTAACCCTTTTTGCAACGCAGCAGGCGGGCAAGAGAACAAGCCAGATGGCGCAGCTATTTTTGAGCAATGCCTAAGGCGCTGCCATAAGTGCATTCTTTTCTACCCAAGCCCGGCGTAAGCGAAGCCGCGATACAATTGGTATCTGGATCTTAACCGGCATCCGCCAAATACTTCCCGCGACGCTCAAGATTTCGCATGCGGAATTGCCGGCAGCATGCTGCCAGCGCCACGGCCAGGAAAGGCAGGGTGAACCGGATAATACAAGGAAGGTTCCAAAATGAAGATCAGACATCTGTTCATCGCAGGCGCGACAGCGCTCGCTTTGGCGCTCGCCGGGCCGTCAGCCTATGCCGGCGCTACTCCTGGCGCCGTCGCCGGGGCTGGAAATCAGGCCGCGGCTCAAGAGGCCGGGGCTCTCGTTAAGGTCCATGGCCACGGGCATGGCGGCCACTGGGGCGGCGGTCCCTGGGGCTGGGGCGGACCGTATTACTGGGGCGGGCCCTACTATTGGGGCTGCTCGCCCTTCGATCCTTACTGCGGCGGCTTCGGCTATTACGATGGCGGGCCCAGGTACTATCACGGGCACGGCTGGTATGGCCATAGGCACGGATGGTACGGCCCCCATAGGCACTTCCGCCATCATCATTGAGGATGGCACGGTTTCTTAAGATTTGAGCGGTCCCTTCGGGGCCGCTCTTTTATTTTGCGCTGGACATCGAGCCCGCCCTGGGGGAGCGGTTTGCCGGAGGCGAGCGCACGGGCGCGCGCGCCCAGCTGAACCCCGCTCAGTTCGAGGATCTCCAAGATGTTGAAAGCTGCCGGCTTCCTCGCGCTAGCTGTCGCCGCGGTTCATTTCTACATGCTCGCCCGCACGGGCCACATCGATCCATGCGAGGCAGCCTTCGCAAGGCTTGAATACGAGAATATCGGGTACTTCAAGAGCAAAAGGCGCGAGCTGGTGGTGGACGAGGAGCAGCAGCAGCTATTGGACGATATAAACCGGAGAAACATAGTCCAATGCTATAGGATCGCGCTCTTTTAGGGTGCGCGGGTGCCGGACGGCCGGGACTTCCGGCGGCCGATATCACTCAAGCCATCCCGGCTAAAGCCTCCGCGCAGGCTTCGCGGAGTTGCAACAACGGAGCGCCTTCGCTAAAAAAAACGCACAAAGTGTTAATCACGGGCGGCGCCAATTTATGGATGACATAGCCTTAACACCTGTTGAACGGGGCATTCTCTTCGTCCTGATGGCGCACAACCAGCCTTTGACCCAGGCCGGCCTCAAGAAGAGGCATGGGCTCGGAGTAAAAAAGAACCATCGGCTCAAGCTGCGGGCTCTTGGCCTGATCGAAGTCACCGTCAAACCGGCGCTCACCCTGGCGCTCACCAAAAAGGGTTGGGCTTGGCTGGAAGCTGAGCTGTCCGCGCCGAAGCCCGCGGGCTCCAGGGGGCTCGGGCCTCTCTACGCTGTGCTTGGCGTCGTATCCCGGCTGACGAAGCGTCTTGGCCTGCCGCTTGAAGAGGCGCTCGGCCCAGACGGCTCAGCGCCCAAACCGGCCGATACGGAGATCCGCCAACCGGAGTGGATCGAGGTCGATGAATTGCTTGCACGCGCATTGCAGGACATTTCCGTCTTTTCGTCGGCTTTGTCGCGTTTAAGGGGGGCAGCGAAGGGGGCGCTGGAAAATGAAATCAAGCGAGCTGACCTGTCGGCCAATTTGGTGTTCCAAAATGTGAGGCTTGCGGCAAGGAAGCGGGCGCTCGATCTCGATGGAGCCGTCGGTTCGGAAGCCTCCTTCGATCCGGTATTCTTTTTTAGCGACGAAGATATAAAGCCTGGTACGCCAGTCCGAATCCGGAAATCTCCGGTGACCCGCGGGCAGGGCAAGAAGAAAATCATTATTCAACCTGGACTAGCTGAAGCGATTCACTCATGAGTATACCTATGGCATTAGTAAGCTGTGCTCGCGATACCGGCTGGATTGGGTGCGTCGACTTCGGAACGGCGTTCTCCAAGTTCGCCATGGTCCAGGCGTTGGACCGCGAAGAACTCACCAAAAGCGATATACAGGCGCTGCCGGTCGCAGCGGGGCCCGACTATAGCGCGGCAAATGAATGGCTGCTGCCCTCGGTGCTTTTCATCACGGAAAATGCGATCCTGTTCGGCGAAGAAGCGCAGCGCATGGCAATCCGGTCTCACGGCAGCGCCCGCGAAGCTTTCAGCTCACCCAAGCAATATTTGAGCACCGACGACTTCGATCTTTATGACGGCTTTTTGCGCAAGGAAATAGACCCAACGGGCCGGTTTACGCCCCGAAAACTGTTGAGGCTATTCATAGCACATCTGCTTGAGCGGGCCGGAGCCCACGCCATGGCGCGGGAGCTGCCTTGGCCCGTGCCCTTGCGGCTTGCACGCCCCGCCTGGGACAAGAAACGGGGCAAAGAGGGCGAGAAGCGGCTGCAAGACCTTGTCGTTACAGGATTCGGTCTGGTGGACGAACTGGGGGGCGCCCTCTCGAAAGGCGGGGGGCTACCGCACAAGCTGGCGCTCCAGGCATTGGAAAAGGCGGAGAAGCGTGCTGACGCAAGCAGCTACATGTTTCTGACAAAGAACGGCAGCGCCTCCGTTCTGGAAGCAACAGCGGTTGCTGCAAACTCGACCAGAAAGCGGGGGCGCCGGATTGTCGTCGTTGCGGACATTGGCGGGGGCACGTCGGATTTCGGTTCCTTCATGACGCCGATTAGAGGCACGAAGACCATCGCGGAGGTGAAGGGCAGTTCGCAGATACTTAAGAAAGCCGGCGATTATCTCGATATGCAACTTCTCCGGCTTATTCTCGACCGTGCCGGCTACGTCTCCTCCCATCCCGCCGCGCAGGGTGTTTCAAGAAGGCTGCTCGCACAGGCGCGAATTAATAAGGAAAGGCTTTTTATTAACGGTGCCCTGAGTGAAGAAGTTGGCGAAGAAATAATAGAGATTTCACTGAACGAGTTTCTTGAAGATCAAAAGGTGCTGGAATTCACGCAGCGTCTTCGCGAGCGTTTTCATAAGACTTTGCTGACCGCCAGAACCTGTGCAGATAAGAACCGCTCCGCCAAGGGCCTGACGCCGCCGGTTGAAATCATGCTGACCGGAGGCGGGCACGCGCTGCCCATGGTTCAAGATCTGCTCGAAGAATCCCGGCCTCCCCGGATTGTATACGGCAACGGCCCCTGAACTTCTTGAAGACGATGAGCCATTTCCGTTCGATGGCGTCCGGCGCCAGCTGGCTGTGGCCATCGGTGGGGCGATGCGCGACCTGCCGTCCACGCGAACGATCGAGGTCGCTCAGGACGATTCCCCGGCCAATCTCAGTGAGGAGACCGGAAGCGCGTGAGGCATCTCTTGCGGAAGCAGGTCCCTTTGCCATGTCGCGCGTCAATTGACAGGCGACAATTTCACAGCTATGTTTAGAATGTCAGATGTCAATCCAATCTGTCCGTCATAAAGCATTGTCCCGGCTTTTTGAGAGCTACGAGAGACGCGGCTTGCCGTCCGATCAAGTTCCAAAACTTCGGAGAATCCTGGCCGCGCTCGATGCCGCTTCTGCGGTCGAAGAAATGAATGCCTATCCCGGCTGGCGGCTGCATGCGTTGAAGGGGGACCTCGACGGATTTTGGAGCATCGCCACGACTGGAAATTGGCGGCTGATTTTCCGCTTCGAGAATGGGGACGCTTTCGACCTGGACTTAGTTGACTCTCATTGAGAGTGAATACAATGCCTATGAAGAACCCGTGCCACCCTGGCGAAATCATTCGCGAAGATGTGCTGGCGCCGCTTGGGCTTAATGTAACCGGGGCCGCGAAGGTGCTGGGCGTCACACGGCAGGCTCTTTCCAACATGCTGAATGGCCGCACCTCGCTCACCGCCGAGATGGCCCTGCGGGTGGAAAAGGCGTTCGGCCCGAAGATGGAGCATCTAATGCGGATGCAGCTCAATTTCGACCTCGCGCAAGCCCGCGCTGGGGCCGATAGCGTGCATGTGGACGCTTACCGTCCTCAATAACCGAGCCGGTACAGCCGTAACTCCAAGAGATCTTAAGCTGAAACCTCGATAAGAGCCGCCGGCAGGCCCCAGCCCGCCTCGGGCTGGAAGCTATGCGTGCCGCTCATTGCTGCACTGCGGCATAAACCATAGTATTATTGTGCACTGCACTATATAACTCGTCTTAGACGAAAGTTGTGCCTAAGGGAAACCAGGCATATTGCCGGGTCTGTTCCTGCGGCGCGAAGGCTTTTGGCTCAGATGAAGGATGCAACATGACGAGAACTGGAAAAGTGCTGCTCGGCGGTCTTTTATTTGCGGTTGCTGGAGCTTTTACTGCCCAGGCTGCGGAAGTCAATGCGGCAGTGTACCGGCCGGCTCAAGGCTTGAACCATCGTTTCGGCTCGAAGCTCGCGGTGGGCTACTTCCTGCAAAAGGATGGCGCGTGCGCGCTGAGCATTTTCCTGACTGAAAACGTCGATGAAGGCACGCCGCCTCCCTCCGCGTCGCGCCTGCAGGTTAAGGTAGCACCAGGAGAGAACTTCAGCTTGAATTCGGTCGAGGGCAAATCGCTTGAAATCAAGTGCGGCGCCGGCGGCGCTACGCTCGAAGTGAAGGGCGGCACTGTCCAGAGCCAGTACGCGGCGCGCTGATCGCTTTCCCAATTGAAGCAAAAGCGAGCCAGGCGAAACCTCTGGCGCCGGCAAAGTAGCTGAACGTTTGGCTACGAGGGCGCGTCCGCCAGATTGCTGAGCGTAACGCTTGCGCAGGCCTTTAAAATCCCGCCATTCGCCCTAAGGTAAGGGCTGAGTAACCTTCGGCGGCAGGCTGCCGGGCAGCGCCCGGTGGCAGGGCGGGTAAGCCTTTGACACAAACACACATCTCTGTGCGCGGTGCGCGCGAGCACAATCTCAAGAACATCTCGCTCGATATTCCGCGCGAGAAGCTCGTGGTCATCACGGGGTTGTCCGGCTCGGGCAAGTCGAGCCTCGCCTTCGACACCATCTACGCCGAGGGCCAGCGCCGTTATGTCGAGAGCCTTTCGGCCTATGCACGGCAGTTCCTGGAGCTGATGCAGAAGCCCGATGTGGACCACATCGACGGGCTGTCGCCGGCCATTTCCATCGAGCAGAAGACCACCAGCCGCAACCCGCGCTCGACGGTGGCCACCGTCACCGAGATTTACGACTATATGCGCCTGTTATGGGCGCGCGTTGGCGTGCCCTATTCGCCGGCGACGGGCCTGCCTATCGAGAGCCAGACCATAAGCCAAATGGTGGACCGCGTGCTGGCGCTGGCGGAGGGCACGCGCCTTTATCTGCTGGCGCCGATGATCCGGGGCCGCAAGGGCGAATATCGCAAGGAATTCGCGGACTTACAGAAGCGCGGTTTCCAGCGCGTGAAAGTGGACGGCACGTTCCACGAGATCGCCGATGTGCCCGCGCTGGACAAGAAGATCAAGCACGACATCGACGTGGTGGTGGACCGCATCGTGGTGCGCGGCGACATCGCGAGCCCGGCTCGCGGATAGCTTCGAGACCGCGCTGGAGCTGGCTGACGGCATCGCGGTGGTGGAGTTTGCGGATGCGCCGAAAGTCCCCCCTCACCCCAACCCTCTCCCCGAAGGGGAGAGGGAGTCCCCCGCGGAGAAGGCGTCCCCTCTCCCCTTGGGGAGAGGGCTAGGGTGAGGGGGTCTAAGGCCAAAGCCGCCGAACCCGAGCGCATCGTCTTTTCCCAGCGCTTCGCCTGCCCCGTCTCCGGCTTCACAATCGACGAGATCGAGCCGCGGCTGTTCTCCTTCAACAACCCCTTCGGCGCGTGCCCCAAATGCGATGGGCTGGGCACCGAGCTCAAATTCGAGCCGGCGCTCACCGTGCCTGACGCCTCGCTCTCGCTCGCCAAGGGCGCCATCGTGCCCTGGGCGCGCACCGGCAATACCTCGCCCTATTACACGCAGACGCTCCAAGCCCTTGCCGCGCATTACGAATTCTCGATGAACACGCCCTGGAGCAAGCTGCCGAAAAAGGTCCAGGACGCGATCCTGTTCGGATCGGGCGGCGAGGCCATCCCGTTCACCTACGACGATGGAATGCGCACCTACACCACGAAGAAGCCCTTCGAAGGCGTCATCACCAATATCGAGCGGCGCTGGAAGGAGACCGACAGCCAGTGGGTGCGCGAAGAGCTGTCGCGCTACCAATCCGACGCGCCGTGCGAAGAATGCAAGGGCTTCCGGCTGAAGCCGCAGGCGCTGGCGGTGAAGATCGCGGGCTTGCATATCGCCGAGGCGTCGCGGCTTTCGATCCGCGCGGCGAATGACTGGTTTGCTACGCTGCCGCAGGCGTTCAGCGCGAAGCAAAACGAGATCGCCACGCGCATCCTGAAGGAAATCCGCGAACGCCTGCGCTTCCTCAACGATGTCGGCCTCGATTATCTCGCGCTCAGCCGCAATTCAGGCACGCTGTCCGGCGGCGAAAGCCAGCGCATCCGGCTCGCCTCGCAGATCGGCTCCGGCCTGACCGGCGTGCTTTATGTGCTGGACGAGCCCTCCATCGGCCTGCACCAGCGCGACAACGCCCGGCTGTTGACCACGCTCAAGCACTTGCGCGACCTCGGCAATTCGGTACTCGTGGTCGAGCATGACGAGGACGCGATCCTCCAGGCCGACCACGTCGTCGACATCGGCCCGGGCGCCGGCGTGCATGGCGGGCACATCATCGCGGAAGGAACGCCGGCCGAAATCATGGCGCACGCGGACAGCCTCACCGGCCAGTATCTCACCGGCAAGCGCGCGGTCCCGCTGCCGCCCGAGCGGCGCAAGCTCGACAAGCGCCGCCAACTCACCGTGCGCGGCGCACGCGGCAACAACCTGAAGAACATCACGGCGGCGATCCCGCTCGGCTGCTTCACCTGCGTGACCGGCGTTTCGGGCGGCGGCAAGTCGACGCTTCTGATCGAGACCATCCAGAAGGCCGCCTCGCGCCGGCTCAATGGCGGTGGCGAAGCGCCCGAGCCGTTCGACGCGCTCGACGGTATCGAGTTCCTCGACAAGGTCATCGACATCGACCAATCGCCCATCGGCCGCACGCCGCGCTCGAACCCCGCCACCTATACCGGCGCCTTCAGCCATATCCGCGACTGGTTCGCCGGCCTCCCCGAAGCCAAGGCGCGCGGCTATCTGCCGGGCCGCTTCTCCTTCAACGTGAAGGGCGGGCGCTGCGAAGCCTGCCAGGGCGACGGCGTCATCAAGATCGAGATGCACTTCCTGCCCGACGTCTACGTCACCTGCGACATCTGCAAGGGTCACCGCTACAATCGCGAAACGCTGGAGATCAAGTTCCGGGGCAAGTCCATCGCCGACGTGCTGGAGATGACGGTGGACGAGGCGGCGGAGTTCTTCAAGGCCGTGCCCGCCGTGCGCGACAAGATGGAGACGCTGCAGCGCGTGGGGCTGGGCTATGTCAAGGTGGGGCAGCAGGCGACCACGCTGTCGGGCGGCGAGGCGCAGCGCGTGAAGCTGTCGAAGGAGCTGTCGAAGCGCGCGACCGGGCGGACGCTGTACATCCTCGACGAGCCGACCACGGGGCTGCATTTCCACGATGTGGCGAAGCTGCTGGAGGTGCTGCACCAGCTTGTGGACGCTGGGAATACCGTGGCCGTGATCGAGCACAATCTTGAGGTCATTAAAACCGCGGATTGGATCATCGACCTGGGGCCGGAGGGCGGCGACGGCGGCGGGCGCGTGGTGGCCGAGGGGCGGCCGGAGGATATCGCCAAGGTGGCGGAGAGCTATACGGGGCAGTTTCTGGCGGGGTTGTTGAAGCGGCGGCCCATGAAGCGGGCGCCAGCCGCGAAGGCTGCGGAGTAGCACCATGGGCTCATCCGTTCGTAGTGGCATTGGATGAGCCAAAGACTCGTTCCGAAGTCTCCCACTGCGCTCCTTTGTCGACGATGTTTGAGCAAAAAGCCGCTTCTCAATTGCGAAGGTCGCGACTCAGTGTATTTTCCCCCTGCCGATGCGCTAGCCCAATGGCCTTTCCTATAAGATGGATTTACATGGTCCACCCGCAACCGCTCACAATATTCCGGTTCCAATTTTCCGGGGGATTGGCATCAAATGGTGAGCTTAACTTTTACGAGCTAAGTCGCTCGCAATATGCTGCGGCCCGTCTTCTCTACACGATTGCGAGGTACCAGGAAACTGGCAGAGTCCCGCAAAGAATTACAGAAAAATCAGTAGCCGATATTAGGGCACGTCCACCTCTAAATGGAAGTTACATTTATGATGCAGCTTTATTCTTACAACAAAACGTCGCGCAAGCTGCCATTGGAGTGCCCCTTAATGGGTTGTTTACGCTGGTTTGGGAGCATCTGTTTCCCTCGGCTTCTGCATGGCTAAGAGCGCAAACTCTTGCCCGCTCCGAAAAAAACTCCTCGAACAAAAGGCACTAATTTCGCTATCAAAAGAACAGACACGTCAACTAGAGGTCCTTCGACAAATAGAAAAGCTCTGTCCAAGTTGTGCGTAGGTTTTCGCCGCAATTCGGGGGCATCCTGGGCGTACCGGTCCGGCAGGAGGGCACCCGATGGAACATCGCAAATTTCAACAGCGGCTGGATGAATTGCTAGCGGAAGTGACGCACGCGCAAGCCCAAAAGGCAATCGCGGCATTACAGCAACGCGGCGACGGTGACGAGGTGCAGCGTCTTCTGAATGAGCGCTTGGAGGGCGATCCCAAGTGCCCGCATTGCGGATCGGGGCGCACCGAAGGCTGGGGCCGCGAGAGGAACGGGCTGAAGCGCTGCCGCTGCCTTGACTGCAAGCGGACGTTCAATCCGCTAACCGGCACGCCGTTGGCACGGCTGCGTAAGAAAGAGTGCTGGCTGAAATATGCCGGGGCGCTCAATGAATCGCTACCGGTCCGCAAGGCCGGCAAGGTGTGCAAAGTCAGCAAGAACACTGCCTTCAAGTGGCGCCACCGCTTTTTGAAGGCGCAAAACAAATCGAAGGATCAATCGCTTGCCGGCATCGCTGAGGTTGACGAAATCTTCCTGCTGGAAAGCTTCAAAGGCCGGCGCAAGCTGCCGCGCCCGGCGCGCAAGCGAGGCGGCGTTGCGGAAAAGCCAGGCCTATCGGCTGAGCAAATTCCGATCCTGATTGCCCGCGACCGCACCGGCGCTCATATCGACGGCGTATTGCCGGACCGCTCCGAGGCGGCTGTGCGTCCAGTTCTTGAGGGCAAGCTATCGAAGGACAATACGCTGCTGTGCATGGACGGCGACAAGGCGCTGATCGCCTTCGCCGATGCGGAGGGCATCGAATATGAACTCATCATCGCCAGCAAAGGTGAACATGTGCACGAGAAGGTACTGCACATCCAGAACGTCAATGCTTATGGCAGCAGGTTTAAGCAATGGCTCAGCCGCTTCAACGGCGTCGCCACCGAATATTTGCCTAGCTATCTTGGCTGGCGGCGCTGGCTTGAGGGGGGCGAGGACGTTATAACCCCAAAAAATGCTTTCGCCGCAGCGCTTAGCTGAAACCTACGCACAATTTGGACAGAGCTAATAGAAAAGGAGAAAGAAGCTACTAAGAGACAAGCACTTAAAATATTTAAGGATATTTCCAACACCGTTGAGAATGAAGCGGGCAGCTCCCCTGAGAGAAAGGCAAACATTAAGCTCGTTGTTGATGATTTAACTCTTGAAATCAATAAGGAAGCAACGCTTCTTCCGTATCAAAAAGAGCTTGAGGGTTTGTCGAAGGAACAAAATCGGAAGCTATTTGGAAAAGCTCGTACGCTTGTAACCGAAATTGGCTTACCACTGCGTGGCTCGGCGGACGCACTAAGTATTGGAACTGATAAGACTTGGTACGTTAACTTGGACGCCGAGCGGCTGTCGGAGCTTGTTGACTTAGAGGAGCCTGAGGAGCCCGAGTACATACAAGGCAAGGTTGTTCAGTACAATGTAGAAAGTGCATACGGTAAGTTAAGATTGGCGGGAGAACACGCGAAAGTTTTTGGTGCCCAAATTAGTTTTGGTGTGGATATATCTAACCGAAAAAACTCGGTAACAAGATTATAGATGCCATGAAAGAAGAGGAGGTGAGGGGAGAATTCTACGTTTTTCGCGATGCCGAAGGCAATATAAAGCGCATGATACTTGCAGATCTTGTCTAGTATTGCAAGCAGAAGTGGAGATGAAACTCACCATCGAAACAGACCGCGAAGACTACGGCCGCTGGATCACGCGGGCGAAAGTCAGGAGGAAATCCTCCGGCAGTTCCCATGCTTGAGCCGGAAGACATAAGCGCCTGCCTCAGCTTCGCGGGCAAGCTCATGGCGCACAGCTACAGCGTCAAAGAAATCGCCTGATGGCGCAGTATATTATCGATCGCCCCTTCACCCCCGAACCGCAACAACGTCTTCAAGCGGCGGCGAAGAACACCTCGCTGGGTGTTTTGTAGCCGAGCGCCTTTCTGGGACGGGAGTTGAGTTTGTCCTCGACCCGTTGGACCTCGGCGGGAGTGAGGGTAGAGAAGTCCGAGCCTTTTGGGAAGTACTGACGCAGGAGGCCGTTGGTGTGTTCGTTCAGTCCCCGTTCCCAGGAATGATAAGGCTTGGCGAAGTAGATTTGAGCTTCCAGGCTTGCTGCGATGCTGGCGTGCCCGGCAAATTCCTTGCCGTTGTCGTAGGTGATGGTCTCGATTTTGTGAGCTATGGGAAGAAGTGAAGCATCGCAGGCGCTTCGGACAGAGGCTGAGCTTTTGTCCGGCAGGATGGCGAGCTTTGTGTATTTGGATTTGCGGTCCACATGGGTGAGGATCGCGCCCTTTTGGCCCCGGCCGATGACGGTATCGCCCTCCCAATCGCCGATGCGGCTTTTTTCCTGGGCGATGGCGGGGCGTTCAGAGATGTCCACGCGGCCAGGGATCAGGCCGCGCCCAGAGTTCTTGCCTTTGCGCTTGTTGTACTTCTTGCCGTTGTGGCGTAGGTAGCGCCAAAGACTTCCCCCGTTTCGCTTGTCCTTCCAGATGTGCTGGTAGATGCGTTCGGGGCTGACAAACTGCCGTTCTTCTTTCTTCAGCCAGCCGCTGATTTGCTCGGGGCTCCATTGTTCCTGCGTCAGTGTCCCCTCGATCTCGCGGATGAGGCTTGGCGTCATCTTACGCGGCACGCTCGATGCGGCGGTACGCCTGGCGGATGCTTTCTCCTGTGCTTGTTTGTAGCGATACCCCTTGCGGCCAGTATTGCGTTTGATCTCGTTTGTGATTGTCGAACGGTGCACGCCGATCTGCCGCGCAACCCCGGCTTTGGTGCAGCCGCTTTTCAAGAGCGCGTAAATCTGGCAGCGTTTGTCATAGGTCAGGTGATGATGGCCTTTGGGCATGTGTCCCCGGTGAGATGTGGTAGTCCCACGCGAGGATAGTCTTCACCTGACCACCGGCATACACAGCCTGGCTAAGGGTGGTGGATAAGGCAGGCGGCCTCAAGGGTGCTCGCTATGCTCCCACCGCCTCCGGCGGCTAGCCCTTGACCCCGCCTGCCTTATCCACCTCTCGCTCTGCCATGCCGTTTATGCCCGCTTGTTGCATTCCGGAATTGAAACGGCGGATGCCAATTTGGCGCACTATGCCAGCATTTGCTCCCATCAAGCAACCACGCGAGACAGGGGCGGATTGCGCCCCGGTTAAAGAAGCGTTCGCTTCGCGTAACGCCCCACTATAGTTAATGCGCGGATGGTAAACGCCGGATCTTCATATTTTTCGCCCGCCGCTTTTTGCGAATCTTTTCGCGATTCAGGCCGAATTCTGCGCTTCCAAAATCCGCTTAAATATACGCGCAAGTTTAACATTAACCAATCGCGGACGGGCACGCCTCCCGAAAATGTCACAAGTAATCAATGACTTGCTTAGGATCGCCACCACTTAACGAAGCGGTAAAGGACCTATGTTATAATTGCATTAAATTGAAAAGACGGCGCAAAACAGGCTGAAGGCCGCTCAATAGCGTTAACAGAAGGTGATCGAAGTGGGCCAGAGACTTGTGACAGCCGCCAAAATCCCGTCCCTTCCGGTATATTCCCTGTCATCGGCAGGCCGCCGCGCGCTAAGGGCTCGATGCGAAATAAACGTGCCATCTCGCTTGTCTTTTTGTCCGTCCGCCGCGTTGCGGAAAGGGTTACATACCCCGGTATGCGCCCCTTTCCGCGCCTTGCGGACGAACAAAAATCCTACGCTATCTGACGCGTTTATTTCGCATCGAGCCCTAATCGAAAAGCGATCCGCCCTCATCGCCCTCGCCGAGCACGCAAGCCGCACCCTCTCGCTGCCGCGCCGCGCGCGCCTTCAGCCTCTTCGCCAGCGCAAACACGCGCGGGCCGGGGCGGCCGGCATTGCGGCGCTTCGGGTTCGGCAGCGCGGCGGCGAGCTGCGCCGCCTCCTGCAGGTCAAGCTCCGCCGCGGACTTGCCGAAATGATGCCGCGCCGCGGCCTCCGCGCCATAGACGCCCGGCGCCCATTCCACGATATTGAGGTAGATTTCCATAAGCCGCTGCTTGCCCAGCACGAAATCCATGTAGGTGGCCAGCGGCAGCTCGATTGGCTTACGCAGGAAGGCCGGCCGGGTCCAGAGGAAGAGGTTCTTCGCGGCCTGCATCGAGATCGTGCTGCCGCCACCCTTCGCCCGGCCCTCCGTGAAAGCATCGGCCGCTGCGTCGAGCGCGCTCCAGTCCACGCCCCAATGCGAGCAGTAGCGCCCGTCCTCGGCCGCGATCACCTGGATCACGAGGTTAGGCGAGATGCGGTCGAGATCGCGCCATTCGTATTCGGCGCCGCGCCCCGCAAGCGCCTGCCGCAGCATGAACGCCGAGATGGGCGGATCGACCAGAATGTAGAGGCAGGTGAGGTAATAGGGCGCGAAGAACAGGACGGTGAAGGCAATGGCGGCCCAGCGCAGGACGCGCCCAGGCGTGAGGTGCGCCGGCACTCCCGCATCCGGCCCGGAGATTCCGCTTGCTGCTTCCGTCATGGGCACTCGCAAAACTCGCTTGAGCCTAAAACTCACTTGGTCCATGGTGCGGACGCAAATTTGTTCCGGCCACAATAGACAATCCCCGCCATGACCTTTACCCAACGCCTGGATGCCCATGCAAGCCGTCTCGAACGCCATCTTGACGATTGGCTAACGCCTGCGCGCGTTGGCCCCGCCGCTCCGCGCCTCCTCGAAGCCATGCGCTATGGCTCGCTCGGCGGCGGCAAGCGCTTCCGGCCGTTTCTCGTGATCGAGAGCGCCGCGCTGTTCGGCGTGCCGGTGGAGCAGGCGCTGAACGCCGCGGCGGCGCTCGAATGCGTGCATTGCTATTCGCTCATCCACGACGATCTACCCGCGATGGACAACGACGATCTGCGGCGTGGGCGGCCGACCGTGCACAAGGCTTTCGACGAGGCAACCGCGATCCTGGCCGGCGACGGGCTTTTGACGCTCGCTTTCGAAATTGCCGCGGCGCCGGACACGCATCCCAACCCCGCTGTGCGGGCGGACCTTGGCTTGGCGCTGGCGCGGGCGAGCGGCGTCTCCGGCATGGCGGGCGGCCAGATGTACGACCTCGAAGCGCCGGGCAAGACGCTGGGCGAGGCTGAAATCCGCCTCCTGCAAAAGATGAAGACGGGCGCGCTCATCACTTTCGGCTGCGTGGCGGGCGGCCTGCTGGGCGAGGCCTCGGACGCCAATCTCGCAGCCCTGCGTGCCTATGGCGATGCGCTTGGCGCGGCGTTCCAGCTTGCGGACGATCTTCTCGATGTGGAAGGCGATGCCGCGCTTGTCGGCAAAGCGACCGGCAAGGACAGCGAGGCCGGCAAGGGCACGCTCGTCTCGCTGTTCGGCATCGAGGCGGCGCGCGTGAAGCTCGAAGAGCTGAAGGCCGAGGCGCTGGCTGCGCTTGCACCTTTCAAGCCGCGTGACGAAATATTGGTCGAGGCCGCGGAGTTCGTGGTCGCACGCAAGTTTTAGAAGTTGACCGGCGCCAGGCAACAGCGCAGGCTCTCATGCACGCGTATGCTGGTATCAGGCTAAGACCTTGTTCTGGCAATGCAGACATGGAATCCCACCTTCGCAGGAATGACGGCCCGCGGCCTAGATTCGATTGAAAACGCTCTAGGCGCGCTTTTCGGCGCACGCGTTGTTTACCGGCTGCCGCGTATGTGGTAGCCATGGTGCCCGCTTTTTTTGACAGGGTGCTGCATTATATTTGCGCCAAACATGCACCGGAAACGCGATCAACTAAGTGCCACCGAAAAAACCGCAGATACACGAGCTTGAAACCCGGCTCGGCTATACATTCACGGACAAGAGCCTGCTGGCTGAGGCGCTCACCCATGCCAGCGCGCGCGCCAGCCATGGCGGGCATGACAATGAGAGGCTGGAATTCCTGGGCGACCGCGTCCTGGGCCTTTCCATCGCCGCCCTGCTCTACGTGCAGTTTCCGGAGGCCCGCGAGGTTGAATTCGCCCGGCATTATAACGCGCTCGTCTGCAAGGGCTGCTGCGCGGATGTCGCGAACGCGCTGGAGCTTGGGCAACAGCTTGTCATGGCGCCGAGCGAGGCGCGCACCGGCGGACGCAAGAAGGCCGTGATCCTCGCCGATGCCTGCGAGGCGATCCTGGGCGCGGTCCACGTGGATGGCGGCTTCACGGCGGCGGAGGCCGTTGTGCGCAAGCTCTGGGGGCCGCTCGTGGTTACGGCGGAGACTCCAGCGCCCGACGCCAAGACGGCGCTGCAGGAGCATGCCCAAAGCCAAAGGCGCGGCCTTCCCGAATATCGCGAGACCGCCCGCAGCGGCGCGGACCACGCGCCGAGTTTCACGGTGCAGGTTACGGTCAACGGCTTGAAGCCTGCACAGGGCGAGGGGACGTCGCTCAAGAAGGCGCAGCAGGCGGCGGCGGAGGCTTTGCTCGTCCGCGAAGGAGTTTGGTCAAAGGAGCGTGAGCTTGCCTAAGGAAACGGCATCGGAATCGGGTAGGCGCTGCGGTTTTGCCGCCGTCATCGGCGCGCCCAACGCGGGCAAGTCCACACTGGTGAACGCGCTCGTGGGCGCGAAGGTCTCCATCGTGACGCACAAGGCCCAGACCACGCGTGCGCGTGTGCGCGGCATCGCCATGGAAGGCCAGAGCCAAATCATCCTCGTCGACACGCCGGGCATCTTCGCGCCCAAGCGCCGCCTCGACCGGGCCATGGTGGAAACCGCCTGGACGGAGGCGCGCGAGGCCGAAATTGTGGTACTGGTCGCCGACGCCGCGCGCGGCTTCGACGACGTTGCCGACCCGGTTCTGGAACACGCGGCCGAGCTGAGGATGCCGCTTGTTTTGGTGTTCAACAAAATCGACAAGATCAAGAAGGACAAGCTGCTGGCGCTCGCCACGGAAGCGTCGAAACGCCTGAAGCTCGAAGAGCTGTTCATGATCTCGGCGCTGTCGGGCGACGGGGTGGAAGCCTTGCGATCCTATCTCGCGAGCCGGATGCCGCCGGGCGTGTGGCTCTTCCCGGAGGACCAGATCGCCGACGCGCCGATGCGCCAATGGGCGGCGGAAATCACGCGCGAGAAGATGTTCCTGCGCCTGCATGAGGAAATCCCGTATTCGTCCACCGTGGAGACGACCTCGTGGAAGGAGCTTCGCGACGGCTCGGTTCGCATCGAGCAGACGATCTTTGTCGAGCGCGACACCCAGCGCAAGATCGTGCTCGGCGCGAAGGGCCAGGCGATCAAGCAGATCTCGATGGAAGCGCGCAAGGAGATCGCGGAGGGCGTCGAGGCGCCCGTGCATCTGTTTTTGTTCGTGAAGGTGCGCTCGAACTGGGCGGACGACCCCGAGCGCTACCGCGAGATGGGGCTCGATTTCCCGAAGGCGTAGTATTGCGCCGCTATGGGCACCCAGCACCGGGGCGAATTCGAGCGGAGCCGGATAGATGACGGACCGAGGCCGGTCCCTGTAAAATTCCGAACCCAGGGTTTCGCTTGCCCGGCCGCAACGCCCCGCAGGAGGACAGTGGTTATGTTGCGTGATGGGCGTCGCGCGTTTCGCGGCTTTTCAAAATCGATTCAAGTTTTTCTTTGAAATAGTGTGGACGGCTAACACCGGGAATGACGGCTGCCGGTTCTGGACCGCGGTCCGTGAAGATCTCTATAGCACCGTAACGGAACAGCCGGGCAAACCATCCCTGATCGACGCGAACACAGCGCACCTGAGCCAAGTCAATCTCCAGCTCGACGTGAAGATCGTTGAAACGCAGCGCGTCTTTCGAGATCTCAAGGCTGGCATTCCTTTGTAACTCCCCGAAGCTGACAAAGATTGCTGAAAAGCCGATCACGGCGCCGAAAATTCCAGCAAGCATGACGACAGCCTGAATCACAGGAAGAACCGGGCCGTTGATGATATGCGGAAGCAATGCAGCAACCCCAACGGCGGTGGCAAGCGCAACCGCGCCCGCAAGCGCTCCGCCAGCCGCCATCGTAAGGCTCCCCACAAGCCGGTATGCGAGTGAGCGACCGGCGGCCAATATGGGCCAGCTGTCTGAAACAGCTGTTGAAACCGCACAACGCGTGCAGCGAATTTCCCGCTCGTCAAGACCTTCACCACACATCGGGCATATCATAGCGACGCTCACGCGATTGAGAGCCGCGCGGATGTTGCATCACACCATATGGCCAGCTTTCGGAAAAGTTCGACCTAAGCAGAGTTCGCAAAGTGGCCTTTTAGTGCGACGTCTGCATGGACCTCGAAGCCGGCGAAGCGGATGCAAGATTACACCCCACCAGGCGCTTCGAAATCTTGCGGTGACGGCTTGGGGACAAGTTCAGCCGATGCCGGCACTCATAGGCTTCCGGTTTAGAGCCAGTCCTGCAGGATCGGGACGAGCGGTACGTCGGCCGGTGGCATGGGATAGGACGGCAGCTTGTCCTTGCGCACCCAGGCGAGCGTCTGCCCTTCGAGCGGCTCCGGCTCGCCATGCCAGTTGCGGCAGATGTAAAGCGGCATGAGCAGGTGACAGGTTTCGTAGGCGTGGCTGGCGAAGGTGAGCGGCGCCAGACAGCGCGCGGGAACGTCGATGCCAAGCTCCTCCTTCAACTCGCGGATGAGCGCGGCTTCCGGCGTTTCGCCGGGGTGGATCTTGCCACCGGGGAACTCCCAAAGGCCGCCATGTTCCTTGTGGGCGGGCCGCTGGGCCAGCAGCACGCGGCCGTCCGAGTCGATCAGGGCGACGGCGGCGACCAGGAGGAGATTAGCTCCGGTAATCGGCATTGATGGCGATATATTCATGGGTGAGGTCGGAGGCCCAAACGGTCGCGCGGCCGGTGCCGCCGGTGCCAACGTTGGCGCGGATTTCGATCTCGCCGCGCTTCACATATTCGGAGCCGGCCGCTTCATTGTAATCGGGATTGCGAAGGCCCTCGCGCGCAACTTGGATATCGCCGAACCAGATCGAAAGCCGGTCCCGGTCCGCCGCCTCGCCGGCCTTGCCAATGGCCGCGACGATCCGGCCCCAATTGGCGTCCTCGCCTGCAATCGCGGTTTTGACCAGCGGCGAGTTCCCGATGGCCAGCCCGATCCGGCGCGCGGCGGCATCGTTCTCCGCGCCCTCCACATGGATCGTCATCAGCTTCGAGATGCCTTCGCCGTCTTTCACCACTTGCATAGAAAGGTCGTGCATCAGGTGAAGCAGCGCGGCTGAGAAGGCTGCCGCTTCAGGATCGTCCGCGCTCGCAATCCGGGGCGCGCCGTAGCAGGCAGCCTCGCCCGTCGCGAAAATCAGCAGCGTGTCGCTCGTCGATGTATCGCTGTCCACGGTGATGGAGTTGAAGGTCGGACCGGCGTGCCGCTGGCATAGCGCGGTGAGCGCGTGGCTCTCTATCGGCGCATCGGTCACAATGAAAGAGAGCATGGTTGCCATATCGGGGGCGATCATGCCCGAGCCCTTGGCGATGCCGTTGAGCGTCACCGGAACGTTGCCGACTAGCGCGCGCTGGGTGGCGAGCTTGGGGAACGTGTCCGTGGTCATGATCGCGCGCGCTGCATCCGCCCAGCGGTTGCCGGCAGCCTCCACGGCCATTTTTGGCATCACGGTCCCAAATTTGGATGCCTCAAGCGGCTCGCCGATAACCCCCGTCGAAGCGATGAACACCTGTTCCGGCACGCAGCCCGCCGCGTCCGCCGCGTACTTTGCCGTCGCCTCCACGGCATCGCGCCCGCGCCAGCCCGTAAAGGCATTGGCGTTGCCGGAGTTGACGACAAGCGCCCTGGCCTCGCCATGCTGTAGCTGTGCGCGGCACCAATCGACCGGCGCGGACGCCGTCTTGGAGCGCGTCAGCACGCCGCCTGCCTGCGTGCCTTCCGGGAAGAGCGCGAGGAGCACATCGGTCCGGCCCGCATATTTGATCCCAGCCTCGGCGACGGCCAGCCGCACGCCCGGAATCGGCGGCAACTCCGCTAGCGCCGCGGGCGCGAACGGCGAGACCTTCTGTATTTTCGCCATGAGAGGGGCAAGCTCCTTCAGTTATGCCACATCGGGGCGATTGCTTCGCGAAGGCCCCCTCACCCTGTCCCTCTCCCGCGAGGGGAGAGGGAACGCCTTTCCAACGGCCGCGACCTAGCCCCTCTCCCCTCGCGGGAGAGGGTTGGGGTGAGGGGGCCCTTTGCGGCGGTGCGAAGCATTCAACCGAATCGCGTGTTATTGCTGTTTCTGCGCGGCTGGCGCTTCAACGGTAGCGGCGCGTGCGTCGTCCTCGATGGCCTTCTTAAGCTCCGGATCGACGACCTCGATCTTGGCCGTGCCGCGCAGGCCCTGCACCACGCTCTTCAGCTGGTTCTGCACGAGCGAGGCCATGAGCTGGTCCTTTACCTCATCGAAAGCCGGGACCGGATGGTTGCGCTTATCCTCTACCTTGATGATATGCCAGCCGAACTCGGTCTGGACTGGGCCTGAAATCTCGCCCGGCTTGAGCCCGAAGGCGGCATCCTCGAATGGCTTCACCATTTGGCCGCGCGAGAAATAACCGAGATCGCCGCCTGAATCGGCGCTTGGCCCGGTGGAATTCTTTTTCGCAAGCTCGAAGAAATCGGCCCCGGCCTTGAGCTGCTTAATCAACTCCTTGGCCTCCGCCTCGGATTTCACGAGGATGTGGCGGGCGCGCACCTCGGGCTCCGGCGCGATCTTGGCGATCTGCTCATCGTAAGCCGCCTTGGCCTGCGCCTCCGTGACCGCGTCGCGCACCTTTCTTTCATAGAACGTGTCCCGGAGCGCGCGCAGCTTGTAATAAGCGAGGCGCTCCTCAAAATCCTTGCCGGCGCCGAGCTGGTTCTTTGCCGCGGCGTCCGCGAAGAGATGTGCTTCCACGAGGTATTCGAGCAGGACGCGCCGGCGGGCCTCGACGGGGAGCCCTGCGATTTCAGCGCCGACCTCCGCTTCCGCAAAGTTTATTTCGGCCTCCGTGACGTCGGCACCGTTCACGCGGGCGACCGGCCCGGCGGCATGGGCGAATTGTGCGCAAAATGCCAGCGAAAGCACAATCGCGCCACTGCAAAAGGTTTTCAAACTCACGGGCGGAAACTCCTCAAGGCTCGACGATGACCAAATCGAACGCCCCAAGGAGGGGCGGGAACTCATAAAACCCGCTTTTAAGACGGACCAGCCCCGTTGGAAAGGAGGAACTTGGGATTATTATGGCTTTTGCGCGAGTTGCACAGCCGCTTGCAAGTTCCCGACGATATGCGCGTCTTTATGGTGCCGTAGTCTCAAATGCTACGGTGCGGTGCGGCACTCGGCGCTGCATCTTCGAGGAACGGCGCCCCTAAATGCGTCCGATGCCCCTTGAACTGGGGAGCTACGTGCCAAGAGAGCCTCACGGCTCTCTTTGGTTTTTCATCCTGCCGCATTTGATCCCGAAGACCGTCAAAACGGTATTTCCAGTTCCAGCCGCGTCCTGAGTGTGCCCTGCTCCGTTGCCGTTGTCGCCCCGAAAAGATAACCGGCCTCGTACTTGAGTTTTCCCCGGCCCAAAATTTCTCCGAGGCCATAGCTGCCGGCGAACATGGGGCCAGCGCGTAATTGCTGCTGGTTGAACGGGCCGGGGTGGCTCAAATCGTCCATTTGCCCATAAATTTCGACGCCCGGCTGGAAAAGCGGGTCGAGCAGATAGCGGGTCTGCCAGGCGTATTGGAAGCCGTCCGCCGCCGATATGGCCTTGGAGCCAACGTCCTTCTCCCAATAGAGGTTGAGCGTGTGCAGCCATTTCATGTCCTGCTTCTGGAACAAGCCGCCGATTGTCGCGGTATCGGGAGCGGCGCCATGCGCAGACGCGGAATATTCGGCGAACAGGGAAAAATCGAGCCAGTATTTGCCCGGCTCCGTGAGCATGAAATAGTTTTCGAAGGTCGTGGCATCGAAACTCCACTTGTTGCCTGGCTCCTTCGAGGCCTCACCTTCAAGCTCCACTTCCCAGAACGGAAGCACGCCGATGCCGATTTCGGTTGGCGTGCTCTGACGCGCATTGTTTTGCGAGCGGCTGTCGAAGGTGGCCGAGTAGTTGTGCTCGATCTCCACCTCGTTCTCATCGATGTCCGGATAGCGGAGCTTGAACTCCGCATTGGCTGCGAGCGGCAGGGCCAAGCTCATGGCAGCCACAAGGACAAGCATTTTTCCGCGCAAAGCCGCGCGCGCCCCGTAACGCATTACATATCCCTCACAAGTGCAGATTACTTCGCGACGATCTGGCCGCGATTTTTCTGATCGAAATCGTCGAAGAACGGATAGGCGCCCGGTGCGAGCGGCCCGATGTAAACCGGCACGCTGCCGCCTGCGGGCACGATCTTCTCGCGGTTCAGCTCCCCACTTTCGAATTCCGCCGGCTTCGCTCCCGTGTTGGAGACGATGAGCTTGAATTTCACGCCCGCTTTAACGGCCAGGGTGGATGGCTCGAACTTGCCATTCTGAATGGTCAGCGAATAGTTGGTCTCCTGTGCCGCCACCGGGCTGGTGATCGCTGACAGCGGCGTCAGCATCGCCGATATGGCGCATGCATGTAATACTATCCACATTTTACGCATCTGTGCCCAACTCTGCAGTTTAGAACGCTTACAAGACCGCTCATAAGATAATTAATAACTAGAGCGTCACCAAGTATGAATATATCGCAAGCTTTACATAGTCAAAACCTTTAGTTTTAAACTATTATAAGAATGATTCTAAACTGGACCAGGTGCGCGATCATGCCATTCTTTATCGCATTACTTTGCTGCTTTTGTAGGCAAACCAGGCCGCCTGGGGCGATATTTCTAGGGCGCATCCGCCACGCCAAGCCAAGAATGCCGCCGGCAAGCCTCCCGCATCGGTGTGCGCCACCAGCCTCGCGTTGACAGCGCAGACACGTCTCATTATTTCTGCTTTGGTGTGAGGAGAAGGACGCTTCCCTTCAGGTGATTTCGCAAAAACGTCCGCAAGAAACGCCACCGCCCGCGCAAAAGGCGATTTGGCATGCGGCCCTTTATTAATGGGCCGCGTTTTCATGGCGAGGCTAGTGAGGCTCGGTTATCATGGTTTCTCTTGGCGCTCTGGCAACCAAGATTTTCGGCAGTTCCAATGACAGGCGCTTGAAAAGCTTCAACGCGAGGGTCGCTCCGATCAACGCTCTTGAGCCGCAATTCAAGGCGCTTTCCGACGATGAGCTGCGCGGCAAGACGAACGAGTTCCGCGAGCGGCTGGCCAATGGGGAGACCGTCGACGATCTTCTGCCCGAGGCTTTCGCCACGGTGCGCGAGGCGGCATGGCGGACGCTCGGCCAGCGGCACTTCGATATGCAGCTGGTGGGCGGCATGGTGCTGCACTCCGGCAGAATTTCGGAAATGAAGACCGGCGAGGGCAAAACGCTAGTCGCGACGCTCCCATCCTACCTGAATGCGCTATCCGGCCGCGGCGTGCACGTCGTCACCGTGAACGACTATCTGGCCAAGCGCGACTCCGAATGGATGGGGCAGATCCACAGGTTCTTGGGACTGACCGTGGGCTGCATCCTGCACGACCTCGACGACGATCAGCGCCGCCAAGCCTATGGCTGCGACATCACCTACGGGACGAACAACGAGTTCGGCTTCGATTACCTGCGCGACAATATGAAGTACGCCATCGAGGAGATGGTGCAGTTCGGCGGCCGGGCCGAGGAGCTGCAGGGGCATAATTTCGCGATCGTCGACGAGGTGGACTCGATCCTGATCGACGAGGCGCGCACGCCGCTCATCATTTCGGGCGCCATCGAGGACAAATCCGGCCTCTACCACAGCCGTCGATAAGTTCATCCCCAGGCTCGGCAAGGAGCATTTCGAACTCGACGAGAAGATGCGCACGGTTGTCTTCACCGACGACGGCAATCGAGCTCATGGAGGAGATGCTGGAGGAGGCCGGGCTCCTGAAGCCGGAGACCTCGCTTTACGATGTCGAGAACGTGACGATGGTCCATCACGCGAACCAGGCGCTTCGCGCGCACAAGCTGTTCATGCGCGACAAGGATTACATCGTGAAGAACGGCCAGGTCGTCATCATCGACGAGTTCACCGGCCGCATGATGGAAGGCCGCCGCTATTCGGAGGGCCTGCATCAGGCGCTTGAGGCCAAGGAAGGCGTCCAGGTCCAGCCCGAGAACCAGACGCTCGCCTCGATCACCTTCCAGAACTACTTCCGTCTCTACGAGCAAGCTCGCGGGCATGACCGGCACCGCGCTGACCGAGGCCGCCGAGTTCCAGGACATCTACAAGCTCGAAACGCTGGAAATCCCGACGCACCGGCCGATGATCCGCATCGACAGCGACGACGAGGTCTACCGGACGGCGAAGGAGAAGTACAAGGCGATCATCGCCCTGATCCAGGAGTGCCACCAAAGGAACCAGCCCATCCTGGTCGGCACCACGTCCATCGAGAAATCCGAAACGCTGTCCGAACTGCTGAAGCCGCTCAAGGTCCCGCATCAGGTCTTGAACGCGCGCTATCACGAGCAGGAAGCGAGCATCGTCGCGCAGGCGGGCGTGCCGGGCGCCGTGACCATCGCCACCAACATGGCGGGCCGCGGCACGGACATCCAGCTCGGCGGCAACGCGGCCATGCGGCTCACGGATTGGATCGATGAGCGCAAGGCGGCCGGAGGGGAGCCCACGGCGGAGGAGATCGAAGCTGAGCGCGCGAAGATCAACGCCGATGTCGAGGAGAAGAAGCAGATCGCGCTGGCTGCCGGCGGGCTCTATGTGCTCGGCACCGAGCGCCATGAAAGCCGGCGCATCGACAACCAGCTTCGCGGCCGTTCGGGCCGCCAGGGCGACCCTGGCGCCTCCAAATTCTACCTCTCGCTTGAAGACGACCTGATGCGCATCTTCGGCTCCGAGCGCATGGACTACATGCTGCGCAAGCTCGGCATCGAGGAAGATGAGGCCATCGCCCACCCCTGGATCAACCGGGCGTTGGAAAAGGCCCAGCAGAAGGTCGAGGCGCGCAACTTCGATACGCGCAAAAACCTGCTCAAATTCGACGATGTGATGAACGATCAGCGCAAGGTCATCTTCGAGCAGCGCATCGACCTTATGCACGACGAGACGGTCGAGGAGACCGTCGCCGATATGCGGCAGGAGGTCGTGGAGGACATGGTCGCCGACATACATCCCGGAGAAGGCTTTTGCCGATCAATGGGATGCCGCAGGCCTGCACAAGGAATTCCAGGAAGTCTTCGATATGGACTTGCCCATCGCGGAATGGGCCGCCGAGGAAGGCATCGCCGAGCAGGAAATCCGCGAGCGCCTGCAGGGCAAGGCCGATGCCGCCGCCGCGCGCAAGGTGGCGGAGGTCAGCGCGCCAGCCATGCGGCACATCGAAAAGGCCGTGCTGCTGCAGACCCTCGATTTCCTCTGGCGCGAGCATCTTGTGACGCTTGAGCACCTGCGCCAAGCGGTGAGCCTGCGCGGCTACGCCCAACGCGATCCGCTGAATGAATACAAGAGCGAGGCATTCCAGCTCTTTTCGCATATGCTTACGCGCCTGCGCCGCGACGTGACCGGCCAGCTCATGCACGTAACCTTGGCCCCGGCGGCGGACGTGCCGGAGGAGTTCCAGGACTTCGGCGAGTTGCCCGAGATGCAGGCCCATCACATGGACGCCACCACCGGCGAGGACGAGTTCCAGGTGAACGTGTCGCCCTCGCCTCAGTCGAGGCAGGAGCGCAGGGCTGCGGCAAAGCAGGGCAGCGGGAGCGCGCAGTCCCGCAAGGCTGCCGCGAACGCGGGCAAGGGCCAGCGCAGTGCGGTCAATCCGAACGATCCGGCAAGCTGGGGGAAAGTCTCGCGCAACGCCCCCTGCCCCTGCGGCTCGGGCAAGAAGTTCAAGCACTGCCACGGAGCCATCGCTTCAGCCGCCGCGGAGTAGGCCGCCTGGGCGGCTACCCTAAAGCGGGGCGGTTGAAGCGGTTGGCAAAGGGCGCAAAGTGGCCTTCGATCACTGGTGGCTCAGCTTTTTGGCCGGCAAAGACGAATACGAATGCTTGCTGCCGAATTTCATGGCCGCGGCAGAAAAGGCCGCGATGTCTCCAGAGTCCCTGCCGGCTCTTGTGGCCTGGAGGCATCGCCCATCGGATTTCGAAGAGGCTGCCGCGATGAGCGAGCAGCTAACCGCTCAGGCACACGCTTTCATCTGGGCGTTCAACCTAAATCCGGCGGTTGCGTTTGTTCCAGCCCGAAAAAGGCGTGCCGGGGCAGCTTGCTGGGCAAGCAAGCTTCCCATAATTAATCTGCATCGCAAAACGGATTGAACTGAACAGCTAGAGCGGTGGCCGTTCATTTCAATCCGTTTTCGTCGCTAGAACAGTGTGTTAGATCGTCCCCGCCTGCGCGGGGACGATGCTGCGGCGCGATAAACAGTCGGGATCGTCAGGCGACGGCCTCGGAAAGCCATGCCTTCAGCTGATTTTTGGGGAGGGCGCCGACCTTTTGGCCCGCCACTTGGCCGTTTTTGAAAAGCAGAAGCGACGGGATGCCACGGATATTGTAGGCCTGGGCGACTTTCGGATTGCTGTCAACGTCGAGCTTGACCACCTTGAGTTGGCCATCAAACTCCTTGGATAGCTCCTCCAGGATCGGCGCAACCTGCCGGCAGGGGCCGCACCACTCGGCCCAAAAGTCCACCAGCACGGGCTTGTCCGCGTTCTTGACCTCGCTGTCGAATGTCGCATCTGTTACGGCAGTGACCATGGATACCCCTATATTTGCGCGGCGCCCGGCCGCTTTGCTTAGCGAAATAACGAAACGTTAGTGTCCCGTCTCCGAATTGCTCAAAGTGCTAGTGTGGCGCTTTCAGCAACCCGGCCGCCCTATGCTCTGTTAGATAAGCAGCCACGGAAGCCTGGAAAAGGCACTAAGTTCCGCACTTTTGCGGCAACTCCGAGGCGGCGGCTATTGGGACTGCGGTTAGTTCCAATCCCAGAATGGGTTGAAGGGCCGGCGCTCGGCGGATGGGCGGCGAGTTTGGTTGCGGGAGTGTACCGGACTCTCCTGGCTTTCCCCGCTGTCGTCTTCCGCTGCCGTTGACGCTGCCGCTGCCACAACGGGCTCGTGCGCGAATTGTACCGGCTGCCCCTTGAGCGCGCTCGCTACGCGGCTGTCCAGGCCATACAGGTCTGAATAGTAGCGGACTTGCCCCTTTTCGTCGACTTCGGCCGTGAAATACGCGATGTGCACCGGAATCGGGTTTCTAAGCGCGATCTCGTTGGTCTGACCCGAAGCGACCATCTCCTTGATCTGCGCGGCCGAATAGCCCTTGTCATGGGCCAGCAGCACCTCGGCGAGGTGGAGCGGGTTTTGCGTGCGCATGCAGCCATGGCTGAAGGCGCGCTGCCCGTCGCCGAACAGATGGCGATCGGTCGTATCGTGCATGTACACGTCGTGCTTGTTGGGGAAACGGAATTTCACGACACCCAGCACGTTCTTGCCGCCCGCTCCCTGGGTGAACTGGTAGCGCCGGATATCGACGCTCGACCAATCCACGGAGTCGGGATCGACAGGCTTGCCGTTCAGGCTGACGCGCAGGCCGCCGAGCCGCTGAAGGGTTTCGCTGCTGCTTCCGCCGCCGCTGCTGCTGCTGCCGAACAGGAAAAACGAGCCACCACCACCGCCTGAACTCTTAAGCCGCGGTGCAATTTCATTGACCTTGATGCCTTCGGGCACGCCCCATTCGGGGTTGAAGGTGATGAACTGCATCATCGCGGTGAAGGTTGGGGTGGGTGTCGCGGGCTTGCCGACGACGATCTTCTCCTGAAGCACTATTTTGCCATGGTCGAAGACGCGGGTGTATTGCTCTGGAACGCTGTCCCAAACATAAAACTCACCCAGGTTTTCAGGCATCCAGCGCCAGCGCTCCATGTTTACGAGGATACGCTGCCTTTTCTCCTCCACGCTGCCGCCGCCAACGCGCACCGGGGCCTGGGCCGGGGCGGCTTCCTCGTCACCTTCATCGTCTGGCTTGAGGAGGGTGTCGCCCGGCGTGAGTTCTGGGTCATTGTTGGCAGCGTGTTTGGACGCGTTGCCGCCGCCCGAACTCTTGCCGAGCGCGAGATAGGCTTGCCGCAGCCGCTTGAACTGCTCGTGCTTTGGATGCAAGCCGCGCAAATAGGCGTCTGCCGAGTTCGGCCGCAGATATCCCTTCCAGAACCGATTTGGGATCGTAGATGTGGGGGCGCCGGTCGATAACCGGGCTGAGAGATGTGGGATCGAGCCTGCCGCCGCGGGCATGCCGCGCATATTTCAACACCGCAAGGCTCAGCTTGATCTCGGCCTCGGCCGCAGCCTCATGCGTTGCGGATGCGCCTGGATTCGACGGAACCTGGAACGCGGATGCGTCTAGACCCCAATCGTTGGCGTTACGGATTTCGCGGATGGCCTTGACCGCCTTGTGGTTAAAGCCTTCCTTGCTGATCCAAATGGGCTGCCCCTTGTTCTCGGTATAATACGCGGAAACGCCAGCTATATCGTCGTGGGCATCGCCCCTTGCGCCTGCCTTGGCGAGATGCGCGAGGATTTGCGTGGCGAGCGGATCGGGCTCGGCCTGGGGCGCTTGGGCGGCCTCAACGGGCTTCGCTTGCTCCGCGCCGGGCGCCTTCGGAGCCGGGCCATTCGGCTCGGGAGGTGTCAAGGGATCGGGGGTCGCGGCGGTTGGCACGGGGTCCAAGGGCGCGGCGTGCGCTGCAGCGGACTTCGCGGGCAGTTCCGCTGGCTTCTGGGCTGGCGCGCTCGCTTGCTGGGCAGCTGGCGCCGCGGGCTTAGCGCCAACAGCGGTTGCAGCCTCCATGGCCGCAGCTGCCTGCGCTTCCGGCTTTCCTACATCCTGCGCCATGGCCAGGGGCGAAACCCCAGCGAAGCAAGCTGCGAGCCCCAAGCGAAACACTGTCCTTGCAATCATACCGAACCTCTATTGCCCACTCGGAGATGCTTCTTTAGAAGACCGGGGGCCGATGCTATTCCGCCCGCCGCAACAGCCGGGAAACTGTACCTTTCCCAAGCGCGGGCACATGCGCCGGCCCAGGCTATCCGCCAGCCCGGGCACGTTATGTTGTAAACGGCAAAGACGCAAGCCTGGTTAGCGCTTGAACTTTTGCTTGGGACCCAGCCAGAACCTTGTTTCATGAGCATCGCGCCATAAATTGAAGGCGAAAAGCAACGCCTCCGCACAACCGCCGGCTTGACCGGGCGATGCGGGAATGCTTTGGCTTTTTGAAACAATGCCGGCAGCTCTTTTTGGAGACCTGGATGCGATCTTTCTTCCGCGCTAAAATCCATCGCGCGACCGTGACGCAAGCGGACCTCGATTACGAGGGAAGCTTGTCCATCGACCGCGATCTGATGGACGCGGCGGATATCGCCGAGTTCGAGGAGGTGCACGTCTGGAACGTTACGCGCGGTACCAGGCTCACCACCTACGCGATCGAGGCGGAGCGCGGCAGCGGCGTCATCTGCGTCAATGGGGCGGCCGCGCATCTCGTGCATATCGGGGACCTGATAATCATCGCGACCTATCATTTGGTGGCGCGCGCCGAGGATGCGCCGGCTCCTATCGTGGTGCGGGTCGATGAGAAAAACCGCATCACCGGCACTGAGCCCGAGGTGGCCGGGCCGAAAACCGCGCCCAAGGGCCGGTAACCCGCGGTGGCCGGGCCGAAAACCGCGCCCAAGGGCCGGTAACCCGCGGTTAACCTCGCTCCGTTGCATTTTCGCTTCCAGCCGCGCTGCCGATGGGTTTTCCATGTCGGCCGCCATCATACACGCAGCATTTTGCGAAATTCTTAAGCTCCACTAATACCAATCGCCATAAGTTTTGACCGTTCCGCGTCATTGCGAGGCGAAGGCCGAAACAATCCAGGAGCCACGAATTCGAGCGTTGTATCGCGATCCCTGGATCGCCATGGCCATCAAGGCGGCCTCGCGATGACGGAGAGCGTGCCGGAGCGGTCAGGACTTTTGACGGCCGGTATAAGATGCTGAATGTATTAAGACAATTGCGATCAGCACGCGCCGCGTGCCGGGTAATGCGAGGCACATTACGGCGCTCCGGCTTGAGCCGATGCAGGAGCGCTTTAACTCAAGCGGCTTCCCGCAAGCCCGCCTCCGCGGTACGGCGCGATCCGGCCAGGGCGTGCTCTTCCAGTTCGTCGCGGAGGAATTCGAAATCGAAGCCCGCGTTCGACAGCAAGGACAGCACCTCGTCAACCGACCTGCTGCGGGCGCTTGCCGCGGCCCAGATGATTGCGCTGCGTGTGCCCGACTTGCAGTGGGCGAGCACCATCGCGCCGCCGGCATCGGCGATGGCCGTTTCAGCGGCATCGACGACCGAATCGGAGAACAGATCGAGCTTGCCTGCCGGGATATAGCGGTAGTCGAGGCCCGACCGCCGGGCATGAGCCGCCGCGGCATCGCAGTGCAGCTGGCCGTCCTCTTCGCCATCGGGGCGATTGTTGATGACGGTTTCGAACCCAAGCCGGGCGATTTCGCGGAAATCCTCCGCTTCGAGCTCACCGGCCACCGCGAAATTGGGAGTGATGAAGACGAATTTTGCCATGTGCCAGCCCCTTCAATGTGCGTCCGAGGCAAACGCGGCCCCTCAGCCAAAAATAGTTCGGCGGAGCCCCTTCCTGCAAGGAGAAGAGAGGTAAATGTAGGAAATAAATACTACATTCTACGGCACCGATTTAGGCGAGAAATAAAACGGTTCCTCTATTGGGCGTAGAAAGCAATAATTTTTCTCATTCGCCATCGTAGTCGAAAACGCAAAAAGCGCCTCCCCTTCCAGGAAGCGCTTAACGGCAAGTCGAAAGCAGGCTTATTCCACCGGCCAGGTTTTCAGAAAATCGGCCGGATCGAGCGGGGCAGGGGCCTTCGGCATGGCTTTGGGCGTACCGATGTAGAGAAAGCCAGCGACCCCGTCCGCGGCCTCTAGCCCAAGCGCTTCCTTCACGCTGGCATCGTAAGCCGGAGCGCCGGTCTTCCAGGCGGCGCCATAGCCCAGGGCATGGCAGGCCAGCATGATGTTTTGGGCCGCGGCGCCCGCCGAGAGAAGCTGCTCCACCGGCGGGATCTTGGGGCTCTGCGTGATATGCGCCGCCACAACCAGCACCAACGGCGCGCGCAATGGCTTCTGCCGCTCCCGCTCCAGCTCCGCGCCGGCATTCGGATCGCGGCGGCTCAGCGAGGCTGCCAGCACATCGCCCAGCCGGTTCCTGCCCTCGCCCCGGATCGATATGAAACGCCACGGGCGCAGACGGCCATGATCCGGCGCGCGCAACGCCGCGGCGATAATCTTCCGCAAGCTCGCTTCATCCGGCGCGGGCTCGCCGAGTTCTTTCGGGCTAACGCGCGTAACCAGCGCTTCATAGGCGTCCATGCTTCCGCTCCACGATGATAGTGCCGGCTATTTCTTACACCGGTCGCCGCAAGTTTCGACCGTTCTTCCGGCCTTGCGAGGGACTTACGCCGCAATCCGGAAGCGGTAGGCGCAGTGTGCCCGGACGGCCGGTATTCTTAAGGGCTGGCATAGGACTCTGGTACAGCATCGGCTCGCTCATGTTAACGCTTTTGGGCCGCTTTTTGACCCGTTTCGGGCTGTCTTTTCAATTTTATACAGAATAGCATAGAACTCTTGCGGATTCGTTAATTGGCAAAAGCGCCAAAAATCACCACTCAAGTTATTGATATTACACGAGATGTTTCGACGACGCGCCCGCCCGCGATTGGTTAATTCGAAACTTGCGCGTATATTTAAAGGGATTTTGGAGTCGTGGAATTCGACCGGAAACGCGAAAAGATTCGCAAAATTGCGGCGGCGAAAATATGACGATTCCGCGTTTACCAGCCGCGCATTAAGCATATCGCGCCTGTAGGCAAAAGGAACGGTTTTTTAACCTGTGAGCAGGCTGCTTTATGTCATTGCGAGGGGTATTGCCCCGTAGCAATCCAGAAGGCAACAAGCTGGGTGCCAGTTTCTGGATCGCCGCAGCCGCTAGGGCGGCCTTGCGACGACCCGGATAATCGCGGCCATCAAAGGCGCAGAACGCAAGCGCTTGGTCTATCGTCGGACTGATATCGGGGCCAAAGCCTAAGAAGGTTGGCCGCCGCTCGAAGTGAGCGGCGGCTTCCGATTCCATGTAAGGTGCTTTTGCGAGAATCGCCCAACACGGAGATGCTGCTGTGGAACCAGAAACTTTCGCTGCAATCGCCCAGCAATTTATCAGGGAATATGAGCGCTCCGAATCTCATCGCAGAGCGCTTACCGTCATTGAGCTTGCGACGTTAAGTCTTTTGATAGATCGCGACATCCTGAAAGTATCAGACATAGCCGAACGCATTCAAGAAGTTCACCGCGCGTTACCATCTGAGTTTCAAGCTCAAGCCGTTGTTGATCGTACCAGTTTCGTAACTCAGATCTTGCAGCAAGTGCACGGCGAGAAGCGGCGTCGATGGACACCCGAAGTGATTCAAGGTGGGCTGGATCAAGGCCAAAAGCCCGATCAAGTTCCGCAATAATCTCCCCTCGCCCGGCCGGACTTGTCATGGCTCTTTTTGCTCCACCTTCCGCCGTTTCGCTTTCTCAAGCCTCAGCTCATCATGAGGCTTGGGAGGCGTCTCAAGCGCCTTCTTGACGCCGCGGATGAACCGTTCCTCGGCTCCCGGCTCGTCTTTAATGCCTTCTGGCTTCTTAGGTGCGCGTGTCATTCCTACCTTCGCTCTTTCAACCGCAGCTTGGTAACGATGATTTCCATGAATGATCTTACGTGATCCAGAACCTTCTTTGCATCATTCTCGTCATAGTCGCCGCGAGCGTGCGCGATGTGATTACGCCACACGCTGGCGAAGTACCTAAATTCTGTAGCGGATTCCTCGCAGGTATCGAGAAATTTACCCGCGCTCTTAGCCGCACGGGAAGACAATGGGGCGCTGCCGCCAGGGGGATGCGCCAAGGCCATCCGCCTAGTATTGATTTTCTTCTGGATATCCGTAATCAACGATCCCCACGTTGATTTGTTGGGATTTACCGCAACTCCAACACGTTTCGCCAAAGCCACAAGGCCATGCTCAAGCACTATCATGGAATGATAGATACTCGCCCGGTCATGCCCAAGCGCATAGCAATCAATTGCAGAAAATATATCTTTCTTAATGCCAGGGAAGGATAACAAGGTATTGTCCCAATCCTTCCCCATAGAGAACAACAAATCACCTTTATTATGTGGATAGTGATAAAACCATTCTCGTTTGCCATGACTAGTAATGTCAGATTCCAGCGCCTTTAGTTCGTGCGCCAAATCCCTAAACAATCCACCATAGGTAAGATAAAATCTAACTGAATTTATTCGATCTGCGGACATTCCTAGCTTTTGCAAGGGCTCAAATATGACATCTTCGATATACTTATGCGATTCAGAAAAATAACTAGTTACGAATCCGTTTTCATCTTTCTCTAGTTCACCCTCAACGGTACGGCGAAACTTGCTTAAATCATATATAGCAAATACTATCTCGTTCAGATTCCAGTTAATCATATCCCACAAGCTCACAAGCCCGTAGGGTGTTGGTTTGGTTTCTGGCGACGGGCCAAGCGCTAGCAGCCAAGCAGCTAAGCCTGAGTCCGATGTGCAGTCCAGTGCATACATCCCCCGTAGGCGGGCTGAGATGAGCCTCTGGCGGCGAAATGCGGTCCCACCGATCCTGCCCCGCCGGAGCTAGCGTTACCAGTGGCGGAAAGGCATGCTGCGGGAATGACGGACGAACCTGAAAACCTTGTCCTGGTGCAGCTTCGCGAGATGCGCGCCGACGCGGCCGCTTTGCGTCAAGAGGTTGGCGCGCCCTACAATGCGTTCGACGCACGGTTCGACGCGGTTGACGCACGCTTAGAAGCGTCTGACGGACGCATTGAAAACCTCGATGGGCGGCTTGCCCTTAGGGAAGCCGCGCTAAACGGGAAGCTGCACATTTTAAGGGAAATGGCGGCGTCAATCACCGCAATCGTCAAAGCGCAGTAAGTCGCCCCGATCGAGGAACACATCGGTTTTGTAAAGGCGTGAGGCAGGTCCTGGCGCGAGCCGCGCTTCCCTTTGTCTCTCTTTTCGCACAGTTCCCCGCCGATCTGCCGGTCCCGCCTTCTTGCATGGGAGCCCCTCCATTTGGATCACGGCGATTTCACTGTACCTGTGCTAAGCTCGCCCCATATAACGGAAAACAACCGTTAAGGATTTCAGGGCGGCGTACATGACCCTCCAAGTTCCCCCCACCGCGTTGCCCATCGGCGGCAGCGCCATGGTGGACCCCTTCGGCAGGCAGGTAACCTATTTGCGGGTATCGGTCACTGACCGCTGCGATCTCCGCTGCGTCTATTGCATGGCCGAGAACATGACGTTCCTGCCGAGGGCAGACCTGCTTACCCTGGAGGAGCTGGACCGCTTGTGCGCCGCCTTCATCGCCAAGGGCGTGCGCAGGCTGCGGCTGACGGGCGGCGAACCGCTGGTGCGCAAGAACATCATGTGGCTGTTCCATGCGCTTTCGCGGCATCTGGAAAGCGGCGCTTTGGAGGAGGTGACCGTCACCACCAACGGCAACCAGCTCGCCAAATACGCAAGCGAACTCGCGGCCTGTGGCGTGCGCCGGATCAACGTCTCGCTCGACACGCGCGACCCGGCAAAGTTCCAGGCCGTTACCCGCTGGGGCGATCTCAACAAAGTGATGGACGGTATCCGCGCCGCGCAACAGGCCGGGCTCGCCATCAAGATCAACATGGTCGCCTTGAAGGACGTCAACGGGGACGAGATCGAGGACATGCTCCGCTGGTGCCACGGCGAGGGCATGGACCTGACACTGATCGAGACCATGCCGCTCGGCGACATCGAGGGCGACCGCACTGATCAATATTTGCCGCTTTCGGTGGTGCGCGCGCGCCTCATGGATCGCCTTACGCTAGAGGACATTCCCTATCGGACCGGCGGCCCGGCGCGCTATGTGCAGGTGCGCGAAACCGGAGGCCGGCTTGGCTTCATCACGCCGCTCACCCACAATTTCTGCGAGACCTGCAACCGCGTGCGCGTGACATGCACCGGCACGCTCTTTATGTGCCTCGGCCAGAACGATGCCGCGGATTTGCGCGCACCTTTGCGGGAAGGCGCGTCGGACGATCTTCTGAACGCCGCCATCGACGATGCCATCGCCAGGAAACCGAAAGGCCACGACTTTGTTATCGACCGGCGTGCGCAAAAGCCCGCCGTGGCACGCCATATGAGTTTAACGGGCGGCTAACGCATGGATTCGAATGCGAAGATCCGGATGGCTGGCCCGGCTGCTCGCGGTGCTGTTCTTGGGGCCGTTTGGCGTCTGCTTTGCTGAAACGGGCGTTGACCCGGCCCCCAGCGACAGCGAAAAACTGTTCCTCGACCGCCTGATGGCCGCAGAATCCGGCGGCCGGCTCTACGCCAAAAATCCCGCAACTTCAGCTTACGGCCCCTTTCAGTTTCTCCGCGAGACTTTCCTGGATGTCGTAAGGCGCAATTTTCCCGGGCTGGCGGCCGGGAAAGCGGACGCGGAAATCCTGAAACTCCGCGCTAACCTGGAGGTCTCGCGCAACGCTGCTTTGATCTACTCGCGCGAAAATGCCCAGTTTCTCGCGGCTCGCGGCTCGCCCGCCACCGCTGGCAACCTTCGCCTGGCGTTCTTCGTTGGGCCTTCGGCAGCGCTCAGGGTTCTGGCCGCGAAACCCGAGGAAGCACTTGCGAATATCCTTAGCGCAAACGCCATCGCCGCGAACCCAACCCTTGGCCGCATGACAGCCGCCGCATTGATCGAAAAATCCGGCCGCGAAGCCGAGGGCGCCGTCCAGCCGCTCAACGCCGCTTCCGCTTCCGAATCAGCAAGCCCAAAAATTGCCGTGCGCTGCAACTTGAAGCTCGCGAGCTGCCGGCACTGGCTAGCTTTGGCCGAGAAGCGGATGGGCATGAGGCGCGTCGTCCTCGCCCCCGAAGCTACCGAACCTTAGACTCAGGCGGAGACTGCCGCTAGAAATCCATTGCGAACAGGCTGCGCTTCCAGGCGTCCCGTCCCCTCTCGCCCCGGCGCCGCTTATGAACTGCTTGTTTCGCCGCGCCCGCCTTCTTCGCGGCCACTGGCGCCTTGACGCTCGCGGCCGGGCTTGCGACAGGGGTTGCCGTGCTCCCTCCCCTCATCCAGGGGGGCAGATAATCGTCGTCCCGCGCGGCTGCGGCGCTCTCTTTGACAGCGCCCTCCTTCGCTGGAGCATGGGCTTGCGGCGATGGCTGCAAATTCGCGACTGTCCGCGCGCTGGGCTGCAGCGAAACTTGCAGAAGCTGAGCCATCTCCACTTCCTCCGCCAGCACCGCTTTTGTGGCGGCAACAGAAACGGGGTGGCTTTCCTCAGCGGGGCTGACCGCGACAACGGGTGGGCGCGCATTCGCGATCGCGGCGCGGAACTCGTTTACCATGCGCGGAATGCCAAAGAGGGCCGCGATCTCGAACAAAACGAGCACAATGGTACGCATGCCACACCCCCCAAAAAACGGAAGCCGGACTGCTTCCCCAGTGAGCGCGCTAGTCCGCAAACTGAGCGCTACGCATTGGGTCCGCTAAATAGCTTACTACCATGCCCACGTTCCAGCTACCTCAATATGATGCCTTCAATTCAAGACGATGACACAATATCTTGTGTGCAAAAATTAACAGTAGATTAACTCTTGGCGAATCGCTTAAAGCTGATTCGGGGGCTATCTAAGCGCTTGATGGAGTGACGAAAAAAGGGCTGCGGGCCATGCGGCGGACCGTGAGCCATCGGGAGCGTGACTCCCGCGTCGCGATGCAAGCGCAAAGTCATTACCCGTGCGTCTGAGGCGCGGCTGCAGGGCCGTGTGCGGGTGGTTGTTCACATTTTATGGCTGAAACCGCTGGCCCCCAAACGGAAAGGCGCCGCCAGCGGGGTGGCGCCCCAAACGGGGGCGAACATGAGACACGTACTTGGTATCGCAGGCGTCACCGCGGCGGCGGTTCTGCTTATCGTTTCAGCCGCCATGAACTGGCGGTTCGGCTACACACTCGGCAAATCTGATTTTGAATCGCAGCTCTACGGGGCGGCGAGCGCGGCGGCCGATTGCTTCAAGGCGCTGCTGCCGTTCTTCATTTTTGCGGCGCTGAGAAACCGCAGCTACAGCCAGGCGCTGGGGGGCGCGTTGCTGTTCTGTGTCTGTTTCTCCTATTCGCTGACCTCATCGCTCGGATTCGCAGCGTTGAACCGGGCCGATACCGTCGGCACGCGCGCGCTCAAGGCCGAGACGCATCAGGATTTGCGCATCGAGCTGGACCGTTCGCTTGAATCTCTCAAGGTTCTTCCGGCGCACCGCCCGGTAGGAACGGTCGCGGGCGAGATCGACGCCTATAGGCAGAACGCGCGCTGGCTTGCGAGCGAGGAATGCGCCAACGCGACCCTCACCAAGAGCATGAGCTATTGCGAAGGCTTCTTTAAGCTCAAGGCCGAGAAGGCGGTTGCCGAACAAGCCGACATGCTCGACGCCAAGGTCACAACGCTTCGTGCGAAGCTCGGCGGCCTCGATTCCGAGGCGGTCGCGAAGGGGATCGATCCGCAAAGCGACGTGCTGGCGGGCCTTACCGGGTTCAAAACGAAGGAGATCCAGACAGCCCTCACCGTGTTGATAGCGCTGCTCGTGGAGCTTGGTGCGAGCCTTGGCTTCTACACTGCGTTCTCCTATTGGCGGATTTTCGACGTCAAGGGGCTTCCCGCTCCGCAGCCTGTCCGTGCGATGGTTCCGGCGCCGTCATTCGTGCCGGCGCTCCGGCTCACAGCCATACCGGACAGCGACCCTTCGCTGCAACCGGCCGAAGCCAAGACCGATGTCGAACAATATTTCGACGAACGCGTCGGCAAGGAGCCCGGCTCAAGCGTCACCGCCCTCGCCCTGTACGACGATTATTGCCAGTGGTGCGAGGCGATGGAGAAGCAGCCGCTCGGCTTGCCAATCTTCACCCGCCGCTTCAGCGATATCGGCGTCCAGAAGGCGAAAGTCGCGGGCCGCATCCGCTACATGGACGTGAGGCTTCTCTACGGTGCGGGCGAGGACGGGCTTAAGGAGCTGTCCGCGGTCTCCTGACAGGAGACCCACCTCATCCTCGCAGGTGCGCGGCGCCATTTCATGCCGCAGCGTACACGGAATGACAAAAACGGCCGGTGCTTCACCGGCCGTTTTTCGTATTACATAGGCTCGGGGCCGCGGGCGATGGCGGCGGCGCCGGTGCGGGCTACCTCGACCAGGCCCAGCGGCTTCATCAGATTGATGAAGTTCTCGATCTTGGAAATCCGGCCCGTGATCTCGAAGACGAAATGGTCCGTGGTGGCATCCACGACCTGAGCGCGGAACGCTTCCGCCAATCTCAGGCTTTCCACCCGCTTTTCGCCTTTTCCCGCCACCTTGACCAGCGCCAGCTCCCGCTCGATGGGATCGCCCTTCATCGTCAAATCGGTAACGCCATGCACCGGCACGAGCCGGCCGAGCTGGCTCTTGATCTGCTCGATAGTGGCGGGCGAGCCGTGTGTCACGATGGTGATGCGCGATTTGCTCGCTTCATGGCTGACCTCGGTGACGGTCAGGCTGTCGATATTGTAGCCGCGCCCGGAGAAAAGCCCGATTACGCGCGCGAGTACCCCCGGCTCATTGTCCACGAGCACCGCGATGGCGCGCCGTTCGCTGCGTTCATCTTGTGGTTGTTCAGACGGCATTCCGGGCCCCCATTCCATCTTACTCATCGATTGCCTGCCTTAAACCAGGGCCTTGCCGGCGTCGGAGACCTCGAAGCTCATATCGTCGCTCCCCGCCGTATCGCCCAGGATCATGTTATTGTGGGCCTCGCCCGAGGGAATCATGGGGAAGCAATTGGCGGTTCTGAAGACACGGCAATCGAAGATCACGGGCTTGGGCGTCTCGATCATCTGAATGATGAGATCGTCAAGCTCTTCCGGCTTCTCGGCCCGCAAGCCGACGCCATGATAGGCTTCCGCAAGCTTCACGAAATCGGGTAGCGCCTCCGCGTAGGAGTGCGAATAGCGGCCGCCATGCAGCAGCTCCTGCCACTGGCGCACCATGCCCATATATTCGTTGTTCAGGATGAAGATCTTGATGGGCAGGTCGTACTGCGCCGCCGTCGACATCTCCTGCATGGTCATCATGACGGAGGATTCGCCCGCGATGTCGATCACGAGGCTCTCGGGATGCGCAACCTGGACGCCAACAGCGGCGGGCAGGCCGTAGCCCATGGTGCCGAGGCCGCCGCTGGTCATCAGCCGGTTCGGCTCCTCGAACTTGTAGTACTGCGCCGCCCACATCTGGTGCTGGCCGACCTCGGTCGTGATGTAGGTGTCGCGGTTCTTCGTCAGCTCGTAAAGCCGCTGGATCGCATATTGCGGCATAATCACGCCGTCCTGGCTCTTGTACCGGAGGCAATCGCGCTCCCGCCAAGTGCCGATCTGCGCCCACCAGGCTTTCAGCGCGCGCTTATCGACCTGCGGGGCGCGGGCCCGCCAGACGCGCACCATCTCTTCGAGCACGTAACCGCAATCGCCGATGATCGGGATATCGGCCCTCACAGTCTTCGAGATGGACGAGGGGTCGATGTCGATATGGATCTTCTTCGAGCCGGGCGAGAAGGCGTTCAGCCGGCCGGTAATGCGGTCGTCGAAGCGCGCGCCCACGCAGATCATGACATCGCAATCGTGCATCGCGAGGTTGGCCTCGTAAGTGCCGTGCATGCCAAGCATGCCGAGCCACTGGTCCGAGGAAGCCGGGAACGCGCCAAGCCCCATCAGCGTGGAGGTGACCGGAAAGCCGGTAAGTTCGGCCATCTCGCGCAAAAGCTTCGACGCGCTGGGACCCGCGTTGATGACGCCGCCGCCCGTGTAGAAAATCGGGCGCTTGGCCGCGGCCATCAAATCGACAGCGTCGCGGATCGCTTGGTTGCTGCCTTTGACCTGCGGACGGTAGGTCTTGTGCGGAGCCTTGCTGGGGCCGGAATAGATGCCCTTGGCGAACTGAACGTCCTTCGGGATATCGACCAGCACCGGGCCCGGCCGGCCGTTCTGCGCGACATAGAACGCCTCATGCAGGATGCGGCCTAAATCGTTCACATCCTTCACGAGGTAGTTGTGCTTGGTGCAGGGCCGCGTGATGCCGACCGTATCGCATTCCTGGAAGGCGTCCGTGCCAATAAGGGCTGTCGAAACCTGGCCCGAAATGCAAACGAGCGGGATCGAATCCATCAAGGCGTCGGTCAAGCCTGTGACGGCATTCGTAGCACCCGGGCCCGATGTGACCAAAACCACGCCCACCTTGCCGCTGGAGCGCGCATAGCCCTCCGCCATGTGGGTCGCGCCTTGCTCATGGCGCACGAGGTAATGCTTGATGCCGCTCTGCTTGAAAATCTCGTCGTAGATCGGAAGTACAGCGCCCCCAGGATAACCGAAAATAACCTCGACGCCCTGATCGGCGAGAGCTTGTATAACGATTTCGGCGCCTGACATCGCGCGTGCCATGGGGAAACTCCAGAAAAATGCGGCGGCCTTGCGCGACCGCCCGCCAGTCCTCGATAGATGCTTTTTTATGCAGGATTGCGCTAAGCCTTTAAGGGCGCACGGTCAAGCTCTTTTGCGCAAGACGAAAGATGTTGCTCTTTGTTCTTTCCATTGATTGCGCACAAAGCGCATTCCAGGCACTAAAATTACCTCTCATCCAAGTAAGTTGCCTCTTCGCATAATTTCGCGTCGCCGTCTTCGCAGCCGCCGCGGCTTCCTCCAGCGGAATCTCCCCGCGCACAAAACCAAGCAGCGGCGGCAACCCCACCGCCCGCGTCGCAGGCAGCGCGGGATCGAGCCCCAGCGCCGCAATCGCCCGCGCCTCCTCCAAGGCCCCGCCGGCGAGCATCGCATCGAACCGCGCATCGCAGCGGCGGTACAGCTCCTCGCGGTCCAGCGTCAGCGCAATGGGATAGGCTTGCGCGAGCGGCAACAGCGGCGGCCGTTTATTTCCCTGCCACTCCGCCAACGGCCTGCCCGTCGCTTCCAGAACCTCCAGCGCGCGAACGATGCGCTGCTTGTCGCTGGGCCGCAGTTGCGCGGCTGTCGCGGGATCGCGGCGGCCAAGCTCCGCGTGAAGCACCTCCGCCGGCTCCGTCTGCGCCGCGGCCCGGTAGCGCTCGCGGATTTCGGCCGGGATTTCCGGAATATCCGACAAGCCCTCGGTCAGCGCTTTGAAATAAAGCCCCGTCCCGCCCACGATGACCGGCAGCCAGCCCCGCCGCGCCGCCTCCGCCAGCACGTCCTTCGCATCGGCGAGCCACAGAGCCGCGGAATAAGGCTCGCGCGCCGGCCGGAACCCGTAAAGCCGGTGCGGCGCCTGGGCCTCTTCTTCCGGCGCCGGCCGGTTGGTTATCACGCGCAACTCCGCGTAGACCTGCATCGAGTCCGCGTTTATCACCACGCCGCCCAGCTCTTTCGCCAGCTCCAGCGCGAACGCCGACTTCCCGCTGGCCGTCGGCCCGCAGATCAGCACCGCTCTTATGCCGTCTCGCTCATTCATCGGGAAAACTAGGCGCAAGCTCCCTGAAGCGGCCGGAATCCATGGAGGATGAAATCCTGTAACGTCAAATTAACTCTCCTAGCCGCTCCGCCAACGCGTTTTGCGAGAGCCAGAGGAGCGCTTTTCGATTTTGAAGTATATTAGCAGAGATGCCTTGAGTATGCGTTAAGCGCGAATGCTTAGGCCATCCCATTGATATTGCGCTGATATTCGATGCGAAAAACATCGCCGTCAAGCGCGCCGCCGAACCGCGCCATGGTTAATTTCAAATCTGCGCGTATATTTAAACGGATTCCGGAGGAGCAGAATTTGACCGAAAGCGGGGAAAGATTCGCAAAAAGACGGAGGCGGAAAATACGAAGATCCGGCGTTTACCTTGCCGGCATTAACTATGCTGCCGCCTTATACCAGCCGCTATAGGTTTTTGCAGGATCGCGTACAGAACTAGGGAATCACCCCACACCCTGTCCCTCTCAGCAAGCTCGCCTTGGCGACCTTGCTGCTTATGGCATCCGCATTCGCGAGCGAATGCGGATGGGGGAGAGGGGACGCCTTCTCAACGGTCGCGGCGGGACTCCCTCTCCCATGGGGAGAGGGCTGGGGTGAGGGGCGTGACCTATGTTATGCGCGTATGGGGTGACCGCTAGCGGCTTCCGGCACGGCGCCAAGCGCTTCCCGTCAACGCCGGTCTCCGCATTACTGAAGTCATCGATTCATGAATTCAGCATTTCATGAAACCGGGGTGCCCCTGGCGGTGCCGCGCCGGTCACCATATGTTGTACAGTTATACCATATAACAATTTGAACTCCTTGGCGTATTTGGTATTTTCGGAACGTTCAGGGTTCTATCTCCCCGATCTGGCACGGGTTTTGCGATCCAGTGCTCAACAAAAACAGGTGAGGAAACGGTGCATCGTCAAGATGCACTGAAGGAACGCCAAAGAAAAGTGGACCAGCGGATGCGGCGTGCATGTTTTGCGCGCGGGTGACTGTTTGTCTTCAATTTGGGAGAGGGATCGTGATCGCAGTAAGTTTGATTATTTCCTCTGGTCAGTCCAGTGCGGCGGCAGAGAGGCGCGCTCATGGCAATTAGTCGCATCGAGAAACCTCGCAAGTCGCGCACATTTCTTGCGCGTTTCTTCCGGCCTGCGCACCGCACTCAGGAAACGCCTCACGTTCATGGCAACAGTGCAAGCCGGCAGCAAGCCGCGGCGGACATAGTGGCGAGCCCGCGCACAAACATTGAAACACCACCATTATTGAGGGAAAAAACCATGAAAATTCAAGCCGCTGTCGCACGCGCCCCCCACGCTCCCATGGAGTTGGAGACGCTCGACCTGGAAGAGCCGCGCGCCAATGAGATCCTGGTGCGGGTCGTGGCCACCGGCGTGTGCCACACCGATATCGTCATGCGCGATCAGGGCCTGCCGGTGCCGCAACCTGCCGTGCTCGGTCACGAGGGCGCGGGCGTTGTCGAGAAGGTGGGCGCGGCCGTGACGAAGGTGAAGCCGGGCGACCATATCGTGATGACCTATAACTCCTGCGGCACCTGCCCGTCCTGCAAGGAACACGAGACCACCTATTGCCACGAGTTCTTCCCGCGCAACTTCCTCGGCTCTCGTCCTGACGGCAGCACCGCGCTTTCCAAGGAAGGCGAGCGCATCAGCGCCAACATTTTCGGCCAATCGTCTTTCGCGACCTACGCCATCTGCCATGAAGCCAATGCCGTGAAGGTTCCGGCCGATGCGCCGCTCGCGCTGCTCGGGCCGTTGGCTTGCGGCATCCAGACGGGTGCTGGCGCGGTGATGAATGCGCTAAAAGTTGGCATGGGCGATTCCTTCGTGGTGTTCGGCGCCGGTTCGGTTGGCCTCAGCGCCGTCATGGCGGCGCGCGTGGTGGGCGCTACCACCATCGTCGCTGTGGATTTGAACGACATGCGGCTGGCGGTTGCCCGCGAGCTTGGCGCCACGCATACCATCAACCCGTCGCACGCCGATGCGCTCGCGGAAATTCAGAAGATCACCGGCGGCGGCGCGGCCTTCACGCTCGACACCACGGGCAATGTGAAGGTTGTGCGCACGGCCGTGGACGCGCTGGCGCCGCGCGGCACTTGCGGCATCCTCGGCGCCTTCGCCTTCGGCTCCGAGATCGCGCTGGACTCCGTGTCTTTCATGAGCGTGGGCAAGAAGCTGCAGGGCATCGTGGAAGGCGACTCCAACCCGGATGTCTTCATTCCGAAGCTGATCGATCTCTACAGGCAGGGCCGCTTCCCGTTCGACAAGCTGGTCCGCTTCTACCCGTTCAGCGAGCTGAATCAGGCCGTCGCCGATAGCGAGTCCGGCGTCGCGATCAAGCCAATCGTCCGCATGGAACAGTGATAGGGGAGCCGCTCAAATGCTTCGAGCTGTGGCAAAGACCCCCTCATCCTGTCCTTCTCCCCAAGGGGAGAAGGAACGCCAGAATTATCCGCAACGAGAATTCTAGCGCTCCCTCTCCCCTTGGGGAGAGGGCTGGGGTGAGGGGGTCTTTGCGAAGCGGCCAGTGCATACCTAAACAAACAAGCAGTAGCCAGGGAGTAACGCAATGACCACGGAAGACAAGGGAAAGATCAGCCGCCGCGCGGTGCTGAAAGGCACGCTCGCGGCGGGCACAGCGGCGGCGGCTTCGTCCTTCCCGCTGGTGAACATCGCCAGGGCCGACGCCCGCGCGATCAAGATCGGCCTCATCCAGAGCTATAGCGGCGTGCGCGCCAACTTCTCCGAGCCCGATCCATATGTGCTCGGCAAGGTGCAGGCTCTGGTGAAGAACGGCCTCAAGGTTGGCAAGTCCACCTATGCCGTCGAGATCGTCAAGCAGGACAACCAATCTTCCATCGCGGGCACTGCCCCCGTGGCGAACAATCTGCTGCTGCGGCAAAACGTCGATTTGCTGCTGATCGCCGACGGCGACGGCGCGGTGGCGAGCGGCGAGGTCGCGGACTCCACAGGCACGCCCACCATCTCCACCATGACGCCTTGGGAAGGCTGGTTCTTCACGCGCAAGGGCAATCCTGCCGTTGGCTTTCCCTGGACCTTCCATTTCATGTGGGGCGCCGGCGACATCACCAAGAACTTTGTGGGCATGTGGGATCAGCAAAAAAGCGCTGTGAACACCAATGTCGGGACGCTCTACTTCGACATCGCGGCGGGCCGGGCCTTCGCCGATCCAAACCGCGGCATGCCCCCTGGACTGGCCAAGGCTGGCTATCACGAAATCGCGGGCGGCTTCTTCAAGCCGGAGACCGACGATTTCTCCAACCAGATCAGCATGTTCAAGAACGGCAACGCGCAGATCGCCTCGGGCTTCGTGTTCGCGCCGCACTGGCAGATTTTCTGGACGCAGGCAGCACAGGCAGGGTTCAAGCCGGAGATTTGCTCCATCGCGGGCGCCTTCCTGTTCCCATCGGCCATCGATAGCCTGGCCGGCCGGGGCGATGGCATGTCGACCGAAGTCTGGTGGACGCCGAACTTCCCCTTCCACTCGACGCTTACCGGCCAGTCCGCCAAGGAACTCGCCGCCGATTACGAGAAGGAAACCGGCAAGCAGTGGACGCAGCCGCTCGGCATGCTGCATGCGCTGTGGGATGTGGGGCTTGGCGCGTTGCAGGCGGTGGACGATCCGAAGGACCGCAACGCCGTGCGGGATGCCATCAAGACCATGAACCGCGAAACGGTGGTTGGCCCGATCAACTGGAAGGATGCGCCGGTTAAGAGCGTGGCGTTCACGCCGTTGCTGGGCGGCCAGTGGCGCAAGACTTCGGGCGGGAAGTTCAACAACGATCTGAAGATCGTCTACAACGGCACCGCCCCGAACATCCCGGTGGAGGACAGCCTGAAACTGCTGTCGAAGATCGCGTAAGCGAGCGCGGCGGCGCGCTCGGGGGGGCGCGCCGCCGCGCTCGTTTGAAGCTGCCGCACGTCTTCGCATGGGAACGGGCATGACGCCGGATGGTGCCTTGAACAGAGGGAATCTCCCCTCACCCCAGCCCTCTCCCCATGGGAGAGGGGGTCCGGCTGTGCCCGTTGAGAAGGCGTCCCCTCTCCCGTGGGGAGAGGGACAGGGTGAGGGGCGATTCCCTCGATCTTGGGCACGTCCCACCGTCACACTTGCGCCTGTGGAACATAGCCGGGGACTTACATGACCGCACTTCTAACCGTCGAAGGCCTGACCCGCCGGTTTGGCGCGATCACCGTGGCGGACCAGATCGGCTTTACGCTCGATTCTGGAACATGCCTCGGCGTGATCGGCCCGAATGGCGCCGGCAAAACCTCGCTGTTCAATTTGCTGAGCGGGTCGCTGATGCCCGACTCGGGGCGCATTCTATTGCGGGGACGGGACATAACGGGCACGCCAGTTCATGCGAGGGCGCGGCTCGGCATTGCGCGCACCTTCCAAATTCCGCAGCCATTCGGCGAACTGACCGTTTACGAGAACGCGCTCGTGGCGGCGCGGTTCGCGGGCGGCCGGAGCGGCGCCGCGGCGGATCGGGCGGTGCGCGAGGCGCTGGAGCGGACGGGGCTTGCCCGCAAGGCGCAGCTGCTTGCCGGCGGCTTGCAGCTTCTCGACCGCAAGCGCCTGGAATTGGCCCGCGCGCTTGCCGCCTCACCCGGCCTGTTGCTGCTCGACGAAATCGCCGGCGGCTTGACGGAGCCCGAGGTGCAGCAGCTCGTCGCGCTGGTGAAGGAGCTCAAGCGGACGCTCGCCGTCATCTGGATCGAGCACATCCCGCACGCGCTCGCCGCCTGCGCCGACCGCATCATGGTCCTGCATTTCGGCAAGAAGCTGATGGAGGGTCCGCCCGCCGAGGCCATGGCGAGCCCCGAGGTGAAGGAAATTTATATGGGGATTGCGGTCGATGCGGTTGCTTGACGTCGAAAACCTCAACGCCTTTTACGGCGACTTCCAGGCGCTGTTCGGCCTGAACCTTGCGGTGGAGGAGGGCGGCGCCGTGGCCGTCATCGGCGCGAACGGGGCGGGTAAGTCCACGCTGCTGCGCTGTCTGACCGGGCTCATGCCGCGTCTTTCAGGCTCGATCCGGTTTCAAGGCGAGGAAATCGCCGGCGTGCGGGCCGACCGGATCGCGCGCAAAGGCATCGCCCTTGTCCCCGAGGGGCGATGCCTTTTTCCCTCTCTGAACGTCGAGGAGAACCTGCTGATGGGCAAGGTGGTGCGGCGCGACGGGCCGTGGACGCTGGAAGGTGTCTATGAGTTGTTTCCGGCGCTCAAGGAGCGGCGCTTGCTGCCCGGCACCCGGCTTTCCGGCGGACAGCAGCAGATGGTGGCCATCGGGCGGGCGCTGCTCACCAATCCGCGCCTTCTCCTATGCGATGAGATTTCGCTCGGGCTGGCGCCAATCGTGGTGGGCGAGATTTACGCCTGCTTCCAGCGCATCCGCGAGTACGGCACCGCCATTTTACTGGTGGAGCAGGACGTTTCGCGCGCGCTCGAAGCGGCTGGAACGGTCACTTGCTTGCTGGAGGGGCAGGTCAGTCTCGCCGGGCCGGCGCGCGGGCTCTCGCATGCGGATATCGCACACGCTTATTTTGGAGGGCACGCTTGATGGGACTGGACCGCGTTTCTGCGGCGTCATTGCGAGATCCTGCCATGCTCGAATGTCCCGCCCCTCATCCTGTCCTTCTCCCCATGGGAGAAGGGACGCCTGAATGGTGCTCGGAGCGTGCCGCACCGTCCCCTCTCCCATGGGGAGAGGGACAGGGTGAGGGGAGCGAGCCTAGTTCGATACGCCATCCAACGCCAACTAGCGGGGTAATCGCCTAATGGAATGGGTTGAAGCCATTATCAATGGCGTGTTGCTGGGCGGCGTTTACGGCATGCTCGGGCTCGGGCTAGCGCTTGTCTTCGGCATCATGCGCATCGTCAATATCGCGCACGGCGATTTCATCGTCGCCGCCGCGTTCGTGGGGCTCTCGCTGTCCCAATCCGTGCCGGGGGTGCAGCCGCTGCTGTGGATCGTGCCCATCGGGCTGTTGTTCCTCGCGCTGGGCTACGGGCTGCAGACGCAGGTGCTGAACCGGGTCGTGGGGCGCAATCCGCTGCCGCCGCTGATGCTGACCTTCGGCATCGCCACCATGCTGCGCAATCTGTTGTTCGAGGTCTACGGCGCCGACATCAACACCATCAAAATCGGCTCCCTGCCGCTTCTCAGCGTGCAGATCGGTTCGCTGCACATCGGCGTGTTTCCGCTGCTCATCCTGCTGGTGTCCATCCTGCTGTTCGGCGGGCTGGCGCTCATGATGCGGTACACGGAGTTCGGGCGGATCGTGCGCGCCACGGCGGACGATCACGTGACCGTGCAGTTGTTCGGCGTGAATTACCGGCGGGTTTATGGGGTGGTGATGGGGATCTCGCTGGCGCTTGCCGCCATCGCCGGGCTGTTGATGGCGATGCGCTCGACGTTCACGCCCTACTCCGGCGTGGAGCGGCTGCTGATCGCTTTCGAGGTGGTGATCATCGGCGGGCTTGGCTCGCTGTGGGGCTCGCTCGCCGCCGGCATCGCGCTCGGCGTTGTGCAACTCGTCGGGCTGAAGTGGATGCCCGACACCGGCCTCCTGTTCCCGCACCTGTTATTCTTCGCAATCCTCTTAGTCTTGCCCAATGGCCTGTCCGACTGGCGCGGGGCGATCTGGAGACGCGCATGACCCGTTTAACCTCTGGCCTGGCCCTCCTCGCGCTCGTCCTCCTGGCGGCGGCGCCGCTCACCGCCTCGAACGGCATGCTGAATCTGCTGGCGGAAATTCTGCTCGTGTTCGTCATGGCGCAGATGTGGAACCTGCTGGCGGGCTATGCGGGACTGATGTCGCTCGGGCATCAGGCTTTCGTGGGCGTTGGCGCCTATTCGCTGTTCTGGTTCGCCAACACCTTCGAAATCCCCGCCTACTTCGCGATTCCCGTCGCGGCGGTCGCCAGCGCGGCGGCGGCGGTGCTGATCGCGCCGCTGGTGTTCCGCCTGCGCGACGCCTATTTCGCCATCGGCATGTGGGTGTTCGCCGAAATCCTGCGCGTGCTGACCGCCAATTCCGATGTACTGCGCTCCAACATGGGCATGCCGCTCTCCGTGATCCGCATCATGGACCGCAGCTGGTTCGCACCGGTTTCCTATTGGTGCGCGCTGGCGCTGACCGCCGGCACCGCCGCGATGATGGTGTGGCTGATGCGCTCGCGGCTTGGGCTGGCGCTGCGGGCCGTGCGCGACAACGATCTGGCCGCCGCCTCGCTCGGCGTGGACGTGTGGCGCGCGCGGTTCATCGCCTTCGTGCTGTCGGCGACGCTCTGCGGCACTGCCGGCGGCACCTATTTCATGACGACGCTCTATGTCGATCCCAACTCCGGCTTCGACGTGAATTGGATGGTGGTCATGCTGTTCATCGTGGTGATCGGCGGCATCGGCACGCTGGAGGGGCCTGCCGTTGGCACCGCGATCTACTTCGCCACGCGTGAGCTGCTGCCGCTGGAGGGCAGCTGGTATATGGTGCTGATGGGCGGCGTGGCCGTGGTGACGATGCTGGTGGCGCCGCGCGGGATCTGGGGGTATCTCGGGCCGAAGGTGGCGAAGTTCAGGATGCCGCGGAATGGCGGGGAGGCGGCTGAGGTTGCGATGGTGGGTAGCGCTAGCCCGGCGGAATAGCGTAACGCCTCGTCATCCCGGAAGCCGGAAGCAACGGGCGCGGCTCGGCTACGGATCGCTGCAGCGGTCAAGGCCGCGTCGCCATGAGGGCTATGCCCCGTCAACCTGGCATAGCAATCAAGCCAGATGCTCGACACCCGGCATCTTAGGTCGCAGTGGGCCGCTTGCGGACCTGGGCATGAATGCTGCTAGGGAATAAGATTTGTGGCTTCCTGTCGCCTTCCTGTCGTCTCCTGTCACCATATTGTCGCCAAGCATCGCGTTCATGTCTCTACGCTGTCGCCTCTCTGGCATACGCACGCCGTTGGCGCACTTTTGGGGAGATGTCATGGTAGAGCCATCAACGAAACGGAGGCTGAACATGGCACTTGATGGTGAAAAACTACGGAAAATCCGTATGGCGAAGGGCATTTCCCAAGAGAAGTTGGCCCTGATGTGCAACATGAATAAGCGTACGATCCAAAGAGCCGAAAAAGGTGCGCCAATTGCGCTTGAGACGGCAGCCTTCATTGCGGAGGCAATGCAGGTTCCATCAGCCTCTCTTCGCGCCGCGCAGATGGAACTCTTTGAACCCGCAGCAAAGGGGCATGTAGTTTTGATCCCTGTAGCTTCTGGACGCCGGATCGTTGATGTTATTCGTACCAGCTTTGAGGCGGAGATTACATTCGACGTTGAGCCGACGCAGGATAACCTAAATCCTCTCGCGCAGATTGCTGGATTACTGGAGCCATTTCAGCCAAAGCCTTGGGAAAACCCCTATGAGCGCCGCACCTTTAGTTATTCCGAAGTCCTGGAAGAGCAGGCAAAAGTAAATACCTTGCTTCCGAAATTATCTGATTTAGGTATAAATGTATTTCTGGCGACCTATATGTCATCACGCAAAATTCCACATTATGACGTGGATGAAGGTCAAATGTATGTCACCGCCAGAACGCCGTTCGAGAAAGTAAAGATTGGACTGGTTGTTGTGAGTGATTCGTCGTCGTCGTATCTCACTCGGAAACCTGATGACATTTACAATGAGGACGACGAAATCCCGTTCTAATCCAATAGCGCGCAATGGCAGTAGCCGCCTTGTTCATGCGACAATTTCGAGGCCCTTGGCTTTGACGAGCGCGAGCAGCTTGAGCGCCATCGGACTGGGCTGCTTGTCGCCGCACTCCCATTTCGAGATAAGCCCAGCCGTGACCCCGATATACGCGGCGAACGCGGCTTGCCTGACGCCCGCCTTCTCGCGGATGGCGCGGATTTCCGCCGCCACCGGCGTCGGCGCTTCCGTCAAGCACATACGGTCGAAATCGCGCATGGTCTTCTTGTCCGCCGCGCCGTCTTGTAAAGATCGAAGATCGGCCCTGGAGAGGAGCCCCATGGCAAAAACCGATCCCACTGTAGTCTCGGAATTCAAGGCCGCCCTCAAGGCCTATGGCGAGCGCATCGAGCGCGCCGTCCTTTACGGCTCACGCGCGCGCGGCGAAGCAAGACGCGATAGCGATTACGATATCGCGGTGTTCCTCAAAGACTTGAACAACCCCGCCGATGAAATCTACCCTCTCGCCGCCATCCAGATTGAACTCCTCGCACGGACCGGCGCATTCATACGGGCAATGCCCTTTGCGGCCGGAAGCTGGGACCATCCCTCCTCGCCCCTCATGTATGAGATTCGAAAGGTCGGTCTCGATCTATGAAGCCGCAAACGGCGGACTTTCTCGAAGCCGCCCAGGAAGCCATCGCGCAATCCAAACAGATCGACGCATGACCTCCTCGATCTTCCGTGCCTTGAGTACAGCGTGTCCTGCTGTAACGCGAGCCGGCGTCAGGGCGCGATGTGCAGCTTGTCCTCGGCGAAAGTAACCGGCCCCGCATAGGCGCCCCGGATCGACGCCTCGACCTCGCCGCGATTGAGATCGGTGGCGGGTGACAGATGCGCGAGAACGAGGGCGTGCGCGCCGCTTTCCTTTGCGATCCGGCCAATGGCGCCGGGCGGCGAGTGCAAGGCGTAAAGAATAGGCGGCGCCTTTGGGGGATCGAGCACGACGCTGTTGACCTGCAAGAGCGACGTGTCCTTGGCGATGACCCGTAAATTGTCCAGCGCATCGGGATCGATGTCGCCGCTGAACGTGATGCTCTTTCCCGCATGCTCGATCCGGTAAATGATCGAGGGCGCATCGTGGTGGTGGCCAGGGATGGCGCGAATGACCAAACCATCCTTGTCATAGATGACCTGCGGCTCCTGGCCGGGGCGCGGCTTTGCGGGCAGGTCCTTGACATCGAAGGTCATTTGCCCCGCGAAATCCGGCAGATAGGCGAAAGCGCCTTGCGGCCCGAACAGCAGGTTCACAAATTGGCTCGTGGAGGGAAAATAGGCGTCCTCACCGTTTTGGGGTTGCCCCTCCGGTCCGAAGATTTCGAAGCGGATTGGGGCGCGGGTCTCGACGGCCCTGGCCTTGAACAGGCCCGGCAGGCCGCCCGCGTGATCGGCATGCAAGTGCGTGAGCAACTGGATATCCGCATCCGCCAGAGGCAGTCCCGTTTCGCCCAGGCGCACGAAACAGCCCGTCCCGGCATCCACAAGGATGCGCGGGGTGCCGTCAACGAGGACAAGGTGGCATGAAGCGGCCCGGCCGGTCGCGCCAGGGCCGCCTGAGCCAAGCACAACGAGTTCCAGCGGAGGAGGCTGCGGCGTCGCCGGTTCGGCGCGGGCTTGCCCGGCAAGGGCGGTCAGCAAACCGGCCGCGGCCAGGATTTTCCGGAAAACGGGCGGGCTGCCTGCCATATGTGCCATCCTCGGTCGAATTGAAAGCGTGGGCGAGTGCCGGGACGGCCGCTCTTAAGGAAGCGTGCAAGATGCAATGCCATCCTTAACCGCTTACGGCTCAAACAAAGGCGTTGTTACAGCGCCGGCCGCGCGCCAATACCAGTCGCTGCGCTGCGAGCCGGGATTTTTCATCGCCCGCTTGCCCCCTATGCGGCAGGCTCAATCGCCGCCGCTATCGCCGGCGCCCTTGGCGAGCGCCTCCACCTGTGCCCGCATCCGCGCCAGAAACTCGATCAGCAAGCCGCGCTCCTCCGCCGAGAATCCCGCCAACAGCTGCTCCTGCCGCGCGATGGCAAGCTTCACAACGCAGTCGTGCACGCCAAGCCCCTTGGGCGTCAGCGCAAGCGGCAGCCGGCGCTGCGTCCCGCTCTCGGCCTGCTGCTCAACCAGCCCCGCCTCGATCAGGCCGCTGACGCTCCGGCTCACCGCGCCTTTGTCGAGCCCGGTTGCGTCGCAAATGCGGCTTGGCGCGATCCAGGGCTCGACCGCGAGCAGCGCGATGATGCGCCAGTCGGTGATGCCGACGCCGAATTGCGGGCGGTAAAGCGCGGATGCGCTGGCGGAGACTTTTTGCGCGAGAAAAGTGAGATAGGCGGGGACGAAAGTCTCCATATTCAGGGCATGCTTCGACCGCCGGCTGCCGCCGGGGCGCGGCGGCTTCGCGCTTGCCTTGCTTGCGGCGCGCGCAGGCACGGCGCCCTGCTCGCGGTTTTGCTCAGTTGCTTTCATGCCGCACTTATAACATCGCTGAACTGGATGTCATCTTTCACCACGGCGAGGGGGCGGCGCAGCGCTTCCGGCTCATCGAGCGGCGAACGCGTATAGGCTACAAGATCGGCGCGATTGCCCGGCGCGATATTGGCGGAAGGCGCGCCCCAGAGCGCACGGGGCCGCGAGGTCGCCGACCGCAACACCGCTTCCATGGGCAGGCCCGCGGCAAGAAAATGGAACAGCTCGTCGATGAGCGCGCCGCCGTGGTCCACGCCGGGGCTTCCGGCGTCCGAGCCCGCGACGAGCGCCACGCCAAGCTCGTGAGCGATGGCCACATGCTCGAAATGCCCATCGAGGATGCCGCGCAGGTTTGAAACGGTGTTCGCGTCCCAGCCGGCGATTTCGGGCCGCGCCCATTGGAAATGCACGGGCGAGAAGGTCGGCACCCAGGCGATGCCCTTATCGGCCATGCGCGCGAGAAGGTCCCGCGTCATGAAGAAACCGTGCTCGATGGAATCGACCCCCGCCGCGACGGCCGTCTCAAGGCCCAGCACGCCGCTGCAATGGGCGAAGGTCTTGAGGCCGCGGGCGTGGGCTTCGTCCACAATCAGCCGCAGATCCTCCTCGTCGAATTGCGGCGCGCCCTTGACGGTGCCCGCCTTGAAGTCGATGACGCCGGTCAGAATGACCTTGATGTCGTCGCTGCCCTGGGCCAGCCCGGCGATGGCGGGCGCGATATCCGCCGCGGTTTCGATGTCCCGCGCCATGAACGAGCCATAGCGCTTCGGGCGCTTCAGCCCCAATGCCGGCGAACGCACGCCGATGGGCAGGCTCCGGCTCTCCTTAAGCTCGCGGCGGATCTCGTGATTGATGCCGTATTTGTCGCCCGCATCGCGCACCAGCGTCACGCCGGCGCGCACGCTCTTTGCCGCGTTCTCGCGGGCCGTTGCCATCATCTGGGCTGGCTCCGCGCTCAGGTAAGCGTTGCGCGTGGCCGTATCGAGTTCCGATCCGTCGAGAAACAGATGGGCGTGGGCCTCGACGAGGCCGGGCATGACAAACCCGGCCTTTATGTCCGCTTGGCTGCCGGGCGCGCACCGCCGGACGTCCGCAATTGAGCCGCTGTCTATTTCGACAAGGTAAGGGCCATCCGTGTGCGCCTTTTCACCATCGAACAGCGCATCAGCGCAAATCCGCAACTTAGCCAACGCTTCCCCCGTTCTTGACATGCGCGGTTCTGTTCGCCGCTACGTTGATTTATCAACATATGCCGTTGACATGTCAACATCTCAGCTGTAGTTTAAGCGGAAAGTTCAGCTCAGGCTGGCAAGCCGCCGGGAAAAGGCGGCGAGGGAAGAAACGGGAAGGGCAATGGAAACGCTGCGGCACTGGAGCGTCCGGCATGCTGGCGCGCTCGCGCGGGTTTATGCGGGCTTTGCGCGCATCGCGCCGCGGCTTGGCGGTGCCCTCCGTTTAATCGGCGAGGCGCGCGGCGAGCGCCTTATGAGGCCGGTGGAGCGTGCGGCCAAACAGCTCTTCTTCGATTGCCAAATGTGCGGCCAATGCGTGCTGTCCGAATCCGGCATGGCCTGCCCTACGAATTGCGCGAAAACCATGCGCAACGGGCCTTGCGGAGGCGTGAGCGCCGCCGGCGCCTGCGAGGTCAAGCCGTCGATGCGCTGCGTCTGGGTTGAGGCGACGGAGGGGCGGAAGCGCATTTCACGCCGGCTGCCCGCACAAGCGGCAGCGCTCGCGCCTATCGACCAGCGGCTGAAAGACAGCTCGACGTGGATCAGGATCGTTAAAGGGCAGCCGGAAGCCGCCCTTACCCCGTCACTCCGAGGTGCCAACGGCGCCGAAGCGATCCAGGGTGCCCCCGCAATCCCTGGATCGCTTGCGCGCCAGCAGCATGCCTTCGAAAGGGCTTGCCTCGAAGCGATGGATGGCCGCCGCTTCCTTACCACCGTCGAAATCGAGCCGCCGGATTCGCCCGACCCCAGCGTCCTGTTGAAGCGGGCCGCGCGTTTCTCCGGGCTGGTGGATGCGATCAACATCACAGATGGCGCGGGCGGCAACTGCCATATGTCGAGCGCGGCGGCGGCGGCGGTGCTCGCGGCGCAGGGCCTCGCGCCGGTGTGCCAGATCGCTTGCCGCGACCGGAACCGCATCGCGGTCCAGGGCGATATTCTCGGCGCCTCGGCACTCGGCGTGCGGAATTTCCTCTGCATTACAGGCGACGACGTCAGCCGGGGCGACCACCCGCAAGCGAAACCGGTGTTCGACCTCGACTCCGTATCGCTGCTTGCCATTGCGCGGACCATGCGCGACCATGGCCAATTCGCGTCTGGCCGGGCGCTCGATGCGAGGCCGAACCTGTTCCTGGGTGCTACCGCCAATCCGTTCGTGCCGCCCTACCGCGACCGCGTGCTGAATTTGCAGCAGAAGATCGAAGCGGGCGCCCAGTTCATCCAGACGCAGTTCTGCTTCGACTTGGCGCTCTTCGAGGACTTCATGGCCGAAGTGCGCGCGCGGGGTTTGCACAGCCGTGCCGCCATCATCGTTGGCGTGGGCACGCTGAAAAGCGCCGGCGCTTTGCGGCGCATGTCTGAGCGCGTGCCAGGCATCCGCATTCCGCCGGAGATTATCGAGCGGATCGGCCGCGCCGCGGATCAGAAGGCCGAGGCGAAAGCCGTCTTGGTCGAGACGATACGTACGCTGAGGAACATCGAAGGCATCAGCGGCATCCACCTCATGGGCCACAGGAACGAAACCATGCTCGCGGAAGCCATCGTCGAGTCCGGAGCGCGCCGGAGCGTCACACCAAGCGCGCCGCTCAAAGAACCGCAAACCGTCATTCCCGCAAAGGAGCGTGTGAAAAAATCCCTGCGCCGGCGGCCGGGCTGTGATTCACTCAAGCGGAGACGAATCGGCGGCGAGGGCAGGCGATGACGAAGGGTACGGGCACGGCGCGGATTATCGAAGCGGACCGCTCGCAATTGGGCTGGGACCTGGTTGACTTGGACGCCTGGCTGTCCGCGGATCATCTGGCGCGCGTAATCTGGGCCTTCACGGGAACTCTCGACCTTTCGGCTCTTTATGCGGCGATCAAGTCCGTGGAGGGCGAGGCAGGGCGCCCGGCCATCGATCCGCGCGTTTTGCTGGCGCTTTGGCTTTATGCGACAGCCAAAGGCATCGGTTCGGCGCGCGAGCTTGACCGGCTTTGCAGCCGCGACCTCGCTTATCGCTGGCTCGCAGGCGGGGTTCCGCTCAACTACCACACTCTGGCAGACTTCCGTGTTGGGCAGGCCGCCTTCCTCGATAAGCTTCTGACGGACAGCCTGACGGCGCTGCTGGCGGCAGGTGTGCTCAAGCTGGAAGAGATCATTGTTGACGGCACGAAGATCAGGGCTCCGGCCAGCCGCAAATCCTATTTGCGGGCTGAGCGGCTCGAAGAGGTGGAGAAGGCCGCCAAGGCGCGGGTGGAGAGCCTAAAGGCCGAGGTTGAGGCCGATCCCGCGGCCTCCAGCCGTCGCAGCCAGGCCGCGCAAGAGCGCGCGGCGCGCGAGCGCCTCGAAAAGATAGAAGCTGCGCGCGAGGCTCTTAAAAAGCTCGAAGCCGAAAGGGAGGCGCGCAAGAAGACGCACCCCAAGGACGAAAGCAAAAAGAAGGAGCCTGCGGCATCCACCACCGATCCCGAGGCACGCCGCATGCGCTTTGCGGATGGCGCGGTGCGGGCCGGATATAATGCGCAGCTTGCCGTCACCTCAGACCATGGTTTTATCGTTGGGATCGATATAACGGACCGCCGGAACGATGCAGGCTTCGCCCGCCCCATGGCCGAAGCCGTCGAGGCCCGCCTGGGCCAATCGCCAAGCCGCCTACTCGCCGATACGAACTATGCCACGGCAGAGGATATTGAAGCGCTTGGCGGCAGGGAAGAAAATCCCATCGACGTTTATGCGCCGCCGCAGCCCGTGAAGGAAGGCACCAAACCGGAAAACCAGGCCCGGCGAAAGGCCAAGCTCGCCAAGGAGCCGGCCGCCGTCAAGGACTGGCGGCAGAGAATGGAAACCCCGGAAGCCGCGGAAAAGATGAAAAAACGCAAGCGCATCGAACTCGTCAACGCCCAAACCAAGGATCGCGGTTTGGATTATCTTCCCGTCCGGGGCCTCGTCAAAGCCAAGGCCATCGCGCTTTGGCATGCGCTCACACATAACCTCATGACCGCCATCAGGCTGGATGCCGTTACACTCAATGGAATGGCGGCGGCAGCATGACCCGGGACGGCCCCCCTCGCAAATCCTGCCCCGGCACGGCTTGGCGTGCCTCAATAACGCGCCGGGGAGGCAAAAAACGAATTTTTTCACACGCTCAAAGGCGGGAACCCGCATTTGCGCAAGTGAAGCAAGCTCTTAGATGGATACCCGCATGCGCGCAATGACCGGGCGTCACTCCCCTCACCCCAGCCCTCTCCCCATGGGAGAGGGAGTCCGGTCGCACCCGTTGTTAGGGCGTCCCCTCTCCCATGGGGAGAGGGACAGGGTGAGGGGCGTGACGGCCGGTCATTTAAGCACCTGCGCGGGCATGACGGCCCGCGGCTAAGTATTGTAAAGGGAGGAACTGCGTGGACAGCATGACACCGCAAGAACAGCAGCTCGTCGAGTGGCTCGCTGACATGAACGAGGACGATGCCGTCGCGCTCGCCACGAAGATGCTGCTCGAAGAGAAGGCCGATCCAATGCGGGTGCTGGCGCTGTGCCGCACCGCCATGGACATCGTCGGCAAGCGCTTCGAGGAAGGCGAATACTTCCTGCCCGAGCTGGTGCTGGCGGGCGAGATGCTCGAAAATATCGGCGCCATCGCGAAGCCGCTGATCGTGCAAAACGGGGACGGCCCCGCGAAGAAGCTCGGCAAGATCCTGATCGGCACCGTGCAAGGCGACCTGCACGACATCGGCAAGAACATCGTCACCTTCATGCTCGACATCAACGGCTTCGATGTGAAGGACATTGGCGTCGATGTGCCGGTGAAAACCTTCATCGAGGAGATCAACGCCTATCAGCCGGACGTGGTGGGCCTCTCAGGCTTCCTCACGCTGGCCTTCGACTCCATGAAGGAGACCATCGCGGCCTTCGAGAAGGAAGGCATGCGGGAGAAGTTCAAGATCATGATCGGCGGCGGGCAGATCGACGAGACCGTGCGCAATTACACGGGCGCGGACGCCTTCGGCGTGAACGCGGTTGAAGCCGTGTCGCTGTGCAGGACCTGGATGGGAGTTGCGGCATGACCGGGACCGAACAACGCGCATTACCCCTCATCCTGTCCTTCTCCCAATGGGAGAAGGGACGCCTGAATTGCGCTCGGAGCGTGCAACACCGTCCCCTCTCCCATGGGGAGAGGGACAGGGTGAGGGGCGTGACGCTATGACTTTGACGCAACCTTCAGCGGCGAGCTTCCTGCCCACGGCCCTGCAGCCGGAGACGCCCGAAGCCAAGGCCGCGTTCGACAAGCGCTGGCAGCGGCTCCTCGACCTCGTCGAGCTGCGCACGCCCGACCGCATGCCGACTGTGCTCTACGCGACCTTCTGGCTCGCGAAGTATGGCGGCATGAGCTGCAAAGAGCAGATGTACGATTACGAAAAGACCAAGGCGCTCGGCGAACAGGCCGTGCTCGAATTCGATCCGGATATCGTGTCGCCCGCCATGGTCGCCGGCACGATCTACGGCCCGTCGCTGGAGCTGATGGATTTCAAGCCCCTGCAATGGCCGGGCCACGGCGTCGGCGAGTTCCAGCCCTATCAGTATCTCGACCGCGAATACATGCTGAAGGACGAGTACGAGGAAATCCTCAGCGATCCGACGGATTTCTACTGGCGCAAATACCTGCCTCGCGTCGGCGGCGCCTTCGAGGGGTTTGCCGAGATGCCCCACCTGCCGGGCATGCACTATTTCCGGCTGGTGGCGGGGCTTAGGGCATTCAATAAGCCCTCCGTGCGCCAAGCCTTCGAGAACCTGTTCAAGGTCGCGGAGGAAGTGGACCGCATGGCGGGGCACAACGTCGCCTTTGGCTCGCGCCTTACCGCGCTAGGTTATCCGAGGGATTCCGGCGGCACCGCGGTCTCGCCCTACGACCTCGTCGCCGACTACTTCCGCGGCGCGCGCTCGATGATGACCGATCTCTACCGCAAGAAGGATCATCTGCTGGAACTGCTCGACAAGGCGCGCGTGTGGCTGACCAAGATGACCATCGCCAACGCCAAGGCCGCCGGGCACCCCATCGTGTTCATTCCGATCCACTGGGCGCCGGATGCGTTCATGTCGGACAAGCAGTTCAAGGAGTTCTACTGGCCGCCTTTCCGGCAGATGATGATCGACATGATCGATGCCGGGCTAATTCCGATGCCACTCTGGGAAGCGGATTGCACCAAGCGCCTGGAGGTCATCAAGGACATCCCGGCGGGCAAGGCCATCTACTGGTTCGAGCGCACCGATATGGTCAAGGCTTACGAGGTGCTGGGCGACACGGTGGCGTTGCGCGGCAATCTTTCGCCGTCGATGATGACCACCGGCAAGCCGGAGGAGGTGGACGCCGCGGTCCGGCACCTAGCCGAGAACGTGTTCCACAAGGGCGGTAAGCTGCTCCTCGATTGCGCCTTCGGCATTCCCGACGAAACGCCGGTCGAGAACGTGCGCGCCATGTTCGCCGCCGCCCGCAAATACGGAAGCTGAGCGGAATGTCTTCAACGCTCGAACAGGCCGCCAGTGTAATGGTGGGACGCGGCAAAGAACGAGCGAATCTCCCCTCACCCTGTCCCTCTCCCCATGGGAGAGGGGACGCTTTCTCGACGGGCACAGCGGGACTCCCTCTCCCATGGGGAGAGGGCTGGGGTGAGGGGAGATTCCTTCGATCATTGGCACGCCCGATGGCCTTCCCGCGGAGTCTGCCCGGATGATCGCCCTCAGCGGAAACAGTGCCCTCGCCGCGGCCAAGCTCCTGCGCGGGGCGGCCGCGTCTCAGGGCGTGGCGCTGCCCGCTCATCGCGTCCGTGCCCGCAGCCAAGCGCTTGAGCTTGTGGAGTGCGAAGGGCTGCTGAACGCCGCTTGGCGCTGGAGCATCGTGCCGCTGGACGAAAGCCCAAGCGAGACTTTGCGCGCGGGCGGCGAAGCGTTCCATGCGCCCTGGCTCCTGCCCAAGACAGGCAAGCTGACGGCGCTGGCGTTCGCCGTGTGTACCATCGGCCCGGCGCTCGAAATGCGCGTGCGCAGCCTGTTCACCGAGCGCCGTCCATCGCTGGCGCTCGCCCTCGACGCTCTCGGTAATGAGCTTTTGTTTGCCGTATCGCGGCGCGCCCAGGACTTGCTTCAGGCGGAGGTGACGCGGGCCGGCCTCAGCATGGCCGGCGAATTGCGTCCCGGCGATCCGGGCCTTGGGCTCGAAGCGCAAGCGGCGGTATTGCGTCTGGCCAAGGCGGACGAGATCGGCGTTGCAGCGAGCCGGCTCAACATGCTGAACCCGATGAAATCGGCCTCGGCGATGTTCGGCGCCGGCATCGATCTGCCGCCCGCGCGATGGTCGCGCTGCGATCGTTGCCCGTCGCGCAAAACCTGCAAGGTTGCGAAGCAGGAAATGGCCGCAGCATGAGCGCCACGGAAACCTTCGCCCTCACCTTCCCGCAGCTCGGCCGCACCGTCGCGGCGCGCGGCGGCGAGACCGTGTTTCAGGCGGCGCGGCGCAATGGCGTGCGCGTGGTGGGCGCGTGCGGCGGGCGGGGAACGTGCGGCTCCTGCGTGGTGCTGGTCCGCGAAGGCAAGACGCATCGTCTGGCGGCTGAGGAGGAACACGGCGCTACCCAGGTTCGGGAGAAGAAATGGGCGCGGGCCTGCCAGCTGCAGCCGCGCTCGGATTGCACCATCGAGGTTGCCGAGCGCTCGCTCGCTCCCGTGGCGCGTACCGAAGTCGATGCGGCAGGGGTGGAGGTTCTGCCAACCGATGCGGCGGTAATTGGCATCGACGCCACGGTGCCCGAAGCGGCGCTGACCGATACGGCCTCGGATTTCGACCGCGTGCTGCGCGGCTTGGGTGCGGCTGGGCTGAGCGCCGATCTTCCCGCCGCGCGCCAGCTCCCCGATGTGCTGCGCAAGCACGATTGGAACGCGCGCATGCTGCTGCGCGGGTGCGAGGTCATCGGCTTTGCGCCGCCTAAAAGTCGCTTGCTTGGCCTTGCCGTGGATTTCGGCACCACCAACGCCGCCGCCTTCCTGATCGACCTGGAGACGGGCGCGCGGCTCGCAAGCCTTGGCATCGAAAATCCGCAAACCGCCTGGGGCGCCGACCTTATCAGCCGCATCAATTACGCCATTCAGGTTCCCGGCGGCGCGGCGGAACTGCAAGCCTCCGGCATGGCCGCGCTCAACGCTCTGGCGCACGACCTTTGCCAGGCCATCGGCGCGGCCCCCGCCGATATCGCCGACGTTGCAATCTGCGGCAATACGGCCATGCACCATCTGCTGCTTGGCCTGCCGGTGCGCCAATTGGGCCGCGCGCCCTTCGTGGCTGCGATGCGGGACGCCATGGACGTGAAGGCGCGGGACCTCGGTTTGGAGATCGCCCCCGGCGCTTATGTGCATCTGGCTCCCAATGTGGGCGGCTTTGTCGGCGGGGATCACGTCACGGCCCTGCTTGCCACGCGCGGCCGCTGGTCCACCGGGGCGGCGAGCATCGTCATGGACATCGGCACCAACACGGAAATCTCGCTGATGTGCGGCGGCCGAATTCTCTCCGCCTCCTGCCCATCGGGGCCGGCGTTGGAAGGCGGACATATCTCCTGCGGCATGCGCGCGGCGGACGGCGCCATCGAGCGCGTCCGGGCCGAAGACGGGCGCCTCAAAGTGGAGGCTATCGGTTGTAAGACGCCGGTTGGCGTGTGCGGTTCGGGCGTGCTCGACACCATCGCCGCGCTTCGCCAGCTCGGACTGCTCAACAATGGCGGGCGGCTCGAAGGCAATCATCCTGATCTCGGCGAGGTTGAGGGCAAGCGTGCAGCCATCCTCGCTCCGGGCGTCAGCTTCAGTCAGGCTGACATCCGCGCGGTGCAACTCGCGAAGGCCGCGATCCGCACGGGCACCGATCTCCTGCTCGCGGAGGCCGGCATCGGCGAGGCGGATATCGGCCGGTTCATCATCGCCGGCGCGTTCGGGGCTTACATCAACGTGGAAAGCGGCATCGCCATCGGCCTATTCCCCGATCTGCCGCGCGAGCGCTTCGAGCAAGTCGGAAACGCGGCGGGCGCCGGGGTGCGCAGGATGCTCGCCTCGGCAGACGCGCGCCGCGAGGCCGCCGCGCTGGCGCAGGCTTGCGAATACATCGAACTCAGCACGCGCGGCGAATTTCAGAAGACCTTCATGCACCACATCGGTTTCAATTTTAGTGCGCTACCGCGCTCCGCGCTGCTTGAGCGCAATTCCTAGCCAAAAAGGACGTAACTCGTGACCACCAGCGGCTTCGACATCAAGATCATCGGCGAGCGCATCAATCCGGGCTTCAAGAGCACCAAGGCGCTGTTCGACAATTCCGACCTTCCGGGCATCCAGGCGCTGGCCGTGAAACAGGCCGAGGCGGGCGCGAGCTACCTCAACGTCAATATCGGCGCGCGCGCGCTGACGGATACGGCTTTCATGGGCGAGGCGATCCAGGCCATTCAGGAGGTGGTGACACTGCCGCTGTCCTTCGATTTTCCAAGCGCCAAGGTGCAGGAAGTTTGCCTGAACGCCTACGACCGCGGCAAAGCCAACGGTGCGCACCCGATCGTGAACTCCATTACCGAGCACCGCTGGGACCTGATGGACCTTTACAAGCCAAAGGGGCCGTTCAAGGTGATCCTGATGGCGTCGGAGCGGCTTGAAGATGGGGTCGCGAAAGGCAACAAGACAGCGGACGAGATTTATACCACCGCCCGCCGCGGCGCGCTTCGGCTGCGCGACGAATACGGCCTCGCCATGGACGATATTTTCATCGACATGTCGGTGAGCGCCATCATCGCCGACACCACCGGCCTCAACCGCGCCACCGTCGATGCCGTCCGGATGATCGGCGCCGATCCGGACTTGAAGGGCATTCACATGATGGGCGGGCTTTCCAACATCGGCCAGCAATTGCCGCCCAAGGCGGCGGATGGCTCGAACCTGAAACATGCGCTCGAATGCGCCTTCCTGACGCTTACCGCGCCGATGGGCTTCGACGCCATTCTCGGCACGCCCTGGAAGAAATATGCGCCGCTGCCGGAAGACAATTACGTGATGAAAGCCTATAAGAACTTCCTGGAGCAGAGCGGCAGCAATGCGCTGCGCGCGGTTAGGAAGTTTTACAAGGCGTGATGCCAAGCTGCCGATTGTTTTCCGCTGGAGGCGGTAAAAGACCCCTCACCCCAGCCCTCTCCCCAAGGGGAGAGGGAGTTTGGCTGCGGCCCTATCGCCAAGGTGGAGGGTAATTCTGGGGTTCTCTCTCCCCTTGGGGAGAGAGACAGAGTGAGGGGGTCTTCGGAAGCAATCGGGATTGGCCAAAACTGCGGCAAGGAGCGGATTTTCATGGCGGAAGCGAAGATCATCGACGGAAAACAGATCGCGGCGGAACTGCGCGGCCGCGTGGCCGAGGCTGTTGCCGGCTTAAAGGAGCAGCACGGCATTGCACCGGGGCTTGCGGTTGTGCTTGTCGGCGAAGACCCGGCGAGCCAGGTTTACGTTGGGTCCAAGGCCAAGCAAACCGTGGAAGCCGGCATGCGCTCGTTCGAGCACCGCCTGCCCGCCGAAACCGGCGAGGCGGAGTTGCTGGCGCTCGTTGCGCGGCTCAACGCGGATGACGCCGTGGACGGCATTCTCGTGCAATTGCCGCTTCCCAAACACATCAATTCGACCAAGGTGCTGGAGGCTATCGACCCCGCCAAGGATGTCGACGGCTTCCATCCCATCAACGCCGGGCGGCTGGCCACGGGCGAGCGTGCGCTTGCGCCTTGCACGCCGGTGGGCTGCATTATCCTCGCCAAGACCGTGGCGCCTTCATTGAAGGGGCTGGAGGCCGTAGTGGTGGGCCGCTCCAACATCGTCGGCAAGCCGGTGGCGCAGTTGCTGCTGCGCGAGGATTGCACCGTCACCATCGCCCATTCGCGCACCCGCGACCTTCCGGGCGTCGTGCGCCGAGCCGATCTCGTGATCGCCGCCGTGGGCCGGCCGCAAATGATCGAGGGCAGCTGGATCAAGCCCGGCGCAATCGTCATCGATGTCGGCATCAATCGGATTCCGGCCGCCAATGGCAAGACCCGGCTGGTGGGCGACGTCGATTTCGCCAGTGCGAAGGAAGTGGCCGGCGCCATCACCCCGGTGCCCGGCGGCGTCGGGCCGATGACGGTAGCCTGCCTTCTGCGCAATACGGTGGAAGCGGCCTGCGCGCGCAGGGGCATCGCAACGCCGGAGATGTAACGCCGGCGCTGGTTGATTGCCTCACGCTGCTCCGGCAAAAGACCCCCTCACCCCAGCCCTCTCCCGCGAGGGGAGAGGGGGCAGAGCGCGGCCGTTGAGAAGGCGTTCCTTCTCCCCTCGGGGAGAAAGACAGGATGAGGGGGGACTCCGCGAAGCAATGCCGAGATGCCCCTACGAGTGAGCGCCCAGAAAATCGATCAGGATGCGGTTGAACTCGTCCGCTTTTTCAAGCTGAGGCACATGACCGCAATCCATGATGACGGCCAGCTGCGCGTTGGGGATCTTTTTCGCAGCCTCGATTGCATGGTTTGCGGGAATGATTGCATCGTCGCGCCCAGCAATGACGAGCACGGGCACGCTCAGCGAAGGAAGCCCCGCGAGCGTTGCCTCGACCAGCTCCTTGTTCTGCCCGGAAAGGGTGGTCATGGAGCGCAGCGTTTGCAGAAAGACGCCCTGATTGCCCGGAATGAGAGAAATTTGATACCAGGCTTCCTCCAGCCCCGGCGTGACCCGCGAAAAGTCGCGGTACATCGAGCTCAGCGCCTGGCGCGTATTTCCGCGCGACGGCTTGGTCATGAGCTTGCCGATACCTGGCAGGGTGAACAGCTTGAAGATGAACGGCGCGTCCCGTCCGAGGGATGCGGAGCAGTTGAGCGCGATCGAATTGAGGCGGGAGGGGTGTTGGCGCGCAAAGGCCAGGGTGACGGCGCCGCCCATGGAATGGCCCACCGCGTGGACTTTCCCGATCCCGAGGGCGTCGAGGAAGGCAGCGGTGAAATCGCCGAAAAATGGCACCGAATAGGGCTGCTCACGCACTTCGGAACGGCCGAAGCCTGGCAAATCCCAGCTTATGACGCGGTATTGACTGGATAGGGCGGCCGCTGTGGGCTCCCAGATTTCCAGCATCAAGCCGATGCCATGCGTCAGCAGCACGGCGGGGCCGCTGCCGCCGCTGTCCCGGTAGCGGATCTTCGTGCCGCGGACGGCGATTTCGCGGTCTTCTGTCATGTGATCTGACTCCGGAAAACTTGGCCAAAAAGCCCTTGCGCCGCCGTCCATGCGGCAGCGTACACAAAATCGAATTTCTGGCTATACCTGGCTCTAAGCCCGCAGGCGAAAGCAGCTGCAGGTGAGGGGCCGCACGTCAGCCGGGGAGTGCGGCCCCCATGCCCCACGAGTTTAGTGCAGAGGGTGAATGTACTGCAGGTTCACCTGATAACCGCCGCTCAGAGCGTTGGCGTCGTAAACCGGCAGCATGACGTTGAAGTTGACCATGTTATGGTGGTCAATCTCGTAGTGGAAGCCTGGGCCGATGTAGAGCGACTCCTGCTGCTGGCCAGGTACTGTGCCAACGTCAGCGGTCAATTGCTTCAGCCAATAGCCGTTCAGGCCGAAGTGGAAATCCTTGAAGATCTCCTTGCTTACCGCGAAGTTGAGCCAGACGCCGTCGCCGTTGCGAATCACGGTAAAGCTTTCAGGACCGGCAGCGTTCGGGTTGCTGATGTGATCGAAGTTGTGGATGTAGTTGGCGCGCCAGCTAATTTCCCAGCCTGGAGCAGGAAGATAGGTCGCTCTCCAGAATGGGGCGACGGACCAGTAGTCATTGCCGGGATTGGCGTTGATCGACGAGTTGTACTTGCCGGTCGGCGCGATGATGTCGAATTCAAAGGACTGTGCAAAGACTGGCCGTCCATCCTTAATGACGGGCGCGAATGTGAGCGAAGGCCCCACCAGGATATCACCGAGCCCACTGCCGTTTGTCGATAATCCGTTGCCGGAATTCTGCTCGGAGAAGGGAACGATGGTGTTCCAGCCGAGCGCGCCGCCGAACAGCTTGTAGTCGGTGCTGCAGGCGAGCTGCGGCACGATGTAATTCACATCGAGCTGAGGCTGTGCTGCGGCTGGAAGGGGGAGCTTGCTGCCATTCGAGCCGGTCGCATAATTGAACGTGTCGTGGCCAATATACTGGATGTAGGTGCAGCCCGGTTTATCGCCACCGAAGCCGTCGAAAAAGCTCGTCGTGCCCAGGTTGATGCCATTCCGTTCCGCTGCTGCCACCGGAGACAGCGCCGCGGTTCCTAAAGTTAACAGCCCAGCGGCTAGCCCGCCAAGCAACATCCCGTGCTTTTTTAGCCGGTTCCTTGTCATGGTTTCCCTCACCTAATTCACAGTACCCGTTACTTCTAGTTGCCCAAAACTCTTGTGTTGCTGCCCTTACTGCGGTCTCGCCTCCTGTCTTTGCCTCGGTTACACATTATCGGCAGGGTGACCAAGGCCACCCTGCCCGCTGGGCGTATCGTTCGGGGGGTTGAACGAATAAGCCCAAAGCAAAAGTATCTAGAACTGCGCCTTCTCAACCTTGAGCACACTAAGATTGTTACTTTCTTAGCCGTTATTGTTCGAGAGGCTTAGTTTTATCGGCACTAATCTTAGTTTCTATCCCCCATCACCTATGCGGAGCTTACGCCGGGGTGTTCCAGCGTTCATAATCACGTCTGCGTCATAATTGTTATAGCAAATAGCATGCCATCATTTGAACGCTTTTTAGGCAAATAAAAAACCCGAAGTTTCAACGCGTTAGCGAACAATGACGGTTGACGCGCCAATCGTTTGCCCTAATGGCGATTGCGCAATTGCTGAAATGGAGGCTGCGGCGTTTCTCAAAAGGTGAACCGGTTTTCACCTAAGCTTTTGAGTTATTTGCAAGATTGAGGCTCGTGCTACCTTGGAGCCCGCCGCCGGTCCATGGCTGTTCACTTGCGCTTCGCTCTCCGAAGCCGGCTGATGCGGCTTTGTGACCGATTTTTGCATTACCTGTTTCTTAACGGGCCGTGCTTAAATGGTCTGCGATGCGCAGCGTTGCGTTTATGCGGCGCTCAGGACGAACGCATAGGATGGATATTGGGATCGATGGAGGAAGCAACTCCGCGGCAAAGGCTCCCGGCGAGACGCCGCGTTTCCGCAAGGCCCAAGGCCGTGCCGCAAGAGGCGCAGCCTGGGAAAACGGAGAAGTCCAAGCTTGACCTGGGGCCTCTTCCGGGCTTGATCGGCTACGCTCTGCGCCGCGCGCAGGTGGCGGTCTACCAAGATTTCGCCCGCACTTATGCGAAGTTCGACATCCGGCCCGTTCAGTATGGGGTGCTCACCATTATCGAGCGCAATCCCGGACACAAGCAGACCGCGGTTGGAGCCGCGCTGGGCATCAAGCGCGCGAACTTCGTCGCTTTGTGCGATGAACTCGAACGGCGGAACCTCATTGTCCGCCGGCATATCCCAAACGACCGGCGCTCCTACGCGCTTCATCTCACTCCCAAGGGTGAGGCACTTCTGAAGCAGCTTCACCAGGCCAACGCGGAACATGAGGCGCGGATCGCGGCAGCGCTTGGGGCCGGGGACCGGGATAATTTCATCGGGCTTTTGACGGCGGTCGCGGGGATGAGCGCCGGTTTAGCGGAAGACGAAGCGTGACCTGGGCGAGGCGCTTGGCCGCGCCGGCTTCATCCGGCGCGATAGGCGCTGTCAATGGAGATCGACCCGGTTGCGCGCGACACGCATGCGCAGATTTTTGTGTTCGCCTGCTTCTGCCGGTCGCTTAGGAATACGTCGCGATGATCGATTTCGCCGCTGACGCCGGTTACGTCGAGAACGCAAAGGCCGCATTCGCCACGCAGGCAATCGTAGGCGACTTCGACGCCGGCCTCGGCCAGCGCATCGAGCATCGACTTCGTTTCCGGCACGGCGATTTCGCGGGTTTCACCGTGCAATGCAAGCCGTATACGGAACGGTTCGGACGCCCGGCAGCCGCTCGATCCGAAGGTTTCGGAACGAAGATCGGAGGCCGCACTCCCGGCCGCTGCCCAGGCCCGCCGAGCCTCGTTCATCAGCGAGAGCGGACCGCAAACCGCAGCCAGCGTGCCCTCCTTATGCCCGGAAAAAAACGCGCCCGCGTCGAGCCTTCGGCCTTCAGCGGATGCATAAATCTCAAGGCGGTCTCCCAGCGCTTCCGCTAGCTCCGCGGCGAACGCGGCGTCTTCATGCCGGCGCACGGCATAAGCGAGGCGCACATCGGCGCCGCGTTCCGCGAGGCGGAGCGCCATGCCGTAAATGGGGGTGATGCCGATGCCGCCGGCCATGAGACGGTAGGCGGGACGGTTCCAGTCGATTTCGAACTGCGTTTGCGGCTCGGAGATGGTGAGCCGGGCCCCCGGCACCAGAGACCACATATAGGCCGAGCCGCCGCGGCTCTCCGGCTGACGCTTCACCGCGATCCGAATGCAGCCATCCGCCCGCAAGCCGGTTGAGTGCTTCTCGAAGTCCCCCCTCACCCTGTCCCTCTCCCCGTTGGGGCGAGGGGACGCCTTAACAACGGCAGCGGCAGGACTCCCTCTCCCCGAGGGGAGAGGGCTGGGGTGAGGGGGTCTTTCGCCGAAGCATTCAACCCAATTCGGTATCAGCGAGTAATGCCGGGTCTCCTGCCGTCCGCCGAGCGGCACGCTGACGGCGATGTGGCTTCCAGGCGAAAACTCCCTAACGCGCCCGTCCGCGGGTACGATTTCGAACAGGCGCACGGTTGGCGTAAGGTCCTTAATATTGCGGACGCTCGCCTCGATCCAGGACAACTCGTAAGGCATGATTTTTCGCTCGCCGCCTTATTCCGCCGCCCGCAGGGTGCCGGGCGCGCTTTCGGCCTCGACCATGCGGTCGATATGGCGCCGCGCCCACATCGCGCCCGCGTCGATGTTGAGATTGTAGAAAAGCCTGCCGGGATTTGCGTCCATCGCGCGCTGCTGGGCCTCCAGCACCACCACGTCCTCGCCGAAAATCCGCGCCACGCCCTCGCGCAATTCCGTCGTCAGCCTTTGCTCTGTGAGCCGGTAGTTGCGGGCGAAGGCCCAGAAATAGTGGCAGGTGGTATTCGTCTCCGGCGTGATGGTATTGAGGACATAGCCGTTCACGCCAGCAGACCGGTTGCCCTCGGGAGCGCCGGTGCCGGCAGGGGCGACACCCACGTCGATAACGATGGTGCAGGGCGGCTCGAAACGGATGATCTGCCAGCGGTCGACGAGGCCCGGCTTGCCCAGTTGCCCGGCCCAAAAAGGTGGAGGCTCGATGCCGGTCATCCAGCGTGTCACGGTCGCGTGGCGTTCGCCGTGGGTGACATCGAAGGGCGCTTCGGCGACGGCACTGTTGCCGATGCTCGTGCAATGCACGAACGCCTCGTGCGTTAGATCCATGAGGTTGTCGGCAATCAGCCGGTAGTCGCACTTCACATAAGTGGTCTTGCCGTCAGCGGCCCAGGCAGGATCGTCAAGCCAATGCAAATCCGGCACCTTCGCCGGATCGGCAAGGGCCGGATCGCCGGGCCAGATCCAAATAAGGCGATGTTTCTCCGCGACCGGAAAGCTGCGCACGCAGGCCGATGGGTTGATCGTCTCCTGCGACGGCATGAAGGTGCAGCGGCCCTGGGTGTTGTAGACGAGGCCGTGATATCCGCACACGACGCTATCGCCTTCCAGCCGGCCTTTCGACAAAGGCACGAGCCGGTGCCAGCACGCGTCCTCAAGCGCAGCCGCTTTTCCAGCAGCGGTGCGGTACATGACGATCTGCTTGTTCGCAATGGTGCGCGGAAGCAGCGCGCGTTTCACCTCATGATCCCACGCGGCTGCATACCACGCGTTGAGCGGAAACGTCTGGTCGCGCGAGAACGACGTAAAGCTCGCCATGGCCGTCTCTCCCATTCTGTGTTTTCAAAATGATATGACGCATAACGTTGACATGTCAACACAGAGCGGCTGCGCCTTTAGGAGTGGCCTGGCATCTGGTATATTGCAGGGGGCGATTATACAATTTGCCTACCAACAGCCGCTTGACCGTATGCGGCACCGAATGTTATGCTGCATAACAGTTCGAGGCAGGAAGGGACGGCATGCTCGACGGCGACAAAGGTTATATATCGATACCAGGCTTGCCCGCCTCGCTGTATGCGGAGGACCGGGAGGGCGTGGCGGTGCTCTGGCTCAACCGGCCGCACAAACGCAATGCGCTCGACGATGAGTCGGTTCAGGGCCTGCAAAGCTTTTTCCAAAACCTTCCGTCCACAACCAAGGCCGTGGTGATCGCGGGCCGTGGCAAACATTTCTCGGCGGGGCTCGACCTAAGCACCGTGCAGGAACACAGCACGAATGAAGCGATCGTGCACTCGCGCAGCTGGCACAAGGCGTTCGAGAGCATCGAGTTCGGCAATGTGCCGGTCGTTTCCGTGCTGCATGGCGCTGTCGTGGGCGGCGGGCTGGAGCTTGCCGCGGCCACGCATGTTCGCGTGGCGGAGCGTTCCGCCTATTACGCTTTGCCGGAGGGCCAGCGCGGCATCTTTGTCGGCGGCGGCGGCTCGGTGCGGTTGCCGCGCCTGATCGGCGTGTCCCGCATGATGGAAATGATGCTGACCGGCCGTACCTACGGCGCGGAGGAAGGCATGGCGCTCGGCTTCTCCCATTACGTCGTGGAAGATGGCCAGGGCCTCGCCAAGGGCTTGGAATTGGCGCGCAAAATCGCCTCGAACAGTCCGCTGACGAATTATGCCGTCGTGCAGGTTTTGCCGCGCATCGCCGAAAGCGGAACCGCGCCCGGCTATATGTTCGAAGCCTTGATGGCGGCCATCGCGCAAGCCGATGAAGAGGCGAAGGCACGTAAGCGCGATTTTCTTGAGAAGAGGGCGGCAAAGACCGTCCACAAATAGCCGGCAGCACCGAGCCGCCGGCCAAAACGCGCCTGTCAACAATAAGTGCAAAAGCACAAGGGGGCGCACTTAGGGAGGACTGCGATGAGCGCGTATGCGTTTACACCGATACGCGACGTGCGCCTCGGAGAGGCGAGCGTCGAGACCGGGCACAGGGCTGACGGGACCATTCTGGTTCGCTCAAAGCAGCCTTTGCCTCCGTACCCGGCAAAACTGTCCGAGCCGCTGGAACGCTGGGCAAGGCTGGCGCCGGACCGGCTGTTTTTCGCGCAGCGCGGCCCCGATGGCGCCTGGCGCGAACTCACTTACGCCGCAACCCTCGCCAAGGTTCGCTCGCTTGCTGCGGCCTTGGTCAAGCGGGGCCTGTCTGCCGAACGCCCGGTGCTGATCTTGTCCGGCAACGATCTGGAGCACCTGCTGCTCAATTTGGCCTGCTTTTACGCGGGCGTTCCTTTTGTGCCGGTGTCGCCGTCCTACTCGCTGCTTTCCACCGACTTCGGCAAGCTGAAGCACATCTTTGCGCAGACCACGCCGGGCCTTGTTTTTGCGGCCGATGGCGCTGCCTTCGCCAAGGCACTGGACGCGGTTGTCACCACCGATGCGGAGATCGCGGTCGCGGTCAATCAGCCGGCGCACCGCCGGGTCACGCTGTTCGAAGAGCTGCTTGCAACAACGCCCGGCCCCGAGACCGATGCGGCCAACGCCGCCGTGGGGCCGGACACCATCGCGAAATTCCTGTTCACCTCGGGATCGACGGGACTGCCCAAGGGCGTCATCAACACGCATCGCATGATCTGCTCCAACCAGGCCATGATCCTGGCATCGTTCCCATTTTTCGGGGACGAACCGCCGGTTGTCGTCGACTGGCTGCCCTGGAACCACACCTTCGGCGGCAACCACAATATTGGCATCGTGCTCTTCAACGGCGGCACCTACTATATCGACGGTGGCAAGCCGACGCCAAACGGGATCGCCGAAACCGTGCGGAATTTGCGCGAGATCGCGCCCACGGTTTATTTCAACGTGCCGAAAGGCTTCGAAGAACTCGTTCCCTATTTCCGGCGGGAGCCGCAGCTTCGCGACAAGTTCTTCAGCCGCCTGAAGATGCTGTTCTTCGCTGGCGCCGGCATGCCCCAGCACGTCTGGGACGATCTCAACTCGCTCGCGCTGCAATCCTGCGGCGAGCGGATTGTCATCATGAGCGGCCTCGGCGCGACCGAGAGCGGCCCATCCGCCCTATTCTGCACAAAAGAGATGATGCGTTCCTCGGGCGCGATCGGCCTGCCGGTGCCGGGCATCGAGATGAAGCTGGCGCCGGTCGACGGCAAGCTCGAAGCGCGGCTCAAGGGACCAAGCATCACGCAAGGCTATTGGCGGCAGCCCGATACGACCGCGGCCAGCTTCGACGAGGAAGGCTACTATAAGCTCGGCGATGCCGTGCGCTTTGCGGACCCGGATGAGCCGCTGAAGGGCTTTTTCTTCGACGGCCGTATTTCGGAGGACTTCAAACTCTCCACCGGCACCTGGGTCCGCGTTGGGATGCTCCGCGCGAGCCTCCTCTCCGTGTTCGGGGGGTACGCCAAGGATGTGGTCATCGCCGGCCACGAGCAGGATGATATCGCGATCCTGATTTTCCCCGATTTCGAAGCGTTAAGGGCGCTCACCGGGGCTCCTGCCGGCGCCAGTCCGGAAGAGGTCCTGTCGAACGGGGCAACGCGCCGCCTATTCCGCGAGAAGCTCCTGGAGGCAGCCGCCGCCAGCACCGGATCGTCGAACCGCGTCGCCCGCGCCATCCTGCTTGAAGAGCCGCCATCCATCGACGGCCACGAGATCACCGACAAGGGTTCCATCAATCAGCGGGCCGTGCTCGCGCGCCGCGCGGCGCTTGTCGAAGAGCTGTATAGCGGCACGCCTTCCCCCCGCGTCATCGGTATAAGTTAGAAGGAGGCCGCCGCGGATTAGCTACTAGCGTTATCCGCGAAGGCGCTTAGGCGCCGAATTTGCGGTGGCTGCCGCTCTATGGGGGCGTCGTAAACACAGGGCATTACCCCTCACCCCAGCCCTCTCCCAATGGGAGAGGGAGTTCCGTCGCAGCCGTTGAGGGGGCGTCCCCTCTCCCATGGGGAGAGGGGCAGGGTGAGGGGAGCGACGCTTATCGGAAAAAAGGGGAATAGCAGATGGACGTTAAAGGGCAGGCAGCGGTTGTAACGGGCGGCGGATCAGGCCTTGGCGCCGCGACCGCGATACGCCTGGCGGAAGCCGGGGCGCGGGTTGCCGTGCTCGACGTAAATATGGAGGCGGCGCAAGCTGTTGCGGCCAACACCGGTGGCCTTGCGATTCCCTGCGATGTAAGCGATGCGGAGAGTGCGGCAGCGGCGCTCGCTAAGGCCAGCCTGGCGCATGGTCCTGCCCGTATCCTCGTTAACTGCGCGGGGATAGGAACCGCCAAGCGGATTCTGGGCCGCGACGGACCCATGCCGCTTGGCGATTTCGAGCGTGTCATTCGCGTGAACCTGATCGGCAGCTTCAACATGATGCGGCTTGCCAGCGCCGATATAGCCAAGCTCGAACCGCTCGGCGATGGCGAGCGCGGCGTGATCGTTTCGACCGCCTCGGTTGCGGCCTTCGAGGGACAGGTTGGACAAGCCGCCTATTCGGCATCCAAGGGCGGTGTTACCGCGCTGACGCTCCCGGCCGCCCGCGAACTCTCCCAGTTCGGCATCCGCGTGCTCGCCATAGCGCCGGGCCTCTTCCTGACACCCATGCTGAAAAGCCTTCCAGAAGAGGTGCAGACGAGCCTTGGCCAGTCCATCCCCTTCCCGAAACGCCTGGGCAAACCTGAGGAGTTCGCGGCGCTCGTGCTACATTGCGTTGAGAACCTATCGCTCAACGGCGAGGTGATCCGCCTTGACGGCGCGCTGCGCCTGCCTCCACGCTAGTATCCTCTATCGCTGAAGGATGAGTCATAGACATAGGGCATTACCCCTCATCCTGTCCTTCTCCCAATGGGAGAAGGGACGCCCTAACAACCGCTGCGAGCGAGTTCCCTCTCCCATTGGGAGAGGGCTAGGGTGAGGGGTAATGCGCCTTTTGCGGATCACCGACCTGGGTACTAGTAGGAGAAATTGGATGCTGGACCTCAGCAAGCTCAAAGCCATCGACTTCCATACCCACGCGGAGGAGCCCTGCGGCTGCCACGCTGACGACGGCTACGACGACCTTCAAACCACAATGGCCGGGTATTTCCGCGCGTCCTGGAAGCATCCGCCAACCGTCGAGGAGACCGCGGCGCATTACCGGGCTCAGAATATCGCGGCCGTGATTTTCCCGGTCGATGCCGAGCGCGAGACGGGCTATCGCCGATACAAGAACGAAGAGGTCGCGGAACTGGCCGCAAAGAACAGCGACGTTCTCATCCCCTTCGCCTCCATCGATCCCGCCAAGGGCAAGATGGGTGCGCGCGAGGCGCGGCGGCTCGTCAAAGACTTCGGCGTGAAGGGCTTCAAGTTCCACCCGACCTACCAGGGCTTCTACCCGAACGATCGCACGGCCTACGTGCTCTATGAGGCCATCGCCGAAATGGGCGCCATCGCGCTGTTCCACACGGGGCAGACCGGCGTCGGCTCCGGCATGCGCGGCGGCAACGGCATGCGGCTCAAATATTCCAACCCCATGTGTCTCGACGACGTGGCCGTGGATTTTCCGGACATGCCCATCGTGCTCGCGCACCCCTCGTTTCCGTGGCAGGAGGAGGCGCTTGCCGTCGCGACCCACAAGCCCAACGTCTACATCGATCTTTCGGGCTGGTCGCCGAAATATTTTCCGCCGGTCCTTGTGCGCTACGCCAATACGCTGCTGCGCGAAAAAGTCCTGTTCGGTTCCGACTGGCCGATGATCGCACCCGAGCGCTGGCTGGCGGACTTCGAGAAAATCGATATCAAGGACGAGAACCGCCCGCTGATCCTGAAGCAGAACGCCGCGCGCCTGCTAGGGCTTGGCTGAGCGGCGCAAGCGCGGTTCCCGGATGGCGGCTGGAATCTTTGGTGTAACGCCATGTTAACTCTCCTCGCTGCTCCGGCGGCCCCTTTGCGAAGGCCGAAGGGACGCTTTTCGATTTTGAAGTAATTTAGCAGAGATTTCTTGAGTAAGCGTTAAGCGCGGCTGCGTTGGTGTAAGTCATTGACGCGTAATCGAAAATATGGGCCGCCGGCGCCGCCGCGGTATCCGTGCCTTGGTTAAGTGCAAATATTCGCGTATATTTAACGGGATTTTTGAACTGTAGAAATCGACCAAAATCGAGGAAAGATTCGTATAAATACGGCGGCGAAAAATATGAGGTCCCTGCGTTAAACACGTTCGCATTAACCTTGTTCTAGCGATACGGCCGCTTTACAGTCCGTTAAGCCGCGTTCATTCCCCGTCGCCAGTAGGCCGGGAGCGGCCCAATCGGGTTATCGCAGCCCTGGGCCAATGGGAAACCATGCACGCAGCTGGCGCTTGAAATTCCGAGGCAGCTATGTCTGATGCCGGCGATGCGGCCATTGCCGCCGCTAGCCTTTCGTAGACCAGGTGCCTATTATGCGCGCAAGTGGCCAATCTTCAGCGTCAGCTCACGCGGTGGCAGGCGTTCCGGGTGGAGTGAAGACTGGCAGTGGAAGAAGAGAATGGTGTCAACACTGCTGCGGAGTAAGCTGCTGAAGTGGAGATCGAAAATGCGGAAGCTGCAGATGAAGAACACACCTGCTGCGCAAACTGAATTGGACAGACTACTTTCTGAGAACAAATCGTTAGAGGAGAAAAATCTCGAACTTCAGGAAGAAACGCAAGTCCTGCGTCAGCGCATCGACCGGGATAATACTGACTCCATGAAATTCGCGATATCTGCATTTGCGGCGGATATGATATGCGTTGCCGATAATGTTCGCCGTGCCATTGAAGCGGTCCCAAAAGAGCAGCTAGGCGCCAGTCCGGTCTTGAATAGCCTCGTAGAAGGCTTTGAGGTTACTGAGCGATCACTTCTGAGTGCGCTTAGTCGCTATGGGGTAACGTGCTTCGAACCTCTAGGCGAGCCATTTAATCCGCATCTGCATGAAGCCAAGTCTGCCGTGAGCGTGCCCGATTTGCCCGACAATACTGTAGTTCAGGTGATCTATGCAGGCTTTATGATAGGGGAGCGCCTGCTCCGGCCGGCGGGGGTTGTCGTGGCTCAAGCTGGCGCCGTCGCTCAACCTTGGGACGGTGCTGCTGCCGCACGTCAGACTTCTCGCATGACTGTAAACATTCCAAATACCACACGCAGCCTCTCTGTCCTGCACAGGCCGGTTATAACGGCGGCAGCGGGCGCTCCTTCAGGGGCGGAAAATACATCTAACTACATTTTTGCAAACGAGCGGAATTCGCCTTCCCTACCGGGGCAGGAAGCAGCTGACGAGGCGAAGGAGATTTCGCTCACATCCGATCCCGCAAAGGCCATCGAAGACACGCAAGAGAGAACCAAGGCCGTAAACGAGGCGTTCGAAAGCAAGAACTATGCGGAGGCAGCGCGCCTCCAAGAAACAATCGCCGCGACGGTACGCCGCACCGAAACTGCCGCGGAGGGGAAGCCCGGCGACGGCACACTCGATGCTCTCCTAAGTCTTTCATGGTATCAGCTTTTAGCTGGCCAGTACGAGGCGGTGATCGCCACCGCGGACCAGGCCGCTGCAATAAGCAAGGATTACATCTCAATCGACACAAATCGTGCCCACGCTCTTATGCTAAATGGCTACAAGAACGAAGCAAGAGTCATTTACAACAAGCACAAGGGAAAAGAAACCCGAAACAAAAAGACCTGGGACAACGAGGTCTTGGACGACTTTACTGAATTGGAGCAAGCGGATATTAAACATCCGCTCATGGACGAAATCAGAAGTGCTTGGGCTGCAGAGAGTTGATTTGGCAAGTTGCATAAGCCGCGAAAATTTTTCAGAAATGCAGATGAGAATGGCATACCAAGGGCGCGTTAATCCTGCCGGCATTAATCCTGCCGGTGCATCCGGCTCTGGGCTTGCGCCATATCGAGAATTGCTGGCCTTTATCCGCCTGCTTTGCTAGGCATAAGGTGTCAGGGACGACCAGGGTAATAGAAGAAAAGGTGAAAGTGATGTCCAGGCTGTTGGAAATGCCGGTTGTGTCACAGAGCAGGAAGGGGAGCGGCATGTCGCGTCTCGATGAGCTGAACAGGATCCTCCGCAAGCTGCAGATCGATTCACCCGGGATCGAGACAAGCGCGCTGATTTCCGAGGACGGCCTGATGATCGCCCGCGCCGATAACCTGAACATGGAGGAAACGCGTGTCGCCGGCATGGCTGCCACGCTGCTCAACCTGGGTACCCGGGCGGCCATGGAACTGTCCCGCGGCGCAGTGCAGGAAGTGATCGTGCGCGGCGAAAACGGCTACGCCGTGGTTCTCAGCGCCGGCCGCGGCACCCTGCTGCTCGCCGTCACGAACGAAGCCAGCAAGCTCGGCCTTATCTTCTTCGACATGCGCGAAGCGATCCGGGCGCTGCAGAAAGTCCTTTAGGCAGTTGCACGAAACCCGTGCCCTTTGCCGCATCTTTGTCAGGAGTTGGCCATGGCGGATAAAGTACTATTCGACAACGGCACCCACCGTAACATCCTGCTTGAGGATTCCGGCAGTGCCGGTAGCGCGGTGCAAGCGAACCAGCACCTCATCATGCATAACGGCGAGGCCATGCTGCTCGATCCCGGCGGGCACAAGGTCTATTCGCAAGTTCTGTCGAAGACCTTCGCGGCCCTCGGCCGCGGCAGGCTGCGCTACCTGTTCCTCTCGCACCAGGACCCGGACATCGTCGCCGCGGTCAATGGCTGGCTGATGACCACCGACGCCACCGCGTACATCTCCTCGCTGTGGCTGCGCTTCGTGCCGCATTTCGGCCTGGACCACCTGCTTGAGGACCGGCTGCTGGGCATCCCCGACGAAGGCATGACGTTCGAAATGGGCGGCGGGACGCTGTACGCCCTGCCCGCGCACTTCCTGCACAGCGTGGGCAACATGCAGATCTACGACCCGGTCGCCAAGATCCTTTACACTGGCGACCTCGGCGCCGCGCTCGGCATGGATTACTTCGAAGTCACCGACTTCGACGCGCACCTGCAATACATGGAAGGTTTCCACCGCCGCTACATGACCGGCAATCGGGCCATGAGCCTCTGGGCCGATATGGTGCGCAATCTGGACATCGAAATCATCGCCCCGCAGCACGGCGCGCTGTTCCGCGGCAAACCGATGGTCAAGAAATTCATCGATTGGGCGGCCAGCCTCCAATGCGGCATAGACGTGATGGCGCACCTGTACAAGGCGCCCGAGGCTGCCCAGTCCGCCGCGCCGGCAGAATGAAAGTGTGGCCGTGAACACCGATCTTCCCGACGCCTTCCCGCCCGCCCTGCCATTGGCCGGTGAGGGCGCGCCCGCCTTGCTCGCTGCCTTGCTCGCCGCCATGGGCGCCACGCTGGCGGTTGTTTCCGCCTCGATCTGGCTCGCCCCGCCCGTGACGCAGCCGGAGCCGGTGACTATCGTGGTGCACGAAAAGGAACCGGCGCCGCCGCCTCAAATCATTGAGGTACAGGTGCCCGCGCCGGCACCGCCGCCCACCATCATCCAGGTGCAGGCGCCGCCCGCGCCGCCGCCCTGTTTCGACCCCATGACGATCATGTTCGCGAGGGGCAAATCCGCGCCCCTACCCGGGGCGGACGCAGACCGCGCGCTGCTACACGCCGGCATCGCCCGGCTGAGCGAGTGGCTCGGCAAGCATGGCGATGCAAAGCTGGTCGTCGCGGGCCATGCCGACAGCCTGGGCACCGAGGAGCAAAACCTCGTGCTCAGCTTCGCCCGCTCCAAGTCCGTTTCCTCCCTCCTCGCCAGCAGCGGCATCCCCGCCAACCGCATCACCGTGCGCGCAGCCGGCGCCGCCGAGGCAGCCGCGGCCGCCGACCCGCGCGACCGCCGCGTCGATGTCGGCATCGATGGCGTTAGCGCCTGCAAAAGCGCCACCGGCGCCACGGAGCAACCATGAACATACCCGCCCTTCTCATCGGCCTTGGCGCCGCTTTGCTTCTGCTGCTGGCGGGCTACCTCGCCGGCCTCCGGCGCGGTTCGAGCGAACGCAACCGGCTGCGGGGCGTGGCCGAACAACAAGCCGCGATCCTGCAACACTGGAAACAGCGCAACGCGCTGGATGACGACGGCACGCTGAAAACCACCATCGAGCAGGTGCTGGCGCCGCTGGTGGAGCGCGAACGCCTGTCGGTCGACCTGGCACGGGTCGGCAGCGCCGGCCAACGCCGCGACCTTTCCCCGCTGCTCGAACAAGTCGCCAGAGTGGGCAATTTCGGCTCGATCCTGCTGAGCAACGAAGACGGCCTCGTGGTCGCCGCGACGGGGAGGGCGCCGGACTTCGACGCCATGGCCGCGGCTACCGTCCGCCTGACCGGCGCCGCCGACCAGTACGCCGCCAATCGTGGCGGCGCGTTGGCCGTTGTGGTGCGCGACGCTGCCGACTCGACCACGCTGTGCCGCCTGTTCACGACGCACGGCCAGAGAATGGCGCTGACCGCGACATCGAACGACACGCGCCTGGCCTCCGTGGCGCTCGACCCGGCGCTGGCGAAGATTGAAACGGCGCTGGCGGCGGAGGCTGCGGGTTGAGGGTAGGGCTCGGCTGGCGCATCTCCCCGGCGACTTATACCAACCGCCATAAGTTTTGACCTCTCGCCGTCATCGCGAGCGCAGCGAAGCAATCCAGGGGCAAGTCACTGATGTTGCTGCTGGATCGCCACGGCCGCCAAGGCGGCCTCGCGATGACGGGGAGTGTTCTAAAGCGGTCAAAACTTATGACGGCTGGTATAATTGCCGTTTCCAGGGTCAAAGCTCGCAGCGGCCGGTATTTCACTGCGCGAGCATCCTGAGAAAGGAAGGATCGTCGCCGGCCTCCAGCACAGTCTCAGCGGGGCAAGCGAGGTGCCACCGGAGCCCCTCCGGCGCGTAGTGCAGTTCCGCCTCCGCATCCAACTCCATGCGAGGCATGGTCTCGACGACGATGGAGCCGAAGCCCCGCCGCATTGGCACCGATACCGCCGGCCCGCCGCTCTCCGTCCAATGCAGACCGAAGCTGAGCTTTCCCGAACGGTCCGCGTTGAGGCTCCAGCCGATTGCAATCTGCCCCGAAGCGTTCGAGAGCGCTCCATATTTCCCCGCATTGGTGGCAAGCTCGTGAAGCGCCATGCCAATCGACTGCGCCGCGGAAGCGGTAATGCGCAACGGCGGCCCTTTAAGCTCGATTCTGCCGCCCAGCAAATCGCGGAAGTGCGCCAGCTGCGATTTCACCAGCTCCTCGATGCTGATGCCCTGCCATTGGCTCTTGACCAGCAGATCCTGGCTCGCGGCGAGCGCCCGTATGCGCTCGGAGAAGTGGCGGACGAACTCAACCGGCTCTTTGGCAGCCGTCTGCGACGCAATCGCCTGCACCAGGCTCAGCATATTCTTGGAGCGGTGATTGACCTCCCGCAGGAGTACGTTGATCTTCTCCTCGCGCCGTTTGCGCTGCGTTACATCGCGGATGATCCCAGTAAAGTAGCGTTTTCCATCGGCCTCCCATGGCGCGACCGAAAGTTCCGCGGGGAATGCCGAGCCATCCCGGCGAAGCCCCTCGACCTCGGCCTGCTGAAATCCTCGGAATGCTGGTCCTGAGCGATGTCGCGACGTGGAGGCGGTGCCGCAAGCGGTAGGGCTCCGGCATGAACATCGTGATGCTGTGCCCGGCCGCTTCGGCTGACGTGTACCCGAACATCTGCTCCGCGGCAGGATTGATCGACTGAATGACCCCCTGGACGTCGATGACGATGATGCCGTCGAGGGCTGTGCCGACGATGGCACGCAGGCGCTCCTCGCTCACGCGCAGGGCGTCCTGCATCTTTTTCCGCGCCGTGATGTCCGACTGCACTCCATCCCATATGACGCGCCCGTCCGGCATTCCTTGCGGGCGGGCCTTTAAGCGCATCCAGCGAATTTCGCCGTCCGGCCGGCGCATCGGAACTTCCATTTCGAAGTCGGAAAGCTCGCGGGCGCTTCGCCGCTCGGCTTCCTGGAGGCGGGGCAGATATTCGGGCAGCACCTGCCGGTGAAGCGTGCCCGCATCGGCAAGCACGTCCTCGATCTTGAACCCCGTTCATCTGCTCGACGCCCGCGCTCAGGTAATAATAGCGGGGCGAGCCGTCAGCCTCATGCGCGTAACGGTAAACGGCGCTGTCCGGCAGGCTATCTCCCAGATGCCTGAGCTGTCTCTCGCTTTCGCGAAGTGCTCTCTCGGTCTGAATGCGATTGATTGCCATCGCCACGAGGTCCGTCACCGCGGCCATTAGCTCGATCTCACGGCTGGCGAATCTTTGCCGGGTGCGGGTGCCGAACGACAAGGTGCCGATCACCCGGTCCTGAGCCATGAGCGGATGGCAGCAATAGGCCTCGACCCCAAAGGATTTGATCGCCGCCGTCAGGGGTGAATCGCTGCTCGAAATGTATTCCGCGATTATCCGGTATCTGTCGCGGGCAACGGTGCCGCAGAGCGTCGCTCCGAAATCGACGGTTTCGACGGTCCGCGCCAGTTCTTCGGAGACCCCGGCGAAAGCGTTGAGGCGCAGGCGGCCGCCCTCTTCCTCGTCCACGAGGAAATTGAAGAAGACGTCGCAGCCGAGAAACGCCATGACCTTCCGGCAAAGCTCCTCAACCTCGGCTTTGGGATCGCGGGTTCTGAGCAGGCGCGCGGCAATGCCGGAAAGCAGCTCGTTGCGCTGCGCATTCCACTTGGCGGCGTTCTCCGCACGCTTACGCTCGGTGATGTCGCGGCTAACGGTTGCAAGCCCGATGGGTTCGCCCTTGTCCCCCCTGAGGAAGAAGATGTTGCAGATCATCCATAAGGGCTTGCCCGTCTTGAAGTGCCGGAAGCGGATCTCGATCTCCGCCTGCCCTTCGGCGAAGACACGGGGAAGGAACTCATCGTGGATGAAGCTTTGATCCTCGGGAAAAAACAGATCCCTTATCGAGGCCTGCCGAAGCTGGCCCAGGTCGTCCAGGCCGATCGTCCGAAGCCCGGCCTCGTTGATGTAGGTGGGCGCGAAGTCCAGATCGCACATGGCGACGAATTCGGAGCTGTTGGCAGCCAGGGAAACGAACTTCTTGAATTCGCGCTCGATTCTGCGGCGCGCCGTATTCTCCAGGACTTGCCAGCTCTCGCCGCTGCGTATCAGGGCAAACTCGTGGTTGGCGGCGGCATCGATGATTTCGCGGGGACCGCATTTGTCGAGAGGGTAGCTGCAAAGCACCAGCATGCGCCTTGAACCCGCCACGCTGTCCAAATGGCTTTCGTAGGCGGTGAAGTCTCTCCATGCCTCATAATCCAGCCAGGATAGGGCGCCGCCGCCCGCCGCGCGCATGCCTGCGAAACCGCGTCCAAGGGCCATATCGAGCTTGCCCAGCAACAGCTCTAGCGCGTGGTTCGCATCGAAACCGCCGCCATCCTTATACAATTGGCCGCCACCGGCGAATTCGATCCGTCCCTCCGCCAGGTAGCGGTCGAGGTCAGGGACGGCGCGGCGTAGCGCGTCTTCGGCATCGCGCGCGTTAACTTTGGCAGAGGTGATCCAAAGGCAGAACTCGTTTGCCTCAAGTCCCGCCCTAATATAGGGGACAAGCGTTTCGAGGAGGTCGTCCCTGCCAGCGTAGAACTGGCAGAAATGCGTACCCCAGGGGATGGCGCCAACGGCTTCGAGCCCTGAGTTGCGAGCTGCCGCATGCTGGGAGCTGTCTTCAGGTACGCTCGTAGAATACATCGCCCCTCCAATTCAGACCCTGGCTAACGCAAGCTGTGCGCGGAAGCCCATAGCCCCAGCTGTAAGCGGTTGGATTGCTATTCCACTTGGGAGCAGCTTACATACAGCAGCGGAAAATATAAAGCACGCAACTGCAGTGGGAGAGCAAATGTTGAATTTATCGTTTCCACCACCTGTGCCGAGCTTCAGTTGTGTTGCCTTGATCATTATAGTCGGGCAGCGGCAAATCCGGTTGCAATTGGAGTTTTGCCTCTATGAATACGTGCAAGGAAGACATGGAGAAGCGCACCGTGCGTGTGCTCATTACTGGCCGCGTGCAGGGCGTGGCCTACCGGGCCTGGACGGAGCGCACCGCCAAGGCGCTCGGGCTTCATGGCTGGGTACGGAACCGGCGCGGCGGTGCGGTCGAGGCGCTGTTCTCGGGCGCCAGCGCGCGCGTTGACGAGATGCTGCGGCGCTGCCGCGAAGGGCCGCCAGCCGCAAGGGTCGCCGAAGTATCGGTGAGCGAGGAAGGCGGCTCGGCGCCTTTCGGCTTCGAGGTCTGGCCCACGGCTTGATGCGGCCGCCTGCCCAGCTCCGCGTTGCCACCGGAGCGGCCGCGGGTGTAAGCTACGGTGCTTGACGGTGCCGGGGCTTGCTTGCGCGATCTTGGAGCGGATTGCGCGCTCAGGAGGACCATGCCATGCAGGAAAGCGACATCCACGTCTATGCGCGCCAGCTTTGGAAGGCGCGGGGCCCGAAGGCGATCGCAGAGGCCGCCCAAAAGGCCGCCGGGTTCGAAAAGGATAGCGACCGCGAGCAAGCCCATCGCTGGCGGCGCATCGAAGAGATCCTGATGCAGATTCGCGGGCCGCACCAGGCCTAGTTAGGACAGGAAATCGGCGATCCGCACTGCGGTCACCCCCATAGGGCTAACATAACGGCGCACAGCGGAACGAACGGGCGCATCTCCCCTCATCCTGTCCTTCTCCCCATGGGAGAAGGAACCCCTGAACTATCCGCAGCGAGAGTTCTCGCGTCCCCTCTCCCGTAGGGAGAGGGACAGGGTGAGGGGTAATGCGGTATGGCTGTGGCACACCCTCCCATCGATCCTCAAGGCTCGCGGCTCTTTTTGCCATCGCATCGGAAAGCTTCGTGCAGGGCCGAGAGCGCCACGACCGTGAAGGGCTCGCTGTCCCGGCTCGGGATGAGCCTTGCCATAGGCGTCGAAAAGTTGAATGAGCTGAACGAGCGTGACGTCCCCGGGCACGCAGGTGTTGAACATCGGGCTGCCGGCGCCGTGCATTTTCAAGGTAACGAGCTGCTGGATGCTCAGGAATGCGCCCCAGCACGCGCCTGTCGAGAACGTGTTTTCAAGCTCGACCGCGTCCGGATCGGCGGTTGCCTTGGCGGAAGCGAGCAGCGCGTGGCACTCCGAAAGCATCTCCTCCGCCGTGTAGGGCTCAGCCGCCGCCCCGCTCGCAACCAGTAGTTGAAATGCCGCACAGGCCAGGAAGAAAGCGGCGATGCGCTGCCACCAATTTAGCATCTTTCCATTTCCTGAAATTTGAGTGCCGCGGAGCCCAGTCCACACCCAAGCTGGGACCGCCGCATTTTCCCACTGGCTAAGCCACCGGCCGGCCGGCCGCAAGCGCTTTCCCGCGCCACGCAGCTATTTTCTCAACCGGAGAACCTCAATTATTTAGACCGTTACTTGTGGGCACCGCGCGAAACTGATGTTTGCATTACCTTTGGCTTCCATATCGCAATGAGCGGGCCCCGGCAGGGTTCCAAAGCCCTGGATTTGAGCCTGCCCGCCATTGCGTTGGCAGACCGAAACGCTTATGACACAGCCATGAACATCTTTGCTATTTTCGAAGACCGCATTCGCGGCATCCTTGAGCAATTGCGCGCCGAGGGCGTCCTGCCCGGCGATGCGAAAACGGCCGGCTTCGTGGTCGAGCCGCCGCGCGAATCCGCACACGGCGACATCGCCACCAACGCCGCCATGATGCTTGCAAAGCCGGCGCGCATGAACCCGAAGGAGCTTGCCGCGCGCATCGCGGAAAAGCTTAGCGAAGCCGGGGATGTGGCAAAGGCCGAGGTCGCTGGGCCGGGCTTTATTAACTTAACGTTAAAACCCGAATTCTGGCCCGCCGTCTTGCGCGCTGTACTTGAGCAAGGCAAAGATTACGGCCGTAGCAATGTTGGCGCGGGCGAAGCCGTGAATGTGGAATACGTTTCCGCGAACCCCACCGGTCCCATCCATGTCGGCCATACGCGCGGCGCCGTATTCGGCGATGCGCTCGCCAATCTCCTCGATTTCGCCGGCTTCCAGGCCGCGCGCGAATATTACATCAACGACGGCGGCGGCCAGGTGGATGTGCTCGCGCGCTCGGCATTCCTGCGCTACCGCGAGGCATTGGGCGAAGACATCGGCGAGATTCCCGAGGGGCTTTATCCAGGTGAATACTTGAAGCCGGTGGGAGAGGCGCTCGCGAAGGAATACGGCAAGCGGCTCCTGCGCATGAAGGAAGCTACTTGGCTGCCCAAAGCGCGCGCGAAGGCCGTGTCCATGATGATGGACCTCATCCGCGACGATCTGGCCGCGCTCGGCATCACGCACGAGGTGTTCTTCTCGGAGCGCTCGCTGTTCGAAGGCGAGACCGATCAGGTGCGCGAGGCCATCGAGGAATTGCGCGCCAAGGGCCTTGTGTATGTGGGCCGCCTCCCGCCGCCGAAGGGCAAGGCGCCGGAGGATTGGGAAGACCGCGAGCAAACGCTGTTCCGCTCGACCGGATTCGGCGACGACGAGGACCGCCCGCTGCTGAAATCGAACGGTGCCTACGCCTATTTCGCGCCGGACATAGCCTACCACCGCAATAAATATCAGCGCGGATTCAAGCACATGATTATTGTGCTCGGCGCCGACCACGGCGGCTATGTGAAGCGGCTGTCGGCGGCGGTGAAGGCGCTCTCGGGCGGGGAGGCCGATATCGACGTAAAGCTGTGTCAAATTGTCCGGCTCTTCAAGGGCGGCCAGCCTTACAAGATGTCGAAGCGCGCGGGCTCGTTCATCACCGCGCGCGACCTTGTGGAAGAGGTCGGGGCGGGGCCTGTCCGCTTCATGATGCTTTACCGCAAGAACGATGCGCAGCTCGATTTCGATCTTGAGAAAGTCGTCGAGCAATCGAACGAAAACCCAGTATTTTACGTTCAGTACGCGCATGCGCGGGCTTGTTCGGTGCTTTCCAAGGCGCGGGAAGGGTTTCCCGATATCGATCTTGCGCCTTCATCTCTGGCCCGCGCCAAGCTAGACTTACTCTCGGACGAGGCAGAACTTGCGCTCATCAAGAAAATCGCGCAATTCCCGCGGACAATAGAGGGGGCCGCCCAAGCACATGAGCCGCACAGGATTGCTTTCTTCGCACATGACCTTGCCGCTGTATTCCACAGCCTTTGGACGCGAGGCAAAGAGTCGCCACAATTGCGGTTCATGGTCGACGAACGCTGGGACATAACCGAGGCGCGACTCGCGCTCATTTCAGCGATGGCTCAGATTTTGCGGTCCTGTCTGCAATTGCTTGGCGTAGAACCAATTTCTGAAATGCGTTAGCTCGCCAGGGTCCCACTACGTCGCATATGGAGGGAAAGTTTTCGATGTCTTCGAACGACGATTCGGCATCGCGCCGTGGACGCCGTGCGGATCAGGCAGAGCCTGATTGGCGAACTGCCAACCGTAGCGGAAACCAGTACCCCAGCCAGCAGCCGCGAGACAGCCAGCCTCAGCAGGCGTCCTATTCCGGCTTTACGCGGCAATCCTACTCTCCGCCGCGCCAGGAACCGGCTCTTCCTCTTCCGCCCCAGCCGCAGCAAAACCGTTCTTACGACGCTCCGCAGGCGCCGCAAGGGTACTATCAGGACCCGGCGCCGCAGGCACCCCGTGCGGTAGACCCTCAGCAATCCTACTATCAGGACCCAGCGCCGCAGGCACCCCGCGCGCTGGACCCTCAGCAATCGTACTATCAAGACCCAACGCCGCGGTACGATGCGCCCCGCTCTTATGTAGAGCCCGCATCTCCCTATGCTCCGCCGCCGTCCCCCTACGACACCGGCGCTCAGCAAATGCCTTATGGCGGCGCAAGCGGCGAGCTTTTCGGCCGCGATCCGTCAGCCCCGCAAAGCTATCCGCCGGCTCAGCAAAGTTACGAGCAAAATCCCTATGGCACGGGCTCGGGCTACCGGCCCGACCCTTACGAAGTCCGCCCAACCGCGGCCGCGGGAAGACGAGCGCGCCTACGCCCCCCGCATGCCGCAGGAAAGCAGCGCCCCGCGATATTATGTGCCCGACGAGCAGCCTCAGCGCAGCGCACCGCCCGTGCCTCCGCAGCCAACGCTGGACCGCGGATATCCGCAGCAGCAGGCGCAGCCCCAGCTTTATAGCCCGGCCGCATACGACCAGGCGCCCGTATCGCACGAGGGCTACCAGCAGCAGCGCGGCGCTTTCGATCCGGGCTTTCCCGCGGGCGAAGGCTGGGACGACGATGAGGTCAGAAGCGGCCGTCCCCCGATGGCAGCTCATAGCGACGACTTCGACGAAGAATTCCCCGACGAGGATTTCGACGGCGAGGATTACGGAGCCCCGCAAAAAGGCGGGCGCAAGAAGCTGTTCGCCGCGTTGCTCCTGAGTGCCGCCGCTGTGGTCGTAGGCGGCGCATACGGTTACAAATCGCTGTTCGGCGGCAGGGGCGAGAGAGCCACTCCGGTTATCCATGCCGACAGGAACCCCTCGAAGGAGGTTCCCGAGAATCCAGGCGGCAAGCAGTTTCCCCATGGCGAAAAGGCCATCTACGAGCGCCTGACGCCCGACGGCCGCACCCAGGTCGCATCCTCTGCCCCCGTCCTGGCCGCGGCTGCGGTATCCCCAGCCTTTGCCACCCCGGGAGCGGGCGGAAGCTCTCTTGAAGACCGTATCGACGAGGCCCTGAAGAAAGCTCAGAGGAGCGGCGACGCGCCGCCGGCCGATCAGCCGACCGTGGTGCGCAGCGAAAACTACCGGCCCGACGGAACGCGGGTGAACTCACGGCCTGTGATTACGCCGAACATTGTCAATGTGGACAATGGCCTGCCATATCCGTTCGGCAATGCCAGCGCGCCGCAGCAGCCAGCAGGTCAGCCGGCCGGTGCGCCCTTTAGGCCGGCGCAGGCAGGGCCGCAATTCTCGACCGGGACAGCGCCCGCGGTCAAGGCTCCGCCGATCCGGATGGCGGCGGCAATGCCAGCGGCGGCGGGCGGGTTCTATGTATCCTTGAAGTCTAGCATCGACGAGAAGGCCATCCAGAGGGACCTGCCAGCCCTCACGCAGAAGTATAGCTCTGTACTAGGCGATGTTCAGATCACGACGAAGATTGCCGATTTGGGCTCAAAAGTTACCTACCGTGCCGTAGCCGGTCCGCTGGGAACGAGGCAAGAGGCCATGGAACTGTGCACGAAGATAAAGGGCGTGGGCGGCGACAAGGCTTGCTTCGTTACGAACTAAGCTGACGCCGGCAAAGGCCGGCGCGGCTTAAAGCGCAGGCCGGCCGCGGAATACTTCCCAACCGTCATACCCCTCACCCTGTCCCTCTCCCAATGGGAGAGGGAACGCCCCAACAACGGCTGCGAGCGAACTCCCTCTCCCCCATCCGCGTTCGCTTGCGAATGCGGACGCCATAAGTTGCAGGCTCGCCAAGGCGAGCTTGCTGAGAGGGCTGGGGTGAGGGGCGTGACCGTTCTACGGATCCCCGCCTCCGGTCCTAATACCCGATCGCGGCGCCGTCGGGGTCGCGTGTATCGGCGGCGCCCAGGAAGTAGCCGTTAGCTTTCATGATGGAGTTTGTGCGGCCCAGCACGCGGTGCTGAAAGCTGCCATCGCCGTTCTTGGGGATGATGAACCCCCTGGATTCCAGGATGCGCAAGGTATCGTCCGAAACCCCGCGCTCGGAAATGACCACATCCGGCTGCCACTGATGGTGGATGCGGGCGGCGGCGGTGGCTTCCGCGACGTTCATGTCGTAGGTGAGCACGTTCAGGAGTTCCTGCAGCACCACGGTAATGATGGTGCTCCCGCCCGGGCTGCCGGTAACGAGATAGGGCGCGCCGCCCTTGAGCACGATGGTGGGCGCCATCGACGATAGCGGGCGCTTGCCGGGCGCAATCGCGTTCGCCTCGCCGCCAAGCAGGCCGAAGGCATTCGGCGCGCCTGGCTTGGCGGAGAAGTCGTCCATCTCGTTGTTGAGCAGAAAGCCGGCGCCGTCCACCGAGTATCCGCTGCCGAAGGCCAGGTTGAGCGTGTAGGTGTTGGAAACGGCGTTACCGTCCTTGTCGATAATGGAAAAATGCGTGGTCTGATCGCCTTCCGCGCCGGGGGGCTTGCCCGCCGAGACGTCCTCCGATCTGGCGGCATGGTTGAGGTCGATGCTCGCGCGAAGATGCCGCGCGTAGTCCTTGCTGAGGAGGCCCGCGACGGGCACTTTCACGTAGCCAGGATCGCCCAGATATTTGGCCCGGTCGGCATAAGCCCGGCGCATCGCCTCGGCCAGCCTGTGAATGCTATCGGCGGTGTTATGGCCGAGCTTGGCAAGATCGTAGCCTTCGAGGATGTTCAGTATCTGGATGACGTGAACGCCGCCCGAGGAAGGCGGAGGCATCGAGACTATATCGTAGCCGCGATAGGTTCCGCGCACCGGCTCGCGCTCGATGGGCTTGTAACTCCTCAGATCGCCGGCGGCGATGAGCCCGCCGCCCTGCTTCATCTCGTCTTCGATCAGCTTGGCGACGGGCCCCTCGTAGAACCCGGGCGCGCCTTCCGCCGAGATTGCGCGCAGCGTCTTCGCGAGGTCCGGCTGGCGAAAGATCTCTCCCGCTTTGTATGCCTTCCGGTCCGGATGCTCGAAATAGGCCAGGCTCGAATTATCGGCCGCAAAGCGCTCGTGGCTTTTCTCCAGCGCAAGCGCCAGTTCATAGGAGACCGGAAAGCCCTCCTCCGCCAGCTTGATCGCCGGAGCCATAAGCTGGTCGCGCGGCATCGTGCCATAATGCTCAAGCGCGTAGAGCAGGCCCGCCACCGTGCCGGGCACGCCCGCCGAGGCGCGGCTATAGCGGGCGCGGTCGCGGTCGGCATTGCCGCTTGCGTCGATGAACATATCCTTCGTGGCGGCGGCCGGCGCGGTCTCCCGGTAGTCGATGGCCGTGATCTTCTTCACGCCCGCAAGCGAGATCAGCATGAAGCCGCCCCCGCCGATATTGCCCGCCTGCGGGTGCGTCACGGCGAGCGCGAAGCCGGTTGCGACTGCGGCATCCACCGCATTGCCGCCCGCCTTCAAGATGTCCGTGCCCACCTGCGCGGCTATTCTCTCCTGGGCCGCAACCATCCCATGCTCGGCGATGACCGGGTGAAACCGCGCTTCGGCTCCGATCGACGCAGCGGCGGCGGGGCCGTTGGCCCGCTGCGCATAAACCGGCGCGGGTGCGGCGGCGAACGCCAGCAGCGCGGCCAAGGCGATAAACAGGGTTCGTCTCATGCGTGTCGTATGCATCTTTAGAGGCCGCCGGTGGTTTGCAGATGTGGGCAGGCTGGGGATGGTTAAACGAAGGCTGGGGATTGTGCCTCCTTTGTAACGGAACAGCGAAGTTCTTGAGGCATAACATGCCAGTTTGGAAATGCGGAGACCATTATGAAATACCGGAGGCTTGGCGAGAGCAATCTCCTTGTTTCGGAGATCGCGCTTGGATCGTGGCTCACCTACTCAGGCGGCGTCGATGCCGCAACGTCGCGGGCCTGCATCCACAAGGCGCTCAGCCATGGCATTAATTTCATCGACACGGCGAACGTTTACGGCAGGGGCGCGGCCGAAACCTTCCTCGGCGAGGCACTGGCGGGCGTGCCCCGGGACAAGTACATCCTCGCGACCAAGCTCTACTTCCCGATGACGGACAGCGACCGCGGCCTTTCCCGTGCGCAGATTCATAAGCAGATCGACGCGTCGCTGGCCCGGCTCAAGACCGATCATGTCGATCTCTATCAATGCCATCGCTTCGATCCCGAGACGCCGCTCGAAGAAACCATGCAGGCCCTGACCGAGGTGGTCGCGGCGGGCAAGGCCCTGTTCGTGGGCTTTTCCGAATGGCCGGCCGAAGGCATCCGCGCCGCCCTCGAAATACCGGGCGTGGTCCGCTTCGCTTCGAGCCAGCCGCAATATTCGCTGCTTTGGCGCAAACCCGAGGCCGAAATCATCCCGCTTTGCCAAATCGAGGGGATCTCGCAAATTGTGTGGTCGCCGCTGGCGCAGGGCGTGCTGACGGGTAAGTACAAGCCCGGCCAGATGCTCCCGGCCGGGACGCGCGCGGTGAGCCAGGCCATGGGCGCCTTCTTCCGCGAAGCCTGGCTGGAGCAGCCGGTGCTCGAAGCGGTGGAGCGCCTGGAGCCGCTAGCCGACGCGGCCGGGCTCACCATGGCGCAGTTTGCGCTCGCCTGGGTGCTGCGCCTGGATAATGTCGCCGCCGCCATCATCGGCGCGACAAGCCCGGAGCAGATCGAGGAGAACGCCTTCGCCTCCGAGGCCGAGGTGGACCCCGAGCTGTTCCGCGAGGCCGAGCACATCCTGAACGGCGTCGCCGCGCGGTGAGGCGCCGCTATTGTTCTGTCCGGCTGGCCTTTTCTGTTAAGCAAGCAACCGTGCTAGTTTCCCTTATGTCTCCTAATTGCTGTGCGAGCGTGCGGGCCGGCAATTCGGAGACTGGACACCAGCGCCGCAGCTACTAGATGAGTTGGGCCACAAGGGGGACCCGGCGATGGACAAGAAACATCAGTTCAATCTCACCTACCTTTTTATCGCCATGGGCCTTCTGCTGCTGTTCCAAACCTTTTGGGTTAGCTACAACCAGATCGAGAACGTCCCCTACAGCAAGTTCCAGGAACTTCTGAAGAACAAGCAAATCGACAAGGTGGTGGTCAGCCCGACGCAGATTCAGGGCGAGTTCAACACGCCCCAAGAGGGCAAAAAATACTTCACCACAACGCCGGTCAATCCGGACATCGCCAACGAGCTGCAGAAATATAATGTGCAGTTCACCGGCAGCACGGGCGAGAATTTCCTCCGGGATATCCTGTCTTGGGTCGTGCCGATCATTATTTTCGTCGCGATTTGGGCCTTCTTTATCCGGCGCATGGCCGAGCGGCAAGGCATGGGCGGGCTGATGAGCGTCGGCCGGTCGCGTGCCAAAATCTATGTGGAGACGAAAACCGGCGTCAAATTCGACGACGTGGCGGGCGCGGACGAGGCGAAGGGCGAGCTGAAGGAGGTTGTGGACTTCCTGAAGAACCCCGAGCCCTATGGCCGGCTTGGCGCGCGTGTGCCGAAGGGCATTCTGCTTGTCGGCCCGCCCGGCATCGGCAAGACGCTGCTTGCCCGCGCGGTGGCCGGCGAGGCGGGCGTGCCGTTTTTCTCGATATCGGGCTCTGAGTTCGTCGAGATGTTCGTGGGCGTCGGCGCTGCGCGGGTTCGCGACCTGTTCGAGCAAGCGCGTAAGTTGAAGCCTTGCATCATCTTTATTGACGAACTGGACAGCATGGGACGCGCGCGCAACGCTGGCATGATGGGCGGCGCTAACGATGAGAAAGAACAGACTTTAAATCAATTACTTGCGGAACTCGACGGGTTCGATCCGCGCGAGGGGATCGTGCTGCTCGCGGCGACGAACCGGCCCGAAATCCTGGACCCGGCCTTGACCCGCGCCGGCCGCTTCGACCGGCAAATCGGGCTCGACCGGCCTGATCGCCCGGCTCGCACGGCGATTCTGAAGGTTCATATCAAGAAGGTCAAAGCCGCGCCAAATCTCGACCTCGACCGCATCGCCAGCATCACGCCCGGCTTCTCCGGCGCCGATCTGGCCAACCTCGTCAACGAGGCAGCGCTGGCTGCCACCCGGCGCGGCGGCGATACCGTGACGATGGACGATTTCACCAGCGCCGTGGAGCGGCTGGTGGCTGGCATCGAGAAGCACTCGCGGATCTTGTCGCCCAAAGAGCGCAAGGTGGTTGCCTATCACGAGATGGGCCACGCACTCGTTGCCTCCACGCTGCCAGGCGTCGATCCGGTTCATAAGGTTTCCATCATCCCGCGCGGCATCGGCGCTCTGGGCTACACCATGCAGCGCCCGACCGAAGACCGCTTTATCATCGAGCGCGGCGAGCTTATCAACCGCATGGCCGTGCTCATGGGCGGCCGTGCCTCCGAGGAGATCGTGTTCGGCGAGATCTCGACCGGCGCCGCCGACGATCTCGACCGCGCGACCGACATCGCGCGCCAGATGGTGACGCGCTTTGGAATGTCGGAAGCGCTCGGCCAGCGGGTGTACGAGCCCCAGCGCCAGGCCTTTCTGGGCGACGCCATGCTCGGCACGCGGCCCAAGGATTATTCCGACGCGACCAGCCGCGAGATCGACGTTGCCGTGCGCAAGCTCCTCGACGAAGCCTACGAGAAGGCGAAGGCGACGCTGAATGCCCGCCGCAAGGAACTCGAAGAGGGCACATTGCTGCTGCTCGAAAAGGAGACCATCACCCCGGACGATTTCCCACCGCTCGACGGAAAGAAGCCTGCGGAGGAGTTGCTCGCCGCCGCGAAGTAGAGGACGGCGCGGCGGCCTTGCGCCCTGGGCTTTTTGGGGTGACATCTCGTGCCAAATCCGGTTGAGTGCCTCGGTAAAAGTCCCCCCTCACTCTGCCTCTCTCCCAAAGGGGAGAGAGGACCCTCGAACGTCCGCTGCGGGTAATGCTGGCGTTCCCTCGCCCCAACGGGGAGAGGGACAGGGTGAGGGGGGACTTTTCGAGGCAACCAACTGGACCTGATATCACACGCCGTTCGCGGTACTTCGTCCGCCGGAATGGCAGGACGCCGCAGGGAGACAAACGCATGCCAGCGCAGGAAAAGATCAAAATCGGCGTCATCGGCGCCAGCGGCTATACGGGCGCCGATCTCATCCGCTTGGCTGCTTGCCATCCGCTCATCGAGATCGGCGCGCTGGCGGCGAACACGCATGCCGGCAAAGCGCTCGGCGATGTCTTCCCCCATCTTGGCTTCCTCGGCGCGCCGCCGTTGGTGAAAGCGGAGGAAGCGGATTGGGGCGCATGCGACGCGGTGTTCTGCGGATTGCCGCACGGCACGGCGCAGGACATCATCGCGACGCTGCCCGAAAGCGTCAAAGTCATCGATATGTCCGCGGATTTCCGTCTGCGGGATACCGGAACTTACGCCAAGTGGTACGGGCGCGAGCACGCGGCGGCGCATCTTCTCCAAGACGCGGTTTACGGGCTCACCGAGTTTTATGGCGAGGCAATCGCCAAGGCGCGCCTCGTTGCTTGCCCCGGATGCTATCCGACGGCGGCGCTTTTGGCCCTGCTGCCGTTGGTGCATGCGAAGCTGATCGACGCAACGGATATCGTTATCGACGCGAAGTCGGGCGTCTCGGGCGCGGGCCGCTCCCTCAAACAGAATATCCTCTTCTCCGAAGCGGGCGAGGGGCTTTCGCCTTACGCCATCGCAAGCCACAGGCATGCGCCCGAGATCGAGCAGGAAATCTCCGCCGCGGCCGGCGAGCAGGTGCTGGTGAACTTCACACCGCATCTCGTGCCGATGAGCCGGGGCGAGCTGGTCACGGCCTATGTGCGCCTCGCCACCGGACAGCAGGCGGCTGACCTGAGCGCGGCGCTGGAGGCGCAGTACAGGAACGCGCGCTTCGTCAAACTCGCTCCCAAGGGCACGCTACCCTCGACGCAGTTCGTGCGCGGTTCCAACTATTGCATGATCGGGGTTTACGCCGACCGCATACCAGGGCGCGCCATCGTGGTTTCGGCCATCGACAATCTCGTCAAGGGTTCGGCTGGGCAGGCCATTCAGAATTTCAATCTGATGTGCGGCTTGCCTGAGAGCACGGGGCTTGAACAATTGCCGCTTTTCCCGTAAAGCGCGGGCACGTGCAGGCGCCATGCACGGAAACCACATCGTACTGAAAATTAAATCGCTTGGGGAAATGCCATAATCGCCATCATGGCGTTATGGTATGAGCGCCCATTGTCAAGAATCAATCGCCGCGCTCAGGCCAGCCGGGAGGGACATTGTGAAACGTAATATTCTTATCGCCGTTTTGGCCGCCATCGCAGTTATTTTCGGATACGGGTATTATCACCAGGGCGCCGAATTGCAGAAGCAGACCCAGCTCCTGGCGGACACCCGCGACAAGGCCGCCAAAGACCTCCAAGCCGTGAACGAAAAGCTCGCAAGCGAGGAGCGCGCCCGGCAGGTCGCGGAGAAGGACGCGAAATCCGCCTCCGAGAAATTAGCCGAGGAGCAGGGCCTCCGCGACAAGGCTGAGCAACTCCTGAAGTCTGCGAACGATCGCCTGGCTGAAATTCAGAACGCGCTTGCGAATGTGCAGCAAGCGGCCCGGGACGCCAAGGAAGCCCAGGCAAAAGCTGAGAAAGAGAGAGATGGCGCGCAGCAGGCCGCGAAGGAAGCACAGGACGCGCTCGCAAGAGAGCGGGATGCGCCGGCCAAGGATCGCAGGCGGTAAGAGCCGTCCGGAGGCTGACGCTTTCGCCGAAGAATCAGGCATGGCCATAGGGCATTACCCCTCTCCCTGTCCCTCTCAGCAAGCTCGCCTTGGCGAGCTTGCAACTTATAGCGTCCGCATTCGCGGGCGAATGCGGATGGGGGAGAGGGGACGCTTTCTCAACGGGCACAGCGGGACTCCCTCTCCCATTGGGAGAGGGCTGGGGTGAGGGGTAATGCCCTTCGTGCGGATCACGGACTCCCGGTACAGGTATCCCCAAGGCGACGCTATTTTCGTCTGAGTGCCGCCTATTCCAAGCCGCTTCTTGGTTAAAAACCAAGGTGTAACTGATGCTTGGCTGCATCACTCCCGCCATTGCAAGCTAAAACTGTCTGAAAACTTGTGCGTAGGACTTTACGAAAAGGCAATATTCGCGCATAATCCGGCACAACCGGGCAAACTATCGGACCCCGTGGAACTACGCGTTGCAGAAAATACCGTGAAAGCGGTCTAAGGTACGCATGTCCTCCCCCCCGATACCTGTCTTGCCTGAAAAAGTCAAAACATGGTCTATCGGGCCATGTTTTTTCGTTGGGGAAGAGGAGTGAATATCCCATGCGCCAGACCGGCACGGTCAAATTTTTCAACCAAGCCAAAGGCTTCGGCTTCATAACACCGGACGAGGGCGGAAAGGATGTGTTTGTGCACATCTCTGCCGTCGAGCGTTCGGGGGTTGGGATGCTCGATGAAGGCATGCGTGTCTCTTATGAGACGCAGCCCGATCCAAAGGGCAAAGGTCCGAAGGCGGTGAATCTCGAGCGCGCCGATTAAAGCAGCATCCAGCGAATACCGCTGACCGTCATCGCGAGGCGGCAAGGCCGCCTTAGCAATCCAGAGTGTGGCATCTAAAATACTCTTGGGTTACTTCGTGGAATTGGCCCCGGCTTTCGAGCCGGGGCGCGCAATGACGACGCGTGGAAGCCGGGTCCACGCACGAAAATAGTAGCTTCCGTTGGAAGATCCGCTTGCTTCGGAGCGCAACTCTCCTTAATTCCGGTATATGCGTTTCCTGGATCAAGCAAAGATTTACATCCGCTCGGGGGACGGCGGCAATGGCTGCCTCTCTTTCCGGCGCGAGAAGTTCATCGAATTCGGCGGACCCGACGGCGGCGATGGCGGCCGTGGCGGCAGCGTCTGGGCCGAGTGCGTCGAAAACCACAATACGCTGATCGATTTCCGCTATCAGCAGCATCATTCAGCCGGCAACGGCAAGGGCGGCATGGGCGCGAACCGGGCGGGCGCCGGGGGCGAGGACGCCGTGCTCAAGGTGCCGCCCGGCACGCAGATCTTCGCGGAAGATAACGAGACGCTTTTGGCCGACCTCGTCTATCCCGGCCAGCGCGCGCTGATCGCGGCGGGCGGCAATGGCGGCTTCGGCAACGCGCATTTCAAATCCTCGACCAATCGCGCGCCGCGCCGGATCAACCCTGGCCAGCCCGGCATCGAAATGACGATCTGGCTGCGCCTCAAGCTTATCGCGGATGCGGGCATCATCGGGCTCCCCAATGCCGGCAAATCCACGTTCCTGGCGACCGTGAGCGCGGCCAAGCCTAAAATCGCGGATTATCCGTTCACGACGCTGCACCCCAACCTTGGCGTGGTCAAAGCCGGCGATATGGACTTCGTCCTCGCCGATATTCCAGGGCTCATCGAAGGCGCGCACGAAGGCCTCGGCCTTGGCGACCGCTTCCTGGGGCATGTGGAGCGCTGCCGCGTGCTGCTGCACCTCGTGGATGTGACCGAGCCGGATGTCGCGGCGGCGTACAAGACCATTCGCGGCGAGCTGAAGGCTTATGGCGCGGGGCTGGGCCGCAAGCGCGAGATTGTCGCGCTCTCCAAGTGCGACGCGGTGACGCCTGAAGTTGCGGCGGAAAAGGCCGCCGAACTGCAACGCGCGGCGCGGAAGAAACCGCTCATGCTGTCCGCCGTGTCTGGCGCGGGCGTGCGCGATGTGCTCTTGAGGGTCGGAAAGATCGTGCACCAGCCGAAAGAAAAAGCGGTGGCGGAAAAGCCCGAGGGCCCCTGGGCGCCGGAGCTGGCTGGTTAAACAGCCTCGTCCACATCGCAGCATTTGTTGCATCCACCCTGGAAACCTGAGCTGTCCGGGCAGCCGCAACCGGGACATTGTGGGCGATCACGGCGATTTTTGTTTCCTATCCCCAATGTTAATCGTATTAACATTGCATCGTAAGGGGAGGCTTTCCGATGCAAGTTACTATCGTTGGATATGGCGCTGTGGGCCGCGAAACGGCCAAGATGCTCTTAGAACGGGGCGTCGCGGTCCGCGTCGCGCAGCGCAAGCGTCCCGGCACGTTGCCCGAAGCGGCGGAATTCATCGCAACGGATGTGCTCGACCGGGACAGCGTCCAGCGCACCTGCGCAGGCAGCGATGCCGTTATCTGTTGCATCGGCTTTCCTTACGATTCGCGCGTCTGGGAGAAGGCTTGGCCCAAAGCAATGGAGAACATGCTCGCGGCATGCGCGAAAGCGCAAGCGCGGTTCGTCTTCGCGGATAATCTCTACATGTACGGTCCGCAAGACCGGCCGCTAACGGAAGATATGCCGCTCACGGCGTTTGGGCGGAAGCCGAAAGTGCGGGCCGGGATCACGCGGGCTTGGCAGCGTGCCCACGGCGATGGGCTGGTTCAGGCTGTCGCGGTTCGCGGCTCCGACTTCTATGGGCCGGACGTTGAGACTTCGGTGCTTTCGAATTATGGCGTAAAACGCCTTCTGCAGGGCAAGCCTGCGCTCATACCCTATTCGCCGGACCACCCCCACGACTTCGCCTACGTGCCCGACTTCGCACGCGCGCTCGTGACCCTGCTGGATGCGCCCGCGGATGCCTATGGCCAAGCCTGGCATGTGCCGAACGCGCCCACGCAAACGCTGCGTTCGCTCATTGTAAAGGCGGCGGAAATGGCTGGCGTCGCCCCGCGCCTTACTGTCATGCCGCGGGCGATGCTGCATCTCGCGGGGCTGTTCGACCGGCAGGTTTACGAGTTGATCGAAATGGGCTTTCAAACCGATAGGCCCTATCTTGTGGATGCATCCAAATTCGCCAGCCGCTTTTGGGCAAATGCCACAAGCTTCGAGGCTGGACTCGAAGCGACAATCGCGTCCTACGCTCCGCGATCCTAATCGGAATCCGCTTGCGCCTTCAGCTCCGCTCCTTCGAGAGTGGCGCGCGGCTGGCGGAGCTAAAACGGCTTGCATCGCCAGACTACGGAGCGGGTACACCACGATGACGTTGGAGGAATATAACGAGTTCTGCCGCGCGCTGCCCGCTACCACCTATGTGGTGCAATGGGGCGGATCGCACGTTTGGAAAGTCGGCGGCAAGGTGTTCGCCATCGGCGGCTGGGACGAGGACGAAACGAGCGTTACCTTCAAGGTGAGCGGCATCGCCTTCGAAATGCTCAAGGAGCAGCCGGGCCTCCGGCCGGCGCCCTATCTTGCTTCCCGCGGCATGACGTGGATTCAACATCATGCCCAGCCAGGATTGCGGGATGACGAGCTGAAAGAATACATCCGCCAATCGCATCTGATCGTGTCGCGGGGCCTGTCAAAAAAGAAGCAAGCCGAGCTTGGGCTCATTGCGCGTTAAACCTCAGCGCCTCGCTTGATTATCGTCCCCGGCGCAAGTACCGTGCGCCATTCATTCGCTCCGGAAACCTCCCATGAAGCATATCAAGCCCGCGGCTACGCTTAATCCCGCGAAATCGTTCCAGGATTTGATTATGACGCTCCAGCAGTTCTGGGCGGAGCAAGGCTGCGTGATTTTGCAGCCCTACGACATGGAGGTGGGCGCGGGCACGTTCCATCCAGCGACGACGCTGCGGGCGCTGGGGCCCCGGCCCTGGCACGCGGCCTTTGTGCAGCCGTCGCGGCGGCCGAAAGACGGGCGCTATGGCGAGAACCCGAACCGGCTGCAGCACTATTATCAGTTCCAGGTCATCCTGAAGCCCTCGCCGCGGAACATCCAGGAGCTTTACCTCGAAAGCCTTGTGCGGCTCGGCATCGATCCCACGCTACACGACATCCGCTTCGTCGAGGACGATTGGGAGAGCCCCACGCTCGGCGCCTGGGGGCTCGGCTGGGAGGTCTGGTGCGACGGCATGGAGGTGTCGCAATTCACCTATTTCCAGCAGGTCGGTGGCTTCGATTGCGATCCCGTTTCGGGCGAGCTGACCTATGGGCTGGAGCGGCTGGCGATGTACATCCAAGGCGTCGATAGCATCTACGACCTGAGCTACAATGGCCGCGACGATGACAAGCGCGTGCTCTACGGCGACGTGTTCCGCCAGGCCGAAGAGGAATATTCGCGGCACAATTTCGAGTTCGCCGACACCGCGATGCTGCTCCAGCGCTTCCGCGACGCGGAGAAGGAGTGCAAGGCGCTGCTCGCGGCCGGCGAGCCGAAGCCCGGCGCGGATAGCGCGCGCCATCTGCAAGTGCTGCCGGCTTACGACCAGTGCATCAAGGCGAGCCATGTCTTCAACCTGCTCGATGCGCGCGGCGTGATCTCCGTAACCGAGCGGCAGAGCTATATCCTGCGCGTCCGCGACCTCGCCAAGGCGTGCTGCGCCGCTTGGCTCAAGACCGAGGCTGGCGGCGCGGCGTAACCGGCCCCTCCATCTCCGGCGGCGAGGGCCGGGGGAGCTTCCAGCACCGGTCCGGCGCACCCGGCCTTAGCTCGCAATGACGAAACAGCGGTCAAAACCCGGCGGCGTGTATAACGCCTCCTCGCGGCTGCACGCTCATCGTTCGCAACCAAGCCAACAGCTTCAGATAAGTGCGGCAAGATAAGCTACCGCATGCCTGTTTGCCGAGTGCTCACTCAGCAAGTTCTTTCAAAGCGCCAAGGCTGCCAGGGAGATTTCCGATGCCGCTTCCATCCGTGTCGCACCCGATTTGGGAAAAGCTAATGAGTCGTAAGGTCAGGCACCAATTTTCTCTATTTGCGGCAAACATGGCCATCGATCACGCGGCACGCGCATATCAAGCCGACGCCTCCAAGAAGGAGCGGCTTGCTGGCGAGCTTTATAACTTCTTTTCAAAATATGAGAAATTCACCGCGCCTGAATTAGAGCGGCTAATGCATTAGGGGAGACGATCATGTCCAAGCTTTGCAATATTTCCGAGGCAAACGCTCTAATCGATGCCGGAAAGCGCCTTCACGTAGCTGGCGACGAGGCCGCGCTGGCTGGGCTGCACCGGGGCGAATGGATCGGCGGCACAATTCCCTACTTCCTCACAAACACGGGCGGCCTGGTCGATCGCCATCGCGTTTTCGTCACGGAACTCCCGAAGAGCGTGACGGCGGCCAAAATCGCGCTGGTTGGAGAAGACGAGCTTGCCCGGCTTACCGCCGAGGCCCCCGAAAATGGCTTCTCCCTCGTGATCCTTCCTGGAATGAGCCGCATCCACGCCAGCTACGCGCTCAACGCCGAGCGGCTGCCGAGGCTCTATGAAAAACCGATCATCGGCTGGGTCTCGGGCGTGCATCTCGCAGAGCTGGGCACAGCCAAGCCAAAGGCCGTGAACGGGAAAACCGGCGAATTCTCAGGTGATCGGCTTGCCGTCCTGCACGCTGCCTTGCCCGATGCGCAAATGGCCAGCATCGGCATCGTCAACGTCTTCGAGCAAGGCGTCGGCGACACGATTGTCTTCGACGAGACTGGCTTTTCGGGCGCCGCCTGCACGATCAATGGCGCAAGGGCCAACTTCTTCGATTATGCCAAGGAGACCAAGCTCGACCTCCGGCTGCCGCTCGTTGCGGATCGGTCGGGCGAGATGATCAACGTCAGCTTCCAGGCTCTCGACGAAGCCTCCCGGTCGGTAACGTTCTATGCCCCGGTGCTGGAGCGGATGGAATACCGGCAGGCCGCTCCCATCGGCGACTACCGGGCAGCATTCGCCGGGCGCGTGAACAGCCTCGGCATCTCGCCCGCCTTCTCCTGCAACTGCATCCTCAACTATCTCTACGGCAATCTGGAGGGAAAACAGGAGATCCCCATCGGCGGCCCCGCGACCTTCGGCGAGATCGCCTATGTCCTGCTCAACCAGACGATGGTTTATCTGACCGTCAACGAGGCGTGAGCGCAGGCGCCGCGTTTCGGGCGCGGCGGCCGTCACCCAGCTGCATCCAAGCGTGACGCTACCGTCCCGCCGCGTACTAAGCGATGACGCCGCCTCGGCAAAGGCCTCTGTCCACTATTGGCTTTCACCGCGCCCAATCGAAGGTCGGCAGCCTAAGCGGCCTGCGCGCCTGCGCGCCTGCGCAAAAGGGGCGGCACGAAGGTCCGCACCACCGCAGCGGCATCGGCGAGTAGATCGAAAGAAAAGGGCGGCACGAGCCCCCAGCCGTTTGCGCTTATAACATAGCCAATTCGGCGTCGAGGGGTTGCCGCGACGGCATGCGCCGCGGCCGGTCGTTAGCGCCATCCGGCCGCTTAGCTTGGGCGGCGTCCACCCTGCTTTACATGCGTTCAGTGGGGCCAACTAAGTTGTTGGTGGGACATTAACTCATTCGTTATCGGCGGGATGAAGTTCATAAAAATATAGAGGAGCAAGCGTAGGAAATAAGCATTCGCAGTGCAACTGAACGCGGGTGTGCGAGTGCCCCCGGGACAAAATGGAACACCGGAATGACCGACATTGCAGAAGAAGCCATGCCAACCGTTACAGAGACACGCCCGGATAGCGGCTTGCAGCCTGATTTTGTCATTCAATGCTATTCGCGCGATGCCCACGCTTGGTGCATCTGGGACTGCGCCGACACGCGCGTGGAGGCTGACAATCTGCTGGCCTCATACGCGAGGCGCCACAGGTCGGAAGGGCGCGACTGGCGCATCGCCAGAATTGTCTATGTTTAGGCGAGGTAGACGCACCATGGCCCGGTTGCGACCGCCGCACGCAGCCACGGAATTCAAACCCGTGCATACTCCTTGGCCTTCATAAGCACAATTTCAACCACCTCCGCAGGCAGTGGCCATTCTGTGCATGGGATAGTCTGTCGATCTACGTACTGCGGTGCGGCGTGCAAGATACCTGCGGTGACTTCGGCAACGGAAAGATCGTGCCAGGCGGAGACATCGATCCCGGCCTTTGCCTGGGCCAATTGATTCAACACCGCTATGGCGTCCTCGTAAAATGCGTTCGTTCCCGCCGCTTGGGACGCCGCCAAACTCATGCCATACGCCGCCGCGCGGCGGCGCACCGGAGGCTGGCGTGCATTCTTTCGAATAAGTTGCAGGGCATGATAGGCAATCGCACTGAGCGGCATGGCGCTTTCGATGGAACTGTGACTACCGAAGTTTGGTTTAGACATTATTAGGTATTTACAGGGCAACCGGCCTTCATCTTCCGATCCGGAAGCATGCCAAAACAGCGACAGCGCGGCGAGGGAAGCATGATGTGGCAGCATATCCAAATTGCCCGGTTCGGCGGGCCTGAAGTGCTCGATCTCGTGGAGGAGGCAACGCTTCCCGAGCCCGGCCCTGGCGAAGTGCGAATTAAAGTGCTGGCAGCGGGCACCGGCTTCACCGATGCCTTTATCCGGCGCGGGCGCTATCCGGACTTCAAAGGGCCGCTGCCGTTCACTCCCGGCTATGAGCTCGTAGGCACCATCGACGCGGTAGGCCCTGGCGTTCCGGCGGAGCGGAATGGCGAGTTTGTCGCCGATCTCTGCGTTGTTGGCGGTTATACGCAATATGCCATCCGGCCCGCGCGCTTCCTCGTCCCCGTTCCCGATGGTGCCGATCCAGCCGGGGCGGTGTGCATTCCGCTCGCCTATCTCACCGCCTATCAAATGCTATTGCGCTATCGCCCGCTGCGCGCCGGAGCGCGCATTCTCGTCATCGGGGCTTCCGGCGCGGTGGGCACGGCGCTCCTCGACCTCGCCAGGCATTTTGGCCTCGCCGCAATCGGCACCTGTTCGGCGAAGAATATCCCCATTGTCGAGCGCTATGGCGCGTCCGCAATCGATTATCGCGCGGAGGATTTCGTTGCCGCCGTGCATCGCCTAACCAGCAATGCCGGCGTCGAGCTGGCTTTCGATGCCATCGGCGGCCCGCATTTCAAACGCTCGTTTGCGTGCCTCGCCCCCAAAGGCATGCTGATCGGGTATGGGTCGCAGACCATGGCAGTGGGCGCCGAGGGACTCGTTGCTGCTGGTCTCGGTTTGGCGCGCCTCAAACTGTGGGATATGCTCGGCGCCATTTCCGGCGGGCGGCGCGCCACGTTTTACGCCATAACCGCGAGGCGGGCGAAGCACCCGCAAGAATTCCTGTCCGATATGGCGGCGCTGTTTGCGCTGCTTAAGGAAGGCGCCATCCATCCGGTTGTGGTGGACCGCCTGCCGCTGGCGGCAGCCCGCGAGGTCCACGAGCGCATCGACGCGGGCGGGCTCGGCGGCAAGATCGTGCTTCTTCCTTGGGCTTTGTAATATAGCGGCGGCTGTAACGGCGCTTCCCGTTGCGGCAACGTCATCCCGGAAATGCCGGAGGCATTATCCGGGATCGTCACGAATGCAGCGCTGTGTCTTTTGCGATCCCGGATAGCCGCGAGCGGCTTCCGGGATGACGCCGGTACAAGCTTTAGAAGCTCAGGCGCGACGTGCGCACGACATGCGGAAGCGCGCGCACCTTGGCGAGCACGCTTTCCTCCACGCGCTCATCGACGGTCACCAGCGCGATGGCCTTGCCGCCCTGCTCCTCGCGCCCGAGGTTGAACGTCGCGATGTTGACGCCCTCGCTGCCCAGGAGCGTGCCAAGGGCGCCGATATGGCCCGGCTTGTCCGCATTCTCGGTGTAGAGCATGTTGGGCGAGAACTCCGCATCCATGGAAATCTTGTTCACCTGGATGAGGCGCGGCTTGCCGTCCGAGAACACCGTGCCGCCAACGGCGCGCTCGCCGCGCTCGGTCTTGAGCGTCACGCGCATATAGGTTTCGTAGGCGCCCTCCTGGCCGCGGCGCACTTCTTCGACCTGGATGCCGCGGTCTTTGGCGACAATCGGCGCGGACACCATGTTTATATCCTGCAGGAGCGGCCGCAGCACGCCGGCGACGGCGGCCGAGGTGAGCGCCCTGGTGTTCAGCTCCGCGACATCGCCCGCATATTCGAGCCGGATCATGCTGGGCGCGGTCTCGGTGAGCTGGCCCGCGAAGGAGCCGAGCAGTTCGGCGAGCCTTACGAACGGCTTCAGCCTCGGAGCTTCCTCGGCGCTGATCGACGGGAAGTTGACCGCGTTCGAGATCGCGCCTTGCAGCAGGTAATCGGCCATCTGCTCGGCGACCTGAAGCGCCACGTTCTCCTGCGCCTCGCCGGTGCTCGCGCCCAGATGCGGCGTGCAGATCACGTTCGGCAGACCGAACAGCGGGTTCTCCTTGGCCGGCTCGACCTCGAACACGTCGATTGCGGCGCCGGCGACATGGCCCGCCTTGATCGCTTCGGCGAGTGCGGCTTCCACAACCAGCCCGCCGCGCGCGCAGTTGATGATGCGCACGCCCTTCTTCATGGTGGCCATCGACTCCGCATTGATAATGTTGCGGGTCTTCTCCGTCATCGGCGTGTGCAGCGTGATGAAGTCGGCGCGGCGGAAGAGTTCAGGCAGCTCGACTTTCTCAACGCCCAGATCGAGCGCACGCTCAGGCGTCAGGAACGGGTCGTAGGCGATGACCTTCATCTTGAGGCCCTGGGCGCGGTCGGCGACGATGGAGCCGATGTTGCCGCAGCCGATGACGCCGAGCGTCTTGGCCGTCACCTCGACGCCCATGAACTTCGACTTCTCCCACTTGCCCGCTTGCGTGGAGCGGTCGGCTTCGGGGAGCTGCCGGGCGAGGGCCATCATCATCGCAATGGTGTGTTCCGCAGTGGTGATGGAATTGCCGAACGGTGTGTTCATGACGATGATGCCGCGGGCCGTCGCCGCCGGAATATCGACATTGTCGACGCCGATGCCGGCGCGGCCAACGACCTTGAGGTTGCCAGCATTGGCCAGGACCTTTTCCGTCACCTTGGTGGCGGAACGGATGGCGAGGCCGTCATATTGGCCGATGATCTCGGCAAGCTGCTCCTTGTCGAGGCCAATCTTGGTGTCGGTCTGGATGCCGCGATCCGTGAAAATGGCCGCGGCGGCGGGCGAAAGCTTGTCCGCGATGAGAACGCGAGGGGCTGTCATGGGGATATCCCTTATAAGCGGGGTGAAAATCGAGTCCCCCCTCACCCTGTCCCTCTCCCCGTTGGGGCGAGGGAACGCTCGAACGATCCGCTGCGGAAATTCGGGCGTTCCTTCTCCCCTTGGGGAGAAGGACAGGATGAGGGGGTCTTATTTAAGCGGCCTGGGCAAGGCCAGCCTTGGCGGCGGCGAAAGCCCAGTCAAGCCAGGGCAGCAGCCCTTCGAGATCGTAATGCTCGACGGTGGCACCGGCCCAGATGCGCAAGCCTGCGGGCGCATCGCGGTAAGCGCCGATATCCAGCGCGACGCCTTCCTTTTCAAGCGCGGACGCAATCTGCTTGGCAACCGCCGCCTGCGCTTCCGGAGTGGCAATCTCGGGATCGACGAACTTGAGGCACACGGAGGTATTCGAACGCGTGGCGGGGTCCACGGCCAGAAAATCGACCCATGGCGTGCGCGCGACCCAATCGGCGATGACCCTGAAGTTCGCGTTGCACCGCGCTTGCAGCGCCGTCAGTCCGCCGAGGTCCTTCGACCAGCGCAGCGCATCGAGATAGTCTTCGACGCAAAGCATGGACGGCGTGTTGATGGTCGAGCCTTCGAAGATGTCGCGGTTGAGCTTGCCGCCCTTCGTCATGCGGAAGATCTTGGGCATCGGCCAGGACGGCGTGTAGCTCTCAAGCCGGGCCACCGCGCGCGGCGACAGAATGAGCATGCCGTGCTGTGCCTCGCCGCCGAGCACCTTCTGCCAGGAGAAGGTCACAACGTCGAGCTTCGGCCAATCGAGTTCTTGCGCGAAGGCAGCGGAGGTAGCGTCGCAAAGCGTCAGCCCTTCGCGGTCCGCGGCAATCCAATCGCCATTCGGCACGCGGACGCCCGAGGTCGTGCCGTTCCAGGCGAAAACCACGTCGTTCTTGAAATCGACCTTGGAAAGATCGGGTAGCGAGCCGTAGGGCGCATCGAACACACGCGCACCTGGGATTTTGAGCTGCTTGGTGATGTCGGTGGCCCAGTCCTTGCTGAAGCTCTCCCAGACAAGCACGTCCACGCCGCGCGCGCCGAGCATGGACCACATGGCCATTTCGAAAGCGGCGGTATCGGAGCCGGCGACGATGCCGATCAGATAATCGGCCGGAACGCCCAGAACCTCGCGGGTCTCTTCAATCGCGAGTTTGAGCCTGGCTTTGCCGGCCTTCGCGCGGTGAGAGCGGCCCAGAAATGCAGTTTTGAGATTTTCGACAGAATAGCCAGGGCGCTTTGCGCAGGGGCCAGAAGAAAAATGCGCCACATGGGGGCGCACAGCAGGCTTTAGAGCCGTCATTGCGGTCTACCCTCTCAGATAGTTGCCTCCCGGTGGGGGGAGGTGTCCCGCGGCCGCGTATAGGAGCGGCCGGGCCTCTAGTCAACAAAAAACGCAGGCATACAAGGGCTTACGTCGAACTTTGGCGTCTAAGCCTTTGCAGTATCATGCAACTTTTTACGGAACTTTGCAGAACAAGGTGGCAGGAAGTGGCAGGAATCTGGCAAAGTATGTTCCCACTCCGTTCCATTCAGTTCGGTTTCGCGAGCGGGACATTGCGCGGCCACTGAACACTGGCACTTCGCTACTGCGCCCTATGCGGCCGTGACAGCGGGGCGCGTTTGACCGGCGCTGCTCAATAAGCGCGGCTGATGCTGAAATCGACGGCGTCGAGCATTGCGGCCTTTGCCTCGCTCGCGGGGAAGATATCCAGCGCTTTCTGCGCTTCGCGGCCATAGATGCGGGCGCGCTCGATCGTCTCCTCGATGGCATTATGCCGGCGCATCAGCGCGATGGCCTGGTGCAAATCGCCTTCCTCAATGTCGCCGTCCTGAAGCGTGCGCCGCCAGAAGGCGCGCTCCTCTACGGTGCCGCGCCGATGCGACAGCACGACCGGGAGCGTAATTTTCCCTTCGCGGAAATCGTCGCCGACGCTCTTGCCGAGCATGGCGGCCTCGCCGGAATAATCGAGCGCGTCGTCGATAAGCTGGAAGGCTAGGCCGATATTCGTGCCGTAGACGCGCAGCGCGGACTGCTCGGCCTCACTGCGGCCGGCGATTACGCCGCCGATTTCGGAGGCCGCCGCGAAAAGCGCCGCGGTCTTTGAGAAGATCACGGCGAGGTATTCTTCCTCGGTGGTGGTCATATCCTTCGAGGCGGCGAGCTGCATGACCTCGCCTTCCGCGATCACGGCCGACGCTTCGGACAGGATTTTCAACGCGGCCAGCGAGCCAACCTCCACCATCATCTTGAAGGCTTGGCCCAGGAGGAAATCGCCGACCAGCACGCTCGCCTGGTTGCCCCACAGGATGCGCGCGCTTTTCTTGCCGCGCCGCATGTCGCTTTCGTCCACCACGTCGTCGTGGAGCAGCGTGGCGGTGTGCATGAACTCGACGCTGGCGGCGAGCTTGATGTGCCCCGTGCCCTCATAGCCGCACAGCTTGGCCGCGGCGATGGTGAGCATCGGCCTGAGCCTCTTGCCGCCGGAGTTTATCAGGTGCCTGGCAAGCTCGGGGATCAGCTCGACCTCGGAGCGCGCCTGGTCGAGGATGATCGTGTTGACCTCGGCCATGCCGGTGGAGACGAGCCGCAGGATAGGCTCCAACGCCGCCGATGGATCGCGGCGCTCCCCCGCTTGCATGACCAAATTCATATGTCTCCTCCAATTGGCCGTTTTGGGAAACCACTATGTTCCGCGCGCACTTCGCCAGTCAATTGGTGAAACGGCGCTTTGCGGGATATGCCCGCGTGGCTTAGTGTCCGATACGGCACGGTCCGGAGGCTTACCCCATGGCAGAATTGCTCCGCACGACGGATATTGTTCTTCTCAGCTATGTCAACTCCTTGTTGAGCGATGCTGGCATTCCGCTGCTGGTTGCGGACGTGCATGTAAGCACGGTCGAGGGGTCGATCGGCGCTTTTCCGCGCCGCGTGCTGATCGCCGCCGAAGATTGGGACGAGAGCGTTGCCATTCTGACGGAGGCAGGGCTTGCCGCACATCTGGCGGCGCATCCCGATGAACGCGCGCCCAGTTGGCTGTGAGGCTGCGCTGAAGGATGAGGCATATCCGACGCGCATTACCCCTCATCCTAACCCTCTCCCAATGGGAGAGGGAATCCGCTCGCAGCCGTTGAGAAGGCGTCCCCTCTCCCCCATCCGCATTCGCTTGCGAATGCGGACGCTATAAGTTGCAAGCTCGCCAAGGCGAGCTTGCTGAGAGGGCTAGGGTGAGGGGTAACACGCGTTGTATGGATCACCGGCTCTGGCTGCTAGCTTTGGCGGCAAGGCGCGGACCGGCTGGCGGCGGTTCGGCGGCAGCAAAGCGCGATGGCGTATCCGAGGCTTTGCAGGCGAGGATTTGCCTCACCAAGATTGGGGCATGCGACTCGGTGGCCGCCACCAAAACCACGAGGATCGAAGCCGCTATAGCCGCGGAGGCGAGATGGCGCGCTTCGTAGTACCGGCTCTTCCAGCAACAAAGGATGATTGCTCTTGCCGCTGCCAACGAGGCGAAAACCAAGCTCCAGCCATCGCTTTTCAAAATCGCATGGAGCTGTGAAAGCTGGCCGGGCAAATAAACCGAACAAGGGTTTGCTTCAAACATGGCATCGTCCTCCTGTGACACCATGCTAGCGTCGCGCGCTCCGGCAGAGCCAGTAGGCTTGGACTGCTTTCGTCTTTGCGAATCCTGAACTTGGCCGCGATATTCCGCAGGCGGGTTCAGGACGAACCGGGGAAGTTGCAGCCGTAGCGCAGGAGTTTTGTCCGGCTCCGCATGAAGCGCCGTAATTTTCTTCGCTCTCTGCGTTCACAGCCGGGGCAGCCGCAGCCTGTACAGGAATTGCTGCTCATGGTAATCAGTTTCTGCAGAGCGTTGCAGAAGACTGCAGAGTCTTGCAAATCGCAGCAGAATGCAGACCGCGCCCATTCATTTTTTGAAGTTCCATGGCTCGCCTCAAAGATACTTCAACGGCAAACCGGCAGGCTGTCCCACTGGCCGGCGTCAGCAAATCCAAGCGCAAGAAGGCTGCGGTTCCTCCCGATTTGGCGAGGGATATTGTGCCCGCGGTGGCTTCCCCGCCGCCCGCGCTGAGCGCTCCCAGCGAGGATCAGCTCTTTTATCTGCGGATGCTGGCCAGGCATCTTTGCACCCGCAAAGGCATCAAGACCCTTACGCTCGCGGATAGCGCCGGCATTGCGGGCGACCAAAAGCAAAAGGAGAACAAGACCCAGGCTTTTCTCAACCGCTACAGCCGGGGCGCTGCCGCAATCGCGGATTACCGGGCCTTTTGGAAGGGCGTTCTGGGTCTCTATCAGGAGTATAAGAAAAACGGTGTCGAGCTTTTCGACGATCCGGTTATGCGGCTAGCCTTCGGGCTGGTATTTCCGCAGCTCGTTACGAACCACTCCAAGGACGATTCTTTCATCGACGATATGCTGCTTAAATGGCTGTGGATCGATCTTGAACGCTCCAAGGATGTCTGCCGCCACTATGGCGGTCTTTGGTGGATCGTGCGCCCCTCGACGAAAGTCACGCCGGGACCGGAGGCGGACTTCAATGTCTCGCTCCTCAACGTTCAGCCCGAGGACGTGTCGAACACCGCGCTGCCGTTCTTCAAATTCCACCAGGCGGCAACCGGAACGAGCGGCGGCGCGGATGTGACCTCGCAAGGACGCATGCTGGCTTTCGATAGCGATCAAGTCTTGGCGCTGGCCAAGCGCCGCGGCACCCAGACGCTCACGCAGCTCAGCTGGAAATATGCCTGGGACCCCGACCGCCGCAAGCGCGAGAACCTCATTCAGGGCGCGATTTTCACCGTCAACACGATTGGCGAGCTGATCCAATCCTATTTTCACGGCTCGCTCATCGAGGGGACCGACCGTTTGCGCGGGAGCGAGTTCGAGGATGCGTACAGCTTCTTGCGCGGCTTCCTCGGCACGAGGACGGAACAGGAGATGGCGGAGTTGCCGACCAGCGCCGCCGAAGTGGAGCGGCTCCGGACGCTTCAGGCGAACTCCGATGCGCCGCCCCTCGGGATTTCGGCACTGGACGGCAAACTTCCCGCGCATAAGGCGGCCATTTCCGCACGCGGGCTCGAACGGTTGAAGGCGTGCCCGCAACACGGCCCAATTCTGACGATCATTTGATCGCCGGGGCTAGTTCCCAACATTTGCTACGAGGTCTCTACCGCACTCGGATTTTGACCGCTACCGCGTTTCGAGCCTGAGAAATCCCACGATTTTGGCGGCCAACGCTTCCGCATCCTTGGTTTCGCATTCCCAGATGACGAGGGTGCGCCAGCCCTGCTCCTGAAGCATCGCCTTGCTCGCCGCGTCGCGTTCCACATTTCGGGCGAGCTTCGGCCGCCAATAATCGAGGTTCGATTTTGGCGGGCGCCCATCCAGGCAGCGCGGCTCGGGATGTTGATGCCAGAAGCAGCCATGCACGAAAATCACCGCCCGGTATTTCGGAAAAACCAAGTCTGGCTTGCCCGGCAAATCCTTCCGGTGCAGCCGGAAGCGGAAGCCCAGCGCGTGCGCTGCCTTGCGCACGGCAAGCTCGGGCTTCATGCCCTTGCTGCGGATCGAAGCCATGTTGCGGCTTCGCTCTATCGCGGTGAGCTTATCGGCCATTGCCGGCGGCTAGATTCTTCTGCGTCGCTTCGCCTTCTTGAAGCGCAAGATATATAGCCTGCGCGACGGCGAACGCCAAAGGCGGAGGCAGAGCGTTGCCGGCCTGCCGGTAGGACGCGGTTTTGCCGCCAGTGAATACCCAGTCATCGGGGAAGCCCTGAACCTTCGCAGCCATTGGCACGGTCAATCTGGGAAAGCCCAAGAATTCCTTCGAGGGCGGCTTGAGCGCGATGCCCCGGCCATCGACGCCGAGCTTGGCCCAGGCGGCGCGGGCGCGCGTGGGACCGAGGTCGGGGCCGCCGTGCTTCTTCGAACCGCCGACAATCGCGGGCGCGATGCCCGAGGCAGCCTTCCGCCAATCTTTCGCGCCTCTCCAGCCATCTTTTTTCATGAAGCTATAGAGGGCCTCACCGACGGAAATCTCCAGCGGCTTCTTTTCCGGCACGCTGAACGTGGAGGCGTATTGCGGCCGAAGCCCGACAATGAAAACGCGGGGCCTGTTCTGCGGCACACCGAAGTCTGACGCGTTCAAGAGTTGGAAGCGCGTTTCGTAGCCCAGGGCGCTCAGCCGTTCCACGATCAGCTCGCGGTAATAGCCGAAGCGCGCGTCCAGCAGGCCGCGGACATTTTCGATCATTACCGCCTTGGGCTGCACTTCCTGGATGATGCGGAATGCCGCCGGGAAAAGATTGCGCTCGTCCGCCTCGCCGCGCTGTTTGCCGGCGACGGAGAAGGGCGGGCAAGGCAGGCCGGCCGCGACGAGGTCCACGCCCCGGTAAGGCTTGGCATCGAACGCGGTGACGTCGCCTTGAAGGACGTTCCAGTCCGGCCGGTTATGGCGCAGCGTGCGGCAGGCGTCGGCGTCGATCTCGATCAGCGCGGTGTGCTGGAATCCGGCTTGCTCCAAGCCGAGCGCCTGGCCGCCAGCGCCCGCGCAAAGCTCCAGCACCGTCAACGGCGGGCGATCTTGCAGGGGGGCGCGAGAAAGAGCCCCCTCACCCCTGCCCCTCTCCCGCGAGGGGAGAGGGGAATCCCCCGTGACATCGGGCACACCCTTGCAACAGGCACGCCCTGCTCCCTCTCCCCTCGCGGGAGAGGGCTGGGGTGAGGGGGCCTTCAAATCGCAGACGTCAGCCTTAGGTGCGGCGGATTTGTACGTCGCCCAGGTTGGCTCATAGTCGCCGTTGGCCTGGGCGCCCCAGCACTCCCAGCCTGTGCGGATGCCTCGCGCGAAAAGCTCCAGGAATGGGCCCGCCGAGCAGGCTTCGATCAGCCCATATTGCTCGTCGGGCTTGCGGCTGTGCTCGCGCTTGCGCGTGGCGAGGTAGTTCACCTGGCGGCGGCCCGGCGCCAGCGTCCGCGCGTTCTTGCCGCGCACGCCGAATAGCAAAATCTCGGTCACGTTGCGGAAATAGAAGCCCACGCCGCGCCCGTCCGGCCCGCCATCCTTGCGAATCTTATGCCAGACGAGGTTCGATTTGTAGGAGAAGCCCCAAGCCTCCATCACCGCGAGGCCCTCGGGCAGGAGCGCGTTCGGCACCCACAAATAGAGGTGGCTCGTGGCCGCCGCGGCCTCAGCTACCGGCAGCACCTTGATCTCATCGAGCGAGAGCGTGGAATAGCGATTGAGCCGCTGGTGCTCCGGCGCCACCTTCCCCGTCTTGTTCTGAAACTGCCACGGCGGATCGGCGAGGATCGCGCCAAAGCGCCGCCCCTCGATTGCGCACAGCAAATCGTCTCCGGCGTCCAGCATCGGCTTCGAATCATCACTCATGGCGGGAAGCTTCAGCCGGAGCTGGCGCCGCCGCAAGTGTATGCCGGGTTTATGCTGGTTTTTTCCGCAGGAAAGGGTCTCGCGCGCAACGCTTTGCCTTGTCGTGAAGCGGTATTGGAGAAATGAGTGAATTTGAGCACGCTGAGGAAAGCGCAGGCAATGGCTGAGGAGTGCTAAGCGTCAGCCAGTAAGGCCCAGATCGCGAAAACGGAAACGGCCGCAACTAGAATGTCGATAGCAACGAAAATCCAATTCCCATCTATCCGACCGAGTTCCCGAAAAACTGTTAAAATACCATCCAATGTCACGAATGTTGCCACGCCATAGAATAAACCGGTTGCGTCAGCCCTGGGGAACAGCTTCCGTGCGGCGGCCACTCCTGCAACAAGTGCAAGCACGCTCGATCCAAAAGCTATAAGCACCAGAGATCCAATCCCATTCGCAAAAGCAGGATCATAAGACGCATAAGTACCAACAACAAAAGAAAATAATAACCTATAGAGGGTGTAGAAGATAATACTTACCACAATTGCAACAACAATGGCCGCCCCCGTGTGTCCTCCCCGCAAGCCGGGGTTGCGCTCAGCTGAACCAGACATGGAGAACCTAGCGGTTCCCGTCAATCATTGAACCTAACCCAAAAAGGACAGATGCTCCAAGGGTCCCGCCATAGGTAAGTAACAACGGGAACCAGTCTCCCTGTGAAATGCCTGCGTACCACGGCGCTAAACCCAGCAGGGCTGGCGCAAGTAATAAAGATAACATTGCAACAACTTGTCCAAAGGCATTGGAAACTATCCCGAAACAAATAATTAACCCCCATAGTCCACAAACGATATAAATCAGTATTGCTGGAGCCTTAAATATGATACCCATTGTAGATCGCCTCCAATTTTTGCGCTGCCATAGCAATTGCCACACAAACTAGCGAGTTCCTAACGATTATCTCGTATGTCTATACTTGATCGTAGTTCCGTTTGATGTCGCCCTCCGCTTGCCATTCAGAATGAGTAGCCGACGTTACACCCATTCACCGCAACCAATAACATAGAACAGGAGAAAATCAACCACAAGCTGAGCTGCCTCATTATCCACTAACTTTCGAAAGCGCTACCCCTCCAGCCAAGAGCTGTTTTGGTGACCATCGCCGGGCAGATTGAAAATACTAAGGAAGCTGAAGGGCACGTCCGAATGCTGCATACCCAAGGGGGGGCGCAGCCGCCGCTCTGTTCGCGGTGTCTAGGGAAAACGAATGGGGTAGGCCAAGGCCGTTTGCACGGATATTCCTGTAGCCAAGCAGATTAGTCAGGGACCACAAGCCGCGATAAAACTTGCTGCCCTTGGATGCTGCGCTAATTCGCGAAGCGGAAGTGCATGATATCGCCGTCCTGCACTGTGTACTCCTTGCCTTCGAGGCGCATTTTGCCGGCTTCCTTCGCGCCCGTCTCGCCGCCCAGCGTCACAAAGTCGCGGTAGGCGATGGTCTCGGCGCGGATGAAGCCCTTCTCGAAGTCGGTGTGGATCACGCCTGCGGCGCCCGGCGCGGCAGTGCCCTTGGTGATTGTCCAGGCGCGGACCTCTTTCGGGCCGGCGGTGAAATAGGTGATGAGGCCCAGCAGCCGGTAGCCTGCCGCGATCAGCTTGTTGAGCCCTGGCTCTTCCAGCCCAAGCTCGGCCAGATAAAGCTTGCGCTCTTCCTCGTCGAGCTGGGCAAGCTCGGCCTCGATCTGGGCCGAGATCACGACGTCCTCCACGCCTTCGCCGCCGAAGTGCTCGAAAACCGATTTCGAGTAGGCGTTGCCGGTGGCGGCGTGCGCCTCGTCCACGTTGCAGACGTAAAGGGCAGGCTTCGAGGTCAGCAGCTGCAATTGCTGGAACGCCTGATGCTCCGATTCCGGAATTTCGGCAAGGGCGAGGCGCGCGGGCTTGCCCTCGGACACGTATTTAAGCGCGATGTCGATGAGCGCGAGCAGAGCCTTGGCTTCCTTGTCCTGGCCCTTCGCCTTCTTCTCGGCGGCGGTGCGGCGGCGCTCAAGGCTTTCGAGATCGGCCAGCATAAGCTCTGTCTCGACCGTTTCCGCGTCCGCGATCGGATCGACGCGGCCCTCGACATGGGTCACGTCGCCGTCGTCGAAGCAGCGCAGCACATAGGCGATGGCGTCGCACTCGCGGATATTGGCGAGGAATTGGTTGCCGAGGCCCTCGCCCTTGGATGCGCCGCGCACCAGCCCCGCGATGTCGACGAAGGTCAGCCGCGTCGGGATGATCTTCTGCGACTTCGCGGCGGCGGCGATTTTCTCCAGCCGCTCGTCCGGCACGGACACCTCGCCGACGTTCGGCTCGATGGTGCAGAAAGGATAGTTCGCCGCCTGCGCCGCCGCCGTTTGCGTGAGCGCGTTGAAGAGAGTGGATTTGCCGACGTTCGGCAATCCAACGATGCCACACTTAAAACCCATGGAGATTCTGTTCGCGTCCTTTAATGACTTGCGCCGCCGCGGATGCGCTTATTGAACAGCCAGCCGAATAATCCGCCCTTCTTTTGCGGCGCTGGCGCGATCTTTTGCACGGAGGGCGAGGCCGGTTGCGCGGCTGCCTCTTTTTTAACCGGGGCTGGCTGGGCCACGGCCGGCTGCGGGGCAGCCTCCTTCACCGGGACCGGGGTTGCTTCGACACGCGGCGCCGGGGCAGGCTCCGCGGGCTTTTGGGGCGCGCGCTCCGGTTCGGGCAGCATGACTACCCTTGCAACTGCGCCGCTGGCGGTTCCTCCGTGAGTAACCGCCGGGATCACGACCCTCCCCGGGGTCGAAGCGGCGACAGCGGCTGCGACCGCGTCCTCCAGGCTTTTCTCGGCTTTGTGAGCTGCCTCAATTTTGGGCGCCGGTTTGCTTATTTTTGCAGCAGCAGGAGCGGATGCGCCGTTCATTTTCGCCGCCACGCGCCCGCGGGCGGCTTCACTTAAAAAAGCAGCTTCGCTTCCTTCCACGAGCCGATCCATGCCGCGCGCAATGCCGTCGAGGAAGGGCACAAGCCATTCCTTGTCCGCCTTGGCGAAATCCTGCAGCACGTAGTTGACGACCAGCGCCTTGTCACCGGGATGCCCGATGCCGAGCCGCACGCGCTTGTAGTCGTTGCCGATATAGGCGGAAAGCGATTTCAAGCCGTTATGGCCAGCATTGCCGCCGCCGGTTTTCACCCGCACCATGCCAGCCTTCAGGTCGAGTTCGTCGTGGATAGCTATCACGTCCGCGGGCGTGAGCTTGTAGAAGCGCATCGCTTCGCCGGCAGCGCGCCCGCTCTCGTTCATGTAGGTCGCCGGCTTGAGCAGGATGCACTTTTCGGTGCCGATCTGGCCCTCCGCCGCCAAGCCCTGGAAGCGCTTTTTCCAAGGCCCGAAGGAGTAGCCGCGCGCGATCTCGTCAACCGCCATAAAGCCAATGTTATGACGGTTGCCCGCGTATTTATCACCTGGATTGCCCAGTCCGACGATCAGTTTCATGATCTGTTTCCCGTCTCTTCCATCACCGATGCCGGAGCAGATGCAAAAAACGTGACGTTATTCTTCCTTCGCCTCTTCGGCGCCGGCTTCGGTTGTAGCCTCAGGCTTCAGGGCGGCAGCACCAGCGACCGAGGCGACTGTGAAGTCGCGAGCGGCGATCACAGGCGTGACGCCAGCCGGAAGTTTCACGGCCGAGATGTGAATGCTATCGCCGATTTCGAGGCCGGTGAGATCGATGATAAGGCTCTCGGGGATCGAATCCGCCGGGCAGGAGAGTTCGATCTCGTGCCGGACGATGTTCAGCACGCCGCCGCGCTTGAGGCCGGGCGAGGCTTCCTCGTTCACGAAATGCACGGGCACGGCCACGTCGATTCGTGAGGACTTGCTGACGCGCATGAAATCCACATGGATCGGGAAATCGCGCACGGGATCGACCTGCACGTCGCGTGGGATCACGCGCTCTTGCTTGCCGTCCACGTCTAGCAGATAGACCGTCGAGAGGAAGTGCCCGGTCTGATAGTTCTGCCACACGGCCTTGTATTCGAGCGTCACGTTCTCCGGGTCAGCCTCGCCGCCGTAAACGACAGCCGGGACCTTTTTCTGCTTCCTGAGCGCGCGATTGGCCATCTTGCCGGTACCTTCGCGCGCGGTTGCCTTCAATTCTATAAGCTCCGCCATGGTTCTTCTCTTAGTTTGCTACTAGGTGAGCGCGATTGTGCGGCGAGCAAGCGCTGCGAACCTTCGGCACTCGGGGTGTTTCAAACCACCTCTATAAGGGCAAGCGCGGCGAAAGACAATAAGTTGATGGGGCTTCATTCCCAATCGCGTCATTCGCTGCCGCAGGGGAGCGGCTGAACTCCCAGCGAGCAGCCTTGTCATTCATTTGCTGGCGTTTGCCTGGTCCCCTGGGTAGCCCTAAAACCCTTCCATTTCACAGGCAGCGCGCAGATGCTTGAGAAACGCCTCCTGCGTCGCGGTGGGGCGCCAGCCCGCACGCACGGTCACGCCAATCTGGCGCGCGCTTTCCGGCATGGCGATGGACAGAACGGCAATCTCGCCGCGCTTAACCTCATGACGCAATTGGTGCGCCGACATGATGGCCAGCCGGTCGCTTTCCAAGAGCAGGCCGCGAATGAGCACCGACGAGCTGGATTCGGCGATGCCGTAAGGGCACTCGCGCAGGACAGCCCCGAATGCCATCTCAAAATAGTGGCGCGCCGGCGCCCCCTCTGGCGGCAACACCCAGGGGAATTCTTTAAGATCTTCGAGCGTCACCGCGTTTTTTTGCGTCAGCGGGTGCCCGGCGCGCGCGAGGATCGCCAGCGGATCGCTGAAGTAAGCGGTCTGAACGATGTCGCCGATGGGGAGCGGAAAGCGCAGCGCGCCCAGTATCAGGTCGATCTCGCCATGCCTCAGCTGGTACAGGAGATCGTCGTAAGGCCCCGTAAAAACGCGCACATTGACCCTGGGCTTTTCGCGGCCCAGCGCGTTCAGCGCGGCCGGCAGCACATGGGTCCGCGCCAGCGGCAGGCTGCCGAGGACGATGCTGCCTGGATCGAGGCCCGACCACTCGCCGGTTTCGGCGGACCCTTGCCGAAGCTCCGCGAACGCGAGCCTCGCATGCAGCGCCAGCGCCTCCGCGGGCTCGGTCAGCTCGATGCCCCTTTTCGTTTTCTCGAACAGCATAACGCCGCATAGGCGCTCCAGATCGCGCGCGGCGCGGTGGAGCGACGGCTGGGAGATGCCCGTTTCGCGGGCGGCGAGGCTGAAATTGCTGGTCCTCGACACGGCGGCCAGCGCACGCAATTGCGCGACCGTCAGCAAGCGGTCGAAATTGACAAATCCGCCGCTTTTCTTCTTGGCTGCGATCCGCAGAGTTTCGCGGGCGCCGGCCTGCAAGTAGCCCAAAGCGCACTTCACCCGCGCGGCATAGAGTTTGCCGGGCTCCGTGGGCTCCATGCCGGCGGGACCGCGCTCGAAAAGCTCGACCCCAAGCTCCAGCTCCAGTTTCGCGATGGCTTGTGTGATGGCGGGCTGCGAAAGATGGATATGCTCGGAAGCCTGGCTGATGTTGCGCCGTTCGGCCACCTCCAGGAACGCAGCCAGATGCCGCAAATTCGGTGCTTGCTCCCACATGAGCGCCTCTTGCTCCGCCAGCCTTTTGGCAGGCCTATAGCAAAACCTTATACCGTCCGGGTAAGAATGGAATGGTAAAACCGCGCTTGCGGGCGAAATATACCTGGCAACGGAGCAGGGCAGTTCAACCTGCGTGAAGGAAACGTTATAATGGCAGGCAGAAAAACTGCGCTGGTTATCAGCGCACACTCGGCTGATTTTGTATGGCGCGCCGGCGGTGCTATCGCTCTTCACCAGAAGAAGGGCTACGACGTAACTATCGTTTGCTTGTCTTATGGTGAACGCGGAGAATCGGCCAAGCTCTGGAAGCAGCCGGGCTGCACGCTCGAACATGTCAAAACCGAGCGCCGGAAAGAGGCGGAGGCCGCCGCCAAGGCCCTGAACGCCCACGATATTCAATTCTTCGATTGCGGCGACTATCCGCTGGAACTGGACCGGGAAGCCAAGTTCCGCCTCGCCGATCTGATCCGGAAGGTCCAGCCCACCTTCATGATGAGCCATTCGCTCTGGGACCCGTACAACACCGATCATATGTATTCGACGAAGATCGCGCTCGAATGCCGGATGATCGCGCAGGCTTGGGGCCACAATCCAGGCGAAAAAGTGCTTGGCGCCCCGCAGCTTTACTTGTTCGAGCCGCACCAGACCGAGCAAATGAACTGGAAGCCGGATGTATTCCTCGACATCACCGATGTGTGGGACATGAAGCGCGCCGCCATCGAGTCGATGGAAGGGCAGCAGCACCTTTGGACCTATTACACCAATCTCGCGCAAAATCGCGCCAACCATTTTACGCGCAATTCCGGCGGCCAGTCCGGCGGGCGGGCGGCGAAATATGCGGAAGGGTTCCAGTCGGTATTCCCGCGCACGGTGGATGAGCTGTGATGAACGTCGTTGTCCAGAACATCGAGCGCGCCGATGCCGCGATTATCGCCGGGCTGGCTGAATGCGGCGTAGCGACGGTGCACGAGGCGCAAGGCCGCATCGGCCTTCTCGCCTCTTACATGCGGCCGATCTATGCCGGCGCGCGCATCGCGGCATCGGCCGTTACCGTATCGATCCCGCCCTGCGACAACTGGATGATCCATGTCGCGGTGGAGCAGCTCCGCAAAGGCGACGTGATGGTGGTTGCGCCAACGTCGTCCTCCGATGCCGGCTATTTCGGCGACCTGCTCGCTGTTTCGATGCGGGCGCGCGGCGGCGTGGGGCTTGTGATCGATGCCGGCGTGCGCGATATCCGCGACTTGACGGAGATGCAATTTCCGGTCTGGTCGAAAGCGGTGTGCGCGCAAGGGACCGTCAAGGAGACCTTGGGCTCGGTGAACGTGCCTGTGGTCTGCGCGGGTGCGCTCATCAATCCAGGCGATGCGATCGTCGCCGATGACGATGGCGTGTGCGTGGTCCGCCGCGAGGACGCCGCCGCCGTGCTGGAAAAAGCCCGCGCGCGCCTCGCCAACGAGGAAAGCAAGCGCAGGCGCTTGGCTTCGGGCGAGCTGGGCCTCGACATCTACAGCATGCGGCAGCGGCTGGCTGAGAAGGGGCTGAAATATGTCTAGTCCTCAGAACCGGTGGTCCGCCACGTGTTGCCCGCTCAGCGCCCTATTCAGGCGTACCTTCTCCCATTGGGAGAAGGACAGGATGAGGGGTAACGCCCTATGACTATGATACATCCCTCTGCAACAGCGGGTAATAGCTCGGCCCGCTGCATGTGGATGCGCGGCGGCACGTCCAAGGGCGGCTATTTCCTCGCGTGGGATTTGCCCCAGGATACGGCGGCGCGCGATGCCTTCCTGCTCGCCGCGATGGGCTCGCCCGATGCGCGCCAGATCGATGGGCTGGGCGGAGCGGACCCGCTCACCTCGAAAGTCGCGGTGGTGAAGCGTTCCGCGCGGCCCGGCGTGGATGTGGACTATCTGTTCCTGCAGGTCTTCGTGAACGAGCCGGTTGTGACGGACGCCCAGAACTGCGGGAATATCCTAGCGGGCGTTGGGCCTTTCGCCATCGAGCGCGGCCTGGTCGCAGCCAAGCCCGGCGAGACGCCCGTGACCATTTATATGGAAAACACTGGCCAGACCGCGGAGGCGCTCATCAAGACTCCGGGCGGCGTGGTCGCCTACCAAGGCGATGCGCGCATCGACGGCGTGCCGGGCACCGCCGCTCCGATTTACATCACATTCGAGGATACCGCCGGTTCGAGTTGCGGCGCTCTCCTGCCCACAGGGCGGCCTGTGGACGTTATCGACGGCGTCGAGGCGACGCTGATCGACAACGGCATGCCGGTGGTGGTGATGCGCGCCAGCGATCTCGGCATTACGGGCAGCGAAACGCGCGAGGCGCTTGAGGCTAATGCGGAGCTGAAGGCGCGGCTGGAGTCGATCCGGCTGAAGGCCGGCCCGATGATGAACCTTGGCGATGTGCGCGAAAAGTCCGTGCCGAAAATGAGCATGGTGAGCGCGCCTTCCGCCGGCGGGACCGTTTCGACGCGCACCTTTATTCCCCACCGTTGCCACGCCTCCATCGGTGTGCTCGGCGCGGTGAGCGTGGCAACTGCCTGCATGCTGCCGGGCTCGCCCGCGGCGGCGCTCGCGCGCGTGCCGGAAGGGCGGAACCTGCGCTCAAGCAGCCGGAAGGGCGGTAGCGCGCACACTAAGGTGCTCAGCATCGAGCATCCAACCGGCGAGATGACCGTCCGCGTCGAGCTTGACGAGGTGGGCGCGGTGCAAAGTGCGTCGTTGCTGCGAACGGCCCGCAAGCTGTTCGATGGCGTTGTGTTCGGGCGCTAAAAGATAAGGTTTCGATATGGACGCCGATTATCTGCCATTCCACGCCAACCCGTCCAAGCCGGCCTATACGCCGCCGCCGGGCTCGGTTGACGCTCACTGCCACGTCTTTGGTCCCGCCGCAGTGTTTCCCTATGCGCCGCAGCGCAAATACACGCCCTGCGACGCGCCCAAGGAAAAGCTCTTCGCCCTGCGCGATTTCCTCGGTTTCGAGCGCAACGTCATCGTGCAAGCCACCTGCCACGGCAACGGCAACGCTGCACTTGTGGATGCGCTGCGCAGCGCGGCCGGGCTGGCGCGCGGTGTCGCCTCGGTTGCCCCGGATATCTCAATGGACGAGCTGGCCGAATTGCACGAGGCGGGCGTGCGCGGCGTGCGCTTCAATTTCGTCAAGCGGCTGGTGGACGCCACACCCCGCGAGGTCTTCTTCAAGATCGCGGACAAGATCGCCGCGCTCGGCTGGCACATCGTCGTCTATTTCGAGGCGCAGGATCTGGAGGGGCTGACCCCGTTCCTCAAGCAACTGCCAACGGTCATCGTCGTCGACCACATGGGGCGGCCCGACATCGCCAAGGGCGTGCAGCATCCCGATTTCCAGCGCTTCATCGATCTGATGGCGGAGAATTCGAACATCTGGAGCAAGGTGAGCTGCCCCGAGCGGCTGTCGGTAAGCGGCCCGCCCGAATATGCGGACGTGGCGCCTTTCGCGCACACACTCGTGGACCGCTTCCCGGACCGCGTGCTGTGGGGCACCGACTGGCCGCATCCGAACATGAAATCGCATATGCCGGACGACGGAAAGCTCGTCGACGTCATTCCGCGCATTGCCACAACCAGCGAGAAGCAAGCCGCCCTGCTGGTGGACAATCCCCGGAGGTTGTACTGGAAGTAAATAAGTACGCAGGAGGAGGAAGCAGGTAAAACCATGAGCTACGGAAATCTAACGACCCCGATTCCGGGCACGATCATCTTCGATGGCCGCGAGGCCATGAAGGGCTACGCGCTCAACAAGATGTGTTACTCCTTCAACGCGCAAGAGAACCGCGACGCCTTCAAGCGCGACGAAGAGGCCTACATGACGAAATACGGCCTCAACGAGCAGCAGAAGGAGGCCATCCGCAAGCGCTCCGTGCTCGACCTGATCGATGCCGGCGGCAACATCTACTATCTCGCCAAATTTGCCGGGATTTTCGGCCTGGACGTGCAGGATGTCGGCGCGCAGCAGACGGGCATGACCAAGGACGATTTCAAAGCAATGCTCGCCAGGCAGGGAGAATAAGGAAATGGCCAAAATCGTTGGCGGGATAACCACATCCCACATCCCGGCTGTCGGCAATGCCATCGCCAGGAAACTTCACAGCGATCCGTATTGGAAGCCCTTCTTCGACGGCTATCCGCCGGTGCACAAATGGCTCGGCGAGGTGAAGCCGGACATCGCCATCGTCTTTTACAACGACCATGGCTCGAACTTCTTCCTCGACAAAATGCCGACCTTCGCCATCGGCGCCGCCTACGAATATGTGAACCAGGACGAGGGCTGGGGCATCCCGACCATCGCTTCTTTCGAAGGCAATCCGGCGCTCTCCTGGCACATCATCGACCAGCTGGTGGAGGACGAGTTCGACGTTTGCTCCTGCCAGGAAATGGTGGTCGATCACGGCTTCACCGTGCCGATGCAGCTGTTCTGGCCGGACCGCGACGCAACACCGATCAAGGCCATCCCGATCAGCATCAACACGGTGCAGCACCCCATCGCTTCGCCGTCGCGCTGCTACCGGCTCGGCCAGTCCATCGGCAAGGCCATTTCCTCCTTCCCCGAAGACCTGAAGGTTGTCGTTCTCGGCACGGGCGGCCTGTCGCATCAGCTCGACGGCAAGCGGGCCGGATTCATCAACAAGGAATTCGACCTGATGTGCATGAACAAGATCGTGAACGAGCCGGAGGCGCTGACCAAGATGTCGACCGTGGATCTCGTCCGCGAGGCGGGCGCCCAAGGTGCGGAATTCATCCTGTGGCTCGCCATGCGCGGCGCGCTGACGGGCAAGGTGACGGAGATCGCGCGCAACTATCACATCCCGATTTCCAATACTGGAGCGGGCATGCTGCTGCTGGAAAACGCAGCCTGACGCGCACGGCAAGACCGGAACGCGCCTCCCCGCGCGCGTTCCGGTCCGCAGGGCTTATTCCGCGTCTCTCCGCAACTGTACCGGGATGAGGTTCGTAAGCTTGGAGCGCTCATTTCTGCGGGCGTGCCGTATCGTATGCATGCCCCGGCCGTGGCTTAACCGGACTGTGTGACGCCGGGAAGTGCAACGTTGCCCGAAGCCCGGGCATGTTATCCTTGAGCTCAAGGTTCGCCCCATGCCACTCCGCAACCGCGGCCGCGAAGCTCAGGCCAAGGCCGAAGCCCTGTTTGCCTGCTGTTGAATCGAGCCTGACGAAACGGTCCAGGATTGCAGTTCGCTTGCCTTCGGGAATTCCCGGGCCGTTGTCCGCGACGGTTAGGCTTGCGCCATCGGGGCCGGCGGCGGCCGAAATCACGACCCGCCCGCCATTCGGCGAGTACTTGATGGCGTTGTCGAGGAGGTTCGCCGCCGCCTGCGAAATCAGATGCGGATCGCCTGAAACGTAAACCCCTTCCACCGGGCTAGGCTTCGCTTCGATGGTAACGCCGCTTTCCTCGGCGAAAGCCTCGTAAAGATCGGTGAGTTCCTCCATCACCTCTGCCAGATTGACGGGAGAGTGCGGCAGCGAAAGCGCGCCTGCCTTGATCCGCGCGATTTTCAGGATGCCGTTGAATGTATCGACGATCGTGTCGGACTCCGCGATGGCGCGCTTCAAAACGGCTTCATACTCTTCCGGCGAACGGGGCGCCATCAACGCTACTTCCAGCCTGCCGCGCAGGCGGTTTAGCGGCGTGCGCAGATCGTGCGCGATGTTCTCGGATACGCCGCGCACGGTAGCCACGAGCCGTTGAATCCGGTCGAGCATGGCGTTGATGTTCTGAGCCAGGTGATCGTATTCGTCGCCACCCTCGCCAACGGCGATGCGCACCGAAAGATTGCCTTCGAGCACTTCGTCCGCGATGGCGTTGATCTGGCCCAGACGGCGCCGCGCATAAAGCGCGAGCAGCGCACCGGCAGCCGTGCCTAGCAGCAAGTCCGCCGCAAGCACGCTCAGGAGCGATTCCGCGGCGATGGCCTGGAAATTACTGCGCTCGGTGAGCGCGCGCCCTACGAGAAGACGGCTACCATCGGCGAATTGGAGTGTGCGGACACGGGCCGCCTTCGCCGCATGGCGCACCTCGGTATCCGCGGCAATCCCGGGCGCTGGCGCGTGTGCGGGCCATTCCTTCAGATTGCCAGTGAGCGTGCTGTCCGGGCCGATGAGCAGATAGATGCGCACTGTATCTTCGTGCGGCGAGGCCCGGCCCGCGACGGTCTGGCGCAGGCGTTCGTAGCCGCCCTTCTCGTAGGCCGCGGTCATGTCGCTTACCTCGCGATGAAGTGCACCGCCGATCTGGCCGTCGATGACGAACAGCATGCTCCAATACAAGAAGCCGAACACCGCTCCGCCCACCGCGATGAAGGCGAGGCTCGCAAACACCATCAGCCGGAAGGTGGTGGTATGGCGAAGTCTAATCCGCACTGATGCAGTATCCAGAGCCGCGCACCGTCTGTATGAGTGGAGTTTCGAATCCCCGGTCGATCTTCTGGCGCAGCCGGCTCATTTGCACGTCGATAATCTTGGTCTCGGGCTCGAAGCGGTATTTCCACACGCCTTCGAGCAGCATGGTGCGGGTGACGGTTTGGCCGGCGTGGCGCATCAGAAACTCAAGCAGGCGGAACTCGCGCGGCTGGAGCACAATCCCGGTGCCGGCGCGCTTCACGGTTCTGCGATAGCAAATTCATCTCCAGATCGCCAACGCGCAAAACCGTCTCCGGCGCGGCTTGCTTCCGGCGGATAATGGCTTCGAGGCGCGCCAGAAGTTCGTGAAATGAGAAGGGCTTGGCCACGTAATCGTCGCCGCCCGCGCGCAAGCCCGCGATCCGGTCGTCCACCTCGTTCAAGGCGGTGAGAAAAACAGCGGGCGTCATGATCTTTTGCGCGCGCAAGGAGCTTACGATGTCGAGTCCATCGCCGCCCGGCAACATACGGTCGACGATGAGCACATCGAAATCCTCCGCCCCGGCGAGGGCGAGCCCCTCCGCGAAATCCGCGGCGCAAACGGCCTCATGGCCGCATTCGGCCAAGCCTTGGGCGAGCATGTCTCGCCCACCGGGATCGTCCTCAATGACGAGAATTCTCATGCCTAAAGCTTGCCCCGTATCGCCTCTCGCGCGGGCTGGTATCAAAACAGTAACTAGGGCCGCGATAACGCCCCCTGTATCGTCCCTGCCACGGAAGTTTGGCATAGAGCGGGCGAGACGGCCTCTCCCTGCACGCCATACCGGAATTTAATGTTAGCGGCATCGCAACCGCGTTTCCAGACGGGATCGGCAAATGAGCAGGAACGGTGGACAAGCATCCGGCGCCGCTCTCAGGGCGGATTGCAACGTCATTTGGCTCCCTGGCATGGCGCGGGCGCGGAGCACGGCGCAAATCGCGGCAATCCCTTCCCTCACGCATACCGGCATCCCCGGCCGGGATTGCGTATGCGGCGGGGGTAATGGCCTGCCTGGCCGGCCAAGCGGCGGCACTGTCCCCTGCTGACCGCCGCTGGCGCCAGCGGCGATCCCTGGGCCGCTGGCGCCGCATTCGGCATGGCGGCGGCCTTTGCCTCGTGGGCTGGCGCCCGTATCGCGGGCCGTTTCGCGGAAAGCGCGGCTTCACCTTCCCGCGCGGCACCGCAGGACCTCGCCTTGCACGATGCCTTCACTCTGGCCCTGGTCCTGGCGGCCTCCGCTGTCCTGGGGGCAGGTGCGGCTCTCCTGCTGCCAGCCGGGGCGCTGCTGGCGCTCACGATACGCCGGATGGCGCGAATGCGGGGCTATAGCCAGGGGGACGCGATACTGCTGCTCGCCGCGGGCATAGCCATGGCAGGGCTATGCAGGCCGCTGGGCTTACAAGAATGCGCACTTGCGGGCCTCGCGCTGGCGGCGGTTGCCGTGATGAAGGCCGGGCATGGCTGCTTGCGCCTGCCACGGTGGCAAATGTGGCACGTCTGGGGGGCATCCGCGCTTTTGTGCGCCGCCATCGCAGCCGGGGGACAGGGGCCAGCCGCATTGCCCGCGTCTCTGGGGCTCGCCTTGGGCGTGCCGTTGCTCGCCGGCGCGATCTACGGTGCGTCTGCCGGGGTTCTATCCCGAATGCTGAGCGGTACGAACGCTAGAGCCTTACCAGCGGCAGTGCCGTTCCTATCGGTAGCCGCGGAATGCGCGATTGGGGGCTCCGCGCACCTTCCGCAAGTTGCAGCGGCGGCGATACTGCTTGCCGCTGCCGCCGCCGGCTCGCGCCGGTTACCCGCACCGCCGTGCGAGCTGGCGGTTTCATCGCCGAACGGCTGGCCCATGGGCTGGGTGTAGGCCGGGGTTATTCCGATCGCCGCAAGCTCCGGCCGTTCTGCGTGGTTGCGAGGGGCATCGCCCCGAAGCGGCCCCCTCGCGATAAGGGGTGTTGGGCCGGAACGGTCAGGGCTTTTGGCGGCTGATATGGGTCTCTGACGCACCTTCGGTTACCTCTTGTTAACGCATTCCAGCGGCTTTTCCGGGGTTTCGTGCCGCTCTTTAAATTTCATACAATATAGCACAAGTCTTTTAATCGGCGGTTAATAGCTCGCCGGCTCACGTCAAGTCATTGATTATAGTAAAAAATATGCGCAGCCGCGCCCGCCTTTAGCCGCGCGCGATTGGTTAATTTGAAAGTTGCGCGTATATTTAAAGGGATTCTGCAGACGCAGAAATCGACCTAAATCGGCAAAAGATTCGCAAAAATGCTGCGGCATAAAATACGAGGTCTCCGCGTTTACCAAGTTCGCATTAAGTTTCGCACCAGCCAGTGTTGCCGGCCCCCATGACTGAAACTTTCTTGCTCAGAGGGGGTGGGCTATATACGGCGGGCCGCTGGCACAGAGATCGGCCTATGAATGGTGCGCAAGAGCCCGTCATTAAGTTGGATCCGGGGCGCCTCGATCACCCCCAATGGAGCCAAGGAGCAGCCATGCTCTGGGAGCACGTTTCTTAGAATTCATTCTTGATGAGGTCCCCACGCTGGCGGCAGCCGAGGGAGAACCCGATGGAAGTCATGCATAAGCGTGTTGCCGGCCTCGATGTGCACAAGGAGACGGTTGTTGCCTGCGTGCGTATCGTTGCCCGCGGGAAGGTTTCGCGGGAATGCCGGACCTTCGAGACCACAACAGCCGGCCTTGAGGCGCTGCTGGCCTGGCTGACGCAGAGCGGCTGTACGCATGTCGCTATGGAGGCCACCGGGGTCTATTGGAAGCCCGTGTGGAATATCCTGAGCGATGGCAAGTTCGAACTGATTTTGGCCAATGCGGCCCACATCAAGAACGTGCCCGGCCGCAAAACGGATGTGAACGATGCCACCTGGATCGCCGATCTGGTGGCCTTCGGCCTCATCTTGCGCTCAAGTAGCGCGCCGTGCGGTAGCGCGCCGCTAAAAGGCGAGCTTCGTTCCGGGGGCGAAGCTCCAGGAACTGCGCTCGCTGATGCGCACGCGCAAGCAGCTGGGCCGCGAACAAACGCGGCATATACAGCGGATGCAGAAGACGCTCGAAGAGGCCAACATCAAGCTCGATTCGGTGATCAGCGAGATCATGGGGCTGTCCGGGCGGCGGATGATCGAGGCATTTAAGCGGCGCGCTACCGCACGGCGCGCTACTTGAGCGCAAATGATTGCGGGCGTGCGCGATCCCCGGAAACTGGCGCAGCTGGCTGACCGGCGGATCAAAGCCTCGCCCAAAGAGCTCTACGATGCGCTGCACGGCCGGCTGACGGAGCATCACCGGTTCCTGCTGCGGCTTCACCTCGGTCAGTACGATGCCCTGGCTGCTTCCATTGGCGAGATCGACGCTCAGGTGGATGCGGCAATCGCCGGGCTTGACGAGGAGGCGGCCGCCGCAGGCCACGGCTCCTTTCGCGATCTGATTGCGCTTGTGGATACCATCCCAGGCATCGCGGGCCTGGCGGCAACCGGGATCCTTTCTGAGATTGGGACCGATATGAGCCGGTTTGCAACCGATGGGCATCTCGTCAGTTGGGTGGGCTTATGCCCCGGCCAGAACGAAAGTGCGGGCAAGCGCAAATCCTCTAGGCTTCGCAAAGGCGCCCCCTGGCTCAAGGCCATGCTCGTCCAATGCGCCTGGGCCGCCGTCAAAAAGAAAGACAGCTACTACAAGGCGCAGTTCAACCGTCTCAAGGCCAGGGGTGGCCCCAAGAAAGCAATCTGCGCGGTGGCTGCCTCGATGCTCACGGCGATTTATCACATGCTCAAGGATGGCGTCGAACACCGGGATCTCGGGGTTGGTTATTTCGATCGCCGCCCGCCTGAACAAAAGGCCAAGCACCTGGTTGCTCAACTAGCCAAGCTTGGCTTCAAAGCTGACCTTCAACCTATCGAGTTAGCTGCTTGATGGCGTTGAAAAGCCAAGGCTCACGCTGCGGCTGGGTGAGTTTCTTCTTAGCATATCTGGGCTGTAAGCGGCACGAACACTTCCTTAACTCGAAGTAGACCCAGCACCTGGCTTGCGCGATTGCTTCCGGGCAGCCACGGTAGCTAAGTCCACCTCGCGATGGCGGGCGTTGCACCGGAGCGGCCGGTATTACTTATCTTGCCGGCTGCAGAGGGGCGAGAAAATTCCGTCGAGCGAGGCCTCGATGCCCGGAGGGTCGAGCCGCAGGCTGCCTTCCTTCGCAATCGCGGTTTAGCATCAACGCGCGCGCCACCGGAAGGAGTGCTTCAGCATCGTGGCCGGGGCGAGCCCGGCCACGGCGTTAGCGAATACTATGCGGCGAGGTGGAAGGCCCTGCCGTTGATGATAAGGCCATCGGACGCGGCGGTGACGCGCACCTTGTCGCCGTCCTTGACCGCGCCGGACAGGATCATCTCCGCGAGCGGGTCTTGCAGCGCGCGCTGAATGACGCGCTTGAGGGGCCGGGCGCCATAGGCTGGCTCGTAACCCGCGTCGCCGAGCCAATGCAGCGCCTTCTGGTCGATGTCGAGCACGATCTTGCGCTCTTCGAGCAGCTTTTGCAGGCGCTTCAGCTGGATTTCGACGATGGCTCCGATTTCGTCGCGCCGCAGGCGGTGGAACAGCAGGATATCGTCGACGCGGTTCAGGAATTCGGGCCGGAAATGCGAGCGCACCACCGTCATGACTTGCTCGCGGACCGCGTTCACGTCTTCGCCCGGAGGCTGATTGCTCAGATATTCGGAGCCAAGGTTCGAGGTCATGATGATGAGCGTGTTGCGGAAATCGACCGTCCGGCCCTGGCCGTCGGTCAGGCGTCCGTCGTCGAGCACCTGCAGCAGCACGTTGAACACATCCGGGTGGGCCTTCTCGATCTCGTCGAACAGCACGACCTGATAGGGCCGCCGGCGCACGGCTTCGGTGAGCGCGCCGCCTTCCTCATAGCCGACATAGCCGGGAGGGGCGCCGATCAGCCGGGCGACGGAGTGCTTCTCCATGTATTCGGACATATCGATGCGGACCATGGCCTGGTCGTCGTCGAACAGGAAACCGGCCAGCGCACGCGAAAGCTCGGTCTTGCCGACGCCGGTCGGGCCCAGGAACATGAACGAGCCGATGGGCCGGTTCGGGTCTTGGAGCCCTGCGCGGGCGCGCCGCACCGCGGTGGAAACCGAATGCACCGCCTCGGACTGGCCGACGACGCGCTTGCCCAGCTCGTCCTCCATCCGGAGGAGTTTGTCCTTCTCGCCCTGGAGCATCTTTTCAACCGGGATGCCGGTCCAGCGCGACACGACGCCCGCGATGTGGTCGGGCGTTACGGCCTCCTCCACCATGCCGCGGCGCGAATCCGCGGCGTTTTCCATGGCCTTGAGCCGTTTTTCCAGATCGGGTATGACGCCATAGGACAGCTCGCCGGCCCGCGCGAGGTCGCCTTGCCGCTGAGCCTGCTCAAGCTCGATGCGCGCCGCGTCCAGCTCTTCCTTGACCTTCTGGGCCGATGCGAGCTTCTCCTTCTCCTCCTTCCAGCGCCGGGCGAGGCTGCTCGACTTCTCTTCCAGGTCGGCGATTTCCTTTTGCAGCCGCGCGAGCCTGTCCTTGGACGCCTGATCGCTCTCCTTCTTGAGCGCTTCGCGCTCGATCTTGAGCTGGATGATCCGGCGGTCGAGTTCGTCGAGTTCCTCGGGCTTGGAGTCGACCTGCATGCGCAGCCGGCTTGACGCTTCGTCCATCAGGTCGATGGCTTTATCGGGGAGGAAGCGGTCCGTAATGTAGCGGTTCGAAAGGGTCGCAGCCGCGACCAGCGCCGAATCGGTGATGCGAACGCCGTGATGCAGCTCGTATTTCTCCTTGAGGCCGCGCAGGATGGAGATCGTGTCCTCGACCGTCGGCTCGGGAATGAACACCGGCTGGAAACGGCGTGCGAGTGCTGCATCCTTCTCGATGTATTTCCGGTATTCGTCGAGCGTGGTAGCACCCACGCAGTGCAGATCGCCGCGGGCCAGCGCCGGCTTCAGAAGGTTGGACGCATCCATGGAGCCCTCGGCCTTGCCGGCGCCCACCAGCGTGTGCAGTTCGTCGATGAAAAGCACGACGCCGCCTTCGGCCGCGGTGATCTCCTGCAGCACCGCCTTGAGCCGTTCCTCGAACTCGCCGCGGTATTTCGCGCCGGCGATGAGCGCGCCCATGTCGAGCGCCAGGAGCTTCTTGTCGCGCAGGCTCTCGGGCACGTCGCCGTTCACGATGCGTAGCGCCAAGCCTTCCGCGATGGCGGTCTTGCCGACGCCCGGCTCGCCGATGAGAACCGGATTGTTCTTGGTGCGGCGCGATAGCACCTGGATCGTGCGGCGAATTTCCTCGTCGCGCCCGATGACGGGATCGAGCTGCCCCTTCGCCGCGGCATCGGTCAGGTCGCGGGAGTAGCGCTTGAGCGCGTCGTAGGCTTGCTCGGCCGATGCGCTGTCGGCCGTGCGGCCCTTGCGCAGATCGTTGATCGCGGCATTGAGCCCAACCGGCGTGACGCCGGCATCCGCCAGAATTTTCGCGGTCTCGGCTTCCTTCTCCATGGCAAGGGCGAGCAGAAGCCGCTCGACGGTGACGTAGCTGTCGCCCGGCCTTCTCGGCGATCTTCTCGGCCTGATCGAGGACCTTCGCCAGTTGCGGCGCGATATAGAGCTGGCCCGCGCCTGCTCCGGAAACTTTCGGTATCTTGGCCAGGGCCTGCTCGACGCGCGCCAGCGCATCTTCGGGCCGGCCGCCCGAACGTGTGATGAGCCCCGCGGCGAGCCCCTCGCTATCGTCGAGCAGCACTTTGAGGAGGTGCTCCGGCATCAACCGCTGGTGGCCCTCGCGAAGAGCCAGCGATTGCGCGGACTGAAAGAACCCTTTGGAACGGTCGGTGAGTTTTTCGAAATTCATAGCTGCCTCGATCGTTGCGGCTTGCCGCCGCCAATATTAAGACGAAAGATCGCGCTGATTTGTTGATATATGGCAACCTTCGCGCACAAGAAAAGGACCTGCGCCATAACTGCCGTGCCAAAGATTGCTTCGCTTGTGCGCTACCCCGTCAAGGGGCTGGCGGGCGCGGCTCTGCCGAAGGCTGCGCTTGCGGCGGGCGAAGGGATGCCGCTCGACCGCGCCTATGCCATCGAGAACGGCGCGAAACGGTTCGATGCGCAGAACCCGAAATGGCTGCCGAAGATGCATTTCCTGCAACTGATGCAGCATGAGCGGCTCGCCTGCCTTGGGCGTCGCGTTCGACGAGGCAAGCCATGTGCTGACGCTGTTCCGCGATGGAAGGCAGATTGCGCGCGGCGTGTTGCAGACCAAGCTCGGCCGGCAGATGATCGAGCAATTCCTGGCGGCCTATATGAAAGCCGGAGCTGATTGGGCCGCCGCGCATCGTTTCGGCTCCCGGCCACAGCTTCACCGACATCGCCGATAAGGCGCTGCATATCGTGAACCTGGAAAGCGTCCGCGACCTTTCCCGGATCGCGGGCATCGATCTCGATCCGCTGCGCTTCCGGGCGAATGTCTATTTCGAAGGCTTGCCTGCTTGGGAAGAGCGGCACTGGCTGCGGCAAAACCGTTTCGTGCGGCACGGCGACGCTGCGCGTATTCAAGGAGACGGCCCGGTGCGAGGCCACGAGCGTCGATCCGGAGTACGGCCCGGCGCGGCATGTCTATACCGGCCGCGCTTCTACGAACCTGGGGCCATACCAACTTTGGGCTTTATGCAAAGGTCGTCTCGGGCGGCGAAGCGGCGGCGGGGGATGCGATCAGTCTATGCAATAACTGAGTCCCCCCTCACTCTGTCTCTCTCCCCGCCAGCTCGCCTTGGCGAGCTGGCATCTCAGCGTGGCCGCATCCGCAAGCGGATGCGGCTGGGAGAGAGGACCCTAGAATTGTCGCTGCGGATAGTTCTGGCGTCCCTTCTCCCCTCGGGGAGAAGGACAGGATGAGGGGGGACTTCTTGCTATCGGTGCCTGCCCAGAAGCAGGCCCAGGCGCTTTAAGATGCGGTCTCGTCCGGCACCGGATCGCTGCCAGCCACGGCGCCATTTGCCGAAGGTGCCGCGCCTGCGCTGTGCCTGCCATTGAAGCTCTTCGCAGGATGCTCGCCGATCGGGCGGCGGCGGCGCCGTCTTGGGGCCCCTGTCCGCGCGGAGCAGGGAAACTCTCGCCGGGAATGGCGCGCCATTCTGCACAGGCACAACAGCCGGCTGCAGCGGCTGCTGTACATGCGAAACGCGTTCTGCGGGACGAAAGGCTGCGGCTGGTTCTGGTTATAGACGGGCCGCTCCAGGAAACGCGGCGGCTGTTGCGTCACGAAATCCTCTCCGCTCTCTTCGTCGGAATCGTCCTCATCGTTACGGAACGACTCGCCCTGGCTGAACCGGCCGCCACCGTTCATGCCGCGCCGGCTGATCCATTCCCCCCATCGAGGGGTTCTGGGCCTGCGCCGCCAGGATGATGCGGTTATAATGCTCGGCGTGCTGGAGATAGTTCTCCGCCGCGACCGAGTCGCCCGACGAGTGGGCATCCCGCGCCAGTGACGCGTATTTCTCCGCGATGTGCATCGCGGTGCCGCGAATCTTCACATCGGGGCCGCTGGATTCGTAGTTGCGGCTGATTGAATTCTGGGGTTTACGCTGGCCGCCGCGATTACGGCCTCTGCGGCTTTGCTGTCCTTGCCTCATGGGTCCTATCTTGATCGAAGGTCACATACGCTTGGATTCGCGCAGACGCAGCGACCCTTATGCACGGCCGACGCTTGCGAATCTCAAAAAAACCTCTTCATGGCTCTCCCAGCCAGGGGCGCCCAGCCTCGCTGAGCTTAAAGGCAGATTATCAAGGCTATATTGCCCGCGAGACGTGCTGCCATGAACCATACCGGTGCTCGCATACGCCGCACTCACCTGGCTCCACTATTTCTGGTAGCATACCCGCCCGGGTCTCACATTCTTCTGTAGCCTGCCAAGGCGTTTGCGAGACCGCTTTACGTAAGACCGTATCGCGAAAGAGCGGAATTTCCAATCCTTTTTTTGTGATCGGAACTCTCCTCTTAAGACTGTCGCACTGCTGCAACGGCCCGGCCTGCCCCTCCCAAATCCGGCAAAATCCGCACTTCGGAAAAACCGGGCGCGGGGGCAGAATGTTTCATCAAATCGAGCACCGTTTCGCTCTGCCGGTGGCCTACTTCAAAGACCAGCAAACCGCCCTTGCGAAGAGCGGCAAATGCCTGCGGAACGATAATCCGGTACGCCTCAAGCCCGTCTTCACCGCCATCGAGCGCGAGATAGGGGTCGTGCACCCTAACCTCCAACCCGAGCTGGCAAATTTCCGAGGGCGCGATATAGGGCGGGTTACAGACGATCACGTCGAACGCGCCGCCGCCAATAGCACTTATCCAATCTCCACATAGGAAGGATACGCGATCCCGCAACCCCAGGCGCGACAAATTATCCCGCGCAACCGCGAGGGCTGCTTCGGAGCGGTCCAGGCCGGTGCCCCGCGCCTGGGGAAGCTCTGAAAGAAGAGCGCCAAGGATGCAGCCGGAGCCGGTTCCGAGGTCCAAAATGCGAAGCGGGGCTTGCTCGATACTGAAGCAGGCTGAATGGTCCGCGAAGTCCCCCCTCACTCTGTCTCTCTCCCCAAGGGGAGAGAGAACGCTCGAAACACCCTCGGCGAGAATTCTGGGGTCCCTTCTCCCCTCGGGGAGAAGGGCAGGATGAGGGGGTCTTTGCTGCCGCCATTCGCCCCGCTCCTTAACATGGCTGAGCACGGTTTCGACCAGAACCTCAGTCTCCGGCCTGGGATCGAGCGTGTCCGGCGATATCTTAAAGGAAAGCCCCCAAAATTCGCGCCGGCCGAGGATGCGCGACACGGGCTCGCCTCTGAGCCGCCTTGCCGCGAAGCTTGCGATTCGCGCGGCCTCATCGGCGGAAACAGTGGCGTCACGGTCCAGGATCAAGCGGTTGGGGTCGCGCCCGCATGCTTCCGCCACCAATATCCGCGCGTCGAGTTGCGGGCTGCCAAGTCCGGCTTGCTCAAAAAGGCGGCCAAGCTTGCGGACGGCGCTGCCTAGCGAGGGCGGTGGTTCTGCCCCCGTGCCGTGCGCGGAAACCTGCTCAAGCATGGACCGAGCTGTGCTCCGCGGCGAGCAGGTTTGCCTGATGCTCCGTAATCAGGGCGTCAATGATCGTATCGAGGCCCTCGCCCTCCATGATCTGCGGGAGATTGTAGAGGGTGACGTTGACACGGTGGTCGGTCACGCGGCCTTGCGGAAAATTGTAGGTGCGGATGCGCTGCGAGCGGTCGCCGGAGCCGATCTGGTCCTTGCGGTCGGCGGCGCGGGCATCGGCAAGCTTCGTGCGCTCCATATCGTAAAGCCTGGCCCGCAGCACCTGCATGGCGCGCGCCCGGTTTTGATGCTGCGATTTCTCGCTGGAGGTAACGACGACGCCGGTCGGCAGGTGGGTGATCCGCACGGCGGAATCTGTGGTGTTGACGTGCTGGCCGCCAGCGCCGCTGGACCGCATGGTGTCGATGCGGATATCCGCATCCCGGATTTCGATGTCGATCTCCTCGGCCTCGGGCAGCACGGCGACCGTGGCCGCCGATGTATGGACGCGCCCCTGGTTCTCGGTCTCGGGCACGCGCTGCACGCGATGCACGCCCGAATTCGAATTTCATCCGCGCGAACACGCCCTTACCCGTGATGCTCGCCACGACTTCCTTATAGCCGCCCGCATCGGCGTCGCTGGCCGAAAGCACTTGCACCTTCCAGCCTTTAATGTCGGCATAGCGCTGATACATGCGGAAGAGATCGGCCGCGAACAGCGCAGCCTCCTCGCCGCCAGTGCCTGCGCGAACCTCGATGATGGCACTCTTGTCGTCGGCGGCGTCCTTGGGAAGCAGCTGGACCTGCAGCGCATGTTCAAGCTCGTCCACGCGCGTCTCTAGGCCGGGCAGCTCTTCGCGGGCAAGTTCGGCCATTTCGGGCTCGGAGGCTGGGTCCTCGGCCATCTGCCGGAGGCCATCGCGTTCGTCTTCCGCCGCCTGGAGCGCCTTGATCGAGGCAACGAGCGGATCGAGCTCGGCAAATTCCTTGGAGAGCTTTCTGAAGGTGTCCTGATCCGATACCGTCGCAAGCTGGGTCTGCAATGTTTCCCAGCGGCTTATCAGACGGCTCAGTTTGTCTTTTGGAATGGATGCCATTTCAGATCCGTTCGAATGTTTCTTCGCATATTAGCGTCATCCGTATATTTCCGCTGTGGCGTTTGCCGTCCTTCCGCAGCGTCGTCCCCGCGAAGGCGGGGGACCCAGCATGCAAGCCAGCGCGGCTACTGCGGAAATGGATTCCCGCCTTCGCGGGAATGACGCTGCGGTAAATCGGCACTCACACGATCTATACCAATAGATGATCGCTTGCGTCCGCGATACCGTCAACGCGCAAGATGCCTCCGCCGATGCCGCACACGCCAGCCGAAAACTCAAGCTTGGATGCGATGCGTCGAACCTAGTGGATCACGTTTCCGAAACGGGACCAGCGGATCTCGAACGGCCAGCGCCAGGGCGTGAACCAGCTCGCATTGGTCTCGTCGACGGAGAAGAACAGGACGCGCGCGCGGCCGACCAGGTTCTCCTCTGGAACATAGCCCACGCCCTCGCCAACAGGGAAGCGGCTATCGGCCGAGTCGTCCCGGTTGTCGCCCATCATGAAATAGTGCTTGGGCGGCACCACAAACACGTCGGTGTCGTCCTTGGCCCCAAGCGCATACCGCTTGCAGGTTTCCGAAAGCTTTTGCGTCAGATATGTGCGGCCGTCGGGAAGGGTCTCCCGGTAGACATGCACGGGCTGCGTCCCGCACTTGGTATCCTCGACCTTGTCCTCGACCCGCTCGCGCTTGATCGGCGCGCCGTTGACGTTGAGCACGCCGCCGATCATCTGAATCCGGTCGCCCGGCAGGCCGACAAGCCGCTTGATGAAGTCGGTCGAATTATCCGTGGGCGTTTTAAAAACGATCACGTCGCCGCGGTTCGGGCTCGAAGAAAGGATGCGCCCGCTGATAGGCGCCATGCCGAAGGGAAACGAGTGCTTGCTGTACCCATAGCTATATTTGGAGACGAACAGGTAGTCGCCTACAAGAAGCGTGGGGATCATCGATCCAGACGGAATATTGAACGGCTGGAACAGAAAAATTCGAATGACGATCGCAATGGCGACGGCCTCAAGCAGCACGACCGCCAGATCGAAAATGCTATTTTCCTCTTTATTTTCTTTGACGCCGCTATTCACGCTCATCGTTCCCGGTCCGGTTTGCTGGAAAATCCCGCCTCGCGCGCCAGATGGCGGCTTGCGTCCGCGGTAAAAAAGCTGAAGCGAGCGTCCGGACGCCAGATCGCTTGGATATTGGGTAGGCCCGCTCTGCGCCTGATATAGACGAAAGCGCTCCGAAAGCAAGCGCATGCGGCTGGCGTCCCCCTTATTCACTTCGCCCGCCACCGTCTTCGTGAGGCGGTGCCAGGATTTCCGGGCCCACCCCTGCCCCTGAGCCGGGGCAGCATGAAGGCATCGACAGGATGCTAAAATTTTTTCCGCGGCCCATGAACCTCCTTCGCTAGTCCCCCGACCAATAGATATCGAACAGAACGTGCCAGTGTAGCAGAGACCGGATGCCCCCGTCCCAGTTCTGCCCGCCCGCAACAAGTCTTGAAGGAGACGGCCATGTTGAAATTTCTGTCCCTTACTGCTCTCGCATCTGCATTTGTCCTCGCCACAGCGGCAACGGCGCCAGTATCCGCCGGCCATTTTGCCGGACGCAGCTTCGGCGGAGGAGGAGGGCATCCACACTACTACACGCAACGCCATATTTCGCGGCCCTCCCATCCTCACTATATCGGCCGTTTAGCCCGTTTGCATGACCATGACCGCGATCACCACCATCATTTCTATCACTGGCGGCACGGCTCCTATGGCTGGGCTTACGGCGTCCCGGTGGTTGCTGGCGTAGCCGCCTATGAGGCGTCCGGCCCGGCGCCGGTCTGCACCTGCCTGGTGAAGGACTATCTGGACGACGGCGCCGTGCGCTTCACCGATACCTGCACCAAGGAAACCGCCATCGCCCTGCCGCCCGTCCCGGCTCCGCACGGCTAAGTTATAGGTTTCCCGATCCCCACCCCCAGGGGGGCTAAGGCTCGCGACCCAAAATCGCGGGCCTTTTGCTGTGAATTGCGCTTCGGAGCTTGATGCTGGCGGCGGAAAAGGGGAAAGTCCGCCGGCGCAGCAAACAGAGATCGAGCCATGCCAGCCGGGTCCCCTTCCAATGCACCGCTAGTCTTGCCCTTCGATGGTGTCGAGCCACACTTCGGCGAGGGTGCGCGCTTCCTTGGGCTGGGTGCTAGCGTGCTGGGTAAGGTCGAGACGGGCGCGGACGCGATCGTTGCGGGCGGCGCGGCAATCCGGGGCGACGGCCATTTCGTCCGCATAGGCGACGGCTGCTTTTTCGGCGAGACCAGCACGGTCCATATCGCGCAAGATCTCCTTCCTGCGATTATCGGCAATCGCGTCACCGTGGGGCGCAACGCGGTCGTGCATGCTTGTACCGTTGGCGACGATTGCGTGATCGAGGATAACGTTGTCATTCTCGATGGCGCCGTGGTGGAGGATGGCGCGCTGATCGAGGCGGATTCGACCGTTTTCCCAAAATCGAAGCTCGGAGGCGGCTTTATATATGCGGGCACTCCGGCGAAACCCGTCCGCGCGCTGACACCGGAGGCGCGCGAAGCCAGCGCGCTGCGCCTGCGGCAAGCCCCTGCCAGCGCTGCATTTTCCGCCCGGAAGGCCGCGAACGTCATAGCCCCCGAAACGGCATTCATCGCCAAAACGGCGCGGCTTTCCGGCCTTGTCGAGCTGCAAGACCGGGCGAGCGTGTTCTTCGGCTGCGATCTCGATGCCGGCGAGTTCCGCATCGTCGTCGGCGAGCGCACCAACATCCAGGACAATACAAGCATCCGTTGTGAGGCTGGCGAAACGGTCATCGGCCGCGATACGACGGTTGGCCACAATGTGCGGCTGGCCTCCTGCCGCATCGGCGAGCGCGCGCTGATCGGCATCGGCGCGGTGGTGGCGGCCGGAACCGTCGTCGAGGATGAGGTGATGCTGGCCGCCGGGGCCACGACACTGCCCGGCCAGACGCTCGAAAGCGGATGGCTCTGGGCCGGGCGGCCGGCGCGCCCGCTGTCGCGGCTCGACGACGCCAAGCGCGGCATGATGCGGACCATCATCGGGCACTACTGCGGTTACGCGCAAGCTTACGCCCGTGCGCAGGAAAGGCTCGCCCGGCTTTGAGCGTCCAGGCCGCAGCGTCGCACCCGCGAAGGCGGGTGCCTATATAAGATCTTGTTCCAAGCGGAGAAATGGATTCCCGCCTTCGCGGGAATGACGTCGCCGAGTCTTGCCGGAGCCTACGATTTCAATTCCTTCACATGCTTCTTTGAAGGATGCCGCGAGTGGGTCCTGGGATGTGTCTATGTAAGTATAAAGTCGATTGGAAATCATGGTGCGCCGCCTTTTCAGATCGGTGCTATTATCGGCGAATGCGCCTTTCTAACAAGTAAACCGTGATAAGGTGAGGATATAGAATAGAAAATGCAGTCTGTGTACAGAAGTATTGCAGGGTAGTAAGTGACAGAATTGCAACCCTAGATTGGGTTTTGTGGTTAATGCGCGCAACAATCTAATATTAACGGGATTTTTAAAGCGCACATTTGGGGGTGGAATCGAAAAAGATCGTGATCTTTGCGGCGGCGAAAATTATAACCGGCACGAGTTAACCATTCTGAATTTAACCATGCATAGGCCCTACGAGGCAAAATGCCCTTTTCCTCGCCGGAAGACGGCCGCTTCGTAGCGCCGCCTGAGCCGTAGCCTACGGAGATGAAATGCCGTTTTCCGACTTGAAGATCGAGTGGCCCGCCGGTACGGCGTGCGATGCGCGCGATCTCTGCCTTGAAATCGAAATTCTCGAACGGCGCATCCGGCGCCTGCACCGGGAGCTGGCGCTGGAGGAGTTCGCGGCGGCGCGAGGCGCCCTGGCGGCGGCCAAGGCCGGCAATACCCGCGCGGAGATAACGGCGGCGATAGACGCGCTCCGCCGGGCCTACGCCATCTGCAAAGACGAAAGCGCGGCAACCCGGAGCGAGGGCTTCCTTATCCCGCAGCGGGTGCCCGCCGTCGAAAACCGGATCGCGTTCCATAAGGAGCTGGCGGCCATCGCCGGCATGGTGGCGATGTTGTACCGCTATCTCGGCGCGGCCAAGGAGGAGCGGGACTGGCGGGTTGCCGCGATCCTGGATTTCGACAAGGCGGTTGAAAAATTCGCGGCGCGCATCCGGCAGATGGACAGGCCGGCATGGGTCCACACGCCCGTGCAGGGCCGGTTCTTCAAGGACGTGGAGGGCATCGACCCCGATTTTGTGCTCGAAAAAGCCGATGGCGGCACCCTCCCCCGCCTCAGCAAACGGGGCAAACGGTACTTCGACGCCGCCTGCGAGGAGGCCCGCGAGGCGTTCAAATACGCGGCCGGGAGCGTGCAATTCACGCTGTAGGGGAAGGCCAGTATGGCTGAGGTATGGGCTATAGCCATAGGGCATTACCCCTCACCCCAGCCCTCTCCCCATGGGAGAGGGAGTCCCGTCGCAGCCGCTGAGAGGGCGTCCCTTCTCCCATTGGGAGAAGGACAGGATGAGGGGTAATGCCCGCTGTACGGCACGCCACCCCCGCATCCATCCCTTACCGCCTGGGCAGCCGCGCGAAACCCCCGCGTGTGCCGGCTCCGCCATTATCTTGACGTAAAACCATCCTCAAAACCAATAAGTTAGTAAGGCTTAAGAGGGGGATACCGATCGATGGCTTGTGGTTTTCGCAACAATACAACCCGTATAAGCGCCAGGGCGGTCATATTGCTCGAATTGCTGGTTTGCGCAACGATTGCAGCTCCCGTGCCGGCCGCGGCGGATGACAGTGCTATCGATGTTGGCATCAGGGCCTTCAAGGACATCTGCATCGCTTCCGCGCCCTCTTTCGCCAAGGGGGATCAGCTTGCAAAGAAATATGGCGTCGAGACTTGGCTGCCTCTCGGAAAGGAAAAGATGGGCATGACGAAGGATCAGTCCCTGTCCGTTCAGATCAAACCGGGCAAGGAATGCACGATCACCACCCCAACACGGCCCGGCGCAACCGTCCATACCCAGTTTATGAGCGCTATCGTAAGCGCCACGAAACCGGAGGCAATCAAGGAAGAGACTTCATTCCGGTTTAGCGGCGCAATTGGCGGCAAGAAGTATATTTTTGGACATGTGCGGCACGATGGTGAAGCTTACATCATGTCGCCCAAGAATTAATACCAGGCCGTTATTGGAGCTGGCGCCGCTTAAGCTGGATCAGCCCCGAGTCTCGCGCAGCACTTCGCGCATGACTTCGGCAATCAATCCGGGCAGCGTGGCCTCAAGCCGGTCAAACTTCTGCTCAAGCTTCTCGAATTTGCCCTCAAGCCTCTCGAACCTACCCTCAAGCTTCTCGACCTTGCCCTCGATGCGCTCGACGCGCGTTTTGACGACGGCCAAATCGTCTCCGTTCTGCCGCGCCTGCTGCAAAATGTAGCGCGAGACCAGCTTCTCGCCGTCAACTTCCTGTGCGACGAACTCCACGCGCGTCTCGACGCGCTTCAAATCCTCGCGGGCGACTTCCGGTTCCGGCATGCGGCATCCCTCTGGCAACGCCCCTAATTACAGCCCATTTTCAAATTTTTGCAACGCCTGGCTTGCAGTTCGGCCACAGCTTGCCGGCAAGCTCTCAGCCCGTCTTCCATTACACTGGCGGCTCGATCCCGAGGTCTTTGCAGATCTTCTTCGCCAGTATGTCTGAAATCTCCGCGTGCCTGGGAATGGCGGAACGCCGGTTGAAGGCGGGGTTCTCCCACCAGGAATGATTGCCGCCCTCCCTGACGAGACAACAGCCGTGCCGCGTCAAGTGCGCGAGCAAATCCCGCCGTTTCATACGGCGAGCTTGACTTCATGATAGCCGGAGCCCGCCTCGCGAAGGGCGTCCTCGCGATTGAACTCAAGGGCCTCCTTCAAGGTCACGCGCAGGCTTTCAAGCAGCTCGTCGCGCGTGCGCTCCTGGCAGTTGACGCCGGGCACTTCCTCAATCCAGCCGATCCACCAATCGCCGTCCTGCTTCAAAAGTGCGGTGTATTCGCCGCGCATGGCTCCTCCGGAATGCTGGACTGCATCGTAGCACTGGATCGTCAGAGCAGGAAACGGAAATGCAGCATGCGGTCCCTCAGCGCCAGATTGCTCAGGCGGATGACCACATCGGGATGCCCGGGGCCGATGCTTTCCTCGTTTTTCTTCCAGGCTAGCGTTTTGCGATGTGAGCGTGTTATCCTGCTGCCATGATAAGTCTCTCTCAGGAAAATGAAGCGCTAGCCGCGCGGCTCGCCGCTGCAAGGCGCATATCCCTGGAGGATGGCATCCAGCAAGCGTTGGAAGCGCAGGTTCGCGTTCTGGAGGCCCGCCCGGGCCGCCGCATGACCGTGGAGCAAATGGCCGCGCTGGGCGCCGGGATTGCCGCGCTTGCGCTCCTCGATCCGCGTTCTCCGGCCGAAATCCTGACACAAGCGATAACCGGGCAGGCCCGCAAACCATGACATCGCTTACCGCAAGCCTGGAACTCGACGCCGCTACCGAAGAGCGCCTTCGCCGCCTCGCCGCAGCGCGCAAGCTGCCGGCGCAAGGGCTCATGCGGGAGGCCATCGAACAATATGTCGAGCGTGAAGAAGCAAACGAACATTTAAACGAGGATACATTGGCCGCGTGGGCCGCATACCAGGCGACCGGCGAGCATATCGCCGGAGAAGAAGCCGATGCATGGCTGGCGCGGCTGGAAGCGGGTGAGGACGTTCCGCCTCCCGCTCCGCACAAATAGCCCGTGGCCCGGCTGATCTGGACGCCGCCCGCCACTGAGGATGTAGCGCGCCTCCACGCCTTTCTCGCCCCAAACAACCGCGATGCTGCCCGGCGTGCCGTCAGCGCGATCCGCCAAGGCGTAAAGACGCTAGCCGCGCACCCGGAAATCGGCCGCGCGGCTAGAGGGCTGTCCGCCGAATTTCGCGAATGGTTCATCCCCTTCGGTCAAAGCGGCTACGTGGTTCGTTATCGCTTCGATGGCACCATGGTTGCGATTTTGGCGGTCCGGCACGGCAAGGAAGCCGAACGTTAAAGCCAGCGTGCGGCCCCCCTACCCCCGCCCGAACACCCTCGCAAACCACCCGCGCGGCGGCGCGCGCTCCCCGGCCCGGCCGGCTGCCCCGCCGTCTGGGCCGCGCCCCTCCCGCGCCCGCTCCGCAAGCAGCGCTTCGAGGTTCCGCCGCGCGCCCTGCACCCAAGGATGATGATCCGGCAAACTCGCGTCCAAAATGTCCACGGCTTCCCGGATTAGCGGTTCTGCTTCACTCAGCCGGCCAAGCTTCTGAAGCAGATTCCCAACCGACCAAAGGCTGACTGCGGTGTCTGGATGCTGGCGTCCAAGGCTTTCCTCCCGGATGGCCAGCGCGCGCCGCATCAAGGGCTCCGCCTCGGCAAGACGGTTCGTGGCCTGAAGCAGCGCCGCCAGATTGTTCAGGGCTCTGGCCACATTGGGATGACCGGGGCCGAAGCTTTCCTCGAAGATGGCGATCACGCGCCGCATCAAGGGCTCGGCGTCCGCGAGACGGTTCGTGGCCTGAAGCAGCGCCGCCAGATTGTTGAGGGCGCTGGCCACATTGGGATGACCGGGGCCAAGGCTTTCCTCGAAGATGGCGATCACGCGCCGCATCAAGGGCTCGGCGTCGGCAAGCCGGTTCGTGGCCTGAAGCAGCTGCGCCAGATTGTTCAGGTCTATGGCCACCCTGGGATGACCGGGGCCGAAGCTTTCCTCGTCGATGGCCAGCGCGCGCCGCATCAAGGGCTCGGCCTCCGCGAGACGGTTCGTGGCCTGAAGCAGCGCCGCCAGATTGTTCAGGGCCGTGGCCACGTATGGGTGATTGGAGCCGAGCGTCCTCTCGTACACGGCGACTGCACGGCGATAAAGCTGCTCTACCTCGTTGTAATCGGCGCGAGCATAGAGGTGCAGCGCGTATTGATTGAGCAGAAGGCTGGTCATTTGGGCTGCTTCGCCGGTTTCGGGGGCGAAAACCAGCACGGCGGCGGCGTGGGCTTCGAGCCGGCGGCAGGCGGGCCAGTTGCGCACGTCGCTTGGGTCTTGCTCGCCGCGGGGATAAGCATCCGCGACCAGCCGCGTCGCGAGCGCGGCTGTCTCCGCCGCCCCCTCGCCGAGCCTCCGGCGCATGACCTCTTGCACAAGCCGGTGCACGCTGACGGCGGGCGAGCCATCGTCCAGGGTTTCGCGGGTGACGAGCGAAACTTCCGCGAGCGCGGCCACGGCCTCGCCCTTTTCGATCTCGGGCATAACGTCCGCGGTGACGATGGCGAGCGGGATGCGGTCCGGCGCGAGGAACGCGGCGATGGCCAGCAGGCGTTCGGCTTTCGGCCTCTTGCCCTTGGCGTACTCGATGGCCATTGTGAAGGTTGCGGCAATGGAGCGCGGATAATCGACGCCTTCTGTTTTTTCTAGCTCCAGCATCCGCGTTTCCGCGAGGTGGTTGCGATATTGCGCGAAGCTCCAGCCCATGCTCCAGGTGTGGGCGCGGGCGATGGCGAGCGCCAGAGGCAGGCGGCCGAGGTCTTGGGCGAGCTGGGCCGCCGCCGCGCGGGTTTCGGCAGGGCGCTGAGCCGCGCCCTGTGCCTCCGCCATCAGGAATTCGAGGGCGGCTTCCTCGCTGAACACGTCCAGGGGAAGCTCGCGCGCCTTTTTGTGCCAATCCTGCCAGCGGCTGGTGACGAGCACATGCGCGCCGGCGCGCGGGGTGAGCCCTTTGATGCCGGCGGGGTTTTCGGCGTTGTCGTAGACGAGGAGCCAGGGTTTGCCGGCTGGGGTTTGCGCCAGAAGATCGAGCGTGGCGTGTGCCGCCGCCTCGCGGTCGGGGACGGTGTCGAGGCCGGGGATGAAGCGTGCGCCGAGTTCGATCAGGCCGCCGAGCAGGGTTGAGCGCGATTCTGCCAGCAGCCACCACACGCCGCGATAGCGTTCGCGCTCGCGCCAGGCATATTCGCGCGCCAGCACCGATTTGCCGACGCCGCCGAGGCCGGAGAGCGCGGTGGCGGCGGGCGAGCCGGTGAGGGCCGCGGCGCCGCCGTTCCAAAGCGCGGCTTTGAGCGTCGCCAGCTCCGGATCGCGGCCGGTGAAGCCGGGGACCGGGGCGATTTCGGCGTGCAGGATTTGCGGGGTGTGGCGATAGGGGTTGATGAAGTCGATGCCGCTTTGGCCCTCTTCCGCGCCGATCAGCACGCGGATCGCGCGCCGCAAAAGCTGTTCGCGCAGTGCCGGATCGCTTTGCGACAGGATCGGCACCAGATCGACATAGGGAAGGTGGCTCAGATTGCCGGTTGGTGCGCACTCCTCAATGCGCAGCACGATCAGGCGCTCCTTCAGGTTCAACGGATCGTCCACCAGCGCGGCGTTGTACTCCGCGCGGCAGTAGTCGGACTGCTGATAGGCCGCCGATAGCAGCGCGACGATGCGGGCGCCGCTTTCGAAGCCTTGCTCCATCCGGGCCATGAAACTCGCACGGCCGAAATCCTCGTCTTGCAGCCATGTCGTGAAGCCCGCCTCGCGGACGATCGCGGCGATGGCAATGGCGAGCGCCTTGTCCGCGCCAGTGCGCGAGATGAAATAATCGCGTGAAATTGGGGCTGGCATGGCAATCCCTGCGTGCTGAAACTCCGCAGGCGCCACATTAGCAGCGTTCCGCCCGCTTGCCGGCAAAATTGGTTTAAAATGTCCGCGTGACCGCGGAAATCGTAACGCGTGGAGAGTGTGGTGCCCCCTCACCCCAGCCCTCTCCCGCGGAGGGGAGAGGGAGTCCGGGCGTGCCCGCTGAGAAGGCGTTCCCCTCTCCCCTCGCGGGAGAGGGGACAGGGGTGAGGGGAGCCACGTACTCTTCGCCACGAAATATCCCGCAGCCGGTGCACGGGCGGAGAGGACGCATGGACATTCGCGCGCGGCCGGGCTATTACCGCCGCGTAAGTTGCAAGAAGGATACCCCATGCTCCGGCGCCTTTATGCCTGGACCCTGGCTCGCGCCGAAAGCCCGCATGCGCTGCTGGTGCTGATCGCGATTTCGTTCGCGGAAAGCTCGTTCTTTCCGGTCCCGCCGGATGTGCTGCTCATCCCGATGGTGCTGGCGCAGCGGAAGCGCGCGCTGGTGCTGGCGGCGTGGTGCACGGCGGCTTCGGTCGCGGGCGGCATGGTGGGCTATGGCATCGGTTCGCTGCTGTATGACAGCCTCGGCAAATGGATCATCGACGCTTACGGCTACGGCAAGGGCGTGGAAGCGTTCCGCCAGATGTACGCCGAGTGGGGCGCGTGGATCATCCTGCTGAAGGGGCTGACGCCGATCCCCTTTAAGCTCGTCACCATCGCGAGCGGCTTCTCGGGCTATAATTTCGGCTTGTTCGTGCTCTTGTCGATTATCACCCGCGGCATCAGATTTTGCCTGGTTGCCGGCGTCCTGGCTTATTACGGCGAGCCCATCCGGGATTTCATGGAGAAGCGCCTGGAGGCGGTGATGCTGGGCATGGTGGCAATCGTCATTTCTGGCTTCGTGATCGTAAAATATGTTGTCTAGACTTCCGCTAACCCGCGCGCGCTGGCTGGAACTGCTGACCGTTGGCAACGCGGCGTTGCTGATCGCGGGCGTGAGTTTCGCCTCGCTCGCCGCCGCCTGGACCTTCCAGTACCTCGGCTTTCAGCCGTGCGAGCTGTGCTACGCAGAGCGCAATCCTTATTACTTTGCCGTTGCGGCCGGGCTGCTCGCCGCATTTCTTGCGAGCAGGGCGCCGAAGGCCGCCGTGCTCATCCTCGCCGCGATCTGCGCCGCGCTTGTTTACGATGCCGGCCTCAGCGCCTATCACGCGGGCGTGGAATGGCACTTCTGGGCGGGGCCCGCGGCCTGCACCGGGGACGTACAGCTCACACACTCTCTCAGCAGCAAGCTTATGCACAATGCGGCGGCGGCCGTTCGTTGCGACGAGCCGGCGCTGCGGATTTTCGGCATATCGCTCGCGGGTTATCTTGTCTTCCTCTCGCTCGCGCTCGCAGGCGTGGGCGCCGCCGCCCTATACCGCACCCGGCGGGCCGGAACGCTTTAGCGGCAGCCAAGAATCGCCGCAGTCAAGTCCTGGCTAAATCACGTGAAACAGATATAGCAGGATGATGACCGGTATCGGTATGCCGATTGCCCAAAGCAGTATACCCCTCATTTTGTACCTCCGAATAGTTCTGTTCTAATCAAAAACACAACCATCGGCGCGAAGTTCGCACCTTGTGATTGGAACAACGCGCCCTGTCGCGGTTTAGCCGGAGCAACTTCATTTAACTTCGGAGGAATGCAATGAAATACTTAGCGGCGGCGTCCCTTGCCCTCTTGGTAGCATCTCCAGCGCTGGCTCAACAGGCACCTGGCACGGACACCACTGCGCCGGGGCAGGCGATGCACGCGCCCGCACAAACCGGCGATGCGAACAAGTTCATGACGAATGAGGCGTCGAACCAATGGCTCGTCGGGAACCTCTGGAACAAGAGCGTTTATAACGCGCAAGGAAAGTCCATCGGCGATTTGAAGGACGTTTTGATCGGCCCTGACGGCAGGATACAGGCCATGGTGATTGGCGTGGGCGGGTTCCTGGGTCTCGGCGAGAAGAATGTAGCCGTCGACTACGATTACCTCCAGAAGAACGGCAGCATAGCGCCCAACCGCATCACGCTGCACATGACCGAGCAGGACCTCCGCTCGGCTCCCGCCTTCAACCGCATGAGCAGCACGAACCGCTAGAGCTGGCAGCGCGTTAAGACCCCCTCATCCTGTCCTTCTCCCCAAGGGGAGAAGGAACCCCAGAATTGGCCTCAACACTTGCAACGAGGCAGCAGCCTACTCCCTCTCCCCTTGGGGAGAGGGCGGGGGTGAGGGGGTCTTCTTGCTGGCACAGCAATAGGGCGACCCGCTCCACCTTCTGCTCATCGCCGGCCGGCTGCACTTCTTTTCTGGTGGTAAGGCGGGCGCTGCCATTGGCCCGCCTTAGTTGTCCCGGCATTCGGAGACGCGCCACATAAGTGGCGAAGGCAAGCACGAGATTTAGCCGCCGCGGCAAAAGAGTTTAAGGGGGCGTGTGTGAGGGGACTGGCGAGCGAGGGGCTTAGGCGCGGCAAGGCTGCGCGGTTCAAGGATGGCGGAGAGGCCCGGCCATGAACGGCGGCATCTTCGGTCTCTCGCGCGCCGCCACCTTCTGGGTGGTTGTCTCCGGCCTGGCGCTGTTGGCGCTCGTGCTCTTTTCGGGCATCCTCCTGCCGTTCGCGGCGGGGTTCGTGCTGGCCTACTTGTTTCATCCCATCGTTGGCGGCATGGGCCGGGCGCGCATACCGCGCGGGGCGGCGGCGTTCGTCATCGTCGCGTTGTCGATGATCGTGCTGGCCGCCTTTATTGCGGTGATCGTGCCGCCCGTTGCCACCCAGTTGGGCGATCTTATCGAGAATTTGCCCACATTGTACGAGCGCGCTCAAAGCTATCTCACAGAGCATTACGGCCACTATTTGCAGCACCTCACGGGGCCGCAAAAGCCCGGCGAGCCGGCGCCCGTGGAGCAGATCAGGCAGCACGCCGCCGCGTATCTGGTTTCCCAGCTTCAGGGTTTGCTTAAGAGCGGCGCCGATCTCTTCAACTCCTTGGCGCTGCTGTTCCTGACGCCGGTCATCACGTTCTTCCTGTTGCGCGATTGGGATAAGATGATCGCGAGCCTTTGGGGGTTCCTGCCCAGGCAGCAGGCGCCGGCGATTGCCGAGGTTGCGCGGGAAATCGACTCCACCATTTCGGCCTATCTTAGAGGCACGCTGATCGTGCTTTTGATCGTGTCGGTTTTTTACATGGTGAGCCTCGGCGTGATCGGCCTGAACTACGGCCTTTTGATCGGGCTCGCCGCGGGGCTGTTGAGCTTTGTGCCCTATCTCGGCTCGACGGGCGGATTTCTCGTCTCGGGCGGCGTTGCCCTCTCCCAGTATTGGCCGGATTATACGATGCCCGCGCTTGTTTGCGGGGTTTTCGTCATCGGACAGGTTATAGAAGGCAATGTGCTGACGCCTTACATCGTCGGCAACAGTGTGCGATTGCATCCGCTCTGGCTGCTCTTCGCCTTGGTCGGGTCCGGCTATCTCCTGGGCTTCCTCGGGCTGCTCATCTCGGTGCCGCTCGCCGCCACCATCGGGGTTCTGGTGCGATACGCGATCCGCAAGTATTATGAGAGCCCGCTGCACAATGATGGCAACCACGAGCAAGAGGCGGGCAGCGCGCCCACGCCGCAGGGATAATTTTTCGTGAAAGGGGCTCAGCTCGTTTTCGATCTCCCACATGTTCCGAGCTGGGACGAGGCTGACTTTTTTATAACGTCACGCAATGAAAGCGCGCTTGCGCTTATCGCGCGATGGCCAGACTGGCATTCTCCGGCCGCAATCGTGTTCGGCCCTCCGCAATCGGGCAAGACCTATCTCGCCAAGATTTGGCAGAACCGCTCCAAGGCGCAATTCATCGAAGCGCCGGCGCTTGCCTCGCATGTCTGGTCCAAGCCTTTTCCGCCGCTTATCGTGGAAGATATCGATACCGCCACCTTCGACGAAACCGCTCTGTTCCATCATCTGAACCTTGCCCGCGAGCACGGCTCTTCCATTCTGTTCACCGCCCAGGCCGCGCCAGGAGACTGGACGCTCACCCTTCCGGATCTGCGCTCGCGCATACGGTCCTACCCCGCTATGGAAATCCAGCAGCCCGACGAGGAGCATTTGGCGGCGTTGCTCGTGAAACATTTCAGCGACCGCCAGATCGATGTCGCGCCCGATGTTATCTCGTTCCTTATCGCGAGGATGGAGCGCTCGATGGCCGCGGCGCAACAGGTTACGGCTCACATAGACAGGCTCGCGCTCGCTGAGCGTCGTAAGATAACCCGCACATTCGCGGCTAAGGTATTCAAGGCTCTGGATGCGGAAGAAAGCGGCGGCAGTAATAACAATGACAACGAATGCAGTGTATAACGACGAACCGCGATCGAGTTGCGGCCCGCGGTGGAACGCGCGGTTTTTCATTGGAGGAAAGTAATGGGTCTGGCCAAAGTCAAGTCTGCCCCCAGCTACCGGGACAGAATCGAGGCCTTTGGCACCGGGCGCTTTTTCAATCGCGAGCTGTCATGGCTTGAGTTCAATAAGCGCGTCTTGGAGGAATCGGGCAACGAGCGCAACCCGCTTCTGGAACGCATCCGGTTCCTGGCGATATCGGGATCGAACCTCGATGAGTTCTACCGCGTCCGCGTCGCGGGCATCCACGAGCAGGCGGCGACGGGAATCCTAGACACTTCGCCGGACGGCCTGACGCCCGCCGAGCAGGTCAAGAAAATCAACGCCGCGGTCGCGAACCTCTCCGTGCGCCAGCAAAGCCGCTGGACGGAGCTGAAGAACGAGCTGGCGAAGGAATCGATTACGCTTCTGACGGCAACTGGGCTCAGCCACGCCGACAGGGATTGGCTGCAAACTTACTTCATGAAGCAGATCTTTTCCGCCCTCGTCTCCGTTGCCGTCGATGCGGCGCATCCGTTCCCGCATATCCAGAGCCAGGAGCTTGTGGTCGTGCTCGAATGCGAGCGCCAGGACGAAGGCGAGCCGCGCTCCATGTTCGCCTTCGTCGCGGTTCCGAACGGGCTCGACCGCTTCATCCGGCTGCCCCCGCGCGGCCGGAGCATAAGGAAGGCCGAGGTTCGCTTCGCCGCCATCGAAACGGTCATATCGCTGTTTGCCAATACGCTTCTGCCCGGTTTCAAGGTCAGGGATGCCGGGATTTTCCGCCTGTTGCGCAACAGCGAGATCGAGTTTCAGGAAAAGAGCGAAGACCTGCAAAAGGTGCTGCGCCGCGCGCTCGTTCAGCGGCAGCTCGGCGAGGTGATCCGCCTCGAAATCAGCGCGTCGCTGCCGGAAAGCGCAAGGCAGCTGGTGATCGAGGAGCTGAAGATCGACCGCGACGAGGTCGTCGTCGTGGATGGGCTGTTCGCGCTTGCGGACATCTCCCAGCTGATCGTCAAGGACCGGCCGGACCTGCTCTACAAGCCGTTCGAAATCCGCGTCCCGGAGCGCATTTCGGAGTACGGCAACGATTGCTTCGCGGCTATCTCATCGAAGGACATTGTCGTCCATCACCCTTACGAATCCTTCGATATCGTTTTGCAATATATCCGGCAGGCGGCCTCGGACCCGGATGTCGTCGCGATCAAGTGGACGCTGTACCGCACCTCGCAAAAGTCGCCCATAGTCGAGGCGCTGCGGCAGGCGCGCGAGGCGGGCAAGAGCGTCACCGTGATGATCGAAGTGATGGCGCGCTTCGACGAACTCGCCAATCTCGAATGGGCCAAGCAGCTCGAAGCGTGCGGCGTGCATGTGGTTTACGGCCTCACGCAACTCGATCTCAAGACGCACGCCAAGCTCGGCCAGGTGGTTCGCAAGGAGAACGGCGAGCTTAGGACCTATAGTCACGTCGGAACCGGGAACTATCATCCGGCGACGGCGCGCGTTTATACCGACCTTTCCTATTTCACGGCGGACCCGGCCGTTGGGCGCGACCTGACCAAGATTTTCAACTACGTCACCACCTACAGCCGCCCCAACGACCTGGAGCGCACCTATATCTCGCCGCACGGCATCAAGGCGCGCATCCTGGAAGAAATCGAAGCCGAGATCCGGCACAGGAAGGCCGGCCGGCCCGCCGCCATCTGGATGAAGCTTAACGCCCTCGTCGACGCCGATGTGATCGATTCCCTGTACGAGGCCAGCCTCTCCGGCGTACCGGTCGATCTCGTCATTCGCGGTATTTGCTGCCTCAAGCCCGGCATTCCGGGCCTATCCGAAAACATCCGCGCCAAAAGCATCATCGGCCGCTTCCTGGAGCATTCACGCATTTACTGTTTTGGCGCGGGGCACGGGTTGCCATCCGACGACGCCCATGTCTATATCAGCTCCGCCGACATGATGCCGCGCAACCTGGAGCGCCGGGTAGAGGCGATGACCGCCATAACGAACCGCACCGTTCACGAGCAAATCCTCGACCAGATCATGATCGCCAATCTGAAAGACAATTTGCAAAGCTGGAAATTGCTAAGCGACGGCTCATCCGAACGGTTCAGCCTCGATCCGGGCGAGGAGCCGTTCAGCGCGCACGAGTATTTCATGACGAACCCGAGCCTTTCCGGCCGCGGCGAGGCCATCAAGGAAGACTTCCCCCGCCGTTTTGCTGCCCCGTCTACTCCGCACGCTTAAGGTGACTCGTGGATTATTCGACCCAAGGAAGGCTGCAGGACCGGAAACCTGTCGCAGTCATCGATATCGGCTCGAACTCAATCCGCCTTGTCGTCTATGAGGGCCTCTCACGGTCGCCCACGCCGCTCTTCCAGGAAAAGGCGATGTGCGGGCTTGGCCGCTTCCTCAATTCCACCCGGCGTCTCAACGAGGAAACGATCCCCTTCGCGCTGGGGTCGCTGTCACGCTTTGCGAAGCTTGCCGCGATCTGCGGCGTGAAGGAGCGCGATCTTCATCCCTTCGCGACCGCGGCCGTCCGCTGGGCGGAGGATGGGGAAGAATTCCTGGGACTTGCGGAGAAAGCCTGCGGCGTCCCGATCAGGGTTGTCGGCAATGCCGAGGAAGCACAGCTCGCGGCGACTGGCGTCGAGGCGGGCTTTTTGCATCCTTCGGGCATCGTGGGCGATTTGGGCGGCGGCAGCCTGGAGCTGGTACGGCTTCGCGGCGGTTCGATCGAGGAGACTATTTCCCTTCCGCTTGGCGGCTTGGCTCTGCTGGACAAGACCCAGGGAGAGAAAGTCAAGGCGATCCCGATCATCGCCGAGGCTTTGGCGCCGCTGAAATGGCTGAGCGAGGCGCGTGAAGAACCTTTCTATGCGGTCGGCGGCACATGGCGGACGCTCGGGAAACTTTATATGGAGCAAACCGCCTACCCGCTGACGGCCATCCATGGCTATGCGCTCGACGCGCGCAGAGCGCTGCAGGTCTCGGCGCGGTATGCGAACAGCTCGCCCCCGGCATTGAAGCGCATGGTGGGCATGGCCTCGGGGCGCGACGAAACGATGCCCTACGGCGCGCTGCTACTGAACGCGATCGTCCGCCAGATGCAGCCGTCTGACGTGGTTTTCTCCGCTTTCGGCGTCCGCGAAGGCATCATGTACCAGCTCTTGAACGAGACGGATCGCCAGAAGGACCCTCTGCTCACTGCCTGTGAGGATATCGCGCAGCTGAGGGCACGCTCCAAGGTGCATGCGAAGGAGCTGATACGCTTCACCGATGCTCTGTTCGAAAGCCCAGGCCCCAACGAAACGTTCGAGGAGCGGCGCTTGCGGCACGCGGCTTGCCTGCTCTCGGACATGGCTTGGCGCGGCCATCCCGACTATCGGGGCGAGCAAAGCGCGGTTCTCGTCGCTCAATCCGCCATTGTCGGCGTGGACCACCCCGGCCGCGCTTTCCTCGCGCTATGCGTGTACCACCGTTACGAGCGCCGGCTTACGGGCGAGCTTTTGCCTAAGCTTTGCGAACTGATCCCGCGGCCGGAGCGCAAGCGCGCGCTCATCGTGGGCCGTGCTGTGCGGCTCGCACATACGCTTTCGGCGGGCATGGCCGGAATCTTGCCGCAAAGCAAGCTTGTGTATGAAGACGGGAAGCTTGTGTTGCGCATTTCGCGGCAATTACAGGCGCTCGATGGCGAGCCTTTGAGACGCCGCCTGCGTACTGTAGCCCGCGAATTGGGATTTATCCCCGATTTACAAGTTTCCACCCAGCTCGATCCCCCGAAATCGTCACTTTTCGGTGGTCTTTTGGGCTAAGGATGAAAAACCCGCCAGATGGCGGGAAAAGCAACGCTCGACACCTATCTGTAGTGCCCCGTTTGAGTCATAACTGCGTTTACAAGCGCAACCGCCCCGAGTTCCATGAATCAGGATCTGTACGCAATTCTTGGCGTCAAACACAACGCGACAAACGATGAGATTCGCCGCTCTTATCGTAAGCTCGCCAAGGATGTGCATCCGGATCAGAACAAAGGCGATCCGAAGGCTGAGGAGAAATTCAAGAAGATTTCCGCCGCGTTTGCCGTGCTCGGCAATCCGGAAAAGCGCAAGCGCTACGATGCCGGCGAGATCGACAGCATGGGCAACGAGCGGGCCGGCCAACATTATCGCGACTTCAACGCGGGCACCTCGGGTGCGCGCGGCGCGTATAACGGTGGTTTCGAGGGCTTCCAAGGCGGAGGCAACGAGTTTTCCGATCTTTTCGGCGATCTTTTCGGTAAGCGCGGCCCAGGCGGCGCCTTCACCATGCGCGGCATGGACTACCGCTACAATCTGGAAATCAGCTTTCTGGAAGCGGTCAACGGCACCAAGAAGCGCGTGCAATTCCCCGATAACGAGACGCTCGACATTTCCGTGCCCTCCGGTGTCGAAACCGGGCAAACGCTCAGGCTCAAGCATAAAGGTGGCCCCGGCGCCGGCCGGGGTGAGCCAGGCGACGCCCTAATAGAGCTTAAGGTCATGCCGCATCCCTTGTTCGATCGTGACGGCGATAACATTACGCTCGAAGTGCCGATTTCCTTGAGCGAGGCCGTGCTCGGCGCGCGTGTCGAGGTTCCGACAATTGGCGGGCGCGTGACCGTGGCCGTGCCCAAGGGCGCATCCAGCGGGCAGGTCTTGCGCCTGCGTGGCAAGGGCATCAAGAACAGCCGCACCGGCGCGCACGGCGATCAGCTTATCACGCTAAAAATCGTGCTCCCCGCGCAGATCGACGGCGAGCTTGAGCGCCTTATCCAAGACTGGACGAGCAAGCATCCTTACGATCCGCGCTCGCGGTTCCGGGAATTGGCCGGCGTTTGAGGCGCAGGCTTTTTGCGCGAACCGCCGCCAGTCGCCCGCGCGATCTCTACAAGCACCCAGCTCACGAGCAGCGCGGCAAGCACGAGGATAGCCGCACCGGCGTTCTCTCCGAAATGTGCCATGGCATATAGGATGTCGCCATAGTCGCCGCCCAGCATTTGGCATACATGCGGCGCATCGGGGTCGGCATCGCAGCCGGTCCAGCGCCCAATCAGGGCTGCCGCCAGGAGCACCGAAGGCGGGACGAGGCAAAGCAAAATTACAAGGCCCACGAGCATGCGAAAGAAGCGCATCTATCTTGACCCCCGATGTTCCTGCCAGGATTGGATCCAACTCTTACTCTAATTCGCGCTGAGTTTATAGTTTCCTGGCGCCCTAGCCTCGGTCTCATGCCAAATCCGCTTGAGCGCTTCCGGAGTCCCCCCTCACTCTGTCTCTCTCCCCAAGGGGAGAGAGGACCCTATAATCCGCGCTGCGGGTAATTCTGGGGTCCCTTCTCCCCTCGGGGAGGCGGACAGGATGAGGGGGGACTCCGTCAAGCACTCCACTAGATTTGGTATCGTACCGCGACCGTTTGAACAGTTTGCTACCGTTTTTGCGGACGCCCGCCGCTCTGGCGGCTTCGCATTTTCGCGATGTGGTGCCGCGCGGGTATGCCCAGCGCTAGGATTTGAGGTATAAGAGCGGCGACACACTGTATTAGCCCGAAGCTGCGAGGACCGCCATGCCGCCAGCCGATACCCCATTCACGATAACCGTTTGCGGGCTCGAAGAGCTTGCCGGGCACGCGGACCGGCAGGTCAGCCATGTTCTTTCCATTCTCGATCCGGACCAGCCCGAGCCGGAGGCATTTGGCGGCTATGGCGAGCACGCCCGGCTTGAGCTGAAGTTCCACGATGTCATCCGGGAAATGCCCGGTTTCGAGGCGCCGCAGGTGGAGCATGTCGAGAAAATGCTGGCATTCGGGCAGGACCTTTTGCGCGATCCCGAGCCCGCGCGCCATCTGCTTGTGCACTGTCATGCGGGTATCTCGCGCTCGACCGCGGCGATGACGCTTTTGCTGGCGCAGGCGCAGCCGGGGCTCGGCGCGGACGAGGTTCTTGCCCAGGTCGTTCATATCCGGGAGAAGGCGTGGCCGAACTTGCGTATCCTTTCGATGGGCGAGGAACTGCTCGGCCGGCAAGGAGAATTCATCGAGGCGGCCGGAGCCGTTTACAGGCTTCAGCTGGAGCGCCGCCCTGAAATCGAGGATTTTTTCCGCGACAGCGGGCGGGAGCGAGAAATTGAAGTGGCACTCGGAAGCCTACGGTAGATGGCTAATTCTGACGCGATGCGAAGCTTTGCCTTGCAAATGCCCTGAAAGGCCGCGTAGAAGAACCCTTGGGCTCGCGTGGGTGCGCGGCCGCTACTTTTAGTTCGATTAACAGTTTATAGTCACGCTCAGAGGCAGCCCATGGCGACACCGTTCCCGCACGCTCAACCTTCCAATCTCTCGCCCATCGCAGCCGGCCGCAGCGTTCATTCAACCGGCGACTCCAATATCAGCAACGACCTTACCATTATCGGCGACGTGTCGTCGAAAGGGAGCGTGACGCTCGACGGGACCATCGAGGGCAACATCTATTGCACTTCGCTCGTGGTGACTGCGAACGGCCGCATCAATGGCGGCATCGTAGCCAACCAGGAAGTCACCGTTCAGGGGCAGGTCAAGGGCACCATCCGCGGCCGCCGGGTCATGCTGCAATCCTCCGCCAAGGTCGAGGGCGACATCTTCCATCAGGGCATCGGCATCGAGATGGGCACGCGCTACGACGGGACGCTGCGCTGGACCGAGGACGAGCACGCGTTCAACGAGCCGCTGAGCCCGTCGAATAAGAACGGCATGTAGGGCATTGCTCCTTTAGGCTTTGCTGGCAGCGTGATTTTGGGAAGCCCATGGACCGGCGCATTGATAGCCGGGCGGCGGCTTTCCATGTCACCGGTTATGTGGAGCGCCTCGAAAGGAAGCCCTGGGCATGCGAACCCTCAATTCCGAAACCACCGCCCTACTGTTCATCGACTTTCAGACGCGGCTCATGCGGGTCATCGAAGACGCGGATGCCGTCATCGCCAACGCAAAGCGCCTTCTCGACGCAGCCGCGCTCTTGGGCGTGCCCGTGCTGTTCACCGAGCAGAATGCGAAGGGCCTCGGCCCCACGATTGAAGCGCTGACGCCGCCTCCTGGTGCGGCGATCCCCAAGATGAGCTTCGACGCTTGCGCCTGCGAAGGCTTGATGACCGCGCTTGAGGGAAGGCCCGACGTCCTTGTGACCGGCTGCGAGGCGCATGTCTGCGTGCTGCAAACGGTTTTGAGCCTCATCGATTCCGGCCGCCGCGTTTTCGTCGCGCGCGATGCGATAGGCTCGCGCCGGTCCGAGAGCAAGGAAACCGCGATCCGCCGCATGGAGCGGCACGGCGCCGAGATCGTCACTACCGAGATGGCGATCTTCGAGTGGCTTGGCACTGCTGAACATCCGCGCTTCCGCGAAGCCGCCGCGCTGGTGAAATGAGCTGAAGGCATAAAGTGTCAAGTGGACGCCGCGCACCGTTTCGCTTAGAACACAGGAAACAAAGAGGCGGGTAGGCTTAGATCATGGGCTTGATCAGCGATATTTTCACTTGGTGGAACGGCGCGACGCTATCGACGCGGCTGTACACGAACCGGCACGGCCAATTTGTTGGCGAGGACGATTGCGGCAATCGCTACTATCAGGACTCCCGCGGGCTTGGACCGGCCGGCAAGCCGCGCCGCTGGGTGATCTACAAAGGCTACGCCGAGGCGAGCAAAGTGTCGCCGGATTGGTTCGGCTGGCTGCATTACGTGACCGACACGCCGCCGGACGAGGAGGCGTATCACGCCAAGCCGTGGCAAAAGCCGCATACCGAGAATATGACCGGCACGTCCTTGGCCTACCGCCCGCCCGGAAGCTTGACGGGCGAAATGCGCCGGCCCAAATCCGACGGCGATTATCAGCCGTGGAACGCTGAATAGTCTCTGATATTGCAGACGGGGAGCCAAATCCAAAGGGCATTACCCCTCACCCCAGCCCTCTCCCCATGGGAGAGGGAGTCCGGCTGTGCCCGTTGTTCAGGCGTCCCCTCTCCCATGGGGAGAGGGACAGGGTGAGGGGTAATGACCGTTGCATAGATCGCGACGGCCCACTCAAATCTCTATCCCAACGTGAGTTGCGCAGGCTCGCGGTCCCAGAACACCACCTCCCAGCCGCGCGCGCTGTGCCGGAGTGCGCAAGCATGTCCGGTCGCGACTTTCAGCGCACCCTGCGCCGCCATGTCCTCAAACGCGCCGGGCACGAGCTTCAGGAAGAACTTCAGGATGCCGTTGCTGGTGACAAGCAAGGCCGCGTCGCCTTCGCCTAGCGTGGTGGCGCATTCGCCGGCCAGCTCAGCGGCATTCGCGGCGATGGCCCCAGCCGGCGGCGTCCATCCTGGCGAGTGCGGCCATTCGCCGGTTTTGTTCCAGGCATCCAGCTCATCGCCGCCGCCCATGGCCTGAATTTCTTCGGAGGATTTCGCCTCCCAAAGCCCGTAATCGATCTCCCGCAAGCGCTCGTCGATAATTGGGAGGGGGTGCAGGGTTGGATAGAGTCCCCCCTCACCCCGTCCCTCTCCCCGAGGGGAGAGGGGACCCTCGAAAAGCCCTCTTCCTTCAAAGAGAGAGCTGCTGCCTGAACTCCCTCTCCCCGTCCGCACCCGCTTGCGGGTGCGGCAGCGAAAGTGGCAAGCTCGCCGAGGCGAGCTTGCTGGGAGAGGGGCGGGGTGAGGGGGTCTTCAGCCCCTCGCATATGATAGCTGCATGTTCGCGGGTGCGCAGGAGCGGCCCGGAGATTACGCGTTTGATTTGCGGGGCGAACGGCACGAGCGCCTGGCCCAGCGCCTGCGCCTGCTCGCGCCCCTTCGCGGTGAGCGGCAGATCGGTCCGGGCACCAACCCAAACAACCTTATCGCCCTTGTTGAACGTATTGCCGTGGCGGGCGAGCAAAAGCAGCATCACATGTCCCCGCCGCTTGAGCCTGAGGCAAGCAATTCGCCTTCGCGCTCGATAATCCGCTCGGCAACCGCGACATCCTGCGGCGCGTCGATGGACCAGTGCGTGCGCCCCCGGTAATCGACAATGGCGACGCGGATTGCCATGCCGTTTTCGAGCGCCCGAAGCTGCTCCAGCCCCTCGGTCTGTTCGAGCGGCGCCGGTGCAAGCTCGACATAGCGGGCGAGCGAAGCCTTGCGGTATCCGTAAAGGCCGATATGGCGGTAGATGCCGGCATGGCCCTCCTTCCGCATATACGGGATGACGGCCTTGGAGAAGTAGAGCGCGTCCCGCTTCCGGTCGAAGACCACCGTGGTGCCGCTCGCGGGCGTCGCCTGTTTCTGCACCAGGAACTCCTCAAGCGCCGGCCCTTCGAGCCGCACGGCTGGCGTGACGATATCGGGCGTGGTGTCGAGGATCATCTCGTCGATCATCGCCGCCAGCACCCAGGGCGGCGTCAGCGGCGCGTCGCCCTGCAGATTGAGGACGATATCCTCCTGGATTGCCGCCCGCTGCACCGCATCGTGAACGCGCTCGGTGCCGTTGCCGCAATCGGGCGAGGTCATGGTGGCTTCCGCATCGAAGCCGGTTGCCGCGGCAAGGATGCGCTCGTCATCCGTCGCAATAACCACGCGGGTTGCCTGGGGCACGCTTTTCGCGATGCGCCAGACGCGCTCCAGCATTGGCGTTCCCGCGACGGGGTGAAGCGGCTTTCCCGGAAAGCGCGACGAGGCATAGCGCGCGGGGATGACGATGGCTGCTGACATGGGCTTGCTCGCTATTCTGCGCGGAAGGAGCGCGACCTGCCGGCAACCATGCGAAGTGCGAGCGGTTCTGGCAAGAGTTTCATGATCGCGACGATTTGTTTGCTGCGCCAGCCCGTGACCACGATGGAGCGGCCCCGCATGACGCCGTCATAACCGGCCTGCGCGACTTCCTCCGCCGTGGACCACCACGCCTTGCCGAACCTTGAGACCCGTTGCCGGACGCCCGCCACATCGTGAAACTCCGTGTGCGTGAAGCCGGGGCAGAGCGCGGTGGTAAGCACGTTATGCCGCTGGTTTTCGAGCAGAAGCGACTCCGAGAATTTGACCATGAACGCCTTGGACGCGGCATAGAGCGTGTGACCGGGCGTGCCGGGAATGAGGCCCGCAACCGAGGCGACGTTCACGATGCGGCCGAAGCGGCGCTCGATCATGCCGGGCAGGAGCGCATGGGTGAGTTCGCAGGGCGCTGTGACGAGTACCTGAAGAAAGTTCTTTTGGTCCTTCCAAGCGGTGCGTGCGTAGTAGCCCGGAACGGCGAAGCCTGCGTTGTTCACGAGGCCGTCTATGGTTAGGCCGCGAGCGCCGATTTCGGCGGCAAGCCGCTGCACGCCCTCGGGATCTGCCAGGTCCTCAGCGATCGGCGTGGCCGTGACTTCGTGTTTCGCCGCCAGCTCGGATGCGAGAGCTTCGAGGCGCTCAACACGTCTCGCGGTCAAGACAACATTCCAGCCGTTCGCGGCGAAGACTTCGGCGAAGGCTTTGCCAATCCCCGCCGACGCTCCAGTGATAAGGGCCGTGCGGCCACTGACGGTTTCTGCAGTCATGTCAATTACGTTCCGCGTCAAGTTTGGCGTCTCTCCATACGGCTTGCGGGCCTCGATGTAACGCCAAATTAACTCTTCCGGCAGCCTTACCGGCCTGTTTGCGATGGCCGGATGGGGGCATTCCGATTTTGAAGTAATATAGCGGAATTGTCTTGAGTATCGGTTAAGGGATTATGCTATTGATTTACATTCATAATTCCGCCGGGGCGCAGCAACGAATGGCCCTTCCGGGTGAATATTTTAGCTAATTTCAAATATTCATTTATATTTAACGGGATTTTTGAAATACAGAAAGCGGCCAAAAACAAGAAAAGATTCGCAAAAATACGCGCGTAAAAAACATCAGCCCCTCGCGTTTACCATATCCGCATTAACTATGATCAGTCGCTACGTGAAAACAACTTTCCGTTAATGGGAGCACCGAGTTGCAAATGCCCGCGATGCTCGCCGCCTGCTCCGCTCGCGTCGGCCGGCGGGAATGCGGCGCGCCGCAAGTGGATCAGTGGCTCATGACGGGGCGGGCTAATTCCAAACAAGTTTTTCATTCAAAAAGCTAGGAGGCCGCAATCTCTATTGATTGACCATCCGGTATTCATCTTATGGCGTTACGAACTGCGATATGGACAACGGTAAAGATTACAATCGTCGCAACCAGTCTATTTGGTCTTATTGCCGCGGGTGCCGTATTCTCCGATGATCCATTGTCGGCAGAGTTGCGTCCGCGGGCCGAAGCAGCGATCAACGGTCTCCTTGCCTCGATGCAGAAGAGAGCTGCGGCGGGCAGGCTTACTATGTTCGACCGTGTCGTATTGCATACCGGTGTTATGGGCGGCATCGTCATCGGTCAGGTCATCTCGCCCGAGGGGGCTGCAATATTGCAGCATGCGGTGTATGGCGACGGCAGCGATCTGAGGCTCGATCCCTCATACTTCAAACGCAGCCGTTTTCTAGCGATGGAAATAAAGCGGCGCGGGCGTGGCAATCATGGTCCGATTTGGTTTCAACAATCCGAGGATATGCGGCTGTCGCTTGCTTTCAATCCAATGTTCATTACTATTTCCGGCCGGAACGTCCGCGTTGGCCACCCGCGCATTCTGTTTGCCGCTCCAGATGCACCTCCGGTAGTCACGGTTATACCTATCGGCAAATTGCGTCTTCGCATGTTCGACAATCTTGTGGGGGCACTTCAGTCAAAACCGTTCGCGGCCTCTGCGGAGTGGCCGCGGGAATATGCGGCTGCGGACGGAGGTGAAAATTGATAGCGGGCAGCCGCCTGCCGAACAGTCTCAAATCTGCCACAGACGGCGCCATCGCTTTCACATAGTTGGTTGCGGCGCTGGCGAAAGTGTTCAGCCGCGTGGGGCGTAACCTTGGCCGCCGAAATCAGCGGCTTCGTGTGCTTGCTATCTAAAGAAGATAAGGCACATGGCTGCGCGGCCCGGAACCTGGCCCGTGCAGCGCCGCCCTCAAAACTAGTTCCTCACTTCCAGCAGCCGGCGCGCGATCACCTGAGCCTGAATTTCCGCGGCGCCCTCGAAGATGTTCAAGATGCGGGCATCGCAGAGCACCCGGCTGATCGGATATTCGAGCGCGAAACCGTTTCCGCCATGGATCTGCAACGCGCTATCCGCCGCCGCCCAGGCCACGCGCGCGGCCAGCAGCTTCGCCATGCCGGCTTGAAGGTCGCAGCGCCGTCCGCCATCCTTCTCCCGCGCGGCGAAATAGGTCATCTGGCGCGCGATCATGGTTTCGGCGGCCATCATGGCGATCTTGTCCGAGACGCGCGGGAAATTCACAATCGGTTTGCCGAATTGCTGGCGCTCGTTCGCGTAGCGCAGCGCAAGGTCCATGGCGGATTGCGCAACGCCCACCGCGCGCGCGGCAGTTTGCACGCGCGCGGACTCGAAGGTCTGCATGAGCTGCTTGAAGCCCTGCCCCTCTTCGCCGCCCAACAGCCCGGAGGCCGGCACCTCGAAGCCGTCGAAGGAGATTTCATATTCCTTCATGCCGCGATAGCCGAGCACCTCAATTTCGCCGCCGCTCATGCCCGCCGCGGGGAATGGGTTTTCGTCCGTGCCGCGCGGCTTCTCCGCGAGGAACATAGAGAGGCCGCGATAGCCGCGCTCTGCCGGGTTGGTGCGGGTGAGCAGCGTCATCAGGTCCGCGCGGACGGGATGCGTGATCCAGGTCTTCTGCCCGGTGACTTTATAGACATCGCCTTCGCGAACCGCGCGTGTCTTGAGGGACGCCAGGTCGGAGCCGGTGTTGGGCTCTGTGAAGACCGCCGTGGGCAGTACCTCGCCGCTTGCGAGCTTGGGCAGCCAGCGTTCTTTCTGCTCTTGCGTGCCGCCGCCCAGGATCAGCTCCGCCGCGATTTCCGAGCGGGTGCCGAGCGAGCCCACGCCGATATAGCCGCGGCTCAGCTCCTCGGAGACCACGCACATGGCTTCCTTGCCGAGCCCCAGCCCGCCGAACTCCTCCGGGATCGTGAGGCCGAAGACGCCCAGCTCGTTCATTTTGTGGATGATTTCGAGCGGGATGTAGGCGTTCTTCAAGTGCCACTCATGGGCATGGGGCTTGACTTCCGCCTCGACGAAGCGGCGCATCTCGCCGCGCATGGCCTCCAGCGTTTCGTCGACGCCGCTCTCGCCGAAATGGCCCGAGCCCTCGGCCAGCTGGATCAGTTCCACAAGCCGTGCGCGAGCGGCCGGCGAATTCGCCTTGATGAGCGTTATCACGCCGGCACTCGCAAACCCGTGGTTGTCCGCGGATGTCAGATCGAGGTCGCGAAGCCGCACCATCTCCGATTGGCTCATCGGGATGCCGCCGAGGATCTGCGCCGCATATTCGCCCACGCCGATCTGCGTCAGCAGCGCTTCCATCTCGCCGAAGCGGCCTGCTTCGGTCAGGCGCTCCGCATAGGCCGCCATCTGCTTGATCGCTTCGGCGTAGGTGGCAAGCCAGGCCAGGCCGTGGCAGGCGTGCTGCTCACGCTCGACCCAATCCGCGTTGAGCGCGCCGTTTTCCGTGACCCTTGCGCGGACCGCGGCAGAGGCGCGCTCCAAAAGGCGCGCCGCATTGCCGGCGGCTTCATTGCAAAGCTGTAGCAGATTGGGTACCACAACGGCGCTGGCATTGTGGCTCGATCCAGCGTCAAGGCTCATTGCGTTTCCTTCCTAACGATAATTCCAAAGGCGCCGCTGGGCTGGCGCCTCTAGTACACAAAGTCAGCGATCCGCAAAACGCGCATTACCCCTCACCCCAGCCCTCTCCCCATGGGAGAGGGGGGCTCGCTCGCGCCCGTTGAGAAGGCGTCCCCTCTCCCCCCTCCGCATTCGCTTGCGAATGCGGAGGCTATAAGTTGCAAGCTCGCCAAGGTGAGCTTGCCGAGAGGGACAGGGTGAGGGGGTATGCGCTATGACCATGACTCATACTTCAGCGATAGTGGCCACTAGTCTTTCCGTCCGAAGGCCAGATCCAGCCAAAGCTTGAAAAGCGTTTTCGGTTCCTTTCGCTTGGTCTCGGCCGGCTTAATGACCTCAATCTTCCGCACAGCCGCGGGGGCCACTGCTTCCGGTGCCGGTGCGGCGGCAACCGCCGGTTCGACGGCGATTTCGACTGTAACCACCTCCACGACGGCTATTTCTTCTACGACCACTATTTCTTCGACGGCGGGAGCTTCGCTTTGAGCGGCCGGTGATCCCAAATCAGGCGCAGCTTCCGTAACGTCAGGCTCCGGAGCGGTCTGTCCGGAAATGGCTGCGGGGTCTGCGGATTCCAAGCGTTGGCTGCCTGCGCTGGAGCTACGACTTTCTAACCTCCATTCGCTAGGGGCCTCTGCCGCTTCCGCCCGAGACGGAGCCGAAGGATGCGCCGCTGGCGCAGGTTCGGCTGCGGCGACGGCCACGACCGCGGCACCCTCCGCCTCCGGCTGCGACGGCGCGGCATGATGGGCCGGGGCAACGTCAAGGCTCTCAGCCGCCAGCTCCACGCGCGCCTTCGAAGCGGCAGCAAGATCGTCGAAGCTCGCTATGTTTTCACGGCTTGCTGGCGCGGGCTCCTCATGCGCCGGGGCAGGCTCAGCCGCCAGTGCTTCGGCCGTATCCGCAAACTTCGCATGGAAGGGACATTCGACGGCGTCGCCGGCCTCATCGCGCACGTGATCCGCTGGCATCGGTGCGGCTGCGGCTTCGGGGGCAGGCTCAGCCGCCGGGACTTCGGCCGTGTCCGCAAGTATTGCATGGAAGGGACATTTGGCGGCGTCCCCGGCCCCGTCATGCGCGTGATCCACCGGCTCCGCGGCGATGGGCGCGAGTTCCGCCATGGAGCAGGGCTCGGAGCTGCGCCTTTCCAGCACTTCGTCAGCTGGAGCCGCTTCAGCGGCGCGGTCTGCCGGGGCAACAGCCGCCGCGGGCTTTTCGCTCGCAGGCGCGGCGGGCGTCATATAGGACGACAGCAGATCGAGCTTACACACGATTGCAAAATACTGGTTGCGGGAGGTGCCGGTTTCCGCAAGCTTGCGGACCTCGTCAAGCATGGTGGCGAAGCCGTAGGCAGCATCTTGGCCTGCCGGAACGTGGCCATCGCCAGAGCCCAAAAGCTCGATCAAGCCGTTGATTTCGTTTGCAACCTGGTAGTAGGCGTTGCCTGTAAACTGCGCTTCGGCGGCCTTACGCAACCCGTAAAGCGCTTGCAACAACTGCTCCGACGGTCCTACAGCCGGAGCCGCTTCCGCTTCGTGGTGCGAAGGCGCCGCATGATGTGCCGCGCCAATGCCGAGGCTCGCAGCCACCTCCTCGACGCGGGCTTTGGAAGCCGCGGCAAGATCGTCGAAGGTTGGTTTCGCCGCCGATGGTGTGGGGGCGGGAACGCTGGCGGGCACCTCCACGGGTGCAGCCACTGGAGCCGGCGCAGCAACAGGAGCGGATGCAGCCGCTGGCGTTGGGGCAGCCGCAGGCTTTTCGCTCACGGGCGCGGCGGGCGCCGGCAAACTCGCGGCAGGCGTCACATAGGACGCCAGCCTATCGAGCTTATGCACGATCACGTTATACTGGCTGCCCGATGTGCTGGCTCGCGCAAGCTTGCGGACCTCGTCAAGCATGGTCGCGAAGCCGTAGCTAGCCCCCTGACCTACAGGAACGGGACCATCGCCCCAGCCCAGGAGTTCGATCAAAACGGCGATTTCGTTGGCAACCTGATAGTAATCGTTGCCGGTAAACTGCGCTTCGGCGGCCTTACGCAAACCGTAGACCGCCTGTAACAAGTCCTCCGATGCTCCCGTCATGCGTGCCTTCCCGTTCTCTTTGTGTCCCGCCAGTAAAAGAACGAAAACCGCTCCCTCAGCCAAAACGCGCTTTCGAGGCTTCGATAGCGTCCTCGAAGGTGCGCAAGCCGGTGTGCGGCGCACTTACGAGAACGGCCATATTTCCGGGGCGATGCTCATTCTTCCACATGCGCATATGCGCTTTCGGGATATCGGTCCAGGGGAAAACTTCGCTCATGCACGGGTCGATCCGGCGCTCAACCATAAGGCGGTTGGCCTGGCTGGCTTGCAGCAGATTGGCAAAATGCGAGCCCTGAACGCGCTTTTGATGCATCCAGAGATAGCGGGCATCCATGGTGAGGTTATAACCCGTGGTGCCGGCGCAGATCACGACCATGCCGCCGCGTTTGACGACGAAGACCGAGACCGGGAACGTCGACTCGCCCGGATGCTCGAATACTAAGTCTACATTGTTGCCTTTGCCTGTATGCTCCCAGATGGCCGCGCCGAATTTGCGAACCTCCTTGAACCACTCCGCATATTCGGGTGTGCCGACCTTCGGCATCTGTCCCCAGCACTTAAACTGCTTGCGGTTGACGACGCCTTTCGCGCCAAGCTGCATCACGAAGTCGCGCTTGTCCTCGTCGGAGACGACGCCGATCGCGTTGGCGCCGGCAGTCGCGCACAGTTGCACCGCGAATGAGCCAAGGCCGCCGGACGCGCCCCAAACGAGCACGTTATGGCCTGGCCGCAGGACGTGCGGGCGATGGCCGAACAGCATGCGATAGGCCGTCGCCATGGTGAGCGTGTAGCAGGCGCTCTCCTCCCAGGTCAGGTGCTGCGGCCGCGGCATGAGCTGCCGGTCCTGCACGCGGGTGAACTGGGCGAAGGAGCCGTCTGGCGTCTCGTATCCCCAAATGCGCTGCGACGGCGAGAACATCGGGTCGCCGCCATTGCATTCCTCGTCGTCGCCGTCGTCTTGGTTGCAGTGCACCACGACCTCGTCGCCAACCTTCCAGCGTTTCACCTTGGAGCCAACCGCCCAGACGATGCCCGCCGCGTCGGAGCCCGCGATATGATAGGGCTGTTTATGGACATCCAGCGTGGAGACGGGCGTGCCGAGCGCGGCCCAGACGCCATTGTAATTGACGCCTGCGGCCATGGTGAGGATCAGCACATCGTGGCTATCGAGCTTCCATGTGGGCACGACTTCCATCTGCATGGCTTGGTCTGGCGGGCCGTGCCGCTCCTTGCGTATGACCCACGCGTACATTTTCTCCGGCACATGGCCGAGCGGAGGGATCTCGCCAACCTCGTAAAGATCCTTGAGCTCACCAGAACCGGAGCCTGATCCTGGCTGCTTAAAAGCGATGACTTCGCTCATGGATTCGTTCCTCGCGGCGCATTTCAGTCTTCAAGTTTGGTTGCAGTGCAGCATGACGCTTTTTTGTGCGCAGTGCAACATAGCCGAAAGGCGTCAGTTGTTCCTGGGGAAGAGCGGCTGGGCGAGGCTGTGCACGGCATGAAAACGGCTTTCCTAGCGTCATCCCCGAAGCCGCTTGCGGCTATCCGGGATCTTCACGGATGCCAGCGCCCTCTACGATCCCGCGTTCGCGCGGCTGCATTTCATGCCGTGGCGCGCGCGGGATGACGCAAGTACACCCCGTGGAAAATCCTGATCCATATGCGTGTTTCACGCCGTCATTGCGAGCGGAGCGAAGCAATCCAGAGACAACAGCCCCCGTGCTTTGCCCCTGGATCGCCACGGCCGCTAGCGCGGCCTCGCGATGACGGCGATGCGCGTCAGCACTTCCTGCACCCTGTACTAGTGGTTCGCGAGATGCGGCAAGGGGTTAGGCGAAGCCGGTGTCGAAGGTTTCCACCTCTTTTCCACTCGCCGCACACAACTCTGGCTTGTCCTTGACAGTGATTGCCCTAATAACTAAAGTTTTAATTGCATCCCGCGAATGCAACAATCCCTAGTGGCCCCCCCGCGCTGCTAGGGATTTTTTTTGCGGCGCCGAGAGAGACGGGCTTCGTAGGAGCGAATGACTTGTACCAAATCCGGCCGGATGCACCGCGCCGGTCATCCCGGAACGGCGCTTGCACCGTATCCGGGATCGTAACAGGCGCCGGCATCTGCAACGATCCCGGATGATACCTCCGGCATTTCCGGGATGACGCCGCCAATTCCGTATTAATCGCACCGCTTGTAAGGCAGGGCCTCGCTCATGACCTCCTGTTCGCGCTCGACTGCCCGGCGCTCCTGCCGCAAATAATCCGCAACCGCCGAGGCGAGGCCGGGATCGGCCAAATAATGCGAGCTGTAGGCCGTCCCGGGCGCATAGCTCCGCGCGAGCTTGTGCTCGCCTTGCGCTTGCCGCCTTGGCAAGACACGAAGCCGAAGGTTAAGAAACAGCCTTTCTATGATGCCTCTTGCGATCTAGGAAGCGCGCCAGCGATACCTCTAACGATCCCATAAACTATCATCCGAATATAGTTGAAGCTTAACCTCTTGCGCCATGTCCATATCTTTTGCGGCGGAATTCTATCCTCTTCCAGCCTTCGTCGCGGCCCCCTCTCCTCTTCTAGCATCCTACGCATGAGGGTTGTCCGGGCCACGTTGATATCGGGTAATGCGCAAGGCGTCACAGAATTCACCAAGCGTACATAAAACTCGCATCCTTCAGGCCCGGAAATATTTTCGATTTCCATGGACAGTAGACCCAAATATCTGCATTCCATGATGAGCAGTTCGAATGACGCTGGCGTCATGACGGAACAATGGGCATCCTGGTAGGTAACGGTCCCGCCAGATGTCAGCCAACTTTGGTATTGAGCGCCGATATCTCCCACGACCTTTATGGCATCAAGAGGCGTGTCAATTGAAAAGGCGCAAACATACTTTCCATTTTCAATCAGCATCGAACTGTAAGCAGTGCCTTGGAAAATTTGCTCTGGGGTTGGCCTTGATCGTTGTTCCCTGAAGGCAAACAGCCAATCGACAACCGTCGTGTGCGGCCGGAATAAGTCAAAACAAGCTCGCTTGTCCGGCACTGCCATGGAAAGGATGCCGCCCGGCTTAAGAAGCCTCTGGCAACCCAGTAGAAACTTGATTGGATTGGGCAGATGCTCGAAATTGTGAGAGCTGACGATGTAATCGAACGTGCCGTGATCTGCGGCCGGAACGAGGCTTACAATTTCCGTCGCGCTTCCGACCAAATCCACATGTTCGATAAAGGAAATCCTTTCGTCAGGTATGCTCGGATCTGCTGCGACGCGTTTCAGGAGTTCTTCCTTATCGAAGACATCTGCCACCAAACAATTAAAGCCCTCACGTTTCGGGGCTAGTGGGTTGTGCCACGGCGCGATCTCAATGCCGCGCATATCCTTTGTTATGCCTTTCAAAATCGCCGAGGGCGGCATGAAATGCTCCGTGCGCTGTCATCGCGAGGCCGCGTAAGCGGCAATGGCGATTCTGATTTTTAACAGATTGGGAGAAACTCCTTAACAGGATCGCCCGGTTTTGTTAAGCAGATAATCTGCCATAGCAAAGCCCTTCTAAACGAACAAACGAAGGAGGGAAATTCAACTGCACCGCTTGTACGGCAGTGCCTCGCTCATGATTTCCTGCTCGCGCGCAACCGCCTGGCGCTCGTGCCGCAAATAGTCCGCGACAGCCGAAGCGAGGCCGGGATCGGCGAAATAATGGAGGCTATAGGTCGTCTCCGGCGAATAGCCGCGCGCGAGCTTGTGCTCGCCCTGCGCTCCCGCCTCGACATGCGCGATCCTGTTGGCGATGGCGTACTCGATGGCTTGGTAATAGCACGCTTCGAAATGCAGGAAGCTGTGCGTTTCAAGGCAGCCCCAATAGCGCCCGTAAAGCGTATCGCCACCGATGAAGTTGAGCGCGCCAGCCACGTAGGCGCCGTCGCGCTTGCCCATGACGAGCAGGATGCGGTCCGCCATGCGCTTGCCGATGAGCCGGAAAAACTCGCGGTTCAAATAGGGCGTACCCCATTTGCGGCTGCCGGTATCCATGTAGAAGGCGAAGAAGGCATCCCAATGCGCGGGCTCAATATCCGGGCCCGTCAGCCATTCGATGCCGACGCCCGAAGCGCGCGCCTGCTCGCGCTCCTTGCGAACCGTCTTCCTTTTGCGCGAGGAAAGCGCGGTGAGGAAGCCGTCGAAACTTTCGTAGCCGCGATTGTGCCAATGATATTGCGTATCGGTGCGCTGCAACATGCCCGCTTGCCCAAGCGCCTCCCACTCTTCCTTTAAGGCGAACGTCGCATGCCAGGAGGAAGCCCTGCGCTGTTTGGCGGTTTCGATGGCCGCCGCGGCAAGATAGGCGCGTGCGTCGCTTTCCGGGAAGCCGGGCCTGACAAGAAAGCGGTTCCCCGCCACGGGCGTGAAGGGTACGGCGGACTGAAGCTTCGGATAATAGCGTCCGCCCGCCAGCTCGTAAGCCTGGGCCCAGGCGTGGTCGAAGACGTATTCGCCGTAAGAATGGGACTTGAGATAGCAGGGCAGGATCGCGACGGTGGCGCCGTCGGCCTTCTTCAGCACGAAATGGCACGGAAGCCAGCCCGTTTTCGCCGAAGCCGAGCCGCTTTCCTCAAGGGAGAGAAAGAATGTGTGCGCCAGAAACGGATTGTAAGGCCGGCTGGCCGGGTTGGCGCAAGCGTCCCACTCTTGCGGAGAGATATCGCGCACGCCCTTAAGTACGCTGACGCTTAAACCAGCGCGATTATCGTCCAAGATCAGGCTCCCGGCTCACACCATCCGCGCACATATAGGTTCGGCACGGTTTTCGAAAAAGGGCGCGCGCCGGCCCCGTTTACCTCCTGTTAATCGCATTCGTTAACTTGGGCGGGCGGTTTGGTGCGTTTATCGATCTTGAACTAATTTATCACAAAGCCGTTGAAGAAGTGTAAAGGTTGGATGGGGGGCGGTATGTATTTGAAAGTACAGGAAAAAGCGTAAGCGCCGATGCGGCGGAGGGGCGTAAATCCCGTTAATAAAAAATCCGAGACTATATTTAACGGGATTTTTGAAACGTAGAAATGGGGGTGAAAACGGGAAAAAATTGCAGAAAGCGGCCTGTGGAGACGGTGCGAGGCGTGAATTAATCTCGTTTGTATTAACCACGGTAGTGTCCTACGGGAAAGAGACGGTTCGTTAACCCGGATGCACCGTGAGGGGCGCTAAATTGTGCAGCGCAACATCGGATGGCGGAATGAACTGGGGGCTATAACCCCTCATACTGTCCCTTCTCCCAATGGGAGAAGGGACGCTGGAATAGCGCTCGAAGCGTACAATCATACTCGCACAAGGACGGGCCCGGTTTTGTAAGCGCTTCCTCCAGCTTCGGCCGAAAAAGGCACTTCCCGTTGGGGTCGGGAGCGGCTGTTTGAAAAGGCGGCATCTAAGGTCGCTTACCGTTCAAGACCCGCCGTGCTCAGATTGGTTATGAGGCTTTGGACAAAGCGATGTTGTTATCCTTAGCCCACTTGCAGAAGCAATCGCGGTAGGCGGCCCTGACGCGCCAATAGGTGTCCAGCGGTTTGGTTTTTGGCGGAAGGCCGACGCGCAGTAGTACGTTGAGCAGGTAGGGCGCCAGTTGCTCTCTGCCGGATACCATCCCGTCGAGCAGGGTGGTCGTCAGGCGTTCCCGTTTGAGGCGCGCTGCTCGATTGCTCCAAAGTTCCCGAAGAAAGGCGGATGCCACCTCGAGCATGGATCGCATTTCGACTGTGGGGCTGCCCAGAACCTCAACCAGCCTGGCAAATTCTCCCTCCGGGCTCCAGTTGTTGCGCTCCGCCGTTTGCAGAAGGACATCGTGACGGATGGTCGTGAAGTTGTGGCCGGCCAAAGCAAGGTCGGCTGCAATCCGATTGTATTCGTGCTGCGAAAGGAGTCCGGCTTCACAGGCCACCAGCAGTGCAGGTTGTAACCAGACGCCCCTGACGTTGCTGGCTTGCCCCGCAAGCCAGCGCAGGCGGTGGTCTTCGCAAAGAAAGACTCGCGTGGAGCCGCTCGCCGCCGCGATGACATCGGTGACAGATGAATCCATCAAAGACGCGACCTGGCGCGCCGCGGGGCTAAAATCCCGATCCGGTATTGCCTGAACGATCATCGCGCGGTCGCTTTTTGCAAACCGCAGGACACTCTCTGCATGATCGAACGCCACTTGCAGTTGTTCATGCGAGTAGCGGCTAACAACAATTTCGCCGTCCCTATCGCCTGCCGTCATACAGCCGCCTTCATGGCGCACCGCGTGTGCTCTTTCCTCCCGGCATCGTTCCAGTATGTCGATGGCCGACGAGGTTAGACCAAGCGGGCCATAGGTGTCGGCCAGGACGTTGAGGACACCCACACTGCCAGCAATCCAGAATGTGAGTGGGTCTAATATGAGCGGAGGTCTGGCGCGTAACCGCTGGATGGCCTCGTTCCACTCGGCTTCCGAACCGAGGCACACATCGAAGGGAATGCCAGCCTGCATGAGGCCTGCCCAGGCATCAATAGGGTCGCCCCCCGCCAAGCGCGCAACCATCGCCAATGGTATCCGGTGGGATTTGTAAGTGTCCCAAAGCCTGTTGACCTGATCGCGACGCTGCCGCGCGACGTCGTGTAATTTCGCGATGCCCTTTTCCGGATTGTCCGGCGGCATCGGCACGCCGAAAAGCCCGCGCTCGCTTGGAAAGAGTGTATTGAATTCCTCCAAGCTGCGATGAAAGAGATAAAGATATTTATGCTTGATCTGCGTGATCTCGCGCTCGTCCGCCCCCGGATGGTCATGGACTTTCACCCGGTCACCGACACGCATGCCCATGGCTCGCCTCGCAAGCTTGTCATCGGGAGCGAGTTCTCCAAGGGAGCGAATGAGAGGACGGTATAGCGGTTCGATGACGAATACCGATGGAGGGCGGCCGGGTTCTTCGGCCGCAATGGTGAAGGCGGCATCCGACCCTATGCAATCGATCCCCCGGATAGCGCGTTCGGCACCTTGCCCCGCGAAGAAGAGGCCCGCATAGCCGAGATGGGCTTCAGGGTCCTGCCAGTACCTCCGCAGCGTGGCGTAGGCGATGGCAAATGCCTGTTCCGGCCGGCCGTGGTAGTCGAGAGTGCGTGCAAGCTCCATACGTAGCACGGGCTCAGCGTCTTCGTAGGGCGACATGGAGCCATCGAGAAAAGCATCGCGCGCACCTTGATCGTCCTGGCGTCCCACGATCTCCAGCCATTTGAGGCGCAGGTAGAGGTCATCAGGTCGAAGCCGCAGATACTCTTCGCAATTTTGCCGCGCCGGGGTTAAGTTGCCCACCCGGGCGTAAAACGTCGCCGCGCAGCGGAGATAATAGGGCTGCGCTTTAACCTCGGGCGCCAGGTCCCGCAGCAGGCACGTCACCTCTTTGCGCCGGTCCGCGAATATCAGCGAGGAAAGTCTCCGGCGAAGGAGATCGGATTCCTGCGTGGGCGCCGTGATGGGCGCAAGCAAGTTGGCGACGCTGTCCCATTCTTCCGCGGCGTAAAGCTCTTCCGCGATAAAAATGGCGCATAGCCGATCCGAGGATGTCGAAAGTTCTAGGGCCCTCAAGGCCGCCTCGCGCGCGCCGGCCTCGTCCCCGGCCTGGCGTTTCACGAACGATAAGGCGACATGGGATGCCGGTTCCGTCGGCTGGCGAAGAACCAGGACCTCAGCCGCCGCCGTCGCGTCGGCTTCGTGTCCGCTGCGCCACAAAGCGCGGATTCTGTCCAATTGCAGAACGGAACCGTATTTAACGTCTGGTGAGGAACCAAGCGCATCGAAAGCCTGGACGGCTTCATCGAAACGTCGCGCGGCCATGCATGCTTCCGCTCGCAACGACAACAATTCAGGATCCGCGCGGATCCTTTCGGGGAAGCAGTCCAGTTCCGCGAGCGCCTGTTCAGGTTTGTCGGCGAGAAGGTGCATCTGGATGCGATGGAGCTTGAGCTGCTGATCGTCTGGTGCAACGAGCAAGGCTTCGTTCAAGACTTTTTCGGCGTCGTCCATGCGGGCGGCGAAGCGCAGCGCGGTTACGACGTTCAAGGCCGTGGGGATGTGACAGGCGGCGATTTCAGTTGCCTTCACACGGTCCCAAAGCGAGCTGAGCAGCTGGATTGCCCTATCGAAATTGTTGAGGTCGTCTCCGCTCAGGCCAGAGGTGAAGCGGATATACCCGCCGCTCACGATTGGCTCCAGCAACGCAACCGCTAGGTCCGCCTGAACATGGTCAATGGTGGGGTTCAGGGCGTAGGCGCGTTCGAACAATCGAAGGCATTCCACCGTGTGGCCGCGATGACGGTGCCATCTTGCCGCAGCCGCGACAACCTCAACATTGTCCGCGTGTGTCGAGGGTAGAATGCTGAAAGGATCGTCCACAGCCTCTTCGTCGAAAGCGGCCAACACCCGTAGCGGGGCGACAAAGACGTTGCTGGGATCGTCCTTCAGAATAACGTCCGCGCGACGGCGGGCTTCTTGCACTTCGTCCCGCAAGAGCAGCGCAAGCACGACATTGGTGCGCCCGAGCGGATCACTGCCGCCGAACGGCTCTGCTTTCAGAAGCAACTCGGCAGCCTCGGCCAGATTGCCAAGATTATATTCAGCGGCCCCCTGATTTGTAAGGAGGCGGAATTTGGCCCGCGTGCTCGCGCCCTCCCAGTGAACCTCGGCCAGCCCTTTAAGCATCGTAAGCGCGGTACGGGGCTGGCCCGCGCGAAGGCGGTCCCGCGCGGAATCGATCTGTGCCTGCAACGCGATGTCGGCAGGGTCGACAGGCGCGCCAGCGTCTGGATCGGCGATGGTGGAACGGGCTAAAAGCTGTTTAACCTCATTCAAAAGCGCCAACTGCTCGAGTACCGGCTGTTGAGCCTGAGAAATTTGCCGCCCGACCTCACGCTCATCGAGACCTATAATGATTGTGGCATTCCGGATATCGCGGCCAGCCGCGACGCTGCCCGTAGTAGCCTGCACGGTGGGGGATTGAGAGCCGGAGATTAGCCTTCGCCATAACTTGAGCATGACTTCAATGCCCGGTTCCTCGGCGTATTTCGACCTTACTTTCGCGGATGTCGCGACCGGCAGCAACTCCGCCCCCAGTGGCCTGGACTGTGGGAATTGAGGGGCCCGTTTCGCATCTCTTGGAATACGCAAATTTCCAAATCGCCCATACGGCGCCCGCTAGAACTGCAACACCGCTACCAAGCCAACCCAGAATTGCTCGATTGTCAGCATTGTGAAGAAATGTCCAGATATCCGCAATCATGACTGGCCTCTTACATAATTAGCTTAAAGGGTAAAAGATTCGCGAGGAGCTGTATACGGCGGGTTACCGAATCAATGTCGGGAGAGGCTGGGCGATCAATGCGCAATGTGGTCGAAGGGATCGCGGCAGGGCTTTTGACCCCCCGAGTTTCTCGCTGCCGCTCCGGCGCTCTGGTCAGCCCTGGGGCTTTGGGTAGCTTGCCGGCGGGCAAGGCTCCCCCGCAACGGCGAGGCTGGGCGTCCGCTATGCTTCCAATCGCGTCTAAGGTTCAACAGTTTTGAACTTCGGCTCCCGGCCTGAACCGCCCCTTGAAGTGCTTAGCCGCTCCGGCGGATGGCCGCCACACCACAAGGTGGAGGCGGCGCTTTTCCGGAGCGGCAACCGGGCCGGCAGAAATGCAGGCCCACTCTTGCAAATTTAGGCATTTCGCCTTATACACGGCTCATCTCACACGCGGGATTATGTTGGATGGGCCCTCAGCGGCCCTTTTTGACATTCCGGTGATGGCATCGCGCCATTGACCCCCGCGGAGGATTGAACCGGAAAAAGGACTACAACATGCTGCCACAATTCACGATGCGCCAGCTCCTTGAGGCTGGCGTCCATTTCGGCCACCAAACGCACCGCTGGAACCCGAAGATGCAGGACTACCTGTTCGGGACGCGGAACAAGATCCACATCATCGACCTGTCGAAAACGGTGCCGCTGCTGCACCAGGCGGTGGTCGTGGCGAGCGACGTGGTCGCACAAGGAGGCCGCATCCTGTTTGTTGGCACCAAGCGGCAAGCCTCCGACGGAATCGCCGACGCGGCCAAACGCTGCGCACAATATTATGTGAACCACCGCTGGCTGGGCGGCATGCTCACCAACTGGAAGACGATCACCAACTCGATCAAGCGCTTGCGCTATCTGGACGATTTGGTGTCGGGCGAGGGCCAGGGCTTCACCAAGAAGGAGCTGTTGCACCTCACGCGCGAGCGCGACCGGCTTGAGCAGGAGCTGGGCGGCATTAAGGACATGGGCGGCGTGCCCGACCTTCTGTTCGTGATCGACACGAACAAGGAGGCGATTGCCATTGCCGAAGCGAAAAAGCTCAAGATCCCGGTCATCGCCATTATCGACAGCAACAGCAATCCCGACGGCGTTAACTATCCCGTTCCCGGCAATGACGACGCGGGCCGCGCCATCACGCTTTACTGCGATCTGATCGCAAGGGCGGCGATTGACGGCATCGGGCGCGCCCAGGGTGTCGCGGGGATCGACATCGGCGAGGCCGAGGAAGTCACCGAAGCCGCGCTTGAAGATGTAGCCGCCGAGGCGCCGCTTACGAATGGCAAGGCCGGAGAGCCCGAGCACGCGCCGGAGAAGAAAAAGGCCGCCAAGGGCAAGCCCAAGCCGGAAGCTAAGGCTAAAGAGGAAGAGCCTGCTGCTGCTGCCGCTGCGGGGGCTGAGGAGGCCACCACGCTTGAAGGGCTTGCCGAGCCTCAAGGCGAGAAGGACGACCTCAAGAAAATTCGCGGGATCACCAAGGCCCACGAGAAGAAGCTCAATGACCGCGGCATTTTCCATTTTTGGCAGGTTGCCGCCTTCACTCAGGACAACCTCGATGAAATCGACCGCTTGCTGCATGGCAACGGCCAGATTGCAAAAGGCGATTGGGTCGATCAGGCGCGCGAGCTGACAGCGTAGCATTAGGCCGCGCGCAAAGCGCGGCCTCAGCACAAACTAATAAGAGGTAGCACATGGCTGAGATCACGGCCGGCATGGTTAAGAGCCTCCGCGACAAGACCGGCGCTGGCATGATGGATTGCAAGACGGCGCTGGCTGAGTCCAATGGCGAGATGGAAGCCGCGATCGATTGGCTCCGCGCGAAAGGGCTTTCCAAGGCCGCGAAGAAGGCAGACAGGGTCGCCGCCGAAGGGTTGATCGGCGTCGCCTCCGCCGCCAAGGCGGGCGCGCTCGTCGAGGTTAACTCCGAGACGGACTTCGTTGCCCGCAACGCCGAATTCCAGAAGACCGTGGGCGAAATCGCCAAGCTCGCGCTGAAAGCCGGCGGCGATCTGGAGAAGCTCTCGGCGATGCCTTACCCGAAAAAGAAGATGCCGGTAAGCGATCATCTGAAAGAGCTGATCGGAACCATCGGCGAGAACATGTCGCTGCGCCGCACCGCCGCCCTCAAGGTCGAGGACGGCGTGGTTGCAACCTACATCCACAATCAGGCCACGCCCGGCATGGGTAAGATCGGCGTGCTTGTTGCCCTGGAATCGGCTGGCGACAAAGACAAGCTGAACGAGATTGGCCGCCAGGTAGCGATGCATATCGCCGCCACCAATCCGCTGGCGCTCAAGGACGAGGACATCGATCCCGAGACGGTCGAGCGCGAGCGCGCGATCTTTGCCGAACAGGCGAAGGAAAGCGGCAAGCCTGAAAAGGTCGTCAAGCAGATGATCGAGGGCCGGATCAAGAAGTTCTATCAAGAGGTCGTGCTCTTGAAGCAGGCTTTCGTGATCAATCCCGACCTGACGGTCGAGAAGGCCGTGACGGAGGCCGAAAAGGCCGTTGGCGCACCGATTACGATCGCGGCGTTCGTCCGGTATGAGCTCGGCGAGGGCATCAAGGTAGACAAAGGCGATTTCGCGGCTGAAGTAGCGGCGGCTGCCGGTAAGTAGCAGCTGCTACTGTCTTGTGTGTTTGTGCGGGCGCCCGGGCGCCCGCACCGCATACGCCCTGCTGCGGAGGAAATCATGCCGCCACTGCCCTATACGCGTCCGCTGATTAAGATCTCGGGCGAGGCTCTTATGGGAAGAGAGCGCTACGGTATCGACATCGCAACGCTCGATGCCATAGCTGCCGACATCGCCGAGGTCTGCCGGCAGGGTATCCGCCCCGCCGTCGTTGTCGGCGGCGGGAATATCTTCCGGGGGCTGGCGGGTGCTGCCGGCGGCATGGATCGCGTGAAGGGCGATTTCATGGGTATGCTGGCCACGGTCATGAACGGCCTTGCCTTGGAGCAAACCCTCAAGCGCCTGGGCCAGCCCGCGGCGATCTACTCGGGCTTGCCGGTTCCCACTGTTTGCAAGACCTTCTCGCGCGACGAAGCCAGCAGAGATCTCGATGCCGGCAGTGTGGTGGTGCTGGCGGGCGGCACTGGCAATCCGTTCTTCACAACGGACACAACCGCCGCGCTCAGGGCCGCGGAGCTTGGCTGCGATGCCATTCTCAAGGCAACGCAAGTCGATGGGATCTATTCCGAGGACCCAAAGATCAACCCGAATGCGGAGCGTTTCGAGCGTCTGACGTTTTCAGAAGTCTTGAGCCGCGACCTCAAAGTCATGGATGCGGCGGCCATAGCGCTCGCGCGGGATAACGGAATTCCAATTGTCGTGTTTTCCTTACATCAAGCTGGGGCTATCGCAAAAGTAATGCGCGGCGAGGCAGTTTGCAGCGTTGCCGGAAGCGATGCCGCAGCCTAAATCTTTTGCAGATCGACGAGCCAACGCAACAAAAAAAGGGGACGGAGATGGCAGCCGGCAACTTCGATAACCACGAAATTGAAAAGCGCATGAAGGGGGCTGTGAACTCCCTGAAGGGGGAGTTTGGCGGCCTGCGCACTGGACGCGCGAGCACGACCCTTCTCGACCCTCTGATGGTCAACACGTCTTACGGGGCGAAGATGCCGATCAACCAGGTGGCATCGATCAACACGCCCGAGCCGCGCTTGATTACGGTGCAGGTCTGGGACAAGAGCAACCTTTCGGGCGTTGAAAAGGCGATCCGTGAGTCCGATCTCGGGCTGAACCCAGTGATCGATGGCCTCACCCTTCGCTTGCCTATTCCTGAGCTCAACCAGGAACGGCGCAACGAACTCGTGAAGATCGCGAAGAAATACACCGAGCAGGCTCGCGTCGCCGTCCGGAATGTCCGCAAGGACGGTATGGACCAGATCAAGAAGCTGGAAAAAGACGGAAAGATCAGCGAGGACGAGAGCGGCAAGCTGCACACCAAGGTTCAGGATCTCACCGACAAGACGATCAAAGAGATAGACGCGCTCTTTGCCACCAAAGAGCAGGAAATTATGCAGGTGTAGCACGAGTATCATCGCCTGCCCGGGCTTAAGCATAAAAAGTTGGCTCGCCTCCAACGGCGGGCTTGACCTCCGCGCCGGGGAAGCAGAAACGTTTCCCATGGAGTTCTGCTCGCTTCCAAGCGCAGCTCTGGGGAACGCGGCCGGGCGGCGAGCGAGAGGTATAGGTGGCTGAGCTGTGAGTTTGCAAGAACACGCCGTCGCGCTCGATAAGGAGCGTCCGTGCCCAAAACACGTTGCCATAATCATGGATGGCAATGGCCGCTGGGCCGCTCAGCGGGGCTTGCCGCGAACCGAGGGGCACCGCCGGGGCGTGGAAAGCACAAAAGAGTGTGTGCGCGCCGCGGCCGATGCCGGCATCTCCTATCTCACCCTCTTCAGCTTCTCGTCGGAAAATTGGAAGCGCCCGCCCATGGAGGTGACGTACCTCATGGGGCTTTTGAAGCGCTTTATCCGCCGCGATCTGGCCGAGATTCACGAGAATAACGTAAAGCTCCGGGTGATCGGCTCGGAGGAGAAGGTGCCACCGGAGCTTGTGAAGATGCTTCGCGAGGCGGTCGCGCTGACCAGCGGAAATACCGGCCTTCAGCTCGTTATCGCCTTCAACTATGGCGCGAGGGACGAGATCGTCCGTGCAGCTAAGCGCTTGGCGGAACAAGTAAAAGCTGGCGAGCTTGCGGTTGAGGATATTACGCAGGAGCGCTTCGCGGAACATTTCGACACCGCAGGCATTCCCGACCCGGATCTCATCATCCGCACGAGTGGCGAGCACCGCATCAGCAACTTTCTCCTTTGGCAATGCGCCTACTCGGAATTTTTATTCGTTGATAATTTCTGGCCGGACTTTACAAGACAAACCCTCGAAAGTGCGATAGCGGCTTACCGGCAGCGCGAACGCCGTTTTGGCGGCCTTGCGGGTTAGCGGATGTACCAGCCCAAGACGGACTTATCGGGCAAGGAAAAAATGGTAAAGCCTATAAGTTCAGAGCTGGTACTCAGGTTCAATTCCGCCCTTATTCTCGCGGCGATAAGTCTCACCGCCACCTATGCCGGGCCGCAGACCTTCGGCCTCTTCATTCTTTGCGCATCGGTCTTGATGAGCTGGGAATGGTGCCGGGTTGTACGCGGCCGTAACTTCGACGCGATTTTCCTGCTGCAGATCGCGGCCGTTATCAGCGCTGGATTCCTCACGCTCCATGGCTGGCCGGCCACTGCCATCGGCGTGATCGCCGGCGCGGCCTGGGTATCCTTCTGGGTGCAGGATCGGCTGGGGCTTAAAAGCGACCCCTGGTGGTCGGCAGCGGGCTTCTATTACGCAGGGCTGCCTTCAATCGCGTTGATTGCGATCCGCCAGGACCCGGATTACGGTTTCCACGCAATCCTTTATCTGTTTCTTGTCGTCTGGTCGGCCGATACGGGGGCGTTCTTCACGGGAAGGCTGATCGGGGGGCCGAAGCTTGCCCCCGTCATTTCTCCGAATAAGACTTGGTCAGGCTTCATCGGCGGCGCGCTGGCTGCTGGGTGCGCAGGCACGCTTTTCGCCATTTGGCTTGGCCACACCTCGGTGCCCATGCTGGCCCTCGTCAGCATCATCCTTGCGATTGTCTCTCAGGCCGGCGATCTTGGGGAATCCTTCCTGAAACGCGCATTCGGGGTGAAGAATTCGAGCGGTTTGATCCCCGGGCACGGCGGAGTGCTGGACCGGCTGGACGGCCTTGTATTGGCGGCGATGGGGGCGGGACTTATCGCGGTGATGTACGATCGCTTGGCTCCCGGCCGGGCGCTGTTGATTTGGTGACTTGGTGCCCCGTCAGGGGAGTGTGGAGCGACAATGCATAAAAACGGGCATGCTTCCGCCGATGCGGCGCAGGCAGGAAAGAAAAAGCGCGTTAGCGTGTTGGGCGCCACGGGCACGATTGGGCTGAACACGGCCGAGCTTCTTGCGCTCAATCCGGATCGTTTCCAAACCGTTGCCCTGGCCGCGAACCGTAACGCCGCCAAGCTTGCCGAGCTTGCTGTCACGCTTAAAGCGGAATACGCCGCGCTCGCGGACGGGCGCCAGGAGAGCGAACTGAGACGCCTGCTCGAAGGCACGGGGATCGAATGCGGCGCGGGGCCGGAAGCGCTCCTTGAGGCAGCAAATCGGCCCGCCGACATTGTGATGGCCGCGATTGTGGGAGCGGCCGGCCTCGCACCGACCTTGGCGGCGCTGCGCCAGGGAACGGTCATCGCGCTGGCCAACAAGGAGTGCCTCGTATCTGCGGGCCCGCTGTTCATGAGCGAGGCCGCGCGGCATGGGGCAACGCTTCTGCCCGTCGATTCCGAGCATTCAGCCGTTTTTCAAGCCTTGGACGAGCCCGGCTCCAAGCATGTGGAACGGATCGTTCTTACCGCCTCTGGCGGACCCTTCCGCACATGGACGCGCGAACAGATCGCGGCCGCGCGGCCGGAAGATGCGCTCAAGCACCCCAACTGGACGATGGGGCAAAAGATCACCATCGACAGCGCCACGATGATGAATAAGGGCCTGGAACTGATTGAGGCCTTTCATCTTTTCGGCGTGCGCGCCGACCAGCTTTCCGCGATCATCCACCCGCAGTCCATCATCCACGCGCTTGTCTACTACTGCGACGGCTCCGTCATCGCTCAGGCAAGCGTCCCCGATATGCGGACGCCCATAGCCTACAGTCTGGCCTGGCCCGCCCGCCTGCCTGCCGATGTCATCAAGCGGCTCGATCTCGCGGCTGCCGGGAGTTTGACCTTCGAGGAGCCGGATGAAATCGCGCTTCCCCGCTTTGAGGATTGCAAAGGAAGTGTTGAAGTCCGGCGGAGCAGCGGCAACCGTGCTCAACGCCGCGAATGAGGTTGCCGTGGAGGCATTTCTCGGCCGCGCCATCGCTTTCCCCGCCATCGCGGCGACCGTCGAGCAGACCCTGGAAAGGGCAGTGTCCGAGCTTGCGGGGATTGTCCCGGATAACCTCGATTCTGTGATGTATCTCGATGCCCAAGCACGGCAAATCGCCCGCTCGATCGCCGGCGAGCATCATTTCTCGCCTGTTGCCGCTGTAAGTGCCGGTTCTAGCTCCTAAATATGCAGTATGCCGGCTTCAGCGCAGGCTATCGCAGCTGCAAAATGCGAAACGCATTCGCCAAAGATGGCGGCGCGCTTGGGCGTGAGCCGCCGCGGCTTACCGCGCGGGAAGGTTTTTTGAAATGATGCCTCAACTCTTATCCTCTGCGATCGGGCAGGTTTTCTGGTGGACGGTTCCATTCCTGCTCGTGCTAGGCGTGGTGGTCATCGTCCACGAACTCGGACACTTTCTAGCCGCGCGCACGCTCGGCATAACCGTCGAAACGTTTTCGGTGGGCTTTGGCCCCGAGATCGCGGGCTTCCACGATAGGCACGGCACGCGCTGGCGCATAGCCTGGATTCCACTCGGCGGCTACGTGAAGTTCAAGGGCGACGAAAGCGTTGCCAGCCTTCCTTCGGCGGAAGACCTCGACAAGCTCACGCCAAGCCAGCGCCAGGGGAATTTCCACACGGCAGCGCTTTGGCGGCGGACGCTCATTGTGCTGGCGGGGCCGTTCGCGAATTTCCTTCTAAGTCTCGTGATTTTCACCGGGATGGTGCTCTGGACCGGCATTGTTTTTCAACAGGCGGAAATCATATGCGTGGAGCCGGGCACCCCCGCGGCGAAGGCCGGGATTCAAGGCAGGGGACAAAATTCTCTCGGTCGGCGGGCAGGCCGTCAGAAGCTTTGAGGATTTCAGCTCCTACGTGGTGCTCAATGCGCGCTCTCCAATCGATATCACGGTCGAGCGCGACGGAAAATCTGTGGATTTGAGAGCGACGCCGGAACTTACCGAGGGCGAGTGCATCGGCAGGATCGGCGTTGTGGGTACAACGAACGCCGCAAATGCGAAAATCGTAGAGCGCCGGATTACTCACGGCGACGGCGGACGGCTTCCGGCGCACTTGGCGTATCGTGGAGGGTCCCTTCCAGTTTCTGGGCCAGCTTTTCCGGGGCAATGCCTGCGCGAGTTCGCTCGGCGGCCCTGTAAAAATCGCTGAAGTTTCAAAGACATTTGCAACTCAAGGTTTTATTAACCTGATTCCGCTAATAGCGTTCATCTCGGTAAGCGTTGGGCTTTTCAACCTCTTCCCGATCCCGGTCTTGGATGGCGGCCACCTTTTGTTCTATGGCGCAGAAGCCATACTCGGCCGCCCATTGAGTCAAAGAGCGCAAGAAGCGGGTTTTCAGTTTGGATTCGCTCTGCTTCTCATGCTAATGGTTTTTGTGACGTGGAATAACGTTGCGGAGCTTACGAGAGGCAAGCCGCAAGCGGCTGAAAATCGCAAGTGTCTGTCTAAGTAAGTGGCAAGTTCTGGGGATTACCTTAGTGGCTGCGTGATGCCGGGGGGCAACAGGCGGACTGCGAAGTTGGGTAATGGGTGGGGTAAGGCCACCTTGGCGTCACAAAGTGCTAGTCACTTGCCCGTGTGGCGTGCTGAGTTGGCCAACCGGCGTTAGAGGGGCAATTAAATCGATGCTGCGCAAGAGCATAATTCGGAAGGGTTCATGCGGCCCTCACAATTCTTGCGGCTGTAGTTGCTGTGACACTCACGGCCGCGACTGTGAAGCCGACGGAGGCGTTCGCTCAGAACGGAACGGTCGTTCGCGACATCAGGGTGACCAGGGCAACAACCGCATAGAGCCGGAAACCGTCCGCACCTATTTGAAATTTACCGGTAGGCGAGAAGTACGACGGCTACAAAGCCGACGAGAGCTTGCGCGCCCTGTTTGGGACCGGCCTCTTTCAGGACGTGCACCTGAACCTGCAGGGGGGCAGCTGTGGTTGTATTTCGGTTGTGGAAAATCCGATCATCAACCGGGTTGCCTTCGAAGGAAACAGCGAGGTCAAGACCGATACGCTGAGCGCCGAAGTGCAGCTAAAGTCCCGTGCGCTGTATTCCCGTGCCCGCGTGCAGGCCGACGTTCAGCGCATTCTCGACGTCTACCGCCGGCAAGGCTATTACGCCACTCAGGTGGATGCCCAGATCATCCAGCTCGACCACAACCGGATCGACCTCGTGTTCGAGGTTCGCGAAGGGCCTGAGACCAAGGTGGCGGGCATCAACTTCATCGGAAACCAGTCCTTCTCCGACACCGAGCTTCGCGGCGTTATCACGACGACCGAGTCGAGCATCATGGACTTCCTGAAGCCGACCTCGGTCTACGATCCGGACCGCTTCAATCTCGACCGCGAGCTTCTGCGCCGTTACTACGTTAAGAACGGCTATGCCGACATGCGGGTCATCTCCGCGGTTGCGGACGTGGACCGCGAGGGCAAGGGCTTTTTCCTCACCTTTACGGTTGACGAAGGGGCAGCGCTACGACTTCGGCACAGTAAATGTCGAAACGACGCTTCCTGAGTTCAACACTGGCGACGCTCGCGGCAAGCTTCAGAGCAAGATCTGGCGACATCTACAACGCGGAGCTGGTCGACAAGACGGTCGAGGCGCTGACTGTTGCCGTTGCCCAGCAAGGCTACGCTTTCGGGCAAGTGCGGACGAGAATCAATCGCGATCCGGTTTCCCGGACGATCGGTGTGACTTACGTGGTCGAGCAAGGTCCGCGCGTTTATATCGAACGCATCAACGTCGTGGGTAATTTCCGGACTGAGGATTACGTCATCCGCCGTGAGTTCCGGGTCGCGGAAGGCGATGCCTATAACAAGGTTATGGTCGATCAGGCCCGCATGCGGCTTGATGGGCCTCGGCTTCTTCAAGGACGTGAAGGTCAACAAGGAACCTGGGACTGCTGGCGATCGCGTCGTCCTCAATCTCAACGTCGAAGAGCAATCGACTGGTGAGCTGTCGTTCTCCGCGGGCTACTCCACGGCAGAGGGCGTCATCGGCGACATCAGCTACAGCGAACGCAACTTCATGGGCACCGGCCAGTTCGTGCAGGTCAAGCTGTCGGGCAGCCAGGTGAGCTATGGCGTCGATACCAGCTGGACCGAGCCGCGCTTCCTCGACCGGAACCTCTCGCTTGGCGTCGATGCTTTCGTCCGCAACGCCGATTACAAGTCGAATACCGGCTATACCACGGCGGGTTACGAGGACTTCAAGACCGGCGGCAGCCTCCGCTTCGGCTTTGGCCTTCTCGACAATGTGTGGCTGAATACCAACTACACCATGATGTACGAGAATATCTACAACCTCGATCAGGGCGCTCCGTTGGCTGTGTATGAGGTCGAAGGACCGTCGGTCGTGTCCTCGGTCGGTTACTCTCTGATCTGGGATACCCGCAACAATCGCAAGAACCCAACACGCGGCTTCTACTTCTCGGCTGGGCAGGACTTCGCTGGTGTGGGTGGCGACGTCGACTACGTGCGCTCCGTTGGCGAGGTGAGGGGCTACTATCCGCTTACCAAGGACTTCACCCTCGTAGGGCGTGGCTTGGCCGGTAACATCTTCGATTGGAACAGTGGCGGATATGTTCGCACGACGGACGACTTCTACAAAGGCGGCGAATGCGTTCGCGGCTTCGCTCCAGCGGGTCTTGGGCCACGCGATCCTTCGACAGGAGACTCGCTCGGCGGCAAGAACTTCTACTGCGCCACTGCGGAGATACGCTTCCCAATCCCCTTCATTCCCGAGGACATGGGCTTCGGCGGTGCCGTGTTCGCCGATGCCGGCTCGGTCTGGGGTACCGATGCAATTGCGCTTGGCAATCAGTATTTGGCCAGTCATACATGTCCTTCTGGTGCAACCTGTCCCCAACAGGCGCAAGACTCGGCCAATGTGCGGGCATCCGTTGGTGGCAGCTTGATCTGGAACTCCCCAATTGGACCGCTGCGTGCTGACTTCGGTTATGCTCTCCTGAAGGAACAGTTCGACCAAACGCAGGTCTTCAGGTTCGGCGCGGCGACCAGGTTCTAAGCACAGGCAGCCTCCGGTTGCCGGGCAAGACGGTAACATTCAAAAGGAATGCTAAGCGGGCACAAGCCCGCTTAGCATTTTCAGCGTAACGCTCATGGATCATCAAGGCTTTTGGGCCCCAGCCGGGCCATTTGCTCTTTCGGAGCTTGCTGCTTACGCAGGCGCGGAAATCCCCGAACGCTTCTCAGCCAAGGCTGCTACGCCGATAAAGGCGGTGAAGGCGCTCGACGACGCAGGGAGCGACGACCTATCGTTTTTCGAGAACCGGAAATATTTGGCAGCGCTCAAGGAAACCCGGGCCGCAGCCGTATTCGTCGCCCCTAGCTTTGCGGAACGCGTGCCGGAGTGCACCGTGCCCCTTATTTCCAAGGACCCTTACCGCTCCTTCGCAAAATCGCTTGAGCTTTTCTTTCCGGATGCGGGACATCCCAAGGTTGGCAGCGCCGGCGCCGGGCTCGGCGACGCAAGCGCGAAGATTGAGGATGGAGCGATTATCGAGGCGGGTGCGATGATCGGACCCGAAGCGCAAATCGGCCGGGGCACGCGGATCGCCGCCGGTGCGGTGGTGGGGTTCCGCGTCGCCATAGGCCGCGATTGCTTCGTGGGGCCGGGCGCGTCAGTCACGCATGCGCTTATCGGCAACCGGGTGATCGTTCATGCGGGCGCGCGCATAGGCCAAGACGGCTTCGGATTCGCCATGGGGCCAAGCGGCCATTATAAGGTCCGGCAAATCGGCCGCGTCATAATCCAGGACGGCGTCGAGATCGGTGCGAACACAACCATCGACAGGGGTGCGCTCAAGGATACGGTCATTGGCGAGGGCACAAAGCTCGACAATCTCGTGCAGATTGCGCATAACGTGGTGATCGGCAGGCACTGTGTTATAGCTGCACAAACCGGCATATCCGGCAGCACCGTCTTGGAAGATTTCGTCGCCATGGGCGGGCAATGCGGAACGGTCGGGCATATTCGCATTGGGGCCGGCGCCCAGATTGCCGCGCAAAGCGGGATATCCTGCGATATTCCGCGCGGCGAGGTTTGGGGCGGCTATCCTGCGAAGCCGATAACCTCCTGGAAGCGGGAGGTGGCTTTGCTCAAGCAGCTCGTGCGGCGCAGGGGTTCGAGTGAAAAAAGCAAAGATGAAGCAGCCGATTAGTAGTGGCGATGTGGGATAGACCGGTGACCGGCAACGAAAGCGAAATGAAGACTAAGCCGAGGGAACTGGGCACGGCGGATATTGCGCGCATCATGAAATTGCTGCCGCATCGCTATCCGTTTCTCCTCGTCGACAAGATCGTGGAGATGGACGGGGACAATTCCGCGGTTGGCATCAAGAATGTCACCATCAATGAGCCGTTCTTTCAGGGCCATTTCCCAAATTTTCCGGTCATGCCCGGCGTTCTTCTTATAGAAGGCATGGCGCAGACCGCGGGCGCGCTTTGCGTGGCGACAATGGCGGCGAATTACGAGCCGCAGCTCGTGTATTTCATGTCGATCGACCGCGCGCGCTTCCGCCGGCCGGTTGTGCCAGGGGATACCGTCCATTATCACATGTCCAAGCGGCGCAACCGCGGGCGGGTCTGGCGTTTCGATGGAAAAGCCACGGTGAATGGCCAGCTCGTGGCCGAAGCCGAGATCAGCGCCATGATTGTGGACCCAACCAAACAGGCAGATCAGACCGGGGATAGCGAGTAGCGCGATATGGCTGAGGCAGCTGTGCATCCCCTAGCGGCGGTCGATCCGAGCGCAAAACTGGGCAGCGGCGTCGAGATTGGCCCCTTTGCGGTCATCGGCCCCAATGTCACCCTCGGTGATCGCGTCAAGATACATTCGCACGCCATCGTCACTGGCAATACCGAAGTCGGCGAGGGCTGCGAAATCCACCCCTTCGCCGTGCTCGGCGGCCCGCCGCAGGACAAAAAATATCGCGGCGAGGAGAGCCGGCTCATCGTGGGTCCGTTCAACACGATGCGCGAGCACGTCACCATGAACAGCGGCACCGAAGGCGGCGGCTATGTAACCCGCGTCGGCGCCCACGGCCTCTTTCTCACCGCGGCCCATGTCGCTCACGATTGCCAGGTCGGCGATCACGTCATCTTCTCAAACAACGCGACGCTTGCGGGGCATGTGACTGTAGAAGATCACGCTATCCTTGGCGGGCTGTGCGCTGTGCATCAATTCGTGCGCATAGGCGCGCATGCCTTTATCGGCGGCATGTCCGGCATTGAGAACGACGTGATCCCGTTCGGCATGGCGCTCGGCAACCGCGCAACGCTGGCCGGCCTCAACATCGTCGGCCTCAAGCGCCACGGCTTCGAGCGGGAGCAGATCCACGCGCTGCGGCAAGCCTACCGGCTCTTGTTCTCCCAGGAGGGTACGCTGCAAGAGCGGCTCGATGACGTCGATAAGATGTTCCCGGACCATGCTGCGGTTCAACGGATCGTTGGATTCATGCGGGCCAAGGCGGACCGGTCCTTCTGCGTGCCTAGAAGCCAATCGTAGTGAGCGTGCCCGCGCCCCAAACCACACAAGCTGAGCGCGCTGGACACAGTCGCACGGGCCGGATCGGGATCATCGCGGGCTGGGGCTCGCTTCCCGCCACAGTGGCGGAGGAGGCACAAAGCGCTGGCCATAACCCGTTTATCGTAGGCTTGGCGGGAAACGCCGAAGCCAGCATCGAGCGTTTTCCGCACGCTTACGTCCATATCGGCCAAGCCGGGCGTATGTTGCGCGTTCTGCGCGGCGAGGGCTGCACCCGGCTTGTGTTCATTGGCGGCCTGCGCCGGCCGAACCTTTTCCGTATCCGGATCGACGCGGGCTTAATCAGGCATTTGCCCCGGCTGTTGCGGCTCTTGAACAGCGGCGACGACACCATGCTCAGGGGCATCGCGCGCTTTTTCGAGGATCTAGGCTTCGAGGTGCTCGCCGCTCAAGAGGTGGCACCCCGCCTTCTCGCTCCCGAGGGGCCATTCTCCAGGCTGTTGCCCCGCGCGCAGGATTTGGAGGACATAAAGCTTGGCTTCAAGGTGACGCACGGCCTCGGCCTTCTCGACATCGGCCAGGCCGCCGTGGTGGCGCGCGGCTATGTGCTCGCCGTGGAGGCCGCGGAGGGGACCGACGCCATGCTAAGCCGGTGCCCTGGCCTGAACCGCTGGGGCTTAGGGGCGCGGAACGGCGTACTGGTGAAACGGCCGAAGCCCGGGCAGGACCGGCGTCTCGATTTGCCCGGCATTGGACCGCGAACGGTGGAGCTTGCTGCCGAAGCGGGCCTCGCCGGCATAGCCGTGGAGGCCGGCGCGGTTCTCTTGGCCGGCGTGGACGAACTCGTGGAAAAGGCGAACAAGTCCGGTCTATTTCTCTATGGCGTCCCGCCGGTGGATGCGGAAAGTTAGTAGGCAATTCTAACCGCATCGTCGTCCCCGCGCAGGCGGGGCCCCATCTAAGGCCTTGTTTTGGCGTCTGAAATGGATTCTCGCCTTCGCGGGAATGACGCTGCGGAAACATCGGGAAGCCGGTTCCAGCCGGCGCGGGCGCGGTACTTGGGGGCAAGCTCATGTCTCAACCGAAGCGAATCTTTGTGGTGGCGGGCGAGCATTCGGGCGATGTGCTCGGCGGCAAGCTCATGGAGGCGCTGAAGGCGAAGGCCGGCCCGCAAGCCTTTGAGTTTGCTGGGGTTGGCGGCGAGCACATGGAAGCCGCGGGGCTGCGCTCGATCTTTCCGCTGTCGGACGTGGCGGTCATGGGGCTGGCCGCGATCCTTGCTCGCCTCCCCACGCTCGTGCGGAGGGTCTACCAGACCGCCGATGCGGCGCTCGCCTTCAATCCGGATGCGCTCATCATCATCGACAGCCCGGAGTTCACCCACCCAATCGCGAAGCGGGTGCGCAAGCGCCGGCCCCAAATCCCCATCGTGGATTATGTGAGCCCGACCGTTTGGGCTTGGCGCCCAGGCCGCGCCCGCAAGATGCGGCCCTATGTGGACCACCTGCTCGCGCTGTTGCCCTTCGAGCCGGAAGCGCATGCGCGGCTCGGCGGCCCAGCTTGCACTTATGTGGGCCATCCGCTCATTGAGAGGGCGGCCTGGATCGACGGGCTCGACACTGAAAAGTTGCGGGCGCGCTTGGGCCTGAAGCCCGGCCTTCCAGTGCTCGTGGTTCTGCCGGGCAGCCGCACGAGCGAAGTTTCGCGGCTCATGCAGCCGTTCGGCGAGACCATCGCCCTGCTGCAGCGGCAAATCGGGCCGGTGGAGCTTATAGTGCCGGCGGTGCCCTGGGTGCGCCCGCTGATCGAGGCTGGCTTGGCCGCTTGGCCGCAACGGCCCCACCTGGTCGAGGGCGAGGAGGATAAATTCACGGCGTTCAAGCTGGCCCAGGCGGCGCTTGCCGCATCGGGCACGGTGACGCTGGAGCTGGCGGTCGCGGGTACGCCAATGGTGGTGGCCTATCGCGCGGACCGGCTGGTGGCGCAGCTGCGCTTTCTGGTGAAGGTCCATTCGGTCGTTCTTGCCAACCTGGTTCTGGGCGAGAACGCCTTCCCGGAATTGCTCCAGGAAGACTGTACGCCCGAAAAGCTCAGCGCCGCCCTTGGCCCGCTGCTTGCGGATAGCCCGGAGCGGAGCGCCCAGCTTTCCGCGCTAGGCGAAATCCGCGAGAAGATGTTCCTGCCGGAAGGGACGCCCAGCGGCAAGGCGGCGGAAGTAGTTCTTGCGGTGCTGGACAAGGCAGGCGCAGATCTTCGTGCGAAAACGGCCGCGTAGGAACAAGTTGTCCGCCTAAAGTTTTCAGTCGATGCTGCATCTCAGGCAAAATTGCTTGCAATTGAGCGCTGGCTGGGCCGGGGGTCGACGCTGTAAAGAACGCAAATAGCTCTCAGCTATCGGCCGTCCTGGCGAAAATAATACAATGTTGCCGTATGACGAATAGCGCCTGGCACTCTTACGTATCGCCGCCGCAAGGCAATGGCAGTGAACAAGTCTTCGCTACGGAAGGACTTGCAGCGCGCGAGCGCTCTGGCCTCGTGATCAAATGTCTTGTTCCGATTGTCAGGTTTGCTGAGTGGATAAATCTTAGATATTCGAAAGTTGGCAATCCTCCCGTTTACGAGCACTCCGTCTTTCCGTGGGCGGCCGGAATAGAGCGCGAATGGCGAACCATCCGCCGGGAGCTTGAGGCGGTGCTGACGCGCAAGGACGAGCTGCCGGACTTTCACGAGATCGCCGCCGATGTCGCTTCGATCAGCAGCGGGCCAGGCTGGAAAACCTTCCTGCTCGCTGGCTACGGCAGCGAATCCCGCCAGAACATCGCCCTTTGCCCCGAAACCTGGCGCATCCTCAAGAAGGTGCCCGGCCTCAAGACCGCGATGTTCTCGATCTTCGACCCCGGCAAGCACCTGCCGCCGCACAGGGGGCCATATAATGGGCTGCTGCGCTTCCACCTCGGCCTGATCGTGCCGGAGCCAAGGGACCAGGTTGCGATCCGCGTGGCCGGCCGTGTCTGCCATTGGGAGGAAGGCCGCGCGCTCATTTTCGACGATGCCTACGAGCACGAAGCCTGGAACAAGACGGACAAGGTGCGCGTGGTCCTGTTTGTGGATTTCGTGAAGCCGCTGCGCTTCCCCGCCAACCTCGTGAACTGGCTCATTTTGAACGTCGCCACGTTCACGCCCTACATCCGGGAAGGCTATAACAAGCACCGCAAATGGGAGCGCGCGTTTCATCGGGGCAGGTGATATCCGTTCGACGCTTTTGGGGGCGGGAAGCAACTGTTAACCACGTTATTGCGGGATTCTTCTCCAAAATCCCGCAATCCTTCCGGCTTCCTTCATGGCGCCATTATAGCAGCGGTATCTGTTTGAATTCTTAAGCGCTGGTCAGCGTATTGATATCGCAGGGGAAAATATCGTCACTGCGCGCCGATCGCCCGCGCCGGATGCATCGTTTTATGGTTAATATTACATCTGCGACTATATTTAAACGGATTTTGGAAACGTGGAATCGGGCCCAAAAAGGCGAAAAGATTCGCAAAAAGCGGCGGGCTGAAAATGGGAAATACGCGCGTTTACTATATCAGAATTAACTACGATAGTGCTGTACGCGAAACTAATGGTTCATTAATACCTGATGTTTCTCCGAGCTTGCGCGAAGAGTGCTTGGAATTTGCGATCCATACAACGGGCATAGCTCTGTCCAAATTGTGCGTAGGTTTCAGCTAAGCGCTGCGGCGAAAGCATTTTTTGGGGTTATAACGTCCTCGCCCCCCTCAAGCCAGCGCCGCCAGCCAAGATAGCTAGGCAAATATTCGGTGGCGACGCCGTTGAAGCGGCTGAGCCATTGCTTAAACCTGCTGCCATAAGCATTGACGTTCTGGATGTGCAGTACCTTCTCGTGCACATGTTCACCTTTGCTGGCGATGATGAGTTCATATTCGATGCCCTCCGCATCGGCGAAGGCGATCAGCGCCTTGTCGCCGTCCATGCACAGCAGCGTATTGTCCTTCGATAGCTTGCCCTCAAGAACTGGACGCACAGCCGCCTCGGAGCGGTCCGGCAATACGCCGTCGATATGAGCGCCGGTGCGGTCGCGGGCAATCAGGATCGGAATTTGCTCAGCCGATAGGCCTGGCTTTTCCGCAACGCCGCCTCGCTTGCGCGCCGGGCGCGGCAGCTTGCGCCGGCCTTTGAAGCTTTCCAGCAGGAAGATTTCGTCAACCTCAGCGATGCCGGCAAGCGATTGATCCTTCGATTTGTTTTGCGCCTTCAAAAAGCGGTGGCGCCACTTGAAGGCAGTGTTCTTGCTGACTTTGCACACCTTGCCGGCCTTGCGGACCGGTAGCGATTCATTGAGCGCCCCGGCATATTTCAGCCAGCACTCTTTCTTACGCAGCCGTGCCAACGGCGTGCCGGTTAGCGGATTGAACGTCCGCTTGCAGTCAAGGCAGCGGCAGCGCTTCAGCCCGTTCCTCTCGCGGCCCCAGCCTTCGGTGCGCCCCGATCCGCAATGCGGGCACTTGGGATCGCCCTCCAAGCGCTCATTCAGAAGACGCTGCACCTCGTCACCGTCGCCGCGTTGCTGTAATGCCGCGATTGCCTTTTGGGCTTGCGCGTGCGTCACTTCCGCTAGCAATTCATCCAGCCGCTGTTGAAATTTGCGATGTTCCATCGGGTGCCCTCCTGCCGGACCGGTACGCCCAGGATGCCCCCGAATTGCGGCGAAAACCTACGCACAACTTGGACAGAGCTACGGGCATTACCCCTCACCCCAGCCCTCTCCCAATGGGAGAGGGAGTCCCGTCGCGGCCGTTGAGAAGGCGTCCCCTCTCCCATGGGGAGAGGGACAGGGTGAGGGGTAACGCCCGCAGTATGGATCGCTTGACGCGGCGCTATTTCGCCTGTGGCTTGGCGAACTGGCGCAGGGCGGCCAGCGTCTCCGCGCTGACGTGGTGCTCGATGCCTTCCGCGTCCTTGCGGGCCGTTTCCTCGCTCACGCCAATCGAAAGCAGGAACGCTACCACCACGCTGTGCCGCTCGCGGGCGCCGGCGGCGAGCACCCGTCCCTTGCCGGTCAGGACCACGCCCTTATAGTGCTGCTGCAGCACCAGCCCCTCATCTGCAAGGCGCTTCAGCATCTTCGCGACGGTGGGCTGCGCAACGCCAAGACGCCCGGCGATATCCATCTGCTTCGCGTGCCCCTGGGCCGCGATCAAATCGTCGATAAGCTCGACGTAATCCTCCACGAGTTCCAGCCGGTGCGCCTGGCGCGTTTGGCGGAAGCTCTCCGATTGGATGTCGGGCGCGATAAGGGTGTCGGTTGCGCTTTTCTTCTCTGAAGTCATCGCCGCGAAAAACCCAATTTCATGCGCCCCAGCCGGTGGCAGCCTAGCAGATTGCGCCGCGGGTCTCAGCAAAATCGAATTTAGTTATCCTGGTGTTTCCGAATGAACTGGGGGCATTACCCCTCATCCTGTCCTTCTCCCAATGGGAGAAGGGACGCCTGAATAAGCCTCTATGCGTGCAACACCCTCCCCTCTCCCATGGGGAGAGGGACAGGGTGAGGGGCGGGACCTCCGTTCATTCGGAAATATGGAGGCAATCGGATAACCGGATGACAAGGAGTTTACCAAAGCGGCCTTCAACGGGGCTGGCGGAAAATTATAGCTTAGGCTATATATAGCACAGGCTATATTCGCTCCGGGTGAGGCACTTAATGGCTTACGATGCATCGATACGCGTGGAAACCGCGCCCCTGACGGCGGGCGGCACCGCCGCCGCCTTGCGCGAAGCCCTTGCCGGCCGGCGCGGCAGGCTGGCCACGGGATGGCTCTTTACCGGCCCCGCCGTCGTCGCTTCGATTGCTTATATCGATCCAGGCAATTTCGCCACCAACATCCAGGCCGGCGCCAAATACGGCTACGGCCTTTTATGGGTGGTGCTCGTTGCGAACCTGGTTGCGATGCTGTTTCAGGCATTGTCGGCCAAGCTCGGCATTGTGACCGGCCAGAACCTGGCCGAGCTGTCGCGCGACCGCTTTCCGCATCCGGTGCCGTTCCTCATGTGGATCGCAAGCGAAGTCGCTGCCATGGCAACGGATCTGGCGGAGTTTCTCGGCGGTGCCATCGGCCTGTCGCTGCTGACCGGCGTCTCGCTTCTCTCAGGCATGGCAGCAACCGCGATCGTCACCTATGGAATCCTCATGTTCGGAGGTGCCAACTTCCGGCGGATAGAGGTCTGCATAGGCGCCTTCGTGGCCGTGATCGGCATCTGCTATCTGATCGAGCTTTTCATCGCGCCGGTGAGCTGGGGCGCGGCCGTCCATGGCATGCTGACGCCGCGGATTGCCGATAACGAGGCCCTGATGATAGCGGTTGGTATTGTCGGCGCCACCGTGATGCCGCACGCTATTTACCTTCATTCGTCGCTCACCCAATCGCGCACCTTGCTGCTTTCGGACGCGCAGAGGGCGCGGGTGCTGCGATTTTCCAACCGGGAGGTAATCGCCGCGCTGAGCGTTGCCGGCGCCATCAACATGGCGATGGTGATGATGGCAGCCGGGGCTTTCAACGCGGGCTATCCCGATGTGGGCGAGATAGAAACCGCCTACCACACGCTGACGCCGCTGCTTGGCGCGGCCGCCGCTGCCGCCTTCCTCGTTTCGCTGATCGCGTCGGGAATTTCGAGCTCGGTCGTGGGCACCATGGCCGGTCAGGTGATTTTGCAGGGGTTCTTCCGGCGCAAGATCCCTATCTGGCTGCGGCGGCTCGTAACCATGGCTCCAGCCTTCGTTGTGGCAGGGCTCGGAGTGAGTGCAACGAAAGCGCTCGTCCTCAGCCAGGTAGTCCTAAGCATTACCCTGCCCGTGCCTCTGATCGCGGTTCTGGTCTTGTCGAGCGACCGGCGGATCATGCGGCAGTTTGCCAATACCGCCGCAACCAAGGTGCTTGGCGCGATGGCCGCGGCAGCCGTGCTGATCTTAAACGGCGTGCTTCTGTACGAGGCGCTGGCCGCGCTTTGAATGCCCATTCGATTTTGATCGAAAACGAGAAAGACCCCCTCATCCTGTCCTTCTCCCCAAGGGGAGAAGGGACGCCTGAAATGCCCGCTACCTTGTGGATAGGACCGCATCCTGCTCCCTCTCCCCTTGGGGAGAGGGCTGGGGTGAGGGGGTCTTCTACGGCAGTTCAGCGAACCTTCAATTATACCTTGACGAATGCCCGTGGCTTGGTTGTCTATAGGGCCGATGCGCGTGTAGCTCAGCGGTAGAGCATCCGGTTTACACCCGGACGGTCGGGAGTTCGATCCTCTCCGCGCGCACCACGCCCAAGCACTGCGATCGCAAGTGGCACCGGCGCAACGTAGAGTTGTTCGTCGGTTTTACCGCAAATATAGATTGTATTTTTACTGTTCACGCAAACTTGAATTGCAAGAAACCTGTTAGAAATGCGGTCTTAGTGCGGCGTGTTTTTGGCCGCACTTCCAGAGATATTTGAAAAAGCAGAGCCTATGCAGCGCAAAATGCTCTTGTGAACGGCGGCCGTGTGGCGCTATGCTCAAGATAATGTGTATGCAGGGGCCGGGAGTGGGGTGCGCTCGCCTACCAGAATATGAAGTGGGTGACAAAAGGAGCATGTTGCTGGTTCCTTTTCGCAAGAAGGGAACCGTGAGTAGTTAAGGTCGGACGGGGCAACTATACAATGACACCTGAACAAACACGGTTACTGGCCGAAAGTTTCGGAAAGCTCGAGAACCGGCTTTATGATCTGGGCTCGCTGGTTTATCAGAAGCTGTTCGAGCTACACCCTGAATCCCGGCGCCTCTTCAGAGGCGACATGGAGGAGCAGAAGCTGAAGCTCGCGCGCGTTTTCGCCGAGTTCGTCCGCGTGAAAACGCGGTCTCAGCATTTCCTGCCCGTGACGAAGAAAGGCGGGGAAGCCGTTATTCCCGGCGTTGGAGCCCTGGGCACGCGCCATGAGGAAAATTATGGCGTCGGCTGCAGGCACTACGCATATATGCGCGAAGCGCTGCTCTACGCCATTTCGACCCTGCTCGGAAGAGAGTACAACGACGAGATCGGCCGGGCTTGGTCGGAGACCTTCGACATGCTCGCCGAAGCCATGCAGAAGCACGCTGGCGGAAACCCGGAAGCGGTGGCGTTCGCAAGGCTGTTCCACCGGAGAGGGCCAGAGACCGCGGCGCCGCAGCAGCAGGCATCGGCCGACGGGTATTTCGACTCCGGATCGGGGTCTGGATCTGGAACAGGGTCCGGAAAAGACCAGCTCAGCAACTTCCTCAACAACCACCGCGTTTAGCGGTCCGCACAACGCGCATTACCCCTCTCCCCATGGGAGAGGGAGTTCGCTCGCAGCCGTTGTTCGGGCGTCCCCTCTCCCCCATCCGCATTCGCTCGCGAATGCGGACGCTATAAGTTGCAAGCTCGCCAAGGCGAGCTTGCTGAGAGGGACAGGGTGAGGGGTAACGCCCTATGAGCATGACTCAATCTGCCGGCTCAAAGCGATACGAGTGCGGTGCCATGAAGCGTGTTTTGCTGACGGGAGCGGGCGGGGCGATCGGGACGCGGCTGCGGAAGCTGCTGGCGGCGCATTACGAGCTTGTCCTCACCGATCTCGCCCCGCCTTCCGGCCTTGAGCTGCAAGAAGCGTTCATCGCCGCGGATCTGGCGGACGCAGGCTCCATCGAACGCGCCGTCGCGGGGGCGGAGGGGATTGTGCATCTCGGCGGGCAATCCGTGGAAGCCCCCTGGGAGACAATTCTTCACTCCAATATCGCGGGCACTTACAATCTCTTCGAGGCAGCCCGGAAGCACGGCGTCAAACGCGTGGTCTTCGCCTCCTCGAACCATGTTGCCGGCTTCTATCCGCGCGAGCAAACCATCGGCACGGAGGTTCTGCCGCTGCCTGACACGCGCTACGGGGTCAGCAAGGCTTTCGGCGAGGCGCTCGGCGCGCTCTATGCTCACAAATACGGCCTCGGCGTGCTGTGCATCCGCATCGGCAATGTCGACGATGTCCCGGCGGACGAGCGGCGGCTTGCCATCTGGCTGAAGCCGGAAGACCTGGTTTCCCTCATCCGCATTGGCCTCGAACGCGAGGGCCTCGTTTACGAGGTGGTCTACGGCATGTCCGATAATGCGCGGGCATGGTGGGACAATTCGCGGGCGAGCGAGCTTGGCTACAGCCCCGAGGGGCGCTCGGAGGAGTTCGCGGCGGAAGGGCTCGCGGCCCAGGCGAAGCTGCCGCCCGATGAGGTGGGCGCGGCCTTTCAGGGCGGGGACTTCTGCTCGCAAGAATTTGAAGGCCAGTTGAGCCGCATTCTGCGCAAGTCCTAGCGCATTTTCATTCAGCGTTCAGTCGCCAGTTGTCATGCCCGCGTCTGCCGGCGTCCATATAAGGGCTTGTTCCGCCAATGTTATTATGGATGCCGCGCCTCGCGGGAATGACGATCTTAGGCTCAAGCCCGGTCTAAAACTGTTTAGGCCCCAATCGTCCGCATTGTGACTTTTCATGCCAAAGGCCGGCTATCCAAGCGCCTTTTGGCTGTGTCATATTAGCGCGGTTCCGGGTAGCGCCCCAATCAAACTCATTACAAGAACGGCGCGCCCGCGAGTTTCGTGAACATTGGAGGAACGCACACATGCCGGAAATTTCCATGGTGGTGAACGGCAAGCCTGTTCGCGCGGATGTGCCGCCGAACATGCTGCTGGCCGAATTCTTGCGGCAGAATCTGGGGCTGACCGGAACGCATGTTGGCTGCGACACGTCGCAATGCGGCGCATGCACCGTCCATATGAACGGCAACTCCATTAAGTCTTGCACCACGCTGGCCGTCCAGGCCGATGGCGCACACGTCACCACCATCGAAGGGCTTTCCTCCGGCACGGACCTGCATCCGGTGCAAGCCGCGTTCCGCGAGGCCCACGGCCTGCAATGCGGCTTCTGTACGCCGGGCATGATTATGTCCTCGGCCGACCTGCTGCAGAAAAATCCCAATCCCAGCGAGCCCGAGATACGCACTTGGCTCAAGGGCAACATCTGCCGCTGCACCGGCTACCATAACATCGTGAAGGCCGTGGAGATGGCCGCCGATGCGATGAGCAGCGTGCGCAAGGCGGCGGAATAGGGGCGGGAGGACAACATGACGGTACAAGGAATAGGCGCCTCCGTTAAGCGGCGCGAAGACTTCCGCTTCATCAAGGGCCTTGGGAAATACACGGACGACATCAATCTTCCGAACCAGGTTCATTGCTACATCCTGCGCTCTTCTCTGGCGCACGCCCGCATCGTGTCGATAGACACGTCGGCTGCGAAAGCGGCACCTGGCGTGGTCGCGGTTTTCACGCATGAGGAAATCGACGCTTCAGGTGCTGGCGGCGTGCCATGCGGCTGGCTGATAACGGATCGCCATGGGCAGCCGATGAAGGAGCCTAAGCATCCGATCCTGGCGGCAGGCAAGGTGCGGCACGTGGGCGACCCCATCGTTGCAATCATCGCCGAGACCCTTGAGCAAGCAAAGGAAGCCGCCGAGCTTGTGAAGCTCGATCTGGAGGAGCTGCCCGCCGTTGTGAACATGCCGCGCGCAATCCAGGGCGGCGGTGCGGCGGTGCATGACGAAGCGCCGGACAACCTTTGCTACGACTGGGAGCTTGGCGACAAGGCCGCGACGGATGCAGCCTTCGCGCGCGCGGCGCACGTCACGAAGATCGATCTCATCAATAACCGGCTTGTGGCGAACGCCATGGAGCCCCGCGCGGCCATCGGCCAGTACGATCTCGCCACTGGCGATTACACGCTCTACACCACAAGCCAGAATCCGCATGTGATCCGGCTCTTGATGGGCGCTTTCGTGCTCAGCATTCCGGAGCACAAGCTTAGGGTCTACGCGCCGGACGTCGGCGGCGGCTTCGGCTCGAAGATCTTCCACTACGCGGAGGAAGCGTTCGTAACCTGGGCAAGCGCCCGCGTTGGCCGGCCTATCAAGTGGGTTGCCGAACGGACCGAGTCCTTCATGTCGGACGCCCACGGCCGCGATCACGTCACCCACGCGGAGATGGCGTTCGACGCGAACGGCAAGGTGCTCGCACTGAAGGCCGAAACGCTCGCCAATATGGGCGCCTATCTTTCAACCTTCGCGCCCTGCGTTCCGACCTGGCTGCATGGCACGCTGCTGGCCGGCCAGTACACGACGCCAGCGGTCTACTGCAATGTGAAGGCCGTGTTCACCAACACCGTGCCAGTCGATGCCTATCGCGGCGCCGGCCTGCCCGAGGCGACCTACATCCTCGAACGGCTGATGAGCAAGGCCGCGCAAGAAATGGGCGTCGATCAAGCCGAGCTGCGCCGGAAAAACTTCATCCAGCCGAACCAGTTCCCCTATCAGACGCCGGTCGCGGTGGTCTACGACACGGGAGATTACGAGACGGCCCTGAATGAAGCGCTCAAGCTCGCGGATTACGCGGCGTTTCCGCAGCGCCGGGCAGCAGCCAAGGCGAAGGGTAAGCTCAGGGGCATCGGCGTCGCGAGCTATATCGAGGCTTGCGGCATCGCGCCTTCGAGCCTGGTGGGCGCACTCGGTGCCCGCGCGGGCCTCTACGAAGCGGCCACGGTCCGGGTCAATCCCGACGGGCAGCGTGACCGTGCTCACCGGCAGCCACAGCCATGGGCAAGGCCACGAGACGACGTTCGCGCAGGTGGTGGCCGATAAGCTCGGCATCGACGCCAGCCAAGTCGATATCGTGCATGGCGACACGGCCAAGGTGCCGTTCGGCATGGGCACCTACGGCTCGCGCTCGCTCGCGGTCGGCGGCTCGGCAATCGTGAAGGCGCTCGACAAGATCATCGAGAAGGGCCGCAAGATTGCCTCGCATCTTCTCGAAGCCTCCGAAGGCGACATCGTGTTCGAGAACGGCGCTTACACGGTGAAGGGCACCGACAGGCAGAAGGCGTTCGGCGAGATCGCGCTCACCGCCTATGTGCCGCATAAATACCCCATCGAGACCCTCGAACCGGGCCTCGAAGAAACCGCGTTCTACGATCCGAAAAACTTCACCTACCCCGCTGGCACCTATATCTGCGAGGTGGAGATCGACCCGGCCACCGGCATGACGGACATCGTGTCCTTCACGGCGGCGGACGACTTCGGCAACATCGTCAACCCGATGATCGTCGAGGGCCAGGTGCATGGCGGCCTGGCGCAAGGCATCGGCCAGGCGCTGCTTGAGAACACCGTCTATGACGAGAACGGCCAGCTTCTGACCGGCTCCTTCATGGACTACTGCATGCCGCGTGCCGACGACCTGCCCAAGTTCAACGTGCATACGCTCAAAGGCACGCCCTGCACGCACAATCCGCTTGGCGTGAAGGGCTGCGGCGAGGCCGGCGCCATCGGTTCGCCGCCCGCGGTCATCAACGCCATCGTCGACGCCCTTAAAGAGTTCGGCGTCGATCACATCGATATGCCCGCCACGCCGGAGAAGGTCTGGCGCGCCATCAATACCGGCATGAAAAAAGCGGCTGAGTAAGGAGAAGGACCATGAACAACTTCGACTATGTACGTCCTTCATCCGTCGCCGCCGCCGCGCAGGCTCTCTCCGCGGCGAACGCAACGGCTCTCGCGGGCGGTCACACGCTGATACCGACGATGAAGCAGCGGCTTGCCAAGCCGTCCATGCTCGTCGATCTCGGCGGCATCGCTGAGCTGAAGGGCATCCGCCGGGAGAACGGCACGCTCGTCATCGGCGCCACAACCACCCATGCGGAGGTGGCGTCGAGCCCGGAGGTGCGCAAAGCCATCCTGGCGCTCGCCAAGCTCGCCGGCGGCATCGGCGACGCCCAGGTCCGCCATCGCGGCACCATCGGCGGCTCGGTCGCAAACAACGATCCAGCCGCGGATTATCCCGCCGCGGTGCTGGGGCTCGGCGCGACCATCGTCACCAACAAGCGCCAGATCGAAGCGGATAAATACTTCACGGGCCTGTTCTCCACGGCGCTGATGCCGGGCGAGATCATCGTCTCGATCCGCTTCCCCATCCCCGAGCGCGCCGGCTACGCGAAGTTCGAGCAGCGGGCCTCGCGCTACTGCCTGGTGAGCGTGTTCGTGGCTAAGGGCAAGGGCGGCTTGTTCTCCTCGGGCGAGGTGCGCGCCGCCGTCTCGGGCGCTGGCTCCAATGGCGTGTTCCGCGTTCCGGCGATGGAGCAGGCGCTGAAGGGCAACTTCTCGGCCGATGCCTTGCGCGGCGTGAGCGTTCCGGCCGCGGGGTTGATGAGCGACATGCACGGCAGCGCCGATTACCGGGCCTCTCTCATCGGTGTCATGGCTCAGCGGGCTGTATCGGCGGCATGACGGAGGCAGTTCCAAATAGCGTTGCAGAAACGTCCCGCTTACTGGCCAAGGGAGGCTACCTGCCCAGCGACGCCCTGGCAGCCTCCGTGTTCCTCGCCCTCAAGCTGCAACGACCCCTGCTGCTTGAGGGCGAGGCGGGCGTCGGCAAAACCGAAGTAGCCAAGGTGCTCGCGGCCGTGCTTGGCCGGCCGCTGGTGCGTCTGCAATGCTATGAGGGGCTGGACCTTTCGACCGCCGCCTATGAGTGGAACTACAGCCGGCAGCTTCTGCATATCCGCGCGTCGGAGGCTGCCGGGCATGTTAGCACCGCAAGCTTGGAGCGCGATCTTTATAGCGAGAGCTATCTGCTCAAGCGTCCTTTGCTGCGGGCGCTTGAGCTATCGGCGGAAGGCAAGGCGCCAATCCTGTTGATCGACGAACTCGACCGCGCGGACGAGCCGTTCGAGGCTTTTTTGCTGGAGGTGCTCGCCGATTACCAGATCACGATCCCCGAGCTTGGCACGATCCGCGCCGCTGAGCCTCCCATCACCATCCTGACCTCCAACAGGACGCGGGAGGTTCACGACGCGGTTCGGCGCCGCTGCTTCTATTGCTGGATCGATTACCCTTCCGCCGCGCGCGAAGCCGAGATCCTGCGGCTCAAGCTCCCGGAGGCGCCCGCGGCGCTCACGGCGCAGATCGTGGGCTTTGTGCAGTCGATCCGCCAGATGGACCTCTACAAGAGTCCCGGCATTGCGGAGACCATCAATTGGGCGCAGGCGCTGACCTCGCTCGACTGCGTGGCGCTCGATCTTGAGGCGGTGAATTCGACACTCGGGACGCTCTTGAAATATCAAGACGATATCGTCCGCATCCAAGGCAGCGAGGCGGCGCGGCTGTTGGAGCAGGTGAAATCGCGCGCGCGGGAGTCGGCGTTTGCGGCGGAGGGGGATTCCGCTTAAATTAGAGGTTGGGATCGCAGCCGGCGTCATCCGGAGCCGCCAGAGGCGGTATCCGGGATCGTTACAAGCGCCGTCATGTGTTACGATCCCGGATAAGCGCTAAAGCGCTTTCCGGGATGGTGCAAACAGGTGCAATCGGGATCGCGAAAATGGACCGGACCACAATCGTCGAGCGCATTAAGTCCAAGGAGGCGGCGATCCGCAAGGAAGGGGCCACGCACCTCTACTTGTTCGGCTCGCGCGCGCGCGGGGACAATAAGCCTGCCAGCGATTTGGATGTACTGGTCGATTATGATCCAGAGGCCAAGTTCAGCATCTTCGATTTGATCGGAATAAAGCTCTTGCTTGAGGACGACCTCCATCTTGATGTGCATGTAACCACTGGCAGGGGGTTGCACCCGCTCATGAAAGATAAATTTCACGCCGAAGCTATCCGCGTATTCTAATGGCCCGCGAACTCAAATTAATCTTCCAAGATATTCTTGAAACTATAGATGTTGCGCGGGAAACCTGTTTAGGTGTCGATCGCGATGAATTTTACGCCCATCGGGTGCGTTTCCTGGCAGCCCAAAGGGCGCTTGAGATCATTTCGGAGGCCTCTCGTCATCTACCGGAGGAAATCCTGGCCAGACACCCTACGCAGCCGTGGCCGCAAATAAGAGCGTATGGGAATTTTGTCCGGCATGAATATTTCCGTATCGACGATTGGACCATTTGGGATGCTATTCATTCTTCTCTTCCGTCTTTGGAGGCGGTGATCTTGGAGGAGCAAGCCCGGTTGCAACGGCCTGCGGAAGATAGCGATGGCTAGGCCGCTCGACGCAAATATCGTGACCGCGCAGGCCGATGGCGGGCGCATTGCCGCAAACATCCTGGGCTTCGCGCGCGTGCTGCGCTCGGCCGGGATGCCAATCGGCACGCAAAAGGTGCTTGAGGCCGTGGATGCGGTGGTCGCGGCCGGCCTCACCGACCCGAAGATCTTCTACTGGACTTTGCACGCCGTTTTCGTGAGCCGTCCCAACGAACGCGAGATCTTCAACCAAGCCTTCCACCTGATCTGGCGCGATCCCGGCTACATCCAGCAGCTTCTATCGGTGATGGTGCCGAATTTGCGCAATTCGGGCGCACCGCGCGACGCCATGGCGCGGCGGCTGGCGGACAGCCTGTTCCTCCGCCAGGGGGCCGAGCACGCCGTCGAGCGCGATGAAATGCAGATCGATGCGAGCGGTTCGGCAAGCGAGCTTGAGGTGCTCGCCTCGAAGGACTTCGAGCAGATGACCGCGGATGAGCTTCGGCTTGCCCGTGCCGCCATGGCGGATTTGGCGCAGCGTCTCGCCAAGCGCAGCACGCGCCGGTTCTCGCTGGGCGGCACCGGCGGCGGAAGGCGGCTGGACCTGCGGCGCATGTTGCGGCAGGCCGGCTCGCGCGGCCCGGAGGCCATGCTGCCCCTGTTCAAGGAACGGCAGCGGCGTGCGCCCCCGCTCGTGGTGATGTGCGATATCTCCGGCTCGATGGACAGCTACGCCCGCGTGTTTCTGCATTTTCTCTACGCGCTTATCAACGGCGGCGAGCGCGTGCACGCCTTCCTGTTCGGAACGCGCCTCACCAACGTGACGCGCATCTTGCGCGACCGCGATCCCGACACCGCGATGGCCAAGGCGGCCGGCACGGTTCACGACTGGTCCGGCGGCACGCGCATCGGCGAAAGCCTCCACACCTTCAACAAAATCTGGGCGCGGCGGGTGCTCGGACAGAACGCCACCGTGCTGCTGTTCACCGATGGCCTCGACCGCTCCGGCGGCGAAGGCATTTCGCGCGAGGCCCGGCGGCTCAGCGCTTCCTGCCGGCGCCTCATCTGGGTCAATCCGCTGTTGCGCTACGACGGCTACGCGCCGTTGGCCGCCGGCGCCGCCGAACTCGACCGCTATGTGAGCGAGATGCGTCCCTGCCACAATTTGAAGAGCGTCGCGGGCCTTGCCGCCGCCCTGGCCGGCTAAGGGATCTAGACCAAATCCCGCATCGTCATCCCGGAAATGCCGAAGGCGTCATCCGGGATCTTTAAAGACGCCGGCGCTTTTTGCGATCCCGTGTCTGCGCACCAGCATTTCATGCTGCAACGCGCACGGGATGACACCGGCGGATCGGCGCCCGCGCCTGCAAATGGCTTATCGCCTCTCCCTCTGAGTAATAATTAGCGCCAGATGCCGGGCATTTGAGCTGTCGCGTTAGCGAATATCTTAGGCTTGACCACTCATTATGCTCGCGGATTAATTTTCCGGCACCAAGCAAGACGGCCCAGATGAAAATGGCGGCAATTCAAGGCGATGATAGCACTGTCCTGGACAAGGAAGTTCCATTTCGATTTGGCGAGCTGTTCTTTTCGAGGACGGACGAAAGAGGGCGTATACTTTCCGGCAATAGTGTCTTTCAAAAGATAAGCCATTACTCCTGGGACGAATTAATCGATAAGCCGCATAACATCATCCGGCATCCGGACATGCCGAGAGCGGTCTTCTGGCTTTTGTGGGACACGATAAAGCGAGGCGAGCCCATAGGCGCCTACGTCAAGAATAGAGCGAAGGACGGCCGGTATTATTGGGTTTTCGCTATCGTGACCCCGGATGAAGGCGGTTATCTTTCGGTCCGCCTGAAACCCAGCAGTCCAGTGTTTGAGCTTGTCGAGCAGGAATACCGGGCGCTTGCCGAAGCGGAAGCCGGCGGGCAGCTCAAGCCCGCAGCCAGCGGGAAGATTTTGCTCGACAGGATCGTTCAACTTGGCTTCCGCGATTATGCCGCGTTTATGTCAGCCGCGCTGGCACAGGAAATCCAGGCGCGCGACCGGCACCTCGATAGAGTGCCCGATCCGGCAATCCCCCGCTTCGAAGCGCTCGGAAGCGCGGCGCAGAACTTATTGAAACAAGCGGAAATTATATCCGATAACTACGCCATGAGCCGGTATATTCCGCTGAACCTTCGCGTTCAGGCAGCCCAGCTCGGAGAGACGGCCGCCACCATCGGCGTTATTTCCGTTAATTACAGTATCATCTCTGCCGAAATAAAGACCTTGATGGATGAGCTTGTGGCCTCGGCGCAGAAGGTGGCGGATGCCGTTAGCAAGGGGCTGTTTCTGTTCTGTACCGCGCGTTTGCAACAGGAAACCGTTGGGTTTTTCCGGGCAGAGTCGTCGTCTGGCGGCGAGACTTTTCAAAATGAAATGGTTCATCTTGAGCGGCAATGCAAAGCCTATTCGCAAAGTGCGGCCGATGGACTTCGCATCATGGCCGAGCAGTCTGAACGTTTCCATCAATCCTGCGCCGAAATGCAAAAGCTGGCCGCCGGTTTGGAGGTCACGCGCGTCATGGCGAACATAGAAAGCGCCCGGCTGAGTGCGGCTCACGGTGGTTTGAACGCCTTATCGGCCAGCCTTGCACAATTCCAGGCGTCGATATCGAGCGGCTTGAGCGAGATCGCCAGCCAGAGCCGGTTTATCCAGGTAAATACTCAAAAGCTCATCGATTTCGCAGGGCACGGAGATTGTGGCGCGGACTGAGCAGTAATCGGTGCATTACGCCAAATCCCGGTTGAATGGTTCGGCAAAAGACCCCCCTCACTCTGTCTCTCTCCCCGCCAGCTCGCAAAGGCGAGCTGGCATCTCAGCGTGGCCGCATCCGCAAGCGGATGCGGCTGGGAGAGAGGACCCCAGACTATACGCTGCGGACAATTCTGGCGTCCCTTCTCCCCTTGGGGAGAAGGACAGGATGAGGGGGGACTTTGCGAACCATTCAACCGGGATCTGGCAATTGGCGCCAATAGCCTTGATCTTGCGTTAGAATAGCTCGATGTCCGCACTTGATGTGCTCTTCGACGCCGTCAGGCCCTCAAGCTGCATCGCGGCCGCGAAACGGTCGCGCATTTCGCCCAGGGAGAAGGTGCCCGCCACCTCGCGAAGGAGGCCATCCCCCGCCTGCGAAGCGGCAGATCCAGCCGGGGACGGCATCCGCGACGCGATCGAAGCGGAGGAGTGCCCGAGGACGGCAAGGGCTCCGTTAACGTTTTGGATGCGCTGCATCACCCTGTCCTGGAACTGCATGCCGACGATGGCGCCGCTGACCGCTTGCTCCATTTCTTGCGAGGAGTTTGCGGTCTTGTTCAAGGCATCCGCGATGGTGGCATTTTGGTCCACAAGGCAGCTCATCATGGCCTTGATGCGGGCTTGCGCGTTCACGTTCTCCTCCGACATCTCGATCGTCGAGATCTCCTTGAGAAGATTGCCGCCGCGCTGAACCCCGTCGGATACGGTTAGAATCTGCTTCTTCACCGTGTCCGAGAGCGTGTTGACCGCGCCGGCCAGATCGCCGATCTCGGTCGCCACCACGGCAAAGCCGCGGCCCGCGGCGCCTGCGCGTGCCGCTTCGATTTTCGCGTTGAGAGAAAGCAACTTCGTCTGCTTGTTGATTCTTTCAATTTGGGTGATCGAAGCGTGCATGGACCTGATCTCGGCCTGCACATCTCCCAGCGCATGGCTCATGGCGACGCTGCGGGTGGTAAGCTGGTTGATCTTTTCCACGAGTTCCGTGAGCGTTTGGGACAGGCTGGCTGAAAGGTCCGCGAGGGGAATGCTTTCGCCGTCGAGTTCGATCTTTTGAACGGACGACATCAACCCTTGCACCGTTTCGGTCTGTGCCCGTGCCGCCGCAGCCATATTTTGAAACTTGGCGGCAAGCTCGTGGATGTGCGTCTCTATGTCATGCGAGGTAAGGGTGAGTTCGCCAGACAGCGTTTCGATAGCCCTGCTCTGTGCGATGGCAAGTCCAGCACAATCGGGGGTGAGAGCATCCGGCACGGAAATACTTTGTGAAAGGCCGCCTCTGTCCGCCTTCCCAAACACATTTTTCAGCATTGCATTCATTGGCGGCTTCTTCTTTTCGTTTGACTAAGCGCACATTCGCTGGCTGCCCGGCGAATGTGCGCTCAAAATCCTATGTTTTCGCAAAGTTTTTCTCCTAAAACCGGCGGCCATCCCGTTTTCACGGGGACAGGCTTTTGGGGAAACTCTGCTTGGGAAGGGAGGTTTTTGGCGTCCCTTCCCGCCGGTTAAATCCGGGTCGCCCGCTTGCCGCCATCCGCGGTGAGGTTCAAGATTTCCTGAGCCATTTTGGTAAGTGGCACCTCGGCTTCGACCGCGCCAAGCTCCTGCGCCGCCTTCGGCATGCCGTAGACCACGCAGCTGGGTTCATCCTGGCCGAGTGTGTGGGCGCCGCTCTTGCGCATGGCGAGCAGGCCACCGGCGCCGTCCTTGCCCATTCCGGTCAAGATGACGCCAATGGCGTTCTTTCCAGCCAATTCCGCCGCCGAGTGAAACAGCACGTCGACCGAAGGGCAGTGGCCGCTCACACGCTCGGTCCCTTTCACGGTGCAAACATAATTTGCGCCGGAGCGGCCGAGGCGAAGATGCTTGTCTCCCGGGGCGATATAGGCATGACCCGGCAACACCCGCTCCCCGTCCCGGGCTTCCGAGACCCGGATCGCCGCCGTATTGTCCAGCCGCCGGGCGAAGCTTGCCGTGAATTGCTCCGGCATATGCTGTGTAACGAGGATCGCGGGGCTGTCCGAAGGCATATGAAGGATCACTTCGTTGAGGGCTTCCACGCCGCCAGTGGAAGCGCCGATCACGATCACCTTCTCGGTCGAGGAATAACTGGGAGGCCGTTTTGCCATGGCGCCTCCTTCCGCCGGTAGCTGAGCCCGCCTGTGCACATGCGCATGGGCGGCGGACTTCACCTTTGCGACAATTTCCGCCTGCTTTGCCAGTAAGCCGGACTGCAAGTTTATCGCTGGCTTGGCGATGAAATCCACGGCGCCTAGTTCGAGCGCCCGCAGCGTGGCCTCGGCGCCTTCCTGGGTCAGCGAGGAAATCATGACCACGGGCATTGGGCGCAGCGCCATGAGCTTTTCGAGAAAGGAAATACCGTCCATGCGCGGCATCTCGATGTCGAGCGTCAGCACATCGGGGTTCAGCTGCTTGATCTTATCGCGCGCGACGATCGGATCGGGAACCGCGCCAACAACCTCGATTTCGGGGTCGGAGGACAGCATGCTGCTGATCAGCTCCCGCATCAGGGCGGAATCGTCGGCAATGAGAACGCGGATTGGCTTCTGACTCACTTGGTGACCCTCAATCGAAAAGCTGAATGGAGCCTTCTTCCGGCACCGCCCGCAGTGATGCCTGGTACCGGCGCTCCTCCTCCTCGGCGCGCTTTTCACTCGCCCCAATGAGAAATAACCGTCTAACCTTACCGCTAGCTGGGTGATAATGGATGCGGCGGCCATACCCGCCGCCAAGATCGGCGGCGACGACCCGCAAGCCCTCGTTGGCCAGGTAGCGCAGAACGAAATCGCTGTTCTTCTTGCCAATCATGGCCGGTCCCTGGGTAAAGTTGGCGCCGCCGAAGAGCTTGATCTCCAGACGCGAACGCGGACAACCCATGCCCAGAACCGAGTTGATTAGCATTTCCATCGCGAAATTGCCGTAGAGCGTCGCGGAACTGCACGGGTTGGTGTTCGAGAGGCCGGTCTCGCTTTCGGGCAGCATGAAATGGTTCATGCCTCCCACCCCTGTGAAGGGGTCCCGGACACAGGCGGCGATGCAGGAGCCGAGGATGGTGACGATCGTTTCCTTGGGATCGTCCGTCGTATGGGTTTCGCCCGGCAGCAGGCGGGTCATGAAGTCGCCGGTTTCCTTGTTGTAAAGTCGCCGCGACAGGGCAGCCGGTCCGAGTTCGTGCGGCAATACCGCTTTTCTGCGGAGCGATGTCATGCGCCGGTCTTCCGATAGATGGTGTGCCCGCTCAGCTGGAAGCGGTGGTATTGATCGAGAAGCGATTCGGAGTGGCCCACATAGAGCCAGCCGCCGCTCTTGAGCATTGAATGAAGGCGTTCGATGAGCTTGGCCTTCGTATCGGCGTCGAAGTAGATCATCACGTTCCGGCAGAAGATCGCGTCGAACGGACCCTTCATCGGCCACGATCCAAGCAGATTGAGCTGCTTGAATGTGACGAGGGCCTGAACGGCCGGTGCGACGCCAACGCCGCCGGCGCTGGGTTCGAAGCTGGACTCGCGCATCGCCGCCGGCACTTCTCCAAGCCCGGAAGACGGATATTGGCCCGTCATGGCCTTATGCAGCACCGAAGTGTCGAGATCGGTGGCAAGCACCCGCAAATCCCACTCGCGGCCGGCTTCCCGCCGGGAGGCCATGGCCGTCATCGCGATGGAGTATGGCTCCTCTCCAGTGGAGCATGCCGCGGACCAAATCCTGACACGCGGCTTTTCCGCCCGCGCGGCTTTCCAGATGTCCGCAAGCACGGTCTTCTGAAGGTGCTCGAAATGATGGGACTCGCGGAAGAATTTCGTGAGGTTGGTGGTGATGGCGTTGATCAAGGAGCCGATTTCATCCGCTCCCGAAGCGTCGTTCAGCAACGCGCAATATTCACGGAAGGAGCCAAGCCGCAAGGCGCGCAGGCGCCTCGTAAGCCGCGAGTAAACCATGTGGCGCTTATGCGGGCCAAGGACGATGCCGCTGCGCTCGTAAACGAGTGCGGCTATGATCTTGAACTCCGCTTCGCTGAACGGAAACTCAAGGTCGCCGCTGGGGTCTGGCGTAGAGGCTTGCAGGGACATGGACGTCACACTCATCGCAGGGGAAGAGGAGAAACTTTCGTTTCCCCGAACAGGCATCTATCCGATCTGGACGGGAGCGGCTTAAGACCCCCTCACCCTGTCCCTCTCCCCGTTGGGGCGAGGGGACGCCAGAATGGTCCTCTCACCTTGGATGAAGGGCCGCAGCCTGACTCCCTCTCCCATCCATATCCGCTAGCGGATATGGATGGGAGAGGGCTGGGGTGAGGGGGGACTTCCCGCGATTCCAGAAGCTCTGGACAAACTCTAAAACTCCTTCCAGTCGTGTTCCGGCTCGCCCTTCGCTACGAAGGCGGCTGCCGGGACGGCCATGCCATTGCGGCCGCTCGAAGTGCGCCCTCCGTTGGACTTGGGAGCCGCCGCGGCGATGGGCTTCCTGGCCTGGGCGCCTTGAGCCGGGCGCTTGGCCGGCGCGGGCTTCTCCGCGGAGGCCGCTTCCTCGTCGATCTCGAAGGCGGACATCTTCTCGTACATGCCCTGCGCTTCGTCCTGGAGGGTCCGGCTCGCGGCAGCGCTTTCCTCGACAAGGGCGCCGTTCTGCTGCGTCATCTGATCCATCTGCGTAACGGCTCTGTTGATCTCCTCAACGCCGGCCGCTTGCTCTTTGCTTGCCGCCGCGATCTCCGCCACGATGTCGGCGACGCGGTTGATGGAGGTGACGATCTCGCCAAGCGAGGAGCCGGCATTACCGACGAGCTTGACGCCTTCCTTGACTTGGCGTCCGCTCTCGCCGATCAAGCCCTTGATGTCTTTCGCCGCAACCGAGGTCCGCTGTGCGAGCGAGCGCACTTCGGAGGCAACCACGGTGAAGCCCTTGCCGGCATCGCCCGCTCGCGCCGCTTCGACCGCGGCATTGAGCGCCAGGAGGTTCGTCTGGAAGGCAATCTCGTCGATCACGCTGATGATCTCCGAAATCTTGTCGGAGGACCGCTCGATGCGCTCCATCGCTTCCACGGCTCTGCTGACAACCGTGCCGCCGTCCGTCGCAACGGAGCGGGCATTGACGGAAAGCTGATTGGCCTGCTGCGCATTGTCGGCGTTCTGCTTCACGGTGGCGGCCATCTCCTCCATGGACGCGGCGGTTTCCTCCAGGTTGGAGGCTTGCTGCTCGGTCCTCTGGGCGAGGTCGTTGGTCCCGCTTGCAATTTCGGCGGCGGCTGAGGACACGGTCGCCGAGGACTGCATCATCATCCCAACCACGCCCGACATCGTATCGAGAAGGCCGTTCACGCCGGTGCACAGATTCTCGATGTCGCCTGTCTTTCCTTCCATCGGGATGCGCTGGGTAAGGTCGTTTTGCTGTGCCGCTTCGACCACCTGCTGGGTCTGCTGCACCGCCTCCTGCAGCTCTGCCTGTTGCCGCAGCTCGGCCTCCTTTGCGTCTACGCAGGTGTTGAGGTTGTTCTTTAGAACGTTGAAAACGCCATTGTAGTTGTCGGTGATCTTCGCCGGGACCACACCCTTGGAAATCTGGTCGATGTAGTCGGCGGCGACGTTCAACGGCCCAATCACCGCATCCAGCGTGTCGTTGACGCCCTGGACGATCTTACGGAAGTCGCCCTGATGCTTGGAGGCGTCGGCGCGGGTGGCAAGCTCGCCCTCCACGGCGGCGGCAGAAAGCATGTTGGCATCCGCGACGAGCGCGTTGACTACGTTAACACAAGTGTTGAGGGCATTGGCCAGGGTCTCGAAGGTCTGGCGCACTTGCGCGGTGTCGGCATCGCCTGCAGCAGTCTCGACGGTAAAGTTTACATCGCCCCTGGCCAGCCGGGCGAGACCGTCTGCCAGCTTAACGGTTTCCTCGGCCTGATAGTCGGCGACCTTTTTGGCGAGGCGGGCAGCCTTTTTGATTTCGGTCTGATCCATCACGACTTCGAGGGCGCCAATGGTCTTTCCAAACTCGTCGCGAATTGGAACACCGGTGTAGGAAATGTCGATCTCCACGCCCGTCATCGGCTTGGCGACTGTCTCGGATGTAGCTGACTGGCCGCGGCTCATAGCCTGATAGCAGGTGCATTTATCGGTCCGGCAGTCGCCAGTCCTGAAGTGATCGTAGCACTTGCCGCCGGTCACCTGCTGGGCGGTGCGTCCGCCCACCTTTGCCCCGGCGGTATTCATGTATTGGACATTGAAATCGTTATCGATAATCATAACCGGCGCCGGGACCGCGTCGAGATGTCCCACCAGAGTACCGATGGTCCGGTTGACGCCATCGACGATCTTGCGGAAGTCGCCTTGATGCTTGGTGGCGTCGACGCGCGTGGCAAGTCTGCCCTCCATGGCAGCGTTAGACAACATAGCGGCGTCGCTAACCAGCGACCCTATCGCGCTAGTCAGGCGCTCCATACTGGTGTTAATGGTGTCGAACTGCTGCTTTACCTCTTCTGTGTAATTGTTGCCAGCCGCAGACTTGAAGTTGACGTTCAAGTCCCCTTCCGCCAGTTTGACGAGAGCATCCGCTAGGCGATTTATCTCGGCAGCCGTGTAATCCTTGACGCTTAGTGTGGCCGACACGTCGTTCCACTCGAAAACGTTTCCGTTATAGACGCCGTTCGCGTCGTAGGTCGCGCTCGCGCAAAGAGCGAAGGTCAGCGGACCCAAATGAATGTCGGCGCGGTGCGGGAGGTTGGAGGGATCGGCAAGAATCCGGCGCTGCTTGGAAGGGTCTTTGTGGAAGACATCGATGCAGACGCCGATCAAATTATCGGGGTCGAAATCCCGGGTCAGCTTCTGGAAATGCTCGCGGTGCTTTTTCAAAAGGGCCGTGGCTGCCTCGTTTGCATAGGTGATCTTGAGGTCCCGGTCGATTAGCATGGTCGGGCTCGACGCGACATCGAGGGCCCTGCGCAGCTGCTCGTTGAACTGGCGCGTTTTGGCGTCCGCCGAGCTGTTTTGTGCGGCCTTTGCCGCGGGCTTGCGCACTGGAGCTTTCGCCGGGCTGCCTTGTGCGGCCTTTGCCGCGGGTTTACGCACTGGAGCGTCTGGCGAGCCGGTTTGCGCGGCCTTGGTCTGTGGCTTGCGCGCTTTTGGTGCAGATTGAGACATGTTCGGTCCTTTGTTTCTTTAGCGCTAGGTTTTCGGAGTACTGCGGTACAATTATCAGGTGTCAGGTCTTGTCTTTGTTGTTCTGAAGGATGTTAGACCGCAGTCATGCAGCTTGCTGCACCTCGCTCAACTGCGAGGCAGACTCGCCGCGCCCGCGCGCAAGCAACTCATCGAGGGCCAGGATCACCACCATGGTTTCGTTGACGGGGATGATGCCCGAGAGGAAATCCGCCGAATGGCCGCATTCGGCCTCGGGAACGGGGCAGATCTGGCTGCTGTCGATGGTGAGGATGTCCGACACCGCATCGACCAGGAGGCCCGCCATGCGGTCCTGCGCGGCCACGATGATGATGGCGTGCGAGCGGGAGGCCTCGGTGAGCCCCATGCCAAACCGGCAGCGCAGATCGTAGACCGGGACGATGATCCCGCGCAGGTTCATCACGCCCAGGATGTAGTCCGGCTGGTTCGGCAGCGGCGTCGTGTCCGTCCACCCTTTGATTTCGCGGACGGCCATGATGTCGATGGCGTAACCTTCTTCGCCGATCTTGAAACTTATGAACTGCTTGATGCCGCCGTTTTTTGCTGTAACCAGCCCTGCTGGCGGCGCTTCCGCGGATTGAACCGCTAGAGTTGTTGTCATTGCTGTCTCCATCCGGGATTAATTAGGCTGACGCGTGGACTTCCTCTGCCGTGGGTGCACGCGCTCTTTTTGAATAGCTTCTGGACTTGCCTGGCATCGGCCCGTCATCCGGGGGCGCGGCGGCTTCGGGCACGGGCTCGCACACGGTTTCCTCCGCCCACTGCCGCTCCGGCAGTCTGCAAAGCCCGTCAAGATCGAGTATGAGCGCCACCCGGCCATCGCCCAGGATGGTTGCGCCCGAGATGCCGCGGACGGCATCGAAGTTTTCCAAGAGGCTTTTGACCACGACTTGCTGCTGGCCGATCAACTCATCGACGACGAGCCCCGCCTTGGAGCCGTTCTCGCTTTCGATGACCACCACCAGGGCTTTCCACGGGTCGGGAACCTTGCCCTGAACATTCAGGACGCGATGCAGCGAAATGAGGCGGATGTATTCGCCGCGGATCGCCGCGACCTTGGTTCCGCCCGAAAGGGTGCGGACCTGGTTCTTGTCGGGGCGGATGCTCTCAACGATGCTGCTGAGGGGAAGGATATATTTCTCCTCGCCGGCCGCGACGAGCATCCCGTCCAGCACCGCCAGCGTGAGCGGGATCACCAGCGTGAAGCGCGTGCCTTTTCCGGGCGCCGTTTGGATTTGGATGCGGCCGCCGATATTGGTGATGTTGCGCCGGACGACATCCATGCCGACGCCGCGCCCAGAGATTTCGGTGACCTTTTCCGCCGTCGAAAAGCCCGGAGCGAAAAGCAGATTGTAAACCTCGTCGTCGCTGAGCTTCTGGTCCTCGCGGACGATGCCCTTGGCGATGGCGCTCCTGAGCACCTTCGCGCGGTCGATGCCCGCGCCGTCGTCGGCGATGGTGATGAGGATATTGCTGGCGCGCTGCGACGCGGAAAGCTCAATGGTCGCTTCCTCGGGCTTGCCGGCGGCGCGCCTTACCTCATCGTCCTCGATACCATGGTCGATGGCATTACGGATCATGTGCGTAATCGGGTCCGCAAGCTCCTCGATGACGGTCTTGTCCACCTCGGTTTGATCGCCGGAGGTGACGAGCCGCACTTTCTTGCCAAGCTTCGATGAAATATCGCGGACCAGCCGCGGCATGCGCGCGAACACGGAGCGGACCGGCTGCATGCGGATCGCCATCACGCATTCCTGCAATTGCCTGGTCTGGGCCGCCAGCTCCTCGCTGCCCTTGCTCCATTGATGACGCTGCCCGCCGCCGCTCTCGGAGAGTTGCTGCGCGAGCATGGCTTGCGTGATGACGAGTTCGCCAACCATGTTCACGAGCCGGTCGACGCGCGCCAAATCGACCCTGATGGATGTCGAGCCCTTGGACGCGGGGATGCCGCCGCCATGCAGATCGGGGTTGGCAGGGTCTGGCGCGGCTGCCCCTTTCTCGTGCCCGCTTGCGGCTTCGTGCTTGACGCCCGGCTCTTCTATTTGGAGGAGGCATTCCTCATCGACGAACTCAAAAACCTCGGCCACGGCGGATTTGGGTGCCTTCGTGGTGAGGTGAAAGACGAAAGACAGGTAAGCGGCCTCGGCATCGAGATGGGTCAAGTCGGGCAATTTGGATGTGTCGCATTCGACCTGCAGCTTGCCCAAGTGCTTGAGTTCCCGGATGAGCAAAAGCGGCTCGTTTGCGTGGCGGAAAAGCTCGCGGTGCGGCTCGAAGACGATCCGGTAGGTATGAGTGCGTTCCGCGGCTTCGCGATGAGCCTTCGCCGGAGCGCTTCCGGCCGGCGTCTCCGGCGTGCCAAGCAGCTCATGAAGCTCCGACATGACGCTGTCGCCGAAATCGGAAGGCAGGGCGCGCGAGGACCGCGCGGCGTCCACCAGCTCCGCCAAAAGGTCCGCGCCGCGCACGACCGCACTGAAAACCTGCGCGTTCCGCTGAATGCGATTGCTGCGCAGCCGGTCCAGCAACGCCTCGAAGACATGCGCGAACTTTACAAGCTGGGTGAAATTGAATGCCGCGGCGCCCGCCTTGATCGAATGGACCACGCGGAAAACCGCATTCAAACCCTCGCTGTCGATGTTTCCCGCCTGCAACGAAGGCAGGCGCTCTTCGAGATCCTGCAGAAGTTCGGTGCATTCCTCGAAAAATGTCGCTTGGAAGCGCTCCGTATCGGCTAACGTCGGTGCAGTGGCGGACATGTTGGCGGCTTTCAATGGATTTTAGGGGCAGACCTTGTTGACGACCTGAAGCAGCTTGTCGGGCGCGAAAGGCTTGACGATCCAGCCGGTGGCGCCGGCCTGCTTGCCCGCCTGCTTTTTGTCGTCGCCGCCCTCGGTGGTCAGGATCAGTATCGGAATGGCTTTGAATTTCGCCTGCGCGCGGAGCTGCTTGACCAGCGTGACGCCGTCCATGTTCGGCATGTTGATGTCGGTGATGATCGCGTCGACGCTCGTCTTGCCAAGCAGGGCGAGTGCCTTGACGCCGTCCTCGGCTTCGAAGACTTCGAAGCCCGCGCCCTTCAGCGTGAAGGCAACCATGTCCCGCATGGTCTTCGAATCGTCGACGGTCAGTATCCGCTTAGCCATTCGCCGCTCTCCACTCGCTTAACTGGTTTGGAAGGCCGAGGCTCTCGAACGCTTCCTGCAGGGCCGGCGAAGGACTGGTCAGAATGAGCTTGCCGCCGCTGGCTAGCGCGCTTTGCGAGGCCGCAAGCAGAACTTGCACGCCCGGCGTCGATACCTGGTTGATTTTGGAGCCGTTCAGCCGCAGCACGGGGCTCTGCTCAAGGGCGCCCGCGAGGCTGTCCTGCAGTTCCTGCACATTACCGATATCCAGAATCGCCGGTAGCGTGAGCGCCTTGGCCCGCTGCCGTGGTGCCGCCTTCATGCCGAAGCCTCATTGCTTGCAATATTCCGCCAGCCGCAGGCAGATGGTATGCCATCCGCACTTGCAACCTTCAGTATATGTAGCGGGCAATGTTTAACCGCAGGTTTCGGTGGAAACTAAAGGACTTGGCATACGCACGGTTTCTCAAGCCCGGATCGAGGCACGCCAGTCAAATCAGCAAAATGTGTGAGGCGTCACGGCTTAACTTCGGAGGGGAGCGTAAATATTACTCGGCGTTAACCATTTGGCGCGGCGCCAATAACGGCTCGGCTGGCCGTCAAGGCCGGGCCGGGGGCGGGGGGATATCGCCGAGGCGGCGCGGAATCAGATGGACATGGGCGTGCAGGATCTTCTGCCCCGCTGCTTCGCCGATATTCGAGCCAAAATTAAATCCCGCGACGCTTGGATCGAGCCGCTCGATCTCCTGGCGGCGTTGCTGGGCAATCGCGTGGATGGCCTCTCGTTCTTCTTCGCTGGCCGCGAAAATATCGGTGACATGCCGCTTGGGGATTATGAGAGTGTGGAGCGGCTTAATGGGAAACTTGTCGCGAACCGCAAACGCCAGCCGGTTTTCCGCGATAACTGTTAGCGCCAGGAAGTCGCAGAATGTGCAATCACGCTGGGGCATCTTGGCTGCTCCCTATCTCCAAAAGCCGGCAGCGGCGCCAGGCCGCTGAAATGAGAATTACTCAAACCGTGCCGGTCTGTATAGAGGTAGGCGATATTGAAGGGTGTGGGGCGCATGTTTGGAAGGATGCTCGCCGTATGCGGCTCGGCCCGGCGTAAGCCTGCCGGGTGGCGCTCGTCATCGGCCAGAACGCCGCCTATTGCCGCAGCGCAAATTTAGCAATCGTTGGCTGCGAGTTCTGCGCGGCAGGCCTCATAGAGTAATGGCAGGTCGTGCCTGACCACATGCCAAAGCACATCGTAGGCAACGCGTTCGTAATCGTGCCGGATGATGTTGCCGATACCTGCCACTTTCGGCCAGGGGATTTGCGGGTGGCGCTGCTTGAGACCGGCGTCGAGATGGCGGCTTGCTTCGGAAATAATCTCGATACCGCGTTCAACCAGCCAGCGTTTGCGCATGTCGGTTGCGAAGGCTTGGAGAGTAACCTCAGCCATTTCGCCATCGATGAGCTCGATAGCGTCCACGATATCGGCCAAGCGAAGATTTTGAGACCGTTCGCCCATCAGAATATCTGGAGGGCCGAGGCTTCTATACGCTGTTTCAGCCGCGGATGCAGGCTGCGGCGCGTCATGATATCGGTTTTGCAACCCAGAAAACGCGCTGCGGCGGCCTTAACGTCCATCAATTGAAAGAGCCCAAGAGACCCTTCCGGATGATCGAAAAACAGGTCCACGTCCGAGTCCTCGCGAGCCTCGCCGCGCACCGTGGAGCCGAACAGGTACAGATGCTCGACGCCCAGCTGTTTAAGGTCGGGCTCGTGCTGCTTCAATCGTGAAATGACTTCGTCGCGCGTCATGGAATAAGTTTAGCATGATCGCGGGCGGCTTTGCTACGGGGCGGATGCGCCGGCTTCGGCGAGCGCCGCGAAGCCGCGTTCGAGGTCGCGCTTCAGGTCTCCCACGTCCTCCAGGCCGATGTGCAGGCGCAGCGCGGGGCCTTCCGTCTTCCAAGCGGTGGCGGTGCGCGCGGCGGTGCAATCGAACGGCACGATGAGGCTCTCGAACCCGCCCCAGGAATAGCCCATGCCGAAGATTTCCAGCGCGTTCAGCATGCGCTGGACGGCCTGCTTCGAGCACGGCCTCAGGATAATCGAGAACAGGCCGGCCGCGCCCTTGAAGTCGCGTTTCCAAAGCTCGTGGCCGGGAGCGCCGGGCAACGCAGGATGCAGGACCTCCGCGACCTCCGGCCGGGCGCGCAGCCACGCCGCGATATCGAGCCCCGACCGCCAATGCCGCTCCAGGCGCACCGCTAGCGTTCGTAAGCCGCGCAGCGCCAGGAAGCAATCCTCGCCATTGGCGCACAGCCCATATGCCTCATGCGTCGAGGCGATGGCCGCCGCGGCCGGCTCGTCGCAGATGATGGCGCCGAGAAGCGCGTCGGCGTGGCCCACGATGTATTTCGTGCACGACTGGATCGAGATGTTCACCCCATGCTGGAAGGCCGGGAAATAAAGCGGCGTGCCCCAGGTGTTGTCGATGGCCACGGGAACGCCCTTAGCCCGGGCCGCCTTGCAGATCGCGGGGATGTCCTGAACCTCGAAGGTTTGCGAGCCGGGCGATTCCGTGAGGACCAGCTTTGTGTTGGCGCGCAGGAGTGCGGCGATGCCGGCGCCGGTCAGCGGGTCGTAATATTCGACCTCAACGCCCATCCGCTTGAGCACGCGCCCTGCAAAGCGCCGCGTCGGATAATAGACGCTATCGGCGATCAGCATATGGCCGCCGGCTTCGGCGAAGGTCAGCAGCGTTGTCGAAATGGCGCTAAGCCCGGAGGGCGTGAGAAGGGTCCGCGCGCCCCCTTCGAGTGTTGCGAGCGCCGTTTCGAGCGCGCGCGTCGTGGGATTCGACGGGCGGCCATAGGTGTACTCGACCTCGCGCGACTCGAGCGTTTCCGCATCGGGGAACAGCACGGTCGAGCCCCGGAACACGGGCGTGTTGACGAACCCATGATAGGCGCTGGGCTTGCGGCCGAGCCGCGTCAGCGCCGTTTCAACATCCAAGCCGCCCGCGTCTGCCTTGTCATCGCTTCCCATGCCCGGCCTTCCAAAAGAATCGTGTTTGCGTTGCGGTGCATGATACCGGTCTTGGATTGGCCGTGCACCCCTGCTTTCGCCTTTGCCGCGCCAGCCAGCCGGCCGGTTTCATCCACAGTTGCCGGCGATTGCCGTTTGCCGCGCCCCAGCTTGCCGCTTATGCTTGGCTTTCCCGCGGAAATAGCAGAGAGAGGGAGCGATGGACCCGGACTTGGTGCGCGAGCAGGCCGAAGCCGAACGCGAAGCCTTGGCGCTGCTACGGAAAAAGCCGGCTGGGCCTGCGCCTGCAAATGCTGCCTCTATTCCCTATGCGATCCTGGCAGACGCCGCTCAAGACGCTGCGCCGCCTCCGCCTGAAGAACCGGCGGCCATCCCCGCCATGACGGCGCTTCAGGCGCCTGCCGCCGCCTTGCCAGACGCGCAGCCGCCTGAGCCGCAAGCAGCGCCTGCTCCCCGGCGCGAGGGGCTTTCCATGGCGGCACGGCTTGGGCGGTTCATTTCATTCGGCCTTGCCGGCGCAATGCTCGGCGGCGGGCTTGGCATCGTGGCGGCGACCTACATGCAGCTTCCGGCGGATTTGGCGAAGCTCGCGATCTTCGGCCCCGCCGCGGTTCTTGCGGGGGCCTGCGCCATCGCGTCTCTCTTTGCGGAGGCGTCTTACGAATAGTGGCAGGCGCGAGGATGCGGGAACCTTACACCAAGCCGCAGTATGCGTGGCTTACCCCTCACCCTGTCCCTCTCCCGGCAAGCTCGCCTTGGCGAGCTTGCAACTCAACGTGGCCGCATCCGCAAGCGGATGCGGCTGGGGAGAGGGGACGCCTTCTCAACGGGCACAACCTTCCCCCTCTCCCCTCGCGGGAGAGGGCTGGGGTGAGGGGGCTTTTTTCTGTTAAGGCCGCGCGTCGAGCGGCACGTAATCGCGCAACGTCTCGCCGATATAGAGCTGGCGCGGCCGGCCGATCTTTTGCTCCGGATCGGCGATCATTTCCTTCCATTGCGCGATCCAGCCCACCGTGCGCGCGATGGCGAACAGCACCGTGAACATCGAGGTCGGGAAGCCCAGCGCCTTCAGCGTGATGCCGGAATAGAAGTCGATGTTCGGATAAAGCTTCTTCTCGATGAAGTATTCGTCCTCAAGCGCGATGCGCTCAAGCTCCATCGCCACCTGCAGGAGCGGGTCGTTTTTGATGCCGACGATCTCAAGCACTTCCTTACAGGTCTTCTGCATCACCCGCGCGCGCGGATCGTAGTTCTTGTAAACTCGGTGCCCGAAGCCGCTCAGGCGGAAGTTGTCGTTCTTGTCCTTCGCGCGCTTTATGAACTCGGGGATGCGGTCCACCGTGCCGATATCCATCAGCATCTTGAGCGCGGCTTCGTTCGCGCCGCCGTGCGCCGGGCCCCACAGGCAGGCGATGCCGGCCGCGATGCAGGCGAACGGGTTCGCGCCGGAGGAGCCCGCCAGCCGCACCGTCGAGGTGGAGGCGTTTTGCTCGTGATCGGCGTGCAGGACGAAGATGCGGTCCATCGCCCGGCTCAGCACCGGGTTCACCTTATATTCCTCGCTCGGCACCGCGAACGTCATGTAGAGGAAGTTCGAGGCGTAATCGAGTTCGTTCCTGGGATAGATGAACGGCTGCCCGATGGAATATTTGTAGGCCATCGCGGCGATGGTCGGCATCTTGGCGATCATGCGGATCGAGGCGATATCGCGCTGGATCGGATCGGTGATGTCGATGGAGTCGTGATAGAAGGCCGAGAGCGCGCCGACCGTGCCGACCATGACGGCCATGGGGTGTGCGTCGCGGCGGAACCCGGAGAAGAACCGGTTCATCTGCTCGTGCGTCATCGTGTGGTAGGTGACGCGGTTCTTGAAGTCCAGATATTGCTGCTTGCTGGGCAGGTCGCCATACAAGAGGATGTGGCAGGTTTCGAGGAAATTGCCTTGCTCGGCAAGCTGCTCGATGGGGTAGCCGCGATAGAGCAGGACGCCCTTGTCGCCGTCGATGTAGGTGATGTCGGATTTGCACGCGGCCGTCGACGTGAAGCCGGGGTCGTAGGTGAACGCGCCGGATTGGCCATAAAGCTTCGATATATCGAGGACATCGGGGCCGACGCTGCCGGAGAATACCGGAAGCTCGTACTGCTTATTGTGCAGCGTGAGCGTCGCGGAACCGGTCTGCTTGGCCGCCTCTTGCTTATGCGATGTGTTAGGATCGATGGAGCTCATGCCCTTCTCCTAGTGGAATGCAGAGGGCGCGGCATAGGCGCGCACAGAGGCGGAAATTGACACGGCTCGGCCAAATTTGCTAGTCCCATTTTGCAGTGCACTATAACTGTGCAGTTGCACAAGTTTGTGTGCCGCCGGCCCTGGTGTGGCGTGTGGAAATCCCCCCTCGCTCTGCCTCTCTCCCCTCGGGGAAAGAGGACGCCTGAATTGTCCGCGTGCTTTTGACGCCGCGGCTAACGCCCTCTCCCCTTGGGGAGAGGGTTGGGGTGAGGGGGGCTTCTCAAGGCACCATGGCGAAGGGGATGTTGCGCGCTTCCTTGGGCTTCAGGTCCACTGGATGCTGTGCTCCGGCCGTCAGCTCCTTCACGCGCTCCTTCACATAAAGGTTCAGCTCGTCGATGGTCACGATGCCGGGCGTATAACGCGAAGCTTTGCCGCCTATGCCTTCGAGCAGCGCCTTGGTGAACGCGCCCTGCTGCCAGTCGTCCCGCTCCATCGAAAGCTCCGCACCGGTCGAACTGGCCAGCACGATGGCGTTGGCCGAGCCCGCGATCTCGTTGATGAGCTTGCTATAATCCTGCGTGCCGCCACGGAAGGTAACACCCGCCGCCTTGCCCGAATGGCAGGTGTCGAAGAAGAACAGCGCGTTGCCCGCGAGTTGCTTCAAGGTGCGGCTGATCTCGGCGTCTGGCACCGAGCTGCCACGCGTCGGCATCGGCTGGCCCTCCACCTCTTCGAGCCTGGCGTTATAGGGCACATAATAATAGTCGCCGGCCGGGCTGGTGACGCCGTGGCCCGCCAGGAACACCACGCCGACATCGCCCTGGCCCACCTGCCGGTTGAGCCAAGTCAGCCCGTCGATGATCGCGCCGTTATCCGCGTCCTCGTCGGTGAGCAGCTTCACCTCGATCTTGCGGTAGAGGCGCGTCTGCGTCTTGAGAGCCGCGGCGAAATCGCGTGCGTCCTTCGCAGCCCAGCCGAGCGGGTTGACGGCCGGGTCCTTGAATTTCGCCACGCCCACGACAAGCGCATAAAGCGAAACCGTGTGCCCGCTTTCCTTCGGCGAAGCCGGCTCCGGCGCCGCGCCCTTATATTTGAGGCGAATGCTGGCGGGCACGCTTTCGATAGTGCCCGCGCGGGCGACGAGCGACAGCGTCAGATCGCGCTGCGGCAGGCCCGGAAGCGTCAGCTCGCTTTCGGTGTCTTCCGAAGCGCTGAGCTGAATCCGGCTTTTCATGCTGAATAACGGGCGGCCGTCCACGAGCGCGCTCACCCCCGAAACGGCAAGGCCCGACGGGGAGCGCAGGTTGTAGTTTAAGGTCAGGCTATCGGCGGCAAACGTGCTGCCTTCGCTGGGCGACACGATGGTGATAACCGGCGGCAATTGCTTCGATATCTCTGGCGCCGGCTTCGGGCCCGTGAGCCGGTTCGCCGCGGCGATGGCCTTGTCCTCGTCGAGATCGTCGAGCACGCGCTTCACGATATCGGGCCGGTTGAACTGATCGCGGAAGCGCGAGGCGGGGAAGAAATCGGGCGCGTGGTCCCAATCGCGGTTCACGTGCCAGCCGATGAGGTCTTCGCCGCCGGGCGAGGCGGCGTAATAGCCCTTCGGCGTCCAGGCGACAAAGCGGCGGTCCTTGGCATGTACAAACAGCGCAAGCAGCTCCTGCCCGTCGGAGAGCCGGTGCCAGCGGATCGTACCCTCGCCATAGGCGACCGCGACGAGTCTGCCATCGCGGCTGATGTTTACGCCAAAGGCCGCGTCTGGGACGGGCTTTTGCCACAGCACGTCACCATCGGCGCGATAGCCGCGCAACGACCAGTCTGCGCCGAGCACGAAGCGCGACGCATCTGGGGCAATGGCCAGCGAATGTGAATATTCGTGTTCATCTAGAACGATGGGCTTGGCTTTGAGCTTCGGAGCAGATTCACCTTCCCAATCGCTGACGGCGATGCCGCTTGTTCTTGGCGCCGCGAGGCCGACGACGGCTTGCGGCGCGTTGCGCAGATCGAACGCGGCGAAATCAAAGAGCACGGGCGTTGCTTTGTCTTGGCCAAGGCCGAAGCGGACGCGCGTGCCATCGGCTGAAAGGGTGAAGGCGTCGCGCTGCTTGTCGCGCATATCGGCGGTGACGCCTTGCTGCCAGACGCGTTTCACGCCATCCGCCGCGACGAGGCCGAAGGCGGGATCTTGTGCAACTGCCGCGATGCTATCGCCGCAGGGCAGAAGCTGCATGATGGTGGATCGCGATAGCGGCGCCTCGCTCCGGCGGTCGCGGCCGGCCTTTTGCCAGATCATAATCTGCTCCGGGTCAGAACCCGAGTCGCCGCCCGCATAAAGCCGTGCACCGTCGGCGGACCAGGCAACGCCGTTGAGATGGTTGCCGTTGATGCCGCTAGTACCGGCGGCGTAAAGCCGCCTCAGCGTGTGCGCGTCATAGACCTCCACGGCAGTCGTGTCGCCGAAGCCCACGGCAAGCTTCCTGCCATCGGGGTGGACGGCGATGCTATAGGGCAATGTCCCGCCTTGCGTGTTGGCCTTGGCTTCGAGCGCGCCGCCCGCGCCATAGCGGCGGACTGTGCCGTCCAAGGCTACTGTATAGAGCGCGCCATTGCCGCCGAAGGCCGCGCCATCGCTCCTCTTGCCGCCATAATCCTTGTCCTCGGCGATCTGCCGCCAGCTCCCCGTCTCCCACAACCGCATGCCTTCGCCGCCGCCAAGCGTCGCGGCAAGGCGGCTGCCATCGGGTGAGAAGGCGAGATGGTTGATTCCGCCGCCAAGCCTGCCGAGACGGGTGACGAGCCGGCCCGTGGCGGCTTCGAAGATGTAAACTAAGTCGTCGCCGCCAGCTCCGAAGCCGCCCGCCGCCACCCATTGACCGTCCGGCGAAAGCGCCACGGCATAGACCTTGCCGTCATCGCCCTCGCCAATGGGCACGCGCAGCGTGCGCAATAGCTTCGCCTCGCCGCGCCCGCCTTCCGGCAGCGCCCAGAGCCGCGCCGTCTTGTCGTCCGAGCCCGTCGCCATCAGCGTGCAGGCCGTATCCACGCCGATGCGCCGGATCATCGCCGTATGCATCCCCGGCTCGATGCGCAGCATCGGCCGCTGATCGGGCAAATCCTCCGCCCGCGCCGCCCCCGCCAGCACCGCAACCGCAATGATCGCCGCCAATATCCGCATCGCACATCCCCACCGCTGCCGTCCGCTGCGCATCCTAGCGCAGGCGCGGCCGGCGATCTATCCATCTTGCGCGGTTTTGGCGCGAAAGGCGAAGGCCCCCTCACCCGGCTGCTCCGCAGCCACCCTCTCCCGCGAGGGGAGAGGGTAAGTGCCCGCGGAGAAGGCGTTCCCCTCTCCCTCGCGCAGAGGATAATTCAGGCGTTCCCTCTCCCCTTGCGGGAGAGGGACAGGGTGAGGGGTAGGCCACACACGATACCTACGATATGCCGCTAAGACGCCGTACAGCCCTACCATGGTTAATATTGTCATGGTAAACGCGCGCGTGGGATAGTTTCCGCCGCCGTAAAGATCGTGATTTTTTCCGTTTTCACCCCGGATTCTGCGATTCAAAAATCCGGTTAAATATGGATTATTGCGCGCGTTAACTATAAGTCGCTACCTATGCGTGCAATACGGGCCGTTGCAACCCTTGCCGTTACTTGGCTTTGTCGGACTTTATTCTGCACAATCAGCAACTTAGCGCAATTAAAGCTTCCGCAAGGCGCATTCGCTTATAATGCACCATGAAACAATTGGCTTCATCCGGCGCCAAACTAATTAGACATGTCCAGTAAACGCGGTTAACCGGTGCTTAAAGCGCGATGGCTCTCAGGCGACCAACTCGGCGAAAAGGCGTGCGGTGCTGGCGTAGGTGTCCCGCAGCCGCGCCTCCAGCCGGCTGGCATCCGGCTCGCCGGTTATTTGCAGCAGAAGGCGGGTCAAATCCTTGGGCGCGGTTTTGGGGTCGAACCCGCCCTCGGTGCAGAGCCGCAGGATTTGCGCCACGTCCTGATAAAGCTCCACCGCGCGCAACAGCGTGTTGCCGCCGGCCCGGCTCAGAATGCCGGCGTGGATCAGGTTCCGCAGCGCCTGCGCCGTGTTCGGGCTCAAGACCGCCGGTTCGTCCGCCGCGTGCACAATCAGGAGGAACTGCGTGATGAATTCCGCGTCGATGAGCCCGCCCTTATGCGTTTTCGTCCGCCAGATGTCGGCCGTACCCTTCCCGGCCTCGATCCGGACCCGCATTTCGCGCACATCGGTGGCGGTCTTATCCCGGTCGCGCCGCATGGTGAGCACCTGATGGATATCCTCGGCCAGCCGCGCCCGCAGCGCCACCGGTCCCGCGATCGCCCGCGCCCGGGTCAGCGCCAGATGCTCCCACGTCCAGGCTTCCTTCAGCTGATAGGCGAGGAAGCCATCGAGGCGCACGGCCACCGGCCCGGCCTTGCCCGAGGGCCTGAGCCGCATATCCACCGGATAAAGCAGGCCCTCCGGCGTTGGCGCCGAGATCGCCGCGATCAGGCGCTGCGTCATCCGTGCATAATGATGGGAGGCCTGCTGCGCCGCGTCTGGCGGCGTGTCGTAGACCACGATCAAATCCAGATCGGAGGAGGCGGCCATTTCGCGCCCGCCGAGCTTGCCCATGCCGATCACCGCCGGCGCGGGAAAGCTGCCGCCATATTGCGCTTGCACCGCGTCGAGCAGGCTTTCGATCACCGCCTCCGCGACCAGCGAATAATCCTCGCCCGCCTCGGCTGGCGCGAGCTGCCGCGACAGCAGCCGCACGCCGATGGCGAAGGCTTGCTCCTGGCCCGTGATGCGCGCGCGGTCCAGCCGCTCCTCGTAGGAGCCGGCCTCGAAAATCTCACGCCGGATCAGCGCCTTGAGTTCCTCCTCGGAGGGCCTTTCGCCGATATAGCCTGGGTCGAGAATCGCGTCCATCAGGCGCCGGCGGCGGCCCAGGATGTGGGCGAGCCGGGGCGCGGACCCCATGATTTGCGCGATGAGCCGCAAAAGATGCGGATTGGCCCGGAGCATGGAAAACAGCTGCAAGGCGCTGGGCGCCTCTTTCAAGAAGGCGTCGAAGGTTCCCAACGCCAGGTCCGGGTCGCTTGTATCGCCGAGCGCTTCCAGGAGCGCGGGCGTGAACTCGGTGAGGATCTCCCGCGCGCGCTCGCTTCGCATCGCTTTGTAGCGGCCGTAATGCCAGCCTTTCACGGTGGCGATGGCCGTGGGCGGGCTCTTGAAGCCGAGCTTCTCCAGCGTATCCACGGTTCCCGGATCGTCGGCATCGCCGGTGAAGGCGAGATTGCCCGCGATGCGCTGGGGCGTCAGCTCGGGCGTGCTTTCGAACAGCGCGGCGTAATGCGCCTCCACGTTCTGCATATGCCAGCGCAGTTCGCTCTTGAAGCGGTCCAGGCTCGCATAGCCGGCAAAGCGGGCGAATTTGGCCAGTTCCTCTTCGCTCGCGGGAAGCGTATGCGTCTGCTGGTCCGCCATCATTTGCAGACGGTGCTCCAAGCGCCTCAAATAGCGGTAGGCGGCCGAAAGATCGTCGCGGACGGGCGCGCCGATCCAGTCGAATTTCGCAAGCAGCGTCAGCCCGGTAAGCGTCTCCCGCGCGCGCAGCGCGGGCTGCCGGCCTCCAGCGATAAGCTGCTGGGATTGCACGAAAAACTCGATTTCGCGGATGCCGCCCCGCCCCAGCTTCAGATTATGCCCGGCAATCGCAATCCGCTGATGCCCCTTGGCGGCATGGATTTGCCGCTTCATCGCGTGAATGTCGGAGATGGCGTTAAAGTCGAGGTATTTCCGCCAGATATAGGGCTCAAGCGCCTTGAGGAAGGCATTCCCCGCCGCGATGTCGCCGGCCACCGGGCGCGCCTTGACAAGTGCCGCGCGCTCCCAATTCTGGCCCAGGCTTTCGTAATAGCGGAAGGCGGCTTCGGTCGAGACCGCTGCCTGCGTCGAGCCTGGATCGGGGCGCAGCCGCAGATCGGTGCGGAAGACATAGCCGTCAGCCGTGCGCTCCTGCAGGATGTGGACGAGATCGCGGGTGAGTTGAACGAAAAACGTGGCGGGTTCGGTACCTGGGCCAAGCGGCGCGCAGTCGTGGCAGTAAAAGACGATCAGATCGATGTCGCTCGAATAATTGAGTTCATGCGCGCCGTATTTGCCCATGGCGAGGATGACAAGGCCGCTGCCTTTCTCGGGATTTGCGGGATCGCGAGGCACATATTTCCCCGCACGCGCGGCCCGGCGGAGCAGAAAGCGGATGGCAGCGCCCACGAACAGATCGGCGGCTTCGCTCAGCCTGCGCGTGACCTCGTCCACGGTCCAAATGCCGGCCAGGTCGGCGAATGCGATCAGAAAGGCGATTTCCGTCTTGCCTTGCCTCAAGATGCGCATGATATCGCGCTGCGCCTCTGCCGCCGCGGCTTCGCGGCTGGTGCGCGACAGGATTTCGTCGAAATGGGTTTCCGGGGCCGTGTAGAGCGTTGAGGTGAGGAGCAGCGGAGACTTTTCCGCCAAGCCCGCGAGGTAGGAAGAGCCCGCGAAGACGCCGCCCAGAAAAGTGGCAATGCGGTCCGGGAATGCTGGCAGCGGCGGCTTCAGGGCAGCGCAAACCCGTTCGAGCCAGCGGCGGCCGTTGCCGGACTCATCGGCGGCGGGCCCTTCGATCAGGCGTCCGGAAAAGGGACCCGAGCTAATCGGCATGGCTAAGCACGGGTTGAAGCTGGACGCTGGTTGCCGCACCTTCAGCCGGCAGGTTTTTCTTGAGCGAGAGGCGGACTTTAAGGCCCGGCCGGTTATCCTCAAGCGAGATCGAGCCGCCATGCAGCCGGGCAACCGCGGCCACCAGGCTAAGCCCTAAGCCGCTGCCCGGAATGGAGCGGCTGGGCTGGAGGCGCACAAAGCGTTGCAGGACGCGCTCCCGGTCGCTCTGCGGAATGCCGGGACCCCGGTCGGCGATCGCAATGTCCACGGTATCTCCCTTGTCCTCAAGGCCGATATCCACTGTGAGCGGCGAGCCGCCCTGCTGGATCGCGGCCTCCGCGAGCGGACCCGCATATTTGATCGCATTGTCCAGGAGGTTGGCCAGCGCTTGCCCGATCAGGTTCTTTTCGCCGCACATCATAACATCGCCCACGCAAGAAAGCCGCAAGGCAAGCCCGCGCTCCTCGGCGGCAGGCTCGTATAGCTCGGCTACATCGCGGGTCAACGTACAGACATTGAGTGGTCCGAAGCTTTCGGAGCGCGAGCCGGCCTCCAGGCGCGCGATGCTCAGGAGCGAGTCGAAGGTCTGGATCAGCGCGTCCGCCTCCTCGATGACCGAGCCCAGGGCCTCGGCCAGATTTTCCGGCGAGCGGCTCGTTTGCAGCGCGCGCTCCGCCCGCGTGCGCAACCGGTGCAGCGGCGTTTTGAGGTCGTGCGCGATATTGTCCGAAACGTCCTTGAGCCCGGTCATGAGGTCCTGGATGCGGTCGAGCATGGCATTCAGGTTGCGGGCCTGGCGGTCGAACTCGTCGTTCCGGCCCGTAACCGGAATGCGCTGGGCCATATTGCCTTGCATGATGGCCCGCGCCGTATTCGAGGCCGCATCCACGCGCCCCAAAATCCTGCGGCTCACCATGACGCCCCCGGCAATCCCAATGACAACAATGAACGCATAGCCCAAGAAAAAGGCCTGCCGGAGCACGCGCTTGAGCGCCTCCTGGCTTTCGATATTCCGCGCAACGATCAAGTGCAGATCGCCCGGGAGCCGGGCAACGAGCCCCCAAGCCTCGCTTAACTGGCCGTCATCGCGCTTGCGGTAGACGAACTGCGCGGCGTCCTGGGTATTCCAGAGGTCCGTTGCCACCATGTCGAGATTGCCCGCAAGCCGTCTGCGGTCGCTGCCGGTGAGAAGGTAAAGCGCGTTGCTCGATGAGGCCGAACGCTCGGAAATCGCTGCCACGAGAGATGGCACCCCGCCCTCCCGGTAGCGCGTTGCTAGAGCCTCGAAATCGGCCTGCACCGCCGCTTCCGCCTCGTGGCTGAGAAAGCCCTGCATTTCGTGGTTGACGTAAATGAAGGTGCCGGCGACTGCCGCGCAAAATAGCGAGATGTAGATGGCAAAAAGCCGGAACGGCGTTGCGAAGACAACGCGCGGAACGAGCTTTTCGAGTTTAATTGCGGTCATTGCGGATCATGTAGCCCGCCCCGCGCACCGTTTCCAGGAGCGGTTTGTCCTGTCCCTTGTCGATCTTGCTGCGTAGCCTGGAGATATGAACGTCGATCACATTGGTCTGCGGATCGAAGTGGTAGTCCCAAACGTTTTCGAGGAGCATCGTTCGCGTGACCACTTGGCCTGCGTGCCGCATGAGGTATTCGAGGAGGCGGTATTCGCGCGGCTGCAGCAGGATCGTTTCGCCGCCGCGCGTGACTTTGTGCGACAGCCGGTCCAGGACGAGATCGCCCACGGCGTAGGTCGTGACCGCGCCCTCGGAAGGCCCGCGCCGCGTCAAGGCTTCAACCCGCGCCACCAATTCGACGAGGGAATAAGGCTTGGGCAGGTAGTCGTCGCCGCCGGCGCGCAGCCCCTTGACCCGGTCGTCGACCGCGCCGAGAGCGCTCAAAATCAGCACGGGCGTGCGGTCGCCGCGCGCCCTGAGCCGCTCAACCAGCGTCAAACCGTCGAGCTTGGGGAGCATGCGGTCGACGATCAGCACTCCGAAGGTTTGGGTGCTCGCGAGTTCGAAGCCCGCTTCGCCGTCGCTTGCGATCTCTGTCTGATAGCCGGCCTCGCCGAGCGCTTTTGCAAGGAAATCGGCCGCCGTGCGGTCGTCTTCAACGATCAAAACTCGCATTTTGGCACCCTTGGCGAGAGTGGGAATGTACCCTTAAGAAATAGGCTGAGGAAAAAGGGAAGACGAGGGGGAGCCCCCTCGTCTTCTGGTTGGAATTTAGTGCTTGCCGTTATCTTTGTCTTTATCTTTGTCATCGCCGCCGCGGCTGGGCTTCGGATCCAGCGGAAGCGCCAGGAAGCGGGATTGCTTGTCGCGGCCGCGGATCTGCAGGAGCACGACACGCTTGCCCTTCTCACGGGCGTCGCGGATGCCGGCGCTCACATCCTCCACGGTCGAAACCGCCTTGCTGTTAAGCTCAAGGATGATATCGCCGCGCTTGATGCCTTGATCGGCGGCCTTCGAGTTCGGATCGACAGCCGCTACCGCAACGCCTTCCTTCGACTTGCTGCCTGGCAGGTCGGGCGCGGGGACGAGCGTCAAGCCAAGGTCTTCGACTTCCTTGCCGGCGTCTTCATCGTTGCCGCCGCCCATGAAGGCAACCTTCTCGGTATCCGGATACTCGCCGAGCAGCACGTTGACGTCGCGCTCAGCGCCATTGCGGAAGATGTGCAGATGAGCGTCGGTGCCTGGGCTCAGCGCCGCGATCGTCCGGGCAAGCTCGCGGGAGTTGGAGACGGGCTTGCCGTTGACCTGCAGGATGACGTCCTGCATCTTGAGTTCGGACTTGGACGCGGGGCCATCGGCCAAGATCTTCGCGATGAGAGCGCCCTTCCCGTCCTTCAGGCCAAGCCCTTCGGCGAGGTTATCGTCGACATTCTGAATCTGAACGCCGAGCCAGCCGCTGCTGACCTTGCCCTTGTCCTTGAGCTTCTGCACGACGTCGCGCGCCGTGGCCGAGGGGATCGCGAACGCGATGCCGACGCTGCCGCCGCTTGGGCTATAAATCGCGGTGTTCACGCCAATGACCTTGCCGTCGAGATTGACGGAGGGGCCGCCGGAATTTCCGCGGTTCACAGCTGCGTCGATCTGCAGGAAGTCGTAGGGGCCGGAGCCGATGTCGCGGCCCTGGGCCGAGACGATGCCGGCCGTAACCGTGCCACCGAGGCCGAACGGATTGCCGACGGCCAGGACCCAGTCGCCAACGCGCGGTGTGGAATCGGCGAATTCAAGGTAATGATCGAACTTCTTTTTGCTCTCGATCTTCAGGAGAGCGATATCGGTGCGGGCATCGCTGCCGACGACCTTGGCCTTGTACTTCTCTTCGTTCTCGAAGGTGATCTCGATTTCGTCGGCCTTCTCGGCGACGTGATGGTTCGTCACCACATAGCCGTCCGCGGAGATAAGGAAGCCCGAGCCCTGTGCGCGCATTGGATGCCGCTCGGGCTGATTGCGCTTGAACTGGTCGAAGAAGTCGCGGAAATCCTGCGGCAAATCCGGTATCGGCACATCCTTGCCTGAAGTCTCGCCCACCGTGCCGGCGGACTTCACGTTGACGCTGACGACGGCGGGCCGGACTTTGTCGGCCAGATCGGCGAAGCTCGGCGGGCGCTGATCCTGCGCGGCGGCGGCGGTTACGAACGCGGTTTGCGGGATTACCGCCAGGAGGGTGGCGCCCAGCAGGCCCGCCCCCGCAATCGCACTCAGCGGCCTCAGCCGCCGGCGCGAGAAGAAATTGCCCGTATCGTCGTGGATTTGTCCGGACGCCATTGGCTTCCCACTCCCCTGTGTAATTAATCGTCAAGTTGATATAGGCGTCCTTAGGTTACAAGCCGCTTGCCGCTAGATTAAAAAGTGTTAAGGCGGCAGGGCGTCCTGAAAAATCCAGCAAGGAATAATCGCGCCGCTCACAGCAGCGCGCAGGCCGGACATGGCGTGAACCATGTGGCAAAGGGGCAATTCGTGGCATCGGGTGTGCAGTAAGCTCAGGCTTGGCAGTCTTGCTGCTTCCAAGGTCTTGAATTCAAAACGAAAGGTGTTGCTGAAACTCACCCTGGTAAACGAGTGTTCCTAAAATGATTGTGCGCCTTGAGTAACATAAGTGCATCAATCCACGCACAAGATGTCATATTAAGATCACAATTCAACTCATGGATGTTGACGCTTGTCTTTTTGCACTCTCAAAATAGGGGCGCAATGTAGCGTCCAAGTTTGGCGTCTTGAGGCGTAGCCAAGAAGGAGTTGGAATGAAGTTACGTCCGATCAATTTTCTAATAGCGATATTCGCTGTTTTTGTTTCGGTAATTGCAACGGCCTATGGGGCAAGCAAGTCCTGGCACCCGGAAACGGTCGCGGCGCGAGAAATGGAGCTTGCCAAAGAGTTCGAGGGAAAGGGCCTGAAGCTAGGCTCGCCGGTCTTCGTCCGCGTGTACAAGCAGACTTCCGAGATGGAGCTTTGGGTCCAGCAAGGGCCGCGCTACGCACTTTTCAAGGTCTACAGAATCTGCCGCTGGTCCGGTGGCTTAGGCCCGAAATTCTACGAGGGCGACAGGCAGTCGCCTGAGGGGCTTTACCGGATCACAACGTCCGATCTCATCGTGAACCGGCGCTGGGACCGGGCGATGAACATCAATTATCCGAATACTTTCGACCAGATGAACGGCAGGTCCGGCTCCAGCATCCTCATTCATGGCGGCTGCGGCTCCATTGGCTGCTTTGCGATCCAAAACGAAAATGTGGAGGAGGTTTACGGGGCGGTGCGCGCCGCGCTGCGCTATGGCCAAAGCTATGTGCCGGTGCTGGCTTTGCCATTCCGTTACTCCGCCATGGCGCCAGAGCGGGAAGACACGCTGCACATGAGCGAGTTCTGGACCGATTTGCGGCGCGCGGATCTGCTCTTCGAGAGGGATAAGCTTCCGCCCGCCGCCTGGATTTGCGACGGCCGCTATTATTTCGCCGACCGGCGCGGCGACCGGCGCCGCCATGCGGTGCACCTGCCGGGCTGCAGGCCGCTCGACAATTCCACCGGCATGCGGGATGCCAAGAACCGTCCCGAGCCGGAAAAGCCCGTTGTGGATGCCTCCGCGGAGGACACGCAAAAGGCGGACGGCCAAGCCGTGGATCGCCCCCAAAAGGCGGTTGAGAATGAACTGCAGGCTGGCAAGCGGAAAAGCATGCCTGCCGGGCTGACGCACGCCGCGCTCAAGGCCCCGGCCGCCTGCCCCCGGAAATATCCCCGCTGCCGCTTCTTCGTCGGGGCGGAGCCGAAGCGGGCGCGATCCGCGAGCAGGAAAAGCAACGTCCTGCACGTGAAGCACCACCCCGGCCGGGCCGGCAAGTTCAGGCGGCTATAGCCCCTGATCGCTTCGCCATCCGGTGGCTGCCATCCCGGAAGACGCTTCAGCGTTTATCCGGGATGGCAAAATGCACCGGCGGGTGTTTGTGACGATCCCGGATTACGCCTCCTGCGTTTCCGGGATGACGCTTGTATACTGCGGGATCTTGGGTGGCACTCCAATTCAGGCGACGCGCCAAAGCTTCGCGGCGTGGAGCATGAAGAGCTTGGGCTCCGATTTGTGCAGCGAGCGGATGGCTTTGGAACGGCATGAGAGCCCGCCGGCATAGGCGCCGAAGGCCGGCATGATGAGCAGATCCTCCGAAACGCAGAAGCAAGGGCCGGAAAAGCGGTAGCCGCCTGCCGGCACGCTGGCCTTCGGATGGAGATGGCCCACAATCTGCGGGGTTGCGCGGGCGGCGGCCGGCTCGTGGCGCAGGATCGCGCCGCCAATCTCAATTTCGGTGCGGGTTTCGCCGCCGCAAAAGGCAGGCGTTTCGGGATCGTGGTTGCCGCCAAGCCATATCCATTCGTTAACGGATGCGCAAAGCGAGGATAGCTCGTCCTTATCCGCGCCGGCCATGCGCTCGCCCGCGAAGCAGTCGTCGAAGCTGTCGCCAAGGCAGATAACGCGCTCCGGCCGGTAGGCTTCGAGGACGCGTTTCAGCCGGTGGAGCGTATCGCGGCTGTCGAGCGCCGGCAGGAGGCGGCCCTTGGACGCGGCGCGCGATCCCTTTTCGAGATGGAGATCCGCAATGATGAGCGTGTCCCGCGCGCACATGTAGGCGGCGCCGGATGCGTCGAGCGTAAGGTCCAGCCCCGCGAACTCGATCTGAATTGCGGGCTTGCCGGCACCCGGCACCTGCCCCGGCAGCGCGTCTGTTCCTTGCGATCTCATGCCAAATCCGCTTGATTGCTTCACGAAGTCCCCCCTCATCCTGTCCTTCTCCCCGAGGGGAGAAGGAACCCTCGAACTGTCCGCCGTGGATGTTCTAGGGCCCTCTCTCCCCTTGGGGAGAGTGAGGGGGTCTTTCGCCGAAGCCATGAAGCAATCAACCGGTTTCCTGATTACGCGGTTGCGTCAGCCAGAATTTTGGTGCAGAACAAAGCAAGAACGCATTGATTTGCAGGGAGGTTTCCCATGGCACGCAACAAAGTTCAATTCCAGAAAGGCATGAGCGAGGCCCAGTTCGACGTTTTGTATGGGACCGAACCGCTTTGCCACGCCGCGCTGGTGCGGTGGCGCTGGCCTGAGGGGTTCGAGTGTCCGGACTGCAAGTGCCGGGAGCACTGCATTGTCAAGCGTGGTGCCCGGTCGTTGTACCAATGCAATGCCTGCCGCAAGCAGACATCGGTCAAAGCCGGCACGATCTTCGAGTCCAGCAAATTGCCGCTGCGCCTCTGGTTCAAGGCCATGTATCTGATGACCCAATCCAAGAAGGGCATTTCCAGCATCGAACTCGGGCGCCGGCTCGGCGTCACCCAGACAACAGCCTGGACCCTCAAGCACAAGCTCGCCCAAGTCATGATCGAGCGCAACGCGGCCAAGCGCTTGGAAGGCGAAGTGCAAATGGACGACGCCTATATCGGCGGCCTCCACCAGGGAACATACGGGCGCGGCGCGGCGGGCAAGACGCCTTTCGTGGCAGCCGTTTCCGTGACCGGCGACGGCAAACCCGATCAGATCATCCTTCGCCGCGTTGCCGGGTTCAGCAAGATTGCGATTGCCAAACTCGCGGGCACGGCGCTCGCCGCCGGCGTTCACATCGTCTCCGATGCGCTCGGCTGTTTTCCCGCCGTGACCGCGGCAGGATGCACCCATACCCCAATCAAGACCGGCAGCGGAGCGAAAGCGGCCAAAAACCCGCGGTTCAAATGGGTCAACACCGTCCTTGGCAACATCAAGGCCGCGATGGTGGGAACCTACAGAGCCGTGCGGGCCAAACATGTGCCGCGATACCTCGCCGAATTCGAATACCGGTTCAACCGCAGATACCGGCTCGAAACCATGATCGCCAGGCTTGCATACGTCTCCCTCAGGACGCCGCCCATGCCATACCGGCTGCTGAAATTGGCTGACGCTTATGCGTAATCAGGACCGGTTTTGTCATCGCTCCTTTTCGCGTCTCTTCGAAGGCACATCAGGATAGTGTCACCGGCATCACCCACCAGCCGGAATGCTCGCGGCCAACGGCTTCGGCGGCCAATTTCGCGGCCTCCTGCGTAGGAAACAGGCCAAAGCAGGTCGGCCCGCTGCCGGAAAGCCGGGCGAGCAGGCAGCCCTCTTGCCGCCGGATTGCTTCGAGCGCGCGCTCGACGGCGGGCTCGATTGCCACGGCGGGCGGCTCCAGGTCGTTGCGGCCGTGCATGAGCGAGGCCGCGGCCTTTTCAGGGCTCGAAAAGTCCGCCCCGGGGAGCGGGGATGCCGGAATTTCGTCCGGCCGGTATGGGGCCGCGTTCAGACGTTTGAAAACCTCGGCCGTGGAGACCTTTATTCGCGGATTGACGAGAATTGCAGGGAGCGCTGTCACATTCGCGGCAGGCGTCACGCGCTCGCCAAGGCCGCGCATCCATGCGGCGCGGTTATAAAGGCAGACCGGAACGTCCGCGCCGATGGCGGCGGCCTTCTCGATAAAGCTCTCCGCGCCGGCCGGATCGCCGTAAACGCGCAGCAAAATCCGCAATGCGGCAGCGGCGTCCGAAGATCCGCCGCCCAGCCCCGCCGCGACGGGGATATGCTTGTCGAGGCGGAAATCGCCGTGAATTTCGCGGCCAAGCCAGCCCGAGACCGCGCGCTTGGCCTTCAGAATAAGGTTCTCGCCATCGACGGCTCCGGCAAAGGGGCCTTCCATGCTGAGATGGTCGTCCGGCGCTGGCGTGAAGCTCAGCTCGTCGCAAAGGTCCGCGAACACGACCAGGCTGTCCAGCTCGTGATAGCCGTCGGCCCGCTTGCCCAAGACATGGAGGGTGAGATTGACCTTGGCGCGGGCTTGCTCGCGGACGATAGCCGGAAGCGCGCCGTCATGCGCTGTTGCTGAAGGATGAGTCATAATCGAACCGTTTTGCCCCTCATGAGCGGCATTACCCCTCACCCTAGCCCTCTCCCAATGGGAGAGGGAATCCGGTCGCAGCCGTTGAGAAGTCGTCCCCTCTCCCATGGGGAGAGGGGCAGGGTGAGGGGTAACGCGCGTTGTGCGGATCACCGGCCTTGGGTACTAGACGGCGAAAGCGAATTTGTCGATGCTTCCGCCGCAAATCTAAAAGGCTGTTGCCCTTTGGGCGGGGCCTTTAGGGGGTCTTCGTCTCGGGCTGCGCCGCGGCAGGGGCAGGGGCAGCGGGCTGCTCCGCCGTAGGCTGTTTTTCCAGCTCCGCGCGCGGGCCGGCCTCATCCGCCAGCCCGGCCTCGATCTTTTTCTTGATCTTCGCCGCGTCCTCGGGCTCGGGGTTCAAGCTCAGCGCCTGGGTCCATTGAAACTTTGCCTCAAGCTTCCGGCCGAGCCGCCAATAAACGTCGCCCAAGTGATCGTTCAAAGTCGGGTCCTCGGGGCGCAGCTCGACAGCCTTATCGAGATGCTTGACCGCCTGCGGGTAATCCTTCTGGAGATAATAAGCCCAGCCCAGGCTATCGATGATGTAGCCATCGTTGGGCCTGAGCTTGACCGCCTTTTTGATGAGATCGAAAGCTTCCGGGATATTCATATTCTGATCGAGCCATGAATAGCCGAGATAGTTCAGCACAGCGCCCTGTTCCGGATCGAGTTCAATCGCCTTTTTGAAGTCGGGCTCCGCTTTCGGCCACTGCTTCGTGCGCTCCAAGGCAATCGCGCGCGAATAGAACAATTGCCAGTCCTTCTTCTCCGGGGTGCCGATAAGCTTTATCGCCCGGTCGTAGTATGGAATGGCGCCCTCGTAGTTCTTGCGCGTGCTCTCGATTGCAGCTGCCGTCTGCAAAAGTTGCAGATTTTCCTTTTGCTTTTCCAGCAGGGCTGCCAGCAGGGCGGACGCCTCGGGGGCCTTTTGCATCGAGTTCAGATAGAGCGCCTTACGCATTTGGGCATTGACCCAGAATGGCGACGGCTCCTGGATCTTGTCGAGGACGGTAATCGCCTTTGCATAGTGCTCGACATTTCCATAAAGCTCGGCGAGCTCCAGCTTGGCGATGTCCGACTCGGGGTTCAGCTGGAGTGCCAGGCGAAAATAGACCTGTGCGGCGTCGACGCCGTTGTTGGCGGCGGCCACCTGTCCGATGCCGAGGAACGATTCCGCGAGCCCCTCTTCGGCATTCGAAACCATGAGCTTTGGCGTCTTGCCGGCCTTGAGCTCCTCCAGCAGCACCTTGCCCAGCGGCGTCTCTTGGGCTCCGGATTCCTGCAGGACAGCTAGCGCCTGCTCCCGGTTGCCCGACACGGCAAGATGCCGGGAAAACGCTTCGGCGATGCGTAAGTTCGGCGCCTTTTTGTCGTGGACGGACCGGTAGGCTTCCTCGCCCTGCGCCCAACTTTTGGCGACGTCCGCCATAAACGCCCGTTGAACCGTCTCAAAATGGACGGCCCAAGCAGTTTTGGGCGCAGCCTGCAGCGCGGCGATTGACCGGTCCGCATGCCCAAGCGCAACGCCAGTCCACGCGCGCGCAAGCCTTATCGTCGGATCTTCCGCCGTGGCGGCGTGTTGCGCGATTTTGAAGTGCTCGTCCGCCGTCTGGAAATCCTGGTGCTTGTAAGCATCGACGCCTAAAAAGATATGGGCGATGGAATTGTCCGGCTGCCGCCTGACCAAGCGCTGCGCCAGGCTTTTGGCTTCGGCGTAATTGCCGGACGCAAGCTCAAGCTGGAAAGCTTCGTCGAGAATGTCTTGGTTGCCGGGGTCCTTGGCGAGGGCGCGCCGGTAATAAAGCGCGGCGTTATCGCTGTCGCGTGTCGCTCGCGCCAGATGGCCCGCGAGGTAGCTGCCAAGCAGCGAGGTGCCGTCAAGGGTTTCGAGTTGAGGAATTGGCCTGCTCTTGGCGCGGAGCGCTTGTGCCGTTGGCGCCGGCCCCGTCATAAGGAGAGCGAGTGCGATCAGGGGCACGGCCTTCTTCAGGGGGGAAAGACGGAAGGCTGGTGCTGTTACCATGTGGAGCATTTAGGGGGTCTGCCCTTTCGAATCTTCAATATTTGCAGCGCCGCCGCATTTAAGCTGGCCGAATTTGGCGCATGAGATAGGCGATTGCCGCCAGAGTGTCAAAAGTGAATAGGACGCCCGGCGCCGCCTGAACCTCCGGCAACATATAACAGCTTTTCCGCGCGGCATACGCCAATTCACACAATCCAGCTACAATGGGACGAAATCGCGGCCAGTATCGTCAAGTCTCCCCAGCCGGCTTATGCGAAATCCGGCCGGTGGCTCGCCGCTTGTCATCCCGGAACGGCTTTTGCGCCGTATCCGGGACCTTGAAGGGCGCCTGCTTTCGTCACAATCCCGGATAAAGCGCTGGCGTTTCGGGGATGACGGCTGCGAAACGCTCAACTGGCATTCGGATTATGCGGCTCACAGAGCTGTCATGGAACACGGAGACAAACCGCTTGTTCGTCACCTGAGCTAAGTCCGACAAGGAGAGGAGTACGGCCATGAGTCTTCTATATGCCCAGGGCGATTTGCTGATCGAACGTGTCGCCGACATCCCTGTATCCGGCGTTCCCATGGAGCCGGGGCCTGACGGCGCCGCCGTTCTGCTGGAAGGCGAGACGACCGGACACCGGCACGCGATCTACGACCGCGTGACCATGTTCCGGGACGACGCGCTCGCGCACGACATTCCGAACGGTCTCTATGTTGGCCATGTCCGGGTGGACGGCCCTTGTGCACGGATTCAGCACGACGAGCACGATGCCATCACCGTGCCAAAGGGGATCTATCGCATTCGCCGCCAACGTGAGCTTGAGCCTAAAGATGCACGGATCGTTGCAGACTAAGATCAGGCGCCTGTCCCCGGAGCAACTGGCGTGCATCGCGGATCACCGGAAGCGGTGGGTCCAAATCAGGACCTCCACGGCGCCAGCGAACCGGGAGGAGGCGGAGCGCGGCATCGCCGCCGCCTACGGCGCGGCGGGCTGGCCGGAGCCCAGGCAGATCGTCTGGTGCTCAAGCCCGATGCAAATGGCGGCGCTCTGGGCGAAAACCCCGCACGAGCGTTCAGGCGCCAATCTTAAAGCCGCCATCGCGGACCAGGTCCGCAACCGGGCGTCTTTCGCCATTCAGCGCCGCGTCAGCGGCAGCGTGCTCGTAACCGTCGAAGAGCAGAGCGCGCAGGCGGGGGACGAGACGCTTGGCGATAGCGTCCGGGACGCAGTCTTGCGGGCTTCCCAGGCCATCCGTTCCGCGGCGCCCCACAAGCGGCCGTGGCTGTTTTGGCTGAGCAGGCGGCGTCCCTGGCTGCAATTGGAGGATGCCGGCTACGCTCCGCGCAGCCATGGCTGGCTTGAGCGGCACGACTATTTCCGCTCTGTGTGCGGGTTGACAAGCGAGACGGAGCCGCTCGCGGGCCTTCTGCTCATCGCCGCCCACGCGGATTGGATTATTCCGCACAAGCACATTTGCTGGGTATCCGAGCCCCCGCAAATCCTCAATACGGACGAGCGGGGCCGGCTTCATGGCGCTTCCGGGCCCGCCCTCCAATACCGCGACGGGTGGACCATCTACGCGTGGAAGGGCGTGGAGGTGCCGTCGCGGGTGATCGAGCGGCCCGGGCAGATCACCGCCGCCGATATCGACAGGGCCGTGGACATTCATGTCCGCCGCTGCATGATCGAGCGGATGACGCCGGAGCGGTTTATCGCGACCGGGGCCGCTTTCCGGATCTCGGAGGACGACACAGGAATCCTCTGGGAGAAGCGATGGCACGATGGCGACGCTTGGGCCGCCATAGAGGTCGTCAACGGCACCCCGGAACCCGATGGCACCCATAAGCGGTACTTCCTCCAGGTGCCGCCCAATATGCTGACCGCCCGCTCCGCCGTCGCCTGGACCTACGGGCTCACCGCGCGGCAATACCGGGGTCTGCTGATGCGCACGTGATGCGGAGCGGCACCGCGTCCTGGAGTGCGTCCGGAAAAGTGTGAAGCGGTTTTCCGAAAATACGCACGGCAAAACAAAAAGTTAGACCCCGCTTTTGATTCCGTCAAAAGCGGGCAGGCTCTAAGAGAGGTCGATGGCGAAGCGCTTAAGGTCCTTCAGCGCCACGATCTCCAGCGCGCTTTCATGGGTTGCCGCCAGCACCACCTTCGGGGCCATGCCGGCCTCGAAGGCTTGCCGCCATCGCGCCGCGCACAGGCACCAGCGGCCGCCAGGCTTCAGGCCGGGAAAATCGAATTCCGGCATGGGGGTGGAAAGGTCGTTTCCGGCTTTCTTGGAAAACTCCAGAAACTCGGCGGTCATGACCGCGCAGACGGTGTGCGAGCCCAAATCTTCCGGCCCGGTATTGCAGCATCCGTCACGGAAAAAACCTGTCACGGGCGAATCGGAGCAGGTTTGCAGCGGCTCCCCGAACACATTCTTTTGGGGCGCGGGCTCATTTTCTAGCATGTCACGCAAGGCGTTTGGCTCCAGCTTTTTCATTTCTTGCAATAACAGTGCCGGAATTTGCAGCGCCGGTCGAGAGCTTCCGCACGGCCTGCTTAAGCGCGCCTGACCGGGGGCCGCGGTCGCATCGGCCCGGCGAAACCGGGGCTGGGCCGGCTTTTCCAGCCGCGAGGGCGGGAAAGCTCTTGTTAACGTACTTTGCTAGCATTTTGCCGCGTTCCGCGCCGGTTTTCGATATTGAACTAATTTAGCAGATGCGCTTTGAGAAAGCGTTAAGAGCGCAGTTGTGGCGCAAGTAGTTGATTTAAAATGGCAAACTTTGCGAACGAAACGCCCCTAAACTGGACTTTCGGTTAATTCGGAAGTTGCGCGTATATTTAAACGGATTCTGGAATCCTGGAATTCGACCAGAAACACGAAAAGATTCGCAAAAACACGGCGGCGGAAAATATGAGTAACCGCAGTTAACCACGCCCGCATTAATCATGCTGCGCCCGTAGGGAAGCTTCATTATTTGTTAATACGTTTAATTAGTCGCCAGAACTGTCCTCAAGCTCTTCGTCAATGATCTCGCCGAAGGTTTTGCTGGAAACGGCGCCGGCGGAGCTTTCCGCGATCCTGCGTTCAACGAGGGTTTTTAAATCCGCCCAGGCTTGCTCTTCGTCCGGCGCCGATTGCCCCGCTCCCATATATTTCTCCTATTCATGCGCCGGCATGCGCGTCGCTCACAGATAGCCGCATGCCCACTGCCTTGAGAACGGCAAGCAAGGTCTTAAGGGTCGGATTGCCCTTGGGAGACAGCGCCCGGTACAAAGACTCGCGGCTGATCCCCGCTTCGGCTGCCACTGCGCCAAGCCCGCCATAGGCTTCCGCGACGGTGCGAAGCGCAAGCAGGCCGCCGCCACGCGCGTCTGGGTCTTCGAGCTCTTCCATGGCCGCTTTCAGATATTCCACCGCAAGCTCCCGGTCGGCGCGAAGCTCTGCGACTTCCTTTTCATGATGAGAGACGGCTCCACTTAGCTTAGCCATGGCTGCCTGCCTTTCCACTCGGTCCAACATCTGTTGTAGCTTAAAAACTACAACAGTCAATCATCCGGAGGAGCTAGCCAAGAAACCAATTGCAGGCCGCTCGACACTACTGTTAAACAGTAGTATGATCGATGACGATTTCGAATGGCATGCGGCAAAGGCCCGCAAGAATTACCGGGACCATGGCGTTACATTCGACACGGCAAAGAGAGCCTTTTCCGATCCGTTCACGGTCGCCATCATCGATGAGCGCGAAGACTATGGCGAGGAGCGGTACAATTTGCTTGGCATGGTTGAGGGCCAGCTCCTGAACGTCACTTACACCGAACGCTTAGGCCGTTACCGCTTGATTTCGGCGCGCCGCGCCACCAAGAAGGAGAAAGATGACTATTTCACGCAGAACGCGCAAAGCTGAACCCGATCTCCGGCCCATGCGGCCGATGACAGAGGCCGAGATCGAAGCCGCCGCGCGCGCCGATTCCGATGCGCAGCCTTGGACGGAGGAGCAGCTTGCCAAGGCCAAGCGTGTGCCGCGGGCCAAACTCATCCGCCGGGCGCTCGGATGCACGCAGGAACAGTTCGCCGCGCATTACCATATCCCGCTCGGGACGTTGAGGGATTGGGAGCAAGGCGCCGCCGAGCCAGACCAAGCTGCAAAGGCGTATCTGACCGTCATCGCCCGCGAACCCGAAATTGTACGCAAGGCGCTGGCGCAGCGGCCTGAGCCGGCGTAGCGATTCAACCGCTTGTGCACTGGCTGCCTAGATGACGGATCGCTTCTTCATTTCGCGGTTTTGAGCCGAGCGGCGTGATGAGCGCGAATCCGGGCGGAAACCGTCTCCACTGACAAGGCGCGGCCAGGATCGGCCTGCATTGCGTCGTACACAGGCGCCACTTCCTCGCGAAGCCATCGCTCGACAGCGCGATCGCGCTCCTGTAGCGCCCGCAGCCCAGCCCGCACGACCTCGCTCGCCGAGGCGTACTGCCCCGACTCTACGAGCCCGTCAATGTAAGCGGCATGCTCTTCGGGCAAACTGATGGTGCGCTTTTCAATGTGGGACAAGGGCGGCTCCTTTCTTGCGATAACCGAGTATGAATTTTTCATACCGGCCGGGCAAGCAAAAGAAGCGGGGCATTTCGCTGAACCGGCAGTGCGTCTTAGGTGCCGGTCAGCATGCCCCGGCAGCGCTTGGCGCTGCCACCGGGCTCACCGCTAAGGCTCTTGATCGTTCGAAGCTATTGCCGCTTCGACTGCCGCCTTCAATGCTGGAATATCGTCCTGAACGATATTCCAAACGATCTGATTGTTTACAGTGTCATATCCATGCCGGAGCCGGTTTCCAATATCGGCAACATGACGCCAGGGAATTTCGGCATGCTTTTGCTTGAACTCCTCAGGCAGATGGCGGGATGCCTCGCTTATGATCTCCAGGCATCTTTCGACGCCAAGCCGGAGAAACTTGTTCGCGGCAAATTGCTCCCAGGTGAGGTTTCCGGTGTGCTGTTGAAGATAGCCGATCGCTTCAAGGATATGCTCCAGACGGTCCTTTAGCGTCGCGCGCATCAGAAGACCGCAATCTCGTCGTCCGCCATACGCCGGCGGAATTTTTCCGGCATCGAGGAGCGAAGCACGACCTGCGTCTCTATGCCGATGGCGTCCTCGATGAGAAGGGCGACACCGGAAAGATTGATGAGGGAAAAGCGGCTCTTGGGGTCGACGTCGATGAGCACGTCCAAATCGCTATCCGGCCGCTCGTCGCCGCGCGCCCGGGAGCCGTAGATCGCCAGGCGCAAAACGCCCTCGGCGCGGATCGCGCTCTCGTTCTCCTTAATCTTGGCCAGGATTTGCTCGCGGGTCATGGCTGCATCTTAGCTCTGTTCGTTTGTTGCGTCACCTGCCGTGGCGACGGCTCCAGCCGCTGGGTGAAATACAAACGCGGCGATCAAGCCGCCCCGCCCGCGCCAAGCTCTTCGTCAACGATCTCGTCGAAGATCTTGCTGGAAACGGCGCCAGCGGCGCTTTCCGCGATCCTGCGTTCGACGAGGGTTTTCAAATCCGCCCAGGCTTGGTCTTCCTCCGGCGCGGAGGGAAACAGTTTCTCAAGCGCGTATTGCCGGATAGTCTTGCCCTCAAGCGCGGCCATGGCTTTGAGCGCCTTGTGCCGTTGTTCGGTGATGTCGATTGTCAGGCGGCTCATAGCGATCCTCTGGCGGAAGCTGCTCCCACATTATAACAAATGTGGGTTTGGTCCATCTGGCGCCAGAGGCGAGGAGATAGCGCCGGTAGCGCGGCGTAATCACCCGACGGGATGAAAGTGCTGTTCTATTTCTCTCTCATCTGGACGGCTTCGCATTCGCCGCCGAGGCAGTAATAGAGCTTCCCGGTAAGGCGATCCATCAAGGTAAAATCATGGGAGGACTTTCCGAACTGGTGGTAGCGGCCCAAGACTGCGATAGTCAAAGCTACGCCTAGTATAAAGCCTCCCACTGCCAAAAATGGCCCAGACTTCAAGAAGTGCACCGTTTAATCTCCAAAGGGTGAGCGTATAATCTTTACAATCAGGCAAGCGACGTGCTGCAGAATTAAATTAAGAACGGGAGATCACAATATCCCTTGGGGCGAAGTTACCACTTCCTGAAGCGCCTTTAGCAACTCATCAAGACCACGGCGATACACCTCAGTTTGCAGCTCTGAAGGGAATAGACGTTCTCCTACAGGAAGTTCTATACGAGCTTTCTTGTGATCGTAGTGAACCTGCAGAACAACATAGGTTGCACTAACATCAGGGCCGCTTCCATCTTCCTCAAACCCTTCAACGTAAACATGAGGTTTGCGCGTTTCGGTCATGTGGTCCTCTTGTGAAATCTCAGTAGCAAGTCGCAACACTGCTGGTCCTGGTGCACGTTACCGGCTTGGATGCAGATAGCGCCATCGATGTTGCCGCCTCAGCCTCTTGCTGGGCAGCGGCTGCCATCGCGGCTCCGTTGTTGCGGTGCATGGCCTGAGTGTTATGGTTGACCATGGTCTCGGCCAACTGAACGTGGTATTGAGCTTCTGTAATCTGCCCGGCATCATAGCTTTGAGCAAGTAGCAGTACCCTGGCCTGAGCCAGTTCATCGAGATCTGCGTTGTGATATCCGTGTTCCAGCCCAGCTCGGGCGTACTTCATCCGGGCATCCCAAATGCACTTAACTCGCGGTGTGACTGGCCGCTGGGTCTGATTGGGGTACAGCCGGACACACTCTCCGATCTCAGCTTCGGCTGCTCTTGACGCCTCCTGCTGAGCGACATAACCGCAATTGGGCAGAATCGAGGAAAGGGCGGCAGCTGCAATAACTGCGCGAAAGGGTTGGAACATAACTCCCTCCAGCAATCACGTTTTGGCGAGGCCATTCGCCTCTACCATCACGGTTCAGAAAATAAGAATTTCACAATTGGAACAAAAATGGTTCGAGTTCAAGCGCAATTTGAACCCAGATAGGGAAAGGTAATCAGCAACGGTGTGATGCCTACACTGCTGCGTTTGGCTGCGCGTAGCCGAGATGGGCGTTGAGTTTGGCGAGGAGATCCGCCGCCGCCTCGGCGATATTGGTGCCGGGGCCGAAGATCGCGACGGCGCCCGCCTCGTAGAGCGCGCCGTAATCGTCCGGCGGGATGACGCCGCCAACCACGATCAGGATATCCGGCCGGCCCTGCTCCGCCAGCTCGGCCTTAAGCTCGGGCACTAGCGTCAGATGCCCTGCGGCGAGCGACGACACGCCAATCATATGCACATCGTTCTCCACCGCCTGCCGCGCCACCTCGGCGGGTGTCGCGAACAGCGCGCCGATATCCACGTCGAAGCCCAGATCGGCAAACGCCGACGCGATCACCTTCTGCCCCCGGTCGTGCCCATCCTGCCCGACCTTGGCGACGAGAATGCGCGGGCGCCGGCCGTCGTTCTTCTCGAAGTCCTCGCACAGGGCGATGACGCGCCGCACCTTTTCGTCCATCTGCCCGATCTCCTGGCGGTATACCCCCGAAATGGCCCGCGTCTCGGCGCGATGGCGGCCGTAAACCTTTTCGAGCGCACTGGAAATTTCGCCGACGGTCGCCTTGGCGCGGGCGGCATTCACCGAAAGCTCCAGCAGGTTGCCGCCGCCGGACGCCGCGTTGGTGAGCGCGGTAAGCGCCGCCTCCACCGCCGCCGGATCGCGCTCGGCCCTGAGCCGCTCCAGCTTCTCGATCTGGCGCGCGCGCACCGCCGAATTGTCGACCTTCAGCACCTCGACCGGCGCTTCGTCGTTCACCTGATATTTGTTGACGCCGACAATGGTTTGCTTGCCGCCGTCGATCCGCGCCTGCGTGCGCGCGGCGGCTTCCTCGATGCGCAGCTTCGGCAGGCCCTGCCCGATGGCCTTCGCCATGCCGCCGAGCTTTTCGACCTCCTGAATATGCTCCCAAGCCTTCTTGGCCAGCTCGTAGGTTAGCCGCTCGACATAATAGCTGCCGCCCCACGGGTCGATGACGCGCGTGGTGCCGGTTTCGTATTCGATGAAAAGCTGCGTGTTGCGTGCGATGCGGGCGGAGAAGTCGGTCGGCAAGGCCAGCGCCTCGTCGAGCGCGTTGGTGTGCAGCGACTGCGTGCCGCCATGGGTCGCGGCGAAGGCTTCCACGCAGGTGCGCATGACATTGTTATACACGTCCTGCGCGGTCAGCGACCAGCCGCTGGTCTGGCAATGGGCGCGCAGGCTCATCGACTTCGGATTTTTCGCGCCGAGATCCCGCATGAGCCGCGCCCAGAGCGCGCGGGCGGCCCGCATCTTGGCGACTTCCATGAAGTAGTTCATGCCAATCGCCCAGAAGAACGAGAGGCGCGGCGCGAACGCATCGATGTCGAGGCCCGCCGCCATGCCGGAGCGCACATATTCGACGCCGTCCGCCAGCGTATAGGCCAGTTCCAGGTCGGCGGTGGCACCTGCTTCCTGCATGTGGTAGCCGGAGATCGAGATCGAGTTGAACTTCGGCATCTTCTGGCTCGTATAGGCGAAGATGTCGGAGATGATGCGCATCGAGGGTTCGGGCGGATAGATGTAGGTGTTCCGCACCATGAACTCTTTCAGGATGTCGTTCTGGATCGTCCCCGAAAGCTGAGCGGGCGCAACGCCTTGCTCCTCGCCGGCCACGATGAAAAGCGCCAGAATCGGCAGCACCGCGCCGTTCATGGTCATGGATACGCTCATGTCGGATAGCGGGATGCTATCGAACAAGGTGCGCATATCGTAGATGGAGTCGATGGCCACGCCCGCCATGCCCACGTCGCCGCGCACGCGGGGGTGGTCGCTGTCGTAGCCGCGGTGCGTGGCGAGATCGAACGCGACGGAAAGCCCCTTCTGGCCCGCCGCGAGATTGCGCCGGTAGAAGGCGTTCGAATCCTCCGCCGTGGAGAAGCCCGCATATTGCCGGACGGTCCAGGGCTGCTGGACGTACATGGTGGGGTACGGCCCGCGCAGGAATGGCGGCAGGCCGGGATAGGTGTTCAGGAAATCGAGGCCCTCGGCATCGCTTGGGCCATACGCCGGCTTCAGCGCAATGCCCTCCGGCGTTTCGGCCGCGAGGCCAGCCGCTTCCGCCGCAAGCGACGGCGCCTGCCACTCAACCTTCGAAAAATCCGGCAGTGGAGTATTCGTCATCTTATGCCCTCCGCCGTTAGCGGCACCATACAGCGCACATTACCCCTCACCCTGTCCCTCTCGGCAAGCTCGCCTTGGCGAGCTTGCAACTTAGCGTGTCCGCATTCGCAAGCGAATGCGGATGGGGAGAGGGAACGCCCTCTCAATGGGCACAACGGAACCCCCTCTCCTATGGGGAGAGGGTTGGGGTGAGGGGCGATTCCCTCTGTTAATTGAACCAGATCTAGCAGCATCCGCAATCGTGGCTATGGGAGTGCATGTGAACCTCGAAGCCTTCCTCGGCTTCCTCTTCCTCGGCGGCGGCGGCGAGCTCTTCCACTTTTAAGGCGGCCTGCACCTCCTCCAGAATGGCGAGCGCGTTGCAGCCTTCGTGAATGAGGCGGTCGATCGCTATGGCGTCTGCCGGCTCGATCATGTCCAAGAGCGAGGCCGGGCCGGCCAGATAGACCGCGACCGCTCCGGCCTTTTTCAGCGCCGAAGCCGCGCCCGGCATGGACGCATAGACCTTGTTGGATGAGCACAGGCAGGCAACCGGCGCCGGGCTTCGCTTGAAGGCCGCCGCGAGGGCTTCCACGCTCTCAAACCCCTGGTCCGGAACGATGGCCTCGATACCGCCCACGGCAAAAAAGCTTTGCACCCAATTCGCGCGCGCCCGATAGTCGTCCGCCTTGCCGAGCAGCGCCAGGAAGATAGGCGGCCTGGACCCGATCATCTCAAGGGCGATGTCGGCACGCCAGCGGAGGTTTTCGAAAGGCTCGGCATCGCGCATTGTTGCGTAAAGCGCGGGCGCGACGATGCTCGCGACCCGGCGGGAGGCCATGCGCAATTCGCGAAGGCTGGCGCCCGCCCGGGCCGCCTCGATCAGGGCGGCAAAGCGCTCGCCCTTGCCCGCCGCGGGCAACGCCGGCACTTTCCCGGCAAAGGGATGGCTGATTTCATCGTCCGGGCTTGCCACGATGTCCGGGAGCGGCGCCTTTTCCGAGGCATTTGGGAAAACCGAGACGCCGGTGATCTTGTCCGCGCGGCAGGCCACGGCACGTTCGCGCTCGCTGGCCTTGCGCCGCAGCTCGTCCTCGACGAAACCGCATTCAATCGCTGCCGCGAGCCCGCCCTTGGCTTCCACCCGGCGGAACAGCGCCCACGCGGAGGCGGCGAGCCCGTTCGTCAGCACTTCGAGATAGGCCGAGCCGGCGGCGGCATCGGCGACGGCGGACAGATAGCTTTCCTCTTGCAGAATGAGGCTTGTATTCCGTGCGAGCCGCCGCGGCAAAGCCGCCTCGCCGCCGCTTGCGCTGTCGAAGGGCAGAATCTCCACGCCGGTTGCGCCGCCAATCGCCGCGCCGAACGCCGCCGCGGTGCCGCGCAGCAAATTCACATGGCTGTCGTAGGCCGTCTGAATGCGCTCCGGCATTCTGGCAAGCAGCAGCAAATCGGCTTGCGGCTTCTCTCCCGCGGCCTCAAGCGCGCGCGCCCAAAGCAGGCGCAGGCTGCGGAATTTTGCGATGGTGAGGAAGATGTCCGCCGAGGCGGTCAGCGAAAAGCCGATGCAGCCGGCACTCGCGGCAAGCGGCATGCCCGCCTCCGCCAGCGCTCGCCAATAGCTGACGCCAGCGGCCAGCGTGAAGGCCAACTCCTCGGTGGCGGAGCCGCCGGCGCCGTCCCAGGCGCGGCCGCTCGCGAGGAACGGAACGAAGGACGGGAAGCGCTCCCGGATATGGAAAGCGGCGTCCACGTAATCGGCGAAGAGCGCGGCCTGTTGCGCCGGCCTCTCGCCGCTCACCGCAAAGGCCGTCAGCGGATCGAAGCTGGCCGAGCCTTCGATGCCGCTCTTTTCGTTCGCCGCGAGCACCAGTGCGGCATCCGCGAGCAGCGATCCTGGCGCCAGGATGTAAGGCACATCCGAGCCAAGCAGATATTTGAGAGCCGTCGCGGTCTCGGCGTCCAAGCCCGTATCGAAATCGATGGATAGCGCGCCATCGCCATGGAGGGCGTCAGCGAGTTGCGCTTCAGAGCTGGTAAGCGGCTGCACCGCGTACCAGCCCCGCGAACCGAAAAGCGGCGGCCTTGACTGGGCCTGCGTGTAGAGCGGCTCGGTTGTGAGCCCCTCGTGCAGTTCGGTTCGCAGCGTATCGAACGGTGCTTTGGCCAATGCCTTGTCTACAAGAGCAAGCCATTCGGCCTCTGAGGCTTGAGGAAAGCCGGCGGAAAGTGAAAAGTGATCCATGGTGCAAACGATACCTGAGCGGACGGAAGGCGTCCACAACCGGGCCGATGTTTGAAGCGTGCAGTGGCCTCACTCTTACCGTGACTGCAATAGCCGCGCTACAGTTTTTGCTGCCGCGCGGTTCAGTTATGCCGGCGGCCGAACAAAACACCGGGCTAGGGCGTAGGGTTCTAATCGCTTGATGTAGTAAGCTAACTGTTACGGAAAGGCTACGGAACCATGTACCGTCTCGAACCATTCTCATCCGCGTCGATAAAGTGTAGCGAGGACGAAATGGGTCTCTTGGACGGTCTGATCGGAGGCGCGGTGGGCGCCGAAATGATATCCGTTGTCAACGGCTTGATCGAAAAGCACGGCGGCGTTAAAGGTCTAGTCGCGCAATTCCAGCAACAGGGCCTTGGTCCAACCATACAATCCTGGGTTGGAAACGGCGAAAACCTGCCAATTTCGCCAGAACAGGTGCATCAGGCTTTGGGCTCCGATACGGTGCAGCAGCTCGCCGCGAAGCTCGGGATACCGCCCAGCGAACTGGCGGCGAAACTGTCGCAGGTCCTGCCACAGGCGGTTGACAAAATGACACCGAACGGAGCGGCTTCATAAGCCCCCTGCCCGGCGATGCCGCCCACGCCGCAAAATAGGCCGGTGCGCTCTATGTACGGAACGGCTTCCGGCGCCCGTCCCCGACGTGAAGGATCGGCACTTCCTCGCCCGCGATGCGATAGAAGGCGATGTAGGGCGTGCGAGCAATTGGCAAACGCCGGACGCCTGAGGCATTGAGGCGGCGCCCCATTCGCGGGTGCTCGCTCAACTTCTCGATGGATGTAACGATCGGGGACAGCACCGCCTGCGCGGCGGAGGGGTTCTCATTTCGAATGTAGGCCGCGTGGCGTGCAAATCGCGGGTGGCGCGAGGCGCCAAAATCACTTTTGGCCACCCTATTTATAGAGCCATGAACGAGAAAATCGCAAACATCCTGAAGCAGGTGTGGGAGTTCCTGTTTGACACTTGAAGCGCGGCCGGCTTTCTTGATCGCCGTCGCCCTCCGCCAAAGCCCCGCCACAGTTCTCGTGCCTATGCCGTTTTGCCGCCAGCGCGCGGTGTCCCCTCAAGCTGTTGTTGAAACCCTGGCGGCTTCCTTTATAACGCCTCGAAACCCGAGCGCCCAATAATGCCCAGACGCACAGACATTGACTCCATCCTCATCATAGGGGCTGGCCCGATCGTGATCGGCCAGGCCTGCGAATTCGATTATTCCGGCACGCAAGCGTGCAAGGCTCTCAAGGCCGAGGGATACCGGATCGTTTTGATCAATTCCAATCCGGCGACGATCATGACCGACCCGGATCTGGCGGACTCGACCTATATCGAGCCGATCACGCCGGAAATCGTGGCCAAGGTCATCGAGCGCGAGCGCGCGGCCTTCCCCAACGAGCGCATGGCGCTCTTGCCCACGATGGGCGGGCAGACCGCGCTCAACACCTCGCTCAAGCTGTTCCATAACGGTACGCTGGAACGTTTCGGCGTCGAGATGATCGGCGCGAAGGCGCACGCCATCGACAAGGCCGAGGACCGGCTGCTGTTCCGCGAGGCGATGACCAAGATCGGACTTGCGACGCCGCGCTCGAAGCTTGCGCACAATCTTGTGGAGGCGCAGGAAGCGCTCGAATATGTGCAACTGCCAGCGATTATCCGGCCGTCCTTTACGCTTGGCGGCACCGGCGGCGGCATCGCCTACAATCGCGAAGAATATATGCACATTGCCGAGCGCGGCCTCGAAGCCTCGCCCACGACGCAGATTCTGATCGAGGAATCCGTCATCGGCTGGAAAGAGTACGAGATGGAGGTTGTCCGCGACACGAAGGACAACTGCATCATCGTCTGCTCCATCGAGAACGTCGACCCGATGGGCGTGCATACCGGCGACAGCATCACCGTCGCGCCGGCGCTGACGCTCACAGACCGCGAATACCAGCTGATGCGCAACGCCTCCATCGCGGTGCTGCGCGAGATCGGCGTGGAGACCGGCGGCTCGAACGTGCAATTCGCGGTGAACCCGAAGGACGGCAAGCTCGTCGTCATCGAGATGAACCCGCGCGTGTCGCGCTCGTCGGCCCTGGCTTCGAAAGCGACGGGTTTCCCCATCGCCAAGGTGGCGGCCAAGCTCGCCGTCGGCTACACGCTCGACGAACTCGACAACGACATCACCAAAGGCGCGACGCCCGCGTCCTTCGAGCCCACCATCGACTATGTGGTGACGAAGATCCCGCGCTTCGCCTTCGAGAAGTTCCCCGGCGCGCCGGTAACGCTGACCACCTCCATGAAATCGGTCGGCGAGGTGATGGCGATTGGCCGCACCTTCGAGGAAAGCCTGCAGAAAGCCCTGCGCTCGATGGAGACGGGGCTCACGGGGCTCGACGATTATGTGCTGGAAGGGCTCGGCCAGGGCGACGACAAGAACGTGATCCGTGCCGCGCTCGGCACGCCGTCGCCGGACCGGATTTTGAAGGTGGCCCAAGCGTTGCGGCTCGGCTTCGATCATGAGCAGATCTATTCCTTCTGCCACATCGATCCGTGGTTCGTCTCGCGGCTGCAGGTCATCGTCGATGCCGAGGCGAAAGTCCGCGCGTATGGACTCCCGGACACGGAGCGGGCATTCCGCGGGCTGAAGTCCATGGGCTTCTCGGATGCGAGGCTCGCCACGCTTAGCGGTCTCACCGAAGCCGAAGCGAGGACGAAGCGCCAGAGCCTCGGCGTGCTCCCGGTCTATAAGCGCATCGATACCTGCGCCGCGGAATTCCCATCGCCCACGGCCTATATGTACTCGACTTACGAAGAGCCGCTGGGCGGCAAGGTGAACTGCGAAGCCAATCCGAGCGACCGCGAAAAGATCGTCATCCTGGGCAGCGGCCCCAACCGCATCGGGCAGGGCATCGAGTTCGATTATTGCTGTTGCCACGCCGCCTTCTCGCTGTCGAAAGCCGGCTACGAGACCATCATGGTCAACTGCAACCCCGAGACGGTCTCAACGGATTACGACACATCCGACCGGCTTTATTTCGAGCCGCTGACGTCCGAGGACGTGCTCGCCATCATCGACAAGGAAAGCGCGAACGGCAAGCTCAAGGGCGTAATCGTGCAATTCGGCGGCCAGACGCCGCTCAAGCTCGCGCAGACGCTCGATGCTCACAACGTGCCCATTCTCGGCACCTCTCCCGACGCCATCGACCTCGCCGAGGACCGGGACCGCTTCAAAGTGCTGGTCGACAAGCTCAAACTCCGGCAGCCGAAAAACGGCATCGCCTATTCCATCGAGCAGGCGCTTCTCGCCAGCGAGGAGATCGGCTTCCCAATCGTGGTCAGGCCCTCCTACGTGCTTGGCGGCCGGGCCATGGCGATCATCCCCGATCAGGCCACGCTGAAGGACTATTTCGACACGACACTCGCGGCGTTCGTGCCGCAGGATCTCCAGCACCGCTTCGCGGGCAACAGGCGCGCGCAGGTCAACGCCGTGCTGGCCAAGAACGCGCTGCTGCTGGATTCCTACGTTCGCGATGCCATCGAAGCCGACGTGGACGCCATTTGCGACGGCAAGGATGTCTTTATCGCCGGCGTGATGGAGCATATCGAGGAGGCGGGCGTCCATTCGGGCGACAGCGCCTGCTCGCTTCCGCCTCACTCTCTCTGCGCGGAAACCCTGGCCTTGCTGGAGCGTCAGACCGCTGAAATCGCGCGCGCCCTCAACGTCGTCGGCCTGATGAACGTGCAATACGCGATCAAGGGCAAGGACGTATACGTGCTGGAGGTCAATCCGCGCGCCAGCCGCACGGTGCCCTTCGTGGCCAAGGTCATCGGCCATCCGGTGGCGTCCATCGCCGCGCGGGTCATGGCCGGCGAGAAGCTCGCGAGCTTCAACCTGACACGGCGCACGCCCCAGCACGTCGGGGTCAAGGAAGCCGTTTTCCCGTTCGAGCGCTTTCCCGAGATCGATCCCGTTCTCGGCCCCGAGATGCGGTCGACCGGCGAGGTCATGGGCATCGACCGCAGCTTCGATTTGGCCTTCGCGAAGAGCCAGCTTGCGAGCGGCAGCCGGCTGCCCACATCGGGAACCTTGTTCGTTTCGGTGAAAGAGGCCGACAAGCCCCGGATCGTCGAGCAGATAAGGGATCTAGCGAGCTTCGGTTTCAAGATACTTGCGACGCGCGGCACCGTTCGTTACCTTGAAGCGAATGGTATTGCATGCACCAAGGTGAACAAGGTGCTTGAGGGACGGCCCAACATCGTCGACTCCATGAAAAATCGCGAAGTAGATCTCGTTTTCAACACGACTGAAGGCGCGAAGGCGCTCGCCGACAGCTCGACGATCCGGCGCGCGGCGCTGATCTACAAGATTCCGTACTACACAACGATCGCAGGCGCGCTCGCGGCCACCGAAGCCATCAAAGCAATGCGCGCAGGCATCCTTGAAGTTCAGCCCCTGCAGAAATATATCGCCTAAAATCTGCGTGCCGGTGCCGGATTCGGCCCCAGGCGCGTAATGCTATTGCGACTTTCGCCAAAAACGCTTTGTCGAGTCCAGGACGTTATCTGGATCAGGGAGATTTGTATGACCGAGAAAGTGCCGATGACCGCTCAGGGGCATGCAGCGCTTGAGGCCGAGCTTAAAAGGCTAAGATCGGTCGAGCGCCCGCTCATCATCAAGGCGATCGCGGAGGCCCGGTCCCATGGCGATCTTTCCGAGAACGCCGAGTACCATGCCGCCAAGGAAGCCCAGGGCATGAACGAGGCGAAAGTCGCGGATTTGGAGGACAAGCTCTCGCGGGCAGAGGTCATCGATATCTCCAAGCTGTCCGGCGACACCGTGAAGTTCGGCGCCACCGTGACGCTCGTGGACGAGGACACCGAAGAGAAGGTGAAGTACCAGATCGTCGGCGATTTCGAGGCCGATGTCCGGCAGGGACGGATCTCTATCGGTTCGCCGATCGCCCGCGCGCTTATCGGCAAAAAGGCCGGCGACTCGGTCGAGGTGAACACGCCCCGCGGCGCGAGGTCCTACGAGATCTTGAAGGTCGCCTTCAAAGCTTGATAGGGAGGGGTGCCGCACTAACGGCGTTACCCCTCACCCTGTCCCTCTCCCCATGGGAGAGGGGACGCCTTCTCAACGATTGCGAGCGAGTTCCCTCTCCCTATGGGAGAGGGTTAGGGTGAGGGGTAACGCCCTTTGCCTATGCCTCATCCCTCTGCCCCCCCAGCTTTAGTCCAGCGGGGCGCCTGGCTCGTGCTTGGCGGTCTTGATCGTGATGGCCGTCTTGACCGAGTTGACGTTCGGCGCGGCCGTCAGTTCACGGATGATGAAGTTCTGAAACGTCACGACATCGGGCGCGACGCACTTCAGCAGGAAATCGATATCCCCCGAGAGCATATGGGCCTCGCGGACGATATCCCAGTGGCGCGCCCGCGCTTCGAATGCCGAAAGGTCTGCCTCGGACTGGCTTTCGAGCTTCACATAAGCGAACGCCGTTAAGTGAAATCCTAGACGGTGCAAGTTGAACGCCGCATGATATCCGGAAATAACGCCGCAACGTTCCAACTCCCGGACGCGCCGGAGGCATGGCGGCGCGGAAAGGCCCACCCGGTTTGCAAGCTCAACGTTGGTGATGCGGCCGTTCTTTTGCAGTTCGGTCAGTATTCGCCAATCGGTTGTATCGAGTTTCGCGTTCACGTCGTTTGCTGTCCGGGTAAAGGCGCTGCTTACCATAAGGGTAAACATCTTCTAATATCCGTCTGCAGTAAAATAAAAAATGATTAAGATCAAAAAATGCAAATTATGAAGCATTGTTTCGCCAGGGCCGCAGGGCTGACGGAGCCCGCGCTTGAAGCCGCGGCTTAAGCGCTCTTCTTGTAAAAACGGCTTGCAAGCCCACTTGTGCGGTGCAACACAGGGGACGGGGAGAAAAACGCGCCATGACAGAGCGTGATGCGAGACTCATAATTGTGGGGTCCGGTCCGGCAGGGTATACGGCGGCGATCTATGCGGCGCGCGCCATGCTGAAACCCGTGTTGATCGAGGGAATCCAGCCAGGCGGCCAGCTCACCATCACAACCGATGTCGAGAATTACCCAGGCTTCGCCGAGGCGATCCAGGGGCCGTGGCTCATGGAGCAAATGCGGGCCCAGGCGCTGCATGTGGGCGCGGAAATCGTTCAAGACCACATCATGTCGGTGGACTTCGCACATCGCCCTTTTGTGCTGCGCGGCGATTCCGGCACGGTCTATAGCGCAGAGTCCGTCATCATCTGCACGGGCGCCCAGGCCCGGTGGCTCGGGCTGCCGAGCGAGCAGAAATTCCAGGGCTACGGTGTGTCGGCCTGCGCGACCTGCGATGGCTTCTTTTATAAGGGCAAGGACGTTGCCGTGATCGGCGGTGGAAACTCCGCGGTCGAAGAGGCGCTGTTCCTGACCAATTTCGCACGCTCCGTCACCGTGATACACCGGCGGGATTCTTTCCGCTCCGAGAAGATTTTGCAGAACAGGCTGTTCGCGAACCCGAAGATAAAGGTCGTGTGGAATGCCGTGCTGGAGGAGGTGCTCGGTAGCGAGGACCCGAAAGGCGTGCACGGGGTGAGGCTGCGCGACCGGGGGACGGGCGCGATCAGCGAGCTTAGCGTGGATGGCGTGTTTATCGCCATTGGCCACGCGCCCGCGACCGCGATGTTCAAGGGACAAGTGGAGACGAGCGCCTCCGGCTACATCGTCACCGCCCCTAAATCGACGGCTACGAACGTACCGGGCGTTTTCGCCGCTGGAGACGTTACCGACGACATTTACCGGCAGGCTGTCACCGCCGCCGGCATGGGCTGCATGGCGGCCCTGGACGCCGAACGCTATCTGGCAAGCCTCGAAACACTGGCGCAGGCGGCGGAATAGGCGCGTGCAATCCCGGAGGCAAAAGCCGTGACCTTGGACTGGGACAAGCTGCGGATTTTTCACGCCGCCGCCGAGGCAGGGAGTTTCACCCACGCGGGCGAAACGCTGAGCATCAGCCAGTCTGCGGTCAGCCGTCATATTAGCGCGCTTGAACGGGATCTGAACGTTCCCCTGTTTCACAGGCATGCGCGCGGGCTTGTGCTGACGGAGCAGGGCGAGCTGCTTTACAGGACCGCGCAGGATGTGCTGAGCAAGCTTGCGACAGCGCAAATCCTGCTCGCCGATTCAAGGGGCAAGCCCAGCGGCGAACTCAAAGTCACGACGACACAGGCGTTCGGCACGGGCTGGCTCGCGCCGCGCCTCAACGAGTTCATGAAGCTCTATCCGGATATCCAGCTCAACCTTCTGCTCGGCGACGAGACCCTGAGTCTCACCATGCGCGAGGCCGATGTCGCGATCTGGTTCGGCGCTCCCACGCAGCAGGACTTGGTGCGCCGGAAGTTGTTCACCGCGCATTATCACATCTATGCTTCGAGCGAGTATGTGAAGCGGTACGGCAAGCCGAAGTCGGCCGCCGATCTCGACAAGCATCGCATCCTGACTTACGGCGGCCCAGTGCCAAGCCCGTTCAAGGAGATGAACTGGCTTGAGACGGCAAACCGCGATGGCAAGGGGCCGCGGGAGCCCGCGCTTAGGATCAATAGCCTAGTGGCACTTCGCGAGGCGGTTGTGCACGGCATCGGCATCGCGGTCCTGCCGGACTATCTTGCCAAGGACTACCCCGGCCTTATCAACCTCCTGGAGGATATGGAAATGCCGGTATTCGACACATTTTTCGTATACCCGGAAGACTTGAAAGATACAAAGCGCGTCAATGCCTTCCGCGACTTCCTCGTCGCGAAATCGCGCGAGTGGGCGTTCTAAAGCAGCTTTCCAAGAACCTCGGCCGCGGACCGCCCGGCCCGTGCAGCCGCTAATTGTCTCCGCTTATAATGTGGTGCAATTGCGCAACGGGTGTGATGAATTTGAAGCAAGCTGCCGTCGCCGCCATTTTCGCGGGGCCAAAACTGTCTACAATCTATTAGTGCTGAGTGATTCGGCCGCAATTCTCATGGCCGAGAAGGATGGCGTGGTGCGTAGAGCGAGTTTCCCGAGGGGACAGGCTTAAGAGGCGCAATACGCCTCGAAGCCGATGCAGGCTTAACGAGGCGGTCCATGAAGCTCTTTCAAATCATCGCAAGCGCGCAAGGCAGCCGCGCATTTTCGAACATGGGACAGGCTTTCGGCTTCACCGATGAGCTGATGGCGCAAACCGTGCGGTATTTCATCCCGCCGATGGCGAAGGCCATCGAAAAGCGGGCGCAAACCCCAGAAGGTTTGCTGGCGGTCCTGGAGTTTTTGGGTTCGCGGCGCTACGACCGCTTTCTCGACGATCCGCGCATTTTCGGACACGCGCAGGTCTTGAAGGAAGGCGAGCGGGTGCTCGACTACCTTTTCGTGCGGGAAGCGCGCGTCAAGAAGATCATCGAGAACCGGGCCAACGTCTTGCAGATCGAGGCGGCGGCGCTGCAAAACATATTGCCCTATATCGCCGTCATGGTGATCGGCGCCATCGAGGTTAAGACCAGGCGTCCGCTTGGCGTCATCTGGCACCGCATCTCCAAGGGAGCGCCCGGCGACCGCGCTCTTGCGAATCCCTATCTCGCTCTCGCGCAGCATCTCAAGAAGCAGGACCGCGAGCAGAAGGAGCAGCGGCGCCGGCGGTTCTTCTCCTTCCTTGGCGTTGGCGCTGCCCAGACGCCAGAAGTGCGGGATGAACCGGCTCTCGAAGCGCCCGGGCTTTTTCTGTCCGCCTAACACCCCGTTGGCGTTATCCCGTGCGCGGTGCGCCGCAGACACGGAATCGTCGAGAACGCCGATGCCCTTTAAGAACCCGGATAGCGGCAGGCGGCTTCCGGGATGACGGCTCCTATTCGGCGTAAGGATTTGCCGCGGGGGCCGGGCTCCATCGGTCGATGACATGCAAAAAGGAGCCGGTGGCGTTGCCGCGGCGCAGGCCGTGCGCGGGCACAGGTTCCCGATCCGCGTTTGTCACGCTTAGCAGCTTTTCGCCTTCCTCGGCCAGCACCGAGGAATAGTGAAACTCGTGGCCCGAAACCGTGCCGCCGCGCTCCCCTAGAACGCACGAAACCAGAAGTTCCGCCCTCCGGTATCCCAAGTGAAGCTTGCGCGCCGCGAAGCTGGTCTCAAGCCGGAGAAGCCCCAGCATGGCGTGCCGCTCGCCTTTCGCATCGATCAACCCATCGCCCAGCACCATGTAGCCCCCGCACTCGCCGTGGACGGGTTTGCTTTCCGCGAATGAGCGCACGCCATTGAGGAAGTTGGTGTTCGAAGCGAGCCGGCCCGCATGAAGCTCGGGATAGCCGCCGGGTAGCCAAACCGCATCCGCCGAAGCGGACGGCGCCTCATCCGCGAGCGGCGAGAAGGGCAGAATCTCCGCCCCCGCCTCCCGCCAGCCTTTCAGGAGATGCGGATAAATGAACGAAAACGCCGCGTCCTGCGCGAGCGCGATGCGCTGGCCGGGAGGGGGCAAGTCCCCCCTCGCCCCAGCCCTCTCCAAGCAAGCTCGCCTTGGCGAGCTTGCCACTTTTGTTGCCACACCCGCAATCGGGTGTGGACGGGGAGAGGGAGCCGGCTGCGGCCCTTCGTTTGATACAGGAGAATCCGGGCGTCCTCTCTCCCCTTGGGGAGAGAGGCAGAGTGAGGGGGTCTTCAGCAGCCCCTCAATATCCAAATGCGCCTCCGCCAGATCGGCCAGCGCATCGAGGGACGCCGAAAGCCCGCTAAGCTCACCGGCTTGAACAAGTCCCAGATGCCGCTCAGGCAGCTTGACGGCCTCATTGCGGGGGATCGCACCGAAAACCCGCATGCCGGTTTCATCGAAGCCCGCGCGTGCCAGGCGTTCGTGGCGAGGGCTGCCCACGCGATTCAAGATAACGCCCGCGATTTCGACACCCGGCCGGAAGCCCGCGAAGCCGCGCGCAACCGCCGCCGCCGTCTGCGACTGGCCGGAAATGTCGAGCACCAGGACAACGGGCAGGCCGGCGAGTGCTGCGATATCGGCACTCGCTCCATTCCCCCATTGCCCGGCGGAAGCGACGCTGTCGAACAGCCCCATGAGCGCTTCGATAATAATGAAGTCCGCGCCCTCGGCCTCGCCCAGCAGCGCCAGCGCGGTTTCCTGCCGCATCGCCCAGCTGTCGAGGTTATAGCTTGGACGCCCGCAAGCCGCCTCGTGAAAGGCCGGATCGATATAGTCCGGGCCGCATTTGAAAGGCTGGACGCAGAGGCCGCGGCGCTTGAGCGCCCGCAAAAGCCCGAGCGTGACCATGGTTTTGCCCGAGCCGGAGCGCGGGGCAGCAATAAGAACGCCAGGCGGCTTGCTGTGAAAAGGAAACATTGCTCTACATAACGCCTATGAGCGATAGCGGCAAACCCTCGCATTCCGAACCGGACGCAAAGCCGGGCGCAGCCCTGCGCCGCGGCTGGACGACGGGAACATGCGCTGCCGCCGCGGTGCGCGCCGCGTGCCAAGCGCTCTTTGGCGGCGGTTTTCCCGATCCAGTTGCCGTGACCCTTCCGAACGGCATGCGCCCAAGCTTCGCGCTTGCATTGCAGGAGACGGGCGCAGGCTGGGCGCGCGCCGGCATCGTCAAGGACGCGGGCGACGACCCCGATGTGACGCATGGCGCGCTCATCGTTGCGTGCGTGTCGCGCGGGGCACTTGGAAGCGGCGTCACCTTCAGCGCGGGTCCGGGCGTTGGCACCGTGACGCGGGCCGGCCTTCCCATTCCGCCGGGCGAGCCCGCGATCAACCCCGTGCCGCGCGCGATGATCCGCGACGCGGTGCGCGAGGCGGCGGAGCTGTTCGGCGAGCCTGTGGATATCGCGGTGGAAATCTCCATTCCAGGCGGAGAGAAGATCGCCGAGCGGACGCTGAACGCGCGCCTGGGCGTGATCGGCGGCCTTTCGATCCTCGGCACCACCGGCATCGTCGTCCCCTATTCCTGCGCAGCCTGGATCGACACCCTCCATCGCGGCATCGACGTCGCGCGCGCCGCCGGGCTCACCCATATCGCCGGCGCCACGGGCGCGGCCTCGGAGGCGGCGGCCCAGCGCGAGTACGATCTGCCGGACATCGCGCTCGTCGACATGGGCGGCTTCGTTGGCGGCATGCTCAAATACCTCAAGACGCATCCGGTGCCGCGCGTCACCATCGCGGGCGGCTTCGCGAAACTATCGAAGCTCGCGGGCGGACGGCTGGATCTGCATTCGAAGCGGGGGCTCGCCGACATTCCGATGCTTGCGGGCTGGCTGCGCGAGCTGGGCGCGGATGATGCCACGGTGCAAGAGGCTGAGAAGTCGAAAACCGCGGCTGTCATCCTTGATCTGGCTGAGCGGGCAAACCTGCCGCTGGCGGACCATGTTGCACGCTTCGCCCTGCTAGAGGCGCGGAAAGTGCTGAACAATCCCAGCATCGCCGCCGATACGCTGATCGTCTCGCGCGACGGACGGGTTATCGGCCGGGCAGGTGCTTCAGCCGGCGTTTCTCCCGTTTCCGACGGTAGAAAAAAACCGCTCTACTGGGCAGCCGAAGGCTCAAAGCTGATCTTGAGGCGGCTACCGGTAGCCGCGGCGAGACGCTCCAGCGTCCGCGTCGAGGGGAGCACCCGGCCGCTCTCCAGGCGCGCAATAACCGTGCGCGAGGTCCGCATGCGGGTGGCCAGTTCCTCCTGGGTCAGGCCAGCGCGGAGGCGTGCCTCGATCATTTGACGCGCCAGCTCGAACTCGGTTTCAAGCTCGTCATAAGCCTTGGCGTAATCGTCATCCTTCAGCCATTTCTCGTGCAGCTCGCTTATCCGGGTCATATCACTCCCTTCGCCCGTTTCAGGGCAAGCTCGATTTCTTGGCGCGGCGTTTTTTGGGTTTTCTTCACGAATACCCGGACAACCACTACCCTTTTGCCTCGCGCAGTCACATAAAGCGCCCGCGCGATACCTTCTTTCCCCTTAGTGCGTATTTCCCATAACGGCCCCTCGATATGATCGATATGCGGTCCGCCTACTCGCCCCAAGCCGAGGCTCTCGATCAAGCCGGCGACGCGAACAAAGTGCGCCCGCATATCAGCTGGCAGCGCCTCTAACTCTGCATCGACGTCAGCGTCCAGGGTTTCGACGATCCACATGCCATTATGTAGCAAATTTGCTACCCTTTTGCAAATTGGCGATGCCGTTGCGGAGATTCGAACTCTGCTTGAGCCCGAGCCAGACGCCATCTAGTAGCCCGCACCGGAAGTTCTGCCCCCTATGTTGCGGCGTGCTCAGAACTTCCGGCCGGCTGCACTAGCCTCAATGAAAGTGGGAATAATTCTGGACACTGTCAGGCACCAAGACGGCCCACGCGTCTCCGTGGCTTCCTTCGGCTAGACTTGCGCAAGAGGTTGGCGGGCGGGCAATGAAAAAGGTAAACCCCTGGCGGCGCGGGGGTACCGCCAGGGGATGTGGCGCAATGACATTGCGCAACCTGGGTTATTTCTCGATATTGAACTGCGGGCGCCGGCGAACTGGAACGGCCATTTGGTCGTACCTATCGGCGAGCGCGCGTAGCAGGCGTCTGGTCTCAGGGTCCCTCACCTCCTCGGCGAAGGCGCGCGTTTGCCTGGCTGTTTCGTGGTGAATGCGGGCACTCGGGGATTCGCAGGCCGTTCCGCTCTCACAGGGCTGGATCGCGCCGTGCTCGAAAATATGCCTGCCGATTAGCGATAGGCCCTCTTCGCAGAGCGCCACAAGGGACCATCCTTCTTTCGCCAAGCCGAAAAACTTTTGAGATGGCATCAGACATTCCTACTAGATGCGCGCGTGAAATCGCTCGTATTGTTGACGATCATGCCACTAGGTGCGGCTGTTCCGCTTGAACAACGCAGGGTCTTGTAAGCGGAGCTTCAGCCGTTGAAGTGTACGCACCGCTTGAATTCGGCCGCCAGCAAGTCGAGCATGGCGGAGAAAGCAGCGCTTGAGCTTATGCCACCCTCAAGTGCTTGCTCATACGCTATAATAATTGCGCTCTTGAACTCGTCCAACGCTTCAGAGGAAGCGTCGCATTCTTGAAATTCGTCAAAAACGGCCAGGGAAATCAGCCTCTTATCGTGGCTTAACATGCTACGTACCCGCCCTTACACAACACTTACGCAAACTGTGCACTTGTATTCTGTATACAGGTTACATTTAAGGTTGCATTAAAGTCAAGAAATAAGTTAAATCGAATTTTACTAAAATAGCACGCGCGGCGGTATTCCTTAGTAAATATTTGTCATCAGTGAAAGAGTGCATACTATATCATCGCGTTATCTTGGCGTTAGTAGCTGGATTCTGAGCTTCGGTGCGGCAGCTGAGCCTTCCGTTTCTTTTGTGGTCCGCCTGGATTTATTGGCTCCCGCCAGCGATACTGCGCAAGATACCGAGGCCTCATGCAAGGGAACGCACCATTGGCGCCAAAAAAGCAGTGGACCTTATCTGTATGGTTGAATATCACGGAGGGGTTTGCCGCTACAACCAATCGGGGGTTGTGTGACATTGGGGCTGGCCACTTATGGGCGTAGAGGCTGTTCGCCCCCCTCCGGGCCTGTGCAAACGCTTGGGCGCCAGACCGGGTCTGGAAATGGACCGCTCCGGCTATCATGGTTAATGCGAGCATGGTAAACGCCGGACGGGCATATTTTCGCCGCCGCATTTTTGCGAATCTTTTCGCGTTTTTGGCCAAATTCTGCGATTCCAAAATCCGTTTAAATATATTTGGTAACTCCCCAGGAGGGTCAGGCGATCCGGAGTTTTGCGATGAGCGCATCCGGGCTTTGCTGAAGAGTTTCGATGAGGCTCCAGCCTTGTTTTCTGGCGGTGGAGAGCACGGTGCGCAGTGTGGCGAAATTCCCGGCGCCGGTAGCAGTCCGGAAGCAGCCTGAGATTTTCTGCCTGACCTTCATCATGCGCAAATCTTGCTCGGCTTGATTGTTGGTGAAAGGCACACGGGGATCGGTGAGGAAGCGCAGGACATCGTCCTTGCGGCTTTGCAGGCGCAAGAGCAGGTTGTGCCCCGTGCGGCGGCGTTGACGTCCCCTTCGCTTACCTCCCTTTCCTGAGACGCGCGCGGGCGGCGGCTGGGCCTCGTGAAATGCCAGGCCCTGAGCCACAATGCGGCCATAGCGGGCCTGCAGCCAAGCGATGAAGCGCGGCTCCAGCGTCACCTCCTTCCGGCTTGCGATGTTTACCGCGTGACAGGCCTGGCGCAGAAAGCGGGACATGGCGAAAGCCCACGGCTCCTTTTCGATCTCCATCAGCGCCTTGAGTTCCCGCAGATGATGGGCGTTGCACAGCGCGTGGAGCACACCCTGCATGGTGAAATAGGGCTTCCAGTGATCGTGCACGATGACGCCAATGACATCCGCCAGGAGAGCGCCGCGCTTGGCCGAGGTGCGATAGAAGGTCAGCAAGACCGTCGCCGCCACATGCAGCCATTGGGTGGCACCGCCGATGCGGAAACCCGTTTCATCCATGTGTTTGACGGGCGCCTGCTTGACCTGCCCAGCGATGGCCTCGGCCACCGGAGCAAGCTCCTCTGCCTTGCGCTGTTCCATCGCGGCGATGGTGGCCGTCGAAATCCCGATCCCGAACAGGTCTTGCAGCAGTTCGGCCAGCCGGTCCTCGGGAATGAAATGACAGTTCCGCAAATAGACGGCCAGCGCCGCAACCCGGGCGCCGTATTGCACTGGCGCCGTCACGCCCTCTGGAAAACCGGCTTGGCAGTGTGCGCCGCAATCCGTGCAGGCGCACAGATGCGCGCGATGCTCCGTCACTGTAAGCGCCTGAGGTTCGGGCAGGTCCATCACCTGCCGTTTGCTGTGGGATATGCTCGCCGCCAAATCGGGCGCCCCGCCGCATCGCGGGCAGAGCACGGGATAATGATCGATCACCGCATCGGGCTTTTCTATTTGCCGCAGCGTCTCGCCTTTGTGGCCTCGCTGCCCGCCGGACTTCTTGCCCGATTTCTCCCGCAGGCTTCCTGTGCGGGCTGGTCTCTTCAATCCGTCGCTCGATGGCGGTTTGCCACTGTTCGAGCTGTTCAGACCAAGCTGGCGCTCAAGTTCAGCCACCCGTGCCGTCAGTGCGGCAATCTGCTCACGCTGCTGCTCGATAATCGACAGCAGAGTCTCGATGGTCTGCGACTGCGATGGCTGATTCGGTTCCATAGGAAGCTTGAATCACGCCCAAACGCGCCGCTATAGCGCGAAATCACTTATCCTCTTGAAAATGCCAGCCGCTGTGCCATTCCTGACTCACTGCCACAGCCGCCCCCTCCTGGGGAGTTACGATTCCTTCAAGGCGGCGCGTGTTCTTAAGCAAAATCCGATCCTGATTCGCGGGCACCGGCGTGCCCGTTGTCAAGCGGGACCACCTCAGCGGCCGGCGTCGGCTCACCGCCCTAATGTGCTCACCGGCTGGGCACCGGATGGCGGTTACTCCACAAACCGCCCAGGTATCAAATAATTTACTATTCAAGCCGTTGTCACGGCCGTACTTTCCGCGTGGGGACGCGAGTATAAAACCGGCTCCGCAAGAAACTATCTTCCAAAAGCAGCCAGCAATTCTTGGGTGGCGGAACTTTTCGTCATGCCCGCAATTGAGCACGCCTTGCTGAAAAAGGAGAGGCAGCCAGATATGGCGCTCATCAATGTTCAAAATGCAGCCAACTGGCCGTGGCGTTTGCTGCCCTTTCCTGCCTGGCTGCCAAAGGTTAACCGGCGGACCTTGCCCGCGGACCTGGTTGCAGGACTGACCGGTGCCATAATTGTTTTGCCGCAGGGCGTTGCATTTGCCACGATTGCAGGCATGCCGCCCGAATACGGGCTTTACGCCGCCATCGTGCCAACCATCGTTGCGGCATTGTTCGGTTCGTCATGGCACCTGGTCGCAGGGCCGAGCACGACCGCTTCCATAGTGCTAGCCACCGCCTTACCCGCCTTCGCGGAGCCGGGATCTGCCCACTATGTGGAACTTGCCATAACGCTTGCCTTCATGGTGGGGTTGATGGAGCTGGCCCTCGGCATTTTAAGGCTGGGCGCGCTTGTGAACTTCATATCGCACTCCGTTATCGTGGGTTTCACTGCGGGCGTTGGCATTCTCATTATTATCACGCAAGTCCGCAATTTCGCCGGCTTGTCCGTTCCCTCGGGTCTGCCGGTTTATCGCCTGCTCATCTACCTGGCCACCCATATCCGCAGCTTCGACGTTGCTACCACTGTAACTGGCGCCATAACCCTCGCTGCCGGCATCGCGGTGAGGCACTATTTTCCGCGCATCCCCTTCATGATCGTGGCTATCGCCGCGGGCTGCATCGCCGGAACCGCGTTCAACGCCGCCGGCTTCCATGTCGCCACTGTGGGCGCGCTCCCCTCCCATCTGCCTCCGCTGACCGCGCCAAGCTTCGACCCCTCGGTTTGGGCAATGCTGATGCCAGCGGCGCTGGCACTTGCCATTTCCGCACTGAACGAGTCGGTGTCGATTTCGCGCGCGCTCGCTATCCGCACCGGCCAGCACATTGACGCCAATCAGGAATTCGTGGGCCAGGGCATGGCAAATATGCTGGGGAGTTTTTTTTCCAGCTACGTCGTTTCCTCCTCTTTCAACCGCAGCGCATTAAATCATGCCGTTGGCGCACAAACGCCAATGTCCGCGCTGATCGCCGGAATATCGCTGGCCGGGATCGTTTCCTTCGCCGCGCCTCTGGCCGTCTACCTGCCGTACTCCGCCATGGCAGCTTCGCTGTTCCTGATCGGCTGGGGCCTCATCGACCGCGAGAACGTCGCGCAGATCGCCCGCACGAGCCGCATCGAAACCTCCATTCTGATCGCGACGCTGCTAGCCGCGCTGTTCATCCAGGTGCAGGTCGCGATCCTGGCTGGTGTGGTCCTGTCGCTCGTCGTCTACCTCTACCGCACGTCCAATCCGCGCATCGTGCGCCGCGTGCCCAACCCCGCGAGCCCCAGCCGGAAAATGACCGAGCCCCGGCCCGATCTGCCCGAATGCCCGCAATTCCATATCATCCGTTTCAATGGATCGCTGTTCTTCGGCGCGGTAAGCGCGTTCAAAGAGGAACTGCTGCGCTGTCAACAACTTAACCCAGCATGCCGCCACCTCGCCATCATCATGACGGGCGTGAATTTTATGGACATCGCGGGCGCCGAAGCGCTGGCGCAAATGGCGCGCCACTACAGCGAGCGGGAGGGCTGCCTTTACTTGATCGGCTTGAACAGCGCCGTGCTCGATTTGCTGGAAAAAGGCCGCTACCTGGATTTCATCGGCAAGCAGAACGTCTTCTGGTCGAAGACGGCCGCGTTCCGCTATATCTACACCAAGCTGGACTACGATTTCTGCCGGAGCTGCAAGCTCCGCGTCTTTGTCGAATGCGCGCGCATGGGCAAGCAGGAGCCTGCGGTCCATGAGGAAGAGGCGGTTATCTAAGCGCAATCCCTAAAGCATTGTGCGCTTAATCGGGCGCAACGTCATCGCGAAGCAGCGTTTGCCGCCGTGGCGATCCAGCGCAACCTGCTGTTTACACTTGCATTTTACGCTTCTGGATGGCAATCCCCCGGCTTCGAAACCGTGGGCCGCCTGCCGCTTGCCTTCCACCACTCCGCTCCCTACTGTCCCGGCAGCATAAGGCCGTGAGCGGAAATGGCGTACTTCAAAAAACATCGCCCCGAGCGCAGCGGCTTTCGGATCCTGAAGCAGGCGATCTCGCGAAGCGCCGCTGATTGGCGCAGTGGGCCAAAAGCAGGTGTTGCGTTGCACTCGTATGCCGGCTCCACGGGTTGGCGAGCCACTGTGTCCCTCCCGGCAAGCGCCTTCAGCTTGACAAGCTGAACCACGAGTGATGTAAGGCGAACCGGGAGAGGGGTACTTTATGACCGTGGCTCGCGTAAAATTCGCCCTCTTTATCGCTGCCGTCCTTGCTCTTCCAGTAGCGCTAATGGCGCTCAGTGATCCTCAAGCCCGTGACCTGGGCAAACTTGCCATGATCACCAGCCCAGCCCTGACGGGGTTCATCCTGAACGGCGGGCTGGGTGACCGCGGCATGTGCGCACGTTGGCGGAAAGTGACCTTTGCTGCGTTGGTCACACTCGCGGTCGTGGGAAGCGCATTGGCGATTGCCATTTGCGCAGGGGCTGTGACATTTGGCGGCCCACCGATGGAGCCAATGGCCGCAGTGAGCGCATTGGCAGTCACTACGTTGACCAGTGTACTTGAAGAACTCGGCTGGGCTGCCGGCGGTTTGGCGTTAGCTACGGCGGCTTTGGGCCGCCGGTGGGGCGTAACGGTGCTCGGCCTAGTCTGGGCAGCCTGGCATTTGGGCCCAGCGCTGCTAAAGGTTGGGCTGTTCCCTGAACTTGAGATTGCGCCGCCAGCAATGTTGGCCGCCCTTTGTGTGAGCTGCGTGATCTATCGCGAGCTATTGACCCGCTTGTGCGAAGATGCCGGAACTTGGTGGGCTGCGGCCGCGGGACATGCGGCGCCGAACATATTGATGGTAGGGCTTGTTTCCGTAGGAATGAGTGGTCTCGACCGGCCAGGAGCGGCGTGGCCCCTGTTTCCCGCACCGGGCGGACTGGTCTTCCCATTATTGGCCCTGATCGCAGTTTGGAGCCTGCGCCGCAAAGCTGGTTCCGAAAAGAATATCGCCATGGGCGTATGAACGGGGCCGGGTAAGAAGGAAGCAAACGACGGATCGCCGTTTCGCGATCCGCTGCGGGCCGTAACAGCAGGAAAACTGTCATTGAAAACGGCGGCTCCCGGTCAGGTGCATCACTGCGAGCCGACTGCCCTCAAAATCGGCTTTCAGATCCCAAAGCCGTCCTGCTGTGCACCGCGTCTGGAGAGAACCGGCACGCCTGCTTTCGACCCAAGGGAGAATTCCAACGACGGCGCGCTATTCGAAACCGAGCCTGTACCGGACGGCGGCGGCGGTCTCCCCGGTATCGCGTAGACTTCTGAGGCTTGGCGAGCCCTTCGATTTGGCGAGCTTCTCCCCGTGGCCGTCCAGCAGCAGTTCGTGATGGCAGTAGACCGGAGACGGTAGCCCCAAGAGGCGTTGCAGCAGGACGTGCAGGTCTGTCGCCGCGAACAGGTCCATGCCGCGCGTGACATGCGTGACGCCCTGTGCGGCGTCGTCCACGGTGACGCTCAAGTGGTAGCTCGTGGGCGCCTCCTTCCGGATCAGAACGGCGTCGCCCCAGCGCAGCGGATCGGCCGGGCGGCTGGCTGTTCCGGCCCAAAGCGCATCGGGGCCGCGGGCGGGAGCCTCCGCTATCGTCAGGGGGCCAGCCTCTTGGGCGGCAGCCTCGATTTTCAACCGCCATTGCGCGGGCTCGCCGCGCGCCAGGCGTTCAGCGGCTTCGTTTGGGGAGAGCTGCCGGCACGTCCCCGGATAAAGCGGTGCGCCTTCGGGATCGGTGGCCGCCGCTGCCGCCGCAATCTCCCGCCGCGAGCAGAAGCACGGATAAAGCAGGCTCTTCGCCTTCAGCGCTTCGGCCGCCGCGGCGTAGGCCGGCATGCGCGCCGATTGCCGCCAGCACAGGCTCGGGCCACCGAAGGCCCAGCCAGCTCAGATCCTCCAGGATGCCCGAGATCGAATTCCAGCTTGCTGCGTGCGGGATCGATGTCCTCGATGCGCAGCAAGACTATGCCGCCAATGGATGCGGCGGCACGCGCGGTGAACAGGGCGGAAAATGCGTGGCCCAGATGCAGGCGCCCATTGGGGCTCGGCGCAAATCGCAAAATCGGGGCCGGTGCCATCGTCATGCTTGCCAATCGCCTTCATAGCCGCCGGCACTTTCGCGGAGGCGTATGCCTTGGCCATGATACCAAATCCGGGGGAGTGCTTCACGAAGCCCCCCTCATCCTGTCCTTCTCCGCGCAAGCACGCCTTGGCGTGCTTGCATCTTTTGCTGCCGCACCCGCAAGCGGGTGCGGACGGGGAGAAGGGACGCCAGAATTCTCCACGGCGGATGTTTAAGCGTCCTCTCTCCCCCTGGGGAGAGAGACAGAGTGAGGGGGTCTTCGGCTGAAGCACGCAACCGGATTTGGCATTATGTATGAAGCAAGGGGGTTTTGCATCTCGCCCCCCAGCGAGCGCAGAGCAAAAAAAATCGGGCCAGCGGTCAGGCTGGCCCGGCCTGCGATGGATGCCCGTCTTACTGCTTTTTGCCGTCCGCGCCGAACTGCTTCAGGTAAGCGACGAGATCGTTGACCTTCTGCTGGTCCTTGATGCCGGCATAGGACATCTTCGTGCCGGGAACCTTGGCCTTCGGGTCTGCGATGTATTCCTTGAAGGTCGCTTCGTCCCAGGTGATGCCAGACTTCTTGTTGGCGTCCGAATACGCATAACCGGCAACCGAGCCAGCCGCGCGTCCAATAACGCCGTTAAGGTTGGGGCCCACGGAGTTCTTCGCGGTTTCGCCGATCTGATGGCAGATCTTGCATTGAGCGAAGACCTTCTCGCCCGCGGCTGCGTCTTGTGCCTGTGAGGCGCTGGTGGCGGCGCAGAGAACGGCAGACGCGATCAGAAGATGACGGATCATAAAACCTCCATTGTTTTCGATGCTTAGGATTGGTGGGAGAACAGAAGGCCTCCTACTCACAGCACAATCTTGGCAATATGATGCCAGAGTTGTGCGGCAAAGCGTGGCATACAATCACATGGAGAGCGGCGCCGGAATGCGCGGAATGCACGCATTCGCATATTTATCCACGATAATCGCTATAATGCTGCCGCCGGCGCTTTCAGCCAGAGTTATACCAAATCCGGTAGATCGCTTCCGCAGCTGTCATCCGGGATCGTTACGAATGCCGGCGCCCTTGAAGGTCCCGAATGCGGTATTCAGGCCATTTTGCGCAGGGGCCCGAATTGCAAAAAGTTATGGCGGCGATGGCGGCCCGCCGTGAATTTGACGTTTTCCTGCAAATTCATGGCCGCAAGGGTTGAAGGCTCATTGCACAAGAGGCGGCCAAATGGTCCAGGAACGCAAAGTTTCTAGGTTTTTCAATAGCTCCAGGTTGCTTAGGCGATGCGCCGCCGGCGTGTTGATAGGGGCCTGCTATGTCCCGCTTGCGTTCGCGCAGGGGGGGGAGACCTCGATCTCGAAGACGACACCGTCCAATCCGCCGCCAGCCGTTGCAGCGCCCGTGGCTCCAGCTCCCGCGCCCGCGGCACCCGCTCAAAAGCCGGTCAGCCCCATAGGAGCTGGCGCGGCATGGCAGGCGAAGCCGCAGCAATCGGCTCCCCTTCCCGTTCCCGCTCCGGCCGCCGAGCCTGCCGTGGTGCTGGAAAGCGATCAAGAGGTCGTGAACAAGGTCAATGCCTACTTCAATAATCTGACGGATTTGCAGGGCGTCTTCATCCAAACGGACCCGGACAGCAAGCAGCGGCAAGGCAAGTTCTATTTTCAGCGCCCCGGCAAGGCCCGCTTCGACTATGCCCCGCCAAGCGGCTTGCGGATCATTTCCGATGGCAGGAATCTCGTGATCGAGGATCACGACATGAACACCTCGGAACGCTATCCGCTGGATGTCACGCCGTTCAAGCTGCTCTTGTCGGATAAGGTGGACCTCGCGAACGACGCCCACGTTCTCGGTGTCGAGCAGGGCCCGGATGCGTTCATTCTCACGGTTGAGGAGAAGGACGCCAATGGTTCGGGCCGCATTCGCCTGTTCTTCAACAAGGCGGATACGACATTGAAGGAATGGATCATCACCGACGCGCAGGGGCTCGATACGCGCATCGAGGTTTCGAACCTTGAGCTGAATAAGAAAGTCGCCGAGAACTACTTCATGATCTCGGCCTTCGGGCTCGACCGCGACCAGTGATCCCGAATCCGCTCGATTGCTGCACGAAGTCCCCCCTCGTCCTGTCCTTCTCCCCGAGGGGAGAAGGGACGCCCGAATTGTCCGCAGCGGATGTTCGAACGTCCTCTCTCCCCTTGGGGAGAGAGACAGAGTGAGCATCTGTGATGGAAGTCAAGCGTGAAGAGGCTCGGCAGTGGGCTTTTCGGGCGACCAGAGGCGATCCTCTTTGATGAGGTCGTTTGCCAGGACGATCAGCTTTCTCATGACGGCGGTCAGGGCGAGTTTTTTGACCTTTCCAGCGGCAAGGAGGCGCTCATAGAAGCGCTTGAGATGCGGGTTGAAGCGCGCCGCCGAAAGGGCCGCCATATAGACGCCGTTGCGCACGGCTTGGCGGCCGCCCCGGATGCGGCGCGGGCCGTTGCGCTTACCGCTGTCGCAGGCGAGGGGGGCGAGCCCCGCGAGCAGGCCGGCCTGCTTGGCGTTGAGACTGCCAAGCTCGGGCATGTTGGCGATCAGTCCACAAGCGGTCACGGCTCCCACGCCAGGAATGGAGACGAGGATGGCGAACCGGCGCGCGAGCCCAGGATCGGCTTCGATGGTTTGAACGGCCAGCGCTTCGAGCGCGCCTGCCGCGGCTTTGGCGCTCTTGATCTGACGTTCGATCTGGTGCTTGACGCCCGCGACGGCGGCGGTCGCGAGCTGGTTTTCAAGCGCTGTCCCCGCCGCTATGGCCGCCTCGCGGTTTCGCACGATTTCAGACAGATTTTCAATGGTTTCGGGCAGCGGCGGTGTTGCCGCGAGTTGGGCCATCAGGCCGAACGCGGCGAGCATCCGTGCATCCACGGAATCGGTTTTTGCCAGCGCGCCAAGCGACTCGGCGAAGAGCCTGGCGCGCAGCGGGTTAACGACAGCGATCGAAAGCCCGGCATCGTGCAGGAACCGGTGGACGCCGCGATGATATTTGCCCGTCGCCTCAATAACCACGATCCGCACCACGAGCGGTTTCAGGGCGGACAGGAGCTGCTTGTGACCTTTCTTGGTGTTGGAGAAACGCAAAACGGTGCCGGCCGGGAGGATGTGGATGTCGAGCCACTCTTTACAAACGTCAATTCCTACGCCTACCTCATGAGACGCGCTGTGTTCGGACATGACCTTGCCTTGCATCCGGGACTTGCTCCCAATCATCTGTTCAGGACGAGCGCGAAGGACCGGCGGACCAAGCTCACTCACGGTTGGTGCCAAGGGGGATACGGTCCCGCCGATCCGTCCCTCCGGACCCCGGCCGGGGTCCGGAGGGACGCTCAAATCCTTGCCCGATTCGAGCAAGATCATCATGCAAGGGGGTCTTTTGCCGAGGCCAGCAAGCGGATTTGGCATGGTATGCTCGCTTGCCGCGCTCCTTGCCTTGCAGGCACACGATTTTCCGGCGCTCCTGTGCCAGATTCCCGTTTCAGGTTGTTTCAACCTCAAACGAATAGCTTTCGCTGGCGGCGTTTGGCGCCGCGGGAATGCACATGAGCGAATTCGCTCGCATGGATGTCATCGTTGTTGGCGCCGGCCCGGCCGGGCTGGCGGCGGCATTTGCCTGCCAGGATGAGGGTTTCAAGCCGGCGGTCGCGGACACATCCAAAACCGCATCGGCAGCCGCGGCCAAGGGCAGAAGCGCGGCCCTTTTCAACAAAACCGTCGCTTTTTTGCGAAGGCTTGGCGTTTGGGATGCGTGCGAGGCTGACGCCGAGCCGTTGAAGACGCTGCAATTTATCGACGATACCGGCCGGCTCTTGCGGGCGCCGGACTGCGCTTTCCACGCCGCGGAGATCGATGAAAGCGCTTTCGGCTACAACATCGGTAACGCGGATCTTGCCCGGGTTTTCAAAGCTGAAGCGCGGCGGCGTGGCATCCCCATAATTTCGCCGGGAAGGCTTGTGGAGCTGGATAGCGGCACGGCTGGGGCACAAGCCGCATTCGAGGATGGCACAAAGCTTGGCGCGCCGCTCATTATCGGCGCGGATGGCCGCAATTCCGCTGTGCGCGAGGCCGTTGGCATTCGCACCTTCTCCTGGACCTATGACCAAACCGCGCTCGCCGGGTCATTTTCCCACGAGCGCCCGCACAACGATGTCTGCGTCGAGTTTCACCGCCAGGCGGGGCCATTCACGCTGATACCGCTGCCAGGCAATCGTTGCAGTTTCGTCTGGAGCGAGCGCAAGGCCGATGCGGAGCGCTTGCTTGCCCTCGACAACGCGGGGTTCGCCGCCGAGGCCGAAAAAGCCTCCCGCTTCGCCTTGGGCCGCATTTTCGATCCGAGCGAACGGGCTGCGTTTCCGCTCTCCTCCGTGCTGGTGCGCGAATACGGCCGGGCGCGCGTCGCTCTCGCCGGAGAAGCGGCCCACGCGGCGCCGCCGATTGGCGCGCAGGGGCTCAATCTCGGCTTCCGCGATGTCGAGGCCCTTGCCGCACTCATAGGCGAGGCCAAGCGCCGCGGCGAGGACATCGGCGGCGATAAGCTGCTTCGCGCCTATTCCGCCGCAAGGAGAGGCGACATCTTGAGCCGCACCCTCGGTCTGGACCTGCTCAATCGAAGCCTGCTTACCGGTTTTCTTCCCCTGCAGGCGGCGCGCGGGCTGGGGCTGTATGCGCTCGGCGCCGTGGGGCCGCTGCGGCGGGCGTTTATGCGGCGGGGCATCGCACCCGCCGGCCTCTTTTGATACAGAATCCGCTCGATTGCTTGGCGAAGTCCCCCCTCATCCTGTCCTTCTCCCCGAGGGGAGAAGGAACGCCTGAACTAGCCACAACGGATGTTCCGGGGTCCTCTCTCCCCTTGGGGAGAGAGACAGAGTGAGGGGGGCTTTGCTGGGCAATCAGCCGGACTCCTTATAATGCCTTGACGTTGCCGCATGTGCTTGCAAGACAGGCTAACTTCAGGTGAAACCGCTAAAAATTCAGGCCCCATGCTTCTCGATCTTCGCCAACGGATTGAATACGGCCTCTTGCTGGCGATTGTTCTCTTCGTGCGGGCGATGCCGCTGGACATGGCGACGGCGTTTTCCGCGCGCCTATGGCGCTTCATCGCGCCCAAGACCCGCCGTCACCGGCGCGCGCTCAAGAATCTTGAGAAGATGATGCCGGAAAAGACGCCGGGGGAACGCGAGGCCATCGCGCTCGGCATGTGGGACAACCTCGGGCGCGTCACGGCGGAGGGGATACTCCTGGATCGCATCTTGAAGGACCCGTGGCGAATCGAGTTCGAGAACCCTGCCTTGATCGAGCGCTACCGGGATAAGGTTGGCGCGATGGTCATTGCCGGCCTGCATATGGGCAATTGGGAGGTCGCGATCTCGCCAGCCATGGCGCTCAATGCAAGGGCGGCCGGCGTCTACCGCATTGTGGAAAATCCCTATGTGGACCGCTTCCTGCAACGGCTGCGCGCACCGCTCTATCCAGCAGGCTTATTCGCGAGCAAAAGCGACGACGGCTTTAATACCGTCATGCGCATCGCCTCCTTCGTGCGCCAAGGAGGCACGCTCGGCTTGCTGGCCGATCTCCCGGATTGGAGGGGCGTTGCGGTTCCCTTTTTCGGGCATATGATGTGGGCGACCACCGCGCCTGCTTGGCTTGCCCGCCGCGCGGGTGCTAGCCTCTGGATTGGCCGGGTGATCCGTATCGGCAAGGAATCGCGCTTCAGAATCGCGTTCAAGGAGCTGAAGGTTCCGCGCACGGACCACCCCGATGAGGACATTAGGGAATTGACCGCCGCCATCCAGAGGCAGTTCGAGGAGTGGATTCGCGAGCATCCCGAGCAGTTTATGTGGTCGAACAAGCGCTGGAAGAATCACGAGATGCCCGGAGGCACGCAAGACTGATGAGGATAGCGGTTCTACAGCATGTGCCCTTCGAAGGGCCGGCGGCGATTGCGGGCTGGGCGGCGGCCCACGGCGCGGACTTGACGATTTCCCACTTGTATCGTGGCGATCCGCTGCCCGCGATGGCGGACTTCGATATGCTGACGGCGATGGGCGGTCCGATGAGCGCCAACGACGAGGCGCAATATGCCTGGCTTACCCCCGAAATCGCGCTCGTGCGCGATGCCATTGGCGCGGGCAAGATCGTGCTAGGCGTCTGTCTTGGCGCGCAAATCATTGCGAAGGCCCTCGGCGCCAAGGTCTATGCGGCCAAGCACAAGGAAATCGGCTGGTTCGAGGTCGCGAGGACCGAGGCCGCGCATCCCATCTTCGATGGGCTCCCCGCCGCCTTCACCGTGTTCCATTGGCACGGTGAAACCTTCGATTTGCCCGAGGGCGCCGTGCGGCTAGCGGAAACGGCCTCGACGCCAAATCAAGCCTTCGCCATCGGCAGCCGCGTTCTTGGCTTGCAATTCCATATGGAGGCGACGCCCGCGAGCGTCGCGGGCCTCGTCGAAAATGCCGCGGCCGAAATCCGGATCGGCCCCTTCGAGCAAAGCCCGGACGCAATCCTCGCCGGTATTGGCGCTTGTGCGGCGCTTGAACCGCTACTGGGCCGCGTACTCGGCAACTTGACCCGCGCGGCCGGCGAAGGCAAATAAAGCGTTAAAGCGGAGAAACCCATGGCAGCAACCCGGCCCCCTTCAAAGTTCTTCAAGGCTCTCGCGGCCGGCGCTCCCGCTCCTTTCGTCGAGAAGCCGGTGCGGCTTGAGCGCATGATTCACTTCGTGGCGCCGCATGTGGAGAAAATCCGCGCCAAAATCCCTGACCTTATCAAGCAGGTCGATGTGGTTTTGGGGAACTTGGAGGATGCGATCCCGGCCTCCGATAAGGAAGCGGCGCGGAAGGGCTTCATCGAATTGGCGCGCGCCAACGATTTCGGGCGCACGGGGCTTTGGACGCGCATCAACGCGCTGAACAGCCCCTGGGTGCTGGACGACATCGTCGAGATCATGGGCGCCGTTGGCAACAAGCTCGACGTCATCATGCTACCCAAGGTGGAGGGCCCCTGGGACATTTACTATCTCGATCAATTGCTGGCCCAGCTTGAAGCTAAACATGGTATTAACAAGCCTGTGATGATTCATGCGCTTCTGGAAACTGCGGAGGGTGTCAGTAATGTCGAAGCGATTGCGGCAGCGAGCCCTCGCATGCACGGGATGAGCCTCGGACCGGCCGATCTGGCGGCAAGCCGGGCCATGAAAACGACCCGCGTTGGCGGGGGCCATCCATCCTACGGCGTCCTGGCCGATGCCGGCGCGGATGCGGCAGCCCCCAGGGCCTTTTATCAGCAGGACCTCTGGCATTACACGGTCGGCCGCATGGTCGATGCGTGCGCGACGCATGGCATCAAACCGTTTTATGGCCCGTTCGGCGATTTCTCGGACGTGGCGGCCTGTGAGGCCCAATTCCGGAATGCCTTTCTGCAGGGATGCGTTGGCGCGTGGACGCTGCATCCCTCTCAGATTGAAATCGCCCGGCGCGTTTTTACGCCCGATCCGGCCGAGGTTTCGTTCGCAAGGCGCATCCTGGAGGCCATGCCCGATGGCTCGGGAGCCGTCATGGTGGACGGAAAAATGCAGGACGACGCAACTTGGAAGCAAGCCAAGGTGATGGTCGACCTGAGCGATTTGGTCGCGGCGAAAGATGGGCCTTCGTCTTGACCTATATCTGAGTGCTAGTACGGAGAGTAACGGTTGTTGCGCACCATAGAAACTGAAACGCGGAACGCCATGGTAAACGAGCGGCGCGCGAGATATGCAATCGGGGAAGTCGTGAAACATCGCGTTTTCCCCTTCCGGGGCATCATTTTCGATGTCGACCCCGTATTCGCAAACAGCGAGGAATGGTGGTTGTCGATCCCCGAGGATGTGCGCCCGGCCAAGGACCAGCCGTTCTATCACCTTCTCGCTGAAAACGAGGAGACGGAGTACATAGCCTACGTCTCGGAGCAGAATTTGCTGCCGGACGAGAGCGGCGAGCCGCTCCGGCACCCGCAATTGCCGGATATGTTCGACGAGCTTGAGGACGGCGGCTACCGCATCCGAAGCACCAGCGCGAATTAGTTTAGTACCATTATCGCCGAAGGATGAGGCGTAGCCATAGGGCGTTACCCCTCACCCTGTCCCTCTCGGCAAGCTCGCCTTGGGGCGCTTGCAACTTATAGCATCCGCATACGCAAGCGAATGCGGATGGGGGAGAGGGGACGCCTTCTCAACGGCTGCGAGCGAGTTCCCTCTCCCATTGGGAGAGGGTTAGGGTGAGGGGTAACGCGCGCTGTGCGGATCGCTGCTTCTCGAAATTGCTTGGCTTCCGATTCTCTACACCTCTTCGCGGAGTACGCCACCGAGCAGGTCGAGAAACCTGGAAACGCGATGCAGACGGGAAGCTCCTTTGGGCATGAGGGCATACACGTCGAAAGATTCGAAACGGAAACCGGGCAGGACGTGTACGAGGGTTCCGGCTGCAATGGCGGCCTTCAGTTCCTTCCCGGGCCGCAGGCCAATGCCGAGGCCCGCGTAGGCGGCATCGCCAAGCACCCGGCTGTCATCCGCCTCAAAGTTGCCTGTGACGCTGACCGTATGAAATTCGCCGTTGGCGCCGATGAGCCGCCATTCGTTTTGGGGTGGGCTGGCGGCGAGGCGTAAACAGATGTGGGCCGAAAGATCGGAGGGCTTTTCCGGCATGGGGCGCCGGGCAAAATAGCTGGGCGCCGCGGCGAGAAGCCACGAGACCGTGGTTAGCCGCCGCGCAATGAGCCGGCTATCGCGGAGCCCGCCCACGTGGAGGACAACGTCGAAACCGTCGCGGACGGGGTCGCCTCCAGCATTGGTGACTAGGATTTCCAAGCGAAGCTCGGGGTTGACCTCCAACAGGCCGGCAATACCCTTTAGGATGCCCTGGCTGCACGCGCCGCCGGGAATGGCTATTCGCATTGGCCCCCGCAGCACCGCGCGTCCCCCGTGCGCTTCTTCTTCCGCCGCATCCAATTCATCGAGCGCGCGCCGGGTGCGAGTGTAAAGGGCGCGGCCTTCCGCGGTCACGGAAACGGCGCGCGTCGAACGGCGCAGCACTTTCACGCCAAGGTTCTTTTCCAGCCGCATGATGCGGCGGCTAACGGCATTGCCGCTCACCTGAAGAAGCCGCGCCGCCGCCGCCAAGCTTCCAGCCTCGACGACCAGCGCGAAGGTTCGCAGTTCAGCGAGATCGTCGAGAGCAGCGGCCATTGTCACCTATGGTGTGATTATATACCTCTTCATTATCACCTACCGGAAGAGATGGGCAAGGCGATATTGGGGACAGCGGCGCTAGGCTGGTTAGCGCCGGACAAGGGAAGACATCGTCATGGCTACACTGTTCCACACCTCCTATCTCCCCGTTTCTCCCGAAGTTGCTTGGGAACGCATCGCCGCCGTGGGCAAGGTCCATGAGATCGTGCCTGCGATCGCTTCCTGCACAGTCGATGGCGATCGCAGGTTCTGCACTTTCGCCGATGGCGCGGTTCTCAAAGAACGCCTGATCTCCGTGGATCGCGATCTGATGCGGTTGGCTTACACCATCACCGAATCCCCCTTTGGCCTCGAATATCATAGCGCCGCCATGCAAATCGTCGCCGAAGGGTCAGGGGCGCGCCTCCTGTGGACGACCGACATTAAACCGGATGGCCTGAAGGACAGCATGCAGCCCTTGTTCGGCCAACTCTTCGGTCAGTTGACCGAGAGCCTGAGCGCAGCGTGATCCCCCGCAAACATAACGGACTTCCATCATGAAAATCGTAACGGAAATCGTCATCGACAGGCCCGTGGCGGCCGTCTGGGACATAGTTGGAGCGCGATTTGGCGATGCTCATTTGTGGGCGAGTTCGCTCAATTCGTCCGAAGGGTATGGCCCAAAAAATAGCGGCCAGGTCTGCGAATCGCGGGTTTGCGACATTCAGGGCATGGGGCGCATCCGGGAGAAGCTGCTGGAGTTCGAACCCAATAGCTTTGCTCTGACCTACCAAGTGATTGAGGGCTTTCCGTTTTTCGTCCGGCGTGGCGTCAATCGCTGGACTTTGTCGGCGGAGGGAAACCGCACTCGCGTGCGCTCGAACGCTGAAATCACGGCCAAAGGCCTGATTGGCACCCTCATGCTCCCGATGATGAAGATGCAAATGAGGGGGTTGATGCGAAAGACGTTCCTGATTACGCGGTTGCGTCAGCCAGAATTTTGGTGCAGAACAAAGCAAGAACGCATTGATTTGCAGGGAGGTTTCCCATGGCACGCAACAAAGTTCAATTCCAGAAAGGCATGAGCGAGGCCCAGTTCGACGTTTTGTATGGGACCGAACCGCTTTGCCACGCCGCGCTGGTGCGGTGGCGCTGGCCTGAGGGGTTCGAGTGTCCGGACTGCAAGTGCCGGGAGCACTGCATTGTCAAGCGTGGTGCCCGGTCGTTGTACCAATGCAATGCCTGCCGCAAGCAGACATCGGTCAAAGCCGGCACGATCTTCGAGTCCAGCAAATTGCCGCTGCGCCTCTGGTTCAAGGCCATGTATCTGATGACCCAATCCAAGAAGGGCATTTCCAGCATCGAACTCGGGCGCCGGCTCGGCGTCACCCAGACAACAGCCTGGACCCTCAAGCACAAGCTCGCCCAAGTCATGATCGAGCGCAACGCGGCCAAGCGCTTGGAAGGCGAAGTGCAAATGGACGACGCCTATATCGGCGGCCTCCACCAGGGAACATACGGGCGCGGCGCGGCGGGCAAGACGCCTTTCGTGGCAGCCGTTTCCGTGACCGGCGACGGCAAACCCGATCAGATCATCCTTCGCCGCGTTGCCGGGTTCAGCAAGATTGCGATTGCCAAACTCGCGGGCACGGCGCTCGCCGCCGGCGTTCACATCGTCTCCGATGCGCTCGGCTGTTTTCCCGCCGTGACCGCGGCAGGATGCACCCATACCCCAATCAAGACCGGCAGCGGAGCGAAAGCGGCCAAAAACCCGCGGTTCAAATGGGTCAACACCGTCCTTGGCAACATCAAGGCCGCGATGGTGGGAACCTACAGAGCCGTGCGGGCCAAACATGTGCCGCGATACCTCGCCGAATTCGAATACCGGTTCAACCGCAGATACCGGCTCGAAACCATGATCGCCAGGCTTGCATACGTCTCCCTCAGGACGCCGCCCATGCCATACCGGCTGCTGAAATTGGCTGACGCTTATGCGTAATCAGGAAGACGTTTGACGACTTAAAGTTCTACGTTGAGAACGGCGTTCCCCACCCCCGGAAACAAGGGGCGCTGACACCTGGGAAGCTGGCGAGGGCGTGACAATCCGGCTCTCGATGACGAGGTGCGGCGCTCCGAAACGCCCGCAACAGCCGTAAGCACGGCCAATAGGCATCGGTTTATTTCAAAGGCTCGTAACCTGGGCGAAAGAAGTAGTTTATACCGGCGCGAACCGTATGAAAGCGATCGTCAACCTTCGTCCGGTCGGGGACCTGATCGCTTGCTAAATTGCTCAACCTTTGGTCCCCGAGATCGATAAATTGATATTCGGCTTTAAGAGACCACTGTGGCGCAATTTTATATTCTACACCGCCGCCAGCCGCAAAACCTGTCAAGGTTGCATTATTGCTAAGGTTATTGGCAAAGCCTGGATTAGTTAGTTGTATATGAGTATTGACGCCACCATAAGCGAAGCCGCCTGTGCCGTAGACAAATACCTTGTCGAAGGCATATCCAATGCGGCCGCGTACTGTTCCAAAGAAATCGGCATCCTGCTTTCCATCGAATACGGTGGTGCCAAAGTAACTCGCACTTCTTACGAAGTGATCGGAAATGCCAGCGCCTTGAATGTCGGCCTCGACACCAAGAACCAAATGCGGGTGCCACAGACCCTGCCAATTATAACCGATCTGGCCGCCGCCAAAACCGCCAGTGCTTTGTAATTTGCCTGCGTCCGCGCTACTCGATCCGCCGTCGGTAAAAATTAGGTCTTTGCTATCGCCCCAGGCTCCGCCACCATTGATGCCGGCGTAAAAACCGGCCCAGCTCACAAACGGTAGAGGGCCGTCTTTATAACCGCCGGCGGCCTCGGGAGCGCTGTACATATCCGCGCCGAATGCTGAAGAAAAGAGCACCGCAGCGCTTGCTGCGCCCAATAAAACTGCCGCTCGCGTCATTTTTGAGGTCCCCACTATCTCTGGCTATTTTGCCCCGGCCAGAGCTGTCCACCTAAATGATTCGCGGCATAGATACAACCTTAGGTGTACCTAAGGGGATTATTCAGCTTTTGGGGCCAACCGGATGCAACGCCACCGGTTGGCGTTACGCGCCCCAGGCATCGTGCATCGGCCGCGTGCGCTCGCGTGGAACCCGCACGCCGCGGCAGCGCATATCGCGCAAAATCACATACATCATGGCGGTCATCAGCGCGTCGTTGAGCGCATTGTGCTGCCCGAGGTTCGGCAGGCCCAGATCCTGAAGGATCGAGGTGAAGCGCAGGTCGATGGCGGTGCCGGGCGGGGCGTTCCCGTATTTCCGCTCGTAATAAAGCTCGGAAACCTCGATGCGCTTGTTCGGCAGGCCGATCTGAATGAACGGCAGGATGTGCTTGTCGAGCATTTTGATATCGAATTCGAGGTAATAGCCGACGAGCGGCCGCGAGCCGATGAAATAGAGAAGGTCGCGGAGGATTTTGCGGATCGGCTTCTCCTGCTCGACATCGGCCTCGCGCAGACGGTGGATTTTCATCGAGTCCGGCGCGATCCTGGCTTCCGGCCGGACCACCACCTCGAACGCCTCGCTGGTCAGAATGCGGTCCCCTTTGATGCGAACCGCGGCGATGGTGATGATGTCGTCCTTCGCGATGTTCAGCCCGGTCGTCTCGCAGTCGATGGCGACCGCTTCGCCAGGGGGCGGGGACTTGAACAGGAAGCGATAGGACTGGTCGCCAATCGAAGCCTGATAGAACAACCGGAGCAGCATTTGGCCTATCATGCCAGATCCGCCTGGTTGTTTTGGATAGCTGACGGGAAAGACCCCCTCACCCTGTCCCTCTCCCCGTTGGGGCGAGGGGACGCCTTAACAACAGCTGCGGCAGGACTCCCTCTCCCCTTGGGGAGAGGGCTGGGGTGAGGGGGTCTTTTGCCGGCCGGATTGCCTATCATCAGAAATATCCGAGATTGAAGCGATGGCGCACGATTTCGCGGAACTCCCGGACAACGCGGATCGCATTGCGCAGGATGTCGCGATCCCCCGCGCTTAGCTCGTTCATGTGAACGATGGACTCGCCCGCCATGTTGCCAAGCCGGCGCGCTTTTAGCTGCGACCGAAGCCGCAATTCCATGAACACATGCAGCGCGCTGATGAGGTTCTGGGCGAAATCCGTGCTGAAAATGCGAGTGTTCACGATTGCATTGATCCGGTCCACGGTCCGGGTTTCGAGAATGCCCTTCTCGATGGCGAGGGTCCGGGTGCCGTGAACGATTGGGAACGTGCCCACCTTCTTTATGTCCACCGCGTCCGAGCGCGCCCCAACCGAAACCATGAGATTAGCGAACGCGCCAATATCGGAGCTGGCAAAGAGGTCGATCAGATTGGCAAAGTGAGCAAGATGCGCCGTCTCTCCGCGCATCATCTCCATGAACGCCGTCCTGGCCCGCAAGAGCAGGTCGCTTTGCCCGGCGATGGCGACGGAGTCGCAGAAGATCCCGAGGTTCATGGCGCTATCGCCGCCGCCGACGATGATCCAGGTTTTGAGCTGCCTGAGGAAGCTGTCGAGGGGCTGGGACCAAACCGGGTTTCGCACCATGACGTTGCCGGGGCAGGGCGGAAAACCGCACGCTTCGAGCGATTCCGTAAACGCCTGCCGGAACTTGGCAAGATCGGCTTCGGGCACCGGAGCGGCGAGAAGCAAGCCGTTATCTTGATCGGTTCGCACGGTCTGCTCGGCGCGCCCCTCCGAGCCCATCACGAACAGGCAGCCATTCTCCTTGATCGAAGGCGGCGCGGTAAGCTCGAAGACCTTGGACATGAGATTGCGGTTCAGGGTCGAGGTTATCTCCGCGATCACCTCGACCTTGACGCCCTGCTCGTTCAAGCGCTGCACCTGCGCCTGAATATCGCTCGCGCAGGGTGTAAGCTCCGCGACGGTTTTCGCGCGGTCGATGCGGCCTGGGATGAGTTGCGAATTGCCGGCAAAAAGTTCGAGGATGTCGATGTCTTCAAGCACGCCGGAATAGCTGTTTGCCGTGCGGATGGCGATACGCCGCTTCTTGTGGCGCGTCATGGCGATCAGCGCGTCGAAAAGGAAGTCGTCGGGGGCCACCGCGGCGATGTCGAAATGACAGACTTCGCGAACCGGGGTTTCAAGCGGCAGCCGCCCTATAACGGCGGCCTTGCCCAAATTCATGCCGGTGACGATGCCGGTACGGTCTCCATCGCGGACGAACAGCGTGTCGTTATTGTGCTCGCGCATCGCGTGGGCCGCCTGCTCGATCGTGCATGCGCCGTCGATGAAAACTGCCTCGGAGCAGCGGGCTTCCTTCACCCGCAGGCGCAGCACGGACTCGAGCCCGCTCGGGTTGCGATGCGCCGCAAAAGCGTCGAGCCGCCGCGACAGCTCGGAATAAAAGAAGGCGGCGAAGGCCTGATTTTTCTGGACCAGCTCAAGGATCAGGACGCGCGGCAGCAGGTAGCAGAGCGTTTCCTCTTCGGCGACGAAGCTCGCGCTCGCCGAGCCATGCACGACGGCCTCGCTGTCGAAGGTGTCCTTGGGGCCGAGCAGGGCCTGGGTTTCCTCGCCTATCTTTTCGGCGACGGCGCCTTTGATAATGACGTGGAGGAACTCGGAGCTTCCGCCCCGTTCGACAATGACGCTGCCGGGTGCGAAATAGCCGATGTCGACTGCCCCGCGAAGCGCTTCCGTCTCGGCATGGGTCAGGCGGTCGAATGGCGGATTGAGCGCGTCGAACCCCTGCATTGTGGCGCCTTATGTAAATCGGTTCGAGTATAATACCAATTCCGGCTCGCGCTCCACCGCCGGTTTCTGTCATCCCGTGCGCGCTGCAGCATGGAATGCTGCTGTGCAGACACGGGATCGTAAAGGGCGCAGCGCCTGTAACGATCCCGGATAGCGCCTCCGGCGCTTCCGGGATGACGGCGGAAAATATGAAAGAGGGGCGGGAGAATATTCCCGCCCCTTTCGCGTTTTAGTGAATGTGCGCGGCAGACGCGCCGATACCGGTTTCCGAGCGCACGAACTGCGCGTCGAACGCTTCGCGCTCTTTGTTTGCGCTCGCCGACCGGTCGAGCATCGAGAACAGCCAGATGCCGCCGAAGGCAATCGCCATCGAGTACAGCGCCGGGTTGTCGATGATGCCGTAGCCGAAGATCTTTAGCGGTGCGGGGTTGCCGAGAGTCGCGACCCAGACTTTATCGCTTATCACCACGCCCACAGCCGAGGTGATGAGCCCCAGCATGCCGCCGACGAAAGCCCCGAGGGTTGTCGTCCCCCGCCAGAACATCGTCATGACAAGCACGGGGAAGTTGACGCTCGCCGCCACGGCGAAGGCGAGGCCCACCATGTACGCGACGTTAATCTTCTCGAACATATAGCCAAGGTAGATGGCCAGGATGCCGATGGCTATCGCCGAGATACGGGAGATGTTAACCTCGCTCTTCTCGGAAGCGCGTCCCTTTGCGATAACCGAGGCGTAGAGGTCGTGGCTAACCGCGGAAGCGGCTGCGAGCGTCAAGCCTGCCACCACCGCAAGGATGGTCGCGAATGCCACGGCGGAGATAAAGCCGTAGAGCAGCGAGCCGCCCGTAGCCTTGGCCAGATTGATCGCCGCCATGTTGGTGCCGCCGAGCAAGCCCGTGGCTACAATCTTCCCTTCCTTGAAGAACGACGGATCGCTCATCAGAAGCGCGATGGCGCCGAACCCGATGATAAAGGTCAGGATGTAGAAGTAACCGATGAAGCCTGTCGCGAAGAACACCGACCTGCGGGCCTGCTTGGCATCGGCGACGGTGAAAAACCGCATCAGGATGTGCGGCAGGCCGGCCGTGCCGAACATGAGAGCAAGGCCGAGCGAGATCGCGGAGATGGGGTCTTTGATAAGATTGCCCGGCCCCATGATCGACACGCCCTTCGGATGGACCTTGGTTGCCTCGGCAAACAGCGCCTCGGGGTTAAAGTGGAACTTGATCAGCACGAGGAGCGCGATGAGCGTTGCCCCGAACAGCAAGAGGCAGGCCTTGATGACCTGCACCCAGGTCGTGGCCTTCATGCCGCCGAAGGCAACGTAGACGATCATCAGCGTGCCGACGATCACGACGGCGTGCAGGTAATCGAGCCCGAACAGGAGCTGGATCAGCTTGCCCGCGCCAACCATCTGCGCGATCAGATAGAACGCAACCACGGCAAACGTTCCGATCGCCGATAGGATGCGAATCCAGGTTTGATCGAGCCGGAAAGAGGCAACGTCCGCGAAGGTGTACTTGCCGAGATTGCGCAGCCGTTCCGCGATCAGGAACAGGATGATGGGCCAGCCCACAAGCCAGCCGACGGAATAAATCAGCCCATCGTAACCGGTGGAGAACACAAGGCCCGAAATTCCCAGAAACGACGCCGCCGACATATAGTCGCCCGCCATGGCGAGGCCGTTCTGCAGGCCGGTGACGCCGCCGCCCGCCGCGTAAAAGTCGGATGCCGATTTCGTCCGTTTGGCGGCGACGTAGGTGATGACCAGGGTCAGACCCACGAACACAGCGAACATGACGATAGCTTCGATATTCAAACCCTGCTTTTCGACGGCGCCTGCAACGGCGTCGGCGAACGACGGCGATATCGAAAAGGCGCTTGCCGCAAGCCCCAGCGCTACGGGAGCAATACCTTTCTTAAAATTCATTTCGTGACCTCCTGGATGAGTTCGCGTGTCATCTCGTCGTAGCGGGTGTTCGCCCGGCCAACGTAAATTCCCGTGACGATAAAGGCGAAAACGATGACGCCGAGACCGATTGGGATACCGATGGTGGCAACCGAGCCCTGCCAGAGGGGCGTGGCGAGAAAGCCGGGCATGTATGCGACGAGCAGAATGAAGGCTTGATAGACAAGAAGCATGAGGATGGACAGGGTCCAGGCGAAGGTGGAGCGGCCGCGAACCAGCTCCTTGAACTTCGGATTTTCCGCTATGGAATGGTAGGCCGATTGCTGCATCGGTTTCCTCCGGGAGTAAGCAGTTAGCTCTTTCTTAAGATGCGGATTACTTTTCGTTTCGATCGCAGATAATTGCAATCCAACTTAAGATACAGCCCGGTGGCACTTCCGCCATTTGAAGAGGGCGGTTGCGCGGAAATGGCGCAATTGCCGGGGCCGCGCTTGATGCGGCAGCCCATAAACGGCAATGCTTTCAATGCCTTGTCTGGATGATCCGGCCATCCCTAATCATGACGGCAAGAGGGGCCCGGGCATGCCGGCCATAGGTCTTATACCGGCCGCCCCAGGTCTTGACCGTCCCGATACAACGCCCGTCATCGCGAGGCTGCCTTGGCCGCCGCGGGCGCCCAGAAACTGGCGCCGGACTTGTTGCTTCTGGATTGCTCGCAATGACAGAAAAGGGCAGGACTTATGGCAATACCGTAAGCGCTGTGGCGTTTGAGATTGGCCTCAGCGCTTCGGGGGCGTCATTCCCCCGAAGGGGCATGGGCGCTATCTTAGCGGCGGATAGCGTAACGAACCCGGCGAATCTCCCCTCACCCCAGCCCTCTCCCCGCAAGCTCGCCTTGGCGAGCTTGCGTCTCGGCGTGGCCGCATCCGCAAGCGGATGCGGCTGGAGAGGGAGTCCGGTCGCGGCCGTTGAGAAGGCGTCCCCTCTCCCCCATCCGCATTCGCTTGCGAATGCGGACGCTATAAGTTGCAAGCTCGCCAAGGCGAGCTTGCCGAGAGGGACAGGGTGAGGGGAGATTCGCCCAGTTCATTATGCAGCTTAGCGCTGTGTTGGCGCGTTTGCTCGAAGGCGGGTATCCAGCTCAGGCGTAGGAACAAGGGCTGAAATGGGTCCCCGCCTTCGCGAGGACGACGCTGCGGCGAAACGAAACTCTGCGATCCATCGCAGCGGAAACATGGAGGTAATCAAATCCCGGAAACGCCAGCGGCGTTATCCGATGCGCTACTATTTCACCGCTTCGCCCGGATACACGCCCCACAAGTTTTTCTGCGGCACCCAGCCCTTTTGCTGCCCCGCATAGACCTCGCAGGCTTCGCCGTCGCAGGTCATGATATCCACAATGGCGCCGGGCTCGATTTGCGCCACCTCGGAGGAGCCGCCGCGGGTGGCCGTAAGCGCGAAAACCGTGCGCTCCTTGATCCAGGGGGCGACCATCGCGGTGCGCCGGGCGCTCAACAGCGGCGCCGCGACCCAGCCGGTGACGCCGTCGCTGTCGCGCACCTGCCGCCAGTTGTCGAACTCGGCCAAGACCTCCACGGGCAGCCCCGCGCGCTTGTATACCCAGGCGATTTGATACTCGGCGCCCGGTCCGGCGCGGGCGTTCACCTCGCTGGCCTTCAGGCTGACGAATCGCGGAATCGCCAAGCCCGTGACCGCGCCCGGCTTGCGGCCAGTGCTATCCTGAGCCGAAGCCGCAACCGTCCAAGCCAGCGTTATCGCGGCTAAAATACCGCAGCTAATGGGAGCCTTTGTCATCCTGAGCCGTATCTGGTAGATAAACTAGAGCGAAATTGCGTCTCCTAGATCCATGTAGCAGAAACGGCCAATCCGGGCACCCAATGACCACACAAAATGTAAAAGTCGTCGTTACCCGCAAACTTCCCGAGCTCGTCGAGGCACGCATGCGCGAGCTGTTCGACGTGACGCTCAACCAGGCCGACGCGCCAATGACGCGGGACCAGATGGCGGCTGCCATGCGCACGGCCGCCGTGCTCGTTCCTACCGTAACCGATAGAATTGACAAGGCGCTTCTTTCGCTGGCGGGGCCTCAGTTGAAGCTTATCGCCAACTACGGCACCGGCGTCGACAACATCGACCTCGAAACCGCACGCAACCGCGGCATTATCGTCACGAACACGCCGGGCATCCTGACGGAGGATACCGCCGACATGACCATGGCGCTGATCCTGGCGGTTCCGCGCCGGCTTGTCGAGGGCGCCGATTATCTGTCTGGGGGGCACGAATGGCACGGCTGGTCGCCGACCTGGATGCTCGGCCACCGGATTTGGGGCAAGAAGCTCGGCATTATCGGCATGGGCCGGATCGGCCGCGCGGTTGCGCGCCGGGCGAAGGCTTTCGGGCTCTCGATCAATTACCACAACCGGCGCCGCGTGCCTGCCGCCGTGGAGGAGGAGTTGGGGGCGAACTATTGGGAAAGCCTCGACCAGATGCTCGCCAATATGGACATCGTCTCGGTGAACTGCCCGCACACGCCCGCGACCTTCCATCTGCTGTCGGCGCGGCGGCTTAAGCTCATGAAGCCCACGGCCTACATCGTCAATACCGCGCGCGGCGAGGTGATCGACGAGAACGCGCTGGCGCGGATGGTGGAAGCGTGCGAGATCGGGGGCGCGGGGCTCGATGTGTTCGAGAACGAGCCGGCCATCAATCCGAAGCTCTTGAAGAATCCGAAGGTGGTGGTGCTGCCGCACCTGGGCTCGGCGACGCTCGAAGGCCGCCTCGACATGGGCGAGAAGGTCATCATCAACATCCGCACCTTCCTCGACGGGCACAACCCGCCCGACCGGGTGCATGCGGCGATGTTTTGATCTGAAACCGGGCGCCGGTTCTCGTCATCCCGGAAAACGCTTCAGCGTTTATCCGGGATCGCAAAAAAATGCCGGTCTGAGTTCGTAACGATCCTGGATAACGCCTCCAGCGTTTCCGGGACCACTGCGCAATATGAGGCGGACGCGCGGGAACGGCGCGCCCACCTGTTGCCCTTTAACTATTTCAGCTCGGCTTCGTTGTTGAGGTGGTAGTTGATACCGATCTTAACCGCGTCGGCGGTGACCGAAACCTCTGTCTTGCCGTCGATAGTAGACGTGTAGTGATTGCTGTATGGAGAATTAGCAGCCGGACATTTGCCATAGCTTGAATCGGGGTATTTGCCTGTGGTGCTGATGCCGTAACAGCCCTTGTACGAATATGACATCTTTCCAAAGTCGAAGTGCTGGTATTCGGCCTTGATGGACCAAGAGGGGCTCAAAGCGTATTCGGCACCTGCTCCAGCGGTCCAGCCCAGCAGCATATCGCTGTGGTCGAAATTGAATGTGGAGCGTGCCGGTGTAGTCTGGTACACGGGGTGCCCGGACCATCCGCTGCCGCAGCTATTGTCCACCGTGCAGTTGCCGCCGGAATAATTTGCTTTGAAATCCGCGTCCAAAATTGCCGCGCCGCCCTTCACGTAAAGGAGCGTGCGCCCCATCAAGTAGCCGAAGCGGGCGGTAAGGTCGCCATACAAATCGTTAGAGACGGAATATTTCGCGTTTACTGCGCACATCTGCCCGCTGTATGGTACAGAATCGTGCAACCCATATTGGCCTTTGCAACTGCCGTCCTTGGTTGTGAGGCCGTTGGCGGTTTTGCTTGCCGATATACCGAGGTAGCCGACATCGCCTTCCAAGCCGAACACCATGTGGCCGTACTGGTAGTTGTATCCGGTCTGGGCACCGCCCATTAGGCTCGGATTGCTAAGGCTGCCGTTAAAACTGGGGTCCCCCACATAATTGAAGGAGTCATTCACGCCGGTGTTCGTGAGAGCGGCGCCTGCATGCGCGCCGAAATAGAAACCGCCCCACATGGGGACGAACTCATAGGGCGTGTCGTCTTTCATGCCCCCAAAATCCGCCGCGGATGCCGGCTGGCTCAAGGGCGCGAACTGTATGGCCCCGCACGCCGCCAAGATAAGCCAGAAACGAAAACCCCTCATTACTGCACCCCACATAGCTTACTTATAGTGGCAACGTAAGCTAACCCCAACCGATGCGCGTATACCTGCCACAATGCGCAGGGATATTGCTTTATCTATTACCACTCTTGGCAAAAACTTGTTGCGTCATGAAGCCGTCACATCGAAATGACGCATACGGCGTGATGTTTTTGCCGCAGTTTTATCCACGCGCTGTGGAGCGCAGCCAGCAAGCGGCGTGCTTATCGAGCACTGTTCCCAATGAGTTGAGATGCTGTGCCGGCGAAGCGGAAGGCGCCTTGCGCGATGTAAAGCAAGGCTAGCGCGGCATGCGGCGGCATTACGAAGCGGACGCGCGGCAACAGCGCGTCCGCCCGCCATAGCCCCCCTGCTATTTCATTCCGGCGTCGTTGCCGAGATGGTAGTTGATGCCCAGCTTCACAGCATCCGCGGTGATCGAAACATCCGTCTTGCCGTTGATCGTGGACGTGTAATGATTGCTGCCGGTAGAATTAGCAGGCGGACAAACACCGTAGGTTGGATCGGAGTAGGTGCCTGGGATGCCGTGACAGTCCTTATACGAATGCGACGCTTTTCCAAAGTCGAAGTGCTGATATTCTGCCTTCAGAGACCAGGATGGACTCAACGCGTATTCGGCGCCGCCGCCAAGCGTCCAACCTACAAGCGTGTCGCTGTTGCTGAAATTAAAGGTATGCCACTGTTCAGCACCAGCATTCCCCCCCTTATAGGCCGACTTCAGCTCGGCGTTCAGAAGTGCGGCGCCGCCCTTGGCATAAAAAAGCGTTTGGCCGGTTGCGTAGCCGAGGCGGCCAGTCAGATCGCCATATAAGCTGCTGGAGGTGGAATATTTTGCGTCCACCTCGCATAGGTGCCCACTATAGTCTTGGGAGTACAGGCCCGTTTTAGGATCATATGTACCGGGGCCCTTGCTATAGTAAGCGGTGCAAGAGCCGGGGGTGTTGTTTTTCGACTTGCTCGCCGATATACCGAGATAGCCGATATCGGCTTCCGGGCCGAACACGAAGTGGCCGCGCTGGATGTTGTAGCCGGCCTGTGCGCCGCCGATGAAGCCCGTGCTGCCAAGGTTGCCGTTAAACTCAGGATCCCCGACGTAATCGAAGTGATCGTGCACGTTGGTGTTGCCCCACACACCGCCGGCATGCCCGCCGAAATAGAGACCTTGCCAGGAGGGCACGACCACATACGGCGTGTCCTTAAGGCTGCCGCCAGGCAGGTCGGCCGCGGAAGCCGGCTGAGTCAAAGGAGCGAATTGCATGGCTGCCCCCGCAGCCAAAATCAGTGCGAAACGAGACTTTATCATTACTGTGCCCCACATAGCTTACTTATGGTTGTAACGCAGCACTAACGCAATTCTCGCGTGTATCGAGCCCCCAGTGCGCGCGTGAATTCTGACTTATCTAATACCACTCCGAGCTAAAACTGGGAGTGTCATTAAGTCTTCACACGGAGATGCTTCGCCGGCGTGATTTTTTTGCCGCAGTTCCATTTGCGCAACGGGCGTGGCTGCCGGCGGGCGGCGGTTTGGTCAAATATCGTCTTGGCTGCCCCTCACCCCTGCCCCTCTCCCGCAAGGGGAGAGGGGAAGTGCCCTATCCCGGGCGTAGGGGGTAATTCTAGGGTTCCTTCTCCCCTTGCGGGAGAAGGACAGGATGAGGGGTAAGCCGCACGCTGTCCCGGTGCTTTGTGGATCGCTTCGGCCATCGGCCTCGCAATGACGGAAGCAGCGGCTGAACTCGCCTTGGGGGATCACAATTGCGCCGGGTTCAGCCCGGTGTATGCGGCGGCGTTACGATGCGGACGCGCTGGCATCGCGTCCGCCCGGCATTGCCTTCTGCTATTTCAGCCGGCCTTAATTGCCGACATGGTAGTTCACGCCCACCTTGATTGTGTCTGCGGTGACCGAAACTTCGTTCTTGCCGTTTGTAAGATGGGCTATGCAAGTTCCAAAGCAGACGCCCGGATAGGTATAGTTGCCGCTATAGTTATAGGACATGTTTCCGAAGTCGAAGTGCTGGTATTCGGCTTTGATAGACCAAGCTGGATTCACAGCATATTCGGCGCCGGCGCCGATGGTCCACCCCACAAGCGTATCGCTGTGGTCGAAGTTGAAATAGGAATTCGTGTTAAGAAGCGCAGTGCTTCCGCCCTTGTAGTTTGCTTTGGTGTCGGCGTTAAGGAACGCAACGCCGCCCTTGCCGTAAAAGAGCACTCGATCCGTCGCATAGCCGAGGCGGCCGGTTAGGTCGCCATATAAACCGCCGGATGTGTTATATTGACCGCTTATATCGCATACGTGCCCATCGCTCGCGTGGTAAATTCCGCACATGGTATTAAACGGATTAGGACTAAGCGAGGGAGTATAAGCACCAGACGACTTCGCCGATATACCCAGATAACCGATATCGCCTTCCAGGCCAAACACGAGATGGCCCTGCTGAACGTTGTATCCAGCTTGTCCGCCGCCAATAAGGCCGCCGCTGCTGCCGCTACTGTTAAAATTGGGATCCCCTACGTAGTCGAAGCTATCATGCACACTGGCGCTGCTCGAAGCGCCGCCCGCATGCGCGCCGAAATAGAGACCCTGCCACGGCATCACGACATACGGTGTGTCCTTGTAGCCGCCGCCCAAATCGGCAGCGGAAGCTGGCTGGCTCAAAGGAGCGAACTGCATGGCCGCACCTGCCGCCAAGACCAAAGCAAAACGAAACATTCTCATTACTGTACCCCACGGTATTACTTAAGGTTGATGTTACACTCTTATGCCCGCATACCGCGTATTGCGCCTCCCCAATGTGCGAAATACTTTCTATCTTTATTACAACTTGAAGCCCGGCGGGGAGCGTCAAAATGTCCTTGTACAAAATTACTTGTGTATAGTGCTATTTTTGCCGTAGCGGCATTTGCCGAATGCTCAGGCGCGGCGAAGAAGCTGCCGGCGGCGATGGCGAATGCCGGTTGGCCGGTGGACTTGCTTCCGTTGTTCTGCTGCCGAAGGCGGCGCCGGGAAGTGCCGCTTTTCCTTTGCGGCGGTAAGTAAATATTCACCGTAAGGCCATTTCCCGCGTCCATTCGGGGAGGAAAATGGGTTTTGCAACCAGCGCGTTCTGCCGGTTCGTGTACAACCACAGGTAAACTTCACATACTCCCCCATGGTGGCCAGTTTCCAAGGTTCTCACGGGGAGTGTCATGTATCGCAGAGTGTTGTTGAGTGCTGTTACCAGTGTTGCGCTGGTTTCATCGGCCTTCGCGGCCGACATTTATATGCCACCGGCTCCATATGCGGCGGTGGCCCTGCCGCCCTCCTGGGCCGGCTTCTATCTCGGCGTCAACGGCGGCTATGGCGGCAATGGCGGCCTGGGGTTCAGCGAGGATGTGTTCCGCCCCACCCCCTTTACAACCCCGGCATTCACTGAACCCAGGACTTATTCCACTCTCTTGGGCACCGACACAATCGCCGGGGGCTTCGGGGGCGGTCAGGTTGGGTATAACTTCCAGTTCGGCTCTTGGGTGGTCGGCGCCGAGGCCGATCTTCAGGGCTCAAACATCATGGGCAGCGGAGCGCAGTCCATATTCAATCCAATCGGATTCTCTGCAACTCCTCCGTTTGTCACGGGGGGACGGCGGGGCCAGCCGGCGTTTGCCGATCTACGCACTTTTTCCCCGGAGGCCTTCCCCTCGGCGACTGCGCGGGTAAAAGCGAACTTGATGTGGACTGGTTCGGCACAGTGCGCGGACGGCTCGGCTACGCCTTTGGCAATACGCTGATTTACGGCACAGGAGGCTTCGCCGCTGGCGGCGTTCGCACGTCCTATTCATATACCGATAATGCCATCCTCTTCAACGGGACTGCCCCGTTTCTACATACCCCGCAACACGCCGTGGTCTCAAACTCGGCTACCAATACAGGGTGGGTCGCGGGTGCCGGCATAGAAGTTAAGCTCAGCCCGAACTGGTCGCTAAAGGGAGAGTACCAATATATCGATCTTGGCACAATCTCTGGCGGCCCCGGACAGACCTCCTTCGGCACGGGGGCATCAGCGGCCACACCCTGCGCTACCGCGGGCGATACTAGATGTCGAAATCTCACGGGTAGCTCGGATGTCGCGTTCAACACCGTCCGCGTGGGCTTGAACTACTACTTCAACGCGCCGCCGCCGCCGCTTCCGCTCAAGTAGCGTCAACCTTGCCAGAAGAGGGACCAACGGCGCCTGCGGGCGCCGTTTTTTTCTCGCGTCATCCCGTGCGCGCCGGCGCTCGTAACGGTCCCGGATAATACCAAATCCGCTCGATCGCTTCCGCCGTCGTCATCCGGAAACGCCCACGGCGTTGTCCGGGATCGTCACGAATGCCGGCGGCCTTGAAGGTCCCGGATACGGCGCTCGGCACCGTTCCGGGATGACGGCTGTGGATTTCACACCGGGTTAATGAAAGGTTAGCTTGGCCTACGGACGCAACATGCTTAACGCGAGCATGGTAAACGCGCGCGGCTTATATTTTTCGCCCGCCACTTTTTGCGAATCTTTTCGCGTTTTTGGCCCGATTCCACGCTTCCAAAATCCGTTTAAATATACGCGCAACTTTCGAATTAACCAATCCAGCGCCTGAAAAGCGCAGTCCGAAGCGGCAACGCTCACGCAAATTATGGCGCCTTTTCAATGCGTTATGCCTCGCTCCGCATTTAACGGTTTATCAAATCACTTGTGCTAAATTAGCTCAATACCGGATAGTGGCGCGGCAGACATTACCATCTAATTTTTCCTGCTCCGATTTTGGCATTCGCCTCCCCACATTCGCCCAGACAGTGCCTAAGCTAACGGAAGGAGGTAGCACTCAATGGACGGCAGCGGCGGAACGGCAGAGCAAAGCTTCGCGACCTATCTCGCGAAGGCCCTCATCGCAAGGAAAGGCTACCGGCTTGGCACGGTCCCGGAAGCGCAGGAGCTGCTCGCGCATTGCGACGCGGTGCTCACGCTTTCATACGGGCTGACGATGTCCATCGTCGCCATCGTGGACCGGGAGGCCAAACCTTGGCGCCGCTTCGAACTGGGCAAGGAAGAGCTGGATCGGATCGGCATGGATTGTCTGCGTTATACCGGCGCCGGGGGCGGCAGGAAGCTGCCGGTTGACATTACCGTCATTGAAGTGGGCGAAGCGGCGGTTGCGGCGGAGGAAAAGGAACGGCTCAAGCCGCTCAGGAGCATTTCCCCCCTTTCGAAGGTACTGATCTCGGCGGTGGCGGCCGGCCCGTCCACGCGGGAGCTATGGACGAACGCGGCGCCCACGGCGCGCGCCATGCTCTTGTTCATCAGAGGTCTGATGAACCAACCCAGAGGGGACTTATGACAAACCCAAGGCTCGCGAGCACCGGCACGATGCCCAAGCCGCTCCCCGTGCCGCCGGAGCGCCGGCCCCTCATTCTAACCTACGGACTGCTCGCGGCGCTGCTCGCCGTATTCGCCTGCGAGTACGCCTTTCGCGTTGGCGCAACGAGCGGGCTGTTGGACCCCGGTATCAGGACGCTGGCCGCGCTTGGCGCTCTCGACAAAGCCCTGGTGCTCGAAGACGGGCAATGGTGGCGGCTCTTCTCCGCGCCGCTCTTGCACGGCGGCTTGATCCACATCGCCTTCAACGGCATCGCGCTGTTCTTTGCCGGCGTGGTGCTTGAAAACGTGATCGGCCGCGCCTGGTTCGCGGGCGTGTTCGCGGTAAGCGCCGTTACCGGCTCGGCGATGTCGCTGCTTATCAACCCCGAGACGCTCATATCGGTGGGTGCCTCGGGCGCCATCATGGGCCTGTTCGCAGCCGCCTTCGCCGTGGCCTACCGCTATCCCGTGGCCTCGCCGATGCGCACCTACTTGATCTCCGGCTCCTTGCGCGTTCTCATCCCGTCCATGCTCCCGCTGTTCGGCGCGTTCACCGGCGAGAGGATCGACTATGCCGCCCATTTGGGTGGCGCCATTGGCGGCGCGGCCGTTGGCGGCCTACTGGTGCTTGTGTGGCGCCCCGGCGAGGTTCTGCCGCCCCTGAGAGGAGCCGCTTGGGCGCTGGCCGCCGCCTTTATCGCGGGCGTGCTCTACAGCGGCGTTGAGATCGCGAAGGGATACAGCGAGTACGATCTCTCCTCCAACCTCATTCCGGCGTGGGAGATTAAGCAGGACCGGGCCGCGAAGGCGAACTCCGCCAGCCTCGTCGCGTCATACCCCCGCGACCCGCGCTCGCATATGTACCGGGCACTTGCGCTCCTGGATGCCGGGGACCGCGCGGGCGCGGAGAGGGAGTGGAAGGCCGCCCTTTCGGAAGACAAAATGCTGCGGACATTCTTCAAGCCGGAGCTTGAAGAGTTCCTCCGCGCGAACTTGGCCCAGACGCTGAACGAGAACGGCAAAGAGGCGGAAGCCCTCGAAACGGCAAGGCCCATTTGCGGGAAAAAGGGCGAAGCCCGCGACGCACTGGCGAAGGACGGGCTTTGCCCCTGACCCGCAGCGACCGCTAGGCCCAACTGAGGGATCTCCCCTCACCCTGTCCCTCTCCCCATGGGAGAGGGGACGCTAGAAATTCCGCTGCGGGTAGTTCAAGGGTCCCTTCTCCTATGGGGAGAAGGACAGGATGAGGGGAGATTCCCTCAGTTCGTTACACCGTCCGGCGCCAAATTCATGCCCCTCCGCCTTCGCGGAAATGAGGCAGACTCAAGCGGCCTCCTCCTCCAGCTCAAGCCCGTCTTTTATGCTGCTCAGGATACCGGAGATCGCGGTGGAGGGACCTTGGATCGGAGCTCCTGAAGGCCAAGGCGAATGCTCGCTGGCAGTCCGGGCCTCATCGAATTTGACCTCGATTTCCGCGGCCTTTTCCTTGATCTCCACCATCCGCCCCTTGGGTGCCAGGATACGGCTTGCCCTGGTTTCGCGCGTCGCGTCCATCGCCTCGGTATAGGCCCCGCAGCGGAACAGCATCTCAATCGACTTCGCGACGACGCGCGTAGCCCTTTGCGCCTCCTCCTCGCTGACGAGCGCATGTGCCCGCTTGACGCGCGCGACAAACCCGGCAGCGACCATCGCCAACTCGATCTGGTAGCGCAAGCTGTCCTCGGAGCAATACTTGACCCAGTCCCAAATGCTAGCCAGCAAGGTATCGATTTCCTCCATGATGGCGCTAGCGCCAAAGAAATCGAACGATTTTGCATTGCCGGAGTCGATTGAGCCGATGGCAATACCCACGGTTTTCTCCCCGTGGAGGACGGCCAATCCTTTGTAAAGCTTGTCCATGGACCGGATGAGCGCGATGAGTACATTCGGATCGGTGAGCGACCGCTCCTTCTCAGCCACCAAAACGAGCAAGGAGCTGAGCTGCCGCTCTCTTCCGCGGGTGTCGGAAACGACAAAGTCCCCCTTGCCTGTGTCCTGGACCAGAAGCTCGCTAAGCTTCGGCATCACGAACATCAAATTATAGGCGGCAACCTCCACGTCGGACAGCATCTTGCGGTCCAGCGAGGGGTTGCCATCGATCAGCCCGCACCAGAATTCGGCCTCAAGCAACGGGCCCAGCCCAAGCGAGACCAGAAGGCTTTTTTCCTGATCGCCGAACTTATGATAGTAGCGCACAAACTCCTGATAGGAACGGAGAACGCGCACCGTGCGGGTCCCATCCTCGGCTCCCTGCCCCGTGCGCACGGCTCGCAACAATTCGCGAACCTGCGCAGCATGGAGCGCTTCTCTAATGTCGTTTGCCGCCTTTGCAATCCGATCGCGCCGCACCGGTTTTCTCCTTCACGTCGGCGGATCGAAATAGCCCCGCCAATCAGCTTCGCCAGTACATGTGAAACCCAACAGAATAACAGAGAAGCATTACCTAAGCAGTGCTCCGCCCCTGGAACCGGGCTTCCCACGCATAAGATGCGATATTGGGTAGCCGTAGCAGTGCGCGCACAACTTGTGGTAGTGCGATTCGCGTGGGCGGAAAAAGGCCCGGGGCTGCTTATCCTGTGGACGGCCGCGCCCGCGCTTTGCGCCGGCGGCTGGCTTCCTTGCCTTCCGCATGCGCTCCTGGGAGCACTGGCAGTTCGGCTAAATGGCAAAAAACTCAGGAAGTTGCTAATGTCTTCAGCGCAGCGGCTGTTGAAGCGAGTTGCGCCCAGCAGAAGCGCAATTGACCGCCCGTTCGGGCAATCTTCTGTCTGCCGGCAACTGGGCGGAGCGCAATAACGTCACCTATGCGAGCTATCGGGAGCTTGCGGCCACGCCACGCGCGACAGAGCGGCGCGCTCAGCAGATGAGCCGTGTAAGTGCTTGATTTTGTTGGTAGCGGAGGAGGGACTCGAACCCCCGACACGCGGATTATGATTCCGCTGCTCTAACCAGCTGAGCTACTCCGCCAATAGATGGCATCGATTAGCGACGCTAACGCCGCCATCGCATCCGCAATGTATAAGAACGGCCGGCGGCGCCGTCAAGGAAAGCCGTCATGCCGCGGGCAGTCTCACCCAACCTTTTCCAGGCGCAGGAGCGTGAAAAGCCCGAACGGCGGCACATCTATGGCTTCGACCAGGCGGAATCCGGGGCAGCGCGTGATCGTGCTAATCGGGAAAATTGGATGCCAGCCGAGATTGTGCGAAAAGCGCGCGAGTCCGCGCTCGGCTGCCGCGCGCATGCCCTGTTCGCGGCTGAAGTGATTGATAACGATCGCCGACCCGCCGGGGCGCAGAACGCGCCGCATCTCCGCCATCACCGCGGCGGGGTTCGGCACCACTGTCATGACGAACATAACCGCGGCGGCATCGAAGGTTTCGTTATCGAAAGAAAGATCGCCTGCGTCCATTACACTCAGCTTAACGCGCTTGAGGCCAAGCTTGCCCACGCGATCCGCCGCTTTCTCCAGCATATCCGGCGAAAGGTCGATCCCGGTCACTTCAAGCCCAGGCTTGTAGCGAGGCAGGGAAAGCCCGGTGCCGACGCCGACTTCGAGGACGTGGCCATTAAACTCGTTCAGCTTCGATACGGCGAGTCTCCGGCCCGGCCCAGCAACCACGCCGAAACTGTAGTCGTAGATCGGCGCCCAGGCCCTGTAGGCGAGGCGCACCGCATCCTCGTCGAGGCGAGGCTGTTGAAGAACTTTTTCCATACTCTCTATCCCGTTGCCGAAGCGATGAAACCGCCACCCAGAACGCGTGCCCCGCCACTTCCGTCGTCATAAAGCACACATGCCTGACCGGCCGCTACCCCAAACTCGGGGTGGTCCAATTCGACGCAAGTTCCGGCGGCGTCTGAGATAAGGCGTGCCGGGCGCGGCTCCTGCGTCGAGCGCACCTTGACGAAAAGCGCGCGTTTTTCCGCCGCGGCGCTGCTGAAAGTGCCGGGGCCGATCCAGTTCATCTCCCGCAGGCGTATGCGCACGGTGCGCAGCATCTCCCTCGGCCCCACGATCACGCGGCGAGACGCAGGTTCGATGCGAACCACGAAAAGCTGCTCGCCGGTCGCAATTCCAAGCCCCTTACGCTGCCCAACGGTAAAATTTACGATGCCCGGATGTTCCCCGAGAACAGTACCATCGGCATGCACGATCTCGCCCGGCTCCGCGCTTTCCGGCCGCAGCTTGCGGATGACGCCCGCATAATCGCCGGTGGGAACGAAGCATATGTCCTGACTATCGGGTTTATCAGCCACGGGCAAGCCAAGGCTTGCCGCAAGCGCCCTGGTTTCGCATTTTCGAAGGGCGCCCAGCGGGAAGCGCAAAAAATCGAGCTGTTCTTGCGTGGTCGCGAACAGGAAATAGCTTTGATCGCGGGAGGCGTCCTGGGCCTGATACATTTCCCAGCCATCCGGCCCCAGCCTGCCTCGCACATAATGCCCCGTCACCAGCGCCGAGGCCCCAAGCTCGCGCGCGGTCTTCAAAAGATCGGTGAACTTCACGCCCTGATTGCAGCGCACGCAGGGGATCGGCGTCTCGCCCGCGAGATAGCTCGACGCGAAATCGGAGATAACCAACTCTTGGAAACGGTCCTCGTAATTCAGCACGTAATGCGCGATGCCGAGCATGTCCGCCACGCGCCTCGCATCCATAATGTCCCGCCCAGCGCAGCAGGCGCCCTTACGCGCCAGTGCAGCTCCGTGGTCGTAAAGCTGAAGCGTAATGCCGACGGTTTCGTAGCCCGCGGCCGAAATCAATGCTGCCGCCAGCGACGAATCCACTCCACCCGACATCGCAACGACGATCCGGTGCTCGCTGGGACGGCCGCTGAGCCCCAAACTTTCCGGTGCAAGAGCCGGTGCGGCAGCCAGATGAGCCTCGCGTGCCAGCGCTTCGTTAACTGGTGGCATTTAACATGCTCATGACGATAGGGTGCTTACTGAAGTCATACGGCGGCAGCATCATAAGTGCAAACGGATATAGCCCCATCAAGTTGAGTTCAGCCTTAAGCTGTATTCAATATATGCTCTATTATCGGTTGCGAAGAAAAAGTTTTTTAGGCCGTTCGCGTTAAGCACGTTTTAAGCGAATGCGACTAGAGTGCTTTGAGGTCTTGATCGCGTGTGAGAGTACTATGACCGATATGTTCCGTCCCCGTCTGCGTTACGTCCTTGGGCCCGACGGCAGCCCGCTGACAATTGCCGATCTTCCCCCGCCGAACACCAAGCGCTGGGTAATCCGCAGGAAAGCGGAGGTTGTCGCCGCCGTGCGCGGCGGTCTCCTAAGCCTTGACGACGCTTGCAAGCGCTACAAGCTCACCATCGACGAGTTCCTGAGCTGGCAGCGTTTGATCGACCGGCATGGCCTCCCGGGCCTGCGGGCGACGAAGGTTCAAGACTACAGAAACTGAGCGTGCTGCCGGCTTCGCCAGACATGCTTTTGCGGCTCCAACGCCGCGAAGCATGGGCGTTGGGGGAGGTGATAAGCCACACCCGTCCCAATCGCCCGGCCTACCGCTGTAAGCAAGAAGCGCGCCGGCGCGCCTCCGTTATGCGGCGCGCAAATTCGTCGCCGACATCCGGCCGCGGTCATCGCGTTCGACGTCGAAGCTCACCCGCAACCCCTCCTGCGGCGTGCCAAGCCCCGCACGCTTGGCCTCGCTGATATGGACGTAAACGTCCTTGCCGCCGCCATCCAGCTCGACAAAGCCGAAGCCCTTCGCCGGGTTGAACCATTTCACCGTTCCGGATGGCACCTGCGTGCTTCTTTGCGTCCTGGCTCTTGGCGATGGCTTGGCGTTGTTGTCATTTCTCGCCCTTGAAGGCTCCCGCCGCGCCGGTCTTGCTCTTTCAGCTTGGCCCTGCTTTTTCGCCGGCGCAGGCTCCATCTCCGTTTCAACGACGCTTGAGCCGAGCACGATAAGCGGCTTGCCGGTTAATTTTTCGATGGCACGAAGCGCACCGCGCTCCCCTGCATCGCAGAAGGAAATTGCGATCCCATCCGCGCCCGCCCGCGCCGTGCGGCCGATACGATGCACATAGGTTTCCGGCTCTTCCGGCAGGTCGAAGTTTATGACGTGCGTGACCTGATCCACGTCGATGCCGCGCGCCGCGATATCGGTCGCGACCAATATACGCGCCTGGCCGGAGGAAAACCGCGCGAGCGCACGCTGCCGCGCATTCTGCGATTTGTTGCCGTGCAGCGCCTCCGCGACGATCCCGGCTTTCCCGGTATGCGCCGCCACCTTGTCCGCGCCGTGCTTCGTGCGCGTGAACACGATGGCGCGCGAAACCGCCGGGTCTGCCAGAAGCTCGTGCAACTGCCGCAATTTGCCGGCTTTTCCGACGAAGATCACATTCTGCTCGATGCGCCCAGCGGCCGTGCCGGATGGCGCGATTTGCAGGCGCTCAGCTTTGTTTAGGATTTGGCCGGCGAGCTTTGCGATCTCGGGCGGCATGGTCGCCGAGAACATGGCCGACTGGCGGGACTTGGGGCACAGGCTCGCGACTTTCCGCACATCGTTGATGAAGCCCATGTCGAGCATGCGGTCGGCCTCGTCGAGCACCAGCATCGAAACCCGGTCGAGCTTCACATTGCCTTCGCCGAGGTGGTCCATAAGCCGGCCGGCCGTCGCGACGAGCACATGAACGCCTTGGGCGAGCTGGCGGGTTTGGGGGCTCATCTTCACGCCGCCAATGACAATTCCGTGCCGCAGCTTGAGGTTACGCGCGAAGGCTGTCAGGCTCGCATGAACCTGCAGTGCCAGCTCCCGTGTCGGCACAAGAATGAGTGCCTGCACTGACTTGGGCGGGCACGGAAAGCGCGCCGCGGCAACCTTTTCGAGGAGCGGCAAGCCGAAGGCAGCCGTCTTGCCGGTGCCCGTTTGCGCCATCGCCATCAGATCCGCGCCCCCTAGCAGGATCGGAATGGCTTTCGCTTGGATGGGGGTCGGCGTTTCAAAGTTTTCGGAGCGCAAAGCGCGGAGAATAGGTTCGGAAAGACCGAACGCGTCGAAAGTAGTCTCAGTCAAGGTTTTGAATCTCGTGCGCCATTACCGCCAGTAAAGACCGGCCGGTCGCGGGGCATATGCCTCCGCCGCTGCGCTATCAGGGAAGACGGGGTTTCGGAAATGTGCAGGAGATGTGGAGCCGCACAAAACAGCTCATCGCGCAATCTCGGGCCATCGATGTAGCGTGCACATGCCCCTATTCGCCGCACTTTGTCAAGCGCGCCGGACGCTTAAGCTAAACCGGGGCGGTGGCCTTGCCGCCCTTCTTGACCTTGTAATAGGCCCAGAGGAGCCGCGCGGCGGCGCTTCGCCAGGGCGACCAGGCGTCCGACATGACACGCAGATCGCGCGGCGCCGGCCTGGCATCGAGGGCGAAGGCGAGGCGGGCCGCCTCCTGCAGGGCGAGGTCGGCGGCCGGGAAGATGTCCGGGTGGCCGGCCGAAAACAAGAGGTAGACTTCGGCGGTCCAGGGGCCGATGCCTTTGATGCCGCAAAGGGCGGGAATGGCGTCATCGGCGCTTTGGCGTTCGAGCGAGGCGAGGTCTAGCTGGCCGGAAAGCGCCGCCTCTTGGATTGCCCGCAAGGTGCGGATTTTCGGCGCGGAAAATCCGGCGGCGCGGAGCAGGTCATCGCCGGCAGCGGCGAGTTTTTCCGGCGTGATGCCCTCCAGGGCGGCTTCGAGCCGGTTGTAAATAGCCCTGCCGGCCGCAATCGAAATCTGCTGGCCGGTTACGACGAACACGAGCCCTTTGAAGCCTCCGTCGAGCCAACGGATTGGGATGCTGCCGGCCTCGGCGGACAGGGGCGCGAACACAGGATGCGCCTCCGCAAGCTGCGCGATATGCCACGCAAGGTCCTCGTCCGACTGGATGAACCGCGTCATGGCTGGGCCGCGTCGAAGGCCACGCGAGCGGCTTCGACCTGGCCGAAATGCTGCTCCGCCCAGCGGTCCAAGGCCCAGATCGGCTCGGTCAAGGACCGGCCAAGCGCCGTGAGCCTATAATCCACGCGCGGCGGGACCTCTCCATAATCGCGGCGTTCGATGAGCCCATTGCGCTCAAGCTCGCGCAACGTCTGGGTCAGCATCTTCTGCGAAACTCCGCCCACCGCGCGCATCAGCTCGCTGTTGCGGCGCGGGCCGTCCTGAAGCGCGGGCAGGATCAGCATCGTCCACTTGTCCGCGATCAGCGCCAGCACCCGCCGCGACGGGCAGATTTCGCACATGACATCGGCGTCCGGGATTTCCATGCCGGCTGCTCGGGCGATCGGCTCGCGATTTTCTTCCATATCGTACACCATAGTTACCAGAAGGTGCGTACTTCACCTTTGGAGCCTTTATGCCTACTCTTACCGTGAAACTTGAGAAATTGAAAGGACCGAAGCCATGAGCATAAAAGTCGCGATCGTTTATCACTCCGGCTATGGGCACACCGCCGTGGTTGCCGAGCATGTGGCGAAAGGTGCCGGCGAAGTGCCGGGCGTGGAGGCCGCGCTTTACAAGGTGGAGGACCTTGCGAGCCCCGATAACGGCCCGTGGGACCAGCTAGCGGCCGCCGATGCGATCATTTTCGGCGCGCCGACCTATATGGGATCGGCCTCGGCGCCGTTTAAGCAGTTTGCCGACGCCTCGTCCAAGGTCTGGTTCACTCAGGGCTGGAAAGACAAGCTGGCGGCAGGGTTCACAAATTCCGGCAGTTGGTCCGGCGACAAGCTCAACACCTTGATTCAATTCGCGACACTCGCGGCTCAGCACGGCATGAACTGGGTGAACCTTGGCATGATGCCAGGCTTCAATAAGAAGGGCTCGACGGTGGAGGATTTGAACCGCGTCGGCTCGTATCTCGGCCTCATGGCGCAATCGAACATCGACGAAGGCCCGGATACGGCGCCGGCTACATCGGACCGGAAGACCGCGGAACTCTTCGGCCGGCGCGTGGCCGAAGCGGCGGTCCGCTGGAGCAAAGGGAAATAGCTTGGGGCGTCCAAGGCGCCCTTTCCAGCCCCGCGAACTTGTTTCTGTCCTCCTTCAAAGCCACCTCATTTTCAAAGGCCAAACAAGGAGGACAGCTCATGAGCACCGGGAAAGGCCAACAGCAAACCTACGCTGGAGAAGAGATCGAGGCGCGGCTCAAATCGGAGCTTCCGCGCTGGCAATTCCGCGATAGCCATCTCTGCCGCGAGTATAAAACGCATGGGTGGAAGGCCACGCTCATGGTGGTCAACGCCATCGGGCACTTGGCTGAGGTAGCCTGGCACCACCCGGATCTCATGGTCACGTACAACGCCGTCGAGGTCCGGCTCATGAGCCACGACGCCAAAGGCATCACGGAGCGGGATTTCGCGCTCGCCAAGAAGATCGAGGAGCTGGTGCTGTGGCAGCCCGCCAAGGAAGGCGGCCCGCTCTCAGGCGCGCCGCACGACCCGCGCTACGCTTACATCAAGTACGGCTAAAGCCTGGCACCGGAGTTCCAGCGAAACGGATGCCGGCTGATGGCCTCGAAAACCCCGCCGTCCTCCACCTCGCCCAGAAGTGTGAGGCTATCGATCACGGCCGGCCCGCGCAAAAATGGCGAGAGATGAGGCTTCAGGGCGCCGGCAACCTCGTCCAGCTCACCCTGGCTGAGCGGCCCGGCAAGCGTTACATGAAACTGGAATGCGGCTAACACATAGGGGTAGCCGAACTCTTCATCGAACGCCTCCTCTAGCGGCGAAAGCTCGCCATCGGCTGGAACCCCGCTTTTCCCGCCGGCCGAGCGAAAGGCATCGAATTGCGTCACGCATTCAGCGGCCAGCCAATCGATGTCCGCCGTGCTATGCGAGAGCACGAGGCCGAAATAGCCTTGGAAGAACGCGGGGGTGAAAGCGCCGCCGGAGGGTGCCCGCCGCTTGGCGCAGAAGGCATCGAGGGCTTGCTGCAAGTCTTCGGTGCCTGCGTCTTCGCGCAGCGGGAACGGTGCCTTGAGCGTCGCGTGGAGGCCGTAGCGCGCCGGGGACTTCACCGCGCGCGCCGCCAGCTCCGCTCCGAGCCCGGACGTCTCCGCCGGCCGGCTGAACCATCGCTCGCCGAACGCCGCCAAATCGCTGCCCGGCTCAGGCGTCCAGTAGATCGCATAACGATGAAAACGCTTCGCCATATCCCAAACCATTCCTATTTCGCCGGCGTTTGTCCGCCTGACCGGCCCTCATTCTTCGGACCAAGCTCAATGAGAAAGGGCCACCCCTGGTTGCTACCTTAGGCTTGCCCCTTGCGGGACGCCGATGCGACGGGGTGAGAACGGCTGGAAAGGCACGCGGAACGAAGAAAGATGGTGCCCAGAAGAGGACTCGAACCTCCACGCCTTGCAGCGCTAGTACCTGAAACTAGTGCGTCTACCAATTCCGCCATCTGGGCAAGCGCTAACACAGGTAAATGCGGCGGCAGCCTTTGTCAATTGACGCGCGCCGGTTTAGGGCGGCTGACAACGCAAATTTCGCCGGCGGCGGTCCGCCACGGCTTTCAATTGGCGCAAAGGCGGGTTATGCGTTAGCTATTCGATGCTCCTGCGATGCTTCAAATAGACGGGTCCGCCATGGCGATCACATTGGGAAATACGTCCGTTGTCACAGTCTTTGGCGGTTCTGGGTTTCTCGGCCGCTATGTGGTGCAAGCCCTGGCGCGGGCGGGATGCCGGATCAAGGTCGCGGTGCGGCGGCCGGACCTGGCGCTGCATCTGCAGCCGCTGGGCGCGGTTGGCCAGATCGCGCTGATCCAGGCGAATGTGCGCGACGAGCGATCCGTGGCGGAAGCTCTCCGCGGGGCGGACGCGGCCGTGAACCTGGTTGGCATTCTGGAGCAGTCGGGCCGGCAGCGTTTCCGGGCCGTCCATGCGGAAGCCGCGGAAAGGGTCGCCAAGGCGGCGCGTGCGCAGGGCGTGCGGGCCTTGGTGCATGTCTCTGCCATCGGCGCCAGCAGGCTCGCCCGCTCGGTCTATGCGCGCACCAAGGGCGAAGGCGAGGAGCGTGTGCTTGCGGCCTTCCCCGAGGCGGTAATTGTGCGCCCGGCCTTGGTTTTCGGGCCAGAGGACAATTTCTTCAATCGCTTCGGCTGGATCTCGCGCATCTCGCCCGTGATGCCGGTGATTGCGGGCAAAACGCGCATGCAGCCTGTCTATGCCGGCGACGTTGCGCAAGCCATCAAGGCCGCGCTGGCCGGCCGGGCCACCGAAGGCGACGTTTACGAGCTGGGCGGCCCCGTCACCTATACCTTCCGCGAGCTGCTGAAGAAGGTCTGCGAATGGACCGGGCATCCGCGCCCCTTGTTCCCCATCCCTGCCTGGATGGCGAAAATCCCGGCGTTTTTCGTCCAGATCGTGCCCGGAGCGCCTATCACGGTGGACCAGATCCGGCTGCTTCAGCGCGACAATATTGTGAGCGCCGAGGCCGTGCGGGCTCACCGCACGCTGGAGGGCCTTGGCATTACCGAGCCTCGCAGCGTAGAGCTGATCGTTCCTTCCTATCTCCAGCGCTACCGGCCGCATGGCGAGTTTTCCACGGATCGAGTCAGCGTTTCCTAAGCCGTACACCTCCGTGTTAAGTTGCGTGCGATGTGGACCCTGTTGCACTACCCGCTATGCCCTGCCTCGCGCGCCATAAGGCTTGCGCTGAACGAGGCTGGGATCGAGATTGACCGCCAGGAGGTGAAGCCCTGGGCCATCACCCGCGAGTTTCTCAACCTGAACCCGGCCGGCACGCTGCCGGTGCTCGTCATTGAAGGCAAGCCCGTCTGCGGGGTCTATCCCATCGTCGAGTATCTCGCCGAAACCGTTGCCCGCGAAGGCCCCGTGGCGGCGCGTTCGGGCTACTGGCCGGGAAGCTCCATGGAGCGGGCCGAGGCGCGCCGCGTGGCCGAGTGGTTCCTGCGCAAATTCGACGCCGAGGTGAGCCAGTACCTGCTTGAGGAAAAGCTGTTCAAGCCGCTGTCCCGGGGCGGCGCGCCCGACCTGGATGCGATCAGGACCGGCCGGAGCAATCTTCGCTATCATTTGTCTTATGTGAGTTTCCTGAGCGAGCACCGCAAATGGCTCGGCGGCGATCACCCCGGCTTCGCCGACCTCGCCGCCGCGGCGCAGTTTTCGGCGATGGACTACCTGGGCGAAATTCCGTGGAGCGAGTTTCCCGAGGCGAAAGCTTGGTACGCGCGGCTCAAGTCGCGGCCGTCCTTCCGCGCCCTGCTGGCCGACCGCGTGCCTGGCTTCAACCCGCCGGAGAGCTACGCCAACCTCGATTTCTAAGTTCAGTTGCTGGCACAGCATCGGTTACCTCTTGTTAACGCTATTGGGCGGCTTTTTGACCCGTTTCGGGCCGCCTTTTCAATTTTATATATTGTAGCATATGTCCTTTACGGATTCGTTAAGTACCAAGAGCGCCATTCAAGTAATTGATACTGCTAGCTATTTTTCATCAGCATGCCCGCCCGCGATTGGTTAATTCGAAACTTGCACGTATATTTAAAGGGATTTTGGAATCGTGGAAATCGACCCAAAACGAGAAAAGATTCGCAAAAAGTGGCGGGCAAAAAATATGGGGTTCCGGCGTTTACCAAGTGCGCATTTACCATGATAGCCCCAAATTTCATAACACTATCCTATATCCGCACTCGCAAGACCCTGCGCCGCAATATCCTGGCACGCGCCTCTTTGTTCCCCTATTGTTCACATGGGAGGCTTGCGCGAACCTTGTCGTACCGCGCCTGCACGGCCTGCTTGTGCACCACGCCGGCATCTCCCGGTAACGTTGTGGATAATTTCATGTTCTGGTTGTGTTCCTGTTTGGCTGCTGCCATCTTATGGCCGTCGGCAAAGCAGTGTTGAATTGCAGAGTATAGTAACCCTATTCCTGCGGGATCGCTTAAAAGAGTGTTGGCGTGGTTGAGAGTTTGATGAAGTATTTGGTTGTCTCGGAGGCCGATCAGCCGATTAAATGTCAATGCAATGGTGAGTTGTATTTGGCATTGGAGATGGAAAACCTATCGCTGACGAATGGCTACCAGGTCCAGCCCGTTCCATGGCGGCAAAGCGTAAACGCGCGCGATGCCGGCCGCTTGAAAAGCCAATTTATGAGGAGCGCTAACCGGGGCGCACGGGCTGCAAGCGATCGATATTGAAACGCGGCACGGTGCAGTGTATTGTAGTCACATGTAACCACCTTCTGACAGGGCGCCTAATGCTGACCATCAATCTGAAGGATGCCAAGGCAGGCTTCTCCAGCCTTGTCGACGAAGCCATCAAGGGCGAGTTCGTGACGATCACCCGTCATGGTAAGCCCGTCGCCGCGCTGGTTTCCATCGAAGCGGCGGAGATCGCGCGCAAGGCGATGGAGAGGAAACGCCCTGGACTTGCCGCTTACCTCAGAACGTTTCCCGGTGGCGAGTTCAAACGTAACCCTTCGTCTTCGCGGGATGCCGGGCTTTGAGCGGATTTCTGCTCGACACCGATGTCATTTCGATGCTCTCGCCATCGAGGGCCGAGGCATCGGCGCGGTTTCTCGACTGGCTGGAGCGCATGGACTGCGAGGGCAGGCTTTTCCTGCCGGTTGTCACGATCCACGAGATCGAAAAAGGGATCGCGCTGCTTGAGCACAAGGGGGCTACAGCGAAAGCGGCTGGCCTCAAGGTCTGGCTCAAGGGGCTTACCGCCACCTATGACGACAAGATCGTTCCCCTCGACGCATCCGCTGCGGCACTTGCGGGACAGTTGGAGGCCAAGGCGATCTCCGCGGGACACGATCCGGGGATGGCGGACGCCATCGTCGCCGGCATCGCGAAAGCCCACGATCTCGTTATCGTCACCCGCAACACGAAGCACTTTCAACCCTTCGGGGCCGAAATGCTATCGCCGGATGAGGCCGCGGACATGGTAGATTGACGGCATGACGGCTATGCATCCCCGCGGACTCGAAAGCTGGCTCAAGGCGCGCGCGCGGGCCGGAGGCTTCGACGCGATTGGGATTGCGGCGCCCGGCGCGATCAGCGAGGCAGGCGCGGAGCTTTATGGCTTCCTCGAAGCGGGGTTCCACGGGGGGATGGCTTGGCTCGTGGAGAAGGCGGATCGCCGAGCCGATCCCCGCACGCTCTGGCCTGAGGTCCGCTCCATCGTCACGCTCGGCATGACCTACGGCCCCGGCGCCGATCCCTTGGCCGCCCTGGCGGAGCGCAGCCGCGCCGCCATTTCGGTTTACGCGCAAGGGCACGATTATCACGATGTGATTAAGAGCAAGCTCAAGGCCGTCGCGCGCGAATTCGCGCAGGTGAGCGGCGCGGATGTGAAGGTGTTCGTCGATACCGCGCCGGTGATGGAAAAGCCACTCGCGCAGGCCGCCGGCATCGGCTGGCAGGGCAAGCACACGAACCTCGTGTCGCGAGGGCATGGCTCCTGGCTGTTCCTGGGCGCGATTTTCACCACCGCCGCGCTCCGGCCGGACACGCCCGAAAGTAATCGCTGCGGCTCCTGCCGCCGCTGCCTCGACATCTGCCCCACACACGCGTTTCCGGCGCCATACCGGATCGATGCGCGGCGTTGCATCTCCTACCTCACCATCGAGCACAAGGAGCAGATCCCGCTCGAATTCCGCCGCGCCATGGGCAATCGCATCTATGGCTGCGACGATTGCCTCGCGGTCTGCCCCTGGAACAAGTTCGCGCAAGCCGCGCGCGAGGCGAAATTCTCAGCCCTGCCAGGCGTCGCCAATCCGCCGCTCGCCGAGCTTCTCCCACTCGACGACGCCGCCTTTCGCGCGCGCTTCAGGGGCTCGCCCATTAAGCGCATCGGGCGCGACCGGTTCATACGCAACGTGGCTGTGGCGGCCGGCAATTCGGGTGAGCTGGCGCTTCTGACAAGCGTCCTGCCGCTTCTGGCCGATCCTTCGCCGCTGGTGCGCGGCATGGCGGTCTGGGCGGTGCGCAGGCTTGCCAAACAGGAACTGGCCGAAGCGCTGAAAGCGAAGCATTATGCGGACGAGCGCGACGCGAGCGTGCTTGCGGAATGGGATTGCGCCTTATGAAGCATCTGTTCGTTTTCGGGCTCGGTTACTCGGCCTCGGCAATTGCCGCGCTGCTCCGGCGAAGCGGCTGGCAGCTTTCGGGAACGGTGCGCTCGCCAGCGAAATGCGAGCCGCTCATGGCCCAAGGCTTTGCGCCGCTGCTGTTCAGCGATGCGGATGGCGTCCGGCAGGCGCTGGAAAGGGCCACGCATTGCGTTGTTTCAGTGCCCCCCCGTGAGGCTGACGATCCGGTTCTCGCGACATATAGCCAAGCGCTGCGCACGGCGCCGAAGCTTCGCTGGGTTGGCTACCTTTCCACCATTGGCGTTTACGGAGACCTGCAAGGCGCTTGGGCCGATGAGGACACGCCGGCGGAGCCCGATACAGAACGCGGCGTTGCGCGCATCGAGGCGGAGGCATCATGGAGCGCGTTTTGCCGCGAGCTGGGCCTGCCCCTCGACATCTTCCGCCTTTCGGGAATTTACGGCCCCGGGCGCAATCCGCTGGAGCGCATCCGCCGGGGCGAAGCCCGCCGCATCGTCAAGCCCGGCCAGGTCTTCAACCGCATCCATGTGGAGGACATTGCGCAAACGGTCGCGGCGGCGATCTTCCAAGAACGCCAGGAGCCCGGAACGCGCCTCTTCAACCTCGCCGACGACGAGCCCGCGCCACCGCAGGACGTGCTCCTCTACGCGGCGGAACTGATCGGGGCACCGCCGCCGCCCGAAATCCCGTTCGAAAGCGCTGCGCTGCCGGCCATGGCGGCGAGCTTCTATGCGGGCAATAAGCGAATCCGCAACGATAAGATCAAGCGCGAGCTGGGCATAGCGCTCAGATATCCAACCTACCGCGAGGGGCTGCGCGCCCTGCTGGAAGACGGAACCGGCGATTCGGCGGTGAAGTAATACTGAATCTGGTTGATCGGTTCACGAAGTCCCCCCTCATCCTGTCCTTCTCCGCGCAAGCACGCCTTGGCGTGCTTGCATCTTTTGCTGCCGCACCCGCAAGCGGGTGCGGACGGGGAGAAGGGACGCTGCCGCAGCGGTTGCGGACTCCCTCTCCCCCTGGGGAGAGGGCTGGGGTGAGGGGGTCTGTTACGGCTTCCGGATTGTTTCCGGGCTTCGCCCCCCCTGCAACGGCGGAAAGCGGCGAGACTTACGGCGGCTGCTATCAGGTCAGGACGCGGTTCGCTTCGCTGACGACGTTAAGGCTTTTGACCCCGTTCAGAATGTCGGTCAAATGCTTCATATCCATCACCTCGATGTCGATGAGCATCTCGGTATAGTCGCGCGCGCGGGTGATCATCTGCAGCTTGTCGATATTCGCGCCTTCCGCACCGGCAATGGTCGCGATCCGCCCGAGGCTTCCCGGTTCGTTGAGCGCCACGACCCGGATGCGGGCCGGAAAAAGCTCGGTCGCGCCCTCGCCGATGTCCCAGGTAACGTCGATCCAGCGGTCGAGCTGATCCTCGAATGCCCGCAGTTTCGGCGAATGGATGGGATAGATCGTGATCCCTTCGCCTGGGTCCAGAATGCCCACGATGCGCTCGCCGGGAACGGCGCCGCCATCGGCGAAGTGAATGATGGAAGTTCCATTCATGCCGCGGATTGGGATGACGGGGCCGTCCTCTTCGGAGCCGGAGCCGCCGATCAAAGCGGGGATGCGGAACTTGAAATTCTTCACGCGCCGCAGGTTGAACCAGCCTTCATCGGTGCGCGTGATTGTGCGCCGCTTGGGCGGGGCCTCCTTGGCGGCATCCGGATCGACTGCGGCAATGACCTCGCCAGCCGTGGTCTCGCCCCGGCCGACGGCGGTCAGCAAATCCTCCACGCATTTCTGGCCAAGCTTGGGAAGAATGGCCGCAAGCGCGCTGTCGGAGTAGGTCTTTCCCATGCGCTCGAAGGCCGCTTTCACAATGTCGCGGCCAAGTGCCATGTATTGCTTGCGGACCGCCTCTTTCGTCGCGCGCCGGATGGCGGAGCGGGCCTTGCCGGTGATGACGGCGCTTTCCCAGGCCGCGGGCGGCGTCTGGGCATCGGAGAGGGTGATCTCGACCTCGTCGCCGTTCTTGAGTTCGTTCATCAGCGGCATGTGCCGGCCGTTGATCTTGGCTGCCGACACAGCGGTTGCCGACATCGGTGTGGACGGCGTAGGCGAAATCGATGGCGTTCGCGCCGCGCGGCAGCGCGATGAGGCGGCCCTTCGGGGTGAAGCAGAACACCTGATCGAGGAACAGCTCAAGCTTGGTGTGCTCCAGGAACTCTTCGGGATTGTCGCCTTCGAGAAGATTGTCGACCAGCTTGCGGAGCCACTGATAGGCAGCACTTTCGGGAGCCGCGCCGTTGTCCGCGTCATCGCCAGCCTTGCCGTTGAGCCTCTCCCTGGCCGCGAGCTTGTAGCCGGTGTGGGCGGCGACGCCGTATTCGGCGATCTGATGCATCACGGCGGTGCGGATTTGCAGCTCGACGCGCTGATGCCTCGGGCCGACGATGGTGGTGTGGAGGGATTGGTAATCGTTGTACTTGGGCGTCGAGATGTAGTCCTTGAAGCGGCCCGGCACCACGCGCCAGGTCGTATGTACAGAGCCTAGCGCCGCGTAACAATCCTCGATGGTGGGCACGATAATCCTGAAGCCGTAAACGTCGGAAAGCTGCTCCAGGCTCACCTGCTTATTCTGCATTTTGAGCCAGATCGAGTAGGGCTTCTTCTCGCGGCTGAAAACCTTGGCGTGAATGGACTGCGCTTCGAGCTTGGCCTTAAGCTCGGTGGCGATCTCCTCCGTAAGGCCCCGGTTGCGGTCGCGCAAGACATGCAGCCGCGACATGAGCGTTTCGTAGGCCGCGGGGTGCAGCCAGCGGAAGGAAAGCTCCTCCAGCTCGTCGCGGATCTCCTGGATACCCATGCGGCCGGCGAGCGGCGCATAAATATCCATCGTCTCCTGGGCGATGAGGCGCCGCTTCTCGGGCTTCATATGCTCAAGCGTGCGCATATTGTGCAGCCGGTCGGCGAGCTTGACGAGCAGCACGCGCACATCGCTCGATATGGCGATCAAGAGCTTCCGGAAATTCTCGGCCTGCTCCGTCTTCTTGGAGGCAAGATTGAGCTTCTCGATCTTGGTCAGACCGTCGACCAGCGCGGCGATGTTGGGGCCGAAGAGCTTCTCGATCTCTTCCAGCGTGGCGGGCGTGTCTTCGACGGTATCGTGAAGCAGGGCCGCGGCGATGGTCTCGTCGTCGAGCTTGAGCGTCGTAAGGATCGACGCGACTTCGATGGGATGGGAAATATAGGGGTCGCCAGAGGCCCGCTTTTGCTGGCCATGAGCTTTCATGGCGTAAACATAAGCGCGATTTAACAGCGCTTCGTCCGCCTTTGGATTGTAGCTCTGCACCTTTTCGACGAGATCGTAGTGCCTCACGACTGGCAGCGGTCTCGCCTGTGTTTCAACCTGCACGGCCTCAGCAGCCCTTTGACAACTCGGCGTAACAATAAATCAAACTCAGGCGCAGGCAAGCGTCAATGCGAATGTCTTAGGAGGGGATGGCGGTTTATCCCCTCATCGCCGAGGTTTACAGCGATTATCCGCCATGCCGCGCTGCCGCCGCACACGCCAGGGCGCACCTTCTCCGGTGAGCAGGCGGCCATTCCGTGCGGATCGAAACCGCATCAGCCCTTCGAGCGGCTGCTCGCGGATTCGGCGGGAATGCTGCGGGCGAGACCCTGCAACAGCTCTTCCTCGGTGATGCGGTCGATAATCGCGTCGGAGAACGGATCGTCGGGGCCCAGCACATTGACCGGCCGGGCGTTCGGCAGCGCGGGCGCGGCATCGGCCTCGGGCTCGTCCACCTCGACATGGGCCTGCAGCGAGTGGATCAGGTCTTCCTTCAGATCCTCGGGCGACACGGTCTGATCGGCGATCTCGCGCAGTGCCACGACGGGGTTCTTGTCGTTGTCGCGGTCGATGCTGATCGGCGCGCCTGACGAAATCGACCGCGCACGATGGGCGGCAAGGAGCACAAGCTCGAAGCGGTTGGAGACCTTGTCGACGCAATCTTCGACGGTGACGCGAGCCATATGAGACCTCGAATGTTGGGATTGCGCTTAAAGTAGGCGGGAAGCTCGCGCTTTGCAAGCCGATGTTGCGGGCCCCCTCCACGGGGGCGCCCGCTGCTGGCCTATAATACGAAATCCGGGTGAGTGCTTCGGCCAAAGACCCCCTCACCCCAACCCTCTCCCCAACAAGGGGAGAGGGAGCTGGCTGCGGCCCTCCATTGAGGCAATTGGGTCATTCGAGCGTCCCCTCGCCCCAACGGGGAGAGGGCCAGGGTGAGGGGGCACTTAGTCAAGCACTCACCCGGATTTCCTATAGAGCCGCGATTCCGGCATCCTTGGCCGGGAGCGCGCCGATGGCCGACCAGTCGAGCCGGTCGCCGTCCTGCGCGAGCAGCGCGAGGAAACGGTCGCGCAACAGGCTGGCGAGCGGCAAGGGCACCCGCAACTCCTCGGCGGCGGCCAATGCAAGCCGTATATCCTTCTGGCCGAGCGGCGCGGCGAAACCCGCCGGCTCGAAGGCGCGATCCGCGATCAGCGTGCCGTAGGTCTTGTAGACCGGAGCGTTGAACAGCGTGGAGGTGAGGATGTCCAGATATTGGTGTTTGTCGATCCCGGCCTTCTCGACCAGCGCCATCGCCTCGCCGAGCGACTCGATAACCGCCGCGATCAGGAAGTTTCCGCTGAGCTTCACGAGATTGGCGTCTTTCGGGGTCTTGGAGATGTGGAATGTCTTCTGGCCCATCGCATCGAACAGCGGCTGCGCGGCCTTGACCGTCTCCTCATCGCCGGCCGCCACGATATAAAGCAGCTTCTTGGCAGCGGCCTCGGGCAGGCCGAACACGGGCGCGGCCACATAGCGCTGGCCTGCTTCGCCGTGGGCCGCTGTGAGCTTTTCCGACAGGGCGACGCTGATCGTGCTTGCGGAGATGTGCATCGCGCCGGGGCGCAAATTCGCGATTATCCCGCCCTCGCCAAAGGCCACGGCGGAGACAGCCTCGTCATTCGCAAGCATGGTGACAACTGCATCGCCCTGGCAGGCTTCGGAAACCTTGTCCGCGACCTTCGCGCCTTGCGCTGCCAGCGGCGCCGCCTTGCCGGCCGTGCGGTTGTAAACCGTCACCTCATGGCCAGCCTCCAACAGATTTGCCGCCATGCCCCCGCCCATGCGGCCCAGCCCGATGAATCCCACCTTCATAAGCATTCTCCTTCTTGCACAATTTCCCCAGCGAAGCCTGTCACTTGAAGAATGCGGGCGATAGGCGGATGTTGCGCAAGCCGTTGTCATCGCGAGGCGGCTCTTGCTGCCCGCGCCAACATGACGCGCCCATTACAGCCTCAAGGATTGAGAGTTGCCCGCTATTGCAACTCAAGCTTGGTTGCCGCCGCGCCTGCTTGCGCTACATTCAGCATTAAGGCATAGGTCTTATTCCAGACAATAATCAATGCCGGAACAGTGATGCGCAAACGGGGATGCAACATGGGTAGCTATACTTTAAGAAGCACAATTTTCTGCGAAGGCCCCGATCTCGATGCAAGCGAGGACGAAGTGGCCGATTTCATCGAAACCATGCTCAACGAACTCTCGCTTTTGGCGGCTGACCGGGTAACATCGCAGGAGACCCAGGAGCGCATAGGCGAAAAGATAGTTCTTTTTGAAACCTATTTCACGCGCAAACAGCGCCGGCTGCTCTGCTGAGCGCTTTCGCGCGGCGCCGGCGTGAGCCCCACCGTTCTCCGGAAAGCTGGATACCGCTTCTTTTTCTTCTCCCGCGAGGAAGCGCGTATCCATGTCCATGTGCATACGGCTGATGGAGAGGCGAAATTCTGGCTTGAACCGGAAATTGAGCTTGCCCGAAATCACCGTCTAACCCAACTTCAATTGCAGGACATTCGCCGGATCATCGAGGAGCACCATGACAGCCTCATTGCAGCATGGCGGCAGCATTTCCCAGGGAGTTGAAGTAAGCCATATTTCATCGCATGGCTTTTGGCTTCTGGCTGGAGATGCCGAGCTGTTCCTGCCGTTCGAGGACTTTCCTTGGTTCCGGGATGCACCCGTGGGGAAAGTGCTCAATGTCCAGGAGCCGTCCCCTGGACATTTTTATTGGCCTGATCTGGACGTCGACCTCTCGGCGGAGATCATCGCCAATCCGGGCAAATATCCGCTGCTCGCCCAGCGATAACGGTATTCCCCCTTACGCCTCGTCGAGGAGACCATCGAGGCTCAGGCGGAGCCCCGGCGGATCGAGCATGAGGCTGTCGCCCCTCACAATGGCGGCCATGATGGTGCCGTCCGGGCCGCGCCAGTGATGGCCGATGCGCCGCTGCTCCAGGTCCACCGTCAGGTAATGCGCGATGCTGGGGACGCGGAAGTAATTGAAGAGTTTTCGCACGCGATCATGCGCTTGGGACGAAGGCGAGAGCACTTCCACCACGATCACCGGAGCAGGCGCAAGCATTGTGCCTCGCGGTACAGGCTCGCCGCAATTCACGAGGGCGTCGGGGATGTAGCTTGTCCAGTCGTCGATTTTGACTCCGAGGCCATCGACAAAGGCTTGGCAGGGAACCCCTGCTTTCTTGATGGCGTCCTTCAGCGCTGTTGCGGCTGCAAGCTTCGCGCTAACGTGCTCTACGCGCTCCGGCGCCATCGCAACGATAACGCCGTCGAGCAGCTCGAACTTGCCTTCCTGTTTCTCAGCCCAGGAAAGGTATTCGGGAATGCTTACAGGTTTCGGTTTTGGGAGCGCTGTCATGATGCAAGCATACATCACCCCGGAAGATTTTGCGAGGCCGCGCCCGGCGCTTATGCGCCGATGCGCTCGATCCCGCCCATGTAAGGCCGCAGCGCCTCCGGAATGCGGATGCTGCCGTCCTTCTCCTGGTAATTCTCCATGACGGCGATGAGGGTGCGGCCGACGGCTAGCCCCGAGCCGTTGAGCGTGTGCACGAACTGGATGTCCTTGCCCTCCGTGGGCCGGTAGCGCGCCTGCATGCGCCGGGCCTGGAAGTCGCCGCAGTTCGAGCAGCTCGAAATCTCGCGATAGGCGCCTTGGCCGGGCAGCCAGACCTCGATGTCGTGGGTCTTGCGCGAGGCGAAGCCGGTGTCGCCCGAGCAGAGCACGACCACGCGGTAGGGCAGATCGAGCCGCTTCAGGATCTCCTCGGCGCAGTTGGTCATGCGCTGGTGCTCGGCCTCGGACTGGTCCGCCGCCGTGATGGCGACCATCTCGACCTTGTAGAATTGATGCTGGCGGATCATGCCGCGCGTGTCCCTGCCGGCCGCGCCCGCCTCCGCGCGGAAGCACGGCGTCAGCGCCGTGAAGCGATAGGGGAGATCGGCCTCGGCGAGGATGCTTTCGCGGACCAAGTTTGTCAGCGGTACTTCGGAAGTAGGTATAAGCCAGCGCTTCTCAGAGAACTTGCCTTTTTTCAGCTCCGCCATTGTTACTTCGTAGGCTTCATACGAGGCATCGTGCGCCCCCATATCTAGGCCGCGAGCGGCAAATTCTTGCTTAAATATCTCCTCAGTAGCCCATTTATAAAAGCTATTAACTTCGTCCCAATCCACACTCTCAGTCTTAAACAGGTCCTCAGCAAATTTGGGGAGCTGAGCAGTTCCGAAAACTGCTTCATCTTTGACGAGTAATGGTGGGTTGACCTCGGTAAAGCCGTGGTCGCCGGTTTGAACGTCGAGCATGAACTGGCCGAGCGCGCGCTCAAGCCGCGCCAGAGCGCCCTTCAATACTGTGAACCGCGCGCCGGAAATCTTCGCCGCCGCTTCGAAATCCATCAGCCCCAGCGCTTCGCCCAGCTCGAAATGCTGCTTCGGCTCGAAGCCTGCCTTCTTGAAGTTGCCCGGCTTGCCCCATTTGCGCAGCTCCACATTCGCGCTCTCGTCGGGGCCGTCCGGAACGTCCGCCGCTAGCAGGTTCGGGATGCCCGCGAGCAAGCCCTTCATCTGCTCGTCAAGCTCGCGCTCACGCTTCTCGCCGGCCGCGATCTTATCCTTCAGCTCCGCGACCTCGGCCATCAGCGCATCGGCCTTCGCCGGATCGCCGCCCTTGCCCTTCGCCTTGCCGATCTCCTTCGAGGCCGCGTTGCGTCGCGCCTGCATGTCCTGCAGCGCCTTCGTGTTGGCGCGCCGCTCCTCATCGAGCTTCAGCACGGCGCCAGACAGGGGCTCAAGCCGCCGCCGCGCGAGGCCGTCGTCAAAGCTTTGCGGATTTTCCCGAATCCATTTGAGATCGTGCACCGATCGCCTCCAAAAATATAAAGCAGGGTTTGGGCCAGCTATAGAAGCCTGCCGCGCATGCGTCCAGACCGGCGGTGCGGCTGCGCTGCAACCTTCTGTTGATTGATGGCAGGTAACGCCAAATTAACTCTCCTGCCTTCCCCATTGGTGCCTTTGCGAGGGGCGGCGGAGCGTTCCTGGATTTTGAAGTAATTTAGCACAAACGTCTTGAGTAAGAGTTACGCAACTTCTGGCTGGCGAGCCAGAAATCCTGAACCTCGTCTAACCGCCGCCACGCTGCAAATTGCGCAGTCCCTGACGCTGACCCAGGCCAGTACCGCAACGGCAGCCTGAAACGCGCTATTTCCGGGAGCATACGCATGGTTTCGCCCCTTCAACCTCATTGCAAGCGGTGCCCAATAGGACTACGCTAGGACTACAGGAGATTAAAGCATGGATGTGTATGTGCGCGCTCGCATCGACGCGAAAACTAAGGCGAAGGCCGTAGCGGCCTTGGCAGCCATGGGCTTGTCTGTCTCCGACGCAATCCGCTTGCTGATGCTTCGTGTCGCGGATGAACAGCGCTTGCCTTTCGAGGTGAAGGTGCCGAACGCGGAGACGCGGCAGGCAATGGCTGAGCTTGAAGCTGGGAAGGGGAAAAGGGTTTCGACCTTCGAAGAGCTGATGGCCGATCTGAATGCGGGAGATTGAGTATTCTGCTTCATTCAAGAGGGACTATAGGAAGGTGAAGGCATCACCCCGGCACAACCGGAGCATTGATTCGCTGCTGGCCGGGATCGTGCCCTTGCTGTGCGAGGATCGCCTTCTTCCGGAAAGAAATCGGGATCATCCCTTGACCGGCGAATGGACGGGTTATCGCGAATGCCATGTTAAGCCGGATTTGCTGCTCATCTACCGGAAGCCGGACGAGAAAACGCTGCACTTAGCTAGGCTTGGATCGCACAGCGATCTGTTCTAAGTGGCTTAACGCCCTCCGGGCATTTCCGGGATGACACTCGCAGCGCGTTCAACCGGCGGGCAGCGAATAAGTCGCCGTCGCGTGCGCCGCCAGCTCCGCCTCGCCGTCGGAGTGCAGTGCAATCTCGCCCACCGCCAGCCGCTTGCCGAGCTTCAGGATACGCGCCTCGCCGATCATGTCGCGCTGGCCGGGCTTGCGCAGGAAGTTGATGTTGAGGTTCGTGGTCACGGCGTGGGCGATGGGGCCGGCGGAGGCCAGCACCGCCGCGTACATTGTAATGTCGGCGAGCGCGAACATGGACGGGCCGGAAATCGTGCCGCCGGGCCGCAGCAGGTGATCGCCGAAGCACATGCGCATCCGCGCGAAGCCATGGCGCGAGTCCTCAAGCTTGAAAGCCCGGCCTATGGCGATCTGCGGGAACTCGTCGGCGAGGAACAAAGTCACCTCGGCCGTGGAAAGCTTGGGTGCGGTGAGCTGCGGCAGTGTCCTATCCCCTGTCATACAAGTTCCGCCCGATACTCCGCGGCCGCCACCCGGCAGCAAGGTTCCGTCTCCGTTATTTCACCAAGATTGCACGCAAAGAGTGCCGCATGCAATCAGGACTAAGCACCAAGGAATGGAGCGCCAGGCATGGGCGGACTTAGAAACCTCATAGGTGGAATTTTGCTGGGGCTTGCCTTCGCCACGCTGCTGGCGGGCGGTCCGGCTTCGGCCAAGGAAACGCTTCTGACCGAAGACAGCGTGTCCCGCTTCCTCGCCTCTTTCAGCGAGATGCGCGACATCGCCATCGCGGAAGGGCTGAAGACTGGCGCGGACTCCGAGGCCGCCAAGAACCCGCTGGGCGCGGTGCTCAAAGCCATCAAGTCGAGCAAGCTGAAGGCCGATGCCGAAAAGATCGCCAAAGCTCACGGCTTTGCGGATTTGAAGGACTGGGGCGTGACGGGCAAGTCGGTGGCGCAGGCGTACCTCTTTATCACCGTGGGTCCGGCGCGGGGCATCGCCAGGGCTACGGTGGAGCAGAACAAGGACAATGCCATCAAGCAATTGGAGAAGCTCGGGCTCCTGAATGAGGCCAGCAAGCAGAAGCTCAAGGAGAACCTCGACAACCTTGAGGATCAGCTTTCGCGCGAGCCTCCGGCCGAAAACGTTGCCATCGTGAAGAAGATGAAGCCCGATATCGACGCGGCGGTGAAATTCGGCGTGGATTGAGCTATCGTCCGCGCAAGGAAGTTGAAGGGCCGGATTGCGTAATGAACTGGGGTGAGGGGACGCCCTAACAACGGCTGCGAGCGGACTCCCTCTCCCATGGGGAGAGGGCTGGGGTGAGGGGAGTGACGCTTGTTCGTTACGCCGGCCGCGCAACGGAGGACACCATGGAACCTGCGCAGACAGCCAATCGGAGCCCCGATATTCTCCTTAGCGAGCGGCAGGGCGCCATCGCGGTCCTCACGCTCAACCGGCCCTCCGCCCGCAACAGCCTGTCGCTTGGCCTGATCGCGGCACTTCACGCGGCGGTGGAGCGCGAAGGCGCGGCGCGGGACGTGGCCGTCCTCGTCATCCAGGGCGCGCCGCCTGCCTTTTGCGCGGGCCACGATTTGCGCGAGATGACCGCGCGGCGTGCAGATGCGGACCGGGGCCGCGCCTTTTTCGAGGAAACCATGCACGCCTGCGCGGGGATGATGCAGGCCATCGTTGCCTGCCCGAAGCCGGTCATCGCGGCGGTGAATGGGATCGCGACGGCGGCCGGCTGCCAGCTCGTCGCGACTTGCGATCTGGCCGTGGCTGGCGAAAGCGCGCGGTTCGCCACGCCCGGCGTGAATATCGGGCTGTTCTGCTCCACGCCCATGGTCGCGCTTTCACGCAATGTCTCGCGCAAAGCCGCGATGGAGATGCTGCTCTTGGGCGAGATGGTGCCGGCCGCCAAGGCGCTGGAGCTTGGGCTGGTCAACCGCGTCGTGCCGGACGCGCAAGTCTTCGATGCGGCCATGGAAATCGCGCGGACAATCGCCGCCAAATCGCCGCTTACGCTTGCGATTGGTAAAAAGGCTTTCTACCGGCAAATCGAGATGCCGCTTGCCGAAGCCTACGATTATGCGGCAAACGTCATGGTCGAGAATATGCTCGCCCGCGACGCCGGGGAAGGCATCGGCGCGTTCCTCGAAAAGCGCAAGCCGGAGTGGACAGGGTCTTAGGCGGGGAAAACATTCGTTTCTCCGTTAAAGGCATGGATAGGAAGTTACGGTAAGTTTTTTCTCAACACACCGGCTATAGCCCGGCGGTTTTGGGACAGGGGCAGCGATGAGTAAGGCGCTCTATCCAGCGATTGCGATTGTATTTGCGGCGTCCGTTGCACCGGCGGCGGCAGACGATGTCTCGCTCGCCTGCTCATTGCGGTCCGGAAACGCCTTGCCGCTTACCATCGGCGAGAAGAAGGTGCTCAAAGGCGGCCACCCTCTGAAGAATTTCGACCGCAAATCTTTTGTGGCAGGGTCAACTTACATACGATTCAATCAAAGTTTCGATACTTACAGCAACGCCTGGACCATCAATCGCGGCAACCTTCAGGTCAGCTTCAAGACGATTCTCAAGGCCGATTCGCGCGTCGTGTTCGAAGAAAACGGTTCGTGCGCGACCGGGGCGGCGGCTTCCCTGCCAACGCAAAGAAAACCCGCCACCGAACCCAGCCTCACGGCGACGATAGCCGCCATGCTGCGGCGGTAGAACCCAAAATCAGCGATCCGCTCAGCGCGCATTACCCCTCACCCCAGCCCTCTCCCAACGGGAGAGGGAGTCCGGTCGCAGCCGTTGAGAAGGCGTCCCCTCTCCCATGGGGAGAGGGACAGGGTGAGGGGTAACGCCCTATGGCTATGGCTCGCACCCCAGCGGCCGGGATAAAACCTGGGGCGAATCAAGGTGGCAAGGTTCGCGCCATGCTCACGCTCTAGATCTTGCTGAGCGGCAGTTCCCGGCGAGGAGTCAAGAGCGCATGGCCCGGTTTTACGAAAGCAGCAAACGCATTCTCGTCACTGGCGGAGCCGGATTTCTGGGCTCCCACCTCATCGACCGGCTCTTGGGCCAGGGCCACCACGTCCTGTGCGCCGACAATCTGTTCACCGGAACCAAGCGCAATATCGAACATTTGCGCAACGAACCGCGCTTCGAGTTCCTGCGGCACGACATAACGATGCCGCTCTTCGTCGAGGTCGACGAAATCTATAACCTCGCCTGTCCCGCCTCGCCAATTCATTATCAGCACGACCCCGTGCAGACCACCAAGACGAGCGTGCACGGCGCGATCAACATGCTTGGCCTCGCCAAGCGGCTGAAATGCCGCATCCTTCAGGCATCGACGAGCGAAGTTTACGGCGATCCAATCGTGCATCCGCAGCGGGAGGAATATTGGGGCAACGTCAACCCGATAGGGACCCGGTCCTGCTACGATGAAGGCAAGCGCTGCGCCGAAACCCTGTTTTTCGATTATTATCGCCAGCATGGGCTGGAAATCAAAGTAGCCCGCATCTTCAACACCTATGGTCCGCGCATGCATCAGGCGGACGGGCGCGTGGTCTCGAACTTCGTCGTGCAAGCCCTGCGCGGCGAGCCGATTACGATTTTTGGCGAGGGCAGCCAAACCCGCTCATTCTGCTATGCCGACGACCTGATCGACGGCCTGATACGGCTGATGGAAAGCGAGCGGGGCTTTACGGGCCCCATCAATCTCGGCAATCCAAATGAGTTCACAATCAAAGAGCTTGCCGAGGAAGTGCTGCGGCAGACCGGGGCGAAAAACGATATCCAGTATTTACCGCTTCCGCCCGACGATCCGAAGCAGCGCCAGCCGGACATCTCGCTCGCCCGCGCAAAGTTGGACTGGAGCCCGAAGATTCCTCTTGCCGAGGGGCTCAAGCCAACCATCGCCTATTTCAGCAGCTTACTCGCGGCCGAAGTCAGGGAGACCGCGATCCGCAGGAAGGGGTCGCTGCTGATCGTCAACCCAGAGCGTGAAGCGAGCCTTGCCAGCCGCAGCGCCTGAGTGCGGGGTGTGCTTAAGGCCGGGTGCCCGCAAACTTGGGGTAGGCATGAACCGCGCATTAACGTAATACATAGTTCATGCGGATACTCATCACCAATGACGACGGCATTGAAGCGCCTGGCCTCAATGTCATGCAAAAGATCGCGTCGGAGCTTTCTGACGATGTGTGGGTCGTAGCGCCCGAAACCGAGCAAAGCGGCGCGGCGCATTCGCTGACGCTGCATGAGCCGTTGCGGCTGCGCAAACTTTCGGAGCGGATTTTCGCCGTCAAGGGCACGCCGACCGATTGCGTGATCATGGCTGTACGGCATGTGCTCAAGGGCGAGGAGCCCGCGCTTGTGCTCTCCGGCGTGAACCGCGGCTCGAACATCGCCGACGACGTCACCTATTCCGGCACCATTGCGGGCGCCATCGAGGGCACCATCCTCGGCATCCCCTCAATCGCCATGAGCCTGGCGGTGAATTGGGAAGACCCGAGAAAGATCCATTGGGAGACGCCGATGGAGCATGGCGCCGGTCTCGTGCGCAAGCTCATCGATGCCGGCTGGCCGCGGGACGTTTTAATGAATGTTAATTTTCCGGACCGGGAACCAAGTAAAGTTCAGGGAATTCAGGTAACAGAGCAAGGCAGGCGCGATCAGGATTACTTGCGCGTCGAGGACCGTCTGGATACCAGGGGCAATCCCTATTATTGGCTCGGATTCAAGTCGCGGTCGTTCCACGCCCCCAAGGGCACGGACATGTGGGCGGTCAAATCTGGCGCGATATCGGTAACGCCGCTTTATCTCAACCTGACGCATACTGAGACGTGCCGGAGGCTATCGGAGCTTCTGTTGCCGTAGCAGGAGGCGGCCCTGCGCCAAAGAAGCGCCGCACCGGGACAGGTCCTATGAGAAATGAGACGCTGCAGGAGCTTCTGATTAGCCTTCAACGCAACGGGATTTCCGATCCCCGGGTGCTCCAAGCCATGGCTCGCACCCCGCGGGAAATGTTCATATCGGATAGCGAACTCAAAGAGCACGCCTACGCCGACGAAGCGCTGCCCATCGAATGCGAGCAGACGATATCGCAGCCCTTCGTCGTCGCCTTCATGACCGAGCGGCTTCACCTCACGCCGGATAATGAGGTTCTCGAAATAGGCACCGGCTCCGGTTATCAGGCGGCGATCCTGTCGCGGCTTGCGCGCCACGTCTACACCATCGAAACGCATGACGAACTGCACCGGCTTGCCACCGGGAGGTTCAACGAGCTTGGCCTCACCAACATCACGGCAATTGCGGGCGACGGCACACGCGGCTGGCCGGAATTCCGGCAGTTCGAGCGGATTATCGTCACCGCAGGGACGGAAACCGTTCCGGAGGAGCTCCTCGATCAGCTCGCCCCTTGCGGCTTCATGGTCATCCCCCTGGGATTGCGCGACGATCAACGGATTACGCTCGTCACGCGCTGCAACGGACGCATCGACTCTCAGCCGCTGCTGCCGGTGCGCTTCGTTCCCCTGGTACGCACAAGCGCCAAATTGGCGGCCGATTTGTAAAGCGGCGGCACTGGAGCCGTCATCGCAAGGCGGCAAACCCGGCGTGGGGGTCCCGCGATGGCGGCACCGCGCTTGAGTTTGCGGCTCATAAATGGCTTCGGCCGCGCTAAAGCCCCCAATAGCGGTAATCCGTTTAAGTTAATATTAAGGCTTACGCTGCAAACTCGTCCCCAAATGAGGTGCGGTGATGAGTAATGTTGTAAAGGGTACGCGCGGGCCCCGCCGGTTACGCGCAGCTGTAAATTTGACATTGGGTTGCGTTTTGCTGGGCGGGTGCAGCTCCGGCAGCGACCGATTCTATTCGGCCTCCTTCGGCAGCGGCTACGGCACGCCGCCGCGCGTCAACGAAGCCTCGGCGCCTTCCCCAAGAATTGCGGACAACGCCCAGCAGCCGGCGCAGTCCAGGCCCGCCTATTACCAGCCACAGCCCGCCAGCTACCAGCCCCAGCAGGCAAGCGGCTATCAGCTGGCAAGCGCGAGCCCAAACCAGACCAACGGTTACCTGCAGGTTTCGCGGGTCGATCTGCCGCCGCTTCAACAGCGCCAGCCCTCTCAGGGCACGAAGATGGCGGACGGCTACGGCCCCTATAACCAGCCTCGCCTTCCGGACGGCACCTATTCCGGTCCTCGCGTCTACACGCCCTACGATGGGCCGAGAGGCGATGCCCCGCCCGCGACCGTTTATACACCCGAAGGCGGCGATCCTCGCGGATACGACCGCGGCGCCCCGCTGCCGCCTCCACCGTCGAGCTACTACCAGCATTCGGATGCGCCCCCGCCGCCCGCTTATGCGCCGAGGGACGAGACCCGTGTTTACGAGCCCAAGCCCGACAGGAGCTATAGGGACGAGCGGCCTTACAATGGAGACGAGCGCTCGGCCTATGGCAGGGCTCAGGAGGACGACGCGCCCGCATCGCGCCGGCCCTGGAGCGGCCGGACCGATGGCGAGATGGTGGCGGTTGCGCCGGGAGATACGCTGTACACGCTTGCAAGGCGTTATGGCGTGACGGTCGACATGATCGCGCGCGCAAACGGCCTTTCGACCGTTTACGTCCGGCCCGGCACCAAGCTTTTCATTCCCCGCGCCGATCCCGCGTCCTACGCACAGGCTCCGGCCCGTGGCCCGGCCAAAGCGGACCAGACGGCTGCGGCTCCGGCGGCAAAAGATCCGTCGCGGCAAGCGCTTGCCTCGGCGGACAAGCCGAACCCCGGCGCTCCCCCCGCGGGCCAGGCCCTCAAAGCGCCCGCGGCCGGTTCAACCCGGCTGGCGGACAAGGGCGGACCGCAGACCTCGCTGAACGCGCCTATTCCCGTCCAGCCGGCTCCTGAGGTTAAGCCCGGCGGGCTGACGCCGATTGGCGAAGCGTCCTGCGAGGCCGCCCTTTCGAACCCGCAGCCGCGTATGGGCGCCACGTTCCGCAAGCCGGTCGATGGCAAGACCATCGCGCAATTCGGCGCGCAGAAGGACGGCACCGTAAACGAAGGCATCACGATCTCGGTTCCGAAAGGAACGCCGGTCAAGGCGGCGGAGAACGGTGTGGTCGCTTATGTCGGCGACGAGCTGCCGGGCTTCGGCAATCTGATCCTGATCCGCCATGCGGACGAGTTCGTGACCGCCTACGCGCACGCGGACGCGGTTCTGGTCAAGAAGTGCGACGTGGTGAAGCGCGGGCAAACCGTCGCGACAGCCGGCACGACCGGCGATGCGAGCCAGCCGCAACTGCACTTCGAGATCCGGAAGAATTCGAAGCCGGTCGATCCCTCCGCACTCTTGGGATCGTAGCAGCAATCGAATGCTTGTTTATGAAAACCTGCGGGAGGGCTTCGGCCCTCCCTTTTTTGTAAGCTAGTACCCCTATCGCTGAGGGATGAGGCATGTCCTTAGGGCATTACCCCTCACCCTGTCCCTCTCCCAATGGGAGAGGGGACGCCTTCTCAACCGCTGCGAGCGAGCCCCCTCTCCCATGGGGAGAGGGCTGGGGTGAGGGGTAATGCGCTATGCGCGGATCGCTTGCTGGGCGCCGGTTCTACTTGCGCTCCTGCGAGGTCCAGAAGCGCGACATGTGGCTGTCGACGATCTTGTCGTATTCTCCGCTGTCCCTGAGTTTGCCGACGGCTGTATTGATGTAGTACAGCATGGTGCTCGCATGCGGATGTGATTTCGGGACGATGACGTGCAGCGTGCCGATAGCGACCGGCCGCGACAGAGCCTTCACCTTGTCCGCAAGGCCAAGTCCCGCCGCTACGGATTTCCCCGTCAAATCCGGCGTGACGACAGCGTTGACCGACCCGCTATTGAGAAGCTTGAAACATTCCTCGACATTCTGCGGCCTGAGCAAGGTGACCTTGTTATCCTTGACCCAGTTCCGCCCGTTCTTGTCGAGCTCATGCGTGGATTGGCCAACGGGCAGGCATAGCGTCTTGCCAACGATCTCATCGTCCTTGGCGAAAGTGATCGGAGAATCGGATTTCACGAACAGGACGGTGAAGACTTCAAACAGCGGATCGGAGAAAAAGAACTTCTGGCAGCGATATCTGGCGTCCTGGGAAAGGTCCGCCATGTGCGCACAATCGGGCTTCAGCCATGGAAAGCCGGCATCGAAGGCTCTCGTGATGAGGAGCGGGTTGAGGTGAGCCGCCCAATCGTTCACCCAGGACACATTATAGCCGAATGTCCCCCCCGATTGCTCCTTGATCATGTTCATGGAGGCACTGACGATGTTGGTTATCATGCCGCCGTTAGAAAGCGTGCGATCGGTGAAGGGGGTGTAGCCATCGGCGGTCAGGAATTGGATTTGTCTCACAACCGACGACAATTCGATGTCGCCGCTTGAAAAGGCCGGCGCGGCCCGGAGTCTCCACGGGAGGGGCAACAACGGCAACAGCAGGGGCCGCCGCCCCAGCCGACGCTTTACCTCCCATGCAAGGAACGCGAATGCTCAGGCCCGGCACAAGCATCGAAGCGTTGGCGCCCATCCTGTCCTGGTTCGCGTAAAAGATCAGAGGCCATTGGGCTGAGTTTCCATAAACCCTTGTGGCGACGTCGGCGAGCGATTCGCCTTCCTTGATGGTATAGTCGCTGCCGCAAGTTTGCGCTTGTGCCGCCTGCCCATGCGCCCCAAGCGCCACGGACAGCAGCATGGCCGCAAAGAGCCAGCGCGCGAAATTATCTACCCTCGCCATCCGCATTCCGATAGCCTCCTTCAAGCCACGCTCTTGCTTAGCTCCGATGAGGCGCAATCTTCAATCCTAAACAAACCAGATGAACGCAAAAAATTTTGCTCCACCGCCGCAATCGTGCCGTCACGATATGTACTGAGACGCCAGCGAAGCCGTTCCGGCTTGTTGAGCCCTCCAATAATGCCGCTCAAAGGCCGCGAGAATAACTCTATATCCGGCGGCACGGGGCGCCTTCGCTCATGGCGGCGGCCCTTCGATTTGCCAGATGGGCGAAAACCTCGAAGCGGTTTGACATAATCTCACTGTCCAGGAACATTACGAAGCGGCTCACCGCTGCCCCATCGAACCCCAACGCCGGCGCCCCCTATGCACGCGAACGCCTACAAGAAGATCGTGATCCTAACAGGTGCCGGGCTCTCCGCCGAGTCCGGCCTGCACACCTTCCGCGACAAAGATGGAATCTGGTCCAAATACGACTACCGCGACGTCGCGACGCCCGAGGGCTACTGGCGAAATCCATCGCTCGTGCTGGACTTCTACAACGAGCGGCGCAGGCAGAGCGCCGATGTGAAGCCGAACGCCGCGCATATCGCGCTCGCGCGGCTTGAGGCCAAGTATCCGGGCAGCGTCTTGACCGTGACGCAGAACATCGATCCGCTGCACGAAATGGCCGGGTCCAGGAAACTCATTCACATGCACGGCGAAATCGCCAAGGCGCTGTGCGCGGATTGCGGCGGCCGCCACGAGATCGGCGGCGAGGATCTTACCCTCGGCTCCATATGCCCGGCTTGCGCAAAGCAGGGCACATTGCGGCCGGACGTGGTGTGGTTCGGCGAGATGCCCTACCGCATGGAGGAAATCTATCGCGCGCTTGCCGTTTGCGACCTTTTCATATCCATCGGAACCAGCGGCACGGTTTATCCGGCTGCGAATTTCGTGCTGGAGGCCACGGCGGGCGGCGCGCATACGGTGGAGCTGAACCTCGAACCGTCCGAGCGTTACGGCGGCTTCCGCGAGGCGATCCACGGCCGCGCCACGGAGGTCGTGCCCGCTTACGTGGAGAGGCTTTTAAGCGCGGAGCACAGCTGAATAAAACTTTGCATCGCTGCGACAATCAGCTGGGTTTGATACTGGATCCGGTTGATTGCTTCGCTGCCGTTGGCGTCATCCCGTGTGCGTGGCTCGCGGCATGAAATGCTGCTGCGCAGACACGGGATCTCGCAAAATGCCGGCACCCGTAAAGATCCCGGATAATACCAAATCCGCTCGATTGCTTCCCCGGCCGTCATCCCGGAAACGCCAACGGCGTTATCCGGGATCGTTACAAATGCCGGCGCCCATTACGATCTCGGATACGGCGCAAGCGCCGTTCCGGGATGACGGGCGCGGAACTACTCAGCCGGATGCTGTATAACGCCTTCGGCGTTTCCGGGATGACGGTTGCGAACTATTCAACCGGATTTCGTATGATATGACTTAAGCCGCCTCACGGCCGGACGCGGCGCTTCATGGCTTCGTTGCGCACGGCTTCGCGTACACACGGGAAACCTCGGCGAACCCCTCCCGCTCGAAGAAGGCATGGGCTTGACGATTGTTCTTCCCGCTTTCGAGAAAGATCCATTTGGCGCCCCGCCGGGCCGCCTCGTCCTCGACAAACCGCAATAAGCGCGCGCCAAGTCCGGCCAGCCGCAGCGCGGGCTCGACAGCCATATCCTGCAACGTGCCGAAAGGTGCACCGGCCATTTCAAAGGACCAGGTGACATTTGCCGCCGCAACGATCTTGCCGCTGGCGTCGCGCACGATGGCGAGGCCGCGCGTGCCGTCGAAGCTGCCCAGCTCGGCGAGGAATCTTTGCTCCAGATCGGGCGCCCAGGTCTCGCCGTCGGGGCTCAATCCGGTTTGCATTTCGCCATACGAAATATAAGAGGCGTCGGCCGCGATGACGCGTGCGAAAAATTGCGCCACCTCCGCCCATTCGGCTTTGCTTGCTGCCCAGACGGGGCTCTGACCGATTGCGCTATTCATTCAGCCCTTCCTATTTTTCTGCAATAATCCGGCTTCAACATTTCACTGGGGGTTCAGAGCCGCCAACACGTCATGGCGCTGTGCGGACCAAATACCCGGCTCGCTCGCATTCTCGCGATACGGGCGCATTCCGGCTCGCGCGCAAAGCCTCGCGCCAAAAGACGTGTAGGCCCATGCGGCAACCGAAGCCAGGTGCGGCGAGGTGGCAAGCTTGTGCCCTAATCCCGCGCGCAGATCAAGCGCCAGGCGCAAGCCAGGCCCAGGGCCGAGGCCGCGCCGGACGCAGATATCCATGACGTACAGAACCTCGGTTTGGCTGCCTGCGAGGTCAAGCAAGTGGCGTTCGCAAAGGCCGCTCTCCTGCAACCGGCCGGCCGCAAGCAATTCGAATGTGGAACGCGACATCGGCCAAAACGCATAATAACCGCAGGCGAACCGTCCGGCCTCGCCGCCGGCGCGCTCTATTACGCGAACCAAGGGCGGCGTGCGCGACAGCAGCGGCAAGAAAACTGCCGGCGGCAGCAATGTGTCCGCGGGAAACGTTCCCTCGGCGATCTCACGTATGGCCGGGTAATCGGCGATTCCGGCGTCCCGGCAAATCCAGGTCATATCAAATCCGGGCGATTGCTTCACACAGCTTCGGCGAAGTCCCCCCTCATCCTGTCCTTCTCCCCGAGGGGAGAAGGCACGCAGGAACTAACCTCGGCGGATGTTCGAGGGTGCTCTCTCCCCTTGGGGAGAGAGACAGAGTGAGCATCTGTGATGGAAGTCAAGCGTGAAGAGGCTCGGCAGTGGGCTTTTCGGGCGACCAGAGGCGATCCTCTTTGATGAGGTCGTTTGCCAGGACGATCAGCTTTCTCATGACGGCGGTCAGGGCGAGTTTTTTGACCTTTCCAGCGGCAAGGAGGCGCTCATAGAAGCGCTTGAGATGCGGGTTGAAGCGCGCCGCCGAAAGGGCCGCCATATAGACGCCGTTGCGCACGGCTTGGCGGCCGCCCCGGATGCGGCGCGGGCCGTTGCGCTTACCGCTGTCGCAGGCGAGGGGGGCGAGCCCCGCGAGCAGGCCGGCCTGCTTGGCGTTGAGACTGCCAAGCTCGGGCATGTTGGCGATCAGTCCACAAGCGGTCACGGCTCCCACGCCAGGAATGGAGACGAGGATGGCGAACCGGCGCGCGAGCCCAGGATCGGCTTCGATGGTTTGAACGGCCAGCGCTTCGAGCGCGCCTGCCGCGGCTTTGGCGCTCTTGATCTGACGTTCGATCTGGTGCTTGACGCCCGCGACGGCGGCGGTCGCGAGCTGGTTTTCAAGCGCTGTCCCCGCCGCTATGGCCGCCTCGCGGTTTCGCACGATTTCAGACAGATTTTCAATGGTTTCGGGCAGCGGCGGTGTTGCCGCGAGCCGGGCCATCAGGCCGAACGCGGCGAGCATCCGTGCATCGACGGAATCGGTTTTTGCCAGCGCGCCAAGCAACTCGGCAAACAGCCTGGCGCGCAGCGGGTTGACGACGGCGATAGAAAGCCCGGCATCGTGCAGGAACCGGTGGACGCCGCGATGATATTTGCCCGTCGCCTCCATGACCACGATCCGCACCACGAGCGGTTTCAGGGCGGACAGGAGCTGCTTGTGACCTTTCTTGGTGTTGGAAAAACGCAAAACGGTGCCGGCCGGGAGGATGTGGATGTCGAGCCACTCTTTACAAACGTCAATTCCTACGCCTACCTCATGAGACGCGCTGTGTTCGGACATGACCTTGCCTTGCATCCGGGACTTGCTCCCAATCATCTGTTCAGGACGAGCGCGAAGGACCGGCGGACCAAGCTCACTCACGGTTGGTGCCAAGGGGGATACGGTCCCGCCGATCCGTCCCTCCGGACCCCGGCCGGGGTCCGGAGGGACGCTCAAATCCTTGCCCAATTCGAGCAAGATCATCATGCAAGGGGGCCTTTGCGAACCGTTCAACGTGATTCCCTATCGCTGCAAGCGGGTCCGCTCTTCCTTTTGAGTTTCAATGTGTTCGTGGAACGTCTCGCGATCCTGCGCCCACCATTTGTCCAGGCCCGCCACCAGCGGCGACTGAGGCCCGTTCATGAAGCCATCGACGTTCGCGTTCCTCAGATGAAGCGCATGAAAATACCGGTAAACGTGTTCCAGAACCCAGCAGTCTTCGTCCACCAGCCATCTGCGGATTTCGGGCTCGAACTCGGATTCATATTTCACCCGCTGCATGTCGCTGGAGTTCAGTATCACAGACAGCAGATTTTCAGCACAAAGCCCGCGCAACGTGCTCGGATCGGCGTAGAACGACCTCACGCCTTTGAAGAACGTGGCGTGCTTCGGCTCCTCGTCGAGGCGGATCTGGAACGCGGCCTCCATCGCGCCGTAGCGCACGCGCCAGGGCAGGCCGGGCTCGCAAAGGGCCCCTATGACCTCAATATAGGCTTGGGCTTCCTCGTTCTTTTGGGCGGTTCTCGCCTTGCGCAGCAGGCCCGCGACGACGCTGGCCGCGGCCTCCGAAACCGACCAGAGCGGATGCCCGAACAGCAGGCGGAGCAACGGCAGGAACTTACCGGTCATCGCCAATGCCCGGAACGATCCTTCCGCTTCGTCAATCCGGCCGGTATCCACACCGATCGAGAAATAGCCGTCGAGGATGCCCGCGAGGATTGGGTCGCCCGTCAATTGCTCTCGCAATTCGTCGCGCCACGCTTCGAGTTGCAGAAGATAGGCGAACTCCACCGTGACTTTTTCGCTTTCGCTGGCGGGGGGGGCCTCGCCCTTGTTGCGGTAATCCGCCGCGCGGATTGCGCTCGCATCGTCGGTGAAATTCCAGAGCGAGTGCCAAAAGCGCTTGTTAGCGCCTTCGTCCGGCAGCAGCAGCTGAACGTCGCGCTTCTGATAAACCAGATTCAGCAGCAGATCGCCAAGGATCGACCGGCCGGGATAGCATCTGTGCGCGGCGAGGCGGCCTAATAGGCTGGGGTCGATCTCCGCGAAATTATCCGGATTGGAGTACAGGCTCTTGAGGACGTACCCGCCAAGCTCGAAGTGATTGAGAGAAGCCGGGTGCTCCACGAGCTGCGTCATTTCGCTGCGATCGAAAAGCGGAGGTTTGGCCTCCAGCGCCGCCGCCAATGCTTTCGCCAAAGCGAAACGCAAAACGTAGTTCTGCGAGTCAAGGCACCCGTCACGGAATTTGTGCCAATCGTCCGGTCTGCGGTGCAGCCGCTCGATAAAAACTTTCAACGGGGCGTCGAGCGGATCGATTTCGTAGAAGCAACCCAGCAGGGCGGGCAGCCCCTCGGGATAAGCCTCCTCGGCAGCGCTGTCCGATCCAGTCCCGTATTGCCGCGTCAGACGGAGGACGACGAGTTTCGCAACCTCATCGAGGATGTCGCTTGTTTCGCTGCCTCTGAAATGTGGCGCATCCAATTCCCGCAGCGCTTGCAGGAGGTGGGGAAAATACTTCGTGAGGCGCAGCTCTCCGCCCGTGCCAGTGCCGGCGCCCTCGCCCTCCTCATTGATGTCCTTCAACTGCTCATACAGAAACGGCAGCAGTCTATCGATAACGGCCCGGCTGCGCCCAGTTGCATCCGCGTCCGCTTCCAGGCGTATTGTCTGCTGCACGAGCCGGTGCATCGATAGGGTTAGCTCGTCGGCAAACATTACGTCTTGCTGCACCAACGCCACTTCTTTCAGCGCCCGTACCGCTGAGTTGAGGCTGTGGGGGTCCGCGATGGCCTGTGAGTACAGGCTTCGGGGAATACGGTCAGCCGAACAATAGGAGAGAAAATCCGCAAGCCTTTGGACGTCGCCGGGCGCGGCACCCGTGTCGCCGGCGGCATAATCGAGACCGAGCTTGACGGTGGTGTGGACCGCGCCACGTTCGTAATCGATGCCCTCGGGCGCTTCCTCCAGGCGATGCTTATACCTTTGCTCGTATTCGGAGAAAGTTTCCTGAGACTGCTTGCAGAACGCACCGGCGTGGCTGAGTGCAAGAGGCCAGCCAGCCAGCGTGATTGCAAGGCTGAGAGACCCGTTAATATCGTCGTTCTCACGGTCCGCGCGTTTTCTCAACAGGGCGGCGCCGTCGTCTCTATCCAGCTTGCGAAGCTCAATCCGCTTTGCGATTGCGTCCCAATCGCGGGACCGGGCAGTCGAGATAACGCGCACGCTTGGCGGCAACCGGGCAACCAGGGCCTCGACAGTCTGCTGGGACTCGGGGTCCACGTTATCGAAGATTAACAGATAGGGCGCCTCGACGCCCCCGAAACGGGCTTGAAGCACTTGAAGAGCGGTCTCCATGGTCGCGCCTTCACCGGCCATCTTTGCCCCAGGCGCCTGGAGCTTCCTGACGATTGCGTCCAAAAGCGTCGCCCTATTTTCCGAGGGCAACCAGTACGCGCCGTAGAACCAACGCCCGTACTGGTGAGCGAATTTCCGTGCCAGCGAGGTTTTTCCGAATCCCGGCCCGGCGTGAAGCAGCACGCGGCGCGGCTCCCGCGGCGGCCTGGCCTCGCGCGCGATCGCGGGGTCCTCAGCCCCTTCAGGGAAGAAGTGCTGTGCGATCCCGGCGATTTCATGTACGCGTCCCACGAACCCTTCCGCCGGGCGGATTTCCGGATCGAAATCGTCAGGAAGGGAACGCTCTTCCACTGAACCGCGCTCTAACGCGCGCCGTATTACAGTTCTTTTGTCTGCCTCGCTCTTGCCGGAGAGTTCGCCGTAATACACGTCTTTGAAAAACCTTGGGATACGGCGTACAGGCATGTTGTCGCATTTGAGGACGATAAGCCTGCGTTCGCGGTAGAGTTGACTGTCGGCGTCCTCCTCGAACCACCTTCTCTCTTTTTCGGTCCACGACTCTTTTGGGATGTATTCTTTGCAAAGCAAGGCAATAAAATGCTGAGACTTATTTATGGCCTTATGAATTTCCTGTTCAAGGTGATCGCTCATTTTTGAATTGTAAAACTGCACCCAATGTCTTTTGCCTTGCTTCTGCAAAATATCCGCGACAAGACGGGCGTTTTTAATCTGAGACTTGTTGTAGCTGATGAAATAACTGTATTCGTATTCTTCGCGCGGACGCGCTGTACCGTCACTGGGGGCTTCGGCGGCGGAAATTGGCTCAGGCGCGGCCGCGTTATCCAACACGGCGGACTCTTTTTCATCGCGCGGGCGCTTCCCCAGGGGCAGCCATCTTGCCGCGATAAATCCCAGGCCGCCCCCCAGAACCAAAGCAGGCCAGGATTCGGCCAGGGTAGAAATTTTGGGCGCCCATTCAACGGCGCCCTTCAGCGGTTGCAAAACAGAAAACATCGCGTGCCCTCTCGCGATAGCGATTTTCAATTTTTAACAAATACCCCTAAAGTGCATCCGATAAAAGACAGCACGCGCCGGATCTGTGCCGGCGCCGGAGGATTTTAGTGTGAGGGAGGCGACGGCCGCGGCTATTCGCCGCCGCCACGGTGCAGCTTCCGCATGTTGTGGAAACAGCGGGGCGGCCGGACCAGTTCCGGAAAAGCGCATGCTATCAATATATAGGGCGAATCTCACCGCGGCCGCGCCGCAATGGGCCACAGCTAATCGGACGTAAAATAATGCCACACGCCATCCCGGCCTATCCCGATGCTGTAGAAGCTGTATTTCCCGCGCGCGATCATTTCCTTGAACCGCGCCGGCGGCACGAACCTGTAAAGCTCCACCTCCTGGCTGGGCGTAAGCGCGCTGGGCGGCATGACCGCATGGTAAGGCCACACGATCATCTCATTCTTCGTGCCGGGATTGGTGACGGCGTAGCCCGTCGTCAAAAGGCTGTACAGGATTGCAAGGATCTCCCGGCCGTTGCCGTCCGCCGAAGCGGCCTTGAAATAGGCAATCGGGTCCGGCGCGGCCGCCTTGCCGAACATCGGCCGGAGTTCGTTCATATCGATGGGCACGCGAAGCTGCTCGATGTCGCCGCTGGCGGCGGCCTGCAAAATGGCTTGCCGCATGCGCTGCACCTCTGGCGGAAGCTTTGTGACATCGCGCCCGATCTGGACCTCACCCGCGGTGCATGCGGCACCCGCGGCGAGCAGAACGCAGCAAAGGGCAATCGCCGGAAGCCATGCCGATGCGCTTAACCATCTTTCGCTTCGTACAAAAGTTGCCCTTGGCAAAGCTATCACTTTCGTCTCCTGTTGCAATTCATAGCGTTTTCGCGGCATGGATGGCGGCGGTTGCGGCGCGGCGGTTTCCCCGTCACCCAGCTTCCGGTTTTTGGCGTGACAATGGCGGGAAATGCGGCACCTTCCCCGCCGCTAGACTTTGAGGGCTGAAGCGGCCGATGTGGGCACAGTCGATCATCGATCCGACGCGATTTGCCATACTTGGCGTCTTTATCGGCGTGCTCATCGCCGCGCCCGTTGGCCCGGTTAACATCGTCTGCATCCAGAGAACGCTGGAGCGCGGTTTCTGGGGCGGCTTCGCGGCGGGCCTCGGCGCGGTTCTGGCGGACGGCATGATTTCGATGATCGCCGCCTACGGAGCCACCGCGATCTCGGGCTTCATGCGCGCTCACCAGCTCAAGATCGAGCTGGCGGGCGGGGTGATCCTCACTGTATTCGGCCTCAATGTCTTTTGGGCGCAGCCGAGAATCGTTGCGACCGCGACCACGAACATCGCACGCCTCAGGCAGCTTACCGCCACGATCCCACTGTTCTTGCGGCCAACGCTTCGCTACCGGGTTTGGAAGCTCGTACCGCATTTGAATATCGTACCGCAGACTTTCTTCCTTACCATCACAAATCCAGCCTCGATCCTGGGCGTGCTTGCCCTCTTCGGCGGCGCCACATCGGTGCTCGGCGGCATAAGCACCTGGGTGCAGGCCATAACCGCCGTGACATCGATCATGACCGGAAGCCTCGCCTGGTGGGCTGGACTCTCCCGGCTTATCTCCCGCGTCCGGCACAAGCTGACCGAGAAGCGGCTGAGGCTGATCAACCAAATCTCTGGCGCTGTGCTTGTCGTTTTCGGCTTCGTCCTGTTCGGAGAATTCGCTTTCGGGCTCGCCGGACACCGGATCGCCGATGGGCATACCCTGGCTCTGTTCGGCTCTTACGCTTTTGCCGGTTTCCAGCCCACTCCGCCGCTTTAGCAGCCCCTAAAATAACTCACGCGGCCTCCAGCTTATCGAGTGCGGCGCGGGCGCTGGCCCGTCATTCCCGCGCGCGGGAACGGGTGCGTCCGCGAGGACGCTTTGTCAGCGGGGTGTAAGTCCCCGCCGCAGGCGGTCACAGCCTGCGAAGTTGAAAGTAACTGCGTCGCAGCGATGCGGGGTGGAGAGCAACTGGAAGCGAAAGGGCAGCCTGTAGCAAAACGAACCCAATTCGGCGGTACTGCGTGGCGAGCCTGCTCGTTCAAGGCGAAGCCCGGAACAAGCCGGACACGCTGAGGTGACTATGAAAGCGATGTCCGGGCGCACGGCGTGGTTGGGGATGGGATGTCCTGAAGGCAAGGCGGAGTAAGCGGCGAGACCTGTCTCGCATGTGCGGGCGGGGCAGGAGTCAGAGCCTTCATAGTACCGTTGCGGCGAAAGCCGCTGGAAAGGCGGACAGCAAAACCGCCTTGAGGGAGGGGAGGCAGGAAGGTGGATGCGCGATGGATGAAGAGCGGCAAGGAACAGCGCCGGAAGTGCCGGAAACGGCTAAGCAAGGCGCAGATACCCAGCGGCACGAAGTGCCGGACTTGAGCTGGCTGGAAGCTGCGATTTGGACGGAGCGTATGGTATCGGCGCTGGTGAACGGCGTCAAAGGAGGGGTTTGGTTCAGTCTGATAGATAAGGTGTATGCCCCCAAGACCCTTACTTTGGCCTGGGAAAAAGTCCGGGCCAACCGCGGGGCCGCGGGCGTGGATGGACAGAGCATCGAGCGGTTCGAAGCGCGTTCCGGGGACTATCTGGCCGAGCTTTCGGAAAGCCTCAAGGCAGGACAATACCGGCCCCTGGCGATCCGGCGGGTGGAAATCCCAAAGGGCGACGGTTCGATGAGGCCGCTGGGCATCCCAGCGGTCAAGGACCGGATCGTGCAGATGGCGGTCAAGCTCGTCATCGAGCCGATTTTCGAGGTTATGTTCCATCCGTCGAGCTATGGTTTCAGGCCGGGGCGGTCCTGCAAGGATGCCCTGCGCGAGGTGGACCTTCTGATCAAGGACGGCTACCGCCATGCGGTGGACGCCGATCTAAAGGGCTATTTCGACAGCATCCCGCATGAGCGGCTGATGGAGAGGGTTAGGGCGCGTATCGGCGATGGCCGGGTGCTCGATCTTATCGAAGGCTGGCTCAAGCAGGACATCATGGACGGGTTGGAGCAATGGACGCCAACAGAGGGTACACCGCAGGGCGGTGTCATCAGCCCGCTGCTGGCGAACGTCTACCTGCACCCGCTCGATGAGTTCATGGCCAGCCATGGCTACAAGATGGTGCGTTACGCGGATGACTTCGTAGTCCTCTGCCAAAGCCGGGAAGAAGCCGAAGCTGCCCTTGCGCTCATTCGCGTCTGGGTGGCGGAGAACGGCCTCAGCCTTCATCCGGACAAGACCCATATCGGGAACTGCTGGAAAAAGGGCGAGGGCTTCAGCTTCCTTGGCTACAGTTTCGAGGGCAAACGGCGGCACGTTCGCAAGAAGAGCCTGGACCGGCTTAAGGATAAGATCAGGGCCAAGACCAAGCGAACCCGGGGCGAAAGCCTCGAACAAGTCATCGCCAGTCTGAACCCGGTTCTGCGCGGCTGGTTCAACTACTTCAAGCACGCCCATTACCATGTCTTCAAACGGCTGGATGGATTGGTCCGGAGACGGTTGCGTGCCTTCCTGCGCAAGCAGGAAAAGCGTCCCGGCTTCGGCCGCTGTCTGGCCGATCAGATGCGTTGGACCAACGCCTTCTTCGCGGAAGCGGGGCTGTTCGCACTTCACACAGCCTGGCAGGAAGCGAGATGCCCCCGATGAGGAAACTGCCAACTGGAGAGCCGTGTGCGGGAAAACCGCACGCACGGTTCGGAGGGAGGGGCGGCGAAACCGTCCCTACCCCTATCGCCGCGACCCCTCTCGAAGCGCATTTCCACCTGCGAATTGGCTTTAACCGCCGTTTCCAGGATAGACCGATTTGCGAGACAGTATGCTAGCGCCCCTCGCGATACCAGGTCAGCGACAGAAGCCCGAGCGCGAAACCGAGCGCGGCGAAGCCCGAGATGAGCGGCGTGTAGGATATCGCCTTCACCTCATAGGCGTCGCGGGCTTTGAGCCCAAGCCAGGTATTGCCGAAAAAGCGATGGCCCGAGCGCACCATGGAGATTGAAGGCATGGGCTCGGCCGCCGCACCCGCCGTGCCGCCCAAGAAGAACGCGCCGCCGCCCGACTTTTCCAGCACGGGCCGCAGCGGCTCCTCTGTGGTCACCACCTTTTGGAATTCCGGCGAATTCATCTCGCCCGCGACGGCCATGGCGGTCAAGCCGTCCATGGTGATGCGGTGAACGCCCGGCTCATCGGCGGTCATGGTCTTGGCAAACCGGCCTGGCGCTCTCTTGTCGAGCGTCACCTTGATTTCCTTGCCGGAGGGCGTTGTGACCGTCGCTTCGCCAACCTCTTCCTGAACGGTGCGCCGCTCGATGGTGACGCTGTGCTTGCCGGCCTTGGCGGAAAGCGCCTCTTCCTCAAGGTCGGGCTCTTTCATCAGCCAGTGCGCGAGCCTGCGCAAAAGATCGACATGCGGGCCGCCGCCTTCATAGCCGCGCGCCCAAAGCCATGCGTGATCGGAGAGTAGCAGTGCCACACGGCCTTTGCCGCGCCGGTCGAGCACCAAGAGCGGCTTGTCCCCGGCCCCGCTCATAACCACCTCGCCGCGATCCGCCTGCGCGTCCACCACGCGGAACCAATGTCCCCAGCGCGGCTTCTGCCCCTCTTTCGTGGGAGCGCCGGGAAGCCCGGCTGTCACGGGATGCTTCTCGCCCTCCTTGGTAATGGCGGGCTGGAACGGCTCCTCAATAACCTTGCCGGTCGGGCGCGCGGGCAGAACCTGGCCCAGCGGCGTGCGCGCCAGGCTCGACGGGCCGGCGAAATCCGCGCCTGCCGCCACCAGCACCGCGCCGCCTTGCTCCACATAGCGGGCGACGTTGTCGAGATACAGCATGGGCAGGACCGCCCTGCGCTGGTAACGGTCGAAAATGATGAGATCGAACTGGTTGAGCTTCTCGGAGAACAGCTCGCGCGTCGGGAAGGCGATGAGCGAGAGCTGGTCGATTGGCGTGCCGTCATGTTTCTCCGGCGGGCGCAGGATGGTGAAATGCACCAGATCGACCGCGGCGTCCGAGCGCAGCAGGTTGCGCCAAGTGCGCTCGCCTGCATGGGGCTCGCCGGAGACCAGCAGCACGCGCAGGTTTTCGCGGACGCCCTGCGCCTGGATGACCGTCTTGTTGTTGATCGTGGTCAGTTCGCCCGGTTCCGGCTTCAAATCCACTTCGACGATGTTCGGCCCGGCATGCTCGAAACGCAGCCGGACCGGAACCGTCTTGCCGTAAGGCGCCCTGATCGTCTCGACGGGGCCGGTTTCGCTGCGGATCTCGAAGGTGGCCAGGCCGCCGGCGCCGGGGCCGTAGCGCTCCGCCTTAACCTCGGCAACCTCCTCGGTTCCGGCGAGCCCGAAGCGTGGCGCGGACACAACCTCGATGCGCGTGTCGTTCTCGCCGCGCGTTCCCGTCAAGAGCGCATGCACTGGCGCGTCGAAGCCAAGGCGGCCCTTATCCTGCGGCGCATCGTGGACCTGGCCGTCGGTGACAAGCAACGCGCCCGCCATGCGGTTCGGCGGGATATCCGTCATGGCCTTGTTGAGCGCCGCGAACAAGTTGGTCGTCTCGCCGCCGGCCAGCTCGCTGCCGGGCACATGCACGAAGCGCACTTCCAGATTGGGGAGCTTTGCGAGCTGGTCCTTGAGTTCCGACCTCGATCTGGCGCGCACGCTCCGCCCGGCCCGCCAGCTCCATGCTTGAGCTTCCGTCGACGGCGACGACAGCGATGTTGGGCAAAGGCTGGCGGTCCTCGCTCTTGAGGTTCGGATTTGCGAGCGCCACGAGAAAGCAGGCAAGGCTCAAAGTTCGCAGCACGATGCCGCGCCGGCTCCGCCAGGCAAACAAGGCAATCGCGGAAAGGCAAAGCAGCACCAGCGCCGCAAGCAGCTCGCGCGAGAAGAAGGGGAAGAATTCTACGGACCAGTTCATGATGGTTAAAGCTTAAGCCCCCCTCACCCCTGCCCCTCTCCCGCAAGGGGAGAGGGGAAGTGCCCTGTCCTTAGCGCAGAGGGTTATTCGGGCGTCCCTTCTCCCCTCGCGGGAGAAGGACAGGATGAGGGGGCTTTTTTTGCTATTTTGCATATCGCGATCAGTGCCCCAGCCGTTCGAGGATAGCCGGGACGTGTACCTGGTCGGCCTTGTAGTTCCCGGTCAGCGCGTACATCACGATGTTGACGCCGGCACGATAGGACATTTCCCTCTGCTCCTCGCCGCCGGGAACGGTTGCAAACATGGGCCGGTCGCTATCGTCCATCGCCCAGGCGGCGGCGAGATCGTTCGAGGTCACGATAATCGAGCTGACGCCATCCGATTTGACGCCGCGCCTGGCTGAGTCCGCCGCTTCGGCCTGCGCTTCGACCCAGGGATCGCCGTTGTCCCAGCGTCCGGGGAAGGATTGCAGCAGATAGAACGCCTTGGTCAGCACATGGCCGTCCGGCACGCGCTGCAAGGGCGGGATATCGAGCTTGCCCAGCAGCTGGCCCAAAGGCGTCGGCGCGCCCCCAGCAAGGCTGCCGCTGAAGGTGCCGTCATTCTTGGTATCGAAGATGATGAGGCCGCCTTGCTTCATATAGGCGTCGACTTTCGCGAGAACCTTGTCCGGCAGCGGCTCCGCATCCGGCAGCACCGGCCAATAGATCATGGGGAAGAACACAAGCTCGTCGCGGGCGGGGTCGATGCCCATGGGCTCGCCCGGCTCGACGGCGGTACGCGCGTTCAGGATCTTGGAGAGGCCCGAAAGCCCGGCTTTGCTGATCCGGTCCGTTTCCCCGTTTCCCGTCACGACATAAGCGAGGCGCGTTTCGAGAGAGGCTTGAAGCGCGAAGTCCGCGGCGGCGGCGCTATCCTTGGCCGCTTCCGCGCGCGCGCCTGGTATTGCTGACCCGGCCACAGCCACAAAACAGGCGGCGGCTGCGGCGGCCCTGCGCCAGCGAACGGCCCCGCTTTGGAGAAACAGCGCGCAAATGACGCCGTCAGCCACGAAAAGAAGCAAGGCGAGCAGATAAAGCCAGGGGGCGAGCGCAACGGTCTTGGCATCAGCGAATACCCGGACATGTGCGCCCACAGGCAGTTTCAGCGGCTGCAGCGCATCCCCATCCCCAATGACGTTGATCGCGTGAAGCGCGTTTTGCGGCCCATAAAGCCCAGCCGGATTTGCGGCGCTGCTGCGCGCGGCACCGATGCCCGGGCGGGAGATCGCCTTCGCCCGCTCCGATGGCTCGGCGAGCTTACCGAAGCCGTCCAGAACGCGCCACGGCTTCAGCAACTCATCCTGACCGGGAGCGGCGGCGGTTTCGGCTGCATTTGCGTCGCCGGCCTGATTAAGCTGCAAAGGGGATAACTCAAGAATTTTTTGCATCATCTCAACGAATAAACCCGATATCGGAAGATTAGACCAATCTGGGTTGGCGGTAATGTGAAAAAAAACAAGCATGCCAGTCCCGCGCCTGGCAGCGGTCACAAGCGGCGTGCCATCCATCAGCCGCGCCCAAACCTTGGCCTCGCGCGGCATGGCGGAGGGATCGAAGAGGACTTGCTGCGAAACCGTGACGTCGCCCGGGATGGCAAGCCCGTCGAAGGGGGAGTCTTGCTCGAACGGCGCGGGTTTTTGCGGGCTTGCCCATGTCATCGTTCCGCCGAGCGTGCGCCCGCCTTCGCGCAAGGGAGCCGGCAGGAGCGCATCCCCGCCCTGCTCAAGCCGGGGACCCGCAAAGCGGATAAGCATCCCGCCTTTCTCGACGAAGCTGCGAAGCCTCTCCCGCGCGCGGCCGGCAAGCCTTCCTACGTCGCTCAAAATGATAATGGAGGGAGAGCCCGAAACGAGATCGGCGGTGGCCTGGTCGAGATTGGCTGTGTGCGCGCGCGTCACCTCGGCGAAGGGTGCGAGAGCCCGTTGGAGATAATAAGTGGCGGCAAGCAGCGGTTGCGCCTCCTCGCTGCCCTCGCTTGCCACAAGGCCCACGCGCCGGCGCTGCGACCGGCTATCGAGAAGATAAACGGCGCCCGCCGAGTCCTCGCCCGGAATTTCCAGCCGCGCGACCTGATTGCGAAGATCGAGCGGAAGATCGAGTGCTGCTTCGCCGCCAGCACCAGCACCCGCGCCGGTGGCGAACGGCACCGCCGCCAGGATTTCGCCACGCGCTGTCACCGCGGCAAGCTGTCCGCTCCGTGCGCCCGGCTCGGCCTTCAGGACTTTTGCGCGGATGGCCCCAGTCCCGCCTGCTGTCCTGGTAACCGCAAGAGCCCCGGTGCCCGGTGCGTCGCCATAAATGTCGATGGACCCATCCACGGCAAGCGCGCTTAGCGCTTTGCCCAGCGCGGCGGCGCCGGCATCCTCAACGCCGTCGGACAGCCACGCCACGCGAACCTTGCCGCGTTGCGCTCCAAGCTCCTTCTCGATTTGCTGGGCCGCGGCGGCACGGTCGCCGGAAAACGGCTCCGGTGCAAGCGATGCGAAGCGCTCGCGGAAATCCTCCGGGGTAAGCGGCGAAAGCGGCGCTAAAGGCCCCGCGGTGGGCAGGAGGTAAAGCGTTTGCCCGCCCTCTTCCACAAGCGATGAAAGCTGCTCGGCGAAGGATTGCCGCTTGGTCCAGCGGCTTGCGGCCGCCCAGCCATTGTCCACGACCACAACGAGCGGCTGCGCGATCGCCGCCGTTGCGGCCGATTGCGGCTTGATGACCGGGCCGGCCAGGGCGGCGATGACACCCGCGGCGACAAGCATCCGCAGCAGGGTCAGCCACCAGGGGCTGCGGATCGGGGTCTTTTCGTTTGCCTGCAATCCGAGTAGCAGCGCCGCCGGCGGAAACGGGACCGTTTGCGGGCGCGGCGGCGTCAGCCGCAGGAGCAGCCAAATCACCGGCAAGACCGCGAGCCCTGCAAGCATCCAGGGATAGGTAAAGCTCAAGGTGGCAAGCAGGCCGCTCGTCATGCCGGGCCGCCCTCCCCGCCAAGCTCGCCTTTGAGCGTGCCTTTGGCCCGGTAGGCTTTTTCAAGGCCGGACAGGTGCATGTGCAGCGGCAGAAGCGCCTCCACCGCAGGGCGGTTCGTGTGGTGGAGAAACGGTGTCCACCCCAGTCCCGTGGCGTGGAACGCAATGGCTGCCTTATGCGCGGCGAGCTTCTTCTGGTAGCTTTCGCGCAAGGATTCCGCCCGCTCGGCCACGTAGCGTGCATCCGTCTCCTCATCGAAGAACTCGACCCGCCCCTGGTAAGGCAGGCTTTCCTCGGCGGGATCGAGAACCTGGACGATGTGGCCGCGCACGCCTTGCCGGGCGATGGCGCTGAAGGCGGCGGCGAGTTTGTCCGGAGGTCTCAAGGAAATCGCTGAAAATCGACCAGCTCCGAATGGCGGCCCAGGCGGTGCTTGGCATCGGGCAAACTTTTCGCGGCGGGGCCGGAAAGCGAGCGGGCCAGGGTCTCGACCATGAGCGAAGCCGTCCCGTGTCCCGCCTTGGCCTGCATGAGCCCCGGAATGCCGACGCGCTCGCCGGCATCGGAAAGCAGCGATGCGAGCGCCAGCGCAAGCACGATAGCGCGCTCCGCCTTCGACGCTTTGGACAGATGCGAGCGGAAATGCATCGAGGGCGTCAGATCGATCCAAATCCAGACCGTGTGCGCGGCTTCCCACTCGCGCTCGCGCACGAAAAGATGGCTCGATCCGGCCGACCGGCGCCAGTCGATGAGCGTGGCGGAATCGCCTTGCTCGAAGCTCCGGTATTGCCAGAATGTCTCGCCAGGACCGGGCCGCCGCCTGCCATGCGTCCCCTGCGCGACAGTCGACGCCACGCGCCGCGCCTCCACCAGCAGCGCCGGAAGCTTTGCCGCCAGGTCTTGGGCAGCTTCTTCGAGCGCGATAGCAGGCATGCGTGCTTTGAGGTCCTGTGACATGGATGAGCGGCTGGAACCGGGTATCGCTGAAGGATGAGTCATAGTCATAGCGCAACACCCCTCACCCTAACCCTCTCCCCATGGGAGAGGGAATCCGCTCTCGGCCGTTGAGCAGGCGTCCCCTCTCCCATGGGGAGAGGGACAGGGTGAGGGGTAATGCGCGTTGTGCGGACCATCGATGGGCGGTTAACTCTCTTTATAATTGTGCGACTAGGTCGTCGATGACTTGATCGACGGTGATGTTTTCGGTCCGGGCGGTGAAGGTAAGCGCCATGCGGTGCCGCAGCACGGGTTTTGCCAGCGCGATCACATCGTCGACCGATGGCGCCAGGCGTCCCTCGACCAGCGCGCGCGCACGCACCGTCATCATCAAGGCTTGGCTCGCGCGCGGCCCCGGCCCCCAAGCCACAAGATCGTTCACGCGCGGGGCGGCGCCTTCCGTTTGCGGCCGCGCCGAGCGAACAAGCTTCAAAATCGCATCGGCGACGCTATCGCCCGCCGGGATCTGGCGGACGAAGCGCTGCGCCGCCATGACCTCCTCCGCGCTTAGCACTTGGTGCACCCGGCGGTCTTCGAGTCCCCGTTGTCGAGAACAGCATCTTGCGCTCGGCGGCGGCGTCGGGGTAGGTCACATCGATCTGCATGAGAAAGCGGTCGAGCTGCGCCTCGGGCAAAGGGTATGTGCCTTCCTGCTCAAGCGGATTCTGGGTCGCGAGCACGAAAAACGGCATGGGCAGCGAATAGGTCTGGCCGGCATAGGTTATTTGCCGCTCCTGCATCGCCTGCAACAGCGCCGATTGCGTCTTGGGGCTCGCCCGGTTGATCTCGTCGGCCATCAAGAGCTGCGTGAACACTGGGCCTTCTATGAAGCGGAAGGAGCGCGTGCCTGCCTTTTCTTCGAGCACTTCCGTGCCCACAATATCGGACGGCATAAGGTCGGGCGTGAATTGAATCCGCTTTGCGGCGAGCCCGAGCGCGGAGCCTAGCGCCTCGACGAGGGAGGTTTTCGCCAAGCCCGGAACGCCGATCAGCAACGCGTGGCCGCCGGACAGAATGTTAACGAGCACAAGCTCGATGACGGTATCCTGCCCGAAAATGACGCGCCCGATCGCCTCCCTGGCGCGAGCAACCTTCAACCGGATGTCGTCTGCGCGGGCTACGATGCTGTGCTCGGTGGGATGGTGCATACGATGTAAAACCTGCGTTATGACAGTTGCGGTTTGGCTGCGCCGTCTCTAATCCACAGTATATGCTGACGCAAATCGGGGATACAACGCTTGGCAGGAGCAAGCATCGTGCCACGGGGCCACGCGGCGCGGCAGCCTTGGCTGCGATCCGCAGCAATATTTTGTCAGCATTAAGGAGCCCCGTCGATGCCCGGACTTAACGGCCTCAAAGCGGATTTTACCTTAAGCCCCTTTTCCGCAACGGCTTTTGCCGAAAAGGCCCGGATTGGCGGGATTGAGCTCAGCCGGGCCTCCTGGATGGCCGCGCAGCCTATTGCCTACGGTATCGCCGCTGGACGCAGGGTGGACGAACAGGGAAAACCTAACGAAAATTTAAAGCTTGAGCATCTCGTTCAGCCCGAGGCGTGGAGAATGGCGGCGGTGCTGGTGCCGGTTATGGTGCGCGAGCCCGAGGCGACCGTGCTCTTCACGCTACGCACTGCTCATCTCGCCGCCCATAGCGGGCAAATCTCCTTTCCAGGCGGCAAGGTCGAGGAGGGCGACGCAACCCCGGTCGAGACCGCGATCCGCGAGGCGGAAGAGGAGGTTGGCATCCCGCCCGGGCTGGTGACGCCCCTGAGCCTGCTCGACCTGTGCAACACCGGTACAGGTTTTCGCATCGTTCCAGTGCTTTCGCTGGTCGATCCCGGCTTCCGGCCGGTTCCGCATCCGGGCGAGGTGGCGGAAGTCTTCGAAGTGCCCCTCTCTTTCCTGATGGCGGAGCAGAACCATATGAGGCACCTCCGCGAATGGAAGGACAGAAAGATCCAGTTCTACGCGATGCAGTTCGAACAGCGTTTCATCTGGGGCGCGACCGCCGCCATTCTGCGCAACCTCTACGAGCGACTCTACGCGCCGGAGGCGGTGTGATGGCGGGCGTGTATTTCTCTTGCGTCACACCCCTCACCCTGTCCCTCTCCCTATGGGAGAGGGGACGTTGTTGCACGCTGCAAGCATCATTCAGGCGTCCCTTCTCCCATTGGGAGAAGGACAGGATGAGGGGTAATGCGCTCCGTTTTATACTCCGGTGCATCATCCCATGAGCGCCCCCGCGCCTAGCATTGCGACGGCGGATTGGTTCCTGTGGCCCGGAACGCAGGCCGTATTCGCGTGCCTGAACCGCGAGGGTTTCGAGGCGCGCGTTGTTGGCGGCGCGGTGCGGAATGCGCTGCTCGGCCGGCCGGTAACGGAGGTGGATTTCGCCACAACCGCGAAGCCTGAGGATGTAATCCGGCTCGCGGCGCAGGCCGGCATCAAAACCGTGCCCACCGGCATCGCGCATGGCACCGTAACGCTGATCGCGGGCGGCGTCCCCTTCGAAGTGACGTCGCTTCGCCGCGACGTCGAAACCGATGGCCGCCATGCGACCGTCGCCTTCGGCACCGATTGGGCGGACGATGCGCGCCGGCGCGATTTCACCATGAACGCGCTTTACGCCGATGCCCAAGGCAAGGTGCACGATCCGCTGGGCGGCTTGGGCGATCTGCGCGCCGGCCGCGTGCGCTTCGTGGGCGATCCGGCGCAGCGCATCCGCGAGGACTATTTGCGGACCTTGCGCTTCTTCAGGTTCAGCGCCGGATATGCGGCGGGCGCTTTCGATCCAGACGGCATTACCGCCGCCATCCGCGAGCGGATGGGGCTGTTGCGGCTATCGCGCGAGCGCGTGCGCACGGAGCTGCTGCGCATTCTGGTGGCCCCCCGCGCGGGCGAGGCCATCGAAATCATGGAGGACACCGGGCTGCTCCTCCTGCTACTCGGCGGCATCGCGCGGCGCGGGCGATTCGAGCGCCTTTGCCGGATCGAGGCCGCGCTTAAACTCGCGCCGAATCCGGTGCTGCGGCTCGCGGCACTAGGAACTTTTGTGGAGGAAGATGCCGGCCGGCTCGGCGAAAAGCTCCGCCTGTCCTCGCAGGAGGCGAAAGAGCTGGAGGGGCTTTCGGCCATTTCCCCCGCGATTTCCCCCGCTTTGGGCGAGGCCGCGCTGCAGGTCTTGATCTATAGGCTCGGCGCGCCGCTTTTTCTCGGGCGGCTCCTGCTGGCCTGGGCTTCAAGCGATGCGCCGCCGGACGATGAGGCGTGGGCTTCCGCCGCCGCACTCGCGGGGAACTGGACGCGGCCAAGCTTCCCGCTTGGGGGCGCCGATTTGATCGCGCTTGGCATGCAGCCGGGGCCCGCCTTGGGCGCGCTGCTCAGGGAGCTTGAGGACCGTTGGGCCGCGGACGGGTTCAGCGCGGGGCGGGAAGCGCTCCTGGAATTGGCACGGCGGAGATGCTAGCAGGCTGCTGAAAGGCTCCAGAAGCCTGCCAAAATCGTCATTGCGAGCGCAGCGAAGCACTCCGCTAGCGGTCCTGCCTGCCGCTACTTCGCCACTTCTTTTTCCGCCCGCAGCGCGCGCTGCGCCTTCTTAAGCGCCCTCAGAAGCTCCGGCTTCTCGCGAAGCGGCTTCATTTCGCGCAGGCGGTCTTCCGGGATTTCCGGGAACTCGACCGCATCCCAATCTTCTTGTGCGATGTGCTCAGGTTTTTTCTTTGGCATAGCGTTTTTGCTCGGCCTTTGAAGCGGGGCGGAGGCTGATAACCCTAATCATATCGCCCCGCCAGACAAATGTCACGGCATAGAGGCGCCCGCGAAGCCAGCCGATGGCGTAGAGGCGCTGCTCCCCATAATCGAAACGGCCGTCTTCGAATTCGATGGCATTGTCGAAATCGAACTCATCGATTGCATCGAAGGCAATGCCATGCTTCGCGATGTTGGCCTTGTTCTTCTGCTGGTCCCACTCGAACACGGGTGCTGCTCACGCTAACGGCAAGAAATGAACTTTCGCAAAATAAGGAACAAATCCAGGCTGGTGCGCAAGTGGTATCGAAGCAAGGATTAAGGGGTAAGCGTCCTGGCCACGCGGAAACCCTCATCGTTGAGCCCGTTGCCGGTGCCTTCCCTGAAGCGGGCAGCCGCGCGCGCAGTCCCCGGAAAGCTGTACCAGGAACCGCCACGAAGGACGCGCACAGCACAATCGCCGGTTGTTAAAGCCTTCTCATCGTAAGGCCCATTATGGTAACTCTCGTTCCAGCAGTCCTCTGTCCACTGCCAAACATTGCCGGACATGTCGAATAGGCCGAAAGCATTGGGAGCGAATTTGCCCACTTCCGAGGTTTGCTTGCCGTCCCATTCGCTTCCACATCCATTGCAATTGGCGCGGTTTTTGCTTGTGTCACTACCCCAGTAGTAGCGCGTTTGCGTACCGGCCCGCGCCGCATATTCCCATTCCGCTTCCGTGAGTAGCCGGTATTTCTTGCCCGTCTTCCGGGAAAGCCATTTCGCATAGTCCTGCGCATGATCCCACGATACATGAATGACTGGGCGCTTGCCCTTGCCCCAGCCGCTGTCCTCCGGCGAAGGCGTGCCCCTGCAGCCGCCGCCCGCCACGCAGGCCGCCCATTCGTCGAAGGTCACATCGTACCTGCCCACAGCGAAGGGCTTGGAGATCGTCACCTTGTGCTGCGGGCTTTCCCACTTGAGGTACTGTTCCCAGTTCGTGCCGTATTCCTTGACGAGTGCGGCAATCTCGGTGTCCGAAGAGCCCATCGTGATGCTGCCCGCCGGCGCCACCACCATCTCGGGGCAATCCGAGCAATCTTTGAAGCCCTGCCCTGAGCCAGGCCTGATGCAAATCTTCGCTCCGGAGACCGCCACTGCGGGGATGCCGTCGCATACTTCCTCAACCGGCTTTATCGGAACCGTAATATGTGCGTCTAAGGACCCCGGCTGCGGCGTCTTCGAAGGCGCCAGAAAATAGGCAGATATGATGATGGTCAGGACGGCGAGCGCCACGATGGCGGCGTTCTTCTTCGCTTTCTGCCGGGCGCGCCGCTCCGCCTCGATCTCGGCTTTCTCCTTCTCCTGCCGGTGCGCCTCGATGGCCGCGATCAGCGCCTGCGCATCGCGGCCGAAGCTTTCATGCACCAAATCGTGCTTGTGGTAGAGCGCCAGCTCGCGGATATCCTCCGGCAGGCTGGCGGCCTTGGGCAGCGGCGCGCGGTCCATGAGCACGGGGATGACCACGAGCTTGGCGGCAAGTGCTGTGGCGATCTCCTCGCGCACATAATCGCGCTCGCCGCTTTCCGCCCGCGCCTCCAGCAAATCCAGCCAGCGCGCGCCGATCACGGCGAGGAACACGTCCGTGCCGGCCAGCGCCTCCTTGAGCCTGAGGTCGAAGCGCTCGCCGGGCAGGAGGTTGTCCACGTCCATGAAGACGTTGGCGGCGCCGAAGCTTTGCGCCAGCCGGTCGTGCAGACGCGCGGCTTCCGCCTTCGCGTCGTCGCGCCGGTAATTGACGAAAATCTTGCCCGCCACGCACACCCCCGTGCCTCAACACGAAGGATATATCCAATTGTGCGGGCGGTGTCATAGCAAATTGGGCAGCCCGTGCGGGCAAAGAGCGAAAAGGCCCCCTCACCCCACCCGCGTAGGGGAGAGGGAACGCTGTTGCAACCGCCGCGCCTTTATTCCCTCTCCCATCGTGGAATGGGGTGAGGGGCCAAAAGCTCCGCCGGCGGGTTAAGGGCACATAAACGCGCGTAGGCGGCGCGGCATGGTTAATGCGGGGTTGGTTAACGGCAAAACGTCCTATTTTTCGCCCGCCGCTTTTCGCGAATCTTTCCTCGCTTTTGGCCGGATTCCACGATTCAGAAATCCGTTTAAATATACGCGCAGTTTTCATATTAACCATGAAACGGCGCATTTTTCGCGCCGATAGGGCTCACCGCGAACAGCGTTTTCTACGCATAATCATAGGCTTAATGGAGTACTTAAGACTTCCGCAAGGAGCATCGGCTATCATGGGCACCGTAAAGAAGAGAGCGGCAATTGTGCAAAACGGTCCGGAATCGGGAAAGAATGGAGTTAACGCGGACTTAATTGGCAGCGCCGGGCGCCTTTGCGGCGCGGCGCAATTCAGGTAGACTGGCGGCATGGCAATGATGGACTTGCACGGCAATACGATGGACCGGACGACCCAGGCGGCCGAAGGGCTCGTGCGCCGGCGCTTCACCGTGGCGGAGCTGGAGGCCATGGTCGCGGCCGGCATTATCGATGAGGACGAGCGGATCGAGCTGATCGGCGGGGAGGTAGTGCCGATGTCGCCCAAGGGCAACCACCACGAGATCCTGAAGCATGCGCTAATACATTATTGGGCGAAGCGGGTGCCGGACCACCTCACTTTTACAACCGAGACGACCTTCCGCCTGACACACGATACCTATCTCGAACCGGACTTTGTTTTCTACGACAGGGCAGCGGGCATCAAGGGCCTCAAACCGGAAACCGCCCATTTCATCGTCGAGATCGCGGATACGAGCTACGCCTACGACATCGGGCGCAAGGCCGCGCTCTATGCGAGCTTCGGCATCTCCGAGCTTTGGGTCATCCACGCGGTGCGGCTGGAAACGCGCATCCACCGCACCCCCTCGCTCACAGGCTACCAATCGATGATCGACCTGCCTTCGGATCAAGTTCTCGCGCCAGCCTTCGCGCCGGAGCTGGCGGTTACGCTTTCGGAGCTTGAGCTGAATTGAGCGCCTATTGCCCAATCCCGGCCGGCAACGGCGGCAGCTTCATCCGGCCGAGGCTCTCCTGCGCGAGCGAGCCGAAATAGAGGTTGCCGTTCGGATGTTCGCGCACTGAGGTGACCGGGAAGAAGGCGTCCGGCCCGTCATATTGCAGGTTGCCGGCGAGCTTGCCCTCCAGATCGAAGGCGAGCGCGAAAGCCTGCTTCGTTACCGGCGGCGGCAGATAGCGCAACGCCCGCGCCAGCACCTTGCGCAGGAATGGGTACGGCCCGAGCCCGTCCACAATCGCCGAGCGCGGGGCATAGAGTGCGACCCAGAAGCGGTCACGCCCGTTGAAGGTGATGTTGTCGGGGAAGCCCGGCAGGTTGTCCGCGAAAATGTCCGAGGTGCCGGCCTTTTCGCCCTTCAGCCAATAGCGCAGGATGCGGTAGCTGCCGGTCTCGTTGATGAGCGCGTAAGCCTCGTCCGGGCCTAGCGCCACGCCGTTGGCAAACTGGAGGTTCCTGAGCAGCACCTGCGCCTTGCCGGTGGCGAAATCGTAGACCAGGAAGCGGCCATACCCGCCATGCTCGGCAATGTCCTCGTTGAAATGGGGAAAATGGAACTTCGTGGAGGTGTCGGTGAAGTAGACCTTCGAGCCGTCCGCCGTAACCGCGAGGTCGTTGGCAAGGCCGAACGGCACGCCATTCACGCCCGCGGCAAGCACGGCGACCTGCCCGCCTTCGCTCACCTTTAGGAGCCCCTTCTTGGCGTCGCAAACGATCACGCTGCCGTCGGGATGGATAAAGACGCCGAGCGGCCTGCCGCCGGTATTCGCGATCAGGGTATAGCCGCTGCCATCCGCTTCGAAGCGGGCGATGCGCCCGTCGTCCAGCCCCGCGTAAACCCGGCCCTGCGCGTCGAACGCAATCGATTCCGGCCCTTTCCCGATGCCACCCGCGATCCGCTCTATCCCTTTGAGCAGCTCGTTGCGCGCATAGGGACCGGCCGCGGACGAAGGCGCCGGCTGCGGCTGCCATGCAACGGGCTCAACGCGGATTGGCGAGAACAGGAGATAAGCGAGGACCGCACCAAGAAAACCCAGGAGAGGAAGAAGCAGGATGCGCATGGAGGCTCCGTCAAAGGAAATCCGGTTGAGCGATTCGCAAAGTCCCCCCTCACCCTGTCCCTCTCCCCGTTGGGGCGAGGGGACGCTAGCTTCGCCGCTGCGGGCTCCCTCTCCCCTTGGGGAGAGGGCTGGGGTGAGGGGTCTTTTGCAGCGCCTACCCAAAACGATCAAGCGGATCCCGTTATCACATCGAAGTGCGAAGCCGTAGCATGCCGCAACAGTGGAGGGGAGTCTTATGATGCCGAAGGAGCCGGCGCGTCCGTCCGGATGGCCCAGCGCAGGCGGGCCGAGCGCGCGCGCGGATTGGCCGCGATCTCCGCGTCCGAAGGCTCCACGCCGTGGCGGTCCTTAAGCTCGAACGTAGGCGCTGGCCCTTCCGGTCCGGCGGGCAGATAGCGGGAGCCGCGAGCACGCCTGCCCGAGCGTTCAGTGAGGAAGGTCTTCACAATGCGGTCTTCAAGGGAATGGAAGCTGACCACGGCCAGCCGCCCGCCCGGCTTCAAGATGCGCTCCGCCGCGGCAAGCGCCCGCTCAAGCTCGCCAAGCTCGTCGTTGACGTACAGGCGCAGCGCCTGGAATGTCCGCGTCGCTGGATGCTTCGGATCGCCCGGCTTATGCCCCAGCACGCGCTCAACTAGGCCCGCGAGCTGGCCCGTGCGCTCGAACGGCGCTTTTTCCCGATCCTTGATTATGGCCGCCGCGATTGCACGCGAGCGCCGCTCCTCGCCAAGCCCGAAGAGAATGTTGGCGATCTCGTCCTTCTCGAACGTATTCACCACGTCGGCAGCGCTCGGGCCTTTACCCGACATGCGCATGTCGAGCGGGCCGTCACGCATAAAGGAGAAGCCGCGTTCAGCCTCGTCGAGCTGCATGGAGGAGACGCCGAGATCGAGGACAACGCCGTCCACCCCGTCCCAGCCGATGGAAAGCGCCGCGCCTTCCATTAGCGAGAAGGGCGTTTCGATCAGCTTGAGCCGCCCGCCATAGGAGGATTCGAGCCCGCGGCCAGCCGCAATGGCCGCGGGATCGCGGTCGAGGGCCAACACACTGCAATCCGCCGCATCGAGGATTGCACCGCTGTAGCCGCCCGCACCATATGTGCCGTCAATGAAGCGTTCCGCCGCCCCCGGACCGAGCGCTCTCAGCACCTCTTGAAGAAGGACAGGGACGTGACGGACCGGTCCGCAAACGGAAGTCGGGCCCTCTACCGGCCTCCCCCGATCCGTCACTACCTGTTTGCCCCCTCGCTTGCGCCGCTTCATCAGCGGCTCCCCGCGCCGAGCTCTTTGCGAAGTGCAAGCGCTTGCTCGCGCGCAGCTTCGCGAAACTTTTCATAAGCGGCTGGCTCCCAGATTTGAAACTTGTTGCCAAAGCCAACGAAAACCGCTGTGTCCGTGATGCCTGCATGCTCCCGGAGCCGCTTAGGCAAAATTGTTCGTCCGTCCGGGTCCACTTTAAGCTTCTCGCACTCGCCGAAATAAACGAGCTCAAGGGCTTCGCGGAGTGCGGAGCCCGTGGGCTGGCGCCCGACGATACCCTTAATCTCCTCGACCAGACGCGTACCGCCAGCCTCGATCGTGCCGCAGTCGAGGTGCGGGTAGCAATGGATCTCGTCAGCACCTTCCTGGGCGAGGACGGCGCGGAACGGCGCCGGGATAGCGACACGCCCCCTTGGGTCGATCTTGCTGTCAAAGCGCGAGGCAAATTCGTCCATCTCCCAAGCCTACGCTTCCGTCAAACGCGCACACGGACGGCCGCGCACCGGTGTTTCAACTAGCCTTCCGCCACGATCCCAATCGTACCCATAAAATCCCAGCATCGGAAATCGTACAAATTCAAGCGGACCTTCAACGATTATGCTATAAAAATGCGATAATGCTGCTCTTCTGACCGCATCCGCCCCCAAAATCGGAATGGATCGGAGGGAGAAACCTCGCGCGCAGTGGCCGTGCGCAACAAAAGCCGTGAACTCCCTCCGAATCGCCCCCTTCCGAACGGGCATATATGGGATAGCATGGGTAATGGTGGGCGTCAAGCCTCGCCGCAACGTGTGCGCGCGCTTTTTGGAGTAAAAGCCGCCGAGCCCGCGTTTTCAGCCCCTTAGGGGCGCGGGCGGCTAAGTTTTGTTATGGAAACGGGACGCCGGCAAAGCACGGGCGAAGCAATTCAGCCCGAGGCGATTCGCAGTCTAGCTTGCGTTACGCTTGAGGAATGCTTGAATAGCCGCAGCGGTGTCTTCGGGCTTCTCTTCTTGAGGCATGTGGCCGCAATGCGTGAAAAGGGCGAACTCGGAGGAGTTCATATTCTCGTGAAGCCGCGCGCCCAGGACAAAGGGCACAACCTTGTCCTCTGCACACCAAACAATGAGCGTGGGCATTTTGATCGTCCTATAGCGAAGCGCGAGCTCGTCGATATTATCCGGAACCATTTGTTCGATCGTCTTCGTCAGAGCGTGCTTGGCGGCGGGCGAATAGAGAGTGTTCGCGTATTCGGCGATATCTTGCCCGGTGATTTTGTCCCGGTCGTAATAGGCAAGCCGCAATCCTTGCTGGGCTTGTATCTCCGGCGGGACCAGGGTCATGCTTACATCGGCCAGCATGGGAATCTGCAACAGCTTGAAAAAGATCGGCATCGGCTGCCGGTAGGCGATGGTGTCGATCAGCACGATGTTGCGAATGCGGGATTTCCGCTGCTGTTCGGCATTGAGCGCCAGGGAAAGCGTGATGCCGCCGCCGAATGAGTGACCGATCACCGTAAGATCGCGAAGGTTTTCCTGCTCGATAAAGGCTTGGACGGCTTCGGTTTGATCTTGAATGGAGTAGTGATCGTCGAGAGGCTTATCCGAAGCGCCGAAGCCGCGCAGGTCGATCGCAATAACGCGGTGGTTCTTTGCAAGCTCCGGGATGATCGAATGCCAAGTGTAGCTTGAGGTCGCAAAGCCGTGCAGCAGCAGGATCGGGCGGCCCTGCCCCTTTTCGATCACCGCCAATCTCACCGGCCCGGCCGGGGTGCTGACGCTTTTAAGCTGAACCTCGGAGTCGTGATTCGCCACGAATGGCGCGCAAGACCCTAACGCCGCCCCAAGCGCCACTACCAACCCAAACAAAAAAGCGCGCCGCATGTCCCGCCAATCCGAAAAGACTTTCCCCCGCCTGCCCCACCCAGGCTTGACTGTCAAGCAGACATTTTCGTGGCGGAAGGGTTTGCACTGTCATGCAAAAGACATGTGACAATTTAGCGAAAATGTGGTGCAGGTGGTGACCAGCCGCGCTACAACTAGAATTAGAGCTAAATTGAGTTCCTATAGCTAGATTGAGTTAGTGTGATGCGTTGGCAAATAGGATTGTTGCTCGCCGCCCTTGCCATTACCGCACCGGCGAACATGCCTTGTTTTGCGGACAGCCCCAGCGCGGAGGAACTGCGCTACGAGGTGTACGTGGGAGCCGGCTACGATGGCCGCACGGCAGATATTACCACAAGCTGCGTTTGGAGCGCTTTCGGCCCCGTCACCCAGTCCGGCTTCCGGCTCAAGCTCGACGAACTCACGAATATCTACGGCCAGACGGACGCCTCCCTCCTCTCCGGCAACTTTGTCGCCGCCGGTCTGAACGAGACGACCGATCTCATGATCGGCTACCAGTTCGAGTACGGCCCGGCCTGGATCAAGCTCTATGCGGGCGCAGCCTACGCGGTGCAAACAAGGATAATTAACATCGTCTATTACACCGATTTTGTTGACGCAACGAGACAGGAGAAAGCCTTCGGCGCCGCGGCGGCATTCCAAAGCTATTGGCCAATGAGCGACCGCATCTGGGCTTCGCTGAACGTGACTTGGTTGCAGCCAAACGATTCAACGTCGATTTACACTCGCGCGGCCTACGAAATTTATCGAGACGACAGCGGACTCAAGATTTCCACGGGGGTGGAGGCCAACTTTTCGCTGGCCGGCGAGCCTGCCTTCAGGGGGGGCAAGACTTTCGATCTTTATAATAAATATCTCCAGGGCGGCGCCCTGCTTAATCTGCGCTACGGCGTGAACGATTTTTCGCTGTCGGGCGGCTTGTCGCAGGCAAGCGACGAGACGGTCTCACGCCCTTACGCCAGCATAAGCTATGGCAGGCAGTTCTGAAGCGGTTTCAATCGAAATTAAGCCGCGGGCCGTCATGCCCGCGCATGCGGATGCGGCTGGAGAGGGAGTCCCGCCGCACCCGTTGAGAAGGCGTCCCTTCTCCCATGGGGAGAAGGACAGGATGAGGGGCGGAAGCTTCGATCATTGCGGGACCAAACATCCAACAACTCTTAAGTCAGCGCCAATGCGCCTGCGCGGGAATGACAACCGTCTACCTGGCTTTGGATGAAAGTGCTTTAAAGGGTGACTTTTCAGTTCGATAGGCTGGCTTTGCCAAGCGCGGAAAAATTCAAGGCCGCCGCCGTGCCGGAAAGCCCGATACTGGCGGAATTCGGCGAGGCACCGGACTCCGGCGGCATTTCCCCCGTTCCTTCGTCAGGTCTCATGACGAGGGTTCCGCTAACTTGGCCGCTGGGCACGGCGATGTGCAGCGAGCCGCCAATGCGGCTGCCCACGGCCTCGCCATCGAGCATGAGCGCAACCGTGCCAGGCTTGATCGTGCCGTCTATTGTGGCTGCTGTGAAAGGAAATGAGCCGGAATACAGCCCCCACGGAACCTGCCCTTGCGCGAATGCCTCGCTCAAGCGTTTGGAAACCCCGCCGTCGAGAGTTCCGCCGGCCGGAAATGCGATGCCGAAGCTACCCGTGGCAGCCTTCACGTCTTGAGTGAGCGGCCCGTCTTTGAAGGGGATTTCCAATGCGACGCGAAACGTAACCGGGCCGCCAACCGCAACCGGCCATGCCGATGCGCCGGCGAGCGCTTCCGAATCGAGCCGGGTCCCATTTGCGCTGACCGTCAGCATGGTTGGATGCCGGGAATCGTAATCAAGCCTACCGGCTATCCTTCCGCCGAAAATCGCCAGCTCCGCCAAGTCGATACTGAGGAGGTCGGAACGGGAGGTGAGCGCCAGGGCGAGCGGCCCAGCTTCATATTGCCCCGCCCGGAAATGCTCGGCGGAAATCCGCATATCGAAATCCGCGCGCCCCTCGCCACGCGAGCTGGCCGCGATCAACGCTCGAAGCGGCCCGGCCGCGCCGCCGCTTCCGCCCGCCTCGCCTTGCGCGCCGGGCATCCATTCAAGCGTATCGTATGCCAGCGTTCCTTCAGTCAGCGCCCGGCCCTGCTGCGTGGCAAATGTGAGCGATCCCTTGGCGCTATGGCCGCCAAAGCCAATCGTGGCTCCGTCCAAGCTCAAGCGTCCGCCCGGCCACGTCAAATCTCCATCGATGGAGACGCCGTGCCCTTGCTCCCATGGCGCGATGGCTGCGGTAATCTTTCCGGCGGCGGGATGCTCCGGCGGAACTTTGAGCTGGATCGATCCTACCGCGATGTTTCCGGCCCGGTTCAAACTGCCCTGAAAATAGGCGCTGAGGCCCCGGTCTTTTAGAGAAAGGGTGAATTCGGAGGCACCGGGGTTGCGGGTAACGCTAATCGCCTCGGCGCCGATGAGGGAATAAGCGCGGCGCTGTCCGTCCGCGGCGAAGAACGTGCTGTTTCGCAGCTCAAGCCGGTCGAAGCGGCTCAGATCGCCAAAAGCAACGGCCGCACCCGCGGCTTCAAGTCCGAAAAAATCCGGTTTGGACGGGGCCGCGTGCCGGCTCAAGACAAACCGGGGCGCATCAATCGCGACCTTCTTGAACTCGATCCGGCCCCAAAGCAAAGATTGCACCTTGAGGACGGCGGTCACCGACTTTGCGTCGATCCTCTCAATCGGGGAAAGCCGCGGCGTCGCTGTGAAGCTCACGCCGTCTGCTTCGATTGAAAGCGATGTGAAGCTCTCGATGCGAAGCGCCCCGTGAACAGTCACGGGTCCCCCGCTCCATTGGGACAGGCTGTGGACCAGGCCATCCCGAACCGTCCGGTCCTCAACGAGCAAAGGAAGAGCTAAGGCGAAAACCACGGCGAAAAGCGCAAAACAGGCGGCACCGCGTATGAGCCACCTCAAGACATATCGAAATTTGGGAGCGAGTTCGTACATCTTCCACTAGATCCCGGGTAGACAGCGGCGCCGGAGCCGTCAAATATCCTTAGCACAGGCCATGCCATATCGCCCGGACAGGTGATCGTTAAGGTTTAGAAGCTTTTTTTAACGGTGGCGAGTCCGAACTCTGGAGCTTTCACATGAAAACACTGCCACTCTGGTCGCCCTCCCCAACGGCGTTAGAGAACGCGCGCGTGGCCAACTTCATGGCGGAGATTAACGCCGATTTTGGGGCCAGTTGCCGCACATACGCTGACCTTCATGCCTTTTCCATTCGCGAGACCGGTGCCTTCTGGTCGAAGGCTTGGGATTTTCTGGGTGTCATAGGAGAGCGCGGAACCGGGCCGGTTTTCAGGCCGGGCGAACGTTTCGAGGACGCAAAATTTTTTGAAGGCGCTCGCCTCAACTACGCCGAAAACCTGCTGCGCAAGCACGATGACAGCCCGGCCCTCATATTCTGGGGCGAGGATAAGCTCAAGGAGACGCTGAGCTGGGCGGCGCTGCAGGAGGCGGTCAGCCGGGCGCAGCAAGCTTTGCGTGCGCGAGGCGTGGGCGAAGGCGACCGGGTCGCGGCGCTCATGCCCAATATGCCCCAAGCGATCGTCGGTTTCCTCGCGGCTTCCTCGCTGGGCGCCATTTGGTCGAGCGCTTCGCCCGATTTTGGCGTGGGCGGCGTCCTCGACCGTTTCGGGCAAATCGCGCCCAAACTGCTGATCGCTTGCGACGGCTATTATTATAACGGCAAGACCATCCCAACCGGCGATAAGGTCTTGGAGATCGTCGAAAAGATCCCAAGCATCGAGCACGCGCTGATTGTGCCCTATCTCGGCGAGCCGGAAACAATCCTGAAGCGGTCGGGCAAGGCGCAATCCTGGGATGAGGCGCTCGGCGCCTTCGAGGCAAAGCCTGTCGAGTTCACGCGGCTGCCGTTTTCGCACCCCGTCTTCATTCTCTACTCGTCCGGCACGACGGGCACTCCGAAATGCATCGTTCATTCCGCTGGCGGCGTGCTGATCCAGCTCATGAAAGAGCATCAGCTTCATTGCGACCTGCGCGAGGGCGAGCGGCTTTTTTACTTCACCACGCTTGGATGGATGATGTGGAACTGGCTCGTGGCAGGGCTGGCGAGCGGCGCGACGCTGGCACTTTACGACGGCTCGCCCTTCCATCCCAACGGCAACGTCTTGTTCGATTACGCGGACGACGCCCAGATTAACGTGTTCGGCACCTCGGCCAAATGGATCGATTCGGTCAAGAAGGCCGGCTTGCGCCCGCGCGACACGCATAAGCTTTCAACGGTGCGGATGATAACGTCGACCGGCTCGCCGCTTGCGCCCGAGAGCTTCGATTTCGTTTACGAAGCAATCAAGTCCGATGTGCATCTGGCCTCCATCGCTGGCGGCACCGACCTCTGCTCGTGCTTTGTGCTCGGCAACCCGCTTTCGCCAGTCTACCGTGGCGAGATTCAGGGGCCGGGCCTCGGCATGGCCGTCGATGTGTTCGACGATGCGGGCCGGCCCATGCCATCCGGCAAGGGCGAGCTTGTTTGCACCAAGCCGTTCACTTCGATGCCGGTTGGTTTCTGGAACGATCCCGGCGGGGCGAAATATCACGGCGCCTATTTCGAGCGCTATCCCGGCGTATGGCACCACGGCGATTTCGCCGAATGGACGGAGCATGGCGGTCTCGTCATGCAAGGCCGGTCGGATGCGACGCTCAATCCGGGCGGCGTGCGGATCGGGACGGCGGAGATTTACCGGCAGGTGGAGCAGCTTGAGGAGGTCAAGGAGGCCATCGTTATCGGCCAGGATTGGGACAACGATGTGCGCGTTGTGCTTTTCGTCGTGCTAGCCGAAGGGCTTACCCTCGACGATGCGCTGCGCCAGAAGATCAAGGCGAAGATCCGCGCCGGCGCAAGCCCGCGGCATGTGCCGGGCCTTATCCTGCAGGTCGCCGACATTCCACGCACAAAGTCCGGGAAGATAACGGAGATCGCCGTCCGGGACATCGTGCATGGGCGGGAGGTTAAGAACAAAGAGGCACTCGCAAATCCGGCGGCGCTGGACTATTTTGAGAATCTTGAAGAGTTACGCCACTAAAAGACCCCCTCATCCTGTCCTTCTCCCCAAGGGGAGAAGGGACCCCAGAATTAGCCTCAACCTTTGTGGCAAGGCCGCAGCCTGCTCCCTCTCCCCTTGGGGAGAGGGCTGGGGTGAGGGGGACTTTCCCAACTGAGCATTCCATGATCTCACCCATCGAGCTTACCCAAGAACTTATCCGTTTCGAGACCATCAACCCGCCCGGAAACGAGGCGCCTTGCTCGCGGCATCTCGGCCGCATTCTGGAAGAGGCCGGCTTCCAAACGCGATATGCCGAAATGGGCGCCAATCGCGAAAACCTCATCGCGCACATCGGCGGCAGCGGTGGCAAGCTGCCCCTGGCCTTCACCGGCCATGTGGATGTGGTGCCGCTTGGCGCGCTGCCCTGGAGCGTCGAGCCATTTGGCGGGACCATCGCGGACGGCAAGATTTACGGGCGCGGCAGCAGCGACATGAAGAGCGGCGTGGCTGCGTTCGTCTCCGCCGCGGCAAAGCTCGCGCCCAGGCTTGGCGGTACGCCTGGCGTCCTGCTTGTGATTACGGCGGGCGAGGAGCTGGGATGCGCGGGGGCTCATTTCATGCGGGAAAATGCCATGCTGCCGCAAGCGGGCGCCCTCATCGTGGGCGAGCCGACGGCGAACGAGGTGCTGGCTGGCCATAAGGGCTCATTTTGGGTCGAGGCGACGGCTAGGGGCGTCACGGCGCACGGCTCGATGCCCGAAAAAGGCGTCAACGCCGTCTATAAGGCGGCGCGCGCGGCGCTTGCACTGGCGGCTTTCGATTTTTCGGCCGAAGCGCATCCACTGCTCGGATCTCCGACGCTGAACGTAGGCTGGCTACACGGCGGGCTTAACACCAATTCGGTGCCGGACGAGGCCCGCTTCGGCCTCGACATCCGGTTGGTGCCAGGCGTCGATCCGGGGAGGCTCATCGAGCGCTTCGAGAAAGCGACCGCGGGCGAGGTGACATTCAAGGTTCAAGGCAACTCCACCCCGGTTTGGACCGACCCAGGCGATCCTTGGATCGCCAGCCTAGCGGGGATCGTCCGCTCCATAACAGGAAATACCGGTACTATTAGGGGAGCAACTTACTACACCGATGCGGGTGAGCTGAAGCCCGGAATGGGCAACCCGCCGACGGTCATCCTTGGGCCGGGCGAACCGGCGCAAGCGCACCAAACCGACGAATATTGCACGATCTCCCGCGTCGAGGAGGCCGAAGCGATCTACGCGGAGGCCATCGCGCGCTGGTGCGGGCTTTAGAGTTGGCGGCTTTGCGCTACTGCCTTGGGCGGGGCAAGTTGCGGGTACACACTATTGCTGAAGGATGAGTCATAGACATAGGACGTCACCCCTCACCCCGTTCCTCTCCCGCGCAAGCTCGCCTTGGCGAGCTTGCTTCTTTAGAGTGTCCGCAAGCGGATGCGGATGGGGAGAGGGCTCGGGTGAGGGGCGATGCGCTCGGTGCGGAGTTCCGAGAATAGAAATATTCTTTCTACTTTATTGAGGAAGTTGCATGTTACCCAGGCCGATCATTCTTGCGATTACCCTCTTCATTGTCATCCTGGCGAGCGCGGCGATGGCCGAGGATTGGGACGACTGCAAGCAAGGAATTGGGACCGTTGGCATAAAGGGCTGTACGGCCTGGCTTGCCCAGGAAAAGCAGGCGGATAATCGCGCCATCATCTTCCACCGGCGGGCGACCGTTTTTGAATTGGCGGGTGAATACGGCCGCTCGCTCCTCGATTTCAATCAGGCAATAGAGCTGAATCCGAACAATGCGGGCTGGTATGTGGACCGGGCTCTCTTGTTCTTCCTCAAGGAAGACCTCGATGCAGCCCTTGCGGATAGCAATCGCGCGGTGGCCATGGCGCCCAGCCGGGACGCCTACCAGGCACGAGGATTCATCTCCTACTACAGGCGCGATTTCGCCAGCGCGGCCGCGGACCTGGCGCGCTTCCTCGAAATGCAGCCCGGCGACCCAAATTCCGCGATCCACCGTTACCTGGCCAGGGCGCGGCTCGGCGAGGACGCGGCCCCCGAGCTTCGGGCCAATGCGGAGCGGCTCACGGATCGCGGTTTCCGCTACGCGGTGGTTGAGCTGTATCTGGGGAAGCTAAGCCCGGATGCGTTGATCGCGCAGGACGATGCGGGGGCCGGCTGCCAGTCCCGCTACTACATCGGCGCGTTGAGTTTGCTGCAGAATAAGCCGGACGAGGCGGCATCCTGGTTCCGGCAGGCCGCTGAGATGTGCGGCGAGGCCGCTGGGCGGTGGTGGTGGGCGGCGGCGCGCGCGGAGCTGAAAGGTCTCGCGCGTTAGGCGGCGGACTTCCACCCGGCGAAAGGGGCCCGGTTCCCTCGCCCGCGGTGGGTTGGGAGCAGGCATAGCGGCGAAAAATACAAGCGCTCGTAATGCCTCTGAAATCGAAAATGGGTGACCGTTAGGATTGGGACAGCGCGCAGAAGTCCCACCCGCTGGAACGTCTTGATCTTTTACTAACTGACAATTTTCTCAAAACGTGTTACCGAGTCCGCCAGTTTTTGGCGGAGAATGTTTGCCGTGCACAGAATTGTAAAATCGCATCTTGAGAGCTTCGTCATCAGCCAGGGGCTTCAAGCAGAAGACGAGGCATTGCAGTTCGAAAAATTTGTCAATTTCAGCACTATATCTTCGTGCTGTTCCGGGACATTTGAAGTCGATGACGTCACAACCGGCCAGAACGACGACGGAATCGATGGCGTTGCGGTTATTATAGACGAAGATCTGATAATATCTCCAGAGGATGCCGAAACAACATTCTCAAGTGGCCGAAGAAACCATGACGTTGACGTAATATTTATTCAAGCTAAGAGATCTGAAAGTTTCGATCTAGGAGATTTTCTTAAATTCAAGGAAGCTATATTACGCTTCGTAGCGTACTCTCCCTACGCGTCTGAGGACGAGACGTTAATGAACGCGAGACTGATTTTTGATGTTGTACTGAAAGAAGTACCCAGAATCCGTAATGGCAAGCCGTCTCTCATAGCTTACTATGTAACAACTGGCATTTATAAAAAACCTGAAGCCCTTGAGACGGCCCTACGCGATTTCGAAGGTCAGCTGAATGAATTAGGGTAGCTCTGTCCAAATTGTGCGTAGGTTTCAGCTAAGCGCTGCGGCGAAAGCATTTTTTGGGGTTATAACGTCCTCGGCCCCCTCAAGCCAGCGCCGCCAGCCAAGATAGCTAGGCAAATATTCGGTGGCGACGCCGTTGAAGCGGCTGAGCCATTGCTTAAACCTGCTGCCATAAGCATTGACGTTCTGGATGTGCAGTACCTTCTCGTGCACATGTTCACCTTTGCTGGCGATGATGAGTTCATATTCGATGCCCTCCGCATCGGCGAAGGCGATCAGCGCCTTGTCGCCGTCCATGCACAGCAGCGTATTGTCCTTCGATAGCTTGCCCTCAAGAACTGGACGCACAGCCGCCTCGGAGCGGTCCGGCAATACGCCGTCGATATGAGCGCCGGTGCGGTCGCGGGCAATCAGGATCGGAATTTGCTCAGCCGATAGGCCTGGCTTTTCCGCAACGCCGCCTCGCTTGCGCGCCGGGCGCGGCAGCTTGCGCCGGCCTTTGAAGCTTTCCAGCAGGAAGATTTCGTCAACCTCAGCGATGCCGGCAAGCGATTGATCCTTCGATTTGTTTTGCGCCTTCAAAAAGCGGTGGCGCCACTTGAAGGCAGTGTTCTTGCTGACTTTGCACACCTTGCCGGCCTTGCGGACCGGTAGCAATTCATTGAGCGCCCCGGCATATTTCAGCCAGCACTCTTTCTTACGCAGCCGTGCCAACGGCGTGCCGGTTAGCGGATTGAACGTCCGCTTGCAGTCAAGGCAGCGGCAGCGCCTCAGCCCGTTCCTCTCGCGGCCCCAGCCTTCGGTGCGCCCCGATCCGCAATGCGGGCACTTGGGATCGCCCTCCAAGCGCTCATTCAGAAGACGCTGCACCTCGTCACCGTCGCCGCGTTGCTGTAATGCCGCGATTGCCTTTTGGGCTTGCGCGTGCGTCACTTCCGCTAGCAATTCATCCAGCCGCTGTTGAAATTTGCGATGTTCCATCGGGTGCCCTCCTGCCGGACCGGTACGCCCAGGATGCCCCCGAATTGCGGCGAAAACCTACGCACAACTTGGACAGAGCTATTAGGGTTATTCGCAAATCTTGACATCAAGTTTATCGACCGGAACGAACTGACCGAGCTGTGGGTTAGCACCTACTCTGGCACCAATGCGAGTCTCGACTTATTTAGCAGCGCGGCACTTCCGACCATCGCGGGCATAGATGAAGCATATCTTGCCGTGGTTAGGGCAAGTGATTTCGTTAAAAATCTACTAATGACATCGGATGGAAACCTTAGGTCTCAGGTATTCGAAGAAAATGTCAGATCATTTCTTGGCATGGAAAACCCAGTGAACAAGTCTATCTCAGATACACTAAACTCAGGAGCGGATGCAAGCAGATTTCCTGTCTTGAACAATGGAATAACGATTGTAAGTCCAGACGTTCGACTTCAAGGCAACAAGCTACATCTTACCAATTTTCAAATTGTCAACGGATGTCAGACCTCGAACGTTTTATTCGAAAATCTGTCGGTTCTTTCTGATGTTATGGTAAATATAAAAGTAGTGGAGACAAAAAATGAGGACGTGTTTTCCGAGTTAGTGAGGGCTACGAATGGCCAAAGCAAAGTCGAGGATAATCAGTTTTTGTCATTGCGCCCTCTTATAAAAAGGGTTGAACGGTATTTTAATACCTACGAGAATGAGGGGCGACTATACCTGGAGCGCCGTGATCGGCAGTATGTTGGTCAAGACATTCCGGCCATTCGAATTTTTTCGCTGCACAACGCGGCTAAATGTGTAACAGCAATGTACTGCAACAGACCAGAGCTTTCGGCTCGTTATCCGAAGGCCATGTATACTGAACTCACTGATACAATTTTTTCAGAGGACACAAAAGAAATTGTCTTCTACTCATCGTGCCTCACCATGTATAGATTTAATCTGCTTGTATCGAACAGCACGATACCTCAAAACATGAAAAGGTTTAAATGGCATATACTATCTATTGTCAGAGGCATAATTTGCGGCAAAGGCAATCACCAATTGAACTCCCGTCAGGCGGAGTTGTCGGCAGAAACAATAGTCTCTAAAATCGGAAAACATGGTCACCCAACCACTGATATATTCATGCGTGCAGTAGGAATTTGCCAGAGTTTTGAAGATGTTACCGCTGATCGTCTCAAACGGCAGTTGATACTGGCGGAGATGCTGGCTAAAATTTAATGCACTGAACTCGCCGTATCCGCGCCCTGCCCCGGCGTCACCTCCGTCAGCGCCCACACCAGCGCATCGTTCCGGTCGGGACAGCCACCGCCGCTCGGCATCCGTGCGCGGCACAGTGCTAGGCGCTGAGTGTACCCTTACCGTTTTGCAACTTCGGCGTCTGTCCCGCGTTAACGCACAGTAAATTTCGCGTAGGCGCCTACTATAGTTTATGAGGACATGGTAAACGCGGGGTCATCATATTTTTCGCCGCAGCATTTTTGCGAATCTTTTGCCGATTCAGGTCGAATTCCACGTTTGCAGAATCCCTTTAAATATAAGCGCAACTTTAATATTAACCAAGGAAAAGCACGCATCACCGCGAATTTGTCCTTATAAATCAACAACAGTCGCCCGCCACGGCGCTTAATACTTACTCAAGAACTCTTCTGCTATATTACTTCAAAATCGAAACGCACCCTTTTTGAGGCCGGCAGAGCGGCCAGGGAGTTAATTTTGGCGTTCCAGGAAAGCTCGCAACCGCCCCCGGCCGGCGCTTAGGCCGTATCCGGGGGCGTTTCCAGAGGTGTTACTATGCCGCCGCTTTAGGCACGGGGTAGAAGGTTTCCCCCTTCGCGGCCATGTCGCGCAGCAATTGCGGCGGGGAGAAACGCTCGCCGTATTTCGCCGCGAGGGCTTCGCATTCCGCGATGAACTTCGGGATGCCGACCGTATCGACGAGGCTGATCGGGCCGCCGGTATAGGGCGCAAAGCCGAGGCCCATAATGCCGCCGACGTCGCCGTCTTCGGCTGCGGTCAGCACGCCCTCTTCCATGCAACGCACGGCATCGAGCGCCTGGGCATAGAGCAGCCGCTTCTTGAGTTCGTCAATCGATGGCCAGAGGCTTTCCGGCTTGGGCGGGTAAAGATCAGCGAGACCGTGCCAAAGGCTCTTTTGCCCCTTCTCGGGATAATCGTAGAAGCCCTTGCCGTTCTTCCGGCCCGCGCGGCCGTTTTTCACATACATGGTCTCCATGACCCACACCGCGGCACTCGGCTTATAGGCCGCGCCAAGATCGTTCTCCGCGGCTTTGTGGATTTTCCAGCCGAGGTCGATGGCGGTTTCGTCCGCGAGCGCGAGCGGGCCAACGGGCATGCCGGCGAGCTTGCCCGCCCCCTCGATCAGCGCCGCCGGGATACCCTCCGACAGCATGATCTCGCCTTCGCCGATGTAGCAGCCGCAGAAGCGCGAGGTGAAGAAGCCGCGTCCGTCATTGACGACGATGGGCGTCTTCTTGATCGCCTGCACGAAGTCGAGTGTTATGGCGAGCGCTTCGTCGCTGGTCTGCTTGCCGCGGATGATCTCGACGAGCGGCATCTTCTCGGCGGGCGAGAAGAAGTGGATGCCGATGAACTTCTCCGGCCGGCTCGATGCCTCGGCAAGGCCGGTGATCGGCAGCGTGGAGGTGTTGGAGCCGAAGATCACGCCGGGCCGGATCACGGCTTCGACACGCTTCGTCACATCCGCCTTGATGGCGCGGTCTTCGAACACCGCCTCGATGATGTAGTCCACATCAGCGAGGGCCGCGAAGTCCGTGGCGGGTTGGATGCGCGCGAGCAGCGCGTCGCCATCGGCCTGGCTCATGCGGCGCTTGGAAACGGCGCCGTCGACCAGCTTCTTGGCGTAACCCTTGCCCCTCTCGGCCGACTCGGTATCGCGGTCGACAAGCACAACCTCGATGCCGTTCGTAGCCGCGACATAGGCGATGGCCGCGCCCATCATGCCCGCGCCCAGCATGCCGATCTTCTTGAACTGCGCCTTGGGGATGCCCGCAGGCCGGCGTGCGAGCTTGTCCGCCTTGCCCTTGTTGATGAACAGGCTGCGGATCATGTTCGGCGCGACATTGCCGCGAAGCAGCGAAACGAAGTATTTCGCCTCGATCTTAAGCCCGAGATCGATCGGCACGGACGTGCCTTCGTAGACGCAGGACATGATCGCCTGCGCGGCCGGGTAATTGCCATAGGTCTTGTCGTGCAGCATGGCGTTGCCGGCGATGAAGGTCTGAACCGCGGCGGGGTGCATGCCGCCCGCGCCGCCGGGCACCTTGAACGATTTTTCGTCCCAGGGCTGAACCGCTTTCGCGGCCGGCGAGGTCAGCCACTTCTTCGCGGCCGCCAGAAGCTCCGCCGCAGGCACCACCTCATGAATGAGGCCGTTCGATTTGGCTTGCGCGGGCGTCATGTTGCGGCCTTCGAGCAGCATGGGCAGCGACGGCATGATGCCGATCAGCCGGGGAATGCGCTGCGTGCCGCCAGCTCCCGGGCAAAGCCCAACCTGCACCTCCGGCTGGCCGATCTTGATGCCTTCGCCATCGGCGCACACCCGGTAATGACAGGCGAGCGCAATCTCGAAGCCGCCGCCAAGGGCTGTGCCGTTGATGGCGCAGACGGCGGGCTTGCCGCAGGTTTCGAGCCGGCGCAGCACATGCGTGAAGTGCGAAGCGGCCTTCAGCGCCTCGGCCACGGGCGCGGTCTTCGCTTGAACGATCAGGCTCTCCATCGCCATCAAGTCCGCGCCCGCGACAAAGCTCGATTTGCCGGAGGTGACGACGATGCCCTTCACGGAGACGTCGCCGGCAGCGCGTTCGATGGCGGCTTCAAACTCGTTCACGAATTCCGGGCCGACGACATTCATCGATTTGCCCGGCTGATCGATGGTCAGGGTTGCGATGCCATCGCTGTCGACGGCGTATGAAATGCTGTTGGTCATTGCCAAAATCCTTATCTCGCTCCCCTCACCCCAGCCCTCTCCCCATGGGAGAGGGAGTTAGGCCGTGCCCGTTGTTCGGGCGTCCCCTCTCCCATTGGGAGAGGGACAGGGTGAGGGGTAATGCCCTCAGTTAAACCCGCTCGATAATCGTTGCCGTGCCCATGCCTGCGCCGATGCACAAGGTGGCAAGGCCGGTGCCCGCGCCGCGGCGCTCCATCTCGTCGAGAAGGATGCCGAGGATCATCGCGCCCGTCGCGCCGAGCGGATGGCCCATGGCGATGGCGCCGCCGCACACGTTGATCTTGTCATGCGGCACGCTGAGCACGTCCATGAAGCGGAGCACGACCGCGGCGAACGCCTCGTTCAGCTCCCAGAGGTCGATGATCGCTCTTTCTTCATGCCGGCCTTGGCAAGCGCACGCTCGGCGGCAAAACTCGGGCCGGTGAGCATGATGGTCGGCTCCGAGCCTATGGAGGCGAAGCTCCGGATGCGCGCGCGGGGCTTGAGGCCCGCCTTCTCGCCGGCTTCCTTCGTGCCGATCAATATCGCGGCGGCGCCATCCACGATGCCGGAGGAGTTGCCAGGCGTGTGCACGTGGTCGATGCGCTCGATTTCGGGATATTTCTGAAGCGCCACGCCGTCGAAGCCGTAATTCTTGCCCATGTCGGCAAAGGAGGGCTTCAGCGCGCCCAGCGTTTGCATGCTGGTATCTGGGCGGATCGTTTCGTCGCGGTCAAGCAACGGGATGCCGAGAATGTCACGCACCGGCACGACCGACGAGGAAAAGCGGCCCTCCTCCCAGGATTTCGTGGAACGCTTATGGCTTTCGACCGAGTAGGCGTCCACGTCGTCGCGGCTAAATCCATACTTGGTTGCAATGAGGTCGGCGCTGATGCCTTGCGGTACGAAGTAGGTGGGGATGGCTACAGCCGGATCGACCGCCCAGGCGCCGCCATCGGAGGCCATCGGAACGCGGCTCATCGCCTCGACGCCGCCGGCAACCGCCATCGGCGACTGGCCCGACATGACCTTCGCCGCCGCCATGTTCACGGCTTCGAGGGCCGACGCGCAGAACCGGTTGACTTGAACGCCGGGAACGCTCTCGTCGTATCCCGCCATCAAGACCGCCGTGCGGGCGATGTTAGCGCCCTGCTCGCCAACCGGCGTCACGCAGCCGAGGATCACATCCTCGATCTGTTTGGTATCGAGGCCCGCATTGCGGCTGGGCAGAGCCCGCAGCATTTGCGAGGCAAGCTGCACCGGCGTTGCCTCATGCAACGAGCCGTCTTTCTTGCCTTTCCCGCGCGGCGTGCGCACGTGATCGAAAATATAGGCGTCAGCCATTCTTCGTTCCTCCAATTAAACCAGTTTGCCGCGTCCTCAGAGCCTCCACCACTTGTCATTCCCGCGAAGTCGGGAATCCATGTATCAACCGGCACCCCAGGTTGTTATATGGATGCCCGCATGCGCGGGTATGACGATTTTGGGGGCTAAAGGGCGCGCGCGATCAGCTCTTTCATGATTTCGTTCGTGCCGCCGTAGATGCGCTGCACGCGCGCGTCGGCGTAGGCGCGCGCGATGGGGTATTCCATCATGAAACCATAACCTCCGTGCAGTTGCAGGCAGGCATCCATCACCTTGCATTGCAGATCGGTGATCCAATATTTCGCCATCGCCGCAGTGGTGGGGTCGAGTTCCGCTTCCATCATTTGCTGGAGGCAGCGGTCGATGAAGGTCCGGCCGATCTGGATCTCGGTCTTAAGCTCCGCGAGCTTGTGCTTCGTGGTCTGGAAATCGAAAATCGTCCGGCCGAAAGCCTTGCGCTCGCGCACATAATCGACCGTCCACTGCAGCGCGGCCTCGGCGGCGGCAATGCCGCTGATCGCGATTTGCAGGCGCTCCCAGGCCAGCTCCTGCATCAGCAGTTTGAAGCCGTCGCCCTTCCGCGCCAAGCCGTGCGTCGCCCGGAAGCTCTACATCCTGGAAGAACAGCTCGGACGTGTCCTGCGCGTGCATGCCGAGTTTTTCGAGATTGCGGCCCTTCGAGAAGCCTGGAAGTCCGGCATCGACCAGAAAGAGCGTGATGCCTTTGGCGCCGGCAGCTGGATCGGTCTTCGCCACCGTAATCACGACATCGGCGTTCTGGCCGTTGGTGATAAAGGTCTTTTGGCCATTGAGAACGTAGCCATTGCCACGCCGCTGCGCGCGTTGTCCGCACCCCCTGTAAATCGGAACCGGCACCCGGCTCCGTCATGGCGATGGCGCCGATGATCTCGCCCTTCGCCATGCGCGGCAAATAGCGGTGCTTCTGCTCCTCGGTGCCATAGGCCAGGATGTACGGCGCCACGATATCCGAATGCAGCGAAAAGCCTGGCCCGGTTGCACCGGCGCGCGCCAGCTCCTCCATTACAATCGCTGAATGAAGCCTGTCGCCGCCGCAGCCGCCATACTCGTCGGGGATCGCGGGCAAAAGCAGCCCGGCCTCGCCGGCGGCAAGCCAGACGGACCGCGGCACGATGTGGTCCTTTTCCCACTTGGCGTGATGCGGCGCGATTTCACGCTCGACGAATTTGCGCACTTGCTCGCGATAAAGCTCGTGCTCCGCAGAAAATAGGGTCCGTGGCAACATGGGCGTTCCTCGTTATTTCGACTGTTTGCGCTTTCCGTTAGAAGCGCCGTTGGCGGTGTCCGCGCCGTCAAGTGGCGCGCCGCTTTCGTTTAAGTAATGCAGGCATTGCCTGCGGATATCCCGCAACTCCCGTAGCGTCGCGGCGATGTTCTCTTGCTTTTCCTCAAGCTCCGCGATCAGGGCCGCGGAGCGTTCGGCGAGGAAGTCGGCCTGCTGGGGCCGTCCTTCGCCGCGATCCCCGTAAAGGTCGAGGTAGCGCTTTATTTCAGCCAACGAAAAGCCGATGGACTTCGCGCGCAAGATCAGCTTCAGGCGCGCGCGCTCCCGCTTCGTGTAAACGCGGCTGGCATTCACGCGGGGCGGAGCGAGAAGCTCCTTGGCCTCGTAAAAGCGGATCGTGCGCGTGGTAATCCCGAATTCGCTTGCAAGCTCGGCAATTCCATAAAGCCGTTCCGGGTCGGATTGGTCCGAAGAGCGGGCTTTCGAAGCTACTTTCAAGCGCTTGTCCTGGCTGATGCTGGCGCCGTCATCGCAGCGCGATGCGCTCAATCCAGAAACATCGGCAGCGCCTTGTTCCTGGATGGCTACGCGCGGATCGCGATGACGGTGACGGCGCATTTCTCGAAAATTTTCTTAAACGAGTTGGCCCAGCTTCATGGCAAGGCCCATATCCCCGTCGACGCGCATCTTTCCCTGCATGAACGCCATCGTGGGCTGAAGGTCGCCGCGGATCATGTCGCCGAAATCCCCGGCGCTCATGGCAATCGTGCAATTGGCGGGGCCGTTGTTGTTGAGGGTGACGGTGTTTTCCGCCCCGCTGCCATCGATGAAGAGGCTGCCATCGCTTCCCAGATCGAACTTCACGGTCCCGCCGAGCGGTGCCTTCCCGCTAAACCGCCCCGCCATGCCGTTGGCCACCTCAGCTAAATCCATCTCATGCTCCCTTGGTTGATTTCCCGGCGCGGTTTCTAACGCATCTCGTTAACTTTAACAAGAGGAAGTTGACGTATACGTCAACCATCGCGTAACACGGATTTGTGAATGAACGGACGGCAGTGACGCCATCGCACTAATACTATATGAAACGCCGGAACCTGAGCCGTCGCGCCTTGTTACCAAGCGGCGGCCCATGGTGGTTAGCCCTGAGGCGAAGGAACAAATGGTAAAAACGCCAACGATACAAACCGGCGGCGGCACAAGCCGGTTGGGCGGATTGCAGGGCCGGAAACAGCGGCTTGCAGACGCTCTTCGCCGCAACCTCGTTAAGCGTAAGGACAGAAAAGAGACAAATCCAGAAAGCAAATCAAGCGCGGATTAGCTCAAAGCCTTGCGGTGCGGGCGCGCGCCGTTTACAGCTTAGGGAAAGCTTGGCCCGCTCCACGGGCAGGTGCCAAGCCACTCTATCCCGGCGGACAAGATGGACAGAATTCGCATAACCGGCGGAGAGCGCCTGAACGGCACGATTCCGATAAGCGGCGCCAAGAACGCGGCTTTGCCTCTGATGATCGCAAGCCTGCTCACGCCCGACACGATCACGCTCAAGAACGTGCCGAACCTCGCGGACGTGAGCCTGCTCATCCGCATCCTGCGCAACCATGGCGTGGACACCGCCTTCGACGGCAAGCGCGCGAATTCGAACGGGCATCAGGGCGACACGCTGCATCTCACCGCCCGCGATATCGTGGACACCACCGCGCCTTACGACATGGTGCGCCAAATGCGCGCGAGCTTTTGGGTGCTTGGGCCGCTCCTGGCGCGGGAGCACCGGGCGCGCGTCTCCCTTCCGGGCGGATGCGCGATCGGAACCCGCCCCGTGGACCTGCACCTGACGGGCCTTCAGGCCCTAGGCGCCGAGATCAGCCTCGACGGCGGCTATGTGGTGGCGAAAGCGCCGGGCGGCTTGCGCGGCGGCCTCGTCTCCTTCCCCAAGGTTTCCGTGGGCGCCACGCATAATGTCATGATGGCGGCTGTCATGGCGAAGGGCGAGACGGTTCTCGAAAATGCGGCCTGCGAGCCGGAAATAGCCGATGTCGCAAGCTGCCTGAGCAAGATGGGCGCCAAGATCGAGGGTGCGGGCACCCACACCATCACCATCCAAGGTGTGGACGAGCTGGAAGGGGCGACGCATACCGTGCTGCCGGACCGGATCGAGACCGGGACCTACGCCATGGCCGTCGCGGCCATGGGCGGCGAGGTGCTGCTCGAAGGGGCGCGCGCCGACCTTTTGCCTGCCGTTCTCGACGTTTTGAGAGAAGCTGGCATCGAGATTTCCGAAACCAACCGGGGGCTCAAGGTGGCGCGCAACGGCGCTGCACTCAAGCCGGTGAACGTCGCGACTTCGCCATACCCAGGTTTCCCAACCGATTTGCAGGCGCAGCTCATGGCGCTAATGTGCCGCGCTGACGGGGTATCGCAGATCCGCGAGACGATTTTCGAAAACCGCTTCATGCACGTGCAGGAGCTGGCGCGGCTCGGCGCCGACATCACCGTCTCGGGCGATATGGCAAAGGTCCGCGGCGTTCCGTCGCTCCGGGGCGCCGAAGTCATGGCAACCGACCTGCGCGCCTCGGTTTCGCTCGTAATTGCCGCGCTCATGGCCGAGGGCGAGACCATCGTCAACCGTGTTTATCACCTGGATCGCGGCTTTGAACGGCTTGAAGAGAAGCTTGGGTCTTGCGGAGCGCGCATCGAACGCCTTCATTCATGAGAGCAATCGAATTACCTTCGAACTCCAATAATGAGGCGCTCGTCATGCGCTCTAGTATCCCAGAACCGCTCAAGCTCGTAGCTCTCGATCACGACGATCTCAAAATCCTGTCCGCTCACCTGCAAGATGCCGTATTGCGCTTGGCCGACATGGTGTATATGCCGGCCGAGCAGCATTTCGCGGCGGTCGTGAGCCGTTTCGATTGGCTCGCCGCCGAAAACGACGACGGCAAGCATTCCAATTTGCGCCGTTGCAGATGCGCCTTGCGCTTCGACCGCGTAAAAAGGGCGCAGGTTCAGAAAATCCGGCCCGGCGAGCCGTTCGCGGTTGCCGAGCTGCTGGCGATTACGTTCGAAGAGCTGGCCGCGCCTGGCGGATTTATTACTCTCCATTTCGCGGGAGGCGGAGGCATCCGGCTTGAGGTGGAGTGCATAGAAGCCCAGGTGCACGATATGGGCCAAGCTTGGCAGGCTTCCACGAAGCCCGTGCACAAGATTGTAGAGGGCGAGACCGCGCAGGTGCCTGCGAAAGCCCTTCAAAACACCAAATAGGATCGTCTCCTTGGCACAGTTTCTCCGCTCCTCCGATCCTGGGTTCGCAGGCCAGTTCAAGGCTCTTGTCGAGTCCCGGCGCGATACCCCGCTCGATGTCCAGGACACTGTGCGCGCGATCATTGGCGCGGTGCGGGAGAAGGGCGACGCCGCGCTGATCGAGTTTACGGCGCGCTTCGACAGAACCGATCTGGGCAAGACCGGGCTGCGTATCCCTGTGGAAGAGCTGAAGAGGGCCTATGAAGGGCTTGCCCCGGAGTTGCGGGGGGCGCTGGCGCTTGCCTGCGAGCGCATCGAAAAGCACCATCGCCGTCAGCTTCCGCAAGATGAACGCTATGTGGATGCCATCGGGGCCGAACTCGGCCACCGCTGGACGCCGCTCGAACTCGGCCGGCCTTTATGTGCCGGGCGGAAAGGCGAGCTATCCAAGCTCGGTGTTGATGAACGCCATTCCGGCGAAGGTTGCGGGCGTGGAGCGCCTTGTGATGGTCGTGCCAACGCCGGGCGGGGAGGTTAATCCCGCCGTGCTCGCCGCCGCGCATCTGGCGGGCGTTTCCGAGGTCTACCGCGTCGGCGGCGCGCAGGCCGTGGCCGCGCTCGCCTACGGGACGGAGACCATCGCGCCCGTCGCCAAGATCGTAGGCCCCGGCAATGCCTATGTAGCGGAGGCCAAGCGCCAGGTATTTGGAGCCACCGGCATCGATACCATCGCCGGGCCGTCCGAAGTCGCCGTTGTCGCGGACAAAGCCGCGAACCCGGAATGGCTCGCGGCGGACCTTCTCGCACAAGCCGAGCATGACGAGGCCGCGCAGTCGATTTTGGTCACGGACGATGCGGCGCTTGCCCAGGCTACGGCGCTGGCGGTGGAAAAGCAGATCGCGGCGATGGCCCGCGGCGCAATCGCCGGCAAGAGCTGGGCCGATTATGGCGCGATCATCCTTGTGTCCAGCCTGATGGAGGAGGCGCCGGCACTCGTGAACGCGCTGGCGCCGGAGCATCTGGAGCTGGCCTGCGATGTGGCGGAGGAGATGATCCCCCGGATTCGCAATGCGGGCGCAATCTTCATCGGCCATCACACGCCGGAAGCCGTGGGCGATTATACTGGCGGCTCGAACCATGTGCTGCCGACCGCCCGCGCGGCGCGATACTCGTCCGGCCTTGGCGTTCTCGATTTCATGAAGCGCACATCCATTCTGAAACTCAACGCAGAGAGCCTCGCAGCGCTGGGGGCGGCGACTATGACACTGGCAGAAGCCGAAGGGCTCGGCGGACACCGGCACTCCGTGGCAGTCCGCCTTCACGGTGCGGGATAAGACCCCGCCATGACCAAGAAAGATCACGCGCACAAGCCGTCCCGGCTCATCGGGATAGAGCTGGACGAAGCGTCCATGGGAACGCGCGCGCTGGAGATCGAGCACGAGCGCCAGGTGGCGATCTTCGACCTGCTCGAAGAGAACCACTTCGAACTCGCCGATGGGCCCGCCGGCCCTTACAAGCTTCGCGTCGGGATTACCGAGCACCGCCTCGCTTTCGCGGTAACGGCGGGGGACGCAGCGGAGCCCTCGGCCACGTTTCTGCTCTCGCTCACCCCATTCCGCCGGCTGGTGAAAGACTATTTTCTCGTTTGCGGGAACTACTTCGAGGCGATCAAGACCGCCCCGCCAAGCCGGATCGAAGCGCTCGACATGGGCCGCCGAGCCCTCCATGACGAGGGCAGCAAGCTGCTGATCGAACGCCTGCACGGGAAGGTGACCATGGATGTTCCCACCTCGCGGCGCCTGTTCACCCTGCTTTGCGCCCTGCATTGGAAGGGGTGAGCCGGCAAAGCGGCGCCGTACAGTGCAGGCTGCGCTAACGCTTGCCGCTTGCCCTGCCGCGGTCTAAGACAAACGTCTATTTACCGCTCAAGGGACGCAGAGCATGAACATTTGCATGATCGGGGCCGGCTATGTCGGCTTGGTATCCGCCGCCTGTTTTTCGGATTTCGGCTGGAGCGTCACCTGCGTTGAAAAGGATGCGGGGAAGCTTGCGCAGCTTGGGCGCGGCGAGATCCCCATCTACGAGCCCGGTCTCGACGATTTGGTGGTAAAGAATGTGCGTGCGGGCCGGCTTCGTTTCACGGGGGAGCTGGCCGCCGCCGCGCGCGAGGCCGATCTCATTTTCCTTGCGGTCGGAACGCCGATGCGCCGGGGCGACGGCTATGCCGACCTCACCTATGTTTATCAGGCTGTTGAGGAGATCGCGCCGCATCTGACCGGCTACACGGTCATCACCACGAAGTCGACCGTCCCCGTGGGCACGAGCCGCGAGATAGAGCGGCGCGTGAAAAAGCTCAGGCCCGATGCGGATTTCAGCGTGTGCTCGAACCCCGAATTCCTGCGCGAGGGGTCCGCGATTCAGGACTTCACCCATCCCGACCGCGTGCTTGTGGGCCTGGAGGATAAGAGGGCGCGCGCGGTGATGGAGCGCGTTTACGAACCCTTGCGGCTCCGCAATGCGCCGGTCATGTTTGTAAGCCGGGAGAGCGCGGAACTCGCCAAATACGCTGGCAACGCATTCCTCGCGATGAAGATCAGCTTCATCAACGAAATCGCCGACCTTTGCGAGGAGGTGGGCGCCAATGTCCAGGAAGTGGCGCATGCAATCGGCTCCGACCGGCGCATTGGCGACAAGTTCCTGCATCCCGGCCCTGGCTATGGCGGCTCATGCTTCCCCAAGGACGTGTCGGCATTGGCCCGCACCGCGCGGGAGGCCCGGGCACCTCTGACGCTCATCGAGCAGGTGGAAAAGGTCAACACCGAGCGCAAGATCGCGATGGCGCACAAGGTGATCCGGGCGGCGGATGGCGATGTCTTCGGCAAAACCATCGCGATCCTGGGCGTCACCTTCAAGCAGAACACCGACGATATGCGCGATGCACCGGCCCTTGTCATCGTGCCGATGCTGCAGGAGCGGGGTGCCGCGATCCGGGTTTACGATCCGCAGGGAAAAAAGCAGGCGGAGCCGCTGCTGCCGGGTGTGACCTGGTGCGAAAGCGTGCTTGAGGCGGCCGAGGGCGCGGACGCCGCGGTGGTGCTAACCGAGTGGAACGAGTTCCGCGCGGTGAGCCTCGAAGCGATGAAGGCGAAGATGCGCGGCAACGTGCTTGCCGACCTGCGCAACATCTACCGCGCAAGCCACGCGCGCGAGGCGGGGCTGCATTACGTCAGCATCGGCAGGCCCGCGACCGTGCCGGATGCGGACGATTCTCAAGAGGCTTAGGCCGCGCGGCTGAAGCCGATATTGGCACCGGCGATGCGACAAACGGCAATTCCGGACGGGTTCGCGCCGCTTGGCAGGGAGCGCCTGCCTGACGGCACGGCAGAGCTTGCGCGGTTTCTGATCGGCAAGCTCGCCGTGCGCGTCTTGCCTTCGGGGCTCGCCGTGGGCCGTATCGTGGAGACGGAGGCTTACCTCGCCGGCGACGAGGCGAGTCATGCCTTCCGCGGCTTGACGCCTCGCAACCGCGTGATGTTCGGCCCGAAAGGCTATGCCTATGTCTATCTCATCTATGGCATGTACTTCGCGCTGAACGTTTCGAGTGCGGCCGAGGGCGTGGGCGAAGCCGTGCTGATCCGTGCAGCGGAGCCGGTCTTGGGGCTCGACGCCATGGCGCGGTATCGGGGCGAGGTCCCGCAGCGCGATTTGATGCGCGGGCCGGGGCGGCTCGCCATGGCTCTGGATATCGACCGGAGCCTCGACGGCACGGACTTATGCGCGCCCGGGCCGTTATGGCTATCTTGCGACGGTTACGAGCCCCAAGAATACGGTATGAGCACGCGCATCGGCATTAGCCGCGATGCGCACCGCCCTCTCCGCTTCTTCTTGAAGGGAAGCCGCTACGTGAGCGGACCCGCAGCCCTCAACCGCGGGCTTTAAATCGGAGGCCCACACCAAGCGCATTACCCCTCATCCTGTCCTTCTCCCAATGGGAGAAGGGACGCCTTCTCAGCAGTTGCGAGCGAGCCCCCTCTCCCATGGGGAGAGGGCTGGGGTGAGGGGTAATGCGCGCTGTGTAGATCGCCAATCCCCGGCATCGGCCTAAGCCACAATCCGCCGCTCGCGCGCTGCCGCCACGACCTGCGCCAGGATCGACACCGCCACCAGCGGCGCGGATTTCAGCTCCGGGACCAGTCCCGCCGGGCTTTGTATGCGGGCGATATCGGCTCCGGAAAAGCCAGCACTTTCGAGAGCAAGCTGCCTAGCGGCATGGGCCTTCCGGCTGCCGATTGCGGAGACGAAGAAGCACGGCCCCCTCAGCAGGTCCGAGAACACCGGAAGCTCTTTCTCGTGGTCGTGGAACGCCAGCACGGCGGCTGTCCAGCGGTCGGCCGGGAACTTCGTTCCAGGCAAAAGTGGATGAACCCGCACTTCAGCGGGCAATGCAGGCAGGGTTTCCACATCGGGGGCATAAAAATGCGTCTCGAAGCCGGTGCTGGCCGAAAGCTCGGCGAGCTTCACCGCGATTGGGCTTGAGCCGATGATGAGGCACCGCAAGGGTGGCGTGTAGACCCGGACGAAGCCGGTGCCATTCTGGTGCGATTGCGGGTTCCCGGCACCGTCGGAAACCGCTTCGATGGCGGCGTTGCCGCTCTCAAGGCCGATCCTGAGCGCGAACGGCTCGCGGCGCTCCATCCGGCCGCGCATTTCCCGGATAAGCTCCTCATTTTCAAAGGGTTCCACGAGAACGTCGAGGCCGCTGCCGCAGGGCAATTGGATGTCGAAATAGGGCGAGCCCTTGCCGTAGCGCAGAAGGCGGGGCTTGCCGGCCTTGATAGCTTGCACTGCCTCAAGCGCAATGGCCTGCTCAAGGCATCCGCCGGAAATGTAACCGGCCCACTGCCCGCGCTCGGAGACCGCCATTTGTGCGCCCTCCGCCCGCGGTGCGTTGCCATCCACGCCGACGAGCGTCACCAGGGCGCAGCGCTCGCCGCGCTCGCTCCATGTTGCAAGGTCTGGCAGGACGTTGTCGCGGTACGCGGAGGACCGCCCTTTCACCTCATGCGCGTCGCGATTGAGAACGTCGATCGTCATGGCGCCTCCCGCCAATGCTGGGCCACTTGCTGAATCGCCCAGCTGTGTGTCGTTTTGCCTCATCTTAGCCGAGAGGCGCGGGAGGTGCATTCGCCAATAATGCTAAGACCTATCGCAAGGCTTGGTTTTTTTGCCGGCGCTCGTACCCGCACTCAGCGATCCTCACGACGCGCATTACCCCTCACCCTAGCCCTCTCCCAATGGGAGAGGGAACTTGGTCGCTGCCGTTGAGAAGGCGTCCCCTCTCCCATGGGGAGAGGGACAGGGTGAGGGGTAACGCCCTATGGCTGTGGCTCATCCTTCAGCGACAACCGGTCCCAGCGGCCCCTCTCCGGTCTCTTCAATCGCGGGGTGCCTTCTGACGGCGCCTCCGAAAATGCCCCGGATCACGACATAGAACACCGGAGTGAAGATCAACCCGAACAGGGTGACGCCCAGCATCCCGTAGAAGACCGCGGTGCCCAGCGCCACGCGCATTTCCGAGCCCGCGCCCGTCGCAATATATAGAGGCACGACGCCGAGCGTAAAAGCGAACGAGGTCATCAGGATCGGGCGCAAGCGCAGCTGGCAAGCCTCGGCCGCGGCTTCGAACCGGTTGCGGCCATGCTCTTCCAGCTGGATGGCGAATTCCACGATCAGGATCGCGTTCTTGGCGGCGAGGCCCACCAGCACGACAAAGCCGATTTGAGTCAAAATATTTACGTCGGCGCCATGCGACCACACGCCAAGGATCGCCGACAAGAGGCACATCGGCACAATCATGATGATCGCGAGCGGCAGCGTCCAGCTTTCGTACTGCGCGGAGAGGGCCAGATAGACGAACAGAACCGCCAGGCCGAAAATGATAATGGCGGGCGTGCCCTGGTGCGTCTCCTGATAGGACATGTCGGTCCATTCGTAGACGACGCCCTCCGGCAAAATACGCTCGGCGGCGCCGGCCATCAGCTTGATGCCCTGGCCGGAGCTGACCCCTTGCGCTGTCGTGCCCTGCATCTCGATGGCGGGGTAGAGGTTATAGCGCGGCATGCGCTGGGGACCTGCGATATCCCGGAACGTGACGAGGGAGCCCAGGGGAACTATGGCGCCGTTCGCGCTGCGGACCTTCATTTGCGAAATGGCCGCCTTGTCGAGCCGGTAGGGCGCGTCCGCCTGTGCCGTGACCCGGTAGGTGCGCCCGAATGCGTTGAAATCGTTGACGTAAGCCGAGCCGAGATAGATGCGGAGCGTCTCGAAAACGTTCGCCAGCGGTACATCCAGGATTTGCGCGCGGACGCGGTCCACATCCACGTATACCTGCGGCGTGTTAGCCGTGAAGGTCGTGAACACGGCCTGCAACCCTTGCGTCTTGTTCGCGGCGGCCATCAGCTCGTGAGCCGACTGGGTTAGCGTCTGCAAGCCGCGCCCCCGCCGGTCCTCGATGTACATAGAGAAGCCGCCGCCGGTGCCGATGCCGCGCAGGGTTGGCGGGGCAATCACGAAAACATTGGCGTCCTTGATCTCTCCGAGCTTCGCGCGAAGATCGCTCACGAGCTTCCGGGATGTGAGCCCCTGCTTGACGCGCTCCTCGAACGGCGACTCCGTTGCAAATATGGCGCCCGAATCCGGGGCATTGGTGCGCGTGGCACCGGAGAAACCCGCGAAGGAAGCGGTATGCGCAAAGCCGGGCGTCGAGAGCACGATTGCCTCGGCCTTGCGGATGACCTCGCTGGTCCGGGAAAGGGACGCGCCCGAGGGCAGGCTGAAGGAAAGGATCAGATAGCCCTGATCTTGCTGGGGAACGAACCCTTGCGGGACGGTCACGAACATATAGCTCGCGAGGCCGATCAGCCCGGCGTAGATCGCGAGCATCAGCGGCGTCACGCGGACCACCCGGCGCACCAGCGCTGCGTAATTCCGCTCCAGCACACCGAAAATGGCATTGAAGCCCGCGAAGAACCAATTCGTGAGAAACGCGAGGTCGATGCGCGGTTTGCGTTCCTTCTCCTCGCGCGATTGAAGCACAATCGCGCAAAGTGCTGGGCTCAGTGTGAGCGAGTTGAAGGCGGATAGGACTGTGGCGACCGCAATGGTGAGCGCGAATTGGCGGTAGAACTGACCGACGATTCCCTGCAGGAACGCCGTGGGGATGAAGACCGCGCACAACACCAAAGCGATGGAGATAAGGGCTACGCCTACCTCGTTCATCGTGGAAAAGGCAGCGTCCTTGGGGCTGAAGCCGTGCTCGATTTTGCGCTCGACGTTTTCGACGACGACAATCGCGTCGTCGACCACGATGCCGACGGCAAGCACGAGCCCGAACAGGGTCAGGTTGTTGATCGAGAAGCCAAACAAGGACATCACGAAGAATGTCCCGATCAGCGACACGGGAATGGCCACGAGCGGAATGATGGTGGCGCGCCAAGTTTGCAGGAACACCAAGACCACGATCACGACAAGCGCGACCGCTTCGAAGATGGTCTTGATCAGTTCGTCCACGGATCGCTGGATGAACTCGGTCGGATTGTAGACAATCTTGTATTCGATGCCCTTGGGGAAGCCCTTCGACAACTCCGTCATCGAGCCCTTGACCGAGTTCGCCACTTCAAGGGCGTTCGCGCCCGGTGTTTGCGACACGACGAGAACCACGGCGGGCTTGCCATCGAGGGAGCCATTGGTGGTGTAGTCGAGCGCGCCAAGCTCGACGCGCGCCACGTCACGCAGTCTTGTGAACCGGCCATCGGCGCCGGTCTTGACCACGATCTCCCCGAACTCCTCGGGCTTCACCAGCCGGCCGCGCAACTGCAGGCTTGTTTGAAACGCTTCATTGGTTGTAACCGGCGGCTGGCCGAGCGCGCCGCCCGCGACCTGAATGTTTTGCTCCTGCAGCGCGGCAACCACCTCGGTTGCGGTCATGCCAAGCGAGGAAATCTTGGCCGGATCGAGCCAGGCCCGCATCGAGTATTCGCGGACGCCAAACAGCCGGACCTCGCCGACGCCCTTCACGCGGGCGAGCACGTCGCGAATCTGGAGCAGCGCATAGTTCGACAGATAGAGCTGATCGTAGCTGTTATCCGGCGAGATCATATGCACGACCATGAGGATGTCGGGCGTATTCTTCTTCACCACGACGCCGGTCGCGCGCACTTCAGGCGGCAGGCGCGGCGTCGCAATCGCAACGCGGTTCTGCACGAGCACCTGCGCCAGATCGAGATTGGTGCCAAGCTCGAAGGTCACGGTGATCGAGACATTGCCATCCGCCGTCGATTGCGACGACATGTAGAGCATGTTCTCGACGCCGTTGATTTCCTGCTCGATGGGGGTCGCGACGGTATCGGCCACGATCTGGGCATTGGCACCCGGATAGGATGCCGAGACAGTCACGGTCGGCGGCGCCACGTCGGGAAATTGCGCGACCGGAAGCCGCCCATAGGCCAGCCAGCCAACGATCACGATAAAGATCGCGAGAACCGACGCAAAAATCGGCCGCTGAATGAATGTGTGGCTGAACTTCATTGCGCCGCGACCGCCTTTTGATTTTGGGCGATGACTATTTTCTCGGGCTTGACCTTGATGCCGCTGCGCGCGCGCTGCAAGCCGTTCACGATGACCGTATCGCTGGGCAAAACACCCTTCCGGATCACCCGGAGCCCGTCGATCATCGGCCCAAGCTCCACCGGCTTCGTGGATACGCTGCCGTCATCGGCCACCACGAACACGAAGCGGTTCGATTGATCGGCCGCCACCGCCATATCGGGCAGCAAAATCGCCTTGTATTTGCCGCTGCCGGCCAGGCGGACCCTCGCGAACAGGCCCGGCTGGAAAAGCTGGTGCGGGTTATCGAAAACGGCCCGCACCCTGAGCGATCCGGTATTCTGATCGATGCGGTTGTCGATGAAGCTCATCCTGCCCTTGTAGGGAAAGCCCTCGTCGCCCTGAAGCGCCAGTTCGATGGGCACTTCGGACATGTGCGCGCTTGGCTGCATCATGGCCGAGCCGAAGCGCTCATATTTGAGGAACTCGGTCTCGCTCACGTCGAAATAGAAATATATGGGGTCGATGGAGACGATGGTGGTGAGCAGCGTGCCGCTGCCCGAGCCGCCGGTCAGGTAGTTGCCTTCGCTGACGAGCTTGCGGCTGATGCGGCCAGTAACGGGCGAGGTAATTTGCGTGAATTCCACGTCGAGTTCGCCCGCGCGGACATTCGCCTCGGCCGAAAGCACGTTCGCTTCGGCCGCCCGCACGGCTTGGGTGCGCTGGTCGAAGACCTGCTGCGAAATCGTTGAATTCGCCATAAGCGGCTTGGCACGCTCCAGGTCTCTTTCAGCGAATTCCAGCTGGACTTTAGCGCCTTGCAGTGCGGCGCGGTCGCGATCCAGAACGCGCTGAAATGGACGCGGATCGATCACGAAGAGGAGATCGCCCTTCTTCACAATCGCGCCGTCGGTGAATTTGACCTCGTTGAGAAAGCCCGAGATGCGGGCGCGCACCTCAACGGTGTCCATGGCGTCGAACCGCCCCGTATATTCGTCCCACTCGACGACTTCCTTTTCGAGCGGGCTGGCCACCGAGACGGCTGGCGGAGGAGACCCCGCCGGGGCTTGCGCCGCTTTCTCGCTGCAAGCGGTCAAGCCTAGCGTCAAAAGCCCCAAGACAAGCAGGGCCGCGCGGAATTTTGGATGGCCTTGCATACGTTGCCCCCCGGTCCTTCGTTTGCAGAGCACGAGTGCCACGCCTCTCCCCAAATGGAAAGCCGTAGCAATTCCCGATGCCTGGATCATCTTTGTTGAACTAAGCCATACAGCAGGAGCCGCCCCGGCAGCAATCCCCCCAAGGGCCTATGGTCCGGTTGAGAGCTTCGGCGAAAGACCCCCTCATCCTGTCCTTCTCCCCGAGGGGAGAAGGAACCCTCGAACTACCCCCAGCGGATGTTCTAGGGTTCTCTCTCCCCTTGGGGAGAGAGACAGAGTGAGGGGGTCTCCATGAAGCTCTCAACCGGATTCGGTATCGTGCACAACCGTCATCGCGAGGCGGCTTTAGCCACCGTGGTGACGGAGCGCGGCACTCTAATGAGGAAGAACGACCGCTTCGAGAGGAACGGCTAGCTTCCAAATCAGGCCGGAACTTGGATATTCAAGGCTGACCTTGCCGCCTGTCGCCGCCTCCACCGCCGTCACCGTCACCGTATGACCGAAGCCAACGCCGGACGGGGCTTCGACTTGCGGTCCTCCGCTTTCGGACCACACCATCTGGAATGAAGGAGCTTGGCCGTCGCTGCGGGCGTCCCATTGAACGTGAATGCGGCCCTCTTTGCCAGAAAGCGCACCATACTTAAGAGAATTCTTTGCGAGTTCATAAAAAGCCATGCCAAGAGCCTGCACGGCCGGCGCCCTGATCAAGAGTTCAGGGCCTCTAAAGCCGATCCGGTTCGCCAGCGGGCCGGCGAGAGGAGCTATCTGCGACTGGACGAGTTTTGAAGGGTTTACCCCCTTCCAGCCGCTGCTGGAGAGCAGCCTAAGGCTGGCCGAAATCCCATCGACGCGGTGCGCGAGTTCCTCCGGCTGTGCCCCCGGAACTTGCCGCAGAGCGTTTTGCCGGGCAATGGCGAGCACGAGAGCCAGCAAATTCTTGGACCGGTACTCAGTTTCCTGGACACGCAAGCGGTGCTGCTCTTCAAGGGTCAACTTCCGTTCAAGCTCGGCAAAAGCAGTCTCGGCCCGCACAAGCGCCGTTACATCGTCGTGCGCGATCAGCACGCCGCTTCCGGAGGGAACGCGCGTTACGGTCATTCTGAACCATCGCGGCATTTCCCGGGCATCGCAGGTGTAACGTTGCGTGAAGCGGGGAATCCCTCTCGAAATTACCGAGGACACCCCCACGAGAACCTTGCTTGCGAGTTCATCGCCCGCCGCGGCCGCCCGCCGGCAGATATCCAGGTAGTTCGTGCCGAGATATGCTTTGGGATGGTAAGCGCCGTTTTGGACCGAGAAGCGCCGCCATGCATCGTTTACATCGACGATAGCCCCCCCTGCATCCAGGATCGCAATCTGCGAGGGGAGTCCATTAATCGGAGAGGCAATGAGTTCTTGGGACGCCATGGCTGGATCTCGCTCCACTCTAAGCGGTGGCCAGGTTGTAACTGAAGGCGCCAGGTTGATGCTATTGCTGGCTCGATATACGCCGAACAAGAGCTTAACCTGCATAGGAATACTGAACGCATCCCGCCAGTTTGCGGCCTTGTTATTCCGTGCGCAGTGCGGCGCGAAAGGCAGCGGATACTGACCCCGAGCGTCATTCCCGCCAGGAGCATGTGACCATACGCGCTAGCGGCGGGTGGCGTAAAGAACGGGCGAATCTCCCCTCACCCTGTCCCTCTCCCCATGGGAGAGGGGACGCCTTCTCAACGGGCAAGGCCGGACTCCCTCTCCCATGGGGAGAGGGCTGGGGTGAGGGGAGATTCGCCCAGTTCATTATGCAGCTTGGCGCTATGTTAGCGCCCATGCGCCTGCGCGGGGACGACGCTGCGGCAGCATTGCCAGCATTCCAACTGCCGTTTCTAGGATTACCCTTTGGTGGCGCCCGAAGCGTCTCCAATCGCGCCCGAGCGTTCGATCTCCGCGATTTCCGCCTCCCCGAAGCCAAGCACTTCCCCGAGGATCTCAACCGTGTGCTCTCCGAGCAGCGGCGAGCGAACCACCTCCGACGGGCTATCCGACATTTTAATCGGGTTGCCCACCGACAGATATTTTCCGCGCGCCGGATGATCCACCTCGACCACGGTGCCCGTTGCCCGAAGCGCCGGGTCTTCCGCAAGCTCCTTCATGGAAAAGACGGGGCCGCACGGAATGTCATGCCGGTCAAGGATTTCCATGGCCTCAAGCTTGGTCTTGGCCGTGGTCCATTGCTCGATGCGCGCGAAAATCTCGTTGAGGCGGGGCAGGCGCGCTTTGAGGGTGGCGTAGTCCGGGTGCGTTTTCCAGCCGGGCTCGCCGATTACGTCGCAAACGGCGTCCCAGACGGCGGCTTGGGTGATAAAATAGATATAGGCGTTCGGGTCCGTCTCCCAGCCCTTGCATTTGAGCACGCGGCCGGGCTGGCCTCCGCCGGAATCGTTGCCCGAGCGCGGCACGGTATCGCCGAAGGGGATGCCCTCGCCGTGCTGGCTGTACTCTTCAAGCGGCCCGCGCGCCAGGCGCTGCTGATCGCGCAGCTTCACCCGGCAGAGGTTGAGAACGGCGTCCTGCATGGCGCATTCGACCTTCTGCCCGCGCCCCGTGCTCGCGCGCTGATAGAGCGCCGCCACGATCCCAAGCGCCAGATGCAGGCCAGCCCCCGCGTCGCCGATCTGGGCGCTGGTGATGAGCGGCAGGCCATCCCTGAAGCCCGTGGTCGAAGCCGCGCCGCCCACGCACTGCGCGGCATTTTCGTAAATCTTGCAATTCTCGAAAGGCCCTGGGCCGAACCCCTTCACCGAAGCCAAAATCATGCGCGGGTTCAGCTCCTGGATGCGTTCCCAGCCAAGCCCCATGCGGTCGAGCACGCCTGGCGCGTAATTCTCCACCAGCACGTCGCAGGCTTTGACAAGCGCGGTCAGCACCTCCAACCCCTTGGGATTCTTGGTGTCGAGCGTTATCGACCGCTTGTTGTGGTTCATCATCGTGAAATAGAGGCTGTCCGCGCCGGGCACGTCGCGAAGCTGGCCGCGCGTGATATCGCCGCTGCCGGGACGCTCGACCTTGATGACATCGGCGCCGAGCCAAGCCAAGAGCTGCGTGCAGGTCGGCCCGGACTGCACATGCGTGAAGTCCAGGACCCTCACCCCGTCCAACGCTTTTGCCATTTCCCTTTTCTCCCCGGCGCTTGGGGCGGCTGTGACGCAGCCCCGCTTTGAGCGGGATCTGGCGTGCAAGCTCCGCGGTTCAATGCCGGGGTTCTTCCGTGGGCGCAGCGCTACTTTATCGGCACGCCCACCGCGGTAAGGCGCTGGCGCAAATCGGCGATGTCCTTGTCGAAGGCCGGCAGGGTCTCCTCGCGCATGCGCTTAGTGTCATCCAAAATGGCCTTCGCCGCAGGCCCTGCCTTCCAGCTATGGCCCTGAACTTCCTTCATATTTCCTTCCATGTTGTCGTAATAGCGGCGCACAGCGGAAAGGATCTCGGGCGCAAGCTGGAAGGTGATCGCTTGCTGCTTCATGGTCTCCCAGACGAAGCTCTTCATCTTAAGATCGTCCGGCTTGATGCCGGCGTTAGACCAGCCATTCTTGTCAGACCAATACTCGACCCAAGTGTCGGTGGGCAGGAAATAGTCCGCCGAGATGCGGTTGCGCATAGCCTTTTCGAACGAGCCGCTCCAGTCGTCGACGGATGCGAGATTGTCCTTCACCTCGTCGAGCAGCGCACGCCGCATGTAATAGCCGTCGCGGTCGCTGCGGGCGATTTCGAACTGCATGGCCGTCGTGAAGCCGGCCTGCGCCGCCAGGTAGACGCCGATGATCGTCGAAGCCATGATGAAGAGGTTAGAAAGCCAGAACTCGGCATTGCCGCTTTCGCGGACCTTGAAAATGCGTAATACGCGCCGGGACATGTTTCCTCCGTGCCGGGATTGAAGTCACGTCCCGTTTCGCGCGCCATTATGTCCGCTTCATGGTTCCACCATGGCGCTCACCGCCCGTAAGGACGGTGTAAGTTGGGACGGCTAGCGAGAAGACTTCACGGCCCATACCAGGCAATCAGGAGGCGAAATGCCAGTGGACGAAGGCCGGCGAAGCGAGCCTTGCAAGCTGTTTCACATCGCCATGGCCAGCCTTGCCCCAGGTGCAATTGAGACGCTTGAGCGGCTTGGCTGGCTGGATGACGCTGCGCTCGCATCCCAAATGGATGTCAATGAGGCTTGCTCCCGTTTGGTACGGCGCGCTCTCGCAACTTGCCTTAGCACAAGTCCAATAGCCGCAAGACCTACGTAAGAGTTGCGCAAAGCCTTCGTACATGCGATTCCCCGCTGGCAATTCTTGGCGGAAGGGCGGCCGGGGTAAATCGATGGCAACGCTCATAGCGGGCATCTTGATCGGCGTTGTTTTTGCGAGCGTTTTCTGGCGCTGGCCGGACCTCGTGCGTGAACTGCCCTTCCTCACCCGCATCGAAGCTTTCCGGGCCGCGATCCGCCAGGGCGCAGGGGTATCTTCCGCTGCCCCCGCGGCTGCCCAGCCCGAGCGCGCCGCGGAGCCGCTGGCGGTCAAGCTCAGGAAGCTCGAAGCCGAATTTTCGCCAGCTGCGGAGAATGCGGCCCATCCGCGCGAATTCCTGGATCAGGCGGCGTTCCAGGAGGCGGTGGCGCTGTTAGGCGGCGAGGCCGTTCCGCTTAAGACCCTACTGCAATACGCGCTTGGAACGAACTGGGCGCTTTCCTGCACGGGGCTTGCCGCGCTCGCCGGGCGGCCTGACCGCGCCGGGGCCCAGGCCCAAGTGCTCGCCGCGTTCGACCGGCTGGCACCTTATGCGATGCACTATGCGCTTTGCTATTTCCTGACGCTGCCTGAGCGGCCGGCGCCCGGCGCTCCTTTTGTGAACGCGAAGGAGTGGTGGCGCGATAACTCCGTGGCGACGATGGCCGCGCGGGACTATTTCGACGAGGTGGAGCTTTGGGGCGACGCCCCCTCCTTCGGCACCGCGCTGGATGCGGTTCCGGCGGCATCCTATCCGGTCATCCGGGGATTTCTCGAACGTCTGCGCCACCCCTTCGCGAGCCGGCTCATGCAGGTGATGGATGCGAAGCAGCGCGCCGTTGTAGACCGGACTTTCCTCTCTTCCTTCGGCCGCTTTTGGACGGACCCCGAAAAGCTCGATTTGCTCGTCGAGCCCGCCGCCTGGAGCGAGCTGCTCCGGCAGGCCGAAACCGCCGTGACTGGCAAGCCCTTCCGGCCCTTGCTTGCGACCGGCGAGACGCGGATCGGGAAGACGTCTTTCCTTCGCCTGCTTGGCAAGCGCCTGGAGCGCCATGGCTGGACGGTATTCGAGGCGGGCGGCGCCGAGCTGATGGCCGGTCAGCAATATTTCGGGCAGCTTGAGGGGCGGATTCAGAAGGCGGTCGAGGAGCTTTCGGCGGCGAAAAAGCTGATCTGGTACATTCCCGACATTCTGCAGATCGCGCTCAGCGGCACGCACCAGGGCCAGGCGGCAAGCGTGCTCGAACAAATCCTGCCCTCCATTTCCGCTGGCCGCCTGATCGTCTGGACCGAGGCTTCCGCCGCCGGTGCCACGCGCCTGTTGCGGATGCGCCCGCAGCTGCGCAACGTTTTCGAGGTGATCCGCTTCGAGCCGTTGTCCAAGGAGGAGACCCTGGCCATCGCGAATGCCGTGGCAGAGCGGATTGCCGCCGAATCCAAGCTGAAAATCGACCCGGCTTGCGCCGAAACGGCGCTGAGCGCGGCCCGGCAATATTTGAGCGGCACCAGCCTTCCGGGCTCAGTGCTCGACCTGCTGAAATCCGCGATGGCCCGCGCGATCAAGGACAACACCGGCCTCGTCACGCCAAATCCGGCTGATCGCTTTGGCGAAAGCCCCCCTCACCCCAGCCCTCTCCCCGCCAACTCGGCTCGCCGGGCTGGCAACTCAACGTGGCCGCGTCCGCAAGCGGATGCGGCTGGGAGAGGGAGCGCTAGAATTGTCGCTACGGCTGGTTCAAGGGTCCCTTCTCCCCTCGGGGAGAAGGACAGGATGAGGGGGGACTTTGCGAAGAGATCGACCGGATTCGATGTCACGCCCAATAGCGTGATCCTGAGCCTTTCGCAGGCGACCGGCGTTCCAGCGGCGATCCTCGACAGCAAGGAGCGCGCCGATCTGGCCTCCATCCGCAAGTATTTCGCGGCGAGGGTCATGGGCCAGGACGAGGCTGTGTCCACGATTGTCGACCGCATCGCTATGCTAAAGGCGGGGCTGAACGATCCCGGCAAGCCGATTGGCGTTTTCCTGTTCGCGGGACCGACCGGAACGGGAAAGACGGAGCTTGCCAAGACGCTCGCGGAATTCCTGTTCGGCTCGCCGGACCGGCTGATCCGGCTGGATATGAGCGAGTATCAATCCCATGATTCAACTTGGAAAATCTTAGGCACGGCAGACCCCACAACCCAAACCGAGTCGCTGATTGGCCGCGTTCGCAAGCAGCCTTTCTCGGTCGTGCTGCTGGACGAGTTCGAGAAGGCGCACGCCAATGTCTGGGACCTGTTTTTACAGGTATTCGACGACGCGCGGCTGACCGATGCGGCGGGCCAGGAGGCCGATTTCCGGCACTGCATCATCATCCTCACCACGAATTTGGGCGCGACCTCGCACCGCAGCGCCGATCTGGGCTTCCTGCCATCGGCGGCTGGCTTTTCGAGCGGACAAGTGCTGCGGGCGGTCGGCCAGGCGTTCCGGCCCGAGTTCCAGAACCGTCTCGACAAAGTCATTGTATTTCAGCCTCTTACGCGCGAGCTGATGCGCAGCATCCTCAAGAAGGAGCTCAGCCGGGTGCTGGAGCGGCGTGGGTTCAAGGACCGCGAATGGGCCGTCGAATGGGAAGTCTCGGCGCTCGAATTCCTGCTGGAAAAGGGCTTCTCGCCGGACATGGGCGCCCGGCCGCTCAAGCGCGCCATCGACCAATATTTGATCGCGCCCTTGGCCGCGACCATCGTCGAGCGGCGCTTTCCGGAAGGCGATCAGTTCCTCTTCATCCGCAGCGACGGCAAGGCCATCCAGGCCGAATTCGTCGATCCGGATAGCGATGGCCGTGAAGGCGCCGATGCCGCTGCGGCCCTGGCGCCCGGCGAGCGCGTGCCGCTGGCTGCAATGATCCTCGGCGCGGGCGGGGCCGGGGCGGAAGTGCAGACGCTTGAGGAGGAGCTTGCGGCGGTCCTGGAAGCGCTTGGGTCGGAGGCTTGGGAGAAGCTGAAAGCACAACGCGCGGAGAAAATGCAAAGCCCGGATTTCTGGACCAAGCCGGAGCGCTTTGAAATTCTATCCCACATCGCGCTGATGGACCGGGTGCGTGCCGCCGCGGGCACGGCGGAGGCATTGCGCGCGCGGCTTGCCAAGGCGCCGTCGCGGGGCGGCAAGTCCTCGAAGGAGCTGATTGCGCGGCTTGCGCTGCAGCTTCACCTGACCGGCGAGGGCATCAAGGATGCGTTCGAGGAAGCCCCCGTCGAGACGGCGATTACGGTCGAAACGGCCCTGGATGGCGGGGCGGAAAACGGCGATGCGCTGGATTGGCGCCGGCAATTGCTGGACATGTATCGTGGCTGGGCGGGGGCCCGGAACATGCAGATTTCCGAGGTTCCGGGGCGGGCCGGGGACGCTCCCATTCTGTTGATCAGCGGTTTTGGGGCTCATCGCGCGCTTGACCGTGAAACCGGCCTCCATGTGCTGGAGACCTCCGATGGCGGCAAAAACGCCACGCGGATTACAGCCCGCGTCCGCGTCGCGCCAGCCCCGGCGGGCGAGTTGCCGGCAACCAAGCTGCGCGTCGCCCTCGCCATGGGATTTGCGGCATCGGCGGCCTCGAACATCCTCGTCCGCCGCTATCGCGATGGCGCCTCGCCGTCCGTGCGCGATATGAAGGCCGGATGGCGCAGCGGGCGGCTGGACGCGGTGCTGCGCGGGGACTTCGATCTGATCGGCGCGATCCAGAGCTAGAAAGCCCGGCGCTCAAGACTTCGGCGCGGAAGGCCGGGAAAGCGGCAGCCGGCGCGCTCACGCGGCTTGCGCGGAGGGCTTGCGCTTCACGCCAGCCGGCCGGAAAACGGTGCCGCCCAGCTCATCGGTGCCGGCCTGTTCGAGGAAGCCTTCCTCCAGGAACTCGCGGAAGATGTAAGTGGGCATCTGATTGATTCGATAGGGATAATTTTGGATTTCCGCCGGCAGGCCATCCTCTCTCTTCAAAACGATGTCGTCCAGATTCCGGTCGTGCTCCTTCTGGAGCACGTAATAGTCCCCGCTTGCGAGCAGCTCCAGAAAATCGGCTTTCGACTTCCTCATCGGATACCCCGTCGGTTAACGGTCCCTTACCTGTTGAGTTGGCAAGGGCCTTTACGCAAAACCATGCCGGAAGGCAAACCGCGCCGGCCCGGCAGGACAGGGACCATATCCCCGGTTGCTTACAGCGATCTTACAGCCTGCGCGAAAGCTGCGGCCTGCCGTTGTCCCACCCTTGCGAACTAATTATCCTAAAAACGGCAGTTGACCTCCGCGCCGCGCAATTTCGCGGGGTGTTCTCAACCTATTGATGTGGGTTTTGCCGGTCAGGCTGGCGCCATAAGGCGCGGCGGCGAGCGCAGCCGGCGCCCGCCAAGCCAGGAGCGGAAGGCATGGGCAAGGATTTGTGCCCACCGTTGGACACCGGTCAACTGCTCCGCAGCCTTGACCAGCCCCCGCAGGAAGCGGGCAACACCTGTGAGCGCCAGTTCAGCCCAGCGGGCACGGCCATGCGCCGAAGCGATCCGTAGCGTGGTCTGGCGGCTATGGCGCGTCCGTTCGGCGATACCGGCGAGCAGCAGGGGACGGCTGGTGATCGCCTCCAGGTGTTTATCCGGCCCGGCCAGGCGCACGAAGATGTTCCACCAGTTGTAGACCAGCGCGACCATCCGGGCTGCGAGTTGGCAGCGGGCGAGGTCTTTGGTGGTGAAGCCACCCCAGCCCCACTGGTTCTTGAGTTCGTCGAAGGCATTTTCGCAATCGGCGCGGTCCCGGTAGAGCTGGGCGATGCTGAGCACCTCCTCATCGAACGAGGTTACGAGAACGGCATATTCCCACACTGCCGTGTCTTCGCCGATTTCCGCGAAGCTGAGCCGCAACTGGTTGCCATCGCCAGGCATGCTAGCTGCAATGCTGCCTTTCAGCCGCCGCCGCAAGACGATCACACGCCGCGAGCGGCTCCAGCCCATAAGCCGCAAGCTTTCCGTCCTGCCTTGCCAGCCCTGGCCCGCGTTCTGCCAGCCGTCCTTCTGAAAAGCCCGTTCGATCAGGGCCTTAACATTCTTGGTCTGCCGCAGCTTGAACAGATAATCGATGCCGCGGTTTTCGGCTTCCGAAAGCGTCTTTTCGGAGGTCATGCCGCTATCCCCGCGCAACAGCGCTGGCCAGCAATCGCGCGGCAAGCCATCGATCAGCCGCCACAGCCCCGGCGTACAATGTGCGCCGTTGTGCTCATCGCCGGGCGCCGTCTCCACACCCATCACCAGGCGGAGGCCCGCCAGCATATAGGTATGGTGAACATGGGTGGGGCGCCCCGGCTTTTTGGGATTGTAGCTGACAACGGCGCCTTCCTGATGCCCGTAAAGAAGCTTGACCGTTGTATCGATATCGATGATGTAGCGCTCGCCAAGCAGCGGCAGGACGCAAGCGTCGAGGTGCCGTTGCAGCCAGGCCAGGCCTTGTTCAAGGGGGATTGCCGCCAGGGCCCGGCGCAGCGAATCCTCGCTGACGATCCGGCTCATTCCCATGAGTTCCGGCAGTACGGTGTCCGAGCGCAGCGCGGTGACATGGGCGTAACGGCGGTGCCCAGCCAGCGCCGATAGCACCCAGGTGCCAATCACGTCCCTGACTTCCGGCGCATTCGGGCTGGTATAGTGGAGCGGGCAGTCCGCGATCAAAGCGTCGAAAACCCCTGAGACTTTCAGGAACTCGATGAAATACACCGATGGCCCGAACGGCGTCAGCGGGCGCGATCCGTCCCACTCAACCTTCACCGTCCCGCCGAAGGTATCGAGAGTCTCCGCGTTCTCCGAAGCCGGTATTGCTACCGGTGCGTGCTCACCCGCAGGGTGAAGCGCTGGCAAGCCAATTTCCTCGCTCATGCCGCTGAAAATACGCGATTCTCACCCGTCGCGCCGATGACCAACTGCTGTTTTTAGGATTATTAACTGGGTTTTCCCCATTTCCCCCTCAGTAGCTCCCTGCTGGCCGGCTTTCTTTATGGCGTCCAGGATAGCCCAAGGCTCCTTCCGAAACCTTTAATGAGCTGCCATGTCATTGATATTGCAGGAACAATGCGGATGGGCGTTGGCCGCATCCGTGCGCGAAATGCACCGTTTCATGGTTAATCCGCGAATTGCAAATATATTTAAACGGATTTTGGAATCGTGGAATCCGGCCAAAAACGCGAAAAGATTCGCAAAAAGCGGCGGGCGGAAAATATGAGTTTCGCGCGTTTACCATGGCCACATTAACCATGCCGCACCGCTTACAGCACTTTACCGCCTGTTAACCGGAACCCATTTCCATAACGTCAGTGCGGCCGTTCCCGCGAACGCGCCATCGCGTCAGCCCTGAAACCCAGCTCATACCGGATCTCTCATGCGCCCGTTCCTGCATCCTAACCTGGTGAATGGGCGCACTGGCGATCCCGCGCTTTACATCGAAACGCTGTTCGAAAAGCAGACCATACTGTTCGACCTGGGCGATATTTCAAACCTGCCGCCGAGAAAGATACATCGCCTCGATCATGTATTCGTCTCCCACACCCATATCGATCATTTCATCGGATTCGACCGGCTGCTGCGCGTGCTGGCCGGGCGCGAAAAAAAGCTCCACCTGTACGGTCCGCCGGATTTTATCGAGCAAGTGGGGCACAAGCTGCACGCTTATCGCTGGAATCTCGTTGGCCGCTATGTCAACGACCTCGTTCTCCGGGTGACCGAGGTTCTGCCCTCTCTTGAAACCCGCAAAGCGGTGTTTCGCCTCAAGAACGCATTCGCGCTGGAACCGCAGCCCAGCGGCCTCATCGGCAAGGGTCTTATCTGCAGCGAGCCGCGCTTCAAGGTCTCGACCGCCGTTCTCGATCACGGCACGCCATGTCTTGCATTCGCGGTCGAGGAATCCGCTCATGTCAACGTTTGGAAGAGCCGGGTTTTGGAGCTGGGGCTGCAGGTCGGTCCCTGGCTAACCGAGCTTAAGCGCGCAATCGTGGAGAAAAGACCGGATGAACATCCGATCCGCGTTGGGCCGCCAACGAACTCGCGGCAGCAGAGCGAGATGCCGCTCGGAAGCCTGCGCGGCCTCGTGACCGTCACGCCGGGTCAGAAAATCGCCTATGTAACCGACACCGCCGATACGGCCGCCAACCGTGCTGCAATCGTTGCGCTTGTTCAAAACGCCGATGTGCTGTTCATCGAGACCACTTTTGCGCAAGCCGACGCCGCATTGGCGGCCGATCGCGCCCATTTGACCACCGCGGCGGCAGGAGAGATCGCGCGCGAGGCTGGCGTGCGCTGCATCGAGCCGTTCCATATTTCTCCCCGCTATGCCGGGGAGGAGGCGCGGCTCATGGAGGAGGCCATGGCCGCGTTTGCTGGGACGGCACGCCCAGCATAGAGCATTATTTCATCGCCGATCAGCTTCAGCTCGCCTTCGCGGACGATGCGCGTGGACGGCGCTACTTGATCTTGAACCGGTTCTTCACCGCGAGCAGGAACAGGAAAATCAGCGTGGCGCTCACCGGGATTTGCGCGAGCGTTTCCACGAACGTCACCGTGGGCGGGATGTGCGGCTGCTCCGCGCTGCCATTATAGAGGCAGAGATAAGCCTGGTTCACCCGCGCGTCGCGCGTGCCGCCGAAGATCACCAGCGCGTTCTTCACCGACAGAAACAGCGCCTGCACGGCCGCGCCGCCGGCCTCGGTGCAGCGCGCCGGGGCGTCCGCCGCCGCCCGCTGCCAATAGAACGCCGCGAACAGGAGAATGCTTGCGAGCCAGGCATTGGCCGGGCGCACGATGGAGCGCCCGCAATCCGCGAAGGCGTCGTAGAACAGGCCGATCCATGTGCCGGCGGACCACCATTTGTCCACCGTCCAGCGCCGGGAGCGCAGCTCGCCCTTGTAGGTCATCTGCTCGCGCTCGTAATCCGCGCCCTGGATCGCCATGCGGCGGAGCGCGCGATATTGTGCCACCAGTTTTGCGTTACCACCGCGCCAAAAGCCCGGCAGCGGAAAGTGCACATCGTCGAGATCCGGCGCTTGCTTGAAATCTGCTTGGTTGAAGGCCGGCGCCTGGGCGAACTCCGCCCTGGTCAAGTCGAAGGCCCGCTCCACTTTGACGCCTTTGAAGAGGGCATCCTTCAGAAACTTCGCTTCCTGGTAGCTCGCAAAACTCTGGAAAATAACGCTTTCGAACCGCGTGTTGCCGTGGAAAGCAGCGCCATTGAAGGAGGAGTAACCCATGAAGGAGGCGCTCCGGAATCGTGTGTTGGCATGAAATATGGCGCCGTTGAACGAGGCTCTGCTGAGGAAAGTGGCGCGTTCGAACCGGGCGGCGCCAGAGAAAGTGGCGCTATCAAACTGTGCGCGACCCGAGAATGTGGCGCTGTCAAACGAGGCGTCTCCATGAAAGGCGGCGTGTCCAAACTGCGTGGCTGCGGAAAGGGCAGCGCCTCGGAAGATCGCCGCACCGGGAAAAATAAACCCATCGAAGTCGATGTTTAGAGCTTTAAGCCGGACCTCCTTGGCAGGCAGTCCGCCTTCTTCGCCCCCCTTCCTTTGTTCTTCCGCCGTTTCATTGGCGCCTTTCGCCTCCCATACAAGGAAGCGGCAAGAAGAGAAGTCCGCTGCTGCTTCCTTCATCCAAATGCGAGTTTCATCGGTTCCTGGCTCCAGTAACCCAACGGAATCTTCCTTCACGGCCCAGCGTTTCATGTTCTTCAGAGCCTTGCGCTCGGTGAGCATTTTCTCTGCCCAGGCGTTCCACTCCTCGCGGCCCAGCAAAAATAGCGCAACCGTTTCGTCCCGATTCATCCGCTCGTCCCCCCAAGTGTCCCGGAAACGCTTATCGCCGGAACTGCTTGGTTTGACAACCGGGATGCCGGGGCGGCTTGAGCGAGAGCAGGAGCATCACGAAGGGGCAGAGAGGTGGCTATCTTGCGCCCCGTGTGGAGAACGCGCGGAAGCGATCCGCGGCAAGGCTCACGCAAGTTTCAGATGCGAACAATTAGAGAACAAACGGCTGGTTCCGGCCCTTCCCGGGTATTATGTGTTGCTTGTGTTTTGTGAATGGTGGAGGCAAGATAGTGTTATGAGCGACAAGGACAACGTCGAAAATCATACCATCCGGCTGCTGCAAGAGATGCGCGGCGAAATGGCGGAGTTTCGCCAGGAGTTTACCGGGTTCAAGCAGGAGATGACGGGGTTCAAGGCGGAGATGATCGAGTTCCGCCAGGAGACGGAACGGCGTTTCAATGTGCTCGAACCCGCCGTGGTCAATCTCGTCGGCGCGGTGACGGCCATCGCCAAAACGCAGGAGCAGCACACCGCGCTGCTCCTGGCGCACAACGAAAAGCTCGTTGAAATCCAGCGCACCCAAAACGTCATGGAAAAGGACATGCGCGGCATTCGCGGGCGCGTGGAGCGCATCGAGGATCATATCGGCCTTGTGAAGGCCTGACCCCCGCTCCCCGAAAGTGGGTGTCTTAAAACTCAACCCCGGATTTCGAGCCGCAATACTCCACGCAGGCGAGCGGGCCAGCGCTTGCCGGATCGGCGAAAATCGCGGTGAGGCATTCGGCGAGTATCCCGGCCCATTCGCTCTGGCCCTGGGCCTCGCGGATCTGATCCTGGCGGATCTCCACCAGCGCGTTGGGCAGGCCGCGCAGCGTCGCGTGCCGGTAAACGCTGTCGTTGCGCAGATGGCCGACATAGGGCTCGTTGTCGCCGATTTCGAAACCGCTGCGCGTGCGCAGCTCCCGCAGCATCGGCACGGCGAGGCGCGGGTCCTGATCCCAGAGCACCCCCGCGCGCCATTTGCGTGGGACGCCGCGCCAAGTATCGGTGAAGCTGTGGACCGGAACGAACACCGGCACGAGCCCGCGCGCGAGCATGGCGTCGAGTTCGGCCGCGATGGCATTATGATAGGGCGCATGGAACGCCGCGATCCGCCGCGCACGCTCGGCCGCATCGAGCCGCGCGTTGCCGGGCACAATGGCGCCGTCCGAAAGCTGCATGACGAGCGTCGGATCGTCCTCGCCCCGATTGGGGTCGATGAGCAGCCGCGAAAAGCGCGAGGAGATCACCGTGGCGCCGAGTTGCCGGCCCAGCTCGCGCGCCACCTCCAGCGCGCCGATGTCGTAGCCGATATGCCGGTTGAGCTGAATATCGTCGAGGCCCAGCATGCCGCATTCGGGCGGCAGCAGGTTCGTGGCGTGGTCGCAGGTGATGAGGACGCTCGTGCTGGCGGCGCCGCGCTGGATGTCGAAGCTTCTCCAGGTTTGGGCGCAGGCTTGTGAACTTATGCCCGTAGTGTCTTCCATGGCTATTTCGTCGATGTTGTAGAAGTCCCCCCTCATCCTGTCCTTCTCCCCGAGGGGAGAAGGGACGCCTGAACTTCGCTCTCCCATCGGACAGGATCGCAGGCCACTCCCTCTCCCCTTGGGGAGAGGGCTGGGGTGAGGGGGCCTTAAGGTGCCAGCCCCTAAATATCCAAATTCGCCACCGAGAGCGCGTTTGCCTGGATAAACTCGCGGCGGGGCTCGACCACGTCGCCCATGAGCTTGGAGAAAATCTCGTCGGCGTCGTTCAGCTCGCCGAGCTTCACCTGCATCAGCGTGCGCGCATTCGGATCGAGCGTGGTCTCGTGGAGCTGCGAGGGGTTCATCTCGCCCAAGCCTTTGTAGCGCTGCATGGTAAGCCCGGCGCGGCCGGCGGCGAACACGGCATCCATCAGGCTGCGCGGGCCGAACACCGCCGTCCGGAGGGCCTTCCGCTCAATCGTGGACGTGCCATCGAAAAGGGCGGCAAATTCCTTGTAATAGGAGTGCAGCTTGCGCGCGTCGGCCGACTGGATGAGCGCCCAATCCACCGCCCGCGAATCCTTCACGCCGCGAACTTCGCGCTCGAAGATGAAGCCGCCGTCCGGGCTCCGGGTCCAGGTCCAGCCGCGCTCGGTCTCCTCGGACAGGGCCGCCAGGCGCTGAACCACCACGGAGGCGACGCGTTCGGCCTCCTTTTCGTCTTCGGCGAGCTTCGGATTGAGCAGGCCCGCAATCGCGGCTTGCTCCACGACCGTCCTGTCATAGCGCAGATGCAGCTGCCTTCAGCACATGCGCGAAAGAGCGCGAGCGGTTCACGGCGTGGCGCAAATCGAGCCCGGTGCGGCGCTCGCCATTGGCGAGGTTCAGCACGGCTCCCTCGACGCCGCCATCGATGAGGTAGTTCTCGAAGGCGTCGTCGTCCTTGAGATAGCTCTCCGAGCCTCCGCGCTTGACCTTATAGAGCGGCGGCTGGGCGATGTAGATGTGCCCGTTCTCGATCAGGGCCGGCATCTGCCGGTAGAAGAAGGTGAGCAGAAGCGTGCGGATATGTGCGCCGTCGACGTCGGCGTCCGTCATGATGATGATGCGGTGATAGCGCAGCTTGGAGATGTCGAAATCGTCGCGGCCGATGCCGGTGCCCAGCGCGGTGATGAGCGTGCCGATCTCCTGGCTCCCCAGCATTTTGTCGAAGCGCGCGCGCTCCACGTTCAGGATCTTGCCGCGCAAGGGCAGCACGGCCTGGTTCGAGCGGTCGCGGCCCTGCTTGGCGGAGCCGCCAGCGCTGTCGCCCTCGACCAGGAACACCTCGGATTTGGCGGGGTCGCGCTCCTGGCAATCGGCGAGCTTGCCGGGCAGGTTGGCCACGTCGAGCACGCCCTTGCGGCGGGTCAGCTCGCGCGCCCTGCGGGCCGCTTCGCGGGCGGCGGCGGCTTCGGCAACCTTCATGATGATAAGCTTGGCTTCGGACGGATGCTCCTCGAACCAAGTGCCGAGCGTGTCCGACATGATGTTTTCGACGGCGGGGCGCACCTCGGAGGAAACGAGCTTATCCTTGGTTTGGCTTGAGAATTTCGGATCGGCGATCTTGACCGACAGCACGCAGGTCAGCCCTTCGCGCGCGTCGTCGCCGGTGAGCTGCACCTTCTCCTTCTTGGCGACGCCCGTCGAAGTCGCGTAGGTGTTGGTGGTGCGCGTGAGCGCCGCGCGGAAGCCGGCGAGGTGCGTTCCGCCGTCGCGCTGCGGAATGTTGTTGGTGAAGCAGAAGACGCTCTCGTGATAGCCGTCGTTCCACCACAGCGCCGCTTCAACGGCCACGCCTTCGCGCTCGGTCTTGATGAAGATCGGTTCGGGAATCAGCGGCGTGCGCGCGCGGTCGAGATATTCGACGAAGGCCTTGAGGCCGCCTTCATATTTGAACTCGCTCTTGGCGTGCTCGACGCCGCGCAAGTCCGAAAGCACGATGTAGACGCCGGAGTTGAGGAAGGCCAGCTCGCGCAGGCGATGCTCAAGCGTCCCATAGTCGAAATCGACGTTGGTGAAGGTAGCGGGGCTTGGCGTGAAGGTGACGCGCGTGCCCTTTTTGCCAGGGGCGTCGCCCACCAGCTTAAGAGGCGCTTCCGGCACGCCATCGGCGAAGACCATGAAGTGCTCTTTGCCGTTGCGCCAGACGGTCAGCTCCAGCCGCGTGGAGAGCGCGTTCACCACCGAGACGCCCACGCCATGCAGGCCGCCCGAAACTTTATAGGAATTCTGGTCGAATTTGCCGCCCGCATGCAGCTGGGTCATGATGACCTCGGCGGCGGAAACGCCTTCCTCCTGGTGAATCTCAGTCGGGATGCCCCGGCCATTGTCTTCGACGGTTACGGAGCCATCGGCGTTGAGAATCACGGAAACAACGTCCGCCCAGCCGGCAAGCGCCTCGTCGATGGCGTTGTCCACCACCTCGTAGACCATGTGGTGGAGGCCCGAGCCGTCATCCGTATCGCCGATATACATGCCGGGCCGTTTGCGGACGGCGTCGAGGCCCTTCAAGACCTTGATGCTGTCCGCACCATAGGCTTCGACCGCCGCGTCCATGCGTTCTGCTGCTGCTTCCATCGATGATTACCTGACCCGCCGCCGGCCTGTCGCCCTGCTTGGACGTGCCCTATACTTAGGGATTCGAACCGGATTCTGCACCGCTTATGGGCATAAAAGTCCCATCCGATACCCGAAAAAACTGCACCTCCGTGGCATCCCGGAGCGGCAGCGAACATGGCGCTGTCCGTGCCTGTCATCCAGACTTGCGCATCCAGGCTTGCTATGGACGAAAACAGCGCCGCACGGCGATCCTCGTCCAGATGCGCCGCGATCTCATCCAGCAAGATCAGGGGGGCGATGCCGCCCGAGACCTCTTTTACAAGGCGGGCCTGGGCAAGCGCAAGGCCTACGAGCAGCGCCTTCTGTTCGCCTGTGGAGCACATCTTCGCCGGCATGGCCTTTTGGGCCGTGCGTAACCTCAAGATCGCTGCGGTGCGGACCGGTCAGGGTGCGTCCGGCCTCGCGGTCGCGTGCCCGGCTCCGCGCCAGCAGCTGCAAGTAGGACGCTTGTATCTCCGCTTGGATCGCGGAAGCACCCCTCACCCCCAGCCCCTCTCCCGCAAGGGGAGAGGGGAGTCCCGGCGTGCCCATCGAAACGGCATTCCCTCTCTCTTCGGGGATTCCGGCCGCATCGATCGCCAATGCGCTGGCTTGCGCCTCAAGATGCCCGACCAGCGAAAGCACGGCCCAGGGGAATGCCGAATCCGGCACGCGATCCCGCTCGGCCGCGATTTCCGCGGCCAGGGCTTCGATGGCGCGGTGGCGCATTACGGCAATCCCGCCGCCGCTTCGGCCATTTGCACCTCGATACCGTCGAGCAGCCTTGGCGGGCTCATAGTCTTCGAGCGCCTTGTTGCGCTGGCGCATGGCGCGGTCGAACGTCGCCGCCGCGCTGGCGTAGGCAGGTTCGAGGCTTAGCGCCAGACGGTCGATGAAACGCCGGCGCTCGCTGGCAGCCCCGGTGAACAGGCTGTCCATGGCCGGCGTCAGCCACACCATCCTGATCCGTGCGAGCGCTCCCGATCCCTTGGCCAGCGCGCCATCGACCTTCACGATGCGGGGCGCGCGCGTGCCCAGCACCCCGCCGGGCGGCGCCTGCACGCCCGTGCCGATCTCGATCTCCGCCGCCCCGGCAAACACCTTCGCCGCGACCGCCCAGCCGCCCGCGCCGCCGCTGCGGACAAGCTCGGAGAATGGCAAGGACCGCAAGCCGCGCCCGGCGGTCAAGAGCGAGATGGCTTCGAGGCAGTTGGTCTTGCCCGCGCCATTCGCGCCGAACAGAACGGCAGGGGCAGGCCCGGGGTTAAGCGTGGCAGCGCGATAGTTGCGGAAATCCGTCAGCGTGAGCTTGGCGATCCAGGTGCGGTTGCCGCCGCCTGCATTTTTTGGGGGGGTCATGCGCTGCGTATCGCACAATCACTAAGGGCATTACCCCTCATCCTGTCCTTCTCCCAATGGGAGAAGGAACCCCTGAATAGTCGTTGGAGCGCGCAACAACGTCCCCTCTCCCGGGGGGAGAGGGACAGGGTGAGGGGGTACGGCGCTATTTGTTTGCTGTTCGCCATAAACAAGCGCAAGGCCGGGCTAAACCCGCATCGGCATCAGCACGTAAAGCGCGCGGGGGTCGCTTTCGTCGGAGATGAGCGTCGGCGAGGAGCCGTCGGCCAGCTTGAACAGCGCCTTGCTGCCGTCGATCTGCGCCGCGATGTCGAGCAGATAGCGCGCGTTGAAGCCAATCTCAATCGGCTCGTGCTTGTAGTCCGCGGAGATTTCCTCCGTTGCCGATCCCGAATCCGGATTGCTGGCGGACACGACCACACTGCCTTCGCTCGCGACGAGCTTCACCGCGCGGCCCTTTTCGGAGGAGAGCGTCGAGACGCGGTCCACGGCCTTCACGAGATCGGCGTTTTCGAGAACGAGGAACTTCGTGTTCGCGGCGGGGATGACGCGGGCGTAGTCCGGGAAGGAGCCGTCGATCAGCTTCGAGGTCAGTATCACGTCGCCCACCGCGAAGCGGATTTTGGCCGGGCTGAGCGCGACTTCCACCGGCGCCTGGCCATCGTCGAGAAGCTTGATGATCTCCGCCACGGCTTTGCGCGGCACGATCACGCCGGGCATGCCTTCGGTGCCGCTCGTGGCTTCGGTCTCGACTTGCGCGAGCCTGTGGCCGTCGGTGGCCACAGCCCTGAGCTTGGGCGAGGTGCCGCCTTCGACGCGGTGCAGATAAATGCCGTTCAGATAATAGCGGGTTTCCTCGGTCGAAATCGCGAAGCGCGACTTCTCGAACAGGCGCTTCAGCTCGCCGCCCTCCACCGTAAAACGGTGCGGCAGCTCGGCCTGCCCCATGTCCGGGAACTCGTCCGCGGGCAAAATAGACAGTTCGAAGCTTGCGCGGCCGGCGGTGACTTTCAGCCGCCCTTCGGGGCCCTTGAGCTCGATATGGATCTCCGCTCCATCCGGGAGCTTGCGCACGATGTCGTGCAGCGTGTGCGCCGGAACCGTCGCCGCGCCTGGCGTGCTCACCTTGGCGGGTATGGTTTCGATCGCCTCCATATCGAGGTCCGTCGCCTTCAGCGTCAAAACGCCGGAAGCCTCGGCTCCGATCAAAATATTGCTCAAAATCGGGATGGTATTGCGCTTCTCCACGATGCCCGTGATATGGCCAAGGGCGCGGAGCAGCGAATTCCGGTCTGCAACGAAGCGCATGGATACGGCTTCCGGTTCGATGTTCTCTTTAGACTCAAAACGCAGCATGACTTATCAAATAAGTCTGTCAAGTCCGCCGGTTCGGCTTTTCCCGCGTTTTGCATGGAGGCGATGCGCCCGCCCAGCGGCAGCCGCGGGATGTTCATAAAAACTGCATCTTGCATAGGCACCCTGTGGCACCGTAATTCTGAATACGCGAATCGCAGCGATTGGAGGGAGCTTTGTCCGCAGCCGAACCGAACGAATTTTACCTCAGAAAGCTACTTCTCGCCGCGGAAGTCCTATCCGAGGCGCTGCCCTACATGCAGCGCTACGATCAAGAGACGGTCGTCATCAAATATGGCGGCCACGCCATGGTCGATGCGAAGCTCGCCGAGGGTTTCGCGCGCGACATCGTGATGCTGGAGCAGGCGAGCGTGAAGCCGGTGGTGGTGCATGGCGGGGGACCGCAGATTGCGCGGCTGCTCGAACGGCTCGGCATCAAGAGTGAGTTTGCCGGGGGCTTGCGCGTGACCGACGCCGCGACCGTCGAGGTCGTCGAAATGGTGCTGGCCGGAGCTATCAACAAGCAGATCGTGAGCGAGATCAACCGGCTTGGCGGCCATGCTTGCGGCATCTCGGGCAAGGACGGCAATCTGCTGATCGCGAAGAAACTCACGCGGACGGAGCGCGATCCGGACTCGAACATCGAGCGCGTCGTCGATCTCGGCTTTGTGGGCGACCCGGAGGAGGTCAATCCGCGCATCGTGCAGACGCTTACGGCCAACGAGTTCATTCCAGTGGTCGCGCCGCTGGGCTTTTCCCGCGACGGTACAACGTACAATATCAATGCCGACACATTTGCGAGCGAGCTTGCAGCTTCGCTCAAGGCCAAGCGGCTATTGTTGCTAACCGACGTTGCCGGCGTGCTCGACCGGGACAAGAAGCTCATTCATCATCTCTCGGTATCTCAGGCCAAGGCCATGATCGCGGACGGGACCATCACCGGCGGCATGATTCCGAAGGTGGAGGGGTGCATCAGCGTGATCGAGAAGGGCGTGGAAGGCGTGGTGATCTTGGATGGCCGGGTGCCGCACGCGGTGCTGCTGGAGCTGTTCACCGAGCACGGCGTCGGCACGCTGATCGAGCGCGATTGATGGCTGACGGAGCGCCAAGCCCGAGCCGTCTCGCCCAAGCTTTCCGGGACACGCGGCTGTGGATCTTCGATCTCGACAACACGCTCTATCCCTCCGAGTGCAATCTGTTCGCCGAGATCGACCGGCGCATGTCCGCTTACATTCAGAAGCTGCTCGGGCTCGATCCGGCGGCCGCCCTCAAGGTGCAGAAGGAGCTTTATTACGAGCACGGGACCACGCTTTCCGGGCTGATGGCCAAGCATGGCGTCAAGCCCGAGGGGTTCCTGGCCTACGTGCACGATATAGACCTGTCGCCGGTTCAGCACGCGCCGGAGCTTGCCGAAGCCATCGAGCGGCTTGAGGGCCGCAAGTTCATCTTCACCAACGGCTCGGCGCACCATGCCGAGCGGGTGGCGGAAAAGCTGGGGGTGCTGGATAAGTTCGACGGAATTTACGATATCGCGGCCGGCGGCTATGTGCCGAAGCCCAGGCCGGAGGCGTTCAGGCGCTTCCTCGAATTTTGCGAGGGCGTTAATTGCAAGGCGGCCATGTTCGAGGACTTGCCGCACAATCTGGAGCCCGCGCATGCGCTTGGCATCGTCACGGTGCTGGTGGAGTCGGATTACCTGGACCACCCCTCGCAGCAGGCGCTGAAGGAGGCGGCCGAGCTGCCGGATTATATCCAGTTCGAGACCGGCGACCTGACCGGCTTCCTCAATGAAGTTGCTGGGCTGTAGCTCGCAAAAGACCCCCTCACCCCAGCCCTCTCCCCAAGGGAAGAGGGAGAATGCTGCGGCCTTTGCCAAAAGGTCGCGGACCATTCGAGGGTCCCTTCTCCCCTCGGGGAGAAGGACAGGATGAGGGGGGACTTAGCTAAGCACTCAGCCGGGATCTGGTGTACGTCAACACCGGCTCGCGGGCGGCGCGGGTTTCGTCGAGGCGGCTGCGCGGGGCGAAGCGCGGGGCGGCGGTGAAGCGGCCGGCGTCGCCTTTTTTCGTGGCCTCGGCCAAATCGCGGATCGCATCGATGAACTGATCCAGGCTTTGCTTCGAACTCCGATTCCGTGGGCTCGATAAGCATCGCGCCGGATACCACCAGCGGGAAATACACCGTCATCGGATGAAAGCCCTCATCGATGAGCGCCTTGGCGAAGTCGAGCGTTGAGACGCCGGTGCCCTTAAGGAAGTGGTCGTCGAAGAGGACCTCGTGCATGCAGGGGCGGCCGTTGAAAGGCTGCGAAAGCGCATCGCGCAGCCGCACGCGCACGTAATTCGCGTTCAAGACGGCATCCTCGGAGGCTTGGCGGACGCCATCCGCGCCGTGGCTCAGCAAATAAGCCAGCGCGCGCACGAACATGCCCATTTGGCCGTGGAATGCCGTGAGCCGGCCGAACGGGTGAGCCGCTTCGCCCGCCGATTCCGCATGTTCGGCAAGCCGCAAGCCCTCGCCTTCCTTGACGATCAATGGCAAGGGCGCGAAAGGCGCGAGCGCTTGGCTGAACACCACCGGGCCGGAGCCTGGACCGCCGCCGCCATGCGGGGTGGAGAACGTTTTGTGAAGATTGATGTGCATGGCGTCGGCGCCGAGGTCGCCGGGCCGCGCCTTGCCAGCGATGGCGTTGAAGTTCGCGCCGTCGCAATAGAGATAGGCGCCGGCCTCGTGAAGCGCCGCGGCGATTTCCACGATATCGCGCTCGAACAATCCGCAGGTGTTCGGATTGGTGAGCATCATGGCGGCAACGTCCGGGCCGAGCTTCTCGCGCACGGCTTCGGCGCTGACCGTTCCATCCTCGCGGGCAGGCACGGCACGGACCGTGAAGCCGAGCAGGGCGGCGGTTGCCGGGTTGGTGCCATGGGCGGAGTCGGGAACGAGAACCACGCGCCGCGTGTCGGCCTCGCCGCGTGCTTCGAGCGCCGCGCGGATCGCCACCATGCCGCACAGCTCGCCATGCGCGCCGGCCTTGGGCGAAAGCGCCACCGCCTGCATGCCGGTCAGCTCAAGCAGCCAGCGGCTCAGCTCCTCCATGAGGGCAAGCGCGCCCTGCACGGTTTTCTCCGGCTGCAGCGGATGGATGTCGGCGAAGCCGGGCAGCCGCGCCATTTTCTCATTGAGGCGCGGATTGTGCTTCATCGTGCACGAGCCCAGCGGGAAGATGCCGGTGTCGATGGAATAGTTCTTCTGGCTCAAGCGGACGTAATGGCGAATGGCTTCGGGCTCCGATAGGCCGGGCAGGCCGATGGGGTCGCCGCGCTCAAGGCCGCCCAGGCGGTTTGTTGCGGAGTCCCCCCTCACCCCAGCCCTCTCCCCGAGGGGAGAGGGAGCTGGCTGCGGACTCGTCAACAGCGCGGCGGACAATTCTGGCGTCCCCTCTCCCCTTGGGGAGAGGGACAGGGTGAGGGGGTCTTCGAAGTCTACGCCGGAAGTCTCGGGCGAGCCGATTTCGAAAATCAGCGGCTCCTCGATCGAGAGCGCGCGGTTGCCGGTGAAGGTTTTGGGTTCGTCCATGACGTGCTCCGGCACAAATTCCTTCGGCATCTCAACCATGAAGAACCTCGCTCAGCGCGGCCTTAAAGGCGGCGATATCGTCCGGGGTTGTTACTTCCGTCGCGGCCACAATAATGAAATTCGAAAGCGTGGCATCGCCGGGCCACAGCCGGCTCGCGGGCACGCCGCCGATGACACCGCGATCCGCGAGGCGATCGATGACCTCCGCGCCGGGCTTGGGCATCTTGATCGTGAACTCGTTGAAGAAATGCGGCGTGACCACCTCGACGCCGGGCACCTGGGCCAGCTCGTCCGCCAAGGTCACGGCGCTGGCATGGTTCAGGCCTGCGAGCTTGCGCAGGCCCGCCTCGCCCAGCAGCGTCAGATGCGCCGTGAACGCCAGCGCGCACAGCCCGGAATTCGTGCAGATATTGCTGGTCGCCTTCTCGCGGCGGATGTGCTGCTCGCGCGTGGAAAGCGTCAGCACGAAGCCGCGCCGCCCGTCGCGGTCCAGCGTCTGCCCGCAAAGCCGCCCAGGCATCTGGCGCACGAATTTCTGGCGGGTTGCGAAAAGGCCGAGGTAAGGCCCGCCGAAATTGAGGCCGTTGCCGATGGATTGGCCCTCAGCCACGACGATATCGGCGCCCATCGCGCCCGGAGATTTCAGCGCGCCGAAGGAAACGGCTTCCGTCACAACCACGATAAGCAACGCGCCGGCGGCATGGGCTTTCGCGGCAAGCCCCGAAAGATCGCTCACGCGCCCGAAGACATCGGGCATCTGCACCACAATGCAGGAGGTTTCGCCATCGCATTCCGCCTCGAAGCTCCTGGCGGGGTCCGCCGCGCCAGCCTCGACGCTATTCCCGGAATAATGCGAAATCGTCTCGATCACCGCGCGGTAATGCGGATGCAAGCCCCCCGCAAGCACGGCTTTCTTGCGCTTCGTGAGCCGGTGCGCCATCAGCACGGCTTCGGCCGCCGCGGTCGAGCCGTCGTACATGGAGGCGTTGGCAACCTCCATGCCGGTCAGTAGTGCGACCTGGCTCTGAAACTCGAACATATATTGCAGTGTGCCCTGCGCGATCTCCGGCTGATAGGGCGTGTAGGCAGTCAGAAACTCCGACCGCTGAATGACGTGATCGACGGTCGCCGGGACATGATGCTTGTAAGCGCCGCAGCCGGCAAAGAAGGGGACAGAGCCGGCGGCCACGTTGCGCGCGGCAAGCGCGGACATAGCGCGCTCGACCGCCATCTCGCTCCGCGCCCGGGGCAGGCCCGGCAACTCGCGGAGGAGCTTCGACGGCGGCACATCCGCGAAAAGCGCATCGATGCCCGGCACGCCGATGGCGTCCAGCATCTGCCTGCGCTCACCATCCGAATGGGGAAGGTAGCGCATCAGTCTTGCTCCGCCGCGTAAGCCAGATAGGCGTCCCGGTCCATCAGATCGCCAAGCTCGGAGGCATCCGCGAGCTTGATCTTGAAGAACCAGCCAGCCCCTTCGGCGTCCTCGTTCACAAGCTCCGGCTTGTCTTCGAGCGCTACGTTGATCTCAAGCACGGCGCCGCTTACCGGCGTGTACACGTCGCTCGCTGCCTTCACGGACTCAACCACGCCAGCAGACTCGCCCTTTTTCAGCTCCCTGCCCGTGACCGGCATCTCGACAAATGTGATGTCGCCGAGCTTGTGCTGGGCATTGTCCGTAATGCCCACCGTGCCGATGCCGTCTTCCACGACGATGTATTCGTGATCCTTGGTGTATTTGACTTGGCTCATTTGTTTGACCTTTGCTTAGGCCCGGCGGGCGTAGTTGTGAGGAACGAAAGGCATGGAAACGACGCGTCCTGGCAAGAGCGAGCCGCGGATTTCGACAGCAATTTGTGTGCCTGTTCCGGCGAGAGCGGGCGGAACATAGGCCATGGCTATCGAGGCCGCCGCCGTTGGCGTGAACGCGCCGCTCGTCACCTCGCCAATCGCGTTTCCGGAGGCATCGGCAACCTTCATGTGGGTTCGCGCCGCGGCCCGGCCTTCGAGCTTGAGGCCAACGCGCAGGCGGGCAGGCACCTCGGAAAGCTCACGGATAATGCGCGTTGCGCCCGGAAAGCCGCCTTCGGCCCGCCTGCGCTTGCCGATGGAGAAGGAGAGCCCAGCCTCAACCGGCGAGGTGGCTTCATCCATGTCCTGACCGTAGAGCGGCAAGCCCGCCTCAAGCCGGAGCGTATCGCGCGCGCCAAGGCCGATGGGGAGGACTTCGGGCTCCGCGAGCAATTGGCGCGCGAGGTTTTCAGCGGAGGCCGCTGGGACGGAGATTTCGAAACCGTCCTCCCCGGTGTAGCCCGACCGCGAGATGTAGATGGGCTCGGACTTCACGTGGAACATTCCGCTTTCCATGAAACATAAGCGTTCCACGCCGGGTATGACGCGCGAAAGAACCGCGGCGGCTTTCGGCCCTTGCAGGGCGAGCAGCGCGCGTTCCGGCTGCGGTGTAAGCTCGATGCCCGCCGGCAGGCCGGCGCGGATATAAGCGAAATCGATCTCCTGGCGCGAGGCGTTCACAATCAGCGAAAGGCCGGCGCCATCGCGGCTGCGCGTAACCATGAGATCGTCGATCACGCCGCCTTGGGCGTTCAAAAGCTGGGTGTAGCGGATGCGCCCCGGCTTCAGGCTGAGGATATCGGCCGGCGCCAGCGCCTCGATGGCCGCCGCCGCGGTTTCGAAATCCGGCCCGCCGAGCCGCGCCTGGCCCATATGCGAAACGTCGAAAAGCCCGGCGGCGCCGCGCACATGATTGTGCTCTTTGACGATGCCCGCCGCATATTGCAGCGGCATCTCGTAGCCCGCGAAGGGAACGAGTTTCGCGCCAAGCTCGCGGTGCAGTGCGTTCAAGGGCGTTAGCCGCAGCTTGGCGCCCGCATGCTCCGCGCTGGAATGGTTTATGGATTGAGGCTCGCTCATCATGGACCCGTGACGTTAAGGCATTCCGCTTGCGCGGCCCTGTGCCCCCTCTGTCACGGAACCTGAGAGATTTCGCCCGCGATGCGGGCCTACCCCGTCGGTGAGCCGCCAACGCGACGGCTGCTTTCCAGAGTGCTGTCTTCGCGCGGTCCCTTTGCCTGAGAGTTTCCGGGGCGGTTGCTCCTTCGGCGCCAGCTTCGCTGATCTCTCCCGCACGAATCCATCAGCACGCTTTAAGTCGCCCGTGGAAGGCGCGCTGTCAACCGCCGCGTCCATGGCGGGCGGCGGGATTCACATCTTCGTGGAGGGGGAGGGGCGAATCGAGCGTTTGGCCCGCTGGTCCAAAGGCGGCGATGGGTCGATAGCAGAAGTGGCGAAATCCTACTGATCCGGCCCGCTCTAAGTCGGCTCTTCGATCCGAAACCGGGCAGTCGTTGAACAGCCAAACCAATACCATGATCTTGAGCGCTATAAATGTGTCCTATCATCGCGCTGGTCGGGTGGAAGACGCGATGGCACAAAAACAACCCTGGCCCACCTAAAATCGAAGCGGCTTACTAGCTAGTTCTCCAAAATAACCTCACATGCTTGACCGCGAGCTATCAGACACCTATAAAGTGCTTCGTTTCGAGCGGATTCTAAGTCTTGCTTTCCAGACGACCAAGCGCACTCTATCGTTGGGCCGACTGCAAATGCGCCGCGACTCTTCATGGACTTCCAATTTTGGAGAGCGCTGTAGCATTGCGGAGTGAGCATCTTGGGTCGGCCTTCATATACTCTTCTGACACCGGGCGGCGGATCATCGTATCCGGGAGAGCGTCTCAGGCAGCTCTCAAGCGTGGTTGGCTCAATCCACTCTTTGATGAGATCAAAGATGGAGGATACTGCTGTGGAAACAAATCGCTGATTGTTGATTTGATTGTCAGCATAGCTTGCGATTGCAATCACATACCCGGTTTTTGTCTCTATCCAAGCCCCTCCACTTTCGCCGTGCCCAGCGCGCGAGGCAGTTATAAACCGATTGGCCGCATCTAAAGTACCAACGCCCAACTTATAAGGATTACTAAGCTCTCGCTTACCCGCCTCAAACCCCAAAAGCATTACCTCAAGCTGCTGCTGCCTCTCCAGCGAATATTGCGGAATCTTGGCTACGGGAAATCCATATGGTTCGATCCCGATAAGCGCGATGTCAAACTGCTCATTCTCCATTTTAAAGAAAGCAGCTTCGCTTAAAGTGGTCAACACTCCATTGCCATCTAGTCCTTCAACTTTTATAGTTCGTGAAATTTGGTCTCCCTGCACGTACCAATCTGAATTCGACTTTTGATCCAACGAAGACGACCCAATTACATGACGTGCAGTCAGAATGAGAGTGCCATGGCTTGACGCAACTATGATGCCAGATCCCACCCTGGGATAAACTCTTTTGTTCTCGGGATCGCTTCCTGCGACGGTAATCTTCACGATAGATTTCTTGTAGCATTCCCAAAATGTATCATTGGCCATTGCGTTGCATGCTTGAGCCAACATCGTCACAAAAATAAACAAACGCAGCAGGATAGTGCGCATCACCTTACCCCCTAAGGCAGAATTACCAATCCAGCACAGCTATACGTCTACCTTTCCGTCTTGGTGACTAACAATATCTCATCGAAACTTCCCAACCCAGGAACAGAAACGCGCAAAATGTGAGGCCCGGGTAAGGCAGGAGAATTGTATGTAAATGTTAGCTCGCGTGTAACAGACGGGCCCGCGCTTTCCGTACGATCAGAACTGAGAGTTAGTCGAATTGGATCTAGTCCCTGTGGAATAAGTTGCGCTGCCACCGCGGTTAAATTCGCCTCTTTCAACGAATCCTCCCCAGAAAGTTTGACAAGGAATGTGCCAGCAGACTCCGCTGGAAGACTGCGAGGGATTGCGTCATACGCAAGGCTTTCAATCTTAAATTCTTTCCCGGTGAGGTCTTGAAAACTACTCATGGCTGAGCCGCTTCCAGAAGTGGGAACCCGGTCTTGCAGTGATGTTTCAAGCACTAGGCGAACCTCCTTTCCATCGAACACATGTTCATGCTCCCTACTTGACACGCGGAGGTTGCGCGAGACGCCGTTAATTGCGCTATACAAGATCACCGTTCGGTCTCCTATTACCTCTGTGTGTCCATTTATCGCGCCTGATTGTGGATCGAAATACACGCGGGACCACGTTTTTAAGAAACCATTCGCAACAAAAATCGGTTCCGGATTGTTGCTTCCATTTGGAAAAATTGGGCGCCTCATCAGGTCGCTAAGTTTTTTTGCTTCAAGCAGCTGCTTCCTGACGAATGCGGCGCCATCGCTACCTTTGAAGTCATCCGGAAGCCACACAAACCTTTCCCAAGCGCTGTAGTCAAATATGGAAAAGTATTTAGCGCCAGTATTTTTCCCGGTCTCACTAAAGGCACAGCAGTCTTTATATGCGGGAAGAAGCTGATATGTGGATGGGAAGGACAAAATTGTTTTTTGAATTTCGGCAAGTCCGCCTGAGAGATCGTCGCTCCAGTGATCGAAACCTTCCTTTAGCCGCTGAAATACCTTTGCTGAGCCCAAATGGGGGGTTCCCAACATAATTAAGTTGTGCACACGCTTGTCGCCTCCGTAAGACTGTACATAGACGCGCGCAATCAATCCACCCATGCTGTGCGCTACTATGTCAACGTGTGTGTCTCTGTTGGGTATAGCCTTTTCGATGCAGGCATTCAGAGAAACTGCATTATCGAAGGCGCTCAATCTCCAGTCGTACGAAAACAAAAGAATATCTTCTGACTTATAGTCTTCGCAACCTGCCGCCGAATTGTAACCAAGTGATTTTAAGGTTTCAAGTAAACTCGAGTAGGCATCAACTTCCCAAAAATATGGGATCACGTTGACGCTCTGAATGATTCCGCAAGCGTGCTGCCGAAGGTCGGATTGCTTAAAGGCAAACGGCAACCGAAGTGCCTGGAGGCGCGTATACGACCATCGGTCGCCCCAAACAACATCCCCGTTTTGATCGCATAGCCGTGAGCCCATAACGCCAGGAATGAGCACAATCGGACGTTTTTGGGCGACGGCGATACTAGGTAATAGGATGCCAAAAGCGAGCATGAACAAGCCGGCATAACAGGTCACTATGTACCGGTTTTCAAATCTCATGTGTCCTCGAATCCACCCGAGTGAACGGCCAATCTCGACGCGTTCGCCGAAAGGCAGGATGAGCGAAACACTGTCGAGACCTAATGCCAGAGCTTCCACAGAATATGACAGGAAGGCGGTGTGGGGTTGAAATTGTCGGGATGGCGTCCCCCCGAATGTCACCCGTTGAGTGAGCTAATGTGGCACGGTCGCTCCGGGCCCACTCCATTATAGACACACTCATAGATCGACCGCAATCTGATCCCAAAGCGGGCATCGCAGTCTGACCATTAATCGAGGCTCGTGATGTCTCTTCACGGCCTCAAGCGTCACATGGTTGGTCATTCGTTGGCGAGCCTGTGAGAGTTTGCTTAGGCGATGACGTCCGGCATCGGCTTTTGCAGCGCTTAACAGATCGTGCGTTTTGCGTAGGGCGCTATCATGCTTAATGCCGGCATGGTAAACGCCGGATCCTCTTATTTTCCGCCCGCCACTTTTTTGCGAATCTTTTCTCGTTTTTTGGTCCCGAATTCCATGACTCCGGAACCCGTTTAAATATACGCGCAGTTTTAATGTTAACCATAAGCGAGGCCTGAGCGCGGTGCTCAGCTTCAATATTTATTCAATGAAATCAATAAACTATTTTTGCGTGGCCACAGCTTAAGGCTTTTGCAAGGAGCATTCTATATAATTGCGCCCTAAACGGAGCCCCTTCAATCGTCCGGATCTGGGTAACAAACTGGGCAAAGTTCGGTTAACGGCGGGTAAAAAGCTTAGCGTGAAGCATGGCGCAGCCTGAGCCGCCATGGCAAAGTGTGCCGCGATAGGAGGAGCCCTTATGTCCGATATATTTCAGCTCTCCCCGAAGGCTGCCGATTACAAGGCGCGGCTTGAGCGCTTCATGGCCGGGAACATCTATCCGAACGAGCAGGCGCTGTTCCACGCGGCGGACAACCAGCCCGACCGGTGGGATCCACTTAAGCTCTTGCAGGAGATCAAGGAAAAGGCGAAGGCGGAAGGGCTTTGGAACCTGTTTCTGCCCGGTAGCGAGCATGGCGCGGGGCTCACCAATCTCGAATACGCGCCGCTCGCCGAAATCATGGGCCGCTCGCATTGGGGGCCGGAGGTGTTCAACTGCTCCGCGCCCGACACCGGCAACATGGAGGTGCTGGTCCGCTATGGGACCGAGGCGCAGAAGGAGCGCTGGCTGAAGCCGCTGCTTGCGGGCGAAATCCGCTCGGGCTTCGCCATGACCGAGCCCTGCGTGGCGTCCTCCGACGCGACCAACATTTCGATCTCCATCAAGAAGGACGGCGGCGATTACGTCATCAACGGCCGCAAATGGTGGACGTCGGGCGCGGGCGACAAGCGTTGCAAGATACTGATCCTGATGGGAAAAACGGACCCGGACAACACGGACCCGCACAAGCAGCAATCCATGATCCTGGTGCCCATGGATACGCCCGGCGTCGTGAAGGAGCGGATGCTGCCGGTGTTCGGCTATCTCGATGCGCCGCACGGCCACGGCGAGCTGAGCTTTACCGATGTGCGGGTGCCGCGGGAGAACGTGCTGCTCGGCGAGGGCCGCGGCTTCGAGATCGCGCAAGGCCGGCTTGGGCCGGGCCGCATCCATCATTGCATGCGCACCATCGGCCGGGCCGAGCGGGCGCTTGAGAAGATGTGCATCAGGCTGCAAAAGCGGATCGCTTTCCGCCGGCCGGTCGCCGATCAAGGCGTCTGGATGGAGCGCATCGCCGAAAGCCGCATGATGATCGATCAGGCGCGGCTGCTGACCTTCAAGGCGGCATATATGATGGACACGGTGGGCAACAAGGCCGCGCGCGCGGAAATCGCGATGATTAAGGTCGTGGCGCCGAATATGGCCTGCAAGGTGATCGACTGGGCGATCCAGGCGCATGGCGGGGCGGGGATTTGCGACGATTTCGGCCTGCCTTACGATTATGCCTCGATACGGACGCTGCGTATCGCCGACGGGCCGGACGAGGTGCACCGCAATCAGATCGCCAAGCTGGAATTGCGCAAGTATCGCATATGATGCGGGCGGGCTTAGAGAGGCCAGCGGTTGGCGGAACGAACGAGCAAATCTCCCCTCACCCCAACCCTCTCCCCATGGGAGAGGGAGTTCGCTCGCGGCCGTTGTTAGGTCGTCCCCTCTCCCATGGGGAGAGGGACAGGGTGAGGGGAGATTCCGCCGTTATGTCAGCGCCTTCGCGGATCTGACCGTCCGAGGCTCAATGGCGCAGGTTTATTTTGAGAATAGATCGCGATAGGTTTCGCGGAGCAGGTTTTTCTGGACCTTCCCCATGGTATTGCGTGGAATGCCGTCCACAAACAACACGCGCTTCGGCAGTTTGTAGTTCGCGAGCCGCTTTTTGAGCGCCTCCAATACATCCGCGTCGGTAAGCTCCGCCTTGGTCTTTACCGCAACCGCGACCACGCCTTCGCCGAAATCGGGGTGGGGAACGCCGATCACGGCGCTTTCGGCGACGCCTTCGATCGCGTCGATCTCGCTTTCGATCTCCTTGGGATAGACGTTATAACCGCCGGAAATCACGAGATCTTTTCCGCGCCCGGCGATGTGGACGTAGCCCCGCGCATCGATCTTGCCCAGATCGCCCGTGACGAAAAAACCGTCCTCGCGGAACTCGGCCGCCGTCTTGTCCGGCATGCGCCAATAGCCCTTGAAGACATTGGGCCCGCGCACCTCGATCATGCCGATCTCCTCGCGCCCCAGGATCGCGCCGGTCTCCGGGTTCGCAACGCGCAGCTCGACGCCCGGCAGCGGAAAGCCCACAGTGCCCGCCACGCGCCCTGCCTCATAAGGGTTCGAGGTGTTCATGCCGGTTTCGGTCATGCCGTACCGTTCGAGAATGGTGTGGCCGGTGCGTTCGTGGAACTGGCGGAAGGTGTCGGGCAGAAGCGGCGCGGAACCTGAAATGAACAGCCGCATGCGCTGGGCTGCCTCGCGCGTAAGCCGCGGATCGGTGAGCAGGCGGACATAATAGGTTGGCACCCCCATCATGACGGTGGCGCGCGGCAGCAGCCGGAAAACCTCGTCCAGATCGAACTTCGGCAGAAACAGCATCGATGCGCCGGACATCAGCGCCACGTTGCTGGCCACGAACAGCCCGTGCACATGGAAAATCGGCAGCGCGTGCAGCAGCACGTCGGGGGCGGTGAACGCCCAAGTCTCGATCAGCGCATGCGCGTTCGACGAGAGGTTGGCGTGCGTGAGCATCGCGCCCTTCGAACGGCCGGTGGTGCCGGAGGTGTAAAGGATGGCGGCGAGGTCGTCCGGGGCGCGAGGAACGTCGTCGAAGGCGTCCGGCTGCCCGGCGGCGAGCGCCATCAGGCTGCCATCGCCCGCCGCCCCGAGTGTGCGGCAGTTGGGAACGCCGGCGCTTGCGCAAAGGGCGGCCCCGGCGGCTTCGTCTTGCGGCCGGCATACGAACAGCGCGGGCTCCGCGTCTTTCAGGAAATAGTCGAGTTCGGCTTGGGTGTATGCGGTGTTGAGCGGCAGATACGCGGCCCCGGCGCGCAGGCACGCGAGATAGAGAAACAGCACCTCGGGGGACTTATCCGCCTGAACGGCAACCCGGTCGCCAGGCTTGACGCCCAGGGCCGCGAGCGCGTTGGCCAGCCGCGCCGATATCTCATCCACATCGCAAAAGCGATAGCATTTGCCGCTTCCGGTCTCGATGGCGGCCTTTTCTGCATCCCGCCAACAACCCTTAAGCTCTGAAAAGAGATTGTCTAAGCCCGGCACGCTGGTTTCCCATTTCGCTAAAACAAACCGCATTTAGAAAAAAACACGAAGCCCTTCGAAAGACAACGTTAATTCAAGAAATGGGATAACAAACTATTCCACAGGGCAACAATGCAAACTTAAGTAACGCCCTTTCCAGGAGGGAACGCAGTCCCGTCCAAGACATTACCTTTGGCGTAAACGCGCTTGAGGTATCGTCTATGAAATCAATCTGTTACGCCGCAGCTAGGTTGCTGTCAGCCTCTTTGCTCTTAGCCTGCCCGGCCTCCGCCCAAACGCAAGGAAGTCCAGAGCGTGGGACTGCTCCATCGTCCGGTTCGGCCGGCTACGGCGCCGGGTTTGAAGATGGGCTTCGCGCTGCGATGGCGCATATCAATGCCATGGTTCAGTCGCGTGCGGAAGGCGGTGAGCATGAAATGACAGAGCATATGGGAGCCATGCACGGCATGATGGAGCATATGAGAGGGATGCACGGTATGGCCGGGCACGAGGAAACCGGCGGAGAAGCTGGAAGCGGCCCTAGCGTCAAGCTTATCAGGGGGAACGCGATGATTGTGCTCAAATGCGCGGCGGACAACTCGACCGAGGATTGCGTCGATGCGGCAATAGTCCTTATGGACCGTGCCGCGGCGAAGGAGACGTCCCAGGTCCCGCAACAGCCGCAGCCCGCCCTTCCCCCCGCTCCAACGCCTCCGGCTGGTGGTCCGCAGCCCCCGCAATCGCACTGATTGGCTGGTGCCGGTCACGCCGGCCAGACCTTATTCCGCCCAATGGCAGACCGCCTCGATATTGTGTCCGTCGGGGTCAAGGATGAAAGCGCCGTAATAGTTCGGATGATAATGCGGGCGAAGGCCCGGCGCGCCGTTATCGCGGCCGCCAGCGGCGATGGCGGCCTGGTGGAAGGCATCGACCTCGGCGCGGTTATCGGCGTGGAAGGCGACATGGACGCCGGGAACCTGAGAGCCGCCGGTGCCGATCCAGAAGTCCGGCTTGGGCGGCACGCCGAACCCCGCCGCGAAAATCGTGCCCGTGTCTGGCGCGGGAACCTCCATAATCAGCACGTAACCCAGCGGCGCGAGCGCCTTTTCGTAAAACCGCTTGCTCCGCTCGAAATCGCTGACGCCAACGCCGGTATGGTCGATCATGACGGCTCCTTTTCGATATCGCCCTTGTTCAGATCGCGGGGATGCGACGTGAACGGCTTGTTAACCTAGTCTAGCGCGGTTTGCCCGTCCTCGCGCCGCTTTTTCTTATTGAACTAATTTAGCAGATGCGCCTTGAGGAAACCTTAAGGGGGCGATGGAATAAAAGAAGTCATTGATTTTAAATAGTATACGCGCACTGTTCGCAGGCCGTTGGAGCTGTAATCATGGTTAATATCAAAACTGCCCCTATATTTAAACGGATTCTGGAAGCCTGGAATCCGGCCAAAAACGCGAAAAGATTCGCAAAAAGCGGCGGGCGGAAAATATGAAGATCCGGCGTTTACCATCCGCGCGTTTACCATGATGCCGCCCTACGCGAAACGAATGATTTATTAAGCTCGCCGGCGCGCGATTTGAGCTGGTGCAGCGCCTTGAGGATGCCATCGCGGTGGAGATCGAAGCAGCCGGGCTGTTTGCCGTCGCAGGCGATGACCTCGAAGCCGGACTGCAGGTCGCGGAAGCGGCGGGCTTTATTATAATGGAGTTTGAACGCCCTCAGCGCGATGGTGTCATTGGGGATGATTACGAATGCTGCCTTGCGACCGTGTTCGCGAGGGGAAAGGGTTCGTTTGCAAATGGCGGAGTGGGAGGGATTCGAACCCTCGGTACGGCTTTTCAACCGTACAACGGTTTAGCAAACCGCCGCCTTCAGCCTCTCGGCCACCACTCCAAAGGCAAAAAACGCCGCCCTATCAGGGCATTAAGCCGTTCGTAGGATGTTCTTTTCCCTTGGCTTACCCGCAGTTTACTGCCGGTTTAAACGGCTTTATGTGCTATTCCCCTTCACGGCGTCAACCAATTTTATCTGCGCAACCCGCGATTGTCCCAAGGCTCGGGGCCTCAACATTCAGCGTCCGCGTCCGCGCCATATAATTATCAAGGATAGCCGAAACAGGCTGTGGGCTACGTTGACAGCTGGGGTGCTGGATGTGCTCCTGAACGGCTGCGGCGGTCGCGGGCACATTGCCCGTTAGCCGCTTTAATCCATAAAACCCGTTCATCGCCGCCGAAAGCATCAAGCCGCCCGGGCTAAGCCGCCGGGCACCGCGCGCCAGCCGCTCCATTACGGCGGCGGGGCCGAAGGCGCGCTGCCAAAGTCCCCGGTGCCCGGCCAAAAGCTCATCGGCCGTCATCTGGGCCGGCCGGAAGGACACGTTGTAACCGTTGTAGTGCGGCCAGCCGCGGTCCGTGAGAATCCGGCCCGCGGCGAGATGCTCATCGTAAAGCTGCGTGCCGCGGAAGGGTGTGAGAATGCTAAGGAACGGGACATCGACACCGATCGCGTTAAGCCGGCCGGCGGTCGCGAGGATAGTCTCCGGCGTCTGATTATCGAAGCCGGAAATAAAGCCCGCCATCACGCAAATGCCGCGATCGTGGAGGCGCTCGATGGCGTCTTTGTACTCCCCAGCGCGGTTTTGGCGCTTGCCCACACTTCTCAAATCGGCGTCGTCGAGGCTTTCGATCCCCAAAAAAATGCCGATACAGCCGGAGCGCTCCATCAGATCGAGCAACTCGCGATCCTTGACGATATCGATGGACGCTTGCGTCAGCCACCAACGGCCGAGGCCAGCCAGTTCACGCAACAGCTCCTTCGCCCAGCGGCGCTGCACAAGGAGATTGTCGTCCCAGAACCAGGCCACCTTTTCCTGCCAGAAATGCGGGAAATGGGTTTCGGCGATATCCCGGATGACATCAGCCACGGGGCGGACGCGGAAGCCTGGGTTGAGATCGGGGACACTGCAGAAGCTACAGCTGAACGGGCAGCCGCGGGTCGCCTGGATGACGCGCGGGACGATGAAGCGCTTTTCGAGCAGGTCGTAACGCGGCGTTGGCAGAGCATCCAGCGATGCGGGACTGCCCCGATAGACGCGGCCAAGACAGCCGCGCTCAGCGTCGCGGAGCAGTTGCGGCCAAACGCTCTCCGCCTCGCCGGTAACGACGGCGTCCACATGCGCCAATGCCTCCTCTGTCCAGTACGTGACGTGCGGACCGCCGGCGACGACACGGACGCCAAGCGCACGGTACCGGTCAGCCAGAGCATAAGCGGCTTTAGCGAACCCGGAGAAGAACGAGAGGGCCACAAGATCGGGCTGAGCATCGACAGGGACGGCTCGAACCTGCTGATGGAAAACCTCGACCTCATGCTCCGGCGGGGTGATGGCCGCGAGATGGATTCCCGTAACGGGCGGAACGAAGTGGAACCTGTGGCCGCGGCGATAGCGGGGCTCATAGCAGACGATAATCCTGATCTTCATAGATGTGCCGCCTTTGCTTTCGTTGCCAAGATCGAGGCTGATGCACTTTTTGGGGGAGGTGGATGGCAGGCGAATCAGACGGCGGCGGCGGAGGCGCTCAGACCGCCATAGCGGCGGTCGCGGCGCCGGAAGTCCGCGAGCGCGGCCGCAAGCTCGTCAGGACCGAAATCGGGCCAAAAGCGCGGCGTAAAGAAGAGTTCGGCATAGGCGCTCTCCCACAGCAGAAAGTCGGAGAGCCGCTGCTCCCCGCTGGTGCGGATCAGAAGGTCGACGTCCGGAACCCGTTCACCGCCGGCGAGCTGCCGCGACAAAGCCTCGCTCGACACATCGGCGGCGCTCCGGATGGCCGACGCCGCCTGCAAAATTGCATCCCGCGCGGAATAATCGAAGGCGATCCGCAAATGCAGCGCCCGGCCTTGCCTTGTGGCCGCTTCGGCGCGGGCAATCAGCGGCGCGATGCCAGCGGGAAGCCGGTCCCGCCGCCCTATCATCGTGAGCCGGATATCGTGCCCGGCAAGCCTCTCCGCTTCGGTGGCGAGGTAGTGCCTGAATAGCGCCATCAGCGCCGCAACCTCGGCTTTTGGGCGCTGCCAATTGCCACTTGAAAAAGCGTAGACCGTAAGCGTGCCGACGCCCAATTCCGATGCGGCTTCAGCAACGCGGCGCAGGGCTTCAACGCCCGCTTTATGCCCGGCTTGCCGAGGCAAACGCCGTTGCATGGCCCAGCGGCCGTTGCCGTCCATGATGATCGCCACATGCAGTCTCGATTGCAGATTACTTTGCATTGCAAAGCCTCCGGGCAAAAAAAGGGGTCAAGCCGGCTGGAACTTAGCTTTTGGGTCCACAAGAGGAGCGGCTTTCGCCGCCTCGGCCGCGTCCCGGACCACCTGCTCCAAGACGGAGAGATAGTCGAGAAAGCGCTGCCGGCCGGCAGGCGTTATCTGGCACGTGGTGAGAGGCCGGTTTCGCTCGAACCGCTTGTCAATGGTCACCAGGCCCGCATCGTTGAGCACCTGCAAATGCCGGCTGAGATTTCCGTCCGTGAGACCGCAGAGCTGCTTCAGCTCGCCGAAAGGCAGGCCCTTTGGATGCGCCATCAGGGAGGTCAGCACACCGAGCCGGGCCTTCTCATGGATCACACGGTCTAGCCCCTCATAGGAGAAGGGCGCCGTACCGGGTTTATCGTCCATCGCTGTCTCCTTGCGCGTAATGGAGAATGCCAGCCACGAGAAGCTGACCGGCGCCAAACGGCAGCCCCATCATCCAAGGCGACAAAGTCTTGTCTTCACTGGCGCCGGCAAGCACCGCCGCCCCTGCAACGAAATACCAGGCCGCCGCTAGCACCACTGTGCGCGGCAGGGATCGTATTCCCGCGAAAATTCCAAGCGCGACCAGGATTTCCCAGAGCCCCGGCAGCATCCAGACATTCTGCGGTGCGTATCTGTAAACGATGGCCGCAAGCGCGGCTCCGGCGAAACCGGCGGGCAAAAATTGCTCGATGGCATTCACGATCATCACGGTGGAAAGTCCGCCGTGGTGCCGCCGGGAGCGCGCGACCATTTCAACGCCAATCAACGCCGCCGCGACAACGGCAACCGCGATCCACACAGCCAGAAAGGCTTCCGGAGTGGCCGCCAGCCGGTCCGGCCAGCGAATTTGAGCTGACGCCGCAGCGATCGCAAGGGCGCCGCTTGCGGCAATGACCATCGGTCCGAACCCCTGGAACAGCGTGCCAGCCGCGAGACGGATACGAATATCGGCGATGTCGGCGAGGGCTTTGTCGAGATCGGTCATAGCTATCTCAAATTACTTTGCGGTACAAAGCTAGCGCTGGCGGCCGATTTGCGCAAGGCCTTTTTGTGCGCCGCATAGGGGGGTGACGGGCGGGCGTCATTCCCACGCAGGAGCGTGTGAAAAAATCCCTGCAGCGGCTTCGGCGCTATGATTCATTGAGTCAGGAGCGAATCGGCGGGGAGGACGGCGATGAAGGGCAAGGCGCGAATTATCGAGGCGGACCGGTCGCAATTGTCGTGGGACTTGATTGACCTGGACGCCTGGCTGCCTGAGGATCATCTGGCGCGGGTGATCTGGGCCTTCACGGGCACGCTCGATCTTTCGCCGCTTTACGCTCCGATTAAGTCCGTTGAAGGCGAGGCGGGGGCCATCGCGCTTTGGCATGCGCTCACGCACAACCTCATGACAGCCATCAGGCTGAATGCCGTTACCATAAACGGCATGGCGGCGGCATGACCTCGGGTCAGCACGGCCTGCAAACCTGCCCCAACATACCGGAAAACCGCTCCAGGAGGCTTAAGGCAGATTTTTTACAAGCTCCTTCGCCTGCATGACGCTGCGGAGTCTTCCCGGAGCCTGTAATTTCGATTTTTTCACACGCTCGAAGGCGGGAATCCATTTCAGCCGCTGGAACAAGACCTGAGATGGGTCTCCGCCTTCGCGGAGACGAGTGCGTCCGCGAGGACGCTTTGTCAGCGGGGTGTAAGTCCCCGCCGCAGGCGGTCACAGCCTGCGAAGTTGAAAGTAACTGCGTCGCAGCGATGCGGGGTGGAGAGCAACTGGAAGCGAAAGGGCAGCCTGTAGCAAAACGAACCCGAATTCGGCGGCACTGCGTGGCGAGCCTGCTCGTTCAAGGCGAAGCCCGGAACAAGCCGGACACGCTGAGGTGACTGACAAAGCGATGTCCGGGCGTAGGACGTGGTTGGGGATGGGATGCCCTGAAGGCAAGGCGGAGTAAGCGGAGAGACCTGTTTCGTCTGTGCGAGCGGGACAGGAGTCAGAGCCTTCATAGTACCGCCGCGGTGCAAGCCGTGAGAGGGCCGGGTAGCAAAACCGTCCTGAGGAAAGGGAGGCAGGAAGGTGGATGCGCGATGAACAGAGACAGGCAAGGAACAGTGCCGGAAGTGCCGGAGACGGCTAAACAAGGCGCAGAACCCCAGGGGCATAACGTGCCGGATTTGAGCTGGGTGGAAGCCAGTGTTTGGACGGAGCGTATGGTATCGGCGCTCGTAACAGGCGTCAAAGGAGGGGTTTGGTATAGTTTGATAGATAGTGCGCTCAAGTAGCGCGTCGTGCGGTAGCGCGCCGCTAAGAAGGTGTATGCCCCCAAGACCCTTAAGGCGGCCTGGAAGAAAGTAAAGGCCAATTGCGGGGCCGCGGGCGTGGATGGACAGAGCATCGAGCGGTTCGACGCACGCTCCGGGGACTATCTGGCCGAGCTTTCGGAAAGCCTCAAGGCAGGACAATACCGGCCCCTGGCGATCCGGCGGGTGGAAATCCCCAAAGGCGACGGTTCGATGAGGCCGCTGGGCATCCCAGCGGTCAAGGACCGGATCGTGCAGATGGCGGTCAAACTCGTCATCGAGCCGGTGTTCGAGGTTATGTTCCATCCGTCGAGCTATGGTTTCAGGCCGGGGCGGTCCTGCAAGGATGCCCTGCGCGAGGTGGCCGCTTTGATCGAGGAAGGTCATCGCTATGCGGTGGACGCCGATCTGAAGGGCTATTTCGACAGCATCCCGCATGAGCGGCTGATGGAGAGGGTTAGGGCGCGTATCGGCGATGGCCGGGTGCTCGATCTTATCGAAGGCTGGCTCAAGCAGGACATCATGGACGGGTTGGAGCAATGGACGCCAACAGAGGGTACACCGCAGGGCGGTGTCATCAGCCCGCTGCTGGCGAACGTCTACCTGCACCCGCTCGATGAGTTCATGGCCAGCCATGGCTACAAGATGGTGCGTTACGCGGATGACTTCGTAGTCCTCTGCCAAAGCCGGGAAGAAGCCGAAGCTGCCCTTGCGCTCATTCGCGTCTGGGTGGCGGAGAACGGCCTCAGCCTTCATCCGGACAAGACCCATATCGGGAACTGCTGGAAAAAGGGCGAGGGCTTCAGCTTCCTTGGCTACAGTTTCGAGGGCAAACGGCGGCACGTTCGCAAGAAGAGCCTGGACTGGCTTAAGGATAAGATCAGGGCCAAGACCAAGCGAACCCGGGGCGAAAGCCTCGAACAAGTCATCGCCAGTCTGAACCCGGTTCTGCGCGGCTGGTTCAACTACTTCAAGCACGCCCATTACCATGTCTTCAAACGGCTGGATGGATTGGTCCGGAGACGGTTATAGCGCGACAATCTGGGTGAGAACGGCGCGTCAATCAGGATGAGACGAGGCAGCCGAGCGGCATGATGATTGTCGCTGGGCGCGATCTTGGCAAGCGCTTTGATTGACGGGGAGCGTCAATCAGCCATCATCTGTTTCGGTTTTCTTGATTGTCGCGTGGGCGGCTGGCCGTCCGCGTCCACGCTTTCGCTCGAGGGCTTCGCGGCGCCGGTAGCTTTCGACATTCATTTCCAGGATCGTGGCGTGATGCACGAGCCGGTCGATGGCGGCGAGCGTCATGGCCTGATCGGGGAAGATTTTGCCCCACTCGCCGAACGGCTGGTTGGCCGTTATCAGCATGGATCGCCGCTCATATCGCGCGGCGATCAGCTCGAACAGCACGCTTGTCTCGGCCTGATCCTTGGTGACGTAGGCGATGTCGTCGAGGATAAGCAGATCGTAGCGGTCGAGTTTGGCGATGGCGCTTTCCAGCGCCAGTTCGCGCCGCGCGACCTGAAGCCGTTGGACAAGATCGGTGGTGCGGGCGAACAGCACCCGCCAGCCATTTTCGACGAGAGCAAGACCGAGCGCCGCCGAGAGATGGCTTTTGCCTACGCCGGGCGGTCCGAACAACAGGATGTTGGCGCCCTTGCCGAGCCAGGCGTCCCCCGACGCGAGCGCCGTCACCTGAGCCTTTGAGACCATCGGCACGGATTCGAAGTCGAACGCCGCAAGGGTTTTTCCCGCGGGCAGCCGTGCCTCGGCCATGTGGCGTTCAATGCGCCGGCGGCCGCGATCCGCGAGTTCATGCTCGGCGAGTGCGGCAAGGAAGCGCGCAGCCGGCCAGCCCTCCTTGTCGGATTGGGCGGCGAGCTTGGCCCACATAAGCTTGATGCCCGGCAGGCGCAGCTCGGTCAGCAGCAGTTCGAGCCGGGCGGCATCTATCGTGTTTGAGGTTGTCATGCCGCTGCCTCCAGGCTGAAGGCTGGCCCGGCGGCGCGAACCGGAGCAAGTTCGTCGTAAGCGTGGAGCGGCGCGAGGGTCACCGTGACCGCCGGCGCCGATGCCGGGGATGGACCGAAGCGTTCACGCAATATCGCGAGGTCCAGCGCTTGGCCGGAATGAAGCGCGGCCTCGATGACCTGCGCCAGTTCCGCCTCGCAGCCGCGATCGTGCGCCAGCGCAAGCAGTTCGACCGTCACCTTACACGCGCGCTTCTCGCCGTCGCTGGCGCGCAATGCCTCGAAGGCTTTTCGATACGCGTCGCGCGGGAACAGCTGGTCCCGGTAGACGAGGTTGTTGAGCGCCATCGGCTTTTTCCGCAGCGCATGGATCACGTGGCGGTAATCGACGACGTGACCGCCTTTGTTGCCGGAGACCGGCCGCCCGCGTCTGAGCGTCATCATCGGCGTTGAGCCGAGAAAGCACTCGAGCCGGTCGTCATAGACCCGCACGCGCAGGCGATGACCGATCAGCCGCGACGGCGCGGTGTAGAAGACCCGGCGCAGAATGAAGCCGCCGCTCGACGTGACCGTGACGATCTTCTCCTCGTAATCGGCGGTGCGCCGCTTCGGCAGCGGTGCGAGACCCGGCCGCTCCACTTCGATCCGCTTGCGGTTATGGGCGTTGCGCCGCCCAACGATCTCATCGATGAAACGGCGATAGGCATCGAGATCGTCGAAGTCAGGCGAACCGCGCAGCAGCAACGCGTCCTCCAGCGCCCTCTTCAAATGACCATGGGGGCTCTCGATGGAGCCGTTCTCATGCGCCACGCCGGGATTGTTGCGCGTTGGCGTTATCCCGTAATGCCGCATGAGGTCCTCGTAGCGCTTGGTCAGGTCCTCCTGGGCTGCCTTGTCCAAATTACGGTACGCCGCCGATAGGCTGTCGCTGCGATGCTGCAGCGGCACTCCGCCCAGCGCCCAAAGCGCGTTTTGCAAGCCCTCGGCCAGCGCCACGAAGCTCTCGCCGCCAAGAACCACGTGGGCATGCTCGAAGCCCGAAAACGCCAGGCGGAAGTGATAGAGCCGATGATCGAGTAGGATACCAGAGATCGTGATGCCAAGTTCTCTGGTGTCCGTGAAGTCGGATAGACCGAGACGGCCGGGTTCGTGCTCCTGGCGGAAGATAATATCCTGCTCTGGCCCAGCGACGGCGCGCCAAGTTCGCATGCGCCGTTCCAGCGTGCGCCGGACATTGGGATTCAAGCCCGGATGGCGCCGCCGGATCTCGTCGAATACCGCAATCGCCCGGATGCCCGGCGTTGCTTTCAAGATCGGCAGGACCTCGCCGTCCCAAATCTCCGCGAGCGGATCGGGCCGGCGGCGCCCGCGCGGTATCTTCTTCTGGGATGGCAAGCGCGGATCGTTCTCGATCCGGTAGCCGCTCGCTGTGCTGAAACCGGCTTTGGCGGCAGCAATGCCTGCGCCGTGGCTTTGTCGATAACTCATATACAGCCTCATCTGGTGGTCGGTGATGTGGAGGCCGGGCAAGCGCTGATCCCTCGGAGATTGAGACGAATCAGCAGCTTGACGCCGTCCTGCTCGACCGCCAGACGGGTTCGAAAAAAGGCGCCGCTGGGGATGTGCCTCCGGTCGGGCTACGCCCTCCCTGCGTCACACCACCAGCGGCATTCTCATCCTGATTGACGCTGCGTTCTCATGTTGATTGTCGCGCGGCAGACGGTTGCGTGCCTTCCTGCGCAAGCAGGAAAAGCGTCCCGGCTTCGGCCGCTGTCTGGCCGATCAGATGCGTTGGACCAACGCCTTCTTCGCGGAAGCGGGGCTGTTCGCACTTCACACAGCCTGGCAGGAAGCGAGATGCCCCCGATGAGGAAACCGCCAACTGGAGAGCCGTGTGCGGGAAAACCGCTCGCACGGTTCGGAGGTAGGGGCGGCGAAACCGTCCCTACCCCTATCGCCGCGGCGAAACTGCCGCCAGGAGGTCTAATCAAGTTCCGGGATGACGGGCGCGGAACTACGGGGCCGGATTCGGTATTGCCCTAACCGCGCGATCGGGATCGCCGGCGCGCCAAGGCAATGGGGCGCACTCGCGTTTCGTCATTGCAACGCGGCAGGCGCCATAAGTTAAAGAGAACAGAGTAGCCGGGTTCGCGGCGTGGAACCGCTACAGCGTGCGATCAGCCAATAAGGCCCCAGCGGATGGCATTAGCCACGGCTTGGGCACGGCTTGCTGCTCCGAGCTTGCGGTGTGCGTTGGCCAGATGCTTATCGGCCGTGTGCTCGGAGACATTCAGGATGGTGCTGATCTCCCATTCGGTTTTGCCGTCAGCGGCCCACTTCAGGCATTCGATCTCGCGCGGCGTGAGTTTTGAGCGAACCCGCTTCCTTTCGCGGTCGCGCAGGTCTATGGCACGCGCGATGGCAAACGTGCTGATCATGGCGATCATTCCGCGAGCTTCGGGAGGCAACTCGATCGCGTCGCCCCCCAGCGAAACAGTTGCGGCGGTGCCTTCAAGCGTGATCATCGGTATCGCCAGTCCAGCTTTGAGGTGGAACTCGTTGGCTTCGCCGAACATTCTTTTGACCTGGGCGCTGTGTTCCTCTTGAGCGAAGGGCGCTGTCTCGGACCAAAGGAACGGCGACAGATCGTGCTTAATCCGGCGGACGACGGGGTCGATATGCACGTAACCCTGGTCGAGATAACGGTCCCTCCAGCCGATTGGATATGCCGAGAAGAGCAGATGCTGGCTCTGTGCACCGATTGTACGCTCATGGGTCGATGGTATGGTGCAGGCTACCATTGAGGTGAGGCCATAGCGGCTCGTGAAACCCGTCAGAGAGTTGCAGATGTCCTGCGGTGTGACTGCCCGGTTGAGTTTGTTTATCACTTCGTAGGTCTGATCTAACGAGATACCCATCACCACACGGGAGCCTGAAATCGATCCCCCTCCAACGTCTCGTAAGGATTTTTACTCCCTGTGTCCTATCTTAGCAACCAGTGGCTTCAAGCTTTTACGGCGAAACACGTCAAACCTACGCTCCCATTTCATCCGCATCCGGCCTTTCGGCTTCATGTTTAGTGACCTATCCTTCAAACTACAACTGAACGGCGGATCGCTGTCCCGGTGTGCCGGGGTGGGGCTGGCAAGTCTGGCGGCCGTTTTGCCTCCTCCTCTCTAGCGCAACATGCCGGGAGGCATGGAGCTAAGCAAAGTCAGGCTTGCGCTTCAAAACGCCTCAGGACCTCACTTCTTGCCTTGCGAAAGGCGCGCCGATTTGCTCAAGATGCGAGCATTGGGAGGACGTTGGCCATGAGTGAAAAGGGACTTGGCGCGAGCCATTACGCGGAAATTTACGCAAGCTGGAAACGCGACCCGGAAGGGTTCTGGGCCGACGCGGCGCGCGATATCGATTGGATCGAGCAGCCGAAGCGCATCTTCGACGCTACCCAAGGCATTTACGGCCGCTGGTTCGCGGGCGGGGTGACGAATACCTGCTACAACTGCCTCGACCGGCATGTGGAGCGCGGGCGCGGTGTGCAGCCGGCCGTCATCTACGATAGCCCCATAACCGGCCAGAAGAAGATATACACCTACGCCCAGATGCTGGACGAGGTCGCGGCATTCGGCGGCGTCCTGCAGGAGATGGGCGTTGGGAAGGGCGATCGCGTTATCGTCTACATGCCGATGATCCCGGAAGCGCTGATCGCCATGCTGGCCTGCGCGCGCATCGGCGCCATCCACTCCGTGGTGTTCGGCGGGTTTGCGGCCAACGAGCTTGCCGTCCGCATCGAGGATACGCATCCAAAGCTGATCGTCTCGGCTTCCTGCGGCATCGAGCCGAACCGGGTCGTGCACTACAAGCCGTTGCTCGACCACGCCATCGAGCTTTCGTCCGCGAAGCCGGAAGCCTGCATCGTCGTGCAGCGCCCGCAGCAGGAAGCCACGCTTATCCCCGGACGCGATTACGATTACGCCTCGCTGATGGCGTCGGCCAAGAGCCGCTCGGTTCATTCGCGTTGCGAGCCCATGGCTGCCACCGACCCGCTCTATATTCTTTATACGTCCGGCACCACGGGTAAGCCGAAGGGCGTCGTCCGCGACACGGGCGGCCATATGGTGGCGCTCAAATGGACAATGCATAAGCATTACGGCATCGCCCCCGGCGACGTGTTCTGGGCGGCTTCCGACGTCGGCTGGGTGGTTGGCCACTCCTATATCGCCTACGCACCGCTGCTGCACGGCGCGACCACGATCCTTTACGAGGGCAAACCCGTCGGCACGCCGGACGCCGGCGCGTTCTGGCGCGTGATCTCCGAATACAAGGTCAAGGCGCTGTTCACCGCGCCGACCGCTTTCCGCGCGATCAAGAAGGAAGACCCGAACGGCACGCTGCTCGCGAACTACGATCTGTCGCACTTCAAGACGTTGTTCCTGGCGGGCGAGCGCGCCGACCCGAATACGGTGCAATGGGCCGAGGACCTCTTGAAGGTGCCGGTGATCGACCACTGGTGGCAAACCGAGACAGCGTGGGCCATCGCCGGAAACTGCGCCGGGCTTGGCCTCGCGCCGGTGAAGCACGGCTCGCCGACCTTCCCGCTGCCGGGCTACGATTTGCGCGTCTTGAACGAAAGCAATGAAGAGGTGAAACCCGGGCAGACCGGCGCGCTTTCGATCCGCCTGCCGATGCCTCCCGGATGCCTGCCCACGCTCTGGCAGAACGACCGCGGCTTCATCGAAAGCTATCTGACCGAATTTCCGGGCTACTACAAAACCGCGGACGCCGGCTACATCGACGAAGACGGCTATGTGTTCGTCATGTCCCGCACCGACGACATTATCAACGTCGCGGGCCACCGGCTGTCCACGGGCGGGATCGAGGAGGTTGTCGCGAGCCATCCCGACGTGGCCGAATGCGCGGTTATCGGCGTGGCCGACGGCCTCAAGGGACACGTCCCGGCCGGCTTCGTGCTTCTGAAGGCGGGTGTCGCGCGCGAGATCAGCGTCATCGAGAAGGAGATCGTCGAGCTGGTGCGCGACCAGATCGGCCCCGTTGCCGCCTTCAAGACGGTGCTGACGGTCAACCGCCTGCCCAAGACGCGCTCGGGCAAGATCCTCCGGGGCACCATGCGGAAGATCGCCGACGGCGAGGAATACAAGATGCCCGCGACCATCGACGATCCCGCGGTTTTGGCGGAGATAACCGCGGCGCTAAAGGCGAGAGGCTTCCCGTCGCAATCGGCTTGAGCGGCAGCTCAGTGATCCGCGAAACGCGCATTACCCCTCACCCTAACCCTCTCCCCATGGGAGAGGGAACTCGGTCGCAACCGTTGAGAAGGCGTCCCCTCTCCCATTGGGAGAGGGACAGGGTCAGGGGTAATGCCCTACGGGTGTGCCTCATCCATCAGCGATAGTAGGTACTAGCCATGCGTGTTGTAACAGTCGCCTGCCTGGCACTTATCTCCGTTTTGCTGCCGTTCGCCGCGAAGGCTCAGCAGCAAAACGCGGATAAGTGGGTCACGGCCTGGGCGGCCTCCGTCCAGGGCCCTTACCCTGTCGGAAATGCGATCCTTCAGCCCGACCTGCACCGGGCGTTTCCATCGCCAGAGACCGGGGCGAGGGACCAGAGCTTCCGGCTAACCGTTGGGCCGGATATCTGGGGCCGTGAGGCCCGCATCCGGCTTTCCAACGCCTTCGGCACCAAGCCGGTTACCTTCGACGGCGTTTATATCGGTGTGCAACTCGGCAGCTCGGCCGTGGCCGCCGGCACCAACCGGCCGGTCACCTTCGGCGGCTCGCAAAGTATCACCATCGAGCCCGGCCAAAGCGCCTGGAGCGACGCGGTGGCGCTACCCTTCGTGATAGACGCGAGGCCCATCAATCTTCAGGGCAGGAAGCTTGCGGTGAGCTTCCACGTCGCGGGCGAAAGCGGCCCGATGACCTGGCACGCAAAGGGGCTCACGACGTCCTATGTCACCGCGCCCGGCGCGGGCGCGCATGGCGCCGAGGAAGACGAGGCCAGCTTTCCCTTCGGCACCACGTCCTGGTATTTCCTCGATGCGATCGACATGAAAGCCGGGCCGGAAACGCAAGCTATCGTTGCCTTTGGCGACTCGCTCACCGACGGCACCGGCTCGACGTTGAATGGCGACGACCGCTGGCCCGATGTGCTCTCGCGGCGGCTTCATGCGAAGTTCGGAAGCAGGTTCGCCGTGGTGAATGCCGGCATCGGCGGCAATCAGATTACCGGTCCGGCGGACTACAGCCCGCAAACGCCCTATCCAGGCGGGCCTTCGGCGTTGCAACGGCTCGAACGCGATGTTTTGAGCCTGTCCGGCGTCTCCTCGGTGATCTGGTTCGAGGGGATCAACGATTTCAGCAAGAACGGCAATGTCAGCGCCGAGGCCGCGACGGATGCGCTGCGGGATGGCGTGGCCGCGATCAGGAAGCGCCTTCCGGGCGTGCGCGTAATCGGCGGAACGATCACGACGGCGCGTGGCAATGCCGGGCCGGCGCATGGCTTTGCCGAGCAGGACATCAGGCGGCAGGCCTTAAACGATTACATCCGGGGCTCGGGCTTGTTCGACGGCGTCATCGATTTCGACAAGGCGACCGTGAACCAGGAAACGGGTGAGCTGCAGCCGGAATTCGTGCCGGATTCGACCGCGGGCGGGGCTGGCGATAAGCTGCACCCCAACCGGCTCGGCTATATGGCGATGGGGCAGGCGATCGATCTCAATCTTTTCGGCACGCCACCATCCTGAAAGCATCGGCGGCACTGATTTCAAATCCGGTTGAGTGTTTCAGCAAAAGCCCCCCTCACCCCAGCCCTCTCCCCAAGGGGAGAGGGAGTCCGCAACCGTTGCGGCAGCGTCCCTTCTCCCCGTCCGCACCCGCTTGCGGGTGCGGCAGCAAAAGACGCAAGCACGCCAAGGCGTGCTTGCCCGGAGAAGGACAGGATGAGGGGGGACTTCGCACTCAACTGGATTTGACATAAAGCGTCCCCCCTCCTTGCCAACCGGTTGGGCTGTTACCCATGTTGCTGGTTCTGCCCCTCCTTTGTCTGAAGGGGCATTTACACTTCTGTTGTTCTCACGGTAGGTCATGGTGAAATTCGACTACGATTTGTTCGTTATTGGCGGGGGCTCCGGCGGCGTGCGCGCCGCGCGGCTGGCCGCGGGGCTCGGTGTCCGCACGGCGATTGCCGAGGAGTACCGCTTCGGCGGCACCTGTGTCATCCGCGGCTGTGTGCCCAAGAAGCTCTTCGTCTATGCGAGCGAGTTAGGCCACGCCATTGACGACGCTCGCGGCTACGGGTGGACAACGGCCGGAAAGCGCTTCGATTGGAAGACCCTTATCGCCAACAAAGACGCCGAGATCGAGCGCCTGAGCAAACTCTACTCAAGCGGCGTCGAGAAAGCCGGCGGCACGGTTTTCCATGACCGCGCCGAGGTTGTTGGACCTCATCAAGTCAAGCTGGCCGGTCAAGACCGCACTCTCAGCGCCGAGCGCATTCTGATCGCCACGGGCGGCCACCCATTCATCCCGGAGATACCCGGCCGCGAGCATTCGATCACATCGAACGAAGCGTTTCACCTGGACGCGCTGCCGGAGAAGATCGTGATCGTGGGCGCGGGCTATATCGCCATTGAATTCGCCTGCATTTTCCAAGGGCTGGGCGTCGAGGTCGAGCTTCTGTATCGCGGCGGCGAAATCCTGCGCGGTTTCGACCACGACCTGCGCCACGCGCTGACGGAGATCATGACGGCCCAGGGCATCAAGATCACGTACAACACAGAGCCGGCCGCCATCGAAAAGGCTGGCGATCGCCTCAGCGTTATAACTACCCGCGACACACGCATCGCCTGCGGCGCCGTCATGTTCGCCACGGGGCGGCGGCCCAATACCATGGGCCTTGGCCTGCAAAAGCTCGGCGTGAAGTGCGGCTGGAACGGGCGCGTGATGGTCGACGATTGGTATCGCAGCTCCGTGCCCAGCATCTATGCCGTGGGCGATGTGACGGACCGTGTGAACCTCACCCCTGTCGCGATCCGCGACGGCATCGCCTTCATCGAGGCGAATTATAAAAACAACCCGAAGCCCGTGGACCTTGCCTATTTGCCGACCGCCGTGTTTTCGCAGCCGGAGATCGGGACGGTGGGCTATACCGAGGAGCACGCGCGCGAAATGTTCCGCGCCGTCGACATCTATAAGTCGAGCTTCCGGCCGCTCAAGAACACGCTCTCGGGCCGGCCTGAGCGGACGCTGATGAAACTCGTGGTGGACGCGGAAACAGATAAGGTCGTGGGCGCGCATATTTTGGGGCCGGACGCCGCGGAGATGGCGCAGCTGATCGCGATTTCGCTGAAACTTGGCGCCCGCAAGGCCGACTTCGACGCGACCATTGCGCTGCACCCGACCGCGGCCGAGGAACTCGTCACCATGCGCGAGAAATGGCAACCGGCGGGTTAGGCTGAGGCATTTGAGTGCCTCTTAAGCTTTGGCCAAGTCCCCCCTCACTCTGTCTCTCTCCCCGAGGGGAGAGAGGACCCTAGAACATCCGCGGCGGATATTATGGCGTTCCTTCTCCCCTCGGGGAGAAGGACAGGATGAGGGGGGACTTTTCGAGGCATTCGTGCGCAGGCTGCTTGCTGCGGCACAAAAAAGAAGCCCGCACAAGGCGGGCTTCTCTCGATAGATACGTGAAGCGCTGAGGCTTAGTAGTCCATGCCGCCGCCGGGCATCTGCGGCATCGCCAATTCCTTCTTCGGCTTCTCGGCGATCATGGCCTCGGTCGTGATGAGCAGGCCAGCCACGGAAGCAGCGTCCTGAAGGGCGATGCGAACCACCTTCACCGGATCGATAACGCCAGCAGCAACCAGATCGACATATTCGCCGGTCTGCGCGTTGTAGCCGAAGTTGTAATCCTTCTTCTCAAGGATCTTGCCGGCAACGACGGCGCCATCCTCGCCAGCGTTCGTCGCAATGATGCGGGCCGGAGCCTGGATCGCGCGGCGGACGATGTTGATGCCGGCCTTCTGGTCCTCGTTCTCGGGCTTCAGGCTGGCGAGCGCATGAACAGCGCGGAGCAGCGGCACGCCGCCACCGGGAAGGAAGCCTTCCTCAACGGCTGCGCGGGTTGCGTTCAGCGCATCGTCAACGCGGTCCTTCTTTTCCTTAACCTCGACCTCGGTCGCGCCGCCGACGCGGATCACCGCGACGCCGCCCGCAAGCTTGGCCAGACGCTCTTGCAGCTTCTCCTTGTCGTAGTCCGAGGTGGTGTCCTCGATCTGCGCCTTGATCTGGCTAACGCGGCCCTCGATCTCCTTATGGTCGCCAGCGCCATCGACGATGGTGGTGTCGTCCTTCGTGATCGTGATCTTCTTGGCCCGGCCGAGCATGGCAACGGTAACGTTCTCAAGCTTGATGCCGAGGTCTTCCGAGATCATCTGGCCGCCGGTCAGGATGGCGATATCCTGCAGCATGGCCTTGCGGCGGTCGCCGAAGCCAGGAGCCTTCACGGCCGCAACCTTCAAGCCGCCGCGCAGCTTGTTGACCACGAGCGTGGCCAGAGCCTCGCCTTCGACGTCTTCCGCGATGACGAGAAGCGGACGGCCGGCCTGCACAACCGCCTCAAGCACGGGCAGCAGCGCCTGCAGGTTCGAGAGCTTCTTCTCGTAGATCAGGATGTAGGGATCGTCGAGATCGACGCGCATTTTCTCGGCGTCGGTAATGAAGTACGGCGAGATGTAGCCGCGGTCGAACTGCATGCCTTCCACGGTCTCAAGCTCGGTCTCAAGCGACTTGGCTTCCTCGACGGTGATGACGCCCTCGTTGCCGACCTTCTCCATCGCCTCGGCGATCAAGCGGCCAACCTCGGTGTCGCCATTCGCGGAAATGGTGCCGACTTGGGCAACTTCCGCGGACGAAGTGACTTTCTTCGCCTTGCTTTGCATGTCTTTCACGACGGCGGCGACGGCCAGGTCGATGCCGCGCTTCAGGTCCATCGGGTTCGCGCCGGCCGCAACGGACTTCGCACCCTCGCGGACAATTGCCTGTGCGAGAACGGTCGCGGTGGTCGTGCCGTCGCCAGCGATGTCGTTGGTCTTCGACGCGACTTCGCGCACCATCTGCGCGCCCATATTCTCGAACTTGTCCTCAAGCTCGATTTCCTTGGCAACGGTCACGCCGTCCTTGGTGATACGCGGTGCGCCAAAGGACTTGTCGAGAACGACATTGCGGCCTTTCGGGCCGAGGGTGACTTTTACAGCGTCGGCTAGGATATCGACACCGCGCAGCATACGGTCGCGGGCTTCTTGACCAAAACGGACGTCTTTAGCAGCCATGTTTCATGACTCCTGAACGAATGAAGTTGGGCGCTATCGCCCTCGGGCTACTTGAGCGCAATTGTGGGGTGTATTCCGGTAGCTTAGGCGGCTTTCTTCTTGCCTTTGCCGCCTTCGGCAGCGCCCATCTCGATAACGCCGAGAATGTCGCTTTCCTTCATGATGAGAAGGTCTTCGCCGTCGATCTTGACCTCGGTGCCAGACCATTTGCCGAAGAGAACGCGGTCGCCTTCCTTGACGTCGAGAGCGACGATCTTGCCCTCTTCATTGCGGGCGCCGGGGCCCACGGCAACGACTTCGCCCTGCTGAGGCTTTTCCTTGGCCGTATCCGGGATGATGATCCCGCCCTTCGTGCGCTCTTCTTCCTCAAGACGGCGCACTACCACGCGGTCATGCAGCGGCCTAAATTTCATGGGATCCTCCTCAAATGAATATGCTATGGGGCGGGCGCGCGCGCAGCTCCTGCCGGGACGCCCTTGTGGTGCAGAAATATTTAGGCATGCTAGCACTGTCAAGGGGTGAGTGCTAATCTTTCCCCCTGCGCGCCTGCAACCACCTGAAATCAGGTAGAAAAAATCCACGGTAAATTTATCCGCCACGCCGCAGGATGTAGCGGCTTGCGCTGCCGGCGCGGCCCCGGATGCTGGAAAAACGGCCATCGCAGCGGCGAAGATGGGGCTTGCCTCGCTATCCAGCTTGCATCCAAGGGCACCGGACCCGGCCACAAAAATTGACCTGCACCATTTTTGCTCCGGTCTCCTTTTGGCGGCGATACGGCCAATGGAGACATAAATTGGTGTTGTCCTCGCTTCTTTGGTGTCGAATATGACGCCTGCGGATTAGCTTGTCAACACCAAGAGTGTCAGATACGCTCCTTTTATTTCAGGAGCGACACTATGGGCCTAGCCGAAACCGAAGAAGAACTCGCCTCCCGCGCCTCTCGCTTCATCAAAGCCGAACTCAAACGGGCAAACGTCACCTATGCGGAACTTGCAAGGCGCTTGGAAGGACACGGCGTAAAGGGGGAGACGGAGAACTCGATTAAGTCCAAGCTCAAGCGGGGAACCTTTGCGGCAACTTTCCTGCTAGCAACGCTCGCGGCGCTGGAATTAGAGGGAATAAGATTGGAGGATATTTAACGAAAACCATATAAGCATCACTTGGTTCTAATCAAATAGCTCTGTCCAAATTGTGCGTAGGTTTCAGCTAAGCGCTGCGGCGAAAGCATTTTTTGGGGTTATAACGTCCTCGCCCCCCTCAAGCCAGCGCCGCCAGCCAAGATAGCTAGGCAAATATTCGGTGGCGACGCCGTTGAAGCGGCTGAGCCATTGCTTAAACCTGCTGCCATAAGCATTGACGTTCTGGATGTGCAGTACCTTCTCGTGCACATGTTCACCTTTGCTGGCGATGATGAGTTCATATTCGATGCCCTCCGCATCGGCGAAGGCGATCAGCGCCTTGTCGCCGTCCATGCACAGCAGCGTATTGTCCTTCGATAGCTTGCCCTCAAGAACTGGACGCACAGCCGCCTCGGAGCGGTCCGGCAATACGCCGTCGATATGAGCGCCGGTGCGGTCGCGGGCAATCAGGATCGGAATTTGCTCAGCCGATAGGCCTGGCTTTTCCGCAACGCCGCCTCGCTTGCGCGCCGGGCGCGGCAGCTTGCGCCGGCCTTTGAAGCTTTCCAGCAGGAAGATTTCGTCAACCTCAGCGATGCCGGCAAGCGATTGATCCTTCGATTTGTTTTGCGCCTTCAAAAAGCGGTGGCGCCACTTGAAGGCAGTGTTCTTGCTGACTTTGCACACCTTGCCGGCCTTGCGGACCGGTAGCGATTCATTGAGCGCCCCGGCATATTTCAGCCAGCACTCTTTCTTACGCAGCCGTGCCAACGGCGTGCCGGTTAGCGGATTGAACGTCCGCTTGCAGTCAAGGCAGCGGCAGCGCTTCAGCCCGTTCCTCTCGCGGCCCCAGCCTTCGGTGCGCCCCGATCCGCAATGCGGGCACTTGGGATCGCCCTCCAAGCGCTCATTCAGAAGACGCTGCACCTCGTCACCGTCGCCGCGTTGCTGTAATGCCGCGATTGCCTTTTGGGCTTGCGCGTGCGTCACTTCCGCTAGCAATTCATCCAGCCGCTGTTGAAATTTGCGATGTTCCATCGGGTGCCCTCCTGCCGGACCGGTACGCCCAGGATGCCCCCGAATTGCGGCGAAAACCTACGCACAACTTGGACAGAGCTAATCAAATTCGAGTATGAATGATGTTTCAAAAGGGCTTCGTTATCACGGACGCGATAATCACCGTAGCGCTAATTTTTTATATGTCGGCACTTTGGATAGGGATGCCGTCGGCACCCTTCGATGGCGTGAATAGGCAAAATCAAACCATAATCTTTTCAAAAGACCACCAGCAAGAACAACCACCAAGGGAAAACTTTGGTAAAAAGGGCAACGGCTATCAAGAACCCAGAAATAATAGAACGGAGGCGTCTATCAGGATTGATTGCGATCCCAATTGCTCCGCAAGTAAACCCGATCAAAGCGGAGATGACGCATACCCAATATATGTTATTAAGCAGATATTTAAGAACCTTTTCTCCGGGCCGTTGGTCCTCGCTACTTGGTTCCTCGTTATAGCTACCTTCATGCTTGTTCTTGATGGCAGAAGAATATCGGCTAGACAAGCTCGCGATACCATAGCCCAGCTTGGCATTTCCAGAGACGTTGCTGAAGGTACCCAGAGTGCGGTACATGTCGCTAGACAGGATTTGATCGCCACCAATAGACCATGGGTGAAGCTCACAGTAAAACTTGGTGGACCAATCAGGTATGGTGCTGACGGTGCAACTTTCAACTTCTTCTGCGAAGCAGAAAATATCGGGAAGTCCCCAGCAACAAACGTCGCTATATTTATAGATGTTGGTACGCACGCTCTCGGTGCAGTTGTCCCCGTGAAGGGGGGAGATGATGATATCTCCTTCCAAGCTAGACATGAAGATTTTACAACGCAATTGATCGATGTAGAATTTGCTAATGGCAAACGCTTTAAAGGATTTGTTGAAGAGCAAAAAGCCCGTAGAAGGTCCACGCTTGGTCTTCATCTCTTCCCTGGCGAAAAATATGGCAACAACTTTTCCATAAGCGTTCCAAGGGACAAGCTCGATAGGATCAAGGATCCAGGCATTCTCGAAGTGAGGGTGATCGCTGCTGTTGCATACAAGACTCCATTTGATGATGAAATTCATCAGACTGCATTCAGTCTCACCCTCAACCGAGGCGAAACGCTTAAGGGGTTCGGCTTCATAGAAGCGGACATTCCTGCCGAAGATATCCGGCTTATCTATCTTTGGCAGGAACATTATGTTGACTAGTGCCACCAGAGCAGCAAGAGCCACCGCCGCCCGCGCCCTCACGGCGCGCGCTCCTGTACTTTATCCTCATTTGTATTTGGTTTTTTCGTCTCTGTGGCGCACGAATCGCTGCTAGATAGTCCTGCTTTATCGAGGAGGTTTACGTGATCGATATGGGCTCTATCCAGGCGGCGATTGGAAGCCTCAAGACGGCTGGCGACATCGCCAAGGGTTTTATGCAACTCAAGACGACTGCCGAAATTCAATCGAAGGTCATCGAACTCCAAAGCGAAATTCTCGCCGCCCAAAGCGGCGCACTTGCGGCCCAGTCTGACCAATCTTCTCTGTTGGAGGAAATACGTCAGCTTAAAGCAAGAATGGCTGAGATAGAAGGCTGGGAAAACGAGGCCAAGCGTTACAAACTCACGGATTACGGCGCGGGAACGTTCGCTTACCAGCTTAAAACAGGCATGGAAAACGGCGAACCGCCGCATTCCCTTTGTCCCAATTGCTTCCAAAACCGCAAAAAATCTATCCTTCAAACCATGGGGAATCCCAAGGACACTGACAGCAGAAGACTTATGATGTGTCCAGCCTGCGATGGGCGCTTTCCGCTTGGAAAAGTCGCGGCGGGGAACTTCGCTCTTTAGCCCTTTATTGGAGGTCATGACCGGCCCCCAATTTCGCCAGAAGGCCCCCATACCTTACCGTGTAGCTCTGGTATTGGGGCGGTATTCCACTTCTGGCGTTTGCGCCATAATACCGGACATGCGGAGCACGGTTACATCTCTCTTGCATATTCCGTAACGCGCGATATGTTAAGCATGCTTATGGATCATACAATGCACCCCGACCTCGAAAACGACTTCCTCGTTCTGCTGTACGACGTGGCGCGCCAGATGCGCACACGCGCGGATCAGATGGCACGCGCCCACGGCATGACGCGGGCGCAGTGGGTCATCCTTGCGCGGCTGGAGCGCCAGCCGGGGCTTTCGCAGAACGAACTCGCGGCGCTCGCCGAGGTTGCCCCGATCACGATTGCGCGCCTCGTCGACCGCCTGGAGGAGATGGGCCTGGTGGAACGCTGCCCGGACCCGGCAGACCGCCGGATTTGGCGTTTGCGGCTGACCGCGAAGGCGGCGCCCCATTTGCGCGACATCAAGCGCTACCGGGCCGAGCTTCGCGCACTGATGACCAAGGATTTGGAACCCGAGGTGCTGGAAACCGTGGCGCTCGGGCTCCGCAAGATGAAAGACAACCTCCACTCAACTCTTAGCAAAGCGTGCGCTTAGAAGAATTTTGCATGTCCAGTGTGAGCCCCATCGACGATGAACCCGAAGTGCTGCTGCAAGAGCGGCCTGAACCGCCGCTCACCGCCCAGACACGCCGGGCAACCTTGCCGCTTGCGGGAACGCTAGCGGGAAGACTTCCGCGTAACCGGAAACAACTGCGGCTCTGGCTCATGGCTGGCGGCATCTTGTTCGTTGCGGGCGCCGCGATGGTGCTATGGCTGCGCGCCGGCCGCTACGCTTCTACCGACAACGCCTACGTCCACGCGGCCAAGCTCATGGTCTCCACCGACGTATCGGGCATCGTCAGCTCGGTCGATGTGCACGAGGGGCAAACCGTGAAGGCCGGCGAGATCCTATTCCGGATCGATCCCAGGCAATACGAAATAGCTCTCGATAATGCCAAGGCGAGCCTCGAACAGACGGCGCTGAGCATCGAGTCCATGAAGCTGGACTATAAGCGGATGATAAGCACGGTTGCGGCGCAAGCCGCGAAAGTTGAACTCGATCAGGCCACTTACGACCGCTACGAGCCGCTGACAAGCAAGGATTTTTTGTCCAAGGCCAATTTCGACCAGGCGCGCTTCACTCTGCAAGCGGACAAGAGCACGCTCGAATCCCTCCAGCAGCAGGCGCAAGTGCAACTCGCGCGGCTGATGGGCAATCTGGATTTGCCGGTGACGCAACATCCGCAATATTTGCAGGCCAAGGCGCAGGTCGATGAAGCCCAGCGGGAGTTCGATCACACCATCGTCCGCGCGCCGTTCGGCGGGCGGGTGACACAGGTCGATGCGCTACAACCCGGCACCTATCTTGTCGCGCAGACGGCGGCCCTGACGAACACCGGCGCAGTCGGGCTCGTTTCCACCGATGACCTGTGGGTCGAGGCCAACATGAAAGAGACCGACCTCACCTATGTGAAGCGAGGCGATCATGTTGACATCGCGGTCGATACCTACCCCGGAAAAGTCTGGTCCGGGACCGTGGAAAGCATCGCGCCGGCGAGCGGCTCGGAGTTCTCGATTTTGCCCGCGCAAAACTCCAGCGGCAACTGGGTCAAGGTGGTGCAACGCATCACGGTTCGCATCAAGCTCAATCCAGCCGCCGGACAGCCGCCGCTTCGCGCGGGCATGAGCGTCACGGCCGATATCGATACGGGGCACCGCAATAGCCTGGCGGATCTGCTTTGATGCGGGATTCGTTCGATTGCTCTGGATTAGCCAGGGCGAAGTCCCCCCTCACTCTGTCTCTCTCCCCGAGGGGAGAGAGGACCCTCGAACATCCGCTGCGGCTAGTTCAGGCGTCCCTTCTCCCCTCGGGGAGAAGGGCAGGATGAGGGGGGACTTCGTAAAACTAACTACCAACATAACCGCTGCGAAAGCGTTTCCCCATGCCCCAGGCTAATCCGGCGCAATCGCACCGCACGATCATCACGATCTGCACCATGCTGGCCACCCTGATGCAGGCCCTGGACAGCACGATCGCGAACGTCGCACTGCCTTATATGCAAGGCTCGCTAGCGTCCACGCCGGACCAGGTCACCTGGGTGCTGACCTCGTACATCGTCGCCGCCGCCATCATGACCGCGCCCGTCGGCTGGCTTGCGGCGCGCTTTGGCCGCAAGGCGCTTTTCGTGGCTTGCCTTGGCGGTTTCACGGTTACATCGATGCTTTGCGGCGCGGCGGAAAGCCTGGAGCAAATGGTGATCTTCAGGCTGCTGCAAGGGATGTTCGGCGCGGGGCTGACGCCGCTGTCGCAGTCGGCCCTGCTGGACCTCTACACCGTCGAGCAGCGCGGCACGGCGATGGCGCTCTGGGGCATGGGCGTGATGGTCGGCCCCATCCTTGGCCCCACGCTCGGCGGGTATCTCACCGAGGCCTATAACTGGCGTTGGGTGTTTTACATCAATCTGCCGTTCGGCGTGCTTGCCATCGCCGGGCTCATGCTTTTCTGGAAGAACGATCGCGATGGCGCCCCGGCATCGAAATTCGACTGGATCGGCTTCGGCGCGCTGAGCTTGGGCATTGGCGCGTTGCAACTGATGCTCGACCGCGGCGAGCTTAAGGACTGGTTCGGCTCGCCGGAGATTTTGGCCGAGGCTGTGCTGTCGGGGCTGGGTTTCTATCTCTTCCTTGTGCACATTGTCCTGGCCGAAAGGGCCTTCATTCCGCCGCGCATTTTCCGGGATGTGAACTTCAGCACCAGCCTTGCGATCATGTTCACGGTGGGCATGGTGCTGCTGGCAAGTTCCGCCCTGCTCGCGCCCTATCTGCAAACGCTGGGCGGCTACCCGGTCGAGGAGGCGGGGCTTTTGATGGCGCCGCGCGGCTTCGGCACCATGGCCGCGATGCTCATTGCGGGCCGGGCGGTGAACCGTGTCGATCCGCGCTATATCATGCTGACCGGCTTCGCCTTGATGGGCCTTTCCATGGAGCAGATGACGGCCTGGACGCCGGACATCGGAGCGCGGTCGCTGGCCATTACGACGTTCATTCAAGGCGTGGGGATGGGCCTGGTATTCACGCCTTTGCAGGTCGTGGCCTTCGCGACGCTGCCCACGGAGCTTCGGACCAACGGCACCGCGCTGTTCAGCCTTGTCCGCAATGTGGGCAGCTCGATTGGCATATCGGTTACGTCGTTCCTGCTTGCGCAGAATACGCAGATTGTTCACGCCGCGCTCGCAGCGCATGTCACGCCGTTCAATCGCATGCTGCAGACCGCGGGCGCCTATCTGATCTGGAACAGCGCAACGCAAGCGGGGCTGACCGCCCTAAATGCCGAGATAACGCGGCAGGCGTCGGTGATCGCCTATATGGACGACTTCAAGCTTATGCTCGTGACCTGTCTGGCGGCTGCCCCGCTGGTGTTCCTCATCCGCCGTCCTATCCGGCCGGCGCGCGAGGAGGCTCCGCCGCAAAAGTAGAGCCGTTTACGATTGCCCCAGCTGGCCAACGCTGCCCCGCCGCTCTTTCAAGCGGGGAGCGCCAGGGAAACTCAGGGATCCTGCCTGTCAGCGCAGGCAAACGGCGCTGTCAGAACGCGACGGCAATGCGATCCGAGGAATGCACAAAGCGAACGGTCCTGCGGCGCGCCGCGCTGGCTCTGGCGCTGTCCCAGTCTCTCTTGGCCTCTTGCAAGGCGCAGGCGGCGGCCTCTATGTCGGCTTCCGCCCAGAGAAGGTTGTCGCCTTGGAAGTGGAAAGTCGGGTCGTTGTAAGGCACCAGCTTAAAGGGCACGGTTATCGCATTTTCGTAGCGCGGCATGAAATCCATGTTCCCGGACCATCCCGTCGCGATAACCGGCGTACCGATCTCAAGCATTTCGTGAATGTTGAGGCCATATCCTTCCGCGCGGTGCAGCGATAGGTAGACATCCGCCATTCTTTGGAAGCCGCACATATCGGCGTCGCTGAAAACGTCGTCAATCAAAGAGATATTTCTTGCCCCGCCGATAGCTTCAACCAGGTCCTTTCGCGCAAACCAGGTAAGCTTGGCGAATTTCACCTTCATAATTAGATGGGCACTGGGATCGTTGCCAAAGGCGAGCTTCCAAGCTTTGATGTGCGCCAGCGGATTTTTGCGCTCCGGGCAGCTTGAAAGGTCCATGATGGCCATCCCGAGGAATTGGTCTTCATGGATGCCAAAACGCTGACGGGGCATCGGCTGCGTATCCGGAACCGATACAGCATGCGGAACCACTTTTACGGGGAGCCGGGTTGCCTGCCGGATCGCCTTGGCACTGAAAGCCGAGGGCGTCCAAATCTCATGAAGAATATCGAAAGCGAAGTCCCAGCCCTGGGGTGGCGTCTCGAACTCCGTTACCAAGAGCCCAATCCGGTAACCGTCGCGAAATCCTAGCGGCGGCTGCGCCAGCAATTTGGGATAATCCTTGGGCTGGCCGAGAATTAGAAAGTTGGAGGCAGCTTCGGGCGAGCAGGACAAAAGATTGCCGCCACGAGTCGCGAGCCTGGCGATTTCGTACCGGTAGGCGCGGGCCAGCCCATTAACCCGGCCGGCGTTGGCAATGATATGGAAGCCGCCCTTCGGATTAAAATGGCCGGAGACCTTCTTCAAATTGCGAGCCAGGATTTTTCCCCGGATCTCGCGGCGAAACCACTTGAATTTGCGCCGGACACTGGCAGCGCATAAAGCCCAGGACATGATCCCAAAGCCCCCTTCTGGAGATCCATCTAATGCGGGCAAATCCCCGCGATGCGCCGCAGTGGGATTGGCGGCCCCTCGTGTCACCGAGGAAAAAAACGCATACACCATTGCCTGCTGCCCAATTAGATATTGCCGAAAGGTACTATTAAAGATCTGAAACTAGGCCGGCAAGGCCAAACTATATAACTGGTGGGACAGGGATCGGCAGCTGTTGCGGCATTGTAACAGGTTGCAACGCCGGTTACGTGGGGTCGGGAAAAGGCCATTTGGCACAATCTCCTCATGTTGACCTAGCGGCAGCCAGGGGCGGATTTCAATACGCAGCTGCCATTCCGTTGTGTACCGGCGGCGGAATAGCTTTACCGGGCCTTAACGGGATGCCACAGTTTGTTACGGCTACAACCTGAACCTTGCTTGAGGCTGCCCGCGAGACTTCCAGCTGTTGACGGAGCACCGCGAGGGCAGAACGGAGGCCGGCCAGAAGGCGGCCGCGCTTCCTTCCCCCCAGTGCAACGTAATCAGCGGCGCCGCTTACTGTAGGCCGCCATCTCCGCAGGCGCCGGATTCGCAGTCGAGTTCGTCCAGCGCTGTCAGCTCATCATAGAAAGTGATAAGCGAGAAAAGAAAGCTAATCGCGCCCCGTAGCGCATCTGCTTCGCTGCTGTCCAGTTCGAACGGCATCGGCACGGAATGAGCCGGCGGGCACATCGCCGGCGTCAGACCCTCGGGGGCAAATTCAGACACACTCTCCGCGCCCTGGCTGTCGAAGCAATACTCGCTCATGTTACTGACCTCACATGTGGTTTACTCATGTATAACAATGCATTTTTGACGGACGCACCGCGCTTTTAAGCGCTTGCGGCAGTCAACTCCTCGTCGAAATAGGTGGAAGGATCGTGGAGGGTCGCCCCGTTCCAGCGCGACCGCAGTTTGGACAGCACATCCCCGGAGCTATCCTTAGCTGTCAGAGACGCCCCAAGCACGTCGAAGACAAAGGCGAGCCCTTCTTCGACCAGTGGTGTGAACCCCAAAGGAGCGATCTCCTTGCAGGTCCATGCTATCATGTCGTTCAACAGGCTGAAATGTACGGGGAGCACGCCAATTTTTGCGTGACTCCTTCCGAAGTCGAGGACCTCCGGGATCAGTATTTGTCCGGTGGCCGCGCTCGCCGGCCAGAGCTGGCTGGACCGTGTGAGTTTTACGATGCTCTGGAGCTTGGCGAGAAAGCGTAACTGATGTTCCCGGGCGTTGCCTTTGAACAGCAAAGCGATTGCGGGCTCCACGTCGAACAGTCTTTCGTAACTCCGTGCGACAATGGCGGGCAGCTGCGGTTCCATCTCCGCAAAAAAGGTTCTGAGTGCGGTAAGCCTGTCCACTATCCTGGAGGGCATATCCGCCAAGAGGTTTGGAGCGGCTTCGGGTTGCGGTACCAAGCAAATCCTCCTTAAGCTGCCAATCGAACTGAACGCGGCGAGCGTCGAACGCCCACCGGGTGGCTAGCCCAAAACCAAGACGCTTATGCCGGTACAGGCCCGGTTAAGCGCCGGGAAATAGAGCAGTGACAGACGGTACGAGCCCGTTTGACCCAGCCACGCTGCTGCTTTGCCGGCTGAAGGTAGCTTCAATCTAAGCTAACCTATCCATTCCGGTCAAATAATTTATCCAAATTGGAACAAATTGGGCAGCGCCAAGATTGGCGGTTTTCCAAAACACGGCGAATTTCGCGCTCTGGCCCCACAAGCGGAAATCAGCCTACGACGGTAACAATACCTCCCGCGGATGGAAGATTTATGACGCCATCGCTTTACAGTTAGGCGATCAAGCGGCTATTTCATGATTTATAACAACGGAGATTATGTGAACGAGGAAGTCCAAAAGCCCGTTTGGGACGGCCTATCGGGCCGGTTGACCGGCACTGGCCATGTCTTGGCCGTGCGGGTTTATTTCGAGGACACGGACTTTTCCGGCCTCGTCTACCACACCTCATATCTGCGCTGGTGCGAGCGGGGCCGCTCGGACTATTTGCGCCTGCTTGGCATCAGGCATAACGAGCTGGCTAGTGGCGCATTCCCCGGCGAGCCTTGCGCATTCGCGGTGAGGCGGATTGCTGCCGATTACTTGAAGCCCGCCCGCATCGACGAGATTCTGGAGGTGCACACAAGCGCGGGCGCGGTCACAAAGGCTAGCCTGGTCCTGAAGCAGACCGTCATGCGTGACAGCGTGCCCATTTTCCGGCTTGAGGCGCAATGCGTTCTGCTTTCGATGTCAGGCAGGCTGCTACGGCTCCCCCCCGCTATAACGAGCCTTTTTTCAAAAGGCGGCGATCCGTGCCCATAGTCTGCCTAAATGGCGGGTTTCACTTTCTTTAACGGCAAAACTAATTTGGATGGGGACGATAATGGACGCCTACACGCAAAACCTCGACAAGAATGCCGCTAATTATCAGCCGTTGACGCCGCTGAGCTTCCTGGCCCGGGCCGCGTCGATCTTCCCGGATTATCCCGCAATCGTACACGGAACTCAGACCTTCACCTACGCTGAGTTCTGTGCTCGCGCCCGCCGTCTTGGGTCTGCGCTTGCAAAGCTCGGGATTGGCAAGAACGACACCGTTTCCGTCATGCTTCCCAACGTGCCCCCCATGCTGGATGCGAAGTTCGGCGTGCCCATGGCGGGGGCGGTGCTGCACTCGATCAACACGCGGCTGGATGCGGCGAACATCGCGTTCATGATCGATCACGCCGAGACGAAGGTTCTCATAACCGACACAGAGTTTTCGGGGGTTGTCTCCGAGGCATTGAAAATGACCTCGCGGCGCCCCGTCATTATCGACTATGCCGATCCGGTGTTCACGGGCCTTGGCTCGCGGCTCTCGGACACGGAATACGAGGATTTCCTCCTTACCGGCGATCCGGAGTTCGCCTGGAAAATGCCGGACGACGAGTGGGATGCGATCACGCTCAACTACACGTCCGGCACCACCGGCAATCCGAAAGGCGTGGTCTACCACCATCGCGGCGCCTACCTTCTCGCCATGGGCAACACGCTGGCCGGCAATATGGCCAAGCATCCGCGCTACCTCTGGACGCTTCCCATGTTCCATTGCGACGGCTGGTGCTTCGGCTGGACGATCCCGGTCGTGGCGGGCACCCAGGTTTGCCTCCGCTATGTGCGCCCCGACGCGGTCTGGAACGCGATGGCGGACCACAAGATCACACATCTTTGCGGCGCGCCGATCGTGATGACCACGCTCCTTAACGCACCCGCGGAGATGAAAAGGAAGCTCGGCCATCGCGTGGAGTTCATGACGGCGGCTGCCCCGCCACCCGAGGCGGTTCTCGCCGAGATGCGCGAGGCGGGCTTCAACGTGACCCATGTCTACGGCCTAACCGAGACTTATGGCCCGGCCGTCGTCAACGAGTGGAAGGACGCATGGGATGCGCTGGACGGCGGGGCCCAAGCGCAGAAAAAGGCGCGTCAAGGCGTCCGCTACGTGCCGCTTGAGGGCCTCACGGTCAGGGACCCCGCCACGATGGCGCCCGTGCCCGCCGATGGCCAAACGCTGGGCGAGGTCATGTTCCGCGGCAACGTCGTCATGAAGGGCTATCTGAAGAACAAGGCCGCCACGGATGACGCATTCGCGGGCGGCTGGTTCCACTCGGGAGACCTCGGCGTGATGCACCCCGATGGCTACATCCAGCTCAAGGACCGCTCGAAGGACATCATCATCTCGGGCGGCGAGAACATCTCGTCCATCGAGCTTGAAGACGTGCTTTATAAGCACCCCGCCGTGCAGGCCGCGTCGGTCGTTGCCAAGCCCGATGAAAAGTGGGGCGAAACGCCTTGCGCCTTCATCGAGCTCAGGCCGGGGCATACGGCCACGCCCGAGGAGATCGTCGCCTATTGCAGGGAGCACGTCGCTCACTACAAGGCGCCGCGATACGTGGTGTTCGGCGACCTGCCGAAGACATCGACCGGCAAGGTGCAAAAGTACATCCTCCGGGAGAAGGCGAAGGCGATTTAGAGGCGGCTAACGCCGGAGGACGTGCCATAGCCATAGGGCGTTACCCCTCACCCCAGCCCTCTCCCAATGGGAGAGGGAGTCCCGCCGCAGCCGTTGTGAGGGCGTCCCCTCTCCCCATCCGCATTCGCTTGCGAATGCGGACACGCTAAGTTGCAAGCTCGCCAAGGCGAGCTTGCCGAGAGGGACAGGGTGAGGGGTAACGCGCTTCGTGCGGATCACCAAGCAAAGTCCCCCTTACGCCAGCGCGAAAGCTTTATGCGGCGCTCTTGTGCTGCCCCTCGGGTTCCGCTTCGCTGGCCGCGCCATGCAGGTGCGGCGTTTCGAGAACCGAAGCCTTGCAAAAAGTCAGAACGGCGCGCAAGCCGCCCGCGGGGCGGTTCTGCAGCAAGATGTCGCCGCCGTGGCTGCGAACGATGGACCGCGCGATGGCAAGGCCGAGCCCAACGCCGCCGGTGTCCTTGTTCCGCGACTGTTCAAGCCGCACGAACGGCTTGAAGACCTTCTCCATATCGGCCTGCGGTATGCCGGGGCCTTCGTCCTCGACAACGATCCGCGCTTCGCCGTTCTTGCATTCCGCCGTAACGCTCGCGCAGTGGCCGTAGGTTACGGCGTTCTCGACAATGTTCCGCAATGCCCTTTTCATCGAGACGGGACGGCAGTGCACGGCAAAATCGCCGGTATCGTCGCATGTAACCGCCAGCCCGGCATCGGCCAAGTCCTCGCACACGCTTGAAGTGAGCGCGCCCATGTCCACGAGCCGCGTCTGCTCTTGAGCCGCCTCCTCGCGGGCGAAAGAAAGCGAGGCCTCGGCCATTTCGGCCATTTCTTCGAGCGTTCGCAGGATTTGCTCCCTGATATCGTCGTCCTCGATAAATTCGGCGCGGAGCCTTAAGGTCGTGATCGGCGTCCTGAGATCGTGTCCAAGCGCTGCCAGCATTTTCGCGCGGTCGTGAACGAAGGTGGTCAGCCGCTCTTGCATTTCGTTGAAGGCGTGTATCGTCTCGACAATCTCGCGCGGCCCTTCCTCATCCAGTTTTGCGGTCGCCTCTCCGCGCCCCAAGGCGGACGCCGCCTTTGCTAGCTTTTTCAACGGACGGGTAAGACGCCCGAGCACGAGAACGATGCCAACCGCCGAAAGAGCCGCCATCGTCGCGAATTGCACGAGCAGGGGCCAAGTGGGAGCGTTGAGCCCCCGTTGCAGCACCAAAACGTTGAGCCAGCCGCCGCCTCGAAGCGGCACGGAAACATGAGCATAGGGCTGGCGCGCCACCTGTTGAGAGGCGTGCTGGATTTTGGTCGTGAACGACTGCTTGATATCGCGCCATAGATCGCCAAAAAGCAGCTCGATCAATGGCTCTTCGTTCTGCGAAGCGTCGAGAGCGAACATGACCTGATCGGAATTGCCGCGGAAAGCCCTATCGATCGGTTCCCGGAAACTCGCACTAACATCCGCCTCCGCGCCGGCCGCCGGTTCTTCGTCGATTGAATAATGGAGCGCCCCGTTTTCGACCGACTTGAGGATTTTCGCATGAAGCTCGGGAGGCGTCGCTTCGATCACCTCTTTCGCGGTTGCGATGCGCGCGAGGACGTTGTGAAGCCATACATTGTTGATCCTGGACCTTTGATCCTCCAGGATAAAGAAAAGGCCGGCGGCTTGCGACAAGAGCGTTGCCACAAGCGTAAGCAGTATGAGCTGGCCCTTAAGGCTGCCAGGAAAGACGCGCATCAAATCTGCTCCACCGTGCCCACGAACTTATAGCCGCCTCCCCAAATCGTCTGGATAATCTTCGGTTCCTTCGGGTCGTCCTCGATCTTCCGGCGAAGGCGGCTAACCTGATTGTCGATGCTGCGGTCGAAGAGGTTTGCCGCGCGCCCCCGCGTGATGTCGAGGAGCTGATCGCGGGTGAGCACTACGTTCGGACGGTGCAGGAATGCGGAAAGAAGCAGATATTCGCCGTAAGACAAGGGTGTGACGATGTCCCTGCCGTCGGTCAGCTCGCGCCGGTCGGAGTCGAATGTGAAGCGGCCGAATTTGAGCATCTCGCCGGCCGGCGCGTCGCGGCTCGGCGGCATGCTCTGCGCGCGGCGAAGCACGGCCCGGATGCGCGCCAGCAGCTCGCGCGGATTGAAGGGCTTGGTCACGTAGTCGTCGGCGCCCACCTCAAGCCCGATGATGCGGTCCATCTCTTCGGCAACGGCGGTGAGAAGGATGACGGGCGGCGAGGACGTTTCGCTCAAATATTTGCACAGCGAAAGCCCGTCCTCTCCCGGCATCATGATGTCGAGAACGATCAAGTCGAAAGCGCCTGCCTTGAGCTGCCGCCTAGCCTCGCTGGCGTCCGCCGCCACCGTCACACGCATGCCGTGCTTGGCGAGGAACTTGGCCAGGAGATCGCGGATTTCCTTGTGATCGTCTACGACGAGAATGTGATGCGTGGTTTCCATTGGCCTCTCCCTTGGCCCATAATGCAGGCGCTCATTATCCAGCGCAGCGTGAATTTGTAATTGACTATGGCAAACGGCGCGTATGACTTAAATGCCGGCCGAATTTCATCCTAGCAAAAACCGGAGCCAACCTGGCATCTCCCGGAAAAGCCAATAGCAGCTTTAGGATATTTCTCATGCGTGCCTCACCTTGCTGGACCCTGCGGCTTTCGCTTGGCATCGCTGCCGTGGCTTCGCTCCTTGCCGCTGCCCCAGCTGGAGCGGACAGCCCGGACGGCGCTTTGTGCGACCGGCTGGCCGCCGTTCCGCTCGATCCGGACAAACCTTCCGGCGTTGCGGCGGTAAACCAGATCGCGCCGGAAAGCATCAAGGAAGCTGTGAGGGCCTGCGAAAAAGCAGCAAGCTCACCCGGATCTGCAAGACGCATGTGGCTGCAATATGGACGCGCGCTGGAGTTCGAAGCGAAAAGCGGAGACGCCGCGGCAGCTTACGAGAAGGCCGCGAACCAGGGCAGCACCATGGCCATGCTCGCGCTCTCCGATCTTTACAACACCGGTAGAGGTGTCCTTCAGGATAACGCGAAAGCGGCAAGCTGGCTTCGCAAGGCGGCGGATGCGGGAAACTCCCCGGCGATGAACAATCTCGCGGCTATGTACGGGCTTGGTGAGGGCGTTACGAAGGACGCCCTGGAGGCGAGGTGGTGGTACGAGAAGGCCGCCTCGGCCGGGTTTGCCGAATCCATGTACCAGCTTGGCCTGATGGCGCAGGAGGGGGATGGGACGCGGGACGATGCCGCCGCGAAAGCCTGGTTCGAAAAGGCCGCCGCTCTCGATCACCCTGACGCGCTCTATAGCCTCGGGCTGATGGCGGCCGAGGGGCGCGGCGAGCCGAAAGACGAGAAACTGGCCAAGGAGTATCTGGCCCGCGCCGCCGCACTCGGCAGCGAGGACGCGGCCAAGTCCCTCCACCGGCTGAATTGCCCCTTCGCGCTGAAAGAGAAGGACGGCAAGCAGGCCGGAGAGATTTGTTTCGACGGCCCAGTCCCCGAACTCAACCCGGCCGCGCCGCGCTGAGCGGGCAAAGGGCACGCAACACGCTAACGGCCATGGATCGCGATGAAGGCGCTTGGGGCAGGTCAGCCCATGACGGGTGAAAATCGTCACAAAACCGAATTGATCCCGTGCTAATTTTTGAGCAGGTTGCGGAACAAGCGAGTCGCACGCCGGTTGAGGTGCGGTGCGTAAAACCCTCGCTTTTGGCTGTAGCTACCTTGCCCGGGGGAGGATTTTGATGGAACAGCTTGTTTTGGGCTGGCGCGAATGGGTTTCGCTTCCACAGCTGGGTTTGCCTGCGTTGAAGGCAAAGATCGACACCGGCGCCAAGACGTCGGCGTTACATGCATTTTCCATCGAAACCTTTGGCCCCGCCGATGCGCCCCGCGTCCGGTTCGGCGTTCATCCGGTCGACTACAATTCGGATGTGGAAGTGTGGTGCACCGCCAAGGTCGCCGACCGCCGTTATGTGCGCAGCTCCAATGGGCAGTCCGAGTACCGCTACATCATCAATACACCCATCCGGATCGCCGGGCGGGAATGGCCTATCGAGGTATCGCTTTCGAACAGGCATACCATGGCGCACCGGATGCTGCTTGGCCGCAGCGCGTTGGAGGCGCAATCGATCCATGTCCACCCCTGGTCCGAATATTTGCAGGACGAGCTGAGCTTCGACGTTTACGCGGGCCGGGCACTGACGCCGCCCCCGCGCCGCTCGCTGCGGATCGCGCTGCTCACCATGGAGCCGGGCAACTTCTCAAATCGCCGCCTGATCGAAGCGGCCGAGGCGCGCGACCATGTTATCGAACCGATCGACACGCTTCGCTGCTACATGAATATCAAGTCCATAGCCAGCGCGGTGCATTACGAGGGCAAGGCGCTCCCCTATTACGATTTCGTCATACCGCGAATCGGGGTTTCGGTTACCGCCTACGGCACAGCCGTCGTGCGCCAGTTCGAGATGACAGGCGCCCAGGTTTTGAATACGGCGCAAGCCATCGTGCAAAGCCGCGACAAGCTCTTCGCCCACCAGCTCATGGCGATGCATAAGCTGCCCACGCCCGATACAGCTTTTGCCAGTTCCCACAACGATACCGAAGACCTCATAAAGATGGTCGGCGGAACGCCGCTTGTGATTAAGTTTCTACGCAGCACGCAAGGCAAGGGCGTGGTGCTGGCCGAAAACCGGAAAGCCGCCGTGGCCCTTATCGAAGCCCTGCGCAATGCGGAGGCGAGCTTTCTCGTTCAGCAATTCGTTTCCGAGTCGGCCGGGCAAGACCTGCGTTGCATCGTGCTCGACGGCAAGGTGATCGCCGCCATGGTGAGGCGCTCGGTTTCCGGCGACTTCCGCGCCAATCTGCACCAAGGCGGCATTGCCCTGGAAACCAAAATTTCGCCCGAAGAGCGGAAGCTTGCCATCAAGGCCGCGAGCAAGCTCGGCTTGAAATTTGCCGGCGTGGATATTTTGCGGTCGTCGAAAGGCCCGCTGCTGCTTGAGGTCAACTCCTCGCCGGGGCTGGAGGGCATTGAGAAGACCACAAACATCGACGTTGCCGGGCATGTGCTGGATTACATCGAGCATCGTACCTTCCGCACCAAGGCGCGCCTGAGAAAGGCCGCTTGACGCCGTAGCGGCGGAGCGCCCTCGTTCACGGGCGGAGCTTGCGGAAGAATTCCTTGAGCAGCGCGGACGCGCGCGCTTCGGCGATGCCGCCATAGACCTCCGGCGCGTGATGGCAGGTGGGGGCCGCGAAAAACCGCACGCCATGCTCCACCGCGCCGCCTTTCTCGTCCGCCGCGCCGAAGTAAAGACGGCGGATGCGGGCGAACGAGATCGCCGCCGCGCACATCGCGCACGGCTCCAACGTGACGTAAAGATCGTAGCCGGGCAGCCGCTCGCTTTTCGCGGCGAGGCAGGCTTGGCGGATCGCTAGGATTTCGGCATGGGCGGTTGGATCGCTCGTGGCGATGACGAGATTGTGCCCGCGCCCAGCGACGCGGCCGTCCGGCGCAACCACGACGGCGCCGACCGGCGTTTCGCCGGCCTCAGCGGCCAGCTCGGCCTCCCCCAGCGCGAGTTCCATGTAGGGGTTCGCATTCATGAGCCAAACCTGTGCCGCGCCTTCCCTCGCCTCTTCAATCGTCACATACTTCTGGGCGTAGCGTTTCAGGCTTCCCGCTACTGACGGCGGGTGATCGCGCCCGTCCTCCATGAACGGCGCATCGGCGAAGCGGTCAAGGCTTGCGAACCGAGCTTCGATATCGGCAGAAGTCACCAGCGGCGCCTCCCAAATGCCCACTCAATAGCGTCCATCGCTTACGTATAGCATTCGCCGAAAGAAAAATGCCAGTTGGCCTGTAAGCCGGGTTCTGTGCCGGCGGCTTTCGCCGCCGCGATGGCCATTCATCTGGGACGCCTGTTGCCAAGCGCCTCAAGCAACCAACCCGGACGGCGATGCGAAAACGCATTTCGGAGCGGTCGCCCGCCCCTATGCCGTCCCTATTCGGTTTTGCTCCCGGCGGGGTTTACCTTGCCAGCGCTGTTGCCAGCGCCGCGGTGCGCTCTTACCGCACCCTTTCACCCTTACTCGTTCGAGGGCCCAATCCTCGACGCCTTCCGGCCTCAAGTAGCGCAAAGCGTGATAGGCCCACGAAAAAGCGGTTTGCTTTCTGTGGCACTTTCCCTGGGGTCGCCCCCGCCGGACGTTATCCGGCGCCGTGTTTCCGTGGAGCCCGGACTTTCCTCCACCCAGGGAAGCGCTTCAACCGCGAACGGCCACAGCGCGCCCCCCAAGCAGCGGCCATCCGGCCAACTGGCTCTTATGACTAAGGGATGTTCCCTTGGCCGCGTCAAGCCTTCTTGCGAAAATAACGGCCGTTTAACCGCGCTCACAGGCAAGCGAGCGGCTTTCCGCCAAAACCGCGGCGAGAGTGTTTCAATCGCCGCAAGGAAGAGAGCGATGAAAAAGCAAATAGTTACGGCTACGCTCGTCGCGGTTGGCCTCGTCTGGCCCACTACCTCGCGGGCGGACGATCAGCCTATCGCGACGCAGATCGTGGATGCCATGAACAAAGCCTTTGGCGTTCATCCAGGCTTCAGGGCCAACCATGCCAAGGGCGTGTTCGCGGAGGGCAGCTTCAAGGCTTCCCCAGAGGCGGCATCCTTGAGCAGGGCAGTGCTTTTTAGCGGAAGCACGATCCCGCTGACCGCGCGCTTTTCGGATGCCACCGGCGTGCCCAATATCCCGGACGGAAGCTCAAATGCGAACCCGCATGGCATCGCAATGAAGTTTCATCTGCCGGATGGGAGCGACACCGACATCGTGATCAACGCGCTCAAGTTCTTTCCGGTCTCCAACGGCGCCGATTTCCGGGATTTGCACCTGGCGCTTGCCGCCAGTCCACCGGACGCTCCCAAACCGACGAAATTTGAGCAGTTCATTGCGGCTCACCCATCGGTTGCCGCCGCTAGCGCCACGGCAACGACACCCGCCAGTTTCGCCGATGAAGACTACTACGGGATCAACGCGTTCGTGTTCGTGAACAAGGCTGGCGAGAGACAGGCGTTCCGCTATCACCTGGTGCCGGAGCGCTCCATTCATCTCGACGCGGCTGAAGCAGGCACGAAGGCTCCGGACTTCCTTGTCGGCGAGTTGCCCGGGCGGCTGAGCAAGGGGCCGGTGACTTTCCATCTCAAAGCGCAACTCGCGGCGCCTGGCGATCCCACCAACGATGCAACGAAGCCTTGGCCTGGCGATCGCAAGGAGGTGGACATGGGCATCGTAACCATCGGCAAAGTGGCCGCGGACAGCCTGGAGGCACAGAAGCCGTTGCTCTTCCTTCCAGGTGCCCTGACCGATGGGATAGAGGCGTCGGACGACCCGTTGATCGATGTGCGCGATGCCGCTTATGCTGTGTCGTTCTCGCGCCGCAATCCTTGATCGGATAGCTGGCTGCTGTCCCACATGCGGGGAACTGCGAGTTTGAGACGGCGGCAGGGTGCCCGCCAGGATGCTGTAGCCTCAGGCCGCGGCGCGAAGCATCTTCTCGAATTTTTCTTCAGAAACGATATTGAAATTATCCAGTTGCTTTTGAATTGCGCGGACAAAAACGGGGCGCAGTTCCTTGGCTTCGGCTGGCAGCGTGACTAGGAGGCCTGTCGCCTGATGCCTGAAGAGGGCGTGCCCGCCTTTACCTGCCCTTAGGCGGACAAACCCCATTCTTTCTATGAAGTTGATCAAATCGAGCGCTGCAATGGCTTTTCTAGGCATGATTGACCGATCCAATTTGCGCGAGCACGTCTGCTTTATCCGCGCGCCAGCCGCGCACCGAGTTTACGTCGACAAGCTGCGAGGCGTCCATCTCGACGGAAATCCAATTTCCCTTTATGCCAGACGCTCGCACACCGTGCCGCTGAAGATACTTCTGGAAGTATAGCCAATATGCGGCTTCGGCGGAAGCGTCGAATAAAATTAGATAGACGGGAAACGGCTCATCCTGCCACAAGTCGACGTCCTTCCTTGCGACCGGGAACGAAAAGCGTCCGCCTTTCCGATACTTGCCGATATGGTCCGTCGCTTTGAGCTGCACAAACATATATCCGTTCTCCACCTCGCCGGACTCGCCGAAGGTGAAGATCAGAGCGTCGTAGCCATAATCGGATTTCGTCGATTCCAGCGTGTAGCCGCATTTGACGACCGCATAAGCGACGTGGTGAAGGCTCAGGTCGGCGATGACGTGCCCCCTGACTCGCCTCTTTCTCTGGTTCATCGGCTTCCGCTGCCCTTGCGGCCACATTTGACAAGCGGGCCCTTGGACGTTCTGGGCCCGCCGCTTCGGAAGTGGATGAATTCTTCTCTTAAGTCAACAGCCTAAGCTTCGCCGGCCTGGCCTGCCCCCCTCCTCGCTCTCCCGGCGCTAGGGCTGGACTTGAACGTAACCGTCTTGCACAAGCCCGACGATGCGCAGCATGGCCCCGCCGTTCACCTTGACGCCGGGCAGCAGATCGGCGTTCACCCAGCCATTGCTCTTGGCGGTATTCACGCATAGCTCGAATTGGACGCCTTCCTCTTGAAGCGCCTTGATCCGGTCTTTGAGTGGATTACCCTTTTCCGCTTTGCGCGCCTTATCGTAAGCCGCATCGTTCAACATCATGTAGCCCGCCGCGCCATGAAAGACCGCAACGATGCGAACGGGGACCTGGGCGGCTTTATATCGCTCCATCATCGTTTTCATCTGGGTCAGGCCAATGGGCTGATCGCCCGCGAAGGCGAGATGGTCCATGTCGAACACCACCTTCGATTCCCTGAGCGGTACAGGAATGTCGATTTGGAGGCCCGCATCTGGCCCCCTTTCTTCAGCCCAAAGAGGCGCGAACTGGCCGGGCATGAGGAGGAGAAAAACAAGTGCGATGCGCTTGATGTGAGGCATAGGAGGCTCCCTTTGGTTATTCATACATCCTGGCTGGCCCTATCACACATTCAGATATTCTCAGTTTCAAATGTGAGCGAGACATGTAACGCGATGTGACGACGCGGCTTAGCTGACGCCTCGCGGCTGAGCGATTGAAAATTGCGCACCGTTAGCCATTTTGTCGCCTTAGCGGCCGCTTGCCGCATGGCACGTAACATGAACGCAACTCCAATCGATCTTCGCTTAAGCGGGGGCATCGCGAAGCCGATACCGGCGGCTCTGGCACGCCGGCCCCCCAACGGACGCCAGATTCCAGCATTGCACTTCGGAATTAAGATCGTCAGCGCGCTTCTTGTATTCGGCTGGTTACCATCGGCCGGCGCGGCGTTCGAATGTCCGAAAACCGGCAAAGAAGCGGTGGCCGCGCTCATATCTCCAGTTCAGGCAAGGATACTCGCTGGAGGAGGACAGGACCTGAGCAATGAGGTTGGCGAACTTATTGTAAGACTTAAAGGCGAACGTCCCGGAATATCTTTTGAAGACATAACAAACGAACTCATGGCGGCTTACTGCCCGGTTATCGCGGCCACTTCTCTCAGCCCAGAGGCAAAATCGGATCGCCTTAACGAATTCGGAGCGCTCGTTCGCAAACGTCTTGCTTCGGAGACCCTGGCGCCGGGATCGTCAATTCTCGCGACCGTCCCTCTCACTCCGGACGTTTACCGCTCGCTACGTAACAAAGCGGACCAGGCCGGTAAGACGCCTTCGGAATTCATGTCCGCCATTCTAACAAAGGCAGCGGCTGAACCGGAGAGATAGCCGGGGATAGCTTGCGAGCAGGAAGCGCTCGACGCCTTTAGCGCGGCGTGCTCTTTCGCCATCCGGTGGCGTTCTGGCATTAGTTCCATCTTTGCGAACTTTCGTTCCGCAACTATATTAGCCTATCACCGCTGAAGGAGGATCGCATGGCGCGCAAGGCATTCATTACAGGCTGGGCACATTCGCCCTTTGGCAAGCTGGAAGACCCGGATACCGAGGCGCTGATGGCGCGCGTGATCCGCCCTGCGCTCGATCATGCGCAAGTTGCCCCAGGGGAGGTCGATGGGATTTTCGTGGGCGTCATGAACAACGGTTTCCAGAAGCAGGATTTTCAGGGCGCGCTTCCGGCGCTGAGCGAGCCCGCGCTGGCATCGAAGCCTGCGATCCGGCTTGAGGATGCCTGCGCGACGGGCTCGGCGGCCATTTACGCGGCGCTGAATTTCCTCGAAGCCGGGCAGGGCAAGGTTGCGCTCGTGGTAGGCGCGGAGAAGATGACGGCCAAGCCCACGGCCGAGACCGGCGACATCTTGCTTGGCGCGAGCTACCGCAAGGAAGAGGCGGAGGTCGAGGGCGGTTTCGCCGGCATCTTCGCCCGCATCGCCCAGAACTACTTTCAGCGCTACGGCGACCGCTCGGAAGATTTGGCCCGCATCGCCGCCAAGAACCACCGCAATGGCGTGCAAAACCCGTTCGCACACATGCGCAAGGATCTTGGCTTCGAGTTCTGCAACACAATCTCGGAAAAGAACCCCTATGTGACGCACCCTTTGCGCCGCAGCGATTGCTCGCTCGTTTCGGATGGCGCTGCCGCAATAGTGCTTGTGGCGGAGGATGCGGCGGGCGATGCGCCGCGCGCGATCCGTTTCCGCGGCACCGCGCACGCGAACGATATTCTGCCCATCTCAAGGCGCGATCCGGTGGCGTTCGATGGCGCAAGGCGCGCATGGGCGGGGGCGCTGGGGCAGGCTGGCGTGACCCTTGCCGATCTGAGCCTTGCGGAAACGCACGACTGCTTCACCATCGCCGAGCTTATCCACTACGAAGCCATGGGGCTTACGGAGCCGGGCAAGGGGCATATCGCGGTTCGCGAGGGCTGGACGGAAAAGACGGGCAAGCTGCCGGTGAACCCCTCGGGCGGCCTCAAATCCAAGGGGCATCCCATCGGCGCGACGGGCGTCTCCATGCACATCATGGCTTCGATGCAGCTGATGGGCGAAGCGGGCGGCATGCAGATCCCGGATGCGAAGCTCGCCGGCATCTTCAACATGGGCGGCGCCGCGGTGGCGAACTTCTGCTCCATCCTGGAGCGCGCGCGCTAGAGTGCGTCCGGAAAAGTGCGAAGCGGCTTTCCGAAAAAGCGCACGGCAAAACAAAAAGCTAGAGCCCGCTTTCGATTCCATCAAAAGCGGGCTCTAGTGGTCAAAACCTAACGGTTGGTCCCCTATGCGGGAGCAGTGCGAGGGACGGGACTTGAGCTGAGCGCCCTGGGCTTACGGCGCTCCACTAGGGGCCGGGCGTCCCGCCAAGTATGCGGGCGATATATCGGTATGGATAAAGTCTTCGCCCTTGAACAGCAGCGGCTCGCCGAACTGTTTTGCTAGAGCGTAGGCAAATGAGTCGCCGTAATTCAGGCTGGCCGGATGGCCTGAACCTTTGCCAAACTTCTCGTAAGCGTCGAGTGCGATGACAGCCTGTTCTTCGGTCACAGGCTCGATTTGGATTTGGAATGTCCGAATCAATTCGTCGAAGCCTCGTTTTCGCGCTCCGCTCGCGTCCCTGCGGACGACTATGCCCACTTCGACAAAATTGGCTGCCGAGAGGCGGCAAATCCCGGCCGCGGCTATCTCCGCTAAAAAGGCGCGGGCTTCAGGTTCGGCAAACAGGATGGCGGCAATCGCAGATGAATCGATGACCATTTTCAGCGCGGCAAACCGTTTTCGTCATACAGAAACGCTGTGGGGTCGCCTGCTTCATGGCTGGCGGGCGGCAAAGCGGCGATAACAGTCATCATGTGCTCGATCTTTGCAAGCTGAGCAGGCGTCAGCATAGGAGTTGGCTTCGCGCTGCGTTCTGTTTGGGCGCGCACTAATTCGGCCCGGAGAGCGGCGCGCACCGCGGCTTCAATGGTCTGACCTCGCAGCGCCGCCAGATGGCGCGCGATGGTTTCCGTTTCCGCATCGACAGTGATTACCATTTTAAAAAATCCTACGCCGCATGCACGGTATGGGACGCACAGCGTATCGACGCCGGTCTAGGGTGGATATGCTATTCCAGAATGTCTCAGGGGACAACCTCCGCGCCGGCTCCTCGTTGGGCGCAGGCATTGATTGGGCGGCAAGCCAGATATGCGCAGCGGGCTCAAGGCCGATTGCGGACTTGGCGGGCTTCAAAACCTGCCACCCTAAGCACAGCGGCTTTCGGATCTTGAAGCGGGCGATCTCGCGAAGCGCGCCTGACTGGCGCAGTGGGTTGTTGCCGGAAATCGCCGTCAAGCGCTTGGCAAAGTGTCCCCATCATGTGGACCGGAAACCGGACTGGCGCTACTTCCCGGGCGTGCGCGTTCTTGCCTCCTCAATGCGCTTCAGCAATACATCGGCTTCGACGTCACGCCCCTGAGCGCGATAGAGTCTCGCCAGATCGGCCGCGCAACCAAGTGTGTGGAGATCATCTTTGCCAAACACCTGCTCGAACGCCTTCAGGACGCGCTCATAGAGCAGTTCTGCTTCCGCATAGCGGCCTTGGTCCTGATAAAGATCGGCCAGCCTGTGGACGCTGAAATGTGTGTCGGCGCGTTGCATGCCTAGCATGCGCCCGTTCGCCTCCATGATGAGCTTATAGAGCGGTTCGGCTTCGTCAAAGCGGCCTTGGGCGCGATAAAGATCCGCCAACTCGCCGATGAGCCGAAGCCTGCCGGGATGGTCCTTGCCGCCCAAGCGCTCGAATGTCTTTATGACGCGTTTCAGGAGCGGTTCGGTCTCGGCATTGCGGCCTCCGGCACGATAGAAGATCAGTAGATTTTCGATGGTGGTGATCGTATCTGGATGGTCCTTGCCGAGCGTGCTGTCAGCAAGCGCTAACGTGCGTTCGGCGATCGCGGCTGCCTCCGTATACTTGCTCTGGCGAAAGAACTCTGTGGCCTGCTGGTTGAGGGCGGGAACCTCGTCCAAACCGTCCGCGCGGGCACCGGCCGCACCGGAGATCAGCGCTTGCGGATCGGCCTCGCCCTCACGTCCCTGGGCGCGATAGAACTCCGCCAAGCTCTTGGCACAATGGAGCGCGAGCCAGTCTCTGCCGAACCTGCGCACAAAGCCCTTCAAGGCGCGTTTAAAGAGCGGTTCCGCTTCGTCATAGTGGCCTTGACCGCGATAATCCTCCGCCAAATTGTAAACGCTGATGAGTGTGTCGGTATGATCCACGCCGAGTGCACGCTCTGCCGCCGCCAGGGCACGCTTGTCAAGCCGTCCGGCCTCGCCATAGCGTCCGTCTTTGCGATAGTACCCCGCCAGGTTGTTGAGGTATTGAAGCGTATCGGGATGCGCTTCACCGAGCACGTGCACTTTTCCTTCCAGGGCGCGCCTAAAAAGCGGCTCGGCCTCGCTGTAACGGTGCTGGACTTCGTAAATCCTCACCAGATTGTCGAGGGTAGTGAGCGTATCGGGGTGCTCTTTGCCCAGCACGCTGTCTGCGAGCGTCAGCGCGCGTTCAGCGATCGTGGCAGCCTCTGGCAACTTGCCCTGGCTAAAGAGTCGCATGGCTTGATTGTTGAGGGTGACGATGTCATCCAACCCCTCCGCCTTCGCCCTGGCGCCGCTGAAGATGGTGAGGATTATCGCCGCAACTAGGATATTCGCAACCCTTTGCATCCGTAACATTTGCCGTCTCGCCAACGCTATAAACCCCGGCATTGTGCAAGCATGTTGTGTCGACAATCTGGACCGCTGCCGTATCCTCTTTTTTCGTGCGGATCTTTTGGTTCGGCTGGCAGCATATTTTCGCCCCGGCACTTACCATCGTGGTGCCGCTGAAGCGGCGCCCCAATTGGCCAAGCCGCGACTTCCAGTTTCGCTCTTCGCGGCAGCTTGACGTTCAGGGTCGCGGAGTCCGCTCGGGGCATCTGCGGGATTGTTTCGGCCTTTTCGGAGAAGACCGCATTACGATCTCGAAGCGGCCTTGGCGCGCGCGAAGCTGCGAAAAATCCGCCACAGCCGCTCTCGACCCAACTGAGACCTGGGGCATGGCGCCAACTGTCAGGTTTTGACCACGAGAGCACAGGACGCTCGATTGGCATCGCCGTCATTGCGACGGCGAGCACAGCGCGGCCGTGGAGGCAGTCCAGAGCGAAGTGCCCCACGTTGCTTTGGATCGCCACAGCGGCCTTGGCCGTCGCGGGCTTTCGAAAGCGCCCGCGCAAAACGAGTACGGATGCGCTCCGGTTAAAGAAGCGTGCATTTCGCGTAAGGCCCTACTTTGGTTAATGCGCACATGGTAAACGCGGCGTCGGCGTATTTTTCGCCCGCCACTTTTTGCGAATCTTTTGCCGCTTTTGGCCGAATTCTACGGCTCCAAAATCCGTTTAAATATATTTGCAAGTCCGGGATTAACCATTCACAGGCCGGCGCGCCCGCGCAGAATACCAAATAAAATCAATGACTTATTCTCTATTTTTGCGCCGATTTTCACTTAACGGATAAGTAAAGGTCCTATGCTATAATTGTATAAAGTTGAAAAAGCGGCCCGAAACTAAAAAAATGCCGCCCAACAGTATTAACAGGAGGCGGCCGATGGTGCGCCAGAGACCGATGCCAGCCGCTACTGGGGCCTGCTTGCGGGCCCCTCCTCGTCGCCATTCCCGCCCCAGATAAGGGACGCAGCAATCGATCCGAAGATCAAAACCGCGGTAACCGCGAGCGCCCATTCGGTTGGGATATCCGGCCAAGGCAGATAGTTGTAGATCATCTTGATGCCTATAAAAATAAGGACGAGCGAAAGGCCGAATTTCAAATAGCGGAACTTATCGATCATCCCCGAAAGCGCGAAATAAAGCGCGCGCAAGCCCAGAACCGCGAAGACGTTCGACGTGTAAACGATGAATGGATCGCGGGTGATCGCGAAGACTGCCGGGATGGAGTCGAAGGCGAACAGAATGTCGGTGACGCTAAGCACGACGAGCACGAGGAAAAGCGGGGTTGCAAAAGCTATTCCGGAGCGTCTGGTGAACAGCTTATGCCCAATGTAGCCGGGGGTTACGGGAATGAAGAGCCGGACAGCGCGGACGATCCGGCTTTTTTGAAGGTCCTTTGGCTCATCCCCGGTCTTTATTGTCTTGATGCCTGTGTATATCAGGAAAAAGCCCAGGACGATTATCGTCCAATCGAAGGCTTCGATCAGAGCCAGGCCAGCCAGGATGAAGATGCCGCGCAAAACAACGGAGCCGAGAATGCCCCACAGCAGCACGCGCATTTGCAATTCTGACGGCACCTGAAAATACGCAAGTATGACAACGAATACCAAGATGTTGTCCATGCTGAGTGCGTATTCTATGAAGTACCCGGTCAGGAACTGGATGGCTTTTGCTTCGCCGGACTGCCAATAAATCCAGGCGTTGAAGCATAGTGCCAGTGCGACGTACACCGCCGTTGCCCGAAGCGCTTCCCGCACCGGAATCTCTCTGGGCTGCCGGTGAAACAGGAACAGGTCGAACGCCAGAATTCCAAGAATACCAAGATTGAATACGATCCAAGCCAAAGGCGTATGCTCGTTGAACATTACCGGCATGCGTTTCCCTGGCGATTGTGCCTATATTGAGCCAACAGAGCGTCCCATTAGAAGCTAGTTCGGGGCAGGACCGAAAACAAGGACCGCATTCAGTCCGCCGAAAGCGAACGAATTGGACATGGCGTAGACGATTTCGCGGTGACGGCCTTCGTTCGGCACGTAGTCGAGATCGCACTCAGGCCCCGGCTCGTCGAAGCCGATGGTCGCCGGGATGAAGCCTTCCCGCATCGCGTGAACGCAGACCACGGCTTCGATGCCGCCGCCCGCGCCAAGGCAATGGCCGTGCATCGACTTCGTCGAGGATACCGGCAGCCGGCCGGCATGCGCCCCGAACACCTTTTTGATCGCGCGCGTCTCGTTGATATCGTTGGCCGTTGTCGCCGTGCCATGCGCGTTCAGATAGCCGATATCGCCGGGAGAAAGCCTCGCATCGTCCAGCGCGATCTGCATCGCGCGCGTGGGGCCATCCACGTCCGGGTTCACCATGTCGGACGCATCCGAGGTCATGCCAAAGCCGCACAGCTCGGCGAGCACGGTTGCGCCCCGCGCCCGCGCATGCTCCAGGTCCTCAAGCACCAGGATACCCGCGCCTTCGCCGACCACCGTGCCGTTGCGCCGCTTGGAAAACGGAAAGCAGCCGTCGGGGGACAGGACACGCATGGCCTGCCAGGCACGCATCGCCCCGTAAGTGATTGTGGCTTCGCCCGCGCCCGCAACCGCGACGTCCACCGCGCCGCTCCGGATCATCTGGAACGCGAGGCCGATGGCATGGGCCGCTGTCGAGCACGCGCTGACGGTGCCGAAAACCGGCCCCTTGATGCCGTGCTCGATGCTCACATGCGCGGCGGCCGAACTGCCGATGGTGCGCAACAAAGTGAGCGGGTGCGTCGCCTTCTTCTTGTGGACGAAAATATCCTCGTAGGCTTTTTCCATCGTGGCGAGGCCGCCCGCGCCCGAGCCGACGATCGAGGCCGCGCGCTCGCCATTCTTGAGGGGGATATCGAGACCCGATTGCTGGAACGCTTCGCCCGCGGCGGCGCCCGCATATTGCGAATAGCGGTCGGCGAGAAAAAGGGCTTTGGATTTGCACTGGGTTCTAGGATCGAAATCGCGGACCTCGCCCCCGATCCTGATATACAGATCCTGCAGGTCCATGCCCTGTATCGGCCCGACGCCGCATTCTCCCTGCTTTATCGCCGCCCAGAACTTGGCCACGCCTGTCCCCAGCGGCGAAACCACGCCCGTTCCGGTAACAGCGACGCGGCGCGCCTTGCCGTTTTGTGCCATATCTAGTCCTGAGGCGGCGCTTCTAGGCCGCGTTGGATGCTTGAGAGCCTGCCAGAACGGCCTTCACCCGCTCCACGACCGAGCCGACGGTGGCAAAATCCTGAACTTCCTCATTTGCGTTGTAGGGAATCTGAATATTGAAGGTATCCTCAATATCGAAAACGATCACAGCGAGGTCCAAGGACTCGATATCAAGGTCCGTAAGCTTCGTGTCTAGCGTGACCTCTTTGCTCTGATCGCGCATATTCTTGCGTAATATAGCGATGATCTTTTCTGCTACGTCGTCCATTGCAGGCTCCCTGCGCCCGGCCGGGGCGCGCAAGCTGAATTTGTGTGCCGCCCATGCGTTTCCGCGCAGGCGCGTGGCGAAGGGGATAGCGGTAAACTTATCTCAAGTCCAGCGAAGACCTGTAACGGGACCTTTGCCAGCACTTCACGGTAAATTAACGGGGAAAGCCTCCCAAAACTTCGCTTATCGCCATCCGGCGTTCCCACCTTGAACGGCGCACAAACAGCTTCCGGTGAGCGGCCGTGGTCTGTATAGTGCTGGGCAGCAACAAAAAACTCCCGCAAGTTCACTAGGGTCGAATGCGATGGAAAGCCCTCTCCAAGCTCAACTTGATGGCAAGGCAGCGAGAAATGGGGCTTCGTCCCCCTATCCTTGGTTGAAGAACTATCCCGCGAATGTGGACTGGTTCCAGCAATTCACGGCGACACCCTTGCCGTCCCTGCTTGACAACGCCGCCGCGCGCTTCGGCGAAAGGCCCGCAACCAGTTTCTTCGGCCAGACGATGACCTATGCCGCGCTGGCGCACCAGGTCAACTGCACGGCAAAGGGCCTGCAAGCGTTGGGCGTCAAAAAAGGAACGCGCGTTGGGCTGCTGTTCCCGAACTGCCCAGGCTTCGTCGTCTATTACTACGCGATCCTGAAGGCCGGCGGCACGGTCGTGAATTTCAATCCGCTCTATTCGATCCCTGAATTGACCCATCAGGCGAAGGATGCGGAAGCGGAGATCATGGTTACGCTCGATCTCAAAGCGACCTTCCCCAAGACCAAGGCGCTTTTGGATGCGGGTGTTTTGAAGCATGCCGTGGTGGTCCCGTTTGCCGATATGCTGCCGGGCCTCAAAAGCATGCTCTTCCGCATCTTCAAACGGAGCGAAGCCTCCCGGTGGCACTCCGGCCCGGGCATCGTTTCCTCGCGCGAACTGCAGAACAATGACGGCCGCTTCAACGCTCCAGCGATCGATACGGGCGATGTCGCGGTTCTCCAGTATACCGGCGGGACCACGGGCACGCCCAAGGGCGCGATGCTCACGCATTCCAACCTTTCCATCAACGTGCAGCAAAGCCATGCCTGGTTTGGCGACATGGCGCTTCCCGGCCAGGAACGCTTTTTTTGCTGCATACCCTTCTTCCATGTCCTCGCCATGACCGGGCTGATGAATTTCGCCATCAGCATTGGCGCGCAGATGATCCTGCTGCCGCGCTTCGAGCTCAAGCAGGCGTTGAAGCTGTTCGACAAAACACAGCCAACCGTCATGGCGGGCGTGCCAACCCTGTTCAACGCGCTCGCCAAGGCGCCGGATATCAAGAAGCACGACCTGTCGCACTTCAAATTCTGCATATCGGGCGGCGCGCCCCTGCCGCTTGAGGTGAAGCGCGAGTTCGAACGCGTGTCGGGCTGCGCGCTGGTCGAGGGATACGGCCTCTCCGAGACCTCGCCGGTAACGCACATCAATCCGGTGAACGGCCCCATCAAGGAGGGCTCTATCGGCTTGCCCGTGCCTGGCACGGTCATGTCGTTGCGTGCGCTTGGAAATCCGGCCGAGGAGGTTCCGCTTGGCGAAAAGGGCGAGATTTGCATCGCGGGCCCGCAGGTGATGAAGGGATACTGGAATAAACCCCAGGAAACGGCCGCAACCTTCACCGGGCAGTTCTTCCGCACAGGCGACGTCGCCTATATGGACAGCGACGGCTTTACGTTCATCGTCGACCGGATCAAGGATCTCATTCTTTGCTCGGGCTTCAACGTCTATCCGCGGCGCATCGAGGAGGCCATCTACGAGCACCCCGCGGTTGAGGAGGTGACGGTTATCGGCGTCCCCGACGCCTATCGCGGCGAAGCGCCGAAGGCTTTCGTGAAGCTCCGCTCGGACCATCAGGCCACGGCCGAGGATATCATGGAGTTCCTCAAGCCGCGCATTTCGAAGATTGAAATGCCTGCCCAGATCGTGTTCCGCGAGGAGTTACCGAAGACGCTGATCGGCAAGCTTTCGAAAAAGGAGCTGAAAGCCGAAGACGAGGCCAACCGGCATTAACCCGCGCGCTTCCGTTGGCCCATGGCCACGGCGGCCAAGACAGCCTCGCGATGACGGAAAGCGGCGTGCGCCGCCTATGCCAGGGCGACACATCGCCAATTTAAATTAAGTTGATGGACAGCGGATCGTGGATATTCTGCTGGCTCTATCCTATTCATATGCTTATTTGCGGAAGCGAGCGGCTGGGAGGCGAACCGTGCGGTTAATCGCGATTCTTGCGTGCCTTTCGACTTTGTGCCTGGCGGCGCGCGCGAACGGTGGGCCGGTTGGCGTGACCGCCGCAATGGATGGTTGCGCCGAAATTGCCCAAGACGGCAGTCTCGCCGGCTATGTACTGCAAGACAAGCTTCTGAAACCGAAATGGTAACGACCCAGGAGAGGGGAGAGATGCTGACAAGAAACCGGGACCGGCTGCATACTTTTGCATGCGCGCTATCCTTCTTTCTCGCCGGAATGCCTGCCGCCGGGACCGCCCGTGCAGACAGCATGGACAAGGCAATCGCCGCCGTGAAAGGCGCAAGCGACGAGGATTTGCGCAAGGAGATCGAGCGCCGCCTCCAAAAGAGCAGGGGCACGGCAAGGTCCATTACGGCGACTCGCGGGCTGACCAGCGGCGCGGCCCCCAGCGGATTGGCCTCGCTCGACGACGCGCAACTGTTGACCGCGGCGCACGCCATGAGCCGGTCGATTTACGGCGCCGACGACCGCAGGGACTGGTATCAGGTATCGTCCGCCGCGGGCCTTGAGCCATTGGCGCATGCATCCGTCGCTCTGTTCGATGCCTCCAAGCTCGACGCACCGGCTGGCGGAACGGTCCACATCAACGCCAAGTCCTTCCAGGAAACCAGGCGCCTTTGCTCAACCACGCCACCAGTGAAGTTCGCCGGCCAGCCCTCGGGCGCTTTCTGTTCCGGCACGCTGGTGCGGCCCGATACGGTGCTGACTGCCGGCCATTGCGTCCGCGAGATTTCGGGCAATGAAGCGCTCCCGCCCAATGTCTCCGGTGTCAAATTCGTATTCGGCTACCTCATGCAAAAGCCGGATGCGGACCCAACCGCGATGCCGGCGGCCAACGTTTTCACCGGGAAAGCGGTCGTTGGCGGCGAGAGCGGCGACAATGCCGATGCCCGCCGGCACGACTGGGCGCTGGTTCGCCTCGACAGGCCGGTGCCGGCATCCATAGCCGAACCGGTCTCGAACTGGGAAACCGCACCCGTAACCAAGGGAGCGCGGGTCTTCGTCATGGGATTTCCAGCAGGGATGCCGCTCAAATACGCGGCGGGCGCCACGGTTCGCGATGCCTCGAACGAGGCGTGGTTCGTTGCCAATCTCGATACTTTCGGCGGCAACTCCGGCTCAGGCGTGTACGACCAGACGACCAAGAAGCTGATCGGCGTTCTGGTCGAAGGCGAACTCGACTATAAGGCGGACACAGCCAGGAACTGCTATCTCATCAATCTGTGCCCGGACAATGGGTGTTCCGGCGAGACGGTCAGCCGGCTCAGCCAGGTGCGCATTCCATAAGCCGTTGGGCACCAAAGCGGAAAGATGCCACTCGATTACCCCGATGCTTCCGCTTTTGTGCCCCCTCACCCCTGCCCCTCTCCCGCGAGGATGGGCATCTCAATGCGAGAAAAGGCACGGCACCGTCATGTGGCGCAGCATGTAGCGTGTGCCGCTGCCGCGGCTTAGGAGCGGATAGCCATATCCGCCGAATGCGCCCATGATAATCAGATCGGCGGCCTTGTCGGCGGCGAGGTTGAGCAAGGTGTCCATGACGCCAACCTCGGTGACCTGCATGTACTCGACCTCGGTATCGAGATTATGCGCCTTCAAATGCTCGCCGACGCGCTCCGCGGAAAGCTTCTGGGGCTCGGTCCCCGTTCCCATCGACACGACTGTAACTTTCGCGTTGGCTTGCACCAGCACCAGGCCGTCGTTCAACGCGCGCGCGGCGGAACGGGCCTCGTTCCAGGCCACCAGCGGCCGGGCGCCCGTATCGCTGAAATGGCCCGCATAGGGCACCACCAGAACCGGCCGGCCGGATTCGACGATGAGTTCCTCGATCAGCTCCCGCGGCACGATCTTGGGGGCGTCCTCGTCTTCCTGGCCAAGGATGGTGAGATCGTAGTGCCGCGCGGCCTCGGTCAAATGATGTACGATTTCGTGGTCGCTGCCCCGGTTGATGTCGATCCACCGCGCATTCCCGAACCCTGCAACAGCGGCCTCGAACTGCTCGCGGCTTGCATTGGCAGCTTGTGTATAGCTTTCGGGCGGCCACACCGCCACGACACCGACCTGATAGGCGCTTGCGCGCTGGGCGAAGACCCCGGCGAGCCTGGCATTGCCGGGCTTCGCAAGGTGGAGCGCCAGGGCCAGCCGCTCGGCGGTTCTGGGGCTGGAATCGAGATGGACGAGAATATCTCGCAAGGGCATGGCTTCCTCGTAAGTGGGGCTTTTCCTTATGCCCGGCATTGTCATGGGCGTAAGGCTGAGGGTCCATTTATCTTTAGCATAAGGGCGGCGTGCCGGCAAAACGCGAGCGCAGACCCTGCGGAATGGCACCGCTTTCTTTGGCCATCCACGGAAGAAAATGTGTGCAACCCCTGGCGGCCCAGGAGAAATCCGGGTTTTGGGAGCGCATTTGCGGCCGTTACTCCACCGTTCCCATTGCGCCCGGTCTGGATCGCTACAACAGCCCCTGTTTTTCGTAATAGCGTTCCGCTTCGGCCATGCGGAGGATGTGATCGAAACCTTCAGCGCTTAAGCTGTACGCCACGCAGTTTTCCTGGGCTTCATCCATCTTGCGCCGCCATTCCCGGACTTCTTCCAGAGAGGGGAGGCCCGGCACTTTGCTATCAGGCTCTTTCATCGTTCTCTGCCTTTTTTAAGTAATTGGGCATGCTGCCCCGACGTTATGGCAGTATTTAGGAAAACTAGGCGGGGCGCGGCATTTTTACTCAGCGCTATCCTCTGCTATCTGACGAATAATCGTGTATTTCCGCACCTCCAGCTGGCATCTTCAGCTATTCTCCCGCAAGGGGCGCATTGCGATTACGGGCACAAGCGGGCCGAATTGCCAAAAATGGCAGTCAGCAACCGGAGCTTCTACCTGTCTCCATAAGTCCGGCCGTCCTCCGTCATTGCGAGGGGCGAAGCCTCGAAGTAATCCAGAAGCCGCACACCCGGCGCCAGCTTCTGGACGCGCGCCGCGGCCCAGGGCCGCCTCGCGATGACGGGTATTGTGCTAGAGCTTGATTTGGACGTGCCACCGAGCCGTAAGATTTCCTTTCGATCATGGAAACATTATTGAAATTTACTAAAGGGTAACAGCGGTGCAAATTAAATGGGAGCACCGCAATGAGCGCATCCGGCGCAGATTTCGCGAGGGAACCAAGCCATGGACCAGTCAGCACGCTATTCGAATCTCGCTCTCAAGGAGAGCGATCTGATCGCCGGGGGGCACCATGTCCTCTGCGCGTACATCATGAAGCCCAAGGCCGGGTACGGCTATCTTGAGACGGCGGCCCATTTCGCCGCCGAATCCTCGACCGGAACCAATGTCGAGGTCGTGACCACCGACGACTTCACCAAGAGCATCGACGCCCTCGTCTACAAGATCGACGAGGCCAAGGAGCTCACGAAGATCGCCTACCCGATCGAGCTGTTCGACCGCAACATCATCGACGGCCGGGCGATGATCGCCTCGTTCCTGACGCTGACCATCGGCAACAACCAGGGCATGGGCGACGTCGAATACGGCAAGATGTACGATTTCTACATGCCGCCCGCGCTGCTCAAGCTGTTCGACGGCCCGTCCACCACCATCATGGACCTGTGGCGCGTCCTCGGCCGCCCCGTGGTCGATGGCGGCTTCATCGTTGGCACCATCATCAAGCCGAAGCTGGGCCTGCGCCCGAAGCCGTTCGCCAACGCCTGCTACGATTTCTGGCTCGGCGGCGACTTCATCAAGAACGACGAGCCGCAGGGCAACCAGGTGTTCGCGCCGTTCAAGGAGACCGTGCTCGCGGTCCGCGACGCCATGGTGCGAGGCGCAGGACAAGACCGGGCAGGCGAAGCTGTTCTCGTTCAACATCACCGCCGACGACTACCGCGAGATGATCGCGCGCGGCGAGTTTATCCTCGAGACCTTCGGGCGAGAATGCCGACCACGTCGCTTTCCTGGTCGATGGCTATGTCGCCGGCCCCGCCGCCGTCACCACCGCACGCCGCCACTTCCCCAAGCAGTACCTGCACTATCACCGCGCGGGCCACGGCGCTGTCACCTCGCCGAATTCGAAGCGCGGTTACACCGCCTTTGTGCTGAGCAAGATGGCGCGGCTGCAAGGCGCGTCCGGCATCCACACCGGCACCATGGGCTACGGCAAGATGGAGGGCGACCGCAGAGGACCGCAACATCGCCCACATGATTACGCAGGACAGCGCCGAGGGGCCGTATCTATCGCCAGGAGTGGCTCGGCATGAACCCGACCACGCCGATCATTTCAGGCGGCATGAACGCGCTCCGCATGCCCGGCTTCTTCTCAAATCTCGGCCACTCGAACCTGATCATGACGGCCGGCGGCGGTGCTTTCGGCCATGTCGACGGCGGCGCGGCTGGGGCCTTGTCGCTGCGGCAGGCGGAGCAGTGCTGGCGCGCGAAGGCGGACCCCATCGAGTTCGCGCGCGACCACCGCGAGTTCGCCCGCGCGTTCATGAGCTTCCCGAACGACGCGGATAAGCTGTTCCCCGGCTGGCGCGATAAGCTCGCCAGTTCAATGGTTTGATTTCCGGACCCCCACCCCGGACGGCCGTGGCTCCATCCTCCAGGGGCCACGGCCGCAGCGTTAAAAGGCTCAGCCCTAACCCGAAGCAGGTAACGACCCGCAATCAGCGCCAATTCAAATTGCTCGCTCGCACATCGGCCGCTTGGCGTTTCAGTCATCGATGTGTGCGGTTCTCTCGAATTCCAACGACATCCAGTCGAATATGGCCGCGAGAGCAGAACCTGAGCTCATGCCCTTCTTAAGCGCTTGGTCATACGCAATAATCAGTGCACTCCTAAATTGGCCGATCGCTTCCAGGAAAGCATCATCTTCCTTGGGATCTTCAAAGAAGGTTGCAGGAATCACTCTATGGCTGTTACCCAACATGCTACGCTCCACCATCGCAGTGTATCTACGGCAACGCTTACGCTATATTAACTATATTATTCAAAATTGGCACATAGGTATTGATTTAAATCAATCCGAAATGCTTATTTCTTTTGGCACACGACATCTGCTTAGTATATTAATGAACCTAGCGCTAAACATAGTGCACGTATTGCGTACAACCTGCATGAGCGTCAGGTAACTTCTATCAACACCAGAAAATAGGACTTACTCTTGCTGTGATGCGTTCATGGATTAAATCAAAAGCTGATTCGTTTTCCCCATACGCATTGCAGGAAGGTCAAATAGAGCTTAGCCTTTGCTGGCCTCACAGGCAGCGCCGCAAACCTTGATAGCATCTGTTTCGTCACGATTTCGAAGGTATGGGCATGTCATCTAGTTGGTTGGTAGACACCAGGAAATTGCGGCGCGACCTGTTTGAGGTCACACCGTCTGAGAATGCCGGCGGAAGCCTTGCAACGGGAAATCATCCACGTGAGCATGAGCTGTTCCCGAATAGCAATCGATCTTCATTACGAGAGTCCATTGGAGTTGGAGGGCTCGATTATCTCCTTGCAAAAATCGGCGAAGATATTCTGTCGGAGCCGGTGCCTGATTTCTTATTGGAGGCGCTGTCACGCTGCTTACATACGGCGAGCTGTTTGCCTGCCACAAACTGCCACGCCGCGTTTATCTCACGGTTGGCGCGGTCTTCTGCAATGAAGTGAAGGGAAAAGCGCGTTCGCGATCCCCGTGCTCTGGAATTGGGTCGCGCAACCCGGTCAACCTCTAGCAAGAGATATTCTGGCGAGTGACCCAAAGGGCAGCAGCCGGCCTGAAGTCGCGGCTCCGAACTCATCAAGAACCGCGGCGTTAAAGGACTCGGCGGGCCTCGCTTATGAGCCGCGCTTCTGGAAGACGAGGAAATATTGCCGCGGGAGGATCGGGCGCGTCTCGCTCAGCGCATATCCGGCCGCGCCGAGTTCTTCGGCGACCTTTTCCGGCGGGATGCGATGCTGCACCGGCGGGCCGTTCGGCGAATCGGCCTTGAAGTCGATGATGACGAGCCGGCCGCCGGGACGCAGCGATGCTAGCAGCTTGGCGAAGTATCGCGTCCGGTTTCCGATGTGATGGTAGGTGTCCACCACAAGAATAAGGTCGACGGGTTCGGGCAGGTTCGCGGCGTCATCGCCTGTCTGAACCGGCACGATATTGGCCAGATGCTCGCGCCCGGCCCGCTCGCCGAGATAGCGCACCATGTCCGGCTCGATATCGGCGGCGAACACCTTTCCTTGGGCCACGCGCTTGGCGATCCTGGCGGCGAAATAGCCGGTGCCCGCGCCGATGTCGGCCACGCTCATGGCCGGCGTCAAGCCCAGCGCCTCCACAACCTCGTCCGGCTTTTGCCACGCGTCACGCTCGGGATTGTCGAACTGCTTGGCCCACTTTTCCGCATCGTCGAACCGGCGATGGAAGGCGCCATCCGAACTCATAATATGATCGGAATCGCCCATATGGCTGTGATCCATGGGCATTTCCGGCGGCGTCTGCGCAAGAGCCGCCCCGCCGCCCAGGGTGAGACACGCCAAGAGAACCGCCATCCAGCTTTTCATTTTGAACCCTCTTTCTGAAGTCAAATACCAACCACGGCCGCTAGCGAGAGTGTGCCAAGAAAAAGCCCCCTCACCCTGCCCCCCTGCCGGAGGGGACTCCAGGACTGCCGCCGCCCTGGAGGAGAGGGCCGCTGCAAACTCCCTCGCCCCACCGCACCCGCTAGCGGATGCGGTGGGGCGAGGATCGGGGCGAGGGGGTAAAGCGCCCTTCAAAATCGGACAGGCTCTAGAAGCGAACCGCGGCGACAGCATTAAGCTGCCAATCTTGGCCCATTTGCGGACCGTTCAGGTTCTGATAGACCGGCGCGCCGGCTTCGATTGCAAAGCGCGTGTGGCCGAGCCCGAACTCATGGCCCGCGACTTCGACGCCGCCGAACATGTTGACCACCTCGCCGCCGTACCAGGCCGGATTCGCCCCTTCCATTCCGCCGAAAATCTGCGGGTCTTTGCCCTCGATCTTGCCCTGAACGGTTCCCGCAACGCGAGCGGTCGCCGTGATGCCTGGGAAGAACGTGTAGCCAACCCAGCCCGTGAGCAGATGGCTGTCGCCCCAATGGTAGCCCTCGTCGTTATTGTCCAGCGCGAAACGCCCGCGATAGGCTGCGCCCCACGACCACAGATGCTTGTTACCCGTGTAGGTCAAGCCGGGCATGAGGTCCACTGTCCCCGTTCCAAGCTGCATTCCATAAGCGGCGCGCATCAGCATATTGCCATTGCCTGGGCTCAGCATATTCATTTGCTGGGTTATGTCGCCGGTTGGCAGGCTGACGCCGAAGTTCAGGTGGACGTGATTGATGCCGTCGTCGTAGAGCCGGAAAAGGCCTGACACCGAAGTATCGCTAATGCCCTCGGTCGTATAGGTCCGCGTGCCGACCACCGACGGGGGCTTTGGGGGCGTTGGGTTGGAATAGGTCGTCATGGTCATGTCTTTTTCGGTGTAACCGCCCATGACCATCACGTTGATGGCGTCTGTCACACCATACATGACGCCAAGCATGTGCATCTGCCCGGTCATGCTATCCGGCACCATGCGCAGATATTTCGGCCCGCCCCCCGACTGGTTTAAGGTATTAAGCAGCGTTGCCGTCGAAACCTTGCCCGTGCCGATATAGTTGCCGTCCATGCCCATGACCATCGGCATGTACATCGCCATGCCTTCGCCCTGACCCACCATCGCGGCGCCGCTGACGCCGGCCGGGATCGTCGAGTGAACGTTTCCGCCATGCGCATCGGCCACGGAATCTGGTGCGTCTTTCAGGCTGTCTGGGCCGCCGAGGTCTGCGGCATGGCCGGCGCCGGACAGCAAAATTGCAACGCTCATCGCGGAAACAGCCGCCAGTCCGGCGCGCTTGCAGGAAATATTCATTCTCTGTGCCCCTTACCCTAAGCAGGTGCGACTTGACGGCGCAGGCAGGTTCAGCGCTCGTTCAAGGCCCAGATCTTATATACAACAGGATACAACACGCGAGTATTGCAATGCTTGCGCTTCTGGTATGCAAGCGAGCGCCTGTCGCCCAAAAGCATCAGAGGCGGCGAACTGCATATTTTGCGTGCGAAGGAGCAAATTGCGGGGGCAGGACCGATCCCGGATAACGCCGTTGGCGTTTCCGGGATGACGGCTGGGGAAGCAATCGGGCGGATTTGGAATAACACTCACGGCCTGTGAGTTGCCGCCTTCACCCGCACGGTGGCGGTCGCGCGAGAGACAGTTTCAACTGCCGGACCTAGGTTCAGTTGCGTTGACGATGGCGGCGGCCTGCACGAAAACTGTCCCACCGCCGATCTCGCAACCAAGGGCTATTTCGGCTGCCGTTACGGCGTCGGTATCTTCGAGTTCCGAAAGCGCCGCCAAGCCGATTGAGGCGCCCGCCAAAATTGCGATGCACCCCAAGGCGCCCCGGCAGGACCAGCTCCGGCGCAGCAGGAGATCAAGGCACCGGCTCCGCCCTGGCATGCTCGCCATTGGCGTATTCTTCAAGGCGCTGGCGTGCGCGGCTCAGCCGGCTCTTGACCGTGCCGACCGGGCAATTGCAAACCGCGGCAGCCTCCTCATAGGACAGCCCCTCGGCGGCGATCAGGATGATAGCCTCGCGCTGCTCGGGAACGAGCCGGCCCAAGCTCTTCAGCACGTCCTGGAACTCAATGTATTTGTCCTGTGTCGCCCGCAGCTCCAGATAGCCTGGATCGATATCGTCCAGGGGGGCGGTTTGGTGATATTTCTTATAGCGGATGTCGTTGTAGAAGCTGTTGCGCAGGATGGTGAACAGCCAGGCCCGCAAGTTCGTGCCCATCCGGAACTTGTCCAGATTGGACAGAGCCTTGACAAGCGTATCCTGAACGAGATCGTCGGAATGATGCGCGCTTTGCGTTAGCGAAAGCGCAAATGCGCGCAAATTTGGAATCCATTTGACCAGCTCGTCACGCAAGGCTGCGTGATCGTTCATGATTTCCGCTCCCGCTTCGCGATCTCCCCGATCAGGCTAAGCATCTTCTCAGGGATGGGCTCATTGAGAACGGCCTCGTAAAACCGGACGATGCCAGCCGTAAATCGCGCCTCGTCCAAACCGCCCTTCGCAGAGGCTGCGCCTGCGCGGCGCTTCCTTCTCCCCCCATCCAGCACCTCTTCGGGCAGCGACCGCGCGCGGGCCGCCAGCCCTTCGTGGGGTGAGCCTTGAATGGTCCGGTGCTGCCGGGGTTCTTGAGCCGGAAGGAGCACGTCCTCCTCGCTGTCGCCGCATGCGTCCATAATATCAAATCCTTTGCCTGGGTCGCCGGTGGCACCGGACATTGAGTGTATCGCCTTAAATCGATGTTCACCTCGTGGAACACGTTTCCCGCATGTTTGTTGCAACGGGGATGCAACTACGCCGCGGCTATAGTTTAGGAGCAACGCCAATGACGGTATCTCAATCTATCGCTCCGCATCTGCCTTCGCTGCGCCGCTTCGCGCGAGCCCTTTCGGGGTCTCAGGAGAGCGGGGACGCCTATGTTGTGGCACTGCTCGAAGCGCTGGCCGAGGACCCATCCATGTTTCCGTTGGACATGGATTCCAAGATCGCCCTCTATAAGCTATTCCTGAAGATATGGAATTCCGTGGACGCGAATGCGTTCCCCGCTTTCAGGCTGGAACAGACCGAAGCCATGCGCGGGTTGCAGTCGCTGACGCCAAAGCCGAGGCAGGCGTTCCTGCTTCTGTCGGTCGAAGGCTTCGATGCCTCGGCCATCGCCAAAATCCTGGACACCGATGCCGAGGACGCCGCAGCGCTCGTCGCGGCCGCGGATCGAGAAATCGCCGGCCAAATCGAGCCCGCTGACATCCTGATTATCGAGGACGAACCGTTAATCGCGGCGGACCTCAAAGACCTGGTGACCAATTCCGGCCACCATGTCACCGGTATCGCCCGCACCTACCGGGACGCGCTGAAACTCGCGCATGAGAGACGGCCCACGTTGATCTTGTCGGACATTCAGCTCGCCGATGGCAGCTCGGGTGTCGAGGCCGTGAACGAAATTTTGGGTGAGCTCGAAGTTCCAGTCATCTTCATAACCGGCCACGCGGAGATGCTGCTCACGGGATCGAAGCCGGAACCGGCCTTCCTGATCGCGAAACCTTTCAGCGCCGGTACGGTGAAGGCGGTGATCGGGCAAGCGTTGTTCTTTGAGGTCCGGTCGCATCGGAAAAGCAGCGGTTTTGGGGCAGACGCTCGCAGCGCCGGGATTTGAGTTTTCGGGGCTGGCGGCTTAAGTTCTAGCCTAAGGCCCCCTCACCCTATCCCTCTCCCCGTAAGGGCGAGGGGACGCTAGAACCGCGGCTTTCCTTGTGGAGCGGGTCGCAGCCTGCTCCCTCTTTCTTTGGGGAGGGCTGGGGTGAGGGGCTCTTCCCACACTCATTCTACGCCGCGAACATCGGCGAAAGGGCTTCGTTTATGAATTCGCTTCCAACTCTGTTGATCCCAGGCCTCATCGCGACCGCACGGCTATACGAGCGCCAGATCCCCGCCCTCTGGCGTTTCGGCCCCGTCACGGTGGCCAATCATACGCGCGAGAGCACGATTGCCGGGCTTGCGCGGGCGATCCTCGCCGATGCCCCGCCCCGCTTCGCGCTGGCCGGCCTTTCCATGGGCGGCTACATCGCTTTTGAGATCATGCGGCAGACGCCGGAGCGGGTGCTCAAACTGGCCTTGCTCGACACGTCCGCGAGGGCCGATACGCCGGAGCAAGCCGGCGGCCGGCGTGGCCGGATCGGTATGGCGCAGCAAGGCGAGTTTGCCGCCATCCCCGCGCTCATGTTCCCCGGGTTGGTGCATGCCCGCCGGAGGGAAGACGCGGAGTTGAGGGCCATCGTGGAAGAGATGGCCGCCGAAACGGGCGCGGAAGCCTTCATCCGGCAGCAGACCGCCAACATGGGCAGGCCGGACTCGCGGCCGGGGCTTGCGGCGATAAAGTGCCGGACGCTTGTGCTGGTTGGCGATGGCGACGAGCTGACCCCGCCGGCGCTCGCGCGGGAGATCGCCCAAGGTATTCCCGGCGCCCGCCTGGAAACGGTGCCGGATTGCGGGCATCTTTCGACGCTGGAGCGCCCCGATCCGGTCACGCAGAAGCTTGTCGAATGGCTTCAGCAAAGTTGATGTTCCTTCGTCGTCGCGATGCGCTTTTGCCCCGCCGCAACAAACGGGAACCGGCATGCGGTTGTTGCCTCCGGGTTGCTCCGGGGCGATTCTTCTAATCCGAACTTCCGAGGCAGCGAATGCATAAGTCATTGATCCATCGAGAGAAGATGGCTTAACGACTTATCGGCTCTGCCTACACGGTGAGCGGAACCTGCAGTTTGGCGAAGACCTCCTGCTGAATGGGGGTTGGACTTGCGAGCATGATGGCCTGCGGTGCATTCCCCATGCGGACCGTGTTGCGGGTGAGGGTTGCCAGGTCCTGCAACAGGGTGCGGAAGCTATGTACGGGAAGGCCATCGGCGGTCTTGCGCGAGGCTGCCTTGGCTTTGGCTGCGGTGGAGACTTTGGCGGGCGCCACGGGCGAGGAGCGTGCCTTGCCGGCATTTTCCTTATCGTGATCCTCGAAGAGTAACGGCGCCAAAGCCTTGCGCATGTGCCAGACCAGGTAATAGGCGAGCATGCACAAGAAGACATGGGCGCGCACCCGTCCGGCGAGACGGTGGTGAAGGGGGCGGACTTCGAGGACCACGGTCTTCATGGAGCGGAAGGCGCGTTCCACTTGGGCCAGGCTCTTATAGACCGAGACAACGGCAGCGGCGCCGAGCGTTTCAGCCGGGACGCTGGTCCTCAGCACATAAAAGCCGTCAAGGGCGGCTTCCTTTTGGATCGAGGCCTCGTTGCGGGTGTAAGTGAAGGATGCATCGGCGATGGTCAGCTCGAAGTGCTTGGCCATCTTGCGCTTGCCAAGTACGGCGCCAACCTTCAAGCCGATTTTGTCCGCGCCCTGCAACGGCGCGCGCCCGCGCTTTACGCTGGCCGCGATGCGGGCTAGATCCGCCTCGGTGGCGGCAAGCAGCTCCTCGCGTTTGCGGGCGCGTTCGGCGGCCAGGGCTTTGTTGCGGCAGACAATCAGCCGCTCGCCGGGGTAATCCGGCGAGGCGATCTCCGCACGAGTGAGCGCTTGCCGCTCACGATAAACGTTCGCTCTGTCGCGTTCGTCGAAGAGCGAGAGCTGCAACGGGCCATTGTCCGCCGCCAGAGCCTGGATGGCAGGCGCCCGCAACGCCGTTAGCCAGTCGAGACCGGCAGGGGCGAGGTCTTCCCCGATCCTTGCCTCGGTAATCATGCCGCGATCGCCCACGAGCACCACGCGGGATAAGCCAAAGCGTTCTTTCAGTTTGGTGACTTGCGCCGCCAAGGTTGAAGGATCGCCCGTGTTGCCGTCGAACACCTCCACCGCAACCGGACAGCCATCGGCGGCACAGAGCAGGCCGAAGACGATTTGCAGCTTGTCCTTTTTGCCGTCGCGGCTGTAGCCGAAGCGCCCAAGCTCGCAGTGGCTGCCTTCGAGATAGCTCGACGTTAGATCGTAAAGAACCAGGCAGCCGTCGCGTAGATGCCGCTTGGCCAGGGTTTTCTCGATCTTGGGCTGCGCCTCGCCAAGCAGATCGAGCGCAGCGTAAAGCTCGTCCTCGTCCACAGCCCCCAGTTCCAGCACCGCCCCCAGCGAATGGGCAGCGGTAGCGTCGCTCAACTGACGCGCCGTTGCGAGCTTGGCCGCAGGCTCGATGACCCGCGCCACGATCATGGCCAGTGCAAGCTCCGCGAGCCGTGACGGCAAACCCCGCAAGAGCTTGTGGAGGCCAAGCTTCCTCGCCATGCCCAAAATGGCAGCCACATGGCCGTGCGGCAGCGAGCGTTCGATGCGAAGCTCGTCCGCTGACACGACGGCGGTCTCGCCCTTCAGCACCCTGCGTAACGCTTCGACCTTGGCATCAGGCCAGTCCGTGAGATTGGCGAGCGTACGCGTCTTCACCCTGCTGCCGTCGCGATAGCTCTCGCGCAGCAAAACGGCAGGCGGGGAGGAGCGGTTGGGGACCCTTGTCACGTACATGAGATACGCATCTCATGATTTGCGCTGCTACGCAATGAAAAATACGTTGTTTACATGCCTACAAAAATCGGCTGGAAACGCCGTTCTCCACAAAAAATCAAATGCTTGCCCGAAAATCGCGCCGGAAGTTCGGTCTAATCGTGTAGCTGAAGCGGCGCCGGACAGTTTCATCCAGAAGGGCCGGCCCCGGCCGGTGCGGAACTCGCAAAGACGCGGCGAGCGATGGCCTTGCCGCTACTCGGCGGACAACCGCCCAGCCTCGGCGGCGGCGAGGCGGGCGACTTCTTCCGCGGCAGCGGCGACTGCGCATGTCATGGCGGCGCCGGCGTCGAAGCGTAAGCCTTCGACAGCATAAATGACGATGCTTTGCGGCGCGCGGTCAAGCGTGCGGGCGAGTTCAATCGCATCGGGGAGGCCAAAGCTGTGGGTGGAGGTTGCCAGAAGCTCTCGCGGCACCTCGCCGTTTGTCGTATCGATCCGGTGAATGCGGCCCGGCGAACCCATTGGCGCGGCGGCGTCGACACAGACGAGCGCGCGGTATCCCTCGAAATCCCCGATCAACGAAAACATGTCGCCGCGCCGCCAAAGAAACGCCACGCCCGCGGGCAGCAGCGTTTCGAGCTTTTGCGCCACGAGCAGGCCGATCCCGTCGTCGCCGCGATCTGGATTGCCAAGGCAAGCTACCAGAACATTGCGCGGTGCCGCGGGCCCGGTCATGAGCGCCGGATCGAGAGTTTGAGGAAATGGGTCGAGCAGGAGATGCACGGATCGTAGTTGCGGATGGTTTGCTCGCACCGGTGCCGGATCTCGTCGTCCGGACTATCCACCATGGTGCCCGCCACTGCCGCAAGATCGGCCTCGATGCTCGGCTGGTTCTGCGATGTGGGGGGGACGATGCGTGCGCGGCGGATCGTGCCATCGGCCTCGAACTCGTAGCGGTGCCAGCAAATGCCGCGTGGCGCCTCGGTGCAGCCGAAGCCCGTCCCTTCGCGAGGGCTAAGCACCACTGCCGCGGTCGCGGGCGGCTCGTACTCCGCGATGATCCGCAGCGCCTCCTCACAAGCGTAAACGATCTCGATGGCACGCACGACGATGCTCTTGAAGGGGTTCCTGCAAACCTCTCCAAGCTTGGCCTCGTGGGCAAGCGCCTGGATGTGCGAAGGCAGCCGGTCGAAGTTCAACGCGTAGCGGGCAAGCGGCCCCACATGATAGGCGCCGCGCCGCTTTATCATTGAATGCAGCGCGGTCGAATGCTCGACGTGGCGCTCTTCGAATTCGTTTTCGTAATCCGCGATCTCCATGTTGATGCCGCGGCTGGAGACGAGGCGCCCCTCATTCAGGGGATATTCTTGCGGATGCCGCAGCGCCACGAACTCGTAATCCTGCTCGAAATCTGGGAAAGGCAGCCCGGCCGTCCACGGGACAAGGCCCAAGGCAATGTCCCTGGCCTGTTTAAGCGTCTCGGCCATCGGCGCGAGTTCGGCGCGCGTTGGCACACGATAGAAGCCGCCGGGCTTGACGCTCACCGGGTGGATCTCCCGTCCGCCCAGCAGGCGCATCACGTCATTGCCGGCCTTTTTCAGCGTAAGGGCGTTGCGGACGAGTTCGCCATGATCGCGCGCCATGTGGATCGCATCGGGCAGCCCGAGAAAGTCCGGCGCATGCAGCATCGCTATGTGGAGCGTATGGCTCGATATCCACTCGCCGCAATACATAAGCCGCCGGAGCGCGCGCAGCTGGCCGCCCACGCTTGCGCCGAAGGCACCTTCGATGGCGTGAACCGCGCCCATTTGATAGGCCATCGGGCAAATGCCGCAGATGCGTGCCACGATGTCGGGCACCTCGGCGTAGCTTCTGCCGCGCAGGAAGGCTTCGAAGAAGCGTGGCGGCTCGAAGATCTTGAGCCGCGCCCAGGCCACGCGCCCGTCCGCGATTTCGAGGTCCAGCGCGCCTTCGCCCTCTACCCGGGCAAGATAATCGACCTTGATTGTCTTAGATGCCATGGGCTTCGCTCTCTTTGCGGAAGGCTTCCGCGGCAGCGTTAAAGGTGCTGAATGCCCGCGCTATTTCCTTTTGGCTGGCCCCGAGCAGTTCCCATTCGCGGGCAAGCGCTGAGGTGTTCGGCGTCTCCATCGGGCCGAAGCAGCCATAGCAGCCGCGCCGGAAGGAAGGGCAAATCGCACCGCATCCGGCGTGCGTCACCGGCCCGAGGCAGGGCGTACCCTGGACCATCACGCAGACCGTGCCGCGCCGCTTGCACTCGATGCAAACGCTGTGCGCGGCAACCGCGGGCTTGCGCCCGGCCAGGAATGCAGAGAGCACCTCCGTGAGCTGGCCTTTGTCGATGGGGCAGCCGCGCAACTCGAAATCGACGGGGATGTGAGCCGAGATAGGCGTCGAGGTGGCGAGCGTTTTGATATAGTCCGGCCTCGCATAGACGGCGGATATGAACTCGTTCACGTCCGCGAAATTGCGTAGCGCCTGTATGCCGCCAGCGGTCGCGCAAGCGCCGATTGTGACTAGAAACTTCGATTGCCTGCGCACCTCAAGAATGCGCTCCGCATCGTGCTGGGTCGTGATCGAACCTTCGACCAGGGAGAGATCGTAAGGCCCATCCGAGACGGCGCTCGATGCTTCCGGGAAGTTTGCGATCTCGACCGCCTCCGCAACCGCCAGCAGCTCGTCCTCGCAATCGAGCAGGGAAAGCTGGCAGCCGTCGCAAGAAGCGAATTTCCAGACCGCGAGCTTTGGACGCGGGCGTTCCATCATGTCAAATCTCCCGGATCGCGAAGATGCGCGCCACCTTGCTGTAGGGCATCACCGGTCCATCCTTGCAAACGAAGTCGGGGCCGAGCTGGCAGTGGCCGCATAGGCCGATGGCGCATTTCATGTTGCGCTCCAAGGAAAGGTAAATCCGCTTTTCGCTCACCCCTGCGCTGCGGAGCGCACTGATTGCGTATCGCATCATGACCTCCGGGCCGCAGATCATGGCGACAGTGTCATGAGCATCGAAAGCCGTGCGGCGGATCAGGGACGGCACGACGCCAACATTGCCGTGCCAGCTTACGTCCGCGTGATCGACCGTCACCGTGACATCCACATCGAGCCGCTGGCGCCACTGTTCCAGCTCATGGCGGTAAAGCAGGTCGCCGGGATTGCGGCAGCCGTAAAGGATGGAGACGCGGCCATAGCGATCCCGGTTGGCGAGGATGTGGTAGATCGCGGGGCGCAGCGGCGCCAGGCCGAGGCCTCCGGCGACAAGCACAACGTCGGAGCCTTCCGCCCCCTCGACAGGCCAGCCGGTTCCGAATGGGCCGCGCAGGCCCGCGACCGCACCTGCTTCAAGTGCCGCAAGCGCTTTGCTGACCGCGCCAACATCGCGCACGGTGTGGACGAACGTGCCCTCGTCCGCTGGGTCGCCGCTGATGCTGATCGCGGACTCGCCCACGCCGAATGCGTAGAGCATGTTGAATTGTCCGGGCTCGAACGCGGGCCGGTTCCCCGACAGCGGCGCGAGTTCAAGCGTCACGGTGTCCTGAAGCTCGCGAGTTACGCGGACGGCCCGATAAAGCTCCGGCACGAATGGATCGGAAAGCGGCGCCAAGCTCACGTCAGTCTCTCCCATAGACGTCGAGGATTTGCAGCCTCGTCGCTTGGAGCCGCGTCACGAGAACGGGCAGAAAGTTCTTCATCATCGCATAGCCGAGATGATGATCGTCATCGCACTTCCCGCGAAGGCACTTTGCGTCCATGCCGATGGCCCGCGTAAGCGTCATGGCGCGCGCGTCGAACATCCAGCGGTAGGGCGCCACGAGCCATGAAGCGCCGGCCACCTCGCCATCGCTCAAGGTCTCGAACAGGATGGGCGCCTTGGCCGGTCCCGCGATCTCAAGCGCAACCTTGCCTTGCCGGATCAGAAAGAACTCGTCCGCCGGATCGCCTTCGCGGAACAGGTATTCCCCAGCGGCAAAGCGATGGTTGCGCGCGCAGCCAGCAAGAAGCTGGATATGCGCTGGCTCGAAAGCGGCAAAGAACGGGTGCTCCTTCAATATTCGTTCAAGCCCCTCCATTGCGCTCCTCCTTCAGACTCTGGCCAGCCCTGATGGCTGCAGCCTCTTCGGTAATGTCGATGCCTACGGGGCACCAGGTGATGCACCGGCCGCAGCCGACGCAGCCGGGGGTGCCGAATTGATCGATCCAATTGGCGAGCTTGTGGGTCATCCATTGCCTGTAGCGCGCGGCGCCTGAGTTGCGGACGCTGCCGCCGTGAACGTAGGAGAAATCCCTCGCGAAGCAGGAGTCCCACTTCTTCACCCGCTCAGCGGTCGCGCCATCGAGGCTGCTCCGGTCCTCCACCGTGGTGCAAAAGCAGGTGGGGCAGACCATGGTGCAATTGCCGCAAGCCAGGCAGCGCGCGGCGGTCTCCTCCCAGCGGGGATGGTTCGGATTAGCCTGAAGCAGCTCCTTGAGGCCTTCGGTATCCAGGCTGCGGCCCATCTGTTGCGCGGTGTTCGCAAGCGTTGCTTCGGCCGCTGCAAGGTGCGCTGCCGTGGCAGGCTCGTGCGGCAGTTCCGCGAGGAGGGCAGCGCCAGCCTCGCTGCCAGCCTCAGCCAGGAATTGGTGATGCTTGCCGTCGAAAAGCTCGGTGAGGCTCAAATCGAACCCAGTTTCGGCCTTGGGGCCGGTCTGCATGGATACGCAAAAGCAGTTCCCGCCAGCCTGGCCGCAATTCACAGCCACAACAAGAACATTCGTCCGCCGCGCCGCGTAAGCCTCGTCGCGATACAGCCCCTCGCAGAAAACGCGATCCTGGACTGCGATGGCATTGAGTTCGCAGGCACGCACGCCAAGAAAGGCAAGCTTCGAGGCAAGCTCCCGCGTGGGCTCTATTGTGAAGCCGTCACTGGTTTTATGCGCCGACCAGAGCGTTTGGACCGGCCGATGCAGGAATCTTTTCCAGGCTTGCGGCCCAACCGCAAAACCGAAGAATGCGCCGTCCTCCCGTGGCTCCAGCCGGTAGCGCCCGGCGTCCTGCCGGTCCCTCCAGCCCACGGGCAGGTCTTCGAGACTTGCGATCTCGTCATAGACGATTGCATCGTCGCGCACGCGGGGGCCGAGCACCGTATAACCATGCCGCGCCAACGCGTCGATGAGAGCCTGAAGGCCGCTGGGCGATAGGACCGCCCTCGCGCCCGCTGTCATGGTGTCTTGCATTCGATAAGCTCTGCGGTGCCCGTTGCCTGTATGCTGACTGCGATCGATCGCGCTAGCGGAAGTCCGAATTGAAAGGAGCCTGGATCGCTAGTATTCGGGACCTCCTCTAGCGACATATCTACTTCCTATGCCATGGGCAAGTTATGCCTATGGTTCGATATAGCGCTTAGCCCATTTTGCCTTTTAGATTTTTAATCGCCTTTACGACATTCAGCGAAGCGGTGGCGAATTCGCTATTGCCGCCAAGCACCGCTTCCGCGTTCATCTCGCGCCCCGCATTTGCCTGCTCGGCAACTTTGGCGGCGGCGCGGTGAAACCGGGCGTGCTCTGTCATCAAGGTTTGGTATTCGGCCAGGGAGGAAAACTTTTTGGCGTCGCCGTACAGCCATTGACCGAGCGCGCAACGATTGTCGGCGCCAATCTCGGCAGGCTTGATCGCGCCGTCTGGCTTCTTGAGATAAACGGCCAGCTTTATTTTCCAGGCCGCATGCGCCTGAATGGCATCGTCAAAATTCACTTCTAGCATCCCCAAACCGCTTTCCAATGGGTAAGGGTTTAGCGATGCAATCTTGTGCGGGCCTTTCTGAGTAACACGCAGCCACGATCCCGCGCTCGCCACGCGGGATCGTGAATACGATAAACGCCTGGAAACCTAAGTTCGCTCTCCCGCCACGAAAGCGAAGCTTCCCGGCGTTGCTTAGTTCGCGTAGCCGCCGCGGTAGGGATAGGCTTCACGTTGAGGATAACCTTCGCGGGGAGGATAGCTCTCGCGCGGAGGATAGTTTTCCTCGCTGTAACGGCGATTGGCCGCGGCAAAGCGCTCGACATTGTAGACGGGGCCGGACTCGGCCGAGTTGATCAGGGCGTGGCTCACGATTTCGCCCCGGCTATTGAACCGGAGAAGCACATGACCATGGACGAAATCCCGTTCGACCTTTACGAGGATCGCCGAATTGTCCTGCTCCCGGTCCTTAGGAGATTTGGCGAAGTAGAAATGGCCTCTATATTCGCCGAAAACGCAGGGCTCGCCATTGTGCAGGCCAAAAACGGTGACGCGGATGCCGCGGTTGTAGTCGGGACGGATCTCGATGCGCACAACGACGTTCCGCTGCACCTCTACATTGTGCCACGTGCCGTAGAAGTCGGTTGGCTCGCCATACATCGGATTGCGGGGCTGCGCTTGAACGGCGGCGCCGCTCAGCAGCAGAAACACGAAAACTGCAAAAACTCTCATACTGCCCTCTACCCTTAACGGAAGTTACCGTGTCGAGTATCGGACCCAATCTGTAAATTTTTAGTATAGTTGATGGCATCCCCTGAGCTAGGCTTTAGGAAAGGCTAATAAGGTTTTACCAACCGCTCCAGGTAGTCGAGCTCGATGGCGGGCCGCGCGGGCTCGCCGAGCCGCTTGCGGAGTTCGTCGAGGATGCGGCGCGCTTGCTGGACCGTGATCTCGTCGGGGACTTTCACGCTGTCGCCGTTGTCGAGAAGCTGCCCGTCCTGCCTGCGCCCCAGAGGATCGCGGCTGGTCTGGTTGTTCCCGTTGCCTTGGCCCGCGGCGCGCGCCATTTCCTCGGCCATCGACCGGGTGCCTTGCCGCATGGATTCGAGTGCGCGGCCTTCCTGATCGCCGGCCTCGCCGAGGTCGTTCTGATCGAGCGCGCCCGCCGCCTCGCCCATGGATTCTTGCGCATCCTTGAGCTTCTGCCGGACGGCATCGCCGTCCTCTCCCGGTTTCATGCCCGAGACCAGGTCTTGAAGCTGCTTTTTCACGTCATCCTGACGCTTCTTGAGGCCGGCCGCCGCCTTGCTATCCCCGCTGCTTTGCTGCTGCTGGCCGGGCACACCGTTCTGCCCGTTGTCGCCGCCTTGCTGGGCGCGAAAGGTCTTGTCGATGAGCTGCTGCTGCTGGCGCATGATATCGGTGAGACGGTCGAGCTGCTTGAGCTTCTCGGCGTTTTCGGCCCCCGAGGCGTTGCGCTCCTGCGAGCCCGCCTGCACCGACTCCAAAATGTCCCGCAGCTCGTTCAGCATTTGCGCCGCCGCTTCCGGCGAGCCTGCCTTGGCAAGACTTCTCGATCTTGCTCAGCATCTTCTCCAGGTCTTGCGGGGAAACCGTCTTCGCATCCGGCGACATAGCGGCCGGGCCGGTCTTGCCCGGTCTTTGCTGCTGCATCAGCGCTTCCATATAGTGGTTCAGCGCCTGGCGCAGCTCGGCCATGAGCTTTTGTATTTCTTCGGGCGACGCGCCCCGTTCGAGGGCGTCCTTCAAACGGTCCTGCGCCGCGCGCAGCTCGCGCTCGGCCGCGGAAAGATTGCCGTCCTCGATGCGTATGGCCGCGTCCCAGAGCTGATCGGAGATGCTTTCCACGTCCTCGGCGGTAAGCCGCCCACGGAGCCGCCAATAGGCCGAGCGCAGGTTCAAATAGATCTCGGAGGGGATGCCTTCGTCCGCGCCGTTTGTCGCAAGCGCGCTGAGGTTGCTTGCGATCCGGAACCTGTCGCCCGGCTCTTCCACCAGCGACCGCCTTTGCGCAACGATCGATTTCGCAAGCGGCTTGTTGAATTTGCGCTCGGGCAGGATCACGCCCCGCGCCGAGCTGAAGCTTTCGTGGCCGGCTTCATCCTTGGCAACGAGCGTGACCACCACCGGGAGCCCGGCCCATGGATGCGCGGTGAGATCGCGGTATGTCTTGGCCTCCGCGGATTTTACGGGCGGCCTTGGCAGCGAAAGCGGAAAAATGGGCGGCTTGCCAATCACGGGCGCGGCCTGCGCCGTGCCGCCGGCACCCCCCGCTTGCGTGGGAACGCGCTCGATGCGCGCTTCCGCGGAGATGACGCCGTAATCGTCCTCAACCTTGTATTTGAACAGCATCGCGCCGCGCGGCGACACCTCCACGGGTCCGCTAAAGGCAATCTTCGGCGGCAGGTCTGGGACGGCGTTCATTAGCCAAGTGCGGTTGGCGCCGAAGCTCCGGTTGATGGTGAGCGTCGCGGGCTTCTCGATCTTCCTGGTAAATTCGGCATAAGTCCCGCCCGCCTGGCTTGCCGGCTCCAGGTTTTGCGTCTTGTTGCCTTCCTGAAGCGCGACGCGGTAGCCGGCGGCCTCCGGGGCGTTGATTTTCACCGTGAGTTGCGAGCCTGCCGGGACAGCTATGGCCTCGCTGCCTTTGGAAGCCGCGTCCGGCAGCACGAACGGCTCTTTCCTGGTATAGGGGGGAGGCGAGATCCAGGCATCGATGCGGAACCCTGAGCCCGCCGGCGCTTCGGGCACGGTGAAGGCGGCGCGCACGCGGGCGCCGAGATCGCCCCACGCCCAGATGCCGGCGGCAACCAGCATAAGCACAAGCGCGGCGCGGAGCGCGAAAGGATCGGCCTTGTCGGTGCGCGGGTGCGGAGCGCCTGCTTTCAGGCGTTCTAGCGTCTTGGCGGCGCGCGCGCGGTGCGCTTTCCAGAGCGCCAGCGTTTCCGGAGAGGGGTTCTCCTGCAAGAGCGTGTCATTGAATGCGGTGAGCGGCCTGTGATCGAGCGCCGAGGCTTGTTCGAGCCGCGCGAGAGAGGCCCCGCGCGTCGGCCTGCGCCACAGCAGGAGCGGCAGGAAAGAAAGGACGAAGGCGGCTCCGAAAGCGCAGAGCAGGCCGAAATGCACGCGCGGCGGCAGCAGCGGCCAAACCTCGAAAACGGATAGGAGGACGAAAACTCCGGCGATGGCGACGGGCGCCCAGACGCGCGGCCAGAGCTTTTCGAAGAGCAGCGTCAGGTAAGCGGCACGGACCTTGCGCTCAAGCAAGCGTTCCTCAGGGGAGGAGGCCGGTTTGGCCGTGGCCGCGGCGCCTTCGGTTTCGCCATTTTTCATGTTCATTAACACACGTTACCATAGGACGGGACGGCCCTAAACCTCTTTGCATATTGAGGGGCGTGCCAGGAACATCGCGCATCTCCCCTCACCCCCGCCCTCTCCCCATGGGAGAGGGAGTTCGCTCGCAGCCATTGAGAGGGCGTCCCCTCTCCCCCATCCGCATTCGCTTGCGAATGCGGACGCTATAAGTTGCAAGCTCGCCAAGGCGAGCTTGCCGAGAGGGACAGGGTGAGGGGTAATGCGCGTTGTACAGGGCATTCAATCGCCGTAGAGCACGGGCGGCGGCTTCCGGTATCCCGCGAGGTAGAGGGCGGTGCCGAGCACTCCCAACACAAGCGAAAGCGGCATCGCAAGCAGAGGCCCAATAATGACGTTCCAAAGCCAAGCTGGCCCGCTGGCGAGGAAAAACCGCTCCAAATCGGGGCCGGCATTGGGGAGGTAAGTTTTCAGATGCGTGGAAATCGACGCTAGAAGCAGGCCGTGGCCAGGCGTGGCCAAGTTGCGCACCCCGTCATAGGCCAGCGCGATGAAGGCGAGGAATAGAAGTGCTTTGCCCAAGATTCGAAGAAAAACCATAACCCTTCCTTAGTCCGGCCCGGTCTTCATAGCGGGTTGGGCTAAGACGCGCAAGGTTCGCGGGGAAACCCCGGCGGCAAAGCGGCGCCAAGCGTTGACTGACGTTAAACATATGCGGATTATGGCATGCTGGCCGCCCGCAAATCGTTATAATGGTTGCGGGCAAGCGCCGTTAAACCGTCTAATGCCGCAACGCCTGTTTGGCCCCTTTGCGTTTTCCCGGAGGTTGGTTTTGGCTGCCTCAAATATACGACTGGCTGAGCCGCTGCAAGGCTTGCGCGTCCTCGTGGTCGAGGACGAAACGCTCGTCGCTATGCTGGTCGAGGAGTATCTCGCCGACTTCGGCTGCGTGGTCGCTTTCTCGGCCCGGCGCGTTGGCAAGGCGCTGCAGGCGGCGAGAAACCTTGAGCTGGACGCCGCGGTGCTCGACGTGAATGTCGCGGGCGAAAGCGTCTCCCCCATCGCGGAGGCTCTCGAAGAGCGGCAGGTGCCGTTCCTTTTCGCAAGCGGTTACGGGGTCAAGGGGGTCGAGGAGCGCTGGGCGGCCCGGCCCGTGCTGCAGAAGCCGTTCTCGGCGAAGGAACTGCAGGCGGCATTGCTCGCTTGCGTTAAGCCCGCCTCGTAGCATTACGCGGTTTTTAGCGCCCATGGCCCCAGGCCGGGTTCGGAATGACAGGGGCGATGTTTTCGCGGAAACGCTTCAGCCTACCCAATAGCGGGAAAAGGCTTGCCGGCCGCCGCATAGAAAGACTTTAGCCGCGCCTCTGCCTTGCCCGCGTGGTCAAGCCCCAAATAGCGCAGCGCGTTCTTGTGGAACAGGTTGTCGAGCTGCTGCTCGTTCAAGCCCATATCGCGGAAGAACGCCTCCACATTGTCCACATATTGCGCGGCCCCTTCCTCCCTTCCGCTCATATTCCAGTCGGAGCCGAACATGAGGCGCTCGCAATGCGGATCGGCCTCGAAATATTTCGCGAAGAGTTTCTTGACCGCGATTATCCGGTCTTTGCTGGCGCTACCGCCCAACACCCACCAGAAGTAGCTGATGTCGGCGTAGACGTTCGGGAACCGGCCGCCCGCGATGTACGCGCCGATCTCATATTCCCAGGTTTTATCGAACGCCTTCAAGGCGTCGCTCGCCCCCAAGGCTTGCTTGAAATTCCCGAAATGAGCGAGGTTCAACCTGAGCTTCGGGTACTTCGTCAGCACCTTCTCCCAGAATTTGGGCTCTGCCCTGGCCGCGTATTCAGGGCCCGCCGATTGGCTGTCGGTGGTGTGCGCGAGGATCGGAACCTCATTGGCCTCGCACCAGGCGTAGAGCGTGTCGAGCGCCTTATCGAGGGCGGCGCCGAAGCCCGGCTCGCTCATGGAAGCATAGGCGGGGAAGGTGAGGTCTTGCGCGGCATTGCCCATGGGCTTGAAGCCCATGGGCGAATAAAGTTTCACGCCAAGGAAGCCGCGTTTCGTCACCGCCTCTTGGACGATGGCGAGCGCCGATGGCTGATTCGGCGTGGACCTGACCTCCCGCAGCGGATCGAAAGCCACGAAGCCGTGCATCGGCTGGGGCTGGCGCAGCGACAGAGCGCTTAACAGCTCCACCTGATCCTTCAGGGACGATGGCGAATAATCCTGCAACCAATAATTGTAATCGACAATCGCCGGGGCCGTAAGGATAAGCCGCGCATGTTGCGGATCGTAGAGCGAATAATACGCCTCGATGATCGCCTCGCGATAATTGGTGAGCAGTTCGCCCCAGGTAAAATAGCGCGAGAAGACGCTGCGGCCGCTGGCGAGGTAGCCGCCTATCGCCCCGGCTGCATTGCTGAGCGAGGAGCCCAAGCCCTTCAAGCCGCGGCTGGACGCGCCAGGCACACCTGCGCCCGTGCTTTCCATCTCCTTCAGCACGAAATCGACGAATGCATCGGTGTCGTCGCCGTGGTCCGCCAGTTGCAAGCCGCGCGTGCCGCTCTTGGGCTCCGGTCCTGTTGCGCTGTAATGCTCAACCAGCACATCCGCGATGGTCTTGCCACCGGCCGCCAAGCCGCTCTTCAAACTCCTCATGGCGCCGCGCGTCTGCGAAGCGCTCGCGCCAGAGCGGGCGCACGCGCCCGCTCTGGCGTTGAGGCAGGTCAGCTCCTCCTGAGACGTCGGCGTCTCGTACTTCAGGATCGTATCGGCGAGTCTCGCGGCCAGTCCTTTCCACACGCTCAGTGAAATCGAGCCGGCCAGCGTCTGCGCTTGACCCGCGCTATAGTCGGACATGACGACGCGCTGAAGGAAGCCGCGGATGGGCAGGTCGGCGGCATTGGAGAAATGGCAGTGAATGTCGATGAAACGCCGCGGCGGCTTCGCGAAGGCCGGGAGCTTCAATGCGGGGAGGGCCGCGGCGGTGAGGGCTGCTTTCAGGATGTCGCGCCGGTGAAACATGAGCAAATGCCTAAATCCATCTGACGGTTGATGTCTGAATGGATGGCTGGAAATGTGTTACCTGCGTGGCAGAAGTGCGGTCCTTAATCGGTTTGTCCTCAAGGAAGACGCAGACTGCCGGCGGCCTAAGCTGCATACGGCGCGGCCAGCGCGCCGGCCGCGGCGGAAAGCAGAACCACGAGCCAAACCGGAAGCCGTGCCACGGTCAGCGCGGCGAACGCCGCGATCGCTGCCGCCGCGTCAAGCGGGCGAAGCACAGCCGAGGTCCATACCGGTTGATAGAGCGCCGCCGCAAGAATGCCCACGACGGCCGCGTTGACCCCATCCAGCGCGCCGCGCGCGTGGCCCTTCACCCGCAGCCGGTCCCAGAATGGCAGCGCCCCATAAACGAGCAGGAGCCCCGGCAGAAAGATCGCGATCACGGCCACCGCCGCGCCCATCGCCCCGCCAGGCCCAACGCTCGACTTCGCGCCGAGAAACGCGGCGAAGGTGAACAGCGGACCGGGCAGCGCCTGAGCCGCGCCATAGCCGGCAAGGAAGTCGCCGGCAGGCACCCAGCCGGGCCGCACCACGGTCTCTTGCAGCAGCGGAAGCACGACATGGCCGCCGCCGAAAACCAGCGCGCCGGCCCGGTAAAAGGCGCCGGCGAGCGCGGCCGTCCCGTTGTGGGAGACGGCGGCGGCGATGGGAAGGCCGGCGAGCAGCAGAAAGTAAGCCAAAATGGCTGTCCACGCCGCACCGCGCCCGGTCCGCACGCCAAGCAGCGTCACGTGGGGCCGCTCCAAGCCCCGCAGGAACAGGAAACCCAACAGAGCGCCCAAGGCGATGGCGGCGAGTTGCAGCGGCCCGTCCGGCACGGCGATGAGCATCGCGGCGATGGCAAAAGCGAAACCCGCCCTGAGCCGGTCCGGGCAAAGCGAGCGCCCCATGCTCCAAACGGCCTGGGCCACCACCGCCACCGCGAGCAGCTTCAAGCCGTGGATCGCGCCTTGCGCTGCCGGGCCTTGCGCGTATTGCAAACCGTAGGCCGCCAGCAGCATGAGCAGCGCCGAAGGCAGCGTGAAAGCCGCCCAAGCCGCGAGCCCGCCCGCGAGCCCGCCGCGCAAGACGCCAAGCGCAAAGCCCGTCTGCGAGCTGGCCGGGCCGGGCACAAATTGCGCCAGTGCCACGATGTCCGCATAGGCTTCTTCGCCGAGCCATTTGCGGCGCGTGACGAACTCCGCGCGAAAATATCCAAGATGCGCGATAGGCCCGCCGAAGCTGACCAGTCCCAGGCGCAGGAATGCGAGGAAAATCTTGAAGGTTTGCATGGCGGCAGAGTACCAAGATTCCGGCGATGCGCAAAACTGCGCATACCCCTCATCTTGTCCCTGCCGGCAAGCTCGCCAAGGCGCGCTTGCAACTTATACCAGCGGCCAAAAATCTTGACAGTTCGGTGCAACACGAGGCCGCCTTGGCGGCCGCAGGCGTCCAGAACGTCCTCAGAAAATGACGAGAACCAAGCTGTCCTTAACGTAGTTGCCAACGGCTTGGACCTGCTCGACTACGCCTCCTTGTAGTAGCGATGCCGATTTGGCTGGGCCATGTTGCCAGAGGCGATGTTCACGGTCTTATTCCGGGCAAGGCTAAAGCTGCCGAGCCCGCCGCCGGCAACGGAGTCGATTTCGCAGGCAGTCAGGAGGCGGAAGCCAGTCATCCGTAGTCTCCTTTGTTTGGAATTTCCGCACGGTAATCAGCCGCAAACGCAGGCGCGCCCGGGAAAGTAGTTTCCCCGGACCTTCAGTCAGTAGCGATTGCGGCTTAGGATGCGGCGCCAGTGCTCTAACGGGCGCCTGGGAGGCGACGTGATTGCCTCCCAGGCTAAGACGCCACCGCCTCGGTCAGTGGGCGTGCGTCACCTTGGCAAACCCACTTTTAACTTGAGACAGCACATGCTTTATCAGTTTTTCGCTAAACTGCTCAGCTTCGTGCCGAATGCCCGATGCGCCGCCGGCAACGCAATCGATCTCACAGGCGGTCAAAGGCCTCAGCTCTTCCTTCGCGGAAGAAGCCGTCATGGTAGTGGTCATGTGTTTTCCTTCGCCTGAATTCCTTCGAAAGTTAGCCTGGATTAGCCGCGGCCCCATTCAGGGCCGCGAGTTCATACTGGCTGACGTTACGCCTTGAGGTATTGGTTTAGATATTGGGCTGCGAAAACGGCCACGTTAGCCTTACCGCCGAGAACGGCGACGGCAACTCCTGTGACGGGTTGGACCTGGAGCCCAATTTGAAGAGTGACAGGGTTAACGGTTATCACCGGGCTAACGTTTATCGATCCTCCGGCACCGGCAACGAGGCCGATCTCTTCGGCGCCGAGTGCGCGCATTTCGGTGGTCATTCGTAGTCTCCTTTGCTTGTTGGCTTCCCCCCGTTGGCTGCATTCAAACGGTGGAATCTTCATTATTGTTTTGATGGCAGGCTCCGGGCGGAAGAAAAATATTATCGGCCAGGCCCTGGGAGGCGCAAAACGCCCCCCAGGTGAAAAAGCCCGGGGGCTTCGGTTAGAACGAAACGATCTTCTGCTTGGCGACCTGTACTGTGCTAATTGCTACCACGCCTCCCTTGGAGGCACCGCCCACTTCGACGCTATTGAGTTGTGCGAGCAACTGGACGGTGTTGCCGTTGAAGGAATGGCTGATGCCCTTGCCGCCGGCAACGAAGTCGATCTCACGGTCGGTAAGGGTGCGAATGGTATTCATCAGTAGTCTCCTTTGTTTGCGAATTCCCGTCATGGAATTCACAGCAAATATTGCGCGATGGACGAAGTCGTTCCGCTTTTTTCCAGCTGACTACCTTCATTCAACTTTCGTGGTATATTTTCTTCTCCGTCCGTGCGCCGAACTTCGCCGGACTGAGGAAAGAACAATGTAGCGTTAACGCTCAGAAACGCTGCGGCATGCCCGCATGCGGCTACCCATCCAGCAACGTACTTAGAAGGAGCCTGGATTAGCCGCGGCCCCTGCCGGGGCCGCGAACCATTGCTAGAGAATATGGACCGTCTCGACCTGGACGATTTTGCTAACGTTCGTGGCGTTGCCGCCATTGCCGCCAATGGCGTTGCCGGAAAGAACATTCCAGCTGCAAGCTCCAGTGTTGGCGGTAGCGTAACCACCGGCTCCGCCGGTAGCGCTCTGGGAGACGGTGGCGCTGGGGCCGCCCACGGTGATGCTAAGGCCTGACGTGGGCGTGGGAGTTGGGCAGTACACTGGGCAGCCGGCTCCGGCCACGAAGTCGATTTCAGAGGCGGTCAGGGAACGGAAATCTGCGGTATTCATCGGTAGTCTCCTTTTTTGAATTGACACACATGCCGTCATAGAATGCCGAGGAAGTTGAACTGGCCGAGGTTGCCAATGTTGAAGGCCTTGCCCGAACCAATGTTGAGAGCGACCTGCGTGAGGAAGCCGATAGGGCCGATATTCACAACGGTGGTAATGTTGGGCAGGGCAGGGAGGGTAATGCTGCCGCTGCCGCCGCCTCCGGAAACGAAGTCGATCTCGCAGGCGGTCAGTGGCCGCAACTCTTCCGCGGCCGCGACCGGGCAGCCGGTCATGGCGATATTCATCCGTAGTCTCCTGTTTGTGGGTTTCTGGCACCGGGGGTGCACGATCGCCGCAGCGAAGTTCTTGAACAGCGCCTGGGGAAGCTTCCCCAGGCGGCGAGCCGCAGCCCGATCAGGGCCGCGAACCGTTGTTACAGAATATGAATCTTCTCGATTTGGACGAGGTTGCTAAAATTGGCGGCGTTGCCCCCATTGCCACCAATGGCGTTGCCGGAAAGAACATTCCAGCTATTAGTTCCGGTGGTAGCAGTAGCGTAGCCACCTGCGCCGGCGGTAGCCATCTGGGAAACAGTGGCGACGGGGCCGCCCACAGTAACGCTAAGGCTGGTAAGGGTGCTGGGAAGGCTGTAGCCGGCTCCGGCCACTGAGTTCGATCTCGTGCGCGGACAGGTCGCGGAAATCTGTCGTATTCATCTGTAGTCTCCTTTGTTTTCGAATTCCCACTCACGGAATTCACTGCGGATATTGCGCGAAACTCGGAGTAGTTCCGCGAGTCTCATGACGGCCACTGTCATTCAGGACACGTAGTTTATTTTTACTTTTCAGCGTGGAGAAGTTCTGACAGCGGATGAAATGATATTGTAAAGATTTCGCTCGTCACCGCGGACGCCGGCGCGTGCGAGCGCTTATCCAGTGGCCTGAATCTACTGCATAAACAAGGATTCCCGCCCGCACGGGAGGACACCAAATCGTCCGTGTTAGGTTGAAAAAGACGTCCGCCTACGGATAATGCGTCATAGCAGGCCGCAACCAGGCTGCTTTCAACACGGTGCGCTCGCGAGAGCCTGGACTGGCGGTTTGAGCTGGTAAGACTCTGTAAACGGACGATATGTTTACAGAATTTCAGAATTGCCCTCTTCTGGCCCGTACTTCCCGCGGCGCGAAGGCTAAAAGGGCGGCGACGCGGAGCGGTGCCCGCGCGGGCCCATAAGCGCTAATACAGAGCTTGCTCCGTCATTGCGAGGCCCTTGGCCGAAGCAATCCAGAAGCAGAGAATACAAGCGTAAGCGGCAAATTGCTCTAGATCGCCACGGCGGCCAGAGGGCCGCCTCGCGATGACGGAGCCTTATGTTGGCGCATATGCGCGTGTGTCTCCCTTTTCCGGTCCAAGGGCGTCATCCCGGAAGTGCCGGAGGCATTATCCGGGATCGTCGCAAATGCCGGCGCCTGTTGCGATCCCGGATACGGCGCAAACGCCGTTCCGGGATGACGGGCGCGGAGCCCTCTAAATAAAGAAAGCCGCTATCGCCGAACCGAAGGCCGAACCGCTCCCAGAACTCGACGCGCTGCTGTAAGCGACGGCCGCGCCGCCTGCAACGAGGCCCAGGGCTTCAGCCAGGCCGTTGCCCGAGGTTTGGGTATTGGCCTTTGTATATATGTAAGGCTGCCCGAGGAAGGGCGCCCATCCCGCTCCCGCAACCAAGTTGATCTCTTCGTCCGTGAGATGCCTCAACCCGGCGTCGGTTTGAGGCAACGAATTAGCCGCATCAGTGTTCATAGGTAGTCTCCCTTTGTTCAATCCCCCGCGGGATCGAATGCGGCTAAAGCGCGTCGGGGAAAATCGTTCCTGGGGTGACGCGCTTTTTTCCTCTCATCCCCTTCCTTTCGCCAACCATGGTTTAAGCTGCCTCGCTCAGGCCGCGAAAATGCGCCGCGCCGCGGCAACGATGAAGTAGCAATTGCCGGTGCGAGCCATTGTTAGCAAGGACAGTTAACATGGCGTTACATCGATCCGGCGACGGAGCAATTAGGGCGGATCAGGCCTCACATCACGGCGGTCAAAATCAGCGGCAGGGTGATGACCGACATGAGGGTCGAAACCAGGATCACGCCCGCCACCTCGTCAGGCCGGTTCCCGTACATGCGCGCGAAAAGATAGTTGAACACCGCCGCCGGCATCGAGCTTTCGATCACCACCACGCCGCGGGCCGCGCCGTCCAGCCCGAATGCCGACGCGGCAGCCCAGCCGCAAGCCGCGCCGAGCCCCAGCCGCAGCAGGGAGAGTGCCGCGGCGCGTCCCAAGTTAGCCGCCCTAAACTCCGCCAAGGCAACGCCGAGCGACAGCAGCATCAGCGGGATGGTGAGGCCAGACACCAGGTTGAGCGTGTTCGATAGCCATAGCGGCACCGTCAGCCCCAGCGCCAGCACCACCATGGCGGCGGCCACCGCATGGAGAAGCGGAACCCTGAGCAGCTTCTTGAGGTCCAGATGCCCGGCGGCAATCGCGGGCCCCAGGGTGAATTGGCCGATGCTGGTCACCGTGAAGAACACCATGGCCAGGGTCATGCCTTGCTGGCCGAATGCGAACAGGCAAACCGGCAGGCCGGCATTGCCAACGTTGGGAAACATCAACGACGGCAGATACACCCTCAGCGGCATCCCGGCCAGGCGCAGCACGAGCGCTGCCACCGCGGCGGTGGCAAGGAGACACGCAATGCAGGCGACAGTCATCCGGGCGGCGGCGTCGAACGATAGCGTCGTGCCTGCCAAGGTCGAAAAAACCAGGGCCGGTGCGCCAACGATCGTTATCAGCCGCGTAACGAGAGCGTGATCGAACGGCTGCCCGGTGCGCGCCCAGATATAGCCGCCGAGCGCGACGAGGAAGACAGGCGCAACGATGGGGGCCAGGGTCGCTAGCAGAGACATCCGGGGTCCAACTCCATTTAAGACGGCCAGCTCCAGCACAACCCGCCAGCCATTTGCTGCGTCAAGCCGCGCCGCGATTGCAGAGCATATCCACAACCTAAAACGATGACCTCGCCATGCCCGGAAGCTTCGCCCGGCAAGCCCCTCGCCGCGCCGGTCGCGCGTTCTGGTAGCAAGTTTGCGGTAATGAAGCAACGCCCTATGCCCCACCAACAGGCCAAGCGTCTTTGCGATGTGCGACTTTACGAAAACGAAATACACTTTATGTTATGGGATGAAAATGCAGCGCTTCAGGTGGCTGCGGGCTTGCCGCCAAGTCTGGGGGAAAGCGGGATCGCAGACACATACTGACTCTGGCCAAAACCCTCCTGTGGCCATCCGGCATCACCTCGCCAATCCTTGGGTGATGACAGGGTTGTGATTGCACGTTAACCCAACTATAGCGTGTGCATGCGAATATGCGTTGTTGGTTGTGATTGTCGGGGTGTTTTATGAGCGTATCACTTCTTCTCGCCAAAATTCGCGGCATGGTGCAGGGGCCGCAGGCAAGCGCGGGGATGCAGCGGCAGGAGATTACGGGCCGGGGTTTTCATGCGATGGTATTTCTAAACGGGAGATGCCTCGCGGACGTGTCCATGAATTGCGGTCAGTACGACATCTTCGAGCCTGAACGGCGGCGCGCCTCGATGCGCGAATGACAGGCGCCGGAGCTGCTCTTCGGAATAGCGGCGAAGCTAATGCCCGCCGCCTCCGCCCGCGCCAGGATTGGGCCGCCGCATCAGCGGCGCAAGCAGCGCAATGAACAAAAACAAGAAGGTCAGCGCGGTGAAAACATCGGCGATGGACATGACCGTCGCCTGAAGCCGCACAAGCTCCGCGAGCTTCTTCGTGGCGGCAAGCGGCGCATCCGAACCGAAGCGCGCCATTTGCGCGGTGAGCTTGGCGAGGGTCTCCTCCGCGGCGCCGTGGCCCCAAGCCACCTGCTCGTGCAGCCGGGCCAGATGCAAATCGAGCCGCTTGTTTATCAGCGTGTTGATGATCGCCAACCCGAACGCGCCGCCTAAATTGCGCATGAGGTTGAACAGGCCCGAGGCGTTCTTGAGCTTATACGGTGCCGTGGTGCCAAGCGCGGTATTCGTAACCGGGATCATGATCAGCATCAGCGAAAGGCCGCGTAGGATTTGCGGGATTAGAAGCTCGTTGAAGTCCCAGTCCTTCGTCATCATCGAGGCTTGATAAGTTCCAACCGCGAAACCGGAGAAGCCCAGGGCGAGTAAAAAGCGCGGGTCCACACCGCGTTTCATGAGCTGGGCCGAGACCGGCGCCATGAAGAACATGCAAAGCCCGGTGATGAACATCGTCTCGCCGATTTGCAGCGCCGAATAGCCGCGCACGCGCGCGAGATAAACGGGGTAGAGATAGGTGAGCCCGTAAAGGCCGACGCCCAGCACGAAGGCGAAGAGCGAGCCCGTCCAGAAATTGCGGTCCTTGAACGCCGAAAGATCGACGACCGGCAATTTTGCCGTGAGCACGCGGGCGAAGAACAGAACCCCGCAGATAGCCGAGATAGCGGTTCCGGCGGTTATCGCGTCGCTGTCGAACCAGTTATCGGCCGGCCCTTCCTCCAAGATATATTCGAGCGCGCCCAGAAAGCCCGCCATGGTCAGAAAGCCCGGCCAGTCGAACTCTTCGAGCAGCTTGAAATTCGGCTTGTCGAAATCGATCAGGAACCAGGTAACGGTTGTGACCGCGATCCCTGGCAGCACATTGACGAGAAACAGCCAGTGCCAGGAATAGAGGTCGGTGAGATAACCGCCCACGGTCGGGCCGATGGTCGGGGCCAGCGTGGCGACGAGGCCGATGACCGGCGAGATGACGTTCTGCTTGTCTTTCGGGAAGACCGAGAAGGCCGCCGCGAACACGGTCGGGATCATGCCGCCGCCGATGAAGCCTTGGAGCGCGCGCCAGACGATCATTTCCTCGATCGAGGTCGCGGTCGAGCAGAGGATGCTCATCAGCGTGAAGCCCGCCGCCGAGATCACGAACAGATAGCGGGTCGAGAGCGCGCGCGACAGGAACCCTGAAAGCGGGATCATGATAACTTCGGCGATGAGGTAGCTCGTCTGAACCCATGGGATTTCGTCGGCGCTGGCGGAGATGCCGGCCTGGATTTCGGAAAGCGAGGCCGAGACGATCTGAATGTCGAGGATCGCCATGAACATGCCGAAGACCATGGCGACGAACGCCACCACGCGCCGCATCGTGACTTGCGGCTCAGCGCCTACGAACGGGGCGGCGCCGGCCGTGGCTGGAATGGTTTGCGCGGTTGCGGCCATGTTACCTTGGTCCTAGTGCCCACTATCGCTGAAGTATGAGTCATTGCCACAGCGCATTACCCCTCACCCTGTCCCTCTCCCCATGGGAGAGGGGACGCCCTAACAACGGCTGCGGGCGAGCCCCCTCTCCCATGGGGAGAGGGCTGGGGTGAGGGGTAATGCGCTACGTGCGGCCCGCTGATTTTGGACACTGGCTTTCTCACTTCCGCGGCGTTCGGGCCTCCCTCACCCCAGGGGGAGGAACCGGGGTAAGGGAGGCCAATCCGGCAAGGCCGCTCCGCAAACGGCGGCCCTTGCCGGCTACTCTGGGTTAGCGGGCGCCGCGGAAGCGCTGCCCGGCTTTCCGGCGCCCTTGGTGTTGACGGAGGTCACAACCGAAAGGCCCGGCCGAAGGGTTCCTTCGCGGATCGCATCGCCGTTCACGCGAATGCGGACGGGGACACGCTGCACGATCTTGGTGAAATTGCCCGTCGCGTTTTCCGGCGGCAGCAGCGAATATTGCGCACCCGACGCCGGCGCGATGCTTTCCACCACGCCGTGAAACACCCGGCCATCGGCGGCATCCACGGCGACATCGGCGGGCTGGCCGGGCCGGATATGGTCGAGCTGCGTTTCCTTGTAATTCGCCTCGACATAGGCCGTGTCTGGCGGAACCAGCGCAAGTAGCCGCGTGCCAGGCTGCACATATTGCCCAACCTGCACCGCCTTGTTGCCCACGATGCCGGCGAAAGCCGCCTTCACCGTTGTGTAGCTCAGGTCGAGCAGCGCCTTGTCGAGGCTGGTCTGCAATTCCGCGCGAACGCCCTCGGCCTCCCTCACCTGCGCGTTCAGCACGGCGAGATTGGCCTCGGTCGAAGCTTGCGCCGCCTCCGACGCCTTCACCGACGCATGGGCCTGATCGCGGTCGGCGCGCGCCTGGTCGAGCCGCTGCTGGCTGCCGAATTCCTGCTTGGCGAGGGTTTGAGCGCGGTCGAAATCCGCCGTGGCGCGAACGAGGCTCGCCTTCGTGGAAAGCACCTGCGCCTTGGCCTGGTCGATCAGCGCCTCTTGCGCGACGGCCTGCTGCTTCAACCTGTGGATTGTCGCCTCTTGGGTGCCAAGCTTGTTGCGCGCCGCCTCGACTGCGATCTTGTAGTCGCGGTCGTCGATCTGGGCGAGGGTATCTCCGGCCTGGACCGCGGCGTTTTCCTTGATGGGAACGGCGGTGATATTTCCCGCAACCTTTGCCGAAATCACCGACAGGTCGGCCTTCACATAGGCATCGTCGGTGGAGACCAGGAAACGGCCCACGGTCCACCAGTAGCTGCCGTAATAGGCGCCGCCGGCCAGCGCGGCAACCACCGCCGCCGTTAAAAGCACCCGGCGCTTTGTCCACTTGGGGCTAGGCTCGCCGGGGACATCGGGCCTTCTTTTGGACGTGCCGCTGGCCACCGCAGGCTCAGTGTCCTCAAAATCCAGCAACTCTCCCTCCAACAAGGCGGGATTTCCCTGGCTGCGCGAGGCAATCTCTTGCGTTTCCATGCGCTTCACTCTTGACGGCGCGCCCGAAGAGGGACATCTCATTTGAACCGAACGGTTCGGTTCGATGGAAATAGGAGAAGATGCGGGCAGGGTCAAGGGCTGGGTTTACAGAAAATCTGGGAAGGCCTCGTCCAAAGACGCGTACCTTGGCAGTTTAGATCTGGTTCAGGCAAAGCCCGCTGGCCCGTCATCGCGAGGCGCCGTAGGTGCCGTGGCGATCCAGAAGCAGTATCCGAGACTTGTCCCTGGATTGCTTCGCGGAGTTTACCCCGGCCCCCGAGCCGGGCTCGCAATGACGGCGACAGCGATTGCGCCGGTTCTGCTCTAGCCTTAGTGAAATCTTGAAGACGGATGCCGCGGTTGCATAAATTGGAAGAACTTAGGGAGCCGGATGCCGCCCATTGCTGCGACAGCGCCAAGCGCCAGCAGATCATGGACGGGGCGCGGCGGATATTTCTGCACGACGGCTTCGACGGTGCCAGCATCGGCGATATCGTCCGCGCGGCCGGCGTGTCCAAGGGCACGGTTTACGCATACTTCCCTAGCAAGGAAAAGCTGTTCGAGGCGCTCATGGTCGAGGACCGGCGCACACAGGCCGAGGCGCTGTTCACCATCGACGAAAACGACCGCGACGTCGCGGCGGTGCTGCGGCGGCTGGGAGAGAGCTTCGTCGAAATGCTCTACGCTCCGGCCTCGCTCGAACTCCTGCGCATCGTCATCGGGGCCGCGGCCAAGTTCCCCTCCATCGGCAAGGCCTTCTTCGACGCCGGTCCCTGCTCCGGGACGAACCGCCTTGGGCGCTACCTTCAGCGCATGACCGAACAAGGGGTGCTGCGCGTGGACAATCCCGAGCTTGCGGCGCGCCAATTCCTCGACTTGTGCAAGACGGGCATCCATCTGCGCCTGCTGCTAGGCGACCGTGAGCCGCCCAAGCGCGAGGAGGTCCAGCGCAACCTCGACAGCGCCGTGAAGGTGTTCCTCGCCGCTTACGGCCCCGCTTCCCCTGATTCGGCCGGCTAAGCACTACCACTCAAAATCTGGCGATTTGCACAACCTCAGGCTGCGCTTGTATGCAGGCGGCTGGGGATAACGGGGATTTTTTTGTCCGCCTGGGCCCGCCGCGAAATTCTGCGGGCAATGCACGCGAAAGCCGCGCGCCGTGGGACTCCCGGCGCAGGCCGGACGGACATCGCCGGTTTGCCAGGCACCTATTTTCACCTAGCTCGGATTATTGGTTGTATGGAAAGCGATTGACAACCATGGGTTGCTATCATGTATGGACACACGCACTGATTGTATAGGAGTACCTGCAATGCAGACGTTCGAGCAAAGAGCAGATCCAAACCTTTTCGAAGTCATACTCTATTTCGAAGGCAATTCCTGGCTATTTTCGACTTTCGCGCATGCCTCGATCATGCAGGAAGCGCTTGAGCAAGCCGAAAAAGAATTTTCCGTGCATTCGTTCCATCATCAGCTTGGCGATGCAAGGGCTAAAGCCACTTCCGCCTATGTCATACATGCAACCGACGACCACTCCTTCGCGAAACGCGATGGAAAGTGGCAACTCTTGCATTGACCGGCCCGTTGACTTTTGGCCCGTGTCCAATCTGGGGTATGGGTAACAGCTCCGCTTCCGTCCCCCCCGTCATCCCGGAAGGGCGCTTGCGCCCTATCCGGGACCGTTCGAACGCCGGAACAAGACCTGAGATGGGTCTCCGCCTTCGCGGAGACGACGCTGCGGCGAAACTGCCGCCGGGAGGTTCTTCTCAGCGGAAATATCCGGGCAATCAAGTTCCGGGAAGACGCCGCTGGGTGAAGCAATCAGCCGGATCTCGTATAAAGCACTTTCCTAACCTGACTTGCGCGCCGGCTGCTTCACCGGAGGGCCGCCCGCCCGCGCCGCCTTCGCGTCCGCCTTTAGCTTGTCCTCCTGCCGCTTGGCCTTATCCTGCGCCGCCGCTTGCCAATCCTGCGCCAGGATCTCCGCCAGCTCCTCGGAGCGCTGCATCGCGAGCGCCGCCATCTTCTGCGTATCGGTGTAGTGCGCGTAATCCTCGTAAAGGCGGGCCTCGTCTTGCTCCTTGAAGGTTTCCAACGTAAAGCGGATCTCGCCCTCCGGAAGCCCTAGCCCGCGCAACACATCCCGCGTCAGTTCAAGGGAAGATAGAAAAGTCTCGCGCTTGATATGCTGAATACCGAGGTCCATCAATTGGTGGACATGGCGCCGGTTGCGGGCCCGCGCGTAGACCGGCACATGCGGAAAGTGCGTCTTGACGAGCTGCGCGGTCTTGAGCGAGGCGTCGATATCGTCGATGGCGAGCACGAAAGCGCGCGCCTTGCCGGTCTCGGCCGCTTCCAGGATGGCAAGCCGGGTTGCATCGCCAAAATAGCTCTTATTGCCGAACTGATTGACGAGCTGAACCTGATCGGGATCGTCGTCGAGGGCGGTGAAGGGAATTCCCTTCGCATTGAGGACGCGGCCCACCACCTGGCCGACACGGCCGAAGCCCGCGATCACGATATGGCCGTGGTTCGCCGGAAGCTCGTCGAAGGCAGGCTCGCGCTTACCGATGCGATTGCGGACGAAATCGTCCAGGCCGAGCAGGATCGGCGTCGTGACCATCGAAAGCGTAACGATGATGGCGAGCGTCGAGGCATAGCCGGGTGTCAGGATGCCGCCCTGCTGGGCGCTTGCAAACACCACGAAGGCGAACTCGCCGCCCTGCGACGTGACGATGGCGAAGCGGCGCGCGCCCAAATTGCCCAGCTCCTGCCAGCGCCCGATGGCATACAGCACGGCGGCTTTCACCGCGATAAGCCCTGCCACGCCTGCGGCAATCGCGCCGGGCTGGCTCAGCAGCGCCTGGTAATCCAAGCCCATGCCCACCGAGGTGAAGAACAGCGCCAGCAAGAGCATTTCGAAGGGCTGAATGTCCGCTTCAAGCTGATGCCGGAAGCGGTGAGTCAGCCAAAAGCACGCCCGCGAGGAAAGCGCCGAGCGAGGCCGAAAGGCCGATCTCGGTCATAAGCAGGGAAACCGCCGCCACGGTCAGAAGCGCCGCCGCTGTCATAGCCTCGCGCACCTGCGTCAGGGCGAGCAGATGATAAAGGCGGTTGAGAACGTAGCGGCCCACGCCAACGATAAGTGCGATTGCGGCCACCATCTTGAGCGCAGCCGCCCAGGTGATGACCGCGTCAGCCGGCATCTTGGCCGAAAGCAGCGGCACAATCGCAATAAGTGGAATTGCCGCGAGATCCTGGAAGAGCAACACCGAAAAGGCTAACCGGCCATGGCGCGCGGTCAGCTCGCCCTTTTCTTCGAGCGTTTGCAATGCGAAAGCCGTCGATGAGAGCGCCAGTGCGAGGCCGATCAGGAACGCTTTCGGGGAGGACAGCCCGGCCCGCGGGTTCAGCCAGAAGATCAGGCCCGCCAGCAGAACGCCGCTCACGACGAGCTGGACGAAGCCCACTCCAAAAACCGCGTCCCTCATCTTCCAGAGGCGCTTCGGCCGCAACTGAAGGCCCACCAGAAACAGGAACATCGCAACGCCAAGCTCGGCGGTGTGCCGCAAGGTTTCTGGGCTGTAGGCCGAAATTCCGAGGTATTTCGCGGCGCCGTAGGGGCCTATGAACGCGCCAGCCAGGAGATAGCCCAGGATCGAGCCGAGCTTGAGCATCCGTGCAATGGGGCCGGCGAAGGCCGCGACGCCCAGAAAAACGGCGAGCTGAATCAGAAAATGGCCGTCCATGGCGCTATCCTCCGCTGGGCCTCGGGGAGAGACGTCAGGCAAGTCTCCGATTCATAGGTTGGAGCAAAATGCCGCCGCTGCCAACCTCTGCGCGTAAGGGCGCCTCGAATTCGCATCGCAGCTATGCCGCCGCCACGAATCTTAGACAAATAAAAAGCCGCCGCGGCCAATTGGGAGAGGCAGCGGCGGCTTCAATCTGGTTCGGGATGAGGTGCGATCGCACCTGCGAAGGGCTAGAAGAATTTGGAGATTGCAACAAGACCCAGGCCAACGAGGAGAGCTTTCGCCGCACCGTCCGGATTAAAGTGCCTTATTTGATCCATCACAACGGGTACGTCGTAACCTGCCAAGACCGAAAGCCCGACGATCACCGCGATGGCCGCGCCGATAAGCCATAGAAGCCAACTCATGATACCCCCTAAGGTTAACGAATGCTTTCTACGCCACCCAAGAAGTAGAGCACGCGTGTATGGCTTGCAAGTGACGCACTGCGGTATTTCTGGGCTGGCCGCGATGAATTTGCACCAGCTCCTGGCGATTCCGCCTGCTGACGGTTGCAGCTACATCGCCTTCACAATCTCCTCGGTCATCTTCTTCGCATCGCCAAACAGCATCATCGTATTGTCGCGATAGAACAGCGTGTTGTCGATGCCTGCATAGCCGGAAGCGAGCGAGCGCTTGATGAACATCACCGTGCCCGCCTTCCAGACCTCAAGCACGGGCATGCCGAAGATCGGCGAGCTTGGGTCTTCCTTGGCAGCTGGGTTGGTGACGTCGTTCGCGCCGATCACGAAGGCGACGTCGGCTTGGCTGAAGGCGTTGTTGATGTCCTCAAGCTCGAACACCTCGTCGTAGGGCACGTTGGCTTCGGCGAGCAGCACATTCATATGGCCCGGCATGCGGCCGGCAACCGGGTGAATGGCATAGGACACATCGACGCCCGCGGCCTTGAGCTTGTCCGCCATATCGCGAAGTGCGTGCTGCGCTTGCGCGACAGCCATGCCGTAGCCCGGCACGATAATCACTTTCGAGGAGTTCTTCAGAATGAACGCCGCGTCTTCGGCCGAGCCCTGCTTCACGGGCCGCTGTTCCGCCTTGCCGCCCGCGGCCGCCGTCTCGCCGCCGAACCCGCCGGCGATCACCGAAATGAACGAGCGGTTCATGCCCTTACACATGATGTAAGAGAGGATCGCGCCCGACGAGCCGACGAGCGCCCCGGTTATAATCAGCGCCGAATTCGACAGCGTAAAGCCGATACCTGCCGCGGCCCAGCCAGAATAGGAGTTCAGCATCGAGATGACCACCGGCATGTCCGCGCCGCCGATCGGAACGATAAGCAGAATTCCGAAGACGAACGACAGGATGGCGATGGCCCAGAACAGCGGCTGGCTGCCCGACTGCACGAAGACAACAATCAGCGCCACGAGGCCAGCGAAAAGCGCGAGATTGATGAGATGGCGGGCCGGCAGAAGGATAGGCTTGCCGGACATGCGCCCGTCGAGCTTGGCGAAGGCGATGATCGAACCCGAGAAGGTGATCGCGCCGATGGCAACGCCCAGCGACATCTCGATCAGGCTTTGCGCGTAGATCGCGCCCGGAGCGCCGATGCCGAAAGCCTCGGGCGCATTCAGCGCCGCGGCGGCCACGAAAACCGCCGCCAAGCCGACAAGGCTGTGAAAGGCCGCGACGAGCTGCGGCATGGCCGTCATGGCAATGCGCCGCGCGATGGTCGCGCCGATGGTGCCGCCGATGGCGATGCCGCCAATGATGAGCCCCCAGCTCAAGGCCCCTTCGGGACCGGCGACGCCGAGCGTGGTCGCGATGGCGATGGCCATGCCGATCATGCCGTAGGCGTTGCCCCGGCGGGAGCTTTCAGGCGAGGACAGGCCGCGCAGCGCCAAGACAAAGAGCACGCCGGCGACGAGATAAAGCAGAGCGGCGGCGTTCGGGCTCATGAGCGCTCCACCTTCTTTTCTTTCTTCTTGTACATCGCGAGCATGCGGTTCGTGACCAGGAAGCCACCGAAGATGTTCACGGAGGCCATCACGAGGGCGAGAAAGCCGAAGACCTTGGCAATCGTGCTGCCGCTGGCGCTCAAGGCGTCCGCAGCCCCGGCGGCGACGGCCAACAGCGCGCCGACGGCGATCACCGACGAGATCGCATTCGTCACCGACATGAGCGGCGTATGCAGCGCGGGCGTGACGCTCCACACCACGTAGTAGCCTACGAAAATGGCGAGCACGAAAATCGAGAACTCGAAGACGAAGGGGCTCACGCCGTGCGCGCCCTCCGAAGCGGCGAACGCCGTGGCTGGGCTCAATAGGCTAAGCGCAAATGCTGCGAACGCCGTCCCCGATGACGGCAAACCTATGCGTTTCATGCTGCGCCTCCCTTCAAGCGCGGATGTACGATCTGGCCATCCTTTGCGATGAGCGTACCCGCGACGGTCTCATCGTCCCATTTGATGGCGAGCTTGCCTTCCTTCTTGTCGATCATGGGCTCGATGAAGGCATAGAGGTTTCTGGCATAGAGGCTTGAGGCATTCCCCGGCACCCGCCCCGCCATATTGGTGAGGCCCATGATGGTCACGCCTTTATAATTGACGATCTCGCCGGGCTTGGTTCCTTCGACGTTGCCGCCACGCTCCGCCGCGAGGTCCACGATCACGGAGCCAGGCTTCATGCTCTCCACCATGGCGGCGGAGACCAGCTTCGGCGCGGGCCGCCCAGGAATGAGGGCGGTGGTGATTACGATATCCTGGCCGGCGATGTGGCTGGCCACCAGTTCGGCCTGCTTGGCCTGATATTCGCGCGACATTTCCTTGGCGTAGCCGCCCGCGGATTCGGCCTGCTTGAATTCCGCGTCCTCGACGGCGATGAACTTGGCGCCCAAGCTTTGCACCTGCTCCTTGGTAGCGGGCCTCACATCGGTCGCGGAGACAACCGCGCCCAGGCGCCGGGCCGTGGCGATGGCCTGCAAGCCGGCGACGCCGGTGCCCATGATGAAGACGCGTGCCGCGGGCACGGTGCCGGCCGCGGTCATCATCATCGGCAGGGCGCGGCCGAATTGCGCGGCCGCATCGATGACCGCCTTGTAGCCCGCGAGGTTCGATTGCGACGAGAGCACGTCCATGGTCTGGGCGCGGGAAATGCGCGGCATGAACTCCATGGCGAAAGCCGAGAGGCCCTTCGCGGCCAGGGCCTCCAAGCCGTCCCTTGTGCCGAATGGATCGATCATGCCGGCCAATACGGTGCCCTGTTTCATGGCATCGATCTCTGCCTGGGAGGGCCGCCCGACCTTGAGAACGATGTCGGCGGCGCTCAGCGCCTCGGCGGCGGTGCTCACGATCTCCGCGCCCGCGTCCTGGAAAAGCCGGTCGGGCATGAACGAGCGCTCGCCTGCGCCCGCCTGAAGCACGACGCGGGCACCCAAACTCTTGAATTTTTTTGCGGTTTCCGGGGTGAGGGCAACCCTGGGCTCGTTCTCGGCCTCTTGCGTGGAGGAGATTGTGATCATTGAGCCTTTGGAGTGAAAGGAGTTTAGGTTAGAAAAAATGCGCTACGGATCGGCTGGAAACGCCGGCAGTGGCGAAATTGTTCACCGATGCCACAAAATTGCGGCGGGCTCGAACATGGGCAGGCGCAACCGCCAGCCTGGCAATTTTGCACAAGTTCGCACTAAACCCGAGTGTTGAAGTATCTTTCCGCTGTGGTACTTAAGGCGTTAAGCGCACGAGTTTAGGGGAGGTATCGAGCGGCATGAGACATTCCACCCGCCGTACACTCTTGGGTGCGGGGCTGGCGCTCGCCGTGCACGGTTCCGCCCTGGCCGATGCCCCGGCGGAAAAGGAAAAGCTCGCACAGTGCGCGAAAGAGCTTTGCAGCATAATCGTTTCGAAGAATGCAAAAGGCCCGGACCTCACCTGCGATCTGGCGAAAACGTGGGAGAAAGAGGAGATCCAAAAGGGCGCCGGTTATAAGAATATTTCATGGGGTCTCGGTTCAGCGAGGTGCACCGCCAAGCTCAACGCGAAGCGGGCCGATCTCGTCGCCGCTCTCACCTCCCGCGACTATACGCTCAAGATTGGCAAGCAGCCCGTCTCTTGCGAGATCGGCACGGAAAAATATACTATCCGCGCCACGCTCGCGCCCGAGCTGACATTCAAGGATGGCGCCAACACGCAAGGGGCGCTGCATATGGATGACATAGAAGGTGCGACCCTGATAAAGGGCGTTGTCTGGACGGCCGCGGCACTTGAGCAACACTTTGGCCTTTTCGAAGGCGATCTCGTTCGCGAGGTGAATCGTTTCGTGCAGAAGGAGTGCCCGAAAATTGTGGGTGGCGTGCAAACGTTGAAGGCGGGAGCGCACAAGTAGAGTGATGAAGTATGTGCAACCTATAGTAGCATTTAGTTGCCGCAATAACGCCGCATCTTTGTTCAAGATTGGGCACCGGGCACAATAAGGAGCCGGCGCCTCCGGGCATAATAATGAGTATGCGGCGGGTGGGCCGCTTTAACAATGCAAGATGAGCGGGATTATTATACGATACTTGGGGTTCCGGCCAACGCGCCGGAGGCGGAGATCCGGCGGGCGTTCCGCGCGCGGGCCAAGGAGCTGCACCCCGATAGCAAGCCGGCCAGCGAGCGCGAGCAGGCTCATCGCGAATTCAATCTGCTTACGGAAGCCTACGACACGCTGAAAGACGCGGAGCGCCGCGAAGCTTACGACGAGGATCTGCGAAGCTCGCGTCAGCTTACCCGTGTCGAGAGCAAAGGCAGGCCGCCTGGCGCTTTCGCCATGGGTCTCGCATTCGGTCTTCTCCTCGCGGGCGCGGCACTCGGTGCGAAGTTCTTTTTGGACCGGTCGGCACGGGCGCCGAAAAACCAGGATTCTCTCAGGATCACCAGGGTCCAGCAGCCGCCAGCCGTGGCGGCGCCCTCGCCAGCGGACAGCGGCACGGCTGCGGCCCCAACCGCCATTGGCAACCCGAGGCTAGCAGCGGCGCCAGAACCGGCGGAAACGCGCGCAGCCGAGGATCGAACAAGGGTTGCGGCGAAGGAAGCTGAGCCGGCCGAGACCGCCGCGCCTCCCGCTACCCAGGCCACGGGCGGCGGTGTCCCTGCCATGGATCAAAGCCGTCAACCTCCCGCACAGCACTCTGAATTTGTTGGTGCGGTGCTGTTGCTGGAAAGCCAGACGAGTTCAGACGCAGGAGGCGTTGCCGTTTACAGGCTTGTTTCGCTTGTGAATTCGTCGACCGCCATCGATGAACTCTCCGAAGCGGCCTCGCTTGCCGGCAGGCCGGAAACGGTGGAGCTGATAAGGGGCCGCATCGCGGCTTTGAAGGAGGAGCAAGGCAAGCAAGCCGCCAGCGGCGCCAAGCCGCAAGAGCTTGCCATGCAACAGAGCGCTCCGGCCGCGAGCCCGCCCACCCGGCAGGACGGCACCTACGACATTGCAACCGGCGCCCGCGCCACCGAGACGATCTTGAGGCTGCATCCTGGCAACGGCCTGAAGGAAAGCTTCTCGGACTGCGCGGCCTGCCCGGAAATGGTGACGGTTCCTGGAGGGCAGACGGTCATCGGCGCCCGGCCGGAAAGCCACGGTTATCGCCCCGAGGAAGGCCCCGCGCACAAAATCGCCATTCAAAGGCCGTTTGCGGTTTCGAAGCATGGCATTTCCGCGGAGAATTGGCGAGCCTGCGTGGACGCGGGCATCTGCCGGCCGACCTTGGCCTCGTACCTAACCGCCGGGCCGGGCATTCCGGCGACGAGGGTTTCCTGGTTCGACGCCAAGACTTACGTCGAGTGGCTCTCCAAAAGTACCGGCCGCCGCTACCGTCTCCTAAGCGAGGCTGAATGGGAGTATACGGCTCAGGCAGGCAAGGCTTCGGATGCCGCGGCAAAGCTCGACAGTCAGGCGGCTGGGCGCGGGGCGGTTCCCGGCGTTCTCCACCTGGGCGGAGCCGGACTGAAGCAGCTCGGCGAGACGAAGCCGAATGGATGGGGCGTGTATCCGCTGCCCGGCAATCTCCTGGAGTGGGTTGAGGACTGCTGGCACGGGAGTTACGCACAGGCGCCGCAAGACGGCTCGCCCTGGCTGTCCGGAAGCGGCGGCGATTGCGCCTATCGCGTTGTCCGTGGCGTTGCCGCGGCCGGTGGCGACTTTGGCGGCAAGCGGCTTGCGGGGAGGGCCAGGGAATCCGCGGATGCGCGCTCGCCGGCGCTCGGATTCCGCATCGCTCGGGACCTCAACGCACTCTCCAAGACCGCGCTCGATGTATCCGGTAGCAAGGCCGCGCGCGGCGACTAGCCCCTGGGAATTCGGAAATGCGGAGAGGTCCCTGAACCTTTCCGCATGCCGCGCAACTAAAGCTTTGGCTGGAGCGATTTCGGCGTAAGCGGCGGCCCCGTCAGTGCGAACGAAGCGAAGCAATCCAGGATTACGGCCTCGATCTGACTATGGATCGCCGCAGCGGTCGAGCCCGCCTCGCGATGCTGAACATGGCCGCCACGGTTTCTGTTAGCAGGGGAAAAAAATATGCGCAGCTCAGTTGTTCCGTCGCGGCGCGGCTTTTGTGCCGCACTCTTCACGCTTGTTCTCGCGCTCCCGCTGAGCGCCTGCGGCCCGGACGAACCCCAGCAACGCCAGGCTTTTATCAGTTTTCTCAAAACGCGAATTGTCGACAAGCCGGGCATTCACTTGCCGGTTCCAACCGCCGGAGAGCGCAGCTCCTGGGGGCCTTATGCTCCCCAATTCGACGTGATCGCGGACTTCAACCACGCGCTTGACGAAGCTTCGCGCACCACGCTCGGCGATCTCAGCTCGCTCGCCGCGAATGCGCGCTCGATTGGCGCGCTTGTGGGCATGCGGAGCGAGGTTGTCCAGGTGCGGGATGGCACGGCAACGTTCCAGGACACGATCAAGCGGCACCTCGAAATTGCCAACGCCGCCCGCGCGGCATTTCCCCCGCAGCCTAACGATCTCAAGACCGTCTATGGTGCCGCCTATGAGCGGGACGTAAGCGGGCCGGCCGCGTTCTGGATGGGCGCCATGCCGGCCATGCACCAAGGCGTGACCACCTACCTCGATGTGATTGACTTCATCGAGCAGCATAAGGGGGCCGTAACGGTCGATGGCCCGATGATCAACGCGAGCGATCCCAAGCTGATGCCGCGCCTCAACGAGCTAATAAAGACGATGAATGACAACGCCGCCAAGTCCGCCGCGCTGTTCAACCAAGCCCAAAAACTTGCTTACGGCCAGTAGCAGTGCAGCGCGAAGCGTTACGCTGCAGACACGGGACTTCGCGAACGCGCCCGCTCATGCCGGATTGCCGGCCGCGCCTGAGATTGCGAGCAGCGCTGGCACCTGCCGGCGAATCGCGGAGGCCACCTGAGGGTCGAGCCTTGCAAGCCAGCCCCGGGGGATCGCGGCCATGCCGTAAGTGGCGCCGGCAAGCATGCCCGCCAGCGCGCCCGTAGTGTCGGCGTCTCCGCCTTGATTGACGGTTTGAATAAGGCAATCGGCAAAGGATTCCGTGGCGAAGTAGAAATGTAGCACGGTCTGCATCGTGTCCACGACGTAGGGCGTGCACCGGCCGGGATAGGGGTCGAAGCGGAAGCCCTTGTGCTTTTCCACCACTGCGTCAGCGATCTTGCGCGTTTCCTGCTTGCCCTGGCCGCCAAGCAGAATGTGCACCATCTCAACGAGCGCGAGGCAGGCGCTGTCCGAGAGCGGATGGTGATGCGTGATCCGGCCTTGTGCGAGCGCCCAGGCTTCCGCCTTGCTGGGGTCGCCGAAGGTTGCCAGCGCCAGCGGTAGAACCCGCATGGCGGCGCCGTTGCCCGCGTCGCCTGGCGCAAACGTGCCCTCGACCGTTCCGTGCACGATGTAGCGGCGGATGCCCCGCCGGCAGGTATTGCCAACATCGATGGGGCCGCTTTTGAGCCATGCCGCGAATTCCTCGCACACGTCGCGGAGATCGAGCCCCCCGCATCGCACGAGCGAACTGCCGAGCGCCAGCGCCATTTGTGTATCGTCGGTCACTTGTCCCGGCTTGAGCCGCAACCAGCCGCCGCCCTTGATCTCGCGATGGACGCCATATTCAGCGGCAATCTCGCGCTTGGTCATGAACTCGACCGTGGCGCCCAGCGCATCGCCGATGGCAAAGCCCAGATACGCGGCCAGAGCGCGGTCTTCCACTGTCAAGGCAGTCATGCTCAAGCCCCGTCAATAATACTCGGCCGCAACACGGTACTCGCCGCCGATGGCCAGATACTCGCCTTCGCCCTTCAACGGATGTGTGGACAGCAAGCCGTTGAAAAACACGATTTTGCAGAGCGGAACCTGTGCGGTGAGGATCGTATCCCCGAAGCAGGTGGCGATGTCGCGATCGGATGTAAAGGAGGTTAGATTGTTGAGCCGGATCACAACGCTGCGCTTGCTCGATCGCGTTCCACGATCCGGTGCTCGTCGAACGCGTTGACCCCTCGGTATAGCGTCACATGCGTTTGCCCCGGAAAGGCAAAGCGCCCGATTGCCCATTGGCAAAATTCGAAAAGCAGGTCGAGCTGAACCCAGATCGCGTTGTTGTGGAAGCGGCTCGACATCTTCTCCTCCACATAGGTGGTCCAGGCGGCGGTGGAAACGCCCTCGATGACCACCTTGTGGTAGGATGGGCAGATGCCGAAGCGGCTTTCGACCCAGCCCTTGAGCACGGCGCCCTCCGGGCTATTGCTGTCGTAGCCCCAGCCCTTGATTAGCCTGAGGAAGGAGGAGCGAAAGCGCCGGCGGCCAGCCCCCTTCACCGCTTTCTCCTGCTGCTCTGGGTCGATGCCGAACATCGCCATCATGTAGCACGAGAAGGCTTCGCCGGCTTCCTGCAAATCGCCGGCCTGAGCCAGCATGTCGAACAGGCTCCGGTTCATCTCGCGCACGCCCCAAATGCAGAGAGGAGCCGGGGTTTCGTTGAACTCACAGCTGGCGAGGAGGTCCGATGGCCTCCCCACAAGATTGGTCGAATGTCCTATGCCATGCCGCCCGTGCATTCCCATTGCTTCCATTAGCCTGAACAGGCGGCTTTCTTCAACGGCGTTCAAGCTCCACCGGAGGCGTTGCGCCAATATGATGCGGGACCACCTCCGCCATTCCTTAGGCCGCGCCTCCGCCAGGTGATAGTCGCGATGGGCGGCACGGACGCGCACTCGCGCAAAACGCGAGGAAAGCATCTCGCAAGCGCCTTCCCGGCAGGCGTTCGTTTGCCAAGCGCTTGGCGCCAGGCGCGGGGCAAGCTCTGTTGCGGATAGGGGCCGGTGTTCTGCATCGCGGCGCATGAGCTTGGGCGGCCCGCACCCATCGGCACCACGCCGGGCTTCGCCCTCCTCGCAATGACGAACGCGGGCTTTTTCAGCAGTCTGCTAAAGCTGCCGCTCCACCAGCATGTTCTTGAGCTCCGCGATTGCCTTGGCGGGGTTCAGGCCCTTGGGGCAGACTTGCGCGCAGTTCAGGATGGTGTGGCAGCGGTACAGCCGGAAGGGATCTTCGAGATTGTCGAGCCGTTCGCCGGTGGCTTCGTCGCGGCTGTCGGTGACCCAGCGCGCGGCCTGTAGCAGCGCGGCCGGCCCAAGGTAGCGGTCGCTATTCCACCAATAGGATGGGCAGGAGCTGGAGCAGCAGGCGCACAGAATGCACTCGTAAAGGCCGTCGAGCTTTGCGCGGTCGTCGCGGCTCTGCCGCCATTCCCGGCCGGGCGCGGGCGTCTCGGTCTGCAGCCAAGGCTCGACGGAGCGGTGCTGCGCGTAGAAGTTCGTCAGATCCGCCACCACGTCTTTCACCACTTCCAGGTGCGGCAGCGGATAGATGCGGACCGTGCCGCTGAGTTCCTTGATCGCCTGGGTGCAGGCCAGCGTGTTGGTGCCGTTGATGTTCATGGCGCAGGAGCCGCAGATGCCCTCGCGGCAGGAGCGGCGGAACGCGAGCGTAGGATCAATCTCGTTCTTGATCTTGAGCATCGCGTCCAGGACCATCGGGCCGCAATCGTTCAGGTCGATGTGGAAGGTGTCGATCGAGGGGTTGTCCGGCGTCTCCGGGTTCCAGCGATAGATTTCGAACTTCCGCCATTTCGCCCCGGCCTTGCGCTCTGGCTTGTTCCAGACTTTGCCTTTGCGGACTGTTGAGTTTTTCGGCAGCGAGAGCTGAACCATGGCGGACTCCGGCGGTGTACAGGCGGCGAGGACGAAAAGAGGAAAGCTGGGCGCAATTTGGCAAACATCGGCGGCCCGTGCAAGCCAAACACGTTAACTTACCTGAAAGACGTATTAAGTTTCTTTGAATGGGCGGTCCCGGCAACCTCCTATTAACACATTTTCCCGGCCTTTGGGTGCGATCCGCCACGCTTTTCGATGTTGTGCAAATTTATCATAGGTGCTTTGAGGAATCGTTAAATTCGAAGTCTTTTTCGTAAGCCTTTGCTATTGATCGATAAAATTTGCGGGTGGCATCCGGCTTCATGCTGCGTTTTTTGGTTAATGCGCGATCTGCAAATATATTTAAACGGATTCTGGAGTCATGGAATTCGACCGGAAGCGGGAAAAGATTCGCAAAAATGCGGCGGCGGAAAATATGAAGGTCCCGCGTTTACCATAGCCGCATTAAGTATGATGCGCCCTTAGGCGAAACAAACCGCTCGTCAATAAATTAGACCCACCGCCAAATGTCCTGACTGCTCCGGTGCAACACTCGTTATGCCGGGGCAGCCCCTGGCCGCCGCAATGACGGAGAGCCGAACCAGCGCGAAAGCGGATGGTGGTTCCGGCGGAGAGCGATCCTCGAAGACACGTACAGGAAGGCAGCTGCGCACCGCATTTATGGGGCAGTGAAATATTCCGGGCGATTGCCGCACCCCCGGTGGGGGCGCGGAGCGGGAGAGCGCTGTTTAGCAGAGAAGCGCCGGGCGTCCCATCGCGGTAACCTTCGGGGCGCCTTTTTCGCGGGAAGCGATCTTCAGTTTTGCGGCGTAAATGGCAAGATTGTCGGACAAATCGGATGCTTTCTCCGGGCTGAGCTGTATGTAGGCGAGCGTCTCCCCATCGCGATCCTCGATTTGAATGGTTATCTTTTTATCGTCCTCATCGGCCCACGCTCTGATGACCGTAGATCCCCGCCCTGTCTGATCCTTTTTCATGGTCCGGCTTCCCCTTACTCGATACTAAATCGGGCGCCCAGCATTTGCCCGGCTCCAATAACCCAATCTTTAGCAAGGAATGTGCCGGATTTATGCCGTCACGCCCCCTCCGCGATGAGTTTGCCCCAGGAACCGCCGCCCCGGATGGCGCGGAAGCACCCTCCGGTAGCATCCAAGCCGGCTATTTCGCAAATCAAAAAATCCGCGATTCGCAGCATGACGGGAGGGGCGCCTCAGGTGCAATCCGCAAGGCTTCAGCCGTCGGCCGTCCGATGCCAAATCCGGTCCTGATTACGCATAAGCGTCAGCCAATTTCAGCAGCCGGTATGGCATGGGCGGCGTCCTGAGGGAGACGTATGCAAGCCTGGCGATCATGGTTTCGAGCCGGTATCTGCGGTTGAACCGGTATTCGAATTCGGCGAGGTATCGCGGCACATGTTTGGCCCGCACGGCTCTGTAGGTTCCCACCATCGCGGCCTTGATGTTGCCAAGGACGGTGTTGACCCATTTGAACCGCGGGTTTTTGGCCGCTTTCGCTCCGCTGCCGGTCTTGATTGGGGTATGGGTGCATCCTGCCGCGGTCACGGCGGGAAAACAGCCGAGCGCATCGGAGACGATGTGAACGCCGGCGGCGAGCGCCGTGCCCGCGAGTTTGGCAATCGCAATCTTGCTGAACCCGGCAACGCGGCGAAGGATGATCTGATCGGGTTTGCCGTCGCCGGTCACGGAAACGGCTGCCACGAAAGGCGTCTTGCCCGCCGCGCCGCGCCCGTATGTTCCCTGGTGGAGGCCGCCGATATAGGCGTCGTCCATTTGCACTTCGCCTTCCAAGCGCTTGGCCGCGTTGCGCTCGATCATGACTTGGGCGAGCTTGTGCTTGAGGGTCCAGGCTGTTGTCTGGGTGACGCCGAGCCGGCGCCCGAGTTCGATGCTGGAAATGCCCTTCTTGGATTGGGTCATCAGATACATGGCCTTGAACCAGAGGCGCAGCGGCAATTTGCTGGACTCGAAGATCGTGCCGGCTTTGACCGATGTCTGCTTGCGGCAGGCATTGCATTGGTACAACGACCGGGCACCACGCTTGACAATGCAGTGCTCCCGGCACTTGCAGTCCGGACACTCGAACCCCTCAGGCCAGCGCCACCGCACCAGCGCGGCGTGGCAAAGCGGTTCGGTCCCATACAAAACGTCGAACTGGGCCTCGCTCATGCCTTTCTGGAATTGAACTTTGTTGCGTGCCATGGGAAACCTCCCTGCAAATCAATGCGTTCTTGCTTTGTTCTGCACCAAAATTCTGGCTGACGCAACCGCGTAATCAGGAATCCGGTTGAGTAGTTCCGCGCCCGTCATCCCGGAACGGTGCCAAGCGCCGTATTCGGGATCTTAAAGGGCGCCGGCATTTGCAAAGATCCCGGATAACGCCGTTGGCGTTTCCGGGATGACGGTTGCGGAAGCAATCGAGCGAACCTCATATTGCCCGCGTTGCGCTCAGCGCATAGCCCAGGCCATGGCTGCCGTGATGTTTTGGCACGTGGCTTTGCGGGATTAGCGGCCTATAGTGCCGGACATTCGCCAATCTTCGGAGCCTGCGCGGTTGCGGCGGCTCCAGCTTGGAGATAGGGGCCGTAATGGGGGAAGTGCGGGAAAAAACCGCTGACGGTAGCGCCGGGCCAGCCATGCCGGACGGCGTGGAACCTCCAGACGGAGCCGATCCCTCCGCCGCGCTGCAGAACCTCCAGGCCGAGAACGAAACCCTCAAGGAAAGGAACCTGCTCCTGCTCGCGGAGATGGCAGCCTGCCGCCAGCGCCTGGATCGCGACAAGGAGGAGTTCAAGAAATATGCGATCTCCGAATTCGCGGGCGACGTGCTGTGTGTGGCGGATAATATCCACCGCGCCATCGAAGCGCTGCCGAAGGAACTGCTGGGCGCGGTCCCAGCCCTGAAGAACTTTACCGGCGGCGTGGAGGCAACGGAGCGTCTGCTCTTGCAAGTGCTCAATCGCTACCGGGTGACGCGTTACGATCCGCAGGGTGAGGCCTTCAATCCGCATTTTCACGACGCCAAGGCCATGGTGAACATTCCGGACGTGCCGGCCAATACCGTGGTTCATGTCATCTGCGCAGGTTACATGATCGGCGATCGGGTGCTGCGGCCCGCGGAGGTCGCCGTGGCGCGGGGCGGCGATGCGGGAAGCCAGCCGCAAAAGCCGGCCCTCTCCAGTCACGCTCCCCCGGCCCGGGATGCCGGGAGCGGCGAGACTGCCGCAACCCTGTTCCAGCGGCTGGCTCCGGAAGCGGAAGCCGGTCACCGGGACGCACCGCACCACACGGAAGAAGTGCGCCGCAAACCGGGGATACTTCACAAGTCGGTCATTTCCGCCAGCGATGGCATTCCCGCGGCCACGCATCCAATTTGGGAACGGCTTGCAACCGGCCAAATCAAGCACCGCTTCAAAATGTTCGCGGCCAATCTGCTCGTCGACCGGGCGAGGCGCGAATACGCAGCCGACAGCGGCGCTAAGGCTACGCTAGCCAGCGAAATTTGCACGTTCTGTAACCGCTACGCGAGCCTGATCGCGGGCGACCTGGAGCCGATTGTCTCCGCGACAGGGAAGATCCCCGCGGCAAGCCATCCGATTTGGGAACTGCTGGTGACCGGCCAAATCACCCACAGATTTAAACTGTTCGCAGCCAATCTGCTCATCGATCGCGCCAAGCGCGTATACGCGAGTAACCGGGGCGCAAAATCCAGGCTGGCAGCTGAGCTTTGCAAATTCTTCAACGAGCACGCGGACCTGACTGCGCCCGAGTTCGAGACGATCGCTTCGGAAGAGACAACATGGCCGAATTAATGGACGTTTCAGACGCCAACGCCTTGATAGACGCGGGCGCGCGGCTGCACATCGCGGGCGACGAGGCCGCGCTCAGAAGATTGAAGGCGGGCTGTTGGATCGGCGGGACCATTCCTTATTTCTTGACCCTTCGCGGCGGGGTGACCGACCGCGAGCGGGTTTTCGTCACGCAGTTGCCGCAAAGCCTGACCGATGCGCGGATTTCCTTCGTGTCCGCGGAGGAACTCGGAAGGATTCCTGACGAGGCCCCCAAGAACGGTTTCTGTCTGGTCATCCTTCCCGGCATGAGCGCGGTTCACGCGAAATACGCGCTGGAGGCAGAACAACTCCCGGGTATTTTCGACAGGCCGGTCGTTGGCTGGGTCGCTGGCGTTCACCTCAGCGAGGTTGGGAAGGTAAAACCGAAGGTTTTTAACGGCCAAACTGGAGAGGTAACAGACGAGCGGCTCGCCGTTCTTCACGCTCAGCTTCCCGACTCGCTGATCGCCACGGCTGGCATCGTTAATGTCTTCGAGCAGGGTCACGGCGATACGTTTGTCTTCGGCAAAACCGGTTTTTCCGCCAGCCGGTGCCGGATCAACGGGAGCGAGGCCAGCTTTTACGACTACGTGATGGACCGGAAGCTCGACCTCAGATTTCCTCTGGTTGCGGACCGGTCCGGCGCAATCGTCAATGTGAGCTTTCAAGCCGTGGACGACGAAAACCGCGCCGTGAAGTTCTATGCTCCCGTGCTGGATAATGTGGAATACCGTCAAGCGGCACCGGTTGACGACTACCGGTCAAGCTTTGCTGAGCAGACAAAGAACCTCGCCGGGTCTCCAGTCTTCTCGTGCAATTGCATATTGAACTATCTTTACGGAGAGCTGGAAGGCGAGCGGCCTATTCCAATCAGCGGCCCGGCCACGTTTGGCGAAATTGCCTATGTGCTTCTGAACCAGACGATGGTTTATTTGGAGTTGCATCAAATCTAATACCAGCTGCCGTAAGTTCTGACCGCTCTTTCGTCATTGCGAGGCCCGGATGGGGGCCATGGGCACGGAAATAGCGGAGGGCCGGGCAGTGTAACGAACGGCGGTCCCTCCCCTCATCCTGTCCTTCTCCCCATGGGAGAAGGGACGGTGTGGCACGCTCCAAGCGCTATTCAGGCGTTCCTTCTCCCATGGGGAGAAGGACAGGATGAGGGGAGGGACCGCCATTATTTAACTTTTACCGCGGAGACATGGCACAAGGGAAAAGGTTTCCACTTCCGGCGGGACGCAGCACGGTGGCAGAGGAAGCGGGTGCCTGGCGTTAAAGTTTGCCCCCAGGTTGCCGCGCGGGCTTACGAGCCTTGCCCAGAGCCCGGCAGGCGCGTCCCTTCCTTGAGCGCCTTCACGGTCAGATCGCGCAACTCTTCCAACTGGCGGCTGTATGCCTCCATTTGCTCGCGCATATACGAATTCTGCATCTCGACGATATCGCTGAGCTGACGCGCCTCGGTGAGCCGCACGGCGAGATTGAAATTCGCTTCGGCGTTCTGCCGGGTGAACGCGGCCACCTTTTCATTGAGGTTCTTGACGCTATCCGCGACGGGGTTCGAGGAGGTGTCGAGCCCATGCAGCATATTTTCGCTGGTTGCGACGAAGCTGTCGAAGGCTTTTCGCGCCTGTTCGATGCTCGATTTCATAATGCTGCGGATGGAATCCGGAAGCTCTGCGAAATTCGGGATCTGTTCTTGCATAACGATCTCCCTAAGGGGCGTTCATAGAAGTAGAAAAAGGATGGGGCAAGCGCTCATACATCGGCGAAGCGCTTACCCGAACTATTGGAGAGGATGCTGCAATTGGCAAGCTAAATAGTTGAAACTCATCTTCTTGATCGATGTCAGTGTAAATCGATTGCTAGTACAACCTATCGCGACTTATTGGCGATACTGCGGATCGCGATCGTGGCAATGAGCGTGAGAATAAGCGCCCAGACGAAATCCGGAGCCACCGCGCCTACCTTGACGCGGGGATCGGCTGCCGTCAGGCCAAGGCCACGGATCAGCGGCTCCGCCAGCTTGATGAAGGCATCGATGATCTTGGTGATCGCGCCGGCCACCGTCACTGGCGCCAGATCGTTGAGGCGGGCATAGGCCGCGTCCGCCGTCACCGCGACGCAGGACCACAGCACGGCGATCAGGACCGCCTCCCGCGCTCGCGACAGGAGGCTGTAGCCCAGAAGTCCGCCGGCGATAATCCCGAGCGCGGCAGCAGCGCCCCGGGCCGGCGCGAAAAGGATGAGCGCCACCGCCAGCGCCACAAGAAGAGCGGCACCTGCGAACGGCGCCGAACGTTTCCACCAAGTTTCAACCCTGTCGCGCCAAGCCATAGCTTCTCCCCTGATTCGATTCGCGCTAGTGGCAAAGCATAGTCCAGGTTTGCGGCCATGACGACCAGCACCGCTCAAGTTATTGGTTGAGCTACGTTTTGGCGTCGATGGAAATTAATTAAAATTAGCGCGAACGGTTTGCAGCCATCAGCAGGGAACTTGATAACCTGATGTTTCCGCGGTTGTGCTTGAGAGCCCCTTCGGGGTTTCGGCAGCGTTACTCACGTGCACGCGCAAGGGTGACGCTGGATAGCGGAACGAACGAGCAAATCTCCCCTCATCCTGTCCTTCTCCCCATGGGAGAAGGGACCCCTGAACTATCCGCAGCGGAAATTCAGGCGTCCCCTCTCCCACCGCATCCGCTTGCGGATGCGGTCACGCTACTTGGCAAGCTCGCCGAGGCGAGCTTGCTGGGAGAGGGACAGGGTGAGGGGCGTGAGCTTCGATCATGGCAGGACGATCCAGCGCGCATGGAACGGCGTTACCAGGCGGCAAAGCGATCTAATGATTGGCGGATTACTGCTTCTTCAGCGTATAGACGTAATCGTTGAGGCCCGCCTTTGCCGTGGCGCCATCGGCGAAATGGAAGTCGATCTCGCAGCCCGTCTCCAGCGTGTCGATACTCGCCGCTGGAAAGCCCAGCGAGGCCGCGATCTTCTTAGGATCGGCGGATTTGTCCTTCGACTGCATCTCGCCGAACGCGCCCTGGAATACCATGTCCGCGGTGTAGGTCTTGACCTTGTAGCGCGCGCCCTTGCACGCGAAGGGCTGCGGCCCGGCGATCTCGCCTGGCTTGAAAAGGAGGGTTTTGCCGAGCAGCCGCTCCGGCTCCGCTTTGTCCGGCATCCGCGCGGGATCGGCCCATGGCGCTATTACGGCGGCGGCGAACTTCCACGTCCCGAGATAGGCCGGATCGGCCGCAAATGCCGAGGCAAACGGCGCGGCGGCGATGACGAGTGCAACGGCAAGCGCAACGGGTTTCATTTTCAGCAATTGTGCCCCCTGACGGAAACTCGTTATGGCCAAATATCCAAGTGCCTTGCCGGAACCCCGCCGCCGATGGTGGAGCTACGCCGCGGGCTTTTGCGAAACGCGCCTGATCATCTCGGTTGTGACGTCGCGGAGCGCGCGGCCGGCATCGCCCGGATATTTGTTCTGATAGGAGCGCTTCTCTTTCATGAAGAGTGCGGCTTTCTGGATGTGCTGGATCAGCGGGATCGCGGCGGCGAAGCAGCGCAGGCTTTCGTCCCTTGAGAGAAACTCGTGGGTCATCTGATCGGTGGGCGAGCGCATGTCCTTCATGTTGACGAGAACGCCAAGATGGGAGGCGAAGCCCAGCCCAGGGTTGCGCTGCCGGAACAGCCGCAAATACTCCATGCCGCTGACGGCCAGGATGTCGGGCTTGATCGGGATCAGGTGCCAGTCGCATTCGCGCAGCCAGCATTCGGTGACGGTCGAAATGCCGGGCGCGCAGTCGACCAGGACGAAATCGACCGCCTGCGATGCCTCGTCCAGGAGCCAGCGGCAAGCTTGGCGCGCCCTCCCCAAGGCCCCCCTGGCGGCGATCTCGCGCTCGACCAAGGTCATGTCCATATCGCCGGGGATGATGAACAGCTTGGCGGCGTCGTCGACGTCGCTGATGTCGGAGATCACACAGCCGCGCCAGTCGGAGCGCGAGAAGGAGACGACGTGGCTGGACAGCCAGGCGGCGATGGACTGGCCGCCATGCCGCGCCGCGTTGAGCTTCTCCGGCGGCATCACCATGAGGCTCAGGTTCATCTGGGCGTCGGCGTCGATCAGCAGGACACTCTTATCGTGGTAGACCGCAAGCGTCTCGGCTATGGCCATGGTCAGCGTCGATTTGCCGACGCCGCCCTTCGCATTCATGATGGCAATTGAGGTCACTGCCGCCCTTCAAACTATCTACTCTGCAAAAGCGCAGCCCATGCTTGGCTGCCACATGGGCGCGATTGAGGCAAACGTTTTAATTGCCGGTGGCTGCGCTTTTTTACCGCCGCCTGCCGGCGCCCCGCACCTTGGCCCGATTATGCAACCGTTAACCTAATTTGACCACCCCGTTCTGCCATTTTTCCGGTTCGCGCCCGAGAGCCGCGCACGGGCCGACTCTAACGGCGGTGAAGTAATGAACCGGCGCGCAATAAACTTCTTTAATTCTTTGCTAAACACTGGTTGGTCATGGGGATCACGACACGCAACTTATCCTGAGGCGGAAGGTATAGGTTTGCGGATAAGTCCTCATGCGCGCTCTCTTTAACGACGACGCGCAGGCGTTCGTAGTACGATTTGAACGCGTATTCGCCATGTTTGTTCGTTTCTCCGCGGTGCAGCCTTTTGCCATTCTTTGGATTGACAATTTCCACCAAGGCGTGGGCAATCGGATTGCCGCTTTTGCCATCGACAATCCGGAATAACACGGATTCCATAGGCTCAAGACTCGTTTTGAACGGCGGCCATGCCGGCGCCATTTTAGCCGGCACAGCTTCTCCGGGTAATCGCTCAAGGGTTGTTTTGAAGGGCGCCGTTTCGGGCGCTGGTTTATTCACTTCTAACGGTATCGGCTTTAACGGTGCCGGCGATTTGTTTACGATTGTAACGTTCGCTGGGTTGATATTGGCGATCGTCGCGCACTCCTGGCTCAGTCCTGCCATCGCGAGAAGATTTTCAGCGTGGCGGATTGGCGTAATCCATTGCACATCTCTTGTGTCCGGCAGTCCGCCCTTCACCAATCCGATGAGATTGCAGGAGGAGTCGTAAACCGGGCCGCCGCTCATACCTCTTTCAAAGGCGCTGGCGGCAGCCCAACGGCCGCCCGGCGCGGTTTCGGTCCCAAGATACCCTTTCACCAATTGGACATTCTGGTTCGAAGGGAAGCCAAGTGCCGAGATCTCTTCCCCGAATTTTGGCTCTTGGCGCGAAGCCATGCAGATGGGAGCCGGATGATACCCCTGAGCCGAATTCGAGGGGAGGCAATTTCAGCAGAGCGACGTCCTCGGCGGCTGAGTTGCCAGGATTGACGACCTGAACGTCGAGCGGGCTGCTGTACATATAGCCGGGCTTGGCCCCGATGGAAGCCTTGATAGGGTTTTGCGCCTTGTCGAGTTCCCTCTGCTTGACCCAATCGCGCAACAGATGGGAGGCGGTCAAAACATAGCCCAGCCGCGATATGACAAACCCGGTTCCCTGCGCCGCGGTTTTGGCTCCCGTTACAGGGTCGGTAGCGTCGACGAAGATGTAAACGGTGGATTTCCGCGCTTCCTCCCAACTGCAGGCAAAGGCGAATGCGGGCGCGGCGGCCAGCAAGTAACCGAAAACGGCAAAATGCAAAATGGACCGTATCATTTGGACCCGTACATCTTTTGCAAAGCGACGGTGTCCCATGCGCTTAGTTGTCCAGCGTTATTATACTTCTTGTTGCAGTAGTTCATAACCGAATGCGGGTCATATGGCGTCAGCATTTGCGCGCCGGTACTGGGGCCCTGAGCGGGCTCGCCGCATTCGCCCGGCTTATCCGGCCGGTTCTGCTCGTGGGCAAAGCCGATCGCGTGGCCGAATTCATGAACCGCGATGCTTTTGATGCAGTAGTCCCGCATTTGAGCGGTCTCTTTGCAGGACTGCGACCAGCCGTTGAACGTGAAGTTCAAAACCATTCCCTGGTTTTTGCCGTCGAGATCGCGGCCGAGACCCTTGGTGTGCGGGCCGTCGCTGGCATCGTCGTCGACGAAGATCCTTATGCCGCTGCTTCTGTCCGCGCATGGCTGCCAGCCGCGGAACTCAAGCTTGGAGTGCTTCTGCCAGCTATCCGTCACGGCATCGTGGACGAGCTGGTGCTCCCGCGGCATCGCGGGGCTGTAATTTTCCCAGCAGACATAGACGATTGTGGTTCCGTCCGGCTCGCTGGGCCATCTGGACGCGGGAACGAAGTAGCCGAAATTCTCCCCTTCGGCGGGCTTCGGGACCGTGTATACGAAGCTGGAGCCCTGTACGGGCACCGTCTTCGCCCGCTCCTGAGCGGCAACCGGCATGCAAAGCATCAGGACTGCCACAATTGCGATCGGGAAGGGCATGAAAGCTCCGGGACAACGCGTTCAGCCGCCCGGGAACGGTACAGCACAATCGGGCACCCGAATCACCAACGTGGTGCAACCATAGGTTGATTCTTATCCATCCAGAAGAAGAAGCACTTTTCATCCTGTGGAATACCCGTTAACCCAAATCCGGCAGTTGACGCCGTCTTACAGGTGGAAATGCGCATCGAAACGGGCTGCGGCGTCGTCCCCGCGCAGGAGCGTGTGAAAAAATTCGTTTTTTGCCTCCCCGGCGCGTTATTGAGGCACGCCAAGCCGTGCCGGGGCAGGATTTGCGAGGGGGGCCGTCCCGGGTCATGCTGCCGCCGCCATTCCATTGAGTGTAACGGCATCCAGCCTGATGGCGGTCATGAGGTTATGTGTGAGCGCATGCCAAAGCGCGATGGCCTTGGCTTTGACGAGGCCCCGGACGGGAAGATAATCCAAACCGCGATCCTTGGTTTGGGCGTTGACGAGTTCGATGCGCTTGCGTTTTTTCATCTTTTCCGCGGCTTCCGGGGTTTCCATTCTCTGCCGCCAGTCCTTGACGGCGGCCGGCTCCTTGGCGAGCTTGGCCTTTCGCCGGGCCTGGTTTTCCGGTTTGGTGCCTTCCTTCACGGGCTGCGGCGGCGCATAAACGTCGATGGGATTTTCTTCCCTGCCGCCAAGCGCTTCAATATCCTCTGCCGTGGCATAGTTCGTATCGGCGAGTAGGCGGCTTGGCGATTGGCCCAGGCGGGCCTCGACGGCTTCGGCCATGGGGCGGGCGAAGCCTGCATCGTTCCGGCGGTCCGTTATATCGATCCCAACGATAAAACCATGGTCTGAGGTGACGGCAAGCTGCGCATTATATCCGGCCCGCACCGCGCCATCCGCAAAGCGCATGCGGCGTGCCTCGGGATCGGTGGTGGATGCCGCAGGCTCCTTCTTTTTGCTTTCGTCCTTGGGGTGCGTCTTCTTGCGCGCCTCCCTTTCGGCTTCGAGCTTTTTAAGAGCCTCGCGCGCAGCTTCTATCTTTTCGAGGCGCTCGCGCGCCGCGCGCTCTTGCGCGGCCTGGCTGCGACGGCTGGAGGCCGCGGGATCGGCCTCAACCTCGGCCTTTAGGCTCTCCACCCGCGCCTTGGCGGCCTTCTCCACCTCTTCGAGCCGCTCAGCCCGCAAATAGGATTTGCGGCTGGCCGGAGCCCTGATCTTCGTGCCGTCAACAATGATCTCTTCCAGCTTGAGCACACCTGCCGCCAGCAGCGCCGTCAGGCTGTCCGTCAGAAGCTTATCGAGGAAGGCGGCCTGCCCAACACGGAAGTCTGCCAGAGTGTGGTAGTTGAGCGGAACCCCGCCTGCGAGCCAGCGATAAGCGAGGTCGCGGCTGCAAAGCCGGTCAAGCTCGCGCGCCGAACCGATGCCTTTGGCTGTCGCATAAAGCCAAAGCGCCAGCAAAACGCGCGGATCGATGGCCGGGCGCCCTGCCTCGCCCTCCACGGACTTGATCGCCGCATAAAGAGCCGAAAGGTCGAGAGTTCCCGTGAAGGCCCAGATTACGCGCGCCAGATGATCCGCGGACAGCCAGGCGTCCAAGTCAACCAGGTCCCAGCCCAATTGCGAGCGGTCCGCTTCGATAATCCGCGCCGTGCCCGTACCCTTCGTCATCGCCTGCCCTCGCCGCCGATTTCGTCTCCGCTTGAGTGAATCACAGCCCGGCCGCCGGCGCGCAGGGATTTTTTCACACGCTCGCAGGCGGGGACCCGTAATAGGGGCAAAACGCCGGGCAAGTCACTGAGGCGCGACTCACAAGGGACTCAATTTCTGACTCCCCTTGGGCATGGCCGAAATCACCAAAGGACATTTCCGGGGCTGGCCTCGAAGAGCTGAAGGCGTTGCTGCTGCAGGCTCTGGAGGAGAACGCCCGGCTGAAGGCAGAGAACGTGAAGCTTCGCGAGGAGATCGCGCGGCTCAAGGGCTTGAAGGGGCGGCCGAAGCTCAAGCCCAGCGGCATGGAGAAGGCGGCGGAGGCTTCCGCTGCCAAAGGCAGCCGCCGGAAGGGCCGGCGCGGCGCCAAGCGGACGAAGCTCAGCATAAACGAAACACGGATTGGCAAGCCAGACAACCTGCCGGCAGGCGCCCGCTTCAAGGGCTATGAAGACTTCATCGTCCAGGACATCGTCATCAAGCCGTGGACGGTTTTGTACCGGCGCGAGCGCTGGCTGCTGCCCTCGGGCGAGACGGTAGTGGCCGCGCTGCCGGCCGGTACGGCCAGCCATTTCGGCCCGGAACTCAAGCGCTTCATCTTGAGCCAATACCACCAGGGGCAAGTGACCATCCCGCGCCTGCTTACCCTGCTGCAAGACTTGGGCATCGATATCTCCAAGCGGCAAATCGTGCGGCTGCTCAGCCGCAAGCAGGACGCCTTCCTCGCCGAAGCCAGGGAGGTGCTGCGTGCGGGGCTTGGCTCGGCGCGCTGGATCACGGTCGACGATACGGGTGCCCGGCATAAGGCCAAGAACGGCTTTTGCACCCATATCGGCAACGGTCGCTTCGCCTTTTTCGCGACCACATACTCGAAGAGCCGCCTCAACTTCCTGGAACTGCTGCGGGCCGGGCAGGACGATTACGTCATCAATGCCGCAGCCCTCGATTACATGCGCGATCATAAGCTGCCGCAGGCAACCATCGCCCTCTTGGCGGGCGCAGACCAGCGCTTTACCGGCCGCGACGCCTTCATGGAGCATCTTCAAAAGCTCGGCCTCACCGATCTTAAGGTCCGTCCCGATCCGGTCCAGATCGCAACCGAAGGCGCTTTATGGGGCTCGATTGCGGAACAGAGGACTCCTGGACGGCACGGTGATCGTCTCCGATGGCGCCGGACAGTTCAAGATTGCGGAGCACGCGCTCTGCTGGGTTCATGCAGAACGCCTCATCCACAAGCTCGACACGTTCTGCGAGGCGCACGTCCAGGCCAAGGAGCGCATCCGTGCCCGCATCTGGCGGCTCTACAAGGATCTCAAAGCTTACCGCCAGGCGCCAGCCCGGCGCCGGGCGAGGAAGCTGAGCCGCCGCTTCGATAGCATCTTTTCCACGGAGACGGGCTTTGCCACCCTCGACAGGCTGCTGGCGCGGCTGCATGCCCAGAAAGAAGACCTGCTGGCGGTGCTGAAGCGGCCGGAGATCCCGTTGCACACCAACGGCTCGGAAAACGACATCCGCTGCCAAGTGACGCGGCGCAAAATCTCCGCCGGCACCCGCACCGATCTGGGCCGCGACAGCCGTGACGCGTTCCTGGGCCTCATGAAAACCTGCGCCAAGCAGGCGATCAGCTTCTGGGACTATCTCGGCGACCGCCTCGGTGTGCCAGACGCACCGGCCGTGCAAAGCTTGGCCGAACTCATCCGCGCGCCCGCTTCAGCGTGATTGCCCGCCCTTTTGCCCCTATTACGGGGACCCACGCTAAGGTATTGTTCCAACGGCTGAAATGGATTCCCGCCTTCGCGGGAATGAGTGCGTCCGCGAGGACGCTTTGTCAGCGGGGTGTAAGTCCCCGCCGCAGGTGGTCACAGCCTGCGAAGTCGAAAGTAACTGCGTCGCAGCGATGCGGGGTGGAGAGCAACTGGAAGCGAAAGGGCAGCCTGTAGCAAAACGAACCCAATTCGGCGGCACTGCGTGGCGAGCCTGCTCGTTCAAGGCGAAGCCCGGAACAAGCCGGACACGCTGAGGTGACTGACAAAGCGATGTCCGGGCGTAGGACGTGGTTGGGGATGGGATGTCCTGAAGGCAAGGCGGAGTAAGCGGAGAGACCTGTTTCGTCTGTGCGAGCGGGACAGGAGTCAGAGCCTTCATAGTACCGCCGCGGTGCAAGCCGTGAGAGGGCCGGGTAGCAAAACCGGTCCGAGGAAAGGGAGGCAGGAAGGTGGATGCGCGATGAACAGAGACAGGCAAGCAACAGTGCCGGAAGTGCCGGAGACGGCTAAACAAGGCGCAGAACCCCAGGGGCATAACGTGCCGGATTTGAGCTGGGTGGAAGCCAGTGTTTGGACGGAGCGTATGGTATCGGCGCTCGTAACAGGCGTCAAAGGAGGGGTTTGGTATAGTTTGATAGATAGTGCGCTCAAGTAGCGCGTCGTGCGGTAGCGCGCCGCTAAGAAGGTGTATGCCCCCAAGACCCTTAAGGCGGCCTGGAAGAAAGTAAAGGCCAATTGCGGGGCGGCGGGCGTGGATGGACAGAGCATCGAGCGGTTCGACGCACGCTCCGGGGACTATCTGGCCGAGCTTTCGGAAAGCCTCAAGGCAGGACAATACCGGCCCCTGGCGATCCGGCGGGTGGAAATCCCCAAAGGCGACGGTTCGATGAGGCCGCTGGGCATCCCAGCGGTCAAGGACCGGATCGTGCAGATGGCGGTCAAACTCGTCATCGAGCCGGTGTTCGAGGTTATGTTCCATCCGTCGAGCTATGGTTTCAGGCCGGGGCGGTCCTGCAAGGATGCCCTGCGCGAGGTGGCCGCTTTGATCGAGGAAGGTCATCGCTATGCGGTGGACGCCGATCTGAAGGGCTATTTCGACAGCATCCCGCATGAGCGGCTGATGGAGAGGGTTAGGGCGCGTATCGGCGATGGCCGGGTGCTCGATCTTATCGAAGGCTGGCTCAAGCAGGACATCATGGACGGGTTGGAGCAATGGACGCCAACAGAGGGTACACCGCAGGGCGGTGTCATCAGCCCGCTGCTGGCGAACGTCTACCTGCACCCGCTCGATGAGTTCATGGCCAGCCATGGCTACAAGATGGTGCGTTACGCGGATGACTTCGTAGTCCTCTGCCAAAGCCGGGAAGAAGCCGAAGCTGCCCTTGCGCTCATTCGCGTCTGGGTGGCGGAGAACGGCCTCAGCCTTCATCCGGACAAGACCCATATCGGGAACTGCTGGAAAAAGGGCGAGGGCTTCAGCTTCCTTGGCTACAGTTTCGAGGGCAAACGGCGGCACGTTCGCAAGAAGAGCCTGGACCGGCTTAAGGATAAGATCAGGGCCAAGACCAAGCGAACCCGGGGCGAAAGCCTCGAACAAGTCATCGCCAGTCTGAACCCGGTTCTGCGCGGCTGGTTCAACTACTTCAAGCACGCCCATTACCATGTCTTCAAACGGCTGGATGGATTGGTCCGGAGACGGTTGCGTGCCTTCCTGCGCAAGCAGGAAAAGCGTCCCGGCTTCGGCCGCTGTCTGGCCGATCAGATGCGTTGGACCAACGCCTTCTTCGCGGAAGCGGGGCTGTTCGCACTTCACACAGCCTGGCAGGAAGCGAGATGCCCCCGATGAGGAAACTGCCAACTGGAGAGCCGTGTGCGGGAAAACCGCACGCACGGTTCGGAGGGAGGGGCGGCGAAACCGTCCCTACCCCTATCGCTGCGGGCCGAATTTCAAGCGTTTCAGCCAATTCGGCGATTTTTTCACACGCGCCTTCGCGGGAATGACGGCCGGGGGCAGCGTTCGCGGACATTGGGTCCGCAACCGCGGGCGGCCGCGCTCAGGCCAAGGACGGAGAACGGTCAAGACTTGCGGCGCTTTGTATGAAACCGCCGCAACGCCAGGTTCGATGCGGCTTCGCTAAGGATTGGTGATGACGCTGCTCGTATAGGGAAGCGTATTGCGGGTTGTACTCAAATTGACGAGCGCGATAAGAAGCGTGAGCACTTCCTTGGTATTGTTGGCCTCGCCGTTCGACACGCAGTAGCTCACCCCAGCATAATTGACATGAACAAAGCAGCCGGCTTGCTCATCTGTCACGTGGAAGAGTTCCGTTTCTCCCGTCTTCCTCGCGGCGAGATCCGAGATTTGCACAAGAAGGGCCTGTGGATGCTGGGCCTGCATCTTCAGGAGCTCGCCATAAAATTGGAAGACGCCATAAGCTGAGGGCAGGATCGGCTCCATGCTCTCATCGTATTCCCCAAGGTGCGTTGTAAGCGGCTGCGTTAGAAGGGTCTCGTTCGACTGCTGGGTCTTTTTGTTCTTTTGCTGCTTTCCGGACCCTTCTGGACATACTGACGGATTTTTCAATGGGATATTGTATTGCGCGGCAATCGTTGGGTCGAAACAAAGTATAACGTTCTGGCTCTGATCGGAACTACCGCTGCCGAGCCCGGCCTTTGAACCAGAGCTGGCCCCGGAACCTGATCCCGATGCTGAAGGGAGCATAATAAGATTGGTCTTGCCGTCGACTTTCAGCGCCAAAGGTTGTTGCTGCTGGGTGTTTTGAGCCTTCTGTAGGGCGTGCGTGGTTACGCCATATCTAAGAGCGGATTTAATAAGCATTTTAAATTTGGAGAAGCTGCAATCGTTTATGTGCTTTCCTAACCAAAAACTACCATAAAATGGCGCCCATTGGCCATAGCTGTACTTCTTTGCAGAATCAGCTTCGGCCTCGCTTTCGCACCGTTCAAACGCCCCCCATGAAGTATCTGCCTGGGCAGTGCCGTCGAAGTGCCAGGCATTGTTCAAAGGGAGGTTGCTGAAGCGAAGCCTCGTGTATTTCGTCTGCGTCTGGCCCTTGGCTGTAAGATTGACGTCTATCGCCTTTACCACCGAATAAAATACGACCTCCCTGGAAAGACCGGCATTTACAAGGAGGTTGACGTTCTGCGGTGTCAAGGTTGCAAGGAAATTCTGGTAGAAGTCGCTATTGTCGAGGGGGGAAAGATCGAAGCTGTTGCCTGTCGTCATCGACCCGCTGCCGCCAACTGTATTCAGAGGGCTCGAACCCACAGTAGCTCCGCTCGGCGAGCCGCCCTTAAACAAAGCGAAATCGATGCCAATATTCTTCGACGCACTGGCGCCCGCTCCCATCGACCCCGACGCGGTGTATTTCGAAAGCGCGGTGAAATTCAACGGCTCGAAACGGCTCGCGCGCACCACGTTCAACAGGATCAGTTCTTCGCGTAGATTTTGAGTTCCGAGATTGACCTCGTAGGTTCTCGGCTCATACGTTGCCATGTCGAGGACTTGGCAGCCGCTTAGAAAAAAGCTCGAAGCAAGGCCCACGCAAACCGCGAGAAAACGCCGCCCACCGAAACGCATAAGCTTATCCCTCGAACCCCAAAACCCAGCGCGCCAACTCAATCGAATTCACTGCCCCAGACACAACCTGCAAGGGCGCATGCTAACCTCATTGGTTAGATCGGTGAAGGCTGCCGAGGTGACATTGAATAAAATCGAACGTAAGCGTAGCTTATGTGCAACATCAGCTAGAATGCGACGCACCCGGGGCTCAGCAGTATTTTAATGGCACAACTTTTGCGTGGCCTTAGTGGCGTCATCCCGGAAATGTCCAAAGCATTATTCGGGATCTTTAAAGGACGCCGGCGTCCGCAAGGATCCCGGATTGCGAGCCAGCGGCTTCCGGGATGGCGGGCGCGGAGGCATTCAACTGGATTCTGTATCCTGGATGGCGCGCCTGCCACCAACTCCCTGTGATATTTGCCCCACAGCCGGGCGCGAGCCTTTGGGATTCCGGCAATCGGGGTTGACGGGGCACGCGGATAAGCTCATATATGGGCCAAGCGTCAGGCGGGATTTAGCTTTCTGCCCCGTTCGCCGCTTCCGGCAAAGCCTTGAAGACAAGTGATCTGCCGCAGCCCGCTGGCATCACAGCGCGAAAAAATTCCTGACGCATGCAAACTGTCATCATACCGCATTGTGCGCGATGATACTCACTGAACCCACAGAGAGCGGTTCCAAGAATTCAACAGGATATGACTTTTAACAATCTGAAGCTCAGCGAAAAAGTGCTGGCGGCCGTTGAAGCGGCCGGATACACGACCCCCACGCCCATACAGGCTCAGGCCATCCCCATCGCCCTCGAAGGCCGCGACGTTGTCGGCATCGCACAGACGGGCACTGGCAAAACGGCCTCCTTCGTTCTCCCCCTGCTCACCATGCTGGAAAAAGGCCGCGCCCGGGCGCGGATGCCGCGTTCGCTCATCCTTGAGCCCACGCGCGAGCTGGCTGCGCAGGTGGCCGAAGCCATAGAGGCGCTGGGCTCCCAGCATAAGCTCACGGTGGCGCTGCTAATCGGCGGCGTCTCCTTCGACGACCAGGAGCGCAAGCTCGAACGCGGCGCCGACATCTTGATCGCGACGCCCGGCCGGCTGCTCGATCATTTCGGCCGCGGCAAGCTCCTTATGAGCGCGGTCGACTATCTCGTCATCGACGAGGCGGACCGCATGCTCGATATGGGCTTCATTCCCGATATCGAGCGCATCTGCAAGCTTCTGCCGCCCTCGCGCCAGACGCTGTTCTTCTCGGCCACCATGCCGCCGGAAATTCAGAAGCTCACCGAGCAATTCCTGCGCAATCCCGAGCAAATCCGCGTCAGCGCCCCGGCGACCGCGTCCACGCTCATCACGCAAAAGCTGAAGTTCTCCCCCGCCGACTCCAAGATGAAACGCCACGTGCTGCGCGAGCTGATCCGCAGCGAGGTGGGCGCCGTCAAAAACGCGATCATCTTCTGCAACCGGAAGCGTGACGTTGCGGTGCTGCATAAATCGCTGGTGAAGCATGGGTTCAATGCCGCGGCGCTGCATGGCGATCTCGATCAGCGCCAGCGCATGGCCACGCTGGAAGGCTTCCGCAAAGGCGAAATCACCTATCTCGCCGCCTCCGACGTCGCCGCGCGCGGCCTCGACATCCCGGAGGTGAGCCACATCTTCAATTTCGACGTGCCGATCAGCCCCGAGGATTATGTGCACCGCATCGGCAGGACGGGCCGGGCGGGGTGCGAAGGCTACGCGGCGATGATTGTGACGCCCAAGGAGATGAAGGCGCTCAAGGCCATCGAAACGCTTTGCAAGGCGAAGATCGAATGGATCGATGGCGAACCCTCCACCGAGAACCTGGCTTCGGCGGATTTCAGCGAGCGCCGTGAGCACGGACGCCGCGGACGCGGCACGGGCGAGCGGAGCAGCGCTGTGCGGTCCGGCGGTGAGCGCGAAGAGCGCAAGGAGCGGGAGCGCAGGGAGCCGCGCAAAGAAGCGGCGCCGCGCCAGCAGCAGCAACCGCAACCGCAGCAGCAGTCCGATGTCCGTCCGTTCAACGGCAACGCCCGCCGCCGCGATCAGGGCAGCAGCGTTTCGCGCTATCACCGCGAGCTTCTGCCGCCGGCAACGTCCGCGCCCGTGGTTGGCCTTGGCGATCATGTGCCGGAGTTCTTGAAGCGCCCGGTGCGCGCCGCGAGCTAAGGCATCGCTCATTCGCCGCGCCCTGTTCAGATGTTCAAGAAGGACAGGGCGAAGGGCAATCCGCGGCGGCGAGATTGGTTTCCGGGTGTCCCGGCGCCGGTTTGGAACCGCCGTCATTGCGAGCCCCGGTTCGCGGGCCGGGTAAACTCCGCGAAGCAATTCAGAGCAAAGGCTACTGACGCCGCTATGGATCGCCATGGCGGCCAAAGCCGTCTCGCGATGACGATTGTGCGTTATTGGAGCCGGCCCGCAGCGTCGTCCCCCCCTTCGCGGGGACCCATGCTAACCGCTTGCTCTTACGGCTGACATGGATTCCCGCCTGCGAGCGTGTGAAAAAATCCCTGCGCCGGCGGCCGGGCTGTGATTCACTCAAGCGGAGACGAATCGGCGGCGAGGGCAGGCGATGACGAAGGGTACGGGCACGGCGCGGATTATCGAAGCGGACCGCTCGCAATTGGGCTGGGACCTGGTTGACTTGGACGCCTGGCTGTCCGCGGATCATCTGGCGCGCGTAATCTGGGCCTTCACGGGAACTCTCGACCTTTCGGCTCTTTATGCGGCGATCAAGTCCGTGGAGGGCGAGGCAGGGCGCCCGGCCATCGATCCGCGCGTTTTGCTGGCGCTTTGGCTTTATGCGACAGCCAAAGGCATCGGTTCGGCGCGCGAGCTTGACCGGCTTTGCAGCCGCGACCTCGCTTATCGCTGGCTCGCAGGCGGGGTTCCGCTCAACTACCACACTCTGGCAGACTTCCGTGTTGGGCAGGCCGCCTTCCTCGATAAGCTTCTGACGGACAGCCTGACGGCGCTGCTGGCGGCAGGTGTGCTCAAGCTGGAAGAGATCATTGTTGACGGCACGAAGATCAGGGCTCCGGCCAGCCGCAAATCCTATTTGCGGGCTGAGCGGCTCGAAGAGGTGGAGAAGGCCGCCAAGGCGCGGGTGGAGAGCCTAAAGGCCGAGGTTGAGGCCGATCCCGCGGCCTCCAGCCGTCGCAGCCAGGCCGCGCAAGAGCGCGCGGCGCGCGAGCGCCTCGAAAAGATAGAAGCTGCGCGCGAGGCTCTTAAAAAGCTCGAAGCCGAAAGGGAGGCGCGCAAGAAGACGCACCCCAAGGACGAAAGCAAAAAGAAGGAGCCTGCGGCATCCACCACCGATCCCGAGGCACGCCGCATGCGCTTTGCGGATGGCGCGGTGCGGGCCGGATATAATGCGCAGCTTGCCGTCACCTCAGACCATGGTTTTATCGTTGGGATCGATATAACGGACCGCCGGAACGATGCAGGCTTCGCCCGCCCCATGGCCGAAGCCGTCGAGGCCCGCCTGGGCCAATCGCCAAGCCGCCTACTCGCCGATACGAACTATGCCACGGCAGAGGATATTGAAGCGCTTGGCGGCAGGGAAGAAAATCCCATCGACGTTTATGCGCCGCCGCAGCCCGTGAAGGAAGGCACCAAACCGGAAAACCAGGCCCGGCGAAAGGCCAAGCTCGCCAAGGAGCCGGCCGCCGTCAAGGACTGGCGGCAGAGAATGGAAACCCCGGAAGCCGCGGAAAAGATGAAAAAACGCAAGCGCATCGAACTCGTCAACGCCCAAACCAAGGATCGCGGTTTGGATTATCTTCCCGTCCGGGGCCTCGTCAAAGCCAAGGCCATCGCGCTTTGGCATGCGCTCACACATAACCTCATGACCGCCATCAGGCTGGATGCCGTTACACTCAATGGAATGGCGGCGGCAGCATGACCCGGGACGGCCCCCCTCGCAAATCCTGCCCCGGCACGGCTTGGCGTGCCTCAATAACGCGCCGGGGAGGCAAAAAACGAATTTTTTCACACGCTCCTGCGCGGGAATGACGCTGCGGCCCACATTGCAAGCGTTCCAGACAATTCGGCGTTTTTTTCACACGCTCCTGCGCGGGAATGACGCCACCCCTGTGCTGAAAGCGAGCGCGAACGCTCTGGCTAGGTATCAAACGCGGCCAATCCTGCGGGCGGCCTACTCCGAAAAGAAGCCCCAGCCGCCGCCCCGCCGGCTTTCGTGCGAGAACCCACCAAAAAAGCCGTCCGCCCATTCATTATCTTTATGAGAAGGCTTGTGCCGAGACATGAGCCCGCCTTGCGGATCGCCGCTCATGACCACGATGAAATCGGTATCCTTGCCTGTCTCGCCGTGCAGGCCCTCATCCGAGATAATCAGCGACGAAGCCGGCAGGACCGCCGCCGAGATGCGCTCCCGCGCTTCCTGCGTCAGGGTAATCCGGTCAAGCGCGGCCTGTGCCCCGGCAACGTCCGCGGGTGCGGCTTCGGCATTGGAGACTTTCCCCTTGCCCTTCGGCGCCGGCTCGGCGGGCACCACGTTGGCCGCATTCTTGTACATCGAAACCACGTTCCAGCGCATCGCGCCGGATGCGCCGTTGTTGTCCAGAGCCGTGAAGACGAACGAGCCGATGGGCTTGTCCGCGTCGCGGATCGTGATCGGAGCCTCGAAAACCGGCATGTTGTTCTTGCGGATATAGAGGCGCTGCGTCTTTCGGCTGATGAAGACCGATACCGGCGAGAGGTCGAGCTGCGCTTCTTCCGAAGCGTCGTGAGCGACGGCTGTCTCGACGGAAGCGGTCTGCAACTCTTGCTCAGCCTTTGCGCCAGCCTCCGCCTTCGCTTGTGCTTCAAGCTTGGCTGCATCCAGTTTTGCCTGCGCGGCCTCGACCCTGGCAACCGCCTGCGTCTTCGCTGTCTGCGCTTGCGCGGTGCGCTCGGGCGAGTTCGCCGTTTCAATAGCATGCTCGGCGGCTTTCACCTCCGCTTGCGCTTCCGCGAGAGCGGCCTCGGAAGCACGCAATGCCTTATCCGCCGCCGTGGCCTCGGCGGCCTTCTTCGAAGCGGCGAGCTTTGCATCCTTGAACCGCCGCGTGGCCGCTTCCGCTTCCATGAATCTTTTGGCGGACAAAGCCCTCAGCCGGCTCGACTGGTCGCCAGCGGGCTGGGAGGCCGCCGTGAACATGGCGGGCTGCGCGACTTCAGCCGGCGCAATATCGTCGCGCACCAGGATCACGCGCATCCCGAGCTTTGAGACCTGATAGAGGTCTTCGGCGAAGCGCTCGGGCATGCGCACGCATCCATGCGAGGCCGCATAGCCGGGAAGCACGCCGGCATGGAGCGAAATGCCTGTCCAGGTGATGCGCTCCATGAAGGGCATGGAGGCGTCGTCGAAGAGGCTGGAGTGATGGTCCTCTTCCTTCTGCACCACGCTGAAGATACCGGCAGGCGTGTCGAGACCCGTTTGGCCGCTCGAAATTGGCGAGTCCATGATCTTGCCGCTGGCATCGTAGATCGAGACGCGCTGCTCGTGCAGGGCCACGACCGCCAGAAGCGGCGTCTTGCCAGACAGGCGGCTGTCCTGGCCGGCATCGTAGTGCCTTTCGTGGCGCCTTTCCTCGCGGTCTTGGTAGCGGCCGTCATATCCGTCATCGTCTCCGTTGTCGAAAAACAGCGAGCGAGCCTCCGCCGGGCTTGCCAGAATTCCGGACACGTTAGCTAAGCCCAGCGAAAGCGCGGCGATTGCACAATGCAGAAAACACTTGAATTTCATGTCCTTGACCTCGAATGCAAAACCAACCGCCGGTTGCCCGCCCTTTGCTGCCGCCCGTTAAAGATCGCGGGCCACCCGGAACCCGGCGTTGTTCAGCCGGACTTCGGGCGCCGTTGCATAACGGTAAGCAGAACGTAGAAGCTTGGGGTAATAGTTCCAGGCGCCGCCGCGAAGGATGTGCAGGTTGCATTCTTTTGCGATGACCGGCGAGCCGTCCGCAGGCGCGCCCTCGTAAGAGGGCTTGTAGCAATCCTGAACCCATTCCCAGACATTGCCGTGCATCTCGTGCAGGCCGAATGCGTTGTGCGGGAGAGAGCCAACATCCACCGTCTTCTGCCGGTAAAGGCCTGGGGGGCTGCCGTTATAGGTAAAGTTGGCGTCGTAATTCGCCTTCTGGTAGTTGATCGTGGCGCCCGTGGAGAAAGGTGTGCTCGGATCTGTGGCCTTGGTCTGCCCGCGCGCGGCATATTCCCACTCCGCCTCCGATAAGAGGCGGTATGTCTTGCCGGTCTTCTTCGAAAGCCAGGCCACAAATTGCGTGGCGTCGTTCCATGAAACGTTGATGACCGGATGCCGGGCGCGCCCCCAGCCTTCGTCGCTGGGCTTTTCCGTGCAGCCGCCTTCAGCGACGCAAGCGTCCCACTCGGCGAACGTCACTTCAAACTTGCCTGCCGCGAAGGGCTTGGCGAACGCGACCTTGTGCTGCGGGCCTTCGTCCTTGCCGCGGCCCCGCTCGCTCTCGGGAGAGCCCATCAGGAACTCGCCCGTGGGAATTGTCACCATCTCGGGGCAAGTTGGGCAATCGCGAAAGTTGTGCGATCCGGCGCTTTCGGCCGCGGGCTGGCGGTCCCTGGCAGCCGCAGCCGGGGTCAAAGCCACGAGACAAATGAGAGCAATAAAAGCACGAACCATCGGACATCCGTTCCATTAAGCGGCTGCATCGCCCCCACTGGAGCATTGTGGAGGTAGTAAAGGAGGCGGCGGAATACGACAACCCGGTTTCAGCATGCTAAAACCCGCCGTCCACATGCGAGAGGCGCATCCGTTGCCGGAGTTTGCGCATGCTTCTGCAGCGGTAGATCGAGGCGATTTTACGGCCAAAAGGCGGCTCGATTATGGGCATAGCGTACCACGGTTGCGATTTTGGTTGGGACCGGCGCGATTGACAGGCAAACGCTCCTTCAGCCATGATGATAGATAAATGCACCTTGACGATGCGTTAAGCCGAATAACGCATTGATCTTACGCCGGAAAAACAGGCGACGGCATCGCCCAGGCTGGTTAATTCGCGGCTTTCCCATATATTTAACGGGATTCTGGGATGGTGGAATCCAGCCAAAAGCGAGGAAAGATTCGCAAAAAGACGGCGGCGGAAAATATCGGTTCTTGCCGTTTACCACGCCGGCATTAACCATGCCGCGCCGGCTGACGGGCCTTCACCGTTCTTTAAGCACTCAACCGCGATTTGCGCATGAGCTTGGATTGCATTTATCGCGGCGAACTGCCGCCCCGGCATTTCAACTCGGCGCCCTATTGCCTTGGCGCGGCGGGGCCCCCCCCGGAAAACCCGTGCCTGGGCTAAGGACATGCACGCCAAACGCAAGATGCTGGCGGCGTCCAGTGCGGACGATGCACGTGCCTATTTGGCCGGACAGCGCGGGGCGCGCCGGCAGACGCGGTGACGCCGTGGTTCGTTTTTCCGGCGGCGGCGCTGGCGTTTCGCCGCGGGGCTTGTTGACAAATGTACACGCGGAGCCAAATTTCATAACATTATCCTACATTCGCACTCGCAAAAACTCGCGCCGCAACCCCCCGGCACGCACCATGTTTGTTCCCCTATTGTTCACATGAGAGGCTTGTGCGGACCTTGCGCCGCGACTTCCATACAGCCTGCCTGTCCAGTGCGCAGGCACCTATCGGCAAAATTGTGGAAAACTCTCGCGTTCCGGTTGCGTTCACGTCAGGTCGCAGCCATCTTGTCGCTATCCGCAAAGCAGTTTTGAATTACTGTGTATAATAATGGCACGCTTACGGGATGGGGTTAAAAGAGCAGGAGCGTAGTGGAGAATGAGATGAAGTACTCGATCGTATCCGAGGCCGGCGGGCTGAGTAAACGTCTTTGCGATAGTAAAGGATATTTGGCGGCGGATGCTTCCCGGTCCAGCCATTTTCCATGGCTGGCAAAGTATAAATACGCGCGGTTCCGGCGACATGAATGCCAATTTAAGAGGAACGCTAAACTCCCGATAAGAGACGGTATCGCCGGCAGCCCGAAAAGCAGCTTTGGACCTGTTGCTGTCCTCAGGGGACCGCACGAAGCGGGTATCGCACGTTCGATTTTGACCGCTGGTAATTGAACTAATGCGCCGGCCCTGCCGCGTACATGCCTCGCACGTCGCCGCTCAACTGCGCCCGCGAGCTTGGGCGCAGATACATCATATGCCCGCCGCGGTAGACCCGAACGTCAATGGACGCGGCGCCGTCGATGGGGCGGAGCTGGCTGACGAGATAGCGCGACATGGCGAAGGGCGTAACAAGATCGGTAAGCCCGTGCGCGATGAAAACCTTGAGAGCGGGGTTGCGGACGCGCGCATCCTCCAGGCTGTCGAGCGAACCCGCATAGCCTTGCTGGCCGGGCTTCAGGCCGAAATCCCAGTGCGAGCTTACCTCCCGATTGAGCAGGCGGTAGTCGAGGCCGGTTTTGAAGCCAAGCTCGCTTGCCGCGTAGCTCGCCATCGCGGGTGCGAGCACGGAAACGGCGCCGTCGAGGATGGGATCGTAATGGAGATGCTCGGACGGGCGGGGAGCAGCCGCGCTTACGGTCGCGTCGTAGGCGCTCAAAATACGGTCCGTCCGGTGCAGATATTCGCGCCTGAACAGGCCCGGCGTGACGCGGCCATGATACTTGGCGACGATATCGGGATCGAGCCCCGTATATTTGGCGAGAACCGCGTCAACAGCCCCGTCCTGTTTGATGCCTCCGGCGAGATGAACGAGGTACGTTGTCAGGGCGTAGCTTTCCGCCTCTCGAACGGCGTCGAGGGGCGCTTCCGGTCCAGCGTGCATCTCCGCATTCGCAGCTGACAGCGAAGGAAGCGCGAAACATATCGGCAGGATCGCGTAATCGTCGCCATGCAGCATGGAAAATTCCAGCGCGGGCGAGATCATGACCACCCCTTGCAGCGAAATTCCCATGCCAAGAAGGCGGTGCGAAAGTTCCGCCACCCGGAAGCCGCCATAACTTTCGCCCGAGAGATAAATCGGAGCAAGCTCGCGTCCATTCCGCGAAAGCCAAAGCCGGACGGCCTCGGCCATCGACTCCGCATCCTTGCCAACGCTCCAAAAGGCCTTCTCCGCGTCCACGCCGCCGGCAGTTGTCCTGCTGTAGCCGGTGCCAACCGGATCGATGAAAACGAGGTCGGTGAAGGCAAGCCAGCTATCCGGATTATCGGCGAGATGCACAGGCAACTCGGCCGCCGCGCCATTCGCTTGGAAGGGTACGATCCTCGGCCCCAATGCGCCCAGATGAAGAAAGGCAGCCCCCGCGCCGGGTCCGCCGTTGAAGGCGAAGGTGACGGGGCGGGCATTTGCGCTCTCCACGATGTAGGACACGTAGAAGACCTTGGCGGCAACCTCATCCTTGGGGCCGTTGACCGGCAAAGTGCCAGCCGTCGCCTTGTAGGCGAGTTGCCTGCCTTCGAGCGCGATCGCGTGCTGCGTTACGCTGTCTTCGGGAAGCTGCGCCGCGGGCCCGGCTGCCGGGGCGGCTGCGTGATGCGCTTGCTGCTTCGCCTCTTCCGCATGCACCGGAGACAGCGCGAACAAAAACAATAGGATAAGTAAAAACCTGGCCAAGTCTAGGCTGCGCACGACGTATCCTTCCGCAATCCGGTAACGCCGATGGAAGAATGCGCCACGAAGCGCGAAGGAAGCAACCAGGGATCGGAGAACCGGACAATTTGCTGTTATCCTAAAAACGGCAGTTGAGCTGGCCTCGATGAGAGAATGCCCGGCAAAACAGCATGCTGCCAGTTTTGCCCTTTCACCGGCGGGGTGAGAGGCGGCGGGAACGGCCATGAGCGTCATTCCCGCGAAGGCGGGAATCCATTTATCAGGTTAGAACAAGATCTTAGATGGGTCCCGCCTTCGCGGGGACGACGCTGCGGCCCATCTTGATGCGCATTTCCACCCGCAAATTGGCTTTAGCTGCCGTTTCCTGGGTTATGCCAACGGCCAGAAGCCCTGAGGGCTCCGCCGCCCCGGATCCCGTCACAGCGAGGCGGCTTTGGCGATCCGGAAGGCTGACAGCGCAGCAGTTTGAGGCTCGCGCGGCGGCTTTCAATGCTTGAGCGCCCGCCCAGATCGGGTCCGGGAGCGCGCTCAAGCGCTATAGTTAAATGGATTCCTAATTAGCCGGGCGGGTCAGCGCTTGCACGAGATGCTGACGCGGGCCTGCGCTTCGTTGAGGTTGGTCTCCATCAGGTTCAGCTCGCACTCGACGTCCTGGCTGCGGAACACCTTGCGCTCGCCGAACGAGAGGCCGACGCCCTGCCGGTTCACCGCGACCTTCACCTGGCGCGGGCCGATCGATTGCAGCGCGAGCTTCACGCCGATTTCGTCATACTGTTTTTCCTGGTCTTTCTTCAGCATGACGTTGTCGTAGAACACGACCGTCGCGGGCTGGTGCCCCGCCTGCGTCATAGCAACAGTGGTCGCGGCGGAGGCGGCCGGCTGCACTTGAGCTTGCGAGAAGCCCGTGCCCGCGCCGGCGCCCGGGAGCGAGGCGAGCTGCGTCTGGCATCTTCCGAATTGATCCGACGCCGCGGCCACAAGCTGGTGGAGCTGAGCGACCTCGCCGCTAATGCTGGCGCCGCCATCGCCGCGCCCGCGTCCGCCATCCTCCGCGATCCTGGCCTTCAGTGACTCAATCGAAGCGCTGAGCACCTTGATCTGATCTGCGACGTTGGGCTGGGGCCTCGGGTCTGGCCTGGTATTGGCGGATATGGTGTGGAGTTCCTCCAGGAGCGCCTTGGAAACCTTGGGCTCGCCGTTCTGCAGCGTCGCAACCGCTGTGCGAAGCTCCTCGGTGATTGCCCGGCGGACAACAGGCTCTTGGGCCTGAACCGATGCGCTGAGCGAGCGGATCTCGTCGACAAGCGCCTTGGGCGCCTTCGGCTCCTGCTGCTTATCGAATTTCACGCTGAGGCCGGCGACCTGCTCGCGGATGGTCGCCAGGGCTTCGGTATAGTCGGGCATGACGGCTGCCGTCAGGCCCTCCGGGCCGCGGGCGGGCTGCAGGGTCCTGAACGCTTCGACCTGCCGGGACAAAGCCTTGATTTCGTCCAGCACGGGCTTGCTGCTATCGCCGGATTCAGCGGTGGTCCGGGTCGTCTTCAGAGCTTCGACTTGATGTGTGAGCGATTTGACGTTCTCAAGCAGAGCCTTGGCGGTTTCGCCATCGCCGGCCGCGGGCCGGGCCGCCTTCAGGGCCTCGACTTGCCGCCCGAGCGACCGGATTTCCTCAAGCACAGGCTTGATACCTTGCTCTGGCTCCGCCGCGGGGCGGCCCGTTTTTATGGTTTCCACCTGCCGGGTAAGGGCTTTGATCTCTTCCAGCACAGCCTTGGTAGTGCCCTGCTCGGGCTCCGCGGACGGCCGCCCTTTCAAACCCTCGACCTGCCGGGCCAATGCCCGGATCTCTTCCAGCACAGGCTTCGCCGAGCTTTCGGCGGAGTCCGCCGCCGCACGCACTTTCCAGCCTTCAAGCTGGTGGCCCAATGCCTTGATCTCGTCCAGCACGGGCTTCGCGGCCTGCACGGGGTCGGTAACCGGTTTCACGCTTGCGAGGGTTTCGACCTGCTTGGAGAGTGCGCGGATATCGTCCTGCACGGGCTTTAGCGCAATGCCGCCGCCCGATGCGCTAATGACCTGCGCCTTGATTTCGTCAAGGTTGCCCCGTCCAGCGGAATAGCCGGCGTAAAAGCCCGCGGCCCCGGCGCCAACCAGCGAGACGATGCCAACCCCAGCAAGAAATGTAAGTGCTTTAAACGGTTCCATGGAATCCGGGCGCCCCCAACACAGGAAAATCTAGCGTGCACTATCCTCGTCGAATTTAGCCAATCTTAGGCTGAACCACGGCAATATCGGGGGCGTCTTCCGCTTTCATGCCCACGATATGGTAGCCTGCGTCGACGTGATGCACCTCTCCGGTGACGCCGCGGCCTAAATCGGAAAGCAGGTAGACACCGGCTCCGCCGACATCCTCGATCGATACCACGCGCCTTAGCGGCGCGTTCAGTTCGCTCCATTTGAGGAGGTAGCGGAAATCGGCAATGCCCGATGCCGCCAGAGTTTTGATCGGACCTGCGGAGATGGCGTTGACGCGGATGTTCTGCCGGCCCAGATCCTCGGCGAGATAGCGGACGCTCGCCTCTAGCGCTGCCTTAGCCACGCCCATCACGTTATAATGAGGCACCACCTTCTCGGCACCGTAATAGGTGAGCGTAATCAGCGACCCGCCATTGGACATCATCTTCTCGGCCCGCTGCGCGACGGCCGTGAAAGAGTAGCAGGAGATAGAGAGCGTGCGCGTGAAGTTGTCGGGCGTGGTATCGATATAGCGGCCGTCGAGCTGATCCTTGTCGGAATAGGCGATGGCGTGCACCACGAAATCGAGCGTGCCCCAGCTTTCCTTCAATGTCTGGAAGACGGCGTCCATGGAGGCGCTATCGGTGACGTCGCAGGGCAGCACATGCTTGACGCCGAGTTCGGCGGCGAGCGGCTCCACGCGCTTCTTCAAGGCATCGCCCTGATAGGTGAAAGCCATCTCCGCGCCATGATCCGCGGCGGCCTTCGCAATTCCCCAGGCGATGGACCGGTTGTTCGCGATGCCCATCACTAGGCCGCGCTTGCCTTGTAATAAAAGTCCTGCTTGAGCCACTTTTGCTCCCCGTGTTCCCGGCGTGCATCCTACACATTAACAAGACGCCGTAAAGTGCTAGGTTGCGTAATGGTTGCGGCTAACTGCTTTGCGCATTTGCCAGCTCTGGCCGGGCCGAAGGGCTGGCGCAAGCTCGGGGTCTCTACGAAATATGCAGGGCCCCGCTTCTTTAAGGTGGATCATGCTCGATTGGACTGACGTGGTACTACGCCTCTTCGTTGCCACCTTGATTGGCGCGGCCATCGGCCTGGACCGGGACCTGCGCGGCAAGCCCACCGGCGTCAGGACCATGGGCATTGTCGCGCTCGGCTCCGCGGCGATCGTGCTTGCAAGCCAATATCCCGCGCACATGGCCGACGTGGCCGCGGCCAGCCGCGTCATGCAGGGAATCATCACCGGGATAGGTTTCCTGGGCGCCGGGCTGATCCTTCGCAATCCAAGCGGAGGCAAGGTCCATGGCCTGACCACGGCGGCATCCATATGGCTGACCGCCTGCCTCGGCGCGGCCTGTGGCGTTGGGGCATGGCCCATTGTGCTGGCTTCCGCCGTGCTCGTCGCCATCGTGCTGGGCTTCGGAAAGTCTCTTGAGCAGACTTTCGAACGCCACTTCCCCCGCCCGGATTCCGGCGAAGACTCCGGCCCCCATCGCTAACCGCGTGCGTCATTTGAGTTATGCGGGCCGTGCATGAACGTCACGGCTTGATGGCCAGGCGCACGCCGTTGCTGACGCGATTGAGGAACAATTTCAGGTTCTTCTGGGCCATGTATTCATCCGTAGCCTTGCGGGCCCCCTGGTAGGTTCCGTAATCGTCGATAATGAGTATTCCGTTTTTCGATAGGGCTGGGTAAAGATGAACAAGCTCGTGGAGTGTCGACTTGTAGAAATCTGTATCGAGGCGTAGCATACTAATCTTCTCAGGCATTGTTCCTGGAATCGTGTCCTCAACCATGCCTTGCACGAAGATAAGTTTATCGTCCGGATATTGGGAAAACTTCAGCACGTTTCGCACCATATCGAGGGTGCCCCCGAACCCCCACGCGCCGAGGCTGGCTACGTGGTCCTGCCAGGTTGGCAGGGCAGGTATTCCATCCCAGCGCCGGTCGATATCGTCCGGCCGGGGCATTCCAGCAAAGGTGTCGTATAGGTAAATCTTTCGCGATGTATCGCCAAAATGAATCAGCGACAGGGCGGCCAGCAGCATGGAACCGCCAGCCCATACGCCGCACTCGACGATGTCTCCAGGAATTTTGTTCTTCACAATATATTCAATAGATTTATACAGCGCCCATGTCGGTTCCGCGCCTTCCATCGCGGTGATGCTGAACTGCTTTAGCATCGGAAAAATATTGATGAAGAATGGATCGTCCATATCGTGATATTCTACAACTCTGCCGCTATATTCGGTCTTCAACATCGGAAGGGTCCTCTATCGGAGCCCCATTCGCAGGGGCGATTCGCTTGCAACCATTGCGAGCGTAGCCGGAATTTTACCCGGCTGGAAGGCGGGCGGGATAATTGGCTGGTGAGAAAGGCCGCCCACGGCAGAAGGGGCGCTCGGGGGGATGAAGCAAGCTGCCGCGCCAAATCGTATGCAAAATTAATGACTTAGACGACAGCGGCGCTCAAAAAAAATATCTAACGGATCGGCTTATAAATTGGAGAAGTTTAGCTAAATTAGTAAGGTCTGAGGAAAAGGTATCTAGAAGGCCTCAAAAATGAGTAATGGTTCGAAACTGGCAATGCTGTTCGCTCTTGCACTCTCCGCGGCTTCAACAACCGCGGTCAACGCTCACCCGGCCATTTTGGGGAACGGGCCAGGGCAGGCGGCGGCGCCTATCGTGAAAGTGGACTGCTACGAGGAAGGCTGCGAATATCGCCGGTGGCACTGCTGGCGCCGCTGCGACGATTGCTGCGAGGATTACCGGCCGCCGCGCCCCTGCGGCCCGGACGGCGGCTGTTACCATAGCCGGTATTACAGCCACTATCGCTGGGGCTCCTATCACCGCTATTGGCGGCGGTATTGGGACCGGCCCGGCTGGGAAGACTGATACAAATCGACAGAAAATGGGCAGCACACGTCACCAATTCGCCACGCTTCCTCCGCACCGCCGCCCCGGAGTGCAGGCATAGTCACTTTCTAAGCAGGAACTGGCGCTGGATCGCTTCACTCACCCCCCCTTGCCCGAGGCATCCAGCGCCAGCGTTTTGCCACTCCCCCCCAAAAGAAGCTCCCTGGAAAACTTCGCGGCAGCGCTTGACATCGCGCTAAAGCCCGTTACGTTCTGTATTCGTTCTTGCTTGATCTGTGAGTTTTGGAAAAATGAGTAAAAAGCCGGTCTTCCGCCATTTGAGCGGTCTTTTCCCTGCGATTCTGGTTGCCGCGGCTCTGGCTCTTTTGGGAGGGGTGCCGCATCGGGCACTTGCCCAGGGCGACCGCGGCGGCATGCCGGGCGATTTCGATTATTACATTCTGGCCCTGAGCTGGTCGCCCACCTTCTGCGGCGGGCAGGACAGGGGCGATGGCGGCGATCGCGGCGGCCATGGCGGCCAATACGGAGAAGACCGCGGAAATGGCGGGCGGGGCTATGGCAGCCGGGACTCAGGCGAGCAATGCAGCGGTGTCCGGCCCTACGCCTTCGTGCTGCATGGGCTTTGGCCGCAATACGAGCGCAAGGGCTGGCCTGAAATGTGCCAAACCGGCAGCCGCCCCTGGGTTCCCGGCGAGACAATCGACCGGATGCTGGACATCATGCCCAGCCGCCATCTTGTCATCCAGGAATATAAGAAGCATGGCGTGTGCTCAGGGCTAGACCCGCAAGGCTATTTCGAGGCCGCCCGCAAAGCCTACGGCAGCATACGGATTCCGGAGCAATTCCAGGACCCGCAAGCGCCGTTGAAGGTGGCGCCCGAGGATGTGCAGAAGGCCTTCCTCGACGCCAACCGGCAATTGAGCGCCGATGGGGTCCAGATCGCCTGCTCAAGGGATTTGCTGAGGGAGGTCAGGATTTGCCTTACCAAGGACCTCACGCCGAGGGCCTGCTCACAGAATGAGCACGACCGGCGTCTTTGCAGCTATAGCGCTGTAACCGTGCCTCCCGTCCGCGGCGGTGGAACAGGCCCGCATGGCGGCCCGTCCCTGGGGCGCGGCGATTGATTGCCGGGGGAATGGGCCTCTCGCGGCGGGGAAGCGCCCGGCGTTGGGTGTCCGGCGTTCGTTGCGCCGGGCCCCCCGGTAAGGCCGGCAGCTGCCTTTAATTGTAGGGCGATTGGGTGCCGCTCTTTGAGGCACGCGAGTAAAGCAGCTCAGCCTCGTCGTAACGGCCCTCGGCTTTATACACGGATGCCAAGCCCTTTATCGCGGCTTGGGTGAGGGAATGCTCTTTTCCGGGCATCCGCTCGCTCGCCTCAAGCGCGCGCTTGTAGAGTAACTCGGCGTCCCTGTAACGGCCTTGCGCCGTATAGACCGCCGCCAAGCTGTTTACCGTGGTGAGCGTGAAGGGATCGTCCTTGCCCAGTGTGCGCTCCCTCTCTTCGAGCGCCCTTGCAAGAAGCGCCCCGGCCGGTGCATAAGAGCTTACGTCCCTGGTGGCTGCCTGCCAATCGCCAGGGCCCGAGGCTGACGGCAAAGGCTCATCGCTTGCTGCCGCTCCAGCGCTACCTGCCGCGGCAGGGCCGATAACATGCACCAGCCTGGCGCTCGTGCCGTTCACGGGAAGAGGGGCGCTGGCGGCGTGTGCGGCGGCGGTCAGCCCGGCCAATGCAAGCGTGGTTAAGGTAGTTAGAATGCTACGGCGAGACATAATAGAAACCTCCAATTGCGACCGTGAGCAGCGCGCCAAACAACTCCAGCAAACGGAATCCAGGGCGGCCCAGCCGGTCTTCTGTTAGCGGCTTGCGGCGTATTGCGCTTCCGCGGTGAAGGCTTAGTCTGGGCTTGCAGATTAAAAGTTCACGCTCATCTGCTGGTTTATGTCAGCAAGGGAGTAACCCCTTTTGCTTTACAAGAGTGGCGGGACTGGCAAACGCAGGCCGGGCCGGCACAAGCAGGCGTCCAGCTGACGGGCTGAAGGGAGCGGCGGTAACCGCAACCGCAGCTTGAGGTTGACGCTTGCACCAGCACGCCAGAATATGGCCTGCAACGGCCTGCCTGGCTCATTGCCCGCGGGATGGTACTTTATAAGTCCGGGAGACATCATGGCGGGGCAAGACCGAGGGGGCATTTTCCGTTTCTGGCAGGCGTTGCGACTACCCATGGAGGGGACGCAAAACGCTGCCGCATTGGAGGCGGCGATCTCACCGGCAAGACGGGAAAGGGTTCATGAACGCGATGACGCCGCAGGCCAGGTCCAGCGAGGAGACCATTGTTGGGCTGAGGGAGGCTGTACTCCGGAGTCTCACCTACACGATCGGCAAGGACCCGGGCTCGGCGCATTTGCGGGACTGGTTTCTTGCGACCGCGTTCGCCGTCCGCGACCGTCTCGTGGATCGCTGGATAGAGCGGCCGCAGACCGGCTATGCCGAAAAACAGCGGCACGTCTATTATCTGTCCCTTGAGTTCCTCATCGGCCGGCTGTTTGATGGATTCCCTTACCAATCTGGGCATCACCGAAGAAATGCGGGCAGCGCTCGCCAGCCTCGATGTGGACCTCGACGCCTTGCGCGAGATCGAGCCCGACGCGGCGCTTGGCAATGGCGGCCTGGGGCGCCTGGCGGCCTGCTACATGGAAAGCATGGCAACCGTTGGAATTCCCGCCCATGGCTACGGCATCCGCTACGATTTCGGCTTGTTCCGCCAGGGCGTCAGGGATGGCTGGCAGCAGGAATATCCCGAGGAGTGGCTGGAATTCGGCAACCCTTGGGAGTTCCCGCGCCCCGAGATCAACTATCCCGTCGGCTTCGGCGGCCAAGTCGAGGCGGTGATGCCGGGCGCGGTGGCGCAAATCTGGCACCCCTCCGAGATCGTCGAGGCGATCGCCTACGACACTCCTGTTGTGGGCTGGCGCGGCAAATCGGTGAACACGCTCCGCCTGTGGCGAAGCCACGCGGCCGACCCCTTGCGTCTCGACGTGTTCAACGCGGGCGACTATGTCGGCGCGCAAAACGACCAGGTGCGGGCCGCGGCCATTTCGAAGGTGCTCTATCCGAGCGACTCGACGCCGGCCGGCCAGGAGCTTCGCCTGCGTCAGGAATATTTCTTCGCCTCGGCCTCTCTGCAGGATCTCGTCCGCCGCCACTACCAGCAGCACGGCGACATCACGAAGCTCGCCGACAAGGTGGCTATCCAGCTCAACGATACACACCCGGCCATCGCCATCGCGGAGCTGATGCGCCTGCTCGTCGACGTTTACGGGCTCGCGTGGGAGACCGCGTGGTCCATCACCCAGGCCACTTTCTCCTACACCAATCACACGCTCTTGCCCGAAGCGTTGGAAAGCTGGCCGGTTTCGCTCATGGAGCGGCTCCTGCCGCGGCACATGCAAATCATCTACCTCATCAACGCGCTTCACCTCGACAAATTGCGCGCCGGCGGCCATGCCGACGAGGGGCTCCTGTCGAACGTCTCGCTCATATCGGAATACGATGGCCGGCGCGTGCGCATGGGCAATCTCGCGTTTCTCGCCTCGAACAAGGTCAACGGCGTTTCGCAGCTTCACACCGACCTCATCAAGAAAGAGCTGTTCCGGGACTTCAACAGCCTCTATCCCGGCCGCGTCGTCAACAAGACCAACGGCATCGCGTTCCGGCGCTGGCTGTTCGAGGCCAACCCCACCCTGACAAAACTTATCGGCGACGCGATCGGTCCGGAGTTCATGGACCGGACCGAGGCGCTGGGGGACCTTGAGAAATTCGCGAACGATGCAAGCTTCCAGAAGCGCTACGCCCACATGCGCGGCACGAACAAGGAAGCGCTTGCCAAGCTTATCTACGACCGGGTGTCGATCAAGGTGGACCCGCAAGCGCTTTTCGACGTCCAGATCAAGCGCATCCACGAGTACAAGCGCCAACTCCTCAACATCCTGCAGACCATCGCGCTCTACAACGAGATCCGCGCCCACCCAACGCGCAATTTCGTGCCGCACGTCAAGATCTTCGCGGGAAAGGCGGCGGCCAGCTATCACATGGCCAAGCTTATCATCAAGCTCATCCACGACGTGGGCCGGGTGGTCAACAACGATCCCGCCGTCCGGGGGCTGCTGAAGGTGGTTTTTCTACCTAACTATAATGTGAGCCTCGCCGAATCGATCATCCCCGCGTCCGATCTCTCCGAGCAGATCTCGACGGCGGGCATGGAAGCCTCCGGCACCGGCAACATGAAATTCGCACTCAACGGCGCGCTTACCATAGGCACGCTCGATGGGGCGAACGTCGAACTCCGCGACCATGTGGGCGAGGACAATATCTTCATTTTCGGGCTGACCGCGGCCGAGGTCCAGGAGCGGCGCGCCCAAGGGATCGACGCGCGCAAAACCATCGCCGCCTCGCCCATGCTGCGCGAAGTGCTCGACGAAGTGGCCACGGGCGTTTTTTCTCACGACGGCGTTGGCCGCTATGCGCAGCTCGTGGACATCCTGACCTATCACGATCATTTCATGGTGACGGCGGATTTCGAGGCCTACTGTACCGCCCAGAGCGCTGTCGCGGACCTATGGCGCGACCGGAAAGCGTGGTGGCGCACGAGCATATTGAACACATCGCGCGTCGCGTGGTTTTCCTCGGACCGCGCGGTGCAGCAATATGCCGAAGAGATCTGGTGTCCGCCCGTCGCAAAGGAGTGATATAGTTTTGCCAGTGAGTTGCATTCCGCGCTGCGGCTCGGGTCAGGCTGGCGCAAGCCGAATAGCTATGCGTTTCAGCACTAAACTGGGTGAGGGCAAAACATGACCGGGATTCACTGGCGAGCGCGAGACGAGGACGTAAAACGGATTGCCGATGCGAGGCACGGCGACCCATTCTCGGTGCTCGGTTTGCACATCGTCGAAGGCGGAGCGGTCGTGCGCGCCTTCGTACCCGGCGCGGGGCACCTTGAGGTGTTGAGGGAAGGCCAAGCCAGCTTCGGGCTTGAGCGGCGCGGCGGGGACTTCTTCGAAGGCTTTCTCCCAGGCGAAACCACCCGTTTCTCCTACCGCTTGCACGCCTCGAACCTCGGCGGCACTTGGGAATTTGCCGACCCTTACGGCTTCGGCCCGGTTCTGGGACCGCTCGACGATTATCTCCTCGTGGAGGGAACGCACCGCCAGCTCTACGGCCGGATCGGTGCCCATCTCATTGCCCATGAAGGCGTGGACGGCGTGCTGTTCGCCGTTTGGGCGCCGCAAGCACAGCGCGTTTCGGTGGTGGGGGATTTCAACCGCTGGGACGGACGCCTGCATCAGATGCGCAAGCGCGTCGACAGCGGCCTATGGGAAATTTTCGCGCCCGGCGTCGGCGAAGGCACCAATTACAAATACGAGATCGTTGGCGCCAACGGGAAGCTGCAGCCGCTGAAGGCGGACCCGATGGGGTTCGGCGGCGAGATGCGGCCCTCGACTGCCTCGGTGGTCACCAATACCGATAGCTTCGACTGGCACGACGAAGCGCACATGGGGGCGCGGCTAGGCGCCGGCGCCCGGCAGGGGCCGATGAGCATCTACGAGGTGCATTTCGGCTCCTGGCAGCGCAACGGCGGCAACAGCTTTCTTTCTTACGACGATCTTGCCAGCCGGCTGATCCCCTATGTGGTGGATATGGGCTTCACCCATATCGAGCTGCTGCCGGTCTCCGAGCACCCGCTCGACGCCTCCTGGGGCTACCAGCCCATCGGCCTGTTCGCGCCCACGCGGCGGTTCGGCGATCCGGCCGGGTTCAAGCGCTTCGTCGATGGCGCGCATATGGCCGGCCTTGGCGTGATCCTCGATTGGGTGCCGGCGCACTTTCCCACCGACGAGCACGGCCTCGCATATTTTGACGGCGCCGCCCTTTACGAGCATCCCGATCCGCGCCGCGGCTTTCACCCGGATTGGAATACCGGCATCTACGATTTCGGCCGGCGCGAGGTTGCGAATTTCCTGACCGCCAGCGCGCTTTATTGGCTCGACCGTTACCATGTCGACGGCTTGCGCGCCGATGCGGTGGCCTCGATGCTCTATCTCGATTATTCGCGCCGGGGAGGCGAATGGCTGCCGAACGCGGAAGGCGGCAACGAGAACCGCGACGCGGTTCGCTTCATGCAGCGCACCAACGAGCTGGTCTACGGCACATTCCCCGGAACCATGACCATCGCCGAAGAATTCGACCTCGTGGCCCGGCGTGTCGCAGCCCACCAGCGCCGGCGGCCTCGGCTTCGGCTTCAAATGGAACATGGGCTGGATGAACGACACGCTTGCCTACATGGCGCACGATCCGGTCCACCGCAGCTTCCACCACGGCAAGATGACCTTCGGCCTGCTCTACGCCTTCTCCGAGAATTTCGTTCTGCCGATATCGCATGACGAGGTGGTGCACGGCAAAGGCTCGATCGTGAGCAAGATGCCCGGCGACGATTGGCAGAAGTTCGCCAACACGCGCGCCTATTACGGCTTCATGTGGGGCTATCCCGGCAAGAAGCTGCTGTTCATGGGGCAGGAGTTCGGCCAGCGCGACGAGTGGAACTTCGATCAGAGCCTGGACTGGCACTTGCTGCAACACAAGCCGCATCAGGGACTGCAAGCGCTGGTTCGCGACCTGAACCGGCTGCATCGGGAAAAGCCCGCGCTGCACGCCCGCGATTGCGAGGCCGGCGGCTTCCAGTGGATTGCGGTTGACGACGCCGCCAATTCGGTTTTCGCATGGCTGCGCTGGGGACCGCCTGAGTCGCGCCCCGTTGCGGTAATCTCGAACTTCACGCCGGTGCCGCGGTACGGCTACCGGATTGGCTTGCCTTATTCCGGACGCTGGCGCGAAATCCTCAATACCGACGCCAGCGTGTATGACGGCTCGGGCATGGGCAACAACGGCGCCGTGTACGCAGGAAACCATCCCTCGCACGGCTTCCCGGATTCCGCCGAGATAACCGTCCCGCCACTTGCCACTGTCTATCTTGAGTTTGATCCAGATTAATTCCCACCTTTTGAAATAGCGTTATGCTATTCCCCGAAACTCAAGGGAGGCAACGATGAAACAACAAAGAACATCTCCCCTAGCACGCCATGCGATGGCCTATGTCCTGGCCGGCGGCCGAGGCAGCCGCCTGATGGAGCTGACAGCGTGGCGCGCGAAGCCCGCGGTTTACTTTGGGGGCAAGTCGCGCATCATCGACTTTGCTTTGTCGAATGCCTTCAACTCGGGCATCCGGCATATTGCCGTGGCCACGCAGTATAAGGCCCACAGCCTGATCCGGCATCTCGTGAGGGGCTGGAACTTCCTGCGCCCCATCAGCAACGAAAGCTTCGATATCCTGCCCGCGAGCCAGCGCGTTTCCGAGGATTGCTGGTATCTTGGCACCGCCGACGCCGTTTATCAAAACATCGATATCATCCAGAGCCACAACCCCAAATACATCGTCGTCCTCGCCGGCGATCACGTCTATAAAATGGACTACGAACTCATGCTGCAGCAGCATGTGGCGCAGGGCGCGGATGTCACCGTTGGCTGCCTGGAAGTCCCGCGCGAGGATGCCACCGCCTTCGGCGTCATGGATGTCGACGATCAGGATGTCATCCGCGGCTTCATAGAGAAACCGGCCGATCCGCCCGGAATGCCCGGCAAGCCCGATACCTCGCTTGCCAGCATGGGGCTCTACGTGTTCGATACGGCGTTCTTGATCGACCAATTGCAACGGGACGCGGCCGACGCATCCTCGTCGCACGATTTCGGCAAGGACCTCATTCCCTATATCGTCGCCAATGGCCGCGCCGTGGCGCATAGCTTCCAACGCTCCTGCGTGCGTTCGGAGGCTGAAAGAGGCTCCTATTGGCGCGATGTCGGCACGATCGACGCCTATTGGGCGGCCAATATCGATTTGACCGCGGTCGTTCCCGAACTCGATATCTACGACGAGGAATGGCCGATCTGGACCTTCAGCGAGATAACCCCGCCGGCGAAGTTCGTGCATGACGAGGACGGCCGCCGCGGCATGGCGATCTCCTCGCTGGTCTCGGGCGCCTGCGTCGTTTCCGGCTCCCTGATACGGCACACGCTCTTATCGACCGGCGTCAGGGTGAACTCCTATGGGCTTGTCGAGCACGCGGTGATCCTGCCTAAAGTGGTTGTGGGCCGCGGGGCGCGGCTCAGGAATGTCGTGGTGGACGCCGCGGTGCAAATCCCCGATGGCCTTGTCGTTGGCGAGGACCCCGAATTGGACGCCAAGAGATTCCGCAGAACCGAGCGGGGCATATGCCTGATAACCCAACCGATGATCGACAGGCTGAGCTGATGAGGTCTTTTCCGTCATCTCCAGGAAGCTGCGGGAACCGTATAACAACCCGCACAGCGTGCGGCTTACCCCTCATCCTGTCCTTCTCCCGCAAGGGGAGAAGGGACCCCGGAATTATCCTCTGCGCCTGGGACAGGGCTCCGTCCCCTCTCCCCTTGCGGGAGAGGGGCAGGGGTGAGGGGGCATTTCTGGCCGTCAAAAATTTTCAGGAGGTAGCGGCATGACCCGGCTCAAGGTACTTTCAGTCGCATCCGAGATTTTTCCACTCATCAAGACCGGCGGCTTGGCCGACGTGACCGGCGCGCTTCCGCTGGCGCTGGCAGCCGAAGGACGTCGATATGCGCACCCTCGTTCCGGGCTATCCGGCGGTGCTTGGGGCGCTGGAGGAGGCGCATGAGCTGTCGACGTTCCCCGGCCTCTTCGGATCGGCGCGGCTGATCGCCGGCAAGGCCCGCGGCCTCAACCTTTTCGTCCTCGACGCGCCCTATCTCTATGACCGGCCGGGCAACCCTTATTCCGCGCCGGATGGCACCGACTGGCCGGATAACGCCTATCGCTACGGGGCGCTTGGCAAGGTCGCAGCCGAAATCGGGCTTGGCTTGCTTCCGGCCTTCCAGCCCGATGTGGTGCACATGCACGATTGGCAGGCCGGCCTGACCGCGGCCTATATGCATTACAGCGGCAAGGCCGCGCCGGGCACGGTCATGACCGTGCACAATATGGCCTTCCAAGGCCAGTTTCCGGCGGAGCTGGTGATGCCGCTTGGCCTGCCGCCCGCCTCGTTCGCCTGGGACGGTGTCGAGCACTACGGCGCGATCGGCTTCTTGAAAGCAGGGCTGCAACTCGCCGACCGGATCACAACCGTGTCGCCGTCCTACGCCATGGAGATCATGCAGCCCGAAACCGGAATGGGCTTCGACGGCCTGCTCCGGGTGCGCGCCGATAAGGTGAGCGGCATCCTGAACGGCATCGACACCGCGGTGTGGGACCCGGCAAACGATCCGCTCATCGTGAAGACCTACGATGCCGCGAATTTGGACGCGCGCGCCGCCAACAAGCTCATCCTGCGCAATATCATGGGCTTGAGCCAGGAGCCCGGCGCGCTGGTTGTTGGCGTTGTGAGCCGCTTGTCTTGGCAAAAGGGCCTCGACATGCTGCTTGAGGTCTTGCCGACGCTGCTGGCGGAAGGCATGCAGCTTGCGCTGCTCGGTGCCGGCGATGCCGAGCTTGAGGCGCAGTTCCTGGCGGCGGCCGAGTCTTACCCTGGGAAAGTCGGCGTCAAGATAGGCCATGACGAGACGCTTGCGCATCGAATTCAGGCGGGTGCCGATGCGCTGCTCATGCCGTCGCGCTTCGAGCCTTGCGGCCTTACGCAGCTTTGCGCGCTCCGCTATGGAGCCGTGCCCATCGTCGGGCGCGTCGGCGGATTAGTTGACACGGTTATCGACGCCAGCGAGATGGGGCTCGCCTCGGGCGCGGCAACTGGCGTGCAGTTCTCCCCCGTAACGAGCGATAGTTTAGCCGTTGCCCTGTGGCGGACGGCGAAGCTGTTCCGCGACAAGACGGCGTGGAAAACCATGCAGAAAAACGGCATGGGAACCGATGTCTCCTGGCATCGGCCCGCGCACCGCTACGCCACGCTCTATCGCGAGTTGTGCGGTTACACGTGCGAGGCCAGCGTTTCCGTTAGCGCGAAGGGCAATGTTGCCAGCGTCGAAGCGCCTGCTTCCGATAGCGCGAAGGGCAAGGTTGCGGACGCCGGAACGGCCGGTTCCGAAGGCGAACAGAGCAAAGCTGCCAGCGCCGTGATAGTCGATCTCGCGAGCGAAGCCAGCATAGTTTCGTTTGCCGGGAGAGCCAGCCCCGAGAGCGAGAAAGCCGAAGTTGCGAGCGCCGAAATGGCCAGTCCGTTGAGCGGGAAGGCGGTGGTGTCGTTGGGCAGGGCATCCAGCTTCGAAAGCGAGATGGGTGCGGTTCCGTTTGCGGGGAGAGCTGTTCCCGAGGGCGAGAAAAGCAAGGTTGCAAGCGCCGGAACGGCCAGTCCGCCGAGCGTGAAGGCGGCCGTTTCGCTGGCTGCGACCGCCAGTGACGAAAGCGAGAAGGGCGCGGTTTCGTTCTCCGCGACGGCCGGTTCCGGAGGCGAGAAAACAAAGGTTGTGGATATCGAGGCGGATGAGTCCGGGGACGAAGCTGACAACGTTGTGAGCATCGCGTGCCGGGACGCGTAAGCGAGGGTTCGCCCGAGCCGCTCGGGCTGACGCTCGACGGCACCGGGGCCAATGTGGCGGTTTATTCCGCGCATGCCGCGGCGGTTGAGCTTTGCCTTTTCGATGAAAAGGGCGACGCCGAGATCGAGCGCTTGCGCCTGCCTGCGCGGACGGGCGGCGTCTTCCACGGCCATTTCGAAGGGATCGCGGCCGGGCAACGCTACGGTTTGCGCGCCCATGGCCCGTATGCTCCCAAGGAGGGCCATTGCTTCAACCCTGCCAAGCTCCTGGCCGACCCTTATGCGCTCGCGCTGGACCGGCCCTTCGATTTTTCACCGGCCATGGCCGGCTTCCAGGCGGAAGCCATCGGCGAGTTCAGGCCGGATGACGAAGACAGCGCGCCTTTCATGCCGAAAGCCATCGCGATGGCGCCGCTCCCCGCGAAGCCGCGGCCTCACGCGAAGCGGCCCTGGGCCGATACCGTCGTCTACGAGCTGCACGTTCGCGGCTTCACCAAGCTGCATCCGCTTGTGCCGGAGGCGATCCGCGGCACCTTCGCAGGCGCGGCTCACCCGGCGGCAATCGGGCATCTGGTCAAGCTCGGCGTGACCTGTGTCGAGATCATGCCCGCCGCCGCCTGGATCGGCGAGCGGCATTTGCACGTGGCGGGGCTTACAAATTATTGGGGCTACAATCCGGTAACGCTCATGGCTCCCGATCCGCGGCTGGCGCCGGGCGGCTGGGCCGAGGTTGCGGCAAGTGTGGCTGCGATCCAGGCTGCCGGCATCGAGGTCGTCGTCGACGTGGTGCTCAACCACACGGGCGAGGGCGATCAGTTCGGCCCAACGGTATCGCTGCGCGGCCTCGACAACGCGTCCTATTACCGGCTGATGCCGCAAGACCGGCTCGTGCCCGTGAACGATGCGGGCTGCGGCAACATACTGGCGCTCGACCGCCCGCCCGTGGTGCGGCTCGCGATGGATGCGCTCCGGGCCTGGGCAACGTTTGGCGGCGTGGATGGCTTCCGCTTCGACCTTGCCACCACGCTCGGACGCCGGGCCGATGGCTTCGACCCCGCCGCGCCGCTGCTGACGGCGATAGCGCAAGACCCGGTCCTGCGCGACTTGCGGCTCATCGCCGAGCCCTGGGATATCGGGCCGGGCGGTTACCAGATCGGCGCGTTCCATGCCACATGGGGCGAATGGAACGACAAGTTCCGCGACAGCATGCGCAAGTTTTGGCGCGGCGATGCCAGGCTTCTGGGCGAAGTGGCGACGCGCTTCTCCGGCTCCTCCGATATTTTTGGCTCCCGCCGCCCGCCTTCGCGCGGCGTGAATTTCATCGTGGCGCATGACGGCTTTACGCTCGCCGATCTCGTCTCCTATGAGCGCAAGCACAACGAGGCCAACGGCGAGAACAACCGCGACGGCACCGATGCCAATTATTCCTGGAACAATGGCGCGGAAGGCGAAACCGCCGATCCTGCGATCCTGGCGGCGCGGCGGCGCGATCAGCGCAATCTGCTGGCGGCGCTGATGCTGGCGCGCGGCACGCCGATGCTCGCGATGGGCGCGGAATTCGGCCATTCGCAAGCCGGTAACAACAACGCTTACGCGCAGGACAACGCCATCGCCTGGCTCGGCTGGGAAACGGCGGACGAGACGCTTGCGGCGTTCACGGCGCGGCTTCTCAAGCTCCGGGCGGCACATCCGGCGCTGACGCGGGACCGTTTTCTCACGGGCGATGCGTTCGACGCCACGCTGATCCCGGATGTGGAATGGCGAAAGCCCGATGGCGAGCCGATGCATCCGCACGACTGGGAGACCGGACGCACGCTCATCGCGGCGCTCTATGCGCCCGGAACGGACGGCAAGCCAGCGGATCGCGTCTTCGCGGTGCTCCATGCCGGGCATGAGCCCATCCAGGCGGTTCTGCCGGAGGCGGGGACCGGCGCGTGCTGGCGCTCTTGTCTGGATAGCTCGCGGGAGGACGGCGACGCGGGCGGCGGGGCGTTTCCTGGGGGAGCTGCTGTCAGGATCGAGCCGCGCTCGGTGGTGGTTTTCGCGGAGCAGGCCGGCGCTGCTGCACATGTCCCTGGCGCAGGGCATGGCGGCGTTGCATCCGCTGTCCTCGACCGGCTGGCGCGCGCCGCCGGCATTCGCTCTCACTGGCACGACATCTACGGCAAAGAGTACACCGTTCCAGATGCAACGAAGCTGGCGCTGCTCGCCGACATGGGCTTTGCCGCGGGCAGCAATGCGGAAGCACGGGAGAGCCTCGGCCGCCTCGCCGATTGGAAGAGCAGGCGCTTCCTGCCCGCAACGCTGGCCGGGTATGAGGGCGAGCCAATCCGTCTGCACATCGCGCCGGGTGCCTGCCGTATGCCAGCCGCGCTGATTTTGGAGCGCGAGGACGGCGGCGCGGAACCCATTTGGCTTGCCCCCGGCAGCATGGAGTTCGGGAGCGCCGGCGGGGCGGACGGGCGGCGCGTGGACACGGTGCTTACGAAGCTGCCGGCGCAGCCTGCCGGGCGTTATCGCCTCTTTGCCGAACGCGCGCCCGAATTGAGTTGCCATCTCATTGTGGCGCCGCGCCAATGTTTCCTGCCTGAGCGGCCGCCTCACAGCCCGCGCCTGTCCGGCATCGCCGCTCAGCTTTATTCCCTGCGCCGCTCCGGCGATCAAGGCGTGGGAGATTTTACGGCGCTCGGCCAACTCGCGGAAATGGCCTCGGACGCCGGCGCCGCCACGGTTGGGCTCAATCCGCTGCATGCGCTGTTTTCCCAGGATCGGGAACGGGCCAGCCCCTATTTCCCGTCCGACCGGCGCTTCCTCGATCCCATCTACATCGATGTGACGGCGCTGGAAGGACCGCGCACCGAAGCCGCGCTTGAAAAGCATTCGGGCCGGATGGCGGCACTTTCCGCGTTGCCGGACGTGGATTATCCAGGCGTTTGGGCGCTGAAGCGGACGATCCTCGAAGCGGGCTTCGCCGACTTCAACGAACACTGCAAGCGCTGGCCGGGCTCTGGGGCTTGCCGGGATTTCGAGGCATTCCTGGCGCGTGGCGGCACGAGCCTCGAACGGTTCGCGTGCTTCGAGGCGATTGGCGAAATCCGTAAAGGCGAAAGCTGGCCCCGCTGGCCAGCCGGATTGCGGGATGGCGATCCGGGCACGCTGGCGGCTTTCACACGGGAGAACGCGGCACGGGTTCGCTTTCACCTCTATCTGCAATGGCTGGCTGACCGCCAATTCCGCGAGGCGGCGGAGCGCGGAAAGGCGGGCGGCACCTGGCTCGGCTTCTACCGCGATCTGGCCGTTGGCGCTGCCCCCGATGGCGCCGAAGACTGGGCCAACGCGGATCAGTTCTTGGCCAGAACCTCTGTCGGCGCCCCGCCCGATCCGTTCGCCGAAGGCGGGCAGAATTGGGGCCTCAAGGCGCCTAATCCGCTCGCTTGGCGAAAATCTGGCTACCGGCTGTTCCGGGAGGTGCTTGCCGCGAACATGGCCGGAGCCGGCGCTTTGCGCATCGACCATGCGATGGGACTCACGCGCCTTTTCGTCATCCCGAACGGCGCTCCCGCCGATGAGGGCGCATATCTTGCCTTTCCCGAGCGCGATCTCATCGCGGAGCTTGCGCTTGAAAGCGCCCGCACACGCTGCGTGATCGTCGGCGAGGACCTGGGCACCGTGCCCGAGAACTTCCGTGCGACGATGGATGCGGCCAACATCCTGAGCTACCGCGTCATGTGGTTCGAGCGCGACGGCGGCGGGTTCAGCCCGGCGGAGTCATATCCGCGCAAATCGGTCGCCTGCGTCACCACGCACGACCTGCCGACCATTGTGGGCTGGTGGCAGGGCGAGGACATTCGCGAGAAAGAGGCGCTCGGTCTGATCCCGGCTGAAGCAGCCGATGCCGCACGGATAGAGCGCGCAGCCTCAAAGCTAGCCTTTCTGCGCGCGATTGGGCTTGAGGAGGAGGCGGGGCCGGACGGCATGCCGCCGCTCCCGGCCATCATTGCCGCGGCGCATGATTTCATCCGGCGCACGCCGTCGCTGATCGCCATCGCGCAACTCGACGACCTCGTTGGCGAATTTACCGGCGTCAACCTTCCGGGCACGGATCGCGAGCGGCCGAACTGGCGGCGTAAGCTGCGCGGGACAATCGCCGATTTTGCCAGCGCCGTTGCCGGATCCCGCATTCCCGGCTTCTCCGGGAAATCTGTAAAAATTTAATGTTTCTTTTAACTGTAAGTTAATTCCTGTCTGAAATCCATTGCAAACCAAAGGCTCGGGCTCTATTCTTGAGTCTTCATTTTAGCGGCTAGCTTAAGCTGCATGCGGAACAATAGGCAAAAGTTCGGGCGCGATGGCTGGCAGTAATAGTCAGATCGGCGGTGGTGAAAGCGCTAACAAAGCCGTGATGCTGCCCAGCCTCGGCGAGAGCGAACGCCTGAAGTTGCTGCTTGAATCTATTACCGATTACGCAATTTATCTGCTTGGGCCGGATGGCTCCATCGCAAGCTGGAACCCCGGCGCGGAGAAGATTACCGGCTATCGCTCAGCCGAGGCTTTGGCGCAGAATTTCTCCTGTCTCTTCACCGACGAAGACCGGGGTGCCGGCGTTCCCGCGCGGCTTTTGCAAGAGGCCAGCCTGGAAGGCCGCTCCGAATGCGAGAGCTGGCTGCTGCGCAAGGATGGCAGCCGCTTTTTGGCGAGCGCTATTCTGCATCCGGTTCCCGATGCTTCCGGTTTCCCGGCGGGCTTCGCCATGGTGCTGCGCGACATGACGGCGCGGACGGCGGCGCAAGAAGCGGTGCTCGAAAATGAGCGGCGTTTCCGGCTGATGGTCGAGAGCGTGGTGGATTACGCCGTCTATATGCTCGATCCGAGCGGCCTGATCGTCAATTGGAATGCCGGCGCGCGGCGCGCCATGGGCTACGAGGCTCACGAGATCGCCGGGCAGCACTTTTCGCGGTTCTTCACCAAAGAGGACCGCGCGGCTGGCCTCCCATGGCGGGTCTTGGAGATTGCCTCTAAGGAAGGGCGCTACGAGTCGGAAGGCTGGCGCGTTCGCAAGGACGGCAGCCGGTTCTGGGCTTCGATTGTCGTGAACACGATCCCCGGCGCGGATGGCGGTCTCACTGGCTTTGCCGAGATTACGCGCGATGTCTCCGACCGGAAGGCGGCGCAGGAAGGCTTGCGCGAAAGCGAGCGGCAGTTCCGGCTGCTGGTAGAGGGCGTGACCGATTACGCTCTTTTCATGCTCGATCCGAATGGGATCGTCACGAGCTGGAATGCTGGGGCGAAGCGGATCAAGGGATTCGCTTCCGGGGAAATCGTAGGGCAGCACTTCGCGCGCTTTTACACCGAGCGCGATAGAGCGGCGGGCGTGCCGGCGCGTGCCCTGCAGATAGCGGCGGCCGAAGGGCGTTACGAAGCGCAAGGCTGGCGCGTCCGCAAGAACGGCGAGCGCTTCTGGGCGAACGTGATTATCCATCCCATTTGGGACGAGGATCACAACCTCGCCGGCTTCGCAAAGATCACCCAGGACATCACCGGAAAGCGCGAGGCGGAAATCGCGCTGCAAAAGACTCAGGAGCACCGGGGCCGCGCGCAGCGGATGGAGGCGCTTGGCCACCTGACCGGAGGCGTTGCGCACGACTTCAACAATCTCTTGATGATCGTCGGCGGGTTCACGCAGACGCTCAAGAAGCTGGCGCAGCAAGACCCCAAGGGCTTACGCGCCGTCGAAGCGATCGAGAGCGCTGTCGAAAAGGGGCAATCGCTGACGCGCCAGCTGCTCACCTTCTCCCGCCGGCAGACCTTGAACCCCGCCGTGACGGGGATTGCCGAGCGGATCGTGGCGTTCAGAAAGATGCTCGGAAGCTCAAGCGCCGATAAGGTGAAGCTTATCGCCGATATGCCGGAGGACCTCTGGCCCGTGAAGGCCGACGTCAGCGAGTTCGAGCTGGCGCTGCTCAACATCACGCTCAACGCGCGCGACGCGATGCCCGAGGGCGGCGTTATCACCATAGCCGCCGAGAACGTGCAGCTGAAGCGCGAGGATAGTCCCGCGCAGCTCGAAGGCGATTTCGTCGCCATCACCATCGCGGATACGGGGACGGGAATTCCAGAGGAGGTCCTGCCCAAGGTTTTCGATCCGTTCTTCACCACCAAAGGCGATACCAAGGACCCGGGGCTCGGCCTATCGCAGGTCCACGGCTTCGCCCATCAATCCGGCGGCACTGTCACTATCGAGAGCACGCTGGGGCGCGGCACGCGCGTCACCCTGTATTTGCCGAGGGCGAAGACGCTGCCGGAGCGCGTCGCGGGAGAGCCCGCGGGGCAGGCCATCGGCAGCGGGAAGGCGCTGCTGGTGGACGACAACCGCGATGTGCTTGAGGTGAGTGCGCTTTATTTGCGCGAGCTGGGCTATGAGGTCGATACGCTGGATAGCGCTCCGCCAGCGCTCAAGGCGATAGACCGCGAGACGTATTCCCTCGTTGTGAGCGATGTCGTGATGGCGGGGATGGATGGGATCGACCTGGCGCAGGCGATCCGGAGGAAGCAGCCGGGCATGCCCATCGTGCTGGTCACGGGCTACAGCAAAGTCCCGCCTTCCGTCGGCGAAGAGTTCGTGCTCCTGCGCAAGCCTTATCACCTCGAAGATTTGAGCCGCGCGGTGGGCACCGCCCTTGCCGCCGCATCCAAGCCCGGCAATCTTGTGCATTTGGATGGACGGCGCGCGAACCGCCGTCCGGACCCTGCTTAGGGGCCGAAGTCTTACGTTTCCGTGCAAGCTTTGCCTGAGCCTTATCGTCAAGCGCACCACTTTTTTTTCACAAATTGACCCGGGCGATGGCGCCGCAATGCCGTGATCGGCGTTGAACCGGAAGGGCAGCTATGCCCCGGCTTAGCCACGAACCGGAGTGGAAAAGAGGACCATGGACGCAAACGCACTTGGCGAACGCTGGGCGCCGCAGCTTCTAAGTATTTTGCGGATTATCGCCGCGCTGATATTTATCGAACACGGCACTCAAAAGTTCCTCGGATTTCCGGCCGAACCAGCGAATGGATATCCGGCCTTCCTCTCCCTGATTTGGTGGCAGGGCCTCATTGAAGTATTAGGGGGAATTCTGCTCCTCCTTGGGTTCTTCACGCGCTTCACCGCCTTCATTCTGGCAGGCGACATGGCCGTTGCTTATTGGATGGTGCACGCGCCCAAGAGTGCTTACCCCGCACTCAATGGCGGCGACGCGGCGATCCTTTACTGCTTTGTGTTCCTTTACATCGCCGCTGCTGGAGGAGGGGCGTGGAGCCTCGATAGAGCCTTGCGCAGCGCCCAAAGACCGGCGCCTGAAAGTTAGCCATATCCCATAGCCTGGATTGACCAGGCTGTTCCGGCAAAGGCCGAGAGCGGCCATAGAGCTGTTCGCCAGACACGTCGAAAAGCTCGGAACAGCGGACATTTGTGTTGGTGAATTATGACTATTCAACCTAAAAACGGCAGTTGACCTCCGCGCCGCGCAATTTCGCGGGGTGTTCTCAACCTATTGATGTGGGTTTTGCCGGTCAGGCTGGCGCCATAAGGCGCGGCGGCGAGCGCAGCCGGCGCCCGCCAAGCCAGGAGCGGAAGGCATGGGCAAGGATTTGTGCCCACCGTTGGACACCGGTCAACTGCTCCGCAGCCTTGACCAGCCCCCGCAGGAAGCGGGCAACACCTGTGAGCGCCAGTTCAGCCCAGCGGGCACGGCCATGCGCCGAAGCGATCCGTAGCGTGGTCTGGCGGCTATGGCGCGTCCGTTCGGCGATACCGGCGAGCAGCAGGGGACGGCTGGTGATCGCCTCCAGGTGTTTATCCGGCCCGGCCAGGCGCACGAAGATGTTCCACCAGTTGTAGACCAGCGCGACCATCCGGGCTGCGAGTTGGCAGCGGGCGAGGTCTTTGGTGGTGAAGCCACCCCAGCCCCACTGGTTCTTGAGTTCGTCGAAGGCATTTTCGCAATCGGCGCGGTCCCGGTAGAGCTGGGCGATGCTGAGCACCTCCTCATCGAACGAGGTTACGAGAACGGCATATTCCCACACTGCCGTGTCTTCGCCGATTTCCGCGAAGCTGAGCCGCAACTGGTTGCCATCGCCAGGCATGCTAGCTGCAATGCTGCCTTTCAGCCGCCGCCGCAAGACGATCACACGCCGCGAGCGGCTCCAGCCCATAAGCCGCAAGCTTTCCGTCCTGCCTTGCCAGCCCTGGCCCGCGTTCTGCCAGCCGTCCTTCTGAAAAGCCCGTTCGATCAGGGCCTTAACATTCTTGGTCTGCCGCAGCTTGAACAGATAATCGATGCCGCGGTTTTCGGCTTCCGAAAGCGTCTTTTCGGAGGTCATGCCGCTATCCCCGCGCAACAGCGCTGGCCAGCAATCGCGCGGCAAGCCATCGATCAGCCGCCACAGCCCCGGCGTACAATGTGCGCCGTTGTGCTCATCGCCGGGCGCCGTCTCCACACCCATCACCAGGCGGAGGCCCGCCAGCATATAGGTATGGTGAACATGGGTGGGGCGCCCCGGCTTTTTGGGATTGTAGCTGACAACGGCGCCTTCCTGATGCCCGTAAAGAAGCTTGACCGTTGTATCGATATCGATGATGTAGCGCTCGCCAAGCAGCGGCAGGACGCAAGCGTCGAGGTGCCGTTGCAGCCAGGCCAGGCCTTGTTCAAGGGGGATTGCCGCCAGGGCCCGGCGCAGCGAATCCTCGCTGACGATCCGGCTCATTCCCATGAGTTCCGGCAGTACGGTGTCCGAGCGCAGCGCGGTGACATGGGCGTAACGGCGGTGCCCAGCCAGCGCCGATAGCACCCAGGTGCCAATCACGTCCCTGACTTCCGGCGCATTCGGGCTGGTATAGTGGAGCGGGCAGTCCGCGATCAAAGCGTCGAAAACCCCTGAGACTTTCAGGAACTCGATGAAATACACCGATGGCCCGAACGGCGTCAGCGGGCGCGATCCGTCCCACTCAACCTTCACCGTCCCGCCGAAGGTATCGAGAGTCTCCGCGTTCTCCGAAGCCGGTATTGCTACCGGTGCGTGCTCACCCGCAGGGTGAAGCGCTGGCAAGCCAATTTCCTCGCTCATGCCGCTGAAAATACGCGATTCTCACCCGTCGCGCCGATGACCAACTGCTGTTTTTAGGTTCAATACTGTTAGACACGAATCATACTCCCACTGTTAAAGTGCCTCGCATGCGAAGCGAAGAGGAGATTTTTGCAGATTTGCTCGGCTTGTGCGGCTCGCCGGGGTACGTGCATGCCCTCGCGATGCTCTGCTTCCGTGACAATTACATCCGCTATCGGCACGAGATCAAACCGAAGGACATGGATCAGCTCTTCTCGCGTTCAAGGCTGATCCGCACTGAGATCACGACGCTAATCGGGCTCCTGATACGTAAGCAGATCGATTTCAGCCATCCGGGCTTTGACTTCCTGCAAAGTTACATGGACCGGACGGAAGCGCTGCTTGAGGAACTGCATCACTCCATGCGCGCTGTTATGTTCGGCAGCATGTTGGGCTCAGACGGCACGCTCCAACCGCCCGCCAGCCCTGACCTTTCAGGCGCGGCGATGCGCGAGCCGATCTTCTACGGCGGCGAGTCTGCGTATGGGTTCCAGTACCGAGATCTGGCCGAGAAGAAGTATGGGGCCGACGACCCTTGGTTGCTCAACCGGAAGGGTTTCAGCATCTCGGACGCCCGAAAGGTTGTTGCTTGCGTGGCAGGGCTGCAGGATAGGAAAATGCGCGCCGCCCAACAGGCGGTGCGCACGTTGCCGTGCGAGAGCTGGACCATGCTGTCCGGCTTCGTGTTCACCATCACAGAGGTGGCCGAGCGTGCTGACATGCCGGTCACGGTTGTTGAGCGCGTCCTTCAGGCCTTTGCCTTTCCGGGCGGTGACGCCAATGCTGGCTTCACATCGCTTCATGCCTACAATGCCGCAAGCGGTACGCCGTTGCTTCGAACAGAAGGAGGCGAATACCTACTGTTTCAGCAGTACAGCCTGTTCGAGGCCCTATATGAATCGCCGTTCTTCTGGCTGAACGCCGACAAGAAATATGCGCCCACGGCGCTTGCGAACAGGGGCCGTTTCACCGAGGCCTTTGCGCTTGAACGCCTCATGAAAGTGTTCGGCACAAAGCATGTCTTTGCCAACGTCGACCTCTGGAAGAGCAAAGCGGAAAAGCTCGGCGAAATTGACGTGCTTGTTCTCTTCGGCGACCGCGCGATTGTGCTTCAGGCGAAGTCAAAGCGCCTTACACTCGAAGCCCGCAAAGGAAACGATCTCCAGATCCGCGAAGATTTCAAGAAAACGATCCAGGAATCGTATGACCAAGCTCATCTGTGCGCGATAGCGTTGATTGGGCCGAGCCCTCATCTCACCGATGCTGAGGGGCGCGCAATCCCGCTGCCGCATTCGATCAAGGCCGTTTATCCAGTCTGCATTGTGGCGGATCACTACCCAGCACTAAGCTTTCAGGCGCGTCAGTTCTTAAAAACCCAGTCCGCCAAGCGCCTCAAGCCGCCCCTCATCACCGACGTCTTCGCACTTGATGCGATGACCGAAATGCTTGAATCGCCGCTTCGCCTCTTAAGCTATCTCGAATTGAGGGCGCGGTTTGGCAATAAAGTCATCACGATGCATGAGCTAACGCTGCTCTCCTATCACCTGAAGCGCAATCTTTGGCTCAACGGCGACTTTGACATGGTGGTACTGGAAGACGACATCGCCGCCGACCTCGACATCGCAATGGGCGCGCGGCGGGAAGGGTTGCCCGGCACACGCACGCCTGACGGAATCCTGACGCGGATCAGAAATACCGCCGTCGGCAGGATCATCGCTGAGATTGAGGCGCTGCCCGACGTCAGCACCATTGACCTCGGTCTGCTAATGCTGCAGCTGAATGAAAACACTGTCGAGACCCTGAACAAAGGCATCCGCCAAATCACGGCGGAGGCGAGACGGGACGGAAAGAATCACGACATCACCATCGGACTTGGCACATCCTCGGCCGGGCTAACCGTTCATTGCGATCCTGGCGATCTGCTGAGTGCTCAAAATGCGCTCCGAGTACATTGCGAGGGCCGAAAATACGCGCAGAAGGCAATCAGGTGGTTTGGTCTTGCCCTACGGCCCGATGGAACGCTCTGGTTCGGATTGCAGCTTGAGTTTCCGTGGGCTCAGAATGCGACGATGGATCGGCTGATGCTGCAGTGGCCCAAGACTACCATGCGGCCCGCTTCCGCCATCGGTACCAGAGGCGCCAACAAGATCGGCCGCAACGAGCTCTGTCCGTGCGGCAGCGGGAAAAAGTACAAGAAGTGCTGCATGAAGCGCTAGGTGCGGGCGAATGTTCCGCCGCTCCGGTGCCGGGGTGTCTCACGCGCCGCTGTTCTGCTTATAAGGGGGCTAGCGAACTGATATGCTCAGCTTGAGACTTACTGCTTTCGACCCACCTCTGCCCTTCAGGCGAAAAGACCGCTGGGCCAGCATCGCGGCAAAGGACGGCACCATGTGCTAGGTTTTGACCGAAAGCGGTTATTGGGGCATTGATAGCTGCCGGAGTCGTTTTATGGCGCAGGCCAAAGATTGATATGCAAGAGAAGCATCGAAAGCGCAGCAAAAGATAGTTATCCATGGACAAAATGCCTGTAAAAGTTCGCTTCGCGCCGAGCCCCACCGGCCGGCTGCACATCGGCAATATCCGCCCCGCCGTGTTCAACTGGCTGTTCGCGCGCCGCGAGGGCGGCACGTTCCTCTTGCGCTTTGACGACACCGATCTGGAGCGCTCGAAGGAGGAATACGTCGCCGGCATCCGCGACGACCTCAATTGGCTTGGGCTGACCTGGGACGAGGAGTTCCGCCAGTCGCAGCGCTTCGCCTTCTACGAGGAGACGGCGGAAAAGCTCAAGACAGCCGGCCGCCTATACGCCTGCTATGAAACCGCGGACGAGCTGGAGCGGCGGCGCAAGCGGCAGATGGCGCGCGGCAAGCCGCCGGTTTACGACCGCGCGGCGCTCAAGCTTACGGACGAGGAGAAGAAGGAATTCGAGGCCCAAGGCCGCAAGCCGCATTGGCGCTTTCTGCTGGAGCAGCGCCGCACGGCCTGGGACGACCTGATCCGCGGCCCGCAGGAGATCGACGCGGCGTCCATCTCCGATCCCGTGCTAATCCGCGAGGACGGCACACCGCTCTACACGTTCACGAGTGTCGCCGACGATGCGGACGTGGGCATCACGCACATCATCCGCGGCGAGGACCATGTCACCAACACGGCTGTGCAAATCCAGCTGTTCGAGGCGCTCGGCGCCGCCGTGCCCATTTTTGCGCACCACAATCTGCTTACCGGCGCGCAGGGCGAGGCGCTTTCGAAGCGGCTTGGCTCGCTGTCGATCTTAGGGCTACGCGAGGAGGGGCTTGAGCCGCTGGCGGTGATGACACATGCCTCGCTGATCGGCACCTCCGAGGCGCTGCACCCGCAGGAAAGCCTGGACGCGCTCGCCAAGCTCTTCGATTTCTCCAAGGTCTCGCGCGCGCCCGCCCGCTTCGACCCCGAGGAGCTGAAGGGCCTGAACGCGAAGCTGCTGCACGGCACGCCCTACGCCCAGGTCGCGGACCGCTTAAGCGAAAGGGGCATTAGCGGCGGCGAACCGTTCTGGCTCGCGGTGCGCGCGAATTTGGAAGTGTTCGCCGATGTTGACCTGTGGTGGGCCGTCGTCCACGGCAAGATCGAGCCCGTCATCGAGGATGCCGCCTTCACGGACAAGGCGCTGACGCTGCTGCCGCCCGAGCCATGGGATTCCGCTACTTGGTCCAAATGGACCGAAGCCGTCAAGCAGGCGACGGGCGCGAAGGGCCGGGCGCTCTATCATCCGCTGCGGCTCGCCTTGACCGGCCTAGAGCGCGGCCCAGAGCTGAAAGACCTGCTGCCGCTGATTGGCCGCGAGAAGGCCGCCGCGCGGCTCGCCGGCAAGGCGGCGTGACCAGGATCGCGGGGGCTAGCGGAAGGGACACTCGATAGGAATCGCTGTCGTTGCGAGTTTCACACCGGCCCGGCAGCCGGCCCTTCTGGATGAAAATGGATCTGAGGCCAAGTCCCCCCTCATCCTGTCCTTCTCCCCGAGGGGAGAAGGGACGCCTGAACTATCCGCAGCGGATGTTCGAGGGTCCTCTCTCCCCTTGGGGAGAGAGACAGAGTGAGGGGGTCTTCCCGCACTGTTTTTTCCTAGCGAAGCGGGGCAATCCGAATCGAAGTTGCGGAATGTGAGTTGTTCATGACACATTACGACACACTCCTAAGATTTTCTCAGGATGAAATAGCGTATTGGAAATCGAGAAATGTCGGCAAGCATAGATATACTAGCTTTGCTAGCGCATTTACCGCGCCCGATAACGAGTACGTTTTGTTCGAACTCAAGGGCGGAAATATAATAACGCACTCAGAAAAGCCGCTATCGAAAAGGGCGCGGACATACAGACGTTTGTTCGAAATAGTGTATAAGTATTTTCTTTCCCCCGAGACCGAGATTGCTGTTCCGTGCCTGTTGGGCGACCTTGCGAGAGGGTGCGGCGAAATCCCGTTGCTTTCATTCCAAAAGAATAAAATAGACAATATAGTTCTGTTGCCGGATTTTGAATGTCTATTCCACTTTTACGAACGCAGGGAATGGCGGGACCCGTATAGCTACTCAGAAAAATATCGCCGGGCAATATTTTCTGGCGCGGCAACAGGCGCGCTCAATTCGATTACGACAATCGATAGAAACGAAAGAATTAGATTGGCTAAATACTTTGAAGGCAACCCAGATGTAACCTTTAAATTGCCAAAGGTTTGCCAATGCGACGGCGAAGAAACCGAGGCCTATTTGCGATCGTTTTCGTTTTGCCAAGGGCGCGCGATTCCGATGAGAGAACAATTTAAGTATAGATTCATCATATCCGTCGACGGAAACGGCGCAACATGCAGCCGTGTCTCTTTGGTGCTCAAGAGCAATTCGGTTCTTCTTAAATATAAGTCAGACCACGTCGCATGGTTTCACAAAATGCTGGTTCCCTGGGTGCATTATGTGCCCATTAACAGTGAGGAGGATATTAGCGAGTGCATTAAAATGGCGGCAAGTAACGATGACCTGTTCCAGGAAATGGCGCGCAAGTCGCGAGAGTTTTATTGTGAATTTCACAAGCGTGATGATATACTGCGGTATACGGCCGTAATAATCAATGAGCTATATGGTCTGTTCGATAGCAACGAAATATATCTGGGCAATAGGGCGCAAATCGATGCGCAAAGTGGCTTGGCCCCGCGGATCGAGTGCGAGCTTCAGAATTTCCGTCATCGCATTTTTGGAAGATAGGCACGCCGCGATAGCCAAGCGCCGTGAAAGTTGCGTTAATTGCCGATGAAGATGGGCCTACGCCCTATCATGGTAAATGCCGGCATGGTAAACGCGCGAACAGCATATTTTCGCCGCCGCATTTTTGCGAATCTTTTCGCGTTTCCGGTCAAATTCCACAGTTCCAGAATCCGCTTAAATATATCCGCAAGTCGCCGGTTAATCATGCGGTGCAATCGCAGGTTGCGCACATCGAAACCGCAGGCAAAGCTATTATTAAATAAAATCAATACGTTAGCTTGATGCCCCAGCTTAACGCTTCGGTAAAGCGCATGTGCTAATTTAGTTCGATATCGAAAATCAGCGTTGCCTGCGGAGAAAAAACGGTCCGGGACCACCCCACAGGAAATTTACCGCCTACGACTGAGAGTGCATGGACAGCGCCGGGTATACTGTCGTTTCTATAAGCGTTCCAATCGAGCCATAACCGGAGATAGCGATGCCGGAAGCAATTTCTCTCAACCTTCCCAGCGGCGTTCAGATTACGGGCGCCTTGAAGCCCGGCTACGAGCGCGTGCTGAGCGCCGAAGCGCTGGAGTTCGTGGCCGCCATCGCGCGCCGGTTCGAGGCACAGCGCCAGCGCCTTCTGGAGGCGCGGGCCGAGCGCCAGGCCGCATGGGACGCGGGCACGCTGCCCGGCTTCTTGCCCGGGACGAAGGCCATCCGCGAAGGCGATTGGAAAGTCGCCTCCATCCCAAACGACCTGCTCGACCGCCGCGTCGAGATCACCGGGCCCACATCGCGCAAGATGGTCATCAACGCGCTGAACTCCGGCGCCAGCGTGTTCATGGCGGACTTCGAGGACGCGCTTTCGCCAACCTGGCCGAATGTGATCGAGGGCCAGATCAACCTCATGGATTATTGGCTGGGGCAGATCGATTTCACCGAGGAGGACACCGGCAAGCGCTACGCCATCGGGCCAACGCCTGCGATCCTCATGGTCCGCCCGCGCGGCTGGCACCTGTCCGAGAACCATATCTCTGTCGATGGCGATAAAGCCGCCGGCGCCTTCGTGGATTTCGGCCTTTACTTCTTCCACAATGCGCAAGCCATGCTCGACCGGGGCACCGGCCCCTATTTCTATCTGCCGAAAACGGAAAGCCATCTCGAAGCGCGGCTTTGGAACGAAGTGTTTCTGTTCGCACAGGATCGGCTTGGCATCCCGGCCGGCACCATCAAGGCGACGGTGCTGATCGAGACCTTGCCCGCGGTCTTCGAGATGAACGAAATTCTTTACGAGCTGCGCGAGCACATCGCCGGGCTCAATTGCGGCCGCTGGGACTACATTTTCTCCTACATCAAGACGCTCCGGGCCAAGCCGGAATATGTGCTGCCCGACCGCGGCCAGGTGGTGATGAGCAAGGCGTTTCTCAAAGCCTACGCCGAGCTTCTGATCCAGACCTGCCACCAGCACGGCGCCTTTGCCATGGGCGGCATGGCGGCCTTCATCCCGAACCGCCGCGATCCGGAGGTGACGGAGAAGGCGCTGGCAGCCGTCCGCGAGGACAAGCTGCGGGAAGTGCAATACGGACATGACGGCACCTGGGTGGCGCATCCCGATCTGGTGCCCACCGCGCTTGAGGTGTTCAACCAGCACATGCCGCAGAAGAACCAGCTCGATAAGCTGCGCGAGGATGTGAGCGTGGGCGAGAAGGAGCTGTTGCAGCCGCACGAAGGCACCCGCTCCGAGGAAGGCTTGCGCGTGAACATCCGCGTGGGCGTGCAGTATATCGAGGCGTGGCTGCGCGGAAACGGCGCCGTGCCGCTCTATAACATGATGGAGGACGCCGCCACCGCGGAAATCTCGCGCACGCAGGTTTGGCAATGGCTTCGCTACGGGGCCACGCTTGCGGACGGGCGCCGCGTTACGGCGGAGCTGGTCGAAACGGCCCTGGCGGACGAGATGGCCAAGCTCAAAACGGCGCTCGGCGATGCTTATACCAAGGGCCGGTTCGACGAGGCCATAGCGCTTTTCAAGCAACTCGTGCTGAGCGATAAGCTTGAGGCGTTCCTGACGCTGCCGGCCTATAAGCTTATCGCGTAGGCAATACCCAATAAGCCCCCCCCTCACTCTGTCTCTCTCCCCGAGGGGAGAGAGGACCCCATAAGTTACGCTGCAGATAATTCAGGGGTTCCTTCTCCCCCCGGGGAGAAGGACAGGATGAGGGGGGCTTTTCCAATCCATTACCCGTGTTTAGCATTATTGGATTTCACACGATGAACGGGGTGCCTGCGCCAATCCCAATCCTGACCGGGTTGGCTGAAATAGCCGCGAGCCGCAAGGCGTGGTTCTGCGATGTATGGGGCGTGTTGCACGACGGGCTGACGGCGTTCCCGTCAGCCGTGGAGGCATGCCGCGCCTTCAAGCGCCGGGGCGGCGAGATCGTCCTGGTCTCGAACTCGCCGCGGCCGCACCCGCCGGTTCTCGATCATTTGCGCGCCGCTGGCGTGCCGGACGATTGCTTCGATGCGGCGGTAACCTCCGGCGACGTAACGCGCGGCTTCGTCGAAGCCTATTCCGGCGAGCCGCTCTTCCATCTGGGGCCGGAGCGCGACACCTGTCTGTTCGACGGCTTGAACGTCGAGTTCACAACCGCCGCCAACGCCGCGGTCGTTGTTTGCACCGGCTTCTTCGACGAAGACAACGAAACGCCGGAAGATTACGCCCCCATGCTGGCCTCTCTCGCAGCGCGCGGCGTGCCCATGATCTGCGCCAATCCCGATCTCGTGGTCGAACGCGGCTCGAAGCTGCTGCCTTGCTCGGGCCTGCTCGCGCAGCGCTACGCGGCGCTCGGCCAAACCGTCATCCAGGCTGGAAAGCCCTACGCGCCCATCTACAAGGCTGCGATGCGGAAGCTTTCCAGGCCGTTGCCCCAGAGCGCGCTACTGGCCATCGGCGACGGCATCCACACCGACATCGAAGGCGCCTGCGCGCAAGACATCGACGCGATCTATATCGCCAGCCGGGTCAATCTGGGCGACGCGGCGGAAGGCGGGCTCACGCAGCCGATGCTGGACGGGCTCTTCGCTGGAAAGCCCTTCCGGCCGGCCGCAGCCATGCTGCAATTGCGATGGTAACTTTTGGCCATATTGCGCAAAGCACTAGCTCGCACGTATATAAGTTTGCTGCACTGCAACCAAGGCGTTTCCCAGCCGTTTGCCAAGCAAGCGGGTGAGTTTCTTGCTTTAGCGGCGCAGGTTCGACGTGAGTTGCTTAGGAGGAACGATGACCGCCGCGATACGACCGGGGTACTTTTTCGAGGACCTTCATATCGGCATGGAGGCAAGCCTCGTCCACATCGTTAGCGGTGAGGGACTTGACACCTTCGCGCAAGTCACCGGCGACCTCAATCCAATCCATCTGGACGAAGCCTTTGCCAAGGAAACGCCCTTCCGGCGGCGCATCGCGCACGGAATGCTGAGCGCCGCCTACATTTCCGCGGTGTTTGGAACGAAGCTTCCCGGGCCGGGCTGCATCTATATCTCGCAAACGCTCAACTTCAAGGCGCCGGTCCACATTGGCGATCAAGTCACCGCGACCGTGCGCGTCTCCGACTTGATCGAGCACCGCAAAAGGGCGATCTTCGCTTGCGCCTGCTCGGTGGGCGAAAAGATCGTTCTCGAAGGCGAGGCGGTGATTATGATCCCCTCGCGGGCCGGGAAATAGAGAGGCGTAATGGACGTTGTCACGGGCTGGCAGGAGGTTCCCCAGCACTTGCGCGGTGCTTCGCTCGCCATCGGCACTTTCGACGGCGTGCATTGCGGCCATCGCGCCGTGCTGGATGCAGCCAAGGCGAAAGCGGCCGAGGGCGGCCTGCCCATGGGCGTCATGGTGTTCGAGCCGTACCCCAGGATGTTCTTTCAGCCGCAAAGGCCATTTTTCCGGCTGACGAGCCTTACGCGCAAGCTTGAGCTGTTTGCGGCTCATGGCTGTGGCTTCACCGCCGTTATCCCCTTCGACCGCGCACTTGCCGGGCTCACCGCGCCGGAATTCGTGCGCATCATCCTTGCCGAGGGCTTCGCCATCAAGCATGCTTCGGTTGGCTATAACTTTTTTTTTGGAAAGGGCCGTGGCGGAAATCCAAGCGTTCTCGCTCAGGAGGGCCGCAAGCACGGGTTCGGTGTCACAGTGGTCGAAGCCCAAGGCAATGACGGCGAACTCTATTCATCCACGCGCGTCCGCGAATTGCTGGCCGAAGGCGACGTCGCCGGAGCCGCCGAGTTGCTCGGGCGCTGTTGGCGCATATCCGGCATGGTGGAAAGCGGGGCAGGGCGCGGGCAGGGCTTGGGCTTCCCGACCGCGAATATCCGCCTGGAAGAAGGCGTGACGCTCAAGCATGGCATTTATGCCGTTTACGCCCATGTGGATGGCAAGAAGCTCCAAGGCGCGGCCTATCTCGGCACGCGGCCGACATTCGACGCGGGGCTGCCGCTGCTCGAAATCTTCCTCCTCGATTTCGATGGGAACCTCTACGGCAAAACCTTGGAGATCGAGTTCATCGCCTTCGTGCGCGAGGACGCAAAATTCCGCTCCGCCGAAACGCTTGCCGCGCAAATGGCAGCGGACGTGGCCAAGGCCAAGGAACTTCTCGCCCGCGCCGAAAGCGGCGCCGCGGGTTTACGATAGTGCCGCGGGTGAGCAAGGCTTTGCAAAGCGCGATTGTTGTTGCCCTGGTAGTGGCGGGTCTCGCGGGGGCGATTCTTTTCGGAATGATCGCGTTCGGCACGAGCGATCCGCCGCCGCCGTTAGCCTCGATCAACAGCGCATTCGAGAATATGGATTTCAGCGATCTGCCTGCCGTGGAAAAAGTTCCCGCCCGGGGCGGCGGTACGATCGCTTTCCGGCGATGGAATGCACGGCCCGCAAGCGATCGGGAAATTCTGGTCATCGCAATCCACGGTTCGTCCGGGTCGAGCGTAAGCCTGCATGCGCTTGCAAAGGCACTCTCCGCGGAAGGCATGCAGGTCTACGCGCCGGATATCCGGGGGCATGGCGAAACAGGGCGGCGCGGCGATATCGATTACGCAGGGCAGCTCGATGACGATCTTGAGGATTTCGTTGGCGCCGTTCAGCGCTTCCACCCTGGCAAGCGCCCCGTCCTCCTCGGCTCTTCCTCTGGAGGAGGCTTTGCGTTGCACGCCGCCGCGTCCCGTTTTGGCGGCTCGTTCGAGCGCGTTGTGCTTCTCTCGCCGATGTTGGGCCCGCAGGCGCCAACCGTCAAAGATCAGGGAGAGGCATGGGCTAGGCCGTTCATTCCGAGATACATCGGACTTTCGGTGCTGAGCGGCCTTGGAATCCACGCTTTCGACCATCTCCCCGTGATCGCTTTCGCAATCGATCCCGCCAGGGCCAGCCTGCTCGCCGGCACATACTCATTCCGTCTCCTTAATGCCTTCGGCACGAGCGATTATGCAGCCGACCTGAAGAATGCGCGTGCTCCGCTGCAGGTTTTGGCTGGCGGCAAGGATGAGCTCTTCAAGGCTGAGATGTTTGCGCCAACCGTGCACGCCATCCGGCCCGGCGTTCCGGTGAGCATGGTTGCCGGCGTGGACCACATTGGGATGATAACCGATCCCCGGGCGGTTCCCGCAATTGCCGCGGCGCTACGGGCCGGTTCCTAATACGAAAGGTGCGCCAAGAATGCGGCTTCCCATTTCGTTAACGCCACGCTACAGACATGCGGCGAATGCGGGCTAAATACCGGACGGCATAGTATTTCCCCTCATCCCCCGCCTTCGCGGGGGCAGGCTCTGTCCTTCTCCCGCAAGGGGAGAAGGAACCCCTGAATTATCCTCTGCGCCTGGGATAGGGCACATCCCCTATCCCCTTGCGGGAGAGGGGCAGGGGTGAGGGGTGCAATCCATGCCGCCGGGAGCCTTATGCGCATTCGCGGTAATGCCGTACAGGAAGGACCATGATCGACCGCCGTAGCTTTCTCCAACTTGCGCTCGCCGCACAGGCGTTTGCGGCTTTACCGGCGCGCGCCAGCACGCCCGGCTTGCACATGGGCGAACCGCAACCGTTTTCCCACGAATGGCTAAAGGCTCACGCGCAAGCCCTCGCGGCAGCGGGTTACAGCCCGCCACCACGCCCGGACCCAAAGATCGTTTCCTCCATCGACTACGACGCGCACGGCCAGATTCACTACCGTTCGGACTATGCGCTTTTTGGCGATGGCGACCAGAGCGCCGTTCCGATCACCTTCCAGCATGTGGGGATGTATTTCCCCAAGACCGTGCGCATGTACGCCGTCGAGCAAGGCGGAGGGCAAGAGGTTGCCCGGGAAATCCTCTACGACCCGCGCTATTTCACCATTCCGCCCGGAAATCCCGCGGCGCAATTGCCCGTAAACCCATCGCCCATGGCGGGCTTTTGGGTCCGGGAGCCCAAAGACAGCACTGAGGATTGGCGCAAGGCCGAGCCTTGGGTCACGTTCCTGGGCGCTTCCTATTTCCGCGCCAAAGGCGAGCTTGGCCAGGTGGGCATGTCCGCAAGGGGGATCACGCTGACCCCCGGTGGCAGCTCGCCCGAGGAATTCCCAGACTTCACCGGCTTCTGGTTCCTGCCAGCGCCGGCAGCGTCCAAATCGGTCACCGTTTTTGCTCTGCTCGACGGCCCAAGCGTCGCCGGCGCCTACCGCTTCGTTATGGAGCGGACCAAAGGCGTGGTCATGGAGATCGAGGCCACGCTCTTTTTCAGACAGGCCGTGGAGCGGCTCGGCCTCGCGCCGCTGACCACGATGTACTGGTATTCCGAGACGGTGAAGCGGGCCGGGATCGACTGGCGCCCGGAAGTGCACGACTCCGACGGCCTCGCGATGTGGACCGGCGGCGGCGAGCATATCTGGCGGCCGCTCAACAATCCAGCGCACATCACCGTATCGGCTTTCCAGGACGAGCATCCGCGCGGGTTCGGCCTGTTGCAGCGCGACCGCAATTTCGACCATTATCTGGACGGCGTCGGTTACGAGAAGCGGCCGTCCACTTGGGTCGAGCCTATCGGCGATTGGGGCAAGGGCACCGTCCAGCTCGTTGAAATCCCCACGGACGACGAAATCAACGACAACGTAACCGCCTATTGGTGCCCCGAGAAGCCGGTCGTGGCTGGCGCCCGCGTCGAACTCAGCTACCGGCTGCATTGGCTCTCGGACGAGCCCTATCGGACGCCGCTCGGCCGCTGCGTGGCCACGCGGTTGGGCCGCGGCGGACAGCCGGGCAGGCCCCGCCCAAGCAGCGGCGTGCGCAAATTCGACGTGGAGTTCCTGGGCGGGCCGTTGGTGCAGCTTCCTTACGGGGTGAAGCCAGAGCTGGTTCTGTGGTCGTCGCGGGGCGAGTTCACCTACACTTACGCCGAAGCGGTTCCCGACGACGTGCCGGGCCATTGGCGCGCGCTGTTCGACCTCACCGTCGACGGCAACGATCCGGTGGAGATGCGCCTGTACCTCAAGGCCGGCGGCGAGGTGCTGACCGAAACCTGGCTCTATCAGTACCGGCCTTTCTCCACCATCAGCTATCCGGTGGGGTATTAGCGGAAACACGAAACGGCGGCTTTCTCTCCGCGGAGAGAGCCCGCCCGGGCTGCCTGCCGGCGGCGGCGTGCGCCGGAGAGCCGCCGCCCGGTTGCGAGCCTCGGTGTAGCGCAAGTTTAACGCTCCTGGCTGCTTCCCGGCCCATTTTCGGGAGCTGGAAAACCGCCTTTCGACTTTGAAGTAATATCGCAGAAAAACCTTGAGTAAGCGTTAAGCGCCGGCGCTTGCTATCGCATTGATTTTGCGCAACATTTTGCGAAGCGCTATTCAGGTGAGCGGCGGGCGCGAGATCTTCTTTGGTTAATATCAAATATTCCCGTATATTTAACGGGATTTTCGAAACATGAAAATCGACCTGAAACGAGAAAAGATTCGCAAAAATGCGGCGGCGAAAATATGAGGATTCCGCGTTTACCATGACTGTATTAACCATGATGAGCGCTTACATGAAATCAACCATTCGTTAATGGGTCGTTCGCCTTTGCACTTCTTGTAAAGAACATTTCCCGGCACCGCGATGCATTGGCGCTGAAGGCCGGCAGCGGAATATGCCGGGCTCAAAAATTGGGCATGCAGCAAGGCACGATTCCAGATCTGATAGCGGACGATCCGCCGGGACCCCCAGATTGAAAGCCCGCGGCAAAAACTTTGAGCCAAGCCTTGAAGCTCCTCGCCCTTTGAGTTATATTTTTGTATAACCCATGAGGTGACCATGCACACTACAAATCTTCGCAAAGTTGGCGGCTCCGTCATGCTCGCGGTGCCGCCCGCCCTTCTCGATGTTCTGCAACTGGAGGCGGGCTCCACTGTCGGCCTGACCATCCAAGATGGCAGGCTCGTCGTCGAAATTTGCCAGCGGCCAAAATACACGATGGCGGAACTGCTGCGGCAATCGGACTACTCTCAACCGCAAACGGCGGAAGACCGGGAATGGATCGATGCACCCGCCCAAGGCGGAGAGCTGATTTGAAGCGCGGCGATATCTACATGGTGCCGCTCGACCCAACGCTCGGCCATGAGCAGCAAGGAAGGCGGCCGGTTTTGATCGTCTCGCCCGACGATTTCAACGCGGCGACAAAGCTGCCGGTGGTCCTGCCGATCACTTCCGGCGGGGACTTTGCCCGGCGCATCGGCTTTGCGGTGCTGTTGGCAGGCACCAACACAACTGGTATCGTTCGCTGCGACCAGCCGCGCGCGCTCGATTTGAAGGCACGGGGAGGAAAGAGGGTTGAAGCTGTGCCAGCCAGCATCCTGAACGAGGTTTTGGCGCGAGTGGTCACGATTTTCGAATGATTGCGGGCACCCCGCAGCCTTCCAGAAAGGGCCGCATTGCGATCCCGAAGCCGCCATGGCGAATACGGTATCGTAAAAACTCAGGCACAGCCGGTTTCGCCCCATCGCAACCTTGAGAACCGGGTAGATGGAAGCCCTGCGAAACCGCGCTGGGTGGCGGTGCAGCCACTCAAGTGGACTCGGTATAGTCCACCTTCATGAAATAAAGTCCGCAGGCGGGCGCGACTGGGCCGCAAGCCGCGCGGTCGCAAGCTTCGAGTACGCGGCGCAGATCGTCCGGGCGCCATTTGCCTTCGCCCACGACCTTCAAGCTGCCCGCCATGGAGCGCACCTGGTGGTGCAGGAACGAGCGGGCGCTCGCGGCGATTAGAATGTCATCGCTGTCGCGGGCCACTTCGAGCCTATCCAGCGTGCGCAGCGGCGATTTCCCCTGGCATTGAGACGAGCGGAAGGTCGTGAAGTCGTGGCGGCCGATGAGGTGCTGGGCCGCCTCGTGCATGGCCGCCGCATCGAGCGGCACCGGAACCTGCCAAGCCCGGTCGCGGTCCAGCGCCAGCCGGGCGCGGCGGTTCACGATGCGATAGATGTAATGCCGCGCCTTTGCGGAGAAGCGGGCGTCGAAGCTTTCGTCCACGATCTCGCAGGCGACGATCACGATGGGCGCCGGCCGGAGATGGTGGTTGAGCGCGTTGCGCATTGTTTCCGGCGGGTACTGCCGCTCAAGATCGAAATGCGCCACTTGCCCGCGCGCATGCACCCCGGCGTCGGTCCGGCCCGCGCCGCGCGGCACCACGCTAACGCCGCTAAGCGCCTCGATGGCACGCGCCAGCTCGCCTTGAATGGATGGCCCATTCGCCTGGATTTGCCAGCCGGCGAACGGTGTGCCGTCATATTCGACCGTGATTTTGTAACGGGGCATAAGACCCCCTCATCCTGTCCTTCTCCCCAAGGGGAGAAGGAACGCCCGAACTAACCGCAGCGAAAATTCTAGGGTTCCCTCTCCCCGAGGGGAGAGGGACAGGGTGAGGGGGTCTTTAGCCATCAATACTTATACAGATCCGACTTAAACGGCCCTTCGACCGGCACGCCGATATAGTCCGCCTGCTCCTTCGTGAGCTGCGTCAGCTTCACCCCAAGCTTATCGAGGTGTAGCCGCGCGACCATCTCGTCGAGGTGCTTCGGCAGCACATAGACATGGTTCCCGTACTTGCCATTTCCGGCGTTGGTCCACAGCTCGATTTGCGCGAGCACCTGGTTCGAGAACGAAGCGCTCATTACAAAGCTCGGATGCCCCGTGGCGTTGCCCAAATTGACAAGCCGGCCTTCCGACAGAAGCAGGATGCGCTTGCCGTCGGGGAACTCGATCATGTCCACCTGCGGCTTCACGTTGTTCCATTTGAGGTTTTTGAGCGCCGCCACCTGGATCTCGTTGTCGAAATGGCCGATGTTGCAGACGATGGCCATGTCCTTCATCTTGCGCATGTGCTCGATGGTGATCACGTCGATATTGCCGGTCGCGGTGACGAAGATGTCGGCCTTATCCGCATAGTCGTCGAGCGTCACCACCTCATGGCCGTCCATCGCGGCCTGGAGCGCGCAAATCGGGTCGGCCTCGGTCACGGCCACGCGGGCGCCAGCGCCCCGCAGCGACTGCGCTGAGCCCTTGCCCACATCGCCATAGCCGCAGACGACCGCGAGCTTGCCGGCCATCATCACGTCGGTTCCGCGGCGGATGCCGTCGACGAGGCTTTCGCGGCAGCCATAGCGGTTGTCGAACTTGGACTTCGTGACGCTGTCGTTCACGTTGAACGCGGGGAAGGCCAGGACGCCCTTCTTCTCCATCAGATAGAGCCGGTGGACGCCCGTGGTTGTTTCCTCGGACACGCCCTTGATGGCAGCCTTGACCTTCGAGTACCAGCCAGGGGTGCGCTCAAGCCGCGCCTTGATGGTCTTGAACAGGCTCTCCTCTTCCTCGCTCGTGGGCTTTGCGAGAACGGACGGGTTGGTCTCGGCCTCGGCGCCGAGCTGCACGATGAGCGTTGCGTCACCGCCGTCGTCGAGGATCATGTTCGCCGGCACGCCGCCCGGCCATTCCAGGATGCGGTCGACATATTCCCAATATTCGTCGAGCGTCTCGCCCTTGACGGCGAAGACTGGCGTGCCCCTGGCGGCAATCGCGGCGGCGGCGTGATCCTGCGTCGAGAAGATGTTGCAGGAGGACCAGCGCACGTCAGCGCCCAGCGCCTGCAAGCTCTCGATCAGCACCGCCGTCTGGATCGTCATGTGCAGGCAGCCCGCGATCCGGGCGCCTTTCAGCGGCTGCTCCTTGCCGTACTTTTCGCGGACGGCCATGAGACCCGGCATTTCGGTCTCGGCGATGTCCATCTCCTTGCGGCCCCACTCCGCCAGGCTCAGATCCTTAACGTGAAAATCCTTCGTGGAGGATGCGGTTTCAAAGGCTGTTGCTGACACAGAATTCTCCTTGGTCCGTTCTCTTTTGGACGATAAAGCTGCTGAGTGGTAGCGTGCGCTGTTCTGAAATGCAATAAAGACATAAACATCGCTTTATGTCTTAGGCGGCAGCGCAGGCCCGCATTGACGTCAAAACCCTAATCTTCTGTGGAGAACTCACAATGGCTTCCTTTGTCCGGCTTCTCTGTCTAGGCCTGCTTGCCAGCTTCGCTGCCCCTGCATTTGCGATGGACGACACTCCGCAAAACCGCGCTCAGGAGGCTGCCCGCTATATGGAGGCAGTCCCGCCCGAAGGTGCGGCCACCGACATGGCGAAAAGTATCGCGCAAAGCTTGCCCGAGCAGCAACAGCAGGCGTTCCTGGCGGCGATGCAGAAGAACATGAATGCGGCCGGGATCAAGACCGCCGCGCAGGCGGGTCTCGTGAAGGTGTTCACCGCCGACGAATTGAAGGCGCTTGCCGATTTCTACGGCGCACCGCTGGCAAAGTCCGCGATGGGCAAGATGGGAGCCTATCTCACCGAGGTCATGCCGGCGGTTGAGAAGGAAGTCGATGCGGCGGCCGAAAAGGCGGCGAAGGAAACTGGCGTTAAGTTGGATACCAAGCAAGAATAAAGTTGGGCGCTTTCCCTGTCCCCGCAAGCTCGCCTTGGCAAGCTTGCACCTTTTAGGTGCCGCATCCGCTCGATTGCTTCGCAGATTGTCATCCCGGAAAACGCTTCAGCGTTTATCCGGGATCTTAACAAACGCCGGCCAGAATTTGTAATGATCCCGGATAACGCCTTCGGTGTTTCCGGGACGACCCCACCGGTTGGCAAAGCAATGGAGCGGATCTGGTCTTATTCCGCCGACGCAACCGCGTCCACGGTATCCCGGCGATAGATATCGCGGCGGAATTGCACCGTGCCGTCGGCGGTTCCCCAAGCCGTGACATAGGTCCAGAACAGCGGAACCTTCTTCTTGAGACGGATATTGAGCTTCTCGCCAGTTTGCTTCATGCGCAGCACCTGCTGAACGCTCCAGCCATTGTCCTCCAGAAGCCAAGCCGCGAGCTGGTGTACATTTTGCACGCGCACGCAGCCCGAGCTTTCGGCCCGGAAGCTTTGCGAGAAAATGCTGGGGGCGGACGTATCGTGCATGTAAACGTGATGAGGGCTTTGAAAGTTGAGCTTTACGAAGCCTAGCGGATTTTCCGGGCCGCCATTCTGTACGTAGAAATAATGCAGCGGGGCGTCCGAGTTCCAATCGATCGACATCGGGTCGATGTGCTGGCCTTTCTGATAGGCGGCGAAATCGGCATACGCATCGATCTTGTGCTCCGCCAGCGCATCCTGGCCCTTGGCCTGCGCCTCACGGCCTTTGGGAATCAGGTCGGATTTCAAGACCGTCGGCGGCACGAACCAGTCTTTATTGAAATTGATCTCCTCGATGGCCGAATTGACCAGAGGGGAAGGCCTATCGGGCTTGCCGACAACGCCAGTATGGCGCGAGACGACCTGATTGTTGTTGATGGCCTCGATTTGCACCGCCGGGATATTCACGACGATATACTTGCCCGCGGGGACGTTGGCCGACAGGCTCTGCAGCCGGGGCAGGTTGGTGCGGAGCTGGCGCAGCCGCGCGGACACGGGCACGTTAAGCTCCTCGATCGTCGTCTTGTCGAGAAAGCCGGTGGGGGGCAGGCCGTGACGCAATTGCGCCTTCTTCACGGCGTGCTCGACATAGGAATCGTAGATTTCCGGATAGCCGCCATAGGCTTGTAGATCGCCCGTCGCCTGCAGCCGCTTGCGGAGTTGCACTACTGCGGGATGGCTCATGCCTGTGCGCAGCTCGATTGGCGGCAATTGCGCCCAGCCTCCGCGTGCGACAAGCGCGGCATACTGCTTGATCGCGGCGTAGGTGGCTGCGACGTTCTCCCTCGCGAGCGTCGGAAATCCGAGATCGGGCTGCTGCGCTTCAGTCTCGCGGGCGGCGGGTGCGCGGCCAGATTGATCGAAGGCGTCGCCGGATTGATCGAACCCCAGCCAATCGTCGACCTTGCTTCGTTGAGCGTTCGCCTCGAACGGGCTCGCAGCAATCATAAGGACAGCCCCGCCGAGCGCGGCCAGCCATCCCCGTTTCACGATCACCATCATGCCTTCCAAACCATTCGAATTAGGAATTGACGCCACCGTTTCGGGAGGCGGCTCCCTCACTCTCCTGATGAAGGCTAATTATGGCCAGAACGGGGTTGCTATAGTGCGTCCGGAAAAGTGCGAAGCGGTTTTCCGATAAGACGCACGGCAAGACAAAAACTTAGAGCCCGCTTTTGATTCCATCAAAAGCGGATAGGCTCTAGCGCGCTAGCGAAAGGCGAAAAGCGCGCGCCGGCATCGGCGAAACCGCTGCGGCGCGCGTGAACCAACCGGGGCATGCGCATCCCGTTCCTAAAGCTGATAGCGGATCTGGTCGCCCCAGAAGCGCTCCAGCTTAACGGAAATCTGGTTGAAGTGCTTGAGGTCCGGCACGCTCACGCCGCCAACCTTCTCAAGCATGGTCAGCTGCCGCTCCAGGAGCTTGTTCACCATCTCGCTGATGGCTTTGCCTTTGTCGGTGAGCTTCACCCGGACCGAGCGTTTGTCGGTGCGGGAGCGCTGATGATGGATGTAGCCGCTTTCGACCAGCTTCTTCAGGTTGTAGGAAACGTTGGAGCCGAGATAGAGGCCGCGAGTCTTGAGCTCGCCCGCTGTCAGCTCGATGTCGCCGATGTTGAACAGCAGCAGGGCCTGGACGCTGTTGACGTCGGTTCGCCCCACGCGTTCGAACTCGTCCTTGATGAGGTCGAGGAGCAGGCGGTGCAGCCTCTCGATCATCCGCAAGGTGACAAGGTAATTGGTTTTAAGGTTCTGGTCGTCTGGCTGCACACGTACCAAATCTGCGATCATGTCACGAAGTATCCTCTAGGTTGCGCTTACTCCGGTATGTACAACCTAGAGGGGAAAAGTGAACGGCAGATTAATTCGTCGCAAGTTTTAGCGAAATGCCCCGTGCACTTGCGGCAACACATTGTGCAGCTGTTGGGCTTGCCGGCCCCAAGCCGCACCAATCGGCTTTACCCGGAATTAAGATTGGCCGCGCAGGAACTTAATGATCGCCGAGAAGTCGAACGCCCCCCCGCCGTGGGCTTCGAATAGCGCGTAGAGCGCGGCGGCTTCCGCTCCAAGCGGGGTGTTTGCGCTCACATCGCGGCTTGCCGCTTGGGCGAGTTTCAGGTCCTTCAGCATCATCGCGGCCGTGAAGCCCGCGGCGTAATCGCGATTCGCGGGCGAGGCGGGAACCGGCCCCGGCACCGGGCAATAGCTCGTCAGCGACCAGCACTGGCCCGAGGACTTGGACGCGATATCGAACAGCGTCTGGTGGGTGAGCCCGAGTTTTTCGCCAAGCGCGAAGGCTTCGGACACGCCGATCATGGAGATGCCAAGAATCATATTGTTACATATCTTGGCCGCCTGGCCGTTGCCCGGCCCGCCCGCGTGGATCGCGGTCTTGCCCATGCAGGCGAGGATCGGCTGGGCGCGCGCGAATGCGGCATCGCTGCCGCCGGCCATGAAGGTGAGCGTGGCGCCTTGCGCGCCGCCAGTGCCGCCCGAGACCGGAGCGTCGAGCATCTCGTGGCCGGCCGCCGATGCCGCGGCACTGACGTCGCGTGCGGTGGCCACGTCGATGGTCGAGCAATCGATGAGCAGGGTGCCGGGCGCCGCAGCGGCGATCAGCCCTTGGGGCCCAAGATACGTGTCGCGGACGTGCTGGCCCGCGGGCAGCATGGTGATGACGGCCTCGGCGCCCTTAGCCGCGCCGCTCGCGGAGGAGGCGGCAACGGCGCCAGCCTCGGCAAGCTTCCGCATAGCCGCCTGCGAAAGATCGAAAACCCGGAGCTTATGGCCCGCCTTGATCAAATTGGCGGCCATTGGCCCGCCCATGTTGCCGAGCCCGATAAAGCCGATTTCTCCCATCCGCGCCTCCTGGGTGTTTTGGGAAAGCTTGGGCGTGCGGGCGGGGAATTGTCAAGAAAGCCGCGGACAGCCCGCCGGGATTTCGCATTTCGCCATGCCCGCTTGCGCCCCGCTCCGGACTTCGCACAGCCGCTTTGCCGATGGCGGCGCGCGATCAGCGCAGCGCGTCCACCGCCCCGCTAAGCGCCTCGCCAATCGACGGCGCGGGGCGCGGCTTTCCGGGGCATTCCTCGCCGAAGACCTGCACGACGCGGAATATGTCCTTTCCGCCCTCTTGCTTCCAGGCCGCGGCGCCGATCCCGATATCGTGCACGCGTTTTTCGAGAAGGTTGGCGTTGTGGCCGGGCGATTTCTTCCAGCCGTCCATGGCCTTGCGCGCGACCTCATCGGCCAGCATCGTATCGGGCTTCCGCCAGCCGCCCCAGACGTTCTCCGCGACGAAGCACCATTTGTATCCTTGGGCGAACGCGCGCTTGGCGGGCGTGCGGCCATCGGCGGTGTGCCCCATGCTGTCGTGCCCGGCCAGATATGCGGCATAGGCGGCGGCAGCCGCGTCCAAGGCGGCATTCTGCCGTAGCTCCGCCAGCTTTTTCGATCCGCGATAGGCGTTGGTTTCCGACAGAACCGCGCCTTTCAGCGTCGCAACGTCGAGCGGCACTTCCTCCGCGTTGGCCGGCAGCGCGGCGCACACAAACAGGGCGATGCCATAAAAATGATATCTGCGGCTTTTGAGCATAACCGTCCGTGAGCAATTCAGGGCTTGAAACCGGCCAAAACATATCCGAATCCCGGCCGGGACGGTAGGCTTTCTTGTGGCTGCCATCCGGTGGCGTTATCCAGGAACTCGATTATCCCGATGTTTCCGCGCGGCCGAGGGGAACCTATACCAACCCGCACTGCGTGTGGCCTACCCCTCATCCTGTCCTTCTCCCGCAAGGGGAGAAGGGACGCCAAAATCACCCTCAGCGCCTTGGACAGGGTACATACCCCTCTCCCCTCGCGGGAGAGGGGCAGGGGTGAGGGGGACTTCCTCGCGCCCGGTGGACCGTGTCAGCTCACCGAAGCGATTTCGGCGTCCCGCGCGGCGGTCGTCGCGGGCCGGTGATCGGCGCCAATGAAGGTGTAGACCATCGGCAGGACGAACAGCGTGAAGATCGTCCCGATGGTGAGCCCGCACACGATGACAAGGCCGATGCTGAAGCGGCTTGCGGCTCCGGCTCCCGTGGCGAGCACCATGGGAATGAGCCCCACCACCATCGCGGCGGTCGTCATCAGGATCGGCCGCAAGCGCACGGCGGCTGCGCGCACAATCGCAGCTCTGCGGTCCAGATTCTCGTGGCGCTGCAGCTCCTTGGCGAATTCGACCATCAGGATGCCGTGCTTCGAGATAAGCCCGATGAGGGTGACAAGCCCGACCTGCGAATAGATATTGATGGTCGCGATGCCCATGAACAGCGGCAGGAGCGCGCCGCAGATCGACATGGGCACGCTCACCAGGATCACGATGGGGTCGCGAAGGCTCTCGAACTGCGCCGCCAGCACCAGGAAAATCACGATCAGCGCGAACAGGAAGGTATAAACGAGCTTGTTACCTTCCTCGACATATTGACGCGAGTCCCCAAGATAGGCGTGGGTGAAATTCTCCGGGAAAAGCTCCTTGGACTGCTGCTCCAGGAAAGTGACGGCTTGGCCGATGGTGACGCCGGGCCAGGGCACCGCCTGGAAAGTAGCGGAGTTGAGCTGATTATACTGCGTCAGCGCGTTCGGGTCGGTCGCTGTGGACACCTTGACCAGGGTCGAGAGCGGCACCTCGGTCCCGCTTGCCGTCGGCACGTAATAGTTGACCAGGGAATCGGGCGTCAGCCGGTCCGCGCGCGGAACCTGCGGAATGACCTCGTAGGAGCGCCCCTGCAGGTCGAAGCGGTTCACATAATTGCCGCCAACCATGAGCGCCAGCGTATTGCCGATGCTTTCCATCGTGACGCCAAGCTCGTTCGCCTTGGACCGGTTGACCTCGACTTTCACCGTCGGCGTGTTGAAGGCAAGGTCGCTGTCCACGACGAGGAACAGCCCGCTCTTCCGGGCGGCGTCTTTCAGCTTCTCCACCACATTGTAGATGATGCTGTAGCCGTCGGTCGAATAGACAACCATCTGCACCGGCAAGCCGCCGGTCGAGCCGGGCAATGGCGGCGGCGAAAACGCGAACACTTGCAGGCCGGGCACTTTGGAGAGCCGGGCTTGCAGCTCCGGTTGGATTTTCTGAGCCGTGTTCTTGCGCTCGTCCCAGGGCTTCAACCGGGAGCCGACGAAGCCCTGATTGACCACGGGCCGTCCGAAAATAATGAAAGTTCCATCGGCATCCGGCACGCTCAGCGCGTCCTCAAGCTGCTTCCTGTAGGCTTCCATATAGTCGAGATTGGCGTATTGCGGTGCCTTGGCGAGGCCGAGCACGATGCCCTGGTCCTCTGGCGGGGCGAGTTCCTTGGTTGCACTGGAGTAAAGGAAGAAAAGGCTCGCGATGACGCCCAATGCCACGATTGCCGTGGCTGGCCGGTAATCCAGGCTCGACGAAAGCCGGCGCTCATACCAGTGCTCAACGGCCGTGAAGGCGTTTGTCACCACCTGCGCAAACGGCGAATGGAGCACTTTTTGCGATAACAGCGCCGCCGACATCACGGGCGAGAGCGTCAAGGCGACGACGCCCGACACGACCACGGCGCTTGCAAGCGTAAACGCGAACTCCTTGAAGAGAATGCCGGTAACCCCGCCGAGAAGGCCGATTGGCGCATAGACCGCGGCGAGGGTGATCGTCATGGCGATGACGGGGCCGGCAATCTCGCGCGCGCCGATCAGCGCGGACTGGATCGGCGATTTTCCTTCCTCGATGTGCCGGAAGACGTTTTCGACCACGACGATGGCGTCGTCGACCACGAGGCCAATGGCGAGCACCATCGCCAGCAGCGTCAGAAGGTTAATGCTGAACCCGAAGGCGTACATCAAGGTGCCCGCGCCGATCAGCGAAAGCGGGATCGTCACAATCGGGATCAGCACGGTGCGCATCGAGCCCAGGAACAGGAAGATCACCACGACCACGACGGCGACCGCCATGCCAAGCGTCCAGATCACGTCGTCGATGGAGGCTTGGATGAACTTGCTTGCGTCGTAGGCCACGTCCATCTTGAGCGTTGGCGGCAGCGTGTTCCGGATGCTCTCAAGCTTCTTGCGCACCCCGCTCACCACCGTCAGCGGGTTCCCGGCCGGCGTTGGCTGCACGCCGATGAACACCGCGTTCTGGCCGTCCATGGAGACGGCGGCGTCGAAACTTTGCGCGTCGAGCGATATGGTCGCGATATCCTTCAGCCTGATGAGCGCCCCCTCATTGGCTTTCACCACCATTTCGCGGAACTGATCGACGCTTTGCAGGTCCGTGTTCGCGGTGATGTTCGCGATGGTGAAGTAGCCCTTCTGCTGTCCGGGCGCGGTCTGGAAATTGTTGGCGCGGATGGCTAGCGCCACCTCGGTCGCGCTGATGCCGCGCGCGGCCATGCGGGCGGGGTCGAGCCAGACGCGCATGGCGAAGGTCTGTCCGCCGATCACGTCCGCCGATGCGACGCCTTCGACGGTGGCAAGGATAGGCTGCACGACGCGCGTGAGGTAATCGGAGATGGCGGGCATCTCAAGCGAGGGGCTCGCAAAGCCGATATACATGATCGCGGTCGTCTGCCCGGTGCTCTTGGTGATGCTCGGATCGTTCGCGCCCGGCGGCATCAGGTAGCGGACCTGCTGCACCTTCGACATGATCTCGGTGACGGCGGCGTCGGGATCGAAATTCAGCCTGATGTATGCCTGGATCGTGCTGGCGCCCAGCACCGAGGTGGAGGTGATGTAATCGATGCCGTCCGCCGTCGCGATGGCCTGCTGCAAGGGCGTCGTGATGAAGCCCTGCATCAGCTCGGCCGTCGCGCCGGGGTAGATCGTACTCACGGTGACGACCGTGTTGGTGAGCAGCGGGAACTGCCTCACGGGCAGCGTTGTGAGCGAGCGCGTACCCACGAGCAGGATCAGCGCGCTAATCACGAACGCCAGCACCGGCCTGCGGATGAAAATATCGGTGAAACGCATCTGATACGGTTTCCGGTTGAATGCTTAACGAAGTCCCCCCTCACTCTGTCTCTCTCCCCTTGGGGAGAGAGACAGAGTGAGGGGGTCTTTTGCCGAAGCACTCGACCGGATTCGGTATAGTGCGGTTTCCGGTTGAATGCTTCCAGATCCCCAATGACCGCGCCCGGCGGTTACGGAAGGGCGACTTTGGCCGGTGGAATGAGCGCGGTCGTGTCGATGGGTGTCACAAGAGCGCCGGTTTGCAGTTTGGTCTGGCCGGAAGCGACCACGGTTTCGCCGCCTTTGAGCCCCTTGGCGATCTCGACCTGATTACCGAAATAGAGGCCCGGCGCCACCGGCTCGCGCCGAAGCTTGAAGACCTTATCGCCGGGGTTCCCCTGGGGCTCAAGCACCAGCACGCTCGACCCGTAAAGCGTCGCATCGAGCGCCGTGACCGGGATCGTGATGGCATCTTCCTTCGGGGGCAGCACGACGGAAACGTCCGCGAACATGCCGGGCCTCAGCGTCTCGCCTGGGTTCGCGAGCGTCGCCCGGATGCTGAGCGTGCGCGTGGTTTCGCTCACCCGTGGCTCAATCGCGGTGATCTTGGCCTTGAACGTTTTGCCCGGAACCGCATCGATGGCGATATCGACCTCTTGATTGATCGTGAGCTTCGAGGCCGTTTGCTCCGGAAGCCTGAAATCCGCATTAAGCGTGCCGAGGTCGATCAGGCCGACGATGTTGGTGCCGGGGCCAATATACTGCCCGAGATTGATTTGGCGAATGCCGAGCACGCCGTCGAATGGGGCCTGGATCAGCTTCTGCCCGATGAGCGCCTGCGTCTTTCTGGATCTGCGCCTTGGCCTGGTCCAGGACAGAACGGTTTTGATCCATGGTCTGGCGCGCGACGAAATCGCTCTTAAGCAGGGCTGCCGTGCGCTCCATATTGGCTTCGGCAAGCTGCGCCTGGGCCTGATAATTCGCGAGATCGGCGCGTTCCGGCGCGTCGTCGAGCTGGACGAGCTTGTCGCCCTTCTTCACCCGCTGCCCGGACACGAAATAGATTTCGCGCACCTGCCCCGCGATCTGCGTCGTCACGTTCACCTGCTGATCGGCGGTTAGCGTGCCGATGGCGGCGAGCGACTGGGGAACGCCGGAACGCTTGGCAACCGCAACTTCCACCGGGGCCGGCGGCGGCCTGTGCGAGGCGAAATAGCTTTTGATCCCCGCGCTCTTTAAGCCGGCGAAACAGATACAATCCAAATCCGGCGCCGCCTACGAAAAGCAACGCGAGCAAGACCCTTAAACGCACCGCTTCAATCCATCCAAGGTTAGGGAAGACCGGACAATAGCCGCCACTTCCGGTCAATGCCAGCGTTAGTTTGCTTGCGGCTTAGCTGATATGATTAGCTGGAATGGATATAGGAAGCTTTAGCCGTCAGCTACAAACATAATTTCAGATCCGGTTGGACAGTTCGCAACCGTCGTCATCCCGGAACGGCGCTTGCGCCGTATCCGGGATCGTTACGAACGCCAGCGCCCTTTGCGATCCCGTGTCTGCGCAGCACCGCTTCGCGCTGCAGCGCGCACGGGATGACAGGAGCGGTGGCGAAGCTACTCTCCGGAGCCTTCCTGGACAGGCGGGGCCGTGGCGGGCGAAAGCAACTCGGCATAAAGCGTTTGCGCCTCGCTTGCCGGCCCGCGCCGCTCGCCGAGCCCGCGGATTTCGATGACGTGGACGCAGCCATGGAGCGTGGCGGTCAGAACGTCGCCGCATTTCACGGTGGCCGATGCCTTGACCACGCGCTGCCGGTTCACCCGGATGCAGCCAGCTTCGATCAGCTTCGCGGCGATGCTGCGCGATTTGACGATGCGCGCATACCACAGCCACTTATCGAGGCGCTGCTCTCCCGGTGAATTCATGCAGGGTCCGCTGCATTGCTTCGCAGTCCTGCTTCCGCGACGTAACCAGCTGGATTGCGTATCAAACGGTCTCGTCCTGCTTTTGCTTTTCCATCTGCTCCTTAAGCCGGCTTAAAGCGGCGAAAGGAGAATCCGGGTCGATCGCGGCGGAGGATTTCTTCGGCGCGGCGGTTGCGGCGAATGGCCTTCTTGTCCTGTTGGCGGGGCGGACGGGTGTCACGGTCACGGCCGCGGCCGCCGCCCTGCTCGTTATGGCGGACGGGGCGCTGTTGCTGTTGCGGCCCGCGCGCCTGCTGCTGAGCGGCGCCGCCTGGATGCTGCTGCGCGCCATCCGTCTTGGCCTGGGCGCCAGCATCATGTTGCTGCGCTCCTTGCTGCTGCGGAGGCCGGCCTTGGCGCTCGGTGCCGGGGCGCTGATGCTGCCGTCCGCGGTCGCGGTTCTGGCCGCCGCCATGCCGCTGCTCGCGATTGCCGGCTTGAGCTTGATCCTTTTGGCCGTCTTGCTGCTGCGGCTGCGGCTGCGCCGCATTGGCGCCCTCGCGCGGCGGACGCTGGCGGTCCTGGCCCGGCCGGTGGCTGCGTTCCCGCCCGTCGCCAGCCCCTTGCGGACGCCGATGATGCGGCCGTCCGGCGCCCGCACCTTCGGGGCGCTCGAACTTGGGCTTCGGCCTGCGGAAGCGCCAGATTTCCTCGAATTCGGGTTCGGCGCTTTCGCTCTTCGCGGTTTCGGCCTGAGCTGTTGCCTCTCCGTCCGCACGGCGCCTGCTTGCGCTTCCGGAGCGGTATTCAAGCCTGCCCGGCGCTTTCGCCTTCGCCGTGCGCTCCTTCGGCCTCCGCTGGCGCAGCTTCCGCGTGAACCTCGCCTGATCGCCGGCGCAGCGATTGTCGTTCGCTTCGAGGGGACTTCAGGAGCGGACTCCTCCAACGGCAGCGCAACATTGTCGTTCGCCGCCTGCGCCCCATTGGAGCAGCTTCCACGGCAGGGTGCGCTCCTCGGACGGCCGCTTGCCGCAGCCGGTGTCTCAGCAGCGGGCGCTTCAGCGGCGGACGCTTCGCACGGCGAGCCCGGCAACGGGCGCGGCTTTCTTCACCGGGCGCTTCTCGCGGCGGAAACCGAGCGACTCCAGGATCAAGCCCAGCTCGTCGCCGGAGCAGCCCATGATGGACATCATCTCGGGCCTGATCTTGAACGCGCCTCCGCCTGCGGCGCCGGCCGGCGGCTCGGTGGCGGCTTCGGTGGGCTTCCATGCGGTCAGACGGCCGGATGATATCGGCGAGCCGCTCTAACATATCGACGCGCACCGCGCGCTGCCCGCAGACATGGAAGCCTGCCGCGCGGTAGAAGGCGTCCGGCATGGCGGCGTTGCGCGGCACGGAGGTCAGCCCCTGGCGCGGCGATTCCGCGATGGCGGCCGTGGTGAGATTATGCTCGGCCCCGTGCTTCAAAAGCCAAAGCAGCAGAAGAAGATCGGCCGAGGCGGGCTTCAGCAGCAAGCGGGAAATAGATATGGTGCGCGCCGAAACGCACGCCGTATTTCCTGAGCTGTGCGCGGCCCTCCTGATCGACGGACTTGATCTCCTCGGCCACGATGTCGCGCTGCAGCACGCCGAAGCTCTCGCGCAAACGGAAGGCGATGCCCTGCGCAAGCCCCGCGATCTCCTCGGCCTTCGAGATTTCCTGCAGCGGTTTCAGCCGCACCTCGATGTGGTGGCCGAGCCAGGTCTCGATGCGCTTGGTGATGTTGTCCTTGTCGATGGCGGCCAGGTGCTCGTCGGAGAAGAGCGTGAAATTGGGTTTCAAGCGGATCGTCGCCCGCGGAAATCCGGCCGATTTCCTGATGCTCCCAAATGAGTCTGGCCCTCGCGCGTGAGCGTGAAAGCGGTGTCGGGCGCCGCGGCAAGCCGGTCGGCGCGCGCGGCCAGCTCGTGGACCAGCACCTTCGCCGCCGCGTTGCGCGCCGCTTTGCCGTGCACACCCGCCGCCGCGGCATCCGCCGTGAAGGAAAAGCCTTCGAGCTTGCCGACATAATGCTTCTCGACGACGACGCGGCCGTCCTTCTCGATCTCGGCGAACAGGCTGTCCTTGTCGCGCATGCTCTTCATGAGCACGCTGGTGCGCTTATCGACGAAGCGCTGCGTGAGCTGCTCGTGCAGCGCGTCGGAAAGCTTGTCCTCGATCTCGCGGGTCTTGTCCTGCCAGTGATCGGGGTCCTTGAGCCATTCGCGCCGGTTCGAGACGAAGGTCCAGGTGCGGATATGGGCGATGCGGTTCGAGAGCGTGTCGATATCGCCGTCGGTGCGGTCGGCCTGCTCGACCTGGGCGGCGAACCAATCCTCGGGGATCACTCCGCTCGTCGCTCATGATGAACTTGTAGAGCGTCGCCACCAGCTCGGCGTGAGTGGCTGGCGCAACCTTCCGGTAATCGGGGATCTGGCAGACCTCCCAAAGCCGCTTGATCGCCGCCGGCGCCGACGGCAAGCTCGGCGATGGCGCGGATCGTTGCAGGCGAGTTCCAGCGCTTCGAGGTCGTCCGCCGTCCTGGCGCGCTGCAACCGGGCGTGCTCGGGCACGCGGCGCAGGCTGTCCTTCAGACGGTCGATGCTGCCGAAATCGAGGTCGTTGTTGCGCCACTGCAGAACCTTGACCGGCTCGAAGTCGTGGTTTTCGAGCTTGTTGACGAGTTCCTGGTCGAAGGGCTCGACATCGCCCGTGACGCCGAAGGTGCCGTCGTTGAGATGGCGGCCGGCGCGGCCCGCGATCTGGGCAAGCTCGGCCGGCGTGAGGCTGCGGTGGGCGCGCCCGTCGAATTTGCGGGTGCCGGCGAAGGCGATGTGGTCGACATCGAGATTGAGGCCCATGCCGATGGCGTCGGTGGCGACGAGGAAATCGACATCGCCCGATTGATAAAGCGCGACTTGTGCATTGCGGGTGCGCGGGCTCAGCGCACCCAGCACCACCGCCGCGCCGCCGCGCTGCCTGCGGATCAACTCGGCGATGGCGTAGACGTCGTTCGCGGAGAAGGCGACGATGGCCGAGCGGGATTGCAGCCGCGTGATCTTTTTCTGGCCCGAATAGGTGAGCTTGGAGAGGCGCGGGCGGGCGATGAAGTTCGCGCCCGGAATAAGCTCGCGGATGGTGTCGGCCATGGTCTGAGCGCCAAGCAGCAGCGTCTCGCTCATGCCGCGCGCATGGAACAGCCGCTCGGTGAAGACGTGGCCGCGATCAGGATCGGCGGCAAGCTGGATCTCGTCCACGGCAAGGAAATCCGCCTCGACGTCGCGCGGCATGGCCTCGACCGTGCAGACCCAATAGCGCGGGCGCTCGGGCTTGATCTTCTCCTCGCCCGTTATCAGCGCCACCTCGTTCGGGCCGATCCTGGCGACGATCTTGTCGTAGATTTCCCGCGCCAGAAGCCGCAGCGGCAAGACCGATCAACCCCGTCTCGTGGCCGAGCATGCGCTCGATGGCAAGATGCGTCTTGCCGGTGTTCGTGGGACCAAGCACGGCGATGACATGCCGTGACTGGGAGGGCTTAATGGTAGCCGTTTGCATTGCTGCGCTCATAGGCGGACTTTCTGTCGATATAATCGCACGCTCGGTTTGTTTGGCGTTCCGGCGGCATTGGTGCGATAGGCACAAGGAGAATTGCACGTGCGGCGCAACTGCACGGCCTCGAAATAAGGAACCGTCAGCTTCTGCTCTCCTGACAAATTGCCTCGATTGGTTTCCCTCGTTTAGTCGGCGAGCGCGTGACGGCCAGCAGACGTCTCGACATCGAATTTTGCCGAAACCATGGAGACGGTCCCCGCAGGTGTCGGCACATGCACGTAATAGGGTACTAATAGACCCCGCTTCCGGCATCGGGACAAGCCAGATCTCTATCCCCGAGTTCCCTGTAGCGTAGTCGCCCGACTTTCCAGCCTTGTGCCCGGCGATCGGAACATAGTTCACCCGGCACACATAGGCAGTCCCGTGCAGCTTGCCAGCGCTTCCTGATCGAGTGCGTTCCCTTAGGCGACAGCACCAGATCGTAGCGGACCTTGCCATCGAAAATCGGCAGGCGCTTATTGCATGCGTCGCCGCCGGTCATGCGGCTGGACCGCGCTTGCGCAAGAAGCACGACGGCGCTCAACGGATCGACGACGTTTTGGAGATCGGCGGAGGTGATGGGAACGGCGCGGGACGCCAGGATGCGACGGCGGATTGATGATGATGTCCTGCACCATTCGCTGCTGGAAGCGGATCTCCAGCGCCTCGCGCTTGTCGCTCGTCGCGTAGCGGAAGGTGTAATTCTGCGGCACCGGCCCGTTCGCGGTCATGAGCCCATAGCTGCTCGTGACGCCCTGCCAGCTCACCGTGCCGAAAAACGCGCTGATGTCGGCGCTGGCCTGCAGCGAATACTGCCGGGCGGTGATCGATGAGTGAATTTTGAAGTCGCCGATGTGCGCGCCCATGAAGTGGATGTTATAGAACCCGTTCACCGTCGAGGGCCGGATGGCCGCGCTTTGCGCCGCGTCGGGCTTGGGAGTGAGGTCTTTTGGCTTGGCCGCTTCCTTAGGCTCGGCCGGCTTTGGCGCTGCGGCTGCATTGCCAGGTTTCGCATCGCTGGGCTTTGCTTCGGCCTTGGCTGGAGCTTGGGGGGCGCTTGCCTCCGCCGGGCTCGCGCCGGGCTTGGCCGCTTCCTTGGACTCGGCCTGCTTTGGCGCTGCATCGCCCGGCGTTGCATCGGCCTTGACTGGAGCGGGCGGCGCTTGGGTGGCACTCGCCTCCGCCGGGCTCGCGCCGGCCTTGCTTCCGCCGGCAGCCTCCTCCGGCTTCATATTGGCGGGCTTGGCATCTGAGGGCTGGGCCTTCACTGCCTCCGCGGCAGTTGGCTTCGCTGCCTCGGCCGCCGTGCTTGCCAGCGCCGGCTTCTCAGCCGCGGGCTCCGGATTATTCGGGGCGGAAGGAGCTTGTGCCGCACTTTCCTCGCCGGCGATGGCCTGCATTCCGGGCATACTAAGGGACAGCAGAACGCCAAAAAGCAATAAAGTAGCGGTATTTTCCAACTTGCTACATAGCAGCGGAAATTTCAGCATTAATACGTTTCTTTCTTTAGCCGGAACTCGTCACCCTTCTTTGCCCGTAGAAGGTGATTTCGTCAATTATGTGTTGCAGGCCCATCCCCCGCTCGCGTCAGTTTCGCGAAGGGCTGGCTCCGCGTTAATCAAATCCGGATGAACGCTTCCGCAGCCGTCATCCCGCGCGAAGTCCGGCGCGAAGCGTTACGCCGCAGACACCGGGTCTTCAAGGGCGCCCGCATTTGTAACGATCCCGTGTCCGTGCGGCAGCATTTTATGCTGCAGCGCGCATGGGATGACGCCAACAAGCCGCGAACCGTCGCGGCCTCAGTTTGCCTTGGCGGCAAGCTCAAGCGCCTCTTTAGGGTCGAGCCTGCCGTCATAGAGCGCCCGCCCGGCAATCGCGCCCGCGATCATCGCATACCGGGGCGAGACAAGGCGCTTGACGTCCTCGATGCCGGCAAGTCCGCCCGAGGCGATCACGGGAATTTTAACTGCGCGCGCGATCTCGGCGGAGGCGTCGAGGTTGAGTCCGGTGAGCATGCCGTCGCGGCCGATGTCGGTGTAGATAATCGCGGACACGCCGGTATCCTCGAAACGGCGCGCCAGCTCGACGGCGGAAAGTTCGGATGTCTCAGCCCAGCCCTGCACCGCCACCTTCCCGTCCTTCGCGTCGATGCCGACGGCGATCTTGCCGGGGAACCGTGCGCAAGCCTGGCGGACGAGGGCCGGGTCGCGCACAGCGGCGGTGCCGAGGATCACGCGGGCGACGCCGCGCTCGATCCAGAGCGAGATCGAATCCAGGGTGCGGATGCCGCCGCCGAGCTGAACGGGGATTTGCACGGCGGCAAGAATGGCCGAAACTGCTTCCGCGTTAACCGGCCGGCCCTCGAAAGCGCCGTTGAGGTCCACGACGTGGATGGAGTGGAAGCCTTGCTCCGCGAACGCGCGCGCCTGAGCGGCCGGGTCCAGGTTGAAGACAGTGGCCTTGTCCATGAGCCCTTGCTGAAGGCGCACGCACTGGCCGTCCTTCAAATCGATAGCGGGATACAGGATCATACGACTTTTCCCCAGTGGTTGTCCGGTTTTGGAACAAATGTCTGGACGCCGGTGCTTTTCTTTGGCGATATAGAGAGGCTCCCTCTCGTAGCAGCGTCCGGAGCCAGGTTCAAACCACAGGCACGAAAGATTCCAACGTGCACCGCTACGTCATAGCTTGCGAAGTTAATCGCGCCAAAGGCGCCGTCCAAGTTGCCGACGCCATTAGAAGGCTGGCGAGCCAATGGGAGCATCCGCTTGCGGGGCTCTGGGTCGTCGAAACCGCATTCAAGGCGCAGGACATCCGTACCGCCCTGCTCGCGCATATGGATGCCAAGGACCGGCTCTACATAACCGAGGCAGGCCTGGACACGGCTCAATCGAATGCCGTTCCGTCCAGCGGGGCGAAGGTCACGCCGATCGGCCCGGTCACGAAGGTGAACGACGTGCAGGGCCGGAACCGCATGCTGACCGCCATATTCAGCCGCTCCGGCAAGAGATCGCGCCATCTTACGGCCGCCACTGCAGAAAATTTGAAATCAGCCTGAGCCCGAGCTTCTGGCTTTTCTCAGGGTGGAACTGCGTGCCGGCGATGTTGCCGCGCGCAATCGCTGCGGTGACCGGGCCGCCGTAATCGGCGATGGCCACGACGTCGGTCTGGTCCTTCGCCTTGAACTGATAGGAATGCACGAAATAGGCGTGCCAGCCTTCCGGGCCGCCGGGGATGCCTTCGAACAGCGGGTGCTCACGCAAATACGATAGCGTGTTCCAGCCCATATGCGGAACCTTGAGCGCCTTGTCCGCAGGCTCGATGAGGCTCACCTCGCCGCCGATCCAGCCCAGGCCCTTGTGCGTGCCGTGTTCCAAGCCGCGATCCGCGAGCATCTGCATGCCGACGCAGATGCCGAAGAACGGCCGCCCGCGTTCCAGCACCGCTTCCCGCAGCGCCTCGATCATTCCGGGCGCGCTCTCAAGGCCCCGGTAGCAATCGCCGAAAGCTCCCACGCCCGGCAGCACGATGCGATCCGCGCGCCTGACCGTGCCCGGATCGGAGGTAACGGAAATTTCCGCCGCAATCCCGCTCTCCCTGGCCGCGCGCTCGAAAGCCTTCGCGGCGGAATGCAAATTGCCTGACTGGTAATCGACGATCGCAACGAGCATGACGGCTATAAAACCTCACCCGGGAAAGTGCCCACGACGCCCGGTCCGGGCCAGCCTCCCCAGGAGCCCGGCGTGCCCGGCTGTGCCCGCCATGGGCTCCGGCCTTGCGTTCCGGCCGGCCACGGTAGGAAGCCATGCGTCGAAAAAACGCCGCTCGCACTCTTCCAGGCCGCGCCCCGCAACCGAGGCGAGATAGACATAGCCTTTCCGCTCCAAGCGTCCTCTCCGTAAGCCGTTGCCCTCGAAACCTACAATCAGCATCAGCAGCAAGTAGGCGATGCCTCCAGCTTGATCCTTCAGCTCAAGCGGCGTCAACACAGAAGTGACCGCCGCGGCAAGCAGTACCGCGCCCGCGAATTCGAACCACAGCGCGTTGAAGAGCAGCCAGAAGGGCGCGAACAGGAAACCCCACCAGGTGAAGCCTTCCTTGATGAAGACAACCTCATCGGCGCGCTCGTCGAGCGATTTTGCCGGGATGCCCGGCTCGTGAACGGTATAGACAATCATTGGCACCTAAGCCTGGATTCAATTCCCAAGCTGCCCTTTCGTCGATGGTATCTCGCCCTTCGCCTTTTCATCGATAGCGATGGCCAGGCCCAAGGCCCGCGCCAAGCCCTTGAAGCAGCTTTCCGCGATATGATGAGAGTTTTCGCCGTAAAGCAGCTCGATGTGAAGCGTAATACCGCCGTTTTGCGCGAAGGCTTGGAAAAATTCGCGGAACAGCTCGGCATCCATGCCGCCGATTTTCTGCGTGGGCAGCGTCACGCGCCAAATGAGGTAGGGCCGCCCCGATATGTCGAGCGCGGTGCGCGTCAGCGTCTCGTCCATCGGCAGGTAGGCGTGCGCATAGCGCGCAATGCCGCGCTTATCGCCCAGCGCCTTCGCCACCGCCTGGCCAAGCGCGATGCCGCAATCCTCGACGGTGTGGTGCTGGTCGACATGCAGGTCGCCCTTGGCGTCGAGCGAAATATCGATGCGCGAATGGCGGGAGAGCTGCTCCAGCATATGGTCGAAAAAGCCTACGCCGGTGGATATTGAATAGATACCCGTCCCATCCAGGTTGACCTCGACGGCGATTTGGGTCTCTTTTGTTTTGCGTTCGATCCGCGCTTTTCTCAAGGCTCTGTCCCCAAATGCTGGCGGTACGGCATCTTGACCGTTTCGCGGCCCGCGCCATATCCCACGCCATGAAGCAGGTACGATAAATGACGCTCTCCGCGCAATCTATGCAAGGCCAATCGCTCTGGCATGGCACAACAATTCTAACTGTCCGTAAGGCTGGCCGCGTGGTCGTGGCGGGCGACGGCCAGGTTTCCTTGGGCCAGACGGTCATCAAGGCGAACGCGAAGAAGGTTCGCACGCTGGGCAAGGGCAATGTGATCTCGGGTTTCGCGGGCGCCACCGCCGACGCTTTCACGCTATTCGAGCGGCTTGAGGCCAAGCTCGAAATGTATCCCGAGCAACTTGTCCGCGCCTGCGTGGATCTCGCCAAGGACTGGCGCACCGACCGCTATTTGCGCCGGCTGGAAGCGATGATGATCGTGGCCGACAAGAACGCCACCCTGGTCCTGACGGGCACCGGCGACGTCCTGGAGCCCGAGCACCATGTCATGGGCATCGGCTCGGGCGGCAATTATGCGCTGGCCGCCGCGCGCGCGCTCATGGAAACGGAGTTCTCCGCCGAGGAAATCGCACGCAAATCCATGGCTATCGCGGCTGACATCTGCGTTTATACCAATAACAACATCATCATAGAGAGCCTGCCATCCGCGGTTTGAACCGGCTGGCGTGACTGATACAAGGATTCCGCTCGATTGCTTCGCATAGCCGCTACAAAAGACCCCCTCATCCTGTCCTTCTCCCCAGGGGGGAGAAGGGACGCCTGAATTCTCGCCGTGCGCAGTTCGAGCGTCCTCTCTCCCCTCGGGGAGAGAGACAGAGTGAGGGGGGACTTCGCGAAGCATTCAACCGGATTTCGGACAATGGGATAACAGCATGACAAACTTCTCCCCGAGGGAAATCGTCTCGGAGCTGGACCGCTTCATCATAGGCCAGGCAGACGCAAAACGCGCCGTGGCCATTGCGCTGCGCAACCGCTGGCGCAGGCAGCAGCTCGACGAGGAGATGCGCGAAGAGGTTCTGCCGAAGAACATCCTCATGATTGGCCCGACCGGCGTCGGCAAGACCGAGATCTCCCGAAGGCTCGCCAAGCTTGCTAACGCGCCGTTCCTCAAGGTCGAGGCCACCAAGTTCACCGAGGTCGGCTATGTCGGCCGCGACGTCGATCAGATCGTGCGCGACCTTGTCGAGACCGGCATCGCGCTCGTGCGCGCCAGCAAGCGCAAGGAGGTCAGCGCAAAGGCGCATCTGCAGGCCGAGGAGCGCGTGCTGAATGCGCTGGTGGGCGCCAGCGCGAGCCCCGCCACCAAGGACGCCTTCCGCAAGCGCCTTCGCGAAGGCGAACTCGACGACAAGGAGATCGAAATCCAGGTCTCCGACTCGGGCGGCGGCGGCATGCCCGGCTTCGAAATCCCCGGCATGCCCGGCGCCCATATCGGCATGATTAATATCAACGACATGCTGGGCAAGGCTTTCGGCGGTCAGCGCACCAAGTCGCGGCGCGTCACCGTGCGCGAATCCTACGAGGTCCTGATCGACGACGAGTCCGACAAGCTTCTCGATAACGAGCAGATTGTGCAAGAGGCGATCAAGACGGTCGAGAACGACGGCATCGTGTTCCTGGACGAGATCGACAAGATTTGCGCGCGATCCGAGCGCATCGGCGCCGACGTCAGCCGCGAGGGCGTGCAGCGCGACCTGCTGCCGCTGATCGAGGGCACGACGGTTGGCACCAAATACGGGCCGGTGAAGACCGACCACATCCTGTTCATCGCCTCGGGCGCTTTCCATGTGTCCAAGCCCTCGGACCTCCTGCCCGAGTTGCAAGGCCGCCTGCCCATCCGCGTCGAGCTGCTCGCGCTCACGGGCGACGATTTCCGCCGCATCCTGCGCGAGCCGCAGTCGAGCCTCATCAAGCAGTACATCGCGCTGATGGCGACCGAGGGCGTCGAGCTTGAGTTCACCGAGGATGCCATCGACGCCATCGCCGATGTCGCGGTAGAGGTCAATTCGGCCGTGGAGAATATCGGCGCGCGGCGGCTCTCGACGGTGATGGAGCGCGTGCTCGACGAGATCAGCTTCGAGGCCGCGGACAAGGCGCACACAAAGTTCACCATCGACGCGCCCTATGTGCAGAAGCACGTCGGCGATCTGGCGAAGAACGCGGATCTGTCGAAGTTCATTCTGTAGCGGCGCGCGTCATCGCTGCCGGTGAAGTGTGCGGCATAGCCTAAGGGCGTAACCCCTCACCCTGTCCCTCTCCCCATGGGAGAGGGGACGTCTTCTCAACGGCTGCGAGCGGACTCCCTCTCCCATTGGGAGAGGGCGGGGGTGAGGGGTTATGGCGCTTGTATGGATTGCCGTTCCGGGTGCTACTCTTTCCTCAAGCGGCGCAACAGCTTGTTCGGAATATACCAACATATGAGGGCAAGCATTGCGGCAAGCGTCGCCGCTCTGTTCAAAAGCATGTTCTGCCCGAGGTCTGTCGTCACCACCGAGGGGTCGGAAGCCTTCTGCAAGATGGTAACGCTATACTCGTTGCTAAGATCGAAATAAGCGTATTGCAACTCAAGTTCGTGCCCTGGACCCCCCGGAAACTCGCCCAATTTTATGTGGCAGAAGGTAAACAGCCGCATATTGCAGCGTGAACTGACGATGTGGAACCGCGCGGACTTGGTCAGGTTCTCACCGAGAGTGAAGTCGCGAACTAATAAGGGGCCAAAAACCCAGGCCAAACCAGCCCCGAGAAGGACACAGAGCCCGATGACGGCTCTTGCCGAATTCTTGCCCGGGGCGCGCGGCTCCGCTTGCGCGCTCGCAGGATTGCTGTTGCCGTACATCACCTAATCACCTTTACGCCTATACGGAAATCTGACTGCGGCCTGATCGTAAGGCCAGCCAGCCTAGCCTTAACCGTAGCTGCATCAGAGGATAGAGTCTTGGCGTCAAGCGAACTCGGTTTTGGCTGGGAGCGAACTGAATAGGCGCACACAAGGTTCTTGACCTGAGCGTCCTATGTGCAGAAGCACGCCGGCGATTTGGCGAAAAACACCGGCTGTCGAAGTTCGTTCTTTAGAGCCAATCCGCTTTGATGGAATCAAAAGCGGGCTCTAACTTTCTGTTTTGCCGTGCGTCTTCGGAAAACCGCTTCACACTTTTCCGGACGCACTCTAATAGCGATATTGCGCGGGCTCGGCGGTGCTGGTGCGCCGGCATAGCAGCGAGGCCTCCGCATGGCGCCCCTGGGCTTTATACAGCGACGCCAGGCCCTTTATTGTAGCCACTGTCAGGGGATGGCCGTTGCCGAACGCATGCTCGCTTGCTTCCAAGGTGCGATGGTAGAGCCACTCGGCCTCCCTGAAACGGCCTTGAGCCTTGTATACCACCGCCAAACTGTTTGCCGTGGTGAGCGTGAAGGGGTGCTCCTCGCCGAGCTTGCGTTGCCGGATTTCAAGGGCGCGCACAAGCAAGGCTTCGGCCCGGTCATAAGCCTTTCTGTTCCGTTCGGCTTGGCGCGAATTGCCATAGATGGCTAGGCTGTCTTGTAGGCTCGCGGACCAACCGCTACGGGCGGAAACGGTAACCGCAGGCTTTTGGCAGCCCACCTTGCCGAGCGTGGCGCAGGGAGTGGCAGCGTGCGCGGCGGCGCTTAGCGCGGCCACGCTTAAGATCGTGAGAAGGGCATGCCGGAACATAGCTTGGAATCCTTAGGGTGATGAAAAATCCCGGCACTAAGGACTCGCTTCCGGTTTGCGGCTTTTGCCCCAACGGTTAAGTTTTATCCTAAAGATCCCAATTAAGTGTTAGCGATCTCTTAGAATTTCCCCGATTGGAAGCGCAGCGCGGCCGGTTAACCGTCACACTGAATCCGGTTGCTTGTTTCGCGAACCGTCATCCCGGAAAACGCGTCAGCGTTTATCCAGGATCGCAAAAAACGCTGGCCCGAGTTCTTGACCGTCCCGGATTCGGCGCAAGCGCCACGGAAGTACTCAGCCTTCGACTTTGCGGCCGAAGCCGGCCCGCTTAGCCGAACGACGCCCGTTCCAGCGCCGGGTAGCGAACGCCCAGGCTTACGGCCCGCACCGCGTAGAAGACCATGAACGAGGCCCAAAGACCGTGGTTGCCGAAGGCGGGCGTCAGAACGGCCCAGGCGGCGAGAAACACGGCGAGGCTCAGGATCATCATGTTGCGCATGTCGGCGGTGCGGGTCGCGCCGATGAAGATGCCGTCGAGCTGGAAGCAGGCCACGCCCGCGACTGGGGTCAATGCGGCCCAGGGCAGGAAGGTGTAAGCGGCCTCGCGCACGGAAGGCGCTGCCGTCATGAAGCGGATCAGGAGCAGCCCTCCTGCCCAGAACGCCACGGCCACGAGCAACGCCAGGATGACGGCCCACGCCGAGCTAACGAAAACCGCCTGCCGGAAACGCCGCAAGCTCGCCGCGCCCACCGCCTGGCCCACCAGCGCCTCGGCGGCGAAAGCGAATCCATCCAGCACGTAGGCCGAAAGATCGGCGAGGCTCCGCAACACGCTATTCGCCGCAAGCGCTATGTCACCCAGCCGCGCGCCCTGCGCCGCGAAGAAGGTGAATGCCAGCATGAGGCAAATGGTGCGGATCATGATGTCGGCGTTGACGGCGATGAGCCGCTTGAATGCCTGCCGCTCGAAGACCCCGATTTGCATGCCCCGCGTTCCGCGCAGAAGGCGGGCGGCGATGAAGAGCCCAACGGCCAAGGCCGCATATTCGGCGCAGACGGCGGCCATCGCCGCGCCAGCGACGCCCTTGCCGGCCAGAAGCACGAAGACAACCGCAAGCACGATGTTGATCGCGTTCTGGAAAAGCTGGAGCAGCAGCGCGAGGTTTGCCCGCGCGAGCCCGATGAGCCAGCCAACCAGCGCGTAATTGGCGAGCGTCGCGGGCGCGCTCATGATGCGCACACCGAAATAGGCGGCGGTGGCCGTCTGCACCTCGGAACTTCCGCCGATCAGCCGCAACGCCAGCAGGATCGCGGGCACATGCACCAGGAACAGGAGCGCTCCGCCAGCCGCCGCGATGACGAGCGGCCGGTAGAGGTTGGCGGCGATTTCCGCACGGTTGCCAGCGCCCGCCGCCTGCGCGGTGAGCCCGGTGGTGCCCATGCGCAAAAAGCCGAAGGCCCAGAAAAGCATCGAAAAGATGGTCGAGCCGAGCGCAACGCCGCCGATCAGCGCGGGATCGTTGAGCTGCCCCACAACCGCGGTGTCCGCGATGCCAACCAGCGGCACGGTGGCATTCGAGACGATCATGGGGATGGCGATGGCGAGCACATCGCGGCTCCTCACATCGCCAGGCTGCGGCTGCTGGGCCTGCAATACGCTTCCATCCTACTTTTGGCGGCGGGGCCCGAAATAGCTGAAAAGGCGCGAGAGGAGCCAGAGTGGCACGACAATAATCGCGCCCAGCAACAAGTAGTTGAGCACCTTTTTGACGGTCTCCAGGCTCAACGAAGTTATCCAGTTCCAGAGCCTAAGAACCGCGTTAACAAGATTGGCTGGATCGAACCCGAAGAGTGTCAAAACCACCCCGATGATGATCGAGGCGATTGCAAGCTGCAAAATGACGGCGGCCGGGCTGCCGCCAAAAAAGCGTTCCATGGTCATGCTCCGTCCCTGACTGACCCCGGGGCAACGCATAGCTGCATCGCCGGAACTAGCAAAGCGGAAATTGCCCAGGGCCTTGGAAACGGGGCAGAAACCGATGAGCAAGTGGAGACCCTCGCCAGCATCGCGGAGGCACATGGGCGTGACCGCCGTTCGTTACGCTGTCCGCTAATTTTAGCGAGTATGGGCCGAGACGGGAACCCGTCTAACCTTCCGTTCCAACGCCGGAAGCTGGGTTCCCGCCCGCGCGCGAATGCGCTTCCGGACCGGGCCTAATTTCCCGGACCGCTCTTGTTGCCGATGCCGGGGATCGACGGTCCCATGCCGATATCGCGGAACAGCTCTTTGAGCAGGCCCTGGTCGCGGCTATAGGCCGGCGTTTCGCGCTTGACGAAATCGAAGACCTTGCCGTCCTTCATCCCATAATTGGCGATCTGCTCGACGCGATCCTTCTTATCGAAGTAGATGGCAACGACCCGCCTGTCGGTCACTTCGGGCTTCATGAACGGCATCGGCTGGTTGGCGGTCTGCGAGATGTAGTAATAGGAGCCGCCACCCGTGGTGGATTGCGTGTCCGGTGTGCCCAGCGCAAGCACAACCTGATCCTTGCCCATTCCGGGCTTGATTTGGGCAATGTCTTCCTCGTGGAAGAGGTGGCCTTCCTTGATGACCGTTCCGCCGCACCCGGACAAAAATAGGCCGCTCGCCAACACAGCACCCCAGGCTGCTCCCCGGAGGCCGCGGCGGAATGAAATTATGCACTTCCTTCGCGCGCGATTGCAGGATTGATTTGACATTCTGCCCCCAAAATTGCTGTCTGGCATGTCAGCGCTTGCCCTTGACGTAACTTTGCCGCAAGGTGATTGCAACCTTTTCTGATGCGATTAAGGCATTATAAGGTACAGTGGTTGGGTAAGCGCACAACTGGAGTCTAGGCCGAAGCATGTTCCGCTGGTTCGCAGAACGTTCAGCCCGCCGTGAGGCTGCTGAAAAGATATACGATTCGATTGTGGCGCAGTCGCGCAATCCTGTCTTTTATGTGAGGTGCGGCGTACCGGACACGCTGTCTGGGCGCTTCGATATGCTCGTCATTCACATGTTCGTCGTGATGCAGAACTTGAAGCTCGGGGCCAATGAAGGAAAGCTTCTTGGCAAGGAGATCATCGAGGCTTTCGTGCGCGAAATGGATAGTATGGTGCGCGACCTCGGCATCGCCGACGTTTATGTGGGCCAAGAAGTCCGCAAGATCGCGGATCTGTTCTACCGGCAGCTCATCGTGTACACGAATTCCGTGGAGCGGAGAAACAGGAGCGCGCTCGCCGACGCGATTTGGAAGAGCTTCCAGTCGGGCGACGAGAACGCCAATGTCGCGGCGGACGAGCTGGCTGCCTATATCTTCCAGTCGATCCGGAATATCGGGGAGATGCCGCTCAATCTTTTGCTGCAAGGACATCTCAATTTCCCTGAGCTTTACGGATTGAAGCAAGCCGTCTGACGGCTGTCAGAGGCGCCTATGGATGGACCCCCGCTCCATTGGAGCGTCGATATCACTTCGGCCGCGCATTCGCCTTTGGATTTTTCCTATGAGGCGAATGCCAAGGAACTCGACGCCCTCAAACGCTATGCCGGGATCGAGGCCGTAACGGGCTTCACGGCACGGCTTAAACTCTCTCCGCTTGCCGGGGGGAGATACAGCGTGTCGGGAACGCTCCAGGCGAGCGTGGTGCAGGCAAGCACTGTCAACCTTGAGCCGGTCCACTCCTCCATCCAGGAGAGCTTCTCCGTGGAGTATTGGCCCGCCGAGGCAATCGGCGAAGCGCTAGAGGACGCCCCGTTCGATGCCGACGTGCCCGAGCCTATCGTGGCTGGCCGCATACCGGCCGGTGCGCTGCTGTCCGAGCTTTTCACGCTGGCGCTCGATCCGTATCCCCGCAATCCGGATGACAAGTTGGATTGGACCCCGCCTCAAGCCGAACCGGAGCCGGGCCCATTCGCAAAGCTCGTGCTATTGAAACCGGGCGGCCCTCCGGATGAGAAGTAGCGTCGCCGCACATTCGCTGCCGCGACACAATATTTTGGTTGTCACCTGAGGCTAATACAGTATGTTCAGCCGCCTGGGCTCCTGGCTGAGCCCTTATGTCGCGGCGCGGGGTTTGGATTTTTGCAAGATGGGGTCGCCTGTAACAATTGCGCTTGACGCGATGGGTGGAGATTTTGGCCCGTCCGTAGTGATCCCAGCCGCGGCGCTCTCGCTGATCAGGCATCCCGATACGCATTACATTTTTTTCGGCCGCGAGTCTGAAATTCGCGAGCAGATGACCGATGGTTCTCCGCTCGCAAGCGTCAGCCGGATCGTTCACACCGACCTTGCCGTGTCGATGGACGAGAAGCCGAGCCAAGCTCTTCGCCGTGGGCGCGGGAAGAGCAGCATGTGGCTAGCCCTCCAGGCTGTCAAGAACGGCGAGGCCCAAGCCGCGGTCTCCGCGGGCAACACCGGGGCCTTGATGGCGATGTCCAGATTCTGCCTGCGCATGCTGCCGGGAATCGAACGCCCCGCGATGGCGGCGCTGTGGCCGACCCTGACAAGCGAGAGTGTCGTGCTCGATGTGGGCGCCAATGTCGGGGCCAGCGCACGCACGCTCGTGGACAACGCCGGCATGGGCGCGGCACTTGCCCGCGCCTTGTTCTCGGTCGAAAGGCCCAGCGTCGGCCTGCTTAATATCGGCGTTGAGGAGATAAAGGGCCTCGACGAGGTGAAGGCGGCCTCCGCCGCACTTCGCGCTCCCGGCCTTCCCATTGAGTATAAGGGTTTTATCGAGGGCGACGCCCTGGGCAAAGGCCTCGTGGACGTCGTTGTGACCGAAGGCTTTACCGGCAATATCGCGCTCAAGACGGCCGAGGGCACGGCAAAGCAGATCAGCGGCTATCTCAAGGCCGCGATGAATCGCTCGCTCATGGCCCGTGTCGGCGCCGTTCTAGCGCAAGGCGCCTTCCAGGCTTTAAGAGCAAAGATGGACGTAAGAAAAATGAATGGGGCGATGTTTCTCGGTTTGAACGGTCTTGTAATAAAAAGTCATGGCGGCGCCGATGCCGTGGGCTTTGCAAGCGCTATCGATCTGGGCTACGACATGGCGGCAAGCGAGCTTGTGGCCAGCATAGCGCGGGATGTCGAGCGCTTCCACAATGCCCTTCAAACAAAAACGGAAACAGCCCTAAAGGCAATTGCTCAGTGACAGAAACCAGATCCGTAGTAGTTGGCTGTGGTTCGTATCTTCCCAGCAAAATCCTGACGAATGCCGACCTCGCCCGCATGGTGGACACCAACGACGAGTGGATCACCGAGCGGACCGGCATCAAGGCGCGCCACATCGCGGCGGAGGGCGAAAAGACCTCGGATCTCGCCCTTGCCGCGGCGCGGGATGCCTTGAGCGACGCGGGCCTCGATCCCAGCGATATCGATTTCATCGTGCTCGCAACCTCCACGCCAGACCTTACGTTCCCGGCGACAGCAACCGCCGTTCAGGCGGCGCTTGGCATGACCCAGGGTTTTGCCTTCGACCTGCAAGCGGTATGTTCGGGCTTCGCTTACGCGCTCGCGACGGCGGACAATTTCTTGCGCGCGGGGCACGGCAAGCGTGCGCTCGTCATCGGCGCCGAAACGTTCTCGCGCATCCTCGATTGGGAGGACCGCACCACTTGCGTGCTCTTCGGCGACGGCGCCGGCGCAGTCATCCTTGAGTCCTGCCTGGTCAAGGACCCGATGCGCGAGCGCTGCGTGATCGGGTCTCTGCTGCGCTCGGACGGCCGCCACCGGGACAAATTGTATGTGGACGGAGGTCCGTCCGCGACGCAAACGGTCGGACGTTTGCGCATGCACGGCAAGGAGGTCTTCCGCTTTGCGGTGAATGCCATCGCCGAGGTCGTCGAGGAGACGCTCGCCAAATATAAACTGACGCCCAGCGACATTGACTGGTTCGTGCCACACCAGGCCAACAAGCGCATTCTCGACGGAACCGCCAAGAAGGTTGGCATCGCCCCTGAGAAAGTGGTCGTGACCCTGGACCGGCACGGAAACACCTCCGCCGCCTCGATTCCGCTGGCGCTGGTGACAGCCGTTCGGGATGGCCGTATCAAGCGGGGAGACCTCGTGCTCTTCGAGGCCATGGGCGGCGGTTTCACTTGGGGCGCCAATCTCGTCCGGTGGTAAAGTCCAATTGTATACATTTCTCCGGGAATGTCCGCCGCCACACCGCGGCGGGCAAAAAAATGTTGACTTACAACGAGAATTTCAGAGCTTAGTATTTGCTATAAATTCGTTTACGCATTAGTATTTACCTATCGCTTTTGCTCTGCGGGGAGGGATAGCGCACCATGGCGCTCAATGGAAAAACGCTAACGCGGGCTGATTTGGCGGAAGCGGTCTTCGAAAAAGTCGGTTTGCCTCGAAACGAGGCTGCTGAACTTGTCGAGTTCGTGCTGAAGCAGATAGTTTACGCTCTTGAACGTGGGGAAGCCATCAAGCTTTCGTCTTTCGGCTCCTTCGGCCTGCGCCAGAAATCGGAGCGGGTGGGCAGGAATCCGAAGACAGGGGAGGTCGTGCCGATCACGCCGCGGCAGGTCATTGTCTTCAAGGCGAGCAATATTATGAAAGACCGCATCAACGCGACGCTTTCAAAGCCCGTCAAGCCGGCGGAGGCAGAAAAACCCGCCGCCGGGGGCAAATCTGCCAAATCCCCCAAGGCGGACAAATCCGCCAAGGCCAGCAAGGTGGAAAAGTCCAGCAAGGTGGAAAAGCCGGCCAAACCGGCCAAGGCCACAAAAACAGGCAACTCCGCCAAGCCGCCGAAATCCAATTCGGAAAAAAAACCTGCCCCTTCGTCACGCCGGGACGCGTGACGCCACTTGACGGCCTCCTCAATAGTCATCAGAGTGCCGGATAACGGAGCGTAGCGCAGCCCGGTTAGCGCATCGGTCTGGGGGACCGAGGGTCGGAGGTTCAAATCCTCTCGCTCCGACCATTTACCTCGATAATACCAAATCCGGATGAAGAGTTCCGCGCCCCTAATCGCGGAAGCCGCTGGCGGCGTTTGTAACGATCCCAGATAGTGCCTCCGCCATTTTCCGGGATGACAGCAGCCAAAGCAATCGACCGGATTCGGTATATACCAACCGCCATAAGTTTTGACCGCTCTTTCGTCGTTGCGAGCGAAGCGAAGCAATCCAGGCAACAGCGGTTTGCGCGGTCGCTTCTGGATCGCCGCGGCGGCCAAGGCCGCCTCGCGATGACGAGGCACGGGCGCCAGAGCGGGCAAGATTTCTGGCGGCTCGCATAACATCGCAGCGAATCCCTCACATCGGAACTCCGCGCGCATGAGCCGGAGCGGCGGAGGGGTCAATCGCGTGGCCCGGGACCGGGTCTCCCGCCCCGCCCAATCCTACTCCGTGCGGGGGAGCCCTTCATGCAAGGCTTGTCCTCCCGCCGGCGGCCGGGCAAATTCCTGCGGCGACACCATCGCAAAGAGCCGGCGCAGGTCGGCGCCAATATTCAGGATATGCAGCTGCAGCAAACGGTCGGCCTCCTCCGCGAGGCCCTGCGCTATGGCCTGCGCGATGCGCTCATGGTCCGCGACGGAGACATCCAGCCTCTTCGCATGCTCAAGCTGCACCCGCCGGTAGGTAGCGACGCGCTTGCGGGTGCCGAGGGTCAAGCTGATGAGACAGCTATTGCGGCTTGCCCGGTAAATCGTCTCGTGGAAGGTTTCATTGGCGGCCTTGTAGCCTTGAATGTCGTTCGCCGAAGCGTGGTTCCGGCAAAGAGCCAGCGCGTTCTCGATCTCTTCCAAATCGCTCTTGAAGCTGGCCTTCGCGGCAAGCCGTCCGCACGCTCCTTCAAGCTCGGCCATTACTTCGAGCACGTCGATAAGCTCGCGTATCCCGAGCTTGGCGACCACGGCGCCTCTGTGCGGCCGAAGCTCGATCAACCCGTTCGCGGAAAGCTGGCGGAGCGCTTCCCGGACCGGCGTCCGCGAGGTTCCATACCTTTGGGCAAGGCGCACCTCATCGAGCCTATCGCCAGGCTTGAGCCTGAGGGAGAGGATTTCCTCCTCGATGACCGCAGTAAGCCTCTCGGCCTGGGACGCATTCATGGCTCGCTCCTGCAATCGGGGAATAACGGCACTATCTTAACCGGTGAAGATCGCTTTTTTCTAACAGCCGAACGCCGCAAGGGTTGCTCCACTTCCCTGTATCATCCTTGGATGCGACGGCTTGCGTGGAAATGGAACGTCAGATCAAGCGGAAGCTAACAATGGATGTCTCATTTTTCCAGGAGATCCTCGCCAAGATTTCGGAGCGGGGCCGGCAGATCCTCGATCTGCCCTCGCTCATTGCCGCGAGCGGGGAGGAAAGTTTCGAAAGCCTGTGCGAGGGGCTGGCGTCGAGCCGGGGCGAAGCCTCGGGCGTGGCGCTGGCCCGGCGCATTCTGGATCGCTACGAAGAAGCGGACCCGGCGGGCAGGGACGCCATCTTCGCGTTTCTGGCTAGCCGGTTCGTGCCCAGCGCGGGCGAGGCCACGAAGGCCGCCGAAGCCTACCTGAAGGAGCCTGGTCCCGAGACGCTGGAGCGGCTGGCGATGGCCGTCGAGTTCGCCCCGGCAGGAGCTTCTGCGCCGCCTCAATCTGGCGCCAGGCGGAACGGCGGCCTTGGTCCGCATGCGCGAGGACCTGCTTCAACGGATGAATACAAGCCTTACCGGCGTGGATCGCGACTTCGTGCATCTGTTCAGCTCCTGGTTCAACCGGGGCTTCCTCGTGCTCTCGCGCATGTCTTGGTCGAGCCCGGCTTCCATCCTCGAAAAGATCATCGCCTATGAAGCGGTGCACGAGATCAAGGGCTGGGACGATCTCCGCCGCCGGCTCGACCCGCACGACCGCCGCTGCTTTGCGTTTTTCCATCCCGCCCTGGTCGATGAGCCGCTGATCTTCGTCGAGGTGGCTCTGTGCGGCGATATGCCGGGCTCGATCCACACGCTGCTGGACTCGGAAAGTGGCGCGGAGGACGCGGACCCGGAGCCCTCGGTCGCGGTGTTCTATTCGATATCGAACTGCCAGGAAGGCTTGCGCGGCATTTCCTTCGGCAATTTCCTGATAAAACAGGTGGTCGAGGAACTGACCAGGGAAGTTCCCTCGCTCAAGACCTTTGTGACGCTGTCGCCGGCGCCCTCGTTCCGCTCCTGGCTGTTCCGCGCGCTTGGCGATGGCCAGCTCGCTTATCTCGGCGAGGCGGAGCGGCCGCTGCTGCACAAGATCCGCGAGCAAGGCTGGAGCGACGTGGAAGCGGAGCAGGATGCGCTTGGCCCCGCGATTCTTGCCGCGGCCGCGCATTACTACCTGCTGGCGAAAGACCGCTCCGGCCGGCCGCTCGATCCGGTCGCGCGCTTCCATCTCGGCAACGGCGCGCGCCTCGAACGGCTCAATTGGCTCGGGGATACCTCCGAAAAAGGTATACGGCAGGGCTTGAGCTTGATGGTCAATTACCGCTATGACCTACGCGATATCGAGCGCAACCACGAGGCTTATGTCAATCAAGGCTCTGTCGCTGCATCTAAATCCGTCCGGGCGCTGCTCATCGCGCCGGGGAAACCGCGGGCGCTCGTTCCAGCGCAAGAGTGATAGAGAATACGCTTGGCCGCTTCGCATAGCCGCAGCAAAAGACCCCCTCACCCCAGCCCTCTCCCCAAGGGGAGAGGGAGTCAGGCTGCGGCCCTCTCTTTAAGGGAGGCGGCAATTCTGGGGTTCCCTCGCCCCAACGGGGAGAGGGACAGGGTGAGGGGGGACTTTGCGCACCATTCAACCGGATTCGTATGAGGATTTACAATGAGATGGCAAGGCCGCCCCGAGAGCGACAACGTCGAGGACCGCCGCTACGACCAGGGCGGCTATAACGATGGGCCAAGCGGCGGCTTCGGCATGCCGTTTCCGGGCGGCGGCGGCTTCCAGATCCCGATCGGGCAAGGCGGCTTAGGCGGCGGCGGCATTATCGGCATCCTGGTGATCGTCGTCATCGCGCTGCTGCTGGGCGTCGACCCGCGCGTGATCCTGGGCGGCGGGGGCGGCATGGAGATGCCCGGCGGCGGACGCCAGATCCAGATGCCGCACAGCGCTCAGCCGCAAGCCGCCAGCGCCGCGGACGACAGCATGAAGCGCTTCGTCTCGGTCGTGCTGCGCGACACCGAGGAGATATGGACCAAGGCTTTCCGCGACATGGGCCGCAGCTACACCCCGCCGAAGCTCGTCCTGTTCCGTGGCGGCATCCAATCCGGCTGCGGGCTCGCGAGCGCGCAAACGGGGCCGTTCTACTGCCCAACCAACCGCAAGATTTACATCGACCTTTCCTTCTACGACCAGCTAAAGCGGCGCTTCCACGCGCCCGGCGAATTCGCGCAAGCCTATGTGATCGCGCATGAGGTGGGCCACCATATCCAGAACTCGCTCGGCACGCTGGGCAAGGTGCAGCAGATGCAGGCGGCGGCGGGCGGCACGGAACGTAACGCGCTGCAGGTGCGCGTGGAACTGCAGGCCGATTGCTACGCCGGCGTTTGGGCGAAGAATACGGATCGCATCAACAAGACGCTTGAGCCGGGCGATATCGAGAGCGCGCTGCACGCCGCCGAGGCCATCGGCGACGACGCCATCCAGAAGAGCACGCGCGGCTATACTGTGCCGGATTCCTTCACGCACGGCACCTCCGGGCAGCGCATGCACTGGTTCAAGAAGGGCTACGACGAGGGCACGATCAACGCCTGCGATACGTTCGAGGACCGCACTTAGACCCCGCTTTCGATGGAATCGAAAGCGGGGTCTAAGTCTTTGTTTTGTCGTGCGTCTTTATCGGAAAACCGCTTCGCACTTTTCCGGACGCACTTAAAATGGACAGGCCGCAATCCGCATAACCGTCGCTCCCCTCACCTGAGTGGAGCGACGCTATTGTTGGCCCCAATCCTACTTGAATGCGCAGCCAGACTTGAGCCCCAGCCGCTTAAAGATTATCGCGGCCGGGCAAAAGCCTGTAAATCCTGCCTGCAGCATGTTCAGCCCGGCAAAGGCCGTGAGCAGGAACCAATATTGGCTGACGTAAATGCCCAGCGCCAGGCTGAGCAGGACCATGAAGCCGGCGAAGCTTAAGACCGCGTTGTCGATCGACATCCGTTGTTTCCCTCGGGTTTGAATAGTTGAGTGGCCTACTAAATTTTATCCGCCAAGCCAAACCTCAACCGGGCAAGGTGTCGCACGCACTCACCCACGGGGCCAACTGATGCGCGCTTGCCGGGAGAGGGGCAGGGGTGAGGGGCGCTTCCCAAACGCAGGCGGAAATATCACGGTAGTCAGGAAGAGAAAATGGACTTAGCGCCACGGCGAAACTAGCTTGGCGCAAAGCCATGCATTGAACGGTAGCTATGAGTTCTTCGATTGCCATCCTCGACGTCGCTTATTTGCATGACGCGGCAGGCGTTGGCTGCGTGCTGGCTGAGTCCTGGACAGCCCCAGCTCCAGCGGCGCAGGTGGCCCAGCACGTGCCCGGCGCGCCGCAAGACTATGAGCCGGGCAGCTTCTACAAGCGGGAGCTGCCGCTGCTGCTGACCGTGATCCAAGGGCTGCAGGTTAAGCCCGATGCCTATGTCATAGACGGCTACGTCTGGCTCGGCCCTGACAAGCCGGGGCTGGGAGCGCGTTTGTTCGAGCAGCTCGGATCTGCCGTGCCGGTGATCGGCGTGGCCAAGAGCGCTTTCCGGAACGACACATGGTCGGCGCCCGTGCTTCGCGGCCAAAGCCAGCGTCCGCTGCTCGTGACCGCGGCGGGCATCGAAACGGCGAAGGCAGCGGCGCTTGTGGCGGGCATGCACGGCGAACACCGCATTCCAACGCTCTTGCGGCGGGCCGACCGGCTGGCCCGTGACACCGCCGAGAACGATAAAGCCGGACAACTCAAACCGTAACTCCAGCATCTGCAAACCCGGTATTGAAATGTCCCGTCTCGTTATAGGGCTTCTAAGTCTTGCGATTGGCGGCGCTGTTATCGTCTATGCGGCCTTCCAATACGATCTTTCCAAGGGCCGCGCCCTTTTGAAGGACCGCAGCGAGCTGATGGAAACACCCTTTGGCCCTATGGAGTATGCGAGGGTCGGGAAGGGCGATCCGGTTCTCGTTGTGCATGGGGCGGCGGGCGGCTTCGATCAGGCCCTGGAGACGACCGGGGTCTTGGCCGGCCATGGGTATGAACTCATCGCGCCATCCCGCTTCGGCTATCTCCGGTCGCCGGCGGTGCCGGGACTTGACGCCGCCACCTTGGCCGATGCTTACGCCACCCTCCTGGACCGGCTCGGCATCGGCAAGGTTGCGGTTGCCGCCATCTCCGCCGGCGCATGGTCCGCGCTGGAGTTCGCCGCCCGCCATCCGGACCGCTGCCGGGCGCTGGTGCTTCTGGTTCCGGCCAAGCAGCTCCCGCCGGGGACGCGCAACTTCGGCGGCGCCGTGGCCAGAGCCATGCTGGGATCGGACTTTGTCACCTGGGCGCTCTTGAAGCTGCGGCCGGTGCTTCCCGGCGCCCTCGACCAAATCATGCTCGGCACGGACGCCGCCGTTGTTGGGTCCGCGCCGCCCAGCGAGAAGGCGCGCATGCAGCGCATTCTCGACCATCTTCTCCCGATAAGCGCGCGCTCCAGCGGCATTGAAATCGATCTCAAAACCGCGGCGTCACCCAACCCGCTAGCGCTCGATCGAATTGCGTGTCCGGTTCTCGCGGTCAGTGCGGAGGACGACGCGTTTGGAACCGCGGAGCGGGCAAGGCAGATCGCAGCCGGCGTGCAGCAGGGCTCTGCTGTGATTTTCCCAACCGGCGGGCATGCGCTGGCCGGGCGTTACGATGACGCATTGCGGGAGGTTGCCGCGTTTCTGGCCCGGGCCCCGCGTTAGCGATCCGGCGCTGGCGGGATCGCCGCCTGGATCTTCGCCATGACATCGGCGGGGAAGGGGCAGGCCTTGCGCGTCTGCCGGTCGGTATGCACGGCCGTCAACTCGCAAATCGCGGCAACCGCGCCGGTCTCCGCATTGCGCATCTCATGCACGAAGCGGATCACCTTCTCGCGCACCTCGGCCACACGGCTCCTCACCTCGACCACGTCGCCGGCCAGAAGCTCCGCCTTATAGGCGATGTTCTGCTGCACCGCCGCCATGCCACGGCCTTGCTCGCGCACATAGGACGGCGTGATGCCGAGCCCCGCGAACAGGTTCCACGTCGCCTCGTCGAACTTGCCCACATACCACATGACGTTCATGTGCCCGATATGGTCGCAATGCCACGTGTGCACCGCGCCGCGATAGGTCAGAACCTCTGTCATCCGGAATCCTCCCCGTGCTGTTTTGGGCGAGCGTATGCGGCTTTGCCCGTCCCGGCAACGTCCGGACAATATCGTCGCGAAGCGGCGGGGGGGCCAGAGGGAGCCCGGCTGGGCGCCATCCCGCGCGTTAGGCCGAAAACAAACTCTCAGGAAAAAGGAACCCATGTAAGAGATTGAAGGTGGAGCGGGCGAAAGACCTGAAGCATTTGATCGAGATCTCGAGGAGGTCGTTCTGCCAAAGCGAAAAACTTAATCAGGAAGCAATTTCAGCAAGCTTTGTGGACCACCGCCAATGCCTAAAAATAATGTCTAGTATCACTCCATCCATAGGCTTGCCCTTCATGTATCGATTAATCGAAAATGCGCAAAGATCCGCTAGCTGTAGTGGTTTTGAATCTGCTTTGGCCGCGAAATGAACGGTATCCACTATTCGTTTAAGGGGCATACCAAATTCCAACCGGTCAAACTCGCTGATTCCCCCCCTCTCTAAAAGCTTCTCGCTTCGAAATGTCCGAATTGCCCGCTTTATCATTGGCTTTACTCGATCTGTGTCCTCAGCCACGATCATCGCGTTTTCCTGAGGTGCATATCGCGCAAGCCATCGATCAGCCCACATGGCGCAATCCATCGCTGAGGTCAACTGCATCGTAGAATGCTTTAAGTTCGTTTCACACTCTTCGAAAAGATTCTGCCCAGCAGCAAATGTATCTTTTTTGTAGCCACCAATAACAATTGGTAGATGATAATCTTCGATTGTCTTAGCAAGACTTTTCAATATCTCTTCTCTAGTCGAACGATCCCATTTTGATCTGCCAAAATATCCACTTCCGTGATAAATATCTGTGGCATGAAATACAAAATCCAATCGATCATCTTCCGGAATGTAAGCGGCAATCAAATCGTCAATCGCTCTTTCCACCTCTCTCCATTGGTTGTCGCCATGAATCATAACGCCTGCCACGCACAAGGCTGGTTCGTTGTGGGATATTCCCCCTTCGTCAAGATAGACTATTCTCACGAGATTATCCCCATTAGAGGTGCTTGATCATTCATAGCGCACTTCCCGCCGATTTCGGAATCTCTACATCTTGTCCCCTGGTATGGGGAGTGTAACGTCGCCCAATCTTTCTTAGAGATGCCCGGTCAAGCGGGCCGTATCCTCTAAAACGGGGCACAAGTGAGCCGGGGATTGTCAACGTGGTGCCTCACCATGAGGGTTTGATCGGCGTCTGCAGCTGAAGGGCAAGCTGCCGGGGTCTTATCGCAACGGCAAGTCCGGTTTCGACCCAAGACAGAATGAATCGTTTGAGCGATTGGCGAAGTCCCGGCGGCCGTGCCGCTTGAGAAGGAATGCGCCCGGCCCGAACTACGATAGGACCGCAAATGTAAGTTTGAGAGGCAAGATCCTCGTGCAAGCGACATTGGATGAGCGCGTGGATGCTCTGGAGCGTCAGGTGCGCGCGCTGACCGAAATCGTGGCAGGCAAGAAGCCCGCGCGGGATTGGCGCTCCACCTTCGGCTGGGCGCGGGACGATGAAGGCTTCGACGAAATGGTCCGGCTCGGCGAGGAGATACGGCAAAAGGATCGCGAAGCGGCCGGCGCCGGGGGGTAGCTATGATTGCCCGCGCCGTTCCGGTCTCGGTGACGCTGGAGAAAACCGCCGGAGCAATTTGCAAGAAAACCGGGGGATAAGCCCAAAAAACTTGCACATCCGGATACTGCGGCCGACCTATTTTTCCGCGATATCAACAGCTTGAGAATTATTCATGGCCGCCTGCATAATGCGGCCACACTGACAATTTACTCAGATTTTAGTTACATCCAGGGAGGGTCGCATGTTGTGGATGCGCATAAACGCGCTGGCTGCTGCCGCGCTACTTTCGCTTTTGAGCACAGATGCTGTGCAGGCGCAGAGCCCTTCCGCGAACGCCCAGTTTATGATGCAGCATCAGCAGATGATGAACCAGATGGACATGATGCGCCGCTCGCAGCAGCTACAGGCGATGTGGCGCGCGCGGGAGGCGCAGCGCCGGTCCCGGAGTTCAGCGCACGGAGCCGCGGGCAAGAAGCGCCAAGCTGCCGCTCCCAAGCATAAGTAGCGCAAGAGGGTGCCCGGCGCACGGCTACGCCCTACCGTTGGTAAATACACCGTTATAGGAGGCGATTTGGCGTCCCGTTTTCCGGTACGGCATCGGTAGGCGCCTGCTATAGTTAATTTTGGCATGGTTAACGGGCGCGCCTCGTATTTTTCGCCCGCCGCTTTTTGCGAAATTTTGCGCGTTTTTGCCTCGATTCGACGTTTCCAGAATCCCGTTAATCATAAATTCTTGCGCGCATTAACCCCAAAAATCAATTTTCGGCTGCACCGCAAGCCAGCGACAACTAATTGTTTATTGCGCCACATCAAACACTTAAGCGTCTCGATCGCCCGCCCGGCGCGTAACGCTTAGGTAAGACGTTTTCTTCTATAATTGCACCCAAGTTGAAAATTGGCGCCTCACCCTAACCTTCGGCGAGGAAGCCCTCCACCAACCGCGCGACAGCTTCGGGCTCGTCGTGGTGCAGATTGTGGCCTGTGCCCGCGATGCGCTCGAAACGCGCAGCCGGAATGGCCGCTGCCCGCGCCGCAAGCCCCTCGGGCTCGTCCCGGAGTGCTGGCGGGAACGGCAGGTCCGAGCCGATGAACAGCGTTGGCGCGCGCACTAGGGCGAGGCAGGCGGCCCATTCGGCCTTGCGGTGCAGCGTGGCGAAGGGGGCGCGGTGGAGCGGATCGAAGTCCCAGGTGAAGCGGCCGTCTGGCAAGCGCTCGCTGAGTTCGGAGGCGAGGAAGAGCGACTTCGCTTCGTCGAGCCGCCGGTTGGCTTGGCGCAGGCGCGCGGCCATTTCCGCGACGCTGGCGTAAGTTTTGTGCGGGGGCGGCGGTTCGCGCCAGCCCGCAAGCCAACGCTGGAGCTGCGCGGGCGCGGCCTGGGGACCCAGATCGGGCAGGCCGAAGCCGTCGAGCGAGACGAGCCGCGATACGCGCTCGGGGCGCAGGCCGGCATAGGTGCAGGCAGCGTTGCCGCCGAGGCTATGGCCCACCAGCGGCACGGGCCGGCCGGGGAAAAGCTGCTCCAGAATGGCGTCCAGATCGGCCAGGTAATCCGGGAACCAGTAGCCCTGCGGCACGCGCTCGCTCTTGCCATGGCCGCGCCAATCGGGGGCCATGATCCGCCAGTCGCGCTCGAAGCAATCCACCATGAATTGGAACGTGGCCGAAGCGTCGCGCCCGCCATGAAGCAGTGCAAAAGGCTCGCCCGCCTCTGGCCCCCAGCAACGGATGTGATAACTCAGACCCCTGACAGCGAGGCACAAGCTTCGCGAAACCCTATGAGGTCTATACATCTACCCTCCAACCCCGGCGCCGCAAAGCCGCATCTTCGGATGCCGCGCGGCGGCGGCAAAGCCTCGAGCTTACACAACTTTAGTAGCAGCTTTAAGGAATACGGCCAAACCCATGCTTCACGATCTCAGGTGCGATTATATTCGCGGCAACAAGCCAAGTCTCATCCATGAAGTGGCATCATTCACGAAACATGCAGCGATTTGGCTTTTAGTGTCGTTCGCGGTCACAGCGCTCGTCTGGGCATCGCATAGTGCGACGGGGTTTCTCCGCTAAGCGATCCTGAGGGCTATTTCCCCTGGGCTACTCCGGGAGCGGGATAAAATCTTGCTCGTCACCAGGCACAAGGCCGAAGCGCTTCTGTGCCCAGTCCTCCTTCGCCTGCTCGATCCGCTCGCGCGAGGACGAGACGAAATTCCACCAGATGTGGCGCGGGCCGTCCATGGGCTCGCCGCCCAGGAAAAGCAGGCGGCTCGGCGCTACTGCTGCGATCGTGATTTCGCCGCCTGGCCGGAAGACGAGAAGCTGGCCGCTTTCGAAGCGGTCGCCCGCGATTTCGACGGTTCCGGAGGCGATATAGATGGCGCGCTCCTCGTGCTCCGCGGGGAGAGGCGCCTTGGCGCCCGCGTCCAGCGCAACGTCCGCGTAGAACATGCTGGAAAAGGTGTGCACCGGCGAGGTTTGGCCGAAAAGCGAGCCTGCGATGATGCGCACACGCTTGCCTTCGGCCTCGATCGTCGGTAGCGACTGAGCGCCATGATGGAAGAATTCGGGCGCGGCCTCCTCGGCGGCCTTGGGCAGCGCGACCCAGCTCTGGATGCCGAACATCCGGCGGTTGGCTTTCGCTTTCCATTCCGCCGCGCTGCGCTCCGAATGGACGATGCCCTTGCCAGCCGTCATCCAATTCACATCGCCTGGCGCGATGACTTGCGCCGAGCCGAGGCTGTCGCGGTGCACGATTTCGCCCTCGAACAGGTAGGTCACGGTGGCAAGCCCGATATGCGGATGCGGCCGGACGCCGATGCCTTCACCAAGCGCGAACTCCGCGGGCCCCATTTGGTCCCAGAATATGAAAGGCCCCACCATCTGCCGTCTGGCGGAGGGGAGCGCGCGGCGGACGCTGAAACCGCCCAGATCGCGAACCCGGGGCACAATCACGATCTCAATCGCGTCGCAGGACCGGCGGTCGCCGGGAACAGGGTCTTCCGCGGGCTGCCAGCTCATTGCCGTTCGCTCCATCCGTGTGCGTGCCGAAGGCTCTATAAAGCCTAACACGCTTGGCCCCGGGCGGCTTCCATCAAGCTAATGTGACCGCCTCGGCCTTGGGCCGCAGCAGCAATGGAACAGGCGGAATCCGTTCGATTGGTTCATCCAGCGGCGTCATCCCGGAACTTGATTACCCCGATGTTTCCGCTGTGGCGTTCGAGGCCGCTTGCGCCCTTCCGCAGCGTCATTCCCGCGAAGGAGCGTGTGAAAAAATTCGTTTTTTGCCTCCCCGGCGCGTTATTGAGGCACGCCAAGCCGTGCCGGGGCAGGATTTGCGAGGGGGGCCGTCCCGGGTCATGCTGCCGCCGCCATTCCATTGAGTGTAACGGCATCCAGCCTGATGGCGGTCATGAGGTTATGTGTGAGCGCATGCCAAAGCGCGATGGCCTTGGCTTTGACGAGGCCCCGGACGGGAAGATAATCCAAACCGCGATCCTTGGTTTGGGCGTTGACGAGTTCGATGCGCTTGCGTTTTTTCATCTTTTCCGCGGCTTCCGGGGTTTCCATTCTCTGCCGCCAGTCCTTGACGGCGGCCGGCTCCTTGGCGAGCTTGGCCTTTCGCCGGGCCTGGTTTTCCGGTTTGGTGCCTTCCTTCACGGGCTGCGGCGGCGCATAAACGTCGATGGGATTTTCTTCCCTGCCGCCAAGCGCTTCAATATCCTCTGCCGTGGCATAGTTCGTATCGGCGAGTAGGCGGCTTGGCGATTGGCCCAGGCGGGCCTCGACGGCTTCGGCCATGGGGCGGGCGAAGCCTGCATCGTTCCGGCGGTCCGTTATATCGATCCCAACGATAAAACCATGGTCTGAGGTGACGGCAAGCTGCGCATTATATCCGGCCCGCACCGCGCCATCCGCAAAGCGCATGCGGCGTGCCTCGGGATCGGTGGTGGATGCCGCAGGCTCCTTCTTTTTGCTTTCGTCCTTGGGGTGCGTCTTCTTGCGCGCCTCCCTTTCGGCTTCGAGCTTTTTAAGAGCCTCGCGCGCAGCTTCTATCTTTTCGAGGCGCTCGCGCGCCGCGCGCTCTTGCGCGGCCTGGCTGCGACGGCTGGAGGCCGCGGGATCGGCCTCAACCTCGGCCTTTAGGCTCTCCACCCGCGCCTTGGCGGCCTTCTCCACCTCTTCGAGCCGCTCAGCCCGCAAATAGGATTTGCGGCTGGCCGGAGCCCTGATCTTCGTGCCGTCAACAATGATCTCTTCCAGCTTGAGCACACCTGCCGCCAGCAGCGCCGTCAGGCTGTCCGTCAGAAGCTTATCGAGGAAGGCGGCCTGCCCAACACGGAAGTCTGCCAGAGTGTGGTAGTTGAGCGGAACCCCGCCTGCGAGCCAGCGATAAGCGAGGTCGCGGCTGCAAAGCCGGTCAAGCTCGCGCGCCGAACCGATGCCTTTGGCTGTCGCATAAAGCCAAAGCGCCAGCAAAACGCGCGGATCGATGGCCGGGCGCCCTGCCTCGCCCTCCACGGACTTGATCGCCGCATAAAGAGCCGAAAGGTCGAGAGTTCCCGTGAAGGCCCAGATTACGCGCGCCAGATGATCCGCGGACAGCCAGGCGTCCAAGTCAACCAGGTCCCAGCCCAATTGCGAGCGGTCCGCTTCGATAATCCGCGCCGTGCCCGTACCCTTCGTCATCGCCTGCCCTCGCCGCCGATTCGTCTCCGCTTGAGTAAATCACAGCCCGGCCGCCGGCGCAGGGATTTTTTCACACGCTCGAAGGCGGGAATCCATTTATCAAGCTGGAACAAGTTGTTATATGGGTCCCCGCCTCCGCGCATACGCGCTAACATAAGGCTTGCCATGTGGAATTGAGTCAGATTCTAGCATGGCATGACTCACGAATCGCTTCTGAACGAACTCTGGCAGACAACGCTGTCACGGCTTGGCGGCGTGGCTGCGATTGACGCCTCTGCCCACGAGACGCGGGCCTTCCTTCGGCCCCGGGCGGTGAAGTCCGCCATCGATCTGCTCCGGCTGATCCTGGCCTATTGCCTCGGCGGCATGGGTCTCAGGTCCACCAGCGCCTGGGCAGCTTCCGCCGGTCTTGCGGACCTTTCCAATGTGGCTTTGCTGCAGCGCCTGCGCAACAGCGGCGCCTGGATGGAACACCTCGTAGGCCAGTTGCTTGGGGGTGGGGCCGTGCCTACGGCGGGCGGCAGGCGCATCCGGCGTCTCGATGGGACGACGGTTCCAAAAGCCGGCAAGGAAGCAAGGGAAAACAATGGCCTATGGCGGCTTCATGTAATAGGGGCAAAACGCCGGGCAAGTCACTGAGGCGCGACTCACAAGAGACTCAATTTCTGACTCCCCTTGGGCATGGCCGAATCACCAAAGGACATTTCCGGGGCTGGCCTCGAAGAGCTGAAGGCGTTGCTGCTGCAGGCTCTGGAGGAGAACGCCCGGCTGAAGGCAGAGAACGTGAAGCTTCGCGAGGAGATCGCGCGGCTCAAGGGCTTGAAGGGGCGGCCGAAGCTCAAGCCCAGCGGCATGGAGAAGGCGGCGGAGGCTTCCGCTGCCAAAGGCAGCCGCCGGAAGGGCCGGCGCGGCGCCAAGCGGACGAAGCTCAGCATAAACGAAACACGGATTGGCAAGCCAGACAACCTGCCGGCAGGCGCCCGCTTCAAGGGCTATGAAGACTTCATCGTTCAGGACATTGTCATCAAGCCATGGACGATCCGTTACCGGCGCGAGCGCTGGCTGCTGCCCTCGGGCGAGACGGTAGTGGCCGCGCTGCCGGCCGGTACGGCCAGCCATTTCGGCCCGGAACTCAAGCGCTTCATCTTGAGCCAATACCACCAGGGGCAAGTGACCATCCCGCGCCTGCTTACCCTGCTGCAAGACTTGGGCATCGATATCTCCAAGCGGCAAATCGTGCGGCTGCTCAGCCGCAAGCAGGACGCCTTCCTCGCCGAAGCCAGGGAGGTGCTGCGTGCGGGGCTTGGCTCGGCGCGCTGGATTACGGTCGACGATACGGGTGCCCGGCATAAGGCCAAGAACGGCTTTTGCACCCATATCGGCAACGATCGCTTCGCCTTTTTCGCGACCACATACTCGAAGAGCCGCCTCAACTTCCTGGAACTGCTGCGGGCCGGGCAGGACGATTACGTCATCAATGCCGCAGCCCTCGATTACATGCGCGATCATAAGCTGCCGCAGGCAACCATCGCCCTCTTGGCGGGCGCAGACCAGCGCTTTACCGGCCGCGACGCCTTCATGGAGCATCTTCAAAAGCTCGGCCTCACCGATCTTAAGGTCCGTCCCGATCCGGTCCAGATCGCAACCGAAGGCGCTTTATGGGGCTCGATTGCGGAACAAGGACTCCTGGACGGCACGGTGATCGTCTCCGATGGCGCCGGACAGTTCAAGATTGCGGAGCACGCGCTCTGCTGGGTTCATGCAGAACGCCTCATCCACAAGCTCGACACGTTCTGCGAGGCGCACGTCCAGGCCAAGGAGCGCATCCGTGCCCGCATCTGGCGGCTCTACAAGGATCTCAAAGCTTACCGCCAGGCGCCAGCCCGGCGCCGGGCGAGGAAGCTGAGCCGCCGCTTCGATAGCATCTTTTCCACGGAGACGGGCTTTGCCACACTCGACAGGCTGCTGGCGCGGCTGCATGCCCAGAAAGAAGACCTGCTGGCGGTGCTGAAACGGCCGGAGATCCCGTTGCACACCAACGGCTCGGAAAACGATATCCGCTGCCAAGTGACGAGGCGCAAAACCTCCGCCGGCACCCGCACCGATCTGGGCCGCGATAGCCGCGACGCGTTCCTGGGCCTCATGAAAACCTGCGCCAAGCAGGCGATCAGCTTCTGGGACTATCTCGGCGACCGCCTCGGCGTGCCGGACGCACCGGCCGTGCAAAGCTTGGCCGAACTCATCCGCGCGCCCGCTTCAGCGTGATTGCCCGCCCTTTTGCCCCTATGGCGGCTTCATTGCACCTTCGACCTTCCAGCCGAGCGCTTTAGCTTTATCGAGCTGACTGATGGAGCGAACGTTTATCGTGAGCGACAAGCGCTCACTTGTGGCGGCGAGCGGCTCGATCGCACGCCGTTTGCAAAAGGGGATATCGCCATCGCCGGAGAGCGAACGTTTATCGTGAGCGGCAAGCGCTCACTCTTGGGTTTCCTCCATCCCGATCCTCTGGCGCACGTCTTGGAGCAGGGCGCCGATGTCATTGTGCGCGCCGGCTGGAAAGGGGCACGCTGGCTCGACAGGAACCGCAAGCCGTTCGATATCCTGGCCGCTCTCAAAGGCGCGGAAAGCGCGGGCGTTCTCGATAGGCCCATCTGGGTTGCACGCAAGAAAGCTATGCCGCTGGCCCTCCGTCTTGTCGCCTTCCGCAAGCCGCCGGAGGCGGCTGAAAAGTCGCAAGCCAAAGCGCGGCGCGCCGCGCAACGGGAAGGCAATGTCATTTCCGAGGGCACGCTGGCTGCCGCCGAATGGGTTATCCTCGTCACCTCGCTCGACGCAAAAACCTTCTCAACCAGCGATATCGGCGAACTCTACCGCGCCCGCTGGCGCATCGAAATGGCATTCAAGCGCTTGAAAAGCCTCATCGGTCTTTCGGCGCCGCCGGGCGAGGACCCAGCTGTAGCCAAGACCTGGATTTTGGCGCATCTCCTGATGGTCCTGCTCATCGAGCCGCAAGTCAGCGCGCCCGAAATCTCTCCCCGCATGGCCGCCTAACATCGCCAGCGCTCTGGCGGCTAACGTGCCTCGCAGCCAAGGCGCTGCTTGCGGCGATCATGCCCGTGCTCATGCCGCATCCTTACATCACGGCCGCCCTCAATCGCCATTTGCTCGAACCTCCGCGAAAACGATGTTACCAAGCAATTCCAGCTTTATGTTAGCGCGTATGCGCCTTCGCGGGGACGACGCTGCGGCCCGGATTTCAAGCGTTTCAGCCAATTCGGCGATTTTTTCACATGCTCGCATGGCGGGAATGGCGCTCACAACCCGTGAGCCGACGCCTTCACCCTTGGGGTGAAGGCCCAGCGAGAGCCGCGCCGGATTTAGGCCGGGGGCCGGAGTGAACTCAGCAAAGCGATCCAGGCCCTTGGCCGCAGTGGCGGTCTGGATCGCCACCGCGGCCAAGGCCGCCTCGCGATGAAGGAGCGCTTGGCTTGGTGCGGTGCTAATGCGTGGTGCTGGTGCTCGGCGCGGGCTGGGCCGGCTGCATGCCTCCGCCGCGGCATTGCATCATGAATATCCGCCGCGTCTTGCCTTCCGACCGGTAAGTGGCCTTGTTTGCCCGCCACTCCTGCCGGCATTGCCTGCCGCTCATTTTGGCTGCATCCGCGGCAGTGGCGAAGACCGGCAGGACGAGACCTGCAACCATGCAAAGCCGGAAGGCGCGCGATATTTGCTTCTTCATGCTCTTGACCTTTGCTTTTGGGCTATTCCTGAGCGCCGCGAACACTGCGGCGCGGCCGTCTTGGCTGATCCGAAGTGCTAAACCCCCGAGGAGCATGGCCGGGCACGGCAAGGCAATTAATTCAAGTGCCGATTATTAGGCATCCGTGTAACTGGCCGGGAAAATTTTAAATGTTGCGCGGTTGCGCCGCATTCCCGCCTAAACGCCGCCGCGCGATCTTGTTACAATTTCTTTGAGAAGCAGGCACTAGAACTTTTTTTTGCGCCGCGCTAAAGAATAGACAGGCAGATGATTCGGGGGCGGGCAATGGCATACCATACACTGGGTGCGTTGCGTAAATTAACAGCGCGAACCACCGCGCGCCGGATGACCGGCGCCGCCGCGGCCGTTCTTGCGCTGGCGCTCTGCACAGGGCTAGGCGCCTGCTCCTCGGACCCAAGCTGGCCAACCCTCGGCAAGGTGTCGGATTTGACCAACGTCATGACGCCCGAGGAGCGTCAAAAGGCGCTCCAGGATCTCCAGAAGGGCGATCAAGCCCAGAACGGCAGCCCCACCGGCTCGCAGGCCAAGCAAGGCCAGTAATATCGCCCGCTGCCGGACAAGCGAAAAAGCGGCGGCATCCCCGCTGTGTCGAGCGTGTGAAAAAATCGCCGAACCGGTTGAAATCCGGCCCGCGGAGGCGGGGACCCACGCTAAGGTCTTGTTCCAGCGGCTGAAATGGATTCCCGCCTTCGCGGGAATGACGCTGCGGTGTCTCGCCGAAGTCTGCAATTTCGATTTTTTCAGACGCTCTGTCGCGGCTAGTCCGGCCCCGCTACGACAGCCGGGGTTTGCAGCAAGCGGCCAAATTCCCTCGCAAGCTGCCATGCCGGACGCAGCAACCGCTTGGCCGGGATGACACCACCGCAAGGCTGCCCAGCTTCTGTTTGCAAACCGCAATGCTCATAGACACAGGCGCGCGTCAGGCATTATAGGTAAAAGGGCCGCTCCGCCCAAGCGAGAGCCATTTTCACATCTGGAAAGCACTGAGGTCATGACTGAAGAATTTCACCGCATCAAACGCCTGCCGCCCTATGTCTTCGAGCAAGTGAATAAGCTCAAGGCCGCGGCCCGAGCGCGCGGTGAAGACATCATCGACTTCGGCATGGGAAATCCGGATCTGCCCACGCCCGAGCACATCGTCGAAAAGCTGGTGGAGACGGTCTCCAAGCCGAAGACCAACCGCTACTCGGCATCGCGCGGCATCCCGGGCCTCCGGCGCGCGCAGGCGGCGTATTACGAGCGGCGGTTCGGCGTGAAGCTCAATCCTGACACGCAAGTCGTGGCGACCCTTGGCTCGAAGGAAGGCTTTGCCAATATGGCGCAGGCCATCACCGCGCCGGGCGACGTCATTCTGGTTCCTAATCCCACCTATCCGATCCACGAATTCGGCTTCATCATATCCGGCGCGGCCATGCGCCATATCCCGGCCAGCGTGGACCACGATTTTCTCGTCGCCGTGGACAAGGCCGTCCGGCACAGCATTCCAAAGCCGCTTGCGCTGGTGTTGAGCTATCCGTCCAACCCGACCGCGATCATGGCGAGCCTCGATTTCTACAAAGAAATGGTGGACTACGCGAGGAAGCACGACCTCATCCTGCTTTCCGATGTCGCCTATGCGGAAATCTATTTCGGCAACGAGCCGCCGCCTTCGATCCTGCAAGTGCCGGGCGCGATGGATGTCGCCGTTGAGTTTACGTCGCTGTCGAAGACCTACTCGATGCCCGGCTGGCGCATCGGCTTCGCCGTCGGCAACGAGCGGCTCGTCGCGGCGCTGGCGCGCGTTAAATCCTATCTCGATTACGGTGCGTTCACGCCAGTCCAAGTCGCCGCCTCCGCCGCACTAAACGGCCCGCAGGAGTGCATCGAGGAGATGCGCCAGACCTACAAGAGCCGGCGCGATTGCCTGGTCGAATCCCTGCACCGCGCGGGCTGGGACATTCCCTCGCCTCCCGGCACGATGTTCGCCTGGGCGCCGCTGCCCGCCAGCCATGGAGCAAATCGGCTCTTTAGCGTTCTCGAAGCTCCTGCTCGAAAAGGCCGGCGTGGCCGTTTCGCCAGGCGTGGGTTTCGGCGAGTACGGGGAAGGACATGTCCGCCTCGCGCTGGTCGAGAACGAGCACCGGATCCGGCAGGCCGGGCGCGCGATCAAGAAGTTCCTCGCCTCCGCGGATGTGAACCTCCACAACGTCATACCCTTCGCACAAGGCCAAGCCCGCTAGCGGGCCATACTTGCAAGGAGCACCATGAAAGCGAACGAACCGCTGCGGATTGGTATTGCCGGATTGGGAACGGTAGGTTCCGGGCTCTTGCAGCTGCTGACCCAGCATGGCGAGGCGATAGCGGAAAAGTGCGGCAGGCCGGTTGCAATTGCCGGCGTGTGCGCCCGCTCGCGCGAGGAGCCAGGCGCCAAGCTGACCAGCGCACCGTGGTTCGACGCTCCTGTCTCACTCGCGGTTTCGGCGGATATCGACGTTTTCGTCGAGCTGATGGGTGGCGACAGCGGGCCGGCGCTGGAAAGCGTGAAAGCGGCGCTCGCTGCCGGCAAGCATGTCGTGACCGCCAATAAGGCGCTGCTCGCACGCCATGGTGCGGAGCTTGCGGCGCTCGCGGAAAAGAGCGGCGTCTCGCTCAATTTCGAAGCTGCGGTGGCCGGCGGCATCCCCATCGTGAAAACGTTGCGGGAAAGCCTGCTCGGCAACTCCGTCTCGCGCGTTTACGGCATTCTGAACGGCACGAGCAATTACATCCTCACCCGCATGCAGCGCGAAGGCCTGCCGTTTGCTGAGGTGCTGGCCGAGGCGCAAGCCCTGGGCTATGCCGAGGCGGACCCGACATTCGATGTGGATGGCCAGGATGCCGGCCATAAGCTCACGCTGCTCGCGGCGCTGGCGTTCGGGGTGAGGCCGGATTTCGGCGCAGTGCATCTGGAAGGCATCCGCGGCATCACGCCCGCCGACTTCCGGGCGGCGGATGAGCTTGGCTACCGCATCAAGCTTCTGGCCGTGGCGGCCAAAACGGCCAGCGGTATCGAGGCGCGCGTTTCGCCAACCATGATACCGAAGGCGAGCGCGCTGGCCAGCGTCGATGGCGTGCTGAACTGCGTTGCCGTCGAGGGCGATTTCGTGGGCCAGATCATGCTCGTGGGGCCCGGCGCCGGCTCGCGGCCCACAGCCTCCGCAGTGGCAAGCGACATCATCGACATCGCGCGCGGACATATGGGCCCGCCCTTCATCCTGCCGGCGGCAAAGCTCGAAAGCCAGAGCCGCTCGCAGATGCAAACCCACGAAGGCGGATATTACATCCGGCTTTCCGTGTACGACCGGCCTGGCGCCATCGCGGCCATCGCGACGCGCATGGCGGAGCAGCGCATTTCGCTCGAAAGCGTCGTCCAGAAGCGCGAGGCGCCGGACCTGCCGGGCTTCGGCCGGCCGGGGCAAGAAGGCGATGCCACTCCGGTTGTCATGATAACGCACCGCACGCGCGAAGATCTGCTTCGGAGCGCCCTGGATTCGATCGTGAAGGATGGCCATGTGCAGGGCGCGCCGCAAATGATCCGCATTGAGGCGCTATAGTCTGCTTCTGTCGCGGAATAAATTGGTTGGGAACCGCTCATGGAAAAGCAATCTGGGCCGGCAAACGCGCTTATGCGCACGCTTACGCTCGACATCGCACGCGTAACCGAGGCCGCGGCGGTGGCTGCGGCAGATTTTCGCGGCCGGGGCGATGAGATGCAGGCGGACGTGGCTGCGGCCCGGGCGATGCGGCGCGAGCTGAGCGACCTGCCGATTTCCGGCCGTGTCGTAGTCGGCGAAGGCGAGCAGGACGAAGTGCCGGTGCTATATATCGGCGAGGAGATCGGCCGGGGCGGCTCCGAGGTCGACATCGCCGTCGATCCGCTCGAAGGCATAAGTTTATGCGCGAAGTCGCTTCCAGGCGCGCTTTCCGTGCTGGCCATCGCCCAGCGTGGTGGCCTTTTGCACGCACCCGACATTTATATGGAGAAAATCGCCATCGGCCCCGGTTACGAGGCTGGCCTTGTGAGCCTGGATTTGAGCGTGGCCGAGAACCTCAACAGGCTCGCGGAAGCGAAGGGCGTTCAGGTCCGGGAAATCACGGCCTGCGTGCTGGACCGGCCCCGTAACGCGAAGTTAATCGGGGAAATCCGGGCGGCGGGCGCGGCAATCGCGCTCATTGGCGATGGCGATATCGCGGGCGTCATCCATACCTGCGAGCCGGAGGACACCGGCATCGATATTTATATAGGCACGGGCGGTGCGCCGGAAGGCGTGCTGGCGGCTGCGGCGCTTCGCTGCACCGGCGGCCAGATACAGGGCCGCTTAAGTCCGCTGAACGCCGAGCATGTCAAGCGTGCCGAGGCTCTCGGGATCAGAGACCTCACACGCAAATACTCCACCGCGGATATGGCATCGGGCGACATTATCTTCGCGGCGACCGGCGTCACCGACGGCTCGCTGTTGAACGGCGTGAAATTTTCCGACGGTCAGGTCGAGACCCATACCGTCATCATGCGATCCGCCACCCGCACCGTCCGCTGGATCTACGCCGAGCACATGAACTTGCAGAAGTTTGCCCCCGAAGGGCAAGACCAAGTGATCGGGTTCAAGCGGGGCGTATTGTAACAGGGGGCTTGAGCCCAGCACTGAAAGCTTATACTTATAGAGCTTCTGCGCTTTCAGGGGGCGGCAATGGTGGTTCGCGCGTTTTGCTTGTTAACAGCCGTTTTCTACTTAAGCGCGGCAAACGCCGCTGAGTGCAACTATAGCGAGCAAGGCAGCTTCCTTTCCCGGGTTGTCGCAATAGATTCCGCTGGCGGCCCCGTGTACCGCCCGGCAAAGGACGCTCCCGCGGCCCCCGATACGCCCTCGCCGCTGGAATTGCGCGATAAGGAAGTGCTGCTGGTTTTCGATCAAGGGCCGAATTCTGCCTATACGCGGTACATTCTGGATATCCTCGACCATCGTTGTGCAAAGGCGGTCTTCTTCTTCGCGGGGAACGCGGCCATGGCGAGCCCCGACGCGGTTCGCGACGTGGCGCGCAGAGGCCATACCATCGCAGCAGGCCCCTGGTCCACGGCACCCAATCTCGCGGCCCTGCCCAGCGAAGGCGCGCAAGTGGAGATCGAGAAGGGTTTTGCGGCTGTAGCCAAGGCATCGGGCGGCGAGGTCGCGCCTTTCTTTAGCGAGCCAGGACAGACCATTCCACCGGCCACTCTCGATTACCTCAAGGAGCGCGGCGTGAGCCTGTGGCCTGTCGACGTCGCATCCGGCGACTTGGAGCCCGGCCTTACGCCAACCAAGTTCGCGAACCGCACGCTGGAGCGCGTCTACCAAGCTGGAAAGGGCGTCATCGAGTTTCACGATACGAGGAAAGTCACGGTCGACGCGCTTGACAGCATTCTCGTCAACCTGAAAGCGAACGGCTTCAGGCTGGTCCAGATTCTGCCGGCGGAGAACTTCACTCCCAAGGAAGAGTACCTGACCACCCCTGCCAAGGCGCCCGGTGCGATTGCTGCCAGCCCCACAAGCGGGGCCTTCATTGAAGAGGCAAAGAACCGGGTTCGCATGGCCGAGGCCAGGCAGGCGCAGCAGCGCCGGCATCTGGCGGAGGTGCGTCAGGAAGAGGAGCGGCGGGAACGTCAAGAAGCCATGGAGCGCCGCGCCCGTCAGGAGGCGGCCGAGCGCCGGGCGCGGGCAAGATACACCGAGCGGCAGCGCAACACGGCAACGCGTGAGCAAGCTGAGGGGCACCAGGAGGTTGCGGAGCGCCACGAGGCCATGACGCGCCGCGAGGCCGCGGAGCGCCGGGCGCAGGCCCAGTACACCGCGCGGCTGGAAAAGCGCTCGGCGCAACTTCGTCAAGAAGCGGCTATACGCCGCGCCCGCCAGGAAGCCGCCGAGCGGCGCGCGCAGGAGAGGAACGCCGACCGCATGGAAAGGCGCCGTACCGCCGAGCGGCCGGATTGATCCCGCCTGAATTCATTCTCTCGCCGGGCCAGCCTCAACTGCAGGATTTAGGCCGTCATCCCGGAACGGTGCCAAGCGCCGTATCCGGGACCTTCAAGGGTGCCGGCATTCGTAACGATCCCGGATAACGCCGTTGGCGTTTCCGGGATGACGGCTGTGCAATTTCAGCCCAACCGAATGTTGAGCGAAAACTCACTTCCGGCAGATCGCCCGCTTTGCAACCGCGTACCCCTCGGCCTTGTAGCCTTGGATTGCACTATCCGAATAGTCGTAGTCGCGTGAGGCTTGTTCTCCCTCGTGAGCCGGGCGCACAAGCCGGACGACGCTCATGGGCGCACCATCGCCCATAAGCTGGATGTATCCCGGCCGCTCTTTAATTCTCGCGATTTCATCCGGCTCAAGGCGCCCTAAGATGTCATCGACAAGCCCGCGATAAGCGTTGACCGTTTCGCGGTAGCGCTCATCGGTGCGTATCCGCTCCGCGTAAACGATCTCGTCGCGGCGGGCCAAAACCTCCATCATATTCGACGGCAGCCTCCTATGCCCCAGGAATAGGTCGATAACAAAGATGCGCTTGCCATCCGGTCCGCAGCGGTCGATGAAGAGATCGAGCGGCGAATTGCTCACGATGCCGCCATCCCAATAAGGCTTGCCCGCGATGACCGTCCACGGCAGGCCCGGCGGTAAACTGCCGCTCGCCAGAACATGATCGGGCGTGAGATCGTCGACGTAGCTGTCGAAGACCTCAAGTGCCGCCGTCGTGACGTTAACGGCGCTGATGAGCAAGCGGACGGGGCTCGTTTTAAGCGCGGCGAAATCCACGTATTTCGCAATCAATGCTTTTATTGGCGTTGGATCGTAAAAGCTGATCCAGTTCGCAGGCGAGCTGGTCAAATCGTAGTAGGGCGGCAGCCACCGGGGTTTGAAAAACTTCGGCACGCCAAAGGCCAGTATGTTCATCGCCACGGCGGCTTTTTCGTCCCACATGAATGGCGCCAGCAGCGGCACGTTAGGCGTGACGACGGCGAGCTCTGCCCAGAACGCCTCCAGCGCTTGCGCCGCGTGACGCGGGTTTCCAGCAACGATCGCACCATTGAATGCACCGATCGAAACGCCCGCGACGATGTCGGGGAATATCTGCTCCTCTTCGAGAGCTTTCACGGCGCCGCACTCGAATGCGCCAAGCGCGCCGCCGCCTTGAAGGATCAGCGCGGTCTGTTCCGGGATTTGTTCAAGAGCAAACGCCGGATCTCGCAAGCGTCCCTTTATGCCGCTCAAGTTGACCCGGTAACGAATGAGCCCTTCGGCAGTACGGGTCTCGGCAGCGGGCCTTCCACACGAAAAGAGGCCGCGAAGTACATTATTCTTGAGGTAGAACAGGGCATAGGATCGCTTATCCAGCGAGCCTCGTTCGATCCACTCGTCTGCCTCCTCGGGAGCGCCCAGCATGGCGAAGCTGAGGTCGCCCAAATCGCAGTAAAAGTACGACACCTCGTCATAGCGGAGCCTGCGTCCCATCATGTTGAAAGCGGCCAGGCGGCCCTGCTTGATCGCATTGTCCCAATGTTCGATATGACGGCGCCGGGCGAAGACGGGATCGAAAAAACATGTCACGTCACCCGCCGCATAAACGTTTGGAGCGCTTGTCCGTAACAGTTCGTCGACGGCGATGTATCCATGATCGAGCGCGATGCCGCTCCCGGCGAGAAACTCCGTGGCGGGCGCAATCCCTATGCCGTACACCACAATGTCGCAGGGCAGGCGCCGGCCAGAGGCGGTTACGGCCTCCTCGACTTTATCCTGGCCGCGTAGCGCGGCAGCCGTATCGTTCAGCAGCACCGATACTCCGTGGCTTTCGGCGTAATCCTTGAAATACGCCGAAAGGCTCGCAGCTTCGAGATGAGGAAGAACTACTGCACCCTGCTCGACGACCGTGACTTCGAGACCGAGTTTCGCGAGCGACATCGCCACTTCCATGCCGAGGAAGCTACCCCCAATTACGACGGCGCGCTTGGCATTGCTGGCGGCCCGCCGGATGGCGTCCGCGTCACCTTTGTCATGCAGAGGAAACACTCCCGGCAGCGCTGCCCCATCGACCTCCTGGGTGATTGGAACGCCACCGGTCGCGATCAAGAGCTGGCCATAGCCAATCTCCCCCTTCGTAGTGGTCACGATCTGCCTGGACGGATCGGCGGAGAGGACGCGCGTGTTAAGCCGGAGGTCAATCGCATGATCGCGGTAGAAGCTTTCTGGATGGATGAAAAGCTGCGCCTCGTTCTCGTTTCCGAGCAAGAACCGCTTGGAGAGGGGCGGATGATGGTAAGGCGGCAGTTGTTCGGCCGATAACATCACGACGGAGCCCTCCGCGCCGGCGGTCCTTAAAGTCTCCGCCGCGGTAGCAGAGGAGAGCCCTCCGCCCGCGAGAAGGAAATCCGCCCGCTCCAAGCCCGCATTCGCACGCATCGATGCCCCTCTATGAGAGTGCCCGGTTTAATATGCTCTCCATGCCTAATGCGAAATCTGTCTGAATGGTTCCTGGCCGTCATTCCGTGCGCGGCTCGCGGCATGAACTGCTGCCGCGCGGACACGGGATCGCAAAAAGCGCTGGCGTCCGCAAAGATCCCAGATAACGCCTTCGGCGTTTCCGGGATGACGGCTGCGAACTATTCAACCGGATTTCGCTCGGGAGGGCCAAGGCGCACGCAGCCTAATTCATGTACCAGCCATGGCTGACCACTAAGGACTGCCCGGTAAGCGCTTTGTCCGGGAAGGCCGCAAAGAGGAGCGCAATCTCAGCCACATCCTCGATGGTGGTGAACTCCTTGTCCACCGTCTCGCCGAGCATGATCTTTTCGACGACGTCCTTTTCGGAGATACCGAGTTCCTTCGCCTGTTGCGGGATCTGCTTTTCGACGAGCGGCGTTTTTACGAAACCTGGACAGATAACATTCGCCCGCACGCCATGGACAGCCCCCTCCTTGGCGATGACGCGGGCCAGGCCGAGAAGGCCGTGTTTCGCGGTTACATAGGCCGATTTAAGGGGCGAGGCTTCCTTCGAGTGGACGGAGCCCATGAAGATGATTGAGCCGGACTTCTGCTTGTACATATGCGGAATGCAGGCTTTCGTGGTGAGAAACGCTCCGTCCAGATGGATGGCGAGCATTTTCTTCCAATCCGCGAAGGGGAACGCCTCGATCGGATAGACGATCTGCACCCCGGCGTTGGAGACGAGAATATCGACGGTGCCGAATGCGCTCACCGTCTTTGCCACGCCTCGGTTTACAGCGTCCTCGCTGGTCACGTCCATTTCAACCGCCAGGGCCTTGTCCGGCCCTCCAATCTCGCGCGCCGCGTTCTCTGCCGCGGCGAGCGCAATATCGGCGATGACAACGCGTGCGCCGGCGCTTGCGAAGCGCTTGGCAATGCCATGCCCGATCCCGCTTGCGGCGCCGGTCACGATGGCGACTTTTCCATTGAGGTTCATGACAGTCTCCTGTCTTCGGTCAGGACGTTTTGAGGTAATCGTGAGCGACGGTTCCAAGGCCAAGCGTGAGATCGGCGACGATATGGACCGCCGAGACAATCTCGCGCACGGGCAGTTCCGCGACCGGGGCAAGGGCGTGAGGATGAAGCTCCAGAGCCGCAGGGCCGGTCCAAGCTTCTTTCAGAACGATGTCTTCCAAATAATAGCAGACGAGTTCGCAGATGCGCGGCGAGCCATCCACATGTGGAATGATCTTCAGGAGATAGTTCGGCTGCTGCAGGGACGCCAGGACACCGGCCGGGGCGAGCCGCTTATGCTTGAAGCCCATTGTCCCGGTCACAACCCGGACCGGTCCGTAATCGAGTGTGCCGACCAGCGTATCTATTTCCGCACGGAGGGACGGTTGCGCCAGTTTCTTCGGGAACCCCCAGAGTTCGCGCCCCCCATAGATCGGCGGGCCATCGTTTAAGAACATGGCGTGGGAGTAACCGCCTTTTTTGCCTTTGAAGGTGACGGGGATCACCTGTCCGCTTTCGGTATAGTCCCCGAACCCCGTCGAGTCCGGCATGCGGATGAACTCATAGTTGACCAGGGGCTCATCGGAGGCGAGAGGCTCGGGAAGCACCTTTTCGATTGCGGCCCGGTCCGTCCTGTAGGTCACGATGAAATACTCGCGGTTGACGAAGCGGTAGGGGCCTGGCGGGAAGGCGGGGCTCGTCAACGGCATGGAGAAGGCATTCTTTAGGACATCGTCAGCTCTCATGAGACTCTTCCCGATCACGCGGCGCAGCCCGTCAGCCAGTTTGCTGGTTCACGGCTACTTGGATAAAATCCTAATGCGCGTCACACCCCTTGGTTCCCGCGCGCCGCGTAATCGTGGCTGCACCCGCCAGCGGATGCAGTTGGAGAGGGGACCCCTGAATAGCCGTTAGAGCGTGCAGCAACGTCCCCTCTCCCATGGGGAGAGGGACAGGGTGAGGGGAGATTCCGTTGTTCGTTATACGAGATCCGGTTGGATAGTTCCGTGCCCGTCATCCCGGAAGCCGCTTGTGGCTATCCGGGATCGCAACAGACGCCGGCGCCCTTTAAGCGCGTCTCGCGGTGACGGCCGTCTTCCCGGCCGCTGCGGTTACGATTTTACCGGGGGCGGCGCAAGGAGCTTCTCCAGCTCCTTTTGCTCCGCGGGCGTTAACGGCGGCGGCGTCTCGCTCTTTTCCGGCTGACGGCGGACGATGCGCGCGGCCAGAACACCGCCGCCGGCGAGGAGCAGCAGCGGCGTCAGCCACAGGATCAGCGTGTTGACATGAAGCCTGGGGTTCAGGAGGACGAATTCGCCATAGCGGGCGACGACGTACTCGACCACTTGGCTGTTGCTCGCGCCCTTTTGCAATTGCTGCCGCACGATGAGGCGCAGGTCGCGCGCGAGCGGCGCGTCGGAATCGTCGATGGACTGATTTTGGCAGACGAGGCAGCGAAGGCCCGCGGAGATGGTACGCGCCCGCGCCTCAAGCCCCGGGTCCTTCAGTTGCTCCGCCGGATCGACCGCGAATGCCGGAGCGAGCGAGCAGGCGAGGAGCAGGCTGACAATCAGGGCTCTTACGTCATTGCGAGCGAAGCGAAGCAATCTAGAGGCAACGGTCGCAGCCTTTTGCTCTGGATCGCCACGGCGGCAGGAACCGCCTCGCGATGACGCCGTAAGGAGAAAAAGCATTTTCATGGCGTCACTCCGCTGGCGCTGGGGCCAAGGATGGCTTGCGCGCGCCCTGCGGCAGGCCGATGCGCAAGCGCCGGTCGAGAAGCGAGAGAAGCCCCGCGATGAACATGATCGCCGACCCGCCCCATATCCAGCGCACGAAGGGGTGGTAGTACATCTTGATCTGGAACCCGCCGCCCTCGGCCTCGTCGCCGAGCACGACATAAACGTCGCCCCCGGGCCGGACGGAGATGCCCGCTTGTTTCGTTGCCTGCGGCGGCGCATCGTACCGGCGTTTCGAGGCGATAATCGTGCTTATGAGGCCGCCGCCGCTGCGCCGCAATTCGAAAGCGCCCGCAAGCTCGGCATAGTTTGGGCCTTGCCGTTCGAACACTTCCTTGAACGTGATGGTATAACCGGCAAGGTCCGCGCTTTCGCCGGGCTTCATCACCGTGAGGCGTTCCGAAACCCAGGCGCTGCCGCCCGCCACGCCGATCACCGCAACCGCGAGCCCGATATGGCCGAGTGTCGCGGCGAACTGAGCGCGCCGCATGCTCAGCACCCGGCGCGCGGTCTCGGCCAGGGGCACCGACAGGAATTTGGCGCGGAAAAGCACCTCCCAAATAGAGCCAGCGAAGACCCATGCGCCCAGCAGGATGGCAAGAGAGATCTTCACGCCGCCCCCTGAAAACGCCGCGGCGGCTCCTGCAACAAGAGCAACGGCGGCGGCAGGCCAGAGGCGATGACCGGCCTCTTTAAGGTCGCCGCGCTTCCAGGCGAGGAACATGCCGAAAGGCACCGCCAGCAAGAGCGGCAGGAAAAGCCAAGCCACGGTCGAATTGAAGAACGGCGCGCCGACGGTGATTTTGTCGCCGGTGAAAGCCTCAAGCGCTATCGGGTAATAGGTGCCGATCAGCACGATGCCGCAACATACGGAAAGCAGCAGATTGTTCAGGACGAGGGCGCTCTCGCGCGAGACGAGCGAGAAAGCGCCGCCAGTGGAAAGCGCGCTTGCGCGCCAGGCGAACAGCGCAAATCCGCCCGCCGTGAACACGCTCACAATGGCCAGGATGAAAACTCCGCGCGCTGGATCGGAGGCGAATGAGTGCACCGAGGTAATGACGCCGGAGCGCACGAGGAATGTTCCGAGCAGGCTCAAGCCGAAGGTGAGGATGGCGAGCAGGATGGTCCATGGCTTCAGGCTATTGCGCTTCTCCATGACGATGGCCGAATGCAGCAGCGCCGTTCCCACGAGCCACGGCATCAAGGAGGCGTTCTCGACCGGGTCCCAGAACCACCAGCCGCCCCAGCCGAGCGTGTAGTACGCCCACCACGAGCCGACGCCGATGCCAATGGTCAGGAAAATCCACGCCGCGAGCGTCCAAGGCCGCACCCAGCGCGCCCAGGCGGAGTCGACGCGGCCGAGGATCAGCGCGGCAATCGCAAAGGAGAACGCCATCGAGAAACCGACATAGCCGGCGTAAAGCAGCGGCGGATGGATGGCGAGCGCCGGGTCTTGGAGGATCGGGTTGAGCCCGTTGCCCTCGGCGGGCGCTTCCGCGATGCGCAGGAACGGGTTCGACGTGGCGATGATGAAGATGATGAACGTGGCGGAGATGGCGCCCTGCACGCCAAGCACGGTTGCCCGCAAATCCAGCGGCAGGTTCGCGCCGAACAGCCAAACCGCCGCGCCGAATAGCACCAGGATCAGCACCCACAAGAGCATCGAGCCTTCGTGGTTGCCCCATACGCCGGAGATCTTATAGAGCAGCGGCTTTGCGGAGTGCGAGTTCTCGAAGACGTTCACGACCGAGAAATCGGAGGCCACATGCGCATAGATCAGGGCGAGGAATGAGAAGCCGATGAGCGCGAACAGAACGGGCGCCGAGGCTTCCCCGGCCTTGAGCAGCCGCGCGTCGCGCACGTAAAGGCCGAGCATGGGGCTCGCGAATTGCACAAGCGCCACGAAGAAGGCGAGGATGAGAGCGAAGTGGCCCAGTTCAACGATCACGATTCCGGCCTCCAGCCGTATGCACGATGTAGCTCATTGGTTGGCTTAAGACCCCCTCATCCTGTCCTTCTCCCCAGGGGGAGAAGGACGCTTGAATTGCCCTCCACCTTGGTGACGAGGGCCGCAGCCTGCTCCCTCTCCCCTTAGGGAGAGGGCGGGGGTGAGGGGGTCTTCAACCATCTCCAAACGTATCAAATCAAGTTCCTGGCACTGCCGCTTTCGGTTTTCCGCCGGTTTCCTGCCAATGCCCGCTCTTCTTGAGGGCGGCGGCGACTTCGGGCGGCATGTATTTCTCGTCGTGCTTGGCGAGCACGGTGTCGGCCACGAAAACGCCGTCCGGAGCCAAATGTCCTTCGGCGACCGCGCCTTGCCCTTCCTTGAACAGGTCGGGCAGGATGTCGTTATAGGACACGGGAACCGATTTCGAGCGGTCCGTCAGCCTGAAAGTCGATTGCGTACCGGCGCCTTTGTGGAACGAGCCTTCCTCGACCAAGCCCCCCAGCCGGATGCGCGCTCCGGGCTGCGGCAGGTTCGTTAGAACCTCGGTGGGGCTCATGAAAAAGGTTACGTTCTTTCGAAAGGCCCACCCCGCGAGTCCCACCGCCCCGCCGCCAAGCGCAAGCGCTACCACAATCACGACGGCGCGGCGCTGTTTTCTGGTCATGATGGATTACTCTCCTTTGCCATCCGCGGCCGGCACGCCAAGCTCCCGCGTCAGCGCCTCGATTTTCTCAAGCGCTTGGCTGTCGGATGCGAATTGCTTGCGCGCGGCAGCGGCGGCGTCCTGCGCCTTGGTGGTTTCGTTCAACACCGTATAAGAACGGATGAGCCTGAGCCAGCCATCCAAATCCGCGCCATTTTCTTTAAGCCGCGTAGCGAGCCGGTCCACCATGCCGCGTATCATGGCGCTCTGATCGCCCGCGCCTGCACCGGCCGAAGCTTGCGTATTGGTTTCCGTTTGCGCCGGGCCCGCTGACGCATCGGCCGCAGCCTTTGCATTGCCTTCCGCCGCCGGGCCTAGCTCCCGCAGGAGATCGCCGATTTTCTCTAGCGCTTGGTTGTCGGATGCGAACTGCTTGCGCGCCGAGGCAATCGCATCTTGCGCTTTGGCCGGCTGCTTCAGAACCGAGTAGGAGCGGATGAGCATCAGCCAGCCATTCAAGTCCGCCCCATTTTCCTTAAGCCGCGCCGAGAGCCGCTCCACCATGTCACCGATCATGGCGTTCTGGTCGCCCGCGGGCGCCTCCGCACTCTCCGCTCCCTGGCTTTCAAACTCCGCCAAGCCCGCAAGCTGCCTACGGATAATGCTTTTCCACTCACCGGAAATATTTTCGCCTAGCATCTCGCGGTAGATCTGCTCGGCTTCGCCTTTCTTCCCCTCCTGCGTGGAGAGGATCGCGAGCCATATCCGGCCGCGCAGCGACTGCGGATTCCTGGCAAGCGCCGAGTTCAGAACTGACTTGGCCTCGGCCGGGATATTTCCCTCGTTACCGTAGGCTAGCGCCTCAAAAAGCCCCAGAAGCTTTTCCTCGTCCGGGCCGCCAAGCTTTATTGCCTTGCGAAAGGCTTGCGCTGCCTTATCGAATTGCCCGCTCGCGAAATAGAATGGCGCGATCGCGGTCCAGCCGGCCACATCGTTTGGGTCTTGCCGGAGGCGGCGCTCCACATTCGCGATCTGGATGGCAATCGGCTGCTGGCTGGGAGGCGCGCTGAGCCGCGTTTCGAGCGGCTGATCGGATAGGCTGGGCGAGCCGTAAATGGCGTAAAGCCCCGCGGTGCCGACTGCGATGAATGCCGCCAAGATAAAGAAGGCGATATTCGCATTGAACGCGATTGGCTTGCCGGAGAGCGCGGCGGGGGTGTCCTGACGGCTCGCCTTCAGCATGCGCCGCGAAATTTCCGTTCGCGTCTGCAAGGCTTCCTCTTTGCCGATCTCGCCAAGCTCCAGCTCGCGGTCCAGCTCGGCCAATTGCAGCCTATAGGCTTCGATTTCGGACGCGCCGCCTGACGCCGGCACAGCCGCCCGCCCCAGCGGGCGCGCGACAGCCAGGATTACGCTAGCCGTCACAATTGCAAATAAAATCCAGATCATGGCCCGCGACAGTACTCAGCCGCACGGTGAAGTCAACGGACTCTATGGTGGGCCCGGGTAACCCGGACTGAAAGGCTGGGCAAGGCAGGCGGGCAATCTGCCGCATGAGATGGCCGCGCGGTGCCGGAAGCCGTTCCAGAATTGCGCACATAAACCCCGTTAATTTTGCCGCGCGTTTTAATATTATTTAGCACAAGTTTTTTGTCTAGCGTTGCGGCGCCATTAGCACTAGGGTTTGCTCTATATCATTCATGTTACCTGCATATAGTTATTAATGACTTGCTAGCAATCATCTCAACCGATAGTCGAGAGCTACTGTCTAGCCAAAGATGCACGTTGAATCAAACGAAAACTTTCGGCGCAAATCTGCGCGGTTACTGAAACGCTGGATCGCTGCCTTCGGCGCTGCGATCATGGCCGCTATCTGCGTGCTTGTCACGGTAGCGGTTCTTAAGGAGCGAGAGGCTGCCTTGGAGCAAGCGCGCATCGAGGCCGCCACTCTGTCCGCGAGCTTCGAGCAGCAAATCAGCGGCACGCTCAATGGGCTTGCCAGCGCGATGGAGCTGCTGAAGGACCGGATCGAAACGGAGGGGCCAGCCTTCGATCCCGGCGCTTGGAAAACCAAGGTTCCCGAGCTTCTAAGTCCTGCCATCCAAATCGTGCTTGTGGATGCCCAAGGCAAAGTGCGCGCGGCGGCTCCCGGGCAAGACCCTGCCCGCATCTATCCCGCCGAGCGCGATTTCTTCGCCACCCATCGCCGCGATCCTCATCCAGAGTTTCTCGTCGAGCCGGCGTCTGCAAAAATATCCATGCGTCTCGCAATTCCGGGCGCGCGAAACCCCGATACCGGAGGCGGCCAATTCTCCGGCGTTCTCAAGTTCACGGTCGACCCAGAGTTCCTTGCGGCTTTACATCGAAAAGTGCCGCTCGGACGGACCGCTTCAATGGAAATTGTTCGTGGCGATGGAGCGGTCGTCGCACGCCATACTCAGGCTGGCGGATTTGACCGGTCCCATACCGGCGAGCGGGCCGGAGACTTTGAAGCCGCAATGCTCGGGAGGATTGACGAGACTGGCGAATATTCGAGCCGGAGTTCCATCGGCGGGGAGACGCGCCTTTATCATTGGCGCAAGGTGCCCGGCTATCCCCTGTTCGCCGTCGCTGGGATCGGAGAGGCCGAGGCGCTTGCATCGCCCGGCAATCAGACGCTGTTCATTATGGGTCTGGGCATCGCGGCTTTGAGCCTCCCGCTTATAATGATGGCCATGCTCAACCGCGAGATTTCGAGGCGCGTCGAGCACGCCGTGGCCCTCGATACCGAAAGCGAGAAGGTGCATATCGAGCGCGCGGCACTGCTCGCCATCACGGATGAGCTGGCGAAAGAGCGCATCAAGCTGCGCAGATCGAACAAGGAACTGGCCTTGGCGCGGCGGCGGGCCGAAGAAGCGAACCGCGCGAAATCCGTCTTTCTCGCAAATATGAGCCACGAGTTGCGCACGCCGCTCAACGCCGTCCTGGGGTTTTCGGAAATCATCCGCGACAGGCTCTTCGGCGACGATGCGGCGCGCTATGCCGAATACGCGGCGGACATCCACCGGTCGGGGGCGCATCTACTCAGTATCGTCAACGATGTCCTCGACGTGACAAGGATCGAAGCGGGAAAATTCGAGCTGCGCGAGGAAGAGGTCAAGCTTGCAGCGTTTCTTGAAGGAAGCCTGCTCGCGGTCGAGCCGCAAGCCGCGAAAGGCGGCATTTCGCTCAAGCGTTCCATGCCCGGCGCCAGCGCCACGGTCCATGGCGATAAAACCAAGCTGAAACAGATCGTTATAAACCTGCTTTCGAATGCGATCAAATTCACCCCCTCCGGCGGCTCGGTCGAACTCTCCGCCCGGGCGGATACGGACGGAGGATTGATCGTGGCCGTGCGCGACACCGGAATCGGCATGGCAAGCCACGAGATTCAGGATGCGGTGCAGTTGTTCCGGCAGGTGGATAACAGCCTTTCCCGCCGCTACGAAGGAACGGGGCTGGGGCTGCCGCTGGCCATTCAGCTGACCGAATTGCACGGCGGAACCCTGACCGTCGACAGCACCCCTGGCCGGGGCACCACCGTGACGGTGCGCTTTCCGAGCGAACGCGTGGAGTGGGGGGCAGGCCAGGCGCAAGAACAAGCTGCCGCCTGAGCAAGGCTGGGCGGCACCATCAGCGCTTGCGCTACTTTTTCCGGTTCTCAGTTGCCCCTGCGCGAATGGTTTGCGCCAGTTTTGCCCCCATGCCGTGATTGCAAGATCTCGAAGCCGGCCAGGTAGCGAGTGGACCTTATGAAACTTTCGCGAATTCATAATGGTTGTTTGCACCCGGCTTCCTTGGAGATTGCCGATAAATCGCCGCACCTTTCTGGTAAAGGCCGCTGCTGCCGCGGCGACTGCAAGTCTCGCCCGCCCTTCGGGCGCCCAGCCTCGTCCGGCAATACAAAACGTAGTGCTAGTTCATGGCTTGTTTGCCGACGGATCGTTCTGGTCTGAAGTTATTGCACGGCTGCAACGGACCGGGCTCAATGCCACAGCCGTGCAGAATCCGCTGACCACATTGGAAGAGAGTGTCGCTGCAACGCAGCGCGTTCTGGCTCTCCAGGATGGCCCAGCGGTCTTGGCTGGACACTCATTTGCGGGCATGATCGTCACTGAAGCCGGTACCGATCCGAAGGCCGTCTCGCTCGTCTATGTGGCGGCGCGGGCGCCCGATGCAGGTGAGGATTACGCCACACTGGCCATGCAATTTCCTTCGCCGCCGGCGTCCGCGGGGATCGTCTGGTCGGGCGACTATGGACAGCTTACCGAGGAGGCTTTCCTACGCGATTTCGCCGGCGATCTGCCGGCAGAAAAAGCACGTGTACTTTATGCGGTCCAGGAACCGTTCAAGCGGCAGTTGCTCGCTGGGAAGACAACACATGCGGCATGGCGGTCCAAGCCCAGCTGGTACGCAGTTTCGACGGAGGACCGGACGATCAATCCCGAGCTTCAGCGGTTTATGGCCAAGCGGATGGGCGCCAAGACCATTGAGGTCCAGGCGAGCCATCTGTCGCTTATTTCGCAACCCGATATAATCACAAAGCTAATCTTAGAAGCCGCTGGCAGGATGTAGCCAGAGTCGCAGTTATTTTTGAGCAATGCCTTAGGCCATTCCGGTCGAGATTGCGTGCGGCCCGATTGTGGCATTGCTCTGCTGGTTGCGCGACGCCCGCTGGCGGTTTACAAGCGCGGAAACCGCAGATTTTGAGAGGGCTTACCGCCTTGTTCAACCACATGTCCGGCGATGCCGGCGAGCGCCACGATTGGACGCGAGCCGAGGCGGAAGCCTTGTACCGAGCGCCGTTCAACGACCTCCTGTTCCTCGCCCAGTCCGTCCACCGGCGCCATTTCGATCCGAACAAGGTGCAAATGAGCAGCCTGCTGTCCGTGAAAACGGGCGGCTGCCCCGAGGATTGCGCCTATTGCGGCCAGTCCGCGCATCATAAGACCGGGCTTACCGCCTCCAAGCTCATGGAGGTCGAGCGCGTGATCGAGGAAGCGCGCAAGGCGAAGGCGGCGGGCGCCACGCGCTATTGCATGGGTGCCGCGTGGAAGAACCCCAAGGAGCGCGATTTCAACGCCATCCTGGCGATGGTCGAGGGCGTGAAGGCGCTTGGGCTTGAAACCTGCATGACGCTCGGCAAGCTCACCGGGCGCGATGCGGAGCGCTTGAAGGGCGCGGGCCTCGATTATTACAATCACAACATCGATACGTCCGAACGCTATTACAGCGAGATCGTCACCACGCGCACGTTTTCCGAGCGGCTCGATACGCTCGATAATGTGCGTTCGGCGGGCCTCAAGGTCTGCTGCGGCGGCATCGCTGGCATGGGAGAGAGCGCGAACGACCGCGCCGATATGCTGGTCACGCTCGCGAACATGCCCCAGCACCCCGAAAGCGTGCCGATCAATCTGCTGATCCCAATCCCGGGCACGCCGCTTGAGGGTGCCGAGCCGCTCGATCCACTCGAATTCGTGCGGACCATAGCGCTCGCCCGCATCATGATGCCGCGCTCGATGGTGCGGCTCTCGGCGGGACGCGCCGCGATGAGCGACGAGCTGCAAGCGCTTTGCTTTTTCGCCGGCGCCAACTCGATCTTCCTTGGCTGCACGCTCCTGACCGCCGGCAATCCCGCCGAGGATAAGGACAGGGCGCTGTTCTCGAAGTTGGGCTTGGCGCCGATGCCGGCGGAGGGAACTGCCGCCCAGGTTTAGCAGCCCCTTGGCCGCCGTGGCGTTCGATAGGGCGCCACCACCAAGCGCACCGCCCGCGCTTGGCTATACCGCGAGCACTAGCCACGGAAGGAATCGCCAGCGTGGCCGCATCGCGGTTTTCGGCTTAAGTCATTGATCTGATTGGAGCGGGCGACGAGATTCGAACTCGCGACCCTCAGCTTGGGAAGCTGATGCTACGAGATATCCAACAATGTCCTGTGATGCTTAGGTGCATGTTTTACCGCTAACTTTTCTTCTGCCTTGATATCTGGCAATATCGTTAATTGTCCGCCATTGTAATGACCGTCATTGTCCTGTCATGACATAGAGGACATTCGGGGGATATCGAAATGGCACGGCGCAAGATAACAAAGACTGCGGTTGACCAAGCGAAGACAGAAGCCAAGGCGATGGGAAAAGCAGTCTTCACATGGGACACCGAAACACCAGGGTTCGGCGTGCGCGCGGCTCCGCCGAGCACGGCAAAGGAGGCCGGGAGCGCCACGTATTATTTGCAGTATTGGATTGGCGGACGTGGCGGCAAGTCCGAGCGTATCAAGATCGGCCAGCATGGGGATTGGACTGCCGACACGGCGCGGAAAGAAGCTCAACGGCTCAGGCTGAAATTCCTGAGCGGCGAAAACCCCGCCGATGACAAGCGGAAACAGCGCAAGACCGTCCGCGGTAACGTCGCAATAGCGCGACATGGCGAGCGCTTCGCTGAAGCCTGGGCTGCCTACTCGGAAGCGGTCTTGCACAATTCCAAAAAGCCGCTCCGTACCGCTGCCGAACAAGACCGGCTCATTGAGAAAAACGTTATTCCCACGCTGGGAGAAAGGCCTTTCAAACACATCACCAACGCCGATCTCCGTGGGGTGCTCAAAGAGATCGAGGAGCGCAGTCCGAACGTAGCTCGCACAACGCGAGGCGCCTTGAAAGGCCTATTTAAATGGGCCTGCGACCCTGGCAGCGGCAACCGCCTCTCTGCTGACTTAATGGACGGTATTGGCAAGCCCAAAGGCGCGGACGGCAAGCGGAAACGCCGTCTCAAACACAACGAGATTGCCTCATTCTGGCACGCCTGCGACGTCATCGGCTGGCCGTTCGGTCTGGCATTCAAGCTACTTCTGTTGACGGCTGCCCGGCGTAACGAAGTCAGCGCCATGCGCTGGCGCGAAATCGATATTGAGCGCGGCGAATGGACAATTCCTGCCAGCCGTACAAAGAACGGCCTGGAACACATTGTCAGCCTGCCCCAGCAAACGCTCGCGATATTGAAAAGCTTACCACGAATGGCCGGTCAAGACCTCGTTTTCAGTACCACGGGCTCGACGCCCATAAGCGGCTTCAGCAAGATCAAGTTGCGGCTCGACGCGCTAATACAAACTGAGCTGGACTATAAGCTGACCGGCGAGAATGCTTTCATCCTGCACGATCTCCGCCGGACCGCTCGCACACAACTTGCCCGGCTCGGCGTCCAAGAAGACGTTGCAGAGCGCATGCTCAATCACGTCAAGGGCGGCATCGTGGGAAACTACAACGTTTACGAATACTGGCCGGAACGCGTTGAGGCGACGAAGCTGCTTGCGGACGAAATAGACCTGCTTGTCGCCGCGGCTCCGGCGCGACGGCTTGCGGCTGCCGGATAAGCAAGGGGGCACACACGCTTCCGCTGTGAGGAGCGGGAGCCTCACACTCCGCCCGGACACACTGGGTCGATTCCGGCTGTGCCGGGTTTCTCGCAAAACCGCATTCGCCAAGGTTGTTTTGGGATCCCAATGCAGACTTTTCCAAAAAGGCTTGCAGACTTCAATTCTTACTCGCGGTCCGAAGGGGACAGACTGCATCGAGCCGTGCGATCAGTTCATCCCGCAGGGCCGTCAGTGCAACTATACGCGCTTCTATTGCCCTAATCTTCTCCCGCAAAAGGGCGGCCACCTCCGAGCCGGGCGCTTTGGCGCCCCATAAAGCGGGCAGATGTTCGCCGATTTCACTCAAATTGAAGCCGAGCGCCTGCGCAGTGCGGATGTAGGCGATCAATTGCGGAGTCTCTTCGGGGTAATCCCGATAGCCGTTGCCGTGGCGCACGGAACGGATCAGGCCCCGCTTCTCGTAAAAGCGCAAGGTATCCCGGCTTACGCCGGCGACACCCGCAAGCCTACCGATTCGCAAAGCATTTTCCTCTTGACCTTGGAGTATGCTCCACCGTTTAGGCTCCGCATTCGTCGAGGTCAACACGGAACGCAACAAACGTCCCCCTCGCGCGTTTTATGCAGCCTGCGTCCTAAATAACCGACTGGAGACTGAACGTGCCATTAATTGCGGAATTGCTCGCCACGCCCCATGAATTGCCAGATGCCTCCAGGTATACGGTGGCAAACGGGGTTCTCTACATGATATCCGGCGTGACTTTCCTCACTGCGCCGGGAGCGGTTCAGGCGATTTTCGCCGATCCGCCCTTTGCCGGCCATGACGAGGCCTCGGTGCGGGTTGTGGGGCTCCTGATTGTGACTATTGGCTGGCTTGCCATGTTTGGCGGGCTCTCAGGTCGGCGGCAGTTTGTTGCGGCCACAGTGGTCAGCCGCATTCTCTTCGTGCCGGCCGTTCTGGTGCCGCTGGCGATGGCAGGCTTGTTCCCGCACACATTGTACACATTCGCAGCCCTGGACCCGGCGCTTGCGATCGGCGCTTGGATTTATCTGAGCCGGGACGCGAAACTTCCGGCAGTACGGTACAATAAATGAGGCGGACGTCCGCTTGAAGATCTGAAAGCACGCATCGGCGCTTGAACATTTTTCGAACCGCGCTTCTTCCGCTATCGGCCTGTCGCGCCTCTTTACCCTACGAGCGCCTCGATACAGCCCGGCTCGTTGTAGCGCGGGCTATTCATCTTGGAAGGCACCGGCACAAGCTGCACAGCCGCCTCGCTCGCAACCGGCTCCCCGCCGCCAAGCCACCCTTCAATCCCGCCCGTATCCAGCATGACAGGCATGCGGTCGTGCAACTCGCGGATGGCTCCGCCTGCTTCTGTGGTCAGGATCGTGCAGCTCAGCAAGCCCTCCGGCCCCCAGCGCTCCAACAAGCCCGCGAATGTTAGCGGCAGGCCGTCCTTCCGGCGGATGTAGAACGGCTGCTTGGCGGGCTTCTTGCTCAACCCTTGCGGCACAGCTCGCCACTCGTAGAACCCGCTCGCGGGGATCAAGCACCGTCGCGCCTTCCAAGCGGAGCGAAAAGCGGGCTTCGTCGCGGCGCTTTGGAGCCTGGCGTTGATGAGCGAGTTGCCGATCTTCTCTTCCTTCGCCCAGGAGGGGATTAGGCCCCAGCGCATCGTCCGGTAAATGCGCCTGCTGTCCTCCTGCACGATCACACCCACGTCCTGCGTGGGGGCTACATTCCACGACGGCCGGAGGTTCGGGGCGTCCACGTTCGAAAGGTCGTAGAGTTCGAAAAGGTCTCGCCAAGTAAACAGTTGGGTGAAGCGTCCGCACATGCCACAACAAATGGGAGCAACCGGCGGCGAGGGCAACGGCAACCTTGGGCCGTAAGCGGAGATCGCGGTTTTCTTAATCGATGCTTGTGGGATTTGCAGCTTTCGGTTCAGTATGCGGAACTCCCTGGGCGCCGCATTCCATTAGTGAACGTGACCAAAGCGGCAATTTCTTGCGCGCAGCCCGATGGCAATCATCTACCCCAGTTGCTTCCGGATCGGCGGCCGCGAAGGCGCTCAAGCCAGAGGTAGATCACCGGGGTTGTGTAGATTGTGAGAAGCTGGGAGATGGCAAGGCCCCCAAAGATGGCATAGCCGAGCGGCGATCGAAGCTCTGAACCAGGCCCCGCTGCAAGAATCAAAGGCAATGCGCCAAACATGGCCGCGAGCGTTGTCATCATGATCGGCCGGAAACGCTCCATACAGGCTTGGTGAATGGCCTCCTCGCTTGAGATTCCGCGCGTGCGCTGGGCTTCGAGGGCGAAATCGACGAGCAGGATGCCATTCTTCTTCACGATACCGATCAGCAGTATGATGCCGATGAGCGCGACCATGGACAACTCCTGCTTGGTGATCGAAAGGGTCATGAGCGCGCCGAAGCCCGCTGAGGGGAGGGTTGAAAGAATTGTCAGCGGGTGAATAAGGTCCTCGTAAAGGATGCCAAGCACGAGATAGACGGCAATGAGGGCTGCAATAATCAAAAGCCCCGTCGAAGACTCGTGCTGCTGCAGTGCGAGCGCTTCGCCGGCGAAGTCGACGTGGACGGAATCCGGCATGTGCAGGTCCTGCCGGATTTGCTTAATTTGCGGCAGCACTTGGCCGAGGCTCACGTTCTGAGCGGTGTTGAAGCTGATTGTCACTGCCGGAAACTGCCCGGTGTGATTGACGGAAAGAGGGCTGCCGGTAAAGCTCACCGAAGTCAGCGCCAGTAACGGAACCTGTTTGCCGGAGGCGCCGTTTATGTAGATGCGTTCAAGCCCCTCCAGGTTTCGCTGGACGCCGGCTTCGGCTTCGAGGATCACGTTATACTGATTGCGAAAATCGTAAATCGTTGAGACCGCGCGCTGCGAAAATGCATCATTCAGCGCGTTGTCGATGTCCTTGACCGCAACACCGTACTTGGCCGCTTTTATCCGGTCGATTGTGAGCATGATCTGCGGGCCGCCGGCCTCGCGGTCCGAGTTGACGTCCACAAGTCCTGGCAAACGCTTCATGCGATCCTGGATTTGCGGAAGCCAGCTGACGATGTCCTTGAGATCCGATCCCCATATTGTCACTTGATATTTCGACCGCGATTGCCGCCCCCCGAACTGAAGCTCCGATCCCGGAAACAGGGTGACCTCCACGCCTTTGAGCTCGGAGAGTTGCCTACGCAAACCCTCGATCACGCCAAGAACCGGCGTTTTCCGTTCGCCCAGCGGCTTCAATGACGCATAGAAAGAGGCCTCATTGGGAGCTCCGAAACCGGAGGTCCCAAAGAACACCGCCACCCCAGACACGCCGGAGTCTCTGGCGATAATGGCGCTGATCTTTTTCTGAAGCTCATCAAGTGCGTCGAAGGATATTTCGGGCGCCGCGCGAGCGGTTCCGATAACAAGCGCCGCATCGCCCTGCGGCACGAGTGCGCTGGGCAAAGTCCTGAACAGCAATACGCTCATGACGATCGCTGCGAGCGTAACCGCCACCATCAAGTAGCGGTGATGCAGAGCGAAGGTGAGAGACCGCGCGTAACGCGTAAGCAGTGCCTCGAAAAATGGCTCCATCCGCCTGTCGAGCCAGGTTTCCCGCGGGCGCGGCAGGTGGCGGATGAACTGACCGCAAATCATTGGCGTCACGGTCAATGAGATGACGGCAGAGATCAAGATGGAATAGGTAAGTGTCCAGGAGAACTCTCGCAAAAGTCGTCCCATGACACCTCCCATGAACAGGAGCGGGATGAAGGCGGCAACGAGCGAGACGGTGATGGAAATGACGGTAAATACGATTTGACGCGCGCCCTCCAGCGCGGCCTCAAACGGCCTGAGCCCGCCCTCCATGTACCGGTAGCAATTCTCGATGGTGACGATTGCGTCATCGACCACAAAACCGACGGAAATTGTAAGTGCGACAAGCGAAAAGTTGTTAAGGCTATATCCAGAGAGCCACATCAAAACGGCGCTGCCCGCCAGCGAAAGCGGTACAGCGACGCCCGCTGCCAGCGTGGGCACGCCGCGTCTCAGAAATACGAAGACCACCACCATCACAAGCGCAATGCTCGCAATCAGCGTATTCTGGACGTCGAAGATGCTGGTGCGAATTGCCTGGGTCCGGTCGTTCAGCACGCTGAGTTCAACATCGGCGGGAAGCAGCCGGTGCAACTCGGGCATAAGGTCATTGATGCGGTCGACCGTCTTGATGACGTTCGCTTCCGCCGTTTTGAAGATGATGAATAGAACGGCAGGGGAGTCGTTGAAGTAGCCGGCGGAGAGGCGGTTGCTGGTGCCGGTCGACACCCGAGCCACATCGCCGACGCGGACAACGTCGCCGTTCTGGACCTTCACGACAAGAGCCTCGTAGCCGGAAGGATTCGAAATCTGGCCGTTCACCGCCAGCACGGTGGATTTGCCGGGGCCGTCGAGAGTTCCCAGCGGTACGAGCGAGTTGGCCTGCATGATGGCGGTCCGCACATCCTCAAGTCCGAGGCTGCGCGTTTCAAGCTGCGCTGGATCCGCAACGACGCGTATGGCTGGAGTTTGCGAGCCGCCGAGCATGACTTCGGCGACGCCTTGCACTTGGCTGATGCGGGTCTTGACGATGAGATCGCCAAGATCGTAGAGATCGGTTGCGCGCCGGGTAGGAGAGGTCATCGCCAAAATCATGATGGGCGAGCCGGCCGTGTTCGACTTGCGGATCGTGGGGCGGCGCGTCAGGGTGGACGGAAGGTCCGCCTGCGCCGCACTGATCGCTGCCTGCACATCGCTCGCGGCGTCGTCGGCATTGCGCGACAAATCGAACTGCACCTGAATGCTGGCCGAGCCGAACTGACTGGTGGAAGTCAGTTCATTGACGCCAGCGATTTCCCCGATGCGCCGTTCGAGCGGAGCCGCGATGCTGGCTGCCGTGGTTTCTGGATCGGCCCCAGGAAGCATCGCGAACACTCTCAGGGCCGGAAGGTCTGCGTTCGGAAGACTTGCGACCGGCAAATGCCAGTACGCGATCATGCCCGCGAGGAAGAGCCCAATGGCCAGGAGCGTGGTCCCGATGGGACGCCGGATGAATGGCGCGGAGGGGTTCAACTTGGCACGCGCGGCCAAGGCAATCGAGAACACGCCCTAACTGATTTACGATGCATCCTTCCGTCCGATAGGCCATAGCGGTGCAAGATCGATACCGGCGGCCGCCAGTTTATCTGCGCCCCTAAACACAAATGTGAATGCTGCGAGTGCTTGCCTTCCCTCACTGCCAATTGAGCCGGATCTGCCTATCCGCCGGGGCAGATATGCAAGGAGGATCATTGATCTAGATCCTCATGACTTTTCCATAAATGTGCTACAGATGAAACACAAAGCTTTTCTTTCAATTTTTTCAGACAGCCAAGAACGCAGATGAGATTGAAGTTCACTGCTCATGCCTCCCACCTACTGAGCTTCTGGTTTTGGCCCACTACGCCAGTCAGGCGCGCTCGCCCGCTTCAAGATCCGAAAGCCGCTGTCCTCAGCGTGGCAGGTTCTGAAGTCCACCAAGTCCGCAACCGGCCTTTTGCGCTCAATCGCCAATCCAAATTCGGTGGCCCCCAACAAAAACCTGCCCGCCATTTGCTGGGCAGGTTCCAAGAAATCAGGCACCAGCGCCAGCCGCCGTGGCTAAGAGCTTGACTCTCAGCAAATACACGCCGGTATCGGTTACCTCGATCCTGATGTTGAGCGTTTTGCACAACGAAGCGAGCGCGGCCGGGAAGTCGCCCGCCGCGATGGGCCGCTTGCCTGCCGCCGCGCACGCTTTCGAATAAGCCGCGTACAGGGCGGCGATCTCCACCTTGCCGCGGCCGGGCACCAGGATGTCGGCCATTATCTGCGCCACGTTGCCGATCGGTTTCGGCTGCGAGGCAATCAGACGCGGCTTGGGCGCCGCGGGCGAGGGCTTGGGCAGCGTGGCGGCGGGCAATGCTTCGATCCGCTGGGCAGGCTTGGCTTTTTCGTCCTCAATATTTCCCGTCTTCGTTCCGGGCTGCGGCTTTCGAGCCCGGCCGCCGGCGCTGGCCCCTTTTCTGGCATGGCCGATCACCTCGGAGGCCACGAGCGAAATCGCAATCAGGAACTCGATCACCACCGCCATGGCGAGGTTCTGATAAGTGGAAAGCGTGGCGGCCTTTGTGTCGGGCAGGCCAAACAAGCGGGCAAGAGCCGAGCCCTGGCTGTTGGCTTCGAGGACAGGACCTGCCTTCTCGATCTTCTCCCTGAGCGCCGCGATATCGGCATCGAGCTTCGCCGCGTGATCGGTCATCGCCTTATTTTGGGTCGCGACCTCAAGAGCGGCGAGCGCCGTGGCTTCGGCCTCCTCCTTCTCGTGCCAAAGCCTGTCTTTCCCGGCGGTCAGTTTTTCCTTTTCGAGACAGACTTTTCCGCGGATGAGGCACTCCGTATCCGAAGCTTGTTTCGCAGCGTTGTAGTCTTGGTGCGCGGCTTCTTTGTCCGGCCTTGCGGCGTCTGCCTTAGCTTTCGCGGCTGCCACAGCAGCCCCATCGGCCGGCGTAAACTTCAACCCTTCGCGTTCGTCTTCCGCACGCTTCAAGCTGCGCCTTGCATCGCGCACGATATCGGCAACCCGCAAGCGCTCCGCTTGCTGCTCGTTGCCGCGGCCTGCCATCGCCCCGATGCTGTTCGATAGGCTAATCAGCAAGGCAAGTGCGCTTCCTGCGAAGACAAGCGCCCCAACAAGCTTGGAATTCCGCCAGGCGCGCACGCCAAGGGAGTGGCCGAACAGCCCACCGAGTGTGACAGCGCCATAGGTGAACGCCCAGATGGCGCCGTCGAAATCGTTATCGCTCGTCTTGAACCCGTACCGGGCGGCGATGGCGATTACGAGGGCTCCGCAGCCAAGGCCGAAAAGCCGTGTAAATGTCCGCATGCTCAGCCTCCCCTCACACCACGCTTTTCTTCCACGATCCGCTCCAGCCAATCCGTGATGGTGATACCGTCCGCCTCGGCAAGCGCGGTGAGCGCCTGCTTGATGTCTGGCCTTACCTTCACGTTGAGCTGTTCCGTGCGCCCCTTGGCTTTGAGTGTGCGGCCATCCACCAGCGAGCGGGCCTTCTTCTCGCGCTGCTTCCGCTCCGCCTTTTGGGGTGAGGCTGGCGAGAAATTGCCCATGAGCCTGCGCATGGCCTCGCGCATGGCGTCGGAATCGCTCGGCAGCGGCGTTGCCGTCTTCGATGATATCAGTCATTGCACGCTCCCTTTCTCTGCTAGGCTTTTAACTTCGCCCCAAAGGGCGTCGATTTCCGGCCGCAAGTCCTTGTCGAGTTCCGGGCCGGTCTTGCCGATGACCAGCGCCGCAATCCACGGGCGCCGGTAGCTGATTTGCGTCTTGAGCACCGGCCCAAGATCGGAAAGGGCCGCGAGCGTTTGCCTGGTGAGCACCTTGTAGCGGCTATCCACCGCGGAGAGGACGAACGCAAACGGCTTGCGGTGCTGGCGGCACATCCAGGTTACGGTTTGAACCGCGATCACGTCGAAGAAGCCAGGACGGACAGGGACGATCACGGCATCTGCGACCACGATAGCCTGCTCGACCAAATCCATACCCGTGGGCGGCGAATTGATGAACAGCCACTCGTTGCCCATGGCCGCGATCACGCGCACGTCGCCCGGGATGTTTTCGACGTTCTGGACAAGGAATGGCGATTGCGGCTTACCCCTCACATGCCACCATTGTGTGAGCGACCCTTGGTCGAAGTTCAGATCCATCATCGCAACCTTTGGCGTCTCCTGAGCGGCCCGGACGGCAAGCGCCGATATGATCGTGCTCTTGCCGGAACCTCCTTTGGTGGACGCAATCGTGATCGTCTTCATGATCGCTTCCCGTTTGTGCGGCCACACGATATACCAGCTAGCTGCTACTATGTCTCCAACAGATAGCTGCTATTGTTTGATGCGTCAACTATTTTTAGATAGTAGCTATCCTGGAAATGTCCGGAGGCGTCTAGCCTGGTTGTCCAAGAGGGCTTCCAGAAGGTGTCCGGGCGGATGTCCAAGCTCCGGACACCCCGGAGGAGGCCGGAGGAGGAGGAGTTTGCGGGCCCTCCCGCGGCACAGTGCGGCCAATTCCGAGACGCACATCGTATAGCTGCTATCTGTGTTTCCGCGTAACGGAGGGGAAATGGAGATAGATGCTACCTGTTATAGCCTTTTCAAACCATGATAGCAGCTATATGATTCATCGCGATGACATAAAAACAGGTAGCAGCTATATACCATTCCCTGTTGATGCTAGGAGACCACGGCTATGGATGACGGCACGCTTTCGCTTTCCGGCAAGCTGTGCACTCATGCCTTACTCTACTGTCCGCCGGCGGCCGGGCCAGCTCACGAGCGCTGATCAAGCTATCTATTCCTCGACGTTTTGGGCTAGCTTCTTGGTTGTTTACAAGCTAGCTGATACCATGGACACGGCATGGCGCAGGACAGCATCCAAGCGGCTGTCCTGCCTGGAACACGCACATTAGTTGTTCCGGCCTGGACGCTCCCGGCAGAAAGCGTGTGAAAACGGTAACACCCTGCGAATTTATGCGAAATTGCGCGAATTCGTGCGATTCAATGCGGCGCATACGCTGAGCATCGTCACTTTTTGCCACTGGAAACCGCAAAGGCGTCCTCTCCGGCTTTGCGCCAGCGTTCGCGTGCAGCGGTAACATCCGGGCCAGATAGAGCTTCGGCCGCCGCCAGAAGGAGGCCCAGCAGCACCGGAGCCGGTTCGCTTCCGAGCCCGGCCTTTACAATAAGGCCACCCAACTGAATTTTGGTGCGTGTATCGGCCTTTCTAGCATCCATACCGAGCCTTCTTTCCGTCCTGTCCGCCCGGTAGAGGCGCATGCGCGCCATCGCCAGCTGCGATTTCGGACCCATTACGAAATCGGGCCGCGATAGCTAGTAACTCCCGCAATAGGTCGGCATCACTTAGGTGTAATTCGGTAAGACCGGCACGGATAGCGAGCCTGCCAAAGCGTTTGGTAGCATCGCCCTCCATCGTTGCAATCTGCTCTTTCAAGGCATTAAGCTTTGCAAGCTTATCTGAACGCATCTCACCTAACGTTTTTCTAGCCATGCGGATTACTCCATTTTATATGACTTTAACAATAGTTTAGCGTATTCTTGTGCCTAAGAAAAGAGGGCGCGGAAGCGCTCCGCAGAAAAATCCGGACCAACCGAAGGAAGGGACGGCGCACTTATACGTCACGTTTCGTGACGGCATGCGCTGCACGGCATGGCGATCTACCATTTGTCCGCACAGGTGATTTCGCGTGGCGCGGGCCGGAACGCGGTCAACGCCGCCGCTTACCGGCGTGGCGCGTGCATGTATGACGGGCGCACCGGCGAGACGTTCAGCTATGTCCAAAAGGGCGATGTGCTGCATTCGGAACTCACTATTCCGGAGGGCGCGCCTTCCTGGGCACAAGCGCTCTTGGAGCGCCACACCCGCGACCCCGTAGCGGCTGCGGAAGAACTCTGGAACCGCGTCGAAGCCCATGAAAGGCGGCTGGACGCGCAGCTTTCCCGTGAGATCGAGATCGCTCTGCCAACCGAACTTTTGCTTGAGGAGAATATCGGGCTCGCGCGGCTGTTCGTAACCGAACAGCTCGCCAGCCGCGGGTTCGCGGCGGACTGGTCCGTCCATCAGGGGGCCAACGGCAATATTCACGCGCACATCATGCTCACGATCAGACCGCTGACGGAGCATGGCTTCGGCGCCAAGCGGGAGGCCATGCGAGACCCTGGGACCGGGGAAGTGCTCAGGGACAAGCGTGGGCGCATTCTCTACGCCTTCGGCAATCCCTGGGGCGGCAAGGCCGACCTTTTGGTGCTGCGGGAGCAATGGGCCGATTACGCGAACCTGCATTTGGCGCGAGGCGGGCACGATGCCCGCGTCGATCACAGAAGCCACGAGGCGCGTGACATCGATGTCACGCCGACGGTGCACAAGGGCGCCGAGGCTAAGGGCATGGAAAACCGGGGGACACCCGCGGATCGCGCCGAAGCATACGAGGAGGCACGCGCCCAAGGCGCCCGCGAGATCGCGGAGCGGCCGGAGCGGCTGCTTGAGCTGATTACCCACCGGCAGGCCGTGTTCACCCGCAGGGACATCGCCCGCGAGATCAACCGCTATGTGGACGAGGGCGCGGCCTTTCAATCGATCCTGGCGCGGGTCATGGCCTCGCCGGAACTCCAGCAGCTCGCGCCCGGGCAGGGCAGGGAGCCCGCGCGCTTCTCCACGCGGGCGATGATCCAGGCCGAGCGCGATATGATGGCCGAGGCCCAGCGCCTGGCGCGGGCCAAAACGCATGGCGTGAGCCCGGAGCACATAGACGCCGCGCTTGCTGCGGACCCAGACCTGTCGGACGAGCAAAGGTGCGCGGTGCGGCATGTGACCGGACCGGGCCGGATCGCGGCCGTGGCGGGCGCCGCGGGCGCTGGCAAGAGCCGGATGCTGAAGACGGCCAAGGCCGCTTTCGAGGGCCAAGGGTTCAATGTGCGCGGCGCAGCACTTGCGGGCAAGGCCGCCGAGGGCTTGCAGAAAGACGCCGGGATCGCGAGCCGGACCATCGCTTCGCTCGAATGGGCTTGGGCGCAGGATAGGGAACGGCTTGGCCCGCGCGACGTGCTGGTGATCGATGAGGCGGGCATGATCGGCAGCCGCCAGCTTGGCCGCGTGCTGGCCGAGGCCCGCAAGGCGGGCGCCAAAGTGGTGCTCGTGGGCGATGCGCAGCAATTGCAGCCCATCGAGGCCGGCGCGCCGTTCCGCGCCATTGCCAGCCCCAACCGCATCGGCTTTGCCGAGATCGGTACCATCCGCCGCCAGCGCGAGAAATGGGCGCAAACGGCCAGCGAGGCTTTCGCCGGGGGCGATGCGCAGACCGGCCTTGCCGCCTACCGGGAGCGCGGGCAGGTGCGGTTCGAGGCCTACCGCGAGGAGGCGAAGGCCGCGATCGCGCGCGACTGGATGGCCGGAAGGAAGGAAGGCCAGGACGCTATCGTGCTCGCGCACACGCGCGCCGATGTGCGCGACCTGAACGAGGCCATCAGAAGGGCTAGGGCTGAGAAGGGCGAGCTTTCCGGGGCGGCCGCTTTTCAGGCCGGGCAGGGCAGGCGGGAATTCGCGCCCGGGGACCGCATCGTGTTCCTGAAAAACGACCGCGAGCTTGGCGTCAAGAACGGCACGCTGGGCACCGTCGAAGCGGCGGAGGCTGACCGGCTTACCGTGGTCCTGGACGGCGCCAAGGCCAATCCACAGCGGGTTACGGTCGAGGCGAACGCCTATGCCGCCGTCGATCACGGCTACGCCGTCACCATCCACAAATCGCAGGGCGCCACGGTGGACCGGGCCTTTGTGCTGGCGAGCGGCGGCATGGACCGGCATCTGACCTATGTCGCCATGACGCGCCACCGCGAGAAGGCGACGCTCTATGCGGGCCGCGACGATTTCGAGAACTACAAAGCAATGGCCGGGCGCCTGGCGCGCAAACGGACCAAGGAAACCACGCTCGACTTCGCGGAGCGGCGCGGTATCGACACGCTTAGGGACTGGATCGGCAACGGCCGGGTGCTGTTGAGCCGGGCACAGGCCCGGTTCGAGCAGGCAGCCGCCCGCATCGGCGAGCGGCTCGGCCTTGGCGGCTGGGGCCTGCGGCAGGAGCTTCAGGAGCGCCGCCAGCAGACGGCAGAGCCAGCCGCGAGGAAGGCCCCGGCCGGGATCGAAACGGCGCCTGCACAGCCACAGCGCACCAGTGACGAGGGGCTGCCGCTAGAGGCGCGGTGGAAAGCCGCCACCGCGGCGGAATTCAAGGCCGTGCGGGCCAAAGCCCAGCGCACCATGGCCTTGGCCGAAAAACGGAAAGCCGTGATCGCCAAAAAGCTCGATGAGATCGAGCGGGCCGAGCCAGCCAAGCCAAGATGGTTTTCACTTCCTCGCGCCAAAGATCGCTATAAAGAGGAGCTGGCGGAGTGGACGAAGGAGCGGGATTCTCTGGTAGCGGCGCTCAACCGCACGCGGCAGCGTGGAGCGAAAGCCCGCGAATTCACCGCGGAGGCTGCCGGCGGCTATCGCAGCCCGGGCGAGCGGCTGGCAGAGCAGAAGGCGGAGCGGCGATATCCTGAGCTTCCCAAGGCGATCCAGGCCGGGCAGGAACAGCAAAAGCGGGAACAGGTGGCGGCGATTCGCCAGAAGCTCGAACAGCAGCGCGAGCGCAGCCGCGAACGGGGCGGGCGGGGACGCTAAGCAAAATTCCCCCGCTACGATGCGTGCTTTTGGATCCAATAGCTGGCGAGTCGCGGGGACAGCGAAGGTTGACAGCCTCGGGCCAAGTGCGGAACAAAAACCAACCAGGCGCGCGAAATTGTGTGGCGCCAGAGTTACAGGATCTTATGGGCGCAGCACAACCCGCAATGGGTAAGCTTGCCACGCACCTTGGTCTTGCGGGCCTCCTCAAACGCGGCTTGCTTGGCCGTATAGTGGGTGCCAATGGTGCCCTGACCGATGGCGGCGAAGCTTGTGCTTTCCTTATCGGTAGCCTTGACCTCCATGGTGACGTTCTCATTGGCTCGGAGCGTCCGCTTTCCTGGCGCTGCGCGTGCCCGTCTGGGCGTAGCTGCCGTAGGCATTTTGCCGGCAGGTGCGATGGGGTCTTGCGAAACCGTAAATTTAAGACAAGTTACTGATATTATTGAATAAATTAAAGTGTGCGCGCTGCGCCTTCCGGCGAAAATGCACCGTGTCATGGTTAATCCGGAAGTTGGTTTTATATTTAACCGGATTCTCGAATCGCAGAATTCGGCCAAAAACGCGAAAAGATTCGCAAAAATGCGGCGGCGAAAAATAGGACGATGCGGCGTTTACTATACTCGCATTAACTATGATACGTCCCTACGCATATACGTTGAGGGGCAGCCTCAGCCAGCAGTGTAAGGGTGCTCATCGCCGGCCAGGCTGTTGCGCCATAGGCCGATCATCGGATAGATTTTTTGAAGTCCGAAACCGCCCGCGGTGGCACCGTAATTCCTAGAGCCAAAGCTCCTTTGGGGCAATGCTCAGATATTTCACCAAGAGAGAGTCATCGTAAGCGACTAGGAGACGCGCCCGGCCATTTTCCATGAGGTATCTACTGTCAAATTTATCGAACTCATACGGTTCTCCCAACAACTTATGGATTTCGTCTTGGCTCATTCCCTTTTGGATTCCAAAGGGCAGAGCGTCTGCAAAAGCGGAATAGTCTTCAGTTGGTTGAACATGAATTTGAATGTCCACAAGCCGGCTGTTATCAAAGCACAGGTGAATGCCCCTCTTGTCCGACCCCACGTAGCGCGTCAGCGGATCAGGTTCGTAAGTATCCACGAGACCTAGATCGCTTATCGCTCGACTTACACCCGGGTCATCCATGCCCTTTCCTAAAAGCGGAAGGAGATGACTTTCTATGTAATTCACGGCTTATCCTCTTGAACAACGCGCTTTTTTATCAACTCCTGGGTGCCGGGGCTGGCAGGAGATCGGCATCAACTTTTGTTTACTTAACCCGTTCAATCATGTTACGATATTTATCCTCAATCTCCCCACGCCGGCTTCTCCCGTATTCTTGAGCAATCCAGACAGCGTCGGGTCCATAATCTATAATGGCTTGCTCCGTGGAGATTTTCGTTGCGCCCGCTATTTCTTCAACGATCGTTTTCCCATTCTCATTTTTGTAAAGACGGAAAGGGCGCTTTCCGTGCCCAACAATATGTAGCGTCTGCCCATCGGGATCTGCAAAAAAAACACCTATGCACAGACAATTCCTTGCGATGGCGAGAAGTATCTCTTCTGGGAATAAGGATCTTTCACTTGTAAGAACATCCGGCGATCTCCATGCCTTCATAAAATCTGGATACAAGGTTTCCCACTTAGATTGATCTATAAAAGCTTCAACATCTTCCTTGTTGAATAAATCGTACACTTGAAAGCTGTACAGCTTTCCACGGCTAGACGGTACTTCGGTATTCATAATCACTGCCTTTTATCTAAGGGGATAGCCGTAACCTTAAGCCCCATCGATTTCATATATTGTACCGCTGCATCAAATCTAGCCTGCATTTCGTTGACGTAACTTATTAAAGCCTCCCCACTGAGTTCCTTTCCGGTCTGCCAATTATAACCAAATCCCCGAGATCCGGCATTAACAGTTACGTCATTGTCACCGGTTCGCCAAGCCTCACCAGCAAAGTAAGCTTTATCGCTAATGTTCGTGTGGGATGGGATACCGCGAGATGAGTCCCAAGGCGTTTGTTCCGGCACAAAATGGGCGCCGTTCTCGTCGACCGTCCACAATAATGTTGTTGATTTGTCACCAACCGTTCCGACTGGAAGAGAGTTTAAATCACCACTACCGAGAGTAACCAGATTGCTATTGCTAGCTGTTAACTGTGAACCAGGTACTTGATCCAAAGCTCGCTGTGGGGCTCGCTCTTTCACGCCAGTAAAATAGTCCGAAAGCTTTTTATATATATTTCCCTCTACACCGAGAGACTTAAACCAATTGAGAATGCCCTCCTTCGTCGAGAGCTGAGAAAAGAGGAACTGATTCCTTTGATTTAGCAAATCGAAGGCTCCTTGCAATTCCTCGGCTGTATATCCGAATCGTGAAGCATTTTGAAGATGGACCGCCTGGTCGCGCAAGGCAGCTGCCATCAAACCCTGAGCATCTAGAGCGATTTGAGCGGAGTTATTGGCCGACAAAAATGTCCGGCCTGCGGCATGAAATTCGCTCTCCAAGACGACGACGTTTGTGTTCGCCTTCAATGCCGCAGCTTCCGCAGGGGTGAGCGTCCGCCCAAGGGTGTCTTGCACACTTGCCTTAATCGCGGCAAACGAAGGCATATGGTCGCCTGTAAGATTGTCCCCGACGACCCCCCTACCACCTTTCGCAGCGTCCGTCGTACTTTCTACGTACGTTGTCACTTCGAGCTTTTGTATCGGCCCCTTTGCCGGTATCGGCGTTCCATCTGGACCGCATGCATTATGCACCCAGGCATGGCTATTGCCGACGAAGTAGGAATGAACTTGGGCCACTTCGAAGTTGTAGGTGTCCTGCAGGGTCTTCTCGCGCTCGACGGAAACGACGCGGTCGCCTTCCCCTTCGAGCTGATCGACGACCTCGCCGGGCACAAGCTTGCCTGCTGCCACCCAACCCAAACTACGCACATGGAACGGATGCTCGGCCGTGGCGCCGATGACATCGGTTTGCCCATCGGGGGCGGTGAGCTTGACGTCGAAGATCTGCCGGTTGTGACGCCGGAACAGCTTCACGACCGGCTTTAGAAGCGTCACGCCTTTCCTGTCGTCGCGCGCTTGGACAAGATCGCCAACATGGATGTCCTCGATGCGCTTCGGGCCTTCGCTGGTTTCAACCAAGGTCCCCGCGACAAAGCAGCAGCCGCCTGCTGGGCATTTGGGGGCCTCGCCCGGGCCGGCATCGGCAAGTTGTTTGCGGCCTGCGCCAGCTTCTCCTGGCACTGGGTCCTTGGCCGGAATGGGTTCCCGCGGAGCTGGGGCGCCGCTCTCTGGCACCGGTTCCTTGGCTGGGATGGGTTCCCGCGCAGCGGGGATGCCGGTCTCCGGCACGGGCTCTTTGACCGGCATGGGCTCCGGCGCGGGCGTCTTGGCCGGCATGGGCTCAGCTGCGGGCGACTTGGCGGGAACAGGCTCTGGCGCGGGCGCCTTGACCGGGATCGGCTCCGGCGTAGGCGCCTTGACGGGCGGCGGTGCAGGCGGGGTTTCCGCCGGAATATCCCGAGGAATATCCCGCACAGGTGTAGTGGCCGGCGGCGCGGGCGGGGTTTCCGCGGGAATATCCCGAGGAACATCCCGCACAGGTGTGGTGGCCGACGGCGCGGGCGGGGTTTCCGCCGGAATATCCCGAGGAATATCCCGCACAGGTGTAGTGGCCGGCGGCGGCGCAGGCGGGGTTTCAGCAGGAATATCCCGCACAGGCGTAGTGGCCGGCGGCGGCGCAGGCGGGGTTTCAGCAGGAATATCCCGCACAGATGTAGTGGCCGGCGGCGGCGCAGGCGGGGTTTCAGCAGGAACATCCCGCACAGGTGTAGTGGCCGGCGGCGGCAGGTCGGACCTGACCGGCGGCGTAGCGTCCGCGAATTGAGCGAGCCGGCTATCGGTTTGCACAACGTCCTGGACGCCGGTATTAAGGGCTGCCGGCAGTTCACCTGCTGTCCGGCCTGCCGCGACGAATCCTGCGGTCGCGTCAAAGGCGAACCCGGCGCCCAAATAAATCAAGCCAGCCGTTGAATTGGCTGTATCTTTATCGGTACTCGGAGAGAAGTATTGTATGCCTGCCGCAATGGCTTGCTGCCCCAAGGGGTCGGCTGCCTTATTAAAGAACGCCAGCTGTGCGCCGGCTTGGGCGAAATCGAACGCAATAGCCCCCCCCACACAGCCCAAGCCGCCTGTTTCCAGGCAAGTGCCAAAACCGCCGGCAGCTCCGGCGGAGCCGGCCACCCATTGCACGCCGCCGAGCCCGCGCGTGCAGCCTTGGCTGGAGGTGCAAGCGTCTAGAGTGGCGTAACCGTCTTGATACTTAAACCACTGAACCGGCGCCGACTCCGCATGATAACGTTCGCCCGTTATTTCATCCCAGCCATCCACGGATGTTGTCCATGTCTTCGTCAGGAGCGTATCTTGTTCCTGCTGGTATTTCGCACCCTCTGCTTGCAGGTTCACATAGAAGCTATAATTGTCACTGCCGGGCTGCAGCCCCGCGGAGCATTGCAGAAGATAACAAGCAGCGGAGAGATACCTCCAATATGCGTCATTGTTATTGCATGCATCGCCGCTACATCCTGCGAGTTCCTGGATGATCTGCATGTGTCCTTTGTGCATCATGTAATTATTCATGTACACGCTGGCCGCGGCGACCGAGCCCACATTGCTGAACGTGGCGGTCACGGCGGTGAGGGCGAGCTCACCAACGAATTTGGCGAGCGGGCCGGGGTTGTTTGGGTCGCCGTTGTCGAGGCCGGCCTGGTTGAGGAGCTTCTGCGCCTCTTGCGCGACCATCGGGGCAAAGTACGAGGTGGCGATCGCCCCGCCCCCGGCGAGCAAGCCCGCATTGAGCGAGTAGCCGCCGCCGAAGTAGGCCAGCACGCCTTGGGTGATGCCATGCAGCAGCGCGCGGCCCTCTCCGCCCTCGCCCCATAGCTTTGCGAACGCCAGGAGGTCTTGCGCGGTCTGCGTGTCCCCGGCGTTCTTGGCGTCCAGGGAGGCCTTGAGGGCGGACTGCGCGATCTCGCCAGACAGATCGCCCACAAACTTGGCGGTGGACGTGGACGCCGCGATCAATGCGTTGCTGCGGTCGGCCTGGTTCTGGAGCGTCTGCAACAGCCCGCCGGGGAGGGTGTTGGCGGCCTTGTTCAGCGCCGTGGCAGAGCGGTTGAGCGCCGCGATCACCTGATCCGGCGTCTTGCCGGTGAGCGACTTTTGCAGCGCCGCGTTCAGGATGGTGACGTTGCCCGGCGCGATGGTGGCCTGCGCGAGGCCCGTCGAACTGCCGGTCTGCTTCTGGCTGAGCCCCGGCTGGATCCCGCTGACGCCGGTGTTGGAAGCCGAGAAGCTGAAGCCCCAGTACGACGCCTTCCAGTTCATCGAGTTGGTGAGGTTCTGCGTGACGAGCGCGCCGGTGGTGAGCGAGTTCTTCGAGGCGTCAGCGGTGCTCGCCAGCGCCGCTGCCGTCAGCGTCGTGGTCCCGCCCACGACCACGGCGTAGCCGCTAGCCCCCGCGAACAGCCCGGAGGTGGTGGTCACCGAGGCGTAGTTGCCATAGGCGTCGCCCTTGGCGTAGCTCGCCGAAAGCGACGCTGTGCCGTAGCCGACCGTGGCGCTGAAGCTCCAGGAGGTCTGCGAGGCGCTTTGCGTCTCGGTATCCTGGTCGCTGACGATGTTGAGGTTGCGCGCGACCTGCGCCGCGATGCCGCCGCCGGAGACCTCCGCGCCATAGAGATTGGTGTCGCGGCCCGAGGTGAGCGAAACGAAGCCCGTGCCGCTCACCGCGGTCTGCGCGTGGTTCACCGCCATCGTCTGGCTTTGCGAGGTGGCGTCCGAGGCGCTGACGTTGATGCCGTAGCTGACGCTCATGCCCTCCGCGCCGTAGCTGGCGTTCGCGGCGAGCCCGGCGAAGGCCGAGTAGCTCGAACTCTTGGAATAGCTCGTGTCGGTGAGCGCGAGGCTCTGCATGACGAGGTCGCGCTGGGCCGACAGCGTCACATTGTAGGCGCTGACATTGGCGCCCTTAAGCGTCAGGTCGCCCACCGTGGCATAGAGCCCGAGATTGCCCGCCGCCAGGATGTAGCCGCCGCTCGCCTGCTGAACGGTGGCGCCCGATTCCTGGGTGGTAACCGAGACGCCCACGCCGATCTTGATGGTGAAGGAGGTCATCGCCCCGGTGAGCCCGCCCGGCGCGTCCATCGCCTTGTAGACGTTGAGCGCGCCCTGCGCCGCCTGCACGCCCGCCGCCGCCTCGTAAAGGAGCTTGGCCTGCGGGTCTTGCGTCTTGTCCGCGGCGTTGAGGTAGGTCGCGCCCTTCTGCACCGCGCTCAGCGGGTTGTTGGCCCCCGCCTCGACGGAAACGTTGAGGCCGATGAAGGTCGCCGAGTGGTAGGCGTAGGACGAGAAGCTGTCGATCCCCGCCGCCATCGCAATGGTGGGCGCGGTGACGGTCACATTGCCCGCGAGCAATTCGACGATGCTGCCCTGCGCGTTGACCGCGCCGCTCGCATTGATAAAGACGCTGCCGCCCGTCGAGCCGATCAGCGCGCCGATGTTCGACACCGTGGTGGCCCCGTTCTTGTCGTTGACGAGGTTCGCGCCGATGGCAAAGCCGAAGCCGTTGTTCATGGCGGGCAGGATGCCGAAGCTGTCGATGGTGGTGTTGGTCTGCTTGACGTCCGTATCCTGCGCGGCCATCAGATTGACCTGGGCCGCATTCACGGTCACGTCGCCCGCCGCCGTGGCCGTGGAGCCGGTAACGTTCAGGTTGCCGCCCGCATTGATGGTGAGGTTGCCGCCCGCCTCAAGGCTCGCGCCCTGCGTGCTGGACTGCACATCGGTCGTCGTGGTCTTCGAGTCCTGCCAGGCGAGCGTCACGCTGACCGTGCCGTTCCCCGCTCCGGCGGCGGCGAAGATGCCCCACTTTTCGTCCATCTGGGACTGGTAGGTGGTGTTCTGCAGCGCGATGAGATCGATATTCTGGGCGGTGATGAAGATGCTGCCGCCGGCCTTTACGCCCGAGCCCTTGAGCACGAAGTCCGCATGCGCGACGATCTGGACGTCGCCCACGGCGGAGACGAAAGAGGGCGCGATGGTTGTCGAACTGTCGGTGCTGGAGTGCGAGGAGCCGGTGAGCCCCCACCACTGGCTGTCGCTGCCGAAGCTATGCGAGTAGCTGCTGTTCTGCCCTGCCTGCTGGATCACATTGCCGAGATCCGCCAGCAGCTTGATGTAGCCTTGCGCGTTGACCGTGGTGGCGGTGGCCTGGATGTCCTTGGTCTTGCTCTCGATCTGGACCCAGCCGCCCGAATTGATGGTGGTGGTAACCGCAATCACGTTGTCGGTGCTGGTGGACGAACTGGAGCAGCTCCAGCCGAACCAGTCGCAACTGTGATGCGAGGAGTAGGTCTTGGCCTCGTCCTGGGCCGCCCCAAGCGTCACCGCCCCTTGCGCGTTGATCTGGGTGTTCTTGCCCGACTTGATATCCGTGGCCTGGATGGTGGCATCGCCGCCCGCATTGATGGCGACGTTGCCGCCGGCCGAGAGCGCGGACTTCACATGGGTGGTTGTCGAGTTGTTAGCGTCCTGGACGGTGCTCAGCTCCTGGGCCTGGACGTTGACATTGCCGCCCGCATTGAGCGCCAGATCGCCATTGGTGGCGGTAAGCTTGCCGCCCACATTGTTGATGTCCTGGCGGGCGTTGAGCGTGATACCATTGGTGGCGCTGATCCCGGCCTGCTGGGCGGCCACATCGGTGTGGGCGCTGCTGGCGGCGATGCCGGAGACCCCAAAGGCGCTCAGAAGCGTGCTGTTCTGACTGCTCAGCAGGGCCAGCACGCCCGGAAGGGCCGCGCTGGCGCTTGGGCTGATATCGATCTTGAGCAGGGCCGCATATTCGGCTGGCAAGAGCAACTGGCCGTCGCGGCGCACCAGCGTGACGTTCTCGATGGTCTGGGCGTTGACCGTGACGTCCTGGCCCTGCACGGTGCCCGACAGGTTCTCGAAATTGCCGCCCGCGTTGATCGTGACGCCGCTGCCGGCCGCAATGGTGCCCAGCATGTTCACCACCGAGCCCGAAGCCGTCAGGGTGACGCTGCCCTGGGCGCCGATATTGGCGCCGTTGCCGGCAATGTCCTTGCCCTTGATCGCGATCCAGCCGCCCGCATTGACGGTGGCGGCAAGAGCGGTGACCGTATCGCTGACGCTGCCCGAGCTGCTGCAGTCGAGGCCGAACCAGCCGCAACTTGTGTGACGGGTGTCCGTTTTGACCTCGTCCTGGACCCCCAGGAGCGTCACCTGGCCTTGCGCGTTGATCTGGGCGTTCTTGCCCGCGGTGACGGTGGAGCCCTGGATGGTGACATCGCCGCCCGCATTGACGGTGACGCTGCCGCCGGCGGTGAGCGCCGACCCCAGATGGGTGGTGCTCGACGAAGTGCCGGTCAGCTGCGCGGCCTGGATGCCGACGCTGCCGCCCGCATTGAGGTTGAGGTCCGTGCCCGCGCTGAGCTTGCCGCCCACGCTGTTGATGTCTTTGCTGGCATTGAGCGTCACGCCGTTCGTGGCGCCGATCGTTGCCTGCTGGGCCGCGGTGCCGGTAAAGGAGCCTTGGCTTACGGCGGCAAGGTCCAGCCCGAACCAGGAGACCGTCTTCGGGGTGGCGGCGGCGGCCCCGCCAAGCGGCACGCCAAGGCCGTTCAGGAACGCGCCGTTCTGGGTTCCGAACAGGGCCTGCAAGCTCTGGCTCGACGCGCCCGCGAACTCCGTGGGCAGCGTCAGCTGGCCGTTGCGGCTCACCAGCGTCAAATTATCGATGGTCTGGGCGTTAATGGCCAGGTCCTGGCCCTGGATCACGCCCGACAGGTTCTCGACATTGCCCGCGGCGGTAATCGAGAGCCTGCCGCCGGCCTGGATCGTGCCCAGCGCGTTCATCACCTGGCCGGACGAGGCGACGGTCAGGGCCTGGCTGGCCAGCAGCCTGCCCGCGTTCGCGATATCGCCAGCGTTGATCACAAGCATCTGGCCGGAGATCTCGCCCTGCGGCCCGCTTTGGTTCGCGCTGCCGTAGTTCTCAAGCGAGGCGGCATTGACGGTGAGCGTGCCATCCGCGTGGATCGTGCCCGTGGCCTGGTTGTTCAACACGCCGGTCAGCCCAAGCGTCACGTTCTGGGTGGCGTGCATCGTGCCCGCGTTCCAAAGGCTCGCCGCAGCGAGGGTCAGCGCGCCGCCGCCGGTAAAATTGCCCGTGCCGGCGTCCAGGCCGGCGCCCAGCACCGCGCCGGCGTTCAAGGTAAGGCCCTGCGCGGTGACGGTCACGTTGCCCAGCGCCCCGGCCGACACCTGGGCGAGCAGGCTGATATTGCCGCCCGCCCAAAGATCGAGCGAGGCCTGCGACCAGAGCTGGCCCCCGATCTGAATATCGCCCGAAACCGACTTGGCGGAAATCGCGCCCCGCGACTGCGTCTTGCCGGCGAAGACGAGCTTGCCGTCCGCGGTCAGCATCATGCCGCCCGCGCCCGCCTGCAGATTGCCGGTGCGCATGCCAACGCCCTTCTCGGTGCTGGCCGCCGCGATCTTGCCCGCGCGGATGCTGCCCGCGCTCGCGTCGATGCCGAAGGCAGGCTTCGCGGAGCCGTCATCGGCAAGCGCGGCCACGGTGCGCGCGTTGTAATCGAAATTGTTGCGCCCGGCGAACAGGCCCACTTCGGCCTGCATGGCGCTGTCGCTTATCTCCCCGCCCACGAAGATCGAGCGCGCGGCCACGTCGAAATATTGCACGCCCGTGATATTGACGGTGCCCTCGATGCTGATCTGGCCGCTGCCGCCGACCGTGAAGCCGGAGAGCCCGCCATTGGCGTCGAGGTTCGGCGTGCCGGTCGTCAGGGTCGCGCGCGGCGTGTTGATGAAGCCGCAGCCGTTGCAGGTGACGCCGGCCGGATTGGCCAGGATGAAATCGGCGCTGTGGCCGAAGATCTCGATATAGCCCTGAAGCGAGGAGGCGCTGCCGCCGGTGACCTCGTTCAGGATCAGGCTGGCGTAGTGCCCGCCGGTGAAATTGGGATTGGCGCCAAGCTGGCCGCCGATCTGGGACTGGCCCGCCTGGGTGGCGTTGTTGAGGATGAGGCCATTCGGGCCGACGTTGAATTGGTTGTAAATATTGTGCGAGACGCCCGCGCTGTTGGGGGCCACGATGTTGATGCTGGGGACGGACTTGCCGCTCTTCGAGGTGGTGGTGCCGCCAGCCGTGGGCTGATTGGCCTTGGGCGCGGCGGTGCTGGGCTTGACGCCCTGGGCGGCCGCCTCCGGCGCCAGCAGCAAGCCCGCCAGCGCCGCCGCCAGCCCCAAAGCAAACGCTCTCGAAAAGCCCTCGGTCTTCGCCATCCGTCCCACCAAACCCTTGTTGCGATTACTTTGGCGCGCCCCCGGCCTGGCCGCTGGCGGCAATCGCTAGCGGGGCCCGGAAGCCACGCATCATCATTGTTCAAGAAGGCCCATCAGCACGCCGGGCCGCCCCGCGGGAATGAGGCGGGGCACCGGAAACACCCGCCAGATCCCGGTCGCCGCTTTAGCGCGCCGGTTCGTAGTCATTCGATGGCGTAATGCGTGCCGTCCGGTTGCATCGCCCAATAGGTTCCCGCATCGATACGGGGTTGAAAGACGATTTTTTGTACAATCCCCAACCCGCAACAAGCTACTCACTTTATTTACAGCATACTGACACGGATGACAATAGTTTGCGGCAAATTGTAACGGCCCGCCATCGCTGGCAGCAGCGGCATTTGCCTCTGCACCTGTCCTCCGGCGCGAGGGCGCCATGTGCAACACTGCGAACAGGGCATGTGCTTTTCAAAGCCGACATCTGTTGCGCGTCGGCAACAGAGTCGGCTTGGGGTCAAGGGCGGGATTACCTTGGTCCATTCGGAGAAGACCGCATTAAGAACCCGAAGCCGCCTTGGCGCCCCCCCTGCAGGCGAACGGGGCGCTTTGGCTTGCCGCCGGTGCCGCCCATCCGTTGGCGAAGCCATAAAGGCCGCATAGTGCGGAGCGCCGCTTATGCTGGCGGCGCGGGAGCTGGCTGAGAGGGCGGAGCCCCATCACATCTCCCGCCTGCGGCCCGGTCCGCGATACGTGTTCCATGGGTGCGGCTGCGCTGGCGGTCCTATCGGTCCCATTGCCGGTCCCGCTAAGTGGGACAGCCTAAAACGCTGCTACGTCTATCCTTTGCACTCTTTCCCTACTGGGATCATTGAAAATATTAAAAGAGGTAGAGAGGCAGGAGTTAGCGCTTCGTTCTCCCGCTGCAGGGCTCTATAGGTTTCAGCGGGGACAATAGGGCCAGTGGCCCCAAGGGCGGAAACGCCAAATGTGTCAATGCGTTGTAACGGGACCACTGAAAAAGCCGTCAGCGGTCCCAATGGGGCGGGCCTGGTTCAAGTTGCGCGCTGGTAGCCCCAAATCCTGCCGGTGTCCGTCCGGCGGCGGGTCCGTTCAAAGCCCATGCCCGTCAGAATTCCCGCGATCCGCTGCGAAACGCCGGGGTTGCGCTGCGCGGTCAGAACGCCAAGGGTTTCGTAGACTTCCTCGCTGGCGATGAAATCCCGGTCCCCCAGGTGACTTTCGAGCTTCTCCTGCCAAGGGTCATCGATCAGCCGCTCGCGCTGGCCATCCTCTGCGCTTAACCAAAGATGTTTCGGCAAGACCGGGCTTTCGCCCATAGCCTCGAAATAAGACGCTTCCGCCCAGAGCAGATCGCGGTTGCGCGCTATGTGCTCACGCATTTCATCGGGATCGGCGCGGCCGGACATCGAGACAGGCCAATAACGCCGGTTTCCCGTGGCGTCCCTCAAGAACTGCGCCTCGTTCACCGTGCCGAACAGGATGAACTGCCGGGGCCTCGCCGTACTCAGGCGGCCGTAGGAGAGACGGGCCGTATCCACGGTGCGGGACAGCATGGACTTCACCGAATTGGCGTCCCGCTTTCCCATGCCAGCCAGCTCCGCCAGTTCCACGAGCCATTTGCCTGTCGTGACCTCGATCACCTGCTTTTGTTCATCGCCGATGCCAAGGCTATCGGTGAACCAATCGGGCGATGGACAAAGGGCGGCGATGGCGCTCGACTTTCCCTTGCCTTGAGGGCCTTGCAGCACCAAACACGTATCGTGTTTGCAGCCGGGCTCGCGGATGCGGCGGACGGCGCCGATCAGCGTCTTGCGGCCATAGGCCCGGTTCAGTTCGGTGTCTTCAGCATCGAGGAAGGCGGAAAGCCATGTGTCCAGGCGTTCGATGCCGTCCCATTCCAGGCTGTTCAGGTAGTCACGAACCGGATGGAAGGCGTTTTGCCGGCCCAGGTGCTCCAGCACGGCGAGAAAATAGCTATCGCTGCTCTCAAGGCCCAAGGCATCGGCCTCAAGCCAAAGCCCCTTTGCCGCCTCATCGGTCAAGAGCCTTTCGCGGCCAGCCCGGCGGATCACGGTGCAGCAAGCCAGCTCGTTGAAGGCCAGGCGGGCGCCGATGTGATCGAGGAAGGCGCCGATGTTGGTTTGGCTGCGGCTTTTAACCCCGCCCTTTTCCGACCGGTCCGGCCAAACGAGTGTGCGCCGGTCAAGCATGACGACAGGCGAGGCCTCCGCCGGTTTGGCGCTTCTATTCAGGCCCATAGCACCGTTCTCCTTTCGGCAAGCACCGGCAGGGCATCGCCCCTGGCCCGCGCGATCCCCTTGTGCAGCGTCGCCAGCACGGCAAGCCGCCCGTCCTCTTTCAGCAGCCCGTTCGCCTCGCACGCGGCGAGCGCGGCCTTTTCAAGAGCGCTGAGGGGAAGCAACCCATGGAACACGTAGCGCCCAAGGCCAGCCGCCAGGGTGAACAGCGTGTTGTTCCGGCCGCCCTCAACGGTAGACGCGAGCTCCCGCGCCTTGCGCGCCAATCCAGCCTTGGCGAACGCAGTGAGCCGCCGCCGTTCATGCCCGGCCGGTGGCGTTGTGCGCCAGTCGTGGCCGGCATCGAACCGCGGCCGGGGCATCCATGGCGCCAGCGCGGTTTCCAGGCGTCCGGCGATATCGGCTGGCGCCTCGGGCAGCTCGCGGGCCGGAACGGTGAGCAGCGTATCAATCGTCAGCCAGCGATAGGCATGCCCAGCCGGGTGCGGCGATGGCGGCAGCACCGTTTGCGTGCCGGTGCTTAGCAGGTCGCAAATCCCTTGCTTGCGGCCGGCCGCGAAATGCCGCGACGGAATAACGGCGCCGGGGGCCGCCCGGTAGAAGGCCGTGAAGCCTTTGGCTCCCGCCTTGGCGACCGGCGAGGCAGGCACCGCGGCGCGGATCGCGGCGAGCTGCGCCGCGTCTTCGGTGTCAACGTCGAGCGCGATCACGCCAGCGTAGCCCAGTGCCACGCCCAAACTCGCGCGCGGCCAGCGCGCTCCGTAATCCTGGATACGGCCGTGCGTCATCGGCGCGGCGCAGAAGTTGGACCATTCGCGCAGGGCGGGCTTCTTCCGGCCGGGAATGACCGGCAGGGGCGAGTAGCCCGCATCGAGCAGGGCTTCCGCAAACATCCGGAAGGCGCCGTCCGTCATTGGCTTTCCTCCGCCTTCGGCAGCCGCCAGTCGTGGCGGTCCGAATCCGGTTGCTTCCTGGTGACGACGCCCAGGTTGCGGCGGGCGCGGTAGAGCGTGTCCTTGGCTTTGACCGGCTCTCCGGCCACGCCGCCGCGATATGCGTGCCAAGCCGGCAGGATGCCGCTTGAGTCATGCCAGCCGCCGTCTGCGAGCAGACCGGACAGCCATTTCTCGGCCGCCTTGGTGGCGCGGTCCCTGGATTGTCGCGCGGCGGGCTCATCAGGAGACGCCGGGACAGGCTTGGGCGCCTCTGCGGCCGCCCGTAGCTCTCCCGCGCCTTCCGGCGCCCTCCCGCGGGCGTGCTGCCGCGCGCGCTTGAAATAGGGCAGGAGCTTGAATTCCGCGTAGGGCAGGTAGTGCTGATTTTGGATCAGCCCCTCGAATTGGGTGAGGCGTTCGAGCGTGGCTTGCAGGTTCGCAGCCGCAGGCCCGGAATTGGCGCCGCAAAGCGCGGCAACGACCGCCTTCCTGTGCTCGTTGTGCTGGTTTTTGAGATAGATTTTGGTGTCGAGCGCTCCGGAGAGATTGGCTGGCAGATCGCCCGGATATTGCGTGCCGATGGCGATACCGGCGCCAAAGGCCCGGCCTTCGCGGGCGAGGTTTTCCAAGTGCGTGCTGTTGGCCACACGCCAGGCTTCATCCAGCACGAGCAGGCGCGTGAGCTTGCGGGGATGCGGCCGGCTTGCCAGCACGCCATGCAGCCGAATGATGATGAGTTCGGCCAGCGCCGCCTTGATATCGTCCGCGGGCAGTGCGAACAGCGACAGCACGAGCTGCTGGTCCATCATCGTCTCGAACGGCACAGCCCGCGCATCGGTTTTTGGAAACAGCCCCAGCTCGGCCAGGGGCGCCAGGCGGTCGAGAACGCCCGCCGCTTGCGCGTCTTTTTTTTGTCCGTCGAGAATTGCAATCACGTCATCGAAGCTTGGGGCCCGGCAGGCGCCGGCACGCACCCAGCTTTGCGGATCGGTGCCGCGCTGCTTGAACGCCTCTTTCATGGCATCGCGCAGAACGGCATGCTGGCGGGCGCCGAGGCCGAACACGCGCTTCAGCACGCCCGTGATGGTGAAAATGTGCTCGATGGGCTGGGCCAAGCCCTCCGCGTTGAACGAGGGCATGAGCGGGTTGAAGGGCAGGCCTTGCCGGCGCACGTCGTAGACCTTCAGCCCGATGGCCTCAACGAAGCTTCGTTCCGAATAGTCGTTCTTGAAGTCGAAGATACAGACGGGCAAGCCCATGCCCGCCACGCCGTCGATCAGCACGTTGAGCGTCTGCGTTTTGCCCGAGCCCGGATCGCCGGTAACGAGCACGCCGCAATTTAAGAGCTTGGCCTCGTTTTCGAACGGCGCCCAGAACACCTCGCCCCCGGCCTTGCGCGCGCCCAGCATGATCGCTGGCGTGGAGGCGCGGAACGCAGGCGCTGCGCCGTTCGCGTTCGGGGCGCCCGGGCCGTCGAGGTCGCTCACGAGCGCCCATGTGCCGGGCCCTTTGAGGTGCTGGACCAGCCGCACGCCACCGCAGCCGGGCAGCGGGAACAGATGCCCCATCGGCGTGCCGCCAATCCGTTCCGCGATGTGACCGGCGATCGTTTGCGCTTTTGCGGGCGGCGTGGGGTTTCTTAGGCGCCATGCGGCAACGAGGCCTTTGGGCGTTTCCGCAATGATCGAGGGAGCAGGGCGGAAGGCATCGAGCGCCCGCCTTTGGGCGGCGGGGACGGCAACGGTAACGATCCGGGTTTGCACGAGATCGGCTTCTAGGATCGCGCGCCCGGCGAGGGGCGCTAAGGCTTGCGCCGTAAGCATGAACAGCCGCTTGTCCGCTCGCTTGGCAAGCCAGGGCCGCAGATCGCTCGAGCACGGGCCGAACGTGGCCACCTCCAAGCCGTTGCGGCCAGGTGCGGCCAGGACGGTGAAGGGCAGGGCCGCCTCAAAGGCTAGCGCCTGGATGAAGCCAAGCGCCTCGCCGTTCCGCGGCTGCTTCGGTCTGAGCCAGGCGAACAGCATCAGGCGCCCCCGTTCATGGCTTGCGCGGCGATCGAGGGGCTAAGCGGCGCCAGCGTCACGCCATCGTAGACGGTGCCGCCGGCGCTGCCCGAGTGGCGGCCGTCGATGCCGAAGGTGTTCATCATCCATGCGCGGAGCCGGCGCCCGAACTCTTGATTTGGCAACGTGGCCTGGAAGTCGTTGCGGGCGCAGAAGCTGAGATAGTGCGCGTGCGCATCGCCGGACTGAAGCGGGGGAGCTCCGTTCAGTTTCGAGACGCACGAGACCGCCCAATGCACGAAACCGTCCGCGCTTTCGCCAGGGTGATAGACCGCGAGCGGCAAAGGCGCGGACTGAGGTGCCGCTTCTGCCTCCACGCGCACCGTTGCCGCCTTTTCCGTTAGGATCGCCGCGAGCGAGCTTGCCGAAATGAGTAGGCCAATGGCCGCGCCGGTCAGCATCAGCATTGCCACGGCCGCCAGGTCGAGGCCGGGCGCGGTCGCGGCTGCGGGCGCGGATTTGGCCGCTGGTTCATTCGCGGCGGCGTAGCCCTGGAATTCGAGCTGGCCGCCTATCTCTTTCAGGACGGCCGGCGCGCCATAGCGCTTGGTTTCGAGCTGCTGAAGCTCGGCATATTGCGCCGCGTAGAGCTGCCGGTTTTGGGGCGTGTCGAAGCGCTCCCGGCGCGGCCCGCGCATCAGCTCGTCAAGATCGGTCAGATTGTACCATAGCCCGGCAATGTCCCAATCGAGCCTCTCTTCCTCAGCGGCGGAAAGACGCGGGACGCTCACGGAAGCGCGGACAGGCGCTTGCGCAACCGGTGAGGCGGCTTCCGGCCGCTGCCAAGCGAAATGCCCCATGATTGCGAGTTCGAGCACAAAGCACGCAATCCAGAAGCCGAAGGCGGCTTTCGCCACAGCCGGTTCGGTTTCGCGATTAAGCGCCCATCCAATGGGAAGGCCTGCCATGAACAGCGCGATTACGATGATGCCGATGGAAAGCGCCAGCCGGGTCCGCGGGTCTTCCGTGGTGACGTTGGCATAATACAGCCCAACGCAGCACACGAAGACGATGGAGAGGATCGACGGCAAGCCCAGCACCCACGCGATGAACCGGACGTGCCAGCCCATGTTCGACCGTTCCTCGCGGGTAAGCGCGGCCGGATTGAAGGGCTTGCTGGGCGGGGGCGGTGCCTCGGGCCCATCGAGCATAATTTTGAAAGAGGCCGGGCTCATTCCACCCTCCATTGGCCGGTTGCTGTCTTGACGATGGCGTAAGCGCCGCCGGGGACGATGCAGCCAGCGGCAAGCGCCTTGATCCAGCCGAGCACCCCAGCAGGTTCGCAGAGCAGCACTGCGGCCACGAACAGGAGCGCGGCGACTGCGCCCCGGGGCGAAAGACGCCATTCGGGCCATTGGGGAGGGGCCTTGGCCGGCGTGCTGGGGCGGTTGGGCTTGATGGGAGCGGCAACGTCCGGTACCGGACGCGCCGCTAGCTTGTTGCGGGATGAGAGGCGCTTCATTTGCGGCACCCCCTCTTCGTTTTGGCGCGCTGTATCCGGAGCTCTTCTTGTTCCTGGCGCCGCTTGTCTTCGCGCTCTATCGCGCGCCGCTCCAGTTCCCGGCGCTGCCTATCGGCAGCCTTGATCCGCTTGTCCAGCTTGTCGAGCGGCCTGCTAGCGGCAGCGCCGAGCGCGGCGGCGAGGATAAGTCCGATCATGCGGCCTCCCGGTCGATCACGGCCACGGTGCCGTCATGGGGTGCTGGGACAAGCGCCGTGGATTGCTGCCGCGGCTGCGGCTTTAAGGCGAGCTGCTGGTGCGCCGCTTCCACGAGGAAGCCGCTGAACAGGAAGGCGAGGAACGTTTGAAGCGGGCTCGCCTCGATCAAGTGCAGGGCGAGCAGATCGGCGAGGCAAACGGCCGTCCAGGCCCACCACATGAGCGCGAGCCTGATGACGGCACCGCGCCTCACCCCCGCCGCAAGCGTCACCGCAACGAGCACGCACGCGATAAGGGCGGCGGGCGTGATGTTGATCAGGTGCAGGAAAACCCGGTCTACGAGCGCGGCCCCGATGACAAAGGCAAGCGCGGCCCGGATTTGCTGAGTGCGTTCACTTACCATCCCGCCCCCCTTAAAATCCAGGCCGGCACTGGTCCATCATCGGCCCGGCCACGAGGACAAACAGCGCGGCCAAGATGATGAAGACGATGGCGCCGAATGCATCGAAACGCATGATGCGCGCGGCCACGCTACCGGCCGCAGGGGCGACGAGCCCCACGCCGATGGCCATCGACAAAAGCCGGGGACCGCAGTGCTCAAAGCTTGAGGCCGCCAGGAACCCGGCCGCAGGCGCGGCGAGGACGATCAAGAGACGCACCAGGCCGCCAATGCCTGCGCTGGAGCGCCCTGCTTCCGCTTGATAACTCATGCGGCCCTCCCGCGGCGGGCGGCCGGGTTGTACGCAATGGCCGCGTGATGCCCGCAATAGGGGATGCCGGGCGCTTTCTGGCACCCGCAGAAGCCGAAACCGGCCTCTTTGGGATCGCCGATAGGCCAGCGGCATTGGTCAGCGCGGAGCTGCCTGAGCGGCAGCATCAGCGCCGCCACAGGCGGGGGAGGTGCGGGCGGCAGCGGGGAGGCGGGGCGCGCAAAGCGAGCGGGCGCCTGGCGCAGCTCGACGCGGCCCGAGCTGTCGCGGCGTGAAGAAGTGCGGCGCGGCACGGGCTGGCGCGAGGTGGTTTTGCGGCCGGCGAGGCCCAGCCGGTGCACCTTGCCGATGACGGCGTTGCGCGTTACCTCGCCGAGCAGAGCGGCAATGCCGCTCGCCGAATGGCCATCGGCCAAAAGCTGTTTCAGGCGTTCGGTGCGTGTATCGGTCCAGCCGGGGCCGTTGCGCGCGGGCGTGCGGGCGCATATGCTGGTTTGCAGCATTTCGACTTCTCCAAAGTTGTTGCTGATGCTCAAGAGGCGGGTGCGGGTACCAGCCGCAGCCCGTCTCAACTTCATTCAGCGCGGGACAGAGCCTCGCGCGACATTGTGCGGGGCATTCAAGCCCCAAGCGATGCGATCCCCCTTGAGCGAATAGGCGTAAGCGTCGCCGCCCTCGATCTCCTCGCTGTGGTGGCCGGGACCCTGGCGGGCCTTCGCGATACAGCGCTCAACCGCGGCTGCTTGCGTTGGGGTTAGGCGGCTCCATTCCCGGTTTGGCATGCTCAGTGCTCCTTTCGTTGGGATGGCTCACTTGCCCTTTCTGGGCTTCGGTAGCGCCTTGGCCGGTACGGCCTTCAGGTCAACGGGCTTGGCCGATGTGGTGCCCGCGCCGCGTTCCGGCTCGCTGAATTCGATTTTTTCGCGCGAGTAGCGAAGGACCGGCCCAAGGTTGACCTCTACCCGGCGTACCGTCCGCGACCGCTTTGCGTTCTTGGGGCCTTTACCGAACCACATGCCGCACCTCAAAACCCGGCTTCGGCATCGCTGATAAGCTCGCGGCGGTGCCGTTTGACGAACGCCTCGAACTCGGCAGCGTTGCCGCCTGCTTTCCGGTGCTTCTCGCGGCCTTCCTCGATGGTCAGGAAGCCCTCGCGCATCAGTTCAAGCACGTCATCCGGTCGTGAATAGGAAAGTGTCCGGCCGCTCATTGCGCTGCCTCACTGGCTTGCAGTTGTGCAGCCACGGCGCGACGTTCGTCATCGATGAGCAGGCGGATTTCCTTGAGGCCGGCGAGCTGCCCGGCAAGATCGGAAGTGCGCGGCGAAACGGCGCCAAGGGCCGCCTCTGCTTCCTCGATTTGGTCTTGGGCGAACCGCAAGCTGGCCTGCAGGATGCGGAGTTGGTCAACGCTGAGCATGTGCTTGCACTCCAGACCGGCCGAGATCGGCAATCTCGTTTGCCATGTTGCGGCGAAGGGTATTCAGCCGGATGACAACGGGGCGATCCCCCGCCGCGTCAGCCACGTTTTGCGCGTCCGTGATAAGCTCGGCGGCACGGCGCAGCAAAGACTTCACACCGTCGATTTGACGTGCGTTCAGGGGCATTGGAGACGCCTTATTCGTTGAGGTAGCCTAACCAAATGTGTACCATCGAACAAATCGCTGGTCAACCCAAATGTCAAGGATCATACAAATGGGTGTTTCGCATTATCAATTTCGTGCAGCTAGAGCACTTCTCGGATGGTCACAAGCTGACGTTGCGGCAAAGGCGCGGTGTTCGCGGTCCACGGTGACCACGTTTGAAAATGGCACAACCACGCCGCAGCCTCGTGTTTTGGAAGACTTGATTGCGGTGCTCGAAAACGCTGGAGTTATTTTTATCGAGGCGCGTGACGGCGAGCACGGGCCAGCGGTGGCTTTCAAATGGGGCGTTGCGCCACCGGCCCGCCAGTCAGGTGAAGACACTGCCGCCGGCGAGGAAGGCAACGGCGGGCTTAAGGCAGCGTGGGACGATATCGAGGAAGCCGCCGATCTTGACGCGCTTTTGGGCGAGGAACCCTCGCCTGATCCCGGCATGGCGGATTACTGGCGCACCGCTCCCGAGCTGTGGGCGAGCCTGTCCGAAGGCGGCCGGGAAACTCTAAGCCGGACGATGTTCGGGGATTGCCGGGCGGCGGGCGAGGGGTATTTCCGGCAGCCGCTTTGAGGGGGCAGCTGTCGATAGCGTCCGCATTGACGAGCTGTCTTCTATAGGAGACAATGCGCCGCGGCAGAGGTCCGCCAGACTGACGTTTTCGTGACGTGGTTTGGGGGCTGAAAGATCGCGCGGCGCGGGCTCGCATCACAGCACGCAAGCCGGTCGGGCTACGGTCCGGGCTACAGGGTGTATTTCGTCCAGCGCGGCGATGCGTTGGTCATTCTGCTTTGCGGCGGAGACAAGCGGGACCAAAGCCGCGACATTGCCAGGGCCTTGGAGTTAGCCAAAGAGGTTTGACCGATGGCGCGTGAAACTGTCCCTTGGGATGCTGCCGGCACTCTGCGAAGCAAAGAGGATATCGCGGCGTATCTCGATGCCGTCCTTGAAGATGGCGACCCAGAGCTGCTTAAGGCAGCGCTTGCCGACATTGCGCGCGCAAAAGGCATGACCGAGATTGCGCGGGCTTCAAAGCTTGGCCGCGCCAGCCTTTACAAAGCGCTATCGCCAAGGGGCAACCCCGGGCTTGTGACCGTTGCCAGGGTGCTAAGGGCTCTTGGGCTGCGGCTTTCCGTTTCGAGCCTTTGACTTGTAGGAGATTATTTCCATGCGTAAGCCAAAAAAGGCAGTCGCCCCAGCGCCAATTGCCGAGTCCCAGCCGTTAGAAACTGAGCCCCTTTCAAATGCCCGGCTGGAGCGCGCCGCGGCTCTCTTGGATGAGATCGACCGGCTCGGAAACGAGCTGTGGGCTATTATGGACGGTGGCAACACGTACCACGGCGTGACCACGCCCATAGGTAGAGTTTTGGCGTTCGTGGAAGAGGGGCTCGGGGTGGACCCAGAAACCCACGTAACACCCGGCGAGCTGGCGACGAGGCTGCGGGCGCTGGTTTCGTCCAGATAGTACTATACCCAGTGCGAGCCCAATCCTGAAGGGGGGCAGGCCGGGCTCAAAGAAGATCAATTTGTTTGCGCTCGATGCCCTGGGTGAATATGGCGATAAGCCGCAGGTTTGCGGCGAGTATTGGAACTGGCTTAGAAAAGGCTTAGGGCGCTGCCCTCAGCGCGCGGCAAGGCGCTTCCGCCCAGCTTCCTTCGTTCCGCTTGCGCTGCGCTCCGTGCAGCCGGGTTCCCGCGAAGCGCCTTGCCACTTGCACACCCGCCCTCGCCGGGAGCAGGGTTCCTGCCCGGTAGCAGGAACCTGCCACTAATTCTGCGTTGCCTACTGCGCATAGCCGCGCCGCTTCCTGCGGCGCAGCTCGCGTTCAAACGCAGCCGCCGCACCCTCCTGCTCCGCATAGAGGGTGCGGCGGACCTGCCCTGCCTGGCCAATCCTGCCCCATTCCCTGACCAGCTCCCATTCGCCGAACAGCGTTGGCTGCGTGTCGAGCACGTTTTACCGCGGCTGCGAAAGCGTGAGCGTCCAGGCCAACGGCCACTCGGTCACAACAGGCCGATTCCCGACCAACCCGCTGGCGAGGATCACGTCTCTAGCTGGAGGGCTTGCTGAAGTAAAAACTTCCGCCTAATCCGGTGCTACCCGCACCGGCGCGCTCGGCACTTCGATCTCGGCTGTGGGCCAGAAGCAGCCAGTCACGGCCCATGACTCCGCGACGCCGTGCCGCCAGAGCTCCTCAACGGAGCACACCGCTTGCCGCCAATCCGCTTGGCGGCCTAACCCCGGCAGACGTTCCACTTATCGAAGCGGGAAATCTGTCCGAACAACCGGGGCCACCTCAGAGCGGCGCGAGTTCGAATATATCCGTCACGGTACGCAAAACTTGATCGCCGCCTTTGACGTTGCCACGGGCAAAGTTCAGGGCACTGTAGGCGATAGCCGCACCGAGCCGATTTCGATTATCTTGAAGCGCTGTTCGCCAGCGATGAGCACGCGGAAGGCTGGAAAGTCGTCTGCGACAATCTCAACACCCACGTTTCCGAAGGGGTTGTCCACCTGGTGGCCCGGCTCTGCGGCGTCAACGAGAGCTTGGCGAAAAAGGAAAATCCGGGCACCTGAAGGACAAAGCCTCGCGGGAAGCCTTCTTACGCGATAGCGCTCACCGAATCAGCGTCCACTTCACCGCCTCCTGGCTCAATCAGATCGAAATCTGGTTTTCCACTTTTGTCCGCAAGCTCCTGCGCCGCGGCAGTTTTAAATCCGCCAGCGAACTCAAGAGCCGCATCGAGGCATTTATCGCCTACTTCAACGAGACCATGGCCAAACCCTTCCGCTGGACCTTCACTGGCAAGCCGCTTGCTACGTGAGGCCGGCTCGATAGGGGGCGGAACTTCCGGCGGGCTGTACTAGCTAGTTACCACGATAGCCGTCCCATTGCGGCTGCCCCATCTTCTGAAGATCCCCCATCAGCAACTAACGCAATCTCAACGATGAAAGCCGCATGTACGCAACCTTTCCATCGGGCAAGTATTCTCGGACACTAAGGAAGGAGGAAAAGCCGGCACCAGAGCAGGTGCGAACGAGAATTATTCCTGGAACTTCAGTCAGGATCACAGAGAACACTGGGAGAACGTTTATCATGAACCCGTATGAGACCTACCAACAGAGCCCGCAGTCGAACCCGCAACAACATTGGGCTGGAACTTTCCCGCAGCAGCAGCCAGGGCAAATCTTCGGCCAGCAGCAAGGCTTTCCGGGACAGGCTGCTTATGGTCAGCAACCTTACGGGGGGCAACAGTTCGGCCAGCCTGGTTCTATGGGGCAAGCCTGGGGTCAGCAGCGTCAGCTTTCTCAGCACGAGGTAGGTGAAGTGGTACGCCAACTGATTCCGCTGCTGCCACAGATCCTCGCCCAGGCACAGCTGCCGCAGACCGGGATCGGATATGGTGCGTATGGGCAAGCGCCCCGGACGCTTACTCAACAGGACGTAACTGAAGTAGCGCGCCAGATCTTGTCCATCGCGCCGCAAATTGCCGCCATGTCGCAAGCGCCATGGCAGCAGGCCGGACCCTTCGGCGGAGCGGGCCAAGGCTTTCCGCAGCAGCAGCCGTATGGGCAACAAGGGTTCCTTCCGTTCCAGGCTGCATTCGGGAGCCAGATGGGGCAGCCACAGCGTCAATTGACTCAGCAGGACGTCAATGAGGTGCTGCGTCAGCTCGCGGGCGCCCAAGCGTTCGGTCAGCAACGCGGAATTTTCTAAACTATTCCGGCGCCCAGTAAGTCAACCGCGCTTCGCAACGGCGCGGGGGAGCGGTACTCGATTTACTCACTGGCTGCTGAGATAGGCTGCGGGGATCACCGTTTACGGCGATCCCCTCCAGCTTTCCCGGATCTACACGCGCTAAGGAAAACCTCAATGACACCGTTCGGTTCGAATGCTTCAGCCGCGGGCGCCCCCCAAGCGCCAACACAGGACATGCAGGCGCTCGTTTCATTGCTCGGCAATTTGATGCCGCTCCTCATGCGTATTCAGCCGCAAGCCTCGGGGCAGCCGTTTCAGCTCAATCCCGCAAACATTATGATTCCGAATCCAATACTCGACCAGCAAGCGGCGGTGAGCTTGGTAGAGGATATAACAGCTGACTCTTTGCGTAGGCTCTCGGCCTATTTGGAGAATTACGCTCCCCGCCAAACTGGCTTGGAAACTTGCGTGGCTATCGTTACCCAGGCCGCGCAAAGTTTCGCAATGCGTGATTATGCGTATACTTTTGACCTGGTATGGCAGGCCTACCGCGTTATTGCGGCGGCGCGAATGGCTAACCCTCAACTCCCGTCGCTGCGCGACTTTGAAACTATGTCAGCGGCTTCTCATCCTAGCGCTCAATTCCATTGAGGCGTCCCCATGAACACGAAACCGGAAAGAACCCGCAATTCCAAGAATGCGGCCGAATCCGAGAATGCAGCCGATGCTCCAGCGGGAAACGGTAGTCAGGCTGCGGCTTCGAGCGCCGGAGCCCGCAAGCGGCCGGGCGGCCTGGATCAGCGGCGCCTTCAATACATGATTTCACCGGCGGGTTACGGTTTGGGCGGGGAACAGCTAACCAAGTTCCTGCACGATTTCGGTGGCATCGAGGTTTTACGTACGCTTGCCGCGCGCGGGCCGGCTTGCCCTCCGGTGGCTGCCGTCAGGGCCGCTCCGGAAACCATTGCACTCTTGCACCGGCAGGCTCGCTCCGCCCTTGTCATCGAACTTGACGAATTGTTGCGTGCAGCTGCGCCGCGGCTTGCACCGCATTTCCCCGCGCCTCCCGTGGCACACGCATTAGGGCCAGGATTTACCACCATTATTCAGGTTCGGAGCGAGAGCGGCGACCCAGTCGCGGGAGCCGAAGTGCATCTGCTGGGCCTGCAATGGACGGCACAAGGCATGACCGACGGCGACGGCAAAGCCACGCTCACTCTGTTCGGCGAATTGCCGGAAACTGTGATGCAACTGCTCGTGAAGCCGCGTGCCGGCCATTGGGGTTTTTGGATTAGCCAGCCTGAATTGAAGAAAGATGCAGTCAATTTAGTTAGTTTGCGCAGTCTGCCTGAATTTGGGGAGGCTGGTTGGGCCAGCCAGGCGATGCGGCTCGACCGCCTGCCAGCCGAATGGCGCGGCGCAGGTGTAAAGATTGCTCTTATCGACAGCGGGGTAGCGCGGAGCCACCCCAATTTGCGGGGGATCGAACACGGTTTCGATGCGGCGTATGGCGAAATCGCCCCGTGGTTCGAAGACCCGATAGGGCATGGCACGCCCGGCGCAGGCATCATTGTTGCGGCATCCGATTCCGCAGAAGGTCTTCGCGGTTATGCACCGGATGCAGAGCTCCATGTGTGCAAGCTCGGTCCTGCTGCGCGTTCCAGCGATCTCGTGGCCGCGCTCGATTATTGCGTGCAGGCTGGCATTGACGCCGGCTGCCTGGGCTTCGGGTGCCAGGAGCGTTCCATAATCGTGGAGCAGCGCATCGTGGCAGCAAAGGAGCAGGGCATGGCGTTGATCGCAGCTGCGGGAAGCACCGGCGGGCCGGTACAGTATCCTGCCCGTTCCCCGCATGTTCTGGCGATCGGCGCGATCGGCCAGCTAGGGACCTTTCCGGACGGCAGTCCACAAGCAGCTCAGACGCTGGGGGCTTTTTTCAGCGGCGAATTCTTCGTTCCGGCCTTTACCTGCGCCGGGCCGGAGGTCGATCTTTGCGCGCCAGGCGTCAGCGTGATTTCCTGTCAATCGCCCGGCGGCTACGCTGCCGGAGACGGAACCTCCCTGGCTGTATGCCATGTTGCGGCGCTGGCAGCGCTCGTTCTGGCCCATCGCGCCGATTTTCAGCGCGAGTTCTCAAACAAGAACTTCCGGCGCGTGGAACGGCTGTTCCAGATTCTCAAGGAGTCGGCGCTCCCGCTTGGGCTTCCTGCGCAAACCGGTGCAGGACTGCCGGATGCATCACTGGCGCTGGGCCTGACATTCCTGCGAACGCCTTCGTTCATGCCCTCTTCGCTAGGCTTGAAAGAACTACGCGAGGCCTTGCAAGCCGCAAACCTCACACCGGGAGGCCGAAGTGAGGTGTCCGGCGGCGCTGCCGAGGCGCCCCTCCAAGCTATGACCGGCACCGATAAGCGCATACACGCCCTAAAGGCCGCAATGCGGCACAGCGGATTGGCCCAAGGCTAAAGTCTACAATTAACCTATCAAGAATTTGGCTCGCGCCGGGGCTTGCTCCGGCGCTCATTTTGTGCATTTTGCGCTCCTAGTGGCGCAAATGGCACAGAATTCGCATGCCGTTCAGTTACAATGATTTTCGAATAAGCGCAGACGAAGGAGAGCGCGATTGATTCGTCTCGAAGGAGCCAGCATGCGGCACGCCCTCCCGGCCGGGGCGAACGTTTTTCGGGCCGCTCGAAATTTCGTTAATCCGCATCACATGCTACCCGGCTACGGGCACAAAGCACCGCAATTTTTCGTTAGCAACGATACCCTCCTCATAGATTTGAGCCGTCCCGGTGGCCAAGCTGAAAAAGCCGTCCGGGTATCTATTCCCGCTGCTGACGCTGCCAACTTGCTATCTTTCCAACGGCATCTTCATAGAGCCGGCAATCACAAGGATACCAGGCGCGTGATCGCGGGGATGGTGTTGCTGCTTGCCTTGTGCGGATGGATTGCAGATGGCGAGGACGGGGCCAGACTAGCCCTGAGCTGCGGCGTCTCTCCGCCTGAAGGCCCGGCTATTTCGCCAGACACGATGCTGCGCCAGTTCGGGGCCCGGCAGCTCCATCCCACCGAAATGCCCGCTTTGTTCGCAATGCTGCACGACATTTGCCGCCGCGCTCATCTGCCGCGCATGCCAGATCTTTATTACCTCTCCGATCCAAACAGCATGAACGCTTATGCGTTGGGCGGGCCGGAGCGCTCCGCCATCACGGTCACCGAGGGGTTGCTGCGCGGCATGACTCCCGCCGAAATCGCCGGAATTCTCGCCCATGAGGTTGCTCACATCCGCAATAACGACGTCACTTCGATGTCGTGGGCCACAGCGCTGCACCGGGCAATCGTGCTAACCTCATTTGCCGCGTTGCAAGCACGCAGCAAGCCTGGCGCCGGCAAAGGACCGTCCATCACGATCATGCTGACAGGCGCGTCGGTCATCAGTCATCTTCTGTACCTGACGCTGTCGCGAATCCGTGAGCTCGACGCCGATGCAGCTGCGCTCGAGCTCATCGATAATCCTGGCTCCCTCGTTGCAGCCCTTCATAAGCTGGAACATCATCATGGCGGTTCTCACGTCCCGCCCCCCGCATCGGAAGGGCCGGCGCGGTTTCTCCGCAGTCATCCCCCAACGTGGGAGCGTGTTGGCATCTTGGCCAAGCTCAGTCACTGACTTCGGCTTACCTGCAGAACAACCTTCATAGCCTCGACATGTGGGGCCTGTTGAGATTTAGGATTCATAAATCGAGCGAACACCGATTCAAGCCTCCCATGATTGACGCGGCAATCGTCACGGTCCGCCGGCATGGCCAGGGTGCAAAAGGCGGACCGAAAGCCAGGCCATAGGTGGTCGCGTGGCATCAGCGCCAATCGCTTGCCCCTTTCTTCTCCTTTGGGTCAATTGTGAGCCTGCAGATTGCAAGCGGGGGCGTCGCGCCGCAAGCCTTTGATCCACGTCCGCACCTGAACGTTAAGCTGCCGGGGCCTTATTGAAGCGGCGAGTCCGCCCCGTAGCCGCCCAAAGCAGCCTTTGGTCGTTGCCTTGCTCTCAGACCGCCGGGATCGTGTCGCTTATCGCCCTCCTGGCGCGGATAGGGACGCGGCGCGTCTGTTGCAAAACCCTCGTTTGCCTGCTCGATTGGCCTGGGCGCGGCCAAAGGTTCCGCCGGTCAGATGCACTCGGCCGGTACTTTCTTCGGCCTGCCGCCAAGCCTGCCGTTTTTCCGGGCGGCTGCAGCTTTCTTTGCACTCACTGCTTTGCCGCCTTCAGCGCCAAGCTGGGCCGCCATCCAAACTCGCGAGCCAAAGACGCCTTCAAGCAGCGCAGGCAAATAAAGGTCCGCGTCAAGCTTCGGGAAGTGAAGCCCGAAACCGGCTGGACTGATTTCAATCGCGGCGAGTTCGTCAGGCTTTGCGTGTTCCAGGCCTTGAGTAAGGCTTGGCTGGAACATGACCTCGAAGCCAGTGCTCAAGCGCACGATCACGCGGCACCGTTCAGCATCGTACTCCGCCGCCACGGCGTGAGGCACCTTCGCGCGAAGCTTCGCCATGCGCGCGTTCGCCCTGGCAAACTCTTCCCTAGAAATCTCCATGGATACGCCTCCACTCTGCGCACAAATGGCCCAACGCCTCGTTGAGTTCCTGCTTTGCCCGGTTCAGCTCGGCACGCTTGAACCCGAAGTTCTCCCGGAGGCTTGGCGGCCCATCGGGGCAGTTCAGAAGAAACACCGCTTCGCCGCTGCCACTCACAATGTGCACGTGGCTCGGCCGGTGATCGTTGCCCAAAATGCGAACACTGAACCCGGAAACTGTCAAAACAGTTGGCATGCAGTTCGCTCACGCTTTTGCCTTGCGCTTTCCATGACGCAAAACCGAAGCGCTTGGGTAAAATAAGCGAAGTAGCGCGCTTTTGCAAATCTGTCTCAAAAATGCCGTGCTCCATCCACTCGCCAGGACAGGCGGAAGCTGCGCCACTAGGGCTTGCCCTAGTGACTCACCGCCAACGCCCCCATTTTTGTGCCGCATAAATAGTATTTGACTTATGGCACACCTCGTGCAAAGCGGTTTTAAACTTCAGTGGCTCATTTGGTGGCGAAAATGAAAATCGGCTATGCGCGGACCTCAACCGCCGAGCAGAAGGCTGGCCTCGAAGCGCAGCTGCGCGATCTTAAGGCCGCGGGCGCCGGGAAGATATTCAGCGAGCAGCTTTCAAGCGTCGACGCGAAGCGCGAGCAGCTTGACGCGGCTATCGACTTTTGCCGTGAGGGCGATGTGCTGGTTTGCACCAAGCTCGACCGGCTGGCCCGCTCCGTTGCCGGCCTTGTGAAGCTCGAAGAACGCTTAAAGGCGAAGGGGGCCAGCATCTGCATCATGGACCAGGCCATGGACACCGGCACCCCGAACGGACGCCTCATGTTCAACGTCATCGCCGCGATCGCGCAGTTCGAGCGCGAGGTGATGCTCGCCCGCCAGCGCGAAGGCATCGCCAAAGCCAAGAGCGAAGGCAAATACAAAGGCCGGGCCCCGACAGCCCGGGCGAAATCCAGTGAGGTGCTCAGCCTGCTTCAAAGCGGCGTCCGCGCAACCGAGGTTGCAAAGCAGCTCGGCATCGGGCGGCGCTCGGTTTATCGCATCATCGAGGCTGCGAAAGCGTGAGCCTCACGCCAGCGGTCTCTCGGTCGCAACTGGCCAATTCCGGACGAGGCGGGTTTCGAAAACTGCTCAAGCCGCGATGCTTGCTTTCAAATCTCATAGCGGGCCATTCGTGGGAGCGCCTTCGGCGGAAGGGACTGGCCAAGAGCCGTCATTTAAACGGGGCAGGCCTCGAGCGATGGCCCAAGAGGAATAACCGCGCTGGGTTCAGACCGCTTCAGCAGCGGGCGCGCTCCGAATATCTGCGCCGACGCGACGCAGCGTAACCTAGGCTCAAGGCAAAACGGTGAGGTCATTATCGTTATCCATGTCATTGGGCCGGGCGTTCGCGCTGGTAGTGGCGCATTGAGCGCAGCTTCTAATCGAGAGTTCTTGGATATGTCCGCGCTCTGCTGCTAGGATTGCTCATGCAGCGGTCGAACGGATTAATAACGCTGAGCGCGACCGACTTGGCCGGGCATCTGGCCTGTAGATTCCTGACGAGCCTGGATCTCGCTGCCGCCAATGGCGTACTTGAAAGGCCAAAGACCTGGGATCCCCTGCTTCAGATGCTGCGAGAGCGCGGTGCGCGCCACGAGCAGGGATTCGTCGATCACCTGAGGTCAGAAGGCTTCGAGCTAACCGTGATCGAAGGTGTTGGCGTTGATGATGACGCGGTAACGCGAACGCGGGACGCCATGATTGGCGGCCGCCAGATTATCGTCCAGGGCGCGTTCCGGAGAAATGGGTGGGTCGGCCGGACCGATATTTTGCGCCGTGTAGAGACGCCCAAGCGATCTTGGGCCGTGGTCCTACGAAGTGATTGATACAAAGCTGGCACGTAAGACCAAAGGCGGCACCGTACTTCAGCTCTGCCTCTACGCCGATTTAGTTGAATCGGTGCAGGGCAGTCAACCGGAGTTTGGGTATGTTGTCGCGCCCTCGTCGAACTACGAGCCGCAAAAATACCGAATGGACGATTATTCGGCGTTCTACCGGCACGTGCGGCGTAGCCTCGAAGAATTCATCGAGGATCCAAACTCTTGCCCGGACTATCCGGAGCCAAAGGAATATTGCGACGTCTGCAGGTGGCGAGCTCATTGCGAAGCGCGGCGCAGGGAGGACGATCACTTGTGTCTCGTGGCCGGCATTTCAAAGCTTCAAACGAAGGAACTTGAGCGCCAGGCCATCAACACGGTGGCGGAGCTGGCTGCAATGCCGCTTCCGCTCACCTGGAAGCCCGAGCGAGGTTCGGCCCCGGCTTATGAGCGGGTGCGGGAGCAGGCTCGGATCCAGGTTGAAGGCAGAGAAGCCGGCCGCGTTCTTTACGAGCTCCTGCCGGTCGTCCCAGGATTTGGTCTTTCGCTGCTGCCAGAACCCTCGGCAGGCGATGTGTTTTTTGATCTCGAAGGTGATCCGTTCGTCGGCGAAGGCGGGCTTGAGTACCTCTTCGGTTACGCCTATCGCGGCACCGATGGGGAACTTAATTACTCCGGCGATTGGGTGTTTTCACGGGCGGATGAGAAAAAGGCGTTCGAACGCTTCATTGACTTTGTCAGCGCGTGGCTTCAGCCGTATCCGGACCTGCACATCTATCACTTTGCGCCCTATGAACCTGCCGCGCTTAAGCGTCTTATGGGCCGCCACGCCACGCGCGAAGAGCCTTTGGACCGACTCCTGCGCGCCAAGGTCTTTGTCGATCTCTACAGCGTGGTCCGTCATGCCCTGCGCGCGAGCGTGGAGAGTTATTCGATCAAGAGGCTTGAACCGCTCTATGGCTTCTCGCGAGTCATCAGCCTTCCGGATGCGAATAATTCACTGGCGAAGGTGGAAGCTTGCCTCGAATTTGAAGAGGTCGATTCCATAGGTAGCGGGGATCGGGCTGTCGGTCGAAGGATATAATCGGGACGATTGTCTCTCCACCGCGGCTCTCCGGGACTGGCTTGAAGAGCAGCGCGCGCCGATTGGTCAGGCAAGCTGTAGAAATCAGCCGGCCAACGTCTCAGGGCGGCGACGCAAGCGAGGCGGTAAGTGCGTGGCAGGAGAGGATCAACGATCTCAGTCGCACGGCTTACGCTCGATATTCCAGCTGAAATTGCTGACCGCACGAAAGAGCAACAGGCACACTGGCTATTGGCAAACATTCTTGACTGGCACCGGCGGGAAAACAAGGCCAGTCTGGTGGGAGCATTTTCGGCTCGCGGATCTGGGTGCGGATGATCTTCTCGATGAGAAGGCGGCTATTGCAGGGCTGGAATTTATCGGTCCCATCGGCGGAACACTGCGAGCGCCGGTTCACCGCTACAGCTTTCCGCAGCAAGAGACCGAGTTGCGTGGCGGTGAACAGCTCCGCAATCTCGGCGGTGAGAAGTTTGGCAAGGTTCAAGCCGTCTCTCTTGAGGAGAGGCGGATTGACATCAAGAAGAGGAAAGACACCGCTGCCATCCATCCCGAAGCGATCTATGCCCATGAGGTGATTGATACCGACGTACTAGCCGAATCTCTTATGCGGATTGGCGAGCACGTCGCCGAACACGGCATCGAAGGTGATGGCGCGTATCAGCCAGCGAGGGATCTGTTGTTGCGGAGACGTCCGCGAATTTGCGGGCACCCAATCCGCCATGAGGGTGAAACGATATTGGAAGCGGCGCTTCGCGTCGCTCTGCTCATTGAAGGAGGGGTCTTTCCCATCCAGGGTCCGCCCGGAACCGGCAAGAGCTACACTGGCGCGCGCATGATCTGTGCGCTGGTGCGGGCTGGAAGACGGGTTGGCATTACCGCCAATAGCCATAAGGTCATTCGCAACCTCCTCGACGGCGTTGTCGAAGCTGCCGCTGAAATGAGCGCAGACGTACGCTGCATCCAAAAGGTGGACGAGCTGGAACCGGACCAGGCGCGGCTTCGGTTTACGAAGGATAATGCAACCTTGCTGGGCGCGATAGGAAACACAGCCAATGTTGCCGGCGGAACGGGGTGGCTATGGGCTAGGCCGGATGCTGCGGGAGCCGTCGATGTGCTCTTCATTGACGAGGCGGCGCAGATGTCGCTTGCGAATGCGCTGGCCGTTTCGCAGGCCGCAAATGGCCTCGTGTTGCTTGGAGACCCCCAGCAGCTTGAGCAGCCGATGCAAGGCAGCCATCCCGAGGGGACGGATGTATCGGCGCTGGATCATATTCTGGCAGGGCATCAGACAATCGCCGTGGACCGGGGGCTGTTTCTTGACGAAACTTGGCGGCTTCACCCGAAAATTTGCCATTTCACCTCCGAGCTTTTTTATGAACGCCGCCTCCGGCCGCGGCCGGAGCTCGAAATACAGAACGTCATCGCGAATAGGCGCCTAAGTGGGACAGGGTTGCGATATCTGCCGGTTCCCCACGAAGGCAACCAAAGCTCTTCGCCGGAGGAGGCGGACCGCGTGCGCGATCTCGTTGAAGAAACTCTTGCCGCGAAGGCAAAATGGTTCGACCGGAACGGAGAGGAACATGAGGTGTGCCTTGAGGATATTCTCATTATCACGCCCTACAACACACAAGTGTTCGAGCTACAAGAACGCCTGCCTGGGGCACGGATCGGGACCGTCGATAAGTTTCAAGGGCAGGAAGCGCCGATCGTCATCTACTCACTGACGACATCAAGCTATGCTGACGCGCCGCGTGGAATGGAGTTCCTCTACAGTCTGAACCGGTTCAACGTCGCAACATCCCGAGCCAAGTGCCTTTGCATTCTTGCCGCTTCGCCATCCGTGTTCGAAGCGCAGTGCCGGACACCGCGCGAAATGAAGCTCGCCAATGCTTTTTGCCGGTATCTCGAATTGGCGACGGTGATTTGAGCGGCTCCGCTGAAGGCTGTTTTCAGGGCTCCTTCGCTTGGCGAAAATCGAATCCCTGGGATGAAAACATTCAAGAGCGAGGTATCGTGCCTATAATCTTGCCGAAGGTTTCCGCTGGAATCGTCTTCCCTCCAATCGTGATGGTGACCCCATCCCTGTCTGGGCGGTAGGCGTGATCCATTACCTCGACCTGCTTGCCATCAACGTCGAACCGCACGGCTTTGTCCGGGTCATAGTTCACGATGAAGCCCGTTGTCGGTCCGAAAAACGTGACCGTGGGCGTCTTTCGAACAATTTCGAGAGCTTGAGAGGCATAGGTCACTGGCGGCTGCGAGACATCCAAAGGTATCTTCAGCCAGCGATCTGCCCCTCCGGTAATGCCATAGAGGGTAATCGAACTGGGTCTCTCCTTGGTTCCTACCAGATAGGCACAAGGCCGGAACCTTGCTCGCCAAGCCGCTTCCTCTTCTTCTTCGGCAATTCGTCTCGCCTCAGCGATTTGTTGTTCGGTCTGTCTAACCGCATAAGCGATCACCTCGGGCGGCAGCTCCAACGCCGCCGGAAAGCCTGCGATCAACGATGCCGTTGACTTTAGCTCGCCGGCGCAGAGTTCGTCGAGCCTGCGCAGACCCTTTGCCACGTTCCTAAAGCCTGCGCGCCTGACAAGTTCGGGCCGGCTGAGCCGAAGCGCAGCAGAACGCTCCAGAACAAGCGTCTCTATCGCCAGTTTAATTGAATTTGCCATAAGCCCTCCGGTAGCCTAGGAGGCGTTACCCCTATTGTTGGGGAAAGCGATTCATTTGATGAGAGGCAGGACCCCCTGGGTGCTTCCACCTCTTGCAGTCCTGATTGCGGCACTAATCGTACGATCGATCCAAATTTTGGCTTGGCGCGGATCACCATTTTTGAGCTTCAGCGCCTCCTCCCAGTGATCGCGATTCAGCTTTGGCATTCTCGGCTGTCGGGCCTTCCCCTTACTATCCTTTAGAAGCTCAAGCGGATCCTGCGGATCATCCAAGTCCTTTAGCGCGTTCGCGTTGCCCGAAAAGCGATTCAGCAAAAAGTCCGCTAACTTTCGTAGTTGGTCGAATTCGATGTCGGCGACGAGTGTGATGTTACCATCAGGATCTGTATTCCACACGCGAATGCCGCCAAATCGCCCGTCATCGGTTCTTATTGGTCGGACGTTGAAATGCGCTATGCTGTTCCTCAGCAGCCGAGGCAGGCTCTCAATCTCTCCGGGATTAATTCTCCTCGGCGAACCTTCCTCGTCCGCGATCTCGATCTCGATCGGTTGACCATTACGGGCCGGATGAATGATAGTAATCACGTCCGAAAGCTTGAATTCCTCATCGTATTTCTTCAGCAGCCGCCCTAATGCATCGGGTGTCCTCTGATGCGGAAAAATGAGGAACCCAAGTGTCGAGATCAGCAGCTGCGTGTCTGTAAACGGTTCGCAGTCCCTATCGGGTGACTGCGGATCCCATTTCGGCGCGGCCTTGTCGATGTAATTCAGATTGGCAAGCACCCGTTTGGCCAGAACTGGTAGTAAGGGTCCGTTCGGAGATGTCATAGCCTTCTTCCTCAGCTGTTTTGCCATTTGAGCCACATCTGCGCCTTTCATGGCCAAGGCAATCCTGGCTCAGCCGTGCTGTCACCGCTTGACCGAGTCGCATCAGTGTTCGCGGGATTACCTGGGTTCGCCGATCCGCCCCGCATGGCTTGGTCGCCGAAAAGGGTTTTAAGGACGCATGTGCCGCGCGACAATCAAGGTGAGACTCAGCGTCAATCAGGGTGAGACTGCGCCGTGTGCGGTCTGACGGAGGGAGGGCGGAGCCCGACCGACGGCAGGCCACCCACGGCGGCGCTTTTTGAATACCCGTCTGGCGGTCGGGCAGGTCTGCGGCAAAGTTCTGATTCGTCTCAGCAATTGAGGGATCAGCATTTGCCCGGCCTCCACATCACCGACCACCAGATGAGGCTGTACATGAGTATCCGGAAAACCCACGAAACGACCGTTGCCGCCGCCAAGGTCGGCATCAGCCGCGCCACCGGTTTCCGCGTCGACGCCGATCCCCGGCTGCCATCACAGAAGGCGGCGCCGCGTACTCGGCGGCGGCCGGACCCGTTGGCGGCCATTTGGGACGCCGAAACCGTGCCAATCTTGAAAGCATCACCCGGCATCCGCACGATCGGCGTGCTGGCCGAGCTGCGGCGGCGGCACCCGGACCTGAACCCGAATATCCGTCGCACGCTGGAGCGGCGCATCACGGCGTGGCGCGCCCAGTATGGGCCGGAGCAAGACGTGATCTTCCGCCAGGAGCATGAGCCCGGTCGCATGGGCTTGTCCGACTTCACCGACACCAGCGCGCTGAACATCACGGTTGCCGGCATCGCACTCGCGCACCGGCTGTATCACTTCCGGCTGGCGTTCTCAGGGTTCGCGCACGCCCATGTCGTGCTGGGCGGCGAAAGCTTCGTGGCGCTGGCCGAGGGGCTGCAGAACGCCCTGTGGGCCCTGGGCGGCGTGCCCAGCGAGCATCGCAGCGACAGTCTGTCGGCGGCGTTCCGCAACCTCGACACTGCTGCGGCTGACGACCTGACACAGCGCTACCAGGGTCTGATGGCGCACTACGGCATGACACCCTCGCGCAACAACCCAGGCGTCGCCCATGAGAACGGATCGATTGAAAGCCCGCACGGCCACCTTAAAAGTGCGTTGAAGGACGAACTGTTGCTGCGTGGTTCCACGGACTTCGACGATTTGGACGCCTACCGCCGGTTCGTCGACCTGATCGTCGGGCGGCAGAATGCGCACAACCGCAAGCGGATCGAGCTGGAGACGCCGAGCCTCGGCAAGCTGCCGAAGCGGCGAACGGCGGACTTCGAGGAAAAGTGTGTGACGGTCACGAGAAGCGGCGGCTTCATGCTGAACCGCGTGTTCTACACCGCACCGTCGCGGCTGATCGGCCATCGCCTGCGCGTGCGGTTCTACGATGACAGGCTCGAGTGCTTCCTGGGTTCGACGCACATGATGACCGTGCGGCGCGGAGAGCCAGTCTCGGACAGCAAGGGGGGGCACGTCGTCGATTACCGGCATGTGATCCATGCGTTGCGCAAGAAGCCGATGGCGCTGCTCAATCTGGTCTATCGTGATCAGTTGTTCCCACGCCGGGCCTATGCGCGTGTGTTCGATGCTTTGCTGGCAACTGCCGGTGACAGGCGAGCGTGCAAGACCATGGTCGAGTTGTTGGCGCTGGCCCACGACCGGGCCTGCGAAGCCGAACTTGCCGAAGCACTCGACGCCGACGTCGATGCGGGCCGATTACCCGATCTGGCGTTCTTGCGCGCCTACTTCGGGCCGGACCCTGCATCGGTGCCGTTGATCGACGTCGAGGTGGTGCCACTCTCGGCCTACAACGAACTGGCGGCGGTCGTCGCCGTCGCCGCAACACCAGCCTTGCAGGTGGCGGCATGAGCGCGCCCAACACGATCGACATTGCACGCGTTGAACTGCTGCTCGGCGAACTCCGTCTGCCCGGCATTAAACTGATGTGGGCCAAGCTCGCAGCACAATCCGACAAGGAAGGCTGGCCGGCCGCTCGCTTCCTGGCGGCGCTGGCCGAGTTCGAGGTCGCCGACCGCGTCCGCCGCCGCACCGAACGGCACATGGCGGAAGCCAAACTCCCGCCCGGCAAAACCATCGCCGCCTTCGACTTCGCGCATGTGCCGATGGTCTCGAAGGCGCAGGTGATGGCGCTGTCCGCCGGCGATGCGTGGCTCGAAAAGGGCGCCAACGTCCTGTTGTTCGGGCCGCCCGGCGGCGGCAAGAGCCATCTGGCGGCAGCGCTCGGCCTGGCGCTGGTCGAAAACGGCTGGCGCGTGCTGTTCACGCGCACCACCGACCTCGTGCAGCGTCTCCAGGTGGCGCGGCGAGAACTGGCGCTGGAAGCCGCCATCACCAGGCTCGACCGTTACGATCTGCTGATCCTGGACGACATCGCCTACGTCACCAAGGATCAGGCCGAAACCAGCGTACTCTTCGAGCTGATCGCCGCGCGTTACGAGCGCCGGTCGATGCTGATCACCGCCAACCAGCCGTTCGGCGAATGGGGCAAGATCTTCCCCGATCCAGCCATGACCTTGGCGTCCATCGATCGCCTCGTCCACCACGCGACGATCCTCGAAATGAACGTCGAAAGCTACCGCCGCCGCGCCGCGCTCGATCGCAAGCGGGCCAAGAAAACCGGACCGTCAGAAACTTGATTGTCGCGCCCCGTCAATCAAAACGCTTGCTACTTCGCCGGCCAGCGTCAATCATCACTTCGCTCGGCCGCCGCGTCTCATCCAGATTGACGCGCCGATCTCACCCAGATTGACGCGCTATACGCATGGCCACGGAACCGCGCCATGTTGTTGATCCTTTCAAGATGGGCCGTCCCCATCGACAACCATATGGGAGCGAGAATCATTCGACCAAACCTTTTGCCAAGCGCGTCTGGAACAAATTCACGCTCCCCGATGGCAAAACCCCTGATCTCGATCACCTCTATGCCACGGCTTTGACTGCGCATCGCGAGCTTCGCCACGAAGGCGAAACGCTGGCGGCTCAGCGTGTGCGGCAGCGCGAAGAAGCGTAAGCGGTGCTCCGGCACCCTTGCTGATGCGGCTTAACGCGGTTTACGCCGCTGTGTTTCGGCGTGGAATAAGGACCCCGTTGGCGGGGTAATCGGCGCTTGCCTGCTGAAAAACGAGCCCATCTCCGCTCTCGACGCAAAAACCCTCGATTATGTGACAACCGCCATTGCGCCCGCGCCACCCGCTGCGATGACTCCTCCTACACCGCCGCAATCGTCAACTCGGCTTCAGCCGTGTCCTCGTCAGCTTCAGCATCCTCGCCCTCATCTGCGACGTTGCCCGTGTAAGCGGCTTTGCCCATGGCCTGCTCGATGAGCGCTAGAAGCTGCTTCTGCCTGTCGTCCATGAACGCTTCAAATTTGTCGGCACGCAGCAGCACCGGGTCGATCAGGTGCGATTTGAGATAAGCGTCGAGCTTTTGGCTAGGGATCGGCGGCGTGGTCTCTTCCCCCTTCTCTAATTTCGCGATGTATTGAGACGGCGCGACACCGCCGATGATCCTATTCGTCCGGTAGGAGAGCGGCGTCTTGTTGATAATGGAATCGAAGATCGCCGGTTTAAAGCCATGCGCCTTGCACCAGTCCTGCGGGAAGATGTGGTGGATATCGACGTTCTCACCGAAGAAAACGGTGTGGTCGAATTTCTGGCCTGATCGGAAGTCCTGCGCGTGCTCCTTCATCAAAAGCGCGTTCATACCCTTATAGGCCGCAGAGAGCCGCATTCGCATCGTTTTCAGTCGATCGGCGCGGAAGATCGTCTCGCTCACGGTCGAAGGCTCGGGACCTCCCTTAAGCCAGGCGGGCACCTCCATGAAATCGCGCGCGATGCGGGATTCAACGGCGGAGCCGTAGAGTTCGCCGAAGACGCCGTTCCAATACCACTGAACCAACTTCGCGCGGGTTGCCTCGTGCTCCCAGGCGTCGCCTATGTCGGCGAGGATCGCGGCCAAGGGGACGATCTGTGATTGATAGGGCAGATCGAAAATTCGGTAGATGTGCAGCATGTGCAAAAACTTGCCGGACTGGATGAACCCTTGCTCTACCTTGGTTTCAAACTGCTTGTAGGCGTCGAGCGGAAGGTCCAGGAGCGCCTGGCGGTTGCCAGTCACGGCCGGCAATTCCTTGCCCTGCTTTCCGGCCTGTTCAGCGGCGCGCCGTCGTTCGCGGGTGTAGAAAAGCGAGACCGCTTGCAGGAAATCCGTGTTGCTCACACTCGCGAGGATACCTCCGTCGGAATCAGCGGGCCGTAGTGCGTCGGCAAGTCGGCGACGACGCCCCTTGGTGTCGTCGTCGCCATACCAGTCCTTGCGGAGTTCGTGCCCTGAAGCGGCATACATCGCGGTGACAAGCTCGAAGGCGTCAAGCGCTTTGCCTCCGGTATTCACCTTCTCGAAGACAACACACACGGCCTCTTTCGAGGTCGAGCGGTCCAGAGCGATCACGGGGACGCGGTAGTATTTGAAGTTTTCGAGAATCAGGCGCTTGAAGGTCCGGAAATCCTCGCGGACTTTCTTGTTCTGGTCGCCGGACCAGAATTCATCAAAGCCGTCTTGCCATTTATCCCAATCGAACACCTGGGAGACGGGATACATGAGGGCCGTGTATTCCTTCTCCGGAGTTGAAAGATCCCGTGTGATCGCGCGGCCGAAGTCGCTCCGCTCGATCTTGTCCTCCGGCACGCCGACTATGGCGTCTTCTCGGTCGAGGGTTTCGTCGAGCGCCTTTTGGATGTCGATGTAGAACCAGCGGCGGACCTTTTTCTTTTTAGGCGTGACAGTTTCGACAACCTTGCCGCGCAAGGTGACCTGGTAGAGCGAGGTCATGCGCTGCTGGCCGTCCAGAAGGAGCGATTGCGGAGCCGTCTGGCGGGCAGTGGAAGGCGTGCCTTCAACGGGGCGCGGTTTGAAGTTCACCGGGCCGCCCGTATCGAGCGACATGAGCGCGCCAACTGGAAAGGCTCGGGAGACTGATGCGATCAGGCTCTTGATGCGGTCCTCGTCCCAAACCCAACTGCGCTGAAAATCGGGAAGCTGGATGACGCCCCGGTGGCATTCGTCGAGAAGCCTGTAGAGGTCAATCGGGTTGGTCTGAAACGTCGAGCCTGCCATCTCTCTGCCTTCCGCTCTTCCTTGATCACGGCGTCCCCCTGCGGGTCAGCAAGGGCATGATAATGTTAATACTGCTTTGTTTGAGGATGAATATAAAGAAGGACACGCTTTCATGAAAACGCTTGTCGAAGAGGCGGTGATTGGGGTTTGCGCCACCAATTTGCAGCCTCGGCTAGGTCATGCGGTACGCCCAGCCCCCGGCTATACATATTCCCAAGATAATCTTCCGCGACGGCAAAACCTTGTTCCGCAGCCCTGCGGTACCAAGACACAGCCTGCACGTAATCCTTAGCGACGCCCAGCGGTCTCTCGCTCGGATTGCCAGTGGTCCAGCTCTAACAGCTGCTTGCCCCGCATTCCACGACTAGCAACCACTGCCGCGCCCGTGTCGCTGCGACGTAACGCTCAAGGCGCGTGTGCTCGTCGAACTGGCCATCGACAACCATGGCGACGGCTTTGAACTCCAACCCTTTGATACGTCGCATCGCACCTAGGCGTACTCCCGGCTCGATAGGCCCTGGGTCTGCCTTGTTTACCTGCAGCTCCAGGCTGGGAATCCCCAACGCCGTGAGCGCGGAGCGCACCTCCCCAAAGACCGGGGCGACGCAAATTTCGTGTGACCCAAGTTGCTGACTATTGCAGAGGTCCTTCACCCAATTAGCGATTATGGTGCCCGCCTCCTCTCGGGAAGAGGCCTTTACCGCCTTCGGCTCTGGCCCCTTGAAGACCGAGCGGTCGCCTGTGGTGTCGGCACGACCGCCGTCCAGATCATCGATATCCATTCCGCTGAGCAGGGAATGGGCCCACCGACGGATTTGCTCGCTGGTCCGGTAATTGACTTTTAGCCGTCGCGAACGTCCAACCACGTTTATGCCGGCTCGCGACAGCGGAACCTTGCTGTGACGGCTGATGCGCTGGTGCCCATCGCCAACGACGCACAATGGATTGGCTGCGTCCTCTTCGCTTCGGCTAAGTGAAGCGATCAGCCGAAGCCCTTCAAGACCAAAATCCTGGAGCTCGTCTACCAGCACATTGCGATAGCGCGCGAAGCCTCCTTTCTCGACGATCAGGCGCGCCTGATGGACTGTCCCTTCGAAAGTAAACAGCCCGCGCTTTTGGAGCAGACGATTAAACGCCTGGAAATAGGCCCACAATTTCCAGCGTTGCTGGCGTGAGAGTCGCGAGCGACCAGTGCGCACTGCCGTGAGGTATTCTTCTTCACTGTCTATGCCCATTGCATCCACAACTTCTTCATATTCCTGCCGGATGAACGCCTGTTCGAATTCCACGGCGTCAAGAGAGTTGCGCTCTGCAAACACTGCCTCCCACAGAGAATTCGAGATCTTGCTCGTCGGCAACTCGGCCCAGCCATCCCGCGCGTAGGCAAATGGTGCGGGCCAGCTGGTGGAGATTGGTGACCTCGATGCGCTTGGCCATAACCGGAGAGAGCTTTCTGATTAGATCCTCAATGGTCACCGATAGATTGGCAGAGAAAGTCGTCACCAGGACCCGATCTTTCTCGTCTACAAGCTGCTCCGCGAGATGCACAGCGCGGTGCATGAGCACGACAGTCTTACCCGTTCCAGCTGCCCCGCTGATCTTGATCGGTCCCCTAACGGCCCATTCCTTGAGTTTGCGCTGGTAGGGATGGAGGAAGACTCGCCATGCTTCGATGTCCTCTGCGAGAATGCTGCGGAGGTGCTCTTCGCCTTCCACCAAAATCAGATCGGCACTAGCCACCTGGCTGAGCTTGGAGAAGTCACCCGGCCCCTCGGGCTTAGCCAGCCCGGCATCACGTGCCCCCAGCGTTTCCTCCAAGGCTTCGTTAAGAGATCTCCCTGCTACTACCCAGAACAGCACTTGGCCTGCTTCCGGCGGCAGGTATTCAATAACTTCCTCGAAGGACGCGTCGCTACGGATTGCCCTGACAGCTGGGATCAAGGCACGCGGAACCCCCGCCTTGAATAGTTCGTCGTCAGAAAGCCTGTCCAACGGATACGAGGTTTCGTCACCAATTTCTTCGTCTGCGGGCCTGCATCGCTCGGCTACCTGCTGGGCCTTATCGATGTCGAACACCTGTAGAACACCCAGGGTACCGTGGGCTTCGAAGCGCTTGTTGCGGCACCAGCGATATGCCTCGTCGTGATGGTCCACATGCATCAGCAGGAAGGTGCTGCCTTTCTCTGGTGCAATAACGATGGCCCGCCAGTCATCCCCAACGCGTGCACTGCGAACCTTGCCGTCGACGGCCTGCTCGATCTTTTCGAGGTTTATGCTGGCCTGGGTACTGTCCTCCTGAAATTTCCGTATCAGCTCAGAAACTTTCTTTTGAACCTTGGCCGGAAGCCGCCCGAAATCGGTCAGGACATCGCGGTGCAGCATCAATGTTGTCATTAAACTTTCTCCCCGCACGTGGCCAGAAGCGACTTCAACCAACCATTCCCCTTACTTTGAATCTCATCCAATGTAACGACCGTCCACCCACTTTCCGCCCAAGAACTTCGGAAGGATAGCTGGTCGCCTACCAGCAGGCATACGGCTGGCCGCGCCCATGACCACGCCATTTCCGCAAAACAATCGTCCGGAGCACCGTCCAGGTAGACTTCGGTCTCGGGCATTGGGACACCCGCCGCAGCGAGCCGTTCAGCTAGTGGCCGCAAAGAGGGTAGAATGTCGTCTAACACGGTGGACCAGTCCGCCTCCGTTCCGGTTCGGCCGAACTCAAGTTCTGGCGCGGTACCTCCCGTTGCCTCCGACACACAGAACCATTGGAAAGCTGCTATAAACTGAAAAAGATTGCTGAGGTTTAGGCAGCGGCGCCACCGCTTCTCATAAGAAGCGTTAGCGCGCTCGTCGGCGCTATCGCCGAGCCGAAGGCGAGCAACAATCCGCTCTGGCGCGCCTGTGGCGACATCCTCACGGTGAGCCATCACCAGCAGGTCATTACCCAGGGCCAGGATAGTAGCATGGAACCAGGGGCCGGAACCCCCGGGGGCAGTCATTTCGGCAGCAGCGTTCCCAATCCGCCATGCGTCATGGATATCCAGCATCTCCGAAGGCTGCGCACCGTTGGAGTGCTTGTTGGCAAGGATAGTCAAAGGGATCAGCGCCAAATGCCCCGCGGCTCGCGTCCAGCCAGTAGAATCAGGCAGGGCGAGAAACGCGACGAGTTGCCGAAAGCCGTTCGCTACAGCGTCAGAGGCAGGGGGACACGCTATTCCGTGGTCCCTGAGAATGCCGAGCTTCCTTTGAAAGGCGTCACGTATCTGGGGCGGCACTAATATCAGCTCCCCGTCCGCGCCATCAAGGAGATCGCGCCAACTGATGCTCCACACCCAATATCGGCCGCTGACCAGGAGAGCCCGGCGTTTGGCCGCGTCATCCGGAAGGCGGCTGCACGCCTTATCGGGTTCGGCATGGAATTCGAAACCATCGGTGAAAATGGCAATAGGGCGGACAGAAGCGTCGTCACAGCTTAGGAGGAAGTCCGGCTGACTGGCCGTGCCCACCCCCTGGGCTTTGCCGATTTTGGGCTGCAGTTGGACGTCCCAAACCCTGCCGTCTGTTCCCATTCGGAAGCGGAAGCCGGGCGTTCCTTTCACTAGCGCCTTGGACCATGAACCGCCGCCCGAAACCACAGCATCTTGGAGCCGGTCGATGAACTTCTTTTCCAGCACACTTCCGTAAAGGGAAGAAACCTGGATATCGTCGAGCGCCGAGATATCCACCCGCCGATCTCCGGCATCGATCATTGTCCGCAACAGGGTGATGCCGCGTTCCCGGCTGATTTCCTCAGCCTTGTATTGCAGGTGGTAGGATCGAATGCAGCGGTAACAGCCGTCGGTGTCGTCCTGCCCCCGTGCCGGGCCCAGCAGGCGACATTCGCAGGTTTCCAGCGCATTGAGGGCAAGCCGCAATACATTCATCACGCCTTCGCCTGCTCGCTGCCCTTCTTGCTTGGGCACGAAGAGGGACTTGAGGAAGCCCGTGCCTCCCGGCACTGCATCCATCAGCACTAGGTACTGGCGCCGGGTACCTTGCCGATGGTCAGGCAGCGCCTGTGGTTCGATCATCAGATGGCCGGGGAAGCCGCGAAAATGCAGCCGCAGCCCGAGAAAAAGGCATGCGCGCAATGTGGAAACGTCGGTCTTGTCCAGACCGGGCGGCAGCAGGATGCGGATCGCTTCCGACTTAAGTTCGCGGTAGAGGTAGACGCGTTGCCATCTGTAACCAGAAACTGACTTCCCCTCGCGTTGCGCCTTCTCAGTTCTTTTACGCCCCCCGCAGCTCTTGCGGTGGTCTATATGGTTGTCATCGCTATAAGCGGCCACGCCGCAATCGAGGCAAACAGGATAGCCCTGTTCGGGCACTCTTTGATCTGGACCGAATTCGAAGTTGGCCGGCGCGTCCCCAGGACCTGCGTTGACCTGGCGCAACACGAGTGCACTGCGATACTCTAAACCGAAGGGTTCACCGTGGGTCCCGACAGCGCCGGAGCGCCCCCCTGCCGTTTGGTCGAAGCTGTAGACCAACCGATAGTAACGCCGGTCCCTTTCCTCAGCCCGGTCGCCCGAGAGGCTATCGTAGTATTCCATATAAGAAATCGCTCCGGATTGAGCGAAATTCAAAAACGGCTTCCACTGCGCCCGATCCATCTGCGATTGCTGCTGCTTGTCGTAGCCGCACTGCGGGCAGACCGGCTTGGCATCGGGTGTTTCCAACTCCGCTGTCCGGCGCATATGGCCGCACTTGCCGCACACCGCCCACATCTGCACTAACGGCTGCCCTTGTGTGCCGATAGAGAGCTGCTGGATATCGAATTCATGGCCGTGGGTATAGAACTTGTTGCCTGGCGCCAGCTCCCTGATTGCCACGGCTGCAGCGCGGGTGACGTCGATCGTGAGCGCGGAGCTTTCTTCGGCTGCCGGCCCCTCCCAGTCCTTGTAAACGGTCCCGGCGAGCCGCACACCGCGTTCGGGGAAAGCGTAGTTGGGTAATAGGCCGTGTTCGGTCAACACCTCAAGTGCCGACATCCGGTTGAGGGTCGCCATGCGCGCCCTAAGGATGCGCAGCTCCCGCTCCAGGTCTCGTAGGCCAGCCTCATCCTGGCTGTCAGCCAATTCCCGCTTGTCACGATTTAGGCGTTCCCGCGCCGATTCTATGCTTTGCACCTGGATTCCGAATTCCATCGCCGCCTGGCGGATGCGATGGAACAACGGCTCGCTTTCCGTCTCACGCAGGAAGCGGTCCCGCGTATCGTCGCGGACCTCCGGTCCGAAGCGCGATAGAAATCCGCGTTGCAAGGCTGCCTCATGCTTAACGATCCAGCCGAGAAGCTCTGTCATTGGCCCCTTTCCGGCGTCCAATTCCTCCATCAACCTTTTGCCGCTGCCAGGCAGGCGATTGATGATGCCGTCTTTAACTGCGGCGTCGATGCAGAAGGCTAAGTATTGGCGCGTCAGCATGGCGCTGGCATCGAGCCAGCAACCTGGCGGCTCGATGCTACCGGCCAGCATCTCCTCCGGACGAGCGAAGAAGAAGAGGTCGTGGGGACGTTGGTTGACCACCGAAACCACCAGGGCGGTTCCGGTGGTCCGGCCGGCGCGCCCGATGCGCTGGAGGTAGCTGGCGGTCGTCGGCGGAACCGAGCAAAGCATGGTAGTGGAGAGGTCGCCGATATCGATGCCCATCTCGAGGGTCGAAGTCGCAGTGATGACGTTGGGGTCGTCGTTATGTGTTCCACCGTTGAAGCGACGCTCCAGGTCTTCTCGCTCCTCGGTCGTCAGAAGGCCCGTGTGTTCTTCGGCAAAAACCCGGCGAAGCGCGCCCTTCCGGTAGCGAGCTCGGTAGTAATGCTGGCGCTCGGAGAGCTTGGCTAGCCCGTAGCGTCCATGGGGTGTGCTTCGGGTTAGGCTGGGGGCATCGTCCCACACTGCTGCCTCCGCTGGTGGGCGGAACAGAGGATGCCCGCTCTTGCTGCAGATGAGCAAGTAGCCGTCCTCGAAGAGCCGGGCAGCCGATGTGGAGACGGCGTAAAGCGGCGGCTTGTTGTCCTTCCGCTCCAGCCGCACGAGTAAACCACATCCAGTCCCCTCATCGAGAAGCGCGCGATGCAGGTCTGCAATGGAGACGTCTCTTACGCCCGCCAATCGCATCTGCCCGCCCAACGCGCGCCGAGCCCATAGGACCGGCCACGGATCCACCACCCCCTTCCTGCCGACTGCGAGTAAATGGTTATGACCGGCCTCCCGCTGCTCAGCTAATAGCCGAGGAACGTATTTTCCGTGGAGGGGGAACGTCTCACGTCCTGGGACGATTTTGCGGTAGCTCTTTTTTCCCCACAGTCCGCCTCGAGCAAAGGCAGCAACGAAGGGATGGGAGAGCGCCCCCAACTCGCGGTAGCGTTGCAGGATGCCGAAGATCCACAGGCGCAGCCGCTCCGGGGCGAGGTCCTGTAGCGCAGGATCGATGGCGGGCAGCCGCGCCTGAAGAGATGACACCAAGCCTTCGATAATGGCCGGATCCCAACCGAGGCAAGCGCTGGCATTCAACTCGAGTGTGCGGCCATGGGTCAGCATCAGCCCGAACTCGCTGACCGCCTCCCAGGTCAACCGGCGTGCAGCCTCGGCAAGTAGGTTCTCCGGCACTGAATCAGCAGTAGCGCTGTCGCGGTAGTCGACATAGGGAGCATATTCGCGGAGGTCCGGAGGCAACAGCGTTCCGATGGCTTCCACCATGCTACCCGGCCGGCCCGGGAATCGCCTGTGACCAGTAGTTCAGCAGAAGCGTACCCGCATCCACCAGCGGTATGCCTTCGCGGCCAGCCTCGCCAATAATCCGCTGGAGCGCGGTCCGGAAGGTGAAATTGTAGGTCCGAGCCGAAAAGAAGCCGGCTCGGTGACTGGCATCCTGGACGCTATCGGTGAATGCAAGTAATTTTGGGTCGCTATTGAGGACGGAACCGAAGATCTCGTCAATGGCGACGCTCGACACGGTGGCTGCTCGGCTGCCTATGAACATCAAGCTGTCACGGGCACCACAATGGGGGCAGAGTTTGCGCCCGACCACCTTACCGTCTGCGGTTGTTTTTGTCTGGTTGTGGAGCTTGACCCGGAACGTCCGCGCGCCCGTCAGGGGGCATTGCCCCTCTCCCTGCCGCGCCACGAGGCTTTCTGGGGCGAGATACCAGTGAAGTATAGGTAGTGAGGGCTGGCCGGACCCGAAATCGTCTTCGTAGCCGTCGCCGTCGTGCCAAGGACTGAAGACGACCAGGTCGGGTGATGGCGATCCCTCGATACCCCAGCCGCGATATATGAGGGCTGGGTCATCGACGAGCTTAAAGCCTTTCATGCCTTTGGCGCCGACAAGTGACCTACTGTCCGGGTCAACGAGCGCCACCCAGACAGACTCGCCACACTCGGTGCAGTGCGCGACGGGCAGGATGGGATTTTCCGGCTGGCGCTCATCTAGCCAGCCGAATATGGGCTCCGGCGTCACGTATCGGCCGAGGCGGCGCAGCTCTCGCACCCAGATCTGGACCTGGGTAGGGACCAGCGGCAGCGCACGCCCACTGCGAAGCTGGCGGGCCTGAGCCACTAAAGCGAAGAAAGCGGAGACCACCGCTTCGCGGGCGGCGCGGTCCCCCACGGCGCGGAGGGCAAAGAAGCGGTCCGAGAGCCCGTCCACCAGTGCATCCCACGTCAGGACAGGCGTTTCGGTCAGATTCAGCAGCGCCTTAAAAAGTTCCTGCCGGCGCAGCCATTGGCCAAGCGCCAGGCCCCAGTATTTCTCAGGCGAAGGCTTGTAGATCGCCTGTCCAGCCCAGGGATTGTTCGCCTCGGACAACGGGTAGGACGGGGCACCGAACAGAGGAGCCACGCGCTGGGCAAAGACAGCCGCGGTTTCGTCTTCCCCGGGAGCGCAGTCATTTGCCGAAGGCAACCGGTCGGGCGTGATGCGGCTGGAAGCGGCCTCTACCATCTCGTCGACCGTCAGGCGGTTGCCCTCTTCACTGACGATCATGGAGGGGGTAAAAAGTTCTTCGAAAAGCGTGCCGGCAAAATCTGCCAAGCTACTGAGGGGACCCATCTCCTCCTCGTTGCGGCCGCCAGCGATGGTGGCGCTAGTGCCGACGCAGCAAAGCTCCCCTTTGCGGATATCGAGCCGCGCCTTCAGGCGGCGGATCAAACAACCGACATCCGCGCCCTGGGCACCATCATAAGTGTGCAGCTCGTCCAGAACGAGATAGCGTAGCCTGCCTGGATCATTGAACCGCCAGATGTCCCTGTACTTCGGCTTCATCAGCAGGTAGTCGAGCATCTTGTAGTTGGTCAGCAGGATGTCGGGCGGCTCCTCCTGCATGGACTTGCGGTCAGTGATGTGCCGGTATTGCTCCTGGCCGTTCTCCACCGTCACTGTCATTTGGGCGACGGCGCCACTCATTGGACGCCCGCCTTCGCCTGCCTCTTCAGCGTCGTCGTCACGGCCAGTGAAGAGGCCGATGCGCAGTAGCGCCCGGCGGCCCGCGCCGGTTCCCTCATGCAATTCAGGGCGGCAGAAGACCTCTTCGGCGAAGCGCCGCGCCTGGTCTGAGGCGAGCGCATTCATCGGGTAGAGGATGATGGTCTTGATGCCCCGTTCACCCCGCCTTACGGCTCGCATGGCGTCATCAAGCACCGGGTACATGAAGCACTCGGTTTTCCCCGACCCTGTGCCGGTGGTGATAATCGTGCTTTTAGGCCGCTCCACCTTGGATGATAGGCGCTGCCAAGCCTGCCACTGGTGGCGGAAAGGATGAAACGGCGGGTTTACGTCGAAGAGCGCAGCAGCTTCGTAGGTATCGGGGGCGGGCCGGTAGGGGCGGCGAAGCTGTACCCATGGCCCCTTAAACAAACCATTGCAGGGATCGTTTACGAAAGCGCCGAAAGCCTCTTCCTCTTCCTTCCTCCGGAAGTTAAAGGTCGCTTCCAGGTAATGGCGGATCTGGCGCCGGACGTTTTGAGCTAAAGAGGCAGGCAGCATCGCGTCATTCCTCAACAGGAGTGGAGCCCAACCGCGCCTCGAACGTGGCCCAGGCGCGGCGGTAGTCGTCTTCTCGGTCTACCCTGGTGAAGGGCGGGTAGAAGGTCTTGGTCACGGCGGCGTTTCCGTTGTTGATTGACCAAGAAACTGTAAGAGAAGTTTTCCCGTCGTGCCTCTCACGCGCCGCCCGCAGTTCTTTGCCCCCCGCTACCTTTCGGACTGTGTTTGGGAGGCGATGCCCCCTGGTGTCGTATTCGTCGGCATTCTCGTACAGCCACATCACGGGGAACTGGATGCGATACATAGTCAGCAGTTCATCGAGCGTTAATCCTAGCGCTTGGGCCACCAGCACATCTATTTCCAGCAGTGCCTGCCGCCTCGCGTAATCACTGCGCAACGCGCATCCTCGCTCCCAAGTATCTGGAAGACTTGCCCAGGGAAGTTCATGCTCGTGTACCAGGCGGTTGTCGTCAGAAGTCCAGCTATCAGCACACATCTCAGCCGTAAAATTCCGCTTCCATAGCGGCGCATAGTGGTTGCTTACTGCGACAAGACGCAGAGCGCGCGACACAAGTTGCTTATGCATATCGTATAGAATTGGTACATTCCGTAGTGTGCTCTCATATATGTCTGCCTTACCCCCAATTCGGATAACAGCATCGACGACTATGCTGAAACATGCGGCATCAAAGAGGAGGCATTTACCTTCATCGACGAAGGCAATAGACACCAGCGGATGAATATGCGTGGCCCCCGGAGGAACTATAGAGGCCATAAGTGAGCGCACGTTTCCGGGCTGGCACTGCCTTCGATGGATGTGCCTGTAATAAGAAGTTAATGGTTTCGGCAGCTTGGCTACCTCTAAGTCAGAAGGAGTGCCTTGGACGAGTAGAACCCTTCCAAATTTATTTCTTAAATCTTGAAAGTTATTTTCTTTTTTTGATACCAGCCAATCTATCGCTTCGGCTATTTTCCCTTCAGCGGCTTCGAAATATGCAAATTTGCGCGCAGTTACAGCTCCATAGCCGGTATACCTATAAATTCTCAGTTTCTCGCCACAAAGTTCCTCAAGAACATCACGCTGCCTTTCACTGTTAACTGGCCAGAACCCAGGTAGTGATGGTTTCGGCCACTCACTGATCGCCGCTAGAAATGATGATTTTTTTTCATTATGGTCACCAGGGCGATAAACACTACCAGGGAGATAATCATCGGCTACAGTCGTTAGATCAACATCATCGTAATCGAATTTAGTGCTACAGCGTGTACGTGCCGTTCTACTCCATGGGCGAGCGACGTGAATGTGTGGACCGGATAAGACTAACTCATCAGCAGATAACGGAATATATGTTGATTGCTCGCATCGAGTAATAATGCCGTCGCTTTGTGCATATGACTCGTGAAACATTGCTGCAGCGACGTATTCACCCTTTAATGAAGAAAGCCTCTCTGGCGCCTGACTTAATTTTTGAAGAACCGATAGGATTGGTTGACCATGAATCAATGGAAGGCGAGACTGTAATGGTGGTACGTCATCATCCTCAAACAGCATGGCAAATTCATTCAAGACTTCATCACTAATTGTTATCATCCTATGCGGATGGCCAGAAACTTCCCAATGCCCACTCTCGGTTTTAACGTTCGGCAACGGCATTGACGTTCTTTTGCTATTACGGCATAAATCTATCGTTACAGGATTATAAATATTAAAGACAGCCTCAAACTGTATTTCTCTCTTTTTCCTTCCATATATATTGATACCAAATCGCATTTGGTGACCAACATCTTTGAACAGAATCAGTTCATTTTTGAACTGATAGTGCCCGAGCATTCTGTGATAATATTCAAGCCTAAATCTCCCTCCTTTAGGGTCATCGAATACGCCATCAGGGTGAAGCAACCCCGCGACTCCATAATCGCCCAACAGATCCCAGCTTCTTTCGATGAAATTCTTGTAGAGATTGGTGTGCATACCAACAAGAGCTGGGTAGAGCAATTCATCATTCAGAAAACTGGTAACGCCCTGTAATTGCTCGAATAACCTGCGATATGCGGCTACAATGGTTTGTTCCATTAGCAGTCTGGGACGTGCCCGATCATATTCGGCAGCCTTAGCTCCGCGAACGCCCAGCAAAGGTTCGAATTCATCCAAGAGAGGTGCATCATTCCAGCTCAGATGTATCCATGGCGGATTACCTGCGACTAGATCGATGCCGCGCGGCGTCGCCAGGCCCTCAACTCGCGGGCCCAGCAGTTCACTGAAGACCAATTCCCAGTGATGGAAGTGCTGACGATCAGCCACCTGTCGCCCTAGCGACAGGCAAGGCATAGCCTGGGAAAGCTGCTCCACGTCGGGCAGCTCGCCCTGTGATGCTGCGAACAGCTCCTCCAGTTCAGCATGGACGCCCAGCCGAATGGCCAGCATGGCTCGGCTTTCCTTGGTTCCCACTTCCACGCCGCACAGGACCTTCAGTCCCGCTAGCCACGCCTCGCGCGATGGCAAATCGGCAGACCTATCTATGGGCCAGAAATAGAAGGCGCACCAGGTATCCATGATCAGCCGCAGACGCTGGAAGGCGCCTGAGGTCTTCTCAAGGGTACGACGGATTTCCTCCTGCCGCTCCAGGGTTGGTCCGGGGCGCAGCGCCTCATCGGATTCGGATGGCGTTGGCCAGACGGTCGCGGTGCAGGAGGTGGCGGCCAGGGACGCCGCGCGGTCGCGGGTGTACAGCGCCCATAGGGCGTCGATAGACGCGCTGATCGCCTTGCCGGCTGCAACGTCGTCCTCCCCCCACTTCTTCTTCACGTGCTTCTTCATCCACTGGGTCCCGGCCGCACATTCCTCCGGCCAGAATTGCTTCATCATCTTGTCCCTGTAGGCGGGGATCATGTCTTCCCCCAAAACCAGGAAGTGGTAGATCTCGTCGGCCTGCCGCGCCTCACCCGGCTTCAGCGTGCGCGGGGCGACGGCATACTTGCCGAAGTGGGCGCCGTTGCGGAGCTGGTCTGAAGGCCAAACAGCGCGCCGTGCGCCAACGAGGCTGTTGCCAGCGCGAAGCCGTAGGCCGAACCAGGGAACGGCGCCCACGCGGTAAACGTCGGGTTCGGCCCCTTCGCCCTTGCGGACCAGCAGGCGGTGCATGCTGCCTAGCCACAGGGACAGCGCGCCCAGCTCGACCGCCGTAGGGTTGAGGTCCACGCCATAGACATTGCGGGTAGCGATGAAGTGCTTGACCCGGCGCCACTCGTCTTCATAGCGGCCTGGCTCGATTACCAAGCCGGTTTGCTCCTGCTTCAGGCGCAGGTACGTGTGGGCCAGCTGATCGCACATCTCATTGATGAACGCCGCAGAGCCCATGGCCGGTTCGCATATGGTCAACTCAACGATGCGGTCGGCATCGGCCGGAGCGAAGTCCTTGAGCCGTTCGTTCAGCGCCTCGCCCACCAGCGTGCGGGTCAGCACCTCGGGCGTGTAGTAGGAAGCGGAGTTGGCGCGGTCGATCCCGGTCAGCCGCAGGATGAATTCGCCGGGCAGGTAGACACGGGGCTTACGGCTGCGCCGCTCCACCACGATCTCGCCCTCGGCAAACTCGCTGGCGCGTGCCTCTGGCACGAACCAAGTCTGCACGTCGCCGGGGATGTCGTCATCGAAGATCACTTTGGTGCCATTCCTCGCCGGTTGAGGCACAGCGTCGACACTTCCCTCTTCCTCTTCATCCTCAGCCGGGCTGGCCTCGGGGTCTTCGGCCTCATCCTCCAACGCACTGCTGGGTTGTTTCTTATCGAGGGAGCGGTGCACCTGGATCAGCCGCTCACCGGCGAAGAACCCGGTGTAGGAAAGCAGGCCTTCATAGACGGCGCCGAGCTGAACGATCCCCAATTCAGCATAGTTGATGCGGCCGATGGACTTACCCTTTTCATCGGTTCCGAGGCTAAGCGCCCGGATTACCCTTTGTAGACGGATGTTGGGCAAGCGGGCGCGATCCAGTAGCGGCGTGGCTTCGGGATCGAACAGGGTGGCCGTCAGCGGGCGAACGGTGAAGCCGCCAGCTGGGCCGCCATCGCTTTCGAGCACTTTGCGCCCCACTTGGTCGAGGCGGAGCTGGCGTGGCCGCTCCGCGCCATCCGCGAACAACGATAGCTGTTCCGGCTTGATCGGCAGCCAGGGTTCGTCCGGCTCGGCGGAACCTGTTGCGTGCGCCGGTTGGAAGCCACGATGGATCAGCTGGAACAGCTTTTTGAGATGGGTGTGATAGTAGGTGCCGTTCTCGGCCTGCATTGGCATCTCGCCGGAATCGGCGAGATCGCGCAGCGCCTCTAGGCTATAGCCCAGGCGGTAGATATCGTCATTGATGGGGAGGATGCCTAGCTCGCCCCCGCGCGCTTCCGCATAGAGGCAGAACAAGATGCGGTACACGAAAACCAGAGCCTCATGGCGGAGCTGATCGGCCGTGATTTGCCTGCCGCCGTCCGGCAGAGGCGGCTCGTTTTCCGCCAGCATCCGATAGGAGAGCTTCCGTTCCCGGCGGTAATCGACCCAACCGTTGCACACCTCTTCGATGGCCCGGCGCACCGCACTCTGAAGCTTGGCGGAGACACCGTGGGTAAATTTGTGGCTCTGGCTTTCGAGAGTGTCGTGGAGAACCGTGGCTGACTCGCCATCCGGGCAAAGCGTTTCGGCGGAAAGCAGCGCAGCGATGGCCTCGAAGGACGCGGCCTCCTTGCGCCCGTAGGCGTCGTCGAGATCGAAGGCCAGCCAGCGTCCTTGCGCGAAGGTGCTACGGTCGAAAAGATGGACCTGCGAACCGGACAGCAACAAAACCCAGCGCGCACTGTCCTCCTCGCGCAAAAGGCGCGCGACCGCCTCCCCCCATGAGGCCGCCAGATGGGGCCTGCCGTCTGGAGCGGCGCCAAGAGGGACCAATTCCTCCAGTGGATCTTCATTGCTCCAACCGGAGGGCAGGGCGGCATCCGGCAAGCAGAAAGACGTTTCCGCCGCCACCAGCCAGGGCTTGCCATACCGGTTCAAGCGGCACAGCACTGGCAGGGCAGCCTTTTCTGCAGTCAGCACCAGGGTTTCAGGGGCCGGCGAGTAGCCGAGGGCGCACAGTAAGCTGTCGTGCCAACCGGCAAGTTCCGGCTCGGACGCCTCGGCGCGCAGTTCGGGGCGGTCGTAGTCTAACGCCTGCGCTTTGGCCTTGAAATAGGTATCGCCCAGCGCCTGAAGGCGGCGCGGCACGCCACGCGTCCCCAATTCCCGCCAGGACTTAACCGGTTCGCTGATGTCCTTGACGAACTGATGCTCGAGGTAGTGGGCAGCGTAATAGTCACCAACATTGTTGATGGACGTGTCGAGCGGCATCAACGGACCCCTTCGATGGCGAGGATGAGCCGTGTGGTGGGCAGGTCGGCGGCCTCAAAATGAGCGTGTTTCCAGTTGCGCGCCCGATCCGCCACGTACTTTTCGCTTTCCTCAAGGTCATGCCGCAACTTGATGGCGGCCTGGCTCTGCGGGCTTGACTCGCCCAACGTCACTTCGATCCGGGCGCGCCGTTCCGTTAGCCAAGACATCAAACGGCCCTCCTCTCTATCGAGCAGCGGCTTCACCTCAGCCTGACGCTGAATGCGGCGCTCTCGCAAATAATCGAGGCTTTGTTTGACTGCAGCCGCAACGAACCCTTTTAACAGAGGTTCAGATAGCGTGCCGCGTTTGCCGGTTTCCGCGAGGTCGTGAAAGCCTGCAGCATCGAGAGCAGCACGCAGGGGGGTAATGGCAGTTTTGCCCCCCTTCGAAAGGGACACGGCGTGAGCATCGACGATCAGCGGGGTGCCGGCTCGGGAACTGACTTGGCCGATAAAGCAGAAGCACATTTCCCCTTGGGGCAAGTAGGGCGAAGCGATGAGCGGCGCCTCCCCGCGCGGCATCAGCATCATCAAACGCTCGGTCAGCCAGCGTGAGACTGGATGCAACTCTGTTAGCAACAGCTCTTCGCTCCACTGGCCCCTCAAGTTGTGAGCAGAGCGGATGGCGAGGTTGACCCGGTCGGGATCGGTCGTCAGACGGAAGCGGCCATCCTCGGGCCAGGCCTCCTCAGGTATTGCAGTCGCGCCGAAAATCACATCCTGACCAGCCTCGGCCGCGCCGAGGCGGCGCTTGAGGTCGCGGGGCGGGGTTACAATGAACTGCTGTCCTGTCTTGCCGATGGGATGGTAGCTTCGGTCGCCCGCCTGCTGGGCAAGGAACGCATAGCCCTCCTCAAGGTAAGCAGCTTCGCTGTAAAGGCGGATACGAGATGAGTCTCCGCTGCCAGTTACAGCCGGAGGCGGCGCTTCGGCCGGTGCAGAACCGTCGCTTTCACCGAACAGGCTCGCCAAATCCGACATGGCATCAAGGGATGCCTGGCGAAGCAGGGCTTCCATCAATCCAGCGTCAGAGCCGTTGTTTCCCCCCTGTTCAAAAATCTGAGCGTTGCCCGCCAGCAGGCCATGCTCAGCCACGAAGTCCTCTTCCTGCTCGGCGTCATAGAGCTTTAGGACGCTTTCGCCGCTGCGGGTTGACCGGTTGATCTCTTCAACTTTGTCGATCAGCCGTTGGAAGATGGCGTCGTCGCCCTTGAGTTCGCCGGCGTTAGTACGCACCATTAGGTAGCGGATCTCAGGGGCGTGCTTCTGGCCGAAGCGGTCGATACGGCCATTTCGCTGGATGAGCGTAATGATCGACCAGGGCAGATCGTAGTGGATGATGTGCCAGCAGTGGTGGTGAAGGTTCACGCCCTCCGAGGCGACATCGGTGGCGATTAGCAGGCGCATGGGCGCACTCCCCGTCCCAAAGGCCTCCACTGTTTTTGTCAACCAGACGTCGGACATGCTGCCGTGGACGGTAGCCACCGCCTGGTCCGGCTGGTTTTCCTGCCGGTTGGAGCGGATCAGTCCAAAATCCTGAGCAAGCGCATCGGCCAATGCCTCCTGGGTGACCCTGCTCTCGGTAAAGAGCAGCACCCTCGGGCAAGCCGAGCCACCATCCCAGCCTATTCGGCGAAGCTCGGCCTTCAGTAGGCAGTAACGGGTCGAAGCTTCAACGGAAAGCCCAGCGAGGGCCCCGTGGATATCCTCCAACACGGCGATGTCAGTGTCGTCACTCTTGCTGCGCATGTTCCGCAGAGTTTTCTCCACGGTCGACCGGCACGCTTCCGGGCTTGACAGGAAGCGCTTGTAGAGACCCCAGCGGACGATGGCATTACGGTCGCCGTCGTCAGCATGACGCCGCAATCCTGCAAGTAGTGCATAAACCGCTTCCTCCCGGGCATTGGCATCCGCGGAAGTTTCGGCCAGCGGAATGACGCTGCGCGGCGCGAAGTCCGCTCCCGCTTCTCCTCGGATATCTTCCTTGAACCGCATCAGGAAAAAGGGAGCGATATCGGTTGAGGTGTACTCGCGATACTTCGGATCTGGAACAGCAGATGGATCAAGCAGAGCGATCAGCCGCCCGAACGTTTCCTTGCGCCCGTTGTGGGGGGTGGCCGTGGTAAGGAGCATGCTGTCGGCCCGTCTTGATAGCAGGCGAGCGAGGCGATAGCTGTAATTCCGCTTCGGGTCGGTTGCACCGGCGACGTTGTGCGCCTCGTCAATTACGACCACATCCCAATGAGTATTTTCTAAGAAGTGCCGGTAGCGCCCCACATCTTTGAGGGTGTCCATCGAGATAATGACGCGGTGGTAGACCTCGAAGGCGTTTTTTGAGGCGGGGATCCGGAGGCGCAACCGAGCAAGGCCAGCGGAGTCAAGTCGCACTAGCGGAATGGCGAAGCGGTTCCACAGTTCTGCCTGGAACTGGTTCAGCATGGACTTCTTGGCGAGGACCAAGATCCGGGCGGCACGCCCGCGGCGAATGAGTTCGGCCAGGATCATTCCGACCTGAATGGTTTTGCCGAGGCCGACTGCATCGGCAAGCAGAAGGCGCGGCCGCATCTGCCGCAGCGCTTTTTCCACCGACTTGATCTGGAAGGGGAGCGGCCGGAAGGCGCCGATCCCATCCACATCCGGATGGGAAGCGGTCAGCGGCATCTGGCGGAGCTGCGCCTCCAGGAACAGCTTGGCTTTCTGGAAACCATGGCTGGTGTCTCGGACCAAACGGGTCTCGCGTGGGTCGATGGGGACAATGTCGTCGAGGTCGGTCATGAACGCCGCCTCGTGTCCACGCACTAGCTCGTCTGCACCAAGGCAGTAGGCAACCTGAGATCCGGTGGCGGCGTCGAGGCTCTCCGACCTGGTCACCAACCACTCGGCATCACGGCACAGCACCCGCATTCCAGGTGTCAACAGGGGTGCTAGCTGGGAGGCCATTGGAAATCCTATTGTGATAGAAACATTTTTGGATAGGAGCTTGACAATACCTAGTTCCGTGAGACTCGCAACAGCCACTAGTTGTGGGGTGCGGAGATGCGTACGTCAACTTCGGCAAAAATGGTGGGCCGCTGCTGGAGGGATTGACCGGACGGCGTTTCTCCGTTCTTTAGTCGCCACGCCGGCCGTAAGCTCAGTGTGAATTGGTGTGTCGTGCGTCGTTTTCTCTTTATTTTGCATTTTCCGGAGTCTCAGGCGTTTTTATTGGTGACATTGGTGATAGGAAAACCGCACGAAATTACAGCGTGTTAAGCGCTTTTCGTGGCGCGATGCACTGGTGACAACACTGTGACAGCCCAATTCGCTCCGATCATGCCCGCTTGCTTCTCCGATTTTCCAACGCCGGGAGCGGGTCCGCAGCGCCCGCCTCGAAGCCTCGCCGGATATCGCGGAGTACGTCGCGAATGCCGTTCGTTTTGACCAAGCCATTGCGCTGCGAGGCATCGACAAGAGCCGCACGCACTTCCGCTTCGCCGATCAAGCCCTCCCTAATAAACGGCCAGAAGGTTTGTGCCACGCCGCGAGCCGCCCGGCTGCGCCCGCCTGGCGCTCGGTTGGCAAGCGTGCCCTCTACCCATTTCAGAAGGCCGCGCGCCATAGCTTCGTAGCGCCTGCGTTCGAGGCCGTTAAGGCTGCGGAGCGGCGCTTGTGCTGGCGCCGCAGGCGTAAACGGCACCACTTCGGACATGAACGGCCGCAGTGCCTCGCCCAGCGCGGCGATATAACTGGGCATGATGATCGGCAAGTCATCGATGCGGCGATTTTCGAGGCTGCCTTGATGCCAATAATACGGCTTGCGCGTATCTGCATGCACCGTCGGCGGCAGCACCGTCTCACGCCCAGCAGCAAGGATTTGCACGAGCGTTTCCTGGCGGCGCTTTCCATCGGGACCAATGAATGGCGCGGCCCGGAAATCCGAGCTTCGTATCTCACCGCTTGGGTCCCGGAAAAACGCGGTGCATCCACGCTGGCCGATCTTTACCGGGGCGCCCATGCCGCCTAAGATGGTCTTGACCGCTGCATTTGCCTTCAGGCTGTCAACGTCGACCGCAATCAAGCCGTTGTAGCCTGTGCAGACAGCTAGGCCGCACGTCTTATCCTGAGCCCATGCGGCGAGCTGCACCTTGTCCGCCGCACCCGAGCAGTATTGCTGCCAGCCATCCAGGTAGCGCCCCGCAAAGCCCGGCGCTTTGGTACCCGCAAGTATCGGGATCGGCGAAAAACCCCGCGCCCAATAGGACAGCACCCAATGGGAGAAAACGGCGGTCATGACGCGAGCCCCCATAACAATCGCTGAATATGCTGCGCGCTTGCAATAGTGGGCCTGAGAGGGGGGCCATGGCGACCGTCACCGATGTCACCGGTAGCGTCACCAGTGAAGCCGCCCCCATTGGTGACAGCCGAAGTCCTGTGCCGCAGCGCTTTTTCCGCCCTTTTGGCTCCTGTCACCGATGTCACCAATAGGAATGAAAAAAAGATGGGAAAAAGAGAAAAGAGAAAATGGCGCACGGCTCTTAGCCCTCCTCCTCTCTGAGGATATAACCCCAGACCTGCTTTCCGCCGGGCCCCCACCGCCCCTGCTTCCGCTTGTACCCCATGCCTTCCAAAATGGCCGCGGCGCGCTGTCCGTTGGCACCGGAGCGCCTTTCTATCGGGATCTGCAGCATGTCGTAGATGTCGTTACTGAGGATGACGCCGCTGCGCCCATCGAGCATTCCGGAAAGCAGCTCCTGCCAGGGGTCAATTATCATCCGTTCTCGCTGGCCTTCCGCAGCGATTGCCCATAGGTGCTTCGGCAGCACCAAGCTTTCGCCGGCCGCCTCATAATAAGCCGCTTCGGCCCATAACCGGTCACGGTCCCGGCTGATGTTGGCTGCTATCTCATCGGGATCAAATTTGCCGCTTATCGACACAGGCCAGAAACGGCGGTTGCCAGTTGCATCGCGCAGATAATGGGCATCGTTAACGGTTCCAAAGAAGACGCATTGGCGTGGGCGTTCTGATCTTGCTCGCCCGTAGGACAAACGCGCGCCGTCGACTTGGCGAGACAACTGCGCTTTGACGGTTCCTGCCTCGCGCTTGCCCATACCGGTGAGCTCGGGAAGCTCAACTAGCCATTTTCCGGTTGTAATATCGATGACCTCTTTTTGATCCGCGCCTACAGATAGGCTGTCGGTGAAATACTCCTCATCCGGGCATAACGCCTTGATGGAGGAAGATTTTCCAGTACCTTGCGGCCCTTGCAGCGTCAGCATCGCGTCGTGCTTGCACCCCGGCTGCCGCACGCGCCGCACGGCCGCTATCAAATGCTTGCGGCCATAGGCGGAGTTCAACGGCGTATTCTCTGCATCGAAGTAGGCATGAAGCCATTCATCGAGGCGCGGTACGCCATCCCATTCGAGAGCGGCGAGGTAATCCCGGATAGGGTGAAAACTGGCCTTACGGGCTTTGTTTTCCAGAAAGCCGAAGAAATAGGCATCTTTGGATGGCAGGCCGAGACGATCGGCCTCGTACCAGAGCCCTTTTGCCACCTCATCTGTGAGCGTCACAGATTGCCCGGCTCGCGTAACGATTGTGCGGTGAGCCATAGCGTCAAACTTAAGCGTCACGCCGGCGTGATCGAGAAACGCCTCGATATTCTCCTGCGAGCGTCCCTTGACGCCTTTGTCTGTGATTTCCGGCCAATCGATTGCGCCTGGGCCTTGCGGCCGGCTCCCGCGCTGGCTTTTGCTGGCCTTCTCCTCCGCTACGATCTCGCGGCGCCGCGCCTTCACATGCTCAATAAGCTCCGTTCCCGTGATTCCGAACGGCTTTGCATGCTCCTTTTTGTCCGTGGCCCACTCGGCGCGTTCGATGGCGGGCATGCGCGCGGCGGCTTCGATCACCTCCGCGAGACTTCTTAGCGGGATGCCCTCCTGTTGGCCGTTATCCTGCGAGGGCTGTTCTGTTCCCCTCTCAGGCTCACTAACCACTGGTGGCGGCACAGCCTCTGGGTTGCGTGCTTTCGGCAGCCGCGCACGCTTCTTGGTAGCAATACCTGGCGCAGGTTCGAGGATTGCTTCGTTAGCGGAAGCTGCCAACTGTGCGCCTGCCTCGCCGTTTAGATGGCCGTTTTCGCGCGCTGTGACATTGATATTGCTGGACATTATTGAACTTTCCTTTGGGGAAAGCTCGAACGCTTCTTGAAAACTGCGATTCGCCGTGCAATATGAATGGAGCCATCCATTTTCATATCGCACTCTGCGCCGTCGCAACTTTCGAGAAGGCTTTCGAACTTTTCCGTTGAATTGGAGACTTCGAACTTTCCTACCGTCGTTCCGCCTCACGTGGTGGGCCGCGGGAACGGCGCAAAACAGCAGACACTAAAATCCACGCCTCGCAGTTTCGCCACTGCGGGGCGTTTCGCATTTCAGGACACTGGTGCGAGGCGCTGTGCATCATGCCGCGCGCGCCAATTGTAAGCGCAGGCAACCCACCGGCATTCGCGGCCGACGGCATGTGCAGACACAGATAGCTATCTTCGGAGCGTGGCGAACAGGACACAAACGCTGTGCCCCTATTTGTGCCCCAGCTGTGTCGGCCGTATCGGCTTTATCGGTTTGTAGTTTCCCGAAAAGCGCTGATTTTACGGGAAGAAAGTGGAGGCCACGCCCGGAATCGAACCGGGGTACGCGGATTTGCAGTCCGACCTTTCTTTAATGGAAACAATATCTTAGCGCAATAGAGCTGTAAACTCAGTTCACAGGCATCAATGCGTTAGCATGGCTTTGTCAACTTCCCCGGGCCCGTCTCGCGTTCTCCCGGTTATAGGAGAACATGATGAATATCACACAAGAACGGCAGCTCGCCGAGACGCTCGCCGCTTTCGAGGCCCGAGGGCCGAAGAAGATGTTCCGTGATTGGCTGCTCGCCGGTTTCTCGCTCGGCGAGCTTGCAGGCCCGCGCGCGATAGCGGCTGTTTCGGCGGCGGCACTCACGTTTTTGGCGGAAGAAGACAGCGTTTCACAGTTCGTGGGCAAGGTATGCGATATCGATATATCTGCCGCTATCCCACAGGCCGAATTGTATTCGTCCTATGTCAAATGGTGCCTAATGAAAGGAATCGCGCCCAAGAAGCGGGCAGCTTTCGGTAGGCGTTTGACCGATCTTGGCATCAGGCGATTTCGGTACGAGGGCGGCCGTATCACGCGCGAGGGATTGCGGTTTGCGGCTCAGCCCTCGCCCGGTATGCGCCCGGTGGCGCGCTTTGTGCGCGAACGCTGTGATGCCGATATGGCCGCCGCCGCCGTCGGCAGCGACTTCTTTGAGTTCTCTTTAACGCTGTATCGCGCCTTCCTGGAATGGCGCGGCCAGGCGAAGGTGCCGGCCATAACGATTACAGCCTTCGGGCGCGATTTGAGCGCGCTCGGCTTCCCAGTCGACAGGCGAGGGCGCAGCCGGCTCAAGGCGCGGATCGGCATCAGGCTCAAGCCAGCACCGGAAGTTTGAGCCATGGGCCGCCCTGCCAAACGGCCGCGCCAGAAGATTAAGCATCAGGAAGCATTGCGCCGCTTTCTTCCAATCGCAACAACCGATGTTGCCCGTTCGGTAGATGCTGAGACTACCGCTGACCTCTATATCGCCTTTGAGCGCTTCTGTAGCCAGAATTGCATTGAGTGCATGAAACGCCCCGTCTTCTGCCAGGAATTGGCAAAGACCTTCGAGGCCGATCCGGTCAGAGAAGGCTTTGGGGGCGGTTTGTCATGGTACGGCCTCAAGCTCCGGCCGAGCTGGAGAAAAGTCGTAGATCGCGCAAATGAGCGCCAGCAAGATAAGGCGGATGCCAAGGCTGACTTATCCAAATCGAAGCCTCCGCGAGCTGTAGCATCGGCTTTCTTTGCGCGATGTTGCGAGCGCGATATCAACGCCATTGAATCCTTTGAGCTTCTCTTTGAGGCGCACAAGCTGTGGTGCAGATGGGTATCGACATGGACGAAATACCCGGTGCTGAGCCGCGTCGCGTTCGGGAGAATGCTTACCAGGTACAAGTTTAAAGCAGTCCGGATCGGCCATAGCAGGCAGCGCGGCCGGTGTGGCATCAGGCTGACGCCTGAAATGAAGCGCAATGCCGAGCGCGCTTTGGCCTCCTGAGCGGGCCTCTTTCATCTACATCTAGTAGCTATCCGGCCATCTAAGCCGCCACCTATGGGCGCATTTTTGCGCGCGCATCCTCGCAATTCTCCGAACATCTGTCCGCAAGCCCGACCACACAAGTCAACTATACGCGGACAGATAACATCGGAATTGCGAAATATTTTAATGCTAAGTTATTGATATATTATAGGTTATAACAGTTGTAACAGACATAAATGAAGAAATGACATTGGGAGCATATAAAATCCGTGAAACCCGCTCATAAGCTGTGAAACACACAACATATTGATTTCTTAGAGAATATAGTCCCACCCAAGGCCATTTCTTCATTTCGTCTGTTTCCACTGTCCAGGCCCTCCCGATTGGTGCCATCAAGATTTAGAGGGCGCACGAGCAGCCAGTCAGCATCCAGCGGCTGCCGATGCTGTGCACCATCGGCAACGCCACGATTTGGCTCTCCCGATTTTGATGGGGATAAGCGCGCCAATGCCTACAACTGGCGCGCGAATCATGGCAGTGTAACGGGGTGCACAGAGCCATCGCTGCATCTCGAACAGCACTGAGCTTCAACTGCTCAGGAGTCCGTGAGACGGCTGCAGGTAGGATTCGCCCGCTCAGTCATCGCCTCGATAGCTGGGCGGGCATCCGGCGCTCAGCCTCGCCCAGCGTGCTGAGAAATCAGCCTACCGGGGGTATGGGCGTCTCAATGTTTTCGAGCCAAGCCCCGCTACCGCGCCGCTAAGGCAAAAATCCTCCACGGCGGATTTTGGAAATGTTTTTTCGGCAAATAGCCTTTTAGGCCAATGGCTTAAGTGATTTTGTCCTTCGCTGCCCGGCTTTTTAGGCCAGTCGAAGCGAGCGCGCCGACCGGCCGAGCCCGGATCGTGGGAGCGGAGTTCCCGGGCGAATCCTCGCCGAGCCCCTCACCCTATCCCTCTCCCATGGGGATAGGGTTAGGGTTTTGCAGGCCTTCTTTCCCCTCTCCCACTGGGAGAGGGACAGGGTGAGCCGGGAGGCAACACCGGGCCGCGCCCGCCGGGCCACTCGCCACGCAAGGGCAGTTCGCGCATATCGCCGGGCCGCTCATGAGGGCCGCGCCTGGCCGCATCGCCCAGCCGGATTCTCGAGAATCCGCCATCACAATCCCCCCATACCTCGAAAACATGGCGCCGATTCGCCGCCGCCGCCCATGCCATAGCCAGAAAAATCGGTTTCTTGCCCAATTCATTGGGCTTCCGGCGGACAGGGCGGGACGAGACGGCAATAGACGGGAAGGGACGGGAAAGCGCCTTCTCGCGCCCGGCCGCGAGTGCCATCTTCGCGTTGCCCAACGCCGCCCGCCCATGTCCGCATCATGGGCGGGCAGCCCACCAAACCGAAGGTGAAGGATGTCCGGCGCCGATTTTGAAGCCGTCATCGATGGCGACACGAAAGCGCTCACCGATGCGCTCAAAAACGCGACGGATGCCATGCAGAGTTTCGAGCAGGGCGCGGGCGCCTCGCTGAAGCGCATGGACGATCTATTCACGAACGTCTTCGGCAACATGGAGCATGCGGTTTCCGACGCGAAGACGATGCTCGCCACGGCCGCGCCGGTCGCGATCTTCGATTTCTTGCACAGCCAAATCCAAAAGGGCATCGACGAGTTCAAGAAGATCGGCGACGAAGCGGACAAAGCTTCGGTTTCAACCACTTTCTTCCAAACGCTCGGCTATCAGGCGAACGCGGCGAACGTCTCCTTCGACAAGGTTAAAACCGGCATCCAAAGCTTCGCAACCGAGCTTGGCAAGCTCAAGAATGGCGAGGGCGACCTAGAAAAGAACTTCAAGAGCACGAATGCGGCGCTGCTCGCTCAGCTCAAGGGCGCGCAGACCGGCGAAGCTGGCATCCGCATCATGGCCGATGCCATCGCCAAGCTGAAAGACCCATTCGCGCAGGCGAAGCTCGCGGGTGAGGCATTCGGCAAGGCGAATAGCGATGTCTTCCGCGTTCTCAACGAAGGCTCGGACGGGTTCCGGCGCGCCGGCGAGGAAGCGAAAAGCTATAACGCCATCATCGATGAGAACGTAATCCGGCATAGCCAGGACATAAAATCCGGCTTCGCGCAGTTGTCGAACGTGATCGACCTGCAATTCAAGCAAGCGCTGCTCAATATTGCGCCCCTCATCAAGGAAATCGGGCAGGATATGCTCGGCCTTTCCGGTGCGATCCGCCTAACCTACGATGCGTTCTCAAGCCTCGAAGGTGTAACCTCGACGGGCCTTGAAGAGCGCATCAAATCGGTGTCACAGACGCTGATGGCCCAGCGCGACGCCATCAAGCGCATCGAAAGCGGCAGCGAAGGCACCTTCGATCACAACGTCATTTCGGATTTCATTTTTGGCACGAATGAGGAGCAACTCGGCCGCCTAAAAGCGAATGCGGAGAGCACGCTCGCGCTTCTCAACAAGCTCACAGCCGAGCGCGACACGCGCGGCGCGGCCTCGCGCACCGCGCCAATCGATGCGCCGCCCGAAAAGGACAACAGCGACAAGGAGCGGCGGCTCGCCGATGAGGGCCGGGTTGCCATGGATGAGCTGATGAAGCGGTACTACACCGACTCGCATCAGTTCTATCAGGCGATCCTCATGGACCAGCAGCATGAAGTCGAGCGCTTCAAGGTCATGCTGGATGAGAAGAAAATAGACTGGCAGCAATACCAGGTTGCCATGGTGATGATCGCGGCTGACGCGAACGCGAAGATCAAGAACGAGCAGGAGAAGCTCAACACCGCGCTCAAGGAAGGCATGCAGGGCACGAAGTCAGAGTTCGAGAAGGTCTTCAGCTCATGGCAGTCCGGCCACACGATGACTTTCCAGGCCATCGAGCGCGACTTCGCTCAGATGGTCGAGAAGATGGTGCTCAAATCCGCGATCCTTGAGCCGCTATTCGGCACGGGCAAGGCCGGCGCGAACGAGAATGGCTTCATCGGCAGCGGCCTGCAAAGCCTCTTTGGCAGCGCCAAGTCCGGCCTCAGCAGCACGAGCAGCAGCGCGAGCAGCGGCCTCAGCAGCATATTCTCCGGCATCTTCCATGAGGGCGGCACCGTCGGCGAAGGCGGCCCCGGGCGGTGGGTGGATTCCGGCGTCTTCGCGGGCGCGCATCGCTATCACCAAGGCGGCATCGCGGGCCTCATGCCCGGCGAGGTGCCCGCGATCCTGCAGCAGGGTGAGGGCGTCGTCTCGAAACAGCAGATGCAAAACGGCGGCGCGGGCGGCGGCCACACCTTCAACGTCAACATCCAGACGCCGAACCCCAGCGCCTTCAACGAAAGCCAGGGGCAAATCGCATCCATGCTTAGCCAGGCCGTCGCGCGCGGCCAGAGGAACCTGTGATGAAGCGCCTCAACCTTCCAGGAAGATTGGCGGGCCTTCGCGATTTCCTCGCCGATACCGTTCGCGGCAGCCGCCCAAGGGCGCAGAGCGGAATGTATTTCCCCGGCATCGAGGCTTTCGGCTACGGCTCGATGTATGGAGACGTTGCCGGCGGCGAGATCGCGCCCGAGTTGGCGATGCGTTGCCCGCCTGTGTTCGCCGCGGTCAAGGTGCTCAGCGAGTCCTTCGGCCAAATCCCGCTGAATATGCACGCCAAGGACGAACAGGGCGGCAGCCTTGGGCGCGTGCTGCAGCACCCGCTGGCCGACATGCTCGCGGACATACCGAACCCGCATCAGACCTGGCTTGAGCTGCGCTACTATGCCCAGCGCAGCCTCTGCCTTCATGGCAACAGCTTCAATTGGGTAGTGCGCGACCATCGCGGCGACGTCGCCGAGCTTTGGGCGTTGAGGCCCGAGCAGGTGGCAATCACCTTCGACGCGCAAATGCCCTTCGATCCGATCTATACTGTGAGCGCTGGCAACCTCGCTTGCACACTTCGCCGGGGCGATATCCTGCATGTGTTCACGCCCGGCGCGCTGCCCTATCGCGGCGATAGCCCGATTCTCCTGAACGGCGGCGCGATCCGGCTCTTGATGATCCAAGAGCAGCACATCGCCAAGCTGTTCGGGCGCTCCGCGCGGCCGGCTGGTGTGCTCAAGACGCAAAGGCAGCTCGGCGCTGAAGCCGTAAAGCTGTTGCGCAACCAGATGGACGAAACCCACGGCGGCTCCGGTTCCGGCCAGACGCTCGTTCTCGAAGAAGGCATGGAGTGGCAGCAAGTCTCCATGTCGAGCGTCGATGCACAGTTTCAAGAAATCCGCAAGCAGCAGCTTTACGAAATCTGCCGCGTTTTTAGAATCCCGCCTATACTTCTGCAAGACCCGGAGAAGTCAAGCCTCAACAATACTGAGACGCTGGGCCGTTTCTTTCTTTCCTATACGCTGCAACCGCTACTTGAGGCTTGGGAGCAGTCGCTGCAGCTCTCGCTTCTGACACGCGGAGAACGGCGGCAATACTATCTGCAGCATGACCTTAATGAATTCCAGCGTGCGGAAAGCCAGGCCCGTTGGACCGCAAACGTCGCGGCGGTTGTGAATGGGATCATGACCGTGAACGAGGTCCGCACCATGGAGCACATGCCGCCGGTCGAAGGCGGCGACGAGCGGCGCGTGCCGGTAAACACCGCGCCATGGCAGCAAGGCGCGGTGGGGCAAACGGCGCATGCAGTCAATCCATCGCAAACCATGCTCGCGCCGCTCAACCCCGGAAATCAAACGCACGCCCGCGCGCTGCGGCCCCAGCCGGCGCAGCCATCGGGCTTGCAGCAATCGCGCGACCGGCTTGAGCGCTTCCTTGCGCGGTCTCCCGAGCGTTTACGCCTTACGGCGCCGCCGAAGGGCGTCAGTAACCGGCCCCGTGCTGGGGCAATCGATGTCAACCCCAACGAGGATACCGGAAATGCCTAAAATCCGATTGGATGAAGACCTGCAGCGCCTGGAAAACCCGAATGTCGCGGCGACGATCCAGGCCTCGCGAGACGCCCGCGCAGGCAACGCTGCGCTGCAACAGGCACGCGGCGGCGACACGTCCGACACCGCGCTTCGGGGCCGTGCCATGGCGGCAGTCCGGCAGATCGAGCGCAACGCCGAACGGGGCCGGCGCATGGCCTCGATCCAGGCCAACAGGCCGGGCATTTTCGCGCCGTACCAGGATACCGGCCGCGTCTCGCCGGAGGCCGTGTCGCGCCGCAGCGCCTTCGCTGCGTGGGTTCGCAACGGTAGACCCCAGGCGGCCCTGCAAACGTCCAAGGATTCGGGCGGCGGCATTTTCGTGCCGATTGAAATTTCGCAGACCATTCGCGAAAATCTCGTGCTCGTCGACCAAATCCGGCGTGTGGCAAGCGCGGTCACAACCAGCACGGACACGCTTCTCATTCCGAAGCGCTCGGCGGCCACGACAGCGCAATGGCTTGCCGAAAACGATACGGCGTTGCCGACCGATCCCACCTTTGGCGCCGTCGAGATCAGCGTCAACGGCGCCCGCGCCTATGTCGATATCAGCAACGACACCCTGGCCGATTCCGCCATCGATATCGAGGCGTGGATTACCCGCGACCTTACCAAAGAGCTGGCGAGGCTCGAAGGCGTGGCCTTCGTCAATGGCACCGGCATCAAGCAGCCGCAGGGCCTGCTTCAGTCTGCGGACATCGCATCCGTTGCGACCGGAGACGCCAACCTCGTTACCGCGGACTCGATTGTCGGGCTGCCATTCCAATTGCCCGCCGAATATGCCGCCGGGCCCGGCGCTTGCTGGCTGATGAACAGGAGGACCGCAGCGGCCGTCCGCAAGCTCAAGGACACGGTTAACCGCTATCTGTTCGATGAAAACTTGAACAAGCAGGGGCTGCCGACCATCCAGGGGATTCCCGTTGTCGATGCCCCGACCATGCCAGACGTTGCGGCCGGCGCCACGCCTATCGTATTCGGCGATATGCAGGCCGGGTACATGATCGTGGATCGGCTCAACATGGTGCTCTTGCGCGATCCCTACAGCCAGGCTGCGCTCAACCGCACGCGGTTCTATATCATGAAGCGCGTCGGCGGCGCGGTCGCGCTCGGCGAGGCGCTCATCAAGCTGAAGGTCGCCGCGAGCTAACCCAAGTTTCGAGTTTCCCCTGCATCTTGACCGATTCCGGGGGAAAGCAAGTCCTCGCCGTTTTCCATTTCGGCGAGGCACGGTTGAGGATGAATAAAGGGGTTTACGCGTCCTCTACCTCGCTGGCCCGGTGGGCTTCGACGCCGGGCCAGCATCTCGCCCTTTTCGGTTTGCAGCCTTTCACGATAGGATTTCAACCATGGCAATCAAGGACCTCGCATCCCGCATCTCGAACGTGCAGGCCATCGGGCCGGCCATGCTCGCCGCGGACAACACCCCCGCCGCTATCGACCTCACCGGCTTCCAGTCCGCAGCGATCCTGCTTTCCGTGGGCGCGGGCGGCATCGTCTTCGACTCCTCCGACCGGATCGACTTCACCGTCACGCATTCCGATGACGGCACGAATTATAGCGACGTCGCCGCGACGGACCTCAACGGCAAGGATGCGCCCGCGACCGTCACCGGCGGCGTGGTGCTCTCCCTCGCGACGGCGCACGCCAGCGCGACCATAAGCGAGATCGGCTATATCGGCGGCAAACGCTATCTGAAGGTGCTCGCCCATTTCGCGGGCACGCACGGCACCGGCACGCCGATCAGCGCCGTTGTGGTGAAGGGCAACCCGCTCAGCATCCCGGCCGCGTAGCCTCGCCCCTGGCAGCCGCCGCCCTATCCAGGGCGGCCTTCATTCCGCGAGGCACCATGTCCTATGTGAAGCGCGCCGGGCACTTCGCGGGCCGCGTGGCGCAGGCGCAGAAGAACGTCGAACTGGCGGTACAGGCGGCCAACAAGCAGGCCGCGCTCATCATCCAAGCAGAGGTTGTGCAGCGCGTGCCCGTCAAGACCGGCAAGCTCCGGGATATGTTCGCGAGCAGCGAGGCCATTCAGGAATCGTGGAAATATCCCGGCGGCTATGTTTTCGGCCTTGCCACCGGCCGGCTCAAGAGCGACGGCTTCTATGCCCAATTTGTCGAGTACGGGACCAAGGGCTACTCGAAGGGGGAATTCCGTTACGCCGGCACGCGGCCGAACGGCAAGGTCAAGCTGAAGAAGGTCAAGAAGGGGGTGCCGGCGCGGCCCGCGCATCCGTTCTTCCGGCCAGGTGTCGCGGCCGGGCGCGCACGCATCAAGGCGCTGTATGCCGGGCCGGTGAAGCAGGCACTGAAGGACGCGACGTGAGCGCGGGCACAAAAAAGCCCCGGACACGTCGCCGCGCCGGGGCTTGATCGTTGGCCGCGCTGTCCGGGAAGTGTCCGGCTGACGCGGGGCCTTGTTCGTTAATGTCCGTTAAGTATTCGAAGAAGTGTCCGAAGCGTCCAGCGCGCAACGCCCGTTTTACTGGGCTTTTTCGCAGGTTCGTTCACGGGATTGGACACGCGTTGTACTGTCCAGATCATCGGCTCATCCATGTCAAACACGGGCGTACAGGCTGTGCGGCTGTTGATTTCTTCGGACATCGTTAACTCCTCGTCTCTGATTCGTTCTTGGTTCTGCTTCGTTCTAGCCGGACACGAAAAAGGCGCCCGCCGGTTTCCCGAGGGCGCCTTCGTCGTTTAAGCGGCCCGGCGAGTGCCGAGCTTGATCGCGGTGCGGTTGCCTGCCCGCTCCGCCTGGATGTAGCCGGCGTCTTGCCACTTCGCGAGCCATCCCGCATAGGTGCTGCTTGCCACGCCTTCCAGCTCGGCGAGCTTGCGGCCGCTCGAAACGATCCGGCCATCGGGCGCGTTCAAGATCAGCGCCATGAGCCGGTCAAGCGCGGCCTTCTGCGGGGCGGCGATTGCGGGCGCCTCGCCGATCGCGGGGGCTTCCTCCGCCGGTATCTTCGCCGCGATCGATGAATGGCGGCACTTGATCGCTCCGCCGATCAAGCTCGCGGCCTGGCCGCCAAGCAGCGCTACGAGCTGCGTGACCGCGATGCCAAGGCCGGTCAAGGCCAGGGCGATGTAGCGCGCCACGGAAGCCGGTTCCGCGCCGAGCTGGGCCGCTATCACCGTTGCGATCATGGAAGCCTCTGCGGGGCCCGCCTTGGCTTCCTGCTTCGCATCGGCGAGGGTGGCTTGCGCCTTGTCCCGCGCCTTGGCGTCGGAGACGCGCGCCGTGAGCGTCTTCTCCTCCGCTTTCGCGTTGGTGCAATCGTCGGAGCGGGACCGGCGGCAGGCCTTTTCGCGTTCGGCCGAAGCCAGCGCCTGCAGCTTGCCCAGCTCGCCCGCGTCGCCGGTTTCGGTGATACGGGCCAGCGTGGCGCGGGCGGCCTTTTCGTCCGCCACGGCCGAAACGTAAGTCGCTTGCGCCGATTGCGCGGCCAGGATCGCGGCGCCCTGCTTGGCGGAGTAGGCGTTGATGGCGCTCCACACCGTGAGGGCAACGCAGATCGCGGCCGTGACGCGAAGGTGGCGCGACCATCCAAGAATCGACGCCGCGACCGGGATCGCGACAACGGCCACGGCCGCGAGCACCAGGATTGAGGCGAGTTCGGCCGAAATCGTCTGGCCGTACTCCCAGTTGTTGAGCACGTCCACGCGAACCGCGACGGCGGCCATGGTGGACAGGGCTGTGCCGGTGGCGAGTTGCACACGCCAGCCGATGGATGTATTCTCCATGTTGTGGATTCCTTGTAACAGGGGTTTCACGAATGCCCGGCGCGGTGTTCGAGACCACGCCGGGCGTCTCCTTCAAAAAGGGACTAAGAAATTGCCTGACGAACCGATTAACCTCGTTCTTGAGCACCTTCGCGCGATCCGCGGCGACATGGATTCGCTGAAGGATGATATGCGGAACATCAAGGTTCGCGTCACATCGATTGAAGAGAACATGGGGGCGATGAACCGGCGCCTGGATAAGATGGATGCGCGCATGGAGCGCATCGAAAAGCGCCTCAATCTCGTTGAGGCCTAACGGGGCGCGAATGCCCCTCGCAATTTCATCAGCCCGGCGCCTGGCATAGCTTCGCCATTCCCTCGCTTGGGGCTGTTCTCGGGAGGATGGAAGTCCTTCTGCTAGCCTTTGGCTCCGCTTTCCTTCTTCCCGGACCTTTCCGGTTCCCCTCTTCGGGTTCAGCCTGTAGGCGGCGGCTGATTTAGGTTGCGTCTTTCTGGGCCATCTCTCCGTCTATGGCCCAATGTATAGGGCCAACGGCCCTATGTCAAGTTACAGCAAAGTGTTTATTGAGTATTACGCAGTATTTCTAAGACGATTTTCGATGGTCCGCCAGGAGGCGGCGGGCGAGCAGTACGGCCGGTCCTGGGATTGCGCGCTGACCCTGTTCCCATCGGCCAAGCGTCCGCATGTCGACGCCTAGCGCCTCTGCCATCTCTTCTTGTTTTTTGCCAAGTGCCGCCCTGATCGCCTTCAACTCATCGGGGAGCATTGTGGGGAGAGGTTTTCTCATGGGATTGACACTAGGCCGTTGGCCTAGTACCGTCAATGGCGAGGCTGAGAAATGCTACCAACATTCCCCAGCCTCTGACCACACCGCGAAACAAGGACCGCGACATGGCTTCAGACACCCTAAACGCGGCGGCTACGGCCGTGCAACAGCCTATTTCCACAGCCCAACTCTTGGAAACAATCGAGCATCTCCGGCGAGGTAGCTTTTGCCTGCGCGTCGTTGCTGAAGACCAGCAGCTTGACATCACAATCGGAACTGCAATCGGCTTTTTGGCCGATACCTTCGAGCGCGAGCTTGCGGTGCTCGCCGCCGGCGTCCAAGCGATTTGCCCGCAATAACCACGAACGGAGACACGATATGGCTTCCCAAAGCGCGCATCGGCGCCGGCCGCGCCCGGCTGACTTCAACCTTGATAATTTCGGCGTTCGCAATATCGAATTGGCGCTTTCCTATCCCAATACCGAACCCGCCGAAATGACTGCAGAGGTAAGGCGCGCCGCAAAGCGCATGGGCTTGGTCACCAAGCAGATCGAGCGCCTTCAGATGGAGCAATTCTTCATTGCCCGCCAGCTCTTGCTCGGGGCCACGGGTGACCGTTTTTGGCGGGAGCAAAAGCACCTGAACTTGATGCACCCCGGCCTGCGCCGCGCTCAAATCCGCTGGGTACTGGCCGCGTTGAAGCACGCCGCGCACCGCGTCTGAGCGCAGCGGACGCTCGTGCAAGTTGTGGAAATCTTAAATACGTTTATGAATCCAGATCGGGCGCGCCTAATATCGGGTTAGCGAATCGGACCCGGCGGGAGGCTCAATTGAACCAGGTGACAACTTTAACGCGGCAGATGGCTCCGACATTTGGCATGCAGCCGGCTGCCGCAACAGCCTATCTGAAGCCGATGCGTGAGGCGTTCGTGCTCGATGTGGCTGACATTAAGACCGGCACGCTGATGAGCGGAGCACTCCTATCGAGTTCGCCCGCAAATTGCGTCGGGTTCGTCAAAGCCCTACTTGCTTTGCACTATGTCGCGCCGGACGACGCCAAGAAGCGCGACGGCTACGAGGGGGGCAATCCCCTTGAGGCATTGGCGGTGCATTTGCGGCGCGATCCGCATGAGACTCTACGGGATCGGATCAAGTTCATGGTGATGACGAACCCCACGGAAGTCGAAATCCACGCAAGCGCTGCGGACATCGAACTTGTGACCGCGCGCTTTGTCTCGCCCGTCGAGCGCGCGGCGCGATCCGATGTAAGAGGGGCGAAAATCCTTGGTGCGGCCGGCATCGCCTCCATCGCGCTCGCGCTGCGTAATGTCGCTGCTGGCGCGATGAGGTCAAGCAGCCTTCGCGGGTTTGAATTGCAGGTGCTTCAATGATCGAAGCAGAAATCAGACAAGCAGCAGAAGCCAAATACAAGGATTGGTTCTTGAATCGGGCTTTGAACCTGGGCTTGGCAAGTCGCGATGGCGAGGGGCGCATTATTGCCGCCGGCATGACGGCGGGAGAGACTGAAGAGTTTGTATCCTTGCGTGCCGCCTCGTCATGTAGCGGCCTTGGCGCCGCTGACCAGGTGCGCCACGACGCACTGGAGAGGCGATGGAAGAGCGCATCGGGCCAGATAGCTGATGTGATGGACGAAGGCTTAGGCAAGGCGAGGCACTGAGCCATGGTGGCCGAACGGGAAATCGCCGAATTCGTGAGCGAGGCGCAGAAGGTGATTGCCGCGCTCACGCCCGAGAAGCGCGCGAAGGCCATCGAATTGCTCGCGCGGATCGAGGCGGCTCTTTTGCGCGCCGCTTGGCACGCGGACAGGCTTGTGAAGGCGTATGCGATCATCGCGGAGGGGCGTGAGGCGGTTAAACACTGAAGCGCCATAACCGGCGCGGCGTTGGAGCGAGACAATGCGGACACCCGACTGCGGCCCTTACAGGACCGCGACGGAGGCTTGCGCGCTAAGCAGCGTAGCCTCCCTTGACGTACTATGGGGCGGACGCCCGATTGCGGAATTTCTTGGCTGCACCGTGAAGCAGGTTTACCGGCTCGCCGAAGACCCAAAGTGGCCATTTTTCAAGGCAAACGGCAAGCTTTGCGCCCGCCGGAGCGCGCTCGCGGAATTCATCAAGGCCAAGGAGCGGCGTCTATGCGCGTGAACATCACCGCTATCGCCATCCATCGCCCTGAAGCGACCGCACCGCCCTGAAGCCACCGCACCACCCTGCTGCCGCCCTGCTGCCACCCGGTTGCTACCTCTACGGTGCGCCTGCAACCATGGCAGTCTGCCTGCCATGACCTATTGTTTTGAGTTCATAGGAGACTGGTTTCGATGAGCGATGGAACCTCTGTTCGGATCAAAGGCCTTCAACGCTTCCGGCATTCGAAAACCGGGCGCGAGTACATCTATCACCGTCCAACGAAAACGCGCATCAAAGCCACCGAGGGAACGCCCGAGTTTTTCGCCGAGTTGGCCGCACTTGAGCAGCGCCTTCGCGAGCACGAAGAGAATCTCGCCAAGCCTGGCACCCTGGGCAGGCTCATCCTAGATTATCGCGCATCCATTGCCTTCCGCGACCTGGCGCCGCGCACCAAGGCTGACTATGAACGCTGCTTTGCCTTCCTGGAACGCATCTATGATGCGCCCTTGATTCAGTTCACGACGCCAGAAATCTGCAAGCTGCGAGACAAATGGAGCGGGTTCAGGGGCCGGCGATTTACCAATTACGTGCTGACTGTGCTGCGGCTGATTTTCGGGCGTGCCATAGAACTGGGATTGATGCAGGCCAATCCGGTTGCGGCCGTTGCCAAGGTTCCCCGCGATCCTCATGCGAGGCCCATGAACCGCCCCTGGAGCGAGGGCGAGCGTGCGGCTGTGCTGGCGGCGGTGGCAATGCCGCGCTGGCAGCATCTGCGCCTGCCGGTGGTCATCGCCATGGAATGCGGCATGCGTGAGGGCGATGTGATCCGCCTGCCTCGATCCGCGATCAAGGGCGGCCTGCTTAGCGTATGCACCGCCAAGCGCCGTGTCGATGTGGCCGTGCCCATCGGACCTCTCATATCCGAAGCGCTCGCCCTGGAAAGCCATAGCGCCGTGACGCTATGCACCAATTCGAAGGGGCGGCCATGGAAGGGCAACGGCTTTCGAAGCGCCTTTATCAAGATGCTGCGCGCTCTTGAGGCCGAGGGGAAGGTTGCGTGCGGCTGCACCTTCCATGGGCTTCGCCACGATGTGGCAACGCGGCTCGCCGAGGCGGGCTGCTCGATGGAGGATATCGCGGCGGTGCTCGGGCAAAAATCCAGCCGCATGGCCGCGCATTACGCACAGAAGGCGGATCGCACGCGGCGCACTGCCGCAGCGATTACGAAGCTGCGGGCGCCTGCCAGTGGGGGCAAAAAGCGAACATAAATTGTCAACATCGCCGGACTGAATTGTCAACATTGCGCGAGGGGGATTTGCAAGTGCTTGATTTTAATGGAGGCCACGCCCGGAATCGAACCGGGGTACGCGGATTTGCAGTCCGATGCGTAACCACTCCGCCACGTGGCCTTGGGATTGAGGTCGGCGAGGTGCTCGCCCGCGACCGACAACATGCCGCCCGTGCCCGCCGCCGGGTCGTAGATCGTGCGCACCACCCCAGGCTTGGTCAGCACGTCGCCGTCCTCGATGAGAAGGAGGTTGAACATGAGGCGGATGACTTCGCCGCCGGTGTACCGGGGCTTGGTCTTTGGAGGGCTTGGAATGGCGGCCTAGCCACTTATGGCACCAGGACAGCTTCCTGGCAGGTGGGGATATGGGCGGGTGCCTGTAGTAGCTCATGGCTGACCGCGCTCTTTATGCGGTCAAACTGATAAGGGCCGGGGGGCTGAATCGTTTGTTGCGCGCCCCTGCAATGAACCTCTCCTGGGCTAGGATGTCGACGCTCTCGTTGACTACTTTCATCCTCAAGGTCTCCATTGATAGACGATGAAAGCTCGCGCATTACAGGCGCGGGCTCTTACGTTTCTCAGGCCGTTCGCTCGACCGCGGGGCACCGCGCACACATGAGCGATTTCGCGCCTCGGTATCCCGCAACGGCGTTCTTCAAACCGATCTTTCAGAGAGGCTCTCGCCGAAGCTGAGCGAGAGCCTTATCTTCTTTCTGTCAGCCCCGGCCGGAGTGACACACGCAGCAGCCCGCTCCGGCAGCTCGATCTCAGCTGCCAGTTTGTGTTGCAGTTACTGCTGTGCTGGTGATCCGGGGTGGCCGGAGAGTGTGTGCGGCGGTCCAGGGATGGGAACGCCGGGCCGGGGGCAATCTGTGGGCGCCTCTTAATCGCGTCCCTCCCTAGCCTCCGCTTCCAAAGCGAGTTGTGCTGCGCTCGTGGAACTATGCTGGCGGCTGGAAAGCCACGCTTCCAGATCGGCCTGCCTGTACCGCACTGCACGCGATAGTTTTAGAAAAACCGGTCCGCATCCCGTGCACCTCAACTTGTTTATATAAGAGGTGGACAATCGAAGATAAGCGGCGGCCTCACCAGCGGTTACTAATCGCTGGTCCCCTTGGCTCCGACTTGCACCCGAAAGAGCGGCGCTGGAACTGTGACTTGGCGGCTTAGGCAACTCGCTCCCCGCCGATCTGCCGTGCACTCGATTTTTCTGCGGTTTCGCTGGGGCGGCAGGCTGAAGGTTGTTCGCTTCGTCAGTTTTAGGCATTGCAAGAACCTCTTTGTTGTTCAGCGATGCCCTCAGCATGATGGAAGATGAACACAAGACGCGATTGCAAAACCGCCGGATGATGCAACGACTTGCAAAAACCGCAGATCTTGCAATGAGCTGTCCATCACGATTTCGTGATCATTTCCGGTTTGGAGGCAGGCATAGCAAGGTGCCCTTGGTCAACGGCCTCCGACAGCTTGTCATAGATGCTGCGCCAACCTATGTTTTTCTCAGGCGGTGTCCGATTCAATTGGGCTTTGGCGTGCGGATCTGCGATCTGGTCCGCCAGCCTGCTCCGCTCCTCCGCGGAAGAAAGCAGCCTGGCAACCGGCGTAAGGCGCATGGCCGGGTAAACACTCCAGACGATCGGGGCCAAGGCTTCCGCCCAGCGCGCTACTTTTTCCTTCGACTGCTTTTTCGCCTCTTTGGCCTTCTCCTGCAACGAAACCATATCCGGCTTTTGAGATTTCGCGCCGCTTTGTTGTTGGCTCGCTTTGCGATCAAACGCGGGCGCATCCAGCATTTGAGCCAGTACGTTCGCGGCTTTTAGAATATAAATTAAAACCCCAAGGAGCCTATCCTCAGGGATACGTCCTTGGCGTGAATCGGAGATGTGCACGGCTATGTTTGCGGCAAGATCGGCGTTCTGCACCTCTGCTGTCTCTCCAATAGCCGGCCCCCTCACAGCTTCAGAAGCGGTAAAATGCTGGAATTGTCCGTCCACAATACCCGTCCACCATCCACCGCCCGAACATGGGAGGGCATAATTTTCACGGGCATCTTGCACGAAATCAGCAAGTTCTCGCCAGAGGTCTTCGAACGCCCGAACTGGGATAAGCACGTATCCCTGTGCTAAACTGTGTCGCACGGATGGCCAGGGCACCGAAACTTTTCTCTCAAACGCACGCAATAATCCTGACTCTATACCAGGATCCGCGAAATACAGTTCGAGATTGTTCATAGCAGCCGCGATACTTTCGAATGCGGTACTTTTGCCTTTTTGTTGCGCACTGTTACAGAACTCTTTCCACGCGGCGTCAAGTCGGTGGCTTAGCAAAGCCCTAGCAACATACTCTCCTTGCAGGATAAAATTTTGTATTGCCTCGTCGCCAAGGATGATAAAATGATTATAAAGCAATCCCTCTACATCTTCCAAATCATCCCGGAGCGGTCCACATAAAGTATCAATAAACTCGTCCGCGTGTCCAAGGCCAGAATATATTGGACGATAATTCCAGATCCATTTATACGCCTGATAGGTAAATTCTCGAATCGGAACACAGACATCTTGTTTTGATTTGCGCAAACGAAGATTGTCGCGCCACTCGGTGATACAAAAATGCGACATCGCAAGATGCTCCCAACTCAACGCCAAAACGTAACGCCCAAGGGAGTGACGGACCTTGTGCCGTACCAGGTATCCCAGGCGCAGATCCTTGTAGACAGAGTTTCCATTGATTCGCCACTTCTGAGCGGAAATGGAAGTGCCGCGCGATAATCCGGATGAGAAGAGCGGCAACCATCACAAGGCAGGCGATCCAGCCATTCTCACCTTGCCGCTGAAGAGGCGGACGCATAGTGCGAGGCCCTTGGCTGGCAAATCACATTTTCCCGGCTGGCGTTGGCATGTGGTACCTCATGGGCGAGTTGCGGACACGCTTAGTTCTGACCTCGCAGCCAACGCATGGCGCGTAATATCGATCGGTTGCTTGTTTGCAACCCGCGTAAGGCAATGCCGGTTTGGGGGGCGCACACAGCCGGAATAGTAGCGCTCGCGCCCGCAGCGCCAGTAGAGCCGACGCAAGCATAATCCACGTCCTTAACTGGCTTGAATGCAAGCGCTACGATGTCATGGCCAGAGGTCCCACTCCCACCGCTCCCTGGCCGTCGGAATTGGGCGCGGTCATGACATGGTCATGAATAATCCGGCTTTGCTCCCGCAAGCCTCTTCCGTAAAACAGCCTAAACCCTTGATTTAATTGGAGCGGGCGACGAGGTTCGAACTCGCGACCCTCAGCTTGGGAAGCTGATGCTCTACCGGCTGAGCTACACCCGCATGGGAGGTACATTAGCACTGCGCGCGCGGTTTGCAACAGGGCTTCGGCCGATCATAACAAGAGAGTACCTTGCGCGGCGGGGTAAGTGATGACGCCATCGGCGCCGATGATCGCTGCTTCCCTTATACGCCCAGGCTCAGGATGGCCCTCGCGCATGATGTGGATCACGGTTTCGCCCGCGGCGAGCAAGTAATCCGTGATGATTTGCCGGTGGCACTGCCACCAGACAGCCTCCGCGCAAAAGATCGTGCAAACCTGCGCCTGGCCCAGCGCCCGCAGCTCTTCCAGGCCCTGGCGGAACTCTGGTGTGGCCGTATAATCCGCGTAATTGCGGAAGGTCTCGTTGTCCCAGAAGCCATTGGGCGATGGCCCGGCGCCTTTCTTTGCGTGCCTAAGGCCTCCTAGAGCGGGCATGTGCCGGTAGCCGATCCCGGCGGCGCCTAAGGGGCCGGGCAGGGCGTCCGTGTTGAATTGCGGATTGTACCGCGATTTGGGGATGCTCCGCACGTCGATAGCCAGCTCCGTGCCCGCCTGCTGAAGGAGGCGGATGAACTCCTCAATTGTGCGGGTCGAATGCCCGGCGGTGTAAAACGTGGCCATGGCGGCGCCCTTTTTGTTTTCGCAGAGTGAGCGCTTGTCGCTCACGATAAACGTTCGCTCCGTGTTTTTTCGCAAAACCGGGAAGGCCACTTTTGCGAACTCTGCTTAGGAAGGAAGGCTCAGCGCGCGGCCGAGATCGGCGGTCAGGTCGTCCGGATGCTCAAGCCCAACCGAGAGCCGCACCGTGCCCGCCGTAATGCCAAGCTCGGCTTTCGCCGCATCCGTGAGCCGGTAATGCGTGGTCGTCGCCGGATGCGCGATCAGGCTTTTCGCATCGCCGAGATTATTGGAGATTTTGATAAGCCGCAGCGCGTTCATGAACCGGAAGGTGGCGGACTTATCCCCGCGCAGCCTGAAGGCCACCAGCGGACCGCCGGCCGTCATTTGTTTCGCGGCGATGTCGCGCTGCGGATGGTCCGGCCGGCCCGGATAAACGACGCTTTCCACCTCGGGGCGCTCCGCCAGCCAATCGGCGATCTTGGCCGCGCTCGCAGCTTGGCGCTCGACGCGCAGCGCTACGGTTTCTAGCCCTTTCAAAAGCACCCAGGCATTGAACGGGCTGAGCGTCGGGCCGGTCATCCGCAGGAAATCCTTGAGATGTTTCTCAACGAAAGCGGCGCTTGAGCAGATGACGCCGCCCATACAGCGCCCCTGGCCGTCGATGTGCTTGGTCGCGGAGTAGATCACCACGTCCGCCCCGAGGCGGAGCGGTTTCTGCAGCATGGGCGTGGCGAACACGTTGTCGACCATGAACAGCGCACCCGCGTCCTTAGCGATGGCAGCGACGCCCGCCAAATCGACAAGTTCCAGCAATGGGTTAGCTGGACTTTCGCAAAACAGCACACGCGTGTTATCGCGCACCGCGCCGCGCCATTGCCCCAGGTCGCGCCCGTCTATCAGCGTCGACGAAATGCCGTATCGCGGCAGCAACTCCTCGACCACGTAGCGGCTGGCGCCGAACATCGCCCGCCCGGCGACCACATGATCGCCCGCCTTCAAACAGCACATCAGCGCCGATGTCACCGCCGCCATGCCCGTCGCCGTCGCGCGCGCGGCCTCGGCGCCTTCGAGCAGCGCCATACGCGTCTCGAACATGGTCACGCTTGGATTGGCGAAGCGGCTATACACATAGCCCTCGGCCCCGCCAGAGAAGCGCGCCTCGGCGTCCTCGGCGTTTTCGTAGACGTAGCCCGAATTCAGGAAGATGGCTTCGGAGGTCTCGCCGAATTGAGAGCGCATGCTTCCGCCATGGACGAGAAGCGTATCGGGGTGAAGCCCGGCGGGTTTATCGGCGTCTGACATGGGTCCGCTCCTTGAGGCGCGAAAAAGCCGTGCCAAAGGCGAACGGCCTTTTAGCGATTTGTTTAACGTGGCTGCAAGCCGGCCGGCAAAAGAACCACAACCCTAAGAAAACGCGCCTTTGCGCCCGCCGTCAAGGGGGCCTGCTTCGCAATAGGCGCCTGGCGCCGCCAAAGCACGCAAAATCCGTGCGCCACGCATAGCGCATTACCCCTCACCCTGTCCCTCTCCCAATGGGAGAGGGAACGCCCTAACAACGGGCACAGCGAGACTCCCTCTCCCATTGGGAGAGGGCGGGGGTGAGGGGTAATGCCCTTTATGTGGATCGCGATTTCCGGGTACTCGCAGCCCGCTACTGCGGCCGGGCGAGCACGTAATTCTCCGCGTCGCGGGCGCGGAAATATTGCGGCTCCTGCGCGGCCGAAAGTTTCGCGGCCAGCGCACCCACGCGGCTCTTGAGGAAATCGTGCAAGCCATCCGCCCGCACCTCGCCCGCGCCGTCGCGCGCGGCCCCGTTCACGCCCTCCACCAGCGCATAGGTGAACAGCCCATGCCCGCCGCCGAGCGCGCTGTTCTCCTGCGCGTCCTGATCCGGGCCCGCCGAGGAATAGAATGTGATGTTGGCCTCGTAGCCGTCGCTCAAGAATCGCCGGTTGAAAGCGTTGCCGGCATGGCAGGTGTCGATGAACACGATGCGCCGGCCGTTGGCACCGGTCAGCGCCTCCGCGAATGCATGCCACGGCACAACGCTCGACTGCTGCAAGAGGGTTTCGCCGCCCCAGGCCGCATCCGTCGGCGCGAATTGGTAATCCGGCCCTTCGTTGACGCCGTGACCGGAGACGAACAGCATTACGGTATCGTTTTCCCTGGTCTGCCGCAGCATATTGAAGGCGTCCAGAATGTTAGCGGCGGTAGGCGCATCCGCGGCCGTTCCGCCGTTGACCAGCAGGCGCTTTATCACCTGCCGGTGCAGCGGGCTCGCGCGCTTCTCCATCGCCTCGGCGAACGCCTTCGCGTCGGCGCCGGCATATCTGAGGTCTTTGCCCGGCAGGTTGGGATATTTGTCCACCCCGATGGAAAGGATATAGAGCGTCCCGGGCTTATCGAGATCGCCTCCGCCCTTATGGGTAAGGCTCAGCGCCGCCACCGTCTCGCCGGTGCTGTTTTCCGCGGCGACGGCAATTGTGTCCGCGCCTCCCGCCAACGGTACATCGAACGCAAGCCTGCCGGGCTTAAAGCCATCTTTCTCCGGCAGCTTGCTCGCGATCAGGCGGCCGTTGACGTGGATACGGATCAGCTTGACGGGATCGGGCGTGGCCTCCAGCTCCACTGTTACTTGAGCATGGCCACCGCTCATCGAGGCATCCGCTTCGGGTGAAACGATGCGCAGCCTGGGCACCGGCCTGGCGAGCAGATCGGCAATCTTGAAATCGGCGCCATGCGCCTGCCGCACCGCCTCCTCCGCCGAAGCGAGCTGGATGGCCCTGGCGACGATATCCGGCCGGTTCAGATGCTGGCGGAGCTGGGCGGCAGTGACGTACTCCGCCGCATGGTCAGGCCCGCGATTGATTTGCCAGCCGATGAGCCGCGCGCCAGCGGCCGTGGCGGTGTAGAAGCCCCGCGGCGTCCACATCACCCATTCGCCGTCCTCGCCGCGGAACAGGGTGACGAGCAGTTCGCGCGTTTTGAGGTTCCACAGCCGCACCGTCTGGTCGTCCGCGCCAGAAACGAGAAAGCGGCCGTCGGGCGAGGGTACTGCGGCCCAGACATCGCCCTCATGGCCCACGAAATCGCCGAGCTTGTGGCCCGCGCGGTCATAGGCGGTGAGAAAGCCATTGCTGCCACCCGAGACGACGGTTTCGCCATCGGGCGTGAAACTATAGGACCGGTGCTGATAGCCATTCCAGTTATCGCGGGCGATGGAGGCAACCGCGCGCCCGTCCTTCGAGATGTCGAGAATGGCGTCACCGCCATAGGCGCCACCCTCTCTATGGCTGAGCGAGAAGCCGCCCAAGGCGGCCTGCGCGCGGCGGAAGGCGCCGGCCTCCGCCTCGGCAAGCGCAACAGGCGCACCGAGCGCGCCCTCGCCCAACGGCAAAGTCAAAGCCAGCTGAATCGGGCCATAGCCACGCATTGGGTCGTCCTGCTGCCAGGCACTCCCCCAACCGATGCGCCGCCCATCGGGCGAGAACCCCGCCGCCCAGACCGGCTGCCCCAGGCCGGCGAGCCGCAGCGGCTTGCCATCGGGTCCGGGACGGGGCTTGCCCGTATGCGGGTCCCAGAGGTGGATCTCTTGGTTGTCGCCGCCGCCGGTCGCTGCCCAGCGCCCGTCCGGGCTGAAGGCTGTGGCGGGCACGATATTGTCGTGGCCGGTATAGGTGACGATCTCCTTGCCGCTGGCAACGTCGTAGATCTTGGCCCCAAATGGATTGCTATCGGCCACGATCTTGGAAATTCCCGACAGCAAAAGCTTGCCATCCGGGCTGAAGCTCAAGGAGCCCACCGACGTCCCCTGCCTGGCCATTACGCGCAAAAAGCGCCCATCGCGCCCGCTCCCCGAGCCGACGCCCCACAGCCGGATTTCGCCGGAGGCATCGCCGCTGGCGATGGTGCCATCCGGGGCCACAGCAAGGCTCTGCACCTTATCGCCATGGCCGATCATGCGCGCGATCTTCTTGCCATCGGCCACGCGCCAGAGCCTCAAATCATGGTCGTAGGAGCCCGTCACCGCGCGGCTGCCATCGGGGCTGAAGCCAACGGCGTAGATCTCGGCTTTATGCCCTTCGAGCCGGTGGAGCAACTTCGGCTCCGTCGCACGGGCGCCATCTCGTATTCCGGTGTCCCAGAGGATGGCGGTATTGTCGGCGCTGCCCGAAATCAGCTTGCTGCCATCGGGCGAGAAGGCGAGGCCATAGACCACATTCGTATGCCCCTTCAACAGCGCCACGAGCTTGCCGCTCGCGAACTCGTAGAGGCGGATGGCATCGCTTTCCTCTTCCGTGCCAGGAAGCCACCCCCCCGCCGCCAGCCATTTGCCGTCCGGCGACAGCGCCATGGCGAAGACCTTGCCCGCAGACCCGGGCGCGCTCTCGCCCCGGATCGTGCGCACGGTCTTGCCGCTCGCCAGATCCCACACGCGGATGGTCTTGTCCAAGGAGGCCGAAACGAGCTGCCTGCCGTCCGGCGTAAACGCGACGCTCCGGGTCGACGCCATATGCCCGCCGGTGTCGAGCATCGGCAGCGGCGCGCCCGCATCCTGCGCCCGCGCCCCGCCCGCCAGCAGCGCCAGCCCCAGCAACACAATCGCCACGATCCGCATGGTCCGCTCCCCGCCCGATGCTGTGCGAGCGTTATGCATAACACGGAGAACCGGCCGAAATCATGGTGCGGCTTAACGCGGGGTGGCGGAATGAACTGGGGGAATCTCCCCTCACCCTGTCCCTCTCCCCATGGGAGAGGGAACGCCCTAACAACGGTTGCGAGCGAGCCCCCTCTCCCATGGGGAGAGGGTTGGGGTGAGGGGGTACGGCCTCCGCTCATGGCACAACGGCGCCAACAGCTCCACCGCCGTATTAAACCGAAGTAAATCCCCGTAGGCGGCACGGCATGGTTAATGCGAACGCAGTTAACGCGAAAACGCTGTATTTTAGCCGCCGCGTTTCTACGAATCTTTCCGCGTTTTTGGCCGGATTCCACGTTTCCAGAATCCCGTTAAATATACGCGCATTTTTTATTTTAACCATAAAACGGTGCATTCCGCCGCCGCGCCTGCCGAAATCCCCGTGCAATATCAATGCGCAATCCTTTGTAAAGGCGCATTGCCTACAATTGCGCCTTAAGGGGAAAGGCCGCATTTTCGCGAAATCGCCCCGTCCGCCGGAAAGGCTACGGTTAACAATGCGTTATATCGGTTCCGGCTACGGGCTTCACGAAGCCCCCGGACAGGTTCTAAGCGACGCTGGCTTGCTGCATCAGCGTATCGCGGAACTCGTCCCGGAGCTGGCGCTTGAGCAGCTTGCCCGTGGCGGTGTGCGGCAGGGCCTTCACGAACAGCACATCGTCGGGCAGCCACCATTTGGCGACCTTGTCTTCGAGGAACGCCAGCAACTCCGCTTTGGCCACATCGCGGCCTTCCTTCTTGACCACCAGCAGCACGGGCCGCTCGTCCCACTTGGGATGCGGCACGCCGATGACCGCGCATTCGGCCACGGCGGGATGGGAGATGGCGAGATTCTCAAGCTCGACCGAGCTGATCCATTCGCCGCCCGACTTGATGACATCCTTGGAGCGGTCGACGATATTCATCGTGCCGGTTTCGTCGATGGTGGCGACGTCGCCGGTATCGAACCAGCCGTCCACCCAGGCGCTGCGATCCTCCTCCTTGTAGTAGCCGCTCGCGACCCAGGGGCCTCGCACGAGCAGCCGCCCGAACGCCTTGCCATCGCGCGGAAGCTCCTTGCCATCCGGGCCCATGATCTTCAGCTCGACGCCGTAGATGGGGCGGCCCTGCTTCGCCTGAAGCTTATAACGCTCCTCCTGCGTCAGGCTCGCCATATGCGCGCTCATGCTGTTGACGGTGCCCAGGGGCGACATCTCGGTCATGCCCCAGGCGTGGATCACGAACACATCGTGCTTCTCCTGGAACTGGCGGATCATCGATTCCGGAGCCGCCGAGCCGCCGATCACCGTGCGTTCCATGTATTCGAGCTTCAGGTTTTCCTTTTCGCAATAGTGCAAGAGCCCGAGCCAAACCGTTGGCACGCCAAGCGAAAGAGTGACCTTTTCCTGCGACATAAGCTCGTAAAGCGAAGCGCCGTCGAGCGCCCCCGCGGGCAGCACGAGTTTCGAGCCGGCCATGGTCGCGGAATAGGGGATGCCCCACGCATTGACGTGAAACATTGGGACGACGGGCAAAACCGCGCCCTGGCTCGACACGCCAAGTGCGTCGATCGACATGGAGGCGTAGGCGTGCAGCACCGTGGAGCGGTGTCCGAAGAGCACGCCTTTCGGGTTGCCGGTCGTGCCGGAGGTGTAGCAAAGCGCGGCGGCGAGGCCCTCGTGCAGCACGGGCCAATCGAAGCTATCGCTCTCGGCCGCGATCAAATCCTCGTAGCAAAGCAGGGGCAGCGCGGATTGCGGCATCGCCGCACGCGGGGCCAGCGCCACGAAATGCTTCACGCTGGTGAGTTCCGGCGCCACTTTCTCCACCAGCGGGAGGAAGGTTATGTCGAAAAACAGGACCTCATCCCCTGCGTGGTTGAGGATGTAGACGACCTGCTCGGGAAACAGCCTGGGATTGACCGTGTGGATGATCGCGCCGCTGCCCGAGACGGCGTAATAAAGCTCATAATGGCGGTGGGTGTTCCAGGCGAGCGTGCCCACCCGGTCCTGATGCCGGACGCCAAGCCGGATCAGCGCGTTGGCAAGTCTGCGCGACCGCGAGGCGGCCTCGGCATAGGTGTAGCGCCAAATGCCGCCTTCGGGCAGCCGGCTGACGATCTCGTTGCTGCCATAAACGGATTCCGCATGCCGCAAGATCGAGGACACGATCAGGGGCATGTTCATCATTTCAGCTTGCATATGCGCCTCCCAAAACGCGGCGGTTATCGCTCCGATTAAGGCTCAAGATAGCCGGCGTCTTAGGATGTGTCTTCCGGTTATAAAGTTGATCCTCCTCAATTACCAAAGGGAGCGGCTTATAAAGATGTAATCTGGCTGCGACCGCAGACCTATGGTGTTTGGGGCGAGCGGCCGGCTTCGCTCGAACTTTGAAATCCGATCCAATAGGATCGCTTGACCGTATCGTGTGGGTGGTGAGACCATTTCTTGGGGCGCCGCTAATGGAGGAGTTCTATGAACACGGACGATCTGTTGGCCCTTGCCGATAAAGGGCATCCTATTTCAGGCGAAAATCTTGATGCCATTGAATGGGACAATCTTGACGTCTCTGAAAGTAAATTTGCGGAGTGTACGTTTCGTGGTGCGTATTTTTCAGAAACGCAATTCTCAGATTGTGAATTCACTAATTGCAGATTTATAAATTGCAATTTTTCCCATGCCAGTTTGATGAATGCCTTCTTCGACAAATGCTTTCTTGCCAAGGAAAATGAAATCGATAGGGGGTGTCGTTTTTCATTCTGCGAAATGAAAGGGGTCCGTCTTGCAAATAGTAATTTTTCATTTTGTGTTTTTGAGCGGTCAAACCTTTTCAATATCGAAGCGGAGCGCTGTAACTTCTTGGGGGCGTCGTTCATAAAAACAGAGTTCTATCAATTGCTTAACTCGAAAAAAGGATCGACAATACATAGTCATGCGCAGTTTAAGGAGTGCAATTTTGAACTCGCGAACTTGTGTTCCCTAAAGTTGGGTGATGCAGAGTTCTCAGAGTGCCGGATGCGGGAAGCGGATCTCACGGGAGTTGACTTTACGGATGCGAGTTTGCGTGGTTGTGATCTATTTCAGGCGATAACAAACGGCGCAAAGTTTGAAGGTGTCGACCTGAGGGGGGCAGAAATTAGCGGATTTAATCTCCTCAACCTGAATGGCTTCCACGGAATGAGAGTTGATTATAAGCAGCAATTCGCCCTTTTGGAGGGCATTGGTGTCGAAGTGCATCCGGACTGAAAACGCGCCGCCGTTTTTCGCAGCGTCATTCCCGGCCCCGCCTGCGCGAGGCTAAACTCCGGCGGGAATCCATTTCTGGCGTAGGCACTATGGCTTACATGGGTCCCGCCTTCGCGGAGACGACGCTGCGGCAAAATTTGCAATGACGGCTGCTCTAGGCAGAAATCTTCTTGCATTCCTCGGCGCAGGCCACGCAGCTTTCGGCGCACGCCTTGCACAGCTCGTGCTCTTTTTCGTGCTTGCGGCATTCCTTCTCGCAGTCGAGGCAAACCTCGCCGCAAACCTTCGCCAGCGAGGCGAGATGCGGTGAATTCGCGGAGGCGAGCCGGGCCAGGGCTTCGCACATGGCGGTCATCTGGTAGACGCTTCTTGCGCAGCCCGCGATGGAGTTATCGCCCGCCACGAACAAAGCGAGGCAATGGCTCATGCAAGCGTCACCGGCCGCGGCGCAATGCCTGGCGGCCTCGGCGAGCTTGGCGGCGCCCATATGAGCGGCGTGGTCCATATGCTCCATGTGGTCCATATGCTCCATGTGCTCGTCATCGGCCATCGCGGCACCTGCTGCCATTGCCAGCGACGCTCCGCCAATGGCGGCTCCCAAAAGCTCTCTGCGGTTCATGGCTACCCTTTCTCTTTTTCTCAATAATTGGCGAACGGATTTTCCTGCGGGGCTGACGCTTTGTTAACCCGTTTCGCCTGCCCAACGCCAGCGCAGTGCGCGCTTTTCGATATTTAATTAGTTTAGCAGATGCGCCTCGCGAAAGCATTAAATGTCAGGGCGCAGGATAAACCTTTGAAACTGTTTGGAAAGTTTTGACCAAAATAGCTGCGGAGCCGCGCACAATGGCTAATTGCAAATCTTCTGGCGGCAGAATCAGTCCTGCCCCTCGCCTTGATCGAGCTCGCGCTTGAGGCGCTCCAGATCGGGAATCGCGATAGCGGAGGCGTCGAGACGGCGGACGAAACCATCGCGAATGAGCCCCGCGACAATCGTGGAGACGGACTGCCGGGTTGCCCCGATCTGCATGGCGAATTCCTCGGCGCTGGGCGGCTTGTCGAGGACGATTTCCCCGCCGGTCTCGCGGCCATCGCGGTCCACGGCCTCGCACAGCGCACGGATGACACGGTATTTCACGCCCCGGAACACCATGTCCTCGATCATTTGCGACGATTTCCGCAGCATCCGGTCGATAGCTGGCATTGCGGAAAGCGCAAGATCGGGGTCTTGCCGCGCCAGATTGCGGAACGCCTTCGCGCTAATGATGACGATCTCGCCGTCCCTCTTGACCTCGAACATCGAGCTGGCGTGCAGCGGCATGGCGTCGCCTGCATCGAGCGTGAACAACGTCAGCTCCTTCCCCTCGCACGACGCGAAGCACCGGAGCCGGCCGCTGCGAACCATGAGCAGGCCCTGCGACACAGCTTTTTCCTCGTCCGCCCCGTATATGAGCTGGCCCGCCTTCACACGCCGCACATCGAGCTGGCGTGCCAAAGGCCCGCTCAAGATCCGGGCAACGATCTGCCGCAGCGGCAATTCGTCCCCCGTTTCCTGCGAGACCGCATGCGAGCCGGCAGCGAGAGCCCCCGCGGGCGACCAGCCTGAATGCACATGGCCCTGCGGGCGCAGGCGGGCGAAAAGGGTTTTGCCTTCTTTGGTTCGCAGGACGCAGTCTTCGGACGCCGGATTGGTGTTTACGCTGCCCTGCTCAAGGGTGAATACTTCATCGAAGTTCCTCCCCAATAACGGCACGCCGAGGCCCAGAAGGGCGACCCCTTTGCGGTTGGCTCCGGCGATGCGGCCCTCGTCGAAAGCGAGCATGCCTTCGTGCGAACTGCCGATCAGATAGGGGTCGGAGTGGAAGTGCATCTGTTCGTGGCCGCGAAACCGGTCCGAGAACATGCGGTTCTCGATCTGCTCCACGGCGCGGTTCACTAGGGCAAGCGTATGAGTCTGCGGCACATCGGACGGCTGCGTCAAATCCAATATGCCAGCGATTTCGCCGCTGGGCCCAAAAAGAGGCGCTGCCGAGCAACTGAGAATGCGATGCATGTCGAAGAAATGCTCCCCGCCGGACACCGAGATCGCATGCCGCTCGGCGAGCGCCGTTCCGATGGCATTGGTGCCCGCCGCTCCTTCGCTCCACGCGGCACCGGGCCGCAATGCCACGCGCGCAGCCTCGCCGGCAAATCTGCCGCTGCCGAGAGAGTAGAGAACCACGCCTTGCGGGTCCGTCAGGATGACCATGCCGCCAGTCGAGCCGGCATCGCTAAACAGCTCGTCCAGCTCCCCGCGCGCCGCTCGCACCAGTGTCTCGTTGCGCTCCAGCACCTCGCGCAATTCCTGGGCCGGCAGAATGTCTATGTCTGGCTTAGCCTCCATGTCGAGGCCCAGCTCCGCACTGCGCTTCCACGATCGCAGAATGGGGAGGGGAATGTCCGCTTCCGGGAGCGTGCCTTCATTCAGGAACCGGCGCCGCGCCGCAATCGCCAATTCACGAATCCGCCGCCTTACCATGCTCGCACCCGATTTACTGCCCAGCTTTAACGGCGGAAGACTTATCGTTTCCACCTCGCCCTGCGTTGGCCTGGATACGCCTCGCCGCGGCCCGATCTTATAATTTTCAGGGCCGGAACGAATTTCCTTAACTTGCAATTGTCAGCAAACAGCCGATACAATTTCCGCTAAATTGAGCCTGCTCCCATGCGGACTTTAAGATAACTTTGAGTTAAACTCTTGTCCAGCGCTCAACTACTTGCCTAGCTCCAGCTAGTCCATGGTACAGATTTTCTCGCGGCTCGCCTATCAAATTCGCTTAACACCTGCCCGCACCTCGCTATCGCGAGGCTGCCTTGGCCGCCGTTGCCCACGCGCGTCATTCCACCACTCGACCCTGCCGCGGCGTCGTTCCCGCGCAGGCTGGAACCCGTAATAGGGGCAAAAGGGCGGGCAATCACGCTGAAGCGGGCGCGCGGATGAGTTCGGCCAAGCTTTGCACGGCCGGTGCGTCCGGCACGCCGAGGCGGTCGCCGAGATAGTCCCAGAAGCTGATCGCCTGCTTGGCGCAGGTTTTCATGAGGCCCAGGAACGCGTCGCGGCTATCGCGGCCCAGATCGGTGCGGGTGCCGGCGGAGGTTTTGCGCCTCGTCACTTGGCAGCGGATATCGTTTTCCGAGCCGTTGGTGTGCAACGGGATCTCCGGCCGTTTCAGCACCGCCAGCAGGTCTTCTTTCTGGGCATGCAGCCGCGCCAGCAGCCTGTCGAGGGTGGCAAAGCCCGTCTCCGTGGAAAAGATGCTATCGAAGCGGCGGCTCAGCTTCCTCGCCCGGCGCCGGGCTGGCGCCTGGCGGTAAGCTTTGAGATCCTTGTAGAGCCGCCAGATGCGGGCACGGATGCGCTCCTTGGCCTGGACGTGCGCCTCGCAGAACGTGTCGAGCTTGTGGATGAGGCGTTCTGCATGAACCCAGCAGAGCGCGTGCTCCGCAATCTTGAACTGTCCGGCGCCATCGGAGACGATCACCGTGCCGTCCAGGAGTCCTTGTTCCGCAATCGAGCCCCATAAAGCGCCTTCGGTTGCGATCTGGACCGGATCGGGACGGACCTTAAGATCGGTGAGGCCGAGCTTTTGAAGATGCTCCATGAAGGCGTCGCGGCCGGTAAAGCGCTGGTCTGCGCCCGCCAAGAGGGCGATGGTTGCCTGCGGCAGCTTATGATCGCGCATGTAATCGAGGGCTGCGGCATTGATGACGTAATCGTCCTGCCCGGCCCGCAGCAGTTCCAGGAAGTTGAGGCGGCTCTTCGAGTATGTGGTCGCGAAAAAGGCGAAGCGATCGTTGCCGATATGGGTGCAAAAGCCGTTCTTGGCCTTATGCCGGGCACCCGTATCGTCGACCGTAATCCAGCGCGCCGAGCCAAGCCCCGCACGCAGCACCTCCCTGGCTTCGGCGAGGAAGGCGTCCTGCTTGCGGCTGAGCAGCCGCACGATTTGCCGCTTGGAGATATCGATGCCCAAGTCTTGCAGCAGGGTAAGCAGGCGCGGGATGGTCACTTGCCCCTGGTGGTATTGGCTCAAGATGAAGCGCTTGAGTTCCGGGCCGAAATGGCTGGCCGTACCGGCCGGCAGCGCGGCCACTACCGTCTCGCCCGAGGGCAGCAGCCAGCGCTCGCGCCGGTAACGGATCGTCCATGGCTTGATGACAATGTCCTGAACGATGAAGTCTTCATAGCCCTTGAAGCGGGCGCCTGCCGGCAGGTTGTCTGGCTTGCCAATCCGTGTTTCGTTTATGCTGAGCTTCGTCCGCTTGGCGCCGCGCCGGCCCTTCCGGCGGCTGCCTTTGGCAGCGGAAGCCTCCGCCGCCTTCTCCATGCCGCTGGGCTTGAGCTTCGGCCGCCCCTTCAAGCCCTTGAGCCGCGCGATCTCCTCGCGAAGCTTCACGTTCTCTGCCTTCAGCCGGGCGTTCTCCTCCAGAGCCTGCAGCAGCAACGCCTTCAGCTCTTCGAGGCCAGCCCCGGAAATGTCCTTTGGTGATTCGGCCATGCCCAAGGGGAGTCAGAAATTGAGTCCCTTGTGAGTCGCGCCTCAGTGACTTGCCCGGCGTTTTGCCCCTATTACTGGAACCCATGGTAAGACTATGTAGGACCTATGCCTTTTGCCGGCATGGATTCCCGCTTTCGAGCGTGTGAAAAAATTCGTTTTTTGCCTCCCCGGCGCGTTATTGAGGCACGCCAAGCCGTGCCGGGGCAGGATTTGCGAGGGGGGCCGTCCCGGGTCATGCTGCCGCCGCCATTCCATTGAGTGTAACGGCATCCAGCCTGATGGCGGTCATGAGGTTATGTGTGAGCGCATGCCAAAGCGCGATGGCCTTGGCTTTGACGAGGCCCCGGACGGGAAGATAATCCAAACCGCGATCCTTGGTTTGGGCGTTGACGAGTTCGATGCGCTTGCGTTTTTTCATCTTTTCCGCGGCTTCCGGGGTTTCCATTCTCTGCCGCCAGTCCTTGACGGCGGCCGGCTCCTTGGCGAGCTTGGCCTTTCGCCGGGCCTGGTTTTCCGGTTTGGTGCCTTCCTTCACGGGCTGCGGCGGCGCATAAACGTCGATGGGATTTTCTTCCCTGCCGCCAAGCGCTTCAATATCCTCTGCCGTGGCATAGTTCGTATCGGCGAGTAGGCGGCTTGGCGATTGGCCCAGGCGGGCCTCGACGGCTTCGGCCATGGGGCGGGCGAAGCCTGCATCGTTCCGGCGGTCCGTTATATCGATCCCAACGATAAAACCATGGTCTGAGGTGACGGCAAGCTGCGCATTATATCCGGCCCGCACCGCGCCATCCGCAAAGCGCATGCGGCGTGCCTCGGGATCGGTGGTGGATGCCGCAGGCTCCTTCTTTTTGCTTTCGTCCTTGGGGTGCGTCTTCTTGCGCGCCTCCCTTTCGGCTTCGAGCTTTTTAAGAGCCTCGCGCGCAGCTTCTATCTTTTCGAGGCGCTCGCGCGCCGCGCGCTCTTGCGCGGCCTGGCTGCGACGGCTGGAGGCCGCGGGATCGGCCTCAACCTCGGCCTTTAGGCTCTCCACCCGCGCCTTGGCGGCCTTCTCCACCTCTTCGAGCCGCTCAGCCCGCAAATAGGATTTGCGGCTGGCCGGAGCCCTGATCTTCGTGCCGTCAACAATGATCTCTTCCAGCTTGAGCACACCTGCCGCCAGCAGCGCCGTCAGGCTGTCCGTCAGAAGCTTATCGAGGAAGGCGGCCTGCCCAACACGGAAGTCTGCCAGAGTGTGGTAGTTGAGCGGAACCCCGCCTGCGAGCCAGCGATAAGCGAGGTCGCGGCTGCAAAGCCGGTCAAGCTCGCGCGCCGAACCGATGCCTTTGGCTGTCGCATAAAGCCAAAGCGCCAGCAAAACGCGCGGATCGATGGCCGGGCGCCCTGCCTCGCCCTCCACGGACTTGATCGCCGCATAAAGAGCCGAAAGGTCGAGAGTTCCCGTGAAGGCCCAGATTACGCGCGCCAGATGATCCGCGGACAGCCAGGCGTCCAAGTCAACCAGGTCCCAGCCCAATTGCGAGCGGTCCGCTTCGATAATCCGCGCCGTGCCCGTACCCTTCGTCATCGCCTGCCCTCGCCGCCGATTCGTCTCCGCTTGAGTGAATCACAGCCCGGCCGCCGGCGCAGGGATTTTTTCACACGCTCTTTCGCGGGAATGACGCTCACGGCCCCGTTAGCCGCCGCCTTCACCCTCGGCGTCAAATGCCGGTTGCGCCGAGGAGGCGCAGGTATGGGACGTCCTTCTTCCATTCGATGACATCCAAGCAGCCGGGAGGCTGAGCAAGACGGAAAAGATTGCACAGCGGCATGCCAAGCACATGACAAAGGATCACGCGGTTCACGCCGGCGTGCGCGGCGATGGCGATTGTGCCTTTTGAGTTTTCCGCGGTGACGTTCTGCCAAAACTTGAGCACACGCGTTGCGAGGTCGCCGAAACTCTCTCCTCCAGGCGGGCGGAAATTTTCAATATCGCGCCCGCGCCGGTCGTACTCTTCGGGCTCCTGTTCCGCGACATCGTGCCGGGATAGGCCCTCCCACGCACCCAGTCCAATCTCGCGCAGCTCGGGCTGAACGCAAACTGGGACCGCACGTCCCTCCGCCAGCAGCTCCGCCGTCCGGCGCGAGCGCTTAAGGTCGCTACAATAAATGGCATTGAGCGCCATGCGGTCCAGGCGGTGGGCAAGCACGCGGATCTCGGCTTCGCCGTCCTCGCTCATCGGCAAATCGATTTGCCCAACAAAGCGGTGCCCGGCATCCCCCGCGATCTCGCCGTGGCGGATCAGCAGCACGGTGCGCATGGCGTATTCTCCTGTACGAACAATCGCCGCTTCGCCCCATGGCGGAAGACAATGGCATCGGCGAGTGCAGCTTCAACACGCAGCGCCCCGCTTCGGAGCCCTTCGCCGGCGGCCGGCGCGGAAAAAAGGCTTGTGCGGACGGCATCGAGGACGGCCGGAGAGCGCATCGCCGCCGGGGTGGCGATCGAAAGCCGGAGCGTCGCAGGCTCACCCTTTTGAACGGTGGCGGTGAAATCGGTGACGCCTTGGATCGCGAAAAGCGCCTCGTCGAGGATCGGAAGCGTCAGCTCTCCGGCTCCGGGCAGCGTCAGGCCCACGCCTGCCCGCCCCAAGACGGAGCCAAGCCGCCGCAGCACCGAACCGCAAGGGCACGGCTCTTCGATCAGGCGGACGAGATCGCCGGTGCGATAGCGCAGCAGCGGCATGCCACGCCTGCGCAGCGTCGAGACGACCAGCTCGCCCAGGGCGCCGGGCGGCAGCAGCTCACCCGTTTCAGGATCGGCCACCTCGGCAAAGAGTTCATTCTCGCGCAAATGGCAGCCGGCGTGATAGGCGCAGTCGACGGCTCCGCCGTAACCGGTTTCGGTCATGCCCCAGTGCTCGAAGATTTCCGCGCCGCAGGCCGCCGTGATCGCGCGTGCGAGGCTTACCGCCACGTGATCGGAACTCAAGAGCATGGCACGGACCCGCAGCGGCATGCCCCCATCGCTGATGGCGAGGCGGGCGGCGGCAAGCAGCGGCACGGGCGGCCCGGCAATGACATCGGGCTTGGCGGCCCGCAGCCATGCGACGAGTTCCACCGGACCGGCGGAAAGCGGCGCCAGCAGCGGCTCCGCGTCAAGGCGGCTGAGCGCGGTTGCGAGCCCATCGGCGATGCCGCCAGGATGGCCGGCCGGAAAGGCGATTGCCGCACGGTCGCCGGGCCGCGTGAACATGGCCATGCCGTGGTGGAAAAAGTCGATGGTCGCTTCCAGGTCTTCCGGCGTGAAATAAAGCCGTTTCGGCGGCCCGCTCGTGCCGGAGGTGTCGAGCGTCACGGCGCGCGCGATGGCGCTCTGCGAGAGCGCCAGAAGCGGCGGATCGTTGCGGATGAGATCGGCCTGCTCCGTGAACGGAAGCCGCGCCATGTCGTTGATCTCGCCGATTTCGATATCCGGCCAATCGCGGCGCGAGCGGTAGAATGGGCTGGCGGCGCGGGCATAGGCAACGGTCTCGCGCAAGCGCTCAAGCTGCCAGGCGTCTAGCGCCGCGCGTGTCAGCGGCTGCGCCAGTCCCATCCGTTCCGCCATCCAGGCATCGAGCGTTGCCTGCGTCATGCCAAATCCGCCTGCATTCAGGAAAGCCCCCTCATCCTGTCCTTCTCCCCGAGGGGAGAAGGGACGCCTTCTCAACGGCCGCGAGCGCACGCCCTCTCCCCTTGGGGAGAGGGCTGGGGTGAGGGGGTCTTTTGCTGAAGCAGTTATGTGAATTTGGCATCATCCAGCACCCGTGGCGGCGGCTTGGGGCCGGTAGAGCGCGCGGCCATTGCAGTCCGTGAGGTTATAGGCGCAGAACGGGATAATGCGCCGGTCCGGGGCGACAACGTGGATATGGCACTGGCGCAGGCGTTCGAGATCGAGCGTCCAGGCGTCCTGAAACGCCATGCCCGAAAGGCCGAGCGTGCGGGTTCTCGCGGCGAGGAAGTCGTCGAAAGCGTCGAGCCCGGCTACCTCCTGGATGCGGCGGTCAGGGCGCGTCCATTGCCCCGCCACATAACGGCGTTCGCGAGCCACCTCCAGGCTGGGCCCGGCATAGCCGCAGCACGCCGCTGTCTCCTGTTTGGCAGGGACGCCGCAGCACGAGCGCGGTTCCTCGGCCACCGCCTGCAGGCGGCCGCCGGCGCCGATGACGAAGCGTCCGCTGAACGAGCAATAGGGGTTCTCCGCCGAGCCGGGGTGAAAGTCATCGAGCCGGATCGCGCCGCCGCCATGGGCTATCAGCGCCTCCATGACCTCGGGCAGGGTGATGCGGGAAGCGTCGTCCGGCGGTGTAAGGCAACGCCCGAAGTAGCTTACCGGCTGGAAGTGCACCGCGCGGACGGCGGGCGTCTCTGCTACGGCGAATTCCACGATGGCGCCGATCTGGTCCACATTGACGCCCGGAACCAGCGTGGGCGTCAGCACAACGCCGATCCCGGCCGCGCCGCAATTGCGGATGGCCTGCGTCTTCAGCCGCATGAGTTTCGCGCCGCGCAGGCGTTGGTAGACATCGTCCGTCACACCGTCGAACTGCAGAAAAACACAGTCGAGCCCAGCTTTGGCGAGCGCGGCCAGATAATCGGGCTCGCGCGCGATGCGCACGCCGTTGGTGTTCAGTTGCACGAAGTCGAAACCGCGGGAGCGGATCAGCGTAACGATTTCGGGCAGATCGTCGCGAACTGTAGGCTCGCCGCCCGAAAGCTGGACGTGAACGCGCCCGCCGGACGCTGCCAGCGTGTCGAGCCAGCCGCCGATTTCGGCCAGGCTGGCATCGGCGCCATGCCGGCTGGCGGAGGCGTAGCAGACCGGGCAGGCGAGATCGCAGCGGGAAGTCACCTCAAGCAGCACGCAGCAGCTTTGCTGCAGGTGATCCGCGCACAGGCCGCAATCGTGGGGGCAGCCGCGCTTCACCTCCGTCGCGCAGACCGGCGGCCGGGAAAAGGCCGCGGGGCTTGCCCCCAGCGCAGATAAGAGTCGAGCCCGCGCCAGACTGGCGTCGAGGTGGTGCCGTGCTCCGGGCAGGTCTTTTTCAGGTAGACCGTTCCGCCTTCGGCGCATCGCTCGGCGGGGATCGTCGCAAGGCATACCGGGCATACGCTCTCGGTCAGGCCAAGATGCAGATGGCGGTCGCAGCAGGTCATGCAAGGGCTCCCATTTTCGTAAGAGGCGCGTGGCCGGTTTGCGATTCCAGCGGGCCGATCCAGGATTCGACCGCGCTCAGGATCGCTTCCGCATCGGCGTACCGCTGCCTGGCGCCAGCAAGCGCCCCGGCATCGCCGGCAAAGCGCGTGAATGCCGGAGCGAAGCGCGTCTGCAGCCGGACCGGCGCCTCTCCCTGAATAAGCTTGTCGGCGAGATAGACCACGGCGCTCTCATCGATTTGGCCATCGAAGGCTATGCTCATGTGCTGGGCAACCACGTCCGCGACGCCCGGAAAACCGAATTCGCGCACGAGTGCCGCTCCTGCTTCGGCGTGATCCGGAAGCCCCTTGGCGATGTCGTGGACCAGCGCCGCCGCCCGCACCAAATGTGCGTCAAGCGGCACGCCTGCTTCGTTCAATTGGCGGGCGAGGCGCGTTGCGAGCGCGGCAACCGCGCGGCAATGACGCCGCACGGGTTCGGGCGTCGCCGCCACATCGAGTATGGCTTCGCATTCCTCCGCATCGGGCACATGATGGTGTGCCAATGCCGCCACGAGCCGGCGGTAGTCGTCGGGGCGGTCCATGTCCATCAGGCATCCCCGGTCGAAGACGGCAACGCTGACCGCTTCGCGCTCGTGCCGGGCGAGGATGGCCCGCAATCCGCCTTCCCCATCGCCCTCAAGGATTTCGCCGAAGAGCGCGCGGCCGATGAACGGCGGATGCCCGCGTTCGCCGCGAAATGTTGGGTGTACGATGGGCGCGCGCGTCGCAGCGGCTTTATCCAGCACACGGCGGACCGTGGAGGCGCGGATCAGCGGCACATCCACCGGCAAGAGCAGGAAACCTTCGATTCCGGCCGGCAGGGAGGCGACCCCCGCCTGCACGCTCGTGAACATGCCTTCGGCAAACTTCGCGTTGTGGACGTGCACAATATCGGATCGGGTTGAGTGCTTTGCGGAGTCCCCCCTCACTCTGTCTCTCTCCCCGAGGGCAGAGAGGACCCCAGAATTCCCGCTGCGGCTAGTGCAGGCGTCCCCTCTCCCCTCGGGGAGAAGGACAGGATGAGGGGGGACTTCGCCGAAACACTCAACCGGATTTGGCGTAGCTCCAAGGGCCGCCAGTTCCAGCGCCAGCAGCTCCGCCTGGCAGCCCGTGACCACATGGATATGCCGCACCCCGGCCTCGCGCAGGACCGCCACCACATGGCCGGCAACGGTACGCTCGCCGAAGGCCAGCAGCGGCTTGAAGACGCCCATGCGCGACGAGAAGCCGGCAGCCAGCACGATCGCGGCGATGGCCTCCGCGGGATTGCCTTGGCGGGGAGCGCCATGGTCTAGTCTTCCTCCCAGGCGGTTTGCGCCGGCTGCTCGATGTCCACCTTGTGCTTGGCGAGGATCTCCTTGGTCTTCAGCCAGCAATCGAGAATGATGCCAGGGCAGCGCTCCTGCTTGAGGGCCGGGTCGAAATTGATGATCTCTTCGCAGTCGATCCCGCCGTATTTCTCCGTCATTTCGCTCTCGAACCAGCCTGAGAATTCTTCGATCATGATGTCGAAGCGCGGATGTCCGGGCTGGTTTTCGTCACTCGCGGCCGCCGTAGAGGCCGAGAACGCAGCAGCCGGCCGTGAGCGAACCGCAATTGAAGCCCTGGCCCATGCCGAGGGCGAGGCCGGACATGGCGCGGACGAGATCGGGATCGTCGCGTCCCTGCGCCTCAAGCGCCAATTTCACGAGAATGTGGCCGCACGTGTGGCCATCGAGAAGCAACTCGGCGATCCGGAAGGATTCGTCGGCCATGGTTATCCTCCTATCGGCGGTTTTCCGCCCGGCTTGAGTGCAATCATCAGGTAGTAGCCGGGCCTGACCTCGCGGACGGTCCCGGCGTCGAGCCCGCCGGCGCCGCCCCACAGCGCGTCGAGCGAACCGTACTGGAAGATGAACCGCGCCGCCCAGCTCTTCAGCACATCCGACCGGTCCTCGAACCCTTCGATGTGGAATCCGGCGGCCACGGCAGCGTGAAGCAGCGCCGCCTGGCGTCTTCAACCGCCCTGTGTAGCCGGCATCGCCGGCGCGGGCATAGACGTCGCTCACCGCGAGCCGCCCGCCGCGCCGCAGCACGCGGAACCATTCGCCAAGCGCCTGCTGGTGATCGGGCATCGCCGACAGGCTGCATTCGGAGAGAACGCCGTCGAGGCTTCCGCTGGCAAACGGCAGCCGGGCGCCGTCCGCGGCAACGAATTTCGGCGCATCCCCGCTTGTGCTCGCGGCTCCCAGAACCAGCCGGTCGACGCCGATGGCCTCAATGCCGCGCTGACTCATCAGCCTAATGGATGCGCCCAGGCCGCAGCCGATGTCGGCCACCGTGTCGCCTGGGCGGAAGCCCGCAAAATCGAGGAGCATTTCGGTCAGCGCCAGCCCGCCGGGACGCAGCGGCGCGCCCTCGGCGTCCCGGATGAATCCGCAGCCGTAAAGCCCCTCCGTATGTCCGGCTTGCGAGCAAATCATTTGTCCTCCAGCGCCTGCTCGACCTTCAGCATCTTGCCAAGCGCGAGCTCTTCGGAGACATAGACGAACCCGCAGGATGGACAGCGCGGCAGTTCGACCGGAAAACGCTGGCCGAGATAGGAGGCCTCGACCTTGCCCATCTCCAAGCGGCACGTTGCAGGTGGCGCAGACGAGGTCCGCGGCATCCCGCGGCTGCGGGTGTATTAGCCGGGGCGCTCATGGCTTTGCCTCCACTTGCATGCGATGGCCATAGGCCCGGTGGAGCACGATGCCGGCGGGCGTCACCTCGTATTCGGCCCAGCAGGTGAACTCGCCGACGCGGTGCGTCGCGATCGAAGTGGCCGGTCGCCTTGTTCTTAAGCTTGCGGCCGGTCGCCTCGGCCTCGGCGATGGCGCGGGCCACGTCCTCGACAAGGATCAGCTTGCGCTCCATGTCGGCGCGCACGTCGTCGGGCACGATCAGATCGATTTCGGGCAACGGGATCGCTCATGTTCTCTCCCCAAATTCGCGCAGCATTCGCGCCTTGAGCCGGACCCGGTTGTCGCGGCGCCGGGAGAAGCCAGGATCGGGCCGCGCGGCCGGATCGCCGCCTCCGGGTGCTGGAAAAACGAGGTCGAGCAGATGGACCGAGCGCTTGCCGTGGCGGGCGAAATTGTCGCGGCACATCGCGCAATAGGTCAGATAATCGTCCGCGCTCTCGCCGATGCGCCGGTCGACGATCTTATCCGTGACCTCGGGATTGGCAAAGGACGCCAGTCCGCCGAAGCCGCAGCAGGTGGTCAGCTCCGCGCCGCTAAGCTCGCGCACGGTCGGCGCCGAGGCCGGCCGCGAGGCCGCGCACCGCGCGCTGCACGTCGACCGCGTGCCGCCCCGTGCATGGATCGTGGATGGCGAGCGGGCCCGCGATCTGCGGCCTCGCGACCATCGGGCCAGCCGATCTCGGCGATCACGGTCCACAGCGAGCGCGCCTTCATCTCCGGGCAGAAATTCGCCGAGCATCTTGAGGCAGGTGGAGCAGGCGGTGACGATCTCGGGCTCGCCCAAGGCTGTCGCCACGTCTCGCGCAGCCCCGCCGTCACTTCGTCGTGCAGGCGCGCGCCGGCCGCTCCAAGCGCCGGCGCGCCGCAGCAGTCGATCATCAGGCCGACGCCGCCGGGGATCTTCGCCGCGCAGATGCGCGTAGACGCGCTCGACGTGCCAGGGCGACGAGGCCGATAGCTGGCAGCCGGGGAAGAAGGCGACGGCGCTGGCGGTGCGGCCCGGCTGGTGGCGGGCGAAGGCAGCCGCGTCCGAGCGGCTGTGCGCCATGTCGCGCAGGGCGAAATCGTGATGCGAGGCGGGCATGTGGCCGCTGTCGACCATGTCGCGGCGCGCTTCGAGGCACACCTCGCCCATGCTGAGGTCGTTCGGGCACAAGCGTGTCGCACAGGCCGCACAGCGTGCAGCTGTCGATCATGCGGTTGGCCTTGCGGTTGCCCATGACGATGCTGATGTTGTTGTAGATGTCGCGCACGTAGCGCTTGGGATACGAGCCGTAGTGCTTGAGGTATTCGCACGCCTTGACGCATTCCATGCAGCGGCAGGGGAAGCAGCGCGCGGCTTCGGCCATCGCCTCGTCGCGGGCTGTAGCCGGCGTCCGGCGCGGCGGGCTCGACGGGCGAGACGGGCGCGTGCGCGGCGATGTTGACGTAGAGGCAGGAGCCGGTCGCCTGTCGTCGGCGCGGCTCGCGGTCAGCGACGCGCCCTGCAGGAAGCGGTCGATCGAAGCCGCGGCGCGCCGGCCGTCGTAGGCCGAGCCGATGGGCGAATAGGACTCGCCCGGGCGCTCCATGAACGCCGCCGCCGAAGACTTTCGGATGGCTGGTGACGCGCGTGTCGGGGTCGATTTCGATGCGGCCTGCGGCGCGTCAGGCCGAAGCGTCGGAGGCAAATTCAGGCGCCGGGTCGGGGCCGAGCGCGAGCAGCACGGCGTCGTAGCCGGCGATCAGCGTGTCGAGTCCGGACGGGCCGCTCGCCGCGTCGACGCGCGTCCCGCAGTGGATCGTCGACGCCGAGCTCGTCAAGCGCGGCGATGTCCGCATCGATCGCGGAAGGCGGCAAGACCGCGCCGTAATCGCGAAACAGCCGCTCAAGCGGACGCGCGTCGGCTTCGAAGACGGTGACGGCGTGGCCTTTCATGGCGAGGTCGAACGCGGCGGTCAGACCGGCGAGCCCGGCGCCGACGATGGCGACGCGCTTCGGCTTGCGGTTGGATCTGCGGCGCGCGGCGAATGCGTGGCGTAGGCGTTCTCGACGCAGGCCCGCTCCAGGGCGGCGATGCGGATCGCGCCGCCGGCCTCCGCCCTGCGGCAAGCCGCCTCGCACGGGTGATCGCAAATCCGGCTGAGGATGGCGGGGAAAGGGATGACGCGGGCGTAGACGGCGCAGGCGGCGGCGAAATCGCCGGTCTTCATCTTCGTCCAGCATGCGCCCGGACGTCGACGCGCAGCGGGCAGGCCGTCGTGCAGGCCGGCGGCTGCTCCTCGATGCAGCGGGCTTCCCACTCCTTGACGCGCTGACCGTCCATGATTCCGGGACTCTCGGAAGAGGAGCGGCGCGGCCTCGGTTCGCCGCTCCTCCCCCGGTTGCGGAGCGAGCCGCCGTCTCGCCACGGCGAGCGGCGGCTCGACCCTCCGCTTGCGAACGCCGTCAGACGTGTTCGGCGTGCTTGGCGGCCTGGCGCGCCTTCTTGGCGTCGAGTTCCAGCTTGATGACTCCGCCAGCGCCGGCACGTGGAAGATGCGCACGCCGCAGGCGTTGTAGATGGCGTTGAGGATCGCCGGATGCGGCGCCGTCAGCGGCGCTTCGCCGACGCCGGCCGCGCCGAACGGTCCGATCCGGCCGCGGCGTTTCGAGATAGAGGATCTCCATGTCGTCGGGGATGTCCTTCGGATAGGGGATGCCGCAATCGCGCAAGCGTGGTGTGCAGTTCCAGATCGTCGAAGTCCTCGGTCAGGGCAAGGCCGATGCCCTGCGCGAGGCCGCCGTAGATCTGGCCGTCGACCGTGGCGCGGTTGATGATCGTGCCGACGTCCACCGCGGTGGTGAACTTCACCACCTTGGCCTCGCCGGTCTCCATGTCGACCTCGACCTCCGGCATGAAGACCTCGTACATGTAGATCGGGAACGGGTTGCCCTGGCCGGTTTCCGAGCTGCACGCCGTGCAGGCCGCCGCCACCCACTTGCCGTCGTAGACGAGCGGGATGTTCTCGGCGACCATCTCGTCGTAGGTGCGGTAGCCGCCGTCCGGCTTCTTCATGGCGTTGAGCAGCATCTCGCAGGCGACGCGGGTGGCGTTGCCGGTGAACACGTTGGAGCGGCTGCCGCCGGCCGGACCGCAGTTCGGCAAGGTCGGTGTCGTTCATCACCAGCTTGATCTGCTCCGGCTTGAACCCGGCCGCGCGCAGCACCTCGTGCGCCATGGTCAGCGTGCCGAGATCGGCGCCCTGGCCGTGGTCTTCCCAGGCGTTGTAGACGGTCACGCCGTCCGGGGTCAGCTCGACGCGGGCCTCCGAGCCGTCCGGGCCGTCGAGGCCGCAGCCGTAGATGCCGAGCGAGATGCCGACGCCGCGCTTCTTCTCCGGCGTGGAGAGTTCGGCGCAGCGCTTCTTGGCCTCCTCGTACTTCGGCCGGATCATGTCGAAGAGCTTGCTGAAGCACGCAGCACGTCCGGCTTCTGACCGGTCGGCGTGGTCGAGTTCTCGTTGTAGAGGTTCTTGTAGCGGAACTCGAACGGGTCCTCGCCCATCTTCTCCGCCAGCATGTCGATGGCGATTTCCGAGGCCAGGAACGCTTGCGGCGAACCGTAGGCGCGGAAGGCCGATCCCCAGGCGTGGTTGGTGGCGACGGTCCGGCCGTGGCCGCGGATGTTCTCGAGGTGGTAGCCCGCGCCGATGAACTGCGCCTGACGGACTGTCAGCAGGTCGCCGAACTCCGAATACGGACCATGATCGATCCACCAGTCGGTTTCCATCGCGATGAGCTTGCCGTTCTCGTCGCAAGCCAGCTTGATGTTGACGTTGCCGGGCGAGCGCTTGCCGGTGTAGGTGATGTTCTGGAACTGGTTGTAGACCAGCGACACCGGTCGCCCGGTGGCCAGCGCGGCGACGCCGAGCAGCGCTTCCATGGTCGGCGAGAACTTGTAGCCGAAGGTGCCGCCCGTCGGGTTCTGGATCAGCCGCAGCTTCTCCGGCGCGACGCCGAGGCCGGGGCGATCATGGCGTGATGCAGATGCACGCCGATGCTCTTCGACTGGATGGTCGAGCACGCCGTCGTCGTCGATATAGGCGACGCCGCAGTCCGGCTCCAGATGCAGATGCGGCTGCCGCTGCAGTAGGTCGTGATGTCCACCGACCGCCTTGGCGCCTTGTCGAATGAGCGGCTTGGTGTCCTCGCCCTTCACCACGCCTTGCTCATAGTAGACGTTCGGCGTGCCGGGATGGATCTCCATCGCGTCGGGCGCCAGCGCCGCGAAGCCCGACATGTAGGCCGGCAGCACTTCCAGCTCGACCTTGACCTTCTCGGCCGCCGCGCGGGCGTGCTCCTCGGTGTCGGCGGCGACGATGGCGATCGCGTCGCCGAACTGGAACACCTTCTCCTTGCACAGGATCGGCCGGTCCCAGCCGTCGCCCTTGTTGGTCGGGAAGGTGATGAGGCCGGTGATGGCGTTCTTGCCCTTGACGTCCTTCCAGGTGATGACCTTGACGACGCCGGGCATCTTCTCGGCTTCGCTCGCGTCGATGCTCTTGATGAGGGCGTGCGAGACCTTCGCCTGCACCAGCGCCAGGCGCAGCGTGTTCGGCGGCATGCTGCAGCGCAAGGTCGGCGCCGAAGTCCCATGTGCCGGTGACCTTGGCCAGCGCCGACGGACGCTGATATTGCGTGCCGAGGATCGAGCCGTCCGCCTTGGGCTTGGCCAGCACCTGGTCGGCGGTCTTCTCGCCGCGCATCATCGCCGCCGCGTCCATCACCGCGTCGACCAGCGGCTTGTAGCCGGTGCAGCGGCAGAGGTTGCGGTTGCGGTTGAACCAGCCGCGCACCTGCTCGCGCGTCGGCGACTTGTTGTTGTCGAGCAGCGCCTTGGCCGACATGATGAAGCCGGGCGTGCAGACGCCGCACTGGGCGCCGCCGTGCGCCATCCAGGCGACCTGCAGCGGATGCAGGTTGTCGGGCGTGCCGATGCCTTCGATGGTGACGATCTTGGCGCCGGGCGCCAGCTTCTCCATCGGGGTCTGGCAGGAGCGGTTCGGCTTGCCGTCGACGATCACGGTGCACGAGCCGCATTGGCCGTCCTCGCAGCAGACCTTGCAGCCCGTGAGCAGCATCTGCTCGCGCAAGACGTCGGCGAGGGTCGCGGTCTTCTCGGCGACGACCCAACGGTCGACGCCGTTCACGTTCAGAGCGATTCGCTTCATGTCGCTCTCTCCTCCAAAGTTGCGCGGCTAGGCGATCGCGCTGGCCAGCCCTTGGCCTGCTGCGCTGCAGCGCTCGATTCTCCGTTTCGCCTGCGTCGTGGCCTCCTGACTGGTTGCGCAGATCTTGCGCTCGGTCGCCGCGGCGACTTCGCGCATGTCGCGCATGAGCGGGCGGGCCGCCGCCGACATTGCGGATCGCAGGCGATCATCTCGGCGACGACGGCTATGGCGATTTCCTCCGGCGTCGTGGCGCCGATGTCCAGGCCGACGGGCGCGTGAACGCGGGCGAATTGCTCGTCGGTGACGCCGTCCAGTCTTGAGCTTGTCGTAGACGAACTGGACTTTCCGCTTCGAGCCGATCATGCCGATGTAGGCGGCGGGCGTGTCGACCGCCCAGCGCAGGGCGCGCGCGTCGAGCGCGTGGCCGCGCGTGGCGATGAAGATCAGCGCGTGGCTGTTTGGCTTCAGGCCCGCCAGCGCCGCATCGATGTCCCCGGCGTGGATCGCGCGCGCATCGGGGAAGCGCTCCTTGCTGGCGAATTCCGGCCGGTCGTCGATCACTTCGACTTCGAATGCGCGGCCAGTCTTGGCCGCCTGCGGCGGTGAGCGCGCCGACGTGGCCCGCGCCGAACAGATAGGCGACCGGCGCCGGGCGGATCGCCTCGATGAAGACATCGAGGCTGCCGCCGCACACCATGCCGATATCCATGCGCGGGATTCTCGTGCAGGTCGAACGAAACCATCTTCGGCTATGCCGGAGGCGATCACCTCCTTCGCCTCCGCGATCACCGCGGCCTCCGCGGCGCCGCCGCCGACGGTGCCGACGATGCGTTCCGTCTTCGCGCACCAGCATCTTCGCCGTCTCGTAGGAGGGGATCGACCCGACGGCGTTGACGATGGTCGCCAGAGCGCAAGCGCGCCCCGCGTTCCGCTCGCGTATCAGTTCTTCATAGACGTCCATGACTCGAACTCCTCCCGCGCGGTTTAGGCCGGGCCGCACCGGGCCCGGCCGAGGCCACGCTTCGCCTCAGGACTTCAGCTTCACGCAGCTGCCCGACTGGCAGACCTCGACGCATTGCGGGGTGTCGAAGCTCGCCCACGCAGTCCTTGCATTTCTTGGGATCGATCTTGAACATCTTGCCCTTGTGCGTGATCGCCTTGTTCGGGCATTCACCTTCGCACGCGCCGCAGGCGGTGCAGGTTGTCGATGATGATTGTGATGGGCCATGGTTCATCTCCTTCTCGTTGTCACTCGCGGGCCTGCTGGGCAGCCCGCGCGCGCATTCTCAGCGTTCCGTGCAGGACACGCACGGGATCGATGCTGTTCACGATGATGGCGATGTCGGCGATCTTGGCGCCCCGGAGCATGAAGCGCAGCGCGTCCCAGTTGGGGAAGCTCGGCACGCGCCACTTCACCCGCTCGGGCTCGTCGGCGCCGTTGGTCTTGAGGAAGTAGACAGCTCGCCGCGCGGGGCCTCGCATTTGGCAATCGCCCGCCCCTCGGGAATATCCGGCCGTTCGTTGAGGTGGGTCGGGCCTTCCGGCAGATCGCGCAGGCACTCGCGGATGAGCTGGATGATGCGCCGATCTCGGCCAGCCGGATCATCGCCCGCGACCACACATCGCCGTCGGGCAGCATCGGCACGGCGCACATTCAGGCGGTCGTAGGCCGCGTAAGGCGCCACGACGCGCACGTCGTAGTCGATGCCGCGAGGCGCGGGCGACCGGCCCGACCACGCCGCAGGCGAGCGCCTCGCTCGCGGGTCAGCACGCCGACGCCTTTGGTGCGCCGCAGGATCGAGCCGTTGCTGCGGAAGGTTTTGGCAAGCCCGGCGGCTTCGGGCGCCAGCTTGTCGAGCGCGGCCGTGAGATACGCCGTCGTCTCCGCGTCGAGGTCGTAGCGCACCCCGCCGATGCACAGCGCGCGCGATGTCCATGCGGTTGCCGAACACCGTCTCTTTCAGGTCCTGCATGATCTCGCGCACCTGCATGGCGTGCATGAACAGAGTGTCGTAGCCGGTGAGATGCGCCAGGATGCCGACGTTGAAGAGATGCGAGGCGATGCGCTTGATCTCGGCGGCGATCACGCGGAGGTAGGCCGCGCGCTCGGGGATTTCGAGCCCGGCGATCTGCTCGGCGGCCATGACGAAGGTTTCCGGATGGCTGTTCGAGCAAAGCGAGCAGATGCGCTCGGTCAGCACGACGTTCTGATAGATCGAGCGCTTGGTGCTCAGATATTCGATGCCGCGATGGACGTGGCCGGCGTTGATGTCGACGTCGCGGACGGTTTCGCCTTCGACGTCGACGCGGAAATACATCGGCTCTTCGAGCGCGACATGCAGCGGGCCGACGGGGAGCTTGCTGGTCTTGGAAATATTTGTGGTCATGATGCGCCTCCCTTTTCGGCCAGAACCTTGTCCCACAGCGCCTTGGTGCTAGCGGCGTTGACCAGCATCGAGTAGGGGATCAGCCGCTCCAGCACCGCTGCGTCGATGGCTGGATCGAGGAACAGGCGGCGCGGATCGGGATGGTCTGCGAACGGCGATGGAGTACATTTCCATCATCTCGCGCTCGGGCCAGTCGGCCGGGCGGAAGAGGGGTGAGCGAGGGGATCGAGCCGCCGGCGGGCACGTAGGCGATCACGGTCAGCGAGTCGCCGCCGAGTATCGAAGTGGTAGTCGATCTCGTAGGACGTGCCGTCGAGCGGCGTGCCGCCGAAGGTCTTGGGGGGCACTTTCTCAGGCTTGGCGGCTACGGCCTCGCCTTCCCCGGCTTCTTCACTTCTTCTTCCTCGTCCTCTTCTTCAGGGGCGGGAGGCTGCCGCGCGGAGACCATCGACAGGCGCGCGCCGAGTTCGAGCAGCGACCTTGCCGACGGGCAGCAGCTCCTCGCTGTTCGCCAGGCCGCACCACGCGGAAACCACGCCATGCTGCGTGGTCGTGGAGGAGTACTCGATCCCGGCGGGCGCGGCGGCACGCGAGCCTTGCGTCTGAATGTCTACGGGCAGGCGGGTCATGGCTTCTTCCCCCTGTTCTTGAGGAACTTGTTGCGGCATTTCGGGCAGCGCGCGCGCAGTTGTACCAGCTCCTCCTCCGAGAGCGGCGGGCTTGACCTTGGCGACGTTCGGCACCGTGTCGAGGCCCTTGCCGCCGCAGTCGGCGCAGACATGGTTCGGGATCAGCCCGTGCTCGGCATGCGCGAATTTCTCCGCTTGGAGATGCGCGAGACTGCCAGTCGTTGGTCTGGTGGATCGCCTTGGTCGGGCAATAGAATTCGCAGGTGCCGCAGAAGACGCAGGTCGGGTGCCAGCAATCGAAGGTCAGGCCTTCGGGCGTCCGGGTGAACTTGATCGCGCCGGACGGGCAGAGCTTCTCGCACAGCAGGCAGCCTTCGCAGTATTGCCGGATCGAAGGCGATGCGGCCGCGCAGGCGCTTGGGCGCTGGCGATGGCGGCGCCGAAGGGGAACGGCTCGGTGTAGGGACCCCGTCTGAGATTGCGGGCGAAGAGGGATAGAAAGTTCATGGCACCCTCCTCACAGCCGCTGGCGCCAGATGGCGATCGCCTTGGCGACGCCTTCGATGATCGCCGGCGGCCGCGGCGGACAGCCGGGCACGTTGACGTCGACCGGGAAGTACTGGTCGATCGGCGCGCAAACCGCGTAGCTCTCGCGGAAGATGCCGCCGGAGATCGGGCAGACGCCGACCGCGACCGTCACCTTCGGGTCGGGGATTTCGGCGTAGACGCGCTTCACGGCCTCAAGCACGTGCCTGGTCAGCGGCCCGGTGATCAGCACGATGTCGGCGTGGCGCGGACTGCCGCAATATTGGCAGCCGAGGCGCTCGACGTCGTAGCGCGGAATGAGCGCTGTCGTGGCGAGCTCGACGTCGCAGCCGTTGCACGAGCCGGCGTTGATCCGGTAGAGCCACGGCGAGCGCGCGGCGAAGTCTTTCAGTTTTGCGAGAACGGTCACAATACACCTCCCGCGGTGAAGTAGGCGACGGCGAGCGAGGCTCACGAGCGGCGAGCGCCAGCGGCCATTTGAGGAAGAAGACGAAGGCCTGGTCGATGCGCATGCGGCCCGCGCCGACGCGCACGGCGGTTACACCGATCAGGACCAGCACCAGCATGTTGACCGAGCCAAGCCGCCGAAGCCGACGCACGCCGGTGAGCGGCAGCGGCATGAACAGCGCGACGCCGAGGCCGAGCACCACGACCGCTTTCAGCGCCGACATGACCTTGAACAGGGCGAGCGCCGGGCCGGAGTACTCGAGCAGCGGGCCTTCCAGCACTTCGGTCTCGGCCTCGGGGATGTCGAACGGCACGATGCCGAGATTGGCGGGATAGAAGAAGGCGAAGGCCGCAACAGCCGGCCACATCACGGGGTCGAGGAGGAATGCGCCGTGCGCTTGCTGATAGCGCACGATTTCGGTGAGCGAGAACGTCGGGCACTGCCCTCGGCGAGCCCGATGCGCAGCGCCACGGCGATCGACGACCAGCACGATCGGTCCCTCGTAGGCGAGCATCATCGCCATTTCGCGCGAGAAGCCGATGGCGCCGTAGGGCGAGCCGGAGGCCGAGCCGGCGATCATCAGCGCGACGCCGGGGATGGCCAGCAGATAGAGCAGGACCAGCAGGTCGCCGATTATGCGGATCGGGCGCGTAGACGCCGGCGATCGGGATCAGGGTAACCGCGAGCAGCATCGAGGCCGCGCCGATCAGCGGCGCGCCGAGGAACACCGGCTCGCAAGCCTCGACCGGCACCATCGTGCGCTTGAAGCCGAGCTTGACGATGTCGAAGAACGGCTGGGCGAGCGGCGGTCCGACGCGGCCCTGGAGCCGCGCGGCGACGCGGCGGTCGGCGCCTTTCAGCGCGAGCCCGAACGCGAGGGCGAAGAGCCCGCCAGGGAAGAGCAGCACAGCGATGAGTATAGCGGATGAGTTTGCCATGATCGGCCTCCCTCAAGCCTCTTCGCCTTCGCCGGCGCGGTGCGATACGAACAGGGCACGGCGGATGACGGCATCGGGCGTTTCGTAGAGGCCGGCCGTAGCTCGGTCCGGACTCGTCGCGCGGCATGTCGGTGACGCCGCAGAGATGTACGTTGGTGCGGACGATGCCCGCCCGGTGCCCAAGCCGCAGCCAGGGCAGAAGCGCTGTGGCGAGGATCAGCGTCACCACGGACAGAAGGAGCGGGCTCCAGCCTTCAAGCCCTGGAAGCGGGCCGGTAAGCGTGGCGGCAATCGGCTCCATGCCGAGCTGGGCTTCGATTGCCGCGATCGGCACAAGCAGCAGCCCCGGGAAGAGGCCAACCGCCACGCTGGCTGCGGCGAGCACGCCCATCGGGATCAGCATGGCGAGCGGCGCTTCCTTGGCGGCGAGCGCTTTGGCCGTCGGCGTGCCCATGAAGGCCGCGTGCGCGAACTTCATCACGGCTGCCAGGGTGAACAGGCTCCCGATCATCGCAGCCGCGCCGAGCAGCCAATGGCCGGACTGGAAGGCCGCCATGAAGATCACCCACTTCGACGAGAACCCGTTCAGCGGCGGGATGCCGGCGAGCGACAGGCCGGAGAACAGGAAGATGCCGAAGGTGATCGGCATGCGGCGGCCGAGTCCGCCAAGCTCGTCGAGCATGTTGGCATGGCTCGCAACCATCACCGCGCCGGCGACGAGGAACAGCGCGTCCTTGAGCAGCATGTGGTTGACGAAGTGCATCAGGCCGCCGGCGACGCCGAGCGACGTGCCGAACGATACCGCCATGCAGGACGTAGCCGAGCTGGCAGACCGTGGAGTAGATGAGCAGCAGCTTGATGCCGTTCTGGATCGCCGCCATCGCGCCGGCATAGAGGATGGTGACGCCGGCGATGATGGAGATGACGTAGAGGATCAGCGGCTGGCCGTGGACCTGCCGCCGAGCTTGTCGAAGAGCGCCGCGCCGCCGAACACGACGAACAGCTTCAGCACGCCCCAGGGACCGCTCTTCAGCAGCACCGCCGAGATGTAGCCGGAGACCGGCGTCGGGGCGAGCGCCGGGTGCATCTGGTAGTCGATGCGCACCGGCAGCATGGCCGCCTTCATCACGAGGCCGAGGAACACCAGCACGATCGCCGGGCGCGACGGTCGCGGCGGGAAGCTGCATCAGCGCCGCGCCGACCTTGGCGAGCTCGAACGTGCCGGCCTGCGCCGCGATCAGCGCGAGCCCGAGGAACATGAAGCTCGCGCCGACGGTGTTGAACAGGAAGTATTTGAAGGCTTCGCGCCGGGCGGCCGTGGTTTCCTCATGGGCGATCGCCGCCCACAGCGCCCAGCGAACTCATCAGCTCCCAGAAGGCGAAGAAGCTGAAGATGTCCTTCGCCTGCGTCATGCCGATGAGGCCGGCGATCATCACGGTGAACGCCGCGAAGAAACGTCCCTGCGCGATGGCTGTGCGCAAGATAGGCGGTGGAGTGCAGCATGTTGAGCGCGCCGACGCCCGCGATCAGCACTGCGAAGCAGAAGGAGAGAAGGTCGTAGCGACGGTGCTTCGAAGATGACGCCGCCGAGCGCTGCGATCAGCATCGGCAACTGCAAGGCCACCGGACCAAGCCACCGACACGCGGCCAACCAGGAGCACCGCGACGGCGCCGACCATGGCGATGCTCGCGCCCAGCCGGCCAGTCGGCGACGAGGCCGGGCAGCGGCAGGTTCTGGCAGCGCGCTGCGCAGCGCCGAAAGATCGCCGACTTGGCCGATGAGGCTCAACTGCTAGCCCGGCGCGAAGCCGCCGACGATAATCGCCGCCGCGAGCACGCCCATCGCCGCGAGCATCGGAACCGGCGCCTCGCGGACGCCTGCCTCGCCCTTATAGGGATGGTAGAAGAGGAAGCTGACGACGCGGGTGTAGTAGACCACGCCGATGATGCCGCCCAGCAGCATCAGCGCGGCGACGGCGCACATGACCGCTCTGCGGCCGCGGCGTAGATCATCAGGAACTTCGAGACGAAGCCGGAGAACGGCGGCAGGCCCATGATCGCGAAGCTCGCAAGCGCGTAGGTGCCGGCGGTGAACGGCATGACGCGGCCAAGGCCCGGCGAGGTCTTCGATGCGCCGCCCGCCAGTCGCGCAGGATGAAGGCGCCCGCCGCATAGAAGAGGAGGGTCTTCATCACCGCGTGGTTGGTGACGTGCAGGAGCGCGGCGTCGTTCGCCAGCGCCGTGCCGATGCCGAGGATCGCGGCGATCTCACCGATCTGCGCGAGCGTCGAGAACGCCAGCATGCGCTTCAGCTCGAGCTCGAAGAGCGCGCGGATTTCGCCGTAGATCAGGGTGAGGCAGCCCAGCACCATCAGCACCGTGCTCACATCGATGCCCTGGAACGCGAAGCGCGCGAGCGCGCTGGCGCCGAACACCACGTAGAGCACCTTGACCATGCCGAACAGGCCGGCCTTGGTGAGGATGCCCGACAGCGGGCCGGAGATCGACGACGGCGCTTCCGGGTGGGCGAGCGGCAACCAGCTTTGCAGCGGCACGAGGCCCATCTTCACGGCGAAGCCGATGAAGAAGCAGGCGGCGATAGCTGTCGCCAACCAGCGGCGGGATCGCGCCGGCCTTGGCGGCAAGCTCTGCGAACTCGAACGAGCCGGTCTGAGCGTGCACCAGCAGGATGCCGAAGTGCATCACATAGGCGCCCGCCGCGCACATCAGGAAGTAGACGAGCCCGGCGCGCAGCGCTTTCGGGGTCTGCTCGTGGACGACCAGGAAATAGGAGGTCCAGGTCATCAGCTCCCAGAAGACGTAGAAATTGCCGAATTCATGCGCCGTCGTGAGGCCGATCAGCGAGCCGGTCATCAGAAAGGCGAAGAAATAGTAACGGTTGGCTGTCGCGGCTCGCCCGATGTAGCCGGTCGAATAGACGATCATCAGGCCGGCAGATGCCCGAGAACAGGATCGCGAACAGCTTCGAGGTTGGATCGAGGCTGCCGTCGAGCACCACGATGGTGGCTGTCGCAATCGCGAGCAGCACCGCGCTCACATCGCGCAGGCGTGCCGATACCCGGCCGAGGAGATAGACCGCGAAACCGCCAAGATAGGGCACCAGGACGGGCAGCGCCCAGGGCGTTTCGAATTGGGGCACGCCTTGCGCACCGGCAAACCCGGCAAGTGCCGCGGCGTAATCCACGAAGGGCGCGGGCCAGAGGCTGATTAGAACCGTGAGCGCCATCAGCACAAAGGCAAGCGGCATGGCGAGCAGCGGCGCGGGCGCTAGAGCGATTTGCCTCTCGGAACGCTCCAGGCAAACCCGCTGGATGACCAGCATGTAATAGACCGCCGCAACGATGGTCGCGAGCGTGCCTGCGATGGCCACAAGCCACTGTCCCCGCTCGATGGCCGCGTAGAGAATGATGAATTTGGAGAACGAGCCCTTAAACGGCGACAGTCCCATCACGGAAAATACGCCGAAACCGAACAGCGTGGCCGCGACCGGCATGCGCTCGCCACTGCCCGCGAGATCGTTCAGGTTTGCCGAACGGGTGCGGCGGATGAGATACCAGCCGGCCATAAGCACGAGCCCGCGCATCGCCGCCTGATAGCCGAGATGCATATAGGCCCCGGTGTCGCCGGCGGCTCCGCCCAGGCCAAGTCCGATCAGGACGTAGCCGAGCTTCGGCAACCGTCGAGATCAGGAACGTCCATATGAGATTGGGCAGGCTTAGAAGCGCGGCGATTTCCCCCAGAAGAAGGACGGCCGCCCCTATCCAGGCGAGCGTTTCCGGAGATGCCATCAGCGGCGCGATTGAAAGATGGTCCAACATGAAATGAGGTCCTTTCCGAGAGCCGCACCTCTATTCTTCCTGCCGAAGCTAGCGCTGAGGCTGTCTCGCCGCTGTCGGCTAGCTGACACCTTCAGCTGAAGAAGTGTCGCAGGGGGGCATGGCGCTTGGGGAGGCTCGGGCCAGGATGTGCGGATGCATGAAACGCCCATGGTTCGGAGGCTGCAGGCCATTGTTCTTGCGCGCGAGCGAAAGAGCGTGAGCGCGGCCACACTAGCTGCCAGGGATTAAAAGCCGGGAACTTGAGCGGGGCTGATACGCGCCAAATTTGTGCGGCTTTCGAACAGTCTTGCGAGCGCAGGATCGTCGCAAATGCCACCGTCGAAAATTTGCTAACAGAAATTTCTGGAAATTTTTGTCGAAGTCTTTGCTGTCATGACACGGTACAGCATCCTCTTCTCACAACTTACAACCCTAACCTGAACCGGTTGCCCCACGATACGGCCTACCAGCGTGGTTCCGGCAAAGGAACATGTGAAGAAATCGAAATTGCGGGCATCGGGAAAACTCCGCGGCGTCATTCCCGCGCTGCGGCCGCCGCTTCTAGCGGTCAACATCTGACGTTTGGCGCCCTGTACATTAGGTCGAGGTGGGTCGAAAAGAGACATGCGCGTTTGCTTCGTAGCCCGCCATATCCACGGCCGCTTTTGGATCTCCGAGGGGATAATCCAGGTGGGGGTACACAACACGGGTCAAGCTAACCGACCTGCAGGAGGCCCGCGGGTCGTTACGCGAGCTTGCGCCAATGCTGCGTCTCGGCGCTCCCTTATTGCACTTCCGTGCCATATCGTCTTGGATCAGCCTAGCTTTGATCGAACTGAAAAACGCTCACGTGGCTAGCATGCCCTGCCTTCTTTCTATGTACGTGTGCTACAATAAAACAATTGCGCTATGTGTTTGAGTCGGGGGGGAGCATCACCATCAATGGCCGGTTTCGCATTTGAGATCCTTATTGAGGACACGCTTTCCCAAATTACCTCCGTTCCTCAGCTCACGAGCCTAATCAACAAGCAAGTGCTGAGCTTAATCAACGGTTTCGAGGATAAAAAGTGGCAGTATACCAAATTCCAGAGTTACATTTGGGATAACATAGCTCAAACGGCCTTGTCTCAGAGAGAGCGATTAGCACTTGTGGACAACAGCTACAGCGGCCTTCTAGCGGCTGCTAAAAACCTTAGATTGACTGACAAGGATAAGGTGGGTCAGGGCAGCGAAATAGCAGAGGTGTTCTTATATGGATTGATGCGCCATCGTTTCGGCGCGCTACCCGTCGTTCCAAAGATATTCTACAAGCAAAATGTTCAAGATAATGCCAAAGGGGCAGACAGCGTTCATATTGTGTTGACGGCGACGATTTTACACTTTGGTTCGGCGAGGCGAAGTTTTACAATTCCATTGCCGACGCCAGGTTGGATGCGGTAGTTGGTTCTGTACTAAATTCATTATCGACTGATAAGCTTAAGAAAGAAAACGCGATAATAACGAGCGTCTCGGACCTGGATGAGCTGCCGATTGCTTCGGAGCTTCGCAACAAGATAAAGGCCGCCTTGGATAACCGAGAATCGATCGACAACCTAAAATCGCGAATACATATCCCGATTCTCTTGCTACACGAATGCGTCGCGACAGCAGGGACGATAGACTTGTCGGAAGCCTACAAGGCAAAGATATCTGCATTCCACAAAGAACGGGCAGAGTCCTATTTTTCTAAGCAGCTCGCAAAGGCTGGTGCAGTTCACAAATACGATGATCTGCACTTCCACCTCATACTTTTCCCGGTCCCAAGCAAGAAAGAGATCGTTAAGGCGTTTGTAAACACTGCCGCCTCTTTAAAAGGTCAGAAATGATGGACATTTTTGATGCCTGTCAAGAAATCAATGCGTTGCTGTCAGTGCGGAACGAGGTCGCCGCCAGGAATCTCTTGATACGGCTACTAGCTCAATTACATCAGACGAAAGAGCCATACCCGCAAGTGGTCAACCACATGATCCGGGCAACCGGTCTGTTTCCCTACCTGAAAGAAGGACTTGCAAGCGCATCGTGGGATCAGAAATACCTATATCACGCATTCGAGGTCGACGTCGGCCGTCGATTGGCAACTCTGCACCGCGAACAATCCAGCGTCCTCGCCAGACTTCTGGACGGAAAGAGCATCGCGGTGAGCGCTCCAACGAGCTTCGGAAAGAGCTTTATCATCGACGCATTTATCGCCGCGAAACATCCCGATGCGGTAGTGATCATAGTTCCTACCATCGCGCTTATGGACGAAACACGCAGGCGGCTCTTCAAGAAATTTTCGGATTTTTACACCATCATAACCGCACCTGACACCCGGCTCGGCTCCAAAAACATCTTTATTTTTCCGCAGGAACGCGCATTTGGTTACCTAGCATCTCTAGAAAAAATCGATCTTCTCGTCGTGGATGAATTCTATAAGGCCAGCAAAAAGCACGATCCTGACCGCGCACCCTCCCTCATAAAAGCAATTCTAAAGCTTTCAAAGAAGGCAGTCCAACGCTACTACCTCGCGCCGAATATCAAAAAACTTAGCGACAACGCATTCACGCGCGATATGGATTTCATCGAGCTTCTAGATTTTAATACAGTGTACTTGGATATACAAGAAACATATAAAGAATTAGATGGCGACGCCACTAAAAAGGGCAAGAAGCTTGTTGAGTTGATTTCTGAGGGCAGCCAGAAGTCACTTGTATACGCTGGCACTTACTCGGAAATTCAAAAAATCACTGACCTCGTGATCGAAGGATTACCTACCGTGGATCGGATATATACTTCTGCATTCGCTAGGTGGCTTAGGGAGAACTATCAAGCAGATTGGCAGCTAGCCGATCTAGTTGAGCGAGCAGTTGGAGTTCATAATGGCCGCATGCACCGATGCCTTAGCCAGCTACAGATTAAATTGTTCGAGTACGAGGACGGGTTCGACAGCATTGTGTCCACATCTTCCATCATTGAGGGCGTCAACACTTCTGCGCAGAATGTAATCGTTTGGCGGAGCAAGATTGGAAGCGCCAACCTTAAAGATTTTACGTATAAGAATATCATTGGCCGAGGCGGTCGCATGTTTAAATACTTCGTAGGAAATATATACCTGTTAGATACGCCGCCGAAATCCGAAGATGCGCAACTTGAGATTGAATTTCCTGACGAAATGCTGGGAACCCTTGACGAAGATAGCGATGCAGCCCAGCTGACCGACCGTCAAGTTGAACGAATTGTCGAATATAGGAATCAGATGGCATCCATTATTGGAGAGCAACAATTCGCAAGGCTTAAGAAGGAAAACATTTTGCAGGATAATGACGCAGATTTCCTACTGCGACTGGCCACAGATATGAAGCAATCCCCCGATACGTGGCGGGGATTTGGCTATCTAAACTCAACCAATCCTGCCGACTGGGACACCACGCTTTACAAGGTGCTCAAACTCAAACCGGGTGGTTGGGATACGACATGGACTAACGTAGTGACTGTGGCCAAGGCGATTGCATACAATTGGAATCGTGACCTATCTCAGCTTATTTCTTCCTTAAGACAAGATGGTATCGACATAGAGGAATTCTTCAAACTGGAGCGAACGGTCACATTCAAATTGTCAGCTCTTCTCAGTGACACGAATGAGCTTCATAAGATTATCGTGAACCCTTCGGTGGATATCTCGAAGTTCGTAGGGAGAATGAGCCGCGCATTCCTTCCGACTTCGGTATACCATCTTGAAGAATACGGCCTACCGCGAATGATTTCGAAGAAAATCCATGCGGCCGGTCTAATTGATTTCGAAGATCCGGACATGGACCTTCTCAAAGCTCTTGAGCGATTTAAGTCCCTCGGAAGAGATGCCGTCTTAGGGATTAAGTCTCTAGGACCTTTCGACCGATATGTCGTGCGATTTTTCTTCGATGGGATCACTCCTGACGAACCTGAGGCGCTGATAAACTCTGAGTGATAAAGGCGTTGCATCAATGGGTTCCAAGTCGCGGTGAGCAAGGCCCACGTTGAAGAAGCTGTCTACCTTCGCTGTCCAAGCAACTTGCCAGCTATGGGATTCCAAAGCACGCATTGTAGCGTGAGCATTTTTCGAGAGCCGCTTGCTCCGCACACGGCCTTACACTGCCGTCGGGACAGCAGCCGGAATGGGCGCCAAGCGTTGGATTTGGACCATTAGGATGAACGGCTTATGCAGCCGCAAGAAATTCTGACCGTTCCGGCCCCGCACCCGTCATCTGCGAGGCGGGCCTGGCCACGGTGGCGGTCCGGGAGCAGCCGCGCAAAGCAGATGCGGCATTCGCTCCGGGTTAAGGAAGCGTCCGCGTCGCATAGGGCGCTATCGTGGTTAATGCGCGCATGGTAAACGCGGAATCGTCATATTTTTCGCCCGCCACTTTTTGCAGATCTTTTCCGCTTTTTGGTCGATTCCGACGATTCTCAAATCCGTTTAAATATATTTGCAAGTTGCGGATTAACCATTCGCGGGCCGGCGTGCCTGCGTGAAATATCGAAGAAAATCAATGACCGGATTTGGATTTTGGCACTTAACGAAGCGGTAAAGGTCCTGTGCTATAATTGCATACAATTGAAAAGGTGGCCCGAAACAGGCTGAAGGCCGCGCAATAGCGTTAACAAGAGGTGACCGATGGTGCAGCAAAGACCTATGCCAGCCGCCGGGAGACCGCTTTGGCGGCAGCGGGCGTCCCGAAACGGACGAAGGTTTGCCGCTTCGCGTGCCGCGGCGGCGCGGGCTCCGCGCTTACGGACTATTCACGTCAGCGCTGCCGGTTCCCCGGCCTTGGCGTTTGAGAAATTGGCCTGGGCTATGGCTTCGGCGAGTTCGTCAAGGGCTGAGAAGGTTTCCTCCCTCGGCGTGCCCTTTGCCAGCACCGGCTCGAAAAACGCCGCCTTGAACTCGCGGAGCATCTCCATAAGCACATCGGGCATGGTGGTGCCCCAGCCATACGAGCCGATCATCGCGGCGTATCTGGTCTTGGGTGCAAGTGCGTTCACCAGGGTAGCAACGTAAGCCATGCTGGGATGAGGCCCGGCAAGTACGGCCGGAGAGGCGAAAACCACGGTCGAGGCGTCGACCAGGGCCATCGATAGCGCTCCTGAATCCAGATCGACGGCATTGAAAACCTGCACCGTCAGCCCCTTTTCCATCAGCCTGTCCGTCAGGTATTCAACCATGGCGGCGGTGCTTTGGTACATTGACACGTAAGGGATTACGACCTGGGGCTTGACCTCGTCCGACGTCCACTGCCGGTAAAGATCCATAATGAAGGCCGGCCTGGCGTGCACCGGTCCGTGGCTTGGGGCGATAATGTGGGGCGCCAGCCCGGCTATGCGCTCCAGGGCGCTTCTCGCGTGAGGCCGGTAAGGCATCATGATCTCGGCGTAATACCGTTTAGCGGCCACTTCGACGCGGGCTTCGTCGACGGCATACAGGTCGCCCGTCGCCAGATGCGAGCCGAGGAAATCGCAGGGGAACACGATCCGGTCTTCTTCCAGATAGGTGCCCATGGTTTCGGGCCAGTGAACCCAGGGCAGGAAAATAAACTGCAGCGATTTGTCGCCCAGCGAGATCCGTTCCCCATCCTTTACCTCAACGAATGCACTTTTATCGAGAGGCATCACATCGGTCATCATCCTCCAGCACCTCGCATTCGTGACAACCTTGGCATTGGGGAATAGTTCGAGCACGGCGGGAATGGAGCCGGAATGATCCTGCTCAGCATGGTTGGCCACGATGTAGTCGAGCCGCTCGATGCCGGTCTTCTTCAAGGCGGCGATGAATTCCGTTGTCTTCGGCGGATAGACCGTATCGATCAGAGCGGTCTTTTCGCTGCCTTTGATCAAATAGGCGTTGTAGGTTGTGCCGTCCGGCAGCGGAACGAGTTCGTCGAACAGTTTGCGGTCCCAATGGTTGGACCTGAGCGAAAACACATTGTTCTTAATTTTTACCGGGATCATGGCTTTTACCCTTTATGCAAAGCGCGGCGGGGATACCGTCAGCGATGCGATCCAGAAATGGTCAGCCTAAGGTGCCGGCCTTTCCCGAAGCCGCATTCCATCGTTCCCCTTACGCTAGCGCCATTTTTGTCCGTTTCTGTCGGCTAGCCGACAGGCCGCCCGGCAAAGTTGCAGCGCAATAGCGCCGCGCGGTCGATCTGGGCCGCCTCCGGCCACACGCGATGAGGAGCGGGATGACGCCAGCGGATGGTGAAGCAATCAACCGGATCTCGTATCGGCCTCGAAGCGATCCATCAGCAAAAATGCAAGCGTAAACAGCAAGTTGCCGTGGGCGCCCGCAATGGCTTTGCCGCCTCACGATGACGGTTCTGGGATCGCAGCTGGAAGCAATCGGCCGGCCTGACCAGCTCCCGATTTATCGCGGCGCGAAGGGCTTGGAGTCCTGGCGAAGATGCACTATGCGGGCGCCGGCTGACGCCGTGCCGCTTCGCTCTCCTCTTCGCAGCGCACGATCCATTCCCATAAAGCGTGAAATTTTTCTTCAACGGCGGGATTGAACAGCGGATCGTTCCCGCAGGTCAATCGTGCGTCTATCGCTACCCAATCTTCCGGCTGCAACGTCTTGAGCGCGGCTGGAAAAAGAACGCGTTCTTCCCGTTCCATATGCCGCCGCTCGAATGCAACGAAGTCGCGAACGGCGTTATCGAAGGTCTCGCGCGGAACTTCTTGCTCAATCAGGATACTGTTAACGATGCCGGCGAACCGGTGCAGCCGGTTGGCCAGCTCCCGATGCTCGGCTTCGATGTCGCCGACGGCCACGCCAACGGCAGGATCGCGCGCTACCAGCGCCCGATAGACCACATCCTCTTTCGGATGATGGCATCGGGCAGGATGGTCTTGGAAATATTCGACAGCGAGGAGCAGGATTTCATAATCTGGCCGCTCAAGCCGGTCGAATACGCCAAGCTCTTTCTCAAGAACATTGAGTATTTTTTCGATGTTCCGATGCTCTTCTTGTAAGATCTTTATTATCGCCGTCATGGATTGGCCATTGCTCGGGATCGTGGGACAAAAATGCCCGAGTGAAGGAATATGGGCGAGACTTTCACGCTAGCGTTGCAAGATATTACATGAATGCGGCGTGCGCCTTGCGATAGATCAAAAAATCCGGCCGGCAACCCGCTCCGCTTTATTTTCCCGTGAGCATCGCTGCGGCTGGCCGCCGGGCCGAAGGCGCGCGGAGAGCGCTTGGCCTCGATTAATCTTTTATGCACGCCAAGATTGTACACGATAGAGTCCGGGCTAAGTTTCTGCTTGCATGGGATATTCGGCTTGCTACCGTTCGGCCATCACTTTGCAATACGCGCTCGCGGGCAAAATGCCACTCAAGCCCCGCTTGCTCCATTGCCGTTTTCAGCGAAAATGGCTGCGGCAGGGAATAGCGCGCCCGCGGCCGGCCGGAATGTGCCCGCCGCCAAGGTCGATTTGCCCCCTGGAGCAGACGTCGCGGCCCTGCTTAAGGCTGCGGGTGACGGCGATTTGAAGACCGTGCAGGCATTGCTTGCCATCGGCGCCGATGTGAATGCAAAGCGGGACGACGGCGAAACCGCTTTGCTCGCGGCCGCGTCCAAAGGCAATTTGCAGACGGTGCAGGTTTTGCTCGCCGCGGGCGCCGATGTGAACGCGAGGCGCTTCGATGGCGACACAGCCTTGCTCATAGCGGTTGCTAGCGGGCATTTGGAGATAACCCGCGCCTTGATCGCCGCAAAGGCAGACGTGAACACCAACCGCTACGATGGCGAGACAGCGCTGCTCATGGCGTCGTCGAAAGGCGATCCGCAGATCGTCCGCGCGCTGATCGCCGGAAAGGCCGACGTGAACGGCTGTCACTCCAATGGCGACACGCCGTTGTTGAGGGCGGCAGCGAACGGCCATCTAGCGATCGTTCGGGATTTGATCGCCGCCGGGGCCAATTTGAGGGGCCCTCCCCTCCGCCCCCAGGCGTTGGCGGAGGCAGCAGCGAACGGCCACCTGGAGGTGGTGAAAGCCTTGATCGATGCCAAGGCCAATGTGAACGCCGAGGTGCGCAACGGCGACACCCCCTTGCTGAGGGCCGCGGCGGGCGGCCATTTGGAGATCGCGCGAACCTTGATCGCCGCCGGCGCCGATTTGAACGCCTGGCACCAAAACAAGACCGCATTGCTCGTGGCGGCTTCGAATGGCAATGCCCAGCTGGTGCGGGAGTTGATCGCCGCGGGCGCCGAAGTGCAACGCTCCCCCTATAATCGCCGCGCGCTGGTGGAAGCGGCGTCGAATGGTCACCTGGAAGTGGTGCGGGCTTTGATTGACGCGAAGGCCGATGTGAACGCCGGATTCATTCAAAGTGAAACGGCATTGCTGAGGGCGGTAGCCAACGGCGATTTGGAGATGGTGCTGGATTTGATCGCGGCGGGCGCTGATGTGAACGCCGCGAGCCACAATGGCGAAACGGCCTTGCTAAGGGCGGCAGCCAGCGGCGAGCTGGAGATGGTGCGGGCTCTGGTTGCCGCCAGGGCCAATCTGAACGCCACCCTGCGCAACGGTGAAACGGCCCTGTCTTGGTCGGCATCGAATGGCCATTCGGAGGTCGTGCGTTACTTGATGGCCGCGGGCGCCGATGCATCCGCTTGGTGCCGGAACAAGACCGCCCTGCTGACGGCGGCATCCCGCGGACACCGCGAAATCCTCCGGATACTGATCGAGGCGGGTGCCAGTTTGTGGGGCTCTCCCTATTATCGCCAGGCATTGGTGGAGGCGGCAGCCAATGGCCATCCGGACGTAGTGCGGGATTTGCTCGCGGCGGGCGCCGATGTGAACGGCAGGCTGGTCCACGGCGAAACGGCGCTGCTATTGGCTGCATCGAATGACCATCTGGAGATCGTGCAGGATTTGCTCGCCGCGGGCGCCGATGTGAATGCCAAGCGCTACGATGGTGCAACGGCGCTGCTTATGGCGGCATCGAACGGACATCTGGAGGTGGCGCGGGTCCTGCTCCATGCAAAGGCGGATGTGAACTCGGGGCTATTCAATGGCGAAACGCCCTTGCTGAAGGCATGCTCCCATGGGGGGGCGGAACTGGTGCGGGTCTTACTTACCGCGGGCGCCGATGTGAACGCTACTCGAAACGATGGCGACAGCGCTTTACTGAGGGCGATATCCAACGGCCACTTGGAGGTGGTTCCAGCTTTGCTGAGTGCCGGTGCCGTCGTCGATGCCAAACTGGGCGATGGTAGTACGGCCCTGCTCATGGCGGCATCCACCGGCAGCATCGAGACCGTGCAGGCATTGCTCGCCGCCGGCGCCGATGCGAACGCCGGACGCAACGATGGCAGCACCCCCTTGCTCATGGCGGCATCCACCGGCAGCATTGACATCGCACAGGCATTGCTGGCCGCCGGCGCCTTCGTGAACGCCAAGCGCCAGGATGGCGAAACACCCTTGCTCATGGCGGCATCCGCCGGCAGCCTTGAGATCGCGCAGGCATTGCTGGCCGCCGGCGCCAATGTGAACGCCAAGCGCCAGGACGGCGAAACAGCCTTGCTCATGGCGGCATCCGCCCGCGGCCCTGAGATCGCGCAGGCATTGCTGGCCGCCGGCGCCGATGTGAACGCCAAACGCGAGGACGGCGAAACAGCCTTGCTCATTGCCTCGTCCGGCAGCCAGGCGCAGATTGTCCGGGCCTTGCTCGCGGCAAAGGCCGATGTGAACGCCAGGGCAAACGATAACGCTACCCCCTTGCTCAGGGCGTCCTCCAAGGGGTGCGTGGAGATTGTGCGGGAGTTGCTTGCCGCGGGCGCCGATGTAAATGCCGAGCGGGACAACGGCGAAACGGCTTTGCTTAGCGCGGTTTCGAACGGTAATTTGGAGGTTGTCCGGGAATTGCCCCGCGCGGGCGCCAACGTGAATGCTGTGCGGCGGAATGGCGACACGGCTTTGCTCGTAGCGTCATCGAAAGGCGACTTGGAGATCGTGCGGGCCCTGCTCGCCGCAAAGGCCGATGTGAGCGCCAAGCGAAGCGATGGCGATACAGCCTTGCTCATAGCAGCCCGGCAAGGCAGCCTGGAAATGGTACGGGCCTTGCTCGCCGCGAGGATCCGCATAACCGCAAAGAACATCCATGGCGAAACGGCGTTGACGATTGCCACGCGCCTGGGGCACAGCGAAATAGCTCGCCTGTTGAGGGCTTCGCTTCCTTTGCTGGACCGGATACGGCTCTGGTTGAGGCTCCAATCCGCGTAGTGCCGCACGCTCAGCCCGGATATCTCAAAAAAATATTTCCGCGGCAAACAGCCGCTACGATTTGGGAACGGATTAAATATATAACTATAGGCAGATTGGAACAAAGCGCGGCAAGGTCCGGAAAAAACAGCCAAAATCCAGGACCGCCTCAGTCAGCCCGCCCGATGCGTTTGAAACAGGCGCGCGCTTCCTCCACAGGCTGGCACACCAAGCCGGCATCGCAACCTGGGATGCGAGGCGGAGGCATTAATCCTTTATGCATGTTAAGGTTGTACAATGATGCTTAGAACATAGCCTTTGCTTAGACGGGATATCTCGCTTGAGACAGATCGGCCATCATCTAACGATGCACCTTTGGAGGCGAAAGCCTGCTCAAGTGCCGGGTGCGTTTCCTTCGCCGTTTGCGGCGGAAGGGACCGCAACGGAAGATGACCAGGTGGTGTATCATGGTGCGCCTGCCGCGAAAGCGGGGGCAAATCGCGGCTCCGCATTGCTTAAGGCCGCATGCGACGGCAATTTGAAGACCGTGCAGGCCTTGCTTGCCGCGGGCGCCGATGTCAACGCCAAGCGCGACGACGGCGAAACCGCTTTGCTCGCTGCATCGTCCAGCGGCGATTTGCAGATGGTGCGAGCCTTGCTAGCCGCGGGCGCCGATGTGCACGCCAAGCGCTACGATGGCGGAACGGCCTTGCACATTGCATCGGCCGGCGGACATCTGGAGATCGTGCGCGCCTTAATCGCCACAAACGCCAATGTGAACGCCAGCCGCTACGATGGCGAAACAGCGCTGCTCATGGCGTCGTCGAAAGGCCATGCGGAGATCGTGCAGGCCCTGATCGCCGCGAAGTCCAACGTGAACGTCAGCCTCCGCAACGGCGACACGCCCTTGCTGCGGGCGGCATCGAATGGCCACCTGGAGGTGGTGCGAGCCTTGATCGCGGCGAAGGCGAATGTCAACGCTGCGGTGCACAATGGCAATTCGCCCTTGCTGCGGGCGGCATCGGGCGGCCATGCCGGGATTGTGCAGGCTTTGATCGCCGCGGGTGCCGATGTGAACGCCTGGCACCAAAACAAAACCGCGCTGCTCGTGGCGGCTGCGAATGGCGACGCCGGGATGGTGCGGGACTTGATCGCAGCGGGCGCCGAAATGAGGTCCTCTGCCTATAATCGCTGCGCGCTGGTGGAAGCGGCATCGAATGGCCACCGGGAGGTGCTGCGGACCTTGATCGCCGCGGGCGCCGATGTGAATGCCGGGCTTGTTCATGGCGAAACGGCGTTGTTAAGGGCGGTGGCGAATGGGCATCTGGAGATCGTTCAGGATTTGATCGCCGCGGGCGCCGATGTGAACGCCGAGTGCCACGATGGCGAAACGCCGCTGCTAAGGGCGGTCGCCAAGGACCATTTGGGCATGGTGCGGGCTTTGGTTGCAGCAAAGGCGAATGTGAACGCCTGCCGGCACGACGGCGAAACGGTCTTGCTGAGGGCGACGTCGGGCGGCCGGCTGGAGATCATGCAGTACCTGATTGCCGTGGGCGCCGATGTACACGCCCGGAATCAAAACAAAACCGCGTTGCTAACGGCGGCCTCCAGGGGAGACCTGGAGACCGTGCGGGCTTTGATCGCGGCAGGCGCCGATTTGTGGAGCTGCGCCTACAACCGTCAAGCATTGGTGGAGGCGGCCTCTAACGGCCACTTGGCCGTGGCGCGGGCCTTGCTCGCGGCGGGGGCCGATGTGGACGCCAAGCTGCTTCACGGCGAGACTGGCTTGCTTATGGCGGCAGCGAATGGCCATCTGGAAATCGTGCGGGATTTGCTCGCTGCCGGCTCCGATGTGAATGCCAAGCGCGACGATGGCGCAACGGCGTTGCTTGCGGCGGCATCGAACGGCCATCTGGAGGTGGTGCGAGCCCTGCTCGACGCAAAGGCGGATGTGAACGCGGGGCTGTCCCCTGGCGAAACGGCCTTGCTCAGGGCAGCCTCCAACGGCCACCGGGACGTGGTGCTGGCCTTGCTCGACGCGAAGGCCGATGTGAATGCCAAGCGCGGCGACGGTGACACCGCTTTGCTGAGAGCGTTGTCCAATCGCCACGCCGAGCTGGTTCCGGCCTTGCTCGCCGCGGGTGCCGACGTAAACGCCGTACACGACGACGGCAGCACAGCCTTGCTCATGGCGGCATCCATCGGCCACTGCGGGATTGTGCGGGACTTGCTCGCCGCGGGCGCCGGCGTAAACGCCATACGCGACGACGGCAGTACAGCCTTGTTCGTGGCGGCATCGGCCGGCCACTTCGAGATTGTGCGGGACTTGCTCGCCGCGGGCGCCGGCGTAAACGCCATGCGCGACGACGGCAGTACAGCCTTGTTCATGGCGGCACTCACCGGCCACTTTGAGATTGTGCGAGACTTGCTCGCCGCGGGCGCGGATGTGCACATAAAACGCCACGATGGCGAAACCGCCTTGCTCGTTGCCGCAGCCAACGGCCATCTTGAGATCGTGCGAGCCTTGATCGCCGCAAGTGCCGATGTGAACGCCAAGCGGTACGATGGCGGCACGGCCCTGCTTGGGGCTTCGTCCAGCGGCCATCTGGAAGTCGCGCGGGCCTTGATTGCCGCGAAGGCCGATGTGAACGCGAAGGCCGGCGGCGGCGAGGCGGCCTTGTTCGCCGCCGCATCCGGCGGCCATTTGGAAATCGTCCAGGAATTGCTCGCCGCAAGTGCCGATGTGCGTGCCAAACGCCACGATGGCGAAACCGCCTTGCTCATTGCCGCAGCCAACGGCGACCTCCAAATGGTACAAGCATTGATCGCCGCGGGCACCGATGTAAATGCGGCCCTGCCAAATGGCGAAACGGCGTTGCTTAGGGCGTCGTCCAAGGGAGACTTGGAAGTGGTGCTCGCCCTGCTCGCCGCAAACGCGAACGTGAATGCACAGAGAAGCGATGGCGACACAGCCTTGCTCATCGCAGCCCGCCACGGCAACCTTGAGGTGGTCAGGGCCCTGCTCAACGCGCAGGCTTGCGTAACCGCCAAGAACAGTTACGGCGAAACCGCCTTGATGATGGCCACGCGCCTGGGGCACACTGAAATGTTGGGCCTGTTGAAGGCTTCGCTTCCTTTGCTCGACCGGGTCCGGTTCTGGCTGGGGAGCAAGGCCCTGCGGTATCGCGACGGGATGTAATACTGTACCGCTTCGCCGGGCGTACCGATGGCGACGAGATATCGGCCTCGCCATCGTCAAGCGCACGGCATGGAGGCAGGGCGTGGGCGGAAGGTAAGCCCGGCGAAGGCGTCGCGTTTTATTTTACCTTACCGGCATGCAAAGAGGACGAAGGCTATGCCTGAGCCGATGAAAGAAGTTGAGATTCTGCTTGTGGAGGATAACCCCACCGATGCAGAGCTCACCATACGCGCGCTGAGGAAAAATAATTTCGCCAACAAGCTCGTATGGACGAAGGACGGCGCCGAGGCGCTCGATTTCATCTTTTGCACCGCCGCTTACAGCAGCCGCAATATGGCGGACGTGCCCAAGGTTATCCTGCTGGATTTGCAACTTCCAAAAGTGAATGGGCTGGAAGTGCTACGCCGGGTCAAGGCGGACAGTAGAACCAGGACAATCCCCATTGTCGTGCTCACCTCTTCGAAAGAAGATCGCGATATCGCCGAAAGCTACCAGCTTGGGGTTAACAGCTACATCAGCAAGCCGGTGGAGTTCGACGCCTTCTATAAAGTCATCACCGAATTGGGTCTCTACTGGCTGGTAGTGAACCATTCGCCGGTCGTGTTGAAATGAATAAGGTGAATCCGCCAATGAAACAGAACGATGCGGGCGCGGAAATGCGCGTTTTGATCTTGGAAGATGTGGCCTCGGATGCAGAACTTGCCGAGCACGCTTTGCGAAAGGCGGGCATTATCTTCACATCGAAGCGTGTGGAGCGTCAGGACGAGTTTGCCAGCGCGCTCGACGAGTTCCGGCCAGACATCGTCCTTTCGGATTACAAGCTGCCCGGCTTCACCGGGATGGCTGCCCTGAAACTGGCGCAGCAGCTGCATCCCGAAATTCCGGTGATCATGGTCACCGGCGCCCTCAGCGACATCGAGGCGGTCGAGCTTATCAAGGCGGGAGCCAAGGATTATGTGTTGAAAGACCGGCTGGCGCGGCTCCCACCCGCGATTGAGGGCGCCTTGGCGATGGAGAAAGGCACCCGCGCGCGCAGGGCCGCCGAGAAAGCGTTGCTGGAATCGGAGGAAATGTTCCGCGAACTTGCGACACAGTCCGCCTTGGGTCTTGCCATCATCGATCAGGAGGGCTTCGCGTACGTCAATCCGAGGCTCGCGGAAATGTTCGGATACACCGAGGCCGAAATCTGGAAGATGTTGCCGCTCGATCTTGTTGTGGAAGACGACCGCCCGTTCATGCGGGAAACCCTGCGCCGGTGCATAGCCGGGGAAATCAAATGGGCTAACGACACGTTCAAAGGCGTACGCAAGGATGGGGCGCTTATCGACGTCGAGACTTATGGCAGCGGGGTGGAGATATCCGGCAAGCCGGTGGCGCTCGCGTCCGTACTCGACATTACCGGGCGCAAATGCGCCGAGAATGCCTTGCGTGAAAGTGAAGAAAGATTTCACTCAATCTTCAATGCCATGCAGCAAGGCATCGTCATGCAGCTTGCCAGCGGCAGGATTTACGCCGCCAATACCCGTGCCGAAAAAATATTGGGCATGCGCGCCGAACGGATGGTAGGGGCCACCCTGGCCTCACTGCCCTGGACCATCGTCCGCGAGGATGGCACACCGTTCCCGGCCGAGGATTATCCAGCCGCTGTTTCGCTCCGCACAGGAAAAAGCTCCCCCGATATCGTGATGGGCGTGAGACGCATAGACGGTGACGCCGTTTGGATTTCCGCCGGCTCCGAGCCGCTGTTCCATCCAGGCGAGAAAACCCCTTACGCGGCGGTCACCATATTCACCGAAATCGCCGGACCCAAACATGCCGCGCAAACCGCCCCCGCGGCAGGCAGCCAACCATTGAACGAGGCGGCACCATTCTGAGAGGGTGAGAGAAAAGAGCGCAGTGTTTGCGGCTTCTGGATTGTACCGGGCTGAAGCCGCTCGCAATGACGGAAAGCGGTCAAGACATACAGCGGCTGGTATAATTTGGCCGTTGTTTTTCGGGTCAGCCCGCCAGCGTGTCATGAAGGGCGCGGCGGGGGGCCGGAGGGGCTGGGCACGTTGAAATGCCCGCTCGAAACAGGAAGGTGGGCTGCCAATCGCGCGATCCGATGAGCGCCGCGAGCCGCCGTTCCCAGAGCGGAGGGCGCCCGAGCTGCTTTTCGCGGTCTGCCATTTCCATAGGCTGGTTGAGCGGTTGCATGGCCACGCCCGCAAGCGTCGACGCGAGATGGAGGCGCTGCCAGGCGCGGCCCGCTTTGAGTGCCGCAGGCCTGCCGTAGCGATCCCGGACGGCGACGATGCCGGTAACAGGTGCTGTGGCAAGCTGCCTCTCGCGGGTTTGGGAAAGCCACGCATCGTGGCTCACCCGGGCAGGCAGATCGGGAAGAAGCTTCGCAAGCAGCAACGTCAAGGACGAAAGCCCGGCGGTGTCGAGAGTGGGGCCGCTGCGATATTTCTCCACGTCAACCGAAGAGGTGCGGATCCAGCGGTCGCTATCGCCGATCATTGGAGCATCGGCGACGATCGCTTCCGTAGCTTCGACCACAGCCGCGTCGACGGCTGCACGTTGCGGCCCTTCCTCGAACAAGAAAATGCGGATTTCTGCATCGGCGGAGACATTTGCCCCCGCCTCGCGCCACGCCGCGGGCAGCGCTTGGCCGCGTTCATAAGGATAGCGGTTGGTGTGGCGGCGCGGAATGGCTTCGTAAAGCGGCGGCGCAGCCAAGGGCGCGGCAAGTCTTTTCAGCCGCAGCGTGGCGGCATGGATGGGAGCCTGCCGTTCGGTGAGCGTGACGAGCGACCCGGGCGCCGCCTCGACGGTCAGCGCGTAACCGTTTGACGGCGCTGCCAGTGCAATGTTCTCAATCGCGCAGCCAAGCCCGATATGCATCTCCCGCAAGAACGGGTCCATTGCGCCCAGATGCCGCGACGCATCGGCGAAAATCTCGACCGAGCTGTCGCTGACCCGGAACAGCCAAGGCTGCGTGTTGTGCGGATTGGCCGCCAAGACCCCCGCCGCCACAAGCGCGAGCGGTGTGCCGCGCAGGGAAGGATCGTTCCACAAGTCCCAAGGCGCATAGGCGCCGCCGGGCGGCGAGGCGAAAGAGCTGCCCCTTGCCAGCAGCACGACGCCGCCCGCTGCCGCAAGCGTCACCGCCCCGCCGGCCCATAACACCTGACGCCGCCTCAACGCTAAACTCTTCATGCCGCCCTCCTTCAAGTCACCCTGTGGTGACATACAAGACAAATGAAACTCAATCGTCATCGCGAGGCGGCGAAGCTGCCGTGGCGATCCATGTAAAATTGTCTGCGCGTTGCCATTGATTGCTTCGCTTCGCTCGCAATGACGTTATGAGCCGGCCTCCGGAAAGATGCGGTCCACGATCCGATCCACGGCCGAAAGTATGCGATCCCAGTCCTCATCGGTCGCAATTCCCACGCCGCTCATGACGCGGATCGTGCGCGATCGTGCCGCAAGATAGTTGATCGCAGCACCTAGAAGCATCGAGGCTGCTTCCAGGTCGAAGCCTTGCGGCAGCTCGTAATGGGCAGCAAGCCACGCCGCGAGCTCGGTTGCCCGCCGCTCGCGCACGGCCTCAAGCGCAATCACCAAGGGCGTGCGCTGGGCTGGCTCCGCGGCGAGTACAGCCAAGGTCACGGGCCGCTTTCTGATTTCGCTGGCGTGCCGCCGCAGGCAGAGCTTAACCGCTTGCGGCAAGGTCACTTTCGAAGGCTCGATGCCAGCCAGCATCGCGGCGTTCGAGTACCAGAAATCGCTCCGTTCGGCGTAGGCGCGGTAGACCCCGTCCAAATCGCCGAAATAGCGATAAATGAGCACTTTGTCGGCCCCAGCCTCGCGGGCGAGAGCGTTAATCCCGGTGGCAGCCAGACCGTCGCGGACAATCACGCGTGCCAGCGCGTCGAGGATTCTGGTCTTCGTTTCACCGGAGTCGCGCCGGGCTGCGATGGGGAGGTTCTTTGTCACCATGCGGTGACTTATGTCGATTAGCGCTCATGCCGTCAAGCGAAACATCGAGGCTTGCGCCAGCGCGCGCAGCTCATCCGCCGTCCCCGTGTAAATGCGGCTGCCGGGTTTGGATCAGCCCTTGGCGGTGCCGCCGAGACTTACGCTCTTCTTCGTGTCCTCAAGCACCGGCCGCCAGGAGCCCGCCTGGATCGCCTGCCCGCCGCCCGTTTCGTTCTGCGCGGACGGCAGCGTGCGCCGGAGCCGCTCGGCCTGCGCCGCCGCTTCCTTGACCCCCGCCTTCGCGGCCTGGAGGTACCACTGATAGGCGCGCTGCAGATCCTGCTCGATGCCAAGCCCGTGCTCGTAGAGCAGCGCTAGGTTATACTGGCTGTCGGGGAAACCCCTCGCCGCCGCCTGCTCGAACCAGGCCGCCGCCTCGCGGTAGCTCTGCGCCGAGGCGTTCTTGAGAAGCATTGCGCCGAGATTGTGCATCGCGCGCACATGGCCAGCACTTGCCGCCTCCCGGTAGAGCGCGATGGCTCTGGCTTCGTCCTTCTCCACGCCCGCACCGCGCTCACACATCGACGCCAGCATGAACTCGGCTTCGTTGTGGCCCTGGCTGGCCGCCTTGGCGAACCAGCGCGCCGCTGCCGCCGGGCCGCCGTCCAGGGCGCTGTCGTTCAGGAAGCGCATGCCGATGCGAAACTGCGCATCGCGGTCTCCGTGACGCGCCGCGGCTTCGAGCGTCTCCAGATCTTCAGCGGCGGCGGCGGCCTCCGGGCCGTGGTTCTCATCCGCGGCAGTCAGCAGCGCGGGGCCGTTTTGCCAGACGCGAACCTTGGGAGCTGTCACAGTCCGTACCGGCTGCGGCACTTGGACCTGCCGCTCGGCCGCGGCCGGCATGGCAGACATGTGGACGCCATCCATACGGCCCTTCGTGTGGAGATAGAACAGGGCGGCGCTCACCAGCAGCAGGATAAAGGCGACAGCCGCGATGCCGCCGAGCGGCACGTTCTTCTCGTCCTCAAGGAAGGCGGATGCGCCCGCGAAAGCCGGCTGCGCACCGCCCAGGCTGGAGCGAGGCTCCGGCTTGTCCGCGGCCTTCTTCCTGACATGCCTCCGGTCCGCCTCGCGAATCGCCTCGAACAGATTTGGGTCGGAGGGCGGCGGATCGCGGAGTTGGATCGTATCGAGCCGCGGCTCGCTCGCGGGTGCTGCGCCAAAGCCCGTGTTGCCGGGCTTGTAGATGGCGGAATTGCCGGAAATGGGCACGTGCAAGCCTGTCCTTTTTCTAGGCGGCGGGGCGCTCGAATTGCCGCGGCCTGCAGCAGGGTCGCGGTCAAGAAAGTCCCGCAGTGTGTTATTGACGCGATCGAGCCCCGCCGCCGTGCGCTCGCCAGACTCACGCGATTGCAGGTTTAGGGCGTGCAGTTCCGCCTCCAGGCGTTCGACCGGGCCTAACCCGGCGCCCGGGCTTTGGTTGATGCTGACTTGGTTCGCCGCCATCACGGCCGCGCGCGACGCGGTTGCGGCCACGGTTTGGCCCAGGCCCTCCAGCGTCTGGCGCGCCGCGGTCTCGAACCTTATTGGCGCTTCCTGCATCCGGGCGCTGGCGGCGAGAATCTCTTCCGCGGCTCGCGAAATCCGGTTCGCATCCGTGGCGCTTTGCTCCAGCGCCGCGTCGAGCGAGCCCGACACCGCGGTAAGCTTCGTCTCGACCGAAGCCAGGGTGGTGCCATCTGGCATGTCCGCCGAAATCTTTTCGAGGCGGACGAGGATTTCACCGAGACTTGACTTGATCTGCTCGATCTCGCGCGTGCCTTCGTCCTTCTTCGCGAGAAGCTCCTTAAGCTCGCTGAAGCGGTGGTCGAACCATTCCAGGCCGCGGTGAGGCTCGCCGAGCGGCACGGCACGCAGCTCGGGCCACGCCTCGTCTTGCGAAGGGCCAAACAGAAAATCGTCATCCGCACGGGAGAAATCGCCGTCCGCGCGGGGAAAGAGCAGGCTGTCCCGGTATGGCTCCTCGTTCAGCCGCGCGTTCAGCTCGTCGAGCGGCGGGAAGCCGCTGGCCGGCTTCGAATTCGTCATCAGATCCATGTAGGCGTAAAGCTGCGCCTCGGCCTCGCTCTGACCGTCCCCGAATGCGGAAGCTGTGCCTGCCTCGCCCTCGGGGCCGATCCCGGCAACGCCCACGCGCGCGGCTTCGGCAGCCGGGTCATCCCTGGCTGTGCCGCCATCGCCGCCGCCGCCGGCGGTGCCGCCGTGCCCGGCCTTCGCTGTGCCATGCTGAGACATTGTTTCCGGTACGCGCTCTTTGCCGCGGGCCCTCTCGAAGGTGCTTTTTCGCCACTAAGCCGTTACTATGCTTACGAAATGCAAACACGGCGTAAACGCAGCTTAAAGCTAGACATTTTTTTTGGAGAAATCGTAAGCATGAGCGCAGCTACCTGTCACATAGCGGGCACACTGAGCATCGAAACGCGAGGGCCGGGCTTTTATGGCGTAGGCGCCGAGCTTCAGAACTTCCTCACGCGCATGCGCGTGAGGTCCGGGCTTCTCTCGGTGTTTTGCGCCCACACCTCGGCCTCGCTCTGCGTGCAGGAGAATGCCGATCCCGATGTGCTGGCCGATCTCGGGGCGGTGCTGCAAAGGCTCGCGCCCGAAGGCGGACAGTACCGGCACCGGAGCGAAGGCCCGGACGATATGCCCGCACATATTAAGACGATGCTAACCGCGGCGCAGCTTTCGCTGCCCGTGCGCGACGGCCGGCTGGCGCTTGGGACCTGGCAGGAGGTCTATTTGATCGAGCATCGCACCGCCCCGCACAGGCGCCGGCTTGAGCTCGATTTCATCGGCGCCGCTGTGGGTTAGGGCGCGGCACGCTAAACGCGCGGCGCGATCGCAAGCAGACCCGTATTGCCGGTTGTCATGCCAGAGCATGCGAGTATCAACCTAAGAGCTTGTTCCGCCGACGCAAATGGGCTTACCGCCTTCGCGGTAACGGCTATCCACGGCTCAAGCTCAATTGCCAGCTCTAGGCTAGGTTTGCCTTCTTCTTCAGTTGCACAACCGCCGAGACGATATTCCGCGAGGAAGCCGCAAAGTCGCTATCCCAGCCGAACAGATGCCCTTCGTCCAGCTTCTTGCCAGCGTTCGCTTGCTCGACCGCCCCGCCGACCGCGCGATGGAACCGCGCATGCTCCGCGACGAGGGTTTTGTATTCGGGGAGGCTGGATAGGGTCTTCTTGGCCTCGCCATGCAGCCATTGGCCAAGGGGGCAACGATTGTCGCTGCCTACCTCGGCGGCATTGATCGAGTTGTCGGGGTGACGGAGATAAGTGGAGAGCTTCATTTTCCACCCGGCGTGCGCTTTAACCGCTTCGTCCAAATTCATCTTTTTTCTACTCCAAAGCTATTCTATTCCAATAGCTCTGTCCAAGTTGTGCGTAGGTTTTCGCCGCAATTCGGGGGCATCCTGGGCGTACCGGTCCGGCAGGAGGGCACCCGATGGAACATCGCAAATTTCAACAGCGGCTGGATGAATTGCTAGCGGAAGTGACGCACGCGCAAGCCCAAAAGGCAATCGCGGCATTACAGCAACGCGGCGACGGTGACGAGGTGCAGCGTCTTCTGAATGAGCGCTTGGAGGGCGATCCCAAGTGCCCGCATTGCGGATCGGGGCGCACCGAAGGCTGGGGCCGCGAGAGGAACGGGCTGAAGCGCTGCCGCTGCCTTGACTGCAAGCGGACGTTCAATCCGCTAACCGGCACGCCGTTGGCACGGCTGCGTAAGAAAGAGTGCTGGCTGAAATATGCCGGGGCGCTCAATGAATCGCTACCGGTCCGCAAGGCCGGCAAGGTGTGCAAAGTCAGCAAGAACACTGCCTTCAAGTGGCGCCACCGCTTTTTGAAGGCGCAAAACAAATCGAAGGATCAATCGCTTGCCGGCATCGCTGAGGTTGACGAAATCTTCCTGCTGGAAAGCTTCAAAGGCCGGCGCAAGCTGCCGCGCCCGGCGCGCAAGCGAGGCGGCGTTGCGGAAAAGCCAGGCCTATCGGCTGAGCAAATTCCGATCCTGATTGCCCGCGACCGCACCGGCGCTCATATCGACGGCGTATTGCCGGACCGCTCCGAGGCGGCTGTGCGTCCAGTTCTTGAGGGCAAGCTATCGAAGGACAATACGCTGCTGTGCATGGACGGCGACAAGGCGCTGATCGCCTTCGCCGATGCGGAGGGCATCGAATATGAACTCATCATCGCCAGCAAAGGTGAACATGTGCACGAGAAGGTACTGCACATCCAGAACGTCAATGCTTATGGCAGCAGGTTTAAGCAATGGCTCAGCCGCTTCAACGGCGTCGCCACCGAATATTTGCCTAGCTATCTTGGCTGGCGGCGCTGGCTTGAGGGGGGCGAGGACGTTATAACCCCAAAAAATGCTTTCGCCGCAGCGCTTAGCTGAAACCTACGCACAATTTGGACAGAGCTATTCCAATTGCCATTTGTCTGTAGCGGCAGGTTACCCGCCTAATCTTGCGCCAGCCTATGTGTCCAACCGCGCGAGCTTCGCCGGCCGTTGACACGAGCCGCGATCCGGCCGCCGCAAGCCATAGCGGATACGGCGGAATGCTTTCGCATAGGGCATACCGTCCCGGCTCCCGCTCTGAAATGCAACTACCTTATTTATTCTCATCCCGGACGCCGCTTGCGTCAACCTGGGATCTTCACGAGGGGGGGTATTCGTCCGCCGTCCGTTATCCATGTGCGCGGAAATTCCCGGACCGCCCGTTGTCATGGCCGGGTTTTCATGTCCTATCGCCAACGAGCGCCGCGATTTCGTGCAGGGGCAGGAACAACTGCAAACGTCCGGCTCCGAGGCGCCGGAAGCCGAATTTCACATAAAACGCCACCGCCGTTTCGTCTTTCGCGTCAACGGCGAGCATGGTGCTCGCGATCTTGCTCGCCACCATTTGCGACATGGCATCGAAGATCAGAAGAGGACCGAGCCGCTGGCCGCGGAAGCGGAGATCGACGGCCAGCCGGCCGAGGAGCGTGGCGGGGATTTTGGGATAGCGCGGCAGTTTCTTGGCCATCTCGGCGGGCAGCTCGCAGAGTGAGACGCTCGTCATGGCGAGCATATAATAGCCGGCAAGGCCGTTCTGCTCGCTAATGGCCACGAAGCACGACGCCGCTCCCCGGCGGCGGTCTTGTCCCGCCTGGGTCTTGAGATAGCGGTCGAGTGCGTCGATGCCGCATGAAAATCCGGCGCGGCCGTGATGCGGCCCGAGCGGCTCGATACGGAAGAGAGCCGGAGCGCTCACTTATGCCGCACGGTTTCGAGATAGCGCTTTTTGATGGCGAGCTGATATTCGCTCGGTTCGCGCGGAGGGCCAAGCAGCGCCTCGGCAAGTTTGCGGCTTTCCTCAGCGTTGAGCCGAATGATTTCCATCGTTTCGATCGTTTGCACCGCCTCTTTTTGCAGTGTCGCCAGCACAAAATCGGTTAGCGAGCGGCCCTGCAGATCGGCGGCGTGCTGGAACAGCGCGTGCTGCTCGCCGGTGACGCGCGCGGCGATGCGATGCTGTTTGAGCGGCTTGCTGCGCTTGCGGGCCTCGGAAAGTTTGGGCATTGGCTTCACCTCTGTGGATAATGTACGTCAAAGAGGCATACAAATGCAAGATGTGGCCTCTGGGGCAAACAGGGCCGGTGGGTTATTTCGTGCTGCTGGTTGGCGGCGCGCGCAAAGAGGCCGTCCGCGCCCGCCGGCAAATCCGGCGTCAGCGCGCGCTGCCTGGAAGCTGCGGGCTTGGGCCATGCAGCTTCCGGGCACCAGGCGGGGCGTATTCCGCCGGCCCGCCTAAAGCCAGGATATCCGGCCTTAGTAACAGTACTCCGAGGCATTTGCCCGGCAGAAGCGCGGCCCATTGCCTTGAGACCGGCAATTCCAGTAGCAGCTTTCGCCGCCGCCATACCAATCGGGGTAGCCATAATCCAAGCCGAAGCCGTAGAATGGCTCGAATCCGAAACGGCCGCGCCGGAAATGGCGCGCATGCATCTCGCCATGTCCCATCATGCCATGTCCCATCATGCCATGTTCCATCATGCCATGTCCTATCATCGGCCCATGGCCCATTCCCACGGAAGGTCCCATTGCCATGGAGCCGTGGCTTATGCCTACGCCGCCGCCATGTCTGACAGGGATTATCTGGCTGCTTTCCAGCGCCTTCTGGCTACCTGGACTGGGCGCAAGAGCGGCCGCGAAGGAGACCTGACTGGCTGCCAAAAGCCCGGCGGCTGCCAGGGTAACGGTGAGAATATTCCGCATGTAAAGCCCACTTTCTTATGAGTAGGCCTCCTTCCCGCATGTCCGCGGAGTTAAACCCGCCAGGAAGGCTTAAGGTCCGCTAATTTTTTCGGCCAAATCGTATCGAATTGTAAGGGGGGCAGCCTTGCCGGCACGCCGATGGCTTACTGTCTTAAGCCGATGGGGAGGGCAGCGGTGGCCTCGGCGATGGCGCGAAGCTTCTCGCGGGCAGCTTCGCCGAACTCCTCCTCCAGGGCTTCCGGCGCGCCAGCAAGCGAGGGTACGGCGCCGAGCCGCCCCGCCTCCATATGCAGCAGCGCGGCAACCGCGAGCATCGCGTCGCGCAAACAAACGGGGCAGGGATCGGTGTCCCGGTCCTTGTTGTACTGCTCGATTTCCCGCATGACCTTTTCAACGAGTGCCAGCTCGTGCATTTCGCTGTAATTGCACTGCGCGCCGCCGCCAGGGCAGCTTTCTCCATCTGTCATCGGCATCGTAATCCAAGGTGCTGGTGCGCTAGGAGGAAGCGCGGGAGCTAGAGCTGCCTGCATTAGCACAAGGATATTACGAGTTCCACCTCAGCTTCGCCGCCACCTCGCGCAAGAAGGCACGGAAAATAGCAGGAGGGCTCGCGGGCCGGCCTCCAGCGAGGCGAACAACGCTTGAGAAATGAAGCGTTAGCCCGCAGCCGTGCGCCGCCAATGCCGCCTTTACGGTGAGGTCTTGTCTCCCGCGACGCACGACCATGCGCCGGCAACGGAAGACTTCCTCGCACAGTCGGCAAGGGTCTCTTTTTCCGGAGCGTTATTCACCTGTGCCGGCGGACTGACAGGGGCTTGCGCCTGCCCCGTGGCGCACCCCACCAGCAAAACCAGCGGCAACAGCGACGAAAAGCAGACACGGACCATGGTAATGCCTCCGTGCGAAAATCGCGGACATGCTCAGCACACATAGCAGCCAAGACTGAACCGCACAATTGTCTAATTGTATCCCGAATGCGTCGAAGAGGAGCGCGGCTCCCGCCGCCTGCCGTTCAGATGCCGGCACTGGCCAGGGATACCTCCGCCTGCCTTGGCTCGCCCGAGAACAGCGTCTTCATCCCGGGCTTAAGAAACTTGGCGAACACGGTATAGGGCACCGTGATGTGGAAATCGCTGCCCGCGTATGGACCGGCCGTGGCGGGCGGGAAGTGGATCGTCAGCCCCGCGGCGCTACCGAGCTTCGCCGAAGGGCAAAGGGTGAAGCGCTCGTAGGTGCCGAGATCGGGTCTTGTGAGATCGAGCAGGGCCTCGCTCTCCTCCTCGCCTTCCTCGCCCGTGCGGTCTTTCAAATCGGCGCGCGCGTATGCGGCGAGCGCTTCCAAAGCCTTGGACCTGTCCGCCGCGCCTTCGAGAAAATCGCCGAGCGTCAGCGCGCGGCCCGCCTCCTTGTCGAAGTTCACCGTTCTGAAGCCCACCGCCGGCTGCGCATCGCCGTGGACAATGTTGGCCACCTCAAGATAGCTCACATATCTAAGCGTCCGGAACTGCTCAATAAAACCGGAGGACTGCGAGTAAGGCGTCCAGGCCGGCGCATCCTCCCCCTCCTGGGGCCGCGCCGCCGCGTCCTGCTCCGCGCCTTTCAGGAACTCGGCGATTTCGGCCCTCGCGCGCGCCGTCAGCAGGTTGTACAGCGTCTCATCCCAGCGCTGCATGTGGATCGGGAACGAGGCCCTGGCGTAGCCGTATTTCGTTTCCTGGCTGAACGTCACGGTGCGGCTGGCGTTCGAGCCCGCGATGGAAAAGCCGACGCAGATGCAAATGGCCCAGATGCAAAGGGCGGCCGGAGAAACGAGCAGTTTGAGCGTCTTCATGGGTGCATTATAGCGGCTTTTGGATCACGGCACGAATGACGGCCGCGGCGCCTTTATGCCGGTGGCCCTCGTTGAGTTCCACGTCCGCTTCTTCAAGCAGCAGGAATGTGGCGCCGGCGAAATCGGATTCAAGCTTGGCCCTGGAGCACAGCATATCTGCCGACCTCGGCCCGCCCGAACTATGGACTTTCTGGAATTCCATCTGCTCGATGCGGAAGGATTCGAGGATGATGATCCCGCCGGGCTTGAGGGCATCGAGCATCGCGCGGTGCATACGCGGGCGATCCGCATCGAAGAAATGGATATAGAGGGCGGCGACGATATCGTAGCGCCCGGACGGCCAATCCCAGTCGAGAAGGTCCGCGATTTGGGTGCCGATCTCGACGCCGCGCCCCTTGGCCAGCGCCAGCGCCTTCGCCGCGCCAACCTGCGAGACATCCACCGTGTCGACCGCAAGCCCTTGCTGCGCCAGCCAAACTCCGTTGCGGCCCTCGCCGTCGCCTGGCACCAACGCACGCATGCCTGGCTTCAAGTAATGCGCTTGAGACGCGAGAAACGCATTGGGCTCGGTGCCAAAAGAGAAGTCCTCGCCGCTATAGCGCTCGTCCCAAAATTCCGCTTGCCCGCTCATTCTTTCCCTCCGGGTATCCATGAGGCGCTCGCCGCGGCCCTGCCCCGTCTTGCGTGATTATATAGCCGTTAACCTCACTTTTTCGATGTCTTGCCCCAAAAGTGCGAATGCCGCTCGTTTTCTTCAACGATGCCATTATGGGGCATGCGCCTTAGCGATCCCTTAAGTGTCGCTACCGCATTGATTTAACGCGCGAAATTTAACCGACGGCAGACCCGGTCCAGGGGCATCGGCGCCGCATTATGGTTAAGTTCAAACCTGCGCCCATATTTAACGGGATTCTAAAATCGTGGAATTCGGCCGAAAATGAGAAAAGATTCGCAAAAGTGCGGCGGCGGAAAATATCGCGTCCCGCCGTTTACCATCGGCGCATTAACCATGTCTCGACGGTAGGCCGCCTTCACCGCCGGTTAAGACATGCCGGCCCTTTCGCCCAAGCATTGATATAAGCACTAAGGCATTGCTCAAAAATAACTGCGCCATCTGGCTTGTTCTCTTGGCCGCCTGCTGCGTTGCAAAAAGGGTTACATATCCCTAGCGTCGCGCTACTTGAGCGCATATGGATATGCGCCCCTTTTTGCACCTTGCAGCCGGCCAAGATTCCGGCGCCACCCGGCTCACTTATTTCTGAGCAATGCCTTAACAATCCGCGGCGGGAGCCGGAGGGACTGCTCTCAACCTGAAGGCTTCCGAGGACGCTACATCGAGCATAGCCGCCAGGGCGCAATGAGGGGGAACGCCATTTCGCACGGCTTGCTCGTAAGCAACGATTAAGACGCTTACGAAGTCGTCCATCGCTTGTGCAGTAAAATTGCCAATTTTGAAATCCTCGACGATCTTGCTCGGTCGATCGGAAGATGAAGGGTGGGGCGTTTGGTTTTGCATGACGGCCTTGCTCTACTGTGTCGTGCTAACCAACCCAAATAGGTGGGTGGCGCGCGGAACTTCTGGTGCGGCTCGTTATTGAACGGATGTCAAACCTGGATCTGGGACGCTTGCGCGGCCAACGCCATCTTGGTGGCGCGAGCCATAACTTTGAGGCGCCGCTGGGTCGAAGCGTCGCTGAGAAGCTCTTGGAAGATGGCTGTCTCGGTTCGTGCCCTGCGGACGAGCTTGACGCGCTGATGACGCAGCAGCTCACGCGTTGTGTTGAGCGCGCGGCGTGGAAGGCGGGCGATGCGCGCCGCCGCGTCAAAAGCGGTTATCCGCAAGTCCTTTCGCTCAACGACGCGCGTGATCAGTCCGCGCCGCTCAGCTTCGGCTGCGCTAAGTTCTCCGCCGAGACAGAAAATCTCGAAGGCCTTGCGATAACCGATCTCCTCGGGCAGCAAGAAACTCGATGCCGCTTCGGGCGACAGTCCCCACTCGGCAAATGGCGCCTTGAATACGCTGTCTGGGGTGGCAAATATCGCGTCGAAATGGCATAGCATGGTCATCCCGAGCCCGACCGCTGTGCCGTCAACCGCGGCGATCAGCGGCTTCTTGGCGTTGATAAGCGATCGGAAAAAGTTCAGCACTGTTTCGGACAGATCTGAGAGAGCGCTCATCTGCGCGAACGCGTTGACATCGGTGCCAAGGCAGAAACAGCGCGGCACTCCGAAGAAGAGGCTGCAAGCAATGCCGGGATCGAGGTCTGCGAGCTTCAATGCCTCGGTGACGGCCTCGAACGAGGCTGGTTGAAAACCAGGCCGGTCGACGGTCCAATTCATGAAGATCGCCTGAAAGCCATCGCAACGGTCAATAACAAAGTTATCCATAGTCGGGACTCCGGACAAGGTTGACGCCTATGCGGCAGCGGGATTGCGCTCGCGGATCGGCTATAGTTGGCGCGCAATCCCCTTAGCTAGCTGCCGCTGGCGAAGTCGCGCACCAAGTACTGATGTTGTTATCGGCGGGGTTCTGAACGTGTCAGACAGCCATTGCCATGCGTTCTTCTTCGTGCTCGCCAAGGAACGAGACGACCGGGAGCCAGTGCTTCCGGTAATCGCGGATGGACTGGAGGGTTGCGCGGTTGAACTCCAACGAAGTCGCTACGATCTGCTGCTTGCCAATCTTGGTTTCAAAGCCCAGGGGCCGGACAAGGAACTTCAGCTGCAGCCAACGCAGCACCCAGATGGTTTCGACCTCGGTGACGACCCTTTTCACCCCGCAGGCCAGTCCCCATTCGACACCTCCCGCCATCAGCTCGCTACCGACGCTACTGACGCCGCGGCGTCCCTCACGAAAGCCGGGAGCAACGCAGTAGCGCGACAACTCGTAGGTGTCGAGGTCGCGCGGAAGCGGGCCTTCGCACAACTTTGGAAAAACATCGGAAAGCAAATGCGGTTTAACCGTCGGCAACATGCGCTGGTAGCCGGCTACCCTATTGTCGCGCACGCAGATGTGGTGGACGGCATCGGGACGATCGAACTGATCGCGCTCAAGGCCATCGGCGCTCGCAAGATCACTCCATCCAAGTTCCCCGACAAAAACTTGATGACGTAGCTGATACACTTGCTCCATGAGCGCAGGATAACGCTCAGCATCCCGGCCAGATACGACATATATCATTGGTTTACTCCAATTGTCAGCGAATCTGATTTGATCATAGGTCTGCATGGCAAGCCATTACGTGATCGCGTAACGCTATTAACTTTGCTCGTGCCGCAACGCTACTGTGCAGCGCAAGCGAGAATTGATTGAATACTGCGCATAGATCTTATTCCGAATCCGATCGAATACTTCCGCGGCCGTCATCAATGCTTCCGCGCCCGTCATCCCGGAAACGCCAACGGCATTATCCGGGATCGCTACGAATGCCGGCGCCCTTGAAGGTCCCGGATACGGCGCAAGCGCCGTTCCGGGACTTGATTACCTTGATATTTCCGCTGTGGCGTTCGAGCCCTTCCGCAGCGTCATTCCCGCGCAGGAGCGTGTGAAAAAAATCGCTGCAGCGGCTTCGGCGCTATGATTTATTGAGTCAGGAGCGAATCGGCGGGGAGGACGGCGATGAAGGGCAAGGCGCGGATTATCGAGGCGGACCGGTCGCAATTGTCGTGGGACTTGATTGACCTGGACGCCTGGCTGCCTGAGGATCATCTGGCGCGGGTGATCTGGGCCTTCACGGGCACGCTCGATCTTTCGCCGCTTTACGCTCCGATTAAGTCCGTTGAAGGCGAGGCGGGCCGCCCGGCCATCGACCCGCGTGTTTTGCTGGCGCTTTGGCTTTACGCAACGGCCAAGGGCACCGGCTCGGCGAGCGAACTCGACCGGCTTTGCCGTCAGGAGCTCGCTTATCGCTGGCTCGCGGGCGGGGTTCCGCTGAACTACCACACCTTGGCGGATTTCCGCGTTGGGCAGGCCGCTTTCCTCGATAAGCTTCTGACGGAAAGCCTGACGGCACTGCTCGCGGCGGGCGTGCTCAGCCTGGAAGAGATTATCGCCAGGGCACGAAGGTGAGGGCTCCGGCCAGCCGCAAATCTTATTTGCGGGCTTTGAAGGCCGAGGTTGAGGCCGATCCCGCGGCCTCGAACCGGCGCAGCCGGGCAGCCCAGGAGCGCGCGGCGCGCGAGCGCCTCGAAAAGGTTGAAGCCGCGCGCGAAGCTCTTGAGAAGCTTCAAGCCAAAAAGGAGGCGCGCAAGAAGAAAGAACCGGCGGCATCCACCACCGATCCGGATGCGCGCCGGATGCGCTTCGCGGACGGAGCCGTCCGGGCCGCGTATAATGTGCAGGTGGCCGTCACCGCCGCCCATGGCTTTATCCTTGGAATCGATGTGACGGACCGCCGGAACGATGCAGGCTTCGCCCGTCCCATGGCGGAGGCCGTCGAAACCCGGTTGGGTAAAACGCCAAGCCGGCTGCTCGCCGATACGAACTACGCCACGGCGGACGATATCGAGGCGCTTGGCGGCAGGGCGCAGGACCATCAGGAGATGCGCCAAAATCCAGGTCTTGGCTACAGCTGGGTCCTCGCCCGGCGGCGCCGAAAGACCGATGAGGCTTTTCAAGCGCTTGAATGCCATTTCGATGCGCCAGCGGGCGCGGTAGAGTTCGCCGATATCGCTGGTTGAGAAGGTTTTTGCGTCGAGCGAGGTGACGAAGGCGGGGACCCACGCTAAGGTCTTGTTCCAGCGGCTGAAATGGATTCCCGCCTTCGTGGGAATGACGCTGCGGAGTCTCGCCGAAGTCTGCAATTTCGATTTTTTCACACGCTCCATGCGCGGGAATGACGCTCGTGAGCCGGCCCGAACGCGGCACTTGACGCCGCATGGGGCTCTTGAAATGGTGCCCTCCTTCGCAAAGATCCCCTGTTTGCGCCGCAGCATGGCCTGTTGCCCTGCGCCTGAGATGGCAAAAAGGTCTAAGAGGAGCGATGAGTTCAAGCCACATCCACCCCGTTGAGGATTACCGGCACGAGCATGTGTTCCTCGGCGCCAGCCACGACGAGAATGCAAAGCGTGTCTGGACCGTTGTCGCGCTTACCACAGTCATGATGATTGCCGAGATCGCGGGCGGCACGCTATCCGGCTCGCTGGCCCTTGTCGCCGACGGCTGGCATATGTCCACGCACGCGGCTGCCCTTACCATCTCGGCGCTCGCCTACTATTTTGCCCGGCGCCATGCCCGCGACGGCCGTTTCGCTTTCGGCACGGGCAAGCTCGGCGACCTTGCCAGCTTCACAAGCGCGATCGTTCTCGGCATGATCGCGCTGCTTATCGCCTACGAAGCCATCGATCACCTCATCCATCCGCTGGCCATCGCCTATAACGAGGCGATTGCCATTGCGGCGCTGGGCCTTGCCGTGAACCTGCTGAGCGGATGGCTGCTGCGGGACGATCATGAGCACGATCACCACCACCATGGTCACACCCACGGCGATGACGGCGATCACCATCACCACGATCAGGACCTCAATCTGCGCGCGGCCTATGTCCACGTTCTGGCCGATGCGCTGGTTTCGCTGCTTGCCATTGGCGGCTTGTTAACCGCGAAGCTTGCCGGCTGGCCGTTCATGGACCCCATCGTCGGATTGGTGGGCACCGGCGTGATCGCAAGCTGGTCTTACGGTCTTGCGAAGCAGTCGGGCGCCATTCTGGTCGACTCCGTACCCGACCAGGGCCTTGCGGCAGAGATGCGCAACAGGCTCGAAGCTGGCGGCGACGCCATTACGGACCTGCATTTGTGGCGCGTTGGCCCCGGCCATTATGCGGCGACGGTGTCGATTCTATCAGGCGATCCGAAGCCGCCTCAGGCATATAAGGATAAGCTCGCGGGCCTGCCAAAGCTTAGCCATGTGACTGTCGAGGTCGAACGGTGCCCCGACCCTGGCTGCGGGGCGGCGGCGCCTTTTGCCGGCGCGCTCGAAAGGCAGTAGTCTTAACGGCCGCTTTTAGGCTTATCTGCGCCGGCCGGGCGTTGACCTGCGCGCCGCCTTCGCTTATGTGCAGGGAATGCCCAAATTGCGTATTATAAAACTACCTGATCCTATCCTGCGGGAAAAGTCGCTGCCGGTCGAAACCGTCGATGAGGACGTGCGCGCCTTCCTGGACGATATGCTTGAAACCATGTATGCGGCGCCCGGCGTTGGGCTCGCCGCCGTGCAGGTGGGGGTTCTGCGGCGCATGCTCGTCGTCGATACCGTGCGCGGCGAGGACGAGCCCAAGCGGCCGCTGATGCTCATCAATCCCGAGATCGTGTCAGCCGGAGACACGCCCCGCGTGCACGAGGAGGGCTGCCTGTCGATCCCGGAGATGTATGCCGAGGTCCAGCGGCCTGCCATGGTGCGCGTGCGCTATGTGGATATCGAGGGTAAGCAGCGCGAGGAAGAGTTCGAGGACCTGCTCGCCACCGTCGTTCAGCACGAGATCGATCATCTGGACGGCCACCTCTTTATCGACCATCTCTCACGCCTCAAGCGCGACCTGCTGGTTAAGAAATTCTACAAGGCGCAGAAGGACAAGGGCTCGGCGCTTTAGCCCCGGCCGCTTACGGCGCAGCTTTTGCCAGCCGGCTCGGCCTGCCAAGCAAGGCGCGGAGCGGACCCTGCATGATTGCCAAGCGATAATCGCGATAATCCTCCGCGTCCATCGCGCGCTGCACCGGCTGCCCGGCTTCGGCCTTCACAATGACCTGCGGCCCCAGAACAACGGTTGAGCCAAGGCCCGCGTAAACATATTTGTCTGCGAACGCCTCCTTTAGGGCAGCAAAGGCAGGCTCACCTGTGCAATGGGAGGGAGCAATAAAATCCACCTTCCATGTATCGTGGAGCGATCTGGCGATTAATTTTATCTGATCGTCCTTCGCGGGGAGCAGGTGCAGACCGCCCAGGATAAGGTGGATTGGCTTGCCCGTAACGGCCTTGGAAGCTTCGACAATTGCTTCAATGGTTGGGTGGCTGCATCCGACGATAAGCACAACGCCGTCAGGCGTATCGATGGCTAAAGAGATTTCCTTCACTTCAAGGTCAACGCCCCATTTGCCGTTCAATAAGATCAGATGAAGGCCCGGTGCGATTTCCTCGCTCTTGCTCACCCATGAGAAGTTCGCCTCCGGCCAAGGGCTGCCAAAGCGGAGCTGCGCTGGCGGATTTCCGTCGAAATAGCGCATCTCTGGAGGCAACGAGTCGTCCCGCTTGTAAAACGTGCCGGGCAGCGCCGCTCCGAATACGCCGAAATTTTCCTGGGGCGCGTATATCTTGACCGAGGGATTAACCTTCAAGAGATAGTTCAAGCCGCTCGTATGATCGCCATGGCGGTGAGACGCGATAGCGAAGTCGAGCTTGGTAAGGTCTATGCCTTTTGCTTGTACATTATGCGCAAAAATGCCGGCATTGTTGCCTGTGTCGAACAGAATTTTCTTGCCGCCATATTCGATATAGGCCGAGAACCCCCAATCCTTCTTCATCGTGGAGGTTTTGCCGAAAGCGTCGTAGAGAATCGTGATTTGCGCCGGGTTCTGCGCTTCGGCTGAAGCTGCGGCGATAAGCGCAAGAGCACATAATGCTATTAGCGCGCACCAAGCAGGCAGACGCTTGAGGTTCATGACCTTCTCCAGTAGCGAGCGGTCTGAGCCTCCCCTTGCAAGAGCCATTATACGTTAGGCCGGAAGCGCGAAATAGCGCATTCCGGCCTTTTTGAACTCCAAGGCGCGCCTAGAGTTAATGGAATATTTCCCCGCGAACCGCGGCTCAGACGCCGGAGCGCTTGTCGGCGGTATCCTGGAGTTGGCGGCGCGCGGCCTTGAACGCATCGCGGATCGTCACATAAACGTCCTCATGCGCTCCGTCCGCGGCAGGCTCGCGGCTTACCGCGATATCGGGCGACTCCGGAACCACAAGATGGATGCGGACCTGAAAGGTGTCGCCCTTGTGATGGCGGCGCTGTGGCTTCGCAACGATCACGCGCGCGCTGACGATGTGGTCGTGAAACTGCTCAAGCTTCTCTACCTCTTCCCTGATACGCGTCTCAACCGCGTCGGAGTGTTGTACGCCATCGAAGGCAACTTGAAGTGGAACTTGCATGGTGTAACCTCTTCGTAGAGTAGAAAAGCAGCCTAAAAGACTCTCCAATTCCCCGCGTGTCAACGCCTCATTGCACTCCCGTTTGCGGAGGCTTTTCCTTGATATCGGTCAATGTGTTGCGGACATTAAGCGCCGGAAGATAAAGATGCGGTTGGAAGCGTAACAGCCCCAGCTGAATCTCGTCTTTACAGGCTAAAAGCAAAATGCACGGCGGCGGGAATAAACAAATCGTTACGCTCATCCAGTCGCGTTGACGCTGACGAGGCTGCCCGCTACCCTTTGCAAAAATAACTAGAGGAAACGCATGCGGGTATTCAGCCGCCGGGAGGCCGTGCTCCTTGCAGCGGGTGGTTTATTTGCCGCCGCCGCAAGTAAGCTTCCGGCGCTCGCTTCAACTGCTCCGGAAATTACCGAAGTTGCCCCCGGCTTGTTTGTGCGCGTTGGCGTGTACGAGATGGCGACGGCCGCCAACAAGGACGCAATCGCCAATATCGGCTTCGTGGTGGGCCGCGAGTCGGTCGCGGTGATCGACCCTGGCGGTAGCCTCGCCGATGGGCGCGCGCTTCGCGAGGCGATTCGCGCCCGCACCCCGCTTCCGATCCGCCATGTGATCGTGACGCACATCCACCCCGACCATATTCTGGGCTCCCCGGCCTTCGCCCAGGACCACCCCGAGTTCATCGGGCACGCGGCCTTGCCGCAATTCATCGCCGAGCGCGGAGAGTTCTACCGCAAAGGCATGTACGATCTCCTGGGCGATGAAGGCGGGGCTGCAATCGTGCTGGATCAGACGGTTTCGTCCACCGCAACCATCGATCTGGGTGGCAGGCAGCTGGAAATTCAGGCGCACGGCCGGGGGCATTCCGGCTCCGACTTGACGGTCATGGACCCGCCCACCGGCACGCTTTGGGCCGCGGACCTGCTGTTTGTGACGCGTATCCCTTCGCTCGATGGTTCGCTGCGCGGCTGGCTCAAGGAACTGGCGGCGCTCAAGCAAATCAAAGCGGCGCGCGCGGTGCCGGGACATGGGCCGGCCTCGGTGCCCTGGCCGGACGCTGCGGCGGATGAGGAGCGCTATCTTCAGACGCTGGCCGCGGACGTGCGCGCGGTGCTGAAGCGCGGCGGCGATATCGAGGAGGCGGCGAAGGTGGCGGCTCAATCCGAGCGCGGACGCTGGCTGCTCTTCGACGAATATAACGCCCACAACGCCGCGCAAGCAGTGCATGAACTCGAATGGGAGAATGCGGAATGAAGAAAGTTTTCGCCGCCGCGCTGGCGCTTGCCGGGCTGATCGCTCAAGGCGCTCAGGCCCGCGATAGAGACCCTGCGGAGGAGGCGCAGCGCTGGCAGGACGTGCGCGAGCCCGTCTTCCACGGCCGGCCCATCCAGGATGCGGGCGAGGAGGTGAAGATGATCGCGCCCGATCGCGCCATGGATGCGGCGCTCGTGCCGCTCACGGTCGAGTTCCATACACAGAAGCGCGTTACCGCCGTCACCGTATTCATCGACAACAATCCGGCTCCGGTGGTGGGCACATTCCGCTTCGGCCCTGCCATCTCGCCGGACCAGATCAAGTTCCGGGTGCGCATCAACGATTACACGCCCGTTCACGCCGTTGCCGAAACGGAGGACGGCACGCTGCTCGGCGCGTCGCATTATGTGAAGGCTGCCGGAGGCTGCTCGGCGCCAGCCAGTGGCCAGACGGCGGAAGCGGCCGCGCGCTTGGGGCAAATGCAGCTTCACCGGACGAGGCCGCTTGAGGGAGCGGGCATCCCGTCGCAGCTGCTCATCAGCCATCCCAACTACAATGGCATGCAATCCACTCCGAGCGGCGGCTTCATACCGGCGCGCTACCTTGACACGGTTTCCGTAAAGAGCGGCGGCGTGACCGTGTTCGAGCTGCAAAGCGACATTTCGCTCAGCGAAGACCCGGTCATCAACTTCACCTACACGCCTTCAGGCGATGGCGCCGTGGATGTGGTGGCGCACGACAGCACGGGTGCGGAGTTCAAGCACCATTTCGAGCCGCTGGCGAACTGAGGCCGCGATGCGCTTGGCTCGATTCGCACTTCTGTTAGCGGTTCCGCTGCTCGCCGCCGCGGGCGTGCCGGAGCCTGACGGCTTCCGCATGGACAACTACAACGCGGCCGTGCCGGAAACGGTGGCGGGCGGCCAGGCCGTGGACGCTCAGGCTCTCGCCGCTGCCATGGCGAATGGCGCCATCGTCGTCGACGTGATGCCCGCCGCGCGCCGCCCGCCTACGCTGGCGGCAGACCGGCCCTGGATGCCCCCGCCGCGCATGGATGTGCCCGGCAGCCTGTGGTGGCCTGAAGTCGGCCGCGGCGCGATCAGCCCGGCGCTCGACGCTTGGTTCCGGGCGCGGCTGGCGGCGGTGACGGGCGGCCAGCCGGACAAGGCAATCGCATTCTACTGCAAGGCCGATTGCTGGATGAGCTGGAACGCCGCCAAGCGCGCCATCGCCTATGGCTACAAGAAGGTGCTGTGGTTCCCCAGTGGGGCCGAAGGCTGGGCGGCGGCGGGACTTCCGCTGCACGCGGGAACGCCCGAGGCGGTGCCAGCGGATTAGATTTGCGCGCTTGATGGTCGTACCAAATCCGGTTGAGTTCACGTCCGTCATTGCGAGGGGCATGGCCCCGAAGCAATCCAGAAAGCCGCAAATACCAGCGTAAACAGCGAGTTGCACTGGATCGCCACGGCGGGTGTGTCACGAGCGTCTCCGGTCCACACGGGGATGCGCAACTGTATGAGAGATGAAGGAGGGCCCTTCGAGACCGGCAGTCAGGTGCAGGTCTCAAGCCACCGCAAGCTGCTGCCGTCAAAAGCGGTGGTGGTGAGCGTTGCGGAAACGCCGGGGCTATGATTCCGGCAGGCAAGGTTGAGAGAGGCGAGCGCAAGCGAACCGCTGATGACGTGTCGAAAGCGATTTAGACGATGTCAAAACCGGAGGGACGCCGTCCTCCGGGACCAGTCCGGGAGAGCCCTGAAGCCTGCCCGGGCGGCATCCGGCATGGAGGCGGCGCGAAGCTCAACCAGGCTCTTGTACGGAACGTGAGAACCTCAGCTCCGATGTCAAGGGAGAAGCCGCAAGCGGCTTAAACCGCAAGGGCGAGAGTACCGATGCGGAGCGCGAGGGGCGGAGCAGCCCGTAGTAGTGGCGAAGGCCCTGTAATGGGGCTGGAGCGAAGGGGCTGCGTTGTGCAGTCTTGGACGTGGGTCAACCGGTAACGGGAGGAACACATGGATAAGGCAAAGCCGTTTGCGATCCCCAAGCGGGAGGTCTGGGAAGCTTTCAAACGTGTGAAGGCGAACCAGGGAGCGGCTGGAGTGGACGGGCAGTCGATTTTAGAGTTCGAGGCTGATCGAGAGAACAACCTCTACAAGCTCTGGAACCGGCTGTCGTCAGGGAGCTATTTTCCTCCGCCGGTGCGGCGGGTCGAAATTCCAAAGGCAGATGGCGGCAAACGTCCGTTGGGCATTCCAACGGTGGCCGATCGCATCGCTCAGGAAGTAGCCCGGCGTTACCTGGAGCCAATCCTGGAACCGGTGTTCCACGCCGATTCCTACGGCTACAGGCCCGGAAAATCTGCCATCGATGCCGTGAAAAAGGCCCGCGAGCGCTGCTGGCGCTACGATTGGGTTCTCGATCTCGACGTCAAAGGCTTTTTCGACAGCATCGATTGGGAGCTGATGCTTAAGGCTGTCCGCCATTATACGGATTGCCCGTGGCTGTTGCTTTACGTCGAGCGCTGGCTGAAGGCGCCTGTGCAGATGGAGGATGGCAGCATCGTGCTGCGGACTGCGGGGACGCCGCAAGGCGGGGTCATCTCCCCGCTTCTGGCGAACCTGTTCCTGCACCATGCGTTCGATATGTGGATGGCGCGCGAGTTTCCGCACATCCCGTTCGAGCGTTACGCGGACGATGCTATTTGTCACTGTAAAAGCGCTGAGGAGGCGCGGGGCTTATGGAGTGCGCTTGCGGATCGCCTTGCGGCCTGCAAGCTGGCGCTGCATCCTGAGAAGACGAAAATCGTCTACTGCAAGGATGAGAACCGGCGCGGGGACTTTCCCGATATCTGGTTCGACTTCCTGGGCTTCCGGTTCCGGGCCCGGAAGTCGCTCCGGAAGGGAAGGGCCGTGCACAACTTCCTGCCCGCGGCAAGTCCGAAGGCGCTGAAGCGCATGAGCCGGGAAGTCCGGCGCTGGGCGCTGCATCGCCGCAGTGATAAATCCTTGGCTGAGCTGGCCGGGACTTACAATCCCATCATTCGAGGCTGGACCGGCTACTACGGCAACTTCTACCGGACGCAGTTGCGTCCGCTCCTGAGAAGGATCGATCTCTATGTCATTCGCTGGGCGCGCCGCAAATACAAGCGGCTGCGTCATAAACCCAAGGGCGCGCGAGACTGGCTCGACCGGATATGCCGGGCTAAGCCACGGCTCTTCGCCCATTGGCCGCTATGTCATGGAAACGGTTGGACATCGGGAGCCGTGTGAATCGAGAGGTTCACGCACGGTTCTGGGAGCGCCCGGAGGTGAAACTCCTTCGGGCGACTCGCCCTTTGCCGCCTCGCGACGACGGTTCTGGAAACGCCGCAGGAAGCATCCAAACGGATTTCAGTCGATCTCGTGCGCGGGCATGCGCTCCGTGCTGCCGGCCGGGGCGGCGCGCAAATATTGAGCAGGCCAGGGCATCGGCTGGCCAAGCTCCTGCGCCGCGTGCAAGGGCCAATACGGATTGCGCAGCAGCTCGCGCGCCAGAAGCACGACGTCTGCCTGTCCAGTCCGCACCACGTGGTCGGCCTGCGCGGCCGAGGTGATCATGCCAACGGTCGAGGTGGGGATGCCGGCTTCGCGGCGGATGCGCTCGGCGAAGGTGGTCTGGAAACCTGGGCCAACGGGGATCGCGGCGGTTTCGATGTTCCCGCCCGTGGAAACGTCTATAAGGTCCGTGCCAAGCGCCTTCAGCTCGCGCGCCAGTTCCACCGACTGATCGGCATCCCAGCCGCCGTCCGTCCAATCCGTGGCGGAGATGCGCACGATGAGCGGGCAGCGGTCCGGCAGCACCTTGCGCACGGCGGCAACGGTCTCGCGCAGCAAGCGGGTGCGGTTCTCGAAGCTGCCGCCGTATTCATCGCCGCGCTGGTTGCTGAGCGGCGAGAGAAATTCGTGCATCAGATAGCCGTGCGCGGCGTGAATTTCGATGACGCGGAAGCCGGCGTGATAGGAGCGCTCCGCCGCCACCGTGAACGCGTCCCGCACCTCGTGGATTTCGCTCACGGTCATCTCGCGCGGCGTGGCGTAGCTTTGGCTGAAGCTTACCGGGCTCGGGCCGATGGGCCGCCAGCCGCCGTCCGCCAGGCTGACCGCGCCCTTGCCGGACCAAGGCCGGTAGGTGCTCGCCTTGCGGCCGGCATGCGCGAGCTGGATGCCCGCAATCGAGCCATGCGCGTCGATAAAGCGCGTAACCCGCGCTAGCGGCTCGAAATGCGCCTCGCTCCACACGCCCAGATCGTTCGGCGTGATCCGGCCCTCCGGCACGACAGCGGCGGCCTCGGTGAGGATCAGCCCCGCGCCGCCCACGGCCCGCGTGCCGAGGTGGATGAAATGCCAGTCGTTCGCGAAGCCGTCCTCGCAGGAATATTGGCACATCGGCGAAACCCCGATGCGGTTCGGAAGGACCACGTCACGCAAGCGAAGCTCGCTGAACAAATGTGCCATGCCAATGCCTTTCTACCGGAATGCGTTTGTGGAGCGCCGGCTGGAATGCCACGCGCCCGTCGAAATTACCGGTCCCGGTATAAGAAGGATCGGGGCGCCGTTCAAGGAAGTCCCTGAGTTTAGCCCCTGTTAAGGCTGTTTGTGCGCCGCCGCACCTGTTTCGCGCTGTCTCCGATGTTGAACTAATTTAGCAGATGCGCTTTGAGAAACCGTTAAGCGGCAAGTTGCGTTGCGCAAGGCATTGATTCCACATAGTAAAGTACAGTCGCATCGACTCCCTGCAAAGCGGGGCGGCTGGTTAATTTCAAATCTGCGCGTATATTTAAACGGATTTTCGAACCGTGGGATTTGACCGAAAACGGCAAAAGATTCGCAAAAAGTGGCGGGCGGAAAATATGCCGCGCCGCCGTTAACCACCCCCGCATTAACGTGTGCCACGAGGGCACGGAGTACCAGTGGAGGGAGGTTCCACCCGGAGAGTAGTTGGTTAGCTCCGGTAGCTGACGGGCGGCTTGGGCAGGCAACTGGCCGGGCCGAAGCCCCGTGACAAAGGCCGCCTTGGGCGGTCGAGCGACCTGACGGGCCGTAACGCGAGTGAACTCTGAGCAGGCCTCGAAAGAATTAATGCGGATGCTGACCCTCCGTTAATAAGGGGAAAGCTTGTACCGGCGGGGAAGCAACCAACAAGCGCACCTGCCGGGTCCGCCGGGGTAGTGGAGACAGCACGTCAGGAAGGCAATCCGGGTAACGTGGGAGACCCGTGCAGCCGGGTTCGCAACCTAAACGCCAGGAGATGGCGGGCTACACGGGATTCGGACAGGTGCATAGTACTGTCGAAGCCGGGTAACTCCGGTGGAGGGAAGGCGCCTGACTTCTGGTACGCTTTTGAAGAAGGCAAGGATCAGGTGATTGGCGATGAGCCTCGAAACGCCGGAGAAGATCGGGAATCTTCAGAGAAAGCCCCTAGCGGCGCGCTACCGCACGGCGCGCTACTTGAGCGCTGGTCAAAGCGAAGGCGGAGCCGGAATACCGCTTTTATCTTCTGTACGATAAGGTTTGCCGCGAAGATATTCTGGAACACGCCTATAAACTTGCCAAGGGAAACCGCGGCGCTCCCGGCGTGGATGGAATGACCTTCGCCCAGATCGAGGAGGCAGGAGCGAAAGAGTGGCTATCCGGCATACGGCAGGACCTGTGCGGGAAACGGTACAAACCACAGCCGGTGCGGCGGGTCATGATCCCAAAGCCTGGCGGCGGCGAACGGGCGCTCGGCATCCCTACCATCAGGGACCGGGTCGTCCAGACAGCCGTCAAACTTGTGATTGAACCGGTTCTGGAGGCGGATCTGTCTCCTTATACGTTCGGCTATCGCCCGAGGCGGAGCGCGCTGGATGCGATCAAGGTCGTGCAGAGCATGCTCAACCAAGGGTACACCGATGTGGTGGACGCTGACTTATCCAAGTATTTCGACACCATACCGCATTCCGAGCTTCTTAAATCGGTAGCGGCACGCATCTCGGACCGGAACATCCTCCGGCTCATAAAGATGTGGCTAAAGGCTCCGGTTGAAGAACGGGATGAGGATGGTGGAAGGCGCATGAACGGCGGCAAGAACGCGAAGCATGGAACTCCGCAAGGCGGTGTCATTTCACCGCTTTTGGCTAACCGTTACATGAACCGCTTTCTGAGGTACTGGGAGAAGACGGAACAGCCGCGCCGCTTGCGTGCGCGGATTGTCTCGTACGCCGATGACTTTGTCATATTAAGTCGCGGGAGAGCGGCCGAGGCGCTGGACTGGACACGCAATGCGATAACCCGGCTTGGGCTGACCTTGAATGAGGCCAAGACCAAGCTCAAGGACGCACGGCGGGAACGGTTCGAGTTTCTTGGCTACAGCTTTGGCCCGCACCGGCATTGGCGCGATGGCGAATTGTATCTGGGGGCGAGCCCGTCTCCGAAGAGCGTAGCCCGGCTCAAGCAGCACGTGCGCAATCATCTCAAAGCGTCCCACTGCCGGCCCTGGCCGGACATCCGGGACGGGTTGAACGCGATCCTGCGCGGCTGGAGTGGCTACTTCTGCTACGGAACCCGCGGGAAGGCGCATCGCGCGCTCAACCGGCATGTCGTACAAAACGTGCGGGGCTTTCTCGCACGGAGGCACAAAGTGCAATCGCGAGGCACTGTTCGCTTCAGCTATGAGGCGATCTTCGGGGAGCTAGGCGTCCATCGCCTGGCCCAGGATTGTAAAGCCATACGCCGATAGCCTTGGCGTGAAGCCAGCCGGAAAGCCGGATGCTGGAAATCGGCACGTCCGGTTTGATGAGCGGGGAGGGGAAACGGGGTGTAGCCACATGGCCAAGCTACCGCGCCTCTTCTCGACTCTACCGCGATAGAGCCTTAGGCGAAACGAACTTTCTGTTAACGCTGAAACGCACATGACCGCCTGGGCGAATCGGACAGACGCCAAGCGCTTGGCGTTCCGTCCAGACCTTCTGGTGGTGAAAATCCAACTCTTAGCACCCGGCATGTTAGATCGCGCTTGGGCCAAAAGCACTCATATCCCAGGGCGCTTGAATGGTTCTGTCAGCGTAATTCCTTCAATTGCGTTTAACCGTGACCGGCTCTTGTTTGGAACGTTTGTTCAAGACCTTGCTTATCCCGGCATCGATAATAGTGCGAGTGGCCGCCCATGTGGCGCTGGACCGGGGACACCTTGATTAGCGATGGCTGTGACCACCGCCTGCACCTGAGGGCGAGTTCCTTGCCCAGCATGTGCATCTGCCCGCCACTGCGGTGCTGGCAGCGCACTACCGGCCGGTCTTAGGCCACTCAGTGGTTCTAACAATATCTATTTCCAGTCTCTCGATTGCGGTGCCGTTCGAAAATCTTGAGAGGATTGGTTGCTGCCAGTTCCGAGGTCGAGGCCAACGAATGAGATTAAGAATCACCTTAGCCGTACTCGGCATGGCAGGTTTCACCGCCGTTATTATGAATGGTATCCCCTCCGCAAATGCGAGGGCACATCGAAGCGGTGAGCGCTACGCTCAGTCCCGTACCGCCGGCACTCCCCGCTTGGCCGTCATAGCGCTGGCGCAGCAGCGCGTTTCGATCTACGGCGACTCAGGAAAGATTTTGGACGCGCCGGTTTCGACAGGCGCCAAGGGCCACGAGACACCGGCCGGGATCTACACCATCCTGCAAAAGGAGGAGGAGCACCACTCCAACCTCTACGATGACGCATCCATGCCGTACATGGAGCGCTTAACCTGGACAGGCGTTTCCATGCATGCAGGGGCATTGCCGGGCTATCCGGCCTCGCATGGCTGCGTGCGCCTGTCTTATGGCTTCGCGCAACAGCTTTACCAGCTGATCGAACGGGGCATGCGCGTTATCATCGTTCCCGAGGACATTGCTCCCGTGGAAATTGAACAACCGGCGATGTTTACGCAACTGCATACTTCCACACCAGAAATAACCGGCCAGCCAGCCGGAGCGGAGATGCGCGCGCGGCTGCAGTCCACTGCGGAGACAAAATTGGCGGAGGCGCGGGCCGCGGAGAAACGCGAGTTGGAAGCGCGGTCTGCCGCTGCCCATAGAGCTGCCGAGGCTGCGCTTGCGGTCAGCTCGCTGAATGCGGCCGAAGCCAATCTCGCTCAGACGGAAGCGGAATTGGAAGCCGTGGGGTACCTGCTGGAGACAGCGGATACGTCCGGACGCAAGGAAAAGGGCAAAGCCGCTAAGGCTCGGGCCGATGCAAACATTGAAGCCGCGCGGGCGCGGCTGGAGGTGGCCAAGACGCAGGCGCAGGCCAAAATGGACGCTGCCGCGCTAGCCCAGGAAGAGGCGAAGGCAGCCTCGTTCGCCATGAATCGCGCAGCCGATGCGGCAGAGAGGGCTAACCAGAACACCAAGCCTGTGTCGGTCTTTATCAGCCGCAAGACGCAGCGCCTTTATATTCGCAAAGGCAGTGCTCCGGTGCTCGAAAGCCCTGTCACTATTCGTAAACCTGACAGACCGATCGGCACTTTTGTTTTCACGGCCCTGAATTACACGGCAGCGCCCGGCCGCATGCGCTGGAATGTTGTGTCGATGTACAAGAATGCGACAAAAATCGAGCCATATTCTGAAGTGAAGCGCGAATCCAAGAAACATCGTCACCCGCAGCCGGCCGATGTTGCGGGAGCCCAATTGGCGCTTGGCCGCCTGGTCATCCCGCAGGAAGCGGCCGGCCGCATCTCCGAAGTGCTCCTGCCCGGCTCCTCACTGATCGTCTCCGATGAAGGACCGAGCAACGAAACCGGCAAGGATACCGATTTTATCGTGTTCATGAGCGGCGAACCGCAGGGCAGCAGCACCTCCCGCGGCACGCTCATAGCCCAGCCGGATGCACATAGGCAAAAAAGGAAAACAGGCTCGTCTGCCTCCCGGTCCAGAGTTCATGCTGCCGGTGCCATGTGGCGAAGCCGGGGATCTACTCCTTTCCCGTCATTCTTTGGCTTTTGAATGCAATCTCGCATCTGGCCTTCGACCGGCGCGGCGAAATTCAATTTTGTCATTTTCCCTGCTGTACCCCCCGGTGGCACAGTCAGAGGGCGGGCGCTTTGCATGGCGCGGAGCAATGCAGGCTTGCGCTGTCCCCCTTGCCGGGGCAAAAGGAAATTCGGGGCATCCGGAAGAGCCGCTCCCGTTGCGTTCGAGACCCCAGCACTGAGAAGCAGATCGCCCCAGACAATTGAGATCCGATCGACTTAAGGAGGCGTCCATGAACATGAAGCTTGTATCCGCGGTCACAATCCTCACAGCGTTTGCGTCCATGCCCAGTCTTGCGCAGCAGGAGCCCAACATGCCTAAAGCGAGCAAGGCTGACGTCCAGAAAGTCATAAACGGCATCAAAGCCGACAAAGCGAAAATGGCGGACTATTGCGCCTCCGCGAAACTAGACGATCAAGTTAATGCGATCGCCTCAAAAAATCAGAAAGATCCAAAGCTGCAAAGCCTTGAAACGCAGATAGAGGAGCTGAACAAGAAGGTTGGCCCCGATTTTGAAAAAATCATGAATTCCGAACTGGATGAAGCGTCGGGAGCCCTTCTGGAAGACCTCACGAAATCCTGCAAATAGGCTCCCCGTGGGCAGTGAAGCCGGCGAAGCGATATTCTTAAGGCTGAGCCGGCCTTTCCAATACTATTTTGCCAAGTGTCCATGAACAGGTGTCCATGAAAGATCGGGACACCCCGTGTAGCAGGTGAATCAAGCAACCCTTCCGGCTGGGGCAAATACTGCCGCCGGGGCTGCATTCGTAGCGAGCGCCGGGCAAAACCTCGCCCCCTAGCGCTTCTTGGCGCGTTTCGGCGCGGCCTTGGTTTTCCCGCCCGCCTTCCCGCGTTTGCGCCCGGCCTTGGCCAGCGAAGGCGAGTACCGCCCATCGCTCAGCATATCGAACCGCAACGCGCCCGCCGCGGGGTTCGCCTCCACCAGCTTCACCTCAACCTTATCGCCGAGCCGGAACCATGCGTGCGCTCGCCGGCGAGCGCACGCATGGTTCCGGCATTACCAGCGCTGAGCGCTTGCCGCGTCGATGAACTTGCTGCGGGATTTGATTGAGCGTCTGCCGCCACACACTGGATCGCGGCAATGCACCTTGCATGAAGTGCCGATGGGGTGTAGCTTCAGAATTTAGCAATGCGGCTAATAGCCGCAGACATATTCATAAAACGCTATTGATGGCTTCGAGCCAATGAGTTCTCATCTATTTTCATGCGCTAACTAAGGGAGGCAACAGGCCTAGTAAGCATAATTGCGCGCATGCATCAGACATCCCATGATTCCGGTCAATAGAAGGATGAGTCATAATGACGGTGGAAGCGATTCTGAAGAGAAAAGGCCAGAATGTCGTCACAACAGCGCCGGCGACAAGTATCAAGAGCGCAGCAGAACTCATGCGCGAGAAAAATATTGCCGCCCTTATGGTGGTCGACAATGATGCCACTCTCGGCATCGTTACCGAGCGCGATATCGTGCGCGCTTTCGCCAGCGACGGCGTGGCGATTGGCGGCAAACCCGTGCGCGACATCATGACCGCGAAGCTGATCACCGGCACGCCAGAGGACAGCGTAAAGCATGTGATGCAGGTGATGACCAACAAACGCATCCGCCATTTCCCGGTCTACAAGGATGGCAAGCTTGCGGGCCTGGTCAGCATCGGCGACGTGGTCAGGCATCGCCTGCAAGACCTGGAGCTGGAGAAAAACGTGCTGCGCGACGCTTATATAGCGGCCCGTTAGCGCCTGCATTCCCGGACTATCGATACATAGTTAGGGGCGCCACCGTTCCCGCAGGCGGCTGCAATCGTAAGATCGCGCCGCTGACGCGGGGCGGATTGGGGACGCCCGCTTGGGGGACTGCCACCGGAGCAGTACGCGAGGCGCACACCAGGTAAGACCTTGACCGCTAGCGCTTCTTTGAGCGTTTCGGCGCGGCCTTGGAAATTTTACCGCCCGCCTTGCCGCGTTTGCGCGTGGCCTTGGCGAGCGACGGCGAGTACCGCCCATCGCTCAGCATATCGAACCGCAGCGCGCCCGCCGCCGGGTTGGCCTCCACCAGCTTCACATCGACCTTATCGCCGAGCCGGAAGCTTTCGCCCGTCCGCTCGCCGACCAGCGCGTGCATATTCTCGACATGGCGGTAGAAATCACGCCCGAGCTTCGCGGCGGGTATGAAACCGTCCGCACCCGTATCGGCGAGCTTCACGAACAGGCCGAACCGCGTCACCCCCGAAATGCGGGCCTGGAACGCGTCGCCAACCCGCTCGGCCAAGTGCATGGCGATCAGCCGCTCGACGGTCTCGCGCTCCGCCGACATGGCCTTGCGCTCGCTTTGGGAGATGGTCTCGGCGATGCGGTCGAGCTTCGCCTTTTCGGCATCCGACAGCCCGCCGTCGCCAAGCTTGAACGCGCTCACCAGCGCCCGGTGCACGATCAAATCGGCGTAGCGGCGGATCGGCGAGGTGAAATGCGCATAGCGGCGCAGGTTCAGGCCGAAATGGCCGAGATTACCCGGCCGGTACTCGGCCTGCGCCTGGCTGCGCAGCACGACCTCGTTCAGAAGCTCCTCGTGCTCCGTGCCGATGGCTTTGGCCAGGATGCTGTTGAACTGGCCCGGCCGGTTGAAGCCGGTCTTGGGAGCATTGATGCCGATGCTGGCCAGGAACTCGGAGAGCGCCACCAGCTTTTCGGATGCCGGCGCGTCGTGAACCCGGTAGATCAGCGGCGACTTTTTCGCCTCCAGCGCTTCCGCCGCGGCGACGTTCGCCTGGATCATGAACTCCTCGATCAGCCGGTGAGCCTCAAGCCGCTCCGGCACGATGACGCGCTCGACGAGCCCGCGCGCGTCGAGGATGATTTTGCGCTCCGGCAGATCGAGGTCGAGGGGGCCGCGCTTGTCGCGCGCGTCCTTGAGCAGGCCGTAGACCTGCCACAGCGGCCGCAGCACGGTATCGAGCAGCGGCGCGGTCTTCTCATTCGTCTGGCCGTCGATGGCCGCCTGCGCCTCCTGATAGGAGAGCTTGGCCGCCGAGCGCATCGTGGCGCGCACGAAACGGTGCGAAAGCTTCTTGCCGTAACGGTCGAAGGTCATGCGCACGGCGAGGCAGGGGCGCAGCTCGCCGTCGCGCAGCGAGCAGAGATCGTTCGACAGCTTCTCCGGCAGCATCGGCACGACCTGGTCTGGGAAATAGACCGAATTGCCGCGCAGGGCCGCCTCGTTATCGAGCGCGGTTCCGGAGCGCACATAGAACGACACGTCCGCGATGGCGACGATCACTGTCGCGCCGCCCTCGTTGGCCGGATCGGTATCGGGCTCGGCCCAAACAGCGTCGTCGTGATCCTTGGCGTCATGCGGATCGATGGTGACGAGCGGAATGCGGGTCAGGTCCTCGCGATGCTCCATCGTCAGCTTGGGCAGCGATTCAAGCTCGCCAAGCACATCCTCGCCGAAGCGGTCGCGGAGCCCATGATTATGGATCGCGATCAAGCTGACCGACTTTTCGGCTTGCGGATGCCCGATGCGCTCTGTGACGCGCGCGGCGGGCCGGCCGAGCTTCGTGTCGCGCTCAAGCTCGAAACGCACAAGCTCGCCCTCGGCCGCGCCGTCCATATCGCCATCGTGGACGGGCAATTCCTTCAGGTCTTTCTTGTCGATGGACTCGACGATGAAGCCGCGGCCAGCCTTGCGCAAAATGCCGAGCTGCCGGACTTTCTGGCGCGGGAGGCGCTTGATGGGCGATGCAACGAAGCCGAACTTCTCCTCGCCGTCCGCCTCATCGACGGCCTCGCGCAGGCGCGCCAGCACATGATCGCCAACGCCGATGGTGGGGCCTTGATATGCCCTCGTGATGTCGAGCAGGATGCGGGGCGGCGCGCCGTCCTCCTCGTTCCAATGCAGCGGCGTGGCGATGAGATCGCCATTTTTGTCCTGGCCGCGGATGACGATCACGCCAACCTGAGGCAGCGTTTCCTTGCGCATCCGGTGCCTTGTGTCCGCGATCAGGCCATCGGCGGCAAGCTCCTTCAAGATGCGCTTGAGGTCAATTCTATCGGAGCCCTTGACGCCAAAAGCGCGTGCAATCTCGCGGCGGCCGATATTGCCGGGACTGGAATGAATAAATTGAAGAATATCTTCTTTTGCTAGTTTCTTCGGGCGCGCTTCTGCTGCGCCCTTTTCGTCTCTTACCATTTTGTCTTTCTTGCGCGGCACGGGCTAGTACCTAACGCCGCGATCCGCACAGCGGGCATAACCCCTCATCCTGTCCTTCTCCCATTGGGAGAAGGGACGCCTTTTCAACGGCTGCGACCGAATCCCCTCTCCCCATCCGCATTCGCTTGCGAATGCGGACACGCTAAGTTGCAAGCTCGCCAAGGCGAGCTTGCCGAGAGGGCTAGGGTGAGGGGTGATGCGGTTTAAAATGTGTTCATCCTTCGCAGCCTGCGGGCTCTATGTAGCGTCGCTTGCCGCTTTTGTTGCTGTCTTCCGCGTGGCCGCCGCCTTCGGCTTCTTCGCTGCCGTGGCAGGCTTGGCCTTCGCGGATTTTCCATTCGCGGCTGAGGTCTTCGCCTTTGCGGGGGCCTTCGCCGCGGCCTTTGGCTTTGCCTTGGCCGCGGGCTTCTTTTTGCCGTTCTTGGCGCCCGCCTCGATGCGGGCGGCGATGAGTTTAACCGCGTCGTCCATGGTGACGGCTTCCGGCGCCATATCCTTGGGCAGCGTCGCGTTCACCTTCCCGCATTTGACATAGGGACCGTACCGGCCCGCATACACGTCGACCTTATCGCCAAGCTCCGGATGATTTCCCAGGCTCTTGACCGGGCCGGCCGTGCCGCCCGCGCGGCCTTTCGCGCCGGTCTTGGCCTCCGCGATCAAGCTCACCGCGCGGTTGAGGCCGACGGTCAGAACCTCCTCGGCATCGATTTTGACGTATTTGGCTCCGTGCTTGATATAGGGGCCGTAGCGCCCAAAGCCAGCCGAGATGGTCTCGCCGCTCTCGGGATGAACGCCCACCTCGCGCGGAAGCGTCAGCAGCTTGAGCGCATATTCGAGGCTCACCGATGCCGGCTCCATGCCGGGCGGAATCGAGGCGTTTTTGGGCTTTTCGCCGTTCCCGCCTTCGCCAAGCTGGATATAGGGGCCGTAGCGTCCGTTTTTAAGCTGCACCGCGAGGCCCGTTTCGGGATCGGTGCCCAGCATGGTGCTGGCCGGTGCCTCGCCCTCGCCCTCGCCGGTCTTGAGCTGGCGCGTAAAGCGGCATTCGGGGTAGTTCGAGCAGCCGACGAACGCGCCATTGCGGCCCATTTTCAGCGAGAGCTGGCCCTTGGCGCAGAGCGGGCAAAGCCTCGGGTCGGCGCCATCCTCTTTCGGCGGGAAGATGTGCGGCCCTAAAAGCTCGTTCAGCGCGTCGAGCACCTGCGTCACGCGCAGATCCTTGATGTCGTTCACGGCCGTCAGAAAGTCGCGCCAGAAATCGCGCAGCAGCTCTTTCCAGTCGAGCTTGCCGTCCGAAACCTGGTCGAGCCGGTCCTCCAGATAGGCCGTGAAATCGTATTCCACATAGCGCTTGAAGAAGGCTTCGAGGAAGGTCGTGACGAGCCGGCCCTTGTCCTCGGGTTCGAGCCGCTTCTTTTCGAGCCTCACATATTCGCGCTCGCGAAGCAGGCTCATCGTGCTCGCATAGGTCGACGGCCGGCCGATCCCTAAGCGCTCCATTTCGCGGATGAGTGTGGCCTCGGTGAAGCGCGGCGGCGGCTCGGTGAAATGCTGCGTGGCCTCGACGCCCGTCTCGCGCAATTGCTGGCCGCGCTCCAGCTTCGGCAGGCGGCTTGCGTCTTCGTCCTCGGCGTCGTCGCGACCTTCCTCATAGAGCTTGAGGAAGCCGTCGAACAGAACCACCGAGCCCGTCGCGCGCAGGCCGTAAGGGTGGCCGTCGCCGCCTTGGGTGCTGATTTCGACCGTGGTGCGCTCGAAGTCCGCGCTCGCCATCTGGCTCGCAACCGCGCGCTGCCAGATCAGCTTATAGAGCCGCGCTTCCTCGGCGCTGAGCCCCTTGAGCTTATCGGGCTGGCGCCTGAAATCCGTGGGCCGGATCGCCTCATGCGCTTCTTGCGCGTTCTTCGCCTTGGTCTTGTACATGCGCGGCGCGTGGGGAACGTATCGCGCGCCGAACTGCGCCTCGATCTGGCCGCGGGCCTGCGCGATCGCCTCGGGCACGATCTGCACGCCGTCCGTTCTCATATAGGTGATTAGCCCCGTGGTCTCGCCGCCGATGTCGACGCCTTCGTAAAGGCGCTGGGCGATCTGCATGGTCTGGCGGGGGGAGAGGCCCAGCTTGCGCGACGCCTCCTGCTGCAGCGACGAGGTGGTGAAGGGCGGCGCGGGGTTGCGCTTGTGCTCCTTCGCCTCGATGCTCTCGACCTGGAACAGCTGACCGCGGATTGCGTCGCGATAGGTGTGGGCGGTTGTCTCGTTGGCAATGTCGAACTTGTCGAGTTTCTTGCCGTCCCGCGCCGTAAGCCGCGCCTGGAAAATATCCCCGCCGGCTGTCTTTAGGTTCGCCTCGACGGTCCAATATTCGCGCGTTTTGAACGCCTCGATCTCCGCTTCCCGGTCGCACACCAGGCGCAGAGCCACCGATTGCACGCGCCCGGCCGATTTTGCGTATGGCAATTTGCGCCACAGCACGGGGGAGAGTGTGAAGCCGACGAGGTAATCGAGCGCGCGCCTGGCGAGATAGGCATCCACCAGCGGCTCGTCGATTTTGCGCGGATGGGCGAACGCGGTAAGGATGGAGTCCTTGGTGACGGCGTTGAAAACCACCCGCTCGACCGCGACGCCGGTCAGCACGCGCTTCTGCTGCAGAATCTGCAGGAGGTGCCAGGATATCGCCTCGCCTTCGCGATCCGGGTCGGTGGCGAGGATCAGCCGGCTCGATCCCTTCACCGCCTTGGCGATCTCGTTGACGACCCTCTGGGAATCGGACTCGACCTCCCAGCTCATCTCGAAATCGTTGTCCGGCAGGACGGACCCGTCCTTCGCGGGCAGATCGCGGACATGGCCATAGGACGGGATGACCTTGTAGCCGGTCCCGAGATATTTGTTGATGGTTTTCGCCTTGGCGGCGCTTTCGACGATGACGATGTTCATAGACAGCGGTTGTTGCTTTCTGGCCTATTGGCCGGCAGTAAACTTTGGCCGGGGGGATCGATCATTCAAGTGCGGGCGGTAGGACCGGCGCTGTTCAAAGCGCTCTTGCCATTCTTCGCCGCGGCGGAACGCGGCCCCTCGCATCCCGCATAAGTCTTTGAAAAGACGATGCGTTGTTTCTGCGGAATAGTGGCAATCCCCCCTCGATAAAGCGGAAACTCTTAAACCACTCGCGACTTTGAATCTAGACCGATGCTGCGTTACGCCCCCCCAGCGTCTACGCCGGACGCGCCCTGTATTGCTCGCGGAAGCGGAATAAATCAAGCTTGAAGCTATTTTGCACAGGCGCGAGCGCCTTCGGCCGGAGCAGGCAGGCCGGCAGCTTTTCACTGCTTCTGCCTATTGAGCGAACCCGGTTCATGCTAATATGTGTGCGAAAGACGAGACCTCATGCCCACAACCAAGAGCATTTTCGGCGAGATTGAAAAAGAAGAAGAACGCGCCATCGATGGTGAGCCCGGTTCTTGACTTTTGCGTGAGAGCCGCAGTGCGCGCCGCCGCTATCATGCGGAAGCGGATGGTGGTGCGTCCTTGACGGCCACGCCTCTAAAGCCCAAAATCCAACGATGTCGAAGGCTGAAGGAGCAACCATGCCCGCGATCACAATAGACCGGAGCAAAGAGCCGGACCTTAAGCCGCGTGCTTACCTTGGCTGGGTTCGCCGCTTCGGCCCGCGCGGCGTGCCTTACGAGGTAATTGCAATTCTTTCCCCCGATGAGGTTCGCATTCGGGTCCTCACGACCGGCGAAGAAGCAGACTACGCTATCGCCGATCTCCTTACCGATCCCGAGGACTGATGTTCGCCATCGCTTTCGATCTCACTTTGCCGATACCAGGCGCACCACCCGAAAGGCGTTTCCCAAGCCTATCTCGATATCGGCGAAGCTCTCCAAAGGTTTGGCTTTCGCGGAATTCAGGGCAGTGTCTATGTATGCAACAGCGAGGACATGGCCAATCTGTTTCAAGCGATTGGCGCGTTGAATGCCTTGCCGTGGTTTTCCGTATCGGTTCGCGACATTCGCGCCTTCCGAATAGAGCAGTGGTCCGATTTCACTCCCGTTATGAAAGGACCGTAGACCGATGCTGCGTTACGCCCCCCCAGCGTCTACGGTACGAGTAGTTATTTCCTGACGGGCCCTTAGCTGAATTCGATACTACGCCACCGAAGCCTCATATGCCGCCTCCTGCAGGGCACGAACGTCGGGAATGACGATTTCGCGGTAGTTGATGAGCTCGATGACGCCCTTTGTTTTCAGCCGCGTCATCTGCCGGCTCACGGTCTCGATCGTCAGCCCCAGGCAATCCGAGACTTCCGCCCGCGACAGCGGCAGCTGAAAATGGATGCCACCCCTGTTTACCGCGTGCGGAAATCCCATATTCGGCACTCGTTTGGCAATCATGAGCAGGAAGCTTGCGACGCGCTCCTCCGCCTTCTTGCGCGCAAGCAGGAGCATCCATTCCTGGCAGGCGTCGAGTTCGGTCAGCGTGAACTCGAAAAGCCGGTGCTCCAGACCGGGATGATCCGGCAGCAGTTTCTCGAAGCCGGCCGCCGGGAACACGCAAAGCTCGACGTCCGTGGCTGCCTCCGCGAAGTAGGGATTGTCCCTGCGGAAGGCCCGGCCCAAAAAATCCGAGGCGAAAAGCAAGCCGATTATGTGCTGCCGGCCGTCGTCGAGCGTCTTGGTGAGTTTCACCACCCCCGATACGATGTTGGCGAAAATGGTATTGGCCTCGCCTTCGCCCAGTATCGTTTGCCCCGCCGGAACCAAGCGCCGCCTCGATATACGGTTCAGAGCGTTTATCTCGTCCGCGCTAAGCGCTGCGCAAATCGCTTTGTGCCGGATCGTGCAGGTGCCGCAGCGCGTTGCATTCTCGACGTAGGACAAAGAACTCTCCTCACTCGCGGCGCCAGCTGGATCGCACTGGAAACATGGGGGGCATGTTAGCAGCAGAATGCGCGCGATGAGAAGTCAACTTTGATCTGAATCAAACGGAGCATTTGGGTGCATTGCTAAGCTCCCGCAGGGCTTTTTGCGCCCGCCGGAAACATGCAACTCCGCCATCTTTAAGCACGCCGCTTTCTCGATGCACTGGCGAAGGTTTCTTCGCCGTCATCCCGGAACGGCGATTGCGCCGTTTCCGGGAGCTTCCCGGGCGTCAGGGCTCGTGACGATCCCGTGTCCGCGCATCAAAGCCCCTCGAAAAGCGCTGTCGACAAATAGCGTTCGGCGAAGGAGGCGACAATCATCACGATGTTTTTGCCCTCGTTCTCTGGGCGCGAGCCGACCTCGATACCGGCGGCAATGGCCGCGCCAGAAGAGATGCCAACGGGGATGCCTTCCAGCCGCGCCACCTGACGGGCCATTTCTATCGCGGTCTGGCTATGCACCGTAACAACCTCGTCGATCACGTCCAGGTCCAGAACCGGAGGGATAAAGCCCGTGCCAATGCCTTGAATTCTATGAATCCCGGGGCGTCCGCCCGACAGCACAGCAGACTCCGCCGGCTCGACCGCGATCATTTTTACTCGCGGTTTACGCGGTTTGAGCGCCCATCCTATGCCGGTAATGGTGCCGCCCGTGCCCACACCGCAGACAACCGCGTCCACGGCGCCCTCGGTGTCGTTCCAGATTTCCTCCCCCGTTGTACGCCGGTGAATTTCGGGATTGGCCGGGTTCTGGAATTGCTGGGGCATGACGGAGTAGGGTATCGTCGTGAGAAGCTCCTCCGCTTTAAGGATCGTGCCTCGCATGCCTTGGACGGCGGGGGTGAGGACCACCTTTGCCCCAAGCAGGGCGAGCATTTTGCGGCGCTCGACAGACATCGATTCGGGCATGACGAGGATAAGGCGGTAGCCCAGCGCCGCGGCCACGAAGGCCAGCGCAATGCCGGTGTTGCCCGACGTGGGCTCGATCAGAACCGTTTTTCCAGGCTGGATCTTTCCTTCGCGCTCCATCGACTCGATCATGTAGAGGCCGATGCGGTCTTTTACGCTGGCAATCGGATTAAAAAACTCAAGCTTTGCCAGCAAATTGGCCCCAACCCGGTACATGCGGGCAAGCTTGTCGAGGCGAACTATGGGCGTATCTCCAATCGTCTCCGCGATCGAATCGTAAATGCGGCCTCTGCCTGGGGCGCGATTATGCCCCCTACTCAGCACACTCTGATCCATTAGGCCTCCCAATACTTGTTCAAGAATTATAACGAACGGGAGCGGGAGCGCTAGCGCGGAGGTTGTAATAAAATTATGAAAAGGACTTTTAATATTTGCGAAAAAGATAATTGCCGCTCAGAGCCCGTCAAACGGTGCCGTGGAAGGTAAGGCTCCGCGAAGGGTGGGACGGCGGATGGTCTTCAGGCCGGGCTTGCGCGGCGCCTACTGCCTCTTGGCGGGCTTTGCGGGTATGGCCGGAGCCGGTGCGGGAGCCGCCGAGGCTTGTGCGGCATTCGCCGCCGGCACCGCATCGACGGCGATACCCTCGATCCGCCACACACCGTCGATGGAGAGAAATAGCAATTCGTATTGAATTTTCAGCGGCTGCGTGGGGAAATCGCCAACGAGATGGAGCTGATTTTCCGGCGTCAGCTCTGCCTGCCTGGTCAAATTCGGCGTGAGTAACATGACCGGACTTAGGTTCACGTTCCGGCTGCGCAAGTTGGCGAAAGCCGCAGTCAGCTTGGCCTGATCGAAGCGCTCGCGGAACACAGGCGTGCCGAGGTCCCGCAGAACGGAATAATTGCCTGTCTGATTGGCCTGCTGAAGCGCCATGATGGCCGACTTGATGAGTAACGCCAATTCGACGGAGCCGATGGTTATCTGCTGTTTCTGTATTGGGGCTTCCGCGGCGGGTTGCGGTGCGGGCGCATGCTGGCGCTTTTCTTCGGCGGAAGCAGCCCAGGCCGGCATAGCCAAGGCAAAACAGACGGCGGCGCGAAACTTGGCATGCCGCATATTAAAGCCCTTTCGATGACCGGCTGCCACAGGCCGCGCGCCGGAAACGGAAAAAGGCCGCGGCTCTTGCCACGGCCTTGCCTTCGCAATGCTTGGGACCACGCCCTACCATGTCAGCTGCACGCCAACGCGGCCCGCCGTCTGGTTGCTGCTTGTGCCGAAGCCGCCGGTCAGCCCAAATTTCTCGCCGCCGCCGAAGACGTTTTGGGCGAGAATACCTACCGCAGTGGCGCCAACCGCACTGTTGCCCGCGAAATCGCTGAAGTTCACCGCCACGCCGAACCGGTCGCTACCCGTCAGGACTGGGTTCTGCACCGCCATGGCGATGGCAACGCCTTGATTGGCTCTGTCGATGCGCTGGTTCGCGGAGTTGAGGCCGGCGTCGACGTAAGCCTTGTTCGCCGCATCGGTGCCCAGCACGGGGGCGGCAACGTCATGCACAACGTTGCCGCCCATGTCGACATTGGTAGCCGGGCCGCCATTTCCCGCGCCGCTAACGGTCAGGTTGTTGGAGACCGTCGCGCCGCCATTGAGGTTAGCTTGCCCAGTGACCGTCGCTGAGCCGCTTACGGTCAGATTGGCGTTCTTGTTTGCCGTGCCAATGGTAACATTGCCTTGGGCGTCGATGGCCGTGTTGCCTTTAACGCCGAAGTTGGCAGCGTCTGCGTTCAAACCGAGGGTGTTCACCTGGTCTGCGCCGACAACAGTGCTTAACACTGTGTTTGAGTGAATGACGTTTGCGGTAAGGGTGCCCCCAACGTGGATGCTGCCCGTGTCGATGCCCGACGGGGTAATCGTCGTTGCGATCGCGCCGTTCGTTACCGTGAGGGTATCGGTCGTGGTGCCGCCCGAGACAGTAACCCCGCCGTTGAAGGTTGCGGCGCCATTCGCCGTCAGGGCGCCGTTGACCGTGGTGACTGTGTTCGACCCGGTTGTCATGTTGCCGTTAACGTCGATGGATGTCTGATTTGAAGATGAAGTCCCGCCGAAAGTTGCGGAATTGGCAGTGAAGCTGTCCGCGCCGAATTGAGCCGCCTTGAATAAGGGTGTGGTGACACCGGCAGCGCTTATTGTGGTGGTGTTGCCGGAGGAGGTATTGGTGAAAGTCATCACACCGTTGCTGATAGTTGCCACATTGCCATACCCTACTCCCGTTATCCCGTTGCTATATTGGTAGCTAACCAGCGCGCCTTGATCGAGCTGCGTGTAGGATGAATCTGTCTTGCCGCCGTTCGGATTGAATGAAGTGAAGCCGTTGTAAGAGGTCCAGCCCCCGGTGACGTCAGCACCCAAATAATTTTGCGCATTTGCGGGGGCGGTGAAGCCAAGCGCGGCAACACCAGCCAGAAGTGCAACGCGCGCCGCGGTAAGCGCGGTCTTGGACGATTTCCTGAAATTCATAGTTGATGCTCCTTAGCCCATCGATCCGGCACGCAATGCACCCCTATCCGGTTCATTTGGACTCAGTAGCAGCGTTTGCGCTTCGGCTCTTGGTGCAGGGCGCACGCTCTATATGCGGGAAACGAACTCCCTGAGGTTCAGAAAGCACTGTGGCCGATGGGCGACAGCCCGCGTTGCCGCCCGGGGTACGCCCTGCCCACCGCAAAACGGAAACGGCGCCCTAAGGCGCCGTTTGGTGACCAGACTGGGGGTTCTGGTTACTTCAAAGGCTCGTATGTGCCGCCAACGTGGTAATTGATGCCGGCCCGGACGGTGTGAAAGGCGTCGTCCTCGACCTTCGTTCCGGAAAACGCGCTCCAGGGAACACCAAGGTACGCGGGATCGCTCTTGCCGAGATTCAGATACTGATATTCAGCCTTTATGGACCACGCTGCGGCAACCATATATTCGAGGCCACCGCCAAGTACATATCCCGTGTCTAAGCCGGATTTCCTGTAGGTGTGCGGGATAGTGGGAAAAACGGTGATCTCGTTATCCACGCTGCCGTAAGCAAAGCCGCCGGTAGCGTAAACAAGCGCTCGGTCGAACGAGTATCCAACACGGCCGCGAACCGTGCCGAACCAATCGAGATTGGATGAGTACTTCGCGTAATTGTCCTTGAAGGTATCGTTTATGCGGCTGCCCTGAATGTCAGCCTCGACACCGAGCACCAAGCGCGGGTGCATCATGCCTTGCCAATTGTAACCGATCTGACCGCCGCCAAAACCGCCGCCCGGCGATACGCCAGTTGCGGGTGGATCGAAAACCGTGTTCTTTAACTGGTCGCTAAACGGGCTCCAGCCATAGCCGCCGTTAACACCAGCATAAAGGCCTGCCCAGTTCACGCCTGCATATGCTGGGCCGTCTTTGTAGCTGCCCTCTGACGGCCGGTACATGTCGGCGGCGTTGGCTTGTCCGGCCGCGGCGAACGCAAGTGCCGCAACCCATACGATAGTCGACCTTTTCATACTCATTCTCTGCCTCTTTAATTACCGCGCCATGCACGCCGGGGCTGCCGTGCATCCAATACTGGGAGGCTTTATAGCCGTGGTTGCGTGCCGGTTCTTGGCGGCTGGCGAACTGCCGCTATGCGGGAAGCGAACTCCTTGATTTTTTGAACCTGATGTGGCTTCTGCGCGACAAATTCGTACCGGGCCTAGCGGGTTAGCCACGGGCTCGGGCATTGAACAGCCAAAGGTGGCAAATTCGAAACAGATGCGGACTACGCTAGGTTGCAGCCGGGAGGCGGGCTGGACTGCCCCGGAGCGGCCAGGGCGCTGCTTGAGTAAATGAGACGTTCATGAGCGAAATGGGACGGCTGGTGCGGTTTTCGACGGACGATTTGCCGGAAAAGGATCGTTTGGCCATTTGGACCGAAGAGTTCGGCAAAGCGGTCGTCAAGGTCGAATTTGAGCCGGCTGGCGACGCCCCCTTCTCTCAGTCCGTATCGTTGCGAAGCCTACCGGGGTTATCCTTGTCCACGGGCGAGGGAAGCGGCTTTCATGTTTGGCGCAGGCAGGAGCACATTGCGGACGGCGCCGATATCTTCTACCTGCAAATTTCTTTGGAAGGCGGGGGGCAATCGCGGCAATTGGGGCGGGAGATCGATATTCGTTCCGGCGAAGCCTTCATGCTGTCGCCCCACGATGTCACCGAGTCGCTGGTTCCGGGCGCAAGAAACCGATGTGTTGGAATCGGCGTGCCCCGCCAAGCTCTTTTCGACCGGTTGCCCAATCCCGAAGCCTCCATCATGCGGCTTATTCCAGCCGGCAACGAAGCCATGCGGCTGCTGACGGGATATCTTTCGCTCCTTGACAGTCCCGGTCTCGAAATGCCGGCGAACGCCACGCTGACCTCGGCCTTCGTCACGCATGTGCACGATTTGTTCGCCCTGGCGCTTGGGCCTACGCGAGACACCTGGGATCGGGCCGAGGGCGGGCTTCGGGCTGGGCGCCTGCACGCGATCAAGCAGGATATCCTTGCCTATCTCGGCCAGCCGGGCCTGTCCGTGAACGCGGTTGCCGTGCGGCAGGGCATCAGCCCCCGTTATATTCAGAAACTTTTCGACCTCGAAGGCACGACCTTCACCGAATTCGTTCTGAGGGAGCGGCTGTCCCGGGCGCGCCGCATGCTGGCCGATCCGCGTCTCGCCGGCCAGACGATCGCCAGCATCGCCTACGATGCGGGATTTGCCGACCTATCCAATTTCAACCGGGGATTCCGGCAGCGCTACGGCGTGACGCCATCGGATGTGAGGCCAAGCGCAAAAGCGGGATGTCAGCCTATCCGGAAGATAGAAGGCTGACGTGAGGCTGGATGGCCTCTTGTGCGCTGCGGCATTGCGCGCTAATGCTTCGCTTTAAGCCACCACGAACGAAACCAAGATGGCCAACAACATTCGCTCAAGCGGCGCGGAACGCGGTAGCGCCAACAACATGCGCTCAAGCAGCGCGGAGCGCGGTAGCGCCAACAAGATGTGGGGCGGCCGCTTCGAGACGAAGCCCGCCGAGATTATGGAGGAAATCAACGCCTCCATATCCTTCGACCGGCGCTTCTACGCCGAGGATATCCACGCAAGCCAAGCCCATGCCAACATGCTCTGCGCCTGCGGCATTCTCACGGACGAGGAGGCCGAGGCCATCGTCGCCGGGCTCGATGCCGTCCGTGCCGAGATCGAGGAGGGCCGCTTCGAGTTCCGCCGCGAATATGAAGACATCCATATGGCGGTGGAGGCGCGGCTCAAGGAGCTCATCGGGCCGGTTGCGGGCAAGCTGCACACCGCGCGCTCGCGCAACGATCAAGTGGCCACCGATTTCAGGCTGTATATCCGGGGCGTCATCGATCACCTCGACAGCCAAGTCGCGGGCCTCCAGCTTGCGCTGGCCCGGAAGGCGGAAGCCCATGCGGGCACGCTCATGCCGGGCTTCACACATATGCAAACCGCGCAGCCCGTCACTTTCGGCCATCATTGCCTCGCTTATGTGGAGATGCTGGCGCGCGACCGCGGCCGGTTCGCCGATGCGAGGAAGCGGGTGAACGAGTCGCCGCTTGGCGCCGCGGCGCTGGCCGGCACCTCCTTCCCCATCGACCGGCACATGACCGCGTCCGAGCTTGGCTTCGAGCGGCCCATGGCCAACTCACTCGACGCGGTGTCCGCGCGCGATTTCGCGCTGGAGACGCTGGCGGCGGCCTCCATCTGCGCGGTGCATTTGTCGCGCCTCGCCGAGGAGATCGTGATCTGGTTCAGCGCGGGCTTCAACTTTATCAGGCTCTCGGACCGCTTCACCACCGGCTCGTCCATCATGCCGCAGAAGCGTAACCCGGACGCCGCCGAGCTGGTGCGCGCCAAGGCCGGGCGCGTGGCCGGCGCGTTCGTCTCCCTGCTCATGGTGATGAAGGGCCTGCCGCTCGCCTACTCCAAGGATATGCAGGAGGACAAGGAGGCGGTCTTCTCCGCCATCGACGCGCTGTCGCTCGGGCTTGCCGCCATGACGGGCATGATCGACGACATGCAACCCGACGCGGAGAAGATGTATGCGGCGGCCTCGCTCGGCTTCTCGACCGCGACCGACCTGGCCGACTGGCTCGTGCTGCACGCCAAGCTGCCGTTCCGCGAGGCGCATCACGCCACGGGCCGCATCGTCAAGGCCGCTGAGAAAGCCGGCGTCGACCTCGCGCATCTGCCGCTGGACGCGATGAAAAAGATCGAGCCCCGCGTCGATGCGGGCGTGTTCGAAGTGCTGAATATCGAAAAATCCGCCGCCAGCAGGCGCAGCTTTGGGGGCACAGCGCCGGAAAATGTGCGCGAGGCCGCTAAAATTTGGCTGAAGAAGCTGGAGTTGAACGAAAGTTCGGGCTAAGAGGGTAGTGTCTACGGCGAAGTTCCGGCTGCGCCTTAACGGGGATGATATGGCTCGCATCGCGCGTAATTTAGTTGTCGCATTGAGCGTCGCTGCCGTCCTGGCCGGTTGCGGCAAGAGGGGGGAGTTGCAAAGGCCCGCCCCGCCTCCAGATATCCAGAAGGATAGCAGCGGCAAGGCAGCGGACCCGAACCGGTCCTTCATCCTGGACCCGCTCCTGGGCAAATAAACACACCGGGCTTCTGCTCGAATGCATTATTTCGATTATCGCAACGGCATCCTGCATGCCGAGGACGTAGCGCTTGACGCAATCGCGCGCAGCCTCGGCACGCCTTTCTATTGCTACTCGTCGGCGACCATCGAGCGGCACTATCAAGTCTTCGCAGGGGCGTTTGCGTCCTGCGACGCTCTGGTCTGCTATTCGATCAAGGCGAACTCCAACCTTTCCGTCATCCGCACGCTGGCCAAGCTCGGCTCCGGCGCGGACGTTGTTTCCGAGGGCGAAATCCACCGGGCGCTGGCCGCAGGGGTTCCGCCGGGGAAAATCGTGTTTTCAGGCGTCGGCAAGACCCGCGCCGAGATGGCCTTCGCCCTCGATGCCGGTATTTTCGGCTTCAATGTCGAATCCGAGGCCGAGCTTCGCGCGCTGAGCGAGGTCGCGTCCGCGCGCGGCGCCACCGCCCGGATCGCCTTCCGCATTAACCCGGACGTCGACGCGAAGACCCACGCCAAGATCTCCACGGGCAAGGCCGAGCACAAATTCGGCATTAGCTGGCGCGAGGCGCCTGCGCTTTACGCGCTCGCGCGGACCCTGCCCGGCCTTTCGGTCGAAGGCGTGCATATGCACATCGGCAGCCAGATCACCAGCATGGAGCCGTTCAGGGACGCGTTCGAGCTGCTGGCGAGCCTCGTGGAGGAGCTGCGCGGCGATGGGCACACGATCTCGTTCGTGAACCTGGGCGGCGGCCTGGGCATCCCCTATCGCTGGGACCAAGACGAGCCGCCGCTGCCGGAAGACTACGCGGTGGTGGCAGCCGGGGTGGCGAAGCGGCTTGGCACGAAGCTGTTGTTCGAGCCGGGCCGCGTTATCATGGGTAACGCCGGCCTGCTCGTGACCCGCGTGATTTATACGAAGCAAGGGGCGGGCAAGCGGTTCGTCATCGCCGACGTTGGCATGAACGATCTCGTGCGGCCCACGCTTTACGACGCCTATCACGATATTTGGCCCGTGCGCGAGGCGCTGCGGCAGGGGCCGATGTCTCGCGCCGACCTCGTCGGGCCGGTGTGCGAGACCGGCGACTTCATCGCGAAGGACCGGCCGCTGCCGGAACTCGCCTCCGGCGACCTGCTCGCGATTATGACCGCCGGCGCTTACGGGGCGGTGCAGGCTTCGGCGTACAATTCGCGCCGGCTCGTGCCCGAGGTGCTCGTCAGCGGCGCGGACTACGCCGTGGTGCGCCCGCGCCCCTCTTACGAGGACATGCTGAAGGCGGAGATCGTGGCGCCCTGGCTGCGCTAGCGGCAGTTACAGCTTTCGAGCGCCATGAAAAGCGCCGGGACCACTCGATTGTCCTTTGCGGTTCATTCGAAAATCTTCACGGGATCGGCGTTCGCCCCCAGGCGGATCGGACGCTCATTGACAGGAACGGCTCGGGCGGGCTTCGAACTCTTCAAGCGCCAAGAGCTTCGAGGCCGTATCCGCGCGTCTGCGGCGCACTTCGGCGAGTTGCTCATCCGTCAATTCAAAGGGGCAGCTATCCTGCTCCTCGATGAGCGCCAGCTTAATCCGCAGCCTCGCGCTGCCGCACACGCGGCCGGCACCGGGATCGCTTAAAAGTAGCATTCGGTTACTCGCCGGCCGTGAGCTTTGCCATCGTTGGATGCGAGCGCGATCTGCACGGCGTCTTCAGCTTGCGCTTCGACCAGCCCCCTCGCGATATCGCGCGCGATTTCAATGGTTTCCGCGATGGTGCAGCCTTGCGCGACCAATCCCGGCATGTCGTCGGAGGTGGCGAGGAACGCGCCCTCGGGCAACTTTTCGACGCGCAAATTGACAATGTGTTTCATGCCTATTCAACCTCGTATCCGGCGGAAATTATGTATATAGTTGTACCTTGGACAACTTTAGCGCGATTCGGTGAAGAGGCAATCCTTGAAAACGGCTGATTTCGCCGTGCACTTCACCCGCTGGGTCAGGCACCGCCAGCGAGCGCACCGCAGCGTCTTTCCCGCGAAGGCGGGAAACCATGACAGCAAAAGACACTAGCCCTGCATATACTTACCGTGGGTTCCCGCCTGCGCGAGAACGACGCTGCGAGGTATTTACCGGCGTTTGGAAGGCTGCAACTGCCGGATTTGGGTTGAACCCACTTACGCTGGGTAGCTACAAAATGTGGTGACGGGGCTCGGCGGCTGGCGCTGCTGCTCTGGCTTCCGTTATCGGCGTTGCGGCGGGGCAAAACCCTGGTGGTTTCCCGCCGGCCACAAGTTCACGCCTTACAAGATGTTGAAGGCGGTGTGCTCAACGGTATAAGCAGCTTACGGATGCTGCCAGTCAGGTTGAAAGGCGAGATCTTAACGGGAGCACTCGGTCTTCGAAGAAGGTTCTACTTTGGTGACTAAAGTTACCATCGTCATGTTCAATCTTAAGAAGCACTTCTTCAAACCATACCTTCGTGGCAGCTCCAAAAAGTTTCTTTGCTAACTTTTCATCGAGCACTCCAACCTCAAGAAGCTGGTTCAGGTCTGCAAAAAACTGCTTTATGTCAAGCAACGCAGAAGCCTGATCGTTGGAAAGCTGCTTAACGGACATTTCCCCAAGTTTAACGGCTTCTCCAATACCAACAAAACCGTTTCGCCTTGACCTCCGCATACCCTCGGAATTCCAAATGGTGTGCATGTGTAACGTGACAGTTCTCTTTTGCGAACGATTTTGATGGATAAACGTGATCGTACTTATTGTCACGGCGATTAATGATGTTGCGAGAGGGATGAACTCAAACGCGGACATGCCGAAAGACTGCACAACCATGGCGCCCTCAATATTTGAACCAAAGGCACCCCGTTCACAGCAGTCAACGGGCGTACCACAACGACTACGCCCGTATTTTAACCATCTATTGTGGCTTAAACCAAGCGCTTACCCCCGTGCGAACCTCGCGAACTTCGCCTTGGGCGTATCGGCGGCGGCGGCGCCGAGGCGGCGCAGCTTGTCCTCCTCATACGCCTGGAAATTGCCCTCGAACCACTCGACGTGGCCGTCGCCCTCGAACGCCAGGATGTGCGTCGCAAGCCGGTCCAGGAAGAAGCGATCGTGGCTGATGACCACGGCGCAACCCGGAAAATCCTCCAGCGCCGCCTCAAGGCTCGACAGCGTCTCCACATCGAGGTCGTTGGTCGGCTCGTCGAGCAGCAGCAGATTCCCGCCCTCCTTCAGCATCTTGGCCAGATGCACGCGGTTGCGCTCGCCGCCCGAAAGCTGCCCCACCTTCTTCTGCTGGTCCGGCCCCTTGAAGTTGAACCAGCCGCAATAGGCGCGGCTCGGCACCTCCCGCTTGCCGATCATGAGCTGGTCGAGCCCGCCGGAAATCTCCTCCCACACGCTCTTCTTGGGATCGAGCGCGTCGCGGCTCTGATCGACATAGCCGAGCTTCACCGTGTCGCCGACGCGGATCGAGCCGGTGTCGGGCTGCTCCTGCCCGACAATCATGCGGAACAGCGTGGTCTTGCCCGCGCCGTTCGGGCCGATCACGCCGACGATGCCGCCGGGCGGCAGCTTGAATTCGAGGCCGCTCATTAGCGCGCGCCCCTCATAGCCCTTCGTGAGGTGCTCGGCCTCCAGCACGATGCCGCCAAGCCGCGGGCCCGTGGGGATTTGAATTTGCGCGCGGCCCACCTGGTCGCGGCCCGCGTCCTCGGCGAGCTTCTCATAAGCCGAAATACGCGCCTTGCTCTTGGCCTGCCGCGCCTTCGGGCTCGCCCGGATCCACTCCAGCTCGCGCGCCATGGTGCGCTGCTTGGCCTCGTCCTCGCGGCTCTCCTGCGCCGCGCGCTTGGCCTTCTGCTCCAGCCAGCTCGAATAATTGCCCTTGTACGGGACGCCCTGGCCGCGGTCGAGTTCCAGCGTCCAACTCGTGATGCTGTCGAGGAAGTAGCGGTCGTGGGTGACGAGGATCACGCAGCCGGGATAGTTTTCGAGGTAATGCTGCAACCAATCGGTGGTCTCGGCGTCGAGATGGTTGGTCGGCTCGTCGAGCAGCAGGATGTCCGGCCGCGCCAGCAGCAGCTTCGTCAGTGCGACGCGCCGCCGCTCGCCGCCGGACAGGTTCTCCACGCTCGCATGCGGCGGCGGGCAGTTCAGCGCTTGCAGCGCCTGCTCCACCTGCGCGTCGAGGTCCCACAAATTCTGGCCGTCGATGATGTCCTGCAGCCGCGCCATCTCGTCGGCGGTCTCGTCGGAGTAGTTCATCGCCAGCTCGTTATAGCGGTCGACCATGGCCTTCTTCTCCGCCACGCCCTCCATCGCATTGCCGAGCACGTCCATATCGGGGTGAAGCTGCGGCTCCTGCGGCAGGTAGCCGACCTTGATGCCCTCGGCCGCCCAGGCCTCGCCGTGGAATTCCTTCTCGACGCCCGCCATGATCTTGAGCAGCGTGGATTTGCCGGAGCCGTTCACGCCCACCACGCCGATCTTCGCGTCGGGCAGGAACGAGAGCTGGATGTTGTTCAGCACCTGCTTGCCGCCGGGGTAGGTCTTGGAAAGCTTCTGCATGGTGTAGACGTATTGCGGGGCGGCCATGGGGTGTCCTTCTTTTGGGGGCGCGGTTCGCTGCGCGGGCCACGGGGGCGGCGCCGGAGCGATTAATGTGAGCGATGGAGTTTGGGTGAGTTGTAGCGGATAGCGGGCGCGGGCTCAAGCCATCGCTGATAGGCGCTCTCAGCAATGAAGCCGCGGTACTTATGGAGCCGCTGGGCCGTGAACCGCAAGGTTTGCCAAAGGGCCTATCGCGGCAAAGGACCGCTTGCCGTGTTGGGAGCGCGCGGCAATTCTCTCAAGCAGACAGCGACACAGGCCAACGATAAATGCGCACGCAATTGCGAATTCGCCAAGCGAGCCACCCTGCTGCGCCCCCACATCGATGTCCATTGGATCTCGGTTCCACTGATTCGCTAGGCGTCCTAGCAACTCACGATCCTGCTTCTTTATCGAGCAAGGCATCCACACGCCATGGTGGTGGCGATATTGGACGTCATTACGCACGACGCTAAGCCAACTATAGAGAGGAGCCCCGTGGGCACTCATTCCCTTTTGCAGATCGACTAGTTTCGCAAAAACTGCCTGCGCGTCTACCTGCCCAAGATTGCCTCGCAAAACACCTTCGCTGATGCGCCCAATGGTCAAGCCAAAGATGTTCCAAAATGTTTCGTGCGCGCCGCCGGTTCCGTGACGGGCAGCCGTGCTAGAAATGCATCTGGCTAATGGGTCCAGGATGCAATGATAAGAACTTGCTGAGAGCGCGAAACCCGGGGTCTTTTGTAACGCCGCTGCTAAGGTAGAAATGCGCCTGATATGCCCACGATCAAGGTATGAAAGGCTTTCTCCAAACAGCCGAATCAACGAATGGCCAGCATAGAACGCGGCATAGTATATTTTGATTATACTCCAAGCAATATCCTCCTTGGCGCCGAATTGCTCTGGGACAGAGTTTATAGTTTGGAATGCAGCAGATGAAAATCTGGAAATGTCCGATGCCACGCAATCCAGCACGTGTGACGAGTCCCGAAAATCTGTTATGATTGAATGTGCGTTATTATCAAAATCCAGGTCGAAGCCAACCCTGTTTTGCGTGCCAATCAGATCAGCCAAAGTAGTGCCTGATGGCCGACCGCGCACGCTCGGCAGGCCAGCAACGATAAATGGCAGCATTGCGTCGGCGGCGATGGACATTTAGCCAACTGTTTTGCCGAGCGTGAAGCCAGAGCTTAGGGCCTTCCTGAAAGTCTCATGCAGCGATTTATGACTATTGCCAGGATTTAAAAATCCAGTCTTTCGAACACTCTGAAACATCGGTGTAAGAACCCTCTGGAAGTTTGAGATTGAGTAATCATTATCGAATCTGTCGGAAACTCGTTGAGCCACCATAGGGAATGTAGAAATAAGGGCCTTGAATAGCACCGGATTAGTAAGCTTCTCGGCTGCCCCATTATCTCTAAGGCCATTCAAGCAAGCATGAATGTAATTATTTATCACCAAATAAATGGAATCCACATCGCTTTCTGCAAATGTTTGCCAAATTGATTTAATTGCTTGGTTAAATGTGACCCGCGATATCTTGCCGGGCGCTCTTTCGGATGGGCTTAGGAGGCCAAAAAGCGGACTCTTCACATCCTGGTTGAAGTTATCAAAGACATCATGCAGGAGTGCCTCGGTGTCGGTTTCCTTTTCGGCCAATCGTTTTATGTCCAATATTAACTCCGGTGGAACCGGGCGCTGCTTTGTATTAATATCCATAAATAATGTTGCCTCCTCAGCTCGGCTGAGATTGTTGTATATAACAACAGGCACGCGCAAATGCTCCTTAGCAAGTTTGAAACCAAACACACGGTGTTGTCCGTCAATTATCAAGAATGACCTTGGTGTATGTTTAAACCGCACGGTCCTTGCTTTTCTGACGTATTCCAACTGAGCAATAGGTTGCGCGGAAAGAATAATAGACCCAGGGATTGTACCAAACCCCTTATCAATATAATCCGCAATATCCTGGGCTCTACGTTTATCCAATACCCGCTGAAAGCCATCAATTGGATTCTCGTTACGAGGATCAACAACACAGGTCTCGGCAAGAACCTCACTAGGCATTGCTAGCGAGTAGAAGCGGTGCTTGCCTTGAGAGATTAGCACTGCTGTATAGCTAATAACGTTGGCATCTTTCGGCAAACCGAGGTCGACAACGAACGGCTCCGTATCCTCGTCAGATTTGTTCTGTGTCATCGTTGCTGTCCTCAGTAGCGTGCTGAGCGCCAGAAGCGTCCGCAGGCCCGACCGATGCGGTAAACTATTGTCAACTAGTTGACAATACCTTATCCAACCGTCAAGTCCTTACCAGCATCTCAGGCGGCATATTCCCGGACATTTGCTGGAAACGCTCGTCCATTTTCATCGCCATACATCGCCGGGATATGCAGGCTTATGTCCATGGCCTCGTGCAGAACGCGCCCCAAGCCGATCACGCCCCCGTTCGCGCAGCGATAAAGCAAGCGCAAATCGCGCCGCAAAGTGAGCCCCTGAGCCGTATCCAACGAGCTATCGCACCACGCTTATACCGTAGGCGCAAGAAAATCCCTCCATAGCCGCCTGCGGTTGTTGTAGGGTGCTACTATAGTTAATGCAGAAATGGTAAACGCGCGGACCTCATATTTTTCGCCGCCGCATTTTTGCGAATCTTTTCTCGTTTTCGGTCCGCCGTTTCAATTCCGGAATGCAACAAGCGGGCATAAACGGCATGGCAGAGCGAGAGGTGGATAAGGCAGGCGGGGTCAAGGGCTAGCCGCCGGAGGCGGTGGGAGCATAGCGAGCACCCTTGAGGCCGCCTGCCTTATCCACCACCCTTAGCCAGGCTGTGTATGCCGGTGGTCAGGTGAAGACTATCCTCGCGTGGGACTACCACATCTCACCGGGGACACATGCCCAAAGGCCATCATCACCTGACCTATGACAAACGCTGCCAGATTTACGCGCTCTTGAAAAGCGGCTGCACCAAAGCCGGGGTTGCGCGGCAGATCGGCGTGCACCGTTCGACAATCACAAACGAGATCAAACGCAATACTGGCCGCAAGGGGTATCGCTACAAACAAGCACAGGAGAAAGCATCCGCCAGGCGTACCGCCGCATCGAGCGTGCCGCGTAAGATGACGCCAAGCCTCATCCGCGAGATCGAGGGGACACTGACGCAGGAACAATGGAGCCCCGAGCAAATCAGCGGCTGGCTGAAGAAAGAAGAACGGCAGTTTGTCAGCCCCGAACGCATCTACCAGCACATCTGGAAGGACAAGCGAAACGGGGGAAGTCTTTGGCGCTACCTACGCCACAACGGCAAGAAGTACAACAAGCGCAAAGGCAAGAACTCTGGGCGCGGCCTGATCCCTGGCCGCGTGGACATCTCTGAACGCCCCGCCATCGCCCAGGAAAAAAGCCGCATCGGCGATTGGGAGGGCGATACCGTCATCGGCCGGGGCCAAAAGGGCGCGATCCTCACCCATGTGGACCGCAAATCCAAATACACAAAGCTCGCCATCCTGCCGGACAAAAGCTCAGCCTCTGTCCGAAGCGCCTGCGATGCTTCACTTCTTCCCATAGCTCACAAAATCGAGACCATCACCTACGACAACGGCAAGGAATTTGCCGGGCACGCCAGCATCGCAGCAAGCCTGGAAGCTCAAATCTACTTCGCCAAGCCTTATCATTCCTGGGAACGGGGACTGAACGAACACACCAACGGCCTCCTGCGTCAGTACTTCCCAAAAGGCTCGGACTTCTCTACCCTCACTCCCGCCGAGGTCCAACGGGTCGAGGACAAACTCAACTCCCGTCCCAGAAAGGCGCTCGGCTACAAAACACCCAGCGAGGTGTTCTTCGCCGCCGCTTGAAGACGTTGTTGCGGTTCGGGGGTGAAGGGGCGGTCGATTTCTACAGTTCCAGAATCCGTTTAAATATAATCGCGGTTTCGGAATTAACCACAATATGGAGCATTTGCGCTCGCGGCGCCTCGCCGGCACCCAGAAAAGTTATATATAAATCAGCGACTTATTTGACTTAATAGTTTCGCAAGGAGCATTGCCGCATGATTGCGCCTTGAGAGAAAGCCATTGAGGCGGGCGGGGCAGCCATGTTCAGCAACGGAAATCGTAAACGGGATGGTGGCGGAAAATGCTTTCTTGCGGGGGAGCCTGGCCGCCGCCGCCCCTTGCTTCCCCGCCGCCTGTCACCTAATATGACCACTGTAGTCATGGGTGAGGAAATATGCGTGAAATTCAACTGAAGGATGCCAAAGCGAATTTGTCGGCGGTGGTGGACGACGCGCTGCGCGGCGAGCCCTCGCTCATCACGCGGCACGGCAAGCCCCAGGCGGTCGTCATCGCTTTCGAGGAATGGCGGAAACTGGCCTCGGTCCCGTCTTTCGCGCAGTTGCTCATGTCGGCGCCGCTCGACGAAAGCGATCTGCCGGAGCACGACGCCACGCCGATCCGCGATGCCGGGCTGTAGCGGCCGTGTACCTCGCCGACACGAACATCATTTCTGCCTTTTCGCCCGCCGCCGCGCACGGAAACGATAAGGTCGGCGCGTGGCTTGAGGCGCAATCGGCGAACTTGTATCTGTCCGTTGTCACCGTCGCCGAGATCGAAAGCGGCATCGCCAAGGCCAGCCGGGAGGGTGCCGCGAGGAAGGCCGAACGGCTGGCGGCATGGCTCGAAAGCGTGCTGCATCTTTATGGAGACCGCATTCTGCCGCTGACAACCGATGCGGCGCGCCTTGCGGGCAGGCTGGCGGACAAGGCGCGCGGGGCAGGCGCTTCCCCGGGTTTCGCCGATATTTTGATCGCGGCAACCGCCTGCAATGCCAGCCTCACGATCTTGACGCGGAATACGAAGCACTTCGCACCCATGCGCGTTGCAGTTATGAACCCTTGGGATTCGCCTCCGCTGTAGCGCCGCCGCCGCCGCCATGCTAGGACGAATCCGCCAAATTCAGCCGGAAAGAGCGAAATGACACAAACGGATCAAGCCACCCCCGCCACCCGCATTGAAACCGACACGTTCGGCCCCATTGAAGTCCCCGCCCATCAGCACTGGGGCGCGCAAACGCAGCGCAGCCTCGGCAATTTCAAGATCGGCGGCGAGCGCATGCCGCTTCCCCTGATCCGCGCGCTTGCCATCGTCAAGAAATGCGCGGCCAAGACCAATCTGGCGCTTGGCGACCTCGATGCGAAGCTCGCCGAAGCCATTGTGACGGCGGCGGAAGAAGTGATCGGCGGCAAGCACGACGGCGAATTTCCGCTGGTGGTCTGGCAGACCGGCTCCGGCACGCAGACCAACATGAACGCGAACGAGGTGATTTCGAACCGCGCCATCGAGATGCTGGGCGGCGAGAAGGGCTCCAAGAAGCCGGTGCATCCGAACGACCATGTGAACCGCGGCCAATCCTCGAACGATGTGTTTCCCACCGCGATGCACATCGCCGCCGCGATGGCCGTGAAGGAGAGCCTCTTGCCGGCGCTCGATCATCTGGCGCGCGCGCTGGAGGACAAGGAGCGGGCCTTCGAAAACATCATCAAGATCGGCCGCACCCATTTGCAGGATGCGACGCCCGTCACGCTGGGCCAGGAGTTTTCCGGCTACGCGACCCAGGTGCGCTATGGCATCGAGCGCGTGAAGGCGGCGCTGCCGCGCATCTATATGCTGGCGCAGGGCGGCACGGCGGTCGGCACGGGCTTGAATTCGCTCCCAGGTTTCGCCGGCATGTTCGCCGAAGAGGTCGCGCATGAGACGAACCTGCCCTTCGTGACGGCGCCCAACAAATTCGAGGCGCTGGCGTCGAACGACGCGGAGGTGGAGCTGTCCGGCGCGCTGAACACGCTCGCGGCAAGCCTGTTCAAAATCGCAAGCGATATCAGGCTGATGGGCTCCGGCCCGCGCTCCGGCATCGCGGAAATCTCTCTGCCCGAGAACGAGCCCGGCTCATCCATCATGCCGGGCAAGGTCAACCCGACCCAAGTCGAGGCGCTGACCATGGTCTGCTGCCAGGTCATGGGCAACCACGTCACGATCACTGTCGCGGGCAGCCAGGGCCATTTCGAGCTGAACGTCTACAAGCCCGTCATCATCTATAATTTGCTGCAATCGATCCGGCTGATCGCCGACGCGGCGGTGAGCTTCACGGACAATTGCGTGGTTGGCATCGTGCCGAACGAAAAGCGCATCCAGGACCTGCTGGACCGCTCGCTCATGCTCGTCACCGCGCTGGCGCCAAAGATCGGCTACGACAAGGCCGCGCAGATCGCCAAGACCGCGCATAAGCACGGCACCACGCTGCGCGAGGAGGCCCTCGCCTTGGGCTATGTCACGGAGGAAGAGTTCAACGCGCTTGTACGCCCCGAGCTGATGATCAAGCCCGGCGCGTAGGCCAATGGCGCGGAGCAAAGCCGGCGGCGGGGAGGGCGGCCTGAAGCTGTCCTTCGACCCCGGCTTGGCCCAGCCCAGAAAGCGCTCGCTGACGATTGCCGGGCACCGCACCTCCATCACGCTGGAGGACGCCTTCTGGCGCGAGCTGAAGGCGGCTGCGGCGGAGCTGGATGTGAGCGTTACAGCGCTCGCCTCCGCCATCGACGCGGCCCGCGAGCCAGCCAGCCTCTCGGCCTCGATCCGGGTTTTCCTGCTAACCCGCCGCGCGCCCGTGCCCAGCGAACGCTAGCGCGTGCCTGAATTTTCTCTTATGTAACCGGAAACAGACAGCCGATCCCTGGAGACCAGCGAATGACCGACATGCGCAAGGCAAGGCACATTACAACCGCGGTGAACGTAGGCGGCGTGACAGTGGGCGGCGGCGCGCCGGTCGTGGTGCAGTCCATGACCAACACCGATACCGCCGATGCCGAGGCCACGGCCCGGCAAGTTGCGGACCTCGCCCGCGCCGGCTCCGAGCTTGTGCGCATCACGGTGGACCGCGACGAAGCCGCTGCCGCCGTCCCGCACATCCGCGATAAGCTCGAAAAGATGGGCGTTACCGTGCCGCTGGTGGGCGACTTCCACTATATCGGCCACAAGCTTCTGTCGGAGCACCCGGCCTGCGCCGAGGCGCTCGCGAAATACCGCATCAACCCCGGCAATGTCGGCTTCCGCGACAAGCGCGACCGGCAATTCTCCGATATTATCGAGATCGCGCTGAAGCACGGCAAACCCGTGCGCATCGGCGTGAACTGGGGCAGCCTGGACCAGGAGCTGTCTGACCCGCCTCATGGACGAGAACTCGGCGAGCGCCAAGCCCAAGGACGCGCGCGAGGTGCTGCACGAGGCGATTGTGTACTCGGCTGTGCATTCCGCGGAGCTGGCGGAGAGCCTTGGCATGGGCCGGGATAAGATCATCCTTTCGGCCAAGGTGAGTGCCGTTCAGGACCTTATCAGCGTCTACACCTTGCTCGCCTCGCGCTGCACCTATGCGCTTCACCTCGGGCTGACCGAGGCCGGCATGGGCTCGAAAGGCATCGTGGCGTCCTCCGCCGCCATGGGCATTCTCCTGCAGCAGGGCATCGGCGATACGATCCGCGTCTCGCTCACGCCCGAGCCCGGCGGCGCGCGCACCAAGGAGGTCGAGGTCGCGCAGCAAATCCTGCAAACCATGGGCTTCCGCACCTTCGTGCCGATCGTCGCTGCCTGCCCCGGCTGCGGCCGCACCACGTCCACGCTCTTCCAAGAGATGGCGCAAAACATCCAAAGCCATCTCATCGCCAAGATGCCGGAGTGGCGCAAAACCTATCCCGGCGTCGAAACGCTGAACGTGGCGGTCATGGGCTGCATCGTGAACGGGCCGGGAGAGTCCAAGCACGCCGATATCGGCATATCGCTGCCGGGAACCGGGGAATCGCCCGCGGCGCCGGTGTTCATCGACGGCCAGAAGGCAACCACATTGCGCGGGCCGACGCTGGCGCAGGATTTCATGGCGATGGTCGAGGACTACATCGAGAGGCGTTTCGGCCACAAGGCTGGCAATGTCCTTGACGCCGCCGATTAGACGCGCCTGCGTCCGGCCGGCAACTGTCATGCCGCCATTAAAAATGTGACTAAAATTTGACTTTTATCGAGCAACCGGAAGCTGTACAACCTTAAAGAAAGGCGGGCGGGTCTTGCAGGCTTGAGCCCAACGGCATGAATTGTAACTTGTAGGAAAGTAATGACTCCCGAACAAGCCAGGGTCGTCGCAGACAGTTTTTCCCTGCTCGAAAGCCGGCTGCCGGAACTGGGCGCGGCGGTCTACGATAAGCTCTTTTATGTCGCGCCGGAAACCCGCTCCATGTTCAAGGGCGACATGAGGGCTCAGCATAGGAAGCTCGTCAACGTCATTGTGGAGTTCGTGAAAATCAGGAGGCGGTCGCAGCACTTCTTGCCCGTGACCGGCGCCAGCGGCGGCGCGGTCGTACCCGGCCTCAACCGGTTGCGCTCCGGTCACACGGCTGCGGGCGTGAAGACCGAGCACTATGCTATGATGCGCAAAGCGATCCTCGCGTCGCTGGCGGCAATGCTCGGCGACAGGTTCGATAATAAAGCGGCCGAAGCCTGGGGAGCGGCTTTCGATATGCTCGCCGAAACCATGCAAAAGCCCGAAAGCGCAACGCCTGAAGAAGCGAAGCTGCTTTCAAGCATGTTCGGCCGCAAATACGAAAGCGCGAAAGCCGATGAGGCGGCCGGCAAGGGAGGCGGTTCCTTGGACGCTTTTTTCGAGCGGAAGCGGGACTCCTAAGCCAGCTTCACCCGCGTTCCCGGTGCACGGGGCCAAGCATTAAGCGCGAATTGTAATTTGTTGGAACGCAATGACTCCCGACCAAGCTAAGATCGTCGCAGATAGCTTTTCCAAGCTCGAAAGCCGGCTGCCTGAGTTGGGCGCGGCGGTCTACGACAGGCTCTTCGATGTCGCGCCGGAAACTCGCGCCATGTTCAAGGGCGACATTAGGGCTCAGCATAGCAAGCTCGTCAATATCATCGTAGAGTTCGTGAAAATCAGGAAGAGGTCGCAACACTTTCTGCCTGTTACCGGCTCCAGCGGCGGGGCGGTCGTACCCGGCATCAACCGGTTGCGCTCCGGTCACGAGGCCGCGGGCGTGAAGGTCGAGCACTACGCTCTTATGCGCAACGCGATCCTGAACTCGCTGGCGGCAATGCTCGTCGAAAAGTTCGATGCCAAAGCGGCCGAAGCCTGGGGAGCGGCTTTCGATATGCTCGCCGAAACCATGCAAAAGCCCGAAAGCGCAACGCCCGAAGAAGCCAAGCTGCTTTCAAGCATGTTCGGCCGCAAATTCGAAAACGCGCGGGCCGATGAGGCGGCTGGGAAGGGCAGCCCTTCCGCCGACGATTTTTTCGAGCGGAAGCAGGACTCTTAAGCCACCCTCACCCGTGTTCCCGGTGCGCGGGAACCGGCATTAAGCCCCTTCTTGGGACGGTGGGGTTGCGTTCTTCGCCAGGAGGTCGCGGATTTCGATCAGCAGGCGCACATCCTCGGGCTTCTCCTTTGGCTTCTCCGGTTCCTGTTTGAGCCGGTTGATCTGTTTCACGAGGAAGAAGATCACCGCGCCGACGATCAAGAGATTGATCAAGGCATTCAAGAACCTGCCATAAGCGATAATCGCATGGCCGGCCTGCTTCGCGGTTTCATAGGAGGGCGGCACCTGCACCGGGGCGTTGCCGAGCACACTGGCCTTGAGCGCGGTCAGGTCGATGAAATAGTCGGAGAAATTGAGATTGCCCATGAGCATGCCGATCGGAGGCATGAGGATATCCCCGACCAGTGAAGTCACGATGGTCCCGAAAGCGGCACCGACGATAACGCCGACGGCCAGATCGAACGCATTGCCCTTGAGGATGAATTCCCTGAATTCCTTCAGCGTTTCATTCGCCACAAGATTTTTGTAGTGCATTTTTGCCCTCCTCGCCGAAAGCGTCTGTGCAACAAATTCGCACGCTGAACCCGGTTGGCAGCTGCCGTCAAGTCACGCCTATGTAAAAAGGGCCGGATTTTCTCCGGCCCTATGCTGCAATCCCAGCTACTGCTTCGGCTTCGCTGCCTCTTCTACCTTCTGCTTGGCCTCCTCGTAAGCCTTCGAGGCGCGGCCCTTGACATCGGTCCAGCTTGCTTGCGCCTTCTCGCGCCATTCCTTCATGCGCTCGGCGAGCGCCTGGTCGTTCAGCGTTTTGTATGCCGGAGCGGCCTTGAGCTGGTCTTTGTTCGTGTCGATAACAAAAACGTGTTTGCCGTTAGCCACATCGGATTTCACCGCGTCGAAGGGCACTGCCACATCTTTCTCGCCGATGCCGAGGACCCCGCCAATGCCGACGATCGCGAGTTCGATTCGTCCGTTCTGGTCGAAAACGAGATTGGCGATTTTCCCGAGTGGCTGGCCGCTCTTGTCGTTGACGGGCGTGCCGATGAAATCGGTGCCGAGGACCTCCGTGTTATTCTGCGTCTCCAGGAAGGTGACCGGGGCTGCCGCGCCGGTCTGCGCTAAAGCGGGGCTCACCGCGATCATAAGCGCGGCCATGGCTGCAAGAGTGGTCTTCATTAAAAAGCTCCTTGGTTGCACCGTGTATCAGAACACGGCCGGAAGACACTATGCTTGGCGAAAGGTTCTAGTACGATGAATGGCGCAAGCGTGGCGGAATTTAGATGCGCCCGTCATCGAAACGCCAGATGTGGGCTCCGGCCACCGGCATTGCGAGCGGAGCGAAGCAGTCGAGAACAAAGGTCCCCGCGCGATTGTGGACCGCCACGGCGGCCAAGGCCGCCCCGCGATGACGCTTGTATATTACGCATCGAGCTTCCCAACGATAGCGGCGGCGGTTGACTCCGGCGTTCCCGATGCATCGATTGCGATCCAGTCCTGTGGAGGCTCCACGGTTTTCATCTGCGCTTCGGCCACTGCGATATCGGCGTCGGAGGCATCGGGCTCGCCTGTGCTGCGCGCGGCGATGCGCTGGCGGATGGCGGGTGCGTCCGCTTCGAGCCAAAAGCCCCAAAAGGCAACGCCGGCGCCATGGGCAAGCTCGGAAAGTGCTGCCCGCCCAGCCTTATCGGGGAAGACCGCGTCCACGATTGCCGAATGGCCGGCGTCCAAGGCGACCTCGGCCTTTTTGAAGACGCGCCGGTAGACCTCGTCGCGCGCCTCTGCCGTATAAACCTCCTGCGGGAGCGGCTGGCCGAGGGCTACGCCTTGCATGACCTTCCGCTCGACATCGGTCCTAAGATGCAGCGCGCCGGGCGCCGGGCCGATGAACGGGGCCGCTTGACGCGCAACGGATGTCTTGCCGGTCCCCGAAATTCCGCCAATCGCCACCAAGGCGGGCCGTTCGGGGCTCAAGAGCTGGCGGGCGAGGGCGGCGTAACTTTCGATCTCCTTTAGAGATTGTTCCTGCGCTGCTGCGTCCTGAAAACCAAGTGCATGCAACCCGGTCATCGCGCGGATCGCGGCCCGGAGCGACAGGAACAAAGGCAGCAGCGCAAGCCCCACAAGCTCGCTGATCGCGGCGCGTTGCAGATAGTGGTTCATGATCGAATTGGCCTCGTGCCGGAGCCCGCGATGCCATAGATCCATCAGCAGAAAAGCGAGGTCGTAGAGCACATCGATGGTGGCGATCCGCTCGTCGAACTCGATGGCGTCGAAGAGCCGCGGGCGTCCTTCCCACAGCACGATGTTCTTGAGGTGAAGATCGCCGTGGCACCGGCGCACGAAGCCTTCGCGCTCGCGCTCCTCGATCAAAGGCTGGCGCGTCTCCAGCTCTTGCCAGAGCCGTTCGATATAGTCCTGAAGGTGCAGCCCTTTGGCTTGAGCGGTGGGACCGCACAAGGCGTCTTTCAGGCTCGCCGCGGCCCGTTCGAGATTATGCCCGAACCCGGCATCGGGAACGCGGGGCGCATGACGGTGGAAATGCTCGATTGCGCCGGCAAGATCGATCGCATGCCCGCCACTGAGCGCGCCCTTGGACGCCACGGTATCGAGCAGTGCATCCTGGCTGAAGCGGCGCATCACGAGCAGCCATTCCACGATCTCGCCGCCGCCGCCAAGCTCGAAACCGGCCGGGCCGCGCGTCACGGGTATGACCGACAGGTAAAGCTCGGGTGTCGCCTGGGAGTTGACCTCCAGCTCGCGGTGAAGTGCGATCCGGCGCTGCTCAAGGGTCGAGAAGTCGAGGTAAGGGAGCTTGACCGCGCGCTTGAGCTTGTAGGCGTGGCCGCCCGCAAGAAAGACCAGCGCGGCGTGGGTGCCGATGCGGCTTACGCTTCCGGCCGCATCCGGATAGGCCTCCGGTTTGGATAAGAACTCGATGACGGCAGCCTGCGAAAGATCCACCGCCGTGCCGCCGCTGCTTGAAGCCACCTCAGGCGCATTTTCCATGACGTAAAGCTCTTCGTTCAGTGCCTGGCCGTTGGCCGCAAGTTCCCAGCGATGCTTGCGTTGCCAATACAACGCCAAAACCGGTAAAGCGCTGCCGCCCGGTTAACCGCTTTAGCGGCGGCGGGCGCACTTTCCAATACGGGACAAATTTAGCAGAAAGGTTCCGAGAAAGCGCTAAATTGCATAAGACTTTGTGTTAAAGTGACGATATCGGCGCATCTCGCTGCGGCGACCCAGAGTTGCCTAACAGAATGATCGCGGACGCTGAGCGGGCACGAGTTCGTGCGCCGCTTCCTGAGCACGTGCTGCCCACTGCTGATCGTTCGAATGGACGGCGCAGGCTCAATTAGCGTCCATCTTCAGCGCGGCGATGAATGCCTCCTGCGGGATCTCGACGCGGCCGAACTGGCGCATCTTCTTCTTGCCTTCCTTCTGCTTGTCGAGGAGCTTGCGCTTGCGGGTGATGTCGCCGCCGTAGCACTTCGCGGTCACGTCCTTGCGCAAGGCCGACAGTGTTTCGCGCGCGATCACCTTGCCCCCGATGGCGGCCTGGATCGGGATCTTGAATAGGTGGCGGGGGATCAGCTCCTTCAGCTTCTCGCACATCATGCGGCCGCGCATCTCGGCCCGCCCGCGATGCACGATCATCGACAGCGCATCGACTGGCTCGTCGTTGACCAGGACCGACATCTTCACCAAGTCGCCCGGCTCGTAGCCGATGATGGCATAGTCGAAGCTAGCATAGCCCCGGCTGACGGATTTCAGCCGGTCGTAAAAGTCGAAGACCACCTCGTTCAGCGGCAACTCGTAGACCACCATGGCCCGGTTGCCTGCATAGGTCAGCTCCTTCTGCCGCCCGCGGCGATCCTCGCACAGTTTCAAGACCGCGCCGAGATATTCGTCGGGCACCAGGATCGTCGCCTTGATCCAAGGCTCCTCCATGCGGTCGATCTTCACCACATCGGGCATGTCGGCCGGGTTGTGCATCTCGATCAGCTGCCCGTCCGTCATATAAAGGTGATAGATCACGCTCGGGGCGGTGGTGATGAGGTCGATGTTGAATTCGCGCTCAAGCCGCTCGCGGATGATTTCGAGGTGGAGTAAGCCAAGGAAGCCGCAGCGGAACCCAAAGCCGAGAGCGGCGCTCGTCTCCATCTCGTATTGGAAGCTCGCGTCGTTGAGGCGCAGCCTGCCCATGGCCTCGCGCAAATCCTCGAATTGCGCGGCGTCGACCGGGAAGAGGCCGCAGAACACCACCGGCTGCACCGGTTTGAAGCCGGGGAGCGCCTGCGCTGCCTGGCGCTTTTCCTCGGTCACGGTGTCGCCGACGCGCGTGTCGGCCACCTCCTTGATCGCGGCGGTGAAGAAGCCCACCTCGCCCGGCCCCAGCACGTCCAGCATTTCCTGCTTGGGGCGGAAGATGCCGACCCGGTCCACGAGATGCGCGGCGCCCGTGGACATGAGCTTGATGCGCGAGCCTTTTTTCAGTACGCCGTCAACCACGCGGACGAGCACCACGACGCCAAGATAGGGGTCGTACCAGCTATCGACCAGCAGGGCCTTGAGCGGCGCCTTGGCATCGCCCTTCGGGGGCGGCAGGCGGTGCACGATGGCTTCGAGCACCGCGCCGATATTGAGGCCGGTCTTGGCGGAAATCTCGACCGAGCCGCTGGCGTCGAGGCCGATCACATCCTCGATCTGCTGCTTGACGCGCTCCGGCTCGGCGGCCGGCAGGTCGATCTTGTTGAGAACGGGGACTATCTCGTGATTGTTGTCGAGCGCCTGATAGACGTTTGCGAGCGTCTGCGCCTCCACGCCCTGGCTCGCATCCACCACGAGCAGGGAGCCCTCGCAAGCGGCAAGGCTGCGGCTCACCTCGTAGGCGAAGTCGACATGGCCGGGCGTGTCCATCAGGTTGAGCTGGTACAGCTCGCCGTCCGCGGCGCGATAATCCAGGCGCACCGTCTGCGCCTTGATGGTGATCCCGCGCTCCTTCTCGATCTCCATATTGTCGAGCACTTGCGCCTGCCCGGCCATCTCGCGGTCGGACATGCCGCCGCAAGCCTGGATGAGCCGGTCGGCAAGCGTCGACTTGCCGTGGTCGATGTGGGCGACGATGGAAAAATTGCGGATGCGCGCAAGCGGCGTCACCCCTTTAGGGGTGGCTTCGCGCACCGTTCCGTTTGGCACTGCCGGTGTTGTTTCGGTCATGGCGCATACATACTGGAAAAGGTTTGCGCCTGGAAGCGCCGGCTGACGGGGGGGAAGCTCATGCGGCGGCCGCCGCTCCCGCGAGCCTCTCCGCGATGGCATTCAACGCCGCCTCGGCGCTCGCGCCATCGGGGCCGCCGGCTTGAGCCATATCCGGCCGTCCGCCGCCGCCCTGGCCGCCAAGCGCCGCGGCACCAGCCTTGACGAGGTCCACGGCGCTAAATTTCGCCGTCAAATCGTCCGTGACGCCGACCACGATCCCGGCCTTGCCTTCGTCGGTGATGCCAACGATGGCCACGACGCCGGACTTGATCTGGCGTTTACCGTCGTCCACGAGCCCCCGAAGATCCTTTGGTTGAATGCCGTGCACCGTTCGGGCAAACATGGTCACGGCACCGACTGTGCGAAGCGCATCGTCCGCGCTGGCTTGCCCATTGCCGCCCGCGCCAAGCGCGAGCTTCTTCTTCGCCTCCGAGAGCTCGCGCTCAAGCCGCTTGCGCTCCTCCAGCAGGTCCGCCACGCGTGCGGGCACCTCGGCCGGCTGCACTCTGAAGAATGCCGGCGGTCTGGCGCAGCACCGCATCCTGGGCCGCCAGATGGGCGCGCGCCGCATTGCCGGTCAGCGCCTCGATGCGGCGGACTCCCGCGGCGACGGCGGCTTCCTGTACGACTTTTACGAGGCCGATTTCGCCGGTTGCGCGCACATGCGTGCCGCCGCAAAGCTCGACCGAGAAAGCGCGCGCGCCTTTGTCGTCGTGGCTGGCCTCGCCCATGGTGACGACACGAACCTCGTCGCCATATTTCTCGCCGAAGAGCGCCATGGCGCCGGATGCAATCGCATCGTCCACTGCCATGAGCCGCGTCACCACGGGGCTATCCTGGAGGATGACCGCATTGGCGAGGTCTTCAACCTTCGCAAGCTCCTCCTTCGACAGCGGCTTCGGATGAGAGTAGTCGAAGCGCAGCTTCTCGGGATCGACGAGCGAGCCCTTTTGCGTGACGTGGGTGCCAAGCGTCTCGCGCAAAGCCTCATGCAGAAGGTGGGTCGCCGAGTGGTTCGCGCGGGTGGCCGTGCGCCGCGTCACGTCGACATGCAGTTCGACCGCATCGCCTACCTTCAGCGGCCCCTTCTGAACCACGCCGATATGCGCGAAGATTTTCCCGAGTTTCTTGTGTGTGTCATGCACATCGAAATGGATGCCCTTCGGCCCCATAATGACGCCCCTATCGCCAGCTTGCCCGCCAGACTCGCCATAGAACGGCGTCTGGTTGACGATGACGATGCCTTCCTCGCCTTTCTTGAGCTGCTTGACGAGTTTGCCGCCCTTGATGAGCGCGGCCACCTCGCCCTCGGCGGTCTCCGTCTCGTAGCCCAGAAACTCCGTAGCCCCCGGCTTGTCGAGAAGATCGAACCAAACTTTATCCGTTGCGGACTCGCCTGAGCCCGCCCACGCCTTGCGCGCCTCGGCCTTTTGCTGGGCCATGGCCGCGTTGAATTGCTCGACGTTGACGCCGATGCTCCGCGCCTTGAGCGCGTCCTGCGTGAGATCGAGCGGGAAGCCGTAGGTGTCGTAGAGCTTGAAAGCCACCTCGCCGGCCAGCGTGTCGCCGGCGTTGAGCGACGTGGAAGCCTCGTCGAGCAGGCTTAGCCCGCGCGCAAGCGTCTTGCGGAACCGGATTTCCTCAAGTTTGAGCGTTTCGCCGATCAGCGCCTGGCCGCGGATAAGCTCGGGGTACGCCTGCCCCATCTCGCGCACGAGAACGGGCAGCAGGCGGTGGAGCAGCGGCTCCTCCTGGCCCAAAAGATGCGCGTGCCGCATGGCGCGCCGCATGATGCGCCTGAGCACATAGCCGCGGCCCTCGTTCGACGGCAGTACCCCGTCCGCGATGAGGAAGCTCGATGCCCGCAAATGGTCGGCGATGACGCGGTAGCTCGGGAGCGCCGCCCCTTCGGCGGGAACGCCGGTGATCTCAACCGAAGCGCGGATCAGCGAGAGGAAAAGGTCGGTCTCGTAATTGTTGTGAACGCCCTGCAGGACAGCCGCGACGCGTTCGAGGCCCATGCCGGTATCGATGGACGGCCTCGGCAAATCGAGCCGCTCCGTTTTCGAAACCTGCTCGTATTGCATGAACACGAGGTTCCAAATCTCAATGAAGCGGTCGCCATCCGCGTCCGGACTGCCGGGAGGGCCGCCCGGAATGCTGGGGCCATGGTCGAAGAATATTTCCGAGCAAGGCCCGCAAGGCCCGGTTTCTCCCATCGACCAGAAATTGTCGGAAGTCGGGATGCGGATGATACGGTCCTCGGGCAGCCCCGCGATTTTGCGCCAGAGCGCGAAGGCTTCGTCGTCCTCCGAGTAAACCGTCACCAGGAGGCGCTTCTTGTCGAGGCCGAAATCCTTCGTGACCAAAGTCCAGGCATGCTCGATGGCGGTGTCCTTGAAGTAGTCGCCAAACGAGAAATTGCCGAGCATCTCGAAGAAGGTATGGTGCCGCGCTGTATAGCCGACATTATCGAGGTCGTTGTGCTTGCCGCCCGCGCGGACGCACTTTTGCGCCGTGACCGCGCGTTTGAACGGCAGCGTCTCCATGCCGGTGAAGACGTTCTTGAATTGCACCATGCCCGCATTGGTGAACATGAGCGTCGGATCGTTACGCGGCACAAGCGGGCTGGACGGCACATGTTCATGGCCGTTCTTGCGGAAGAAATCGATGAATGTTCCGCGGATATCGTTGAGGCTGCTCATAACCAACTTCTTTTTCAGTGAACCCGCTCGCCCCCAGACCTCCTGAAAGCGAAATTGTGCGGGATGTAAAATAGCTTACCGGCGGGATACCGATACCCCATTGCCGGAATTTTGCAAATAACCACCGCTCCGGCTTGCACAATATGCAGCCCTTTTGGCCGGCGCGGCGTAAGCTTCGTTACCGGCGGCCTTTGCGGGCGGGCGCGGCTTCTGTTGCGGGCGCGGCCATGTCTCCTTCGCTCACGTCCTCGCCGCTATCGGCGCCATCGCTGCCGTCGAGAATGCGCGCTGCAATGAGCCCCGCATTGGCCCTGATCTCGCGTTCAAGCGCTGCTGCCGCTTGCGGATTGTCGCGCAAGTAGCCCTTGGCGTTCTCACGGCCTTGTCCGATGCGCTGGCTGTCATAGGTGTACCACGAGCCAGACTTCTCGACGATGTTGGCTTTCACGCCAAGATCGATCAATTCGCCAGTCTTCGAGATTCCCTCGCCATACATAATGTCGAACTCTACCTGCTTGAACGGCGGAGCCACTTTGTTTTTGACAACCTTCACACGCGTTTGATTGCCCACGACCTCGTCGCGTTCCTTGATCTGCCCAATGCGCCGGATGTCGAGCCGCACGGAAGAATAGAACTTGAGCGCGTTTCCGCCAGTCGTCGTCTCCGGATTGCCGAACATGACGCCGATCTTCATGCGGATCTGATTGATGAAAATAACGAGGGTGTTCGATTTCGAGATTGAGCTTGTCAGCTTGCGCAGCGCCTGGCTCATAAGGCGCGCCTGCATGCCGGGCAGGACGTCGCCCATCTCGCCTTCGATTTCGGCCTTGGGCGTCAGCGCGGCGACGGAGTTGATGACGATTACGTCGATTGCCCCCGAGCGCACCAGCGTGTCGGTGATTTCAAGCGCCTGCTCGCCCGTGTCGGGCTGCGAAACAATGAGCTCTTCCAGATTCACGCCGAGCTTCCTAGCGTAAACCGGATCCATCGCGTGCTCGGCGTCCACGAAGCCGCAGGCGCCGCCCTTTTTCTGCGCTTCGGCGATGACATGCAGCGCGAGCGTGGTCTTGCCCGAGGACTCCGGCCCGAAAATCTCGATAACCCGGCCGCGCGGCAATCCGCCGATGCCCAGCGCGATGTCGAGCCCCAAAGATCCTGTGGAAATCGCTTCAACCTCCACCGGATGCTCGTTCTTTCCGAGCCGCATGACGGAGCCTTTGCCGAAGTTCCGCTCGATCTGACTCAACGCTGCTTCGAGGGCTTTCTGCTTGTCCATGTTATTGAAATTCCCTTCGATCACCCGGAATGGCGTCTCTGTCATGAATCATTATCCTTTGTTATTCCATAGCAGCGGTGGACATGCAATGGCACGAATGTACATGATTTGTTCTAAAATGCAAGCATTGACTTAACCGTAGGGCCATTTTGCACACAAACTCACCCTTAGATGGGCCGGCCATTTTGGGGGAATGCTCGTGGCGAGCGGCTTATGGCAGCGCCACACGCGCTCTCACCCCCAGGCATGGAAAACGGAAAAGAACTCCGGAAGATGGACCGCGCGTTGAGCGGCAAGGGCGGCTATTTCGCGGCCTTCGCCTCATGCAGCGAGGTAAGCTCAAGCATGTCGTCCCGCTTTCCTTCGCCGGCCGCGCCATCGCCATCTGGCGCAATCGAGAGGCTCGGCTCACCCGCGCCGCCGGATTTCATACCCCGCAAGCCGATGGCGGCCCGCTGCCAAGTTCTGGCCTTGTCGGCGTAGGATTGCACGGCACCGGCGAACGCGTCTTCCGCTACTTCGCGCTTGGGGAGGGGTTCGGCTGGAATGCCGGTCTCGATCACCAAATCGATCGGCCCGCCGACCAGGAGGAGGTGCTCGACGTCGTCGCGCCGGATCAGCACAAGCTTGCGGCCGCCATCCAGATGGGCGCGCTCCACATAGGCGAGACGCCGCTCACGCGGAGCAAATAACGGGTTATCGCTGCGCGTTCTCGTGTATAAATATAAAATGGCCGCGGCCAGCGCGACGACTGCGACGATTGCGGCAATCCAGACGAGCGAGCCCATGATTTTGCTAACCTCTTCTTTCTAAACAACAGCTAACGTACCATGACGGCATGGCGGCGTTCCGGCTAGGCCAAAAGATGCGAGTGCGAGCCGCAGTGCAACACTTTTTTAACTTTTCCCGTGCGCTCATCGCTTTAGTGGACCGATTCTCCCGCACCGGTCGAATTGTTGCATAATTGCAGCCACGAATGAGGTTTACCACATGGCGGTTCGGTTTAAGCCTTTCGCTCATTGGAGCCCGAAGTGGGGCGCGGCGGCCACCGGAGCCGGGGTCGCCGGCTTGGCCGCGCTCGCGTTTGCGGGCGAGGGGCAGGCGATTCTTACAGTGCTGGCAGCGGGCGGCGCGGCGAGTGGCGCGCTGTTCGCCGCAGGCAAGTTGCATCTGAGCTGGGAAGAGAGCCGGATCGATGCGCGTCTGCAGCAGGTTCTCGGCGCGTTGCCCTCGGCGGTTGCTGTCACCAGCCGGAAGGGGAAGGTTCTTTGGCGGAGCGAAGCCTTTCACAAGCTGCTTGGCTGCTCCGAGGGCAGCAAGGACTTGTCGAGGCTCGGAGAGGGCCAGCCCGAGGCAGCCGCGGCGGTATTCCGGCTGTTCTCGGCCGCGTGCGGGGGGGCGTCGCAGGAGGAAACGATTACGCTTCCGCAAATCGCGGGTGGCGCGCCGGTCCAGCTCAAGGTTGCTCCTCACCCCGATCGAGGCAGCCGGTCCGAATACCTGATCTGGCAAATCGAGGAAGCGAAGGCCGCGGCGGGGGCTGAGAGCTGGGGCAGCGCCATCGCCGGCCTCCCAGTGCCCGCGCTGTCGATTGCCAAGGATTTGTCGGTGCAAGCGGCGAGCGCTGCCTTCGAACAGCTTTTCGGCAGTTCCCCCGTTGGCGCCCAGGCGTGGACGCTCTTCCGCACCCGGCGCGGCAAGCCTTTTACCCGCGCCTGGCTCAGGGACGTGATCGCGAAGGCGGATGAGCCAACCGCGGTTCAGATCGCCGGCGCAAATGGCGCAACCCGCGCCGCGTTCCTTCACTTCGCCGGCGGTGGCGATCCCTGCCTTTGCCTGGTGATGCCCGCGGTGGCGGCCGGAAGCCTGGACGAGTTGTTCGAAGCCCTGCTCGCGCGCGCGCCGCAGCCGATGGCGCTCACAAGCCCAAAGGGCGTCATCCTGGCGGCAAACGATGCCTTCCGCGCGCTTTTCCTGGGGAACGCAGGCGAGCTGAGCGGAACCACCGAGCTTTGCGGCAAATCGCTGGCGCTGCTGGTTGCTGACGCGTCCTCGCAAAATGTCCGCGACCGGATCGCGAGCCTTGGCGAGCAGAGTGGCCTTAGAAACGGTGCCATCGAGTTGCAAGCAACGCTCAAAGGCGGCGTTGGCCGGAGCATCCGCCTTGTCCTGTTTCCCGCTGCGAATGGCAGCAATCTCATCGTCACCGCAATCGAAAGCGGGGTGGCGGCGCTCGGCGGCGAGGACGCGGTTCAAAGCCAGAAGCTGCAGGCGGTGGGCGAGCTGGCTGGTGGCATCGCCCACGATTTCAACAACCTGCTTACGGCCATTATCGGCCACTCGGACCTGCTCTTGCGCCGGTTCCGCGCCTCCGACTCCGCCTTCAAGGACGTGATGAACATCAAGGGCAGCGCCACCCGCGCGGCCGAGCTTGTGAAGCAGATCCTGGCCTATTCGCGCCGTCAAACCTTGCGGCCGGCCATCCTGAGGCTCACCGATGTCATCGAGGAATTCCAGGCCAACATGGGCCGCACGCTCGGCGAGAAGGTCAAGGCCACCGTCCAGCATGGCCGCGACCTGTGGTTCGTAAAGGCCGACGAGGGCCAGATTTTCCAGGTAATCATGAACCTCGCGGTGAACGCGCGCGACGCCATGCCGGACGGCGGCGAGATCGCGATCAGAACCGCGAATGTGAGCGAGCGCGAGGCGCTGGCCCTGAAGGACCGGGGGCTTACCCGCGGCGAATATGTGCTTTGCGAGGTGCGCGACACCGGCACGGGGATCAAGCCGGAGCATCTTGAGAAAATCTTCGATCCGTTCTTCTCGACCAAGGAGGTGGGCAAGGGCACGGGCCTCGGCCTTTCCACCGTCTACGGCATCGTGAAGCAGACGGGCGGCACCATCATCGTCGATAGCGAAATCGGCGTGGGCACCACCTTCCGCATCTACTTGCCGCGCTATGTCGAGACCGCGGAGGATCTGAAGGCGCTCGAAAGCAAGGCCGAGGCGCCGGAGAAGAATGCCGACCTGACCGGCAACGCCACCGTTTTGCTCGTCGAGGACGAGGAGGCCGTGCGCTCCTTCGCCTCGCGCGCGCTGTCCACGCGGGGTTACAAGGTGCTCGAAGCGGGAAGCGGCGTCGAGGCCCTCGAAGTCATGGACCGCGAGGAGGGCAAGATCGATCTGGTCGTGAGCGACGTGGTGATGCCCGAAATGGACGGGCCGACGCTGCTTCGCCACCTGCGCGAGCGCAAGCCCGATATCCGCATCGTGTTCATGTCCGGTTATGCCGAGGAAGCCTTCCGCAAGAACCTCGACGCCGATGAGGATTTCGTGTTCCTGCCCAAGCCTTTTACGCTGAAGAAGCTCGCCGAAACCGTGAAAGCCGCCACGCCTTAAACAAGCTGATGCCTTGCGGGGGAAGTTCGCATTTTTTTTTCGTCGTTCAATATCACAGGTGTTTCATGTTGATCGTGGCAGTGCTGATCCTGACCATAATAGTAGCCCTCCCCGCAGTCTTGATTGCTTTGGACGTGAGGAGCAAAGATCGTCGCTGGATTGAGGCGTCTCGCGCTTGGCAAACCTTAATCGGAGCTCTGGTTGGGTTCCTTGCTGCGGCTTGTATGTTGATACTGGACAGCCATCTGAAGTCGCATCAAGAGCAAAGGAAGCAGCATGAACAAGAATTGACCTTATTGCAGAGTGTAGCATCAGACGCAGACGCAACTAGGGAAACTCTAAATGCGCTGGCTGAGTTGCCAGAAAGTCCGCAAGACGACGCCCGTAGATGCATGAACCTTTTGGAGATTTACCGTGACCATCCGGTAAGAGGGATCAAAGTCGCGAGACGGCTTGACCAGATCGCTGGTTCCATCTCTCTTGAGGCATACGCCTCCATCAGTGCTCTCGACAGCGAGTTAGATCTACATTCAAGTGTTATCAGAAGTGTTGGCCAGGGCGATTGCGCCTCCAATCCCAAGCGCTGGATTGAGTTCTTGCACAGCGCATCACGTGATTGTTCCGGCAAACTTACTAAATTGCTGCAGCAAAACGAGAAGCTTATGGCCGAATTGGCCCTCAACAATTAGTTTCTATTCCGCAAGAACCTCGATGCCGATGAGGATTTCGTCTTCCTGCCCAAGCCCTTCACGCTAAAGAAGCTGGCTGAAACCGTGAAAGCCGCCGCCGCCTGAACCAAGCTTAAAATAAGCTTCAAAAATGCCACTATGCTGACGATTAATCTTCAGCCTGGGGAGGCATAACGATGAAGCGCTGGCAACTGATAGCTTGGAGTGCGGGTTGGATTCTTGGGTTCGCGGTGCTATCGGCAAGCGCCGAAATTCCCGTCAAACCCGGTTCGGGCGAAAGTTTCCGGGACTGCCCCGATTGTCCCGAGATGGTTGTGGTGCCTGCGGGGGCTTTCACAATGGGCTCGCCCGAAACCGAGCCTGACCGCTTGGATCAGGAAGGGCCGCGGCATCAGGTGACGTTTGCGCAGCCTTTCGCGGTCGGCCGCTTTGCCGTGACCTTCGCGGAATGGGATGCCTGCGTGGCGGATGGCGGCTGCGGCGGCTACAAGCCCAGCGATCAGGGCTGGGGCCGCGCCAAGAGGCCGGTCGTCAACGTGGATTGGAACGACGCCAAGACTTACGTGCAATGGCTGTCGAAGAAGACCGGCAAGCCCTACCGGCTGCTTTCCGAAGCGGAGCGGGAATATGTGACGCGGGCCGGAACGGCGACTCCATTCTGGTGGGGCTCCTCGATCACGCCCGCTGACGCAAATTACGATGGCGCCTACGTTTATGCCGGCGGCGGCGAGCGGGGCGAATACCGGCGGATGACGGTGCCGGCCGATAGTTTCAAGCCGAACCCATGGGGAGTTTATCAGGTCCACGGCAACGTTTGGGAGTGGGCCGAGGATTGCCGCAACCTAACCTATGACGGCGCGCCGGCCGATGGCTCCGCTTGGCTGTCCGGCGATTGCAGCAGCCATGTTCTGCGCGGCGGCTCGTGGGCCGACGATCCGGTGGACCTCCGCGCGGCCTACCGCGTCAACAACTATCCCATGGACCGCAGCAATAATTACGGGTTCCGGGTCGCCAGGGCGGTTGGCCCCTAATTAGGTGCTCTTTTTTCTCTCCGCAGGGCTGCACGGGCCCTGTAAGGTCACATGAGGGGCGCTGCACCTCCGCCCCCTCAGGAAACTTTTACACCCTTCCAGAAGGCGATCCGGCCCTTGATGCCGGCAGACTTGGGTTTCGGATCGGGGTAGTACCAGGCTGCATCGGGATTTTCCGCGCCGCCCGCGGTTACCGTGTAGTAATGGGCCTGGCCTTTCCAGAAGCAGCTTGTTTGCGTGGTACTGGGTTTCAGCACGCCCGGCGTCACCGCATCCGGCGGAAAGTAATGATTGCCCTCAACGACGACCGTGTCTTCCGACGAGGCGAGCGTGACACCGTTCCAAACCGCTTGCACCATGGCTGGCTCCTTTCGAGGTTGCTTCGTTTCAGTTCGCGTCCAGCCGATGCGGGCCGGACAGCCGCGCGGGATCGCACCGGACCGCTAGCTGTTGAAATCGCATACTTAAAGCTATACGCCCCGGAGGCCCATCGCGTTACACACCTTCTGCGTGGCGTTGAGCCATCGCGCCGCCACAATCCGGCGCTGGCGGCGGACCTTACTGCCTATTGCGGGTCGCCTGCGGAGACGATTGCCCTTATCCGGCGGTCAGGCATAGCCGTGGCGATGGGGAATTGCGACGAGAGCCTCGCGCAAGGGGCAGGCGACCGCGGATGCGGTTTTCGCACGGGCGGCACTTGCGAACGGCTTTCCCCGGTTGGTTCAGTTTCGCCCGCGCTCACGTGAAACATGAGGCATGCCAATGGCTTGGCGCTCTCCCTCGGCGCATCGATGTCGAAATTGGCAACAGGAAGCTGACCGCCGTTCACGGAACCGTCAGCGAGATCAACGCCTTCGTTTTCGCTTCAACCTCGCCCGATGTGAAACGGCGCGAGCGGGAGGGGATTGGCGTAGTCAGGAGGCGGGGCCGGGCAGGCCCCGCCATCGCGCGCTATTTCACGCCGACCATGACGTCCGACGACTTGATGATGGCGAAGGCGTCCATGCCTTCCTTCAGCTTGAGGTCGTCCACCGCCTCGTTCGTGATCGACGCGGTGACGGTCGCGCCATTCACGTCGATGAGGACGTGGGAGGTCGTTGCGCCCTTGGTAATCTTTGCGATTTTGCCTTTGAGCGTATTTCTTGCACTAATTTTCATAGGAGCCTCGAATTGTTAATGCCTGCTTTTAGCTTAGTCCCCTTGATTCAGCCTTGTCACACAGAGAAGTCGACGTGAGGAGATGCGCGCGCTATATACACGCCGATATACCACCTGGAACGATGGGAAATTGAATGAGATTTCGATCCCGCCTTGCGGCCGGCTTTGCAGGCGCCCTCCTATTTGCCGCCTCGCTCCTGGGCGCGGGCGCTTTCGCCCAAGGTAGCGGGGCCGCCGGCCCCGTCATTGTTTTCGCCGCGGCGAGCTTGAAGAACGCCCTCGATGGCGCCGCCGGCGCCTGGGAAAAGGAGTCCGGGGGCGTAGCCAAGATCAGCTACGCGGCCAGTTCCACGCTCGCCAAGCAGCTGGAGCAGGACGCGCCCGCGCAAATCTTCATTTCCGCCGACGAGGATTGGATGAACTACGTGGCCGGTAAGGGGCTCATCAAGCCGGAAAGCCGGGCGGATCTGCTGGGCAACAAGCTCGTGCTCATCGCGCCCAAGGACAGCGCGGTTACGCTGGAGCTGAAACCCGGCGCGGATTTGGCGGGTGCGTTGGGCGCGGGGCGGCTCGCCATCGGCAATGTGGATAGCGTGCCGGCCGGGAAATATGGCAGGGCCGCGCTTGAGAAGCTCGGGCTTTGGGCGGGCGTTCCGGGCAAACTCGCGCAGGCCGAAAGCGTGCGGGCGGCGCTGTTGCTGGTCTCGCGCGGCGAGGCGGCCTTGGGCGTGGTCTACGAAACCGACGCCGTTTCCGATCCCAATGTTCGGATTGTGGCAACCTTCCCCGCCGATTCCCATCCGCCCATTGTCTATCCAGCCGCGCTGACCGCAAAGGCGGGGCCTGCCGCGGCAGCCTTCCTCGATTACATCAAGTCGCCGAAGGCCGCGCCGTTTTTCAAGGCGCAGGGCTTCATGGTGCTGGCGGAGAAGTGATGTTGTATTTGCAGTTGTCATCCGGGAATCATATGCCGGCCCGCACCGCGCGCGGCTTACCCCTCACCCCTGCCCCTCTCCCGCAAGGGGAGAGGGGAAGCGGCCCTCTCAACGCGCGAGGCGGTAATTCGGGCGTCCCTTCTCCCCTCGCGGGAGAAGGACAGGATGAGGGGGCTTTCTCTGCTGCCAGCTCCCAGAATCGGGGGGCGTGGCATTGAGCTGGTGGACGCTGAGCGGCGACGAGCTGACCGCGATCAGGCTTAGCCTCCTGGTTGCGGCCGTGGCCATGATCGGCAGCCTTCCCTTCGGCCTGGCCATCTCCATGCTGCTCGCGCGGCGCGACTTCTGGGGCAAGCCGGTGCTCAATGGCATCGTGCATCTGCCGCTGGTGATGCCGCCGGTCGTCACCGGCTATCTGCTGCTCATCACCTTCGGCAGGAAAGGGCCGGTGGGCGCTTTCCTCGATCAGCATTTCGGCATCGTCTTGTCGTTCCGCTGGACGGGTGCCGCGCTTGCCTGCGCGATCATGGGCTTCCCGCTTATGGTGCGCGCGATCAGGCTTTCCATCGAGGGCGTCGACAAACGGCTTGAAGACGCCGCCAGCACGCTCGGCGCGAATCCCGCCTGGGTCTTCCTCACCATCACGCTGCCGCTGATCGCGCCGGGCCTCATCGCCGGCATGATCCTGGCCTTCGCCCGGTCCATGGGCGAGTTCGGCGCGACCATCACCTTCGTCTCGAACATCCCCGGCGAGACGCAGACCCTGCCCTCGGCGATCTATACGCTGACCCAGGTTCCGGGCGGCGACGCGGCGGCGCTCCGGCTCACCGCGATTTCCATCTTCATCTCAATGGCCGCGCTGCTGCTCTCGGAGTTCCTCGCGCGCAAGGCGGGCCGCGGCCTGCATACCGCAACATGATCGAGGTCGACGTCACCCATAAGCTCGGCGGCTTTACGCTCGATGCGAAATTCGCCGCCGGCGGCCGGTTCATCGCGCTGTTCGGGCATTCGGGCTCGGGCAAGACCTCCCTCATCAACGTCATCGCCGGCCTCGTCCGGCCGGAACGCGGGCGCGTTGCCATCGACGGAGCGGTGCTCGCGGACACAACCGCCGGCATCTTCCTGCCGCCCCATCGGCGCAGGCTCGGCACGGTGTTCCAGGAGGGGCGCCTGTTTCCCCACCTCAGCGTGCGCCAGAACCTGCTGTACGGCGCCTGGTTCGCGGGCGCGCGGAACGGCGAAAACCTCGCGCGCGTCGCCGGCCTGCTCGGCATCGAGCATCTGCTGAGCCGCTACCCGAACCGGCTTTCCGGCGGCGAAAAACAGCGCGTCGCCATTGGCCGCGCCCTGCTCGCCTCGCCCGCGCTGCTGTTGATGGACGAGCCGCTGGCCTCGCTCGACGAGCCGCGCAAGCTCGAAATCATGCCCTACCTCGAACGCCTGCGCGACGAGGCCCGCATCCCGGTCGTTTATGTGAGCCATTCGGTGGCGGAGGTGGCGCGGCTTTCCGATACGCTGGTCATCCTGGAGGCGGGCAAGGTGCGCGCCTGCGGGCCAACCGTCGAGCTGATGCAGCGCCTCGACCTCATCCCCGCCGCGGGGCTGGGCGAGGCCGGCGCGCTGATCGAGGCGAAAGTCGAGAGCCACGACGACGCCTATGGCCTCACCACGCTTGCTTCGCGTGCCGGGAGCTGGCGCGTGCCGCGGCTTGAGGTGGCGCCCGGCAAGACGGTGCGCATGCAGATCAAGGCGCGCGACGTGATGATCGCGCTGGAGCGGCCGGAGGCGATGAGCGCGTTGAACGTGATCGAAGCCGCCGTGGCCGAGATCGGGCCGATGGATGGGCCGGGCGTCGAGATCAGGCTCGATTGCGGCGGCGAGGCGCTGGTCGCGCGGCTCACGCGCTATTCGGTGGAGCGGCTTTCCCTGCGCGTTGGCACGCCCGTTTTCGCCGTCGTCAAGTCGGTGTCGTTCGGCCGCGAAAGCCTCGGCGCCGCCTGGCGGGATATCCGCGCCGCCGATGCGGGCGCCGGCAGGGTTTAGGCGCCATAATTCGCAGCCGCCGCGATTGCGAGCGGGGCGGTGCCTTGAGGGGCTGCTTTCCAAACATGAAGCGGAACGGCGGGACCTATTCGAATCTCGGTCGCAGTTGATCTAAAGGAGAAGTCAAACCTCCCGGCCGGCGCCTGCGTCCTCTGAGACAGTCCCAAAACAATCCCGCACCCAATCCATGACGAGACGCGCGGCAGGGTTGCGCTTTAGATGCTGCTGGATAAGGAACCAAGCCTCACGGTGTTCGTTTAAGAGCGTCGCTGTCAATCGTGGTTCGCTGAGCAGGTCCCGGCACAGATACTCGGGCAGAATGCCTGTGCAGGCTTGCGACTGAACGAGGGCGCGGACGGCACGGATGTTGCCGGTCACGCAACGCGCCCGCGATTGCAGCCCCCGCGCCACGAGTTCCCGGGATTCAGGCGTCAGATCGAGATCGGAAGGATAGGCGCACACGAGATTGCGCACATCTTCGTCATGCGTGTTTACCGGCTGGAACAGGTAAAGCCTGACATCCGCCAGTTTGGTGATCGTAAATTCGCCTTTCTCCGGCTTGCGCAACCGGATGGCGAAATCCGCTTGCCACCTGGACAGGTTGACGTTCTCGTTCGAGGTCATGAAATGGAGTGTTATGCCGGGATTGCGCATCAGGAAGTCCGCAGCCCTCGGCGCGAGAATCTCCTCGGTGATCGAGTTCGTGGATGCGATCCGGAAGCGGCCGCTGACACCCGGCGGGGTGCTGGCGGCGGTGGCGACCTCGGCAATTTGCCTTTCAATGGCGCGAGCGCGCGCAAGAATAGCCTCGCATTGCCCTGTCGGCTTGCGAACGCCGTCGGCGGCATCGAACAACGTCACCCCCAGCGACTTCTGCAGCCGGGCTAGGCGCCGGGCCACGGTTGTTTCGTTAATGCGCAGGCGCGCGGCAGCGCCTGCAAAGGTGCCGCTGTCCTGCACGGCCAGGATAATGCGGAGATCGTCCCAATTCATGGTTCGCAGCTTAGCACATGGGCTGCAAAATTGCAGCCCATGGCCGCATTATCCCTGCGTGTGCGCAGGATGCGGATCGGTCATGGTGGCGTCAGCCAAAGCCGATGAACCTTGAAGGGACACAAAATGACCGGACCCAAGACGCTGCTTCAGCTCTCCGGCGCCAATCTCGCGCCCGCCCGGATGAGCGATGCCTCGCTGATTTTGATCGACTTCCAGAACGAGTATCTGACCGGGCCTATCGCCGTGGCCAACGCCCAGCCTGCAATCGCCCGCGCTGCACATCTGTTGGCATCGGCGAGACGGACCGGCACGCCTGTCTTCCACATCGCGCACAAAGGGCGTCCGGGCGGATTGTTCGACCGCGCGGCAGCGCGCGGCCAGATCGTGCCGGATTTGCTGCCGCAGGCTGGCGAGGCTGTCGTCGAGAAGGGATTGCCCAGTTCCTTCGCCGGCACCGGACTGCTAGACCTTCTGGCAGAAACGGGCCGCCGGGAGTTGATCCTGGCAGGCTTCATGACCCACAATTGCGTGAGTTCAACAGCCCGCGCGGCGCTCGATCTCGGCTATCGCGTTACGATCGATCCGATGGCCTGCGCGACGCGTGACCTGCCGGATGGGCATGGCGGCGTTGTTGCGGCGCAAACCGTTCATGACGTCTCGCTGGCCGCGCTGTCGGACCGGATCGCGATCATTGCGCACGGCCCCGCCGCCTTCGCGTAAACAAAGCGCATCCCCGCCCTACCCTCGAATACAATCCCTGTGAGTACCGGCAATGTGGTTTCTTAGCGTCGCTGCGACGAGCTTTCTTGCGGCTTTCGCCGTGATCTTCACAGTTTCAAACCCAATCGGCTGCGCGCTGATCTACAGCCAAATCACCATCGATCTAAGCCGTAAAGAACGGATCGGGCTTGCCCGGCGCATCGCGATCAATTCCGGCCTGGTCCTGGCCATTGCCACTTGGGCGGGTAGCGTTGTGCTGAGCTTCCTGGGTGTTGGAATCGCCGCACTCCGTATCGCGGGGGGCCTGGCCGTCGCGGATCAGGCATGGCGCATGCTCCGCGACGGCGGAAGCGGGGATGGCGGGCACGAGCCGCGCAATACGTCACCTGAACTCGACGCATTTTTCCCGCTCACGATCCCCTTTACCACGGGTCCAGGAACCATCGCCGCCGTGATCGGACTGGGCGCCGGCCGTCCGTTGGACGGGGCGGAGGCGCTATCCTTCGTTCTGGGCGTTACCGCGGCCACGGCGGCCGTCGCCTTGCTTATTGGCGTGCTGTACGGCGGCGCCGATCGATTGACAGCGCTTATCGGCACGGGCCGGGCGCGCGCCGTGCTGCGGTTGTCCGCGTTCTTGCTCTTGTGCGTCGGTGTTCAGATCCTGATGCAAGGGTTACGCGACGCACTGCGGTGATCGGTATAGCGGTAAGGTATGCCCCCAAGATTGAACCACTACCGCTTATGGCCCAGTCCGTTCGACTTCTATCTTTCTAGTGTTGGTCCGCAAGCGGTATACGAAAGCGGGCGCGGCTTGAAGCTGCGTTCCAGCCGGGAAATCTTACCGGCCTGCGATTGGCTCTTCGCGCAGGTTCCTTCAGGCTTAAGAAATCGTTCGTTTCGCGTAAGCCCCTATCATTATTAACGCCGGTAAGGTTAACGGCGGATCTTCATATTTTCCGCCCGCCACTTTTTGCGAATCTTTTGCCGTTTTTGGTCGAATTCCATGCTTCCGGAATCCGTTTAAATATACGCGCAGATTTCAAATTAACCAAGATTTCGGCTCTATTGCGGCTTCATTGCCGGACAGCCGCCAACAAACCCAACTGCGATTGTCGGTATATATCAATACTATACCCTTGCGCCGCCGCGCTTAACAGTTCCTCAAGGGGTTTCTGCTAAATTGCTTCAATATCGAAGGCGCGGCCGGTTTTCGAGAAACGCGGGCCAAATGCGTTAACAGGACGGTGGCAAAATGATTACGCCTGACATTTTCGGTCCAGCACGGCCCAGCCTCCACGTAGGGAGCGAAGGGCCGTGAAACGGCGCTTAATGCGCCTTGCCTCGCAGGATAAACCTCTGGACCTTGCCGCTTGGCGTTTTGGGGAGCGCCTCCACAAATTCGATCTCGCGGGGATAGGCGTGTGCCGAAAGCCGCCGCTTCACATATTGCTGCAGCTCGTCCATTAAGGCGGGGGTAGGCTCGAAGGCCTGTTTCAGCACGACGAAAGCCTTCACGATTTCCGTCCGCTCGGGATCGGGCTTGCCGACCACGGCGGCCTCCACCACCGAGGGATGCTCGATCAGCGCGCTTTCGACGTCGAAGGGGCCGATCCGGTATCCGGAGGAGGTGATCACGTCATCCGCCCGGCCGACGAAGCTGATGCTGCCGTTGGGCTCCAGCTCCACTGTGTCGCCGGTGCGGTAGTAGCCGCCGGAGATGGCTGGCGTGGGCGCCTGGTAATAGCCGCGGAACCAGAGCAGCGGCGATTTGCCGATGTCGATGGCAAGCTCGCCCGGCACGTTCGGAGCCAGCTCCTTGCCAGCGTCGTCGAGCACCGCGACCCGGTATCCCGGCATGGCGAACCCGGCGGAGCCTGGGTGCACGGGGTGGCGCAAGCGGTGATGGTTGTTGACTACCATGCCAAGCTCGGTCTGCCCGTATTGATCGTGGATCGGCGCGGCGAGGTGCTCGGCGAACCAGCGGATGACCTCTGGGTTCAGCGGCTCGCCGGCGCTTGCGACGGCGCGGAGCTGTCCTTTCACCGCCGCCGCGGCTTCGGGGCCGGCTGCGATCAAGAGGCGGAACGCGGTCGGCGAACCGGCCAGATTGGTGATGCCGCGCTCCTTGACGAGCCGGTAGGTGCTATCCGCCGTAAACGGCCCGTCGTAGAACGTGGTTGCGTGCCCCATGAACAGCGGTCCGGCCACCGCATAATAGAGGCCGTAAGCCCAGCCCGGATCGGCGATGTTCCAGAACTTGTCTTCCGGACGCAGGTCGATCGCATCGTGCATGTAGACGTAAAACGAGAGCAGCGCCTTCAGCGGCACCTCGACGCCTTTCGGCAGGCCGGTCGTGCCCGAGGTCGACATCAGCATGAAGGCATCGCTGCCGGAACGCATGACAGGCTCGAAGCTCGCGGGCTGACGGGCCAGCTCGGCGCCGAAATCGAGATCGCCAGCGCGCACGGTGTCGGCGCCGCTGCGGCGAACCACGGCAACGGCCGGGCAATTCGCGATTTCATCGAGCTTCGCGCGGTTGGCGTTGTCCGTAACCAGAAGCTTCGCCTGGCTGATCTGGAGCCGGTGCTCGATGGCCTTCGGGCCAAACGCCGTGAACAGCGGCTGATACACAGCACCTGCCCGCCAGGTTCCGAGAATGGTGACAAGCAGCGCGGGCGTGCGCGGGAGCATGCCCGCCACGGCGTCGCCGGGCTTAAGACCGCGCGATACAAGCAAGCCCGCAAAGCGCGCGGAAAGCTCTTGCAACTGCGCGAAAGTGTAGGTCTCGCGCCGGCCGTCCTGGCTTTCCCATTCGAGCGCGACGCCGCCGGAGGAAACGTGCCGGCCGCAACATTCCACGCAGGCATTGAGGCCGGTTTCGAGGCTGCCATGAAGCTTGGCGGCCAGGCCGTCGAGACTGAAATTCGCAATCGCCTCGGCGTAATCGGCGAGGCCATTTGCCGGACGGCCCTCAGGTTGGCTCATTCCCTTCCTCCTCTGCCCTGGCGGGGGATTTTTCAGCCCACTTCTTTATTGCCATGCTTACGCTTGGGTATACGGAAAGGCAACGGCTGAAGCGGCTTGGGCCGCCGGCCGGTACGGAATCCAAATTGAGTGTCATCTCAAGGGATTAGTGGCAATAGGTGACCTCGACCTGGCCATCGTAGGCTCCATCTGGGCAATATTGCAAGATTGGAGGCCCCATAACGCTGCGCGCACGCACAGTCACCTTACCCTCAAAGCAGCCGCCGCCAGCGTCTTTAACCTCACTGCTGAAGTCTATATTCGGCGAGGCGCTCAAATCCCGCACCGCCGAGGACTTTGGCTTTTTGCCTTGCGGCACGCACGCCTTCGTTTCCACCGACTGCGAGCAGCCTTTTCCGCTGCCGACGGCAGCATGCAAGGGTGCGCTGGCCGTCTCGATCTTGCAACCATGCGCATGACAAAGCGATGGCACAAGCAGAAAGCAGGCTAAAGTCAGCCTGCGGCTCAACGTAAAAGCCATCATGCTCCCCCGCTAATACGGTCTTGTTGTCCAAATGCAGTGATGAACGACTCAAAAGCGCAGGCGGAGACCTCCGGCGCCACGCAGCAATAACAGTAGCTAAGCCTTATCGCGGGCGGGTTTGGTCGACCACTGTAAAATTGTCTCAAGATTTGTCTGGCGGTGGACAATAGCGGCAACCCGTCTCGGCGTTAAAGACGATTGCGATAGCCGGTATCTGCTTGAATTCTTTGTGGGGCGCAAATCTCCGCCACGCCATGCCATGCCGGGTGGCGCGAGCCGGAGCATTTGCGAGCCGCGGATTGGCGGGTACGCCTAACCGAAGAGGCCGCCCGATTTGGGAAAGCGCGAGGGGGAGGGAGGACTTGAAAGCCATGCGGCAGCGTCGTCCCCGCGGAGGGCGGAGACGACGCAAGATGTTGTTCCAACGTGATAAATGGATTCCCGCCTGCGAGCGTGTGAAAAAATCCCTGCGCCGGCGGCCGGGCTGTGATTCACTCAAGCGGAGACGAATTGGCGGCGAGGGCAGGCGATGACGAAGGGTACGGGCACGGCGCGGATTATCGAAGCGGACCGCTCGCAATTGGGCTGGGACCTGGTTGACTTGGACGCCTGGCTGTCCGCGGATCATCTGGCGCGCGTAATCTGGGCCTTCACGGGAACTCTCGACCTTTCGGCTCTTTATGCGGCGATCAAGTCCGTGGAGGGCGAGGCAGGGCGCCCGGCCATCGATCCGCGCGTTTTGCTGGCGCTTTGGCTTTATGCGACAGCCAAAGGCATCGGTTCGGCGCGCGAGCTTGACCGGCTTTGCAGCCGCGACCTCGCTTATCGCTGGCTCGCAGGCGGGGTTCCGCTCAACTACCACACTCTGGCAGACTTCCGTGTTGGGCAGGCCGCCTTCCTCGATAAGCTTCTGACGGACAGCCTGACGGCGCTGCTGGCGGCAGGTGTGCTCAAGCTGGAAGAGATCATTGTTGACGGCACGAAGATCAGGGCTCCGGCCAGCCGCAAATCCTATTTGCGGGCTGAGCGGCTCGAAGAGGTGGAGAAGGCCGCCAAGGCGCGGGTGGAGAGCCTAAAGGCCGAGGTTGAGGCCGATCCCGCGGCCTCCAGCCGTCGCAGCCAGGCCGCGCAAGAGCGCGCGGCGCGCGAGCGCCTCGAAAAGATAGAAGCTGCGCGCGAGGCTCTTAAAAAGCTCGAAGCCGAAAGGGAGGCGCGCAAGAAGACGCACCCCAAGGACGAAAGCAAAAAGAAGGAGCCTGCGGCATCCACCACCGATCCCGAGGCACGCCGCATGCGCTTTGCGGATGGCGCGGTGCGGGCCGGATATAATGCGCAGCTTGCCGTCACCTCAGACCATGGTTTTATCGTTGGGATCGATATAACGGACCGCCGGAACGATGCAGGCTTCGCCCGCCCCATGGCCGAAGCCGTCGAGGCCCGCCTGGGCCAATCGCCAAGCCGCCTACTCGCCGATACGAACTATGCCACGGCAGAGGATATTGAAGCGCTTGGCGGCAGGGAAGAAAATCCCATCGACGTTTATGCGCCGCCGCAGCCCGTGAAGGAAGGCACCAAACCGGAAAACCAGGCCCGGCGAAAGGCCAAGCTCGCCAAGGAGCCGGCCGCCGTCAAGGACTGGCGGCAGAGAATGGAAACCCCGGAAGCCGCGGAAAAGATGAAAAAACGCAAGCGCATCGAACTCGTCAACGCCCAAACCAAGGATCGCGGTTTGGATTATCTTCCCGTCCGGGGCCTCGTCAAAGCCAAGGCCATCGCGCTTTGGCATGCGCTCACACATAACCTCATGACCGCCATCAGGCTGGATGCCGTTACACTCAATGGAATGGCGGCGGCAGCATGACCCGGGACGGCCCCCCTCGCAAATCCTGCCCCGGCACGGCTTGGCGTGCCTCAATAACGCGCCGGGGAGGCAAAAAACGAATTTTTTCACACGCTCCTGCGCGGGAATGACGCTTGCGGCTTACCTAATGGAAGTGCTCTAGGTGAGCGCTAGTTCATTCTGCCCTGGCAAGCGCTTTCCCTCGGGCATTTCTACCTCCAGGACCCAGATGTCTGGATCGCGGGCGGTTTGGCGCGCGAGATAGGCATCCGCGTCGGCCTCAAGGGCGTCGGGAGTGTAGACCGGCTGCCAGGCCCGGCCATCGTCGAGGATGAGCGCGTCCCCCGGCATCGCCTGGGCGAGATGCGCGGAAAGCGGCGCGTACACTTGGCACGAACCATCCAGGTACGCGACCTTGATATAGATGGCACCGGCGTCGGAATCGCCCCGATGCACGAGAGCAGCGGAAATGAAAGCGCTGTTGAGTCGCCGCAAGTAGGCGCTCACCCAAATATGTGACTTAAGACGCATGCGTTCCCTCTTGATCTGAAGCGAAAACAGTTCGCCCGCCAGCGTCCGGCTTTCGCTTGGGTCATATGTTGACCTGACCTCTCTGGCAGTCAATGGCTGGCGCCGCTGTTGCCTCGAAAGGACGGAAAAAGCTCTCACCGGAAATCGCGGCTTTTTAAGGAATTTGTCCAGTTAGAATGAACACTTTTTCTTGTCTGGATGGCGGAGCTTGAGCTGTGGAAAGCTTGGCCGTCCCGGTTGAGTTGCAAACCGAAGGCTTCGGACTGGCCGGGCTGAAGGTTTTTGAGCATGGCTGTCCAGTTGGTAAGATGGCGGCTAACCACATGGATGACATCGCTTTCCTTTTGTAAAACGCCCTCGCAAAGGAGGACCTTGGCGCCAAAAACGGCGCGGCGGTATTGGGCGGCGATCTTCGGCCAGACGATCAGGTTGGCGGCGCCGGTCTCGTCCTCGACGGTGATGAAGATCGTGCCCTTGGCGGTTGCCGGCCGCTGGCGAAATAGGACGAGTCCGGCGATTTTTACATGCCTGCCATCCGGCAGGTTTTTCAGCTCCGCCGCCGTGACCATCCCCTTTGCCCGCAAGGCGCCGCGCATGAACGCCATTGGATGATTGCGGAGCGAAAGCCCGAACGCCGAGTAATCTTCCGTGACCGACTCTTCGTCCCGCAGCGGGGGTAGCTCGGGCTCGCCCCTCACTTGGGTCGCTCCCCTCACCCTATCCCTCTCCCGCGCAAGCTCGCCTTGGCGAGCTTGCTTCTTTAGAGTATCCGCATCCGCAAGCGGATGCGGATGGGAGAGGGGACGCCCTCTCAACGGTTGCGAGTTGCCCCCTCTCCCATGTGGAGAGGGCTGGGGTGAGGGGAGTAACGGCAAGACATCCGCCTCAAGCCCCGCAACATGCCAAAGCGTTTCGCGCCGGGCGAGATCGAGCGAGCTGAAAGCATCCGCCCGCGCCAGGGTACGCATGGCGGGGGCCCCAAGCTTTGCGCGGCGCATGAGGTCTTCCGGCGTAAGGAATGGCCCGCCCTGCTGCCGCGCCTCAACCAGGCGTTTGGCATCTTCTTCGCGCAAGTCCGCAACCAGGCGCAGGCCAAGGCGTAAGGCATGGCTGTTGCCTGGGGGAAAAGCCCCCTCACCCCAGCCCTCTCCCGCAAGGGGAGAGGGGGCAGGTCGCAGCGGTTGCGAAGGCGTCCCCTCTCCCCTCCGTGGGAGAGGGACAGGGTGAGGGGGCTTAGCAACCGCATCAAGCGTATGGTCCCACTCGCTGGCGTTCACATCGATGGGCCGCACCTCCACGCCATGCTCACGCGCATCGCGCACCAGCTGGGCGGGCGCATAAAAGCCCATGGGCTGGCTGTTCAAAATCGCGGCGGCGAACACGTCGGGGTAATAGCGCTTCAGCCAGGCCGAGCAGTAGACGAGCAGCGCGAAGGAAGCCGCGTGGCTTTCGGGAAAGCCGTAGGTGCCGAAGCCCTGGATCTGGCTGAAGCAGCGCTCCGCGAAATCGCGTTTGTAGTTTTTGGCGAGCATGCCCCGGATGAACTCGTCCTTGAAGGTATGGATGGTGCCAACCTTCTTGAAAGTTGCCATTGCGCGGCGCAACTCGTCCGCCCGCGCAGGTTGAAATCCTGCTGCTACAATGGCTATCCGCATGCATTGTTCCTGGAAGAGCGGCACCCCGAGCGTTTTTTCGAGAATTTCTTTCAACTCCTCGCTGGGGTAGGTAGCCTTCTCCAAACCCTGGCGGCGGCGCAGATAGGGATGCACCATGTCGCCCTGGATTGGGCCTGGACGCACGATGGCGACCTCGATCACAAGATCGTAGAAAGAGCGCGGCTTGAGGCGCGGCAACATGGTCTGCTGGGCGCGGCTTTCGACCTGGAATACGCCGATGGAATCGGCGCGGGACAGCATCTCGTAGACGCCAGAATCCTCGGCGGGCACGGTTGCCGGCTTGAGATCGACGCCGTAATGGCGGCGCAACAGCTCGAAGCCCTTGGCAAGGCAGGTGAGCATGCCCAGCGCCAGTACATCCACCTTGAGCATGCCGAGCGCTTCGATATCGTCCTTGTCCCAGGAGATGACGGTGCGGTCTTCCATCGATGCGTTCTCGATGGGCACAAGCTCGTCGAGGCGGCCGCGCGCGATGAGAAAACCGCCCGGATGCTGCGAAAGGTGGCGCGGAAAGCCGATAAGCTCGCGGGTAAGCTCGATGCACTGCGCCAGCCGCCGGTCCCTTGCATCGAGGCCAAGCTCCCGGAGTTCTCCGGCGTCGATGCCTTCCTCGCTCCAGCTTGAGACCGCCCCGGCCAGCGAGGCCGTCACATCGGGCGAAAGGCCCAGCGCCTTGCCCACCTCGCGCACCGCGCCGCGCGTGCGGTAGCAAATCACGGTGGCGCATAGCCCCGCGCGATGCCGGCCGAAGCGGCGGTAGACATACTGGATTACCTCCTCGCGCCGCTCATGCTCGAAATCGACGTCGATATCGGGCGGCTCGTCGCGTGCGTCCGAGATGAAGCGCTCGAAAAGCAGGTTCGAGCGGGCGGGGTCGACCTCGGTGATGCCGAGCGCATAGCAGACGGCGGAATTGGCGGCCGAGCCGCGGCCCTGGTGCAGAATGCCGTTGTCCCGGGCGTAGCGCACAATGTCTTCGACGGTGAGGAAAAACGGCGCGTATTTGAGCCGCGCGATCAGCTCGAATTCGTGGCTGATCTGCTGGACCACCGGAGCCGGCGTGCCGCCGGGATAGCGGCGTTTCAGCCCTTCCCAGGTCAGCCGTTCGAGGCGGGCTTGCGGGTTCTCGCCGTTGGGCGCGATCTCATCGGGATATTCGTAGGTCAGCTCCTTCAGATTGAACGTGCAGCGGCTGGCAAGCTTGATCGTGTTCGCGATCGCCTCGGGATAGGCCGCGAAAAGCCGGGCCATTTCGCCGGCGCTTTTGAGGTGGCGCTCGGCGTTGCGGGCAAGGCGGAAGCCCGCTTCGCCGATGGTGCAGGTGTGGCGGATGCAGGTTAGCACATCCTGAAGGCGGCGGCGGGCGGGGTCGTGGTAGAGCACATCGTTGGTGGCGGCGAGGGGCACGCGCGCCGCTTGGGCAAGAGCCGCGAGCCGGTGCAGCCGCTTGGCATCGTCCCCGTGAAAGCGGCAGGAGGCGGCAAGATAGACGCGGCCCTTAAGCCGCACCGCCAAGCCGGCCAAGTGCGATTGAAAGCGTTCGGCGTTCTCCTCGCTTTGAAACACATCGTCCGGCGGGATCAGGGCCGCGATCTGGCCTTGCGAAAACTCCAGAAAATCCTCGAAGGAAAGATGGCACTCGCCTTTGGGAATCTCTTCCTTGGCTGAAGGCCCCCTCACCCCAGCCCTCTCCCGCGAGGGGAGAGGGGGCAGGGTGTGCCCGTTGAGAAGGCGTTCCCCTCTCCCCTCGCGGGAGAGGGGACAGGGGTGAGGGGGAGCCTCCTCCGTGACCTGCGGTTTTTCCTTAAAAACCCGATCCGATTTCCCAACCGTCAACAGCCGGCAAAGCCTGCCATAGGCGGCGCGGTCTTGCGGATAGCAGAGGAGGTCCGGCGAGCCGTCCTTAAACGTGAGCCGGCAGCCCACGATCAGCTTCACATCCAATTCTTCAGCCGCGCTATCGCGCTTCGCGCTACTTGAGCGCAAGTCTTCAGCCGCGCTATCGCGCTTCGCACTACTTGAGCGCAGCTCGCATGCGGCCAGATGCGCCCGCACGATGCCGGCGAGCGAATTGCGGTCCGTAATGGCGATGGCATAGAGCCCAAGCTCAGCGGCGCGGGCCACCAGCTCGTGCGGGTGTGAGCCTCCTTCGAGGAAGGAGAAATTCGTCGCCGCCTGCAGCTCGGCATATCCGCCTTTTCTGAGAGAAATCGGGCTCATGGGAACAGCCCGTGCAAATACCAGCGGGGCAGCCGTTCTCCGCCATAGATGCCCTCGCGGAAAACCCAGAAGCGCAAGCCCGTTGTGCTTTCGACGCGGTAGTAATCGCGGGTCCCGGCGGCTTCGCTGGCGTTGCGCCACCATTCGGGCTCGATGCGCTCCGGCCCTTCGGCGCGGACGATGCGATGCAGGACGCGCCGCCACCGGAACAGCACCGGCGGCGCATCCGGCAGCGCGGCCGTTACGTCGATGGGCTGCGGCCGCGCGAAAAGCCGGATGGGACGTTCACCGATGGATTTCCAAACAGCGCTCGCGCCCCTCACCCCAGCCCTCTCCCCATGGGAGAGGGGGTAGGTCGCAGCCGTTGAGAGGGCGTCCCCTCTCCCGCAGGGTGAGGGGAGTGACCCTATCCGTTTCACCGCGCGTTCAGGGATATAGCTTTCCTGCGGTGCTAGCCGGTAGACGCGGCCTGGGCCTAGCCGGTTTTCGAGGGAATCGATCAGCGCCGCGAGTTCTTCCACGCAAGCGGCATGCTGGCCGGCCGTCAAAACGCTCGCTTGCCGCTCATCCAAGGGTTCGGTGTGCGGCGCGGCCAGCATCGCCAAATCCACCCCGAAGCCCGGATCTATCAGCCCGAGCTTCTCCCGGAACAGGCGCATGATCCGGGCGGCGTCGCGCGTTGGCAGCGCGGCCGTAACGGCTTGCGTTTCGACGCCGCCATCGGCTCTGAAAAAGCTTAGTTCGAACCGCAAGCCGCCTTGCCGGCCGGTCTCAAGGCGCGCGCAAAGCGTCTCCAGCAGCTTGGCCGCAACGCGCTCCAGGTCCTCGGGCGCGGAAATGGGCTCGGCGAAGCGCAAGCGCTCGATCCAGGGCGTGGGCGGGCGCAAGAATTCGATGGCCTCCTGGACGAGCCCCATCGCCTTGTCGAGCTGCGGCAGAAGATCGGGGAAGCGGCGCGAAAGGCCGGCGCGGGGTAGTTCTTGCACGGCGCCGATGGTGAAAAGGCCGAGCTTTCGCAACAGGCTCGCCGTTTCCTCGCCGATGCGCAGCCGCTCCACAGGCAAGGACGCGAGCAGAACTCTATAGGTGTTCCGATCCACAATGACGTAGCGGTTGGCGTGATGGGCGAGCGCGAAAGCCGCGCCGAAGGTTGGGGCGATGGCGGCGCGGGCGGGGATGCCGCGCGCTTCGAGCTTGCCGAGCAAGTCTTCGGCAAGCGGGGCTTCGCCGCCCCAGAGATGGGCGCATCCGGCAATATCGAGCCAGAGGCCAGAGCCAGAGGCTGCCGCGGTGAAGGGGCTATAACGCTGCGCCCAGGCGGCAAGCGCCGTCAGCGCACTCTCGCAGGCTCCGGGTTCGGCATCGGCAACGATCAGCTTTGGGTAAATCGCGAGCGCATCGGCTAAGGGCTGATGCAGATGAAGCCCGGCCCGGGCGGCTGGGCCGTCGAGAGCCGCGATCCGGCGGATATTGCCGCACTTCTCAATAAGCACGAGCGGCTCGTTGGGCTTCGCGAGCGGGGGCTGCTTCAGGCGGGCAAGCGTCATCGCGAAGTTCGGCAACCACACGAACAGGACCCGCTTCTGCATTATCGTACCTTGCGCCATCGGACACCTCCACAATCCACGATGCCGTTCTGCCGTTGCGGCAATATTCCAGGTCGAGCCGGAAGCGCGGCGGGCCGAGGCCGGGCTCTAAGAGCCCCCTCACCCCCAAGTCCCCCCTCACTCTGTCCTTCTCCCCGAGGGGAGAAGGGACGCTAGCCCAAAGGGAGAGGCTGTTTCTGGCGCCCCCTCTCCCCTTGGGGAGAGGGTTGGGGTGAGGGGGTCTTGATGTTTCACTAGGCACAGCGCTCACGCGCCAGCGGGTTGCCGCCGCGCCGCAGCCGGGCATGGCCGCTTCCGAAGGCTTGGAACGGTGCCGCCGCAAAAGAAGCGCCGTGGTCCCGGATTGCCGGGCGGCGGCGTCGAGCCTGCGCGCGGTCTTCAAGCTCAGCGCGTCTGCCTCGCCCAAAACGGCGGCCAGCGCGCGGGAATGCAAGGCTTCTTCCATGACGCTCAAGACTTCGGCATCCTTCGCGCATTCGACCCAGACGATGCGGGACGGATCGAGGCCCAGGCGGACTAATCCTGGCGCATAGCAATCGGCCTGGCTTGCCGCCCAGAGGAGGAAGCCATCGTGCTTGCGCAAAACTTCCGCCGCGACCGCTGCCGCAAAGGCTGTCACGGCCGGCGCCAATTCGCCTTCCAAGCCGCCCGCGCAAAATTCGTGGAGCGCGCCAAGTGCAAAGCCGCCGCCCGGCAGGGCAGCGTTCAGCCGCGGGTCCGCGAACGGCAAAACGCGAAGGCCGCCCGCCTCCAAACGGTGGCCTTCGAGCGCGCGGATTTGCAGACGCAAGGCTTCGAGCTTAGTATTTGTACTCATGACACGGTTGGTTCTCTCTTTGTTCCTGTTTTGGACCAAAAATTGATAGCGGTCAATCAACTTGTTCCGTGAATAGGTTGAACGAGAACAGTCTGCGAAGGAATCGCAATGCCAGGAAGATCCGATCAATTCAGCTTCGACTTCCCGCCGGACAAGGCCGCCGCGGCCGCCGAATTCGAGGCGGCCCGCAACGCCGCGCGCGGCTGCCGGGCATGTCCCCTATGGGAACCCGCGACTCAAACCGTGTTCGGCGAAGGGCCTGTGCCTGCGCCGTTGATGCTGATCGGAGAGCAGCCGGGCGATAAGGAGGACCTTGCGGGCCAGCCTTTTGTTGGCCCCGCCGGCCTGAAACTGAACGAGGCGCTGGAGGAGGCTGGCATTTCACGCAGCCAAGTCTATGTCACCAACGCGGTCAAGCACTTCAAATATGTGCCGCGCGGCAAAATCCGGCTTCATCAAAAGCCCGTGACGGCCGAGATCAAGGCTTGCCGGCAGTGGCTTGAGCGGGAGATCGATTTCGTGAAGCCGAAAGCCGTGGCCGCGCTGGGGGCAACCGCCGCGCAGTCGCTCTTCGGTAAGTCGATGCCAGTGAACAAGAATCGCGGGCAGCTTTTCGATCTTGGCGAAGCGAAGGGGCTTATCACCATCCACCCCTCCTACCTGCTACGTCTTCCGGAGGAGGCGGATGCACAGGCTGAATATGCCCGGTTCGTTGCCGATCTGAGCCTGCTCAAGCCTTATCTCGGCTGAGCGCGCTATCGATTGGAGTGCGATGGGAGGGGCCGGGGGATTGGAAGGAAAGGGAGAGACGGAGCCTTTTGGCTAGCGGGGGGGCTGGGAGCCATGCAGGGGGCTCCGTCTCTCAGGGGCAACTCGTACCGGGTTTACCGTCCTTGAATAAGACTCTGGACTAAATTCGCAACAACTGGTTACTCTTACGCGCTGTACTGTGGAGTATGCTTGCGCCACGCAAAACCGGCCACACGCTTGCTGATACACCGCAGACGCAACAGCATAAACTCCTACAACGCAACTAGACGCAACCTTACGCTGACTAAACTCAACACGCTGACTAACTCAACGCTACTCTACTCTGCTTCACAAGAGGCGCTCCGTTCTGGGCAGTGGGGGCGATCCGGAGGTGTCCGCCGTCTTGCGATGTGATATGTATGCCGCAGCGTTTGGACGAAAATAAGGCGAGATAGAGAAAAAAGCTTGACGTGTGTTTTTTCCACATCGCTCCGCTTTGCCCGCGCTGGGCGCCCGCTTTAGCCGGGAACCCTGGATTCCCGCGCATTGGCGAAATTCATCGCGGCAATCCCGCTGACAATCAACAAAAGGCCGATGGCCGTGGCCGTGGCCGCCCCGCCAGCGCAACCGTGGAAAACCGGATTGTTTGCGCGCCGCCCGCTGCCACAGGGGCGAGCGCGAGCGCCGCTTTGGTGTAACGTCCCATTAACTCTCCCAGCTGCACCGCCGGCCGTTTTTCGAGGGCCGAAGAGGCGCTTTCCGACTTTGAAGTAATATATCAGAAACGCCTTAAGGAAGCGTCAAGCGCGATTGCGTTCGCTTATGTTATTGATCGCGCGTGATAAAATATAGAAGCACCATCGCTTCGGCCGGCGCATTCCGGGCAAAGTATTGGTTAATATTAAATCCGCGCGTATATTTAAACGGATTTTGGAAACGTGGAATCCGGCCAAAAATGCGAAAAGATTCGCAAAAAGTGGCGGGCGAAAAATATGAGATCCGCGCGTTTACTATATCTGCATTTACCATGATAGCCGCTTATGCGAAAGGAACTATCCATTAAGCTCTGTCCAAATTGTGCGTAGGTTTCAGCTAAGCGCTGCGGCGAAAGCATTTTTTGGGGTTATAACGTCCTCGCCCCCCTCAAGCCAGCGCCGCCAGCCAAGATAGCTAGGCAAATATTCGGTGGCGACGCCGTTGAAGCGGCTGAGCCATTGCTTAAACCTGCTGCCATAAGCATTGACGTTCTGGATGTGCAGTACCTTCTCGTGCACATGTTCACCTTTGCTGGCGATGATGAGTTCATATTCGATGCCCTCCGCATCGGCGAAGGCGATCAGCGCCTTGTCGCCGTCCATGCACAGCAGCGTATTGTCCTTCGATAGCTTGCCCTCAAGAACTGGACGCACAGCCGCCTCGGAGCGGTCCGGCAATACGCCGTCGATATGAGCGCCGGTGCGGTCGCGGGCAATCAGGATCGGAATTTGCTCAGCCGATAGGCCTGGCTTTTCCGCAACGCCGCCTCGCTTGCGCGCCGGGCGCGGCAGCTTGCGCCGGCCTTTGAAGCTTTCCAGCAGGAAGATTTCGTCAACCTCAGCGATGCCGGCAAGCGATTGATCCTTCGATTTGTTTTGCGCCTTCAAAAAGCGGTGGCGCCACTTGAAGGCAGTGTTCTTGCTGACTTTGCACACCTTGCCGGCCTTGCGGACCGGTAGCGATTCATTGAGCGCCCCGGCATATTTCAGCCAGCACTCTTTCTTACGCAGCCGTGCCAACGGCGTGCCGGTTAGCGGATTGAACGTCCGCTTGCAGTCAAGGCAGCGGCAGCGCTTCAGCCCGTTCCTCTCGCGGCCCCAGCCTTCGGTGCGCCCCGATCCGCAATGCGGGCACTTGGGATCGCCCTCCAAGCGCTCATTCAGAAGACGCTGCACCTCGTCACCGTCGCCGCGTTGCTGTAATGCCGCGATTGCCTTTTGGGCTTGCGCGTGCGTCACTTCCGCTAGCAATTCATCCAGCCGCTGTTGAAATTTGCGATGTTCCATCGGGTGCCCTCCTGCCGGACCGGTACGCCCAGGATGCCCCCGAATTGCGGCGAAAACCTACGCACAACTTGGACAGAGCTATCCATTAAGGTGAAGAGTTGGCCAAGCCGCACACAACTTCGGATATGGCGCCCCGGATCGTTGTCCGGGCGGGCAAGCCCGGTTCTAGCGGTCGCAATCTACCGCTTGGCGCCGGGCATGTTCGGCCGGGTTGGGGTCAATAAGCCGTCGAATCGAGGATTACGAAAAGGAGGACTCGGCATCTCCAGGTTGGGCCGAAAGCGGCCCATTGCGGCGATTTCGAAGAGCGCCTGCATTTGAAGGATGAACTGCTGTTGCTGCCCAGCGCCAGCCCGGCACTCGGTACGCTCCTTTCGCTCCTGGGCCGATATTGTTGCAAAAGTCCGCAATCCCCTTCAAGCCCGCAATAGCCTTGTAGCGCCGGGATCGGAAACCAAAAAGCCGCCCCCTATTCGTGAAGCAGCGTTTGCCAGTTTGAAGGCACCGCCCCGGCCGGTCCCGGCACCGGTTGATCCAACGGATGCGAGTGAGGAGCGTGAAGCTTCGGGCCGGTGAAGAATCCTTCAGTACGATAGTCGTAAAACCACCGCTCGCCCGGCTCGAAGCTCGTGATTATCGGGTGACCCGTGGCGGCGTTATGTTTCGATGCATGCTGATTTGGTGAACTATCGCAGCAGCCGATGTGACCGCATGCGGCGCATCTGCGAAGATGCAACCACCATCCGCCCAGAGCTAAGCATTCGACGCAACCTGTTCCGCTTGGCTCGGCCGCGGGGTTGATACCATCCTTCCCGGACTTCATAGTCTCCTCCTCTGACTTCAGACGGAATGTTTGGCCAAGAACGCAAGAACAAGACCCGCGATGTCGTCGTTCTTCTCGTCCAAGGCGAAATGGCCGGCGTCGAGCAGGTGGATTTCGCTATCCGGCACATCGCGCTTGAACGCCTCCGCACCGGGAGCGACGAACGAGGGATCATTCCGCCCCCAGACCACCAAAATCGGCGGCCTGTGCTCGCGCAACCACGCTTGCCACGCCGGATAGGACGCGACATTCATCCGGTAGTCGTACAGCAGATCGGCCTGGATCTCGCGCTGGCCGGGTCGCGACAGGTGCGCGTACTCGTCAGTCCAGGCGTCCGGGTTATAACGTTCGGGATGCGAGGTGCCCAGGGTGTGACGCTGTTCGGTCGCAGCGAACGACACGAACGCATCGAACACTTCAGGGTGCGCTTTCGGATCGGCCCAATATTGCGCAATGCCGCCCCACTTGGCGCCCAGGCCTTCCTCGTAGGCATTGGCATTCTGGATGATTAGCGCCTGCAGTCGCTCCGGATGGGCCGAGATAATGCGAAAGCCGGCCGGCCCGCCATAGTCATGAAGATAGAATGCGTATTTGTTGATCTTTAGTTGCTCAAGAAAATCGCTGATCGTCTTGGCCAGATTGTCGAAGGTGTACGCATACGACGATGGTGGCGGGGCGTCGCTCTGACCGAATCCTGGAAAATCCGGAGCTATCAGATGATAGCGTGTTGCGAGCAAGGGGATGAGCGTATCGAATTCGCGCGAGGAAGAGGGGAAACCGTGCAGGAGCACTATCGTCGACGCGTCCTTCGGGCCAGCTTCGCGATAGAAAACTCCGGCACCATCGACCGTCATGCGGTGATAGGTTGTTGTCGCTGACGTCGACTCTAGCGAAATAGCCCGCGTAGGATGACCCACCATTAACGTCGCTGCAGCTGTCAGAGAAGTTTCGGTTATCATAATTTCGCTCCGTTTCGGCCGGGCGATCAGTCATTCCGCTGGATAGGGACTGCAGGACTGGTTCCAGATTTGGTTTGTGCCAGCCAAGTAGCTGTGTGCAGCGCTGCCACGACTTGGGCGCCCTCGCCGGCCGCGGCAGCCGATGTTGACCCGTCCCCCGGAGCCTCACATCGCCGAATTGTACCCGGTCACCACAGATGCTTTCATGTGCCGTGCCGTTTAGCCGTAAGTGAAGTCCGGCTTGCTTTGCCCAACTTCTATAATATAACCATCAGGATCGCGAATGTAGCAGCGCGTCTCGCCGTACTTGTCCTTTGGCTCTGTGATAAACTCGGCTCCTCGACTTCGCCACAGTTCATAGCACGCTTGAATATCCGCAACGCGGATATTCATAAAGCTGCTGAACGAATCGGGGTCGGCGGGGACGCTGAGCGTTACCGATGGTTTGTCGGGTGTCGGACCGCCCCCGACGTTGACGAGGAGCCACGTGTTCGCGATCTGGATGTACCCCGGCGCGCCGCTGCTGTCGCCTCTGCTCAGAATACGGCCTCCGAAGACCGATTCGTAAAATCGAGCCGATCGTTCGATGTCGGCGACGGTGAGAAAGTGTGCGACGGTAAACCCATCCTGCGGCGGCATCCGATAGCTTTTTTGCTCGACTTGGACTTGGTTCATAGGCGTCTCCAATTCGGATATGGTATTTCTCCACTCGCCGGAATACGCCATGGAGTGTGTTTTGTTCCGATTTTGCAGGTGTTTACACATTGATTCACAGCTGTCGCATTACACGAGGCCGGTTCAAAAAAAACCGTGCTACATGCGGCGCTGCGTTTTCCGGGATGACGGCCAAACTTGCGGGCTCTCAAATGCGGGCACTGCATCGGCAACTGCCCCCAAAAGATCGCCGTACCGGGCATTGCCGGCTATCCGGCCGTCGATTTCAACCGCCGCGCCCGCACAGGGCCCGCCTCTAAGCAAACATTCATTGGCTGGCCAACGAATGTTTGCTTAGAGTCCTTTGTTTTCGCAGAGTTTTTGTCCCAAAACCGGTGGCCACTTTTGGGAAACTCTGCTTAGGCTGTCTATTGAGATGCGGCCTGCTGAATATCGATCACCTCATACATCTCAACGGCGCGGTTCAGCTCCGCGAGAAACGTTTTGCTCTCAACCGCGATGGTCTTGAGGTCTTGCTCAGACGGAGCGCCGTCCTCGCTGACCCTGATGTAGATCTTGCTCAGTTCCCGCCAATGACGCTCGACGAGCATAAGCTGGCTCACAATCGGAAGCCCATCTTTCTCGGCGATCTTCATCTCCATCACGCCGCGCTTCAGCTGCTCATGCGAGGACATGAAGAGTGCGATAGTGCCCTTCAGATGCTTGCGCGTTTCTTCCGGCTGGTAGCCGGAGGCAATCTCGCAAACCTCCTTGGACATCTTTTGAGACAGCATGCGTTGACGCCCGGACACGTTAAGGGCGATCGCCAGCCCGCGGCGGATCAAATGGCCATTCTTGTGCTGCGCTTCGAGATATTCCACGGCATCGTTCAAACCGGTCAAAACCGGCAGGCTCAGGTCGTAAATCCATTCAAGCTTTTCCTGGTAACGCTGGGCAGGAAACGCAGCCGTGAACTGATCGACAGCCAGGTCGTACTGATCGGCGAGTTGCGTGGTTGTTTCGAGGACCGGCGCCACCTGCGGTTCCGGGGCAAGCCCGATTTCCTTGGAACCGGCGGTCAGCGCTTTCATGGAGGCCACGAATAGCGTTCGCGCTTCGGTCATCTCCTGCAGTTGCTCGCCGTCTGCGGGGGCTCGGGCGGCGAGGCAAGCCGCCTTTGCGATACGCTGCGACAGCGTGCGCTGGCGTCCGGAGACATTGATCCTGTGCTGAGCGTCGCGCCGGGCTTCCACGGCAGGGTCCGCGGCAAGGGTGCCAGACGCGGTCGCCAATATAAGACAAGCCACGAAAGCAGCCTTACGGACGGTAAACGCACCCATACAATCCCCCCAGACCGGGTGTTGCATATACCTTGCAGCGAAAGCGGTCACGTTCTTCTTTGGCCGCGGCAGCCGGATTTGGTATAAGTTGCTGCTTTTTGAGGGCCATAGCCCCCGCCAGCACCGCAACGGTAGCGGTGTGCCCCTTTTTTTTTGCCCAAATAGCGATTGGGTCAAATTGCCTTAAAAAATTGTTTTTTTTTCTCGCGGCGTTGGGATAAGACGGCGGAAGCATGAGCGTCCACACTTTTTAAAGGGATTGGCCGATGTCGATTGTGTACGATCCAACCCTCGTTATGCTTTCAATTTTTGTGGCCATAATCGGCGCGCTTACGGGCGTGGCCGTCACCTTCGGGTACGATGGCTCCACGGTGCAGTTATCTCCCAAGTCGCTGATCCGGGGGGCAGCGATCATTGGGGGGAGCATTTGGTCGATGCACTTCATCGCAATGCTCGCTGTGAAATTTCCGGTTCCCATCGATTATAGCACCACGGAGACCCTGCTATCGCTCTGTGTGGCTATCTTCTTTACTGGCGCTGGCTTGACCCTCGGGAGCCTGAAGGGGCTTGGGCCGTTGAAGATCCCGGTGGCGGCCACGATCATGGGAAGCGGTATCGGCTCCATGCATTATCTTGGCATGAGCGCCATCCGCGGCTGTGGAATATCCTACGACTTCAACATGGTGGCGGTATCCGTGGGAGTCGGTATCGTTTGCGCCGCCGTTGCGCTTTGGTTTGCATTCCGCAAGCGCGGAGCAGTCGAGACGCTCGTAGGTGGCGTGGTTCTTGGCCTCGCAATACCGAGCATGCACTATACAGCAATGTACGCAACGAGTTTTTATCCGGTCGTAGTCACGTTCGATGTCGGGGCTCCGGTGCTTTCGCAAGCGGCACTCGCACTCTCCGTTGCTGCTGCAACTCTGATCATTTGCGGCTACTATCTTTTCCTATTTTCGTCTATGTTAACTCACGAAGAAGCGTAAGCCTTTGTGAGGGTAGCGGCCTAAGATCATGGTAGCGAACCAAGAAGACGATGAAAAACTGCGTGAAGTTAAGGCAGTCCTGCAAAGTCTGAGCCAGATCGGCTCAGATCGCTTTCCTGCGGCGGGCGGCCCGAGCGAGTTTGGGCAAAGCGCAACCACGCTCGAAAGCCTGACCAATCGCAGGAACGTGTCGCAAACGCCGGGCCAGCCAGCGCGGCCGGGGCCCGGCTCAAAAGAGATTGCCAATACGCGGCCGTCGCGGCAGAAGAATCGCCTTGGCGCTTTCGCGCTTGCCACCATTGCTGGGGGCACGGTCCTGGTGCTGGCGACCGATATGTTTTTTAAGTATTGGCCCGCCTCTCCAACAGGCAGGCCCACGGCAGCCGTTGGCGCGGTCAATTCCACGCCGCTGCCGGCCGTAGCCCCGCGGGCGGTGGCTTCAGGTTCCGCAAGTCCTGCCAGCGCGGGGCAGCCGGTTACCCACCAACCGCCGGTGGCAGCCGCAGTTGTCCCACCCTCGCCGCCGAGCCCAGCTATCGCAAGTGCCAAGCAATTGATGGACGCCGGTAAAATAATGGCGGCTCGCGGATTGCTGCAGCAGCCGACCCTGTCTTCATCGCGGGATGCCGCCTGGCTGCTGGCCCGCTCCTACGATCCCAACTATCTCGCGACCATTAAATCGCCGGACGCTTCCGGCGATAAGGAAAAGGCGACAGAGTGGTATCGCCGATGGCGCGATATCGGAGCCCTGAATGGCGTGCCAATGGACGATGTCCGTTTAAAACGGCTCATTGAAACGCTGGATTAGCCTGGCGCGGAAGCCGCTTTGGCACTTTGGGGCCCCAGCGGCGCCGTCGCTTTGAAAAGGCACGGCGCCAGCACCATCAAACTCCCAGAAGGTGGCGCAGCCGGGGTGCGTTATTGCGGCTCACGGGGATTTCATGGGCCGGCTCGCCCTCAATCGCGATTACGAGTTGGTTATCCCGATTGCTGACGCCGCTAGCCCTGGCGATGTTCACGATGTAGCTGCGATGGACGCGAACGAAACGCTCCGGCAGGCGTAGCTCCAGCTGGCTAAGGGGAAGGTTGCAGAAAAAGCGCTTGTTTGCCGTGTGCACGTGCGAATAATGACCTTCCGCCTGAAGGAACGCCACTTGATCGACATCCAGTAGAACGACCCGGTCCTTCATGGACACCGGCACCTTGAAAAAAGGTTTGAGCGGCAAAGCCTCGCAGGGCGCGGGCTTGGCTTCCACGGGGGCGGGGATCAGCCCAGTGATGTCGTAAAAGATCAGGCAATAGCCGCCGCCGTTCCCGCCGTCCTTCAATCTGACCATGCGCAGTTGCAGCACCCTGCCGGGCATATCGATGATCATCGACGCGGCGCCCAACTCCTCATCGCTCTCGGCTTGCCGCAACAGCCATTCAATTTTTGCGCGGGCGCATGGCGAATGGACCGCGTAAATCTGCTTCCCCACCGCCTCTCGCAATGCCGTCTCGCCCAGAATCGAGGCGGCGGTGTCGTTGAAGCTCACCACCCGGCTTTGCGCGTCAAGCGTCACCGCGCCCACCGGTAGCCGGTTAAGAATGTATCCTTGTTGAAGCAAGGCGGCGATCCTCCAACCGAGGCTGAGCGGCCCCTCTAAGTCCATCTTAAACATGTTGTTTTTGGGGCGCCGTTCGAGGGGGAAACAGCACGCCCGGTGCACCGTAACAGCCGTTGGTGAAATGCTGCGCAACGGCCACGCTTAGTTAAAATACAAGCGACCCAATAATCAAGTAAGTCCGCTCGATGCGACGGCGGATCGTTCCATGGGCCGCGCCCTCACAGGCGAGGAACATGGATGGCGAGGTTTCTTTCGCTTGTGGAGGTGCATAGGTGCGCAAAACGATTTTTACCCTCATCGAGAAGTGTGTCGCCTGCAAATCGTGCGAGATAGCCTGCGCTGTCGAACACTCCCCAACGAAAACCCTGTTCGGCGCCTTGGCTCAAGATCCAAGGGTGCGTCAGCGGGTGCGCGTGGAGAACGTTGGCGCTTTCAGTTATCCCAGCCGCTGTCAGCATTGCGAGGAGCCGGCTTGCGTTGCAGCCTGCCCCACGGGTGCAATGGCGCGCGACCCCCTCACCGGGACCGTGGCTTCCGACGCCAATAAATGCATTGGCTGCTGGATGTGCGTGATGGTGTGTCCTTTCGGCGGCGTGAGCGCCGATCCCGTGGGCAAAAAGGCGATCAAGTGCGACCGCTGCCCGGATCGCACATCGGCCGGTTCGGACCCGGCCTGCGTCTCGGCCTGCCCGACCAAAGCCTTGCTTTACCTGACGCCTGAAGAGATGTCCGCCCGGCAACGGCGGACGACAGCTTTGTCCGCCGTGGGCATATCGCCAGCACCTGCTGCGCCCGGCGCGGAATTGTGGAGATCGTTGAGGGGAGATGCGTGATATGAATGTTCCGATCCGTCCTGCCGTTCACCAGACGCTGGTCGAGACTGCAAAGGCCAAGGGCGTGGAAACCGGGGCCGAGCGTCTCGTCGCCATGAAACCCCAATGCGGTTTCGGTGAGCTCGGAACCTGCTGCCGCACCTGCTACATGGGACCCTGCCGTATCGATCCTTTCGGCGCCGGCCCGAAGACTGGCGTCTGCGGCGTCTCTCCCGACACGATGGTCGCCCGCAACCTGCTCCGCGAAACGATTGGTGGCGCGTCGTCGCATGTGGGCCACGCCCGGCATTTGCTGCTGACGCTGCGCGACGCCTTGAACGGCGATGCTCCCTACGAGATCCGCGGGAAGGAAAAGGCTTTTGCGCTTGGCAAGCTGTTCGGCGTGCCAACCGAGGGCCGCAGCGCCGAGGACGTCTGCCGCGACCTCGTGGAAATCGCGCTCCAGGATTTCGGCCGTCAGGATGGCAAGCTCAACAACTGGCTGAGCAAGCGTGCCCCGGCCATGGAACTTGAGATGTGGCAGAAGCTGGGGATCTCCTATTCCAATCCCCACAACGAGATCGAGACGGCGATGCACGCCACCTCGATGGGCAACGACGCCGACCCGGTGACCTTGCTGCTGCGCACGCTGAAGCTTGGCCTGGTCGACGGCTGGACCGGTCTTGCGCTCTGCACCGACGTGCAGGACATCCTGTTCGGGGTGCCGCAAGTGCGGGTGACGCAATCCAGCGCTGGCGTGCTGCTCGAAAACGGCGTCAATATCGCCACGCACGGCCACAACCCGGTGCTGTCCGAGAAGATCCTCGAATGGGCGATGAAGCTCGAAGGCGAGGCGAAGGCGGCGGGTGCCGAGTCGATGAACGTCGTGGGCGTGTGCTGCACAGGCAACGAGCTTGGCATGCGCCATGGGGTGCCGCTGGCGGCGCACAACCAGCAGTCCGAGCTGATCCTGGCCACGGGCGCAGTCGATGCCATGGTCGTGGATATCCAGTGCATCTGGCCGAGCCTGCCGCAACTGGCCGCCTGCTTCGACACGGCCTTCATCACCACCGACGAGATGGTGCATATCCCTGGCGCCACTCACATCGAGTTCGAGCCGGTGCATGCCGACGAGAGCGCGCAGAAGGTGGTCCGCATGGCCATCGAGGCGTTTAAAAAGCGCCGCGGCAAGAAGGTCGATATCCCGGAGCACACGTCGACGGCCATCGCCGGCCTGTCGGTCGAGGCGATTGTCGGAATTCTTTCGAAGGTCGATGCCGCCGATCCGCTGAAGCCGGTGATCGATAATGTCGCGAACGGGAATATCCTGGGCTTCGCCGGCGTCGTCGGCTGCTCCAGCGTGAAGTTCCGCGACAACGCCATGACCGAGAGGATGGTCAAGGAACTGCTCGCCAACAACGTGCTGGTGGTGACGACCGGCTGCACGGCTCATATCTGCGCCCAGGACGGCCTGCTTACCTCGGAGGCCACCGAGAAGTATTGCGGCGAAGGTCTCAAGGCGGTGCTGACCGCGGTGGGCCACGCCGCGGGGCTCGGCGCACCGCTGCCGCCCGTGTGGCACATGGGCTCTTGCGTCGACAACTCGCGGATCGTCGATCTGCTCGCGGCGGTGGCCGGCAGGCTCGGCGTCAAGATCAGCCAGCTTCCCGCCATCGGCTCGGCGCCCGAGCTGGTTCAGGAAAAGGCGATCTCCATCGGCGTCTCCTTCCTCGCGCTTGGCACGAGCGTGCATGTCGCTCCGGCTCCGCGCATTCTTGGCGGACCAACCGTCACGCAGATCCTGACGCAAGACCTGGTGGGCATCACGGGCGCGAAGGTGTTCGTGGAGTACGATCCGATCAAAGCCGCGGCCGGAATGGTCGCCCACATCAAGGAGAAGCGGGCGGCTCTTGGGCTCTCGTAATCGGAGCGGCCATGAAAATCGTAATCATTGGAAACGGTCCCGCGGCGGTTAGCGCCGCGGAGACCGTCCGGCAAATCGACGGCGGCTGCGAGATTGTCATGATCTCGAAAGAGGACACGCCGCTCTACTCGCCTTGCCCTCTTGCGGAATATGTCGAGGGAAGTGTTTCGAGGGACAGCCTGTTCCTGCGGGACAAGGCGTTTTACGCGAGCAATCGCATCGAGACGCTGTTCGGATGCAGCGTGACCAGGATCGACACGGCTGCACGGCGTGTGCATTACGCCGGTCCGAAGGGCACGGGCTCCGTGGAATACAGCCGTCTCCTGATCGCGACCGGGGCTGAGGCCGTTGTGCCGCCAATCCCCGGTTTGGTAGCGCCAGCCAGCAGCCCTGGCATATTCGGACGCATGTTCGGAGCCCGCCCGGCTGCCGGAAGCCAAAGGCCGGCGCTGAACCCAATCCCCGGATTGTTCACGCTGAAGACGCTTGCGGATGCCGACGGCATTCTCAGCGGCATCAAGAATCACCGGCGGGCGGTAGTCATCGGCAGCGGGTTCATCGGGCTTGAGTCGGCCCAGGCGCTCGCAAGGCACGGCATCGAGGTTACGATCGTCGAGGCGCTGGGCCACGTCATGCCAACGATGCTCGGCGAGGAAATGGCGGAGCGCGTCAAGCAGCGCCTCGCAAGTCACGGCGTGAATGTCCTGCTCAATAGCCCGGCGGAATCGGTTTGGTGGTCTAGGAAGGGCGTCCACGGTGTCCGTGCCGGTGGCAAGGAACTCCCCTGCGATATCGTGGTGTGCGCCGCGGGCGTGCGGCCCGGCCTCTCCTTCCTCGAAGGAAGCGGTATCTCCACCGGAAGGGGCATCCGCGTCGATGAGCGCATGCGGACCAGCCAGACCGATGTCTTTGCCGCGGGCGATATCATTCAGCTCAACGGCAAAGCCCTTCCCAACTGGCCGAACGCAGTCAAGACAGGCCGCATCGCCGGCTTGAACATGCTGGGCCTGGACCGCTTCCACCCGGAGCTTGAAGACTACAACGTGGTTCGCATTTTCGACGTTCCCGTTGCTTCCTTCGGCGCGCTTGAGGGCGGCCGCGAGCTTAGATGGGAGAGCCCCGGCGTCCTCAGGAAAGTCGCCGTGACCGATGGAAAAGTCGCCGGCGTGCAGCTTTGGGGTGACGTGAACGGCATGGGCTTCTATCATGAGCTCATGAAGAAGGGCGCCGATGTCTCGGCATTCGGAGACGCCCTCGCATCGCCGCAGACCGGTTACGCTGCCTTTCTCCGCCCGGCGCGGGCGGTGGCGGGCCGCTAAGCAGAGTTCGCAAAAGTGGCCTTCCCGGTTTTGCGAAAAAGCACGGAGCGAACGTTTATCGTGAGCGACAAGCGCTCACTCTGCGAAAACAAACGAATTTAAGCGGGCATTCGTTGGGTAACCAACGAAAGTCTGCTTAGAGTGCGTCCGGAAAAGTGTGAAGCGGTTTTCCGGAAAGACGCACGGCAAAACAAAAAGTTAGAGCCCGCTTTTGATTCCATCAAAAGCGGATAGGCTCTAAGGAGTACGCATGAAGATAGCAGTGGCCGGAAAGGGCGGCGTCGGTAAAACCACGGTCACGGCATTGCTTGCGCATCACTTTGCGCAAGCGGGCCGGCCCGTGCTGGCCATCGACGCCGACCCTTCTCCCTGCCTGGGACCGGCACTTGGCTTTCCGGACGCCAAGCTTCTCGATCTGCGGCCCATCGCGGAGATGGGCGAGCTGATCGCCGAGCGTACAGGTACATCCGCCAAGTCGGCGGCAGGCGGTTTCTTCCGCCTCAACCCCAACGTCGCCGATCTGCCGGAGCGCTTTTCCGCAACCCACCACGGCATACGTTTGCTGCTGCTGGGCGCGGTTCAGGAAGGCGGATCGGGCTGCATCTGCCCCGCGAGCGCCTTGCTCAAGGAGTTGGTGCGGCATGTCATGCTGAAGCGGAACGAGGTGGTGCTGCTCGACCTTTATGCAGGCGTAGAGCATCTGGGGCGCGGAACGGCGGAGGCGGTGGACGCGATGCTGGTGGTGGCCGAGCCCACCAACCGCAGCATGCGGACGGTCCGGCAAATCGCGGCGCTCGCGGCGGACATTGGCATCCGCAACATTCATTTGGCCGGCAACAAAGCCACGAGCGAGTCCGACAGGCGGTTCTTCGAGGAACAGGCCGGAGACATTCCGCTGGCTGGGTGTCTCGATGCAGCGGGCGAGGCCATGACGGCGGATCGCACCGGCAAGGTGCTGTACGATCTTGCTCCAGGGCTTGCGGATGGGATTGCAGCCATCGCCAAGAGACTCGAAGAATCGGCCAAGGCCGCCTGAAAACACGGAAGGAGCAGCGCCATGTGCGATAAGTGCGGGTGCGATACAGCAAATCCAAAGGCAACGGCTGCCGGAAAAGGCGCGCAGGGAGCGCACGAGCACGAGCACGTTCATGCCGACGGCACGGTTCACCGGCACAGCCACGATCATTCGCAAGGGCATTCGCATAACCACGTGCATGCGCCAGCTGTCCCGCCCGCTGGCGGCCTGAAACTGGGCGTCAAAAGCAAGCGCGCGTCTTCTGGAGCTTGATCGCTAGAGTGCGTCCGGAAAAGTGTGAAACGGTTTTCCGGAAAGACGCACGGCAAAACAAAGAGCTAGAGCCTATCCGCTTTTGATTCCATCAAAAGCGGATAGGCTCTAGCCAGGAGGTTCAGCTCTCCGGTTCCAGAAACCGGCGCCCGCAAGCCGCCGCACGTGCGCGCCAGCATGAGTGCTTCGGCCGCTTTGGCCGGCCCTGCCGCAGCGTCGTTCCCGCGCAGGCGGGAACCCATGATAGAACCATGTAGGACCTGTGTTTTTTGCTAACATGAATTCCCGCCTTCGAGCGTGTGAAAAAATCGAAATTGCAGACTTCGGCGAGACTCCGCAGCGTCATTCCCGCGAAGGCGGGAATCCATTTCAGCCGCTGGAACAAGACCTTAGCGTGGGTCCCCGCCTTCGCGCATATGCGCTAACTTAAGGCTTGCCAGATAGAATTGAGTCAGATTTTAGCATGGCATGACTCACGAATCGCTTTTGAACAATCTTTGGCAGGAGGCGCTGGAACGGCTTGGCGGGACGGGGTCCGTCGAAGCCTCTGCCCGCGAGATGGGGGCTTTTCAGCGGGTTCGGGCAGTGACTTGCGCGGCCGATTTGCTGCGTCTGATTTTGGCCTATTGCCTGGGGGGCATGGGGCTGAGATCGGCAAGCGCGTGGGCTGCGTCCACCGGGCTTGCGGACCTTTCCAACGTCGCTTTGCTGAAGCGCCTGCGTAAGTGCGGCGCCTGGATGGAGCATCTCGTTGGCATGCTGCTTGCCGGAAGCCAAGAGCCTGCGGCGGAAGGGCGGCGCATCCGGCTAATCGATGGAACCACCGTGCCGAAGGCTGGGAAAGAGGCAAAGAAAAACAATAGCCTATGGCGCCTTCACTGCACCTTCGACCTCCCCGCTGAGCGCTTCAGCTTCATCGAGCTGACCGATGAAAAGGGCGGAGAACGCCTCGATCGTACGCCCTTTGCCGAAGGCGATATCGCCATCGCCGATCGCGGATATATGCATCCCGAAGCTCTGGCGCATGTTTTGGAGCAGGGCGCCGATTTCATCGTGCGCACGCCCTGGAGAGGGGCACGCTGGTACGGCAAGAATGGTAAACCCTTCGATCTCCTGGCTTCTCTCGCGGCGGCGGAGAGCTGCGGCCTTCTAGACAAGCCCATCTGGGTTTTGCGAAAAAACGCCAGGCCCCTGGCGCTTCGGATTGTTGCCTTCAGTAAACCCCCGGAGGCGGCCGAGGCGTCGCGGGCGAAAGCGCGGGCTGCCGCGGCACGGGAAGGTTACGCCATCTCTGACGGCACGCTGGCCGCGGCCGAGTGGGTTATTCTTGTCACTTCGCTTGCCGCAAAAGCATTCTCTGCGAAGAAGGTAGGAGAACTTTACCGTTCCCGCTGGCGCATCGAACTGGCGTTCAAGCGCCTAAAAAGCCTGACCGGCCTTTCCGCGCCGCCAAGCGAAGACCCTCAAACGGTCAAAACGTGGATTTTGGCCCATCTCTTGATGGCCCTCCTGATCGAGCCGCACGCAAGCGCGCCCGAAATCTCTCCCCGCGTGGCCGCATAACGGCGCCAGCACTTTGGCGGCTGACATGCCTTGCCGCCAAGGCGCTGCTCGCCGCCGTCATGCCTGTGCCGATGCCAGAGCCCTCTACGCTCTCAGCGCTGAGACGCCACCTCCTCGAACCACCGCGAAAGCGACGTTATCAAGCGATCCCAGCCTTAAGTTAGCGCATATGCGCCTTCGCGGGGACGACGCTGCGGCAGGCGTTATCCGGGACCTTTGCGGACGCCGGCGCCTTTTAAGATCCCGTGTTTGCGCAACAGGATTTCATGCTGCGGTGCGCACGGGATGACGCCAACGGCGGCGAGGCAATCGACCGTATCCAGCGTAATTCCCAATCTGCAATCGTCCGCGGCGCGGACGATGGGCCGTGCCGTCCGATAAACTTTCGGACGCACTTTTTACGAACGCCCCGGTTGACGAGGCGAGGCGAACGTACAGCCCAAATAAATTTTAGCAAGAAAGTCATTGCAACTTGGGATTGGCTCAAATTGTAACTATCCGCTGAATTGGTTTGAAATATTAGCCAGTTACAACCAGCCGTAGCAATAACGGCGATAGGCAATTCTGTGCGGTTAGGCAGGCTCTTTTCGTGCCTGATTTCTGGGGAGGCCGGTGCGCCGATCTTGCCCAATCGTGCCGGCAGCTTCGCATATCCGGTGACACAATGAATTTAGAAATTGAGAAAGAAGCCGAAGGCACCAGCCAAGGCGGCGGACTGCTCCGGGTTTCGGCCGAGAAAGTCAGCCGTCTGATGGATCTGGTTGGGGAGCTCAGCCTCAGCGTTTCCGAGGTCGTGCGCTCGCCCGATCTTGCCGGGCTAGATTTGACGGAATTTGAAAAATCCGCGCACCGGCTCACAATGGTGGTGCGGGAGGTGCAGGATGCCGCGGCCGAGCTGCGCCTCGTTCCGGTTGGCGAGGTCTTCCGCCGCCTGCGGCGCATGGTGCGCGAGCTGGAGCGGCAAACCGGCAAAAAAATAGACCTCATTCTCGAAGGCGAGGAGACCGCCATCGATAAGGTGGTCTCCGACCGTTTGTACGAGCCCCTGGTCCACGTAGTACGCAACTCCGCCGATCACGGTCTTGAATCGCTGGAAGAGCGCAAAGCCGCTGGCAAGGCCGAAACCGGGCGGATCGTTTTATCGGCTGCCCAGGTTGGCAGCGAGATACAAATCACCGTGAAAGACGACGGCCGCGGCCTTAACCGGCAGCGCATCCTGGAGCGCGCCCGCGAGCGCGGGTTGGTCCACACCGGGGAGGAGCCCGAGGACGCCGAGCTTTGGCAACTCATCCTTGAGCCCGGCTTCTCAACCGCGGAGGAAGTGACCGCCTTGTCGGGCCGCGGCGTGGGCATGGATGTGCTCAACAACACGATGAAGGATCTGCGGGGGCATATATCGATAGATAGCCAATGGGGGCGGGGCTGCCGTGTGCTGCTTTCAATTCCCGTTACCCTGGCCTTCCTCGATTGCCTGGTCATGCGCCTTGGAGCCCGGCTGTTCGCAACCCCGGTGGATGTGGTGGCAGACATCTTTCAGCCGGGCCGCGAACAGATCATGGACATCCCGGCCGACGGTGGCGGCGAGATGGTGCGGGTGCGGGACACTTACGTGCCGATTTGCCGCCTGCCCCACTTCTATGGCGAGCAAGGCGCCGAGCTGACGCCGCTCGAACGCTCCATCGTCATCGTCTTCAACACCACCTCGGGGCTGATCGGCCTGCCGGTCGACGAGATGCTGAACCAGCAGCAGGTGGTCATGAAGCCCTTGACGGGGCAACTTGAGAACATCCGGGCGAGCTGGGGCTGCGCTTTGCTGGGTACTGGCGAGGTCGCTCTGGTGCTCGACTGCGAGCGTCTTGCCAAGAGGAGAACCCTCTGATGCTGGCGGCGGACGTGGGATACGAAATCTATCCGCAACTGGCTCAGCGAGCAGAGCGGCATGAGCTTTCCCGAAAAGAAGCGGGATTTGCTCACCCACCGCATGACCCGCGTTTTGAGCCGTTTCGGCCTCTCAAGTCTCGAAGCGCTAGCCGAGGAGCTGATAAGCGACCGGGATGTCGAGCTGAAGCTTGCGGTCCTGCACGCCGCCTCCACGAACCACACATACTTTTTCCGCGAGCCGGAGATTCTGGACTTTTTCCGGGATAACATTCTTACCCCGGGAACCCGCAGTGGGAGCCTGCGGGTCTGGAGTGCGGCTGCCTCCTCGGGGGACGAGGCTTACTCACTGGCAATCATAGCCGCCGAAATGCTCGGGGCCTTGGCCCCGGTGCGGGTTTCCATTCTCGGAACCGATATCAGTCTCCCGGCGATCAGCCAAGCCGAGTCCGCGATTTACACCTCCAGCCATCTGGAACACGCTCCCCCTGAGATCCTCGAACGCTACTTCGTCCCGGCGGGCATGGGCCAATACCAGGCCGTGCCGGAACTCCGCCGGATGTGCACATTCCGTAGGCTGAATTTAAAGGCCGCGCCATACCCCTTCGCCAAGGGGTTTAACGTCATCTTCTGCCGGAACGTCCTCTACTACTTCGACAGGCAGCATCAGTTCCAAATCCTTGAGCAACTGTACGACGTGACCGAACCGGGGGGCTGGCTGCTGACCAGCTTGACCGAGGTGGTCCGCGACCTTGGCACGCGATGGCAGCCCGTGACGAACGCCGTGTACCGGAGGCCGCTATGAGCGTATCGGGTAAAATCCGGGTTCTGATTGTCGACGATTCCGCGCTCGTCCGGAAAATTCTCTCCACGAGCCTCGCCAAAGACCCCCAAATCGAGGTGGTGGGCCAGGCAGGCGACCCTTACCGGGCACGCGACCTGCTCGTCGAGCTGCAACCGGATGTGATCACGCTCGACGTGGAAATGCCGAAGATGGACGGCGTGACCTTCCTCAAGCGGTTCATGCCGGTCATGCCGACCCCGACCGTCATAATCAGCTCGCTCACGCAGGCTGGCAAACGCATCACCATGGAAGCGCTGGAGGCCGGAGCGGTGGACGTGATCGCCAAGCCCACCATCGACCTGACGAGCGGCCTGCCGCTGATGGCGGAGGATATCTGCCGGCGGGTGAAGGCCGCGGCGCTTGTCAACGTTCAGCGCTTTGCCCGCAAGGACCGGCATACCGGCGTCGAGCCCGTGGCGGCAGTGCTTGGAGAAACCACCGACCGCGTGATTGCAATCGGCGCTTCGACCGGCGGCGTGCCCGCGCTAGGCGAGATCCTGCCGGCCTTTCCCCCGGATGCTCCTGGCATCCTCATCGTTCAGCACATGCCCTCGGGCTTCACCGCCACCTTCGCCGAGCGGCTGAACTCGGTTTGCCGGATGCGGGTGAAGGAGGCAGAGGAGGGCGACAGAGTGCTGCCCGGCCGTATCCTCATTGCCCCTGGAAGCCACCTGCATATGACCCTCGTCCGCTCCGGCGGCGAGTACCGGATCGCCTTGCGGGAAGGCCCGGCGGTCAACTATTCGCGCCCGTCCGTGGACGTGCTGTTCCATTCCGTTGCCAAGCACGCCGGGTGCAACGCCGCGGCAGCGCTTTTGACGGGCATGGGCAAGGATGGCGCGGCCGGGCTCCTGGCAATCCGCCAGAGCGGCGGGCGCACCTTCGCCCAGGACGAGGCCAGCAGCGCGGTCTTTGGGATGCCTCGCGCGGCGCAGGAATTGAATGCGGCCGAGCAAATGCTCTCCCTGGAGAAAATTCCCGCGGTTCTGGTGGCGGCGGTTCTGTCCGGCCGGGCAGCCGCGGGCCCTGGCGGGCGAAGCAATCAATCGTGCGGTTAACGAGGCTAACACAGAGGAACAAAACAATATGAAGGAAGAGCATACCGAAGGTGAACTCACCTTCAACGATGAGAATAACATCGACGACATGTACCTGACCTTTGCCGTTGCCGGAGAAGAATACGGCGTTGGCATCGGTTACGTCACCGAGATCGTCGGCATGCAAAAGGTGATGGAGGTGCCCGACCTGCCCTCCTTCATCAAGGGCGTCATTAACCTGCGCGGCAAGGTCATTCCGGTCATGGATGTACGCCTGCGCTTCGGCATGGACTGGAAAGCCTATACCGAGCGCAGCGTCATCATCGTGCTCGATGTGGATGGCGTGCCTATCGGGCTCGCGGTGGATGCCGTCAGCGACGTCCGGGAGATACCGCCCGCCAACATCGATAATCCTCCGCAATTCGGAAACAACCGCGAGGGCAAGGGCATCATCCGCGGCCTCGGCAAACAAGACGATAAGGTGGCGATCCTGCTCCACACGCCCCGCCTGGTCTCTGAAACCGTTCAAGATCTCCACCTGGAGCTGCAGCAGCAAAGGAGCGCGGCCGCCTAAGGCTGCGATGAGGCCCGATCATGACAAGACGAACCACTCCCCCAGAAGCGGCGCCGCCGCGCACACAACCAAAAGAAGTAACCGGACCCTACACGCCGGGAGCTCATACTTTCCGTACAACTCATAACAGCAAGAAGGACATCGCAATGCACGAAACGGCTTCGCCGAAACAATCCGGCGTCAACGAAAAGGGCCTGAAGGAGCTGGGGAGGATCGTCTCCGCCCTCAGGGCCGGGCGGCTGGAGGAGCGCGCCAACACTGCCGGCTTTACCGGAGAATGGGCGGAGGCGTTCGAGGCCATCAACGGCTTCGCCGGCGGCATGAACGGCCTGATCGGCGACATGAACGCGATGTCCTCCGCGCACGACAAGGGCGATATCGACGCCACGATCGATGCCGCCAAGTATCCCGGCGATTTCGGACGCATGGCCTCGGGCATCAATACCATGGTGTTCGGGCACATCGCGGTGAAGAAAAAGGCCATGGCCTGCGTCGGCGAGTTCGGCAAAGGCAATTTCGAGGCAAAGCTTGAAAAGTTCCCCGGCAAGAAAGCTTTCATCAACGACGCTATCGAAGCGCTGCGCGTCAACCTGCAGGCTGTAAACGCCGAACTTCAGCGCCTGACCAAGGCTTCCCAAGCCGGTCAATTGAACGAACGCGGCAAGGCCGACCGGTTCCAAGGCGATTTCGCGGGAATGATCGAAGGCATCAACAGCATGCTGGACGCCATTCTGCTGCCCATCGCAGAAGGCAACCGGGTGCTGCGTCTGATCCGTGGCGGCAATCTCCGTGAGAAGGTGGAGATCGAATGTCACGGCGATCATCAGCGCATGAAAGATGCCATCAACGGCGTTCACGATTGGCTGAACGCGCTCATCGCCTATGTTACCGGCGTCGCCAACGGCGATTTGACCGTGAAGATGGACAAGGCCTCCGATCAAGACCAGATTCATGAATGGCTGATGCTGCTCAAGAGCAACATCGGCGCGCTCGTCGCCGACGCCAACATGCTCTCGGTTGCGGCGGTCGAAGGCAAGCTCGCCACCCGCGCCGACGCCACCAAGCACCAGGGCGACTACCGCAGGATCGTCGAGGGCGTTAACGGCACGCTCGATGCGGTCATTGGGCCGTTGAACGTGGCTGCGAACTACGTCGACCAGATCTCGAAGGGCGCGATCCCGGCCAAGATCACCGACAGCTACAATGGCGATTTCAACGTCCTCAAGAACAACCTCAACACCTGCATCGACGCGGTGAACGCACTCGTCGCCGATGCGAACATGCTGGCCAAGGCCGCCGTGGAGGGCAAGCTCGCAACGCGCGCCGACGCCACCAAGCATCAGGGCGACTTCCGCAAGATCGTTCAGGGCGTGAACGGCACGCTCGACGCGGTCATCGGACCGTTGAACGTTGCCGCCAACTATGTCGACCAGATCTCCAAGGGCGCGATCCCGGCCAAGATAACCGACACTTACAATGGCGATTTCAACGTCCTCAAGAACAACCTCAACACTTGCATCGACGCGGTGAATGCACTTGTCGCCGACGCCAACATGCTCTCGGTTGCGGCAGTCGAAGGCAAGCTCGCCACGCGCGCCGACGCCTCCAAGCACCAGGGTGACTTTGGCAAGATCGTCCATGGCGTGAACGAGACGCTCAACGCAGTCATCGGGCCGTTGAACGTCGCCGCCAACTATGTCGACCAGATCTCCAAGGGCGCGATCCCGGCCAAGATCACCGACACCTACAACGGCGATTTCAACGTCCTCAAGAACAACCTCAACACTTGCATCGACGCGGTGAACGCACTCGTGGCAGATGCCGATATGCTGGCCAAGGCCGCCGTGGCAGGTAAGCTCGCCACCCGCGCCGATGCCACCAAGCATCAGGGCGACTTCCGCAAGATCGTTCAGGGCGTCAACGACACGCTCAATGCCGTCATCGGGCCGTTGAACGTTGCCGCCAACTATGTCGACCAGATCTCGAAGGGCGAGATCCCGGCCAAGATCACCGACACCTACAACGGCGACTTCAACGTCCTCAAGAACAACCTCAACACCTGCATCGATGCGGTGAACGCACTGGTGGCAGATGCCGATATGCTGGCCAAGGCCGCCGTGGAAGGCAAGCTCGCCACCCGCGCCGATGCCACCAAGCATCAGGGCGACTTCCGCAAGATCGTCCAGGGCGTGAACGAGACGCTCAATGCCGTCATCGGGCCGTTGAACGTTGCCGCCAACTATGTCGACCAGATCTCGAAGGGCGCGATCCCGGCCAAGATCACCGACACCTACAACGGCGATTTCAACGTCCTCAAGAACAACCTCAACACCTGCATCGATGCGGTGAACGCACTCGTGGCAGATGCCGATATGCTGGCCAAGGCCGCCGTGGAAGGTAAGCTCGCCACCCGCGCCGATGCCACCAAGCATCAGGGCGACTTCCGCAAGATCGTCCAGGGCGTGAACGAGACGCTCAACGCGGTTATCGGGCCGTTGAACGTGGCCGCCAACTATGTCGATCAGATCTCGAAGGGCGCGATCCCGGCCAAGATCACCGACACTTACAACGGCGATTTCAACGTCCTCAAGAACAACCTCAACACCTGCATCGACGCGGTGAACGCGCTCGTGGCAGACGCCAATATGCTGGCCAAGGCCGCCGTGGAGGGCAAGCTCGCCACCCGCGCCGATGCCACCAAGCATCAGGGCGACTTCCGCAAGATCGTTCAGGGCGTGGACGACACACTCGATGCAGTCATCGGGCCGTTGAACGTGGCCGCCAACTACGTCGATCAGATCGCCAAGGGTGACATCCCTGCGAAGATCACCGACAACTACAACGGCGATTTCAACGTCCTCAAGAACAACCTGAACGCCTGCATCGAGGCCATCAACCAGCAGGCTGCCGCCGCGCAGGCCATTGCCTCCGGCGACTTGTCGACGAAGATCAACGTCCGTTCAGAAAACGATGCTGTCGCCAAGAGCCTGGTCAAGGTCACCGAAGTGCTGGTGGCTCTCCAGAAAGAACTGGGGCGGCTGACGGAAGCCTCCAAGGAGGGCCAGCTTTCCGAGCGTGGCAAAGCGGAGCAGTTCCAAGGCGCCTATGCCGAAGTGCTGCGCGGTGTGAACGTCATGCTGGATGCCATCCTCATCCCCATCGGTGAAGGCAACCGCGTGCTGCAGCTGATCCGCGGAGGAAACCTGAGAGAACGGGTCGAAATCGTTTGCAAAGGCGACCACGAGAAGATGAAGCAGGCGATCAACGGCGTGCATGGTTGGCTCGAAGCGCTCATCGCCTATGTGAAGGGTGTTGCTAATGGCGATTTGACCGTCCAAATGGATAAGGCGTCGCATGACGATCAGATCCACGAATGGCTGATGCTGCTCAAGAGCAATATCGGCGCACTGGTTGCCGACGCCAACGTGCTGGCCAAGGCAGCGGTGGATGGCCGTCTTGCGACCCGCGCCGATGCCACCAAGCATCAGGGCGACTACCGCAAGATCGTCGAGGGCGTCAACAACACCCTAGATGCGGTCATCGGGCCGTTGAATGTGGCCGCGAACTACGTCGATCAGATCGCGAAAGGCGCCATCCCGCCGAAGATCGCCGACACCTACAACGGCGACTTCAACATCCTCAAGAACAACCTCAACACCTGTGTCGAAGCCATCAACACACTGGTTGCCGACGCCAACATGCTCTCGGTTGCGGCCGTGGAAGGCAAGCTCGCCACCCGCGCCGACGCCACCAAGCACCAGGGCGACTACCGCAGGATCGTCGAGGGCGTCAACAACACCCTGGATGCGGTGATCGGGCCGTTGAACGTCGCCGCCAACTACGTCGACCAGATCTCCAAGGGCGCGATCCCGGCCAAGATCACCGACACCTACAATGGTGACTTCAACGTCCTCAAGAACAACCTCAACACCTGCGTTGACGCGGTGAACGCACTCGTCGCCGACGCCAACATGCTGGCCATGGCCGCCGTGGAGGGCAGACTTGCCACCCGCGCCGACGCCTCCAAGCATCAGGGCGACTTCCGCAAGATCGTCCAAGGCGTCAACGATACGCTCGATGCGGTGATTACGCCCTTGAACAACATCAAGGAAGTAATCGACGCTCTAGGCCGGAACGACATGAGCGTCAGCCTCAAGGGCGAGTATCGCGGCGACTTCCTCGCCCTTAAGGAAGCGTTCGAACGTGCACTGATGGAGATCAACGGCACGTTGCACCAGATCGTCGATGCGGTCGAGCAAGTCGGTCAGTCGGCGGAGCAGCTCAAGGCCGCTTCGCAAAACATGGCCTCCACTTCGCAGGAGCAGTCCTCGTCGGTGGAAGAGGTGACATCCAGCGTGGAGGAGACCGATACCCAGGTCAAGGCCAACACGGATGCCGCCAACACCGCTAACCAGCTGGTGATGGGCACTTCGCAGGCAGCCAACGCCGGCCAGACCAAGATGGGGGCGATGACCACGGCGATGAACGAGATCAACGCCTCGGCGCAAAATATCGCCAAGATCATCAAGGTCATCGACGAGATCGCCTTCCAAACCAACCTGCTCGCGCTCAACGCCGCGGTTGAAGCGGCCCGTGCGGGACAGCACGGACGCGGCTTCGCGGTGGTGGCGCAGGAGGTGCGCAATCTGGCGGGCCGGTCGGCAAAGGCGGCACGCGAGACAGCCGAGTTGATCGAGAACTCGGTCAAGCAGGTCGCCGGCGGCGTCGGCATTGCCAAGGAGACCAGCGAGGCCCTCGACCAAATTGTCGGCAATGTGGTCAAGGTCAAGGACTTGGTGGGAGAGATCGCCTCGGCAAGCGCCGAGCAGGCCCGCGGCGTCACGCAGATCAACGTGGCCATGAACCAGGTCGCCAAGGCCGCCCAGGAAGGCAGCCAGCAATCGGAAGAGCTTGCCGCTTCGTCCGGCGAACTGGCCAATCTCGCGGATCGCATGCGCGAGGGCGTCCGGCGCTTCAAGCTGCGCGAACGTACCCGCGGTGCGCAAGCTATGTCCGGCCTTGAAGGGCTTAGCCCGGAGATGCTGGCGCAGTTCCAGGCTCTCATTGCCTCCCAAGGGCAACGGGTTCCGGCAGCGGCGGCAGCCCGTCCAGCCGCCTCTGGCCAGCGTCCGCCGAAGGCCGTGAACGGAAAGTCGCCAAAGGCGATCATCCCGCTCGACCATGACGAGCGCGGGTTCGGCGGCTTCTAACTCAAACCGGGCCGCGGCCTCTTCACAAGAGGAGCCGCGGCCCGCCAATACCGGAAGAAAGGCCGCCCGATGCCGCATAAAGTCATGATCGTCGACGACGCAGCGATGATGCGCCTCGTCATCAGCAATTTTATCGCTCCCCTGCCCGAGTTCGAGATCGTTGCTTCCGCGTCCAATGGGAAGGCGGCATTGGAGCAGTTGAAGAAGCATCCGGACCTTGAGCTGATCCTGCTCGATATCGAAATGCCGGAGATGGATGGGCTGGAGTTTCTGCGCCATGCCAAGCTTAGGACGCGCGCCAAAATCGTCATTCTTTCCTCAGTGGCTGTCGCGGGCTCCCCGCATGCCGCCAAGGCTCGCGAACTCGGCGCCGATGCCATCGTGACGAAGCCTTCCGGCGCGGTATCCATGGACCTCGCTGAAAAGCGAGGCAGCCAGCTCGTGCAAACCATGAAGACACTGATCCAGGGCTAAGCGCCTAGAGGCGCATCGAATAGGAGGCCGCGTTGTCCCGCGAATTGGATGAAATCTGGGCATTATACGCAGACGACGGCGGGCAATCGCTCGATCTCGCGGAACAGTCCCTGCTGAATTTGAAGAAGGCGCCAGCCAATAACGGCCATCTCGCGGCTCTATTCCGGGCTATTCACACCTTCAAAGGCAATGCACGCGTTCTTGGGCTGGCCACCATTGAACGGTGTGCCCACGCGGCCGAGGACCTGATTGGCCTGGTGCGGGACGAGAACGTTCCGCTCGATCCCGATCTTCTGGCCCTGCTGCTGGAGACTTCAGACGCTCTAAGAGAGATGATGAGCGAATCTCTCGCCCGGCGCGCGGACCCCGCCCCCGAGGGTTCCAAAGCCCTGGTCGCCCGGATCGGTACAAAGATCGAAAAGTGCCGTGCCGCACAGCGTGGCGAGCCGGTCCCCGCAGCCGAGCCTCAAGCGATCATCTTCGAGCCCGTGAAAGAAGCAGCCTTCGCCAAGGATACGCAATATCTGCAAATCTTCTCTGACATGGCAGCGGACGGTTTGAGCGAGGCACGCGCGGCCCTGAAGAAATTGCAGGCTGGCGAGCCGCTGGATCGCGGCGTTCTCGTCCCGACCCTTGAGCATCTGCGCTTCGCTGCCGGGCAGATGGGCCTTCCAGGGTGGCAAGAGATGCTCCAATATTTCTTGTCGCTACCGGACCCGTCCGCCGTCGATCTCAAGGCGCTTGTAAAGGGGATGGAGGGCCTCATTCCCGGCGATACAGCGCCGGACTTGCTCCCAGGTGTTACAGGCCAGCCGCAGCCGGAAGCGCCCGTGCAAATGGCAATAGCCGAACCGGAGCCTCAGGCCGGTTTACCCGCCGCCTCCCCGGACGGTTCTGGCGCCGCAAAGAATGACTTCCAAGATTTGGAGAATGTTGGCGCGGAGGTTTTCAGCCCCCCTTCTGGCGGGGCCTCCGGCGGATCGCTGCTTGCTGCCGATCCCACATACCGCGCGATCTTTTTCGACATGGTCCACGATATCCTGCGCGAAATGTGGGCGGCGCTCGGTGAGTTCGAGACCGGCGGGCTGCAAGCGGAGCTGACGCTGGGCTCGCTTGTGGATAGGCTGCAATACGCCGCCAAGCAGATTGGCATGTCCGGTTGGCTGGGGTTGCTCGCGGAATATCCGAGGGACCGGGAAGTGTCTTTCGATGAGGCCCGGTCTTTTGTCGACAAGGTCGAGGCTCAGGCTGTCCTCGATGCCGGCGGAAGCAGTTTCGCTGGCGCAGCCGGGGATGAGGCAAGCGGCAGCCGCGTAGTCAAATTCTTCGAAAGCCTTCCGCCGCTGCTGGCAAGCGTTTCGAGCTTCGGTAGCCTTCTGGCTAATGGGACTCCCCTTGACGCGGCAGGCTTGCTCGCCGCCGTGTCCGGCATCGCCTCCATGGCCACTTCGCTGGAGTTTGTCCGTATCGCCGATATAGCGGAGCAGATGGCGAAAGAACGCCAGTTTGCTGCTTTCAGGCGGTTGGAGCTGCGGCTCTACGAGGAACTCGTCTCCGTCGAGCAGGCGATGCGGCCCCATTTGGGGGAAATGGATTTCGACCCGTCCGCGGTGTTGCAAAACTGGTGCGCGGATCAGGCTTACGACACTCTCATAGAACTCGACAATACACTGGAGGAGATGCACAAGCACGGCGGCAATCCCGGGCACTGCGAAGATACGGCCGGGTTTTTGCGCCTGATCTATTATGCCTGCCGCCATTATTCGCTGGAGACGGCAGCCCACCTCTCGATGTCGCTGATCGACCTGTACGCCAGGGCAAGAGACGAAGGAACTCCTCCCGATCCCCTGCTCTTGCGCATTACGGGGAGCTTCCTTTCCGACCTGGAAATGTTGTTCGATACGGTGGGGAGCGGTGGAACCCCGGACATGGCGGAGATCGAGAAGCTTTTCGAAGAAGCCGCGAACGTAACCTTCACCGCGAGCGGCACCCCTGCTTGCTCGGTCATAGAGACGCGCCTCGGGTTGCCGAAATCTTTCCGCAAGGTCTTGACCCCTGAAAGCCTCAAGACGGCCACAGCGGCTCTTGAGCAGGGGCAGCAATTCTACATTGTGCGGGCTGCTCTTAACCGCGACGAGCAGGTGGCGAGCCGGTTCCTCGGATGGGTCAACTCCGGAGCCGCCACCGTCATCAGCAACGTGACGGTGTTCGACAATACAAACACGTTGTTCGATTTCCTGCTCGCAACGCCTCTGAGCGAAAGTGAGCTTGCCGAAGCGCTCGCGGCACTCGATCCGGACCGTTCGTCGCTCAAGATCGAGATGGCGCTCAGCCGCGGCCGGAGCCAGCAAGAGCCGGGGCGGGCGCAAAGCCCGGCGAACGGGGCAGAGAGCGCTGGCCAAGCGGCCGCCAGCCAGGACATGATGCCCCGCGATATTCTGGAAGGCATCGGGGAGATCGTAACCGGACAGGCCATGATCTACCGGACGCTCGGGGACATTGCCGGCGAGGACCTGATGCGGACTATCGAGGCCGAGGTGCTCAAAGCGGGCGGGGATTGGAGCAAGGCCAAGGGTGCGGTGAGGTCGGCGCTTGAAGGTGTCGCCGGAAAGATCGAAAAGGCGTACCAGGCTGAAGCGCAGATCGGCACCCAGCTGGAACGGCTTCAAGAGGGAGCTATTGCGGTCCGCGCCCGGCCGGCCACGCTGCTGACCAAGCCGCTTGAGGTATTCGCCGAAGCCACGGCTCGCCAGCATGGACGCCAGGTCCGGCTGCAAGTGAGTGGCGACGACCTCGTTGTCGATTACGATATGCTTGAAGAGCTGAAGCCGCACCTGCGCACGCTGATTGGCTTTTGCGTGTCGCGGAGCGGCGTGCAGCCCACGGCCCCGGACAAGGATGGGCATGGCAGGCTCCGCCTCGCGCTGGCCAGGAACGAGGAACGGGTTGTCGCCACGGTGGACGACAGCGAACTCGGCCTTGACGTCCTTCAAGACGGAAACGCCCAGGCGGTTCTCGACGGTACGCGGACGGCGCTGCGCGGCCGGGGGGAGAACTGCGCATCGGAGCACAAGCGGGCGAAGGCGTTCGCTTCGAGGTCATCCTGCCGATGGCCATGGTTGTGCTGGACGGCATGGTCGTGAGGGTGGGCGAGTTCCGCTATGTGGTGCCGCTCGACGCCATTCAACGGATCGTACATTCGAGCCTAGAGGACGTGATGCGGCTGTCCGCTGGAGAGGGCCGCTTCATGCTCAAGCTCGGGCACGAGGAAGTGCTTCCGGTTCATTGCCTCCGGGATGTCTCAAGCGGGGAAGGCATTAATTCGGAGGATACATCCGGCGGGCAAAGGTACTTGTTTGTTGTCATCGGCAAGCAGTCGCACCGCGTTGCGCTCCTCGTGGACGAGCTGATGGGGCAGCAATTGGTTTTGATTCGCCCGTTGCGGGGATATTTGACCGGCATTCGCGGAGTAACCGGGTGCGCGCTCCTGGGAGGCGGCGACGTGGGCATGGTGCTCGATATTGGGAGCATCGTGAATACAGCGGTCTAAGCAGAGTTCGCAAAAGTGGCCTTCCCGGTTTTGCGATAAAACTCTGCGAAAACAAAAGACTCTAAGCAGGCATTCGTTGGCCAGCCAAGGAATGCCCGCTTAGGAGGGGGCGTGGTACGAACCGCGCGCCCTTTGAACCCATAAGGAACCCCTCGCCGCTCGCTGAACGGAAGCGCAAGCTCGATCATGAAGAGCTGAGAGCGTTCGCATCGGCAGATTTTTTCGGCCTTGGGCCCAGCAACAGAATCGCTGGCGCTCCGGAATTGCGTGGTTATAGGCGGGCCGCCTTCAGATTAGCAAAACAGACACCTCGAAGTGCCGGAAAGCCTGAGCGCGATTCCGGGGCGAGGGAACGCCGGTCCGGCCAATTCCCAAATTGCGTCGCTTCCAGGAATTAGTTATCAATCGGGTGCGTAGCGTTGGGGGGCTGGCTATGAACCGGGCACATGTTGTAGGCATTTCCTTCAAGGCGTTTCACACTTTGCTTTGCGGCACGCTGCTCGCCCTGCTGCTCCTGACGGCGCAGGCCTCGCTCGCAATCGCGCAAGACAGCGGGACTGCGGCGCCGCCCGCGGGAGCCGCTCCCGCTTTCGAGCCGGGCCGCTTCGGCGCCAGCCTGCAAGAGCTTGACGCGGACACGATCAAGGCGCTTGGCCTCGATCAGTCCCACGCTCTCCTTATCTGGATTCCCTTGCCTGAAGGTCCCGCTGACAAAGCCGGGTTCAAGCCTGGCGACGTCATTGTCAAGGTGAACGGCAACCCGGCGCCAGAGCTTCGTGAATTCATCCAGCAAATCAAACAGATGGGGCGCGGCGCCGATCTTGAACTCGATATCTGGCGGCGTGGCGGCCGGATAACTCTTTCCGCCCGCCTGGGCAGCGCGAAAGATAAAGCAGCGGACGCAAGCACGGATCAGCTTATCGATGCCTATAATGCCGTCTTGGCGGCGTTCTCCAAAGATGCCTTTCCTTCCCTTTGGGCGAACACCGAACACGATCTCGGCCAAGCCTATTCAGACCGCATCCCAGGAAGCCGGGCGGACAACATCGAAGCCGCCATCGAGGACTATGAGGCAGCCTTGACCGTCTACAGCCGGGAGGCATTCCCGCAAAAGTGGGCCGTAGCCCAAAACAATCTCGGCAACGCCTACGAGAACCGCATCCGGGGCAACCGGGCGGATAACCTCGAGTCCGCGATCAGGGCCTTCGAGGCGGCCTTGTCCGTTCACACCCGCGAGGCATCCCCGCAAAACTGGGCCAGCACCCAGAACAATCTCGGCATCGCTTACGGAGAACGCATCCAAGGCAGCCGGGCGGAAAATATCGAGGCCGCCATCAAGTCCTATGAAGGGGCCTTGACCGTCCACACCCGCGAGGCCTTCCCGCAACAGTGGGCTATGACCCACCTCAATCTTGGCGCCGCCTACTGGAATCGCATCCAGGGCAGCCGGGCGGAAAATATCGAAGCAGCGATCAAGGCATTCGAGGCGGCCTTGACCGTCTTCACCCGCGAGGCGTTCCCGCAAAACTGGGCCAGCACCCAGAATAATCTCGGTACCGCCTATCACGACCGCATCCAGGGCAGCCGGGCGGAGAACCTCGAAGCTGCGATCAAGGCCTATGAGGCGGCCTTGACCGTCCGCACCCGCGAGGCTTTCCCGCAGGACTGGGCGATGACCCAGAATAATCTCGGCAACGCCTATTGGAACCGCATCCAGGGCAGCCGGGCGGAAAACATCGAAGCCGCCATCAAGGCATTCGAGGCGGCCTTGACCGTGTACACCCGCGAGGCCTTCCCACAACAGTGGGCCATGACCCAAAACAATCTCGGCAACGCCTACGAGAACCGTATCCAGGGCAGCCGGGCGGAGAATTCGGAAGCTGCAATCGGGGCCTATGAGGCGGCCTTGACCGTCCGCACCCGCGAGGCTTTCCCGCAGGACTGGGCCACAACCCAAAACAATCTCGGCACCGTCTATTCGAACCGTATTCAGGGCAGCCGGGCGGAGAACCTCGAAGCTGCCATCAAGGCCTACGAGGCTGCCTTGACCGTCCGCACCCGCGAGGCTTTCCCGCAGGACTGGGCCGCAACCCAGGACAATCTCGGTGCCGCCTATTCGAACCGTATTCAGGGCAGCCGGGCCGGGAACCTCGAAGTCGGCATCAAGGCTTATGAGGCGGCCTTGAGCGTCCGCACCCGCGAGGCCTTCCCGCAAGACTGGGCCACAACCCAAAACAATCTCGGCACCGCCTATAACGATCGCATCCGGGGCAGCCGGGCGGAGAACCTCGAAGCGGCCATCAAGGCCTTTGAGGCCGCCTTGACCGTCCATACACGCGAGGCCTTCCCGCGAGACTGGGCCATGACCCAAAACAATCTCGGCAACGCCTACGATAACCGCATCCAGGGCAGCCGGGCAGAGAACCTCGAAGCAGCTATCAAGGCATTTGAGGCCGCCTTGACCGTTTACACCCGCGAGGCATTGCCACAAAACTGGGCCACAATCCAAAACAATCTTGGCATCGCCTATAAGGACCGCATCCAAGGCAGCCGGGCGGAGAACCTCGAAGCCGCCATCAAGGCCTATGAGGCGGCCTTGAGCGTCCGCACCCGCGAGGCCTTCCCGCAAGACTGGGCCATGGCCCAGGACAATCTCGGTACCGCCTATTTGGGCCGCGTTCAAGGCAGCCGGGCGGAGAACCTCGAAGCCGCGATCAATGCCTATGAGGCGGCCTTGACCGTCCGTACCCGCGAGGCCCTTCCGAAAGACTGGGCCACAACCCAGAACAATCTCGGCATCGCCTACCGGAACCGCATCCAGGGCAGCCGGGCGGAGAATATCGAAGCCGCGATCAAGGCCGGCGAGGCGGCCCTGATCGTCTTCACCCGCGAGGCTTTCCCGCGCGAATATTTGAACACTGCCCGGGGCCTTGCCAACGACTGGATTGAAAGCGGCGACTGGGCTAAGGCGCAACGGGCCTTGGCAGGTGCAAGAGATGCCTTTTTCATTCTTTTTGGCGAAGGGGTCGATGACATCGAAGCGAGCGGTTTGATCTCGAAAGCCGGTTCGCTGTTCGCCGATCTCGCCTACGCGCAGGCCAATACCGGGGATGTCAAAGCCGCTCTCGCGACGTTTAGCGAAGGCCGCGCGCTACTCCTTGCCGCCGCGCTGCGCCAGCAATCCTTGCCTTTCACTCCAGCGGAAGAAGCTGCTTACCGGTCGCTGCGGGTCGAGATCAAGGAGTGGGCGAAGCTCGCGGAGGCCAAGGGCACGGAAGGCGCCGAGGCCTTGCAGCATTTGAGCGCCGCGCGCGGCAAGTTCTCGGCGCTGCTCAAGGAGGCTGCGGGCCGCAGCCAGATCGAAGGCGGCATCGATGCCATCGTCCGGCAGGGCTTTCTCAAGCACAGCGCGCTGGTGGCGCCCATCGTGACGCGGTGGGGCAGCAAGATCTTGATCGTGACAGCGGCAGGGGGCGTACCGTCCATTTCCGTTGCCGAATTCCCGGACCTGACTTCGGATAAGCTTCAGGCCGTGCTGCGCCACACCGATGAGGCCGGGCAAACCACGGGGTGGTTCGCGGATTACGAGCGCCAGCAGACCGCGCCCCAGGCCTGGCTCGCGGCCATCGGCGGCATCGGCCCGAAACTCTGGACGCTGTTTGCCGGCAAGCTCGATGCGGCGCTGAAGCAGGCTGGCGTCAAGGACGGCGCGCGGCTCATCGTCCTGCCCACCGGCGCGCTCGGCCTTCTGCCGCTGGAGCTGGCCCGCGATCCCGCCAGCGGCCGTAGCTTCGCCGATGCTTACAACGTCACCGCCATCCCAAGCCTCGAAGCCTATCTCGCGGCGGCCCGCACTGCCGCCAAAGCAGGAGCGCCGTCCCTGGCCGAGGCCGTCAATCCGACCGGCGACATACCGGAGCTGAGCCTGCCATTCACCGAGGTCGAGGGCGCGATTGTGGCCTCCCGCTTCAAGGGCAAGCCGCTGGTCAAGCTAGACCGCAGCAGTGCCACGCCGGATGTGGTGCTGGGCGGTCTCAAGGGCAAAACCTACTGGCACTTCGCTTCCCACGGCCTGTTCGATTGGGACGACGCGCGCCAGTCCGGGCTTTTGATGAAGGATAGGCAGCTGCTCACCGTGGGCGCGCTGATGGACGCGCGCGGCACGCTTGGGAGCCCGCGGCTTGTGGTGCTCTCGGCCTGCGAGACGGGGCTTTACGATACGAGCCGGAACCCCGACGAGTTCGTGGGCCTTCCCGCCGCCTTCCTTGAGCTGGGCGCAGGGGGCGTGATCGGCTCGCTGTGGCAGGTGAGCGATCTCGCCACCGCGCTGCTTATGGCGCGCTTCTACGAGCTGCATATCGATGGCGGCATCGCGCCGGCCGCCGCGCTGAAGCAGGCGAAGACCTGGCTCAGGACCGCGACGAGGCGGCAGCTGATCGCCTATGCGAAGGCCAACTTCAAACCAGCGAGCGCCGAGGCGCAGGTCCCCGATCCCATGGCCCTGCTCGGCGGCGGCCGGCGCGGCGAGCCAACCAGATCCGCCGCGGTGTGGAATGCACTGCTGGATGCCGATGCGGCGCGGGGCAGGCAGGCGGGAGGCGGGAAGGGCAGGCGGCAAGCCGCGGCGAGCCTCGATGACAGGCTATTCGCCCATCCCTATTTCTGGAGCGGCTTTATCTACACAGGGTATTAATTTGCCCCTCCATCGAGCTGCGCATCGTGCTGACGTTCTATTTCTGGAGAGGAGACACCAAGCGGTCATCGCATCAGGCTTGGGCCGCCTGCGCTCGGGGTCACGAGCGAGCTTCAGCATATCCGGCTCAATTTGAACGGCGCGCAGGCTCTGCTTCGCCGGCGTCTTCCTGTTAACGTGGCGTATATTTCGCCTAGTCGCCTACCATGGTAAATACGAAGATGGTAAATGCGGAACGCCGATGTTCGGAACACGCGCATTTTTACGGAATTATCCCCGTATTCGCCCGAAATCTGCGTTTTAAAAATCCCGTTAAATATATTCGCAAGTCGCGAGTTAACCGATTTTCTGGCCGGCATGCTCCGTCAACGGAGCTTATCTATGGCAATATTGTTGCGTAATATCAACGCAATAGACCACTTAACGATTACTCGACACTTCTCTGCTATATTGCTTCAAAGTCGAAAGGCTTCCGTCCGCGGTTCAATAGGCCCGGCGGCTGAGCCTGGGAGAGTTAACATGGCGTTACCTCGAACCTCCCTGTTGCCGTACCGGAACGGCGCCTGCGCCGTATCCGGGATCTTAAAGGGCGCCGGCATCCGTAACGATCCCGTGTCCGCGCAGCGCCACCTCGTGCCGCGGCGCGCACGGGATGACGGCTGCGGAAGCATTCAACCGGACTTTGGCGTCACTGGCCGAAAAAGTAATCGGCGAAGCCACCGCCGGTGTGGCGGAAATTGCGGTGCGAGTACCCGGGCTGCTCGCTCGCCTCGTCCTCCGTGTAATGCCGATGGCCCGCGCTCGACAGGTCCAGCTCAACCGGCGCGAGATGGTCGCGCCCTTTCTCGATCCGGTTCCATTTGCCTTCCAGCGCCAGGGTGATGCGCCGCTCGTGCCCATAGACATCGGGGAAGGTGTGCAACTGGCCGTCCTCGCCAACCATCGCGGTGAAGTAGGTCATGTGCACGGGGATTTTGTGCTCGATGGCGATCTCGTTGTTGAGCGGCCCGTTGTTGAGCGCGTTGTCGACCTGCGCGGCCGTCCAGCCCTTGTCTTCCTTCAGCGCGACCTTCGCGAGCCCGACCGGATCGGCGACCCGCATGCAGCCGTGGCTGTAAGTGCGCCGCGCGACATTGAACATCCATTTGTCCTCGGCGCGCGTGTCGTGCATGAAAACGGTGTGCTGGCTTGGGAATGAGAATTTCACCTTGCCCAGCACGGTCTTCGGCCCGTTCGGCTGGATCACGTCGTATTCGAGGATATTGGTCTTGGCCCAGTCGATCCTGCGCCAATCCACGAGCTTGCCATCCTTGGTGCGCACTTCGAGCTGCCATTGACGCATCAGGCCGCCGCCGTGGAGCAGGCTCGGCCACAGCTCGCGCACCTTGATGGAATCGGGCACGATCCAGGTGGGCCGGAAGGTGATCTTCTTGAGGGAGCGGGTGAAGATGGGCGTTTGCTTGCCGGTCTCGCCCGCCACGATGCGTACTTCGCGCACGGTCTTGCCGTCCTTGACCACGCGCTGCGTGAAATCGGGCAAGTTATTCCAGATGTAGACACTGCCCATATCGGCGGGCATCCACCGCCATTCCTCCATGTTGGCGAGCAGCCGCTTCGCCTCGGCGCTGTTCTTCTTGCCGCGGCCGAGGAGGGCCAGATATTTCTGGCGCAGCTTCTCGAACTGCGGGTGTTGCGGGTTGAGCCCGCGAAGGTAGGCATCGGGTTCGCCGGCCGCCGCGATGCCGTCGAGGATCGCTTTCGGGGCGACGAATTGCGGCCGGCGGTCGAGATACGAACTCAGCTGCTCCGAAGGATTGACGATGCGCCCGCCGCGCGCGTAGCGCCCGTATTTCAGCACCGCTTGGGAGATTTGGATTTCGGCTTCAGGCGACGCGGGCAGCACGTCCGCCGGAGGCAAGGGGAAGCCGCCAGCATCGAGCCCCCACTCATCGGCGCGGTTGATCTCGGCGAAGACCGCAGCTGCCTTGGGCGTGAAGGTATTTTGCGCCGTCAGCCAAAGCGGAGCGTAGCCGCGCGCCTCGTAGAAGGCCAAAAGCGCCGCGTGCTCGTTGCGCTCCTCGTCCGTTTGGCCGGCGGCGAGCGTTGAAAGCGCTTTGTGCAGAGCCTCGGCCTCGGGCGTTGCCGGTGCTTGGGTAATGGCAGCCGCTGCCGGCGGCTCGCTTGCAGGCGTCGCCGGCGCTGGGGCAATGGCAGCCGCTGCGGGCGGCTCGCTTGCGGGCGTTGCCGGTGCTTGGGTAATGGCAGCCGCTGCAGGTGGCTCGATTGCGGGCTTCGCGGGAACAGCTTCAGGCGCGGGCGATGCGGCGCTCTGCTGGGCGGCAGGCTGTTCCTCAGCGCGCAAAAGTCCCGATGTTGCGAATGCAACCGTGAATGCCCCAGCCGCGAAGACGAGCCTGCGAATCATTTTCAGTTCCCCCTTGGACGGCGCTGTTACTAGCAAGGAAATGCATATAAACCCTTAGCGGGACGGACACGCTACCTTGCCGCACCGCCAAGAGGCAAGTAATGCCGCCTTTCAATCCGCTCCTCCGTCTTAGCCGCTCGTAAGAGCCAGGCGGGCCAGGCACAGAAAATGCCCGCGGATTCACACCTGCTTAAGGCGCTTTCGCTTACCAGCACGGCATAAGCTTTAAGCGTGAGGTGAGTTGTGGCGTTAAATCATGGAAAAGCCGGCGCGGCGGGCGCACGGAGCAAAGAGCTTGCGCAGCTGCTTGGCATTCGCGAGACGCAAACGGCGGACAGAAGCTTGAGCGGGCGGCTGAAGATCATCGCGAAGTTGAAGGCGGCGCGCCGGGTGGAAATCGCTCGCGGGCGCTCGGGCTCATGGCTCTACGATGTGAACCGGCATCTCAATTTGTGCACCGCGCTCCGGCTGGAATACGAATCCCTCGCCGCATATTTCGCCGAAAACGCCGGCGAGGATCGAGGCGCTGAATCGAAACGCGCCGGTGCCCGTGTTTAGCTATAGCGGTTGCCCTTGAAGCTTTCGCAGCTGTGTGTAAGAATTAGCCTCTCGATACACATGAAGGTATGATGCGCACCAACATCGAAATCGATCCCGAGCTGATCGCAAAGGCGATGAGCCTTTCGGGCCTGACGACAAAGCGCGAGACCGTTGAAGAGGCGCTTCGCCTCCTCGTGCGTCTAAAATCGCAGGAAGCGATCAGAGATTATCGCGGCAAGCTTGCTTGGGACGGCGATTTGGAAGAGATGCGGCTGGACCGTGATTCTCGCCGATAGCTCCGTCTGGATCGATTACTTCAACGGCCGCATTTCAGCGGAGACGGATGCGCTCGATAAACTCTTGGGCAAGCAGCTTGTCCTTGCCGGCGACCTGATACTGGCGGAAGTCCTGCAGGGCTTCCGCAGTGAAAAGGACTACCGTACCGCCCTGAACCTTTTCGAGACCGTCGAGACGCGAAACCTTTGCGGCCAGAATATCGCGGTGAAAGCAGCACAAAACTACCGCGTGCTTCGCAGCAAGGGCATTACGCCGCGCAAGACCGTAGACATGATTATTGGCACCTACTGCATCGTGCATGGGCTGGCGCTGCTGCATGCCGATAGGGATTTCGATGTGCTGGAAAGGGAACTCGGTCTTGTCGCGGTCAGGTGAGCACTCGGTTACGGCAGTGCAAGCTTAGCCACTCCGTCACAATTCCGCGGAAATTGGTCAATACCGCCGACATAGTTTGCTAAGCTGCCTGAGCCGAATCGTGCGCGGCTTGAAGACTTTTGCGGAGGCGGGGCTGTGTGGGAACTGAAATCTCCTGAGGCGATGAAGGCGCTGGCGAGCCGGCTGGCGGCATTGATCTCGCCTGTCGATTTCATCGCGCTTTACGGCGAGCTGGGCGCAGGCAAGACCACCTTCGCGCAAGGGCTGCTGCCCGCGCTTGGCGTGGCAGAGGCGGTGACGAGCCCGACCTATGGGCTGGTGCATAGCTATGCGGCGGGCGGCCGCAAGGTCAATCACTGCGATTTTTACCGGCTCAGCCCTGGCGACGAGGAAGAGACCGGCTATCCACGAGATGTGCGCCGGGAGCATCGTCGTCGCCGAGTGGCCAGAGGTCATTCACGCCGTGCTGCCAGCAAACCGGCTTGAGGTGCGCATCGAAGGCGAAGGGACCGCGCGAAGCGTTTCGCTGACCGGCTTCGGCGCGTGGGAGCCGAAGCTGGCGCGCTTCCGTGAGATTGAGACGTTTCTGGCCAAGAGCGGCTGGGGCGAGGCGCGATGCACCGCCATCAGGGGCGACGCTTCGGCGCGCCTGTACTCCCGGCTGGAGCGCGAGCAGGAAACCGTGATGCTCATGGACTGGCCGCCGCGACCCGACGGCCCGCCGATCCGCGACGGCCGGCCTTACTGCGAAATCGCGCATCTCGCGCGCGAAGGCAGCCCGTTCCTCGCGATTTCCGCATGGCTGCGCGGCAAAGCCGGGATAAGCGCTCCCACCGTTTTCGCGAGCGATCTGCGATCCGGCATCTTTCTCGTGGAAGATCTGGGCGACGCCGTTTTCGGCCAGCTCATCGCTAGGCGCGCGCATCTCGAAATGCTCTATGTACACGCCGTGGATGGGTTGCTTGCCATCCGCGCCTCGCAGCCGCCGCAGGATTTGCCCTCGCCCGGCGGCGCGGCTTATCACGTCCCGGATTACGGCCGCGAAGCGCTTGAGGTCGAGCTGGACCTGCTCCTGCAGTGGTATTTCAAGCTGCAGACGGGGAAGCCGGCCCCGGCAGAGCTTGCGGCCTCGTTCTTTGAGGCGTGGTCGCCGTTCCTCGATTGGCTCGATACGCAGCCGAAAGATTTGGTCCTGCGGGATTATCACTCGCCGAATCTGCTGCTGCGCGAAGGCTGGAGCGGGCTTCAACGCCTGGGCGTGATCGATTTCCAGGACGCACTATGGGGGCATCCGGCCTACGATCTCGTTTCGCTCCTTCAGGACGCGCGGCTGGAAGTATCCGAGAAGTCGGAGCGCGCGCTGTTCGAGCGCTATTGCAACGGCGCGGCCAAGGCCGATCCCGGTTTCGGCCGCGACGCCTTCGCCAAAGCCTACGCCATCCTCGGCGCGCAGCGGAACACCAAGATCGCCGGCATTTTCGCGCGCCTTTCCATGCGCGACGGCAAGCACGGCTATCTGGCACATTTGCCACGCATCTCGCGCTATCTGTTCCGCGATCTCGCGCACCCCGATCTCAAACCGCTCAACGCATGGTATGAAGCGCATCTGCGCCCCCTGGCGGACACAAGGCTGGAGCAGGGCGCGCTGAGATAGAGGGAAAATGGCTCAGATCGAGACCGCGATGGTGCTCGCCGCCGGGCTTGGCACGCGCATGCGGCCGCTGACGGACCGCATCCCGAAGCCGCTCGTCACGCTTGGCGGGCGGACTTTGCTGGATCATGTGCTCGACCGGCTGGCAGCGGCCGGCATCGGGCGCGCGGTGGTGAACGTGCATCATTTCGCGGACCAGATCGAAGCGCATCTCAAAACGCGCACCGAACCCGCGATCACCATTTCAGACGAGCGCGGCGCTATTCTTGAAACGGGCGGCGGCGTGCTCAAGGCGCTTCCGGTGCTCGGCGGCAGCCCCTTCATGGTCCACAACTCCGACTCCGTCTGGACTGAAGGCCCGCGCTCCAATCTCCGGCTGTTGATGGAAGCCTGGGCGCCGCGCCGGATGGACGGCCTTCTGTTGCTGGCCCACCGCGACTCAAGCATTGGATACGATGGCCGGGGTGATTATCACATGGATGCGTCTGGCCGCTTAAGGCGGCGGAGCGGCAGCGAGGAGACGCCTTACGTATTTGCCGGCGTCTCGATCCTGAAGCCGCAGCTTTTCGAGGGCGTCACGGAACGGGCGTTTTCGCTGGTCAGGACTTTCGACCGGGCAGCCGCGCAGAATGCACTCCATGGCGTGGTGCTCGAAGGAACCTGGATGCATGTGGGCACGCCGGAAGCGTTGACCGAGGCGGAGAGCCATCTCAATGAAGGACAGCGTCGCCGGGCTTGACTCGATGACATCGGCCTCCCGGCAAGGGGGCATGCCAAATCCGGTTGAGTGCTTCATGAAGTCCCCCCTCACCCTGTCCCTCTCCCCGAGGGGAGAGGGAACGGCTTCTCAACGGCTGCGGCCGAACTCCCTCTCCCCTCGGGGAGAGGGTTGGGGTGAGGGGGCCTTTTGCTGAACCAATCAACCGGATTTGGGGTCATCTTGAAATGCCCCATCCATTCGCCATTCATTCCCACGCTGGCGGCGGCCGTTCTCGACGGCTCGATCTGGAACCAGGGCGCGCCGGAGCCGCACGAACTGCCGCGGCTCACGATCTACCTTCCCACGCAAGCCGCCATCGAGCCGCTGAAGCTCGCTTTTCTCGCGCAATCGCCCAACGGCGCCACGTTCCTGCCGCGCATCCGCGTATTGGGCGAGGCCGATCCGCTGGACTTGTTCGCCACATACGGCCCGCGCATGGACCCAGCGGCGGCGCTCGATCTCTTGGACGAGGCGCTCGCCATTCCGCCGGCGTTCAACGAGCTTGAGCGGACGGTTCAGCTCGCGGCGCTGGCGATGAATGCGTCGCAATCGCTGCTCGGCACAAGGCTCGCGCATGAGCCGGTCTTCACGCCCATTACGCCGGCGAGCGCCTTCACCATCGCCGGGCAAATCGCAACCCTTATCGGCGAGGCGCACGAGGAAGGCGCCGACCTCTTGCTCGTTGGCCAGCTCGACAGCAGCCGCGCATCGGGCAGCGAGCAGCTTTCGCTTCAGCTTCTGCGCGGCGTGTTGCGCGGCTGGCAGGCACACAAGGCGAAAACCGGCAAGCTCGACCGCGAGGAGCGCCGCAACCGTCTCATGGCCATCGAGGCCGAATTCATCCGGCAAAGCGATGCGCCAATTATCGTCGCGGGCTCGACCGGCAGCGTCGCCGCCACCGTTGGCCTGATGGAGGCAGCGCTTGGCCGCCCGCAATCCGCGATCGTGCTTTACGGGCTCGACGATGCTGAAACGGCGGTGGAAGCGCATCCCGAGCATCCGCAGCATGGATTAAACCAGCTCCTCGCCCGTTTTGACATCTGCGGGGAGGATGTACTCTCCCTCTCCGCACACGGACCTGGGGCAGTGACCGGGGTTGGGGGAAGGATGCGGAGCGGCGCGCTCGCTTTCTAAGCGAAGCGCTCCGCCCCGCACCAGCTACAGCGGAATGGGCGCCCTTCATCGAAACGCTGCGGCGCGAAGAAGGCAGCCCGGCGCCCGGACTTTCGCTTATCGAAGCCGAAACCATCCAGGACGAGGCGGCAGCGCTTGCGCTGATCCTGCGCGAAAGCCTCGAAGCGCCCGGCCAGACCGCCGCTCTGGTAACGCCCAGCGAAAGCCTCATCGCCCGGGTCCGTCACGCGCTCGCTCAGTGGGAACTTGCCGCCGATGCCTTGGCGGATGCCGGCGGCCCGGACAGCCTAGCGGCTCGCATCGTATCCTGCGCCGCGCGCGGCAAGCCCGATGAACTGGCCGGACTCCTGCGGCAGGCGCAAGGCAAGGATGCGGCCCAGCTCTGGCGCGCGGCCGAGATCGTCGATCTGGGAGTATTGCGGCAGATGTGGCGGCCTTCCGCGCTCGCGGACGTTCCGGCGGCCTTATCGCGGGCGGAGCATGCAATCTCATCGGGCGAAGCGCGGCACCCGGCGATGAAGCGGATCGGCGCGGCGGAGTGGGATGCGGCGCGCAGCCTTGCGGCGCAGGTGATCGAGGCCCTGGCGCCGCTCATGGCCGTCCCTGAGCGCGCGCCCCTGCCGGATTGGCTGGCGGCGCACCGCAGCGCGCTTTCGCACCTCGCAGGCCTCGGACTTTTGCACGCCGAAAGCTCCGCGCTTACAGCGCTTGAGCAAGCAGCCGCGCGCTCGTTCACGCTCGATCTTGCGGAATACGCAGAGTTTTTCGCGCAGGTGATCGCGTCGAGGCGCGCAAAGGCATCGGATAGCCCGCATCCGCGCATTTTCATATGGAAGCCGCTGGATGCGCGCCTGCTTTCGGCGGATGTGGTGGTGCTGGCCGGGCTGAACGAAGGCTGCTGGCCGCAGATGTCCGGCCCCGATCCTTGGCTCAGCCGCAACGACCGCCAATTCGTCGGCCTGCCGCCCGCCGAGCGCCGCATCGGCCGGACGGCACACGACTTCATGGCGCTTGCCGCTTCGGCGCCGCGCGTCATCCTCACGCGGTCCAAGAAAGAAAACGGCAGCCTTACCCGGCCGAGCCGCTGGATTTCGCGGCTCAAGGCGCTGGCGTCCGGAGCCGGCAAGCTGGATACGCTGCGGCCTGACCGCCCCTGGCTCGCTTGGGTAGCCGCGCAACGCTCGCCCGAAAGAACCGAGCCCGCCAGCCGGCCGCAGCCCCGGCCTCCGCTCGCCACGCGCCCGCGCCGCCTGAGCGTCACCGCAATCGAGACCTGGTTCGCCAATCCCTACGCCATTTACGCGCGCCACATTCTGGGCCTCGACCCGCTGCGCCGCCTCGATGAGACGAGCGACGCGCGCGACAAGGGCATTCTCTATCACGCCGCATTGAACGGCTTCTTCCAGGCGTACCCGCACGCGCTGCCGGAAAACGCCGGAGCCAAGTTGTTGGGCGAGCTGGATAAAGCGGCGGAGGAGCTGGGCTTCAATCTCGAAAACGCGCCGTTCTGGAGGCCGCGCTTCGCCCGCTTCGCGGAGTGGTTCGCCGGAAGCGAGGCCGCGCGCCGCGCAGGCGTTCAAATGCTGAAGAGCGAGGTGGGCGGCAAGCTCCGCGTCGAGGCGCCGGCGGGACTGTTCGAGATCACGGCGCGAGCCGACCGCATCGACAGGCTTGGCGATGGCCAGTTGCGCATCTACGATTTCAAGACGAGCGCCAACGCGGCCAAGGTTTCGGCCGGGCGGGGCGCGCCGCAGCTTGCGCTGGAAGGGCTGCTTGCGAAGGAGGGAGCCTTTGCCGGTATCCCCGCCGGCTCTTCAGCCGAGCTGTTCTATATCGTCGCGACCGGAGGCGAGCCGCCGGGCGAGATCGTCACGCTGAAAGTGCCGTGCGCGGAAGCAATCCAGGCGGCCTATGCCGGAACGCTCAATCGCATCGCGCGCTTCGACGACGAGGCCACGCCTTACGCCTACGAGACGCGCGCCATTTTCCGCGAAAAGGCGGAAAACGATCCTTATGCGCATCTCGCCCGCGTCCGCGAGTGGTCCATCGAGGCAGACGACAGCGAGGCCGGCGATGAATAAGGCGCCAAAATTAGCGGACGGCGTAACGAACGGGGGAATCGCCCCTCACCCCAAACCTCTCCCTGCAAGCTCGCCTTGGCGAGCTTGCATCTCAGCGTGGCCGCATCCGCAAGCGGATGCGGCTGGAGAGGGAGTCTCGTCGCAGCCGTTGTTAGGGCGTCCCCTCTCCCATGGGGAGAGGGACAGGGTGAGGGGCGTGACCTCTGTTATGTTGGCGCCAATGCGCATCGGCCGCGGAAACCGTGTGAGACGCCGATGACGCAATCGCAACGGCTCGCCGCCGCCGAGGAAAAGCAGCGCAGCGCCGCCGATCCCGCCGTCTCAGCCTGGGTCCGCGCGAACGCCGGCACCGGCAAGACCCACGTTCTGGTGCAGCGCATCCTGCGGCTCCTGCTTACGGACGCGGAGCCGCGCTCCATCCTGTGCCTGACGTTCACGAAAAACGCCGCCGCCGAGATGGAATCGCGCGTGCTCGACAAGCTCGGCGAATGGGCCACGTCCAGCGATGCGGACCTCAAGACGCTGCTTGCCAAGGTGCTGACGCGAGCGCCCGAAGCAAACGAGATCGCGCTGGCCCGCTGCCTTTTCGCGACCGTCATCGACGCGCCGGGCGGGCTCGCGATCATGACGATCCATGGCTTTTGCGAGCGCGTCCTGCGCCGCTATAGCTTGGAGGCGAACGTTCCGCCTGGTTTCACCGTGCTGACCGAGGAGGAGGCGCGCGAGGCGCTGAAGGAAGCGTGCGCCGGCGCTTTCGCGTCCGCGTCCGAAGGCCCGTCGCGGGCGGCGCTTGAGTGCGCGGCAGCCTATGCCCGCGAGGATGAATTCGCGCGCGTGCTGGATGCCATGCTCAGCAAGCGTTCGGAGATCGCGCAGCTGTTCAGCCTGACCGCCGAGGAGCATCCGCTTCCCGCCATCGAGGTGAGGCTGCGCGAGCTTTTCAATCTTTCCCGGGCGGATACGAGAGAAGCGCTTCTCGCGCGCGCCGCTTCCGTGCTCGACCCGCAATCGTTGGCGGAGGCCATTGCCGTGCTCAACGGCGGCTCGGCAAACGATACCAAGTCGGCCGCGCGGTTCGATGCAGCGTTGAAGGCTGCCAGCAATGAGGCACGATGCAGCGCGCTGAAAGAGGCTTTTGCCACCGGCAAGGGCGAGCCCAGGGCGTCGCTGATGACGGCTCCGCTCAGGAAGCGTGCGGCGGCGCTCTACGAAGGGCTGCTGGCGGCGCAGGACGCTTTCCTGGCCCTCGATGAGAAGCTTTCCAGTCTGAAGCTGGTTGAGGCCAGCGCCGCGCTTCTGCGCCTGACCGAAGCGATTTTCGTGCGCTACGAAGCCGCGAAGCGCGCCCGCACCGCGCTCGATTTCGGCGACCTCATCGCTCAAACGAAGCGCCTTCTGTCCCGGCAAGAGGCTGCGGAATGGGTGCTCTACGAACTCGACTCGCGGATCGATCACATCCTGATTGACGAGGCACAGGATACGAGCCCGGAGCAATGGGAAATCGTGGCGAGGCTCACCTCGGATTTTTTCGCAGGGCAGGGCCAGCGCGACTGCGTGCCGACCCTGTTCGCGGTGGGCGACGAGAAGCAGTCGATCTACGGCTTCCAGGGCGCGAAGCCTGAGCTGCTGGCGGCTTTCGGCACCGTCTACGAGGAGCAGGTGAGCGAGGCGGGTTTCACCTGGTGCGCCGCCAATCTCAATCTCTCATTCCGCACGCTCGCTCCGATCCTCGATGCGGTCGACGGCGTGTCGGGTGTGCTGCCCGGCATGCAACAGAGCGATCTGGTGCGCCATCTGGCGTACCGCGATGGCAAAGGCGGGCTTGTCGAGCTGTGGCAGCCGGAGCGCGGAGAGAAGCAGGAGAAGGGAAGCGTCTGGGAGCCCGATGCGGAGGCAACTCCCCCACCCAAGCCCGCCGAGACGCTGGCGGCACGCATCGCGGCGCAAATCAAACATTGGCTCGACAGCGGCGAGGGCCTCGCCTCCTTGGGGCGGGCTATCGAGCCGGGCGATATTCTCATTCTGCTGCGCAAACGCGAACCCATGGCGAGGCTCCTGCAGGCCGCGCTAAAACGCGAGGGCATCCCGGTGGCAGGCACCGACCGGATCGCGCTCACCGATGAGCTTGCGGTCATGGATCTGCTGGTGCTCGCGGATGCGCTGATCCAGCCGGAGGACGACCTCGCGCTCGCCACCGTGCTAAAAGGCCCATTGTTCGGGCTCGGCGAAGAGGATCTTTTCAAGCTGGCCCATGGCCGCGAAGGCTCGCTTTGGCAGGCTTTGGAGAGCGATCCGAGCCACTGCGCGCGCACGGAGAGGCTGGAGGGTTGGCGCGAGCTGGCTCGAAAGCTCAGCCCCTTCGATTTCTTCGCCCACATTTTGGAAGCGGAGGGCGGCCGCAAGGCTTTCGGCGCGAGGCTCGGCGCGGAATGCTTCGACGCAATCGACGAGTTCCTGGCCCTTGCCGAGACCTTCAGCGCCCGGCCGCAAGCCAGCCTTGCCGAGTTCGTCTCCTTCGCGCGGAAAAGCGCGTCCGAGGTGAAGCGCGAGACGGACCAGGCGGCGCGCGAGGTCCGCATCATGACGGTGCATGGCGCCAAGGGCCTCGAAGCCAACATCGTCATCCTTGCCGACACTTGCGGCACCAAAAACGCCTCACCGGTTCCGGTTTACTTCCTGGACGATGACAGCGGCGCGCCCGCCATTCCGGTCTGGGCCGTCAAGGGGACCGGCGGCTTGCGGCCCATCGCGAACGCCAAGGACACCATCAAGGCGGGCGACCAGCGCGAGCAAGGGCGGCTTCTCTACGTGGCCATGACGCGCGCCCGCGACCGGCTTTACATCGCAGGCTTTCACAATGGCTCGCTGCCGGCGGGGAGCTGGTACGCGACGATCCAAACCGCCCTGGCGCCCGCACTCCAGGAAGCGCGGGATTTCCAGGGCCGCACCGTTTGGCGGACCGGCCCATGGCAGGAGGCCAGCGCACCGGCTCTAAGCGCGCCCAAGGCGGCAGAGGATGGCCTTCCATCGTGGCTCGCGGCTTCCTCCGCGCCAAAGGAACAGCCGCGCCCGATCCTCTCGCCCTCCCGGATCATGGAACTCGCCGGAGCAGGCCCAGCCGCCTTTGCGCAGCGCCCTGGCACGGATCGCGAAACGGCTCAGACTCGCGGAACGCTTATCCATCGGCTTTTGGAGGTCTTGCCGGCCTTGCCCGCGGAGCATCGCGCGAAAGCCGCCGCGCTCATTGCGGCTGCCTTTGCGGACGAGCTTGCCGCGCGGCAACGAGAGGAGGCGGCCCAGCATGTGCTCGCGCTTCTCGCAAAGGGGGCGCTCGCGCAACCGGCCGGGCACACGCTGGCGGAAGCCGGTCTCGCGGTATCGGTGCGCAACGCCGAAGGCGAGCAAATCGCCAGCATTCTCGGCCAGGCCGACCGCATCGAGCTGAGCGAAGCCGGCCCCGCCGTCCTCGACTATAAGTCGGGGAGCCTCCCGGCGGACGGCCCGGCGAAGCCCGCTCATCTCGCCCAGCTTGCCTGCTACAGGCTCGCCCTGCAGCGCATTTACCCGGACGCAGGCATACGCGCCGCTATCTTCGACACCAGCTCAGGCAACGCCAAGGAGGCGGCCGGGCAGGACATCGATGCCGTGCTCAACGACGTCTTGGGCAGGCTATAATACCAACCGCCGCAAGTCTTTACCGTTCTCCGGCGTTGCGACCGCTGCCGCGGCGTCGTTCCCGCGCAGGCGGGGCCCCATATAAGAGCTTGTTACAGCTTGATAAATGGATTCCCGCCTTCGCGGGAATGAGTGCGTCCGCGAGGACGCTTTGTCAGCGGGGTGTAAGTCCCCGCCGCAGGCGGTCACAGCCTGCGAAGTTGAAAGTAACTGCGTCGCAGCGATGCGGGGTGGAGAGCAACTGGAAGCGAAAGGGCAGCCTGTAGCAAAACGAACCCAATTCGGCGGTACTGCGTGGCGAGCCTGCTCGTTCAAGGCGAAGCCCGGAACAAGCCGGACACGCTGAGGTGACTATGAAAGCGATGTCCGGGCGCACGGCGTGGTTGGGGATGGGATGTCCTGAAGGCAAGGCGGAGTAAGCGGCGAGACCTGTCTCGCATGTGCGGGCGGGGCAGGAGTCAGAGCCTTCATAGTACCGTTGCGGCGAAAGCCGCTGGAAAGGCGGACAGCAAAACCGCCTTGAGGGAGGGGAGGCAGGAAGGTGGATGCGCGATGGATGAAGAGCGGCAAGGAACAGCGCCGGAAGTGCCGGAAACGGCTAAGCAAGGCGCAGATACCCAGCGGCACGAAGTGCCGGACTTGAGCTGGCTGGAAGCTGCGATTTGGACGGAGCGTATGGTATCGGCGCTGGTGAACGGCGTCAAAGGAGGGGTTTGGTTCAGTCTGATAGATAAGGTGTATGCCCCCAAGACCCTTACTTTGGCCTGGGAAAAAGTCCGGGCCAACCGCGGGGCCGCGGGCGTGGATGGACAGAGCATCGAGCGGTTCGAAGCGCGTTCCGGGGACTATCTGGCCGAGCTTTCGGAAAGCCTCAAGGCAGGACAATACCGGCCCCTGGCGATCCGGCGGGTGGAAATCCCAAAGGGCGACGGTTCGATGAGGCCGCTGGGCATCCCAGCGGTCAAGGACCGGATCGTGCAGATGGCGGTCAAGCTCGTCATCGAGCCGATTTTCGAGGTTATGTTCCATCCGTCGAGCTATGGTTTCAGGCCGGGGCGGTCCTGCAAGGATGCCCTGCGCGAGGTGGACCTTCTGATCAAGGACGGCTACCGCCATGCGGTGGACGCCGATCTAAAGGGCTATTTCGACAGCATCCCGCATGAGCGGCTGATGGAGAGGGTTAGGGCGCGTATCGGCGATGGCCGGGTGCTCGATCTTATCGAAGGCTGGCTCAAGCAGGACATCATGGACGGGTTGGAGCAATGGACGCCAACAGAGGGTACACCGCAGGGCGGTGTCATCAGCCCGCTGCTGGCGAACGTCTACCTGCACCCGCTCGATGAGTTCATGGCCAGCCATGGCTACAAGATGGTGCGTTACGCGGATGACTTCGTAGTCCTCTGCCAAAGCCGGGAAGAAGCCGAAGCTGCCCTTGCGCTCATTCGCGTCTGGGTGGCGGAGAACGGCCTCAGCCTTCATCCGGACAAGACCCATATCGGGAACTGCTGGAAAAAGGGCGAGGGCTTCAGCTTCCTTGGCTACAGTTTCGAGGGCAAACGGCGGCACGTTCGCAAGAAGAGCCTGGACCGGCTTAAGGATAAGATCAGGGCCAAGACCAAGCGAACCCGGGGCGAAAGCCTCGAACAAGTCATCGCCAGTCTGAACCCGGTTCTGCGCGGCTGGTTCAACTACTTCAAGCACGCCCATTACCATGTCTTCAAACGGCTGGATGGATTGGTCCGGAGACGGTTGCGTGCCTTCCTGCGCAAGCAGGAAAAGCGTCCCGGCTTCGGCCGCTGTCTGGCCGATCAGATGCGTTGGACCAACGCCTTCTTCGCGGAAGCGGGGCTGTTCGCACTTCACACAGCCTGGCAGGAAGCGAGATGCCCCCGATGAGGAAACTGCCAACTGGAGAGCCGTGTGCGGGAAAACCGCACGCACGGTTCGGAGGGAGGGGCGGCGAAACCGTCCCTACCCCTATCGCTGCGGGGTCTTACCGAAGGCTGCAATTTCGATTTTTTTACACGCTCTTTCGCGGGAATGACACTCACAACCCGTGAGCCGCCGCCTTCACCCTGAAACGGTGCTGCACCGGAGCGGTCAGCACTTCCGGCGGCAAGTACAAGCGACAGAGCGATACACAGTAAAGCTTGCGCTTATTTAATATCCACCCCCAAAATTCGGCAGGCTTCGCGCAAGCTTCAACGCCTAAGCCAAGGTTAATGGACTATGGGGCAGTGGTCATGGGCACCTTTCAGCGGATGCAAAAGAGGTTTCATTGACCATTACGTCTTATGCCCCACGTGCCAAGGTGAGCCTTGCTGCATTTCCGGCGCGGGAGCGAGCTAGCTTGCTCGCTCATCCCAAAGCCATATTGTTCGCCGTCCTGGCGCTGCACTTCGCGGCTTTTTCGCTCGTCGCCATCCTCACCCAGCCAACGCTGCCGCTCGATGTCATCGAGCAGGTTTCATGGGCCCGCAACCCTGAATGGGCCTATTTCAAACACCCGCCGCTGCCCGCCTGGTGCCTCGCCGCGCTGATGGCTCTTACGGGCGGACAACCATGGATCGCCGCGCTTGCCGGCCCCGCCGCCGCAACCCTTGCGCTCTGGATGGTCTGGCTCCTGGCACGCCGCATTCTCGATCCCGTCCGTGCGCTGCTCTCCGTTCTGCTCCTCGAAGGCGTGGTCCATTTCAACGTTCTAAGCCTCGAATTCAATCACAACATCATCCATCTGCCGCTTTGGGCTTTCATCGCCTATGCGAGCCATCGCGCCATTCGCGAAAACCGCATCGCCGATTGGCTGCTGCTCGGCTTCGCCTCCGCGCTTGGCATGCTCGGCAAATACTCCACGGCGCTCCTTCTGATCGCCATCGCCGGCTACACTCTGTCCGATAAGGTGGCGAGGCCGCGCCTGGCCGGAAAAGGCCCCTGGATCGCCATCGCTACCGCGGTATTGCTCTGCCTTCCCCACGCGATCCACGTCTACTCCGACTATGACCTCTATCCGCTCCGCTTCCCGCTGGACCGCGTAAAACAAGCCACCTCCTTTTTCGATCACCTGCTTTTTCCGGCGGGATGGCTACTTGCCCAGCTTTGGTACGGCGCCGCGGCCTTAATCCTCGCCGGCTTTCTCTTTACGGCAAGGGATGCGGCTATCGCTTTGCCAGCGGGCGGAGTGAAGGCTTCGGATCGCCGCTTTATCCTGTTTCTATTTTGCGGACCTCTTCTCCTTGCCGCCGCGATGCAAGCCTTCGACGGGGTTCGCTTCAAGGACATGTGGGGCTGTCCCATGCTGGACTTCGCCGGCATCGCTCTTTTTGCGCTCACCCCGGCACCCCCGATCACCCAAAGCGGCATCAGGCGATTCGCCATCGGCTGGATTGTTGTCTTTGGCCTCGCAATCGGCGCACTAACCGTAGTCAACACCGCCCAGCCATATCTTTTGGGCAGAGGCACCCGCGAGCAATTTCCGTCGCAGGCAGCAGCAACCGCAATCGCCAAAGCCTGGGCCGCCCAAACCCACGGCCGCCCGCTGAAAATCGTAATAGGAAACAACTGGCTGGCGGGTCTCCTTTCCGCCTATCACCCGGATCGCCCCTCGATTGTCATCGACGGCCAAATGTGGAAAAGTCCTTGGATTTCAAGGGAGCAGCTTTCGCGAGACGGTGCCGTGCTGATCTGGAAGCCCGATAGTGTCTGGCGGCGCAACAGCGTCAGGCGGCGAGTTGGGGTCTGGCGGCACGACAGCCACCGCCCAGCCCTTCTGTCCCAATTCCCCGGCGCGGTGGAGCAGCCGGAACTGCAACTCCCCTATGTCACCGAGGCCAGCGTTCCGCCCGCGCGCATTGGCTGGGCTATTCTTTTGCCCCAATGAGCCGTCCGTTCGAGCTGGAATAGTCTTTCCCGGAGGCCGGCAAGTGGCCTGAGCGCCACGTTGCTGTGGAAAGTTTGTAGCTGCTATTGTTTGAGCCGGGCGAATCTGGCTTTCGATTAACTTGTCAATACTGAAAAGCTAGGGGCAAAACCATGGCAGAGAAGAAACCGGCAGCGAAACCCGCAGCGAAAGCAGCTCCCAAGGCTGCTGCCGCGGCTCCTGCGAAAGCTGCGCCGAAAGGCAAAAAGGGCAAGTAACGCCCAACTTCTAGTATTGCGGGGTGCGAGGCGCGATTTCGCGCCTCGTTCTTTTTTGGGCGGGCATACGTACGAGCCGGACATCCCTATGTTTCCGACCGGCCACGGGAAACATGCACCAACCAGCACAGTGTGCGGCTTACCCCTCATCCTGTCCTTCTCCCGCAAGGGGAGAAGGGACGCCTGAATTACGCTCTGCGCTGCGGATGGGGCACATACCCCTCTCCCCATCCGCATCCGCTTGCGGATGCGGACAGATAGCGTTGCAAGCTCGCCAAGGCGAGCTTGCTGGGAGAGGGGCAGGGGTGAGGGGGCTTTCCGAAGCCAAGCGGATCGAGTATCAGTCCGCCTGGACGATGTTGCGCATCGCGCCGATTTCCACGATCTCCGTTTCCATCACATCGCCAGGCTTGAGATATTCGGGCGGCGTGCGGCCCATGCCAACGCCGGGCGGCGTTCCGGTCGCGATCACATCGCCCGGATCGAGGGTCAGTCCGCGCGACAGCTCCGCGATGATCCGCGGCACCTTGAAATACATATCCCTGGTATTGCCGTCCTGTTTTACTTTGCCGTTCACGCGCAAAATGAGCCGCAGATTATCGGGACCGAGTTCGCTTGCCGGCACGATCCACGGGCCCATCGGCGCATGGCCGTCCAGGCTCTTGCCCTTGAACCACTGTCCGCCATGCCAGCTTTTCTGAATGTCGCGCGCCGAGGTGTCGTTCAGCACAGTGTAGCCGAAGATGTAATCGCCGGCTTCCGCCTCGCCGATATTCCGCCCGCGCTTGCCGATAATCACCGCCAGTTCCACCTCCCAATCGATTTCCTTCGAGATGGAAGGATCGTAGGGAATCGGATCGAAGGGGCCGTTGAGCGTATTCACACCCTTGGTGAAAAACACCGGATGTTCCGGCATTTGCTGCGACGAGGCACGGAAGCGCTGGCTTTCCTCGAAATGCTCGACATAGTTCCAGCCAACGCAGGTTATGTTGCGGGTGAGCTTTGGGATCGGCGGAAGCAGCTTGATGTTTTGAAGGCCGATCCCGGCCGCGGAGTCATCCGAAGCCAGCTCCCGCACCTTGGCCAGCGCTTGCGGCCCGGCCTCGATCAGCGCCAGCATCGAGGTGCCATCGAAGCCAAGCTCGATCTTCGCCTGCTCAGCGGCTTTCACCACATCCACGGCACGCCCGTCCGGCCGCGCGAAGCCAAGGCGCGGCGCGCCGCTTTCGTCCGCGTAGCTCAACAGGCGCAGTTTCGAATCGTTCGGCACTTTGATTGGCGTCATGCGATGGCCCTTCGATAGGCTGTGGATTGCGTTTGCCGCTAAATCTATGCGAAACGCCCGCACCGGGAAATTATACCAACCGCCCCCGGCCATGACCGCTCTTCCGTCATTGCGAGCGAAGCAATCCAGGCAATATGTGTTTGCGCGATTGCCTCTGAATCGCCACGGCGCCTCGCGATGACGTGGCATAAGCGGCGGAGGAATCGGCGGACCTGTGGGGTAGTCTTATGAATTTGGCCGGGAACCTTTTCTCTGGCTTGCCGGGTCGTCCATTTTTTTCCCAAAGCCCGCCCTGCGGCAGCACGGCAGGGTTGAGCGCCCTTGAGCCCGGGGCCCTTATCGGGTACATAGTATCACTTTCTAACAAAATGTCCGCGATAGCGGGGGGGCGGCTTTCTTCCCGGGAACGGAAGCCGCGAGTTCAGTCTTGGAAGGCGAGAGCGGATCGATGTCCACCTATTCAGTAACGCGTACCATTTACAAGATGATGACAGGTCTCTTGGGGACGAACAGACGCCCTGACAGCCGCCTTGGCGGAAACTCGGCGGACATGACGGCAGGGGCAAAAAAATCCGGCGGAGCAAAAATGGGCGCGGAAGAAAAACCGATAGAAGCAAATCAAGAAATTTTGGCCCCACAGGCAAAGGAGGATAGTATGGGCGGCGCGCCTAAATACGTTTACAAATTCGGTGCGGGCAAGGCCGATGGCTCGGCCGATATGAAGAACCTGCTCGGCGGCAAGGGCGCGAACCTTGCCGAGATGGCGAACCTTGGCTTGCCAGTGCCGCCAGGCTTCACGATCACGACCGAGGTTTGCATCGCCTATTACGCGAACGGCAGAAAGCTTCCCGAAGGGCTGCATGCCGATGTGCAGGACGCCGTCACCCAAATCGGCACCGCCGTCGGTGCGGGGCTCGGCGACGCGCAGAACCCGCTTCTCGTTTCGGTTCGCTCAGGCAGCCGCGCCTCGATGCCGGGCATGATGGACACGATCCTCAATCTCGGCCTCAACGACGAGACGGTCGAGGGCCTCGCCGCCCGCTCGGGCAACCGCCGCTTCGCTTACGATAGCTACCGGCGCTTCATTCAGATGTACTCGAACGTGGTGCTCGACGTGAAGCATCACGACTTCGAGGAAATCCTGGACCACTACAAGCAGCAGAACGGCTACGACCTCGACACCGATATTACCGCCGAGGATTGGCAGACCCTGATCGGAAGCTACAAGCAAGTGGTGCAGGAAAAGCTCGGCAGGCCCTTCCCGCAAGATATCAACGAGCAGCTTTGGGGCGCGATCGGCGCGGTGTTCGATAGCTGGAACAATCCCCGGGCCATCAAATACCGGCAGCTCAACAACCTGCCTGAAAGCTGGGGCACCGCGGTCAACGTCCAGGCCATGGTTTTCGGCAACCGCGGCGAGTCGAGCGCGACCGGCGTCGCCTTCACCCGCAATCCTTCGACGGGCGATAAGCGGCTCTACGGCGAGTTCCTGGTGAACGCCCAAGGCGAGGACGTGGTGGCCGGCATCCGGACCCCGCAGAACATTACCGAGGAGGCTCGCAAGGAAAGCGGAAGCGACAAGCCATCGCTCGAAGCGATCATGCCGGAAGTCTTCGCCGAGTTCAGAGGCATCTGCGAAACGCTGGAGCGGCACTACCGCGATATGCAGGACGTGGAGTTTACCATCCAGGAAGGCAAGCTCTGGATGCTCCAGTGCCGCAACGGCAAGCGCACCACGCCGGCGGCGCTGAAGGTCGCGGTCGACATGGCGCGCGAAGGGCTGATCTCCAAGGAGGAGGCCATAACCCGCATCGAGGCCGTGCAGCTCGATCAGCTTTTGCACCCAACCATCGACCCGTCGGCCGTGCGCAAGATCATGACGACCGGGCTTCCAGCCTCGCCGGGCGCCGCATGCGGCGAGATCGTGTTCTCCCCGGACGACGCCGAGAAGCTCAAAGCCGCCGGCAAGACCGTGATCCTCGTGCGCACGGAGACGAGCCCCGAGGACATTCACGGCATGCACGCGGCGGCGGGCATTCTTACGGCACGCGGCGGCATGACGAGCCACGCGGCGGTGGTTGCGCGCGGCATGGGCCGTCCCTGCGTATCGGGCGCCAGCGCCTTGCGCATCGACCTTGAGCAGCGCACGCTGTCGGCGGGCGGGATCACGCTGAAAGAGCGCGAGCTTATTACCATCGACGGCTCGACCGGGCAGGTCATTCAGGGCGAGGTCACCATGCGTCAGCCCGAGCTGACCGGCGACTTCACAACGCTCATGGAGTGGGCCGACGGGGTGCGCCGGATGAAAGTCCGCACCAATGCCGACACGCCCGCGGATGCCGCCCAGGCGCGGAAATTCGGGGCCGAAGGCATCGGCCTGTGCCGCACCGAGCATATGTTCTTCGACACGGACCGGATCATGGCCGTGCGCGAGATGATCGTAGCCCAGGATAAGGAAGGCCGCCGCACGGCACTCGCCAAAATCCTGCCGATGCAGCGCCAGGACTTCATCAAGCTGTTCGAGATCATGGCGGGCCTGCCGGTGACAATCCGCCTGCTCGATCCGCCGCTTCACGAGTTCCTTCCCCATGAGGACCCGGAAATAAACGAGCTGGCTCAAGCGTTGAACATGGATGCGTCCGCGCTGCGCTCGCGCCTGGCTCACCTGAAAGAGCAAAACCCGATGCTCGGGCATCGCGGCTGCCGGCTCGCCATCACCTATCCCGAAATCGCGGAGATGCAGGCACGGGCCATCTTCGAGGCGGCCGTGGCGGCGAGCAAAAGCACCGGCGCGGCTGTCGTGCCGGAGGTCATGGTCCCGCTGATCGCGACCAAGGCGGAGTTCGACATTCTGAAAGCCGTCATCGACAAGGTGGCGAAGGAAGTGGAAGCCGCTTCGGGCGCGCCGCTTTCCTACCACGTTGGCACGATGATCGAGCTGCCGCGCGCCGCCCTCAAGGCGGGCGATATCGCGAAGTCCGCCGAGTTCTTCTCTTTCGGCACGAACGATCTGACGCAAACGACCTTCGGCCTCAGCCGCGACGACTCCGGCACGTTCCTCGGCGATTATCTCAGCCAAGGGATCTTCGAGATCGATCCGTTCGTTTCGCTCGATACCGAAGGCGTGGGCGAGCTGGTGCGGATTGCGGCCGAGCGCGGGCGCAAGACGCGGCCTGGGCTGAAGCTCGGCATATGCGGCGAGCATGGCGGCGATCCGGCGTCCATCGCCTTCTGCGAGAGCGTAGGGCTCGACTATGTGTCGTGTTCGCCGTTCCGCGTGCCGGTGGCGCGCCTCGCGGCGGCGCAGGCCGTGGTGCGGGCCAAGGGCGGGAGCAGTTCCTCGTCGACGGCTTAACATGCTAGCGTAAGCAAGTTGCCGACCCCGCCATAGGTCGGCAACACAGATGCAGGGCTGATCGATAAACGGTGGAGGAAGCAGATGTCTTAAGCACCGCTACTAAAGACAGATAGCGCGAAGGGAGCCGCCGGAGCCTGTAACTCGCAGACAGCCCCCTTCCTCGATCTGACCGCCGTGATGACGACGGGTCACTCGCCGTTCGACCTTATACGCTATCACGGCCTCATCTCAAATCGAATTTTGACCTCGATGCTACCAGAGGAGGCAGGATGCCGTACGATCCACAAATACTCGCGCTCATTCTCGTTTTGTTGTCAATCAGCAACGGACTTATCCGGTGGCGGTGCATGTCAATGCTGATCCGCCTGCTGCAGAAAACAATCGAGGATTTGCAAGCAGAGATTAAGATTCTGAAGAATGATCGCCAGAGTGCCTCTAAAAGGGTGTGAAGCGGTATTCCGAAAAAAAAACGCGAAAAAGAGCATACACGCTCACGCGAGACCCTCCGGTTAAGCGATGTTAAGTTGCTTAGCCGGCGGTAGCGGTAAACCTTAAGACCGCGGCGACTATTTCCGGTCGTAATACAGAATCCGGCCGATTGGTTCACCCAGCAGATCCCGGACAATGCCGCAGGCATTATCCGGGATGACCGGCGAGGAAGCATTCAACCGCATTTGATATAGCGCCGCCGCCTTGAAGCCTGTTTGCTTGGCGGGGCTTTTTAATAGCGCACCCTACAATGACCCGGATTAGGTCGCCTTCGCCCAATTTTTTCGGATCGTTTACCTTAGGGGCGGAGATGCCGCCTTACCATTGAGCTGGATGCCCCGGCTTTTGATAGTGGTCAAAGAGTGCCGCGCCGCCGGCGCGCCTAATCATTTTACGTAGCGCAAGTGCCGGGCAGTAAAAAAAATGCGCATTCCGCAGGCCGAGGAGTTCGGAGCCGGCCCGAAGCGGAGGAAATGCCGTGGAAAATATCTGGCTGAAAAGTTATCCGCCGGGAGTGCCTGCCGAAGTTGACTTCCAGGAGTACCGCTCGCTTGGCGAGATCTTCGACAAGAGCGTGGCCCGCTTCGGCTCGCTTCCGGCCTACATCAATATGGGCCACACGATCACTTATTCCGCGCTGGACCGGCAATCGCGCGACTTCGGCGCCTACCTACAAAGCGGACTGAAGCTGCAACCCGGAACCCGGGTGGCGCTGATGATGCCCAACCTTCTGCAATACCCGGTTGCGCTGTTTGGCATCCTCCGCTCCGGCTATACGGCGGTCAACTGCAACCCGCTCTATACCGCCCGCGAGTTGGAGCACCAGCTGAAGGATTCCGGAGCCGAGGCCATCGTCATCCTGGAGAACAGCGCCCACACGCTGGACCGGATCGTTGCCAATACCCAGGTCCAACATATCGTGACGACGCAAGTAGGCGACATGCTGCCTCCGCTGAAACGCTTCGCCGTGAATTTCCTGGTGAAATACGCAAAGCATATGGTGCCTGCGTGGCGGCTCCCGGGCGCGGTGCCGTTCCGCGCTGCCCTGCGCCAAGGCGGCCGGCTGCCCTGGAAGCCGGCGGAAAACGGCCCCGGGGACCTCGCCTTCCTGCAGTATACCGGTGGCACGACGGGCGTCCCCAAAGGCGCCATGCTCACCCATGGCAACATCGCCGCCAACCTTGCCGAGGCTCATGCCTGGCTAAAGGGGGTCCTTAGGGAAGGCGGTGAGACCATCGTTACTCCGCTCCCCCTCTACCACATCTTCGCCTTAACGGTGTCGCTGGTCTTTTTCAAGATCGGCGCCACGAACGTGCTGGTGACCGACCCGCGCAATATTAAAGGGCTGATCGGGGAGCTGAAACGGCACCCGTTCACCGTGATCGCCGGCGTCAATACGCTGTTCAACGCTTTGCTCCAGCACCCAGACTTCGCCGCGGTCGACTTCTCCCGCCTTCGGCTTGCCTTTGCAGGAGGCATGGCGGTGCAGCGGGGGGTTGCGGAGAAATGGCGCAAGGTCACGGGACGGCCGTTGGTTGAGGCCTATGGCCTGACCGAGGCCTCACCCTGTGTCGCGAGCAACCCCCTCGACATCGAGGAGTTCACCGGCTCGATCGGCCTGCCCATACCTTCGACCGGGATCGCGATCCGCGGCGAGGACGGGAGCGACCTGCCGGCCGGAGAGATCGGCGAGCTTTGCGCACGCGGGCCGCAGGTCATGAAGGGCTACTGGCAACGTCCCGATGAGACCGCGAAGGTCATGACGCCGGACGGCTTCCTCAGGACCGGCGACATGGCTATGGTGGACGAACGGGGATTCATCCACATGGCCGACCGCAAGAAGGATATGATCGTCGTCTCCGGCTTCAAGGTTTGGCCAAACGAGGTCGAAGATGTAGCCGCACTCCACCCGGGCATTATCGAGGTTGGGGCGGTGGGCGTGCCCGACCCGCGTTCGGGCGAGGCCGTTAAGATCGTGGCCGTGCGCAAGGACCCTGGGCTGACTGCCGAGGCGCTGATCGAACATTGCCGCAAGCACCTGACCGGCTACAAGGTGCCGCGCTATGTCGAGTTCCGCGCAGCACTACCGCGCACAAATGCCGGCAAGATCCTCCGCCGCGCTTTGCGCGAGCCTGCGTGCGAATGAGGCGCATGCCGGCCGCCTGGGCCCGTTACAGAAGCGCTACCCGTAGTCATGCCGTAGCGCCTTAGCATGGTTAATGCCGGCGTGGTAAACGGGCCGAAGTCATATTTTCCGCCGCCGTGTTTTTGCGAATCTTTTGCCGTTTTGGGCCGGATTCCGTGATTCCAGAATCCGGTTAAATATATGCGCAGATTTGAAATTAACCATAATACGGTGCATCCGGCGCAGGCAAGCGCTGCGCGGTTGCGATATTTTTCATGCTTTATCAACCCCTTAGCAAACGCTAAGGATTTGAAAAGCCGCCGGCGCTATAATGGCGCCTTAAAGAAGATCGCCGGCATTGCAGAAAACTGGCCGGAATTCCGGGAAGTACGGGGTTAACGGTGAGCTAATTCGGGGCTAGCCCGCGATGGCCTTTGAGGGATAGAGAACGGGCGATGACCCCTGTACCTAAGTTGACGCTTGCGGAGCTTACCGGCAAAGCGAAGGTGGCGGCGGCGCTTTCGGAGGCGGAGAGGAGCTTCGCCGATCCGGGCATCGCGGCGCTTCTCGACGAGGCTTACGAGAACCCGAAGGGCCTCGTCCTGGGCATAACCGGCCCGCCGGGCGCCGGCAAATCCACGCTCATCAACGCGCTCATCGCGGAATGGCGCGCCGTAGGGCAGACCGTGGCCGTGGTGGCCGTCGACCCATCGTCGCGGACCAGCGGCGGCGCGCTTCTGGGCGACCGCGTGCGCATGCGCACCGATCCCGAAGACAGCGGCGTGTTTGTCCGCTCCGTGGCCGCGCGCGGCCGGCTTGGAGGGCTCGCCGGCATCGCCTTTCCCGCAACGGCGCTGCTGCGCGCACTCTACGATAGGGTGATCGTGGAAAGCGTGGGCGTCGGTCAGTCCGAAACCGATATTGCCACGGTCTCCGATACGGTCGTGCTGTGCATCCAGCCGGCGTCCGGCGACTCGCTGCAATTCATGAAGGCGGGCATCGCCGAGATCCCCGACATCGCCGTCGTGACCAAGGCCGACATGGGCGCGGCGGCCACGCGCGCGCTTGCCGACCTGAAGGGCGCTTTTGCCCTTTCCCACCGCGATCCGGGCACGTGGGAGCCGGAATGCCTCTCCATTTCGGCGGCCAGCCGGGACAGTCTTTGCCCGCTTTTTGCCGCGTTTGGCCGGCACGAGGCCTGGCTCGGGCAGGAGAGGCGTCTTGCCGCAGCGAGGGAGGTGAAGGCTCGGGCTTGGCTGGAATCGGAGCTGGCCGCGGAGTTCGGGCGCAAAGGCTTAGACCTTGTAAAACAAGGACTTCTGTCACTTTCCTGTCATAAACCGTTTACCAGTCTCAGGCGTGCGCTTGGCAGTCTCGCAACCGTTGTTAAGCCTGAGGCGAACTATTGAAACGCCGCTGCCGCTGGCATCCCCATTTTTGACTTAAAAAAAGGCATAGCTATCGCCTGCAAAACCTCGATGCCTCCCGAAACTCGGGGTTAACCATTTTGGGCTACGAGTGGAGTTTGTTGTAGGAGCGTTCGAGTGAGAAGTAGCAGTTCGATGACTGTGGATCGGGAGCACAGCCGGGCACTTGTTGCATATCAGCAGCAAAACCCGCTGACGATCCGCAATTCCGATCTCGCCGTCATCCCGCCACGCCCGCTGCCGCTCACCTTTAAAGCAAGGCGGTCTTTCGCCAAGCTCACCAAGTATAGCATCTTGGCCGCGGTTTGCGCCTTTTGCGGCTATGCCTATCGCGATGACGATATGCGCCGCGCGGTCGATTATCGCGTCACCTTGCTCACCACCCCCGGCATATCGAATGTGAGCCTCACCTACGCAAGTCATGCGCCGGGCGAGCCGCTGCCGGCGCGGGTCCGGCATCTCTTTGCCGATAATCAAAAAGGCCCGCGCGCGGACAAGTTCGCCCTGGCGCTGAAGTCGGGCTTCGATGGTGTCTCGCGCCGTACAAAAACCGATCCGCTGCGTGTGAGCGCCGAGCCTGCGGTGCAGACCGCCGCACTGGCCGGCGCGGAGCTGTTCCTGTCGGCATTCACCCCGCAGGACCCGGTGCTCGAAGGCGAAACCGCCGCATCGCCCAAGAAACTTGGCGGCGGTGGCGAATGGGCCGGACTTCTCAAGAACGCAAGCCTTTCTCCGGACCAGCCGCAGACCCTGTTCGGCGGCCTCACCGAGGACGAGTTCCGCAAGCGCGAGCTGCGCTGCATGGCCACCGCGATCTATTTCGAAGCTCGCGACGAGCCAATCAAGGGCCAGATCGCCGTCGCACAAGTTATCATGAACCGCATCCGCAGCCCGTTCTATCCCAAGACGGTTTGCGGCGTGGTCTATCAAGGCGAGCGCAACCGGCATGGCTGCCAGTTCTCCTTCACCTGCACCGGCAAGAACAATTCCGTGAAGGAAAAGCCTGAATGGGCGACCGCCGTTAAGCTCGCCAAGCAGGTGATCGCGGGCGAGGTCTGGCTCGACGAGGTGGGCTACTCCACGCATTACCACGCAACTTACGTGCATCCGCCATGGCGGTTCGAGCTGGACAAGGTCGCGCAAATCGGCGGCCACATCTTCTATAAGATGAAGCCCGGCACGGTTCAGATCGGTCTGCTTAGCGAGGGCCTCTGATTTTCCAGGCTCGCTCCCCCAGCTACTGCCGCGGGGGGGAGCGAGAAGTCAGCCGTTAGCAATACTTTTTTCTACTTTTGGAAGAAATTAAAAGCAATGGTCGACTATAGGTTGCAATAATTGGAATAATATTCAGCGTCCGCCTGAGAAAGTCCATTAACCACTGCTCAGCCTTAACTACTTTTTCACCCTCATCTGCCAAAAATCGTAATTGTGGGAAAAGGTGCGGCAATGACTGCCGCGCGCGTTTCGCAGTGCGTGGGCACGCCGGCCGATGCGGCTACACCGGGCTGGCGGATTTGCCTTGCGGATGAGGAGGGTTGGGCCATGGCCCAAGTAAAGGTAGTTGTAAACGGGCGCTCTTTCCGGATGGGGTGCAAGGACGGCGAGGAAGGGCGCGTCCAAAGCCTTGCCACGGAAATCGACGGCCATGTGCAGCGGATCAAGAACGGCACGAAGGCCGTGCAGGACGAGCGGCTGTTTCTCATGGCGGCGCTCCTGATGGCCGACCAGCTCTGGGAAGCGCGCGAGGAAATCCAGCGCCTGCAGCGCATGGCACTAGACCCGCGTGCCTATCAGGTCATCGACGGCGGCGTTCAAGCCATGCAGCGCGAGCTGAACAAGGCGATGGACAGAGCAGAGCCGGCGCCGCGCGCCAAGGGAACCGCCTAAGCAGACTTTCGTTGGTTACCCAACGAATGCCCGCTTAGATTCGTTTGTTTTCGCAGAGTGAGCGCTTGTCGCTCACGATAAACGTTCGCTCAGTGTTTTTTCGCAAAACCGGGAAGGCCACTTTTGCGAACTCTGCTTAGCGCGCGATGCACTAATTCGGACGCTGCCGATCCCGGATTGCTTCGCTTCTGACGAAGGAACCAAACCGGCGCAGTCTACGCTAGCGTTAAAGCATGCCCATTTAACTGCCCTCACTGACGCCGCCACCGCTTTCGCGGCTTGCCATTCGCGCGCCGGCACATGCCGCACCGGATCGGTCCCCATCTCCAGCATCGGCCAGATTACGCAACCGGGAAACCGGGCGGCGCTTGGAACTTGTTCACTCATAAGATATTTGAATGAGGACCGGCTACGGGGGCTAGTAATTTCGCCCAGATCCTTTATATGGAACGTTCGCTGCGGGGTGCGTTAGGGGCTCTATGAATACCCGGGCCCTATAAGATCCTTAAGGGAGCTGACCCTGCCGGGGCCGTGGCCTCGGTTATTTGGCGCCCACCTGTTAGCCAGGGACCCAGGGGATCGATCGCCCCGACGGCCTTCGCGGCAATTTAACATACGACCGGGATTGGTGCGGGCAAAAGCGATAGATCGGCGGACCCCATTAGCGGAGCGGAAAGCGGCCCTCCGGGCCGAAGCTTCGGCAGTTCGCCGCGAGGTTTGGCTGAAGTCAGGGGCCACGGCGTGCCGGGCTCTTGCCGCTCGCGGCGCCCCCCTGATTGGAGCCATGCAAGCATTTTCTGCCGCCGGCTATTTTCCGGTCCACGATGAACTCGACGCGATCCCCCTCCTTGAAGCGCTGCACGCGCAAGGATTGCGCACCGCCTTGCCGGTTGTCAGGCCGGGGCCGGATCTCATTTTCAGGGAGTGGAGCCCAGGCGCGCCGCTCAAGCGCGGCAAATTCGGCCTGCAGCAGCCCGGCGGCGAGTGCCCCGAACTTACGCCGGACATCGTGCTCGTTCCGCTTCTCGCCTTCGACCGCAAAGGAGGCCGGCTCGGCTACGGCGCCGGCTATTACGACGCGGCTTTGCGCGGAATGCGGCAGCGCGGCCCGGTTACCGCCATCGGCATCGCCTTCGACGAGCAGGAGTTTCCGGACGTTCCGCAGGAGCCGCAGGATGAACCCTTGGATACGATCCTAACGCCCACGCGCGTCATCGCCTGCGGAGAGTAATATGCGTCTTTTGTTTCTTGGGGATTTGGTCGGAAGGCTAGGGCGGCATGCGGTCTGCGAGCAGCTTCCGGCGTTGCGCGAGCGTCTTGCCGCGGATTTCGTCATCGTCAATGGCGAAAATTCCGCGGGCGGCTTCGGCATCACCGAGCAGATTTGCCAGAACCTGTTCGACGCCGGCGCCGATGCCGTCACCACGGGGAACCACGTTTGGGACCAGCGGGAAACGCTGGTGTGCATCGCGCGGCAAAACCGGCTGTTGCGCCCGCTGAATTACCCGGCCGGCACGCCGGGCGCCGGCGCGGGACTGTTCCGGGCCGCGAATGGCGCCGAGGTGCTGGTGATGAGCGTCTTGGGGCGGATTTTCATGGACCCGCTGGACGATCCTTTCCAGGCCGTGGAGCGCGAAATCGCCGCCTGCCCCTTGAGGCAGGGTGCGGACGCCATCTTCATCGACTTCCACGCCGAAGCGACATCCGAAAAGCAAGCGCTCGGCGCGGCATTCGACGGCAGGGTCAGCGCGGTCATCGGCACGCATACGCATGTGCCCACCGCCGACGCGCGCATCATGCCGGGCGGCACCGCCTTCATGACCGACGCCGGCATGTGCGGCGACTACGATTCCATCATCGGCATGGAGAAGGGCGAGCCGGTTCACCGCTTTTTGACGCGCATCCCCTCGGGCCGGTTCACGCCCGCGGTGGGTCCGGCAACGATCTGCGGCGTGCTGGTCGAGACGGACGATGCGACCGGGCTTGCGGTTTCCATCGAGCCGTTACAGCAAGGCGCGCCCCTCGGCGGCGGCCGCACCCGGCTGGAAGGGTGACGCGGAAGCCCCCCTCACCCTAGCCCTCTCCCCGCGAGCTCGCCAAGGATTGCGTTCCGCGCATTCGCGTATACAAAGCCCATGGTGGCAGGGCTGCCCAGAGAAAAAATGATTAGGTGAGAGCGATGGAGATGTGTTTCTATCTACATGGCTTATGTCTCAAAAGCCTTCACAAAATGGGCATATTCCCCTTGTTCCTTGCCGCTTGCCCATACAACGCTTCTCCCAAACCTTTTACTTTTTGCATGCACAAGTGCTTGGTTCAACATTTCCATGATGAGCTCTCTCGTATCTGTCGAATAGACCTGCTTTACCGCAGCATAAAATTCCGGCTGAAGCGCTGGCTCGCCAATCAACTTTCCGAACCTGGGGCTGTTGTCGGGGAACACGCGGGTTTTTAATCTTCTCAAGAAGAACAAAACATCTAATTCTGTACCATATAAAATAATCAAAAATTCATCACCTGTTTTGTATTTTCTATATAGTCCAGAGTTGTCGTCAACGTGACGATAAATATGTTCAGACTTTCTAATAAACTCCGATATCAATTGCGCGATCTCTCGCAAATACTTGTCCCCCACCTCAAGGCCATACTTGTTGTTGATGTTTCTAAAATCCTTTAAGTCCAATAACGCTACAGAAAATTGCAACCTAACCGCATCTGTAGCTTTGAAGCGCTCAAGCATGAGGCCAACATGCTCGTTAAAAACTCCCTGAATAGGTATTCCTGTGATTAAATCCTGATTAACTATTAAATATTGCTCATCCAACTTCTCTTTTATGTTTACTAATTCATTACTATGACGCGTTTCTATAATTTTTATTTTCTCTCTGTGTTGAATTTCCCTAAAGCCAAAGCTGATCATAAACAATATTGAAACGGATACATAAGACGGCACGGCGCCGGCGCGCATATAATAAAAGTAGTGTCTATCTAAGCCAGACAGTATAGTTGTAAAATTTAGAAACAATGGCAACACTAGCAAACCAATTGCCATATACAAAATGACACTTGCTACGAAAATATTTACGATATTTCGGCTTAGCTTTATATGGTATGGTTCATTTTTCATTTGAGCCCGAGTGAAGGTTTGTTTCGAGCCATCTCGGTAGTTGAGAAAGTGTGCTCTAGCCGATAGAAGAAATAAAGAAGGTTTTCGCATATTTATCTTCCCGGCCAGTTATACTCGGTGCGCTCGAAACATTTGGGTTGAGCCTCTAGAGGTCGATCTCGCGTACTATCCTGAAGCCAACGTCACTCATTCTGGTATTTGCATACATCCAGTGCCGACTTGCAGAACTAAGTAGCGGGGGTTTTGTATTCCATGACCCTCCCCTCACAACCCGCTTTGCACAATCCCCACCCGCCGCAGCTAACCACGGCACAGCATCATTCGGCGCATTCTGATAATTATCATGCCAGCAATCAGTAACCCACTCCCAAACGTTACCATGGAAACCAAATAGGCCCCAACGATTGGGCCCGAATTTCCGCGTGGATACTGTGCCATCTGGAGAGCTTTGCCCGGCACGATAATGAGCTTCACCGTCTATGGAATCACCGCCCGCATAGGTTGTTTGGCTTCCTGCTCTTGCGGCGTATTCCCATTCCGCTTCACTCGGCAGACGATATTTCCAACCAGTTACTGTCGTAAGCCAGTCGCAATATTGTTCAGCGTCATGCCAATTTACACACACAACAGGGTGATTTCCCCCTTGGCCAAAACCGGGATTGCGAAAGTTTCGCGGAGTCCTCACTTCCCAGTTATCATGCTCGTAGGTCCAAGCTTTTTTATCTTCAATGTATTTTGTGCTTTCAACAAAACGCGAAAATTCATCAAAAGTGATTTGATATTTACTTACACAAAAGGCATTGGCTATCTTAACGGGATGAGCCGGTGACATCTTGTTACCCGGTTCAATCACCCTTTTGCTACGAGAAGCCCCCATCATGAACTCTCCAGCGGGGACTGCAACCATCTTGGGAGTATCTGGAAAATCCGAGAATTCATTTTCTTGATTATCGCAGGCTTTAGTGCGCATTTCCTTTGGGTTAGATGAGCAACCAATTCGAACGGATAAGATGATCGTGTCTGGCGATGGCCGGGAAATGATCTCCCATGCCAGTGGATCTCGCAAAATATCAGCCATTGGCGTTGCCTTAAGACGTCTTAGGGCAAAAGGTTCCGGGCTTGTCTTAATTATTCCAGCCAATAAACCGTCGATAAAAATGGGCGTCCCAGAAATACCCGTCCACCCAAGTTTATCCTTAGGCTCCGCTTCAACAGTGAGTTCCAACTCACGATTGCCCTGGCCGCCGCCTCCATACGCGTAGACCTTGCCACTAAGGCCAGAGGTCTTAAATTCCAAAGGTTCGCCTTCGTTCTCTATAGTAGATGCCTTGGGATACCCATAGGATTCCCAAGAGCTAGTAACAGAGATAGGTGTTTTCTTAAACTCTGGAAGCCAATTGAAAATCTCTCGAATAGGTTCTTTCAACCTGAAGAATGCGGCGTCAGCAATCTCCGACGACCAAAGCGGCTGTGGTTCCAGCTCATGCCAAGTGCGGCCAACCTCATGCCGACATTCGAGTTTTTCCGCAGAAAACTCCCTAACAAGGTGATGTGCGGTAAGAAGCAACCAAGGGCGCAGAAGATATCCTGTTGCAAATCTCTTCTCGTCTCTCCTTTCACCCACAATTAAAACCAGCCTAGCTAACTCAAACCCATCATCGGTCGCATCAACCTTCTGAGACATATTCCGCAGTAACCACGCCAGATGATAACATTAATCTCTTGAAATCGTATTTTTGGTAGAACCGTGAACTAGCACTTGACTTCCATCAGTTAACTGTGGCGAAAGCGTAATCCTTATAGTTTGTACATTTTCTCTTTTGCTTTCCCCGCCCACACTAAAACCAAGAACCCAGAAATTTACTTTGCCTTGTTTTGAGCTTGATTGCGTAAGTTGCATGCGTAATTCGAGATCTATTTTTTCAGCCTTAAAAACTATTTTGTTGCCTTCTCCGGCGATTTGAGCCTTGACGAGCTCGCCTCGAAGCGCCTCAAGAACGTCTGACAGGGGAATTGCGCCCTGCGGCTCTGATACGGCTGTCATAACAATCTCCCATTTCTCACGGCCTTAACCTCTAACCGCACCAGCACAATATAGATAATGTTGCAATTTGCAACATTATGCCTCCATATCCTTGTGCGGCTTCGTGCCGAAATCGATGCAATTGCCCGGTCACTTCATCGCCACACGTTAGTGTGGCGTCCTGCAATTGCCTTCGCGAGCGTAAGGCAAACCGGGCGGCAATTCGGAGACGGAACACTGGGCCTGGTTACGCCGGTCGAGGGTGATCTGGATGCCCGCGTGATCGGGCGCTTCTACAAGGAAAGTAAGCAGACGGATAGCGTTGGAATTGGTGCATCCGGTGGTCATAGCAGAATATGCCCGCAAAAAAGGCGCTTCAATTCAACAGCGCGCTGTTTAAAATCGCGCCAAGCCGGACACCCGCGAGCTTGAGCCGCTCGCGGACGATGGGGGCCTCTTGCTCAAGATACCGGTCCGTGATTTCGACCATGCGCTTCTCGCCGGAAAACTGCCGTTGCCCGGCCGAGTACCAGCAGCCGTCGGCATGTCGGAAGCAATATTGAACGGCGGGGCTTTCGGCGATCGCCAGCAACTCGTTGGCCCAGGACGCAACGGCGGCGGCATCCAGGCTGGCGGGAGCCCTGACGCGTTCTCAGCCCATGCCGCCCATCTGCGTTAGCTTCGCAATCACCTCTTCGATGCCGAACAGGAAGATGCCCGCGCCGCCGATCATGAAATGCGAGGCCGACGCGGCGACGAGCGAGTTCGTCCGCGCGAAGATCCAGCCCCAGAACAGGCCGGGGATGAACGCCGCGATGGCGAAGGTGAAACTGATGTGCGAATGCGCCGCCGCGAAGACGAGGTTCGAGACCAGGATGGACCAGACGTGGCGCCAGAATGCGGTGCCGTTGAGGAAGGCGAAAAGCGGCGCCTGCAGGCAGCAGCGCGCCACGAATTCCTGCAGCGGCGTCAGCAGCAGGTACAGCCCGACCGCGACCCAATAGAGCGGCGACATCATCACCTGATGCATATTCTCGCGCACATCCGCGACGCCGAATAGGGAGAGCGAGGAGAACGTCTGCGTGGTGTGGATCAGGAGCAGCTTGAGTGCCCCGCCCGCCACGATGAAAGCGAGCGAGACCAGGATCGAAAAGCCGAGCGCGCTTTTCCAATTCGCGGTTTGCAGGCCGAAAAACGAGGGCGGAAAGCCGCTATACCAGATCACCGGCCCCATGACGGCGGCGAACATGGCGATGATGAACGGGCTGATCGCGAAGTTCACCGTCAGCGCCACCATGAATTGCGGCAGGACGCTTAGAAGCAGCGTGTAGAACGACAGCAGCGACAGCGTCGTCACCACGATCCGGCCGACAGCATTCTTATAGCGGGCGAATTCGGCCTCGTTTTGCAGGCTGTCCAGGCGGTGCGCGATCGAATGGCGCAACTCGCTCGTCAGCTCGCGCCTTAGCTCCGCGACGACCGACGCCTTGAGCTTGCGCGAGGCGGGCAAAAGCGCGGCGCCGGAAAAGTCCAGCACCGCCAGCGTCAGCGGTGTCTTTGCCAGCACGCTGCTGGAGAAGGGCTCGCCGTCCAGGAAGGAGAGCGCGCCGATGACCTCGTGCTTGCCCCGCGAGCCGGTTTCGTACTCGGCCATGGTGTGCGTGGAGAAGGTTTTGCCGCGATTGCAAAGCGCCGCCTCGCCTTCCAGGACAACGTAGAGCCGCCCCGGATTGGCCTCGCCCTCCTCAAGCACGCGCTCGCCCGCAGCAAAGCGGCAAACGCTCATGTGCTGCTCCAGCACCTCGCGCCGCTCTCGGGGCAGGCGGGCGAAAAATGGAACCTCATCTGCCGGAAACCCGCTGATCGAGGCAGCTTCCATCGTGGCATCCTTTCCCTTTGAAGGTGTCTACGCTGGACGCCGCCAGGTGGTTACATGCGTCAGCGGCTTCTTCGGTTCAGGGTTTCGAAAGGGTGAAGGCGATTAGTGCCGAATTCGGCCGTCACGTCATCCCGCGCGCGCTGCACGTGGCTGTTCGATGACGTTTAGTTTGACAGCGCGGCGTTCAATATCGCGCCAAGCCGGACACCCGCGCGCTTGAGCCGCTCGCGGACGATGGGAGCCTCTTGCTCAAGATACCGGTCCGTGATTTCTACCTTGCGCTTCTGCCCGGAAAACTGCCGCCGCCCGGCGGCGTACCAGCAGGCATCGTCATGCTGGAAGCAATATTGAACGGCGGGGCTTTCGGCGATCGCCAGCAATTCGTTGGCCCAGGAGGCAACGGCAGCGGCATCCAGGCTTGCCGGTGCCCAGGCTTTGCGGCTTTCGCCGGTGATTTCGCCTCTGAGCGCCGCCGCAACGGCCACCTCATCGGTGCCGATCTTCTTCTCGACGATGCACATATCCCAAACGAGATGCAGGCTGCTGACGCATGCGCCCGTGGCCTCGATGAAATTGGCGCCCTTATCGTCCTCGAACGAGACATGAAGCGGCTGATGAAGGTCGCCCACCCAATGCCCGAGGCTCTTGAGCAACCGCAGCCGTTCGCCGGCATCCTGGGCCGAGGCAAGCTCGCGGGCGTCGTTCAGGATCGCGGAGGCCACGCAGCGGCCGGCCGCAGGGCAGAGGTTGGCCGGATCGACCTTTCGCGCAGCCCGGGGGACGTTCAGGAAGTGCTCGGCCGGCCTGACCGGCGGGAATATGTCCGGCCAAGTGCAGGCGGCGGCAAAGGTGTGGAACTTCGGATCGAGCGCGATCAGCGCGTCAACCTTGGCTTTGGCGGCTGGCGTGAGTTCCAGATAGGCGAGTTGGCAAACGATCCGGTGGCCGGCGTCTCCCCAGGCGAAAGCCTCCGGCGCGGCGGCAAGCTGCGATGCGGCTGCGGCAAATAACACGAGCGCTAGCCGCCAAGTTTTCCAGAGCGCCAGAACCATGCCGTTTCCCCCCAATCCGGTTACCCGCCCTTCAGCCGGCAGAGCTGGCCGAAATAAGCTTTCCGGTCCTCGGTAGCTTCAACTTGTATGGCCCCCGGCGGCCTTGACCGCAAGCAATCCGCACTCAGGAAAAATCAGGAACGAAACCCCTGCCGGAACGTTTCCCAGCGAAAACGAGGCTGCGCAAACCGGCATCAGAGGAAGTCCGTATGACGAGATCCGTTGCCCTCATCCTGTGCGCCTTTGCTTTTTGGGTTTCTGCCCCGGCGTTCGCACAGCAGCCCCGCGACGAATCCGCCCCGCCGGCTCCTGCCCACGGAAACACGCATGGCCCCAAGATCTTCACGTTGCGCTCTGGCATCGCAGAAGGCCGTATGGTTTTCCTTGGCGTAGGTGGCGACATAAACGGCCAAGTCAATCCCACGCTCAAGGTGCATGAAGGAGAGGCCGTTCAAATCAACCTCGTGAATGGAGAAGGTGCGGAGCACGACATCGTAGTCGATCAATACGGCGTGAGGACCGGCAGGGTCGTAGGCAAGGGCGCCAGCAGCAGCCTCTTCTTCACCGCCAGCAAGACCGGCGAGTTTTCCTATTATTGCTCCGTTCCCGGCCATCGCGAGGCGGGCATGGAAGGACGCATCGATGTGATTGTGGGACCGCGGCCCATGATCGCGGGAGCGCCGGACATCGTCCGCGACCCAACCGATTTGCCGCCCCCGATACATTCGCGCTTGCCTGAGGTAGTGCGCGTCGACCTCGAAACCGTCGAACTAGCCGGACAACTCGACGACAAGACCACCTACAATTACTGGACTTTCAATGGCAAGGTCCCAGGCCCCTTCATCCGGGTACGGGTTGGCGACACGGTCGAGGTGCACCTGAAGAACCGGGAAAACAGCGTGCTGACCCATTCCGTCGATTTTCACGCGGCGATAGGCCCGGGCGGGGGAGCAGAGTACACCCAGACGGATCCGGGAACGGAAAAGACCTTCACCTTCAAGGCATCGGTCCCCGGACTCTTCGTCTATCATTGTGCCACGCCTAGCGTTCCCCAGCACATAACCAACGGCATGTATGGCATGATCCTTGTCGAGCCGGAGGGCGGCCTGCCCCAGGTGGACCGCGAATTCTATGTCATGCAAGGAGAACTCTATACCGTTCAGCCCTTCGGCACCCAAGGCAGTCAGGAGATGGATTACGAGAAGCTCATCTCCGAGCGGCCTGAATATTTTGTCTTCAACGGTTCTGTTGGAGCGCTTGCGCGGGCTCATCCGCTTCGGGCGAGCGCCGGCGAGACCGTGCGGATTTTCTTCGGCGTGGGTGGCCCAAACTTCACGTCTTCATTTCACCTGATTGGTGAAATCTTCGATCATGTTTACGAAGGCGCGAGCCTGGGCTCGCCACCGCTTACCGGCGTGCAAACCGTTTCAGTTCCGCCGGGCGGCGCTACGGTTGTGGACTTCAAGACCCAGCAAGCCGGAAAGTTCATCCTCGTGGATCATGCCCTGTCCCGGCTCGAACGCGGGCTGGCCGGCTTCCTGATCGTCGAGGGGCCCCACAACGATCTGATCATGCACCAGGGGCCAGCGAAGTAGCAGTCGCACCGGCACCGGTTGAATAGTTCCGCACCCGTCATCCCGGAAGCCGCTCGCGGCTATCCGGGATCGCAACAAGCGCCTGCATTCTTTGCGATCCCGGATAAGCCTTAAGGCATTTCCGGGATGACGCAGGGTGAAGCAATCGAGCGGATTCGGTATTAAGCAGGCTTAATGCAGGCGCGCCGCCTAAATCCCCGCCGCCGCCTGCGGCTCGGCATGCACGCGGTCGTGGCGCAGCCGCTCCGCCACCAGGAACGCCATCTCCAGCGCCTGATCCGCGTTGAGCCGCGGATCGCAAAAGGTGTGGTAGCGGTTCGAAAGGTCCGTGTCCGAGATCGACTGCGCGCCGCCCGTGCACTCCGTCACGTTCTTGCCCGTCATCTCGACATGGATGCCGCCGGGATAGACGCCCTCGGCCTGGCAGACGTCGAAGAAGTTCCCGACCTCGCGCATGATATCGTTGAAGGGCCGCGTTTTATATCCGCTCCCGGCCTTGATCGTGTTGCCGTGCATCGGATCGCACGACCAGATCACGGACTTGCCCTCGCGTTTCACCGCGCGGATGAGTGCGGGCAGGTATTTCTCAACCTTCTCCGCGCCGTAGCGCACGATCAGCGTCATCCGGCCCGGCTCGTTCGCTGGGTTGAGGATATCGAGGAGCTTGAGCAGTTCCTCGGGATCGAGGCTGGGTCCGCATTTCACGCCGATGGGGTTCTTGATGCCGCGCATGAACTCGACATGGGCATGATCCAGCTGGCGCGTGCGGTCGCCGATCCAGAGGAAATGCCCCGAGGTCGCGTAGTAATTGCCGCTGGTCGAGTCGACGCGCACGAATGCCTCTTCATAGGGAAGCAGCAGCGCCTCGTGGCTCGTATAGAAATCGGTGGTCCTGAGCCGCTCCGAACTCTCGGAAGTGATACCGCAGGCGCGCATGAAGTTGAGCGTCTCGGAGATGCGGTTCGCCAGCTCTTCGTAACGGGCGCCGGCGGGGCTACCGGCGACGAAGCCCAGCGTCCACTGGTGCACCCGCTCCAGGTCCGCATAGCCCCCTTGCGCGAAGGCGCGGAGTAAATTGAGCGTCGCTGCCGATTGCCGGTAAGCCTTGCGCATCCGGTGCGGATCGGGCGTGCGGGCGCCCGGCGTGAAGGCGATATCGTTGATGATGTCGCCCCGGTAGCTCGGCAGCACCACGCCGTCTTGCGTTTCCATGTCCGCCGAGCGCGGCTTGGCGAATTGCCCCGCGATGCGGCCGATCTTGACCACCGGCCTGCTCGCCGCAAAGGTCAGCACCACCGCCATCTGCAGGAACACACGGAAGAAATCGCGGATCGGGTCGGCGCCGTGTTCGGAGAAGGTTTCCGCGCAATCGCCGCCCTGCAGCATGAAGGCGCGGCCCGCCGCAACCTCGGCCAGGGCCTTCTTCAGCGCGCGCGCCTCGCCTGCAAAAACCAGCGGCGGGAAGCTTGCCAGCTCCTTCTCGACGGTGGTCAGGGCCGCCTCATCCGGATAGGCAGGCATCTGCTCAATAGGCTTTTGCCGCCAGCTATCCGGCGACCAACGCGATAATGTACTCAAAGCTCCGCTCCGTCAGCGCGCGGACCCGCGCTTAGTGTTTTCTTCCGCGCTGTTATAAGCGATGCCGGCGCATGTTACCAGTGGGTTGCGGGTGCGGGAAGTTGTGACCCATCCGCACGCTTCATAAGGGGTTCGCTTGATGGCTTCGCTGGCCGGAGCGTAAGACCCCCTCACGCCACCCCTCTCCCCAGGGGGAGAGGGGGCTGGCTGCGGACTCATCCACAGGGCGGAGGACAATTCTGGCGTTCCTGCTCCCCTTGCGGGAAAAGGACAGGATGAGGGGTAAGCCGCACGCACTGCGTGCTGGTTTAGGATTTCCGAAACCGCAAGTAACCAGCCAGCTTTCGCGTCATGCGCCGGCCTTCAGGGGAAGGGCGCACCAGAGCGGGCGGTGGCCGGTATGGGCGAACAGCTTGAGCAGATCGGCGGTCGCGATGGTGGTTGTCGCGGTGTTGACCAGCGGGTGCGCGCTGACGGTTTCCGCTTTCCGCAGCCGCTCGTCGAGCACAACCTTCACCCGGCGCTGGGGGTCGTTGAAGGCGGCGAAGGGCGTGACGCTGCCGGGCAGAACCTTGAGCGCCGCCCCAAGCGTTTCCGGTGAGGCGAACGAAAAGCGGCCCGCCGCGCCGGTCCGCTTGGCAAGCTCCTTGAGGTCGAGCGGGGGCGTGAGCAGGTGCATGGTGACGAGGTAAAGCTGCTTCACCTTGTCCTCGACAACGATGTTTTTGACCGGAAACTCCCATTGTGCGATGTCGCGGGCGGCGAGGCCCTCAGCCGTCATCACCGCTTCGTGCTGGACCGTTTGCGACGGGATGCCAAGCTCGTCCAGCAACTTGAAAAATGCGCGATCGTCATTCATGAGGCGACTATAAGCGCATCCGCGCGGACGAAATCAACTCCGCGAGCATATCGAGGACGCTCTGCGCGCAAGCGGAGCGGATAATCGCGGGCGCCGCCGGAGCAATGGCTCGACAGCAAGCGATTACTTCGATATATGCCGTTCAAATTAAGATTGCATTTTTGGCGGCTGTCGCGGGATGGACCAAGAGCGGCGCGGGCTTCAGGACGAAGCCGGTCAGGAGCCTGAGTTTTTCGTCAGCCGCGCCGGTCCCGACGCGGCCATCGCGCAGCGCATCGCGCATATTCTGGAGGATGCGGGCCGACGCGTTGTCATCCAAGACTGGGACTTCAAAAACCGCGCCTTCATGGAGCGCATGCACGCAGCCCTCACTTCTGGCGCGCGCACCATCGCGCTGCTGTCGCCGGACTATCTCACCCGCGATCATTGCGCGGCGGAATGGCAGAACACCATCGCGGACGATCCGCTCAACCGGCACTCCAAGTTGATCGTGTTGCGCATCCGCCCTTGCGATCCGGTTGGGCTTTTGAAATCCTTCGCCTTCTGGGACCTCGTGCCGCTGCTCTCCACGCCGGAGCAAGACGGACTGCTGCGCGATGCGGTCCTCGCCTCCGTGCGCACAGGCCGCCAAAAAGACCCGCTCTCTCCCATCACGCGCTTCTTCGAGGCGGCAAAGCCCATCCTCCACGCCGAAATCAAGCCAATCGCGAACTTCACCGGCCGCGAAACTGCGCTGAAAGCCATCGGCGCGGCGCTTGAGCGCGGCGCAAAAACCGCCGTCACCCAGCCCGCCGCGGTCCATGGCCTCGGCGGCATCGGCAAATCGACGCTCGCGCGCGAATTCGCGCGGGCCGCAGCGGATGCCGGCCGCTATTCCGGCGTGTGGTGGCTCCGCGCAGAGAAGTCCAAGGACAGCGCCACCTGGGACGGCATCGAGCAGGGCCTCGCGGATCTGCGCACCGTGCTCTATCCCGGCCTCGAACCGCCGAAGGAACGCGCCAAGGCCGCGCGCGACACGCTGAACTTTCTCGGGAGCGGCGGCTTCGAAAAGCCCTGGCTGCTCGTCTACGACAATGTGGACGACGAGGAGCTGCTGGAAGCTTGGTCGCCGCCCGCCAATGTGCAGGTGCTGATGACCTCCCGGCTCGGCAATTGGGGCGCGGAGGTTGCGCCGGTCGAGGTGGAGGAATGGGAGCTGGACGAGGCCGTCCGCTATTTGCGCGATGCAAGCGGGCGCGGCGATCTCGGCGATGCCGCGCTGACGCACATCGCGAACGAGCTTGGCCGCCTGCCGCTCGCGCTCAGCCACGCGGCGGCCTATTTGAAGCGCAACCGCGCGGTGACGGCGGACACCTATCTCTCCGAGCTGTCGCGCCGCATGCAGGAAGCGCCGAAGGGCGCGGCCTACAAGGCTTCCGTGTTCGCCACCTTCCAGCTCGCCATGGAGCAGGCCGAGGCCGAGGCTCCGGGCGCGCGCAGCGTGCTCACGCTGGCTGCCTTCTTCGCGCCGGACAACATCCCCGAGGAGCTGTTCAAGCAGGCGCCTGAGATTTATCCGCCAGAGCTTCAGCCCCTTGCGGCCAGCAAAGCGCGGCTCGCCGAGGCCATCAGCGCATTGGACCATCTCTCGCTTGCCGATTTCGATCCAGCCAAGCGGACATTCAGTGTCCACCGCCTCGTGCAAGCCGCTGCGCGCGACGCCTTGCGAAACCAAGCCCCAGTGCGCCGCGCGTTTTCCCTCCGTCGCCTCCTTCCGGGCGCGCGGAAAAGCCCGTCAAACGGAAACACCGAGGCCGATTGGATCGCCGCCGCCGTGAAGGCTTGCGCGGCGGCTTATCCCGGCGGCGATTTCCAGCATTGGGCTGCTTATGAACGCCTTCTCGCGCATGTGCGCGCCGCCGCCGATATCGCGAGCGATGACATAGGCCCGCCGCTGGCGGATGTGCTAAACGGGGCTGGCTTCTATCTCCACGACCAGGCTGCTTATGCGGAAGCAGGACCGCTTTACGAGCGCGCGCTGGCCATCTGGGAGAAGGCGCTCGGCCCCGATCACCCCGATGTGGCGCGAGCGCTGGACAACCTCGCCAGACTCTATCGCGCCCAAGGCGCCTATGAGCGCGCGGAGCCGCTTTTTGAGCGCGCGCTGGCCATTCGGGAGGAGGCGCTCGGCCCCGGTCACCCCGATATGGCGACGACGCTGAGCAACCTCGCCGGACTCTATCGCGCCCAAGGCGCCTATGGGCGTGCGGAGCCGCTTTATGAGCGCTCGCTGGCCATCCGGGAGGAGGCGCTCGGCCCCAGTCACCCCGATGTGGCACAAACGCTGAACAACCTCGCCGTGCTCTATGACGCCCAAGGCGCCTATGAGCACGCGGAGCCGCTTTATGAGCGCGCGCTGGCCATCTGGGAGAAGGCGCTCGGCCCCGGCCACCCCGATGTGGCGCGAGCGCTGGACAACCTCGCCGGACTCTATTGCGCCCAAGGCGCCTATGGACGCGCGGAGCCGCTTTCTGAGCGCGCGCTGGCCATCTTTGAGAAGGCGCTCGGCCCCGCTCACCCTGATGTGGCGACGACGCTGAGCGGCCTTGCCGGAGTCTATCGCGCCCAAGGCGCCTATGGGCGTGCAGAGCCGCTTTACGAGCGCGCGCTGGCCATCAGGGAGAAGGCGCTCGGCCCCGGTCACCCCGATGTGGCACAAGCGCTGGACAACCTCGCCATGCTCTATGACGCCCAAGGTGCCTATGGGCGCGCGGAGCCGCTTTGTGAGCGCGCGCTGGCCATCTTGGAGAAGGCGCTCGGCCCTGCTCACCCCGAAGTGGCGACGACGCTGAGCAACCTCGCTGGACTCTATGACGCCCAAGGCGCCTATGGACGTGCGGAGCCGCTTTATGAGCGCTCGCTGGCCATCCGGGAGAAGGCGCTCGGCCCTGGTCACCCTGATGTGGCGCGAGCGCTGAACAACCTCGCCGGACTCTATCGCGCCCAAGGCGCCTATGGGCGTGCGGAGCCGCTTTATGAGCGCTCGCTGGCCATCCGGGAGGAGGCGCTCGGCCCCGGTCACCCCGATGTGGCACAAGCGCTGAACAACCTCGCCTTGCTCTATCGCGCCCAAGGCGCCTATGAGCGCGCCGAGCTGCTTTATGAGCGCGCGCTGGCCATCCGGGAGGAGGCGCTCGGCCCCGGTCACCCCGATGTGGCACAAACGCTGAACAACCTCGCCTTGCTCTATCGCGCCCAAGGCGCCTATGAGCGCGCCGAGCCGCTTTATGAGCGCGCGCTGGCCATCCGGGAGGAGGCGCTCGGCCCCAGTCACCCCGATGTGGCACAAACGTTGAACAACCTCGCCGGGCTCTATCACTACCAAGGAGCCTATGAGCGCGCGGAGCCGCTTTTTGAGCGCGCGCTGGCCATCTGGGAGAAGGCGCTCGGCCCCGATCACCCCCATACCAAAACCGCAAGAGGGAATCTTGCGGCGCTTCAACAGGCGGCGGAAGGAGGAGCGCAGGCGCATCCGAAGGCCGGGCGGAACGATCCCTGTCCTTGCGGTTCCGGCAAGAGATACAAGCATTGTCATGGCGCGCTGCATTGATTTGCGGCGGGGCACCGCGAGGCATTCGCTGATCCGGGGGCTTTCGAAATGCTGAGCGCCGGGATGACCCCGCCGGTAGCGCGGGCGGCTGAAACCGGACAGCCGGGCTTCTGGCGCGGGTTCGCCGGCTCCTTAAGAAATCGTTCGTTTCGCGTAAGGGCCTACGATGCTTAATGCCGGCATGGTAAACGCGCGGACCTCATATTTTTCGCCGCCGCATTTTTGCGAATCTTTTCGCGTTTTGGGTCGAATTCTACGAGTTCCAAAATCCGCTTAAATATATGTGCAGATTTTGATTTAACCAATACTTTTGCGTTAACGCGCCTGCCGAGTCAGCAGCGCCTATATATTTTTACCTAACACAATCAGCAACTTGCAATAAGCCTCCGCGCTTAACGATTCCTCAAATTGTTTCTGCTAAATTATATCAACATCGAAAAACGGCGCAGTACGGATGAAAGGCAGGCCCGATGCGTTAACAGGGGGCACCTTCGAGAAAGAGGGACGATGGCGGGAACTTGCTTGCGAGCTGCCGACGATAGATCTTCTGCATTCGGACCTTGACGGAATAACGCCCAATCGCGCTTACTTCGCCCGCTGCCGGTTCGCCTGGCAGCCCAATCCTTGCAGTCGCTCCAATTACCGGAGCGGAAAAAGCAGTTCAGGCAAACAAGGCCACCTCCCGGCGAGGCAATTTTCATGTCCATAGGCTTCGTTATTGTCACCTATGAAAGTGAGCGTGTATTGCCAGCCTGTTTGGCAAGCATACCCAAAGGTCACGAGATCGCCGTCGTGGACAATGCGAGCAAGGACAGCTCGGCGGAGATCGCTCATACTTTCGGAGCCCGCCTTGTCGTCAATCGGAGCAATCTTGGCTTTGGCGCGGCATGCAACCAGGGCGCAAAACTTCTTTCGTCATCGCATGTGTTCTTCTTGAATCCGGATGCGACCTTGGATGAAAGCACTATTCCGGAACTCGAAAAGGCGATGGCGCTGTGGCCGGATGCAGGCGGTTTCGGCCCCGCGATCGGGATACCGGGCAAGAGGCAAAAGTTCCGCAGCGTCTCATTTCCGGAAAGCCGTGGACGGGGATTTGCCCAGGAGGTGGCGCCGAGCGGGAGCGCGGAGGCCGGTTTTCTCGACGGCGCTGCCGTTGTTGTCGATCTTAAGTTGTATTGGGAGCTGGGCGGCTTCGATGAGCGAATATTCTTGTACTACGAGGACGACGATCTTTGCTTCCGGATCAGGGAGCGAAGCAAGAAGCTAATATTCGTCCCCTCGGCACGGGTTACCCATGCAAGGAACGAGTTGTCCGGAAACAGCCTTTATCTCGATTATTTCCGTTCGTTTCACGCCGCCAAGTCAAAAATATTCATGTGCAACAAATATGGAATTCCATACAAATTAGGATACGAGAAACGGCACGCCTATATTCTGCTATTGCGGTCGCTCGCAAGCTTGAACGTGAGAAAAGCTGCGAAGTCGCTGGGCACGCTATCCGCATGGCGCTCCGCGTAGACCGCCCAGCAGGCCGGATCGGCTCAGCCGTGCAGGACGGAGTACAGGAGATAGGCGGCGAGCGCGATCAGAAGGCTCGATAGAAGATAAAGGAACGGGCTGGCCGCGGAACGCAACTCGTCATCGAGCACGAGCCCGGTCTCTTCCGTTGTCCTGGCTGGGTCCTCCGGCGGGACAGCATCGCTTTTGGGGCCGGTGCAATTTTCCCTCATGTTTCCATCCTCCTCGCTTGCGCCAATCCTGGGCAATTCCGCCCAACCGCGAAACCCGCCCGCGCCACGCCTAAATCAAAGCTCCTTATCGATTTACTATCCTCGTCCTTGCTGCAAAGTAGCATGCAATATAGCGCTATTATTCCACCAGGAAAAGGCCCGGCCTCCGTTTCGTTACTGCGCGGCCCTCATGCCTTTGGAATAAGAAATGGCCGCAACAACTTACCGCGCCTTGCGGTAGCTAACCATGCGCCCCCAGCACATCTGCGATCAGGCCATCTCCTCTCCCTTTAGACCGCAGCTTGTGTTCTGGCTGGCAAAAGGGGATAAGCGCTGGCCGCGCCGGGGGCGCACATTGCGCCGCTCTCGCGAATGCCTATAGTTGGCGCATGACGAATCTCGCTCTCGACCCGCGCCAGCCCGCGCAACCGGAAGGCGCTCCCGCCATCCCGCCCGGCAGCCGCGTCTATCTCATCGACGGCTCGGGCTACATTTTCCGCGCCTTCCACGCGCTGCCGCCTTTGACGCGCCCCTCCGACGGGCTGCCGATCGGGGCGGTTCACGGCTTTTGCAACATGCTGTGGAAGCTCTTGCGCGAGAGCAAAGGCGAGAAGCGGCCGACGCACATCGCTGTGATTTTCGACCATAGCCGGGTGAGCTTCCGCAACGCCATCTCCGCCGATTACAAGGCGCACCGGCCCGAGACGCCGCCGGAGCTTGTGCCGCAATTCCCGCTGATCCGGGACGCGGTGCGCGCCTTCAAGGTGGCCTGCATCGAGCAGGAGGGCTTCGAGGCCGACGACATCATCGCAACCTATGCCCGCCAGGCGGCGGAGGCCGGCGGCGAGGTGGTGATCGTGTCCTCGGACAAGGACTTGATGCAGCTCATCGAGCACGGCGTGTCCATGCTCGACACCATGAAGAACAAGGAGATCAACGAGCCGGAGGTGATCGAGAAATTCGGGGTGACGCCGGACAAGGTTGTGGATGTGCAGGCGCTGGCGGGCGACGCCACCGACAATGTGCCGGGCGTGCCGGGCATCGGCATCAAGACCGCTTCCGAGCTGATCCGCGAATATGGCGATCTCGAAACGCTGCTCGCCAAGGCGCCGCTCATCAAGCAGAAGATGCGGCGGGAGCGGCTGATCGAGTTTGCGGATCAGGCGCGGCTGTCGCGGCGGCTGGTCGAGCTGGACCGGAACGTGCCGGTGGAGCGGCCGCTCGATCACACCGCGGTTGAGGAGCCGGACCCGCATGCGCTGCTGACGTTCTTCCAATCGATGGAATTCAACTCGCTGACGAAGCGGATCTCGGAAGCCTTCGGCGTCGAGCCGCCAGCGCCCGGCGAAGCGCCGCGGCGCATGGATGCCACTCCGCAAGCGCCGGCGCCGGGCGAGCCGCACGCCGGGAAGGCCGCGCCCGCGGCCGGTCCAGCCGCAGAGCTGCGGCGGGTGCAGGATTGGCTCAGGCCGATCCCGTTCAACCACGCCGGCTATACCCAGGTCACGGATCTCCAAACGCTCGAAGACTGGATCGCCGCCGCGACAGAGCAGGGTTTCATTGCCTTCGATACCGAGACCACGGACCTCGACGCCGTGGCCGCGCGCCTTTGCGGCGTAGCGCTGGCCCTTGAACCGAACCGCGCCTGCTACATCCCGCTCGCGCACCGCGCCGGCGACGGCCTCGATTTTTCCGGAATCGGACAAATCAGCCAGCTCCCGCTGGAGCATGCGATCCCGCGCCTGAAGGCTTTGCTCGAAGATGAGAGCGTGCTGAAGATCGGCCAGAACATCAAATACGACATGGTGGTGATGCGCCGCTATGGCGTGCGGCTCTGGCCTTACGACGACACCATGCTGCTGGCCTATTCCGTGGATCAGGGCCGGGGCGGGCTCGCGGGCTTTGGCATGGACGCGCTGTCCAAGCAACATCTCGGGCATACGCCCATCGCGTTTTCCGATGTCGCGGGCAAGGGCAAGACGCTTGTGACCTTCGATTGCGTGCCCGTGGACAAGGCGACGGAGTATTCCGCCGAGGATGCGGACGTGACCTTGCGGCTGTGGCACCTGTTCAAGGCGCGGCTTGCGGCGGAGGGTATGGCCGCGGTTTACGAGACGCTGGAGCGCCCCATGCCCGCGATTCTGGGCGAGATGGAGCTTGCCGGCGTGATGGTGGACCGGGCGGTGCTCTCGCGGCTTTCGGGCGAGTTCGCGCAAAGCCTCGCGCGCTTCGAGGACGAGATTTATGCCTTGGCGGGCGGCAAATTCAACATCGGCTCGACGATGCAGGTCGCGGATTTGCTGTTTGGCAAGTTCGGCTTGCCGGGGGCGAAGAAGACCGCGACGGGGAAGTGGAGTACCGGCGCGAAGGTGCTGGAAGACTTGGTTGCGAGCGAGGAGCTAACGCCCGATCAACGGTTGCTGCCGTCGAAGCTGCTCGAATGGCGGCAACTCGCCAAGCTCAAGAGCACTTACACGGACGCGCTGCCGCAGCATATCGACGCGGAAACGGGCCGCATCCACACTTCCTATGCGCTGGCCTCCACCTCGACGGGGCGGCTGTCCTCGACCGAGCCGAACCTGCAGAACATCCCGGTCCGCACCAAGGAAGGCCGGCAAATCCGCAGCGCGTTCATCGCTGAACCCGGCAAGAAGCTCATCTCGGCCGACTACAGCCAAATCGAGCTGCGCGTGCTGGCGCATATGGCGGATATCCCCGAGCTGAAGCGCGCCTTCGCCGAGGGGCTGGACATCCATGCCATGACGGCGTCGGAGATGTTCGGCGTGCCCATCGAGAACATGACCAGCGAGGTTCGCCGCCGCGCCAAGGCAATAAATTTCGGCATCATCTACGGCATTTCGGCCTTCGGACTGGCGCAGCAGCTCGGCATCGGGCGCGGCGAGGCGGGAGACTATATCGCCAAGTATTTCGAGCGCTTTCCGGGCATCCGCGCTTACATGGACGCGATGCGTGCCAAGGTGCGCGAGGACGGCTATGTCGAGACGCTGTTCGGCCGCAAGATTTATTTCCCGGAAATCAACACGCCGCAACGGAACATGCGCGCGTTCTTCGAGCGTGCGGCCATCAACGCGCCCATCCAGGGGACAGCCGCCGATATCTTGCGCCGCGCCATGATCCGCATGCCCGGCGCGCTTGCCGCGGCGAAGCTGTCCGCGCGCATGCTGCTGCAAGTGCACGACGAGCTTGTGTTCGAGGCGCCCGATGCCGAGGTCGAGGCCACGATCAAGGTCGCGGTTCGCGTCATGGAGCGCGCCGCCGAGCCTGCCGTTGCGTTCTCCGTGCCGTTGAAAGTCGATGCCCGCGCCGCCCACAATTGGGACGAGGCGCATTGACGTGATCTTTGGGGAAGGGCATGGATCGCCCTGCACGCCAGCAGCCGGCCTGCTCGCCGGTTGACGCGGGCGATTGCCTCAATGCCCACGCTCCCAGGTCATGCGAACAAAGTACGCCGCCTTGTCTTAGTGAATGCTCGCGGGGGACAAGCAAGCCGCGCGGAATATTGGATTGGGGAGCGGCGGCTCATTGGCGCACCTATGAGCCGCCAACCACTTATCAGGGATGGATGCTGATCTTCTTTTCGGCCTTCACCGAGCCGGGCTTCTTCGGAAGAGTGAGCGTCAATACGCCGTTCTTGAAGCAGGCGTCGATCTTGTCGCTTTCAACGTTTTCGGGAATCTGGAACGACCGCTCGAAAGTGCCAAACTGCCGCTCGCAGATATAATAGTCCTTTTTCTTCTCTTCTTTGCGCTCCTCGCGTTCGCCCCTTATGGTCAGGACATCGCCGGACAATTTGACCTCGACGTTCTTCTCGTCGACCCCTGGCAGATCGGCGGTCACCTCGAACACGTCGTCCTTCTCGATGGCGTCGACGGACGGCATCATGGTCAAGGCCGCCGCCGCCTTGCGGAAGGGTTCCATGGTTAGGCCCCTCCACCGCGTGGGCATGCCCCACATGCTTCTATCGAAGTCCTCGAAAACGCGCTCGACCTCATCGCGAAGGCCGCCCAAGAAATCTCTATCTTTCCAACGCATCGGCGGCTGAGCGGATTTGGCCGGAGCTTGAGCGGGTGCTTTGGTTGCGGCTGTAGCCATAACAGAACTCCTATCTTACACAAGAAAAGCTTTTGAAAGCTTCTCGTAGAGAAATATAGCTTGATCCGCATTGACGATCATCAAACATGGCCTAACAATAATAGCGCAGAATATAAACGTTTCATTTACCGGTGTTATCTTTTCATGAAAGCTTGGTCTGGTGCATTAGTCTATTTGCGCCGGCCGCCAGATGTATTGATATCGATGCAACTTCGTGTATCTTGTGCGCGCTGTGCGGTTCCTTTGACCGCCTGGACGCGCAACGAGGTTGACGATGCAAGTTCCCCTTCAAGTTGCCTTCGAAGGCATTCGGCATTCCGATGCAATCGAGGCACGTGTCAGAGAAGAAGCCGATAAGCTTGAGCAGTTCTTCGGACGGCTCATCAGCGCGCGCGTCGTGGTCGCCCGGCCGCAGCACCGTCACCACAAGGGCGACATCTTTCACATCCGGGTTCATCTCGTTGTTCCCGATGCCGGCGATATCGTGGTGAACCGCGAGCCCGCCGCAACCGGGGCCCATGAGGACGTTTACGTGACGATCCGCGATGCGTTCAAGGCCGCGCGCCGGCAACTCCAAGACGCCGTCCGCAAACGGGACGGTCACGTGAAAGAACATGAGGTTCCGCCCCACGGCGTTATCGCGGCGCTTCATGCTGGAGCAGGTTACGGCTTCATCGCCAGCAGCGACGGCCGCGAAATCTACTTTCACCGCAACAGCGTCGACGGCGAGCGCTTCGACGAGTTGAAAGTCGGGGAAGAGGTGCGATTTTCAGAGTCTGAGGGGGACCAAGGGCCGCAAGCGGGCTTTGTGCAGCCGGTGGGCAAGCATCACCCTGGCTAGCTGTGGTTGAGGCCCACCGCGCCGTTCAGGGGCCAGACGAATGGCACGCATGAGAGAGTTGTGTGGCCGGCAGGCGGCAAGGCGCGAATACGCCACAGGCAGGCCGCGGCAGCCGCGGCCATGCTGAGTTCAACGGCGCTTAGCTCCGATGCGTCGAAAGCAGGAGGCTCGTCTCGGAACTGGCGATGCCCTTCATCTCGCGGATGCGGCGCAAAGCCTTGTCGAACGTATCGAGCCCGTCCGTCCGCAACTCCACCACCAGGTCCCAGCGCCCGTTCGTGGTATGCACCGCCGCCACCTCGGGGAAGCGCCGCAGCGCCCGCAACACCGTCTCCGAGCGCTCGCCCTCGATCTCGACCATCATGATGGCGCGCACGCGGCCCGGCTCGGCCTCGGCGCTGGTCGTTACCGTAAAGCCCGTGATCGTCCCCTCCGCGATCAGCCGGTCGAGCCGCTTTTGCACCGTCGCGCGCGAAACGCCAAGGATAGCGGCAAGCGACGCCACCGGCAGCCTTGCATTTTTATGCAAAAGCTCAATAAGTCTCCGGTCCGTATCGTCCATGTCCATAATGTGCAAATTGCTAAGCCAACGTAGCATTGTGCTCCAGATATGGCACGATTTGTGCAAGTTGCATACTGCAACGTGAGGAGATTCCAAGCGATTATTGGTTTGAGCTTTGCTCGAATTGCAGCTGGAACGGGACAATGCCTGACACGCCAACATATCTTATGACGGACTCGAGCCACTTCGAGGTGTCTTACAAGATTAACCCTTGGATGACGCCGGAAGCCTGGCGGGCGAACGAGGCCCAAAACCGGACGCAGGCACGCGAGGCGCAGAAGCAATTGGCTAGCGCGCTCAGGCAGGCAGGCGCCCGCGTCACCATCATGGACGGCGTGCCGGGGCTGCCGGACATGGTGTTCCCCGCGAATGCCGCCGTCGTGCTCAATGGCCGCGCCATGGTGGCCCGCTTTCGCTATCACGAGCGGCAGGGCGAGGAGCGGCATTTCTTCAGCAAATTCATGCGCCTCAAGGAAGAGGGGCTACTCTGGGAGGTCGCCCGCGCGCCGAAAGGCTGCTGGCAGGAGGGCGCTGGCGATTGCATCTGGGATGCTTCGCGGCAGCATTTCTGGGCGGGCTTCGGCCCCCGGTCCTCCTTCGAGGCGATTGCCGCGATCAAGGACTATTTCGCGGCGCCCGTCATCCCGCTGGAGCTCGTCTCCGGCCAATTCTACCACCTCGACACCTGCTTCGTGCCGTTGAGCGGCGGCGAAATTCTTTACTATCCGCCGGCGTTCTCGAAGATGTCGCTCGCCGCCATCAAGGATCGCGTTCCGGCGGATGCGCTCATCGAGGCAAGCGATGAGGATGCCCAGCGCTTCGCGGTGAATGCCGTCAATATCGGGCGCGAGATCGTCATGGCCGAGCCCGCGCAACGGCTCACGGACGTGCTCAAAGAGCGCGGCTATACCACAGTGCCGGTGCATCTGCGGCCATTCATAATGTCGGGCGGCGGCGCTTACTGCATGACGCTGCGGCTCGACCTCAAGAGCACTTCTCCGAACATTCCGAAAGGATAATGCAAATGGCCTTCGACAGCTTTCCCAGCACCTCCCGCGCCTTCGCCACCTCTCAAGACTTTATCGAGGCCGAGAACGAATATGGCGCCATGAACTACAAGCCTCTGGATGTGGTGCTAAGCCGCGGCGAGGGCATCTGGGTTTGGGATGTCGAAGGCAACCGCTATCTCGATTGCCTGGCCGGCTATTCCGCCGTCAGCCAAGGCCATTGCCACCCGAAAATCCGCGATGCGCTCGTGGCGCAAGCCTCGCGGCTAACGCTCACCTCGCGCGCCTTCCGCAACGATCAGCTGGCGCCGTTCTGCGAGGAGCTTTGCAAGCTCACCCGCTCGCACAAGGTGCTGCCGATGAACACGGGCGCCGAAGCCGTCGAGACCGCGATCAAGGTGGCGCGCAAATGGGGCTACGAGGTGAAAGGCGTGCCGGAGAGCCGCGTGGAGATCGTTGTTTTTGCCAACAATTTCCATGGCCGCACCGTGACCGTGGTGAGCTTCTCGACCGATCCCACCGCCCGGGACGGCTTCGGCCCCTTCACGCCGGGGTTCAAGATCGTGCCTTTCGGCGACATCCGGGCGCTTGAGAAGGCGATTACGCCTAACACCGTCGCCGTGCTGATGGAGCCGATCCAGGGTGAGGCTGGCGTCGTCATCCCGCCCAAAGGCTATGTGCGCGCCGCCCGCGAGCTTTGCACCCGCGAACGCGTCATCTTCATCCTCGACGAGATCCAGACCGGCCTCGGCCGCACCGGCAAGCTCCTGGCCGAGGAGCACGAAGGCGTCGAAGCCGACATGACGCTGCTCGGCAAGGCGCTTTCCGGAGGGTTCTATCCCGTATCCGCGGTGCTTTCGAGCGTGGAAAATCTCGGCGTCATCAAGCCCGGCGAGCATGGCAGCACCTTCGGCGGTAATCCGCTGGCCTGCGCCATTGCCCGCGCGGCCCTGCGCGTGATCGCCGAGGAAGGCATGATTGAAAACGCCGCGGAGCAAGGCACGTATCTGCTGGAGGGCCTGCGTGCTATTGCGAGCCCAGCTGTGAAAGAGGTGCGCGGGCGGGGGCTCATGCTTGCCGTTGAGCTGCATCCGGACGCGGGCGGCGCGCGCCGCTACTGCGAGGCACTGCGGCGCCGCGGCATCCTCTGCAAGGACGCGCACACCCACACGATCCGCGTCTCGCCGCCGCTGGTGATTACGCGGCAGGACGCGGACTGGGCGCTCACGCAGTTCGAGGGCGCGCTTAAAACGCCTATTGCCGCTTGAGAACCGGAAGCGGCGGTACTGGATGAAAAGGCAGCCGTCCAAGTGCACCGGTAGCACGGGGCCGCGCACGGCCGGTAGGGTCAGCCGCCATAATCGTGACACATTTTCCCCTGGGCGTTGTGTGAGGGCAGGGCATCGCACCGTTCTCTTCCCCCTTTTTCCGGCGCGCCGCAGCCTGACGGCGCAAGCCGATTGCCTGCTTACCGGCAATGGCGGGTTCGTGAGCCTGGACGCGCCGGGAGCAGAGCAAGGGTTATGTTAATAGCCCCCCCGAACGCTGCTGGATCGCTTTGCGTCTTGTGAACTACGGTAGCGGAACTATTCTTGAACCGGGCGGAATAACGGGCTAAACACCGCAGACATCTATTCATTTCACTTACTTGACATTACACCATAATGGTGCACACTCTCCCATGACAGGGAAGCGAAAGCCAACCTACGATCTGACAGCTTTCAAGGCGGCTTTCGACGATGTGGACAAACTCCACGTCACCGGCACGGCAGTGAGAAGCGCTGCGGCGATAGGTTTTGGGCGCGCGGAAATCGTGGCGACGATCCACACCATGCAGCGTGCGCACTTCTACAAATCGATGACCTCGTATGGGGATCATCGGGTTTGGCAAGACGTGTATCACGTGGCCTCGGAGGCGGGGACACTTTATGTGAAGTTCACGGCGGATGCGGTGACGGAGTTTTTGCTGCTGTCGTTCAAGGAAAAAGGCGATGAGTAATCCGGTCTGTCCGAAAACGGGAGCGCCGATGCAGCGCGGTGTGCGGCCGATGACGCTTGAATACAAGGGCGCCACCGCGGTCTTCGATATGCCGGGCTGGTATTGCGAGGAATCGGACGAGAGCATCCATACGGGCGAAGACATGAAAGTGTCGGATCGCGCCCTCAACCGTTTGAAGGCAAGCACGGATGGCTTGCCTTTACCGGAGGAGATCAAGCGTATCCGCAGGAAGCTTGGGCTAACTCAAGAGGAAGCCGGCGAATTGATCGGCGGCGGGCCGCGCGCTTTTCAGAAATACGAAGCGGGCGACTTGCTGCCGAGCCGCGCCATCGGCAGCGCGCTGGCGCTCCTGGATCGCGATCCGGAGGGACTTTCGGTCCTGCATGTGCGGCCTCACATCATTGCTTCGGAAAAACCGCCAAGCGAGCATCGCACGCGAGATTAGGCATCGCTCAGGGCCGCATACGGCCGGTAAGGCCGACGGCCATAATCGCAACACATTTGCCCGCGGGCGTCGTGTGAGGGCAGGGCATCGCACCCATTCTCATCCCTCTTTTTCCGGCGCGACGCAGCCCGGCGGCGCAAGCCAATTGCCTGCTTACCTGACAATGGCCGGTTCGTGAGCCCGGCCGCCGCCCGCCCCGGGAGCAAACCGGTTCCTCAAAGTGCGTTGTGGGTCGAAAACGGAAACCGCGCCAACAAATACTCGTGCCCGCACTACCCCCGAGTCCGGAAACTGCGTTCAATAGGTGAAAGTGGGCGTGTGGCTCGAATCAGGTTCGAAATGCCAAGACTCACTCGTGCCCCTGAGCGGCCCTCATCGCCCCCGCCCTGAACCTGTTCGCGCCTCCTCGGCCACTGCGGAATTGATCACCTTGCAATCCCCGTCCCCGCCAATGAGAAAGAAGGCGCCCTATTGGCCCTATGAGCCTCATAGGGCTTGCAAGACAGGCTCGCGCCACACCGGGAATGCCATTCCTACAGGCTTGCGCCAGCGCCACGCTTGCGGCAAGGTGGAGCAATTAGTCATTTGAGCCTGCTGAGGGGCGGAGCGGACGGTGCGAGCGGCGATCCGGGCATTCTTGGCGATCTGGCTTATTGGCCTCGCCGGGGCCGCTTTTGCCGGCAAGCGCGTGGCGCTGGTGATCGGCAATTCCAACTACACGCTGGCACCGCTCGATAACCCCAAGCACGACGCCGAGGATATCGCCGCAGCGCTCAAGCGGCTAAGCTTCCAGGTGACGGCTGTAACAGACCTCACCATACGCGACTTCGACCGGGCCATCGACGCATTCGAAAGTGCCGCCAAAGACGCCGATGTGGCGCTGTTCTTCTTCTCGGGCCATGGCGTTCAGATCGACAAGCGCGGCTATCTCGCACCTATCGATCTCAAGGCCGAGACCGAGAGCAGCGCGCTACGCGAGCTGGTCGCAATTCAAGAGGTGGTCTCGCGAATCGAGAATGCGGCCAAGGTAAGTGTAATTGTGCTCGACGCCTGCCGCGACAGCCCTTTGCAGGAGCGCATGCGCCGGATTTCGGCCGAGAAGTACAAGGGTCTCATCCCGGCTAAGGGCTTGGCGCCGCCCTCGGTGGTTGGCAGCAACACGCTTATCGTCTACGCCACTGTCCCCGGCGAAACCGCAAGCGACGGCGCCGGGCGCAATAGCCCCTTCACGGCTTCGCTGCTCAAGAACATCGAGACCCCAGGTCTAGAAATCGAGCTTATGTTCAAGCATGTGACCGCGGATGTTTTAGCTGCAACCCGCGGCAAGCAGCAGCCGGAGCGGCTGTCGCGACTGCAAACCGAGCTTATACTGCTGCCGGGCAGGCCGGAGGCCCCGCTCGCCCCCGACGCGCAGGCGTGGGGCTTGGTGCAGAGCACGGCGAGCGAAGCGGTGCTGGAGGAGTTCATCCGCCGCTTCCCGGAGAGCGTCTATGCAGGCTTTGCCAAGGCTAGACTTGAAGAGTTGAAGCGCGGCAAAGTGGCGTCGAAAGGCGCATCCGCGTCCTCATTGGGCCCCTTGTCTTCGGGCCAGCGCCCGGAATCGGAGAGGCCGGAGGAGACAAAGATGGCTGTTGCGGCCCCGCCAAAGCCGACGCCGACGGATGACAGCCCGAGAATTGAGTTGATATTCGTCGACGACAAAAAAAAAGGGGTAATTGGTCGGGTAAAACCGCTTTCGAATTTGATTGCCTTCGTCACGCAAGATAAGTTCGATATGGTGGATTCAAGGGATGCAAGGTTTAAGTTCAGACCTGACCAACATGGCTTTCTTATACTTTCAGATCTAAATGTTGCCGAAGGAAATATTTATATTTATTTCAAGCTCGATGAACGAGATACTGTCTACCGATATAAGCTTATCGCTACGCCTGCATATGTCGATATAAATAGTTCGGACATGCTGCCTCCCTATTTCTCCACGTCGCGGCGATAAAATGCTTGCATGTTTTGTCTCAAGTCCTTCAGCAAATCCAAACTTGCCACCCTGTTTTTCGCATTCGCGCTTTCCTTCGCTCCAAAATACGGGTGATCGAGTGGCTCCCGGCTGAAAAAACTGCCGGTGCGATAAGCCCAAAGGCGGCGCTGTGGCAGCTGGTTCAAGCCGCTCCCGCTTGACCCCCAGCACCAGAAAGTCCGACCAAAAACCCAAATGACAGCTTTCGGCCTGAACCGCCCCTTGAAAGAAAAGCCCAAACCTCGGTGCCCCCGGAAACTCTTAGGGGCGCTTTCCGGGGTGACAGCTGCGGAAGCACCCAAGCGGATTTCGTCTCAGGCGACGGCGGCTAGCCGCTTGAGCGCGGCGTTGAGCTTGCCAACGGTAGCCTCGGCATCGGCGCGGCGCTCGCGGTTTTCCTCGACCACCTCTTCCGGGGCCTTCGCCATGAATTGCTCGTTGGCGAAGCGCGCGTCGATCTTCTGGATCTCCGCCTCCAGCTTGCCGATCTCCTTGGCGAGGCGCTCCCGCTCGGCGGCGAGGTCGATCACATTCGCCAGCGCCAGCGCCATTGTCGCCTCGCCCAGCACGAATTGCGCCGAGCCTTGCGGCGGGGCTTCGGCTACGTCGATGGAGCTTAGCCGCGCCATGCGCTTCAGGAAGCTCTCGTAGCGCTTGGCGCGCGCCTTGGTTTCCTTCTCCGCGCCGGTGATCGTCAAGGGCAGCGTGGAAGCGGGGGGAACGTTCATCTCGGAGCGCAGCGAGCGGATTTCGCTAATCAGGTCGATGACCCAATTGACCTCGTCCACCGCCTTGCTATCCACCTTCTTGGCGGCCTTGGGCCATTCCGCGAGGCACAGCAGCGTTTCGCGTTTCGGCCCGTCCTCGCCGAGCACCGCCCAAAGCTCCTCGGTGATGAAGGGCATGAACGGATGGAGCAGCTTCAGGATTTCGTCGAGCGCCCAGGCCGCCATCGCTTGCGTTTCGGCTTTCGCGGCCTCGTCCGAGCCCATGAAAACGGGCTTGGCGAACTCGACATACCAATCGCAGAACCTATTCCAGACGAAGCGGTAGACCTCGGCCGCGGCATCGTTGAACCGGTAGGCTTCGAGCGCTTCCGTGGCCGCCGCGATGGCGGCGCCAGTCTCGGCGTAGAGCCACTTGTTCAGCGTGGTTTTCGCCTTCGCGGGGTCGAAACCGGGCTGCCGGACGCAGCCGTTCATCTCGCAAAAGCGCGCGGCGTTCCAGAGCTTGGTCGCGAAGTTGCGGTAGCCCTCGACGCGCTGCAGCGACAGCTTGATGTCGCGCCCCTGCGCGGCCATGGCGGCCATGGTGAAGCGCAGCGCGTCGGCGCCGTACTCGTCCATGACGGACAGCGGGTCGACCACGTTGCCCTTCGACTTCGACATCTTGGCGCCCTTCTCGTCGCGGACGAGCGCGTGGATGTAAACGTCGCGGAACGGCACCTCCTTCATGAAGTGCATGCCCATCATCATCATGCGGGCGACCCAGAAGAAGATGATGTCGAAGCCGGTGACAAGCACCGAGGTCGGGTAATAGCGCTTCAGCTCGGGCGTTTTCTCCGGCCAGCCCAGCGTCGAGAACGGCCACAGCGCGGAGGAGAACCAGGTGTCGAGCACGTCCTCGTCGCGCCAGATCCCGAAACCTTCTCCACCTGCTTCCAAGGCAGCCAAATATTTCCGCTCCGTTTCGAAAACGGGAACGTGTTTCGAACCGTAATATTTGCACGCAGCCGCTAGAACATCCTCCTCCGACGCGCCTACAAAGATCTCCGTTCCTTTAACGTGCCGGTTACCAGAGCTGTCTTTCTCGATGGCAAAACTAGCATCCAGGCCCCCTTTCGCCTCTCGCTCAAGCTTTGGGCCATACCAGGCCGGGATCTGGTGCCCCCACCAGAGCTGGCGCGAAATGCACCAGGGCTGAATATTTTCCAGCCATTGAAAATAGACCTTTTGCCAGTTCTCAGGGATGAACGTGGTCTTGCCTTCGCGAACGGCCTCAAGTGCCGGCTGCGCCAGCGTCTTCGCGTCCACGTACCATTGGTCGGTCAGGTATGGCTCGATGACCTCGTGCGAGCGGTCGCCATAGGGAACCTTCATCGTGTTCGGCTCGATTTTTTCGACGATATTTAGAGCCGCGAGGTCCTCAACCACCTTTTTGCGCGCCTCGAAACGGTCCAAGCCGCGATAAGCTTCGGGCACATTATCGTTCAACTTGCCTGTACCGGTCAGGATATTGACGGGCTGCAAGATTGTGCCGGCGGCCGACCTCGAAGTCGTTAAAGTCATGTGCGGGCGTGATTTTCACCGCGCCTGTGCCTTGCTCTGGATCGGCGTGCTCATCCGCGACAATTGGAATCTCGCGGCCCACGAGCGGCAGCGAAACCTTGGCGCCCGCTTTGAGAAGGGCGGCATACCGTTTGTCTGCGGGATTCACCGCGACCGCCATGTCGCCGAGCATGGTCTCGGGGCGCGTGGTTGCGACAACGATATGATCCGCCTTGTAGCCCTTCACCTTCTGGGTCAGGGGGTATTTGAAATAATAGAGATGACCGTCAGGATCGCGCGCGATGAGCTTCGCAAAGGCAGCGGCGTCGAACGGCTTCTCGTCCTTCGTCTTTTCGGACCAAGTGAAGGTGCCGCGTTTCTCGACGGAGATGACTTCAAGGTCGGAGATCGCGGTTTGCAGCTTCGGGTCCCAGTTGACGAGGCGCTTGTCCTTGTAGATGAGGCCCGCCCGGTAAAGCTCGACGAACACCTTGATGACCGCCTGCGACAGCCCCTCGTCCATGGTGAAGCGCTCGCGGCTCCAATCGCAGGACGCCCCCAGGCGCTTGAGCTGATTGACGATGGTGCCGCCGGAATGCTCCTTCCAGGCCCAGACGCGCTTCAGGAACTCCTCGCGGCCCAGCTCGCGGCGGCCCGGCTCCTGGCGCTCCATGAGCTGGCGCTCGACGAGGCTTTGCGTCGCGATGCCGGCGTGATCGGTTCCCGGCTGCCAAAGGACGTCGCGCCCGCGCATCCGCTCGAACCGCGCCAGCACATCCTGCAGCGTATTGTTGAGCGCGTGGCCCATATGCAGCGAGCCCGTCACGTTCGGCGGCGGGATCACGATGGAAAACGGCTTCGCCTTCGGATTCTTCTTGAGCGCCGCGCCCGCCCGGAAAGCTTTCGCCTCCTCCCAGGTTTGGAAGATCCTCGGTTCGATATCGGAGTAATTGTAGTTTTTTTCGAGCATTGGCGTCGACGCTATCTGGGGCCTTTGGCCGCTAGCTATAAAAAAATTGGACAGCTTCGGCAACCGCCGAAGCTATCCCGAACGAACTGGCTCTCGCGCTGTGGGGCTTAGCTGTCCGATTTTGGCAATAGCCCGCGCACCGAAATCTCCTCGCGAATGGCACTTTCAAGGATCCGCGGCATGTTCTCGTTCAGCCATTGAACGAGCAGCGGACGCAGCATTTCACGAACGGCGGTTTCCAAAGGTCCTCCCCCCGTGGCGGAGACAGGCGGCTGCGCGGCGCCCATGAACTGGACCTGCGCGAGGGGCTGTTGAGCCGCACGCGGCGCGGGAGCCAATGGCTGCGTGGCTAGCGCCATCTGGACCGGGCTTGCGGGCCTGACAGGCTCGGCGGATACCGGGCTGGGAGCGGGCACCGGCTCAGCGGCGGCCTCCTCGGCTTCCGGCTCCGCGCGGCTCTCGGCCTTGACCTCCGCTTGCACTGGCACCTCGGCCATTGCCACGGCCTCTGCCTCGATGTCCCACGGCGCTTCCGCCGCTGGCGCGGGCGCAGCCTCGGCCACCATTTTTGCCGCCGGCTGCTCTTGCCGCACGGGCTGTTCTTGCGGCGCGGTTTGCGAGATTGGCCCGTCCGCCATCTCCGGCAGATCCGGTTCCTCCTGCACGGCCTGCGCCACGCTCTCGATTGCGTCGGCGAACCTCTCCGTGACTTCCGCCCTGCTCATGGCATCCAAGTGCTCGAAATCGACCTGCTTGGCGTTTTCAAGCTCGCTTGCCTCAAGCACGCCGATTGCCGAACGCGCAAGCCTCTGAGCAAGGGCCGCCACGGCAGCCGGTCCTTCTGCCTCGCCCGGCGCTGCCGGAGGTTCTGCCTGCGCACCCGCTTGCTGCTTGGCCAAGCCGGTGCCGCCGGCGCCTGGTGTTTCTGGCTGCCCCTGGCCCGGCGTAGACGGAAACAAGGACACCGGGCCTTGATCGGGCACCGGCATTTGAACATCCCCGGCCCAATTTCTGGCCAGCGGCCGTCCTGAGAGCTGCTCCTGCCTGGGCCTCTCGGGTGCTATCGGAGACTGAGCCGCACCCGCGGGCAGCTCGGGGCGCGACCAGACAGGCGCGGACACCGGCGCTTGTGCGGGTTTCCGGGCCTCCGGACGCAATGCCGCGGTGGGGTCCAAACGCTCTTGGCCCGCCCTGCCTCGCAGCATCGCCGATGCGCCATCCGGGGCCGGCAACGCGGGGGCCCGGCGCACGCCAAGATGAGCTTGCAGCCCGGAATACCCGTCGAAGCCGGACTGGCCCCGCATCCCCGCGCGCGGAGGCGCGGGTTGAGGGCGGCCAGTCTCCTCGGGAAAAACCAGCTCATCGGTAAGATCGAAGACTTCGCCGGCGTCAACCTCGTTAGGCGCGCCCGCGGCCTGGCCCGCTCCAGCCGGCATTCCGGGCGCGCGCGGCTCCTTTTGAAAGGGAGCCTGCTTGTCCGCGTCGGAAATGATAAGCCTAATCGACGCAAGGAGCTCCTCGATGGATGGCTCAGGAGCCTGATCTGCGCGGTTCATTCCATTCCACCTCGATCGCTGGCGCGCTCCCTAAAGACCCCGTGCGCACACCAGCCAAGATTGCCCATTCCTGTCCCACACGACTCACTTCGCCCACACCTAGTGCGCGGCAGGTTAGCCATGCTGGCGGTTCAGCGCTAGCGTTTCATGGAATCTGAGGCAATTTTTGGGTGTATGCCGGACCGTCTGTGGATCGCTGGCCGGGAGCGCGGCCTGGTTCCTGCACGGGAGCAACGCGCGGGTCCTGGCGATCCTCTGCCGCGGCGCCCCAGCCATACCATGCGTCCTTGACCTCGCCATAGTAGCGGGTTGGATCGTAAAGCTCTGCTTGCAAAGCGATATCGGAGGCGGTCAAGCGGCCCATCGAGGCAAGCACGCCGTAGGAGGCAACCACGAGGTCGCGCTGGAACGACACGAGGTTCACGCCTGCGTTCAAGGCTTGCTGCTCCGAATTGAGCACGTCCAGGATCGTGCGCTGTCCGACTCTTTCTTCTTCCCGGACGCCTTGCAGGGCGATCCTGGTGGCCTCAACCGCCGATTTGCCGGCGGCCACGTTGCCCTTTGCCGCGACGTTCAAACCCCATTGCGCGCTGACATTCGCCCGCGCCATCTCGCGCTGCACGTCGATATTCTGGCGTGCCTCGGACAATGTCTCGATTGCGGCCCGGATTTGCGCCGATACGCTCCCCGCCTCATAGAGCGGAATGTTGACCTGACCGTAAACGCGGCCATCCGCCTCGTAACCGACAGAGGGAGCGCCAAACGGCTGATTTGCCCAGCTATAGCTCGCGTTGAGCGAAACGCTGGGAAGAAGCTGCGCCTTAAGCTGTTTGACCTGATGCTGTTGAGCGCGCTCGCGGAATATTGCGCCAAGCACCCCGGGGTTCTCCGACTCGGCAATGTCGATGGCGGCTTGCAGCGACTTGGGCAGCAGCTTCGACGGCGGGCCAGGATCTCTCAAGGTGCCGGCCGGATGACCGATGTACTGTGCAAATTGCGCCTGATCGCCGTAAAGCGTTCCTTGCGCAATGCTCAGATCGGCTTGCGATTGGGCAACGCCGGATTGTGCCTGCGCCACATCCGTGCGTGTCACCTCGCCAACCTTGAAGCGGTCCTCGGTCGCGCGCAGCTGCTCGGCAAGCACTTTGACGGCGTTTTGACGAAGGTTCACGATTGCCTGATCGCGGACGACATTCATGTAGGCCGTCGCCGCGCTGAGAAGCACATTGATCTCGGCGCCGCGAAGATCCTCGCGGCCGGCTTCCACCTGCGACTCGGCGCCCTTGACATTGTTATAGGTGCGGAAGCCGTCGAAGACGTTTTGCTGCAGCGCGATTTGCGCGCTCTTCGGATTGGACGGGCCATTTGGGAGGCTGCCGCTGGCAAGGCTGCTCAGCGGCATCGATGAGACGGGCGTACAACCCGAACCGGGAGTACCGGCAGTCCCGCAGATCGGAATATAGCCGGGCGCCGTTGCCGTGGGGGCTAGTTTCCCCCGAGAGTTCTCGTAGCCGTCCTGGAGCACCGCCGAAACGGTTGGGCGATACCCGGATTTGGCGAGAGAGACGTTGTTGTCAGTGGCGCGAAGCTGCGCGCGCGCGGACTTCAATGTCGGATTATAGAGGTAGGCCGCGGTCAGCGCCTCCTTCAGCGTCTCCGCATGGAGAGGCAAGCTTCCGGCTAGCAGAATCGCCGCGGGAACGCCCAATCGGCGCATTCCCTGCAAAAGACGGGTTCCGGAAGACTTTCTGAACAGCATGTGGTATTCCCGTTGCATCGATAAATATTTACAACCGCGCGCTCCGGGACGCAGCACAGAACGCGCCGCGCTGAAGCTAATCGCCGAATCGTCACACTGGAAGCCGAATACTACATAGAAAAGATTTTTCGCGCGATGGAGTTGCTGAATTGCAGCGTCTCCGCGCCTGTGCACACGGCCCTCCGCCAACCGCCGATTGCATCGGATCGGCGATTCGCCCTATTTTGGGAAGCCGGCCGATGAGCGATTTCCGCTCCGCCGGCCGCAAAACCGCACTTTCACAGCCGCCATCGGCAAGGCGCTGGCGCTTGTCCGTGTCCGAAGAAGCGCGAGTGAAGACCCCCTCACCCCAACCCTCTCCCCAGGGGGAGAGGGGGCAAGCTACGGCCCTCTCTTTAAGGGAAGCGCTAGTTCTGGCGTTCCCTCGCCCCAACGGGGAGAGGGACAGGGTGAGGGGGTCTTCACTCGCGCCCGGACAGAACTAGCGGTATGCGGGCAGCAAGAGGTCGGGCAGGTGCAGTGGCGGCACGAAGGTGACCAGGTGCCGCGTCTTGCCTGTGTCCGTAACCTCCATCGCGATAAGGTCCGTGCCCGCGTGGGCCACGTCGATCCGTTCGGGCCGCGCAATCATGTGTTCCACCGCCCCGGCCCGGATGGCGATCGAGTCGCCCTTGGGGTCGTAGCTCACACCGTGAAGCGGAACGTTCTCCACCTCCCTCTGCGCGCCGAGATCTTCGCGGTCGACCTCTATCGTGACCTTGTGCGAGCTCTCCGCGCGCGAGATATGATCGAGAATGTTCTGCCAATCGCGCCGTTCAAGATGAAGGTTTTGCATATCGAAGCCTGTGCATTAGAGCCTGCCCGCGAATATTAGGCCGGTTCCGGAGTGCCGTACTTTGACAAATCACAAAGATGAGAGCCTGTTCCGCTGGAACAATCTAATCACCACGTTAATTGACGCGTTGAGTAGTCCGATGGCGTGACCAGACACCGCTATATTTGAGGTGCCACGCCAAGATGAGGGTTGGTTGTAATGACCCATGGCGCAATCCAACAGCTAGACTTCCACAAGCCTGCGCGCCCCGCGCTAATTTGGCGGGCTTTCAGATCGATAGTCCGGTCCGGTCATTTGAAAGTCCGGGACTGGAGGGACGAAGTCCATGAATTCGGCGATAACACCGGCAAGCCGGTGGCTGTCCACTTCCGCGATGCCTGGATCGAGCGGGCGCTGCTCCTCGATCCGCAGCTTGCGATCGCGGAAGGCTATATGGATGGCGAGATCGAATTCGAGGCCGGCAGCACGATTTACGATTTTCTGAGCCTTGTTACGCGCAATATCGGCAATGGCGACCTTCCAGGCTGGATGGGGCTAGCCGACGGATTCCGGCGGGCAACGCGCCTTCTGAGGCAAATGAACAATCCCCGGCAGGCGCGGCGCAACGCCAGCCATCATTACGACCTTCCGGGCTCGCTCTACGACCTATTCCTGGACAAGGACAAGCAATATTCCTGCGCCTACTTCGCAACCGGAGCCGAGACGCTCGACGAGGCCCAGCTTACGAAAAAAAGGCATATCGCCAGGAAGCTATGCCTTTCGCCCGGCCAGAGCGTGCTGGACATCGGCTGCGGTTGGGGCGGGCTGTCCCTGCATTTGGCGCGAGAGGCGGGCGCGAAGGTCTTGGGGATTACCTTGAGCGTGGAGCAGGAGCGGCAAGCCAGGGCGCGGGCCGAGGCCGAGGGCGAAACCGGCGTGGCCTTCCGTCTTTGCGACTACAGGACCGTCAACGAGGCCTTCGACCGCATCGTTTCGGTTGGGATGTTCGAGCATGTCGGCATACCGAACTACGGCACCTTTTTCCGCAAGGTCAACGATTGCCTAAAGGATGGCGGCGTGGCCCTCCTGCATACCATCGGGCGGCTTTCCGGGCCCGGCTCCACGAACCCCTTCATCACCAAGTATATCTTCCCTGGCGGCTATGCCCCAGCGCTCAGCGAGATCGTGCCAGCGATCGAGAAGTCCGGACTGATCGTAACCGACATCGAGGTTCTGAGGCTGCACTACGCCGAGACGCTGGCGGCGTGGCGCCGGAACTTCGAGGCAGCCTGGGACAAGGCGTCCGGCTTATGGTCCGAGCGCTTTTGCCGGATGTGGCAGTTCTATCTTGCCGGCGCCGAGGTGAGCTTCCGGTATCAGAACATGGCGGTGTTTCAGATCCAGCTCGCAAAGCGGATAGACGCGGTGCCGCTCACCCGCGACTACCTGTATGCGCATGAACGCGGCGAGGAACGGGCAGGCGCGGCCCCGGTTTGACATCGGTCATGGCGTTATCGGGGGCGCGGGTGTCCTCTAAAGCAAGATCCCGGAAGGGAATTGGCCTCGCTTTTGAGGGAGAATTTAATCATGACGACGGGTCTCGACGTATTCGACGCCACAGTCCAGCAAACTAATCTTTGGCTCAAGGATTTGATGGCCCGTATCCCAACAACGGACCGGCATTATGCGTACCAGTTGCTGCGGGCTACTTTGCACACCTTCAGGGACCGGGTTGGACCTGAAAATGCCGTCCATTTCGGCGCCCAGCTGCCGATGTTGATCCGCGGCTTCTATTACGAAGGCTGGCAGCCGGGCAAGCCTCAGACGAAGACGCGCCACCTCGACGACTTTCTCGCGGCCGTGGAGGAAGAGGCGGGCCGTAACCTGGGCGCCGGCGCTGGCGGCAAGGTCAAGGCGGTTTTCGCGGTCATCGCGGACAAGATCGACGCCCACGAGATCGAGAAGCTGCGCAAAGTCCTGCCGGCCGAGCTGAAGGGCCTGCTGCAAGAAGAATTCTATCTGTTCTAAGCATCGGGCGCACCGTCATCGCGAGGCGGCCTTGGCCGCCGTGGCGATCCAGAAGCAACCGCGCAAACACATATTGCCGGGATTGCTTCGCTCCGCTCGCAATGACGGCGGCTCCAATCGAGCGTCCCATGCTCTCGAAACGCCGGCGAGGCAACCATGAAAAGAACGATTTTTTGCGCGGGGCTGGCCGTGGCGCTGTGGCTGCCCGCCCTATGCTTGGCTCAGAGCGCGGCAAAGATCGATGCGGGGCATGAGATTGCCCGGAAGTTCTGTGCCCGCTGTCATGCCATCGGCATGGTGGGCGCAAGTCCGCATGCCAGCGCCTTGCCGTTCCGCGACATCGCCGCCAAGGGCCATGTGGAGAACCTGCAAGAGGCGCTTGGCGAGGGAATCGTGGTGGGCCATCCGGACATGCCTCAGTGGCGGTTCGGCCCAAGAGAGGTTGGCGCCCTCATCGCCTATCTTAAGAGCCTGAGCGGCAAGGGATAGGCAGCCGCCAACCCTTAAGGCAACAAGGATAAGGAGACCGCAAATGAAGCCAATTCGAACCTACGTCCTGATTGCCGATGGGGCTCGCGCCCGGCTGCTTGTGTCGGAAGGCCGGGGAAAGCCCTTGGCCGAGGTGCCGGATTCCGAGCATTCGCAGGATATCAAGCCCGACCACGAGCTAAGCGCGGAAAGGCCCGGCCGGGTGCACGAGTCGGCAACCGTGGTGCGCCACGCCATCGAGCGCGACGATCTTCACCGCCGCGAAAAGGAGCGCTTCGCCCAGTCCCTCGCCGGGGACCTCGACCGGCGCCTGGCGAACAACGAATTCGACCGTCTCGTCATAGCGGCGGCACCGGAAACGCTTGGCGTTATCCGCGCGGCGCTTAGCGAGAAGGTCAAGGCGGTGCTCCTCGGAGAGGTTGCCAAAGATTTGACCAAGCTGCCTAATCCACAAGTCAGGCCTCACCTTGGAGATGAGCTTCCGCTTTAATGGAGGCAATAAAGCTTCGCTCAAGGTATTACCGCCATTTGATAAATATCATGGGCTGGCCGTGAGCGGAGCGTTAAATAATCCTTGGCGATATGTTTGAACGTTCCGGCTTTCAACAGGCAGGCGGACGTAAATGTGTTTGCTGGCCGAATTCGCCGTGCTATGCTCACAACCGTGACAGGTACGGGAGATGCAATGCACGGCATCCGCACGCGCTGCGACACATGTCAGGTTAGACACGAGGGCATCTGCGCGGCTCTGGACGAGGAGGCGCGCGCGCAGCTCTTGCAGATCTCGCGGCGCAGGGTTTTGGCCTCGCATAACGTCATCTTCCGCGACGGCGACGAGGCCGATCATTATTTCAGCATTACTTCGGGTATCGTTAAGCTGGTAAAGACGCTTGCCGACGGCCATCAGCACATCATCGGCCTTATCCATCAGCCTGGTTTCATGGGCCAAACGCTGAACCGGCGTCATAGCTATGCCGCCGAATCCGCCACCGAGGTCGAGCTTTGCGCCTATCCGCGCGCCGCGTTCGATACGCTCATGAAAGCCCATCCCCAGCTTGAGCGCCGGATTTTCGAGATGACAATCCGGGAACTCGACGTTTGCCGGGACTGGACGCTGCTTTTGGGCCGTAAATGCTCCTTCGAGCGCGTTGCCGGCTTCCTGCTGATGATGGCGCGGCGGATGCCCAGGGCGCCGGGCGCCAGCGCCAATACGGTCCACTTCGAGCTGCCGTTCACGCGCGCCGAAATGGCGGACTATCTGGGCCTTACCCTTGAAACCGTAAGCCGCCAATTCAGCCGGCTGAAAACCAAGGAAATCATCGCGTTGCCGTCCAGCCGCGATATCACCATCCCGGATATCGAACTCTTAAGCACCGTCGCCCAGATGGAAAGTTGCTCCAACGCTTTTGATGAAGGTCAAAGCCGCGCCATTGCTTGAAGAATAGCATGTTCCGGTAATGCAAGATTGAATGCGAGATCGGGAGCGGCCACCATGTCAATCAAGACGATTTTGGTCTATGTCCCCTCGGGGAAGAACGCCGCGGCCACGCTGCAGCCGGTCCTCAAAATAGCGAGCGCAAGAAGCGCCCATGTAATCGGGCTGCATCTTACTCCGGACCTGCCAGTTTACGGCGAGTTTCCGGCGGAAGTCTCCCAGGAGGTCATCGACAGGCTGCAGAAAGCCGGCGACGATGCCGCCGCCGCCGCCAAGCGCGCCTTCGAGGAGGCTTTCCAAGGCAGCGAGGTCACGCATGAGTGGCACGGCTTCATAGCATCCTATGTCATGGGCGCCGATGTGATCGCGCAGCAGGGCCGCAGCGTGGACCTGATCGTTTGCGGCAAGCCTAGCGAGGAGGTTTCCGACGCGTGGAGCGATTTCGCCGAAATCGCGCTGATGCGATGCGGGCGGCCAGTGCTGATCGTGCCGCCGGGAGTTGCGGACAAGCCTGTCGGAACGCATGCCGTCATCGCCTGGAACGATACGCGCGAGGCGGCCAGGGCCGTTTTCGACTCGCTCGACCTCATCCGCGGCGCAACATCGGTGCGCGCGGTCACCTTCATCGACAGCGAGGAGCAGCGCGCCGCCGCGGAAGCCAATGGCACCCCGCTCGCCGCTACTCTCACCCGGCACGGCATCAATGCGGCGTTCGAGGTCTCTTACGTGGCTGGCGGCTCAACTGGCGAGGCTATTCTGGCCAAGCTCCTGGATAACGGCTGCGATTTGTTAATAATGGGCGGGTATAGCCATTCCAGGTTCCGGGAGATGCTCTTCGGCGGGGTGAGCCGCGATATCCTCCGGGATACTTCGGTTCCGACGCTTGTATCGCATTAAGCTTTTCAGCAGGTGGAGACTTCTCCATGACACTTAAGAAAATCAGGCTGGAATTGGCGAGGGACCGGGAACATCCCGATGGCAGCAGCCGGCACGGCTACGAGTTCGTGGGGCCGCTCGATGACGAGGGCCATCTCGACGCCGCGGCTTGGAAAAAATACCGCGAGCGCTGCCGCGTGAAACGCTTCTGGCTGAACGAGGCCGACGAGGTCGGGCATCTGGTCAGGAAGCCGGGCGGGCAATGGGCCTTCCATTACGACGTCCACGGCGATGTGGATGACGACGAGGGCGGCTACCGGCTCGGCAATCACAAATTCGCGGTCGGCGAATATGTCTCCATCCGCGAGCACGACGACGACGTGATGCGCACGTTCCGCGTGGTTCGCGTGGAGCCGCTGCCGGCGGGGTGATCGTATCGCCTGCCGGCGCAGCTCCCGCGAGCGCGCCCGATTAGGCTTCCCCAACTCTAGGAGGCTCCTCGCAATGGACAGCATAACGATCCCCGATGTCGATGAGACGCTCAGGCGCCGGCTTGAGGCGCGAGCCACCCTCCACCGCAAGAGCATCGAAGCCGAAGCGCGGGACGTTTTGCGGGAGGCTCTTGGCTGCCACGCGCCTGAACCGCAGCTAGAGGATCTCTACGCCGCTATCCGAAGCATAGTCGAACTGATGGGCAGCGTGGAGATGGAAATCCCATCGAGGGAGACGGCCTGCAAACCGCCAATGGCCGAGTAGCCGGCAGATCCTACCCCTCCGCCGCGATCTTCTCCCGCGCGGCGCTGGAGAGAAACGCGGACCGCGTCAGACCGCGCGCCGCGGCTGCGTCGTCGATGGCGGCGAGCAGCCAGGCGTCCAGCGACAGGTTCGCTTTGACCGGGCGCCCGGTTTCGATCAGCAGCGGCACGATGGCCAGGGCTGCACCTTCCCTTAATGCCTCCGCAATGTCCGGCTCCTTGGCGATTTCCTCGAAGCTGCGGGGGGCGGGCAGGGCCTCGCCATCGGCGAGCGCGTCCTCCGCCCACATCCGCAACGCTTCCTGCGCCTTGCTTCTCCCGCGGACCACGTCCTTGAAGCCGTCATGCTATGGCTTCCAGCCCTCGTTGCCTTACGATGCAAAGGAGCTTCAGCGATGGCCCGGACGGCGTCTTCTGTCCGCGTTCCCACTCGCCGACGAGCTTTTTCCCAACATTCAGATAGCGGGCAAAAACGTTTTGACTCACCCCCTCACGCTTGCGGAGCGCGTGGATCTCCTCGGGCGCCAGCGGCTCGATTGGCGTCAGGCACAGCTCATCGAATTTGCGCATTGTTGTCTTGGCAATAACTTTTGCCTCGTAAAGGCCCTCCATCGTCTCGTGGACAGCGGCAAGGGCTTCACTCCGGTAATTTTTCTTCATAACGCACCTCGGTCATCGCCCCTTGTTCCACGAGCTTGTTGAGTTTCTTCTCGCTCAACTCCAGAAGCTCTTTTGCAGCCAGCTTGAAGGCTTTCAATTCATCCTCGCTGAGATTGGCCTGGGAACTCTTGGGAAAGCCGAACAGAAAAAAAGCTACCTTCGATTTCCTGAACGCGAGGATAACCCGCCAGCCCTTCGATTTGCCTCTCGGCGGTTTAGCCACGCGCTGCTTTATGACGCCACCGCCAAGTTCCGCATCGATAAGCCCGGCCCCGGCTCTTTCGACAGCCTCACAAAGGAGCGCGTCGCTGATCGCCTCCTTCTTCGCAAAGCGAACGAACCATGCGTTCTTGAATATCCGCACAACGCAATCCTTTACAATATAGACCCCTCAGGGTACCGGTTTCAAGGGCGGATCAACGCGACTTGCACAGGGTCGTCTTTGCGCGCAATCATGATTGAAATTGCGCCGCGCCAAGCATGCAGCGCCGGCGCAACCTTCGAAGGCCGGAAATTGGATTGCCTGCTGCGGTCATGGCCGCGATCCAGGCGGCAATCGTTAACCTACCCGCGCATCAGGAGGTGGTCCCCTGAAAACTCGTAGGACCGTAGGCGGATTAAAAAGCTCATACCGAGCAAGCTTTTCTTGATCGCGCCCGGCTTCGTCACGAGGGCTTCGACCTTTTCCACCGTCAACTCCCCCAAAGATACTCTATCGAGCGTGACACGCGCGGCAAACGACCTTCCATCTGCGGTCTCCACGGGAATTGTATAGTTCAGCGAATCCGTCTGAATCCCTACTTGGCGAGCATCGTCGGAGTTTAGCACGACGGTGGAGGCGCTGGTGTCTACAATCATGGGCACGCCTATTCGGTTAATCCGAGCTGTACAGCGAAGCGACCGTCGCCGTTTCTCTTCACACGCACAACGGCAGCGCTTGGAGGTTCCGTCTGTACCGGACTCGATTGTGATTCCTGCGTGGCGCGGTCGTCCGCTTTTCCTCCCCAGGTTCGGTAAGAGTAAATCGCGGCCAGAACGAACCCAATCGCCACCAAGCTTCCAAGAACCTTCAGAATACCCGCGATTCTGCTCCCTCCGCCCTCGACCCGCGCCTTCTCAATCGCGCTTTGCGCGGATTCGGCACTCTTGCGTTTCTGTGCAAGGCGCGCGGCCTCCGCTGCTTGCTTGTCCCGCGCCCGCCGGTGCGCCTCGATGGCTGCGATCAGCGCAGCCACATCGCGGCCGAAGCTTTCGTACTCCACGTCGTGCTTGTGATAGAGCGCCAGCTCGCGAATATCCTCGGGCAGGCTCGCGGATTCGGGCAGCGGCGCGCGATCCATGAGCACGGGGATGACGACGATCCTGGCTGCCAGCGCGGCGGCGATCTCCTCGCGCACGTAATCGCGCTCGCCACTTGCCGCCCGCGCCTCCAGCAAATCGAGCCAGCGTGCGCCGATCACGGCGAGGAACACGTCCGTGCCGGCCAGCGCCTCCTTGAGCCTGAGGTCGAAGCGCTCGCCGGGCAGGAGGTTGTCCACGTCCATGAAGACGTTGGCGGCGCCGAAGCTTTGCGCCAGCCGGTCGTGCAGCCGGGCGGCTTCCGCCTTCGCATCGTCGCGCCGGTAATTGACGAAGATCTTGCCCGCCACGTGCACCCCCGTGCCTCAGCACGAAGGATATATCCAATTGTGCGGGCGGTGTCATAGCAAATTGGGCGGCCCGCACGCGCAAACAGCGAAAAAAAGGCCCCCTCACCCCAGCCCTCTCCCGCGAGGGGAGAGGGGGCAGGTCGCAGCCGTTGAGAAGGCGTCCCCTCTCCCCTTGTGGGAGAGGGGCAGGGGTGAGAGGAGCCGAAAGCTCCGCCGGCGGGTTAAGGGCACATAAACGCGCGTAGGCGGCGGAGCATGGTTAATCCGCGTATAGTAAATGCCGATTTTTGTATTTTTCGCCGCCGCATTTTTGCGAATTTTTTCCCGTTTTGGGCCGATTTCCACGATTCCAAAATCCGCTTAAATATACGCGCAAGTTTAATATTAACCAATATTACGCCTTCAAAGCGACGCCCACAAAGATGACTGTGATGTATATTTGTGTTTGATGTCAAATACATAGACCGCCTCAGCCGAGGCTAAACGCTTCCTTAAAGCGCTTCTGTTATATTAGTTCAACATCGAAAGACGGCGCGAAACGCCGGAAAAGCCGGCAAAACGGGGTTAACAGGAGCTGAACTGGTGCGCCCGCTACTCCAAAACATAGGTGCCGGGCGCGTCGCACAGCGGGGGATATCCCTCGTCCGGCGCCCCCATGGGAGGCGGCGCGCAGAACTCGTTCGAGCCGAGCTTCAGCCAGCTCACCCATTCCGGCCACCACGAGCCGGCGATGGGCTGGTGCTCATGGAGCCAGGCGTCGGGCTCGTGGTAGGGCTCGCCGGCCTTCAGCGTCGCGATACGGTAATGCCGGCCCTTATGCCCCGGTTCGGAGATGATACCGGCGTTATGCCCGCCATTGGTCAGGAGGAAGGTCACATCGCTTTCGGCCAGCACATTGATCTGATAAACCGACCGCCAGGGCGCGATATGGTCCCATTCGGTGCCGGCGGCGAAAATCGGAGCCTTGATGTCGCGCAAGGCGACGGCGTGGCCGTCCACGAGATAGCGGCCCTCGGCGAGCTGGTTCTCGAAGAAGATGTTGCGCAGATATTCGGAATGCATGCGCGCGGGCAGGCGCGTCGCGTCCGCGTTCCAGGCCATGAGATCGTTGAGCGGCTCCCGCTCGCCCAGAAGGTAGTTCTTGAGCAGCCGCGACCAGATCAGATCGTTCGAGCGCAGAAGCTGAAAGCTGGCCGTCATCTGCCCGGCTTCAAGCACACCTACTTCCTGCATCTCGTCCTCCAGGAAAGCGAGCTGGCTTTCGTTGACGAACAGCTCAAGCTCGCCGGGCTCGCTGAAATCGGTCTGCGCGGCAAGCAGTGTCAGCGTTTTGAGACGCTCGTTGCCGTCGCGCGCCATGGCGGCGGCGGCAATCGAAAGCAAGGTGCCGCCAAGGCAATAGCCGAGCGCATGCACTTTCCGGTCCGGCACGATTTTGGAGATGGCGTGCAGTGCTTCCAAGATGCCCAGGCGGCGGTAGTCGTCCATGCCGGCGTCGCGGTAGCTCTCGTCAGGGTTTTTCCAAGAGATCATAAAAACCGTGAAGCCTTGGCCAACAAGATAGCGCACGAGGGAATTGCCAGGCGAAAGGTCGAGCACGTAATATTTCATGATCCAGGCAGGAACGATCAGTATCGGCTCATGATATACAGTATTTGTGCTAGGTCTATACTGTATAAGCTCCATCATCCGCGTGCGGGCGATCACCTTGCCGGGCGTCACGGCTATCGTTTTGCCTGGCTTGAACGCCTCGGCGCCTGCCGGCGGGAGGCCCGCGGCCCGCCGCATCGAGTTCTTCGAGGAAGTTCCAATAGCCGCGCACGAGGTTCGTGCCGGCATCGTGCAGCGTCCGCTCCAGTATCTCCGGGTTGGTGGCTGGGAAATTGGACGGCGCCACCATGTCGAGGAGCTGCCTCGCGCAAAAATTGACGGCTTCCTCATGATCGGCGCTCACGCCACGCACATTCCGCGTCGCCTCATCCCAGAACTGCTCGCAAAGCAGGAAGCCTTGCGTCAGCGCGCTATAAGGCCATTGCGACCATTCGGAGTGGGAGAAGCGCTTATCGCGCGGGGCCGGTTCCACGGCGGGCACGGGCGTGCCTCCGTCCAGCCCGGCAGCGCTCGCGAGATAGCCCTGGTAAGCGAAACCGGAAGAAATGAGCTTGGCGGCAAGCTTCGCGCGCGTGCCGGGCGCTAGGCTCAAGTGCAGCGCCCAGTCCATGAACGCGAGCCACAGCGCCGCCGGCGAAAGGCCGCCCGTCTGCTTCGCCAGCGTGTAGTGGTAGAAGCGGTCGAGCGGATTTGAGCTTGTGGTCATGGCAGGCTCCATACGGGCGCAAATTCCAAACCGATGCTAATTCTTAGCATAAATAGTTGTGATCCGGTGAATGCTTGCCGGGCCTAGCCCGAACCGTAGCGGTGCCGCAGCGTCATTCCCGCGCGGGCGCATGGGCGCTAACACGACCGCGCACAGTAGAACGAACAAGCAAATCTCCCCTCACCCTGTCCCTCTCCCCATGGGAGAGGGAGTCCGGTCGCGGCCGTTGAGAAGGCGTCCCCTCTCCCCCATCCGCATTCGCTTGCGAATGCGGACGCTATAAGTTGCAAGCTCGCCAAGGCGAGCTTGCCGAGAGGGACAGGGTGAGGGGAGATTCGCTCAGTTCATTATGCAGCTTGGCGTTACGTTAGCCCCCATGAGCCTCCGCGGGGACGGCGCTGCGGCGAAATCCCGCGTGATCGAGGCATCGGCGTAATCGGAAGCACTTTTTGCCTTTCCGGCCATCTCGCCTATATGAAGCTAGCAATCGAGCGCAGGGAGGCGGACCGGCTGAATGCGGCTTCTGCTTGTTGAAGATAATGAGGAGCTTTCGAAGCTTCTGGTTAAAAGCCTGGGGGCTTCCGGTTTCGACGCGGACGCCGTCACGACGGCTGCCGATGCGCTGAGCGTGCTGGGCTCGACGCATTACGCCGCCGTCATCCTCGATCTTGGCCTGCCGGACGCCGACGGCTCGACCGTGCTTCGCACTCTGCGGTCGCGCCAGAACGCCGTGCCCGTCTTGATCCTAACCGCAAGGGATGGCGTCAACGACCGGGTGGCGGGGCTCCGCGCGGGGGCGGACGATTATCTCGTGAAGCCCTTTGCGGTCGAGGAACTGGTTGCCCGCCTTGAAGCGCTGCTGCGCCGGCCGGGGCAGTTGCTCGGCCGCTCGCTTGAGCTCGGCAATCTGGTGTTCGACACGGTGGGGCGCCAGCTGTTCATCGATGGCCAGCCGCATATGCTATCCGCAAGGGAGCTTGCGGTTTTGGAGATTTTGCTGCGCAGGACCGGCCGCGTCGTCTCCAAGCGTGTTGTCGAAGACCAGATATTCGGCCTTTCGAACGATGTCGGATCGAACGCGGTCGAGGTCTACGTACACCGCCTGCGCAAGAGCCTTCAGGATCTGGCCGCCACAGCCGTAATCCATACGATCAGGGGCGTCGGCTATCTCATCACCGCCGCGTGAGGCCAGGAACGCGCCATGTTTTTTTTCAAGTCGATCACCCGGCGCATCATCTTCCTGCATGTGGTCGCGATATCGATCACCTCGGCCTTCATGCCGGTTGCGCTTTATCTGCTGCTCCGGTCCGCGGCCGGCGATCTGCAGCATAGGGCGTTGCGCGACAATGCCGGGCTTATCGCAAGCCACCTTTCCCAAGAACCTGATGGCGGCATCGCGCTGCATCTGCCGCCGGAATTGGCGACGCTGTTCTCGGAGGCTTACGGCCGCTACGTGTACGCCATCGTGGATGCTTCCGGGCGCGTGCTCTATTCCTCGCTGCATGGCGGCGCGGCCGTATTCGAAAATTCCGGGCGCGGCCGCGATCCCGAATATCTCGAAACCAAGGGGCAGAACGCGATCCTCTCCGGCGCGAGCATTCCGATAAAGATCGGCGGAGCCACGGTTTTCGTACAGGTCGCCCAGGATCTGGAGCACCGCGACGTGCTGATCGACGATATTGTGCGGGAATTCTTCGGCCGCGTGGGCTGGATCACCATCCCCATTCTGCTCTCGCTGCTCGTCATCGACGTGAGCATCTTCCGCAAAGCCCTGAGCCCGCTTTTGAAGGCGTCGGACATGGCGGAGGAGATCGGCCCCGAGCGCACCGACGTCAGGCTTCCCCTCGAAGAAATGCCGAGCGAAATCAGGCCGCTGGTCGATACCATCAATCAGGCGCTGGAACGGCTGGAGCGGGGCTTCCTCGTGCAGCGCGACTTCACCGCGGACGCGGCCCACGAGCTGCGCACGCCTTTGTCGATCCTCCAGGCGAGGATCGATACCATCCCCGACAAGGCAATCGCGAAAGAGCTGAGCCGCGACATCGCGCGCATGAAGCGGATCGTGAGCCAGCTCCTCGATATGGCCGAACTCGAAGCCTTTTCGGTTGCGCCCGGCGACAGCGCGGACTTGAAGGCCGTTTGCGTCGATGTCGCGGAGTTCGTTGCCCCTCTCGCGGTCGCGGAGGGCAAGCAGATTTTGCTGGAGGCGCCCGAAACGCCGGTTCCGGTCAACGGCAATGCCGAGGTCCTGTTCCGCGCGGTGCGGAACATCGCCGAGAACGCGATCCGGCATACGCCAAAGGGCGGCACGGTAACAATCGCGGTCCGGCCTGAAGGCGCCGTGTCGGTCGCGGACGAAGGGCCGGGCATTCCGCATTCGGAGCGCGAGCAGATTTTCCAGCGGTTCTGGCGCAAGGACCGCAGGGGCTCCTCGGGGGCAGGCTTGGGGCTCTCGATTGTCAGGCGTATCATGGATGCCCATCGCGGCGAGATAAACATCGGCAATGAAAGCGCCGGAGGATGCGTCTTCACGCTCAAGCTGCGCCCGAGGCGCGCTTCCCCGCCGCCCGGCGCGACGCGGAACGAAAAGGCTGGCTCCCCGTTGCCGGCCGCGGCAAAAGAGGATTGCGGTTTGAGCCAAGGAGGCAAGGCATGAGCGGCGGTTGGAAATATCAGATACGGATCGATCTACCGGAAAAGCTGGCGGAAATGGCGAGAAACGATCCCAGCGATCCTGCCTTGTCGCCGCTGCCGGAACTCCTGGCCAAGCACGGTGCGGCCTTGAAATGCGTGTACGATGCCTTTGCGGAATACGTTGCCGAAGCCGAAAAGCTGGGCGAGGCGGACAGTCCGCTCTATCGCTGGACCAAAGCCACAATCGAGGACGCCGCCAAGAAACAAAAGTACCTCAAGTCCTTCACGCTCCACGTGGCCGGCAGGGAGGTCTATGACAGGGAAATAGCGGATGCGCTGGAGGCGGATTTGCAGCCGCTCGTTGGCGCGGGACTGATCGCGCGGATGTACAAGCACGATACGAACCCGGCGAATAACCCGCAGGCGCCCGCGCGCTTCGGTTAGGCGCCGCGCTGCCGGATGGCCCGGACCGCGCGTTGCGGCGTAAACGGAACGTAAATCTCCTAGTCCCTGCCGCAAGAAGTTCGCCCCCTTGCGGCTGGTACTAGCGCCGCCGGAGGCAAGTTCAGCGGGAGCTTCGCCTGCGCAATCATCATGGTTGGACTGAAGGGCGTTCCGGCATTTCAGGCGCGCACGACCTATTCCATGACCCGGCGATATGCCATATAAATCGGAATATTATAGCATGGATTCGGCTCTCTCCCACTCCGCCACAGAAATTGCTGATACATTTCCGTTTCTTAGTCTATGAATGTGAAAACGTTCCAGTCTTGTTTCCACCCGTTGCGTTCACTTATCCTGCCAGAAAACGCCGCGACAACCTTTGCCTGAGCCGATGCAGCAATTGACCGGATTTAAGACGATTAGCCCGCGAAGCAGGCTGGCTGCCATTCTGCTCACGGCAGTCTGCGCGCTCGCCGCGGCGGCCAACCTATCCAGCCAGCCGTTGAGGGCAGCCTTGCCGGGCACCGTGGAACTCAAGGATATGACCTGGGTCGAGGTGCGCGCCGCGATCCAGGAAGGCTACAAGACGGTTCTCGTGCCCACGGGCGGCATCGAGCAGAACGGGCCGCATATGATCCTTGGCAAGCACGATTATATCGTAGGCTGGGCCGCGCGGGAAATCGCCAAGGCCGCCGGTCGCACGCTCGTGGCTCCGGTGCTCTCCTATGTGCCGGAAGGAGGCTACGAGCCCGCCACGGGCCACATGCGTTTTCCTGGCACGCTCGGCGTTCCGGAGGCTGCGTTTGGCGCCATGCTGGAGGGGATTGCGAGGAGCCTCAAAGTCCACGGCTTCACGCTCATCTGCTTCATGGGCGACCACGGCGATAGCCTGCCGGTGCAAGCCAGCGTGGCGGAGCGGCTATCCAAGGAGTGGGAGCGCGAGGGCGTCCGTATTGCCAGCCTCGACGCCTATTACGACGACAGCGCGCAGGTGAAACGGCTTGAGGCGGAGGGCGAGACGGCAGCCTCAATCGGCCAGCACGCCGCCATCATCGATACTTCCGAGCTTATGGCCGTGCATCCTTCGGGCGTCGATCTGGGCAAAATTGCGAGGCCGGGCCTTTTCACTGAGGCGCCAGGCAGTTCCGGCGACCCGGGCCGGTCGAGCCCGGCGCGCGGGCGCGAGCTGATCGCGATGCGTATAGAGGCCGCCATCGCGCAACTGAAAGCGCTGGGGGCGAAAAACTAAAGCAGTTTTAGCCAAAGCGTTGTCAGCGCGATTACGAGCACCACCCCTGCAGCGTCACCGAGGACGTCAGTCTCGGCTGGTTATAAGCCTTCGCCGAAAACGTAACCCCGCTCGTGAGGAATTGGCCAACCGCCGGAGTGAAGTTATAGCTCGCTTCCGCTATGATGATGGCCCGGTTCAGGCTCGCGAGACCGGACGGCAGCGAATAGGTGTCGCCTTGGCTGGCCGCGGTGAGAGTGCCTGAGCCATAGCTCCACTGCACGGTCGCGTTATTGGCATTCTGCATGACGCTGGTGATGCGGAGACCGGCGATGGAACTCGAATGGGAATAGGGCGCAAGGATTGTCGCGCCAATATACGCGATATCTTGCAAATTGGAGGTGGTGACGCAGGAAACTTGGGCTACGAGGTCCGCCGCGGTGCTGGCCACCTGCGCATTCCGGCGCTTGACCGTGAGCGCCTGGCCGAATTCCACCATCCCTAAGAGGATGACGACCAAAACCGGGAAGGCGATGGCCGCCTCTATCAGGATCGAGCCGCGGCGGTTGCGAAGGAAATCGCGCATCCTGGTCACCCCTAGTAAGGCTCGGTCTTGAACACCGCCGAGGACTGCAAGAGAACGTTGCCGTCGGCAAGCTTGCCCGGCCAAAGAGCGGATATGCCGATCAGGGGCCACTCGTAATAAGCTGTAACCAGATTGACCGTCGATGGGCCGCCGGGCTGGTAAGGGAAGCTGGTACCGAGGTTGCCCTGGCTTAGAGGACTGGAAGCTGGGCTCTGAAGGAAGCTTTGGACATGGGTGAAATCGGGGAAGCTCATCACTCTTAGCTGGAGTGTGTTTGCGCAATCCGAAAGGATGGAGACCTGATTGCAAATAACCTGAGTGATCATTCCGCTTTGGATCATACCGGCGTTCTGCGCCTGGCCGGTGCGGATCATTCTCGCCGCAACCGACGTCGCCAAGTCAAGGTCGTAGGTGCCCCAAAAAATCAAGCCAACTTCCAGGATGCCGAAAATGAACATGAACAGCGGAAGGGCAACGAACGCGAACTCCAGCATCGACGCGCCGCGCTCGCCGCGAATGCCTGCCACAATGCGGAGCTTCAGTTTTGCACGATCGGTCTTCACCTTGGCTTCCCGTTCATAAATGCCCACTCTAGGCCGCGTGCCAGCACAACGTCATCCCGACGCGGCCTCAGCCGCCGCCGGCGTCCAGAGCAAAGAGCCGTGACCGTTGTCTCCGGATTGCTTCGCTAGGTTCGCAATGACGGGCGATGCCTGCATGCACAAACCCGTTGATTGTTCGCAAGAGCCCGCGCTAATGTCCAGGTCTAGATAATCCTTCTTGAAAATCAATCCTGTTTGTACGCGAGGGGGCATGTTGCGGGGCATTCGGGCGAAACTTTCTGGCTTTAGGGCCGGCACAAGGGGGGTTGTTCTCTACCTGGTTGCCATGCTCATGGTGCCTTTCGTGGTACTGATCGGCGTGGCTGTCGATATGGGCCAGCTGCTTGTCATGAAGAACCAGCTGGCAGCGGCGGTCGACGCGGCCGCGCTCAGTGCCGCGGGACTTCCCCTGGATCAGGCACAAACACAGGCCCAGGCCTTTGTGAGCGCCAATTTTACAAACCAAAATCCTTCAGCCACGCTGACAAATTTCACCCTGACGCAGTTGACGCTGCCGGACAGCCGTTGTCCGCAGGCCACCGCCGCCCCCGGCACCCCCGCCGTGTACGTCACAGACGAATTGACGATGAACACCGCGTTCCTGCCCGTGATTGGCTACAATACGCTTTCGGCAACTGTCTCCAGCTGCGTCACCTTCGCCAATCTCGAAGTTGTGCTCGTATTGGACAACACCGACTCGATGAGCCAGAAGTATGGGGGCACGAGCGGTATAGATGGGGTGAAGCAAGCCGCCACGGCCCTCGTCAATACCCTCTTGCCGGCCGCCGGCAACCGGTTTGTAAAAGTCGGCATCGTGCCGTTCACCACCTCTGTGAACGTCCTCGGTCCGTATACCGGTGTCGACTCCAATAACCCTCCGGCCTGGATAGACACTCAAAACCGCGCAGGTTCGATGTCCCAGGAGAACATCTCCGTGCCCACTAACACTTCACTTATTACATTTGCTAAAAGCCTTGCGAGCGCGACGAAAACTCCAGCCTGGAACTGGGGCGGGTGCGTCCGGCAGCGCACGGAGACCGTAAACGGCAAACAGGTGAATTACGACATCAGCGACGTTGCGCCCGATCGGAGCGATTCAAACACACTTTTCACGCCTTTCTTCGCACCCGACGAACCCAGTCCACCCGCCGGCACCGCCAACGTTTTTTTTAACGACTACTTAGCAGACGGCGCATGCTCAGCAAAATGGAACTATCCAACCGACGCGGTGGCTGGGGGAAATATTCAGTCTTGTACAGCTAAGTACACAAGCAATCCCACATCGCAAAATCGCGGACTTACGTCAAACAACGAAACCCCCGGCCCCAATAGCAATTGCATTCGCGCGCCGATCATTCCCCTTACGAACGATCCGGCGGCGCTCCTCGATGCAATCGACAACATGGTTGCGGCAGGCAACACCGTCATACCGGCAGGCTTGGAGTGGGGCTGGCATCTTATTTCTCCCAATGTCGCTCCCGTCATTTTTCCTGACAGCCAGCCAGCTCCGTATTCCGATACCCAAACCGTCAAAGTCATCATCCTCATGACCGACGGCCAGAATTACGTTCTGGACGGCAACAACCCCCCGAACGACTTGAACGGATTTAATGTGTCTGTCTTTAACGCCTATGGCTATGCCAATGGCACCAAGTCGCATCTCAATAGTGTCAGTACTCTGCCATCGAACCTACTTGGAGTTCAAGATCTGTGGGACTATAATCTCGATGTGAAGGAGTTAGCGCTCTGCGACAATATAAAGGCTGTAACGGACGCGAATGGCAAAACGGGGCGCATCCTGCTTTATACGATCGGGTACGGCAAAATCACCAGCTACAGCTTGGGGATTTTGCAGCAATGCGCGACCGATTCCAACTCAACCTATTTCCACAATCCCACTGCGGAGGGACTCGTCACGACGTTCCAGAATATTGCGCAAACGCTGAGCAGGCTGCGTATTGCGAAGTAGGCGCCACACCGCGGTTTTCTGCCAGATCGAAGCGCCGCAGGTTGCGTGAAGTCCCTATGCCCGAATGAGCCCAGGCGCGGCGGCGCGGCGGCTTGGCCTGCGTTTCAGGAATTCGGGCACCACGTCTTCCGCATTGTCCACCACGATATAGGGCAATTCCAAGCCTGGCCGGATGAAGTGTTGCGCGCGCATACTGTCGAACAACTGCAGGAGCAGGTTCCAATAGCCCTTGGTATTCACGATGAAAATGGGCTTGTCGTGATGGCCGAGCTGCGCCCAGGTGAGCTGCTCCACCAGTTCTTCGAGCGTGCCGACGCCGCCGGGCAAGGCGACGAACCCGTCCGAAAGATTGAACATCAGCATTTTGCGCTCGTGAAAACCGTTGGTCACGTAGCGCTCGCTGATGTTGCCGGCCGCGTTTTCAAGCTCCAAGAGCGAGGCTGGAATGATCCCGGTGACATGGCCGCCATGATCGATCACCGCCGCGGCCACAGCGCCCATCAAGCCATTGCCGCCGCCTCCGTAAACGAGGCCGATTTCAGCTTCCGCCATGTCGCGGCCAAGCTTCGCGGCAGCGGCCTCATAGGCGGGATCGAGCCCGGAGCCGGACCCGCAATAAACACAGAGACGTTTGGTTTTCTTGTTTGATTTCATAGGCCGGTCTTCACATTGTCTGCGGCGAAGGTCAAGAGGGTCCGAACGCCAAGCCTGGCCGCCGCTTGAGGGATTGGAACTCTCGCTATTGCTCAGGGAGCGCTTATATGGAGGGCGTGCGATCCGCCTTCTAGTGTCCCGTCTTCGAATTGCCACCCCATTAAGCGCACGCTCGCGTGGCAATCCGGAGACATAAGGGACACTAGCCCCGAGCTGCAACATTAGGCCAGAAGCCCACACCTGAAGAGGCACTATTGCGTCATCACGCCGTTTCCCGTTCCGCGCCTGCCCCGGAACAAGCCGACGCGTATCATGCGGCGATCCTGAGGTACTTGCTCCCCTTCGTCTGGCCGAAGGGAAGGCCCGATCTCAAGCTCAGGCTGGTGCTCGCGGGCATAGCGCTGGTTGCCGCCAAGGCCGTCACGATTGCCATGCCGCTTGCCTACAAGGCTGCGGTGGATACGCTAACCGCTCTTTCCCGCCAATCGGGCAACGCCACCGCCGCGGCGGACGCGCTGGCCATTCCCTTTGCCTTGATCCTCGCCTACGGCGTTGCGCGCCTATCGATGATCGGCTTCGTGCAGCTTCGCGACGTACTTTTCACGCGCATCGGCCAGCATGCCACGCGGGTGCTTTCCACCGATACGTTCCGCCATGTCCACGATCTGTCGCTGCGCTTTCACTTGGAACGGAAAACCGGCGGGCTCAGCCGCGTGCTGGAACGCGGAAAGCTGTCCATCGATCTCATCATCCGTATGGGCGTGTTCAACCTCATCCCCACCATTCTTGAGGTGCTGTTCGTCTGCCTGCTGTTCGGCTTCTATTTTGGCTGGCAGCTTGTGGCCATCGTTCTCGCGATGATCGTGCTCTATTCCTGGTTCAGCTTCTTTTTCAGCGAGAAGCGGATTGCCATCAGGCGCGAATATATCGAGGCGGACGTGGAGGCCAGCACCAAGGCCGTCGACAGCCTCCTGAACTACGAAACCGTGAAATATTTCGGCAACGAGCGCTGGGAGGCGGACCGCTACGACCGCTCGATGGCGAAGTTCGAGTGGGCGACCATCAAAACCTACAGTTCGCTCGCGATCCTGAACGCGGGGCAAGCGCTGATCTTCACCGCGGGGATGGTGCTTTCGATGCTGTTCGCGGCGCGCGGCATCGCGAAGGGGAGCATGACGATTGGCGACTTTGTGCTCGTCAACGCGGTTTTCATCCAGCTTTATCAGCCGCTTAATTTCATGGGCATGATCTACCGCGAGCTTAAGCAGGCTTTGGTGGATATCGAGGCGATGTTCAGCCTGCTTGCCGAGGCGCCGGAGGTGAAGGACAAGCCGGGCGCCAAGCCGCTCAGCGTGTCGAAAGGCGCGATCCGGTTCGAGGATGTCAGCTTTGCCTATGACAAGGCGCGGCCGATCCTGCGCGGGGTCGACTTCGAGGTGCCCGCCGGGCATATGGTTGCGCTTGTGGGGCCTTCGGGGGCTGGCAAATCGACGATCTCGCGGCTGCTCTTCCGCTTCTACGAGGTGAAATCCGGCCGCATCCTGATCGACGGCCAGGACATTCGCAACGTGACCCAGGATTCGCTTCGGGCGGCGATTGGCATCGTGCCGCAGGACACCGTGCTCTTCAACGACACCATCGAGTACAATATCCGCTACGGGCGCGTCCGCGCCAGCGACGAGGATGTGAGGGAGGCGGCACGCCTGGCCCAGATCGACGGGTTCATTCAGCAGCTGCCGCTGGGCTACAAGTCGCCCGTGGGCGAGCGGGGCTTGAAGCTCTCGGGCGGCGAGAAGCAGCGCGTCGCCATCGCCCGCACGATCCTCAAGGCGCCGCCCATCCTCATGCTCGACGAGGCGACCTCCGCGCTCGACAGCTTCACGGAGAAGGAAATCCAGTCCGCGCTCGACCGCATCGCGAAAGACCGCACCACGCTGGTGATCGCGCACCGGCTCTCGACCGTGATCCATGCCGATGCGATCCTCGTCTTGGATAAGGGACAGATCGTGGAGCGCGGCACGCACTTATCGCTGATGGCGGCCGAAGGGTTGTATGCCGGGCTTTGGGCGCGGCAGCGCGAGGCGGAAGAGGCGCGGCGCAAGCTCGCGGAGATGGCCGGGGAGGGCGTGCTGACCGCGGAGGAGGCGAAGCTCGATCCGACGCTGGCAGCCAAGCTGGTTGCCGCTCAGTAGCGCTTTGCCGTCCGGCTACAACGAAACGGCCGGGAGGGACGGAATTTCGCCGCAGCGTCGTCCCCCCCTACGCGCCTACGCGCTAACATAAGGCTTTTCAGCTAACTTAAGGCTTGCCAGATGGAATCGAGTCAGTTTCTAGCATGGCATGTCTCACGAATCGCTTCTGAACGAGCTTTGGCAGAGGGCACTTTCGCGGCTTGGCGGTGCGGCAGCCATAGCAGTCTCGGCCAGCGAGAAGCGGGCCTTCGTGCGTCCACGGGCGGTCAGGTCCGCCACCGATCTGCTCAGGCTGATGCTGGCCTATTGCCTCGGCGGCATGAGGCTGAGATCGACAAGCGCGTGGGCTGCTTCCGCCGGCCTTGCAGACCTCTCGAATGTTGCTTTGCTGCAGCGCCTGCGCAACTGCAGTGCCTGGATGGAGCACCTCGTAGGCCAGTTGCTTGGAAGCGGGGCCGCACCTGCGGCGGATGGCAGGCGCATCCGGCTTCTCGATGGGACAACCGTGCCCAAGGCTGGAAAAGAAGCCCGGGAAAACAATGGCCTATGGCGGCTTCATTGCACCTTCGATCTTCCAAGCGAACGCTTTAGCCGCATCGAACTGACGGATGGAGCGAACGTTTATCGTGAGCGACAAGCGCTCACTTTGGGTTCATGCATCCCGATCCTGTGGCGCATGTCCTGGAACAGGGCGCCGATATCGTCATACGCCCAGGCTGGAAAGGCGCGCGCTGGCTCAGCGAGGATGGCAAGCCGTTCGATATCCTGGCCGCTCTCAAAGGCGCGGAAAGCGCAGGCGTTCTCGATAGGCCGATCTGGATCGGGCGCAAAAAGGCTGCGCCGCTAGCGCTGCGGCTCGTTGCCTTCCGCAAGCCCCCAGAGGCGGCCGAAAAGTCGCGAGCCAAAGCGCTCAATTCCGGACGGGCACGGGCTCGGCGGCCAGCTCGCCGTAGCCATTCCAGCGGTAGATCAGCACCGAAATAACCCAGCTCAGAACAAAGACGCCGATCACCACGAAGCCGAAATTGGCGAGGTCCGCGTTGAGGTTCGCGGCGGTTCGCCACACCGGGCCAGTAAGCTCGAACTTATCCGCGATCAGCCCCGCCGCCTCGATGCCGCCGATGAACAGCGCCACCGCGACCGACGCCGCCGTAATGGTGAGATTGTACCAGAGTTTGCGCACTGGGTGCACGAACGCCCAGCCATAGGCTTCGGCCATGAGCACGCTGTCGGTTGTATCGACCAGCGCCATCCCGGCCGTGAACAGCGCGGGGAACACGAGCACGGCGCCAAGCGAAAGCCCTTGCGCAGCCTCCGCCGCCGAAATGCTGAGCAGGCCGATTTCGGTCGCCGTGTCGAAGCCCAATCCGAACAGCACGCCCAGCGGGTACATGTGCCAGGATCGCGAGATGGCGCGGAAGAGCGGGCCGCAGAGACGCGAGAAGAGCCCGCCGCCCAGTACGTCCGCCTCCGGGCCGCCCTGCTCGAAGCCTTCGGTCCGCGCCCGCCTGAAGGAGCGCCAAACGTCCCTCAGGATCATGATGTTGATTAGGCCGATGCCCAGCAGGAACACAGCTGAAACGGCGGTGCCGATTTCGCTGCCAACCGCCTTGAAGGACCCGCCTTGGAGCGCGGATGCGGTGAGCGCGATCCCAACGCAGGCGAGGATCACGATTGTGGAGTGGCCGAGCGCGAAGAAGAAGCCGGCGGAGACGGGCCGCTTGTCCTCCTGCATGAGCTTGCGGACGACATTGTCTATTGCCGCGATGTGATCGGCGTCCACCGCGTGCCGGATGCCGAAGACATAGGCGAGGAGGGCGGTGCCAAGCAGGGCAGGGCGGTCCGCGAAAAGAAGCCAGGCCCAGCCCCAGCTAAGGACGTTGGCGGCAGCCAAAAGGATATAGATCGCCGCCGTTTTCCCGCGGTAAGCCCTCGGCAAGTCGTCGAAGAGATGCAAGGAGGCTTGGAGTAGCGCTTTCACGATGCCACCGGCCGGTATGATGATTTGGGTAGATTTTCATACCATGCCGGGGTGTTTTGCAGCAAGGCCAATTGTCGCGGCCAGGCTTATGGCGGGTATACGCTACCGCTGAAGGATGAGGCATGGACATAGGGCGTTACCCCTCACCCTGTCCCTCTCCCAATGGGAGAGGGAACGCCCGAACAACCGCTGCGAGCGAACTCCCTCTCCCATGGGGAGAGGGCTGGGGTGAGGGGTAATGCGCGTTGCGTGGATCGCCAGTTCGGGCCGGCGCGCGGCCTACAAATCGGCGAGGAGGCGTTCGGCGCTGCTTTCCTGGGCCACTCCGGGCTGCGTCTCGATGTGCAGCGCCTTCACCACGCCGTCGTCGATGAGCATGGCGTAGCGCTTCGAGCGGATGCCGAAGCCAATCGGCGAGCCATCCATTTCAAGCCCGATCGCCTTGGCGAAATCGCCATTGCCGTCGGCGAGGAAGGTGACTGTGTCCTCCGCGCCGCTCGCCTTGCCCCAGGCATCGAGCACAAACACGTCGTTCACGGCTGTGCAGGCGATCAGGTCCACGCCCTTTGCCTTGAATTCGGCCGCGTGCTGCAGGTACCCAGGCAAATGCTGGGCATGGCAGGTTGGCGTGAACGCGCCCGGAACGGCGAACAAAGCCACCTTCTTGCCCTCGAAAAGCTCTTCCGCCGAAACTTCCGTGGGCCCCGTCCCTGTCATTGTCTTGAATTTGGCGTGCGGCAGCTTGCTTCCAGGTGCGATGGCCATGCAGTTCTCCTACGTTCGAAATTTTGCCAGTTTTTTGCTTATATAGCCTGTGGCGGTTCAAAATCCATGAAACAGCGGGCTTTCACCAATTCGTGAGACCTCAAGTGAAATGCCCTGCCAATTGGGGAGAAGCAAGCCTTGCCGCCGGAGGAGCTTGCTTTTATAAGGCAGCAGGTGGACCGGCCTTATACATTGGGAAAGGTGACGCGAAGCATCATGGCCTTGCGGCTCGCATGTTTGGTTCGTTTGGGCGCGGCTGCGGGCATTTTGCTGGCGGCGTTCCAAGCTGGCGCACAGGAAACGGATGGCACGGGCACCTCCGCCGCGGCGCCCATCGTCCGTGCCCCGCAGAAACCCAGCCACCCCGCCGCACCCAAGCGCCCAGCCGGCGCGGACGGCAAGCTGGATGCGGCGCAGGCGCGGCAGCTCTATTACCTGCGCAAACAGCGCCTCGATCAAATCCGCGCGCAGCAGAACGAGCTGACGAAAGACCAGCGCGCGCTTGCCACCAATCGCGCCAGGATGCATGCGAGGCTTCAGGAAACGGCCAAGGCGCTTACACTCTCCGAGAAGCGCCTGACCGAGATCGAGGAGCATCTCGCGCAGACGCGCGCCAAGATCAAGGAAGAGCGCGAGAAATTCGACGACAAAGCCGCGCAGATGTCGGCATTGTTCGTGCTTTTGCAAGGCATGAGCAAGCGGCCGCCCCCGGTCATGTTCACCCATAGCAAGGATGCGCTCAAGATGATCCGCAGCGGCATGGTTCTTGCCGCGTTCTATGCAGGATGTCGAGAAGCTCGCCAAGCAGATATCCGATGAAGTGGAGCGGCTCGACGCCGCCGAAAAAGAGGCCGAGCTGCAGGAGCAGCGGCGCAAGACCGAGCAATCCCAGAACGCCAGGTTGAAATCGCAAATCGATTTACTGCTTATCGAAAATAGCGAGCAGCTCGAAATTGCCGAGGAGACCCTGGAGAATCTGAAGAGCGCCAGCGAGATCAACTCGGCGGGCATCAAGAGCCTTGAGGAAATGCTTCCTGCCCTGGATGCCGCGGCCAAGAAGGGCAAGGCCGCGGCGCTGGCGAAAGCCGACGCGGCGGTTCAGGTTGCGCCGATGCAGCCCGGCGGGATGGCGGCCACCATCGCCTTCGGGAATTCGCAAGGGCTTCTGCCGATGCCGGTGCAGGGCAAGTTGCTGGTCAAATTCGGAGAAGCGGGCAGCGATGGCGCGGCTTCAAGAGGAATTCACATCGAAACGCGGCCTGGCGCCCAGGTCGTATCGCCTTGCGATGGCACGATCTTATATGCAGGTCCTTTCCGGTCCTACGGTCAACTCTTGATTATCGACCCCGGTGGGGGATATCATATTGTGATTGCAGGTATGGACCGGATTCAAGTCACTCAAGGCCAATCTGTTCTTGTGGGCGAGCCTGTTGCAACAATGGGCGCGGAACCTAGATCTGGAGACAAGACGGCATCCCGCCCAACTCTCTACGTTGAGTTTCGTAGAGATCAGCAGACAATCGATCCCGCACCATGGTGGTCAGCGGGAGGAAGAGGTTGAGATATATGCGCAAATCGGAACTGGCGCTCGGTGCCTTCCTAATCATGCTGGTATGCGGCGCCAGCATATTCATATTGCACTCCACGCGCCGGGATCAGGCCGTTGCGGCCAACGCCGACATTTATAAGCAGCTCGACCTGTTTGGCGAAGTTCTGGAGCGGGTCCGCTCCGAATATGTCGAAAAGCCCGACGACACGAAGCTCATCGAAAATGCGATCAACGGCATGCTCCAGGGCCTCGATCCGCATTCGAGCTACCTGACGCCGAAAGAATTCCAGGACATGCAGGTGCAAACCCGCGGCGAATTCGGCGGGCTGGGCATCGAGGTCACGATGGAGGACGGCGTTGTCAAGGTGATCGCCCCCATCGACAACACACCGGCGGATAGGGCTGGCGTCCTGTCAGGCGACTACATCACCCATCTCGACGGCGAATTCGATCCAGGGGCTGACGCTCAACGAGGCGGTTGAGAAGATGCGTGGCCCAGTAGATTCGCCAATCATGCTGACGATCATCCGCAAGGGCGTTGCCACTCCGATCCAAGCGAAGGTTGTGCGCGATATCATTCGCATCAATCCCGTCAAATATAGCGCCGAGGACGATGTCGGCTGGATCAAGATCAAGACGTTCCAGAGCGAGCACACTTACGAATATATGAAGCAGGCGGTGGACGACCTCAAGAAGACCATCGGTCCGAAGCTCAAGGGCTACGTCATCGACCTCAGGAATAATCCGGGCGGCTTGCTCGACCAGGCTATCGCCGTCACCGACGCTTTCCTGGATAAGGGCGCGATCGTCTTGACGAAGGGCCGCAACGCCAGCGAGAGCAGCCGGGCCAATGCCAAGCCGGGCGATGTCACCGACGGCAAGCCGATAGTGGTGCTCATCAATGGCGGCTCCGCGTCCGCTTCTGAAATCGTCGCTGGTGCTCTCCAGGATCACAAGCGTGCAAACGTTATCGGAACGCGCTCCTTCGGCAAGGGATCGGTGCAGACGATGATCCCGCTTGGCGCGAATGGGGGCCTGCGCCTGACGACGGCCCGTTATTACACGCCTTCGGGGCGCTCGATCCAGGCAACCGGCATCGGTCCGGACTACATCGTCGAGCCGGAGCTTCCGGCAGACATGAAAGCGCAGATGACCGCGTTCGCACCCAAGGGTGAGGCAAGCCTGCGCGGCCATTTGAAGAACGACAGCGCGCCTGAGGCAACGGGAAGCGTTTCCTACGTGCCGAAGGAGAAGGAAAAGGACGTGCAACTGAAAGCCGCCATCGATCTTCTGCACGGCAAGAAAATCGAGACCGCAAAGAAGGTTGAGAACGCGGCAGTTCCCGCGGTGCCCGCATCGGCGGTGCCGAACTAGCAAGTGCTGGCGTCATGACCTGAGAACGAAAAGGTTCACGCCGGTGGCGTGGACCTTTTTAGTTTTTTCCGCGCAGAGGGAGTTATGCCAAATCCGGTTGATTGCCTTTGTCAAAGACCCCCTCACTCTGTCCTTCTCCCCGAGGGGAGAAGGACGCCTGAATTATCCGCAGCGGATATTCTAGGGTTCCCTCGCCCCAACGGGGAGAGGGACAGGCTTAGGGGGCCTTCTGAAGTATCCAACCGGATGGGGTATTGGACAGAGGAGTTTAGACCATGAGAGCGCTTCTGATTGCCGCTGGGCTGTTCTTCTCGATTTTCGGGGGGGGCTTGATCTATTTCGCGCTCTCCGGCACTGGCCACGAATACAATCTGAAACTCGTTCTGCCTATCGACACGCGCAAGATGCCCAAGCTTGGCCCGCTGCCTGAGATCGTTTCGCAAATTCCCGACGATTCCACCAATCGCGTGGTGGATGGCCGCGCGGAAGCTGGAACGCCTCCGTCATCGCCAAGCCGCCCGGTGCGCTTCCCCGACCGCGAAGGCGTGGCGTCCGAGGCTCCATCGCGGCAATGATGCCCGCTGAGGTGTTCCGGCGTGAAGTCTATGCACGCAGCGTCGTCCCCGCGAAGGTCTTGTTCCAACGGCTGAAGTGGATTCCCGCCTTCGAGTGTGTGAAGGAATCGGCGACCCGGTTGAAATCCGGGCCGCAGCGTCGTCCCCGCGCAGGCGGGGATCCATATAAGAGCTTGTTCCAGCTTGATAAATGGATTCTCGCCTTCGCGGGAATGACGCTGCGGAAATCTCGCCGAAGGCTGCAATTTCGATTTTTTCACACGCTCCTTCGCGGGCATGACGCCCGTGCGGCAACGATACGTACAGCAGCTCATCGACGGTGCTTGCCCGGCTTTTCGCCCCCCTTCTCGTCCTCCATGTAAGCGATTAGAAAGAAAGATACGCAATGTCTTTGAAAGATCCGAGTGCGCTTCCTTACCGCCCGTGCGTGGGCATCGTGCTTCTTAACGCGGACGGACTGATTTGGCTTGGACGGCGCATAGGCGAGCTGGTCGAGGAGGAATACGATTACCGCTGGCAAATGCCCCAGGGCGGCATCGACGCGGACGAGGACCCCAAGGCCGCCGCATACCGCGAGCTTTACGAGGAGACCGGCGTCCGCAGCGTGGAGGTTCTCGCCGAAACGAAGAACTGGGTTCATTACGACCTGCCGCCCGAGGCCGTCGGCATAGCGCTCAAGGGAAAATATCGCGGACAGCGCCAGAAATGGTTCGCGATGCGCTTCACCGGCGCCGAGCAGGAAGTCGATCTTCAGCCCGCCGGCCACAAACCGGAATTCGATGCCTGGCGCTGGGCCAGCGCAAACGAGGTGCTGAAACTCATCGTCAACTTCAAGCGCTCCGCCTACGAAGCCGTGCTGGCCGAGTTCGCACATCTCGCGAGGCGTTAGCAAAAGCAAAACAGCACCTTAAAATGACAAAAACTCCTGCGGTTGGGTTGCAATGCAGCGCGGGCCTATGCTAGAAGCCCCGCAGGCATAAGCCGGACTGCAATCCGGAAATTTTAGGCTTGTTAATGGCACGCGGAGCGCTAGACGCATCCATGCGGCTATTGGACTGTTGGAGAGACCGGTTTGGCGAGCGGTGGCGAATTATCAACGGTAGCAGAGCGTTACGCTGGCGCGCTTTTCGAGCTCGCCAAGGCAAACAACGGGATTGAGAAGGCCGAAGCCCAGCTTGGCCGTTTTCTTGATGCGTTGCACAACAGCCCCGACCTCAAGCGTTTCGTTCGCAGCCCGGTGTTCTCGGGTGGAGATCAGCTTCATGGCCTCGCCGCCGTTTTGAAGGCGATGGACATCGACGGCTTGGCACGGGACTTTCTCCTCGTGCTTGCCAGGAACCGGCGCTTGTTCGCGGTGGAAAGCGTCATTCAGTCCTTCAAAAGGCTCGCGGCAAAAGAACGCGGCGAGGTCGAAGCCGAGGTCATCTCGGCTCATCCCTTGACGGAGGCCCAGGCAAAGGATCTAACCGAGACGCTGCAGCAGCAACTCGGGAAGAGCCCAAAACTCACCGTTACCGTCGATCCGAGTCTTCTTGGCGGCCTTATCCTTAGGGTTGGCAGTCAGATGATCGACACATCCTTACGTACAAAACTTAAGAACTTAGAAAAGGCGATGAAAGAGGCCAGCTGATGGAGCTCACAGAAATCCGCCCGTCCGAAATTTCCTCGATCCTCAAAGAGCAGATCAAGAATTTCGGCCAGGAAGCAGAAGTCTCGGAGATCGGGCAAGTGCTCTCAGTGGGCGACGGTATCGCCCGCGTGTACGGTCTCGATAATGTGCAAGCTGGCGAAATGGTCGAGTTTCCAGGCGGCATCCGGGGCATGGCGCTGAACCTCGAAGCCGACAATGTCGGCGTCGTTATCTTCGGCGAGGACAAGACCATTAAAGAGGGCGACATCGTCAAGCGGACGGGCGCCATCGTGGAAGTGCCGGTGGGCAAGGGCCTGCTTGGGCCGCGTTGTCGACGGCCTCGGCAATCCGATCGACGGCAAGGGGCCGATCCAATCGGACGAGCTAAAGCGCGTCGACGTGAAAGCGCCGGGCATTCTGCCGCGCGAAAGCGTGAAGGAGCCGATGCAGACCGGGCTCAAGGCCATCGACGCCTTGATCCCGATTGGACGCGGCCAGCGCGAGCTTGATCATCGGCGACCGCCAAACCGGCAAAACCGCTGTCGCGCTCGACACGATCCTGAACCAGAAATCGGTCAATGCCACGGGCGACGAGAGCCAGAAGCTCTATTGCATCTACGTGGCTGTCGGCCAAAAGCGCTCGACGGTTGCGCAGTTCGTCAAGGTGCTTGAGGAAAACGGCGCGCTCGAATATTCGATTGTCGTTGCCGCGACCGCTTCGGACCCCGCGCCGATGCAGTTCATCGCACCCTACACCGGCTGCACGATGGGCGAATACTTCCGCGACAACGGGATGCACGCGCTCATCATCTATGACGACCTCTCCAAGCAGGCCGTGGCTTACCGCCAGATGTCGCTGCTGCTCCGCCGCCCGCCAGGACGCGAAGCCTATCCGGGCGACGTGTTCTATCTGCACTCCCGCCTTCTGGAGCGCGCCGCGAAGCTCAATAAGCATCACGGCTCGGGCTCGCTGACCGCGCTTCCCGTGGTGGAAACGCAAGCGAACGACGTGTCGGCCTACATTCCGACGAACGTGATCTCGATCACGGACGGCCAGATCTTCCTTGAGACGGACCTGTTCTATCAAGGCATCCGGCCTGCGGTGAACGTCGGTATCTCGGTGTCGCGCGTGGGTTCCTCGGCGCAGGTGAAGGCCATGAAGCAGGTTGCCGGCGCCATCAAGGGCGAACTTGCGCAATACCGCGAAATGGCGGCCTTCGCGCAGTTCGGCTCCGACCTCGACGCGGCCACGCAGAAGCTGCTGGCCCGCGGTTCGCGCCTGACCGAGCTGTTGAAGCAGCCCCAATTCTCGCCGCTCAAGGTCGAGGAGCAGGTGGTGGTGATCTACTGCGGGCACGCGCGGCTATCTCGACGGTATCCCGGTCGCCAAGGTGAACGAGTTCGAGCGCGAACTCCTCACCCTCATGCGTACGGATCACATGGATGTGCTGGACGCAATCCGCACCTCCAAGGCGCTGTCGCCCGAGACGGAGCAAAAGCTCAAAGCGATCCTGGAGCCATTCGCCAAGCGGTTTGCGGCGTAATCCCAGGCTGCGGAGAAACAAATGGCCAGCCTGAAGGACCTTCGAGCGCGCATCTCGTCGGTGAAAGCGACGCGGAAAATTACAAAGGCCATGCAGATGGTGGCCGCCGCGAAGCTTCGCCGGGCGCAAGATCAAGCGGAAGCCGCGCGGCCCTACGCCGAGCGGCTCGAAAAGATACTGAGTCACGCCGGACGTGCCGCCCCTTCGGCGGCCGCCACGCCGCTGCTTAGAGGCACGGGCAGCGATCAAACGCATCTTTTGATCGTCGCGACCGGCGAGCGCGGCCTTGCGGGCGCGTTCAATTCCAATATCGCGCGGCTTGCCCGCGATCATGCCCGCCGCCTCCAGGCAGAGGGCAAGACGGTCAAGTTCTTTACCATTGGCCGCAAGGGCGCCGACCAGCTCCGGCGCGACTTCGCCAAGATCATGATCGACCATGTGGACTTGAGAGGCGTGCGCCAGCTTGGCTACGTGCATGCGCTCGACATTGCGCAGCGCGTCACCAAGCGTTTCGAGAATGGCGAGTTCGATGTCGCGACGCTGTTCTTCTCGCAGTTCGTGAACATCATCACGCAAAAGCCCCGCTCCCTGCAGATCATTCCCTTGCCGGTTCCCGAAGAACCCGAAGAGCCAGGCGGCGCCGGGTTCTACGATTTCGAGCCGGACGAGAAGGAGATCCTGCACGAGCTTCTGCCGAGAAATCTCGCCACGCAGGTCTTCCGCGCGCTTCTCGAAAACAACGCGGGCTTCTACGCCTCGCAAATGACCGCGATGGACAGTGCAACGCGCAATGCTGGCGACATGGTCGACAAGCTTACGCTGAAATATAACCGATCCCGGCAGGCGCAGATCACGAAAGAGCTGATCGAGATCATTTCGGGCGCAGAGGCCGTCTAGCCGCCATGGCGCCGTATTCTGGGAATTTGGACAGGTTTTGGGGAATAGAGAGATGAGCGATAGACGAGTTGGCCGCGTAAGGCAGGTAACTGGAGCTGTCGTCGACGTGCAGTTCGACGGCCCGCTTCCCGCGATTTTGAATGCGCTTGAGACGCAAAACCAGGGCAACCGCCTTGTTCTGGAAGTGGCTCAGCATCTTGGCGAAAGCACGGTCCGCACGGTCGCGATGGACACGACCGAAGGTCTCGTGCGCGGCCAGGAAGTCGTGGACACCGGCTTGGCTATCGCCGTGCCGGTGGGCGACGAGACGCTCGGGCGCATTATCAACGTGATCGGCGAGCCCATCGACGAGGCCGGCCCGGTGAAGACCAGCCAGCGCCGCCCCATTCACGCTTCCGCCCCGACATTCGTCGAGCAATCGACGGAAGTCGAGGTGCTGGTCACCGGCATCAAGGTCGTGGACCTGCTCGCTCCTTACTCGAAGGGCGGCAAGGTGGGCCTGTTCGGGGGCGCCGGCGTGGGCAAGACCGTGCTCATTCAAGAACTCATCAATAACATCGCCAAGGCGCACGGCGGCTACTCGGTGTTCGCGGGCGTGGGCGAGCGCACCCGCGAAGGCAACGACCTCTACCACGAGATGATCGAATCCGGTGTGAACAAGGACCCGAAAAAAGGTTCGACGGAAGGGTCGAAGTGCGCGCTGGTCTTCGGCCAGATGAATGAGCCGCCAGGAGCGCGCATGCGCGTCGGCCTCTCCGGGCTGACGGTCGCCGAATATTTCCGCGATCAGGGCCAGGATGTGCTGTTCTTCGTGGACAACATCTTCCGTTTCACGCAGGCAGGCTCCGAGGTGTCCGCACTTCTGGGCCGTATTCCTTCCGCCGTGGGTTATCAGCCGACGCTCGCAACCGACATGGGCGCCCTTCAAGAGCGCATCACGTCAACGGCGAAGGGCTCGATCACCTCGGTGCAAGCGATTTACGTGCCCGCCGACGACTTGACCGACCCGGCGCCGGCCACCTCGTTCGCCCACTTGGACGCCACCACGGTGCTCTCGCGCTCCATCGCCGAAAAGGGCATCTACCCGGCCGTGGACCCGCTCGACTCGACCAGCCGCGCGCTTGAGCCGCGCATCGTGGGCGAGGAGCATTATCAAGTGGCCCGCCAAGTGCAATCGATCCTGCAACGCTACAAGGCGCTGCAAGACATCATCGCCATTCTTGGCATGGACGAGCTTTCCGAAGAGGACAAGCGCATCGTGGCGCGCGCCCGCAAAATCGAGCGCTTCCTGTCGCAGCCCTTCCATGTGGCCGAGGTGTTCACCGGCAAGCCGGGCGTGCTCGTCGATGTGAAGGAAACGGTGAAGGGCTTCAAGGGCCTTTGCAACGGCGATTACGACCACCTGCCCGAGCAAGCCTTCTACATGGTCGGCACCATCGACGAGGCCATCAAGAAGGCCGAAGAGCTCGCCGCCGCGGCATAAGCGGCCCAAGCTGCGGCCGGGCAAAAGCCCGGCCTTTTCTTGCACTTAAACTTAGCGCCAATAGGCGGGTCAGATGGCCGAAACTTTTCACTTCGAACTCGTTTCTCCGGAGCGTCAGCTCGTCTCCGCCGATCTTGCCGAGGTAATCATCCCTGGACAGGAAGGCGACTTCGCCGCGCTCGCAAACCATGCGCGGGTGGTCGCGCAGATCCGCCCCGGCATTTTGACCATCAAGCCGGAGAGCGGCGGGGAGAAGCAATTCTTCCTGCGCGGCGGATTTGCGGATGTGGGGCCGAGCGAAACGGCGGTGATCGCGGAATATGCGGTGCCGCTTGAGGATTTCTCCTCAGCGATGCTCACCGATGAAATCGCGCTCGCGCAAACCGCGCTGGAGGAGGCGCGCGACGACGCAAGCCGCTATGCCGCAAGCGACCGTTTGGAGCGCTTGCAATCCTTGGCTCCGCGTATCGCGAAATAGGCTGCGAAGGTCCGGCGCACCGCCATGGCCGGGCTTGACCCGGCCGGCAAGCAAGAAATTCTGAACCTAAAGCAAGCAGTTATCGGGCTTCGCGCGCCGGGCCACGGTGGCTGGCGAATAGTCCGTGGCGTCATGCCAAATCCGGTTGAGTGTTTCGCGAAGACCCCCTCACTCTGTCTCTCTCCCCAAGGGGAGAGAGAACCGTCGAACTCACGCCGGGGAGAATTCGGGCGTTCCTTCTCCCCTCGGGGAGAAGGACAGGATGAGGGGAGACTTAGCGTAACACTCAGCCGGATTTGGTATAATTCATACCTGGAGCCAAAAGTTCTGACCGTTCCGGCGTCCGCGCATCCTTATCGCGAGGCGCCGTTTTGGTGCTGCAGGCGTCGAGCAACTCGCGTGTGTTTCGCGGCCTCTGTATTGCTTCGGGCCTTCGCTCCTCGCGATGACGGAGAACGGCTAGAGCCCACGGCGATTGTTATGATGTGGTTCCGGTTCGCAGCCGGCGCCAATTGGCTTGTTTTGGTTGCGGTTCTTTGCGCGCGCCTTTCCTTCACACCAGCGGGAGCGGCTTCAATCGCGCTGAGGGGGCCAACCGGTGCGGCTTCTCGTTTTGCCGGCGCGCCGGGAGCCAGCTTGGCATTAAGGAGGCGAACTTGATCTTCCGCGCTGGCCAGCGCTGCTTCCGCCGTCTTCCGCGCCGAGATTTGATCGTTCAATTGAGCCGTTACCGTAATCACCGTGTTCTGGGCGGATTGCCAGGCGGCTTCCATGCTTTGCCGCGCCTCTTCGGTCTGCGCGAGCTGCGCATTGGCGGTTTGCAAAGCCGTTTCCGCTTTCATCAGGGCCTTTTCCGACGTTTGAACAGCGTGCCTGCTGCTGGCGAGGTCTAAAACCGTGGCTTCCAGTTCAGCCGCCACTCGCAGCCGCGCGGCTTCTGCCGCTTCATGCGCCTTGGTTTCCTGTGTCAGCTTTTCACGGGTTGCAGTTTGCGCACGCTCGGCAGCCGCCTGAGCGGTTTCCGCATATCCGCGGGCGTTCGTTTCGCGCTGCAGCTTCTCACGAAGCGCTTTCGCTTCATCCTGCGCGACCCCCAGCGCCATTTCTGTCGCGTGGCTGGTCCTCACGAGCGCGTGGTTCTCGGAAGCGGCCCGGTAGAACGCTATGCCAAGGCCGAGCGAAAGCGACGTTACCGCAGCCAGTGCATAAATAAGATTGGATTTACTGTTCATTGGATTTCCTTACGGCATCGTTAATCGAATTCCGCGTCTGTTCATTTCGAATATGCGTAATATGAAATGGTTAATAGCCGATATATTAGGCGCGAATTCTATCTCGGGATTTGGTGAATTGTAGCCGCGATGGCTGCCCGGCCCAATGTCCAGCCTGACACGTCCGAATGCAGCCTAACGTGGCGACGGCAGCGTGGTACTGCCGGCCGTCGAGTTTGGCAAGAGCTTTCCCGTCATCGAGGTTTCACAGGCGCGCGCTAGCCTGCGTCAAGCGTGCCTATATATGTCCCCTCAAGGCCGGCACGCCAGGCGGCTAGGCATGCACTGCCCTGCGGTGTCTAGTCCGCTCTGAGGGGGCGCCTTACTTTTCCCCCGTCTCCGTCCCCGTCAGACCGAGTTCCGCGTTAAGTTTCGCGATCTGCTCCTGCAGCGCTTTCTTTTCCCCTCCGCGGCGGCTCATTTGAATCTGGATGGAACCGATCTCCATGCTGAGATCGGCGCTGGAAGCGCTTTTGCTGGCGGGCCGGTTATACTTATCGAAAATGCGTTGCTGGTCCTGGTGCATGGCCTCGTCGAGCTGGCGCACGCGCTCCTTGAGCTGTTCGAGCTTCACAAGGGCAAGCGTTTGCGCGCGGTCGGACTTGGACTTCACCTGCTCCTCGATCGCACGCAAGCGCGCCTGGACGATTTCCTGCTCTGCCGCGGGGAGCGCCGGTCCGGCCGCCGCTTGAGGCTCGCCCTGGAAGAAGAAATCGCTCGTCAGCGCGGAATGGTCCCACGGCACTTGCCGGCCTTCCGTCGCTTTCAGCACATCGTTGCGGACCTCGATCATGATCGCCGTCAAATTCTTGCCTGCCTCGACAACATGGGCAGCGAGCGCCTGGGTGAAGGGAGAATTGCGTCCAGCCCCATCGAGGGCGACGTTTCCGGGCTGCGTCGAATAGGCGATGAAGGTTCCGACCCCGGTCTGCACCTCGGCGAGCCCCTGGCCCACAGCGGCCGAGCGCGTTCCCATCGAGCGGGCCAGGTTGCGCGAGAGCGGGTTGTTGCGGCAGGCATCCAGGAACACGATGCTGGTCTTGCCTTCGCGCCCCACCTCCATCTGCCGTAGCACGAAGTCGAGACTGACGGCCTCGAAATCGAGATCGCGCTCGCTGGCGAGGGCGGCATCGACCGGCACAAGATAATTGTGCCCCGTCACCTGCAAGCCGTGGCCGGCGTAAAACAGTACCGCGATATCGGCGCCATCGACCGAGCGCGCAAAGGTGCGCAGCTTGTCGTCGAAAGCGCGCCGGTCGAGATCGAGGCCAAGGACCACGTCGAAGCCGGCCTCGGTTAGCGCCTTCGCCATATCGGCGGCGTCGTTGACCGGATTGGTAAGCGCGGGCGCCTGCACATAGGCGGAGTTGCCGATCACAAGCGCGACGCGCTTCGCGGCGGTCGCCGGGAAAATCGCAAAAGCCTGCAGCATTAAACCCAAAATGAACCAGCGGCACCACGGCATCGGTTAAGTCCTCCCAGTGTGGGCTCCTCTTTAAGCAGAGGATTTCGACAGTTCCGTGATCGCGGCGCAAGCTTGCACGGTCTCGCCGGTTCTCCGCTCCTCAAGTACTAAGGTGGCGAATTCGCAATGGCTAAGCTAACGCCAGTATATGGAGAAGACCGGTGTCATTAGAGCGCAGTAATAATATGTGCAACCTAAATATAGTATAGGTAGAACGGTGCAAATTTGGCACAGCTTTGTCCAAACAAAGAAGCGTCTTAGCTTCCGCAATTGTCTCACTATGACGAATTGCTACAGGGTTGCACCCGACGTACACCACAACCGAGTTGCCGCCAATCTTCGGCTTAGCACTACTACTCATTAAGGCAGATGAACGGTTCGCAGGGAGAAAGCAGGATGCGCATTAAATCTAACACATCGTCCGCGGGAGAGCAGGCGCGCTCAGCGGAAGCCCGGCGGAGTGCGAGGCCGGAACATGGTAAATCTAAGTGGCTTACATCGGCAGTGGGCGGCGCTCTGGCGCTTGGAGCGTTAGCGCTTTGCGGCGGCTCCGCTTACGCGGCTCCGGTTACGCCTCCCGGCGAAGAGGCCGGCCTGAATGGGGCTTCTCCGCTGGCGGAAGGGGTTTATTTCATAAATATCTATGGCACCGGCGGCGATTACTTGGTTGACGACAAACTGTCGAACCTGTCTTTCAACGTCCCGGTCATCGCCTGGGCCACGCCTTGGCAGATTAACCTCCTTGGCTTTACCGGACGGTTCGAGGTGATCGCCGCGGTGCCGGAGATCGACAATATTGGCCTTATTTCACGCACCGCGCCTGGCCGGGATCTTACCGCCATGTATAACCCACTGCTTTTGGCGGGCTTCGCCTGGGATTTGGGCGGCGGCTGGGGCTTCAGCAGCTTTAATGGCGCTTACGGCCCCGTTGATAACGAGCTCAGGGGAACGAGCGACATATGGGTGTACAACGACCGTAGCTGGCTCGGCTGGAGCGGCAAGCTTGGCGGCGGCGGCTACAAAGACGCCGGCGGCATCCCGTTCACTTTCAGCGCAGAGTTGGTGCTGGGCCTCACAGGCAACAACCTGCAGACCGGCCAGCGGCTGCTGCCAGACTACGAGAACATCAACCTGACCGCGTATGCGACTTTGGGCAAGTGGGAAGTCGGCGTTGTTTCCTTCGGTTCCTTTGACCTTGAGAATAACTTCGCTTTCGGCCAGTGCGCCCATGGTGTCGCTAACTGTGAGCAGTCCCGGTGGGCGGTCGGCCCGTTGCTTGGTTACGAATTTCCGGGCATCACCGTGCAGGCTCGCTACTCCTTCGATGTGTATGACCAAAATTATCGCAACCTAGATGGCTCAACGATGAATATAAAGGAGTTCTGGCTCACCACAGTGATACCGCTCTGGACGGCGCCGAAATTGGAGGCGTCCCTCAAGTAGCACCCTTTAACGGCCCTGCCGCCGTCACTGGGCTTGCCCCGGCAAGGCTCTCAAGCCTTTGCCGGGGTACCTTTTTCCAGATCCATGAGCTTCCTCGCCGCGCCTCCGCTCCCGGAACCTGCCTCGAACCGGAATGTTTCCATCCTGACGCCGCCACAGGTTGCGGCAACGAAATGGAGACGCCTCATGAAATATGTTCTGCCCGCGCTCCTAGCGGTTCTTGCGCTTGGTTTGCTGTCCGATGCTTCGCAAGCGCGCACGAGGATGCATCCTGCAAAAACGCAGGCCACGCCCCCGCAAAAGTTCATTCAAAAGGTGGCGAACAGCAACCGGTTCGAGATCCAATCGAGCCAGATCGCCCTGGACAAATCCAAGAAGGATGAAATCCGCCGGTTTGCGCAGCGGATGATCGACGATCACACCAAAATTGGCGATGAGTTCAAGGCTACCCTCCAGAAAGCCAATCTGCCACAGCCCAGCGATCGGCTCGACGCGCTGGATCAGGCCGCGCTAACAAAGTTGAAGGGCGAGAAGGAACCGGCCTTCGACCGGATCTATGCCGCTGGTCAGCGCAAGGGCCATTTGCAGGCTGTGCGATTGCTGCAAACCTATTCTAAGACCGGCGGAAACCCGGCTTTGAAGAAACTCGCTGCCAAGACCCTGCCGCTGATCCGCGAACACCTGAAAATGGCCGAGGGCCTGAGGGCTGGACGTAACCTGAGCGCGCGCCGTTAGAGCCTATCCGCTTTTGATAGAATCAAAAGCGGACTCTAACTTTTTGTTTTATCGTGCGTCTTTCCGGAAAACCGCTTCACACTTTTCCGGAACGCACTCTAAGCAGACTTTCGTTGGTTACCCAACGAATGCATGCTTAGATTCGTTTGTTTTCGCAGAGTGAGCGCTTGTCGCTCACGATAAACGTTCGCTCCGTGTTTTTTCGCAAAACCGGGAAGGCCACTTTTGCGAACCCTGCTTAGCGGACGCAGAACGCGTGGACGGGCCGTGGCCTGGATTTGCATGGGGGCGCGTTACCCGCCGGTAGCGCGCCGTTTCGTTTCGCCTTACACCGTCCGCGGGTCTCCATTGCAATCCAGGCGCGGATGCCCCAATCTGATTAGAAACAAACGGTTGGGAGGCGCAGCATGGCCAAACTAACGCCCGATGGTGAAAAGATCGTCGCGCAGCTCGCGGAGCAATACAAGATTGGCGCCGATGCCGTGAAGACGATGCTCGACGCCGTGGCCAAGGGCGGCGGCGCCACGGCTCAGTTCAATGTGCCCGAATTCGGCGGCAGCGGCCAATGGATGCGCGGCGGCCCGGCCACTATCGGCGATATGGTCAACACGTCGATGAAGGCCACGGTTGAGAATCTCTGCAGCGAGTTGTCGAACCTGATGGCAGCCCAGGCGAGCCTGTTCGCGCCTGTGAGCCAGCCGCCGTCTCACGGTGAGGGTGCGGGCGGTGGCGGCAAAGATGGCGCCAGCGCTTCCCCAAAGCCGTCTCCCTACGGCTGGTGGCCTCAGGAACTTGGGGAGCCGTCCACGGCCGGGTCGCGGAACTCGTGCCGCTATGCCTATTTCGCCGGAATCCGCCGGCTGGCTGTCGATTTTGGCGGCCGTGTCGAGGTCTACGACACCACCGGTTTCAACATCGAGGGGATCGCCCCGCGGCAAGGCAGCGGAGACGCATTGCCGGTCTTCGCCAGCAATCGCGGCCCTGTGCGCCTCGACAGTTTGCCTCGCGAGTACGGTATGGAGGGAGAGCCAAAAGCCGCGCCGGAGCCCAGAGAGGCGGCGGCCAAGGCGGACGCTCCCGCAGCCGTGGAGGCTCAAAAGCCCGCCGCTGCCGGCGCGGACGCGATCTTGGCGCTGATCGAACAACTCGGCGCGCTTAAGAAGAAGGGCATCCTCACCGATGAGGAGTTCGCGGCAAAAAAGGCGGAGCTTTTGAAGCGGCTTTAGAGCCTATCCGCTTTTGATGGAATCGAAAGCGGGCTCTAACTTTTTGTTTTATCGTGCGTCTTTTCGGAAAACCGCTTCACACTTTTCCGGACGCACTCTAGCGTCCCGTCTTTCGAACTGCCGCCCCGGTTGAGCCCGTTGCGTGCTGCTGGCCCGCGGCGGCTTCGGCATCCCGGTTTTCGGGATTTTGACCTTGCATGGGCGGCAACCGCCCCCGTCTTCGCAAGATTGTGACAAAAACTTCTGATAAAACAAGAGATTGCTTCAATTTGAAATGCCAACTTAAACCAGCCTCAACCGTGGGTTGTTATTTAGGCTGCGGCCAATAGGGCCAGTTTTCAAAAGAAAGCAAAGAAGATGGCAAACATGTCTCATTCTGGAATCAACTCGGTCGTCCAATACCTCGCGAAGGCCGCTGAAGCCGCAAAGGGCCTCGATGCCCGTTCGCAAAACCTTTGCTTCGCGCTCAACATCGCATGCAGCGAAGCCGGCCGCGTTGCCAAGGCCATGCGCAAAACCCCTGCCGCACAAAAGCTCGAAAAGGCCAGCAAGAGCCCCGAGAAGTCCGCCAAGAAGCCCGAGAAGGCTGCCCGCGCTTTGACAGCCACGAAGAAGCCCTCCAAAACCCAGGGCCAAAGCCAGAGCCGCCGCAAGACTGCGACGATCAACGGCGCCGTGGCTCACTAATCGTATCGTTGATGAGCCGGTCGCAGGCGCTGATCCGTTTTGCGTTTATGCCCCAAGCACCGGCTTTCTCTCCCCCTTGTGCTGGAGCCCCAGGCCGCCCGCGCTAAGCAGACTTTCGTTGGTTACCCAACGAATGCCCGCTTAGATTCGTTTGTTTTCGCAGAGTGAGCGCTTGTCGCTCACGATAAACGTTCGCTCCGTGTTTTTTCGCAAAACCGGGAAGGCCACTTTTGCGAACTCTGCTTAGGAGCGGAGGCCCAGAGCGCCGATGGCGAGCGCTGCCCAGCCCGCGATCAGGAACATGCCCCCCGCGGGAACACCCTTCGTGGAAGCGAAGCCGCCCGCAACATGCGCATATATGCCGCCGGAAAACAGGACGATGCCGATTGTGAATGCGACCGCGGCGGCTTGCAGCGCCCAGGCTGAGAAGCCCGCGCCGCGCCCTTGCGAATACAGCATGAGAATCCCGGTTGCCAGCAGCGCAACCGCATGGATCGCGTGGTTATTCTGCGCGGTGCGATAAGCCTGCAGCAGAGGGCCGTCGACCGAGGCCGTATCGGAGAGCACATGCGCGCCGATGGCGCCCGCAACCACAGCCAGGCCGCCTAAGACCGCCGCGAGGAAAAGCCAAAACTGCGCTGGCATGAAATCGCCTTTCTGCAAGGACGGACAGCTGCCGCTGCCTGTCGAATAATGCCGAATTCAGTTGATTGCTTCGCCGCCCGCCGGTGTCATCCCGTGCGCACTGCGGCATGAAGTGCTGCCGCGCAGGCACGGGTTCTTCAAAGACTCCGCGCTTGTAAAGATCCCGGATACGGCGCCAACGCCGCTCCGGGACGAGGTTGCGAACTGTTCAATCGGTATAACCTGCCGTTTAAGATGAAAAAGGCCGCGAAATGCGGCCTTTTTGCTTGGGTTTTTCTAAGCTTACTTCTTCGGCTCGGCTGCCGGTGCCGCCTTCGCGGCCTCAGCCTGCTTCGCGCGGAGGTCGGCCAGGCGCTGCCTGATCACCTCGGCGATCTTCTTCTGATCCTCGTTGTACTTGTCGACCGGTACTGGCTGACCGTCGATAGCCTTGGCGAAGCCTTCGAGCGGAAGCGGGATCGAGAGCGCGCGGCCCGTAACGTCGATGCCGAGATAAGCGATCTGCTTGCCCGTCTTCATCGTGGCGACGAGAGCCGGCTCGATCTGGGCTTCAGCATAGCAGCCAGCCTGATCGCAGGTGGTGTAGGCGAGCTTGACCGGCTCTTTGTCGTCGACCTTCACGAGCGCTCCGGGGGGCAGGGCCGAACCGAGAGGCAGCATGGCCAACAGCTGCGGCTTGTCCTGGCCGGCAACCTGGCGGACGGCGAGCTTGCCGATGAGGATGGCGGTCGCGTTGTCGCGAACGTCGACCTGCGTCAAGCAGACGTTGGTCTTTTTCATCTCTTCCGGCTTCTGCTGCTTTGGCTGCTCGCCGGGCTTCGTGGGCTCCGGGGTGGGCACATCGATGCAGAGTTTGTACCAGATGTCTGCCGGCTTCTGAGCCGCGGCAGCCGCCTGGGCCGGTGCCGCGGGTGCGGCGGGTTTTTTGTCAGCGGCCATACTCCCGGCTGTGCCGAGCGTAAGCGCCAATGTTGCGGTCACACCGAAAGTGGCCGCTTTCACAAGCCTTGCGAAATCCATTAATGCGAACCTTTCCCCGAACGTGCTGGGTATCCTAACCGTCGCCCCTCATTCGGGGCTGTTGCTTGAAAACCCGGCAATTGCGGCTTTCCCGTGACAGTCCTACAGTCCAAGCGAATCCGCATCTTAGGCGTGTTGCGCCAGCCTCACGAACTGCCCAGCTGCCATTTTTTCGAGGTTTTCAATGCTTAAAGCTCGAACAAAATCGAAAGTACGAGCAAAGGGTGCTGCTATTTTGGCATGCGGAACCACCAAGCGGCGGGCTCAAAGCCAAAGATTGGCCGGCCGGAATTGCATTATGGCAACAGTAGCGGCCTGCTTCCTGTACGGGGCGGCATGGGCCGCGCCGGAGGCAGGAATAGCGATGCATGGGCGGCCCAAATACGCCGATTCGCTTCCACATTTAAATTACGTTAATCCGGACGCGCCCAAGGGCGGAGAGCTGCGGCTGGGCGTTCTCGGCTCCTTCGACAGCCTCAATCCGTTCATCGTCAAGGGCGAACCGGCCGCTGGGCTGCGCGAATATGTTTACGAGACGCTTATGGCGCGCAGTTACGACGAGCCTTTTTCGCTTTACGGGCTCATCGCCGAAAGCGTGGAGACGCCGGAAGACCGCGGCTCCGTCACCTTCCAAATCCGGCCCGAGGCCCGCTTTGCCGATGGAACGCCAGTAACGCCGGACGATGTACTGTTCTCCTGGTCGCTCCTGAAAAGTAAAGGGCGGCCGAACCACAGATCATATTACGCCAAGGTTGCCACCGCCGAAAAGATCGGCGAGCGGGGCGTGAGATTTACCTTCGCCGGCAGTGGTGACCGCGAAATGCCCCTCATCATGGGGCTGATGCCGGTGCTGCCACGGCACGCTCTCAAGGTTGAAGACTTCGACAAGACAAGCTTCGAGAAGCCCCTTGCCAGCGGTCCCTACGTGGTTGCGGAGGTCTCGCCCGGCGCCAGCATCGTGCTGAAGCGGAACCCGGACTACTGGGCGCGGAACCTCCCCATTATGCGCGGGCAGTTCAATTTCGACACGATCCGCATCGATTACTACCGCGACAGCACGACGATGATGGAGGCCTTCCGCAAGGGGCTTTTCGACGTGATGGGCGACAGCGATTCCATCGACGCGGTGAAATGGGCCGATGCGTTCGATTTTCCTGCCGTGCGCGACGGTCTCGTCAAGAAAATGGAATTCAGCGTGGGCGTTCCAGCGCCCATGGCCGCGCTCGCCTTTAACACGAGGCGGGCCATTTTCGCAGACCCGCGCGTGCGCGAGGCGCTGACGCGCATGTTCGACTTCGAATGGCTCAACAAGCAGCTCTTCCGCGGCCTCTACGCCCGGACCGAAAGCTTTTTCGACCGCTCCGAGCTTTCGTCCCACGGCAGGCCGGCGGACGAACGGGAGCGCGAGTTGCTTGCGCCTTACGCGGGCGAGCTTGCACCCGATGCGATGGATGGAACCTTCAGCCAGCCGGTTACCGATGGTACGGGCACCAACCGCGAAGGACGGAAGGAAGCGATCGCGCTTTTGAACGAGGCTGGCTACGAGCTTAAGGACGGCGTCATGACCGCCAAGGCGACGGGGCTTCCCTTCACCTTCGAGATGCTTTGCGCCACACGCGAGCAACAACGGCTGATGCTGTCTTACGCCGCCGCGCTGCGCCAGGCCGGCATCGATGCGAAGGTCCGCATGGTCGATTCCGCGCAGTTTCAGAGGCGGAGCACATCCTTCGACTTCGACATGATGCTGACGTCCTGGGGCTCATCGCTGTCCCCCGGCAACGAGCAGAGCTTCCGCTGGTCGGCCGCATCGGCGGACGAGGAAGGCAGCTACAACTATGCGGGCGTAAAAGCTGCCGGTGTGGACGCCATGATCGCCGCGATGCTCAACGCCAATACGCGCGAAGAGTTCGTTTCAGCCGTCCGCGCGCTCGACCGGCTTCTGCTGTCGGGCCGCTATGGCATTCCGCTTTATTACGCGCCCAAGCAATGGATTGCGGCTTGGTCGCATCTGCGCCAGCCGCCGGGATCGACGCTTTACGGCGCCCGGCTCGAAACCTGGTGGGCCGGCGAGGCGAGAAGCGCCGCGGCGCACCATCCAGATTAATCGTCCAATTTACCGATATGAGCCTGGGCATAGAGCTCGAGCCCAAGCTTATCCACGAGATCGAGCTGCGTTTCGAGGAAGTCGATATGTTCTTCCTCGTCATGCATGAGCTTTTCGAAGAGATCGCGGCTGACATAGTCTTTGACGGCGTGGCAATGGGTCGCCGCCTCCTCGTAAAGCGCCCGCGCCTGAAGCTCAAGCGCCAGATCGCATTCGAGGACCTCCTTCACCGACTGCCCGATATGCAAGGGGTCGAGTACCTGCAAGTTTGGAAAGCCATCCAGAAATATGATGCGGACGGTGAGCTTGTCGGCATGCTCCATCTCCTCGATGGATTCCTTGCGCCAATGTTTGGCGAGGTCCCGATAGCCCCAGTTGTCGAGCAGCCGGTAATGCAGCCAATATTGGTTGACGGCTGTCAGCTCAGCGCGGAGCGCGGTATTGAGATACTCAATGACTTTCGGCTCGCCCTTCATTTTTTTCTCCGTTACAACGGCATAGCTTCAGCCGGATGCGTGCCAGCTGCCGTTTAGAGTAATTATTGAGGGGTCGTGTTAAAATAGCTTTTCAAAAGATCGCGAGCCGGGCTTAGGCCACGTTCGCCGTGCGCGTTTCAGCTGCGGGGCAATCTGGCGCTCCCTGGTCGAGCATCTCGCGAATGGAGCGCACGCAGCGCCCGCACTGCGCCTTGCAGCCGAGATGCCGGTGCACCTGGCTTGGCGTGCGGGGCGGATTCGGAGAGGCAAGCGACTCGCGCACAGCACTGTCGCTTATTGCATTGCAAGAGCAGAGGATCATGCCGCCGGACCTAGTGTAACCTTCAACCCGCACATCGAATACGGCTTTCCGAACAGAAACGCAATAACAATCAACTCTTTGTAAACGTTCTAAACTTGAGATCGTGGTAATATAAATAGATGCCGCCGCAATAGCGCTACTGGAATTGCAACACTACCGAAGCCGGTTGAATAGTTCGTAAACGTCATCCCCGAAACGCCCATGGCGTTATCCCGGGGATGACTGCTGCGGAAGCAATGATGTGGCCGCCAATCAAGCGGCGCTTTCGGCCTCTTCGTAAGCCATGGACGCTTCGAACCACGCTTCCTCGACGGCTTTTAGCTCCTTGGCGAGCTGGCCACGCTCCAGCGTAAGCGCCTGCGCCTTCGCGGCCTGCTTCTCGTAGAACGCCGGGTCGCCAAGGGTGAGGTCGATTGCCGCTATCTTCTTTTGCAGCGTCTCGATGTGCTTCTCATGCGCGGCCATTTGCTTGCGCAGCGGCGCAAGCTCGGCGCGGCGCTGCGCCGATTGGCGCCGCTCGTCATCGCGCTTGCGCTTCATATCGGACGCGGCCCCGGCGCCACCGTTGGCGCTCCTGGAGGCTTGCTTGAGGGCGGCGAGGCTTTCCAGGCGGTAACTTTCGATATCGCCATCGTAGGGCGTGACTGTGCCGCCGCGCACGATCCAAAGCCGGTCGACGGTGGCCTCCAGCAAGTGCCGGTCGTGGCTGATGAGAATAACCGCGCCTTCATAATCGTTCAGCGCGTGGATGAGCGCCTCGCGGCTATCGACGTCCAGATGGTTCGTCGGCTCGTCGAAGATGAGGAGATGCGGCGCGTGGAAGGTCGCGAGCGCGAACAGGAGACGTGCCTTCTCGCCGCCAGAGAGCTTCTCCGAGGCCGTATCGGATTTGTCCGCGCCGAAGCCTATGCCGGCAACCTTCGCCCGTTTCTGGGCCTCCGTGGCGTCTGGCATCAGCTCCGCGACGTGATCGTAGGCCGAACGCTTGGGATTCAGCTCGTCGAGCTGATGCTGGGCGAAATAGCCGTATTCGAGCTTGTTCGAAGCGCGGCGTAAGCCTTCGAGCGGGCTGAGCTTGCCGCAAAGCAGCTTGGCAAGCGTGGATTTGCCGTTGCCGTTCGAGCCGAGCAGGCCGACGCGGTCGTCACTGTCGAGCCGCAAATTCACATTGCGCAAGACCGGTTTCGCCGGATTGTAGCCCACGCTGGCATTCTCAACGCGGATCAAGGGGTTGCCGAGCGGCCGCTCAGGCGAGGGAAAACGGAAGGGCACCACCTCGGAGTCGATTTCGGCCGCGATGGGCTGCATTTTGGCAAGCGCCTTCAGCCGGCTCTGTGCCTGCCGCGCTTTCGTGGCCTTGGCCCGGAAGCGCTCGACGAAGGCTTCCATCTTGCGGCGCGCATCGTCCTGGCCCTTTTTCAGCTTCAGCTGGAGCCGCTGCTGCTCGCGGCGCGTCTCCTCGAAACGGTCGTAGCCGCCCGTGTAGAAGGCGAGCCGTTTCTCGGTGAGATGCAGGATGCTGTCGACCGCCTTGTTGAGAAGATCGCGGTCGTGGCTCACGATCAGCACGGTGTGCGGATAGCCCTGGATGAAATCCTCAAGCCAGAGCGTGCCTTCGAGGTCGAGATAGTTCGTAGGCTCGTCAAGAAGCAGGATATCCGGCGCGGCGAAGAGTGCGCCCGCCAGCGCAACGCGCATGCGCCAGCCGCCTGAGAATTCCGCGCAAGGGCGGGCCTGAGCGGCCTCGTCGAAACCGAGCCCTGAAAGGATGCGCGCAGCGCGGGCCGGCGCCGAATGGGCGTCGATGTCCGAAAGCCGGGTGTGGATTTCGGCGATCCGATGCCCGTCTTCGGCCGTCTCCGCTTCGGCACTCAGCGCGGCAAGCTCGGGATGCGCGGCCAGCACGGTTTCAAGCAGCGTCTCAGGGCCGCCCGGCGCCTCCTGCGAGACATGGGCGATGGTCGCATTCTTGGGGAAGCTGATCGCGCCATCATCCGGGTGGATCTCGCCCCCGATCAGGCGCAACAGCGTCGTCTTGCCGGTGCCGTTGCGGCCCACCAGCCCAACCTTGTGCCCGTCCGGAATGCCGGCCGTGGCGTGCTCGAACAGCGGCCGCCCCTGGATGCGGTATGAGAGATCGTTGATATGCAGCATGCGCGCAAAATGTCCGGGAATGCGGCGGCGCGCAAGCCTTTACGCAGCTTCGCCTGGGCGGCCAATTTCGACAATCGCTTCTCCGGCAGCCAGCAAGGCAAGCGCCTTATCGAAAACCGCGGAGAAAATCGCTTTAAGACTTGCGTTTGCTGCATTGCCGCACGTGACCCACAACAGTTGAGGTGGTGGCCCATAGCGCTGGACGAGATCTACGAAGTCGCTGTCTTTGCTAATCAATATGGCACAGCTCTGCTTCGCAGCCTCGAAAATCTGGAAATCCTCCGCGTCTCTGAGCCCCAGATCGCGCAAGGCGAAGGCCATTACGCCGAAGTGTTCTCGTAGCCACGGCGCCAGCGCGGGAGGAAGCTGCGCGTCCAACCACACCTGTTGGGTTGGCGCTTCGCTGGTCACGCGGCAAGCCTGGGAATATCGATGCGCTTTGCTGCGAAGCGTAGCGCCGCCGAGATATCTTCAGGTTCGAGATCGGGGAAATCGGCAAGGATGCTCTCGGCGCTCACCCCCTCTGCCAGCATTTCCAGGATATCGCTCACACGGATGCGCATCCCGCGAATGCAAGGACGGCCTCCACATTGGGCGGGATTAAAAGTAATGCGCGCTTCGTCCGGCATTTGATGTTGGTCGCTCATAAATGCAAATTATCACGCCTGCGGGATAACGCAAAGCGGCCGCTCCGAGTGCGCGCCAATGCGGCCATGCGTTCGACAGCGCCCCCACTCGCCTCGTGGATTGAGAAAACTTAATGTTCTTACCTCGCGTTCAGCGAATGCACATTCACTATATACAGGTTCGCTAAGAGAGTTCACTTGCTCTGGAGGAAGGGAACCAAGATGTCTCAGCAAACGGAAAAGGTAAATCCAAACGGAAACGGAGCAGGTCCGCGCCGGCCGCTCCGGCAATATTTGCTTTCTGGCGTGGCGGCTGCCGCGCTGATTGCCGCCGCCCCCGCCATATACCACGCGAATGCCGATGCGCCGGTCCTGCAGAAGAATGAGGCGCCGGACACGCTGACGCTCAATCAGAAGGCGGCTGGGCTTCCCGATTTCACTAAGCTTGTGCAGCGCGTTAAACCCGCCGTTGTGTCCGTCCGCGTAAAGGAGCAGACCCCGGCACAAGTCATGTCAGAGGACGACTCCGTCAATCCATTCAAGGGCACGCCCTTCGAGAAGTTTTTCCGGGATTTCCAAGGGCGGCGCGGCGGCCAATGGCAGCAGATCCAGCCCACGCCGATGGAGGCGCAAGGGTCAGGCTTCTTCATTTCCCAAGACGGCTACATCGTGACCAACAATCATGTGGTCGACAACGCCACCGAGGTGCAAGTGGTTACGGGCGATGGGCAGACGCTGACGGCGAAGGTCGTTGGTACGGACAAGCAGACCGACCTCGCGCTTATCAAGGTCGACTCGGACAAGAAGTTTCCATTCGTCACCCTTTCCAGGGAACGGCCTGAGATCGGGCAGTGGGTCGTGGCGATGGGCAACCCGTTCGGTCTCGGCGGCACCGTCACCGCAGGCATCATCTCCGCGGAAGGCCGCGACATTGGCGAGGGCCCCTACGACGATTTCCTGCAAATCGACGCACCGATCAACCGCGGGAACTCGGGTGGCCCAACCTTCAATCTGAAAGGCGAAGTGGTGGGCGTGAACACGGCCATTTTCTCGCCTTCGGGCGGGTCGGTCGGTATCGCCTTCGATATCCCCGCGGCCACCGTTGAGAGCGTGATTCCGCAATTGCAGGAGCACGGCCAAGTAACGCGCGGCTGGCTTGGCGTGCAAATTCAGCCAGTCACCAAGGACATCGCCGACAGTCTCGGCCTTAAGGCCGGTCAGGGCGCGCTTGTTACGGAGCCGCAGCCTGGTAGCCCCGCCGCCGAGGCCGGCCTGAAGTCGGGAGACGTCATCACAGCGGCCGGTAACGAGAGCATCAAGGACGCGCGGACACTTGCCCGCAAGATTGCGGGGATCGTCCCCGGCACGGAGGTAACGCTCACGGTCGAACGCGGCGGCAAGTCCGAAAATGTCAGGGTCAAAATAGGCCGGATGCAGCAAACAATGACGGTCGCATCGGGGGACCGGAACGGCCACGCACAGGACGATCGGCTCGGCCTGGAGCTGGCACCCGCTCGCGATGTGGAGGGCAAAGGCAGCGAGGGCGTGGCCATCGTGGGCGTTGAGCCGGGCGGCGAAGCGGCGAGCCTCGGCATGGCCGCCGGCGACGTCATTCTGAAGGCCGGCGGCAAGAATGTCTCGACGCCGCCGGAGTTCAAGGACGCTCTCGACGCCGCGAAATCGGCCGGGCGCAAACATGCCTTGGTCCTGCTCAAGCACGGCCAAAATGAAATCTACGTAGCGGTGCCTGTCGCCGCCGGCTAGTACCGGCCGCGGCAAGTTCTGACGCGCATTGCGAGCCCGCAAGCCCCGCCGTCATCCCGGAAAACGCCTTGGCGTTTATCCGGGATCGCCAAAAGTACCGGATGAGACGCCCCCCGCGCCTACCTTGAGCGGCGTCATGACGCAGGACCGGCAAGCAAGCGTCAGTCTTCATATTCTAATGCCTATTCTATTTCCGCCCTTGAAGGGTAAGGACACTCGTGGGAGCTGGCCGGATTCATAGGCGTAGCCTTGGAATTTGTGATAGGCTTTTTTTTAATGTAATATTGTGGATAAACCGGCTCCAAGCCGGCTATTGGGAAAAGGGTGCCACATGGGGGAAGCAAAGGAAAACCCCGAACTCGCCGAAGTTCAAGCCATATTTCAAAACGTGCAGCAGTTGAGCCAGGCGCGGGGAGACGGCTCTGGCGCTGAATCGCCCGCGGGGCAAGCGGCGCCGGGGAGCCGCCCCAATATCGTTGTATTCGATCGCAAGCATAAGGCGCTTCAGAAAACGGAGACGGAGGAAGAGCCTAGCTCAAAAGTCACGGCTGTTTATCTGGGTATCGCGGCCGCCGTCATCCTTTTCGCTGCCGGGATTATAACCGTGCAGGTTGCCGGTCTGCCGGGCGGTTTCGCGGTAGGGAGCCAAGAGAGCGAAGCCGTGCTTCTCACCGAAGCGCACCGGCTGTTAAGTCAAGGCGATGTCGCGCACGCCAGAACCCGTTTGCTGCGCGGGGAGCCTGAGCGCCGCGCCGGTGTGGCATTCGCGCTGGCGCAAACCTACGATCCAAACTTCTTGCGGCCCCTGCAGAACGCAAACGGCGTCCCCGAGCCTTCGGAGGCGGAGCGCTGGTACAGGAAGTGGTACGAACTCGCGGGGCAAAGCGGCCTGGAAATGGATGCCGGCCGGCTGCAACGCATCATCAACTCAATGCAAAAGCATTAAAATCTTTGAACCCGGGCTTTGCCGCGATTAAGAAGAACGCGGCATCCGTTTCCTAGATCCGCCGGGGCTTCACCAACTGAAAGAGGGGCAGTTCAGATGCGCTCGTTGATTCTCGCCGCCGGGCTTCTGACCGGGGTGCTAAGTGCGGCTTTCGCTCAGGGCACCCTTCCCTCGGCGAAGCCTATGAGCAGGCTTGTAACCGTTTTGTCGGATGGGCTTTCCGAGCCGGCGGGTCCGGCTTCCCAAGTCTTGGGCGAGCTTTCCATTGCGCTGGACAAGGAGAGCGACGTGCGTCTCCTCTCCATTAACGGCTATGGCGGCCCCTCGAATGTGCACGACCTCCTGCAGCTTCGCGGCACCGATTTCGCGATCCTCAACAGCGACGTCCTCGCGTATATCGATCTCCTAGCCCCATTCCCCGATGCGCGTAAGAAAATCCGGCTGGTCGCCCCCCTGCTCAATCAAAGAGTGCTCTTGTTCGCGCGCCAGAATATCAACACGATCGAGGGGCTCAAGGGCCGCAAGGTCGGGTTCCCGGCCAAGCTCCCGTCGCGCGAGGTGACGGCGAGGACGATATTCGGGACGCTGAAGATCGACGCTGAATTCGTGGAACTCGACGGCAAGGACGCCGCAAAAAATGCCGATGCCGTCCTGCTCTACGAGAAAGACCTGCCCGGCCTGCAGGCTTTGGGCGTCACGTCCGCCACCCACCATCTCTTGCCGATGCCCGCCTCCGGTCCGCTGGCAGCGGTATACCTTCCCAGGAAACTCGGCAGAGGCGCTTTGCCCGGCTTCGAGACCGATGCATTGGAGACGGTGCAGGTAACGACGCTCTTGGCGGCGTTCGACTGGAGCCCGAAGCAAGGCCGCTACCCCGATGCCATAACCTTCGTCGACCGGGTCTTTGCTATCGCGCCGAAGTTCCGCGTGCACTACCCCAATTCGCCCTTCAGCAGAACCGACCTCAGGGCGCAACTTCCTGGATGGAAATACTTTGGCCCTGCCGAAGTTCTGGCGAAAGCTGCCGCCCCTGTCGTAAGCAAGGAGGATAGCCTGCCAATGGCGATGCCGGCGGCCGAGCCCGCCGCCGCGGCGGGGACACCGGTTTTGAGAATCCTTGCCGCCAGCCGGCCGCCACTCCTCAACTCACAGGACAAGGACGGCGGCATCGTATTAAAGATCCTGACCAGCGCGCTTGAGGCCGCCGGGGTTCCTGTTTCCATACAGTGGGCGGATAGCGAGAAAGCCCTCCTTGGCGAGCTTTTTGCGAACAAGAAGGCTGACGTTGGGCTCTTCTTGCAGACGCCTCATTGCGATGCGCCCACGAACCAGTCCGCCACGGAAGCCGAGGTCTGCGATCTGGCGGTTCTGACCGATCCGCTCATGCAAGCCGTCATCGCGGTATTTACCTCGCTCGACACGCAGCTCGATCCCAAAGGCGCGGACGCCGCGCAGGCTCATACGCTGTGTGTGCCCGAGAACCAGACCGTACCTGAAGAAGCGCTGGAGGAAATTTCTTGGATCAAGCCGGGCAGCGGCAAAATCGTCCGCCCGAAATCGCTGGTCAATTGCCTGGTCGCGCTGCAACAGCACGAAGTGGGCGCGTTGATTGCGATGGAGCCAGAGGTCCGGCTGGCGCTCACAAAACTGGCGCTGCCGCAGTCTTTCCAGATCGCGCAAAGGCCAGGCGCAACAATTGGCCTGCACGCCGCTGTCGCGAAGGATAATCCTCGTATGGTGGAGCTTATCCAAACCATCAACGACGCCCTCGCGAAGTTCAAGGGCAGCAGCGACTATTCCGCCGTTATCGCATCCCATCTCGCCGATCTTACCGGGACACCGGTGAAGCAGCCTTAGCAAGTGCCCGGAACCGGCGATCCGCACGGCGCGCATTACCCCTCACCCTGTCCCTCTCCCGATGGGAGAGGGGACGCCTTCTCAACGGTCGCGACCGGATTCCCTCTCCCATGGGGAGAGGGTTAGGGTGAGGGGTAATGTGCGTTGGGTATGTCTCACCCTTCAGCAATAATGGGTGCTCGAACGGCGCTTGCCCGCCGTGGGAGCGCATCTATGCTGCGGAAAACAAAGACAAGCAGCAAGGCAAGCCTTGCCGCTTGAGTTTCTTACTCCCGATGCTTTTTTCTTCGCCAGTGCTGTTTAAGAACCGCGCTGACTTATCCTCCCCAGACTTGGGCGCCGCAAGCTTCTTAAACGGAGCATTTATGGACCCATGTCAATTCAGAATGGCAGCCTAGCTAAAAACGCAGAGCTTGTCACCAACCTTTAACGCGAGCCTGGCAAAAAAATTTCCGCCCTATTAACGCGCTCCCGAAAACTTTCGGTAAAGCCGGGCTAAAACCGGCCATGCGCCATTGCACCTAGCATGAGAAAACGGTATGTCCCTCCGGCGGGGCACGGCCAGAAGTAGTGGAATTAGGCTTCTCGGCCGGTGGGCTCCCGCGCTTCCGGCTTTGAAGCCGGCTTCAACTATCGAATCGATTGGGCCGGAAAAGCTTCAGGGCCGGCAGGTACGCAGGCGGCGGAGCGGATTATGAGACTTAGCCAATTTTTCCTTCCTGTTTTGCGGGACGATCCCAAGGAAGCGGAAATCGTGTCCCACCGGCTGATGCTTCGGGCGGGCATGATCCGCCAAGCGAGCGCCGGCATTTATTCATGGCTGCCGATGGGCTTCCGGGTGCTCAAGAAGATCGAGCAGATCGTGCGCGAGGAGCAGGACCGGGCGGGCGCGATCGAGATGCTCATGCCGACAATTCAATCGGCGGAGATCTGGCAGGAAAGCGGCCGCTACGGCGATTACGGCGCGGAGATGCTCCGTATCAAGGACCGCCACGAACGCGACATGCTGTTCGGCCCCACGAACGAAGAGCAGATCACGCAAATCTTCCGCGACGCGGTGAAATCCTACCGCGACGTGCCCAAGAACCTCTACCACATCCAATGGAAGTTCCGCGACGAGGTTCGCCCGCGGTTCGGCGTGATGCGCGGACGCGAGTTCCTGATGAAGGATGCGTATTCCTTCGATCTCGACCCGGAGAGCGCGCGCCAATCCTATTACCGCATGTTCGTCGCCTATTTGCGGACCTTCGCCCGGATGGGCCTGAAAGCGGTGCCGATGAAGGCGGACACGGGTCCAATCGGCGGCGATCTTTCCCACGAGTTCATCATCCTCGCGGATACCGGCGAGTCGGAGGTATTCTGCGACCGCGATCTGATCGAGATGCCGGTTCCGGACGAAGCGACCGATTACGGCCAGAACCTTGAGCCGGTGGTGAAGCGCTGGACCGGCAAATACGCCGCCACCAGCGAGATGCATGACCCCGAGCGCTTCGAGCGCGATGTGCCGGCGGAGCGCCGGCTTTCGGCGCGCGGCATCGAGGTCGGCCACATCTTCTACTTCGGCACGAAATACTCCGCGAAAATGAAGTGCCAGGTGCAGGGGCCGGACGGGCAGCTTGTCACCTTGCAGGGCGGGTCCTACGGCGTGGGCGTGTCGCGTCTCGTTGCCGCGATCATCGAAGCGAGCCACGATAGCGCGGGCATTATTTGGCCCGAGACGGTCGCGCCGTTCAGGATCGGCCTTATCAACCTGAAACCCGGCGACAAGGCTTGCGACGAGGCATGCGCCAAGCTCTACGCCGCGCTCGGCGGCACCCAGAGCGAGGTTCTTTACGACGACACCGGGGAAAGTGCCGGCGCGAAATTCAAGACCATGGACCTCATCGGCCTGCCGTGGCAGGTCATCGTGGGGCCGAAAGGCTTGGCCAATGGCGAGGTCGAGCTGAAGCACCGCGCGACCGGAGAGAGGATCACGCTCGCCCTTGATGCGGCCATAAAGAAATTGCATCAGGGCCTCGGCAGCGATACGAGCGCGGCCAAGGCTGCGCTCGAACGGGAGGAGCCATCGGGCTCCACAGCGCCGAAGCCGAAAGGCAAGACCAAATCGCGAGGCAAGGAATGAAGCATCCGGCGGCACAGGGCGGTACTGGGATTTTTGCACCGTTCGAGTGGCTGCTCGCCTTCCGCTATCTGCGTGCCCGCAAGAAGGGCTCGGTGTCGGTTGTCGCCGTATTTGCGGTGATCGGGATAATGCTCGGCGTCGCCACGCTCATCATCGTGCTGTCGGTGCTGAACGGCTTCCGCATAGAGCTGTTCGATAAAATCCTTGGGCTGAACGGCCATGTGATTGTTAGGCCGCTGGCCAGGAGCTTTACCGACTATAACCAGACCGCGGAGCGGCTGAAAGCCGTGCCTGGCGTCAAGATCGCCCTTGCCGTGATTGAAGGCCAGGTGATGATCTCCTCGAAAGCAAACTCCTCGGGCATCCTGGTGCGCGGCCTGCGGGATCAAGACCTGAATGCGCTGCGAACCATTTCCGGCAATCTGCGCTCAGGTTCGCTTGAAGGTTTCGGTGAGTCTGGGGGCATCGCCATCGGTTCGCGCCTAGCCAGCACGCTCAACGTATCTGTCGGCAACGAGGTGTCGGTCTTAGCTCCCACGGCTTCGCGCGGAGCTTCGGCGCCGCATGGCGCCGCGCCGCGCGTGAAACGTTTTCGCATCCAGGCGATCTTCGAGATGGGCATGTCGGAGTACGACAATACCGTCGCCTTCATGCCGTTTGAGGAAGCGCAGTCTTTCTTCAACCTTCCGGGCGCGGCCCATGTCCTGGAGGTGATGCTCAACGATCCCGATAAGGTTGGCTCCATGCGCGGCGCGCTGCAAGACGCTGCCGGTCCGGATATGGTTCTGAGCGATTGGCAGCAGCGGAATGCGTCCTTCGATAACACGCTCCAGATCCAGCGGAATATGATGTTCGTCATCGTCATGCTGATCGTGCTGGTGGCGACGCTGAACATCATTTCCGGGCTCACCATGCTTGTGAAGAGCAAGGGGCGCGATATCGCCGTTTTGCGCACCATGGGAGCCACACGCGGGGCGATCATGCGCGTGTTCTTCATTAGCGGGACGAGTATCGGCTTGCTCGGCACACTTCTAGGTTTCGTGCTTGGTGTCACCGTAAGTATTTATTTAGACGATATCCGCCAATTACTGTCCTGGCTCACAAGCACGCCGCTATTTCCGCCTCAAGTCTATTTCCTGTCGAAACTGCCCTCCGCGCTTGACCCAGTGGATGTTACGGTGGTGGTTACGGTTTCGCTTTTGCTCTCGATGGGGGCAACGATCTATCCTGCGCTGAAAGCGGCCCGGCTCGATCCTGTGGAAGGGCTGCGTTACGAATGAGGAACATGAGGCGCGATTTCGCCGGGATCTTTGAAGGCGAGCCCAAAGCCAAGGCCACAAAGCGGGGCACGGAATGAAGCGTCCGGCAACAAGCGGCAATGCTGGAGTATTCGCACCTTTCGAATGGCTGCTCGCCCTCCGCTATCTGCGCGCCAGGCGGAGGGAAGGCTCGGTGTCGATCGTTGCCGTGTTCTCGGTGGCCGGCATCATGGTCGGCGTTGCCGCGCTCATCATCGTGCTGTCGGTCATGAACGGCTTCCGCAAGGAAATGCTCGACAAATTCCTCGGGCTGCACAGCCATGTGATCGTAAAGCCGCTAGGCAGAACCTTCACTGGCTACAGCGAGACCGCGGAGCGGCTTAAAGCCGTGCCCGGCGTCAAATCCACCCTTGCCGTGATCGAAGGCCGGGTGATGATCTCCTCGGAAGCTGGCTCCTCGGGCGTCGTTGTGCGGGGCATGGGGGATCAGGACCTTAACGCGCTGCAAGCGATTTCGAATAACATCCGCTACGGTTCGCTCGAAGGCTTCGGCGAGTCTGGCGGCATTGCCATCGGCACGCGTTTGGCGAACTCGCTCAACGTATTTGTGGGCAGCGAGGTGTCGATCATGGCTCCGCGCGGGGCTACAACGGTGTTTGGAACCATGCCGCGCATGAGGTCCTATCCGGTCAAGGCGATCTTCGAGGCGGGCTCGCAAGAGTACGACAGTATGATCGCCTTCATACCGCTTAAGGAAGCGCAGTCTTTCTTCAACGTGCCGGGCTCGGTCCATTTTCTGGAGGTGATGCTCGGCGATCCCGATAAGGTTGGTTCCATGCTCGGCGCGTTGCGAGACGCTGGCGGTCCCAAGGTTGTCCTGAGCGATTGGCGGCAACGCGACGCGACCTTCGATACCGCGCTCAAGGTCGAGCGGAATGTCATGTTCGTCATCGTCATGCTGACCGTGCTGGTGGCAACGCTGAACATTATTTCCGGGCTTGCCGTGCTCGTGAAGAACAAAGCACGCGATATCGCCGTTTTGCGTACCATGGGAGCCACACGCGGGGCGATCATGCGCGTGTTCTTCATCAGCGGAACGAGCATCGGTGTGCTCGGCACATTTCTAGGCTTCGTGCTTGGCGTCACCGTCAGTATCTATCTTGAGAATATCCGCCAATTCCTGTTCTGGGTCACCAGCACGCCGCTCTCGGCGTCCGAGGGCAACTTTCTATCGAGGCTGCCAACTCAGCTGGACTCGGGCGAGGTTGCGGTTGTGGTGACGGTTTCGCTTTTGCTATCGATGGGCGCCACCATCTATCCCGCGCTGCAGGCCGCGCGGCTCGACCCTGTGGAGGCTTTGCGTTACGAATGACCCAGCTGGGACGCGAATTTGCCGGCACGCGGCCGGTATTGCAGGTCGTATCGTTGGAGCGGATCTACGTCCAGGGAGACCGCGAGCTGCAGGTCTTGCGCGGGGCTTCCGCCGAAATTTACGAAGGGGAGTCGGTCGCGCTTGTCGGCCCGTCCGGTTCGGGGAAATCGTCCCTCTTGCATATGGCCGGGCTGCTTGAGAAGCCAGGCGGCGGAAGCGTGCTTCTCAACGGCGTCGATTGCACAGCACTTCCCGATGCCGAGCGCACCAGGGTGCGGCGCACGCAAATCGGCTTCGTCTACCAATTTCACAACCTGCTACCCGAGTTTACGGCCGTCGAAAACGTCATGATGCCGCAACTGCTGTCCGGCGTCCGCAAACGCGATGCCAAGGCGCGGGCGCTTGAGCTTCTGTCGAATTTCGGCCTCTTCGAGCGCGCGTCGCACCGGCCCGCCGAGCTTTCCGGCGGCGAGCAGCAGCGCGTGGCCATCGCGCGCGCGGTCGCCAATAGCCCCTGCGTGCTTCTGGCCGACGAACCCACCGGCAATCTCGATCCTCACACCGCCGACCGCGTGTTCGAAGAGCTGATTTATTTCATCAAGGCTTCCGGCGTGGCCGCATTGATGGCGACGCACAATTTTGACCTCGCGGCGCGCATGGACCGCATATTGCAGGTCAACGAGGGCCTGCTGGTCGAGGCAACGCACGCCCACAAGGCTGCGGAATATACCTCGCAGCCACGGTATGGATAGACGGCGCCAGCATGGCGCGAACCCACTCACGCGCTAGTCGATACCGGCGGTGCTATTGACCGCCGCCTCTGCCATATGTCCGGCGAGGATCTGGCCGAAACCCTTGCGGCTGGGCGGGCTTACTTTGGGGCCGCCCTCGCTGGCCAACCGGCCGTGCGAGGAGCACTCGGGGCCGTTATAGTCATGCACGCGCTCGGACTCGACCGCCTTGACGGAAGACCGGACGCGTCCTCGATAGACATTAACGCGGGATTGAAGCCTGCGGCATACCCTGTTAAGAACCATGAACCTTTCGCCCCAATATTTGGTCCTTTTGCCTGATGAGCGGAATGCAACCATTGCGGGCAGTAACAAACTGCAACCAAATTCTCTTTGACTGGGATGCTATTCATAACGATATACTTTAAAGTTTGCCGCTCAGGTTTACGCCTTCCGGAATACCAACGGCGCTCGTACACGGCACTATTTAATTTGGTAAGTTAGGAATTGAGGTACCGCTTCATTATGAAAAGGAACGATACCCATACCGAGGGGGTGAGAGAGCGGTTAGCCCCTCGGAACAGGCCGCAGCAGGACCGAAGCAGGGTACGGCTTCAAGCTTTGCTCGACGCGGCGGAGGAAGTGATTGCGGAGTCTGGGCTACAAGGACTGGCAATGCGGGAGGTTGCCCGCCGCGCGAATTTGCCGATCGCCTCTGTCTATCACTATTTCCCTTCCACGACCGCGCTCATCCGCGCCCTTGTTGAGCGGCAACTCGAAAAATTGAGGGGCATCCTGGAAACCGGATTGCGGGCACGCTTCCCGATGGATCCCGCCGGTATGAGCGTTGAACAGCGGAAAGCACTCATAGTTGAACAGGTGAAGGGGCTTATAGACGATATTGCAGCCTTTTTCTTCTATACACCGTCCGCATCGGAAATCTGGGGCGGTTTGCAGGCTTATCCAGATCTTCGGACACTCGATATTGAAGATACAAAAAGGAATGCAGCGCTCATCCAGCCCGTTTTCGCTCGCTTCATTCCGTCTCTGGAACCCGAGCAGGCGCTCATGATGGCCATGGTTCTCGTCGAAAGCGTAAGCGCTAACCTCCGGTTTGCGATCGCCTTGCCGCCAGATGTTCGTGTGCAGATTGTTGACACCCTTAAGAATTTCGCCACCCAGTGGCTGGCTGGAGTTTTACAAACCGCCGAAGGTACGAACGCGGATTGATCCAATCCCGGTCTTGAAGCAAGCGAATGCGCCAATCGCCGTCCGAAAAGCCGGGCAGCATACGATGCGGCAAATTGCGGTCCCGCTGCAATAATACTTATAGTTGCATACTGACTTTTCTTTGTGTTGGCGCCACGCGAACACGTTGATGAGCGCGACGAAACTGGCTATTAATAGTAATCGGTTAGTCGAGCGAGGCTCCAGTACGAAAGTCCGTCGAATGGGCACACAGGGAAAGCTGCGATTTGCCGCGCAAAGTCTCGTCGATGCCGAGGACATTTTGCGCAGGGCATCGGATGCCTATCCTTTTTTGGACGGACCGGGCCGCGCATTCCAGCGCATGGCAAAGGCGGCAAACCGGCCCCTGCGAATTGGGATATTGGGAGAGGCGAATTCCGGTAAGTCCTCGTTAGCCAATCTCCTCGCGGGAGTTTCCGCATTGCCCGCGGACCCGGTGGCGAACACAAGGCTGCCGGCGCTGCTCAAATATGCCGCCAAACCCTCCGTCACCGCCATTTACGAAAGCGGCGAGAGGATTGCTTTTCCCGTGCGTCAAAACGTTGCGCAGGTTGTCGCCGCCATTCAAGACTGCGGCGGAAAGAGCAACCTTCCGGCAGGCAAAAGCGTTCCGCCGGGCCGCGTGAAGATCGTGGAAGTGGGGCTTCCAAGCGACATCCTTCATTCAGTCGAAATTCTGGACCTTCCCGCTGGCCACCGGGGGTTGCCGGACTACGGCATGGATGCCGCGATCTGGACGACAGTGGCGACGCAGGCTTGGTGTGAATCGGAGCGGGCTCAGTGGGCTAAATTGCCGCGATCCGTCCGGTCCCACAGCCTGCTTGCCGTGACGTTTTGCGATCTAGTCGCTGGCAGGGAAAATAGCCTGAAACGGCTGCAGGCCCGGCTTGAAACATCAGCCAAGCCCCATTTCCGGGGAATTTGTTTCGTCGCGAACGGAGACCTGGACCCAGCTGCCGCCGCATCCAGGAATAAAGTCCTATTTGTACAAATTCAATTTTTGGCACAGCAATTTGCCGCGGAACGTTTTGGCAAGGCCATGGCCATTGCGCACCGTGTACTGGCGAAAGCGACCGCGAAGTCCCGGCCCAGAGCCGAATCTGAGCGTTACGGCCTCGGCGGCCATGCGATGGCAGAAGCCAGTAGAGGTCTATTTGACGGGGATCCGGTGGCTGCCCTGAAGCCGCCGCTTCCGGAGGGCGGGTTCGAAAAGCTTCCAATTCTACGCAGCGGACCTGCATCTGGGGTAGCGGCAAAAAACGCGGCGCGCAGAACAGCACACGCAAGTCCTTCTTGGGCGGCAGGGAAGATCTCCAAGGAGCATCCTCGTTGGATGGCGATCGGCATGGCAGCAGCGGTGGCGGTCATAGCCACGTCGGTAGCAATTCAGCCGGGGCTGATTGGCACGGGAAGAAGTCCGGTTTCAAGTCCGCCGCCCAGTGCTTCCGAAGCGGTTGAGCAAAGCGCCGCGGAGAAAGCGGAGACGCGTAGGAAAGCGGAGGCGGAAGCCGCCACCGCCGACGCACGCGGAATGGTCATGGCGGAAGCTGCCGCGGCCGAGGAACGCAGAGAGGCTCAGGCGGAAGCCGCCACCGCCGAGGCACGCGGAATGGCCATGGCGGAAGCTTCCGCGGCCGAGGAATGGAGAAGGGCACTGGCAGAGGCCGCCGCGGAACCTATGAGGCGGAAGAAGGCGGAGGCAGGGAGGCGCCGGATGGCTGTATCGGAGGAAGCGGAAAGACCTAGCCGCGCCGTGGCAGAAGCGGCTCCTCGCCGATTCGACGGCGGCGGTCCAATCATGCACGGCATAAGCTATTGAGCGGGATCATCGAGCCTGCAAGTACGATAGAGCCCCGATTGCCCGGCGATGACGAGTTTTCCAATGATGTTCCCGGCGGTGGTGTAGTTGCAAGCCGTTGACTTAATGTGCAGGTAGATATTGCCAAGCAGCCGCGACGCCACTGAGCCTTGCCCCGTTCCCCTTTCACTGACCGTCACCGAACCTTCTGCCAGGATGCCCGCCCGCAAATCCGGTTGACTGCTTCCGCAGCCGTCCTCGCGGATGGCGTTCAGCACCATGACCGCATCGGCGACGATGGCTGGTTGCAGGCGATTAGCGCCAAAAGCCGCTGGCGACGCCAGCAGGCTGGGCATGATATCGCTGAACCGCGGGGGTTGTATTGTTAATGCGTACACAAGGGGCGCAGGTTAGACGCAAATTGCAGATCATCCAAGGCGACACCTATAGTTGTACTTCAGTTTTTCTTTCTGCTGGCGCCCCGCGAACACGTTGATGAGCAGGACGGAACTGGCTATCAATCATACGCAGTTAACCGAGCGATGCTCCTGTACGAAAGTCCGCCGGATGGACATAGAGGGAAAGCTGCGATTTGCCGCGCAAAGCCTCGCAAGTGCCGAAGGCATTTTGCGCAAGGCAGCGGATGCCTATCCTTTTTTGGACGGACCCGGCCGCGCATTCAGGCGCATGGCAAAGGCGGCAAACCGGCCCCTGCGAATTGGGATATTGGGAGAGGCCAATTCCGGTAAGTCCTCGTTAGCCAATCTCCTCGCGGGAGTTTCCGCATTGCCCGCGGACCCGGTGGCGAACACAAGGCTGCCGGCGCTGCTCAAATATGCCCCGAAGCCTTCCGTCACCGTCCTTTACGAAAGCGGCGAGAGGATTGCTTTTCCCGTGCGTCAAAACGTTGCGCAGGTTGTCGCCGCCATTCAAGACAGCGGCGGAAAGAGCAATCTTCCGGCGGGCAAAAGCGTTCCGCCCGGCAGCGTGAAGATCGTGGAAGTGGGGCTTCCAAGCGACATCCTTCGTTCAGCCGAAATTCTGGACCTTCCCGTTGGCCACCGGGGTTTGCCGGGCTACGGCATGGATGCCGCGATCTGGACGACAGTGGCGACGCAGGCTTGGCGTGAATCGGAACGGGCCCAGTGGACTAAATTGCCGCAGGCTGTCCGGTCCCGCAGCCTGCTTGCCGTGACGTTTTGCGATCTCGTCGCAGGCAGGGAAAATAACCTGAAACGGTTGCAGGCGCGGCTTGAAACATCAGCCAAGCCCCATTTCCGGGGAATTTGTTTCGTCGCGAACGGAGACCTGGACCCAGCTGCCGCCGCATCCAGAAATAAAGTCCTATCCGTACAAATTCAGTATTTGGCACAGGAATTTACCGCGGAGCGCGTTGGCAAGGCCATGGCCATTGCGCGCCGTCTGATGGCGAACGCGATTGCGAAGCTCGGCCCCGGAACCGAACCTGAGCGCAACGGCCTCGGCGGCCAGGCTGTGGCAGAAGCCAGCAGAGGTCTATTTGACGGGGATTGGGTGGCCGCCCTGAAGCGGCCGCTTCCGGAGGGCGGGTTCGAACGGCCTTCAATTCTACGCAGCGGGCCGGCATCGGGGGCAGCGGTAAAAGCCGCGGCGCACAAAACAACACACGCAAGTCCTTCTTGGGCCGCAGGGGAGAGTTCCAAGGAGCGTCCTCGTTGGATGACGATCGGCGCGGCGGCATTGGTGGGGGGCGCGGTAACGTTGGGAGCCATTCAGTTGGGGCTGATTGGCACGGATAGAAGCCCCAGTGCTTCCGAAGCGGTTGAGCAAGGCGCCGCGGAGAAAGCAGAGAAGCGCAGGAAAGACGAGGCGGAGGCCGCCGCGGCCGAGGTTCGCGGAAAGGCCGAGGCGGAAGCCGCTGCGGCCGAGGTGCACAGAAGGACCCAGGTGGAAGCCGTTGCGGCCGAAGCGCGCAGAAGGGCTGAGGCGGAAGCCGCTGCGGCCGAAGCGCGCAGAAAGGCTGAGGCGGAAGCTGTTGCGGCCGAGGCGCGCAGAAAGGCTGAGGTGGAAGCTGCTGCGGCCGAGGTGCGCAGAAAGGCTGAGGCGGAAGCCGCTGTGGCCGAAGCTCGCAGAAAGGCCGAGGCGGAAGCTGCTGCGGCCGAGGTGCGCCGAAAGGTCGAGGCGGAAGCCGCTGCGGCCGAGGTGCGCAGGAAAGCCGAGGCGGAAGCTGCTGTGGCCGAGGTGCGCAGAAAGGCCGAGGCGGAAGGCGCTGTGGCCGAGGAACGCAGAAAGGCCGAGGCGGAAGCCGCTGCGACTGAGGAGCGGAGGAAAGCCCAGGCAGAGGCCGCTGCGGCGGAGGCGCGCAAAAAAGCCGAGGCGGCTGCTGCCGAAGCTAAGAGGCGAAAGAAGGCGGAGGCAGAAGCCGCAGAAGCAGAGAGGCGCAGGAAGGCTGAAGCGGAGGAAGCTGAAAGCCGCAGGCGCGCCGCGGCAGAAGAGGCTCCGCGCCGGTCCAGCGGCAGCAGTCCCATCATGCACGGCATAGGCCAATGACTGGCATCGCCGGCCTGCACGCGCGATAGAGCCTCGTTTGCCCAGCGATGCCGAGTTTTCCGGCGGTGGTGTAGCAGGGGAGAGCGCGGCCACGCTTTGACTTATTGGCCAGCGCGCAAAATTTGCACTTCAGTTTGAAGATCCCGCGCCCGCGGCTTGGCGCTGGCGGGATCGCGTATCCGCCCGCGGGGTACGCGGAGCTGTTTGGGCCGCGGCAAGTGGAGCACGCGCGCCGCTGCAACCCAGGCGGTTATGCAAGCCGCTACGCCTGTTGCAGAATTAGCGCTGCCTATTTCAAAAACAGCAAATTGATTGCCAGATCAAAAGACGAGCACTGCTCCACAACTGCTAGTTAGTTTATTCGGCTGGCCGCCTTGATAAGTATAAGACTTGATCGGTGCTCCAGACGCTCGATTTGTTCATTCGGTTGCACGCTCTGTTGGCTGTTGCGATAACCTTGGCAAGGTCATCTCGAAGTCATTCGCGTATGGCGACTTAAAGATCGGCGCTGTGGGTATTGGAATTCAATTACCGTATTGGTGGCGGAATTAGCACCCAGCCGCCAAAGGCCCTCACCTTCTACCCCGCAGCAGGTGGGGGCCGATTTCGCCAAAAGCCAAGCTCTTATTTGCGCCCGGCTGCTCCCCCGGCCATGGCGCCACGGCAGGTCTCCCCGTTGGTCAAGGCTATCGCTTTAAAGATGGGGCGGGGCTCAACAGCCCGTAGCGGTAGATCGGCGCCACGCTTTAACTCGATTAGCCGGCACGCAAAATTTGCACCTCGGTTTGAAACGCCCGCGGCCTGGCGCTGGCGGCATCGCTTTCCAGATGCACGGACGGCGAGTTGAGCCGGCGCGGCGCCGCAATCCGCACGATTGCGTAATGCGCCTATGCCGGGCGCACAAAAAAACGGCGCACGTTGGTGCGCCGCTTCGCTATCGGCATAGGCGGCTATCGCACAGACCGCTTCCCGTTCGCCCCTTCGCCCGCGGCATTGCGATCCGGGCGATTACGGCCGCCATCACGTATGTTACAGAATGTTGCAGAATTGGCTCTATCGATCCCCAAAGCAGACCGTCGATCCAAAAAAGCGAAAGCCGATCACTGCTCGCAACCAGTAGTTAGTTTATTCCACTCGCTGCCCTGTTTAAACGTATGAGACCGATCAGTGATCGAAATAGTTGTTTCGTTTCTGCCGCTTCGGGCTTTGCTAGGTGTAATCGAGGCCAGGGGAAGCTATCTGCGAACTATATTTGTAGGTAGTTGGCTTTTTGGGGTGAGGGGGTAAAGATGCCGCGCATACGGATGCGTTCGCAGCGGGTGTTCAAGGCTGCCGGCGTTGGCATAACTCGCAGGGCGATGCCGATGCTGGTTAGCGGCTTGGCGCTGACGGCAGGGTTGCTTGCCTCCACCGGCGCTCAGGCGCAGTGCACCGGCCACGATAGCGACATAGGTCTTGTCGGCAGCGGCCTGACTGCAATTACCTCCATGATTGGAACGGTCAATACCGCCTTCATGACCCCCGGCTCGGCTTTTGTCTCAGCTCCGGACAGCGCCCCCAACCAGATCGGCGGCGGCGTGTGGGTGAGAACGGTGGCCGGAACAGCCGACACGTATTCCAACACCAATTTCACCGGGGCGTTCTTAAAGAATAACGACCCAACGACGCCATTCACCCCCCAGCCCAACGTATCCTGCCGCACGAAAATCGGACAGGACTTCTCGGGCTTCCAGGCCGGCCACGACATAGCCTATCTCAATCAGGGCGGCGCGGGCCAGAACTGGCACATCGGCGTAATGGCCGGGTACGTAGGAGGAAAGTTCAAGGACGAGACACCGGCCAGTATTTCCATCCCCGAGCCGCTCGGCGGCGCCATAAACGGCAATTTCGAAGTACCCTATGGCGGCCTTTACGCCACCTTCTCCAAAGACCGCTTTTTCGCCGACGTTCAGGCCCGCGCGGATTATTACCAGGGCGAATTTTCGGGGCTGAGGCTCGATGCGCGCGGCTACTCGCTTACCGGCAACATGGGCTATAACCTTGCGCTTGGCGACCGCTGGAGCCTTGAGCCTTCGGTTGGCGGCGTCTATTCGCGCACCTCGGTCGATCAAATGCAGGCGGCGGGCCTCATGGTGGCCCAGGTCAACGGCGGCAGCGGCAACGGCAGCGTCAGCGTGCCGAACCAAGCCGCCATGCAGATGCAGGACGTTGAAAGCCTGCTTGGCCGCGCAAGCGTAAAGCTGGGCACAAGCGTGGCTTTGGACGGGGGGCAAATTGTTGCGTACCCCTTCGCCACGGCAAGTGTGTTTCATGAATTCGCCGGCGATGTAAAGGCCTCCGTTTCAGCTTTGGGCGCTACGTATGACCCAAGCTTTAATGCCCAAGCGTGGAACGGCACAGGCACGCTGACGGCCAGCCGCATCGGCACATACGCCCAGTTCGGCCTCGGCAGTTCCTTCGTGCTCGCCAATACCGGCTGGCTCGGCTTTGCCCGCGTGGACTACCGCACAGGCGACAATATCGAAAGCCTTTCGGGCACCGCTGGCTTGCGCTACCAGCTCAATCCCGATGCGGGCGGTTCGAAAGAAGGCGCCAGCAGCTTGAAGGATGCGTCCCCTGCAGTTCACTCCTGGACCGGTCCCTATCTGGGTGTGTCCGCAGGCGGCACCAGGGGCAACACGCCTTGGACTGACCCGGACGCTGGCTCAGTCAATCCCGATTTCGGCGGATATCTTGCGGGCGGGCAGGCGGGCTACAATTACCAGATGGGGCGGTTCGTATTGGGTGCGGAAGGCGGCTACGGCTGGTCCAATGCCCGTGGAGCTGGCCATGTGCCCTATGACGTGAACGTTCCTAGCAACGCCTGGAATTACGCTAATACTACCTTTGAAGATGAGTTGAAGTCGCTGGGATCGGTGACAGGCCGGCTGGGATACACGTTCGGCCCCGCGCTATTTTACGCCAAGGGAGGCTGGGCGTTTGGGCAGGTCAGGGAAGGGCAGCGCGACATTCCGCTTCCTCCTAGCATCGCAGGGGAGCCCGCCGATTACCAGCTCACCACCCGTTGGACGTATGGGTGGACAGCCGGCGGCGGCATGGAATTCGCGCTCACGGACAGGTGGTCCGCGAAAGCCGAATACATGCACTACGAGCTGGGCAAGCAAGCCTTCGAGCTTGGGCCGCAGCCAAACTACTCCTCGGGTGCTTCGTCGCCGGTCGACGTCACCACCAGGGGCGACAGCGTTCAAATCGGCATAAACTACCACCTGGGCGGCATCGGCCCGGAACGCGATACGCAAGCTGCCGGATCGACTTACGCGCCGCTTAAATAGCAGGACCTCACCCTATCAGGTCGCAAATGGCCGCTGAGGTTCGTCCCAGCGGCCGCGTTTTCAGTACTCCAGTATCGCGTAGAGATCGCCTGATGAGGTTGTTTTTTTGGCGGAAATCCGCTTCTGAGCCTGAAGCAGCCGATAGCGAACAGCCGGCTCCGCCACCGGAAAAGGCCAGCAGGATCTTGAGGGGCGTTCTGGACGAGCCAGCCGCTTCCGCGCCCGTCGCCAAGCCTGCGCAAAGCGAAACCGATCAGGTCCCGTTATCGCGCAGGCTTAGTGTCGGTGCGAGGCTGGACGAGGCAAAATGGCGTGCCGTGGAGGCGGCCACGAGTCTCAGCGCCCTCGCGGACAGGGACACCGGGCGGGTAATTTCCTCAGTAGCGGAAGCGCTTCGAAAACAAGCCTGCCGCATTGCGTTCGTGGGGCAGGTAAAGGCTGGCAAGAGTTCGCTCATCAACATTCTTGTGGAGCAGCCGGGACTTTTGCCCGCGGACATCAATCCGTGTACGGCGGTAATCACAAGGCTGAGTTTCGGTGTGCTGGACAAACCGCGGGCCGGCGCCTCGTTCACTTTCTTCAGCCGCGACGAATGGCGCCGCCTCTCACTGGGCGGACGCACGCGCGAGCTTACAGACCGGCTGTTCCCGGACTTCGATTGGGATGTCCTGAAAAGCCAAGTGACGGCGATGGAGGAGAGGGCCAGGAAAAAGCTGGGAGCCTCCTTCGAAGACCTCCTGGGCAAGGAGCATGTGTACCCGGAGATTCAGCCCAACCTGCTCGTCCGCTACATCGGCACTGAATATTCGCACGCGGAAAGCGAGGCGGAGCGCGCCGAGGGAGAATTTTCGGACATCACCAAGTGTGCCGATATTTTCCTCGACCTGGGCGCGTTAAGCTTTCCGACCGTGCTGGTCGATACTCCCGGCGTCAACGATCCGTTTTTGGTGCGCGACGAAATAACCCGGCAAAATCTGGAATTGGCCGACATTTGCGTCGTCGTTATCACCGCCTGGCAGCGCTTGTCAGCCACCGACCTCAATCTCTTGCGGATGCTGAGGGGGCTCAAGAAGGACAGGCTCATCGTATTCGTCAATAAAGTTGACGAGGTGAAGGGTGGCGAAGAAGTCCTAAATGAAATCGGACGCCAGGTATCCGCGACCCTGGAGCAAGAGTTTCCATCCGCTCGTATTCCGGTCGTCTTGGGCAGCGCCGCTTTTGCGCTGAAAGCGCTAAACCCCGATAGTTCCGATTATCTTCCGGACGATGGATACGATGCCGGCGCACAAGACGAGGGCAGCGCCAGTTTGGACTGGCTGAGCCGGAATGAGATCGCGGGCGGAGGCACGGCCGATAGCTATTTCGAGAAGTCCGGTCTCGTGTCCCTGGCGGTCGCGGTATCCGAAATGATGAACACCGGCCCAATCGCCGGTACGATTAATGAGGCTTCGCGCTTGTTCGAAAGCGTTGGCCGCAACCTTATTGCCTGGCGGGAAATTGAAGCCGATTTGCTTCGCAAGGTTCGATCCGGCGCCGGGCGGGACGAAAAAGAACTCGCCGGGATTACCGGCCTGAGAACGCAATTGGCCGCCAAGTTTAATGTCTTCTTGGATTGCCTCGATTCTCTACAGGCGAAAAAAGTAAATCTTATCAAGCAGAAGCTTTCTTCGACGGTACAGGCATTTATCCCAGAGGCGCTGGCTTCGTTCTCCGGCGGCGAGGTTGCCGCACAGGCGAGCCAGATCGACGTCAAGCTTCGAATACGGCTTGAGCTTGCCTTCCAGGAGGCGATGGAGGATGTCCGCAACTCGCTCGAAAACGAGCAGGAGCTGCTAAGGCTGGAACTCTCAAAGCTGTTGGGGGCCAGTGGCTTGGCCGGCGGCCCAACGATCGTCCTGGGCCAGCCGATTTCGCTCACCCCCTCTCTTGCGGCGTTGAGCGAGCCCGCGGCGCTGGAATTCACCGCGCATTCGATCGGGCTTCCCGGAGGCCCGGCGGGCGGTCAAGGCGATGCCGTGAAGCTGGAAGGGCTGATCGCCAAGGACTTCGCCCCCATTATCGACAAGCTCGCCAGCGAAGCATCGAGGGTTTTCCAGGAGGGAGCCTCCACCTTTGCCGGGCAGGCGAAGGCACTGACTTTCGGTCCTATCGATAGCTTGGTCGAAAGAGTTTCCCTGGCGCTCAAGGAAGCACAAGCGCAGCCGCCAGCAGACCATGAATCGGCGATCCAAGCTATTCGCGACACCATCTCCAATCTCAACCCCATCGTTGAGGCAGGGCTGGTAAACGGTTCCGCGTAGGCAAGGGGATTTGTCATGCGGGCATTGGCGGCCATGGCCATGGTTGCGCTGTCGATGGGGGCAGCGCGGGCCGAGGACGTGCCCGAACGGCAGGCGATACTCCGCATCGAGCCTGGAATGCATATCGCGCAGCTCACCCGCATCGGCACCGATGCGGCTTGCAGGCTGATGGTGACAGGCTCGCTCGACAAGACAGCGCGGTTGTGGGCATTGCCTCCTGGCGGCAGGGGAGGCCCGGAATTCCTTCGCACCCTGCGCGTGCCTATCGGCGATGGCGATGGGGGCAAGGTCTATGCCGTGGCACTTTCGCCGGATGGCAAATGGGTGGCTGCCGGCGGCTGGGACGCACACTACGCCGTGGATAAGACCCTGGGGGTCTATATCTTCGAGGCGGGCACGGGGCGCCTCGTTACCCGGCTAGGCAAGCTCGCCAATGTGATCAATCATCTGGCCTTCTCACCCGATGGCAGCCGTCTCGCTGCGACGCTTTTTGGCGGAGAAGGGATGCGGCTGTGGGAGACGTCAAGCTGGCAGCTTCTCGCCGGGGACAAGGACTATGGAGGGAAGGGCGCCTTCGACGCGGCCTTCGATGAGGCCAGCCGGCTTTACACAGTCGCCCTTGACGGCCAAATTCGCCGCTATGCCGCCGATGGAAAACTCGAAGCGAAGGCGCCCGCGCATGGCAGCGCGGCCCCCTTCAGCATTGCCGTGCATCCGCGCGGGACTAAGCTTGCCATCGGCTTTAACGATACAGCGGCGGTCGAAGTCTACGATGCCCGCACCCTGGAATGGCTTTATGCGGCCGATACGAGCGGCATTGCGGACGGCGATCTGAGCAGGGCCGCTTGGGGCCCCGATGGGACGCGGCTTTATGCTGGAGGCCGGTACTCTCCGCCCGATGGCCGCCGCCTGGCGATCTGGCAAGACGAAGGCCGAGGTTCCCGAAGCCAGGTGGCGCTGTCCCGAAACACCGTTATGCAGCTATTGCCTTGCGGGGACGGCATCGCGGCCGGTGCGCAGGACCCCGCCTTCGGGCTGATCGCCGCGGATGGCGGCAAGCGCGTGTGGCAGGAAGGCGTCTCCGCCGATATGCGAAACAAGCTGGGCGATGCTTTCACCCTGTCCGCGAACGGCAAGCTCGTTCGCTTCGGCTTGGGCGAGGGCGCCGGGCAGCCCGTCTTGTTCGACTTGGCGGCCTTTTGGCTTATGGATGCGCCTGGCCCCGTCCCTGGGCTTACGGCCGCCAAGATCTCGGGCCTCGCGATTGGCGATTGGGAGAACGGCGAGTTTCCGAAGCTAAACGGCAAATTCCTTCCGCTTGAGAATTATGAAGAAGCGCGCTCGCTCGCCATTGCGCCAGACGCCTCGCGCTTCACGCTTGGCACGGCATTTTTGCTGCGCACGTTTGCAGCGGATGGCAGGGAAATTTGGCAAAAGACCATCCCTGGTGAAGCCCGGGCCGTGAACATCAGCGGTGACGCAAAACTCGTTGTTGCCGCGTTCGAGGACGGCACCATCCGCTGGCTCCGGCTCTCCGATGGCGAGGAACTGCTCGCGCTCTTCGTTCATGCCAAGGACCGGCGCTACATTGCGTGGACGCCGAAAGGCTACTACGCCGCCTCGCCTGGCGCGGAGAACCTGATCGGCTGGCATGTCAATCGCGGCTGGGATCGCGAACCGGATTTCTTCCCCGCTTCGCGTTTCCGCGAACACTTTAACCGCCCGGACATCGTCAGCCGCGTGCTTGACGACCTTGACGAGGACACGGCCATCGGCGAGGCCAACCGGATTGCGGGCTCCAAGCGGGCTGGAGAGATAGCGAAGCGATTGGCGCCGGCGATTACTGTCATGGCACCCGGGTAAGACCGCGCCTTCGCCGGCTTCGGCAATCCGCTGCCCGGCGGCGGCTAGAATCATCCGAGGCCGCGTCGCCGCGCTTGCCGGATTGCGGCCGGGGTTCCGCGCCATTGCCGGCCATGATATCAACAACGTTCCTCTGAATTGGAGCAATGCATTGAGCGAGCCCGCGAAGGCGATCACGATTTACGTCGATGCCGACGCCTGTCCGGTGAAGGCCGAAATCTATCGCGTGGCCGAGCGTTACGCGATCAAGGTCTACGTCGTCAGCAATAGCCCCATTGCGATCCCCAGAACGCCGCTAATCGAGCGCGTCGTGGTCGGCAGCAATCCCGATGCCGCCGACGATTGGATCGCGGAACGGGTGTCACGCGGGGACATCGTCATCACGGCCGATGTTCCGCTCCAGCATCGCTGCGTAAAGGCCGGGGCGGACGTGATCACGCCTACAGGGCGCGCGCTGACCGAAGCTTCCATCGGCATGGCTCTCGCGACACGCAATTTGATGGACGAATTGCGTTCGGCCGGGCAAATCACCGGCGGCCCGAAGCCGTTCCAGCAGCGCGATCGATCCCAATTCCTGTCCGCCCTCGATCTCGCCATCGTCCGGCTGAAGCGCGACGGGTTCGGCGCTTGATCTCTCTGCGCCTCGCGGCCGGGCGCGCGCGTGCCGTTGCGCACAAAATTTCCACAAATTTGGGGGCGCGGCGAGCGATTTGTTCTTTATTTGTTCTGATGCTGGCAGTAGGCTCAGCTGATCGAATCAACCCTGCGGCGAGCCATGGCGACGTTGATCATTACTGAGAAAACAAGCCAGGCCAAAGACCTGCGGGCAGCGCTCGGCAATCGCTTCGGCCAGATCCTGCCAGCCGAGGGCCATCTTCTGCGGCTGGCCGAACCTGAGGAAGTCAACGCAGGCTGGAAAAGCTGGTCATGCGTGCTGCTCAAGCCGGACGGCCTCTACCCCATCCGCCCGGCCGCGCAAGGCAATAAGCCAGCCAAGCTCAAGGCTATCGGCGCCGCGCTCAAGACCTGCGACCAGGTCATCCTCGCCACCGACTGCGACCGGGAAGGCCAGCTCATAGGTCAGGAGATATTGGAGCATTTCGGCTTTCGCGGACGCGTTCAGCGCGCCCTGTTCACCGCGCAAGATCCCAAGACGCTGCAGCAAGCGTTCGCTAGCCTCAAACCGAACCAGGATTTGCGCCCGCTGTACGAGGCCGCGGTGGCGCGCCAGCAGTCCGACCAGATCTTCAACCTGTCGCTGACCCGCACCGCCACCAAGACCCTTCTCGCTCCGGGCACGCGCGGCGTTATCGGCATCGGACGGGTGAAGACGCCAACGCTCGGCATCGTCTGCCTGCGCGAGCTTGAGATCCGCAACTTTCGCTCCGAGGACTATTTCGAGGTCGTTGCCACCGCGAACGCCGCTGGCGGCGCTTTTGAGATGCGCCATGCCCCGCCGGCGAAGCATCGCATCAAGGACCGCGCGCATGCCGAAGCCATCTGCCGGGCTGCCGCTGGCTATCGGGGGCCGCTCGGGGTGTCGGTCGAGCATTGCCGGCAGGGGCCGCCAAAGCTTTTCGATCTGCCGGCGCTGCAAAAGACCTGCGGCCAGCGCTGGGGCTGGACCGCCGACAAGACGCTGTCCATCGCCCAGGAACTCTACGATGGCGATGGCAAGAAGCTGATCACCTATCCAAGGGCGGAAGCCCGTTACCTGACGGAGAACCAGATTGGCGACGTTCCGGCCATCACAGCCGCGCTGACCCGTTTGCGCGGCTTTGCCCATCTCGACCTCGGCAAGCCGGTGATCCGCCGTGGCAAGCAGGGGCATTTTTGCGACCGCGCGCTGGAAGGCGTCTCGCATCATGCCGTCGTGCCAAACGTCAATGTTCTCGACGACCTGGAGCAGCGGCTCGCCCGTCTCGATGACGATGAAAAGCGGCTGTTCGCACTCATTTGCCGCTCTTACCTCGCCGCCGTAATGCCGGACTTTGAGTACCGCCAGACCGTCGTTACGCTCAAGGTGGCGACTCCGGAGGCGGAATTCCGGGCCACCGGGCGCATACCGCTGCGCCAGGGCTGGAAAGCCGTCTACAGTGCCGCCGAGCCGGACGCCGCCGGCGAAACCGAGCAGACGCTGCCGCCGCTGACCGATGGCGAAGAGGCGGCGCTGACCGAACCGCATGTCGAGGACAAGCGGACGCAGCCGCCGCCGCGCTACAACGAAGGCACGTTGATCGACGCCATGCAGAACGCCTGGCGCTTTGTGGAAGCCCCCGCCATGCGCGAGCGGCTGAAGGAGGCCAAGGGCATCGGCACACCGGCGACGCGCGCCGAGATCATTAAGGGCTTGAAGCGGCAGAATTTGCTGGCGGCGGACGGGAAATTGGTGGTCCCAACCGAGGCCGGGCTTCAGTTGTTCGAACTCCTCAGAGGGGCCGCGCCAACGCTGGTCGATCCTGGGACGACCGCGGAGTGGGAAATGCAACTCGATGCGGTCGTAACCGGGAAAGCGGACTTCAGGACCGTGATCGACGGCATAGCCGCCGAGGCGGACAAGCTGATCTCGGTTCTTACGAAAGGATCGGGCGGCGCGGTGCGCTTGCAGGCGCCAGCCGCCAAGGCTGGGCGCACCCGGCGCCGGCCGGGCGGGCCGCTTCGTCCGGCTGATGGCACCTCCGCCACCAAAGCAACCCGGCGAGGCCCGTCCTCCAAGCCGAAACAGATCTCGAAAGGCAAGATCGCCGATCCCGTGGCTGCTTCGAGCAAGCCTGCCGCGTCACAAAGCCCGGCGCCCACTGTCCGCATGGTCGCTTATGCGCAAAAACTCGCCAAAGCCAAGAACGTGGCCTTGCCTCCCGGCTATGACCGGGATTTCCAAGCCTGCCGCGGCTTTCTCGACCAGCATGGCTGAATAGGAAATGGATCCCGCCCGCCTTTCGGGGCAGCTCCGCGGGCATGGCCACCGCGCGCCGGCGTCCTTGGCGCAAGGGCGCGTGGTGATCGCAAGCGCATCGCCGCGTAGTGGAGCCAGCCGTTTTCAGGCGAAAAAAAAGGCCATTCAAAATGATTGAACGGCCCCAAGTCTAGGGAGGAAACGCCCAAGGAGGGCAGCGATACGCGTAAGGAACGCATACCGCACTGCACCAATATATATTGCGGTGCACAAAATGCAAGGGCGAAAAGCGCGGTTTCGCAAGCTAAAGCCAGAGCAAACTCGGTGCGGGCGGGGTAACAGGCCGGTCTTGGCAAATGTGCCCCGCATAGGTGACCGCCGTACATGTCAAGGCCGGCGCGGCATGGTTAACGCGCGCACGGTTAATGGCGGTTCCTCGTATTTTCCGCCCGCCACATTTTGCGAAATCTTTTCGCATTTTCGGCCGGATTCCACGATTCCAAAATCCGTTTAAATATAGCGGCAATTCGCAAATTAACCCAAAATCTCAACTGGGCGGCCCGCCGCCGCGCCCCAGGATAAGGCAAGTTGTCTCGCGCAATCAATCGCTTATCGTTCCACCGCAACACTTAACCAAACCTTAAGACAGATATGCTATATTGACATAAATCTCAAAAGACGGCCCCAACCCCCGGAAATGGCAAAAAACGGCGTTAATAGACACTTACCCGCAGGTGCGGCAGGGGCACGCCCCGGCCACTCAGAAGCGCTTCATCTCGACGCCGTGCTTCTTGAGCGCGTACCCGATCTGGCGCGGCGTGAGCCCCAGGATGCGCGCGGCTTTAGCCTGCACCCAGCCGGTCTTTTCCATGGCCTGGACGAGCGTGTCCCTGCCCAGTTTCGACAGCGCGCCGTTCGCGTCATCGACGCCGTGCGCGTCGCCGCCATTGTCTACGGCGCGCACTGGCTGCGGCTGAGCTGGAGGCGGCGGTGGCGCCGGGGGAGCAGCCTCGGGCCGGGCCGCCGGCTTCGCCTGGTGCGGATGGTGGTGGCCATGCGCCGGCCCCTTCCACAGCATGGCGGACAGGCAATGGCCCTGCACGCAGGCGAAATCCCCGGCGTGGATCTCGCTGGCGGGCGTCATGGCGGCGGTGCGGCGGATGCAGTTCTCAAGTTCGCGGACGTTGCCGGGGAAGTAGCACTTGCACAGCACCTCCACGGCGTCGGGCGCGAAGCGCCGCGGCTGGCCGTTCTCCTCGCCAAATGCCTGCAGGAAATGCGCCGCAAGCTCGGGGATGTCGCCGACGCGCTCGCGCAAAGGCGGCAGCATAAGCGGCACGACGTTGATGCGGTAATACAGGTCTGCCCGGAATTTCTCCTGGGAAACAAACTCTTCGAGGTTGCGGTTGGTGGCGCAGACGAGGCGGAAATTCACTTTGAGCGTTTGCTGTCCGCCGACGCGCTCGAACTCGCCCTCCTGCAAAACGCGCAAGAGCTTAGCCTGGAAGGCGTGCGAGATTTCGCCAATCTCGTCGAGGAAAATCGTGCCGCCATGGGCCAGCTCGAAACGGCCTTTGCGCGTGGCGATGGCGCCGGTGAACGCGCCCTTCTCGTGGCCGAACAGCTCGGATTCGATCACGCTTTCCGGGAGTGCCGCGCAGTTCACCTTGATGAAGGGCTTGCCCTTGCGCGAGGAAAGCTCGTGGATGGCGCGGGCGAACAGCTCCTTGCCGGTGCCGGTCTCGCCGCGGATGAGCACGGGCGCGTTGGATTTGGCGACCTGCTCGATGCGCCCAGTGACGGCGCGGATGGCGCGGCTCTTGCCCAGGATGCCCGAGAGCTTCGGCGCCGGCGATTTGGGCGACTTGAGGTTGGACAGCTCCTTGGCGAGGCGCGCCTGCTCCAGCATGAGCCGCTCGCGGTCCTCGGCCACGACGCGATGCAGCTTGAGCGCCTGCCCCACGAGATTGGCGACCATTGTCAGGAAGCGCACGTCGTGGTCGATGCGCACATCCATGGTGCCTTTCCAGACGCGCTCGATGGCGAGCGTGCCCGCGACTTCGCGAGTCGACGCGGATCGGGACGCCGATAAAGGTCTGCACGAAGCCGGGCTCGACGCGGCCCAAGCGCTTCCAGCCCGTGAACAGCGGATGCAGGCTGCAATTTTGAACGGCGAGCGGGGTTGCCGTGGCGACGATCTGGTCGACGGCCGCCATGGGAATTTCAGCATCGTCGCCGCCCGCCATGTCGGGATCGGTCGAGGCGGAGACATTGATTTCGGGGTCGCCTTCGTCGTCGAGCAGGGCCAGCGTCGCCAACCGCATGTCCAGGAACGAACTCATGACCGAGACGACATTGTTAAGCATCACCTTCAGACTTGCGGGCGATGTCACAATCTTGGAAATCTCATAAATGCCGCTCAGCGCGGTTTCGCTGTACCTGCCGGCTGCGGGCAGGACGCCAGCTCCGGCCGGCGCAGAGTTTGTCATCGGCTTTCGCCTCCGCTTAACTTCGATCCTCAGGCGTTTGTCTGGCATCGGTCAGTTACGCAATCTATGGCAAATGTAGCACGTGAGCGGCTCAATTGTCGTGTCTATAAGATAGTCACCGCGATGACTTGTCACGCCTCCTTCGTGCAAACACTACATAACGAAAACAGCGCCTTAGCTGACGGTGCCCATAAAATGGGCACCGTCTACTTTTTGAACAATCGCACCTTTGGGCTGCACATTGCAGCCATGCACTTGCCACACCGCGGGTGCCTTAGCGATAGCGCACCACCCCTCACCCCAGCCCTCTCCCCATGGGAGAGGGAGTGCGGCCGCAGCCGCTGTTAGTGCGTCCCCTCTCCCCATCCGCATTCGCTTGCGAATGCGGACACTCCAAGCTGCAAGCTCGCCAAGGCGAGCTTGACGAGAGGGACAGGGTGAGGGGTTACGCGCGTTGTGAGGATCGCCGGTTCCCAGCCCTAGCCGAACTTGAACAGCACACCGTAGCCGCCGCGCGGATAGGACCAGCTGATGTCGCCGGAGGGCTCGGCCAGCACGCGGCATGTCCCGCATTCCAGGCAGCCGTCGGGAGTGACTTCCACTTGCCCCTTGCCGTTCAGGCTGTAGCAACCCGCCGGGCAGAGCCTCGTCAGCGACACCAGCGCCGCAGACGGAACGTCATGCGGCGCGACCAAAATGTGCGGCCGGCCCGCGTCGACCAAGTAACGGTTCTGATAGAGTTTTTCCTCGACCCGGAATGCTTCCTGCTGCGCCATTTTTTCTCCTATCTCCCCAGAAACGGGAGGTATCGATCTACACAACGCGCATTACCCCTCACCCTGTCCCTCTCCCAGTGGGAGAGGGGACGCCTTCTCAACGGTCGCGACCGGACACCCTCTCCCATGGGGAGAGGGTTGGGGTGAGGGGTAACGCCCTATCGCTGTTTCTCATCCCCAAGCAACAGCCGCCCCTAGCGCCAAGACCGCGCCAATTTCCATGCATCGCTTGCGAGCCCAACGACACCCCGCGATTTTACGAACGAGCGCACGATCTCGGCTTCCTTGCTCTTCTTGTCCTTGCCGTCGACGCGCAGATAAGTCTGCGCGGCCTTCGAGAAAAGCTGCGGGTAGGTGCCGAACAAATGCTGGCCGGCGCTGTGCAGGAAGTTCGGCAAGCGCTTGTATTTCTTGAGATCCTTCATCACGAAGGAGCTTTCGATCAGCTTTTGATACAGCGAGAGGTTCTCCGCCGTCATCGGCTCGCCGCGCGACTTGATCTGGAAGATGGCCTCGGCGGCAAGCCTGCCCGTGGTCATGGCGAGGTTCGAGCCCTCGCGGTGGACGGCGTTCACGAACTGCCCGGCGTCGCCAACGATCACCCAGCCGTCGCCGAAAAGCTGCGGCACGGCCTTGTATCCGCCTTCGGGAATAAGATGCGCGGCATATTCCTTGACCTCCGATCCAGCAAGCAGCGGGGCGACGGCGGGATGCTTCTTGAATGTCTCCAGAAGGCCATAAGGCGTCATGCCGGTCTTGGATAAGTCGGAGATCAGGCAGCCGATGCCAATCGAGATGCTCTCCTTGTTGGTGTAGATGAAGCCGGTGCCGGCCATCCCCTTGGTGATGGTGCCCGCCGCCTCGATGACTACGCCTTCATTGCCCTTGACGTTGAAGCGCGCCTCGATCACCTCGCTTGGCAGGAAGTGCATCTCCTTCACGGCGAGCGCCACTGTCTCGGGCTTCGGCAGCCCGCGCAAACCGGCCCGCGTGCCCAGAAGGCCGTTGACGCCCTCGGCCATGACCACGACATCGGCGAGCACGGTGCCGCCCGCGCGGTCGGTCTTGACGCCGATCACCTTGCCGCCGCTGAAGCAGAGATCGGTCACGGTCGTCTCCAGGATCACGAGCCCGCCCGCCTCGCGCACCTTCCTGGAGAACCACTTGTCGAATTGAGCGCGGATGATCGTATAACGGTTCGGCTTCTCCTCGTTGAAGTCGTCCGAGCGGTAGTGCATGCCGGTGTAGGAGGTATCGTCCATGTACCACATGCGCTGCTCGATGATGTGCCGCTCCAAGGGCGCATCCTCCCGGAAGTCGGGGATGATCTTTTCGAGCATGTCCGCGTACATGATCGCGCCTTGGACGTTCTTCGAGCCCGCATATTCGCCGCGCTCGATCTGCAGAACCTTCAGGCCGCGCTTGGCCAGCGTGTAAGCGCAGGCATTCCCGGAGGCACCGGCTCCCACGACGATGGCATCGAACTTCTCTGCGGACATCACTACTTCTCCTTCTCCAGCCGGTTCGTTGGCCTGTGCTGGGAAGCCCCCCTCACCCCAGCCCTCTCCCCAAGGGGAGAGGGAGCCGGCCGCGGCCTCTCACCGAGGGGAGAGGAAACTTCAGGCGTCCTCTCTCCCCTTGGGGAGAGAGACAGAGTGAGGGGGTCTTCGAAGCAAGGCAGGACCGGCATTACACGGCCATCCGGACATGAGTGCTGGGCGAAATGCGCTGGCGGAACGCCTTGGCGAGCGCGGGCAGCAGGCGCACCGCATCCGTGACGATGCCAACATGGGCGAAATCGAAAATCGGCGCGTTCTTGTCGGTGTTGATGGCGAGGATCAGGTCCGCGCCCTCGACGCCCACGCGGTGCTGAATGGCGCCGGATATGCCCGCCGCGATATAGAGCTTGGGCCGGATGGTCTTGCCGGTCTGGCCGATCTGCCGGTCCGCCGGGAGCCAGCCGCGCTGGACGAGCGGGCGCGATCCGCCCCATTCCGCGCCGAGCGCGTTGGCGAGGTCTTTGACGAGCTGATAGTTCTCCGCGCTGCCAAGCCCCAAGCCACCGGCCACAACCACATCGGCGTAGGCGAGGTTCGACTTGTTGGAGTCCCGGTCGGGAATGAACTGCAGGATCTTGGTGACGATATCGTCTTCCAGGAGGCGGAAATCGTATTCGATCACGGGGCCGTCCCGCCCTTCCCGCCGCTCGGGCAGGCTGAAAACGCGCGGGCGCACGGTGGCCATCTGCGGGCGGAAATTGAGCGTGTAGATCGTGCAGAGCAGGCTGCCGCCGAAGGTTGGGCGCGTGGCGGCAAGCGAGCCGTCCGCGTCCACCTCAAGGCCGGTGGAATCGGCAGTCAGCCCGGTGAGCAGCGTGGTGGCGACAGAGCCCGCGAGGTCGCGGCCGAGCGTGGTGGCGCCGAGAAGCAGGATCTCGGGCTTGTAGGCGTCGACCAGCTCGGTCATGCACCGCGTGTAGGATTCGTTGCGGTAGCCGTCGAGGACGGGGCTAGCGGCCACATAGGCCACATCCGCGCCATAGGCGAAGGCTTCCGAAACCGCAAGCTTGGTCGCCTCGCCCGGCCCTCCAAGCACCACGGCGGCGAGCTGCACGCCAAGCTTATCCGCGAGCTTCCGGCCTTCGCCCATCAGCTCCCACGACACGGGATGCACCGCGCCGCGCTCAAGCTCGACGAACACCCACACATGCTTGTAAGCCTTGAAGCGCTCCGGCAATTCCTTCTTCATTCCGGCACGGCCGCCGGCGGCCGCCTGGGAAGCGGGTTTGCTGCTCATCGTCGTATTTCCCTTGTTGCGCCTCAGCCCTGGGCCTGTTGCGTCAATTCCTTCTCAAGCGATGGCAGCCGCTTGAAGATCTCGGCCATGGCGCTCGCGGCAACCGCGTCCGGGGCAAGGCCCGCCGGATCGATCTGGAAGGCTTTTTCGGAGCGCGGCTTAGGCGCGAACACCCGCTTCACCACGGTAGGCGAGCCCTTCAGGCCGCATTTGCTTGTGTCGGCGATGCCTGCGGCGGCGGCGCTCCAGATGACGATCTCCGCGCGCGCCGCGTTCAGCGCCACCTCGATGGAGCCGCGGCGGATTTCGTTCGTGCCCTCCAGCATGGTGATGAGGCACGGCAGCTTGGTGGAGAGCACTTGCACGCCGCCCTCGGCCCGGCGCTCCACGATGATGGAGCCCGCTTCGAGGTTCAGCTCCCGAACCGCGGCGACATAGGTGAGCTGATTGAGGTTCAGCCGCTTGGCGATGCCGGGGCCGACCTGCGCCGTGTCGCCGTCGATGGTCTGCTTGCCCGTGAAAACCACATCCACCGACCCGAATTGCTCGCCGATTTTGCGAATGGTTTCCGAGAGCGCGTAGCTGGTCGCCAGCGTATCCGAGCCGGCAAAGCTGCGGTCTGTAAGCAGCACGGCGCGGTCCGGCCCGAAGCTCAGCGCGCGGCGCAAGCTTTCCTCGGCCATCGGCGGCCCCATGGTGAGCACCGTGATCTTGCCGCCATGCAGGTCGCGCAAGCGGAGTGCCGCTTCCAGCGCGAACAGATCGTAGGGGTTGATGATGGTCGGCACGCCCTGCCGCATGATCGTATTGGTGACCGGATGCACGCGGATTTGCGCGCTATCCGGCACCTGCTTGATGCAAACCACGATATGCATGCTTCAATCCTTTCCGCAGGCTCAGCGGCCAACGATCGTTAGCTGGTCGAGGGGCACGAAAGCCTTCGGCGCGGCTTCGGCAGGCGGCGCGGCCCGGTTCGGATCGCGGTCCCGCAGCACCTTGAAGACGCGCTCGTCAAGCGGGTTCGACGCGGTGAAATCGCCATAGGCTTGGATCAGCGTCTCGCGGGCTTCCTCGAAAGTCCGCTCCTCGTTCGCGCCGCTGAAGTCCTTTGCGGCGAGATACTTGCCCATGCGCTTCAGGATGTGCAGCCTTACCACATGCAACAAAGCGGGATCGTAATCTACCTTGAGGTAGGAGAAGAAATCCTCGGCGGAGGAAAGTTTCTCAAGCTCGGCCAGAACGCTCATGATGCCTCCGCGAACATTGCTTTTGCGCCGGGCAGGCGTGGATTGGGGCGCCGCTCCCGCTCATCGATGAGGGACGCGGCGAACCGCAGCACCGTGAAAGCCGGCACCGGCCGCTTATTCGTTTCGCAATAGCCGCGGATCGAGGGCAGCAGCCGCTTCAGCTCGGCGTCCGTCATCTGCAGGCCGAGATGGGAAAGCTCGTGCCGCAAGCCGGAAAGCCCGGAGTGCTTGCCGACCACGAACCGGTGTTTGCGGCCAAAGCTTTCCGGCGCAAGCCCCTCGTAGCAATCGCGGCTCTTGAGGATGCCCGCGACGTGGATGCCGGACTCGTGGGTGAACACGTCCTTGCCGACGATTGGCTGGGCGCGGCCGGTCTCGGCGCCGCTGTGCATCGCCACAAGGCTGCTCAAATGCTTCAGCGCCGGCAGATGAACGCGGTGCACGTTTCCGAAGGTCGCCTCCAGCGCGGTCGCGACCTGCTCCAGCGCCGCGTTGCCTGCGCGCTCGCCAATGCCGTTGACTGCGACGCTCGCCGCCGAGGCGCCTGCCTCAAGCGCCGCAATCGTATTTGCAGTTGCGAGGCCGAGATCGTTGTGGCCGTGAAACTCGATGGGAAGATCCGTCATGCCGCGCACGGTTGCCATGGCATCGCGCACCGAGGCCGGGTCCATGATCCCCAGCGTGTCGGCGAAGCGGTAGCGCACAGCGCCGGCTTTCGCGGCGGCTTCGAGGACCGGCTCCAAGGTGACGCGGGTCGCACGCGAGGAGTCCTCGCCGCCAAAGGCAACCTCAAGTCCCTTGGCCCGCGCATAGCCGATCACATCCTTTGTGGCGGCCACCACGGCGCGGAGAGATCCGCCGAATTTGGCCGCGATCTGCGGGCGCGAAACGGGCGCGGAGAGATTGACGATGCTGACGCCGGCCGCAATCGCATCGTCGACGTCGCTGCGCCGCATCCGGCACCAGGCCATGACCCGGACCGGCAAGCCCGCCCGCGCGATGCGCCGGATCGCCTCCTGCTCGGCCTCGCCCATCGCGGGCGTGCCGGCCTCGATCTCGTCAACGCCCGCGTCCGCGAGCGCTCCGGCGATGTCGAATTTCTCCGATGCCGTGAACGCGACACCCGGGGTTTGCTCGCCATCTCTTAGCGTCGTGTCGTTGATCGCGACGCGCCGGCCGAAGCGCCTCCGCCGGAAAAGTGCGCCGGTTTCAACGCCGGAATCGCTCTCCGTGGCTTCGCCCTCGCTGGCGCCGCCGCGGTCCTGGCCTGGGGAATAATCTAGCATGTGCGTTCTGTCCGGCTGCAATAGGTTTCGCTAGCTAGAAGCAGGAGCCGTGCCAAACCGCCATCCGCCTGTAATATCGGGAGAATATTCTGAAAATGGGGATGTCGCGATGCTTACACTTGTTGCTTTTGCGACGCCTTTACGGGCACTAACGCAGGTTCAAGCGGGTCCGCCCGCCCGTCATCGCAAGGCGGCTTTGGCCACCGCGGCGATCCACAGCAAAGGGCTGTGACCATTGCTGGATTGCTCGCAACGACGGCGAATGTTCAAATAGTTGCGATTGAAAGGGCGGGTGCGGAATTTCCCACCCGGGATGTGCTAGGAATAAGCACGCCGGATATTGGGGAGGAACAAAATGACAAGATTAGCCGCGCGGATCGCAAGCCTGAGCCTGTGGGGCCTAAGCGCGGGTGCCGCCAACGCTCAAGCCATGACCTTGACCAGCCCGGATATCAAAGAGGGCGCAACCATCGCGAATGAGCAGGTGTTCAAGGGCTTCGGCTGCAAGGGGGATAATTTTTCGCCAGCTTTGAGCTGGAACGGCGCGCCACAGGGCACGAAAAGCTTCGCTGTGACCGTCTACGATCCCGACGCCCCCACCGGCAGCGGCTGGTGGCACTGGGTCGTGTACAATATTCCAGCCGGCGCAACCTCGCTGGCCAAAAACGCCGGCGATCCGGGCAAGAAGCTGATGCCGGATGGCGCCATTCAGAGCCGCACCGATTTCGGCGCCCCCGGTTATGGCGGTCCGTGCCCGCCGCCCGGCGACAAGCCGCACCATTATCACATCACCGTTTTTGCGGTCGACGTGGACAAGCTGCCCGACGCCAAAGACGAGGCCGCTTCGGCCGCGCTCGTGGGCTTCGACCTGCACTTCCACACCTTGGCTAAGGCGACGCTCACCGGCCTCTACGGGCGCTGAGAACAAACTTCGCTGGCTGCGAAAGCGCCCCTCACTCTGCCTCCGTCCCTGCAAGCTCGCCTTGGCGAGCTGGTCCGGGTCAGCTTGCGCCGCATCAAGGCTTGTCCCCGCAAAAGCGCGTATGTGCGAAAACAAAGAATACTAAGCAGGCATTCGCTGGCTAGCCGAGGAATGTCTGCTTAGTGCCCGGTGCTAATGCCGGAAGTGGCGGACACCGGTAACTACCATCGCAAGGCCGCGCTCATCCGCCGCCGCTATGACCTTATCGTCGCGCATCGAGCCGCCCGGGTGAATGATTGCCGTCGCACCCGCATCGGCCGCCACGAGCATGGCGTCGGGGAACGGGAAGAAGGCGTCCGAGGCAACAGCGGTGCCCGCCAGCAGCTCGCGCGGGTCTTTATTCGCGGCCTTGGCCATCTCCTCCGCCTTCCAAACCGCAAGGCGCGCGCTATCGACCCGGCTCATCTGGCCCGCACCGACGCCAACCGTTTGGCCGTCTTTCGCAAAAACGATGGCGTTCGATTTGACATGCTTGGCCACGCGCCAGGCAAACAGCATATTGGCGAGTTCCTCTGGCGTGGGCTCGCGCTTGGTCACGGTGCGCAGCGTTTGCTCGTCGAGCGCCGCGGCGTCGGCATCCTGCACGAGGAACCCGCCCGACAGGGAGCGGATATAGGGCGCGCGCATCGCGCGGGGCAGAAGGCCGCCCGTGAGCAGCAGCCGGACATTCGGCTTTGCCAGGAAGGCTTTCTTCGCCCCTTCGCTGGCGGAGGGCGCGATCACCACCTCGGTGAAAATCTTCAGGATTTCCCGCGCGGCTTCCTCATCCAAAGGCTGGTTCAAGGCAACGATGCCGCCAAAGGCGCTGACCGTATCGCAGGCGAATGCCTTCCGGTAGGCCTCCAGCACCGATGCGCCGGTTGCCGTGCCGCAAGGATTGGCGTGCTTGACGATCGCGATGGCAGGCTGGCCCGCCGGGAACTCCGAGATCAGCTCGAAAGCCGCATCCGCGTCGGTGAGGTTGTTGTAGCTAAGCTCCTTGCCCTGGACCAGCTCCGCCCGGACGAGGCTCGGCCCGCCCCTGGCGGCGGATTCGTAAACGGCCGCGCTCTGGTGCGGGTTCTCGCCATAGCGAAGGGATTGCCGGAGCTTGCCCGAAAGGAAGAACGTAGATGCCGGACTTTCGCCAGTGGCCGAGGAAAACCAGGTTGCGATGGCCGAGTTGTAAGCGGCCGTCCGCGCGAAGGCCTTGGCTGCCAGCCGCCGCCGCGTGGCGAGCGTGGTCGTGCGTGCCTCGCCCGACAGCTCCTCAAGCACCGCGTCATAGTCGGCGGGGTCCGTCAGCACGGTCACAAAGGCATGGTTCTTCGCCGACGCACGCAGCAACGCCGAGCCTCCGATATCGATCTCCTCGATCATGGCCTCGACATCGGCGGCCTTCTTCTTAACGGCTTCCTCGAATGGGTAGAGATTGACTACGACCAGCCCGATTGGCGCGATCTTGTGCGCGGCCAAAGTCTCGTGAGTAAAGCTAAGGCCGAGATTGGCAAGAATGCCGCCATGGATCGCCGGGTGCAGCGTTTTTACGCGCCCTTCGAGAATTTCCGGGAAGCCCGTTACCTCGGATACCGGCAGCACCGGAATGCCATGATCCCGCAAATGGGTGGCCGTCCCGCCAGTGGAAACGATCTCGATGCCCAGAAGCTCAAGCTTCTTCGCGAACTCAGCCAGCTTCGACTTATCGGAAACCGAAATGAGCGCCCGGCGAACCGGAAAATCCTGATGTGTGGTCATGCCCTGTTAAGTGCTCGAAATGTGCATCGAGGTCAAGATGTGCGCCTGGGATTGGTGTCCAAAAGGACCGGCTTTTGCTGCGTCAGTTTCTCGAATTTCCAATGGACCGACGTGGCTTTGGTGCACTGGCCCTTGAGCACGATTTGCAGCGAGCGCCTGAGGCAAATCGGATCGGCGAAGAAAATGCTCTCCTCGACGTCGATTTCGGCACCATCGGCGAGAAAGCGCCAAGTCTGGCCGCCGGGCGTGGTAAGCGCGACGGCGTTGGTGTTGCGCGCAAAATTCGCCGAGACGCGCGGATGCAAATGAAAACGGATGGCGAAGCGGCCGAGGGCCTGGAGGTCGCTGCCGCTGCTGGCGGGCTGGAGGTGGTCGTGGCCCTCCAAGGCCAGCCCGGATTTCAAGAGCGTGAGCTGGCGGCGATGCAGGTAGCCGAAGCGGTCGCGATAGCCGTCGTGGCTGATCCTGACGCTGACAAAGCCTTCGTCCTCGGCAACTTCATTGCGGACATGCGCCGGGCCGGAAAGCCAGAACAGCTCGCGGCCCGCGACACCCGATTGCGCCTTGATGAGCCGGGCCGAGGACAAATCCTCGATGCTCAGGGTCGAATGCGCGGCGGTGGAGCGGGACACGACATACCAATCGCCGGTCTCATCTGGCGGGGCGCCGCAATTGGTGATGATCGGCTCCAGGCCCGCGCTCATCTCGAAGGAGCCGCAGCCGGCATGGGCGCGGTCGCTCAAATGGATGGGCGGCGCGCCGCCCGCATCGGCCAGCACAACGGTTTCGCCGGCAGCCAGCCGCGCATAGCCCGATTGCGGCGCAAGCACGCCGGTAAAGATGCCGCCCACGTCGTCATAGGCAAGGACGGTTGCCACCTGATCGAGCAGCGTCGGCCCCATGCCGTTAAAATGCGCGACGCTGCCGTCCCCCATCCGCAAAAAGCGCAGCATGGGGTTCATGTGGTTGATCGCGGTGTAGAGCGCATCGGGCGGCTCAAGCTGGCGCGCGACGAAGCACTGCTTGAGGGGGAGCAGTTCCAAAAGCAGCTCGATCAAGTCGGCCGGATCGCGCGAGACGGGACCGCCATCCTCAAGGATTTGCCGCTCAAGCTCCGCGCAGAACACGGATTGGTAGGAGGTGAGATAGGTTTCCTGCTCGGCCACGCAGAGCCCGGCGAGCAGGATCGCGGTGAGCGCGCGCAGCTTTGCCACGCCCGAGACGTCGCCATAGATCACGGTCAGGTCGTGAACGTCGCGGCTGAGCAGCTTCATGGTGGCGTCGTAAAATTCGGGATCGGCGCCGTCGAGCAGGAAGGCCGCGTGCGATAGCAGCGCAATGACACGCTTCGCGACCGTGTCGGGATCGTGGGCGATAGGCGGCGCGCCGCGGCTCACGCCGACCCAGTCGAGCGTCAGCTTGCGCGCCTTCTCCCGCGCGATCTGATCCTCGGCCGCGTGCAAATGGCGCAGCCAGCCGAACCCGTACAGCTCCTTTTGCCAAGGCACCGATGGCGCCATGATCTTGAACGGCGATTCGGAGCCCACCGGCGCCGCCGCCCCCGCCAGGCCGAAATAGCCATCGTAAAGCTCGACCGCGAAGCTCGGATCGCCGGTGCGAAGATCCTGCGGGAGAATGAGAAGATGATAGGCGGCGGGAACGCCCGCCATCCAGCGCGAGAATGGGGCTTTCAGCGCAAGCCGCAGCGCGGCCCGGCCTGCCTTGTTCACCGCTAGCGCGGCAAGGCGCGCCTGATCTGAAATCTGAGCGGACATGTTCTTTATTGTTAAGGACGGCTAGCCCTGGAAGCAAGGGCATCGTGCAAGCATCACGATTAACGCTGTCAACTTTGAGGCAGCGTGCAGCGTAGCCCTGATTTGCGCAAGCACTGCTTTCGAGGGTGTGGAAAGCTGAACCTTGTTTTAGCTACCTTGAGGACAGTTTTTTTGGCATAAGCCTTCGCAGAGCTGGAGTTTAGTCGCTGGGGGGCTCATGGGGCAGAATGAAAGCACCGCGAAGGGCGAGGCCGCCACGCCGCAATGGCTGATGGATTTGAAGGCCAGATCCGCGGTCATGCGCGAGCGCAGGGAGCGGCCCGCCGGGCTTTGCTTCGGCCGCTGGCTCGGCGATTTCCTCGATCGGGACACGCCAAGCGGCCTGCTGCCAGCCGAAGAGAAGCTGCTGTTTGCCGCGGTGAAGGGCGAGCCGTGCGTGCTGCAAAGCCGGGCGTCGCGGCTCTGGACCGAGTTCGACAGATGGCGCAAGCGGCACAGCACCATGGATGTGCCGAACATTTATGCGGAGGCGGACTTCGCGGAGGCTTTGACCAGGTTCCTGGCGGGCGCTCCGGAGGCGGTGCAAGAGGTCGTGCACGAGGCGACCATGCAGGCCGTCGTGGAAATTGGGCTGCCGGCGGACTGGGAGCCCAAGGACGCGGCGGAAACGGAAAAGCTGGCCTCCCTGCAGCACGAATATTTCAGGCAGCTCGAAGCCGAGGCCCATCCCGCTATAACCGTTGCCGGGGCAAAAACCGACAACGGCTTCTATCTGCTCGCCGCCAAGGCCGTGATCCACGCCTTCGCGCCCCCGCCTGCCAATTCCGTCAAGCTGCAGGATAAGTTCTTCACGCCGCTCCTGCGCAACGATCCGCTTAACCTGCCGCAGGAGACGCGCGAGAAAATCGAGGCGCAGCCGCGCGTGCTGCGCGACTTCTTCGGCGAGCTTGTGCGGCATGTGAAGAGCGCGCCTGGCACGGACGCGAATTTTGCCTGCAAGGTCGAGGCCGATGCCGCCGCGCTGCGTCCGCTCTTCGATGCGGCCTTCGCCCGCTACGAGCGCGAGCAATGGCGCTGGGTGGACGCCAACGATTCCGAAGTCCGCGTCCGCGCCGGTTTCCTGCGGTTCCTGGCTCTTGGCGGCGGCGATGCGGCGCCGGTCCACGAGCGGCGGCTGGAAGTCCATGGTGCCTACGTTGGCGAGGACCTAGACCTTTCCGGCTGCACCGTTCCCCAGCCGCTATTGCTCCAAGGCTGCAATTTCGCCGGGCAAATCCTGCTGGCGGAGGCAATCGCAAAATCGCTGGATTTGCAGAAGAGCCGCGTCCAGTCCATCGGCGGCGAATACGCTCAAATCCACGGCGGCGTTTCGTTCAAGGACGGTTTCCGCTCCTGCGCCGGCGTCTCACTTGCCCACGCGGCCATCGAGGGACGATTATCCTGCGACGGCGGCACATTCCATTCTGAAAATGCCCCGGCAATCGACTGGAGCGGCGCTCGCATAACCGGCGACGTGAGCCTGGGCGACGGCCTCCTCTGCGAAGGCCGCGTGTCGTTCGCCGGGGCGGCAATCGGCGGCAGCTTGAACTGCGCCGGGGGCACATTCCGCAACCGCGCCGCGGATGGTTCCGCCATTGCCCTTGATTGCAGGGACGCTGAAATTTCAGGGAGCGCCGTGCTCGCGAACGGCTTCCGCTCCGAGGGCATGGTTTCGTTCCCCGAGGCGAAAATTGGCGGAACTCTAAACTGCATCAAGGGCGCTTTCGTCAATCACACCATAGACGGGAAGGGCAAGGCTCTAAGCTTCGAGTACGCGCAAATCGAGGACGGGGTCTATCTTAAGGACGGCTTCTTGGCCGAGGGCGAAGTGAGATTTTATGGCTCCCGGATCAAGGCCAACTTCGAATGCAGCGGGGGGCGGTTCAACAACCCGGTTTTCTTCGATGGGGGCTCCGGCGTGGCGTGGAACAACGCGCTAAGCTTGGTCAGGGCAACCATCGATGGCGTCCTTTGGCTGGGGCCGCATGCTGGCGACGCGGCTGCGAAGGCCGAATTTGTTGGCTCGCTAAACTTGGCGGGATGTCACGCGCACGAAATCGCCGATCACCCAAGCTCCTGGCCGCATAAAGGGGCCGGGAAGATCACGCTTGCCTATATTCATTTGGACGGCTTCACCTATGACCGGATGATAGGCTTCGACGGTTACGGCTCGACAACCATGCGCAAACGCTGGCTGGATCGCCAGCCGCGCACTGACTTGGGAGGCGGATTCAAGCCCCAGCCCTTCGAGCAGCTTATCAAGGTCTATCGCGCGATGGGCCATGAGCACAGCGCCCGCGCGATCGCGCAGTTCAAGGCGCGGCGGTGGCGGCGCGCGAATTTCATCAAGCTTTGGCAGGGCTGGCGGAACAAGCCGCAATTCTGGCAGGCTGTTTTCGGCAGCAACGTCTTTTCGTCCGCGCTGAACGGGTTCACCTGGCCTTTCGCGCTTCTGGCGAGGGCGTTTTCGCGCTCCGTCCTCTCGGCGCTCTATGCGCTCGAATGGTTCGTGGTTGGCTTCGGCGCCGCCTATGGCTACGGCTATTTGCGGCTCGGCGCGTTCCTCTTGGCGCTCTGGTTCCTCGGCGGGGTCTTCTATAGCGGCGCGGCGGACCAAGGCGGCTTCGCGCCATCCAACCCCACGCTCTATCTCAATAAGGAGTTGCAGGCGAAGTGCGGCGAGAACTGGACGCAATGCCCTGGCGCGCCGGCGGAGTTGCCGGGCTTCAGCCCGTTCGTCTACTCGCTCGACGTGATGCTGCCGGGGCTCGACCTCGGCCAGAAGCACGATTGGCAGCCCGTATACCGCCCGGACCGGCGCGTGCAGATGGGCCTGCCAACCTTCACATCGAAGCCGGTGGACGACCCGGACCACACCTTGATCCCGCAGCTTTCGGTTGAAACGCAGCCGCTCGGCGAAGGCGTGCTCGATGGTTTCGTGCGAACGCAGATGCTCTTGAGCTGGCTGGCGCTGGGCCTGCTGCTGTCGATCGTTTCGGGGATCATCAAGAAGGATTGATGGCAAGGAAGCTAAAAAAGGCCCCCTCACCCTGTCCCTCTCCCGCGAGGGGAGAGGGAACGCCTTTTCAACGGGCACGCCCTACCCCCTCTCCCCTCGCGGGAGAGGGCTGGGGTGAGGGGGCCTTCATCGCGGTTGTGTAGTAAGGCGGGCGGCGAAGAAGCCATCCATGCCGCCGCAATGGAAGGGCAGCGTGCGCAGCATGCCCGCCGGTGTCACGCATTCGGGCGGGATACCGGCTTCGTCCGCGCCAATGGGGAGCAGCGCCACGTCTGGCCGCGCCGCGAGCAGGCGCTCGATTTGCGCCTCGCCCTCCTCGGCTTCCAGCGAGCAGGTGCTATAGACGAGCTGGCCGCCGGGTTTGAGCAGGCTCAGCGCGTGATCGAGCAGCCGCGCCTGCACACCGGAAAGCGCGGCGATATCCGCCCCGCACTTGAGATAGGAGATATCGGGGTTGCGCCGGATCGTGCCAGTCGCGGAGCAAGGCGCATCGAGTAGCACCGCGTCGAAAGGCTCGGGCGCGGCCCACTCCGCCGCATTCGCCTGCACGATCTCAACTTCGAGCCCGAGCCGGTCCAGGTTCTCCCTAAGCCGGCGCAGGCGCGACGCGGAAAGGTCGACGGCGGTCACATGCGCGCCGCGCGCGGCGAGTTCCGCCGTCTTGCCACCGGGAGCCGCGCAAAGATCGGCCACGCGCAAGCCCCGCACATCGCCGAGCAACAGCGCGGGCAAAGCGGCGGCGGCATCCTGCACCCACCATGCGCCTTCCGCATAGCCCTCGATATCCTCGATGCGGCCTTTGACGGATACGCGCACCGTGCCCGAGGGCAAGAGCTCGCCACCCAGCCGCGCGGCCCAATCCGCCGCGTCAGCCTTGACCGAAAGGTCGAGCGCCGGCTCCTGCAGATGGGCGGCGGCGATCTGGCGGGCGGTTTCCTCACCGTAGTGGCCCACCCAGCGGGCGAAGAGCCAGGCCGGCGTGTTGAGGCTGCCCGCGTCTTGCTGCGCCAGCACTGCCGCCGCATTCGCGCTCACCTTGCGCAAGACGGCGTTGATGAGACCGGCATAGCGCTGCGTCCCGCGCGATTGCTTCGCCTGCTCGACGGCAAGGCTGATGGCGGCGTGTGGCGCCACCTCCATGAAGGCGAGCTGTGTCGCGCCCGCGACCAGGATGAACCGCGCCTCGAAGGCATCGGCGGGCAGCGGCTTTTGCAGAAAGCGGCCAAGCAGATCCTCGATTTGCCCCAGCCGCCGCAGAGCCGTCGCGGCGATGGCGTGCGCGAAGGCGCGGTCTCGGGGTTCGAGGCCCGCGAAGGCGGCTTTCGCGCCCGTGCCGGCGAAAACCTCGTCGAATGGCTGACGCTCGCGCAGGACCGCGCGCAGCAGATAGGCGGCAAGCCTGCGAGCCTGCAGGCCAGAGTTCTCAGTTTGCGATTGTTCTTGTGTCGATTTCAATGGGATGCGGCCTGATCGTCATCCCGGAAGCCGCTTGCGGCTGTCCGGGATATTTCCAAAACCTGAGTGCTCCGATGTCTCCGCAGCGTCATTCCCGCGCAGGCGGGAATCCATTTTTGTCGTAGGAACGGGAGGCTAGAGTGGGTCCCCGCCTTCGCGGGGACGACGCTGCGGCGAAATGGAACCGTGCGATCCGTAGTCAAGTTCCGGGACGATGTCACGAGGCATCATCCCCAAGGCCCGCGCCCTGCCGGCTGGCCCTCTTCCGGCCCGCGCCCCCACGGCCCGGGCTCGCCCGGCTCATCGCGGCCTTGCGTGGGCGGCAGCTCGATGCCGCCGCCGCTGGGGCCTTGCATCTCGCCCATCTCCTGGGCTTGCTCTTGCAGCGCGGCGATGCGGTTCTCTGTGTTTGGATGGGTCGAGAATAAGTTGTCCATGCCGCCGCCAGTGAGCGGATTGATGATATAGAGCGAGGCGCTCGCCGGGTGGTCTTCCGCCTGCTCATTGGGGATCTCGTGGGCGGCGCGCTCGATCTTCTCCAGCGCCGAGGCGAGCCAAAGCGGATGCCCGCAGAGCTGCGCGCCGCCGCGATCGGCGGCGTATTCGCGCGAGCGGCTGATCGCCATCTGCAACAGCGCCGCGGCAATAGGCGCAACGATCATCGCGAGCAACGTACCAACCACACCAGGGCCTTCGCCATCGCGCCGGCTGCCGCCGAAGAACATGCCGAAATTCGCCAGCATCGAGATGGCGCCGGCGACGGTGGCCGCTATCGTCATGGTGAGCGTGTCGCGGTTCTTCACATGCGTAAGCTCATGGCCCAGCACGCCCGCAAGCTCCTCCTTGTTCATCATGCGCAGGAGGCCCGACGAGGCGGCGACGGCGGCGTTCTCAGGGTTGCGGCCCGTGGCGAAAGCGTTCGGCTGATCGGTGTGGATGATATAGACGCGCGGCATCGGCAGGCCCGCGTTCGCGGCGAGCTGGCGCACGACGCCGTAAAGCTCCGGCGCCTGCGCCTCGTCGACCTCCTCCGCGCCCTGCTGGGAAAGCACCATCTTGTCCGAGTTCCAGTAGGCGAACACGTTCGTGGCGGCGGCGATCACGAACGCAATGGTCATGCCGGGCGCGCCTCCGATGGCGTAGCCGATGGCCATGAACAGCGCGGTCAGCGCCGAGAGCAAGAGCATCGTGCGGAAGAAATTCATGCGTGGCCTGCCTTTGGGTCCAGTGCCGTGGATTGACCAGTATTTCGGCGTTCGCGGACCGTAGCGCAAGGCTGGGCTGCTTCTCGCGAACCGGGTTACGCTGGCGCTACTAAGCAAACTTTCCAAGAGTGCGTCCGGAAAAATGCGAAGCGGTTTTCCGGTGAAGACGCACGATAAAGCAAATACTTAGAGCCCGCTTTTGATTCGATCAAAAGCGGATGGGCTCTGGACCGGGCAACGAATGCCCTCGGGTTTTCCGCTGCTGCCGGAAAAGGTGGTTCCCTTTGGGGTCGCTTGCGGACGGTCAAGATATTCGAACCGAATTCTGAAGCCGCCCAACACGCGGAAACAAGCCCGTCGGGGTGAGGCGGCCCAATTCGAATTCCGCAGGCCAGCCGGAGGGCGCGGTAATGACGGGGTTCGTTTTTCCGGCGCCGGCGCCTCGCCGAATGTCCACGCATAGCCAAATTTCATAACACTATCCTACATCCGCACTCGCAAGACCTTGCGCCGCAATATCCCGGCACGCGCCTCTTTGTTCCCCTATTGTTCACATGGGAGGCTTGCGCGAACCTTGTCGTACCGCGCCTGCACGGCTTGCTTGTGCATCACGCCGGCATCTCCCGGCAACGTTGTGGATAATTTCATGTTCTGGTTGTGTCCCTGTTTGGCTGCTGCCATCTTGTGGCCGGCGGCAAAGCAGTTTTGAATTGCAGAGGATAGTAACCGTATGCCTGCGGGATCGCTTAAAAGAGTGTTGGCGTGGTTGAGAGTTCGATGAAGTATTTGGTTGTCTCGGAGGCCGATCGGCCGATTAAATGTCAATGCAATGGTGAGTTGTATTTGGCATTGGCGATGGAAAACCTATCGCTGACGGATGGCTACCAGGTCCAGCCTGTTCCATGGCGGCAAAGCGTAAACGCGCGCGATGCCGGCCGCTTGAAAAGCCAATTTATGAGGAGCGCTAAACTGCCGATAAGAGACGGTGCCGCCGGCAGCCCGCAAGTCAGGAATCGGCCTAACGCTGCCGCCGGGACAGCGGCCGGAATGGGCGCCAAGCGTTGGATTGGGACCATCAGGCCGTTTCCAGCTTCAATCGACTCGCGAATGGGAATGTTAAAGAGGCATCCATTTCGCGTAAGGTTCCACCATGGTTAATGCGCCCTTGGTTAACGGCGGATCTTCATAATTTCTACCCGCCACTTTTGCGAATCTTTTCGCGTTTTTGGCCCGATTCGACGATTCCAGAATCCGCTTAAATATACGCGCAAGTTTTAAATTAACCAATCGCGGGCGGGCGTGTTCGCTTGAAACATCATGTATACTCAATGACTTGCGCAAAACTGTAGTCATTTAACAAAACGGTAAAGGTCCAATGCGTGCATAAAATCGAAAAGGTGCCGCGAAACAGGCGGAAAGCCGCTCAAATGCGTCAACAGGAGGTGAGCGATGGTGCACCAGGCACATTTCCGCTTAGGGGCAAACATTGGCGCCCAGGTAGCACTGGTTAGCCACCAAACGCTGGATTTTGAACACCAGGCCCGCCAAACGTCACGGCGTGCCGGTTTCCGCGCGAAGGATTGCACGCACTTTCATGAGCGCGAATCCGAGAAGATTCGCCCCCGGCCACTGTTCCGGGCTTTGCACGCGGGGATCGTCAGCGGCAAGACCCGCGCCCCAAATCAGGTCCACCGGGCTGGCTTCAACCAGCACCTGCCCGCCCGTGTTCAGCAGATAGGTCCGCAAGCCGCCGTTCTGGCCGAACTTGGCCAGATTGCCGCGGACCACGATATCGAAACGGCGTGCCTCCCATTCCAACTCGGCGAAATTTGTCACCCAGCGGCCCAATTCCTTGGCAGCGCCGGGACTTGGCGCTTTGAGGATGCGCGACAAAGTGGCGTCATCGCCGAACAGCCGCGCTTTCTCCGCCATCATGTAATGCTCGGCCGTTGGATAGCAGACGCCGCCGGCTTCGAATGCGCTCTCCCACCATTGGCTCAGGACGTGCTTGCCGTGCGCTTCGCCGCGTTTCGGGCGATGCCCCCAGAAGCACAAATATTTTGGGCTCCAGCCGGCCTCGATCTTGCGCAAGAGCGCCGCAACGCTGAGCGGGGTATCCGGAATTTCGGACCCATCCTGGTTCATCGCCGTCTCCCTGGTTCTAAGAACCGCACAATAAACTCAATAGGGCTGCGGACGCGCAATGCCCAAAATGCGATCCCACAGCGTGCCCCCCGCGATCTTCCGGCCGATATAAAAATAGGCCACGATTGTCGCGAGCCAGAGCCAAGCAGGCATACCGTCAAGCTGAAAACCGTTAGGTGTCAAGTTGCCGGTCAGCCAGCCAATAAGGTAGCCGGCCAGCGAGAAGATTGTGACGGTGTCGAGGATCAGCGCAAACACGCGCTTTGGAAATGAGGCGGGCGGGTTCGCTTGCTGCTCAGACATGCGGGCGGTTCCTTCATGGCGATATTTGTTACGGCAGAGAGCCAAATCGAGAGCTTCTTCTAACTATCGTTGGCCCATTTACGCACACATAATAGTCGTTCACGGAGGCGGACCGGTTCGAAAGCGGCCTCCCGTTCATCAACAGGCCCCTGGCGCCCCCGCTTGTTTACACTTTCCATCGCGGGGATACATCGTGTAAATCGCGGCATGGACGGGTTGAACGAGGCACGGGAAACGCTGCGCAAGACCTTCGGGTTTGCGGATTTCCGGACGGGACAGGGCGATATCGTCGCCGCGATCCTTGAGGGCAAGGACGTGCTCGCCGTGATGCCCACGGGCGGGGGCAAATCGCTCTGCTATCAATTGCCCGCGCTTCTGCGGGATGGGCTGACCATCGTCGTCTCGCCGCTGATCGCGCTTATGCGCAACCAGGTCGCGCAGCTACAAGCCTTCGGGATCGCGGCGGGGGCGCTCAATTCCTCGAACAGCCGCGAGGAAACGGGCGCCCTTCTGGACGCCATTAAAAGCCGCCGCCTGCGCCTGCTTTACGTGGCGCCCGAGCGGCTGGCGCTCGACGGCACGAAAGCGATGCTGCGAGAGGCGGGCGCTTCTTTGCTGGCCATCGACGAGGCCCACTGCGTTTCGCAATGGGGGCACGATTTCCGCCCCGAATATCTCAATCTGGGAGACTTCGCGCGCGAGCTTCCCGGCATCCAGATCTTGGCGCTCACCGCGACGGCCGACACAGCCACGCGCGCGGATATTCTCAGCCGGCTTTTCGTGCGCGAGCCGGCGGTCTTCGTCCACGGTTTCGACAGGCCGAACCTGACGCTTGCCATGCGCGCGAAAAGCGACGCCCGCCGCCAGCTCCAGGACTTCACGGCCGCGCACAGGGGTGAAAGCGGCATCGTCTATTGCAGCGCGCGGCGGCAGAGCGAGGAGCTGGCGGAGTTTTTTTGCGGGAAGGGCATCGCCGCGCTGCCCTACCACGCCGGCATGGATGGTGCTTTGCGCTCGCAAAATCAAGACCGCTTCCTCCAGGAGGACGGCCTGGTCATGGTGGCGACGGTCGCTTTCGGCATGGGCATCGACAAGCCGGATGTGCGGTTCGTGGCCCACGCCAATCTGCCGAAATCCATCGAAGCCTACTATCAGGAAATCGGGCGCGCCGGGCGTGACGGCTTGCCGGCCGCGACGCTCACGCTTTACGGCATCGACGACATGCGCCTGCACCGCCAGCGGATCGAGGAGAGCGAGGCGCCGGACGAGCAAAAGCGGGTGGAGCGGCGCCGGCTCGACGCGCTCGTCGCACTGTGCGAGGCTCCGCGCTGCCGGCGGCAAACGCTGCTCGCTTACTTTGCGGAAAGCACGGAGCCGTGCGGCAATTGCGACCTGTGCGTGGACGGCGTGGAGGTCATCGACGGAACCATCCTCGCGCAAAAGGCGCTCTCCGCCATCGCCCGCACCGGCGAGCGGTTTGGCTCCGAGCATCTGATCGCGCTCCTGCGCGGGCAGTCGACGGAGCGCATGACGCAACTTGGGCACGACCGTCTGCCGACCTTCGGCGTGGGCAGCGACATCGGCGCCAACGCCTGGCGGGCGATTCTCCGGCAGCTTTACGCGGGTGGCATCGTCAACATGGATATCGCCGGCTACGGTTCCTGGACGATCACCCCGCACGGGCGCGATGTTTTGCGGGGGAAGGCGAAGGTTCAGCTCAGGAGCGAAGCACTTGTGGAGCGCGGGGACAAGCGGAGCCGCCGCGCCGCGCCGCCCGCCGGCGGAAACGGCCAGCCGCTATCGGGCGCCGACGCGGGCTTGCTCGAAGCCTTGAAAAAAGTGCGCCGCACCCTGGCGAGCGAGAAGAATGTCCCCGCCTATGTCGTGTTCCCCGACAAGACGCTGCTCGACATGGTGCTCCTCAAGCCGCAAACGCGGGACCAGATGGCGATGGTCCATGGCGTGGGCGCCGCCAAGCTCGAACAGTATGGCGAGGCGTTTCTTGCGGCCGTCGCAAAGCATGCCTCGGGCGGCGAGCCGGACGCGGGCCAATAGCCAGGGCGATTTTAGCGTTGGCCCGGACTCGGGAATGTCCAGCAAAACAGCGTGCTGGCAGTTTTGGCCCTTCACCAGCCAGCTGAAAGATGATGGGCACGGAATCCAGACCGTCATTCCCGCGCAGGAGCGTGTGAAAAAATCGCTGAATTGGCTGAAACGCTTGAAATCTGGCCCGCAGCGTCGTCCCCGCGCAGGCGTATAAGAGCTTGTTCCAGCTTGATAAATGGATTCCCGCCTTCGCGGGAATGACGCTGCGGAGTCTTCCCGAAGGCTGCAAGTTCGATTTTTTCACACACTCGCAGGCGGGAATCCATGCCGGCAAAATGTACCGTCTTTGTATGTGGTTACCATGGGTTCCCGCCTGCGCGGGAACGGCGTCGCCGCTCCCCAAGTCTAGCTGAAGGCTGCCACCACGGTTTCGATGGGGAGAAACAGGGTCGGGCTGTCTTCTGGATATTCTATGAATTCCGCACATCTCATATAGAAGCGCTTGGCCGCGCTGTCCTTGGCGTGAACGAGCACCGCCCCGATACCGATGCTTTGTGAGGCGATAGCGATGCGGCGCAGCGCGTCGGAGAGCATGTCGGCGCCGAGCCCTTTGCCTGCATGGTAGCGGCTGACCGCTAGCCGCCCGATCACCGAAACCGGGATCGTGTCAGGTGCGTTGCGCCGCACTTTGCCGGGTGCGGTTGTGCGCTCCACCGATCCAGCAGAAATACAGAAATAGGCAACCACCTGGTTGCCTTCGCAAACGGCGTAGGTGCGCGAGAAGCGGCTCTCATTCTTCAATCCCCGATGCCGTAGCCAATCGTTCAGCACCGGCTCACCACAGCCGCGACCGTACCGCTGCTCAAGCTTGCGCCCGAACACGCTGCGAAGGCTCGGGGGCTGACGCAAGACCCGCTCAACCCGCTGTTCCGCCACGTAGGGCAGAACTATCTGAAAAGCCGGCTGCGCTCATCCGGACGTGGCCCGCGCCCACTACGCGGACCTTTTGACGCCGGAAGAGCTGACGGGGGAACTTGTGGCCACCTCGGGCTATTGAATATCATGGCTGAGAACGCGGATCTTTTGGCTCTTGTCGGCAATACCCCAATTGTCGTGTTGAAGAGCTTCGACACAGGGCCTTGCCAGCTATTCTTGAAGCTGGAAAGCCAAAACCCCACTGGCTCGATCAAGGACCGCATCGCGGTCTCCATGATCGACGCCGCGGAGCGTTCCGGCGCTTTGAAGCCGGGCGGGCGCATTATCGAGGCTACCGCCGGAAATACCGGCCTCGCCCTGGCGCTGGTGGCGATCCGGCGCGGCTACCAGCTGACGCTCGTCATTCCCGACAAGATGAGCCGCGAGAAAATTGCTCATCTGCGCGCGCTGGGGACCGAAGCCGTTCTTACGCGCTCGGATGTTCCGAAGGGGCATTCCGATTACTACCAGGATATGGCGGCCCGCATCGCCAAAGAGACGGGCGCTTTTTATACCGACCAGTTCAACAACCCGAACAATCCCGCCGCCCACGAGCGCACGACCGGCCCCGAAATATGGGCGCAGATGGGGGAGAAGGTCGATGCCGTAGTTGCGGGCGTGGGCTCTGGCGGCACCATCACGGGGCTTTCGCGCTACTTCGCGAAGGTCTCTCCGCGAACCGAAATGGTGCTGGCCGATCCGAAGGGCTCGATCCTCGCGGACTTCGTCCACAAAGGCGACTTCGGCGAAGCTGGAAGCTGGCTCGTCGAAGGCATTGGCGAGGATTTCATTCCGCCCGTCAGCGACCTTTCCCGCGTGCGCAAGGCTTATACGATTTCGGACGGCGAAAGCTTCGCGGCGGCTCGGGCGCTGCTTAAGAGCGAAGGCGTCCTCGCTGGCTCGTCCTCGGGCACCTTGCTTGCCGCCGCACTCCGCTATTGCCGCGAGCAGAAGGAGCCGAAACGCGTCGTCACCTTCGTCTGCGATTCCGGCAACAAGTACCTCTCGAAGATGTTCGACGACCGCTGGATGACGGAGCAGGGTCTGCTGCAGCGGCCCGTCTTTGGCGACCTGCGCGACCTGATTTCGCGCCTTCACGGCGAAGGCGCTGTCGTCACCGTCGGTCCGGAAGACACGCTGTACACGGCTTATACCCGCATGAAGCTCTACGATGTTTCGCAGGTGCCGGTGCTTGACGGTCAGCGCTGCGTTGGCCTCCTCGACGAGTCGGACATCCTCGTCGCGCTGACGGAAGGCACGCTCGATTTCAATCTGCCGGTGAAGCGCGCGATGACGGGCAAGCTTGTCACCGTGCAGCCGGACACGCCGCCGGAGCGGCTTTTGCCGCTGTTCGACCGGGGCCTTATCGCCCTCGTCGTCGATGGCCAGCGCTTCTTGGGCCTCATCACCCGCATCGACCTTCTCAATCACCTGCGTAGAAAGATCTCCTGATTATGCCCGAGCGTACTCGCAAAGACCGGCCCGCAACGCTTGCGGTGCACGCCGGCGTGAAGCCCGATCCCCGGACCGGTGCAGTGATGACACCCATCTATGCCTCGGCGACCTTCGCCCAGTCCTCGCCCGGCGTGCGTACCGGATGGGAGTATGCGCGCAGCGGCAACCCGACCCGCGCGGCTTTCGAGGCCGCTATTGCGGAACTTGAAGGGGGGGTGGCGGGCTTCGCCTTTGCCTCTGGCCTTGCCGCCGAGGCAACCTTGCTGGAGCTTCTGGACCAGGGCAGCCATATCACGGCGGCGGACGATCTTTATGGCGGAAGCTGGCGGCTGTTCGAGCGCGTGCGGCGCCGCTCGGCAGGGCTTGCCGTGACCTATGCGGACCCATCGAACCTCGCTGCGTTCGAGGCGGCCATCGGGCCCGAGACCCGCATGATCTGGGTCGAGTCGCCGACCAATCCGTCGCTCAAGGTGGCCGATCTCGCCGCCATCGCCAAGATAGGCAAGGCGCGGGGCATCCTCACCGTGGCCGACTCCACTTTTGCCTCGCCTATGATCCAGCGGCCGCTGGAACTCGGCTTCGATATCGTGCTGCACTCGGCCACCAAATATCTGAACGGCCATTCCGATATCGTGGCTGGCGCCGTCGCGGTTCGCGATCCGGAGCTGGCGGAGCGCATCGGCTTTTTGCAGAACTCCGCCGGCGCGGTGCTCGATCCTTATCCTTCCTTTCTCGCTCTTCGCGGCCTTAAAACGCTGTCGCTCAGAATGGAGCGCCACTGCGCGAATGCACTGGCCATAGCGAGACATTTGGAGGGCAACAGGAAGATCGAGCGTGTGATCTATCCGGGTCTTGAAAGCCATCCCCAGCACGCGCTCGCCAAGCGGCAGATGCAAGGCTTCGGCGGCATCGTCACCATCAAGGTGGACGCGGACGAAAGCGGCGTGCGGCGTTTCCTGGAGGGCTTGCGGCTGTTCACGCTCGCCGAAAGCCTGGGCGGGGTGGAGAGCCTCGCCGGGCATCCGCTTACCATGAGCCATGGTTCGATTCCGGCCGAGCGCCGGGCCGCGCTGGGTATCGGCTGGGGGCTCGTGCGGCTTTCCGTCGGAATCGAGGATGCCGCCGATCTCATCGCCGATCTCGATCAGGCGCTGAAACGCATCTGAGCAGCCGGGGGCCGCGCTCAAGCTGATCCTTCTGCGAAAGCATCTCCGCCATGCCTATGAAGGCTCGCCCTATTACAAGGCATCCTTCGACGCGGCGGGCGTGCATCACGATAAGGTGCAAAGCCTCGCCGATCTGCGCCATTTCCCGCTGCCGCGCGCCACGCATAAAGCCAAGCACGTGCACTTAGAACACCAGCTATTCGCCGCCGAAAATGACGCTGTTGACAAAGCGGTCTTCCCGGGCTTCGTGCAATTGCCCTGAAAAGATTATTTCACCCCGCTCTAAAACATAAACACGGTCAACCGCCTCCGGGACATGATGAATATTCGATTCCGCTAGTAGGATCGAGCAGCCCATGGAACGGATAAAGCCGATACCTGCCGCAATTTCCGGGATGATCGCGGGCGACAAGCCTTCGAACGGCTCATCGAGTAGCAATAAAACCGGACCGCCGAAAGCGCCGCTGCCGCCAAGCAGGGTCATGAAGACGAGATTGCCGGATTGCGTCCAATAGCCGAGTTCCGGGTCCGCCAGGCCCACGCTGACGCCGATTAGCACGCCCGCGATTGAGCAGTAGACTGCTGAAATGACGAAAGCCCAAAGCCGCGTGCGTTGCACCTCAACGCCGAGATACGCGGCCTTCTGCGGATTGTCCCGGACGGCGCGCATCTCCAGGCCAAGGGGTGAATGCACCGCGCGCCAGGCCAGAAATGCGAGAATGGCCAATAGGCCGAGAGAGTAATAGTAGAACGGGCCTGTGAGAAAGGCAGTCTTTCCGCCTCCGCTATCGAAGCCCCCAAGCAAGGGCCGGCTGATCCGCATCCCCTGATCGCCCACCCCGTCACGTTGTAGAATTTGAAAAGGAAGGAATGGAACGTCATACCGAACGCGAGTGTCAGCATGCTGAAAAAGATCTTTGTATAGCGGACGCAGAACAGGCCGATCAGGAGGGATGCGGCTGCTGAAATCGCGGCGGCGGTGACAAGAATGAGTTCAAGATAGCGAATGCCGAGTTTTGAAGTGAAAACCGCCGCGGTATAGGCACCTATGGCCACGAACATGGCATGCCCGAACGAAAGCAGTCCCGCATAGCCCATCAGGATGTTGAAGCCGAGAAGGGCAATCGCGTAAGCGGTGAAAGTCCCAAGCAGTGTGAACGTATAAGTGCTGGCAAAGAACGGAGCCGCCACTAAGGCTACGCAGGCGGCGAGAGTAACCGCGATGGAGAAGGTCCCGGATTAGCCGCCAGTACGCGGCTAGCGGGGGCTCAAATGCCCCCTGGCGAACGCGCGCCCGGCCAGCACCAAACGGCTGAAGCAACCCTGATGGGCTTCGACCCCGCCTATGTGGAGCACGTCATCCCCCCCTTTCTGCATGAGAGTTTCTACTGGGGACGCGACCAAACGATCCACTAAGCTTTGCAAGGAGCGCCCATGCCAAGCCGCCACCGGGAGGCGGCTTCGGCCTATCGAAGGGCGGGCTCCCGGTGCGATGCGCACATGCGCATTCCAGGTTCGTGCCGCGGGCGCTCGCGGTGCGGCCTCTCCGCAAGAGCGAGATTGTGGGCGGTGTTGACGAGCGCGATGTGAGAAAGCGCCTGCGGAAAATTGCCGGCCAGACGCCCCGCCCCCGGATCGTATTCCTCCGCCAGGAGCCCGACATCGTTGCAAAGCCCCGCGAGCCTTCGGAATAGCTGCTGCGCGTCGCCACTGCGGCCCAGCATCACAAGGCAGTCGGCGAGCCAGAAACTGCACGGCAAAAACGCGCCCTCGCCAGGAGGCAAGCCGTCCAAGCCAATTCGCGTGTCGTAGCGCAAAACGAAGCCGTCCGCCGTAAGATCGCGCTCGACTGCCGCGATCGTGCTAATCACGCGCGGGTCCGTCACCGGCAGGAAGCCAACCAGGGGCAACATGAGAACGGCCGCATCCAGCGTATCGGCGCCATAGTGCTGCACGAAGGCGCCACGATCCGCGTTGTACGCGTTCGCGCAAATGTCCTCGTGAATTTCCTGGCGCAGCGCTCTCCATGTTTCAACCGGCCCTTCGAGCCCGAAAAATTCAGCGCTCTTGATCGCCCGGTCGAATGCCACCCAGGCCATGACCTTGGAGTGTGTAAAGTGCCGGCGCGGACCGCGCACCTCCCAAATCCCCTCGTCGGGCTCACGCCAGACCTCTGCCACATGGTCCACCAAGGTTTGCAATAGGCCGGAGTTGGGATCGAGCACGCCAAGCCCGCCAAGCCGGGCCTGATAGAACGCATCCAGCACTTCGCCATAGATATCGAGCTGGAACTGATCCGACGCCGCATTGCCGATGCGTACGGGCGCGGCGCCCCGGTAGCCCGGAAGCCAAGGTATTTCAAGTTCCGGCAGCCGGCGCTCGCCTGCGATCCCGTACATGATCTGAGCCTGCGCGGGATGGCCCGCCACCGCTCGCCTGAGCCACAGCCGCCAATCCTGCGCCTCGTCGTAGAAGCCGCCGTGCATGAGGCTTAGGAGCGTGAACGTAGCATCGCGAATCCAGCAATACCGGTAGTCCCAATTGCGGCTTCCGCCGAACTGCTCGGGCAGCGACGTGGTAGGAGCCGCGACGATGCCGCCGGTCGGTCTGTATGTCAGCGCCTTGAGCGTGATGAGCGAACGCCGCACAAGCCCAGCCCACTCGCCCGTGCCAGTGCAGTTCGCCGACCAGTTGTGCCAGAACGTCTCCGTATCGCTCAGGGCGGCGATGGGGTCGATAGGTGCGGGTGGCGGCCGGTAGGAGCGGCCATAGGAAAGAACGAACGGGACGGTCTGGCCCTCGCTGACCGTAAACTCTCCTACCGTCTTAAATTCCTCGCCGCGCAACTCGATGGGCGTCCGTAGCAAGGCCATGCTGGGGCCGGCGATCGCCTCCAGCGTGCCATCGTCAGCGCGCGTCACCCATGGCACTGTCGCGCCGTAGTCGAAGCGCAGCACAAGCTCGAAGCGCATGGCGAGCTGCCCGCGCCGCCCGGTGACGATGCGAACGAGATCGTGGCAGTCCTCGCGCTGCGGCATGAAGTCGATGAGCGTGACTGCGCCATCAGGTGTTTCGAAATCCGTCTCCAGGATAAGCGTGCCGTCGCGGTAGCGGCGGGCCGCCCGCGCATCCGGATCGCACGGGGCTATGAGCCACCGGCCATGCTCCGGCGTGCCAAGCAGCGCGGCAAAGCATGCTGCCGAGTCGAAGCGTGGCCAGCATAGCCAGTCAACCGAACCGTCGCGGCCGATCAAAGCGGCCGTCTGGCAATCGCCTACAATGGCGTAGTCTTCGATCTGGAGCGCCATTTTGTTTCCGGCACCTGTTGCTACCGTTCTGCCCTGTTCGAGTGGGATCATCGATCTTCGGACTGGCACAGCGGCTTACGCCTTGCCCAGCATCTCCTTCACGGCGCCCACGATGTGCCCCGGCTCGAAGCCGAATTTCCGTCGCAGCTCCTTGAGCGGGGCGGAGGCGCCGAAGGTTTTCATCCCAATCACGCGGCCGGCCCATCCCACGTAACGCTCCCAGCCAAATGTGGAGGCCTGCTCTATCGCGAGGCGCGCGGTAATGGCGGGCGGCAGCACGCTTTCGCGGTATTCCCGCGGCTGGTGCTCGAATATGTCCCAGGATGGCATGGAGACCACCCTGGAGCGGATGCCCTCCGTTAGGAGCTGTCCGTGCGCATCGACGGCGAGGCTCAGCTCGCTGCCCGAAGCGATGAGGATCGCCTCCGGTTTGCCGGCGGGAGCATCGGCGAGCACATAGGCGCCGCGTGCGACCCCGGCGGCGGGGGCGTATTTGCTCCTGTCCAGTGTGGGCAGCGGCTGGCGCGACAGCACCAGCGCGGCCGGCTCATGCCGGAGCTGCATGATGTAGCGGTAAGCTTCCACCGCTTCGTTGGCGTCGCCCGGCCGCAGCACCACAAGCCCCGGGATTGCGCGCAAGGAGGCAAGCTGCTCCACCGGCTGGTGCGTCGGGCCGTCCTCGCCGTCGCCCATGGCATCGTGGCTGAAAATGAAGATCGCGGGCAGTTCCATGATCGCCGCCAGGCGGATGGCGGGCCGCGCATAGTCGCTGAAGATGAAGAAGGTCGCGCCGTATGCCCGGAGCTTCGACAGCGATAGGCCGTTGACGGCCGCCATCATGGCGTGCTCGCGGATGCCGAAATGCAGGTTCCGGCCGCCGGGCGTCTCCGGCTCGAAGTCTCCGGCGCCTTCGAATTTCAGCACGGTTTTGTTGGAGGTACCAAGATCCGCCGATCCGCCAACGAGCCACGGGACGTTCTGAGCCAGCACGTTGAGCACCTGGCCCGAAGCGTCGCGCCCTGCGAGTCCTTTGGCACCGGCCGGAAAGACCGGAAGATTACGGTCCCAGCCTTCTGGCAGTTCACGCCGCTGCATCTGGCCAATTTCCGTGCCGAGGCCGGGGTACTTTCCTTGATAGTTGGCGAAGAGCTCCGTCCACCGCCGCCGCGCCTCTGCCCCGCGCACGCCGATGCCATCCGCGAAATGCTTGCGCACAGTATCGGGAACAAGGAACTTCGCGTCCTCTGGCCAGCCGTAAAAGCGTTTGACGAGGCGGACTTCTTCTTCGCCCAGAGGCTCGCCATGGGCTGCCGCCGTGTCGTGCTTATGAGGCGCACCGTAGCCAATGTGGCTATCCAGAATGATGAAGGTTGGCCGTCCCTTGGTCTTGCGAAACACGTTCAAGGCGTTTTCAATGAGGCCGGTGTCGTTGGCGTCGCCTATGCGCAGAACATCCCAGCCATAGCCTTCAAACCTGCAAGCGATATCTTCAGTGAAAGTGATGCTGGTCTTGCCCTCGATGGTGATGTGATTGTTGTCGTAGATCCAGCAGAGATTATCCAAGCGGAGATGGCCCGCGAGCGAGGCCGCTTCCGAGGCAACGCCCTCCATCATATCGCCATCGCTGCAAGTGACATAAATGTTGTAATCGAAAATCTCGAAGCCGGGCCGGTTATACCGTGCGGCGAGCCATTTTTCCGCAATCGCCATGCCCACGCTGGTCGCGACGCCCTGCCCAAGCGGCCCGGTCGTCGCCTCGACGCCCGAAACCCAATGATATTCCGGATGGCCCGGCGCCTTGCTGCCGAGCTGGCGGAAGCGGCGGATATCGTCGAGCGAAACGGCCGGCTGGCCAAGGCGCTCATACTCCGCATTCACCGCGCGCGTTCCCGTCAGGTGCAGCACTGACCACAGCAGCATCGAGGCGTGCCCGTTTGAGAGCACGAAGCGGTCGCGGTTGGGCCAGATCGGATCGAGCGGATCGAAGCGCAGAACACGATTCCAGAGCGTGTACACCAGCGGCGCGAGCGCCATGGGTGTGCCGGGATGGCCGGAGTTCGCCTGCTGCACGGCGTCGATGGAAAGTGTGCGGATGGTATCGATCGCGAGCCGGTCGAGATCCGGGCCGGTCAAAGGGCTGGCTTCGCTCATGGCTTTGCCTTTACGCCCGCGCTGGACCTGGCCTCTTCTGCCGCCGCCTGGTCCGCGACGATCAGCGCCGTATCCCGTCGAACGCGCCCCGCGGGAATCGAGGCGTCGCCATTGCGCAGGCGGGCGAGTATCCGGGCCTTGCCGGAGCCTGTCACCAGCCAGAGAATGCGCCGGGCACGGTTGAGAATAGGGTAGGTCAGGGTCATGCGCCGGTGTCCCTGGTAGGCCTTCGTCGCAGCGGCATCCGCGTTTGCAATATCGAGGACAGGATCGCCAGGCACCAGCGATGCGGTATGGCCATCGCCGCCGAGACCCAAGTGAATCAGGTCCAGCTCCGGCGGCGAACCGGCAACGCTCTCCAGCGCACGGGCATATTGGGCGGCAGCGGCGTCGAGACTGGGTTCCTGCACCGGCATTGCGTGCACTTGGCCCAGGGGAACGGCGGCATGATCCAGCAAGCTTTCCCTTATGTGAGTGAGATTTCTGCCGGGATCTCCCGCTGGCGCCACGCGCTCGTCAGTCTGGAAAATATGAACCTTGTCCCAAGGCACGTCCTCGTCCGCCAGCACGCGAAGCATCAGCCATGGCGTTTGGCCGCCACTGAAAGCCACGGCAAACCGCCCGCGCCTGGCAACGGCGTCCCTAGCCGCCAAGGCTACGATGTGCGCGGCGCCCTTGGCGGCGCTGTTGGGGCAGGCGAACACTTCGATCCGCATCCGGGCACCTAACCGCCGGCCTTCTCAACATGCCCCCCGAACCCGTAACGCATCGCCGACAGCAGCTTGTCCGCGAACTCAGCCTGCCCGCGCGAGCCGAAACGCTCGAAAAGTGCGGTGGTGAGCACGGGCGCAGGCACGCCTTCGCCGATAGCGGCGCTTATAGTCCAGCGGCCTTCGCCGGAATCCGAGACTCTGCCTTCAAAGCCCGAAAGCGAGGGGTCCTTCGCCAGCGCCGCCGCTGTCAGGTCCAGGAGCCAGGAGGAAATGACGCTGCCGCGACGCCAGACCTCGGTGATATCGGGCAAATTGAAATCGTATTGGTAAAGTTCCGGATCGCGAAGCGGAGCGGTTTCCGCATCGGCGGCACTGGCCTTCATGCCTGCATCGGCGTGCCGCAAGATGCTCAAGCCCTCCGCATAGGCCGCCATCAGGCCGTACTCGATGCCGTTATGGACCATCTTCACGAAATGCCCCGCCCCGCTTGGCCCGCAGTGGAGATAGCCCAGCCCGGCCGTGCCGGAGGCATTCTCGCGGCCGGGCGTGCGCGGAACTTCGCCAGCGCCTGGCGCCAGCGTTCTGAAGACCGGATCGAGATGCTGCACTGCCGCTTCAGGTCCCCCGATCATCAGGCAGTAGCCGCGCTCAAGGCCCCAGATCCCGCCGCTGGTACCGGCGTCCACATAGGCGATGCCCTTGGCTTCAAGCTCGCGGGCGCGCCGGATATCGTCCACGTAGTAGGAGTTGCCGCCGTCGATGACGATGTCGCCGGCCTCAAGGCTGGGCACAAGGCTGGCGATGGTGGCGTCAACAGCTGCGGCCGGCACCATCAGCCATACCGCCCGCGGCCGTTCCAGCTTCCGCACCATGTCCTCAAGTGACGAGGCTCCGGTGGCGCCTTCGTGCGCCAGCGCCTCCACCGGTCCGGGCGTTCTGTTGGACACAACGCATTGATGGCCGCCCCGCAAGAGCCGGCGCACCATGTTGGCTCCCATTCTGCCAAGCCCAACCAGTCCAATTTGCATAACCGTCTCCTCGCTTGGATTCGTGCTGGTTAGTCCTGCCCGGCCCACACTGTTCCAGCCGCGCGCCCTAACGGCCATTACCCGGCCCAACCGGCAGCCATGCGCGGCCGTCGCGGGCGATCAGCCGGCTTGCCTCCTCCGGGCCTGCAGTTCCGGCGGCGTAGTCCGGAAAATTTGGAGCAGGTCCGTTCGCCCATGTTTCGATGAGCCGCTGCACAGGGCGCCAAGCTGCCTCGACGGTGTCGGCTCTTTGGAACAGCGTCGCATCTCCCAGCAGGCAATCGTAGATGAGCGTTTCGTAGCCCACGGCGGCAAGCGGCTCGAAATAGCTGCGATAGGAGAAGTTCATCGCCACGCCCGCAATCTGGATCTCCGGGCCGGGCTGTTTGGCGCTGAATGTGATCGATAGCCCCTCGTCCGGCTGGATGCGCAGGCTCATGATATTGGCGGGCAGGCGCTCTATGGGGGTGTCGCGAAACATCGCATAAGGCGCTTGCCGGAACTGGATCGCGATTTCGCTCGACCGCGCCGGCATGCGCTTGCCGGTGCGCAGATAGAACGGGACGCCCGCCCAGCGCCAGTTGTCGATGCCGAGTTTGAGGGCGGCGAAGGTCTCCACGGTTGAGTCCGGCGCTACGTCTTCCTCCTCCCGGTAACCGGGGACAGGGCGGCCAAGCTCAATTCCGGGCCCATATTGGCCGCGCACCGCATCTTCCGGCGCAATGGTGCGGATCGCTTCGAAAAGCTCCGTTTTTTTTGCGCGCACCGAATCGGCTGCAAAGCAGGTTGGCGGCTCCATCGCGATCATAGCGACGAGCTGGAAGAGATGGTTCGGCACCATGTCCCTTAGCGCGCCGCTCCGCTCGTAAAGGTGGCCGCGTTCCTCGACGCCAAGCGTCTCTGCAACCGTGATCTGGACATGCTCGATGTGATCGCGCCTCCACAGCGGCTCGAAGATGCCGTTCGCAAAGCGCAGGACCATGATGTTCTGGACCGGCTCTTTGCCGAGGAAATGATCGATCCGGTAGATTTGGTCCTCGGATAGAACCTTGAGGATACCCTTGTTCAGCGCCCTGGCCGAAGGGAGATCGTGCCCGAAGGGCTTCTCGACGATGACCCGCCGCCATGCGCCTTCCGTCTGCTCAGTGAGCCCGGCGCGGCCAAGCTGCTGGATGATTCCGCAGAAGAAGCGATCCGCCGTGGCCAGATAGAATAAGGCGTTGCCGCCCGCTTCCCGCCCGACATTCCGCTCCGCCAGCAGCGCCTTGAGCCGGCCATAGGTTTCGGGGTCCGTATAATCGCCCCGGAGATAGTGCATGCGCTGCACGAGCCAATCCCAAGCCCGCTGGTCGAGCCGATGCGCCTCGAACTTGCCCCCGCCCTTCTGCATCACGTCCCGCATTTCGCCGGTTAGGCTCTTGCGCCAAGTCTCAGTGGTAAACGGGTTGTGATCCACGCCAACAAACAAGAATTCGTCCGGAAGCCTGCCGGAGCGGGCTAAGTTATAGAGTGCCGGGACAACAAGACGCTTGGTAAGGTCCCCCGCTGCACCGAAAATTGTCATAGTGGCGGGCGGTGCCTGACGTTGCCCAGCCAGGCTCACGGCTTCAGCTGCTGTTCCGTTCATTCGGCATCCTGCCGCCGGATCGAGGCCGCCAGCTGGCACTGCGCGTGCAAGTTTAACGGGCGGCTTGGTGGCATCCCCGCTTACGGTCCAACAACGTCCGCGAAAAAAAGTTTCCGCGCACTCGCGCCAAAACCGGTCTTAGCATTCCCGATTAAGGCACCCGGCACCCGTGCCGCGCAAGTTTCTGCGAGTTCCACCCACGCTTTTCACGATTCTTCAACCATGAAAGCATGATTGCCTGACCGTTGCCGAACGGAACGCAACCGCAGGCGATAACGGTGAGAACTTACGCACGGAGATCGCCATGCCCCAACCGGCTCAGCGCCTGCAATAGCAGAACATGGCAGAAACCCCGGCAGCACGCTTGCCCTCCAATCACGATCGCCACCGCGTATCGGCAGCCCGGCTTTTCATGCGCGCCCTGGGGACCTCGTTCTTTTGCGTCTTGAGCATTCTGATTGCGTTTTATGCCTTTACGGAGATGCCTCAAGTGCAGGATCTTCTTCTGGACGCGCGGCCCTATTGGGTTCAGGAAGCCGTGTACTGGAGCAGTTTTTACGTAATCGGCATATTCGTTTGGGCATTGCCGCTTGTATTCACGGCACGCCTCCTGCTCCTCCAGAACTTCGATCTGATTGGCGTCGATACGGAAGACAGGTTCAAGTTCTACATTTTTGCGTTTCCAAGGTTTTATGCGATATTCGCGTTTATTGCTGTCTTGCTCGGCATGCTTGCGGCTTCTCAGAATATTCCATCGCCATCGAATGGAACTCCATACGAATTGAGCCTACATAAATTCGTCGAGTTTCACCTTATTGTTCTGTGTTTTGCGACGGCAAGCGTTACGGTTGTCATACTTATACGAGATGTATTCATTAGCTATTACCGGCGCCGGATGGAAGCGTTTGCGCACCGCAACCCGGATTTATGCAAGAAGCTCTGTCCAAATTGTGCGTAGGTTTCAGCTAAGCGCTGCGGCGAAAGCATTTTTTGGGGTTATAACGTCCTCGCCCCCCTCAAGCCAGCGCCGCCAGCCAAGATAGCTAGGCAAATATTCGGTGGCGACGCCGTTGAAGCGGCTGAGCCATTGCTTAAACCTGCTGCCATAAGCATTGACGTTCTGGATGTGCAGTACCTTCTCGTGCACATGTTCACCTTTGCTGGCGATGATGAGTTCATATTCGATGCCCTCCGCATCGGCGAAGGCGATCAGCGCCTTGTCGCCGTCCATGCACAGCAGCGTATTGTCCTTCGATAGCTTGCCCTCAAGAACTGGACGCACAGCCGCCTCGGAGCGGTCCGGCAATACGCCGTCGATATGAGCGCCGGTGCGGTCGCGGGCAATCAGGATCGGAATTTGCTCAGCCGATAGGCCTGGCTTTTCCGCAACGCCGCCTCGCTTGCGCGCCGGGCGCGGCAGCTTGCGCCGGCCTTTGAAGCTTTCCAGCAGGAAGATTTCGTCAACCTCAGCGATGCCGGCAAGCGATTGATCCTTCGATTTGTTTTGCGCCTTCAAAAAGCGGTGGCGCCACTTGAAGGCAGTGTTCTTGCTGACTTTGCACACCTTGCCGGCCTTGCGGACCGGTAGCGATTCATTGAGCGCCCCGGCATATTTCAGCCAGCACTCTTTCTTACGCAGCCGTGCCAACGGCGTGCCGGTTAGCGGATTGAACGTCCGCTTGCAGTCAAGGCAGCGGCAGCGCTTCAGCCCGTTCCTCTCGCGGCCCCAGCCTTCGGTGCGCCCCGATCCGCAATGCGGGCACTTGGGATCGCCCTCCAAGCGCTCATTCAGAAGACGCTGCACCTCGTCACCGTCGCCGCGTTGCTGTAATGCCGCGATTGCCTTTTGGGCTTGCGCGTGCGTCACTTCCGCTAGCAATTCATCCAGCCGCTGTTGAAATTTGCGATGTTCCATCGGGTGCCCTCCTGCCGGACCGGTACGCCCAGGATGCCCCCGAATTGCGGCGAAAACCTACGCACAACTTGGACAGAGCTTTTCGCGAAAATCGTCGAAGAACTCCTGAGCGATCGCTTCCGCAAGATCGTCGAGAAGAAGATGAACATGGACCTGAGCAACAGCCCGCCGTGCATCGTCATGATGGGCAACACGACGGGCCATTATAATGAGGGTTATGCCCATCCAGATTCGAAGCACAAGATCGTCACCGTGCTCGTCGGTTTCTCGCGCCAGTGGCCATACGAGAAAGGCAAACTGCGTATCTTACGCTCCTCAGACCGCGAGGATTATGAGTTCGAATATTCGCCTGTGTTCGGAGCGATGCTGATGTTCAAGGTGTGCGATCACTCCTGGCATGGTTTTTTGCCGCAAAGAGGTCAGCGCATGAGCTTGCAGCTTTGCTATTACGACAATGAGAATAGCGTGCGCCGCGAGTATTTCCGGCACGGGCTGAGCGCATTTGCAAAATCCAATCCGGTTCTGAATAAAGCCTTGAATGTGCTGCCTAAGAACCTGTGGGGCCTCATTCCAGGCAAGAGGTAAGGAGGCTTCAATGCCGTTTCCGGTTATCCCAGAACCCGCAGAAACCGCTGCGCATTTCATTCAGGCCCTTAAGAGTTCCGAGCGTCTGGACTTGCCCTATACGCGCTGGATTCTGACGAACACTCTGCCCGAAGATCTCTGCGTTGGCATCCTCATGCTGCCGATTGTACCGCCGTTTATCAAAGACTGCGGCGGCGTGCGCGATCTGGAGGAAAACAACAGAAGACGCACCTTCCTGACCCCAAAGGCGCAAGAAGACTTCCCCATGGTGAAGGCTCTTGTCGAGGCTTTTCAGCGTCCCGATGTGGCGCGTCAATTTGCCGAGACGTGCAACATTGCGCCCGAACGGCTGGAAGGCGGTTATCTGCGCATTGAATACATGCAGGATACCGACGGACAGTGGCTTGAGCCGCATCCGGACATTCCGGCCAAGCTCTTTTCCATGGTGATCTATCTGTGCACCGGCCCCGAGGCAAAAGACTGGGGCACGGACATCTACGATGCCAACAAGAAATGGGTGGACCGCGGCTCGGCGGAACTTAACCGCGCTGTGATTTTCGTTCGCAGCGAGACCACGTTCCATGGCTACGAAAAGCGCCCCATCGTTGGGGTGCGCCGGCTCCTGGAAATCAACTATGTCATTCCTGAGTGGCGCGACAGATGGCAGCTTTGCTTGCCCGATAGGCCCGTTACGCTGAAGGGCAAATGACAAAGCGCTGAGTTTGTTCAGGTGACGGTGTCGATGAACGGGGATCGTTCGTAACTCAAGATGCGGGATGGAAAATCGGCGCACCGCATGCCGCCAAATCACTTGGGCTTGCATCGGCATTGCAGCCCCCGGGAAGGCCTAACCCGGCGGCATCGCTGCCCCCTCGCCCATACCCCTGCGATCGACACAATTAGGCCATATCGGTCAGAGTGGACATCAAATTAGATTTGCATCCGGAAACTGGAACGGATGTAAGCCGATCTGCTATAGATGCCTTTGCAGGGGTCACCGGCGAAGATGGTGAACGCGTCACACTGAAGCTGGCGCTGACAATTGTCACCCCTGGGGCGTTGGAGAACATGAGGCAGATGTCCGTAGAGGCGGCTTGGCAGAAAAACGGCCAGTGCCGGAGGTGTAGTTTCCGCGATTTGGTGCTCTTCGCCGACCTCAAGGAGGCCGACCTCGATCTCATCCATCTGCCTATTTCAGAGGTAAGGCTCGAAAAGGGAGGTACGCTATACCATGCGGGAGACGATGCAACGTCGCTGTTTACGGTGTGCTCTGGCTTGGTCAAGCTTGTCCGTTATCTTCCTGACGGCGCCCAGCGTATTGTACGGCTCCTGAAACCCGGCTCGACCGCTGGATTAGAGGCCAGCTTGGGACATTCGTATGAGCACTCGGCCTTCGCACTTCGCCCCACGACGGTGTGCCGCATTCCGCGTGCCGTGATCCGACGTCTGATGGAAAAGACACCGCGGCTTCATGGACAGTTGATGGAGAGATGGCACCGGGCGGTGCAGGAGGCCGATGAATGCCTTACCAGCCTGTCCACTGGCAAGGCGTCGCGGCGCTTGGCCCGCCTGTTGCTGCAGCTTGCCGCGCCCGACGGAAAAGCCCCGCTGTTTTCCCGCGAAGACCTGGGTTCGATTCTGGGCATCACCACCGAGCATGCCTGCCGTACAATCGCAGATCTCAGGCGAGCCGGTGCAATCGAGGAAGTTTCAGGAGATGGCTGCCGCTGCAACGCTGACAGGTTGTACGAGCTGGCGGAAGCGGAACGTTGAGCCTCCTGCATCACCGCGAAAGCGCGGCGTTAGGCGCATTTGCGAAGCTGCCGGCCCGATCGGATGGAACACTTTCTTGCCGAGGGCGATGCCGGTCACCGTGATCGGGGCGTTGGACCTGGCTGCTTTTTTTGCGCCGGCATGGGGTAGCCACGGGAGGTCGATCGGCCCATCCCGAGAGATGGGCACACCGCCGGTCCATCCCATTAAGAAATGTCATCGCCTTTTATCTAGCACAATGTTTAGCCTTGGTTAGGGACTGTTTATGACCAAACCATCTGATAGGGGGCGTTCAATGTTGCATCGTACACTCAGGCTCATCGCCGCGGTTCTTGGCCTAGCCATTATCTCGGGGGCCAGCTTCGCAGCCGAAAATTGGCCCGAACTCGTTCGGGCAGTATATTGCACAGGTTCGCAGCACGGTCGAAACAACGGATATGGACGGCTATTTGGCCGCCGTCAAAAACGCGAACGGCGCGCTGCTACTCGACGTGCGCGAGGAAAATGAGTTCAAGGCCGGACACGTACCCGGCACAGTCAATGTCTCCCGCGGGGGTCTGGAGTTTCGAATTTGGAGGCTGCTCGGCTATCCCGATACAGTCGACATGAACCGCAAGATATACGTGCAATGCGCAAGCGGCCTCCGCGCCACGCTTGCGGCTAAACAACTAAGGGATATGGGCTTCACCAATGTCACGGCTGTCGTGATGAGCCTAGCCGATTGGCAGAATAAGGGATATCCCTCCGTCAAAGACGAATCCAGATAAGACAAGCTACGTAAGATCGCCGATGGAAGTGGGCGGAGCCGCTTTCCGCCCGCGCTTTACGCCTTGATTGCCGCATTCGCCTCCGCCAGGCGCCGGTAAAGGGTGCGCCGGCTCATGCCGAGTTTGCGGGCCAGCTCGGCACGGGTGCCCCGATGTGCGGCCACGGTCTCCCGCAGCAGTTGGAACTGCATCTCATCCCATGTTGCCGGGCCGGGCTGCATAATAGCTGGCGGCGCGGTAGCGGAGCTTTCCCGCACCTCCGCAGCGAAATGCTCCGGAAGCAGTTCATCTCCGTCGCATAGCAAGCTGGCGCGCTCCAGCAGATTCCGCAATTCGCGGACATTGCCAGGATAGCGGTACTCCATAAGCAACGCCATTGTGGCTGCCGGGACGCGCAGGTTGCGCCCAGCTGCTACGCGCTGCAAAAGGGCTTCGGCAAGCAGCGGGATATCCTCACGCCGTTCGCGCAATGCCGGCAGGCAGACGGGGAAGGTACTGAGGCGGAAATATAAGTCCTGACGGAAGCCCCCATCCTCCGTCATCTTGCGCAGGGGCCGGTGCGTTGCAGACACCAGGCGGAAACTGGCCTGATGCAGCTCGGTTCCGCCGACGCGGCGGAAGGTGCCTGTTTCCAAAAGGCGCAACAGCTTCACCTGCATCGGCAACGGAATGTCGCCGACTTCGTCGAGAAACAGCGTGCCACCGCCTGCCGCTTCCACGAGACCAGTCTTGCGGGCCGTTGCCCCTGTAAAAGCACCTTTCTCGTGACCGAAAAGCTCACTCTCGAAAAGCGCTTCGGGCAATCCCGAACAGTCGAGCACCACAAACGGCGCATCTGCCCTGTGGCTCGCGTCATGGATCGCCTTGGCGGCCAACTCCTTGCCTGTCCCCGATTCTCCTTGCAACAGCACGGCGGCATCGGACGGCGCCACGCGCGATATCATGCCCAGCATGTGCAAGAACGCCGCCGAACGGCCGATCAGCCCTTGGGTATGAGCAAGTCCCCGCGCGGCTGGCAGTTCCTCCAACTTCTCGATGAAGTGGGTGATATCGCCTTCGGCATTGCGGATCGGTGATAGCTCAATGCTCTCATAAACTTCGCCCTTGGAGGAATGGTGGAGATGAAGGGAACGTTCACGCCTGCCCGACTCCAGGGCCGGCGAAAGAGGACAGTCCTCCCCCATTTGATCGCAGGGCAAACTGTAATGGTGCGAAACCTCGTAGCAGGTTTTCCCGGCCACGTCTGCGCAGGCCGCGCATTTGCCGCGGTAGGCCGCGTTGGCAGCTACAATGCGGCGATCACGGCCGCAAAGAATGTACGGCTCCGGCATACTTTCTAAGAAAGAAATCAATTCAGGCAACGAGTTGGGGTACATTGAAACATTCCACTGCCAAGTTTGGCACTCGATATGCAGAAATTGGCACATGGCAGTGGCAGCGCAATGCGACATGATGCTCTAGCGGCCAAAACTGCCGGAATTCCGGGCTCTGTAAACTGGCACGAATTATGCGCACCGCTGACTGGGAGCATTTTGACATGCCTTCCAAATGCCCGGCCGGCGCCACCGCCGGGACCCGCCAACAAACTCGAAAGCCCCGCGCATGACTTTGCGTGACACCCCTTTGCGTGCCGAAATCGCCGGAATCGTTGTCCTCAAGTTCTGCGTTCTCGCGCTCTTGTGGTTCGCGTTCGTACACGGCGCGCAGGTGTCCGTTGACGCCGGCGCCATGGCCCGCCACGCAATCGCGCCGGCGCTGGGGCTTCCTGCAACAGGAGAGCCGGATGGCCACTGACGCACTCGTCGATCTTTCGCGGCTGCAATTCGCCGCTACAGCGATGTACCACTTCCTATTTGTGCCTCTGACGCTGGGGATGACCTGGATCCTGGTCATCATGGAAGCGGTTTATGTGATGACCGGCAAAACGGTCTACCGCGACATGACCCAGTTCTGGGGCAAGCTGTTCGGCATCAACTTCGCCCTCGGTGTGACCACTGGCATCACCATGGAATTCCAGTTCGGCACGAACTGGGCCTATTACTCGCACTATGTGGGCGACGTCTTCGGCGCACCGCTGGCCATTGAAGGGCTGATGGCGTTCTTCCTGGAATCCACGTTGATCGGCATCTTCTTCTTCGGCTGGAACCGGCTGCCCAAGACGCAGCACCTCGCCGTGACCGTACTGATGGCCACGGCTACCAGCCTTTCGGCACTGTGGATTCTCATCGCCAATGGCTGGATGCAGAATCCTGTTGGGTCCGAGTTCAGCTTCGTCACCATGCGGATGGAAATGACGGACTTCTGGGCCGTGCTGTTCAACCACGATGCACAGGCGAAGTTCGTTCATACCGTCTCGGCGGGCTATGTGACCGCCGCGGTTTTCGTGCTGGCGATCTCCTCCTATTACCTCCTCAAGGGCCGCGACGTGGAATTCGCCAAGCGCAGCTTCCGTATCGCCGCCGCCTTTGGCTTTGCCTCGGCCTGCTCGGTGATCGTGCTGGGCGACGAGTCCGGCTACTCGGTCAGCGAAGCGCAGCAGACCAAGCTCGCCGCCATGGAAGCCATGTGGGACACGGAGAAAGCGCCCGCCGGCCTCAACATCGTCGCGGGCATCAACGAAAAGGAGATGAAAAACGACTGGGAGGTGAAGGTCCCGTGGGTTATGGGGCTGCTCGGTACGCGTTCCGTGGACAGGCAGTTGCCCGGCATCAAGGATCTGCGCGCAAAGAACCGCGGGCGCATCGTCTCTGGCATCGATGCGGTGAAGGCGCTGGAAATGCTGCGTAAGAACCCGGACGACGCGGCTGCGAAGGCCACTTTCGACGCGCACAAGGCCGACCTCGGCTTCGGCCTTCTACTGAAGAAATACGTCACCTCCTATGATCAGGTTATGCCCAGCGATATCGAAAAGGCCGTGGCGGATACCATCCCGGCGGTCACGCCGATGTTCTGGACATTTCGCATCATGGTGGGCCTCGGCTTCCTGTTCCTCGCGCTGTTCGCGCTATCGCTCTGGTACAGCGTGAAAGACACCTTCGCGCAGAAGCGCTGGCTGCTCCGGTGGGCAGTGCTGTTCCTGCCAACACCATGGATCGCGTGCGAGCTCGGCTGGTTCGTCGCCGAATACGGCCGCCAGCCCTGGACCATCTACGGCGTACTGCCAACGCATATGTCGGTGTCCACGCTGACGGTAAACAGCCTCTACGGCTCCATCGCCGGGTTCGTAGGCTTCTACACCGTCCTGCTCTGCGCCGAGCTTTACCTGATGACGAAATTTGCGCGTCAGGGACCGGGCAGCCTCGGCACCGGCCGCTATACCAACGAACCCGTGCACGCCTGATCGCACCGGAAGGATAAGAAATGTTCGATTACGAAACCCTGAAAGTCATCTGGTGGGTCTTGGTTGGTGTGCTGCTGATCGGCTTCGCCATTATGGACGGTCACGACATGGGCGTGGGCACGCTCCTGCCCTTTGCCGGACGCGACGACACGGAGCGCCGAATCATCATCAACACCGTGGGGCCGCACTGGGATGGCAACCAGGTCTGGTTTATCACTGGCGGCGGCGCCATCTTCGCCGCCTGGCCGCTGGTCTACGCAACCGCGTTCTCGGGCTTCTACTGGGCCATGCTCGCGGTGTTATGGGCGCTGTTCTTCCGGCCGGTGGGTTTCGACTACCGCAGCAAGATAGCGAACCCCGCTTGGCGCACCACATGGGACTGGGGGCTGTTCGTTGGCGGTTTTGTGCCGCCAGTGATCTTCGGCGTGGCTTTCGGTAATCTCCTGCAGGGCGTGCCGTTCCACTTCGACGACAATCTCATGTCTTACTACACCGGCACGTTCTGGGGGCTACTCAACCCCTTCGCGCTCCTCTGCGGCGTGGTGTCGAGCGCCATGATCACCTTCCATGGCGCCATTTATCTGGCGCACCGCACCGAGGGCGCCATTTACGGCCGCGCACGGGTTGCCGCGCTTTTAGCTGGGCCGGTCATGCTCGCATGCTTTACCGCCGCCGGGCTGTGGCTCTGGGCCGATCTCCCCGGCTACGTCATCACTTCCGCGATAGATCCGTCCGCGCTCCCCAATCCGCTCGTAAAGGCCGTGGTCCGCGAGCCGGGCGCGTGGCTGGCAAATTACGGACGCCATCCCTGGATGATTGCGGCGCCAGTACTCGCCTACGCTGGCGCGCTTCTGGCGATGGCACTGGCTGCGGCGGGACGCACCTTGATGGCGTTCGTTGCATCGTCACTGGCGATCACCGGCGTGATCGGCACGGCGGGCGTCTCCATGTTCCCGTTCATAATGCCGTCGTCCACCGACCTCAAGTCGTCGCTGACGGTGTGGGACAGCACCTCTAGCCACCTCACGCTCGGCATCATGTTCTGGGCAACGGCGATCTTCATGCCGCTCATTATCCTCTACACCGCCTGGGCCTACAAGGTGATGTCCGGCAAGGTGACGGCGGCCTATATCCGCGAAAACAGCCATTCAGCTTATTGATAAGGAGAACATAACGTGTGGTATTTCGCTTGGGTTCTGGGCATCGGTTTCGCGGTCCTGCTGGCGATCCTCAACGCCATGTGGCATGAGGCGCAGGAGGACCGGGAGGTCATCGCAAATGCTCAGCAGGCCAATGGCCAGCCCGCCGAACGGCAGGCGGTGTGACGGCCAGGACGAAAATGAGGGGGGGAGCCATGAAATCGATGCGCCGTACCAATTTCATCGTGGCGGCAAACATCGTATGGCTCGCCCTGTTCGCGGCGGAAATTCTCGCGGTGCTTGCCCCCGATTACATGGCGTGGTGGCAGCGCGAGGGCGCGCGCTCCCTGCGTTCCTGTAACGAAGACACCGTCCGTTACAACCTGTCTGACCGGATGTTCCTTTTTGGAATCATCTGGATATTTTCTGCGCCCGCGATGAGCCTGTTCGCGCTGCGCATTCCGGAGCAGTGGCCTGACCGGCTCTCGCGGCTTTGGTGGAACGGAACCGCGCCCGGGCGCTCGTTCCTAACGGCCGCGGTTGCGCTCGCGATCATGCTGTGGCCGCTGAGCGGCATGCTGAACGCCCCGGTTGCAAGCATGCTCGTCATCGAGGCGGCGCGGGCCGTCCTGCTGCTTGGTGTGCTGCTCTATTACCGGGCAGTGATTCTCAGCGCCTGAACGGCGACGGGCATTGCGGACTTCATTTCGCGCTGCCGCTGGGGGTGACTTTATTGGTGGTGGATTTGGGTTAGACGGCGCCAAAGCGGCGGCCACAAAGGAGGGGATGATGCGAAGAATAATCCTGGCGGCGGGTCTGCTTTCGATTTCCGCGGTTTCAGCTGCCGGCGAGGATACGCGGATAGCTGTGGAATTGCCGCCGGATGTCAAAGTGCAGTTTCTGGAACATATGCGGACACATATGACCTCGCTTAACGATGTCATTCAGCTCATGTCGGATGGCAAATTTCGGGAGGCGGGAGCGCTTGCCCGCAACGAAATGGCTATCGGCAAAGGCATGGGCTTTGGGCGTTTCATGCCACCCGAGTTCAGGGAGATGGGCTTTGAATTTCACCGGGCTGCGGACCAATTTGGCCGCATCACCGCGGAAATCTCCGAGCCGGCAGATGCGGCAGGATGGTCCAAGGCGATGGGCGGCCTCGCTCAGATAACGATGAGGTGCAATGGCTGCCACGCCGCTTTCCGGGTTAAGTGACTGCGCCGGCAGGGAGCCATTTTCTAGTGCTGGCTCCAGTCTGTGGGGCAGTGCAATGTGCTACCCGAATAATCCATCCCGATTTTTGGGAACGCTAAAAAGCAACGAGGATGCACACAATGCCGGCAAATCCCGCAGAGCTGAACCTTAAGCAGCAATTCCACACCATGGCGCAGGGCGCGCAAAGTCTTGCCGTCGCGTATATCGGAGTGGTCAACGGCCTGTTCGCGGCGCTGAATAGACTCGGCTCCGGCGATTTCGTTGCAATTGCCAAAGCCGCGGAGATGGACGCAGGCTATTTGCAGTGTTGGTGCGACGCGGCATTCGCCTTCGGATATCTCGAAGCCGATGGCGAGGCATTCCGGCTGGGCGAAACGGGGGCGGCCATGCTGCCCGATGCGCCGGACACTCTCATGCCGCTGGCGGCGAATGTGGTTTTGAATGTTCATATGGCCGAGCGCGCCGCCGGCCTGATGCGGACGGGCGAGCGGCCCGGCGAGAAAGTGATGGCGGAGCGCGAAACGCTTCTGCCCTGGTTCGGCCCGATGCTCGAAGCCAATTTCGCGCGGCTCTTCGAGGAGGCGATTTGCCCCGGCGTGCCCGTCTTTGGAGAAATCGACGCCCGCGGCGGCCTTGTGGCCGACCTTGGCTGCGGCAATGGCTGGTATCTTCGCGCGCTTGCCCGGCGATGCGGCGCGGTAAGAGGGGTCGGGCTGGACGGTTTCGAGGAAAACATCGCCCAGGCCACCCGGCTTGCTGAGCAGCAGGGGCTCGGCGGCAGGCTGCGCTTCGTCCACGGCGACGCGCATGAGTTCAAGCTGGACGAGCCTGCCGATCTAATTGCCATGAACCGCGCGCTGCATCATGTCTGGGAGGGCGGCATCGTCCCGTTCATCCGGCGGCTGCACGAGAACCTGCGCCCTGGCGGCGCGGTGGCGATCTGGGAGCCGGATTGGCCGGCCTGCGCCGCTCTCCGCAAACCGGCGATGCGCGGTCTGGCGCTGCAGAATCTCAACGAGCATGTGCAGGGCAACCACCTGCTGCGCGCCGATGAGATAGCAGGCGCATTTGCCGCCGAGGGATTTGCGCCTGAGATTTTCCGGTTCAACGGCGGGATCGAAGCCATAATCGTTGCACGCCGCGGGATGGCTTAGCTGAGGGATAGCTGCGCGAGAGCCCCCCGGAACCTCGCGCCATCTCAGAATTCAACGCTGTCGCCATTTCCAAGGAACGCATGGCTGCCCCTGGCTTGCCCTGAGCGTTTCGGATAGCTCAAATAGGTGTCCGTCCCTTTGATGATCGGCACCCCATGAGTGGCCGCCTTCTCCGCCCACATCCAGCCGGTGCAGTGGTTGCAGCCCATCTTGGTCATGCCGGACTGCTTGATCTCGTCGATGATCGTGTCGAACTCCGGCTTCCAGCTATCGAAGACGCTCAGATGCAAGCCGCCGTAGCAGCCGTGAAGAGGCGCTGCGAGCCGGTCCCTGGCAAAGCCGAGAAGGTTCATGATGCCGGGGTGGCCGCAGCCGGTGACGGTGACGATCCCCTTGTCCTCGACGTTGACATAAAGAACGTTTTCTCCCCGCACCTGCAAGAGCATCGAGGCGTCGAACATCCTAAGCGCCACACCCGGCATCAGCCGGTAGATGCCGCTGCCATCCTCGCCTTGCGCTTCGGTGAGAACGAGTTCGCCTTCATGAGGCACGCTATTGCGGCAGATGGAAACCGTCCTGCCGCCGGGGGCTTCGGCTTTGATATCCGCATTCTCTTTCAGAAGAAGGCGGTCCTCGGTGTGCCATGTGGCAGGGGCATAAAGTTTGAGCCGAGGATTGTGCTTGAGCGTCGATTCGATGCCCCAGAAATGATCGAGGTGCCAGTGCGAGAGCACCATGAGATCTATCTCGCCTCGCTCCAGCATTTGGTCCACGCGATGCCGGGCCAAGACATAGTCCATCCACTCGTTGCTCCAGCCGGTATCGAGCAGTATCTTGCGCTCGTCACCGTCAAGCAAAGTTAAGGTTAGAAGGGCGGCATAGCCGCCAGCGTTCTCCGGGTCCCAAGCAACACGGTACTGGCTCTGGACAGCGCCGCCGCATTCGGTCATGTTCTGTTTGAAGCGGGCATCGTCAAACCAGCCGGTCTCGGTCAGAACATCGATCTTGAGGCTCCTGACAGCGCCAATGTTTAGCTTGCTACTCATCCCATTTTTTCTTTCAATCTAAGGAGAAAACCGTTCGCCGTTTCATTTTGCAGGACGTTGAAACAAGCCTCCTTGCCGCCGTCGCTCAGCGCGGCCTCTAAGCATTCCTTCATACGTATTCCATCCCGAATTAAGAACGGGCAGCAGCGCCGAGAAGCCGGTCACCAGAGAACCAAGTCTCATGCCAATTCTACAACTTGCGGTTTTTTATGGTGCTTTTTGCCGCGGCATCGACAGATACACACCCGATATCGAGCTGATTGGCAGTCCTGGTGCCATGCTTGGCAGCTTGGCAATCATGACTGGCAGCGAGTGGCATGATAAACTTGCAGGCCGCTATCTTGCCCGCGTGCCGTGGAACTCGGAAGAACGGCCGCGGGTCCCTGAACCACACCCAATCGCAAGACGCAGCTGGGCCGGATTGCAATCCGGCCATGACGCGCCGCCGCGGGAATGGTTGGCACAGCTCCTGCTACGGAAGCATTGCAGGCAGCGAAAGAGAGCAAACCAGTGACAGGTCCGGGGAACGCGTATGCAGGAGGCGCCGGCATCGCCAGCGCTATCCGTTGGGGATGGTATTCAATCGCGGTGGATTTCCTGCTGGTGGTTCTCCTTGGCATAATTGCCACCGTCTCCGGAAGTCTTGCCGTTGGCGCCGAGCTGATCCACAACGCCGTCGACTTGGTGGCGGCCGGAGCTGTGCTGGCCGGACTGAAAATTGCGGAGCGCAAGTCCACGGTTTTTCCTTACGGCCTTTATAAGGTCGAAAACGCCGTGGCAGCCGCGATCGGAGGCATGATTTTCTTCACGGCTTTTGAAATAGCGCACGTCGTACTCTTTGGGTCGGCTAAGCAGCCACGCGTGGACGGCAGGATGCTCGCCGCCCTGGCTGTGACCCTGATCATTCCGTTGGTATTCAGTCATTTCGAGCTTCGCGCCGCAAACGCAGCAAACTCGCCTGCGCTTGTCGCGCAAGCGCGGGAATATCGGATCCACGCCTATACCACGGGGCTGGCCTTCACTGCCCTTATTTCCTCCTGGTTCGGCCTACCTGCCGACCGGCTGGCTGCTTTGCTCATCATGGCTGCCGTGGTCAAGACCGGATGGGAGCTGCTTAGCGAAGCTATGAGAGTTCTTCTAGATGCTTCGCTCGATGCGGACCGCTTGAACGAAATACGCCAGGCTATCCTCGCCGATCCAGCGGTTGCCGAGGTTAAATGGATAACTGGCCGCAACGCCGGACGCTTCCGTTTCGTTGAGGCGGGAGTTGCGCTGCGGGTGACGGAGCGTGCCAAGGCCGAGGCTGTCTTGCACCGCGTGGAAACCAGCTTGCATGCGGCGATACCGCAAGTGGAGCGCGCGCTCCTCCATATTGAAGCACGGACTTCTTCTAAAATACGCTACGCTATTCCTCTTGCGGACCTCTCCGGCACAATCAGCGAGCACTTCGGCGAAGCCCCCTACTTCGCGTTCGTCATGGTGGACCGGGCGGCCAATTCCATTGCTGAGCACAGCATACAGCCGAACCCGTACCAGTCGCTGGATAAAGGCAAGGGTATCAAGGCCGCTGAGTGGCTCACAGCGCAGAAGGCCGATATCGTACTCGCGAAGGTGGACTTGACTGGGCGCGGTCCAGGCTATGTTCTTCGCGACGCCGGCATCGAAGTCCGGCAAACGGGAGTGCAGAGCCTTGCGGATGCGCTTGGCACCATCACTATTTGACGAGCGCCGCTATTTTTGGCGGATGCAGCATTTCCTTCGGCTTCGCGGGGTAGAGCGGGCTTATTAAAATTATGCTTGAGCATGGCCCATGGCGCCGGATGAAAATGTCCGCTGTCCAAGGTAGTGCTGTCCTGTGAATTAACGAGTTCCGAGGGCAGACTGAAAAGTTTCCCAGTGTCCGCTATCTCTGGTGCGCCTCGAAGGCGCGAAACACCTGTGGAGGAGGGTTCCACCCAGCGAGTTGTCGATTGAGCTGGTAGCTGACGGGCGGCGTGGCCGGGTAACTGGTTCCGTCGAAGCCCCATGACAAAGGCCGCCTTGGGCGGTTGAGCAAGCGTGCGGGCCGTAACGCGAGTGAAGCCTGAGCAGGCCTCGAAAAGGACAATGCGGATGCCGACCCGCCCAGAGTTTGGGGAAGGCCGCGTGGAATGGGGAAGCAATCGACACATGCACCCGTTCCGATCCACCGGGGTAGTGGGCACGGCACGTACGCATGGTGGTTCGTGGTTATAGGGGGAGACCCGCCGGGGACGGGGGTAGCGGCCTCAACGGCGCTTCAGGCGCCGGTCACGGCGGGAGTCGGACAGGGCAGTTCGAGCGATGAAGCCGGGTAACGCCGGCGGAGCAAAGGGCCCTGACTTCTGGCACGCTTTCGAAGATGGTGAGGACAAGGTGATTGGCGATGAGCCTGGCAACGCCCGATAAAATCCGGCCCCTTCAGAGGAAGCTCTACGTGAAGGCGAAGGCGGAGCCCGCCTTCCGCTTCTATGTGCTCTACGACAAGATTTGCCGCGACGACATCTTGCTTCATGCCTACCGGCTTGCCCGCGCCAACGCGGGAGCGCCGGGTGTGGACGGGGTGACTTTCGCGCAGATCGAGGAGGAAGGCCTGGAGGTGTGGCTGGCGGGCCTGCGCGAGGAACTGGTTTCGAAGACGTACCGGTCAAGTCCGGTGCGGCGCGTAATGATCCCGAAGCCAAATGGCGGAGGCGAGCGCGCTCTCGGTATTCCTACCCTTCGTGACCGCGTGGTCCAAACCGCGGCCAAGATTGTGCTGGAACCCATCTTCGAAGCCGGCTTCGAGGATACGGCTTACGGCTACCGTCCCAAACACGGGGCGGTGGACGCGGTCAAGGCGGTGCACCGGCATATCTGCCGGGGCTATACCGATACGGTAGATGCCGACTTATCCAAGTATTTCGATTCGATCCCGCACTCCGAGCTTCTCAAATCGGTTGCCCGGCGTGTCGTGGACCGCAATGTGCTGCGCCTCATTAAACTGTGGCTGAAGGCACCAATCGAGGAACGGGATAAGGACGGAACCCGGCGCATGAGCGGCGGCAAGACAAGCAAGTGCGGCACGCCCCAGGGCGGAGTTGCAAGCCCTCTGCTCGCCAATATCTACATGAACCGGTTCCTGAAATATTGGCGTCTGTCCGGCTGCGGCGAAGCGTTCCGCGCTCATGTCGTCTCTTATGCCGATGACTTCGTCATCCTCAGCCGCGGTCACGCGGCGGAGGCGCTGGCGTGGACGAAGGCGGTGATGACCAAGCTCGGGCTGACCATCAACGAGGCGAAGACCTCGCTGAAAGATGCCCGCAAGGAGCGCTTCGACTTCCTTGGCTACTCGTTCGGACCGCATTGGTTCAAGAAGAACGGGAAATGGTACCTGGGTGCAAGCCCGTCCAAGAAGAGTATGCAGCGCTTCAAGACCAAGATCGGCGAAACGCTCGTGCCCGCCAACGTGGCGCCCTGGGAAGATGTGCGTGACCAGTTGAACAGCATGCTGCTCGGCTGGTCGCACTACTTCTCCTACGGGGCGACCGCGAGTGCGTACAAGCACGTCGATTGGCACGTCTATCAACGGGCGCGCGACTTCCTCACGCGAAGGCATAAGGTCCAAGGGCGCGGAACGGCGCGGTTCTCCTGCGAAGTTGTCTACGGAGAGCTGGGCCTCATCCGTCTCGAACGCTTGCCCCGATCATACGCGCCGTGGGCCGCACGTGAAGCCAGCCGGAGAGCGTAATGCGGGAAATCCGCACGTTGCGTTCGATGAGCGGGAAGAGGAAACGGAGCGCAGGTTTCGACAAGAAGCCCACGTCACCGCGCCTCTTCTCGACTCTACCACAGCACGGGTGGCACGCCACGAGTGAGCCGGACTGCCCGCGGCCGGAGTTTGGGTACTTGACGACGCGATTGATCTCCTGCGTAGCTCCATGCGAACAAGTGGTGGCTTGAGGGTTACAAGCTTAGGAACTCCAACCTGCTGCCTGAACTGCATCAATAAAAGCAGAGCTATCCTAACAATCTCTCCCCAAACCGCTAGTTATTACAATCGATTAACCGCACAATGGAATTCAGAGCTCCAATCCTCTGCCCGCCGCGCATGGTACAAATCAGGAACCACTAAACAACCCTATGGTAAAACATCAACGTTATCAAGATGTTGGCGATCCAGGAGGGGCTCGAACCCCCAACCCCCTGCTTAGAAGGCAGCCTAGTCAGAGCCTAAAATCCTGTTTTACCGCGCGATTTTTCGCCAAAATCGAACGAATTCTCACGTTTTGTTCCCGTTTTTCGTGCTGTTTCATTCCCATATCATTCCCACTTATTTAGCTTTCTATATCGCTCGAATTCGCGTCGCTTTCCCAGGCTCACTCATGACCCTTTGCGGAAGATGTGGCCTTCCGGGCACAAGTGTGGCAATCGGCTAACAGGCTCATCAGGCGTCGCTGACATGCTGCACCGCAGGCCATACCTCTTCGGCAGCTTGGCCTTCATTGTTACCAGTGGACCTACATTTCCCGTTAAGGTAACGGTTTTGCAACCAAGTGCAATTATTGGTGGTTTATTCACTGAAGCATAGGTCTCGCGTTGGCTTCGCTAACGGGGGATCCACATGAACGCAAAAGTGCGCTTCTCATCTATTTTGGTGCTTCTTGCAGGGGGCGCTGCCGCTATGGCAGGCGAGCCAAACCTCAAAGACCCGGTGCCTGACAATTTGACTTGGTATGGCGTCACCCTCTACGGCGTTGTCGACGTCGACTACGCTTATATGGCACATGGCGCTCCCCTGAACGGAGCTTTGCCCACCGGTCTCACTTACAATGCCATATCGACCGCAAAAAACGCCAATAAGCCATTCTCCTCGCTCGCCGAAAGCGGCATCGAGCAGAGCAAGGTTGGCGTAAAGATAGAGGAGCAGGCCGCCAGCGGCTGGACGATTGTTGGCAGACTGGAAACCGGATTTCAGCCGCTCTCCGGCGAGCTTTCCGACTATTGCGCAAGCTTGGCCAGGAACAACGGCCTCCCCTTGACCGCGCAGACCTCTAATCTTAATGGCAGCCGTTGCGGCCAAGCCTTCAACGGCCAAGCCTATGCAGGATTGAGCAGTGCAACCTACGGCACGCTTACCGCCGGCTGGCAGCAATCGCTGGGGCTCGACGCAACCGCTGTCTACGATCCGATGGCGCTAGCCGGCGCGCTCTCCCTTATCGGGGGCGCCAACACATCGGTTTCGGCCTTCGGCAACGCGGAAGAGGCGCGGTGGGCCAATTCGGTAAAGTATGTCTACCAGTACGGACCGGCGCACGCCGGGGCGATGTACACGAGCGGCGGCGAGGGCACGGCGATGTTCGGCGGAGGCTACGGCTTCGATGCAGGCGCGACTTGGCACGGATTTTCCGTTGACGCCGTTTACGCCATGCAAAATGGCGCTATTTACACCTCGCCGGTTCCTTATGGCACGTCAGGCGCGGCCGGAACCTGCAACGCCACCGGAACGGGTGGCGGCAACGCCTGTCCTGGGAACAACTTCGTCAATGCCACGGTCCTGGACGAAGAGGGCTGGGCAGTGCTGGGAAAATACACAGACAATTTTGGTGGCGGCAATGAATACCCGGGTGCCAAACTCAGCTTATTTTCGGGCTATGCGCACATGCAGCTCACCGATCCTCACCAGCAGGTCGCCGCAGGCTCGAATACTCTCGGTGGCTATGAGCTTTACTCGGTCAATAACGAGCCTTATGCACCCGGCAGCGCCAGAATTCTGCAAATCGCCTGGACAGGCGCCAGGTATGAGTTGCCTTCCGGAATTACCTTTGCCGCCGCTTACTACTACGTGAACCAGCAGGCTTATCTTACAAGCGCGGCTCCAGGTTCCAACAACTGCGCCGCGGTCACGGCCACCAACAGAACCAACCCGGCCTTCGTCGGCTTTCCAACGGGAATCAACTGCCCAGGGGACCAGAAGATGGAAGCCTTCCTGGTGGACTACCCGCTCAGCAAGCATATCGACGTGTACGGCGGCATTAACCATTCTGCAATCACTGGTGGCCTTATGTCGGGATACCTGAGTAACAACAACACCGTTTTTGTGAGCGGCCTTCGGGTGAAGTTCTGACTCTGCCGGCCAGCCATCCTTGCGCCGGGACTTCCGGCAGTTCTGCACATCGATTGTCTCGCCACCAGGGCGGGTGGACGCCATTTTTTTCCTTTACACTCTCCCCGGTGTGAAGCCAGAGTGAACGGCAGGGCACGCGATCCGCAAGTGCTGGGCAGAGCAGCCTTCGCAAAATACTGCATCCGCCGTCACAAGTTCTGGCCGCCCGCATCGCCTGCAGGCTGGGAGACTATCTCGATATCTGTGGCGGCCCGGCTGTCCGGCTGTTGCGTCCCCGCGGCAAGCGCATTCAAGATCGCGGGGTAGTCGAAATTTTCCGCGAGACCATGCAGCGATCTGCCTAACTCCGCATCGGAGTGTCCGATCTGGAGAATGAGGACCATTATCCGCTCGCCATCCAAGCTCTCCAACGCGTCCGCGAGTTCTTTGCGTACCCCATCAGGCAGAGCGGCTAGCCTGCCGGCTATCGGCGCGGCGGGCGCGGTCTTGGCCTCGGGAGTGGCTTCGGCAGTCTCGTATACGTATTGGACGCCCAACTGCCTTGCCAGGGAATTGTAGATTTCCTGCGTCCGGTAGGGCTTGCGCACGAAATCGTCCATGCCGGCGTCCAGCATTTCCTGTTGCTGTTCCTTGAATACCGAGGCCGTCACCGCGACGAATTTGACATCCTTGCCATCCGGCAGCCTGCGAATGGTCCGCGTAGCCTCTATGCCGTCCATGACCGGCATGCGGCGATCCATCCAGATGAGATGGGGGTGCCATTCCCGGAATAGCTTCACGCACTCCTCGCCGTTTTCCGCCACTTTCACCTCGAGGCCGATCCGCGTCATGAGCAGCTCGAGCAGCATCTGGTTTTCGCGCTGATCCTCGGCGATCAGGATGCGGTAAGCAGGCTGCCCAGGTGCGAGCCCGGTCACTTCCCTGGCTGGTGCGGTTTCCTCCAACGCAACGATACCGGCCTCAGTAACCACCTCCACCGGAACTTCGACGCGGAAGACGGAGCCGTTGCCCAGTGTGCTCTTCACGCCGATGGTGCCGCCCATCAGTTCGACAAACTGCCGTGAGATGGCAAGGCCCAGTCCCGTGCCCTTTTGTGCACCCGCTTCGCCCACCTGCACAAACGGTTCGAACAGGCGCTTCTGGTCTTCGGCGCTGATGCCAGGGCCGGTGTCTTCGACCTCCATGACGGCATGCAGCCTGCCATTCCCCCTCACACTGAGACGTATGGCGATACCGCCCTGCTTGGTGAATTTCACCGCGTTGCCAACGAGATTGACGAGCACTTGCCGCAAGCGGGCCTCGTCCCCCTTGACGTAACGCGGGATGGCCGGGGACTGGTCGACGAGCAGCCGCAGGCCTTTCTCCTGCGCGCGGATTTGCATCATGGCAGCAACGTCGCGGACCATGGCGCATACGTCAAAAGGAGCAATTTGCAGCTGGGCGCGTCCCGCTTCGATCTTGGCGATTTCCAGGACGTTGTTGATGAGGGTGAGCAGGTGCTCGCCGCTGCGGTTGATGATATCGAGTTTTCCTCGCTGGCTTTCATCGAGGTCCGCCTCGCCCTGCAATAGGCTAGAGAAGCCAAGGATCGCGTTGAGAGGAGTGCGTAGCTCGTGGCTCATGTTGGCCAGGAAAGCGCTCTTGGCTTTGTTGGCGGCTTCGGCCGCGTCGCGCGACAAAAGAAGCTCGACGGTCCGGCGGTAAACCGTTTCCTCCAGTTCATTCCGGTAGCGCTCGAGTTCTTCTTCAGCATGTTTGCGCTCTGTTATGTCGCTGTGCATTCCAAAAGCGCCCCTGAACTGATGCTGATCGTCCAAGATTGGCGCAGCGGAAACCATGGTCCACACAGTATGGCCGTCCTTGTGCCGGAGACGGCGTTCGAAGTGCTCCGATATTCCTTGCCTGTGCTTTTCCATCCTCCGCGGGTGGTCGGAAGCATCTTCCTCGAACATGAAATCGGACACCGGGCGTCCAACCATCTCTCCGGCCGGACAGCCCAGCATTTCGGCCATCTTGGCGTTGAAGAAAACGGTTTTTCCCTCCGGATCGAGCACCCATATCCCTTCGGCGGCGGTGTTCACAATCCGGCTGTACCTCGCCTCGCTTTCACTGAGTTCGCTATAGAGGCGGGCGTTCTCCAGCGAGATTGCCGCCTGCGCCGCAAGCACATCCAGCACCGCGATCCGGTCCGGAGTGAAGGCGCCTGCAGCCTGGCTGTTTTCGAGGTACAGCACGCCCGACAGCTTGCCTTGCCTGAGAAGCGGAAGACAAAATACCGATCTTGCCGGCCCCTCGTGCAGATAGACGTCCTCCGAGAACTCGCCAGGACGTGATGCGTCGTCGAGGATGACGCTCTTTTGAGTGCGCACAACATAGTTTACGATGGCCTCGGAAAACCGTGTTTCAGCGACTGTGGAGCGGGCTAGCGCGACCACGGCACCTGCACTTGTGGCCTTGGCCTCCACTTCCACACCGAAGCCGGTACCGCGCGGCAGGATCAACAGGCCTCGATCCGCCCCCGCATTTTCGAGCGCAATCGTCATCAGTGTTTCAATCAGCTTAGGCAGTTCGATACTGCCCGATACCGCTTGCGAGGCCTTGGCCACCGTTGCGGCATCCAGCTGCGGAACAGGGGGAACCGCGCTCGCCGCAGCGAGAGGTGCTTGCTGAGCGGCCAGCTGCGGATAACGCCTGTCGAGTTGCTTCACCTTGCCATCGGCCCCCCAAACGGCATAGCAAGCGCGAGACTGCCGCAGATAGGCAAGGCCAGCCGTTTCGAACCCGCAGGCGAGATAGAAGCGTCCGGCCACCTCATGAGCTACAGCCTCATTGTGAACGAAGCCGCTGGTGCGAGCCGACACGATGGCCTTTTCGTAAAGGTGCATCGCGTCGAGCGTCCGGCCTTCGATGCGGGCGATTTCAGCGGCGGCCAAGGCCCTGCGGTTTTCAAAGGTCTCCGGACAGTTGTGCGCCCAGAGGTCCAGTTGCCGGTGGTGCGCGATCAATGCTTCCAACTGGGCAGGACGCTCTTCGGCCGGTACCTCATCGAGGTGCGCAGCCCGTGCCAGGGCTGCGTAGAAATGGTACTCCGCGATCTCGAAATACGCGAGAAACGACGGAGAGAGAAGCTGCTCTGCCTGTTCCGCCGCCGCGATGGCGGATGCATAGCCGCCCGCGTGGTAGCGCGCTTGCAGCTTGCGGATCCAATACCGCCAGCCAGAGTATGCCAGGCGCGGGTCGCCCTTGAGGTGTTCCTCGAACCGGCTCTCGTCGAACCCGGCATCGGTGAAGCAGCCGAATTGCGGCGTCAGGCCCCGAAGCGTCCGGATCAGCCCGAGTTGTCCGTTGATCATATCAGCAACGAGACCGAACCGCGCCTTCTGCGCAAATGCGAGCGCAGCCTCAGCTTCGCGCTGCACGTCTGCGAGCGGTTCCCCGCTCGCGAGAAGGTGCGTGATCAAGGCACCGTAGGAAATGGTCGCAAAGCTCAAGTCGCCCGTTTCTTGCGCCGTCTCGAAGGCAGATCGCACCAACGGAATGCCCATTCGCACATGGCGTGTCCAGGGAACAACGTGCCCGAAGCCCAGATAGACACGAGCCTTGAAGCCGAGCAATCCACGTTTCTCCGCCAGATCGACGCTGAGCTGGCCGAAGCGGAAACCCGCCTGATAGTCGCCGAACTGCGGTCCCAGGAGCATGCCGAGCCAGACATAGGCGAAGCACGACCCACCGCTGTTGCCATGCTCGAGGCTGAAATTTGCTATGTGAGCGATAAGAAGACATTGCAGATTTCTGTCGGTGAACAAGGCTGGCGGCATTAGGGTCGTGAGGACGTCCATGGTCGCGCGAGCGTCAGGGTCGCTTATCAGCGGCAGATCGGCGATCTCTTCGATCGGGTGGTTTTCCAGCCGCTGCCACAACCGCTGAAACTCCTGCTTGACTTCGTCGCCGGACGGCCGGGACGGCCAGTGGATACCGATGTGCTGGAGGTATTGGAGGCCCACCTCGACGGCGCGGTCGCTCTGATTCAGGGTCATGTAGAGGTTTATGCGCAGAACTGCGACCGCGCCGAGCTCGGTGAGATTCGCCGTCGCGCCTGCAAGCATCGTGAGCCGCTGCTCGGCCGCCGCTAAATCACCCGTCAGGTATTCGCACTCGGCCCGGTTCAGCTCAAGCGCAAAGATCAGCTCATGCTGGCGCTCCCAGCAGCCATCCTTCAAGAGTTGTGCACCGGTGACGAAATAAGTGAGCGCCGAGGCGTATGCGGTGGATCCCTTGGCGCGCTTGCCTGCGATCAGGTTGAGCCCGGCGAGTTGGTTCCGTTCCTCTTGTTGGGCGATCAACTCAGTGCCGCGGTTGAGCTGGCTCACGATCTCGAAGATCGCCTCCTCCCGCTTTTCTTCGGGCGTGTGCGCCAAAAGCAGCCTGCCGATCCTAAGATGGGCTTCAGCGCGCAAACTCTCTGGGATTAGCGAATAGGTGGCCTCCTGCACACGGTCGTGGACGAACCTGAAAGAACCATCGAGCCTCTGGATGAATTCTTGGCGGACAGCCTCCTGCAAATCCGCGTGAACCTCCGCCTCCGGTATGCCCAGGACGAGCGAAAGCATTGGGGTTTGAGCGCCATATCCAAGGCAGGCAAGCTGCTGAACGGCCCTCTGGGTGCGGGCGGGCAGGCGGGTCAGTTTCGCGGCCATGAGGTCCGCCACATTGTCCGTGTACCCTTTGGCATGAACGCTGTGCAAATCCCACGACCACCGGCCCTCGCCATGATCGAAGACAAGCAGCCCCTCCTGGGCGAGCGCCGTCAAGAACTGAACTGCGAAAAATGGATTGCCTTCGGTTTTTGCATGTACCAGCCGCGCCAATGGACCGGCGCGCCCATGTTCGCAATGCAGGGAATCCGCGATCAATTGCGTCAAATCATTAAGGGTGAGGGGCACAAGTTTGATGTCTTGCACCGCTGTGTCCGTTTTGCGAATGGCCTCTAGTTTGCACATAAGCGGATGGGTTGCGCCAACCTCATTATCGCGGTAGGCGCCGATCAAGAGCAGATGCCGCACATCCTCCTGGATCAAAAGATCCTCAATAAGATCGAGTGTCGCGGCATCGAGCCATTGCAGATCGTCGAGGAATAGCACGAGCGGATGCGAGGGCTGCGCAAAAACCCCGAGGAAGCGGCGGAACACAAGGCGAAAGCGGGCTTTGGCCTGCTGGGGCTCAAGTTTGGGGACGGCAGGCTGTTCTCCGATGATGAGCTTCAGCTCCGGGACCAGGTCCACGATGAGCTGCCCATTGGGGCCCAGCGCCTTTCTCAGGGTTTGCCGCCACTCCTCAAGCTCCACCTCGCTTTTACCCAAGAGCGGATGAATAAGCTGTGCTAAAGCTTGCGCCAAGGTGGCATAGGGAATGCCGCGCTTGTATTGGTCGAACTTGCCAGAAGCAAAAAGCCCGCGCGGCGAAACGAGCACCTTGTGAAGCTCGTTCACGAGTGCGGACTTGCCAACGCCCGAATAACCGGAGACAAGCACGAGTTCAGGCTTACCGTTGGCGACCACCCTGTCGAAGGCGGCAAGCAGCGTTTCAACTTCCCGTTCCCGCCCATACAACTTCTCGGGGATCAACAGACGATCGGGGATGTCGCGCTCTCCAAGAGGAAATGACGCCATGCGCCCCTCCGCCCGCCATTCCGCGGCGCAACGCTCCAGGTCGGCCTTGAGCCCATCGGCGGTCTGGTAGCGGTCCTCGGCGTTTTTGGCCAGCAGCTTCATGACGATGTCCGGGAGTGGCGCCGGAATGTCTGCCCGGCGCTGGCTCACCGGCGGAGGCTGCATTGCGATGTGGCAGTGAACCCATTCCATGGGATCGGACGCGGTAAACGGCAATCGTCCAGTCAGCATCTGGTACAATATGACGCCCAGCGAATAAAGGTCGCTACGGGAGTCGACCGAGCGGTTCATGCGGCCCGTCTGCTCGGGAGCCATGTAGGCAAGCGTTCCGGCGATAGCCTCGGGCGGCTCGGGGGTCTGGTGTTCGCGCGAAAGCGTTGTGGCGAAGCCGAAACCGGTGAGCTTCGCCTGGACGGCGCCGTCGGGGCTACTGCCGAGGAATATGTTTTCAGGCTTGATGTCTTTGTGCACCACGCCTTGCCGGTGGAGTGCGGCGAGCGCCGCGGTAACGCTTGTGGCGATCCTGAAGAACCGGTCCAGTTCCAGCGGAGCTGCCAGATCGCTGGCTAGCGCGTGGCAGTCGAAATCCTCCAAAATCAGCGCAATGGTGAAGTCATCCCGCTTGAGCTGCAGCGCTCTCACCGCAAAGGCGGGGTCCAATTCACGCGCCGCTTGGTATTCATGCTCCAGCTGAGCAATTGCTGTAGGCAGGGGGCATAAAAATACCGGCACCTTTAGCAAAAATTGCTCATGATCCTCCGACAGCACATGATAGACGCCGAATTGCCCCGCCTCGCATATGAAGGAAATTGGTGTGTATCCAGGAACGATGAGTTTGTCTAACGCCATCGGCAAGCCTGTATACCGCACACCGGTCGCACAGTGGGCTTCCCGGCGCAACCGTTGGCGGAGCCACTAGTGCAGGTGAACTTAGCGCGGCAAGTTTAAGAAGTGCTTGCGTTGGCGTTCAGCCGCGCTGAAGGCCCCCCTGCGGGACTTTCGGGTGTAGCTCCCGGCGCCTCGCGCGGGCGACAGCTGCTGTGGACCCGTTCACTATTTGGTTGACGATTTTTGGTAAGCTACCTGCGGCTGTGACGGCGTTTCCGTTCACGGGAGCGGAGCAGCTCTGTCTTTTGCGCCTGCACCGCACCCGGCCAACGCAATGAAGCAGGATCGCAGTATAACCATCGGCGTTACGGAAAGTGGTGATATCTATGCCAGGCTCAGACCCACGTATGATATCGTTAGGATTTGCGCGAGAGGAATTTCCCGCGGGCACACACATGTGTTATATTTATAACGATGATGGAGAACGCCGGGATACCATGCTTAAATACATAGAGAGCGGCCTGCGGGAGGGGGAAGAAGTCGACTATTTCTGCCATGGGGAGAAGGGAGAGACGCTGGAAGACGCGCAGGAGCGTATCGGAATACGCAACCCGCCGGGCGGATGGAAGGGCGTCCTCAAATTGGCTCAAGCCCTCGACATCTACTGTCCGGATCGTACTTTCGTCGTTGAGCGCATGCTCGGTTGCGTGCGCGACCTTTACCTATCGAGCGTCAAGAACGGTCTTATCGGCGTCCGCGCCACCGGTGAGATGGGATGGGCGCTGGAGGGATTGCCGGGAACGGAGCATTTGATCGAATATGAGGCGTTGCTCAATAACGTCGTTGCCGAGTATCCGTGTACAGCGCTTTGCCAATACGATGCCCGCCGGTTTGACGGCTCCACTCTGTTCCATGTGCTTTCCGTCCATCCCGCCATGGTCGTGTAGGGCCAGGTGGTGAGGAATCCCTATTATATCCCGCCGGAGAAATTCCTGGCGAAGCTGCATAGGGCTGCTTAGGAGCTGGCAGTTGTGGCTACCATAGAGGCCAGTGGAGGTTGTCGAGGATGCTGCTGAAGAACTCCCCGCCGTAACCGGCGAGGTCGCTGGGTTGGCTCCCGGCACACTGTGCTATGCGTGGACTTTCCCGCCAGCTAAGAATGCGCCAGTTGTGGATATTCAGTGTGGCTTAAGCATCACACGACGGTAGCCGCCCCGCCCGCCTTCCGTTCCGGTCTTGGCCCGAAGCCGGTTTTGGCCAACCGGCAGCTTCGAGATCCGGGATGTATGGACCGGCGGTGTGTTGCAAGAGAAAAACCTCGAAACGGCGGCGTTGGGTCTTGCACCAGTGTATCAGGCCTATCTGTGGGGCGTATAAACAGCTCGATCTGATTAGCGGTGAGGCCTCGAAGTTGGGCTATTCGGATCTTCAGTTCTCGATTGCGCCGGGAAGACCGGTCCTCCATTGCGTTGTTCACGCTCTCGCAGACCTCGGCGGGAAACGTGGTCAGACTGGCATGGGCATGTCCTTCGTCCATTTCCTTGTTCGGTTAGAGCGCCTTTCCTCGCCCCGGCCATGCACTCACCCAAAGGCAGCGCGCGCAGGGGCTGTCAAGACGGGCCGGCAGGCCCCCGCGAAGCGGCTTGGTCTTGATAGCTCCGAGCACGGTGCCAGCCTCAGGCAGGCTGGGGCGTATGCTCATGACTGACCTCGAAGTTGCGGCCGTAATGGAGCACGGCCCAGGCGATGCGGGCGAGCTTATTGGCCAGCGCGATTGCAAGTTTGTTGGGGTGCAGCCGTCGGGCTGCGGCCTCGATCCATGCCTTGAGGCCGTAGCGCTCCCAGTTCATACGCTTTAGCAGCACCACGCGGGCGGCCTGCACGAACAGCGTGCGCAAATATTTGTTTCCGCGCTTGGAGATTTTGCCCAGGATGGTGCGGCCCCTGGTCGAAAATTGTTTGGGTACGATGCCAAGCCACGCGCCAAAATCGCGGCCTTTGGAGACCATATCGCCGGTTCCGATGGTGGCCACCATGGCACTGGAAATGAGGGGACCGATGCCAGGCACCGTCATCAGCCGCTGGCAGGGAGCTTCCTTCCGCGCCAGCGTTTCAATCTCCGTTGAGATCTCTTCCACGCGCTCGTCGAGGCGGCGCCAATCGGCGGCCAAGGCGGCGCCGGTTAGTGTCCCCGGATGGAGCGATCCCGCTCCATCCTTCTTTCAGATGTCCACCTGCTCCGCGATTGCCAGCGCGTCATCGACCTCGATACCGAGATAGCGCACGGTACTTTCAACCTTCGTGTGTCCAAGCAATAGTTGTACGGCACGAAGATTTCCCGTCTTGCGGTAAATTATGGTCGCCTTGGTACGGCGCAGGGAATGCGTGCCGAACAGGCTTGCATCCAGGCCTACCATGGACGTCCAGTTGGAAACAAGGCGGGCATATTGCCTTGTGGTGAGGTTGCTGTCTTTGCCGCGGCGCCCGCCAAACAAGAAGGCGCCGGTTTTCCTTTTTGAGCGGCGAAGATAATCGTCTACAGCTTGACGTGTCTGCTCGGTTATTTCGAACCGGACAGGGCGGCCAGTTTTCTTCTGGCGCACCGTGGCCCGCTCAATGGTGTAACCGTGAGGCGCGACATCCTCCACCTTGAGGCTCACCACATCGCAGCCGCGAAGCTTGCTGTCGATGGCGAGATTGAACAACGCCAAATCGCGTACCTTCCGCATCACTTGCAGATGCGTGCGGATCGCCCAAACATGCTTGGGCTGCAGCGGCGGCTTGGGCCCCACAAGCTTGCCCTTGTTCCAGGGAATGCGGGAAGCGGCGGGGCTATCTGCATTTGGAATTGTGCCCATGGTTTCTCTCCGTTTACGCTAGGGGAGAGTCCAGTTTGACTTAAATGCATAGTTACTGAAGGGGCTCGCGCTGGGGCTTTCTGGTGTGGCGGCTGGTTGGGGATAGTGCAATGGCCAAGACCAAGACTGCCGCAGGCTGGGCCAGCGTGAACCCGCGCCTTGCGCCACAGCCTTCATCGGAATAATTGGGGATTGAAGCAGTTCGTAGGAGGAGCATCGGCTCTTGTCTTCCACCGTTTCCAGCTTGGCGGCTTTACTTGGCGGGGTGGAGCGCCCCGGCGATTTCTATACGGCGGGCACCGCGGAGATTTTTTCGCCGCGCCTTGAGGTGGACGGCGTGGGGCCGGTTGCCTTGCCGCTGTTACAAGTTCAGGCCGAAGCCCTCATCGCCGCGGCGGAGCGCGCGCCATACGGTCGCGGCGAGGATACTGTGTATGACGAAAAGGTGCGGCGCACTTGGCAGATCGAGGCCACGCGCGTTCGCATCAGCGGCAGGCACTGGGAGCAGGGCCTGAACGCAATGGTTGCCCAGGCTGCGGAGGGCTTGGGCGTGGCGGAGCCGGTGCAGGTGGAGTTTTACAAACTCCTTGTCTATGGCGAGGGCGATTTCTTCGTAAGCCACCGCGACACCGAAAAAGCTGCGGGCATGTTCGGCACGCTCGTTATCGTGCTTCCATCGATTTATACTGGCGGCGAGCTGGTGGTGCGCCACGGAGGCCGGGAAGCGAAGCTCGATATGCGGCGCGAAGACCCGTGCGAAGCTGCCTTCGCTGCGTTTTATGCCGATTGCCTGCACGAGGTACTTCCCATCGCTTCAGGTTGCCGCCTGACTCTGATTTATAATTTGCTTCGCAAGGGCGGCCCGCTTCCGGAGCCGCCCGATTACCGCGCGGAGCAAGACCGCGTGAGCGGATTATTGCGGCAATGGGCGGAAGCGGCCGGAACCCCCGTGGGCGGGCTTCCCGAAAAAATTGTTTATCCGCTCCAACATGCATACACACCCGCGGAGCTTTCGTTCGAGGCGCTGAAAGGTGCAGATGCCGCCATTGCCTCGGTGCTGAAGGCTGCCGCACCTTCCGCCGGCTGCGAACTGCATCTCGCGCTGCTCTCGATCGAGGAAAGCGGTTCGGCGGAACATACGGGCTATTATGGATCGCGCTGGAGCCGCCGCGGCGATGAAGACGCGGAGGAGTTCGAAGTAATCGAGGTCACAGACTACAGCGCGACGCTCAGCAATTGGGTACGGGCCGATGGCGCTCCAACTGCGGCGGGTGCCATTCCCTTTGAGGAAGAGGAACTATGCCCGCCGGAATCCCTCGACGATCTGGAGCCGGACGGGGAGCATTTCCAGGAGGCGACGGGAAATGAAGGCGCGTCCTTCGAGCGCACCTACCAGCGTGCGGCGCTGACGCTCTGGCCTGCGGCGCAAAGGCTTGCCGTTCTTAACCGGGGCGGGCTCATGCTAACCTTGCCCTATCTCGCGGGCCTCGCCTCAAATTGGGAAACAGCGGGCGCGGAAGCCGGAAACACGCTGTGGCGCGAAGCCGATGAGCTTTCCGCTCTCATGATCGCGAGCTGGCCTGCCAGCCGAGGCTATCCCCGCAGGGACGAAAGCGAAAGCCAAGAAGCGGCTATGCTGGCACTGCTCACACGCTTTAAGAACACACTGCGCATCGAGGCATTTTTGGCAGGCGTGTCCGCAAGCGGGGCATTTGCCGGAGGCGATGCGGAAAGTATTGTTCAGGCCGCGCAGGTTTTGCCTGCCGGAAGGGCGGCGGAGCTGATCGAACGCATCGTTGCGGCGAATGCTGCCCGCGATTTGGGCGCATGCGGCCGGCTGATTGCGCAAAGCGTTGGGCGTATTGCCCCGCTGACCGGCGCGGCGCGCGTTCTGGTGGAGGCGCTGCCGGGCGATCCAGCGAAGGCACCGGAGCCCTCCTCCTGGTATAGCAGGCCGCGCAGCGTTGAACCCGGCTTTGTAGTTGCTCTCGTCCCCGCTTTGGATCGGATCGATGAGAGCCTATCGGCGCGGGCAGTAAGCCACTTCCTTGCTTGGCCGGAGACCTATAGCTTCGACGGCGTGCTGACACCTGCCGTGCTGGCGCTCATCGCTCTGCCGGTCGGGGGCAACACCACAGCGGTCCGCCGCCTGAAGGATGCGTGCGCCGGACACCTCAAGGCCCGGATCGCGTTGCGGTTGGAACCGCCAGCCGATTGGAAGCGCGATGGCGTGACCTCCTGCAATTGCCAGTACTGTCAAGACCTCAACGCCTTCCTTGCCGATCCAGGACGCCAATCTTGGACGTTCAAAGCCGCCGAGCCCAAGCGCCGTCATTTAGAAGACGCGATCCGCCGCAACCGCTGCGACCTCGATTTGAAGACGGAAAAGCGCGGCAGTCCGCATGGACTCGTTTGCACGAAAAATCAGGCAAGCTATCAACGGCGGGCGCAGCAGCGAAAGCTGGACCTCGAACATCTGGCCCGGTTCGAGCCGGCTCCACAGTAAGGCCGGGGTGCCATCAGCGTTGCAAAAAACTGCTCGCTTGTAGGCGTTCTGGAAAAACGAAAAGGACGCGACTTCAGCCACAGCCCGCCCCAGGGCAACTGGCAGCTTCCAGATCCTGGAGCGGTCAGCCCTAACGGCGTGGTGGAAACCGGCGCAGTTGACCCTTACCTGCCGAAGAAGGAGTCGCGCGCTGCGCCACGCCGCCACGGCTGCTTTCGTATTCCGATTCCGGACATGACAAGTGAGGCTGGAAGACCGGTTGGCGTGTAGTCACTCCCTGGGCTGCGGCGGGTTCTTGCCCGCACGCTTCGCGGCAAGCCAATCCTTCTAGGCTTGGGTGTGGTAGGGGTATGCGATCATTTGGCCGATTGCTCATCGCAGCGGCCTGGCCTGCTTCCACTGCCTTGCGATTCCAGTATACCGCAAGCTTGCGGGCATTATCTCGTGCACCGGCGCGACCCCCGCCCTGTTCAAAGCGGCGGAACACCACTCGTAATCCAGGTTCCGGGCAGGGACGCGGGGCCGCGGTGCTAAGCCAATGTCAGGCCGGCGCGCAGGTAGCCCGGTTCCCCCTCGCCCTGCAAAACGACGCCCTGCACGTCCTTTAAACGCACCGCGGCAGATTTGCCGGTGTCGAAGTAAACGGCCACGGGATGGCCTATTGCTGCAAAGCTCCAGGGAGTGGCGGGTTGCACTTTCACGTCTGCTTGCGACTTGAAATACTTAAGGATTGCATCCCGGTTCCTGATTACGCATAAGCGTCAGCCAATTTCAGCAGCCGGTATGGCATGGGCGGCGTCCTGAGGGAGACGTATGCAAGCCTGGCGATCATGGTTTCGAGCCGGTATCTGCGGTTGAACCGGTATTCGAATTCGGCGAGGTATCGCGGCACATGTTTGGCCCGCACGGCTCTGTAGGTTCCCACCATCGCGGCCTTGATGTTGCCAAGGACGGTGTTGACCCATTTGAACCGCGGGTTTTTGGCCGCTTTCGCTCCGCTGCCGGTCTTGATTGGGGTATGGGTGCATCCTGCCGCGGTCACGGCGGGAAAACAGCCGAGCGCATCGGAGACGATGTGAACGCCGGCGGCGAGCGCCGTGCCCGCGAGTTTGGCAATCGCAATCTTGCTGAACCCGGCAACGCGGCGAAGGATGATCTGATCGGGTTTGCCGTCGCCGGTCACGGAAACGGCTGCCACGAAAGGCGTCTTGCCCGCCGCGCCGCGCCCGTATGTTCCCTGGTGGAGGCCGCCGATATAGGCGTCGTCCATTTGCACTTCGCCTTCCAAGCGCTTGGCCGCGTTGCGCTCGATCATGACTTGGGCGAGCTTGTGCTTGAGGGTCCAGGCTGTTGTCTGGGTGACGCCGAGCCGGCGCCCGAGTTCGATGCTGGAAATGCCCTTCTTGGATTGGGTCATCAGATACATGGCCTTGAACCAGAGGCGCAGCGGCAATTTGCTGGACTCGAAGATCGTGCCGGCTTTGACCGATGTCTGCTTGCGGCAGGCATTGCATTGGTACAACGACCGGGCACCACGCTTGACAATGCAGTGCTCCCGGCACTTGCAGTCCGGACACTCGAACCCCTCAGGCCAGCGCCACCGCACCAGCGCGGCGTGGCAAAGCGGTTCGGTCCCATACAAAACGTCGAACTGGGCCTCGCTCATGCCTTTCTGGAATTGAACTTTGTTGCGTGCCATGGGAAACCTCCCTGCAAATCAATGCGTTCTTGCTTTGTTCTGCACCAAAATTCTGGCTGACGCAACCGCGTAATCAGGATTTGAAATGCAGATACCCTCAACGCTTCCCGCATCCCCTGGAACAAGGGCAAGCTCGTGGGGCCAAAGCCGCCATTACAGCCCAAGCATGTTTGGGCGATCCGCACGCATCTGCAAGTGATGCGGAAGGTACGCGATTTGGCGTTGTTCAATCTCGCCATCGACAGCAAGCTGCGCGGCTGCGATGTGGTGAGCCTCAAGGTGGAGGATGTCGCGCCTCACGGCTATACCATCGAACGGGCCACGGTCCGGCAGAAGAAAACGGGCCGCCCTGTCCGGTTTGAAATAACCGAGCAGGCGCGTCAGGCGGTAGATGAATATCTTCGCCTCACCCAACGGAAATCCGGCAGCTTCCTGTTCAGCGGCCGCCGAGGCAAGGATAGCAGCCTCACCACAAGGCAGTATGCCCGCCTTGTTTCCAACTGGACGTCCATGGTAGGACTTGATGCAAGCTTGTTCGGCACGCATTCTCTTCGCCGGACCAAGGCGACCATAATTTACCGTAAGACAGGAAACCTACGTGCCGTGCAGCTATTACTTGGACACACAAAGGTAGAAAGTACCATGCGCTATCTCGGTATCGAGGTGGATGACGCGCTGGCGATCGCCGAGCAGGTGGACATCTGAAAGGAGGATGGAGCGGGATCGCTCCATCCGGGGGGCACTAACCAGCGACGCCGTCGAGCTTGTAACGGGGAGCCACCGAGCTCACCCACCCTGAATGTCCATCGAAGGTCTTGAGCTTGCGGCCGCTCGCCACATCCCAGAGCTTCAGAGTACGGTCCAAGCTGCCCGACAGCACTGTCCTGCCGTCCGGTGAGAACGCCACCGAGGTGATCCAACCTGAGTGTCCCAATTGCAAGACGATTTCGATCTTTGGCCTCTCCCCTGCGAGTGCGTCGCCAAGAATCGCGCCGGTCAGAATTCCCAACACACAGACCGCAAATCGCAGCAGCATAACGCCACCCGCTCGCGACGACCTATTCCGCCACCCTAACAGACAAGCTTGCAGCCCGTAAGCCAACCCTACGTGAAGGCGTTGTGCTGCGCTGCCGCCCTCGAACTTCCGGCTGCGGAAGCTAAAAGATGGGGCTTATTTGCCCGACAGGTGGAGTGGCCGGGGCACGGCAAGTCACCAAGTTCCGTCGGTTAGATTCGTCCGCCCTCAGCCAAAGCGGCCATTCCAGCGCAGCTCAGGTTGCGGTCCCCGCTGGGCCGCTGTGGGTCAACCTCGGGAGAATGGCGTAGGGTTTCGGCGAGGCCGCTATCCCTCATATAGCCGAAGCATTTGTTGCAGCAGCGAAAACCAGCGGTTCGGGCCATGGGCAGACATCGGGGGCTGCCGTTACCGCATACACTTAGACGGCAGGTTTAGTTATCCTGAAGCAGAAAAACGTCCGCCGCATAGCTTTTCATATCATACCAAACTCTATTTGGCCTATCCGCAGCGCCATACTGATTTTAGGTGAGGCAAAAGAAGGAGGCTGCCATTTTGATCCAAAGGTTTGGCTGCAACGCTGAGTTGCCCAGCACAAACACGACCCAATTTCTGGAGGCAAAGCAATTTCCTGTGTGCTGTTCAACTCTTAGACTAGGTTGCGGGCAACGCTGCTGACCGTTTCGGCCAGCGCTTCCGCCAGGGCAGCGCTTCGCACATCGAAGCGGGCCGACGGCACCGGGATCGAGATCGCGTAAATGGTACCGGACCGGTCACGAAAGGCCCCGCCGACTGCCTTGATGCCCGTCGAATGCTCTTCAAGATCAAAGGCTACCCCCCGGTCGCGTACCTGAGCCAGTTCTTTGAGAAACTCTTGGAGAGCACGCTTCACCTTTTCGCGGCGCAACACGCCGGCGACCGTCTCGTCTGGAAAGAGCGCCAGAGCCGCTTTGCCGTTGGCAGTAGTCGCCAGCGGGAATGTCTCGCCAACAAATGAGACAGCCCGCAGCCGTTGCTCGCCGATGACCTGATCGACGAACACGAGCCGGTCGCCCTTCAGTACCGCCAGATCGACTGTCTCGCCCGTCTGGCGGGACAGGGCGACAAGGTGCGGATGGCAGAAATCCACCACGTCCATGCGCCCGCTTTCGGCCAGTGACTGGATTTCCGGGCCAAGCCGGATACGTCCGTCCGGACTGGCGGGAATGACGAAGCGCTCGGCCTTCAGGGCGTCCACTATACGCTGCACAGTGGAGCGGGGAAGCTCCGCTCGCTCCGCGATTTGGCCAAGGCTCAGGCCTGTCTCCTGGTTCTTCAGGCATCTCAGGATTGCCGCGGCGCGTTCGATAACCTGGATGCCGTGGACCGTCCGCCGATCTTCGTTACCTTCCGCAGCCATGTGTTTGTGAGTCTCCATCCCCGGGCGCCCAATAAGATAACGCCAGACTTTCGTCGCGCGCTCAACCCGCTGCGTCAACAGAAATGTGTTGACCGCATGGCGGTACATATGTACCGTATTATGGAGAATATAAAGCGCGGCCCGCTCGCCCGAGAAGGGGAGCCGCAATAATCGTAAAAAGGGAGAAACGCCTTGACGATCAAGGTCCGTGGCATCGAGTTTCAAAGCAATCACGACAATGCGATGGGGCTGCAATTCACCAACCTGTCGCATCGCTGGGGCCACCAGTGCCCCAACTGGCCCTATTTCCAGGATGTGCACATCGAGCGCATCCACTACATGGCCAAGTCCGGCGTGCTGTCGCAGCGCATCACCACTTCGATGCATTCCACCACGCACATCGATGCGCCGGCCCACGTGGTGCAGGGCACGCCCTTCATCGACGAGGTGCCGCTTCCGCATTTCTTCGGATCGGGCATTGTGGTCCCGCTGCCCAAGAAGAAGTGGGAGTTCATCACCGCGGACGATCTTGAAAAGGCTTGCGGCCACGTCATCCGCCCGCATGACGTGCTCATCATCAACACCGGATGGCACAAGGTTTACGAGGATGGCGACTACTTCGCCTACTGCCCTGGCTTTGTCCCTTCGGCCGGGCAGTGGATGGTGGACAAGCAAGTCAAGGTGGTCGGCCACGACACGCAAGCAAACGATCACCCGCTGGCAACCGCCATCGGCCCGCAACGCAACGGCCCGCTTCTGCCTCATCTGAAGGAAGAATATCGTGAGTGGTCCGGCGGACGCGACTGGAAGGACGACTTCCCGGAATGGGAGCCGGTCCACCAGATTCTCTTCAAGAACGGCATTCTCGGCATCGAGAACGTCGGCGGCGATCTCGACTCGGTCACTGGCAAGCGATGCACGTTCGCTTTCTTTCCGTGGAACTGGGATCGCGGCGACGGCTGCATCGTCCGGCTGGTGGCCATCACCGATCCCACGCAACAGTATCGCATCGAAAAGGGCGAGGCTTTCTAATGCACGTCAAGCGCTTTGCCGAAGCAAAACCCTATGACGCGCCGAACCACCATGGGGTGGCTGGGCTGCGCTTGCAGGGCTTTGAAGAAGGTGGCCCCCAAAATCAGTGGATTGGCCTGTCCCAGTTCCTGCCCGGCGGTGGCGCCGGTCCCGATTCCACGCCCTTCGAGAAGGTTTATGTCGTTCTCGACGGCGAGATGACTGTTATCGCGGGCGGCCGCGAAACCGTTCTCGGCCGGTACGATAGTTGCACCATCCCTGCGGGCGAGATACGCGAAATTGTCAATCGCCGCAACGACATCTGCACTATGCTTGTCGTCATTCCCTATCCGCCTGGGGTGAAGCAATGAGCGATTTTCTTGCAAATCCTCAGTCGCTCTTCGACATTCGCGGCAAAGTGGCGATCGTAACCGGCGCGTCTGGAGCCTTTGGCGTTCTCGCCGCCAAGGTTCTGGCCGGAGCGGGCGCGAAGGTCGCGGCCGTGGCAGGCAACGCTGCCGCCCTGGAAGAAACCTGTGCGACTTGCCGGCAGCTTGGCGCCGAAGTGCTGGCAATTAAGGCCCGCCCTGACAGCGAAGCAGCATGTGACGCTATCGTGGCCCAGACTGCCGGTGCCTTTAAATGCGTCGACATCCTGGTTGTCGCTTCGGGGAAGAACGACGTGGCCAAAATCACCGACATGACGCCGGCCCGGTTCCTGGACGTGATGGACGCAAATGTCACCCAATCTTGGCTGATGGCGCGTGCGGCGGGCCGGCAGATGCTGGAACAGGGTCGCGGCGGTAAGATCGTTCTCATGTCGTCGGCGCGGGGGAAACTCGGGCATCCCGCGGGCTACAGCGCCTATTGCGCCTCGAAGTCTGCCATCGACGGCATCACGCGGGCGCTGGGCTGCGAGTGGGGTCCAGCCGGCATCACCGTCAATGCCATAGCGCCTACCGTGTTCCGCTCCCCCCTTACTGCCTGGATGTTCGAGGAAAACGAACGCGCCCAGGAAGTGCGCAAGGGGTTCCTTGCCCGTGTTCCCAAGGGGCGGCTGGGCGAGCCGGAGGATCTGGCCGGACCGCTGCTGTTCCTCGTCTCGAGGGCATCGGATTTCTACACCGGGCACATTCTCGATGCCGACGGCGGTTACACCGCCGGATAGAGAGCGCTTCGCCTCTGGCAAATGCGCAAGACGGCTGAAGGAGACCCACGGATGTTGCAGAAGGTTGGCGTCATTGGCGGCGGCACAATGGGGCACGGTATCGCCGCCTCCTTCGCCCTAGGCGGGCACGACACGGTTATCTTCGAACCGGCGGAGGGTCAGCGGGTGCAAATCCTGCCGGCCATCCGCGAGTTCATCGCGCTTATGGTGGAGGAAGGGGCGCTGCCGGCCGGCCGCGCCGAAACCGCCATCCGCCGGATAGGCATCGTGGACAACATGGCCGCCGCCTCCAGCGGCCGGGACTTCATCGTTGAGGCAGCGCCGGAGCGGCTCGAACTGAAGCAGCAGATCTTTGCCGGGCTCGATGGACTGGCGCCAGCCGATGCGGTGCTTGCATCCAATACGTCGAGCTTGCCGCTTGCCGCCATGATGGAACGGGTTCCACCCGCGCGCCACCACCGCATGATGGTCACCCATTGGTACAATCCTCCGCTGCTGATGCCCCTCGTTGAGCTTTCCTTCTTCGGCAATATGGCTGAGGAGGTGTTCCAGCCGGTCGCCGCAATGCATGAAGCAATCGGCAAGCGCACGGTACGAGTGCTGAAGGACGTGCCCGGACTGGTGGCCAACCGCATCCAGCAAGGCGTGGCCCGGGAAGTCTTTTCGCTTATCGAGCAGGGAGTAGCCTCCGCGGAGGACGTGGACCGGGCGCTGAAATTCGGCCCGGCCTTCCGTTACGCGACCACAGGCCAGCTAGAGGTCGCGGATTTCGGCGGCCTCGATATTTGGGCGACCGTTGGCGACAATCTTCTGCCGGCCATGGATGCGCGCACCGGCGCCAACCCCCTCCTCAAACAAAAGGTGGCCGAGGGCAAGCTCGGTATCAAATCCGGCGAGGGCTTCTTCCGCTATGAGCCTGACACCGCGCCCCAGAGGCGGCGGGCCTTTCTCAAGCGTCTTATTCACCAGTTGAAGGCATCGAGCGCCTACGATTGAGACCCGCCAGGAGGAATTTGTGGCCAGCACGATCATCACAGTCGCTCCCACCGGAGCTTTTCCGGGGAAAGAGCATAATCCGGCGGTTCCGCTAACCCCGCGCGAAATCGCGGAGGACGTCTTCGAGTGCTGGCAGGCGGGTGCCGCCATCGCCCACCTTCACATGCGCGATGCCGATGGCAAGGGCACCATGAACAAGGAGCTGTTCGCCGAAACAGTCGCTCTTATCCGCGAAAAGACGTGCGACATCGTGCTGAACCTGACCACGTCCGGCGACCTCAACGCCACAGACGAGACGCGCATGGCGCACCTCGTCGAATTGAAGCCGGAACTTGCCTCCTACGACGCGGGCACGATGAACTGGATGCATCAGACGCTCTTCGTCAATCATCCGGCCTTCCTTGAAAAGCTCGGCCGCACCATGACCGAAAACGGCGTCACGCCGGAGATTGAAGTCTTCGATTCCGGGATGCTTTACACAGCACTTCACTACATGAAGCAGGGCGTGATCGGCGGCCCCGGCTATTTCCAGTTCGTGCTAGGCGCCCCTGGCGGAACTGCGGCGACGGTAGAAAACCTCGTTCACTTGAAGAGCCTCTTGCCCGCCGGCGCCAATTGGTCGGCCTTCGGCATTGGCGCTGCGCACATGCCGATCCTCCTGGCCACGCTGGCGCTTGGCGGAAACGTTCGCGTGGGCATGGAAGACAACGTCTATTACGCCAAGGGCAGGCTCGCCAGAAACAACGCCGAGTTCGTCCACCGCGCCGCCCGGCTTGTCAAGGAAGCCAACCGCAACGTCGCTTCTCCTAACGTCGCCCGGAAAATGCTGGGGCTTCGAGCATACCAGGCTTGAGCCCTATCACCGGCGGTATTGGGAGGTATAAAGACTTTCAATTTCCAATTTGCCTCTGCGCTACGCAATATGGACTGAAAAGAAACAAAGAAAGGGAGGAAAGCATGATCAAGCTGATAGCGGCGTCAAGGAAACGGCCGGGGCTCACCCGTGCTGATTACCAGCGCTACATCGAAATGTGCCATGGGACGATTGCCCGCGAGAACCCCTGTGCAATCCGGCGCTATGTCCAGAACCATGTGATCGACGGAGCGTTCGGCGTCCTGTCCGACGACACGCACCAGCAGATCGCCGATCGCGACGGTGTCGTGGAACTGTTCTTCGACAATTTTCACGACTTCATCACTACCCTCGAACCGGCCGAGCCAAGCGCGGCCTCCAAGGACGGCAAGTTCTTCGCCGACGAACCCAACAGCATCACCATCGTGGGCGAGGAATATGAGATCCCGGTGGCGAACCCGCTTGCCACATTCAACCCCGGTCTGGGGCTTGCCAAGGCGGTCGGCGAACTGAAGATCTGTCAGTTCATCATGCGCGACGACGACGTTTTCGCCGAGGATTTCCACGTCCTGTGGCGGCAGGCGCATGACGCAGCTCTAGAAGCCGTTCCCTACGCGAAAAAGCAGCTGCGCCGTTGTGCCGCCAACCGGCGCTCGCGGCTGAACGACAACGACGCCGCCGCGCGCAAGCATTTCAAGATGGTCAACCCGCCGAAATACGATCTCATGGTAGCCCACTGGTACGACACTATGGAACAGGCGGGCGCGTTCCGCGAATACAACGAGGCACTGATGGCGTTTGCTCCCAAATTCGCCAACTGGTCCAAATCGTTCTTCGTCTACACCAAGGCCATCACCATCATCCAGAACAAGGCCGCTTGAAGGAGGAAACCCATGAATGCAGTTGTGACGGCGTTTTCGCCGGAAAAGCAGGCACAGAAGACGTTTTCGGCCCACATCGCCTCGACCTTCGAGAAGGCCAAGCTGCCCGAGCTGACGCCAGAGGAAAAGGCACGGCCCTTCGCCAAGTATTATTATGAGGACATTCCGCAGCCCGATCCGGCGCATTTCGCGATGATGGATCAGCCCTGCGATCCCGCGAAAGCGATCTATCCAGGACAGTTGAACGATCTGCTGAACCCTGGCTATCTCGACGTCGAGATCGGCTGGTGCAATCTGCCGAACGGTGTGGGATTCATCGCCAACAAGATGCTTTATCCGGACATCACCGCCGAGATGATCGATTGGTGGTTCGCCTGGCATCCGCTGGAAAACCTGCGCTACCGGATCTGGTATCCACCGCAGCATGGCGGCATCATGCTGAGCCCCATGAACCGGGCGCGGCTTCTCGACGAATCCGTTCCGATTTCGGAGCGCAACTGGGGCGTTATCCACCACGTCACCGAGAACTGCGACTGCGGCATGGACAATATCGACATCTTCTTCATGTCGCCGAAAGATTTCGGCTTCGACATGACGAGGTTCGAAAAACCTCATGTGGCGGCCTTCGCGGGCGGCGCCGGCTGGGCGCGCGGCGTTCACGCCAGCGACGACGATATTACCGCGCCGGCGCTCATGTGCCACATTTTCCGCGAGACGCCCCTAGGCCTCGAACACCGCACGAGGTTCTGGATGGGCTATCGGATGACGGCCGAAGGCAAGCCCGAAAGCTGCCTGCCGCCCGGCATCGTCGTGCCGCCGCCGGTCGTCCAGGGGCTGGCCCGGCACAACGTGAAGGAATTCACCCGGTTCCGCGACTTCCTGCCGAGGATCTACAAGGAGTTCGGCGGACGGATGCTGGTTTAAACCGCGCCGTCCCGCCTTGTCCGGGACCAGCCCGGAGGGCGGTGGCGCCAACACCCATGCGCTCAAGTCGCTCAGGGAGCGGAAGCGTTCGCAAGAGCCGCCGCCCCGCGCATGCCGCGGACCTCAACGGACCGCGGTCACGGGCGGCTGTTTCTCAAAAACAATCGGAGGAAATCATGAAGCTCATCGGCCTGTCATGCGGAAGAAAGAACGGCAACGGCGAAATTCTGCTTAAAGAGGCCTTGATGGCGGCGCAGGCCGAGGGAGACATCCAGACCGAGATCGTCCGCCTGCTGGAATTGGAAATCCGGCCGTGCGTCGGCTGCGAATCCTGCACCCTGTCTATGATGAAGGGGGGTGACGGACTTTGCCGTGCCCACCGGGGGAAGGACGATATCTACTTCCTGCGCGACAAATTCGCCGAGGCGGACGGAATGATCATAGCCGCCCCGGTTTACTGCCTGACGGCGCCGGGTCACCTCAAGGTTATGAACGAGCGCTTTCTCGGCTTTGGGCCGCAGTTTCTGATGTCGGTCTTCGAATCGGCGCGGGTGCGGCCTAAGATCGGCGCGACCATCGCGGTCGGCGGTACCGACTGGACCCATCCCGCGCTGCCGCTGATGAACGTTCCGCTGTTCATGCTGCAGTACAAAGTGGTCGATCAACTGGCGGTCAATTGGGTGGCCCGGCCAGGGCACGTCCTGCTCAAGGACGAAGAGATGGCGCGGTCGCGCAAGCTTGGGCAGCGGGTGGGGTCGTCGATGGGCAAACCAGCGGAGGCCCTGAAATATCTGGGCGACGAGCCGGGCACATGTCCCTGCTGCCACTCCGACATGATGATGATCGGCAAGAACCGGCAGGTGACCTGTCCGATCTGCGATATCACCGGTGAGGTGACCATCGAAAATGGCGAAATCGCGGTGCGCTACACCGAGGAGGGGATACGCAAGGGCCGCTGGTCGGCGGAGATCATGAATTCGCATTTCGCCGACATCGAGCGCCAGCACCGCACTTTCGAGGCTCGCAAGAGCGAAGCCTCGGCCCTTGGGCGCAAATACCGGAGCTTCGGCGCCTATTCCCGTCCAGATCGCTCGGCGCCGCCCACCATCGCCAGCCAGGAGGGTGACGGCATCGACGTAACAAGCGACTGGATGGAAGCACCGGAGGCTTGCGCAACCGCCTGAAACTGGAGCCGGCGCCGGAAGATCCGCCGCCGGCCACCAACTTTGGATGGCTCCTCTGTTGGGAGGAACTTGTTAGCGCTGATTTACACGGCCCAGACCGGAAGTGCGCTGCCGCTTTATTCCGGCGATCGAAGGCTGAGCTCCGGCCCAAGAGCGCCGGGACTTATGGGGCTGGCATCAGCCCGGAGGCGTCGCCAATCCTATCCCATTGAAATGCCGGACGATCCGCCATTTGCAGCTTGAAGTCCGGCTTAGCCATTACCGCGGAGGTTAGTGCAGGAACGCGGTTGCGCAACTGACGATCTCTTCTCTCAACCAGCGGCTCGCCGGATCGCCGTCGTCATTCTGGCACCAGAACAAGTGCTCATGAATCGACGGCAGCTGGAACGTGGGATTCAGGATTTTGATTGGTAGCTGGTTTTGCTTTTCCAGAGCGTATCGTTTCTGAGCTGTGGCTAGTAGCGGTGTGCCCGCAACAAAGTCCGCAAATAGCAGAAAGCTCTCAATTATAACGCAGTTCTTGAGATCGTAGCCGTGCGACGTAAGGAATTGCTCAATAACAGTAGGGCGAGACCTATGACCAAATTGAGCAACCACATGTCTTCCTGACAGATATTGCTCCAAAGAAAGCTCTGTGTCAAAATTGTCATTATCTGCAGAGGCGATTGGAACGAACGTTTCTTCGAAAAGAGGCGTGCTTATTAGCGGCGCGGTGACGACATAACTCGGCACGATTAGCAAATCATGTTCCCCCTGATACATTTGATCGAGGGTATTGTCGCAGATCGGAATATGCCGGAGCGTTACATTGGGAGCAGTTGCACATAATCGTCTAGTCAAGCGCGTCAGTAGTGTTGCCGCTATGTAATCGGAGCAAACAATTGAGAATGTTTGCTCGCTCGTCGCAGGGGTGAAGACCCGGCGGCTCCTGGCAATCGTTTTCGAAAGCTCCAGGAAGCTGGTTATCGGCCCGCGAAGACTATCTGCAAGAGGCGTCGGGGCCATCCTGCGCCCGGTCATGACGAAGAGATCGTCCTCGAAGTGCTGCCGCAGCCGCGCCAACGCATTACTCACTGCCGGCTGCGTCAAATTTAGCTCTGACGCAGCACGGCTCACATTTTCATGGGTCAATAACACGTTGAAGAGGACCAAGAGATTAAGGTCCAGCTTTTGAAGCCTCATTTCGTCTCCCTAAGCACGCGATGTTACGGCGTGTTTTCTTATTGTTTGCAGCGCTAATCTCAACCCGCTTACTTCGGCAGTGCGGGGTCGAACTTGCCATCGAGCAAAACGAACAACATGCGGCAGGGGCGGCCCGAATTGTTGCCCCAGGCGTGGTTCGTGCCACGCTGGACTACGACATCACCCGCCTGCAGGCGGACGCTTCCTGTATCGAGGATAAGATCGATCTCGCCGGAGAGTACGACGCCATAATCGACCGTTTCCGTGCGATGCATCAGCGGATGAGGGCTCGCGGTTTTCGCCGTCGAAGCTTCGTGGGCACCGATTGCCTCAAATATCTCTCCAGCCATAGCTTTACTAGGCACAGCATCGCCAACGCTCTCTGGGGGGATATCCACAATACGTATCACCGATCCATTAGATCCCGGAGCCAGTTTGAGGGAACCAATGGTCGGCTCTTTTGTATTTCCGACGATGACAGGCGTTTCGTTCGTCCGCCAAAGCTCATGGAATACCAAGCCAGGTTGCCCAATATTATCGAAGACCGATGGCGGTGCCCCGTCGGATATAACGATCGCCTCGCCACTTTGATTATGGCCTGTCACGACGCGTCTGACTTGCGTCATAAGTGCTTCCCCCTTGCCTACAACTTGTACCTACTGAATTTCATTTGCGCTTTGCGCCGGCACTTCGAGAACCCGGCTTGCCGGCTGCGCTCACGGCCGCGCGTATCCCCGCAGAGACGAACAAAATCATCTCGCGGTGCGCGGTTTCGAGGTCGGAGGCCAGCACCCGCCCGCCCGAGATGATGTCGACGCGCTGGTGCTGCGCAAAAACGCCGATCATGAGCTGCGCGGCAAAGTTGAATGCGCGCATCAACGGCTCATAGCGGGCTTCCGGTAGAAGCTTCCCTAGCGCGTCGAAGAACAGCAGTGCCGTCTCGTTAAAGAGCTGCGAAGTCAGCGTTAGCCACCGGTTGGAGGCCGCGACCTGAGCGATGAGCAGGCCGTAACTTTGCCAGCTAGGTCCGCCCACAGTCATCGCCTGGTAGTATGGCAACGTGTAAGCCTCGATAAGTTCCTCGATGCTATAGCTCTCGCGCAGGTTCAGCTCATCAAGCAGTTCGCGGCGCATCAGGCAGAGCGTGTGCGCCCGGCGTGCCAGCACCTCTTCGAACAGGCCTTCCTTGCCGCCGAAATGATAGCCGACCAACGCGACTTGCACGCCTGCGCGGCCAGTGATGTCCCGCAGCGAGACGGCGTCGAAACCTGAGCGCGCAAACAGAAATTCGGCGGCATCCAGAATCCGGTCCCGCGCCGCAGTCTCTCCGCCGGAGGCGGCAAATGCCTGCAAGGCGGCTGGAACCGCAAATTGGGTGGTCATGACTGCTCCTTGCGCTTTGAAGCCCACGTTTGGCGCCCACAAATTGAACAACTGTTCAAGGCTAGCTCTGAGTTTTCTCCTATGCAAGCTGTTATGTGTAGTAACTTTTCCGTGAGGGTGGTTTGAACAGGTGTTCATGGGTGGCGTCGAAAGCGCTATAAGGGCACCTCCATTCCGTGGAAGGGAACCCCCAATTGACTGACAGCTCTCTCTTTTCGCTCGCGGGCAAGCGTGCCCTGGTCACAGGTGCAAGCCAAGGCATCGGCCAGGCGATTGCGATGGAGTTCGCACGAGGCGGTGCCGATGTGGCGATATCGAGCAACGAAGCGAACGCGTGTGAAAGCACAGCGCGGGAAGTGGCCGTGGCGGGTGTCAGGACACTCGCCGTGCCGGCGGATCAAGGAGTGCGCGGCGAGATCGAAGCGCTCTACGAGACGGTTACGGCAGCCTGGGGCGGAATCGACATTCTCGTCTGCAACGCAGGCGTCAACACGCATGAAGGGCCGTTGACGGAAATCGGCGATGACGCCTTCAACCGCATGATGAGCGTCAACGTCAGCGGCGTGCTCAATCTCTGCCGCCTGTTCATTCCGCAGATGGCGGCGCGGCGCGACGGCTCGGTGATCGTAATCTCCAGCATAGCTGGGCTTCGCGGCAACAGGCGTATTGGCGCTTACGGCATCTCCAAGGCAGCGAATGCGCAACTGGCGCGCAATCTGGCGGTCGAATGGGGGCCGCGCAACGTCCGTGTGAACGCCATCTCGCCCGGCCTGATCGAGACCGCCTTTGCCGCCCCCATCCTTGAGGACGAAGACTATCTCCCCCTTCGCCTGCAACGGACGCCACTGAGGCGTGCCGGGCGTCCGGAAGAAATCGCGGGCGCGGCCGTTTTCCTTGCCTCCCCGGCCGGAGCCTTCGTCAATGGGCACAACCTTGTCGTGGACGGCGGGACGCTTATCGGCGATTGACATGCAGTTCCGCAAGCCGCCCGGCTGTGAGCATCTATGTAACGCCATACGCTCGGCGGACATGGCAGTCTCCTTAAGTATAGAGCCGCGGGCAGGTAAGCCTCTGTTAACAGGACTTCTTAACTTTTCGGCACAATTTCCAGCAATCGCTCTGGTGTTCTTTAGAGTGCCATTATACGAGAAACTTCTTTCAATATTCATAATCGCGCCATAACGCATTGATATCGCACAAAAACCCTTTTTGCTTGACCGGCTGCGGATCGCGTAAAATGCACCGTTCGATGGTTAAGATTACAATTGTTCCTATATTTAACGGTATTTTTGAAAGCCGGATTTCGGCCAAAAACGCGGCTTTTTTCACAAAAAGTGGCGCGCAAAAAATATGATGATTTTGAATTAATCTTGTTCGCATTTACCATGGTAGGCGCCTAGGTGATGCGAACGGTTTCTTAAGCCTTCGGCGGAGCACACAATTTCGCCGAACCATCCGGCTGGCGCCAGCTAGCTGCGTTCCTGAATAAAAAAAATGCCGCCAGGATCGAAATCCGGACGGCGCCAACTCCATAGGGGGTTATCCGAAGCGTTACTTCATGCCTTTCGGGCCTTCCAACGGTCCACCGCCAACCGACAGCGGCAGGGCTACGTTCGCCCAGATGCTGCTTACGGCGGCGCCATTTTCCGCATAGAGGCTGGGCTGCCAGTTCAGGTTGAAGATGTAGGGCAGCGAAGTATAAGTGATTGACGGCCCCAGGGCAAACTGCTTCAGGCGGCTGCCGGCGACTGTCGCGCCGTTTAGAGTGTCGCTCTCAAGCTGCTGCGTGTAGCCGCCAGCGACGCCGAACTTCCACTTTCCAACGTTGTAGCCGGCTTCGAGATCGACCATGAGCGCCGTCCCGGTCTGGTAGTTTGTCGTCGTGTTCAAGGTATTGAACAATAACCGCGGTGCGATACCGAAATCGAACCCGTTGGGATCGTCGTAGCGGTAGGCAAGCGTCGGCATGAACGAGGTGTAGCCGTTGCCAACCGATCCAGCTCTGGTGATGGTAACCGGTCCAAGCTGGGTGGTTCTATAGCTCGCCGCTTCCGTGGCGATATCGAGGCCCAGCGCGACGTGTTGGGTTCGGCTCAGGTTCCAGCTCATAATGAGCGGGGATATCGTGATATTACCGAAGCCGGTGCCCGAATCCGAAAGGCTTCCAGGTCCCGCCGGCACCGTTATGTCCAGATGCACCATCGGAACGACAAGCTGCGACAGCAAGTGGGCGCCGAACAACTCGGCGGGATAGCTCGCCAGGAAGCGGAGCGTCTCGGCCTCGGCAGCCAGCTTGAACGGCACTGCCAGCTTGTTGCCCTTGGAGTCGTAAAGGGCGTCCGCATAGGTGTAGCTCGTCTGGCTGGCCATGAACAGGCCAGGCATTGGCGGAAACTCGCCAATGAAGACAGCGGGCGCACCCGCCGGGTAATTCAAAACTCCATTTTCCGCTGCCAGCGCTCCGCCAGACAGCCCCACTGCCATGGCGGCGGCAAGTGTGGCACCGCTTAAGGTCTTCTTAGATACACCCATAATGTAGTTTCCCTTCCCAAGATTTCCTTTGGGCCTCGACCAGAGGTGAGCCACCACCTGAGGTGGCATACAGCAATGCGTCGCTTGCGCTTAGCTTGTGCTTTGCTAATTCTGGCAGCGCGCCTGCCTTTACTGAGGCCCCTCTTCACCTTTCGGCGGCCTGCACGCCAAAGTAAAATTTCGTTCGTGAATTGCAGCTATAGGGCGGCTGAATATGAGGGGCGAGCAGCGAGGCTCGTGTGCCAGTAAGTCACGGAGTCCATTGGTCTTTTACGCAACGCGCCGCCACCCGGGAACCGTTGCGAAGTTGCAACAGATCATGCGCCACAGCGATATCCAGGGTTGTAGTGCAGCTATTCAGGCGCTGAATAGGGGGGATTTATAAAAGCCATTTTTGTTTCAGGTTCCAGTTGGCTAACGTCGGAGAAGCGCAACCTGGCGCTCACAATCAAAAACTGCCGCGCAGTCAATGCAGCACCCATGCTGTGCCTTGTGCACAGGCGGGTGACTGACGGGTCTCAGCGCGGACTGGAGGAAACCGTGAATCAGTCCATCGCCGCGTCCGGCGAATGCCGGGCGGGCGCCTTTCAGGGCGCATTTCTCGCCCTTCTATCCATTCTTTCCGTTGCAGCGGCGCTGCTCATCGCGCCGATCCTGCCACGCATGACGGAACATTTCGCGAGCGTACCCAATGCGCAGGGGCTGGTGATCCTGTCGCTGACCATCCCCGCGCTCGTCGTCGCCATCACCTCGCCCTTCGCCGGCATGCTGATCGACGGCATGAGCCGGAAATGGGTGCTGGTGGTCTCGCTGCTGCTGTACGGCCTGTGTGGCCTGGCACCCTTCGCGCTCGACGATCTCTCGCAGATCATCATCTCCCGCGCCGGCGTCGGCATCGCTGAAGCTGGCGTCATGACAGCAAGCACGACACTGCTTGGCGACTATTTCCGCGACAAGGATCGCGAGCGCTGGCTCGTGATGCAGACCGCCATGGCTTCGATCTCCGCGGTTGTCTTCATGGCCGTGGGCGGCGCGCTTGGCGATATGAACTGGCGCTTCCCCTTCCTCATCTACAGCATCGCGATCCTGGCCATTCCCTTCTGCCTCGCGTTCATCTACGAACCGCAAGTGGCGCCGCATGACCTCCCCACGATTGGGTTCGGTTTCCCTTGGCGCAAAGTTGGCCAGCTCTACCTCATCGCGATTTTCGCGGCGATCATGTTCTTTATCGTGCCGATCCAGCTGCCGTTCCTGCTGACGGAGCGCGGAATCGCGTCGCCGCAAGTGATCGGATTGACGAGCGCCGCGGGCTCGGTTGCCGTGCCGGTTGGCGCCTTGGTGTTCCGCCGCACTTCGAATTGGTCTCTTTCCGCCAATCTGGCGCTCGCCTTCCTGCTGATCGCTGGCGGCTTCGTCCTGTTCGTCGGCAATGGCGACTACTGGGTGACGTTTGGCGGCGTCGTGATCGCGAGCCTTGGCTGCGGCATCGTCCTGCCCGCGCTGCTGACCACGATCATGAGCCGCTTGCCCTACGACCGGCGCGGCCAGGGAACGGGCTTCTGGCAGTCCTCCTTCTTCCTGGGCAACTTCTTGAGCCCCGTTATCGTCCTTGGACTGTCCGCAGGGGCTGGCAGCCAGGGGAATGCCGTCCTCGTGCTGGCAGCTTTTTCCGCTGCCGCCTTCGTGGTGTTCGCGATTGCGAGCAGAGGCCGCGGCCCGGCGGCGGTAAGCCAGGCGGCATGAAGCCGCTCTAGCTTGGGGGGCCCGCAAGAGGGTTGCACGCCTGCGAATAATCGCCGCCACCGGATGCGCGGTGGCGGCCACCAATCACGAACCATTCACTTAGGGGAAACAATGAGCTCCATTAAACGGGTGCTTGTCATTGGCGGCGGTATCGGAGGGCTGTCCGCGGCCATCGCCATGCACAAGCAAGGTATTCAGGTTGAGATCGTCGAGATCAACGCGGAGTGGAAGGTCTACCACGTCGGTATCGTCGTACAGGGCAATTTCATTCGCGCGCTGGCCTCGCTGGGGCTTGGGCAGCAGGTGATCGACGCCGGCTTTCCGTACAAGGGCGCACGCATGTGCGACATGAACGGCAACGTGGTTGCCGAGATCCCAGGCTATCCGATGGCGGGCCCGAACTTCCCGTCGGACCTGGGCCTGACGCGCCCCGCATTGCACAAGGTGCTGACGGACGCCGTCAAGAGCCTTGGTATTCCCTACCGGCTCGGCGTCACCTTCACCGATATCGTGGACGAAGGCAGCTTTGCGCGCGTCAAGTTTACCGATAACACCAGCAGCAATTACGATCTGGTTGTGGGTGCCGACGGCGTTTACTCCAAGGTTCGCGCGAAGGTCTTCGGCGAGCAGCGGATGCCCAAATTCACGGGCCAGGGTGTGTGGCGCTACAATATTCCGCGCCAGGAGGGCCTTGAATGGGCGGTGCTCTACAAGGGCAAGAAGGGCGGCACAGCCGGTTATATCCCGCTCGATCCCAAGACCATGTACGTCTTCATGGTCAACGAGGAGCCCGGCAATCCGCGCTTCCCGGTTGAAACGCAGGCCGATGAACTGCGCAAGCGCCTGGAAGGCTATGGCGGCTACATGGCGACCGTGCGCGATCAGATCACCGATCCCTCGCTCGTCGTCTACCGCCCGCTTGAAGCGATCATTATGCCGGCGCCTTGGTACAAGGGCCGGGTCGCGCTAATCGGCGACGCGGTGCATTCCGCCACGCCGCATCTGGGACAGGGCGCCGCGATGGCCGTCGAGGACGCGGTGGTGCTTGGCGAGGAGCTGGGCAGGGACGGACCCGTCGAGGGCGCGCTCGAACGGTTCATGGCGCGCCGGTTCGAGCGGGCCAAGTTCGTCGGCGAGAGCTCGATCCAGCTCGGCGAATGGGAGCAGAGGCCAACGCCGGAGGCCGATTCCATCGGTCTCTACCGCAAGGTTCTGACGCGCCTCGCCGAACCGATTTAAGCGGCGCGCGGCAATAGCAAGGAAACAGGCACAGCATGTTCCAATACTTCCCCACGAACTACGTTTGGAATCTCTCGATCAATCTTGCGATGGAGATGGGCGCGCAGATCGGCGAGATCGACGAGATCTGCCGCCCGCTCGTGGAAATCTCCAAATCGGGAGACGACGAGGGTACGTCCGCCTTCTTGAACGCCTTCGCCGCCATGGGGGACAAGCTTGTTGCCCTTGCGAAAGAGGACGAGGAGAAAGGGCGGCGGCTGAGCGCGGGTGCTAAACTTGCGCGGGCCGCCACCTACTACCTCACGGCAGAGCGCATGCAGCCCGCTCACTCACAGCCACGCCGGGCACTCTACGCAAAGATGCTCGATGCCTTTACCTGCGGTTTTCAGCTCGGGGAGGAGAACTGCGAGCGCGTCGAGATCCCGTACAAGCATGGGCACATTTCGGGACTTTTCGTGCGTGCGGAGGGCGTGGAGGGACCGGCTCCCTGCCTTGTGCAGATCAACGGCCTCGACAGCACCAAGGAGATGATTTACCGCGTCCGCGGCCCCCAGGCGCTGGCGCGGCGGGGCGTCTCGTCGCTGATCATCGACCAGCCGGGCACCGGCGAAGCGCTGCGCTTGCATAATCTGACCGCCGTCTACGAAAGCGAGCAATGGGCCAGCAAGGTTGTGGACTGGCTGGAGACGCGGCCGGGCGTCGATCCCAAGCGCATCGGCCTGCACGGTGTGTCGCTCGGCGGCTATTACGCGCCGCGTGCGGTTGCGTTCGAGCCGCGTTTCGCCCTCGGCGTTTGCTGGGGAGCCAACCACAATTGGGGCGAGGTCCAGAAGCGGCGCCTGGCGCGCGAGGGCGACCGGCCGGTGCCCCACTACTGGGAGCACGTTTGCTGGGTGTGGGGCGCGAAGGACATGGACGAATTCATGGAGATCGCCGCCAAGGTCAACTTGAACGGCGTGTTGGACCGTGTGCGCGTTCCCTTCCTGGTGACGCACGGCGAGCAGGACCGCCAAATCCCGCTCGAATACGCGCACCAGACTTACGAACAGCTTGTCAATAGCCCGAAGCGCGAACTGAAAATCTTCACCGCGCGGGAGGGAGGCGTTCAGCATAGCTCTGTCGATAACAGCGCATCTGCCCGCGACTACATCGCCGATTGGGTCGCGGAAACGTTCAAAGAACTCGCGGCTTGAAATAGCCCGCAACAACAACCGTATAAAGGGAGGCCAGCAATGCCTATCGTTGGATTTGCCTCGACGCTTTTCGGCGTCGAAGATGTCGCCAAGTGCACGCAGTTTTTCGAAGACCTCGGATTGCCGCTGTTCGAAAAGAACGAGCGCGAATCCCATTTCCGGCTGGACGATGGCTCGAACCTCGTGCTGCGTAGGCTCGACGATCCCTTCGTGCCAAAGTCGGTGCTGACCGGCTACGGCCTTAAGGAGGCGGTCTTGGGGGTCGACTCCCAGGAGAGTTTCGACCGGATGGTCCGGGACCTGTCGCAGGACCGCAAGGTCGAAGTGGACGGGGCCGGCACGGCGCGCTTCCGCACCGATTGCGATATCCCGCTCGGCATCCGCGTTCAGCCGCGTAAGCCGGTCGTCTACGCGCCCGATCCCATCAATGCGGCCGGCAACATCAACCGGTTCAATCAGTTGCGGAAATGGAAAAGGCGCGCGCGGCCGAAAACCACGAACCATGTGGTCTATGCGGTTGAGAATTATAAGAAAACCTGGGACTTTTTTGAGCGCCGCCTTGGCTTCCTGCTCTCCGACCGGCAGACCGGCGTCGGCTATTACAGCCATGCCGACGGTATGCACGAACACCACAATCTGTTCCTGGCCGATTGCACGCTTCCCGGCATGCCCGGCAAGCCAGGCTTTCACCACATCAACTTCGGCGTTGAGGACATCGACGAGTTGATGGTTGGCGCCAACCACATGCAGCGCGCCGGCTGGCAGGCGGGCTTCCTCGGCAATGGCCGCCACCGCATTTCCTCGGCGCTGTTCTCCTATTGGAGAATCCCGGGCGGGGCAGGCGAGGCGGAATACGGCGCGGATACCGATTACATCGACCACAATTGGATACCGCGCGATTGGGAGTTCCGCTTCGGCACGGCGAGCTGGATGCAAACGCCGCCGGATTTCATGAAGGATGAGGCGGCCTGGGACATGAAGTTCGCCCCCGAATACGTGCCGGTCCCACGCGATGGCGGTCACTGAGGGGAACGCGCGTTGCGGGTAATGGTGACGGGTGCCGGAGGGTTTGCCGGCGCGGCGCTGGCGCGCAGGCTCATCGGCCTGCGCGGCCAGGCTGGCTACTTTGGCGATATAGCATCTCTGGTGCTCGTCGACCGGGAGATCACGGCAAAACCTGATGCCCCCTTCGTCCGCGTTGTGGAGGGCGACATCACGGACCGGCAGGTCCAGGAAGACGCGACCGGCGCCGGCGTTGACTGCCTGTTCCACCTCGCCGCCATTCCAGGCGGCGCGGCTGAAGCCGACGAGCTTCGCGGGCGGGCAGTCAATTTCGATGCGGCCCGCGATCTCGTTGACGCCTTATGCCAGCATCGAAACCGACCGCGCGTGGTCTTTTCCAGCAGCATTGGCGTATTCGGTACGCCCATGCCCGAAGCCATCGGCGACGGCACTTATCCGGTGCCGAGCATGACCTACGGCGCGCAGAAGCTCATGGTGGAAACGCTTCTTGCCGATGCATCGCGCCGGGGCCGGATCGATGCACGCAGCGTGCGCCTGCCCGGCATCGTCGCCCGCCCGCGTCAAAAAACCGGGCACATTTCAGCTTACATGAGCGAGATATTTCACGCGCTATTGGCTGGCGAGCCATTCGTCTGCCCGGTCTCCGCCGGCGCGCAATCCTGGCTGATGTCTCTGCGCTGCTGCGTGGACAATCTCCTGCACGCCGCGCAAATCCCGGCGGAAGCTCTCGACAACCGCCGGGCCTGGACTTTGCCCGCCCTTCGTCTGTCGATGGCAGACTTGGCGGAGGCTATCGGCAGGGTTGCAGGCCGGGAGGTTTCGCACCTTGTCCGCTACGAGCCAATTGAAGAGATCGAGGCGCAGTTCGGCCGCTATCCGCCGCTTTCGACACCGCGCGCCGATGCCCTGGGTTTCCGGCACGATGGCAGCACCGAAGAACTCGTTCGCAACGCGATCCGCCATCCCTTGGCGTAATCGCACAACGTAGAAAGGAAGTGCCGGGTGCCCCGGAAAATCGTCGATCTTTCCGTATTGCTTCAGAACGGCGTTAGGTCCGACCCGCCGGGCTTGGAGCCGAAGCTTGAATATTTGGACCACAAGCAAGGCGCTGCCGAAGCGTTGGCGATGTTCCCTGGGCTGACTGCTGACAAGCTGCCGGATGGCGAAGCATGGGCAGTCGAAAAGGTCATCATGTCGACGCACAACGGCACACATCTGGATGCGCCCTGGCATTTCGCCTCGACCATGGACGGTGGCAAACCGGCTGCGACCATCGATCGGATACCGCTCGATTGGTGTTTCCGGCCTGGCGTGAAGCTCGACTTTCGCGGAATGCCGGACGGCTATGTCTGCACTGCCCAGGATGTCGAATGCGAGCTGACGCGGATTGGGCATGAACTCGCTCCCTTGGACATCGTTCTCGTAAACACCGCTGCGGGAGCGGCCTACGGTCAAGACGATTATATAAATCGCGGCTGCGGGATAGGGCGGGAGGCAACGCTTTATCTCCTTGAACGAGGCGTGCGCGTTACTGGCACCGACGCCTGGAGCTGGGATGCTCCCTTCGGCCATACGAAGCGAAAAATCGCGGAGACAGGCGACTTTTCGCTGTTCTGGGAAGGGCATAAGGCCGGCCGCGACATCGGCTATTGCCATCTCGAAAAGCTTGCAAATTTAGAAGCTCTGCCTCCCTTCGGGTTCACCGTAGCCTGTTTCCCTGTGAAGGTGGAACGGGCCTCGGCAGGATGGACGAGAGCGGTTGCCATATTCGATTGACGCAGTCCAGCGGCGATCCAGGAGAAAAAAGCATGAAACTGGCCACAATCGCGAATGGAACCCGTGACGGCCAACTCGTGGTGGTTTCGCGGGATTTGCAGCGCTATCAGCCGGCGGGCGATTTGGCGCCAACGCTCCAATATGCGTTGGAGAACTGGTCCAGCGTGGCAGCGGATCTCATAGCGCGATATGAGCGCCTGTGTGCCGGGGAAGGCGGTCAGTCCTTCCAGCAAGCGCGGGTCCGGGCACCACTGCCGCGCGCGTACCAATGGCTCGACGCTTCAGCCTTCGCATCTCACGGCCTGCTGATGGCTAAGGCGTTTGGCCGCGAGCCGCATGACGTAGCTTTCCCGCTGATGTACCAGGGGGCATCGGACAGCTTCCTTGGCGCGCGTGACGACATCGTTCTGCCGCGCGAAGAAGATGGCATCGACTTTGAAGCGGAAATTGGCGTCATCACCGGCGATGTTCCTATGGGAACCAAAGCACGGGAAGCGGAGGCACACATCCGCCTCTTCGTGCTCATCAACGATGTAAGCCTGCGCGTCTTGGCTCCCGTCGAGATGGCAACCGGGTTCGGCTGGATACGGGCAAAGCCAAGCTCCTCCTTCGCGCCCGTCGCTATCACGCCGGATGAATTAGGCCGCAGCTTGCGGGATGGCCGGGTTCACCTGCCGGTCAACGTTTGGTGGAACGGAAAGCCGTTTGGCCGGCCAAACGCGGGCGAGATGGCTTACAGTTTTTCGGAGCTGATCGAACATGCGGCATCGACCCGCTCTCTTAGCGCCGGGACGATTATTGGCTCGGGAACAGTCTCCAATTACGCCAGCTCCGAGGAGGGATCGGCCTGCATTGCCGAGCGGCGGGCTATCGAAATGATTGGGCAGGGCGCCCCGAAGACCGGTTACATGCGCTTCGGAGATCGCGTCCGCATCGAGATGCTGGACGCGGCCGGTCAACCGCTTTTCGGGGCCATCGAGCAGGACACGAAGCCGCTAAACTTCAGGTAACGCCAGACGAAAAGTATTTTGACCGTTCCGCTAGTGCATCCGCTTGCAGCTGGCAGAAATGCTCTGTCAGCTTCCTGAAAAAGCAGACAATTTATCGAAGGAGGAGGAGCGAGGCCTCCACTTCGGCTATGGGTCAGGCTCGGCGGTCGAGGTTGCCAAATATGGCAGCCCGCTGATCCTCCGATAGCCGAAAGAATTGCGGCACCTGCGAGAAATGGAGCATAGGGCTGCCGTGGCCGATGTTACCTGGCGGCGTCTCTTTGCTCCAGCAGTAGCGGAACTCCTGAATTGGCGGTTCTGCCAAACTTTCTCCCTGCATAGTGGATACATGTGCCGCGGCGGCTTTGAAAAGGGGATCGCGATGCGGCGGGGGACGGTGCTTGCGCTTTTGGGCGCGCTGATCTTGGTTCTTTCGTGCACGCTGGCCCCGGCCTTCGCGCAAGGCTTGAGCGATCAAGAGTTTAAGGCCTTTCACGAGCGCGCAGAGGCCTTCTGGAAGGACGGCCATTATGACAAGGCGCTGGCCGTTGCGGAAGAGTGGCTCAAGGCTGCGAAGAAAGCTGAGGCCAAAAAGCCCGGCTTTTCAACGGCAACAGCGCTCGGCGGCGTGTCCTGGTACGCGCACTTCGCCAAGCGGCCGGAGCGCGCGCTCGAAGCATCGGAGCGCGCCCTGGCGCTAACGTCAGTGGGAGATCCCCGGCTCTGCCGGGGAGGCAGTAGCAGTTTGACGTATCCGGCGGTCCATTAGTGAAATTCCTCCGTGAGCAGCCACGCGCACGGAAGGAACTCCACCAATGGAAGAATATCATAGCCTAAGCCACACGGTCTGGGACTGCAAATATCACATTGTCTTTATTCCGAAATGCCGCCGCAAGACTTTGTATTTCGAGCTTCGCCGCTATCTCGGCGAGGTGTTTCATAGGCTCGCGGCGCAGAAGGAATCGAAGATCGAGGAGGGGCATTTGATGCCGGATCACGTGCATATGATGCTTTCGATCCCGCCGAAATACGCCGTGTCGCAGGTGGTTGGCTTCATCAAAGGCAAGAGCGCAATCCATCTCGCCAGGGTTTACGGCGAGAAGAAGCGCAATTTCGTGGGGCAGCACTTCTGGGCACGCGGGTTCTTCGTGAACACAGTGGGGAGAGACGAGGAAGCGATCCGCGCTTATATCCGCAACCAGGAGAAGGAAGACCAAAGGCTCGACCAGCTCAACCTTTGGCGCTGACCATGCCACCTTCAGGTGGCCCAAAACTTTGGGGCCGCATCAGCGACCCCATCTGCCGCTTCGAGCGGCTCCAATTATAAAGCCCCCGGCTTTGCCGGGGGATATTTACATCCTGGCACGCTCTGGATCGAGGCCAACCGCGCGCATGCCTTGCTGCTGCTCGGCCGGACCCAGAAGGCGATCGGAGCCTACACGGAGCACAAGGGCGAGACCCTGCCGGACGGCTCCAAATGGGAAGACACGATCCTCAAGGATTTCGCGAAGTTCCGGAAACGCGGGCTTGGCCGCGGCCAGCTCCAGCGCGTGGAGGAGGCGCTGGCTGCGGCGCCGGATAGCCCCGAGGTTCTCTACCAGACCGCAGCAAAGCTCAGCAAAGATGGCAAGTATGCCGAGGCACTGCCGTTCGCGGAGCGCTATCTCGCCGAAATGAAATCGCGCTACGGCGAGAACCACGCGAAATATGCAACGGCGCTTGACAATTTGGCATCCCGCTACCGCGAGCAAAACCGCCGCACCGATGCGGAACCGCTATTGAAACAAGCCTTGGCAATCCGTGAGCGCGTGCTGGGTTCTGGGCACACGCTGACGCTTATAACCCTGGTGCAGCTTGGCCAGCTCTACACCGGTTTGCGCCAGGAAAAGCAAGCGGAGCTTTTTCTGAAGCAGGCGCTGGACGGCTTCGAACAGGAATTGGGGGCAAACGCTTCCCTCACCCTTACAAGCGTAGACTCCCTCGCATTGCTCTACTATCGCCAGGGCCGGTATGCGGAGGCCGGGCCCCTTTACCTGCGAACGCTGGAAGCGTACGAGCGCACATCCGGTAAAGACAACTCCCAAACCCTTGCTACTGCCAGCCTTCTTCTAAGTACATATGAGAGACAAGGGAAATACGTGGAAGCCGAGGGGATAGCGAAACGCATTTTGGAAGCGGGAGAACACCTCTTCGGCAAAGACGATCCATTCGCGCAACTTATGCTCAACACCGTTGGCATCTTTTATAGCCACTGGGGCCACTACGCCGAAGCGGAACAGCTCTACCGGCGGGATTTGGAGGCGAAAGAGCGGATTTTGGGCCCGGACCATTCCTCCACGCTTGCCACTGCCGGCAATCTGGCCAGGCTTTACAACGGCCAAGGCCGTTACGCGGAAGCTGAACAGCTGTCCCGGCGCGTTTTCGATACGAACGCCCGTTTGTTCGGCAAAGAGGATCCCCGAACACTTCTATCGGCTGCCGAACTCGCAAGCATTTTCGAGTCTCAAGGCCGCTATGCGGAAGCGGAGCCTCTATGGAAGGGCGCTCTTGAAGTCAGCGAACGCAGGTCCGGCAAAGAGCATCTGGAGACACTGACAATTGTCAACAATCTTGCGCTCCTCTACCAGAAACAAGGCCGGTACGCGGAAGCGGAACCGCTCTACAAGCGCGCGCTGGAAGCTAGCGAACGCACTGAGGGTGCCGAAGACCCGGGCACGCTCACTTCTGTCAACAATCTCGCCACACTTTACCTGGCCCAGGGCCGTTATGCGGAAGCCGGACCTCTCTATAAGCGCGCGGTAGAGGGCCGAGAGCGGAGGCTCGGCAAGGGAGCCCCCGAGACGCTGACCGCCCTCAACAATTTGGCCTTGTATTACATGGAGATGGGCAGTTACACGGAAGCGGAAGCCCTTTTGCAGCGTTTTGTGGCGGCAAGCGAGCGGATCCAGGGGATCGAACATCCCCGGACGATTGTGGGCATAAACAATCTGGCTGCGATTTACGATGCCCGGCAGCGTTACGAAGAAGCCGAAGCGCTTCACAAGCGCGCGGTGGAAACACGGGAGCGGGTACTTGGTCCAGAGCATCCGGATACGATCCAAAGCGTCAGCAATCTGGGCGAACTGTATTTCAATCAGAAATTGCATGGGCTAGCGGAACCGCTTCTCAAGCGCGCCTTCGAGGTATCGGAACGCGTGCTTGGCAAAGAACACCCAAACACGCTTCTTAGGGCCATCAACTTGGCCTCCCTGTACATGCGAACGGGGCATTATAACGAGGCAGAAGCCTTGTTCCAGACGGCCGTTGCTGTGAGTACCCGCGTGCTGGGACCGGATCACCCCCAGACTATTACGGCCGCCTCCGGTTTTGGCGCTCTCTACCTGACTTGGGGCCGCTACGCGGATGCGGCACCGCTTTTGCGGCGAGCGCTCGAAAGCCGCGAGCATGTGCTGGGCGCCGAACATCCGGATACGCTGTATTCCGCTTACTCTTTGGGCCTGCTTGCTTTCGAGCAAAGCGATTTCGTACAAGCCGTAGAGTTCTTTCGGCGCAATACCGCGGGGCTGGCCCGGCGCACGCTGCGCGGCGCTCTGCAGGTCGGCGCTGGCGGCAGTAAGAAGAGCGAGGCGGCGCTGGCTGGCTCCCAGTTCCAGGCACTCGTTAAGGCTGCCTACCGGCTGGCCCCCGGCGGCACGGCGCCTGGCGCTCCCCTCATCGCGGAGACGTTCGAGACCGCGCAATGGGCGCTAAGCTCCGAGGCCGCGCAGTCGCTTTCGCAAATGGCGGCGCGCGGGGCGGCGGCGAATCCCGGCCTCGCCACGCTGGCCCGCGAACGGCAAGATCTGGTCCTCGAATGGCAGAAGCGCGATGCGCTTCGCGATGCCGCGCTTGCGAAGCCGGCGGACAAGCGCGACGCCATAGCCGAAGCGGAGAACTCAGGCCGCCTTGCCGCCATCGACGCGCGGCTCGCCGAGATCGACGCCAGGCTCAAAGCGGAGTTCCCGGACTTCGCCGCGCTGGCCAGCCCCGACCCGCTGCCGCTTGCCGAAGCGCAAACCCTGCTTGGCGACGGCGAGGCGCTGGTGCTGTTCCTCGACACACCGGACAAGAAGCCAACGCCAGAGGAGACCTTCATCTGGGTAGCGACGAAGACGCAGGTGCGCTGGGTGCGCTCGGAGCTGGGCAAGGCGGCGCTGGCCCGCGAGGTGGAGGCATTGCGCTGCGGCCTCGACGAGGCGGCGTGGGCCGGGCCTGCCTGCGCGGAGCTGACCGGAGAGACTTACACGGAGGCCGATGTTAATGCCGGCAAGCCGCTGCCCTTCGATCCGGCCCGCGCGCATAAGCTTTACAAGGCACTGTTCGGGCAAGCCCAGGACCTCATCCAAGGCAAGCAGCTGTTGCTCGTGCCGTCGGGAGCGCTGACGCAGCTGCCCTTCCAGGTGCTGGTAACGGCGGAGCCCAAGGACGGCGCGCAGCCTGCCTGGCTGATCCGCGAACACGCACTGACCGTGCTGCCGGCGGTCTCCTCGGTCGGCTTCGGCAATCCGCTGCTCGACGGTCCCGACGAGCGCTACGAAGGACTTGCCAGGGAGGCGCGCGGCAAGGGCACCTGCACCGCGCCTGGCGAAACGAAGAGTGTACCATCCAACGCACCGCGCGGCGGCGTGCCGCAAATTCAGACGCGGGGCGGCTTGGTGGATGCGGGGCTGCTGCGCAAGGCGCCGCCGCTGCCCGAGACCGCCGACGAGCTGTGCGCGGTGGCGGTCGATCTAGGGGCCGGGCCGGGCGAGGTCTATCTCGGGGCGCGCGCCACCGAGGCCCAAGTCAAGCGCCTGAGCCAGACCGGCGAACTCGCGCAATTCCGGATCGTGCATTTCGCCACCCATGGGGCGCTCGCAGGCCAGGTGCGGGGCACAGCCGAGCCGGGCCTGCTGCTCACGCCGCCGGATACGCCAAGCGAGGAGGACGACGGCTATCTCACCGCGCCCGAGATAGCAGGGCTCAAGCTCGATGCCGATTGGGCCATCCTGTCTGCCTGCAACACGGCGGCCAGCGGCGCGCAAGGGGCCGAGGCCCTGTCGGGGCTCGCCCGCGCCTTCATTTACGCGCAGGCGCGCGCGCTCTTGGTCTCGCATTGGGAGGTGAACTCGGCAGCCACCGTGAAGCTCATCACCGGCGCCATGAGCCGGCTCGCCGCGGATCGGGCGATGGGACGGGCGGAGGCGATGCGCCAATCCATGCTGGCACTCATCGATAAGGGCGCGCCGCAGGAAGCGCATCCCGCTTATTGGGCGCCGTTCGTAGTCGTGGGCGAAGGCGGCGCCGGGAGATGATTTGCTTCCGCTATTGTCTGGCATGAGCTGACGAACTATGACCGGGGGCGCTTCGGCAGGTATGGGTCAGGCTCGGTGGTCGAGGTCGCCAAATATGGCAGGCCGCTCATCCTCCAGTAACCGGAAGAATTTTTGCACCTGCGAGAAATGGAGCAGTGGGCCGGGCGCAGGCTCAATGTGACCTTGCCTCGATTTAGTGGACACAATGTTCGCTCTTAACTGCCATTGTAAGATATCCCATTATGCACCCGTGGCCCGGTTGCCGGAATGCTCACCAGCGCGGCGCATGGTCTTATCCAACGTCCGGGCCAGGATCACCACGGCACCGGCCGGCGAGAACTTTGCCAAGAGTTTTTCCAGGTCTTCGCTCGACAACGGCTCCGCGAGCCTTGCGGTGCGTTTCGGGGCCTTGCGCCTGGGTATGCTGCGGGCGGTATCATCGGGCATGGGCTTGCTCACGGATCTATATGCGGCAATCGAGTCCGCCTCCGCACTATCCGTCAACGCCTGCGTCATAGCAAATGCATCGGGGCATACGCGCATGGATCTTGTAATCGACCAACATGGGTTTCTCAGCCAGCCGGACCTGCACGACGGCCACGTTTTGGGCCTGCGGCTGCTCGACAAGAGGAGCCTTCAGCTCAGCGCGCAAACGGCGAAGGGCGAGTTGTTCACGCTGTTGCTGGCTGGCTTGCAGCGCTTGCGCTGCGACGGGTTCGGCCAGGAGAACGTCATTTTCTCCATCGAGATCACCCGCAATGCCCAGCCGAAACTGGAAACCCTCCACCGGCTGACCGGAGAACCGCCCGCCAGGGAGCCTTACCGTTCCCGGCACCAGGAATGGATCGCCGAATTGAGCCGCGATATCTTTGGCGGCCGCATGATGCTGGTGTCACTGGAGCCGTCATACGGCTGTATGGTCACGGCGCTCTGCGAAACCATCCGTATCACCGGTAACGTTGTTCCCCCAGCTGGCGCCACTCAAGGCGCAGGCTAGATCTCGTGGATTGCGGAGAAAACTATCGCGTCCCCCCCGGCGGCAGGATGGGGTCATGGGCCGCCGGTTTTGACAGGTCATGAACCCTGCCGCTTTAAGATCCCTCAGCAGGCCACCCAGCGAAACGCGGCGAACTGGCGGAGTGGGCCAAGTGCTGCCGTTTCGCTTTTCGCACTACGACGTCTTCATTATGCCAGAAGCCGCTCTTGGTACGCGCTCGGCTGGTCCAACCCTCCCGCACACAAAATTACCCTCTTTTTGCCTTGGGCGAGCCACGGCCTGACCATTTGCTCCCTCCGCTACCTTTTGGGTATGGGGGATGCCATGAGCAATGCATTGACTTGGTTGCGTTCCGGCTTGCTCGCAATCTTCGTCGCGATACTGTTGCCGGCGTTGCCGGGCCTTGCAAACGCAACTGTCCCGCAGCAAGGGAAGCAGGAAAAGGTTACCGGCAAGGACTTTGCGCAGTTCCGCCAGCGGGGCCTAACGCATCCTCAATTGGCAGACATGGAGAAGGCGCCCGCCCCTGCTGGCGAAAGCGCCAAACCGGCGCAAAACGCTAGCAGCCCCGATGAGCAGATGAAGCTTCTCGTGCAAGTGACGCAGCTTCATATGGCAGGAAAGGATGCCGAGGCTTTGCCGCTCGCCCAGCGCCTGCTGGCGCTTTCCGAAGCATCGTATGGCGCGGAGCACACGATTACGGCCACTCGTATCGGCACTCTTGCCGATATCTTGACGGGTTTGGGCAAAGATGAGGAAGCGGAGGCGACCTACAAGCGCAGCATTGGCATCCTGGGGAAGAACGGCACGCCCATCGATCTGAGTTTTCTGGCGGGCAAGCTGTTCTCGCTCGCCAATCTCTACATCAAGGAAGGGCGGTATGCCGATGCCGAGCCGGTTCTCAAGCGGGCGCTTGCCCTAAAGGAGGACGCGAAGGATCCGCGGGAATTGCAACAGGCAGGCATATTTCTCGATGCGCTGGGCAAACTTTATATGCGATGGGGGCTGTATGCGGAGGCAGAGCCAATCTTCAAGCGCGCATTGGAGATGGTGGAGAAACAGTCCGGCGCGGACAGCCCGCCGGCAGGCGCGGTTCTCAATAATCTCGCCGAAGTATACAGCGCGCAGGGCCGGTATGCCGACGCTGAACCGGTCATGCTACGCGCCATCGCGATCTATGAGAGTAGCAGCGCGCTCCTGACAAAACTGCTCGGCGACACGTACCCCGCCGGGCCGATGTTGGGCAATCTCGCGGAAATCTACGAGGCGCAGGGCCGCTATTCCGAAGCCGAAGCTCTATCGTCAGTGGGAGATCCCCCGGCTCTGCCGGGGAGGCAGTAGCAGTTTGACGTATCCGGCGGTCCATTAGTGAAATTCCTCCGTGAGCAGCCACGCGCACGGAAGGAACTCCACCAATGGAAGAATATCATAGCCTAAGCCACACGGTCTGGGACTGCAAATATCACATTGTCTTTATTCCGAAATGCCGCCGCAAGACTTTGTATTTCGAGCTTCGCCGCTATCTCGGCGAGGTGTTTCATAGGCTCGCGGCGCAGAAGGAATCGAAGATCGAGGAGGGGCATTTGATGCCGGATCACGTGCATATGATGCTTTCGATCCCGCCGAAATACGCCGTGTCGCAGGTGGTTGGCTTCATCAAAGGCAAGAGCGCAATCCATCTCGCCAGGGTTTACGGCGAGAAGAAGCGCAATTTCGTGGGGCAGCACTTCTGGGCACGCGGGTTCTTCGTGAACACAGTGGGGAGAGACGAGGAAGCGATCCGCGCTTATATCCGCAACCAGGAGAAGGAAGACCAAAGGCTCGACCAGCTCAACCTTTGGCGCTGACCATGCCACCTTCAGGTGGCCCAAAACTTTGGGGCCGCATCAGCGACCCCATCTGCCGCTTCGAGCGGCTCCAATTATAAAGCCCCCGGCTTTGCCGGGGGATATTTACTTAAGCGCGCGCTGACTCTCGCGGAAAAAGACCGGGACAAAACTCACCTCGCTCTGGCTCTCAATAACCTTGCGGAACTGTACGGCAGGCAAGGGCGGTTCGCCGAGGCAGAACCTTTGCTGAAGCGCTCGCTGGATACCGCCGAAACGCTGCAAGGGGGGAGCCATCCGTATACAGCCACGCTCCTCGGCAATCTGGCGTCCCTCTATGGCGAATTGGGGCGCAGGCCCGAAGCCGAGGCGCTCTTGAAGCGTTCGCTTGCCATGCGCGAAGAGGCATTGGGACCCGATCATCCCGATGTTGCCTTATCGTTGAGCAATTTGGCTGTGCATTTCTTCGAAGAGCAGCGCTACGCCGAAGCTGAGCCGCTCCTGAAACGCGCACAGGCCATCCGTGAAAAGACGCTGCCCGCGGGACATCCTGACATCGCAAGAGGTCTCAACAACCTTGCGGAGTTGTATCGTGCGCAGCACCGTTTCGACGAGGCTGCGCCGTTGTATGAGCGGGCGCTCGCCATCCGCGAAAAGACGATGGGGCCGGACCATCGGGACACGGCGGAAAGCCTTCACAATCTCGCGGGCTTCTATCAGGAGATGGGCCGGTACGAAGACGCCGCGCAAGCCTATAAGCGTTCGCTTGCAATTTTCGAAAACGCACTCGGCGCCGATCATCCCTTGGTGGCGACCAGCCTCAACAATACGGCCGAGCTGTACTTCAAGCAGCAGGACTGGGCACAGGCAGCGAGCTATTGGCAGAGAAGCACTGGTATTCTCATTCGCCGTTTCAAGCGCGGCGTCCAGGATTCCGGGGTGGGTCATCCGGGCAGCAATACGCCGGAGACCGGCCAAGAAAGCTCCCGCTTCCGGCGGCTGGTGAGAGTTTCCTATCGTGTCGCCGCCGCGCGGCCCGCCGAAGCGCCAGGGATTGCCGCGCGCATGTTCGAGGCGGCGCAATGGGCGCAAGACTCGGCGGCGGCACAGTCGCTGGCGAAAATGGCAGCTCGCGGCGCGAAGGGCGAGGAGCCGCTCGGCAAGCTCGTCCGCGAGCAGCAGGATCTCGCCGCGGAATGGCAGGCAAATGACAAACTGCTGACTGCGGCGCGATCCCAGCCTGCGGACATGCGCGACGGGCGGGTCGAGGATGAGTTGCACGCGCGGCTGGCGGACATCGCCGCACGGCTCGCGGACATCGGCAAGGCGCTGGCAAAAGACTTCCCCGATTACGCCGCCTTCGCAAGCCCAGAACCGCTCAGCCTGGCGGAAGCGCAGAGCCTCTTAGAGGATAACGAAGCGCTTGTACTGTTCCTCGATATGCCGGAAAAGGCGCCGCTGCCCGAGGAAACCTTCGTCTGGTTCGTCACCAAGACCGCCTCGCGCTGGGTGCGCGCGCCGCTCGGCACGCCCTCGCTCAAGCGCGAGGTACAGGCGCTTCGCTGCGGGCTCGACTTCGAGAACTCCTGGGGCGAAGGCTCGGTTTGTCCCGATCTTACCGGGCAGGACTACACCGAGGCCGATCACAGGGCCGGCAAGCCGCTGCCCTTCGATGCCAGCCGCGCGCACGCGCTCTACCGGGCGCTCTTCGGCGAGGCGGAGGACATGATCGAGGGCAAGCGCTTGCTGATCGCCGCCTCCGGGCCGCTGAGCCAGCTTCCATTCCAGGTATTGGTGACGGAAGCGCCTGGGGCCGGAACCGGGATGGCCGCGCTCCCTTGGCTGGTGCGCAAGCATAGCCTGGCGGTGCTGCCGGCGGTGTCTTCGCTCAAGGCGCTGCGGCGCGATAGCAAGGCCAGCCGCGGCGGCAAGCCCTATTTCGGCATCGGCAATCCGCTGCTCAACGGCATGGATGCCGAGGATGCCGGGCTTGCCCAGCAAGCGCGCGGCAAGCGGACTTGCCCCAAGCAGCCGGAGCCTGCGTCTCGCGGCCGGCTCGATCTCCGCCGTGGCGTGCGGCAGGTATACATGCAGGGCGGGCATGTGGATTTGGACCTGCTCCGAATCCAGCAGCCCCTGCCCGAAACCGCCGATGAGCTTTGCGCCGTGGCCGGCAGCCTCCAAGCGCGGGACGGCAGCGTGCTGCTCGGGGCGGAGGCCACCGAGGCGTCGCTTAAGGCCCTCAGCGATCGTGGAGAGCTTGCATCTTACGGCATCCTGCATTTCGCCACCCATGGCGCTCTTGCCGGTCAGATCGCCATGGGCTCGGAGCCGGGCCTGATCCTGACCCCGCCGCAAACGCCATCGGAACTCGACGACGGCTACCTTTCCGCCTCCGAGATTGTTAGCCTCAAGCTCGACGCCGGCTGGGTGATCTTGTCGGCCTGCAACACGGCGGCGGGCGGCAAGGACAATAGCGAGGCGCTGTCGGGGCTCGCGCGCTCGTTCTTCTACGCGGGTGCGCGGTCGATGCTGGTGTCGCACTGGGCGGTGAACTCCGCCGCCACGGTGAAGCTCGTTACTGGGGCGATGGCGGCTATGACAGCAAATCCCAGCGCGGGCCGGGCGGAGGCGTTGCGGCAGGCCATGCTCGCGCTCATCGACAGGGGGGGGCCGGAGGAGACGCATCCGGCTTATTGGGCGCCGTTTGTTGTTGCGGGCGAGGGGGGGATGGCAAAATAGACCACTTCCGGTGTGGCGAGGCAGGAGCGGACGAGTTCAGGCGGCAGCCCATTGGGGCCGGTATGGGTCAAGTGCACCACAACTGGTGTCATCTTTGCCGTTTCCGGTTAGAGATCTGGAACCGGTTATCGGCTCGGAGCGCCGCCGTTGAAACCGGGCGATCTGCGGGGACGGCGACCGGCGGATTGGCCAAAATTACTAGCGGGTTCCTGCCGGACAGGAACCCTGCTCCCGGCGAGGGCGGGTGTGCAAGTGGCAAGGCGCTTCGCGGGGCCCCGGCTGCGCGGAGCGCAGCGCAAGCGGAGCGAAGGAAGCTGGGCGGAAGCGCCTTGCCGCGCGCTGAGGGCAGCGCCCTAAGTGTCCATGCGCTTGCGGACACAGCGAGAAATGCGTATCTTACGGAAGATGCGAAAAAGGAGGCTTCGGTGTCCAATACAGCTTCGGCGTCCGAGGTACAGAAGAATTTCGGCGCCTATCATGACCAAGCTCTGAGCGAACCGGTTCGGGTCACCAAATATGGGCGGGAAACTGTCTATATCGTTTCGGCCAAGACCTATCACGAGTTGAAGCAGTCGCAGCGCGAGGCCATCGCCACGGCGGACCTCACCGATGCCGAGCTGGCCCTGATCGAAGCGGCCGAAGTCCCAGCCAAGCATCGCTACGCCCTCGGCGAATAAGCCATGGCCCTGCCGGAGCCTGAACCGGGCCTCGTCATCTCCTATTCCTACCTATGGCATGACCAGCACCGCGCCGGAGCGGAGGAAGGCCGCAAGGCTCGTCCCTGCGCCATCGTGGTTGCCACTGCCGACGAGGATGGCGATACCAAGGTCTATGTCGCCCCGATCACCCACTCCCAACCGGACGATCCCCACGCCGTGGAGCTGCCGGCCGCCGTCAAGCGGCGGCTCGGGCTGGACGGCGCACCATCCTGGATCGTGACCAGCGAACTCAACCGTTTCGTCTGGCCGGGCTACGATCTGCGACCGATCGCGCGGGACAAGCCGGATGTGTTTGCCTGGGGCTTCCTCCCGGCCGGAATTTTCGCCGCGCTCAAGCAAGGAATCGCCGCCCACCAGCGGGAGCGGCGGCTACGCCTCACCCCCAGGGAATAGCTACTTGCTGCCCCCGTCTTGAGACTTTGGCGCGGTGGGTGAAAACAGGCGGGCGATGTCACACCAGCTCAATGTGCAAAGTGCGGCCCACGGCACTCGCCGCGCGCCGCAACGTGTCGAGGGTGACAGACGCAACCGCCGGATCAAGCAGCCGGTCGAGCTGGCGGCGGCTGGTTTTCATGCGCGCCGCCATTTCAACCTTGGTTATGCCTTGCGTCTGCATCGCTTCCGCGAGCTGGGACGCAATCACTTCCTTCAAAGCGCGATCTTCGCACGCCGCCAGCATGCCTTGACTGGCCAGAAATTCGTCAAAGGTTTCCGCGCTTACACTGGCTTTACGTTTCTCCTCTGCCATCACTCCACCTCCTTCTTCCGTCTCAACGCTAAGTCGATATCCGCTTGCGGCACCTTCTGCGTTTTCTTGATGAAGCCGTGCAGCACGATCATGTACCCGTCGCCCATGCAAAAAATCACCCGCGCGATCCGGTTGCTTTCCAATGTGCTGCGCACTTCCCACAATCCCTTACCTAGCGGCGCGCAATGCGGACGCCCAATCGGCCATCCAAACTCCACCTTCTGAATATCCTTGCCGATTGTGTACCGATCACCCTCCGGCAAACTCAGAATCCATTCCCGCACCGGATTTTGCGCTAGTGCATTTACGTAAAACCGCGCGGGCAGTTTCTTTGAGCGATCTATCATATATCGGCCGATGTGTCAAAATTGGCACATTTTTGCAAGTAGTTTATGCTGAGCCATTGGTGGCATGGTTGGCGAGGTCAGTTGCGGAAGTACCCCTCGCCTGCCGCGCGGCAATCGCCGAACATGGTCTGGCTCAGCGTCTCCCGGCCGCCCTGGCTGAGCCGCGCCCATAGCTCCGGATCGGTCTGCCACATCTCCGCCATGTCCGGATTAGGTCCGGGCGCTTCGCCCAAAAGCGCCTCAAGATCGGCGTTTTCCTCTCCCTCGTCCCACGCTGCCTTGAGCCCGCCTTCGCCCGTCCCGCCGGCTGCTATACCTTCGCCTGGCTGCCTGGCTGGTGGCGCTACGCCCCATTTGAAGCACACGCCTTCGCCGCGCATGCCTTCGATTGGCTCAAGGAATTCAATCCCGGCCTTCTCAAACACTTCCAACACATCCTCAAAAGCCCGCGAGCCGGTCATTCCCAGCTTACCGATTTCGAAGCTGGCAATTGTGGATCGGCCCACACGCGCCTTCGTGGCTAACTCATCCTGAGACCAGCCGAGAAGGGCGCGAGCGGCACGGATTTGTTGGGTGGTTACAGCCATTTGTCTCTCTATGACATTTTGTCATTGCATGGAAATTCGTTTTATGCTAGATGTTTTGTCAGTCAAGAGCAATCCCAAAGGCATCTCCAATGCCCCTGAACGCACGTCAAATCGACGCTGTGACGTCTTTGCTGCGCCGTGCCGCCGAGCTTATCGCGGATGCGCAGAACATGGTTGACGCGGCGGGGGATCGCCCCGTGCTCATCCGCCTGAATACCCTTCGCCGCAACCTGGCAAACGAAATCGCCGATCTCGGCCGGGCGGTGCGCAAATGAGCGGACGGACACTTTCCTATTCGCGTCCGGCTGACGTGCTTGAGCTGATTCGCGAGGGGTTCATCACCATCGAGGAAGGCCGCGAGAAGCACCGGCAGGCGGGCGGCAAGCCAGCGGATTTCGAGGCGTTCGTCAAACGGCACCGGCGCGAGCTGGTGAGCGATGACGAAGCCGGGTTTTGAGGAAGGGCCGCAAATGATCGTTCTGACGGAAAAGGGCAAGGCCGCCATTTAGCGCCTTCGCCGCAAGGCTCGCGCCAAGAGTGCGAAACAGAGGCGGGCGCGCAAACCCGCCATCAACCAAACCGAAAGGAGCTAATCGCATGCCGATCTGGGGAGCTGGTAGCAACCGCTCAAACAACAACACCGCGGAAGGCGGCAAGGCCGAAGTGCACATACACGTTTCGACCGAAACGCAAGCTTCGACCACGCAAACCAAGCGCGGGGGCGCGGCGTCAGCCGAAGAAGAGCGGCGGCTCAAGCTTGAGAACGACGCGCTGGAGCTGAAACTGGCGCGGGAGCGGGAACGCGGCAAGCCCGGTCTTCACAGCGAGCTGTGGTCATAATGCCGAACAGAGAGTGGAAACGCCTCACCTCACCGCAAGCCGCCGCGGTTGAGCGCGTCATTGCGAAGGCCCGCCAAGCTCCCGGCCACCACAGCGAGGAAACCGAGGGCGGCGACGCTTACGCCTATTCGCTTAAGGGGGATCGCATCGCTTGGGGCTTGAACGCCCCGCACAACGTCGCGCGAGGCTCTGTCCCGCGCTGAACGAAGCGAGGCAGGAAGCCGCGCCAACGGCCCCTGCCTCATGGCATCAACAACATGGAGTGCCGCAAATGCCGATTTCGAGCATATGCGCCCGCGCGCCTGCGGGCAATGGTCCGGGCTGGAACGATGCCCGTGTCGATCTTCTGAAGAAGTTCTGGGCGGACGGCCTTAGCGCCAACCAAATCGCCGCGAAGCTTGGCGAGGTGACGCGCAACGCCGTCATCGGCAAGGTGCACCGCCTTGGCCTGGCGGGCCGCGCCACCACATCGCGCCAGCCGCGGCCTCGCCGGACCTCGCCTCGCCGCACCGGCAGCCATACTGGCATGCGCTCACGGCCATGCCCCGCAACGCCTGACCGCTTACCGCCCGCGCCAGCGGCGCTGATGCTTTCCGTTGCCCAGCTCACTGACACGATGTGTCACTGGCCTATTGGGGATCCTCACGCGCCAGGCTTCGGCTTCTGCGGTGCGAGAGCCACACCGGGAGACAGGCAGCCCTATTGCGCCGCGCATCAGCACATCGGCCATCAGCTGTGGAGGGCTCGCGCATGAGCTGCGAATCCGAAGCTGGCCGGACTTCCGGCCACAATGCGGGGCGGGCCTTGGCCGTCATAGCCGCTTGCACTTTCGCAATCTCGCCCGCCTTTGCCGCTGGCGCTGGAGGTTCCGGGCACATCGTTTTTTCCATCTGCGCCGGTGCCGGTGTTGTGGCCGGGATATTCGGCGGGGGCATCATGCGGCTGCCGCCTATCGGCCGGCTCTTTGTGATGATCGCAATCGCAATGGCGGCCGTTACGGCCACTGCGGCAACGATCGATCTGGGACGCGGCGGATGGTGAACGAAAACCGCACGCGGCAAATCCGCACCGCGCTTGCCCTTGTCATCGGGGCCGCGCTCATCGATAGGTGCTTCCTGCACCTGCTCGACATCACGCCCGCCGCCCTTATCGCTTGCGTGCTTATCGCGATAACGCTGGCGTCCGGCCAGCGGCCCGGCGCCGTCATCAAGCTCGCCCTGATGTGGTGGCTATGGACGGCGGTTTGCCTCTGCGATCTGCTCGCCCTGCACTTGATCGAGGCGAGCCCGCTGCAAACGTTCCTCGCTTTCCTGTTCACAGGCATCCTCACGGAAGCGGCGCACCGGCAGCTATCTGAAAAACCGCAGCCGCGGCAGCAATCCACGGCGCTTGTTCCGGCACCTCATGACGGCGCTGTAACCGTGCTCGACCGGGAGGCCGCATGAAGCTGCCCGGTTTCCGCGCCCCTAGCGTCCGCGCCCCTAGCGTCCGCGACACTGGTGTCCACGACACTGGTGTCCGCAACAGGCTGGGGCTGCGTCCGGTATCGGACGCCGCCCCAGCGGGCGAGCGCCGCGGCCCTGCCGCCGCGGCCAAAGCCATCCCCCAATGGCGCGAATTGCGTCTCACGCCCCGGGCCGCGCTGGCCGCGCTCCTATTCGTGGCCGCGGTGCTGCTTTGCGAACCGTCCGGGTTAATCGGATGGCTCAAGGCGCTCGCGGCGGGCGCAATCGTGCCCCTCGGCGTCCATGCCACTGTCCAGGCCGTAACCGGGCGATGGAGGGTTGAATGATCTCGAATTCGGCGGAGACAAGCCGCGTCGTTCATTTCGGCCGCGAAGAGGCCATGACCTACGAAGAGCGCTGGAACGCTAGCTTGCAGGTCAAATTCATCGCCTATGCCGCCGGCGCTCCTTCGCTCCTATCCACGGCGTTCGCCGGCATCGTCGGGCTGTGGTACGCCTGGATTTTCACGTCCGATATCCAGAGCTGGCTGGCGGTCTCCACCGGGCTCCTGGCAATTACCTTTTTCAGCGCCGGGCTACCGATCGCATGGGCGTCCACGCGCGGTCACAACAACGTTGTGGCCCGCGCTTCCTTCGCCCTTTGGCTCGCATGCGTGGCCATGAATTTCGTCACCATGTCGCAGTTCGCGCGGCACGTCCCGGAAGCCGCCGCTCCTGCTTTTATCAAGGCCCCCGATCTCTCCGCCGCTGAGATCGAAAAACTCGACGACGGCATCGAGGGCATACGGGACATCCTGGCCGATTTCGACGAAGAGGTGGCGGCTGGAGGACGCAGACGCCAGCAGGCCCTCACCACGGAAAACGGGCGCAGGCATGCCGATTTGCAAGCTAAGCTTCGGAACCTCGAAACCAAGCGCTACGGCGCGCCCGTGACCAAAGGGGCACCCGCGCGCGCCGGATCGGCGCCGGGGCTCGATCTGGCGGCCATTGCCCTCATAATGATCGCGGGCAGCGCGGTTGGGCTTCTGATTTCGGCAGGGAGCCTCGCGGCCGTCATGACGTCCAAGGTGCGCGAGATGCAGGGCCAGTCGGCGAATGCCGAACCGGTGGCGGACGCAGTGCCCGCTGGCCAGGCGCCGCGTTTCCACTCCGCCGAAAGCTTCGACGGCTTTAATTTGTGGATCGGTAAATGCCTTTCGCGCGTGCGAAACGGCTCGGTAAGACCCGCCGCGGCACTCGCGCACTATGAGGCTTTCTGCGCGGCAAACAACGTGCGCGCACGGCTCGACCCGGCGAACTTTTACACGCGGTTCTCTCAGTATCTGGGCGCCGTCCACGGCATCGCCTCGGCTCATTCGAACGGCCCCGTCTATCGAGGCGTGGCACTTTTCGATGACGAGGAAACGGCGGCGATGCTGGCGCCCGAGGAGGCTTAACCCATGGGACGATGGTTCTAGCAGCGTCCGGCGGACCCCACCGCCCGGGCGCTCGACTTCCTGAACAGCCTTCGCCACGACGCCCTGGTGGAGCCGTGGGTGATAGGCCGGCGGCGGGGCAACTATTTGGAGGATGCCGCCACCTTGCCGCCCGGCAAACTGGCGCACGATTGGATCGCGGCGAGAGCGGCAAAACAGCAGCTCTACTGCATGGCTGGCGACGTGGCTGGAGCCCCACAGGGGACCGTCACCGAAGCCCATGTCGTCTCGACGCGCATCATCGCGGTAAGCATCCCAAAGCCGCGCCTCGAACAGGCGCTCGCCTTCGGGGCGCGGCCGGCGATCGTTGTCGAGACGGAGCGGGGCTACGCGCTCGGCTGGCGCCTGCACAACCCGGTAGAGCCGTATATAGCGAAGCTGCATGCGAAGACGGTGGCGGACGCCCTCGGCGGCGAACCGCTTCCCTTCATCCTGCCGCTGCCTGGAACCGCTGGCGTGGGCCGCCCGCAATATCTCAAGGGGCCTGGGCACTGGACGCTGCTAACCGATCTTTCCAGGTGGACGCCGCAACCGGTGGGAGCCCCCCGCGATGTCCAAGCATTCCGCCCAGCCCAGCAAGCGGTCACGCTCGGCACACTCGAAGCCGGTGGCGAGGCGTACTGGGCGCCGTTCGAGACCGGCGCCAAGCTGCTGAACTTTGGCATCCTCGTTACCGGCGACCCAGGCTCGGGCAAAACGCAAACGCTGAACGTGCTGATCGACGGTGTGGCCCGCATGGGCCTGCCGGTCTGCATCTTCGACTTCAAGAACGACTATTCCGAACGCAACTTTGTGCAAGCGATCGGACTGAAGGTCCACGACGTGCGCCGCCACGGCCTTCCCTTCAACCCGCTGATGCCCTCGGCCGGCCCGGACGGCCAAGCCCAACCCATCGAGCACATTTTCACCCTCGCGGGCGTATTGAAGCGCGTGTTCAATCTCGGCGACCGCCAGGCCGCGGTTTTGCGCGAGGCCATGAAGGAGGCTTTCGAGCGGTGCGGCGCCGATCCGCAAAAGTGGGTGGATGCGGGCTCCATCCGGGCGCCAAGCTTCGATGACGTGGTCGCCGTTCTCGAAGAGCGGAAGGCGGCGAAGAATTCGCAGGCTACCGGCATCTTGGACCGTCTGGCACCCCTGTTCGAGCTGGGGCTGTTCCCGAAAACCGATGAACTGCCGGTGCCGTTCGAAGCGATGATGGACCGGAAGCTCGTGCTGTCCTTATTCACGCTGCCGACCGATGAAATCAAGGCGGCCATGGCCGAGCTTATCATCATCCGCCTGCATGGCGTGCTGGTGCGGCGGAACCATCCCCGCAAGCTCACACGGCTTCTGGTGCTGGACGAGGCTTGGCGCGTGGCCACAAGCACGCATTTAGCGAACCTCGCCCGCGAGGGCCGGGCGTTCGGCGCCGGCATCGCCATCGGCACGCAATATCCGGGCGACCTGCCGCCCGATCTCTCCGGAGCGCTCGACACCAAGATCTATCTCAAAAACCAGCACCCGGAGCACAAAAAGGAAGTCGTGCGCGCGCTCTGCGGCGCGAGTTCGGGCCTCGACGCGGGCAGGCTGCACGCCATGCTGGAACGCCTCACTCAATTCGAAGGGCTGATTCAGAACCAGCAATATCTGCCTTACGCGGAGTTCAAGCTCTTACCCTATTTCGAGCGCGCCAAACGGCGCCCCCAGAGAACGGTGCCAGAGGGCGCGGGAGAGCCCGTACCGGCGGCCGGAGCTTCTGGCCCGACGTCTCCTAAGCCCGCCGCCGCCAAGCCGAGGGACAGCGCCGCGGAGGCGGCCGGGAAATGGCTCGCAGCACTGCTCGCCGATGGCGAATGGCACGACTCCGCCAGCATCCTGCCCGCAATGGAGGCAGAAGGCATCGCCAAGGGCACTCTATACAGAGCCCGCACGAAATTGGGTGTCGTCACCAGAGAGCGGGATAACTCGCAGCGCGTCGATTGGCGCCTGCCAGAAACGGGGGAAAGCCAATGACGGACGGCGCGTTCCGCATGTTCGCCGAGGCCCTGCTCGACAGGGGTTATTCGCCCCTGCCGCTCGTTCCCGGCCAGAAAAAGCCTGCCCTGCGCGAATGGTCCAACTTCTGCGTTGAACCCATGACGCGGCCACGCATCCGGAGCTACGGTGCGCGCCGGCCGCGTGCAAGTTTGGGCGTGGCCTTGGGCTACGCTGGCGTGGTCGCGCTCGACGTGGACACCGAAGACGCCAGCCAGCTCGCCGCGATCCGCGAAGCGGTGCCGCCGTCGCCGGTGGCCAAGACCGGCGCCAAGGGCTTCACGGCCTTCTACCGGGCCGCGCCCGGCGTCAGCATCCCCTCCCGGCATTATGCCGCCTCCCGGAAGTGTGGCATTGCCGATCTATTGAGCACCGGCACGCAAACGGTGCTGACCCCATCGCCGCATCCGGCCGGCCGTGTCTACCGCTGGCTGACGGCGGACACGCTGCTAAGCGTGCCCGCCCATGAGCTGCCGCAGGCGCCCGCGGATATCGCCGGACGCCTGGAAACCGCGCCCGCGCCCTGGCTGCCAAGGCGGCAGTTCGAAGGCGCTCAAGCGCTGCGCACCTGCCCGCCTGAAGGGCACGAGCTGCGGCGGCTCACCGCGTTCGCCAAAGCTGGCTTGGCGCGCCGGGCGCGCGAGCTGGCGTCTACCGCCGAGGGCGGGCGGAACAACGCGCTGTTCGCCCTGGGCGCGGGGCTCGGCAGACACGTGTTCCATGGGGTGCTTTCCCTCGACGCGATCGAAACCGCGGCAATCGCCGCGTGTGAGGCAAACGGGCTGCTTCGTGAAGATGGGCGGCTGGCGGCGCTGGCGACGCTGCACAAAGGGCTGGCGCGCGCGAAGGACGATCCGTTGCCGGTGCTGCCCGAGCGGAGAGGGGTCTAATGTACGCAAACGGTCATGCCGTATACGCCGCCGCCGGAGAAACCGCCGCGCCGCCAATCGTGATCCCCAGCAGTGGCGATATCGACTGGCCGGAGCTAACCGGGAAAGGCCAGGCCAAGGGCCGCTCTCAACAGAACATCGCGGTGTTTCTGAACCATGCCGGCGTGTCGCTGGCCTGGAACGAAATGAGCTATCGCACCGTCGTCCGGCGCTCCGGGCAAGAGGTTACCCTGACGGACGAGGTAGCGGAGAATTTGTGGCTTGAGGCCGACGCGGCGGGGCTGCCCGCCGCCCTGCCATATTTCGTGGCGGTGGTTGGTGCCATCGCCCGCCGCTCGGCCTTCCATCCGATCCGCGACTATCTGGACAGCCTCGAATGGGACGGCGTCGCCCGCCTCGATACATGGCTGACGCTGCTCGGCGCCGAAGACACGGAACTGAACCGCGCCTATGGCCGCAAAACGCTCATTGGCGCGGTGCGCCGTGTGCGCCGGCCCGGCGCGAAACACGATACGATCCTGGTCTTGCAGGGACCGCAGGGGAAAGGCAAGTCGAGCGCGATCCGAGCACTCTGCCCGAACGAGGACTATTTCTCCGACAGCCTGGGCATCGGCGACGCGCAAAAAGAGGTGATCGAGGCCACCACGGGGAAATGGCTGATCGAGCTGGCCGAGCTGTCGGGCATGGGCAAGCGCGACGCCAACGCGGTGAAATCCATGCTGAGCCGTATGGTGGATGCCGCCAGGCTGTCATATGGCCGGATTGGCACCGAGCGTCCGCGCCAGTTCATCTTGTTCGGCAGCGTCAACGAGGAGCAATACCTCCGCGACCCAACCGGCAACCGGCGGTTTTGGCCGGTCACGATCGGCGGTCAGCTCGACCCCGATGAGATGCGCGGGCACATTGAGCGCACCCGCGACCGGCTTTGGGCCGAGGCTGCCTATTACGAGGCGCGGGGCGAAAGCTCGACGCTGCCCAAGCACCTGTGGGAGACGGCGGCCGAAAGCCAGCGCGAACGGCTGATCGCCGATCCCTGGCAAGAGCGCCTGGAGGAGGAGCTGGTGGACAAGACGTTTATCGCCAGCGCCGATGTCTACGATCTCCTGGGCGTTGCGACCGCCCAGCGCAACACCGGCATATCTCAGCGCATCGCGGGCATTCTCGCCGGCATGGGGTTCCGCCGTGTGCAGCGGCGGCAGGAAGGCGGCAAACGGTTCTGGGCCTACGAGCGTGGCGCTTAAAGCGGGAAGCGTCACCGCTGCCGCGGCAGTGGTGACAAGCGCCGTTTTTATAAGGCGCTAATTATGTTCGGCTTTTGTTGGAGCCGTCACCGCTGCACCACTGTCACCACTGAAATCCAAAACTCTATTCGCGTGATGGCGTCGCAACGGCAGCGTCTCGCCCCCCATGGAACACGCGTGCTAGCCGCACGCGTGAACGCCGTGATGTGGCACTCTTCCTTTCTCGCTGTATATTTCTTTAAAAACAGTGGTGACAGTGGTGGTGGGTTAAGGAGGGCACTTAAAACTAAGCCCTTACAATAAGTTAGCGATGGCCGACTGTCACCGGCAGAGGTGACAATCAGTGGGGCCAGCGGAGCCAGGCAGGGTATCGCCACTGGCGATGCCTTGCTACCAGCGTTCCGGCGTACTACCCCAGAGGGCGACAGCCGGACAAGCCGGCCTTATTGTCATCGCGCCGCTGCTCTGCTCAGGCTGGGGTATCCATGGGAGAATACCGATGAGTATCGACTTTCCCGCGGCCGTGCGATGGGTCGCGTTCGATCTTGACGACACACTGCACTTTTACCGCAAGGCGTCGGGGCGAGCCTCGGCAGCCGTGTTCGAGTACCTCGACGAGGAGTTTGGATGCGGCGCCGGCCGGCTGCAGGCCGCTTACGCGGGAATATTGAAGGACGCACAGAAGGGCGCCTTCGCTGATGGCAGAACCGCACGCGAGTGCCGGAGCGAGCGGTTCGGTAAGCTTCTGGTGGCCTTTTCCATCATTCCGCACAGGCATCTTGACCGCGCGCTTGACGTTTACGATGACGCGCTTGCGGCCAATCTGGAGCTGAAAGAGGGCGCCGAGGCGCTGTTGCAGGATATCAAGCGCGCTGGCCGGTCGATCATGGTGGTGACAGAAGGCCCCCACGACGCGCAGGAAACCACGATTTCGCGGCTCGGGATCGCGCCCTATGTCGATTTGCTCGTAACCTCCAGTAGAGAGGGGCTTACGAAATGCGGCGGGCTCCTTAAGTGCGCGCTGGATAAGGCTGGCTGCGCACCAAGCGCTGCGATTTATGTCGGAGACAGCGTCGAGTGCGATATCGCTCCGGCTAGAGCGCTTGGCGTTCGCGCCATTTACGCCGGCGAACAAGACCAGGCGCCGGAGGATGTCGAGACGTCGGCATCGCTTGCGGGTTTAGCGAAACTCTTTTCCCAGGGTGCTCAATTGCTCCAGCGCAAAGGCCAGCACGCCGGCTTATGAAGGCTCAAGAGACCACCAATCGAGCCTTAAACCTAAAAACAGCAGTTGGTCATCGGCGCGACGGGTGAGAATCGCGTATTTTCAGCGGCATGAGCGAGGAAATTGGCTTGCCAGCGCTTCACCCTGCGGGTGAGCACGCACCGGTAGCAATACCGGCTTCGGAGAACGCGGAGACTCTCGATACCTTCGGCGGGACGGTGAAGGTTGAGTGGGACGGATCGCGCCCGCTGACGCCGTTCGGGCCATCGGTGTATTTCATCGAGTTCCTGAAAGTCTCAGGGGTTTTCGACGCTTTGATCGCGGACTGCCCGCTCCACTATACCAGCCCGAATGCGCCGGAAGTCAGGGACGTGATTGGCACCTGGGTGCTATCGGCGCTGGCTGGGCACCGCCGTTACGCCCATGTCACCGCGCTGCGCTCGGACACCGTACTGCCGGAACTCATGGGAATGAGCCGGATCGTCAGCGAGGATTCGCTGCGCCGGGCCCTGGCGGCAATCCCCCTTGAACAAGGCCTGGCCTGGCTGCAACGGCACCTCGACGCTTGCGTCCTGCCGCTGCTTGGCGAGCGCTACATCATCGATATCGATACAACGGTCAAGCTTCTTTACGGGCATCAGGAAGGCGCCGTTGTCAGCTACAATCCCAAAAAGCCGGGGCGCCCCACCCATGTTCACCATACCTATATGCTGGCGGGCCTCCGCCTGGTGATGGGTGTGGAGACGGCGCCCGGCGATGAGCACAACGGCGCACATTGTACGCCGGGGCTGTGGCGGCTGATCGATGGCTTGCCGCGCGATTGCTGGCCAGCGCTGTTGCGCGGGGATAGCGGCATGACCTCCGAAAAGACGCTTTCGGAAGCCGAAAACCGCGGCATCGATTATCTGTTCAAGCTGCGGCGGACCAAGAATGTTAAGGCCCTGATCGAACGGGCTTTTCAGAAGGACGGCTGGCAGAACGCGGGCCAGGGCTGGCAAGGCAGGACGGAAAGCTTGCGGCTTATGGGCTGGAGCCGCTCGCGGCGTGTGATCGTCTTGCGGCGGCGGCTGAAAGGCAGCATTGCAGCTAGCATGCCTGGCGATGGCAACCAGTTGCGGCTCAGCTTCGCGGAAATCGGCGAAGACACGGCAGTGTGGGAATATGCCGTTCTCGTAACCTCGTTCGATGAGGAGGTGCTCAGCATCGCCCAGCTCTACCGGGACCGCGCCGATTGCGAAAATGCCTTCGACGAACTCAAGAACCAGTGGGGCTGGGGTGGCTTCACCACCAAAGACCTCGCCCGCTGCCAACTCGCAGCCCGGATGGTCGCGCTGGTCTACAACTGGTGGAACATCTTCGTGCGCCTGGCCGGGCCGGATAAACACCTGGAGGCGATCACCAGCCGTCCCCTGCTGCTCGCCGGTATCGCCGAACGGACGCGCCATAGCCGCCAGACCACGCTACGGATCGCTTCGGCGCATGGCCGTGCCCGCTGGGCTGAACTGGCGCTCACAGGTGTTGCCCGCTTCCTGCGGGGGCTGGTCAAGGCTGCGGAGCAGTTGACCGGTGTCCAACGGTGGGCACAAATCCTTGCCCATGCCTTCCGCTCCTGGCTTGGCGGGCGCCGGCTGCGCTCGCCGCCGCGCCTTATGGCGCCAGCCTGACCGGCAAAACCCACATCAATAGGTTGAGAACACCCCGCGAAATTGCGCGGCGCGGAGGTCAACTGCCGTTTTTAGGTTAAATGATCGCTGCGCTTGGTCTCAACCTGACCCAAAACAGCCATTTGCTGGCGATCCAGGTCGACGCTGATATCGGACATTCTATGAGAGTACGAGCGACCTCTGGCAATCTCGCCACGACCGCGGAATCTTCATCCGTCAAGCCGAAACGTCCCTATCACCCGGCGCCCTGGGCCCCGCCTGTTGCAGCCGCCACCTCCATAGGACCACTGGGAAAGGTCGCTGAACTTCGCGGCAGCATATTAACCCTAGCATTTAAGTGATATTGAAACATCACGTCTTTTATGCAATTTTTAGTAAAGGCGTCCGCAGGACAATGTTCATGGCGAAGTACAGAATTTTGAGCCTCGACGGAGGCGGTTCCTGGGCGCTCCTGCAAGTGATGGCATTGCAAGCCATCTACACGGATGCGACAAAGGGACACGAACTCTTGAAGGATTTCGACCTCGTTGCAGCCAACTCCGGAGGGAGTATCACGCTTGGCGGGCTCGTGGAAAACCTCACCCTAAAAGACCTTCTCCTGAGCTATTTCCTGGACGAAAATAAAAGAAGACAAATTTTCAGTCCTATTGGCCTTTTGGAAAATCTGGAAGATAAGATATACGATTTCATAGGCATAGCGCCCCGATACAGCACCGCAAAAAAACTTGAGGGGCTGCAGGCTCTCATGCCTGGGTACGGACAGACCCCTCTTCCTGCTCTTCCGGGGCGCATTATCCAAAGCGCCGGGCGATCGCCCCACTTCATCGTCATCGCCTTCGATTACGACCGCAAGCGCGCCCAAATAATCCGCTCGAACATCAAGAGCGCAGCGGCGAGCTTCGGGCCGGTTCCCGATTACACCCTGGTGGAAGCGATCCATGCCTCGAGCACCGCGCCGGTCCGCTATTTCGACGCCCCCGCCAAGCTGGGCGGCAACCGTTATTGGGATGGCGCGATTGCGGGTTACAATAATCCGGTTCTAGCCGCCGTCACAGAGGCGCTCGGCAACAACGTGCCGCGGGAGGACATCCAGGTTCTTTCGATAGGGACGGGCTCGGTGCGCCTGCCTGCGACCGGCAATGCCGAATATCCTGTATTGCTACAGCCGGTCGGCGCGCCGGGGCCGAAAAGAGATGTTGGAGAACTCGCGGAAAGCATCCTGGACGATCCGCCCGACGCCGCGACCTTTATCGCCCATGTGGCTCTTGGGCAGCCATTGCCGGACCCGAACCGCTTCTCCACTACGTGCGGCAGCATTGTCCGCCTCAATCCCATGATTCAGCCGGTTCAAAAGACAGATGGCACCTGGGCTTTGCCGCCAGGGCTTTCACTCGATGAGTTTTCGGCCCTCGTTAGCCTGGGGATGGACGCCGTGGCCCAGGATCAGGTCATAAAGGTCAGAAACCTGGGCTTGGCTTGGACATCCGACAGAATTCCCAATCAACCGATACGGTCAAGCTCGGGCAATTTTCACTGCGAAATAGGGGATCAAACCTTTTCGCAGGGTGCCAACCGGTGGGACGCGTTTTTGAAGGATAACTCAGAAGGCTGAGGATGCGTTTATATGAATAGCTCTGTCCAAGTTGTGCGTAGGTTTTCGCCGCAATTCGGGGGCATCCTGGGCGTACCGGTCCGGCAGGAGGGCACCCGATGGAACATCGCAAATTTCAACAGCGGCTGGATGAATTGCTAGCGGAAGTGACGCACGCGCAAGCCCAAAAGGCAATCGCGGCATTACAGCAACGCGGCGACGGTGACGAGGTGCAGCGTCTTCTGAATGAGCGCTTGGAGGGCGATCCCAAGTGCCCGCATTGCGGATCGGGGCGCACCGAAGGCTGGGGCCGCGAGAGGAACGGGCTGAAGCGCTGCCGCTGCCTTGACTGCAAGCGGACGTTCAATCCGCTAACCGGCACGCCGTTGGCACGGCTGCGTAAGAAAGAGTGCTGGCTGAAATATGCCGGGGCGCTCAATAAATCGCTACCGGTCCGCAAGGCCGGCAAGGTGTGCAAAGTCAGCAAGAACACTGCCTTCAAGTGGCGCCACCGCTTTTTGAAGGCGCAAAACAAATCGAAGGATCAATCGCTTGCCGGCATCGCTGAGGTTGACGAAATCTTCCTGCTGGAAAGCTTCAAAGGCCGGCGCAAGCTGCCGCGCCCGGCGCGCAAGCGAGGCGGCGTTGCGGAAAAGCCAGGCCTATCGGCTGAGCAAATTCCGATCCTGATTGCCCGCGACCGCACCGGCGCTCATATCGACGGCGTATTGCCGGACCGCTCCGAGGCGGCTGTGCGTCCAGTTCTTGAGGGCAAGCTATCGAAGGACAATACGCTGCTGTGCATGGACGGCGACAAGGCGCTGATCGCCTTCGCCGATGCGGAGGGCATCGAATATGAACTCATCATCGCCAGCAAAGGTGAACATGTGCACGAGAAGGTACTGCACATCCAGAACGTCAATGCTTATGGCAGCAGGTTTAAGCAATGGCTCAGCCGCTTCAACGGCGTCGCCACCGAATATTTGCCTAGCTATCTTGGCTGGCGGCGCTGGCTTGAGGGGGGCGAGGACGTTATAACCCCAAAAAATGCTTTCGCCGCAGCGCTTAGCTGAAACCTACGCACAATTTGGACAGAGCTATATGAATACGCTGTTGGAACTCGCGCCCAGGGCATTAGCCTATTTGTGGCGACTGTTTTCTGGATTATACCTTATAGTAACGTCAGTAGGCGTAATCTATATCGTAGTAATACTCATTTCGGCCTTTCAACTGCAGATGAAGTACCAATCAAAATCCATTTCAACATGGGAGCTTGATAATTTAAGGGCAATTCAAAACGAGATACAGGATGTCACAAACAGCTATCAAAAAAGAATAGATGCAAAAAATAGAGCGGTGGATAAGTATACTGAGGCATTAGATGTTACAAGTATGCATATATTGGAATTGCATTCACTGATAGTGAATAATTTCGACAGCATATGCCTGCACGCCAATAGGAAATGCCCGGAGAGCTACGAAAATGCGGACCTTGACCAAATACTGCGCGAGTTTAAAAGTACGACTGATGCAGAAATAGACAAAACATTAAGTGATATTGAAGCTGGTATCAAAAACTACCACGAACAAGAACTTGTACTTAAATTGGTCGCCGATAAACGTACATCGATATTGAAAGAAATTGAGACTATGAGGGGCGACGAGGGGCGCCTACTATCTGAAAAAGGCAAACAACTCGAGGATAAAGACCAAAATAGAGCAAACGCATTAAATAGTAAGCTTGCTCTTGTTTCGGAAATTGGGGCGTGCGATAGATACATCCCAGGAAACTTCTTCAACATCGTAAAAATTCCAAACGAGGTCATTACACTTCTTGTCGTGTTGGCGATGGGGTTCCTAGGTAGCAATATTTACATGATTAAGTCGTTTTTCTCAGAAGAGGGCAACGAGCAGTCGGCCAAATTTTACCTATTCCGGAACATTTTGGGAGCACTGGTCGCGTTGGCCGTCTTTGTCATCATAAAAGCAGGTGTGATCGTCACAACAACGCCGGCCGCCCCCGGGAGCAGCGTCGACTTGAACCCGTTCCTAGTCGCGCTCTTTGCGTTGATCAGCGGCCTCATATCCGAGCAGGTCGCCGATCGCATCCGGACCTATGGCGAACAATGGTTTCGATCGAATCTGGCCGAAGCGCGTTACGCTCGCGGCCTTTCGGACGCGCTTACCTATGACGGAAAGAAGGCGGATGATCTGGCAAATTTCTTCGGTGGCGATAAGAACCTTGTGCAGAGCTGGCTTTCCGAGACGAAGCCCGTTCCTACGCACGCACAACAGATTATCGCCGCCTGGATTAACAAGCCCGTCCGGGACCTCTTTTCCGACATCCCAAAACAACCGTCGCCAGCGGCTCCGGCTAAGGATAAACTTTAATAACTCAGTGTAATGTCCCTGTGTCTTTCGGCGGAGGAGAAGCAATGAGCAGTCCCAGCGTCCGTTTGAAAATGGCTCACGCCATATTGAACTTCGAAGCCCGCCGCGACAAGCAAGGACATTTGGCGGTGTACAATCTCCCCGCTGGCGACGGCGGCGGCCGGTACGAGGTCGCCGGAATCAACGAGAGATACGACAAGGACGTTGTCGACAAACTTGTCGCACTGCTCAATGAGGGACGCTACCAGGAGGCCGAAGATCTCGCGACGGAGTATATAGCGTCGAATACCGATACCGTCGTCAGCTGGACGCAGAGCGACCCGGTCGAATTCTATTTGCGGGATACTGAGTTCAACCGCGGCCTTGGGGGTGCAGCAAAGATTCTGCAGATGGCCCTCCACGTTCCCGTTGACGGCATCGTCGGTCCCAAGTCCAGGGAAGCGCTGACGCAGGCCGAGTCCGATGTGTCTTCGATTCTGCAAAGTCTGCGCGAGGCCCGGGAGCATTACGAGCGGACCGTCGTGGGCCGCGACGAGGGCAGCAAGTTCTGGCGCGGGCTTGTCAACCGGTGGAACAAGGCGCTCGATGCTGCGATGTCATTTGCCCAGCCCGCTCCGGCGAGCGCCGCAGCCGTAGCTGCTTCACCGGTTCCCGCCCCTGCCGCGCCCGTCAGCCGTTCCGCGGATGTGAGCGAGCTCGCCGCATTCCAGCCCCCGGCGGCGTTTACCACCCAGTCCGCAAGTGGCGTGCTGGAAGCGCTGCGGTTAGGGTCCGCGGGGCCACGCGTGCAGGCCTGGCAGAATTTCCTGCACGGTCAGGGATTCGATATCGGCAATGCGAGCGGCGTCTACGATCAAGCGACTGAAGCGGCCACGGAAGCATTCCAGACCAAGTATTCGTTGGCTGCCGATGGAGTTGCCGGGCGGCAAACGCTTCTGAAGGCGGCTGAACTCGGTTTCGAACTGATCGAAGAGCCCGCTGGCGACGCTACCGGCTCGGATTTTCCGCCGCGCCCGCCATTTCCGCCGCTCACGAGCACCGCGCAGCGCCAGGCGATTTTGGGAACCTACCAATACGTCCCGGCCCCGGCACCGGACAACCCCGAAAGAATTCGCATTCTGGGCAATTGGGAAAGCGAAAACGTAATCAAGGTGCCCGTCCCGCAATTGCGCAAGGCGCTTGGCAACCGCGCGCCGGCAACCATGCTGTTCCATAAGCTCGTAGCGGGGCAGCTGCAGGCGCTTTGGCAAGCCTGGGACGATGCCGGATTGTTGGGCAGGGTCCTCACCTTCGACGGTTCGTTCGTCGCGCGCTTTATCAGGGGAAGCAGGTCGGTGCTGAGCAACCATGCTTTCGGTACGGCGTTCGACATCAATGCGGATTTCAACGTTTTTGGTGCCAGGCCGCCGGTCGTTGGCGAAAAAGGATGTACGCGCGAACTAGTTCCAATCGCAAACCAGCACGGATTCTATTGGGGCGGGCATTTCGCCAACCGGCCCGACGGCATGCATTTCGAGGTGGCCGTTCTAATGGCGGTGGGTGCCTCAGCATAACTTTGTTAGCCGCGTGGATTGTATGGTCACAATCCGGCGGCGGGCTGCCCTACATGTAAGCTTGAGATGCAGGGTCGGCGCAGTCTGTCCGCTTTTTGACCGAGCTTGCTGAGCGCAAATGTCGGCTATTGGCCCATGGCGGCGGTATCGCACACGGGCCTTCTGGCGGCAGGTATCAAAGCCATTGCGGACAAGCCAGCCGGGCACCGTGCGGTGCCGGTGAACGATGCAGGCGCGCAGTAGAGCGCCCGGCCGTACCATCCTTACCTAGGTTTTCTGTTCTTATGGCTACTCGACCTCGACCCCCCTTTCCGTTAACGCAGGGGTTCCTGCCAAGCAGGAACCCCTGCCCCACCGGCGAGGTGCGGGGGGTGCAAGTGGCAAGCGGCTTCGCGGGGACCCGGCTGCAGGGAGTGCAGCGACTGAAGCTGGGCGGAAGCTGCTTGACGCGCGCCAGGGGGCAGCGCCACCAAGCTTAACGCTCGCGCCCGGTTTCACGCTCGCTTGCGAGCTGCTCTTCAAAAATCGCCCGCATTTGGGCAACGCGCGTTGCCCTCTGCTCCTAGCGTCCCCGCCCGTCCCGTCCGCGGTCACGCTGTTTTTCGAACGCGCGGCGGCTATCCACCGCGCGTTGTTCCCTTCGCTTCTGCTGCTCGGCCTGCATGGCTTGGGCAAGTGCTGGGTACTGCGCTGCCGCCTTCCGCTCCGCCAGCTTCTCTCCCCGGCCCGGATAGCCTGCAATGCCCTCGACGGTAAACTCGCGGACGGTTTTTGCCCGCTCATCGGCCCGCCTGAGTGCCTTTAACAGCATGTCCCGCTGCCTCATCCATTCGGAATGCCGCTCTTCATGGCGCGCCTTGGCGCCAGGAATTAAGGCATAAAGTCCGCGCGGAGCGGCGGGCTCGGCCCGCTGGTTCTCTTCGAGCATTTTGGCCAGCGCGGCTTTCCGCTTTTCGATCTCCGCCAGTTTGCGCTCCGCCTTCGAACGCACCCCCCGGAATTCCGCTGCCACGGCGGCCTTCCACGCCACTTCCGGCGATGAGGCCGCGTGAGCCGCTTCAGTCCGTGCCGTCGCCGCTTCAATTTCCGCCTGGCTCTTCCTTGCGGTAGGCTCCGCCGTCTGCTGGCGGCGCTCCTGAAGCTCCTGCCGCCAGGTCTTGCCTTCAAGCCCAAACCGCTCGCTCATGTGAGCGAGCGCCCGCTCGAAACGCGCCTGCGTCCGGTTCAGCAGCGCCCGGCCGTTGTCGATCCAATCGCGCACGGTGTCGATGCCGCGCCGCTCCGCGAAATCGAGCGTGGTCTCCTTGGTCCGCTTGCGCGCCAGGCGCCAGGTCATCGCCCCATGGTTCTCGAGATCGTCGCGGCCCGCATAGAGCGTCACCTGCTCGCGGTGGCGCGTCATGGCGACATAGGTCAAATGCCGGTCCATGCCGCCGCTCGCCAGCACAAAGGCCCGGTCCACGGTGGCGCCTTGCGCCTTGTGGATGGTGACGGCGTAGCCGTGATCGACGGCGGCATAGGCGTGGGCCTCGACCGTCCGCCGCTCGCCGTTGTCGAGCACCACGCCAAGCCGCCCGGCCGCCGCTTCCTCGACGCGCCCAAGCGTGCCGTTCTTGACGCCCAGCTCGCGGTCGTTTTTCAGGAAAACAACCCGGTCCCCGGCCGCGAATTCCCGCTTGCCTTGCCCGGTCTGAAAAGCGGCCGCCTCGCCAAGCTCGCCAGCCGCTGCCCTCGCCCTCCGGATGGCCTCGTTCAGGTCGCGTACATCGGCGCGCGTGTGCGCGAGCACGATAACCTCCTCGCCGTCCTTCCTCCCGGCCATCCAGTCGCGGGCGATCGCGGCCTTCGCCTCTTCGCGGCTGGCCTCGAACCGCACGTGCCCGCGCTCCCGATAGGCGCTCAGGCCGTCCCGAACGTGGCCTTTCGCGAAATCCATGCTGGCCTCGCGCGCCCATTGCTCGCGCTGGCGCCGGATGGTGGCGATTTCGGCGAAGCCGGTCCGCTCGGCGATGGCGCGGAACGGCGCGCCCGCCTCGATAGGCTGTAATTGCTTGCCGTCGCCCACGAGCACCACCTTGGCGCCGGCCTTGCGGGCCTCGGCCAGCACGCGGCCAAGCTGGAGGCTGCCGATCATGCCCGCCTCATCGATCACCAGCACGTCGCGCGGGGCCAGCCGGTCCTTGCCCTGCGCCCAAGCCCATTCGAGCGAGGCGATGGTCCGGCTTTCGATCCGCGAGCTCTCCCACAAGCCGTCGGCGGCCTTGCCCGCCAGAGCAGCACCCCGCACCCTGAGCCCCTGCCGCTCCCAAACGGCCTTGGCCGCCGCCAGCATGGTGGACTTACCGGCGCCCGCAGCACCTGCTACGGTCGCGATCCGGCCCGGCCCGGTCACATGCCGCGCCGCAGCCTTTTGCTCGCCCGACAGAAGCGGGAACGCATCAAGCGCGGCATCTATGTATTCAGGGCTGACGCCGTGGGTTCTGGCCCGCGCCAAACGCTGGGCCTCGGCCATCATATCGCGCTCTGCCTGGATCATCGCCCGCGTGGAGTAGCGCGTGGGCTGCTTGCCTTGTTCCGGCGCGAGCTGCCGTAGCTCCGGCGAGGCCATGACCCGCGTTAGGATCGCTTGGAACGCCGCCCCATCGTCCACGTAGCGGTTGATTTCGCGGGCGATGTCCCTGCGGGTGAACACGGCCTGCCGGTGGGTGATAAGCTCCAGCACCCGCTCCGGCCGCTCCGCGATCTCGCGGGCGCCTTGGGCGCGCGCCTCCTCGTAGGCTTCCGCGCGGTCCGCGGGTGTCCCGCGCTCCTCCATGCCCTTGGCGCCGCCGCCCTTGTGCACTGTCGGCGTGACATCGATGCTCCGGGCCTCGTGGCTTCTATGATCGACGCGGACATCGTGCCCAGCCCGCGCCAGGTGCAGGTTCGTGTAATCGGCCCACTGTTCCCGCAGCGCCAAAAGATCGGCCTTGCCGCCCCACGGATTGCCGAAGCCGTAGAGAATGCGCCCGCGCTTGTCCCGGAGCGCCTCCCCGGTCTCTGGGTCCCGCAGCGCTTCCCGCTTGGCGCCGAAGCCGTGCTCCGTCAGCGGCCTGATCGTCAGCAGGATATGCGCGTGGATATTGCCGTTGCCGCCCTGATGAACGGACCAGTCCGCCGCGAACCCGCGGCTGGCAAGCTGTTCGGTTACGAACAGCCGCGCGAGCCCGATGTTTTCCTCAAGCCAAAGCTCGGCAGGCAGGGCGATCTCGATCTCGCGGGCGAGCTGCGCGTCCAGCCGCTTTTCGTGGAGTTCGACGCGGTTCCAGAGTTCCTCCGAAGCCGCCACCGGTTCCAGGGAATGGCGTTCCAAAAGGGCTTGCGCCCAGGAAGGTGCGCCGTCCGGAATGGTGATTTCCGAGTGCAGCACATCGAGCTTGTAGACATAGCTGAAAGTCTCGCCGGTGCGCTCGTCCTGCATGCGCGCCGCGCGCCGGTACGCGGCGGCGTTAACCGCGTTCCGGCCGGCACCCCGCGAGATCACCTGTGCAGACAAATGGTAGATCGCCATGCTGTGCAAAGCGCGACGTCACGAAACGTGACGTATAAGTGCGCCGTCCCCCTTCGGCTGGTCCGGAATTTTTCTGCGGAGCGCTTCGCGCCCTCTTTTCTTAAGTATAAGAATGCACTAAAATATTATTAAGACAATCAAAAATGGAGTCATCGGCATGGATAGAAAAACGTCTGATCAAAAACCCTCAGATAAGCTTGAAAAGCTAGACGCATTGAAAGTTAAAATCGCAAAGATAGAGGGTACTGCTACCAAACGCTTTGGCCGACTCGCTATCATGGCCGGTCTTGCGGAATTAAACCTAAACGATGGCGATCTATTGCGGGAGTTATTGGCTATCGCGGCCCGATTTCGCAACGCGTCCGAAATCGCAGCTGGCGATGGCGCGCATGCACTTTTACCGGGCGGACAGAACGGAAAGGAGGCTCGGCATGGACGCTAGGAAGGCCGATACCCGCAACAAAATTCAGTTGGGCGGCCTCATTGTGAAGGCGGGCCGGATAGCCGGGATCGATCTCGGCGCCGAAGAACCCGCCGTGTTGCTGGGCCTGCTGCTCGAAACCGTCAAATCCCTCGGAGGCCCTGGCGCCGATGCCACCCGTAAGCGCTGGCGGGATGCGGGATCGAGCGCCTTCGTTTCCAGCAAGGCGGAATAGCGGCATCCTGCATCCCGCCAGCGATCCAGCACAGCTTTACGCAAGTTTAAGCGCTAACACACGACCTTGGGCAAATCGCGCAGCCACGCAGTTTCGCATGGTTTCGCATGAAATCGAAAAGTGTGCGCGTTGGCTTGGGCATGCTTGCGGTGTGGCGCGGGATGAGCCCGCCGCGCATGGCCGCGCATCACGGCGCTTCGCTGTGCTGTGCATTTCTCGCGGGATGCGTGCGGGATCGGCGCAGGATGCGGGATGCGTGAGGGATATCTCTAACGCGGGATGCATGCGGGCTGGATGCTGGCCAACGCCTGTTCAAACAGGCGGCCAAAGCTGGCCAAGAGCCAACCGGCGGCTGTCCAAATGGGTGGCCAAACGCCTGTCCAAGCCTTGGACAGGCGGAGGAGGGTGGAGGAGGAGGAACCGTGGAGCTTCCTCCACAGCTCTCAGCTGGACCGCTATTTTGGTCACAGCTGGACAGGCGATGCGGGATGGCGGCGGGATTGGGTTCATAAGCGCTGCGGAATTGGCGGCGGGATCGAGCGGGATCGATGCGGGATCGCGGTCAATCCTGCCGCAATCCCGCATTTCGATCCCGCACCGGCATTACGCCATCTCGACTACACGCAAACGGGGCTTTGCGCTCTTAAGGCGCACGCCACGGTAGAATGGATGTCCGCCGTTTTTATCGTGCTCGACACGCCTGCGTATCCGGGGGGAGAAGCGTTTCGGATTGCCGGGCTGTAGTCCGTGTTTCTCACAATCCTCTTTCCACGCTTTAAACAAGTCACCTGCTGGGATTTTTTCGCCCGCCACGAATTCAAGGCGCCGGGCGATAAACGCGTCGATCTCGGGATCGTCCTCGCCTTCTTGAACGGTTGCCAGTTCTGGCGCCGCTATTTCCAGTACAGGCGGTTCAGGCGCTACCGGCTCCGGTTCCGGTACAGCTTCCGCTTGGCGCGCGGCCGGTACCGGGATTTCCTCCCAACCGGTTAGGGGCACCTCGTGCCACGATGCGGGTGCCCCCTCTTCCCCCCAGAGCTTCCGCAGCTTCCGCAACAGCAGCGCCGGGACAAACGCGGCAATCAGTTCGACACCAACGGCCCATTTCCAATCAGAAAGGCGCGGCAGCAGCGCCCGGCCCTGCTTTCCGACTGTGAACCCGAACGACTCCAGCGTCTGGGCCAGGTTTTCGGCGCCAGGGTCCGCGCTCTCGGGCACCTCGTCCGTCGCCTTGCTATCGAGCGCGGCAAGCTTGGCGTCGATTTCATCGCGCTTGATCGCGGCCGCCTTGTTGGCCGCAAGCTGGGCCAGGTTCGAGCAGAAACTTCGCGATTCCCCGGTCGTGATCTTTTCCACGCTGCACCCGGCAGTCGCTTGCCAGCGCGGCGCATTCGCTGCCTTTGCTGCCTGAATCTCCGCCTCGATACTCTCCGGCGTTATATCTCCAGCGATGGTAAATTGCGTCTTGCGGGACGCGGAAAGCTCGTCAGACCGCTTTTATCCCGGTCATGATCCCGCATCTTCTTGTCCCGCATGCCGCGAGACTGCTCGCTGGTGCCCGCCACATTGGATAGCGCCGTGTAGATGTTGGCGCTCACGAAAAACAGGGCAAGGCAGGCGCAGGCGAGGCGCCACATCAAATCCTTGCCGTCGAAAACGCCCTCTACGGCCAGCGCGCCCGTGGCCACAAAGGCGATGGCCACGGCGGCCATGACGCTGCCCTGAGTATGGACGGCGGCCAGGTTGATGAGCGCGGCCGGCACAAGCGGCAGAATCCAGCACGCCAGTGCGGCCAGCCCGGCCGCACTGGCACACATCGTCCGCCGCCATCCAGCCCGCATTCCGCCGCCGGTCCCGCTGAAGCGCTTTATGTCAGTGCCCGCTGCCATTACCCGGTTCCCTCGCCCATCACCGCCATCTGCTATCAGTTAGCTGCTGTCAAACTATTAATACCAAAGCCTCGGAAGGCCGGCAAGAAAAAGTTGAGTTCTGCCCCTATTTCGCTTGCACCACACTAAGATAGCAGATATCAGCTTGCGAAGATTGGGCGCAGGACCAGTTAACAAATGAACGTTTGGTCGATTGTTTCGCAAAAGGGAGGCAGCGGCAAAACAACCGTGGCTATAAACCTGTCTGTGGCGGCAACCCAGGCAGGCAGGCCGGTCATACTCGTTGACGCATCCCCTCAACGGAGCGCTATGAAATGGGCAAACATCCGGGGAACCGGTTCGCCGCACGTTGCAGCCTCGATTGCACCAGACCTTCCCAAGCTGTTAGTCAGCGCGGAGCGCGGCGGCACCAGTCTCGTGATCGCCGATACATCGGCGCACGCAGATCGCGACACGATTGAAATCTGCCGGAAGGCCGATTTCGTGATTGTGCCCGTGCGGCCATCCATCCTCGACATAATCACCGTCCGCGAGACGCTACAGCTCATCGGGCGGGCAGGCCGGCTGAGCAAGTGCGCCATCGTGCTAAACGGCGTGGCGCAATCCCGGGAAGGCAAGGACGCGGCGGATGCCCTGGCTGGAATGGGCAAGGTGCTGCCGGTTTGGCTCGGCGAGCGCATGGACTTCCGGAGTGCGCTCGCGGACGGCAAGGGGGTCACGGAATTCGCACCAAAGAGCAAGGCCGCGCAGGAGGTCAAGGACCTCTATAATGCGATTGAGGCCGAAATGCTTGCCAGTTGACGAGACGCTGGCAGATATCAGATAGCGACACGCAAGGAGTACGAGATGAGCAAACTGAGTGAAGCCCTATCGAAAAGCCAAGAGCCGGAAAAGATTAAGCCTGAAAAGGTATACAACGCCAAGGCCACGCCTGGGCGGCGCGGCAAGCGTGGCTTGACGGTGTATCTCGATCCCGCGGCGCATGCGGACCTCAAGGACATCGCGGAAACGGAGGATAAGCAAATTCAGCAGCTACTGCTTGAGGGAATTAATCTCGTCTTGCAGCGCTATGGCAAGAAGCCAATCGCTTAGTAGAAGTTTTGAGCGAGGTCATGACAGTGCATTCGCGCGCAAAAAAAGTGCAAACTTGGTACGATCGCATCATTACAAGGGTGTTTTCAACCGGTAAATATCCTCCTCGCGATTGCGGCGATTCTTTCGGCTTCTGGTCGTGTAAACGGCCGAAAGCCAAGCGCTTGCCGGCCTTGATGCAACGACGCATAACAAGGCGCTGACGGACCGGGCGGCAAAGCTCGATGCCGATATCGCGGCACTTAGGGAGAAGATCGAGAAGGCGGGCCCCGTCCTAGAAGCCAACAGCCAGGGCTCAATCGTCGCGGTTCGTGATCTGCTAGCAGGAGGCATTTAGAAAGACAGAGGCCTTCCGTGTTGGAAAGCCAGAAGCCCGAATTTAAACGGTTTCATTCCCAATATCATTCCCACTTATGTATCTAAGTTCTTCTATTCAAAATATCGCATTGATTCACATCGTAAAATTGGCGATCCCGGAGGGGCTCGAACCCCCAACCCCCTGCTTAGAAGGCAGGTGCTCTATCCTGTTGAGCTACGGGACCGGCGTTCGCACCCTACCCTTAGCCGCGCCGCCTGTAAATCACGGCGATGACGGGGCGGCGCTGAGCAGGATTGCCCGGTAATAAAGCGCAGGAGCAGCCATGAGTGCGATCCGCGCCAGCTCCATGAGCATGATGCTGGTCACGGGCGCGCGCAGGGCCGCGATCAGGGGCCAAGCCGCGAGCACGAGGACCGCCAGTAAGCTTGGCCAGGATAGGCCGGGCGCGTCTGTGCGTCCCCAAAAATGCCGGATCGTTCGCGGCCAGTCCTCCGGCAGCTTCCATGCGATGGCCGTCATCAGCGGCGCCGAAAGCAGCCACAATAACCCCACCACATACAGGCGGTCGGAAAGGCTGTCGTAATAGCTGTCGCGGAAGCAGCCGATTTGCAGATCGGGTTTGAAGGCGAGGCCGCGCCAGGCAAGATAGCTGCGAAGCTGGGGCGCCAGGACCTCGACAGCGGCCTGGGCAAGCCAAAACGTATTGCCCCAGGCAATGAACGCGGTCCGCGATAGCGCCCTCATGACCGGCCAAAGCCTTGAGCTTCCAGCCGGATGCGCATTTGGGGCAGAAGTGCGCCGATCAAGGCGGGCAGTTCCTCGAAATGGTTCATGACGGCATCGGCGCCAAGCTCTTCAGCAGGAGCGGCGGCAAAGCCAAATTCAACCGCGATAAAGGGGATGCCCGCCGCCCTCGCCGCGCCAGCATCGACCTCGCTGTCGCCCACCATGACGGCGGCGGAAAGCTCCCCGCCGGCAAGGCGGACAAGCTCCAGGATGTGCCGGGGATCGGGCTTGTGGAAGGGGTACGTGTCGCCGCCAGCCACGGCATCGAAAAGGGAGGCAATCCCAAGCGCGGACAAGAGCCTCAGCGTCAACCGTTCGCGCTTATTCGTGCAAAGGGCAAGCCTGGCGCCCGCAAGTTGCAGGCGCGCCGCCGCCTCATTGAACCCAGGAAAAAGCCTGGTCTTCGCGGCTATGTTTTCCTCATAATGCGCAATCAGCCGCTCGCTTAGGCGCTGCAACTGCTCCGCATCGGTTTCATGCCCAAGCGCGGCAGCCCCAGATCGAAGCATCGCCTTCGCTCCGTACCCCACGCTTCTCTTTATAGCCTCGGCGGGAGCCCGGCCCAGCCCCTCGGCAGCCAGCGCTGCATTCGCCGCGTCGATCAGGTCGGCTGCGGTATCGGCGATCGTGCCATCGAGATCGAAGACGACCGTGACATTCGTTGGGGATCGATCAGAGCGGTTCAGCGTGAACTCCAAGACTTAAAGACCAGACCGGCCGGCCTTACACGCTTGACGTGCAAAAGGCGGCGCCGGCTGGCTTGAGGCTTAGCGGGAGAGCTTCGCCAGTAACCACAGTTTTGTGCGGTTCGCGCGCGCATTGTTAAATACCTGTGGGAATGCTGCCACAGGCGTGTGCGAGTGACCGCGTAGCCGCAGGCGGGCTGCCCAGGGCCTATGTGATTGGCAGAGAAGCATTCTTAAAAATGAGAACTATTCCAGAACGCAGCGCATACCCGCCCCCGATTCTCTCGTGTTTTGTGGAAGACGCTCAAATCGAACAAAATGCTTAGCGGCATGTTGCGCAATTATTAACGCTGGGCTATTACAACCTTAAGACGCACCAACGTGTCGCATTCAATCAAAAATAGACCCTGCCAACGCCATACCGGGGTACCCAATCATGAACACACGCCGAAGCCAAATATACTTGGCTCATAGCTGCGATGCCCAGGACTTCACTCAAGAGCAGGGCGACGATCTCGCCTCTGGGATGGAGCCCGAGGACGCCGCCGAATATATTTCCGCGCTGCTCAGCTCGCTCCGTGCCATAGCAGTAAAATCCCAGCTCCGCATGCTCTCCGACCTCCTTTATGTAGCTGAAGAAGAAGCCAAACTCCATTGCCGCGCTTAGGCTTTTTCACGCAAAAGCGTTAGGGCCGCAACGCGACTTGGCGCAAACCCCTTCGCTCTATCCGCCCCGATAAGTCGAGCGACAGAAGCGCGGCGCTGACAAGCCGCGCTTCCAGGCCGCTTAGCCGGCAGAGTTCGTCGACGTCGATTGGCGACAGGCTTAGCAGCTTTAGAAGCCCCTCCGATGCCTCGCCGATGAAGTCCAGGCTCTTAGGTTCGGGCTTACACGCCGGAGTTGCGGATGTGGTGTGCATCCGTTCTTCCAGTGTGCGCACATCGGGAGGGATCGCGGGGATGGAGCGGCTAAAGCCGTCGAGTTGCGGCTCCAAAACCTCTGCGATGTCATCCGCGTTCGTGGTGACGATGGCCCCTTCCTTTATGAGCCTGTTTGTGCCCGCGGCGCGCGGCTCAAGCGGATGGCCGGGCACTGCAAACACCTCCCGGTTTTGCTCGCCGGCCAGCCGCGCCGTGATCAGCGAGCCCGACCGTTCCGCCGCCTCCACAACCACGACACCCAAGCTGCACCCGGAGACAATCCGGTTGCGCCGCGGAAAATCCTGTGCCCGCGCCACAAAGCCCGGCGGGCATTCGCTTATAAGCATTCCCGTTTCCGCGATCTCAGCCGCAAGGCTGGCGTGCTCTGGCGGATAGATCCGGTCCAGGCCGCCGGGAAGCACGGCACAGGTTGCAAAGGGCAGGGCAGCCCGATGCGCTGCCGCATCGATGCCGCGCGCGAGGCCAGACACGATGAAAAAGCCGCGCCGGCCGAGCGCGGCGCTTATCTCGGAAGCAAACTTCAGCCCAGCGGCGGAGGCTTGCCTTGAGCCCACAACGGCAAGGGGCGCGCGGCTCCAAACGCCGGCATCGCCCTTGATATAGAGCAGCGGCGGCGGCACCTCGACACGCGCCAAGAGCGGCGGATATCCCGGCTCGCCCATAGCCGCGAGCCTCATGCCAGCGCCCGCGGCTTTCTCCAGCTCAGCGTCGATCGCGGCTTCCGTGGGGATGCTGCGCGGTGAAATGCGGCTGCCAAGTTTGGCGAATTCCGGCAATGCTTCGAGCGCCGCCTCCGCGGACCCGAAATGCGACAACAGCCCCCAAAACGTCACGCCGCCGACATGCGGGGTGCGGATAAGACGGAGCCAGGCACGTTTGGTGTCTTCGCTGAACGACGGTGCGGCTGCGGAAACGCGGGGCTTTTGCGCCTTGGATTTTGCTCTCATTGCTTGCAAACAAACTCATTTAACAAATAGGCGGCGAGAGAACTTGCAAAGGAAAAACTACCTGCTTCGGGCTTGGAAAGATATCTTGCTTTCCTTCCCTTCAATCAAATTCCGGATATTTTGGTGGTGGCGCGCGATCAGGAGCGCCGATAACGCGGCCACGAATGCGGCGAGCAGGGGCGAAACCTGGGTCAGAACGAAGACAGGTGTGAGCGCCGCCGCGATCAGCGCCGACAGCGAGGAATAGCGGGTCAGCAGCGCGATGCAGAGCCACGCAGCGCAGAAGAAGGCTCCGGCCGGCCAATAAAGCGCGGTCAAGGCGCCGATAAAAGTGGCCACGCCCTTGCCTCCCCGGAATTGAAGCCACACAGGGAAAAGGTGGCCGAGGAAGGCGCCCGCCGCCGCGAACATGGCGGGCTCCAAGCCGGAATGGAGCCGGAGCAGCAGGACGGGTGCAAAACCCTTGGCGGCGTCGCAAAAAAGGGTGGCAAGTGCCAGGCCCTTCCGGCCGGTGCGGAGCACGTTCGTCGCCCCGATATTGCCGGAGCCCACTTTGCGGATATCGCCCGCGCCGCCAATCCGGGTGAGAATCAAGCCGAAGGGGATCGAGCCCAGCACGTAGCCCAGCAATAAAGCGCCGGCCAAAACGGCCCAGCCCTCCGGGCCAGACGTGGCCGCGAACCATGAAGTTTCACCGCTCAAAGCATCGCCTCCTAAGCCGCCGCCTATGCAGCTAACAAGGAAGGCTGCTCCGGTCAAACAATACCGGAGCAAACCTGCCGGCCTGGCTGGGGGCGATTACTCTGACCGGCCCCGGAGGCTCAGCCGTTCGCCGGCTCCTCCTCCCGGTCGATCAGCTCTTTGGCCCTCGCGGTCAAGCCCAGCAACTCGCCATGGATGACGCGGAAAGCCTCGGTCAGCATGGCGCGCTCCTCTGGACCTGTGGCGGGGCGCCGGCTTTCCCAATATTGAAGGGTGCCGCGCAGGATTTCGATCTCGTCGAAGCTCTCTTGAATATTCGATTGAAGTGCCGCGAAAACGCCAGGCTCGCCAGCCGGCAGATCGCCTTCGTGTTCGACGCCATTATAAACGATGGGCTTTCCGTTGCACTTGACGGAAGCTGGACCCTTGCTACGCATAAGACGATGCCCTCTCTCGCGTTGTGGTTGAGTAAATGCCGCGGCATCATCCTTACACTTCTTGTTTACGAATTGCTTAATCGTAGGGGCGGGCCGGTTTGCGCGGGTCCCCGCTCCAGCGCCCGCTTGCAAAGTTCGGCGCGGTCATGCACAAACATAGCACCGCGCTTTGCGCCTGGCGTATGTCCCGGGCCCGCGCTCACAAAATTTCAGACCCATCAAGGCGACGCGGAAGGCAACCCATGGCAGGGCATTCGCAATTTAAAAACATCATGTATCGCAAGGGCGCGCAGGACAAAAAGCGCTCGAAAATGTTCTCGAAGCTTGCGCGCGAAATCACCGCGGCCGCGAAAATCGGCATTCCCGAGATAGCGATGAACCCAAGGCTGCGGTCCGCCGTGCTCGCCGCGCGCGCCCAGAACATGCCGAAGGACAACATCGAGCGCGCCATCAAGAAGAGCCAGGAAGCTGGCGGCGCGGATTACGTAGAGGTCCGCTATGAAGGCTTCGCCCCCGGCGGCGTGGGCGTGATCGTGGAGGCGCTGACCGACAACCGCAACCGCACCGCGGGCGAGGTTCGCTCCATTTTCACCAAGTACGGCGGCAACTTAGGCGAAACGGGCGCGGTCTCGTTCGGCTTCGATCGCGTGGGCGAGATTGAGTATCCGCTCTCCACCGGCAGCGCTGAGGCGATGCTTGAGGCGGCCATCGAGGCGGGCGCCGACGATTGCGAGACCGATAAGGACGGGCATTGGCTCACGGCCAGCGTCGAAGCCTATCACGAGGTTTCGGCGGCTCTTGAGGCTAAGCTCGGCCCTGCGAAGGCGTCCTCCATCGTGTGGCGGCCGCAAAATACCGTCGATGTCGACGAAGAGAAGGGCGAGAAGCTCTTGAAGCTGATCGACTCGCTCGAAGATTCCGACGACGTGCAGGCGGTCTACGCGAATTTCGAGATGAGCAGCGAGGTGATGGAGAAGCTGAGCGCGTGAGCGCAAGCGTCCTTCTGAAGCGCGCCGCGCCGCAAACAAGGGCTGGTCTTGGCAGCGGTCGCTTCGCTTGCGGGCATCCCACAATCGTCATCGCGAGGCGTGGAACGCGCGGCGGCTCTAAACCAATGCCTACTGCTCCAGCCCATGGTGCTCGGCCGGCTGTGACACGGGCGGCTCGGGCGGCTGGGAGATGAAGGCGTCGACCTTTGCACAGACTGCCGGCGTCAGCACCACGGTGGCCGGCACCAGGATGCGCTTGAAAACAGCCTCGATCTTGGAGGCGCCCCAGCCATTGTTGTTGGTTACGGTGTCGTAGACCGGTTTGAGGTCTTTGACGATACAGGTTCCGAGTGTATATGTGCCCGTCAGGCCCATGGACCGGCGCGCCGATCCCTTGAGGCCGGGAACCGTGCCCTCAAGCCAGCCGCTCGCTGAAATCGCATAGGTTTTCGGGTCGGTTTCGGTCGCATAGAAGGATTCGACCTCGAAATCGCAGGAGGAAGCGCGGCAGTAGATGCCACTCTTTATGCCATCGATTTGATCTTGGAACGCCTGCTTGACAAATTCCTTGAGGTCTATGGGGCCAGCCGCAAGGCCCGTGCCCGCCAGCCAAGTGCTTAAGGCCGCAACGACTGCCAGGCGGAAAATAAAAGTCATCAGCCCGATCCCTGGTTTCCGGTCAGCGCATCCTACAGATATTCGTTTCAATAACAACGTTACTAAATCGTGCAAGTGCAATCTTTCCAACATCCGCTACAAAAGCGCGGATTTGAACCCCCTCAAGGAGCGGCCCCATGCGCATAGATGCTATTCCCATCGGCATAAACCCACCGTTCGACGTTAATGTCATCGTCGAAGTGCCCATCGGCGGCGAACCGATCAAATACGAACTCGACAAGCCCTCGGGCACGATGTTCGTCGACCGCATGCTTTACACAGCCATGCATTATCCCGGCAATTACGGCTTCATCCCGCATACGCTGTCCAACGACGGCGACCCCATCGACGTGCTGATCGCCAACTCCCGCCCCATCGTTCCCGGCGCGGTCTGCAACTGCAGGCCGGTCGGCGTCTTGTACATGAAGGACGAGGCCGGCGGCGACGAGAAGATTATCGCGGTGCCGTCGGATAAGATTTCGCCGCTTTACCGCAAGATACAAACCTACTCCGATTTGCCGGAAATGCTGCTCGCCAAGATTGCGCATTTCTACGAGCATTACAAAGAGCTCGAAGGGGGGAAATGGGTGAAGATCGAACGCTGGGGAGGCGAAGCCGAGGCGCGCACGATGATCGAGCGTGCGATTGAGGCGGCCCGCAAATAGCCATAAAATCGCCGGTCTTTTGCCAACGGGGTGAAGTTCCACAAACAGAGTTTGCACCTCGGGCCAACTCTGCTAGCGTCCGGCCCGAGGGCGCGCGCCTGTTTGCGCGTAAAACCTTCGGCTTGAAGATTATTCGGCGTTTGACCCCACGTGAGGAGGGATAGTTATGGCAAATTCAGCGCAGGCGCGCACGTATCCGGAAGAATTGTTCAGCATAGCCTTGGCGCTTTTCGCGACGATCTTCGCGCCGCTGTACATTTGGTGGACTGGGGGCTGGGGAAATCCGGAAAACCACCTCTATTGGACCGTTCCCGTTTGGACCGGCCTTATCTACCTTATCATTCAGATGGTGTTCCTGCTGCAATCCGCGAGCCAGATCCGGGCGCTGGGCGTGCTCGATTCCGTGGTCGCGATTTTGCCGCTGGTGGCCGGGCTGGTGATGCTCTCGCTCAACATCGTGGACAGCTCGAATTTCAAGTATACGGCTTACCAGCATAATTCCATCGCCGTCCTGATCGTCGTGAGCGCGGCGGAGTTCCTGCTCACGATCTGGATCCGTTTCGTGGTCAACCGCCGTACCATCGGCCTTGGCGGCGGCAACTGGTACAGCCGGCCGGAAGTTCCGGCGCGCAACGCCGTCATCGCGAGGCAGCCAAGGGCTGCCGTGGCGATCCAGATATAGCCGCTGTGCCACCGGCCTGGATTGCTTCGCTCCGCTCGCAATGACGGCGTGAAACACGCATATGGGGCAGGATTTCCCGCGGGGTGTACTAGCGAGTTCGCTTGAGCGCCTGCGGCAAATGGGGTGCGAACTTCCGGCCGGCTGCACAAGCCGGCTTGGCGGCTCCGGGCAAAGTCTGGCAATAAAGCCGGCGTAATCTAAATAACAAGACGCCGCCAAGAATGCCCGGGAGCAGACCATGATGGATCGCCGCACGCTGTTGATTGGATCGGCCGCATGGGGCCTCGCAAGCGCGGCGGCATCCGCCGGGTCCGAGGCCACCATGGTCTTCGGTCCGCAGGCTCCATTCTCCTTCGACACGCTGACCGGCAAGGCCAGGGAGCTGAGTCAAAGGCCCTTTCAAAAGCCCGCTATTCCCGATTTCGATCTGCTGGAGAGGCTGGATTTCGACGCCTATCAGGAGATCAGGTTCCGTCCTGAGCTTGCGATCTGGCGGCACGGCGATGGCCCCTACCCCGTCGAGCTGTTTCACCTCGGCCGGTACTTCAAGGAGGCGGTCCGCATTTTCGTGGTGTCCCCGAAGGGCGTCGCGCAAGAAGTTCTCTACAGCCCCGATCTCTTTACCTATGGCAAGAGCGGCTTCGCGAAAACGTTGCCACCCGATGCCGGTTTCGCCGGCTTCAGGGTTTTGACCGAGCCCGGACATCCGGACTGGCTCGCATTTCTTGGCGCCTCCTATTTCAGGTCGCCCGCCGAGACTGGCCAATACGGCCTTTCCTCGCGAGGACTTGCCATCGACGTCGCCATGCCTACGCCGGAAGAGTTTCCGCGCTTCACGAGCTTCTGGCTCCAACCCCTGGCGGGAAAGCGCGGTATCGCGATCCATGCCCTTCTGAACTCGCCCCGCATCACGGGAGCCTTCCGCATGGAAACCGTTCACGAGCAGGGAACGCTCATGGACATCGAGGCCCGTCTGTTTCCGCGCGCGGACATCGCGCGGGTTGGAATTGCGCCGCTGACCAGCATGTTCTGGTACGCGAAGCACAACCGGAAACAGGCCGCCGATTGGAGGCCGGAAATCCACGATAGCGATGGACTGAGCATTTGGACCGGCACCGGCGAGCGGATTTGGCGTCCGCTCAACGACCCCGTGGCCGTGCAGACGAGTACATTTTTCGATACCAATCCCAAGGGCTTCGGCCTGCTGCAGCGCGAGCGCCATTTCAGCGCCTACGAGGACGACGGCGCTTTTTACGACAAGCGCCCGAGCGTTTGGGTTGAGCCTGTTGGCGATTGGGGCGAGGGGGCGGTACAACTCGTCGAGATCCCGACCAACGACGAGATCCACGACAACGTCGTGGCCTATTGGCTGCCGAAGGAGCCGTTCCGGGCGGGCACCCAGCGCGAGATGCGCTACAAGCTTCACTGGCGCCTGGACGAGCCTTATCCGGCGCCGCTCGCGCGCGTGATTGCCACGCGGCTCGGCCAGGGCGGCATTCCGGGCCAGCCCCGTCCCAAGAACACCGTCAAATACGCCGTCGATTTCGAAGGCGGCAAGCTCAGCCAATTCTCCCAGCGCGGCGACATCGAGCTGGAGGCCACCGCTCCCTCAGGCTTTATCGAGCGCCAGTCCATCTACCCGGTCGTGGGCACGAATGCCTGGCGCGCGATGTTCGACTTCACGGCCGGCTCGGAGACCCCCGTCGACATTCGGCTCCATCTGCACAAAGGCGGCGAGGTGTTGAGCGAGACCTGGGTTTTCCAGCACCTGCCCTCGCTTTCGCTTTTCTAGCAGCCTGCCGGACTGGGGAAAGCGATTGGTAATTACGCCTCTGGCTTGGGTTTTGGAGATGCCGCCAAGCCGAGAAAAACGAGCACCGCGCGATTGAGGCGCAGAACATCCTCATCGTTCAAGCGCCCGATATGCGCGCCAACCTTGGACTTTGGAACGGTGGTGATCTTGTCCACCATCAGGCGGCAGACCTCGCGCAGCCCGTTCCTCTCGTTCGGCTCAACGGGCAGCCGGAATAGTGGGGCATCCGTCTCATCGGTTGTGAAGGCGCAGATGGTTACGGAGTTCGTGGCGTCGAAGCTATCATCCTGCAAGATTACCGCGGGCCGGGGCTTGCCTGCATAATCCTTGCCGCCTGCTACCGTCCAGATCTCGCCGCGCCTCATTCATCGCCCCAATCGGACACGGAGTCGATGAACGCCTGATCCTCCTTCTCACGGCGGCTCGACGCGATAGCGAGCGATTGCCGGTGCGCTTCGGACCGGAAAGCAGGCGCATGCACGTCCGGCACCCAAATCTGAATGGGGCGCAGACCCTGGCGGCGCAGGCGTTCGCGATGTTCCCGCACCTTCACGCGGGACGGCTTCGGCTTGGATGCTAAGGGCATGGTCATCCTCTGGCGTTGGTTACATGTAACCTAGCACAAGCAATGGGGAACGACCAGCCCCACCGGAACGCGGCTTGTTGCTGCGGAATTCAATGGCCTCGACCGGACCGGGCTGATCGATGGGATAATGCTGCGCCTCGTAAGCGTCGATTAAGGTCGCCAGAATGTCCAGCCTATCGCCATCCGGCGTGCCGGCCGGGGTTCCCCACAGCCGTTCGGCCACCGCGAGTGCCTCCTCGTAATCCGCTTCCGAGCGGATCGGCTTGAGATCAATCATCGTGATCCACTTCCGTTACGTCTATGCGGTCATAATCCTTGTGGGTGCCAACCCACTTGATCCAGACGATGCCCCTTTCAAAGTCCGCTGCAGCTTACGGTTTGCCGCGATTACGCATTACCAGGTTTTCTGAAGATAAAATGTAACAGAAAAGCAGCTATCGCCACTGGTATGTTTGCCGCGGCGCCAAGCATGATCCCAATATAGACTTTTCCAACTATGGTAACTGCTGGATCCTGATCGTTTGTAATCTCGTATGAGATTCCAGCCAGCATGCAAAGCAGTAGGAGAACAGCGAGAAGCTTGGCAAATCGCATGTCGCTTATTTCAACCTCTCCACAATGACTGGCAGGCGCTCGCCAGCATTTCCGGTGTCAGATAAGCTTCTGTTGCTCAGGTTGAGCTGTCAAGCAAATCAGGTGATGACATCTGGCTGCGCGCGGCCGGTGAATTCGCGCAGGCGGGCGAGGTCGCGGGAGGTTCCGATTAGGTCCGCGAGCGCGGCTTGTGTGTCCTGCGCCAGTAGCGCTGGGTCCGCCTCATAGCGCTCGATATAGATGCGCAGCGTTGCGCCGGTGGTGCCGGTGCCCGACAGCCGGTAGACGATGCGCGCGCCGTCCTCGAAGATCACGCGCAGGCCCTGGTTCTTGGAAACGCTGCCGTCGACGGGATCGGTGTAGCTGAAATCGTCAGCCTTTGCGACGAGCCGGCCGCCAACGCTCGTGCCGGCGAGGCCGGGAAGCCGCTCGCCCAGCGCCTTCATAAGCGCCTGCGCGGCGGGCGTGTCGATGCCCTCGTAGTCGTGGCGGGTGTAGTAGTTGCGCCCGTAAGTGGCCCAGTGCTCCCGCGCGATTTCCGCCACGCTCTGCCGCCGCGCCGCGATGACGCTGAGCCAGAGCAGCACGGCCCAAACGCCGTCTTTCTCGCGCACATGGCTGCTGCCGGTGCCGGCGCTTTCCTCGCCACAGAGCGTGATGCGCCCCGCGTCGAGCAGATTGCCGAAGAACTTCCAACCCGTGGGCGTCTCGAAGCAGGGCACGCCGAGCTTCGCGGCAACGCGATCCACGGCGGCGCTGGTGGGCATCGAGCGCGCCACGCCTGCGATGCCGCCGCGATAAGCCGGCGCCAGATGAGCGTTCGCCGCGAGCATCGCCAGCGAGTCCGAGGGCGAAATGAAGATGCCGCGGCCGATGATGAGGTTGCGGTCGCCGTCGCCATCGGAGGCCGCGCCGAGGTCTGGCGCATCCGGCCCCATCATCAGGTCGAGCAGCTCTTTCGCGTGCACAAGGTTCGGATCGGGATGATGGCCGCCGAAATCGGGCAGCGGCGTGCCGTTGCGCACCGTGCCTGCGGGCGCGCCAAGTTCCCGCTCGAAGATCGCGTGCGCATACGGCCCGGTAACGGCGTGCATCGCGTCGAAGGTAAGCCGCAGGCCCGACGCGAACGCCGCGCGCAACGCGCCGAAGTCGAACAGCTCGCGCATCAGTTCCACATAATCCGCGACTGGATCGAACACCTCGGCCTGCATTTCGCCAACCCGGTGGCTGCCGATGCGGCTGAGGTCCAAATCGGGCGTGTCCAGGGTGAGGATCCCGGAAATCTTCAGCGTCTCGGCGTAGATCGCATCGGTGATCTTCTCGGGCGCCGGGCCGCCATTGGCGGCGTTGAACTTGATGCCGAAATCGCCATCTCGCCCGCCTGGATTGTGGCTTGCCGAGAGGATCAGGCCGCCGAACGCCTTGTGCTTGCGGATGACGCAGGATGCGGCAGGCGTGGACAGGATGCCGCCGGCGCCAACGAGCGCGCGGCCGAAGCCGTTGGCCGCCGCGATGCGGATCACGGTCTGGATCGCCTCGGCGTTATAGTAGCGGCCATCGCCGCCAACAACGAGCGTCAAGCCGCCGAAGCCCTCCGCGGGCCGGACGGCGTTGAACACGGACTGCACGAAATTCGGCAGGTAATGCCCTTGCGCGAACTCGGCGACCTTCTTGCGAAGCCCGCTTGTGCCGGGCTTCATGCCGGCGATCGGGCTGGTAGCGATTTTCTTGAGTGTCATGGGCTGCCTCGGCAACTTTTCGACCTGCATAGTTGCGCCGGCGTGCGATGCCAAGCGCTTTCCGCGCCTCCGGACGCCGTGGAAAACTAGCAACGATTTTGAGACGGGGCTGTTTCGTGGATTTCGCCTTCGCGGCTTTCATATGGGCGGCCGCAGCACGCCATCGGTCCCGACGAGGTCCAGGGCCTCTTCAATCGTGACGGACGGATAGAGAGGCCACCATCTCCCCGTATGCCTCATCCACATGATGTCGAACCGGGTTCCAGGCCCCTGCGGCACATGATCCAGGCGCGCGTAGGCGGAATCGAATTCCTCGCCGGCATTATCGGGAAAGCCCGAGCGGCGGCGCACGATGAAGCTGTAGCTGCTTCCCCGCCATTTGCCGAAAATGTCTATTGGATAATTGAATTGCGAGGGCCGGATTTCCGGGAGGAACTTGGGTTTCAAGACCTCGGCGATGAGGCGCTCGCATGCCGCGGCGATGTCCGCCTTCTCCTGCGGCGTAAGGCTTTTCACCCGCACCCACACGCGCTCGCGTTTCGGCTTTGAAGGTGCCATCGTTCCCTCCGTCGACCGCTCACGCGTAAACTCATTTCGTTCGGATGTCAGGCCGGCGCCGCCAACTTATCCCCTACTCCCACTATCACTGCCGGCGGTAGAACAGCGCCCGCCCTTCCGGGACGAGCTGGAGCAGAATATCGTAGTCGCTGACATTCGCTGTTAGCAGCTCCAGGCCGAGTTTCCGGGCTTGCAAGAACTGCACGCAGTCTTGAAGCGCGCGCAGTTTGCCGTCTTTCCCGTAGCCTTGGAGGCGGCGGCCCCGGTGGCCAGCCGCATAGCCGCCGGATCATTCCCACTCGATGGTGCCGGGGGGCTTCGAGGTCACGTCGTACACGACGCGGTTGACGCCCTTCACCTCGTTCACGATGCGCGTGGCGATGCGGCCGAGCAAATCGAGCGGGAAGCGGAAGAAATCGGCGGTCATGCCGTCGACGGAGGTCACGGCTCGTAGGGCGAGAACATATTGGTAAGTGCGCGCGTCGCCCATCACGCCGACGCTTTGAACGGGCAGCAGCACCGCGAACGCCTGCCAGATATCGTCGTAAATGCCGTTGGCGCGCAGTTCCTCCAGATAGATGGCGTCGGCCTTGCGCAGCACGGCGAGCTTCTTATCGGTGATCGCGCCGGGGATGCGGATGGCGAGGCCCGGCCCTGGGAACGGATGCCGCTTCACGAACGCGTCCGGCAGCCCCAGTTCGCGGCCGAGCGCGCGCACCTCGTCCTTGAACAGCTCGCGCAACGGCTCGACGAGCTTGAGCTTCATGCGATCCGGCAAGCCGCCGACATTGTGGTGCGACTTGATCGTGACGGAAGGCCCGCCGCGCGGCGCCACGCTCTCGATCACATCCGGGTAAAGCGTGCCTTGCGCGAGGAATTCCGCGCCACCCACCCGATGCGCCGCCTCGTCGAACACCTCGATGAACAGCCGCCCGATGGTCTTGCGCTTCAGCTCGGGCTCGGTCACGCCCGCAAGCTCGGAGAGGAAGCGCGGCGCGGCGTTCACCTGGATCAGCGGAATGTTGTACGCGCCGCGGAACAGGCGCTCGACCTCCTCGGCCTCGCCCTGCCGCAACAGCCCGTGATCCACGAAAATGCAGGTGAGCTGATCGCCAATCGCCTCGTGCAGCAGCACCGCGACCACCGCCGAATCGACGCCGCCCGATAGCCCGCAAATCACCTTCGCATCGCCGACCTGCTCGCGGATGCGCGTGATCTCCGCCTCGCGGAAGGCGGCCATCGTCCAATCCGCGCCGCAGCCCGCGATCTTGTGCACGAAGTTCCGCAGCATCGTAGCACCGCTGGGCGTATGCACCACCTCGGGATGGAACTGCACGCCGTAAAACCGCCGCTTCTCGTCCGCGATGGCCGCGAACGGCGCGTTGCGCGTGGTGGCGATGGGCGCGAAGCCCTCCGGCAGCGCCGCCACCCGGTCGCCATGGCTCATCCACACCGGAACCTTATTAGCGCTATCGCCCTCTGGGCTACTTGAGCGCGAGTTATTCGCGCTACCGCCCTCCGGGCTACTTGAGCGCGAGCTATCGCCCGGCCCGCCGATACCCTCGAACAGCGGCGAGCCGGCGACGATGTCGATCAGCGCCGAGCCATATTCGCGCTCGCTCGCGGGCTGCACCTGCCCGCCAAGCCGCTGCACCATGCCCTGCTGGCCGTAGCAAATGCCCAGCACCGGCACGCCCGCCTCGAAAATCGCATCCGGAACCTGCGGTGCGTCCGCATCGAGAACGCTCGACGGCCCGCCCGAAAGGATGATCGCCTTCGGCCGCAGTTCCGCCACGGCCTTCTCCGCCGTGGTGTAAGGCACGATCTCGGAATAGACGTTCGCTTCGCGCACGCGCCTCGCGATAAGCTGGGTGAATTGGCCGCCGAAATCGACGATCAGGACCAAATCCGTGACGGGAAGACCGGACAAAGGGCGCTCCTCTTTGGGCTATGCGGAATCGAACGGCGCGCAGCGGCGCGGCCGGTGCATAACATAGACGGATTTTGCGGGGCGTAAAGCGTAGCGGCGCGGTGCTCAGCTGTCCGAATGCTCGCGCTTCCGCGCAGGATGCTTGACGTTCAGGATGACGATCTCGTCCGCATCGTCATCGATGATGTAATAAATGAGATAGGCATATTTGCGGGTGACGAGCTTCCGGACGCCCTTGGCCTTTTGGGGCCGTCCGATCCGGGGAAAGAGGATAAGCGTTTGCAGGCTCGCGTAAATCGCGGCGCGGACATGGCTGGTAGCGGCGGGGTTCTTCGAGCGCAGATAGCTCGAAATGACATCGAGATTGTCAAGCGCGCGCGGCGTAAAGCGAAGCTTCATACATCGAAGCGCCGGAAGGCGGCTTCAACCTCAGCGGCGGACGCGAGCTGGCGGCGCTTGGCCTGGGCAAGGCTTTCAAGCACGTCCGTCAGGTGCGCCGGGTCGATATCCTCAGCTTCGCCCTCATCGCCTGTTAGGTTGAGAATCGCATGGGCAATTTCGTCCTGGCCATCCGCCGGTAGCCGTCGCGCCGCTTCAAAGGCTTTTTCGAGGAGCTTTGTCATGGGCGAAAGTCTAGCGCGGATGAGGGCGAATGGGAAGATCAGGCTTCGCGAGCCGCGCATGAGAGACGGCTTCCTGCCCTCTCCAAGGCCGTTCTGGGTCGCGGAGCGGTAGTCTTAGAATAAGAATATGTGTGCCGATCTACCTTCGAGACCAGACCTAATTAAGACCACCGTTTTCTTCTTCGCGGTCTATGCCGATGAAATGGCAACATCCTTGCAGGTTCCGTTGCCGTTAGATCTGAAGTGGCGGGCTATCAGGTGTGCCGGCTCGTTATGTTTATTTTTGCCTTGTTGTGAATTCAAGCCTATATGGTTCGACTGCGTTTCCGCTGCTGTCCCTGAAATTCTTGTATGTTTGACTATTTATCCATACGATGTACGATTTCCCTGGTCTCAATTGCACCGGCAGCACACAGGTCTTTTCGTCGGGAAAGTAAGGCTTTCCGGTCGTCTCGGGATAGGTGTCCCCACCCTCAGTAACCCAAGACCAACCATGAGTTGCCATCTGCCTGCTGAAAGTTACTGTTATCTTAGACATATGCGGATCTACACTAGCCGCGCCATTCTTAGGATTTGTGGCAACAACCTTAGTAGGGAATAGCGGTGAGTGCGGGCTTGCCCCGGCCGCCACGCCCGCCTGCTGCTTCCGGCGCAGCTCTTCCACCTCATTTTTCAGCGCCGCGAGTTCCTGCGCCGTGCCGCCATTAGCCGCCTGCTCCACACCCGCAGGCATGCCGCATGCTCCCGAGAGGCATATTTTGGGCGCCCCGCCCTGGGTCAAAACCGCCGGGATCTGGCTGCCGCCCGTTTCCACATTCACATCCCGCGCGACTTCATCGAACAGGTCGCGGTAATACGCGCCGGGCTCGGACCGCAGATGTTTCAACAGCATATTCGCGAAAGGCGAGCCCATTCCGGCCGCCCCGTCGGCCGCCACGCTGCCGAGCGCCGTCGAATTCACGATCAGCCGCCCCGGGCTGGCCGAGCGCGACAGGCCTCGAAACCCTTCCCCCGCTCCGCGCGTGCAGGTCTTGAACGTGGAGCGGCAGGCATCCAGCACGGCGACGACCTTCGGCACATCCGCGAGATGGAGTTCCACCTCTTCCCACGGCACCGCCCTACTCACGCGCGGCCGGCCGGTTTGCTGATTGCAATCGTATTGCAAATCGACCGGCGCCAGGATATCCCGCCCGTCAGCCGTCATGCCATGCCCGGCATAGAAAACGAACGCCTCGTCTGCCCCGCTTGCGTAATCCCTCGAAAAGCGTTCCAGCGTGTCCAGAAAGCGCTCCCGCGTGACATCGTAGGCTTCGAGCACCTGGTAGCCGTTGGCCTTGAGTTCCGCCACGATCTTCTTCGCGTCGCTCACCGGGTTGTCGAGTTGGGCGAGCCCCGTGTAAGCGTTGTTGCCGATCACCAGCGCCACCCGCTTATCCGCGAGCGCGGGGGCGGCAAGTAAAAACATAGCTATGTAAATCAACGAGCGGACCGTTGCCATTATCCTGCATCCCCCTTTGCAGCCCCTTGCCGTCATTATCTATATATATCGGGATGGATTTGGGTAGGGCCGTTCTCGATGCCGTCGCGGCGTTTCCGGGGGTAACGGTTCTGGCCCATGGCCAAGTGTATCACCCCGGCCGGCTTCACTTCTCCTAATCCCTCAAAACCGAACGGGATCGTGGGTGCCGGTTATGTCCGCTCGGCCTTGAGCCGATATGCCGATTTTGCCAGGAGTTGCCACCTACGGCCCGGCAATACCCCAGTATCGCCGTCTTTGGGCGTGCATGAGGTGAGTTATTAAACCGGCTCCGCCTGCCGCCGTTTCCCGAGCGCCCTCGCCACGCCCTCGGGATCGCCCTCGATGGCGGCAATATAAGACTGCACAGCCTGATCCGGCTCGCTGCGTCCCTGTTCCCAATCGCGCAAAGTGGTTGCGGGAATGCCGTAGCGCTTGGCAAATTGCTCTTGCGTGAGCCTCAGCCTTATCCGCAGCAGCTTGACCCGCGGCACAGGCTTCATTTGCCGGACTTGGGCTTCGGTAAGGGGCTGCGCGTCGGGATCGGCAAGCGCCGCGGCATGGATCTGTTCATCGGTCATGGCATCGGCGCGTGACCAGTCGAACGTGTCCGAGGCTTTCTTAGCGGTTTTTTTCATGATACCAGCGCCGTTCGTAAGGTTCTGCCATCCGGGCAGAGATTAAGCGGATCTTGTATCCGCGCAGGGTGTAGGTGATAAGCAGCCGGCCCTTCACCATGCCGGCGATGTTTGTGCGGTCCTCGCCGTAGTCTTCACGCTCGTCCGGCCGTTCAATCGCATGCTCGTCGTCGAACACTTCACAGGCGACTTTGAAACTGATGCCGTGCGCGGCGATATTCCGGGCAGCCTTGTTTTCATCCCACTCAAAAGCGGCTTCATTCATAAATATACCGGAACCCCGTGGTCAGGTCAAACACTGCAATGCGATAGGTCAAACCCTGGGGTATTTGTTCGTCTATCTAATTTTATTCAACAAGCTGAAGCGAAATAGGGCAGCATGCCTAGACCGCAAAGCACTCGGTAGGGCATGATGTGATTCACCCAACCTAAACGAAAAGGGCGGCGGCCGCCATGCGCCGGAAACCATACGAACCGCAATACCAAGGCTCCATCCCCGAGCCGCGCGCACCCTTGCTGCAAGCCGTGCTGCTCTTCGTGCGGGGCGCGCGCACCTGCCCCGGCGTCCTTCGCATCGCGCTCGTCGGCTCGCTGGCCACGCCCAAGCCGCTGCCCAAGGATGCGGACGTGCTCGTCACCATCGAGGACGGCCTCGACCTCGCCCCGCTCGCGGCCAAGGGCCGGCGCCTGAAGGGAACCGCGCAACAGATGAATCTTGGCGCCGACATCTTTCTCGCCGATGCGCGGGGGCAATATCTCGGCCGCATCTGCGGTTACCGCGAATGCCATCAGCGAGCGTTATGCCGCGCCCGGCATTGCGGCTGGCGGGACCAGATCAAGCATCTCAACGACGATCTCGATATCGTCACCCTGCCCCGCGAGACGATCGCGTCGCCGCCGGTGGAGCTTTGGCCACAAATCTGCCGCCGCGTGCCGGTGCCCGCCGATGTGGAGGAGCTGCTGCTGAGCGAGCTGGCGAGCGATGTCTGACGCGCCACCCCGAACCATGGCTAGAGTCTGCCCCCGGTAAGCCGCAAATTGCTAAGGTCAAGAGGCGTGCTGTAAGGCCGTATCATGATTAATGCGCGCATGGTAAACGGCCGCGTGTCATATTTTTCGCCCACCGCTTTTTGCGAATCTTTTGCTGTTTTCGGGCGAATTCCACGCTTCCAGAATCCGTTTAAATATATCCGCAACTTGCGCGTTAACCAAAAAATGCAGCCGCGCTGGCAGGATTGGTACATTTGTTTTCACGTAAAAACAATATGTTACTCAGCGCCGCGAAGCGTAAACGGTTTCGAAAAGCATTTGTGCTAAATTGCGTCAAGATGAAAATGGCGGTGCAATCGCCCAAAAGCCGATCGAGGATAGTAAACGGAACCAAAAACCGGACCAGGCGTTCCCTCGCAGCGCTTGCACGGCGAGGAGCTTCGGGCATGTGGTTTTGCGGAACGATGAGAGGCAGTGCAAGGCGGTTGCCGCGAGGCAGCCGGCCATGGCTAACGAGCCGCCTGGCCTCTCCACCTGGCTCAAGCTGGGCCGCCCGCAAGTTACGCTGGGCGCATGCCCAAACCCGGGCAGTCATTCCGGATGCCTCTTATTGGCCCCAAAGTCGCCATTGCCGGAACAACAAAGCAGTATAGGAATATATCCCCCAAGTTGTGTGCTTTTGCATACACTCATAAGTAGTTCTTGGCGGGACATTTATTACAGTTTCGTGACGGACCTAGACCGGCAATGCTGCAACCGTTGACGCAGGCCAAATGCATCGCCTACTATGCAAGCCGACGAAGCGGTGCCTCAAGCTTGTGGGTCTGCACGCCGCCATCGCAACAGCCATGGGCGTAAGTTGATATGGCTATCTGTTCTATTGAAACCTTCATCGAAGAAACGAACCAGGCCAGCTCTTCGCAAACTGTTTGCGCTCTGTTTGGCAACGCACTGAAATGCCTTGGATTCGACCGGTTCTGCTATAGCTTGATTACCGCACATCCATCGCTCGGCTTGGACGCCGGTCACGGTATCGTGCAGAACTACCCAGACGACTGGATGTCGCATTACATGGCCAATCATTATGAGAAGCTGGACCCGGTTCAGCAGCAAGCCTTTGCCAGTTTCGGGCCGTTCATCTGGGATTCGTTAGAAGAAATTCGCGAGCTGAAGCCGGAGCAGAAGAGAATCATGAACGAAGCGCGGGAGGCTAAGCTATTGGACGGTATAGGCATTCCCATCTGCGGCCACAATGGCGAGCTGGCGGGCGTTGGGGTGGCCAGCAGCTTGGGCGGGACGCGTCCGGACAAGAACCTCCTGAGCAAGCTTCGTGCCTTGGCCCACCAGTTTCATCTGGCTTACACAGATTTGGAAAAGACGGAACGGTGTGCCGAAGCCAATATCCGGAATGTTCATTTGACCGGCCGCGAAAAAGAAATCCTGCAATGGGCCGCGGAAGGCAAAAGCGACGCCATTATAGCTGACATCATCGGTGTTTCTCATTCCACTATCCGCTTCCATATGAATAACATCTTCAACAAATTGAATGCAAACGAGCGGACTTTAGCAACAGTCAAAGCAATCCGGCACGGGTTGATCCTCCCCTCCTACGTCGGCTGAGCACCCTGTCAAGGTTGTCAGCTTATAAGGCAGCCCCAAGTCCTTTCTACTGCCTCGGTAACTTGTGTGTATCGAGGTGGACTAATGTTAAACTGCGTATCCATCAGTACTAATCATTTCTTTGCTGGCAATCCCATCTACGAACAGCATCGCCTGAGGTACGAATGCATCGTGCAGCGGCAGTCCTGGAATGTTCCGGTGGTCCGGAATATGGAGTACGATCAATACGATAATCCGGCAGCTCATTACCTGGTCTGGCGGGACAAGGATGGCAAAGCGCGCGGCTCCTCGCGCCTTTATCCCACGGACCGGCCCTACATGCTGGAGGAAATTTTTCCTCATCTGGTCAGCAAGATCGAGATACCCAAGAGCACGAAAGTCTGGGAGGGCAGCCGCTTTTGCGTCGATGCAAGCCTCGATCCACAGATGCGCAAGCGGATCGTCCAGGAGGTTGTGGTCGGTTATCTGGAGTTCGGCCTCGCTCAAGGCATCGCCAATATTATTGGTGTGATGTACCCCGCCTACTACCGCAACATCTTTATCGGCAATGGCTGGGATGTCGAATGGATCGGCGACGTTTCCAAGACAGGCGAAGGTCACAAAATCATTGCAGGATCGCTGACTATATCGGAAGCGGTACTTAAGAAGGTCAGAGAGAAGACTGGCATTCACGAAGCTGTTCTCAACTACGGCGAAAATGTTCCAAGCTATGACGAAAGAGTTAGGGTTTTGCGTGCCGCGTAATTACAAACGCAGCAGGTTCGGTTATTCCAAAATGGGAAGGGCTGATAGTGCCAACAACGTGGAAGGCATCCTGATGGCTCTGCGTTACCTTAGCGTCGAAGCCGAGGGCGCGGGCCTTACCGAGCTTGCGATCGCGCTTGAGGACGCAGCCGTTCAATGCGGCCGTTACCTCGCAAGAACCGCCAACCGCTTTGACGGGCCCTAACGATATCCGCTCACTTCAAGGCCCCCGCCACCCCCAATCAGGATAAACAGATGTTAGTACGTAATGGGCACCCTGTGCGAAGCGACATCGAAGCGCTTTTCCCTGGTCAACCGGAATCGCTGCTCCCCAAAAGGGCTGCCGATATATTGCAATCGCATTTAATCAACGCGTTCGAAACCGCGCTTGAACAGGGCATGCGGCCGGCCGACGCGCTAGCCGTTGTCCTGGGCTGGGTTTCCTCGGAGATGGTGCGCATCGGATCGGAGAAGACCGGCAACTCGTGAAACCGTCATAAATGGTCAGGCTTCGCGAGCGGCCCCAGCTGCGAAGGCGGCGGCTGGCGTGGCGGCATACCGTTGAATCTTATGTTGCACGGCCAGGCTTCTTGTGGCTCCTTCTTCACAGAAGAAGAACCTCCATGGGAATGGCGGAGCCCGCATGACCATAACCGTCCATTTGAACGACCTTCCGCCGGATGTCAGCTTTGGCAGTGCCGTCGCGATCGATACAGAGACACTGGGCCTTAACCCGCATCGCGACCGGCTGTGTGTCGTCCAGCTGTCCGCTGGCGATGGTAACGCGCATTTGGTGCAATTCGGGAAGGGCCGCTACGAGGCGCCGAACCTGAAGGCGCTGCTGGAAAATCCTAATGTCTTGAAAATTTTCCACTTCGGCCGTTTCGACGTCGCGGTCCTCAAGCACTATCTGGGAGTGGACACAAGCCCGGTTTACTGCACTAAAATCGCCGCAAAGCTCGTGCGTACCTTTACGGACCGGCATGGCTTGAAGGATTTGTGCCGCGAGCTTTTGGGGGTGGAGATTTCGAAGCAGCAGCAAACTTCCGATTGGGGCCAGCCGGCGCTCACGCCCGAGCAGCTGAGCTACGCCGCCTCGGATGTGCTTCACCTTCATGCGCTCAAAGCGAAGCTCGATGCGCTACTCAACCGCGAAGGCCGGGCCGGGCTTGCGCAGGCGTGCTTCGACTTCCTGCCCTATAGGGCCGAGCTGGATTTGAAGGGTTGGGATGACGATGCCGACATTTTCAAGCATTAGAAACGCGCGTGGGGTTTGAAGGCAAGCGGCCATGGCATACGCGGCAGCGCCGGAACTAGGGGATGGCAGGCTCGCGCGCGCTTCGCGGGCGCTGCCTCGCGACAGCCGGCGGGAACTGGAGTTCCGCCGCGCGCGCGGGCACAGCAAGACCGTTTTTGCCCTTAAAGCCCTGCTTCCGCTTACGGCCGCCTTGATCCTAAGCCTCTATGCGCTGCCGTCCTTCTTGAAAAAGTCCATAGACCACGGGCGGGGAGTTGCGACAGTGAAGAGCGTCACCGTCGCGGCAGGCTCGCTCAAGATGATCGAGCCTCACGTCCGGGGCGTGAACGACAGAGGGGAGCCTTACGATATAACCGCCGATTCCGCCACGCAGGCCGCCAGCAACCCTGAGCTTATGTATCTCCAAGCGGTGCGTGGAAAAATGACGGGCACGGATGGCAAAATGTCAACGCTAACCGCACCGGACGCCACAAATAACAACAAAACGGAGGAAATCAACTTCGACAACGGTGTGGCCGTGACCCACGATGGTGGCATGAGCGCGACGTTTCAGGCGGCGACAGCCTACATGAAGGCCCAAACCATGATCTCCAAGATGCCGGTCGTGGTCCGCCTTCATGAGAGCACGATTAATGCCGAGAATATGACGCTGTACTGGGGCGAGAACCGCGCCGTCTTCGAGGGAAGCGTGCGGACGCATATCGAGCGCGAACCGGATACGGCGCAGGCTGAACAGCCGGAAGCGGGGTCCAGCACCACGGGCGGCGGCGTCGCGATAGGATTTACGAGCAATTCAAATGGCGTGCGCTGAACAACGTAACAGAGTAAAGCGGCGAAGACTGGCTTACGGAGCCGCCGGCGCACTTGTGGCGGCGCTCGCGCTGTCCTGCCCCGCGGCACGGGCGCAAGCACCCATAAGCGGCTTTAGCGGCCTTAGTAACGGTGGCGACTCCAAAAAGCCCATCGATATCGAGTCGGACCGGCTGGAGGTCGACGACCAAAAGCACACGGCGACCTTCATCGGCAATGTCTCGGCGACCCAGGGAGACAACAATCTCAAAGCGCCGCGGCTGGAGGTATTCTACGAGAAGGCCGATCAGTCCCAGGCGGCGGGCAAGCGCGGGCAAGCTTCCAAAACGGCCAAGCCGGTGAAAACTGCCAGTGCGGGTGCGGCCAGCGATCCAGTATCGGGCGGCCAGATCAAGATCATCCACGCCATGGGCGGAAAAGTGGTGGTGACAAGCACGAAGGATCAGCAGGAAGCGACCGGCGACGACGCCATTTACGACGTCAAAGCTCAGCTCATCACGATGACGGGCAAGGAAGTTTTCCTCACGCAAAACAAGAACAAGGTGAAGGGCACGAAGCTGGTTATCGACCTGGCGACCGGCAGAGCGAACATTTATCAGGAGTGCGTTCAGAGCACTACGCCAGATGGCAAGAGCCATTGCCGCATCCAGGCGTCGTTCCAGCAACAGACGGGCTCCGATGGCAAAGCGGTGAACCCCTTGAGCGACGCCAAGAAGTCCTCGCAGCCTGCCAACAAGCCCACAACGCCCAAACATGATGCCGCGCCGGGCGCGAGCTGGCAAACGCAAAGCCGCTGAAGGTTGGAAAGCTAATCCGAATGACGCTCCTCGATAAACGCGCGCCAAGACCCGGCCAGACGCAGCAAGCGGCGAAGTTTCGCGCCCAGCCCATTGCCGAAGCCCGTGGCGGCCCGCAGGCCGCTGGCGGCAAGCGCGAATGGCTTACGGTCCGGGGGGTCAAGAAGACCTTCAAGAAGCGCATGGTTGTCAAAGGCGTAAGCATAAACCTAAAACGCGGCGAATCCGTCGGCCTCTTGGGCCCGAATGGCGCGGGCAAGACGACCGTTTTCTATATGATAACCGGCCTCATCAAGCCCGACGAAGGCTCGGTTCACATCGACGGCTACGACGTCACCAAGCTGCCGATGTACCGGCGCGCAAGGCTTGGCATCGGCTATTTGCCGCAGGAGGCGTCGATTTTCCGCGGCCTGTCCGTCGAAGACAACATCATGGCGGTGCTTGAGGTGACGGAGCCGAGCAGAAGGGAGCGCAAGCGGCGCCTGGACGAGCTTCTGGATGAGTTCAAGATCGGCCGCCTGCGGAAATCCCCCTCCATCGCCTTGTCGGGCGGCGAGCGGCGGCGCTGCGAAATCGCCCGCGCGCTTGCCAGCCGGCCGGCCTATATGCTCCTAGACGAGCCCTTCGCGGGTATCGATCCTCTTGCCATAAATGACATTCGAGTCCTTGTGCGCCATTTAACCGATCTTGGCATCGGCGTTCTCATAACCGACCACAATGTGCGCGAAACCCTGGACTTAATCGACCGTGCATATATCATCTACGATGGCCAGGTGCTGACCGAGGGCAGCCCCGCCGAGGTTGTGGCGAACGAGGATGTGAAACGCGTCTACCTCGGCGATATGTTCTCGCGCGACGCCGGCTAGAGTGCGTCCGGAAAAGTGCGAAGCGGTTTTCCGGTAAAGACGCACGATAAAGTAGAAACCTAGAGCCCGCTTTCAATTCCATCGAATGCGGATAAGCTTTAGTCGGGCGTTCGTTTTTCCGGTGGGACACAGGTGCTGCATTTAAGGCTTGAGGCGCGTCAGACCCAGAAGCTGGTGATCACGCCGCAGCTGCGGCAGGCGATCAAGCTTCTGCAGTTTTCCGCGCTGGAGCTGCAGTCCTACATCGAAAACGAGATCCGCGAAAATCCGCTCCTTTCCGCAGCCGATGGCGACGAACCCGCCCCTGCCGGCGCCCCTGAGATCGCCGTTAACGCGAATGGCGAGGCGGATGTTCCCGCTTTCGATGCCCGCGAGGGCAAAATCGAGATCAACCAGGACTACGAGCCGCAAAGCCCCGGCGATGCGCTTTACGAGGGGGAAGCCCCTGCCTTTTCCTACGACACCGGCGCCGAGTGGAGCGCGCCCTCCGGCCCCGCGCCCCTGGGGGAGGAATACGACCCCCTCGCGACGGTCACCCCCGGCGTCTCGCTTGCCGGCTATCTGAACGAGCAGGCGCAGCTCGCGTTCGCCGATCCTCAAGACAAATTCGTCGCGTCCTACCTGATCGACCTCGTGGACGCCGGCGGCTATATCCGTACACCGCTTGAGGAGGTTGCGGACGCCCTCTCCCTTGAGACCGCGGAGCTGGAGCGCATCCTTGGCGTGCTGCAGAGCTTCGACCCGCCCGGCATTTGCGCCCGCGACCTGCCCGAGTGCCTCGCGCTGCAGCTCAAGGAGAAAAACCGCTACGACCCATTCATGGAGCGCCTCCTAGAAAATCTCGATCTCATCGCGGCCTGCGACTTCCAGCGCTTGCGCAAGCTCTGCGGCGTGGACCAGGACGACCTGCGCGACATGATCGCCGAGCTGCGCGCGCTCAACCCGCGGCCAGGTGCCGGCTTCGAGACGGCCGAGGTCCAAACGCTGGTGCCGGACGTTATCGTAAAGCGCGGCCCCGATGGCGCCTGGAAAGCCGACCTGAACCCGAACGCCGCCCCCTCGCTGGCCGTGGACCGCGCCTATTACGCAAGCCTCAAGTCGCGCTGCCGCTCCGATGCCGACCGCTCCTATTTGAGCGACCGGATCAGCTCGGCCAACTGGCTCGTCAAAAGCCTGGAGCAACGCCTTTCGACCATCCTCAAGGTGGCAACCGCCGTCGTCGAGGAGCAATCGGCCTTTTTCGATCATGGCGTGCGGCATTTGAAACCCCTGAACCTGCGCCAGATCGCCACCGTGATCGGCATGCACGAATCCACCGTGAGCCGCGTCACCTCCAACAAGGCGATTGCGACGCCGCGCGGCATCTTCGAGATGAAGTATTTCTTTACGAGCGCTATCGCCTCCTCCGGCGCTTCGAGCGACGCGCATTCGTCAGAAGCCGTGCGCGACCGCATCAAGGAACTCATTCTGCACGAGCAGGCGGACGACGTTCTGTCCGACGACCGCATCGTGACGCTGCTCAAGGCCGGGGGCATCGATATTGCGCGGCGCACGGTTGCGAAATACCGCGAGGCGCTGCGCATCCCGTCCTCCGCCGCCCGCCGCCGGCAGAAGCGCGCGGCATACGCGGCTTGAGTGCGGCTTATAGCTGGCCACGCGTACATTGCACCGGGTCTTTCCATCGTGCCCACTGTACAGTACTCCTGATCGTCATGCCGGAAGCCGCTTGCGGCTATCCGGGATCTTTACATTTCATGCCGCGAGCAGCGCACGGGATGACATAGGCGGTAAGTAACCGTTAACCTCAGCTTTCGCCTTTCTTGGCCAAAATCGCGTTACCCTTCCGGTTTTCTTCACGGCGCCATTATAACAGCAGCATGTTTATATATTCTTAATTGTCACCTAATGTGCTGATAATATTAGACAAAATATCATCACTTCGCAGTGCTTGCCCGCGCCAAATGCACCGTATTATAGTTAATTCAAAATCTGCGGATATATTTAAACGGATTTTGGAATCGTGGAATTCGACCTGAATCGGGAAAAGATTCGCAAAAATGCGGCGGCGAAAAATACACGCTCGCGCGTTTACCAAGCCGCAATTAACCATGCCGCGATGGCTTACGCGCTTCATCGTGCGTTAACCGGCCGGGGTAATGGCACTCCAACCTCAGGCCGCGGCGGGCGAAAAGGGTGCATCGCGGTTCGCGGTTTGCCCCGCCCGGTTGACGGCAGGTTTTAGACACGGCAACGGAGCGCCCGCCAAAGCGCTTACACAAGATAGAAGCGCCGCGAGAAGGCGAACATATCGTTGAACTGACAGAATTCGGGCGGCCCAACGTCGAAAGGGGCCAGGGATTTTGTCATTTCCTCAACTGCCCCGGTCAAGATATTTTCGAGTTCAGCCTTTTCGCTGCCGGTGGGATGCTTGGTGAAATAGGCGAGCGTAATATGAAATGTGTAGGTATCGGGAGCGGGGCAGCCAAGGCCCAGGGTCTCCGAAAGCCGGACGCGCAATGCGCGTATGGCCTGCTCTTCCTTCGCATTGGCAGGCTCAAGGTCGATGGAGATTCCGCTTCTTGGCGGCCGGAAACATTTGGCCCGCATGCCAAAAGTGAGAGCCGGCCCGAAGCGTTCCGCCTTAAGCCGCGCCTCGAACCTCCGGTCGATTTCGGCCATCGGAAGGTCACGGGGCAGATCTTCAGGCCAAAGCGCGGCGTCGCGTTCCTGGTCGCACACGCCATTGAAGACCGTCATGTGCCAGCTCGATGGCGGCAGCAGCGTGTACGAGGCGGCCGCGCGGGCGAGGCAAAGCTGCTCGTAAAGCCTATCGAGCCGCTCCATCAAAGAAGCCACTCTCGTCACATGGCAGACAATGCTGTTGCCGGGGAAAGTGCGAACTTGTCCGCCGGGATGGAACTTTCTGCCCACGGCTCTTGGAAAAGTTGTGCTGTCCATTGTCTCGGCCTCCGTCAAGGCGGATGGCTCTGTCTGAGCAGTGCGTAGGTTTAGCCGCAATCGGCGCGCATCCTGGCGCTCCGATTCGACGGGAGGCTTTGCCATGGAGCACCGCAAATTTCAGCAGCGGCTCGATGAACTGGTGGGGGAACTAACGCATGCACAAGCCCAGAAGGTGATGGCGGCGCTCCAAGAGCGCGGTGATGGCGATGAAGTGCAGCGTCTCCTGAACCGGCGCCTTGAGGACGAAGCGAAATGCCCGCGCTGCGGTTCCAAGCGCGTCGAAGGCTGGGGCCGGGAGAGGAACGGCCTGAAGCGCAGCCGCTGCCTCGATTGCCAGCGCACCTTCAATCCGCTGAGCGGCACGCCGCTGGCGAAGCTGCGCAAGAAAGAGTGCTGGCTGAGTTATGCCGGGGCGCTCAACGCGGCGCTGCCGGTGCGCAAGGCCGCCAAGGCATGCAAAATCAACAAGAACACCGCCTTCAAGTGGCGCCACCGTTTTCTCGAAGCGTTAAATTACTCGAAGGATCGATCGCTTGCCGGCATCGCCGAGGTTGACGAGATTTTCCTGCTGGAGAGTTTTAAAGGGCAGCGGACGCTGCCGCGCGCGGCGCGCAAGCGCGGCGGCGTTGCAGCAAAGCCGGGACTATCCGCTGAGCAAATTCCGGTCCTGATCGCCCGGAACCGCACCGGCAGCCATATCGACGCCGTACTGCCGGACCGTTCCGAAGCCGCCGTGCGGCCGGTGCTTGAGGGCAAGCTGTCAAAGAAGGATACGCTGCTGTGCATGGATGGCGACAAGGCGCTGATCGCCTTCGCGGAAGCTGAGGGAATCGAATACGAACTCATCATCGCCAGCAAGGGCGAACACGTGCACGAGACCGTTCTGCACATCCAGAACGTCAACGCCTACGGCGGCAGGTTCAAGCAATGGCTCAACCGCTTTAACGGCGTCGCCACCAAGTATCTGCAAAGCTATTTGGGCTGGCGGCGCTGGCTAGAAAAGGGGGCGGACGCTATATCCCCGCGAAGCGCCCTGGCGGCGGCCCTGGGCTGAAACCTACGCACTGCTCAGACAGAGCCAGGCGGATACGTAGCGCTCGCCTCATGAAGTTTGTACCTAAATCCGGCGGCAGCGTTTGTTCCAGCCCGAAAAGGGCGTGCCGGCGCAACTTGCTGGGCAGGCTTCCGCCGTCACCCGCTGGGTGAGGCACCGCCAGCGAGCACACTGCGGCGAGCCGCATGGTAGAGTTTCGCCGGCTTCAAAAATGTCTGGGTTCGACTCAAGGATAATGCGGATTTCCACGGGGAAAATAGCTTAGACCGCGCTCGCGAATTTAATATGACGGCCGCAAGCGGTTGAAAACGTCCGGGAAAAGAGTTTCGAGGCCGCTGCGCGGTCACGTAATTGTTATTTCAGGGATATTTCGAAGGTTGAGGATGCCGGACCACTCTTCCAGTGATTGGTGGACACCCCTGGGGCGGTCTTCTAGCGTCCAATCGAGAAAATAGGGTATTCTTGCGTCAGGTCGTGCCATGAAGGATTTGTACTCCATATTGGGTGTTTCCCCGGAAGCCAGCGGCTCGGCAATCAAGGCGGCTTACCGGGATCTTGCCAAACAGTCTCACCCCGATCTCCACCTGGGCGACGATGAAGCTGAAGACCGGACGAAGGAAATCAATCACGCCTATACGGTGCTGAGCGATCCAGACTCGCGCGTGGCCTACGACGAGGAGTTGGCCCGCCTTTCCGGCAAGAGACGGAAGGTGTTCTTCGTAAACGCCTCGGCGGTATCCGCCGGGCTGGCGGCTTTCGCGGTTACGGCAGCGGCGCTGACAATCACGCTTTCGATCGGGTGGCGGCACAGCGAACCGCCGCCAGCGGCTGCTTTGAGCCAGACCGCGAATACCATCGGGGAAACACCGGAGAGCGCGGTTGCGAATTCCGGAATCGCAGTGGGGGAGACCTCGCAGGGTGACGGCGCCACGGAAGCGCCAGTGCGTATCGCGTCCGCTGAGCCGGCGGCTCCCAATATGGCGTCCGCTGGGCCCGTGGCGCCCAAGAGGCATGATGGCGGATTCCCAGAGCGTCCCAGCGTAGCCCTTCCCGCCCTGCCAAGTGTAACGCCCGCGGCGAAAGCCGGTTCGGTCAGCAGCTCGCTGCTGGCGCTGGCCACCGGGTTGCTTACGCGAGAGGCGCCGCCGGAACAGGCCACTCTTGTCCTGGCCCCCCGGACGGAAGCCGGCGTGGCCCCCGCGGTTGCGGACATGAAGCAAGCAACGGAGGTTTCGGACTTCGGCCGGAGACCTCGCGTTGCACCGGATCGGCGCGCCATTCGCCGGGAACGCATCCCGGTTAGGAGAATAGCCAGAAAATCCAGCGGACGGACCAGCGCACTCGAAACCGCGGCTTTCGTTCCTCCACTGGCGCAAGACTCCGAGCCCGCACCGTGGGCTACGGCCCGCAAGACGACCGCTCTTCGCTGGCGAAGCTCCGACGAGCTGTTTGGCGGGTTGAGATAGGGGCGCGGGAATTCACCTCTCCCGCGCTATCCGAAATAGCGTCCGCTGGCGCCAACAATCGTTGTAATCAGGCCGAGCGCCAGGTTGACACGCACCATCGCGCGAATTCTCGCGATGGCTTTCTCCGCCGCGTTCCAATCCGCCGCCGGGACCGCTTGGGCGAAGCGCGGCCACGGGCCGAAATAGATATACCAAAAGATCGAGGCCATCGCGATGCCAAGCAGCATCATCGCGTTGACATAGCTTGGCGCCGCCGCAAACCCGCCAAAGCCCAGGATGACCATGGCGTAGCCGCTTGCGAGGATCGCCACGACGCAAGCCCAAACCCAGGGGAAGAAGCGCTGGAACACCCGATGCCACAGCGGCAGGCGGATCGCGGCGTCGAGCGGGCCGGCACTTGGCCGCAGCACCATGTGCGCGAAGAACATGCCGCCAACCCAAATGACAACCGCAAGTGTGTGCAACGCCACCAAGACCGCCATTGTCCGCTCCTCAAATCAGCCTTTGCATCTTTATACCCGAACCGCGCGCGAGGTGTGAAGCAGCAAACGGACCGCCAAGCGCCCCGGCGCTTGAACGCGCGAGGCTTACGCTATATGCAAAGCGTAGAGGGACGCGGGCGGCCATGGATCACGACACCTACCCGGACAGCTATATCGCGGGCATTTTGCAGGAGGCGAAGAGCTTCGCGCTGGTTGGGGCGAGCGCGAACACCGTGCGGCCGAGCTATTTCGTCCTGAAATATCTGCTCGCGAAGGGCTACCGGGTTTTTCCCGTCAACCCCGGGCTCGCGGGCGGCGAAATCCTTGGGCAGAAGGTTTTCGCCAGCATCGCCGCACTGGAGGAACCCGTCGACGCGGTGGACGTCTTCCGCAACTCGGAAGCCGCGCTTGGCATCGTGCGGGAAGCGCTCGCGCATAAGGACCGGCTTGGCATCAAGTTCATCTGGATGCAGCTCAGCGTGCGCAACGACGAGGCGGCGCGGCTCGCGGAGGAGGCGGGGCTGAAGGTGGTGATGAACCGCTGCCCGAAGATCGAGTATGGCCGGCTTTCGGGCGAGATCGCCTGGGCAGGGGTCAACAGCCGGACGATTTCCAGCAAAAAGCCCGTGATGCTCGGCAAGGGCTATCAGCAGTTCGCCATCCGCAAGGACAAACCTTGACGCCCGCTCTGTGCGCTCTCCCGAGCGCACTTGTTCAAACTATGCGGATGCTTATAATGCGGCCGGGCTGAAGCTTCACGAACCAGGGCTGTGCCAATGTCAGGGCGTACCTCCTTTGCACGGATCGAGACGTTAGCAGCTCTTTGTTTTGCGTTTTATGCCAGCTCTGCCGCCGCTAGCGATGTCATCGCCGATGCCGGCCTCTTCACCGTCAAAATAGTCACGGCAATCGCTTATCCCTTCGAGCAGGAATTTAAAGGGACCGCCTCGGGGGCGGGCTTTCTTGTCGATCGTGAGAGAGGCTGGATCTTAACGAACGCGCACGTTGCCGGACGCTCGCCTTCGTCCGTGCAGGTAAGCTTCAATAGCCACCCTTTCGAAAGAGCCGAAAAAATCTACGTCGACAACCACTTGGACCTGGCCGTCCTGAAAATCGACACTTCGAAGATCCCGCACAACGTCATAGCCGGGCCGCTCGAATGCGCCACCTTGTATCCGCCTGGCCGCGCGGTTATCGCCTTTGGGCATCCGTGGTCTTTGGATTATACGGCCACACGCGGGATCATCAGCGGCGTCAAGGTTTCCGACGGTGTCGAGGCCCTGCAAACCGATGCGGCGCTCAATCCCGGCAATTCGGGAGGTCCGCTGATCGACGCGGAAACCGGTTCCATCGTGGGAATCAATGCGTCGGGCATGAAACACGACGTAGCCGAAGGATTGCACTTCGCCGTTCCGATTAAATTAGTCTGCACCGTCCTCGATCTTCTCAAGCAGGGCAAAGAGCCCGCGCCGCCCGTGCTGCCGGTTACCTTCGCGGCCGCTTTAGGCGATAACGAGCTTATCGTCGCAAAAGTGAAAGAGAAGTGGTCTCAAAAATTTAAGACCGGCGACCGCATTCTGGCTGTCGATGGCGACCGCTCCAGCCGCAATGTGTCGCGGGTCCTGGATCACATGCGCGGAAAGGACCGGGTAACGTTCATTATCGAGAGAAACAAGCAAGAGCTTGAGATCGCGGTGGACGTGCCGGCTGAGAAAGACACGATGAAACGCCGGGGCGTCCAGGTTTCAGGCATGACCGTTGGACAAGGGGTCAGGCCCGAAAGCACACCCGGCGAGATGTTCATCCACTTTATCGACGATGCCTCCATCGCCGACCGGGCGCAGTTCAATCCTGGCGATCAAGTCACCTCGATCGATGGCATCGCGGCCGATAGCTACGAAGCGGTGTTAAAAGCGCTCAAAGAGCGAAACGGCAAGGAAGCCGAGTTTATCGTCAAGCGCGAACGCTCTCCGCAAGGCAGCGGGCGCCACGATTATCTGGTCCGGCAATTATTAGTGAAAAATGTGTTCGAGGTTACGGAGAGGGCACCGGAGCCGTAGCGATATCGCGGCAACGTCCTCCGCCGCGGCGCTCGCGATCCGAGGCGGTGCCGGCGCGGCTTGGATGAAATAGCTCGGGTAATCTCAGAAATCTTTGCGCAGGGGCGGTTGATTTTCCGGCTTAAATAGATTTCCCTTGGCGCGAACCTTTGGGGAGATCGCCAATGACAGAAAAAACGCCAGGCTTCGCCACGCTCGCGATCCACGCCGGCGCCCAGCCCGACCCCGCCACGGGCGCGCGCATCACGCCGATTTATCAGACCGCCTCCTATGTCTTCGACAACGCGGAGCACGCGGCCTCGCTGTTTAATCTCGAAGCGTTCGGCAACATCTACACCCGCATCATGAACCCGACGCAGGCGGTGCTGGAGGCGCGGGTGGCGGCGCTCGAAGGCGGCACGGCGGCGCTGGCGGCGGCTTCTGGGCATGCGGCGCAGTTGCTGGCATTCCATGTGCTGCTGGAGCCCGGCGACGAGTTCATCGCCTCGCGGCAGCTCTATGGCGGCTCGATCAACCAGTTCAACCACGCCTTCAAGAAGTTCGGCTGGAACGTGGTCTGGGCGGACGGCAACGACCCCGCGAGTTTCGAAGCGGCGCTCACGCCCAAGACCAAGCTCGTCTTCATCGAGTCCATCGCGAACCCAGGCGGCATCGTGCTGGACGTGGCGGCTATCGCGGCTGTGGCGAAAAAGGCCGGCGTTCCGCTACTGGTCGATAACACGCTGGCCACGCCCTACCTGTTCCGGCCGAAGGAGCATGGCGCGGACATCGTGCTGCACTCGCTGACCAAGTTCATGGGCGGGCAAGGCAACTCGCTTGGCGGCATCCTCGTCGATTGCGGCACCTTCGATTGGATAAAGAGCGGCCGTTATCCGACGCTGTCGCAGCCGAACCCGTCCTACCACGGCATGGTGATGGCGGAGACCTTCGGCGATTTCGCCTTCGCGATTGCGGCGCGCGTGCTGTCGCTGCGCGACCTGGGGCCAGCCATCGCGCCGATGAACGCGTTTCTCATCATCAACGGGCTGGAGACGCTGCCCTTGCGCATGGCGCGCCATTGCGAGAATACGCTGGCCGTCGCGAGCTGGCTTGAGCAGCACCCCAAGGTTAGCTGGGTGAACTATGCGGGCCTGCCGGGCAACCGCTATCACGCGCTGGCCGGGCGGCTGCTGCCGAAGGGCGCCGGCGCGGTCTTCACCTTCGGGCTGAAGGGCGGCTACGACGCGGGGCTGAAGCTCGTCGCGGGCGTCAAGCTGTTCTCGCATCTGGCCAATATCGGCGATACGCGCAGCCTCATCATCCATCCCGCCTCGACCACGCATGCCCAGCTCACGCCGGAGCAGCGCGCGGCGGCAGGGGCGGGCGACGATGTGGTGCGGCTTTCGGTTGGGCTTGAGGACGCCGCGGATATTATCGGGGATCTGGAGCAAGCGCTCGCCGAAGTTTAATAACGAAGCTCGCGCCCCTCACCCCAGCCCTCTCCCCATGGGAGAGGGAGTTCGCTCGCAGCCGTTGTGAGGGCGTCCCCTCTCCCATGGGGAGAGGGACAGGGTGAGGGGTGATGCGCTATGTGCGGATCGCTGATTCTGGGTACTACCAACCTATAAGCGGCAGTCAGATGCCAAGCTCGCTGTGCGAACCGAGGCGCACGAGTTGCAGCACCTCGTCATCCGGCTTCAGGTAGATCAACACGAGATCGGGTTTGATGTGACAGTCCCGATGGTCTTTCCAGCTGCCGGTCAGCGCATGGTCGCGATATTGCGCGGCCAGCGGCTCGTCCTTGGCAAGCATCTCGACGATCTTCACGAACTCACTCGCAAGCGCCGTCCGGTGCTGCCCGTTGGCTTCGCGCTTCAAGTCACGCTTGAAACGCGCGGTCTGCCTAATCGTCCGCATCGAGCACGGCTTGCAGTTCGTCTAGCGTCACCGTTTCCACTTCGCCACGGCGCGCAGCCAGCATTGCGGCGATGGTTTCTTCGTTCGGCACCAGAGGCTCAAACGGCAGCGCCTTTTCGCGGGCGACACGGGTGAGCAGAATGCGGAAGGCGTCCGACACCGTGAGGCCCATCGCCGCCAGCACAACGGACGCCTCTTCCTTGATGCGCGCATCGATACGGGCGCGAACGACAGCATTTTCGGACATGACGGTACTCCCTGCGTGTGAGCCACATTGTAGCCCAAGTGGGGGAGCCCATCAAGTCCGGCGGGCCAAACTCGAAAAGTACCCTTCGACCCCCGAAAAGGGGCCGGGGAAGCAGCCGTGAGGAAGCGGATCGGGCGCTGTTTCCCCTACCGTGCAACAGCGCGCTGGACGGCCCAGAGCGAGGCGGCGAGCACGAACATCGAATTGCCCTGATGGGCCAGCGCGAAGCCGAGCGGCATGTCGTAGACGATGGTTGCCACGCCCAGCGCGATTTGCACGAAGGTGGCGGCGCCTATCGCGATGGCCGGAGCCCGCAGCGCTGGCCGGCGCCAGACCGCGAGCGCAAAGACAACGGCGTAAAGCGCGATGAAATAGGCGATAAGCCGGTGGACGAATTGCGCCGTCAGCGGGTTCTCGAACAGGTTCATCCACAGCGGCGAATACTGAGTCCATGCCGGCCGGAACGATTTCGCCGTTCATCAGCGGCCAGGTGTTCGACGCGTATCCGCCTTTGAGGCCGGCGACGAACGCGCCCGCGATGATTTGCAGATAGACGAGGCCGCCGAGGATAATGGCCGCCAACCGCGCGGATGGCGCCGCCGCGGGCGCCGCCGCCTCCTCCTGCCCCTCCTCGCGGATCGTGAGCGCAAGCCAGAACGCGTAAGCCGCGATCACCGTGGCCAAGGCCAGATGCGCGGCGAGTCTGTATTGGCTTACGGCGATGCGGTCGCTGCCGACGAGGCCGCTCGACACCATGAACCAGCCGAGCGCTCCCTGCGCCCCGCCCAGAACGAACAGCGCGAAGACCTTCGAAATGAATGGCTTGGGAATGGCCCGCCGCAGCATGAAATAGGCGAATGGCAGCAGGAACACGAAGCCAATCAGCCGCCCCAGCAGCCGGTGCGACCACTCCCACCAGAAGATCGCTTTGAAGCCTTCGAGGCTGAAGCCCTTGTTCACCGCCTCATATTGCGGGATTTGCTTGTATTTCTCGAAGGCGTCCTGCCAGGCGGCCTCGCTCATTGGCGGCAGCGCGCCCAGGATCGGCTTCCATTCCGTGATCGACAGGCCCGAGCCGGTAAGCCGCGTGGCCCCGCCTACCACGACCATGGCAAGCACAAGCGCTGCCACGGCGAGAAGCCAGATACGGACGGCTGGGAGCTGCGCGGCCGGAGCGCTGTTGCGGCTCAGTCCGGGGGATGCGGTATCGGCGAGTGAAGTCATGGTACGGGCGCCCAAGTTTAGCTGCCGCCGGTTTAGCGCCAACGGCAGGAAAAGGGAAGCTCGCCAATGGCCGCCCGCGCCCGCAAACGCCGCCCTTAGTAAATGGGCTCGAACGCCCTCGTGATGGGCTGGACCGTCAAGGGATAGACGAGCGCACCAAGGTTATCGGTGGGGATCGCATCCGGGTCGTAGCGATAGTGCGCCGGAAGATCCTCGTCATAGGCGTAACGGCTGTAACCGTATTCGCCGAGGCAACGGCCATCGTGGCAGCGCGGCACGGCAATGCAGTTATAGGCGCACCAGTTGCGGAAAAGGCCGGAGCCGCGCCGATGCCGGGTTCCCGTGTCCGCTACGGGCTTGGCGGCGTATCCCACGGCTGGCGTGGCGCCGGCTTGGGAAACGGTCAACGCGCGCGCCCCGTCTGCGAAGAAGACCGCGGCCAGCAAGCCCGCGGCGATGCAAATGAAGGTTTTCATCCGAATGGTCCTTGCCTGGATGCCCCCGGTCCCTTGGAGCGCTGAAACGGTTTTTCCTCAAATTGCGCCTAAGCAAGCGTGGAGGAAGGCGCAATTCCCTGTCAAAGCGTCAAGTGGCCGCGCGCGAAGATTAGCTGCGCCGAAGGGGGCAGGCAAGCGCCTCCCGTTTTGGGATCAAAACGGCCAGCCGAATAGGCTCCAGCCGCCGCCATAATATCCGCAGCCGCTAGCGCCGCAGCCGCAACCGCATTGCGGGCCGTAGTAGGCCGCGCCATAGTAGCCGCCGCCGCCACAAGTGCCGCAGGTCATGCATCTGCTGCGGTAAGTATACAAGCCGCAGCCGCCGCAAGTACGGTGGTAGCAGCCATGTCTGTGGTGGCCGCAGTGAACCTTCACAACGGCGCTGCGAGATACGTGCAATGCCTTCGCCGCGGGGCTGACCGTTATGGCAAAGGCGTTTCCCGTGAGGAGCGTGGCTGCGAGCATGGCCGCAACCGCGAGCATAAGTCTTTTCATTTTCTGGCCCTACAAGAGTGGAAGTGCGTGCAGCCGCGAAGGCTGTCATCGCATATGGTACGCCCGGGCCATTAAAATATTTTCCACAGAATTGAGCGCATCTTGCTTCGCGCTGGGGCAAGCTATACGCATTATCCACAAATAAGAACTGGCGGCCACAACCTGACCGCCAGTTCTAAATTGCAACTTGGAAAGCTTATTTGGTGTCTTTCTTGGGCGCGGCGGGCTTGCTTTCCTTCTTGGGCTCCGCTGGCTTAACGTCCTTCTTTGGCTCGGCGGCAGCCTTGGCGGCCGGCTGCTGCGCCTGCGAAGCGCCGTGTACGTGCTTCGTCACGTGGCGTTGCACATGCCGGTACGCGGCGTGCCGGTGCGCATGGTGGCGGCAATGGTGCCGGTGGTGGTGCCTGCGATGGACGCAGCGCGCATGGTGCTTACGGTGACGCTTCGCATGGGCATGCACCTTATGCTTGCTCTTGCCGGCGTGAGCGGTTGTTGCGCCGTGCTTATGCGGGACCGCCGCCGGCTTCGCTTGCGTGGCAGCTCCTGCCTGAGCGCCTGCCGAAGACGCCGCGCCACCGGTCTTCTTCGTGGCATCCGGCTGCTTTCCGGCATCGGTCTTATTCTGAGTGCCCTTGGCGGCATCGGCTGGCTTGGCCTGGGCATCGGCTTTTACGGAAGCGGTTCCCTGTTTTTCAGCGGCAAATCCGCTGCCCGCGGCGAAAGCCACCGCCACCAGGCTCATGAGAGCGACAACTAACTTTTTCATACTACACACCGGAGTTAGGTTTAACGATAGCGGATCGAAGCGCTTGCCCCAATTCAATCGCCATTGCACATCAGGGGCAATCGCCGCATTGCTTAAGGACTAAGGCATCGCTCAAAAATAACCGCGCCATCTGGCTCACTTATTTCTGAGCGATGCCTAAGCAAGCATCCCGCTTATAACCAACCTCACTAAGGTGAAAAAAGTCTAAAAAACAAGCCTTTGAATGTTGAATAGCGTTAAACGTTGCGGTAGGGACACAGACAAGGGATTACAAAACGCAATGAACAGCCGCATGAAAAAGCTCGCCGGAACAGCGATCTTCGTTTTCGGCAGCGCCTGCTACTTCTTCTTCGCCATCACCGTCGCGATTGCGCGCCTGCCGGACACCACGATGGGAACGCAGCTTCTGTTCTACCTGGCGATCACGCTGATCTGGCTTGTCTTGGCCGCAATACTGGTTCGCTGGATGCAAAAACCGGGATCGGTCTGAATTGGGTGAGAACTGGAGGGTAGCCGCGGTGCCAGTGAGGTGCCCAGGAGGCGAAATGCGCAACACTGAAGGTCACGCCCCTCACCCTGTCCCTCTCAGCAAGCTCGCCAAGGCGAACTTGCGGGGAGAGGGCTGGGGTGAGGGGCGTGACCTCAATCCCTGTGCCGAAGCGGCCGGGTCTTCGCTGAACGTCCTTGCAAACCCAAGCTCAGTGAGCGGCCCGCGGCTGCCCTGGCCGGTGCGGCTCCTCGCTGGGGCGAGGTCCCCGGCTTTCCTTGGGCTTGGCGGCTTTGCCCATTTCCTTCGTTTCCTCACGGAAGCTGGCGGTGGCGCGCTCACCCGCCTTTTCAGTTTCGCCCAACGCCTCCTCGATTTCCTCTCCGGCCTCTTCAGCCACGCCGCTCAGTTGCTGGATGCTATCCTGATAGTGGCTGAACGCCCGTTGCATGAAGTCCGATTGCGCGTCCGCGAATCGCTTCGGAAGCTCCGTGTATTGGGTAAGATGCCTGCTCCAAAACTCAAGCCATGCGCGGTTCATCGACATTGTGTAATGACAGGCTGTGCTTGCCATGCGCGCCGCGTTTTCGGCCGCCGTGCGCTGGGCCTCCAAGAGCACGCCCGCATCCGGTATCTGCGCGCCGATGCCCTTGAAACCGAAAATTTCCCGATTCCTTGCCATACGATCGTCTCCTTGGGTTTAGCAGCCAACAGGCATGCCCGCGGAGTTGTTCCAACCGTTGTGCCCGGAAGCCGCGACGGCGCCGCGCCGGCCCCGCGGGCGCCTTGCATATTTCGTATTGCTTCGCTCGAAGAATGGCATCAGAAGGTCTTTCCAGCGCACTTGGGCAGCCGGCGGACGTGCCCCAAAACAAGTATCTAAAATTCGCTTCCGGGCAGGCAGGGACGCGAAAGCCGTCTCGGATCGACGTTAGAATATTCGAGCGGCCGGTTAAGGAGGGGTAGTTTTGAGTAACACCGCGGACTATGTGGTTGCCGGTATTACCAGCGGGCTCGGCAATCAGATGTTTCAATACGCGGCAGCGCGCCGGCTCGCGCATGTCAATGGCGCCGAGTTGTTGCTTTATATTGGGAAACAGCGGCCTGGGACGCACCGGGTCTACGGGCTTCACCGCTTCCAAACCGGCGGCCGCATTGCCACGGCTGCCGAGGCCGGCGGCCTTAAAAGGCCGGGCAGGATGCGGAGACGATTGGCGAAGCTCCTTCCGTTTCTAATTCCCGCCGATCCGGAGGTCGTTCGCGAGAAAACGGCCCTGTTCCATCCGGCGATCCTGGGCATACGCCGCAACGTCAAACTGAGCGGATTCTGGCAGTGCGAGCGCTATTTCGCGGATATCGCCGGCATCGTCCGCCAGGAGTTCACCCTGCGCGAGCCCCTCGATACGCAAAACAGTGCCGCTCTGGCCCGGATCGCAAGCGGGCCCTCCGCCTTCCTTCACGTCCGCCGCGGAGATTATGTAAACAACACGGACTACAATAAGACGTTTGGCACCTGCTCGGAGGACTATTACCGCGAGGCCGTCACGCTGCTGCGGGAAGAGATCGGCCCCGGCTTGCGTTTCTATGTGTTTTCCAACGACCCGGCCTGGGTCCGGGAAAACAAAATCGGCGGCGAAGGCGCCAAGGTGATCGATTGGAACGGCGAGAGGCCCGAGCGCGACCTCGCCCTGATGCGGGCCTGCCAGCACGCCGTCATCGCCAACAGCAGCTTCAGCTGGTGGGGCGCCTGGCTGGGCGACGGCCGCGAGCGCATCGTGATTGCTCCACGCGTGTGGTTTCGAGGGCGTTCGGATTACGGCGATATCGTGCCGGAGCGCTGGTTGAAGCTCTGACAAAGGCCGGGACCACCGCCAGCCCCCTCTCATATGAGTTTCGGTTGATTGCTTCCGCAGCCGTCATCCCGGAACTTGATTACCCGGATATTTCCGCTCAGCCATCGAAATCGTATGCCGGCGCGAGCAACATGTGGCTCACCCCTCACCCTGTCCCTCTCCCGCAAGGGGAGAGGGGACGCCCTCTCAACGGGCTCGGCCTGCTCCCTCTCCCCTCCGCGGGAGAGGGCTGGGGTGAGGGGGTCTTCGTGGTCACGAGCGGAAACATCGGGGTAATCAAGTCCCGGAAACGCCGAAGGCGCTATCCGGGATCTTTACGGGCGCCGGCGCCTTTGACGATCCCGGATAATGCCTTGCGGCATTTCCGGATGACGATCTGGAAGCATTCGACCGGGTTCGCTATCAGCCACGGTTGCGCACCGGGGCGACGGTAATATGCCGTACGGGCGCGGGCGGCCGGTCCAGCGTTGTCACCATGCGCGCCAGCCAGGCAAAAACGTTATACTCCTCCAGCACCAGGCGCTTGGCTTCCTGAATGGCGCCGCGCCGCTCCAGCCAAAGATCGGAAGCGATGACTTCCTCGATCTTTTCGAAAAACCGCGGGTCGTCCGGGTCGATGACGACCATCGAGTCCGGGGGAAAAAACTTGCCGATTTCCGGTGAGCCGAAATAGAGGGGCATGGCACCGGCGACGAAGCAATCCATCAGCTTTTCGGTGAAATAATAGGGCGCCTGCGCATTTTCGAAGGCGATCGAGTAACGGTAAGGCGCGATCCCATCCCATTTGTCCGCCAACGGTGTAAACCCGCGCCCGTAAAGATCGAAATCGATCTTGGAACGCAACCGCTCCAGAAAATCCATGCGGCGGCGATGGCCGTCGAGCCAGACCTTGTCCGACGTAACCCAGGACAGCAGCTTAGGCTTTTCGGGGAAATCCGATTGGGCCAGCTCGTCATAGCTGCGCCGCACGGACCAGGTCCGGGTAAAAGTTGGGGCAAGAAGGTAATCGCGGGGCTGGCCGCTGGATTTGGCAAGGGTCTCATCGCAGGTCAGCACAAGGCTGCCCTCGCCCTGCCCCACATGGAGTCGATGAAATTCCGGAACGGGCGGCTCGCCTATGGCGTAGAACACCCGATTGGGACTTGCCGCAAATTCCGCCGGAAGCCGGCCGGGGTGGTTGAAGATCCCAACCCAATCGGGCCTGACCTCATCGCTGGTTATAAAGGCCACGCCCTCCCATTGGCCCCGGCCGCCGGGCGTGAGGTATCGCAGGGAATCGTCAAAGTCGGGCCAGTTTCCGAAACAGCGGACCTTGATACGGGCATGCTCGAAGGGCGCCAGTTTGGAATTCCCCGCCTTTGACTTGGCGCCCCCGCGTTTGCGGCTCATGCGCCACGCGTATCGCTTGCGCGCTATTTCCTCGCGGGCAAGCTTGGCGAGCGAGCGCGGGAAGCGCGCGGCGAGCGTCAGCGCGGGGTGTAGGGAACCGTGCCCCTGCTTCGCATCGCGCCAAATCAACTGAAGATACAGCCGGACGAAGCTGGTGCCGTCGAGGTCGGGGATTTTCCGGCGCAGTGTCTCAGCGATGAAGGCAAGGCTCTCATGACCCGTTGGCTCGTCAATCGATGGCGGAAGCGGGTAGCCCCGGCTGGCAAGGGCGGCGCGCAAAGCATGATACGCCCTGGCCGCTAGCCAATCCGGGCCGTCATCGCGATACAAGGGACGCTCCCGCCGTTGCATTACAAATTGCGGTTTCTTGCCCCATTTGTGGTACAAAATAAATGAGTAGTTAAGAAAGCTGCAGGTCAAGGTTCTTTTATGTCCGGTCTTGTTCCTTGTAATGATTATGGGCTGGCCGATCATCCTCCTACCAAGCTCCATTGGATCGCCATCTAAGAACGCCAACGATGGACAGGCGCTCGACACTGCTGCGCATAGGCAGGATTGGTCGTGGCGATGCTCGACAAAACCTGGATGGTTTGGAACAGCGGATTTTGTGTCGTCAAGATAGCGGTAATTGCCGGCGCGGCACAGATCGTACCAGGCTTGAGCAAGAGCCCGCGTTGAATCGCAGACACGGAATCCAATTATCCCGGACATGAACTGCCTTTGCCCGGCTAACTGGGGATAGAGGTCGAGCAAATCGCCTTTCGTCCAATGCTCATTCAACTGGGACAGGCGGAATAGCAGCACTTCGTTCTGTTGCAGCAGCCTGACATATTCGGCGAATACTTTTGCTCCGAGTGGATTAATCTCGCATCCCGCATCGCAATAAAAGACGATATCGCCATCCCTGACGTTCCGCAGTTTGCGAAGGAGAATGTAGGGCTTCCATATCCAATATCCAAAGCCGCGCCGGTTGCTGGCCGCGAACGCGCCGTGCTCAGCCCGGAATTGCTCGTCTTCGAGCAGTTCCAGGTCGGTTACCGCGGTAGCAGCCGTGAAGAAACCGCTCGCGGCTGCTTGCCGCGCCAAACGATGCGCCGCTGCCCGGAAACGCTTGGAGCCCCCGCCAAATGTTATGCAATGAATGTCCGGCTTCGAATTCATGACCGCCCGGTGCCTTGCGAAACGGGAATCCGCCGCATTCCCCATAATTTACAGTGTTCTTAGCACCGCGGGCCGGTCTGGCAACCCTGGTCAAGGCTCCCGGCCAAATCTTGCTGGCCGAGGAACCATCGGTAGGTTTCCCTAATCCCTTCCTCCAAGCCGATCCTGGGCTGCCAGCCGAGCGCTCTGAGCCTGTTACTATCCATCAGCTTTCTTGGCGTGCCGTCGGGCTTGGACAGGTCGTGCACAATCTTGCCCTCGAAGCCAACCGCACGGGCGGCGAGCTGGGCTAGTTCGAGGATGGGAAGCTCCTCCCCCGAGCCCATATTGATGTGCTGGTTCTCGGAGTAGTGCTTCATGATGTGCACCAGCGCATCGGCGCAATCGTCCACATGCAGGAACTCGCGCAGCGGTGCGCCGGTGCCCCAAAGCACAACCTCGGCCGCCTTGGCCATTTTCGCGTCGTGCATCTTGCGGATCAGGGCGGGCAGGACGTGGCTCGCCGCAAGATCGAAATTGTCGCCGGGCCCATAGAGATTTGTGGGCATCGCCGATACGAAATCGCAGCCATATTGGCGGCGGTAGGCTTCGCACAGCTTGAGGCCGGCGATTTTCGCGATGGCGTACCATTCGTTCGTAGGCTCAAGCGGGCCGGTCAGCAGCGCCTCTTCCTTGATCGGCTGCGGCGCGAGCTTCGGATAGATGCAGGAGGACCCCAGGAACACGAGCTTTTTGACGCCGGCCAGGTAGGAGGCGTGGATGAGGTTCGTTTCAATCGCGAGGTTGTCGTAAAGGAACTGCGCCGGATAAGTGGAATTCGCGAGAATGCCGCCCACCTTGGCCGCGGCGAAAAACACAGCGTCCGGGCGCTCTGCATCAAGCCAGCGTTCAACGGACTCCTGGCGTCTCAGATCGAGTTCGGCGCGGCCCGCCGTCAGCACCGTGCAAGACTCTCGCGCGAGCCGGCGCACAATCGCGGAGCCCACCAGCCCCCGGTGCCCCGCCACAAAAACACGCTTTCCCGAAAGATCGAAAGGCTTCATTGCTCCATCTCCTGCCGATTGCTTCGCTAAGTCCCCCCTCATCCTGTCCTTCTCCCCGAGGGGAGAAGGGACCCCCGAATTATCCGCAGCGAGAATTCTAGCGCTCCCTCTCCCCTTGGGGAGAGGGCTGGGGTGAGGGGGTCTTTTGCCGCAGCCAAAGCGAAGCAGCCTATGTATCGCTCAGTCTCTAAAGCCGGACGTGCCGAAGACTATATCGCCGAGCACTTCCTGGAGCGCTGCGTTGCCGCTCTCCTTTTCGAGGCTTGCGAAGCGCATGTCGGCCGCGACCATTTCGGAGACCAATTCCGCAAACGGCGTCCGATGCTGCCAGCCGAGTTTTTCGCGGGCTTTGCGCGGGTCGCCCAGCAAGAGTTCGACCTCGGTGGGGCGGAAGTAGGCGGGGTCGATGCGGACGAGAACCTGGCCCGTGCGCCGGTCCTTGCCGGTTTCCTCAAGGCCCTTGCCGGACCATACGATCTCCCGGTCCACGTGCTTGAAGGCAGCCTCCACGAATTCGCGCACCGAGTGGGTCTCGCCGGTTGCAAGCACGTAATCGTCCGGCTCCGGCTGCTGCACGATGCGCCACATGCCTTCGACATAGTCGCGGGCATGGCCCCAATCGCGCTTGGCGTCGAGGTTGCCGAGATAAAGGCAATCCTGCATGCCGAGTTCGATAGCGGCGACGGCGCGGGTGATCTTGCGCGTGACGAAGGTTTCGCCGCGCACCGGGCTTTCATGGTTGAACAGGATGCCGTTGGAGGCATGAAAGCCGTAAGCCTCGCGGTAATTGACCGTGATCCAGTAGGCGTAAAGTTTGGCCGCGGCGTAGGGCGAGCGCGGATAGAAGGGCGTCGTTTCGCTTTGAGGCGTTTCCCGCACCTTCCCGTAAAGCTCTGAGGTCGAAGCCTGGTAGAACCGCGTGGCCCGCATGTCCAGAATGCGCAAAGCCTCAAGCAGCCTTAGCGTGCCAAGCGCATCGGAGTTTGCGGTGTATTCCGGGGTTTCGAAGCTCACCTGCACGTGGCTTTGCGCGGCGAGGTTATAAATCTCGTCCGGCCGGATCGTTTGGCAGAGCCGGATGAGATTTGTCGCATCGGTCATGTCGCCGTAATGCAGGAAAAAGGATGTCTCCTGCTCGTGCGGGTCCACATAGAGAGCGTCGACCCGGCCGGTGTTGAGCGAAGAGGCGCGCCGCTTAATCCCATGCACCTCGTAGCCCTTTGCGAGCAGAAGCCGTGCGAGATAGGCGCCGTCCTGCCCCGTAACGCCTGTAATGAGGGCGGTCTTCTTGGTCATAAGTGTTTTCTCACCCGTTTTTGAGCGCCATGCCCCGCTGCTTTCCGGCATGGGTCCGGTGCGATGGTTCTTTCCATCTAGCGCAGGAGCAAGCCGGCGGCAAGCGAAGTACCATCTGCCCATCGCGCTGGACGGCCCATCCCAAACAAATTCCATGACCGTGGCGTGGAGATTCTGGGGCCTGCCGCGGCGGGGGGGGCATGGCTCCGTCCCCGGTTCGAGGCCCGTCCGCTGGTTACTGGAAAGTGTTTTGTAAACGTCTAATGAATGATAAATTGTATCGAGCGGTCAGGGGCCCGCAGCGTTGGTCCGCGCTTGCCGCAGTTTCGGTCATCCCCCTCTGCAAGTATAACCGTACTCTTTCCCTCGGAGTATAAAATGAATACAGAAGCCCGTGGCGAACCCATGCGGAATTGTAATAATAAGCCCGGCGCCGATGGACGATGGAAAGCTATACTTGCCAGCGTCATACGGATCGTTGACTTCATAAAGTACTTTTTTCGGCTACTTTATCAAGCCCGCATAAGCGTTATCAGTGCGGCCATCGGAATAGCTATTTTTACATTTGCCGTACAATCGATGGATCTATTTCTTGAGGTTAGGTCCAGTCCATGGCCGGAGCGTATATACTGGACTGTCTTCTATTTCTTATTGATATTTACCTGGCTCTTGCCGGTGTACTTTTTTGCCATTCTTTCCATCGATTGGGAGCACCGCCTTTCAAAGGCGAATGGCACCGGCAACGCGATAGAGGATACCAAGACTGCGGAATTTTTTCGAAAATTCGTTCCCCTGTTGCTCGTATGCGGATGCCTTTTTGCGCTGGGGCGCTCTCAATACGAGACGCACTGGGAATTTACCGATTTGTTAGACTATATGATAGCAAAAAAGGTGCCGATCTCCACCGATCTGCCGATCCCCAATACGTTATTGCTGATACAGGCGACCATGCTCGCCGCGGTTCTATTCATTTCATCGAGGGCCGCGCTGGCATTCGAGGGGCAACTAACAATAACGTATTTCTTTGTAAGCATAGGCATAGGCATGTGCTTATTTGCTGTTATTGTTTGGTTTCTATGGTTTCATCCACAGAGAGAGATGCTTAAATATTATTCTTTCAATCCAGAAGACAACTTTATGATTATATACGGACTGCCATTGCTGCAATGGATACGATTGTGCTTTCCACTCATTATGGCCTTGCTGTGGATATTTACGTATGCCAGCATTTTCAAAATAAGGCATAAGTTTCCGGACTGGAGAGACGCCATCGTTCCCGCAATTGTTATTACGGTGATTTGCTGGCTGATTTTGCTGATTGTGGACCCGGCGTCCATTACACGCTTCGCCGACCGGGCGCTTTTGCTGCCAGTGGTTCTCGGCGTTTGGGTTCCGCTATTCTCAATCCTCTCTTGGGGAACCGCGCGCACAGGGCTTCCGGTTGTCATAATCTTCCTCGTCCTGCTGGCCGTACTGGCCATGACGAACAAAGCGCATTTCGTCACGGCCAAGGAGGATGCAGCACAGGGGCAGATAGAACTGCGCGCCGCCATCGACCATTGGAAGCGCGCTAATTCGTGCGCGGATGCCAGTGAGCAATGCCCGTCCCTCGTGCTTGTGGCGGCTCAGGGCGGAGCGAGCAGGTCCGCATTTTTTACGACGGCCGCGCTCGGCCGCATCCTCGATGAGAACGGGGTAGGCAGCGTCAACAGAATTTTCGCCATGTCAGGGGTTTCAGGCGGATCGGCCAGGCATCGCATTTTTCTCCGCGGCACTGAAGGATGGCAGGCAGCCATCGGCTCAGGCAAGCCCTTGCCGGATGATCGGCGAGATCGAGGCCGGGGAAAGGAACACGTTTTCCACGCGCGCCGCGATCCAGGATTGGTATGGCGCTGCCAATTATAAATCCCCACGGCAAGATTGGGCATCCGCCATTCTGGGCCTCAGCGATTACAAGGACTTGGATGACAAGAGGCCATACAATGCTTCCTGGCAGAATTGTCTGGAAGTTCTCGCCTCGGGCGATTTCCTATCTCCTGTTTTCTTGAGAATGAGTGGAGTCGATTTTGTAGGTTTGAACACGGTCCTCGAAAATATTAGCGAGGGATTAGGCGCCGACCGGGCAGTGGCCCTCGAAAAGGCATGGGAGCGGCATTACAAGCGGATAACCGGCAAAGATTCGCTCTCATCGGGTTTCCTCACTTTCGGACCGGACCCGTCGCCGGAGGGCGAATGGAGGCCGCTTCTGTTGCTGAATGCGACTTCCGCGCCGGATGGCCGCCGCGTGATCGCGTCCCATTTGTATCCGTCCTACTGCGACGGGAATGGCTCGGTGAGGCGGATTTTTAACGACGCGCACGATCTCCACGAGATCTTCAATGCAACGCTGGAGCCCGTGGGAGGAGAAAACGGCGACAGCTGGCGTTACGGAAACGGCAACTGCAACTGCATTCCCGCGGGCGCGCCCAGGAAATATAACCTTCAATGCAAGGACAAGGCGAAATCCGACTTCAAGTTGAGCACCGCCGCGTCCCTCAGCTCGCGTTTTCCTATCGTCTCGCCTCAGGCCGATATCGTCGCGGGCGGCGTTGTGCGGGCGCGCGTCGTGGATGGCGGATATTTCGAGAATTTCGGCGCGACATCGCTAATCGACTTGGTCACGGCGATCGAGTGGATCGAGCCCGGGCTTCCGATTCATGTCATCATGATTACCAACGACCCAACGCTCGAACGCGAGGACTGCCTGGCTGGCGTCAAAAAGGACGATCCGCAAGACCGGGCCAGCGACCTTCCGCGCGCACAAGGCTACCAGTTCTGGTCAGGCTTCCGGGCGATTTTAGACGCGATGTTTAGTACCCGGACAGCCCGCGGGGCGAACGCGGCCATCAATTTGTGCAAGCTGCAATGGGTGTTTAACAAGCTGGAGTTTACCCACATCCGCGTCAAGCAAACCGGTATCCGGGACATTTCGATGAGCTGGTGGCTGTCCTACCCCGTCCAGCTCTACCTCGACAGACAGCTGGACGAAAACCCCGACGCATTTGCAAGGATTGGCGGCGCGCTTACAAGAAAGGGGGGATCTTGATGAGTTCGCGGGACCGTCATTCTTGCCCCGGGCGAAGGTTTGATATGAAATCCGGTTGAGTGCTTCACGAAGTCCCCCCTCACTCTGTCTCTCTCCCCAAGGGGAGAGAGGACGCTAGAATTCTCGCTGCGGGCAGTTCAGGCGTCCCTTCTCCCCTCGGGGAGAAGGACAGGATGAGGGGGGCTTCCGCTGAAGCACTGAACCGGATTGGGTATGACTGCCACCGGCCCGATCCGCGAACGGCACGCTGCCGTCCTCAGGGTTTGTCCGGCATGGCGGCCTCGTTTGCCGGCCGCTGTACGCCCCGCGCCGCGACGCTTGTCCGGCTTGCGAGCGGCATGCGGCCGAACGCGATGGCCACGGCCCAGCTCGAAAGCAGCGCGACGGCGGACACGATAACGCCCTTGGCCATCGCGAAAAGCGGCACGCCGAGCAGCAGGTATTGCAGCCAGACGACGAAGAAGTAGTGCACCAGATAGATGCCGTAGGCGTTTCTCTCCAGACTGCCCGCCAGCGGCACCGGCCGGGCCGCAAAGCGCAAGAAGACCGCAATCAAGCCTGCGCACGCCGTAACGCTTGAAATCGCGAAAAGAACGCTGGCAAGCCGCTCCAAGGCCACCAGCGGCGTCTTGCTCTCCACCGTCAGCGCGGTGACGATGAGCCAGGCGGAAAACGCTGCAACGGCCAAGCCCAGCCAGAACCGCCAGCGGCGCGCCAGCATGCCGTCCGCATGGAGGAGGCCGCGCTCGACGCCGTTCGCGCCAACAGCAAGGCCCGCGAAAAAGTAAACCGCAAAAAGCAGCACCTGGGCGGATTGAACGGAAAATGGGCCGATTTGACTCCACTCCCATGGCTTGAAAATCGACGCCAAGGGAAGATAGGCGAGGACTGACACGCCTGCGAAGCCCGCCAGATACCGGCCGGGAAATTCATGGGCCTTCGCTTGCAGTTGGCCGAGGCGGCTGCCAAGGTGAGGTGCGAACCAAAACAGCGCAGCCGCGGCGATGTTGAGCGCCAATAGCTGCCACAAAAACCACAGCGGCCCGACGGACCAGTAAGGCAGCGCGATCCAGTGCGCCCAGAACGCGGACCAGCTCGGGTCCGCAGCCGTGACCAGGTAGACGGGGTATTGCGCCACGGGCATCAAAAAGGCCGCACCCAGAACGAACGGCACGCCGATCCGCAACACGCGCCCGTACAGGAATGCCCGGACGCCCCTGCGCGAGAGGCTCGGCCAGACGAAAAGCCCGGAGATAAAGAAAAAGAGCGGCATCAGAAATACATAGAGAAGCGCGCAATAGAGGTCGAAGCCGAACCATTTCACGCTGTCCTGAATGGGGAAGGCGCGCCAGGTGTAAGGGGGAGCGTCGAAGGGCGGCTGGACGCCCGGCTGCGAGCCAAGATACGCCAGCACCGAATGAAACGAGACGACGAGCAAAATCGTCAACGCGCGCAAATTGGCGAACGCCAAACTGGTCCTGCCCATGTGTATTCCCCCCCGGTGGACAAGCACCTACTATCGCCGAAGTGCGAGGCATAGCCAAACCATTTTGCCCTCATCGCTATTTTTGGGTTCGAGCACCCGGAATCACTGGTCCGCACACCGCGCATTACCCCTCACCCTGTCCCTCTCCCAATGGGAGAGGGGACGCTTTCTCAACGGCTGCGAGCGGATTCCCTCTCCCATTGGGAGAGGGTTAGGGTGAGGGGTAATGCCCTATGGCTATGGCTCACACTTCTGCGTTAGTGGAGCTTAGCCTGCCTTCCGGTACGCAAGAGGATAGGCGGAAGCATTGGCCGGTTCTTTATCCGTAAGCGCTCCATCCTCGATGTAAATAATCCGGTCCGCAAATGGCATTACGCGAATATCGTGGGTTACGGCCAATACCGCGCTGCCGTGGCTGTGCGCGATCTCCAAAAGAATAGTCATGATCGCGCGGCCGTTGCCGGCGTCAAGGGCCGCGGTGGGCTCATCCGCGAGAATGACAGCAGGGTCCGCGACGAGCGCGCGCGCGATTGCCACGCGTTGTTGCTCCCCGCCGCTGAGTTCGCCCGGAAAGGCTTTAGCCCTGGCACCCAGACCGAGCCTGTCCAACAGGTCCCGCGATTTGGCCCGGGCCTTGGCGCCGCGCTCGCCGCGCACATCGAGTGCCAGCTGAACGTTCTGGACGGCCGTAAGCGTTGGGAACAAATGATACGACTGAAATATAAATCCGATGTATTTCCGGCGGATTCCGGCAAGTTCCTCCGGGCGCGCATTCTCCGTGCTGACGCCGCAAATCCGCACAGAGCCCGTGTCCGGCGTCAGCATGCACCCAAGGATCGAGAGCAGGGTTGTCTTGCCGCTGCCGGACGGTCCCATCAACAGGATCAATTTGCCCGCTTCCAGCGACAGATTCACCGGCCTGAGCGCGTGCACCAGCCCGCTCCCGCGCCCGAAGACCTTCGTGACGTCTCTTGTTTCAAGGATTAGCCTGGTCATCGCGTCAAAACTCCAACGGGATCGATGCGAAGCACACGGATAATCGCGACGATCGCCGAGGCCGCGCACATGATGACGGTTAAAACGAACACGCCGGCAGCCAGCTCGGGCGTAATCACGATTGGCAAGGCGCTTTTCGCTGTCGCCCGCACAACGATAGCGCCGATCACGCCCGCAATCGCAAATCCCAAGATGGCACTGAGCAGCGCTTGATACCGGATCACCGCGTAAATGTAGCGGTTGGAGCAGCCTATCGCGCGCAGCGTGGCGAACTCCTTTATGTGATCTTTCGTGCTGGCGTATATCGTCTGCGCGACGATCACCGTACCAACGATCACGCCGAGCAGCGCACCCGCGAAGAGCGCGACCCCGGCGCCTGTTCCGAACAGCCAAAAAGCGCGGCTGCGGCTGCGAAACTCTTCCGGGGTGAGCACGTCCGCATCGGTGAGTTTCGACTGAATTTCCCGGCGGACGAGGGCGGCATCGCTTCCCGGCGCGAGCTTGACCAGCAAATGATTGGCCTTGTTTGGCGGGAACCCCAGGTAAGTCCGGGCGCGTTCGATTTCCGTGAATACATAAGGCGTCGTTGTGAAGGAGCGGATGCCTTCGGTGGCCACAGCCACGCGCACTTTCTGGCCGTGGATTCCGGCGGACGAGCCGATGCCGGAAACTCCCAGCCGCTCGAAATAAGAGCGGTCGGCGGCGACTGCCTCCGGCTCTGCCAGGGCGCCGGCGCTGCCTTCCACCACATTCCACGGCTTCAACCCGCCATTAAGGTCCGAGCCGACGACAAACACCGGGGTCATCCGCCCGCCGGGCAAGCGCCAATCCGAGAACCCAATGACCACCGGGGTAACTTTGGCGACGCCGCGAACCGCCAGCACTTTGCCTCGTGCGTCCATATCGAGCAGCGACAGGTCTTCGAAGGAGTTGGAACCCTGCGACACGATCCAGAGGTCCGCATCGGCGTGATCGGCCATCGTCGTGACCATGCGGCTGAAGCCCAGATAAAGGCCCAGTTGCACCATCACGAGAACGACGGAAAAAACGATGCCGATCACGGTTGCGACGAAGCGGAGCCGGTCATGGAACAGATTTCGCAATGCCAACGTCAGGGCAAGCGGCATTGAGGCAACCGCCTTACTCGGGCCAGCAACCCTGCCGGCCCACTTAACTACTTCGAGAGACCACGCTCCGGGATGTGGCCGCCCACGGAGGATACCGCTGGAGATAACCTCCAATGCTGCTCCGTGTTCCAACACCCTGCCGGAGGCGGCACTGTTAACCATGCCAAAATCGTCTTGTAGAACAATAACATCTCAAGCTTATCCCGGGCTATCCGGAGCCAGCTTGCACCTCAAGCTCGCGCAAGGTCCATTCGTAGGCCATATCGCGCAAGGCGGCCCATTGCGGCCAATCCATCGGCGCAATCCCCTCTGGCACTGGCAGGACGAACGGCCGGGCGCCATGAGCGCGGGCGTGGCTGCCGTGGGCAGCCCCAAGAACGGTGTCGGCGCGGACGCGCTTGTCGATGCCTTGCGCGGCGCGCAGCAGTCCGCCTCCGGTCAAGCTGCGATATGACATCGGCGAAGGCCCAAGCGGCGGCATCTCGGCGTAAACGGACAGCACGGGCGAGGCGGAAAGGCTTCTTGCCGTGCCCAGCAACGCTTCGGTTTCGTTCTCTCCGCTGACAAGAATGTCGCCGCCCTCAAGGATCAGAGGCGGCAGCATGCCCGGAGGCGCGATGCCGGCCCGCACCGCGCCATGCAGCTTGGCAGTGCGGTGCACCTCGGCCGCGCCAGCCGAAAGCGAACGCGATACCGCGGCGAAGGGCCGGCGGCGTGGGGATCTCCAGCCCCTGCAAGGCGCCGACCAGGAAATTGTCCAGCGGCACCGGGTCGTACAGGCCAGCTTCCGGCCGGGAGGACCGCTTCCACAGTATGGGATTGGCCAGTTCCTGGAAAATCGCGCTCGCGGCGTTAAGCTTCCCGCATGCCAAAAGTCCGGCCGGTAAAACCGCGCTTCCCGCCGCCGCCAGCGCTACAGCCGGCAGCCCATACTCCTCCAAGGCCTGCAGCGTGCCCAATATCGCGGCGGCGTAAACGCCGGCACTTGCCGCGGCGATGGCGTGCCCCTTGCCTGTGAGGGCCTGCCCCATGAGCTGCACCGCCGGGCCGCTGTCGAAATCCAGCGCTTGCACATGACCGTATACGCGATGCTCCAGCCATCCGGCCGCGCGGCCGGCCGGGCAGCTTTCGCCGTCCTGAAATACAAGCCGGCAATGCGCGGCCCCCCTCACCTGCAAGGCGTGCCGTTCGAGCGCGGACAACCCGGCTTCTTTCCCGCCGGCGATGAACAGAACCTCGTCCGCCTCCCCGATGGCTTCCTTGGCAAAATCGAGGTCTGTTTCATCGATGACGGTCAGAGTGAGATCGAACTCAAGCTCCTGCTCCTGCAGCCAGTGCGCGATTTCGGGCGAATCCAGCGCCAGCGCGCCGGGCATGCCGGCCCCGAAACTCTGCCGGCTCAAGACCCGGACCTCGGCGACGCTCTCCAGCCCCGCGAGCAGCACTTCCTTTACCCGATGGTCCAGGCGCGCGCCCGAGCCGGCCGGGCAGACAACAAGGCGCGTTGGCGCAGGCGGCGCGTGGCGTGCCTCCGCGGGTTCCGCACCCATGCGGGCCAGGACGGCGCCGGTCAGATCGGGGTAAGCCTGGAACGCAGCCGTGAGATCCTCCCAGCCAAGCGTGAGCAGCACGGTCTCGCGCAGCGCAATGGCCGTTACTTGTGCGGGCGTGCGCGTGAAAAAAGCCGCCGCCTCGACCGCCTCGCCGCGCCCAGCTTCACAGCCACGGCCGTCGCGCGCCGCCACGCGGCCGGACACGACAATGCAAAGCTCGTCCACGCCCGCTCCCGCAATCGAAGCCGCCTCGCCCTTGGCAAGCGCTTTCAGCGCGCAAAAGCCGTAAAGCGTTTGCAACTGCGCCGGGCTGAATGCCGCAAAGGCGGGTGTTCGTGCGAGGAGCTGAATGTAGGGTCCGGAGCCTTCCATGGCCCACTATCTAACGTGGATTCAATTCTGTCACAAACTGGATACTGCCGGCAGCGCCGTTGCTTAACCTGGTTACCCCGATGTTTCCGCTTGGGCATGGGTGTCCTGCACCGGCCGGCACAGCACGTGGCCTACCCCTCATCCTGTCCTTCTCCTGCAAGGGGAGAAGGAACCCTAGAATTACGCTCTTCCTTACGGGCAGGGCACGTCCCCTCTCCCCTTGCGGGAGAGGGGTAGGGGTGAGGGGTAAGCCGCAGGCGGAAACATCGAGGTAATCGAGTTGCTTAATATTTAGCCCGTGCTAAACGTTAAATATTTATATTTGCCGCGGGGGGGAAGGCGGGGTCATGCCTAAGGATGCGTTGAAGGCCGGAAATGCCAAAGCGGATGTAGCTCAACGCTGGGGTGGCCGGGTGCCAATCGTCATCGGCGCAACCGGCCATCGGAAATTCAAGCCAGAAACAACCGAAAAATTGATCGCCGCTCTCAAAAAGGAATGCGGCAAGCTGAGAAAGCACTATCGCTCGTCGCCCTTTGTGGTTCTGTCCGCTCTCGCGGAAGGCGCTGACCGCATGATCGCGAAGACCGCCATGAAAGAGCTTGGGGCGGATTTGATCGCCATCCTGCCAATACCCGAGGCCGACTACGAGCGCGACTTCGGCACGGAGGAGTCGAAGGCAGACTTCTGGGAGCTTTTGGACCAGGCGCTGTACGTGAAAATGGCCCGGCTGCCGGAGGGCGATGCCTGGAAAGCCGATGGCGAGCCCCGCAACGAACAATATGCGCGCGCGGGCGCGATGATTGTCGACCACGCGCAGATCCTGTTTGCGATTTGGGACGGCCTGGCCGCGCGCGGCACTGGCGGCACGCAGCAGCAGGTAGAGTGGTTTGCGCAAGGCTCTTCACCCGAGAAGTACGCTCTCCATAAGACCACGCTCTCGCCCCTCACCCCTCCGGAACCCGGCTTGCTCATTCGGCTCGATCCGGCCACCGCGCAGGTCTCAACGGGCGAGACCGGACAGCCGCGCGGCAAAAGCGAAATAGGCTCGATTTTCAAGCGGATGGATAAATACAATCATGATGTGATGCGCAACCGGGACGCGATTGCGAAGTCTCATCCGATCCTATCCGGCCCCGCGGATAGGATTGAAGAACTCAAGGTTACCGAGACGGTGTACAACGCGGCGGATGGACTATCCGTCTATTTTGCCGATAAGGTCCGAAGCTCGGAAAACTACATCTATTATCTGGCGTTCGGCTCGATCCTGGCGCTGAATTTCGTCAATCTCTCACATTATGCGCCCTGGTTTTATTTTGCCATCACTGTCGTGGTGGCGCTTATGGCCCGGCGCATCCATACCCTGTCCGTCAACGACCGCTACATCGAATATCGCACCCTCGCGGAAGCAATGCGGACGGTTTATTTCTGGCGCGCCGCAGGCATCGGCCGATGGGCCTGGGTATCCTGCCTGCCCAGGCAGCCCGGCGTGGTGCATTGGATCGCCCAAGCGGTTCGCTCCATCGAATTTTGCCAGGGATGCAATCTGCCCAAATCGAGCAGCGGCGGCGTCAAGATTGCCAAGGCACATTGGCTGATCCATCAGAAGCAATGGCTGTTTGGCAAGGAGCTTCACCATTTCAACCGCTTTAAGCGCGAGAAATTGGTCGCCCGCCGGTCAATTATTGGCTCTTTGTTTACCACCGCCGTACTCGTTCTCCTGACCTTGACGCCCAATGGGCATGGCCAATTATTATGGCACGACTGGGTGAAGCCCGAACAATTTGGCGTGGTTTGGCAAGTGCTCCTTGGGGTATTCGCCGTTTTCGAGCTTTCCGCGCGCGATAACCGTGTCCATCTTGAGCTGATCAAGCAATATGCATCGCAAAGGGACGTCTTTGAAACCGCATACTCCCGGCTTGAAGCCATCGAGAAGGGCCAAGAATCCACCTGGACTGCCGGGCAAGTCCTTGAGGAACTCGGCAAGGAAACACTGCAGGCGCAGGCCGAGTGGCTATGGCGCGAGCATACCGAGCCCTTCGAGCGGCCGGCGCAATAGGGAAGCGGTTCTAACAGCGGCGGGCAGGCCATGAGCGGCGGGAAGCAGAGTGAGCGCGAAATGGAGCCGGGCGCGTCCGCGCTTGCGGATGCCCTCGACCGCGGTGGCAAGGTCTATCGCAAGGTGGCGCAAGTTCACGCCCGGCCCGCCAAACGGCAAACCCCCGTGAAGACCGTACTGGCGGACGGCACCACGGAGACGAAGAATATTGCCGAACCCGGCGATTACGTCGTCACTGGGGTGGGAGGCGAGCGCTGGGTGGTGAAGCCCGAGACATTCCAGGCGCGATACGCGCTGAAGCCCGGCAAAAAGATCGTTTACCTCGCGCGCGGAGAGGCCGTTGCCGTCAAAAATCCGTTCGGCCGGCCGATTTCAATCATGGCTCCTTGGGGCGAGAAGCAGTACGGCGCGGCGAATTGCATGATCGCCGATGTGTTCGATCCGGCCAAGCGGAAGCGCGCGGGTGAGCCGTACATCATCGCGCGCGCGGAGTTCGACCGGACCTACAAGCTTGTGCCAGAGCGCGCGAAGAAAAGCCCAGCTCCGAAGCGGAAGTTAACACGGGGTTGATCCCCGTAAGCTCCGGCGTATGCTTAATGCCGGCATGGTAAACGCGGAATCCTCATATTTTTCGCCCACCGCTTTTTGCGAATCTTTTCGCGTTTTTGGCCGGATTCCATGATTCCAAAATCCGTTTAAATATACCCGAAACTTGTGAATTAACCAAAAACGGCAGCCGCGAAGCCCTTGCTGGTCGCGAAACTTTGTATTGTTTTCAAGGTCTTATTCAAACGCCTCCGGGTTTAATAAAACTGTAACGCGCATACGGTATATTGTTTCAATCTGAAGGGGCGGCCCAAAGTTCCGCACAAATCCGGGGAAAATCGGTTAACGGATGCTTACCTGCGCTCAACGTTCCCCTTTACTTTGCGCCCCAGCCGGCGAAATTGCCAGCATGAGCATCGAAAAACGCGCCGTTCGCGCGGACGATGACGGGCTCCGTCTCGACCGCTGGCTGAAGAAATATTATCCGTCGCTGCCGCATACGCTGGTGCAGAAGCTCGTGCGCACGGGCCAGGTGCGCGTCGATGGCGGCCGCATGAAGGCCGACGCGCGGCTGAGCGCCGGCCAGGAAATCCGCATCCCCACGCACTTCGCCGCCCCCGCCGCCGAGGCCGCGCCCTCGCTGAAAGCCCCGCCGGGGCTCTCCAAGGCCGACCGCGATTACATCGAGCGGATGATCGTGTTCGAGAACGATTACATCGCCGTGCTGAACAAGCCCTTCGGCATCGCCGTGCAGGGCGGGACGAACACCAAGCGCCATATAGACGGCCTGCTTACCGGCATGGCGGACCGCTTCGGCGGCGAGCGCCCGCGCCTCGTCCACCGGCTCGACCGCGACACCACCGGCATTCTGGTGGTGGCGAAGGACCGCCAGACCGCGGCCCGGCTCGGCCGGCTCTTCCAAACGCGCTCGGTGCAGAAAATCTATTGGGCCATCGTGCGCGGTGTGCCGAAGCCGCAGCAAGGCAAAGTCGAGGCGCCGCTCGTGAAAGCTTCGGGGCCGGACGGCGACCGCGTGCGCAAGGCCCGGCCCGGCGAGCAGGAACTGGCCCAGCACGCCACCACCTATTATTCGGTCATCGACCGGGCGGCGCAAAGCCTCGCCTGGGTGTCCCTCAAGCCCGTGACGGGCCGCCAGCACCAGCTCCGCGCCCACATGGATATTCTGGGTACGCCCATTTTAGGCGATCAAAAATATGGTGAAATAGCCGAATTGCCAATGGAAGGTATTGAAAACAAGCTGCATCTTCACGCCAGGCGCCTGACGCTAAGGGACGAAAAAATCGGGGATATCGATATCTCCGCCCCGCTCCCCGCGCATATGGCGCGGACATTCGAGCTCCTGGGCTTCGACGCACAACGCTACGAAGGCTAGGCGCCCGTTATTAGTGCGGGATTAACCTAAGGTTGCAATTCTAGTCTGGTCAGCGCGGCGTAATCCAGCCGGTCCAGCATTGTTGGCGTTGGATGGAGACACGCTGCACAACCAGAACTAGGCGATGGCTCGAAATGACATTAGTACCCAACCTCATAGTTTTCGACTGCGACGGCACGCTCGTCGATAGCCAGCACCTGATCGTGCAGGCCATGCGCCTTACGTTCGAGGCAGCGGGCCTCTCCACACCGGCGCGCGCCGATATTTTGCGCACCGTAGGTCTTTCCGTCCCCGAAGCATTGCTGATGCTTGCTCCGGACCAATACCCGGACACCCGGTGCGAGCTTGCCCGCTCCTATCGCGAATGGTGCATGACCTTGCGCCGTCAGCCGAATTCGGAAGAGCCGATGTTCGAGGGCGCGGCTTCCCTGCTGTTCAGCCTCGCCGCGAGGGAGAACGTGCTGCTGGGCATCGCCACCGGCAAATCCCGCCGGGGCGTTGAGCGCTTCATCGAGCAAAACGGCTTGCGCGGCATGTTCGCGACCTTGCAGACGGCGGACAACGCCCCTTCCAAGCCGCATCCGGCCATGCTTTTGCAGGCGATGGATGAAACCGGCGCCGCTCCCGGAACGACCGTGATGATCGGCGACACGTCCTACGACATGATCATGGCCTCATGCGCGGAGGTGACGGGCATCGGCGTAAGCTGGGGCTATCACGCGGCTGCCGATCTCAAGAGGAGCGGTGCAAAATCGGTCGTCAGCAGCTTCCCTGCATTGGGGGCGCTTCTGGCCGGACGCGAGCTTGCGCCGCAATATGAAGCCGTCGCCTGACGCGAAATCCGGTTGAATGGTTCCTGGCGGCTCGTCCGGGAGCGGCGTTTGCGCCATATCCGGGCTCATAAAGGGCGCCGCGCCCGTGACGATCCCGGATCACGCCTTCGGCATTTCCGTGAGGGTTGCGAACGGCCGGACCGGATTTCATATAAGTGCCCGGCTAAGGAAAATAACGCCGCGGCGTGGCATGCCATGCGGCGCGAGCGTGAAAGGGTTTCGCGATGGTTGACCGTCTCAAGTTTTACATCGATGGGGCGTGGACCGCGCCCGCCGCGGGCAAAACCATCCCGGTCGTGAACCCGGCCACCGAAGAGGTCCTGTACGAGGTGGCGCTCGGCGGCGCTGCGGATGTGGACAAGGCGGTCGCCGCCGCCCGGCGCGCCTTCGAAAGCTATTCCATGTCCTCGCGGGAGGATCGCATCGCTCTGCTCCAGCGCGTCATCGAGGTCTACAAGTCCCGCATGAAGGAGATTGGCGCCGCCATATCGGACGAGATGGGCGCGCCGCTGCCCTTCGCCGAGCGTGCCCAGGCAGGGGCCGGACTCGGCCACTTGATGACCACGCTTGAGGTGCTCAAGACCTATCCGTTCGAAGAGCGCCTCGGCTCCGCGATGCTATTGCGCGAGCCCGTAGGCGTGGCTGGCATGATCACGCCATGGAATTGGCCGCTGAACCAGATCGCCTGCAAGGTGGCTCCGGCGCTGGCTGCAGGCTGCACCATGCTTATGAAGCCCTCCGAGTACACGCCCACATCCGCGCTGATCTTCGCCGAAGTCCTGCACGAGGCGGGGGTGCCCGCCGGCGTGTTCAACCTCGTCAACGGGCTGGGGCTTGAGGTGGGCGCGCCCATGGCCTCGCATCCGGGGCTCGACATGATCTCGTTCACGGGCTCGACACGGGCCGGCATCGACGTGGCTCAGCGCGCGGCCCCCACCGTGAAGCGCGTTACGCAAGAGCTTGGCGGCAAGTCGGCCAACATCATCCTTGAGGATGCGGATTTCGAGAAGGCCATCGGCGGCGGCGCGGCGCAATGCTTCATGAACTCGGGGCAGTCCTGCAACGCGCCCACGCGCATGCTCGTGCCCATGTCGCGGATGGAGGAGGCGGCGGCCATCGCCAAGGCCACGGCGGAGAAGACGAAGACCGGCGATCCAAGGGAGGCCGGCACGGTTATCGGCCCGGTCGTCAACCGGACGCAGTGGGAGAAAATCCAGGCGCTCATCGAGAAGGGCATCCAGGAAGGCGCCACGCTCGCGGCAGGCGGTCCCGGCCGCCCGGCGGGCCTCAACAAAGGCTATTACGTGCGGCCAACCGTGTTCACCAACGTCACCAGCGATATGACCATAGCGCGCGAGGAGATATTCGGCCCCGTCCTGTCGATCGCCGGCTTCAAGGACGAGGAGGACGCGATCCGCATCGCCAACGATACGCCCTACGGCCTTGCCGGCTACGTCTCCTCCGGCGATATCGAGCGGGCACGCCGGGTCTCGCGCCGCATCCGCGCCGGCAATGTGAACCTCAACGGCGCCTTCAACGAGCCGAGGGCGCCTTTCGGCGGCTATAAGCAATCGGGCAACGGCCGCGAGTGGGGCCGCTTCGGGATTGAGGAATATCTGGAGGTTAAGGCGGTGGCCGGCTGGGGCGATTGATATTGAGTCCGGCCGATTGCTTGACAGCGTCCCCTCCTCATCCCGTCCTTCGCCCCGCTAGAATTATCCGCAGCGATAGTTCTGGGGGCCTTTCTCCAGCCGCATCCGCTTGCGGATGCGGCCACGCTGGGATGCCAGCTCGCGGAGAGAGACCGAGTGAGGGGGTCTTTGCCGGGCAATCAACCGGATTCCGAATGACGGCGCGCTTATCGTTCGCAACCAGCCTTCAGCCGCATGATCTCGCAGCCGAGCGAAGCTCCGGGAACGCGGTCGAGCTTCTCGACCACGACCCGCACCTTCTCCGCGCGCCTGTGCGAGAGACAATGCGCGGCAATGCGCTCGGCGAGCGTCTCGGTCAGGAGGATGTGGCCTTCGGCCAGGATCTCCCGGATGCCATCGATGATGAAATCGTAAGAAATCACGCTAGTCAGATCGCCCGGCCGGTGCCCGCACCCCGCCGCCCATAGCTCGACCGTGAAGCGCACGCGCTGCGATAGATTCTGCTCCTCGCTCCAGATGCCGATGCGCATCGGCAAAATCAGATCGCGCACCCACACCTTGTCGTAAGCGCGCTCTGCTTCCGTCTGCTCAACCGTCTGAGGCAAGCGCCGCGCAGGCAGGATCGATGGTTTTGAAGGCATGGGGCGCATCTATGCGAGAAATTATGGAGCGATAGCCGAAGCCGGACCCACCCGGCACGCAACATATCGCTTGCGGCATTCGCGGATGCAACGGACTTTAATGCAGGAACGCGAAAAATCCGTAGACCGCCAGGACCACGATCCCGACGGAGACGGAAAGCGCCGCGAGTTCGCGCCCCGAGCTGCTCTTCCCCGGAGCTGACTGCGGCAACGCTTGCGCCGCCCGCGGCAACGCCTGGGCTGGCTCTGGCAATGCCCGGGCCGGCTGTCCAATGGATTGCGTTATGGACGGCCGGTAAGCCGCGCCCGGAGCCTCAACCGCGCGGGCCTGCGTTTGGGGATGGCTGAATTGGAGGCGGTGCTGCATTGGCGACGGTTCGGAAACCGCTTCAAGCTCGCGGGCCAAGAGATCGCGGCTCGCCACAAAAGACCCGCCCCTCGGACCGCGCTGCTGGGCCGGCCAGCCCGGAGCCTGTTGCCTGAAGGGGACTTGGGCTTCTTGATCGAGATTAATGGGAAGGTTACCCGCCGCCCTATCGAGGATATCACGCCACTCAGCCATCAAAACAACCTTACGCCAGACTTTGACCTGCGCTCTTCCTAATGGCGCATTATGGCAACGCTGAGGTAAAATTTGGACCGGTTTTGTTAATACAACCTATGGTTTATTGCCAAGCCTGCTTTCTACTAAATAGTACATACTCGGAACCGTGCTTCCGGCCCAGATATAGCTTGGAAAGCGCTTGCGGGTGGCGGCTCGATTGGCGAGTGCGCGGCCCGCAAGAAAAGTCCCGTCCGGCCGGAGAGTGGCGCCGCTGCCGCTTATTCCGAAACCTTGACCAGCAGCTTGCCGAAATTCGCGCCCTTCAACAGGCCGATGAAAGCTTCCGGCGCATTTTCGAGGCCCACGGCAACATCCTCCCGGTATTTTAGCTTGCCCTCGCGAATCCAGCCGGCCGCATCGCGCAGGAAATCTTGCGTTTGGTGAGCGAAGTCGAAAACGATGAAACCCTGAATGCGCAGGCGCCTGGTGAGAATGGCCCCCATCAACGATACTGACCGGTCTGGGCCTTCGGGCAACGAAGTGGCGTTGTAATTCGCTACCAGGCCACATAGCGGCACGCGGGCAAAGTTATTGAGAAGCGGGAGCACCGCGTCCCAAACCGCCCCGCCAACATTTTCGAAATAGACGTCGATGCCGCCCGGGCAGGCCGCTTTCAGCTCTTCCTTGAGGCGCGGCGAATGGTGATCGACGGCTGCATCGAAACCGAGTTCGTTCTTCAGGTAATCCACTTTCTTCTGGCCGCCGGCGATGCCCACCACGCGGCAGCCCTTAATTTTGGCGATCTGCCCCACGGCCGAGCCGACCGGCCCCGCCGCCGCGGCAACCGCGACCGTTTCCCCTGGCTTCGGAAGGCCGATGTTCAAAAGCCCCGTATAGGCGGTCAGGCCGGGCATCCCGAGCACACCGAGCGCCGTCGAGATGGGCGCTGCCGCGGGATCGAGCTTGCGCAGCTCAGCCCCATTGGAAACCGAATATTCCTGCCAGCCGCCGAAGGCCAGCACGGTATCCCCAGCCGCATATGCCGGGTTGTTCGAGGCAACCACCTCGCTCACCGTGCCGCCGCCCAGCGGCTCGCCTATGGTAAACGGCGGCACATAGGATTTCGCCTCGCTCATGCGGCCCCGCATATAGGGATCGAGCGAAAGATATTTGGTCTTGAGCAGCAGCTCGCCCGTGCCGATGGCGGGGATGGGCGCCTCGGCGAGCTTGAAGTTCTCCAGCGTAGGCTCGCCTTGCGGGCGGGAAACGAGGATTATCTGGCGGTTCTTACCTTCGGCCATGGCGGTTTCCTCCGGGGCTGCTTTTTCGCGCGAGATCGATAGATGCGCACTCCCCGCTTTCGCGTCCAGACCGGAGCGGCCATTCATCCGTCAACCGCCGTTCTGGCAGGGCGATTGTGAGCGTGGTGTAACGCAAAATTAACTCTCTCAGCTGCTCCGCCGGCCCTTGGCGAGGGTTGGAGGAGGCGCTTTTCGACTTTGAAACAATATAGCAGAAACGTCTTAAGTAAGCGTTAGGTGCGGGCGCGCTGCTTTATGCTATTGATGTGACGTGATAATTTTTGTGGCATGTTATCGCGGCAGGTGATAGCTTATAGTTAATTGGGAATCTTCGCGTATATTTAAACGGATTTTGGAAGCATGGAATCCGGCCAAAAACGCGAAAAGATTCGCAAAAAGCGGCGGGCGAAAAATATGAGATCTGCGCGTTTACTATATCCGCATTTACCATGATAGTTGCTTACGCGAAACGAACATTCCGTTAAGGCGAATGAGCCGGCGGCTGCGCACAGCGCTGGTGGTGAAAAACTGCCGCTTGGCGCGCGGTGCCTCATGTCGCGGTTGGGCTTCCACAAGTGCGGTCATTCACAGTTCTCCATCAGACTGGCAGCTTTCGCCGGGAGCAGACATTTGCCCAAGCTGGAGCGAAGCTACGCTAGCGTCGAGCTTCGCTCGCAGGGGGCGTACCGGCCGTTAGCGGCGGGTAGTGTCTCAGTTTAATACTTGGTGTGGAGAAATGCTGATAGCTAGGAATTGCTCGCAGCATGAAAGACGGATTGTAGACTTTGCTCAAATTTGATTGCGTATTGCGTAATGAGTAAAAAGCGCTCCGACTCGCTTAGAGTAACTGTGGATAAAAATGCACCTTAGCAATTTTGTCTATTAAACTTGTTGACGATTAATAGCTCTTCACGAAGGTTTATCGCTGTCACCGGTGTGCATACACAGCGGCAATGCCTGCGCGTGAAACCAGCCAACGAGGAGATCAACGATGGGTTCAACGCGTGACCCTAAGGAACTGCAACGTAAATTCCACATCGTGTTGATCAAGCCGACGCATTACGATGATGACGGCTATCCCATACAATGGTTCCGCTCGGCTATCCCCTCCAACACCCTTGCATGTCTGAATGGCTTGGCAATGGACGCGCAACGCCGGAAGGTCCTCGGACCGGACGTGGCCATCGAGCTGCATACCTATGATGAAACCAATTGCCGTTTGCAACCGGGTAAGATTATCCAAATGGTTCTCAAGAAGGGCGGCAAAGCCCTGATTGGTCTTGTCGGAGTGCAGTCCAACCAGTTTCCCCGCGCGGTCGATCTTGCGCGGCCATTTCTTGCCGCTGGCCTGCCGGTCTGCATCGGCGGTTTTCACATCTCGGGTTGCATTGCTATGCTGCCGGAGATGCCGCGAGACATACGCGACGCGCAGGCTCTCGGCATCTCGTTGTTCGCCGGCGAAGCCGAAGATGGCCGCTTGGACGAGGTCCTGCTCGATGCCTGGAACGGGAAACTCGCGCCGCTTTACAATCATATGGACAAGCTGCCCAATTTGCAGGGGGAGCCGCCGCCAATCCTGCCGCAAAAGCACCTGCGCCGGACGGCCGGATCGCTGTCGAGTTTCGATCTCGGACGCGGCTGCCCCTACCAGTGCTCGTTCTGCACAATCATCAACGTGCAAGGCCGCAAGAGCCGCTTCCGTTCACCGGACGATCTCGAGAATATCATCCGCGAGAACTATGCCCAAGGCATCCATCGGTTCTTTATCACCGATGACAATTTCGCCCGCAATCGCGATTGGGAGCTGCTGTTCGACCGTGTGATCGCTTTGCGCGGCAGCGGCTGCCCGAAGATCGGCCTTACCATTCAAGTGGACACCTTGTGTCACAAGATTCCGAATTTCATCGAGAAGGCAGCACAGGCAGGCGTCCGCCGGGTGTTCATTGGACTGGAGAACATCAACCCAGACAATCTGATCGCTGCCAAGAAACGCCAGAACAAGATCACTGACTACCGGGAGATGCTGCAGAAATGGGGGCAATACGGCGTTATCACTTGTGCCGGCTACATCATCGGTTTTCCTGGCGACAGCAAGGACTCGATCCTTCGCGATATCGAGATCATCAAGCGCGAACTGCCGCTCGACATTTTAGAGTTGTTTTTCCTCACTCCGTTGCCCGGCTCGGAGGACCACAAGATTCTGTGGACCGAAGGGGCTTGGATGCATCCCGATATGAACAAGTACGATCTCAATCATCGTGTCACGCATCATTCCAAGATGCTGGATGCGGAATGGGAGGAGGCTTACCGCGCGGCCTGGGATGCCTTCTACACGCCGGAGCATATCCGCACCATCCTGCGCCGGGCCGCGGCCTGCCGGATGGGCCGTCCAAAGTCGGTCCTAGCGAAGCTTCTTTGGTTCAAGCTCGTGAGCTCATACGAAGGCGTCCATCCGCTCGAAGGCGGCGCATTCCGGCTAAAATTCCGCCGCCATCGCCGGAGCGGCCTGCCGCGAGAGCATCCCTTGCTTTTCTATCCGCGCTATTTTGGTGAGACCGCCATCAAGCTGTGGCGCTATTTGTCGGTTTACCGGCAATGTAAGGCTATTCTCAACGAGGTCCTGGGCGCGCCCGATCGTTGGACCTACACAGACCTTGCAATCGCGACGCCGAAGGCCGAGGAATTTGAACTCGTTGGATCTCTACCGCGCAACGGCTGGGGGCGCAGCAGCCCTCGCGCGACAGCACCGCGACGATGGAATTGCCGCGCGTGCACGTACAACCATCTCGACGCCTACGCCAATCGACCAATAAATGGCCTTCCGGCAAGCAATGGCCTCCGGGCAGCAAACGAAGCGGGTGCCAAGCGCCGGGTTTGGACCTTATGGAATTTTCATCCATTTCGAACAGCCGTCCAGCTTCGGACAAAGCGCTGTCATGGTTCGCCTAAATTTTGGCCGCGAAGTAACCGTAATGAGAAGTTTATGCTTTTGTGGCACTCACAGTTTGTGTTGTCACTTTGTTCGTGGATGATGTCATGAAACGGATTGTTGCGATGGCTTTGCTGGCCGCTCTTCCTGGGGTATCCGGGGCCGCCGAGTTCCCTCTGAAGCGCGTTGTCTTGTCCACCTCGGGCCTGGCGCAATTCACCCATTCCGGCAGCGTTACCGCTGCCACCGCCGTGGAACTGCCGGTGCGGATCGACCAGGTGGACGACGTGCTCAAAAGCCTGACGGTGTTCGATAGCGCCGGCGCCATCGGAGCGGTAAGCCTTCCCGGCAAGACGCCGCTGGTGGAGATATTCCGCGATCTTCCGTTCAGCCAGGAGGCGCTCGAGTCGCAATCGGCCTTGCTGAACGCGCTTGTGGGCGCCGAGGTCGAGATCGAAGGCAATGTAAACGCGACGGGCCGCGTCTTCCGCATCGAGGACGAGCAGGTTCAGCTACCCAATAATGGCGGCCAGACCCTCAAGCATCGCCTGACGCTTGTAACCGCCAACGGCTTCGTGCAGGCGATCCTTGAGGATGCGAAGGCGCTGCGCTTCACCGATCCGCAATTGCGGGCGCAAATCGACCGCGCCTTGACCGCGATCGCGCAGAACCGCGCCAAGGATCAGCGCACGATCAGCATTAATCTAGGCGGCCAAGGCGAGCGCCAGGCAGGCTTTAGCTATGTGGTCAGCGCGCCCGTCTGGAAAACGGCATACCGGCTTGTGCTGCCCAAGGAGGGCGGAAACGCGCGCCTGCAAGGCTGGGGCGTGCTCGAAAATCTGACCGGCGGCGATTGGAAGGACGTTGAGCTGACGCTCGTGTCCGGCAACCCCGTCGCCCTGAAGCAGCAGCTTTATACGGCCGTCTTCGTGGACAGGCCCGAAATTCCGGTCGCCGCTTCGGCCCGGATCGTGCCGCGCAAGGACGATGCCGAGGATCAAACGCGGGAGCTGAGTTTCGCGCAGGCCGCGCCAGCTGCTAAAGCCGCGGTCCGTTCGTTCCACGCCGCTCCTGCCGCCGCCCCAGCCCCGCTTGGCGGCGCGATGGGTTTCGACGCCGGCGCCTCAAGCTATGGCGGCCCCCGGTTCGAAGTTCCGGGCCAAGCCGCGGATAAAGCCGAGGCCGAGGAAGCAGCGACCCAGGTGCTCTACCGCTTCCCCTCGAAGGTTACGCTCGCCTCCGGCGCAACCATGATGATCCCCTTCGTGGACCATGAGATCGGGGCATCGCGCATCTATATGTACCAGCCCGAAACCAACGCAGTCAGGCCGCTCGCCGCCATCAAACTGCGCAACGATGGGGATTCGGCGCTGCCCGCGGGGCTCGTCACGGCGTTCGAAACGGGCGCCGGCGGCGATGTAAACTTTGCCGGCGACGCCCAGCTGCCGCTGCTGCCGAAGGGCGCCACGAGATACGTAACCTTCGCGCTCGATTCCAAGACCGCGATCCGCCGCGCCGACCGGGGCATCAAGCAAGTCAGGCTCGGCAAGGCCGTGCGCGGCGAGCTGTCCGTCACGGTGAAGTCGCTTTGGGCCGTGGATTACGAGATCACGCCGCCGGCGGAAGAGGACCGCGAGGTCATTATCGAGGAGCCGCGCCAGGACGGCTGGAAGGCCACGGGAAACAGCGCGAACGCCGAGGAAACGCCCGCCCGGCTCCGCTACACGGTCGTGGCGCCGAAAGGAAAGACCACCAAGGCCACACTTTCCCGCGAGCATGTGGACTATGAAAGCGTAACCCTGTCCTCGCTTGCGCCGGATCGCATCGTCGCGGTCATCTCCGGGCTTGAGAACCAGACGCCCGCGCTCAAGGAGGCAATTGCCAAGCTTGGCGCGCTCGCCGGCGATATCGGCAAGGCCAACACGCACAAACGCGAACTCGATACCGAACGCCAGAAGATCGCCAGTGACCAGGATCGCATCCGCAAGAACCTCGCGAGCACCGGTTCAAGCTCCGATCTCGGCCGCCACTACCTCGATACGCTGAAGAGCCAGGAAGACCGGCTCACCGCCATCGCCGCCGAGGAAAAGGCTATCGAGCAGGAAATTGCCGGCAAGATGAAGGAAGCCGAAGGCGTCGCGCAAGCGCTGGTTTTGTAAGCGCTGTTTCAACCGGAATAAGCGATCCGCACAAAGCGCATTACCCCTCACCCTGTCCCTCTCCCAATGGGAGAGGGGACGCCCGAACAACGGTCTCGGCCGGACTCCCTCTCCCATGGGGAGAGGGCTGGGGTGAGGGGTAATGCGCTTTGGCTATGGCTCATCCATCAGCGATAGCGCGCACTACACGCCCGTCATCCCGTGTCTGCCGCGCACCGCACGGTATGACGAAAGGCTGGCATTCAAACGCCTTGACCGTAGCTCTGGCTTGCCGGTATTTTGAGCAAGGGGAGCAAAAAGGGATGGCGGGTGTGACAGGCGAAGCGCCGGATTTCGAAGCACTTTCCGGCAAAGTCAATCAAATGCTGAGCGCTTTTGGCACCGCCCGCTTGCGGCGAGGGCTGACCGCCGACGAGGTGCTGATCTTCCTCGCGGCCGGCCAGCTCAGCATCATGCCCGAGGATCAGGCTCAAACCGCGAAGCCGGTAACATGCGTCGCGATCTCCTATCTTCTGAACATCCCGAAAGAGACGGTGCGCCGGAAAGCGCTACATTTGATCGAGCTTGGCCTGGTCGAAAGCACGACCCAGGGCATCATGGTGGCCGACGTCAATAGCTGGCGCTCTTTCGCCAGCGCCCTGCTGCGGATGTAATACCGGAACCGCCCCATTGCTTCGCCAGGACTTGATTACCCCTGTGCTTCCGCACGGCCGTTGAGAATCCATATCAATCCGCACAGTCTGCGGCTTACCCCTCATCCTGTCCTTCTCCCGCAAGGGGAGAAGGGACGCCCGAATTACGCTTCTGCGCCAGGGACAGGGCACCGACCCCTCTCCCCTCGCGGGAGAGGGGCAGGGGTGAGGGGGGCTTCCCAAACGCAGGTGGAAGCATAGGGGTAATCGAGTCCCCGGATAACAACAGAGGGCGCGGCGTCGTTGCGAGGGGCGGCGGCCGGGGCCGCCTCGCGAGGACGGTTACCGCGCGGGAACGGCCAGCATTTTTAGCGGCGGGTATCGGCTACGCGAAAAGGTTCCGCCAGGTTTTTTGGCCGAATCTCCGCTTTGCGCTGCAATATCAATACCTTACATAACAGAGGCCCGGCGTTCCCGGGGCGGCGCGCTGTTGGTGGAAAGATGTTTCACACGCTAGGGTTGCATTCTACTCTCGTCTAAGTTGTTGTCCCAAAAGCATATATGTGACCCAGAATCCTCAACTTATGTGAAACCAACCCTAAAACCCATTTTGGGTTCAGTTCGCAAACACATCCTAAAAAGTTCTGCTAAGTTCAACTCACACGGCGGACCTTTGGGCACCGGCAAGTTGGTTCCCTGCCTGGGCAGGTGGGAGCTAGGGCCGAAAAAGGCGCAGGTAAGCCGCATTTGGCACTTTGGAGGGGGTTTTATGAAAAACACCATTAAGTTCGCGGCTCTCGGCGCTATGGCGCTCGCCGCTTCTTCGTCTGCAGCTCTCGCTGGTTCAGAACTGCTTCCCGGCATCACCGCCGGTCTCGCTCTCGGCGCTCCTCTGCCGGAAGGCGTGTATGACATCAGCATCGGTGCTGTGCAGCAGCGCGCTTCTGTCGGCGGCGTGGAAGCTGCTCTGCCGGTGTGGCTGATCTGGTCGACACCTTACCAGATCGCTGGCGGCCGTATCGGCTTCGACGGCACGATGGCTTGGGCTAACGTTGACACCCAGCTCACTGGTGCCGCCAATGCTGTCGATGGCTTCCAGAATGGCCTGACCGAAGCGACGATCAAGTGGAACCTGCAGAATGGCTTCAACCTCGGCCTCGGCGCCGGCGTGTGGTGGGCTAGCGACAGCGCTCTCGGCGAGTCGAAGTCCCGCTTCATGGGTCAGGCTGACGTCGCCTACATTCATGGTGGCTGGCAGTTCAGCGCGAACACCTTCTGGGGCGAAAAAGAATCCAGCATTGGCGCTCCTGGCTACTTCAACTACGACTTGGCCGCCGTTCGTGCAATGGGCAAGGCTCAGTTCGGCGTTGTGGCTTTCGGTTCGACGGACCTCGACGGCGCTGCCAAGCAGAGCCAGTTCGCAGTCGGCGGCCTCGTTGGCTATGACTTCGGCAGCTTCTCCGGCAACTTCAAGCTGACCCAAGACGTTTCCGAGCAGAACTATGGCTACAAGAACACCACTGCTTGGCTGACGATCGTGAAGCCGCTTTGGAACCCAGCTTCTGAAGGCCCGCTGAAGTAGGCTCGAGCTTACATCCAGCATTCGAGCCAGCGGCGAAAGCCGCTGGCTTTTTTTTTCCTAAATCCGGCAGTTTGAGTCACTCCAAGCGCCGCTTCCTTGCCGCATCGTCGTTCCCGCGCAGGCGGGAACCCATGGTAAGACTATGAAGGACCTGTGCTTTTTACTGACATGGATGCCCGCTTTCGCGCATAAGCGCTAAAATTAGCGTTCGCTCTGCGGAACGAACGAGCGGATCTCCCCTCATCCTGTCCTTCTCCCCATGGGAGAAGGGACGCCTGAACTAGCCGCGGCGAGAATTCTAGCGTCCCCTCTCCAGCCGCATCCGCTTCGCGGGAATGAGCGCGCCTTTATCCATCGGATCGTTACGAAGAAACCGTATGTGGCGGAAATGCCTCAGCTTTCGCCAAGCTTACCATAAGACCCATTTTGGGCGCTGTTTGATCAAGACATTCGCTAAAGCTCTGCTAACGTCTTCCTGCATGGCAGCTATTCGGGCGCCGCATTTGAAGCTCTCTCCCGGGCAGGAGGGGCTGAGCACCGGGAAGCGCGCATATCCTGTATTAGTACTTTGGGAGGGGAATACATGAAAACTACCATTAAATTCGCGGCTCTCGGCGCAGTCGCGCTCGCTGCTTCTTCGTCCGCAGCTCTTGCTGACTCGCAACTGCTTCCCGGCATCACCGCCGGTATCGCTCTCGGCGCTCCTCTGCCGGAAGGCGTTTACGACATCAGCATCGGTGCTGTGCAGCAGCGCAGCGCTGTCGGCGGCGTAGAGGGCGTGGTACCGGTGTGGCTGATCTGGTCGACACCTTACCAGATCGCTGGCGGCCGTATCGAACTCGACGGTACCATCGGATATCTGAACGCAGACACGTCCTACGCTGGTCCCGCAGCCCCGCAAGGCTTCAATAGCGGGCTCACCAACGCTACGATCCATTGGGGCCTCGGCAACGGCTGGAACGTCAGCGGCGGTGGCGGCGTGTTCTGGGCTAGCGACAGCTATTTCGGCGAGAAGAACGCTCACTTCCTCGGTCAGGCCAACGTCGCCTACATCCATGGCGGATGGCAGTTCAGCGCGAACACCTTCTACGGCACGGGCGACGCTACAACTGGCCAAGCTGATTACTTCAACTACGACTTGGCTGCTATCCGTTCGCTCGGCAAGTTCCAGATCGGCGCCGTGGCTTACGGCAACGAGGACACCCACGCTTTTAACAATGCAGCCAAGCAGAGCGCGTTCGCAGTCGGCGGCTTGGTCGGCTATGACTTCGGTAGCTTCTCCGCTAACTTCAAGCTGACGCAGGTCGTTGCCGAACAAAATTATTTCAACCCCCTCGATGCGACATCTTCCAAGGCCACGACCGCTTGGCTGACGATCGTGAAGCCCCTCTGGAACCCGGCTTCCGAAGGTCCGCTGAAGTAGGCTCTAGCTTACATCCAGCATTCGAGCCAGCGGCGAAAGCCGCTGGCTTTTTTGATTCGCCCCCCCGCGCTTTCGCCATGAACTAAGGAATCTCCCCTCACCCTGTCCCTCTCCCAGCAAGCTCGCCATGGCGAGCTTGCCACTTGGAGTGGCCGTATCCGCATGCGGATACGGCTGGAGAGGGAACGCCTTCGCAACGGCTGCGAGCGAGCCCCCTCTCCCATGGGGAGAGGGGCAGGGTGAGGGGCGGAAGCCACGATCATGGCAGAACCGGACATCGGCCAACACTTAAGTTATCCCTTCGGGAGGACGGTGCCGCGGCTCGTTTCGACGCGAAGCAGCAATCGCAGATTCCAGGTTGAATAGTGGCGCGGCAGGCTGGAGGAATTGGCCGCTGTTTCTTTCGTACCAGCGCACAGAACTTTACGAGCCCAGCTTCGCCCCCCGCCCGCATCGTGGCGGCAAATGCCAACCTGTGGCCGAGACGCCACAACCTCTTGCAATCTATGCGCGAGCCCCAGTCTGGGTTGCTTTCTCGCCTTAACTCGCGCAACGGTTGTGCTACGGTCGCCATGCACGGCGAGTCCTAATAGGCACCGCGTATCGTTGGTTCCCGCCTCGGCATGTGGGAGCTAGGGCCGCATAACGCGCGGATTAGCCGGAATAGGCACTTTGGAGGGGGTTATGAAGAACACCATTAAGTTTGTGGCTCTCGGCGCGTGCGCGCTCGCCGCTTCTTCGAGCGCGGCTCTTGCCGGCTCGGAACTACCGATAGGCATCACGACCGGCCTCAGCATCGGCATGCCGTTGCCGGAAGGCGTCTACGATATTTCAATCGGCAGCTACGGGTCCCAGGGTGCGAGGGGCTTCGCTCCCGCCGCATCCGACGCCTACGCGATCCCTGTCTGGCTAGTCTGGTGGACGCCGTGGCAAATCGCCGGTGGCCGCGTTATGTTCGATACGGCTACCGGCGTCGCGGATTCCTGGAACCCAGGCTCCGTCGCTAACGGTACCGATAGCTGGCTTAATACGCTCGTCGAAACAGGCATCGGCTGGAACCTCGGCAACGGCTTCGGCGCGAGCCTGCATGCTGGCGCGTGGCTACCCAGCACCCAGACCCTTCCGATGGTGCTCGGCCGCGACTACACGGCCTTCCAAGGGGCCGCCGCAATTAGCTACGTGGCAGGCGGCTGGAACTTTTCGGCTACTGGTATCTACGGCTCAGGCGGTAACAAAGAGAATGGCCTCCTTGGCGCGGGCAGCGCGCAACAGGCCGATTGGTTCAACTTGGACCTCACCGCAGTCAAGCACTACGGCAAGTATGAGACGGGCCTCGTCGCCTACGGTTCGTGGGATCTGAGCGATAGCGGCCAAGTTACCTGCTATCTTGCCACTGGCGTGGCAAGCGCATGCAAGCAGAGCCAATTTGCGGTCGGCGGCCTCGTCGGATATGATTTCGGGGCTTTCATTGCCCAGCTTAAGCTGACCGAGGACGTCCAGGAGACCAACTACACCAATAAGGAATCGCGCGGCACGCTGACGATCGTGAAGCCGCTTTGGAATCCCGCGGCCGATGGCGCGCTGAAGTAAACCGGGCAAACAGTCAGCATTATTCGAGCCAGCGGCCCACGCCGCTGGCTTTTTTGATTCGCCCCCCGCTTTCGTCATCGCGGGTGGGGCCGCCAGGCCCGCGAACCGATCCAGCCGCAACTGCCGCATTTGGGCGGTACGCCACCGCGGCCAAGCCCGTCCCGCATATGGCAGCGCAACTGGCCAGCGGCATTTGCTGATTTTTTTCCCACCAGAGCAATGGCTTACGAGAACGCAGCTTCCAGCCTCGCCTGCTGCGTAGCGGCAAAAGCATACATGTGACCCAAATGCCGCAGTGATTTGCAATCCAGGCACACGACCCATTATGGGTCTAATTCGCCTAGACACACGTTAAGGTTGTGCTAGTGTCCAAACACACGGCGAGTCCCTGGCACCGCGTATAGTTGGTTCCCTACCTGGGCAGGTGGGAGCTAGGGCCGAACAAGGCGCGGATAAGCCGGAATAGGCACTTTAGAGGGGGTTTTATGAAAAACACCATTAAATTCGCGGCTCTCGGCGTGTGTGCGTTGGCCGCTTCTTCGACTGCAGCTCTCGCCGGCTCGGAACTGCCGCAGGGTCTCACCACCGGTATCGCACTCGGCGCACCTCTGCCCGAAGGCGTTTACGACATCAGCTTCGGGAGCTACGGTTCGCGCGGCAATGGCACCTATAGCAACCTGGCTTATGCCATTCCTGTGTGGCTGATTTGGTCGACGCCGTGGCAGATCGCCGGTGGCCGCATCCTGCTCGATACCGCCACCGCCGTTGGCGATGCCTGGTCTCCGGGCAGCATTTACAACGGCGCTGACAGCTGGCTGAACACACTGGTCGAGGCCCAGATCAAGTGGAACCTCGGTAATGGCTGGAACGCTGGTTTCCAGGCTGGCGCTTGGCTGCCGAGCACGCAGGTTCTTCCGATGGCTCTCGGCCGTGACTATACGGCGTTCCAGGGCGTCGCGGCGATCAGCTATCTGGCTCACGGCTGGAATCTGTCGGCTACCGGCATCTATGGCACGGGCGGTGGCGGCGATTATGCAACCACGAATCGTTTTGGAGCCGAGTGGTTCAACCTCGACCTGACCGCGACCAAGAAATTCGGCAAGTTCGAAATCGGCGCCATCGGCTACGGTTCGTGGGACGTCTCCGTATGCACCGGCTGCTCCAAGGTTAGCCAGTTTGCCCTCGGTGGTTTGATTGGCTATGACTTCGGCTCCTTCGTGGCCCAAGGCAAGCTCGCCTCTGACGTGGCACAAACCAACTATGGTGGCGACGAGGTCCGCGGCTGGATACAGATCGTCAAGCCGCTTTGGAACCCCCAGGCCGATGGTCCGCTTAAATAAGCGAGCCTAAGCACTAAGCTTTGGAGCCAGCGGCAATCGCCGCTGGCTTTTTCGTTGTGCGCCGCGCTAAGCTGGCGCAGCGCCGTTCCCAGTCGCTATCGCCAGCAATGCAACCTGCTTGGGACCATCGGCGCTGTAGCGGTCCCGAAACAATCCGGCCGCGCCCCGCCTCAATCTCGTTCCAGCCACATTTCTCGAAAATAAGGGCTCAACCGGTTGTTTTCCGGTTGACGGACCATCTCTTGGTTTGCAGTGCCGCCGCGGCAAATGTAAACGGATTTAGGGCGATTCTCGCCGGCGGCCAGATCGGAGATTAGTGTTTCGCGAACAGCTCACTCGATTCCCGGGTTCCAGGATGACCTTGCATAAACTTACTCGATCCGCTCGGCTCGCGTTCTCCGTGATGGCGTTCGTGTGTCTCGTTGGAATCGGGCTCGCTGTGCCCGCCCCCGCTCACGCCGAGCTAAAACTTTGCAACAGCACCTCCAGCCGGATCGGCGTCGCCATCGGCTATAAGGACAAGGATGGCTGGGCCAGCGAAGGCTGGTGGAACGTCGACAGCCAGTCCTGTGCGCTTCTCATTCAAGACAAGCTTCGCGCGCGCTTCTACTACGTCTACGCCTTCGATTACGACAAAGGCGGCGAATGGGGCGGCCCGATCCCCATGTGCACCCATGACGTGGAGTTCACGATCAAGGGCATAGAGAATTGCGAAAATCGCGGCTACAAGAAGAGCGGCTTTTTCGAAGTCGACACGCAGGAGCAAACCGACTGGACGGTAAAGCTGACCGATCAGTCCGAGCCTCAGGCGGCTCCTCTGCAAAACAGCGGCGGTCCGGCGGCGGACCAGGCGCCGGCGCCCGGTCAGGCCGCGGCCGTCACACCATCGGGGACAAGGAAGAGATGAAGCGGGAACGCCGGGTTAAGATCATCGCCACGCTTGGTCCTTCGAGCTGCCAGCCCGCCGCCATGGAGCGGCTCGTGCAGGCGGGTGCGGATGTGTTCCGCATCAATATGAGCCATTCGAGCCATGAGGACCTCCGGAGCTACGTTGCATCCCTGCGCGAGCTTGAGGCCAAACACGGCCCCATCGCGATTTTGGCCGATCTGCAGGGCCCGAAACTTCGCATCAGCTCGCTCGCCGAGGGCCAAATCCGGCTTGAGCGCGGCCAGCGCATCGTGTTCGACGCAAATCACGCCCCCGGAAACGCCGAGCGCGTCGGCCTCCTGCACCCCGAAATTTACGCGGCGGCGGAACCCGGCCACACGCTTCTGATCGACGATGGCAAGCTTAACTTGCGGATTTTGTCGGTCACGCCGGGCCGCCTGGTGGCGGAAACCGTTACAGGAGGCATTCTATCCAGCCGCAAAGGCGTCAATCTGCCCGATGCAATCCTGCCGCTTGGCTCGCTGACGACTAAGGACCACGAGGATTGCGAGGCTGCCCTCGATGCCGGCGTGGATTGGATTGCGGTTTCCTTCGTGCAGCGTGCCCAGGACATCCTCGACGTGAAGGCGATGGTCCAAGGCCGCGCCTGGGTCATGGCGAAGATCGAGATGCGCGCGGCCGTCAAGGCCATGGCCGACATCCTCGACCTGGCCGACGGCGTTATGGTTGCCCGGGGCGACCTCGGCGTCGAGCTGCCGCTGGAGCAGGTGCCCGGCCTGCAAAAGCAGCTTTTGCGCGCCGCCCGCCATCGCGGCAAGCCGGTCGTTGTAGCCACGCAGATGCTTGAGAGCATGACGGCCTCGCCGGTTCCGACGCGCGCCGAGGTGTCCGACGTCGCCACCGCGGTGTTCGAGGGCGCCGACGCTGTGATGCTATCCGCGGAATCCGCGACGGGCGATTATCCCGCCGAGGCGGTCGCCACCATGGACCGCGTCGCCCGCGAGGTCGAGAAGGACCGGAACTACGAGAGCATCCTGCATTTCAAGGAGACGAGCGGCAATCCAACGACCGCGGGCGCCATCAGTGCCGCGGCGGCAACCATCGCCGAGACGCTGAACCTTAAAGCGATCGTGTGCTACACGGCGACGGGCACGACCGGACTTAGCGTCGCGCAGCAACGGCCCCGCCAGCCCATTCTCGTGCTGACGCCGGTCAAGACGACCGCGCGCAGGCTTAATTTGGTTTGGGGCCTGCGCTGCGTGGAGACGAAAGACCCGGCCAATACCACGCAAATGGTGGAAATCGCCGAGACCGAGCTGAAGGCGGGCGACTACGCGAGCTGCGGGGATCGCGCCATCGTCTGCGCCGGCGTTCCTTTCAAAAGGCCGGGCTCGACCAACATGCTGCGCGTCTTTACGCTGGGAGAGAACGGCAGGCGCAGCTAGGGACGAGCGCCAGGACATCATTGCGAGTTTCGGACCGGCCAGGGCCGCCGCCGCTGGATGAAGCCGTTCAGCGCCGCTACAAGCACGAGCTGAACTCTTTCTTCCCGGCAGAGCAAAGCAATTCAACGCCACGAGCCCGGTAACGGTCTAAACCGCCCGGGCTACTAACGTTGCGTCGCAATGACGATGCGGACCGAAATCACCCCTGCCGGGCTTTGTAGCGCCGCACAGTCTTGTTGATAATGTAAAGCCGGCCGCGGCGGCGTACCACCTGGTTATCGCGATGACGCAAGCGGAGCGTCTTAATCGAATTCTTGATCTTCATAGCCAATACCTTTAGGCCCCACCGCGTGCCACTTAAGCTGCGGGAAGCACAAGCCGTGAGTTGAGTTTGCGAGCGCTAGTGCCCGAAGCGCCAGCCGATCACCTTGTTGCTATCATGGATTTTTGCTCTTTCCAACCCTCACCGCACGAAATTGGAAGCAATTGAAATGAGTGCTGGCGATCCGGCGCAGCCGCGCTAATATTGCACGGTTGCAGGTGCGCGTACACTCCATTGATAGTTGCCCTTGGAGCGGTACGGTGCGTGCCCCAGCCAAAGGCGATGTTATGCGTATGAGTTGTTTTGTGACATGCGTGCGCCTCTTCCTGGCGGGCGCCATTTTTCTGGCCGCGGCGCCCGGCGCCAGCGCTGAGGCGATTTCGATACCCGCCCCGCCAGATCGCGGCTCGGCTGCGCTGACCTTGTTTTCGCTTCCCGCTAGCAGCCTGCCGGAGGCCCTGCCTCCCGTTAAAAGCAGCCTGTCCAGGGATCTGCCGCAGACCTGGCGCGAACAGCTTCTGGCGCCCGCGCCCGTGCCGCCTGCGCTGGTGAAAAATCCTTTCCTGCCCGCGGCCCCGTAAGGCGGCTTTGGGCGTTTCGTCCTCCCTGCCCTGCGTCCGGAAAAGTGCGGAGCGGTTTTCCGAAAAGACGCACGGCAAAACAAAAAGTTAGAGCCCGCTTTTGATTCCATCAAAAGCGGGTAGGTGCTGAGCACGCATTCGTTGTTTCCCCAACGAATGCGTGCTCAGAGTCTTTTGTTTTCGCAGAGTTTTTATCCCAAAACCGGTCGCCCCTTTTGGGAAACTCTGCTTAGTGCCGCCGCTTCAGGCTCAAGATGTAGGCAATCAGGTTGTCGCGCTCGCCCGCCGAAAGAACGAAGGCTGGCATGTTCTCGTGGACGGAATGAAGGCTTGCCGCGAGGCTGATGCCGGTTACGCCGGATGTGTTCGCAATGTCCTCGAAGCCCGGCGCTTTGGGATTGGGCGAAATATTGTCCCCCTCCCGGACGGCATGACACTGGGCGCAAACCTGCTTGGCATAGGCCGCGCCCCTCTCAGGATCGCCCGCCTCCTGAGCGCGCGCCGCGTGGGATGCCGCGGCCGCCGCAAAAATCGCAGCCAATGCGAGAATTCGAATGAACATGCCTTACTCCCTCCAAAAATGCTAATCGACCACCAGGGTTGCTGAATTCGCCTAACACTGGAAAGCAGCAATATACCCCATAGCGGGCGGACTTTTTCCGAAGCTGGTTGCGCAAAGGCTTCGATCGCGCGATTTGCCAGATCTCCGGGGGGCGGTTTGGTGGGCGCCCAACGTCTGGCCTCTGAAGCGCGCCCGTGCGCCGGCGCGTTCGCGTGGCGATCCAGATTACTTAGAACTGGCGCTTGGCATGCCTCTTGCTGTATCCTTAGCGATATAGCATAGACCGCAATGAAACATGAGGACGTACCGCCTCTGCTGAACGAGCCAGCCTGTGCGCACAACGCGCTCCTGCCTAATGCGGATGCAGCCCGCATCGTGCACGGCCCCATCGGTTGCGCCGGTTCCTCATGGAGCAATCGCGGCACCCGCCACCCCTGTCACAACGAGCCATCGCCTTATCGGCGATGCCAGCGAGCTGGAATGAAACCGCGATGAAACTCGCAGCATCCAATCTCAACTTTCCTGCCTTCAGGCACCTCGATTTGCTGCCGGTTTTACCAGCGCTCGGGATCGAAGGCTTGGAGGTAGCTCCCGCCCATACCTGGCTCGACCCTTGGGACGGCGTTCCGTCCGCCGAGGTCAAAGCATACCGGAAGGCGGCTACCTCAGCGGGACTAAAGATCGTGGGACTGCAATGCTTGCTATCCGGGCGGCCCGACTTGGGTTTATTCGATATGCCTGGCATGGGCGGCCGCACGATCAGCTACCTCACGCAGTTGTCGGCGATTTGCCGCGACCTCGGTGGCAAAACGCTTATTCTGGGACCCAGATGGCGGCGCCGTCTGACCGATAGAACGGCCTGGCTGCAAGGCCGGGCGTTCCTGGAACTCTTGCTGGAGCGCATCGAGACGCACGGCACGGTGTTGTGTTTCGACCAGCTTGCCCCGGGAGAAGGCGATTTCTGCACGACGGCGCGGGAATGCTACATGCTCGTCAACGCCGTCGATCATCCCGCTTTCGGGCTGCACTTGAGCGCGGCTGGACTGGCCGCGAACGGTGAGACCGGGCACGCCCCCTTCGCCTCCGTGCGCGGACGGCTTGAGCATTTCCACGCCGGCGAGCCCGCCTACGCCCCACTCGGCAGTTCGGGACAAATCGACCATACCGATTTGCGCCGTCATCTGGCGGCGATCAGCTACACCGGCTGGGTCTCGCTGGTTCAACGCGCCCGGGCCGGCCTCAATCTCTTCGCCGCCTTGGCGCAAGGCGCCAGCTTCGCTGCCAACCGGTATCTTCCCGCGAGCACGCATTGATGCCGCAGGCTACCCGGGAGTCCATTATCGCGCAGCTTGCCGGTTCCTGTCCGTGCTCTTTATGTTCAGCCAATAGCGCGCCGATTTGCGCTCGCCTGTGCGGACAAGGGCGCCCAACGCGGTCAAGCCTCCGAGATCGCGCGTGGCCGTTGCGCGCGATGCACCCGTAATGCTGATGTAGTTCTCCGCGCTCAGGCCCCCCTGAAACCCTTCGAGCCCTTCGCGGGACATACGGGCAAGAACTTTTTCCTGCCGGGGGTTCAATTGTCCCCGCACCCTGTCGTAGAGCTGGGTTTTCTCGACCAGGAAATCTACCATCCGCTGAGTGTAATCCTGGGCGTTCAGGATAATCGCCGCAAAATAGTCTACCCATTCATCGACGGCGTTATCCTTGTTGCTCCGCTCCAGCATGTCATAATAGGTCTTCCTCTGCTTCTCGATGACCTGGGAAAGCGCGATCAGAACCGGCTGGCCAAGCGACTGCGACAGGACTTTCTGGGCGAGGCCCCGCGCAATACGGCCGTTGCCATCTTCGAACGGATGGATGCTGACGAAATGGAGATGAGCGAGGCTGGCGCGGATCAACGCAGGCAAAGGGGCCGCAGTCACCGGCGCCGTGTTGTTGAACCAGCCTACGAAATGCGTCATTTCGCGTTGCATGATTTTCGAGGGGGGCGCTTCGAAATGTACCTTCGGCTTGTAGTCCGGCCCAGAGACGACCTGCATAGGCTCATCGTGGGTGCGGTAACGGCCAATATCGGTAACATCGGTCCGGCCGGCCATGATCATTGTGTGCCAGGAAAACAGAACCTCGTGGGTTAAGGGCTCGATCGGGTTGCGGTAGAGATCCACCATCATATCGGCGATGCCGCGCTCGGCGGGCGAAACCTTGCCTGGCCCTGGATCGAGGCCGAAATGCCTGCGGATGGAGGAATGAACGCTGTCGCGGTTGAGGATTTCGCCTTCGATTGCCGAGGTTTTCATGGCTTCACCAGTCATGAGTTCGATGGCGAGGACCGCCTTGTCATCCTCACGCACATGGCGGTAACTGCCGAGCAGGACCCCGGACTGACGCAGGAATTGCGCCTCCAGTTGCTCGAACCGGGCTTTGCTGTAAGTGAAGTCCGGCCAATCCGGCTGCTGCCAGTTCCAGATCATGAGCGATAAACCGTCCGTTTATAACTCAAAACTAGCATATTCATGAGTTATAAATCCAGCCTTTATGCCTCACGGCCGGCATGCTGGGGAGTCCCTCCCGAGAGCAGGGTTGTCCCCCCAAGAGAAAGTGTTCTCAGAAACAATAGCTTATTGTCACCGGCTGGCGCTGCGCGCTAGGGGAGAGCGATCTCGTGACAGTTGTGAAGCGGCCCAGAGGCAGCGGGGTGGAATCGACACCTTAACGGTTCGTTTCATCCCCCGTTTCATCCCCCGGCGATTTCATCCCTCAAGCTAAGTCATTGATTTGGATGGTGGACACGACAGGGATTGAACCTGTGACCCCTACGATGTCAACGTAGTGCTCTACCGCTGAGCTACGTGTCCGGCCAAGGGCGACTTCATAGCATGCGCCGGCAGCCGCTTCAAGGGGGCTTTGCGCCGGTAGCGGGCCATTTGCGGCCCGCTACCGTTCCCTCTGGCAATCGGGCAGCGCGGGCTCCTGAAACCCAGCCGCCATGCCCGATCGAACCGGGTGTTCCGGCATCCGCAGGCGAGGTGCCTCCGCCTGCAAGGCCAAAAAAAGCTGCAGGTTGGGGCAGAAATCGGGGCTTTCGCCTTCCAAGGCGTAGCCATCAAGCCAGCGGAGGCAATCGCCGATGGTGGTACAGCACAGGCATCTCGCGCGCGCCTCGGCATAGGCCTCGCCACGGCGCAGGCGGATGAGCGCGGCCGGATCGACATCGAGCCGGCGCATCATCTGGTGCATGCGTACAGCTTGGCGTTCCACGGAGCGGTCGGCATCCGTTCTCATACCGCGTCCTCTTGCACCTGCCTGCATCCCTCGCGGCTGTTTCAACGCCCTCGTATGTTTTAATATGTAAATAGGCTTCCTAAGCGAAGCTTCCTTGATATGGATCAAGTTCTAGCCACACGTTGCAGCTTGCGCGGATGACATAACGCCGCGAATCGGGCTTGCCGGCGCATCTTTTGGGATCGCTGGGCGGAAAGGCCAAGGCGGAACGTTCCGCCGCCCATCGGCGTTGACCGGACCGCAATAGTGCCGTTGCCGGAGTGCCCAGCGGTGTTTCTTGGAGTGGATGCCACGTTCTTGGCGCGAATCCAGTTCGCGTTCACGGTGGCTTTTCACATCGTCTTTCCGGCCTTCACGATTGGGCTGTCGTCCTATATCGCGACGCTTGAAGGCGTCTGGTTCTTCGCTGGCGACGACCGCTTTCAAAGACTCGCGCGCTATTGGACGAAGATATTCGCGGTATCCTTCGCCATGGGAGTCGTCTCCGGCGTGCCCATGTCCTACCAGTTCGGCACGAATTGGAGCCAGTTCTCCATCGCCACCGGCAACGTGATCGGCCCGCTCCTTGGCTACGAGGTGCTGATGGCCTTCTTCCTGGAGTCGAGCTTTCTGGGCGTAATGCTGTTCGGCTCGAACCGCGTGCCGCCCTGGCTGCATTTCTTCGCAAGCCTGATGGTGGCCGCGGGCACGCTTCTGTCGGCATTCTGGATTCTGGCGGCCAATAGCTGGATGCAATACCCGGCGGGCCACGAGGTCCGCGACGGCATCGCCTATCCGGTGGACTGGATACAGGTGATTTTCAGCCCGACATTCCCATGGCGCCTCGCGCATATGGTGGTTGCCGCCTATCTCACCACTTCGGTCGTGGTGCTGGCCGTAGGGGCCCGCTACCTGCTAGCGGACAAGTTCCACGACGAGGCGCGGATCATGATCCGCATGGGCCTCGGTTTGGCGCTGGTGCTGGCCCCCGCCCAGCTCATTATTGGCGATTTGCACGGCTTGGATACCGCGCAATATCAGCCTGCGAAGCTTGCCGCCATCGAGGCTCATTGGGACGGCACTAGCCCCGCGGACCTCGTGTTTTTCGCGATCCCCGACGAGGCCAAAAGCCGCAACGATTACGAACTCGGCATCCCGAAGCTGGGCAGCTACGTCATCACGCGCGATTGGAACGGGCTCTACAAGGGGCTCAACGATTTTGCGCCCGCCGATAGGCCGCCACTTTGGCCGCCATTCTTCGCTTTCCGGCTTATGGTTGCGATTGGCGCTTTTCTGATCCTTCTGGCCTTCTACGGAGGCATCCAATGGCTGCGGGGAAGGCTGTTCGAAAGCCGCCTGTTTCTTTGGCCTGCCGCGTTCTCCTGGCCGCTCGGTTTCATCGCCGTGCTTTCCGGCTGGACCGTAACGGAGGTTGGGCGCCAGCCATGGCTTGCCACCGGCATCCTCAGGACCGCGGACGCGGCTTCGCCGCTGGCGGCTGGAACCGTGGGCGCAACCGTGATCCTTTTTGCCCTGGTGTATCTCGTAGTCTACGCCGCGGGCATCTACTACATGAACCTGCTGATCCGCCGGGGGCCAACGCCCGAGGCCGAGACTCCATCCGGGGCGGACAGGGGGCATGTGCCGCACCGGCCCATCTCGGCGGCGACCGGGACAGGCAGCGGCCCAACCTTCGCGGAGGAGGGGAGTTAGTATTCATGCTGCTGAACCGTAGTACCCATCACTACCGTCACTCCCCTCACCCCAGCCCTCTCCCCATGGGAGAGGGAGTCCCGCTGTGCCCGTTGTTCGGGCGACCCCTCTCCAGCCGCATCCGCTTGCGGATGCGGCCACGAGGAGATGCAAGCTCGCCAAGGCGAGCTTGCGGGGAGAGGGACAGGGTGAGGGGAGTGACGGTAGTGTTGGGCGCTGCGTCCGGGGATTAGCCATGCAATCGATCTCCTACTGGCTTCCTATCGTTTGGGCCTGCCTCCTGGGCGTGGGCGTGGTCATGTATGTCCTTCTCGACGGCTTCGATCTTGGCATCGGCATCCTGTTCCTGTCCGGCGCCAGCGAGGAGGAGCGCGACCACATGATGAACTCCATCGCGCCTTACTGGGACGGCAACGAGACCTGGCTCGTGCTGGGCGGCGCGGGGCTCCTGGTGGCGTTCCCGCTGGCCTATGGGATCATCATGCCGGCCCTCTATCTGCCGCTCATCGTCATGCTGCTGGCGCTTGTGTTCCGGGGCGTCGCTTTCGAGTTCCGCTTCGTCTCCAAGCCGCACCATCGCTGGTGGGACCGCGCCTTCACCTTCGGCTCGATCCTCGCCACGTTCTGCCAGGGCCTGGTGCTCGGCGGCTTCCTGCAGGGGATCAAGGTCGCGGATAGGCATTTCGCCGGGGGCACCTTCGAATGGCTGACGCCGTTTTCGATCCTATGCGGGTTCGCTCTCCTTTCAGGCTACGCGCTGCTGGGCGCGGGCTGGCTGATGATGAAGACCGAAGGCGAGCTTGCGGCCCGTGCGCGCATGCAAGCCGAAATAGCGCTTCCCGTAACGCTTTGCTTCATCGCCGCGGTCAGCATCTGGACGCCAATCGCCTCGGAGCGCATCGAAGCGCGCTGGTTCGCCGGCAATCACCTCCTCTATCTGTGGCCAGTGCCGTTCGCGACGGCGGCCGTCGCCATGGCCGCTTGGACCGGCATCCGCAAAGGCTCGGGCGTGCAAACCTTCCTGTCCGCTATGACGCTGTTCCTGCTCTGCTTTCTGGGGCTTGGCATCTCCACTTTCCCCTATCTTGTGCCGCCGGACGTGACCATCTGGGACGCGGCGGCGGTGCCCGAGTTCGCAGATTTTCAGCCTGATCGGCGTGCTCCTGTTCCTGCCGCTGGTGCTCGCCTACACCGTTTTCGTCTACTGGACGTTCCGCGGCAGGGTCACCGAAGGCGGCGGGTATCACTAGAGTGCGTCCGGAAAAGTGTGAAGCGGTTTTCCGAAAGGACGCACGCCAAAACAAAAAGTTAGAGCCCGCTTTTGATTCCATCAAAAGCGGATAGGCTCTAACGAAAGGTTGCTGGCTGGACCTCGATTCCCTTCCTGTTAACGAATTCTGCCCGGCGGTCGCGCTGCTTTTCGATTTGAGGCAATTTAACATAGGTGCTTTTATTATTCGTTAAAGTGAGAGCGGCGAGCGCAAGCTATTGATGCGAAATAACAAATTCCGCCACTGCCGTCGCATTTGAACCATATTTCGGGTTAATTCGCGATCTGCGCGTATATTTAAACGGATTTTGGAATCGCAGAAATCGGCCCAAAACGCGGAAAAATTCGCAAAAAGTGGCGGGCGGAAAATATCAGGTCCGCGCGTTTACCATGCCGGCATTAAGCATAGCGCCCTGCTTAGCAGAAATCACAGTTCGTTAATCTTCGCGAAGGAGCGCACGCACTTGGGCTGAAGTCTTTCATTGACCGGAGGAAATCGCCGGGGCCGTCAACACGGGGGCGTAGATTCGAAACGCTAAGCAGGATTTTCTGACTTCCCCAACGCTTGGCTTTTTCTCTGGTACTTGGCGACCTTACCAGCACATGACCAATCGCCGGTTCAGGCCGATTGCAGGCTTGCGGGCTGCCGGCGGCACCGTCTCTTATCGGCAGTTTAGCGCTCCTCATAAATTGGCTTTTCAAGCGGCCGGCATCGCGCGCGTTTACGCTTTGCCGCCATGGAACAGGCTGGACCTGGTAGCCATCCGTCAGCGATAGGTTTTCCATCTCCAATGCCAAATACAACCCACCGTTGCATTGACACTTAATCGGCCGATCGGCCTCCGAGACAAGCAAATACTTCATCGAACTCTCAACCACGCCAACACTCTTTTAAGCGATCCCGCAGCCATACGGTTACTATCCTCGGCAATTCAAAACTGCTTTGCCGCTGGCCACAAGATGGCAGCAGCCGAACAGGAACACAACCAGAACATGAAATTATCCACAACGTTACCGGGAGATGCCGGCGTGGTGCACAAGCAGGCCGTGCAGGCGCGGTACGACAAGGTTCGCGCAAGCCTCCCATGTGAACAATAGGGGAACAAAGAGGCGCGTGCCGGGATATTGCGGCGCAAGGTCTTGCGAGTGCGGATGTAGGATAGTGTTATGAAATTTGGCTATGCGTGGACATTCGGCGAGGCGCCGGCGCCGGAAAAACGAACCCCGTCATTACCGCGCCCGCCGGCTGGCCTGCGGAATTCGAATTGGGCCGCCTCACCCCGACGGGCTTGTTTCCGCGTGTTGGGCGGCTTCAGAATTCGGTTCGGATATCTTGAACGTCCGCAAGCGACCCTAAGCCGCCGGACGTTAGTGGCAAAGCGGCGCGATAAGCCGCCCGCTCCGCCTGCCTGCTTCGCTGCCAGGGGAAAGCGGGCAGCCACCTATGCTCGCCGCTTAACGTCACAAAGCGCGGGTGAGATTGATCCGCTGCGTGGGCCGGAACCCGCGCGCCTCCAGGAACGCAAGCAGCTCGTAGCTATTCCACGCCAGCTCCGTGCGCACCGTTTCGACCCGGAGCGACTCCAAATTCCCCAGCAGCACCGCGAGCAGCGCCGAGGCGATATCCCGCCCGCGAAGCTCGGGATCGACGCCGATTGTGTCGATCACCGCCTCCGATTGCGCCATGCCGAACTCGCCATAATCCACGCGGGCCATGATGAAGCCGGCGGTTGTCGCGTCGGCTGTCGCGATCATCGACAAGCGGATGCCGCTCTCGTTCAGCACCTCGTCGAACTTGCGCCGGTAGTAAGCGGTCCGGTCGCGCCCGGTAATCCGCCGGTCGATGGTCGCCACCGCTGGCAGGTCCGCCGCCGCCAGTGTGCGAACGGGCACGCGGTCGCGCGCGAGATCCTCCTGGCCATCCTCGCTCACCTCGCCGGGAGCGATCTCGCCATCCTGCCTCGCGCAACTCCGGCTGAGAACCAAGCTAGGCGATAGCTCGAAGCCGGCGGAAGCGAAAAACTGGATGAGCGGCTGGGCCTCCCATAGAAGCTGCGTCCGCAGTTCCTTGGCGCCCCGGGTTTTGAGCTTTTCGATCAGCGCGCCGAGCAGCGCGCGGGCGCCGCCATGGCCGCGAACCTTGGCCGTGGCGCCGATGGCGTCGAGGATGCCCGCGGGCTCGGAGCCGCCGAACTCGCCGTCCAGCATGTGGGCCATGACGAAGCCTTCGAGTACGCCGTCTTCCACATAGCCCAGCGGCACGAATGCCTTAGGGTATGCCTCGGCGCAAGCCAGCCGTTTCTCGAAGAAACCGCGCCGGGAGAAGCCCGAAAGCTCGCGGTCGATTTCGACGACGCGCTCGAAATCGGCGGGTGTCAGAGAGCGGACGGAACCGTTTGCTGCGCTCGCCGGCGCTGGTTCTGAAGACATGGGGGCCTCGCTCAAGCGTGCAGCTGGCGGTATTTTTCTTCCAGCTCTTCGCGCGTTTCTGGAAAATCGGGGTTGGGGACGATGCACTCGGTTGGGCAAACGAGCTGGCATTGCGGCTCGTCGTGGGCGCCAACGCACTCGGTGCAGCGCAAGGCGTCGATGACATAGCTCATGGTTGTCTTCGATATCGCCTCATTCGGACACTCCGGGGTGCAGGCGTCGCAATCGGTGCAGTCTTCGGTAATCATCAGGGCCATTGAATAATCCTCCTTCTATCAAGCGGCCTGGGCCGAGGCGCCCATGCGCTGCAGTTTTTCCCATCGGAACGCGCCCCAAAGCGCTGCTCCGATGGCACCTGCGTAAATCGCATCCGCATGCGTTTCAACAGGCACGGGCACCTTTTCCTTGACCAGCGCATCTTTCATGGCGCTGACCAAGCCATCGTCGAGGGCAAGGCCGCCGGTCATTTGCACCACACCGCCGTCGAGCTTGCCGATGGTCTTGAGCAGCTTGGCGAGCCGGCCTGCCATGGATTCGTGAATGCCGCGCAGGATGTTCGGCGCCGTTATGCCGCGCGAAACCATGTTGATGACGTCGGTTTCGGCCAGCACCGCGCAGATGCCGGAGACCTGCTCCGGATTGGCGCCCTGCTTCGACAGGCTGCCGATTTCATCATGTGCGATGCCAAGATAGCGCGCGATATTCTCAAGGAATTGGCCGGAGCCCGAGGCGCACTGGCTGGTCATCTTGTAGGTGAGCACCTTGCCGCGGCTGTCGATGCGGATCGCGCGGCCATGCAGCGCGCCGACGTCTAGCACAGCGCTGACGCCTGGACGCAGGTAGATGGCGCCGCGCGCATGCGTCGTCATCGAATAGAAGTGGCCGGTGTGAAAGTGGAGCGCTTCCCCTTCGCCCGTGGTCGCGCAATAGCCGACATCGGAGCGCTTGAGGCCGTTTTCGGCCAGGAGGTCGTCGTAGATTTGCGTGGCGAGCACCAGTGGATCGCGCTGGCGCATGCGCTCCACTCGCTTGCCAAGGCATTTTTCGGCGCTACCGCGCTCCGCGCTACTTGAGCGCAATGTCTCAGCTCCGCTTTCCACATCGAAAAGTGCGACTTTGATGGCGCCGGTGCCAACGTCGATGCCTGCCGTAATGGGCATGATGCTACCTCCTCAAGCGTTGACCGCGCGCCGGGCGAACTCCGCCGCGCCGAGCGCGCCCGTGTAGATGAACTCGGGGTTAATGTTGATGGTGACGTCGCCGTAGTTCTCCTTGATGAGCTTGCGCAGCTCGCGCACCGCCGCATCGTTCTTGGCGACACCGCCGGTGAAGGTGAATTCGTCCGTTACGCCCCCAGAGCGCGAAATGATGGAGATGGCGCGCAGGATGATGGCGCGGTGCAGGCCGGCCAGGATGTCCTCGCGCTTCTCGCCCAGCGACAGCCGGTCGCGCAGCTCGGCGCCCGCGAACACGGTGCAGGTGGAGTTGATACGCGCCGGCCGGTTGGACTTCATGGCGAGCGGACCCAACTCGTGCAGGCCCATGTTCATCTCGTCGGCTATGTAGCCGAGATAGCGGCCGCAGCCCGCGGCGCAGCGGTCGTTCATCTGGAAGTTCGCGACGATGCCGTTCTCGTCGACCTGGATGCCCTTGGTGTCCTGCCCGCCGATGTCGAGCACGGTGCGGGTCTTCGGGTACATCATGTGCGCGCCGAGGCCATGGCACAGGATTTCCGAGCGGATATGCTCCTTCGAGAAGGGCAGCGTCACGCGGCCGTAGCCGGTGCCGACCAGATAGGTCTCTTCCAGCTCGATCCCGAGCGCGTCCTCGATGCTGTCTTGCGGCACTGGCGATGTTCCGCCCGCGCTCTTAAGAACGCTGCTGGCGGCGCGCTTGAATTTCGCGGACAAATCTCCCGATGGCGGCCGGTTCTCCACCTCGATGATCGACTTGTCGTAGGCGTTGAGCAGCGCGTCGAGCGGCATGCCCGCATCTTTGGCCGTAGCCTCGGCATGGGCATGAAAGCGCGAGCCGGCGATGTCGCGGAAGAAGTCCGACTTGCGCTTGGCGCCCGGCGCGTAAAGCTCCGGCGCTTCCTCGCGCACGCGCTGGAACACGGTTCTAAGGGCCTCGGCCATGGCTGGGCCAGCTGCCGCAAAGCGCCCCGTCTTGAGCTGGCCCTGGCAGGTTTCCTCAAGATCGGCGAGTTGCTCCAGGAACTGCTCCAGGCGGAAAGCGCGCTCCAGAGCGCTAAGGAATTCGGCCGCGCCCGCCTCGCCCGCGGCGGAGGCGAGCGAACGCCGCAGCAGCGTGAAGCGTGCGTCGATCCGCGCCTCGTCGCTGGCCACGCGCGCCGCCGTGCCATAATTCGAGCGCGAGTTGGTGATGCCGCGCCCGATCACGCCCTGGTTCTCGTCCAGCAGCACGGCTTTGGTCGTGGTCGAGCCAAGATCGATGCCGATGAAGGTCTTCATGTGACTTCTTTCTCTAAAATCCGTGTCTCAAGACCCCCTCACCCCAGCCCTCTCCCCAAGGGGAGAGGGGGGGTAGGTCGCGCCCGTTGAGAAGGCGTCCCCTCTCCCCTTGGGGAGAGGGACAGGGTGAGGGGGTCTTTAATCCGCTAATGCTTTCCTCTTTGCCCCTTCGTCACGCGACGGCGCGCGCGCTGGCGCGCTTTTGCTCGATCATCTGGAAGTAGCTTTCGAGCCGGTTCTTCACGTTGGCGGGCGAGAAGTAGCGCGGGTCGACCAGATCGGTTTCGATGAAGGCCGCGGGCTTGCCGGTGCGGCGCTCGACTTCGCGCATCATGAGCAGCTGGCCGGCCGAGAAGCTGTTGCAGCTCTTGATCGAATTGATGAGCAATCCGTCCGCCTCATACTCGTTCATGTAGTTTTCGAGCATGTCCACGCGCATCGGCAGGTTCCGGTTGGTGTAGACATTGAGGCAATATTCGGCGAGGCTCTCTAGCGGCTTAGCCGGATCGTGGCGGAAGCCGAAATCGTAGGTGCCGCCGACCTTGGTGTAGCTCGATGCCACGACAACGGCGCCCTCGTCGTAGAATATCTTCCAGAACTGCCGGAAGTTGGTGTAGTTCGGCGGACCTTCGACCACGAGCCGGTAGCGTTCCTTGCCCATGTCGCCATCGGGCGTTACCGGGCCCTTGCCCTCGGCGAGCCGGCTTTCGACTTCCTCGCGCAGGAATTTGTAATACTCGATGGCGTCGTCGGTGCCGCGGAAAGCGCCGAAGATGGGGCCAATGTAATAGATACCGCCGAAATAGGCGTCGATGGGCGATGGTTTCGCCTTGGCCGACTGCAGCACCCGGACGAGATCGTCCTCGGCCTTCGCGGATTTGCCGAGGTATTCGCGCAGGCGGTCGATGTCGAACTTGACGCCGGAGACCCTTTCAAGCTTGGGAATGACATCGGTCTCAAGCTGCTTGACCATGTACTTGACCATGTCCGGCGTAATCTTGCCGTCCGCCATATAGGGCGTGTGGAACATGATGGTTTCGCACTTGTACTGCTCGCGCAGAAGCTCGAACCACTTCATGAAGGTGAAGCAGCCGGTATAGGAGAGCAGCAGCACATCCGGGTCCGGCAGCTTGCGGCCGTTCGGGCCGATATTGCCGCGCGCCATCATGCCGATGTCGGACTTCACGTAGGTGCAAACGTCCTCGGAATGGCCGAGCTTCTCGGCCTCCATTACGAAGTTGCCGCTGGTCTTGCGGAGGCCGTTCTGAATGGCGTTGACCTCGGGCAGATTGTTCACGAGGCCGAAGCACATCAGCAGCTCGTTGAGGTTGCCCGGCACGAAGGTCGCGGCCACCTTCTCGCCGTTCTTGGGCGCGTCGGCGAGCCGGTCGTAGTGCCGGTTCACCATGTCCTTCTGCTTGGCCATCGAGGCGTCCTTGATGGCCTCGGCCTTGGCAACTTTCGGATGTGTGATGATCGTGCTCATGTTTACTTCCTTGAGTGCTCAATCCCTGGCGCCGTAACCCCTCACCCCAGCCCTCTCCCTATGGGAGAGGGAGTCCGGGCGTGCCCGTTGTTATGGCGTCCCCTCTCCCATAGGGAGAGGGACAGGGTGAGGGGTTACGAGGCTTGTTCATTCCCGCAGCGCCGCCCATCATTCCCCGCTCCAGAGCTTGATTGAATCGGCGAAGGTGCCGGCCTGCTCGCGGATCGGCTGCATTTGGCCGGAGTTCTCGGCGTATTTGAATGCGATGAAGGGGATGCCTGCTGCCTTGAGCGCGTTCTGCAGCATGGGGCGTTCGAGCAGCGCCGGGTCGCAGAAGCTCGGCATGGCGAAAATCACGCCCTCGGCGCGGTTCTGGCGCACACTATCGACGAGGTAGGCGCCCTTCTTGGCTACGTCGGGCTCGTATTTCGCCGATGTGGACATCGAGTTGTGCAGGTAGGCGCTGGCCATGGCCGCAATCGGATCGCCGTCCGTGGCGACGTCCGATTTTTCCCAGCGCGTAACGAGCATGAAATCGTCGTCGACGATGTAGCAGCCCGAAAGCTCGATGGACTTGATGAGGTTCAGCGGCGGCTGCTCGCAGAACACGCCGTTGATGACCACGCGCGAATTGTCCTTCAGCGGCCGGTCCTGGCCGCGCGCGGCGTCGAGGTAGGCGGCCACCAGCTCGTTATGCTCCTCAACCGGCAGCACGAGCCCGGCGCGCAGCAGCAGGTAAACCTCGGTCGAGGGCACTTTCCACGGCTCGGCTGCACGCAAGGCATACAGCTCGCGGATGAGCGCGCGGTTTTTGTTATAGAGCGCGATGGAGGCGCGGATGGCTTCGTCCGTTACCGGCCTGCCCACGATCTCCGCAAGCCAGCGGCGCAGCTCTTCAAGCTCGGAGCGATAGAACTCGCCGCCAACCTCGTCCTGGAAGTTCTGCGGCAGATCCATATAGCGCGCCGCCACTCCCGGAAACATGAGCTTCCACATGCCCGACAGGTTGCGGATCACATCGCAGATCGAGGGGAACAGCATGCCGTCCACGAAATCGAGGCGGCCGGAGACGCCAAGCTCGATGGTCGAGCGCGGGATGCGGCAAATATAGCTTTGATAATAGGCGTCGCCGTGGATCACTTCGAGCTGATCGCCGCCGCCCAGGATTCCGAGCGGCAGCGCGCCCGCCGCGTGGATCAGCTCGCGCGGCACGTAGAAGGGCATGAAGCCTACGACCTTGCGGCCCGGCTCTTGCGCTTTCCACCGCCGCGCCACGCTGAAATCGAGGTCAACAAAGATTTCCTCGCAGCGCGCGGCGATTTCGGTGGTTTTCGAGGGCGTTACATCCAGCATCAGTTGCCGCTCCATTGGGCTGGGCGCTTGGCGAGGAAGGCTTCAAGGCCCTCGACCGCATCGCGCGTGCTCATGAGTTCGTTGAGATAAAGGCGTTCCACTTCTGCCAGGCGGGCAGTTACGCGCTGGACGAGTTCCCCGCGCGAGGCGCGCACCGCGAACCTGAGCGAGCTTGCGCTCTTGGGCACCAGGTGCTTGTCGAAATAGTCGAGCGCGGCGGCTTCTGGATCTGCTGCGACTTCCGTGATGAGCCCCATGCGGAAGGCCTCCTCGGCGGTTACGGAGCGGCCCGAAATCAGCATGTCTTCCGCTGCCGCCAACCCGATCCGCTCCGGAAGGAGGCAGGACGCGGCGGGCGCGAAAACGCCGATTTGGATTTCGGGCTGGCCGAGCCGCGCATCGGGACTAGCGAAAATAAGATGCCCCGCCGAAACCAGCTCCAGGCCGCCGCCAAGGCATTGCCCGCGCACGGCCATCAGCACCGGCGCCGGCGAGCCGAGCACACGCAGGATAAGGCGATGAAAACCGCTAAGCATCTCCGCGCATTGGGCCGGCAAATGCTCCTCGACGCTGGCGCCGAAGGAGAAATGCGGGCCAGTGGCGTCGATCAGAATACCGAGCAGGCCGGGCTTCGCGCCGTGCTCCACAAGCGCCGCGTCGAGCGCGCTTATCGTCGCGGCATCGAGGACGTTCGCCTTGGGCCGGTCTAGCCGCAGGCGCAGCAGGGTGCCGTCGCGCTCGAACCAGACTTTAACCGGATTGGTCATTCTGCTTCCTCAATGGCTTAATCCCACGGGCATTACCCCTCACCCTGTCCCTCTCCCAATGGGAGAGGGGACGCCCTAACAACGGGCACGCCAGGACTTCCCTCTCCCATGGGGAGAGGGCTGGGGTGAGGGGTAACGCCCTCAATTCTAACCTCGACCCGGCGGCCTCAAGCCTTGGGTATAAGGTGCTCCGCCAGTGCGTCGGTCCAAGGCTCGCCCTTGGCCAGCTTCTGGCGCAATTCCACGAAATCGATCTCGCGCTTGTTCTTCGGGCCCTCGTTGAAGGCACGGAAGCCGGTCTTCGCCTCCGCCATCATGTTGAGCGCGAGCCAGGCGCGGCTGTTCTCCTTGTTGCGGTTCCAGGCGTCGAGCTTGGGCTTGCGCAGTTCCTCGAAGCTCTTGGTCAGGCATTCCGGGAAGGTCAGCAGGAGCTTGGTGCACAGCGCCTCGACTTTTTCATCGAGGAGCGAGAGATCGACTTTGCCTTGCGCCATCAGCGCCTTGCCCTGCTCCAGCGCCTCGCCGGTCTTGGGCTCGCCATGGACGATCCGGCCGTATTCGTCGAGATAGCGCCCGGTTTCGACCAGCGGATTGGCCACGAACTTGCCGTCCACTTTCAGCGCAGGCACGATGTCGAGGATCATGCCGAGGCGGTAAGCCTTATGCGCGGACCAGGGTTCGCAGAGCGTGCCGGATTCCATCGCGCGCTCGGCGCCGATCATCACCGGCAGAAAATCCGTCGCTCCGCCTATGGCAGCCGAGCCGTGCTTCGGGCCGGCCTGGCCGAAGCGGGCGAGGTCTTGTGCGATGGTGAAATCGCAGGCCATGCCGATTTCCTGGCCGCCGCCGATGCGCATGCCGTTGACGCGCGCGATCACGGGCTTGTCGCAGCCAAGGATCGCCGACACCATGTCGTTGAAGAGCCGCATATATTGCCGGTATTCCTGCGGGTTCCCGGCGTAATATTCGGCGTACTCCTTCGTATTGCCGCCAGTGCAGAACGCCTTGTCGCCAACGCCCGTGAACACCACCGCAACCACATCGCGCGCGTTCGAGGCGGCGCGGAAGGCGCGGATCAAGCCTTTAACCATGCCCGTGGTGTAGGAATTGTATTGGCTGGGATTGTCGAGCCAGATCCAGGCGTTGAACAGGCCCTCGGCGACGGCGCCATCAGGCAGCCGGGCGGGGCGCTTTTCATAGCGGACGCCTGGGACGGTTTCGAAGGGAACGATGTCGTGATCGTTGAGCTGCGCCGGCATGGTGAACTCCAAATTTGCGCGCAATGAACCCAGAGGTAGCGCCGCCAAAATAATCAGGGAACGAGGATTGCCCGGCGCGTGAGCCGGTGTGCATGCGCGTCCGCGAAGACGCGCTCGATGTCCGCGAGGGGATGCTGCTCAACGAAGGACGCCAGTTCGATGCGCTTGTCGAGGACGAGATCGAGCGCGGCCGGATAAAGCTCGGGCGGGCAGCCCCAGTTGCCGATGGCGCGGGCGTCGAAGGCCATGAGGTTGGAAAGCCGCACTTCGACGCGGTCCATGGTGAAGCCCACGACGCTGAGCGTCGCGCCAAACGTGAGCAGGCCGAACGCGGTCAGCTGCCCCGCCGAGGTGCCGGAGCATTCGAAAATGAACCACTCCGTCAGAGGCAGCCCTTGCGCCTTGCAGAACTCGGCGATGCGCGCTTTCAGGGCCTTTTGATCGTGCTCCCTCGCGTTAAGCGTAAGTGCCGCGCCATGCTTGCCGATCATGTCGAGCTTCGCCGCGTCGACATCGATGGCAACCACGGTGGCGCCGAAAGCCTTGGCGATCTGCGCCGAGTAGCCGCCCACGCCGCCGACGCCGACGACGATGGCGAGCGAGCCGGGGCGCACGCCGGCGCGGACAACGGCTTGGTAAGGGGTGGTGACGGCGTCGGCGACCACGGAGACATCGGCGAGGGTGAGGCCAGCCTTTTCCAGCCGCGTCTCGTCAACCGTGCAGAGCCCGCGCGCCGGCACCACGATATGGGAGGCGAAGCCGCCTTGGATGTCGTTGCCCGGCATCTTTTGCTTGCGGCAGATGTTCGGCAGGCCGCGCTTGCAAAGATCGCATTCGCCGCAAGGCAGCACGGCGGGGACGATCACGGCCTTGCCGAGCCAGCCTTCCGCGCCTTCGCCGGCGGCAACGACTCGGCCGGAGATTTCATGGCCGAGCGCGAGCGGCAGCGGATGAGTGGTGCGAACGCCGTCGTAAAGATAGCCGAGGTCGGTGTGGCAGACGCCGCAGCCGGCGATGGCGACAACCACCTCGCCAGGCCCAGCCTGCGCAACAAACGGCTCGCTGCTGAACGGTGCGCCAACCGCCGTCATTACCCAGCGGTGAGCCTGCAATTCCTCTGGCATGTGCGTTCCCCGGTCTTTGCGTTGCGTGGGCGATTGTGAGGCCTGCCCGGTTCGCGATAATCGGTAATCTAGTACGCCAATACCGAATTCGTCAAGCCGATTGTTAACCTTCGGCGACAGCGTCATTGCGAGCGAAGCGCCGCAATCCAGGCAAAAGCCACATAAGGCCAGGTGGTGCAACGAACTGGGGGAATCTCCCCTCACCCCAGCCCTCTCCCCATGGGAGAGGGGGTTCCGTCGCAGCCGTTGAGAGGACGTTCCCTCTCCCATGGGGAGAGGGACAGGGTGAGGGGCGATTCGCCCGGTTCGTTCCGCCACCTGGTGACGTGGCGCTCGCGAGTCTTCGCGCTACTCGCCGGCAGCGGCGGCCTTTGGGTGGCCAGCTTGCGGCGCGGGCGGCGCGCCGCGCTGCTGCTTCTCGATGATGCTCAAGAGCGTGGTGATCGACACCGACCGCAGCGTCGCAATGGTGATCTCGTCGATTTCGTGCAGCACGCCGTCGAGCGCGCGTTTCTCGCCTGGGCCGCCCCCCGGTGTGCCAGTCTCCTCGCCGGGAAAGTCTTCGAACAGCTCGATGATGTCGAGCAAGGTGACGCGCTTGGGATTGCCGCAAAACCGGTAGCCGCCGGCAGCTCCCCGCACCAATTCCACCAGCTTTGCACGCACAAGCGCACGCAGCACCTTGGCAAGGTGATTGAGCGAGATGCCGTACTTTGTCGCGATGCCCGCGGCGGAAAGCTGGCGGCCGCCATGAGCTGCCAGCTCAAGCGTCGCGTAGAGTCCGCACATGGTCGCTTTTTGAAGCTTCAATTCCCGTCACCCGTGCCGCCGCGCGGCTTTAAGCCTGTATTTCTGGAAACGTCCCCCTTAGGACAGTCTCGGAAATAACCGCGCCATCTGGCTTGTTCTTTTGTCCGTCCACTGCGTTGCGAAAAGGGTTGCATACCATAGGTATGCGCCCCTTTCCGCGCCTTGCGGACGAACAAAATCCCGACGCCATATGACGCACTTATTTTCGAGACTGTCCTTAATCAAGGTCTTTCTCAAGCTGAATGAAAGGCCCCGCCATCATTCCGAGGCTCCGGAAGAAGGCGAGGACGAGATCGTTGTTTCGCGCGAGCATGGTGCGAACCTTGGCGACGCCCGCCTGCCGGAAACGGTTGCAAAGCTCCTCGAACAGGCGCGTGCCCGCATTCTTGTCCCGGACGCTTGGGTCGACGTTAAGCGCGAAGACCCAGCCGCATGGCTCTGAGCCAAACTCGAAGGCACGCACATCGCCGGCGATGAACCCGATGACGCAGCCCTCGGCCTCGGCCACAAGGAAGACCGGGTCCTGCCCGGTGTTCTGCCCGGAACTCAAAAGGAGTTTGCGCCAGTAGTCCGGTTTCGCCTGGCCGGTGGCGGCTTCGTCGAGTTTGACGATGGCCGGCAGGTCCGCGGCCGTGACGCTACGAATGTTCAGCCTTTCAAATGAAGATACTGGAGCCGCGCCCGCGTTCATCACCGTTCCTCCCGGCCGCTTTCACACGCGGACCCATTTCACGCTCCGCCATATTGAGAGCGCAAACGCTGGGTGGCAAGCGGGATGAGGCTAATGCGAGCGCGCGGGGAGGGGGCCTGTGCAATTCATGCGGCCTTCCGTGGACCGGGAAGTTTTGCCGCCGCCGGTGTTTTTCCCGTTCGCGGGCATGAGGTTAAGCGCCAGGCGGCTTCGCGATTCCACGACTTGTGAAATAGTGTATAAAGTGTTTGACGGTTTCAGAAAAAGCCACATACTAGTGGTTGTCGCGGCCACAAGCTCAAGCAGAAGTAGGGGCATCCTATCAAGCGCGGGGTTGGAGCTTGCAGTGCCGCGGCACCTAAGTTCATTGGGAGATATTTGTTATGAGTGAGTCTTTTCCCGCCGATCGCTTCCCGGTTCCAATGGGCGAGCCTCCTTACAATGGATTGCATGTGGTAGCGGAGCCGGTCCGGCCCGTGGCAGCCATGCCATTGGAACCAAGCCCGGAGCAAGCAAGAGCTGTGAGAGGCGCATTGAGTTTTCTGGCCGCGTTGCTTGAATTTTACGGCGAGATGATTGAGCGGGATGCGCTTGCCGATGCTGAACCGTCCCATAGCGAAGTTTCCGGAGTTCAATAGAATTCCTGGCCCGCCGGCCTTCGGGTTGAACTCCCGGGAGGAGGCCGGCGGCTGATCGTTTAAGAACGTGCTGGCGAGCGGCACCTATCCCCAACGGCTGAAAGGCGAGCCCGAGCGGGACGAGGACGGGGTCGAGTCTGCGTCCGCGTCGCCCCCGCCGCCGGTTCCGCCGCCAAATATGGCCCCGATAAGGTCGATCGCGAGGCGCATGGCGATGCTGAAGCCTATCAGCACGATCTGGTTGGGCTGCAAGAAGATATCCACCCAAACCATGTAGCTATCCGGCAAACCCAAGGACGAGATCTGGTCGCGCACATGCTGGGCGCCGGCAAGAAGGTCTCGCATGGTGGTCGGAAAATGTATGGCTGTATAGGTGAAGGCTATGAGCGATAGAACCATCGTGAAGGCGAAAGCCGATAGCGAAAAGAATAGTCTCATAGCCTGCCTTTCATTATTTGCGGTCCAATCGCCCTGGGAATATTAACGCTCCCCGGCCCATCCCCATTTTGTATAAATTGAAGCGAATTGTATAAATTAAAGCGAGTTTGTGAAGCGGAACTTTCATGCCTGTGGCAAAGCTGGCGCCGCACGTGCGCCGCGCACCGGCTCGCAAGCGCCTCCTGGGCTGCCAGCGTTGCACTTAGGCGGGCGCTGACAGCTTTACACTTAGGAACAGGTTGGGCCGCCTGAGTCGCCATGCTATGGTGCAGTGCAACAGCGTCCAAGAAGGTAGAGCCTGCCCGCCATGCGTGACCAGCCCTGGATTTTCCGCACCTATGCGGGGCACTCGACCCCGAAAGCCTCGAACGAACTCTATCTCAAGAACCTTGCCAAGGGGCAGACGGGCCTTTCCATCGCCTTCGACCTGCCGACGCAAACCGGCTACGACGCGGACCATCCGCTTGCCCGCGGCGAGGTCGGCAAAGTCGGCGTTCCGGCCGGGCATCTGGGCGACATGCGCGCGCTGCTCAACGGCATCCCGCTCGCGAAGATGAACACCTCCATGACGATCAACGCGACCGCCGCGTGGCTGCTGGCGCTTTATGTCGCGCTGGCGGACGAGCAGGGCGTGGACCGCAAGGCGCTGACGGGCACGGTGCAGAACGACATCATCAAGGAATATCTGTCGCGCGGCACCTACGTCTTCCCGCCGCAGCCCTCGATGCGGCTCATCAAGGACGTCGTGGTTTTCACGTTCCGGGAAATGCCGAAATGGAATCCCACCAACGTCTGCTCCTACCATTTGCAGGAAGCGGGCGCGACCCCTGTGCAGGAGCTGGCCTATGCGCTGGCCATCGCGCAAGCGGTGCTCGACACCGTGAGGGACAGCGGCGAGATCCCAGCAGAGGCGTTCCCGGAAGCGGTTGCACGCATTTCCTTCTTCGTGAACGCCGGCGTGCGCTTCGTCACCGAGATGTGCAAGATGCGCGCCTTCGTGGATCTCTGGGACGAGATTTGCGAAAAGCGCTACGGCGTGACAGACCCCAAGCTCCGGCGCTTCCGCTACGGCGTGCAGGTCAACTCGCTGGGGCTTACCGAGCAGCAGCCGGAGAACAACGTCTATCGCATCCTGCTTGAGATGCTCGCGGTGGTGCTATCGAAGAAGGCGCGCGCGCGTGCTGTGCAGTTGCCAGCCTGGAACGAGGCGCTGGGCCTGCCGCGCCCATGGGACCAGCAATGGTCGTTGCGCATGCAGCAGATCGTGGCCTGCGAGACGGATCTCCTTGAATACGCGGATATTTTCGACGGCTCGCGCGCCATCGACGCCAAGGTCGAGGAGCTGAAGCGCGAGGCCCGCGAGGAGCTGGCACGTATCGGGGAGATGGGCGGCGCGATTGCCGCGGTCGAGGCGAGCTACATGAAGCAGCGCCTGGTGGAAAGCAACGCGGCGCGGCTCCGGAAGATCGAATCCGGCGAGCAGATTGTCATTGGCGTCAACAAGTTCCTCGAAACTGAGCCGTCGCCCTTGGCGGCAGGCATCGATGGCGGCATTCAGACCATTCCGGAAGGGGTTGAGCGCGAGCAGGTGGAAGCGCTCAAGGCTTGGCGCGCGGCGCGCGACAACAGCGCAGCCGAGGCGAGCCTGAACGAGCTTCGTGCCGCGGCCCAGGAAGGCCGCAACATCATGGAGCCCTCCATCGCCTGCGCCAAGGCTGGCGTGACCACGGGCGAATGGGCGGGCACCTTGCGGCAGGTGTTCGGCGAATACCGCGCACCCACCGGCGTGTCGCGCGCTAGCGATTCAAAGCGGCGGCGAGGGACTAGCCCAGGTCCGCGGCGAGGTGGAGCGTGTCTCGGCCAAGCTCGGGCGCCGGCTGAAATTCCTGGTTGGCAAGCCTGGCCTCGACGGCCATTCCAACGGCGCCGAGCAGATCGCGGTGCGCGCGCGCGACTGCGGCATGGAGGTGGTTTACGAGGGCATCCGGCTCACGCCCGCGCAGATCGTCAACGCCGCGCTCGAAGAAAGCGTGCATGTCGTGGGCCTCTCGATCCTTTCGGGCAGCCACGTGCCGCTGGTGCGCGACATCATGGAGCGGATGCGCGCGGCGGGGCTCGGCGGCATTCCGGTGGTGGTGGGCGGCATCATCCCGGCCGTGGACGAGGCGGTCTTAAAGGAATGCGGCGTCGCGGCGATCTACACGCCCAAGAATTTCCAGCTCAATGAGATCATGGCCGGCATCGTGCAACTCGCCGATCCCGATGCAAGGCCCGCCACTTTGTAGTGCCGAACTGCCGTAGCAAAGGCCCCCTCATCCTGTCCTTCTCCCCGAGGGGAGAAGGAACGCTTGAATTAGTTAAGCCCGTTCGCACATAAAAAAATAGCAAGCTCGCCAGGCCGAGCTTGCTATGAGAAGGACAGAATAGGGGTGTCGCCCTCGTTTAGCGGGGCAAGTCCCGAAACGTGTCAGCCTACGTGCTTGATAAGGAAGCGGAAAACGTCGCCGTCCTTTGTCGAACTCGATCAGCTCGTTGCCGGTGGTGCGGCAGAAGGAGGCCATGTCCGCGACGGAGCCCGGATCGGTGGCAAGCACTTCGAGGGTGCCGCCGTTCGGAACGTCGTTGAGCGCTTTCTTGGTCTTCAGGATCGGCAGCGGGCAGTTGAGCCCCTTCGCGTCCAGTAATTTGTCGGCCATGCAGATATTCCTCCCTCAAGCGGACAGTTGGTTTCAGGATTACGCGCGTTCGCGCTTAGATGTAGAGATTGATGTCGGACTTCAGCGCGTTTTCCATCCAAGTCGCCGCTCCGCCGAGCACCGGGCCTTCGATCATGTCTTCGAGCTTGTACTCGAAAAGGTCCATCGTCATCTGGCAGGCGATCATCTTGACGTCCGCTTCGATGGCCATCTCCCGCAGCTCCTCTATGGAGGCCACGCCCTTCTTCTTGATCATGCCCTTCATCATGCTGGACGCCATCGAGTCGACGCCTGGCAGCATGGACATCCAGTTAGGCATCGCCATGTGCATGCCCATCATCGGCATTTTCATCGCCGGATTGCCGAGCGTCGAAATCTTAAGCTCGGGCTTTTTCAGCAGTAGCGGCAGGCCGTAAAAAGTGAAGAACATCGTGGTGTCGACGCCCATGGCCGCGGCAGTGGTGGCAAGGATAAAAGGCGGATAAGCCCAATCGAGCGTACCCTTGGTGACGATGATCGTCATCGTTTTCTGATTGGCCGCACCTACCGTCATGTCAGTTCCTTCCCCTGCGCTTTGCCTTGAGCGGCTTCTTACACATTCGAATATCTCTATTGGTGAGGCCGATGTCAATATCCGCGAAAGTCTCAGAGCGGAAACACAGGCATAAAAACGGCGGGTGTCTTGAAAAGAAACCCGCCGTTATAGCTTGGTGCTTAATCGTCCGTGACGCGCTTCAGCTTGCCGATGCCCATCATGCCCATGGCCCACTTCTCATAAAGCGGCTCGCTTTCGCCCCGGCGCATCTTGCGGATGAAGTACTTCTCGAAGGCAATCTTGGCCCTGTGAACCCACTTGCCGTCGGAAGACCAGTTCAAGTTGCGGGGCGGAATCTGAGGCTGTGCCACGAAGGCGATGCCGCCGTCGCCGAAATCGGCCAGGCAGACCGCGTTCCAGGTTGCCTGGTGCGTCGGCGCTTTGCCGCGAAGCATCTGGCCGATGTTGAGCGCCGTCGCCGTTACCATCGATTCGATCATGAACCCGGTCTTCGGCACGCCGCAGGGGACGGGCGTTGGGCCAATCGGCGGGATGGCCACGCAAACGCCGACCGAGAAGATATTCTTGAAGGTAGGGTTCTGCTGGTGCTTGTCGATCAGGATGAAGCCGCGCGGGTTGACGAGGCCCTCGACGCCGCGTACCGCCCCAATACCGCGGAAGGCGGGAAGCATCATGGAGAAGCCGAAGGGCAGTTCGTGCGTCTTCGCGACGGAGCCGTCCTCGGCCACTTCCTCCACAGTCATCTTGCCCGCTTCGGTTTTCTTCATGCGCGCGTTGCAAATCCACTTGATGTGCTTGTCACGCATTGCGCTTTCGAGAATGCCTCTGGTATCGCCCACGCCGTCAAGGCCGAGATGGCCAATATAAGGCTCGGCGGTCACGAAGGTCATCGGCACCTTGTCGCGGATCTTGCGGCGGCGCAGCTCGGTTTCCAGGATGAAGGTATACTCGTAGGCGGGGCCGAAGCAGGATGCGCCCTGAACCGCGCCGGTTATGATCGGCCCGGGCTTCTTGCAAAACTCTTCGAAGGCGGCGCCTGCATGCTCGGCATGGTCGACGTGGCAAACCGACTGCGTGTGGCCGCCATGCGGTCCAAGCCCCTCGATCTCGTCGAAGGCCAGCTCCGGACCGGTGGCAATGACCAGGAAATCGTATGGCACGCTGGAGCCGTCGGCCAGCTCAAGCGTATTCTCTTTCGCATGTACGCGAGTTGCCGCGACAGGCTTGAAGTCGATGCCGCGCTTGGCGAAGGTGCGCTTAAGGTCGATTTCGATGTCCGCGCGCTTGCGCCAGTTTACCGCCACCCATGGATTTGAAGGAACGAAATGGTATTTCGCTTCCTTCGAGACGACTGTGAGCTTATCGCCCCTGCGCAATTGGTCTCGCATCTCGTAAGCCATGATGACGCCGCCAAGTCCGGCGCCAAGCACCACTACGTGTGCCATTCTTATTCTCCCCTTACGTTTCCTCGTGCCCCTGTCCCGGTTGCGGTCCGGCGGGTGCGACAATTTGCATATTCACACATAGTGATCCGAAAATACAAGCGAGGAAAAGGTATCAACAGCCGAGCTTGCACCCTGAGGCCATTTGTCCCGCTCTAGACCGGCGATTTGATGTCAAGCTGTGCTGAATTTGCAACAATCGCGGCGCCGCCGGGCTGGCCGGCGGCTTGGCCGTGCACAAGCTTTTGACGCAGGGTGACCACCGTTCCGATGATGATGATCGCCGGACCGTGCAGCCGCGCCTTAGTCGCTTGTTCCGCAAGGGTTTCAATGGTTCCGGTCACGACCCGCTGATTCGGGCGGGTGCCATTGTCGACGATCGCGGCGGGCATTCCAGCATCCGCGCCGTGAGCGATGAACTCCTCCATCAGCTCTGCCAGGTGGCCCAGTCCCATAAAGATTGCGACAGTTTGTCGCGGTTGAATAAGCGCATTCCAATCGAGGCTGAGTTTGCCGGTCTTGGCGTGGCCGGTCACGAACACGCAAGCCTGAGCGTGATCGCGATGGGTGAGGGGAATGCCGGCATAGGCGGCGCAGCCCGTGGCGGCCGTTATGCCCGGAACCACTTGCACCGGAATGCCTTCCTGTGCGAGGGCCTCGATTTCCTCGCCGCCGCGCCCGAACATGAATGGATCGCCGCCCTTGAGCCGCAGCACGCGCTTGCCTTCCTTGGCGAGCTTGACGAGCCTCGCGGTGATTTCCTCCTGCGGCACGATGTGATCGTCGGGCAGCTTGCCGACATAGATGTGCTCGGCCTCGCGCCGGACGAGATTGAGGATGCCGTGCGGCAGAAGCCGGTCGTAGAGAACCACGTCGGCGCGCTGCATCAGGCGAAGGGCGCGGAAGGTGAGCAAATCGGGATCGCCTGGCCCGGCGCCGACGAGATACACTTCGCCCATGGGCACGGGCTCTCCGGCTTCGCTGCCGGCGGCTTCGAGCGCGCGCTCAAGCTCCTGCCGCGCCTCCTCCTCATGCCCGGCGAGGAAACGGTCGGCAACAGGCCCCTCCAGCACCCTCTCCCAAAAGCGCCGGCGCAACACAGTGCTGCCTATGCTTTCGCTCAGCCGCTCGCGATACTGGCCAACCAGGGTCACGAGCCGCCCATAGGCCGCCGGGACCACGCTCTCAAGGCGTGCGCGGATCATTCTCGCGAACACTGGCGACACGCCGCCCGTCGATATTGCGATGACGAGCGGATCGCGGTCCACGATGGACGGCATGATGAAGTCGCACAGATCGGGCGCGTCCGCGACGTTGATGGGGACCTTGGCTTGGCGGGCCAGCGCTGCAATGGCTCCATCGGAAGCCGCATCGCCGGTTGAGCAGAAGACCAGGGCGCAGCCTTCGATATCGCTGGCCATGGGCGCGCGCTGCACATGCTCGAAGCGCGCGTGGCCCTCGATGCTCCGGAAGTCGCTGGTCAACGCCGCGCTGAAAACCCGGACGTTCGCGCCGGCTCTCAGCGCCAGCTCCGCCCTGCGCGCCGCGACCGTTCCCCCGCCAGCAACGGCGACGGACCTACCCTTGATTTGGAAAAAAACCGGAAGCTGATCCACGGCTGCGTCCTCACCGTTCGCGTTCTGTTTCGCGTTCGCCCCAAAGCTTCATAACTTTTGCCCAGGCGAGCGCGGTTTGTGCGTCTACATCGAGTTGGGTGATGCGCTTGCCCTCGCGGATCGTCACGCGCAAGAGCTTCAACCCGCTTTCAAACCGCACCTCGTCCAAGCGCACCTCGCGCCCGAACGGCGCGATCAACGTTTCCAGGCGCTCTTTTTCTTCGCCGTCCATCGCGTTCCTTTGTCCGTCAGCGGCCCCGGGGAATGATCGATGTGAAAGCCGTCTCCAGCCGGTCCTGCCACTTGCGTGGCGTGTCCTGATATTCGGGCTTCAGATCGAAAGAAAGGTGGATTTCGCCCCGCCGCGCTGCCTCTTTCACCAGCTCTTCGAGCTGTTCAAAAGAAGTAATCTCAGGGTGTGCGATGATGAGGTCGCTGATTTGGACCATTGCCTTGCTCCTTGCGCGCCCTATACCGGGCAGCTTCTATCCCTGGCCTCTTATTATCTATCGGCTCGGCCTGGTAAAGTCACGAACGGCGCTGGGGGAAGCAAACCGCCGGTGCTTGCCACCTGCATGGAGACGAGGCAAAATGAACATTCAAAGCGCCTTGGCTTTCCGTCCCGCTGAGAAATGGGGTTCGCTATGATCGGTAATATATCCAATAGATTAGAATCTCCGGAGGTGGCGGCGGAAAGGAAATTTTCTGCAAAGACGCCGCTTGGGAAAAGATTGGTGGAAATCAGGGCGCGCGCAATCGCAAACGGATTGAAGCTGCTGACTGAAGCGCAGATTGCCGGGGAGATTGAGAGTAGGCGTGGAGAGCTGCCAGATGGCGAAGCAGCGGACATACGTTGACACAGGAGTTTTGCTGGCCGCCTTTCGAGGCACACATTCCTTATCCGAGAAAGCTTTGGCTATCCTCGACGATGAAGAGCGGGAATTTATTATCAGCGGCTTTCTGAAATTAGAAACTTTACCAAAACCCATCTTTTACCGCCGGAGGGATGAAGTTGAATTCATGGAGACATTTTTCGGCGCCGCCGTTTCCGAAGTGGAAGCATCGGCGCAGGTGATCGCGAGCGCTATTCGCCTGGCGGGCGCCCACGATATCGCTCCCATGGATTCGCTGCATGTTGCCGCTGCGATCTGCGGAGGCGCTTCCGAGTTTGTCACCACGGAGAAGCCGGACAAACCGTTGTTCCGGGTTAGCGGAATCAAAGTTATTTCCATTGCGAATGACTCCTCCTCTGCAAGCCGTCCGGGTCAGCAGTGAAAGGCTAGCTAAATCACAACAGCCCGCCTAGCTTGGCTGAGCACTACGCATTTAGGCGGCCATAATAGCGCACACGGTAGAGAAGCCGTCCCGCCGCCGAGCCACGATTGTCGAAGCCGGTCCGGGTGTGAAGCACGTTATTGCATACCATGCCTTCGCCGGGACGCATCTTATATGTGAGAATCGAGGGGGTCGGTTTCCAGGATCTCCTCAAGAGCCTCAAGCGCGCGCCGGGTCGTTTCGTCCTGCCGCCACGAGACATAACGCTTCCGCGCCGTGTAGCGCATGATGAGAGCGCCCGTGGCGGGGGCAACGAAAAACACCGGCCCCGTATTGTCCGGGCGCGGGCGGCCATGCGCCTCCTCGCCCGGCGGGATTGTCATGGCTTCGGGGTGCATCAGGGCCGCGACGAAGGCCGGGTCGCGGTCGCGCAGGCGGATGTAGGCGATGTCCTGATCGAGAAGGCCGTTCACGCCGCCTTCGGCTGCGTCGCGCACGCAATGCAGCACCATCGCCTGAACGCAATGGGAAGGGCCGTGGTAATTGTAATAGCCGTCGGTGTGCCAGCTTATGGGACGGGTCGAATAGGGAATGTAGCCGGCGCGGCCGCCTTGGTCCGCGACCTCAATGGCGACGATGCCATCGGCCTCGCCGGAGCGGTGGTCTTCCATGTGCCGCATATTAAGAGTCTCCGCGAGGGAGCGCAAAGCGGGCCGGACCCTGACGGGGTCGGTGCCAAGCTCGCCGGCGTCATAGAGCGCCATGTTGGCCCTGGCGCAAAGGCTGAGAAGCGCCTCGCGCTCCGCCGCCGTGGGCGAGGCAAGGTCGCGGATCGAAACGCGCAACTCCGGGGCAGCCTTGGGATAGGCGGCAAGCTTGGCGGCACGCCAGGCGGCGTAGCTTTCCTCATCCTTCAGGCTAAACGGCCCTTCGTCCGGCTCCAGCCTTGCCGCCGCCCCGCCTACGGCTAGCGGATTGTAAAAGCTGCACATTCCCTTCCCTTTTTCGTTGGGCACGCGGCCATTCCGTTCGAACGGGCCTCGCCAAAAATTTTTGAATACGGCATCTTATTCACAAATATGAATATTGTCATTAGTGATATGACATGCTAGCCTGCGGTTAATGCGGCCTGTTCCCAGGCTGGCTTACATAAGAAATCAACGCAACGGAAAGTATGCCGCACACGGCGCGCATGCTGCTCGGGGCAGGAAACGTAAAGGCTGCTGACTGCCCTTTTGGGGGGATTGCGCAGCATACTTTGAGGAGGCTTCATGGCGAGTGACGACGTGACGAAGACAACGCAGAGTGGCTGCGGCGCCTCATGCGGTTGCGACAAGCCCAAACAGCACGCGACGCCGCTACTCGACGAGTTGGAGACCGGCCCTTGGCCGAGCTTTGTAACAGGTCTCAAGCGCCTGCGCGATAATGAAGGCGCAAGCCTACGCACCGATGATGAACGACCTGCTCGGGCAGCTTGAGCACTCCTACGAGGAGCGGCTCGGTTTCTGGAAGGGCGGCACGGTTTCGGTCGTCGGTTACGGCGGCGGCATCATTCCGCGCTTCTCCGAAGTCGCCAGCAAGTATCCTGCATCGAAGGAATTCCACACGCTGCGCATCATGCCGCCGGCGGGCTATCATTACGACACAGACTCTCCTGCGCAAGTTGTGCGACGTCTGGGAGAAGCACGGATCGGGCCTTATCGCCCTCCACGGCCAGAGCGGCGACATCATGTTCCAGGGCTGCACGACCGAGAACACGCAGAAGGCGTTCGACGAGTTCAACGAGATGGGCTTCGATCTCGGCGGCGCTGGCCCCGCGATGCGCACATCGATGAGCTGCGTTGGACATGCGCGCTGCGAGAAGTCTTGCTACGACGAGGTCAAGGCGCATCGCACGGTGCTCAACGAATTCCTCGACGAAATGCACCGGCCGGCGCTGCCCTATAAGTTCAAGTTCAAGTTCTCGGGCTGCCCCAACGACTGCGTGAATGCCATTCACCGTTCGGACTTCGCCCTGATCGGCACCTGGCGCGACGATATGAAGGTCAACCAGGAGGAGGTGAAGGCTTACGTCGCTTCGCACGGGCGCAAGTACACGATCGACAGCGTGATCGCGATGTGCCCGACGAGGGCGCTGAGCCTGAACGACGACGATACGCTCGATGTCGACAACAAGTCCTGCGTGCGCTGCATGCACTGCATGAACGTGATGACCAAGGCGCTGGCGCCGGGCGACGACAAGGGCGCTTCCATCCTGATCGGCGGCAAGCGCTCGCTCAAGGTCGGCGACATGATGGGCATCATGATGATCCCCTTCATCAAGCTGGATACGGACGAGGATTTCGAGAAGCTGCTCGAATTCGCCCGCAGTCTCATCGACTTCTTCGCGGAGAACGCGCTTGAGCATGAGCGTATCGGCGAGTGCATCGACCGGATCGGCCTGCCGGCCTTCCTGGAGGCGATGGGCATCAATCCCGATCCGAACATGATCAACCACCCGCGCACGTCTTCCTACGTTCGAACCGACGACTTCACCGAGGAAGCCGAGAAGTATTTCGAGCGCAAGGCGAAAGAAGCTGGGCTGACTGTAGCGGCCGAGTAGTCCGGGCGGGATGGGAGACAGCGGCGCTCCTCCCAAGCGCTGTCATCCCATCCCGCTCTCTCCGGCCTTTCTCAAATTGCGCTCAAGTAGCGCGAAGCGCGATAGCGCAGATTAAGACAACTATTCGCGGAGAATACAACGATGAGCACTCCCGCAGCACCGCGCCGCGCAATTGAGTCCGGCGTTCCGGATCCGTTTCCTGTAATGCATCCTCTCATGAGGAAGAACTACGGCAATTGGGCTTGGCATGACCGCCCGCGGCCCGGCGTTCTTCACCACGTTGCCAAGAGCGGCGACGAAATCTGGACGGTGCGCGCCGGCACACCGCGGCAGATGGACGTCTTCACCATACGCAAGCTCTGCGACATCGGCGACCAGTTCGCTGAAGGCCATGTCCGCTTCACGACGCGCAGCAATATCGAGTTCATGGTCAGCGCCAAGGACAAGGTCGAGCCGCTGATCAAGAAGCTGACGGCGGAAGGCTTCCCCGTCGGCGGAACCGGCAACTCGGTGTCCATGATCTCGCACACCCAGGGCTGGCTTCACTGCGACATCCCCGGCACCGACGCTTCGGGCGTGGTGAAGAGCCTGATGGACTCGCTATTCGAGGAGTTCGTGAAGGAGGAGATGCCGAACCGCGTTCGCATCACCACCTCCTGCTGCCAGATCAACTGCGGCGGCCAGGGCGATATCTCGATCAACGTGCAATACACCAAGCCGCCGAAGATCAACCACGACATGGTCTCGAAAGTCTGCGAGCGTCCGGCGGTTGTGGCGCGCTGCCCGGTCGCGGCGATCCGGCCCGCGATGGTCAACGGCAAGCCCTCGCTTGAGGTCGACGAGCAGAAATGCGTGTGCTGCGGCGCCTGCTATCCGCCCTGCCCGCCCATGCAGATCAATGGCGCGGACTCCACGAGGATCGCGGTTTGGGTTGGCGGCAAGCATTCAAACGCGCGCTCCAAGCCCACCTTCCACAAGCTCGTTGTGGCAAACCTGCCGAACAACGCGCCGCGCTGGCCGGAAGTCGCCGAGGTCGTTCGCAAGATCCTGTACGCTTACAAGAGCAATGCGAAGGACTGGGAGCGCATGGGCGAGTGGATCGAGCGCATCGGTTGGCCGCGCTTCTTCGAGCTGACCGGCTTCGCGTTCACCAAGCACCACCTCGATACGTGGACCGGTGCGCGCAAGACCATGAACATGTCCGCACACGTCCATTTCTAAGGCAAGTGCCGATGAAAACCGTGGCAAGCCCCCTCACCCCAGCCCTCTCCCGCGAGGGGAGAGGGAGTCCCGGCATGCCCGTTGAGAGGGCGTTCCCCTCTCCCCTCGCGGGAGAGGGGACAGGGGTGAGGGGGCTTCCAGCGGGACCACAGAGGGTGATCCGGAGATAGAACCATGCAGCTAGCGATTGTCGTAAACGAAGGGCCGTACACCCATCAGGCGTCGGATACGGCCTATCAGTTCACCAAGGCCGCGCTGGCCAAGGGGCTGAAGATCTTCCGGGTCTTTTTCTACCATGACGGCGTTAATAACGGCACACGGCTTGGCGTGCCGCCGACAGGACGACCGCAATCTTCAAAAGCTCTGGACGGAGCTTGCCGAGGCGCACCAGCTCGACATGGTCGTGTGCGTAGCGGCTGCTCAGCGCCGCGGCATCCTCGACGCGGATGAGGCCAAGCGCCACGGCAAGGACGTGAGCAACATCGCGCCGGGCTTCCGCATCTCGGGTCTCGGCCAGTTGATCGAGGCTGGCATTCAGGCCGACCGGCTCGTCGTTTTCGGGGATTGAGGAGGGAGCCATGGCCAAGAAATTTTTGTACATCAACCGCAAGGCGCCCTACGGCACGATTTACGCGCTCGAATCCCTTGAGGTCGTGTTGATCGGCGCTGCTTTCGAGCAGGACGTGAGCCTCGCCTTCATCGACGACGGCGTGTACCAGCTCATGGCTGGCCAGGACACCACGGGCATCGGCATGAAGAACTTCTCCCGCACCTATAAGGCGCTCGGCGACTTCGAGGTGCGCAAGCTCTATGTCGAGCGCGAATTGCTTGAGGAGCGCGGCCTCACCCTCGACGACCTCCAGCAGATTACCTGGGAGGACGAGAACGAGGACTACGCTGAAAAGCCCTCGATCCACCTAATAGGCCGCACCGAAATGGCGGGCCTCATCGCCAGCCAAGACGTTGTCCTAAGCTTTTGATCGCAAGGAGTTCCAAAACCATGTCCACCCTTCATACGGTGAACAAATCTCCCTTCGAGAGAAACGCTCTCTGCAGCTGCTTCGGCCATCTCACCGCTGGCGACGCGGTTCTTATGATCGAGGATGGCGTTATTGGCGCCCGCAAGGGGGCAACGACTGCCGCGATGGTAAAGGCCGCGCTGCAGAAGGCCACGGTTTACGCGCTTTCTTCGGATTTGGCCGCGCGAGGCATCAAGCCGCAGGACGTGATCGATGGCATCCAGCTCGTCGATTACAGCGGCTTTGTCGATCTTGTCACGCAACACGATCGCACGGCTGCGTGGCTCTAAGCGGCAAGACACAAGAACTCACTAACAGGGACGGAGTGAACTAACATGGCACAATATGAAGCTGGCGGCGTCGTCGCGGATCATGACGAAGAAGGCTACCTCACCGACATCACCCAGTGGAACCGGGATCTCGCCGTGGTGATCTCGAAGGCCGAGAACATCGACATGACGCCCGAGCACTGGGAAGTGGTCGACTTCCTGCGCGAGTATTACGACGAATACCAGATCGCGCCGGCCATCCGCATCCTCGTGAAAGAGATGAAGAAGAAGTTCGGGGCCGAAAAGGGCGACCAGAAGCATCTTTACGAGCTGTTCCCCTATGGGCCGGCCAAGCAAGCCTGCAAAATCGCCGGCCTGCCGAAGCCGACGGGCTGCATTTAAGGGTTCAGCTTCGCCGATACTGGCCTAAGACCCCCTCAACCTGTCCTTCTCCCCAAGGGGAGAAGGGACGCCCGAATTATCCTCTCACCTAGACGAGAGGACCGCAGCCTGAACTCCCTCTCCCCTTGGGGAGAGGGCGGGGGTGAGGGGGTCTTCGGCCAGCATCGGCGAAGATAAGCCCACTCCGCATTAAGAAGCGTCGTGAACACCGGGCGCAAGACTTGGGATAAGAGGGATGGAACGCCGTGCAAACAGCTATTTACGCGGTCATATTCTATGCGGCCTTTGCCCTGTTTGCGGGCGGGCTGCTCTTGCGCATTTATCAATACGCCAAGACTCCCGCCCCCCTGAAAGTTCCCTCGACGCCCGCGCCCATAACGCGGACGGGGGCAGCATTCCGGGTGTTGCGCGAAGTCGTGATTTTCGAGAGCCTGTATAAGTCCAACAAGTGGATCTGGCTGTTCGGCATCGCCTTCCACGGCGCTTTGGTTCTCGTGCTCTTCCGCCATCTGCGCTATTTCATTCAGCCCGTATGGCTGCCGGTGCAGCTGGCCCAGCCCTTCGGCATCTACGCCGGTTTCGCAATGGTTGCGGCGCTGCTGGCCCTTTGGGCGCGGCGCGTCTCAATCGCCAGGGTGCGCTATATCAGCGACGCCTTCGATCATCTCATTTTGCTCCTGCTCATTCTGATCGGCGCATCCGGCCTCGCCATGAAATTTCTGGTGCGGACCGATATCGTCTCGCTGAAGGGCTTTTTCCTTGGGCTCATGGCGTTCGACATTCAGCCGCTGCCCGCCGATCCGATCCTGCTTACGCATCTGGCTCTCGTTGCGGTGCTGATGGCGGTTTTTCCCTTCTCGAAGATGCTGCATGCGCCGGGAATTTTCTTCAGCCCGTCGCGCAACCAAGCCGATAACTCGCGCGAGCGCCGCTATGCGCCGGCTCGCGCTGCTGCGGTCAAGGCGTAAGGAGGCGGGTCATGGAGAGCGCAGAACAATTGCACGGTCACGCCGCCTACGAGGACCCGCTGGACATCCCAGCGCTTGCCTGCGGCGCGATGGCGGCGAGCAAGCCCTATGTCGCGACGCCTGCGCACCAGGCGCCGCTCGGCTTCCCCGGCGAGCTTGTCGAGAACTGGCAAGAGAAGGCGATCCTGAAGCTTGGCGATCTCGTCAAGAACAACCGCGCGCTCCGCGTTTATCTCGACGCTTGCGTGCGCTGCGGCGCCTGCACCGACAAGTGCCACTACTTCATGGGCACCGGCGATCCCGAAGAATATGCCGGCCGCGCGCCAGAACCTGATGCGCAAGGTCTACCGCCGCTATTTCACGCTCGCCGGGAAGGTTGTTCCCTGGCTTGTCGGCGCGGAAGACCTCACCCGCGAGGTGCTCGACGAGTGGTACAGCTATTTCCATCAGTGCTCGCAGTGCCGGCGCTGCTCGGCTTACTGCCCCTTTGGCATCGACACCGCCGAAATCTCCATGGCCGCCCGCGAGATCATGGACTCGATCGGCATGGGGCAGAAATACTGCAACGAGATCATCGGCAAGGTCTTCAATGTCGGCAACAATCTCGGCCTGCCGCCCAAGGCGCTGAAGAATACGCTTGAGGGCCTTGAGGAGGAAATCGAGGAAGAGACGGGCGTGCCGGTCGAAGTTGCCGCTCGACCAGGAAGGCGCCGAAATTCTGCTGGTCACGCCCTCCGCCGACTTCTTCGCTTCGCCGCACATGGAAGGGCTCATCGGCTACGCCAAGGTGCTGCACGAGGCGGGCATCTCCTGGACCTTCAGCTCGCACGCCTCGGAAGCCGCCAATTTCGGCATGTTCATCGGCTCCTACGAGAACATGCAGAAGGTCTCGCAACGGGTCGCCAAGGCCGCGCGCGATTTGAAGGTCAAGCGGCTCGTGTTCGGCGAATGCGGCCATGCCTGGCGCGTCGCCTACAACTTCCTAAACACCCTGGCCGGGCCGTTCGATTTCCTCGACCCGCGCTATCCGGTGCCCCAGCACATCTGCGAATTCACATACGATCTCATCCAGGCGGGCAAGCTGCGGTTCGACAAGTCGAAGAACGACCACATCCGGCTTACCTTCCACGATAGCTGCAATGTCGCGCGTGCCTCGCGCATGGGCAACAATGCCCGGCGGCCAGTTCGAAATCCCGCGGGCGGTTCTTCGCGCCTCCTGCAACCACTATTTCGACATGGACCCGGCAACTATCCGCGAAGGGACGCTCTGCTGCGGCGGCGGCGGCGGGCTCCTGACCGACGAGCTGATGGACCTGCGCGTGAAGGGCGCCGCGCCCCGGATGAAAGCCTTGCAAGAGGTCGCCGGGGAGCACGGCGTCACGCACATGGCCGCCATTTGCGCGATCTGCAAAGCGCAGTTCTCAAAGATGCTGCCCAAGTACGGCTTCGACATGGAAGCGATCGTCAGCGTGCATCAGATGGTTTCGAACGCCATCGTGCTCACCGGCTCGACGCAAGAAGAAGAATGGAACAAGAATGCGGTCAGGCCGCCCAGGCCCAAGCCGCGAAAGCTTAAGGAGGACGGGCATGGCTGACGGATTGGGTACCCCCCAGGAACATACCTTCCGCCGCTTCGAGAACGGCAAGAGCATGTGGAATTGGCCCGGCCTGTCTGAAAAGATCTTCCAGGCGGACCACTCCTACAAGTGCCCAACCTACGTTCACCGCACGCCGCCCTGCCAGGGAGGCTGCCCATCGGGACACGATATTCGCGGCTGGCTCGCCATCGCGCGTGGCATGGCCAAGCCGCCAGTCGCCGGCATGGCGTGGCAGGAATATGCGTTCCAGCGCATGATGGAAGCCAATCCGTTCCCGTCGGTGATGGGCCGCGTCTGCCCCGCGCCGTGCGAGGACGGCTGCAACCGCAACGAGGTCGACGACTTCGTCGGCATCAACGGCGTCGAGCAATATGTCGGCGATTGGGCCATCGAGCATAAGCTTGCCGCTCCAGCTGGCCGGCGCGGATACGGGCAAGAAAGTCGCTGTGATCGGCGGCGGCCCCGCTGGCCTCGCGGCGGCTTATTTCCTCCGCCGCAACGGCCACGCGGTTACGCTGTTCGAGGCCCACGAGCAGCTCGGCGGCATGATGCGCTTCGGCATCCCCGGCTACCGCACGCCGCGCGATAAGCTCGACGCGGAAATCGGGCGCATCCTGGCGCTTGGCGTCGAGGCGCGGCTCAACACCAAGGTGGGCCGCGACATCGGCGTCGAAGAGCTTGAGGCCAGCTACGATGCGATCTTCTGGGCTATCGGCGCGCAGAAAGGCCGAGGGCTTCCGGTGCCCGGCTGGGGCGCGGAGAACTGCCTGACCGGCATCGAGTTCCTCGACGTCTTCAACCGCGGCTGGGTGTTTTCGACTGCGAAGCGCATCGTCGTCGTCGGCGGCGGCGATACCTCCATCGACGTCGCTTCGGTCGCCCGCCGTCTGGGACACATCACCCATCACGCGCATCACGATCAGCGGGATGCACAAGCGCTCGGCTATACCGCTCACGACGTGGCCGGGGTGATCCGCCGCGAAGGGGTGCAGGCGGTGCTGACCTCTCTGTTCCCGATCGACCAGATGACCGCTGCGGAACGCGAGCGCGAGGATGCGAAGCGCGAAGGCATCGACATCAGGGGCGGCGTCATGCCGCTGGAAATCCTGCTGGATCGAGGCCGGGCGCGCTGTCGCCATCAAGATGTGCCAATGCACGATGAAGGGCACGGTGCCGGTTCCCGTCGAAGGCACCGAATTCCATATCCCCTGCGACATGGTCATCTCGGCCATCGGTCAGATGGCGGACCTGGCCGAGGGGCTGGAACGGCTCGACGGCGGCAAGAGTGCAATCGCCATCGACGCCGTTTATAAGGTGAAGGGAACGCAAAAGCACTTCGCCGGCGGCGACGCGGTGCGCCCGCATCTACTCACCACCGCCATCGGCCATGCCCGTGTCGCCGCCGAAACCATCACGCATTTCCTGGACGGCAACCCGCAAGACAAGCGGCCCAAGGTCGATGTGCATCACTTCAATCTGCTCGAAGAGTTGCACGCCCGTAAGCTCGATCCGGAGCCTTACGATCACGGGCAGACGCGCGGCACGTCGTCGGCGAACTTCGCGATCCACAATTACGAGGACCGCTCTTCCTCGCAGATCGTTCCGCACACCGCAGCTCTTCAAAGGCCATTTCGCCCATTCCGCCGCGCAACGAGCGCGCCGAGCGACATGTCTCCGCTTCGCACGGTTATTGGCGATTTCGACGAGCGCATCGTTGCCTTCACTGAGGAGCAGGCCAAGGCCGAAGGCCAGCGCTGCATGAGCTGCGGGCTGTGCTTCGAGTGCGACGCCTGCATGATCTACTGCCCGCAAAAGGCGATAGACCGGGTGCCGAAGAAGGAGCGCGCGGTTGGGCGCTACGTTGCCACCGATTATACGAAATGCGTCGGCTGCCACATCTGCCAGGATGTCTGCCCCACCGGCTACATCCGATGGGTCTCGGGGAGTAAAGCGATATGCTCAGCTTATTCTCATTGAGGGGGGTCGGGCACATACTACGCTCGCTCCCCTCACCCCAGCCCTCTCCCCATGGGAGAGGGGACGCCTTAACAACGGCCGCGGCCTGCCCCCTCTCACATGGGGAGAGGGCTGGGGTGAGGGGCGTGACCTTAGTTCAATCCGCCATACTTGCCCTTTTCCTCGCCGCTTTCGCGGGCAGTGCCGCGCTGGCCGAAAACAGCTTGCTGCCGCATCCGCCAAAGGGACGTGGCGAGCACTGCGTCGCCGATACGGACTACATGCGGCGCTATCACATGACGATGATGAAGCATCAGCGCGACGATACCGTGCACGAGGGTGTGCGCGGCGGGAAGTTCAGCATCGGGGAGTGTATCGGCTGTCATGCTGTCAAGGGCGAGGACGGGCAGCCGGTCAGCTACGAGAGCCCCAAGCATTTCTGCCGGAGTTGCCACGATTACGCGGCAGTTTCGATAGATTGCTTCGAGTGCCACGCTTCGCGGCCCGGTTCGAAATCGCCAGCCGCGGCTGCGGAACCCGCCGCGGCTCCTTCAACAGCCTTGGCGAGCTATCTGCAGGGGAGCCGTCCATGACCAAGGGTTGCTCAGACAAGAATGCGAGCCGCATGTGCAAGCCCGGCGCGGGTGAGGACGCGGCAAACACAAGCCGGCGCGGTTTTCTGCTCGGCACGGCCGCCCTCGCGGCAACCATGCTGGCGCCCGGCGTGACACTTTACGCAATGAGCGGCGAGGCGGAAGCGGCCGGGCCAACGCCGCCAGTTTCCTCGAAAGTCCGCTGGGGCCTGCTCATCGACGCCAGCAAATGCCAGGACGGCTGCAACGATTGCGTCGATGCCTGCTCAGCCACATACGGCTGGAAGAGCACCGGCCATCCCGAGACCGATCCGCAATGGATTCGCAAGCTGAGCGTCAAGGACCCGAAAACCGGCGCGCACTTCTCGCTGCCCATGATGTGCCAGCACTGCGCCAACCCGCCCTGCGTCGACGTTTGCCCGACGGGCGCCTCGTTCAAGCGGGCGGACGGCATCGTTCTCGTGGACCGGCACATTTGCATCGGCTGCCGCTATTGCATGATGGCCTGCCCTTATAAGGCGCGCTCCTTCGTGCACGAGACGGTGACGGACCAGCTGCCGGACGCTCCACGCGGCAAGGGCACGGTCGAGGCATGCACCTTATGCGCCCACCGCATCGACAAGGGCGAAATCCCCCGCTGTGCCGAGGTGTGCAAGGCTGCTGGCCGCGAGGCGGTTCTGTTCGGCGACCTCAACGATCCTTCGAGCGAAATCGCTAAGCGCGTTGCCACCTACCGCACGGCGCGCATCCGGGAGGATTTGGGCTGCGATACCGGGGTCTATTACCAGAATATCTAAGGGAAGGCGCGCTGCTGGAGGGGTTCCGGTGACGCAGGCAAGACGCGGATCGAGTAATGAAAGAAGGTTACGCCCCTCACCCCAGCCCTCTCCCCATGGGAGAGGGAGCCCCGTCGCAGCCGCTGTTAAGGGGTCCCCTCTCCCATGGGGAGAGGGACAGGGTGAGGGGCGTAACCTCGATCCTAATAAATCCAGCGTTCATCAGAGCGCGTAAGGAATGCCGGGGCGGAGATGGGTATGGCAAAGGTCGAATATAGTCGGTGCGCGGACCACAGCGTCTTTTTCACGGGGCTCATGGGCTTGCACATCCTTGTCGTAGCCGTTGGCCTGGGCGCGGCGCTCTATATGGAGCATTACGGCCACGTTGTAACCGGCATGTCGAACCAGATCGTCTGGGGCGCGCCGCATGTGTTCGCGGTCTTCCTGATCGTGGCCGCGTCGGGAGCGCTGAACGTTGCCTCCTTCTCGTCCGTCTTCAACCGCCTTGCCTATAAGCCCTATGCGAGGCTCTCCGGCCTGCTTGCCATCGCACTTCTCGCGGGCGGCCTTGCCGTGCTGGTGCTCGATCTTGGCCGGCCGGACCGCCTGATCGTGGCGATGACCACCTATAATTTCAAATCGATCTTCGCCTGGAATATCTACCTTTACACCGGCTTCTTCGCCGTTGTTGCCACCTATCTCTTCGTAATGATGGATCGCAAGGTTTCGCGCTCGCACCTGGCTACAAAAGCGGTGGGCGGGTTCGCCTTCTTCTGGCGCTTCGCGCTCACCACGGGCACCGGCTCAATTTTCGGCTTCCTCATCGCGCGCGATGCTTACTCCGCGGCGATCATGGCGCCCTTGTTCATCGTGTCTTCCTTCCTCTACGGCCTCGCCTTTACCGTGCTCGTGCTCCTGATGATGAGCCGCGAGGTAAGAAGCGAGCTGATCGACCGTGAGATGCTTCAGAAGTTCCGGGCGATGTTCGTGCTCTTCGCGCTGGCCGTCCTCTATTTCACCGTGGTTCATCACCTGACCAAGCTCTATCAGCCGAGCTATCGCCCCGTGGAAGCCTTCCTGCTGCGCGATGGAGGCATCTACACCGCCGCTTTCTGGATTGGGCAAATCGCGGTCGGCACCCTGCTTCCACTAGCCATCGTCATACTGGCGAGCGGCCGGAACGCATGGCTTGGACTCGCCGTTTCCGGGGTGCTCTTCCTGTTTGGAGGCGTGGCGCAGATGTACGTCACGATCGTCGGCGGGCAAGCTTTCCCTCTGAGGCTCTTTCCTGGTATGGATGAGAGCAGCCCGTTCTTCGACGGCCAAGTTCACCAATATTGGCCTTCGCTGCCCGAGCTTTTGCTTGGGGTGAGCGGAATTTCGCTTGCCATGCTAATCACAGGCGTTGGCATTAAGCTGCTGCCGTTTCTGCCTCGGGGCGCGGCGCACCCGCTGCCAGCCCGCTAGGAGTCCATACTTATGATGCCATCGCCTCATCCCTTTGCCCGTTTCATTCAGATACTGGGCCGCGGCAAGTCGCTCACGCGGGCGCTCACGATGGCGGAAGCTCAGGAAGCCATGAGCATGATCCTGGCCGGTACTGTGCTGCCGGAACAGCTCGGCGCTTTTCTGATGCTGCTCAGGGTGAAGGAAGAGAGCCCGGAGGAGATCGCGGGCTTCGTCCTTGCCGCGCGCGAGGCGATGGCGCTTCCGACGCCGCTACCGAAGGTGGACCTCGATTGGTCCTCCTATGCAGGCAAGCGCAGGCAGCTGCCGTGGTTCGTCTTGGCCGCGCTGCTTCTGGCGCGGAACGGCATGCGCGTTTTCATGCACGGCGCGGAGGGGCATACGGCGGGCCGCGTTTATACCAGCGAAGTTCTGGCGCGCCTTGGCATTCCGGTTGCGGGCAGCTTCGAGGAAGCCGCCGCGCAGCTCGCGCAGCGGAACTTCGCCTATATCATGCTCGACCGGATCAGCCCGGTGCTTGGGCGGATTATCAATATGCGCCCGATCCTCGGACTGCGCTCGCCCGTGCACACGTTGTCGCGCATGCTCAATCCCTTCGCCGCGCCGGCGATGCTGCAGGGCGTCTTCCATCCCGGTTACATGGATACTCACCAGAAAGCAGCGCTGCTGCTTGGCCAGCCGCACATGGCCGTCTTCCGCGGCGAAGGCGGCGAGATCGAGCGGCGCCCGAACAAGCCGTGCGAAGTGCTCACGGTTCACGAGGGTGCCAGCGCGGAGGAACGTTGGCCGGCCCTTCTTCCCGAGCCGCGCCAGTCCGCGGAAGAGGAAATGGACCTCGGCCGCCTGCTGGCTCTGTGGCGGGGCGAAATTACCGATGAGTACGGCGAGGCCGCGATCTGGGGCACGCTCGCCATCGCGCTCAAGGTGCTGGGCCACGCAAACAGCCAGGAGGACGCGCAAATTCTGGCCGAAAACATGTGGGCGCAGCGCGACCGCGCCTGCCTCAACGCGGCGGCGTAAGCCAATGGCAGGTTGAGGTGCAAATTTCTCAGGTCGTACCCCCTCACCCCAGCCCTCTCCCCATGGGAGAGGGAGTCCCGCCGTGCTCGTTGAGATGGCGTCCCCTCTCCCATGGGGAGAGGGACAGGGTGAGGGGGGACGGCCTTAGTTATAATCGCCCACGCCGCAGCACGCACAGCATGAAGAACAAGGGCACACCGTAATGCCGCGCCTTTTCTTATCGGCGGCGCATAAGTCCTCGGGAAAGACCACGGTCTCCATAGGCCTTGCCGCGGCCTTCGCGGCGCGCGGGCTTGCGGTCCAGACCTTCAAGAAGGGGCCTGACTACATCGATCCGATGTGGCTTGCGCGCGCGAGCGGCCGGCCTTGCTTCAACCTCGATTTCAACACCCAAACGCATGCCGAAATCGCCGGAAGCGTTGCGGCGCGCGCGGCCGGTGCCGATTTGGCTTTGATCGAGGGCAACAAGGGGCTGCATGACGGCGTCGATCTTGAGGGCAAGGACTTAAGCGCGGCGCTGGCCAAAATCGCGGCGGCGCCCGTCTTCCTCGTAATCGACACACTTGGCATGACGCGCGGGGTGGCTCCGCTGGTTTTGGGCTATCAGGTCTTCGACCCCGGGATAAAGATCGCGGGCGTCATTCTGAACAAAGTCGGTACGGCGCGGCAGGAGAGCAAAGTCCGCCAGGCCATCGAGCGATATACCGCCATCCCCGTGCTTGGCGCGCTACCGCGCGACGGCGGCTTCGCCATCGAAGAGCGGCATCTCGGGCTGATGACGCCGATGGAGACACCAGCCTCCCGCGCGGCCATCGAAAGGCTCCGGCAGGCGGTCGAAAGCGGCGTGAACCTCGATGGCTTGCTCGAAATTGCGAGAAAAGCCCCGCCGCTTGCTGCCGTCCCCGCCGCCCCCCGCGCCGTGGCAAAGCAAGATGTCCGCATTGCTATCGCCCGCGACAGTGCTTTCGGCTTCTATTATGCGGACGATCTCGAAGCCTTCGAGCGCGCGGGCGCCAAGCTTTGCTTCTTCGACGCGCTTTCGGATAGCCGGCTCCCCGAAGCCGATGGCCTCTTCATCGGCGGCGGCTTTCCGGAAACGCAGGGCCCGCAGCTTGAGGCCAACGCGTCGCTGAGGGCGGATATCGCGCAAAAAATCCGCCTCGGACTGCCAGCCTACGCCGAGTGCGGCGGCATGATGTACCTCGCCCGCTCGATCCGCTGGGGGAATGCCTGTCACGAGATGGCGGGCGTCATCCCGGCGGATGCCGTGATGCACACGAGGCCGCAGGGCCGGGGACTTGCCGTGCTTGAGGCAACCGCCGATGCCCCGTGGCTGGCAGCGTCTCCGGCGCGGCCAACGATCCCCGCGCACGAGTTCCACTATGCCAGCCTGGAGAACCTCGACCCAACTTTGCGGTTTGCGTACAAGGTTGTGCGCGGCGAAGGGCTGGGGGCGGGCCGCGACGGCATCGTGCTCGGCAACCTGCTTGCAAGTTTCTGCCATTTGCGCGCGACCGCCGCGAACCCTTGGGTGGACCGCTTCCTGAGCTTCGTCCGCGCCCAGCGCGCCAGAGCCACGCAGGCCGCGTAAGGCAGGATTTTATGCCGTGAGCCGCGCAAGCCGGCCGGGGCGGCAGGCGGCCGGACGCGCGCTGGCGATCCCTTACTGTCCGTGATTGGGAATGTGCGCTTTCTCCCGGAAATGATGCCGGGGCAAAAGCCAGCCGAGATACCAAGCTTTTGGAGAGTACACAACTTTTGCGCCCCGGCCGCTGTCAGGCAAAAACGCATCGCTGGTGCCGTTCACATCCATGATGGCCGCGGGAATGCCGATCCCCTGTTTCGCCGCCGCGCGCAGAATGAATTCGCGCAAAGGAGCCTCAAGCTCGCTTGGGTCGTCGAAAGTCACGTAGGTGGCGTCCGAGATTTCGCCCAGCTCGCGCAAAAGCGTTGTCTTGATCGGGGCCTCATTCCAAACGGCAAAAAACATCGGCGCCCGGCCGCCCGCAAAAACATTGTAGGACACCTCGAATGCGCCGCTCTCGCTTAAACCCGTCCGGATAATGACCATCGCATGGGCGTTCCGTAGTCTTTCAAGTCTCGATGTACGGAAATTGTGAGGTGTAAAGGGTATACCCTGATTTCGCTCGAAAGTTTGGCGGAAAGTTTGCGAGCTTTGCGCTTCGAAGCCGGTGGAGACATCCAGCTTCAGCGGATTTCCATCCAGAGAGCGCAAGACATCTAATGCGCTCTGAACTAAGTTTTTCTCCTTATCGCCGGATTCTGTGAAGGGTTGACGAACAAAAACACGCAGAACATCCATAACTAAGCGCCCTCAGCCGAACCTAGCTTGCGCACGTAGTACTACACGCGGACAACAAGGCTATCGCCAAGCTTTCTCCGCCTGCAGATCAGGTTACCTGCAATATTCGCAACCAACCTACTTACATAATCACATCGCTAAGTTGCACTCTTAATTTTAAAGGCCGCCAGATACTCGTCTGGTTCGGAGGGATTAAACAATTTACCATAAATGTGGAAAGTTTTCGGCGCTTCTGGCGGAGTCATGCCGTTTTCGCGCATTTGAGCGATTGCGCCGGTTGCAAGGCAGACTTGCTCCGCAATTTTTGCATAGCTGACGTCTCCCTTGAGTTGTCCCCAACGCTTCATCTGCGTCAGGATCCAAACCGCAAAGGAGTTCCAAGGAATGGGCGCGAAATCGATGCGGCCAGGCACGCTCCTCACATTACCGAGGCCGTCGTCGAACGTGCCCGTTAGAATCTGCTCCACCACCTCTGGCGGCTGATTGAGATAGGGCGGGAGCCCCATGACACTGGCCATCGGCTGCCGGTTCTCGGGCTTCGAGGCGAAAACGGTTGCCTCGATGAGCGCCCTCATGAATGCGCGATAGGTGTTTGGCAACTCCGTGACGAACTCCATGCTGGCGGCGACCGCGCAGCAAGGGTGCCCATCCCAAATCTCTTTCGAAAGAATATGGATGAAGCCCGTGCGATCGTAAACCGCGCGCTGGTTCGCCGGATCGGGCGCGAGATATCCGTCGAGGGCGCCTTCGCGCAATTTCTCCGGCATTTGCGGCGGAGGGACGGCGCGGATGGTGACATCCTTGTCAGGGTCGACCCCGTGCTCGGCCAGATAATAGCGCAGCAAATAGTTGTGCATGGAATATTCGAACGGGACAGCGAATTGAAAACCCTTCCAATCCTTCGGATCGCGCTTGTCCTTGTGCTTCAGGGATAACGTGATTGCTTGACCGTTGATGTTCTCAATCGCCAGCATGCCATAGGGAGCCGGGGTTTGCCCAAGGCCGAGCGTAAAGGCGATGGGCATCGGCGACAGCATATGCGCCACGTCGTATTCGTGGTGGTCGGTCTTGTCCCTTATCGCGCCCCAGCTCGGAGCCTTGATCAGCTCGACGATCAGCTTTTGCTTGGCGTAAATGCCAGTCGGCTGGGCGAGGATCAGCGGAGTGGCGCAGGTAATCGGAATAAAGCCGACGCGCAGGGTGGACTTCTCCAAGGGACCGCTGTCCGCGAACGCCTCGGTAGCCAGCTCCAGCGGGAAAAACTGCGATATGGCCGCCAGGGCCGTGGCCGAGCCAACGGCCTTCATGAAAGCCCGCCGCCGTATATCGGACGGAAACATGGCCCGCACCACAGCGCTTTCCACGGCACGGCGCCAAAGCTGCTCCCCGGCCGGCTGGGCCGCATCGTGATCGCTTTGACTTTTGTGCTGGCCGCAGCTGCATCCGCCGCGATGAAGCACTGTCTCTGTATCGAACGGATCGTCAGCGATCGGCATGCTGCCCCCCCATGTCCTGCATCGCGCCTGCTAGTTGTTACATCTTTCATTAAGCTGGATATTCCACTTGTGCAAAAGTTATTTGAGGTTACCCAAAGCAGCGGACAACCCAAGCGTGGCCGGGAAGGCACGCATGCGCGGGAAACCCGCAAACAACGGCTGCCGGGTTCAAAAATTTGGCGCGGGCCGATCAATGTTCCGGCCGCCCCTTCGTTATTGCGAATCCGGGGGGCAAATTCCGTTTGCGCGGTTGTTGCTGGGTTGCCACGCTAGTCCAAGGACCCCACGCGGCGGCGAGGCGGGCGCCGGAACGGCAGCAAGCCCTTCCGCCCCTTTCAGCCCCAAATTGTTTATCCATGGCGGACAATTTATCGCCGCGCCTAAGCCCGTCTTTCACTAGTTTCTTCTATCAAGGGTTGTTGTGCAACCGGATGCCCGCATCGGTGGTGTCAGGCGCCGGATTCCGCCGGCCGGTACAGATCGGAAAGAAAGAACTAAGTCATGCAGTTTAGCATCAAATCGAAATTAGCCGTGGCCTTTGGCGTTCCGCTGCTGCTTTCGGGCGCGGCGGGGATGATTGGGATCGTCAAGCTTGCGGCCGTCGATAGCAACATCAGGGACCTATTAACCGCGCGCCTCAGCGCCCGCGCGGGTCAGGCATCCATTGCATAAGGCGCGCAATCCGGGCAGCCGCTGCCCGAAACGGTATCGCAATCGATCTTGGCGGCAATGATGAACATGAAGGAGAGTTCGAAGAGTACTGAGCCGGAGAAGCTTGGCAAAGAGCGGCGGTGAAAGCTGCCGCCAGCCCGGCTCGCTCCCATGACAAAATCTTATGCCCCGCCACCCTCAACCTCCAATGTCCGTAGTTGAATGGACAAACGAAAAAGGATTGCCCGTGAAAATATCGGCCGCCACAAAAATCGCAGGGGCCGCCGTTGTCGGCGGCTTTATCGCGGTGATCGCCGTGAATACCGTTGGCTCCTATAAGCTTCGCGTCGGCGGCGAAGTCTATGACCGGATCATCAAGGGAAAGGACCTGGTTGGCGACATCTTGCCGCCGCCGGTCTATGTTATAGAGCCCTATCTTGAGGCCACTCTGGCCCTTAACGATCCCCAGAACGTCAGCGCACACCGCGATCGCCTCGCGCAGCTGCGCAAGGACTACGACGAGCGCCTGGCTTACTGGCGCCAGCAAGACATCGATCCCGCCGTCCGGGATTTGCTGTCCAAGGATTCGGCGGCGCCAGCGGCAAAGTTTTGGTCCGTCACGGAGGGCTCGCTAATCCCTGCCCTTGAAAAAGGCAATGCGGAGGTTGCCCGCGAAGCGTACCGCGCGCTGACGGAGGCTTACAGCGCACACCGGGCAAAGATCGACGAAACGGTCGCCGCGGCTAACCGTATGAACAAAACCATCGAAACCGAGGCTGCTTCGGAGGCCCGCACCACGGACTGGGTGACCTGGAGCGTCGCGCTTGCCGTGCTTCTGATTGCTGCCGGAAGCGTTTACGGCATGCTTTTCGGGCTTGTGCGTCCGCTCAACCGGCTGAAGGAGTCAATTCTCGAATTGGGGACAGGAAATTACGGCGTGGAGCTTGCGCTCGGCAAGCGCTCCGACGAACTCGGAGAAATGGGGAGCGCTCTTGAAACCATGACAGCCACTCTGCGCGCCACGGCGACGGTAGCCGATACGATAGCGCAGGGCGATTTGACGGTCGAAGCCAAGCCGCTTTCCAGCAAGGACATGCTAGGGCTCGCCATGCAGCGCATGACGGCCAATCTGCGCGAAACGGCGAGGATGGCGGACACCATCGCCCAGGGCGATTTGACGGTCGAAGCCAAGCCGCTCTCGGACAAGGACACGCTAGGGCTCGCCATGCAGCGCATGACGGCCAATCTGCGCGGAACGGCGAAGATGGCGGACACCATAGCCCAGGGCGATCTTACCGTCGAAGCCAAGCCGCAGTCGGACAAGGACACGCTGGGGCTCGCCATGCAGCGCATGACGGCTAATTTGCGCGCCACCGCCAAGGTGGCGGATGCCATCGCCGGGGGCGATCTTACCGTCGAGGCCAAGCCCCTTTCGGAAAAGGATGCGTTGGGGCTGGCCCTTAAGCGCATGGTGGAGAAGCTGCGGGTCGTGGTAAGCGATGCGCTTGGCGCCTCCGAAAACGTCACCTCGGGCAGCCAGCAAGTGTCGGCCAGCGCCGAGGAATTATCGTCAGGCGCTTCAGAGCAGGCGGCGGCGGCCGAGCAGGTTTCCGCCTCCATGGAGGAGATGGCCTCAAACATCAGGCAGAACGCGGATAATGCAAGCCAGACCGAGAAGATCGCGCGCCAGTCGTCGGCCGGCGCCGAATCGAGCGGGCAAGCAGTGTCCCGCGCCGTGCAGGCCATGCAGACCATCGCCGAGAAGATCACCATCGTGCAGGAGATCGCGCGCCAGACCGATCTTCTGGCTCTGAACGCGGCAGTCGAGGCTGCGCGTGCAGGCGAGCACGGAAGGGGCTTCGCCGTTGTGGCTTCGGAGGTAAGAAAGCTTGCCGAGCGGAGCCAAACGGCGGCGCAGGAGATCGGCGCGCTTTCTGGCCAGACCGTGTCGGTAGCCCAGCAGGCTGGCGAGATGCTGATCAAGCTTGTGCCCGACATTAAGAGGACGGCGCAGCTGGTGGAAGAGATCAGCGCGGCTTGCCGCGAGCAGGATTTGGGCGCCAGCCAGGTGAACCAGGCCATTCAGCAGCTCGATCAGGTGATCCAGCAGAATGCGAGCGCCTCCGAAGAGCTGTCGGCGACCTCGGAGGAGTTGGCATCGCATGCCGGGAACCTGCAAGAAAGCATCTCCTTCTTCCGCATCGGCGATGCCCAGAGGCGGGCCGGCAGGGAAGCGGCGATGGGCCCCTCCGCGGCGGCAAGGTTCCACCCGGCGCCGGCTGCGGCGGGCAAGCGCGCCAAGGCCGCGAAACCTGTCCCAACGCCTGCGCGGGCGAAGCCGCTACTCCACAAGGAGCGCACTCCGGGCGCTGCTGCTGCCCGCAACGGTATCGCAATCGATCTTGGCGGCAATGATGCACGCGAAGGAGAGTTCGAGGAGTACTGAGCCGGGGAAGCTTCGCAAGAGCGGCGGCGAAAGCCGCCGCGAGCGTCCCCTTTCCGAATTGCCGCCGATGCCTCGTGGCGAGCTTGCCGGGAAAGCTGGGGCGAGGGGCAACGCGCGTTTTGTGGATTGCTTAATTAATCCGGGTACTGGCTGGTAAGGGTGCTTGGATTTAGTCCTTGCGCTTTCCGGGGCATCGCATTTACGTAAAAATTGAAATGAACATTTTTTATACGATCGTTGAAGTTGTGCGCACGACGCTCGTCTGGGCCATGGGCTTCGTCCTGGAACGCAAGCCGGAAGACAGCGAGGCGTTCCGCCTGCTTTTCCTGCTGCTTTTTACCGGCGTGGCGACTTGGCTGAGCTTTTATTGGCGCGACCTGGCGATGCGCTCGGGATTTATGCGCAGAAGGTTTCTGCCGGGCGAACGCTACGCCGGGCGATACCTTCAGGCGGTTCGCCGCGGCGATGAAATCCGTTATGCGATCATCCACATCTTTTACAATGCCAGGAAAAAGCGGTTCGAGGCCTATGGCCGGAACTACAATTCCTCCGGCGACGAGGTCTCGTCCTTCAGGTCGAAACACGTGCTGCTGCCTCCGGACAAGGACGGAGATATAGAATTCATCTGGCAGGGGAACCGGGCCGCCGCCGGCTATACCTGCATGCAGCGCGAGAATCGGGATAACGATTACATCGAAGGCGATGGGTACATCATCGCGTTCGGGCAGAAGCCGAAAACCTTTCCGATCTTATTCAAGCACCTGCATGGCGACCACGTCCGCAAGGCGCTTGGCACCGGCGTGCCGGCGCATCCGAAAGAGGAGCCAGGCTTCGTCAGGAAGTTCCACGCGGAGCTTGGCGAGGCCGTAAGGCACGGGTTCGAAAGCGCAGCGGAGGAGGTGGCCTGATACATGCCGGCCAACTCGGCCCCAAAATCATAAGGAAAGATTGGGGAGGCGCTCCAAAGGCGGCGCGACCTCATGCAGCGGCGCCTCTATCTCCCAGAACACACCGTCGTCGTTCATCCGGTAGTCCACCACGCCTAAAAGCGAGTCGGGCACAACGCGGTTGAGCACGACATAGCCGAAACCGGCCTTGTTTTCGCCGAAGCGTCCGCAGCCACGGCTGTGTTCGCGCCACGCGAGCTTGAACACCTCCTCGCTTTCCTTCGGCTCCACCTCCCAGGCTATGTCGATGCTGCCGTCCGCTTGAGTGAGCGCGCCGTGCTTGGCCGCGTTGGTCGCAAGCTCGTGAAACGCGAGTCCAAGCGCTTGCGTAGCCGCGGGCCCGAGCATCAGCTGCGGCCCTGAAATGCGGATTTGCCGGCCATCCGCGGCAACGAACGGCTTGAGCTGCTCCCGCAAATGCTCTTCGAGCGGCACGCCCATCCAATTGCTGTTGACGAGCAAATCGTGCGACCTGGAAAGCCCCTGAATACGCTCGCTGAAATCGGCAAGGAAATCCTCGTTGCGCGCGTTCTTGGCCGATTGCCGCGCCATCGAATAGATAACCGCCAACAGGTTCTTGGTGCGGTGCGAAAGCTCTTTCATGACGAATTGAATGTGGTCTTCCCAGCGCCGCCGTTCGTCGATGTCGGTGTTCATCCCGACCCATTCGACAACCTCGCCGTTTGCCATCATCGGAACCGCTTTAGCCGCCGTCCAACGGTAGCCTAGATCGCCGTGCTGAAGCCGGTATTCGACGGAGTATGTCTTCTTGGTTTGCATCGCATTTTGCCATGCGGCCGTCACCGCGCTTCGATCGTCTGGGTGAATTGCCTGCATCCAGGCTCCAGATGCCAGGTCCTCGATGCTTTGACCGGTGAATTCGCGCCAGCTCGGGCAGTCCCCGATAAACTCCCAATGCGCGTTGCGGGTCCAAACAACCTGCGCCGATGCGCGGACGAGCGCCTCGAAGCGGGCCTTCGAACGTGCCAGCTCTTGGGTCCGTTCCGCGACGCGCACTTCAAGTTCGTTTTTCGTCTTTTCAAGCTCGGCCAGCGTCGTGCGATGCGCCGCGACTTCAGCAGCCAAGCCCTCATTCACGATACAGAGCTGGCGCGGACTGGGAATCGCCAGGGCCTTCGGGACAAGAGGAAAGATTATGAAAGCAGTTAAGACCGAAACGATTGCCGTTGCCGCCTTGATATAGGCTTGCGTTTCATAAACCGGCCACCACAGCGTCAGCCCCTGCACGGCATGGGAAAGCCCGCAAAGGAAAATGAACAAGGCAAAAAGAATAGCCAAGGGTTTAAGTTCGAGATCGTCGCGCTTCCTAACAAAACTCCATATTGCAAAAGGTATTGCCATATACGAGAGGAATATAAAAAAGTCCGAGCCAGCGTGCATGGCGATCAACCATGGCTTCCAGAGCAGGCAATACCCGTGTGCCATATAGGCGGCCTGATCGATCATATTATGAAGCATGCGGAACCTTTAGCTTGGCACTTGCGTGCACCTGCTCTTAATCTTAGCATACAACGCCGATGTGAGCGAGATTTTGGCGGAGGCCGCCCCCTTGCTTTTCTGCTCCGCGCGCCATGCGGGGCTTGCTTCCGGGCTCAACTCGCATAACTATGCGGCCTCGGAGAAACGCATCATGAAACGCCAAGCAACCAAAGGCCCGACGCAAAGGCAGCTCCGCGCAGGCGAGCTGCTGCGCCACGCGCTTGCGGAAATCTTCCGCAACGAGGACATAGAAGACCACGACCTGAGAGGCGAGATCGTTACCGTCGCCGAGGTCCGCATGAGCCCGGACCTGCAGCACGCGACCGTGTTCGCGAACGCGCTTTCGGGCAAGAATTGCGACGATCTCGCCCGCGCGCTCAACCGGCATACGCGGTTTTTCCGCGGCGAGCTTGCGCGGCGCATCGAGCTGAAATATGTCCCCGATCTCGTGTTCCGGGGCGATCATGTATCGGAGGAAGCCGCGCATATCGAGGAGCTGTTGCGCTCGCCCGAAGTAGCCCGCGATCTGAAGTAAATCTAATCGGCATATCGGAGGAAAGGTCCGCAATTCAAAGCTAGGCGTCGTCCCCGCGAAGAAGCATAGGCGCCAACATAACAGAGGTCACGCCCCTCACCCAGCCCTCTCCCCATGGGAGAGGGAGGCTCGTCGCAGCCGTGGACAAGGCGTCCCCTCTCCCATCGGGAGAGGGACAGGGTGAGGGGCGAGACGCTAGTTCAGTATGCGATCCAACGTCACAAAAGCGCGTATGCGCGAAGGCGGGGTTCCATACAAGAGCTTGTTCTAATATGAGAAATTGGTTCCTGCCTGCGCGGGAATGACCTCCGAACCGGCTTGCGCGGAAAAGCCCTACTCCTAGACTTAAATAGCAAGGCGAAAGACATGGCACGCCGCAAAGGCAACGATATCCACGGCTGGCTTATCCTCGATAAGCCGCAAGGGCTCACCTCGAACCAGGCGCTCGGCCGCCTGAAACGGCTGTTCAACCCCAAAAAGGTGGGGCACGCGGGCACGCTCGATCCGCTGGCAACCGGGGTTTTGCCGATTGCCTTTGGCGAGGCCACAAAGACGGTCGCGCATGTGGTCGATTGCGAGAAGAGCTACGATTTCACCATCCGCTGGGGCATCGAGACCGACACCGACGACGCGGAAGGCCAGGCCGTCAAGACCAGCGATGCGCGCCCCACACGCGAGGCAATCGAGGCCGCGCTGCCGGCGTTCACCGGGGATATCATGCAGACCCCGCCTTGCTACTCCGCCATCAAGGTGGACGGCGAACGCGCCTACGACCTCGCGCGCGACGGCGAGACGGTCGAGCTTGAACCGCGGCAGGTGTCGATCTACGAGCTTGAGATCGTGGAAAGCCCGTCGCCCGATCTGACGCGGCTTATCTGCGATTGCGGCAAAGGCACTTATGTGCGCTCCATCGCCCGCGATCTGGGCCGTGCGCTGGGCTGCTTCGGCCACATCGCCGCGCTTCGCCGCACATCGGTCGGACCATTCGGCGAGGAAAACGCGATTTCCCTGGAAACGCTCGAAAGTTTGAGCAATAGTGACGGCGGCCAAGACGCTCTTATGAGCGCGATCGGCCCTGTCGAGACGGCGCTGGACGGCATCCCGGCGCTCGCCATTAGCGGGGACGATGCGGCTAGGCTAAAGCGGGGGCAATCCGTCCTGATAAGGGGCGGGAATGCACCAATCCTGAAAGGCCCGGTCTATGCGACCTCTCGCGGGGTCCTCGTCGCCATTGGCGAGGTGGAACGCGGCGAGATGCATCCGATCCGGGTTTTCAATATTCCCGCCTGAAGCTGGATCAGCGACCAACTCAACGGAGATAACCGATGTCGATCACTGCCGAGCGCAAATCCGCGCTCATCCAGGAATATGCGACGAAGCCCGGCGATACCGGGTCGCCCGAAGTTCAGGTTGCAGTTCTCACGGAACGAATCAGCAACCTGACGGAACACTTCAAGACCCATAAGAAAGATAACCACTCGCGCCGCGGGCTTCTGAAGCTTGTGAGCGGGCGCCGCCGTTTGCTCGACTACGTAAAGAGCAAGGACGAAGGCCGCTACCGCGACCTTATCGGGCGCTTGGGCATCCGCCGTTAATCGATCCAGCATAACTTACGGAACGCGGTCCGGGACTGCAGCAGCCGCTGAAGTCCCGGACCGCTCCGCCGTCAACACGCGCATCATCACGAGCGGGGCCCCGCCGGGTAAACTCGTTCGTGTTATCGACGCGGGCAGTTAGTATTGCCGCTTACCGCGCTTTTTCGAAATGCAGGTAGACCACCCTGCTCCAATACTTCAGCGGAGTTGCACCAAAAAGGTCGTCGCCCGAGGACACGCGCCGCATAAACCAGCTATCGGGAGGGCAGCCGCATAGCGCCATTGTCGCGCCTAACGGAGCCGAAAGAAAGCCCGAATAGCGGTGCCGGCCGCGCCCTATGATGTTATCGCCTAGCCGGATATCTCTGTAGTAGAGAGGCCGCTCGTCTGCCGTTCTCGCCTGGGGCGTGCAAAGCCTCACCAACTTAGCGAGGGGATTTCCACCCAGCGGCTCGACAAACAGAGCGCGGCCACCTGGTTTCAGGACCCTGGCGATTTCCGCGTAAGCAGTTCCTAGATCGAGATGGTGCAGAATGGCGCGCCCGGCGACAAGATCGAACGAAGCCGGCTCAAACGGGAGAAAGTGGGCATCCGCGACGGCAAAATCCGCGGAACCGTGCGCCACCGAGGCTTGCGCCGTAGCGACCGCTGCTTCCGCGATGTCGATCCCGCATACGTAACCGGCGCCGTATTCAAGATATTTCCGGGTTTCGTATCCCTCGTAACAGCCGTAGTCCAGAACGGAGCCGCCGCGGCAAAGGTCGCGTATGATTTGCACGCGCTCCGCCTCAAGTTTCCATAAATGGGGGTTCTCGAATGCTCCCAGAAAAAAGCGGCGCTTGAAATCCTGGGACCGCACGATATCGCCCTTGTTCCACGCTGCCTTCTCGCGAAGCGCGCGGGCTGCGAGTTCTTGTTGCCCGGCCGTCATCAGTGCTTTTCCCTTCGCCGGTGCGGCGGAACGAAATCAATCGTCTCCGGCCTTCCGGGGGCCGGATTTGCAAACGCTAACCTCAATATCACTTGCGCCTCCACGCATAGCGTCTGGGGCGTTTATTGGCGTATCAGATATACAGTTTATTCGCACTAGCGACATTCATCAGCGAGAAAGAAGTAACAGGTTTTCAACATCCCTGCCTTTGAACGTGTGGAAAATCGCCCAACCGAAATGCCTGGAATTCCAGGCCGCAGCGCCGTGCGCGCGAAGGCGCGTACCCAAATCGGCCGTGCCGGCGGAACTGCCGCGAGGGCTAATTTAGCGTTAAAGCTCACGGCTCCCCCTGCGCGGCATAGTCACGGGGGATTGGGGCCGCACGCGAGGGTACAATGTGAGATCGAGCGTCGCGTGTGCTAGCCGAAGCGCCCGGTGATGTAGTCTTGCGTGCGCTTGTCGGATGGGTTGGTGAACAGCTGCTCCGTCGCGCCGAACTCGATCAGCTCGCCAAGATACATGAACGCGACGTACTGGGATACGCGCCCGGCCTGCTGCATGTTGTGCGTCACGATGGCGATGGTGAAATCGCTCCGGAGTTCGTCGATCAGCTCCTCGATTTTCGCCGTGGAGATGGGGTCCAGCGCGGACGCTGGCTCATCGAGAAGAATGACCTCCGGCTGTAGCGCAACGGTGCGGGCGATGCAAAGCCGCTGCTGCTGACCGCCCGAAAGGCTAAGCCCGCTCGCTTGCAGCTTGTCTTTCACCTCTGGCCAAAGCGCCGCCTTCTCCAACGCCCACTGAACCCGGTTGTCCAGCTCGGACTTAGGCAGCTTTTCATAAAGCCTGACCCCGAACGCGATGTTTTCGTAGATTGTCATCGGAAATGGGGTCGGCTTTTGGAAGACCATGCCGATGCGCGAACGCAGCAGATTGAGGTCCACGTTCGAGTTCAGGATGTTCTCCCCATCGAACATGACCTCGCCTTGCGCGCGCTGGCCAGGGTATAGGTCGTACATCCGGTTCAGGACACGAAGCAGGGTCGATTTTCCGCAGCCGGAAGGGCCGATAAAGGCCGTAACCGTCCGGTCGTGGATGGACAAATTGACGTTTTTTAGCGCCTGGGTTTGCCCGTAGTAGAAGTCAAGATTGCGGATCTCGATACGCTCGCCGCCGCTCCTGGCAATGCCGTTTCCCGACCTGTTCATGATTTCACCTTGGATGAGCTGAGCCAGCGAGCCAAAACGCTAAGAGTTAGAACCGCGGAAGTGACCAGGAGCGCGCCTGTCCACGCCAAGTCTTGCCACCTCTGATAGGGGCTGAGCGCAAACTGAAATATGACTGCCGGCAGGCTCGACATCGGTGTGTTGAGGTTTGCACTGAAGAATTGATTGTTCAGCGCCGTGAAGAGAAGCGGCGCCGTTTCGCCGCTGATGCGCGCCACCGCGAGCAGGACGCCAGTGATCATTCCGGCCGTCGCGGCCTTGTAGGCGACATAGCGGATCACGAGAGAGCGCGGCAGGCCGATGGCGCTTGCCGCTTCCCGCAGCTGGTTCGGCACAAGCAGCAGCATATTTTCCGTCGTGCGGACGACGATGGGGATCACGAGAACCGCAAGCGAGACCGCGCCCGCAATTCCGGAGAAGTGCCCCATCGGCCGGACCATCAAGGCGTAGATGAAAAGGCCCATCACGATTGAAGGGGCGCTGAGAAGAATGTCGTTGATGAACCGCACAACCGAGGTAATGCGCGTATGCCGTCCGTATTCCGCCATATAGGTTCCGGCGAGGATACCGATTGGCGTGCCCATCGCCGTTCCAAGGAACGTAAGGATCAAGCTGCCTACGATGGCGTTTCTCAAGCCGCCGCCGTCGGATCCGGGAGGGGGGACGTCATCGGTGAAGACATGCAAGGATAAGCCGCCGGCTCCCCGATAGATCAGCGTGCCGAGAATAACGAACAGCACCGCGATCCCGAGCGCCGAGGCTGCCCAGCACAGCCCCATGACGAAGATGTTCATCAGGCGGCGGCGCTGGTATTTTGCCAAATCCTTTGCCATCACGAACCAGCCGATCTTTCAAGGCGCATAAGGAGGAGCCGCGCGAGCGCAAGCACAATGAAAGTGATAATAAAGAGGATCAAGCCCAGGGCGATGAGAGCGGATGTGTAGAGGTCTCCGGTCGCCTCGGTGAACTCGTTGGCGATGGTAGCCGAGATGGTCGTCCCTGGCGCAAGGATCGAGGCGGAGAGCCGGTGCGCGTTTCCGATCACGAAGGTAACGGCCATGGTCTCGCCCAGGGCGCGGCCGAGGCCAAGCATGACGCCCCCGAGAAGGCCAACCCTCGTGTAGGGTATGACCACGGACCGGATCACCTCCCAAGTCGTGCAGCCGATGCCAAAGGCGGATTCCTTCAGCAGCACCGGCACGGTGTCGAACACGTCGCGGCTTACGGCCGTGATGAAAGGAAGCACCATGATCGCGAGGATCAGGCTGGCGGTCAAAACGCCGATGCCGTAGGGCGGCCCGGCAAACAGGGTCGAAAGCACAGGCACGTTGCCGAAGGCGCTGATGAGAGCGGGCTGGACGTGCGCTTGCAAGAAGGGAGCAAAGATGAACAAACCCCAGATACCGTAGATGATACTGGGAACGCCAGCCAGCAGCTCGATGGCGATGCCGATTGGGCGGCGCAGTACTGGCGGGCAGAGTTCGGTCAAAAAGATCGCAGCCCCAAGCCCGATAGGAACCGCGATGAGCATCGCGATGAAGGATGTGATCAGCGTGCCAACGATAGGCGCCCGGGCGCCGAAATTCTCGGTAACGGGATTCCAAGCTTCCGTTACGAAGAAGTTGAGGCCGAAGGTTTGAAAGGCGAGCGCGCCACCCATGACGAGCGAGACAAAGATCGCGCCGAGCACGATGAGCACCCCAATCGCCGATGCCTTTGTAACCGCCCTGAAGATGGCGTCGCCGTGCCCTAATCGCTTTAGGGTCCTGGCGCGCGACTCGTTTACGATGGTGCTCACGGTGCTGTACAATATTGCGTCAACCAAGGTACTAACCCACTTGTGCGCGCTCAGTTTAAACGGAGCCTTTGGGGCAGGATAGGCATTTTACCAATCCTACCCCCAGGTTTCGAGTTACTTCGCGGCGTAAGCTGCCTTGCCGCCGGCATCTTTAATCTCACTCCAGCGCGACTCGACAAGCTTTTTCACAGCCGCGGGCATCGGAACGTAGTCGAGCTCCGACGCAGCCGCGTCGCCATTCGCATAAGCCCAGGAGAAGAACTTGAGCGCTTCCCCGGCAGCAGCGGCATCCGGAACGCTCTTCGGCATCAGGATGAAGGTCGAAGCCGAGATCGGCCAGGAGTTTGCGCCGGCCTGATCGGTGATGATGAGATAGAAGCCGTCCGCATGCTCCCAATCCGCGTTGGCGGCAGCGGCCTGAACCGTCTCGCCATTGGCTTCGACGGTCTTGCCGTCCTTGTTCACCATCTTCGTGGTGGTGAGCTTGTTCTGCTTGGCATAGGCGGTTTCGACATAGCCGATTGAATTCTTGGCTTGCTGAACGTTGTTGGCAACGCCCTCGTTGCCCTTCGCGCCGATGCCGGCCGGCCATTCGACCGAAGTCGCCGAGCCAACCTTCGACTTCCAATCCGGGTTGACCTTCGAGAGGTAGTCCGTGAAGTTGAAGGTGGTGCCCGATCCGTCGGAGCGGTGAACGACGACAATCGCGTCGGACGGCAGCTTGGCAGCCGGGTTGAGCTTCTTGATCGCCGCATCGTCCCAGGTCTTGATTTCGCCGAGGAAGATTTTCGCGAGCGCCGTGCCGTCGAGAACGAGCTCGTTGGCCTTGATGCCTTCGAGGTTCACGACCGGAACAATGCCGCCCATGACCATCGGCCACTGCATCAAGTCGCCGCCAGCGGTGCGTTCTTTGTCCGTGAGGGGCTTGTCAGTGGCGCCGAACGTAACGGTGCGGGCCGTGATTTGCTTGATGCCGCCGCCGGAGCCGATGGACTGATAGTTGAGGCCGTTGCCGGTTTCCTTTTTATAGGAGTCGGCCCATTTCGCATAAATCGGGTAGGGGAAGGTGGCGCCCGCGCCAGAAATGTCGGCCGCCTGAGCCGGAGCCGATGCTACCGCAACCGAGATCGCGGCGCCTATGAGAAGCGACTTAATGGATGATTTCACGCTTTTAGCTCCCTCAATTGGGGCAGGAAGCCCCACTAATTAGAGTGCAATGGCTTGGCGAAGCTAGCCCCCGCGTGTAACACTACGAAGACAGACTATACCCATGATGCGTAACGGTTATTTCAGAATTATGACAAGGCCGCGAGGTCCCGTGCGCAAGCGCCTCCTGAACGCCCGCCACGATCGCGCTAAAGGCGCTTTCGCCACAATTGCCTGACGCATCCAGCCAATACTGGCCCCCATGTCAGCCGCCGTAAGTCTCGACCGCTCTTTCGTCATGTGATCGAAGCGAAGCAATCTAGTGGTCAAAGGCTATCGCTTGGTGCCCATTCCGCCAACTGGCCCGGCGGCACAAGGCCGTTACGGGCTGTCGGCGATACCGTCTCTTATCGGGAGTTTAGCGCTCCTCTTAAACCGGCTTTTCATTCCGCCGGAATCGCGCGCGTTTATGCTTTGCCGCCATGGAACAGGCTGGACCGGGCAGCCTTCCGTCAGCGATAGGTTCTCTATCTGCAATGCTAAATATCGTTCACTCTCGCTATGACGTTTAATCAGCAAACCGGCCTCGGATATGATCGAGTGCTCCATATAATTCTCCACTACACTAACGCTATTTAAGCAATCACCCAGGCATACCGTTGTTATACTCAGCAATTCAAAACTGCTTCGCGGACAACCACAAGATGCTAGCGGCCCAGTGAGAACGCAACCAGAACGCGATGCTTTTCCACAACTTTGCCGATGGATGCCCGCACACCGTGCAAGCAAGCTGTGTGGGCGCGGCGAGACAAGGTTCGCACAAGCCTTTCATGTGAACAATACAAGAACACAGACGCGCGTGCTGGGGTATTGCGCGAGGTTTTGCGAGTACGGATGCAGGATAGTGTTATGAAAGTGTGCGATTGCGGCAAGATCGCCACGGGCGCCGTGGCGATGCAGAAACAACCGCGCAAAGCGGTTTCGGATACCGTCCGGGTAAAAGAACCGCTCCTTTCGCCTACGGGCGCGATATGCTTATTGCGCGGATGGTTAACGCGCGGACCTGATATTTTATGCCACGGCATTTTTGCGAATTTTTTGCCGATTCAGGTCGATTTCTGCGTTTGCAGAATCCCTTTAAATATATGCGCAACTTTCGAATTAACCAATCGCGTGCAGCTTCTGGAGGGCGATCCCGCTGATTATGCGTATAAGTATCAGTGACTCAATCCTCAGCATGCTGACTTAATGCATCCGCAATAGATTTGTGCTATATTGTATAAAATCGAAAAGGCGGCGCGAAACGCGTAAATGCCGCTGGAATGCGTTAACAGGAGGTAACCGAAGCTGCCCCAGAGACTTATACCAACCGCCAAATACCGCCTGCCGGCGTCGCAACAGGCGCCGGCATTTGCAACGATCCCGGATAATGCCTCTGGCATTTCCGGGATGACGCGGGGTGAAGCACGCACCGGATTTAGTATCAGCCCTGCAAAGTTGCTAAGCCAGGCCGAACGGGTTCTTGACTTTCACCGCGGGCCCCGCCGCTGCAACCGTAATCGGCAGATCGTTCCCGGTCTCCAATTCCCTCACTATTCTCTCCAGAAGGGATTGGAGCGCCTTTGCATTGGCAAGCCCGGCGCGGTCCCTGGTTATCGCCAAGGAACCGTAAATCGCGACGTGATCCTCCCGGTTCTCAATCTTGAGATTGCCGAGTGTGACCGCGTCGCTCTCGTTCTTGAAGGGTGAAAAGTTCATCGTCTCCCCGGTCTCGACGCTTGCTGCGCGGCCTCCGATGTGCGGAGGCGGCATCCGAAATGCGGCATTGGCTCCGGCAGGCTCATGGCGTGCTGCTTCAGGCCATCGCTGAGCTGCGGGAACACATCGACGTTTACCCTGCTCTCAAGCTCCGAGATTGAAATGGGTTCCCAGCTTTGGCTTCCGTCGTTGGGTGCGAAATAGGCGCCGGCTTGGTTGCGGGATGGGAGATAGACCGCCTTGAAGATATAGGTCGGGACGAGAACGCGACCCTTGAGGCTTTGCAGCTCCGCACCCAAGAACGCCGGCCCCGTCACCACGTAGATTTCGCCGTCCGATAGCGCCAGATCGCGCACCGCGGACTCGATGCCTTCCCAGAGCACCTCGTTATTGCAGGGCTCCTGGGGGATCATATTTGCCAGCGAGAACGATTCTTGCTGCGCCTCTTCCGTGGACATGTCCCCGTTCGGCGCCATGTGGCCACGGTCGAAGCCGCTGCGGCGGTAATCGGTGAGTTCGGACCGCCGATCGGCGGGCAGGCTCAGCTCTTCGTGGAACGCATCGGAACGAAGCCGCGTCAAGCCGCGCGCCCGCTGGATACGAGCCGCGGTGAGGTGCTCGGCGGACCAAAGCGGCGTCCGCGCGACACCGGAATAAAGCACGGAGATTTCCGAGAAGCAGACAGGGTAGGTCTGCGCCTCAAGCTTTGGGTTCTTGAGGACGGGTGCCGCGCCCAGATAGAGCTGGGATTGACAGCCGGTCTCCGCCGCGTAGGCCCGCGGAGCAAAGCAAACAAGAATAATGAGTAGAAAGGCACAGAAACAGGAGCGTCGAGACATGATCGTTCCCCCAATCGGCTTGTTCAATCGCAACTGCAATTGGGGTATGCGATTCGCGCGCACCGCTGAATGCTTCGGCCTGATAATCGCTTCAACCGGAAGTGCAAAAACACCGATCCGCGCGCGGGCAAGCTGGACCAAGACGCACGATGCCGAATCCGGTTGAGTCGTTCGCAAAGTCCCCCCTCATCCTGTCCTTCTCCCCAAGGGGAGAAGGAACGCCTGAATTATCCGCAGCAGTTGTTCGGGCGTCCTCTCTCCCCTTGGGGAGAGAGACAGAGTGAGGGGGGACTTTGCGAACCACCCAGCCGGATTTCGTATAATTCTGTCTGGCACTGGGGCATCGCGGAACGAGCCGGCTCTTGCAATTTAAGCCAAGGGCGGGCAGTTACGATGCGAGCAGCGCAGCCTATTTGCAGGCACGGGCGGGAAGACAGACATGGGTAATTCCGATAGCCGCTTCGTTTGGTACGAGCTGGCGACGGCAGACGTAGAAGCTGCCAAGGCATTCTATAGCAGCGTTGTGGGCTGGGGCACGGCGGATGCGCCCATGCCCGGTTCGGTCTATACCCAATTTACCGCTAAAGGCATCCCGGTCGCCGGGCTGATGAAACTGCCGCCGGACCCGAGCGGAACCGGCACGGCGACGCAATGGATTGGATTTGTTGGAGTGGACGACGTGGATGCGGCCGCCCGCCGGGTCAATCGGCTCGGTGGAACAGTGCACGTCCCGCCGGCGGATATCCCCAACGTCACCCGCTTCTCGGTCGTCGCCGACCCGCAAATGGCGGTGCTTGCTTTGGTCACAAAGCCCCAAGGCGGCCACGCGCGATCCGCGCAGCTTAGTGCACCAGGGCGCGTGAGCTGGCACGAGCTGCTCGCCTCCGATGGGGAAAGCGCATTCGCGTTCTACAGTGCGCTGCTAGGCTGGACAAAGGCGGACGCCCAAGCTGAGCCAACGGGCGTATACCAGCAGTTCTCCGCCGGCGGGGAGGCTATCGGCGCCATCTGCACCAAGCCAAACACCTCGCCATGGTGCCTCTGGCTTTACTATTTCAATGTGGTGGACCTCGATGCCGCGGCGAAACGCGTGCAGACCGGCGGCGGCAAAATCCTATACGGTCCGATTACTGTGACAGGCGGTGCACGCATCGTCCATTGCGTCGACCCTGAGGGCGCGATATTCGGTCTGATCGATACGTCTGTCCGCGTAACGATCGGGTGCTATTCGCCGCGGTCTTGACCCACGCCGCTCGCGCCGCAGCCTTACTCCCTCTCCCCTTGGGGAGATAGCTGGGGTGAGGGGGCCTTCCGCAGCCCCTTAACCTAACTCGCTATTTATCGGAAGCCGCCGGTGCCGGTTCGCGGCCGAGAGCAAATACACTGACCGGGCCCTCGGCCGGATAGCCGATTCCCGTCATCTTTTCGAACCGGTCGATATTCGAGATCCCGATGGCACATCCGCCAAGCCCCATCCCGGTCGCCATCAGGTACAGCGATTGCGTGAGAATGCCGGCATCCTTGAGAATCAGCGAGTAGGCAATCGCGCCGTACTTCCACGAAATCCGGCCGAAGCGCGCCGTGATCGTGATCAGGACTTGGGGCGGTGTGCGCTCCCCCATCGCGGATGCGCCCGCCGCCAGCATCGCCTTGAGTTCCTTCGCCGGCGCCTCGATTTGCACAAGGGCATGCGCGCCGGCGTCGTAATGGTAGAACCCCGGGGCAAGCCCATCGCAATTGTTGACCGCCAGGTAAAGCTCAAGCTCGTAGGCAGCGCCCGCGCAGGGATAGGGCCTGAAGGTCTTCTCGGCGGGGCCGTCATCGCCGGTTTCCGCCGCGTCAGCCGGCCGCGGCAGAACGCGCGCGGTGCCGTCGAGAAGTTGTGAAAGCTCGGCGAGCGTGATGGGCCGCAGGTCGTCGTAGGTGCGGGTGGAATGACGGTCCCGCAGGAGCTTCGCGACGGGATGCAGGGCTTCCGGGTCCGGATCCAGGAAGGTTTGGAGATCGATCTGCTTGCCGGGCCATGATGGCCTAAGCGCTGGCAGCGGAGGAATGACGCCGCCATGCGGATAAACAGCGCCTGTCGGGTTGGCGTGCCGCCCTTCCGTGCTGCGCGTGTGATACAGAAGGTCGTGGAAATCCCAGAGCGCCAAGGCGTGATCGCCCTCGGCCAGCCGGGTGTTGACGCTGGCACTTTCCAGTTTCAGCGCGATTTCGCAATCCACCAGCAAGGCGAGAAACTCGACGCCTGGAAAACCGTCCTGCTGCCGCAGCTGTCCAACCTGCTGCGGGGCCGACAGCGTCCAAAGCAGGCTCATGAGCTTCGGATCGCGAATCCTGAACAGGGCGCTGGAACGGGCGGACTCCAGCACCATCTCGTTGCCGCGACGCCGCATGAACGCGAAGCGGGATAGAATGAGAGTGTCGTCATCGCCGAGTTCCGGCGTTTGCGGCCAATAGCCGGCAACCTGCGGCTCGATGACGGCCGCCCCGTCTTTACCTGCCGTGGCGCCGGCGTGGTAGTCCAGCAGGCCGTGGCCCGCCAGCCGGCGGAGCAGCAGATCGACCTCCTTGTCGAGGTTTCCGCTTCCTGGCGCGAGAGAGCTTAGCGGCAGGCCCGTCCGCAACTCCCCGGCGCAAGCCGCCGCAGCGGTGCCGAAGGTCCCAAGGCTGACCGCGTGGGTGTCGAAGTGAGCAACGATTGCGCCGTTCGAGTGCACTTCGAGCCTGGCCCGGCCGCTGAGCCGGGCGGAGACGGCGGGCGCCGCTGCGTGCTGCCGCGGCTTCTTTCCGGAAGGTGCCAAGCGAAGAACCTCACGTATGCGGGAAAATCGGATTGAGATCGTCTTCCTTGAGCGGCCGGTCGAGCCAGCCGAGCTTTACGGGAACATCGTAGAGCCGGCCGGGCGCGTAACGGCGGTAGAAGTGGCGCAATCCTGGAACGATCACCCGGACGACAGGCGTTTCGATGTCGGGGCGCGTTTGATTGAGGACGAGGAAATCGAGGCCCGCCTTCCCGGCAATCCGCACGCAGGCGTTCACCTGCTCGCGCGTCTCAAGATGGCCGAACTTCGGGTCGGAGGTCCACTCCACCGCTGGGGTATTGCCAGGCGACAAGTAGGGATAGTTCGCGAGCCGCAATGGCGTCGTACCGTCGAGGCTCCATTGCATCCTCGCGTCGCCGTGCAACTCTTCCATGGACATGAATTGGTTCAGCTCGGTCAGCGTCCGCAACATGGCGATACGGGCATCGAAGTGCGCGCCGGAACCGAATTCGATAAGTTCCTTCCCGTCCTGCTTCCAGTGCGCCACGCCTACGAAAGTGGGAATACCGAGATCGCTTGTGATGTCTAAAACCCAAACACGCTTCCCCGCTTCGATCAGCATGTTGCGCAGGTCGTGCACGTAGGAATCGTCGAACGTGTCAAGGTCCACTTCGGGGCGCTGAACTCTATTATACCACCAGAGCGCGTAGGCGTCCCGCTCCACCAGCTCAAGGAAGCCCTGCACGATCGCTTCCTCGACTGTGTTGCCCGCCGCGCAACCGTTGGAGTCCGCGCCGAAACCGACAGAGCCCCTGTAATAGAAGTACAAAAGGCTCGTCGGGATATATCTGAAACATTTGTCGCGCAGCGACCAGACCGGCGACCAGTCGATCTCGGCGTCCTCATCGAAGAGGTTGGGGCTCATCGGCGGGGTTTCCGGATCGGGCATTGGGTCCGTGGCCTGCCGGTATTGCTCCTCGCTGTAGAGCAGGATGCTGTTCGGAGCGATGGCTTCGCCCTTCGGGAAATCCTTGAGCCGCCGCGCGGCCCTGATCTCATCGCCTTGGAAAACCCCCGAATAGCGCTCGATTGCTTCCATCAGGGCACTGGCTTCGCCCTGTTCAGCGGTGCTGCCCTTGCCGAAGCTGTAGCCGTCCAACCCTTCCATGAGCTCGTGAGCGCAGGACGCAGGTGCTGAAAAGTTGTGCTTGGCGTAGAAGGTGGCGTTCAAGGGCACGGTGCTTTGGACGCGCTCAAGACGGGATACCACGCCGGTCAAAGGGCTCACATGCTTGCGGTAGCGCGCCACCGTGGCTCGCGACGAAACTGTGCGGTATCCGCCACTGGTCATGACCGGGTGGACGTTCGTGGCCAATTCAAGGGGTATTGGCGCGCGGGTGGGATCGTGCAGCTCGTCCTTGCCGCAAGCGGAGCACTGAGGGCGTGCCGCCACATAGTGCTTCTTGATGTCCGAGCCCAGCAGGTCGAGGCTGACGATGTGCTCGCTCAAGTCTGTGCGGAAGCCGGTGGCTATTGCCCTGGCGATCTCGACCGCCGCAAGTTGGATGCCGCTCTGTCCGAGCGTGTGCTGCGCCAAGGGAGAAACGCTCAGGCGGCGGGTCTCGCCGCGGCCGAGCATCGCCCTGACCTCTCTGTTCCGTTGCATCCTGTCCGCAAGGCACTTCCAGCAGGCGCCCTTGCCGGGGCGGAGGATCGGTCCAACTAGAGGGAAAATGCCCGAAGGCTGAACGGGCACCCACGGTGTGCCGTTGGACAAATGCCGCTTGTTCAACTCCGCAAGCTGTCCATCGAGGTAGTCGCCCACCAGCGTGACGGTCAGATCGGCGGAGCGCTTCGCGGTGCGGACGCCCAGCTCGGCAAGCGCCGCGCTTAGCTCCGTTTCCCCTTGCACGCCAATCGCTTGAACGCGGATGCGGCATTCCTGGAGATTTTTCTCGGCGGTTTCCAGCGGCAAGCCCATGCTCGCCCAGTAAGCAGCCACGGTGCTGCTAAAAGAGCTGGATTTCGCGACGATGTGACGGCGATCGATCAGCCGCTTCAGGGCTTCGCGTACTTGCTCGGGCGGAAAATCGTGCTCCAGCTCGTGAACAAGCTCCGCCAGGCTCTTCCCATCCTCGCCCAGCGCTTCCGCGATGGCACAATAGAGCTTGCCATTGAGAAGAAACTTCCGGTCTTCGGAATAGAGGCACAACGTATCGGAGGGGAGCGCATAGACCGTGTAATTCGGCGAGAACTGCAAAACCTCTTTACCGGTATACGGTGCAAAACCGTCCAGGTGTACGACTGTCATGAAGTCTGTGCGCGCCCCTTCCTCGCCAGAACTTAGTTACCGAATTCATGCGCCGGCACTTGATGAGCGACTCGCTTCCCGGTCAGGCGGACGGCGCTGTTTGCGGGCCTCAGGCAAGCCTAAGCTTGCGTTCGCTCTGCCCAAAAGCAAACGACCGGATCAAAACTGGTCGATCCGGTCCTGATTGCATCACTTAGTTAGAGGATGTTACCGCTTAGCACCAAGGACGGCAGCCACCCCAAGACAGACACCAGCCGCAGCCGCCGCAACCGCAGCCGCCGCCCCAGCCGCCGCCACATCCACGGCCGCCACATCCACGGCCGCCATGGCATCCACGGCATCCACGGCAACCGCCGCCATGGCAACCGCCGTGGCCTCCGCAGTGGCCTGCGAATTGAATTAGGCCGCTCGTCGACGCGACACCATCCTTCTCATAAAGGTGGAAGGTCGCCAGACTAACGTCGGAGATCTCCTCCTCGCTAAAAGGCATGGGCTGCAACGCGGTGACGGGTGACAGCACAGCTGCTTCCGCGCCCGCTGCTGCCAATGACATACCGGCAACACCTAATACGGATACGGACAAAGCTTTCTTCGATTTCTTACACTTACAAGCCTGTTTCGTCTGCGACATGAATTGCCTCCTCCTTCCCCCCTACCAACACCCATAGAGTTAACATGTTTCGTTTGCCTTGAACAGGGTACCTCTCGAAATTGTTTAAAACTGTGATCCCGATTTCCACCGGAAGTTGCGGCCGGCGCACATCCTCCGGCCGCTTCACCGTGGTGGCTTATGCGCACCGCTGAATGTACGCGCCGCCTTTAAGCCTTAAGCATCGGCTGTCTCGCTAACGCACCCTTCCAGTAGTTCAATCGATTTCACTATCCGTTCTCTTTCTTGAGAGGAGAACGCGATAGAATATGCCATAATGGAGATCTCTCTTAGAGTGGACAGGATAAACTCCGTGACCTCCTCTTCGTTCGCACCGTTATAAACGGCCACTTCGCTGGCGAAAGCGCCGTTCGAAACAAGATCGTTCATGTTTCGCCCCTTTACACATTGACTACGGCATTATCGCAATTTCCATACAGGACCTATGCCGTTGTATTGAATATAGCCAAAGTGAGTGCGGTCACAACCAAGCGTGGGTTGCAAGATCCGGCCGCGTGCTACCTTCACTATATTTCCAGCGGCTAAACCGGTCTTGGCGGGTTGTGGGAGGCTCGCGGCGCCTGCGGCACGGTGTCGCGGCATTAGAAAAGGGGTGCAAACTGAAAAAAGCCGCGAACAGATCGCTCGGCGGCTCAGTTTCTGGGCAACAGCGCCGGGAGGAGAAGCCGGGCTCTCCATAAATCTGCGCTCTTCAGCTTGAATGGAGCTGACCACGTTGCGCGGGCAGGTCTTCCGGTGTGCGGGAGTGGATAACTTTGGCGCCAACCGGCCATGAACCGGCACAGCCATGGCCGCGGCGGCAGCCCGTTCGTGGAACCTTAAGCCAGCCGATGGCATCTCCTTCCAAGCTCTGTTGATGACCGTCAAATCGCGGCAGGCCTGAAGCGTGCTAATAGAAACAAGGTAATACCGAGTCTTGGAGGCTCCCATGCGAAGCGAACAAACCGAACCCGATGAAGCCTATGCCGACGAAGCGCTGACGATCCCGGCTGAGCAGGTTTGTTTCCTCATCGTGAAGGCCCGCGAATTCGATGTGAAAGAGGGCGATAGCGAGCTTGAATCAGGCTCCAATGCGTCCGACGATCGGATGGTTTCCGTTCTTGAGGAGGGCCCCGGCGATTCGGTCCAGCAGGAACTCACCTCCTTCATCGAGAACATGACGGAAGATGAGCAGATCGATCTAGTGGCCCTCGCCTGGCTCGGCCGGGACGACAACACCCTTGCGGATTGGCCCTCCATACGCGAGGAGGCAGCGGGGTCACATCGTTCCCGTCGCGGAGGCACGGCACGTTATCTCCTCGGTATGCCGCAATTGTCCGACTATCTCGAAGAGGGGCTCGCCATGTTCGGAAAATCCTGCGAGCAATTTGAGATGGGCAGGCTTTGAGCAAGGGCTCGAAAGTCAATGCGCGGGGGCCGGCGGCTACGGGATTGCAGGCCGCGCCCGGCGACAGCACGCTGCTAACCGATCTCTATCAGCTTAATATGATGCAGGCCTATCTCGACCACGGCAAGACGGGAACGGCTGTGTTCGAGTTCTTCATGCGCAAGCTTCCTTCAAACCGGGGGTTTTTGATGGCGGCTGGGCTAGAGCAAGCGCTCGGCTATCTTGAAACCCTGCATTTTGCGGCAAGCGAAATTGAATGGCTTTCGCGAACCGGGCGTTTCCGGCAGAATCTTTTGGACTACCTCGCGGCCTTCCGGTTTACCGGCGACGTGCATGCCATGCCGGAAGGCACCGCCTTTTTCGGCAACGAGCCCATTCTGCGCGTAACGGCGCCGCTGCCGCAGGCGCAACTCGTGGAAACGCGGCTTATTAATCTTTTGCATTTCGAGACGCTGATAGCGTCCAAGGCGGCCCGGCATGTGCTGCTTGCGCCCGGCAAGGAGCTTGTGGACTTCGGCTTGAGGCGCGCGCATGGCGCCGAAGCCGGGCTCCTGGCGGCGCGGGCAAGCTACATCGCAGGCTATGCCGGCACGGCCACGGTGCTGGCCGCGGAGCGTTTTGGCATCCCGATTTACGGCACGATGGCGCATTCCTTCATCGAGGCGTTCGACAGCGAATCCGCCGCATTCGAGGCGTTCGCGCGCTCGCGGCCCCAAGACCTCACCATATTGATCGACACCTACGATACAGAGGCCGCGGCCAAAAAGGTGGTGGCGCTGGCGAAGCGGCTTGAGCCGGAGGGGATTAGGGTAGGCGCCGTGCGCCTGGACAGCGGCGACCTTATCGCGCTTTCCAAAGCGGTCCGGCGCATTCTCGATGAGGGCGGCTGCCACAGCACCACCATCTTCGCAAGCGGCGGCCTCGACGATGAGGAGCTTATCGCGTTCCAGCAAAGCGGCGCGCCCATCGATGGCATAGGCATAGGCACAAGCCTGACAACCTCTTCTGACAGGCCCGCCCTCGACTGCGCCTACAAGCTTCAGGAATATGACGGCCTGCCCCGGCGCAAGCATTCTTCCGGCAAAGCGACCTGGCCGGGCGCCAAGCAGGTTTGGCGGCACTATGGGCCGGATGGCCGGATGGAGGGCGATGTGTTGTCGCTGGATACGGACGCCCAGCAGGGCGAGGCATTGATTGTGCCTGTGATGAAGGGCGGGAGCCGGACCGGCCCGTCCCCGGCCCTGAGCGGGATACGAGGAGCGCGCGCGGCGAAGAGCCTCGAACGCCTGCCCGAAGCGCTGCGCCGCCTCGAACCGGGGGCGCCGTACCCTGTTACCGTGGCACAGCCTTTGATCGAGCTTGCCGCCGAAACCGACCGCCGCCTTGCTCAGCGAGCCGCATTATGAAAAAGACGATCCAGCAAGGCCCCTCCGATGTGCTGCTCGTGATCGACGTGCAGAACGGCTTTTGCGCGGGCGGCGCTTTGGCGGTGCCTGGGGGCGATGAGATTGTCCCGCTCATCAACCGGATCGCCGCGCGGTTCGAGCATGCCGTGCTTACTCAAGATTGGCATCCGGAGGGGCATCGCTCTTTTGCGTCGGCCCATCCTGGGCGTAAACCCTTCGATACCATCGAGCTTCCTTACGGCCCGCAGGTTCTCTGGCCCGATCACTGCATCCAGGGCAGCAAGAGCGCCGAATTCCATCCAGACCTCGATATTCCGCACGCCGAACTGATGCTGCGAAAGGGCTTTCATCCAGACATCGATTCCTACTCGGCCTTCTTTGAAAACGACCGCACTACCCCGACCGGCCTTGGCGGCTATTTGCGCGAGCGCGGGTTTACCCGCGTTTTCCTGGCCGGCCTCGCGCTCGACTTTTGCGTGCGCTACTCGGCGGAGGATGCTCAGAAGAGCGGTTTCAGCGCCACGATTTTGGAAGACGCCTGCCGCGCCATCGATATGGGCGGGTCGCTCGATGCGGCGCGGCACAGCTTCGCGGCGTTGGGAATTGCCTGCGTCCCAAGCGATGGCATCGCCGCCGCGGACGCCCGCCGATCCCGCGCTTAACCCCGGTCCAGCGGGCTGCGGGTGGTCAAGTTCCAGTGCTTGGTACCTGGTATATTAGGTTGCGGTGCGCCAAGAGCCGCAATTCCAGGCTGTCTCCAAAATGACACTTTTCTATCCTGAGTACGCGCGAGAAGCCGCTTGGGAAGACGGAAGACATAACCGCCGCAACCGGCATAAAAAAAGCAATGGCTCGCGTGCCGATCCCGATGCGCGCCTGCCGCCAACGGGCATGATCTTGAATAACGAACGTAATTTGCGTCCCGCCACGGCCGATGCGCGCCGCTGGACAGAGATTCTTCGCCACTATCGCCAGCCGAGCCACGCACGCAGCATTGCGGAACTCGCGGTGACCGCACTGCCGCTTGTGGCGCTGTGGATCGCGAGCTGGTTCGCTTTCTCGCAGGGGCAGGCGTGGGCTTCGCTGCTCATCGCTGTTCCCGCCGCCGGTTTTCTCGCGCGCATGTTCATGATCCAGCACGATTGCGGTCATGGCGCCTTTTTTTCCCATGGATGGGCGAACGATTGGACTGGCCGCGTCATCGGCGTACTCACCTTGACGCCTTACGCCGTTTGGCGCCGCACACATGCTATTCACCATGCCAGCGTCGGCAATCTCGGCCGCCGCGGCATCGGCGACCTGACAACGCTGACCGTAAACGAATATCGCACCCGTTCGCGCTGGGGCCGGCTGGCATACCGGCTTTACCGCCATCCGTTGGTGATGTTCGGTCTCGGCCCCGCTTACCTTTTTTTCTGCAGCAGCGCCTGCCCGTGGGGCTGATGCACAGCGGCTGGCGGCCCTGGGCAAGCGCCATGACCACCAATCTCTCGATCGCACTCATCGCCGCCGGGCTCGCCTGGTTGGTCGGCATCGAAGCATTCCTGCTCGTTCACCTTCCCATCGTGCTGTTAGCCTCCACGATTGGCGTTTGGCTGTTCTATGTCCAGCACCAGTTTGAGCACACGGCTTGGGAAACTGACGCGGAGTGGGATTTGCATGGCGCGGCCTTGTACGGCAGTTCGCATTACGATCTGCCCGCGCTGCTGCGCTGGTTTACCGCCAATATCGGCGTGCACCACGTCCATCACCTCTGTAGCCGCATCCCCTATTACCGGCTGCCCCAGGTGCTGCGAGACCATCCGGAACTGCGCGATTTCGGCCGGCTGACGCTGAGCGAGAGCTTTCGCTGCGTTCACCTTGTGCTCTGGGACGAGACGCAGCGCCGCCTGGTTCCATTCCGCAACGTCTGCTGGGAACCAAATATCCGGCCAGAAAAGACGTTGGTTGCTAACGTTGCGACATCCTGAGCTTACCTAACTTTTGGGCAACAACTGCATAAACTTGGCCCCGGGGCAGCACCCGGAGCGCAAGCGTTAGACCTTGACCGCTAAAAAACGAACTCAGGTTTCGGCTCAAAGCCGGGTAGGAATTCAGCGCCCGCATCGAAAACCGGCCGCCCCGAAACAACGCCCGCAGCCTTCGTGAACAGGTAGGCGTGACCTTGCCAGCCCTTGCGGATGATCGTCAGCAGACGCCCGCCCTCGCCTAGCTGATCGAGCAGCTCTTTCGGCTCGCTTGAAACGCCGCCGTTCATCAAAATCAGGTCGAACGGCTTTTCCGCAGCCAACCCAGCATCAAGAGCGCCGTGGTGAACGCTAACCGTGTCGATGGCGGCGTGGCTTAGGCACTGTTCCGTTCTCGCGGCGAGCAACTCCGAAGCCTCCAGGGCGTGCACCGTCCCGCAAACCTTGGAGAGGATCGCCGCGGAATAGCCGGTCGCGCCGCCCACATCGAGCGCGCGGGCTGTTTCGAACGGCTGCGCAAATTGCAGCAAACGGGCAAGAACCATTGGCGGAAGCAGGTAGCGCGCCGGCGAATGGGGCGTGGCGGGCGCAGCCAGCACTGCCTCATCCATATAGGCGAGCGCCCTCTGGCCCTCCGGCACAAAGCATTCGCGGGAAACGCTTGCGAACGCGTTCAGGACGCGCGGGTCGCGGACCCCGTTCGGCCTGATTTGCGATTCGACCATGGCCATGCGCGCCGTTTCGAAGTTCATCGCGATTCTTCCCGCCAAAACCGATTTCGAGGAGAGATTGGTGACTTATGTGACGCCTAACAAAATTCCCGGCCTCTGACCAGGGGTGTTAGCACAATAGCTGGGCAATTCAAGGGAACGCGCCAACGCCTCGGCGGCGTTCCGGAACTTGGTGCCCCGATGCTTCCCCCGGCATGAATCTTTTTTTGCTGGCATGGATTCCCGCATTCGCGGGAATTAGGACAGGCAGCGACAGACGCCACTGCGCAAATGTCAGGCTGATCGAGGTCCAGATAGTCCCGATCGCCGTGAGTGCGCGGCCGCACGAGGTTCGCACTCACGGCTATCGGCGCGGAACGCTACTTGATGCCTTTTGAGGTCAGGTACGGCCCGTATGCCTTGTCGGAGACCAAAATATGGTTTGTCAGCCAATTTTTCAGGAACTCCATGACTTCCATGGATTGAGCGAAGCTCACCCCCTTTTTCATCTTCTCCTGGATCGCCAGAACCTGTTTCGTCAGGTCCTCGTGCTGCTTCAGGTGCGGAGCGGTCGCCGGATAGCCGGTCTGGGCGAACAGCTTCTCTTCATATTTGAAGTGGGTCACGGTGTAATTGATGAGCCCAGCCAGGGTCTCGTCAAGGATCTCCTTGCCGTGTCCGGCTTTCATCGCATCATAAAGCGTGTTAGCCATAGACACCAGCTTCTTATGCTGGGCATCGATACTGGGAACGCCAACGCTGAGCTTATCGGTCCATTCCATTAGTGGCATCGCATGTCTCCTTTTGCCAGTTTACGGTAAAGATTTGAGTCCTCCCGATTGTAGGCCAGCCTCTTCACCTGATGCCTCGTTTGGTCGTGCACCGAAGAACAGGCAGAGCTGGTTATTCGTATCGCTGAAGCCGGAAAGGCCGCGGAAAGCGCTTTTCGCCTCGCATGCGGCCTGAAGGGCGCGTTCCAGCGGGGACGGATAAACGGAGTTGCCTTGCAGCCCGGCGAGGAAGGGCGAAGCGTCCGCGGCCAACTGCTCGCGGCGAAGCCCGGAGGACGCACTCCGATAGTCCGGACCGGTTTCCCGGCCCCTGGAAAGCATGCCAAATCGATGGCTTGTCGTACCGCCATTACGCCGAACCGCCTGGGGTCACCGTTTTTTGCACCGCACCGCCTGCCGCTCAACCATACGCAATCACCGGTTGCGTTATTGTTAAGTGTGGGCGCATAGATTGCGGGCGGCTGCGGTTTTCCGGGTGACGCAACGCGGTTCACATTCGCCGTACATATCTAACGTGATGCTTGAAGTATCAGAGTTAAGGGAGTATGGCCTACAACCGGATTTTCGGAGGGATAGCATCCCGTGTTGACCGGTGCACAGCTTCGCGCAGCCCGCGCGCTACTCGGCATTGACCAGAAGACGCTGGCCGATCAGGCCGGCGTATCCTTGCCTACCGTGCAGCGCATGGAGTCGAGCCCGGGGATCGTGCGGGGCGTCGTCGATACCCTCACGAAAATCGTGATGGCCCTCGATCGCGCCGGCGTGGAGCTGATCGGCGAGGGCGCGCAAAGCAGCGGCAGCGGATGCGGCGTGCGGCTTAAGAAGCAGACGGAAAGGGCATCGGAATGAGTGCGGAGTGGCCGCTGGAACTGCTGGCCTTGGCGCTCGCGGTCTACGCGGGCGCGGCGCTGCTCGCTGCTGTCTTGCCGCGTCCCGCGCTTTCGCGCCGTTTACCCGCTTTGCATTGTGGCGGCCATTGCCGCTGTGCGCCGCCGATCTTTGGGCGCTGGCTGGCCATGACGTCTTCAAGCGCACGCTCCCGCTAGGGCTGCCCACGGTCGGGCTCCGCTTCCGTCTCGATTCGCTGGCGCGCGTTTTTCGGCCTCATCGTCAATTTGGGCATCGCGGCCTCCAGCCTTTACGGGATTGGGCATCGGCCGGGCGGATCTATCGAAGCGGATCGAGCCCTTCTATCCCGCCTTTTGCGCGGCCATGAACCTCGTTCTCCTGGCGGACGACGCCTTCGGCTTCCTCTTCTTCTGGGAACTCATGTCCCTGAGCTCCTGGGCGCTGGTCGTTTCGCGCCACGAGGACGAGGACTGCCGCAAAGCCGCGTATGTCTACCTCATCATGGCGGCGATGGGCACGATGGCGCTGCTCTTCGCCTTTGGCGGCATGGCCGGGGCGGCCGGCGGCTACGGCTTCGACTCCATCCGCAATCATACGCTGACGCCGCTCGTTTCGGCCTTGGTGCTGGTCGCCGCCCTGTTCGGGACGGGATCGAAGGCCGGCCTCATGCCGCTGCACGCCTGGCTGCCGCTCGCCCACCCGGCCGCGCCGAGCCATGTCTCCGCGCTCATGAGCGGCGTCATGACCAAGGTCGCCATCTACGGCATTATCCGCATCGTTTTCGATCTCCTCGGCGCCCCCCTATGGTGGTGGTCGCTGCCGTTCATCATTCTCGGAGCCGCGACGGCGGTTGGCGGCCTTCTTTACGCGGTCCAGGACCGCGACCTGAAGCGCGTGCTTGCCTATTCCACCATCGAGAATATCGGCATCGTGTTCGCCGGCCTTGGGCTTGCGATTGCCTTCAAGGCGACCGGCATCGTCACCGCCGCAGCCGTCGCCATGGCGGCCGCCCTTCTGCATTCGCTGAACCATTCCTGGTTCAAGTCGCTGCTCTTCCTGGGTGCGGGCGCGGTGCTGCACGCCACCGGCCGCAAGGATCTCGACGGCCTGGGCGGCCTCATCCACCGCATGCCCAAAACGGCCTTTTTCTGGCTCGATCGGCGCGCTTTCCATCTCCGCGCTGCCGCCTCTCAACGGCTTCGTGTCGGAATGGCTGCTGTTTCAGGCGGTGCTGGCGGGGCCGGGCTTTCCCCGAGCCCATCCTGAGGTTCCTGTCGCCGGTTCTGGGCGCGATGCTGGCGCTCGCGGCAGGGCTTGCCGCGGCCTGTTTCGTGCGCGCGTTCGGCACCGTATTTCTCGGCCGCCCGCGAAGCAAGGAAGCGGCCGAAGCCCATGAAGTGCCGTTCGTTCAAACCGCCGCAATCGGCATCCTCGCGGTATTGTGCATCCTGGGCGGCTTGTTCGGCGGCTTCAGCGCCTGGGCCATCGGTCCCCTGCTGAAAACGCTCGCCGGAACGGAGCTTGCAGGGCCTCGCAAACGGGCCGACCAAGCTATCGCTGATCGCCGTTCAATCCGGCGCGCAGCATTTACGATGCGCCGACCATCGCGCTGTTCGTGACTGTTTCCTCGATTGCGACCATGCTCGTGGTGCATTTCACGTCGAACCGCGGCACCCGCCGGGCTCGCCGCCTGGGACTGCGGTTTTCCCGATGCGTCGCCAGCCACGCAGTATACCGCTTCGAGCTTCAGCCAGCCGCTGCGCCGCGTCTATAAGGACATCGTGCTCGGATCGGTGGAAGTTCTGGAGATGCCGCCTCCGGGCGATCTGGGGCCGGCGCGCTTCGCGGTGCGCTATCGAGATTACACTCTGGCGGTACCTCTATGTGAAGCCCGCGGCGGCACTTCTGGCTTTGGCTCCTTGCGCTTCAACGCCTTTCAGTTTCTCACGATCCGGCGCTACCTCGTTCTCATGTTCTGCACGCTTATCGCGCTTCTCATCGTAACCGCGGTGTGGATGTGATGGCCTACTCAGATTCAATCCTTCATCGCCCAAGGCGCCCAGATGTTTCTGGTGCTGCTGATCGCGCCCGCGGTTGCCGGGCATCACCCGCAAGGTCAAGGCACGTCTGACGCGGCGCCAAGGGCCGCCGTTGATCCAGTGCTACCGCGATCTCTTGAAGCTCATTCGCAAGGACTCGGTCCTCGCCGGGAATGCCTCCTGGTTCTTCCGGACCGCGCCCTACCTCATTTTCGCGTTCACCTGGGTCGCCGCGGCGCTCGTGCCTACCTTCGCGTCCGGGCTGATGTTCAACTGGGCGGCGGACGTGGTGGCGCTCGTCGCGCTGATCGGCGCGGCACGCGCGCTCCTTGCGCTTGCGGCGATGGATGTCGGCACGAGCTTCGGCGGGCTCGGCTCCTCGCGCGAAATGATGATCGCCTCGCTCGCCGAGCCCGCGACAATGCTCGTGATGCTGACGACCGCGCTCGCGGCCGGCACGACGCGGCTGCCCGAGGTGGCGCAGTTCCTCATCAGCCAGCCGCTCGAAATCCGCGTCTCCTTTGCGCTCGCTTTCGTGGCCCTTGTCATAGTGGCCATCGCCGAGAACGCCCGCATCCCCGTCGACAACCCCGCCACCCATCTTGAGCTGACCATGGTGCACGAGGCCATGGTGCTCGAATATTCCGGCCGGCACCTCGCCATGATCGAGGCTGCGAGCTATCTGAAGCTCGTCCTCTATATCTCACTGATCATCTGCCTGTTCGTGCCCTTCGGCATGGCTCCGCTCGATGGCGAGCCCGTCGTCTGGATGATCGGGCTTGTCCGTTTACCTCGTAAAGCTCACCTTCGCGGCCATCGCGCTCGGCGTGTGGGAGGTGAGCATCGCCAAAATGCGGGTGTTCCGGGTTAGCGAGTTTCTGGGCAGCGCCTTCGTTTTCTCCTTCCTCGCCATTCTCGCTGGCGTTCCTTTCCAAGGAGGTGCTGCGGTAATGGTTGCCTACGACGTTGCACACTTCCTGGCAGGCATGATGCTGGTTGCGAGCTTCATGCTGCTCTACCAGGACCGGATTTTCGCCGTGCTGAACACCTTCGCCGCGCAGGCCATGCTGCTGGCGCTCGCCGTGGCGTGGCAGGGATATATCCGCCATCACCCCGACCTGTTCATCACGGCGGCCATGGCCTTCGGCCTGAAGGGGATCGTCATCCCGCTGGCCTTGAACCGCATGGTCGTCCGCCTCGGCATCCATCGCGAAGTGGACAAAGCCGTCAATGTGGCGCCGGCCATGTTCCTCGGGCTGGGCCTCACGAGCCTTGCGCTGCTGCTCGTGCTGAAGGTGACGCCCGGCGCCGCGTCCTTCACGCGCGAGGGGCTGGCGCTTGCCCTTGCGATCATCCTGCTGGGCTTCCTCATGATGATTACGCGGCGCAATGCCGTGACGCAGATCGTGGGCTTCATGTCCATCGAGAACGGGCTCATCCTCGCCGCGACCGGCGCGCGCGGCATGCCGCTCGTCGTCGAGGTGAGCGTTGCCTTTTCGGTGCTGATCGCGCTGTTCGTGTTCGCGGTTTTCGTATTCCGCATCCGCGAGCGTTTCGACAGCGTGGAAATCGAATATCTCGACCGGGTGCGGGGAGACGCGGCAATGAACGCAGCCGTATGGGCCGTTGTCGGCATCCCCGTTCTTGCGGGGCTGATCCTGCTCGCTTGATCCCAAGCTACAGGATCGGCGCGATTGGCAATGTGATTCGCCTCCGGGCTCACCTTCGCCGCGAGCCTGTCCTTCCTCGCCATGCCTCCCGTCGTCGAGGACTACGTCATCCTCGACAGCCTCAATATCTTCTTCATCATCCTGAACACGCTGGTGGGTTTCACGACCGTCGGCGTTCAGCGCGAGCTATATCGGCCACGAGATCGACACGGGGCACTTAACGCCCGCTTTTCGTGCGCTTCTATCACGCGATGTTCCAGGGCATGATGGGCTCGATGAACATGGCGCTGCTCTCCAACAATATCGGCGTCATGTGGGTGGCGCTGGAGCTTGCGACGCTCATGACCGTCATCATGGTCGGCATCTACCGCACCCCGAACGCGCTCGAAGCCGCCTGGAAATACTTCATCCTCGGCATTGTCGGCATTTCGCTTGCATTTTTCGGGACGATCCTCGTCTATCTCGCGGGCCAGAGCGTGCTCGGCGAAGGGCTTGCCGGCGATGACCTGGAGCCGGCTCTTGACCGCGGCACCGCAACTCGACGCGGCGCTCTTGAACCTCGCCTTCATCTTCCTGCTGGTGGGCTACGGCACCAAGGTGGGGCTGGCGCCGCTGCATGCGTGGCTGCCCGACGCCCATGCCGAGGGTCCGACCCCCATATCGGCGGTGCTGTCCGGCCTTCTCCTGAACGTCGCGCTGTTTGCGCTCCTGCGCTTCAAGATGCTGATCGCGGCGCATCCGGGCGCGCTGAAGCCCGGCCCGATCATGATCACCATCGGGCTGCTCTCGCTCATTTTCGCGGCGTTCATGCTCTACCAGCGGCGCGACATCAAGCGGCTGTTCGCCTACTCCTCCATCGAGCATATGGGGCTCATCACCTTCGCCTTCGGCATGGGCGGGCCGCTGGCGAATTTCGCGGGGCTCTGCACATGGTCATGCACAGCCTCACCAAATCGGCGATCTTCTTCGCGGTGGGCCATGTCGCGCAGGCGAAGGGCACGCAGCAGCTTGCCGACATCCGGGGCTTGAGCGTGACGAATCCCGGGCTTGCGGCGGGGCTCGCCTTCGGCGTGATCGCAATTTCCGGCCTGCCGCCGTTCGGCGCCTTCATGAGCGAGTTCCTGATCCTCAGCTCCACATTCGCGCGCGAGCCGCTGCTTGCGCTCGCGGCCGCGTTCGGGCTGCTCGTCGCGCTGGGCGCGCTCCTGCTGCGCCTCCAGAATGTGCTTTTCGGCGAGCCTTCCGAACCGAATCATGAGGTGACCGCGTCCGCGCTGCCCTGGATCGTGCATCTTTCGCTGGTGCTCATTGCGGGCCTCTATCTTCCCGCGGCGCTTATCGCCTGGTTCCAGACGGCGGCGGAGCTTTTGGGATGAACGCTTTCGACACTAGAGCCGTGGAACGCGGCGTGACCCTATCCGCGCGCAATTGAGGCCGCGACTGACGAAGAGGCCGCCGGTCCCGACGGCTTCGTCCGCATCGAGGCCAGCGACGCGCTTTGGACGGGCCTTGGCGAAAGGCTGCGCCGCAGGCTGGCACGATCTCGGCGCCCTTTGGTTCGACGACGGCCGTATGCACATGGCCTTGTGGCAGACCGCGGGCGGCCAGCCAGAGAGCCATCGTTTCGATCGAGGCGCGCCACGGCGTCTACCCCTCGGTAAGCGCCCATCATGTGCCGGCGATGCGGCTCGAACGCGCGATGCGCGACCTCTACGACGTCAATCCCATGGGGCTGCCCGACACCCGCGCGCTGGCTCGATCATGGCGTCTGGCCCGCCAGGCCACTGAGAACGGACAAGGGATACCAGTTCCTGCCGGTGGAAGGCGTCGGCTTGCATCAAATCCCGGTCGGCCCGGTGCATGCGGGCATCATCGAGCCCGGCCACTTCCGGTTCACATGCAACGGCGAGACCGTCGCGCGGCTGGAGGAGCGGCTGGGCTATGTGCACAAGGGCGTCGAGGCGCTCTGCGCGGGCGCTTCGATCGACCAGGCCGGGAAAATCGCCGCGCGCATCTCCGGGCGACAGCACCGTTGCCTATAGCTTCGCCTTCGCGCATGGCCGTCGAAGCGGCGCTGGGCTGGGACGTGCCGCCGCGCGCCATCCTGCTGCGCGGCATCATGGCCGAGCTGGAGCGGTCTCGCACCATGTGAGCGACGTGGGCGCGATCTGCAACGACGCCAGCGTCGTGGCCATCCTGGCCCGCTGCGCATCATCCGCGAGGACATCCTGCGCACGGTGGCCGCAGTGCTTCGGCCACCGGATGATGATGGACCGCATCGTTCCCGGTGGAACCGCTTGCGATCTGGACGATGACGGGGCCGACGCCATCCGCGCGCTGCTGGATCGCCTTGAAGCAGTCGTTCGCGGGCGTGGTCCACGCCTACGATCAGTCGCCCTCGCTGCAGGACCGCGTTCAAAAGACCGGCGTGACGCGGCCGGAATACGTCCAGCAGTTCGCTGCAGGCGGATATGTCGGCCGCGCCTCGGGCCGCGCCTTCGACGCGCGCCAGGCCTTCGCCTATGCCGCCTTACGACCACGTCGAGTTCGAGGTGCCGTCGCGGACCGCGGGCGACGTGGATGCCGCGCATCTGGGTCCGGATCGAGGAAGTCGCGCAAAGCATGGCCATGATCCGCCAGCTTCTCGATATGCTGGAACCCGGACCGGTGCGCCGCTCCGCCGCCGCCGCTCCGGGAGGGGGATGGCGCCGCCGTCACCGAGGCGTTCCGCGGGCGATGTGTTCCTCGTGCGTCCGGCTCGACGAGCGACGGCAACGTCGCCCATCTGCATGCCCGCGACGCCTCCTGGTTCCAATGGCCGCTGCTCGAAACGGCGATCAAGGACAACATCGTCGCCGACTTTCCGCTCTGCAATAAGTCGTTCAACTGCTCCTATTCGGGGCACGACGATTTGCTAGGGCCGCCCGATGCATATTGCTTCTTGCTCACCGCGCTGTTGAAAGGCCCCGCCGTAACGCCCGCGCCGCAGCCGCCCTCCGAGGCGCTGCTAGGAACTGGCCAAGGCGCTCGGCGAGCGCGCGCGCCGCAAGCTCGGCCGGTCGCTCGCGATCCGCGAGGTCGATGCCGGCTCGTGCAACGGCTGCGAGCTTGAAATCCACGCGCTCAACAATCCCGTCTACGATGTCGAGCGCTTCGGGCTCAAATTCGTGGCCTCGCCGCGCCACGCCGACGTGCTGCTCGTCACGGGCCCGGTGACATGGAACATGCGCGAGGCGCTGGAGCGCACCTATGCCGCAACGCCCGATCCGAAATGGGTGGTGGCGGCGGGCGATTGCGCCGGCAATTGCGGCGTGTTCGCCGGAAGCTACGCTTGCGCCGGGCCGGTATCGTCGGTGATCCCGGTGGACCTGCACATTCCGGGTTGCCCGCCCCAGCCGATGGACCTGCTCAAGGGGCTGATGGGGCTCGTCAATGCCGCCTGTTGCGAGGGCAGAAGACCCCATGCGGTGTAATGCGAACTCCGGTTGACACGCCTCGCGGTGTCCCCTCATCCCATGCATCCAGGCCAGAAGGAACGCTGTTTCATCCGCTGACCCGGCGCGGCGCTAGGCGTCCGGCGAAGATGGGGGCGCCTCGCAGCTGCTATGCGTTTTTGGCGACGCTGTAGGAATGCGCGCCTGCGCCGGCCAGTTTCCCGCCCGCGACAATGAGATATTCCTCGCGGATCGGGCGCCCCTCGAACCAGCATTCCAGGATCTCGCGAGTGCCTGCGGCGTAACGGGCCTGTGCTGACAACGATGTGCCAGAGGTATGCGGTGTCATGCCGTGATGGGGCATCGTTCGCCACGGATGATCACTAGGCGCCGGCTGCGGAAACCAGACATCGCCCGCGTAACCGGCAAGCTGACCGCTCTCCAAGGCGCGAACCACCGCATCGCGGTCGCAAATCTTGCCGCGCGCGGTATTGATGAGATAGGCGCCCCGCTTCATCTTGCCGATGAGGGCGTCGTTGAACAAGTGCTCGGTTTCGGGATGCAAGGGAGCGTTGATTGTAACAACATCGCAGACGCGCACCAGCGATTCGACGTTCGGGTGATAGGTGAGGTTCAGTTCTTTCTCGACACTATCTGGGAGCCGGTACCGATCCGCATAGTGAAGCTTGACGTCGAAGGGTTTCAGTCGCCTCAAAACAGCCAAGCCGATGCGCCCGGCCCCAAAGGTACCCACTTCCATCGCTTCGAGATCGTAGGAGCGGGACACACAGTCCGCGATGTTCCAGCCGCCGTCGATAACCCATTTGTAGGAAGGGATGTAGTTACGCACCAGCGAGAGGATCATCATTACCACGTGTTCGGACACGCTGATGCTGTTGCTGTAGGTAACCTCCGCGACGGTGACGCCGTGCTTGATGGCAGCTGGAAGATCGACGTGATCGGAACCGATACCGGCGGTAATGGCAAGCTTGAGCTTCTTGGCCTTTGCGATCCTTTCCGCCGTCAGGTAGGCGGGCCAGAACGGTTGCGAGATGACGATTTCGGCGTCGGGAAGTTCGCGTTCGAAGACCGAGTCCGGGCCCTCCTTATCTGAGGTTACGATGAAGGTATGGCCCAGACCCTCCAGGAATTTGCGCAACCCCAGTTCGCCGGAGACACTGCCGAGAAGTTGGCCCGGCTTGAAATCGATTTCCTTTGGTGTCGGGGCGGTTTGCCCGCCAGGATAAGATTTTACAGCTGGAATTTCATCACGGGCATAGGATTGCGGATAGCCATCAACGGGGTCGTCATAGAGCACACAGAGGACTTTTGCCATTTGTTTCTCCAAATACCGCGAGGACCGGCCTCGTCTGCTCCGTTATTGCTGGACACTGTTCACACGTCATAGCATGATTATTCTTGAGCTTGGCGGAAACGCACACGGCGGTCCTACGAATACTATAAATCGGGAGGCCGGCACTCTCAATCAAGTGGGATTTGGAACGGCCGGCCGAAGTGGCGCGAGGTAGCTTGAAAGCTTATCCTCGCTCCTTTGATGGCTCAGCCTGAGGTGGGGCGTTTGCTGCGGGCAGGGCGGCGGATGCTATCTGCGCACGCGGCTCACGTCGCGCACAGCGCCGCGCGCCGCGCTGGTCGCCATGGCGGCGTAGACCTGCAGCGCCTGGCTCACAGGCCGTTCGCGCGCGACCGGCTTCCACGCCGCATCGCCCCGCGCCTCCATCGCCTTGCGCCGCGCCGCTAACTGCTCCCCGCTCAGCCGCACATCGATGGTGCGGGCCGGGATGTCGATATCGATCATATCGCCCGCCTCGATCAGCGCGATGGCCCCGCCCTCGGCAGCCTCCGGCGAGACGTGGCCCATTGAAAGCCCAGACGTGCCGCCCGAGAAGCGCCCGTCGGTGATAAGCGCGCATGCCTTGCCGAGGCCCATGCTCTTCAAGTAGCTGGTGGGATAGAGCATTTCCTGCATGCCGGGGCCGCCGATGGGGCCTTCGTAGCGGATCACCACCACATCGCCAGCCTTCACGCCGCCGCCAAGGATCTTGGCAACCGCCTCCTCCTGGCTTTCGCAGATCACGGCGGGGCCGGAGAATTTGAGGCAGCTTTCGTCGACGCCGGCCGTTTTCACGATGCAGCCGTCCGCGGCGATATTGCCGTAAAGCACCGCGAGCCCGCCATCCTTCGAGAAGGCGTTCCCGGCTGAGCGGATCACGCCGTTCTTGCGGTCGAGGTCGAGCGCGTCATAGCGCTTTGCCTGGCTGAACGCCTCCGTCGTCCGCACCCCGCCCGGCGCCGCGAGATAGAAATTGGCCGCCTCCTTGCCCATGCCGCGGCCGATGTCCCAGCGGTCCAGCGCTTGGACCATGGTTGCAGCATGCACGGTGGCGCAGCCGGGGTTGATGAGGCCCGCGCGTTCCAGCTCGCCAAGAATAGCCATGATGCCGCCAGCCCGGTGCACATCCTCAAGATGCACATCGGACTTGCTCGGCGCGACCTTGCAAAGGCAGGGCGTGCGCCGCGACAGGCGGTCGATATCGGCCATGGTGAAGGCAACGCCGCCTTCCTCCGCCGCCGCCAACAGGTGCAGCACGGTGTTGGTCGAGCCGCCCATGGCGATGTCGAGTGTCATGGCGTTCTCGAACGCCCCAAAGCTCGCGATGGAGCGCGGCAGCGCGCTTTCGTCGCCCTGCTCGTAATAGCGCTTGGCCAGCGCAACGATCCGCCGCCCGGCTTCGAGGAACAGCTCCTTGCGGTCCGCGTGCGTGGCCACCAGCGTGCCGTTTCCGGGAAGCGCCAGCCCCAGCGCCTCGGTGAGGCAATTCATGGAATTGGCCGTGAACATACCCGAGCACGAGCCGCAGGTGGGGCAGCTCCCGCGCTCATAGGCCAGCGCTTCCTCGTCGCTCACGGTCTTGTCCGCGCCCTTGATCATGGCGTCGATCAGGTCCACGGCGAGCGTCTTGCCTCCCACCGTCACCTTGCCCGCTTCCATCGGGCCGCCCGAGACGAAAATCGCCGGAATATTCAGCCGCAGCGCCGCCATCATCATGCCGGGCGTGATCTTGTCGCAGTTGGAGATGCACACCAACGCGTCGGCGCAATGGGCGTTGACCATATACTCGACCGAGTCGGCGATCAGTTCGCGGCTCGGCAGCGAATAGAGCATGCCGCCGTGGCCCATGGCGATGCCGTCGTCGATGGCGATGGTGTTAAATTCCTTGGCGACGCCGCCGGCCTTCTCGATCTCGCGCGCCACGAGCTGGCCCAGGTCCTTCAGATGCACATGACCCGGCACGAACTGCGTGAACGAATTGGCGATGGCTATGATCGGCTTGCCGAAATCCTCGTCCTTCATGCCGGTGGCGCGCCAAAGTCCGCGGGCGCCGGCCATGTTGCGGCCATGGGTGGAAGTGCGGGAGCGATAGACTGGCATGGCCAAATCCTCAGTATAAGCAACGGCTGCAAAGTGCCACTGGGGCGTCACTAGCTTGCGGGGCGAAAGAAATTTTGGGCAAACAGCGCTATATGCCTAACTGCTGGCGGCGTCAATTCGGTGGGGCAGCCGTTTGCAGGGGGGCGTAGCTTAAGCGAGGCGCGTTGCTGGGCGGGTGCTCGAATTACTATGGCACTCAATTTGGTCATGGCGAAGGCTCATTTTCCTTCTCAAAAATGGCCTTGCCCAATTCAACAAAATGTCGATGCGCTAAATTCGACAAGTCAGCCAGAAGTTTAAGTCCCTCAATTTTATATGTAACATTTTTTGCTTTCCATTGGTTCCGGCCTGTGCGCTGGATTTGCAACATATGAAATTCGCCGCTCTTTTCATCAATAGCGTTTAGTGACCCGTGGACCAACTCGTTTCGGAAGCGCGCCATCTCGAGCAGGCTTTCAAAAAACTTAGGATCAGAAGGTGATCGCACATTGGCATAGGCATGGTGCTTGCTGATCCATTTCCGTAGAAGTTTAACAAGCTCCGAGAATTTTGTGTTCGGGTCTTCCTGGTGCAACGCGGGGGACGCAGTAACCTTGTTCACATGTAGCGCAAGGCATGTCAGCATGTGTTCCATGCGTGCCCAAGCTGCCAACGCATAGCCAAGGTCGGCGAAAAAAAGAGAGGCTGGAGCCTCGTCAAGGGGACCTCCCAGTGGAGAAAAACGGATCTGCGTCCCACGCAGAACGAACGTTGGATCGTAGTTGGACATATGACGGACCCTTTCGCGAACGGAAGTTTATTCTCGGGCTGACCGCCGAAGATAAAGTACGTTCTCTCGTTCCGACAAAATCATAGGCCTTATCCAATTTTGCACAACTAATATTCCATTTTGGCTTGCAAAAATGCTCGCAAGCACTGATAGTTACTGACATCAAGTGAATTGCCATTCTGTAGGGGCTCCTGATTAGCATCGCCGCGCGCGTCAATCCTTGGCTCGCGTTCGGATGCTGAAAATTACATAAGACTAGGCATATCCTTCATGGAGCCGATCACGAGTGGCTAACATTTCAATATGTTTGGTGATCCGCTATGTTTAAGACTATATTCGGTAATCAAAAGGCATTAGTCGAGCGCGCGAAATTGCTTGTGCCTGCCTGCAAAATAATTGCAGTAGAAGCAATTACTCCATTAAGTGAGAAATTTCAGTTCTTAGAAACAATCGATAGAGAGCACTGGGACTTTATTCTGACAATTGCAGGCGTGTTTTTGGCCACAACTGGCCTTGAGCAAATTGGTCTAACTGATAAGCAAAAGCAGCCTTTGCTTGATGAGATCGCGCAGTGCGTGGACGAATGGCAGCGTGACGGCCTTCGGGCCTTCGAAGACTGCAAAGCTCTATTCGAGAAAGAGTTTGACTTCCTAACCGCACAACGCCATCCACAAAGGTTCATTGGCTCAGACGCACTAGGATTGTGGATAGTTTGGAATGTACTGGGCCATCAGCCAGAGAATGAGGAAGAACTGCAGTTCGTGCGGACCGTTGGTGTCATGGTGGTAGGCGCCTTGTTCAACTATTGGCAAGAAAGCCCACTGGCTCGCTAGCTTCAACCAACGTTAACGTGTGGGAAGACAGCTACACCGTGAACGCTCAACTAGCGATGCCGTCGTCGATGGCGATGGTGTTGAATTCCTTGGCGACGCCGCCGGCTAACGGAAAATGCGCGTCCGGCGACGATGGGAGCTTCGCGGCGTGTGTGCCCGGTAAATATGCCTATCCGCCGGGCGCGTCAATTCGGCGGGCAGGGCGGGGCGATGCTGGTGTTGAAATCCGAGGCTTGGTGCCCTGCCAAGCCGTCGCTCTCCGTATCCGCACAGCCGGGGCTGCAAATCCCGCATGGCAAGTCAGCGTTTAAGAATTCAATGAGCGACCGGCCTTGCCACCCGAAAGCCCCAAAGTGGGTCTCGGGCTTCGGCGGCATACCTGCCGCGGAGTGCGGGGCGAATGTTCTCCTCCCCTGCTCCGCCGCGTAAAACGTGCTCCGTGCAGTCCCCCTTCATCCAAGCTTCCCCGTTTCGCGGCGCGCCCTTATAGTTATCGTTCCAGCAATCCTCGACCCACTGAACAGGCCTGCCATAAATATTGCGGAGCCCCCAGGCATTGGGCTTTGCGGGGCTCATACGCCCGCTAGCTGGATCATCATAAGTTTTGTCTTCCCAGAGTTCCTCTGGCAGGGTTTTCGACGCCGAGCCAGCCCGGGCAGCATATTCCCATTCGGCTTCTGAGAGCAGGCGATAAGGTTTGCCCGTCTTCTTCGACAGCCACGCGATATAGGCCTTCGCATCGTTCCAACTGACGTTGATCGCCGGCCAGTTGCCCCGGCCCTTGCCTTCGTCGTCCGGCTTGTAGCCGCCGCATCCGCCATCGGCCAGGCAAGCATCCCACTCTTCGAATTTTACGGCGAACTTGCCTACGGCGAACGGCATGGAAAATGTGACTTTGTGCTGCGGCGATTCTTCTTCTACCCATTCGTTATCCGTCTTAGGGGAGCCCATCATGAAGCTGCCTGCAGGTACCACCGCCATCTCCGGACATTCGGGGCAATCCCTAAAGCTTTGCCCGCTCCCAGCTGGAGGCAGCTTTTCGGCCCGCGCTGCAAGAGAAGAAGATAAAAAAGTAAGAGCGATGAATAAGACGGACCCAAGCTTCACCATTTCATCCTCTCGATCAGGTTTGAACACAGGCCACTAGCCCCGGTTACCCCATTCATTGGTCGCAGCATCGGCCCGAAAGTTCACGGTCTCGTTATCTGCTACGGCCATTGCGAGGACTTCGTGCAGGAATGGGCCCAAGCGTTAGCTTTCGACCGATGGCCGTGAGCGCATGCGCCTTCCGCTCACAGGTTAACGTCCGCTTAAGCCGCGTAGGCGCGCGGGCATGGTAAACGCAACCATGGTAAACGGCGGCCCGCCACATTTTTCGCCCGCCACTTTTTGCGAATCTTTTCGCGTTTTTGCCGCGATTCCACGACTCCAAAATCCGTTTAAATATATTCGCAGTTCGCGGATTAACCATTTCCGGCGCCCGCCGCAACGATAAATACTCGTGTAAAACCAATGCGATATCGCGCATTAATAAACAAAAAAGGCGCATTTTCCTATAATTGCGCCATGGGATTGCGTGGCCTGCTACCCTTTTCCGGACCTTGACGGCCAATATTGGCCGCCACGGCTCCGGTCGTACCGCCAAGGATGGCACCCGCGACGATGTCGGAGAGCCAGTGATAATCCGCGCCCAGGAGGCCGATGACGACAGCGAGCGTAAGGACGATGCCAAGCCAGCGCAGCTTCGGCCAAAGGAACCAGAGCGAGCCCGCGAAGGCCGTCATCGCCGTGGTGTGCCCGGAAGGGAAGGAGGCGTAGCCTTGTCCGCCGTGGAACGGGAAAAAGCCGTAAGTGCCATTGCCGAAATAGGAGAGGTTGTTGCAAACCCAGGTTTCCGGCCAGGTCCGCCCGAACGCACCTTTCAGCACCTCCTTTATGGCAATCGCAACGAGGATAGCGCAGCAGACGCGCAGGAAGGCGGACTCAAGCGGCGTCAGCGAGCCGCCGCGTCCCATGGCGCGCCCCGCGATAACGGCCGCTCCGATGGAAGCGAATGCCACCACGAAGTCCACGATGTGGGTCAATCGGGGAAAGAGCTTTATTCCGCCGAGATAGGGCTTGAGCGCGGCAGCGAGTTCGCGGTCGGCGAAGAAGTATGCCAGCGCCGTAAGCGCGAAGAGTGCGCAATAGACCAGGGCGGCTTGCCGCCAGGGATGAGCGTTCATGGAAATTTCCGGTCCGGTCTAGCCTGCGAGGCTCGCGGCAATGTTTACGGTGAGGGCGAGAACGGCGGTGTTGAAGAAGAATGCAACAGTCGCATGCAGCGTTACCAGACGCCGCAAGGCGCGCGACCGGATCTCTGTGTCGGAGGTTTGCGAGGTCGCGCCGATGGAGGTGGAGAAATAGAGGAAATCCCAATAATCGGGGTCTTCGCATTCCGGAAAGCGCAAACCGCGAACCGTGCCGCCATCGTCGGGCCGGTAATAGCCGTGGGCGTAATGCAAGGCGAAAACAACCTGCGTCACGAGCCAGGAGGCCATGATCGTGGCCACAGCCAGCCCGGCCAGGAAAAGCTTCTCGGACGGGCTCGTGGCTGGCAGCTTCGCCTCGCCGATCAGCCCCGCGATTGCCGCGAAGCTCGCCGCGATGGCAAGCAGGACGATGAACAAGATCACGACGCGGCTGTCGTCGCGCCGGGCCGCGCGCGCCTGGATCCGGTCCGCGCCGCAGCTCCACATGAGTTGAAACGCGAAAAAAAGGTAGACGAGGCCGGCAATGTCCCAGGCAACCGCCGGCCGGACGGTGTGATGCCAGCTATGCGGCAGGAAAGCCAGCGCCAGCCCACCCGCGATGGCCGCTCCGTAAAACCGCGGGCGGATCGCGACCGAGTGCACGAGCGCTATCGGGTTGTACCAGCTTCGCACAGTCGCCATGATCGCCTCCGCCACTATTACGCCGGCGAATTTAATCCACTTTTCAGTATGCCGCGTCAATCGATTCGCTTAAACGCGGGGGGAACGCGCTTGCGGATTGGCGTTGCCAGCCGCATTTTGCGTGCATACCCATCTATACCGCAGGCTTAGCTTTAGGAGGAAATGCACGATGATGATGCAATCGGTGCGCGCTCCGCTTTCTCACCCCGTGGACATTGCAGAGCTTAGGCCGACGCAAATGACGATTGGCTTGAAGGAAGCGGAAACCAGAGCCGCCAACTTGAAGGCTATCGCAAAACAAAGTACCGATAAACTTGTGCGAAAGCATGTAATTCCCGTCGTTAAAGGGCCAAAAGATAAGTATTATGTTATAGATCACCATCATTTGTGCCGCGCCATGCAGTTAGCGGGGCACGAACAAGTGTCTATTATTGTCGTTTTGAACTTGGTACGGCTTGAAAAAGACGCTTTCTGGGTCTTCATGGACAACAGAGGGCTCGTCCACCCCTTCGACGATCAAGGCAAGCGCCGCGCTTACCGCGACATTCCCAAATCGATTGAAGACCTGCTGGACGATCCCTTCCGGAGTCTGGCTGGGGCGCTGCGGCGCAAGGGCGGCTACGCGAAGGACACGACGCCCTTCAGCGAATTCCTTTGGGCCGACTTCCTGAGGCGGCGGATCGACCCCAAGGACGTGGAGAAGAACTTCGACGCCGCGCTCGAAGCCGCCTTTGCGCTCGCAAAAAAAATGGACGCCGATTACCTGCCTGGCTGGTGCGGCCCGGTCGAGGAAGAGGGGTAATACGTAATCAGAGCAATTGGTTCGCGGAAGTCCCCCTCACCCTGTCCCTCTCCCCGTTGGGGCGAGGGAACCCTGGAATATCCGCTGCGGATAATTCTAGCGTCCCTTCTCCCCTCGGGGAGAAGGACAGGATGAGGGGGGACTTCCGCGAAGCTGTGGCGCGGGGTGCGATCGCTCAGCGGAAGACGACAGTGCGGCTGCCGTTGAGCAAAACGCGGTGCTCGACATGCCACTTCACCGCGCGGGCAAGCACAACGCATTCGATGTCGCGGCCTATCGTGACCAGCTCCTCGGGCGGCATCGAATGGTCCACCCGCGCCACCTCCTGCTCGACAATCGGCCCCTCGTCGAGCACCGGGGTCACATAATGCGCCGTGGCCCCGATCAGCTTGACGCCGCGCGCATGCGCCTGGTGATAAGGCTTGGCGCCCTTGAAGCTCGGAAGGAACGAGTGATGGATGTTGATCGCCCGGCCCGCCAGCTTCCCGCACAGCGCCTCCGAAAGCACCTGCATGTAGCGCGCCAGCACGACCAGCTCGATCTTCTCCTCCTCGATGATTTCGAGCAGACGCCGCTCCTGCTTCTCCTTGGTCTCCGCCGTCACCGGCAGGTGGTGGAAGGGAATGTCGTGGCTCGCCGCGAGCTGGTAGAAGGTGCGGTGGTTCGAGACGATGGCCGGGATCTCGATGGGCAGCGCGCCGATCTGGTGGCGGTAGAGCAAGTCGTTGAGGCAATGTCCGAATTTCGAGACGAGGATCAGAACGCGCGCCTTCTGCGAATGCGTGTAAACCTCCGCCGTCATGGCGAACTGCTCGATGGCCGGCGCAAGCGTTTTCCAGGCGTCCTCGCGGCTGAACCCCTCCGGCGCCGAGAACGACACGCGCATGAAAAAGCGGCCGCTTTTCAGGTCGCCGAACTGGGCGCTATCGGTGATATTGCAGCCGTTCCCGGCAAGCCGCGTGGCGATGGCGGCAACGATTCCGGGGCTGTCCGCGCAGGACAGGGTCAGGACGAAGGCAGGATTAGGCCAGGACATGATGTTTCCCGATGTAGCCGCGGCCCTCTCCCGATGGGAGAGGGAGTACGGGCGTGCCCGTTGGTACTGGGCCCGCCCATGATGTCCAGGCTTGACGCAAATGCCAAGCCCTTACTCAACCTATGCTTTACCCCAACGCCGGTTCGCGTTTCCAACATTGAATTTCCATTCCGCGCAGAATCCGTTAGCGTCGGCCCATGAGCGGGCGTCTTTTGGATCGAGAACGGCAGGAAGAGGATGCGGGCGAGCTTTCGCTCCGTCCCTTGCGCTTGGCTGAATTCATCGGCCAGGCCCAGGCGCGCGCCAATCTCAAGATATTCATCGACGCAGCGCGCGGCCGGGGCGACGCGCTGGATCACGTGCTTTTCGCAGGGCCGCCGGGCCTCGGCAAGACGACGCTCGCGCAAATCGTGGCGCGCGAGCTTGGCGTGAATTTCAAGATGACCTCTGGACCCGTGATCGCCAAAGCGGGGGACCTGGCTGCGCTGCTCACCAATCTGGAAGAGCGCGACGTTCTTTTTATCGATGAGATTCACAGGCTTAATCCAGCGGTCGAGGAGATCCTCTATCCCGCGATGGAGGATTTCCAGCTCGACCTCATCATCGGCGAAGGCCCCGCCGCGCGCTCGGTGCGCATCGACCTCGCCAAGTTCACGCTCGTGGGCGCGACCACCCGGACCGGCCTGCTCACGACGCCGCTCCGGGACCGGTTCGGCATACCGGTCCGGCTCAATTTTTATACCGACGACGAGCTGGAGGAGATCGTCAAGCGCGGTGCGCGCGTGCTGCACATGCACATGACACCCGATGGCGCCCGCGAGGTTGCGCGGCGCAGCCGGGGCACGCCCCGCGTTGCGGGCCGGCTGCTGCGGCGCGTCCGCGATTTCGCCTCGGTCGGCGGCTCGGCCGAGGTCACGCGCGATGTCGCGGATGCCTCGCTCAGCCAGCTTGAGGTGGATGCGCTTGGCCTCGACGCCATGGACCACCGCTATTTGCGCTGCATTGCCTTGAATTACGGCGGCGGACCGGTTGGAATCGAGACAATCGCGGCCGCGCTCAGCGAAGGCAAGGATGCGATTGAAGAAGTAATTGAACCTTACTTGCTGCAACAAGGCTTTATCGGCCGCACACCGCGGGGCCGCGTGCTCACCTTGAAAGCGTTCCGCCATCTCGGAGTCGCCGCGCCGCAGGCGATGCGCGAAGGCCAGATGCCCCTTTTTGAGGGCCCGAGCGACAGCTAACTTATTGGCAAAGCTCATTAATGCTGGGTGAACAAGTGTCACCCACAGGTTTCACACAGAGAACTTGCTCGCGCGTGCATTTTTTCAGGTGACAATCGCGTCCGCATGGCGTTTTATAACCTTCAAGCAGCGTAGGTGCTGCAGGAGTTCCTAAGCACCTGGTTTCAAATGCCAGGCTGGTTGGAACAGGAGCGCTCGGCGATTTGTGTGGCGTACGCCGGGCGAAACTGTTGTTTTGTATTTTAAATCTATCTATCAATCATCCCCAGCTTGTCAGACAGGCCCAAGTTCGATCATTAATTCGCCTTGATCGGGGATGACGCTCTTGTGCGTGGACGCGAAAACACATTCAGATTATCGTAAACTAATGAGCAATATGACGAGCCAGTTCGGTAAAAATCGCCTGGGCCGTGTGGAGTGCTTGGGCTGGGGATTGATTTATGGCGCGCTAGCGGCCCTGCCGCTGTGCGGTCTGGTGCTCTTTTTGGAGATCACCAAGCCTGTTCATTTCCACAGCGATGTTTTCGTCAGCACGGAACTTGCAAGCTTCAGCGATGACTATTCGGGCGCAGCTGCTTCGCCGCTCCGGAAGCATGACGTCGCGCGCCTTAAAGGCGTAAGCGCCGAGCTGGGCCAGACCGGCTCCCCGCCGGCGGACGCCAAGCTATTCAGCGCAATCGAGGCCGAGACTCGCTTTTGGCGGCGCCCCTCGCGGAAGCCTCAAGGCCGGCTACAAAACCGAGATCGTCACCAAGGATCATCGCCGGCTCGCGATCCGCATTATCCGGCGCGAACCGATCACGGACAGGGCCGTGCCTGACAATGCGCGCCTGATGGACATCGTGCCGGCGTCAACGGCGAACGCCGTAAGCTTCGCATGGGGCTCCTGGCTCTATGTCGCCGAGGTCGAGGACAAGGGCATCGAGCCTGAGGTCGTGGTTCAGGAAGTCCTCTAAGCCGCGCTCCGCTCTCCGGCCATAAGCCCAAGATAGAAAGCAAGCTCGCGCTCCAGACAGGTGCGGATCGTGTCCGCCTGCCGGAAACCGTGCCCTTCGCCCGCAAATTCGTGATATTCGACCGCGACGCCTTTCGCCCGCAGCGCCTCCGCGACCGCGATCGACTGGCTTTTGGGGACCACGTTGTCATCGGCGCCCTGGAACAGGATCAGCGGCGTCGAGATACGCTCGATGTGCTGGATTGGCGAGCGCTCGCGGTAGACCGCCTCGTTCTCCTCCAACGACGCGCCAAGCAGCGTCTGCTGGTAGCCTTGCTCGAATTTGTGCGTGGTTTTCTGCAAGGCGATGAGATCGCAAACTCCGTAATAGCTCGCCGCCCCCCGGAACACGTTCGCCGTCGCGATGGCCATCAGCACCGTGTAGCCGCCGGCGCTGCCTCCGGTAACAAATATCGCACCGGCATCGGCGATCCGCGCCCCGGCCGCGAACCGCGCCGCCGCAATCGTATCCTCCACATCCGCGATGCCCCAATTGCCTGTGAGCCGCTCGCGATAGGCACGCCCGTAGCCGATGCTGCCTGCGTAATCGAGATCGAGCCAGGCAGAAACCGCGCGAGGTAAAAAACAGCGTCCGCGGCTTGAGCCCGCGCGCCGCCGCACTGGTTGGGCCGCCATGTAGGCTTACGATAAGCGGCGGTGGCGCGCCTGCTGGGCCGTGAGCGGCGGGGTTTTGCGGCGGGTAAAGCAGGCCATGGATAACGCCGGCGCCGCTCGGAATTTCGAGGCGGCCCGGCCGGGAAACATAGCCCGCGTCCGATGGCAACGGCGCTGCTTCGCCGCAGGATGACCGGGGAAGCCACCGCGCTCGCGGACGCCGGATCGTCGAGGGCGATGCACAGCGCCTCATCGTCCTTTAATCCCTCCAGGACAACGCCCGCGCCGCCGGCCGAAAGCGCATGTATGGCACTGAAGCCGGTTTCACGAGGCGTCAGGACCGCGCCAGGGCCTGCGATTGCAGCGCCCGCCTCGCCATTCCTGACGAAGGTGCAGTAAGCCCTGCCTCCCGGGAAGCAGCGCGAAGCTTGCGGCATTGAAGCTCCACTGCGGCATCGAAAGATCGCGCATCGATGATGCACGGCCTTCTTGGGCCCGGAACCTTCGCGCCAGGCGTAAAGCTGGCCAGAGCCGTCCACGTCCCAAACGAAGTAGAGCGTGCCGTCCGCTCCCCATTCGGGCTGGAAACACGCGCTGCCGCCTCCTCCCGCGATGGAAACCGGATCGCCGGGGCACCCGTCTTCTGCCAGCTCCGCCACGAAAAGCCGAGCCGCATCCCAGGGCATCGAAGGCAGATCCCACGCGAGAAAAGCGAGGCGGCGTCCATCGGGGCTCAATCGGGGGCTTGCATAGAAATCGTGCCCCTCGATCAAGGGCGACGGAGCAATGTCAAATCCGGTCGATTGTGTCGCGAAGTCCCCCCTCATCCTGTCCTTCTCCCCGAGGGGAGAAGGGACCCTCGAACTACCCGCGGCGCAAGTTACAGGGTCCTCTCTCCCAGCCGCATCCGCTTGCGGATGCGGCCACGCTGAGATGCAAGCTCGCCAAGGCGAGCTTGCGGGGAGAGAGACAGAGTGAGGGGGGACTTTGCCGAAGCACTCAACCGGATTTTGCACAACTGGCTCAGCCGCCGGAATTGTCCAAAGCGCGTTCCGCGGCAGCGCCCCCTGGTCCGGGCAATGCGTCTCGCCAACGGCGATCAATCTTTTTCGCGAGCCCGTCCCAAGCGAAATCGGCAAAGCGCGTTCCCGGCAAATCGGTAAGACGCCGGATGCCGTCCGTGTCCGCGCCTGCCGCCAGATCCTTCGCATACACATCCTGATCGTCGCTCGTTGACGAAAAACAGCCTGCCGCCGGCCACGAGAAACTCGCCGCCACCATATTCGTGCACGCGGGAACGCGCGGAGTAAGGCGCGGGAAGCAACTCGCTCACGCCCCCCTCCTTGCTCCAGCGCATCACGGGCGCGCGGCCCTTTCTGCCGGCCGGCCTTCGCTCCAGTAGATTGCGTCGCCTTCGGCCTGCACGCGCCCAAAACGCAGCGCGCCTTCCGCTACCGATGCAGCCGTGACCGGAGAAGGCCAATGCCCGAAGGCAAATAATTTGCTTTCCATGATTGCATCCACTTCCACTTATCTGCAAAGCTTGCCGCCGGGCTGGGTATGTTCGGGATAGTGGGGGGCAAGATGGTTTCTTTGCAAGAGTTCGAGCCGCTGAAACCGGCGGAACGGAAATTGTTGGACGCCGCCCTCAAGGGTGAACACTGCTCGTTCGGGGCCCCAAGGCCAGGCTCCGCCACGGAAGCCAACGAGGTCCGGGCGGATTTCCTGCGCTTCCTGGCACTGGGCGGAGAGAACCGCACCGCCGTCCATGAAAGCGGAATCCGCGTTCAAGGCGCCTTCATTAGCGGCGCGGTCAATCTGGATGGCGCAACGAAGGTCCTGCCCCTTTGGATCGAGGACTGCACCATAGGCGGGGAATTCCGCTTCTCCGATGCCGAAACGAAGGTTGTGAGCCTTGAGGGAACCGCGGTCTCCGGCATCCACGGCGATGGTGTCAGGGTCGACGGTAGCCTTCTGCTCCGTCGCGCAATCATCGACGGAAGCCTGCAGCTCTTTGGCGCCGAGATCGGCGGCACGCTGTCTTGCACCGGCTGCACAATCGCAGGGAAGCCCTGGAGGACGCAGCGCCTGTCCGCCAATCTGGAGACAGTGACGATTGGCGGCAACCTCGATTTTCGCGGCGGCTTCCGGGCGAACGGTGTCATCCTGCTCGACAATGCCGAAATTGGCGGCACGCTCGATTGCACGAGGAGCGAGTTTTTCGCTGGCTTCGACGATACGCACCCCGCGGAGGCGGGCCGCTGGGAGCCCAGGGCGCGCCGCACCATGAAATGCCATCGCTTGAACCTCAAGGGCAGCCTTTATCTCAGGGATTGCGTGTGCGACGGCGAGGCGTCCTTCTCCGGTGCGCAGATTGGCGGCGATCTCGATTGCCGCAACGGGCAGTTTCAATGCACTGGAAACACCGACAGCACCGCGTTGCGCTTCACCCGCGTCGAAGTCGGCGGAAATATCTACCTCTCCGACAGCTTTGAGGCGAAGGGCAAGGTGCAACTCGACGGGGCCATCGTCCGTGGCAATATCGATTGCCGGGGCGGCACCTTCTCCGTGCCGCACTCGATTTCCCACGACGCCGCCGCTTTTGGCCAAGTGTTTTCACAGGACGCCGTTTCGCTCGTGAATGCCAAGGTCGCCAGCGCCCTGATCGTCGCCCCCATAGAGGGGAAGCAGGAGGCTCCAGCCGTTTTCAACGGCTCGCTGGACCTCAAGAGCGCGCACATTCACGTCCTGGTCGACAGCCCGCAAGCCTGGCCGAAACGCAAACACTCGAACGGCCTGCGCAATGTGATCCACCTTGACGGCTTCACCTATGAACGGTTTGGCGGCGGTGCGCCGGTCGATGCCGGCATCCGCAAGAAATGGCTCCAGCGCCAGCCCCCGGCGCATCTGGGCCGGGATTTCAAGCCCCAGCCCTTCGAGCAGCTCATCAAGGTGCTGCGGGACATGGGACACCCCGATGAAGCGCAACGGCTTGCCATGGACCGGCAAGGCTATCTCATCAACCGGCGGCTTGCGCGGTGGTGGGCAGGTCCGCGCGAGGCGCTTGGCGCGCTAGGCGCATTGCTCTGGGCTGTGACGGGAGGGCTTCTCATCGGCCACGGCTACCGCCCGTTGCGCGTGCTTTGGATCATGGGCGCTGTCGGGCTTGCCTGCGGCTTCTACTTCAAGGTCGCCGCCGGGCAGGGCGTGTTCGCGCCGCGCGACAGCCAAGTCTTCCTCGCCGAGCAGTTCAAGGAATGCCGGCCCGAAGCTCATGGCAATTGGACCAAGTGCGCGGCCATAGCCGGGGAGAAGTTCGCCGAATACCCCCAGTTCAATCCATGGGTCTACTCGTTCAACGTGCTGCTTCCCGTGGTGGACCTGCAGCAGGAGAAGAGCTGGGTGCCGATGCAGAAAGAGGTGAGCTTCGTTCTTGGCGGAAAGCCGGTCACCGTTCCGGGCTGGGGCACGAATGCGCTCGTGCTTGCCGAGCTTGTCTTCGGCTGGGTCGCGAGCCTGCTCGCGGTCGCCGCCTTCTCCGGGCTAGTGAAGACGGAGTGATGGTCTTCAGCGGTTTCGATTTGTAACCTACCCCTCATCCTGTCCTTCTCCCGCGCAAGCACGCCCTGGCGTGCTTGCATCTCAACGTGATCGCGTTTGCAAGCAAACGCGATGGGGAGAAGGAACCCCTGAAGATCGGCCTTGCCCGTGGAAAGGGCCGCAGCCCGCTCCCTCTCCCCTCGCGGGAGAGGGCTGGGGTGAGGGGGCTTGAGTTCCACACCTCGGCAAGCTGCTTTATGCGATTATTCCGCCGCCGTGCGCTGCGCTTGGCCGCCGCTTTCGTAATTGAGGATGGGCGCGAGCCAGCGCTCGGCCTCGGCCACTGGCCAGCCTTTGCGCTTGGCGTAATCCTCAACCTGGTCGCGGCCGATCTTGCCAACGCCGAAGTAGTGGCTTTCCGGGTGCGCGAGGTACAGGCCGGAAACGGATGCGGGCGGGATCATGGCGAAGCTTTCGGTGAGCTTGATGCCCGTCGCCTCCGTGGCGTCCAAAAGCTTGAACATCGTGGCTTTCTCGGTGTGATCCGGCTGTGCCGGATAGCCGGGCGCGGGACGGATGCCGCGATAAGCCTCAGCGATAAGCTCGGCATTCGTGAGCGCCTCGTCCTTGTCGTAGCCCCAGAACTCGCGGCGGACGCGGGCGTGCAGATGCTCGGCAAAGGCTTCGGCGAGCCTGTCCGCAAGCACCTTGACCAGGATTTTGGAATAGTCGTCGTGCGCGCGCGCAAAGCGCTCCGCGGCCTCGTGCTCGCCGATGCCCGCCGTCACCGCGAAACCGCCGATATAATCGGCAAGCCCGCTCTCCTTCGGCGCGATGAAATCGGCAAGCGCGGTGCTGGCGCGTCCGCCCTCGCGAGCGATTTGCTGGCGCAGTGTGTGGAGCGTGGCGACCCTAGCCTCGCGTTCTTCATCGCCGAAAAGCGCAATGTCGTCATCCCCGACGGTGTTCGCCGGCCAAAAGCCGATGACACCGTTGGCGGTAAGCCATTTTTCTTCCGCGATCCGGCGCAGCATCGCCTGCGCATCCTCGTAAAGCGCGGTCGCCGCGTTCCCGTAGCGGTTGTCCGAGAGAATGCCGGGGAAGGTGCCTTTCATTTCCCAAGCCGAAAAGAAGGGCGTCCAATCGATATGCGGGATGAGGGTGGCGAGATCGTAATTGCGCAGCGCCCGGGTGCCGGTAAAGCTGGGCTTGGGCGGCTGATAGCCGCGCCAATCGAGTTTCAGCCTGTTGGCGCGCGCGGCGGCAAGGCTCATGCGGGACTTGGCCGCGCGCCCGCGCTCATGCGCCGCCGCAACTTGCGCGTAAGTCTCCTGGATCTGCGCCACGTAAGCGTCGCGGCCCTCGCCAAGCAAATTTGAAACCACGCCGGCCGCCCGGCTTGCGTCGGTGACATAGATGGCCTGGTTGCGCTTGTAGTTCGGGCTGATCTTCACCGCCGTGTGCACCTGGCTCGTGGTAGCGCCGCCGATGAGCAGCGGCACATCGAAGCCCTGGCGCTCCATTTCGGAGGCCACGAAAGACATCTCGTCGAGGCTCGGCGTAATCAGGCCGGAAAGGCCCACAATGTCGGCCTTCACCTCTTTCGCCTTATCGAGAATGACCTGGGCGGGAACCATCACGCCGGCGTCGATCACCTCGTAATTGTTACACTGCAGCACGACGCCCACGATGTTCTTGCCGATGTCGTGCACGTCGCCCTTGACCGTCGCCAGCAGGATGCGCCCCGCCGAGGCCGCGTTTTCAATCCCCGCCTCGCGCTTTTCCGCCTCCATGAACGGCATCAGATAGGCCACGGACTTCTTCATCACGCGCGCGGACTTCACGACCTGCGGCAGGAACATCTTGCCCGCCCCGAACAGGTCGCCAACCACGTTCATGCCGTCCATGAGCGGGCCTTCGATGACGTGCAAGGGCCGCACGGCGGCGAGGCGGGCCTCTTCCGTGTCGGCCTCGACGTAATCCGCAACGCCATGGATGAGCGCGTGCTTGAGCCGCTCGGCAACAGGGCGTTCGCGCCAGGCAAGATCGGGCGCCTGCTTCTTCGAAAGGCCGCCCTTGAACCGGTCCGCTGCTTCGAGCAGGCGGTCCGTGGCGTCGGGGCGGCGGTTCAAGACCACGTCCTCGCAAAGTTCGCGCAGCTCCGGATTGAGTTCGTCATAGACGCCGAGCTGCCCGGCATTGACGATGCCCATGTCCATGCCAGCGGCGATGGCGTGATAGAGGAACACCGTGTGCATGGCCTGGCGCACAGGCTCGTTGCCGCGGAAGGCGAAGGACAGGTTCGAGACGCCGCCGGACACATGCGCGTGCGGCAGTTCCGCCCGGATGCGGCGCACCGCCTCGATGAAGGCCACCCCGTAATTGTTGTGCTCCTCGATCCCGGTCCCCACCGCGAAGACGTTGGCGTCGAAGATGATGTCCTCGGGCGCGAAGCCGACGCGCTCGGTGAGCAGGCGGTAGGCGCGCTGGCAGATCGCGAATTTGCGCTCAGCTGTATCGGCTTGGCCTGCCTCGTCGAACGCCATGACGACGGCGGCCGCGCCATAACGCAGGATGCGCCGCGCATGCTCAAGGAAGGGCTCCTCCCCCTCCTTCATGCTGATCGAATTGACGATGGACTTGCCCTGGACGCATTTGAGCCCGGCCTCGATCACCGGCCATTTCGAGGAGTCGATCATCACCGGCACGCGCGAAATGTCGGGTTCGGCGGCGATGAGGTGGAGGAAGGTGGTCATCGCCTTCTCAGAGTCGAGAAGGCCCTCGTCCATATTCACGTCGAGGACGTTCGCGCCGCTCTCGATCTGCTCGCGCGCAACGCTAAGTGCGCCATCGTAGTCGCCAGCCTCGATGAGCTTGCGGAACTTGGCGGAGCCGGTCACGTTGGTCCGCTCGCCCACCATAATGAATTGCTGGCCCGTGCCTGTCATGCTCAACCATCCCCGTTGCGCGAAGAAGCGCCTTGGCCCGCACCTTGGTGGCCAAGGCCAGAAGTTTCAAGGAAAATTGCCTCGGCCGCCGGACGGGCGTCAAGAGCGCGGCGGACCGCTGCAACATGAGCCCTTGCCGGAGCCGCCGCGTTCTTCCTGAATTGGCGGGCAGGGAACGTCACCATACGAGCAGAACACGCAGCAATCGCCGCGGCGGGGCTTCATCTCCAGCCCGCACCGCTTGCATGTATAGAAATACAGGCAGGCATCTGTCGGCATTGTTTCGACGGAACGGTAGCCGCAGGCTGGGCACGTGATCCCGGATTGCATTTGAACCATAAAGAAGCCTCCTGCAGCTTCTGGAAGCCGCTAACGCAACGGCCGTTGCGCCGGCTCGTGAAGGCCCGCCACAGCAACCGCTTTGAACTGGATATGGCTCAGCGCGCGCAGTTTGGCGATGGTCGCGAAATCGCGGTCGTTATGAACCAGCGTCATCTCATGCCTAAGCGCGACTTCCGCGATGCAGCAGTCGATGACGCTGCGCACGGTGAGCCCGCGCCGGCGCAAATCGAAATAGAGCCTGGCGGCGTTGGCCCAGCTCTCGTCCTCTATTTCGAGATAGTCTTGATCGGCGAGGTAATCCGAAAGTCTCAGCCATTCCCTTTCATCGCGCGCGCCCTGCAATAGCTCAACTTGCGTGAAGCGCGTGAGGTAATAGTCCCGCCCTTCCAACAGATCGCGCAAGCCATGCGTCACCTCGCCCGAGCGATCCTTGAACAGCGCCACCAGTACGCTCGTATCAATCAGCATCGTAGCGTGTGTGCCTCAGGGCCTTGTGGTCGTAGCGGTCCTCGAACGTGATCTTGCCGGCCAGATCGAAGAGATCCTTCTTCTTTTTGACCTTCAGGAATTCAGCCAAGGCCAGATGCACGGCTTCCTTTTTGGTTTTCACGTTCGCCACCTTCATGACCTCGCCAATAAGCGCGTCGTCAATATCGATATTGGTTCGCATTGCCGCTCACATACATCATCTGTTTGTGCATTATACACATCGAGCCGCACAAAGGAAGTGCTTTCTTGCAATCAGGCGGCGCCGAAGATTTCGGTGAGCCGGGCGCATAGCCAGAACTCGCCCTCGACGATCATGCCTGGGGCCAAGGCTTGTGGCAGGACGGTATCGTCGGCGACGAGGTCGAGGGTGCCGCCGGCAGTGCCGACCAGCGCCCAGGTGAATTCCTGCCCCGTCTCGGGGTTTTGACGGCGCTCGGCCTTTTGCACCTCGCCGGTCAGGAACGCGCGGGCTGGCGCCCGGAAATCCTCGGCTTCCGGATCGAGAAAGACGATGTCGCCGGAGCCGCCGCCGACGAAAAGCCCGCTCGCCAGGAAAGAGCGCGGCGTGAATTTGACGCTCTTGTCCGCCTGCGTGGCCTGGAACGCCGCTTCGTTCTCATACACAGCAAGCTCATGCGGGAACGCCGCGATCTGCGCAATCGCCATGAACGGCACGGGCTTGCCTGCGAAGCGGGCGAAATCCACCACGTCGATCAGTGCAATCGTGGGGCCCAGCTCGACATAGAAGGTGCCTTCGAAGAGATTGTCGCTTGGGCGCTGGCGCATGGCGCGAACGCGGATCGGCGTGCGGCCTTCGCCTTCAAAAAAGGGAGTTATACCAACAGCGACATAAGGATCGGAATCGGGCTCGGACTCAGCCAGCTTTTGCATATGGACCCAAAGCTCGGCTCCGCCCGTCGAGTGCAGACGGTGATAGTAGCCCGGCGCGCAGGGCTGCTTCTCGCCGCCTTTCTCGACCAGATCGCTGACGAGCGTGGATAGCGCTTCCGCCGAGCTCGCCTTAAATCCGATGACACCGAAGTGATCCGCCATCACCCCAACTCTCCCAAAAAGACACGCCTGCGGCCGTTAGCCGCTAAAGTTGTGACAGACGTTCAAGCTCGCCGCAAATTTCCGCGCCCATGCCAGCCGTCGTTACCTGGGTCATGCCGTCCTGCATGATGTCGGCGGTCCTAAGCCCCTTCGCCAATGCGCCAGCAATTGCGGCATCGAGCAGATCGGCCTCCGCCGCCATCCCGAAGGAATAGCGCAGCGCCATGCCGAAGCTCGCGATGGTGGCTATTGGGTTGGCGATGCCCTTGCCCGCGATGTCGGGCGCGCTGCCGTGGACGGGCTCGTACATCGCGGCTGGGCGGCCGTTCGCGTTCTTGGCGCCGAGCGAGGCCGAGGGCAGCATGCCAAGCGATCCCGTTGCCATCGCGGCCTGGTCGGAGAGGATGTCGCCGAATAGATTGTCGGTCACGATCACGTCGAACTGCTTGGGCCAGCGGACAAGCTGCATCGCGCAATTGTCCGCGAGGATATGGGTCAGCTCGACATCCTGGTAATCCGCGGCATGGACGCGGCTGACGACCGCATTCCACAAGACGCCCGTCTTCATGACGTTGCGCTTATCGGCCGAGGCCACACGCTTGCCGCGCGCCCGTGCCAGGTCGAAAGCCACACGTGCAATCCGCTCGATCTCGTGCTCGCTATAGACTTGCGTGTCGACGGCGCGCTTCTCGCCATTCTCCAGCGTCACGATCTCTTTGGGCTCGCCGAAATAGACGCCGCCCGTCAATTCGCGGACGATCATGATGTCGAGCCCCTCGACCACCTCGCGCTTGAGGCTCGAAGCCTCCGTCAGCGCCGGATAGCAGATGGCGGGCCTCAAATTGGCGAACAGGCCCAGATCCTTGCGAAGGCGCAGGAGCCCGGCCTCAGGGCGCTGGGCGTAAGGCACCTTGTCCCATTTCGGGCCGCCGACAGCGCCGAGCATAACAGCGTCGGCAGCCTTGGCCTTCGCCATGGCGGCGTCCGATATCGCCTCGCCATGAACGTCGTAAGCGCAGCCGCCAACGAGGTCTTCCCCGACCTCGAACGTGGCGCGGCCCGCCTTTTCGAGCCAGGCAACGATGCGTTTGACTTCGGCCATGACCTCGGGGCCGATGCCGTCGCCGGGAAGAAGGAGCAGTTTGTTTGATTTCATGAACGGAAACAGGGCTTTAGCTGGTTGGTCTGTTTGGGAATCCAGCGACGACGCTGGTCCGGCAATCTGCGACTTAGACCACACGGGGTGCAGCTAAGCACGGCCTTCCTGCGGATTCTGCACAGCTTTGTGTGGAGTTCAAGTCACTATTATTATAGCCCATCCATGGGGTTCCCATGGCACCGCAAATCCTAAAACGGCGAAAAATTCCCGGAGCCCCTTGCTTCGGCCTTCGCCCGCAACGTCGCCCAAGCCTCGTGCATTTCCGCTATCGGGAAATATAAGAGCAAAAGCCGTTGCGAAGGAGCCAGAGGCATTTCAAGGAGCCCACGCGGACAACCGTCAAATCCGAGTACATAAGAAAAATGAGATCGGCGGTGCGCCACCGCACTCCCGGATTGGGGACACGCGCGCCTATGGCAAATACGTCTTCCACTGTTTGGATCAAAGCGGCCGCTGCTGCCGCGGCGGCAAAATCGGGCGGCATTCTTTCTTTGTTGATAACCGTGTAATTCATCTGCCCGGTGGCCGCGGATGCGATCTCCTGCGGCGTTGGCTTGGTCAGGATCAAGACGATGGCGAGCGCCAAGACGATGGCCAAGCCAAGCAATTTCTTCATGTTAGCCCCCATTTGCGATCCGCTTTGCGAACGGCGCAACCGCGGTGTTCCGGTGTTTGCCCCTAACCTCCCGGGGTAGGGTAGGCGCGCCCATTTTGTTGCCGCCACACCTGGTTGTTGCAAAAGTGCATCTTATACAACCGTGATCGCAAAATCGTCGATTCCCGTTCAAATAAATGATGCAACCCACGACCATTTTTGCTACTTTGGCAATATAGATTAGCCTTTAAGAACCAAATCATATTGCAGCCGTATACTAACAACAGGTAACCCGGCTACGCCGGGTTACCTGGGGACTATCAAGCGAGCGGCCCCCCTGACCCCGCTTAAGTCGCCCCATTTGTTAACCACGAGCGGCGTATCGAAACAGTCGGAGAATACCCACCCCGGGAGCTCAGACACCGCCATTTCCCTGATGGCGTCAATGTTAGATACGCCGCCGCCTAACACAATCGCATCCGGGTCGGCAATGTTGATGACGGTGGCGAGCGATTTCGCGAGCCTCTTTGCGTAAACGGCGAGAACGGATTGTGCCACGGCCTCACCCGCTTGCGCACGCTCGGCGATGGCTCTTGCCGGGGCCGCTTGGCCGGAAAGGGTCTGGTACTGCCTTTCGAGCGCCGGGCCGCTCAAGAACGTTTCGATGCAGCCGCGCTTGCCGCAATAGCAAAGCGGTCCCGGCAATTCATCCGCTTCCGGCCAGGGCAACGGATTGTGGCCCCACTCGCCAGCGACGGCGTTATGGCCCAGCAGGGGCTTGCCATCGACGACGATGCCGCCGCCAACGCCAGTTCCCAAGATCACGCCGAAAACCGTGCCGCAGCCTTGCGCGGCACCATCCGCCGCTTCCGAAAGCGCGAAGCAGTTGGCGTCGTTCTCGATGGCCACGGGCCAGGCGAAGCGCGCCTCAAGATCGCGGAGCAGCGGGCGGCCGTTGAGCCAGGTGGAGTTCGCATTGCGCACCAGCCCAGTCTTGGGCGAAAAGCTGCCGGGTATGCCGATGCCAATTCCTGCGATATCCGAATCCGCCAAGCCCTCGCGGCAAGTGCTGGCTAGCGAAACGATTGCATCGAGCGTGCCGTCATAGTCTCCGCGCGGCGTTGGAACCCTGACCCGGACCCGCTCCCTGCCGTCTGGCGAAAGGGCCAGCGCTTCGATCTTTGTCCCGCCGAGGTCAACGCCAATCCGCCACATGTTTAGGCCTCTCTCAGAAATAACCGCATCATATGGCGAAGGAATTTTGTTCGTCCGCAAGGCGCGAAAAGGGGCGCATATCCGAGATATGTAACCCTTTTTGCAACGCAGCGGGAGGACAAAAGGACAAGCCAGGCGGCGCGGTTATTTCTGAGAGAGGCCTTAGCCCCGCTATGGAACCGTGTGAGCCTCAGCCACCATGCGCTTGGCGGCATCGGCCGGCTCCGTTATCTGCTGTACGCCGTCCCTTGTGCCGATCACCGTCTTGCTTGCCGGATTGTGCAGACCGGGGAGCGAGTTGAAAATGTCGGTGACTTTGCTCGCAGCCATGTAGATGGTCTCGCCGTTTGGCGCGGTGAACTGCACAAGCGCGATCTTTTTGCTGACATCGCCGACGAGTGTCGCGACAGGGGTCGCCACGAACAGCCGGTTGTCGGCGAAATCGACGACAGCCGTGTCCCGGGGCTCGTCGCTGGCGAAAGCGTGCCTTATGCGCCAGATTTCGCCGAACTGAATGGCTTGAGTGCCGCCGTCCTTGAGGTCCACGACAACGCCATCGTCCGAGAGGCTGGTTATCCGGCCGGGGTGCCTGCGGCCAAGAACGATGCGCGGACCATGAGTGGGCTGGAAAACGGAGGACGATTGCGCTGCCGCCGGAGCGCCCGGGCCGGCAAGACACGTTAGCGCCAACGCCAACGCTAGCGATACCGCTATCCCCCTAATCCTGTCCTTCTCCCGCAAGGGGAGAAGGAACGGTGCTGCACGGTACAGCTTCGAGGCCAAGGGCGCGGAGCGCACAACAACGTCCCCTCTCCCCTTGCGGGAGAGAGACAGGCTGATGGGTAAGTTACACATGATACGCCCGTTGTTAGAGGTGGATGGCGCGCTTGCCAACGGCGAGCGCGGCTTCTTTCACTGCCTCGGTCAGCGTCGGGTGCGCATGGCAGGTGCGTGCCAGGTCCTCGGCCGATCCGCCGAACTCCATCAGCACCGCCGCTTCGGCGATCATGTTCCCGGCATCCGGCCCGACGATATGGACGCCCAGCACGCGGTCGGTCTTGGCATCGGCGAGGAATTTGACGAAGCCGTCGGTCTGCCGGTTCACCTTCGCGCGCCCGTTGGCCGTGAAGGGGAATTTGCCAACATTGTATGCGATGCCGGCGTCTTTCAGCTCTTCCTCGGTCTGGCCGATGCTGGCAACCTCGGGGAAGGTGTAGATCACGCCAGGGATCACCCCGTAATTTACGTGACCGGCCTTGCCTGCGACGATTTCGGCCACGGCAACCCCCTCGTCCTCGGCTTTGTGCGCGAGCATCGGTCCGCGAACCACATCGCCGATGGCGTAGATGCCGGGCACATTCGTGCGGAAACGATCGTCGATCACGATGCGGCGCTTATTGTCGAGTTGTACGCCAGCTTCCTCCAGGCCGAGCCCTTCCGTGTAGGGCGCGCGGCCGATGGCGACCAGAACCACATCCGCGTCGAGCAGTTCTCGCGGGCCTTCGCCTTGCGCCGGCCGCACGGTCACTCTGAGCGGTCCCGCGCCGTTCGGTTGAACGGCCGTCACCTTGGTGCCGAGCCGGAATTCCATGCCCTGCTTTTGCAGGATGCGCTGGAACTGCTTGGCGACCTCGTTATCCATGCCGGGAAGGATGCGGTCCAGGAACTCGACGACGGTGACTTTCGCCCCGAGCCTGCGCCAAACCGAGCCTAGCTCCAGGCCAATCACGCCGGCGCCCACGACGAGGAAGCGCTCCGGAACTTTGTCCAATTCGAGCGCGCCGGTCGAGGAGACGACACGCTTTTCGTCGATCTCGACGCCGGGCAGGCGGACGATATCGGAGCCGGTTGCGATTACTATCGTCCTGGTCTCAAGCGTCTTTTCCTCGCCCCCATCGACCGGCCGCACGAGCACCCGGCCCGGCGCCACGATGCGCCCGATGCCCCGGTGGGTATCGACCTTGTTCTTTTTCAGGAGGTACTCGATGCCCTTGACGTTGCCGTCGACGCCTTCCGCCTTGTACTTCATCATCGCGGGTAGATCGAATTCGGCGATGGCCCTGATGCCCATGCCTGCGAAACCGTGGTTCGCTTCCTCATAAAGCTCGGAGGCGTGCAGCAGCGCCTTCGACGGGATGCAGCCGACGTTGAGGCAGGTGCCGCCGAAGGTGGCGTTTTTCTCGACAACCGCCGTCTTCAGCCCAAGCTGCGCCGCCCGGATCGCACAGACATAGCCGCCCGGACCTGTTCCGATGACAATCAGATCGTATGCGCCGGTCATGCCGTTCGTCTCCGCTTTGCTTTAAGGCCCGCTTGGCCGATTCACACGTTGTATAACAAACGCCTGCCCGCGCCTCCAGCCTGCATGCGCGCCGCTGACGCTTTTCCTCGCGTGTTTTCGCCCGGCAGGCCCGTTTCAACCAACATTGCGCTTATCCTCGACGGGCGCTAAAGCTTGACTTCGACGAAATCTCCGGCCATTCGCCGGGCCTCAACGGCTGCATTGGAGTTGCCTATGATAATTCCTGTTATCCTTGCGGGAGGTACGGGCTCAAGGCTTTGGCCCTTGTCGCGGGCGCAGCACCCAAAGCAGTTTCACGCTCTTGTCAGCGCCGAGCCGCTACTGGCGGACGCAGCCCGCCGCGTGCCCTCCGTGCCGCCCTATACGCCGCCGTTTGTCATCACGAACGAGCAAAACCGCTTCGGCGTCGCCGCCGCCTTCAAACATGCGGGACTGCCGCTAGAAAGCATCGTTCTTGAGCCCGAGGGCCGTTCCACCGCGCCTGCCGCGGCGGTTGCCGCGCATTTGGCAATCGAGAAGGCTGGGCCGGATGCGATTGTGCTCCTCATGGCTTCGGACCACTATATCGAAAATCCGCGCGCCTTCCTCGATGCGGTCGAGGCTGGCGCGGAAGCAGCCAAAGGCGGCATGCTCGTAACCTTCGGCATCAAGCCTTCCAAGCCGGAAACAGGTTACGGCTACGTCAAAACAAAAGGCAACCCCGGTCCGGGCGGCGTTCTCAAAGTCGAGCGCTTCGTCGAAAAGCCGGACAAGGAAACGGCAGTCCGTTTCTGCGCGGAACCCGGTTATTTCTGGAACTCCGGCATCTTCCTGTTTGGCGCGAAAGCGTTTCTTGACGAACTGGGCCGCTTCGAGCCGGATATGGTCCGCCAGACACTCGATGCCGTCAGCAACGCCACCAAGGACCTCAATTTCATCCGTCTTGCTCCGAGTTTCCGGAAATGCCGTTCCGATTCCATCGACTACGCGGTCATGGAAAAGACGGAGAAGGCAGCGCTCGTGCCGCTGGACGCGGGCTGGAGCGACGTCGGAACCTGGGATGCGCTTTTCGATGCAGCCAAAAAGGACGAGGCCGGCAATGTCACGCGCGGCGATACGCTGTTGCAAAACGCCAAAGGCTGCTATGTGCGCGCCGAAAACGGCATGGTAGCGGTGGCTGGCGTCGACGACATCATCGTCATCAGCACCAAGGACGCGATGCTGGTCGCCAAGCGCGGTGACAGCGGATCGGTCAAGGAAGTGGTGCAGGAGCTATCGTCCAACCACCGCTCAGAGGCGGAGCAGCACCTCACCGTGCACCGGCCTTGGGGGAGCTACGAAACCCTGCATATGAGCGAGCGCTACCAGGTGAAGCAGATCGTCGTGGAGCCCGGCGGAAGCCTGTCGCTACAGAAGCATCACCACCGCGCGGAGCACTGGATCGTGGTGAAGGGAACGGCGCGGGTTACCATCGGCGAAGAGGTCAAGCTTCTCTCCGAGAACCAGTCGATCTATGTGCCGCTTGGCGCGGTCCACCGCCTGGAAAATCCGGGCCTCATCCCGCTCACGCTTATCGAAGTTCAGTCCGGCCCTTATCTCGGCGAGGACGACATCGTGCGCCTGGAAGATATCTACTCGCGGACTTAAGAGAAGAGCCACGAAGCGAACCACATGAGAAAATCGCTCAATCTAGTTGGCGACGGCGACGAGTCCGATCTAATCAAAGACCTCGAAGATATCTTCGCGATCAAGTTCGCTGTCGCCGAGCTTGCGGCATGCCGGACCGCGGGAGATCTGAATGGCATTCTCTGGCGGCATTTGAGCAGGCGTGCAGGCTCGGACAATGTCCGCTGCATGGACGCCATAGCGTTCTACGCCCTGCGCAGCGTGCTCGTATCGGCAGGCGCGGGCCGGAAAATCAAGCTCCCGGATCGCTTGGACAGCTTTTCCATAACGCCAAAAGACCTGGCATCGGCACTGTGGAAGCAGAAAGGACTTGCGGTGCGATTTGCTTCCAGCGCGCTGGGGATAGCGGGCCAATGGGTAGCGCTGGCGGCATTCCCGGCGGCGCTGCTGGGCTTGAAATGGCACGTCTCACTGATATTGGCCGTTGTTCTTGGTGCTGTTGGCTGGCATCTCATGACGCGCGACCAGGGTTCCTTCAAAGGCTGCGAAACCGTGGCCGACGCCGCCGGTAGAATATCGAAGCAAAATTACGGCAAGCTGGTTGAGAAAGGCGCGCGCCTCGATCCCCCGAGCGTTTGGCGGGCGCTTTGCAACGCGCTGTCATGGCACGGGCATTGCCCCGCGGACGAGATCGGGCCCGGCACCCTCCTGATCCACCCGTAGACGGCCGCCTTGCGCCAAAGCTGCGTCCCAAGCTCCCGGTCTATGTGCCTGGGCTGAAGGCTTTCTACCGCATCGGCAATTGCGCATCCCCTGCAGTGTATAGTTTCAATACAGCCCAGCTTGCCATGTACAATTGTAATACACTCATTATCCAGAATATTCATTGAAGCGGTGTGGCTTCGGTATCTATGCGATAGCATGGAAGCCATGTACTCCTGCCGCTCAAAAAGAGCTAAGCGCCGGTTATTGCTTGCATAACAGTAGAAAGCGCCACAACGGCGTTTCCTGGCGCCACCGATTGGCACGAAATCTGCGATATAGCCTTTGCTAAGTGCCGCTCAGAGAAGATCGAGCGCCCGCAGATCTCAAGCGCAACCCGTGGCGGCTTTGGCTTGCATACCGCAAATGTAGGAGGAATTGCTTATGCCCCTGAGTTCCGCAACCAAAGCGGCAACCGGCGCCCATCAAGCGAACCGGGCGCCTACCAGCGTAAGCCCCCAGGAGGTTCACCGCTGGATGCAGAGCTTTAACTGGGACTTCGCGAACAACCGCACGAAGTACCCCACCAAGTACAAGATGGCGTTCGATACCAAGGAACAGTTCAAGCTCATCGCCAAGGAATACGCTCGCATGGAAGCCGTGAAGGACGAGCGTCAGTTCGGCACGCTCCTCGACGGCATGACGCGTCTGGGCGCGGGCAACCGCATGCACCCCAGATGGGGCGAGACGATGAAGGTCGCGTCCAACTTCCTCGAAGTGGGTGAGTATAACGCCATCTCCGGTTCGGCCATGCTGTGGGATTCAGCCACCGCCGCCGAACAGAAGAACGGCTACCTCGCCCAGGTTCTCGACGAAATCCGCCATACCAATCAGTGCGGTTTCGTGAACTACTACTACTCCAAGCACTATCACGATCCTGCCGGCCACAACGACGCGCGCCGCACACGGACCATCGGCCCGCTGTGGAAAGGCATGAAGCGCGTGTTCGCCGACGGCTTTATCTCGGGCGATGCGGTGGAATGCTCGATCAACCTGCAGCTCGTGGGCGAGGCGTGCTTCACCAATCCGCTGATTGTGGCCATCACCGAATGGGCCTCGGCCAACGGCGACGAGATCACCCCCACGGTGTTCCTCTCCATCGAAACCGACGAACTGCGCCATATGGCGAACGGCTATCAGACCATCGTGTCGATCGCCAACGACCCGGCGTCGCAGAAGTACCTGAACTCCGACCTCAACAACGCCTTCTGGACACAGCAGAAATATTTCACGCCGGTGCTTGGCTGGGCGTTCGAATACGGCTCGAAGTTCAAGGTCGAACCCTGGGTCAAGACCTGGAACCGGTGGGTGTACGAGGATTGGGGCGGGATCTGGATCGGGCGCCTCTCCAAGTATGGCGTGCAGTCGCCGCCGTCCTTGCGCGACGCCAAGAAGGACGCCTACTGGGCGCACCACGACCTCGCGCTCATCGCCTATGCATTCTGGCCGCTGGGCTTCTTCCGGGTATCGCTGCCGGATGAGGAAGACATGGCCTGGTTCGAAGCCAATTATCCGGGATGGGATGCCCATTACGGTAAGATCTACCGCGAATGGAAGAAGCTCGGCTGCGAAGATCCGAAGAGCGGCTTCATCCCGCTGAAGTGGTTCGCCGATAATGGCCACAAGATCTACGTCGACCGCGTGTCGCAAGTCCCGTTCTGCCCGTCGCTTGCAAAGGGCGCCAGCACGCTGCGCATCCATGAGTACAACGGCAAGAAGCACTCCTTCAGCGACGACTGGGGCGAGCGCATGTGGCTTACCGAACCGGAGCGCTACGAGTGCCAGAACGTGTTCGAGCAGTATTCGGGCCGCGAGCTGTCGGAAATCGTGGTCGAAGGTCAAGGCTTGCGAGCTGACGGCAAGACGCTGATCGGGCAACCGCATGTCCGCGGTAACAATCTGTGGACGGTCGCCGACCTGAAGCGCGCAGGCATCGTGTGCGGTGACCCGCTGGCCTAGCCGGGCACGGCAGGGGGAGCGCCTCGCGGCATAGGGCGCTCCCTCCCCCCTCGCCGAAGCGGGCAGCAAAGCGAAGCTGAGCTGGGCGAGGGGTCTTTTCGCAACGAATGGCGGCTGAGTCTCCGCCAAGCCCAACGGTACCAGGCGCCACAAGGGACGGCAGCCGCGTCCCCGGCGAGCGTCAAAGCAGAAGAAACGTTTGAGGAGGAGTTAAGCCATGGCCACAACCCAGGCCACAAGACGCGGTCTGACCGACCCGGAACGCGCGGCCGCAATCATTGCCGATATTCCCGAGCCTATCGATACGCAGCGCAGAATGAACTACTTCGTGACGCCGCGCGGCAAGCGGCTCAGCGAATACGAAATCCTGTCTCTTTACACCCAGCCCAATCCGGATTGGATTGCGGGTGGCCTCGACTGGGGCGACTGGACGCAGAAGTTCCATGGCGGGCGTCCCTCGTGGGGTAACGAGTCCACCGAGCTGCGCACTACCGACTGGCATCGCCACCGCGACCCCTATCGCCGCTGGCACGCCCCCTATGTAAAGGACAAGGCCGAAGAGTGGCGCTACACCGAGCGCTTCATCGAAGCCTATTCCGCCGAAGGCGCCGTCCGTTCGATCGACACCTTCTGGCGTGACGAAATGCTCAACAAATACTGGGGCGCCTTCCTGTTCAACGAGTATGGGCTGTTCAACGCTCATTCCTCGGTGATGCGCGACTGCTTGTCCGATGTGATCCGTCAGACCGCCGGTTGCGCCGGGTTCGACAAGATCGACATCGCGCAGATGATCCAGCTTGAGCGCACCCTGCTATCCAAGCTCGCGCCGGGCTTCCCAGAGTCGACCGACGAGCCGAAGAAGGTCTGGCTCAGCGATCCGGTCTACAAGAGCGCCCGCGCCGCGGTGGAAGAGGTGTGGCAGGGCATCCAGGATTGGAACGAAATCCTCTGGGGCGTGCATGCGGTTTACGACTCCATCTTCGGCCAGTTCGTCCGGCGCGAGTTCTTCGGGCGCATGGCCGCGCACTACGGCGACAACCTGACGCCGTTCTTCCTCGCGCAGTCGCAGACCTACTTCCAGATTAACCGCGCAGGGATACAGGACTTGTATCTCACATGCCTCGCCAACGATCCGGCCTTTGCCGGCCACAACCGGCGCTGGTTGCGCACCTGGACGTATAAATGGCTGTCCAAGACCGTGGATGCGATGCGCGATTTCATGGGCATCTACGCCACGGTGGACAAGGTCCAAGGTATCAGCGACGCCGCGGCCGTCGCCGCCACGGTGCGCCGCGTGCTCGCCGACTGGACGGAGGATTACGCCAACGGCATCGACTTCAAGATCGATCTCGACAAGACCACCGCCTACATCGTCAGCGGACTCAAATAAGGAGGTGACGCCATGTCTGCAGGTAAAAACGCCTATAACGCCGGCATCATGCAGAAGACCGGGGCCGCCTTCGCCGCCGAATTCTTCGCGGAGAAGAACCAAGTGGTTCACGAGTCCAACACGGTCGTGCTGGTGCTCATGAAGTCGGACGAGATTGACGCCATCGTCGAGGAGATAATCCTCGGTCCAGGCAAGAAGGAAAACCCCTCCATCACGGTGGAGGACCGCACCGGCTTCTGGTGGATCAAGGCGGACGGCCAGATACAGGTCGATACGGACGCCGCCGCCGCGATGCTCGGCAAAACGTACTCGGTCTACGACTTCCTCGTGAACGTGTCGTCGACGATCGGGCGCGCCTATACGCACGGCAACACCTTCACGATCACGTCGGAGCTGATGGGCCTCGACCGCAAACTAACCGATATCTGATGAGGGAAGGCGCCGCATCCGCCATGGCCGGGTCATTTCCCCGCCATGGCGGAGAAGGACGGATGCCCAACAGAGCACGAAGATAGTGAGGTAACCCCAATGGCCAAGCATAATATCCATGACAATCCCCTGCGGGATGAATGGCTGGCGAAAATCGCCGCGCTCGACACCGTCGAGGCGGCAACCGGCTTCATTCAGGACTTCCGCAAGAACCACACGTCGCCGTTCCGGACGTCCTATGCGCTGGAACTCGACTATCTTTTCATCGAGGCCAAGATCGAGGAGCGGCTGTCGGTCCTGAAGGCCGACAAATTCAGCGACGCCGGCCTGCTGAACAAGACAACTACCGGCGAGGATGCCCTTACGGTCGCGGACGCCTGGAAACGGCAGATGGACGCAGAAACCAGCAAGTACAAGGCCGAGAAAATACTCATCCAGTTCCGCCAGTTTTACAAACCGCCCGTGATGCCGGTGAACCACTTCCTGAAGGTGGACGCCTATCTCGGCTCGCGCCTCATGGAGCTGCGCAACACCGACTACTACGCAACGTCCTTGGCGGACCTGCGCAAGGAACGTGGCGTGAAAGTGCTGTATCTCGCGAACGGCGTCACTCCGTGACCGGGCCGCGGTGACGAAGAACGGCGGGCGCGGGATTGAGGAGGCCAGCCCCGCCATTCGAAACCCGGCGGTCAGGCCGGGACATGCGAGCGCAAACGCAAGGAGGTAGCCATGTACACGCGGGACATACTGGCCGGAAACGAAGCGCCATCGGCCCACGATCTGCCATTCACCGATGCGGCCGTTCTCGATCGGCATGACATCGAGGGCGATGGCCGCTACAGCGCGGTCATCGAGGACCTCGGGTTCATGTGGCGCTGGAGCCTGTTCCGGGGCCGAGAGATGTGCCAGCACGGCTGCTCGCTGAGCGAGCGTGCCTCGCGGGAGGCGGTCGGCCACGTGCTCGCCTTCTACGGCATCCGCGATAGCGGCGGGGAAACTTGATGGCCTGAGGGTTTCCCGCCTCCTCGCCCAAGCGCGAAAGTTGGCGCAGGGCCTAACGAACAGCGGGAATCTCCCCTCACGCTGTCCCTCTCCCCTTGGGAGAGGGGACGTTGTTGTACGCTCCGAGCGCTATTCAGGCGTCCCTTCTCCCATTGGGAGAAGGACAGGATGAGGGGTGATACCCGCTGTTCGTTCCGCCATCCGCCGTTAATTGACGCAATTGTAGCAAACGGGCACCGCCCCCCGCTCCTGGCCACGGCATGGCCGGGGAACGGGAGAACTGTGCCCGGAGAACGGCGAGAGCGACGCCATGAATACGCTACTCGCATTGTCAGCCTGAAACCGCAAAAGCCAAGCAAGTGTAGGGGAGATTGGCATGTATAAGATCACTGCATACACCGAGGACGGACGTGCTATCGAATTCGAGGCATCGCCCAACGAGGATGTGATCACGAGTGCGTTGAAACAGGACGTCATTCTGCTGACGTCTTGCCGCGAAGGCGGGTGTGCCACCTGCAAGGCGGAATGCACGGACGGCGATTACGAACTGGCGAACGCCAGCGTGCAGGCTCTGCCGCCGGACGAAGAGGAAGATGGCTTCGTCCTCCTGTGCTGCACCTATCCGCGCAGCAATCTTACGCTCAATCTCCCGTATACGTCCGACAGGGTTTCGTTCGAGAAAATCAGCAAGGAATGGATCGGCGATATTGTCGTGGCCGAGCGCGTGTCGTCCAACGTCATGCGCCTGGTGATTCGCCCGGCCGATGCAGAAACGGGCAGGCCGGCGAAGCTGAAGTTCTGGCCGGGCCAATACATCGACATCGAGGTGCCGGGGACCAATGTCTGGCGCTCCTATTCCATGGCGGCTACCAGCGACAGCGGCGAGCTGGAATTCTTGATCCGGCTGCTGCCAAACGGGTTCTTCTCGAAGTTCCTCGTCAACGAGGCCGCTGCCGGCATGTGGGTGAGACTGAAGGGTCCTTCCGGCGCGTTCGCCATGCGCGAGAACGGATTTAGGCCTCGTTACTTCATCGCGGGCGGCACCGGGCTGTCGCCAGTATTGTCGATGATCCGCCACATGCGGATCGAGGGGCATCCCCAGCAGGCGAAGTTATTTTTCGGCGTCACCCACCAACACGAGCTGTTTTTCGCCGATACGCTGCGGGAGATCGAAAGCGCGATGGCGAATTTGGAAGTTCACATATCTGTTATAAATCCGGAATTGTCTTCGCCATATTCGGCAGGCACAGTAGTTGACGATCTGGTGAAGCACTTTGAGCAAGACGGACCAAGTCCAGACATTTACGTGTGTGGGCCCCCGGGAATGATTGACGCTACACTTGCTGCAACCAGAAAGTATGGCATGCCAGCAGACCAGGTATTCTACGAGAAATTCCTGGCCTCCGGTCAGGTGCGGGCAGCGGAATGACCTGGTCAGCAAGGCAAGCCTTGGAGCATGACGATTTGGTTGCCGCTCCTTTTGCCGCCCTTGCGAATGCGGGGTTGCAGGGCAGTAAGCGCCGGGTGAGCGGCTCCCGCTTTAGCGGGAAACAACGAGTGCCGGAAAGCGGAACCGGCCGGGAATCGTCTGCTTTCGGCTTGCCATCCCCGGCGCCCGCAGCGCGCCAGGGTAAGGGGCGCACCGTCCGCGCTCGCGAGCTGGCATGTCCGGGTAAAGCGGCTGCGGCACATGTCCGGGATACGCGCAGATGGGCTTGGAAGAGTATCATGTTACAGCAAACCGGCACGAGTTGATGGACAGCGGCTATAACCTGACGCCGCCATATGCGAGGGCGGGCAACGGACAGGAAACGGGGCTGTTTCGCGTCGACCGTCCCGGCGTGGCCTGGGACTGGATGACCCAGACCGGCCAGGCGCCCAACCGTTCCGATTGGGTGCGCCCGCAGGTGGCGGAAAGCTGGAGCCGGTGCATCGGCGACTACGGCCTGATGCCGGGCGCCCGGCTGCCCAACGGCGGAACCCCGCTCGATCCGGATCATCCGCGCGCATCGGGAATCCTCGCGCGGCACGATGCGCGGGCGACGCTCGCCAATATCGCCTTTAGCCTGCATTCGCTGCTGCGGGATACCAGCGTGGCGCTGCTGGTGGCCGATCCCGCCGGTACGCTCATCCATGTCATGGAGGCAGGGCTTGTGCTCGGACCGGCTGGACGGCGGCTGGTGGCGCTCGGCTCCCGCTGGCAGGAGCCGGTGCTCGGTAACAATGGCCTGGGGACCGCTGCCGTGCTGCGCAAGCCCGTAGCCTTCGACGGCAAAGAGCATTTCGCCGCCGAGCTTCACCCCTACGCCACGGTTGGCCAGCTGATTACCGGCCCCCAAGGAGAGCCGTTCGCCCTCCTCGGCCTGATCACCGACCGGCACGACTCCGCCAGTTCCCTGCTTTGCTTTCTGCGGCTCGCCGAGCATCTGGTCGAGTTCGAACCTTTTCGAGCAGCTCGGCCCTGGCGGCTATACGCTGCGCCTCCGGCCAACCGGCCTCGGAGCGGGCGTGGCGGTGGAGGATTGCCTGCTCGACGGTCTCATCGCCGTATGCGAGGCGGGCATAATCAGCGGGGCGACGCGGGCGGCGCTGGCGCTGCTCGGCTACGCGGAGCATCACGAATTGCTTGGCAAGCCTTTGGAAAACGTGCTCGGCCTTACCATAGCGCGCGTCCTGTCGGAACCCGCACTCGACAGCGCCGGCGTCGAGGTCACCGGTCCCGGCGGCCGCGTCCTTACTGTGCAACTTATAGGCGGCCGCCGCCTGTCCGCGCCGGTACGGGCCGCCGCCCGCGCCGGCACATCCGGCGGCGGGCGCAGTGCAGCACCTCGCGGCGGGATGCAATCCGGTCCCTCGGGCAATGGGCAATGGCGCGATACGGTGCTCGAAGCCGCACTGCAGAAGGCCATCGGCGCGCAGAAACAAAAAATCGGCATCCTGATTACCGGGGAATCCGGCGTCGGCAAGGACCATCTCGTGCGCAAGATGCACGATGCGGGCACGCGGCGCGGGCGTCCGCTGGTGCTCATCAATTGTGCCGCCATCCCGCGCGATCTCATCAGTACGGAGCTGTTCGGCTACGAGCCGGGCAGTTTCACCGGCGCCCGCACCAAAGGTAAACCCGGCAAGTTCCTCGACGCACATACCGGAACGCTGTTCCTCGACGAAATCGGCGACATGGCGCTCGATCTCCAGGCAGCGCTGCTTTGCGCGCTCGATACCTCGGAAATCGTGCCTGTCGGCGGGGCCAAGCCGATCGTCGTCGACGTGCAGGTGGTGGCGGCGACGAACTCGCTGCTGCAAGAGTGCGTGCGCAAAGGCACATTCCGGCGCGACCTCTACTACCGGCTGAACGGCGCGCAGATCAACCTTCCCCCCTTGCGCGAGCGTCCCGACAAGCTGGGGCTCATCATGCACCTGTGGGACGCCGAGACGCGTGTGCAGGGCCGCGCCGGCGACGACATCTTCATCAGCGACGAAGTGCTGGAAATCTTCGAGCAGCACCCTTGGCCCGGCAATATTCGCGAACTGCGCAACGTGCTCAGGTCATGCATGGCGACAATGGCGCGACAGGAACTGCGCGTCTCGGATTTGCCGTGCGATTTCCTGGAGGAAATGGCTGAAGGCGCATGTGGCGAACCCGTCGAGGCGCCGGAACCGCAGCAGGCAGCGATCCCCGAGACGCGCGCGCTCTCGGCAATGGAATTGCAAACCATTCGCTGGGCGCTGGAAGCAACCCAGGGGAATATTTCAAAATCGGCAAAGCAGCTCGGCATCACGCGGGCGACGCTTTACCACAAGATGGCGCGCTACGGGTTACGGAAGACGGAGCTGAGACAATCGTGAGTACCGGCGGCCCAGCCGAATATGGCGATCCAGATTTCATCGCCGGGATGGCCAGGGAACTCGACGCATCGGCGCGCAGGCTGGAAGCGCGCGAAGCGGAGCTGGTGGCACAGCTCGGAGCGGATCGCGTGGCCGAACTGGCCGGACTTTGGGCCAAGGAGATGGACCCGCACGATGAGGCCGAGTTGAAGCGCAACATGGATTGGACGGACAAGGAACTCATTTGGGTGTGGTCGCGTCTAGAGCGCGCGCGGGCGCGGCGGGTGCTCGCCGGCCGGCAGGCGATGCTGCACATGCAATACGGTCCTGACACGCCGGAGACCGGCAAGGATACACAACAGACCGAAGGGGAAGCGGAGACGTAGCAACCAACAACCGGCGCTCATCAAAACATAAGTAAAAGCGCCGGGAGGGTAGGAAAAGACCATGGCCAAGGCATTTCATTTCGGCAGTGCGGGCCGCTTGCGCATGCTGGCGGGCGCCAACCTGCTGGCGGACGCGGTGCAGATCACCCTGGGTCCGCACGGCCGCAACGTGCTCATAGAGCATCGCTCCGGCGGCATGGCACCGCTCCTCACCCGTGACGGCATCACCGTGGCGCGTTCCATCGAGGATGGCGACAACGCGCGAAACGCAGGGGTTGCCATGCTGCGCGAGGCGGCGCGGAATGTGTCGCGCGAGGCTGGCGACGGCACCAGCACCACCATCGTGCTCGCGCGGTGCATCGCGGCCGAAGCAGTAAGGGCAATGGCCGCCGGAATGGAGCCGAAGGGCTTGCGCCAGGGCATTAACATGGCCATAGGCGCCGTCATCGCCGATCTCGAATGCCGCGCCCGCAAGTGCACCGGCGGGCCTGCTCTCGCCAGCCTTGGCACCATCGCAGCTAACGGTGAAGAGCGCATCGGCACCATGCTGGCGGAGGTATTCGAGCGGGTAGGGGCCGAAGGCATCGTAGCACTCGAACTCGGCGAAGGGCGTGACGACAAATTGGAGTTTGCCGAAGGCGCGAGCTGGGACCAGGGCTATCCATCGCGTTATTTCGTCACCAACAAGGACCGCGAAACGGCCGAACTGGACAATCCGTTCGTGCTGCTTACCGACCGCACCATCACCCGGTTCGACGAGTTGATCCCAGCGCTCGACCTTGTGCGCGAGGAAAACGGCTCGCTGCTCATCGTGGCGGAAAATATCGAGGAGCGCGTGTTGCCGCCGCTCCTGCTCAACCACATCCGCGCGGTCGTCCGCATGGTTCCAGTGAAGCCGCCGGGATATGGCGAGTCGCGTGCCCATGCGCTTGCCGATCTCGCTGTGCTGACCGGCGGACGCGCGATTTTGGAATCCTGCGGCGACGATCTGGCGCGCCTGCGCCTTGCCGATCTTGGCAGGGTGAAGCGCGCCGTGGTGACGGAAAATTCGATATCGATCATGGGCGGCGGCGGTGAGGCTGGCGCCATCGCCGGGCGCGCCGCCTCCATCGAGCAGCAGATCGGCTGGATTCGCGATGGCGATCTGGCCAAAGGCTCGGCCATCGGCAAATCCCACGATCGGGAGCAACTGGAAGAGCGTTTGCGGCGTCTGAGCGGGGTTGCCGCGGTCATCCGAGTTGGCGGCGGCACGGAAGTGGAGATCAAGGAACGCCTGCAACGCTTCGGGAACGCCATGAACTCCATGCGCGGCGCGCTGCGCGAAGGCGTATTGCCAGGCGGTGGCACCGCTCTGCTGCGGGCGCGCGAAGCCTTGCGCGATCTGCCGCGCGAGCCGCAGGAAGTACGCTGCGGCGTCGATATCGTCGCCCGCGCGATTGCCGAGCCCGCCCGTCTGATCGCCGCCAATATGGTTGGCGACGACCCGGCGCAGGTGCTAGCGCGCATACTCGCCGGCGCCAGCCCTTTCTTCGGTCTCGACGCGCGGCACGGGCGCTTTGGCGATCTGTACGAACTCGGCGTGCTCGATCCGCTGATCGTGACGCGGCTTGCCTTGCAGGAAGCGGCAAGTGCTGCATCGCTGCTGATGACGGCCGAATGCGTCATCACGCAGATACCCGCGGAGGACCCGCTGTACGGCTATACGCCGGAGTGGGCGGCCGCCACACGCGAAGACCCGCGCCTATAACCTGCCCCAACCGGCGAGGCTCGCGGAGTCAAAGCGGTGCCTTAGTTCAAGACTTTTTGGGCATCTTTTCAGATTCGAGGGCTTTGAGGGCTTCTTTGAAGCCTTTGAGGGAGAACTTGATATTGAGGTTCTGGCCGTTGATGAGGTGGATGTTTGCGAAGCCGGCCTGGCCCGATTTGAGGGCCTCAAGGGTTTTGGCGTCCAGCGAATGCTGGAGCCAGCAGCCTGCGTTGTTGCAGTTGCGATATTGCAGGCCGACCTTGGTTTGCTGGTCGATGGAGAGTTCGAGGCCGCCGGGCAGATAGACGTTCTGCGGCGCAAGCAGGGTAATGACGGTGCTTTTCTTTTTGTCTTGCGCGGTCTGGGAAACGGAGATTGTCAGCAGGTTGACGGTTTCCTGGCCTTGTTTGGTTTGCGCGATTTGGACGACTTCGCATTGAGTTTTGGGCTGGGGCTGATCTTTGCCGGCCTCGGGGGTGACGCAGCGATAAAACCAATCGTCGAACCGCTCCGATTGGATGCGCGGCTCGGCGGACGCAGCTGCGGGAAGAAGGACACCCAAGCCAAGCGCGACGGCTGCGAAGACACGCATCGTGACACTACTTTCCTATAGGCGACAGTTAGATGCTTTAAAGACACGCTTAACAAGGAAGCTTGCGCCTTGTCAAATTTTATGTGGCTTGCCGTCTGGCTAGCTAGTGCGCTGATTTGTAATGCTAAACATGTGGCACGCCGGACATTCCGCCAACGGAGGCGTACCCGTTACAATTTGCCGCGAACTATTGCCATCGGCGTTTTAATGCTGTAGCTAATAAATATAAGTGTATGTTCTAGTGGTTGCAAAGAGGAGAAGTTTGCAACTTACGAAGAAGAGGCCGCACGGGTAGGTAGTAACGCGGGATGGGGGCAACTATACAACGGAACAACTACAAGTTGGTACACTAAAGCCGTATTCACGCGGCGATGCGCAGGCACAGCGCACTCTGAAGTTTGCAGAAGCATAGAGGTCTGCCTGAATGGCAGGTCATATAACGGGCCGGGCACACACGTTTCCGGGACACGGTAGAGTTGTGTTCGAGTTGCCTTTGGTATAAACGGGCGGGTTGGGGTTTTTGGATGCGTATTTGTTCTGCGTGTGCAGCGTTCGTGCTGCCGGCTGGGGCGGTCAAAGTCTGGCGGTTACTGGCAACGCCTTTAGCTTTAGCATTGGGCCTTGCTTTGGGTATGGGCCAAGCGCGCGCGCAGCAGCCGCCCGTGCAAGGCGACGTCAATCAAATCATGCAGCAGCAGCGCCAGGTCATCCAGCAGCAGGAGCAGGCGCGCCGCGAGCAGTTCGAGAGGCAGCAGCGGACCCAGGCTCCGGCTGAGCAGGCTGCCCCCGCCGAGCCTCAAACCGCCGCGCAGACCTCGCATTGCGTTACGGTCCGCAACTTCGTTTTCGAGGGGGCCGAGCACCTGGAGCAGAGTGTCAAACAGCAGGTGCAGAAGAGTTTCGGCGGAAAATGCATGACCATCGTGGATATTCTCACGGTGGTGAAGACGGTTACCAACGTCTATGTCGGCGAGGGATATGTCACGACGCGCGTCTTCACGCCGGAGCAGGATCTCTCCAAGGGCACGCTTCGCTTCAAGGTCATCGAAGGGCGTACACAGAGCGTAAATCTTAGCGACAACGGCCAGGAACGCGCCGGCCTCGACACGGCCTTTCCCTTCCTCGTAGGCGAGCGCCTCTATATCCGCGATATCGAGCAGGGCCTCGACCAGATCAACCGCATCCCAGGGTTCGAGGCGAAAATCAAGATTCTGCCCGGCGAGGGCGAGGGCGAAAGCAAGATCGTGGTCGATGCGAAGCATCCCTTCCTGCCGCTCGTCACCAACACGATCGATAATCTGGGCTTGAAAACCACCGGCGAATGGGAGATTGGCACGACCATTACGATGGGCGACCTTCTCGGGCTTTACGATAGCTGGTCGGTGGGCTACAAATCCAGCTCTCAAATCTACGACGGAAAGATCGGATCGGACCAGTATAACGCGAGTGTTTCAGTGCCTTACGGCTACTGGACTCTGACGCTGTCCGGAAACTATTTCGACTATAAGTCGATACTCCCGAACACCAATTACCCGGTCCTCTCGACCGGTGACAGCATATACGCGACGGCCGATCTCGAACGGGTTATCTACAGGGACCAAGACAGCAAGACCCGGGTCGATGCGTTCATCAACTACAAGGATGTTGCGAATTTCTACAACGATGTGGAGACGGAGACTGGCAGCCGCAAGCTGAACGTCTTGGGTATCCGCTTGTCGCAGACGCAGCGCATTTTCGGCGGGCTGTTCGATGGGGACATCAACGCCCAGTTCGGCGTACCGATGTTCGGCACGCTCACGGATGCGGACTCGCTGCCGGGCACCGTGCAGAAGGCCCAATTCAGCAAGCTCGCGGGCGATTTAAGCTTCTACCGGCCCCTCGATCTGAGCAGCCTCGGCATGAAGGATGTGCATCTCGCGTACAGCTTCAAGGCGTCGGGCCAGTACACGCAGGACGTGCTCTACAACACCGAGCAGCTGACGATGGGCGGCTTCTACACGGTGCGCGGCTTCAAGACGCAAAGCCTTAGCGGCGACAGTGGCGCCTTTACGCGCAACGAGCTGATCTACACCATGCCTTATTTGCTGCCGGACGAGTTCAAATCGGCCTTCGCGCAGGTGGACCTGTTTGCCGGCCTCGACGCGGGCGGGTTCTTGCCGAGCAAATATGATCCCACCCAATCCGGGATGATGAGCGGTATCGCGGCCGGCATGCGGCTTAGCAAGGGGCCGCTGTTCGGCGAGGTCTCCTACGAGCGTCCGCTTTCGGCTCCCGAGTTCATTCCAATGCAGGACCAACTCGTTGTGCAGGCAGGGCTGCTCTACAAATGGTGACGCGCGGCGCTTCCGCTATTGCAACTGGCGCCCCGTCCGAGGCAGGCGCCGCTGAAAAGGTTCAAAAGGGTTTGGTGAGTACGATGTCGAAGATCGAAAGCTTTTCAAAAGCGTTTGCTTCGGGGCTGCCAGCAGTCGCGGCGGTAGCCTTCGCGGGATTGCTGCTGGCGCCGGGGGCAGCCCTGGGGCAAACCCCCAATCAGTCGGCAGTTAACAGCTCCTCGGGCCCGGCGCCGATCGTCAATATTGCTACCCCAAACACCCCGGGGGGCGTCTCGCACAATATTTACCCCGGTTTCAACGTCTATTCCAACGGCGTCATTCTCAACAACAGCGCCACGGGAGGCACGTCATCGGCCGGGACCAACAAGATTACAGTTACAGGAAATACCAATCTTACCGGAGGCACCGCCGGTTTGATCCTGAACGAGGTTACGAGCACAGGCGGGGCATCTACGCTGGCCGGCTTGCTTGAGGTCTTCGGCACCAAGGCCGATGTCATTGTGGCCAATCCGAACGGCGTCACCTGCGATGGCTGCGGCTTCATAAACACCCCGCGCGTGACCTTGACGACGGGCACGCCAAATATTGACTCTGGTGGGGCGCTCACCGGCTTCACGGTTGGCACCAGCAACCAGGTAATCATCGGCGGCAATGGAGCCGATATCTCGGGCCTGCAGACATATTCCAATAATAACGGGAACGTGCCGACATATTTCGACGTGATCGCGAGCTCGATTTCGGTGCAAGGCAAGATCGGAACGTCCGGCGCTAACCAATCGGTCGAGATCGGCCTGTTCGCCGGGAGCGACTTCAATTACAACTCGCGCACGGTGGCGGGCTCCACCTCTAGTGCGCCGGCAGTTGCCATCGATTCCAGCGCGGTGGGCGGAGCTTACGCGGGCAGGATTCAGCTCATCTCCACGCAGGACGGTGCCGGTGTCAAAACCCCCACCATGCAGACGGGCAGCGGCGGCATCACCATCAACGCGAAGGGCCAGATCGTCTTCAACAATGCCGCTCAGGGGGGCACGGGCGGCATCACGGCCGACTCGAGCGGCTCGAACGGCGGTATTTCAGTAAATAACTCGGTTTCGTCGCAGGGTATCACCAAGCTCACCTCTTCGGGAGACTTGACCAACGCCAATGCGATCTCTGGGCAGTCGGTTACACTGACGGCCTCGGGCAAGCTGGTTAATCAGACCACCAGCTCCAGCGTCACTTCCACCCAGGACATGACGCTTTCCGCGAACGCGCTCAACAACGCGGGTAGCATCTCCGCTGGCACCACGCTTGGCGTGACCGCAACGGTTGATTTGACCAACACCGGGCAAATCACCGGGCAAACCACCGGGCCGGGCATCACCACCGTCTCGACCACCGCGGGAGACTTGACCAACTCCAACGTCATCTCGGGTAAGACGCTGAAACTTGCCGCTTCGGGAACCTTTAAGAACCTGGCGGGCGGCCACGTGACCTCCACCCAGGATATGACGCTTTCCGCGAACACCCTCAACAACGATGACACCATTCAAGCCGGCACCACGCTTGGGGTGACCGCCGCCAATTTGACCAATACTGGCACCGTTTCGGGCCAGTCGATGAACCTTGGCGTTTCGGGCACGCTGGACAACCAGGCAACGCTCACCACCACCACCGGCGATATGACGCTTTCCGCAAATACGCTGACCAACGAGGGCGGCATCGCTGCGGGCACCACGCCTGGTGCGAACACCACGCTTGGGGTGACCGCGGCCAAGTTGACCAATACTGGTACCGTTTCGGGCCAGTCGATGAGCCTTGGCGTTTCGGGCACTCTGGACAACCAGGCAACCGGCAAGCTTAGCTCCAGCGCCGACATGACGCTTTCCGCGAATGACCTCACCAACGCGGGCAAAATCAACGCCGGCACCACGCTCGGCGTGACCACAGGGGGCGATCTGACCAACATCGGGCAAATCACCGCCAACCAAGACGCCACGCTCAAAGTTCACGGCACCCTGACGAACGGCACCTCGCCAACCCCCGTCAACGCCACGATCCACGCGGGCGGCACGCTTAATATCCAGGCCGCCGTGCTCAAGAATCTTGGCGGCATGGACATCACCTTGCCGCGCGGAGAACTCTCCGGCCTGTACCTCATCATCAACGCCGGTAATGTGCAGAACTCGGGCAACCTGTTTGCCACCAAAGACATGACCATCGGCTCGACCGGCGACATAGTGAACGAGATGGGCTGGATCAAGGTTGGCGGCTACCTCTCTATCACCGCCGGCGGTAATTTCGATAACATCGTAGGCATGATCCAAGCCAGCAGCGCCAACATCAACGCCCAGACCATGGAGAACGTCGTGCTGGTCCGCCTCGACGACGATCAGCTCCTCCCGAAGAGAAACCACAACGTTCTTAGGGCGATCACCAGCCAGAGCGTCGCTCAGGCCGTTGCGGGCTGGGACAAGTCCGTGCTGGCCAAGTTCGGGACCGTGGACAACAAGGCGCTGGACACGCTCCGCCTGCAGCTTGGCGACCCCTTCTTGATACAGCAAAAACAGCAGCAGCAGGGCAAGGGCGCAGGCAACTTCCCGCAGCCAGGCCAGGGCGCGAGCGCCAAGCGCGCCGATGCAGCGGCGGGGGCACGGCCCACGGCCTTTTAGGCCTCTTTCCGGATTGAAGAACCTCAAGGGCTTCATTGAAGCCCTTGAGGGAGAGCTTGAAATTTAGATTTTGGCCGTTCAGGCAGTGGATGTTTGTTAAGCCGGCCTAACCCGATTTGAGAGGGAGCTGGGTTGGCGGCAGGGTTATGCCGGACCCGTCAGCCTGCTTTATTGCGGGCCGCCTTGTTCCGCCGGCCGATGAAAAGATCGACGCTCGCGGTTCGGCTAGTGCATTGTTTTACCGTTATAAATACCAACTCCACCTATCTGTGGCAGCAGTCCACTGATAGTTACAACTTGGCGCAAACTATTGCCAATCGCGCCCCAATACCGTAGTTTCAGAAAATAGGTTCCTTAGTTCCGGAGATCGCGGGCGGGGCCGCATTGCAACGTGACGGTGATGCGCGCGCCTATCAGGCGATCGTATTTGCGGCGCGCGGGCAGCGCGTATGCTCAACGGATTTTGCCCCCCGCGGCTCCGCGCGCAGGCGGGCCTAACTTACAAGCGGTGACGCGGCGGGCCCTTGAGGGGCCTTGTGCCGCGCTTCAGCTACAGCAATCGGCGGGCAGGCTAAGGCCGGGCGCCCCGGTAACCAGAACAAGGGTTTGGTGAGGACGATGGGCAAGACCGGGGGCTTCTCGAAGGCGTTTGGTTTAAGGCGGGCGGCGGTTCTGGCGGCAGCCTTGGCGGGTTTGCTGCTGGCGCTGGAGGTGTCCGCCCAGGGCGTCAAGCCCAGCACCACCGCGCCCAAGGCCAACCAGCCCACGGCTGGCAGCACCACCACTTCGAGCACCGGCAAGTCCGTCCCCAGCATCAACATCGTGGCCCCCAACAGCAAGGGCGTCTCGCACAATATTTACAACCAATTCAACGTCGGCCCGAATGGCCTCATCCTCAACAACGCCACCCAGGCGGGCCAGTCCCAGATCGGCGGCCAGCTTGGCGCCAATCCCAATTTCACCGGCGGGAACTACGCCCACCTGATCCTGAACGAGGTCACCGGCGGCAGCGCCTCCTCGCTGCAGGGCTATATCGAGATCTTCGGCCACAGCGCCGATTTCATCCTGGCCAATCCGGCCGGCGTCACCTGCAACGGCTGCGGCTTCATCAACACGCCGCGCGTGACCCTGACGACGGGCACGCCGAACCTCGACGCCAATGGCGGGCTCTCCGGCTTCACGGTTGGCGGCAGCGGCCAGATCAGCATCGAGGGCGCCGTCGATATCACGGGCGTGCGGTATTTCGACGTGGCCGCGCGCTCGATCTTCGTGGGCGGAGAGATCGGCGACAGCGCCATGCAGGCCGAAGTGGGCCTGTTCGCCGGGCGCAACAACTTCGATTACAACGCGCGCACCGCGGCGGCGCTTGCCGATGACGGCTCCGCGAAGCCTGCCTTCGGCATCGACGCGAGCGCGGGCAGCATCAAAGCAGGCAAGATCGCGGCCGTCAGCACCGAGAAGGGCGTTGGCACGCGCACCGGCAATTTGCAGGCGGGTGCCGGCGGTATGATGCTGACCGCGGACGGCAAGCTCGTGCTGGGCAAGACGCAGTCGCAGGGCGCGATTTCCGCCAAGTCGGTCTCGGGCGATATTCAGATCGCGGGTCCGCTCTGGTCGCAGGCCTCGCTCGATCTTTGGGCGGGCGGCAATATCGGCCTGCTCGCCCAGGTCTCGGCCGGGGCGCTGGGCAACGTGAGCGTCACCGCGCAGGGCCTTACCTTGAACGCCGGCGCGGTGCTGGGCGCCGGCCTCGATGCCGCAACGGGCAATTTTACCGGCGGCGGCGCGCTGACCGTCGCGGCGGCGAGCCTTTGGAACGCGGGCACGGTACGCGCCACCCAGAACGTGACGCTTGGGCTTACGGGCGTGTTGAACAACCAGGCCACGGGCACGATCCACGCGGATGGCACGCTCACCGTCAATGCCGCCTCGCTTGAGAACTACGGCAGCGCAAACCCGGGCGGGCCGCAGGGCGAGATCTCCGGCCAGATGCTTGTGGTCAACGCTGGCGATATCGCGAACGCGGGCAAGCTGCTGGCCAGCCAGGCCCTGACCATCGCCTCGTCCGGCCAGGTGATGAACGCGCTGGGCACGATCCAGGCCGGCGGCAGGCTCTCGATTGCCGCCGCGGGCAATGTCGAGAACCTGTCGGGCGCGATCCAGGGCCAGGATGTCGCGATCAACGCCCAGACCATCGATAATTTGACGCTGGTGAGCCGCAACGGCCAGCTGACGCTGCCCACGGAGTTCGCGGGCGCGTCGAGCCAGAGCTTGCAGGCCCTGTTCGGAACCCAGAACGGCGCGTTCCTGAACGGCCTTGGCGTGCCGCTTGGCGGGGCGGCCGCTGCCACCCCGAAGACGGTCTCCTGGTTCGGGCTGGACCTTGCCGCCGCAAGCCAAGGCTCCTTCACCGGCACCGCGGCCCAGCAGGCAGCGATCGGCGCCACGAACGGCGTGACCCTCAACGCCAGCAAAGACATTAACAGCGTGGGCGGCAAGCTCAGCGCGGGCACGGACCTCAACCTCAATGCGGGCGGCAGCGTCAGCATCCAGGCCGCGGAGCTGACCGGCACGTCGTCGAGCACCACCCATCTGGGGTCGGCGCTCACCGCCGGCGGCAGCGTCACCGTCAATGCGGGCGGCGATGTCACCATCCAGGGCTCCACCGTCACCGCGGGCAAGAATGCCCAGATCGACGCGCAAGGCCAGGTGACGCTCCTGGGGGTCCAGGACGAGGTCAAAACGGACACCCGTCACACAAGTTGCGGCTGGTTCGGCCTCGACTGCAGCAGCTCGGGCAGCGTCAGCGATACGGTCACCGCTCTTGCCGCCACCGTCAATGCGGGCGGCTGGATCGCGATCAAGGGCAAGGACATTGCCGGCAACGGCGCCAATATCGGCGCCCAGGGCAGCGTCACCCTGACCGCTTCGGGCTCCGTGGTGAACATGCTGGGCACCATTGCGGCCGGCGGCGGCGTCACGATCAACGCGGGCGGCAATTTCGAGAACCTGTCGGGCACCGTGCAGGGCCAGGACGTCACGGTCAACGCCCAGACCATCGAGAACGTCACGCTGGTGCGCCGCGATGGCCAGTTGCTCTTGCCAGCCGAATATGCGGCCCTGCTCAAGATCGATACCAGCCCAAGCGCCAGCGCGGCCCTTCCGGGCGTGCTGGCCCTGCTGAGCAGTCAGAACAGCACGCTTCTGAGCGCCTTTGGGGTCTCCGGCATCGCCGCCAGCAGCGCCCACACCGATGTGGCCGCCCAGCAGGCGGGGATCAGCGCCACCAATGGTATCACCCTCAACGCCCGCCAGGACATCAACAATGTGGGCGGCAAGCTCACCGCCACCAATGGCGATCTGGCGCTCAATGCGGGAGGCAATGTCAACGTCCAGGCCCAGGAGCTGAGCACCGTCCAGGACGCTAACAACTCGACAACCACCCATGTGAAGTCCGCGCTCTCGGCCGGCGGCAACATCACCATCAATGCGGGCGGCGATGCCACCATCCAGGCCACGGATATCAAGTCGGGCAAGAACACCGCGATCAACGCGCAAGGGGCGGTGACGCTTGGGGCGGCCCAGGACGAGACCAAGACATACTCCTCGCATCACAGTTGCGACTGGTTCGGCTGGAGCTGCTCCAGCTCGTCCACCAGCACCGACAACGTGATTGCGGTTACCACCACCATCAATTCGGGCGGCTGGGTCCAGGTGGAGAGCAAGACCAAGGACATCCAGGCCACCGCCACCACGGTCAACGCGCAAGGCTACATCAAGCTGCTGGCGGATCTCGGCAATGTGATCCAGCAGGCAGGGCAGAACAGCAGCTACTCGCATAGCTCCGGCAGCGACAGCCAGTGGTGGGGGCTCACCGGCTCCTCGCACTCCAGCACCGACAGTTCGACAACCATCGCGCCCTCTTTCGTCTCCGCCGTGGGCGACGTCCAGATCGTCGCGCATGCGGACTTCGTGCTCAAGGGCTCGGGCGTAAAGGCCGGCGGCAGCATCTTCATCACCGCCCAGAACATCGACCTCATCGCACTGCAGAACACCACCTACCACTCCCAGATGGACGAGAACTGGGGCTTCTACGCAAGCGCCAGCGCGCAGTCGGGCAGCGCCAGCGTGGGCGTGGGCTGGCAGGACACGAAGACCACCAGCTCCACCACGGAGGGCCTCGCCCAGGTGTCGACCCTTGAGGCGGGCGGCGATATCGCCATCAACGCCAAGGGCGACATCAATTCGCAGGGCGCCATCGTGGCGGCCTCGGGCGACATCACCGCGGTGGCGGGCGGCGATATCAACCTGACGGCCGCCTACGACACCTACACGGCAACGAGCAGCAAGACCTCCACGCAGATCGGCCTCACGCTCTCGGCCAACGAGAACGTCAGCTCGGCGATCAAGACCTTCGAGAACGCGCCCCAGGCCTTCAACGCGGGCCAGGGGAGTGCCACCAACAAGGGGATTACCCAGGCCTCCGAGGCGCTGCAACTCGTCGAGACCGCCGCCAACCTGGTCTTCGGGCAGCTGGTCTCGGTCAGCGCCAGCATCGGCTTCTCGCATAGCACCTCGGAGTCGAGCCTGACCGAGCACCTGGCGCATGCGGGCTACTGGGTGGCGGGCAACGACGTCTCGATCGCCTCCGGCAACAATGTGAACATCGAGGGCACGGTGAGCCAGGCCGGGCGCTGCCTTTCGGTCGCCGCGGCCAACAACCTCACCATCCAGTCCGCGCTCTCGACGGTCGACCAGAAGACTTCCTTCCAATCGGAAAGTGCGAGCGTCGGGGTCTCCTTCGGCGTGGGCCTGACGGGGTTTTCGCTCGCGGGGAACGCCAGCGTTGGCTTCCAGACCGGCGACAGCTCCATGCACCAGGTCACCAATGTCATGTCGCAGCTCTCGGGCGGCACGGTGACGCTGAAGTCAGGACGCGATACCACCGTGGCGGGCGCAACGGTCACCGGCGGCACGGTCACCGCCGATGTGGGCGGCAACCTCTCCGTCGAAAGCCGGCAGGATACGCTCACCTCGCGCAACAGCCAGACCGGGTTCAGCCTCGGCATCGGCATCGGGCTCGGCAGCGTGTCGTCCACCGCGGGGCCGGGCAGCTACGCCCCCAACACCAATTTCCTGAGCGATACCGGCGCCATGTTCAGCAACGCCGGCAGCTTCCTCGCCAGTGGCGGCCCCTTCGGGAATGCCGGCCCGGGTTCGCTCACCAATGCCGGCAACGGCAATGCCCCGCTCAAGAACACCGGCAGCATCGGCTTCACCTATGTGCGCGGCTCCGAGGACAAGGCCTGGACCAACAACCTGACCACGATTAACGGCACCAGCGGTACCACGCTTAACGTGGCCGGCAATACCAATGTGAAGGGCGCCGTCATCGAAAGCAGCGGGGGTGGCCCGCTTGCCGTCAACACCGGGACCTTCACCTACCAGGACATCCACGATTACGACAAGACGCAATACATCAACGCCAGCTTCAACGTCACGATCCCGCTGGGCAGCTTCGACTGGCAGAAGAATGCGCCCGCCCCCGGCGGAGCGCCTACCGCCGTGGCGCCGCCGCCCCCGCCCACGCCGTCCATGCTGGCGCAGCTTGGTCAGGGGCTGGCCCAGGTTGGCCAGTACCTGGGGCAGTATCCCACCAAGTTCCAGCTTGCCTACAAGGCCACGGATAAGGAAGGCATAACCTACGCCACGGTTGGGGCAGGCAGCATCAACGTCAGCGATACCGCCAAGCAGGCGGCGCTTGAGAAGAGCGGCGCAACGGGCCCGCTCGCCAAGCTCAACCGCGATGTGACCAAGACGCAGATCGTCACCAAGAACACGACCGAGGCCTTCAACATCTTCGTGTCAACTCAGGCGCTTGGAACCATCGCGACGCTCGCCTCGAAGGCGGCCCTCTTCATCGACGATATGGTGAACAAAGCGATCCTGACGGTTGACGAAGGCGCACGGGTTAAAAAGATTCTCGATTATATCGCAGCAAACGGCATGCCTGCGGCTATTTGCGATGGCCCCGGAGGATCGGCGGCGCCGGGGCAAAGCGGCTTTCTGGATAAGTTGCGCGGATTCATCATAGCGCCAGCTTATGCTGCGAATGCCCTAACCGGTTGTCAGCTGTATTTCACTAACAGCAGATACTACACTACCGACCCTGCGGCTTGGGAAACCGCCCGATGGACCATAACGAATGAAGCAGCTCAGACTTTAAGTCCTGAAAATCTGGCCCGATATAACGATCTTCAGGCGCAAGTCGACAGCGGCCAGATTTCCTCTAACAATCCAGACTACGTCAATCTCAAACAACAACTTCTCGTTGCTGCTTCCATTTATGAACTCTGCAACACCGACCCCGGCTCATTGAGGGCTTCTGGCGTATTCAACTCGGCGCCAAGCCTTTATAACGACGTCCTGTTTGCGGAATCCGTCCGGCGTGGCGGCGACCTCCTTGCCACCAGGATGGCGAGCGGAGATCTGGCAATCGGTGAATACTGGAGAGCTGTCCTGCTCCCACTTGCCGATCTCCGCGAGAATCCCATAACCGGCTCAGGGCGATTAGACGGCACAGGGCAATTCGCGCCCAACAACAGCGTGTTAGCGGCCTTCATGTTTGCAGGCATCGACGCATCGACACCGCAGGGTCAGGTCGATACGATCACGCAAGGAGCCATGAGCCAGCTTCGGCTGGCTACGGGGTATTCGACCGACATCATTGCCGAGAGGCGCATCCAGGCGGTCGTGGATTTAGTGTGGGGAGGGCTCACGACAGACCAGAAGAACACTTTTAATCTTTGGTACGAGAGCGCCGGCCTGCAGAGTTGGGCAAACGAAAATCAGGCAAGGGCCGACAAATTAGAGGCGCCATTATACACGGTACTCAAAGTAGAAGGCGCCGTCGCGGCACCATTCCTAGTGGCCGCGTACGCGCCGGCAATTGCTGGCGGGGTGGCCATTGGCGAAACCTATTACACGGTTCGTCAGTTGGCGACCGGCCAAGAGGTGACGCCAGAGGGCCTGGCTCTTAATGGAGTCCTCTTTGGTGTCACTGGTGGCGCCTTCGGCTATGCCTACTCTCTCGCCCCGGAGGCTGCACTGTTAACGGCGCGGACGGCCTTAGGAATTGGGAGCATCGACTTGGCGGCGCAGGCAACCAATTTGCCCAATATGACCGCCCAGGAGAGGAATGGGTTTTATGTCGATACCGCCTTCTGGTTCGCCGGATACGGAGGCTACAGGTGGGCAAGCGCCGGGACTGCGGAACCCCTGACACCGCCTGGTTCCGTCGCGATGTTGCCGGCTCCCGATGCGATGGGTGTGGCGGCGCGCACCATATATGTTGATGGAGCAGGCGATGCATTCGTTGGTAAGTTGCCGCCCGCAGGCTCTAGCGGCACCACATTTTATGGCGATGCATGGGGCCGCATATCTTCCAATCTTTCTGACCTTGATCCTTACGTAGCCCAAAGCACGGCCAAGCTCCCTTGGAGCCTGCAGGCACTGAACCAGGATTTGGCCACGCAACAGGCCAACGATGCACGCATTGGAACGACATTGGACGGAGCGCAGGCTCCAATCGTGGTTGTGGCGGACGGTACTGTCGCCGGTCAGACTTTCACCAGCACCAATCAGACAGCGCGCCCGGCTGGGTCAGCCGATCCAACTCAGCCCAGCTTGATTTCCGGTTCGGTTCAGACGGGTGCGCCAAACTCAACACTAGGGGACTTGCATGCAGAAATGGACGTGATCCAGCAAGCCGCCAATAAGAATTTGACCCAAGGTCAGGACATGACTATCACCGTCAGTGGCCAGAGTGTTTGCCCTTATTGCAGGAGCAACTTAGGCGATATGGCAGATGCCGCCGGCCTAAACTCGTTGACTGTTTACGATACCGCCACAGGATACGTGCGTATTTGGGTAAAAAATAGCGATGGTGGCGGGACATGGACGAACATTCCTGGGACGGAGCCCCTGGGGCCTACCTCTACAACAACGACGCCTCTCCCATTTAGGTCATATCAATTCAAATGAGTTCATAAAGGTGGGTCTGAAGTCATGAAACGCTACGAACTCATGCTGAGTGCTACTGCTGCAATCGGGGGAGGCGCTTCTGCCATTTACCCTCTCTGGTCCGATGTTGAAATGGGCATCGAGCGGGCATTTCAATATGGAGGGCACGTAACTTTAGAGGCCGGAGTGCTAAGCGTAACGCGCCTCAATGCGCTCGTGACGAAAGAGGCCATTGACATGGAGGCGAAATCCGGAAGGTTTAGAATAGTTGTTTCTCCCGAACGAGAACCCCGTCAGAAGACGAACTTGCGCGAATGGTGGGAACCGGAAGACAAGCCGTTTCGCGGCACTGAACGGTTCCGGGATGACGAATGGGATTCCAGAACCGTTTGCACCGATATTTCCGTAGCCAAAGAGATGTTCAAGGATTTTTTCGATAATCGCGGGATCACCGAAACAATTCTAAATCAGACGCTGTCGGTTTGGGACCGCAAGCCGCGTTAAGAGTGCTGCGGGCGCTGTAGGGCACGCGCGCCATTGAGGCGTGGCGCCAGCGGCTGGTTGGCCTCGCGCCCCCTTGTGCCAATCGAACGTGATGTTTGCCATGCAGCCTACATGTGGGCGCTGCTGGCTGAGACTGCGTCTCAACGCATTTGCGTAGGAACGTATCGTAGTTAATGCGAGTATGGTAAACGCCGCATCGTCCTATTTTTCGCCGCCGCATTTTTGCGAATCTTTTCGCGTTTTCGGCTGAATTCTACGTTTCCAGAATCCCGTTAAATACAAAAGCAACTTCCGGATTAACCATGGCACGGTGCATTTTCGCCGGGAGACACGGCGTGCGCGCTTCAGTTTATTCAACAATATCAGCATATTGTCTCAAGTTTACGGTATTCTAAGAACCCATCCTTTATAGTGGCGTCATGAGAGCGGCGGTCCCAGGGGTACGGAAAGAGCGAAAAGCACGAAGGAACGGGGTTAACGGGGAATGAATCCGGATGGAGGCCAAGCGATAGGGTAAGCCAAGACCGCGGGCGGCAATATCGCCATCGACGCCAAGGCCGGCATCAACTCGCAAGGCGCGATCGTGGCCGCGTCCGGCGACCTGACGGCGAACGCGGGCGGCAACATCAACCTGACGGCCGCCTACGACACCTACACGGCAACGAGCAGCAAGAGCTCCACGCAGATCGGCCTCACGCTCTCGGCCAACGAGAACGTCTCAAGCGCCATCAAGACCTTCGAGAACGCGCCCCAGGCCTTCAATGCGGGCCAGGGGAGTGCCACCAACAAGGGGATTACCCAGGCCTCCGAGGCGCTGCAACTCGTCGAGACCGCCGCCAACCTCGTCTTCGGGCAGCTGGTCTCGGTCAGCGCCAGCATCGGCTTCTCGCATAGCACCTCGGAGTCGAGCCTGACCGAGCACCTGGCGCATGCGGGCTACTGGGAGGCAGGCAACGACGTCTCGATCGCCTCCGGCAACAATGTGAACATCGAGGGCACGGTGAGCCAGGCCGGGCGCTGCCTTTCGGTCGCCGCGGCCAACAACCTCACCATCCAGTCCGCGCTCTCGACGGTCGACCAGAAGACTTCCTTCCAATCGGAAAGTGCGAGCGTCGGGATCTCCTTCGGCGTGGGCCTGACGGGGTTTTCGCTGGCGGGGAACGCCAGCGTTGGCTTCCAGACCGGCGACAGCTCCATGCACCAGGTCACCAATGTCATGTCGCAGCTCTCGGGCGGCACGGTGACGCTGAAGTCGGGACGCGATACCACCGTGGCGGGCGCAACGGTCACCGGCGGCACGGTCACCGCCGATGTGGGCGGCAACCTCTCGGTCGAAAGCCGGCAGGATACGCTCACCTCGCGCAACAGCCAGACCGGCTTCAGCCTCGGCATCGGCATCGGGCTCGGCAGCGTGTCGTCCACCGCGGGGCCGGGCAGCTACGCCCCCAACACCAATTTCCTGAGCGATACCGGCGCCATGTTCAGCAACGCCGGCAGCTTCCTCGCCAGTGGCGGCCCCTTCGGGAATGCCGGCCCGGGTTCGCTCACCAATGCCGGCAACGGCAATGCCCCGCTCAAGAACACCGGCAGCATCGGCTTCACCTATGTGCGCGGCTCCGAGGACAAGGCCTGGACCAACAACCTGACCACGATTAACGGCACCAGCGGTACCACGCTTAACGTGGCCGGCAATACCAATGTGAAGGGCGCCGTCATCGAAAGCAGCGGGGGTGGCCCGCTTGCCGTCAACACCGGGACCTTCACCTACCAGGACATCCACGATTACGACAAGACGCAATACATCAACGCCAGCTTCAACGTCACGATCCCGCTGGGCAGCTTCAGTTGGCAGCAGCCGGCTCCCCCATCAGACCCGAATGGCGGCGGGCAGACCGCTAGAGCGCCCGGCAATCCGCCGGCACCGCCCACACCGTCCATGCTGGCCCAGCTTGGGCAGACCCTGGGGCAATACCCAGCCAAGCTGCAGGTCGCCTACAAGGCCACCGATAAGGAAGGCACAACCTTCGCCACGGTGGGTGCAGGCAGCATCAATGTCAGCGATACCGCCAAGCAGGCCGCGCTGGAGAAGGACGGCAAGACCGGGGCGCTCGCCAAGCTCAACCGCGATGTGACCAAGACGCAGGTTATCACCAAGAATACGACCGAGGCCTTCAATCTCTATCTGTCGACCCAGTCAATCCAAACGGTGGCAGCGATCGTTCAGAAAGCTGCGAGCTATATCGACGCGCTCGTTAGCACGGGGAAACTGAGCCCTGAACAGGCGCAGCAGGCTAAGAAGGTGCTCGACACCCTGCTCAGTGCCGGGGACATACTAGGCTTTAAAATTTGCGATGGAAGCTCCGGCGGGTCGCAACAAGGCTTCTTGCACATTCTGCATGATTTCATTATCAGCCCGGCTTATGCCGGCGCCCAGCCGGGAAGCGGCTGCGTATTGATCCAGAAGGGCAGCAATGCGCTGTTCGATTTCAATCTCGACCCGGCTACCTACGACGCGACTCGCCAGTCCATAGCTGACGCGGCCAAGGCCCGGGTCGCCGACGATCAGGCCCAGATCGTCGCACTCCAGGCAGATAGCACCATTGACGCCGACAGCAAGCAGCAGCAAATCGACAAATTGCATAACGACCAGCTTAATGCCGCGTCGACCTTCGAGCTTTGCAGCAAGAACCCTGGCGAGTTGAAAGCCCAAGGGATTCTTGACGGCATCGTCGATCCTAACAGCAATTTTTTCGCGGAAGCCGAATCCCTCAGGCGCGGCGCCGATCTGATGGCGTCGAACCTGCTTACGGAGCACAATAGCGGCGTCGCCGGACCAGCAACCAAATTGTGGATTGCCACCGAGCAGCAATCCAGTAAAGCGGCGCAATTGAGCGTTGCGTACTTCCTTGGGGTTAATGGCACCGATACGGCCGCGCAGGCCCAGTCAATTATCGACCATGCCGTTGCGATGCTAAATGGCTCGTTTGGCGATAAGTCCATGCTCATGCCCGGGGGGTGGTCCAACGGCCAGAACACCGCCGATAAAGGAATACTCGTTCTGCAAGTTCTGGCCTACGCCTCTCCCGTACTGCCGGCGGACGACCGTGCAATTTTGAGGCAGGAGGTCGTAGACTCCGGCCTTTTCGCTACGGCCCTGAATTTTATAAACCAGGGCAACGCGGTGCAAGACGCCACGAACAAAATTCTTGGTCCCGGCGTCGCAGGGGGCAATGCGGTTGCGTTCGCTATTTTCGGCGTGCCCGCATTGGCAGGCGCGGCAGTCGACGGCAGCAGCGCACTGGCAAGCTGCGTGACAAATATCGCCTGCCGTGCCTACCTCTATATCGAAGGCACCGCCGCATTGGAGTCCCTCGCCAATCCGGGAGCGGTTCCGGTAATCACGGGCCTTGCCGGCGCGGCCCGGCTACACCGCAAAATTGACCGGCGCCGCCGATCTCGCGGAAAACCTCGCAAGCGACTTCCTTAATCTGGAACTGCGCGCGAATGCCCTTGCTGGCGGCGCTAGCCGTGACCTTCCTAAGGCCGCCTGGGCCATAGAGGACGCTGTGCGCCAATCTGTTCTGATTCAGAGCGGGTCTGACACTTGCGGTCCAGCATGCGCCGCCTATGTCGCAAACAAACTAGGTTTTGATGCAGTTACCGAGCAGTCTATTATAAAGGCGGTCGGGAGCGATCTCACCAATGCGGGAGAGCTTGCAGGAGCGTTAACCGACCAAACAGGCCGAACCTTTATTGGAGGCGCGCTGGCGAGAGTCGTTCCAGAAGCAGACATAACCGCGTGGGTTGCCGCAAGGACAAATCAAGGCGATCAACCATTTATGACTTTATTTTACGGGCCCAATTCGTCGGCAACGTCAGCAGGGCATTGGGTTGTCGTTGAAGGGGTAACTCCCAGCGGAAATATCGCCATTCTCGACCCCGCCGGATTGCAGTATACTATGCAACCAGATGCATTTTTCAGTGCCTGGAAATGGCAAAATCTTGTTTTAAAGCCTTAAGGGAGTCCTTGACGTGAAGAACAACAAGGGGATCGATGATAAACATTTCGATGTAATCGGAATGGGCGGCTTCGGCCAATACCGTTATATATTCGTATTTTATAAGGGGCATACGCATATGATACCGGCCGAAAAATTATTGCCTGCGCAAAAAGATACGCATAACCCGTGGTTTACCGATGCAAAATATGTTTCTCCGTTGTGCAGCGAAGAGGAAGACCCTTTCTTTATGCCGAATGCCATTGGCTGGCTAACTTGGCTTGTGCACGAGAACAATGCTGTTCTTCCAATACGAAACATTGACATATCTAAATTACGCGAAATCGCAAACGCGTCTGGGGAGTTCGAGGCATATCTGAGGACTTTCATAAAAAAGGCAGATGATACCAGCGGCTGACGAGTTCGGCTGAGCACTAGGACGAGACCAAGACATACTCCTCGCATCACAGTTGCGACTGGTTCGGCTGGAGCTGCTCCAGCTCGTCCACCAGCACCGACAACGTGATTGCGGTTACCACCACCATCAAGCAGACGATGCAGGCGGGGCGCTCGTACGGGGGGCGGAATCAAGCGCTGGCAATGCCGCATCGAAAGAGCTAGCCTCGGCCGCGGATTTTGCCAAGCCGGAAGTGCCAAGCGTACCAGAGGTAGCAGTCGAACCGAAATTCGAGGCGCCCAAGGCTCCAGAGACGGCGCAGGCGAAGATCGAAGGCGCAGGCGCGCCCGAGGTAGCAACCGAACCAAAATTCGAGGCACCCAAGGCTCCGGAGACGGCGCAGGCGAAGATCGAAGGCGCAGGCGTACCCGAGGTAACAACCGAGCCGAAATTCGAGGCGCCCAAGGCTCCAGAGACAGCGCAGGCGAAAATCGAAGGGGCTGGCGTACCCGAGGTAACAACCGAACCGAAATTCGAGGCGCCCAAGGCTCCAGAGACAGCGCAGGCGAAAATCGAAGGGGCTGGCGTACCCGAGGTAGCAACCGAACCGAAATTCGAGGCGCCCAAGGCTCCAGAGACGGCGCAGGCGAAGATCGAAGGCGCAGGCGTACCCGAGGTAGCAACCGAGCCGAAATTCGAGGCGCCCAAGGCGCAAGAAACGGCGCAGGCAAAGGCCAACCCGGAGGCGGCGCCAGGACCGGAGGTGGCCACAGCCACACCCAAGGATACGGCGCCAAAGGTGGAGCCCGCATCGCAACCACAAATATCCTATCAAGGTCCGGGATCAGTAGAGCGTGGGGCGCTGGACGATAAGGAATTTCAACAGGCGCAAGAAATTGTACAATACCGGGGAGGGAAGTTTGTCGGCAACGACGTTCCAAACGCTCCCGGCATCGATGGCCAGCTGGACGGTGTTCCGGTCAGTCTGAAGGAAACTAGCTCGTCCGATGTCGATGGCTTGATCAGAGAGGCTAGACGAGCCCGTAAAAGCGCTTCAGACGCTGGATATTCAGGTGTTGAAACCTATATTAAGGCGCCTAATATTTCTATTGAAGATATATCGAACGCTCCAAACATCGATCAATTGCTGAGCATTCCCAAGGGAACTATTTCTTCAGTTACCATCATGGGGAATGACGGTGTGCTTCGAATTGTACCCGGAAAGATTGTGAGGTGAATGATGACTCGCGCATTAAGTGTCCCGATACAAAATAACCATATATGTGTGCCAAATTGCAACATGCGCCTCAATGAGGCAGCAAAAGCTATTACCAATAGCAATATTGATATATTATTTTCTATCGAAAATGAGCGCGGGGACATTTTTGATCATACAGTATGCTTTGGATGTGATAATGCTAATATAATTAAGATGCCCGAGTTTGGAATTTTTACTAAGGTATTATGGATAGAGTGATCGGACTTCTCTTTCGATGAAAAGCACTATTCTCTTAGTAGTGTATTCTTCGATGTGCCAAAAGGAAGAAGCCATCTGGGATATTTTCTAGTTGCATGCATAGCTGTTGTGTTGTCTGAGGCATCGCTGAACATAATCGAGGACTCGTCCAATTTTTGGGTTAATAAAGAATTTATTAATACGCAAGAATTCTTGGAGAGGGTGCGTAGACCGCGACTGCATGGAGAAGAAATAGATATTTCTAGGTTGATAGAAGCGTTTTATTCCAATCTAAACTGGGCCACTGTCTAAATTGGCGTCGGAGGTGGCCTGCAATCTGATCGTCACCGTCACGGTTGTTCAGCGGCCTACTCTTCACCCTCGGATGTGGGAAGGTGTCACGCCTAGCGGTGTTAAGGTACAAGGATACCTTTCTCAAAAGGTTACCGTCTATCCATTGTACTGAGAGGCTTGAGCAATGAAATTGACGTTTTTCTGGGCGAACAGAATTGGAATAATAAGGCCTTACTGTAGTCCGGCCGATAAAGATGGCAAAGATCTTCTTGCCTGCCTGCTGATGGATGATGGAGGATTGAGCCTTAGTGCCACACTGGCTTGGATCGATGATGGCATCGCTATGATAAAGGCCGTCATGAAGGGCGAGGTTGCCGATGGGGATTGGGATCGGGAGACATGGGGCGCAAAGCTGAAGCCCGATGACGTTGAGATATGCTCATTATATGATGAGAGCTACTCAGAAGTGGTTTCGAGTTCTACGTTCCAGCACGCGTTGCAGGCTTGGCGGGAGTTCATTCAGTCAACACCCGACGTCAATACCGTTCTGGAGGTAGACGTCTAGAGGTTCTCGCGACAGTAACGTGACGGCCTTACAGCGGCCGGTTGCGGTTGTACCGATTTGCGTTGGGACATATCATAGTTAATGCGAGTATGGTAAACGCTGGTGAGTGATGAAAACTTCGACGCGTTTGTTAAGAAGCGGGTGGCGGAAACGCCGGGAGGAAGCGGGGCACAAATTGAGGAGGTTGCTATGAAGCAAGAGCGAATTAGGGCCCGTGGCGTATCACGAACGTTTGAAAGCAATCTTTGGGATCAAGTCTATCCTTCCTTACCCGCCGGGGATGTGACCAAAATCCAGTTTTCAATCGTTAAGCCAAGTTCGCCGTTCAACACTGGTCCATTCATCCCGATTCGGTGATATCATGTCACGCCAACCGGGGGCTAGTTCTCGGGGCGAGAGGCCATGGACCGAGGCATTACAAGCCGGAGCGAATTCTGTCTGAGTATACAATATTTTCCCTTATGATCGACACCCGCCTGAGTGAGGCTGAGCTGTTTCGTGCGCTTGTTGACGGCCTTTCAAACACCGAGCAGGTTGGGGGGTACATTAAGTACAAAAACAATGTGCTGAAACTAGATATAAACTCGATGCATGACGATAAGATAGTTGCAGAACGAAATGAAAGATCCTGGATGTACTATAGATACGAACTGGTCGTATTTATTGATGGCCAAAGTGCATTTAGTGATGACAATGCCGCTTTAGTACATCAGAGAGAGGTTGCGTTAAATATTATAACTCTACCGCAAAAACTCGGCGCAACCATAGAATTCGTAGCGGAATTTGAGTTGTGAGCGACCAGAGCAAACTACCTGAATTGTACGTAGCTACCGATGTTGAAGCTGATGGGCCAATTCCTGGTCCATATAGTATGCTATCGCTGGGTATGGCGGTGGTTGGGTGGCCCGAAATCTCGTTTTATACGGAAATGAAGCCGATCTCGGAAGAGTACGTGCCTGCCGCTTTGGAGGTGTCGGGCCTAGATCGTAACCGGCTCCTAGAAAACGCACCATCTCCACGTGAGGCAATGATGGCTGCGTATGGATGGATAAATGGATTGAGAAAATTTGGCCGGCCAGTATTCCTTGCTGGTCCAGCGGTTTGGGATGGAATGTTCGTTCATTGGTACTTTGTGCGATATGTCGGGACAAGCCCCTTTGGATCAACAGGGTCAGGCATTGACTTGAGAAGCTCTGTCCAAGTTGTGCGTAGGTTTTCGCCGCAATTCGGGGGCATCCTGGGCGTACCGGTCCGGCAGGAGGGCACCCGATGGAACATCGCAAATTTCAACAGCGGCTGGATGAATTGCTAGCGGAAGTGACGCACGCGCAAGCCCAAAAGGCAATCGCGGCATTACAGCAACGCGGCGACGGTGACGAGGTGCAGCGTCTTCTGAATGAGCGCTTGGAGGGCGATCCCAAGTGCCCGCATTGCGGATCGGGGCGCACCGAAGGCTGGGGCCGCGAGAGGAACGGGCTGAAGCGCTGCCGCTGCCTTGACTGCAAGCGGACGTTCAATCCGCTAACCGGCACGCCGTTGGCACGGCTGCGTAAGAAAGAGTGCTGGCTGAAATATGCCGGGGCGCTCAATGAATTGCTACCGGTCCGCAAGGCCGGCAAGGTGTGCAAAGTCAGCAAGAACACTGCCTTCAAGTGGCGCCACCGCTTTTTGAAGGCGCAAAACAAATCGAAGGATCAATCGCTTGCCGGCATCGCTGAGGTTGACGAAATCTTCCTGCTGGAAAGCTTCAAAGGCCGGCGCAAGCTGCCGCGCCCGGCGCGCAAGCGAGGCGGCGTTGCGGAAAAGCCAGGCCTATCGGCTGAGCAAATTCCGATCCTGATTGCCCGCGACCGCACCGGCGCTCATATCGACGGCGTATTGCCGGACCGCTCCGAGGCGGCTGTGCGTCCAGTTCTTGAGGGCAAGCTATCGAAGGACAATACGCTGCTGTGCATGGACGGCGACAAGGCGCTGATCGCCTTCGCCGATGCGGAGGGCATCGAATATGAACTCATCATCGCCAGCAAAGGTGAACATGTGCACGAGAAGGTACTGCACATCCAGAACGTCAATGCTTATGGCAGCAGGTTTAAGCAATGGCTCAGCCGCTTCAACGGCGTCGCCACCGAATATTTGCCTAGCTATCTTGGCTGGCGGCGCTGGCTTGAGGGGGGCGAGGACGTTATAACCCCAAAAAATGCTTTCGCCGCAGCGCTTAGCTGAAACCTACGCACAATTTGGACAGAGCTATTGTGTTTGAGGAAGTGTTAAGGAGTAGGAAAGTCTAGCGGCAGAGTAGAGACGTATCATAGTTAATGCGAATATAGTAAACGCCGCATCGCCCTATTTTTCGCCCGCCGCTTTTTGCGAATTTTTTCGCGTTTTTGGTCGAATTCTACGTTTCGGGAATCCCGTTAAATATAAGAGCAACTTGCGGATTAACCGCGTTACGGCGCTTTTCCGCTGGCGGGTGCCGCGCAGGTGCTGAAATTTACGGCGCAATATCAGCATATTAGCTCAAGTTTACGGTTTTCTAAGAACCCATCCTTTATAGTGGCGTCATGAGAGCGGCGGTCCCAGGGGTACGGAAAGAGCGAAAAGCGCGAAGGAACGGGGTTAACGGGGAATGAATCCGGATGGAGGCCAAGCGATAGGGTAAGCCAAGACGGCGGGCGGCAATATCGCCATCGACGCCAAGGCCGGCATCAACTCGCAGGGCGCCATCGTGGCCGCGTCCGGCGACCTGACGGCGGCCGCGGGCGGCACATCAACCTGACGGCCGCCTACGACAGCTACACGCAGACAAGCAGCAAGACCAGCACGCAAATCGGCCTCACGCTCTCGGCCTACTTACGCTGCCGATTTTGGAGCCGTTTCGGGCAATCCTTGATACAAGCGAGCTTGGCTGGATGACTTGACCAAGCCTTACAGCGCGGCTGGCTTCGGCAACTCATTCAAGGATTGGTGGCGTCTACAGGCGGAAGGCAGCGCAGAAAAAATTGTCCGCGAGCGGTGCCGCGAAGTTTAGTTATAGTCGCACAATTGTCCCACAAAGAGAGACAAAGCGAACATAATCAATAATATAAGAGTAGGATGACTCCCCCGGCCGGAGCCAAAAAGACGTAATAGGGGCAAAAGGGCGGGCAATCACGCTGAAGCGGGCGCGCGGATGAGTTCGGCCAAGCTTTGCACGGCCGGTGCGTCCGGCACGCCGAGGCGGTCGCCGAGATAGTCCCAGAAGCTGATCGCCTGCTTGGCGCAGGTTTTCATGAGGCCCAGGAACGCGTCGCGGCTATCGCGGCCCAGATCGGTGCGGGTGCCGGCGGAGGTTTTGCGCCTCGTCACTTGGCAGCGGATATCGTTTTCCGAGCCGTTGGTGTGCAACGGGATCTCCGGCCGTTTCAGCACCGCCAGCAGGTCTTCTTTCTGGGCATGCAGCCGCGCCAGCAGCCTGTCGAGTGTGGCAAAGCCCGTCTCCGTGGAAAAGATGCTATCGAAGCGGCGGCTCAGCTTCCTCGCCCGGCGCCGGGCTGGCGCCTGGCGGTAAGCTTTGAGATCCTTGTAGAGCCGCCAGATGCGGGCACGGATGCGCTCCTTGGCCTGGACGTGCGCCTCGCAGAACGTGTCGAGCTTGTGGATGAGGCGTTCTGCATGAACCCAGCAGAGCGCGTGCTCCGCAATCTTGAACTGTCCGGCGCCATCGGAGACGATCACCGTGCCGTCCAGGAGTCCTTGTTCCGCAATCGAGCCCCATAAAGCGCCTTCGGTTGCGATCTGGACCGGATCGGGACGGACCTTAAGATCGGTGAGGCCGAGCTTTTGAAGATGCTCCATGAAGGCGTCGCGGCCGGTAAAGCGCTGGTCTGCGCCCGCCAAGAGGGCGATGGTTGCCTGCGGCAGCTTATGATCGCGCATGTAATCGAGGGCTGCGGCATTGATGACGTAATCGTCCTGCCCGGCCCGCAGCAGTTCCAGGAAGTTGAGGCGGCTCTTCGAGTATGTGGTCGCGAAAAAGGCGAAGCGATCGTTGCCGATATGGGTGCAAAAGCCGTTCTTGGCCTTATGCCGGGCACCCGTATCGTCGACCGTAATCCAGCGCGCCGAGCCAAGCCCCGCACGCAGCACCTCCCTGGCTTCGGCGAGGAAGGCGTCCTGCTTGCGGCTGAGCAGCCGCACGATTTGCCGCTTGGAGATATCGATGCCCAAGTCTTGCAGCAGGGTAAGCAGGCGCGGGATGGTCACTTGCCCCTGGTGGTATTGGCTCAAGATGAAGCGCTTGAGTTCCGGGCCGAAATGGCTGGCCGTACCGGCCGGCAGCGCGGCCACTACCGTCTCGCCCGAGGGCAGCAGCCAGCGCTCGCGCCGGTAACGGATCGTCCATGGCTTGATGACAATGTCCTGAACGATGAAGTCTTCATAGCCCTTGAAGCGGGCGCCTGCCGGCAGGTTGTCTGGCTTGCCAATCCGTGTTTCGTTTATGCTGAGCTTCGTCCGCTTGGCGCCGCGCCGGCCCTTCCGGCGGCTGCCTTTGGCAGCGGAAGCCTCCGCCGCCTTCTCCATGCCGCTGGGCTTGAGCTTCGGCCGCCCCTTCAAGCCCTTGAGCCGCGCGATCTCCTCGCGAAGCTTCACGTTCTCTGCCTTCAGCCGGGCGTTCTCCTCCAGAGCCTGCAGCAGCAACGCCTTCAGCTCTTCGAGGCCAGCCCCGGAAATGTCCTTTGGTGATTCGGCCATGCCCAAGGGGAGTCAGAAATTGAGTCTCTTGTGAAGTTCGCGCCTCAGTGACTTGCCCGGCGTTTTGCCCCTATTACGAGAGATGGGGATATATCGCCAAAGTTGCACGCATAACTTGATTGCACCGCATGCACGGCTGTAGGTTGGAGCCCACAAGAAAGAGCCCCTAGCGGGGGGACGCTAGGGGCTAGATGGTTGGGCTTCCATCTGGTGGTGCATGTACCGTAGGTTGTATTTTTCCGCGGATCAATAAAAGATAGTTTGTTTCCACACGCCGGGGTTGTGTTGTGGATATCTGCTGCCAATCGCTCCTAGCCCTGCTTTATTTAACGCGGCGCTGCCAGTAGTCTGAAATGTTCACCGGAGGTTTGCGGCTGATGGCCTGCGCTGCAAAGCGTTTTGCAGCCGGCACCCGCGTCCTGACCGGCCGGCTCCGGCACGTCTGGCATTGGCGCCATAATACCCGGCTCGCTCGCACCGCCGATGAACTTGGCGCATTTCCGATGCTTCATGCTGGAAACGCATGGGAGGCTTGAGTGACAGCGGTTCAGGCAGGCAACCTATTCGAGACTATTCCAGCCGCGGGCGGCGCGGCGGACGAGGAATTCGCCGAAATTCTCAGCCGCCCCGGATTGAAAATTGAGCGCATCGTTTCGCACGGGCATGCCAGCCCGCCTGGGTTCTGGTACGATCAGCCCTGGAACGAGTGGGTGATCGCGCTTAAGGGCGGCGCGGGATTGCGCTTCGAGGACGAGCCTGGCGAACGGGCGATGGCCGCCGGCGATTACATCTTTATCCCGGCTGGGAAACGCCACCGCGTCGAGTGGACCGATCCGGCGGCGCCAACGGTTTGGCTCGCCGTCCACTTCGAGTGAACATTCGGGGGCAAAACCGTAATCGCCACGGCACCCCAGGGGCCGGCTCGCAGCCATGACGGCGATTGTTATTCCTCAGAAATCGGCAAGCCGAATCGCAGCAGTGAGCGCGCCAGCACTGGGTGAGCAGACGCCCAAAGGCCGTCGAACAGGAACCAAACGTGCCAAACAAAGCCGTCGTGCATGCGGAGTTCGACCGCATGCGAACCGCCTTGCACCACCGCCGGCTGCCGCAGCCCGAGCCAGACGGCATCTTTCCGCAGCTCGTCCTCGCTCAAAGTGCCGGCGCGAAACGCCTGCCAATGGTTGCTCAGGGTGTGGGGACTGGCCTCGGCGACGCGGCGCAGCAATGCCGGAAGGTCAAGCGCGGGATTGTGGTGCGCCACCAGCGCAAGCCAGCCGATTTCCATCGAACGGTTTTCGTCAGCGGAAAGCGTTCGCAGCCAGGCGGCAAGGCCGGGCAAGCGCAGTCCGCTCACTTTGACCGGACCGGCCGCATCGCTCAGATTGCCGCTATCCCACACCGTCGCGAACACGCCGAAAACCGCGCCGTCTCCTCCGGCATCCCCGGCCGCGGCGACGTCGAAACCGGGATCGAAGCCGCCGCTCCCGGTTTCCAGCGGCAGCGCATCTGCGGCGTAGCAGGCGAAGCGCTCCTGTTCCGCCTGAAAAACTCCATCGCTTGCCCACCAGAAGGCAAGCTCGACCTCGTCATCGTCGGTTTCGACCAGAACATATCCGTCCCGGCATTCGACGTTGCCCGAATACCATTTGTCCGACAGCAGCTTTTGCAGCTCTTCGGGTGTCGCGGGCGCCTCCAAACCCTCCTCGCGGACGCGTCTGGCAAAGCCAGCGAAGCCGTAGAGATCGTCTGCATCAAGGAGCGCCTTGCTGGTGACGTCCGCATCGCTGCGCAAGCGCGGCCAGATCGATTGGAACCAGGCGAGCGGCGTTTCTGCGTCGAGCCTGTAGACGGACCGGTTCGCAGACAAATACGGGCTTCTAAGGACAAAGTTCGTTGGCATCGTCAATCGATCCAAGGGCCTGCAAGACGTGTCAGGCGGCGAAAACGGGCATCGCCGTTGGGTGTCTCCGCTGCCGGAGGGTGGGCTCAGTGGTAGCATGGCGATCTTGGCCAATTCATGAAAATAGGAATGCCTTGGTGGGGTTTTGAAATAATTTTCCAGCGCAATGCTCACCTTAGCACATGAGTGGTCCTTTTTGCCAACTCCGCACCAAATGGCGCGTATTATTTGCTATGCGCGACTTTGACAACGGGTTCGCGGCGGGACATTTTCGAGGGCCCGCCAGCATTAGGCTGCGATAAATGCGCGCTGACGCTCCGGGCCTGAATTCAACCGGGAGCTTTCGATGCCCAGTCAGCCGCTCCGCATAGCCGTAGCCAGGAAGCAGGACGTTTATCCGCTGGAAGACGATGCGGTCTGGCAGCGTTTGCGCGCCGAGGCCCAGCAAGGGCTCGACAACGACGGCGCGCTTGCTTCGCTCTACCTGCAAATCCTTGAAGCGCCCACGTTCGAGCAGGCGCTGATCCACAGGCTTGCCGCGCTGCTCGGCGATGCGTTCCTGCCCGCCGAAGCGCTCGGAACCATCCTGGTCAATCAGGTTCACGCGGAACCTTCCATCGGCAAGGGCATGCGCGCCGACATCGCCGCGGTTGCCGAACGCGATCCTGCCTGCACAAGGCTCCTGGAGGCGTTCTTTTTCTACAAGGGCTACGCGGCAATCCAGACCCACCGTTTCGCGCACTGCCTTTGGACGCGGGACAAGCGCGATATAGCCCTCTATCTGCAGAGCCGGTCTTCGGAGGTGTTCCACACGGATATTCACCCCGCCGCGATGTTCGGAAATGGGATTTTCCTGGATCACGCGACCGGCTTCGTGGCAGGGGAAACCGTGCTCATCGAGGATAACGTCTCGATCTTGCATGGTGTCACGCTGGGCGGCAGCGGGACCCAAAAAGGCCAGCGGCATCCGAAGGTCCGGACCGGCGTCTTGATCGGAGCGGGGGCGCAAATCCTTGGGCCTATCGAACTCGGCGCCTTCTCCAAGATCGCGGCTGGCTCGCTGGTCACGAAGTCCGTTCCACCCCGGTCCACCGCGGTCGGTGTGCCCGCGCGTATCATCGAGGGCGCCGGATCGGAAAACCCTGCGGAAAGCATGAACCAGGCGCTGGCCGAAGGGACCTACGAGTCCTTCACTTACGTTATTTGATCGGTGGCCACCCGCAACGGAGCGTGTGAAAAAATGCCGATCCGCTTGGCGGCCTAACCCCGGCAGACGTTCAACTATCGAAGCGGGAAATCTGTAATAGGGGCAAAACGCCGGGCAAGTCACTGAGGCGCGACTCACAAGAGACTCAATTTCTGACTCCCCTTGGGCATGGCCGAATCACCCAAGGACGTTTCCGTGGCTGGCCTCGAAGAGCTGAAGGCGTTGCTGCTGCAGGCTCTGGAGGAGAACGCCCGGCTGAAGGCAGAGAACGTGAAGCTTCGCGAGGAGATCGCGCGGCTGAAGGGCTTGAAGGGACGCCCCAAGCTCAAGCCCAGCGGCATGGAGAAGGCGCCGGAGGCTGGCGCTGCCAAAGGCAGCCGCCGGAAGGGCCGGCGCGGCGCCAAGCGGACGAAGCTCAGCATAAACGAAACACGGATTGGTAAGCCGGACAGCCTGCCGGAAGGCGCCCGGCTCAAGGGCTACGAAGACTTCATCGTTCAGGACATTGTCATCAAGCCATGGACGATCCGTTACCGGCGCGAGCGCTGGCTGTTGCCCTCGGGCGAGACGGTCGTGGCTGCGTTGCCAAAGGGGGTAACCAGCCATTTCGGCCCGGAGCTCAAGCGTTTCATCTTGAGCCAGTACCATCAGGGGCAAGTGACAATCCCGCGCTTGTTGGGGCTACTGCAAGACCTGGGCATCGATATCTCCAAGCGGCAGATCGTGCGGCTGCTCAGCGGCAAGCAAGACGCCTTTCTTGCCGAAGCCAAGGAGGTGCTGCGCGCGGGCCTTGCCTCTGCCTTTTGGATTACGGCCGACGATACAGGTGCGCGGCATAAGGCCAGGAACGGCTTTTGCACCCACATCGGCAATGATCGTTTCGCTTGGTTTGGAACCACATACTCGAAGAGCCGCCTCAATTTCCTGGAACTGCTGCGGGCCGGGCAGGACGATTACGTCATCAATGCCGCAGCCCTCGATTACATGCGCGATCATAAGCTGCCGCAGGCAACCATCGCCCTCTTGGCGGGCGCAGACCAGCGCTTTACCGGCCGCGACGCCTTCATGGAGCATCTTCAAAAGCTCGGCCTCACCGATCTTAAGGTCCGTCCCGATCCGGTCCAGATCGCAACCGAAGGCGCTTTATGGGGCTCGATTGCGGAACAAGGACTCCTGGACGGCACGGTGATCGTCTCCGATGGCGCCGGACAGTTCAAGATTGCGGAGCACGCGCTCTGCTGGGTTCATGCAGAACGCCTCATCCACAAGCTCGACACGTTCTGCGAGGCGCACGTCCAGGCCAAGGAGCGCATCCGTGCCCGCATCTGGCGGCTCTACAAGGATCTCAAAGCTTACCGCCAGGCGCCAGCCCGGCGCCGGGCGAGGAAGCTGAGCCGCCGCTTCGATAGCATCTTTTCCACGGAGACGGGCTTTGCCACACTCGACAGGCTGCTGGCGCGGCTGCATGCCCAGAAAGAAGACCTGCTGGCGGTGCTGAAACGGCCGGAGATCCCGTTGCACACCAACGGCTCGGAAAACGATATCCGCTGCCAAGTGACGAGGCGCAAAACCTCCGCCGGCACCCGCACCGATCTGGGCCGCGATAGCCGCGACGCGTTCCTGGGCCTCATGAAAACCTGCGCCAAGCAGGCGATCAGCTTCTGGGACTATCTCGGCGACCGCCTCGGCGTGCCGGACGCACCGGCCGTGCAAAGCTTGGCCGAACTCATCCGCGCGCCCGCTTCAGCGTGATTGCCCGCCCTTTTGCCCCTATTACGGAAATCTGTCCGAACAACCGGGGCCACCTCACTCATTCCCGCGCAGGCGGGAACCCACGGTAAGTATATGCAGAGCCTGTGTCCTTGGCTGTCATGGTTTCCCGCCTTCGAGCGTGTGAAAAAATCGGCGAGACGCTTGCAGTCCGGGCCGCAGCGTCGTCCCCCCGAAGGCGGCGGGAATGACGTTGCGTAGTCTCGCCGAAGTCTGCAATTTCGATTTTTTCACGCCCAGCAAGTTGCGCCGGCACGCCTTTTTCGGGCTGGAACAAACGCAACCGCCGGATTTAGTTGAAGGTCCCGGATACGGCGAAAACGCCGTTCCGGGATGAGGGGCGCGGAAATACGGGGCCGGATGCGGTACCGGCTGTTCAGGGCCTCCGCTGCCCGGATGCTTGCGTTACCGCCGTGGTCCATCGCACGCACCTGGGCGGTTGGCGGGTAGGGCTCATCGTTTTTTTACCTTTGCTGGGTATATGTTTAGATCGTGGACATAAATCGAGCGTCCGCACAAATATTAATAAATTATCATTTCGTCTCGCGTGTTTCTCTTGGAAGGTCTTTAAATTACTAAATACAATAGAACCGGCATGCACGCAATTGGCAAGCATGACTATTGTTTTGCGATACTGTCTTCCTTTGAGGTTTCTTGTGGAGGGTAGCTATGCAGCCGGCGTTCGGTGAGAACTACGATTTCACCTGGACAGATCTAGGTGACATTTCTTTCGGGCGCCCGAACTTAGGCCCGGATGTCCCCGTATTTGTCCACCGCCTGGCCCAATACACCATGCGTGAGGTCATCCGGCGGCGCTACGGCGAGGACATGGCGCGCCTCCTGCTTCGCGAGGCGGGCTGGATCGCCGGGCGGGAATTCTGCCGTAATATCCTGAACGCCAGCTTGGATTTCGCCGCCTTCATAGTCCAGTTGCAGGAAGCACTGAAGGCCAGAAGGATAGGCATTTTAAGGATCGAGAAAGCCGATTTAGAAGCCATGTCATTCGTGATTACCGTGTCGGAGGACTTGAATTGTTCCGGCCTTCCCGTCCTCGGAACCACGGTTTGCGACTACGATGAAGGCTTCATTGCCGGCGTTCTTCAGGCATACACCGGCAAGCACTTCTCAGCGGTAGAGGTCGATTGCTGGGCGACCGGAGACCGCACCTGCCGCTTCGTGGTCAACCAGGATATGGGCGGCTAGTAATGGAGCCCGGCGGCGAGGCATTAAAGGATGCGGCCCGGCACATCGCGGCCGTCGCTTCTGGAGACTCCGCGGAGCCCATTGCCCTTCTTCCAGGACAGGACGAGGCGCTTGCCGCGGCGATCGAGGCGGTCAATTTGCTGGTCGCCAATTTCAACGTCCTAAGGGAGTTCTCCATTGCCTTGGCCAACGGCCGCATCGATTTCGAAGTGCCGCCCCGGATGCACCTTCTCGATCCACTCAAATCGCTGCAATCCAGTCTGAAACATCTGACTTGGCAAACCCAGGAAGTGGCGGCCGGTCATTACGGCCAGCAGGTCGACTTCCTGGGCGAGTTTTCCGTGGCCTTCAACGGGATGGTCCGCGCCTTGCGGGAAAAGGACCAGGCCGAGCGGGAGGCGAGGAAACTGCTTCAGCAGCGTACTGCCGCCCTGGAAGAGGCCAACAAGGAGCTGGAATGGTTCTCCTATTCAGTGTCCCACGATTTGCGGGCCCCCTTGCGGGCCATCGACGGTTTCTCGCGCATGCTAAGGGAAGAATACGATAGTCAGCTTGGCGAGGAAGGCCGCCGGTATGGCGAAACGATCAGCCGCAGCGCTGAGCACATGGGTCAGCTGATCGGCGATATTCTCGACTTCTCCCGCATGTCGAGGCACGAAATAGCGATGACGCCGGTGGACATGACTGCGCTTGCGTTGGAGGTTTACGTGGAGGTGCGCGGCACCGCCCCGGCGGAAAGGGCCATCGTCTTGCATATAGGCGATCTGCCGCCGGCGCGCGGCGAGCGGGCCATGCTCCACCAGGTCTGGGTCAACCTTATCTCCAACGCCGTCAAATATACCCGTCCCCGGCCCGAAGCGGCCATCGAGGCGGGCGGCTCCACGGCCAACGGCGAAAACACCTATTGGGTGAAAGATAACGGCGTGGGTTTCGACATGGCGTGTGCGGACAAGCTGTTTGGCGTGTTCCAGCGGCTGCATGGCGACGGGGAGTTCGAAGGCACCGGCATCGGGCTTGCCATCGTCAAGCGTATCGTCACGCGCCATGGCGGCAGGGTCTGGGCGGAAAGCAAGCCTGGCGAGGGCGCAATATTCTATTTTGCCTTGCCCGCGGGGAAAGAGGAGCAAGCCCCCGCCTGATCTGGCGCAAGAGGCGGAAATTCCGCTACTGCGCAGGCTTCCACACGCCTGCATGACCGGTCTTCAACCGGCGGCGGCCACTGGCGGCCTCGCGATGACGGAGATCGCAGCCGACCCCGCAGGCTGGCCGCATCGCCTTATAGCAATGGCAGGAAGTCCTGACCGCTCCGGCACACTCGCCGTCATCGCGAGACGGTCTTGGCCGCCGTGGCAATCCAGAAACAAGCGTTGTGTTTGTTGCTTCGGGATTGGTTCGGGGCTTCGCCCCTCGCAATGACGCAGAACGGTCGAAACTTAAGGCGATCGGTATTAGACGCCGAGCCGCCCGCTGATGTGAGCCAGCACGAAATACACGCGTCCGTCATCCGAGCTGAGCCGGGACTGCACGGCGTTGCCGCGCGGATCGGAACGGCTCACGTCTTGCAGCATCTTCTCGAAGTCGGCCAGATACCGCTCCACGACGCCCCGGAAGTTCTGGTCGGTCTCATAGCGGCGCTGGACGCGCTCCACCACCGTCTGCGCCTGACGCGAATAGAAGCCGCGCTGCTGCAGAACCTCGGTTTCGCCGCGCTTCAATCTGGACCAGATGTCCATAACCCGCCGCTCGTCGATGCAAGAGGCGATGTCGCTCATGCTGAAGTCCAATTCGCCAGCATCGTGCTGCGGTACGGCATGGTTGCCGCCCCGGGCCGGGGGAGGCGCCACAAGCGGCGGAAGGCCGTAAGAATTCGTCCTTCCCCGAAAAGCCCGTCTCGTCTTCCGATGCCCGTGCCAGCAGGTCGCCCAGAGACCACTGATTGCGCCGCTCCGTGGCTTGAGGCTCAGGGAACGAGGGGATCGGGGCAGGAACGGGATCGGGCTGCTGGTAGGCCCTGGCGGGCTGCTGCGGCTCGCTCTGAGGCCAGACTTTCTCGGCCGGCGGCTGGCCGTACTCGTAGGACGGCCGCGGCGAAAACGCTGCATCGTGCGGGGGCAAACCCTGCGGCTGCTCGCGTACTGGCGGCTCGCCTCTTTGCTCAGGAGTTGACACGGCGGCCGTGTACGCGTGGCGGGTGGAGAGATCGGAAAGAGCGTCGAGTGCGGAAAGCTGATCCTGCAGCGCGCGCCTCATGGCGGTAGCGCTTTGCTTCGCGGTTTCCGGCAGAGCCTTCGCGTGGCGCTGAAGCTCGCTTTGCGCGGCTTCGAGGTCCACGGCGGCCCGCCGCGTCGTGTCGCGCACCACACGCGTCGTGTCGGAGAACTTCGACGAGAGGTTCGTAAGCTGATTGGAGACTTGGTCCGTGAGAGAGCTGAAATTCGCCTGCAGCTCCGATACGGCCTTTTGCGTATGAACCTGCGCGTCCGACCGCAATCGCTCGATCTCGCGGATAGCCACCTGCGATTTTTCCGCGGAGTCCTTGGCGAGGACCTCGGTAACTTTCCGCGCCCTAAGCTCCGCTTGGCTCAGGGACTGCTCCAGCATATTGGAGTAGGAATTCATCATGCGGTCGAGCTCTTGCGCCCGCGCGCCGACGTTTTCCATCAGCTTGTTGAACCCAACCTGACGCTGCTCCAACATGGCGTCGACCTTCGTGTTGGACATCTCGAAGGTGCGCGAAGCGTTGACAAGCGCGGCGCCCTGCTCCTCGAAGCGCTTGGTCAAGCCGCCGAGCTGGTTCACCAGCGTTGCGGAGACTTCCTTCAGAACGCGCGCCTGGCCGGAGAGCGCATCCGAGCCGCTCGACGAGCGGCTGGCCAGCTCTTCGACCGACCTCTGCAGGTTGGCCGAGTTCTGGGATACCACGCGCTCGATGGCGGCAGCCTGCCGGGCGAGAGTGTGCTCCATCGACCCCGCTTGCTTGTCGATCGTATCGCGGAGCGCCCCAGTATGCTGAGCAATCGAGGTTTCCATCGCCTGTGCGCGCTGGGCGAGCGTGGTGTCGAGCTGCTTGGTCCGCTCGGTCATGCTCACTTCGAAATTGTGCGTCCGCCGGCTCAAGATACTCTCAAGCGCCTGGATGCGCTCCGCCATCCCAGTGTCGATGCGCTGCGTATGGTCGTGCAGGACGGTCTGGAGAACCGAGGTACGTTCGCCAAGGGCCTGGCCGAGCGATGCCGTCTTTTCGGTAAGCGCCCCTTCCAGGGCCGACAGGTTGCGCGTCGCGCCCTCGATGATGGTGCTAAGGCGCGTCTGCTCGGTGCCAAGCTTATCGAGGATCGCCGGGATTTCCCGTCCAACCCGCTCGCTCATGCCTATGACGGACGTAACGAGGCTATTGCCTTTGGCGGAGATAGCCGCGGCGGCGCGGTCGGAGCTTTCCTGAATGGCGCGCGTAACTTCAAGGCTCGACGTGCGCAACGATTCCGCCGCCTGCGCCCCATGCTTGACGAGTTGCTCGGTGATGCGTGCGCCGCGCTCGGCAAGTTTTTCGTCGATGGCCGATCCGGCCGCTGACACGGCGGCGGTGATCTTCTGCCCGCGAGCGGCGAAAGTCTCGCTCATGGTAACGGAGGCGTGGCCGAGCGTCTGAGACGCCTTTTCGCTCGCGGCCGTGATCTCTCTTGTAACCTGACTGCCGACGCCGCGCAGAGCCTCGCTCACGCGCTCGCTATTATTGGCCAGCGCCTCGCGCTCGCTCGCAAGTTCGTTGATGAGGTTCCTGATCCGGTTCTCGTTTTCCGAATAGGAACGCTCCAGCGCCGCGACCTCGTTATGGACCAGCGCCTCAAGCTCGCCCGCCCGGCCAAGAGCGCGGGAAATGGCGTCGTTCATCGCCGCGACCTGGCGGCGCACGGTCTGCCCCAGCGAGGCAACCGACTGCTCGGCCATGCGGTCGGGCTCGGCGAGCCGGACCGCGACCTCGGTCATTGCCGATGACATCAGGCGCAGCTCTTGTGCGCGCCAGACGAGGATTGCCAGGAACCAGAACAGCGCAATCGGAATGGCCACGGTCGCGATAACCGCGACAATGGCGGGATTGGCGAGCATGTCGGCGGTGCTGCCCGAGGTATCCATGGCCTTCTGGAAGACCGCATAGGATACGGCCAGCCCAAGCACGAACCAAACAGCGGAGGCGATAAGCGCAATAAGGAAGGGCGACCTCGACGGCCGCTGCTGAAGCGCGTAGATCAGCCCCCCGATGGAGGGCATGTCGTCATTGGCGGCGACATGCGGCCGCGCGGCACCTCCGCCACGCTTCTGCGTGGCGGGCCTGCCCCCAGCCGCCGGCGAAACCTGAACGGGATTGCCGGGCGTATCCGGAACACGCCGCGGCGATGGTGCCCGCCCGGCTGCAGCTCCTTGCCCAGGATTTTGCTGCGCGCCCTCTGCGCGCGTCCCAGCCCCCGCTTCCGTCTGAGCTTTTCCGCTCAGATTGTGCGGCTTTGCCTCATCTTCCGGAGTGAGATCGATGGGCGTCTGGGAGATCGCTTGTTTCTGGCTCATCAGGCCGTCCTGACCGTATATATAATGTCCGAGATACCGCCAACGCCGCAAACCGATCGCCGGCGATCCCTCGCCGCAGCGTTACGCACAAACTCCAGGCAGCTCTTCATTGCTCCTCAAAAAGGCGCTTGAAAGCGCCCCGAAAAAACCCAGCCTGCGCCTTGGCTACTGGATTTTTGAGGCCAAAAAAAGATTGCCGGACACCTAAAATAAATCGTCCATCCAATGCCACATTCTTAAATCTCTGTTTCTCGTTGTGAATATTGTGATTCGCCACCTTTTCATTAACTACCGTTGCAGGTAGAGAAAAAACGCACAACTTTTTTTGCCCCTGGTGTAAATTTGCCGCGCCCTATGGCCTGGAGGGTGCAACTCCCTAAATTGCGGCTTTGAGTTTTGGACCGGTCTCCCTTAAATAATGGAGCCAGGGAACGATCTGACGGTGCGATGGTGAAAATCACTTACATAGAAGATAACGGTACGGTTCATACGGTCGAGGGCGAGCCTGGCCAGACGTTGATGGAAACGGCGATAAAGCATGCGGTGCCGGGCATCGTCGCCGAATGCGGCGGGGCCTGCAGTTGCGCAACCTGTCATGTCTACGTCGATGAGGCGTGGAAAGCAAGGACGGGCGCGCCGTCGCCGATGGAAGAGGACATGCTCGATTTTGCATACGACGTGCGGCCGGGTAGCCGGCTGAGCTGTCAAATCCGGCTGACGCCCGAAATGGACGGCCTTGTCGTCCGCATCCCCGCGCATCAAAACTAGGCCCCCGGAAAGCGCTGGCATCCGCACCGGCTGAAACGAGCAAATGACTTCTCCAATTCAAACCGACGCTCTCATTATTGGAGCTGGCCCCGTGGGCCTTTTTGCCGTCTTCGAGCTGGGCCTCCTGGACGTCAAGGCGCATCTCGTGGACATCTTGGACAGGCCCGGCGGGCAATGCACCGAGCTTTATCCCGAGAAACCGATCTACGATGTTCCGGCGCTGCCCGTCGTCACCGGCCAGGAGCTTACGGACCGGCTGATGGAGCAGATCAAGCCATTTGGGCCGGTTTTCCATCTGGGGGAGCGCGTCGATACGCTGAAGCGCGTTGAAGGCGGCTTCGAAGCCGTGACCGATGCCGGCACAAGCTTCCTGGCCAAGGCCATCGTCATCGCCGCGGGCGGCGGCTCGTTCACGCCCAAACGCCCTCCACTTGCAGGCATCGAAGCGTTCGAGGACAAGTCCGTCTTCTATGCGGTGCGCAAGATGGATGCGTTTCGCGGCAAGAATGTTGTCATCGTTGGCGGCGGCGATTCCGCGCTCGACTGGACGCTGAACCTTGAGCCCGTGGCCAAGTCGGTGACCCTGATCCACCGCCGCCCCGAGTTCCGCGCGGCACCCGATTCCGTCAACAAAATGCGCGCGCTCCAAGCCGAAGGGCGGGTCAAATTCCTGCTCGGGCAGGTGATGAAGCTTCATGGCGAGGATGGCGAGCTGCGCAGCCTGACCATGCGCGGGCCGGTGGACGGCGGGCCGGACCGGGAGTTCCAGATCGAGGCGGAGCGGCTCATGCCGTTCTTCGGCCTGACCATGAAGCTCGGGCCCGTGGCGGATTGGGGCCTGAACCTGCAAGAGAACCTCATCCCCGTCGATACGGAAAAGTTTCAGACCTCCGAGCCCGGCATTTTCGCCATCGGCGACATCAATTGGTATCCAGGCAAGCTCAAGCTCATCCTCTCCGGCTTCCACGAGGCGGCGCTCATGGCGCAAGCCGCACACCGCTACATATACCCGGACAAGCGCATCGTCTTTCAGTACACGACCTCCTCGTCGAGCCTGCAGAAGAAGCTCGGCATCCTGTAACACTTCGCGGGACAGGGTGAGAGGCGTGACCTCCGGCCAAGGTACGCCTTTCGGCGATCGTGCGCTCTAGTTCAAGGTGTAGACGGCGCTGGCGCCCGCGCCCACGTCGGTCCGGCTCGCGGTCGGAGAGAAGGTAATGCCGGCGGAGAATCGCCAATCGCGATCCATGGACGTGTAGCCAGCGCCGGCGGCAAAGCCCGTTTGCCCGTCGTAGCCGGAGACGCCAATGCCAGCCGACAACTTTCCTCCCCTGTCGTCGAAGCGCATCATCCCCAGCGCCATGGCCGAGGCGATGCCGCCGCTCAACTCATTGAAGTTGGAGTTCACCTGGTTCCGGAGCTGGTTGACAGACTGATTGACGGCGTAGAGCTGCGAGCCGTTGATAGCCTGCGTGGATGAGGCGCTGACGAGCCCCGGAGCGACGTTGCTCAAGGTGACCTCGCCGCCGCCGCTGGCCGGATTGCTGAACACAAAGGTGTTCGAGGCAGGCGACTGCCAGCTCCCCGGCAACTGGCTCACATTCACCCCATCGGTGGGGGCAATGCCCGCGGCGACGTTATGCAGGAGGACCGGGCCGCCGGCGGTTCCACCTCCGGTCCCAACCAGAGTGACGTTGTTGCCGGGCACTTGCGGCGTGGGGTTGCCGGAGCTATCCGAATACTGCACCGGGCTCAGAATTTGCAACGCGGCGACGGCTCCGCCAACCGAGGTTTGGGTCGAGCCATAGACGGCGTAGCTTGGCGCCGAGATGCCGCTGCCGGCCGTATAAGTCGAGCCACCGGCAAGCGCCGCCGCAACCGTGGTTCCCGTGGCATTGCCGGCAGCCGCCACACTGTAGAGCTGCGAGCCGTTCACCGCGTCGGTCGAGGTGGTCGAAATCACGCCGGCCGCCACATTCTGGATTTGGCGCTCCGAACCCGAACTTCCAACGGAGACCACCGACGCTGGAGACGTTGCCGCCGCGGTGCCGCCGGTCATGTCGAACGTCCCCGTATGCGGCGCCGCCGTCACCGAGCCCGTGCCGAGTGCCACATCGTTGGCGTTGGCCGCGAGCGCGCCCGCACCTAGCGCGATGCCCCCAGCATACCCGGCGGATGAATTGCCGCCGATGGCGATCCCGTTATCGCCAGCGGCGGTCGCGACGCCTGAATTATTGGTGCCGATGGCGACGGAGTATAGCCCGCTAGCGGTCGCACCGATACCGACGGCCACCGCGTTGACGCCGCTTGCTTGCGCCGCAAAGCCCAACGCGGTTGCGTTGGCTCCGGAAGCGTTCGCATAGGAACCGACGGCCGCGGCGTTATCGCCGCTTGCCTGCCCACTGTAGCCCAAGGTGGTTGCGTTGGCTCCGGAAGCAGACGAACCCCAGCCATAGGCCGAGGAATCCAGTCCCGTAGCCGCGGAGCCCGCGCCGGTGGCAGTCGAATTGGTTCCCGTTGCCGAGGCTCCAAAGCCAATCGCGGTGTTGGTTGCATTTGAGCCCACACCATTGACGCCGGCTGTCGCACCGCTGCCCACCGCGGTGTCGCCACCATTATATGCCGACGATGAACCACCAACGGCAATCGAATTCGCGCCGTTCGCGGTTGCGGTGTCGCCGATCGCGACGCCGTCGGGGGTGCTTGCCGATGCGCCCTGCGTGTTGACTTGGCCTGGGCCAGAGATGGCGGTCTGCGCCGAAGCCGGCGTGCCGCCTGCGAAACAGAGCAGCAGCGCGGCCGCGGCGGCACCTGAGGCCGCTTTGCGAAGTGCCACAGCAGCCCGCGGCTTGTTGCCGGCCGCCCTTTGCGCGCGCCGCTCGACCGCGTTTATTCCGGGCTTACAGCCCAATTGTATGGAAATGCTCATACTAAATTATCCTTCCCCGCTGGCAGCAGCCTACCGGACCTAACTTGTAACCCATTGAAATCATTGAAGCCTACCGAAGACGCGAATTTAGACATATTCCGCGATAACGAAGCGTTAGCGAATCCCACCGCCTCGAGTCCGGCAGGCTGATAGATGCCCACGCGCAACTCATAAGCGAAAACGGCAGCTGATTGATGCAACCTATAAGGGTATTTACTAGCGAGTCGCTACCTGCTGGCGGGCGGGCCGTTGAACTTATCCAAGCAAAAACTTGCCACCTGTGTAAAATGGGCCAGAAACGGGCAGCCAAGGCAATTGGGAGGTTAGTTTTGCGTGGGGCCGCTGCTCGCCGAAGCCCTTATTGCGTCCGCGAAGCCGGCGCCATCGACAACGATGCCCATGGGGGAAGGCGGCCGGGCGGCCCGCGGCGTCAGCCAGAAACTCCGCGCCGGCAGCATCGAGTACCGTATCCGCAGCGTGCCGCCTGCCTGAAGCGCGCCTATTTGCGCCGGCGTCAGATTCCAGAGCGTCATGCAACCTTGCGCATCGCATGAGGGGAAGGCGAGCTTCAACGCCGCCTCGCTCCGCCGGGGCTTGCCGGCAGACTTCCCGCCGCCGGGCGCCTTCTCCCGAAGTGCCGCGCTTCCAGCCGGCAGACCGGCCACTACTTCGACGCCCTGGCTCAGTGCCACGCCATGCGGCAGGTGGATGAGCGCGGCCGGGCGGCCTTCGTCGCTCGTGGACACGATCAGCCCCGCAACCGGCAGGCCGGCCGCATCCGCTCCTATGGTGGATAGGCTGCAGAAACGCTGTTTCAGGCGGACGACTTCGTCGCAAACGATGCGCCAAGACCGGAAATGGCCTTCGAGACGCCGAACCTCCCCCTCCTTGAAGACGCCGCGGTCGATGGCCTCGGTGGCGAAGGCCGAAGGCCCCGCTTGCGCCGGCTGGGCGCGCAACGGCGCCGGCACGGGCGTTAGCGCCGCCAAACAACTCAGAAGAATTAAGCGCCGAACCATCGCAATCCAATATCCACTCAGGCCACGGCGCCCGGGCATTCAGTTCACGCACGACGCGGCAGCCACGGAACCGGCTCCGCGACGCTGCCACCCGCCCAGCATAGGATCGATCCCCGCGGCACGCAACGCAGGTTGCGTCGCCTGTCCAGGCTATCCATGGTTGTGTTTTCCGTCGCCGCGAGGCGGCTGGACCGCCGCGGACACCCCCCAACCCCAAAACGCACCCGCCGAGGCCATCCGGTGCCGCCGGAGCACCTTGCCAGCCCGGCAAAACAATATGTCGAGTACACCGCATTGCGATATTGCACCGCGGGGCGTAAAACAAAGCTCGTGCTACGTGGGGCGGGACCGGATTCAACCCGGCTCCCGGGGGGGAATGGTTTTCTCGTTGGATCGAACCTGCGACGTGATCAGCAGGCTGAGCCAGGCAGTCACCGCGCAGGAAATCTGCGATGGCGTGACGAGCTTCTCCGGCCGTTACGGCCTCACCCGGATGTGGGCGGCAAGCCTGCCCGCGTCCAATGAGCATAAAGTCGTCGTGCGGAGGCGGCATATGCTCATGGGGGCATTTCCACCCGGCTGGATGGACCAATATTTCACCCAGGATTACGCGCATATCGATCCGATTGTCCGCCGCAGCAAGTGCGATCCCAAGCCGTTCCTGTGGTCCGAGGCCGCGCCGTTCGTGCGCGCGGATCACAGCGCCGTTGCCAGCAGGATGTTCGGCGAAGCCGCCGAGTTCAATCTCAAGGCGGGGTTCGTGGTGCCGATGGCTCCCCCTCGTGGAGAGGTTATCGCGGCGTCGCTGGGCGGCGAAGCTGCCGATGTTCCTCCGGAGGCTCACGGTATGATCGCCGTGATCTGCGCCTATGCGATTGGCCGCGCCATCGAGCTTCGCGACCGGGAGAAAAAACGCAGGCGCTCCGGGCTCACGACGCGCGAGGTGGAATGCCTGAAGTGGGCCGCCGACGGCAAGACCGAGTGGGAAATCAGCGCGATCCTGAGCATTTCCGAGCATACGGCCGACAAGCATCTGGCCAACGCGCGCCGCAAGCTTGGCGCCGCAAATCGCGCCCAGGCGGTGGCAAACGCCATCCGCTGGGGCATCATTACCTGACAGTGCCGGGACACCCGCCCGGAAGCCGTCAAGACTTCTGGCCAACGGTTTTACGCGATCGCGTAATGGTTCAGCGTTCCAACCTGTGCTGAATCTCCACTGGGGCTCTCCACTGTGGGCTTGCGGTGGTAGTATGAATGATTTATGCCGTCTCAGGCTAGGACGCTGGGCGCTACTCAGCCCTCATGCGGCAGGATTACCGGCTGCGGGCTTTTGCCGAGGAGTCCAGCAGGAGATTTTTTGCCGATGCGGAGCGTCTTGAGCGCGGCCAGCTCGAGCGGCCAGATTCCGGATGGTCATGGTTCTCTCGTTGGATCAAACCTATGACGTAATCGGCAGGCTAAGCCGGGCGGTCACCGCGCAGGACATTTGCGACGGCCTGACGAGCTTCACGGGCCGCTACGGCCTGACCTCGATGATTGCGGGCAGCATGCCGCAGCCCCATGAGCATAAGCCGCATATGCAGAGGCGGCATCTCCTTGTATCGGCATTTCCGCCCGGTTGGATGGACCGTTATGTCAGCCAGGATTACGTTCACATCGACCCCATTATCCGCCGCTGCAAGTGCGATCTTTCGCCATTCCTCTGGTCCGAGTTCGAATCCTTTATGCGCCGGGAGCACACCGCCCTTACCGGCAGGATGTTCGGCGAAGCTGCCGAGTTCAATCTCAATGCTGGGTTCACGGTGCCGATGATCGCCCCCGGCGGCGGCGTTCTGGCGGCGTCGCTGGGCGGTGAGGTGGCCGATGTTCCTCCAACCGCCCGGGGAATGATAGCCATGATCTGCGCCTACGCGATCGGCCGCGCCATCGAGCTTCGCGACCGGGAGAAAAAGCGCGAGCGCTCCGGGCTGACATCGCGCGAGGTGGAATGCCTGAAGTGGGCCGCCGGCGGCAAGACCGAGTGGGAAATCAGCGCGATCCTGAGCATTTCCGAGCATACGGCCGACAAGCATCTGGCCAACGCGCGCCGCAAGCTTGGCGCCGCAAATCGCGCCCAGGCGGTGGCAAACGCCATCCGCTGGGGCATCATTACCTGACTGCGCCACGGAGCCGCGAAGCCAGGTCCGCAACCCGGCGCCAGGCCATGGACGCCCGCGGCGGTGAAGGCCCGCTCGCGATGGCGGGGTGACGGCGCCGCAGCGGTCAAGATTTCTGGCCAAAACCATTACGTGATCGCGTAATGGTTCAGCGTTCGAACCCGTGATGAAACTCTACTGGGACCAAGCGGGGGCGGTGCCAATGATTTATGTCGTTTCGGGCCAGGACGCTGGGCGCTACTCAGCGCTCATGGAGCAGGTTTACCGGCTGCGGTACCGCGCTTTTGCCGAGGAACTCGGCTGGAAAGTTCTTGCCAATACGGAGGGCCTTGAGCGCGACCAGTTTGAGCGCCCAGACGCGGTTCACCTAATTTCCGTGCGCTGCGGCAGGGTGGCCGGCTACCAGCGCATGTTGCCAACTGTCGGACCTCATGTGCAGCCCGGCGTTTCTTCCAAGCAGCTTCCGCGCGGGCTCGATACCTACGAGCTGACGCACTATTGTGTTGCCCCCGCGTGCAGCGAGGGAGGCTGCGTCACCTGCTCGGCCGGCAGCGAGCTGGTAGCGGGATTTGTCGAATGGGGACTGGCCTGCAAGGTGAGCAAGGTCATCGTCGAGTTCGAAGCCGTCTGGCTGTTGCGCTCCTTGCAGCTGGGGTTCCAAGCTAAATCGCTGCGTGCTCAAACCCGCACCGGGAATCGGCAGGCCGTTGCAACGCTGCTGGAGTTTGACAAGGCGACGCTGCGGGCGATCCGCGATTACCGCAAGCACTGGGAGCCCGTGGTCTCTTTTCTGGGCGAGCACGAAAGCAAGCGCCTGACCACCGCCGTCTGGCCACGCGCCATTCTTTCGCTGGCCCCCGCGCTGCTCAACGCGTTTTGCGGATGAAGGCGCCGAAGGCCCGCGGGCCATTCCCGGTTTCAACCTTGCCCACGGCCTTCAACGAAACCGCATCGATCTTCATGAGCACGTTGTCGAACCAATTCGCAACGTAAATGAATTTGCCGTCCGCGCTGGCGGCGATGCCTTCGGGGTATTCCCCGGTCTCGATTTCGGCAAGCGGCGCGTAGGTTTTCGCGTCGAACACGGACAAGGTGCCGGCATATTGATTGGTGACGAACGCCTTCCCCGAAGCGAGTGCCACCGCGTAGGGGCGCTCGCCGGTTTTCACCTCGGCCAGCACGTTGCCCGAGTCGAGATCGGCAACGGTTACGGAATTGCTGGCCACATTCGCGGTGAACACGCGATGCGTGGCGTCGTCGATGGTGACGCCGAACGGGCGCGATCCGGTCTTGGCGCTGCCCCTGACGGTCAAGGTTTTCGCGTCGACGAAGCTGAGCCGGTCGCTGTCCCTATCGGCGGTGACGATGGTCGCGCCATCGGCCGTGACCGCGATGCCGGAGGGCGAATTGCCGACGCTCACCTCCGCCTCGATGCCGCCCTTCCCGGGGGAAACCACGAAAACGCGATGCTCGAACCAATCGGTGACATAGACCGGGCTGCCGGAAGGATGGACGGCCACGCCGAAGGGACCGCCTTTGAGCGGGATGGTCTTGATGAGCTTGCGCTGCGCGGCGTCGATGACCGAAAGGGTTTTACCTTCGGAGCTTGTCACGAAAACCTTGGCGCCGTCCGGCGTTACCGCGACGCCCACCGGATTGCCGGGGATTTCAAGCTTGGCGGCCACGCTCATCCGGTCCAGGTCCACAACCGCAACGCTGTTGCCGTTCTGGCAGGTGACGAAGGCTTCCTCGCCCGAGAAGCTTGGAGCCGCGAATAGGGCAGCAGCGCAGATCGCCGCCGCCCTGGAAATGCGGCGAACCTTGCCGCGGCTCACGAGCCGCTTTCGATGGATTTTTTCAGGGCGTCGAGGGTGCTGCGGTAAATCCCCGTGACGGCGGCGATCGCCGTGTCGTCGTTCAGGTCCGGCGGCGGATCGTTGTTGGGATAGCCGCGGTAGAAGGCGCCCTTCCATTCCACGGTGCATTTTGCGCCCTCGCCTGGCTTCAGGCTCAGCCAGGACGAGTAGTTGGTCACCGGCAAGACTTTCACATCGACGTGATTGATGCGGTAGAAGTACATCATGGCTTCATCGTCATGCTTTTCGAGGCTTTCCTCGATGACGCCGCCATTCTTCAAAGTCAGCGTGCGGGTCGCACCTTTCTCATTTCCGCCCTGCCCTTCCGTCTTCGCAACCGCCGGAAGCCAGGACATGTCCTGGAAATTACCGATCTTGGCCCAGACCTTGGCGCAAGGCGCGTCGATGTCCACCGTTTCAACGATTTTCTGCCGCGTCGGGCCATGCGCCGATGCCACCGCCGGCAAGACTGCGAGCGAGCACGCGAGTGCAAGCCGTTTCCACCCAATTTTACTTATTTTTGTCATCTACCACGCTTCAGCTGTTGAGCATGAATGGCCAAACCGGCCACACACCTTCAACTATATTGAAGCGCCCGCGAATTTGTCCAGGTGAGCCGGGCCGCGGAAATCAGGCCGTGTGCGTCACAAAAAAGTAAGGGGCCAAGATGGCCCCCGTAATGTATGTTTTACCGTTCCGCTCAAGTTGCTCTTCCGGAATGACGGGCGGGGAGCCATTTGGCCCGCTTGAGGCGGAGCAGGCAACTACCTCTTGCAGGTGCTTATGCCGAAAATGGCGTAAGGCGGGCACCAGCCGATCAAGCCGGTGAGCAGCGGGACAACGCCGATCCATCCCCAGGGGGTTTGCGGGCCTACGAAAACGATTGCGATTAATGCCAAGCCTACGACGATCCGCAGGATGCGCTCGATTGTGCCGACGTTCTTGCTCATGATGACTCCTCCATATCCAGTACTGAAGGCTTACCGCTATAGCCCGGCTCCGGTCTGTAACTTTGTCACAGTACCGTGAAATACTTGGCGCCGGATAGGCGTTGACGGAAACGATGGGCGTCATCCCGGAAGCCGGTTACGGCTATCCGGGACCGCCAAGAGCGCTGGAGTTCTTTAAGATCCCGGATACGGCGCAAGCGCCGTTCCGGGATGACGATGCGTCGAAGCGATCCTGCGCTAAGCGGCGCGGACGAGGCCCTGAAGGGCGGCATCTTGCACGATGGAGATTACGCCCCGGCCGCTCTTGAGCCAGCCGCGCCGCTGGAACTCGTTCAACTGCCGGCTGACCACCTCGCGCGCGGTGCCAAGCTCGACCGCGAGCTGCTGATGCGTCGCCTCGATATCGCCCTTTGCGTTTTTGAGCTGCAGCAGCTTTTGCGCGAGCCGCACGTCCATGCGCGCGAAGGCGATTTCGTCGATGACCCGGAACAGGTCGGTGATCCGCGCGCTGAAAGCGTTGAACACGAACTGCCGGAAGACGGGCGAGGTGGCGATCAGTTCGTCGAAGGTGTCGCGCGGGATGGCGACGGCCTCGATGGGCGTCTCCGCGATGCCCTCGCCCTGATAGTGGTCGTGCCCCATGAGGCAGGCCGTGGTGAGCGCGCAGCTTTCGCCGGCGGAGACGCGGTAGAGGACGATTTCGCGCCCGCCTTCGGAAACCTGCTGGACGCGGATCGAACCTTCGAGGAGCAGCAGGAAATTCGCCGGAGACTGGCCGGCGCCGAAGATGCGCGTGCCCTCGGGCAGCGCGACGATCCGGCTGTCAGCCTCCAAGCGCTTGCGCACCTGCTCCGGCAGCTTGTTAAGCGAGGGAAAGCGGTCGATCCATGCACCGTTCATTGTATTTTCTCTTCCCGCGAAGACACAGCCACTGTCATTGCGAGCGAAAGCGAAGCAATCCAGAAGCTTTCAGACCCGAGCGCCGTGCAAACCTTCCTAGATCGCCACGGCGCTAAAGCGCCTCGCGATGACGCATAGCCGCGCCTCGCTTCACTATAGCGAAGGCGTGCAAGCGTGCACTACTTATCACGTTTCCGCCGCCAGCGCAGGGAGAACCGCGGCCGTTGTCAGGGCGTCCCTTCTCCCATTGGGAGAAGGACAGGATGAGGGGTAACGCGCTATGGCTGTGCCTCATACCTCAGCGCCAGCGGGTACTAGAGCCTTGCACGGCGATGACGCCTCGCCGTGCAGCGGCCAACGAAGTTGAGCACTTGCTTCAATTGCGCTAGAAATTGCAAAGATCGAGTCATTTGCGGCTCGGGCCGGCGCTGAACGCGGGGTGTGCTTTGGCCGACATTTTTATCAGCTACAGTCAGAGCGCGCCGAAGGCGACGGAAGACCTTGCGCTGGACCTCACCAAGGCCGGCCACAGCGTCTGGTTCGACTCGAAGCTCCTGCCCATGGACGTGTTCTGGAAGGTGATCCGCGACGAGATCAAGGCCGCGAAAGCCGTGGTCGTGATCTGGTCGGCGCGCGCGATCGATTCCGAATGGGTCTACGCGGAAGCGAAGCTCGCCCACGACATGAAAAGGCTCATCTGCGTGCGCACGCCCGATGTGCCGGCCGTGGACATCCCAATGCCGTTCAATGGCTACAACGTCACGCCTGTCGATGAGCGGCAGAAGATTTACGAGGCGTTGACGAAGTTCGGATTGAAGGCTGGCCAAAGCGCGACTTTGCCGAAGGCCGAGATGGAGGTTACCGAGGTGACGGTGGCCTGGGGCGAGGCCAAGGCTTCGGGTAATCCGAAGATCGTCGAGGCGTTCATCCGGCACTATCGCGACCGGCATCCGTTTTTCGCGGAGCTGGCGGAGACGTTTCTCGCTGAGCTGCCAGCGGGGCAGGGCGGCATCGTGGTGGCGAAGCCGGCGGAGGTGCCGCTGCCGCAGGCGGGCGATGTGTTCCTGCGCATCGAGCCGGGGATGCATACGGCAATGATCAATCGCATCGGCGTGGATGCGGCGGGTACGCTGATGGTGACCGGCTCGGACGACAAGACGGCGCGGCTCTGGGCGCTGCCCGAAGGCGGGCGCGGCAGCCCGGAGCTGTTGCGCACTTTGCGTGTGCCGATCGGCGAAGGTGATTACGGTAAGATCTACGCCGCGGCACTGTCACCGAACGGCAAATGGGTGGCGGCGGCGGCTGGAGCAATGATGACGGCATTTATATTTTCGAAGCCGCTACCGGGCGGCTTGTCACCCGCCTGGGCCCCCTCGGCGGTGCGATCCTCCATCTGGCCTTTTCGCCCGATGGCAGCCGCCTCGCCACGGTGCTCGCCAACGGCGAAGGCATGCGGCTATGGGAGGCGCCGGGTTGGCGGCTTGCCGCCGAGGATAAGGATTATAGCGGCAAGCCCGGCTATGGCGCGGACTTCGATGGCGCGAACCGGCTCTATACCGTGGCCTATAATGGGCAGATCCGCCGCTATGGCGCGGATGGGCGGATTGAAGCGAAGGCTCCTGCGCGAGGCGGCAAGCGACCTTTCAGCGTCGCTGTGCACCCGGAAGGCGCCAAGCTCGCCATCGGCTTCCGCGACGGCACGGCGGTTGAGGTTTACGATGCGCGCACGCTGAAACGGCTTTATGCCGCGGATACGGGCGGCGTCAACGGAGGTGATCTCAGCAGCGTCGCTTGGTCCGCTGATGGCACACGGCTTTATGCTGGCGGAACTTATGGCTATCCCGAATCGTCTATTGTGATTTGGCAAGACCAGGGCCGGGGCCGCCGCAGCGAAGCGCCGCTGTCGCAAGCCACCATCATGGAGCTTCTGCCCTGCGGCGGCGGCATTGCGGCGGGGGCAACCGATCCCGCTTTCGGCCTTATCGCGCCGGATGGCGCCGAGCGCGTCTGGCAGGAGGGCGTCACCGCCGATATGCGCGGCAAGTTGCGCGAGGCGTTCACGCTATCCGCCGATGGCGCCCGCGTGCGCTTCGGGCTGAGCTATGGCGATAAAACGCCCGTTTTGTTCGATCTCGCCGCGTTCGAACTTCGCAACGCTCGGGATGCCGTGCCCGGCCTCGCTGCGCCCAGGACGGACGGCCTCGACGTCAGCGATTGGGAAAATAATGACTTCCCCAAGCTGAACGGCAAGCTCATTAAGCTTGACCAGTATGATGGTGGTCGCGCGCTGGCCATCTCGCCGGACGCGTCGCGCTTTGCGCTCGGCACGGACTATTACCTACGGGCCTATCGCGCAGATGGTGGCGAGCTGTGGAAAAAGGCCATCCCCGGTGTCGCTTTTGGCGTGAACATAAGCGGCAGTGGCAAGCTCGTTGCGGCAGCCTATTACGACGGCACTATCCGCTGGCACCGGCTCTCCGACGGGCAGGAGCTGCTCGCGCTGTTCGTCCACGCCAAGGACCGCCGCTACATCGCCTGGACGCCACAAGGCTATTACGCCGCCTCGCCCGGCGGCGAAGACCTCATCGGCTGGCACGTCAATCGCGGCTTCGACACCGCCCCGGACTTCTACCCCGCCTCGACCTTCGCCAGCACCTATAACCGGCCCGATATCGTCAAAGCCGCGCTGGATATTTGACGCCGGTGCGGCGCTCACACACCGCGTCATCCTGGAAGCCGCTTGGGCCGCCATCCGGGGAGATGCCGCAGATAACACACGCGAATTCCCCCGCGCCGGCGGAACCGCGGCCGTCTATCCGGCTGACACCGGCTCGCATCGCGTATCCGGGCATTGCGCCGGTTCCTTGATGCCGTACCAGGCCACATACAGGGCCGGGAAGAACAGCAGCGTCAGCAGCGTCGCGCAGAGAATGCCTCCGATCATGGCATAGGCCATCGGGCCCCAGAACACCTCGCCCGCAATGGGGATCATGCCGAAGCTCGCCGCTCCGGCCGTCAGCAGGATAGGCCGCATACGGTGCGTCGCCGCGCGCGCCACGGCGTCCCAGGGCGCATACCCCTCCTCGCGCAGATCGTCGATCTGAGTGAGCAGGATCACGGCGTTACGTATGATAATGCCGATGAGCGCCAGTACGCCCAGATAGGCGACGAATCCCAGCGGCTTGCCGCTGAGCAGCAGCGCGGCAACCACGCCGATCAAGCCCAGCGGCGCGACGCACACCACGAGCAGCAGCTTCTGGAAGCTTTGCAACTGCACCATCAGCACCGTCATAATGATAAACAGCATGAGCGGCGCCGCGGCTGCGATGGGACCCTCGGCCTTGGCGCTTTCCTCGACCGCGCCGCCTATCGCCACGCTGTAGCCGGCGGGCAGCTTCGCGATGAAGTCTTTGATGGCCGGGGCCAGAGCGCGGGCAACCGTGGCCGGCTGCATGTCGCCAAGCACGCCAGCCTTGATGGTGATCGTGGGCAGCCGGTCGCGCCGCCATACGAGCGGCTGCTCCAGCTCATAGCCGATGCTCGCCAAGGCGGTCAGCGGCAGGGCTTGGCCGTTCGGCCCCGGAATTTGCAGGTTCTGGAAGGTTTCCACCGAGGTGCGCTCGCTCTCGCGTGCCCGCCCCACAACGTTTACAAGGTAAATGCCATCGCGAACCTGGGTGATGGCGGCGCCGCCGGTCACATTGTTGAGCGTCGCGGCGATTTCCTCGGAGCTGATCCCATACTGGCGCGCCTTATCCTGCGCGACGTTGATTTTCAGCACCTTTCCCGGCTCGTTCCAGTCGAAGAACACGTCGCCAATCGAGGGATTGCGGGAAACCACGGCGGCCAGCTGCTGCGCCAGCTCGCGAACCTTGCCGGTGTCCGGCCCGCTCAGGCGGTATTGAACCGGCCGCCCGACGGGCGGGCCCAGGTCCAACGGCCTTACCAGCCCGTCGATGCCAACGAATTCCTCGCGGAAAAGCTTTTCGAGCCGCGCTTGCACGCGCTCGCGCGCCTCGAAGCTCTTGGTGACGATGATCGTCTCCGCGAAGAACGGGTTGTTCAGCTGCAAATCGAGAGGCAGATAGAAGCGCACCGCGCCGCGCCCGATATAGGAACTCCAGCGCTCGATATCGCCATCCTGCGCCAGCGCCTTCTCCAGCCGGTCCACCTGGGCCTTGGTTTCGCCGATGGAGGAATATGCCGGCAAGGTGAGGTCGACGACCAGCTCGGGGCGATCCGAGGACGGGAAGAACTGCTGCTGCACGAGACTAAGGCCAACGAGCGAGACCGCGAACACCGTAGCCGTGACGCCGATGGTAAGCCATTTGCGGCGCATCGCGGCCAGCAGCAAATTGTCGAATGCCGCCGCGAACCGCGTTCTCCCCTCCTCGTGGCGCTTCATGGTCTTGGGCAGCAGCGTCACGCCAAGCAGCGGCGTGAACAGCACGGCCACGACCCACGAAATCAAGAGCGACGAAGCGATGACGGTGAACAGCGTGAAGGTGTACTCGCCCGCCATGCTGTCGTTGAGGCCGATGGGCACAAAGCCCGCGATGGTCACAATCGTGCCGGAGAGCATCGGAAAAGCGGTCGAGGTGAAGGCATAGGTTGCCGCCTTGGTCAGCGGTTGGCCTTCCTCCAGCTTGGCCACCATGATTTCGACGGTAATCATTGCGTCGTCGACGAGCAGCCCGAGCGCGATGATGAGCGCGCCGAGCGACACGCGTTGCATCGAGACCCCGGTATAATGCATGAAGACGAAGGTGATCGCGAGAACCAGCGGGATAGCGCAGGCGACGACCAGGCCGGCCCTGAGGCCAAGGCTGATGAAGCTGACGATCAGCACGATCCCGACCGCCTCGAACAGCGCTTCCGTGAAGCCGCCGACGGCCTTCTCGACGACAGCGGGCTGGTCGGAGACGAGGTGGACCCCCACGCCGATGGGAAGCTCCGCGACGATCTCCGCCATGCGGCGTTTAAGCGCCTCGCCAAATTGCAAAACGTTGCTATTGGCCTTCATACCGGCGGCAAGCCCGATGGCCGGCTGGCCGTTGAAGCGGAACACCGGCTGCGGCGGGTCCGCATAGCCGCGCGTGATCGTGCCGATATCGGTCAGGCGGAAGAAGCGGTCGCCCACGCGCAGGTTCACGTTGCGGAGGCTTTCCTCGGATTTGAACTGGCCGTCGACGCGCACGCTGATGCGCTCCGGCCCGGCCTGAATCGTCCCTGAAGGCGTAATGGCATTCTGAGCCTGGAGGCTCTTGACGATCGCCTGGCCGTCGAGGCTGAGCGCGGCGAGCTGGCGCGTGGAAAAGTCCAGGTAGATTACCTCGTCCTGCGTGCCGATCAGCTCGACCTTGCCGGCATTGGGAACCTTGAGAACCTTGGCGCGGACATCCTCCACGTAATCGCGCAGCTGGCGCATGCTAAGCCCGTCGCCGGTGAAGGCATAGACACTGCCGAACACGTCGCCGAACTGATCGTTGAACCCCGGCGGCAGCACCCCTTGCGGAAACTCGTGCTGGATATCCGAGATCATGTTCCGCACCTTGCTCCAGATCGCGGGGATCTCGCGGGCGCGGGTCGTGTCCCGGAGGTTCACGAAGACCATGGCTTGGCCGGGCACGGTGTAGCTCCGGACAAAGTCGAGCGTATCGAGTTCCTCAAGCTTCTTCTCGATGCGGTCGGTGACTTGCTGGATCATGTCCCCCGTGGACGCGCCCGGCCAATTGGCCTGGATCACCATGGTCTTGATGGTGAAGGGCGGGTCTTCCTCGCGGCCAAGCTCGCGGTAGGAGAGGATGCCCGCGGCCAGGGACAGAGCCATGAAATACCACACGAGGGATTTGCGCTTGAGCGCCCATTCGGAGAGGTTGAAACCGTTCACCGCTTTGTCTCCGCATCAGAATTCTCGAAAACGCGCACGGCCTGGCCGGGTACGAGCGAATGCACGCCCGCCGTTACCACGCGCTCGCCCTTTGCTAGCCCCGCGCTTATCGTGACGGTGCCGGAACCGCGCTCGCTTAACGTGACGGCGCGCTCCTGAACGGTCTGCTTGTCCGGATCGATCACCCACACGCCGGTCTTGCCGTCCTTTTCAATAAGCGCGGAGGCTGGCAGGATGACGGAAGAACTGACAGGCTTCGTAAGCGAGGCTGTCACCGTGGAGCCGAGGCGAAATGCCTCCGGGGCGGCATCGAGCGAGAATTTCACGCGCCGGTTCCGGGTCGCCTGATCGGCCTCGGGCGCCAGCTCGCGCACCCGGCCTTGCGTCTTGATCGACGGATCGAGCTGCAGGGCGATCTCGACCGTCGCACCCGCGCCAAGGCTGGCGATCAGCTGCTCGGGAAGATCGAAGACCGCTTCTTTCACGTCCGGCCGGGCGATGGTCACAATGGTCTTGCCCGGCGCAACCACCTGCCCGATCTCCGCATCCCAGGCGGTAATCACACCGTCGGTATCGGCGACGATCGCGGTATAGGAAAGCTGCTCCCTGGCCTTCGTCAGCGTGGCCTGGGCTTGCACCACACGGGCGGCCGCGCCCTCCCGGTTTTTCTGAGCCAGCTCGGCCACCGCCGTGGGCGTATCCCCCCGGTCGAGCAAAGCGCGCTGCCGCCCTTCGGCTCCTTCCGCGTTGGCGAGCTGAGCCTCGGCGCTTGCCAGCTCGGCCTGCGCGCTGCGGAGCGCCGCTGCCTGAAGAGCCGGATCGAGCGCCGCTAGCCGCGTGCCTTGCTTCACAACCTCGCCAACCTCCGCCCCGCGGGCGATGAGCCGGCCGAAGGTGCGGAAGCCAAGCTGCGTCTTATAGCGCGGCTCCACGTTGCCCGCGAACGGCCCCAGGATCACGCTGGTTTGCGGATCGGCCTCGGCATAAAGGACAGGCCGTACTGGGGGCGTTTCCGCCCTCTTTTGCTCGCCGCACCCGGAAAGCGCCAGGGCGCAGATAAAGACAGGAATGAAGACGGAAGAAAGCTTCATCATCCCAATGTTTCTGCCCGCTACCCCCTCACCCCTGCCCCTCTCCCGCAAGGGGAGAGGGGAGCGTGCCCTATCCACAGCATTGAGGGTAATTCGAGCGTCCCTTCTCCCCTTGCGGGAGAAGGACAGGATGAGGGGTAAGCCACGCGCGCCGCGGGTTAGTACAGGAAGTCTCATCATTGGCCCGCCTCCTCTACCGGCTCGACAACCCGGCCGGGCCACAGCAATTGCGACCCCGCCGTGACGACAAGCTCACCTGGCTTGAGGCCGTCTTTCAGAAGCACCCGGCCGGCCTCGTAGCGTGCCACGGTGACCGGCCGCAGCTGGACGGCCTTGCTTTGCGGATCGGCAACCCACACGGCGGGTTTGCTCCCGGCCTTGACGAGGGCGTTCCACGGCACGGCAAACCCTTGCGGCGCCTCGACCCGCCCGGAACCTATAACCGGCGCGCCAAGCGTCATCCCGGGCGGGACGTTCTTCAATTCGATCTTGGCTCTAATGGTCCCGCTATTCGTGTTGACCGTGGGGGCCACCTCGCGCACTTGGCCCTCCGCCACGATGCCAGGGTTCGATGCAAGGGCGACCTGGATCGTCAGCTCTTGGGGCGCGCAGATTAAGAGCGCCTCGTCGACATCGAAAACCGCGTCCCTCGGGCCGTCGCGCGCGATGGTGAAGACCGGTTGCGCGCCCTGCACCACCTGCCCCGTTTCGGCAAAGCGGGCGGTAATCAGGCCGGGAACATCCGCCTTGAGCTCGGTATAGGCGAGTTGATCCTCAGCCTGGGTTTGCTGCGCTTTCGCGGTGTCGAGCGAAGCTTGCGCGGTGCGGTAACCCTCCTGGGATTGGTCGAAGTCGCGCCGGGTAGTGTAGCCGCTGGCAAGCAGCGATTTCTGGCGCTCGAAGACGGCGGAAACTTGCTTGAGCTGGGCTTCGGCGGCCTCGACCGCGGCTTTCGCCGATTTGAGATTGGCCGCTTCCTCGTTGGGCTCAAGCCTTGCCAACAGGTCGCCGGGCTGCACGTGAGCGCCGACATCCACATTGCGCTCGACGATCTTGCCGCTCACCCGGAACGAAAGATCGTTTTGGAAGCGCGCCTTGATTTCACCCGTCAGGCTGACAACCGGTGCCAAATCCGTGGGCCGCGCGGCGATGACCTTGACGCGCCCCGCTTCCCGCTTCGGCGGCTCGCTGGCGTTGCAGCCGCCCAGTACGGAAGCGGCGCCAAGCAACGCGAGAAGCCCCCCGCGGAGGCCCAGACTGCGCAAAATTCTCAATCGATCCGTGTTCTTTCGCCCCATCCGCCCCTCTCAACGCTGAGCTTTCGGCTTCACCGCAGCTCTCTACTATTGACTAACCGGTAAGTCAATAGTAGTTTCGCAAGGCGCGGTGAACGGAAGGACCGGCTGTCATGACCGTGGAAACGAAGCAAAGGGCGCGCCGGAAGGCGTTCCGGCCGGACGAGATCCTGGATGCGGCACTCGAAGAGTTCACAAGGAACGGCTATGCCGGAACGCGGCTCGACGACGTGGCGGCGCGTGCGGGCATCACGAAGGGCACCATTTACGTTTACTTCCCCAGCAAGGAGGAGCTGTTCCGCGCCGTGGTGCGCAAGTTCCGCTGCCCGTTCCTGCAGGATGTGAACCAGTTCATTGCCATTCCAAAGAAGTCCACCGTCGAGTTTCTACGAGGCCTCCTGGAATTTATTTATCGAACCATGCAAGCCGACCGGAAAGGCCGCGAGGTGTTCCGCTTGATGATTGCCGAGGCGGAGCGCTTCCCCGAACTGGCCGGGGAATATCACGAGGAAGTCATCGCTCCGGTTATAGAAAAACTTCGCGAGGCAATCGAACAGGGGGTGGCACGCGGAGAGGTGCGCCGCTCGGCTGCTTTGGAATTCCCCGAAATCGTCGTCGCGCCAGCAGCGCTGATGCACCTCTGGCTGCTTGTGTTCTCAAATCGCGTGCCGGTCGATGCAGACCGCTACATGGAAGCCCACCTCGACCTTATGCTGCATGGCTTGGTGCAGCCGGGCGCCTAATATATTGAGGCTGAGTGCTTCGCAAAATCCCCCCTCACTCTGTCTCTCTCCCCAAGGGGAGAGAGGACCCTAGAAATGCCGCCGCGGCTATTAACGCGACGAACTACTTAGCTGCCCGGACTTTTGCCCCTCTTACAAAAGCGGGCTCTAACTTTTTGTTTTGCCGTGCGTCTTTTCGGAAAACCGCTTCACACTTTTCCGGAGGCACTCTAGCGGGCGGCTTCGGCCATGATGGCGTCTGTGAGCACGCAACCGGAAGCGATCCGCGGCATTGAGCTACTCCCGCGCCTATACGATGGCGTATATTTCAGCGGCGCGGCACAATCATACGCCGTATGGGTGGCGAAGAAACGGCCTGCCTAGCCGGGAAGCGCTTCGACAAGCCAAATCTCGGCGGCCAAGGAAACAGTCCCGCCGCGTTCGTGGAGGCAGAGCGCCTTTTCGATGCTCTCGCGGGCGGCATCGACCAAACTTTCGGGCTGCTTTCGCAAAAGTGCCGCCGCCGCTCCGATGGTCATCGCCTGCTGAACGGCGGTTTCGAGGCCGCCTCCGGCCGCCAGGTCGAGCGCAAAACTGGCCGGTGAAAGCGTTAGCCCGGCGAACCCCGCAGCCGTGAGAACCCGCTTCACACGCTCGGGATCGGCAAAAGAAAAGGGGCCAGGCTCTTCCGGTCCCATGGGGGGCACCGGAGGAACGCCCGCGCTCAATGCCGCCTCAAGCGGCACCCTCATCCACTCGTTCTCCTCAGGTGTGCGCCAGCAGGCGAACAGGAGGCGGCCGCCCGGCTTGATGGCCTTGCGGATGTTGGCGAAGGCCGCGGCCGGATCGCCGAAAAACATCACGCCGAACCGCGAGAGGACCAGATCCGCGAATTGCTCGAAGGGATAGGCGGCAGCGTCCGCTTCCAAAGTCTCAGCTTGAGGAAAGCCGGAAAAGCGGTCTTTCGCGATGGCGAGCATCTGCTGGGAAACGTCAACCGCAAGAACCCGCCCGGAATTGCCCACGCTCTTGGCGATCTCAACCGTTGTCGCGCCGCAGCCGCAGCCGATGTCGAGAACGGCCATTCCCGGCTGCAAATTCGCCCGGGCAACGAGCGCATGCTGGATGGGCTCAAGCATCCGGTCGGTGTGCTCCGCCGCGGCAGCCCAGCGGTCGCCGCCCGCGCTATTCCAGTAGGCGATTTGCGCCTCTTGCTTGTTGCCTGCGTTTGTCATGGCCGCCCAATCGTAAGTCGCTAACGCTGTTGCTCAATCTGTAACATGCGGTCTGGAATAATGCCAAATCCGGTTGAGTACTTTACGAAGTCCCCCCTCACTCTGTCTCTCTCCCCACCCTCGAACTGCCCTCGGCGATAATTCAGGCGTCCCTTCTCCCCTCGGGGAGAAGGACAGGATGAGGGGGGACTTCCTGAAGCGCTCGACCGGACTTGATATTAGCGGCCCGAATCCGCAGCCTGCGTTTTCTCGGCTTGCTCGGTCGCAGCCAGCAGCGATTGGCATTCCGCCGGAAGGTCGGAGACAAGCATTGGCTTTGCCGGCGGGAGCGGCTTCGTGAGCGCTTTCGGCTTGGCGCGAAGCCGTTTGAACCAATCGTCGAGTTCCTTGCCGCAGCCGTCGTCCGCGGCAGGGATCGGGGCTTGAGCCACGCAAGAGGGGCTGCCGGGCGGGCAATTCAAGCGGATGTGGAAATGGTCGTCGTGCTTGTACCACGGCCTGATCTTTTGCAGCCAAGCCCTATCGGTGCCGGCGGCCTCGCAAAGCGCTTTCTTCACGGCGGGATGCACGAAAATGCGCGCCACCTCCGGATAAGACGCCGCGCGGCGCAGCAGCTTGACCTGCGCCTCGGTCCACACGGCCTTATCCACGGTCAGCGTCGCCGCGTTCACCATGTTGGGAGCGGATGTCTGCTCCCGCTCTTCCGTGGACAGCGTATGGCCGGGCATCGGCATGTACCAAAGATCGGCGTCGAGGCCGCTTTGATGGCTGGCGTGGCCGCCCAGCAACGGGCCGCCTATGGGCTGCGCCATGTCGCCGGCGAGGATGCCGGGCGAGCCGTCGAGCCGCTGCGTATCCGAGGCGAGCTTGCCGAGATAGGCGAGCAGCACCGGGTGCCCCCAAAAGCGGTTCCGCGACAGCCGCATGACCTGCCAGCCGGGGCCGTTCATGGGGAGTTTCGCAGCGCCAGCGACGCAGCCGCGGTCATATTGTCCGATGGCTTGCGGCCGCATTTGCCCCGCCGGCGCCTTCACCGCACCGAACGCCTTCTTCGCCTCGCGGCTATCCGCCACCGGGGCCGGCTCCTGGGCGCAGCTCTGCATGGAGGATGCGCCAAGGCCGATCATCGGAATTGCGATGGCTAGAAGCCAATATTTCAGACTACCGGCCAAAGGGATTCCAGTTTACGCCAGGGCTAGGAGCAGTCTCGGCCGGAGCTACCTGCTGCGGAGCCGAAGCTGAGGCGGGCGCCTCGGGAGGCGGTGCCGATGCCTGCGAAGCAGCCGCTTTCTGGACCGGCGCCGGCTTCGGCTTTTTCACCGCGGCAGGCTTCTTCGGCGGGGCGGCGGCTTGACCTGCGGCCGGCAGGTTCAAATCGATGCGAATCGGCTTTGCCTCGCCGGGCTTTGCCGGGAGGGGCTCCGCTGAGGCTTGCAGGAGCTGGCCCGCGGGAGCTGCGGACGCCTGAGCGCCATCGCCGGCCGGGGTAACGCTGATTGCAATGCCAGCCAAAAGCCATTGGTCGCCGGTATGCTGGTAGGCGAGATCGAATTGCACCTGTTCGGGCGTGGTTGGGAAGTAGCCGGTCAGCCGCAACGCTTGCCCATCCAGAGCTGGGCTGGTGGTGAGCTTGGGGTTGAAGACCATGACGGGTGTCAGGTCGATTTTGCGGGAACGCAAGGTGGCGAAAACCTCGGCCAGGCGGGCCGGAGTGTTTGTCATCTGGAAATTGGCCGTGCCCATCTCCCTGAGCACAGTGTAGTTCCCGGTTATATTCGCCTGATTGAGCGCGATGACCGCGTTGCGAATCATGAGGACGAGGCGCACATCGTCGGGTATCGCAGGCGCGGACTCCGGTTCCATCCCCTGCGTGGGTGTCGGAAGCACAAACTGGGCATGCGAAAGCCCAGGCATCGCAATGGACGATGCAAAGAGAGAAAAACAGATCAGAGCGGTTCTTTTAATCACGGCTGTTCCCGGTCCAGGTTCGTTACTGAAGTTTTAATGGCGTTAAAAGGCGACTTCAAGACAAACCCAGGACGCGGATGGCCTTATCCCTCGGCAAAGTGCACGCCACGGTTGCGGGTGTGGCCGCGAGGCAACCTCTTTGCGGCCTCAAGCGTGTTTCGCCTTGGCAGCGCCAAAGCTTGCCGCGATAACGGCGGCCAAGTCTGGTAAGGGTTCGCATCACCGGCCGTTCCTGAAGGCGAGGAAACATGAGCGTTATACGTTTGGGCCTTTTCGCCCTTGCAGCCTGCTACGTGGCAGCCGGCGCCTCGGCGGGCCAGATGCCCCGTTACGAGCACATTTTCGTAATCGTCGCGGAGAACAAGAGGTTCGACCAGATCGTTGGCAGCCCCGATGCGCCGAGGCTGAACAGCCTTGCCAAGGAATACGGCCTTGCGACAAGCTACTACGGCGTGGTTCACCCGAGCGAAGGGAATTACGTCGCCATGCTGGGCGGGGATACTTTCGGCATCCGCGACGACGATGCGTGGTACTGCGTGCCTCTCAGGATCGATATCCACTGCCACCACGCGGTGCTGCCTGGATACGTTTCGCATTCGATCGCGGCGCCAAGCCTGATGGACCAGCTCGCGGCGGCGAAACTGACCTGGAAGGGTTATTTCGAGGATCTTCCGGCGCCCGGCTCGCTCGACATTTACAGCTCCGGCGGCGAGACTTCCGGCACCGCCGCGCCGCCGGAGCTTTACGCGGCAAAGCATAACGGCTTCATCAATTTCGAGCGCGTCCGGCAGGATCCGGAGCTTGCAAAGAAAATCGTGCCGCTGAGCCAGCTTGCCAGCGATCTGGCGGCGGACGCCATGCCGAACTACGCGCAGATCGTCCTCAACCAATGCAACGACATGCACGGGCTTCACAGCGGGTGTCCCGAGACGCCCGCCGATCCCGTTGCCGATCGCAGCAAGCAGGAGAATCTCGCCGCCGTGATCCGGCGCGGCGACGCGGCGATTGCGAGCGCCGTGGACGGGATCATGGCGGCTCCCGTATGGGCGAAGGCCGGGAACGTGGCGATTGTCATCACCTGGGACGAGGATAATTGGAACACTGCGGGTGTGCTGGGCTGCTGCGGTTTCGAGCCGGGTAGCGCCGCGAATTCCGGCGGCGGGCATGTCGCCACCATCGTTGTCGCCAATCACGGCCCGAGGCACGCCGGGGACCCGGAACCTTACAATCATTATTCGCTGTTGCGGACGACGGAGGAGGCGTTTGGGATCGCCGATTATCTCGGTTTTGCCGGCGCCAGCGATAAAGGGGTTAAGCCCATGACGCCGCTGTTCGAAACCTCGCAGCAAAAATGATTGAGGTACAGGGCAAGGGCCTTAAGTAATACCAAATCAGGTTGAATGCTTCGCAAAGACCCCCTCACTCTGCCTCTCTCCCCAAGGGGAGAGAGGACCCTAGAACGTCCGCTGCGGATAATTCTGGCGTCCCTTCTCCCCTTGGGGAGAAGGACAGGATGAGGGGGGCTTCCGCCGAACCATTCAACCGGTTTCGATACAACCCAGCCCGAAGGACCACATGAAACCGCGGTACAAAGATTTCCGGCACGGCAGGCCAGCAAGCCATAAATCCGCGCAAGCCACTCTTCCACAGGAGCGGGCCATTTTCGGCCTGCACGCAGCGGAAGCAGCTCTTCTGAACCCGAAGCGCACGATCCGGCACGCCTATGTGACCGAAAACGCAGGCGTGAAGCTCGGGAGCCTCATCGCTGCCAAGAAGGTTCCAACATCGGCTCTGCACCCCCAGGACTTCGACGCGCTCGTTGGCGCTGGCGCGGTGCATCAGGGCGTGGTCCTCGATACCGAGCCGCTTGCCCAGCCTAGCCTGGACGAATTCCTGGATGCCCTCCCGGAAGGCGCGCCCGCGGCACTTGCCATGCTCGATCAGGTCACCGATCCGCATAATGTGGGCGCGGTGCTGCGCTCAGCCGCCGCCTTTGGCATCGCGGCGCTTATTGTGCAGGACCGGCACAGCCCGGCGCTCACGGGAACTTTGGCCAAAGCGGCTTCCGGCGCGCTTGAGCATGTGCCTGTGATTGCGACCGTCAATCTCGCGCGGGCACTGGAGCGGCTCAAGGAAAGCGATTTTCTATGCGCGGGCTTCGATTCCGATGCAACGCAGACGTTCGACGCCGGGGCGGCGGCTAGCCTCAGGGCCGTGTTCGTTTTCGGAGCTGAAGATAAAGGGCTGAGGCGTTTGATCCGCGAGGGCTGCGACGCGCTCTTTGCGCTGCACGCGCCCGGCAAAATCAAGAGCCTGAATATATCGAACGCCGCCGCTATCGTTTTCTACGAAGCCTCGAAAATGCGGCATCGTGGCTAAACGTAAGCAGCCGTGCCCCAAAATTACGCCCGCTTGCGCATTGGAGCGGCTGGCTCTCTAGCGAGCAGCCAGTCGAGGCTGACATTCAAGGCGTCGGCGATGTAGCAAAGCCTGTACAAAGGAAGATGGATTGCCGTCATCGCGAGATCGCGGCCAGCCTCGGCAGGAAGGCCCGCGCGCTCCGCAACCTGTTGCGGAGAAAGGCTTCTTGCGCGGCAGGCATCCACAAAGCGGTCTGGAAATTGAGAGATATCCGTCATTGATTTCGCCGTCGAACCAAGCAAGCACACTACTAACTCTGCCCCGTGCAGCACTTTAACCGAATAATTACCCTAAGGGAAGCCTAACCAAACATTGGGGCGAAAGCGTGAGCTTACCGGTTACATTCAGAGTGTTTAAGGAGAAACTCATTTTTGGCAAAAGCGGCCGGCGTTTATTGCGCGTGGTGCTTTGCTCGATTACGTGGATAATGCCTGTAAAACTCTAAGGATACGTGAAGGCATAGCTGGAAAACCATAAGAAACGCATTTGCCGCGGCGTTTCCGTGCAATTCGTTTCTCCGGCCCGTGCTAGCTGGGCGGATAGCGCAAAATCGGTTGCAACTCTAGCGCGCCCGGCTACCCTGCCGGGATCGATCGCCGCGTCCCGGCGAATGTCCACAAGTGCCGGTTCGTAATCGAAAAAAACCGTGCAGGACCGGACGGAGCTGTGCCATAAGGGCTTTGTAGTTGCAGCCACGTGTTAGGACCATGGTCCGGATCTCTGTTGCCATAATTTGTTCAATCCTGATTTCAAGCGCAGCCATCGCATTGCCGCGTCTGGCCGCCGCCGATTGGCAGCCGGCCGTCATCCCTGTCGAGGAGCCTTCGGCCGGCGCCATTTGGGGATTCACACCGCGCCCTTCGCCCAGCCGTGACTTTCGGGAGACTTGCCGCAGCCCGGAGGACAGACCGCCGTGGTGCGCCGCCTACCTGGCCAAGATCCAGGAGCTGAATCGCCAGAAGCAAGAAAAGCAGTCCGCCCCGCTTGCAAATGCGAAGCCAGCCGTGGATCAGCTGGCCGCCGCCAAGCCGGCCCGCGGCAACGTCCCCGGCCGCGTATTGAGCGAGCATGAGCGCAATGCCATCGCGCCAAGGCCGCTAACGCCGTCCGGGGCCGGCACCGTCAAGGCCGTTATACCGGGCAAGACCCCGGAGGAGCGGCTGCGCCATATGATTGGCCGCCTCTTGCTTACAGGCTTCTCGGGCCAGCAGCCGGGAGATCCCGATGTGGAGCGCATTGCCGGCGATCTGCGCGGCGGCAAACTTGCGGGCGCCCTCGTCAGGGACTCGAATATCGAAAACGCCGCGCAGTTGCGCCAGCTGCTCGCGGGCTTAAGCGCCGCCGCGGGCGAGGACACGCCCCTCATTGTCATCGAGCAGCCAGGCGGGCCGGACACGGTGCTGCCGGAGGATAAGGGCTTTGCCTTTCATAACTCCGCCAATGCCGTCAGCAGCAGCGGAACTCCTTACGAAGCACAGCTTGAATACCGGACAATGGCTGGCGAGCTGGCGGCGCTCGGGGTTACACTCAACATCGGCCCGAGCGAGGATATTTGCCGGCAGCAAGGCGTCGATCTATCGGCACTTTGCTTTGGAACCTCGCCCTCCGTTATCGCCGCCTATGCACGCGCATTTAAATTCGGCCACCACGACCGCGGCGTTTTGACGGCCTTCCGTCATGTTCCCTTCCAGCCGGGGTTGCGAACCGCTTACCTCAGGGACCGGCCAAGCGTGGCGATGCTGCATCTGCTTTTAAGGAGCGAGCCAGGCGATGCGCTGGTTATCAGCGTGAAGGCGATGGAGACGATGCGATATCTGGAAGTGTCTCTTGGCGTGCCGCGCGCGGCAAAGGCTCGCGGCAAGCGGAACACCTTTCACGACGCTTTGATTTTCGAGATGGACATGCCGGGCGGTGCCCCGGCGTTCTATGGCGAAACCGTTGTCCGCGCCCTCCAGGCGGGCGCCGACATGATCCTGGTCCGGGAGCCCTCCACCCTGCCGGCCGGTATCGGCGCCTTGAGCGTGGAGGCGATCCAGGCCGCGTTGAAATCGGGCCGGTTGCAGATGGCCCGGATCGAGGACGCTTACCGCCATGCGATGACGCTTAAGGCGCGCTTGCAGTCTCTCCCGGCAAGAACCAAGATCGCCGGGCTTGATCGCGATCCGGCTCCCGAGCCCGCCGGCGGCGTGCAGTAATACAGGCTGCCGTAAGTTTCGACCGTTCTCCATCATTGCGGGGGCTTTCCCGGACTGTTGGCAATTCTCTGGGGCACCTTCGGTCACCTCCTGTTAACGCATTTCGGCGGCTTTCCCGCGCCTTGCGCCGCCTTTTCAAGCTTATGTAAATATAGCACGGGTGTTTTGATATTCCGTTAAACGCCCAATGGTCTGACGTAAGTTATTGATTATACAGGGCAATAAGTGCAGGCGCGCCCGCTCATGGCCGCTGGCGATTGGTTAATTTGAAAGTTGCGCGTATATTTAAACGGATTTTGGAAGCATGGAATCCGGCCGAAAACGGCAAAAGATTCGCAAAAAGCGGCGGGCGAAAAATATGAGGATTCGACGTTAACCACGCCCCGATTAACCATGATGCACCGCCTACGGGGTTTTACTTCGCCTTAACCCGCCGTTGGAGCTTTGGGCTCCCCCTCATACCGAATCCGGTTGAGTGCTTCAGCAGAAGACCCCCTCACTCTGTCTCTCTCCCCAAGGGGAGAGAGCACCCTCGAACTCCCGCTGCGGACAGTTCAGGCGTCCCTTCTCCCCTCGGGGAGAAGGACAGGATGAGGGGGGACTTCGTGAAGCATTCAACCGGATTCGGTATCACCCCTGCCCCTCTCCCGCTAAAGTGGCAGTTAAGCAACCTGGTCCCCTAAAGTGGCGTTAACGGGTAAACCCCTGTTGCGAGTGCGATCTGGGCGTTCTACCTAAAGCTGTGCTGGGTTCGCAAACGCAGAAGCGCTCGTCCCGCGTAGGCTTCGCCATACGGGGGCATTAATCGATGAATTATCCTGAGACCGGAGGCGCTGTTGCAAGGTTTGCGGCAACCTGTTTCCTCTGCACTTTGCTCGCCACGCCATTGATGCCGGTAACTGCCTCGGCCGCGGACCTGGGGAATTCAGCCGGCAAATTGGCCGATGACCAACCGGAGAGCGATCCACGGTGGACTGTCTCGGTCGAGGCTATCGTCTTGGAACGCATGGGCGGCGTAAGCCGGACGCTCGTCGAACGGGTGCCGTTCAGCGTGCCAATCCCGCTTGTGAAAACCACCCCTGGCGCCGAAGCTTTCAACAGCAGCCAGTTCGACCAAGGGTTTTCCGCCGGGCCGAAAATCGACCTGATTTACCATGGCGATGGCGGCTACGGCGCGGAGTTCTCGTATTTTAATATCGCCAACCAGAGCGCCAGCAAAACCATCGGTCCCGACAATCCTGTAGACTGGCTGGTGATGAGGGCTCCCGCCCCCTTCTACCAAACCCAGGATCTCCCATACCAGGGCATGGCATGGAGCGCGACCACAAATCTTTATAGTGCCGAGGCCAACGGCCGGTTGGCTCTATCCAGCCGGGTGACCGTGCTGGCCGGTTTCCGCTGGCTGCAACTGAATGACAATCTTCTGGGTACGTTGACTCCCGTAAAAATTATCCCGCCTTTCTGGAACACAAGCACAGCGAACAATCTTTATGGCGCTCAAACCGGTGTGGAAGGGAAAATACTGGAGTTTGGCCGCTTTTCGCTCGACGGGCTGATAAAGATCGGAGTCTTCGATGACGATGCGGTGCAGTCGACCGGGGTCAGCCTTGAGAAGGTGGTGTACCCTTCGAAAGCCTCGGCTAACCGCGTCGCCTTCGTCAGCGAAGCCGGCGTGCAATTGAAATATCAAGTTACCACGGGGCTGGCGCTAAAGGCAGGCTACGAAGCGCTATGGCTCGACGGCGTTGCTTTGGCGCCGGGACAGATCCAGGAAACTATTGCGACGGAACATATTCGGCCTCCATCGACTGTGAGTACACTTGGCATCAACTGCGGGTCAGGCATACTTTTTCAAGGATTCACTGCCGGATTGGCATATTCGTTTTAGAAGGGAACGCCGGTCCAACTCGTAACTCGTTTGTTTTCGCAGAGTGAGCGCTTGTCGCTCACGATAAACGTTCGCTCCGTGTTTTTTCGCAAAACCGGGAAGGCCACTTTTGCGAACTCTGCTTAGAAACTGCAGTGCCGCGGCGTCGTCCCCGCGCAGGCGCATGCGCTTCTGTAACGCTGGATCGCGTACTCAACTGGGGTATCGCCCTCACCCCAATCCTCTCCCGCAAGGGGAGAGGGATTTCGTTGCGCGGCTCGTTCGGTCGTCCATTCTCCCCTCGCGATGCCGTTGTGCCCCTATATTGGGGTCCAGGGGGCTAAGCAAACATTCCTGGCTTGCCCAACGAATGCCCAGTAGCTTGTTATGGGTCGAAATCTGTCTTGTATGGTTCGCCAAAGCCTCCCGCCTTCATGTTGGCTGGTCAGAGGTTAGCGGACATCGGGCAAGCAGCAGAACCGTGACTAGCGCGTGCACACAAACGCCGGCCCCGCCGCTTCAGTGCGCGCGACGGGCGAACAAAAATCAGATACTACTGAAAATGATAAAATTGATCATTCAAATACTTGATAATGTCTTGCGTTTCGATTGCGGAAAAGCTCGTATTGGCGGCATGACTGCAGCGGTCTAATTGCTTTTTCAATGCCTCCAAAGACCGAATCCTGTGGTCCTCGCGGGAATAGACGCCAGTATCGTGGCATCGCATGCAATTAGCGTCAATCAGGCGCTTCCCTGCGGCGCTGTCGCCCGGCAACGCGGCGGCGTAGGCGCTCTGCGTCAGCAGGATCATGAGCGATACGCACAGAATTCTCTTCATGCCTTACCTCTAGCGGTTGGCCATTAGCCTAACACATTATGTGACGTCAAGCATCGAACTCCGCGGGTTATCGGTCAGAGAGCGCCAAAAAAGGCAGTGTAGACCGAGCGGAAATCTCGTCCGCTTCATTTATGCCTGATTGCAAACGTGGTTTGCCATCGCGACTCATTGATGACTGCTCACGGCCTTATGCAGCAAAATTCACCCCACTGGCCGTTACCGTCACGATGGCCGCTAACGCCTGGGAGGGCCATGCGTTGGGAAAGTCAGGAAACTTCGCTTAGCCCCCTGGCCTTCCCCGTAACCAAGGCGCTTACGCAAAACGAACGATCCTTAACCCGGCGCGAAATCCGCTCTTTTCGTGAAGGTTTCCAGGAACCGCTGGATCGCGACGGACCATGTCAACTCGCGCTTCACCCGTTCCTGCGCCGCGACGCCGAGCCTTTTCCTGAGCGCCGCATCGCCAAGAAGCGAAAGCAAGCTGCCGTCGACCTCGTCCTGATTGGCGCCGTCGCAGACCAAGCCCGTCTCGCCGTCGAGTACGGCATCCGCCGCGCCGCCATCGCGTCCCGCCAGCGCCGGAACGCCGAACCAGGCCGCCTCCAGATAGCCCATCCCGAACCCCTCGACGGAGGGGCCTTCGCGGCGCACCGGCATGGCATAAACATCGGCGATGGCCAGGAGCGCCGCCTTTTCCTCATCGCTCACCCGGCCCAGAAACACCACGGCCTGCCGGACGTTGAGCGACGCCGCCAGCGCCTCAAGCCGCCCGCGATCGGCGCCAGAACCGCCAACGGCATAGCGGCATCCGGGATGGCGCTCCAGGACCGCCGGCAGAGCGCGGATCGTGGCGTCGATGCCCTTGCGCGGTTCGAGGCGCGCCATGGTTGCGATAATCGGATCGCCTCCGCCGATGCGGCCGCGTATCGCCTTCAGCGCATCCGCCGAAGGGACCGGCATCGGGTCGATGGCCGGGTGCACGATTTGCAGCTTGTCCGGGCGCTCCCCCAAATAAGGAAGGACAAGCTTTGCGGTGTAGTGCGAGTTGGCGATCACGGCATCGCAGCGGGCGAGAGCCGCGGCAATGCGCCGTTTCTTGCTGGCCGAGGCGTGAAGCGGATATTCCATGCCGTGCGCAAGCACGCTGACTGGCACACCGGTCTGGGACGGAAGGGCTTCGATGCTTTTCCAAGAGTTGGCGAAGATGCCCGCCAGCCGGGCGCTCCGTTCCTTCAAGATCGCGGCCAGCCGCGCCCGTTTCCGCCACCGGCGCCAGGGCCTTGGGCCGCCGAAGCGTTCGATGGCGTAGGGCTTGGCGGGCGGCGGCGCGGGCGGGTCGTTGCGGATGCGCTCGGCGAGAACGGTGACGGGCCGCCCCGCCGCGGCGCAATTATCGGCAAGCGCCGTCATCAGCGTTTCGATGCCGCCCACATCCGGGTAAAAACATTGGGTGACGATCAAGCATTCGGATTGCATGCGAACCACCCTCAACGCTGGCGGAGCCCGGATCGAAGCTCGCGCCGCAAAAAGCCGCAAATGCCCAGTTGTTCCACTCGCCCCAGAAGATAGCGGCGCAAGTTACAAGAGGCAACCGCGAGCCGCGACGCGATCATGTGCTACCGGCACATAAGCCGGCAGGACTGCTGGCTTTGCGCGTCTTCCGTGCTACAGTTTAACCCGTGCTTCCTGGATGGGCGGAGGATGCAGTGGGTGTGAAGCTGGGCTACGGACGGCCAGGCAGGAGGAGCGTCGCGCTTCCGCGCGAGGCAGCCGTGGCCTTTGGCGTTCTAGTCCTCCTCCTCAATATCGCCGCCGGGGCGCTTTCCCTATCGCATTTCGGTACAGCGCGCGGGCTCGCATATTCGCAAGAGGGCAAGGTTGCCATCTGCTCCGGCGGCGGAATGCACTTTCTGGGCACGGACGGCAAAGTCCCTCCAGGCGGTCCGGATGAGCCTCGGCAGTGGCAGCACGGATGTACCTGCTGCGTGTCGATGCAAGCGGAGGCAGCACCGCCTCGGCCAGCCGCCGGACTGAAGCCGGCAGAGCATACGGTAATTCACGTTTTGCGCCCGGCCGCAGCCCGGCGTCTCGAAGCTGCCGCCGTTCCAACGGGCCGCAATCGCGGGCCTCCCTCACAAGCATAGCAGCCGGGCTTTGCCCGCCTGTGCCGCGATGCCGTGGGGAAGAGGCTCGGCGCTTTCGAAGCGTTCGCCCAGCCGCGCCGGAACGCGTCTCCCTATGTCCTCGCCCGTGGATGGCGAAAGCTGGCTCAGCCCGTGCGCGCCGATCCCCCCGGCCTCGCGATCGTTGCCGAAAGCAGCGCTCCCCGCTCCGGAGAAAATCCGTCGAATAAATTCTGGGAAGGCGAGACGTGCAGAACAATCATATTTGCAAGCCGCCTCCGGCCGCACACGCCGGCACTCGAAATCCGCGCCGCAACAAATGGAGGAGCGGTATCCTCCTCGCTATTCATAACATCGTCCGAAAGAATCCCGATGAGCTATGCCGCAGCACCGATTTTTTTCTTCATGGCCTTTGTGACCTACTTTCAGGCGCCGCAAATGTGCACCGTATCGGGCAATTTCGGCTACTTAAGCACCATGTGGCTGATGTACGTCATCATGGGGGTGGTGCATTCAGGTCCATGGTGGTCGCTGTCCTGGACCGCGTTGAAAGGAACCTCGCGGAAAGAACGCAAGCAAGGGCAGCCAATATGAAGTTTCCGGCGATCGTTTTTGCCGCTTTGACGCTGGGCGCCTGGATGCTCACCGGCGGCGTGGCGCAGGCGCAGGGCATCGCATATTCGGACGTGGAACTGCTCGCGGCGCTCGAAAGCTCCTATTGGATCGCGGTGCCCGGCCCGCACCCCAAGAAGGTCTATGTGCTCGCCGCCCCCTGGTGCCCAATTTGCCGCCAATTGCACAAGACGCTGTCGCAAGCATCGCCCGATATCGAATATCGCTTCGTTCTGACGGCGCCCAGGTCGCAATCGGATCGAGCGAAGATTGGACATGCCACCTTCTCGCGGACGCCTGCCGCGCTCGACGAGGTCTATGGCCGTGGAACTGCTGGACAAGCGCCGGGCACGCCAGCCGAGACATACGCCGATGGGCTCAACGATGCGCTGTGGACAGCCATCAGCCCATCGCTGCAAGCCCGTTCGGCACAGGCCCTCGGACTGCCCGTGCTGGTTTTCCCGAGTTCCGGGCGGCTGCGCGTGGTTGCCGGAATGCCACCCGATCTCGCGGCGTTGTCCGCGAGCGTCGACCCGATGAGTGTGTCATCCGCTGGGCTTCCCCGAATGGCGTCTCTGCTTGCGGCGCCACCGAAACTGACGCCTATTAATGCCAAGGTCGCCTATGCGCGGCACGATGGCGCCGCCCTTCGTATTGCGCCCCATCCCGCGGCTACGAAGCTTGCTCAGCTCAAGACGGGGGTTGGGTTCATGGCAAAGGCTGTAACGGAGCAAGATGGAGAGCGCTGGTACGCTTTCCAGTTTGTGGCGGACGGCCCGCCCGCCGCCTTCGGCAAGGTGAGCGACTTCCGCTGATCTGTGTGGGTGGAGGTTCTGGCGGCGGTCGCCGGTAGATACGTCGCAGCGCCGTTCCCGCGCAGGAGCGTGTGAAATAATTGAAACGCCAATCCCGCGGTTCGGTTGCAAGCGTCGTTCCCGCGCAGGCGGGAATTTATTTATCAAGCTGGAACAGCCTCTTATATGGGTTCCCGCCTTCGCGGGAATGAGTGCGTCCGCGAGGACGCTTTGTCAGCGGGGTGTAAGTCCCCGCCGCAGGCGGTCACAGCCTGCGAAGTTGAAAGTAACTGCGTCGCAGCGATGCGGGGTGGAGAGCAACTGGAAGCGAAAGGGCAGCCTGTAGCAAAACGAACCCGATTCGGCGGCACTGCGTGGCGAGCCTGCTCGTTCAAGGCGAAGCCCGGAACAAGCCGGACACGCTGAGGTGACTGACAAAGCGATGTCCGGGCGTAGGACGTGGTTGGGGATGGGATGTCCTGAAGGCAAGGCGGAGTAAGCGGAGAGACCTGTTTCGTCTGTGCGAGCGGGACAGGAGTCAGAGCCTTCATAGTACCGCCGCGGTGCAAGCCGTGAGAGGGCCGGGTAGCAAAACCGTCCTGAGGAAAGGGAGGCAGGAAGGTGGATGCGCGATGAACAGAGACAGGCAAGGAACAGTGCCGGAAGTGCCGGAGACGGCTAAACAAGGCGCAGAACCCCAGGGGCATAACGTGCCGGATTTGAGCTGGGTGGAAGCCAGTGTTTGGACGGAGCGTATGGTATCGGCGCTCGTAACAGGCGTCAAAGGAGGGGTTTGGTATAGTTTGATAGATAGTGCGCTCAAGTAGCGCGTCGTGCGGTAGCGCGCCGCTAAGAAGGTGTATGCCCCCAAGACCCTTAAGGCGGCCTGGAAGAAAGTAAAGGCCAATTGCGGGGCCGCGGGCGTGGATGGACAGAGCATCGAGCGGTTCGACGCACGCTCCGGGGACTATCTGGCCGAGCTTTCGGAAAGCCTCAAGGCAGGACAATACCGGCCCCTGGCGATCCGGCGGGTGGAAATCCCCAAAGGCGACGGTTCGATGAGGCCGCTGGGCATCCCAGCGGTCAAGGACCGGATCGTGCAGATGGCGGTCAAACTCGTCATCGAGCCGGTGTTCGAGGTTATGTTCCATCCGTCGAGCTATGGTTTCAGGCCGGGGCGGTCCTGCAAGGATGCCCTGCGCGAGGTGGCCGCTTTGATCGAGGAAGGTCATCGCTATGCGGTGGACGCCGATCTGAAGGGCTATTTCGACAGCATCCCGCATGAGCGGCTGATGGAGAGGGTTAGGGCGCGTATCGGCGATGGCCGGGTGCTCGATCTTATCGAAGGCTGGCTCAAGCAGGACATCATGGACGGGTTGGAGCAATGGACGCCAACAGAGGGTACACCGCAGGGCGGTGTCATCAGCCCGCTGCTGGCGAACGTCTACCTGCACCCGCTCGATGAGTTCATGGCCAGCCATGGCTACAAGATGGTGCGTTACGCGGATGACTTCGTAGTCCTCTGCCAAAGCCGGGAAGAAGCCGAAGCTGCCCTTGCGCTCATTCGCGTCTGGGTGGCGGAGAACGGCCTCAGCCTTCATCCGGACAAGACCCATATCGGGAACTGCTGGAAAAAGGGCGAGGGCTTCAGCTTCCTTGGCTACAGTTTCGAGGGCAAACGGCGGCACGTTCGCAAGAAGAGCCTGGACCGGCTTAAGGATAAGATCAGGGCCAAGACAAAGCGAACCCGGGGCGAAAGCCTCGAACAAGTCATCGCCAGTCTGAACCCGGTTCTGCGCGGCTGGTTCGAGTACTTCAAGCACGCCCATTACCCTGTCTTCAAACGGCTGGATGGATTGGTCCGGAGACGGTTGCGTGCCTTCCTGCGCAAACAGGAAAAGCGTCCCGGCTTTGGCCGATGTCTCGCCGATCAGATGCGTTGGACCAACGCCTTCTTCGCGGAAGCGGGGCTGTTCGCACTTCACACAGCCTGGCAGGAAGCGAGATGCCCCCGATGAGGAAACTGCCAACTGGAGAGCCGTGTGCGGGAAAACCGCACGCACGGTTCGGAGGGAGGGGCGGCGAAACCGTCCCTACCCCTATCGGCCGTGCATCTTGCAAAGGTTCCGGGGCCATTTTTTTTCACACGCTCCTGCGCGGGAACGACGCTGCGGCGAATCCGCAGGCGCTCGGACCGGCTGCAATTGCCGTTTCTAGGTTCATGCGATGAGGCCACCGCCCGCGGCACTGGTGCCGTTCCGGCCGGCGGCCCATAACCTCAAACGGCGTCCGGCGCGGACCGTCACCTTAAAAGCGTAAGCGTAAAATCCTGCGGCGCGGCGAACACCTTAGCCGGCCGGCGTAGCACAATCGGGCCCTTAGGCTGTCACGGTTGAGCCACAAACCGCCGCCAAAGAAGACCGCACACAGCATTCGGACCCCCCTCGTCCACATTCCAAACATAACGGCGGCGCGTCCGCCGGACCCGGTCCCCAAAAGCGTCGAAAACGGCAGTGTATTTCGAAGTCTGAGGCGATGGCCGCAACGCAGGAAGCCTGACCCATGAAAATTGTCCGCACCGCGAGACTATGGTTCAAGCAAGGAACCTCGGACAAGGTCTACGAGGCCGATCTTGTGGACACTGAGAGCCCGGACGCCTCGCAGCGCTTTCTGGTCAATTTTCGCTTCGGGCGGCGCGGCCAAATCCTGCAGGACGGCACCAAGACGCCTGCACCCGTGGCCCGCGCGGCGGCGGAGAAGCTGTTCGACAGCGTCATCGTCGCCAAGGTTAACGACGGTTACCGTCGCATGGATGGCGGGGAGCCCGCTCCCGAAGCCGCTCCGGCGACCGCGGCGAAATCGCCCGAGGGACGCGAACGCGAGCTGCTAGCCCGGCTGGAAGGCTGCCTGCGCGAGCCGTGGCCGGCGAAAGAACGCGACCGCCTGTTCTGGCGCATCGGCGAAGTGCGGATCGAAACGGCGAGCCCCCTGCTGCAGCAGCTCGCCGGCCTGGGCTATGCGGAAGCCAGCTACAGCCTGGTCTGGGCGCTAGCCCGCTGTGCCGGCCCAATGCCGCCGATGCCCTGCTTCGCATCGCCAAAGCGACCGGCGATCCGCTAATCCGCGGCCTCGCGAGCTTCGCCTTGGTGTCGCCGCTGATGCGCGAGCAGCGCCAGCCCGCCGTCTCGCGCGAAAAGCTGCCCGAGGGCATCGCGCGCGCCATCGGGAACAACGATCTCGACGCCTTCTGCGGTGCCTTCGCCGAATTCGCCCAGCACGAGCCGGTGCGCGTTGGCCCGGCGATGGCCGAGCTTTACGGCCTTGCGCAGGACAACGCTGCCCTTCATGGCCTGCTCGTCGGGTTCGCAGGCCGCATACCGGTGCGCCCGCCTTACGTTCCCGGCCTGCGCCGCCTGTTCAAATATGCGGAGATGATCGACGATGCGCCCATGTTTGCCGCCATCGCCCGGCGTTTTGAAACCGCCACGCCAATGTACCGCCGCGGATGGCGAAACCGCTTAGGCCAGCATTGGGGCCGCATACCCGAAATCCACCAGTACAAGCCTCAGCTGCTGCCCCACCTCCAGGGCGCCCCGGACGCCAAGACCGCGCTGTCCGAAACCACTGTCCATTACTTGAAGCGCCGCATCTGGCGGGCCTTGCGCAAGCGGGGCGAGGTGGGCGCCGAAAGTTTTCTCGAAATGGCCACCGCCTATCTGCTGGCTTTCACCGAAGCCGATCTCGCACGGCCGCGCAACGTCAGCTACTACCGCTGGGAAAACCGCCGCCGCATCGCCTACACGCAGCATTACGGACCGCTCGCCCATGTCTGGGGCGCCGGGCACCTCCTCCATCGTCATTCGGCCAACATCAGTTTGCGGCCCGGCAACCTGATGTGGTTCGCCACCGCCGAGGTGGACTCCGCCGAACGGGGCGAGGCCTTCGCCGCCCTGTGGGATGCCAAGCCCGAGTATGCGCTGCGGCTTGCCTCGGAAGCCCGCACCGAACCTGTGGCCCTTTTTGGCCTGCGCATCCTGCGCGGCAAGGCCGAGTTCCTGCGCGGTCTGCCGGGGCAGGCGCTGGGAAAACTGCTGGCCTCGCCGTTCGAGGCCGTGGCGAAGTTTGCGCTCGATGAAGCCCGCACGCGCATCGCCAACGGCGGGTTCGATGACAGCCTGATCGCGGCACTGCTGGACGCCGCGCTGCCCGAGGCACGCGAGCTGGCCGTCACGCGCATCGGCCTCGTTCCGGACTGGCCGTGGAGTTCGGCGCGGCTGGCGTTTATCGCCGTCACCAGCGTGCACGAGGATGTGCGTGCGGCGGCCCTGCGCTGGTGCGCGGAGCGCGCACTCGACCCCGGCCTGGCCGCCTTCCTGGCGCGCGAGATCGCCGGCTGGCTGACGGCGCTTCCCGCCTCGCCCGGTGACGCGGAGCGCTCCCGCATCCGCCATTTGCGCCAATGCCTGCCGTATCTTTGGCCCGGGCACGATATGCCGCTGCCGGCCGGCGATATCGCCCGCCTGTTGGCTCACACTTCACCCGAGGTTGCCGCCGCGGGCATCGACTTGCTGACGCTATCGGGCGTGGATGCGGGCGCGCTGCCCGATGCGCTGTGGCAGCAGCTCCTCAGCTCGCCCGCGCCGGAAATCCAGGCGGCGGCGCTGGGGCTGCTCAACCGGCTCACCGGCGAGCAGCTTGCAGAGCGCGTCTTCCTGGTTCTGTCCTTCGCCTCCGCCCCCTCCGCCGAAGTGCGCCGCGCCGCGCGTCCGCTGGTGGCACGGCTCGCCCAGCGCTTCCCAAAGCTCGCGGACGATTTGGCCCGCCGCCTGATCGATACGCTGTTCCAAAGCGCGCCGGACGAAGACTACGTTGACGACACCGTGGCGCTGCTCACCGAAGCGCTGCCCGATCAGCTGGCCGCTCTCGATGTCAACCTGATCTGGCGGCTGTTGCAGGCCAAGGCCAAAGGCGCGCAAGCTCTCGGCGCGGCCGTGCTGCCCAAGCGGCAGCCCGCGCTGTTTTCCGTCCGTCAACTGGCGCGGCTTGGCAATCATCCCTACAAATCGGTGCGCGAATGGGCCATGGCCGCCTATGAGGACGCGCCGGACCGCATCCGCGCCGATGCCGCCGAAGCCGTGCTGCTGGTCGAAAGCGAGTGGCCGGACACTTACGAATTCGCGCTGAACTATTTCGAACGCTGGCCCGACGAGACCTGGACGCCTGACGTTCTGGGCGTCGTAGCCGACAGTACCAAGCCCAAGGTGCTGGCCTTTGCCCGCGCCGTGTTGCGCCGCACGCTGCATCCCGGCGATGCCTCCGCCCAGCTTATGCGGCTGTTGGAGCATCCCGCCACCACGATGCATCTCCTCATCACCGAGGTGCTGACGGCCGAAGCCGCCCAAGACGATGCGGTGTTCGGCAAACTGCTGCCGCTGGCGCGCATCGTCCTCATGCAGGTGCACAAGGGCCGGGTCGCTAAAGACCGCATCGGCGCGTTCCTGCATGCCGAGGCCCTGAAAAACCGCGAGCGCGCAGGCCGCATCGCGCCGCTGTTCGCCGATCTGTCGCTATCGGCCATCGAGCGCGACCGCACCCGCGCCGTGCTCGCTCTGCGCGACATCGGCGAAGCCTTTCCCGATCTGGCCGCCGCGCTGCCGGTCCAGCGTCTTGCCTTGCGCGAAAGGACCGCCTGATGGAATTCCAGCATCGCTATTTCGGCGAGACCTCCGCCACATCGGACGCGTCCGCCAGCAATTTCAGCTTCGCCCCCGACACCCTGCGCGAGCCCACCTTCTTCGTGGGCGAGGTGGCGGAACATCTGCCGTTCCGCGAGGCGATATCGGCGCTGCATCACGTCGTCGTCTCCGACATGCGCTTCAAGCCGAAGGATCGCACCGCCTATTTCAACTGGCTGAAGGAGCACGAGCAGCAGCTTCTCGCCGAGGCCCTGTCGCAGCAAACCAGCATCAAATCGCGCCTCGACTTCCTGCGCCACGAGGTCAACGAGATCTATAAGCGCATGAACAAAGTCATGGCGCCGTTCTATGGCGCGCGGAAGAAATATTTCGACTGGCTGTACAAGGAGAGCCGCGACGCCTGGATTGTGCTCGATCCGGTGATAACGGTGCACCCGGACGAAATTTTCTTCGAGTGCTTCAGCCAGGATGAATCGACCTACGGGCGGCTGTCCTGCGATCACGATACGTTCAAGCGCATCGGCGATATCTCCTACGGCACGACCAACATCGACTACAGCCACGCGCTTTACGACGAGTTCCAGAAGATCCGCAGCTACCGCACCACGTCGCTGGCCATAGACCCCAAGGGCTTCGACGTGCAGACCGCGGGCGAGGAGCTGTACCGCGAGGAAAAGATCGACCTGCCCGACAGCTGGGTGCGCGGCTTCTTGCAGGTGTCGAGCGCCATGGCGCTGCCAGCGCATGTGGTCGAGCTGCACCCGATGGACATGCACGGAATTCTCGTCCGGCTCGCCATGCGCAAGGAACGGCATGGGCCGCGTTCGCTGCGCTTTCTGCTGGAGCCGGACAAACCGGTTAGGGTGCTGATCGAGCCGTGGAACGAGGTGCTGGAGTTCCGCCGTTCCATCTACAAGGGCGCGGCGGACGCGGAAATCCGCCTTTGGGGCCGCCGCCGTCTTGCCATTCTGGCGCGCGCACTGCCGCTGGCGAAATCGGTGCGGCTGCATCTGCTGGGCACCGGCCTGCCGTCCTTCGCGGTGGTCGATTACGGGGGCTTGCGCTTCACGCTCGGCCTGTCGGGCTGGACGGCCAACGATTGGTCGCGCGCTGGGCAATTCGATCTGCTTGCGCCGCGCCAGCCCGTGGACGAGGTCACGGCCCAGCGTGTGTTCGACGCATTGAAAGCCCGCTATTCCGCCACGGTGGCCGAATTGGCCGCCGCAACCGGCACCAGCGGCACACTGGTTGCCGCCGCCCTCACCGCTTACACCCAGGCGGGCCGCGTCATGTACGACCTGGACAAGCATGTGTTCCGCCTGCGTGAGCTGGCACGCGAACCGCTAGCCATGGGCGCGTTGCGTTTCGCCTCAGCCCAGGAGGAGAAGGCGGACCGCTTCATCGCCGCCAAGCTCGTCACCATCGCCACCGTGGCGGAGCGCGACGGCCGCCGCGTCATCAACGGCCAGGTGCTCGACGACGCCAAGACCTACACCCCCATGATCGTGCTGGACAACGACGACCGCCTCATCGAGGCCCGCTGCGACTGCTACTTTTACGGCCACAACAAACTCATGCGCGGCCCTTGCGAACACATGCTGGCGCTGCGCCGCCTCTATCACGGACAGGTGGCCCTGCCACCGTCTTATGCACAAGCCAGCGGAAGCGCGGCATGAAGCGCTTGAGGCAAAAGGATACTTGGTCTATGCCTTATGTAATGAGGGGCGTTCGCCGGAGCGGACCTTGCATCATGGGCGGTGTTTCGCCGTCCTTGCATCACGCCTGGCAAAGCGTCACTGGCCCAATCTTCACTGGGCCGGCACTGCCCCCGGTGTGGATTTTGCAGTTTGGGTTCGTTGAACCCAAATTCCACACCGGGGGCGTGCCGGCTTCGAGTGGATCGGTCCAGTCCCGAGATCTGACGAAGGCAAGCCGGCGGACGCCCCTCACTCTCCCGCCAATTTCTGCCGCATGCGCCTCCAGCCTGGAGGTGCGCTCATGAGCGGCAACATTCGCCAAGAGCTGTACGACCGCATCCGCGAAAGCTCGAAGGACGAGGTCATCCTGGAAGAGATGATCCGGCTGGGCTTCTGGCAGCGCGGCGAAGGCCAGCCGTCGGCGCCCGAGGATCTGATCCAACGCGCCGGCGAGCTGAACCGCGAAATCGAGGACCTTTACAAGCAGCAGGCGCGCTGGGCCAATCCCGAGCAAGCCCTCAAGCAGATGCACAAGGAGCGCAAACGCGCGGCCATGGAGCGTCGCAAGGAGACCAAGCTCAGGCGGGCCGAGGCGCGTCACACGCGGGCCGTGGCCTGGGCGGAGCGGCGCAAGACGGATATACTTTATCTCGGCGAGGATGTGTCGGGGGGGCTCTCCAAGGGCGCCGAAGCGCGCCCGCTAGCGGCCAACCTGCCGGCGCTGGCCGATGCCAAAACGCTTGCGGACGCCATGGGCCTGGCACTCGCCGAACTGCGCTTCCTCGCCTTCGACCGGCCGCTGTCGCGCATCAGCCATTACCAGCGCTTCCGCATCCCCAAAAAGACCGGCGGCGAGCGGCTGATTTCCGCGCCCATGCCGCGCCTGAAACGCGCCCAATATTGGATTCTCGACAACATCCTGGCCCGCGTGCCCATCCATCAAGCAGCGCACGGCTTCGTGCCGGGCCGCTCGATTTTGTCCAACGCAGCGCCGCATGTGGGCCGCGACGTGGTGGTGAACTTCGACCTGAAGGACTTCTTCCCCACGCTCACCTGGAAGCGGGTGCGGGGCAAATTCCGGGGGCTCGGCTATTCCGAAGCCGTAGCCACGGTGCTGGCGCTGATCTGCACCGAGCCGGATGTGGACGAGATCGAGCTGGACGGCCAGCGTCTCTACGCCAAGCGGGGCCCGCGCCGCCTGCCGCAAGGCGCGCCGACGAGCCCGGCGCTGACCAACCTGATCTGCCTGCGGCTCGACCAGCGCCTTCAGGGTTTGGCCGCCAAGCTTGGCTTCACCTACACGCGCTACGCCGACGACATGACGTTCTCGGCCTCCGGCGAGCCGGCCAAGAAGACGGGCGCGCTGCTCAAATTCGTGGGCGAAATCGTCACGGCCGAGGGCTTCACCGTGCATCCCGATAAAACGCGGGTGATGCGCTGCCACCGCCGCCAGGAGGTGACCGGCCTGACCGTCAACGAACGCATCGCCGTACCGCGCGACACGCTCCGCCGGTTCCGCGCGCTGCTGCATCGGATCGAGACCACGGGACCGGAGGGCAAGCGCTGGGGACGCGGCGGCAATGTGCTGCTGTCGGCGGCGGGCTTTGCGCGCTTCGTGCAGATGGTGGACGCCAAGGCCGGCACGTCCCTGGTGGCGCATGTCGATACGCTGGCGGGACGCCACGGCGCCGCTCCGCGCTGCCGGCCTATTGCCGCCACCTTCCGGGCCAAGGCCGCCGCCGGTCAGCAGCCGCTGGAGAGCTGGTGGCATCCCGCCGAACGTCCGGGGCCTCAGCCGGAGCCGGTTCTGGCGGCACATCTGGCCAATGGCACGGCCGCGGCCCCAGCGGCCAGTTCCACAGCCGGGACGGGCCGGCCATCCGTGCTCTTCCCCCCGCCCGTGCAGGGATCGCGCCCCGCCGCGGCACCTCGGCAGCAACCCGGTGCCAAACCCGGCCGGCCGCTGCTTCCCAGTTCGCTGTGGCGGCCGCTGCTGGTAGTGGCGGCACTGGGCGCCGCGTGGCGTGTACCGCTGGCTGGCGTCATGCTGGCGGCTGCGCTGGCTGGCGCAATCGCGCTCTATCGCTGGTGGCGGCCGAGGGGGTGAATGGCGCACCCCAACCGCGCCATTTCCTATCCTTCTAGTTGGTATCGGCGAGGCGTACATCAGGAAGGCCGGCATCGAGCTGCGTTCGAATGCGCCTTAACGCATCGTTCGCTTCGCCTACGCCCTTATCATGCTTAATGCCCGGTATTATGGCGCAAACGCCACGAAAAATCGCGAGAAATCTGATTAATTTCCCCTTATCTTTCAAGGCATGGGCGAACCTGATGTCATATCGGGATTAAAGGCGAAGCAGCAGGAAATCCGCCGGCGGATTTCGGAGCTTGAGGACGATATCAAGGTGTGCCGGGCGGACCTGGTTTCGATCTCGGAAACGTTACGCATCTTCGGAGACCCTGACGCCTATGTGAAGCCGGAAGCCTTGTTCAGCCGGGGAGACTTGGCCAGGACGATCTTCGACGCTCTACGGGGCTCTCCAAACGGCTTGGATTTTCCGGCTCTAACCGGTATCGTCGCCAAGGCCAACAACCTCGATATGAACGACGCGAAGCTTGCTCAAACCGTCCGCACCCGCGTCAATAACGCCTTGTATCGATATATGCACAGGAACGAAGTGTTTAACCGGAAGGGGCGGGATGGGCTTAGGGTATGGAGGCTGGCACCTTGAGTGTCAGGGATAGAAAGAAGGGAGCAGCGCTCGTTTGGCGGTTGCCGTAGTGCGCAACCTGTGCGTGTAACAAAAATGTGCCACCCCATGCGCGATTTGCGCCTTGCCAAACCTTGTGGTTTGCCTGTATGTTTATACACTGTATAAACGCGTTCTGCGTTCAAATGGGGAAAATCAATGCATGCCACGATCAGCAAATGGGGTAATAGCTTAGGATTGCGATTGCCTCGGCACGTCACGGATCAGGTGCGCTTGGAGGATGGTGCAACTGTAGAACTCCAAGTGGACGGATGCTCGATCCGCATAATTCCAACCCGCAAGAAATTCAAGCTTTCCGAGCTTTTAGCGAATGAACCAAAGCGGGAAGAGGCTGCTGCGTCTCAGGAAACAGATTGGGGTGATGCCAAGGGAGAGGAAGTTTGGTAAATAAAGAGACTTATCAACCTGATAGAGGTGATTTCATCTATTTAGATTTCACCCCTCAGGCAGGAACGGAGCAGGCCGGTCGTCGGCCTGCTCTCGTTTTATCCTCAAAGGATTTCAATATCGCCACCGGCCTAGCCTTTGTTTGTCCTCTTACAAATACATTAACGGGAAGCAACTTTGAAGTTCCTGTTCCAAGAGGGACAAAACTCACAGGCGTTGTTTTGTCTCAACATGTCAAATCGGTTGATTGGATAGCCAGGAACGCTCAATTCCATAGCAAAGCCAATAAGGAACTTATGTGGGAAGTTCTTGGACGGATAGAAGCGATTCTGTCCATTGAAATCACCTAACGTGCCGCTGCTAATAGCCTGAGAAGTCCACCGAAGGCTTGCGAGAAAGTGCAAGACTGGCGATGCGCTGCACTTGATCGCCGTTGCTGACGCGGCGGTTATCTTCGCGCTAAGCGCTTTGCTGTGCATAGCGAAGCAGGTAGGCGCCGGCGACGTGGTGATGGTGGCCAATCTCCGAGCGGCGCAGCCGGGAGAAGTAGCTTTCCGCCATGTTGGTGCAAGCGCCGTCGAGGCTGTAGGCTTCTTCGTGGTTGATCCGGGCAACCTCGAAATTCTTGTGCAAGGCATCCCAGGAGCCGGCTTCGTCGGCTTGGAGCTTCGTGCCGTGGCAGACGCGGGCCTTGATGAAGTTCGCGGCGTGGCTTTCGGCCTTGAAGACGGCCGAGACGGAATTGCCGTTGCGCTCGCGGATGATGACGACGCACTGGCGCTTGCCGTTCTGGTTTACCGCAAGGCGGCGGTCGTGGAGGTTCTCCTTGCGGTTCGAGGGCTTCACATAGCCGCCGAAGAAGCCGCCATCGACTTCCGCAACCTTGCCTTCGCCGCCGATCATGCGGGCCTTGAACTCGGCCGTCATCGCCTCGCGGAGCTTGTGCAGGAGCACGAAGGCGCTCTTGTAGGCCAAGCCCAGATCGCGGGAGATTGCCAGCGCGCTCTTGCCCTTCACCAGGCCGGGATAACCTACGCCGAGCTAGCCAAACGGCTAAAAGATGAACATGGCCTTCAGGAGACGGAAGCCTCAATCACAAGCAAGCTCGCACGGGGAACCTTCGCCGCTACTTTCCTACTTGCAACGCTTGCAGCGCTTGAAATGGAAGGACTTAGTCTGGAAGACCTTTAGTGCCAAACCATCCTTATCAAGTAAGCCAATCCGCTATACGCTGTTTAATCATTGTCTCCTTGCCGTAAATATCCTGAACGGAGAGTGTCAAGACTGTTTCGGCTAGTAGGATATCCTGTTTTTCTATCTGCGCATAAAATAGCAAGACGCCTTCGATTGGCGTTGTTGATATTTCTACTGTGCCTGTCTTGACATCGAGCGCATTCGCCCTCGGAATGGTTTTCTTTTTTCCGTTCCCGATCTTTAGGTTCGGAGGGATGACACTCAATTGAGCGCGTACAGCTTTCTTTCCTGGCGATTCAATCACCAGATTCCACTCAGTTGCAACACTCGGCTTCCCAAGGTTCCAAATCTTGGCATCGAGTGCAATACCAGTTAGGTCTGGTCTCTGATCTGGTATGAATATATTTCCTCCAGATAGAGCTAGCCGCAACTCCGCTTCGGACGTGTTTTTCTTTTCATCGCCTCTGGAGGGTAGTTCTTCTATTTTTTGTTTTAACCCCGCATTCTCAGACCGAAGCGTGGATATCACAGTTTCCAAGTTCTTCTGGCTTGATAGCAAGGCATCTTTATCAGACTGCAAAAAAGATATCCTAAACTTTAGATTGTCCATATTTATATGCTGGTTTGCAATTACGTCATTCTTGGTGCTGTTCGAGGAACGAAAGAATAGATATATAGCAATCCATCCTATCGCTGTAGCGGCGATAAATGCCACGGTAGCCTCTAGGATCATGCGAAGTTCCTCCTTCGCATGATCTGAGAAGAAATTATATAGTTCAATAAAAGACACGCTTCACACCTCAATCGCTTCGCGATATGGGTACACTGCCATTCCTCGAATGTTAAGCGGATAGATGGAAGATTCGCGCCCACCACGCTGGCTAGCCTCATTGTCCGACCCCGGTAGTCAGGTATTGGGACAGCCCTAGCCTTCTGGCGTTTGCGCCATAATACCGTTAATGCCGTCATGGTAAACGCGCGGACCTCACATTTTCCGCCGCCGTCTTTTTGCGAATCTTTTCGCGTTTTTGGCCGGATTCTACGGTTCCAAAATCCGTTTAAATATATTTGCAGTTCGTGGATTAACCGGCCGCCGGGCTCAAAGGCGAAGGGTAGAGCCGAGGCGTTCCATCATTGTATCCATATTCGCCAATGACTTATTCCGGGCAATACGGCTTAACGACTCCTAAAAGCGTTTCTGCTAAACTGCTGCAATGTCGTAATGCGGCGCAGGCCGCGGTCAAAAGCGGGCAGGATGGCGTTAACAGCGGGTAAACCGGGCGGCTTGCGGGCCGGTGAGGGACTCCAGCCGGAGGCGGCACTGGCCCTTATACGGCTAAGTCAGGACTTGCACCGTCCGCTCAATAGAGTACGTTCGCCGGGGCAAACGAGGCGAGTTCACATGGCAAAAATTGGTGTGCCGCATTTTCACAACGACATTGGGGTCGAGAAGATCCACATCGGCGTGAAGGAGTTCCAGTGCATGGGGGCACGGCCTCCCATGGATCACCCGCACGTCTACCTGGACATGGGCGCCGACGACCAGATCGTCTGCCCCTATTGCTCGACGCTGTACATCCACGACGGCAATCTGCGCAGCGATCAGAGCGATCCGCCTTACTGCCTGTTTGAACCGCAGGGTGCCGGCACGCGATGAGGTTGGGGCACTGCAATGGGCAGATCGCGATAGCTGGCGCGGGTATTGCCGGCTTGAGCGCTGCCATCGCACTCAAGCTCGCCGGCTACTCGGTCGCGATTTTCGAGCGGGAGCCGGTGCTTCACGAGGTTGGCGCGGGCATCCAGATGGGACCCCATGCAACCCGTGTGATGGAGTCCTGGCACCTTGACCTCTTAGGCAGCGCTGTTGAACCCGAGGTTCTGGAGCTGAGGAAGGCCACCAGCGGCGCCCTGCTGAACACGATTCCGCTCAAGCCTGGCGCCCGGGTGCGCTACGGCTCGCCCTACCTCACGCTGTTGCGCGCCGACCTGCAAAAGGCGCTGCTCGCGCGGGCAGGCGAGCTTGAAATTCCAATCGAGTACGGTGCGCCAATTTCCAGCGCCCGCGACAATGGCGGCGGAGTTGCTGTCGAAGCGGGCAGCGCGTCCTTGGCTGCCGCGGCGCTCATCGGTGCCGATGGTATCAAGTCGGCTGTGCGGGGCCTCGCGGGATTTCATCCGCGCCTTTCTTCCGTCCAAGCCGTCGCTTGGCGCGGGCTGCTGCCTTTGAGCGCGATACCGGCCTCGATGAGAAACAGGATCGTGCTGTGGATGGCGCCGGGCGCGCATTTGGTACACTACCCTGTTTCCGGCGGCACGCGCATCAACGCCGTGCTCGTGATCGACGATATCTACCAGATGGACCGCGAGGACCAGGCCGATGTGCCGGCTTACCTCCAGCGCCGGCTTACTGGCTGGGCGGAAACGCCGCTCTCGGTAATCGCCTCGGCGCCGGAGTGGCTGAAATGGAGGATTTTCGGCGTCGAGAAATGGCAGGGCGGCGAAAGCCGCGTCCAGCTCATCGGCGACGCCTGGCATGCGATGCGCCCTTATCTGGCCTCGGGCGGCGTCATGGCCATCGAGGATGGCGCGGCGATTGCCGTATCCTTGACAGAATCGCGGGGCGATATTGTTGAAGGTCTGAAGCTTTTCCGGAAAAGCCGCGGTCCGCGCGTGTGGCAGGTGGCGCAAGCTTCCGCCCAAATGGGACGGGTCTATCATTGTCCACAGCCCTTCGACATGGTCCGCGACCTTGCCATCAGGGTTTCCTCCGGTTCGAGGCTGCTCGGGCGGGGAGACTGGCTCTACGGCGCGGGCCGCAATGGGACCGGGCGGAAAAGTTGAGGCCCGCGGCGCGCACTGAGCGTGCGGCTGGCTAAGTTATGAAATAGAGAACGGGGGGGTTCTCAATGGAACCGTATGCCGGAACAGAGGCAAGCGCGGGGGTGCTATCTGTCGAATGGGAGCCCTCCGATGTGCAGGTGCGCGCCCAGCCTCAGCTTAAGGCGGCCGTCAAATCGCGCGCGGAGGTCCAGGGCAGCCCGGCCTGGATGCGCGCATTTGCAGGCCAGCGGAAGGATCGCCGCTATTACGAGCTGGTGGAAGACACCCTCCGCCAAGGCTTCGACTACCGCTATTTCGTGCTGACCGGCGAAGGCGGCGAGGTCCGCGCCATTCAGCCGTTCTTCCTGTTGGATCAAGATCTTCTCGCCGGCACCAGCCCGCGGATCGCAAAGTTCGCGGAGGCGGTTCGCCGTATCTGGCCGCGCTTTCTGCTCATGCGGACCTTGATGGTGGGCTGTGCGGCGGGCGAGGGGCATCTCGACGCACAAGACGAGGGGACGCGTTCGGCCATAGCGCGCGGCTTGGGCGCCGCCATTTCGGAACAAGCGCGGCAGCTCAAGGCTGCACTTGTGGTATTCAAGGAATTCACGGCCGGGGACAGGGCCGCGCTGGCGTGCCTGACGGAGCGCGGGTTTACGCGCATCCCCAGCATGCCGATGACCCGGCGGAGGCTCAATTTCGCGAGCTTCGAGGAGTACATGCGTTTGGCACTCAGCCAGAAATTCCGCGCGCAACTCCGCCGGAATTGCCGGCGCTCCGCCGAGCGCGCCCAGCTTGAAATGCGGGTTGTCACCGACATAACGCCCTACATCGAGGAGATTTATCCGCTTTATCTCGCGGTGTATGAGCGTTCGGACCTGAAATTCGAGAAGCTTACGCCGGAATATTTTTGTAATATCGGGCGGCTGATGCCGGATAAGGTGTCGTTCTTTTTGATGATGAAGGATGGAAAGGTTGCGTCCTTCAATATGTGCATGAAAAACGGCAAGGATCTGTGCTCGGAATACGTTGGTTTCGATTACGATCTTGCGTTCGATCTCCATCTGTACAATGTCATGACGAAAAGTATTATGGAGTGGGCTATTGATAATCATTATCAATGGTACAGTTCCACAAGTCTAAACTACGAGCCCAAATACCACTTCAGGCATCAGCTCGATCCGCTCGATCTTTACGTGCGTCATGTCTCGCCTGCGGTGAATTTCATCATGAAGCGTGCGCTTCTTTATCTTGAGCCGACGCGCCGCGACGAGATGCTCAAAAAGTTTTCGAACTACGCGGAACTCCGCGGTGATTGATCCGCGGGCGTTGCGGCAACCTTCCCCGCGCCCCAAGCCGTTGCGATATAATTCGTTTGACGCGCGCGGGCCGCGATGGCAGCCTCCCATCCCATGAAGCGGATGGATAAGCGCAAGAAAACGATTGGCGGAAGCGGCCTTACCGCGCCGGATCTGATGTTTTACGTCGGGCTTGGCATGCTTGCAGCCGGCGCTGGCTTTATCGCCGCGCTTTTCGTCCCTGGGATGGGGCCGGGGATGCGCGGCGCGGGCCATATGGCAGCGGAGCAGGAAACCGCGGCACCCGCCCCGGCCCTGGGCGCTTTTGTCAAGCCGGCGGAGCCTCAAGCCGTGCCGGATCTTTCCTTCACCAGCGCCGATGGCAAGCCGCATCGCCTTTCCGAATGGCGGGGCAAAGTGGTGTTACTCAATTTGTGGGCAACCTGGTGCGCGCCCTGCAAGGTCGAAATGCCTTCGCTGGACAGGCTTCAGGCCAAGCTGGGCGGCGATGCGTTTGCGGTGCTTGCCCTCAGCGTGGACCGCACCGGGATCGGCAAGCCCGCCGAATTCTTCAGCGGAAACAACATCTCGCATCTCGCCGTGTATAATGACAGCGAATCCGCGGCAACGGCCGCATTGCGCGCCTCCGGCCTGCCGGTTTCCGTCGTGCTGGACGGCCAGGGGCGCGAGGCCGGGCGTCTGACGGGGCCCGCCGATTGGGATAGCCCCGCCACCATCGCCAAGCTGGAGGAATTCATCAAGGGTAGTGGCGGCAAGGGCTAAGCCCTGGAGTCAGCGATCTGCACAAGGCGCATCACCCCTCACCCTGTCCCTCTCCCCATGGGAGAGGGGACGCCCTGACAACGGTCGCGACCGGGCTCCCTCTCCCATGGGGAGAGGGCTGGGGTGAGGGGTGACGCCCTATGGCTATGGCTCATCCCGGCCTCAGCTTCTCTCGATCTCGATCTTCTTTTCCGCTTTCACCAGCTCCGGGCGCTTCGGTAGCGTGACGGTCAGCACGCCCTTGTCGAAGCGCGCCCCGGCCTTTTCCTCGTCGATGGTATCGGGCAGGCGGATCGAGCGCTGGAACGAACCGTAGCTGCGCTCCACCAAGTGGTAGTTCTCGCGTTCAGCTCCTTTTCGGTTTCCTTCACGTCCAATGCCGGTGTAAGAGTCTGCTCCGTGGGAAACGTTTGGCGCAAATTGGAAAGCGTGGGCAGGCCGCCGAGAAAATCGTCGCACAGGCCGGCAAGCAAATATGTAGTCTCGCTCCCCATTTAACGTCTGGTAGAAAGTGCTTTACATGAACTCGACGATCCACCGGCTCCGTTCGACAGGCGATGCCGCCGCCGCCGCCGAAGACCGTCACATCGTCCTGCCCGACGGCCGGAAACTGAGCTACTCGGAATATGGCGCGCAGCGTGGGCTCCCGGTCCTCTGTTTCCATGGAACGCCCGGATCGCGGTTCATGTTCCGGCTGGTGCACGAGCCGGCGCGGCGTTTGGGCATCCGGATTATCGCGCCCGAGCGTCCGGGCTTTGGGCTTTCCACCTTTCAACACAACCGCTCACTGAGCGATTGGGCGAGCGACATCGCGGAACTCGCTAGCCACCTTGGGCTCAAGCATTTCAGCGTGGCTGGAATTTCCGGCGGCGGGCCTTATGCGGCGGCTTGCGCGGCGCTGCTCCCGTCGCGCGTTACCACCACCGCCCTCATCAACCCGGTGGGGCCGCTCTGCCCGCCAGAGGCGCCGGAAATGGCCGGCATGACAAGGTATATGCTTTTCCGGCTTCTGCCGCGCATAAACTTTGCCATGAAGTGCGTTTTTGGCCTTGACCGGCTGCTGTTCTTGAACGCGCCGGACTCTGTGTACGGCCTCCTCAAGAGACGCGCCTGCGCCGCGGACAAGCTCATTTTGCACCGGCCGGAAATTCGTAAGAATTTTCTCGACAGCGTATCGGAAGGCTTGCGGCCAGGCATCCGTGGCATCATGCAAGAGATGCGAATTTTCTGTAAGCCTTGGAACTTACCGTTCGAGGCGGTAAAGGCGCCGGTTCTGCTATGGCAGGGCACCCATGACCAAAATGTGCCGGTGCCCGCGTCGCTGCATTTGGCGAGCCTCATCCCCGGCTGCGAGTTTCGTCCGGTTGAGGGGGCCGGCCACTACTGGATTTTCGAGCAAATAGAGGAAGTTTTGAGCGCGATTGTGCAAAAGATGAGCGAGCATTTAGGCGTCGCGCACCCCGTAGAAGATCATGTTTCCCCTTAGAGACTCGATACGGATACCGTTCGCTCCGCTCGCAACGTACTTGCTTATTCTAACAAACGTCGCCGTCTTCCTCTATCAAGAGCAGCTTAGCGCTCGCGCGGCTTACGAGTTCTCGCTGCGCTACGCCCTGGTTCCCAGGCGCTATTTCGATCCGGCTTGGGCGCACCTCCATGGCCTGAACCCGCACGAATACCTGCCCTTCATCGCGGGCACCTTCATTCACGGCGGCTGGTGGCACATCATCCTCAATATGTGGACGCTGTTCATCTTCGGCACTTCGCTCGAAGGCCGCATCGGCCGGCTCGGTTTCCTGAGCTTCTACCTTGCCTGCGGGCTCATCGCGAGCTTTGCACATGCCTATTTCAACATGGACTCCACCGTGCCGGCGCTCGGCGCTTCCGGCGCGATTGCCGGCGTGCTCGGCGCCTACGCAACCACTTTCCCAAGGGCCAAGATCACCATCCTCATTCTGATCGTCATCGTTCCGCTGTTCTTCAAGGTTCCGGCGCTTGCCTATGCATTGATTTGGTTCGCGTTCCAGTTCCTCGAAGGCTTCATGAACCTGGCCTCGGCCGGCACGGGGGGCGGCATCGCCTGGTGGGCGCATATCGGCGGCTTCTTGGCGGGCCTTGCTCTCATCCCCCTCTGGCGTCTGGGGCCCGACCGCACTTACGATGAGGAGCGAGCCGGCCATTGGGGCGATTGGCCCGGCGGAAGCGCCGCGCCAGCCGATGACGGGGAACGCGGCGGCTGGACAAAGGGGCCGTGGGGTTAGGTTGCTGCCTGATTGACTATCTGCGCACGCGGCCAAGACCCCCTCACCCTGTCCCTCTCCCCGTTGGGGCGAGGGGACGCCGGAAATAGCGTCTCCGCGAAAAGATGGAGCCGCAGCCTGCCCCCTCTCCCCATCCGCATCCGCTTGCGGATGCGGGCGCATAAAGTTGCAAGCTCGCCAAGGCGAGCTTGCTGGGAGAGGGCTGGGGTGAGGGGGCTTTGAGATCGCGATCCTAACGCGCCGGCGCTTCCGCCTTGGCAGGCTCGCTTGCGCCGTGGCCAAGGTTGAAGAACGGCACGGCCCCGCGGTCGCCGAGGATGGTCTGCGGCGGCTGCCCGGTCCAGCGCTGCGCGACCGTCAGCTCGATCACGCGGGCATTATCCTTCAGCGCCTCGCCGCGTATCCGGATGCTTTGCGCCTCGGCCACCGCCCGAAGCTCGATGCCGCGTGCCTCGCCCTCGGCCTCCAATACCTTGGACTGCTTTTGCGCCTGGGCGCGCGCTATTTGCGCCTCAGCTTCCGCTTTCGCCGTCACGACCTTCTGTTCGCCTTCATAGCGGATGCGGTTGACGGTATTTTCGGCCGCGATGGCGTCGTTTTTCGCCTTCACCGCAGTTTCGACGGAGGCGCTAAAGGTATCGGAATATTTGATTGTGGGGATCTGCAGGTCGAGAATTTCGAGCCCGAAAAACTCGCGGACGGACTGCGCCACCGCAACGCGCATATCGGCCGCTATCTGCTCGCGCTCCTCGGAAATCTTGACCGTATTGCGCTTAGCGAACATCCGCTGGGCGCGGTCGGAGATGAGTGGCTCTATGTTGGTGCGAATGTCGACATTCCCGGACCTTCCAACCTCATAAAGAAGCTTCAGCACCGCGTCGCGGGGAATGCGCGTGATGACGCCGACGCTGATGGTCACGGACTGATTGTCGACGGTATAGACGTGCAGATTGTCGACGTGCAGCGTATCGATTGAAACCTGAAGCTTGTCGGGCTGATCGATGAAAGGCGCCTTGAAATGGAAGCCCGGCAACAGCGGTTCCTTGGTTATGACGGTCCCGAGCCGCCGCACGCCCGCCATCTCGGTGGGCTGCACGATGAAGTAGCTATCGCTGGCGGCGTAGAGAATGGCAATCGCCAAGGCGATCCACTTCAGCAGCCCGAGCGCCCGCGGAATGGGCAGTTGCGGCTGCTTAAACGGCGGTAATTCGGACATGGCTCCTCCAAAAAATATAACGGTCTGGTATCAGCTTAGCACTCTTCTTATCGCAGAGGTGGGCCTAATTGTGCCCGCCTCGCGGCCGGCATTTGTCATTATTGGGGTATTGAGAAACGGGGCGAGCTGGGCTTCCTGGCCGGCAGAGAAACAGCCAAGTTCGCGGAGAATGTGGGCCATGGTGCATTCAGCGGCGCGCATTCCGCCGTCGTCGATCTTGAGCGCCACGCCGAGGCCCAATGTTGGCAGCGCCGCGGTGTAGACGCCTTCGGCTCCGTTCTTGACACGGACCGTCCGCGGAGCGGCCAGCATGGCCTCGGTTGTGAACCCGCCCGTGCCGTTCACGAAAAACGGCTCCGCCGCCATGGCGTTCAGGAGGCGGCGCGCGGCCTCGGCCCGGCCTTCAGGCAATCCGGACGGATCGGCAAGCCGCGCCATTCCGAGAGCGAGGCTGTGCAGCGGCATGCAATACACGGGGATGCCGCAGCCATCGCGGCCCAGGGGCACGCGCGAAAGATCGCAGCCGGTCATTCCGGCCAGCGCCTGCGTCACCCGCTTTTGCGCCGGATGACTGGGCTCGATATAGCCCCGGATGGGATCGCCGCAGGCAACGCAGGTGGTGAGAAAGCCCGTGTGCTTGCCCGAGCAATTGTGATAGGCGGCGGTGAGACGGGTTCCATCGCGGATGGCCTTCTCCGCCGCCCCGGCCGTGCGCGGCGCCTGCACGCCGCATTCGAGGCAGGAAGCATCGAGGCCGATACGCGCGAGCCAAGCCTCGACCGCCGCGACATGCCGCGGCTCGCCCTTATGCGAGGCACAAGCGAGTGCGAGTTCCCTCTCCGCGAGATTGAAGCGATCCGCCGCGCCCGTTTCGATCAGCGGAAGCGCTTGCAGGGGCTTCGTGGCCGAGCGCGGATAAACCGCCATTTGTGTATCGCCCGCCGCCCAGACGATCTTGCCCGAGGCGTTCACCACGACGAATGCGCCGCGATGGCGGCTTTCCACCGCCGGGCCACGGGTTACTTCGATCAATACAGGGTTCGCGTTCATGGCGCCATCCATTGGGGAAGCTAGCATAACTAGCTTTTGGCCTGGCCAAGCAGGTTCTTTGCGGGAGCCGGGAAGCCCTCCGCGGGTCTCCATGAGGCTTGCCTGATAGTGACGCGCGGCCGGGATTTGCGCCAGTTTTCTATCTCTTCGCGATGCAGGCGACGTTGTTGCTGCCGAGATTGACCGGAAGGGGAAAGGTGCCGTCGCCTATACCGTCAGCCTCTAGGATACCTTCGTAAATACCGCCGAAACCGCGAGAAGGCAAACAGGCGGATGAGATCGTGTGGGGCAATAGCTAAGGCATGAGTGGGCCAATAAATGCGAAACAATTCCTTGAAACGTATGGATATTTTAGGCCCAATGAGAGGCCGTTGGAGGAGGTGGAATGGAGGTGTCATGAGGGAGCTTGGTGCCGGCTGAGGGATTTGAACCCCCGACCTTCGGTTTACAAAACCGCTGCACTACCACTGTGCTAAGCCGGCAATAAGCGCCGAAGCCGGCACGCCGCTCTAAAAGAGCGGCGCATGCGCTTCTCTCGCTTAGCGTGAGTGATACCAAATCCCGGATCCCGAAGCAACATGAGAGACCGGCCGCTCCATCGCCGTCCCCAACAGTGCGGCTAGCGCGATTGTGCCGGCGGGCCGTAAAGCCTCTGCACGGCTGCGATGTCGGAGGGCTGCAGCTCGCGAACGCCCTCGTCGTACCGGTAGCCCATGACCGCGCCGGAGCTGCCGGGGTGGTCGAGGCCGATGGCATGGCCGATCTCGTGCATGAAGGTGTGGCGGAGATCGTAAACCTCAAGGTCGCCGTCGAAGCCGGTTTTCCAGCGCATGCCCGGATTGAGGCAGACGTAGGATTGCTCGATCGCGCTGACATCGCCGGTGATCCGCGCCTCGCCCTGCTCCGCGGAGGGGCCAGGCCCGCCCAAAGCTTTCTCGACGGGTAAGAAGCCGTGGCTGCTAAGGAGGCTCAGATTGGTGAAGGCCCTGCCCACGGGGAAATCCTGCGCGCCGACCACGAGATTGGCCTGAGACGGATCGCTGACCTCGACGAATTTGACGTTAGCGGCTGCCTCCCATGCCGCGAAGGCAGCGTGCAGTGCGCGGGCGGCAGCTTCCTGCGAAACGCCTGGAGACGACGTGACGATATCGTTGAAAGCGTGCATCGAGGAGCAGTTATCGGGGCTCAGGATACGCCTGCCGCCCGGCAGTGCGTAAGGCCCGCTCAGAATCGCGTAGGTGATAATTGTGGTTGTGGCTTGAGCCTCGGAGACCCACTTCAATAGGTGGCCGTCCACCTCCAAAAGCGCCCCTGCGGAAGCTGGAGCCGCACTGGCGGAAAAAAACACAAAAGTCAACGCGATTGAAAGTGCTTTCATCGCAGGGATATGTTCTCCTATTGCGCTAAGCGGCTGCTCGCGCGGTAACCCCGTATCGCGGCGAACCCTATTCGCCGCAGAGACTAAGCTTCGCCGAAACACGCCGGCGCCGCAAGTCGTCTAATAGTCGAAGCAAATAGCGCGCCAACTTTATGAAGCCTTTAACCTTTCCTGTCCTGCGGCTAATCGGCGCGGCACTCGTGTGGCGTCCCGAAAGTGCCGGCGCTGGCGTATGAGACGGTCCCGGATAATGCCTTGCGGCTTTTCCGGGACGACGCCGCTGCGGGCCGGGACTTCTTGCCGCCGGTACCAGCTTGCGTGCGGCGCGGCCCGGCCTTAATTGTTTTTGCGATGAAACCTTCGCCGCAGCGGCTTCCGGAGACTTGGGCCCCATGACATCGAGCTTGCGCATAGCCTGCGCTCAACTTAACCCGATAGTCGGAGACCTGGGCGGCAACGCCGGGCTGGCGCGTGCCGCATGGGCCGAGGCGCGCGGGCAGGGCGCGGACCTGGCTGTTTTTCCTGAGCTTTTCATCGCCGGATACCCGCCCGAAGACCTGGTGCTGAAGCCTGCCTTCGTGCAAGCCTGCATGGATACGCTGCGCGGCCTCGCCAAGGTCACGGAAGAGGGCGCCCCGGCCATGATCGTGGGCACGCCATGGGGCGAAAACGGCAAAGTCTACAACGCCGTTGCGCTGCTTGCGGGCGGCAAAGTGGAGACGCTGCGCTATAAGACCGATCTGCCGAACTACAGCGTTTTCGACGAGAAGCGGAACTTCGCCGCCGGCGCGATGCCAGGGCCGGTGAGCTTCAACGGCATCCGGCTCGGCTTGCCCATTTGCGAGGACATCTGGACCGATGCGGTCACCGAATGCCTCGCCGAGAGCGGCGCCGAACTCTTCATTGTGCCCAATGGCTCGCCATTCACGCTCAAAAAGCGGGCACAGCGCGAGAATGTCGCCGTCGCGCGCGTCGTGGAAACCGGCCTTCCGATGCTCTACGTCAATCAGGTTGGCGGCCAGGACGAGCTTGTCTTCGACGGCGGCTCATTCGCGCTCAATCGCGGAGGCGGGCTCGCGGTACAGCTGCCCGCGTGGGAGACCGCAATTGCCATGACGGAATGGCGGCGCGAGGCGGATGGCTGGGCCTGCGCCGGCGGGCGGCTCGCCACGGTCGAAGAGGGGCACGAAGCCGCCTATCTCGCCTGCGTGACCGGCCTCCGCGATTATGTCGAGAAGAACCGCTTCCCCGGCGTGGTGCTTGGACTTTCCGGCGGCGTCGACTCGGCGCTGTGCGCGGCCATGGCGGTGGATGCGCTGGGCCCCGCGCGCGTGCATTGCCTGATGATGCCCTATCGCTTCACATCGAGCGCCTCTCTCGCGGACGCCGCCGCCTGCGCGGAAGCACTCGGCGTGCGCTACGACACCGTTCCGATCCACAACGCGGTCGAGGGCTTCAATGCGATGCTGCAGCCGCTGTTCGCCGGTCTGGAACCCGGACTTGCGGAGGAGAACCTGCAATCGCGCATTCGCGGCACGACGCTGATGGCCATCTCCAACAAGTTCGGCGGCATGGTCGTCACCACCGGCAACAAGTCCGAGGTCTCAGCCGGCTACGCCACGCTTTACGGCGACATGAACGGCGGCTTCAATCCGGTCAAGGACCTCTACAAGACGCAGGTTTATGCGCTGTCGCGGTTCCGCAATACGGCCCGGCCGAAATGCTGCCTCGGCCCGGAAGGCGTGGTCATCCCGGAAAACATCATCACCAAGGCGCCGACCGCCGAGCTGCGCGAGAACCAGACCGACCAGGATTCGCTGCCGCCTTACGATGTGCTCGACGATATCCTTGAAGGGCTCGTGGACCGCGAGGAGCCGCTTTCGGTGATCGTCGCGCGCGGCCATTCGCCGGAAACGGTGAAGAAGGTTGAGCGCTTGCTCTATTTGTCGGAATACAAGCGGCGGCAATCGGCGCCGGGCGTTAAGATCACCGAGCGCAATTTCGGCCGCGACCGCCGCTATCCCATCGTCAACCGCTTCCGCGAGACGCTTCCGTAGCGATAGTGCCTGTAAAATCCTCGCGCTTCGTGCCCGGACCTTAGGCCGCTGTGGGCAGCGCCGGTTTTATACTGGCGCGTTCCCTTACAATAGCGCTTGAGGCCGAGAAGAGACATTTCTGCCTGAGGCGGCCTCGTCCGAAATCTGGGGCCGAGCGGAATTAAAGGTCAGATCAGGGACTCAGTCTGCGTCGGGCTAAAGGCAGTTATCGTGAATGCCCCATTTCAAATCCGATAGCGCATCGCATCCACGACCAAAGAAAAAGCTGCCGCATTAAAAACCCCGCGCTGTGGTGGCGCGGGGCTCCGGTCTCACAACTTCCTTGCAAAGGAAAGTTGTCATCATGAACTTACAGCAATAATAGGCTCAACGCTGTTCACTATAGTCATCTCTCTACCGAAGCGCAAGAAATGTTTCGCTACGTAATTGAGCACTGCGAGCGCAAGCAGGAGCTATATCCCGAAAATATTTAAGCAGATGATGCTATCCTTTTTTCATCACACTAACGCCTGTTATTCCAGCAGTCGTTTCGCTTTAATGCGCTCTTCATTCAAAAACACGGAACTTGAGACGGAAACGTCTAAGCTTTAAGCTTAGCTCAAGAGTAGTTACTTTTCTTTAATCTCATGAGCTTTAGACTGTACTTCGGGGATCGATCTTTGTCGGGACCGGGGCGTTAACAGAAACAGAAAAGTAGGTCTCATCATGGGTAAAACTTACATCGCTATCTGTGCAATGGCCGCGCTCGGCCTTTGCCTTATGGCCCCAAAGGACGCCTCGGCTTTACCAGCGGCCGATGGCGCCGGTAAAGCTCTATCGGCCGTTGCAGGCAAGAGCGCCGTCACACAAGTTAGATACGTCGCCCGCGCCGGCGCTGCCGGCTTTCGCCGAGGCATAGGCTATCGCCGTATAGGCTATGGCGTGGGACATCGCCGCTATGGCTTAGGCTATGGCCTGGGACATCGCCGCTATGGCTTAGGCTATGGCCTGGGACATCGCCGCTATGGCTTAGGCTATGGCCTGGGATATCGCCGCTATGGCTTAGGCTATGGCCTGGGATATCGCCGCTATGGCTTAGGCTATGGTCTGGGATATCGCCGCTATGGCTTTGGCGCAGGTTTCGGCGCCGCCGGGGCGGGCTGCGGCTATGGCCATGTTCGCTTTGTCCCACCCGGCACCTCGTTCTGCACGTGCGGATGGAGCTGGTACGGGAGCTCGCAAGACTGTGCATGTGGCTACTACTGATAGCGGGCTTTAGCTTCTTCTAACGTGAAGAGCTGCGATCATTTTTTTCGTTTGCCGTTCGCGGCATGCTGCCGCGAACAATCTGGAACAGGCTCAGCGGAAAATGATGCTAAGCGCAGACAGTTGCTCCCCGATATTTGCGAAGAACTTCGTATCATGGGGCGGCACATGCCAGCTTCTGCCAAAAGACGCTCGATGTCGGGCACAACAACTTCGCGCGCGGACGGCAATTCGATAACGTTGTTCTGTCTGAGTAGCGTAATGTTCCTGCTCACGGTTTCGAGCGTCAGACCGAAATAAGCGGCGATATCCGCGCGGGATAGGGGCAGCAAGAATTGCAGCGCCGTGCTCCCGTCCCGCCGGGCACGCTGCCCAAATATAGCAAATAGCCAAGCAACCTGCTGATAGGACGACTTGCTACCAAGCATGATCGTCCATTCGCGGGCCAATTCAAGCTCGCGAGCTGTTTTTTCGAATATTCTAAGGCTCAGCTTACGGTTCTTATCAAGCATAGATAAAAAACCGCCCCGAGGATAAATACACAATTCAACTTCAGTCGCTGCTGATGCCGAATACTGGTATGTACCTTCGAAAGTGTAGCCAAGGAAATCTGGCGGATACACAAGTGTGACGGTTTGCTGTACACCGCCGGGCAATGTCCTGAAGAGCTTCACAACTCCGGTGAGGATCGAGGCAAATAAAGTCACCTCACTCCCTTGTTTGAAAATCAGTTGGCCCTGCTGCACAAAACGGCTGCGCGCCATGCGGCGGAGACGGTTGCGCTGCCTTGCCGGTAATGGGAGGCAAAGACTGTCCTTAAGGATGGGGCACGTATCGCACGGTGCGGACGTTTCAAGCGAGAAGACACGCCGGATGGCCATCGTTTCGGATCCTTAAAACAGCGCTCCCGCGGTTTGCGGAGATCGCCATTTTGTTCGAACTTTCAGTGTGCTGAGCCGCTCCCCCTTACCAGCCAACGTGCTCGCGGAAAATCTTCGTAACATTCCTATTATCGCGAACTTTTTTTTGTAGTGGAGTCGGCTAGCCGACACCGCCCGCATGGGAAAGGGACGTATTTTTCCAGCGTACCGGCTCGAACCAGCCATGTCGTTACGGAGAAAACACATGGACATAGTGACAGCTCTTGCATTTAGCATAGGCATTCTTGGTGGTATCGCGACATTCCTCTTTCTCTCGCCCTTTGCCATGGGGCTACAAATCTGGGCTGCCTTCGTTGGGTGGGCCAGCTTCTATCACTGTGGTGGAAAAGCGGAGGGCCTGCAAAAGAGCGTGATCGCGAATCTTTGGGGGGTTGTAGTGGCAGTCCTCACATTGCTCGCCGTAACACGCACTGGATTAGCCGATAGTCTTGGCCTTCCGGTTTGGGGTGGGATTTGCGTGGCGGTGGGTGCCTTTATCCTCGTTATCGGTGCGAAGATTCCAGCGCTCGGTGCCATCCCGGCTGGTGTATACGGCTTCGCGGCCACGGTCGCGATGACGCTCCTGTCCGCCAATGGCCTGGCAAATCTTACGGCTCCATCGCTTGCGAACCCGGCCGTCAATATTGCGATCTCGCTCGTCATCGGCGGCATTTTCGGCATCGTCTCTGAGCAGGTCGCGGGGGCAATGGCGAAAGCATGAAAGCGCTAGGCGGCTTGAGTAGCTGCCTATTATAACCGCCGCGGACCACGGGCGTGGTCTTGCGGCGGCAAGCGTACTTAGGGACCCGCCGGAAGCATCCAGGCATCTGATCGCTTTAGATGCGTTGGCAGTTCGGCTGGCGACGCGGTACATCTCTGCGGCGGTCGCCCCAGCATGAAGGCGCGCTCATATGCAGGGCGAGCCCTGAAAGAAAGAAATCCTAGTGCATCCTCTTGAGAAGTGTAAGCGCGCGGCAAAACGGGCTGCACTCCTTGAACAGGAGCTAGTCCAAATTTCTACGATGATTCCGGTTTTGAAGGGGCAACCGCCCTCATTTGCTTAAAGTTAGACTGTCTGGAATCGACCCATCGCGGCCTAACATACCGCGTACGGGTACCAAGTCTTGGATTTCATCCGCCAGCAGCCAGACAGCGCCAACCGGCGCCTGCGCAGGCCGCGGACGATTCGACCGGACTCGATATGAAACAGCTGCTGTTGTGGGCAGCTTCCCGGCGTCCTTCTCCTTAACGGAGTATTCTTTTCGCGTAAGGGCGTATCGTGGTTAATGCAGATATAGTAAACGCGCGGGTCTCATATTTTTCGCCCACCACTTTTTACGAATCTTTTCGCGTTTTCGGTCGATTTTCACGTTTCCAGAATCCCTTTAAATATACGCGAAGATTTGAAATTAACCAAAGCACCGCCATTCCCGGCGATGTCTCGCGCCAAAATATCCTGGCTATATCAATGGCATAAGGCGCTTAACGCTTACTCAAGACCTTTCTGCTATATTACGTCAAAATTGGAAAGCGCGCTTCTTGCCCTCGCAAAGGGGCAGGCGAAGTAGCTGGAAGAGTTAACGGGGCGTTACATCGAAGCTCTGGAGCGTGGCCGCGCGACGATCCGATACAATCGGTTGCACCGGCCGTCTTTATCGCGCCAGAATTTCGTAGTTCGATCTGTTCAAGCAAGATGATTATCGCTGACGTAGGTTCGTGGAAGAGCGTGTCATGTGGCGTAAGAGCGGTAGCAACGTATTCAGGTGGCTGTTTGCTGCTGCGTTTCTTGCCGCGATAAGCGTTGGCGGCGGTTTCTTTTCCGCCAGCGCCGCCGCATGCACGCAGAATGCTGCCGCGGGCTCCCAACCCGCCGGGCCTTGCGCGCAACTAAGCGCCTCAGGCTGGAAACCCATCCTCGTCGAGTGGCGCGAACCCAAGGCGCGCGTTGAAGCTTTACGGTTCGCCGACCGGGTGAAGCGGCATCTCGGCCGCGAATTCGCCAAGCGCAGGGAGCAGTTTGTGCGGCATCAGGCGCGGATCGAGCGGACGCGGCGCGCTTACAAGCGCCATAGCAAAGCGCGCCAGTTCGCCGCTGCGCGCCGCCACGCCGCCCAGCACGCGCACAAGCTAGGGCATGCGCATGCGGCGCACCTGCGAAGGTTCGCCCTCAAGAAACCGCAGCAGCGCCACGAGCTTAGTGGCAGCTATGCCCGCCATGTCCTCCATTGGCGCTCGCTTTGGCGGCATGATGCTCACAACGATGTGGAGCCGCGGCGGACGAATTGAGAGCGGCGATCCGGAATAGCCAAACCGCCAGCGCGCCGAACGCGATGTTGAGCCAGAAGGTGTAGTCGATTGCGAAGCTGCTCATTTCGGCTCTGATATTGGGATCGCGGGCCGGAACGAGGCCAAGGCCGGTGAAAGCGGCGTCCATGATGATCGCGGCCAGCACCATGGTTGTGAAGAAAATGCCGGCGATATACGCGGCCATCTTCCATCCATAATAGCGCCGGTACACGTCGAGCAGCGGCAGCACGATCAAATCGGCGTAGAGGAACGCCAACACGCCGCCGAAGCTCACGCCCGATCCCCAAAGCACCGCCGCCATGGGCACATTGCCGATGGAGCAGACGAAGGTAATCACGGCGACCAGCGGGCCAATGACCGCGTTCACGGGGACTTGCAGCCACGCGGGCGCGTCCAGGAGAAACAACCGGTGCCAGATATGATCCGGCACGAACGCGCTCAGAGCGCCCGCGATGAGGAAGCCGAGCGCGAGATCCTTCCACAGCATGCGCCAATCCATCGCGAAGTTGCGGGCGATTGCGGCGCGGGTAGCGGGCGCGCGAAGCTTCTGCCACAGGCTGCCGCCGCCGTCGCCCGCAGCCTCTTCATGCTGGTGGCCGCCGCCTCCGGCTTCGGGATGCTGGCGCGCCTCCTCGACAAGCTTCGCCGGATAGGTCAGGCGCACGAGCAGCGCCATGATGACGATGAGCACCACACCGCCGATCCATTCCGCCGCCATGAACTGCCAGCCCATGAGGATGAGCAGAATAAGGCCCAGTTCCACGACGAGGTTGGTCGAGGCGAATTGGAAGGCGAGGCTTGGAATAAGCGCCGCGCCCTTCTTGAACAGCGTGCGGCTGATCGCGGCGGCGGCGTAGGAGCAGCTTGAGCTTGCCGCGCCCAGCGCCGTTGCGAGCGCGATTTCCTTGGGCCGGCGCGCCCGAGCGCGGACCGCATCCGGTCTTTGGATACCACCGCTTGCAGCACCGCCGAAATCAGGAAGCCCAGCACCAGGCTCCAGCCGGTTTTCCAGAACATGCCAAACGCCATCAGCAGCGCTTGGCCTATCGATGTCAGCAAATCCATGGCGGCCTCGCTCGATTTTACCCCTTGAGCGTCATTGCCGCGCAGGAGCGTGCGAAGAAACCGGCGGCCATCCAGGACGTTCGGAAATAGTTTCAGCTTGTTGACTGGATGGCCGGGTCGAGGCGGGCCATAACGTCCGGAGGCTCGGCAATTCCTTCACACGCTCATACGTGGGAATGCCCCTTCGCGGTTCAAGTTCCGCCTTGCATTCCATTAGAGCCTATCCGCTTTTGATGGAATCAAAAGCGGGCTCTAACTTTTTGTTTTGCCGTGCGTCTTTTCGGAAAACCGCTTCACACTTTTCCGGACGCACTCCAAGCAGAGTTCGCAAAAGTGGCCTTCCCGGTTTTGCGAAGAAACTCTGCGAAAACAAACGAATCTAAGCAGACATTCGTTGGGTAACCAACGAATGTCTGCTTAGTCGAGCAAGCGTTCGTAATGCCGGTCCGTCAGCGTCTTCAGAAAGGCGATAAGCGCGGCGGTCTCGCTTTCGTTGAGGGCTGGCGCCGTTCTCAGCTTATCGAGCGCCAGGTTCGCCGGCACCTCGGGGCTCACCCAGGGCTGGCCGGTTTCGGGGTTGATTTGCGGACCGTCCGGGCTGAGCCGCTGGTGAAACGCCAGGACCGTGCGCAGCTCCTTGAAGATGCCGTTGTGCATGTAAGGTCCGGTTATCGCCACGTTGCGCAAGCCCGGCACTTTGAACTTGCCGTCGTGAGCTGCGCCTGAGACCGCGGGATTGCTGGCCAGCCCTGTGTCCACGAAACCGGGCTTCGAGCCGTTGAGCGCGCGAACGTTGCGGTTCGCCGGCGTGCCGATGTTGTAGTATTTGAAGCCCGTGAAGACTTCTTTTCCGGAGGGGCCGCCGCCGTTCGACAGGTGGCAGGCGCCGCAGCTGGCCCGCCGCGCGAGAAGAACAGATCGCGGCCCAGCGTTTCCTCGGCGGTCAGCGTTGCCTCGCCGCGCAGCGACCGGTCGTATTTGGAATCGAACGGCGAGAAATACGGCGGTGCGCTCGATAGGCGGCGATGGCCTTGGTCATGGCCTCGAACGCCTGATCGGTGTCGTCAAACACGGCCGCGCCGAAGAGCGAGCGGAACGCGTCCACCAGCCGCGGGTTTTCCTTGATCCGCGCCACGACGCTCTGCTTGTCCGGCATCCCCATTTCGACGGGGTTTAGCGGAGGCCCGCCGGCCTGCTCTTCAAGCGTGCGGGCGCGGCCGTCCCAGAAAAAGCCTCCCATCGGCTCGCCGTTCGCGGCGATGTGGAACTCCGGCGCGAAGCTCGCATAGGACGACGCTTGGCGAGTTGCGGTCGCCGAACGAATGGCCGTCCGCGCCCACCGAGACGGCGCCCTCGATCTTGCCCAGTTCCTTCGGGTCGGTGAACGCGAGGTCCGGCGAATGGCAGCTCACGCAGGATTGGGTGCGGTTGATGGAAAGATTGCGGTCGGCGAATAGGGCGCGGCCCAGCTTATCAAGGGTGTCGAGCGCCGGCGCGGCCGTGGTCTGAGCCCGAGGGGCGTCCGGAAAGAGGCCGGCCGCGAGCGCAATAACGGCAAGGCTAGCGGCCAAACGGGCTTTGATCCATTTCGGGCGGCGGCGCATGGCTAGTTCGCCTCGCGGATTGTAACCTTGACCGTTTCCGCCGGCGCGCCCGCGATCTGAACTCGTGACCGGCCCAGCGCCAAGCTCATAGCGGACGCTCTTGCGCACGGCTTTGCAGGCCTGTCTTTCCGGTGAAAGCCGTGCGACTGCAACCAACTCTCCTTTCTGAGCCGCGTCGATCCAGCCCTCGATGCGAGAGCGAGACTTGATACCGGCCGCCTTTGGGCAGGCTGGCGATCTCGAACCATCCGGAATAGCTGTCCGGCGCCAATCGCCTGCTTTTTCCTGCCGGACTTTACGGGCAGCGTGACCTCCTTCGATGGCTTCAGCTTCAAGGCGATTGCCTTGGCGGCCAGGCCCGGCATTTTGGCGCCGGACTCGATGGCTTCGCTGTCCGCGGATGTCATCCACGCAATTTCCGTCTCCATTGGACAGCCGAAGCCGGTGCAGTCTTCCTGGCCGCCGCCGGGATCGCCATCGCGCCCAGCAGTGCAACAGCGAGGAGAATTCTGGTGTTTGCTTTTTGAGCCGTCTTTCGCGTCGTGGTGCCTCCTGCATTTGTATGTGCTCGCTGTGCCGATAGATGAGCGCATTCCGGGCGCATCCCTCACCCTGTCCCTCCCAATATGGAGAGGGGACGCCCTCTCAACGGGCACGCCGGGACTCCCTCTCCCATGGGGAGAGGGCTGGGGTGAGGGGTAATGCGCGCTGTTTGGATCACCGGTTCTGCGCTCTAGAACTTCATCTTCATCCCGACGGTGAAGGTGCGCCCCTGCTCCGGGTACCCATCGGTGAGCGAGTAGTTCTGGTCGAACAGGTTATGTGCGGTGAAATTCAGGGTCACCCCCGGCCTGAACTCGTAGTCGGCGCTAAGGTTGAGCAAGCGTGTAGGCGCCAAGTTGATAGTAAACGGCGGTTGCTTGTTGGGACGTAGCATTGCTCCAGGCGTAGGACGTCCACCGGGTTGAGGCCACCTCCACATTGGGTGTTATCGTCAGCCCCACGATTGGCTGCCATTTCACATAGAAAATGCCCTTTGCATCCGGAACCCCGGTCAGCTCGAAGTTGGGAACGGTGGGGTTGACGATATCGCGCCGGATGAGTGTTAGGTTGCCGCCCGCCATCAAAGAAGACGTCACCGGAACGTCTGCGGAGCCTTCCCAACCTATGAAGTGGCCGTTGCCGACGTTCTGGTTCTGTGTAACCGGACTAGTGGCGGCGGCGCAGAGGACATTACCGTTGCAGTTGACATAAACGCTCTCGATAAAGTTGTGCACATCGCTATAGAAGACCGCCGTCGAGAGGTTCGTCTTCCACAACTTTCCCGCCCAGCCTATTTCGTAGTTTGTGGCTTGCTCGGGAACCAGAGTGGGATTGGGGAGCGCCGATCCCAAGCGCAGGCTGTACAGATCGAATATGGTGGGGAAGCGCGTGCGGTCCGAGACGTCCGCGTAAACCTTGGCATCGTTGGAATAGCGGTAGATGAGGGCGGATTGCCAATTGAAAGCCTTAAGAGTGTCAGTTGGATACTGATACCTTCCGTTACTTTCAGTTGGATATGCATTGGTGGCGTCGACAGCCCAGCCTTGAGCCTGGTCCAGGACGCGCCAATCGTAGCTTGCCCCTGCCACGAGATCGATTTTCTTGGTTAAATGGAAGGTGTTCTCCAGCGCTGCCGAATAGGTGTCCTGTATGTCGGTCAGCGTTGGCTCACGGCATGGCGCCGGCATGTAGTACGGATCCGCCGGTGCTGGCGGCTTCGGGACGCGACGTTGGATCCGCAGGACTTTCCATTTGTATTCTCGTACATATACTCATATTCGGTGTGAATGTCGCGGCGATAGAAGAACGCCCCCTTCAGCGTATCCCATTTGGTGACGTCGGTGCCGGCTTCGATCTGGGCGCCATAGGCAGAGTCGTTGTAGTAGCTGCTGAAGGAACTGGGCTGCGTGTTCTGTGTAGTTAGCGATGACTGGTCGTACGTGCGCAAAGAATCGTTGTACAACATGTAGAATGCTTTCGTATTGACGTAAGAGGCGTCGCCAATACGCGTCGTCGTGTTCTCATAAATGTTCGTGAGATTACGATCAGGCCACGTCCAGTAGTTTGTCTTATACATCGTCCCCGTCGGCCCCCCAGCCATCGGCCAGGTGTATACCTGTTCCGGTGCGCCTTTCGAGGAGTCCTGATGAATTACGCTTAGAGCATACTCATCCGTTGCGTTGGGAGTGATGCCAACCTTCGCACTCACCCTCCAATCCTCTTTCTGGGAATTATCCCGCCATCCCGGGCCCTGATCTGTATTCACATGTGCCAAAGATGATGGCGCCCCTGGCTGCCAATCTTGCGATAGCATCCATCCTTGTCTGTCGTAGATCGTGCCCGTCACCAGCATGTACCAATATTTCTGCCGGGTTCCGACGGAGCCGTAGCTGCTGAACCCTTCGTAAGAACCGTCGCGGGCAAAAGTCATCGAAGAGCCCACTTCGACTTCGAGTTCTTTCGTAGGCCGCTTGGTGACAAGGTTGATCGCGCCGCCAATAGCGCCGGGGCCGTCCAGAACCGAGACGTAGCCTTTCGCGATCTGGATCTCGGAAATGTCGGGGGTGACAAAATCGCTGAAATCCAGACGGTTGTCGTAAGGCATAAAGACCCTTACGCCATCGATCATGAGGGGAACCTGCTCCCGGTCGAAGCCGCGCACATAGATCAGACGCTCATTGCGGCTGCTGCCGCCGTCGGAGCTATTCACGCCGGGAGCTAGCGAGAGGGCCTCGTCAAGCGTCGGCTTTGCAAGATACCAGGTTTGATCGCTGGTGATGTATGTGCCGCCAAGGAGGTTGATGCCGCCGAGGCTGAACATGCCCGTTTGAGCGCTGCCGCTTGTGCCAGGAACGGTAGCCCCGGAAGCCGCGGCTTGCTGCCCGTTCTCAGAGGCGGAGGCTTCCGCGCGGCTCTCGCTTGCCTGTAGCGGCCGCGATGCAGGCGTCACCGTTTTTTGCTGCATCACAACGACCGGCGGCAGGGTGGGCGTCTGCTCGGCTGGCGTGGCCTCTTGGGCTTGAGCAGGAAGCGGAAGCTCGAATGCGAGCGCCAGGAACGCGGACAGGAACACCGCGCTTTTGCCCGCCACCATCGGGCGGGCTTGCGCCGTCCGCGGCTGAGTTGAAGACAAACGCCGGCATTCCGGGAACGCGGACAAAGCGCCGCGCTCCCGCTTCACGCGGGAAATGCTCATGATTACTGCCCCTTACCCAAACTCTTTACAAACGTGGGCCCCCATCAGCGCTGGTACGCTGTGCCCAAGCACCCGCTTCCTATATACACCAAGATACATCAAGCGCGAAATTGTATCGCACAGGCAGGCGCCCGGCACAGCGGGCCTGTTGCCAATGTGCAACGTTATGTCCGCCTGGCGGGCAGTTGGCCCGGATTGCTTCTGCGATGCCCCTAGCAATGACGGGCGTGCTAAAAGCAAGTGCGTATTGCAGCCCGCGCCGAAATAAACCGTTGCGGGAGGGCGGCGCTGAAATTAGACATGACGGACTCACAGCAGAGACAACCATGGCAAAATCACAAATCGACGAGGCGACGGTAAAGCGGATCGCCCATTTGTCGCGTCTCAGGATCTCGGCGCAGGAAGCGCAAAGCCTGAAGCGCGAGCTGAACGGCATTCTGGCCTGGGTTGAGGAGTTGAACGCGATCCCGACCGGCGATGTAGAGCCGCTGACGCATGCCGGCGCAGCACAGCTCAGGATGCGCACGGACGTTGTCACCGACGGCGGCCGGCCGGCCGATGTCGTCAAGAACGCGCCCAAATCCGAAGACAGCTTCTTTCTCGTCCCCAAGGTTATCGAATAATCCATGTCATTGAACGAACTCACCATATCCGAGGCGGCCGGGAAGCTGCGCGCCAAGGAGATCAAGGCAACCGAGCTTACCGAAGCCTGCCTTGCGGCCATCGAGGCCGGCAACAAAGCGCTCAACGCCTTTCTGGTCGTGACCGCCGATAAAGCGATGGAAGCGGCGAAAGAGTTGGACAAGCGGCTCGGCGCCAAATCGGAAGCGGGCGTCCGCGCGCTCGAAGGCATCCCGCTCGGCATCAAGGATCTCTACTGCACCAAGGGCGTCCGCACGACCGCCTGCTCGCACATCCTGCACAATTTCGAGCCCACCTACGAATCGACCGTCACGCAGAACCTTTGGGACGCGGGCGCGGTCATGCTCGGCAAGCTCAATATGGACGAGTTCGCGATGGGCTCCTCCAACGAGACGAGCTATTTCGGGCCGTGCATCAGCCCTTGGCGCGCCGAGGGCAGCACGGAGAAGCTCGTGCCCGGCGGGTCGTCTGGCGGCTCGGCGGCGGCTGTCGCGGCCGGGCTTCTGCCTCGGCGCAACGGCGTCGGATACCGGCGGCTCGATCCGCCAGCCGGCCGCATTTACCGGCACGGTCGGCATCAAGCCCACCTACGGCCGCTGCTCGCGCTGGGGCATGATCGCATTCGCGTCCTCGCTCGATCAGGCAGGGCCGCTCGCCCGGTCGGTCAAGGACGCGGCGCTGCTGCTCCAGGTTATGGCGAGCCACGATCCCAAGGACTCGACCAGCTCCGACCTGCCCGTGCCCGATTTCGAGAAGGCGCTCGGCCAGCCGGTGAAGGGGCTCAGGATCGGCATCCCGAAGGAATACCGCGTGGATGGCATGGCGCCCGAGATCGAGGCGCTCTGGCAGAAGGGCATCGATATCTTCCGCCAGGCCGGCGCGAAGATCGTGGATGTGAGCCTGCCGCACACCAAGGCAGCGCTTCCGGCCTATTACATCGTGGCGCCCGCCGAAGCGTCCTCGAACCTCGCCCGCTACGACGGCGTCCGCTACGGCCTGCGTGTCGACGGCAAGGACATCACCGGCATGTACGAGGAGACGCGCGCCGAAGGCTTCGGGGCCGAGGTGAAGCGCCGCATCCTCATCGGCACCTATGTGCTCTCCGCCGGCTATTACGATGCCTATTATCTCAAGGCGCAGAAGGTTCGCAGCCTCATCAAGCGCGACTTCGACCAAGCCTTTGAGAAGGCGGACGTGATCCTGACGCCAGCCACGCCAACGCCGGCCTTCGCGCTCGGAAGTCAGGGTAGCGGAGACCCTATCGAGATGTATCTAAACGACATTTTCACCGTCACCGTGAACATGGCCGGCCTGCCAGGGCTGGTGGTGCCGGGAGGCCGCTCGCCGGAAGGGCTTCCGCTTGGGCTACAGCTCATCGGCAAACCCTTCGACGAAGGACAAGTTTTGCACGCGGGGCAAGTCATCGAGGATGCAGTGGGCCGCATGCCTATTCCAGAGCCCTGGTGGCGCGAGGCGCCGCCGCTGGTGCGACGGGCGGTGCCAAGAAGGCCCCTGCGGCGAAAGAAGCCGGCATCGCAAAAGCCAAACCGGGAAAGAAGAACAATGGCGCTTCGTAAAGCGGAAGAGTGCGAGAACATGGACCAGGTGCGCGTCGAGATCGACCGCATCGACGAGGCGCTGCTCGACCTCGTTGCCGAACGCTTCAGCTTTGTCGACCGCGCCTGGCAGCTCAAGACCAACCCGGCGGAAGCAACCGTGCCCTGGCGCATCCGCCAGGTGATCGACAAGGTCGAGGCGCGCGCGAAACAGCGTGGATTGCCGCCCGAGCTCGCGGTTGCACTCTGGCGCCAGATGATTGGGTGGTTTATTCAGTACGAGGAAGAGAAGCTCGCGAAACGGTCTGAACAAGCGTCAGAATAAGCGAAAGAGTGGGGGCGATGAGGCTAAGATTGCTCGCTTTCGTGCTCGCCGCGGTTTCCGCGGTGGCTGGCATGGCTTTCGACGCGAGGGCGCAGAGTTCGGATTTGACGGTCGAGGTCAGCGGCCTGCGCAACTACAAGGGCCACGTCGTGCTGATGCTGTGGCCGGACTCCTCGGAAAGCTCGAAATTCCCCGATGCGGCGGGGGTACAATATCGCGACGAGCGGTCGGGCGATCTGCCTTGCGATTTCCCCAACGCCGCCATTTGCCGGCGGGTGCTGGAAAGCCTGCAGAATCTCACGGTGTCCTATACGTTTAAATCGCTGCCAGCCGGCGATTACGCGGTTTTCGTGTTCCACGACGAGAACAACAATGGCATTCTCGACACCGGCTTGATGAAAAGACCGCTGGAAGCGCGCGGTTTTAGCGGCGTGCTGCCAGACGATATCGGCCCCATGGGGGGCAGGATCAAATTCGAGCAGGCGCGCTTTACGCTGAGCGGGCCGAAGACCATTACCGTCGGGCTGAGATATCCGCCCCTTAGGTAATTTTCGATGTTGAGGCATGACCATAGCTCACGCCCCTCACCCTGTCCCTCTCCCTATGGGAGAGGGGAGTCCGCTCGCAACGGTTGTTAAGGCGTCCCCTCTCCCATGGGGAGAGGGACAGGGTGAGGGGTAATACGCATTGTATGGACGCCTCGCAATGACGGCGAGACCCGATAGGAAATAAGAGCATGACGCAGACAAGACGGGAAAACCTGATCGACGGCGCAACCGGCGCGTGGGAACTCATCGTGGGGCTAGAGGTCCACGCTCAGGTGCTTTCCAATTCGAAGCTCTTCTCGGGGGCTTCGGCGGAATTCGGCGGCGAGCCGAACGCGCATGTGAGCTTCGTCGATGCGGCGATGCCCGGAATGCTGCCCGTCATCAACGAGGAATGCGTGGCGCAGGCCGTCCGCACCGGCCTCGGCCTCAAGGCGCAGATCAACCATCGCTCTGTGTTCGACCGGAAGAATTATTTCTACCCCGATCTGCCGCAGGGCTATCAGATCTCGCAGTTTAAGCACCCCATCGTCGGCGAGGGCGTGGTCACGGTCGATCTCAAGGACTATTCCTTCGAGGTTGGCATCGAGCGGCTGCATCTGGAGCAGGACGCCGGCAAAAGCCTGCACGACCAGCATGCCGAATACTCGTTCGTGGACCTGAACCGCTCCGGCGTGGGCCTCATGGAGATCGTGTCGAAGCCCGACATCCGTTCGTCCGAGGAAGCCAAGGCCTACATCAGCAAGCTGCGCACCATCATGCGCTATCTCGGCACCTGCGACGGCAATATGGAGGAGGGCTCACTTCGCGCCGACGTGAACGTCTCCGTCCGCAAGCCCGGCGAGGCGCTCGGCACGCGCTGCGAGATCAAGAATATGAACTCCCTCCGCTTCATCGGCCAGGCTATCGAATATGAGGCGCGCCGCCAGATCGACGTTCTGGAGGACGGCGGCACCATCCATCAGAACACGCTGCTATACGATCCGAAAACCGGCAAAACCGCGCCCATGCGCTCGAAGGAAGAGGCGCACGACTACCGCTATTTCCCCGATCCGGACCTCCTGCCGCTGGTGCTCGCCGAGACTTTCGTGGAGAAGCTGCGGAAGGCGCTGCCCGAGTTGCCGGACGAGAAGCGCGCGCGCTTCATAAAGGACTATGGGCTTTCCGCCTACGACGCGGGTGTGCTGATCGCCGACCGCGCTTCGGCGGATTTCTTCGAGGCGGTGGCCAAGGGCCGCGACGCCAAGCTCGCCGCGAACTGGATCATGGGCGACTTCTTCGCCGCGCTCAACAAGACGGGCCGGGACATCTCCGATAGCCCGGTTTCCGCTGAGCATCTCGGCGAGTTGATCGGCCTGATCTCCAGCAACGTGATCTCCGGGCGCATCGCCAAGGAAGTGTTCGAGATCATGCTGGAAACAGGGCAGGCGCCTGCGAAGATCGTCGAGGAGCGCGGGCTGAAGCAGGTCACCGATACCGGCGCCATCGAGAAGGTCGTGGACGAGATCATCGCTGCGAACCCGAAGCAGGTGGAGCAGGTGCAGATCAAGCCCAAGACGCTCGGCTGGTTCGTGGGCCAGGTGATGAAGGCCACGGGCGGGAAGGCGAACCCCGATGCGGTCAACGCCATCCTCCGGCAGAAGCTCAATGTGCCGGAGGAGGTTTAAAGCCGGACCTGTGTTTGGGGTGAAGACCCCCTCACCCCGGCCCTCTCCCCAAGGGGAGAGAGGACGCTAGAATTGCCGCTGCGGACAATTCAGGGGTCCCTTCTCCCCTCGGGGAGAAGGACAGGATGAGGGGGGTCTTCGTCAACCAACCCTCCGGATTTCGTGTGGTGCCTCCACCTGTTGACTTGATGCGCCTTAGCGCGGATGTTTGAGTTTTAGTCAACCTGGCGGGAGTGCCATGAACACCCAGCGGATCAGTCGTACATGGGCGTTACTGGGGCTGGGATTCATTGCCCTGCTCCTAACGGTGAAAGCGCCCCTCGCCGCCGAGTGCGCATCTCCTAAGACCGCTCCCGAAATTAGCGTTCAGATGCCGGCACAAGCGCCCATCCGGGCCGGCGAGCCGGTCGAAATCCGCTGGACCAGCGCGGCCGGCGGCTCGAACGGCTGCCGCCAACCGCTCTATCTCGTCTTTACGACAAGCGCGCGAGTTCGGTTCGAAGGCGATGGCTTTCTTGCCATGCCCCCTGGGGGCAAGGGGCCTTACGGCATCGCGGAGAGGCTTGGCCAAACGCGCGTCTTCATTCCGCTGCATGCCCTGCCTGAAGCGGCTTCGGGCGCCTTCAAGATCAAGTTTTTCAGCGCGGGCGAAAACTCTGTCGACTGGTTCGTTACCCGGGTCGCCAATTTCCGCGATGAGAACAAGCGCACCTCCACGGTGCTGGCGGTTGCCAAACTGCCGCTGACGGTGGCCGTTGGCAGCGGCAAGCCCACGATCGTTGTCCGGGATGCCTTTACGCCGGATATCGCAACCGGGGGGGCGGCAATTGAGCGGCCCAGGAAGAAGATCGTCTCCAACTCGAACGAGTTCGAGCTGCAGGCGTTCGACAAGTTTTACCGGGTCTATGACACGCGGAGCGGCGAACTCGTCACGGAGCGCGCTGGCATAAACCCCAATTTTTCACCGTCGAGCCGGTTCATCGGTGCCTTTGCCGACGGCCCAGGGTTCGAGATCGTCGATCTCTACGCGGACGCCGTGGTCGCGGCAAGCGGCGCGCTCAACAGGCATGGAGGCTACGAGGGCACCGCGCATCTGGCGGCCTGGAGCCGCGACGATGCGGTGGTCGCGTTGAGCTTTTGGGGCTTTGGCGGCGTCTATGTGCAGCAAACCTTGGTGGATGGTCCCGGACTTGGCGATGGGATGGCGAGTTGCCATGCGTGTCAGGGCATCGGCACAACCCTATCGGTGAATTACGACACCGGGATCGTTGCCTGGTCCGGTCAGGAGCAAGGCTGGGGCAGCTTTTACGAGCAGTCCGCCGGCTCCCGCCAAGCCAAGGCGCAAGCCGAAAAGGAAATTCCGCTTCCGGCGGACGACTTCACAAATTTGGAGCGTCAGCAGGCGCTGCAGCAAAAGTTGTCGTCGGACTATTTGACAGGGTTGGGGAGCAGATATTTTTTCGATGCAGGCGCTTTGCTGAGCGGCCTCCCGAAAGATTCCGATGTCACGAATTACAATGGGAAAGCCTGGCATTTGGGCGACGGCCTCCGGCTCAGCCATGCGTGCACGCAGAATGCGGCGGACAACTGTTCCTCGTTGGGGGACGATAGTCCGGAAGGCAAGGCGGCGCTGAAGTTGCTTGCCAGCAAGCGCATCGAGCACCATGGCACTAGGAAAGATGGCGGCCCACGCGTGCAGCAGGCGGACGCGCGGCTGTTCTCCGCGCGGGCGGTGGCGCGCGGCCCGGGCTTCGATCAGGATCGCAACGTTTGGCTGCGCATGGAGCAGCTTGGGGTGCCCTTAAGCGATGAGAGCCGGGTCGAGGTGCCGGTACAGAGCTTCGGCTGGGAGGCGCTTTACGACAATCCGGCGCAGGTTATCACCCCGCTGACGGCAAAAATTCCGGCGATCCGCGAGATTTTGGTCAATCGCAGCGGCGAGGATAGCTTGGTGCCTCCCGGCAACCCTGCCGAGGACCAGGAACTTAAGCAAATCGATCCCAAGAAAGTGAGGCAGCTGGCGAACTGGAATATCGGCGGCACGGAATACTGGCTAATCCACGAGGACTACCAGAGCGGCAATAGCGCCACTCCGAATGAGCAATATTTGCACCTCGTATCGGGCAATGCATCCGGTCTCTCAAGCCTGATCGACCTGAGCAGCCGGCTTGAAGCCGCCGGCACACTTGCAAAGAGCACGGACCAGGAAGGCACTGAGGGACATCTGTGGCCTTCCGATTTCGATATCGTGACGATTGTTGCGGATAGATATCTATTGGCGTCCGGGCATTGGCTGCACGATGCCGACCGCTGGGGGCTCGTCTACGATCTGAAGGAAAACAAGACCCTGTTCTTGAACGGCTACCTGCCGAATGCCACGGCGACGAAATCGCTCTCCATAACCGATAATGGACGGCTATTCGTTGTTACAAACAGTAACGGCAAAGTCTATTTCTATAACATCGCCTCAGGCAAACAGGTTCTTTCCGGAAATTATGTCGACGATGAATTAGTTATCTACGACCCGAATGGCTATTATATGTCCACCTATGAGGGCAGCCAGTTCGTCTTTCTCAAGTTTCCGGGCGCGCCGGGCTATCTGTCATTCAAGCAATTTGCCAAGGCGCTGCAGCGGCCGGACATTGTGAAGGGGGTCTTCCAAGGCAACGAAGCCGTTGAGGCGCCCGATCTGGCGCCCCCGCCCCGCCTGACCTTGTCCGCCTCGGACGGGGCGTCAGGCGAGTTGCACGTTTCGATCTCCGCGGCCTCCTCGCGCGAGCTTGCCAAGTTGCGGTTGTTTGTCGACGGCCAGCTCTGGCGTGAGCAGGCCATCGGCGGGCTCGACTATCGCTTGGACGATACCATCGCGGTTCCAGCGCAGGCGCGTTGGCTAACGGCGGTCGCGGTGGACGCGGCTGGCAGCGAGAGTGTGCCCGTGGCGCATGCTATTGCGCATGATAGCCGGCCGAGCAGCCGGAAACTATTCGTCTTTGCCATAGGCACCGATAGCTATTCGAAGCTGGACAAATCGCTGCAACTGCATTTTGCGGTCTCCGACGCGAAGAACTTCATGTCAGCCGTGAAGGCTCAGAAGAGCGGTTACTATAAGTCCATCGAGGCGAAGCCGTTCCTGAACGCGCCGGGATTGAAGATTGAATTGCCAAGAGCTTTGCGGTCCTTGGCTTTGTCCGCGGGCCAAGACGATACCATCATGCTGTTTGTATCCGGGCATGGCTATAAGGCTCCAGACAACAAGCTTTACCTGGTGCTAGCTGAAAGCGATCTCGGCAACCTCGAAGAAACGTCATTATCCTGGGACGAGCTGGCGGCGGCTTTCGACGGATCGAAGGCGCGGATCGCCGTGTTCATCGACGCCTGCCATTCGGGCGCTGTTCCGGGCGGTGGCAGCAACGATGAAATCGCCGATGCGCTGTCGGCGCGGCAAGTCCGGTTCACCGTCGTTGCCGCGGCGAAGGGCCGTCAGGAAAGCTTCGAACGGGCGGACTTGGGCGGCGGCGTTTTCACAAGCGCAATCGTCAAGGCCATCGTGAGCAACCGGGCATCCCTCGACACCAACAACAATGGCGTCATCGAACTCAGCGAGCTTTACAGCCGGATCAAGCCGCAGGTGCTGACGGAGATGCGCGGCAGGCAGACGCCCTGGCTGGCCCGCGCCGATATGGTGGGCGAAGTGCCCTTGTTCTAGCCAGCGGGACGCCAAGAAGTCCTGCCCCGAACCGGCGTCATCCGGGAAATGCCGCAAGGCATTATCCGGGATCGTCTCATACGCCGGCGCTGGCACTTTTGGCGATCCCGGATAAACGCCAAGGCGTTTTCCGGGATGACGGGCTCGCAATGCGCTACGCGAACCGAACGGCATCTGATGTGTATAACATTTTTCGCGCCTGGCCGCGCGGGCCGCAAAGTGAATTGACCATGGCCTTATACGATATTTTAGTGCCATAGCTGACCGCTCAACGCTCCGGCGCGGGGACCTTATTCCTATATGGCCGATCATTTCGACGGCAAGCGATTTTTCAACCCTCAGGCTGACATCGACCGCAGCCTGGGCGAGCTGCTGCGCTGGCGGATGTCGCGGCGGCCGGTGCCCTGGCCGAAGCAGGCGCCTTGCGTGGCGCCTCCGCCCGCGCCAGCGGTGGACGATGGCAGGATCGTTGCCACCTATATCGGGCAGGCGACCTTTCTTGTTCAGTGCGCCGGCTTTAACATCCTGACCGATCCCATTTTCTCGCTCAGGGCCAGTCCGGTCAGCTGGCTGGGACCCAAGCGGGTGCGCGATCCCGGCATCGCCTTCGACGATCTGCCGGCCATTCATCTGGTCCTGGTGAGCCACAATCACTACGACCATATGGATCTGCCGAGCCTGCGGCGGTTGCAGGCGCGGTGGGCTCCGGCGATCGTTACGGGCCTCGGCAACGGCGCCTATCTCGCAGGCAAAGGCATCGGCGGCGCCATCGAGCTGGACTGGTGGCAGGCTTGCGAGGTGCGGCCTGGGTTGCGGGTGCATTTCGTTCCCGCACAGCATTGGTCGAAGCGCTTTTTGTCCGGCCTGCGCACCATGCTGTGGGGCGGGCATGTGGTGGAGACGGCGGCTGGCCGTGTCTATTTCGCCGGCGATACCGGCTACCCGGCCCAATTCGCCGAGATTCGCCGCCGGCTGGGCGCGCCTCATGTCGCCCTACTGCCCATCGGGGCCTACGAGCCACGCTGGTTCATGGGGCCGCAGCACATGAACCCGGACGATGCCGTGCAGGCCCATCTGGATCTAGACGCCAATCTGAGTATCGCAATGCATTTCGCTACCTTCCCCCTGAGCGACGAGGGGATCGGCGAACCTGTCCGGGCGCTGATCGAGGCCAGGACCCGGCACGGCGTGCCGGATGAACGGTTCCGAGTGCCAGAGTTCGGCCAGGCGGTGGAGTGGCGGTGAATACCCTGCAAACCTGACACTACCCAGGAAGTATTCCGCCGGGCCAACGCAAAGCGGGCGCACACGGCGCATATCGACAACTTGCGCGATTGCAGTCATAACTGCGGCAATTTTGCGCAGGCGCGAGCACGCCTTCAACTTGAGAGGTTCTCCATGTCCTATGCGATCCGCGTTCACGCTTTTGGCGGCCCCGAGGTCATGAAATGGGAAGAGGTCCAGCTTGGCGAGCCGGGGCCCGGCCAGGTGAAGATCAAGCAGTATGCCGCTGGGGTGAACTATCTCGACGTCTATCACCGCACCGGGCTCTACCCGATTGCTGCAATGCCGTTCACCCCGGGCAGCGAAGGCGCGGGCCAGGTCGTGGCGGTGGGTGAAGGCGTGACGGATCTCGCCGTTGGCGACCGGGTGGCCTATGCCGGCCCGATGGGCGGCTATGCCGAGGAGCGGCTGATCCCCGCCGATAGGCTGGTGAAGCTACCGGCCGATATCTCCTACGAGACGGCGGCCGCCATGATGCTGCAAGGCATGACCGTGCGCTATCTCGTGAAGGAGACCTATCCGGTCACCAAAGACAGCGTGGTGCTTTGGCACGCGGCGGCCGGCGGCGTCGGGCTCATCGCTTGCCAATGGCTGTCCCACATCGGCGCAACCATGATCGGCACGGCAGGCTCGGACGAGAAAGTCCAGCTGGCCAAGGACAATGGCTGCACGCATGTCATCAATTACCGCACCGAGGATTTCGTGGCGCGCGTAAAGGAGATCACCGGGGGCGCGGGCGTCGATGCGGTTTACGACTCGGTCGGCAAGGACACCTTCCCGAAATCGCTCGACTGCCTCAAGCCGCGCGGTCTTTGGGTGACGTTTGGAAACGCCTCCGGCCCCGTGCCGCCCTTCGAGATCGGCATCCTCGCGCAAAAGGGTTCGCTCTACGCCACGCGGCCCTCGCTCATGACCTATATCGCCCCTCGGCAGGCACTGGTCGAAAATGCGAACGATGTCATGGACATGGTCCGGCTCAGCCGCGTCAAGATACGGGTGACGAAAACCTATCCGATGGCGGATGCGGCGCAGGCGCACCGCGATCTTGAAGGCCGCGCCACCACCGGCTCCGTTGTGCTGCTGGCCGATTATGCGGACAGGCGGGTCGCGCCGATTTACGGCAACGACAGCGGCGGCGACGAGGGTTAGGAACAAGCCCCCCTCACCCTGTCCCTCTCCCCGTTGGGGCGAGGGAACGCTCGAATTGTCCTCCTACGTTGATGAGAGGTCCGCAGCCTGACTCCCTCTCCCCTTGGGGAGAGGGTTGGGGTGAGGGGGGCTTGACGCAGTCGCCAACATATCGGAGGTACTATAACACCGCATTTTTACGTCACTGATTCTGCTGCATAATTTTCAGCAAAAACGGCATCTCAGCGGTTGACACTGCTTCGCGCTTCGCGTATTTCTCTCGCAAATGGGCCGTGCGGCCCTTTTTTCATTGGAGCGGCGCGTCCGCTTCCTAACGGACTTGAGCCATGAAAACCTATTCCGCAAAAGCATCTGAGATTCAGAAGAAGTGGATTCTGATCGATGCCGAGGGCCTCGTCGTCGGCCGTGTGGCATCCATCATCGCCAACCGCCTTCGCGGCAAGCATAAACCCACCTTCACGCCGCATATGGACGACGGCGACAACGTGATCGTCATCAACGCGAAGAAGATCGTCTTTACCGGCAACAAGGTGCAAGACAAGGTCTACTATCGCCATACGAACCACCCCGGCGGCATCAAGGAACGGCGTCCGTTCGAGGTGCTCGGCGGCAAGTTCCCCGAGCGCGTTTTGATGAAGGCGGTTGAGCGCATGGTTCCGCGCGGGCCGCTTGGCCGCAGGCAGATGACGCATCTGCTTGTTTACGGCGGGCCTGAGCATCCGCACGCGGCCCAAAGCCCTGAAACTCTCGATATCCGTGCCATGAATCCCAAGAATGCAGTGAGGGCGCGCTAATGACTGAGACAACGAAGTCCTTCGCGGGCCTGGACAAGAGCGCTGCCGCTCCTGCGCCCGCAGCCGAGGACCGGGCCCGCCCGGTTCACGTTCAAAAGATCGACGCGCATGGCCGCGCCTACGCCACCGGCAAGCGTAAGAACGCTGTCGCGCGCGTGTGGGTGAAGCCCGGCGTGGGCAAGATCACCATCAACGACCGCGATCACGAAGTCTATTTCGCGCGGCCGGTGCTGCAGATGATCCTGAAGCAGCCGCTCATCACGGCGAACCGCGCCACGCAATACGATATCGTCGCCACCGTGTCTGGCGGCGGACTGTCCGGCCAAGCCGGTGCCGTGCGCCATGGGGTTTCCAAGGCGCTGACCTACTACGAGCCGGAACTGCGCGGCGTGCTCAAGAAAGAGGGCTTCCTCACCCGCGACCCGCGCGTGGTCGAACGCAAGAAGTACGGCAAGGCGAAGGCCCGCCGCAGCTTCCAGTTCTCGAAGCGCTAACGGCTCATACCCAATTCGGTTGATTCGTTCGGATACCTTCGGCGAAGACCCCCTCACTCTGTCTCTCTCCCCAAGGGGAGAGAGAACCCTCGAACTGGGCTCGGCGAAAGTCCAGGGGTTCCTTCTCCCCTCGGGGAGAAGGACAGGATGAGGGGGGACTTTGTGAAGCAATCAGCCGGACTTTATATAAGCAACCTCGCGATGCCCTAGCCGGCGTTCCGCTGGAGAGCCGCCATGGCAAGCCCGGCGGCGTCCGCGCCGGATGCCATTGCGCCGGAAAAACCGCCGGACCCTCCCCAGGACGACGCCAGATACAGGCCGTCGATTGGGGTTTTGGGCGTCCGCGGTATTCCCTTCCAGACCGGCCCGGTTGGCGGGATCGGGTCGAAGCCGTAAATCGCGCCGCCGGGCGTGCCGAGATAGCGCTCCATCGAGGACGCGCTCATGAAGGTTTTCTCGCCCACAGCCCCCGCGAATCCAGGATAATGCCGCTCAAGCTCGCCCAGGATCGCGTCGAGCCACGCATTCCGGCGCGCGGCTTCGTCTTCCTTCGACAGTCCGCGCCAGTTCGAAATTTCGTCCACGCCCACGACGGAGACGAGCGTTGGGCCGCCGCTATCGTCGAGCCCGGAGTTGATGGCGCCGTAATTCGCGATTGTTAGCATCGGCAATTTGCCATTCGGGTTCGCGCCCAAAAGTGCTGAGGAACGCGGATAGTCGCTCAGCGAGGTCATCCAGGAGGGCAGAAGGATGGTCGAATAGTCCTTGAGCCCGAACTGCGCCGGATTGACCTTCAGCCCAAAGTGGGCCGAGAACAGCGAGGTTGAAAGCGGCCTTCCCTCGAAGGCAGCTTGGAAGCGCAGTGCTGCTTCCTCCGGCAGCATGCCCGCGATTGCATGCGGCGCGGGGGCTGCGAGCACAACACGCGCCTCGAACCGCTGTGAAGGCTTCTCGCCCTTGGCGGCGGTGACGACCGCGCAGGCCGCACCTTCGCTGTTCACCTCGATGGCTGTGGCCGCGGCGCCGAAAAGGACCGTCCCGCCCGCCCGCTTGATCGCGCCGCCGAGCTTCGCACCGAGCGTCCGCGAGCCGCCTTTGACATAGACGCCGCCGGAGCCCAGGAACCCGCTTTGCGCAATGGCGTAGAACAGCCACCATAGCTTCTTGGGATCGGCCGAATAATAGGGAAGGTTGGCGGCCAGCCCTAATTTCACCGCCTCGTCTCCGCCGAATTCGTCACCGAAAACGTCGTCGAGTGAGGAGTGCCACCCCGACACGATGGGATAGCTGCCGGTCAGCGCGCCCAGAAGGCCGCCAATAGAGCGGTTTTCGCGCGCCTCGCTGAGCCGTCCAACCGTATCGTAAAGCCCCTCCATCTTGCCAAGCACGCGCCCGATGGGCTTCTTTGCGGCGGGGAAACGCTCCGAGAGCGCAGCCCGCGCTTCCGCGAAACCATGGGGAAGCGAGAACGGCTCGCCGATGGGGCCGCCCTGGACCGTGTACAAGCCGCCAACCGGCAGCCACTCGAACTTGTCGAGCAAATCGAGCCGCTTCAGGATGCCGTGCTTCACTTCGCGCGGGTCGCGCGGATCGGCGGTCTCGTGCAGCGCGGCCTCGATGGTGAGCGTGCCCACCCGGTAGCAGGAAGCGGCCCCGCCAAGGCTCGTGTTGCGTTCCAGCAGGCAAACGCTGTACCCCGCCTTTGCGAGAAGCGCGCCGGCTGTCAGGCCGCCGAGACCCGACCCAATTACCACCACGTCGAAACTGGTTGTGCTCATACGCCGGGTATCCCCCAAAAGCTGAAATCGCCGCCGGTGAAGGCAAAAGCCTACCTTGGTGGTCAGGAATACCCCGCTTTGCCGGGAGCGTCCATCCGCTTTCTCCTGCGCTTGGCGGACGCACCTGAAGCGTCTCTGGCGCGCCTTCGGTCACCGCCTGTTAACGCATTTGAGCTGCCTTTCCGCCGTTTCGCATCGCCTTTTCGATTTTATACAATGTAGCACAAGTCCGTTAGCGCTTCGTAAAGCGGCAGTCACGCTGGGTAAGTCATTGATTACGCGTGAAAAGTTGTTTAAGCGCGCCCGCCCGTAGGCGAATCGATTGGTTAATTTGAAAGTTGCGCGTATATTTAAACGGATTTTGGAAGCGTGGAATCCGGCCTGAATCGCGAAAAGATTCGCAAAAAGTGGCGGGCGGAAAATATGAGTTCCGCGCATTTACCAAGAGCGCATTAAACATATCGCGGTTGTAGGCGAAGTGAACACTCCATTAACCCGGAACGAAATCCCATCTGCTTTACGCGGTTGTTTCAGGACTTCGCGCGGCAGCCAGGGCCACCTCGCGACGATAGGGGTTGCGCGCCGGAACATTCAAGAATGGCTTCGCCAACGAATGCGCGGCATCGTACCGGCCAGCGAGCCCGAGCGCCCCATTCGCCTGCTACCGGTCGAACCCCCACGCGCCGGTCTTGTGGCGATCCCATTCGTGCCTCGCCGGCTAATAACGCCTTGCCGGGAACCGCAAAACGCGAGAGCCGCCTCAAGCCGATTTTCTTGGCCCTCAATGTGGAAGTGGCTGAGAAACCGGTACTGGAGCGCCACCGGGTACTGCGGGGGAAGGCGCCGGAACTCCCGAAGCGGGACGAAACGCCTTGTTCTTTTCGCTTTGCAAGCGTTCCTTATATATCTCTGCCATGGAAATCGGCATTATATCTATACATTGTTGCGCCTTATCGAAATGCGGTAGCGCTCCATCCGGATTATGGTTACTATTAATCTCCATGGAAGCCCAAGTGATTTCCGTTGTAAATTTCGAAACACATTTGGACACCTTGTCATATGAGTTGTATTTTCTTTCGACTATGTCTAATGCCACCTGTAAATATGAAAAGGCTTCTTTCGAGTCTCCACGCATAATTTTCAATGTAGCTAGCCCCCTCAGTGCGGAGTCTTCATCATCAAGCAATGCCGCAACGGCCACTGCTCGATTGAAATATATCTCGGCTTGTTGAGAATTCCTGGAAGCGTAAAGAGCTTTTGCAATAGTTGTATAGTCGCTCGCCGATCCCTCTTGCAGAAAATCTATGATATCTTTAGCTTGCTTGGTAAGCAACAAGTTTTCTTGATTTAATGCCCCGGATATTGCGTTCAAATGGCTAGGATCGGACCTATATTTATTTATGACCTCTGCATTTTCTCTTTCGAGTCCAACCAACCGTTGCAATGTTGCCCTCAGCTCTATTCTTAGGTTATGTTTGTGTTGCGCTAAAGTTGTCTCTAAAGTTGTATAGTATGAGAGTACAGTGGTAACAATTGAAAACAATAGGGCGACAAAAGAAATAGCGACAGTAAAACGCTGCGTATTGGTTGGTTTGTCGTTTTTTAATGCGATTTCTCTTAATTGTTTTTGTAGCTTGTCGATTTCGCCCTGAATTCGTTCATCGGTATTACTGCGTAGGTTTTTTATGTCTTCCTGAATTGCTTCGAGTGAGATACTCATTGTAACCTCCAAATGATAGTGCGTTCCGCGCATAGCATGCACGCGGTAAGAGTGACAATTAGACTGTTAAAGTTAGACTGTAGCCAGAGCCGTTAGAGCATCTCGCAATGCGAGAGCATTGTATTTCGCCGTACACTCCGGAACATCGAAGACCGCAGGCTAAGAGCCCAAGCCGCAGCAGGCATGCCCTGAAACGCGAACTGTGCCAGTCGGCGGGTTCTCCGGCATGCCCGCTTCCGGACTGTGATCGGGGCAAGCGCGCATCCCACCTCAGCATCTACGAAAGCAATACCCAATCGATTGGCATCTCATAGGGCCGGGGAGATGGGTCCAATCGGCCGCATAACGCTGCAGATCTAAACAAACCTGGAGCAGGAAAGGGAGGCTGGCCGCTCCGGCCTGTTTGGCCCAGCAAACAGCCATGCAATCCGCCTCCTGCTCATTCCTAATCCCCTGAACGTGCGCGCACTCATGCGCAAAAATAAATTGCTGAACCGCCGGTGGGCGCCTAAAGAAACCTGGGTCAAGAAATATTCCGCCCGGGCCGCCTCTGGCAGGGCTACCCAGTCCCGCTCTAACGCAAATCTGCGTGTTCGCCCCGCAACTCATCGGCATTCCGCCAACGTTGATTGTACCCCACGAACACTGGGCAACTGCCACAGTACCAGTTACGACGGTTATGCCGATTGCCGTGGACCACAACCTCGCCAACCGGCCACTCAACTTGAATGTAAAGAACATTTTGCGCTCCGACTTTAGCGTAAATATAATTTTTTGGGCACTTCCCCCGAAAATTGCCTATTACGAGGCTTGGATTAAGATTATAAAAAACTACCTATTGTTAGGCAAGCGCTGATTGCACGATTTGAGGCCCTCCAATGCCGGAAGGCGGAGCAACGGATAAACCTTTTGAGAGGGCAGTTTCGACAGCTATTGGCCCACCTTCACCGTGTTCGGCTCAATCCGTGGTGGCCGGCAAAGCGATCAGAAAGAGGGCTCACCGATCTAACGGAGTTTTTATTGCCACTTAGTCCGCAAACAGCCTAATGCGCCACTTGGCTGGCATTCGTTGGCGAGCCTGCGAGAGTTTGCTTAGTGCACTTTTCGGCAAGAATTGAGTAGTAGCCGCCCCGCTTCACCAGCGCTTCAACTGTCCCCGCGCGCGTGGCAACCTGTTCCACCACGATTGCTGGGTCCGGGAGCAGGCTTTTTGCGCCGGCGACGGACTCGACCCAGATATAGGGGATTGTCCGGCCCTCCAGGGGCGTTATCGAGGCTTCACGGAAATCGCTGGCCAAGAACTCCATGGCCGCGAGGATAAGGGCGGAGTGCCCAGCTTTAAGTCCAACGCAGCCGGGATCGCCGGTTTCGATGACGGAAAACCCCAGCGCCCGGTATTCCCGCAGAGATGGTGCGATATCGGCCAGCACGGTCATTGGGGTGACGCGTCTTACCAATGAACCCGCCGAATTCCTTGGCTCCATGATGGACGACGCCGGAACGCCCAAAGCGGCCGATAACGCGTTGACCGTTTCAAGGGATGCCGCGCAACCTCGCTCAAGACGGGCAATTGTGCGTGCGCTCAGGCCGCTAAGCTCCGCCAATCGCTCTTGCGACCATGCCTGCCGAAGCCTGAAATCGCGAACAAACTTGCCGTCGACGATGGGCACGATGGCTCCCCCGTGCTAAGTGAAACCTGCATCGCAACCATACGTTCAGCCGCCGCAAACGCACAATGACAGACGCCGGACACTTCCACAGGCGGGGGACCTTTGCCTTGGGTTCAAGCGGGCGGACGCTTGGGCTGGCGCACGCCCGGCCAGAGCCAAATCAGGGCCAGCAACAGGATGGTCAACCCCATCCCGGCGATGTGCCACCAGGCGAGACCCGATTCTTTCGAATAGTACCAAGAAACCGCAATTCCGGCCGCGATCAGCACCGCCAGAATGAGCCACAAGCCTTGCAACCTTCCACGCATTTGAGCCGTCCTCCACGCGCCGGAATTCCGGCAATGCTTCAACGTTTGAGCCGCATGTCTGTTCAATCAATTCGCCGCGGACGGAAGAGGCACGCCTGCCGCCGCGAACGCATCGCGCTGGCGGTCCGCCGTATCGGAGAGCTGGAAATCCTCGATCACCTCATTGAACAGGCGATAGAAATTCAACTCCGCCGCCAGATGCAGGAACACGCCGCCGAGGCCCACTGCCGCGCGGTCCATGAACACAAACTCGCGCGGCACCTTCACCGGGCCTTTCTCGCGCAGGCCCATATGCACGCGGTACACCTCGCGCCTGCCATATTCGCCGGGCACGACACCCTCCGCGATGGGCCGGACGCGATCTTCCAGCAGCGGCCCATAGATGAAGCCGGCCCAGATGTTCAGGATATCGATCAGTTCGTTGGAAAGCCCGCAAAAGCCCCAAGTCTCGTAAGCGTGCACGATCAAATCGCGGTTCTTGGTCTGTAAGCCGCGATAGAGATCGATCACGCCGCCCACGAATTTCGGCTCGAAGGTGCGGATGCAGCCATAGTCGAGCAGGTTGATGCCAGCGGCCCGGCCGCCTTCCTCGAAGATGGTGTAATTGCCGAGATGCGGATCGCCATGGATCACGGCGTAATGGCTGAAGGGATACCACCAGGCGCGGAACAGCGCGCGGGCGATGACGTTGCGCTCCTCAAGGGGCCGGGTCTTGTAGGCGAGGAGCTTTTGGCCTTCGAGCCAGCTCATCGTTAGCAGCCGCTTTGTCGAAAGCTCCGGCAATAGCTCCGGCACGCGGATCGCCTCATCGCCGCGAAACATCAGGCCGTACAGCGCCATGTGCCGCGCTTCGAGACCGTAATCCAGCTCCTCGCGCAGCCGCGCCGCGATCTCCTGCGCGATCTCCGAGGTGTCGATGGCCGTGTCCATGCGCTTATAGATAGCCAAGGCGATACGGAGCTGGTTGAGGTCGGCCTCGACCGCGGACTGCATCTCCGGATATTGCAGCTTCACCGCCAGCGTGCGCCCGTCCAGGCTTTGCGCGTTGTGCACTTGGCCAAGCGAGGCCGCCGCTGCCGCCTGCTCGCCGAAGGTCAGGAATTTCGCCCGCCAATCCGGTCCAAGCTCGGCGGCCATGCGGCGGCGCACGAAGGGCCAGCCCATGGCTGGCGCCTGGTTCTGAAGCTGCGCCAGCTCGGTGGCATATTCGGCCGGGATCGCATCGGGGATGGTGGCGAGCAGCTGCGCGACCTTCATCAGCGGACCCTTGAGCCCGCCCAAGGCCGCGGCAAGCTGGGCTGCCTGCTTCTGGTGGTCCTTGCCGCCGAACAGGTAGCTGGCGCCGATCTTCGCCGCCACGCCCCCGACGTTGCTGCCGATGCTCGCATAGCGCTGCACACGGCGCGAGAAGCGGTTGCCCTCGCGGTCGCGCGCCTCGGGGGATTCGAACTCGCCATCCCGGCCGGAACTATCTGCCAAAACGTCCACTCCGCTTAAATGTTTCGCCGCCGAGCGCCCTGGGACTGCGCGCGGCCACGCATAGCCGTTAAATAAGAACGATTTGCGGATTTCCCTCATATTTGGGTGAGCTGCCGGACGATCCGCGTTTCCAATAATCCAAGCATATGATGGCTCGCTTTTGCATATCTGCAATGCCGATAGAGGGAAGCTGAGCGGTGCCGGTGCCGGGAACCTTTAGGCTGTAGGCACGGTAAAGCCTTCAGGCGGCGTGGTTTTTCAAGCCGCCGGTATCGCCGCCGGCCTGCGCATGGAGGCTCGGGTTGGTTGCGTGCGGCAAATCTGCCGCATTGACCCCGCAACGCGCCTTACCCTACCAGTGGCTGTCGATCTTCTACTTTCGTTTAATCTCGCTGCGGCGCGCACTCGCACCCATGGAGGGCAAGATGAGAACCTTTTTCTCTGCATTTTTTTGGAGCTTCTATTTTCTTTTGATCGCGCGGCGCCGGGCACTTGGACCCATAAAGACCAAGATGGGAACCTATTTCTCCGCACTGGTGAATCTCGGTGGCTTCGGCTGGCGCATGCGGCGCCATTGGCATGAGACCGCCGCTGCACAGTGAACTCTGACGGCCTTCGAATAAGCTGATACCGGTGCCGGCGGCCCGTGGCTCGCCGGCGCGATCCTCGCGGGCCGCACCGGACGGTGCATCGCGCAGACGGTGCCGGCGCCCACATTCCTATTAAGCCTCCAGCGTTTCCAGCCCGGCGATCTCCTGCCGCTGCTTCTGGACGCCCGCGGCGGCGGAAGCTTAAACCGGCTCGCCTTTGAGCAGCTTCGGAAGCTCGCCCGTGAGCCCGGCCGCCTCTTTCATGAAGAACGTCTTGAGCTGCCCCAGCCGGTCCACGGTGCGCAGGCCCGCGCCGCGCAGCATGCGGAGCGCCATGCTATCGTTCGAGAACAGAGTGTTGATGGCGACCGCGGAGGCGGCGGAGGTGACGCTATCGAACCGGCGCCAGCGCTCGTAGCGCTTGAGCACGGTCAGGCTGCCGATGTCGAGGCCGAGGCGGCTCGCGTCGATCAAGGTCTCGGTCAGCGCGGCGACATCCTTGAGGCCATGATTGAGCCCTTGGCCCGCGATCCAGTGCAGGCCGTGCGCCGCATCGCCGATCAGCGCGAAGCGCGGGCGGACGAAATCGCGCGCAAGCGTCATGGTCAGCGGATAGGCTTTGGGCTCCGACAACAGCGTCAAGACGCCAAGCTCGTTGCCGAAGCGGCGCGACAGCTCGGCCACGAACGTCTCGCGGTCTTGCGCCAGGATCTCGCTCGCCGCCTCGGCGTGCTCGGTCCAGACCACGGACACGCGGTTGCCGGTCATCGGCAAAATCGCGAAGGGGCCGGCCGGCAGGAAATGCTGCCAGGCTGTGCCATTATGCGGGTGCTCGGTCCCAACCGTCGCGACGATGCCAACCTTCTTCGACGGCCACACCGTGGTTTGGATGCCCGCCAGTTCCGCGAGCCTGGACTTGCGTCCATCCGCGGCGGCGAGCAGCTTCGCGCTGAGCGTGGCGCCGGAGCCGAGCGATATCGCAACCTCGCCTTCCTTGGTTTCGAAAGCGGCCACGCTGTCCGGCGCGAAGAACGTAACGTCCGGCACGCCTTGAAGCGAGGCCAGCAGCGCGGGCAAAAGATCGGCGTTTTCGACGATATAGGCGGTAGGGGCGCCGCCCGGTGCCTCGCTCGAATCGAGGCCGATCAGCGAGGGCCGCACCGGCGCCTCCAGCGACGAGTCGGTCAGCTCGATGCGTAAAATGGGCTGCGCTTTGTCCGCGAGCGCCGGCCAAACGCCAATCTGCTCCAGCATCGCCTTCACCGAGGCGGCCAGCGCCACGGTCCGGCCGTCGCTCGCGCGTTCCACCGGCTGGATGAGTTGCCGCTGCTCCACGACGGCGATCTTGTAGATGCCCGGCGCCATCGCCGAAAGCGTGCGCGCCAGCGCCAGCCCCACAAAGCTCCCGCCGCAGATGACGATGTCGAAGCGGTTTGTTTCGTTCCCGTTCACGGCAAGGCTCTCCTATATAATTCCCTATCCAGTTGACCGGCTCCCTCAACGGCGTCATCCCGGAAATGCCGGAGGCATTATCCGGAATCGTTGCAATTACCGGCGACTGTTGCGATCCCGGATACCGGCAGGCCGGTTCCGGGATGACGGCCGGAGGAGCATTCAACCGGATCTCGTGTCATCCATTCCGGCTTGACAGCGTTTCCCGAACGCCCGTTACTCTCCTAAATAGCCCTAAGGAGCGCACATGTCTGCCGTCGATGGACTACTAAATATTCTCGACCTGGAGCAGCTCGAAAACAATCTTTTCCGGGGACGCAGCCCGCAAAACGGCTGGCAGCGCGTTTATGGCGGCCAGGTCGTTGGGCAGGCGTTGGTCGCGGCGGCGCGCACGGTCGAAGCGCAAGAACGGCTGACGCATTCGCTGCACGCCTATTTCCTGCTGCCGGGCGACCCGAAAGTGCCGATCATCTACGAGGTGGACCGCATCCGCGACGGCGGCAGCTTCACCACGCGCCGGGTGGTGGCGATCCAGCACGGGCAGCCGATGTTCACCATGGCCGTGTCGTTCCACAAGTCCGAGCCGGGCTTCGACCATCAAATCGCGATGCCGGATGTGCCCCCGCCGGAGGAACTGGCCTCCGAGGAGGAGCTGAAGGCGCGGCTTCTGCCGAACCTGCCCGAGGTGATGCGCAGCTATTGGGAGTATGAGCGGCCCATCGAGCTGCGGCCCGTGGACCTTTCGCGTTTTTTCTCCTCCGAGAAGGGCGAGCCGAAGCAATATCTCTGGATCAAAGCCAGCGGGCCGCTGCCGGACGATTTCCGGCTGCATCAGTGTGTGCTGGCCTATGCGTCGGACTTTTCGCTGCTTGATACGGCGCTCGTCGCGCATGGCCGCTTGATGTTCGACCCGCGCATCATGATGGCGAGCCTCGACCACGCGTTGTGGTTCCACCGGCCGTTCCGCGCGGATGAGTGGCTGCTTTACGTGCAGGATAGCCCGAGCAGCCAGGGCGCGCGCGGCTTCTGCCGGGGGAGTATTTTCTCGCGCGATGGCGTGCTTGTGGCGTCGGTGGCGCAGGAGGGGTTGATCCGGGAGCGGACGGCGCGCTGAGCGTGCGCCACCCGGCTCACGTATTTCTGAGCGATGCTTTAGCGAAGGGCCGCGACCTCAGTTGCGTTGCCCGGGCAGTTCGCCGGAGCCCGCAAGAAACCCCTGCCGTAGATTGGATCACGCCCTGGCGCGCCAAGATCGCTAATGTTTAAGCGGTCAAGCAGGCTGCTTTTGGGAGAGCGCAGCACGTCCGGCGGGTAGATTGCCAGGACACCTGTAACGAAGGGCGACGCGAACGAAGTGCCGGAACGGTAGCCTTCCTTTTCTTCCGGCCAAGCGGTCCAAATGTCCACGCCAGGTGCCGCAAGATCGATATGAGCGCCGCGGTTGGCATAGGGATAATTCCTCAAGTCCTTGGTCACGGCCGTCACGGCGATAACCTGCGGATAAGCGGCGGGGTAAGCCGGTTCCGCGGCAGGGCCATCGTTGCCCGCCGCGGCTATGAAGACAACTCCCCTGGCGCTCATACTCTCGATCTTCTTCTGGGCCAGGTCATCGCGCGGCCCCGTAAAGCTCATATTCACGAGCTTGACCCCGGAATCCGCCATCCAGTCGAGAGCCTTCAAGAAAGAAACGGTGTCAGTGACCGTGTCGCCGCTCTCGTCGCTGTAGAATATGGCTGCCGCGTGATAGCCGGCGTCCGGAACGAGGCCGGCGGTGCCGCTATCGGGCAGGCCGGCCAGCAATGCCAGCACCCCGGTTCCATGCCAATTGCCAGAGGGGCTTTTGTCCTCTGGCACGAACGCCTTGTACGCGATCTTCTGGTCCTTGAAGGCTGGGTGCTTCAGGTCGATATCCGTGTCGATAATGCCGATCCTTACGTTCCGCCCGCAAGATGAGAAACGATCGTTCCACTGCATCGCGGCGGGTGCGTAGCAGCGGTCTGCGCTACACTTCTTGCTGCTTGCCGGTACAGGCTGCGTGAGCCCAGCTTCGACGCCCTCTTTCATGGCGGGCTGATACAAGTTCCTGGCGGACTGGTACAAGCGGTAAACGCGGTTGAGCTGGAATTGCTCTCCGGGAAGACTTGCCCTCATTAGATGCATGGCCTCAAGGGCGTCCATCACTTTTGGAACGATCATGACCGTGACGGGGCCATTGCCGCTGCCCGGCGAGCTTCTAACCTGAAATCCGAGCGCCCGCGCCCGTTCGTACCCGGCGTTGCTCAGGTTCACGGCAAGCAGCTCAGTGTGCGAATAGGAGCGCGGATCGACCGTAAGGGAGAAGGCGCTTCCGCCTGCTGGCTGTAAGTCTGTGCCCTTTACGGCCGGGGAGCCTTTTGCCGCTGCGGTTGAGGCCGTTGCCGGAGATGAAGTCGCGGTTGAGACCGTTGCCGGAGACGAATCCGCTAACGGTATTGAGGCCATTGCCGGAGCTGAATCTGCTACGGGAGCCGCAACCAGGCCCGAAGCTGGATGTGCCACCGGAGCTGGAGTCGCTACCGGAGCTGGAGTCGCTACCGGAGCTGGAGTTGCTACCGGAGCCGGAGTTGCTACCGGAGCCGGAGGTGCTGCCGGAACTGGAGGTGCTACCGGAGCCGGAGTTGCTACCGGAGCCGGAGGTGCTGCCGGAGCTGAGGGCGTTGCCGGAAGGGGGGCTTTCGCCTGGTCATCCCGATCACGTTCGCGATGACCATTATGCCCTTCGTGCTCATTGTGCCCTTCGTGAAAATATTTGTGCTCGCGATCGCCTTCGTGAGGCTCTTTGTGCTCAGGATGGTCTCTGGAATCCCCGGCGGTAAAATGGGCGCCCCAATGCTGGTTTAGCAGCGCGTGATCGCCTTCGTGAGGCTCTTTGTGCTCAGGATGGTCTCCGGAATCCCCGGCGGGAAAATGGGCGTCCCAATGCTGGCTTGGCAGTCCGTGATCGCTTTCGTGAGGCTCGTTGTGCTCAAGATGGTCTCTGGCGTCCCCGGCGGGAAAATGGGCGCCCAAGTGCTCGTTTAGCAGCTTCTCCCAAGGCTTGTCGTCCTTGGCGCCATGCAGTTCATGATCGCTGGGCAAACCAGCAAGTTCCGGCCGGGGCATCTCCGCCGGCGATAGCTTGCCATCGCCATGCGGGGCGGCACCGCCGCCTCCCAAGCCATTGTAGCTAGAAGCGCTACCGGCTCCGTGGCCGATGTGGCTATTTCCGCCGCCACCATTGTCTCCATGCTGGCTGCTGCTCTGGGGGCCGTAGCAACCACTGCCATGCCCACCGCTTCCGCAACCGGCTTCATGGCCGCCGCCGTTATGGTGCTCGTGAGCAATGGCCGGCGATATGAAAGCCAGCTCCAGGGCAGATTTCAAATAGCCGGCCCGCAGCCCGATGAGCATTGCAAGTAGTAGTGCAAGCACGAGGCAGATTCGGCGCTGAGGTGCCACATTGCGCCCCAGGCGCAAATGTGCCGCTAACGGCAGGCGGGAGCACTTGATAAGGATCTGGCTAAGCCGGTTGGATGAACGCAAATACATGACTAACACCCCCAACTTAACATAGGTAACGGTACAAGTTGAGATTGTGCAACGCCAGATTGCGTGTGGCGTGCATATAGTCCACCGAATTCCGCTAGAGGTTGAAAACTGCCCGCGACGATCCGCGCGCGGGGATACGAAGCAGCCCCAAAAGCAAAAACCCGCCTCCCTTGCGGGAAGCGGGCGCGTGTGACCGGGAATGTAAGCGAGGCGGCTTACTGCATCCCCTGCTTCTTCGTCTCCGGCAGGTTCCGGACCTGATCGCCGTTCATCTGCAGCATGATGCGATCCGCCATCTGATGGATTTGATCGGCATTGATCGTCACCACCTTGTCGCCCAGCCCGAGGAACCGGCCGACCTGGATTTGGATGGACTGAAGCTTGCCATCGGGGCCGCGCACGGCCTCGACCACCCGGCCGAGGTCCTTATTGTCGGCGCTGTAGACCGGCATGTCTCTCAATTGCCCGATCTTCTGCCCAACCTCGTGCAAGGCCGCGACCACGGTCTGGCAGGGTTGCGAAAGCGACGCGCTCTTCTGCTTCGCGCATTCGCCAATGTTCTGCTCGCTGCCGCATTGCGCCTTGATATTACTCCAGCATTCGTCGGCGATGTTTTCGACAGCGTTGCGGATGTTGCGCGCGGTGCGGAACAGCGAGAAGCGGCATCTGCGGCTCAGCATGTCGGCATGGGCGTGCACGCAGGCGGCGATCCGGCCGCCGCCGGGCGTAACATCGCTGCAATACTCCTCGATGTCCTCGCCGCAGGCGTCCTCGACCCGCTCGATGGCCGCCGCCAGGCGGTCCTTGAGGCCGGATTGAGCGATGCGGCCGAGAAGATCCTCGGCGCGTTGGTCATGTTCGGAGGTGCTGGTGGGGTTTTCCATCGCGCTGGATGGGGCTCCCTGAGTCTGCGGGGCAGGCGCCTGCTGCTGGCCTGCCACGGGCAGCGGCGCGAGCAGAAGCGCCGCCGCGAAAAACACAAGCTTATTCATCTCGAATTTCCTTCTTTCGCGTTTCGCTTCAGCGCACTAGTCCTTGCCACCAATGCGTTCGCGCAAGCGGCTTAGGGCCGAGAGACCGCCGCCGCTGCTGGCTTCGTCCATAATGAGGTCGCGGATGTCTTCGCGGCTCATCCCCTGCTCTTCGGGTTCGCCCGCGCGTTCGGAGAGCATGTCACCCAGCTCGCCACGATCCTCCAGGCGGTTCATGATCAGCTCGCGCAGGTTTTCGCGGCCGCCCATGCGATCCATCAACAGGTTCCGCAGATCGCCGCGGCTTTCGAGGCGGTCCAGGATCAGGTTACGCAGGTCTTCCCGCCCTCTCATACGATCCGAAAGCAGATCGCGAATATCGTTCCTGCTTGCAAACCGGTCCCTGATGAGATCGCGGATGTCCGCGCGGCGCTCCAGCCGGTTCCTCAGCAGGTCGCGCAAAGCGGCACGTTCCTCCAGCCTATTCGCGATCAAGTCGCGCAAGGATTCGCCCTCGCGTCCCTCAAACCTATCGCGATAGCCGCCGCCGCGATCCTCCATGCGGCCCATAATGAGTTCGCGCAGGTCTTCGCGGCCTCTCATCCGGTCCGAGATAAGATCGCGGAGATCAGCCCGGCTCGCCAAGCGGTCCCGGATGAGATCGCCGATATCGGCGCGCCGCTCCAGCCGGTTCTGGAGGAGGTCGCGCAGGGCTGCTCGCTCGGCCAGCTTATCCATAATAAGCTCGCGCAGATCGGACCGGCTCTGCATCCGGTCGCCGAGAAGATCGCGCAAGCTGCTGCCTTGCTCCATCCGGTCGGAGACCGATTCGCGCCATCCCTGGGCTGAGCCCGGCGACGCCGCGGTAAGGAGGGAGGCCGAGGCTGCAACCATAAACGCTACAGCAATTGCGGGTGCCCGCTTCATGAGTTACTCCTTTATAGTAAGAGGCACGCTCATCGGCATGCCTCGACTAGGACTTTCGGAGTACAATCAGGGTGCTGGCGGCATCTGGGTTTGACAGATGTCAAACGCATTAAACACAACGGAAACATTGCCTAATATAGGCTTGTCTTTCATTAGAAAGGGATGGCCCGCTTCAATTCGATGTTAACTATTTATAAGCTTAAGCGATGCCGTATTTATTTGTAACTACTGCAATTCCTCCGGAGATTGAGTGGTTATTTACCATAAATCCGGCAGTTGGAACTGGCTGGTGGGAAAACGCCAGATAAGACCGCGCTCTAGCCCTCGCTGGGCCGTCACCTTGAGGGTGACGGCGGGGGTAAGCGAACCGGTTGAAATCCAGGCCGTAGCGTCTTCCCCGCGAAGGCGGGGACCCATGCTAAGGTCTTGTTCCAACGGCTGAAATGGATTCCCGCCTGCGCGGGAATGACGCTGCGGAGTCTTGCCAAAGGCTGCAATTTCGATTTTTTCACACGGTCCTGCGCGGGAACGGCGCTGCGGCAGGGCTACCCGAGCTTGGAGCGGTTCCAACTGCCGGATTTAGGCTTTACTGACATGCCGCGCGGATGGAACGCAAGCGGCCGGGAAGCTGTCAATACGGGTTCCACCCGGCAACGCATTGAATCGCAATGCGTTTAAAGGCCATGGAGATGGGCTGGCGATATGGAGGGAATTTGGTGGAGCCAATGAGATTCGAACTCACGACCTCTGCAGTGCGATTGCAGCGCTCTCCCAACTGAGCTATGGCCCCTTGTGCAGTTATTTAGGCCCATGGGGTGAGCGCTGTCAAGGCAGGCAGCCGAAGCCTTACGCCGATTTCTTCCAAGCGCCGTTCGAGTCCTGCCGCCAATAGCTGACTTCGAAGCCCGCCGCCTTCGCCGTCTTCCATTCCTGGCGGGCGAGCCCACGGGCCTCCTCATCCGCGCCGTCGAACAACCGGATGATGCGCGCGAACCGTGCTGGATCGCTTTCCGTCGCGGCCTCCAGCAGAAAAAGCGCATGCGCGCCGTTCGGGATGGCGCCGTCGAGCATGAGGAACACGGGCTGGTTTTCCGCGTGGCCGTCGCGGGCGGTGCCGTGCGGGAGGAACGAATCCTCGCGATAGGTCCAAAGCGCGCTATCGATGGTTTCGAGCCGCTCCGGCGTCGAGAACCGCAAGCAGGCCCGCCAGCCGCGGCTCAGTGTCTTTTCCACCAGCACCGGCAAGACCGCTTGAAGAGGCTGGCTCTCCAGATGATAGAACCAGAACTCCGGCGCGGTCATCGCTTGCCGCCACCCTCATCGACGTATGGGTTCTTGGTCTTGCGGATGTGCATCCGGACGGGTGCTGGGCCGAGGCCGAAGGTTTTCTTCAGGTCGTTGACGAGATAGCGCAGATAGGAGACTGGCAGCGCCTCGGGCCGCGAGGAGAAGATGACGAAGGCGGGCGGGCGCGCGTTGGCCTGGGTGATGTAGCGCAGCTTGATGCGCCGGCCGGAGACGGCGGGCGGCTGATGCCGCTCCAGCGCGGAGGCGAACCAGCGGTTGAGCTCGGCGGTTGGAACGCGTTTGTTCCATGCCTCGTAGGCGGTGAAAGCGGCCTTCATAAGCTTGTCGAGCCCTCGGCCCGAAAGCGCGCTCACCGGCACCAGCAGCGCGCCGGCAAGTTGCGGCAGCAACGCCTCAGCCTCTTTCTTGAGCTGCGCGAGGCGGCCCTGCGGGTCGGCCACGAGATCCCATTTATTGACCGCGAAGACAAGCCCGCGTCCTTCGCGCTCGACCAGATCGGCGATGGTGAGGTCCTGCTTTTCGAACGGCGTTTCCGCGTCGAGCAGGAGCACGACCACCTCGGCGAAGCGGATCGCCCGAAGCGCATCGCCCACGGCCAGAGATTCGGGGCGGGCGGTGATCCGCGCTTTGCGGCGCAGGCCCGCGGTATCGAACAGCCGGACCGGTCTTCCCGCCCAGAAGAACTCGGCGGCGATAGCGTCGCGGGTAAGGCCCGCTTCCGGGCCGGTAATCATGCGCTCTTCGCCCAGCAGCGCATTGGCGAGCGTGGATTTTCCGGCATTCGGCCGGCCGGCAATGGCGAGCTTGAGCGGCCGGTTGCGCGCGTCCCCCTGCGCTTCGTCCTCGTCTTCCGCGCCAGGCTCCTCGCGCTCCTTTAAAGCGTCCAGGCGCTCCGACACTTCCGACACCAAATCGGAGAAGCCGAGCGCATGCTCGGCGGAAAGCGCAAGCGGCTCTCCCAGCCCAAGCTCGAAAGCTGTGTAGAAGCCGGGCTGCGCCGCGCGGCCTTCGCTTTTGTTCGCCACGAGCACGAAAGGCTTGCCGGAGGACCGCACAAGCTGTGCGATCCCGCTGTCGGCGGCTGTGGGGCCGGTGCGCGCGTCGATCATGAACACGATGAGATCGGCTTCGGCGATGGCTAGCGCGGTTTGCTCGCTCATCCGCGCCGCGATGCTGCCGGGCTCGGCATCTTCAAAACCGGCGGTGTCGGTCAGTATGACCGCGTGCCGGGCAATGCGGATGCGGGTTTCCTTGCGGTCGCGGGTGAGGCCGGGCATGTCGTCGACAAGCGCAAGCCGCTTGCCGGCGAACCTATTGAACAGCGTCGATTTGCCAACGTTTGGGCGGCCAATAATGGCGACTGTGTAATCCATCGATTAAATATCTAACGCTTGTACGTCATCGTGAGGGGCAAAGCCCCGAAGCAATCCAGGGGCAATATCCGCACGAGCGGTTGCTTCTGGATCGCCACGGCGCCTGTGGTGCTTCGCGATGACGGCAGCGAAAGCGTCCACTATCAATTCATCGCTATGAGTTTGGCCTTGTCGGTCAAAACGTAAAGCCTGCCCTCGGCGATGACCGGCGTAATCATCACGGGCGTGCCGAGATCGGATTGCGTGGAGATGCTCCCGGAAACCGCGTCTACCGCCACAAGCTGCCCGTTCGAGGAAGCTAGCCAGAGGCGGTTGCCCGCGAGCACAGGCCCGTTCCAGCGCCCATCTCCTGGCAGAGCCGTTACCCAGCGCACTTTGCCGTCCTTGCGGGTGAGCGCGATAAGCTTGCCTGTCACGTCCACGACGAACACGGTATCGCCCGCGACCCAAGGCGTTTGCGTTCCCTGGATCTCGCGCGTCCATAGCCGGACGCCCTTGTCGCGCGAAGTGGCGATCAACTGGCCGCCGCGGCTCATGGCGTAGACGGCTTCGCGGTCCACGACTGGGCGGGCGGCTTCACCGATCGCGGTCGCGGACGTATTGATCGCGCCTTTCGCGAGCGAATCCGTCCATTTCGCTTGGCCGGTCTTGACATCGACAGCGGTAATTTCACCCGACGGGTATGGCGCAAACACGAGATTGCCTGCCACCGCCGGGCTCGCGCTCGTCAGCAGCGCCGCGTTTTCCGGGAGGCCCTTCTGCGTCCAGAGCAGGAGCCATCGGCGCCGTTGAGGCAGAGAAGCTCGCTTTCGGAGTTCACGACAAAAACGCGTCCCTCCGAAGCGGTCGGCGCCTCGCGGATCGGAATAGCGAACATCTTGGACCAAAGCACCTGGCCTGAACCAGCATCGAGCGCGAGCACCGAGCCGAAACCGGTAGCGGCGAAAATTTTCCCGCCATCGGCGGCAATACCGCCGCCGAAGCCATTCCTGGACAGGTTATTGGAGTTGAACGGGTGTACAAAATCGAACCCGGACTTCTGCTCCGGGACCGTTTTGACCGACCAAAGCTTGGAACCGTCGCTGCCTGAGGTGGCGCGGACGGTGCCTTCCGAGTCCATGGTGTAAATCTTGTTGCCGTAGACGATGGGAATGGCCGTCAGCCGCTGGCGCTTCGAAGAGCCCTCGCCCGCATCGGCGGTCCAGAGGGTATGCAAGGCGTCGCCGATGGCGAGATGGCCTGGCGCGTTGCTCGCCACGCCGCCGGGCTGGCTCCAGGAGGCATTCGCCATGGCAGGCGGCAGCACGATCGGCCCCGTGGCCTCGGGCCCGGAAACCGTGCCTTTCTCGTCGGCTTTCAAAACGGAAATACGCCGGCCTGGAAGCGGCTCCTGCTTCTTGTCGAACATCGACGTCACGGAGGAGACGCTCGGCACGCTGGGCTCTCCCAGCCCCATGGACTCGCAGCCGCCGAGACCGGCGGCTAAAACAGCAATGAACGGGACAGATCGAAACAGCAAGAGCGAGGCCGCCGGCCCCTGGTTACTGTGTTTTGGCATCATTTGCCGTGTCCTTTTTCCCCGTTAGTCCAGCCTGCGCGGACTTCTGCTTTTCAAGAAGCAGCGTAAGCATGACTTCCGCCCGTTGCCGCATCCCCTGCGGCGCTTCGCCGTCGCTAGCGATTTCCCCGAACAATCGCTCGGCTTCGGCAACCTTACCTTCCTTGAACGCCGCTAGGCCAAGGATTTCTTTCGCGGAGAACCGCCAGCGGCTCGTGCCGGACCGGAGGCTTTCCAAATCGCGCGCCAACTCGTCATAGCTTTCATCGCCAAGAGACAGGGTAGCAAGCTGCACCCGCGCAAAGTCCCGAAGTCCCTCGGGCGCCGTCTCGTCCCGGGCAACGCCCTTATATTCGGCGCGGGCGGTTTCCGCGCTATTTTTTGCAACCGATTCGCCCGCCGCGTGCAAGCGCGCCAAAACGCGATAAGCGCCCGGCGCATTTTCGGCGAGCGTGGCCAGGGCCTTCTGCGCCTCGTCTTGCTTGCCGGACTCGGCCAGGACCATTGCATTCGAAAGCGCATCGCCTCCGGCCGCAGCCTGATGGGCGCGCCGGTTCTGCTGGAAGTTGTAGCCCGCGACCAGAGCCAGGATAACAAAAGCGCCGGCGAGGAAATAGGCGCCATAGTCCTCAAAAAACTTGATGGCTTGGTCCCGGCGGTAGTCTTCATCGACCTCGCGGAAAAAGGCGTCGTCGTCGTGGTTCTGGTGGCTCATAGGGCTGGTGCCTTGGATTCAATGACGCTTTTGCAACAGATAGGGCGCTGGCTGCGGCAAGTTAAGAAGACCGTTTTCCAAATACCGGACAGCAGGGCTTTTTCCCGCTTTAAGCCAGGATGTCAACTGGCCTTCGTTTTGGACATTTTCGTGACTCGCGCCCCCGGCTGCCCGTCTTTGTGCATGGCATAGACGTTATCGGGACCGGGAAACTGGCCGGCACGCACTTCGGCCGCATAGTCCTTGACCGCATCCTCGATGGCGCGTCCCAACTCCGCGAACCTTTTCACGAATCGCGGCGGCGACGGCGACAGCCCAAGCATATCCTCAAGCACGAGGACTTGGCCATCGCATTCCGCCGAAGCGCCGATGCCGATGGTGGGAATCGGTATGGCATGCGTGATCTTGGCCGCGAGCGCCTCGGCCATGCCTTCGAGCACCACGGCGAAGGCTCCGGCCTCCGCGACGGCTTTGGCGTCGGCCTCGATGGCCGCCCATTCCTCCAGCCGCCGGCCCTGCGTCTTGAACCCGCCCATCACATTCACCGACTGCGGCGTGAGCCCGATATGCCCCATCACCGGAATTCCGCGCTCGGTGAGGAATGTGATGGTTTCGGCCATGCGCCGCCCGCCTTCGAGCTTCACCGCGCCGCAGCCCGTCTCTTTCATCACCCGCGCGGCATTGCGGAAGGCCACCGAGGGCGATTCCTCGTAGGAGCCGAACGGCAGGTCCACGACCACCAGCGCGCGGCTGGAGCCGCGCACCGTGGCGGCGCCGTGCATAATCATCAGTTCCAGCGGCACCGGCACGGTGGTTTCATGGCCGTGCATGACCATGCCGAGCGAATTGCCGACCAGCAAAAAATCGACATGGGCGTCGATCAGCCGCGCGGTGTGCGCATGATAGGCAGTCAGCGAGACGATCTTCTCGCGGCCCTTCCGGGCCCGGATATCGGGTGCGGTGAGCCGGCGCATTTCCAGGTGCTGTGACATGGCAGGTCCTTGGCAGAGTAAGCCTTGTCATAGCCGAATTTGTGCGCCGCGGCAAAGATGTCCCTTGGTAGCCCAGCCTGGGGAGAAAAAATTAACCACAACAAAAGAAGGCGGATGCACAGCATTCGAATTTAAGAAAAATCGAATAACTTCAGACGAAGTATCGTAACTGGAGGTTACGGATGAAACTTCGCTTTGTCCCTGTGCAGCACAACATCCTGCCGCGTGCTTCCAGCGCCGGTTCCGGAAGCGTCATCGCGAGGCGCGGCCGGCGCCTTGGGCGTCCGGTTCATCTTGCACCGTGCTTCGCTGTGCAACCCAGGCTGGGAATTTTTAAACCCGCCTTGGCACTACTGTACGTGCTCGCCACGATTTTGACCGCGCACCTAAGCGTTGCGGAGGCCGCGGCGCCAGGCTTGCAGTCCTTCGCGAACCACGCGCAGCAACATCCGCTGCTTCGCAGAACCGGCGGAGGCTGCGGCTGGGATTATCCTTGCCCGCCAGACCCGGAATTCGCACGGCCGGCGAATCGCCCAGGCCAGGTCACGATCCACAACAACTATGGGCCGGTGAACATTTACTCCGGCGGGTCGCGGCGTGCCGAGCGTCCAGTCTCCGTCGATCCCGGATTTTGCCGCGAGGACCCGTGCCGCTATGGCTGCGGAGGCTATCCCTGTACCGAAAAATGCGGGCCGCTCTGCTGGATGCGGCGCTTCAGCCAGGGCTATTGCGGCCATGGCTGCCGGTCTTACCTCGATCAGGCGCGCGGCGAGGCCGAGGAAAGGGCCGCGTGGAAGGAAGAAGAGGCATGGCAGCAGCACAAACGGGAGTGGATGTACGAGAAGAGAGCGGAATGCGCGCCGCCAAACTGTGCGCCGGACTACGATCCACCGGCTCCTCCTCCTCCTCCGCCGCCCTATTATTATGACCGGCCGCCGGAGCGGGAGTACGTGCCCCCGCCGCCCCGCCGCGAGCCTGCGCGGCCGGACCTGACGCCACGCGAGCATTTCGAAGGCCCGCAATATCCGCCGAGATGAAGCCGGCGTTTATGTCATCCCGCACCCCGGCCCCGTAGTTCCGCGCCCGTCATCCCGGAACGGCGCTTGTGCCGTATCCGGGACCTTCAATGGCGCCGGCATCCGTAACGATCCCGGATAACGCCGTTGGCGTTTCCGGGATGACGGCCGCGGAAGCAATCGAGCGGAGCCGGTATCGTCCCGCGCGGCTCGCGGCATAAAATGACGCTGCGCGGACGCGGGCTCTTGGCAAATGCCGGCTTCCTGGAACCGTTCAATTGTATTCCGGCCTTGGCCGCCTCGCGATGAGAGCGGACTGGCTTCGGTCAAACCGGCGCGTGCTTGGCGATTTTGCACTATTGCACCAAACCGCGTTGCCGCGCGGACGCTTTTCCGCGGGCGTACCTGGAACATTGGGGGCTGGGAACTTATTTTCCGCTTGCTTGATTGCAGCATAAAACCCATTTTTGCGGGGGAATTCTTGGCACTCGCGGAAGCGCGCTGCTATTTAAGCGTTTCCTTGCGGCACATATCCAGGTAACAACAGACATGGCTATCTCGATCTTCGGCGGCGCTTCCGCCAAAAAGCCGGAAACTGCCGGCGATCTCATCAAGGAGACGACGACGCAAACTTTCGTCGCCGACGTCATCGAGGCGTCGCGGAAAGTGCCGGTGATCGTGGACTTCTGGGCGCCCTGGTGCGGCCCCTGCAAGCAGCTCACCCCTGTTCTGGAGAAGGTGGTGAAAGCCGCGCGCGGCGCCGTCCGGCTCGTCAAAATGAATATCGACGACCATCCGGAGGTCGCGGGGCAATTGGGCGTGCAGTCGATCCCCGCCGTGTTTGCCTTCAAGAACGGCCAGCCCATCGACGGTTTCATGGGCGCGCTGCCCGAAGGCCAGGTGAAGGCATTCATCCAGCGCCTGTTGGGGCCGGGCGCGGGTGCCGGCGCGGACGAGATGCCGGGCCTCGAAGAGGCGAAGGCGGCGTTCGATGCCGGCGATGTGGGCGGCGCGGCGGCCCGGTACGCTGCGATTCTGCAGGCCGACCCGGAGAATGTGGATGCGGTTGGCGGTTTGGCGAAATGCTACATCGCGGCCGGGGACTTCAGCCGTGCGGAGCAGACGCTCGCGCTCGTTCCTCCGGCAAAGCAGACGGCGGAAGCCTATATCAGTGCCAAAGCGGCGCTGGGGCTTGCGAAAAAGGCCGGTCCGAAGCCCGATATTGCCGGCCTTGAGCAAGCGGTATCCGCCAACCCCAGCGATTGGGATGCCCGCTTCAAGCTGGCGATCGCGCTGAACGCCAAGGGAAAGCGGCAGCAGGCGATGGACCAGCTTTTCGAGATCGTGCGCAAGGACCGGGCTTGGAACGACGATGGGGCCCGCAAGCAGCTAGTCGAGTTTTTCGAGGCTTGGGGAGCGAAAGACCCGCTTACCCTGGCGGGGCGGCAACGTTTGTCGTCGCTTTTGTTCGCTTGATAGCCGTTATCCCGGCTGGGAGGCAATTTTGGGTATAACCGACAGGTACAGAACCGCGGCCGACCTTCCGGCCACCATACCTGTGTTTCCGCTTCAGAGCTGCATCTTGCTTCCGCGCTCAAGCCTGCCGCTTAACGTCTACGAGCCACGCTATCTGAGCATGGTCGACGATGTGATCGCGGGCGACCGGATCGTAGGCATTGTGCAGCCGCTTGGGAGCCAGGAGGAATCGCCGCAGTCCAAGGGGCACCCGCTCAGGCAGACGGGCTGCGTGGGGCGGCTCTCCGCATTTTCGGAAACCGAGGACGGGCGGCTGATGATTACGCTGACCGGCATCTGCCGCTTCGAAATCGTTGGCGAATGCAGGACCGCGAAACCCTACCGGATTTGCGACGCCAATTACGCCCCCTATCTCAAGGATCTGGTGCGCGGCCACGGCCAGGATGCGGTCGATTGGCCACGGTTCTTGCATATCCTCAAGAATTATCTCGACGCTAGAAACCTCACCGCCGATTGGGACAGCATCCAGCGCTCGCCCACGGAGCTGCTCATAAACACGCTCTCCATGATCAGCCCCTATGGGCCTGAGGAAAAGCAGGCGCTGCTGGAAGCGCCCGATCTCAAGGCCAGGGCGGAGATCCTCATGGCGCTCGCGGAGATGGAGATCGCCGCTCCGGACACGGGCGCCGGCTCAAGCTTGCATTAAGGCTGAACGCAATGGACACCGCAAACACAAGAGAAGAGGCCGATCCGGCGCTCCTGCAAATCCTGGTCTGCCCAGTGACGAAACAGCCGCTCGCTTACGACCGCGAGGCTCAGGAACTGGTCAGCAAGGCGGCTGGGCTCGCCTATCCGATACGCAACGGCATTCCGATCATGCTGCCGGAGGAAGCGCGCAAGCTCGGCGATGAGGATAAGCCTGCCTGAACGGTTTTCCGTCATTGCATGCGCGCTAAGGACACTCCGAACAATAACTGAATCGCGATCCGCGACCGTTTGACTCAATTTGCTGGGATTCCTCGCGCCGGCGAACAGATGTATGCCGGCCCCATGATCGATGAAGACGCAATTCGCTACCGCTGGGAGACAGTTGGCAGCAAGCTCGACGAACGGGGGCGGCGCATGTTCGCTGCCGCCGAGGTACGAACCGCTGGCTGGGGCGGTCTGGCGATTGTCGCGGGAATCACTGGGCTCGCCCGTTCCACGATCAATCGCGGCGAGGACCACCTCGACGCGGAGCCGCTGGCGAAGGGGCGGACACGCCGTGCTGGCGGTGGACGCAAGGCGGTGAGCGAGAACGATCCTGAGCTGATTCCGGAACTGAAGCGGCTTGTCGCGCCCGCAACGCTGGGCGATCCCATGCGGCCGCTGATCTGGGTCTCGAAGAGCATGGACAAGCTGGCTGACACGCTGACGGCGATGGGCCATCCGATTAGCGCCGATACCGTGCACAAGGAGCTGGAAAAGCTCGGCTTTTCTCGCCAGTTCAATCGCAAAACGAATGAAGGCTCGCGGCATCCGGACCGGAATGCGCAGTTCGAACACATCAATAATAAGGTCATTGCGGCACAGACGGCCCGGCAACCGGTGATTTCGGTAGATACGAAGAAGAAGGAACTGGTTGGCAACTACAAAAATGGCGGTTCTGACTACCGGCCCAAGGGCGATCCCCAGCGTGTGAACGTACACGATTTCGCCGATAAGGAATTGGGCAAGGCTGTGCCTTATGGCGTCTACGACGTGGCTGCCAACACCGGGTTCGTCAGCGTCGGCATCACGAGCGACACGGCCGAGTTTGCCGTCGAGGCCATCCGCACCTGGCTCGGACGCATGGGGCGCCAACGGTATCCAAATGCGCGCGAACTAACGATTACGGCGGACTGTGGCGGTTCAAATGGTGCGCGTGTGCGGCTCTGGAAGGCCGAATTGCAGAAACTCGCCGATGAGACGGGGCTTGTGCTCCATGTCCTCCACTATCCACCCGGTACATCCAAGTGGAATAAGATCGAGCACCGCATGTTTTGCCATATCACCCAGAACTGGAGAGGCCGCCCGCTGACTGACCGTCTCGCCATCGTCGAATTGATCGGCGCCACCACGACAAAGACTGGGCTGAAGGTCGAGTGCGCCCTCGATACACGAACCTACGAAAAGGGCATCCACGTCAGCGATGCCGAGATGGAGATGTTGAATATCGCAGGCGATGATTTTCATCCTGAATGGAACTACACCATCAGGCCTAGGCCGGCCACGAATTCGTAGCAGTTATTGTTCGGAGTCTCCTAAGTTAACGCTGGATCGCGTACTGAACTAGGGAATCGCCCCTCACCCTGTCCCTCTCCCCATGGGAGAGGGGACGCCTCCTCAACGGCTGCGAGCGAGTTCCCTCTCCCATGGGGAGAGGGCTAGGGTGAGGGGCGTGACCGCCGCTATTTTAGCAACGGCGACCAAGCGGGGTCCGACGCGAAGGAAGGCGTCGCGATTTGCCGCTCGTTATATCCCGTCAAATCGATGCTGTAGAGCTTCGGCCCGCCGTTGTCGCCCTGGGATTCACGGAAGAACATGATGACGCGGCCGTTCGGCGACCAGGACGGCCCCTCATTATGATACCCCTCGGTGAGGATGCGTTCGCCCGATCCGTCGGGCCTGATGACGCCGATGGCGAAGCCATCGTGCACGCGCTTGGTGAAAGCGATGAGGTCGCCGCGCGGGGACCAGACCGGGGTCGAGTAGCTGCCCTCGCCATAGCTGATACGGCGCAATCCCGCGCCGCCCGAGCTCATGACGTAGAGCTGCTGCCTGCCCTCGCGGTCGGACTCGAAGACGATGCCCCGCCCATCCGGCGAGTAGCACGGCGCCGTATCGATGGCCGCGGTTTGGGTAAGGCGCGTAAGCTGGCGGCTGCGCAAATCCATTTCGAAGATGTTCGAGTTGGGGCCCTCTTGCAGGCTCATCACCACATGGTCGCCCTGGGGCGAGAAGCGCGGCGCGAAGGACATGTTTGGAAAGTCGCCGAGCACTTGCTCCTGCCCGGTCATGATATCCCGGAGCATGACGCGCGGCTCATTGCTGCCGTAAGAGGTGTAGGTGATTTGCTGGGATAGCGGATGGAAGCGCGGCGTTAGCACAAGCTCGCGGCCTTGGGTCAAAAGCCGCAAATTGGCGCCGTCCTGGTCCATGATCGCCAGGCGCTTGACCCTTTTGTCCTTGGGGCCGGTCTCGTCGACGAAGACAATCCGGCTATCGAAATAGCCCTTCTCGCCGCTCAAGCGCTCGTAGACCGCATCGGCGATGATGTGCGCGAGCCGGCGCGACGTGTTCGCCGGAATAAAGAACTGCTCGCCCGCGATCTGCCGGGCGGAGAAAATGTCCCAAAGCCGGTATTCGCCTCTAAGGCGGCCGTCGCCTGTGCTGGTGACGCGCCCGACAACCAAAGCCTGAGCGTTGATGACCTTCCAGTCCTGGAAGCTCGGCGGGGCATCGACGCTGGCCATGCGGTCGATGAACGCGGCCGGGGCGATGGGCTTGAACAGGCCGGAGCGTTCGAGGTCGGCGGACACGATCTGAGACGTTTCGGAGCCAGGGCCGGCGCCGGAAAATTCCGCAATCGCGATAGGCATCGCGCGCACCTGCCCACGCCGGATTTCCACCTCGACCTGCGCCCGTGCGAGATGCGGGGCAAGCAAAGCGAATGCGATCAGCAGAGTGCCGAAAAAGGCGAATCGGTAGGAATTCATATCAACCGCCATACATGTCGCGCGGGTTGAAACGCAAGATCATATCCCGGCACTGCTCATATTGCTGTGGGGGGATGTTGTAGGGCTGGCCGCTTTCCGCCGCCCGGACGGCGGCCTCGGCCATAGCTTGTTGAACCGGCGAATATGCCGGGTCCATCACGGCTGGAGGCCGTTGCAAAGAGCCATCCCTCTTAAGCTCTATATGAAGGCGTATAACGGTGTTTTCGGCCGATTGCCCGCCAATCGGCAAGATCCAGGCTTGCTCGATGCGGCTCTGAATGGCGTCGGCGCAGGTTCCGGCGTTCATGGCCCCGCGCGCATTGGGCAAGCCCATGGCCTGGTCCTGCAACGAGCTGGCGGGCCGCCATGGCTGGGACGGATCGTAGTCGCCGGCCCGTGCGCCAGCATTCGGGTCGCGGTTCAGCACGGCGCTTTGCCGGTCGGCATAAGTCTTCGCCGGCCGGGTTTCCATCGTGGACTGGGCCGTGGAGGGCCGCGACGCCTGATCTTCGTCCGTCTTCACTTCGGCGGCAATCTTGGCGGGGTCGAACTTGTATTCGGGCTTCGCCTCGGGCTTTGGCTTCGGCTTCGGCGCGGGCTCTTTCTTCACAACCTTCTTGGGCGCCGGCTTCTCGACGGGCTTTTCCGGCTTGGGCTCGGCTTTCGCCTGCTCCACGGGCTTTGGGGCGGGAGCAGGGGCCGGCGCGGGCACTGGAGCCGGAGGCGGCGGGGCGAGCGCTTCCTTCTCCGCTGGCTTTGGAGTTGGCGTCTGCTCGGTGACTTCCTTCTTTGCGCTAGCTGTGGCCTCTGGCGCTTTCACTTCGGCGGGCGGGGCCGGCTTCTCGGCCTTGCCATCGGTTTTGCCCGCCTGGCGCTCGCTATGGTCGCTTGGCGCCATGATCTGGACGGAGACCGGCACGGGAGGCGCAGGCGTATCGTCGTTCCGGCCCATGAAGTTGAAAATCACGAACCCGAAAATGACGATGTGGAGAATGATCGAGCCTATGAGGCCGTAGCGCACCGTTTATCCCCGTCCGCGTTTCAGTGCTTTTCCTCTATTTCCGTCACCAGCGAAATATGTTTATACCCCGCGGAAGCGATTCGTCCCATCACGTGCATGAGTTCGCCATAGTTGGTGGCCTTGTCGCCACGCACGAATATGGCCTCCTCCATGCCTTTGCGAGCCTCGGTGATAGCCGACAATTTTGTCTGAAGATCACTCAGCGGAATTTCGGTCGATTGTATGAAAATCTTGCCCTGCGGGTCGACCGTTACCGTCAGCGGCTCGCTTTCGCTTTTCAGCTCCGAGCCTTCGCTCTTGGGCAGGTCCACCGGCACGCCAACCGTCAAGAGCGGCGCCGCGACCATGAATATAATGAGCAGAACGAGCATCACGTCCACGAAGGGCGTGACGTTGATCTCCGCCATCGGCCTGTGCCGCCGGCCTTTTCTCCGCCTTGCTCCGCTCGGGCCTCCCGCTGGAGCCTGAAGAGATGCACCCATGCCGCTGTCCTCAGGCTTTCATATCGAGCTGCCGCGAGACGATGGCCGAGAACTCGTCGGCAAAGGCTTCCAGGCGCTGCGATAGGCGCGTCGCGGATGAGCTGAAGTTGTTATAGAAAATGACGGCGGGAATGGCGGCAAGCAGTCCCAAGGCGGTGGCGAACAGCGCTTCCGCGATGCCGGGCGCGACCACGGCGAGGCTTGTGTTCTTGCTGGCGGCGATGCCCTGGAAGGCGGTCATGATGCCCCAAACCGTGCCGAACAGGCCGACGAAGGGGGCGACGGAGCCAACGGTAGCCAGGAACAGAAGCCTGCGCTCAAGCCGCTCCATCTCGCGCGTGATCGTGACCTCCATGACGCGCTCGATGCGCATCTGAACCCCGGCGAGCGGCCTCGCGGTGGTCTCGATCGAGCGGCGCCATTCGCGCATGGCCGCGACGAACAGCGCTCCCATCGCGCTCGGCTGCTTCTGCGACATGGCCAAATAAAGTTCGTCGAGCGACTGGCCGGACCAGAAGATGCGCTCGAATTCATCCGTTTGGGCGCGGGCCTTCGCAAATGCGAGCGACTTTTCGATCACGATCGACCAGCACCAGACCGAGGCCAGGACCAGTCCGATGATGACGCCCTTCACGACGGGCGAAGCCTGCAGGAAGAGGCCCAGGAATGAGAAATCGGTGGTTGGGTTCATTGCCTACGAAGCCGGTGCCGATGGGAGCGCGCGATTTGCTGAGCGCGCCAACGATTTTCGAAGCGTTTACGCCGAAGATTGTCCAAAGTGAGGATTCCAGGGCAGAATGATGTCGCGAGTTGCCGCCGAGCGCCAAAACAACCGCCGCGCGGTACGGCAAGGGCCGGCCAGGGCAGCTGTGCGGCGTTATAGAGCCTAATTGTCCCATGCGCTTGTGCAATCCGCAGGGGCTTGCGCATATCCTGGTGAAAAGAAATATCCGGTCGACTCTATCAGTTTTTATTTCATGGCGTATTAGGGCGGACTTAAGCTATGCCGTTCAAATGAATATATCATTACGTCTCCTCAGATACGTCACGGCTGCCGCGGATTGTGGCAATGTCACCGAGGCTGCCCGCCGTTTGCAGGTTTCGCAGCCATCGGTTTCAGCGGCAATCGCCGAGCTTGAGCAGATGCTCGGCATTGCGATCTTCGTCCGCCATCACGCCAAGGGTGTGACACTCACGCCGGCCGGGCAGCGGCTGATCCAAGGAGCGCGGCTGCTTTTGCAGCACGCCGAAGAGTTCTCGAAGACGGCAGAATCGTTGAGCGACGTCGAACGCGGCGATATCACCGTGGGCTGCTTCCCGACGCTTGCGGCGCGTTTCATGCCCTCGCTGATGCTCGAATTCTCCGAGCGGCATCCGATGATCGCCTTGCACCTCGAAGAGGGCGATCACGAGCAGCTCATGCGCGATCTGGCCCAAGGCCGCATCGAGATGGCTATCACCTTTGGCGATCATGTGCCCGCGGGCTTCGACACGGCGCCACTCCTGCCGCTCTCGCCGGTAGCAGTGCTTCCCGCAAATCACCGCCTCGCCCGCGCAAACGATGTGAGCCTGACCGAACTCGAAAAGGAGCCGCTGATCGTCTACGACAAGGTCAATTACGTTCTATCCTTGTTCGAGGCGCTGGGGCTGGAGCCAAACGTTGCGCTACGGCTCAAGTCGTTCGAGCTGATCCGCGGACTTGTCGCGCGCGGGCACGGCTACGCGATCGATACGATCGTCCCGCTAACCACGACGACTTACGATGGCGGTCACGTCACTATCAAGCCGATCCGCGACAAGCTTCCGCCAGCCCAGGTCGTGGCTGTGACGCCCGGCTCGCAGCTCGTGCGGCCGGCCGTGAAAATATTTGCCACCTTCATGGAGGCTGCGCTGCGGCGCGGCCATACCAACGACGACAAGCGCGCTGCCTCCGCGGCTTAAGCGGGCTTGCACGAATCGCGATGGCGTCATTGCGAGCCCCGGCTCGGAGGCTGCCGTCCCGTGGGCAGCATTTTGCCCCCCGCTGAAGTGGGGGCCGCACGTTGCGCCCATTTAGCAGCGCCACAGCCGGTGCTTCTTCGCCTGCTGGGGCGTTATGCGCACGGCGCGATTTCCCAATTTGCGCGAAAGCGCGGGTAAACAGGGAAACGGCCTTGGCAGCGCGGCGGCGCCAAGCTATGCCACTTTGGACTATAGCCCGGAGTTGCCATGACCGCCCCAGCCCTTCCCGCGCCGCGCACCGGCCTCGTGCCCAACACCGCCGATTTCGAGCGGCTGCCCCTCGTGAAGCCCACCGGCTTCCGCGAATACGACGCGCGCTGGCTGTTCCCGAAGGAAATCAACCTGATGGGCATGCAGGCCATCGGCATGGCGCTGCCGGCGTTGATGCGCGAGCGTGGCGTGCCCGCCCGCATTGTCATCGGGCACGACTATCGCTCGTACTCGTCGTCCATCAAATATGCGCTGATGTCGGGCATGCTCGCGGGCGGCGCCGAGGTGCACGATATAGGGCTGGCGCTGTCGCCGATGGCGTATTTCGCGCAGTTCGCGCTTGAGGTCGAGGGCGTGGCGATGGTGACGGCGAGCCATAACGATAATGGCTGGACGGGCATCAAGATGGGCATGGGGCGTCCGCTCACTTTCGGCCCGGACGAGATGACGGCGCTCAAGCACATGGTGCTTGAGGGGCGCTACCTGACGCACCCCGGCGGCAGCTACCATTTCCATGCCGATATGGCCCAGCGCTATATGGACGATCTCGCCAGCCGCGCGCCGTTCAAGCGCAAGATCAAGGCCGTGGTGGCCTGCGGAAACGGCACGGCGGGGGCCTTTGCGCCGCAAGTGCTGGCGCGGCTCGGCCTGGAGGTTGTGCCGCTGAACATCGATCTCGATTACAATTTCCCGAATCACAATCCGAACCCGGAAGACCTGAAAATGCTGCACGCCATCTGCGATGCGGTGAAGGCGTCGGCTGCGGATGTGGGTCTCGCCTTTGACGGCGACGGCGACCGTTGCGGCGTGGTGGACAATGAGGCCAACGAGATTTTTGCCGACAAAATGGGCGTGATGCTGGCGCGCGATTTCTCGGCCGCCCATGCGAACGCGCATTTCGTGGTGGACGTGAAATCCACCGGCCTGTTCACAACCGACCCGGTGCTGCAGGCGAACGGCGCACGCACGGTCTACTGGAAAACCGGCCACTCCTATATCAAGCGCTACAGCTATGAGACGGGAGCGCTCGCCGGCTTCGAAAAATCCGGCCACTTCTTCTTCAATCCGCCGCTCGGACGCGGCTACGACGATGGGCTTGTGGCGGCGATTGCGGTCTGCGACATGCTCTCGCACAATCCGGATAAGAGCATGGCCGATCTCTACCGCGGCCTGCCCAAGACTTGGCAATCGCCAACCATGTCGCCGCATTGCGACGACGAGAAAAAATATGGCGTGGCGGACCGCGTGATCGCGCATTTCAAAGCGCTTGCCGAGCGCGGCGAAGAGCTTGCCGGCCAGCGCATCCGCGAGGTCATCACCGTGAACGGCATCCGCATCGTGCTCGAAGACGGCACTTGGGGCCTCGTCCGCGCCTCGTCGAACAAACCGGAGCTGGTGGTCGTGGTCGAAAGCCCCGTGTCCGAGGCCAATATGCGCGCCATCTTCGCCGAAATCGACGCGCATCTGAGCACCTACCCCGAGGTTGGCGCGTATAACCAGAAGATCTGAGGTCAGGATGAACCGGCTTCGGCCCGCTCCGCTCGCAATCGCGCTGGCGCTCGCCTTTGCGGGCGCGGCCGCGCCCAGCCTCGCCAACGATACAAGCGCTTCGGTGAACGCGGGCGGCCTCGTGTTCGAGAAGAGCGCGGCCATCCAAATGAAATCGGAGGTTCTGTCGATTTCCACGAGCGCGATCGAGGTGGATTACGTTTTCGCGAACCCTGGGCCGGCGGACGTAACCACGGTTGTCGCCTTTCCGCTCCCGGATCTTAACCTCGCGGAGATGGCTCATTCGCCGTCCAGCATTCCGTTCCGCGGGCAGCAGAATTTTGTGGGGTTCCGGACCTGGGTGGACGGCAAGGAGATCGCCCTAAGCAGCGATGCTCACGCGGTCCTCGAAGATGGACGCGACCTCGCAGGTGAGCTTCAGAAGCTGGGTGTAAACATTTTCACCGAGAAGCAGACCTTCGCGCCTGAGGTGCAGGACAAGCTACTCAAGCTGGGCGCGCTCGTCGATGGCGGCTATAACGATATATTCCCGGTTTGGGTGGCGAAAACGTCCTATTATTGGACGCAGACCTTCCCCGCCGGCAAGGAATTGCACATCGCGCATCGCTATAGCGCTGGCCCATTTCTAAGCCTCGTCAAGGATTCGGAACCCGAATGGTGCACCGATGAGGGGTACAAGACCGCTTTCGCAAAGCTGCCCAAGCTTGAAGGCGGCTATCTTCGCGGCGAGGCGGTGCATTATGTGCTGTCCACGGGGGCAAACTGGGCAGGCCCCGTCGGCGATTTCACCCTGAAGCTCGATAAAGGCGCCGCCGCGCTTATCTCCACCTGCCCGATAGCCGGCCTGACGCTCAAGCGCGAGGGCAATGCATTCGTGGCCCGCGCCAAGGACTATACGCCCAAGGCCGATCTCAATATTCTGTTCGTTTTCACGGGCCGGAAGTGATGCCGGCTCAGCTTTATCGCCTCACGAAGTCCCCCCTCATCCTGTCCTTCTCCGCGCCAGCTCGCCTTGGCGAGCTGGCATCTTTTGCTGCCGCACCCGCAAGCGGGTGCGGACGGGGAGAAGGAACGCCAGAATTGCCCGAAGCGGATGTTCGAGGGTTCTCTCTCCCCTTGGGGGAGAGAGACAGAGTGAGGGGGGACTTCGCCGAAGCCATGTGAAGCGATCTGGGATTGGGTATCGCCCCGTTTGTTAGCCCGCGCGGGGCTCCCGGCATGCAATGCTGGCGCGCGAACACGGGATGACGTCGCGAACCGTTTAGCCGGATGCGATTTAATAGGCTGCTCTGCTCAACAGCCACCTTTCCGCAAGCGTTTGTAAACATTTCGGTGGTAGGTGTTGCCCGTAGCTCTTGAATTCCGGCGGCAGGCATGACAACCCCTTCAACGACTTCCATCGCCGAGGCGGATTACGGCGCCATCGAGAACGCGCTTCAGTCGACCGAAAAAGGCCGGCGCTTCTTGCGCACGTATATCGAACGAAACCGCAGCCTTGAATCCCGCAGGCTCCTCCGCTCGATCTCGCGGCTGCATCGCGCCGCGCTGGGCGAGCCGGGGCTGAACGCTGAGATTTCCCGCGATTTGTCGTCGGTGCTTCGTACCGTCAGCAGGCATCGCAAGGCAGCCGCCAAGTGCAGCGACCTCTTCGCACGCTCGGCGGCTCTTGAGAATAGCCTGGAAGAAGTTGAGTCCTGCCTTATCAGCCTCCTCGAGTTCATCGAGGAAAGGGCTGTCGAGACACTGGGCAACACCACGGTTCCTTCTCCCTTCGAGGACATGGAGGAATTGTTCCCCGGCGGGCAGAACGCGAGGCTTTTCGGCGAATTATCTTCCTATTTTTCGAACGATCAGCGCTAACCTGCCGCATGCACGCCGCAGGGTGTATATTGACGCAGGTCAAGGATGGGCTTGGCCGGCCGCCCCTTGTGTATTAAGCTCCAACGTGCGTATCACGCTAACGGGGCCTGTATGCGAGGGGATTTGGGATATTCGACGCGGCGCAACGCCCGCATCGCGCTTGGGCGCGGGGCGGTAGCGGCGTGTTGCGTTTTCGTCCTCCTCCTCAATACCCTCGCCGGTTTCCTATCGCATTCGCATTACGGCGCCGCTGCTGGGTTAGCGCTTCCGCTGGACGGCAGCAAAATGGCTGTCTGCTCAGGCGCGCGGATGTTCTTCGTCGACAAGGATGGCAATGCCGTCCCCGGCGAGCCGCAACCGCAGCAGCAGCACGACTGTGCTTGCTGCTTGTTGATGCAGGCGAGCGCGGTCATGCCGCCGCCTCCATCCGCACCCGAACCGCTTGGACTTGCCGCCGTCCTGATTATGCGGCCAAGCGACACGCAGCACCTCAATACCGCTGCGGTCCCGCCGCGGCGCAATCGCGACCCTCCTTCCCAAGCCTAGCATAGCCGGGATTTGACCGGCTTCCCAAGCGAAGCGGACGAATACCGGGCCTGCGCACCCGTCTGGGCGCGCGCTCCGGGCCGCCACCTTCGCAAAAGGCTCACGAAGCAGCGTTATCCTGCTTCGAAAAGATGTGAACCCAATTCGGGAAGGTAGAAAGTTGCAAAAGGTACATGGCTACAATGCCTATCCTATCAGGCATAGGGGCATTCGCTCGGTCCTCACCGAGGACCAATTGCGCAAGCTAGAGGGGGCTGCCCGGCGGAAATCCTTCCGCGCTGGCGAGATCATCTTCATGGAAGGCGATATAACCACTCACACCTATATCGTGCTTTCCGGCGCGCTTAAGCTCACTAAGGTTCATCCGGACGGCGAACGGCACATTACCGGCCTCATGTTCCCGGAGGACCTGCTCTGTGGAACGTTCAAGTCGCATCAGACTTGCTCGGCGGAGGCCGCAACCGATGTCGAGCTCTGCGCCATTCCGCTTGAAATCCTGTCGAACCTTTGTGCGGAAGCACCGGGGCTCGAGCGCGTCTTGTTCCGCGCGGCCTTGAGCGAGCTGGAAGCCGGCCACGATTGGATAATGCTGCTGCGCGGGTGTTCCGCCTATCAGCGCGTCGCTGGGTTTCTGCGCCTGCTAGCCAAGCGCGGGCAGCAAGACAGCGCGGGCTCTGTCCGCTTTACTCTGCCGCTTTCGAGGGCGGAAATTGCGGGCTTTCTTGGCATAACCATCGAAACCGTCAGCCGTCAAATGACGCTCATGAGAAAGCGGACGGTCATCGAGCTACCGGTTAGCCGCGACAATCGCGAGGTGCTCGTGCCCAATCTTGCGCTCTTGACCGCGCATGCGGAACGCGAGCCGTCTGGAAATGGGGCAGGGCTCTTCGGTGGTCACGCCGGCGCCTATTCGATGGAAGCGGCTTAGCCCCCTTCACTCTTACTTCCCAAGGAGAGGCGCCTGTTTGGCGTACTCCTTCGGGGAGAAGGGCAACGGTCCCGCAGCCCCCGCGGACCGCGACGAGGCGTGGCGATGGTCCAGTCCGGTAAGTCCGGGGGCTTAATATTCCGCGCTACGCCGCGGGAGCAGCTTCTCTCCGCTCCTCCCAATCGCCTGCGATGCGCCAAATATTCAGGCCCGCCTTCTAACCAGCTCCGTTGGCAGCTCCATTATCTCGGAGCGCCCAAGAAGCCAGTCGACGCTCACGTTCAGCCGGTCCGCGATTTGCGCCAGCCGGTAAACGTCGAGCGCCTTTAGCCCCGCGAAATGGAGCTCGACCGCGGCAGAGCAAAGACGGTCGTGGTTCATCCTGCGAACACGGCAGGCCTCGGCTAGATGATCGTGCAAAACGGCGAAGTCAGATTGCATGGCGCACACCTGTTGGAGCAGCGCGGCTGTAAAGAGCGCGAACGCGTAACCAGGTACGCACACTATCAGCCTGTTAATATTTAGGCTAGGGCCGGTTGTATCACAAGAAGGTGAAAAAGGCTCCGTTCCCTTGAAGTTCTTGGAGCATAGCAGGCCATACTTTTTCTCCGGTTAATGCAACCTGAAAGTTTGTAGCGATTATTGCTGCGAAACAAGATTGTGCCCTGTTCCCCGTGCTTTGTTTCAGAATTGCCGCGTAATCTGCTGCCCGCACGCGTGGCAACTTGGATACCTAAAGGGACATCGGAAGATACGAAGCTTTATTGAGGCTTGTGTCCCCGCGATTGTCTCGCGGGCGTGCCTTGCTCCGCCTTAAGCCGGTTGGCAGGCGGGAAAAGCCACGAAATGCCCCTTGCGTTCCGCGGTCATCAAACTAAGATCGCCGCTAAGGAACGAGGATGTGTAGCGTTATTCAAAGTAAAGCGCGATTTGTCTGCTAGCTTTCTGTAAGGCACTGAATTCAAACATGATCCGTTTTTTACCTGGCGAGCGGCCACTTAAATCCGACACAAGCCCAAAGCGGATATGGAGCACGGCACGGTTTTTGTTCGCCGCGGCGGTGGCGGCGGTGGCGGCGCTCGCGGCATCCTTTCCTGCCGCGGCTGGTCCCGCGCTGCTCGTCGAGCCGCAAACCGGGCTCGTGCTTTATGCCGAGGATGCGGATCTGCCCTGGCGCCCAGCCTCGCTTACGAAGCTGATGACGGCCTATTTGACCTTCGAGGCGATTCGCGACGGCAGGCTTTCGCCCGAGGACACCGTGATCTGCACGCAAGCCGCGCAAAGCCAGCCGCCCAGCCGGCTAGGGCTTCCCATCGGCGGCCAGCTCAAGGTGGATCTGGCCATCAAGGCTCTGATCGTCAAATCCGCGAACGACGTTGCCCTGATGCTCGCGGACAAGATCGGCGGCAGCGAAGAGGCGTTCGTCGAGATGATGAACAAGACCGCGCAGCGGCTCGGCATGACAAACACGCATTTCGTCAATCCGAACGGCCTTCCGGTGTTCGTCTCCGAGAATGTGGAGGGGCCCGACCAGTCCGTCACGTCGGCGCGCGACATGGCGATCCTGGCGAGCATGATTTTAAGGGAGTTTCCGCAATATGCGCCAATCTTCGCCATGACGGAGGTGAAGATCGGCAATCGCATGGTGACGACGCATAACAGCCTCCTAAAGAGCTACGACGGCGCGGACGGCATGAAAACGGGTTTTATCTGCGCGGCAGGCTACAATCTCGTGGGGAGTGCCACGCGCGATGGGCGCCAGCTTGTTGCCGTGGTGCTGGGCGAAAACTCCGGTGGCGCGCGGACCGTCCGGGCGGCGGGCCTGTTTGAGCACGGCTTCGAAATCTATCAATGGAAGGCGATGCTGGCCCCGACCTTGGCAACCTGGCCCGTCGCAACGCCAGAGGGCGCGAAAGCCCCCGACCTGCGCAATATCGTCTGCAACGCGTCCCACCTGGCGAAAGGCAAGAAGGGTAAGCGCCCGAAGCTGAAGCCTGGCCATCGCGCGCCTGGGGCTGGCAAGCCGCTGAGGAAAAGGCGGCCGCATTCGGAAGCCGCCTTTGGCGTTCCGGCCGCTAGGGCCGCTTAATATCGGCCGCCAGAGGTGCTAGCCGCTGGAGGCATTCCGGCTGCCCCAGCACTATTCCGCCGCGCCATTGGCGCGCGGGCGGGGCCCCATTTCTAACGCTGGAACAAAATCTGAGATGAGGCCCCTTCTCCGAGGGGGAACGCTATGGGCACAACAAACGCAGACAACGGGCACGCCGAGCGATTTTGGGCAGGAAAGCCGGGATGGCGGTTGCGAACCACGTACCTGGACGATCGCGAGGACGGCTTAGACGCAATGGCGAGGGCAGACAGACGCAAGACATCCAACTCTTTACTGAACTGAACGCTAATGACGGCGCAGCCGCAGGTGGGCGTCAAGGTGGACGATATTCGGCTCGGCGCTAAGGGCTTGAACGAGGGCTTGCTCTTGAAGCGCGGGCACGGGACAGGCCGGCGCGCTGCTACGCGAGAAAGCTGTCTTCGGTACCGGGTTGGAAATGCCCCAGAGCGCCTCGAAACTGGCGTTGGCCTCGCCGATGATCCCGGGCGTACCGTCGTCGACCCGGTCCATCGCGCTGCGGGAATCCTCCGAGCGGCGCATCGAATTGCCGGTCCAGCAGAGCGTCGTGCCCAGCGTGAGCCGCTCATGTGCGTCCAGCAGGGCGCGGTTCTTGGCCCAGCGGACAATCGTCTCGGGAGCCTGCCGGCAGGACGCGGTTAACGTTTGCGCAAGGAAGCTCAACGCGCCCGCGGGTGCGATCTGCACAAATATGATGCGCACTTCCAGCGACATGGGCTGGAACCGGCTAAGGTTCATCGCCAGAGCCTGTGCCGGTGGCGAGGCTGGCGAGCGCGCGATCAGCGTAACTGTGCGGCTCTCCAGGCCGGCGTGCTGTTTCAGACCCAAACCGTAAACATCGAAGTAAGGGTCGAAACGGCTAGCTGCGTGAAGGGGAGAAACTGAAGGAAGGTCGTCGAAGTGCGAGGTGATGCTCATATCGCTCATCCGGGCTATTGCGAACTGCGCCAGCGCGTGGCTCTCGCTAAACGTGGTAAACCGACAAGGTTAAATAACCTTTGAGATCGAGCCTCCTCTACTCGTAAATTGGAAGAAAAATTGCGGATTTAAAAAGTCGAAGAAGTTTTAACAGGGCATGCCTAGTATAGTGGCTACCTGAGGTAGCATATTTTACTTAGTCACTACTGTAGCGTGCTTTTTATTGGGCGGCTGCCGTGCCGCCTCCCGCCGCCTGCGAGGCGCACAGCTCAATGGAGGCCGCAATCTCGTCCACCACCTCTGTGACGAGGTTGCGGTCGTCGCCCTCGGCCATGACCCGAATCACCGGTTCCGTGCCGGATGGGCGAATCACGAGCCGGCCGCAATTGGCAAGCCGCTCCTCGCCCGCTTCCACGGCTCGCTTCACGGCATCGCTTTCCAACGGATTTGCGCCCGTGTAGCGGATGCTCTTCAGGAGTTGCGGCACCGGCTCGAAGCGGCGGCAAACCTCGCTCACCGTCCTTCCGCTCTGAATGACCACGCTAAGCACCTGCAGCGCCGTCAAAAGGCCATCGCCGGTGGTTGCGTAGTCGGACAGGATCACATGGCCGGATTGCTCGCCGCCGATATTGTAGCCGCCGCGCCGCATCTCCTCGACGACGTAGCGGTCGCCAACCTTGGTTCGGACCAGCGTCAGGCCGAGGCTGTCAATATAGCGCTCCAGGCCGAGATTGGACATGACGGTCGCGACAACACCGTTTCCGTGAAGGCGGTTCGCATCGCGCCAGCTTGACGCGATCACCGCGAGTATCTGGTCGCCGTCCACAAGCTGGCCGTTCTCGTCGGCAATCACCACCCGGTCCGCGTCGCCGTCGAGGGCAATCCCCACATGCGCGCCTAGCTCGCGCACCTTGCGGCATACCGTCTCGGGTACGGTCGAACCGCATTCGCGATTGATATTCCGGCCGTCCGGATTAACCGCGATGGCGGTGACTTCCGCGCCCAGCTCCCAAAGTGCCGCGGGTGCAGCCCGGTAGGCCGCGCCGTTCGCGCAATCGACGACAATCTTCAGGCCGTCCAGGCTCACGCTGCGGTCGAGCGTGCGCTTGGCGAATTCCACATAGCGGTCGTTGGCGCCATCGATGCGCTTGGCTTGGCCGATACGGCCGGGCTGGGCAAGAAGCTCATCCACATTGCCCAATACATGGGCCTCGATCTCCTCCTCGACCTCATCGGAGAGCTTGTAGCCGTCCGGCCCGAAGAGTTTGATGCCGTTGTCCTCGAAGGGATTGTGGGAAGCGGAGATCATGACGCCGAGATCCGCGCGCAGCGAGCGGACGAGCATCGCGACGGCCGGCGTCGGGATTGGGCCGAGCTGTACGACGTCCATGCCAACGGACGTGAAGCCGGAAACGAGAGCCGCCTCGATGGCGTAGCCCGAAAGCCTGGTGTCCTTGCCGATGACCACGCGATGCCGCCGGCTGCCGTTGGTGAACATATGGCCCGCCGCCATCCCCACCCGCATCGCGATGCGCGCGGTCATCGGATGGGTGTTCGCCTGTCCCCGGATGCCATCTGTGCCGAAAAGTTGCCGCGTCATTGTCAAACCCTGCTAAGCCGCCACGCGATACAAAAGCAACGCCTGGCGCGGTGCGCCGGACCAAGCTTTATACCCTACCTGGTTGTCTGAACGATGAAAGTTGAAACGGTGATTTCCGCGTGCGCTTTGGCGATTCCTTAGCGGAATTCCAAGGAAGGCTTTCAAGCTTTCGCCGTATCCTCCGTATCGCGGCTGGCGATTGAACCCCTGCACGGCCCCGTCCGCGCTTCCCGTTTCACCTATCCACTACGCCTGGAATGCTAAGAATTCTGTGTGGCGATATTCGGGCCGCCGCGAACGGCCTTCCAAAGCGATAGCGCCTGCCGGGTTTCATGAACGTCGTGCACGCGGACGATCTGGACGCCTTGGGAAACCGCGTCGAGCGCCGCGGCGACGCTTCCCGCTATGCTCTCTTTCGGGCCTTCCGCGCCGGTAAGCTTTTGAACGAAGCCTTTTCGCGACATTCCGGCCATGAGCGGCACGCCGAGGCCATGGAAAATGGAGATGTCATGCAAAATCGCAAGGTTATGCGCGAGCGTTTTTCCGAAGCCGATGCCGGGGTCCACGATAATGCATTCGCGGGGCAAGCCTGCCTCCACGGCGGCGGCGATGCGGCTTTCCAGGAAGTCGTAGACCTCGATCACGGCGTCCGTATAAACGGGGTTGTCCTGCATCGTTTCCGGGCTGCCCTGCGCATGCATGATTACGGTGGGCAATTTAAGCTCAGCCGCGGTGGCGAGGCTTTCGGCAGCGAAGCTTAGACCCGAAACGTCGTTCAAAATGCCCACGCCGGCGGCGGACGCCTCGCGCATGACTTGAGGCTTGCGCGTGTCGGCCGAAATCGGAACGGGTAGGCCGGTGAGCCCTTTCAGGACTGGAAGCAGGCGCCGCAGTTCCTCGTCTTGCGGCACGGGCGAGGAGCCTGGCCGCGTGGTTTCCGCGCCGATATCGATGAAATCGGCGCCATCGGCCGCGAGCTTTTTGGCATGGCCAATCGCCGCTTCGCCCTCGAAATGATCGCCGCCATCGGAGAAGCTGTCGGGCGTGACGTTTACAATGCCCATGATGCGCGGGGTATCCATGGAAACGCCGGCAATTGCGGCGCGGGGCGCGGCGAGGCTGTCGAGCAGTTCCTTGACGCGAGGCTCGTCGATGGCCTGCATGGTGGTGAGGCGCACCATGGCGTGCTTGATGTTGCCAGGTTCGCCTTCCCAGAGGCGAACGGCGGCGAAGGCAATGACGGAACTTCCCGCGAGCGGAAGTGCCGCGCCGAGCCCTATCGCCTCTTTAGCAACGGCCCCATAGAGCAGGCCGGCCGGTTCCAAATAAATGCCGGGCATCGCAATCTCCCGAAAATACGCTACAGCCGAAAGAGAGCACGCGCCTCACCAGCGCGCGAATTCGATACACGGCTTTTGAAGGCGTTACAAAGGAAATAGGTGAGGGAAATGGGCTTCGCCAAACCCGCCTCGCAAAGGCGGCCGTGGGACCGTTGCTCGGACGCCCTTGTTTGCCATTTGGCGGCGATCCGCAAACGCGCATAACCCCTCACCCTGTCCCTCTCCCAATGGGAGAGGGAACGCCCTAACAACGGCTGCGGCGGGACTCCCTCTCCCATGGGGAGAGGGCTGGGGTGAGGGGCGATTCCCTATGGCTATGGCACGTCTACCGTGACAGTGGGCGCTAAGCGTCGTCGCCTACGCGCCGGAGCCCCTCATATGCCCTGGAGTTCGAGGAGTTGATTTGCAGCGCCTTGCGATAGTCGCGCGCCGCTTCCTTGCGGTCGCCCATCCCCTCGGCGGCCTGCCCGGCATAGGCCCAAGCCTCGTGATTGTTCACCTTGTTGGTGCCCGCGACCTGGAAATCGTCCAAGGCCTTCTTGTAGTCCTGGAGCGCCAAGTAGCTGATGCCGCGGGCGAAATGCGGGTCGGGTGCGTCGGGCCGGTAGTTGACGGCGACGCTTAAATCGTCGAGCGCGGAGCGGTGATCGTTCATCGCCTGAAAAATGAGGCCGCGCGCATAATAAGCCGCTGGATCGTCGGCCTTCAGCTCAATCGCCCTGCCGAAATCGGCGATCGCCGCCGGGTAATTCTTCTGGTCTTTATAAACATTGCCCCGTCCAACATAGGCGGCGGCATAGTCCGGCTTGATCAAGATGGCTTGATTATAGTCGGCCATCGCTTGCTCCAGACGGCCTACCCGCAAATAGATAAGCGCCCGGTTGTTGTAAGCCTGGTAATATTGGGGGTTGACTTGAATTGCGGCGGAGAAATCGGCAATCGCCTTGTCGGAATCGCCGGACTGCCCATAGGCGGTGCCGCGCAGATTAAGCGCATTGGCATCGCGCGGGTTCTGCGACACGACGGCCGATATGGACGCGATATTGTTCCTTTGGTCGGCTTGCGAATGCCCCAGGCTGCTAGTTTGCGGATCGCTAAAACCGCTCGTCCCGCAGCCGGCAAGTGAAATAACGGCAAGCGTCAGCCCGCCCGCTGCCAACATCACTTTCGCCGTCAGAACAGTCATCGTTCGGGCCCCACCCCAGCCTAAATTACTTCAGCCACGCATTCGAACTTGGCCGCTGAATACGGCCACATTCGGGTACGTTCGGGAAAAAGCACTGCTGGTATGTCATCGAAAGGCCCCACTCCGGGCCTCCGCGACAGTCTGTTACCGCATTGCGGTGCGGCCGGGAGCGCTGACACCTTCGCGCTGGGCCTTCTTGCGCGCCAGCTTGCGAGCCCTGCGCACAGCCTCGGCCTTTTCGCGGGCGCGCTTCTCGGAGGGCTTCTCGTAGTAGTTGCGCAACTTCATTTCGCGGAAGATGCCTTCGCGTTGCATTTTCTTTTTGAGCGCTTTGAGCGCCTGGTCGACATTGTTGTCACGGACGTGAACTTGCACACTGGCTCCTGTTGCTAAGAGAGAATGGGCGAACAAAAAAAGGCCCGCAACGCATGCAGGCTCCTTAATAGCACTATAGCAGGCTCTTCTTGCGGTGTCTATTTCTCGTGCCTTTCTGGCACGGATTTCTCTACTTCATTTTTTGCGGTGATATTCCGGTAACATGCCCAAGCTTACGCCCGTGCCTTACATCGCTCTTTCCATAAAGATAAATGGATAAGCCCGGGTCCTCCGCGAGGATGCTCCGCCAGCGCAGGACATCCTCCCCCAGAAGATTGGTCATGACTGCGTCAGAATGCCGCGCCACCGACCCGATGGGCCAGCCCGCGACGGCCCGGATGTGGTTTTCGAATTGGCTGATCGCGCAGGCGTCGAGCGTCCAGTGGCCGGAATTGTGTACGCGCGGCGCGATTTCGTTGACGATGACCGGAGCGCCGGCTCCGTCCGGCATTACGAAGAATTCGACGGCCAAAACGCCGCAATAGCCCAGGGCGTCCGCGATGCGCGCCGCCATCTCCTTGGCGAGTGCCTGATGCTTTTGCGGGCAGCGGGCGGGAACGGTGCTCGTGCGCAGGATGCCGCCTTGGTGATCGTTCTCCGGGCAATCGTAGCAGGAGAACTCGCCAGCCTGCGAGCGCACTCCGATCGCCGATATCTCCATCGAAAAATCGAGCACGGCCTCCAGCACGCAGGCAGCCCCGCCGAAATCCGCGAAAGCGGCCTTGAGTTCCGCCGCGGTTGAGACGCGCCTCTGTCCCTTGCCGTCATAGCCCTCGCGCGAGCGCTTGAGGATGGCGCCACCGGCTCCGGCGAGGAAATCCAGCGCCGCGGGGATATCGTCCGCGCGCTCGATAACCGCCTGCGGAGCCACGGGTATGTTGAGGTCCAGGAGGAAACGCTTTTCCGCGATCCGGTCCTGCGCAATTGCCGCGGCGCGCGCCGCTGGCCGGACCGGGCAATATCGTGCCGCGATCTCCAGCGTCGTGGCGGGCACGTTCTCGAATTCGAAGGTGATGACATCGCAGACTTTTGCGAAGGCTGTGAGCAACGCCTCGTCGCTATAGGACGCGGCGAATCGATGCGATGCCACCTGGAACGCGGGACTGTCCTCCTCGGGCGCATAAACAGCGGTCCGAAGCCCGAGCTTGGCCGCCGCCATGGCGAGGAAACGCCCGAGCTGGCCGCCACCGAATATCCCGATGGTTGCGCCCGGCTGCAAAGGCTCAAGCAGCATCGCCGGGGCGCTCCACGACCTTCGCCGTCCGTGCGGCACGCCAAGCCTCGACCCGCGCCGCTAGCTGAGGATCGGAAATGGCAAGAATTTTCGCGGCCAGCAGCCCTGCATTGGTGGCGCCTGGCTCGCCGATTGCCAGCGTTCCCACGGGCACGCCCGCAGGCATTTGCACGATGGAATAAAGCGCATCCTCGCCGGTCAGGGCGGTGGTCGAGATGGGCACGCCCAGCACGGGCAGGGTCGTCAAAGCCGCGGTCATGCCGGGAAGATGCGCCGCGCCCCCGGCACCGGCAACGATCACCTTGAAGCCCGCCTCCTTGGCGGATTTGGCAAAGGCGTAGAGCCGGTCCGGCGTGCGGTGCGCGGAAACAACGCGCGCCTCATAGGCGACGCCAAGCTCATCCAGAACGGCCGCGGCGGCACGCATAATAGGCCAGTCGGACTGGCTACCCATGATAATGGCGACAGGGGGCGATTGAGTTGTCATGGAAGATCTCAATCATGAAAACGAACGGAACTAAAGCCGATAGCACCTTCGCGCCCGGTTTGCCCACTTATTTTCTTAAAGTAAAGGCCGGAATATCAGGCGATAATATCTGGGAGAAGCTGGTCCTCCAGGCGCGCGATCTCGTCCTTAAGCCCGAGTTTGCGCTTCTTGAGGCGCGTCAGCCGAAGCTGGTCGCGCTGAGCCGCGGTCTCGAGAGCGATGATTGCATCGTCGAGATCCCGGTGTTCCTGCCTAAGCTGCGCAAGCTTGAGGCGCATGTTTCTATCGTCTGAACTGCTCATCAACCCCCCGGGGATGACGCCGCGGCTGTAAGCCCCGGAGAAATAGCTCACGTGGTTCATCATAGCATGAATTCCCAAAATTTCGAAAAACGCAATCGCTTACTGCGGCGCAGTGTAGCATAACCTTAAACGCTTCACATTCGCGCGGCGGCCTAAAGGGTAAGATTTTATTAAGTCTGCGGCAATTTCGCCATAGGCAAATCGAGTGCCTTGACTTCCATATGCAACCTGCCACAATTCCATCGCAATTGCGTCATCGTTTTGACATGAACTCGCGTTGCCATATGCCGTTAAACATGAATGGAGGCCGGGAAATGAGCCTTTTTGCGCATATCGAGGAACTTAACGAGAAGCACAGAGCCATCCATCGCGAAATCGAGCTGGAAATGGCCCGCCCCCTCGTCGATAGCCTGAAAGTCTCCGCACTGAAACGCCGCAAGCTCCGCCTCAAGGAAAAGATAGAAAAACTGAAGTCCGAGAGACACGTAGCATAAGGACTTTCCCGAAACGAATCGCTTATCGCTGCCGCCGCCTCGCGGCGGAGTGGATATCACGCAAGCCCAGGGTCAGGCCGCGATAGGCGGTTTTACGGGACTCATTCGATAAAATCTGTTGCGCTGAAGCGCGGACACCTTCATTTCTTGCCGGATGACCGGCAAGAAAAAGACCACACTGGTGAAGGCGCGCCTGCCCAAGGGCATGCGCGACGTTGAAGCGCAAGAGATACGCGCGCTCAAGCATATGCTGAGCACCATCGCTGACGTTTACGAGCGGTACGGGTTCGAACCGCTCGATACGCCGGCATTTGAATACACCGATACGCTCGGAAAGTTCCTTCCGGACACCGACCGGCCGAACGAAGGCGTGTTCTCGTTTCAGGACGAGGACGAGCAGTGGGTTTCGCTGCGCTACGACCTCACGGCGCCGCTGGCGCGATATGTCGCGGGGAGCTTCGACGCGCTGCCGAAACCGTTCCGGCGCTATCAGTCCGGCTACGTTTACCGCAACGAAAAGCCGGGGCCGGGGCGTTTCCGGCAGTTCATGCAATTCGACGCCGACACCGTGGGCACGGCCAATCCCGCCGCCGACGCCGAGATGTGCATGCTCGCCGCCGATACGCTCGAAGCGCTCGGCATCCCGCGCGGCAGCTACTGCGTGAAGCTTTCGAGCCGCACCTTGCTCGACTCCGTCCTCGATGCCGCCGAGGTTGCCGAGCCCAAGCAGCGCCTCGTAGTGCTCCGCGCTGTCGATAAATTCGACCGGCTCGGCCTGCAGGGCGTGGAGGAGCTTCTGGGCGAGGGCCGGAAGGACGAAAGCGGAGATTTCACGCCCGGAGCGAAGCTCGCCCCGAAGCAGGCAAGCATGATCCTCGCGCTTCTGTCTGGTCAGGCGCCGGAAGACGAAGCCATTCGCGCAATCACTGAGCTTGTGCGGCAGGCTAGCTTTGGGCCGGACCGCATCCGCTTCGATCCAACCGTGGTGCGCGGCCTGGAATACTACACCGGGCCGGTGTTCGAGGCCGAGTTGACCTTCCCCGCCACGGACGAAAACGGCCAAGCCGTGCGCTTCGGCTCCGTGGGCGGCGGCGGGCGCTACGATGGCCTCGTGTCGCGGTTCCGCTCGCAGCCTGTGCCGGCAACAGGTTTCTCAATCGGCGTTTCGCGGCTTTATGCGGCCTTATCGCATCTCGGCAAGATTCCGCGGGAGGCCATCGGGGGCGCGCCCGTCGTGGTGTTGGTCATGGATAAAGCCCGGGTGGGCGACTATCAGAAAATGGCGCGCGATCTGCGCGAGGCGGGCGTTCGCGCGGAAATGTACGTGGGCGACGCGGGCATGAAGGCGCAGATGAAGTATGCCGACCGGCGCGGGAGCCCATGCGTCGTCATACAAGGCGAGGATGAGCGCGCGCAAGGCGTGGTCACGATCAAGGACCTGCTCGAAGGCGCCCGCCTTTCCGCCGGGATCGAGGAACGCAGCGAGTGGCGCGAAGGCCGCCCCGCGCAATTCTCCGTGCCGGAGACCGGAATGGTCGCGGCGGTGCAGGAACTCCTGGCCCGGCAGCGCAAATCATGACGGCTGAAGGTGCAATCGAGTTCGAGGCCCTGGAGGCGCAGGCGGAAAGCCTGATGAGCCTGTTCGGCAGCGCGGGCTATGAGCGCGTCGCGCCCGCTTTCATTCAGCCCGCGAGCCTGTTCCTCGACCGGATCGGCGAGGCGCTGCGGGCGCGCACCTATGTCTTCACCGATCCCAACGGCGAAGAGCTTTGCCTGCGCCCGGAAATGACCATCCCTGTCTGCCGGGTGTTCCTGGAGCGCGGGGAGGAGCGTGCCACCGCCAAATTTTGCTACAACGGTCCGGCCTTCCGCATGCAGGAGGGCAAGCCCGATCCGCTTTGCCCGCGCGAGTTCCGCCAGGCCGGCATCGAACATTTCGGCGAGAGCGGCGCGGCGGCCGATCTCGAAGTGCTGAGGCTGACGGTCGAGGCGGTTCGGGAAAGCGGGGTCAAGTCATTCACGGTCAAAGCCGGGCATATCGGCTTGTTCTGCGCGATTTTGCACGCGTTGCCGATGCCGGAGCGCTGGCGCAGGCGGCTGGCGCACGCCTTCTGGCGGCCGCATGCGTTCGCGCAAGAACTTGCGATTCTATCCCGGCCGCATGACGGGCTTTCCTTGCCGCTGGCGCCGGCGGAGCTGACGCCGGATGGCCTTCTGAGCGGCCTGCACGCGCGGGGTATTCCGTTCCTTGGCGGCCGTAGTCCGGAGGAAATCGTAAAGCGCCTGGCCGGCAAGGCCGCCGACGCAAACGAGACGCCCTTATCCCAGGATACGGTCCGGCTGATCGAGAATTACCTGCATATCGCGGGAGAGATACCGGCCGCCTTTGACGCGATTGAGGCCCTTTTGGCGGAAGCGAAAGTTGAGTTGGGCGGCGACGTTGCCAAAGCCAGGGCGCTTTTCGAGGGGCTGAAGGCGGTTGCGGGCGATGCCCCCATTGTCTTCGGCGCCGGCTTCGGCCGCCATTTCGAGTATTACACCGGCATGGTCTTTCAGATCGAGATCGAGGGCGCGGGCATCGCGGGCCAGATCGCTGGCGGCGGGCGCTATGACGGCCTGATTCGCGCGCTCTCCGGCGGCAAACGGGACGTGCCCGCCGTGGGCGCGGCAATTCACACCGAGCGGCTGCTCGGTGCCGCGCGGAGGTAATCGAATGCCGGGCAAGTTCATAATTGGCGTTCCGTCCAAGGGGCGGCTCATGGAGGACACGCTCGCACTGTTCAGGGCAGGCGGGTTCGCTATCGAGAAAACGGGCGACGAGCGCGGCTACCGGGGCGCGATTGCGGGCGTGAGCGAAGCGGTGGTGGAATTCCTCTCCGCGGGCGAGATCGCGCGGCATTTGCAATCCGGGCGCATTCATCTTGGCGTGACGGGGGAGGACCTCATCCGCGAGCAAATCCCGGACGCGGATGAAAGGGTGGAGCTTCTCCTCAAGCTTGGCTTCGGCCACGCCGATGTGGTGACGGCGGTTCCCGATTGCTGGCTCGATGTGGAGACGATGGCGGATTTGGAGGAGGCTGGCGCGCTGTTCGCCGCGCAGCACGGCAGGCGCCTTCGCGTGGCAACCAAATATCCGATGCTCACGCGCCGGTTCTTTTTGTCGAAGGGGGTTGTGAGTTACCGGACGGTTGAAAGCCTTGGGGCGACCGAGGGCGCGCCTGCCTCCGGAAGCGCCGAGGCCATCGTCGACATCACGAGCACGGGCACGACGCTTAGGGCGAACGGCCTCCGCATCCTGAGCGACGGCGTTATGCTGAAGTCGCAAGCCAATCTGGTGTTTTCGAAAGTGGCCAGCTTGGGCGGGGACGCCGGGATTCTGGCGCAGGGCATAAGCGAAAAACTCGCCGCGGCTCTGCCGCAACCGGGCGCGGGCGCCTAAGCAAACTTTCCTGGACCGGGCAACGAATGCGCGCGGGCTTTGCCGGCGCCTCCTCCCGCCGCTACCGGAAAAGGTAATTCCCTTTGGGTCGGGAGCAGGCGTGCCGGTTCTCTCCAGACGCGGTGCGCACCAGGCTTCCGGATCTGAAAGCCGATTTTGGGGGCAGTCGGCTTGCTGTGGTGCACTTGACCCTGAGCGGTATAAATCTACCAGGCGCCAAATGAGTCCGCTCCTGCCTGACCACAGCGGACGATGGTTACCTCCCGGCGCCGCCTTCACCCACGACCACGAAAGGCGCCCAGAAAGTGGGCGCGCCTCTTGCGGCTCTCCCTTATCGATGAGCGCGAGCATGGACTGACGCATCGCCTCCGCGTGGTCCATGGATTTGTTGGCGGCGAGTTGGCTCATGGCGTCGGCGATAAGCTTCACGGTTGCGTCCGAGTTCGCCTCCCAATGCGAGACCAGCTCCAGTATATTCTAGTAGAACTTCGATAGCATTTGAAGCTACACCAAAGCCGCCCTCCCGGCTCCGGTAGACGATCTTGAGCCAAGTTGCGCGTTTTGGCAGGCAAGCAGTCAACAATCCAACGTTGTTATGTCTACATCCGGAACAACCCAATTGTTTTTCTTCATGTGTTCCAAGAATTCACGAGGGAGCCCGACGCGATATTGTTTTACGTAATAAGCCAAGTCATTCGGCCACAAAAATTTTCCGTCCGTTCTTTGGTGAGCATATTATTTTATGATCATCAGAGAGTACATCTCTGCAAAGTCCGAACGCAAGAGTTCCAACAGCACCGGCGTTTAAGTAGAAAACAACCTTATCCAAATTGTCCTGTGGTAGTGTTCCAATATAATCCTTTATGCTCCCTGCATCCGGTCTTGCATAATGTAGCTCCAGAAAGAAACCAACCTTGCGCAATTTCTTTCTGAACAGTCGCCTAAATACTCTCCATAATACGTTCACGACTTAGTCACCTACGGCCCAAGTGTACTCCACGTTCCGGTATCGGGCACTTCGTATTAGTGAACTCATTAGGCCCTATGACTATATTCGCTTTCCACCAAAAGAAATGTTTCAGCACGATGTAAGTTGTATTGGTCGGAGCCTTAACAGTAACTTCTGACCACTTCTGTCCAATGTCATTCGCCAAATCCTGTGCTTTCTGATCGTCTTGCGCGTCCTGATAGTGGAATTGGTAGTCGACAAAAGGTTACGGCGACGGCTTCGCCACATCGAAAGCGGTATGCCGTTACTTTCTGCTGGCCAGGTCTTTAGTGTCTGTAACATATTTAAACATTCTCTTTGCCCGTTCTTTTCTCAAAATTCTTAGACTTTTGATCGTTTCATTTACATTTTTATCTGAGAACAATTTGCAGATATCCTCAAATCTATCTTCCAGAAATTTTCCATATTCCTCATCAAGGACGGCCGACGTCAGGGTTTCCCCGCCAATCAAAGAACGAACTAAATCTAAGGAATACCAAGAATCCTTCTTTTTAGAGTCAAGCTTGCTCTGGAAATCCATAAGCAGCTGCCCTCTATCATTTATGAGTCGTATATTAAAATGATCTGCTGATAGGTCCACGTAGGCATTCTCGCCGAACGCATGAGATGCTTCAGAATCTACGAACCGCACCCCGTACGTCTTAAAAATAGAAAACATATACGTCGCGATATACACAAGTATGGCTTTCATATCACTTTCCTTTCGGGGGCAGCGACCGTTGACTCTGCCAGACATAACCTTTTTGTTCTGTAAGAAATTGGACCTATAGTTCCCAATAGCTACTTGGTCTTATATTATCCGTCGGGACAGCCAAAAGTACCTGGTCTCCTTGCTCGGCGATTACATCAAGAAAATAGGAATTTGCCGCCCAACGCTGGGGTACAGATAGTGAATCCCAAGCATCACCGATATCAAAATAGCTGGCACCTTTTGCGTTCGCTTTATTGATGTAACCATCATAGGGCCCCAATATAGTTTGTCCAGAGTCCGTAAGGTTTGCTTCCGCTAGCGCTTGCGTCGCGCTGTCAACCTTTAACTTGACACCTGCACGAGCTATTTGGTCAGCGCTTGCGAAGCTGGCGTTTTCATACGTTTAGGAGTGAGCCTGTATTCAAAATGTAACGTCGGCTTGCGGGAAGCGGCAAGGCCGGGGGCTAGCTCGCGCCGTGGATAGATGGATCTGCTATGCTGGGTGATGTTTGACGGCGCCACAGGCGAAAGGCCTCCGCCGATCTGGCGAACGCCATGAAACCCGCGGCGTGGGCAGTGATTTCAGGCGCTGAGCCACGCAGTCACACAAGCCGGGATCGCTTGTCCGCGAATTCCGCTGCCGGCGAGGGGAGACATCGCTAGGTCGCCCGCTTCAAGATCCGAAAGCCGCTGTCCTCGAGGGGGGTGCTATTGAAGTCCGCCGAGTCCGCAATCGGCCGCCTTATGCAGCAAAATTCAGCCCATTGGCCGCTAACGCCTGGGAAGGCCATGCGTTGGGGAAGCCAGGAAACCAATAGTACAGTGTACAGGAAGTCCTGACGCACATCGCCGTCATCGCGAGGCCGCCTTGGCGGGCGCGCTTGCGCCTTGAAGCAACGTCCGGGTTAAGGAAGCGTTCCTGTCGCTTACGGCGCTATCATGGTAAATGCGGCCAAGGTAAACGCGGGATCCTCATATTTTACGCCGCCGTATTTCTGCGAATCTTTTGCCGATTCAGGTCGAATTCTGCGTTTGCAGAATCCCTTTAAATATACGCGCAAGTTCCAGATTAACCAATCTATAGCCGTATACGGACTTGTATGTCATTGATTCTAAAAGACGTCACAAATTAAGATAATTTCAATAGATCTGTGCTATATTGTATAAAATCGAAAAGGTGGCGCGAAGCGGGCTGAAAGCCGCTCAGATTCGTTAACAGGGGTGACCTCTGGTGGGCCGGAGACTTATGACAGCCGCCGAAAATTCCGGCCATTCCGGTACACTGCGGTCGCCGGGGCCGGATCGGTGCCGAAATCCCTTGCATGACGGAAAACGGTCAGGACTTACGCCAACTATATGGGGCTCCGCCTGCGCGGGGCCGGCGCTGCGGGCGGGAACCGATCTCATCCCCGCTTTTGGCCGCAGCCCCCTAAGCCTGGGAAGCCTGTTAGTTCGCTACGCCCGCCAAACGAACGGGCGTCACATTCTCGCCCGCCCCTTGCAGACCCCAAACCCGGTACATCTGGATAATCCCGGCGGACGCGTTCAACTCGCTGTCCTTCTTCGCCGTGAGTTCCCGGCCAGAGGCGTCGAGACCGAAGAATATGGTGCTCGCTTTGCCAACAGGCTGTGCCGCTATCGCCGCTCCCTTCGCGCCGGAAGCGGCCCCCTGTTGGGCTTCTCCGGCGGTGAAGCCGCCATCAGGCGACGTGAAGGGCGAAGTTCCCGATTCTTGCACGATGAACGCATTCGCTTCGAGGATTTCGATGGGCAGCGCCTCCGCCCGCGCCGTCTCGAACATCCTGCTTACCCATGGCTTATCGGCGGGCGAAGCGTTGCGCCGCGCAATCGCAAGCAATCCCAACCCCTCGCCGGGGACGCGCCTCAAGCCATTCCCGCGCCAAAGCATCTCGCCGAGCAAAGCTTGCGCAGGCGCATAGCCCTTCCGGCTCGCTCTCAGCAGCCACTGCGCGCCAACGTGCGGATTCTTGGCGATGCCATTGCCGTCAATCAGCAGCTTGGCAAGCTCGAATTGCGCGGTTGGGTCGCCGAAATAGCTCGCCGCGTGGTGCAGCAAATCGAAAGCGTAGGCCGGATTGGCGGGAATATTGGCTTCCGGAACCCCGCGCCGGTAGAACTGCGCCAGAAAGCGGTACGCCGTCGCAGCCAAGGGCGCGTTCCTATCGTGGGCGCCGATCTCGCCGAGCTGATTGACGACCGACTGGAAATAGAGCGCGGCCTGCGCCTCATCCTTTTTTACGCCCTCGCCCAGGGCCAGCCGCCGTGCCATCTCCGCTTCGGCCGAAACGTCGCCCTTCTGGGCCGCCGGCGCGAGATCCTTAAGCTTGATACCGGCCAGCCTATCGGAAAGATTGGCATCTTGCGTCTGGGCGGCATGCGCGGCGTGCATTTTGACACGCGCGGCCTTGCGCTCCGCCGAGAGGTGAACCGTGGCAAGCCCCAGCGCCGCCGCGGCGAAGAGCAGGGGAACTGCCGTGATTTTTAGTGCCCGGAATGCTCTAGACATTGGCTTCGCCCGCTACTCCTACACTCGACTCCGGACCCATGATGGCGCCGCGAAGCACATTCCCGGCCTTCCGTTCACCACTTATGTATGCCCTTGAGGTGTAGTTATTTTTGGGCGAATGCCGGGCATTATGACGGCAAAAGTGTTCGCTTTGCGACAACCTAAGGTTGTATCCAGTTGCGATGCCCCAACTACAGGCCGCCTTGGCGCATACTTGCGCCCGCCTATAGCCAAAAGGTTTATGAAGTGCCCCAGCTGTGACCATTTTGTAACACGCCCCGTCTTCTAACTGTTCCCGCAGGACATCCGGCACAAACCATCACCCTCCGTGGAATGTTCCCGGTTGCAGTTCCAATCCAACTTTTTTTTTGAAAGGAAGCGCCGGAAACACAGTACCAACGGCCACTTCATTGGCATAAACCGCTTCTTGCCAATCGCACCGGAGTCCTTACGGTCTCCGGTCATGACAATCTGTTTGGCGTTTATGGCCTAAACTTGGCAGAGATGCCTCAGTCCGTGGCATTTGAGCAACAGCGAAGGCGAAACCAAAAGCGCGGGGGTGCTACCGGCCGAAAACCGGGGCGAACAGCCGTGTGAAGAAATCGTCGCGCACCAAGGGCCTAAGCAAAACCCTGGCTTGAGCAATCCAGGCAAGCGTGGAGGGACCGAACGCCTTTAGACCTTCGTCGAACAGCTCCGCCGTGACAGGAACATCGGCCCCTGCCGCCAGCGCCTTGGCCAGCGCCGCATTGTTGGCCCAGGCGCCAAGCGCGCGCAAGCCGGCGCCAGAATAGCCGGCGGTCTTGCGCGCAATGCGATCCACGGCGATTTTATCGGCGCCGGGAACGCCCGAAATAGCGTTGGATAGGATTTTCGTTCTCGCCTCCAGAGGCGGCGGCGGGATGTAGATCGTGCGCTGGAAACGGCCGGCTCCAAGGAGCGCGGGATCGACGGTCCAGGGCGCATTCGTGGCGGCGATGACCAGAACGCCGGTGTTGTCGCGCAGCGTGCTGTCCAGCTCCGAAAGAAACGCGGCGTTTAGGGCCGGGGCGGTCTCGTTGTGCGAGGAGCCCCGCTTGTACGCCAGAAGCTCGAAATCGTCGAAAAACAGGATCGTTGGCGGCTCGGCCCGCGCCTCGTCGAAAAACACGCGCAAGCGTTTCTCGGCGTCGCCCGCGTATTTGTCGAGGATTTCCTCTGGATTGACCGATAGAAAGCGCGCGTCGCTCTCGCCCGCGATTGCCCTGGCGATCAGCGTCTTGCCGCAGCCCGGAGGGCCGTAAAGCAACAGGCTGCCGCCCGGTTTCTGGCGGTAGCGCTCGAAAAGGGTGGGCTTGAGGTAGGGAAGCACGATCCGGCGGCGGATTTCGTTTTTGACATCGTCGAGGCCCGCCACATCGCCGAAGGTGACCGCGGCATCGTCCAGGTCTTCGAGAAGCGTGTCTGGGACCAGGTCGAGGCGCTCCTGCTGGATCTTGTTATCGCGCCGCGCGGAGTAGTTCGTAAGCGAGATGATTTTCGCGGGTTGCGAAAAGGCAGTGCCAGGACGGATGCCAAGAAAACGCTCCAGGTCGCGGTTGCGCATCGCGGGGTCCTGGGCGACGGCCTGGCGGTAAAGGGCCACGGCCTCCTGATCCCGGCCAAGGCCGTGCAAGGCGCGGGCGCGCATGGCCCGGTCCTCGGGCTGCTCGGAGCTGCGGGCCAGCCGCTCGGCCAGCTCGAAATCGGCGGCATTGAGGCAGAATTGGCAGGCATGGCGGCGCACGGGCGCGAAGCCGTCGTCGGAAAGCGTGCCCGCCGGGAGCGAGCGCAAAAGCTCAAGCACCGACGTCCGCCCCTGCACCCCCTCGGCCTCGTCAATAATGATCGAGAGGAGATCGTTGCTGGCCCGGCCCTTGTAAACTTCGATGAGCGCTTGCAGCGTCTCGTGATCCATGCGGGGACTGCCCATCACTGTCAGAGCAAACCCGGGATGCGTCTTGCTAAAAACGCCGGCATGTTCTTTACCCCCGTTATGTGCCGCATAACAAAGGGCCGGAACACAAGGCAAGCGGCAGCGCTCTTGGGGGGCGGCCAAAGCCGATATTTGCTTACGCTTGTGGCTGCGGGGCAACGCCGTGCCGGTGCCTGGCCGCAACCAGAACGGGTGCCAAGCCGGGGGCTTCATGGATGCGCGGTTCCCGAGAGTCCTATTGGCTGCCCGCCCCATCGATTCCGTTAACGCTGCCGGTCCGGTTTTTGGCCAGTCACGGGGTGCCGCCCGCGTAGGCCGCCTTCACCGCCGGTTAAGAAATGCGATAAGCCGCGCCGCGGTTGCCAATAAGCACCCTTGCAAATCCAGTTAGGTTGAGAGATATGGATTAAGAAGCAAGCGCGGGCTGGACCTTGAAAACTTACGTAATAAACCTGCCGCGCTCGACAGAGCGCCGGTTGCATATGGAGCAGCAGCTATCGCGGCTCGGGATGGATTATGAAATCTTTCCTGCCGTCGACGGGCAGCATTTGAGCGATCGGGACTTGCTCCAGTATTCCGCCAAGGAGGCAACGAAACTGATCGGCAGAGAGCTGTCGAGAGGCGAAATCGGCTGTGCGCTAAGCCATCTGCGAATATATGAGAAGCTCATTGCTTCTGGAGATTTCGATTGCTTAATCCTGGAGGACGACATCAACATCGGCCAGATGCTTCCAGAAGTCCTTAGGCACAAAGAAAGTTTCCCCGCCGATTGGGAGTTCGTCAACTTTGTAACCGATGCGCGGGAACAGCCTTTTGGCGCCCCAATCTGCGACATTTACCGGCCGGCGCGGTTCAGGAATCGGGCGAACCGCACCGCCGCGAACCTGGTAAACGTCAAGGGCGCGAAGAAGTTGGTCGAACATGCCCGGCCGATAAGAATCGCGGCCGATGGTTTGACGGGGAGAACGGAAATCACGGGTCTTATTTCTTATGGAATATACCCCGGGGTGGTTACATTGCGGGAGGTGGAAACCACAATCGGCGCGGTTCCGAAAGCTTCCCGGCATTCATTGAGGGCAGCAGTACGCAAAGTTTTCCGGAAAGTCCGGTCCCCACTCCTGCAAGGAATTTAGAAGCGCCTCCCGTGGCGCCCGCGCGCCGCGCCTACGGCCGCCTGCGCCTGCGCGACAGCGGCTGCGTGCGGTCTTCCTCTTCCGAAGGCTCGGCGGCGTCCGGCATGGCTACCACGGCCAGCGGTTCGGGGCGCTTTTGCCCCTCGCAGTGCGCCTTGCGAAGCTCCTCCTGCGCTTGCGCCCGGAAACTTTCGCCGCGCAGGGGCGCCCGGATCGCCACAATTCCCGTCTGGCTGGGCGAGACGATGATGGCCTGTTCGTCACCTTCCCCGGTCTTTTCGGTGCTGGCTTCCCCGGACAGGCGGTCTTGCGGGATGATAAGCAGGCGCACCCGCGGCTTTTTCGCGTCGGCTCCGGTTATGAGATAGAAGTTCTCGCCCGAACGTGTGGAAAGCGCCAGCGACCAGGCCGCCTCCGGCAGCGGCGATTTAACGATGACGTTGTCCTTGGAAAGGTCGAACAGGCAGTAGGCGGTTGCCACATCGGGGGATGTGAAGGGTAGCCGGGGTGCGCTCTTGCCGTCCGCGATGGCGAGTGTGTTCGGCGTCATGATGGCGGATAACCGCCCCCACGCGTCGCGCTCGGCGATCACGGGTATGGCGAACACCGTAAGAATATGAATGATGCCGGCGGCGGCGAGCCCGGCCAAGACCCATGGCAGCTTATCCATCACGAGCACTCCATGAGCGTGATCTCCGGCAGAATATCGCTCGCGGATTTCAGCAAATTGTCGGGACTGAGGGGCCGCATGATGCTGAGCCGGAGGGTGACGCGGGTTCCCCGCGCGGCCGGTATCCAGTTGCCCGGCTGCACATCGGGCGAGAGGCGCACCGTGAACCTGCCATCGGGGGGCGTGAGTATGTTGGCGCTGGAAAAACCCGATCGCCCGGTTTTGCTGGGCATGATCTCTCCGTCGGACTTGAAGGCGGCGATGTCCCACCACAGGGCTGGCACTGCGGTGCCGCGAATTTCGTAGGTGCAGTCGCCGGAAAGTTGCGCGCCCGCGCTGTCCCGCGTCGCGGTGAAAACCATGGCGCTCGCGGCTGTAACGGGCAGAACGCCCTGCCGCGCGACATGGGCGAGTGTGTAGGGGTCGGCGTCTGCGGTGCCCTCGCGGAACCAGAACGCCCATGGGCCGTGGCGGTTCGCCGTGGCGGAAAAGCCGTGATCAACCGTTCGCCAGGCGGAGCCCAGGCCGAGCACCAGCGCTATCGCGGCAAAAATGAAAAACCGGCTCAAGAAGGACATGCGTTCAAAAACCTACAAGTTCACCGCCAGGCGGAGTTTCCCAAAAGCATGTCCCCGTGAAGACGGGGATGGCCACCGGTTTTGGGCGGCGCATGCGCTTCGCGCGGACGTGCCACTCAAAGTGTTCCAAGACGCCAAGGCACGTTGGAAGAACTCAGCGAAAACAAAGAATCCTAAGCAGACATTCGTTGGGTAGCAAACTATTGCGTCCGGACGGGCAGTCTGTCCAGGGAAGCGCCTTTTTCTGGGCCGCCATCCGAGGGTTTAAGCTTGGGCGCGTCCTTCAGGAGCTTGGACAGCGAGGTCAGCATTTTGCGGGTGCGGGCGGGTAGCCGTTTGGTGGGGTCCGTTGTGCTGGAGCCTGAGGTGGAACTGCCGCCTGGATCGTCGCGGCGGATATCGGCAAGGCGCTGCCGCTCCTCGATCTGGCGCGGATGCAGCGGAAGGCCCGGAATTTGCGGAATATCCATGTTGGTATGGGCACCCACCATGTAGCGGCGCCAGGCCGGCGCCGCCATATGACCGCCAGTCGTGCCGGCAGCCATGTCGCTGTAATCGTCGTTGCCGAACCAGACGCCGGTCACGTATTGGCCGGTGAAGCCCATGAACCAGACGTCCTTCGGGCCCGAGGTCGTGCCGGTCTTGCCGCAAGCGTTCGTGAAATCGAGCTTCGCGGCGGTGGCGGTTCCCTCCTCGACGACCTTCTGGAGCATCGTATTGAGGATCTCGATGTCCTCCCGCTTGAAAATCTGGGCGGGCGGCGGCTCATCGCGCTCGCGGCTGTAGACCAGTTCGTCGCGGGTGTTTCTAAGCTCCAGGATTGCGTAAGGCTTGACCGCCTTGCCGCCATTGGCAAAGACCGCGTACCCCCCCACGTGATCGAGCGGCGCGATACCAGTGTCGCCGAGCGCCATCGAGCACGTCTTGCGCACGGAGGTGAGGCCGATCCTATGGGCGACTTCCAGCACCTTTTCGCGGCCAACGTCGAGCGACAGCTTCACCGCGATGGTATTGACCGACATCTTGAGCGCGTCGTAAAGCGTCATCGAGCGGCCGCTGACCCCGCCGCCGTAATTCACCGGCGACCAGTTTCCGCAAGTTGGCGCGGTGTCGGACACCACCTTATTGGGCCTGATGCCGTTCTCGATGGCGGTCAGATAGACGTAGGGTTTGAACGACGATCCCGGCTGCCGGGCGCCATGGACGGCGCGATTGAACTGGCTGTCGCCATAATCCCGCCCGCCCACCATGGCCCGGACGGCGCCGTCGGTATCCATGGAGACAAGCACAGCCTGGCTGGCGCGCGCATACTTCGCATCGGTCTCGAAGGCCGTTTCAATTGACTGCTCGGCAAGTTTCTGGAGCGGTACATCGACGGTGGTGCGCGCGGTCAGGACATATTCGCCCTTGCCCCTCATGAGGCGCTGCACCTCCTCATAGGCCCAGTCCAGGAAATAGTTCGGCGCGTAGTCCTCTTCATGATCGATGATCTTTGCAGGGTTGAGGCGCGCCGCATGCACCTGCCCCTCGGTCATGAAACCGGCTTCGACAAGGTTGCTGAGCACTTGATTCGTCCGGGCCCGGGATTCCACCGGGTTGGAATGCGGAGCGTACTTCGATGGGGCCTTGAATAAGCCTGCGAGAGTCGCGGACTCGGCCAAGTTTATATCGCGCACCGACTTGCCGAAATAAAACTGCGAAGCCGCCTCGACGCCGAAATTGCCGCCGCCCAGATAGGCGCGGTCGAGATAGAGCTTCAATATCTCTTTCTTCGTGAGATGCAACTCAAGCCAGAGCGCCAGATAAACCTCGCGGATTTTGCGCTGCATCGAGCGCTCCGAGGATAGGAAGAGGTTTTTCGCGAGCTGCTGGCTGATCGAGCTGCCGCCCTGGACAACCTCGTTCGCCCGCGCGTTCTGGACCATGGCGCGCATGGTGCCCAGCACGTCGATGCCGAAATGGTCGAAAAAACGGCGGTCCTCGGTGGCCATCGTGGCCTTGATCAGCGTGTCGGGGATTTCCTCAAGCGGCACGGCATCGGAGAATTGAATGCCCCGCTTTCCGATATCGTTGCCGTAGCGGTCGAGGAAGGTGACGCTGAACTCGCTGCCGGTGCGCCAGTTCGGGTTCTTGGTCAGCTCGATGGCCGGGAGTTCGAACATGAGGACGATCGCGAGCCCGCCCGTCCCCAGCGTGGCGGCCTCCGAAAGGAATTCCACGGCAAGGCGCCGGGCGCCGGTTACGCGGAAGCCGGCAAAGAAATTGTTGTAGTTTGCCCACCGGTCTTTAAATCTGGCATAAAGGCTGTAAAGCGTGGAATCGATCCACGAATCGAGCGCAAGCCAGTTGACATAGCGGTTGCGCCGGTTCGGCTTGAAAATCCAGTCCCGCACGAGTTGACACCGCCTCCGTTGAGCCCATTTGCCGCGCTACCGCCCTTAGGGCTACTTGAGCGCAATTTGCCGGTACTATGCCAAGAAACGATCCCGCGAAACAGTTAAAATGGCAGGGCCTCGATCCGGTTCCAGGGGATTCTGGCGAAAGCTCCGGCGATGCACCCTTCTGGGAGGCCAAGAGCCTTGAGGAGATGAGCGCCACGGAGTGGGAAGCGCTGTGCGACCGCTGCGGACAGTGCTGCCTGATCAAGCTGGAGGATGAGGACACGGGGGACATCGCGGTCACGCGGCTCGCCTGCAAGCTGCTCAACATCGGCTCCTGCTGCTGCTCCAATTACGAAAACCGGCGGGACCATGTGGACGATTGCGTCAAGCTGACGCCGGAAGACGCCCGGCGCTTGAACTGGCTTCCCAAGACGTGCGCGTACCGGGTGATCGGGGAGGGCCGCCGCCTTCCGTGGTGGCACCCTCTGGTTTCAGGAACGCCCGAGACGGTGCACGAGGCGGGGATTTCGGTCAGGGGCTCGGCGATCAGCGAGAAGAAGATCCCGGAGCACCGGATCGCAGCCCATATCGTTGGCTGGATCGAGCCCAGAAAGCGGCGTTAGGTCCGGTTGCCAGCAGCGGGATTGAGGGCTAGTACCGGGTGCAGTAAGTCCTGACGCGCATCGCCGTCATCGCGAGGCCGCGCTAGCGGCCGTGGCGATCCAAGGGCAAAGCACGGGGGCTGTTGTCTCTGGATTCTTCGCTCCGCTCGCAATGACGGCGTGAAACACGCATATGGGTCAGGATTTCCCAGTTTCTCGACCTAAGGGGGAGCAGTGCCGGGGACGTCTTGCGGCCCAATCCGATCCCAGGCTGCGATTCCATGTGAAATGCGAAGCAATGGGAGGCCGTGCCGCTTCGTCATCCCCTGCGCGACGCAGCACGAAGTGGAGCGTCGCAGACACGGGATCGTCACAAGCGGAGCGCTCTTTAAGAGCCGTGTCCGCACGGCGTCATTTCATGCCGCGGTGCGCACGGAATGACGCGGCGTGGGGGCGGCTCATGACAGCAACACTGGCAAGCGATCTCGCCTTCGCAGCGGATATTCCGGCCTCGGGGGAGTTCATCGCCATAGGGAGAGTGCACGCCCCGAGCCCTGCAATGGCAGCCGCCGTGCGCGACCTGGCCGGCAATTCCGCCGATCCGGAGCTGCTGGACATCGCGGCTTATTCGCTGGCCTCGAACGCCTTCGGCCTCTGCGTGCTGGACAACGCCGTTATCGAGAAAATCCTGCACGCTTGCCTCGCCGCGCAACTCGCCGCCGAGTGGCGCATCGAAATCCCGGGGGCTGGGGTTTTGCAGGCTCTGTTTACGGTGGCGCGGTTCGAGCCGGTGAATCACGATGGCCGGACATTCGCACTTGGATTGCGGCTGGCCGGCAAACCGGCATTCAGCCCCGAGCCTGCGGCGTAATGGGCTGTGGAGCCTGCGGGCCATTCCAGCGCGCACCGGTTCAGGCGCTCATTTATCCGTCGCCGAAAGTCTTTACCTTGATAAGATCGAGCGCGAGTGCTGGGAATTCGCCAGCTATGCGGGTAAACCCGTGGTGGAGATAGAACGCTTCCGCCGCAGGTGAGATAGCGTGGACAATCATAAGCCGTGCCGCGACCACTTGAGCCGCGCGCAGGCTACGCACTACCGCGTCCTGAAGCAGCGACCGGCCCAATCCCCGGCCTTGCACGGCTCTGTCAACCGCCAGCAGGCTGAGTATCACGGCTGGAGTTTTTGCCGGCATGTCGCGGCGGATGCCGGCTGGAGCCTCCCGGTTGAGGATTTGTCCCATGGCGAGGGCGTAAAAGCCAACCACGCGGTCCTCACCTGCCGGACAAACGACATAACTGCGGCTTGCTCCATTTTCGATGCTGGCGCGTGCGCGTTGCCGGAGCCAATCGTCCAGAGCTTGCTCACCGGAGGCAAAGCCCATCAAATCGTGCCGCTTGGCGAGAAGGGCTGGTGCCTGCAAGGTTAAGGCCGGCTTAGTCATCCTGCCAAACGGGTTTGCCGCTCATCAATCTTTGCATCCCTGCCGTTTCGTCTTCGGCGGGCGCGGCATCCATCCAAGCCAGAACTTCGTGGAAGCGCGCATTATCGAGGTAAATGGTGGTCCGGTCGAGCAGCAGGTTCCGCGCTTCCTTGAGAGCCGACGACAGCATAAACTGCGAACGGTTGGTGCCGGCCATTTCGGCTACGCGGTCGATAAGATCGCGGTCCGCGGCGGTGGCGCGCAGGTGAATGGTCACATCGGCGGTGGTGTCTGCGTTCTTCATTGTGTTAGGTTGCGGGAATGTGTACCATTTGTCAACACAAGCTGGGACGCGCAGGCTGGGACATGGCGTTCTGCCCCAGGGCATTTCGATACCCGGCCGTTCATCGCCAATTCAGGAAGCGGGGCTCATAAAGTATCGCGATGCAGAAGGGGCTATGAAGTATATCTGCGCGGCTTTTTTGATATGGATCGGCGCCCCCGGCAGCGGCTTTGCGCTGGCGAAGGATTCTTGCACCCATGCGTGGGGCAAGGGCAGCTACAAGACCCATAAAGAGATCGAGAACGAGCTTCGTCCCTGGCTGAAGGACGGAAAAATTCTAAGGTTCTCGCTTTGCACGGCGGGAAACGACCATTATTTCCAGGTCACGATTCTGGAATCGGCAGGCAAAGTCCGCGTCGTCCGGGTGCCTGCCCGTTAGCAAAGTTTGGCCGCATGCGCCTTTTGGTTATCGAAGACGACCGGGACTTGAACCGCCAGCTCAATGCGGCGCTGTCGGAGGCCGGCTATGCGGTGGATGCCGCCTTCGATGGGGAGGAGGGCGCGCATCTTGGCGAAACCGAGCCATACGACGCGATCGTTCTCGACCTGGGGCTGCCGAAAATCGATGGCCTCAGCATCCTTGAGCGCTGGCGCAGGGCGGATATCCGCACGCCCGTCCTCATTCTGACCGCGCGCGACCGCTGGAGCGAAAAGGTCGCAGGCATCAATGCCGGCGCCGACGATTACGTGGCCAAGCCGTTTCAGATGGAGGAGGTCATCGCGCGGGTGCGGGCGCTTCTGCGCCGGAGCGCCGGCTTTGCCAAGGCAGAGCTGGAATGCGGCCCCCTGCATCTGGATACGCGCACCGCGCGGGTGACGTTCAACGGCTCGCAGATCAAAGTGACCGGGCTTGAGTTCAGGCTGCTTTCCTACCTCATGCATCATCAGTCGCGGGTCGTATCGCGCTCGGAGCTTGTGGACCATCTCTATCAGCAGGATTTCGACCGCGATTCGAACACCATCGAGGTCTTCATCGGGCGCCTCCGGCGTAAAATCCCCGCCGACCTCATTCACACCGTGCGCGGGCTCGGCTATTGCGTTTCGTTCGCCCCCGATCCGGATGGAGCCGGGAAGAAGGGCTCATGATACTGAACCCGCTCGATTGCTTCCGCGGAGTCCCCCTCACTCTGTCTCTCTCCCCGAGGGGAGAGAGGACCCTAGAAATATGGCTGCGGCAAGTTCTGGCGTCCCTTCTCCCCGTCCGCATCCGCTTGCGGATGCGGCAGCAAAAGATGCAAGCACGCCAAGGCGTGCGTGCACGGAGAAGGACAGGATGAGGGGGGACTTCCTGAAACAGCGTAAGCAAATCGAGCGGGTCCGGTATGAGGGGTAATTCTCTCGCGCTTCGCCTCGCGATTTCGTCGGCGGCGTGGACGCTGATGATCCTGTCGGTCACCGCGGCCATTCTGATCTCGCTTTGCCGCGATTTCGCCGAGGAGAGTTTCGACGAGCGGCTGAATTATTCGCTGGAAAACCTGATCGCGAAAACGGCGCCGCTGGCCACGCTCGACATCCGGCGCCCGGCGGACCTTGGCGAGCCGCTGTTCTCGAAGCCTTTGTCGGGGGCCTATTGGCAAATCCGGCCGGTGGACGGCCGCGACGACGTTTCGTTCAAATCCGACTCGCTTGCCGACGAGACCTACAAGATCCCGAGCGACCTTGGCGTCAAACCCGATCAAAAGCACATCCGGCAGTCCTATGTGGACGGCCCGGACGGCCAAATCCTTCGCGTTCTGGAGCGGGAGATCGATTTCGGCCAGGAGAACGAGAGCCGCATCTTCTCGCTATCGGTGGCCTTCGACACCGCGGCCGTCGATGCCGAGACGCGCTACCTTACCGATACCATTGTGCTCACGCTTGCGCTGCTTGGCGGGGGCCTTCTGCTGGCAACCTTTTTCCAGGTGCGGTTTGGGCTGAGCCCGCTCAAGGACATCGGCAGGCGCCTGGCGGCGATCCGTTCGGGCGAGGAAACGCTGCTGGAGGGAACGCCGCCCGATGAAATTCTGCCGCTTCAGGAGGAGCTTAACGCGCTCATCAAAGCCAACTGGGGCGTGGTGGAGCGCGCGCGCACCCATGTCGGCAACCTTGCGCATGCGCTCAAGACGCCGCTCAGCGTCATCATAAACGAGGCTGCCTCCCAGGATACCGAGTTCGCGCAAAAGGTCGCCCAGCAGGCGGCCCTGATGCGCCAGCAGATTTCGCATCATCTCGACCGCGCCAGGATCGCCGCGCAAATCCGGCCCATCAGCGGCGTGACCGATGTCGAATCCGGCCTCTTCGCGCTCTCGCGGGCGCTGACCAAGATCTATGAAGGCCGCGCGCTCAATCTCGAAATCGATTGCCCAGACGGCGTGCGGTTTTTCGGGGAGAAGCAGGATTTCGACGAGATGGCGGGCAACCTTATGGACAATGCCTGCAAATGGGCGCGCTCCAGTGTCACGGTGAAGGTGGAGGCGCCGCGGGCCGCTGGGCCAACGGCGGCGCGGACGTTCCGGCTCATCATCGAGGACGACGGGCCGGGACTTGCCGAGGAGCTACGCCGCGAGGCGGTGCAGCGCGGGCGGCGGCTGGACGAGAAGGTGCCCGGCACCGGCCTTGGCCTCTCCATTGTCGCGGAGTTGTCGCATCTCTACCGGGGAACGCTCAAATTGGAAAAGGCCGCAAGCGGAGGCTTGAGAGCTTGTCTTACACTTCCGGCGGCCTGATGACGCAAAATCGCCCAAATGCGGCGTGTACCTTTGCTCAGGTTCAAGCTGGGAGAGCGTGCGAGTCGCGCGCCACGAGGGGTATGAAAAAACTAGGGTTACTCTTTATGTCGCTCGCGTTCACCGTCCTTGCGGCCGGATGTGCGACGAAGGAAGATTCGGGAACGCTGATCGGCGCTTCCACTGGCGCTCTGTTCGGCAGCGCGATTGGGCACGGAAGCCCTGGCGGCATTGTTGCGGGTGCGCTTGTGGGCGGCTTCATCGGCAACCGCATCGGCAAGTCGATGGACGACGAGGACCGGCGGCGCGCGTATGACGCCCAAATGGCGGCATTCGAGCGCGGCGATCGCGCGGATTGGCGCAGCCCGAACGGCCATTACGGCTATATCGAGCCGCGGCCCGTCTATTATTATCACGAGATGAAGTGCCGCGAGTTCTCGCAGACCGTCTTCGTCAATGGCCATCCGGAGACGATGGTCGGCCGCGCTTGCCGGAACCCCGACGGGACTTGGCAAGAGGTTTAGCGGAAGCCGCAACCGCAAAAGGGTGAGACCGGCTCATACGTCACGCCCCTCACCCTGTCCCTCTCCCCGTAAGCTCGCCTTCGCGAGCTTACATCTCCTCGTGGCCGCATCCGCGAGCGGATGCGGCTGGAGAGGGGACGCCCTAACAACAGTTGCGGCCGGACCCCCTCTCCCATGGGGAGAGGGCTGGGGTGAGGGGCGTAACGGTAGTGTGGATCGCCGAGGCTAACCACAGGGCTGCCTTTTGGGCGGCCCTATTTGTTTAATACGTCAGCCGCTTCGGCGATGGCGGCGTAGACTTGGTCAAGCTCGTCCGGCGCGGTGCAGTAAGGCGGCATCACGTAGACCGTGTTGCCCAGAGGACGAAGCAGCAGCCCCTTTTCCGCGAAAAAATTGTAAAGCCTTGTCGCGATGCCCGCGAGGTATCCGGCATCGGCAACATTGAGGTCGAGTGCCGCGATGGTGCCGGCCTGGCGGACATTCGAGAAGCGTCCATCGGCCTTGAAAGGCTCAAGCCGCGCGGCATGCGAGGAAACCAGCGCCGCTATGCGCTCGCCAACCGGCTCGCGCGCCCAGACATCGAGATTGGCGGCGGCGGCGGCGCAAGCGATGGGGTTCGCGGTGAAGGAACTCGAATGGAAGAACATGCGCGAGCGCTCGGGCGACAGATGCGCTTCGAAAATCGCGGGCTTGCAGAGCGTCACCGCCAGCGGGATCACGCCGCCCGTCAGGCCCTTGGACAGGCACATGATATCGGGTGAGATGCCCGCCTGCTCGCAGGCGAACAGCGTTCCGGTACGGCCGAAGCCGGTCATCACCTCGTCGGCGATGAACAGGACGCCATAAGCCTCGCAAATGCGGTTCAATTCAGCCAGTACGGCCGCGCGATAGATCAGCATGCCGCCGGCGCCCAGAATGAGCGGCTCCAGGATAAGCGCCGCGGGCGGCTCCTGTTTGCAGATAGCCTCGAAGGCGTCGAGGGTGCGCTGCTCGCTGGCCGGCGCGGGAAAAGGCAGGCGCTGGACATCGAACAGCAGCGGCTCGTAGGGCGCATTGAAGACGCCGCGCTGGCCGGCCGACATCGTGCCGATGGTGTCGCCGTGATAGGCATGCTCAAGCGCCACGATGCGCGAGCGCGGCTCGCCCCGGTTGCGGAAATAGCCCAGCGCCATCTTGAGCGCCACCTCGACCGAGGTCGAGCCGCTATCGGAGAAGAATACGTGGGCGAGCCCGGCGGGCGCGATCCCGATCAGACGGCGCGCCACCTCCTCGGCCGGCTCATGGGTGAAGCCCGCGAAGATGACCTGATCGAGCACGCCGGCCTGGCGTTGGATCGCGCTCACAATCGGCGGGTAATTATGTCCGTGGGTGACGACCCACCAGGACGAGATGCCATCGAAGATGCGCTGCCCGTCAGCGGCTTCGAGCCAGGCGCCCTCGCTGCGCACGATTTTAGTCATCGCCGGCTGCAGCGCGTGCTGCGTGAAGGGGTGCCAAATGGCGGATGTTTCGCGCGTGCTCATCGGTCTCGCATGGTTTTGAGTGCCTCGCTGCGGGTTTGCGGCAATCGCGCTCTCTGTTCAACCCGAAAACAGCAGTAATATAATGGCGAATCTCCCCTCATCCTGTCCTTCTCCCGGGAGAAGGGACCCCTGAATTGCGCTCCGAGCGCGCAACAACGTCCCCTCTCCAGCTGCATCTGCTCGCAGATGCAGCCACGCTGAGAAGCAAGCTCGCCAAGGCGAGCTTGCAGGGAGAGGGACAGGGTGAGGGGAGATTCCCCCGTTCGTTACGCTGCCCGCCACAGGACACTTCGGTATCCGGGCCAGTTTCAACGGCCGGACGCGGCTCATTTTCCATAGGCGTGGCGAATGCTTTGAGCAACGCTGCCCCTATATGACAATAATTAACGGTAAACTAAGAATCGATTCGTCAAATGAGCAGATTTCGATGGCTCTCAGGCAGGAGAATGCGATGAAAGCTGTGCGAGAGGTGTTGCGGCCGGCCTTCGCTGCCAGCCTCACAATTGCCTCGCTAACTTTCGCGGCGGCGCCGGCAAGAGCCGCGGGCTGGCTTGCTTCGGCCTGCGCAGCCGCACAAGCCGATACCGCCGTGATTTTCGCCGTGCTGGCAGGACTTGCCGCGGCATTCGGGATACTGGTTTTCATTTTCCGGGAACGCGCCCGGGCTTTTGCCCATCAGTGCTTGCGCGATGCGACGCGTCTCGACACGCTCGCAACCGTCGAGGACAATTACCGTGCGCTCGCATCGCTTGAACCGCAAGTGTGCGTGATCTGGGGCGACGCCCACGCGCGCCTCACGCTGCACACGCTGCACAGCGCGGCCGGAGTGCCCGCCAAGCTGCCGCTGCTATTGCGTTTTGCCTCCTGGCTGCATCCCGACGACGCGGGCAGGATCGCCGCCAGCCTGAACCGCCTGCAGACGCGCGGCGAGGGGTTCGTCTCGAATGCGAGCACGCTCGAAGGTCACGTCGTCGAGGTGGCAGGTGCTGTCTGCGGCGCGGAAACGGTGCTGCGGATCAGGCCGTTCTCGCCGGTCAACAAGGAGCTTGTGCGCCTGATCGGTGAGAACAAGCGCTTGAAGCAGGCGGTATACGAACGGGAGAAGCTTCTGGACAGCCTTCCCGTGCCCGTTTGGCTGCGGGATGCCAAGAGCGGGCTGAATTGGGTCAATACCGCCTATGCAACGGCGGCGGGCGCGAAAACCAAAGAGGAAGCGCTTGCCAAGCAGATCGAGCTGTTCGAGACGCGGCAAAGGTCGGAGCTGCATCGCCTGAGCCAGGCCAAGAAGCGGGACCGCGTCAAACTTCAAACCGTCATCAACGGGGCCGTGCAAATTTACGAAGCCATTCCCGCTCCTCTTGAGCGGGGAAGCGGCGGAGCGGCATTCGACGTGGCGCCGCTGACGATTGCCAAGGACGAGCTGGAGCGGCAGATGGCGGCCCACAGCCGCACGCTGGACAAGGTTTCAACCGGCGTCGCCGTGTTCGGCGCCGACCGAAAGCTCGTTTACAGCAACGATGCCTTCGCCCGCATTTGGGCGCTGGACGAGGCTTGGCTGCAGGAGAAGCCCGCGGCCTCGGAGCTTTTCGACCTGCTCCGTCAACGCAGGCTGCTGCCCGAGCAACAGAACTACCGCAAGTGGCGGGACGACAGGGTTCTGACCTGGGACCGCAACCGCACGCTCGACGAGCTATGGCACCGCGCCGACGGCCGCACCGTGCACGTCGCAACCGATTGCCGCGGCGATGGCGGCGTCACCTTCCTGTTCGACGATGTGACCGAGAGGCTTTCGCTTGAGCGTCAATATCACAGCTTGATCGAGAGCCAGCGCGAGACGCTCGATCATCTGAACGAAGGGATTGCGGTGTTCGGCGCGGACGGGCGCTTACAGCTGTTCAATCCGGCGTTTCAAACCATCTGGCATTTGGCGGATGCGGTGCTTCAGGATGAGCCGCATCTGGAGGCGATTATCGCCCAAAGCGAATCCCAGGCTCCTGACCCGCAGTTCTGGCAAACGCTTCGCGATGCGATAACCGGCATGCCGGAGGAACGGGACACTTTCCTGGCCACCATCGGTAGGCAGGATGGGACGCATCTCGCCTACACCGTCACGCCGCTACCGGATGGCGGCACGCTGGTGACCTTCGCCGATGTGACGGACCGGAAGCGCTTCGAGGATGTGCTCATGGAGCGCAACGAAGCGCTCGAAGCCTCCGACAGGCTCAAGAACGCCTTCCTTTCGCATGTGTCCTACCAGCTGCGCACGCCGCTTACGACCATCATCGGCTTCACCGATCTTCTGGCCGAACCCGCCATCGGGCCGCTGAACGTCAAGCAGCGCGATTATCTGAACGACATCAAGACCTCAAGCCAGGACCTGCTCAACATCATCAACGACATTCTGGACTTGGCTGTTATCGACGCGGGCGCCCTCGATCTGAAGCTTTCGCAGGTCGACCTGAAGCAGGCCATCGAGGCCGCCCAGCTTGGCGTGCGCGAGCGCTTGTCGCGGGCCAGGCTGCATCTCGACGTCAACATCGCCAAGGAGGCGGCGACGGTCATGGCGGACGAAGATCGCCTCGTTCAAGTGCTTTACAACCTCCTCTCGAACGCCATCAACTTCTCGCCGGAAGATGGGACCATCACCCTTTCCTGCCGGAGCGAAAAGAACGGCGTCGCCATCAGCGTGCAGGATACCGGCCTCGGCATTCCGGAAGAGGAGCAGGCGAGCGTGTTCGAGCGCTTCCAGACACGCAGCACGGGCTCGCGCCATCGCGGCGCGGGGCTGGGGCTATCGCTGGTGAAAAGCATCGTCGAGCTGCACAACGGCCGCATCGGCTTGCGCTCGATGCCGGGCGCTGGAACGACCGTTACCGTTACGCTGCCGCGCAGCCATCCGGCCTTGCAGCAGAAGGCCGCGGCACTTCCGGCCAATGCCCCCGCGCAATCGCAATAGTCTCTGCGGCAGCTGGGCGAGACAGATAGGGGGGCAGTAGGCCGGTTGCGGACATTTGTGTTATTGGCCGCCACATCCGCTGCTGATGGAGGACCGGCAGTGCTTGGGTGTCCGGCGCACCATGACTGGCAGGCCTTAGCTGCTAGTCTTCAGATTAGGAAGAATTCAAATGGATGGCCCGATTTGCTCAGCCGGGCGAAACAGGCGAAGCAGCCCCACCACCCCTCCCATCAGAAGGACGGCAGCGGCAGCCAACGCCGGATTGTAATGGGAGCCCCCATTGGGAAACAGGGCGTATGCGGTGTTTCCGCTCGCGTGGATCAGAAGCGCCAGAAACAGGCTCCGGCCGCCTTTGGCATAAACCCAGCCCATCAGCAAGCGTAGTTCTATGGTCAGCGCTACCTGTCCCGCAACCCACCAAAGCGAGTGGCCCTGCACCAGCCACCACGGCAATATATGCCAGCTGGCCCACATCGCGCCTATGATAAAGCCGGCTCCCCAAACGCCAAACTGGCACTGGAGCGGGCCGGTCGCATAGGCCGTCCAGCCAATTTCCTCGAAGATTGCACCGAAGAAAAAGCCCACAAAAATTACCGGCATCAGGGTCAAGGGGATTTCGGTGGCGGCCGGCAGCTGCATGTCCAGCAAGCGCATGATTCCGTAGGCGAAAACATTAGCGACGGGCATCCAAAGGACTGCGATCAAGAGCCAGCCCGCGCTCTCAATCCGCCCCGCATCGGCCACCCGGCGCCAAAGGTCCAGAGCTGCTTTTGGTCCCTGCTCACGGTATGCCTGTACCGTCGCCACGGCGGCAGGCAGAACCACCATGACTGCAATCGCGGGAAGCCCGAATGGCAGGCCGTGCACCGGCCATAAGGCGCCCCAAATGTAAAAGGGCATCGACAGCAGCAGCAGCCAAATGAAAAAGCGGAATGGCTGCTGACTCAACCGGCAGGCTCCTGGCGATAGGTGTTTTGCTCTTTACTCATAGAAAAGCCAAATCGGGGCGGTGTGTGGACCGGGCGCCGGATACGTGAGTGTGGCGCAACAGGCCGAAAGCGGTCCAAGCGTCTCAAAAAACTTTGTTAGATCGGTGCGCCTGCTTTCCGATCACTTTGCGGACCACCATGGATCGAGCCTCAGACGGCGAAGGTGGGCCAGCTGCAATCTTCTTCGATCGGCGAGGCGGGTGCTATCGCCGACCACTTCTTTTGATCGGGGTATCGCGTCGACCTGAGGAGGTCCGTCACGGCGTTTTGACGTTGAGCTTTGTGTTCAAGATGGTGGCGCCTTCGAGCTTGCTCGGCAGGCTCTCGAAGGTGCCTGTGCCGGTGGCATTTGCATAGAGACCGGTGCCCGACAGGATCGCATAGACCCCGTGCCGCTGGCCGCCCTTGATCTCGCCGGCGAAGCTCGCCGTGATCGAGGAGCCGTCCTCGAACCTGTAGGTACTAAAGCCGTGAATCGGCCCGTCGCCGTTCAGAAGCTCAGCCTGATAGATGAAATTCTTCGTCCCGACGCGGCCGTCCTTGAAGGCGACGACGCCGAACACCTTGCCCATAACCATCGTCTGGCCTTCGATCTTCGGGGCTTCGAAGGTCTTCACCTCGAGCGGATGAATGACGTACCTGAACTCGATAACCTGTTCGCCGCCTGAAGCCGGGACGGCAAGGAGGCCACTCAGCGCAAGAGTAGCAAGAGAAACTCGCATTGTGTTGGTCCCCATAACTGCAAGAAAAGCTCGAGATGCAGCAGAGCAGATGATCCGCTGGACGAAATATCAATGTACGCCCGTCCTGAAGGTTCCCAGCGATTGGCCCTCAACGTCGGCAAAGTGATGCTTAACGTCGAGCTGTTTTTGAAGAAGCCTGCAATTGGATCCATGAGCCGACTTGGCGCACATGGGATCGCGAGAAAACCGCCAGGCCCGCTATCGACCCATAGCGCCCTAATGTACTGGGCAGCAAGCGTCAGGAGCGCGGGGTTACATTCGCGCGATAGAGCAATGCGCCGCCAGCCTGCTAGGCCACCACGGAAATCATTGCCGCTCTGGATTTGGGCTTTTTGCCCACAACGATCTTCACGTCGCAATCCAATGCAAGGAAGAGCTGCATAAGACGCTCCGTGGAAAAACCGCGCAGTTTGTAGTTGAGAAGAGCCGACACCTTCGGCTGGGTAAGGCCCAGCCGCCCGGCAATTGCGGCTTGGCTCAGCCCCTCCTTCTCAATCAGTCGATTGAGGGCATAGGCAAGCCTCAGCTTTGTCTTTCGCTCCCCGGCGTCCTCCAAGCCAAGATCGGCGAAGACGTTACCGCTTCCTTGTTCGATCTGTTCCATGCCGGCCTTTGCTCTTTTCGCCATATTCCGCCTCGTAATGCTGCTGTGCCAGCTTCAGGCGCGCTGTAACAAGTTCCTTGTCTTGCCGGGCAGTTTCTATCCCGGCGAGGAACCGACCCAAATAAGCGGTTTCTCTCCAGGCTCAAGTTTCGTAGCCCCATCATTATCCCCAAATGGGTATAAATATTCAACAGGCAATAGCCGCCTTGGCGCTAACAAGCAAGGCAAAGGCGGAATTATTTTGAAATTTATATGCGCCTCGCCTCGCGCGCTTCAAACAGCGTAACGGTTTCATCCCGACTCATGCCCGCCCCCCTTCCACGCCGGCACGCCGTCCTTCTAATTGCCTTTATGGCCGGGCTTACGCTGAGACGCCAGAATGAAAATATCCGCGGTGGGCACGGATTCCCGGCCGGCTCCTTTGTATGAGCTGAATTTCGTTCGATGATCTTGAACGTCGGGTTTCGACCCATCGCGCCCTAATGTACTGGGTAGCAAGCGCCAGATGTTGACCGCTAGTATTAAGGAAGAGTTCCCTTCGCCTACGCGGAGGATATAGTTAATCGGCGGATGGTAAACGCGCATCCGCATATTTTTTGCCCATCGCATTTCTGCGAATCTTTCCGCGATTCAGGTCGAATTTTACGTTTGCAGAATCCCTTTAAATATAACCGCGTGTTCCGGATTAACCAACCGCAAGCGGGCCGCCCGCAAAAATCGCCATATAAATCAAAGACCTGATTCGGCTGCTGTCATTAACGAAACAGCAAAGGACATGTGCTACAATTGTATAAAATCGAAAAGGGGGCGCAACACAGGCTGAACGCCGCCCACATTCGTTAACAGGAGTGACGGATGCTGCGCCAAAGACCTATGCCAGCCGCCCCAAGCCCTGGGCCGCTCGGGTGCGACAGCGCTTGCTACGGGCAGTTCCGGCGATGCGCGCACCAGTGCGCAGGCAACGGCTTCGTCTTATGCTGAGCGATTTCCGCGGGTCAGCGGCGCTCGCCCTTCAAGGGCGGCTCGTCCTCAAGCGCCCGGTAGGCCGCGCCTTCCAAATCCTCGTATTGGCCGGACTTGAGCGACCAAAGGAATGCGGCGAGCCCAACGCCGCCCATAAGGAGGGCCAGCGGAACGAGCCATGCAAGTGCGGTCATTGTGCCAACTCCAGCTTCGCCGTCCGCAACCGCAGCGCGTTCACCGTAACGATGATGGACGACGTCGACATCGCGATGGCGGCGATCAACGGCGTCACCATACCAGCCATGGCAAGCGGAATGAAGAGCATATTATAGCCCGCGGCGATTGCGAAGTTCTGGAAAGCCATGGCACGGGTTTTCCGTGCCGTCGCCAAAAGCTCGATAACGGGCATGAGCTTGGCGCCCTGGAATACCGCGTCGGAGGCGGTCTGGCTCACATCCGCGGCCGTCGACGGCGACAGCGAAGCGTGGGCGGCGGCCAAGGCTGGGGCGTCGTTGAGGCCGTCGCCAACCATGAGGACGTGATGTCCTTGCGCCTTCAGCGCCTCAATCCGCTCGATCTTTTCCTGTGGCTTGAGCGCCGCGTGCCAATCTTCGATACCAGCGGCCGATGCGGCCGATCGAACCGCTTCCTCGCGGTCGCCCGACAGCAGCAGAATATCGTACTGCGCGTCCCGCAGCACCGCGATCGCTTGCGCGGCGTCCTCGCGCAGCTTGTCCTCGAACCTGAAGGCGGCCGGCTTGGCGCCAGGCCGCACATACCAAAGGGATGCCGAGCCCGCCTCCTCCGGGGCAACGCCGCACCACGATGCGGAGCCAAGCCGCTCCTCGCCGGCTTCCGAGACGCGCCGGAGCCCGGCGCCGGTCGCTTCCTCGATGCCGGAAGCAGCCTGCACGCTGCCAAAACGTTGCTTGGCCGCGGCGGCAACGGCTTGCGCGTATGGGTGGCGGCTCGATGAGGCAAGCGCCGCGGCGGCCTTCAAATCGGCGTCCCCGATCTCAGCGCCGTTCGCGAGCGATGGCACTCCCGCTGTCAGCGTGCCGGTTTTATCGAACACGACGGTGTCCGCGTCGGCGAGCCGCTCCAGGCCGTCCGCCGCTTTCAAGAGGATGCCCCGGTCGAAGAGGCGCGCGGAGGCGGCCACCTGCACGGCAGGGACCGCGAGTGCCAGCGCGCAGGGGCAGGTGATGATGAGAACGGAGATGGCGATGGTGAGCGAATATTCCCAGCCCGCGCCCGCGATCATCCAGCCTATGAAGGCCGTTAACGCGAGCGTGTGAACCGCCGGCGCATAAAGCTGCGCGGCGCGGTCGGCGAGGCGGACATAGCGCCCGCGCGCCTGCTCGGCGGTCTCCATCAGGCGCGCGATTTGCGCCAGCAGCGTGTCGGCTTCCGCCGCGCGCGCTTCCATCTCGACGGGCGCGCCAAGATTGACCGAGCCCGCGTAAACGGTGGCATTCGCCTCCACGTCGCGGGGCAGGGTTTCGCCGGTAATCAAGCTCTCGTCGATGGACGTTGCGCCCTGCACGATTACGCCATCGGCGGGGAACCGCTCGCCTGCCGCGACCGCGATGCGCATTCCCGGCTCGACCAGCCTCGAAGGCAGCCGTTCGACGGAGCCGTCGCTTCCGATCACATGCGCCCATTGGGCCTTGAGGCTGAGAAGGTTCTCCGCGGCGCCACGGGCGCGAACCCTGACTTGCTGGTCGAGATAACGGCCGATGAGGAGGAAGAAGAGCAGCGAGACGCCGGCGTCGAAATAGACCTGGCCGCCGCCCTTTATCGTCTGGAACACACTCATCGCCGTGGAAAGGAGGATGGCGAGCGAGATCGGCACATCCATATTGAGGCGCCAGCGTTTCAGCGCCACCAGCGCGGAGCTGAAAAATGGCTGCCCGGCATAGGCCACGGCTGGCACCGCGATAATCGCGGAAATCCAATGGAATAGGTGGTGCGTCGTCTCGCTGGCATCCGATCCGGCCCAGTTCGAGACGGAAAACATCATGATGTTCATGGCGGCAAAGCCGGCGACGGCGAGCCGGCTCAAGAGGCGGCGTCCGTTGTCTGGCGCGGTCTCGACGGTTTCGGGCGCGAGCTCGGCCGCGCGAAATCCGATTGCGCCCAGCGCATCGATGGCCTTTGCTGCGCTGGCATCCTGAGCCTTTTCGAACACGATGGTGGCGCGCTTCGCCGATAGATTTACCCTGGCGGAAATGACGCCCGGCACCGCGGCAAGCGCGGTCTCGACCTTACGCATGCAGCCGCCGCAAACCATGTTTTCCACGGCCAGCGTTACAGTTTGTCTGACCGAAGGAAGCGCTGCGGGCAGATATTCCGTGGCGCCGAACCCGATCGCATCCAGCGCGGCGATGAGCTTCGCCGCGCCAGCCTCTTGCGCATTGCCGAACACGACGGTGGCGCGCTTCGCCGAAAGGTTCGCCCTGGCGGAAATGACGCCCGGAACCGCGGCAAGTGCGGTCTCGACCTTACGCATGCAGCCGCCGCAAACCATGTTCTCGACGGCGAGCGTCACGGTTTGCGAAGCGGATGAAACCGGTGCGGCCATGGTGGCGCCCGGCATGGCGATAATTTCTGCCCCGGCCCGTCCGCTCACGCGGGGGGCAGCGGCGCCGGCGGAACTCGCATGATCGGCTACAAGGGCCGTGGGCATTTCAGATTCGCTTAACGCGGCGCCATGGCGATCCATGTCAATTCCTCTGTGCGGTGAATGGCGGCATTTCTGTATGGGCACGGCTTCGACGCCGGAATCCGGGCACTGGACGACTGCGTTGCCAAGGCTGCATTATTATTGTGCCGCCGATATCCGAATTCCATCCCCACGCCTCCGCCCTTCGCCCAGGAAGCACGGTATCACACGTAGCATACCACGAGCGCTTGGCCAGTAGGCTATTGGTCTGTTTCGTTAAAATATAGTCGCAAATAAGGCGGCGCGCACGCGCGAAGCGTTCGGCAGTCCTGCCGCGGCAAGCTCCGGGCACTTTTCTCCGGCTCCAGGGAGGAACGCGGCAAGCCCCAAGGCGGGCATGCAATTTGAATAATCGACAACCCGAAGTGCAAGGTGCGCTTCGGGCCTTCTATTAGCAAGAGAACCGTCGCCGCCCATTATGGGCGGCGAGTTGGAAGCAGCGCGATCCCTACGCTTGGAGCGCTTTCAGCGCCTCGATCAGCAAGCTCCTCGGTATCACAACGGCAGCTTCGCCAGTGCCGGTTTTTTCTTTAACCGCGGCAGCATCGAGCAGAGCGTTTGCGGCCGATCCCACGATGACGACCGAATCCTCGCCGGCTTCCATGATGGTGGGGCAGCCACAACCGCAACTTCCGCAACGTGTCGCCAAGATCCGAAATTTGTCCGGCATGCCAATATCCTCATAAGATTGTTGCTAACTTGTAATTAATATCACACGATCCGCACGGTTGTAACTATTCCTGATATAAAAAAGCGTTTTGCCGGTGGGGCGATGGCGAAACGGGGTGCCTCCGGTTCTGACGCGCATTGCGAGCCCGCAATGCCCGCCAAAAGTGCCGGCGCTGGCGTATGAGACGATCCCGGATAATGCCTTGCGGCATTTCCGGGACGACGCCGATGCGGGTCAGGACTTCTTGCGGCTGGTACTAATGCGCTGGCGCGATCCAGAACCGCTCTTTCGCGCGGTAGACTGCGGGATTGGCGCCGGGCTGGGGCTTTTGCGCCATGAACGTCAAAATCCAGGCGCCCGCGCCGATGTCTGCGGCGGAAGCCTCATACCGGCCGGCGCCCACCTCTTTGAAGGTCAATTTGTGATCCGCGCGTTCCGAGGCGGGCCGTTCCAGCCAGCCCTCGACGGCCAAGCCGGAAACCGGAGCGCCCTTCGCATCGGCGATGGCGACGGCAACAGGCGAGCCAAGCAGAAATTGCGATTTGTGAGACCAATGCAATTCATCTTGCGCGCGCTGTTCAGCAAGCGTGGCGTTGTAGTGCAGGCCAGCCTCGTAGGTGGCGCCGCGCTGCTCGCCGGGAAGGCTGTGGATTGCGGAATAGGCAAAATAGCCGTTCACAGCGAAAACGACGCCGAAACAACCTATGAAGATAAGTAGGACGTGTTTCCCCGTCAGACGTCTTTCCATTGCAAGTACGCTCACTGTCCTGGTCCTTTAAAGTTGGTATTGCGCATTGCCACGGTTCCGTCAACCGTGTCGCGGATGGTAAAGCCGATGTTGGCCGACGCCGGCATTTTGGCGGCCTCCTCGCCAGGAACGGTCACGTAGACCTTCACGGCGCGGATATCGTCGGACTTAACCTCGACCGGGGGCTCGCTGGCGTCGATGCCGACATAGGAGAGGCTGGCATTATTGAGGCCCGTGACGGCAATTTCGAACTTATGCGCACCGAGCTTCTTGTTGAGGATGCGCACGATGTAGCCGTTGCGGATGCCGCCGCCGCTCTCCTGCACGAACAGCGGATTGCGGTCGGGTACCACGTTCACCTCAAGCACCGCCATATGCGTCAGGCCGAATAGCATGACCGAGGCGACCAGTAGGAACACGCCGCCGTAGACCATGGTTCGCGGCCGGATGAACCGGTAGGGGACGCGGGCGCCTTGCGACTCAGCCACGAGATTGCGGTAGCTGTCATAGGCGACGAGTTTCCGGGGGCGCCCGACCTTGTCCATCACCTCATCGCAGGCGTCGATGCAAAGCCCGCATTGGATGCATTCAAGCTGCGCGCCATGGCGGATATCGATGCCCGCCGAGCAGACGGCCACGCATTGCCCGCAGTCGATGCAGTCGCCCCGGCCTTCCCAGCTCTGACCCTTGTGGTGGGAGCCGCGCGGCTCACCACGGTAGTTGCGATAGGTGATGAGCAGTGTGTCGCCATCGATCATCGCGCCCTGAATGCGCGGCCAGGGGCACATATAGGTGCAGACCTGCTCGCGAAGGAGCCCGCCGAAAAGATAGGTGAAAAGCGTGAAGATAAAGATCCAGGTGTAGGCCAGCGCAGGCGCGGTGCCATGCCCGAGCTCGGACGCAAGTGTGGGCGCGTCGCGGAAATAGAAGATGGCGGCGCCGCCGGTTGCGAGGGCGACAAGAAGCCAGCTTACATGGGTGCCGGCCAAGCGCCACGCCCTGTTGAATGACCACCATGGCGCCTTGAGGAGTTTGAGGCGCGCGTTGCGGTCGCCTTGCCAGGCGCGCTCGACGACGATCATCAGGTCGGTCCAGACCGTTTGCGGGCAGGCGTAGCCGCACCACACCCGGCCCGCCAGTGCGGTGACCAGGAATAGCCCGAGCCCAGAGAGCACCAGCATGCCTGTGACGTAGTAGAACTCCTGCGCCCAGATTTCGAGCCAGAATAAATAGAGCCGCTGATGGGCGAAATCGAGCAAGAAGGCCTGATCGGGCACGCCGGGCCCGCGGTCGAGCCTGATCCAGGGCAAGCTGTAATAGATCGCAAGCGTCACGATCATGACCGCCCATTTAATGTTGCGGAACTTGCCGCCGCGAATGAGCTTCGGGTGGACGGGCTCCCGGGCCTTATAGAACGAACGGTACTCTTTTGAGTTTACGGCCCGCGCGTCGACCCTTGTCACGCCCGGCGCCGCTTCGGGGCCGAGCGTCTCTAGTTCGCGTAGGTGTGTCATGGTCGTGCTCCAGAGCCAGGGCGGGGGCCAAATGCGCTTTCGCGCCTAGTTATGCCCAAAACGCTATGTATTCCTGTAGAGCGAGCCCGCAAATGCGTCATTTGGCATCGGAGACGCAGCGATCCGAAAAAAGCGATGGCCGGGAAAACCCGGCCATCACGTAGTCTTACTTACCGCCGCCGAGCGAGTGGACGAAGACCGCCAGCTCTTTAACGGTTGCCGGTTCGAGCTTGCCAGCCCATGCGGGCATGACGCCAGCGCGGCCTTCGGTGATCGTCTTCACGATGTCGGCCTTGGTGCCGCCCCACTGGAAGATTCCAGCGGTCAGGTTGGCCGAGCCGAGGTCTTTGTTGCCCTTGGCATCGTCGCCATGGCAAGCGGTGCAGCCGCCGTCTCCAACAAAGATGGCCTTGCCGCGTGCGGCAGCCGCCGCATCGGTAGACTTCTTCGAGAGCGAGAGCACATACTCCGCAACATCGTTGATCTGATCGGGCTTCAGAACGCTTGCGCGCTCCGGCATGCCAGCGGTGCTTCCGCCGCCACGCGCCTGATCCGCCCCGTTGCGCACGCCGTACATGATCGTCTGATTGATCTCGTCCAGCGTACCGCCCCAGAGCCAGTTGTCGTCGTTCAGGTTTGCAAAGCCTGGACCGCCCGCCGCGCCGCTGCCATGGCAGGCCGCGCAGTTGTTCAGGAAGGCAGCCTTGCCGGCCATCATCGAGAACTTCAGGAGATCGGGATCGGCATTGACCTGCGTAACGGTAAGCTGGCCGATCTTGTCGACATACTTGCTCTGCGCCGCCTTGTCCGCGGCCACGCCAGCCATGGCGTTGGCACGTTCACTTACGTGCCAAATGCCTTTCGTGTAGTCGGCGGCCCTATCCGCGCCTGGCAGCATCGGCCAGGACGGAAAGATCACCCAGTAAGCGATCGCCCAAACGATACATGCCCAGAATACTAGAACCCACCAGCGCGGCAGCGGATTGTTAAGTTCCTTAAGACCGTCCCATTCGTGGCCGGTCGTTTCAACGCCGCTGTGGTGGTCGATATCGCGATTATCGGCCATTGCTGCCTCCAAGGTTCAAATCGTCTCTTTCCAGTGGGATGCGGCTGGCCTCTTCGAAGCCCTTCCGGTTGCCGGGCCATGCAACAAAGGCCACGACACCGATAAAGAGCGTTACGAAGATGATGAGGCCGATCATGCCGAAGATTGACTGCGCTGATTCGTAAGTCATATTTTTCCTCAGCGCAGGTTGGGGCCAGATTCGTCGTACTTCGCGAAGTCGACAAGAGTGCCGAGCATCTGAAGGTAGGCGATCAAGGCGTCAGCTTCGGTAATGGGCTGACCGGGTTTGCCGTCGAACTTGCGGATCACCGCCTTGGGATAGCGTTGGGCCACAGCAGCGGCGCCCGCGCCATCCGGATCGGTTTGAGCCAACAAGTCCTTATCGGCATTCGCGATCTGCTCATCCGTGTAAGGAACGCCCACAATGCGCAGCGTCTTCATCCGTGCCGCTGCATCATTGAAGTCGAGCTTCCGCGAAACGATGTGCGGATAGCCCGGCATGATGCTTTCCGGAACGACCGAGCGCGGGTTCTGGATGTGAGCAACCTGCCAAGCGTCGGAGTACTTTCCGCCGACGCGGGCGAGGTCGGGACCCGTCCGCTTCGACCCCCACTGGAAGGGGTGATCGTACATGCTTTCGGCCGCGAGGCTGTAGTGGCCGTAACGCTCTATCTCGTCCTTGAGGCTGCGGATCATCTGGCTATGGCAGAGATAGCAGCCCTCGCGCTGGTAGATTTCCCGCCCAGCGAGTTCAAGGGGTGAATAGGGACGCATCCCGTCCACTTTCTCAATGGTCGAGCTGAGCCAGAAGAGTGGCGCGATCTCGACCAGGCCGCCGATGAGCACCGTGACGAGGATGCCCACCAGCAGGACCAAAGAGTATTTCTCGAATGGTTCGTGAAGTTTCATGATTGCCTCCTACTCGGCCGGAAGGGCTTGCGCTCCGCGCAATTCGGGCGCGGCGGCAATCCTAGGTTGATCGGCCACATCCACCGGCTCATCGCCACGGATGGTCCGGATGACGTTATAGGCCATGATTAGCATGCCGAGGACGAAGAGCGCGCCGCCGGAAGCACGGATGATGTAGTAGGGATGCATCGCCTCGACGCTCTCCACGAAGGAGTACTGCAGGATGCCGAGGTCGTCGGTTGCACGCCACATCAGGCCTTGCATAATGCCGGACACCCACATCGCGGTGATGTAAAGCAGGATGCCGAGCGTTGAGATCCAGAAGTGCCATTCAACCAAGCGCTGCGAATAGAGCCCCTGACGCTTCCACAGCCACGGAACGAGGCAGTACATGGCGCCCATGGAGATCATGCCAACCCAGCCGAGAGCACCTGAGTGCACGTGGCCGATTGTCCAGTCTGTGTAGTGCGACAGCGAATTCACTGCGCGGATGCTCATCAGCGGTCCTTCGAAGGTCGACATGCCGTAGAAGGCAACGGAGACCACGAGGAAGCGCATCACAGGATCGGTGCGAAGCTTATCCCACGCGCCCGACAGGGTCATAAGGCCGTTGATCATGCCGCCCCAGGAAGGCATCCACAGGATAACCGAGAAGGTCATGCCCAGGGTTTGCGCCCAGTCCGGCAGAGCGGTGTAGTGCAGATGGTGCGGGCCGGCCCAGATGTAGGTGAAGACCAGCGCCCAGAAGTGCACGATGGACAGCCTGTAGGAATAGACCGGCCGTTCCGCGCGCTTCGGCACGAAGTAGTACATCATGCCCAGGAACGCGGCGGTAAGGAAGAAGCCCACTGCGTTGTGGCCGTACCACCACTCCGTCATCGCGTCCTGAACGCCCGAGAATGCGCTATAGCTCTTCGTCCCAAGGAACGAGACCGGGACGGCTAGGTTGTTCCCAAGGTGCAGCACCGCAATCGTGACGATGAACGCCAGGTAGAACCAGTTCGCCACATAGATATGGGATTCCTTACGCTTCATCAGCGTGCCCATGAACATAACCAGGTAGGCGACCCAGACGATCGTGATCCAGATGTCGGTATGCCATTCCGGCTCCGCGTATTCACGGGCCTGGGTCACTCCGAAGATGTAGCTGGTGGCAGCCATGAGGATCACGATCTGCCAGCCCCAGAATACAAACCAGGGCAGCCAGCGGCCAAACAGGCGCGTCCGGTTGGTGCGCTGAACGATGTAGAAGGACGTTGCCAAAAGCGCGGAACCGCCAAAGGCGAAAATCACCGCGTTCGTATGGAGCGGACGAAGCCGCCCAAACGTGGTCCAGGGCAAGTCGAGGTTCAGCGCAGGGAAGGCAAGCTGCCATGCGATGATATCGCCAACCAGGAACCCGACGATGCCCCAAATCACCGTAGCGATTACGGCGTACTTGACGACGTTGTCGGAATACGCGCCTTGATCGATGGTCTCAGTGCTGCTGAACGCTTTGCCAGCCAGGAAAATGGCGGCTAGCAAAGAAAAAACAGCAATGGTACCAATGTGTAACTGAAACACAGGGTCTGGCGACTTTAGAACTATAAGGGCTCCAAGGACTGCAACCGCGAGGGTGACGAGCAACGCCACCCAATCGCAGAGAGCGGCGCCCCCCCCTTTTCTGCTCGCAACTTCCATTTAATTTCTCCCGTTATCGTGACCGGCAGCCGGGGCCGCCCTTATCCCACTCGCCGGAACCTTTGCACCGGCCCAAAATGGGCCGCGTTGATGAAGATCAACTCCGGATACAGGGCTGCCCCGCGAGACCCTAACGAGGCATCCCCCCGGGCAGAAGTGGCCGCGTTGTCGCACAAGCCTTTCCGGGCCGGGTAAATTGCCGCGCACCATTGATCTTAATCAAAGCCGAGGGCTCCATTCCGCGCATTTGTAGGCATCGGGGAAACGGCGAATCATCAAGCAACCGGTGGATGTCGAGGCTGGAACACATGAACCGCGGTGCGGCGGGACTGCAACCTTTGGGGAAGTCTTTCCTCGCCGTCCTGGAGCGCGACCAGCGGCGCCTGCTGCGTCTATGTGCCGCGCTCGAAAAGCTGGCTGACGGGCTGCCGGCAAGCTGCGCCGGCGCGAAAACCGCCCGCCTGCTCTCATTTATGGACAAGGCTTACGATAGGCACATATTCCTGCACGAAAAATGTCTTTTCCCCATAATCAGGAGTCTTGCCGGCGTGAAGGCCGCCATCGAGCCTGTTCTGGCTCAGCTCGAATACGAGCACGCCTCCGACCATGGCTCGGTGCATGAGATAACTTCGGCGTTTTTCAACGGGTGCGGCGGCGGCCAGGCGAAGGCCGACGTTTGCGTCCTTGGCTTTGCGCTCCGCTCCTTCTTCGAGAATTGCCGCCGGCACCGGGCTTGGGAAATGAGCATTCTCTATCCGATCGCGCACGATCTGCTGATGGACGGAACGGTGGCAGCCCATCACGGCGCTCTGTTGCGTATGTCCTTGGGGCCTGGCTGATACCGAATCGGGTCGATCTCTTAGCGAAGTCCCCCCCTCACCCTGTCCCTCTCCCCGTTGGGGAGAGGGGACGCTAGAATTGCCGTCTCACGTTGAGAGAGGGCCGCAGCCTGCTCCCTCTCCCCAACGGGGAGAGGGCTGGGGTGAGGGGGTCTTTTGGTGGAGCGATCGACCCGAATTCGGTATCAGGCTGTCAGGAAGCCATGGCCCTTGACGGTCTGGATTAATGCCTTGAGGCTTTCCTGCAGCGTTGCGTTCGACGTGTTTATCTGGGCCTCGGCCTTCGCGTAAAGCGCTTCGCGGCTCATGAGGATGTTGCGAAGCTCGCTCATGGCGTCGGGATTGCCCGCCATGGGGCGCTCGTCTCCCTGGCCACGGACGCGCGACATGTGGTCCTCGGGCTTCGCCTTGAGCCAGACGGTATGGAAGTTTTGCAGCAGGTAGTTGAACGTCTCGGGCTGAGAGACGATGCCGCCGGCGATCGCCAGGACGACCTTGCCGTGCAAGGCAACAACCCGTTCGAGCGATTGCCGTTCGAGATGCCGGTAGCCCTCTGGCCCATAAAGATTCATCACCTCGGCGGCTGGCATTCCGCTGGCTTCCTCGATGTCCTCGTTGAGTTCCTTGAAGGGCAGCCCCAGCTCAGCCGCGGCGAGGCGTCCGAGCGTGGACTTGCCAGCGCCGCGCAAGCCGATGAGCGCGATACGGCTGGCGCGCTTCAGGCTTGGGCTTTCCGGCATCAGGATTTCCAGGACGCGATCGCGCTGGTCCCGCGTGGCGCCGCGCAACAGCGAGGAAATCATCGCCGTGCCGGATGTCCACGGGTCTTCCTCGGCCAAGAGCCATTCGATCCTGAAATCGAGCGCCTCGGCGATCCTCAAAAGCAAGCCGATGGAAATGTTGCCCTGGCCGCTCTCCAATTGTGCAAGATAACGCTGGGAAACGCCCGACTTTTCCGCGAGCAGGCGCCTGGAGATGCCCATCCGGGTGCGCGCGCTGCGGACGCGCTCGCCGGCGCGCACGAGCAGGCGCTCGATTTTGGCATCGCCGGCGCCGTCATCGCCAAGTGTGGACGTTACACGCCCGTCTAAGGTTACGATCTCGTCCATTCACGCCATTCTGCCTGCCGATAATGCATTATATTGCGCATAACGTCAATTCTGCAAGGAACGTTTCCGCCGCCGCATAAGGCCGGGTCACACCGGATAGAGCGCGTTCGAGCGCGCTTGGAACACAAATATTCGATGCCGCATTACCCTGGCGTCCTTTACTCAGACACCGCATTCGCCAAGACCCAGCTGTCATTGCGCCAGAAAAGGCTGCGGTTTGGAGAACTCCCAATGACATATCGAATTAAAGTCAACGGTGAAGACAAGGAAGTTGACGTTGACGGCGACATTCCGCTCCTTTGGGTTTTGCGCGACGTGCTTGGCATGACCGGCACCAAATTCGGTTGCGGCATTGGGCAGTGCGGCGCTTGCACCGTGCATATCGACGGCCAGCCAACGCGTGCCTGCATCGCCACCATCGATAGCCTTGGCGCATCGGCGGTCACCACCATCGAAGCCATTGGCGAGACGCCCGCCGGTAAAGCGGTTCAGAAAGCCTGGATCGCATTGGAAGTGCCGCAGTGCGGCTATTGCCAATCGGGCCAGATCATGTCCGCTACCGGCTTGCTGGCGCGAAATGCCAATCCCAGCGACGCCGATATCGATGCGGCGATGTCCGGCAATATCTGCCGCTGCGGCACATACCAGCGCATCCGTGCCGCGATCAAGCAGGCGGCGCAGTCCTCAGGCCGCCTCGTGAAGAAAGATCCCGTCCATGCTCTGTGAACCACTTGCGCAAGCCGCCCAAGCGGCTCCCGGCGAGCCATCGTCCGAACAGGAAAGGATCTCCCGCCGCACATTCTTGAAAGCCAGCACAGCCGTGGGCGGCGGTTTGCTCTTGAGCATCGCGTTCCCCGGGGGGCTGCGCCTTGCGTCAGCGGCCGGAGCCTCAACGGCAGACGACTTTGCGCCCAACGCCTTTCTGCGTATCGGCCGCGATGGCCGCATAACGTTGATCGTGTGCCAGGTGGAGATGGGCCAAGGCACCTATACTTCCATGCCCATGCTCATCGCCGAGGAACTGGAGGTGGAACTCAGCCAGGTGCAAGTCGAGCACGCGCCGCCGGACGACAGGCTTTATGCCAATCCTCTTGTCGGGTTCCAGGTAACTGGCGGGTCGACCTCGGTACGGGCCTTCTGGAAGCCGTTGCGTGAGGCTGGTGCTGCTGCCCGTATGCTCCTCGTCGAAGCCGCGGCGCAGACCTGGGGCGTGGAGCCCTCGTCCTGCAGCGCCGAAACGGGCTACGTGATCCACAACGCGACCAGCCGCATGCTTGACTATGGTGCGCTTGCGGAGAAGGCGGCAACGCTGCCGATGCCCGCCGGCGGCAAAATCGTGCTCAAGGACCCCAAGGACTTTACGCTGATCGGCACGCCAGCCAAGCGGCTCGACACGCCGGATAAAGTCAACGGAAAGGCCCAATTCGGCATCGATGTGAGACTGCCCGGCATGAAGATCGCCGCCATTGCAATTTGTCCGGTGCCCGGCGGCAAGCTCAAGGCCGTCAACGAAGCCAAAGCGTTGGCCGTGAAGGGCGTGCATCAAGTTGTGAGGCTCGACGATGCCGTCGCCGTGGTAGCCGATCATATGGGAGCGGCACGGAAAGGTTTGGCAGCGCTCCATATCGAGTGGGACGCGGGACCGAACGCCAAGCTCAGCACCGCCGATATCGTTCGCGAACTGGATACCGCCTCGCAAAAGCCCGGCGCGATCGCGCGCAAGGACGGCGATGTGGAGAAGGCGCTGGGCGGGGCCGCGAAGAAAATCGAGGCCGTCTATCAGGTGCCGTTCCTCGCCCACGCCACCATGGAGCCGATGAACTGCACCGTTCATGTCCGGCCCGGCGCATGCGAGGTTTGGGTTGGCACACAGGTTTTAGCGAGGGCTCAAGCCGCCGCGGCCGAAGTCACCGGCCTCCCCAAGGAGAAGGTCAAGGTCCACAATCATTTGATCGGCGGCGGCTTCGGCCGCAGGCTCGATATCGATGGCGTGATCTGGGCCGTAAAGGTCGCCCAGCAGGTCGATGGCCCCGTGAAGGTCATCTGGACGCGCGAGGAGGATATCCAGCACGATTTGTACCGGCCCTATTATTACGACCGCCTCTCGGCAGGCTTGGACGCGCGCGGCAGGCCCATCGCCTGGACGGACCGGGTCACGGCCTCCTCGATCCTAGCCCGCTGGGCCCCCCAGAGCTTCAAAAATGGCCTTGATTCGGATGCGGTCGAAGGCGCGAAGGAGCCGCCTTACGACCTTCCCAACATCCTCGTGGATTATGTCCGGCAAGAACCGCCGGGCATCCAAACCGCGTTTTGGCGCGGTGTCGGTCCGACGCATAACATCTTCGTGGTGGAGAGTTTCATCGACGAGCTGGCCGCGGCCGCCAGCCAAGACCCATTCGAGTACCGCCGTGCACTGCTTGAAAAATCCCCGCGAGCCAAAGGAGTGCTTGAACTGGCAGCCGAAAAGGCTGGCTGGGGGCAGAAACTGCCGGCGGGCCAGGGCCGCGGTTTGTCGGTGCAACATGTCTTTGGCACCTACCTCTCGGAGGCCGCCGAAGTTGAGGTGGCCAAGGATGGCTCGGTCAGGGTCAAGCGTGTCGTCTGCGCCGTGGATTGCGGTCAGGTTGTCAACCCGGACACGGTCAGGGCGCAATTGGAAAGCGGCGTGATCTTCGGCATCACCGCCGCGCTTTATGGCGCAATCACGCTGAAAGACGGCCGCGTCGAGCAAAGCAATTTCGATAACTACAGGATGCTGCGCATCGGCGAGGCGCCCAAGATCGAGGTGTACATCGTCGAGAGCACCGAAGCGCCCGGCGGCATGGGCGAACCCGGCACGTCCGCACTCGCGCCGGCGGTGGCAAACGCCATCTTTGCGGCAACGGGCAAACGGCTGCGCAAGCTGCCGGTGGATGCCAGCGCCTTGCAGCAGCGAGTGTGAGCGAAGAGAAAAATCGGAACGCGGAAGGAGATGTTAAATGATCCGCAAGGCGAAAGCGGTTTGGCGTGGCACCGGGCGCGCCGGCACCGGCAATCTTTCCACCGGTTCGGGTGTGCTCGCGGAGACCCCGTATTCGTTCAAGACCCGGTTCGAAAACGAAAAGGGCACCAATCCGGAAGAGTTGATTGCGGCTGCCCATGCAGGGTGCTTCACCATGGCGCTGGCGTTCTTGCTGCAGGGCGCCGGGTACACGCCCACTGAGCTTGAAACCGAGGCAGCGGTCACGCTTGAGCCGGAGGGCCAGGGGTTCCGCATCAGCCGGTCGGACCTGACCTTGCGCGCCAAAGTGCCCGGCGTGGACGAAGCTGCGTTTGCTCAAATGGCCGGCGATGCCGAGAAGAACTGCCCGGTCTCGAAGGTCCTCAACGCCGCAATCGCTTTGGACGCCAAGCTAATCTGACGATCACGGCATCCGCATGAACAAAACCACCCACCAGCCAGGCCAAGCAGTATTCAAATCGGTCCTGCCGGAAGACGCCGCCTGGAAGCCGTTCCCCGCGTTCCCCCCGGCGGCCCGGCTGGCCGTGCTTGTCGGCGACCCCAATCAACCGGGACCTTACCTCATCAGAGTCAAGGTGCCATCGGGCGTGAAGCTGATGCCACACAGACACCCGGAGGACCGGATCTACACGGTCATATCGGGTGTCTTTTACATCGGCCTGGGCGATAAGTTCGATGCCGGTAAGGTGGAAGCCTTTCCGCCAGGCGCAGTCATAGTTCTGCCCGGTAACACGCCCCACTTTCATTGGGCGAAGTCGGGAGAATACGTCACGCAAGTGACGGCGATTGGGCCGCTTGGCCTCGAATACTTAGACCCCGGCGACGATCCGCGGACCAAGCGCTCTCAGGAGCGATAGATTTGTTCTAAGGCATGCGTCTTTATCGGAAAACCGCTTTGCACTTTTCCGGACGCACTCTAGGAAGAGGAACTGAGCGCATGATTACTCTGGAAAAAGCTCATCGCGTCATTGCCGCAGGTGAGACCAAGGCAAAAGAGATCGGTCAACCGATGAATATCGCCGTTGTGGATGCGGGTACGAATTTAAAAGCTTTTATCCGCATGGACGGTGCATGGCTCGGAAGCATCGACATCGCCATTAACAAAGCATTCACGGCCAAGGCCTTCGACATCTCGACGCAGGAGCTTGGCCAAAATAGCCAGCCTGGGGACCAATTCTTCGGCATATACGTCTCAAATGATAATCGAGTCATGATCTTCGCGGGCGGTGTGCCTTTGAAGGTGGACGGCAAAATAGTTGGAGCAGTGGGCGTGAGCGGCGGGAGCGGTGAGCAGGACCAAGCGGTCGCGGAGGCCGCAGCAGCAGTGTGCTCCTGACCGGCAATCGCAATCCGCCACGGCGTGTACGCAGCGAGGGCGCATGAGCAGCCGTATCCTTGTATTCTATGGGTCCTATCGGTCGGACCGGATGGGTATCAGGCTGGCAACCTATATAGTGGACCGCCTTGGAAAGCGTGGTGAGGCCGCCGAGCTAATTGACGCCAAGGCTATCGGTCTGCCGATTTTGGATCGCATGTATAAAGAATATGCCAAGGGCACAGCACCCCAAGCTATGGAAGAGCTGGCGGAGAAGATCCGGTTGGCCGATGCTTTTGTGTTCGTCACCGGCGAATATAATTGGGGCATGCAGCCGGGGCTCAAAAACCTTACGGATCACTTTCTGGAAGAATGGTTTTGGCGGCCGGCGGCGATTGCCAGTTATTCCGCGGGACGGCTTTCGGGAGCCCGGTCGAACCTGGTTTGGCATGGGACGCTCGCGGAAATGGGCATGGTTGTGGTATCGAGCACGCTATCAGTTGGTCCGATTGGAGAGACGCTAAGCGTGGAGGGCGAGCCAACCGGAAGCGCAGGCATGGCGCTGGAGCATGCGTTCTCGCGTTTTGCTGGCGATCTCGCGTGGTGGACCGAGGCTGCAAAAGCGCAACGCCAGCGCGCAGCGCCGCCTTACTGACCGGCGCGATGGTGGCGTTAATCCATAATAGCAGGTGGCCGGACCTTTGTGTCGCACACCCAAGTGCCGAGGCGCACGGCCTCGATATTTGAAGCCGCCTGCCTCGGTGGTTCTGGATATCGGCGATACGCCCGATATTGTGCACGGTCACCAGAAGCTGGCCGAATGGAATGCCCGTTACGATGGGCGCTGCTTTCTGCCAATCCACATCCATGACACCGCCACCGGCCTGCTGGTGGCGGTGCTTCTGCGCCCCGGCAAAACGCCAGGAAGCGCCATGCCGTGGCGCGGCCCCGGGGACAGCGCCAGCCAGGAGGCGGCAGTGTGCAGGCTGAGGCGGAACCAGGATACATCACTCTGAGGCGGCACCCTCGGGTGCTACCGTTACCGTCACTTTTTGCACGGAAGATTCTATGGTTTTATGATTGCCCCCGGCCCAGGAGATACGGAGCACCTGGGTTCCCGCCTGCGCGGGCAGATCGAACAGGAACAAATATCTATTTGCACCAAGGCGGACGAGTTGCTCCTGCGACGGCATCAAGACCGTATCGCCCGCTTCCACGTGCAGATGCGTGCCCATCATGTGATGGCCCATCGTCATCTTGCCGATATCGGCAGGGGTCTCGAAGACGATGGCAAGCCGCGAACCGACGATATCGCCGTTTCCGGGCATCAGAATCTTGAGCGGCGGAACCTCCGCGGGAGCCGCTGCGCCGCTGTGGTCCATGCCCATGCCCATGTGCATGTGGTCATGCCCCGATTGGGCGAATGCAGCCGGGGCGAGAAGGGCGGCGGCAACTGTGCAGGCCGCTACAGTAGCGGCATGGCGCTTGAAATATGTTCTCATGGCGTTTCCTTTCATTTTCTTCTTTGCGAAGTTCGGTTAGACGGATCTAATGCACGTGGTCATCGGGAGGGGGTTTGATCCTGGGCTCGCGGTTGAGGCGTTGCGCTTGTTGCCGCACGCGCTCCAAGGATTGCCATCCTTCCGGTTCGTCTTCCGGGATCCAGCGGGCGCGGATATAGCCGAACCGGTCGATCAGAAACTCCATCTGCCGGCGCGGCATGCCAAGGCTGTTGCCATCGCCGCGGTTGGAGATGGTGCGCGACAGCAATTCATAAGTCCTTCCGATTTCCCGGGCATTGCTCCGGATACGGATTAGGCCCTTATCGTCTGGCAAGGCGGAATCTTCGGAGACGACGAGAACTTCGACCCCGCTCGCCTGCAGGACCTCCCTCGTCCGCGCCAGCTCCCGGATGCGCTCCACGCCGCCTTCCGCGGCTGGGGGCGGGAATACGAGAAGCACATTGGCGCGCTCGCGAAAGTTCTTGAGTTCCAGGGGCTCTCCTCCCTCTCCCTCAAAATAGAAGTCCGGCGCACCCAGCCATGGCTTTCCCCCGGCGATATCCGGCGTCAGGATGCGCGCCTGGAAGCCTTCCGAAAAAGTCCGCAGAAAGTTGACGACATCCCAACGGTCCTGTCCGGTCAGCTCTGCACTGAAGGCTGGCATGCCGCTCCGGGGTATGCCGCGGGTCAGCCACCAGAACATGTCTCCAGCCGTGTGGAGAGCGGTGTGCGGTTCGGTCAAATTGGCCGGACGCACCTTCAACGAGGTTGCGGCGGACCCGTCGCCTAAGCCGCCATTGCCATGGCACGGAGTGCAGTATCGCTGGAAGTGCCCCATGCCTTCCGCGATTGAAACGGTGAGATAGGGAGCGGTTGAACGTGCATAAGTATCTGGGAAAGCGGGAACGGACAGCGACCAAATGCCGGCGCCTACGCCGGCAAGCAAAACGGCGGCAATGCCCGCTCCAGGAAATCCCCGAAGGCGCCTCCTGAAATGAAGAGCCGCCGCCAGAGCGGCCACCGCGGCGCCAAAGCCTGCTTCCGTGAGGAGTTGGCCATTTCCCGCGGACCAGGTCGCGGCCCACGAAATCCGGACAGGCAGCCACCAATAGGGTGCATCGTGCGCCGCTGGCGTCGTCTGCGAAAGCATGCCTGCCAGCACAAGGATGCCCCCCGCGAAGGCGGTCTCCACTGCAACCAGCCGCGCCGCCGCCAAATATAGCCCCCGGGATGCGGACCCATTCCCCATGACGGGGAGAAACTGCTGCCGGACCTTATAGGCCACCGCCAGCACACCAATCAGCAGCGCCACCTTCAGGCACAAAAGAAGGCCGTACGCTGTGCCGAGCAGGTCGCCTTGCGTCGCCGCGAAGTTTATGGCCAAGGTGAAGCCGGTTGTAGCAACGGCGCCGATGCAGACTGTCGCGAGGAAAGAGAATCTGCGCGCCGCACGGGCTGCGTACCGGAAAATCCCCGATCCCGCCGGCGCACTGGCGGCCGTCAACGAAAGCGCAATCCAGGCCGGTAGCCCGCCGGCCCAGGAGGCCATCGCTAGCAGATGGACAATGTATGCGGGCATAAGGTAGCCGGCTTGATCGTCCCCAGCGGCGTGGCTGGCAAATGCCCCGGGAATGGGGGCCATGGCCGCGAGAAGCAGCGTGACGGCCAAGGCCGCCGTCGATCCATTCTTGAAACGCACAATGACGATTGCCGCAAGCAGCATGAGCAGTGCCGCCGCAAGGCGCAGAGTCGCGACCAAGCCCACCCGCGTGCCAAGCGCGAAATCCTGAAGCCGGTCTGGCTGGCCCAAAATCCCAGGGAAAGGTATGCCCGCGGCCGAGCTGGCCTCGGTCAGCCCGGCCGCCGTCAATGCGATCACGTATCCCGCCGCCAGCCAGGGTAGCGCCCCGGCGATCCGCTGGCGCCAGCGCAAGGAACACGGGTCTTCGGCCGGGCCGGCCAGGAACAAGAAAATTATTCCGCCGAAGAACCCCGCGTGGGTCGCGTATCCGGCGGCCTTCGCCATCTCCGCGACGAACGCGATCACGGCAGCACGCGATCCGCTTGGATCGTGAACTGATAGCCATAATCCGCCGTATGGCCGTCTTTCGATAGCACGCGATACCGGACCGTGTAGACTCCAGCGGTCAGCGCCGGCAAGCCCGCCTCCAGACATTGCGGGCTTTCGCCGGGCTTCAACTCACCAACCGCGACTGCCGCCCCTTTCGCGCCCTCAACCTTGATCGACGAGAATTTGAGCTCTACGGCCTCATTGAAGCACAGCGTAACCCGGTCCGGCGAACGCGATATCACTGCGCGGCTTCCTGGGACGGACTTGACCAGAGCCGCATGCGCGAACACAACGCCCGGCGCCCCAAGAAGCACCGCTAAGGCTAACAATATCCTTCGCAATTTGCCTTCCTCCCTTGGCAAAAGGGCAAGCCATTGAAGGCCGCACCTCGCAGCTAATAGTCAATATGTGTGGTAACGGCCGCGTGGCGCGCCTGCGATGGCCGCTAGTCCTTTACGACCCAGCGCATGAAATAAAACGCGCAGACGGCGACTCCGGCACCGACGGCCATACCAAATGGAGTGCTCATCATATTCACTACTTCGAGTATAGCGCCCATTGTCTCTCTCCCTGTTTTCTACTGGTGTTGAAGCGTTTAGTTGCGATTGGCTGTAGCACTATGGCTTAATATTCGAGCGTATTCCTCCTGGTTGCAGGGTTTGGCTTGAAACAAACCTTCGAAATAAGCCTAAGCCCAAACATCGAGGCTCCTTCTCAATGCGGCAAGGCTGAGTACATATGCGAGAGCAAGCCCCTGCGAGTGAATTGAAGCCCGCGCCAGCGCTCCGCGATAGACGAAGGCACAAACGAGGAAGTGCCAGATCAGGAGCGGGAAGAGCATGAACGTGCCGAAATTGGCGACGGGCACCATGGCTCCGAGCAAAAGCTGCAGGACGAAGCGGCTGCAATCGACCACGGCTCCGGCGGCGGCCAGCGCGGAAAGCGTCTGCATCACGCGGGAGGAATAGCCCGCAAACGAGAGCGCCGCCGTGGTTAGCACCACCAGCAGGAGGACAGCAATGAGACCGGCCAGCAAGGAGACTTCCGTTCCATGGCCGATCGAAGCCAATCCGAATTCGCTGAGTCCATAAAGCGAAAGGCTCGCCCAAAGGAAGGGTGTCGAGGCTGGCAGCGATTGCGCCCCCGCTTCGAGGCGCAGCAGACCGTAAAGCGCCTGTCCTATTTGCCATGCCCCAGCAAGCATCTTCTATCTTCCCTGGTGAGAGTGCACTCAAACAAAACTCACGGGATTAGGAGAGCAACCTTTGTGCCAAGAGGCTCAACTGCTGCCGCGGGCTTACCAGGGACTTTGAAAATATCACCCGGACTGCGTTGACTATTGTCAAATTCGCCCTCCATTCGCCTGATGCTCAAAAGACTTTGTAAACCGGTATGAACTTGGTGGGCGGACTCCGGCCTGTTCAGAAACGATACAGTTGCCTGTCCGGAATAATACAGTTGGCGGTATTTGATACAGTATTAGCAGGGCAGTTCGCCCCCATGGGCTGCATCGCGGTTCGGGGCGACAGCTTTGACAAAAGTCAACGTAGTCCGGGCAAGAGTTTCGAAGTCCCTGGCAAGTCTGCTTGAGATTTTCGATTTGGCACAGCTCTTGCGCTTAACCCACTTGGCTTACAGCCGGCGCGGTGTCCAAGGTTTCGCGAAGAGACCGGAATAAGCGCCAATAGCAACATCGATTGGAAGGAGTTGACGCATGAGCACCGTGAGCGGAAGCCTTGCGGATACCGAACACCGGGGTGCCAAGGCAGCACAAGGCGGGGGAAGCAAACTCGGCGCCGATGTATTCGACTGGAAGATTATCTGGGTGCCGTTCGTGGCCATGTTCGCGTTTTATTCGATGATTCGCGTCTATGAGCAGATTTACGGCTTCTCAGCTGGCCTGGACTCGTTCAGCGACGAGTTCAAAACCTATTGGCTGAGAATCCTTTGGATCGAACTTCCGGTTCTGGGCGCGGCCTTCATAGGGGTCATGGCCTATCTCTGGAAGACCAGGGATCGCAATATAGCAAACATGGCTCCCCGCGAGGAGTTAAGGCGGTATTTCGTGCTGCTCGCCTGGCTCGTCGCTTATTCCACTGCGATATACTGGGGCGCCAGCTTCTTTACCGAACAGGATGGCACCTGGCACCAGACCGTTGTGCGTGACACCGACTTCACGCCCAGCCACATTCTTGAGTTCTATCTGAGCTATCCGATTTACATCGTCATGGGCGCCGGCGCCTTCATGTACGCGAAGACGCGCATTCCGGCCTTTGCGAAAGGATTCTCTGTCCCGTTCCTGATCTTCTTTGTCGGGCCGTTCATGATCTTTCCAAATGTCGGCCTGAACGAATGGGGACATACCTTCTGGTTCATGGAAGAGATCTTCGTGGCTCCCTTGCATTGGGGCTTCGTGTTCTTCGGATGGGCGGCGCTCGCCGTGTTCGGCGTGTCGCTGACGATCCTCAACCGCGTTCGCGAGCTGTGCGCCGCGAGTGGCATAGAGGCGGCGTGCACATTCCGCGAGGAGGAGACTTCCTCCCTCGTTGCCGCGGGACTCGCCCCAGCCGAATAAAGTCAAGACTACACGTTCCGGAGCCGCACCTCGCTGAGCGGCTCCGTTCAAAACCGGCGGTGGCGCCCGTCGTGCCCTGTCCCACCCGGCAAGGAAGAGTGAGGTGAAGGTACTTCGATATGTTCTGTGGCGGGACCATAAGGCTCGGCCCGCCGGTACTGAACTAAGAGCCCACGAAGCATGCCAAAACAATTTTGGAGGAAACAGAACCGCCATGCATGCAAGTGCGATAACACAAGGAGGAGTATCCTGATGAGCACCAGTGATGAAAGTTGGGCTCCCATCCCAGCGGCGAACGAAGACGCCCCCCGCAGGCCCGGCAAGACTCAGTCAATCTTCAATTCACTCGGCGAGGCCGCAGCCTGCGTGAGTGTAATGAACTGGCTGTTACTATTTATATTCTTCTTTGTCCTGCTCTCGTCCTATCACATCCATACAATGTTGTTGATGGGAGACTGGGATTTCTGGATTGACTGGAAAGACAGACGCTATTGGCCGACCGTGGCTCCTATCGTTACGATTCCCTTCATCGCGGCGGCGCAGGTCTTTTTCTGGGAGAAATTCCGGTTACCTTTCGGCGCAACTCTTGTGGTCCTTGGCCTGATGTTCGGCGAGTGGATCAACCGGTATGTGAACTTTTGGGGGTGGACCTGGTTCCCCGTCAATTTCTGCTGGCCGACAGTCCTGCTCCCTGGGGCGCTCTTCATCGACGGCATACTACTCGCGAGCCGGAGTTATCTAGTGACCGCGGTTATCGGCTCACTGGGCTATGCCTTGCTCATGTATCCGTCCAACTGGCCTATCCTCGCGCAGTTCCACATGCCCGTCGAAAAAAATGGGCTGGTGATGACACTCGCCGACCTGATGGGGTTCGAAACTGTCCGCACCGGCACGCCTGAGTACATCCGGCTGATCGAAAAGGGCACGCTGCGATCCTTCGGTCAGGACGTGGTGCCAGTGTCAGCCTTCTTCGCAGGCTTCATCTCAATGGTGATGTACTTCATCTGGCACTTCATCGGACGGTGGTTCTCGAAAACGAACTTCATCGGCCGGATCTAAAACAGCAGTGCGCTGCCGGTTTCCCAAGCCTTCCGCGAGGAGAAGACCGGCGGCAACGGAGCCTAAGCTACGAAAACCAGAAAAAGAGTTGGGAGATACACGCATGAAAGGGCATGAATACAGGCGAGCAGGGAGATCCGCTCTGCTAAGCAAATCCGTCGCAGTGGTAATGGGCTTGGCCTTTGCCGTCATTGCGGTCACGTCAGCGTGGGCGCATGGAGAGAAGGCACAAATGCCATTCCTCAGGATGCGGTCGGTGCAATGGTACGATATCGCGTGGTCGAAGCCTGAGGTGAAGGTCGGAGAAACGGTTGAAATTACCGGCAAGTTCCACCTGTCGGAATTCTGGCCGGACTCCATTGGCGCGCCCAAGGAGTCGTTCTTGAATGTCGGACAGCCTGGAGCGGTTTTCGTCCGCAAGGAGGTGTTTCTGAACGGCACCTTCGTTCCGCGTGCCTTTAGTCTGGAGCCCGGAAGGACCTATGAGTTCAAGATGGTGCTTATGGCACGCCGGCCCGGAGACTGGCATGTTCATCCGGTGATGAATATCAGGAACGGCGGTCCCCTGAGCGGCCCGGGAGAATATATCAAGGTCACCGGCGACTATGCCTCTTTCGCCAATCCCGTGACAACACTCGACGGTAAGACGATCAACCTTGAAACTTTCGGCCTCACCGGCATTTACAGCTGGCATTTCCTCTGGATGGCGATTGCCGCTTTGTGGATCGGCTACTGGTTCCGCCGCGGCGGATTCATTTCGCGCTATCTGCGTGTTGCGGGAAGCCCTGACGAGCAATCCGCCGACAAGATGATCTCGCCTCTGGATGAGAAGATAACCTTGGGCATGATTGGGGTGACGCTGCTCATCGTCATGGTCGCCTTCTCGCGGACGGAAGCGTCCCTGCCGCGCACGCTGCCGCTCCAGTCCGGCCTCATAACTATTGCGCCCGGCGATCCGGCGATGAACGCACCCGAGAACGTGCAGGTGAAATACCAGCGCGCCATCTACGACGTGCCCGGCCGCAGGCTGGTTGTGAACCTCCAGATCACGAACAACAGCAATGAGGCAGTGCAGATCGGGGAACTCAACACGGCTAGTGTTCGCTTTCTCAACCCCAAGGTGATGACCCAGCCGGTGAAATATCCAGACTACCTGCTTGCACCTGACGGGCTTTCCGTGTCCGACGACAAGCCGATTGCGCCGGGCGAAACCCGCACCCTAACCATTACCGCGCAGGATGCCCTTTGGGACACGCAAAGGCTTGCGGATATCTATTACGGTACCGATAGCAGCATGGCCGGATTGCTCATATTTTTGGGACAAAACGGCACTCGCCACGTGGTCGAAATTGGCGGCCCGGCTGTGCCGAACTATACGAACATCGGTCTTCTGAAACTTTGAGGTTCCTTTGAGCTGGCCAGAGATTGTTGCATCTGGCCAGTCTCTCCGCTTCTCGTTTTCTATGCGAGGGCCGGATTTCCAATCATATCATGGGGACGCTCTTATGTGGCATGCAAAACTCAACCGGATCCGGCCCACTTCATGGGGCTCGGCAGCGCTTGCGCTTGTCTTGATATTCTCGCTGGCGGGGGGGAGATCCGCCGCGGCGCATGGCGGGCTAAGCGCGGAGGCCGACACTTGCGTCCTCCGTTTTCCGGGAACCACTTACAAGATGCACTTCGCCGGCTATCAACCCAACAGTCAGCAGAAGGAATTTTGCGAGGACATACCGGAACGCGGCCGGACGATCGTGGCACTGGATTATTTCTCACCGGAATTGCGCCGGATGGAGGTGGAACTGAGGGTAATCCGTAATTCCGGTAATTCTTCCGCGGAAGCCAATAATGTGGACGCCATTACCGAGATATACCTGCCCCCTCAGAAGCGCCCGACCGGCACGTTTAATTTCGAGCACAACTTTGAGGAAGGAAAATACGTCGGGCTATTGAAACTGCGCGATGAGTTTGGGGAACATATAAGCCGGTTTCCGTTTGCCGTCGGCCAGGTGTCAATGCAGAATTCAATGCATTTGGGATTGATGTTCCTTATGCTGCTTGTAGGCGGAGGAGCCGTGATCTGGGTGTCGAGGACTAAGCGAGCAAGGATATTCTGAGAAGGGGAGGTATGAATCCAAGGCAAAAGTCGAAGAAAGTATAAAAACAGAAAAACAGAAGGTGTGTAATGGTTTCATCCACAAACACCGGACATGCTACGAAAGGTGGAAGCATATGAACGAAGTACTAAAGCTGGTGCTATACGGATTCACTGCTCTGTGCGTAACACTATCGCTTTACTTGGGCTTTGTGGTCAAGGAGGGCCCTCAACCGGTGCATGAGGTCCGGCAAGCAAACGCGGCGTTCAGTCTTAAGTAATCATCGGCAACCGGGGTCAATCGCGGTTCTGGGCGCATCCCCGAGGGCTGAAACTGGCGAAGTCATCTGTGACTAACAGAGGGTAATCGTAATCCCAGCGATCCCTCCGCCGGGTCCAAGAATGTGGACGCTATTACCGGGTTATATTTACCCCCCAAAGGCGCCCGGCCGGCACGTTGAATTTCGAGTACAGCTTCGAGGAAGGAAAAAACGCCGGGCTATTGAAACTCCAGGATGGGTCTGGGAAATATATAAGCCTGTTTCCGTTTGCCGCCGGCGTGACCGCAGCGCCGGCGGCATTGCATTACTCATCGATGTTCTCTTTGCCGATTGCAGGCGGAGGAGCCTCGATCTGGGCGCCGCGGACAAAGCGTGCAAGGGCTTTCTGAGAAGGGGAGGTATGAATCCAAAGCAAAGCTATAGGAAAACAGAGAAAACGGAAGGTGTGTAATGGTTTAATTCATGATCGTTGGACATGCCAAAGAAAAGTGGGAATATATGGACGAACGTCTCTATCGGGGGCTCATCGGCTTCGCCGTTCTGTGCGTGGCACTCTCGGTCTACTTGGCTGTGGTGGTCCGGGACGGCCCCAAGCCGGTGCATGAGTTCCGGCAAGCAGTGCTGAATGGTGAGCAATTCCCGGCAACGGAGGTCATTTGCGGTTCCGGGGCGCCTTCCGGAAGGTTGAAGCAGGCGGAGTCATCTGTGACTAACAGATAAGGCCTGAGTTTCTCAAGTCACGTTAGCAAGAGATGACACCAGGCATCCGGGGGAAACATCGCCCTGTGCCGGCATTAAGCCGGCCGTGAACTGGCTCCCTCTTAAGCACGCGCATCGCCCGGGGGTACTGTGGAGGCCAGATGAATTGTTTATGGGGAATGCGGGTATTATAAAACAAGGCCCCGCAAGCAAAATCCCCTAAGTCGAATAAGTTATTGTTCTGGCTGCGATTTGGCGATCCCGGAGGGGCTCGAACCTCCAACCCCGTCTACCGGTGACGGGACCTGCTCCAGCCTAAGATAGTGCCAGGAATCGCAGTAAGGCTTGAAGCCAATCTTCGCGTAGCAGCGGTTCGAGTAGGGGTTGCGAAGGTCCGTGTATAGGCAGGCCGCGCTCATCCCCTCCGCAAAGATGCGTTCGCACAGTGCCGCCGTCACCGAACCCGCATAGCCGCGGCCGCGCTTCTCAACCGGCGTAAACACAGACCCGATCCCCGCCACGGTTCGCAAGCCGCGTACCATTGCAGCGACAGAGACAGGCTGACCGCCGGCTATCCAGAACAGATAGCGCCCGCTGGCCGCCGCCTTCTCAATCGACTCCCGTTGCGGCGGCGGGTCGTGGGGAACGGCTTCTCTATGAAATTCCGCCATCCATTCGAAAAGCAGCGGTGCATCCTCCGCGGTGACCGTGCGCGGCGAGCCTTCCGCGCCGGGATAGCGCGGAGAGTTTGTGAGGGCGTGAATACGTAGCGGCTCACCTTCGTTGAAAGCGATATCTAACGGCCTCGCTTCCTCCACGAACCAGCCCGCGGTATCGCCGCTTCCCAATACGCCGGGATAGGTAAGATATTTGGTCTCGCGTGCGAGTTGCTGGCATTCGTCCCGATCGAGCGCACCAAGCAAAATCGACCGGTTCGGAGAGCGGATTGCGCAGTGGCCTGGCGCGCCGAGCGACCAGTACTGGAACCCAATTGGAAAGTCTTTCGTTGCCGCCGCCATTACGGCGATCTGCAGGTTGAAGCGCACTTCGTCCAACTCAAGGGCCGGCAGGTGATATTGCGAAAACTCTTGAAACGTCATTATCGCTCTCATTATTCCTTGCGTCACAACATCATTCGTTAGTCTGCGCCGCAGCATGGGCATCCTGGCAGGCTTCCTGCCAAAGCCGCCTTCGCACTCCTCCGAAGAATGGCTGCCGAGTCCAATAGGACCAGGAAGCGTCCAGCGCCGCCATCCGGCGAGCGGCCCCAGAATTCTGACAGGCACTCACAAAAAACTATACGGATCGACATCCACATGCAACTTGACGCTGCCGCGCGGCTGCTCCGCCGCATCGAGCCACGCGCGCAGATACCCCTGCAAATCCGCCTCGCGCGCGGCCTTGACCAAGAGCCGCTGCCGGTGCCAGCCGCGAAATGCGGCCCGCTGAGCATTCCACCCCGAGTTGACAAATGTGTGCAAAGTGTACACATTGTACAATGTCAACGATGTGCGTGCGAACAGGAACGTCCCGGATGAACGAGGAAGCCAGAACGAGAACCGCGGGCTTGGCGCTGGGCAAGGAGCCCGAAGAGTTCGGCGTCGCAACGGCGCGCCGGAATTTCGCGGATATCGTCAACAGAGTTATCTACCGCCGCGAACCCACCGTCATCACCAAGAACGGACGCCAAGTGGCGGCTGTCGTACCCTATGAAGCATTGGCGCTGCTCGCGGCGCTTGAGGCCGAAGCCGATATCGAGAAGGCAAGCGCGGCGTTCGAGCAATACAAGGTTCAAGGGGGCATATCTCTTAGGGATTTGAAGCGTAAGCTGGAAATAGATTAACAGCGGCGAGTTGCCCGTGACTGAACATTACGAAATTGTAGTAGCGCCATCTGCGGAAAAGGGTATCGCACAACTGCAAAGGCGCCAGCAAGAGCGGGTTATTGCCGCAATCGGCAAGCTTGAGGCTAATCCATGCCCGTTAAAAAGTGAAAAACTGGCCAATCATCCGCCTTTCCGCAGGATAAGGTCAGGCGATTACCGCATAATATACGCATTGCTGGAAGAAGAGCGTAAAGTTGTTGTTCTTGTCGTTCGCCATCGGCGGGAAGCCTATGCGGGCTTGAGCAATCTTCCCGCTTTGCTCGCAAGAATGTTGAGAAATGGCTAGTTAGGGGTCAAGCTCTGACGCTCAGTACCTGGAATGCTCCTTATCCCGCTACGCCGCTACCCACTCGCTTTTTGAAAGAGGCGAAAAATTAGGTCGTGATTAGGCCGCCGTTTCGGGTTTCCCAAAATCCCGATCTTGATCAGACAAGCATTCCTTGAAGCAAGTATCCTCCTCCGCCAGAAGCAAGAGATTCATCAGTCCAGCATGGTTTTTCAAAGATTAGCGCGCCATCATCATCACCGATACACATTGCAGCGATCTTTCCCAGCGGCCTAGACAGCTCTGCGCTCAACGTTAGCAATTTATCTTCCTGAGGGGTACCCGTTACCGGCGGAATGTACAAACCTTCTTGATCAACCGGAACGATCATTGGCTCAATTACTACGTCCAAAAATCCAAAATCTACGCCTCTAGCCTCGCGATCTCGAACTTGGATTTCTACGTTTAAAGAATTCCACTCGGTGTATTTCATAGTCAACCCTTGGATTGGAGCCATAAAGCAATAAGAATTTTCGAACCCACCATATGTCGGATTGCACTCGATAAGCCTTCCACGACGCACGGTGCCTAGCGCGCTACCAGTGAGGATCTCTGTGCAGCTGATCGTCGGAACCAATAATCTTTGGGCAAAGTCCACCATTTCTGCAGCACGAACGTTCTTCTTGCTCCCCTTAACACATTGAATATGAGACATGGAATATTCTTTGCTAAGTTCTATTTCAATAAAGGCTACACAATAACATGGCGCTTTCCTCTGGTTTATTGTTTTAAATTTACTTGTTCGAATACTCGGGCCGATGGCACGTAACACCTCCCGAGCTACAACGTCCCAACCTTTATCACCACCGATTGAAAGGCGCCCCGCTAGAGAAGGGGAATGTTTTCTAATCTCTTCCAGGGTAATATTGTGCCGCACAGGCAGGATGGCATTTCTTCCAGGCTCTTCCTTTGCTGCCAGCCCGTCCAGTTCCTTCCTCGTCCAATGTTTTGAAAAAAAGGTATTACTTAAAATTACCACGCCGAATCGGCTTTGCGATAACCCATCGTCGATTCTCTGCTGCAGACTATCACCAAGCTTAAGTTCGGCTTCATCGAGCCAAACGCGTAGCCCCCGCGCGATTAAGGCGTTAGCCAAAGGCCTAGCGGCTTCTTCCTTATCCTCGCTTGCGTGCGAGATAAAAACATCCCACTTCATCGTTAATGCCTCTTTCGCGTTTCCAAAAGGAGACGAGCTGTCACTTGATAGCCGCATTCTCCCCCCCCTCAGTGCCGCTAATAGCGAAAGGTTGGAGAGAGCTAATGGGGGCAAACTCCGCCCTCCGGGCGAGCCTCCAGACTGCGCACCAAGCGCTAGACTTTGACCACTAGCATAACTAGCCGCTCACAAAAAACTGTACGGATCGACATCCACATGCAACTTGACGCTGCCGCGCGGCTGCTCGGCGTCATCGAGCCACGCGCGCAGATACCCCTGCAAATCCGCCTCGCGCGCGGCCTTGACCAGCAGCCGCTGCCGGTGCCAGCCCCGGATCACGGCGAGCGGCGCCTCCACCGGCCCCAGCACCTGGATCAGCCGCGCCTCGGGCGCCGCCAGCGCCAGCGCGCGCGCGAAGTGTTCGGCGGCCTGCCGCTCTTTCGCCTGCACCACGATGGCTGCGAGCCGCCCGAACGGCGGCAGCCCCGCCTCCTCGCGCATGGCGATCTCGGCCTCATAAAAGCCCTGCCGGTCGCCGGTCACCAGCGCGCGCATGACAGGATGATCCGGGTAATGCGTCTGGATCAGCCCGAAGCCCGGCGCGCCGAACCGCCCCGCCCGGCCCGTCACCTGGTGCAGCAGCTGGAAGGTGCGCTCGCCCGCGCGCGGATCGGCGGTGGCCAGGCTCAAATCGCCATCGACCACGCCCACGAAGGAAAGCAGCGGGAAATTGTGCCCCTTCGAGACGAGCTGCGTGCCCACGATAATATCGGCCTCGCCCGCCGTGATGCGCGTGAGGACTTCGCGCAGCGCCGCTGTGGTCGGCACGAGGTCGCTCGACAGCACGCAGGTGCGCGCGTCCGGCCAGCGGTTTTTCACCTCCTCCAGCACGCGCTCGATGCCGGGGCCGGAAGCCGCCAGCACGCCCTCGCGGTTGCAGGCCGGGCACGCCTTCGGGAAGGGCAGCGAGAAGCCGCAATGATGGCAGATCAGCCGGCCGCGCAGGCGGTGCTCGACGAGATAGGCGGTGCATTGCGGGCAGGTGAAGCGGTTGCCGCAGGCGCGGCAGAGGGTGAGCGGCGCGTAGCCGCGGCGGTTCAGGAAGAGGAGCGCCTGCTCGCTTCTGCCGAGCGCCGCGTTGACAGCCTCGACCACCGGCGGGCTAAGCCAAGTGCCTTTTTCCGGCACCACCGCTTTCAGGTCCACCGCCTCGACCTGCGGCAAGCTGTTGCCTGAGAACCGCGCGGGCAGAACCGCATGCGCATAACGCCCGCGCCGGACGTTGACGACGCTTTCCACCGACGGCGTGGCCGAGCTGAGGATGATCGGGATTTTGCTGAGCGAGGCGCGCACCACCGCCATATCGCGCGCCTGATAGATAACGCGGTCGTCCTGCTTGAACGAGGGGTCGTGCTCCTCGTCCACCACGATCAGCCCGAGGTCCGCGAACGGCAGGAACAGCGCCGAGCGCGCGCCCGCCACCACCCGCACATCGCCTTCCGCCACGCCGCGCCAGACGCGCGCGCGCTCCTTGGCGGAGACGGCGGAATGCCACTCGGCGGGGCGGCAGCCGAAGCGCTTCTCGAACCGCTCCAGGAATTGGTTGGTCAGCGCGATTTCGGGCAGCAGGATCAGCACTTGAGCATGGGCTTGGCGCAGCGCTTCCGCGACCGCCTCGAAATAGACCTCGGTTTTGCCCGAGCCTGTCACGCCATCCAGAAGCGTCGCGCTAAAGCCGCCCTTGGCGATGCTCTCGCGGAGCTGGGCCGCCGCCGCCGCCTGGCGCTCGCTCAAATCCGCCTGGCCGAAATCGGGCTTGGGAGCCACCGGACGCGCGCGCGGAAGCTCTGCCCGGATCAGGCTACCCGCCTCCGCGAGCCCGTCGATCACGGCCGCGCTCACCTGGGCCGCGTCCATCAGCCGCTTCTTGGACCACACCGCGTTATCGGCGAGCACGGCCAGAACGCGCTCGCGCGCCGCCGTCATGCGCGCCGGCGCGGCCCCGCCCAGCCGGAAGCCCCAGCGCGGCTCCTCGGCCTCGAACACCAGCCGCGCGCTCATCATCATCTGCAGCACCATGCCCTTGGGTGCCAGCGTGTAGTTCGCGACCCAATCGGCGAAGGCGAGGTTGACCGGCGGCAGCGGCGGCACGTCGAGCGCCGCAACGATGAACTTGAGTTTCTTGGGGTCGAAAGGCTTGCGCTCACCCCCCTCGCGCCAGACCACGCCGATGCGCTTCATCGGCCCAAGCGGCACCACCACGAAGCCGCCGGGCGCGAGCGTCTCGCCGTCCGGAACCCCGTAGGTGTAAGGCTCGGCAAGCGCCAGCGGCAGCAGCACCGGCACCGTGCTGGCGGCAGCGCGCCGCAGCGCACCTTCGGGCGCATCCAGGTCGAAAAGGGAAAGCTCCGTGGCCGGCATCGCGGAACATTCGCCGATGCGCCTCAGAAATGCAACCGGCGCAAGAGCGGCGCCATCTTTGGCTTCACCGTTTAAACAACCTATATTATTCTAGCTTGAGTTGCGCGCACTAACACGGCGAAATTGACGAAACTACGGAATTCCAGTATCTTCATGAACGAAGACGACTTTGAGTGGGATGAGAAGAAAGCAGCCCGCAATAACGCAAAGCATGGCATCAGCTTTGAGGTTGCCCGGTACGTTTTTGATGACCCAGCTGCTGTTGAGGAGCTGGACGGCCGGGAGCATTATGGCGAAGATCGTTATAATATCACTGGCGTTGTTGGCGGCCGGCTTCTTGCCGTCACGTATACAATCGGCAGGCGGACTCGCCTTATCTCAGCGAGGCTGGCTGCGCCACATGAACGAAAGCGCTATCATGAAAAAGTTCGCAAAAGTCACTCCTGAGAATTTCGACTGGTCGCGCGCGGATGCGATGACCGATGAAGAGATTCTTGCCGCCGCGCTCTCCGATCCTGACGCCCAGCCGCTGACCGAGGAGCAACTCGCGCGCATGAAGCCGTTTTCGCCCGCGAAGCGCCTGCGCATGAAGCTGCACCTCACGCAGGAGGAATTCGCCAAGCGTTACGGCATACCGCTCAGCACCTTGCGCGATTGGGAGCAATACCGTACCGAGCCCGATCAAGCGGCGCAGTCCTATATCCAGGTGATTGAGGCATGCCCGGACGCCATCGCCGAAGCGCTGAGCAAGCGCCGGCAACCGGAGCCGGCATAGGCAGGGGGCGGACGCATCTCATTATTTAAATCAGTGCCGGCGAAAGCGGAGTGGCCGTCATTGCGAGCGAAGCGAAGCAATACAGCTTTAGCGCTTTGACCTAATTATGGATTGCCGCGGCGGGCGCCGCAATGGTCAAGACTTCTGTGTCAAGACTTCTGGCGGCTTGTATTACATCCCGGCGAATTTTCCGCAAGGAAGCGAAAGGTTCATTGCCGCGCGGCTTCAAGAACGAGTTCCGCCACGCGCGCCGAGGACGCCGGATTCTGTCCGGTCACGAGCATTCCGTCGCGAATAGCGAAAGGCTGGAACCGTGGCCCCTTCTCGATCTTGGCGCCTAGCTCCGCCAGCCGTGTTTCGAGCAGGAACGGAACCGCTTCCGTCAGGCCCGCGGCTTCTTCCTCTTCGTTGGTGAAAGCGCTCACCCGCTTGCCAGCGACAAGCGGTGAACCGTCAGCCCGTTTCGCGGAAACGAGGCCGGCCGGGCCATGGCATACCGCCGCGACGATCTTGCCGGATTCGTAGGCTTGGCCGATGCGAGCCGCGAGCTCAGCGCTTTCTGGCAAGTCCCACATGGTGCCATGCCCGCCCGGCAGAAAGATTGCGTCGAACGATGAAATATCGGCCGCGCCAATTGCCGGCGTGGCCTCAACGGCGCGCTTTGCGTCTGGATCGGCGAGGAACCGCGTCACGCTGGCCGTCAGATCGCCTTGGGCGCTTCGCGGGTCGATGGGCACCGCGCCGCCCGCGATCGAGGCGATCGTGACCGATGCGCCCGCGTCCCGGAAGGCATAATAGGGCGCAGCCAGCTCTTCCAGCCAAACCCCGGTAGCCTTGCCCGTGGAGCCGAGAACCGCATGCGAGGTGGTAACGATGAGGATGGAAAGAGATTTCGCCATTTGATGCTCCCAACTGTTTGCCATTGAACACCGCATAAGGTAAGGACGCACCGATCCATTGGGAAATCGTATATTTTCCGCCATCGAATAAGAAGAGTTATGAGTCACCTCGACCATCTCCGCACATTTCTTGCCGTGCACCGGCTCTCCTCGATGACCGCGGCAGCCCATTCGCTCGGGCTTACCCAGCCGGCGGTCACCGGTCATATCAAGGCGCTGGAAAGCCGGCTCGGACGGCAGCTATTCGAGCGTGCAGGCAGAGGCATCGCCGCGACTGCCTCGGCGGACGCGCTGGCGCAGAGGATTGCCCCTCATCTCGACATGCTTGAGCAGTCCTTCTCCGCACTCGCCGCGCACAGCGACGACGCGGGCGGCGCGGTCACTATTGGCGGGCCGGCCGAGTTCATGGCGGAAATCGCTCTGCCGGCATTGGCGTCCGCAAACGATCATGGAGTGACGGTGCACGCCCATTTCGGTCACACGCGCGGCCTGATCGAAAGGCTTGAACGGGCCGAACTCGACATCGTCATCGCCACGCAGCGGATAACGAGTGCAGCCATCGCGTATGAGCGCCTGTTCCATGAAGCATTCCTTCTGGTGGCAGCACCGCGGCAAGCACACCTGCTCGCTCTGCCAACCGGCACCTGCGCGCTTGCGGCGAGCCTGGAAGCGGTTCCTTGGGTCGCCTACGATGCAGGCCTTCCTCTGATCCGGCGCTTCTTTCGCAATGCTCTCGGCCGCGATCCTGCTTTGCTGCGGGTCTCGACAGCGCCCGACCTCCGCGCTGTGCTGGGCCTCGTTCAAGCCGGCGCGGGATTGAGCGTACTGCCGGATTATCTCTGTGCCGGGGCACTTGCCAGCGGCAGCATCGTTGAACCTTGGCGCCCCCCCAAGGCCGCCGGCAACATTCTTTGGATCGCTTCCAATAAACGCGGCAGCAACCGGCGCGTGAGGCTCGTTCAGAGCCTCCTGCGGCGTATCTCTGGCCCGCGGCAGGATGGCGAGCCTCTCGAATGAGCCCGATAACGCTGGCCGTCAAGCCGGCACCGGTTTCATCCCCGCATTGGCGATTATCTTCAGACTGGTTCGCCGCCGCAATAGCCCAGGTTGAGATCGCTTGCTATTCCTATCGCAGGCGGCGGATAGGCTGCGGTCCCGGTTCGCGGGCGTCCCGGCCCGAAAAAGGCTCCAGCATGCACTCCATACGGCTTCCGCTCTGGATACTGGCCGCATCCGGCGGATACATCCTGTGCCTGTTCGCGCCGCAAATATTGAACGACGGCGATACCTACATGCACATCGCGGCGGGCAATTGGATCATCCAGCACCGGGCCGTTCCCAGCGTGGACCCGTTCTCTTACACATTCGCCGGCGCGCCATGGGTGGCGCATGAGTGGCTGTCCGAGCTTATCATGTCCATCGCCTACCGGCTCGGCGGCTGGAGCGGGATGCTTATCCTCTCCGGCGCCGCGCTGGCCCTGACGCTGGGCCTTCTGGCACGCCATCTATCGCGCTGGCTCGATCCGCTGCCCGCAAGCCTTATGCTCCTGACCGGCGCCGCCTGCATCGCCGGCTCGCTGCTCGCGCGCCCGCACCTTCTCGCCCTTCCGCTGATCGAGGTCTGGACGGCCGGGCTTCTCATCGCCGTGGAACAGCGGCGCGTGCCATGGCTCCTGCTGCCGTTGATGACGCTCTGGGCGAACCTCCACGGCAGTTTCCTCTTTGGGCTTGCCCTGGCCTGCGCCTTGGCCCTTGAGGCCGCGATTGCCGCCGGCGCGGAGTGGCGGCATACGGTGCGCAAATGGGGCCTGTTCCTGGCTTGCGCCGTTGTGGCGGCCTTGATTACTCCGCATGGCTGGCACGGGCTCGTCTTCCCCATCGAGCTTATGAGCATGAAACAGCTCGGCCTTATCGGCGAATGGAAGAGCCTCGATTTCCAATCCACCCCGCCGCTCGAAGCCGCGCTGATGGCCGCCTTGTACGTAAGCCTTTCGCGCGGCGTGCGGGTGCCGGTCCTGCGGCTCCTAATGCTGATGGGGCTTCTCCATCTCGCCTTTCAGCATGCACGCCACGAGATGCTGTTTGGCGTCACGGGATCGCTGCTTTTCGCCGGGCCGCTGGGGGTGGCCTTGGGCCACCTAAAACCTGTCCGGGTTCCAGGGATGGGGAAACCCGCGGCGGCTCTGGCCGTCTCGCTGTTCCTCGCCATCGCGGCAACGGGCTTCCGCCTCGCTCACCCCACGGTGCGCGAGGACATCTTCACCTCGCCCGGCGCGGCCTTCGCCCATGTGCCGGCGAGCCTTGCCGCCATGCCGGTGCTCAACGAGTATAATTTCGGCGGCTTCCTCATTTTTAATGGCGTGCGCCCGTTCATCGACGGCAGGGCGGACATGTATGGCGACAAGTTTCTTGAGGACTATGCGGAGCTGATACAGCCCAATCGTGCGCGCATCGTGCAAACGCTTGAGCAGCGCGGCATCCAATGGGTGATCGTGGGCGCGTCCTCGTCCATTAGAGCCGTGATGGAGGCATTATCCGGCTGGAGCCTTTTGTACGCGGATAAGGTCGCGGCGGTCTATTCCCGCACCGCCGCGCCTTAGGAGGTTACAAAGTGCCTCAGCAAAAGACCCCCTCACCCCAACCCTCTCCCCAAGGGGAGAGGGAGTCCGCAACCGTTGCGGCAGCGTTCCTTCTCCCCGTCCGCACCCGCTTGCGGGTGCGGCAGCAAAAGACGCAAGCACGCCAAGGCGTGCTTGCCCGGAGAAGGACAGGATGAGGGGGGACTTCGCCAAGCGCTCAAAGCGGATTTGGTTTAACGCCGCTGCAAGACATAAAGAAGTCCTTCGACGGGCTGGCCTGCTTCGAGACGGATTATCTTTGGCACGGCTTGGACCACGGTGAAATTTTCGCGCGCCAATTCCTCGATGTAAGACGAATGGTGGGCGAACCGGCCCGATGGCAGGAGAACATAGCCCGGCTCGCGCGCGCGTTCGATGCTGAAAGCAAACAAGCCGCCTGGCTTCAACGACTGTGCGGCACTGCTCATCACGCGGGCCAAGTCGCCGAAGTAAATCAGGACATCCGTGGCAAATATCAGGTCGAAGCATTCGGGCTGGGGATCGAGAAAACATAGGATTTCGCCCTCGACCAGATGATCGTATACGCATCGTTGCGCTGCCTTCTCCAGCATCTTTCGCGCCAAGTCCACGCCCGTCAAGGTTCCCGCAAGAGCCCGAAGCAGAGGACCAGCCAGTCCAGTACCGCAGCCTAGATCGAGAACTTCCGGGAACGTTCGGCCGGTTTCAGCCACGAGAGCATACAGGTCTTCGGGAGCGCGGTAGCCGAGTATATCGACAAGCTGTGCATCGAACGTCTCCGCGAAACGATTGAAATGGTCAATAATGTAAGTTTCGGGGGCGCGGCTTAGGGGCTCATGTGCCAAAGCCGCGAGGAGATAGCTCTGTGCCGGATCGCCGGGCGCCAAAGCGAGCCGCGCCTGCCCCAATTTTATGGCCGCGCTGTGATAGCCATAGCTGCTCAGCAGGTGGAACGCCGTCCTGGTCACGGTATCCAGATCTTCCGCGTGCGGCCCTGCAATTTCGTTGTAAATCGCCACCGCCGATTGCAGATCCTGCCCGATCATGGTTTCGGCAAAGCGGCAAAGCGCAAGCCTCCTTCGAATTTTTGCGTCGCTTGGGTTGAGCCGGGCGTCGAACTCGAAGGCAGCCGCGGCGCGCGTGAAATCCCCGAGGAAATACAGGGCCTGACCGAGGCAGCGGTTGAGCGCGGGAACCTGATTTTCAAGGCGGATAGCGCCGCCCAGCCAGTCCGCGGCCTCCTTGAAACGGCGCTGCCGGAAATACAACAGCCCAAGACCGGCAAAGGCGGCCGCATGCCGCGGGTCGAGTTGGAGCGCCTGAAAAAAGGCACTCTCCGCCCCGGCATCGTCCAGGGTATCGCTCTGAATTGTCCCCAGCAGCAGCCATACGGAGGGCTGCGCACAATCTTTATCGAGCGATATCAATGTGCAGGTGCGAGCCTCTTTCAAGCGGCTCATGGCATAATATGCCCCGCCCAGATCGCTCCATATCGCCGGCGCGTCCGGTTCCAACGCCGCCGCGGCTGACAGCAGGCAAATGGCGGCCTCCAGCCGGCCCTCGCTCCAGTCTTTGAGCCCCAGAAAGCGCAACGCCCGGGCGGGTTCAGTCCCGCGGCTTAGCATCGCCCTAAGTTGCGGGTATTCCGTGAGCCACACGGAAAGGGAACGATCGACATCGCAAGCAGCCGGAAGATGAATTTGCATCGCATTTCCTGGACCGTATCCGGCCTGTCCCAACAATTGCAGTTGCCCGCGCAGCCGCTTACAGAACCCGGGAAGCCTGCGCACCGGGCACGGAGACCACGTAAGCCGTGTGTGAAACTGATGGCTGGGGCAAGATACACAGGATTCGCCGGTGAGCCGCCGCGCCAGCTTGGCGCAAGCTATGACCTGCAAGAGCCTGATCGAACGATTCCCGTAGGGCGCTATCGTGGTTAATGCGCGTATAGTTAACGCCGGATCTTCATATTTTCCGCCGCCGCATTTTTGCGAATCTTTTGCCGTTTTGGGTCGAATTCCACGATTCCGAAATCCGTTTAAATATACCGGCAGATTCCCGATTAACCAATATTGCAGCTCGAACGCGAACGGGATGGATATATTTGCCTCGGAAGATCAATGACTTACTCCCAAGCGCCCGCGCTTAACGCTTTGTCAAAGCGCATCTGATAAATTAGTTCAATATCAAAAGCGGCGCAAATCGCAGGGATTTGCCGGCAAAGTGAGTTAACAGGAGGTGACCGAAGGTGCGGCCGGGAGAGTGCGCGCGGTTTTCAGCTCATGGACCGCCTCGGCGATCATCTGGTTGAGCCGGGCGCCGTAAGCCTCATCCGTCACCCAGCCGTTGTGGATCGCCTTGTCCGGGATGAACACGGCGGTGGCGAGCGTCTTGGCGCCGAAGAAGGCGAACAGCGGCCGGAGCTGATACTCGGCCACCAGCGCGTGCCGGTCGCTTCCGCCGGTTGCCATGAGGCCAACGGGCGTTCCAGCGAGGCAGGGGTAATCCAGGAGGTCGATCAGATGCTTGAGCAGTCCAGGATAGGAGCCCTTGTAGACGGGCGAGCCCACGATCAGCAGGTCCGCGCCCTCGATGGCACGCAGCGCCTCCTCGACGCGGTCAGAAGCCTCCGCCCGCGAGCGTATGCCGAGGTCCGGCACCAGGGCGGCCAGATCGATCAGGCGGGCGTCAGCACCGCTTTGCGCGGCAATGCGGGCAAGCGCCGTTTGCACGAGCGCCTGCGTCCGCGACGGCACCGACGGGCTTCCGGCTAATCCTACGATGGTGGGCACGCTGTCCTCCGCGCTGCAGCAAGAGCCAGACTTCTACAACGTAAGGCCGGCGGCGGGCAATGGATACCGGCAGACGAAAAAGCCCGGGACACGGGGTCCCGGGCTTAGCGGCCTGCCGCGGCAGCGGCGCGGTTCAGGAGGAGGGAACTGCCGCGCGGGCAGGCCAGGGTGGCGCGAACGCCACCGCCGTGACTTACATGTTGTAAGCGCGCTCGCCATGCTCGGCGATGTCGAGGCCCTCGCGCTCCGTTTCCGGGGAGACGCGCAAGCCGACGAGCACCGAGATGATGAGGTAGACGATCAGGCTGCCGACCGCGGACCAGCCGATGGTGATCAGGGCGTTCTTGAACTGGATGAACACCTGGGCCATCACGTCGTAGTCGCCGATGGGGCAATCGCTGGTGACGAGGCCGTCCTTGATCACGCACTTCGTATAATCCACAACGCCGGCGCCGCCATAGATGGGAGCCGCGACGATGCCCGTGCCGATGGCGCCAATGAAGCCGCCGATGGCATGGACGCCGAACACGTCGAGCGTGTCGTCATAGCCGAGCGCGCTCTTCACCGCTGTTACCATGAAGAAGCACGCGACACCGGCCACTGCGCCGAGGATCAGCGCGCCCATCGGGCCAGCGTAACCCGAGGCGGGCGTTACCGCGACGAGGCCGGCGACGACGCCAGAAGCGAGGCCGAGCAGGCTCGGCTTGCCCTTGAACAGCCACTCGACGAGGAGCCAGGAAACGCCTGCTGCCGCGGTTGCGACGAAGGTGTTGGCCATGGCGAGCACCGCGCCGGCATTCGATTCGAGGTTCGAGCCAGCGTTGAAGCCGAACCAGCCGACCCACAGCAGCGAAGCGCCGACCATGGTGAGCGTCAGCGAGTGGGGAGGCATCGCTTCCTTGCCGAAGCCAATACGGCGGCCGAGCAGAAGAGCGCCAACCATGCCCGCGACACCTGCGTTGATATGAACGACGGTGCCGCCTGCGAAGTCGAGCGCGCCCATCTGGAAGCCGAAGCCGGAGCGGGCCATCGCGGCGTCGTTAGCCGTGGCGAGGTCGTTCGGGCCAGGGTTGAACCACACCGAGTGAGCGATCGGGATATAGACGATCGTCAGCCAGAGGATGGCGAACAGCACGACGGCCGAGAACTTCATGCGCTCGGCGAAGCCTCCAATCGCCAGCGCCGTGGTGATCGCGGCGAAGGTCATCTGGAAGCAAACGTAGACGAGTTCGTCGATGCCAACGCCGACCGAGAAGGTCGCGGCGGGCGCCTTGGGGTCGATCCCGTGCATGAACAGCCGGTCGAAGCTGCCGATAAAGCCAGAGAAGAAGCCGTGGCCTTCGGTGAAGGCAAGGCTGTAGCCGTAGACGAACCAGGCCACGCAAACGATGCATTGGATCATCAGCACTTGCGTCAGCATGGACAGCATGTTCTTCGTCCGCACCATGCCGCCGTAGAACAGCGCCAAGCCCGGAACGGTCATCAGCAGCACGAGCAGCGAGGAGGTCATCATCCAGCCGTCGTCAGCCTTGTTCACAACAAGATCGGGGGCCTTCACCGCTGTCTTCGCGGCTTCCTCCGCGAACGCCGGGTCCATGATCGCGGCAGCGCCGAGCGCGGCAACCGCAACGAGGGCCAAATTACGCCAAACCGTCTTCATTCTCTTGTTCCCTTCTTGATTACTAAAGTGCATCCGCATCTGTTTCGCCGGTGCGGATACGCACCGATTGCTCGACTGGCGTGACGAAGATCTTGCCGTCCCCGATCTGCCCGGTTTTTGCGACCGAGGTGATTGCCTCGATGACTTTGGCGACCGACTCCGTGGGAACCACGGCCTCGATCTTGAGCTTCGGCACGAAGCTCACCTCGTACTCGGCGCCGCGATAGACCTCTTTGTGCCCCTTTTGGCGGCCATAGCCCTTGACCTCGCTAACGGTCATCCCCTCGATGCCGGCGTCGTCGAGAGCTTGGCGCACCTCGTCGAGTTTGAAAGGCTTTATAATCGCCATCACCATCTTCATTATACGTCCTCCATTAAAGTCCTTGGCTTCGAACCCTGCCCTTGCTTCCGCCGGGTGACCGGGGAGTCCCTGCGAGGCCCGCATAGCCGTAATCAAAAGCTGTGCCAAACTCCGCAGCCCCGCCATCGTGCCCACGCAGCCCAAAAAAACCGTAAATCCACCATTGAAGCGCCAAAGCCGGCCGGACTTGCGTGCAACCTCAATTCGCAGGCTAAAAAACTGCACAATAAGTGGGCGGCCTGCCCGATAGAGGGGCATGGCGGACGTGACCGGGAAATAGGCGGGGTACACCGAAAGTAAGAAAAAGGTTGATTGAACCCTAGCCGCCGGCTCCGCCACTAACGTATGTCATCGGGGCAATGTGCGGCCTGCCCTTATTTGCGCCGCCTGTTTTCACGGTTTGGAGGCAATCCTTGCGGCTGCACATCTTTTGCCTGTCTTCACTGATCCTCCTGCTACCCGGTCAAGTGGCGGCGTCCGAAACGGCGGCAATCCTGATCGAGACCGGGCAGGCGGCCGCGCTGGCGATCCCTTCGGAGGCTCTGGGCGCTGGACTGGACGGCCATCAGCAGGGCGATCTGGAGCGAACCTATACCCCCGAGGCGGTGGCGGAAATCTCCTCCATCCCTTTCCACCGGCTTTCCTACCGGTTGCGGACCGAGCTTGGAGCGGCGGTCTGGCACTGGAACGAGGAGGGAACATGGAGCGACCCCGAGCACGCCCAAGGCTATTGGGTTTCGAGCGATAGAGCGGAAAAGCCGATCCAGGCAACCAACGGCTACCGGCTGCCGCGCCGGGGCAACACCCACGATCAGGCGAACCACGACGGCTATTCCCGGCTCGATGACGGCGACGAGGCGAGCTTCTGGAAGAGCAATCCCTATCTCGACGAGCATTTCACCGGGGAGGACAATGCACGGACCCCCCAATGGGTGCTGATAAACTTCGGGAAGGAGGTTGGCGTCGATGGCTTGCGCATCCTCTGGGGCGAGCCATTCGCGATCGCCTACGAGGTGCAGTATTGGGAAGGGGAGCCGGCCGAATTCTATAAGGATATGCTGCGGGGCCGCTGGCGGGCTTTCCCGAAAGGGACCGTAGCTGGAGGGACTGGCGGCGACGTTGTATCGCGGCTGAGCGATGCGCCGGTACGCACGCATTACCTCCGCATCCTGTTGAAGAAGCGCTCCGGGACGGCCCCGGCCGGGGCGGCCGATATTCGCGACCGGCTCGGCTTCGCCATCCGCGAGCTTTACGCTGGCACGCTCGATCGCAACGGCAGCCTCCAGGACCGCGTTGCCCATGCGGCAAACGGCAAGACCCAAACCAAGATCGTAACCTCGTCCACCGATCCCTGGCACCGCGCCATCGACCGCGACGCGAAGATCGAACAGCCCGGCATCGACCGCTTCATGCACTCCGGGCTGACGCGCGGCCGCCCCGTGCTGATGCCCACTGGCCTGCTTTACGACACGCCGGAAAATGCCGCCGCCGAAATCCGCTTCCTGAAAGCGCGCGGCTACGACGTCCGGCAGATCGAACTCGGCGAGGAGCCAGACGGCCAATATGTCTCGCCCGAGCATTACGCCGCGCTTTTTATTCAATTCGCCGAGGCCATCCGCCGCGAAAATCCCGCGCTGGTCATGGGCGGGCCTGGCTTCCAGTCCGAGGTCGATGGCTGGAACGCCATACCGGACGATGCCGGGCGCACCTCCTGGATGAAGCGGTTCCTCGGCTACATGGAAGAGAAGAAGCGCAGCGGCGATTTCGGCTTCTTCTCCTTCGAATGGTATCCCTTCGACGATCTGTGCGAGGACGCGCCATCGAAGCAGCTCATCGAGCATCCGAAGCTCTTACAGCAAATGCTGCGGCGGCTCGATGAGGATGGCGTTCCCAGAAATATCCCCTGGATCGTCACCGAATTCGGCTACTCCTCCTTCGCCGGGCAAACGGAGGTCGAAGTTCCCGCCGCGCTTCTTAATGCCGAGATCGTCGCGCAGTCTTTGATGGCCGGTATCAAGACCGTTTATCTCTATGGCGTCGAGCCCGGCAGCCCCATGAAGGAAGGCGCTGCCTGCGACACCTGGGGCAATCTCATGGCGCTCCAAGCTGGGGCGGACGGCAAGATCAAATGGCGCCTTCCCACCTACTACGGCGCGAAACTCGCCGGGCAGGAGTGGCTTGGCGCGCCGGACGGCTTGCATAACCTTTATCGCGCGCGCGTCAGCGGTGCCGGGGCCGATGGAAGCCTCGCCGCCTACGCGGTTCGCCGGCCCGATGGCCAGTGGGCACTCTTGGTCCTCAACAAAGACCCTGTGCGGGCGCGGACTGCCGATGTCCGTTTCGAGGGCGCAGGGGCGAACGCTGCCGGCTGGCGCGGGCCGCACGAGGTGTTCCAATACTCGCCCCGGCAATACGCCTGGCATTCCAACCGGGACGGCGGGCATCCCAAGTTTTCCAAGCCCCCGGAGCAATACCAGACCGAAAGCGGCAAACCGCTGTCGCTTAGCTTGCCGCCGATGTCCTTGACGGTGGTGCGGGGATCGGCCCCTGAAGCGCCAACGGCCGCGCTGGATGCCGGCGGCGCCGCGAAAGACAGCATGAATTAGCGAGTAGTCGCTACCGCTGAGGGATGAGCCATGGCCACAGGGCGTTACCCCTCACCCTGTCCCTCTCCCCATGGGAGAGGGGATGCCTTCTCAACGGCAGCGACGGGACTCCCTCTCCCATTGGGAGAGGGCTGGGGTGAGGGGTAATGCGCGTATTATGGATCACCGGCTCTTGGAACTAATGCCGCCTAACGTCTGCGAGACATTCGTGCATCGCGTCGCTGGCTTTTTGCGAAAGCACCTGTTGCATAATAGTGCCACTATCATTGCGGAATCTCAAAACGCTGGCGTTTCCTAAGCTGCACATTGGTCCAGTGCGAAATGCACCCCTGGCCGTCACCGTGAAGCGCTTCGGCGCCGTCACAAGGGGCGGCTAATACCGAAAGCCACATCGTTTGCGCAGCGAAAGTGGCTTCTCGATAACAGTTCTAAGCGCTTGTACTTGCGGAGGAAACCATGGAACGATCGACGGTGCTGCCCTTTGAGCCACTCCTTTCAAACGCCGTCGCAGGCAATGCTGCAGGAGCGGCGAGCCCTTACGAAGACAAAGCGGCACCCGATGACACCGGCGGCATCATCGCCTACATCATCGAACGCTATCATAAGGTTCACCGGGCGGAGCTTCCGGGGCTGATTGTGCTCGCGCGCGAGGTTGAAAGCGTCCATGGCAACCACACTGAAGCTCTGCGCGGTTTTGCGAAGTTCCTGGAAGAGATGGCCGATAGGCTGGAGACACACATGCAAATAGAAGAGCATGTGCTCTTTCCAATGTTTGCAAGCGGACCCGTTAACAAGCTCGCAATCGAAATGATGCGCCTCGAACACGACTATCATAATTACCAAGTGGAGGCGTTGGAGGAGTTTATCGCCGCCCTTCGTCCGCCCGAGGACGGCTGCGCTGCCTGGCATGCGCTTTACGCCGGCCTCACCAAATTCGCGCGCGACCTGGCCGGCCATATCCGCATCGAAAACGAGGTTCTGTTCCCGCGCTTCGACGCTTGACGCCGAATTCGTTGAACCTAAAAACAGCAGTTGGTCATCGGCGCGACGGGTGAGAATCGCGTATTTTCAGCGGCATGAGCGAGGAAATTGGCTTGCCAGCGCTTCACCCTGCGGGTGAGCACGCACCGGTAGCAATACCGGCTTCGGAGAACGCGGAGACTCTCGATACCTTCGGCGGGACGGTGAAGGTTGAGTGGGACGGATCGCGCCCGCTGACGCCGTTCGGGCCATCGGTGTATTTCATCGAGTTCCTGAAAGTCTCAGGGGTTTTCGACGCTTTGATCGCGGACTGCCCGCTCCACTATACCAGCCCGAATGCGCCGGAAGTCAGGGACGTGATTGGCACCTGGGTGCTATCGGCGCTGGCTGGGCACCGCCGCTACGCCCATGTCACCGCGCTGCGCTCGGACACCGTACTGCCGGAACTCATGGGAATGAGCCGGATCGTCAGCGAGGATTCGCTGCGCCGGGCCCTGGCGGCAATCCCCCTTGAACAAGGCCTGGCCTGGCTGCAACGGCACCTCGACGCTTGCGTCCTGCCGCTGCTTGGCGAGCGCTACATCATCGATATCGATACAACGGTCAAGCTTCTTTACGGGCATCAGGAAGGCGCCGTTGTCAGCTACAATCCCAAAAAGCCGGGGCGCCCCACCCATGTTCACCATACCTATATGCTGGCGGGCCTCCGCCTGGTGATGGGTGTGGAGACGGCGCCCGGCGATGAGCACAACGGCGCACATTGTACGCCGGGGCTGTGGCGGCTGATCGATGGCTTGCCGCGCGATTGCTGGCCAGCGCTGTTGCGCGGGGATAGCGGCATGACCTCCGAAAAGACGCTTTCGGAAGCCGAAAACCGCGGCATCGATTATCTGTTCAAGCTGCGGCAGACCAAGAATGTTAAGGCCCTGATCGAACGGGCTTTTCAGAAGGACGGCTGGCAGAACGCGGGCCAGGGCTGGCAAGGCAGGACGGAAAGCTTGCGGCTTATGGGCTGGAGCCGCTCGCGGCGTGTGATCGTCTTGCGGCGGCGGCTGAAAGGCAGCATTGCAGCTAGCATGCCTGGCGATGGCAACCAGTTGCGGCTCAGCTTCGCGGAAATCGGCGAAGACACGGCAGTGTGGGAATATGCCGTTCTCGTAACCTCGTTCGATGAGGAGGTGCTCAGCATCGCCCAGCTCTACCGGGACCGCGCCGATTGCGAAAATGCCTTCGACGAACTCAAGAACCAGTGGGGCTGGGGTGGCTTCACCACCAAAGACCTCGCCCGCTGCCAACTCGCAGCCCGGATGGTCGCGCTGGTCTACAACTGGTGGAACATCTTCGTGCGCCTGGCCGGGCCGGATAAACACCTGGAGGCGATCACCAGCCGTCCCCTGCTGCTCGCCGGTATCGCCGAACGGACGCGCCATAGCCGCCAGACCACGCTACGGATCGCTTCGGCGCATGGCCGTGCCCGCTGGGCTGAACTGGCGCTCACAGGTGTTGCCCGCTTCCTGCGGGGGCTGGTCAAGGCTGCGGAGCAGTTGACCGGTGTCCAACGGTGGGCACAAATCCTTGCCCATGCCTTCCGCTCCTGGCTTGGCGGGCGCCGGCTGCGCTCGCCGCCGCGCCTTATGGCGCCAGCCTGACCGGCAAAACCCACATCAATAGGTTGAGAACACCCCGCGAAATTGCGCGGCGCGGAGGTCAACTGCCGTTTTTAGGTTGAATAGTTAGCAATCGTCATCCCGGAAACGCCAAAGGCGGTATCCGGGATCTTTACGAGCGCCGGCGCCCTTTAAGATCCTGTGTCCGCGCCGCAGTGCGCACGGGATCACGCCAGCGAACGGTGAGGCTAATGCCGCCGCAGGTCGGCGAAAAACCCATCCACCGGGTCGCCGTTGAGCACGGCGGTAAGCGCATCCAGCGCCTCGTTGATCTGCGACGCCTCCTCGTCCTCAAGCACGCGCACGGCGTTTCCCGCGTGGGTCAGCACCCAGGCGCCGGGCTCCGCGCCCTCGATCAGCATGACATTCACGCGCCGCTGCTCGCCGCGGCCTTCGCATAGCGCGGTGAACCCGTCGCATTCGATGACGCGCATGGGGATGCCGATGCACATAGGCGAGGGTCTCCTAAGCCGCGCCGTCTGCGCGGGGTACGAGGTTCAGCCCTGCCGCCTTCAGCTCGGCGGCCAGCGCTTCGACGATGGCCGGCAGCTTGGCGGCAAGCTCCGGCGTTGGCTCAAGGCCGAGGCTGAACGATTTTGGCTCGGCGCCGATGAGCACCGTGCGGGCAGGCGCCATGTCGTGAAAGTTCAGAGTTCGCAAGCACGTCCGAGAGGCCCACCTGGTGCGGCGAAATCTTGGTCCTGAAGAACGCGTTGAGTTCGCCGTCTCCGAGCCGGACCAAGGTGCCCGGCTCATGGCCGCCCCGCACACAGTCCGCGATCAGCAAAAGATCGGCGCTGGCGATCTGGTCGAGGCAGTCCATCGCCGAGGTGCCGCCATCGATCACCACGACTTCGGGCGGCAGCTCGTAGCGCGCGGCTAGCGCGTTGACGGCATGCACGCCGATCCCTTCGTCGGAGAGCAAAATATTGCCCACCCCAAGCACAACCGCGCGCATGCTATCTTCCACCGTACTGGGCTTCGCCCGAGCCCCCTCATCGAGGGGGCTCCAGCCCTTTTGCGTTATACCGCGGTCACCTTAACGGCCTGACCGGTTTCCTCGTCGTGTACATGCACGGCGCAGGCAAGGCAAGGGTCGAACGAGTGGATGGTGCGCAAGATCTCAAGCGGCTGCTCGGGATCGGCCACCGGATTGTCCAGCAGCGACGCCTCGTAGGGCCCCGGCTCGCCGTCCTCCGAGCGCGGGCCGGCGTTCCAGGTCGACGGCACGACGCATTGGTAATTCGCGATCTTGCCATCGCGGATCACGGTCCAGTGCGAAAGCAGGCCGCGCGGCGCCTCGTGGAAGCCGAAGCCCATGATCTCGCCTTTCGGGAACACCGGCTTGTTGAAGGTGGCGACGTCGCCCTTGCCGATGTTGTCGATCAGCTTCTCCCAGTTGGCTTCGAGCAGGTCGAGCATCACCGCGCAGCGGACGGCGCGGGCGGCGTGGCGGCCGATGGTCGAGTGCAGCGCATCGACACCGATCTTGGCGCCAACCAGCGCCGACACCGTGTCGAGCACCTTGGTGACGTAGGCGGTGGTCGGCTTATGGCCAGCGGCCACCGCGTTGAGCACCGCCGCCAGCGGGCCGACCTGCGCGCGCTTGCCATAGAAGGTTGGCGCCTTGAGCCAGGAATATTTGCCGTCGTCCTGGAAGTCGGTGTAATGCGGCGTCGTTTCGCCCTTGTAGGGGTGCAGCGGGCCTTCCTTGCTGTAGGTATACCAGGAGTGCTTGACGGATTCCTCGACGCCCTTGCCGAAGTAGTCGTCGCCGAAGCTCTTGATGGCCTGATATTTGGAGAGGTCGCCGCCGGGAATATACCCGCCCGGATACATGAATTCCGTGCCCCTCGTGTCGGTCGGGAAATCCGGCGCCGAAAGGTAGTTCATCACGCCCGCGCCGTATTTGGTCCAGTCCGCATAGACCGAGCCAATCGCGGCAACGTCGATCAGGTACACCTTCTTCACGAAGTCGGCGAGCTTATCGATCTGCGTCTTGATCGCCATCAGGCGGTCCACCGTCAGCACCGACTGGCTATCGACCGCAATCGGGTTCGAGACGCCGCCCACCGCCAGGTTCTGAATGTGCGGGGTCTTGGAGCCCAAGATGGTGACGATCTTGTTGGCCTCGCGCTGCACGTCGAGCGCCTGCAGGTAATGCGCCACGGCGACGAGGTTGATCTCCGGCGACAGCTTCATCGCCGGGTGGCCCCAATAGCCGTTGGTGAACGGCCCAAGCTGGCCCGTGCCCACGAACGCCTTGAGCTTCTCCTGCGTCGCGATCATGACCTCCTTACCGTTGAGGTGCCAGTCGCTATATTGCTGTATCCAGTTCGCGGCCTTTACCGGATCGGCCTTGAGCGCCGAAACCACGTCCACGAAGTCGAGCGCCGATAGATGATAGAAGTGCACGATATGATCGTGGATGGCGTGCGCCGACTGGATCATATTGCGGATGAACTGGGCGTTCAGCGGCACTTCCAGCTGCAGCGCGTTCTCGACGGCGCGCACCGAGGTGATCGCATGCACCGTCGTGCACACGCCGCAGATGCGCTGCGTGATGGCCCAAGCGTCGCGCGGGTCGCGGCCGAGCAGGATCAGCTCGACGCCGCGCCACATCTGCCCGGACGACCAAGCCTTCGTAACCTTGCCATCGTTGATCTCGGCATCCACCCGCAGATGGCCTTCGATGCGGGTAATGGGGTCGATGGTGATTCTCTTAGACACGGAACGGTCTCCTTAAACTTGGGTGCCCATCAACGGTATTCTTGGCCGGGCAGAATGGGGAATTTCTTCACGAAGACGATCAAGGCCAGCACCTCGATGGCGATCACGCCGAGCGTCACCAGGATTTCCGGGCCCGACGGGAAGTAGTGCCAGTGCGTGGGGCTATTGTAAGCCACGAGGTAAGCGTCGATACGGTAGAGCACCGCGCCTGCCAGCATGCTCGCCGCCGCCGGGAACATCCTCGACATCCGGGGGCGTTCGCCGATGAGAGAGAATGCCGCGATCGGGAAGGCGAACAGGGCCGTCTCGATCCAGAACATCGTGGTTTGCAGGTTGCTCTCGAAGAGCCGGTTAGCCACGCCGCGGTCGAGGATGTCGGCGAAGCGCAAGACCAAGAACATCAGCAGTACGGACGCGACGATCTTGCCCAGTCTTGCCAGCAGTGGCAGTTCCCCGCGCACGTCGCGGGCGAAGCCCACGGCTGACAGCGTCGCCTCGAAGATGACAACGGCGTACCCCATGCAGAGGGCCGTCATCAAGAACAGCAGCGGCAGGAACGGCGTCTGCCAGAGCGGATGAACCTGGTAGCCCATCGCGATCAGGAGCGAGCCGAGCGAGCTTTGGTGCATGCTTGGCAGAAGCACGCCAAGACCGATGAAGACGAACAGCATCCGCTCGAATGCCTTCTGGATGCCGCGTGTACCGAGCCATTCGAGGAAGGTCGGGAACCACTCGATCCACAGCACCACGATGTAGAGCGTGATACAGGCGGCGACCTCGAACATGACCGAGCCGGGGTTGAAATAGGACGGCGACAGGATATGCCAGAAGTTCCAGTAGCGCCCGAGGTCGATAAGCACCGAAAGGCCGCCGAGCGAGTAACCGAACACGGAGGCGGTCAGCGCCGAGCGTATCATCGGATGAAACTCGCCCCGGTTTAGGATGTAGACCAGGAGCGCCATGGCGTAGCCGCCGCAGGCAAAGCCAGTGGCGATGATCACATCCCACACGACCCAGATGCCCCAGGGGTAGCCATTGTTGATGTTGGTGACGGCGCCGAGGCCGTACACGAAGCGCTGGTAAAGGAAGAAGAGCGCGATGCCGATGAGCAGCGACAAGGCTATTGTCAGCCTGCTTATCAGCCTTCCGCCAATCGCTTCATGCCTTCTGCGGATACTTGGCCTGATGGGGATGTCTGTCATGTTAGGCCTCCTCATCGTCGTGTAGCTTTTTCGTGCCGAAAAAGGCCGCCAGCACGAGGCCGGCGAGCGCTGAAGCGGGAACGGCTAGGCCGCTGTAGAGCGCTTCCTGCATGCTTTCCGATTGAGAGGCGTAGGAGCGCTCGGGCAGGCCCACCGGAAGGTCGAACTTCTCGAAGGGTACTCCGGCGAGGTAGCGCACTTGCGTGCCGCCCAGCGCCTTGTCTCCGTAAACCTGCTCGGTATAGTGCGCCGCCGCACGCTCGTGCGTGTCGCCCGAATCGACTGTGCGCCGCGGGAACACGTTCGCCTGGCCCGGCTTCATCGCCTTGCGCCGGTCGATCTCGGCGGTCAAAGCCTTGTAGCTGCCGAAGAGCGTGGCGCCCGTCGGGCACACCTTGGCGCAAGCGGGGATATCGCCCTTGGCCAATTCCTCCTTGCAGAGCTGGCACTTGGCGATGCGCGGGAAGGGCGTGTCGTACTGGAATTGCGGCACGTGGAATGGGCACGCCGCGACGCAGTAGCGGCAGCCGATGCAGGCGTCCGCATTGTAGGAGACAACCCCCGTCTTCGGATCCTTGGTCATGGCCTTAACCGGGCAGACCGAGACGCAAGAGGGATCGATGCAATGCAGGCATTGCCGCTTGATGTGGGCGAAGCCGTCCTTGACCTGATCCTTGTTGAGGGCGGTGCCGTCTTGGTACATCTTGATGACGGTGTAGGTCTTGCCGGACAGCTCGAACGGAGTGTCCCAAAGCCCGCCGCCGATATTGTCATCGAGCGGCAGCTCGTTGGTCGTTTTGCACGCCGACATGCACGCCTTGCAGCCGATGCAGAGCGTCGAGTCGTAGAGCAAGCCGATGGCGTTTTCCGCCACGGTCTTGTTTTCCCGCGCCTCCGCGGGGCTGGCGCCAAGGGTTGCGCAAGCGGCCGCGGCTGCGGCGCCTCCTAACCCTCCGCGCATGAAATCACGGCGATTGACGGTCATTTGAGCTACTCCTGACGCGTTTCGCCAGATTTCTGGCCGCCGCCCTCAAGGGCGCCGAGCTTCTTGGTGAGCATCGCGCCGGCCCCGACTGCCGCGCCCACGACGCCCGAGAGCACCGCAACTCCAGCCGTATTCAGGCCGGTGCCCTGCTCCTCGTTGACGCGCGCATATCCAACAGGCGGACGCTGGTTCTTGAGGTCGGCCAGCGCGTGGATTGGCTTGGTGAAGCCGATGCCCTTCTCGCTGCAGCCGATGCAGGGATGGCCCGTGCCGACTGGCCAGGACTGCATGCCCGCATCGCCGAACAGCACGATGGAGCAGTTGGCGTAGGTTTCCGGACCTTTGCAGCCGAGCTTGTACAGGCAGTGCCCCTTGCGGTGGCCTTCGTCGCCGAATTCCAGCGCGAAGCGGCCCGCGTCGAAATGGGCGCGGCGCTCGCAGTTCTCGTGGATGAGCCGGCTGTAGGCGAACAGCGGGCGGCCCTTGCTATCGATGGGCGGAAGCTTGCCGAAGGTCAGGAAGTGAACGACGCAAGCGAGGAAGTTATACGGGTTCGACGGGCAGCCCGGAATGGTAAGAATGTCGTTGCGGCCGAGCGCTTCCGCGACGCCAACGGAGCCGGTCGGGTTCGGTGGTGTGGAAGGCATTCCGCCCCACGAGGCGCACGATCCAATCGCAATCACCGCCGCGGCGCCGGCCGCTGCCTCGCGCGTCAGCTCAAGCGAAGTCTTGCCGCCGATCTTGCAGTAGATGCCGCCGTCCTTCATCGGGATGGCGCCTTCGACCACGAGCAGATACTTGCCCTTGTTTTTCTCCATCGCGGCATTGCTTGGCGGCCTCGATCTGATGGCCGGCAGCGGCGAACAGCGTCTCGTGGTAGTCGAGCGAGATGATGTCGAGGATGAGCTTTTCGAGCGTGGGGTGCTCGGCGCGCAGCATCGACTCCGTGCAGCCGGTGCATTCCTGGTGATGCAGCCAGATTACGGATGGGCGCTGCTTCTTGGTGATGGCTTCGGCGACCTGCGCCGTGGCGCCCTGAGGCAAGCCCATGGTCGCGGCGATGCCGGCGCAAAAAGTCATGAACTCGCGCCGGCCTACCCCGAAGCGCTGCTCGATTTCGCTGGAAATTTGCTGGGATGCGGGCATTTTCCTCCCCCGTTGGCGCCGTTATTCTTGATGGCTGCCCTTCTTTCGCGAAATAAAGCCTCTCGCCCCCAAATATCGCTACCGGAGGTTCTGTCGCTTTCTGCGCGAAGAAGCTAAAGACAGGCCTATAGAATAGGCCAAGCCTACAGCAATGGGTAAGATGCAGCAAGCATATATTGGGCACATGCAATATGTGCATACAGAAAGACTTCTGGATATACTTGATCTTCCAAACTGGAAACAGGCCGGCCAATCTCCGGCGGCGCCGGGTGCGCGGTGGATCGGCCGCGCTTCCACATTGGAAGGGACGCTGCCAATCGTCCACGGATGTTCCGATGCGGTGGCTGCATCGCTGCAAAGGCGATCCGGATCGGGCTTCGCCTAATGGATTAGAGGACCGGTGCGGAATATCCACAAGTGTGCCCCGCCGTCACCTGAGCAGCAAAATGGGCGCACCGTTTACGAAAATCGAAGACTTATCTATATATAGCTAATCCAATGGGTTCTCACGGTGCGTCCTATGGTCCTATGATTAAAGGGGTTCTGCCGGTGGCAGGCCGCCTTTGAGGGGAAGCCTGCTTTTAGCTTGGGGTAAAATAATGGTAATGCGTATCCATCCAAGGCCATTCGCCCTTGCGTTATCGCTGACGCTGCTTGCAGCAGGCGGTAGCCCAGCGGGTGCGGCTCAGGAGCTTGAGCGGATCGTCTCCGCGGAGCCCACCCCAGCGGGCATCGCCGTAACCGTCCCGACCGGCGGCTGCACCAAGAAGGCCGACTTTGACGTAAGCTCAAGCCCGGCCGGCGGCGGGAAGGCGACAGTAGAGTTGCGCCGCACCAAGCCCGACACCTGCAAGGGCAATTTCCCTGACGGCCTCAAATTGCAATACACCTGGACGGAGCTGAACCTTCCCGAGGGCACGCAGCTCTCGGTCAAGAACTCGGTCGAGCCGGCGTTCGGCGTCCAGCCGGTTAGTCCCGCGCCGGTCAAGGAATTCAGCAGAGCAGGACGGCACCACTGGGCTTCCCATCATAGGCGAGGCTGGCACAGGCATCATCGGCACCGGCACTTCCACAAGCACCGCGGCCATTGCTATTGCCCATGCTACATGGACGGTTTTGGACTGCTGGAATAGCGCGCCGCCGCGCCGAGTGCCGCACTGCATTACCGGCATTTGATTAGCCCGATATGTCCATCTGGGCTCGGGGAAGGCCCCCCTCACCCCTGCCCCTGTCCGGGCAAGCTCGCCTTGGCGAGCTTGCAGCTCGGAGCGACCCCATCCGCAAGCGGATGCGGATGGGGAGAGGGGAACGCGCCCTATCCGCAAGGCAGAGCGTAATTCTAGGGTTCCTTCTCCCCTTGCGGGAGAAGGACAGGATGAGGGGTAATACCGAATTCGGTTGAATGCTTCACGAAGACCCTTTCACTCTGTCTCTCTCCCCAAGGGGAGAGAGGACCCTCGAACTCCCACTGCGGATAGTTCAGGCGTCCCTTCTCCCCTTGCGGGAGAAGGACAGGATGAGGGGGGACTTCGTGAAGCATTCAACCGGATTCGGTATAAGCCGCACACAGGCGGGTTGGTGCATGTTTCCGAGGGCCACACAGAAATATCGGGTAATCAAGTTCCGGGAGACGATGCGCGCCGGCTTATTCAGCCCCTGGCCCAGCGCTCCGCCTCTGTTCCGGCGAGGCTGGCGAGCGAAGAGGCGCTCTTTTCGATCTCCGCGAGCAGGGCGGATTTGATATCGGACAGAAGGCTGGGACCCGTGTAGATGAGCCCGGTGTAGAGCTGGACCAGGGACGCGCCGGCGCGGATTTTGACCAGCGCGGCTTCCGCGGTGTCGATGCCGCCAACGCCGATCAGCGGCAGCTTGCCTTCGGTGGCAAGATAGCACTTTGCGAGGAAACGGGTGGAGCGCGCGAAAAGCGGCCGCCCCGACAGTCCGCCGGCCTCGCCGCGATGCGGGCTTGCCGAAACACCGTCGCGCGAAAGCGTGGTGTTGGTGAGGATTGCGCCGTCGACCTTATGTGCGAGCATGCAAGCCATCGCCGGGGCGATATCCTCGTCGTCAAGGTCCGGGGCGAGCTTCACCAGCACCGGCACCGGGCGCGGCAGGCTGGCCCGCGCTTCCATTACGGCCGCAAGCAGCGCGTCGAGCCGCTCCGGCGCTTGCAAATCGCGCAGGCCCGGCGTGTTCGGCGAGGAGATGTTGACGGCGAGATAGGACGCAAGCGGACCAAGAGCGTGCACGCCCGCAACGTAATCCGCGATGGGGTCCGCACTGTTGCGGTTCGCGCCGATATTGATGCCGAGAATGCCCTTGGGCGGCCGGCTTGCCAGGCGCAACTGAGCTGCCGCGTGGCCCGCATTGTTGAAGCCCATCCGGTTCACGATGGCGCGGTCGCCGATGAGCCGGAAGATGCGCGGGCGCGGATTGCCGGGCTGCGGCCGGGGCGTGACGGTGCCCGTCTCGACGAAACCGAAGCCCATGCCGGACAGCGCGTTATAGACCCGCGCGTCCTTATCGTAGCCCGCCGCCACGCCAATAGGGTTGGGGAAGTCGAGGCCGAACAGGGGTTGGCTGAGGCGCGCATCGTCCGGTTTACATGGACGCGGGTAGAGGCCGGCTTCGAGCGCGCGCAGCGATGCCTCGTGCGCCGTCTCGGGATCGAGCAGGAAAAGACCTGCCCGGGCCGCGGGCCAGAGGCGGTTCATGGCTCAAGCCCGCCGGGAAGAATGGGAACGCCGTCCACGCCGGGCAGAATCGCGGTTACGCTCTTTACCGCATCGAGCGGCAGGTCCCCGTAGAGATGCGGGAACAGATCGCCGCAGCGTGCCGGCTCCCAGCGGAGTGAGCCCCCCTCACCCCAGCCCTCTCCCGCCAGGGGAGAGGGGGCAGGTTGTGCCCGTTGGGAAGGCGTTCCCTCTCCCCTCGCGGGAGAGGGGCAGGGTGAGGGGGTCTTTTCCAAAGTCCCCACATCCACCGCGAGGAGCACCAGATCTGGCTCGCCCGTGAAGTATTTCCGCGCCGTTTCGCCAAGTTGCGCGGCGGTCGAGAAATGGATGAAGCCGTCGCGCCAATCGTGCGAGGAACCGCGATAAACGCCCGCGGCTTGCGCGTCTTCCCATTCGCTGCGCGTCAGCAGCTTGTAAATCGTCCGGGCCGGCATCGCCGTTCAGGCCGCCGCCGCTGCGTGCTGAAGCCGTTCGGCGATCAGCGCGCGCGTATTTTCGATGCCGTAGGCTTTGATGAACGAGCCGAAGCGCGGCCCCTGGCTTTCGCCGAACAGCACCTCGTAAAGCGCCTTGAACCAGTCGCGCAGGTTCTCGAACGGGTGCGATTTGCCCACCTCGTAGACGATGGCCTGCAGCTCCTCCGCGTTCAGGCTCGCGTCCGCGTGCTCCAGCCGCGCACTCAAATCCATCATGGCCTCGCGCTCCAGCGCCGTGGGGGCGCGATAGACCTTGAACGGCTTCTCGCGCTCCTCGAAATAGCGGATGGCGAAGCCGATCAGCCGGTCGAGTTCGGGGAAATCTTCAGCATTCGCTTCCTGCGCATAGTTCTTCACGAACTGCCACAGGATATCCTTGGTATGCGCGTTCGAAGCGCTGACAAGGTTTAAGAGCAGAGCGAAGTTCACCGGCACGGAATGCTGAGGCGGCGTGCCGTTGTGGATGTGCCAGATGGGATTTTCCAACCGCTTCTCAGGGCTTTCCTTGTGATAGCTGTCGAGGAAGCCGAAATAATCGTCCACGGCCTTCGGGATCACGTCGAAATAGAGCTTCTTCGCCGTCTTGGGCTTCTGGAACATATAGAGGCTGAGGCTTTCGGGCGTGGCATAGGCGAGCCACTCCTCAACCGCGATGCCATTGCCCTTCGACTTCGAAATCTTCTGCCCCTGGTCGTCGAGAAACAGCTCGTAATTGAAGCCCTCGGGTGGCGTGCCGCCGAGCGCGCGGCAAATCTTGGACGAGAGCGTCACGCTGTCGATCAGGTCCTTGCCCGCCATCTCGTAATCGACGCCGAGCGCAACCCAGCGCATGGCCCAATCGGCCTTCCATTGGCACTTCACATGGCCGCCCGTGACCGGCAGCTCGACCTTCTGCTTCGTATCGGGATCGTGGAACGTGACGGTGCCCGCTTTCAGATCGCGGCTCTCGATGGGCACCTGCAGCACCTTGCCTGTTGCTGGCGAGATCGGCAGGAACGGCGAATAAGTTGCGCGGCGGTCCGGCCCGAGCGTCGGCAGGATGATCTCCATCACCTTGTCATAGGCTTCGAGCATGCGCAGCAATGTTTCGTCGAACTGGCCTGCGCGGTAACATTCGGTCGAGGACAGGAACTCGTACTCGAAGCCGAAGCTGTCGAGGAAGGCGCGCAGCCGCGCATTGTTATGCGCGCCGAAGCTCGAATGCGTGCCGAACGGGTCGGGCACCTCGGTTAGCGGCTTCTCCAGCGCCGCTTGCAGCAACTCCTGGTTCGGCACGTTGGTGGGCACCTTGCGCAGGCCGTCCATGTCGTCGGAGAAGCAGACCAGCCGCGTCTTCACATCGGGCCGCAGCGCTTGCAGGGCGTGCCGCACCATCAAGGTGCGCGCCACCTCGCCGAACGTGCCGATATGCGGCAGGCCGGATGGGCCGTAGCCCGTTTCGAACAGCACCTCGCGTTCGGGCGCGCGCTTGTCGAGCCGTTTCAGCAGCTTGCGCGCTTCTTCGAAGGGCCAAGCCTTGGAATTTGCAGCGAGCTCTGCGGGCGTGTGCGCGGCGGCGGTCATTTTCGTGCTGTTTCGTGTTCGGGTTGAGAATCGGGTGACTATGTGGAGGCGGCGGCCCCGCGTCAACCCTGGCCTAACGCCGGCGCAGCAGAGTATGCCCGCCTGCACGCGCCCCGGAGTTACTTCTTGGCCTTACGCGCGGCGTAGCGCGCATCGCGGGCCGCTTTCTGCTCGCCCGCGAGAGCTGCCTGCCGTTCGACCGCTTTGGCGGCCTCAAGCTCGGCCTCGGCCGCTTTCTTGGCCTTCTCTTCAGCAAGCCGCGCCTTCTCTTCGACCTTTTTCGCCTCGCGCTCCGCAGCCCGCGCCTCGCGCGCTTTGGCTGCGTCCAGCCTCGCCGCCTTCCGGGCAGCAGCGGCAGGATCGTCCTCCGCCTTGCGCTCGGTGAATTTCCGCAACGCCGCTTCCTTGGCCTTCGCCGCCGATTCCAGCCGCTCGTTAAAGCCCTTTTCCTTAAAACTTCTCATCCACCACCGTTTTGCATATCTCGCCGCGATTCAGGCGGCGCTCTCTTGATTGTTTAGAAGGAGCCCGCGCGCGGAAAACGCAAGGGCGATGCGCCGGTTATCCCAAAAGAATGTGGGCGAACGGGCACAAGCCGCCACGGTCACTTTGCGGGACGTTTCAGGTTTAGGGGGGATGTTTGCGGCAACCACGCGGCCGGCAGGGCGTTGCGTCAACCGTCACCAGTCCCGCACGACGTCGCGCACCGGCGGATAATAGGGCTCCGGCTCGAATTCGACATCGCGGAGCGGCGAAACGGAGAGCGCATCGACTAGCGCCTGCCCGCTCATGCAGACGGTTTCGCTGGATTGCGCGGCGGCGGCATCCTTTTGCGGCAGTTCCGGCAGATCTGGTTTCTCCGAAGTCATACGGCTATGCATAAACCTAAAAACAGCAGTTGGTCATCGGCGCGACGGGTGAGAATCGCGTATTTTCAGCGGCATGAGCGAGGAAATTGGCTTGCCAGCGCTTCACCCTGCGGGTGAGCACGCACCGGTAGCAATACCGGCTTCGGAGAACGCGGAGACTCTCGATACCTTCGGCGGGACGGTGAAGGTTGAGTGGGACGGATCGCGCCCGCTGACGCCGTTCGGGCCATCGGTGTATTTCATCGAGTTCCTGAAAGTCTCAGGGGTTTTCGACGCTTTGATCGCGGACTGCCCGCTCCACTATACCAGCCCGAATGCGCCGGAAGTCAGGGACGTGATTGGCACCTGGGTGCTATCGGCGCTGGCTGGGCACCGCCGTTACGCCCATGTCACCGCGCTGCGCTCGGACACCGTACTGCCGGAACTCATGGGAATGAGCCGGATCGTCAGCGAGGATTCGCTGCGCCGGGCCCTGGCGGCAATCCCCCTTGAACAAGGCCTGGCCTGGCTGCAACGGCACCTCGACGCTTGCGTCCTGCCGCTGCTTGGCGAGCGCTACATCATCGATATCGATACAACGGTCAAGCTTCTTTACGGGCATCAGGAAGGCGCCGTTGTCAGCTACAATCCCAAAAAGCCGGGGCGCCCCACCCATGTTCACCATACCTATATGCTGGCGGGCCTCCGCCTGGTGATGGGTGTGGAGACGGCGCCCGGCGATGAGCACAACGGCGCACATTGTACGCCGGGGCTGTGGCGGCTGATCGATGGCTTGCCGCGCGATTGCTGGCCAGCGCTGTTGCGCGGGGATAGCGGCATGACCTCCGAAAAGACGCTTTCGGAAGCCGAAAACCGCGGCATCGATTATCTGTTCAAGCTGCGGCGGACCAAGAATGTTAAGGCCCTGATCGAACGGGCTTTTCAGAAGGACGGCTGGCAGAACGCGGGCCAGGGCTGGCAAGGCAGGACGGAAAGCTTGCGGCTTATGGGCTGGAGCCGCTCGCGGCGTGTGATCGTCTTGCGGCGGCGGCTGAAAGGCAGCATTGCAGCTAGCATGCCTGGCGATGGCAACCAGTTGCGGCTCAGCTTCGCGGAAATCGGCGAAGACACGGCAGTGTGGGAATATGCCGTTCTCGTAACCTCGTTCGATGAGGAGGTGCTCAGCATCGCCCAGCTCTACCGGGACCGCGCCGATTGCGAAAATGCCTTCGACGAACTCAAGAACCAGTGGGGCTGGGGTGGCTTCACCACCAAAGACCTCGCCCGCTGCCAACTCGCAGCCCGGATGGTCGCGCTGGTCTACAACTGGTGGAACATCTTCGTGCGCCTGGCCGGGCCGGATAAACACCTGGAGGCGATCACCAGCCGTCCCCTGCTGCTCGCCGGTATCGCCGAACGGACGCGCCATAGCCGCCAGACCACGCTACGGATCGCTTCGGCGCATGGCCGTGCCCGCTGGGCTGAACTGGCGCTCACAGGTGTTGCCCGCTTCCTGCGGGGGCTGGTCAAGGCTGCGGAGCAGTTGACCGGTGTCCAACGGTGGGCACAAATCCTTGCCCATGCCTTCCGCTCCTGGCTTGGCGGGCGCCGGCTGCGCTCGCCGCCGCGCCTTATGGCGCCAGCCTGACCGGCAAAACCCACATCAATAGGTTGAGAACACCCCGCGAAATTGCGCGGCGCGGAGGTCAACTGCCGTTTTTAGGATAAACCGGCCGCCCCCGCGCGGCAACCGCGAGCAGAATTCCGCCCTTGCGCACTTGCGGGGCATGTGGAGGTTTTCGCAAATTAGGTCTAACATGACACCCATGAGGAACCAAAATACAAAACCATCCCCGCGTCACGCTCGACCCTGATGTTCTCGCCGGTAAGCCCGTTATCATGGGAACCCGGCTTGCCGTCGACTTTATCATCGGCCTTCTCGCAGATGGCTGGAGCGAGGCCGATATTCTGCAGAACTATCCCGGCGTTACGCATGAGGATATTGCCGCCTGCCTAGCCTATGCGCGCGATAATGCTCGGCGGCCAGCACGGGCGTGACGCCTGCCATGGAACGGGGCTGCACGGCGAAGGCGGCGTCAAGACTTGTTTTTGCGCGAAAAATCGTGCATCTTTGTAGGAATGGTGGACAACGTCGAAAATCTTACGCTTGAGCAACTTCGCGCGATCCGGGCGGAGAACGAAAAGACACATCGCTTGCTGTTCGATATAGTGCAGCGCCTTGGCTCGCTTGAGCAGAAAAATGCCATCGTCGTCGGCGACATCGCCAGCCTTAGCGTGCGCATGGACCACATGGAGCGCGATATCGACCGGATCAAGCGGCGGCTCGATCTCGTCGACGCTTAGCTGCGCCCGCGTCGCGTCCGCGCGGCAGCCGCAAGTGGAGCTTCAGCGCTTCCACGCGATGAGAATCCAAGCGCCGGCGTATGTCACAACGATTGCCCCCGCGATCAAATACATGCCGAGCGAAATCGCCTCCCGCCCCGTCCCCACGCCCCCCGCGAACACCAGCAGTAGCCCCGCCGCCGCCATGCGCCACACCCACAAGGCAACATCGCGCAGGATCATGGCGGGGTAAAAATCGCTCGCATCGTGGGCCATGCCGTCCATGGTTTTGAGATCGATGACGTGCTGCGAAACGCGGCTGATCGGCTGCATGATGCTGGTGCCGATGGTGTACACGACGAGCGTGACGATGGTCAGCGAATAGCCGAGCATGAGATTGAGCGCGACCAGCACGATGGAGCTGAGGCCGAGGATGAGCAGGCGGTTTTCCGGGCGCCGCCGCGAGCCCACAGCCAGCAGGGCCAGCGCGCCGGCAATGGCGAAGACCGTGTTGAAGCCGCCGACGTTCAGCGCGCTGCCAAGCACGGTGATCGCCGCCAGCGGGATCAAGGCTGACGAAAGAATGTGCGACGCCGCCCCGCCCAGCAGATAAATCTCGGCCGCTTGATTGCGCCGGTCCGCGACGAAATGCACGAGGTCGTGCTTCGCCATCGGCTCCGGGCGGTAGTCCTTCAGCGCGCCAAGCGACGGGAGCCCAAGCAGGAAGATCGGCGGCGTCGCCAGGAACAGGAGCGTGTAATCGCCAAGGCCCAGATGGTGAGAGAGCCAGATGAGCAGCGTCGCAAAAGCGGGGCTCGCCAGCGTTATGATCTGGTCCCCCGCGGACAGAAAGGTTGAATAGATGTCGCGCTCGTGATCGCGGCTTTCCATTAGCTCGTAAGTGTGGATGGTAAGCCAGAAGAAGCCGGCGCCGATCCCTCGGACCGTCATGGCGCCGCAAGCCTCCGGCACATCCCTCGCAAGCGGCAGCAGGATAAGGCCCAGCGCGGTAAAGATGAAGCTGAGCAGAAACCCGTATTTCGCGTTAAGCCGGTACTGCGCGGCAATCGCACCAAAGATGCTGAAGCCAATCATGATGCCGGTAAAACTGGCCATCGACGCAATTATATTGAGCTGCACGCTATCGAACATTTGATAGATGTAAATCTGCGAGAACGCGCTGACGGCCCGGCTCACAAAACTATACACCCAAAACAGGAAAATCAGCGAGCGCAGCTGCGTTCGCATAGACCGGAAATGTGCCAAGGAAAGCATCGCAAAACCCCGCAAGCTCAAGCGAATAGTCCGGGGCGTCATTCCGCGCAAGGGCGTGTGAAAAAATCGCCGAACCGGCTGAAACACATGCAATCCGGGCCGCAGCGCCGTCCCCGCGGAGGCGGGGCCCCATACTAGTACGCCCCGCGGGAAATCCTGACCCATTTGCGGCTGGCGCTGACAGGATTTCCCGCGGATAAGGCGTACTAGTAAGACATTGAATCTAGTACAGCTTATCGGAGGCAAGTTCGCTTGCGAGCGTGCGGCAAACGGGGTGCGAACTTGCCTCCGGCTGTACTAGCCGCTCTTATGCATCTGAGCCCAGCCTCTGACGTGCGTTGCTGCCGAACACGCCTCTATCCCCGGCGAGCGGAACCGCCCCCATGCGTGCGCCTTTGCCCCTGCCGCGGTTAGGGCCGCCTCATTCATGTCCGCCGTTTCTATCCCAAGCAGCCGGAGGGGCCATGACCGTCCATGGCAGTCCGCGTTCAATCAAACCAAGTTTCCGATTCGGCACAGCGACGCAAAAGCTCCTAAATCGTTAGTTTCGCGTAGAGCCCCACGATGGTTAATGCCGGTAAGGTTAACGCCGGATCTTCATATTTTTCGCCCGCCACTTTTTGCGAATCTTTTGCCGTTTCCGGTCGAATTTCACGACTCCAGAATCCGTTTAAATATACGCGCGGATTTGAGATTAACCAAAAAACGCTACCTGCAGGCGCCGGGCAGGGCGATGCGGGCGAAAAACATTCCCCCGCAAAATCAGCATCTTAACTCACCACCCGCATTTAACTATTTCTCAAAACACTTATGCTAAATTATCTCAACATTGAAAAAGGGCACGGGCGCGGGCAAAACACATTAACAGAGGCCCACCTGAAAGGCGCAATCGGGCGAGTTTTGCCCGGCATTAGCGGGGATTGGAACGTGGCGGCAATTTACTTCGTGAGGCATGGCCAGACCGATTACAACGCGGCCCGGCGCGTCCAGGGCATTGTCGACGTTCCGATCAACGGGCACGGACAGTCGCAGGCCCAGCGCAACGGCCGCGTGCTAAACGAGCTGATTAGCGACACATCCCGGCTCGATTTCGTATCGAGCCCGCTGCTCAGGGCGCGTCAGACCATGGAAATCGTGCGCGAAGCGATGGGCCTTGCCCCGGACGCTCATCGCACCGACGGCCGCCTGCAAGAAATCCACTTCGGCGACTGGGCTGGCATGACCATGGCAGAAATCGCGGAGCGCGATCCGGAAAATTACGCACGCCGGCAGGCAGACCTGTGGAACGTCCCGCCGCCCGGCGGTGAAAGCATCCGCGAGCTTTCCGCCCGCGCTGTTGCGTGGTTCGAAAGCGTGACCCAAGACACCGTGGCGGTCGCGCATGGTGGCATAAACCGCTGCCTCCGCGCGCACTTTCTCAAGCTCTCGCCGGAAGCGCTGGTGTACCTTGACGTGCCGCAGGATAAGGTGCTGTTGATTGAGCAAGACAACCTGCGCTCAAGTAGCCCAAAGGGCGGTAGCGCCTACAAATTGACTTGGCTTTGACAGGGCCGCACAATGTCCCACAATACCTTCGGCCATCTATTTCGCGTCACCACCTGGGGCGAGAGCCATGGGCCCGCAATGGGCTGCGTGATCGACGGCTGCCCGCCGCTCATTCCGCTGACCGAGGCGGACATCCAGCCCTATCTCGACAAGCGCCGGCCGGGGCAGTCACGCTTCACGACGCAGCGCCAGGAGGCGGACCGGGTTAAAATCATGTCCGGCGTGTTCCCGGACGAGGCCGGCGTCCAGGTCACAACGGGCACGCCGATAGCGCTCGTGATCGAGAACGAGGACCAGCGCTCCAAGGACTACGCCGAAATCAAAGACAAATTCCGGCCCGGCCACGCCGATTACACCTATCTCACGAAATACGGCATCCGCGACTTTCGGGGCGGCGGCCGGTCCTCCGCGCGGGAAACCGCGATGCGGGTCGCGGCTGGCGCCGTGGCGCGCAAGGTCCTGCCGGGTGTGAAAATCCGGGGCGCGCTTATTCAGATGGGCGCGGAAAAGATCGGCCCCGGCAAGTGGGACTGGGACGAGGTGGACCGCAACCCCTTCTTCTGCCCGGACGCGGGCGCGGTGGCCGGCTGGACCGCCTATCTCGACGAGGTGCGCAAGAACGGCTCCTCCTGCGGCGCTATCGTGGAGATCGTGGCGGAGGGCGTGCCGGTGGGCCTTGGCGCGCCGCTTTACAGCAAGCTCGACCAGGACATCGCTGCCGCATTGATGAGCATAAACGCGGTAAAAGGCGTTGAAATCGGCGCGGGTTTCGCGTCCGCCGCTTTTTCGGGCGAGGAAAATGCCGACGAAATGCGCATTGGCCCCGATGGCAAGCCGCATTTCCTCTCCAATCACGCCGGCGGAATTTTGGGCGGCATCGCGACCGGGCAGCCGATTGTGGCGCGTTTCGCAGTAAAACCAACCTCTTCGATCCTGAGCCCCCGCCGCACCGTGGATGCGCAGGGCCATGAGACCGATATCCAGACCAAAGGCCGGCACGATCCTTGCGTAGGCATCCGCGCAGTGCCGGTTGGCGAAGCGATGGTTGCGCTCGTGCTCGCGGATCACCTTTTGAGGCATCGCGCCCAAATGGGCTGATCCTGGAGCCGGTTGATCGCTTCGAAGACCCCCTCACCCCAGCCCTCTCCCCAAGGGGAGAGGGAGTATGCTGCGGCCTCTCATCGAGGTGAGAGGATAATTCTGGCGTCCCTTCTCCCCTTGGGGAGAAGGACAGGATGAGGGGGGCTTCGGAGCAATTGAGCGGATTTGGCATCCCTCCAAACCGGCCCATAAAGGCATGGAACGAAACAATTAATGGCCCGGCGCCCAGAACTGCCCTCCTATTTGCAGGAAGGTTTCATCCTTCCCTATAACCGCGCCGAGGCGGCACGCTTTCATGTGCTGGCTGGGATCACCGCCGCGTCATTCGCGGCATGGCTGACTTGGGGCTTCCAGCTGCTATCGATCCTGGCCATTCTGGCCGGCTGCTCCGCTTACTACTTTTTTCCGTTCACGGAGAGCCGGGCGCGGATTGGCGCGAACCAGTACGGCCTTTTCATCGACGGCTTCGGGCTTATCGCCTGGCGAGCCATCGCCGAAGTCGATCTTGTCACCTACTCCGTCCGCACGCTCGAAATGGAGGAGCTTCACATCAAGCTAAAGCAGCCCGTGCAGTCCGCGCTGCTGGCCGACTGGCGCAGGCTCCGGATCTGGCGGCTATTGATGCGCCTGCCCTGGACGATGGGCTACGACAATATCGTGCGCATCAACCTGCAACCCTTCGCGCCCCCAGCGGACCAGATCCACCGGACCATTTTCCGCATGTGGAAGTTCTACCGGTAGCAAAACCGGGAAGGCCGCTTTTGCGAACTTTGCTTAGGCGCACGCCACCTCGCGAAGGCGGATTCCGCGGTCCTCGTCCCACAGGCGCATGGCCTCAAGCAGGCCCGCGCAAACAGTGAGATCGTCTATCCGCTGCTGGCGTATACCCTCCCGGCGCACATCCGGGTCTTCCACGGCAACATACCTGCGCCAAAATCCGCTCGCCGCTTGTGTTATGCCGGTAAACCACATCGCTCAACTCCCCACATCGACTATGACAAACACTTTCAACGGAATATACCCACCGCAGGTTGCGAATTTCTTAGCTGCGTACCGCCCGGCTATTTCCGATCCCGCCGCTACGCCGGCTTGAACGAACCGTAAACGAGCTGTGGATTGCCGGCTTTCCTCTGTCGCGTCCGCCGCGGCTTACCCGCAGACTTGCAAAGTGATTCTTTTTTCGGGGGCAAAGCAAAGCATGGCGAAACCGGCGGAGCGCACGTTCACGGTCAATATGTGGTGGACCAATCTGCACGACGTGGAGATCGGCTTTTTCATCCACGCGCGGCACCGCGCCAAATCGCGGGAGTTCACGCAAGACGCTGACGTGATTGGCGAAATACTCGAAGGCGGCGAGCGCACCGGCCTCATCACCTATCGCGAAGCGCTCTGGAAATCCGACAATCCGGGCGAGAAGCGGCTGGTGCTCAAGCTTTTCACGCCCTCGATGAATTGGCGCGCCAGCATGGACATGCTCGTGGGCCGCAGCGTGCAGCTTTCGGCGGGCGCCGGCGGCTTTCCGGTCATCGCCTATTCGATCCACATCGACGGCCTCGACGAGGTAATCCAGCTTGAGCGCTCCGCCCGCAAGTGGCCTGGCATGCCCGAGCAGTTCTCGTTCTTCCTGATGGAGGATGGGGAGGCCCGCGTTTACCGGCTACGGCAGGATTGGATCGATTTGGGCGGCGATTACACGCTTTATGACCAGACAGGCGCGAAAATCGGACGCCTGAGCGGCCATTTCTTCGATGTCGCCGGGCGCTGGGACGTCACGATCGACGCCGGTCAGCCCGCCCATCTAGCGCCCATTCTGGAGCTTGTGAGCGCGATGCTGAAGTTCAATCACGCCGCCCGCCGCCATGTTGGGCGCGTCACCCAAGGCGTCACGGCCGGCGCGCTGAAGCTCGCCCTCGCAAAGCAGGAGGCCGACCTCTATTTGAACCCCCGCCGGCCGCGTTGAGGCAAATTCTTGCCTAAGGCGAAACGTGCATCGCGCGGCAAAGCGGCGAGCAGCCGTAGCAGGTGCTCGCGTTTCAATGCGATGCATCCCGCCGTTGGCGACAACCCAGGGCTGGCCACATGAACGAAAATCGCGCTTCCGTGCCCGGCACAGCGGCGGCTGATATTGTAATCGAGCACGGCGATCGCGTCGTAAAGGCCATCCTTGCGCCAAAGCTCTTCCGCGCTGGCCGCGTAGGGCAGCCCGACAGGGCGGTTGTAGTTGCGGTCGGCGGGCGCATCGCACCAGCCCAGCCCGGGGCGCAGCGGGCTGACTGGCAGCGCCGTGCGGGGCCGCCTCAAGCGGTCCGGCCGGTGATGTACCCGCATGGCCGGCCAGAAGCCGCGCGGGCTAGCTCCATCGCCCTCGCGCTTCAAGGCACGCACGCCGCCCTTGCCAATCGCGGCCGGAAAATGCAGATTCCGGAACTGCAATACCCCCGCGGTGGCCCGGTCCGATAGCGCAAGTATCCGCACCACAGCACTTTGTCGTATTCTGTTCCACCTGTTTTGCGCTAATCTTAGCTTGGGCACCCGTAACCGCCAGTTGCGTAAATCCTATTCGTCTCTTAAATCACAAACATAAGTGCGGCCCGCTTACCGGAGGCAATCATGAGCAATACGCGCAATATATTGGTTGTCGACGATGATCAAGACCTTGCGCGGTCCCTGGCCGAGCAGCTTGCCTTGCATGAGGAGTTCGACGCGCAGGTTGCGCATACCGCCGCTCAGGCTTTCGCGACCGTAAAAGCTGGGCACATCGACCTCATCATTCTCGACGTTGGCTTGCCCGATATGGATGGCCGCGAAGCCTGCCGCCTGCTGCGCAAGAACAATTTCAAGCATCCCATCATCATGCTGACCGGGCAAGTCAGCGACTCCGACACCATCCTGGGGCTGGAATCCGGCGCCAACGATTATGTCACCAAGCCCTTCCGCTTCGCGGTTCTGCTGGCCCGCATCCGGGCGCAACTGAGGCAGCACGAGCATAGCGAGGAGGCTGTCTTTTCCATCGGCGAGTATTCCTTCCACCCGGCCGCAAAGCTTCTCGTCGACAAAAAGGGCAGCAAAGTCCGGCTGACCGAAAAGGAAACGTCTATACTCAAGTATCTTTATCGCGCTGGAGAGAAGGTCATCTCGCGCGACGTGCTTTTGCACGAGGTCTGGGGCTACAACGCTAACGTTACAACCCATACGCTTGAAACGCATATTTACCGGCTGCGCCAGAAAATCGAGCGCGACCCGTCCCGCGCCGAACTCCTCATCACCGAATCCGGCGGCTATAAACTCATTCCCTGAATAGGGCGCCGGCGCACTGTGTAATCCTTGCATCGCCAGGAGAAATTCTGGCGGCACCTATGCTGTTCCGGTTGAGCTTGTTCGTCGAATCAATCACAAGGCGAGTAGTCGCTGTTAGGTAAAAGGAGTTATCCACCCAAATCATTAGGTTATCCCCGCCATGCTCGGCCAAAAGATCGAGCTTCTTGAGGCTCTGCCGATTTTTAAAGGCTTGTCCAGGAGGCAACTCGCTTCGATTCTCGATGTAGCGGCAAAGGCGTATTTTGAGGCGGGCGACAATCTGGCCGTCAGGAACTCAAGGGGCGATACCACCTTCTTGATCCTGACCGGCGCCGCCCGGTGCGTTGACTTCCCCGGCAATCCGGCTGCTTGCGAGAAAGTGGAGGCAGGTTCGCTCATCGGCGAGCTGGCCATGCTGGTTGAAACCATTCATTCCTTGACCGTCCAGGCAAGTGTCCGGCTTAGGGCGCTCGCTTTCAGGCGCAACGCCATGAAATCGGTCATGCTCAACGATCCGGTCATCGCAGCGAAAATCTCCGGCAATCTTCTTATCAGGCTGCAAACCTTCGCCGCCGATCTCAGGCGGCTCGACAGTTTTCTCGCCTATGTCGAAGGCGCCGCGCCCCTGGTCTACGGCATCCATGCACAGCTGGAACCGCAGGCCGCCGCCTTCTCGCAGCTTCCCCACGAGACGCCAATACCCAGCCGCGGCTCGCTCCAGTACAGACGGTAGGGGACATCCCAGATATTTCAACCTCCGCTACATTGCCTATCCCTCCCGAATCGCACGACACTCTCTCCTATAGTTGCAGTAAAAGGAGTCTCCGTTACTAGATAGGGGTGGATCCGATGCTCGACTCGAAAATCGAGCTTTTGCAACTCGTTCCCTTGTTTGCGGGCTTGAGCGCAGATGAGCTTGATGCAATCGCAACCGCAGGTGAAAAAAGGTATTTCGAGGCCGGCGAAAACCTGATTACGCAGGGCGAGAAAGGCGATACAGCCTTCTTCATCCTTACCGGCAAGGCCAGCTGCACCAGACGCGAGAAGGGCCAAGTCCTTAAAGACGATTTGTTGCCCGGTACGCTCGCTGGCGAACTCGCGATGCTCGTGGAGACCGTGCATGGGGTTACGGTCACCGCTAGCGGACGCCTGCGCGCGCTCGCTCTCCCACGGCAGGCTTTTCGCGGCGTGATGGAATCCAGGCCGCGGATAGCCAAGAATATCGCCGAAAGGTTGCTGGTCCGCCTGCACAGCCTCGCTGCCGAGTTGCGAGAGGTCGATGGCAAGCTCGCCGAAATCGAAAAGGCGGCTTAAGAAGCTGGCGGTTTGGCGCTATAGGGATTTGTAGGGGCCGCCGGATATCGAATAAGGATCGAGGGCGTTACCCCTCACCCTGTCCTTCTCCCACGCAAGCTCGCCTTGGCGCGCTTGCTTCTTTTGAGTGTCCGCATCCGCGAGCGGATGCGGGACCCCTGAATTGTCCGCGGCGAGCGTCTTAGCGTCCCCTCTCCCATGGGGAGAAGGACAGGGTGAGGGGCGATTCCCTCAGTTCATGACGCCATCCTCCGGCCCATCTGCCTACTAAAAGCCATTGAGCGCGGCTATGGGCCTGAGCGATATTCAGGGGGCGGACATGCGCATTCTATTCATGGCGTGCTTATTTCTGTTTGGTTTCATCGCGCCAGGCTTTGCCGCGCCGGACAAGCGCGTGGCGCTGGTGATCGGCAACAGCGCCTATAAGGAACTGCACGCGCTCGACAATCCGGGCGCCGACGCGGAAAGCATCGCGAAAATCCTCGCCGGGCGCGGCTTCGACACGATTTCCTGCGACGGCAAGCGGCCCGGCTGCTTCGACCTGTCGCGCGATGGACTTTCGGCGGCAATCGAGCAGCTTAAGGCGAAATCGCAAGACGTCGCCCTCGCCTTTGTGTTCTACGCGGGCCACGGCATGGCCGCGCCCGAAGGCAACGTACTCGCGCCCGTGGACGCCGATATCGATTGCGAGCGGCAGCAGTTGGCGCGCGGCGTGCTGGTGGACGAGGTGATGGAAGCGCTGGCCGGTGCAAAGCAGAAAATCGTGGTGCTCGACGCCTGCCGCAACAATCCGCTGGGCGAAATCTGCCCGCCCGCCACCAAGGCCAAGCTCACCTTCCGCGATTTCAAGGTCCTCGACGCCGGTAATTTCCTGCTGGTTAGCTCGACCAAGCCCGGCCAGGTGGCAGACGACGGGCTTGCGGGCGCGCATTCGCCCTTCGCCCGTGCGCTCCTGGCCGCGCTCTCCGGAACGCCGAATGTGCATTTCGACCAGGTGTTCAACCGCGTCTCCAAAACCGTGATCGAGGAGACCTCCAAGGGCAATTTCACGCAAATCCCGGAAGTGCTGATCCGGGGCGGCGCGCCCGAGGACTGTCTCGCGGGCACGGCCTGCGCGGCCGATCCGCGCGCGGCTGCCCTGAGCGAGGAACTGGAAGCGCTGAAACGCGACCGAGCCCGCGACCAGGAGCTGGGCGAGACGGCGAAGGACTATCTGGCGCAGATCGAGAAGGCGCGGGGCAAACCGCTCTCGGAAGACGAACGCCGCCAAGAGCTCGCATCCCTCAAGGAAGCCACCCGCTCGCTCGCCGCGCGCAACGACAAACGCGGCGAGCGTGCGCTGGAGAAGCTGAAGGCAGGCGACACGGGCGAGGCGGAGCGGCTATTCCAGGAGGATCTCGAAGCCGAGAAGGTTGAGGAGAACGCGGAGGCCCAACGCCTCGCCGCGCGGCGCAAAAAGGCCGCCGCTTCGGCAAAGAACATCGCCGCGCTGGCGCGCTGGAAGGACATAGCCAAGGCGCTGGCATATTACAAACGCGCCGCGGACCTCGACCCGGACGATGGCAAGACTTGGAACGACTATGCCGATGCGGCGCAATATGCGGGCCGCACAGACGAAGCCAAAGCGGCCTTCGAGCATGCGGCGCTGATCGTGGGCGGAGAGAATGCGGCAGGCGTACAATATACGGCAACCGTTGGCCGCGGCGACATAGCGCTTACGCAAGCAAGACTGCCGGAGGCCGTGCAGTTTTACCAGAAGAGCTTTGAGATTGCGGACAGCCATAGCTCGGCGGAGCCCGGCGACACCGAATGGCAGTGGAATCTCGCGAAATCCCACAGCAAGGTTGGCCGTGTACAGACGGCGCAGGGCGATCTCGCAGGCGCGTTCGACGCCTTTAAACGGGCCAGGGACATTATGGACCGGCTCGCCACGGCGGACCCCAACAACACCGCGTGGCAGAGGGAACTAGCGGTTTCCTTTAGAAACGCCGGGGATACGCAAGTCTCACAAGGCGACCTTGCCGGAGCGCTCGGCAACTTCAACCGGAACAGGGACATATTGGATCGCCTGGCCAAGGCGGATAGCAATAACGCCTCCTGGCAGCGGGATTTGGCGGCGTCCTACGAAAGGGTTGGCAAGGTGCAAGCCGCGCAGGGCGATCTTGCCGGAGCGCGTGACAATTTCGAACGGGCCAGGGACATTATGGACCGCATCGCCGCAGCGGACCCCAACAACACCGTGTGGCAGAGGGATCTAGCGATTTCCTTTAGAGACGTTGGGGATGTGCAAGTCTCGCAAGGCGATCGCGCGGGGGCGCTCGGCAATTTCAACCGGAACAGGGACATATTGGATCGCCTGGCCAAGGTGGACCCCAACAATGCCCAATCGCAGGGCGACTTGGCGGCAGCCTATCAAAGGATCGGCGATGTGCAGGTCTCCCAAGGCGATCTTGCGGGAGCGCTCGGCAGTTTCGAACGGGCCAGGGACATTATGGACCGCCTAGCTACGGCGGACCCAAACAACACCGGTTGGCTAAGGGATTCTGTCGGCGACCCATAATAGGGTTGGAGCTGCGCTTCAGGCGCAAGGGGATTGGCCCGAGGCGCTGAAATCCTTTCAGGCCGATCTCGCCATTGCTGAACGCCTCGCCAAGACAGACCCCCAAAACGCGGAATGGCAAAGGGATCTGGCTGCATCCTACCATAAAATAGGCGATGTGCGCGGGTCACAAGGCGATCTTCCAGGGGCGCTCGAAAATTACGAGCGGACCCGCGGGATTATGGACCGCCTTACCACGGAGGACGCCCGGAATGCCGGATGGCAGAGGGATCTCGCCATGGCCTACGATAGGATTGGGGATGTACTGGTCAAGCGGGGCGACCTGCCAGGAGCGCTCAACAACTACGAACGAGCCAAGGACATTGTGGTCCGCCTAGCCACGGAGGCCCCCAACAACACGCAGTGGCAAGCGGATCTGGCAATGATGTATAGCGATGTTGGCGATGTGCTCATCGCGCAACGAAACTTGCCGGAAGCGATGAAGTCGTTCCAGGACAGCGCCGCCATCAGGGAGCGCCTGGTCAAGGTTGACCCCAAAAACACCGATTGGCAGATCCTCCTGTCGGTGTCATATCTCGACGCCGGCGATGCGCTCAAGATGCAAGGCAAATTGCCCGAGGCAATGAAAGCCTTCCAGGACTGCCAGGCCATCCGGGAGCGCCTCATTAAATCAGACCCCAATAACCGCTTATGGCAGAGCAGTCTGGCGGGGGTTTATCAGAGGATCGGTGATACGCTCAAGGCGCAAGGCAATCTGCCCGAGGCGCTCAAGGTCCTGCAGGCCGATCTTGCCATTGCTGAAAGCCTCGTCAGGGCGGATCCAAAAAATGCAGGGTGGCAACGGGATCTCGGGGTGTCTTATGATAGAGTTGGCAATGTGCTGAAAGCGCAAGGAAATCTGCCCGAGGCGCTGAAATCCTACCAGGCTGGCTTCGCAATTGACGAACGCCTCGCCCAGGCTGATCCCTCCAACACCCAATCGCAGAACGATCTAGCCTGGTCCTACAATAAGCTTGGAGATGTGCTTTCCGACCAGGAAAACTACCCCGAGGCGCTTAAATCGTACCAAGCCGCTTTCTCCATTTTCGAACGGCTTGCCCAGAGAGACTCCACCAACGCCAAATGGCAGAGGGATCTGGCCTATAGCAATAAGCGTTTGGGCGCGACGCTTGTGGAAACCGGCGACGCACCTGGGGCCACCGCGGCCTACGGCCGGGCGGTGCACATTTTCGACGCGGAACTGGCGCGTACCGAGGACCCGCAATTCCGCGCGGACTCCACGGTATCTTTGACGATGCTCGGCCTCCTGAAAGGAAAAGACGGGCAAACGGAGCTGCGGCGCGCCCTGGAAATACTCATCCCCTTGCGCGATGCCAAGAAACTCGATGCCTACAAAGCCTCCCTGATACCGCTGATCGAAAGGCAGATGGCGGGAGTTCCTTCCCTGCAAGCCCAAATGGAAGCGAAAGCGGCCTTCAAGGCGGGAGATTATGCCAAGGCGGTCGCGGTTGAGGCGAAGATGGCCGAGGCGGAGGAGAAGGCCGAACGGGAGAAGGCGGGAAAGCCGGGACCGCAAACCGCTTCGGCGCTGCTCGAGGTATCCTGGTACAAGCTTTTCGCCCGCGATTTCAGGGGCGCTCTGGCCGCATCCGGGCGTGCCGCCACGCTTTCGCCCGATCCGATTTACCAAACCAACAAGGCACATGCGCTCCTGTTTCTTGGCCGGATGCGGGAGGCGCGGGCGCTGTATCTGCGCTACAAGGGGAAGCGCGTGTCCGAAGGCGGAAAGCTCTGGGAGGAAGCGATCCTCGACGATTTCGAGGAATTCAAACAGCACGGGCTGAAACACCGGCAGATGGCGGAGATCGAGGCGCTGCTCGCGGCGAAGTGAGGCGACGGTGCCGTTCTCGCCGGCTTCAAAGCTTGCGCGGACCGGCAAAACGCCATAAACGCGCTCAGCAACAATTGCCCGGAATAGATGCCCGCACGCGCGATCATGATCATGGGAACCGGCTCCGACGTGGGCAAATCGCTCGTCGTCGCGGGGCTGTGCCGGCATTTCGCCAATGCGGGCTTCCGGGTCGCGCCGTTCAAGCCGCAGAACATGTCGAACAACGCGGCCGTCACCGAGGATGGCGGCGAGATCGGCCGGGCGCAGGCGCTACAGGCCCGCGCGGCGCGCTGCGCGATGACGGTGGACCTGAACCCGGTGCTGCTCAAGCCGCAAAGCGAGGTCGGCGCGCAGATCGTGGTGCAGGGCAAGGTGATCGGCTCGGCCCGCGCGCGGGAGTTCCAGGACAGGAAGCGCGCGCTGATGCCGGCGGTGCTCGAAAGCTTCGGGCGGCTCCGCGCGGCGCACGACCTCGTTTTCGTGGAGGGCGCCGGCAGCGCGTCGGAGATCAATCTGCGCGCGAACGACATCGCGAATATGGGCTTTGCGCAGGCCGCCGGGCTGCCGGTGGTGCTGGTGGGCGATATCGACCGGGGCGGGGTGATCGCGAGCCTCGTGGGCACGAAGCATGTGCTGGCGCCCGCCGACGCCGCGCTGATCGAGGGCTTTATCGTCAACAAGATGCGCGGCGATCCAAGCCTGTTCGCGGACGGCATGGCGGCAATCGCGGAGATGACCGGCTGGCGCGCGCTGGGGCTTGTGCCGTATTTCGCAGCGGCGGGACGGCTGCCGGCGGAGGATGCGCTGGCGTTACGGTCTTCGAGAGGGAATCTCCCCTCACCCTGTCCCTCTCCCGCGCAAGCTCGCCTTGGCGAGCTTGCTTCTTTACAGTGTCCGCATCCGCAAGCGGATGCGGACGGGAGAGGGGACGCTCTAACAACGGCTGCGGGCGAGCCCCCTCTCCCATGGGGAGAGGGTTGGGGTGAGGGGCGTAACCTTCGTATTGCCGTCCCCCTCCTTCCCTTCATCTCCAACTTCGACGATCTCGACCCCCTCCGCCTCGAACCCAACGTAAGCGTCGAGATGATCCCGCGCGGCAAGCCGCTTCCGGCCGGCGCCGATGCCGTGCTGTTGCCCGGCTCGAAAGCCACCATCGCCGACCTCGAAGCCTTCCGCGCCGAGGGCTGGGACATCGACCTGGCCGCCCATGTCCGCCGGGGCGGGCGCGTGCTCGGGCTTTGCGGCGGCTTCCAAATGCTCGGCCGTGAGATTTCCGACCCCGACGGCATCGAAGGTCCGCCCCAGACCGTGCCGGGCCTCGGCTATCTCGATTTTGCCACCGCGCTCACGGGCGGGAAGACGCTGCGCCGGGTGAGCGGCACCGCTTGCGGCGCGCCGTTCGAGGGCTACGAGATGCATGTTGGCGAAACCGAAGGCGAAGCGCTCTCGCGGCCGTTCCTGCACTTCGAGGATGGCCGCCCGGAAGGCGCGATAAGCGCCGATGGCCGGGTTGCGGGATGTTATGTGCATGGGATTTTCGCTTCGGATGCGTTCCGCCACGCTTGGCTTGCGACGTTTGAAGGTGAAGTCCCCCCTCACCCCAGCCCTCTCCCCGAGGGGAGAGGGAGCGCCAGTACTGCCCGCAGCGCAAGTTATAGGGTTCCTTCTTCCCGTCCGCACCCGCTCGCGGGTGCGGCAGCAAAAGATGCAAGCACGCCAAGGCGTGCTTGCGCGGAGAAGGACAGGATGAGGGGGGACTTCCCCCTTTCCTACAACGCGTTGATCGAGCAAACGCTGGACGAACTCGCCGCCCACCTCGCGCAACACATCGACATGGAAGCGCTGCTCAAGCTCGCGCGATGAGCGCGCAAACCGCGATGGCGGCGAACATGACGAGCCAAGCCGTCTTCGCAAGCGTGAGCGCACGGCGGATATCGCCGCTGGAGGCATCCGCCCGGCCGTCGCCCATATAGGCATCCGGCACGGCCACGCCGCCATAGCTGCGCGGCCCGGCAAGCTTCAGGCCGAGCGTGCCCGCCATCGCGGCTTCCGGCCAGCCGGCATTTGGCGAGCGATGGCGGCGCGCATCGCGGAGGACGGCCCGGATCGCGCCAGCCGGGGAAGCGTGGCAAAAACCGCGCTCAAGTAGCGCGAAGCGCGGTAGCGCCAATAGGAGCGCGGCGAGAGCGAACAGCGCCGCGCTCAGCCTTGAGGCCGGCAGGTTCACGAGGTCGTCGAGCCGCGCCGCTGCCCAGCCGAACGCTTCGTGGCGCGGGGTGCGGTGGCCGATCATGCTGTCGGCGGTGTTGATGGCTTTGTAGGCGGCAAGGCCCGGCAGCCCCAGAAGAACGAACCAGAAAACCGGCGCGGCCACGCCGTCCGAGGCGTTTTCGCCCAAGCTTTCGATGGCGGCGCGGCACACGCCAGCGTAATCGAGCGTTTCAGGATCGCGCCCGACGATGCGCGAGACGGCCCGCCGCCCGGCTTCGAGCCCTCCGCTTTCGAGCGCTTCGGCCACATCTCGAACGTGAGTGTAAAGGCTGCGGCTTGCAAAGAGCGCGGCCGCGGCAAACGCGCTGAGCGCCCAGCCGTAAGGCAACGTGCCCGCCGCGATTTGTATGAGAAGCCCGGTCGCGGACGCAGCCGCGATAACGCAAACGATGGCGAGCCCGCCGGCGAGCTTGCGGGCGAGGCGAGAGCTGCTTTCCTTGTTGAGCCGCCGGTCCGCAAAGCCTATCAAGGCGCCAATCCACGTGACGGGGTGGCCGGCTTTGCGGAAAACCCAATCGGGGTAGCCGAAGGCGGCGTCGAGCAGCAGAGCGAGCAGGGCAATCGGGAAAGTTTCGGGCGGCATGGTACCGGATCGGGTTAAGCGAATGGTGTTATCCCGGAACCGCCAGCGGCGGTATCGGGGATCGTTACGGACGCCGGCATGTATTACGGTCCCGGATACGGCGCAAGCGCCGTGGGAGGAGGCCGCTGCCAGTCGAGGCGGCCAAATGAGGGCGGCATGAGCGGTTCTTTAGCAGACGAAATCGATTTGCGCTTCTTTGAGCATGGCGGCCGGCTGGACCTTGCGCGCGAGCTATACCCCCAAGCGCCGGAGCCGTGGATCGACCTTTCGACCGGCATCAGCCCTTGGGCCTATCCCGTTCCGGCGCTAGCGGCCGGGGACTTCCACCGTTTGCCGGATGCGGCGGCGTTGCACCGGCTGATCGAAACCGCGCGGAAGGCGTATAAGGTTCCGCCGGCGGCTACAGCCGTGGCGCTGCCAGGCACGGACGCCGGCCTGAGCATCCTGCCCTGGCTGTTTCGCGAGCCCAAGCGCGTCGCGGTTATGGCGCCCAGCTATTCCGGCCACGCCGCGGCCTGGACCGCCGCCGGGCATTCCGTCAGCGAGATCGACTCGCTCGACCGGGCCGGCGGCGCCGCGATCCTGGTCGCGGTCAACCCGAACAACCCCGATGGCCGCTTTATCGATCACGCCAAGCTCGCGGCAGCGCTTTCGCCGCTGAAACGCCGCGACGGCTTGCTGATCGTGGACGAGGCATTCGCCGATGCCGATGAAAGCCATTCGATTCTGCCCCACGTCGCCCGCCTCGACTACACGCTCGTCTTGCGATCCGTGGGCAAGTTTTACGGCGCGGGCGGCGTGCGGCTTGGCTTTGCGATTACCTCGCATCCGGTGGCGGAGCGGCTCAAGTCAGCGCTTGGGGCATGGCCCGTTTCCGCGCAGGCGATTGCGTTCGGGCAAGCAGCACTCGCCGATGAAGCGTGGGTGGCAACGCAGCGGACACGCGTTCAGGAAGCCGCGAAGCAGCTCGATACAGTGCTGACGGAAGCCGGCTGCCGGGTGCTCGGCGGAACCGCGCTGTTCAGGCTCGCGGAGCATCCCTTAAGCGGAACGCTCTTCGCACATCTGGCCCGCAAAGGCATACTCACCCGGCCGTTCAAGGACCGGGGCGTTTTGCGCTTTGGCCTGCCCGCCGGGCCTGAGGAACTGGAGCGCCTGCGCGAGGCATTGCAGGGAATGGCGTAGCTGACCGTGATTTTGTCATGACAAAGCCGGACAAGCTGTGTAGCCTGGAAGGCGAGGGGAAGTTTCGATGACAACTCGCACCAACCGTACCGCGAAACTCGATCTTAGGCTGACGCCGGAGGCGAAGCGAACTTTGCAGGCCGCCGCCGCTGCCGAGCGCCGCAAGGTTAGCGACTTCGTCCTCGAAAGCGCTCTTGCCCGCGCCGAAGAAACCTTGGCTGAAAGACAACGCTTCGGCCTCGATGCGGAGCGCTGGGTAGCGTTTCTTGAAGCTCTCGACGCCCCGCCCCGCGATCTTCCGCGTGTCCGCCGGTTATTCCGGGAACCGAGCCCGTTTGAAAACGGGCAGAAGTGACCGGCCTAACCATAGAAAAGATCGCGCCTCACCACGCCGTTGAAAACTTCGACTGCGGGCACGAGGCTCTCAACCGTTATTTGGCGCGTTTCGCCCTCATCAATCAAAGGGCGAGCACCGCGCAGACCTATCTTGGATTGGCGGACGGCCTGGTTGCCGGATTTTACACGCTCGCCGTTGGCGAAGCCGCTTACGGGGACGCTCCCAGCCGGCTCGCGAAAGGGCTGGCCCGGCACCCCATCCCGATAATGCTTCTCGCCCGGCTTGCGGTGAGCCTGGACTGGCAAGGGCGCGGGCTTGGAGCGGGACTGCTGAAAGACGCCATGCGGCGCACTTTACAGGCTGCCGATATCGCCGGGATACGAGCATTCGCAGTCCACGCCAAGGATGGTAATGCGGCCGCGTTCTACCAGCATTTCGATTTCCTGCCGTCGCCTACCGATCCGCTGCACCTGTTCCTGCTGATAAAGGACTTGAAGCAGGTTCTCTCCGAAATATAAATGTGCGGGCGCGCGCCACGGTTCATGGCTGAAAGCGGAGCGGTGGCTCCTATATTCAAGGGGAAATGGAACTCAATTAATGGACCGGAAGTGTGGATACATGTTTAGTATTAAAAGTTACAGGGGGGCAACGCAGATAATGAAGGGATTAATCGCCGCCGGCGTTTTCGCACTGTCCGCGTCCGCCGCGCTCGCCGACGACATATCTTGCGTCAGCACAACCTTCCGCCTCGTGGGCCGGAACGACCAGGTTTGCGTGAGCGCCTTCGACGATCCGAAGGTGCCCGGCGTCGCCTGCCATATCAGCCAGGCGCGGACAGGCGGGGTTGGCGGCTCCCTTGGCCTTGCCGAAGACCCCAGCCGGTTTTCCATCTCCTGCCGGCAAATCGGGCCGATCACGGCGGATATCGGGACTCTCAGCGATCACGAGAAGGTCTACGCCGAGCACACCTCGGTTTTCTTCAAGCACACCAACGTCTTCAGGATCGTGGACAAGAAGCGCAACACCCTGGTTTATCTCGCGATCAGTGACAAGGTGATCGAGGGCTCGCCGCAGAACGCGATCTCGACCGTGCCAATCATGCCCTGGGGCGGCGCGCGCTAAGCAAACATTCATTGGCTGGCCAACGAATGTTTGCTTAGCGTCCTTTGTTTTCGCAGAGTTTTTGTCCCAAAACCGGGGCCACTTTTGGGAAACTCTGCTTAGAAAGCCAATCGCAGATGCAGCTAGACCCCATAGCCACTACAGCGGCCCTGCAAGCCGGCACAAAGATCGTGCTGGCCGCGGCGCTTTGCCATGGCTGCATCTCGGATATCCGGCGCTTGCGGATTCCGAACGCCGTTTCGCTGATCGCGATCGCGCTTTTCTTCGTCCATCACTTCGCACAGGCCGCGCCGGGAAGCCTGGCGCCGCACCTTTGGGTTGGCGGGATCGCCTTCCTTTTCACGTTCGGTCTTTTTTGGGCCGGATTCATGGGCGCGGGCGACGTGAAGCTGATAAGCGCGCTGATGCTTTGGGGCGGCGTCAGGGACGGCCCGGCTTTCCTGGTTGCCATGGCGCTTATCGGCGGGCTGCTGGCGGCGATGCTCTTGGCTTTGCGGAAGTCGATGGCCGTCTGGCCGGCGATCAAGCCATACATTCCCTCGCGGCGGGTGAAGGCGTGGGCGCGGCGAGGGATTTTCCCTTACGGTATAGCAATCTGCGTCGCAGGGCTTATTTTCATCCCCGCATTCTTCGCCCCTTGAGGCGGGGATTGATTGCTTGGCGTGGCTGCCGCGGAAGACCCCCTCACCCCAGCCCTGTCCTGTCCTGAAAATAAATGGTGAAACAGGCACGATTTCAAAGGACTAGGCCGCAGCCGCCAGGGGCGCCTGCAGGGCTTGGGTGAGCGTGACATCGAATCCAAGCATGCGGAGCCGCCGGAGATGGTGCTGGGCCGAGCGGTTCACGTCGCGCTTGACGGAATAGCCCTCACCCAAATCCTTGTAGGCGGAGCCTGTGGTGAGGATGTTATAGGCGCAGACGAGCAGCTTGTGGCCGATGGCGAGGGCGGCCCGGCCACCGCCGCGGCGGCTTTTCAGTTGGTGGTATTTCGATTTGAAGTAGCTTCCGCGCTTGCGCGAGGCGGCGATGGCGGCGTTGCAAAGAGCGGTCTTCAAATGGGGATTGCCTTTACGAGACGCGGCAGGCTTGCGCTTGCCGGCGCTCTCGTTGCTGCCGGGGCACATACCGCCCCATGCGGCCAGCCGGTCCGCACTGGGAAAGGACGAGAGATCGGTTCCAACCTCGGCGATGATGATGGCTGCGACAACCCAATCGATACCGGGAATGGTTCCCAGCAGCTTCATTTCCTTGGCATAAGGTTCGAGACGCTTTTCGATCTCCTTATCGAGGACAGCGATTTCCGCCTCGGCTGCCTCAACCCGGCCAAGCTGCATGCCAAGCAGCTGCCGCTGGTGTGCCGCCATTTCAGCACCGAGGGCGTCCACCAATTGGAGACGCTTCTTGCGCAGCGATCCCCTTGCCAATTTGGCCATCTCGTAGGCCGTATGGCCGCCCTCGATAATCGCTCTAAGGATGGCGCGGCCCGAAACGCCGAAAACATCGCTCATGACACCGGCGAGTTTGATATCGGCCTGCTCCAGGAGCCGGATCAGCCGGCGCCGCTCCGAAGCCTGGGCATCCACCAAAACGCGGCGGTAGCGCGTCAGATCGCGCAATTCGCGGAACGGCTTGGCGGGGATGAAGCTCTTCTTCAGCAGCCCGTGACGCAGCAAGTGGGCCAGCCATTCGGCATCCTTGACATCCGTTTTCCGTCCCGGCACCGCCTTGACGTGCTGGGCGTTCACGACCCAGAGCTCGAACCCGCCCGCGCATTCCAGCGCGGCGTACACCGGCATCCAATAGATGCCAGTGCTCTCCATGCATACGGCCGTGACGCCATGCCTGGAGAGCCAGGCAGCGAGCTTTGCGAGTTCCACCGCCGTTGTTCCAAACTCCGCCCGCGCTTTGGCCACCTTGCCATTCGCCCCGGTCTGAAGCGCGCAGGCCACAATAGTAGACCGGTGCACGTCCAAGCCCGCGCATACCTTATGCAACACTTCCATCGCTTGCCTCCTTCGCAAAGGCAAAGCGGCCGTCACGCTGCGGCGGGTGTAACAGAAGAACCTGTCCTGCGTGCTCACCGGAAACGGTTCTTCCGAACCTTCCCGGTGGCGACAATCGGTGATACCTTAAAAGCAGCGCGGACCAGTCTCTCCACGGGTTCGCAAAACGCCAGAGGGACGAACGGTCTCGGGACGGCCGCCCGCCACGAAACCATAGGACAAACTCCTTGGTCCGCGCGAGCCCTATGCCTCGTTTTCATCCCCGGTGGCGCAAGCAGGCCGCGGCCGGCTTGCTGGGCGTCTCTCCCCAAGGGGAGAGGGAGAAGAGGCTGCGGCCCCTCTTCGAGGTAAGAGGACAATTCTGGCGTCCCTTCTCCCCTCGGGGAGAAGGACAGGATGAGGGGGGACTTCGTGAACCAACCGGATTTCGTGTAAGCCTAGCTCTTACCCGCGTTGGCTTTCCACTCAGCCAGCAGCGCCAGATTGGCCTGGATGGAGGGGTTTTTCGGGTCCCGGGCCTGAGCGGTCCTGAGCGCCTGCTCGGCTGCGGCAAAATCGCCCTTCAGCATGTAATGATAGCCGAGGTTGTTGAGGATCTGGGGCGTTGTACCAACCATCTTTTGCAGCACCTCGTAAGCGCGGTCCGCCTCGTCGAACCGCTTGAGATGATCGTAGGACGCGGCCAAGCCCAGCCAGGCTTCCGCATTGCTGTGCCGTTCCTCGATGGCCCGCCTGAAATAGCGTTCCGCCAGGCCGTATTCCCCGTGCCTGAAGTTCTCCTTGGCCTTATCGATCCAAACCTGCTCGGCGCCGCTGCCGAATGTCGAGCTTGTGGACTCGCCCTGTTGCTTGACGTTCCCGAAGGGAAGGTCGTCGCCTCCCACGGATCCGCAGCCCGCGGCCGCAAGTGCGGTTACGCCTGCCAGGCACACTGCCTTTAGAGTTTTCATTTGCCCCACCTTGTTAGAATCCTGCCTCTTTTATACGAACGATAGCGGGAAGAAGGATCACGATCAGAACTACCGGAAATACAAAGATGCCCAGCGGCAAGACCAGCTTCGCCGGAAGCGAGTGCGCCTTCTCTTCGGCGCGGACCACGCGCCGCTCGCGCATTTCGTCGCGATAGACGCGCAGGGCTTCGGTAACGCTCGTTCCAAGCTGCTCCGTTTGCTCCAAGAGCCCCGCCAATGTCCCGGCTTCTTCCACCTGCGTCCGCTTCGACAAATTGAAAAGCGCCTGATGCAGGCTGCTGCCCGCGCGGATTTCCAGGCTCGCCAGATACAAATGCGCGCCCAGGATCGGATAGGCCTTGGCGATCTCGCGGCTCAACCGGTCGATGGCGGCGCGCGGGCCCAGCCCGGCTTCGGCGCAGACAATCATCAGGTCGATGAAGTCGGGAAATCCCTCCCGGCATTCCTGCACCAGACGCTTCTTGCGCATGGTGACGAAGCGGCTCGGTATCAGGAAGGCGATGCCGGCAAGGACAGCCGCCGCCGTTATTCCCGAGTTGGATGCGGCGTCAGAGAAAAGATAGCCGTGTCCGAAGTAGCCCAAAAGTCCGCCGGCGAGCAGCAGAAAGGCGCGCAACGCCTGATACCAGTAGACGGCACTTGGGCCGAAGAAACCGGCGCGCAGAAGCTCGCGCTTGATCTTCGATGCCTCGGTTTGATCGCCAGCCGCGCCGCGCTCCACATCGCCCAGGAGCGCCGAGGTTGCCGACAAGCTCTGGTATCGAAGGGAGCGGGGGTCTTCAAGGCCGTCAGGTGCCAGGCCGGCCCCGGACGGGCTCCCGTCGAAACTTGTGGCAGCCGCCCGCCTTTTGACGGCGACCCTGGCCCGCATGTAGGAACTCACCCCGAGCACCAGGAGAAAAACCGCGGCGAATGTGAAAGCCGTGGCCATTGCCACGCGGACCGTTGCCGCACCGGATTCCTGGATTGTGAAAAGCCCCTCCATCATCACACGCGGATCCTCACCATCCGGTACATGACGTAATTGCCGAGCACCATCCAAAGCAAAGCCAGAACCAGCGAAAGCTTGGTGTAGGGCGCGTTCCAGACGTCGCCGTAGTAGTGGGGCGAGAAAAACCAAATTGCCGCAAATAGAAGAACCGGCAGGGCGCTCAAAATCAAGGCCGAGAAGCGGCCTTCGGCGGAAAGGGCGTGCGCCTTCCTGCGCAATTTGAAGCGGTCGCGAATAACCTTGGAGAGGTTCCCAAGTACCTCCGCGAGGTTGCCGCCGGTCTTGGACTGAATGGAGACCGCGAGCGCAAGCAGTGCGAGGTCCGGCTGGCCAACGCGTGCATGAAGGTTAGCCATCGCGGTTTCCAGGTCCAGGCCGAATGTCATTTCCGCCGCCGTTACGCGGAACTCCGCGCCGGCCGGCTCGGGCATGTTCTTGCCCACGGAGGAAATGGCGACCGAAACCGAATGGCCAGCCTTCAGGCCGCGAATGACGGTTTCGATGGCGTCCGGCAGTTGCTCCTCGAATTTCCGTTGCCGGCCGTCGCGCATGGCCCGCAACACAGCGAAGGGCACGCCGATGGCGCAAGCGATGCTCAAGGGTAGGCATGCAAAGAGTGAGCCCCCGGCGGCATAGAGGGCGAAGAAGGCCGCGCCGCCGCACGCCGAGGCAAAGGCAATCACACCCGGAATGCCCCAGGTCGCGCCCGATTGAAGAATAAGCTCGTTAAGCGAAACCAGGGAAGTCGCGTAGCGGCCATCGTCCGACAGGCCCCTGCTTTGCCGGAAATCGGAGAGATCGGCCTCCGACGCCACCCCTGCCGCTTTGGGGGTCCGCAGCCTGGAGCGGATGCGGCCGCGATAAACGATCTGCTCCTTGATCGCGATGTAGAGGCCCATCAAGAACAACAGGCAAGCGATGAATATGAGGGCGCTAATGAGGGTTTGCCGATCGAACATCTAAAGCGCTCCGGCCGCGGGGGTAAACAACCATTGCGGAACGGCAAGCCCTTTCATCCTGAGCTCTTCGATAAAGGCCGGCCTGATACCGGTCGCCGTGAAGACGCCGCGCACCTGGCCGTCCGCGCCGGTGCCGCGGGTGACGAAGCGGAACAACTCCTGCATAAGGATGACATCGCGTTCCATTCCGGAAACTTCGCTGATGCTGACGATGCGGCGAACGCCATCGCTGAAGCGCTGGAGCTGTACGATCAGCCGGATCGCCGAGGTTATCTGCGCGCGGATGCTGCCTTCCGACATGGGCAGCCCGGCCATGCCGACCATCTGCGAGAGCCGCGCCAGCGCGTCGCGCGGGCTGTTGGCGTGGATCGTCGCCATCGAGCCTTCGTGGCCGGTGTTCATGGCCTGCAGCATGTCGAAGGCTTCCTCGCCGCGCACCTCGCCCAGGATGATCCGGTCGGGCCGCATACGCAGCGCGTTCTTCACCAGCTCCCGCTGGCGGATTTCGCCTTTGCCTTCGAGGTTCGGAGGACGGGTCTCAAGCCTGCCCACATGCGGCTGCTGAAGCCTCAGCTCCGCGGCATCCTCGATGGTGATTAGCCGCTCCGATGCCGGAATGTTGGCGGAAAGCGCGTTGAGCAGCGTCGTCTTGCCGGTGCCGGTGCCTCCCGAGATGAGGATGCTGACCCGCGACTGGACGCACATCCCCAGGAATTCAGCCATTGGCTCGCTGAGGCTGCCGAAGCTGCCGAGCTTCCGCAGGTCGTAAGCTTCCTCCGCGAACTTTCTGATCGAGATCAGCGGGCCGTCGACCGCGATAGGCCGGATCGCGACGTTGATACGGGAGCCGTCCGCCAGACGCGCGTCGATCATGGGCGAAGATTCGTCGACGCGCCTGCCGACCGCGCCCACGATCTTGTTGACGATCCGGAGGATGTGCGCTTCGTCGCTGAACCGGACGGGGACCGCTTCGAGCTTGCCGTGCCGCTCGACATAGACCTTCTCATGGGTATTGATGAGAATGTCGCTGATGGTGGGGTCTTTCAGCAGAGGTTCGAGGGGACCCAGGCCCGTCAGCTCATCGAACACTTCCTGCGAAAAGGCTTCGAGTTCCTTGGCGTTGAGCAGAATGCGCTCGGATTTGACGTAATCCGCGACGAATTCCCCGATCTTGCGGCGCAGTTCCTCCCGGGGCAGCCGCTCCAGCGAAGCCAGGTTCAAATCGTCGATGAGCTTGCGATGGAGGCGCACTCTCGCGTCGAGAAGCTCCTTGCCCGGCAGCTGAACTTCCCCGCCGCCGCCGGCAGCCGCGCCAGGGATGATGACAATAGGTTCCACCAGCGCCGGCGGGGCCGCCTCTTGAGGAGCCTCGCCAGCGGGTTTCCCCGTGTCTCTCATGAACCTGTTACGCATCGGCCCGTTCCAAGTCAGGGTTTTTGTGCCCTTGCGGCCTTTGGCTCGCTCACAAGGATTTGCGAAAGCTTCTTCGCGATCTTGTTGCCGGGCCGCACCTCTGAAAGCGCCTGCCCGCGATTGATCGCCTCATCCACCGTCCTGCCGCAATCGGGAACGAACCCGCAAAGCTTGGTTTCGAGGATGCTTTCGGCGTCCTTCCGGGAGAGCCCGGCCCCAAGCAACGGCTCGTAGAACTTGTTGACGATGACGGAAACCTCGGTGCCCCGCTCCGCCTTGGAGGCGATGGCGTCCGCCAGAAAACGCGCTTGCCTGAGTGCCGGCACGGTGAAGGAGGTCACGACGAAGATCCGGTCGGATCCCCAGATGACGTTCTCGGTCCACGAAGACCAATTCCGCGGAAGATCGATAATCAGGTGATCGAAGGCTTCGGAGAGCAGGCCCAAAATCGACGCGATGAGATCCTCGCGCAGGGCCGAGATCTGCCCGGCCGATCTCGGCGCAGCGAGCACCGCCATTCCCGAGCGGTGCTTGCTCAGCATGACGTCGAGAAGCTGCCGGTCCAGGCGGCCGGACATCTTGGAGAGTTCGGCAAGCTGGAACGCAGGTTTCAGGTCGAGGTAGTCGGCAACCGCGCCGTCATGGAAATTGAGGTCGGCAAGGCAGGTGGTTTGCAGCTGCTTGTGCAGGTTTCCGGTGAGGAGTGCTGCTTCTATGGCCAGCGTGGTGCTGCCGCAGCCGCCCATAGCCGGGAAAAAGGTGGTGCATTTGAGCTTGCCGTCGCTCTCCTCGGCGAGCCGCGTGCGGATGGCCGCCTCGCAACTGCTGTGAATTTCGGCGGCGGTGCAGCCGGCGGGCAGCCAATCGTCGACTTTGATCTGCAACAGCCCCCGGACCAGCTGTTGGTCGAGATGGCTCGATATCGCGATAACGGGCACTTTCGCAAAATGCGATTTCTTCAGCCGCTCAAGAACTTCGACATCGGACCGGCTACCCTGGCTGAAGTCCGCGACCAGCAGGGCGGGAAGCTTGATGCCGGCGATGTTTTCCTCAAGCTGAGACAGCCGCCCGCCGAATGCGCGCAGGTTGAAATGCTTCTTGCCGGCAAACTCGGCGGACACCCGCTCCCATAGCTCTCCGTCCTCCGTGACCAGAAGCGCATCGTAGCGGCGGACAATAGGCGTTTCGTTCCCGATCATCGGCATAGGGGGCTGCCCAGCGGCTCTGGAGGCCCGGGGCGCGGCGGTATGGCCTTCCGCGGCGCCGCGATCCGGAGCGCTGTCCCGGTCCCAGGTTGGCCACTTGCTCACGCCATCTCCCTTCACTGCGCCGGCTGCGGCATGACCTGCGGCATCGAGCTATCGGCCGGCGCCGCGGCAGCGGACATATCCGGGTTGAGAGTACGGGGCTGCGCCACCTTGTTGGCTTGATAGCGCCGCATCGCGAGGCCGGCGCGCTGGCCATCCATATTCAGCTTGCGATCCTTCACATAGGGCGGCCAGGGATCGATGGTTTGCGTGGCCTTGTTCACGTCGATTGCATCGCCGGCGCCGCGCGTCACGAATTCGGTGCGGTCGCCGCACTGACTGCATCCGAGGTCCCAGGCGCCCAAGCACACCACCGTGAGGGCAAGGACGGAACCTTTGGCGGCGGCTCGCAGAAGCTTCTTGTAATGCCCGGTCATCGCCATCCCCTATTTAGCCGGTTGCGAAATGGATTGCTGCGGAGTGAAATCGATGATGTGCCCGCCGCCAGCAGGCTTAGGCTTGCTGACCTCGACCTCCTGCTTGCCAAGCAGGAAGAATTCGCCACTGTTCGCGGGTTTCCTGTTATCGAGAGGCGTCGCTATCTTGTCGCCGGGCACCATGGGCCGGATCAGCCGCGGCGTGACGAGGATGACGAGGTCCGTTTCGTTCTTCTGGAACGACTGGGAGCTGAAAAGCGCGCCCATCACCGGCACTTGGTTCACCCAGGGTAGCGCTTGACTATCCGCGACGTGAGATCCCTGCAGCAATCCCGCCATCATGAAGGTTTGCCCGTCGCGCAGCTCGATGGTGGTCGAGGCGCGGCGCACGCTGATGCTTGGGATCTGATAAGAGCCCATTGTAACCGTGTGCGTCGTATCGAGTTCGCTGACCTCAGGCTCGATCTTCAGATTGATTTGGCCCTCGGCAAGCACGGTTGGCGTGAATGCGAGGCCCACGCCGTATTTCTTGAACTCGACGGAGACTTGGCCGTTTGCGCTGACGCCAACGGGGAAGGGAAACTCGCCGCCCGCGAGGAAGCTTGCGGTGTCCCCGGAAAGGGCGATGAGGTTCGGCTCCGCCAGCCTGCGCGCGAGCCCTTGCTGTTCAAGCGCGCTGACCATTACGTCCGCTTTCACCGGGCCACCGAAAACCCGGGCCGCGAAAGAACCGAACGGTACTAAATTCGAGGCAAGGCCGGCGGCCGAATTGAAAGCTGTACTGTTCGAAAAATTGCCGCCGCCGGTGTCCGTAACGCCGCCGGACACAATGTTTCCATTCCCGGTGGTGCCGCCCACTTTTCCGGCCGTCCCCCAGTTGACGCCCACACCCCGGCTGAGGTCGCGGGTCGCCTCGATGAAGCGCACCTCCAGCATGACCTGCTGCGGCGAGGCAACCAGCATGCCGTTCGTGACATCGTGGGGTGCCAGCTGCTCGGCAAGTGTGACCACGCGCTGCATCGCCGGGGTGTCCGGAGCAATCCCGGAGAGCAGAACCTTTCCGTTCATGGACGACACCTTGATTTTCGAAAAGGCGGGATTGGTTAGCAAGGTGCGGCGCATGAGGTCCAGATCGTAGGTCACCTCGATATCGACCACCCCCAGCACTTGCTTCTTGGCGTCGAGCAGGGAAAGGCGGGTTACGCCGGGCTTCTTGCCGAGGATGTAAATCGACTGGTTCGTAAGCGGAACGACATCGGCAATCTCAGGGTCGCCAACCATCGCGTCGCCGAATGGAAAATCCGTGCGGACGGTCTCGGACTTGTGCAGCACCACCGGCACGTCGATGCGCTGTGAATGGCTGTCGAGATGATAGCTCTTGATGGTGTTATTGCTGCCGTGCGCAAGGGCGGGACGGTCCGTGCATAGCGCCGCCGCCAGCACGGCAACAGCCAACGCCCCCCATAACCGCGGCGCCACCAGCCAATTGGAACTCAACATTTTTCGCCCCCACAAATCCGTTATCTAGCCGACGCCGACCCATACCGCATTTCCAACGCGGTATCCCGGAAGGCGCCGCTAAATTGCTGCGGAACCCTGTATTCCTTGCGCTCAACCGAGCGGAACACCGAAACGACCGGCGCCCCCAGCATGTCGTCGTCGCCACTGCGCTCGGCCGATGCGGCAATGTCGCGTATATCGATTGCACGGCTGGCCACACGGCCGCCTTCACCCCTGACCAGTGTCAGAGATAGCTGGCCGATCGAACCGGCCAGGGTAAGTCTTTTCGCGTCCTCCTCGGACACCTCCAGGGTGACCGTCTTGGGTGGCTGTGTTTGCACCCTTCGCTCGGTCTGCTGGTCGGCCGCGAGAACCCGGACGTTCTTGACAAGCGTTTTTGTGTAGGCGCGCCCCGCGTCACCCGCCAAATCGCCCGCCCTGCCGGTTTGCGTCAGAAGCACGTCCACCCGGTCCTCCGGCTGCACAAACCCGCCGACGCCAGATGCCTCGTTCACCCGTATGGTCACGCCGCGCATGTTGTCGTTCAGACGGCCCGTCAAACCCAAATCGGCCCCTTGCACAAGGCGTTGCGCAAGGACCGGCTCGTTTTCGGCAATCCCGGCGTAAAGCGTGGGCTCCACGCCGCCCTTGAACAGCTCCGCGGGCGATCCGAACACGCCTCTTGGCAGCATCCCCGCGGGCCAGGATACCTCACGAACCGCTGCGGCGGTCAGTTTCTCGCCGGGCTTGAGATCGCGGGACGCGACCATGACGGTCCTCATTGGCACTTCGGCTGGCTTGGTCTGGACAACAACAGGTCCGGCAACCGGCGCCATGATCGCCGCGCGCACAAGCAGCGCCGCCACCGCCGCGCAGGCGAAGGCGATTGCGAACATCAGGATGGTGCCGAACCTCATGGCAACCTCAGCAGTACAAACTAGAATAAGCACAGCCGGCGAAGAACCGCCGACCATGCAGAGGTTGGTTAGGCTTCACTTGCCGATTGTCGTCGCGATCGAACTCAGCTGGGTTGGAATGCCGCTTTCGCCGCTGAAGCGTGACCTTCTCCCAGCAGCGCCAGCAACTTCCCAGCCTTTGATCCAAGCCGTGCATTAACCTACTTGATGGAGTTGTAGATCGTGTTGAATTTCGTCGAGAGAGCAGTTCCGATGTCGGTAAGGACGGTCAGGCTCACCACCGCGATGAGAGCGGCGATCAGGCCATACTCAAGCATGGTCACACCCTTCTCATTTTTGTTGAAGGTTTTCGCTTTCTTTGGTATAAATCGAGACATTACATCCCCACTGGGTTCGCTGGACGTTAGTGCTCGCGAAGTCAGGATTGCCCCTAATTGTACTCCGCACGCTTCCGACATACCGGGTGAGAAACCGTTCTGACGCAATGGAGCTTGGGTTGCCGGAAACAGCAAGGGCGCACCATAAGTAGAAAAGCTCAATTGCCGCTGCATCGGCGAAAACGGGCCATTCAATAATCTACAATGGTGTCACTCAAGCTTCATAAGTATGGAGTAAGCAGCGGCGCTGTTTGACAGCCAGACGGGGCCGCATTTTCAAGCAACACCGATCAATAAACTTGATGTGCGTGCCGCGGTGCAGGTGGCAGGCTCGCCAACGATCTAGTCCTCTCGGGGTTTTCTTTGTTGTCAATAGAGCCACTGCCTCGCCCTATCGAAATAGATACTGGCCCGATGCACCGGTTGCAAAACTGCAACAGCGTAAAAGAGTTTTGCATTACATGCGGCGAAGGGCTTGGTTACTTATTTACGCGATTTTTCCGCAAAATGGATCCTCTCCCCTTGCGAAAGATGTGGAAAAGCGCCTTACCAACAATCGCTTCGCCCAGAACGGCCCGCGTCCTATTGTCCCGGGCGGCGGCGGCAGGCTGATTATTGGGAGCTTGGAGCGTATTCCGCGAGGCAGGGCGCACAAACCGGGCCTGAATTGCGCTCTGCGCCGCGGATGGGGCACATACCCCTCTCCCCTCGCGGGAGAGGGGCAGGGGTGAGGGGGCCTGTCCAAGCCAAGTGAAAACATCGTGGCAGCCGGGACTCCGATTTCCTGCTCCATTGGATTCACAGGTTTTTCCATGGCGGGCCATTCTGGAAATATCGCGCCATCCACCATTCGGCCAAACAAGTCTATCGGACAACGGCCGCTAAGAACCCCGGCCTGCCGCCGTCCTGGCGGCAGCGGAGCCCGCGGGTTCGCCTTCGGGGCCGCTCTCGCGTTAACGCCTATTCCGTCGTGGCCCCGGCTGCCAATGCTCCCGCGATCCGCCGGGACAAAAAACTGAATGCCTCCGGCGCTTGCGCGAGGTGACGCGGATCCTTATGGTTGCGGCAAAGTCATCATGCGCGTTGCGGCGAGTCTGCCACGGGGGAAACGAATACAAGCAATGCTGTCACGATTGCACGCGATCTTGTTTTGCACCCTGATTTTCGTTACGCCCGCCGGAGCGGCACCGTGCGGCGGCGATTTCAACGCCTTCCTGTCCGCCATGTCGCGCGAAGCCGCGGCCGCGGGGATTTCGCGGACGGTGATCGACGGCGCGTTTGCCGGGCTTACGCCGGACGGCTCGGTGCTTGCCTTCGACCGGCGCCAGCGCGGCACGTTCCGGATGAGCTTCGAGCACTATGCGGCGACCCGCGTCATTCCCGCCCGCATCAGGCGCGCCAAGCAGCTGATGCAGCGTCACGCGGCACTGCTCGCGCGCATCCAGCGCGAATTTGGCGTGCCAGCCACGCTGCTCATGGCCATCTGGACGCTTGAGACCGACAACGGCACCGGCGACATGGGCAAGCTACCCGTGATCCGCACGCTCGCCACCATGGCACACGATTGCCGCCGCAGCGAACTCTTCCAGGGCGAGTTGCTCGCCGCTTTGCAGATCCTCCAGCGCGGCGATCTTTCCGGGCCGGCCTGATCGGCGCCTATGCCGGCGAGATCGGCCAGACGCAGTTTCTGCCGTCCTCCTACATCAAATACGGCGTCGATTACGATGGCGACGGGCATGTCGATCTACGGCACAGCGTGCCCGACGTGCTCGCCTCGACGGCCAACCTTCTGAAGAAGAACGGCTGGCGGGCCGGCGCGCCGTTCGGCGAGGGAACCGCCAATTTCGAGGTCATGCGCGAATGGAACCGGTCGGAAGTGTACCGCAAGACGATGGTTCTTTTTGCAGAGCGGATTGCGGAACCATGAGGCGCCGCTTGCATCGGCGGCGGCGTGCCGCACGCCAATCGTAAGGGTGATAGCCGCCGCAAGGCCCGGAACGAACGGCAGTGCCTCTGTCCCGTCCAGCCACTGACGGCACGAGACTACTCGCGCGCGATTGCGGACTTGCCGCGCCACTGCTGGCGGCTTGATATAATGGCGGGAGTGACGGAAAAAATGGCGGGAGTGACGGGACTCGAACCCGCGGCCTTCGGCGTGACAGGCCGACGCTCTAACCGACTGAGCTACACCCCCGCATAGGGTAGGCCCCGCGAATTCACGGCGCCGTCCCTCTACATAACCCGCACTGGCGCGGTACTCAAGCGCTAGTTTTAAAATTATGGCATCTTATAGCAGCCCGTGCGCCCGCGCCGCGTCCACAAGCGGCCGCCTCGGCCGCGGGCCGACATGGACGATAACCTCGGACGCCGCAAGGCTGCCGAGCCGCCCGCAGGTTTCGAGGTCGCGGCCCGACGCTAGCCCGAACAGGAAGCCGGCCGCATAGAGGTCGCCGGCGCCCGTGGCATCGACGAGCTTGTCGATGGGCACCGCGGGAACGCTTACGACCCGGCCGCTCGAAACGATGGCCGCGCCCTTCTCGCTACGCGTGATCGCGGCGATTTCGCATTCGGTGCCGAGGGTGGCGCAGGCTTCCTCGAACGTCGAGCCGGGATAGAGCGAGAGCAACTCGCGCTCGTTGGCGAAGACGATATCGACGCGGTCGCGGATGAATGTGCGGAACCCCTCGCGATGGCGGTCGACGCAGAAGGGATCGGACAAGGTGAAAGCGACCCTGGTGCCAGCGGGGCGGGCGATATCCGCGGCGGTGTGGAAGGCGGCGCGCGCCTCGACCGGATCGAACAAATAGCCTTCGAGATAGAGGACTTGGCTTTGCTCGATCAGCGCGCGGTCGAGATTGGAATCGCCAAATTCCGACGCGGCGCCGAGATTGGTATTCATGGTGCGCTCGCCGTCCGGCGTGACCAGGATGAGGCAGCGGCCGGTCGGCGTTTCGCTCTTCGCCTCGCCGTCGCTGAACACCACGCCGATGGAGCGAAGGTCATGCTCGAACACCCGCGCAAACTGATCGTGGCCAACCTTGCCCATGAAGCCGGCCCGGCCGCCCAGCGACGCGATGCCCGCGCAGGTGTTGGCCGCCGAGCCGCCCGATGTCTCGACCGCCGGCCCCATCCGCTCGTAAAGCGCCGCGGCCTCCTCCGGCGATGTCAGGCGCATGGTGCCCTTGTCGAGCGAAAACTCTCCCAGCAGCGCCTCCTCGCAAGGGGCGATGATATCGACGAGCGCATGGCCGATGCCGGTTACTTGCAGGGGCTTATTCATAGGGAGCGAGCTTTCGTTGTCGTTGAGCCAGGCGCTGGCGTTTTCGGTTCGAATTTGCAGAGACCGGCTATGACGCAGCGCCAGCACTCGGGCTTGCGCGCCTTGCAAACATAGCGGCCGTGAAGGACGAGCCAATGATGGGCGTTTTGAACGTATTCGGGCGGCACGGTGCGTTCAAGCCCACGCTCCACTTCGAGCGGGGTTTTGCCACAGGCAAGGCCGGTGCGGTTCGCCACCCGGAAGATGTGCGTATCGACGGCAATGGTGGGCTGCCCGAAGGCGACATTCAGGACCACGTTCGCGGATTTGCGCCCCACGCCCGGCAGCGCTTCGAGCGCGGCGCGGTCTTGCGGCACCGTTCCGCCGTGGTTCTCCACCAGCGCTTTCGACAGCGCGATCACGTTCTTGGCCTTGGTGTTGAAAAGCCCGATGGTCTTGATCGCGTCGCGCAGGCCTTCCTCGCCGAGCGCCACCATCTTCTGAGGCGTGTCCACCTTTGCGAAGAGGCTCCTCGTCGCTTTGTTCACGCCGGCGTCCGTGGCTTGCGCGGACAAAACGACCGCCACCAGCAGCGTGAACGGGTTCACATGCTCAAGCTCGGTTTTGGGATCGGGCATGGCGGCCGAAAGCTTGGCGAAAATCTCCCGCACCTCCGGCGCCGTAAGCGCCGCGGAGCCGGCATTCGTGTTTTCAGGCTTCTTAGCTTGGGCCGCGGGCTTGGCTTTTGGCCTTGCCGCGGGCTTGGCGGGCTTTTCCATCGTTTGTTGCCAATAGCATTAAGGGCGGGCTTGGAGCCCGCCCAGCGGAAGTCTACTCAATCGGACATCGTGAGATATTCAGCGCCTCGTAGCGGTGCAGCAACGGCAGGGCTTTCTGCAAAGCTTCAAGCTTGGAGTAGCTTTGGCTTGGCGAACCGTAGACGAGCGCATAGCCGTTCAAGAACAGCATGACCCCGAATAGCCCCACGGCCCCGCTGACGCCAAGCAGCAGCCGCGCGCCCGTAATGATCGAGGCGGACGCCAGCACGATGGCGATCTGCAGCATGGCGCCAGAGTAATCGTAGAACGGATGCTGTGCTAGCGCGATATTCCGCAGGTTCTCGCAGCTTTCGGCTCTCGCCAGAAGCTCCTTCCTGCCGTTCTTGCGGTTGAACTCCAGCCGCGAGATTTCCTTGTCGTAGCCGGTCTTCTTGGTTTCCAGAAGCTTGCGCGCCGGCTCTGGCATGTTCGGCGTCTCCAGAGACTTTATCTCAAACTGATCGGAGGCAACCTTGAGCTGAGACTGGCGGATCAGCTTGGCTTGGTAGAACGCGTAATTGTCATTGACCTGGATGCCGGCCTGCTGCGCGGTCTTCATCGCATCGTTGCTGCCGGTCAAGGTAATTGCGATCAGCACCGCGAGCACGGAAATGTAGATCGCGACCCATTTGTCGTGCTTACGCTCGGAAGTTTCGTCGAACGTATCCGCGGGCGTGCCTGTGGCGATGCCAACCTTCCGCTCCTCGCGCCCGGGCTCGGGCCGCATGGCCCCGTCCTGCGAGGCCGCCGGGCCCGGCGGCACTCTTGGCCTCGGTTTGCGCTGACTATTCTTTTTCATTTCCCTCCCCGCGAACATTTATGCCGTGAGCGTTGTCTTGGACGCGGCTGTGCCATCGGCGTTCAAGCGGTACACATAGGGTTCGCCGGTCCCCAGGTTAAGCTTTACGATCTCTTCCGGAGACAATTTGTCGAGCAGCATGATCAACGCGCGCAAGGAATTGCCGTGCGCGGCAACCAGCACGTTCTTCCCGGCTAGTACCTGAGGCAGGATCTTCGCCTCGTAATACGGCAGCACGCGCGCGGCCGTATCCTTCAAGCTCTCGCCGCCGGGAGGGGCGATGTCGAAAGAGCGGCGCCAGATGTGGACCTGCTCGTCGCCCCAGCGCTTGCGGGCGTCGTCCTTGTTCAAACCGGAGAGGTCGCCATAGTCGCGCTCGTTCAGCGCCTGGTCCTTGATCGTCTCCAGGCCCTGCTGGCCCAGCTCTTCCAGCATGATCTCAAGCGTGAGCTGCGCCCGTTTCAGCGCGCTCGTATACGCGATATCGAAGACGAGGCCCTGGGCCTTTATGAGCTTGCCCGCGCGGTGCGCCTCGGCGGTGCCCGTCTCGGTCAGGCCAACGTCGCGCCAGCCGGTGAACAGATTGAGCTTGTTCCATTCGCTCTCGCCGTGGCGAACGAGCACCAGTACATTTTCCATCGTCAATGTCCTTTGTCTTCGATGCGAGGGACTAATCCGCAACCGTCATTCCCGCCTGGCGGCGGACAGCGGAACGAACTGAGGGATCTCCCCTCATCATGTCCTTCTCCCCATGGGAGAAGGGACGCCTGAATTGTCCGCAGCGAGAATTCTAGCGTTCCCTCTCCCATGGGGAGAGGGACAGGGTGAGGGGCGATTCCGCCGTTATATTGGCACCTGCGCGCTTGCGCGAGAATGATATTGCATGGCTCACTTGATTCCGAGCACGTCGCGCATGGAGAACAGCCCCGGCCCCCGCCCTTGCGCCCAGAGCGCGGCGGCAACCGCGCCGCGGGCGAAAATCTGGCGGTCCTGGGCGCGGTGCGTCAGCTCCAGGCGCTCGCCGGCGCCCGCGAAAATCACCGTGTGGTCGCCCACAACGCTGCCGCCCCTAAGCGTCGCGAAGCCGATGGCGCCGCTGGGCCGCTCGCCCGTATGCCCGTCCCTGCTTCTGACGCTGTTGTCTGCCAGCGCGATGCCCCGCCCCTTTGCCGCCGCCTCGCCCAGAAGCAGTGCCGTGCCCGATGGCGCGTCCACCTTGTGCTTGTGATGCATTTCCAGAATTTCGATGTCGAAGTTTGCATCGAGTGCGCGCGCCGCCTGCTCCACGAGCGCGGCGAGCAGGTTCACGCCCAAGCTCATATTCCCCGACTTCACGATGGTGGCGTGCCGCGCCGCCGCTTCGAGCCTGGCCTGGTCCTCGGCGGCAAATCCGGTCGTGCCGATGACATGGACGATGCGCGCCTGCGCGGCAAGCGCCGCGGTCTCAAGGCTCGCGGCGGGCGTTGTGAAATCGAGCACGCCCTCGATATGCGTGAACAGCGGCAGCGCTTCCGCCACGATGGGCACGCCCAGATGGCCGACGCCCGCCACCTCGCCCGCGTCCTTGCCGATCAGCGGCGAGCCCGGCCGCTCGACCGCGCCCGCGACCTCGCATCCTTGCGTCTCGTGCACCGTGCGGATGAGCTCGCGCCCCATCCGGCCGCCCGCGCCCATGATCGCTAATAGCATCGCTCTTCTCCGGCTATACCTCGCGGCGGATATAGCAAACTTCGCCGCTTTTCAAATCCAAATTCGCTTCGAGCCGGAGGGCCGGGGAGAGCCCAGCGCGCGCCGCGTTCACCGCCGAGTAACCACAAATCCGCCCTTCGGCCTTAACCATGCAAGCGGAAGTTTCGCTTGACGCTCTCGCCAACCGGCGCGGAATGCACCGTATCAGGGTTAATTTGCGAGTTGCAAATATATTTAAACGGATTTTGGAATCGTAGAATTCGACCAAAAATGCGGTTTTTTTCGCAAAAAGTGGCGGGTAAAAAATATGACGATTCCGCGTTTACCATGCGGGCATTAAACATGATACGGCGCTAGCAGAGTTCGCAAAAGTGGCCTTCCCGGTTTTGCGATAAAGCTCTGCGAAAACAAAAGACTCTAAGCTGGCATTCGTTGGCTAGCCAAGGAATGCCAGCTTAGGCGGGATTTACGGAATGTTCACGTCCGGCTACGCGACGGCCGCGAGATGCGGCTGTACAAGTTGGGCAAGATCTAACTGCTGGCCCCTCCGCCTGCGGCTACCCGGAAGGCAGAGTTTGTCCCCGGCCGGAAGGACGGCGGGCCAACAGGGAAGCCTGTTCTGGGTCGAGTGCTAACATGGCGATGGAAATGCGGTAACCCGCACTACCTCCGAATGCGGAATTGCATCGTGTGGCTTGACGGGAAGCGGCCTGAGATCGCCTCAATGGTGGAGGCCAGCGAAAATGGCCGCCGCACTTTCGGGATAAGCAGCGATAAACAGCAGCGCCCCCGCTTTGACCCAATAAGATGCAAGGCCCGCGTTTTTGAAAGATGTTGTGATCGATGTCCTCCGCAGGCTGTTATTTTAATTTTGAATCGTGCATACTTGGAATTGCGGGGTAGGTCAATTGCCGCATTTTTTTGCAGCTCGCGGTGTCGGACAGTGAACTGATGATCCCGAATACGTATGAGAATGAAATAAGCAGCGGGTTCGAAGCCTTCTTTCTCCGTTGGGGACAAGGCGTAACGCCCCCTGTCCCAGTCGCCTATTCAGGGGGCAAGGACTCCTTTACGTTAGCTCACTTTCTTAGCGAGAATAGATATTCACCGCTGCTACTTGCGGTAGACATGAACTATCGTAAGGAATTTAGTTTGGCGATAACCGCTTCGTTGCACGAGGTCAGCCTGGAGTGCGTTTTTCTAAATCCAAGAAATGTTAGTCGCTTCGGCAAAGACGACAATAAAATCAACGACAGCCTTTCCCGTTACTTATGCATTACAGAGAAATTCGGTGGTTTTGTAGCCGAACAGTTTACTCCTTGCACCGCGTGCTATAATTCGAAACTAATAACTCTTACAGAATATCTCGTTAACAATCGATATGGCACTATCGCATTTGGCCACCACGCAACTGATGCTGTGGTTTCCTATCTCAAGTCCTTTGTAATGTACTATGATCGCTGGTTTCTGCATCATAAAGTATTTTTTCTGTCAAATTTCAAAGCTGCCGCCACCAGCATTTGTCAGGCAATCGCCGATTCGTCGTTTGTTGAAAAATGCGATATGGTACAGCTAATGCTTCATCTCAGCGCCTCAAGGCTTATCGGAACGGATGAGCCTCCGGTAGAAATCGCAAAGGTTGGCGGCGAGGAGATCAAGGTTATACGCCCCCTGTTCCTGGTTCCGGAACACGAAATAAAGATCTTTTCGCGGAGTACCCAGCTTCACTTTAACTCGTTTGACTGTGGCCACTTGTCAAATGGTGCCCAGAGTTCTCCCCGAGATATAATTCATTTCCTGTTTTTCGGAGGCGAGCAACTAACAAAACAGATGAAGGCGCTACATGAGGTTGTCCTGCAAGACATATTAGGATCGCTTAATGACGATGGTACCCTTTCCTTCAATGCTCGGCGCAATCGGGATTCGCTACTGGGAGCTGAGTACAAACCTAATAATGGCGTTGCAGTGAAGTTATAGATGTATATTGCAATAGCTGGAAACTTGGGGTCAGGCAAAACAACGCTCGCGCGAGAACTCGCTGCCATTCTTGGTTGGCCTGTAGTACCAAAATCATCATATGATAATGGGTATTTGGTTGATTTGTTTTCGGATCCTTCCCGCTGGTCATTTGAGGCTCAATCAGCATTCTTGCTTCACAAATTCCGCAACATTGTTGAAGCAATTAAGAGTGGTCGCCCCTTCATTCTTGACAGATCCATGAGTGAGGATGTTTTCGTATTTTGCAAGTATTTTCATATAAACGGGTACATGAATGATCGAGCATTTACGCTCTTGTGTTCTCTTTATGAGATGCTTACCATGCAAATCTTACCACCCTCAATTGTACTATTTTGCCGTAGTTCCGCTGGAGTTTGCCAGGAACGGGCGCTAAAGCGGCCAAGAGAGTACCAAAAGTTATATCCTCACGGTCATTTCCAGAAACTTGACGAGCTATATTCTGATTGGGTCCGCATAAAGTCTACCTCGCTAACTTTTGAGATCAATACTGAAATCAACGACATTCGAGCGCGGGATGTTGTCACCTCCATTATTGACGAGGTTAACGTAGCGCTTGAGCGCTACGTTAAACCATTCCAACCCACGCTATTCGACATGGGATGCGCGCAGCGGGAGCCCAGCAGTAACATCGCCAGAGTTGTTACGGAACCGGTCGAAGCAAACGGCCCGCTAAAGCCCCTTACCTCTCGCCCGCTTCGAATTTATCTTGCCGCTCCTTTCACATCAGCGGCTTCAACAAACGTTGTTCCGCGGTTCGACGATTGGGATAATGGCTCCAATCCTACGAGTACAGCAATCATCCCGAGAGGTAAATACAGGAGGACACTTCTTTCGATAGTAAGTGCATTGCGAGGGCATGGATACGACGTTATTCTCCCACACAGGGACATTAACAAATGGGGATTAAATAATTTGTCCCACAAAGATGTTGCCGAAAGATGCATAGACGCGGTAAGAAGCGCTGATGCCTTTGTCGGCTTGATCGGGAATAGCTATGGAGCCCACGTAGAGCTAGGAGTTGCCATTGGAGCGGGGCTGCCCTCCCTTATAGTACTCACCGATGACGCAGATATAAGCTTTTTCGGCAAAGCTGTCTCGCAATGCAAATACGTCCAGCACATAAAGATGGGCTCACTCCGGAATGTGGCTAAGTCCTTTGCCCAGCATGATTTAGTAAAGCAGCTTCTTTTTCCCTAGGTGCAATATGCAGCAAAGAGTGATTGGCGGGATAGATCAGGTTGAAGAGAGCCGCTACAAAATATTGAGGCGAGCGGCATTTCGGCCCTTAAGGGGATTTGGGGGCACAAGCGGGACGGTTGTATATACTGTCTTTGTGGCAGCGGCGTCGTATTTTGGAGGTATAGTTATTGCCCTTATTAAAGAAACAAAGGAAACCGGCACACCTTATCTTCTTCTTATCCTCGGGGGATTTGTGCTAGTTGGGCTTATGTCCATCATAGCCGCTCTCATCGGTCTTGTCGTGCAGAACCAGCAGAAGAGAGATCGCAGAACAATTAATGTTGTGCGCTATGCCTATAAGACAATAAATTTGTCCCTTACGAAGTTTATATATTTCGCGCGACACGTGCGAAAGAGGTCCGCAAATCAGAACCTTGATAGCGTTTTGGAGTTTCAGACTGAGGTAATCGAGGAGATATACAGCTTGCTTGAGCATGAATACGGAGAGGGAGATGTCCTGGAAGATCGCATTGATTTCGAAGTGACCTTTATGACAAAGTCATACAGGGATGAAGAACTTACAATAGCAAGTTGGGCTAGTAGGGATGGTCGCGCGCCTAAGAGCTTGGTCGCACGTTCCCAAGACTCTACAATTTATCACGATACCGAGGCAGATAAATTATATAACGACCCAAATCACTCAGTAAGAATAATATCACGAACAAGCACCGATCAGTATAAGGAACTGTATCCTGGGCAAAAAGCTCGAATTAAGTCGTCAATCATTTACCCCGTTTTTTGTGACAACTCGCGAATAGAGGGGGTAGTTGTAGTTCATTGCGACAAAGAGGAGTTCTTTCGTCAGCGTGATCGCAAATTTTGGAGCGAGCTTCTTGATATATACGCCAAGAGACTAGCACTATGTCGTGTAGTCACCAGCGAACTTGTTACAGCGGAGAAAATTTCAGAACCGCCATACTAAACCAATTTGGAGACTAAAGAGAGTAAGGAGCGCTAGCGTGATTAGTCTTAGCCTCTTTTGACTCTTTATATTTCTGACTATACTTGGTTGATATTCCGGACTTGACTGTATTGAACGCCAGCTCGACATCAACCCCTAGTTGATTCGACAATCGGCACAAAGCAAAAAACAAGTCGCCGATACCGTCGACGAAGATATCTTTGTTGTCGGCTATGAAGGCAATTCGTTCTTCCTCAGACTTATATCTCAAATATTGTGACATCTCAATGAGCTCCTCATGGAGATGGTCAAATTTATCTATGTTTGGGGTGTCGCTCCAATTGTTCCGTTGCGCGAGCGCTTTAACAAAGCCCTGAGCTTCCTTCATTGTGGATATATGCCGACGGGAGTTGGGCGTCATCATCATATGTCCTTACGGTAATTGCCGCGTGTGCTCTTAGTAGAGGAAGATTCGGGGCAGTGAGCGAGGGGGAACTCGCGGACTGGGGGAGTTATCCAAAGCTTCTTGGCCTGGGTAGTTCGGCGAAAGCCTATGCGCAGCGCCTCGCCCCGCGCGGCTGCATCTTTTTCCGCGATGCCTACGATGCGAAGCTTCGGGCTAAGCCCGCGCTAATCGTTTCATGGCAGGAACAGCGGATACGTGTGTGTGTCCGTTTGTGTGCGGCAATCGAAACCCTGCGAGTGCCCGATGGTTCAATGGTGGAAGTCGCTTAGGCTCCAGGCCCGGTTCATGGCGCTTGCCGGCGTCGGCGTGCTGATTTTAGCGGCCTGCGCTCTCGCCCTGGTAAGCTGGTTCGAAGTGTCGAGCCTCAAGCAACGGTTTCGCAGCGCCGCGGAGAACGAGCTGAAATCGCTCGCGGCACTCGTCGAAAGCGCCATGGAGCAGCGGCTCAACGATCAGGAAAACGTCGCCATCAAGGTTTTCAACGGCTGGTTCGAGAGCCGCAACAAGGAGTATTCCGGCAAGCTTTGGAGCGTGTGGAGTCCCAAGGTTACGGCCTACATGGCACAAACGGAGCCGGACCGCGCTGCGAAAAAGCCGCTCGATGGCATCGACCTGGAAGCCTTGCGCACGGGCCTGCCGGTGGAGCGGTTCGCGGGCGGCACATACCGCTACAGCCTGCCCATCGTGCTCGGCCGCAACACCGGCACGCAGACCGAAGTCTGCGCCGGCTGCCACACGGGCGGAATGGGCATAGAGACCGGCGAGGTGATCGCCGTGTTCTCCACCAGCGTGCCAACCACGGCGGAATTTGCCGCGCTGTACCGGCTTCTCCTGATCATGGCGGCCGGAATGAGTGCCGCGGCCGCGTTCGCGATCCTGGGCATCCGGCTCATTCTCGGCCGGGTTATCACGCGCCCCTTGGCCCGCATGACCGAGGCAATGCTCGGCCTGGCCGGCGGCGACGAGACAATTCACGTGCCGGCGCAGCACCGGAAGGACGAGATCGGCGAAATGGCCGGGGCCGTCCGGGTCTTCAAGGAGCATATGATCGAGGCCAGCCGGCTGCGGGAGGAGCAAAAGAATACGGAGGCGCGCATCGCGGAAGAGCGCAAGGCCGGCATGCGGCGGCTCGTTGCGGAGTTCCGGGCCGCGGTTGGCGGCATCGTCAACGTCGTTTCAACTGCCTCCACCGAGCTGGAAGGCACCGCCGCCACGCTCAGCCAGTCGGCCGAAAGAAACCGGAGCCTTTCGGCAACGGTTGCCACTGCCTCCGGGGAATCCTCGGCAAATGTTCTGTCGGTCGCATCGGCATCGGAGGAATTGTCGGCGTCGGTCCACGAAATTGGCGGGCAGGTGCAAGAGTCCAGCAAGATTGCCAGCGAGGCTGTGACCCAGGCGCGCCTAACCGGCACCCGCATCGGCGAGCTGTTGCAGGCCGTCCATAGCATCGGCGGCGTGGTCAAGCTCATCGCCGGGATCGCAAAACAGACCAACCTCCTCGCTCTCAACGCCACTATCGAGGCGGCGCGGGCGGGCGCGGCGGGAAGGGGCTTTGCGGTTGTCGCCCAGGAAGTGAAGGGGCTTGCCGCGGAAACGGCCAAGGCAACCCAGGAGATCGCAAAGCAGATTGCCGGCGTGCAGGAAGCCACCAAGGAGTCGGTGGAAGCCATCGACGAGATCAGCGGCACGATCCATCGCGTTTCCGAGATTGCCGATGCCATCGCGGCGGCCATCGAACAGCAGGGCTTGGCCACAATCGAAATCTCGCAGAGTATCCAGCAGGTGGCGGGGCGCTCGGCCGATGTCGCCGCCAATATCGGAGAGGTCAGCCGCGCGGCGAGCGATACGGGCTCGGCCTCCGGGAAAGTTCTTTCCGCCGCTCAGTCCCTGTCCAAGGAGAGCGGCCACCTTAAAGTGGAGGTCGACAAGTTCCTCTCCACTGTCGGCGCGCCCTAGCAGTCAAACTCCCAAGCTTGCTACCCTGCGCCTCGTGTCGCGGACCAGCCATCTCCCAGAAAACTCGCCCCGGCGAGCCTGCCATTTTTGCTCCCGCTCGCCGATGCGGATGGGCGAGGGAGCCGGTAACCAATGCGGCAGCGTTCCGCGGAACCCGTTACGATTGCGCGCGACTTGGGCGCTGCAATGCGGTAAGACAAGCGGATAGCCTCCGCCGGCATATCTTTCTTCTTATAAATCAACGGGGTTGGACGGCTTTCAGCAAGGATTGTACAAATGGCTGGGGCCTCGATGGGCGACACACGCTTTTTTGCTCGAAGCGGGCCGCACCATTTGGCGGCTGTTGCCGAAGCGGCGCGGGGCATTGCGCCCGCAATCGATCTGGTGCTGCACGGCGTGGCGCCCCTGCAAGCGGCCGGCCCCTGCGATGTGAGTTTCCTGGATAACCGGCGCTACGCTGCCGAGCTTGAGAAGACCAAGGCGGGAGCTGTCATCCTGCAGCCCGGCATGCAGCCCAAGCTGCCTTCGACCGCGGTGGCTATCGTCACGTCCCAGCCCTACGAAGCCTGGGCACGTGTCGCCGCACTGTTTCATCCCCCCGCCCCGGTTTCTCCCGGCGTGCACGCCTCGGCAATCGTGGCCGAAGGCGCCACCGTCGATCCGGCCGCGGAGATCGGGCCGCTGGCCGTCATCGAGGCCGGAGCCGAGATCGGCCCCAGATGCCGGATCGGACCTGGAGCGATCATTGGCCGCGGCGTGGTCATGGGGGCCGACTGCAGGGTCGGCGCCCACGCGAGCATCAGCCATGCGCTGCTTGGAGCCCGCGTTTACGTTTATCCTGGCGCGAGGATTGGGCAGGAGGGATTTGGCTTCGCAGCGACAACGGCCGGCTTCCTAACCGTGCCCCAGCTTGGGCGCGTGATTTTGGAAGACGACGTCGAGGTTGGCGCGAACACGACCATCGACCGGGGATCGACCCGGGACACCGTCATCGGCGCCGGTTCGCGGCTCGATAACCTAGTCCAGATCGGACACAATGTGGTCGTCGGCCGTTATTGCGTTATCGTGGCGCAGGCTGGCATCGCCGGATCGGCGGAGCTGGAGGATTTCGTCCAGGTTGGGGGGCAGGCGGCCATCGCTGGGCATCTGCGCATCGGCCGGGGCGCGCGGATCGGGGGACAATCGGGAGTGATTGCCAACGTTCCGGCGGGAGCCGCGATGTTCGGCACCCCCGCCGACCTGAAGATCGCATTTTTGCGGCAGATGGCGATGCTCAGGCAATTGACGCGAAAACGGCTAGGGTCTTGAGCCGAGGGTAAACCGCGCCTGCCTCAGATGTGCGCGCCTTTCCATCGGCGCCTCTACCGCCGGCGCGAGTCCCGGAACGGGACGAACTGAAACCAATCGCCGCAAGTTTTGACCGCTCTCCGTCATTGCGAGGGGCAAAACCCCTTACACAAGAGGCCACCAAGCCGGCGCATTGCAGAGCGCGGATAGCTTATATCACTCCAAATCCCTATGAATCGGCCGGCGGGATTTGATATAAGGCGGGCATGGCAGACAGCGAGGAAAGGATTGAAGACCGCCCGGCCTCCGAAAGCGAAGGCGGCGATGCCGTAAGCGGCCCCGAGGCGATTGCGCGCTACGTCAAGCACCTGGGCAGCGGCCCCGGCGTGTATCGCATGATGGATAAGGCGGGCGAGGTCATCTATGTCGGCAAGGCGCGCAACTTAAAGAACCGCGTGCAGAATTACGCGCGGCTCGCCGGCCACAACAATCGCATCGCCGCGATGATCCGCTCCACGGTGTCGATGGAGTTCATGAACACCGCGACCGAGGCGGAAGCGCTGCTGCTCGAAGCCAACCTCATCAAGCGCTTCAAGCCGCGCTACAACGTCTCCTTCCGCGACGACAAATCGTTTCCCTATATCGTCATCCGCCGCGACCAGGAGGCGCCGCAGATCGCCAAGCATCGGGGCGCGCGGACGCTGAAGGGCGATTATTTCGGGCCATTCGCAAGTGCTGGCGCGGTGAACCGCACCATCAACACGCTGCAGCGCGCGTTTCTGCTCCGGTCCTGCTCCGACAGCATGTACGAGAGCCGCACGCGGCCATGCCTGCTCTTTCAGATAAAGCGCTGCTCGGCGCCTTGCACGCGGGAGATTTCGCTGGAGGATTACGCGAAACTCGTCGATGAGGCCGAAACCTTCCTCCGCGGCAAGACCGACGCGGTGCAGAAAAAGCTCAACGCGCTCATGGCAGAGGCGGCGGAAAAGCTCGAATTCGAGCGCGCCGCGAAATATCGCAACCGGCTTTGGGCGCTGGCGCATATCCAGGCGCATCAGGGCATCAACCCGCAGGGCGTCGAGGAAGCCGACGTGTTCGCGATCGCGCAGGAGGGCGGGCAGACCTGCATTCAGGTGTTCTTCTTCCGCTGCAGCCAGAACTGGGGCAACCGCGCCTATTTCCCGCGCGCGGACCGGAGCTTGAGCGAAGGCGAGGTGCTGGGCTCGTTCATCTCGCAGTTTTACGACGACAAGATCGTGCCGCGCTGCGTGCTGCTTTCGTGCGAGGTGCCGGAGCAGGCGCTGATCGCGGAGGCGCTCTCGACCAAGCTTGGCCGCAAGGTGGAGGTGCTGACGCCGAAGCGCGGCGAGAAGCGGGAACTGGTGGACCACGCAGCCCAGAATGCCAGGGAGGCGCTCGGCCGCAAGCTCGCGGAAAGTTCGAGCCAGGGCAGGCTCTTGGCCGCCGTTGGCGAGGTTTTCGGGCTGGAGCGCACGCCGCGCCGCATCGAGGTCTACGACAATTCGCACATCATGGGCACGAACGCGGTGGGCGGGATGATCGTCGCGGGGCCGGAAGGCTTCGTGAAGAACCAGTACCGCAAGTTCAATATCAAGACCGAAGGGCTTACGCCCGGCGACGATTTCGGCATGATGCGCGAGGTGCTGACGCGCCGGTTCAAGCGGCTGCTCAAGGAGCACGGTTTGCCTGCGGAGGGGATCGCCGCGAATGACGAAGCGCATTACCCCTCACCGTGTCCCTCTCCCGCGCAAGCTCGCCTTGGCGAGCTTGCTACTTTAGAGTGTCCGCATCCGCAAGCGGATGCGGATGGGAGAGGGGACGCCCTCTCAACGGCTGCGACGAGCCCCCTCTCCCATGGGGAGAGGGCTGGGGTGAGGGGTGATGCCCTAGAAGAAGAAGCGCTGACCTTAGAGCCACTGGAGAACGGGATCGACGACGAATCCGAAGCCCAAGGCGGCGATGTTGGCGCCTGGCCGGACCTGCTGCTGATAGATGGCGGGGCGGGCCAACTCTCCGCCACGAAGGAGGTGCTGGACGGCCTCGGCCTGCACGGTCTCGCTATCGCGGGCATCGCCAAAGGCCCCGACCGCAACGCCGGCCGCGAGCGCTTCTTCATGCCCGGCAAGCCGCCGTTCAGCCTCGCGCCGAACGATCCAGTTCTTTACTTCGTGCAGCGCCTGCGGGACGAAGCGCACCGCTTCGCCATCGGCTCGCACCGCGCCAAGCGCAAGAAGGCGATGAGCGAGACCTCTCTCGACGATATTGCCGGCATCGGCCCCGCGCGCAAACGCGCTCTGCTCCGGCACTTCGGCTCCGCGAAATCCGTGAGCCGCGCCGGGCTTCCCGACCTGCAAGCCGTGGCGGGGATCAGCGAGGCCATGGCCCAGCAAATCTACGATTATTTCCATGGCGGGAAGTAGCCGGCTAGTGCCCAGCGGGAGTGGCTCCACACAACGCGCATTACCCCTCACCCCAGCCCTCTCCCAATGGGAGAGGGGGCTCGCGCGCAGCCGTTGAGAAGGCGTCCCCTCTCCCATTGGGAGAGGGACAGGGTGAGGGGTAATGCGCTATGGATATGCCTCCCCCTTCCGCGATAATGGGGACTAACCTCAGGAGCCGCCGCGCTCAGTCACGAGCCCAGCCATTGCCTCGCACCCCTCGTTGCGCAAGCCTTCCGCGACGCCGGCGCGGTCATTGCCGGCCCTGTTCTGGCTTACCTTCCACTTGCCCTCGATCCGGGAAATCAGGATCTCCACGCCAACGATGCCCCTTAGCTGAGCGCCGATGTAATCTTCCGGAGCATCGGCCACAAACCAAGGCGTGGCCCGGCCGGCTTCTTGCTGAACCGTCAAAGCATCGGCCTGGCCCCGCAGCCACGCTTCGTCCTCGATGACAGTTGGGCGCCCCCAAACATGGACGGTCGCATAGTTCCACGCCGGAACCACCTTCCCGGTTTCCAGCTTCGAAGGATACCACGAGGGTGTCACATAGGCTTGCGGCCCTTGGAAGATGGCCATGCACTCTTCCGCGCCGGCAAGCTCGCGCCCCTGCGGGTTCGCACGGGCCAGATGACAGCGAAGCACGGCCCGCCCGCAGTCCGGCATCACCAGCAGAAATGGAACCAAATTGGCCATGAGCCCGCCGGCTCCCGCAGTGACGAGCAGGCCAAGCGGGTATTCGCGGATGAGGGCGTGCTGGACCTCGGCGCGATCCTCGCGAAAATGGGACGGCTGGTACATCGTTAAGCCCCCGGGCAAAGCAACTTCACTCTACCCTGGCTTGTGCCAAGCGATCAACCGGAGCAGCTGTGCAGAACCAATGGCCAAGTCAAAAACGCTTGTGCTGAAGCCATGCTAAACATATGCTTTGGGCTGACATGCGAATATGTGAATTCCATGTGACATCCCGAGCCGGGCGGCGCAGAGCCGCACCTGCGAAGGCAAAATCGCTGGGTCCCTTCATCTGGCTGCGCCGCCGCCCGCCGCGGCTTGCATACCGGGAGAAGGGGCAGCAAACGGCATCAAAAACGAACCGGGAAAATCTAGGGGAACGCCATGCAAGAAATAGTCGAGCAAATGACGCAGATTATGACAAAGATGATGCCCTATATGTGGGACATCGCCGATGCCGGCATCGCCCTTCTGATATTAGGCGCAGCCGGCTGGTTGATTTGGCTAGTTACCGGGCGCGCGACTTGGGTTCTGCGGTTTTCCGGCCGCTTGCTCGTGGTGCTTGGCATATTCTTTGTGGCTTGTCAGCTCGCCGGATTGTTTCTCGGCATGAAACCGTGGCTAAACCTCGGCGACCTGTCTAAAGGCGAGTTCGTTGGGCTGCCCTTCTGGATGATAGGGCTTCCCTTCTTTGTCACAGGCATTTTCTTGCGGATTTTCGGATCGTTCCGCCCGACGCACTAACTCAACTTTACCCACCCTCTCGCGGCTCCGGCAAAGAAGCCAAGAGAGGGTGGAGTTTTGTGTGAACCCTGTGCCGGGGAGGGCTTACGCTGCCCGCCCTAAGCCTCGGCGCCATTCATAACAATGCGCAAGGACTGTCCTAGCCCCGCGCCAGTGTAAACGCGTTTTCGTTCGAACCTCTCTAGCTAATCCGCTTGGTGACCATAAACGACAGCGGAATGGCAATGATAAAGCCGACGATAGCCGCGATCGGAATTAGTTTCATGGCCTGGGCGGACAGGCTGGCGTCGCTAACGACTACAAGAACCGCGATGCCTGCGATCGTAGTCCCGAGTACTACCCAAATAAGGAGCGCGATTTTGAACATGGGTCATTTCCCTTAAAAAACGTGTGATCTCCCCAGTTATGTTTAAGCCCGATCTAACAGCCCGAATTTGATTTTTGGCAAATTTTGCCCCGAAACCCGGGGCCTGCGTCATTTCGCCGGCCTAGCAAGCCCGGTTAGGCTGTAGCTCAAAAAAAACGGCGCACTTGCATGCGCCGCCTCGCACTGACCCCAGACGGGCAAGGGGGCAGGCTACTTGAGAGGCTGGTAGCCGCTCCAGACATGGTAGTTCAAGCCAACCTTGACCGTGCTAACGGTGAATTCGCTATCATAGCGGTCGCCATCAGTAGGTATGACGAGGCGCTCTTTGCCGAAATCGAAATATTGATATTCAACCTTCGCGCTCCAGGCGGGATTGATAGAATATTCGAGACCGCCGCCAACCGTCCAGCCATCGAGCCCGGTGACCTTGGTAGTGGCCTCGCCTATGTCGGTTACGCTCAGAGAACCACCGTAGTAGGCATAACCGCCCTTTCCGTAAATCAGCATGCGGTCGACAGCAATGCCAAGACGGCCCGTCACGTCGGCATAAAAGCCAGGCGTGATCTTGGCTACGATAAATGGATCGATGGCCTGAGCCGTCGCGTGGTTCAGATCCATGCCGCCCAGATCGACTTCGGCGCCGAACACGAAGTTGCCGCGCTGAACGTTGTAGCCGAGCTGAGCGCCGCCGAAGACGCCCGAGGTGCTATTGGCAAAGCTTGTAACAGCTAGCTCTTCGTCGTAGTTAGTTGCTTTGTTGTCACTCCAGGCGCCGCCAACGTGGCCGCCCAAATAGAAGCCGCTCCAGTTCACGCCAGGCACGTAAGCCGGCGCGTCCTTCATGCCGCCGACGCTATTCAGATCGGCGGCTTGGGCGCCACCGATACCAAGGACCGCAGCGAAGGCCGCCGCGGCAAGTGTTTTCTGCATTGTGTGTATTCCCTATAAATTGCCCAGAGAAACCTGACGCAACGCTTACGGGGAGGTGAGAGAGGGATGAGATGTAACCATCTCCTCGACCATCATGGGCAAGCTAACTAGATTCGCCGTGCGGTAAGCCGGCAAAATACAACCTAAGGTGTAATTGAGTAGAAATGTGGCTCTATTGCTACACGCAAAGGTTGCCGCGCCAGGGGCGTTGGACTGGAAAGCGCGGGGGCAAACAACAAAAAAACGGCGCGCTTTCGCGCACCGTTTCGCTGACCTCAGGTCGGGGGGGACTTGGTCAGACTTACTTCAGGGACTCAGGGCCGAAAGAGTTCAGCTTGTATGTGAGCACGAGGCGGCCCGTCTGGATATCCGGCTGGTCCGTAACCTTGTAGGTCAGCCACGTCCGTCCGTCTTGCTTGAGGCTGCCCGAGTAAAGCGTCTGCTGGTCGAGCTGCGTGAAGCGGTATTCGCCTTTCAGGAACCAGGAACCGCCGAGGTTCGTCTCGATACCGGCACCAGCGGTCCAGCCTGTGAAGGTGCCGTTGTGCGCGCCCTTGGGCAGATCGAACTGCGCCTCAGTGTAGCCCGCGAGGCCGTACACCAGGGTGTTGGCGTTGACGAGATAACCAGCGCGGCCGCCTGCGGTCCAGGAATTGGTCAAGTTAAAGGAGGCGCTGCCGCCAACGACGGGGGTGTTAAAGATGCTGAGGCCGGCGCTCAGCTTGCTGTCGATGCTGGCGAAGTCGTAGTCGAAGAAGGCGCCAACGACGAAGTGCTGGTCGAGTTGGCGGTCGTAGCCAACCTGAACCGTTCCGAAGCCGCCCATGCCGCCGATGCCGTTAGCTTCAGCCGTACCCTTGAGCGCATTAAAGAGGGTAGCCTCGCCTTTGATGTCGCTGTTGATGGCGCCAGCGCCGCCGCCAGCACCGAGGTAGAAGCCGGTCCACGTGTTCGCGGGAATGTAAGCCGGCGCGTCTTTCAAGCTGCCGCCGTTCAGGTCCGCTGCATAAGCGGTGCCGCCCATGCCCAAAGCCGCCGCGAGCGTCGCGGCGAGGATTGTCTTTTGCATTGTGTGTATTCCTCTAAATTGCCCAGAAGAACGCTACTCAACGCTTACATCAGGAGAAGAGTACAATGGGGCTGTTTCTCGGCCCTATTTCTTCGGAGTTACGCGATTCGAGCGGAGGCCATGTAGTAAAGTTGCTCGCGAAAGTTGACTTGACGTGGAATAGTTGCCAAATTACACACAAGTAAAGACTGTAATACAGCAGTGATGCAACCGGAAGATGGTGTGTCGCTACCATAAGACGGTGGTTAATAGGGTAAGACAACCTCTAATACAGGCTCAGTCACGCAAAAGAGCTTATGAAGATATGCCCTCGCGCCGCCCGGTTCGAGGACAGGCAACGGGTTATGCGCCTCTCAATATCGGTGTCGCACTTTTGACGGCATGGGTTATGGTACGGGGATGACCCGAGAACCGCCGCCTGACCGGCTTCGCTTTCCGTTTCCGCAGCCGCCCGCCACGGGCGAGTTTTCCGAGATCGCGCCCGGCGTTTTGTGGCTGCGCCTACCGCTGCCTTTCCGGCTGAACCACATCAACATATTCCTTATCGATGACGGCGATGGCTGGGCGGTTCTCGACACGGGGATCGCAAACCAGGCCACGCGGGAGATTTGGGAAGCGGTTGTCGCAGGCCCCCTTGCGGGCCGCAAGCTCACGCGGCTGATCGTGACGCATTTCCACCCCGATCATATCGGCCTTGCCGGCTGGCTCGGCGAGCGGTTCGGCGTGCCGCTGCTGACCACGCAGACCACTTATCTGCAATGCCTCAGCATCTCGCTCAGTCCAGGCGCGCTCGATGCGCCGGTCTATCGCGACTTCTATACCCGGCGCGGCCTGAAGCCGGAGAGCACCGCCGCCGTGCTAACGCAAGGTCATGCCTATTTGAAAATGGTGACGCCGCTGCCGCCCATCTTCGAGCGGATCGCCGATGGCGACCGCTTGAAAATCGGTGGACGCAATTTCGAGGTCGTGACCGGCGAGGGGCACGCGCCCGAGCAAGCGATGCTCTACTGCGCGGAGGACAAGCTGCTCTTCGCGGCGGACCAGGCGATGGAGAAAATCTCGCCGAATGTCAGCGTCTGGGCTGCCGATCCGCACGGCGATCCCCTGGGCCTCTATTTGCGCTCGCTTCGGGAATTGAAATCGCGCGTGGCCGAAGATGCGCTTGTGCTGGCATCGCATCACCGGCCCTTCTTCGGGCTGCACGAACGCCTCGGCGAGCTTGCTGAGCACCACGCCCAGCGCTGCGATGCCATTCAGGAAGCCGCGCGCACGCCCAAAAGCGCCGCGGAGTTGCTGCCCGTGGTTTTCCACCGGCCGCTCGATCCGCATGAGATGAGCTTCGCGTTCAGCGAGGTGCTGGCGCACGTGAACTATATGCTGCGTCAGGGCACGCTTGCCTGGGCGGAGCCGCAAGACGGTATCGAGCGCGTGATCGCCGCATCGCCCGCGGGATAATGCCAGCCGCCGTAAGCTTTGACCGTTTGCTAGATCGCCGCGGCGGCCAAGACGGCCTCGCGATGACGGGAGTGCATCGGTGTGGCCGGAACTTTTGGCGGCAGGTATTAGAGGAGGAAAAGCCGCGTGCTCACGCGGCTTTTCCATCGTGAGACGTTTAGAACTTCACGGTGATGCCGGCATAGACGTTGCGGCCCATGCCCGCGAGGGGTTCGAACGGTCCAGTGCCGCTCTCGCCCGCCTTGGCAGCCGAGTAGCTTAGATAAGCGCCACCGAGCGGCGAGTAATATTGCTGGTTGAACAGGTTCTCGACGCCGAGGTCGAAGCGGACGTTCCCCCACTGATAGCTGCTGCGCAGATTGACCAGTGCGTAGCCAGGCGTTTGCAGCTCGTTGCGAACCGTCTCGACATCGTATTTGTTGTCCACAAGCTGTAGCTCGGCGGCGCTGCTCCAGTTCCCCAGTCTGTGCTCAAGGGTCAATTTCGCGTTGAGCGGCATCATGTGGTAAAGACCGCCACCGGTAGCGAGGTTGATGCCACGGTCGTAGCCTGCAATGCCTACCAGCGAGAACTTGCCGTACTCATCGCTACGCGCCAGCGGCATGCGGCCGTAAAGGTCGGCGCCGAATATCTCGGCGTCCTGGTTTACATATTGCAGTGCCACCACGCCCGAGGTCGCAGTTGCATTGTGAGCAGCGTTTTTACCGCCAGCGCACCTTGAACCCACGGAAGGATTGATAGTACACCGCTCGACATCGATGTAATCTTCCACATACGAATAATACGGTGTGACCTTGAGCTCCCAGTCCTTACTGGCGCCGCTGTCCTTGAGCGAACCGCCGTCCTTGAACGAAGCGCCGTCGTGCACGCCATAGCTCAAGCTCACCGTATGAGCCGTCTCCGGCTTGAGGTTGATATTGCCGACGTACATGTTGCCGTCCCCAGCCCAGCCGTTCATCATAGCCGCCATGGAATGGGTCGACCAATCGTAAAGCTCGTAAAGGCTGGGCGCGCGCGTCTTCATGGAGTAGCCGCCCTCGTAAGTAGTCCACAGATTCGCCTCGTACCGGGCGAGCGCCGTTGCATCGAAGTCCGCAAAGGTGCGCTCGTGGTTTTGGTTATTGAAATTTGTGGCTTCGGGGGCTGCAGCAGTATTATAATTACCACTATACCCGCTCACGTCCCCCGTATTCATCCAGACCACATCGCTACGCACGCCTAAGAGTGTCGTCCATTGCGGATTCCACTTCTTCTCCCACTCGGCGAAGTTGCCGGCATCGATGCGCACGCCGTTCTTGATGTTCCAGAAAGTGCCAGGGCCCATCATGCCCGACATAGAAGGCATGCCCGGTACCGGAGGCCACCAATCGCTCAGAAGGAAGCCGTGGAGGTCGCTGCCGACGCGCAGCATATCCCGCGGAGACTCCGGTATGTCCGCCTTCGCCGAATAGCCGAAGTTCTGGCCATGGGTATTCATCGGCATTGGGTAGCCGCCCATCCATTCCAGCTTGCCGCCTTCGGCGGTCTCGTTCATCCCGTGCCGCAAATCCTGGAAATAAGCGCGCAGGTCGAGCTTGCCCCAGTCGAATTTCCCAGCGTAGCGCGTGTTCACGAACCAGGAATCGTTGCCGGTCATGTCCATGTATTCGCTGGGGAAGCCCTCAAACGGGATGTGCTGCGCGCCGCCTTCGATGACGAACAGATTGCTGTTGTCGCGCACTGTCACGGTGAACTTATGGTTTTGAGACTCGTAGAGCGACGACTCTATGGTTGCGCCGCTGCCATCCTTATAATCGCCGGACTTGGCCCAGGAACCGGTATAGGTAACGTTGACATTGCTCGTGGCCACTGAAACCGAGCCGCTCGCGGAGATGCCGTTGCCGTTGCCGCGCCCGAAAAGCGAGAGCGAACCGTAACCGATCGTGCCATCGCCTGACGCGAAAAGGGGCGCGGCGCTGTCCACCCGGACTGTGCCGCCAATGCTGTCGCCGCCCGCGCTCACCGGAGTGATGCCCGCGTACACCTTCACCTGGCCAACCGCAGCGGGGTCTATGTACGATAGCACCGGGTTCATGTGGTTGGGGCATGCCGCCGAGAGGAGCATGCCATCGACTTCGGTCCTGACGCGCACGTCCGCCATGCCGTGGATGTCGGGCCAGCTGGAGACGCCGCCATTCGGGGCTAAGTTGACCCCGGGCGTGCCTGAAAGCAATTGCGCTGTGTCGTTCGTGACCGGCTTCTTATCGGCGATGGCTTCGCTGGTGATGGTGGTGCTGCTGGCGGGCGCTGCCGCAAGCGACCGGTCCGCGTCGCGATGCGCAGGCTCCGCGATTTCCGCAGGCGCCACGTTTTGCGCAGGCTTTTTGACGGCTTTGGTAGGCTTCGGCTTTTTCTGCTGGACCTCGACAGGCGGCAAAGGTTGCGGCGCGGTCTGCTGCGCAACGGCAGGCGCTGCGCACAGCCCCGCGGCGACGGTGCATCCCAGCACCGCTACGATATATTTCGACATGGAAAATCATCCCTCAAGCACGGTTCATTGAGACACGCCAGGCCCACCGCCCAGTTGCGCGTCACGATTGGCTAGACACTCGATCAGCCGATGCTTGGGGGGCCGCGATTGGGGGGGAGACGAAACCGGACTGGCGGCGCGGGCTCATTGTCACGGGAAATGAAAGCGTCCGCGATTACCGTTTGCGGAACGCGCGGAGCGGGCGCTTCGCTGGCAGGCAAGGCATGGGCGGAAGCAAAGCCGAGGCAGATGGGACAGGGCTTTGCCGCGCCGCCCGGGGCTTTTCCGGGAAGCCCTTGCGTCTTTCCGTCCGCCTCGCCGTCAACGTGGCAGATAACGCCAGCGTCGAGGGCGAGGAGCAGCGCCGCTTCGGTCGGGATGGCTTGGTATCGGATTACGTTGTGGCGAGCTAAGGTAACGGCATGCAGCAACATGGCTGCGACCGCTATCAAGCTTATGTATCGCCTCAAACGCATGCCCACCCCACAAGATAAGCTAGGCTATTCATCGCGCGGGGCGAAAGCAATGAGCTTTACGCCGTAGGCGGCAAGCTATCTATAAACTGTGTCCACATCGCAACGGCCACTACCCGAAGCAAAATTCTCGTCCGTAAGCGGCGGCGCGTTGGGAGCTACGCTCTACAAATCCACTCCCGGTCAAACCGGAAGCCTTTGGGAAGAGGCCGCCGGAGCGCTCTGAGCCGGGCAAGCGCCTGCTCGCGAGCATCGTCCCGGGCTACCTCGAAGCGGCGCGCTCCAGCGATCGCGATGTCGATGTCATCGCCTTCCTTCAACGCTAGCGCCTCGGCCACCGGAGCGGGAAGACACACAGCGAGGCTGTTACCCCATTTGGAAACGCGCATTGCCCTCTCCCAAGATATACATGACCCTTGTATACCGTGAGGGCGCAGCACCCACGCACGTCAAGCGGAACGCGCCGCTTGACGCCGGCTACGAACGTTACGCGTCCGCCGCTAGAGCGTGCGCGTCTCGATATGGGTGCGGAAGCACTCGATGGTGTCGCCCTGCTTGAGGTCGTGGTAGTTCTCGAAGGCCATGCCGCATTCCTGGCCCACCGGCACCTCGCGGACTTCGTCCTTGAAGCGCTTGAGCGTCGAGAGCTTGCCCTCGTGGATGACCACATTGTCGCGGACGAGCCGGACGCCCGCGCCGCGCTCGACCTTGCCTTCGGTGACGCGGCAGCCCGCGACCTTGCCGACCTTCGAAATGTTGAACACTTCGAGGACTGAGGCATTGCCGAGGAACTCTTCGCGCAGGACCGGCGCGAGCAGGCCGGACATCGCCTTTTTCACATCGTCGACGAGGTCGTAGATGATGTTGTAGTAGCGGATCTCGACGCCGTCGCGTTCGGCCTGTTGCTTGGCTTGCGCATCGGCGCGGACGTTGAAGGCGATGATGACAGCGCCCGAAGCTTCCGCCAGCGCCACATCCGAAGAGGCGATACCGCCCACGGCCCAGTGGATAATGCGGGCTTCGACCTCGTCCGTACCAAGCTTTTCGAGCGCGGAGTTGATCGCCTCGATGGAGCCTTGCACGTCGCCCTTGATGATAAGGAGGAACTCCTTCTTGCCACCTTTGCCGGCCTGCTTCATCATCTGTTCGAGCGTGCGTGCGCCGCCTGCCGACCTTACGTCGCGCAGCTTGCGGACGCGATGCTCGGTCAGTTCGCGGGCCCGGGCCTCGTTCTCCACCACGGCGAGCTGATCGCCAGCGTCCGGTGCGCTATCGAAGCCGAGCACCTCAACTGGGGTTGAAGGACCGGCGGTGACAACGTTCTCACCTTTATCGTCGATAAGCGCGCGCACACGGCCCCAAGCGCGGCCCGCCACGACGAGCTGGCCGACCTTAAGCGTACCGCGCTGAACGAGCACCGTGCCGACAGGGCCGCGGCCGCGCTCAAGTTTCGCCTCGATGACAATGCCCTCGGCCGGCCGGTCCGGATTAGCCCTAAGCTCCAACACCTCGGCTTGCAGCTGGATCGCGGCCAAGAGTTTGTCGAGATTGAGTTTTTGCTTCGCGGAGACTTCAACCTCAAGGGTGTCGCCGCCCATGCTTTCGACGACGATCTCATAGGACAGCAGGTCGGTTCGCACCCGTACTGGATCGGCGCCCGGCTTGTCGATCTTGTTGATGGCGATGATGAGCGGCACGCCCGCCGCCTTGGCGTGGTTGATGGCTTCCACCGTCTGCGGCATTACGCCGTCGTCGGCAGCTACCACAAGCACGACAATGTCCGTGACCTTTGCGCCGCGCGCACGCATCGCGGTAAAAGCGGCGTGGCCTGGCGTATCGATGAAGGTGATGGGCGCGCCTCCCGGCGTGCGAACCTGATAAGCGCCGATATGCTGGGTAATGCCGCCAGCTTCGCCAGCAACCACGTTGGCTTGACGGATGGCGTCAAGCAGCGAGGTCTTGCCGTGATCGACGTGGCCCATGATGGTGACGACAGGTGCCCGGGGCAGCCGCGTCTCCGGCGCATCGGTCTCGCCGATGAAGCCTTCCTCGACATCTTCCTCGGAGACACGCTTCACGGTGTGGCCGAATTCCGTCGTGATCAGCTCCGCCGTATCGGCGTCGATCACGTCGTTGATCTTCAGCATTTGTCCCTGCTTCATCAGGAACTTGATGATATCGACGGCGCGCTCCGCCATGCGGTTGGCGAGCTCTTGGATCGTGATCGCCTCGGGTAACTGAACTTGCCGCTGAATCTTAACGCGCTCCTGCTGTGCGCCAAGCGCTTGAAGCTTCTGGCGCTCGCGCTGACGCTTGAGCGAAGCGAGGCTCCGCTCCTTTTGCTCTTCATTGAGAGCGTTGGACAAAGTCAGGCGCTGGCGGCCGGGCCTCTCAGGAACAGTTTTCTTCGCGGGTGCCGCGCGGTCCGGCGTCTTGCCAGGAATTCCGCGCTTGGCCCGGCGTTCTTCCTCTTCGCTGTCCGCACGTGTGCGGGCCGCGCCATCCACATGCACCCGCTCTGGGCGCCCTGAGATGTCCAGAGCAGGCGCCGGCTTTGGGCCTGCTCCCGCTCCGGGCCTGGGGCCGAAACCTGGGCGCCCGGATGCACCGGCACCGGCGCCGCCCGGCCGGGGCGCGCCAGGGCGTGCGCCATCGCGGGCAGGACCGCGAGGTGCCTCGCGGCTGGCTCCGTCCCGTGAGGGTGGGCGCTGGCCTCCGTCCCGCGAGGGTGGGCGCTGGCCATCGCGTGCGACGGGAGCGCTGTCCGGCTGCGTAACAACTGATGGTGCGGCTTGCGGCCGGCGTTCTGTTTGCTGAGGCGCTATGACACGAGAGCTATCGGGACCGACGCGGCGAGGCGGTTGGGGGGCGGGAGCCCGCGCCACAACAACAGGCTCTTCCTGTTTCGGTTTTGGCGGCGCCTTGGCGGCTTCCTCGGCTTCGGCAGCCGCGCGGAGCTTTGCAGCTTCCTCGTCAACCTTGCGCTGAGCTTCCTCTTCGACGCGGCGCTTCTGGTCCTCGATCTCGCGGAGTTTCGCTTCCTCGCGCTGACGGGCGTCCTCGATCTCGCGCTCTCGCTTCTCGACGTCTTCGCGTTTCCGCGCCTCGATCAGCGCGCGGGCCCGGGCGTCCATTTCTCCAACCGAGAGCTCGCGTAGCACCTTTTGCTGGCGCTTATCGCGGGACTGATCCGCGGCAGGCTTTTGAAAAACGCGAGGCTGCGGTTTCGCTGCAGCGGGCTCGGCTTTCTGCTGCGGTTCTTCCGTCAAGCCCGGGACGGGGAGGCGCTTGCGCTTCGTCTCAACAAGAACGGATTTGGAGCGGCCATGGCTGAAGTTTTGGCGGATGTGGCCTTGTTCCACCGTCCGCTTCACATTCAACGACATGGTCTTCCGGCCGCCTGCCGTTTTGTTGTCCGTTTCTTTCGTTTCGGTCATTCTTTACCCTGGCGCAGGGGATCTTTTGCCGCATCCCCTGTGCAATAGCCGCTAAGACGATCGAGAGCTTCGAAGAATGCGAGGGACGCCCCGCCATCTTTAACTCCCGCATGTATTACATTCGTGCTCCCCGTCGCCAAGCTAATTTCGGCGGATGTGAAGCAATTTTTGGGTGCGATGTGGTCTTTTCCCGAGTAGAGGGCCGCAAACTTTCTGTCTAGCTTCGCCTTTCCGCCTTCCGCGGCATCGCTGGCATGAATTAGACCGGCGATCCCGCCACGGTTCAGCGCCTCCTCAACCTTCGTAAACCCCACCACCACAAGTCCAGCTTTGTTGCAGATGGATAACCGTTCTAACGCAGAACGCTTAAAAAGCTGTTCCACTTGTAAGGAAAGATCCTCCGCGACCAAAACCGGTTTCCGGAACGCCCTTTGAAAGGCGTGCCGTCTTACGGCCTCCGCGACGATTTCTTTCTGCGCTGTTACCCAAACGCCGCGCCCCGGAAGATTTCCTTTGATGTCGGGAACCGCGTTGCCCTGCGGCGATAGCACGAAGCGAAGGAGAAAGGGACGTTCCTTTCTCGCGCGTTCCACAATGCAAGTTCTTACGGGTACGCTTTCGATGCCGCCTTGTCCACCTTCCGTTAGATGAGAGCCGGTGCTCAATAATTCCAGTACGGGTTCTTCCTCAGAGCGCTTTTTCTTCGCTTTCCCCATGGCTGACCCCTTCCTCCGGCGCGGCCAAGTCCTCGTCGAAGCTGCTTTCTTCCTGCGCTTCTTCGGATTCGGCGGGTGCCGGAATTTCGATCGGCTCGATCCAGCCGGCCTTGACGCGCGCGTTGAGGATCAACTGTTCGATGGCGGGCTTGCCGAGGTTGAAGCTCTGGAGGATGCCAGGATGCTGCTTCGTCTGGCCATGCGCCCGTTCCTGCCATCCGGCAAGGTCGTCGGTCGCGCAGTCGGCGAGATCCTCCATTGTTTTAATCCCGTTTTCGCCAAAGGCAACAAGCATCGCGGTGGTGACGCCCTCGACCTCGCCGAGTTCGTCCTCGACGCCCAATGCGCGGCGCTTTTCGGTAAGCTCGGCTTCCTGCCGCTCCAGGAACTCGCGCGCGCGCTCCTGGATTTCCAGAGCGGTATTCTCGTCGAAGCCCTCGATGCTCGCAACCTCATGGGCCTCGACAAAGGCTAGCTCTTCCACCGAGGCGAAGCCCTCGGCGACCAGGAGCTGCGCGATCATCTCGTCCACGTCGAGAGCGTTGACGAAGGCGGCCGTCCGCTCGGCAAATTCCTTCTGGCGCCGCTCGGATTCCTCGGCTTCGGTCAGGATATCGATGTCCCAGCCCGTGAGCTGCGAGGCCAGCCGGACATTCTGACCTTTCCGGCCGATGGCGAGGCTCAACTGCTCGTCGGGAACCACCACCTCGATGCGCTCGGAGTCCTCGTCGAGCACCACCTTGGCGACCTCGGCGGGGGCCAGCGCATTCACAATGAAGGTCGCGGCATCGGGCGACCACTGGATGATGTCGATTTTCTCGCCCTGCAGCTCGTTCACGACCGCTTGCACACGGCTGCCGCGCATACCGACGCAGGCGCCCACCGGGTCGATGGAGCTATCCTTCGACACCACGGCGATTTTGGCGCGGCTGCCCGGATCGCGGGCCACGGATTTGATCTCGACAATGGAGTCGTAAATCTCGGGCACCTCCTGTGCGAACAGCTTGGCCATGAATTCGGGCCGCGTGCGCGACAGGAAAATTTGCGGCCCGCGGTTCTCGCGGCGGACGTCGTAAACATAGGCGCGCACGCGGTCGCCAAGCTTGTAGTTCTCGCGCGGCAGCGTCTCGTCGCGGCGGACGATCGCTTCCGCCCGGCCAAGGTCGATCATGACGTTGCCGTACTCGGCGCGCTTGACGACGCCGCTGACGATCTCGCCTATGCGGTCCTTATATTCCTCGAACTGGCGCTCGCGCTCGGCCTCGCGCACTTTTTGCACGATAACCTGCTTGGCGTTTTGCGCGGCCACGCGGCCGAAATCGAGGGGCGGCAGCGGCTCGGCGATGAAGTCGCCCACCTCCGCATCCGGGTTACGCTTTTTCGCGTCCTTCAGCGCGATTTCGGTGGCATCGAGCGTCACCCGCTCGACGACCTCCAAGAGCCGCGAAAGCTTGATCTCGCCCGTGCGCGGGTCGATCTCGGCGCGGATCTCGTTCTCGCTGCCATAGCGCGACTTGGCCGCCTTCTGGATCGCATCCTCCATGGCCGAAAGCACAAGCTCACGGCCAATGGATTTCTCGCGCGCAACCGCGTCTGCGATTTGCAGAAGTTCGAGACGGTTCGCGCTAATCCCGGTCTGGGCCATCGTTCAACTCCGAATCTTTCAAGTCTGGTTCTTCCAATTCACCGCCCTCGGCCCATTTCTGGCCCTGGGATTTTGCTCTTGCGAGCGAGGCGCGGATCAACTCCTCGGTGAGTACAAGTTTCGCGTCGTGAATAAGCTCGACGGGCAGGCCGATGGTTTGCGGCTCGCTGTTCTCGTCGAGCTTCACCTCAAGCCGCATCTCGCCGTCCGCGTAGCCTTCGAGGATGCCGCGAAACCGCTTGCGGCCGTCGATCAGCTCCTTCAGCTCGACCTTGACCTCGTAGCCGGCCCAGTCCTCGAAATCCGACGGGCGGACGAGGATGCGGTCGATGCCGGGCGAGGACACTTCGAGATAATAGCGGTCCTTGATGGGATCGTGTGCGTCGAACAGCGGCGAAAGGCGGCGGCTGATGTCCGCGCAATCTTGCACAACGATGGTCCCGCCCGCCTTATCCACCATGATCTGGATCGTGGCGCCGTCGCGCTTCGACATGACCACGCGCACAAGCCTGAAGCCCATGTCTTCCAACACGGGTTCCACAAGCGCGGCGATCCCGGCCGCGGCGCCGGTTTCACGCAGAAAGCGCTCCGTGGGCGTTTCGGCCGCGCCTGCCTCTTGCTGATTTGGGGTTGCCTGGTCTTGTTCCATGCGCTCCGGCTGGCTGGCGTTTCATGCGCCAGATAAAGAAAAAGAGCGGTCCGGGGGGACCACTCTTCATCAGAGATTGAATTGAGCTTGGTCCAAAATAGGCCAAATGGCGCCGCGGTTCAAGAGGTTTGATGGGTCCCAGCCCCTTCGTTCGCCATCGCTTGGCTTTGCACGAATTCCTTGCCTGGGCAGAAGGCCGGGAAGGCCGTCATGAGCTATTCAATGGGCGGGTCTATGCGATGGCCCCGGAGCGTTCGGCGCACGCCCTCACAAAATTCGCCTGAGGCGCACCCGGCCTTCCACGAACGCCTCCTCCATGAAACTCCCGGTACAATAGCTTATAGCGCAAACGCGCCGCACTTCGGGCGATTTTTGGAGAGGCATGAGCTATATAGTCCAAAACGAACTTGTTAATAGCCGGCAGGAAGCGCTACCTTGAACGTGAGTATGTGCGGAGGCATGGGCGGGGGTGTGTCCGTTGGACCAATTGCGCTGTGTGGGAAAAAAGGAGCATTGTTGCAACGTTTCCTTCCGAAGGGAAGGAGCCATTCAGGGGCAGCTCCAAGGGGCAACCGGACGATGACACCTCAACAAACGCGGTTATTGGCCCAAAGCTATGCGAAGCTTGAGAACCGCCTTTACGAGCTGGGAAGCGCGATTTTCGAGCGGCTGTTCGAAATCGACCCTCATTCGCGCCCCCTCTTCAAAGGCAATATGGATGAGCAGAAGCTGAAGCTCGCGCGTCTTTTCGGCGAGTTCATCCGCATGAGGGCGCGGTCGCAACACTTCCTGCCCGTGACCGGCAAGGGCGGGCAAGTCGTCATTCCCGGGATCGGATCGCTGGGCGCCCGCCATGAGATGGTTTATGGCGTGCGCCCCGAGCAATACGCCCATATGCGCGATGCGGTGCTTTACGCCATCAGGAGCTTGCTTGGAAACGATTACAATGACGAGATCGGCCAGGCCTGGTCGGAAATCTTCGACATGCTCGCCCATGCCATGCAGGAGCACGCCGGCGGGAACCCCGCGGGGTCGGCGTTCGCGAAGCTTTCTCTCAAGGGGGGTCCGAAAACCGCGGCCCTTATAGAATGGTCGGATAAATTCAGCGTGGGCATCGGGCAAATCGACAACGAGCACAAGAGGCTCCTGGTGCTTCTCAACGAGTTGAACAGTGCTGTCGAAGGCGGCGCGGGCCTGGGTGTGCTTGGCGGCGTCCTGGACGGGCTGGTCGACTACACGCATTATCATTTTGCCCATGAGGAGGATCTGTTTCAGCGCTCGAACTATCCCGGCTATGGACAGCACCGCCAGCAGCACGTGGACTTTGTCGCCAAGGTCACGGCAGTCTACACGGACTTCAAATCGGGGGCGTCGGCAGGGATGCCCGCGGAGGTTCTGGAGTTCCTGAAGAACTGGCTCTACCACCACATCTTGGGGTCGGATCGGGCCTTTGGCGCATATCTCCTCGCGAACCCGTCCGCGCTCAAGCCCGCAATACGCCGCCGCTAAAGGAAACTTGTCCGCAAACGCGGGGCGCCGGCCGCCATTCTTCAGCCCCGCGGCGGTGGGCACCAGCTTTGCGCCGGCAAGCCCGCCGATTGCGGCTGCAAACAACGCAGCAGGCGGCATAATGCGGGGGGCCAGCCGCAACTCATTTGTCCCTTTGGGGAGATCGGCTCCCACTCGCGGCAAGGCATCGCACTTTCCTGTTTTCGCGAAACGCCGTATTCATGATTCTGTTCAGCCCTAGCCCGCAGGCAACAGTTGCATCATGAAGGTTCTTGCCGCCGAAAGCGATATTGACGAATTCATCGTCCGGTGGACCGCATCGAGCGGCAATGAGCGGGCGAACTTTCACCTTTTCGCAGTCGAGCTTTGCGACATCCTGGGCGTGCCAAGGCCGCACATTGCGCAGGAAGACCGGAACCTCAACGATTACACCTTCGAGCGCACCGTCGAGTTTTCGCACATCAGCAGCGCGAAAATGACCGGACGGATCGATCTATACAAAAAGAACTGCTTCCTCATGGAGGCGAAACAGAGCCGCGAGAAGGGCCGTCCGAAAGCGTTGAGCCTTCCCGGTCAGCTCGATCTTCTCGAAGCCAACTATCAGCCGCGCGGGCAACGGAGCGCAAACCGCGCGTGGGATCAGCTCATGATCGCCGCGCGGCGGCAGGCGGAAGACTATGCGCGCGCGATTGCTCGGGACCACGCTTGGCCGCCTTTTGTGCTCATTTGCGATGTTGGGCATTGCTTCGAAATCTATGCCGACTTTACGGGGCAGGGCAGAAACTACGCGCAATTCCCCGACCGCCAGGGATTTCGCATCTATATGCAGGAGCTGCGCGATGAGAAAATCCGCGAGCGCCTGCGGCTCATTTGGGAAAAGCCCGAGCAGTTAGATCCCGCGCGGCACCGGGCAAAGGTAACGCGCGAGATCACGCGGCGTCTCGCTGACGTATCGAAGGCGCTTGAGAAAGACGGTCAGCACCACCCCGAGGAGGTGGCGTTGTTCTTGATGCGCTGCATTTTCACGATGTTCGCGGAAGACGTCGAGCTTCTTCCCAAGGACAGTTTCAAACAGCTCCTCGAAAAATGCGCCGCCGACCCCAACAAGTTCGTTCCCATGGTCGAGCAGCTTTGGAAGGCCATGGACGCCGGCGGCTTCGCCTATGCCATCGAACGCAACGTGATGCGCTTCAATGGCAAGCTGTTTAAGGGCGCGCAAGCGATCCCTCTGGCGAAGGAGGAGATTGGAGAACTCCTCGCGGCAGCCAGCGCCGACTGGCGCGAAGTCGAGCCCGCGATCTTTGGAACGCTTCTGGAGCAGGCGCTGGACGAAAAAGAACGCGCCCGTCTTGGCGCACACTACACGCCGCGCGCCTATGTCGAAACGCTCGTGGTGGCGACGGTGATCGAACCGCTTCGCCAGGAATGGGCGCAGGTCCAGGCAACGGCGGAACGCGTCCATGACGAAGCGAGGACGCTCGCCAATCAGGGCGACCGGAAAGCTGCGGCAAAAAGAAATGACGATGCCGTTGCCATCGTGCGGGCCTTTCACTCCAAGCTCTGCGCAACCAGGGTGCTCGATCCCGCGTGCGGCACGGGAAACTTCCTCCACCTCTCGCTGGAACATCTAAAGAAATTGGAGGGTGACGTTTTGGAGGCCCTGCTGGAGATCGGCGGCCAGGAAAGCCTCGCTTGGCTCGACAAGCAGACCGTAGGCCCTCATCAGTTTCTTGGACTTGAGCTAAATCCCCGCGCTGCCGCCATTGCCGAACTCGTAATCTGGCTCGGCTACCTGCAATGGCATTTCCGCACCAAGGGCAAGGCGCCGCCCGAGCCGATCATGGACGCTTATGAAAATATAACTATAAAGAACGCTATCCTAACCTGGAACGGCTATCCAGCGCCCAAGGTCGAGATGCAGGATGGCAAACGGGTTCTAACTTTCCCCAACGCCCGCCGCCCGGAATGGCCCGAGGCGGATTATATCGTCGGCAATCCACCCTTTATCGGCGGCAAGGACATTCGCGCCGCGCTGGGCGACGAGGAGACGAGGGCGCTTTGGCGCGTGCATCCGCACATCAACGATAGCGCCGACTTCGTAATGTATTGGTGGGACCATGCCGCCGAGATCGTGGCGCACGGCGAGGCCCAGCGCTTCGGATTCGTAACCACCAACTCCATCACTCAGGTATTCAGCCGCCGCGTGGTCGCGCGTCATCTGGAGGCGAAAAAGCCGGTATCGCTTTTGATGGCGATTCCGGATCATCCGTGGACGAAAGCGACTGATAAAGCCGCCGCCGTTCGCATCGCTATGACAGTCGCGGCGGCGGGCCGGCAGGAGGGCGTCCTCCGGGAGGTCGTGCGCGAAGCGAAGCTCGATACGGATCAGCCCGAGATTGACCTTTCCGCGAAGGTTGGCCGGATCAATGCGGATTTAACCATCGGAGTAGATGTCACCGCAGCAACAGCTCTGCGTGCCAACGAGGGATTATCCTCTCCAGGCGTTAAGCTCCACGGAGATGGATTTATCGTCACGCCGCAAGAGGCGGCGCATCTGGGCCTTGATCGGCGGCCAGGGCTTGACCGTCACATTCGACGATACCGCAATGGCCGTGACCTCACAGGTACGCCTCGCGGCGTGATGGTCATCGATTTGTTCGGCCTCGATGCCGATGAGGTGCGCAAGCAATTTCCAGAGGTTTATCAGCACATTCTCGCGAGGGTAAAACCGGAGCGTGACGCAAACCGCCGCGCAAGTTATGCAATAAACTGGTGGATCTTTGGCGAACCGCGCCGGGAACTGCGGCCCGCGCTAGAAGGTTTGCCACGATACATTGCAACGGTGGAGACTGCAAAGCATCGGGTCTTTGTGTTTCTTGAAGGCACGATCCTGCCAGACAACATGCTTGTGGCTATTGGCAGCGACGACGCTTTTCATCTGGGAGTGCTGTCATCGCGCGTCCACGTGATTTGGGCGCTTCGTGCGGGTGGCTGGCTTGGCGTTGGAAACGACCCGCGCTACTCAAAATCGCGCTGCTTCGATCCCTTCCCTGTGCCCGATTGCGATGACCACCTGAAAAGCCGAATTCGTGCTGTCGCAGAGGATTTGGACGCGCATCGTAAATCGCAGCAGGCGGAGCAACACCGCCTGACGATTACGCAGATGTACAACGTGCTCGAAAAGCTGAAGGCAGGCGAGGCGCTCAGCGGTGAAGACGAGCGTATCAAAGAACAGGGCCTTGTCCTAATTCTAAAGGAGTTGCACGAGCGGCTCGATGCGCTGGTGTTCGAGGCTTATGGCTGGCCCGCGACGCTTTCGGACGAGGAGATTCTGGAAAGGCTTGTCGCGCTGAACAAGCAGCGCGCCGTCGAGGAGAAGACCGGCAAGGTCCTCTGGCTGCGCCAGGATTATCAAGTCCCTCGCTTCGGCTCGGATGCGGAAAAGGCGCGCCTCGCAGAAGAACAGCGCCAGAAGAAGGAAGCGCGAGACCGCCTTGCTCCGAAGCAAGGCATGCTTTCCTTCGAGGACGATTTGCAGGAGATGAAGCCGAAGTTCCCGACTGGCGAGGAGCTTGCGGAGACGGTCGCCGTCATGCGCGTGCTCGAAGCCGCGGCGGAGCCGGTGAGCATCGAGGGGATTGCGCAGCATTTCGCGCAAGGCAAGGCGATTGAAAAGCGCGTCGGCCTCGTCGTCGCGGCGCTGGCGCGGCTTGGGCACCTTACCGCGACGGAGGACGGCAAGAAGGTCTCGCTGCGCGGCGGGGCGTAGGCTCGTCAGGTTTCGCGCGCCAACGGCGTGTTAAGGCAAGGTAAAGGCCCGTAACGCGCCCTCTATGGTTAATGCGCGCATGGTAAACGCGGTTCCTCATATTTTCCGCCGCCGCGTTTTTGCGAATCTTTTCCCGTTTTTGGGCAGATTCCACGATTCCGAAATCCCTTTAAATATAGGCGCAGTTTCAATCTTAACCATGAAACGGTGCATTTCTTCGCGCTCGTCGCTTGGTGCGATGTATTTTATGCTTGGAACATCAATGACTTGCCGATGCGTTAATGGTTCTGGAAGGAGTTCCGCCTATCATGGGCGCCTTAAGGAAGAGAGCGGTACTTGTGTAAAATGCCGGGAAACCGGAAAGAACGAGGTTAACATGGGCCTAACGGGAGAACGCCGCTTCGGGCGCTCAGGCGGGCCGCCGGCGCTTCAGCACGATGAATGTCGAGGAGCGGCCCTCAGCTGTTGCCTTGGTCTCGTAGCGGGTGATTGGCCAATCCGGCAGGGTGTCGCGGGCCGCGGAGGTGTAGGTCAGCGCGAGGTCGAATTCCGGGTGCGCGAGGGCGTGCTCGATGGCGGCTTCCGCATAATCGGCGATGTCGGAGGCGAAACGGAATTCGGCGCCGGGCCTGAGGATGCGGGCCATCTTATCCAGCATGGCTGGTGAGAACAGCCGGCGCGCGCGGTGGCGCTTTTTCGGCCAGGGGTCGGGGAAGAGCATGAAGGCGCGCGACAGGCTCGCGCGCGGAAGCCATTCGAGCAGGGGGTGAACATCGTCGCCGTGAAGACGCGCGCGGCCCTGAAGCTGCCGGGCCTCAAGCCCCGAAAGCGCGGCCACGACGCCGTTCACGTATGGCTCCGCGCCGATAATCCCGGCGTGCGGGTTGTGCTCCGCCTGCCAGATGAGATGCTCGCCGCCGCCGAAGCCGATTTCGAGCCAGGTTTCTTCGATTGCGCCGGCGAAAAGCGCTGCGAGGCCACCCTCGCTGGGAGGCTGGCTCAAATCGAGCCGCAAACGTTCAAGTCCGCTCGTGAGTAGCGAAGCCTGCCGCTGCGACAATTTGCGGCCCCTTCTGCGCCCGAAAGAACGCAGGGGACCGCCGCATTGCCCGCCGGAATAAGCATCCGGCGGGATTTCCTGTTTGCTGGTCATGATTAATGCCGGGCCGATACCGCGCGTTTATGACGCAGCGGCTCTGGTCTAGCCCAGTGCCTCTTTAAGTGCATCCACCAGATCGAGGCGTTCCCAAGAGAACCCGCCATCCGCATCCGGCTTGCGGCCGAAATGGCCGTAGGAAGCGGTGCGCCGGTAGATCGGGCGGCTGAGGCTCAGGCGCTCGCGAATTCCGCGCGGGCTGAGGTCGACCACCTCCATGATAGCGGCCTCCAGCTTATCCTCCTCGACCCGGCCCGTACCGTAAAGATCGGCATAGATCGACAAGGGCTTGGCCACGCCGATGGCGTAGGAAAGCTGCAGGCAGCATTTATCGGCGAGTCCGGCCGCGACGACGTTCTTGGCGACATAGCGCGCCGCGTATGCCGCGGAACGGTCCACCTTCGTCGGGTCCTTGCCGGAAAAGGCACCGCCGCCATGAGGAGCAGCGCCGCCGTAAGTATCCACAATAATCTTGCGGCCGGTCAGTCCGGCGTCTCCATCCGGGCCGCCAACCACAAAGCGCCCGGTCGGATTGACGTAGAACTCTTCCTTCGGGCACATCCAGCCCTTGGGGAGAACCTCGGCCACGATGTTGCCGACGATCTCGTGGACGCGCTCCTGGCTGACGTCCTCGCCATGCTGGGTGGAAACCACAACCGAGGTGGTGCGGACCGGCTTGCCGTTCTCGTAAAGCAGCGTCACCTGGCTCTTCGCATCCGGCCCAAGCTCGGGGATCTGCCCGGAATGGCGCAGCCGGGACATTTCGAAAAGTATCCGGTGCGCATAATAGATTGGCGCAGGCATATAGTCTTCGGTTTCGCGGCAAGCGTACCCGAACATGATGCCCTGGTCGCCCGCGCCCTCATCCTTATTGCCGGATGCGTCCACGCCTTGCGCGATATCGGCCGATTGCGAATGCACGTAGCAATCGATCTCGGCCTTCCGCCAGTCGAAACCGGCCTGCTCGTAGCCGATGTCCCGTATGACCTGGCGGGCTGTTTCGATCAGGTTCTCAGGGACGATCCTGGAAGGGCCGCGTACCTCGCCTGCGAGCACGACCCTATTTGTAGTAGCCAGCGTCTCAAGCGCGACCCGCGAGTGGGGATCCGCGCCGAGATATAGATCGACGATAGCGTCCGATATTTGATCGCAAACCTTATCGGGGTGCCCCTCCGACACAGATTCGCTGGTAAAGAGATAATTCTTGCGAGACACGGCCCCGTCCAATCTTCATTTTGATTTGGATCGCGGCGCTTGGGCCGCGTTAACCTAGATCGTCCTCGATCACGGTCTGGCCTTCCTTAGCCTCAGGCTTCTCTTCTGACAAGGCCCTTACGAGATCGATTACACGCCGCCTGACTTTTGGATCGAGGATCTTTGCAAAGGCTCTGTTAAGGTCGAGCCCCTCGCGTGAATTCAAGAAGTCGAGGAGAAGGCCCTCCTGCGCGGGCTCATGCAGCCCATGCTGCGGGTGCGAGGCAGCGCTGTTTGCAAAAGCGTCCTCGAAAAAATACCCGACGGGAACTTCGAGGATCTTGGAGAGCTGGAACAGCCTGCTCGCTCCGATCCGGTTCGTCCCCTTCTCGTATTTCTGGATTTGCTGGAATGTGAGGTTCATTTTCTCACCCAGCTTTTCCTGGCTCATGCCGATGATCATGCGCCGGTAGCGCACACGGCTGCCGACATGAACGTCCACCGGGTTGGGTTTCCTGCCGGTAGTTTCATATAGCTCTTCGTTGCCACCTAGAATCGACACTGACGACTCCACCATGCCCATATTCGGCCCCCTTCCGTTCCGGCTACTTCTAAGTTGAGCGCATTCAGCTGAATGATCAATTTTCACTACCCATAAGTTGTAGTTACCAAAGTCAAAGCCGTCAAGTTGCTTCTTATCTCAATCATGAAATAGTGCCGAAACTATAGCTAAACTGTTTGAAAAGTGCGGCAAAGATGTGATCTCCGTCACGGAAACGCCACTTACGTAGCTTTTCTTAACGCGATTAAAATCAAATAAGATTCAAGCGGCCATAGCAACAAAAAAATGAAAGCGGGAAGCCTGGTTTTTTCATAAAACGTTGCTGGTATTGCCTTTGGCAATCCATGATCGATTACACCGGTTTCACCCAAGTCCAATTGAGCTAAAACCCTTCCATAGGGATCGATAACTGCGGAAATCCCTGTGTTTGCCGCTCGCATGACCGGCAAACCTTCTTCCGTGGCCCGGATTCGGGCTTGGTGGAGGTGTTGATAAGGACCGGTCGACTCGCCGAACCAGGCGTCGTTTGTCACGTTCACGAACCAGCCGGGCCGCTCGCGCAGGTTCGCGACGCGGCCGGGAAAGATGATCTCGTAGCAAATTAAGGGAAGAAAATCAGGAGCTTGCGGCGCGCGAATTGCTGAAGCTTGCTTCTGCCCGGCATCGAAGCCGTTAAGCAGATGCGAGAAAGCGTGCATCCCTACGGCCGTTAGCATGCCTCGGAGCGGCACGTATTCGCCAAACGGGACCAAATGGGTCTTATCGTAAATGCTGAGAATCTTGGCGCCCTCCCCCAACACGAACAGGCTATTGTAAACCCGGTTGAAGGTATAACGTTCCTCAACCGTCAATAGTCCTTCCCGTCGCTCGGCTCCCAAAATAAAAGTTGTGTGGGAAGGGATCAGCCCGGCAAGTACCTCACGTACCGGCTCGCTCGCGATTTCGCTGTTGAAGCCCAAAAAGAAAGGCACGGCGGATTCTGGCCAGATCACGTGGGTAAAGGCGCTGACGTCCTCTCCGTTAACGCCATTGCGGCTCAGCGAGATTAAATTCCTGAAAATCCGCGCTTGGTTTTCGGGTTTCCAGCGTTCCTGTTGAGCGATATTCGGCTGTACGATTCGGACGCGGGCACCGTCGACCTCGCCCGCCGTTTCAGGAAGCCGCTGGAGGCCGAAGGTGTAGCTTCCGGCGAGCGCGGCCACGCCCAGCAGAAGGGGCGTCCAAAGCCTCCCATAGCGAGCCTCCGGGGTTGCAATCAAGGCTGCCGGCGCTGGAAAAATAATGAGCGCGGCAAGGGTGAGGCCATAGACGCCGATATAGGCGGCAAGCTGCATGTGCGGGGTGTTGGCCGCGAGCGCCTCGCCCGACAGGTTCCATGGAAAGCCCGTCAGAAGGTAGCCGCGGGCGGCGTCGGCGCAGAAGAAGGCGAAGGCGAAGGCAAAGAGCCGCGCATAACCCCGCTGCCACATCGCCGCCGCCAGAACCGACGCGGCGGCGTAGAAAAGCGCCAGCCCCGCGGAGAGGCCCGCCACGGCGAACGGCATCAGGATAGCGTGGCGCTCGGCGTCGACGTAAAATGCGTAGCCGACCCAGTAAATGCTTGCGAGGAAGAAGCCGAAGCCAAAAGCCCAGCCGATGAAGGCGGCTTTTCGAAGCCTTCTGCGGAACGTGACGAGCGGTTCCTCGGCTTCGCCTTCCCGGAAGCACACCGCGTCCAGCACCCAGATCAGGGCGGGGAAAGTGACGAACATGATGGGCCAAAGGAAGAATGGCGCCATCGCAAGGACGGAAAGCGCACCGGCCAGAAAGGCGATAAGTGCCAATTTCCCGGTAGCGAGCCGGGCTATGAGCTTGGGCAGTGCGTCCATTTCCTGCTTTGAGAAAGATCGCCCGGTTGAAACGCGACAAGACCTATCTGCGCGCAAGAGCGAAAGTGTGGCGGGTGTAAAGCCGCACGCAAAAAGTGCCGCACGGCTATTCATATAAATTTAGTAATGTTTAATTGACGGGATGCCAAGGAAAGCCTGGGCAGGCGGTGCGCCTGCGACATCATGCCTCCCCCAGGGGCGGCCGGGAAGCGCGGCTCAGGCGAGGGGCCTGGGTGAAATCCGGCCGGTTGCTTCAGCAAAAGACCCCCTCACCCCAGCCCTCTCCCCGCAAGTTCGCCTTGGCGAGCTTGCATCTCGGCGTGGCCGCATCCGCAAGCGGATGCGGCTGGGAGAGGGAGCGCTAGAATTCCCGCTGCGGATATTTGAGGGGTTCCTTCTCCCCTTGGGGAGAAGGACAGGATGAGGGGGGCTTTCGCTGAGGCAAGCGGCCGGATGCGGTATTACGCAGCTCTGGCGCCGTGAGCGGCAGGTTCGCGGTGGCCGCCGGCTTTGCCAGCCTGCTCTCCATCGGGCGCGGGCAGCAGCAGCGGCGTATCGGGCGCGGCAAGGGTGAGCTGCTTCGAGATGCGGACGCTATGCAGGCGGTGCGGCTCAGCTTCCAAAATCTCGAATACCACGCCGGATGGGTGCTGGACGATCTGGCCGCGCTTGGGAATGCTGCCCGCTATTGCCACAATCAAGGCGCCCAAAGTATCGGCTTCCCCCGCCGCCTCGTAACTCAGCTGCGTGCCAAGCACCTGCTCAACCACCACGAGGGGCGTGAACGCGCTTGCGACAAACGCCTCATTTTCGCAGGCGATGGAAGGTACCACGGCGTTGCCATGCTCATCCTCGAAATCGCCGACGATGGCCTCGACCAGGTCGCCGAAGGTGACAAGCCCGTCCGTGCCGCCGAACTCGTCGACGACGAGGGCAAGATGAATTTTCTTCGATTTCATCTTTGCAAGGAGCGTGGGGACGGGCATCGACGGCGGTACGAAGAGAACCTCGCGGGTGAGGCCCGTTTCAGCGATGGGCGTGTTCAGCTTGGCGCTGCCGAAGTCCAGGTTTACGATAGACCCCGTGGATGCCGCCGCCGCGCGCCGCAGGTCTTTGCCCCCTGCCTCCTGGGTTGCCCAGGCCATGGCGTCCTTGATGTGCACCATGCCCAGCGGGTCGTCGAGGCTTTCGTGGAAAACCGGCACGCGCGAGTGGCCCGCCTTGGCGAACAAGGCAAAAAGTTCCTTGATGGGCCGGTCGTCCTCGATTGCAACGATGCCTGAGCGCGGGATCATGACCTCGGACACGCGCGTCTCGCCAAAGTCGAGCACATTGAGAAGCATCGCGCGCTCTTGCGGCGACAGGGATTTATCTTCCTCGGCCCCGGTCTCGTGGATGGCGCTTTTCAGGGTTTCCCGCAAGCTCGGTGTGCTGGCGAAGCCCAGATTGGCCGCCATGCGTTGAAGCCAGCTTGGCGATGCTTTCGGTTTCCCGGTATCGGGCCCCTGTTGTATGGACATGGCTTTTTGAGTTGGTGACATCAAAGTGCGGTTGAAGGCGAGAGCGCGTCGTCGTCCCTGTAAGGGTCGGGCATGCCAAGCTCACCGAGAATCTGCCGCTCGGCGGCTTCCATGCGCACGGCATCGAGCCCGGTTTCATGATCGAAGCCCGCCAGATGCAAGACGCCATGCACCACTAGATGGGCGGCATGGTGCAGGACACGCTTGTCTTGCTCGGAGGCTTCGCGGAGCACGGTTTCGTAGGCGAGTGCCACGTCACCGAGAAATACCGGCCCAGAGCGGTTCTTGAGCGAGCGGATGGCGGGCGCCGACGGAAAGGAGAGCACGTTCGTCGGGGCATCCTTTCCGCGGAATGCCTTGTTGAGCGCGCGAACCTCCGCGTCGGACATGAGCGCAATGCTTACCGCATGCTCTTCGGGCGCGAGACCGGCCGCCGTTAGCGTGGCCTCGGCGAGGCTCGGGATCAGCCCGGAGAATTCGGCGATCGTGAGCCAGCGCTCATCCTCGATCGAAACGTCCGCGCACGTTCGTGGCTGCTCGCCTTCGGAGGAGTTTCCTTCATCTCCGGCTGCGGGCGGTTCAACGCTTTTGGTGGAATCTGCTGTCATAACCTGTTGAGTTTAGCGCTTTGTCTCGTAAGCTTCAATAATGCGGCCCACAAGAGGATGCCGGACGACGTCAGCGCGCGTGAAGGCGACATGCGCGATCCCTTCGACACCTTCAAGAATGCCCAGAGCGTCGGAAAGGCCCGACGACTGCCCCGGCGGCAGGTCCACCTGCGTCGGGTCGCCGGTTATAATCATTTTGCTTCCCTCGCCGAGGCGGGTGAGAAACATCTTCATTTGCATCGCGGTGCAGTTCTGGGCCTCATCGAGGATAACGATCGAATGACTAAGGGTGCGCCCGCGCATGAACGCAAGCGGCGCGATTTCAATCGCCTTCGTTTCGAGCCCGCGTTCGACTCGCTCTGGAGCAAGCACATCGTAAAGCGCGTCGTAAAGCGGCCGCAAGTATGGATCGACCTTTTCCTTCATATCCCCAGGCAGAAAGCCCAGCCGCTCGCCCGCCTCCACGGCAGGCCGGGAGAGGACCAAGCGGTCGATCTCGCCCCGTTCCAGGCAGCCGGCTGCGTGGGCGACGGCGAGATAGGTCTTGCCCGTGCCCGCGGGCCCGGTTCCAAAGACCATTTCGCGGCTTTGGAGCGCCTGTATATAGGCCGATTGCGCCGGCGTGCGCGCTATGATCGTGCGTTTGCGCGTCTTCAGCTCGCCAAACGATGGAAATGGCTCAGGAGATTTAAAGCCGGGCAGGGCGCCGGAATTCCCGTTCGTCAGATGCCGCAGGGCGCCATCGACATCGCCTTGCGCGATTGCGGTCCCAGAACCCGCGCGCCTGTACAGCGTTTCGAGCACAGTCTTGCCCAAAATGCAGCTTTCCTCGCCACCGTCGAGAACGACGACATTGCCGTGAACGACGGCTTTCACGCCAAGCTTGCTCTCGATAAGGGCGAGGTTGGCATCGAACTCGCCGAGCACATCGGCGAGCTTGCGGTTGTCGTCGAAAGTTAATTCGATCCGGTACAGGGATTCGCCGGGCTGCGGCTTGGCGCTCCGGCGCGTCGATTGCGGCCGCGAACTAACGTTCATGGTCCGCCGCTTCGATGGTGCGGTGCCACCTGGCAATAGCTATCTCTTGCATCCCTTGGTTGCTGCATGAATTACACTGCATAATGTACCACATAGCAAGCTCACCTCAATGTTTTATGACGCCATGCAGGCTATTTTGGCTTGCGCTGACGATTTCGACGGCACTGATCCTTCCCTGCAACGCGCGCTCGCCCTCGGCATGAACGGCCTGAAGATAAGGCGAGCGGCCTGAGAGCTGGCCCTCTTTCTTGCCCTGGCCCTCCCAAAGCACGTCGACGGTGCGGCCTATCGTGCGGCGGTTGAACGCGGCCTGCTGCGCGGACAGTAGCGTTTGCAGGCGCTGGAGCCGGTCCGCCTTGACCTCTTCGTCCACTTGCCCGGCGCGTCCGGCGGCGGGTGTGCCTGGGCGGGCGCTGTATTTAAAGGAGTAGGCCTGCGCGAACCCCACGGTCTCAACCGTGCGCATAGTCTCCTGGAAGTCCTCTTCCGTCTCGCCGGGGAAGCCCACAATAATGTCGGTGGAAAGAGCGATATCGGGCCGCGCCGCGCGAAGCTCTTCGACGATGCGGAAATAATCTGACATCGCGTGCTTGCGGTTCATTGCCTGCAAAATCTTGTCGGAGCCCGCTTGGAACGGCAGATGGAGGTAGGGCATGAGCTTGGGCAGATCGCGGTGCGCAGCGATCAGGCTGGTGGTCATGTCGTTGGGATGGCTTGTGGTGTAGCGCAGCCGCATGAGCCCCGGCAGGTCCGAAAGTGCGCCCAAAAGGTCCGGCAGCTGCCATTTGCTACCCGAAGGACCGGCGCCGCTATAAGAATTCACGTTTTGGCCCAGAAGTGTTATCTCGGCGGCGCCGCCGTCGATGAGCCTGCGGGCTTCGTCAAGAATTTCGGCGGCGGGCCGCGAATACTCCCCGCCCCTTGTGTAGGGTACTACACAAAATGTGCAGAATTTATCGCAGCCTTCCTGGACGGTGAGAAATGCGGAGGGCGCCGAGCGAAGCTTCGGCGCGGGCAGCGCGTCGAACTTTGCCTCGGCCTCGAATTCCGTTTCGACGACCGTCTTTCCGGTTCTTGCGTGCTCTTCCAGAAGCAAGGGCAGCCGCTGGTAGCTCTGCGGCCCCACCACGATGCCGATTGCCGGTGCCCGAAGCGCCATCTCCTCGCCCTCGGCCTGGGCGACGCAGCCCGCGACGGCGATCACGAGATCGCGGCCGGCACGCCTGCGCGCTTCCTGCATGCGGCGGATGCGGCCAAGCTCGGAGTAGACCTTTTCAGCGGCCTTCTCGCGGATGTGGCAGGTATTGAGGATGACGAGGCTTGCGTCCCCCGGGTTATCGGTGACGGCATAGCCGGCGGAGCCAAGCGCATCGGCCATGCGTCCGGAATCGTAGACGTTCATCTGGCAGCCGAAGGTCTTGATGAAAACCTTCTTCGCCGCGCCGCCTTCCTGTTCGTCCACGGCATCCTGGTCAAGCTGCACCGCAGCCATGCGGGCTTCCGCCTCTTGCATTTACTCTGCTTCCAGTCAGGCGGCGTGAGGGCGCGACGTCAATTTCTCGGTGAAATCGCGCCGGATGCGCGCCTCGGAAAACGCGGCCAGTTCCTTGCGTCCGGAGAGCGATGCGAGCGGCACCGGTTCGCTTATGGATACGGTCACGTCGAGGGGGCCGCTCTTCATAACGTTCCAAACGTGGCTCAGCATATCCATTTCGCCGTACCACGCAACCTTCGGGCGCTCATGCCGGAGGATTGGCAGCCCGTGCAGGTGGGTATAGGCGATCACCACCGTGTGAACCACGGCCGCCGGGCCGTCGCCGTTCCCGGAGGCGGCGGAAAAGAGCGAGCTTCTGAAGGGCAGGATGCGGTTGCCATCGCTGCTCGTACCTTCGGCGAACAGGACGATGCTATCCCCTTTTGCAAGGCGCTCGGCGATTTCGCCGGCCTTATGCTTCACCAAGGTGCGGCGCGTCCGGTCGATAAAAACGGTGCGCTGAAGCTTGGCAAGCAGGCTGATGAAAGGCCAAGTCCCGACTTCCGCCTTCGCCACAAAAGAAACGGGCGCGGCGGCGCTCAAAGCCACGATGTCGAGCCAGGAGGAATGATTGGAAACGAGCAGAGCCGGTTTGCCGGCATCGATGCTGCCCGAGACATGGACCCGGATGCCGAGCACCCGGCAGACGAGCTTATGATAGAAGTGCGGCAGCGTCCTGGCTTGCGGGAGATCGAGGCGGACCAGCACATATTGGACCAGCATCAAAGGCAGCGTTATCGCCAGAAAAACGGCAAGAAGAAGGGAGGCGCGCAAGCCAGCGAGCACTCGCATCGCCCGGCCGTGAAAAACTAAAGCATCCATCGCGTGCTCTAATTTCGAGGCGTTCTCCGATAAGCTCATTAAATCCTGCTTCTTCTTCCCGTCAATGGGCGATCAGCCCCGCTTGGTTTCTAGTCTCATAACAAGAGCGGCTTCCGGCTCGGACCTTCCGGCCAGGTAATAGTTGGGGCGGCGCGAAAGTACACCGAATCCGAACTTTTCGTAAAGCTTCAAGGCTGGCCCGTTGCCTTCCGCCACTTCGAGGTAGATGTGAGAGACGAGCTTTTTGTTACACCCAGCGATGCAGGCCGTCATCATAGCCGATGCGATTCCCTGCCGCCGCGCCTCCTTTGCAACAGCGATGGATAATATTTCGGCTTCATCGGCCGCGAAATGCAGGACGGCAAGGCCAAGCATGGCCGCCCCGTCCTCCGCCTTCAACACGATGCGGGTTGGGTTGCTGCAAGACACCGCGAAATCGGCGGCGGGCCAGCCGGAAGGCAGCGCTTGCGCATGAAGGGCCGCGAGCGCTGCGGCATCCGGCGGAAGCGCCTGTTTGATCGCGAAGCGCATGGATCAATCGTCTTTGCGGGGGATGAGGTGCCCGGTCTGGGGGCGCGCATCGGCGGGGCGGACATAATAGGGTGACGGCAGATCGCGCCTTGGATCGAGTTCCGGCGCCAGTCCGGCAAGCGTCTCCGCGTCTGGCGCGATACCGGCTCCCCGCACAGGCACGGAAACGTAGCCCGCTTCGGTCAGCGGGCCAGCCGCGGGTCCAGCTATGACCCTCGCTCTGCCTTCGAAGAATGCGCCCGCCTCCGAATGGGGCAGCGCCAAAATCTCGGTCAGCCCTGTCCGGCCGGGAGCGAGGATCTGGCAGAAAACAGCGCTGAGGCCGGCGGGGGCCGCGATGCCGTAAGCCTCTGGCACCGGACCATCCTTTTCGAAGGCCGCCGCCATGATTTGAAAGCTCGTCGCCCCCACCACGGGCACGCCTGCTGCCAGCCCAATCCCCCGGGCCGCGGCCACGCCCGTTCTGATGCCGGAGAAACCTCCGGGGCCGGTCGAAACCGCGATGCGGTCAAGCGACGCGAAATCGATGCCCGCCCCGGCCATAAGGTCCCTTATCAGCGGAATAAGCCCTTCGGCTTGCTGCGCGCCTTCCGGCAGCCGGCGGACAAGCAAGGGTGCGCCCGGCTCAATTGCCAGGGCGGCTGAAGTGCGGCCCATGCTTGTCTCGATTGCCAGAATTCTCACAGCCGCGCCGCATTCCCACGAGAGTGCGTCCGGAAAAGTGCGAAGCGGTTTTCCGATAAAAACGCACGATAAAACAAAAACTTAGAGCCCGCTTTTGATTCCATCGAAAGCGGGCTCTAAACGATTGTAGCCATCTCCTCGAACGAAAAACGCGGCGACCGCGGAAATATGCCCGAGGGGTCGCCGTAACCGAGATTGCAGAGGAAGTTCGATTTCACGCTGGTGCCGGCGAAAAATTCGCGGTCGACACCGGCGTTGTCGAAGCCCGACATCGGCCCGGTGTCGAGGCCAAGAGCGCGCGCCGCAACGATGAGGTAGGCGCCCTGGAGCGTGCCGTTGCGGAAGGCGGAGGTCTCGATAATCTGGTCCGGCTTGCCCTCGAACCAGGCTTTAGCATCGGCATGCGGAAAAAGCTTGGGCAGGTGCTCGTAAAACTTGAGGTCGTAGCCGACGATCGCGCAAACGGGCGCGGCCATGGTCTTGGCGCGGTTGCCCTCCGAGAGGTGGGGCTCAAGGCGCTTCTTGCCTGCCGGCGTCTGCACGAACACGATGCGCGCAGGCGACTGGTTCGCGCTTGTCGGCCCCATTTTCATGGTATCGGCGACCTGGCGCAGCAGTTCCTCCGGCACGGGCTTGTCTTGCCACTTATTATGCGTGCGGGCTTGAAGGAAGATTTGGTCCAAGCAGTCCTTTGCGATCGCCCCGGCCATAAGCGCACCTCAAGATGTTGTTGTTCTTTATAAGAACATGGATGTACGGCGGGGCGGCGCGCGCCGCTACACCGCTTGAACCGACTCGACCTCGGGAATGAAGTGTTTCAACAGGTTTTCGATCCCGTGGCGGAGCGTAGCGGTCGAGGACGGGCAGCCAGAACATGCGCCGTGCATCTTGAGGTAGACGGTGCCCGCGCGATACCCGTGGAAGATTATATCGCCGCCGTCGTTGGCGACCGCCGGGCGAACCCGCGTTTCGATCAATTCCTTGATCGCCGCCACCACCTCGGCGTCCTTGGCGTCGAAATCTTCGCCGCAGCCTGCCGCATCGCCGCCCGCGAACAGTACCGGCTCGCCGGAAAGAAAGTGCTCCATGATCGCGCCGAGCACGGCGGGCGTCAAATGCTGCCATTCCCCGCCGTTCTTGGTGACGGAAACGAAGTCGGAGCCCAGGAAGACGCCGGTCACGCCGTCGATCTCGAACAGCCTGGCCGCAAGCGGGGATACCGCCCCGGCCTCGCCCGCGTCGCGGAAATCGCGCGTGCCGCCCTTGAGCACGGCGCGCCCCGGAAGGAATTTCAAAGTTGCTGGGTTCGGCGTCGTTTCCGTTTGAATGAACATTGCAATTCCCCTCTCTCTTCGCGATTCACGAACGTCTTTCCTGGGTAGGAGCGTGTAAAAAATCGCCGGACCTTTTGAATGGCCGGTAATTCGGGGCCGCAGCGTCGTACCCGCGAAGGCGGATACCCATACAAGCCGTTGTTCCAACGTTAGAGATGGATTCCCGCCTGCGCGGGAATGACCGTTGTGCTTCTTGCGAATGCTCCGAATTCAATTTCTTCACGCGCTCATGCGCAGGGATGACGGCTGCCCGGCGGCTCCTTGCCTTTGGGCTACTTCAAGCAGACTTTTCACATGCCTGCTATAATGCAGTCCGCGGCGCCGGTTTCAAGAGAAAAACCTGACTTGCGGAGTCAGGCTAGACCTGCAATTTCATCGAAGGTTAAGTTGCCGGGCACGATGGTGATGGGAATCGGGAAGCTGCCCGCCTTGGCGCCGGCCGCCAGCAACGAAACCAGCGGCCCAGGTCCGGACGGGTCCGTGGAAGCGCCCAGGATGAGGATGCCAAAGTCCCGGTCCTCCTCGATGAGCTTTACGATTTCCTCGGCCTTCTGTCCCTCCCGGATGAATTCCTCCGGCACGATCTCGAAGCCCCAAGTCTTGAGCTTGCGCGCGCTTAAGCGGAACACGGCGCGGGCCTTGTTGTGCTGCTCCTCCCGGAACGACTGCTCGACGCCAAGCCAATGGCCCATTTCCGGGGGCTGGATCACGAACAGAAGTGCGAGCCCCCCGCCCGTGCGCCCGGCACGGCGCGCCGCATAATAAAGAGCCGCCTCGCCCTCCGGGCTCTCGTCCACGATCACCAGGAACTTGCGCCTGTGGCCATCGGTAAAAAGGCGGCGTGGCTCATGCCCGGTCATGGCGTTCCGATCTTCAAGTTAGCGGCGCGATGCCTTGGCATGTTTGGCGGCGTGCCTGCCGGCATGCACAAAGCCCACGATATCGCAGACGTGGCCCAAGGTCTCGTCCGCGATCGCCCGCGCCCGCTCCGCGCCATCCGCGAGCACGCCGTCAATATAACTGGTGTCGGCCGAGATCCGTTTCATCTCCGAGCCGATGGGCCCTAGTTTTTCGACCGCAAGCTCCACGAGCGCGTTCTTAAACTTCGAGAATTGCGCGCCCCCGAATTCGGAAAGCACCTGCTCCACGCCTTGGCCGGCCAGCGCCGCGTAAATGCCCGCGAGGTTCTCCGCCTCGGGGCGTCCTTCGAAGCCCTTCGCATCGGTTGGCAGCGGCTCAGGATCGGTCTTGGCCTTCTTGATCTTTTTGGCAATCGTCTCCGCGTCGTCGGCGACGTTGATGCGCGACAGGTCCGACGGATCGGATTTCGACATCTTCTTGGTGCCATCGCGCAGCGACATCACGCGCGTCGCGGGGCCCGAGATCAGCGGTTCCGGCAGCGGGAAGAAGCCATCGTTGAAACCGGCGGCGGCGATCTGCTCCGCGTAATCGTTGTTGAATTTCTGCGCGATATCGCGCGTCAGCTCCAGATGCTGCTTCTGATCCTCGCCCACGGGCACGGCGGCCGCGCGGTAGGCCAAAATGTCGGCGGCCATCAGCACGGGATAAACATACAGCCCGATGCTCGCGTTCTCGCGGTCCTTGCCGGCCTTTTCCTTGAATTGCGTCATGCGGTTGAGCCAGCCCATGCGCGCCACGCAATTCAAAATCCACGCCAGCTCAGAATGCGCGCTCACCTGACTCTGATTGAAGATGATGTGATCCTTGGGATCGATGCCCGCCGCGATGAAGGCCGCCGTGACCTCGCGCGTCGAGTTGCGCAAGTCCGCCGGGTCTTGCCAGACCGTGATCGCGTGCAAATCCACGACGCAATAGATGCAGCTGTGCGACTTTTGCAGCGCCACGAATTTGGTGATGGCGCCAAGGTAGTTGCCGAGATGGAGATTGCCGGTCGGTTGAACGCCGGAGAAAACGCGCTGCTCTGTGGTCATGGAATTGCCCTCGTGGCCGGAGCGCAGATATGAACCGCGCCGATGGGAAAATGCAAGCCGTCGCGGGAACATATTGTGAGGATTTATGGGCCGGCCGGCGCTGAGCGGATCGCGGCGGCGAACACCGTCTGGTGGTCCAAATCCAGCGCTTGGTGTCCATTCCGGCTACTGTCCCGGCGGCAGCAGGCCGATTGCAGGCTTGCGGGCTGCCGGCGGCACCGTCTCTTATCGGCAGTTTAGCGCTCCTCATAAATTGGCTTTTCAAGCGGCCGGCATCGCGCGCGTTTACGCTTTGCCGCCATGGAACAGGCTGGACCTGGTAGCCATTCGTCAGCGATAGGTTTTCCATCTCCAATGCCAAATACAACTCACCATTGCATTGACATTTAGTCGGCCGATCGGCCTCCGAGACAAGCAAATACTTCATCGAACTCTCAACCACGCCAACACTCTTTTAAGCGATCCCGCAGGCATACGGTTACTATCCTCTGCAATTCAAAACTGCTTTGCCGCCGGCCACAAGATGGCAGCAGCCAAACAGGAACACAACCAGAACATGAAATTATCCACAACGTTACCGGGCGATGCCGGCGTGGTGCACAAGCAAGCCGTGCAGGCGCGGTACGACAAGGTTCGCGCAAGCTTCCCATGTGAACAATAGGGGAACAAAGAGGCGCGTGCCGGGATGTTGCGGCGCAGGGTCTTGCGAGTGCGGATGTAGGATAGTGTTATGAAATTTGGCTATGCGTGGACATTCGGCGAGGCGCCGGCGCCGGAAAAACGAACCCCGTCATTACCGCGCCCGCCGGCTGGCCTGCGGAATTCGAATTGGGCCGCCTCACCCCGGCGGGCTTGTTTCCGCTTGTTGGCGGGCTTCAGAATTCGGTTCGGATATCTTGAACGTCCGCCGGCCCATCGCGACCTAATGCCCCGGGCACCAAGCGTCAGATGTTGACCACCAGGCCCTTCGGAGGTGCGGCTGGCTCTTGGCGAAGCGCCGCGAGTGATTTCCGGATTAACGGATCGTGCGTTTCGCCTAAAGCGCTATCGTGGTTAATGCGCGTATAGTTAACGCCGGATCCTCATATTTTCCGCCCGCCACTTTTTGCAAATCTTTTGCCGTTTTTGGCCGGATTCCACGATTCCAAAATCCGTTTAAATATACGGACAGATTGCGAATTAACCAAGTGCGGGCCTTAATCGCGCTGTGTACGGATGTAATTTATCAGCCTATCTCAATGGATTACGCCGAACGGCTCGCGCTTAACGAATCGTCAAAGCACTTATGCTATATTAGTTCAATATCAAAAAGCGGCGTAAACACCGGAATTTGCCAAGGAATTGCGTTAACAGGCGATGAACCGGAGGCGGGGCCAGGAGACTCAGAGCGGTGTGCGTAGGTTTATACTCTTCGTCTTTGCGAGTGGCGCGAAGCAATCCGGGGGCAACTGTCACGGCCCTTCGCTATAAATCGCCACGGTGGCTTTACCGCCTCGCGGCTGGCCGCACCGGTCTATGGCGCGGCGATCACAAGCACCCAGAAGGTCTTGTGCTGCGAATCCGGCCGGCTTTCGTAGGCGATGCCGATATGCTTGGCGTTGGCGAGCAGCATATTGCGGCTGTTGGCGGGGCTCGCCTTCCATCCGTCGACGGTGTCCTCGATCGTCGCCTGGCCGACCCCAACATTTTCGGAGGCGATGCTGAAGGAATATCCCGAGGCGAGCAGGCGCTTGCCGACATCCTGGCCGTTCGGGCCGATATGCGACATACGATCGTGCTTGGCCATGTCCTGCGCGAGAACCTCCGCCGCCGCGGTCGCCTGCGGATCGATGGAAAGCGGAGCCAAGCCTTTCGCGGAGCGGTAATTGTTGATGAGGCGCAGCGCGGCACTTTCGTCGAAGCCTTGCGTGAAGGGCCTCTGCGATGCGGGCTGGGCGCCGGAGCTGAACGTGGACGAGAAGTTCTTCCAGATGCCGCCCAGGCCGGAGCCGCTATCGCCTTGCACGGCGGGCTGCACCGCGGGCGCGGGCTTAGGCGGTTCGCTGCCGCCGCTCATGCTGGAGAGAGAAGGCATCATGCTGGAGGTTGTTGCGCAACCGCCAAGCGCCAGGCAGATCAGCACCGCACGGATAGTACGCCACATGGAATTAACCCTCAACTCAACTCGATACGATAGTGACAGACTATGCTTAATAGCCCGTTGCCGCCCTTGCTGGTTGGTTAGACCTAGATCGCGTCAATATCATGATCGCCTTTGTTTCCAGAGGGTTTCGCGGATACCGGCACAAAAAACAAGCCGGGGAGGAGAGAGTTATGAGGGGTAGTGCAATCTTCGGTATATTGTTGGGCGCGGCACTTAGCGCTGTAGTTTCATTGAGCGCAGCCGCGGACCCGATGCTCAAGGATTTCGAATACCCATTCGAGGTCCGCCGCTTCGCTTTCACATCGCAAAAGCTGCCGCTGACGATGGCGTATATGGATGTGGCCCCGGTGGGCGCGCCCACCGGCAGAACCGCCGTGCTTCTCCATGGCAAGAATTTCTGTTCGGCAACCTGGGACAAGACGATCCGCGCGCTCGCGGGTGCCGGCTACCGGGTGGTGGCGCCGGACCAGATCGGCTTCTGCAAGTCCTCGAAGCCCGAGCATTATCAATATAGCTTCCAGCAGCTTGCCGCGAACACGCACGCGCTGCTGGACCGGCTTGGCGTGAAGGACCCTATCGTGATGGGCCACTCCACCGGCGGCATGCTGGCCTTCCGCTACGCGCTTATGTACCCGGGGGAAACCAGGGCCATCGCCGCCGTCAATCCAATCGGCCTTGAGGATTGGAAGGCGAAGGGCGTGCCGATGGCCACCATAGACGAGCTTTACGAGGGCGAGCTTAAAACCACCGCGGACAGCATTCGCGGTTATGAGCGCAAGACCTATTACGCGGGCGAGTGGAAGCCGGACTACGATAAATGGGTCGATATGCTGGCCGGCATGTATGCGGGCAAGGAAGGCGAGCTGTTCGCTTGGAGCCAGGCGCTCACCTCGGACATGATCTTCTGCCAGCCTGTAGTCTATGAGTTCGGCAATATTCGCGTGCCCACGCTGCTGATGATTGGCGAGAAGGACAATACCGCCATCGGCAAGAACCGCGCCTCGCCGGAAGTCTTGCAGCGCATTGGGAACTATAAAGAACTTGGCCCGGAGACCGCCAAGGCTATAAGCCGCTCGATCCTCGTCACCTTCCCGGATTACGGCCACGCACCGCAAATCCAGGACCCGGATGGCTTTAACGAGATGCTGCTAAGGAAGCTGGAAACTCTTTTGGCCAAGGCGAAAGATTAGGAGCTTGCCGCGCGGAGTCGGCGGCAGCCTGACGGCTGCCGCAATGGAGAACTTACTGTGTTTGCCGCCACCAGCCATGCCTTTTCATGTCGTCCACGTAGTCGCGCCGCAGCTCGACTATGGCGAGCAGGAAAACGGCCGCGCCCAAGGCAAAGTGCCAGTAGCGCAGCGTCCCGCCGCCGGCATAGCCGAAGAGGAAGGGAAGCGCGATCAACCCCGCACCGAGGGCGGATTGCAAAACCGCTTCCCACTCGCGCCCCGGCTCAGGCTCTCCTTCGAACAATTGCATATTTTCTGCAGCCGCTGCGATGATGACCATGAGCCCGACGAAGGTAGTGGCCAGCTGCGCGGTTTGGCTTACTGCATCTGCGGTGAAGTACGGGGTCAAGACAATCAGCACCCCGAGCCCGAGGCCCAGCATGTCCTCCCACACGGGATGAGCATTATCGTATCTATTTTCTGCCATGACGATCTCCTAAATCCATGATCATGGCATATGCCGCATATCCCCCCTTCGAGGATCGCACGGCCGGGATGCGCTGCTCAAGCAATATGCGGCAATATGCCGCTAATTAAAGACCTATGCGCGTAGACATGGTTAATCAAGGGTTGCCGGGCTATCTCACGAAGGCTTGACCCGCAAGGGCGGGACAAGCTGCGGCTACGATTGATAATGGCTGACTGGATGTGTTGCGGCCCCCGGGAACAGGACCGGGGAAGCCGCACTAAATCCGGAACATCGATACCGTCCGCTCCTGAAAGGATACTCGCATGCCGATGGGTTCAGTAGCGCCGATCAGCGAAAGTCCGTTATCCAACGAAGAGCTGAGGCTGATGGACGCCTGGTGGCGCGCGGCGAATTATCTGTCCGTTGGCCAAATCTATCTCCTCGATAACCCGCTGTTGAGGGAGCCGCTGGAGCTGAAGCACATCAAGCCGCGGCTGCTCGGTCATTGGGGGACCACGCCGGGACTGAACTTTCTCTACGTGCATCTCAACCGCGTCATCAAGGCGCACGGCCTGAACGCGATCTATCTCGCCGGGCCCGGCCATGGCGCCCCTGGGATATTGGCCAACACCTGGCTTGAGGGGACCTACAGCGAAGTTTATCCGCACATCCCGCGGAACGCGCTGGGCATGCAGCGCCTGTTCAAGCAATTCAGCTTCCCGGGCGGCATTCCGAGCCACGCGGCGCCCGAGACGCCCGGCTCGATCCACGAGGGCGGCGAGCTTGGCTACGCGTTGTCCCATGCCTATGGCGCGGCGTTCGATAATCCGGATTTGATCGCGGCGTGCGTTGTGGGCGACGGCGAGGCCGAAACCGGACCCATGGCGGCGGCGTGGCACTCGAATAAGTTTCTCAGTCCCGCAACGGATGGCGCGGTGCTGCCGGTGCTGCATTTGAACGGCTACAAGATCGCCAATCCTACAATTCTCGCCCGCATAAGCCCCAAGGAGTTGAAGAGCCTGTTCGAGGGCTACGGCTACAAGCCCTATTTCGTCGAGGGCAGCGAGCCGGAGGCCATGCACCAGCTCATGGCGGCGACGCTGGATAAGGCGGTGGCCGAAATCCGCGCGATCCAAACCGCGGCGCGTGAACACGGCGCAAAAGACCGCGCGATCTGGCCGATGATTATCCTCAAAACGCCGAAAGGCTGGACCGGGCCTAAGGAGGTCGACGGCCTCAAGACCGAGGGCTCCTGGCGCTCGCATCAGGTGCCGCTTGCCGAGCTTGCGGCCAAGCCGGACCATGTGAGGCTGCTCGAAGAGTGGATGAAGAGCTACCGTCCCGAGGAGCTCTTCGATGAAAACGGTGCGCTGCGGTGGGAAATCGCCAGCCTGGCCCCCGCCGGCGAGCGCCGCATGAGCGCCAATCCGCACGCGAACGGCGGCGTGGGCGCGCGCGATCTCGATCTGCCCGATATCGCCAAGTACGCAATTGAGATCGGTACGCCGGGCGAGCGCGATGCCGAGGCGACATCGGTCATGGGCGGGTTCTTGCGCGACGTGCTCAAGGCGAGCGAGGCGCAGCGGAATTTCCGGGTGTTCGGCCCCGACGAGACGGCCTCCAACCGCCTTTCGCACGTGTTCGAGGTCACGAACCGCGCATGGGACGCGGCTACGTTTCCCTATGACGACCACCTGGCGCCGGATGGCCGGGTGATGGAGATCCTCTCCGAGCACACCTGCCAGGGCTGGCTCGAAGGTTATCTGCTGACCGGGCGGCATGGTCTCTTCAATTGCTACGAAGCCTTCATCCACATCGTCAATTCGATGTTCAACCAGCATGCGAAATGGCTCAAAACCTGCCGCGGGATCGCTTGGCGCAGGCCCATACCGTCGCTCAACTACCTGCTGACCAGCCACGTCTGGCGCCAGGACCATAACGGCTTCAGCCACCAGGACCCGGGCTTCATCGATTACGTATGCAACAAGAAGGCCGATACCGTGCGCGTTTATCTTCCGCCGGACGCCAACTCGCTGCTCTTCGTCACGGACCGGTGCCTGCGTAGCCGGAACCTCATCAACGTGATCGTGGCCGGCAAGCAGCCCGCGCCGCAATGGCTAAGCTGGGACGAGACGGTCAAGCACTGCTCGGCCGGCATCGGCATCTGGGAGTGGGCGAGCAACGACCGCGATGCCGAGCCCGATCTCGTCATGGCCTGTGCCGGCGACGTGCCAACGCTTGAGGCGCTGGCCGCCACCGATCTTCTCCGGGGCCATTTTCCAGAGCTGAAAATCCGGGTGGTGAACGTGGTCGACCTCATGACGCTGCAGCCGCGCGAGGAGCACCCGCATGGGCTCAGCGATCAGGATTTCGATGCGCTGTTCACCAGGGACAAACCGGTGATTTTCGCTCATCACGGCTATCCTTGGCTGATCCACCGCCTGACCTACCGCCGGACCAATCACCGCAACATTCACGTGCGCGGCTACAAGGAAGAGGGCACCACGACGACACCGTTCGATATGGTCGTCCTCAACGATCTCGACCGCTTCCATCTGGCTTCCGACGCCATCGACAGGCTGCCGCAGCTGAGCGATCGAGCTGCCTATGCCAAGCAGGCGCTGCGGGAGAAGCTGATCGAGCACAAGGCATATATCCGCCAGCGCGGCGAGGACATGCCGGAGGTCCGGGAGTGGCGCTGGCCGGGCGCTTCGCAAGCTGAATGAGCATGGACGCTTTCCTCGCGCCGCCGGCGCGGAAATGTTAGTCTTCGTGCGCGGGCAACAGCGGGAGCTCAATGCACAGACTGATCGAAGGCGCGCTGCGCTTCCAGGCCGAAATCCATGGGCTGGCCCGGCAGGGAGGCGGCCAGAACGGGCGCCAGGCGCCGTTTGCGATGTTCATCGCCTGCTCGGACAGCCGCGTCGTGCCCGAGGTGCTGACGCAGCGCGAGCCGGGCGATATATTCGTTGTGCGCAACGCGGGCAACATCATCCCGAGCTACGGCCCGGCGGCAGGCGGCGTTTCGGCCAGCATCGAATACGCCGTGGCCGCGCTTGGCATCGAGGATGTGGTGGTCTGCGGGCACACCGATTGCGGCGCGATGAAAGCCATCCTGCGCGAGGATAGGCTCGACAAAATGCCGGCGGTTGCGAGCTGGATCAAGCATGCCGCGGCGGCGAAGGAGATCGTCGCGGCGACGCTGCCCGAGGCGGCGGATGAGCGCACGCGCCTGCATGCGCTGGTGCATGAGAACGTGCTCTGCCAGATCCGGAATCTGCAAACGCACCCCACCGTGGCGGCGAAGCTCGCGACCGGCCGGCTGCAGGCTTTACGGCTGGGTCTACAATATCGAGACTGGTTCGGTGGACACCTTCGACGCGGAGACGGGCCGCTTCGTACCGCTCACGCTGGGCCAGCCGGTGCATGCCACGCCCAAGCCGGGGCTTGCCTATCCCGTGTTGCAGAGTTAGCCCGCGATGAAAGACACCGCCGCTGCACCTTGCCCCGCGCAAAAGGAGCTTTTCGGCCATCCGAGAGGGCTGAGCTTTCTGTTCGCGACCGAGATGTGGGAGCGCTTTTCCTATTACGGGATGCGCGCGATCCTCATGTATTATCTCACCGATTACTTGCTTCTGCCGGGGCATTCGGAGAGGGTCTCCGGTCTCGCCACCCTGAAAAGCGGGTTCGAATGGTTTTCCGGCCCTCTCGAAACGCAACCCTTCGCCTCGCTCATCTATGGGCTTTATACGTCGCTGGTCTATTTGACGCCCATTGCCGGAGGCCTCATCGCCGACCGCGTGCTCGGCCAGCGGCGCACCGTCGCCATCGGCGCGGTTTTGATGGCCATCGGGCATTTCTTGATGGCGTTCGAGGCGCTGCTGCTGCCCGCCCTTTTTACGCTGATATTGGGCAACGGTGCGTTCAAGCCGAATATCTCCACTCAGGTGGGCGAGCTTTACGCGGAGGGCGATGCGCGCCGGGACCGCGCTTTTTCCATTTTCTACCTCGGTATCAATCTCGGCGCCATGTTCTCCCCTTGGATATGCGGAACGCTTGGCGAAAATCTCGGCTGGCACTACGGGTTCACCGCGGCAGGTGCCGGCATGCTGATCGGGCTCGCGATCTATTTGCGGGGGCTTCGCGAACTGCCGCCGGACGAACTGCAAAAAGAGAAGGCCGCCCATACGGAGCATGCTTCGCTTACGCTAGCGGATTGGCGCGCCATCGCGGCACTTCTGGTGCTATTCGTGCCGAATACGCTGTTCTGGGCTGCCTATGAGCAGCAGGGGAACACGATTGCCCTGTGGATCAAGGATTACACGGATCGCTCCATCAACCTATTGTTTGCTCAGGCCGAAATCCCGGCGTCGTCCTTTCAGTCGGTCAATCCGGCCATGATTTTAATCTTCACGCCCTTTCTCGTCGCTTGGTGGGGATGGCTCGCCCGCCGCGGGCGCGAACCCTCGACGGTCACGAAAATGGCCATCGGCTGCTTCCTGCTGGCGCTCTCCTATCTCGCGCTGGCGCTCGTCGCGGCTGGCACGGGCGAGGCGGCCAAGGCGAACTGGCTTTGGCTCCTGGTCTATTTCGCAATTCTGACCGTTGGCGAACTTTACCTTTCTCCCGTGGGGCTTTCGCTGGTCTCCAAGGTCGCGCCCGCCCGCGTGCTGTCGCTGATGATGGGCGTGTGGCTCGCCACCAGCTTCCTGGGCAACTTCATGGCCGGCTGGCTCGGCTCCTATTGGAGCAGCATGGATAAGCCCGCATTCTTCCTCATGATCGCAGGCGTGGCGGCGCTCGCCGGCTTTGCCATCGCGCTGATGAATAAGCCGCTCCGCAAAATCTTGCGGCACTGACGAACTTCAGTTGCGATGATAGATGAATGGACCGGCGGTGTTCGCCCAGGACGGCCATTCGCGGCGAACGGCCAGAGATCCAGTTCAGCTCAAGAAAGCCACGCGCGAACAAAGACTTGGCACATCGTGGCAAGTCCTTTATGGTCGCCCCCAACGATCTCGCTTTTCAAGCAAACGGCGTTGGCGCCAGGAGCGGATTCGCCATCTGTCCGGTGTTGACAATGGACGAAGGAATAAAATGGCGTGGGTTCGGTCCACATCGTTTCGCCGGGCTTCTGTTGCCGGTCCTGTTCGTGGCCGAGATCGGCCTGTGGTTCAAGGATATTCAAGCGCCGCATGAGTCCCTGGGACTTCTGATTGCGCTCAATCTCCTGCTCGCTACCTTGCCGTCGCTGGTCATCGCATACCTGTTCGCGCGCAGCTTCCTGATCACGGGAGCACCGGGCCTGGCGCTGTTCGGCTGCGGCGCGTTGATCTGGAGCGTTTCAGGTCTTTCCCCGCTCGCCGCTTTCCTCGCGCCCGGCCAGGGGTTCAACGTCAACGCCTATGTCACCATTTACAATGTCACCTTCTGGGGCGCGTCTTTGTGCTATCTCGCGGGCGCCGCCCTGCTCCAGCAGCGGAGCCGCGCCCTACCGCACCCCGGGCGCGTGCTGGTTGCCGCCTATGCGTTGGCACTGGCCGTGGCGGCGCTTATCGTATTCATGGCGCTCAAAGAATGGACGCCCGTCTTCTTCGTCCAAGGCAAAGGCGGCGGTGCGGAGCGCCAATTCGTTCTTGGGTCGGCCATCTTCACAATTCTGCTGACGCTATTGTTGTTGACGGGAGACGCCCGCCGGCGGCGCACTGCGTTCCTAGATTGGTTTGTCTCCGCGCTGTTACTGCTCGTCATCGGCTATGCCGGTCTGATGCTGCAGTCTAACTTTGGCGGTGTCTTGAGCTGGGTTAGCCGCGCGGTCCTGTTCCTCGGTGGCGGCTATATGCTGGCCGCGGCCTATGCCAATTTCCCCGGCACTGCGGCTCCGTTCGGGGATTTGCCGCCATCGCACGACAACCCGCCGCACCGCTATGGCATCGCCGTTGCCCTCGTGCTCGCCGCAACCGTCCTGCGTCTGGTATTCCTGGAGATAGTTGGGACACAGGTCGCATTTATCACGTTTTATCCCGCGGTGATTTTGGCCGCGCTTTATGGCGGACTGCGCGCCGGAGCGCTAGCAACGGTTCTCTCGGCAGTGTTCGCCGGGTACTTCTGGATGGAGCCGCTTAGATCGTTAATCGTGGCGCGTCCGGGGGACTGGATAGCCACGGGCGTCTTCGTAATCACTTGCCTAATGATATCCTGGATCGTTGAAAGGCTAGAACAAGCGCGATTGCGATTGCATCAGGCCGAGGTGGAACGCTGCACGGAGCTTGAGCGGATGGTCGCCGAACGCACGGCGGAGTTAAGCGAAAGTCAGCAGCGGCAGGAGGGCCTTATCCAATCCGCGATGGATGCCATCATCGCCACCGATGCCAGCCAGCGCATTGTCCTGTTCAACCCGGCGGCCGAGCGGATGTTCGGTTGCAGGAACAGCGAAGCCCTGGGCAGTTCGATCGATCGCTTCATTCCAGAGCGGTTCCGCCAAGCACACCGGAACCATGTGGGCGTGTTTGGCGCAACCGGCGCGACATCCCGTCAATTGGGCTCGCACCGTTTGGTGTGGGGCCTGCGCCAGAATGGCGAGGAGTTTCCCATCGAGGCCTCAATCTCCCGGCTGCATGCTGGCGGGGAGAGGCTGTTCACTGTGATCATGCGCGATGTCACCGAACGCAAGCGGCTTGAGGAGCACACCCGGCTGCTGATGGGTGAGGTCAACCACCGCGCCAAGAACATGCTCGCCGTGGTGCAGTCCATCGCGCGGCAGACGGCTGCGACAAAAGCCGAGGACTTCATCGGCCGTTTCGGCGAGCGGATACAGGCGCTGTCCGCGAGCCAGGACCTGCTTGTCCAAAACGAATGGAAAGGCGTTGACATCGCAGCGCTGGTGCAATCGCAGCTCGCGCATTTCCAGGAGCTGATCGGCACGCGGATCGCGCTGAAAGGTCCGTCTTTCCTCATCTCCGCGGCCGCCGCCCAGACCATCGGCATGGCCCTGCACGAGCTTTGTACCAACGCCAGCAAATTTGGCGCGCTCTCCAACGCAGATGGCCGCCTTGAGGTTAGCTGGAGCTTGGTTTGCGCCGGAAAAGAAGAGGAAGCCTTTGAGATATCCTGGCGCGAAGATGGAGGACCGGCGGTCAGGGCTCCGGCAAAGCGCGGCTTCGGCTCAATCGTGATACAACGTTTGGCGAAGGAGAGCCTCGATGCTGAGATCGATCTCGACTTTGCGGCCAGCGGGCTATTCTGGCGGCTGCACTGCCCGGTCAAGGAAGTCGTGGACGGCCGCCGCTCCCTCCCCGTCGCATGACCGGCCGAGCCGCTCCCGGCCTAACGCTACCGCCGGGACGCGGAAAGCGGGGTAACTGCCAGCGTCATGGCAACGAGGATCGATCCAGTAAGCCATAATGCGCTTCAAGCGGCTTGATTTGCGTCAAGGTGACGGCCAAGCTTTCCGTGAGTAGACGGCGTCTGGAAGGCGCGAAAGGCCGAAGCGTATGCTATATTCGAAGTGCCGCGGTTGACCGCGGGAAGCAAATCGCCAAATGCGGTTTTGGCGAACCGTGTGCGGTATAGGAGAACAGCGCTCATGATAAGGCAGTCCCCGATCAATCCAGTAATGCCGGTCCACGCGGCTCAGCCCAGCGGCGGATTCCTGGATGTGGCGCCCGAGCCCATCGGCGAGATGCCCGGCTGGAACCTGAGCGATCTATACCCCGAGGGGCGCCCGCAGCTTGACGCGGACGTAGAAAAAGCGGCGCGGGCGGCGGCTGAGTTCCGCGAAACCTATCTTGGCAAGCTTGAGAGCCTGGCGCGGCAAGACCCGCCGGCGCTCGCAAAGGCCATCGCCGCTTACGAGGCCCAGTCCGACCGCATGGGCCGCGTCGGTTCCTTCGCCTATCTCAATTACGTCACCAACACCGCCGACGCAGCCCGCGCCAAGCTCTTCGGCGATGCGCAGGACAGGCTCACCACGATCAGCACGCTGCTGTTGTTTTTCGAGCTGGAATTGAACCGCATCGGCGACGAGGTCATGGACGCGGCGCTTCGGAACCGGGAGCTGGCGCACTACCGGCCTTGGCTCACGGACTTGCGGAAAGAGCGGCCCTACCAGCTTTCCGACGATCTCGAAAAGCTTTTCCATGAGAAGAGCATGACCGGCCCGGCAGCCTGGAGCCGGCTGTTCAACGAGACGCTCACGGGCTTGCGTTTCGACATTGAAGGCGAAGCCTATACGCTCGAAATCGCGCTGAATTTCCTGAGCGACTCCAACGCGGAGAAACGCGCGGCGGCGGCGGACGCGCTGGCGAAGGTTTTCAGGTCCAATGTGCGGATGTTCACCCTGGTGATGAACACGCTCGCCAAGGACAAGGAAATCTCCGACCGCTGGCGCGGCTTCCCGGATGTGGCATCGTCGCGGCATCTCGGGAACCGGGTCGAGCCGGAGGTCGTGGCTGCGATGGTGAAGGCCGTGCGCGACAGTTATCCGCGCCTCTCGCACCGCTATTACGCGCTCAAGGCCAAATGGATTGGCATGGACCGGCTCAACTATTGGGACCGCAACGCGCCCATCAGCCGCGATCCCGAGCCCATCACCGAGTGGAGCGACGCACGCCGCACGGTGATCGAGGCTTACCGCCGCTTTTCGCCGCGCATGGCGGAGATCGCGGATGGCTTCTTCACCAAGAACTGGATCGACGCGCCGGTGCGCGAGGGCAAGTCGCCGGGCGCGTTCTCGCATCCGACCGTGCCTTCCGCGCATCCCTACATCATGATGAATTACCTCGGCAAACCGCGCGACATCATGACCCTCGCCCATGAGCTGGGCCACGGCGTGCACCAGGTGCTGGCCAATGCGCAAGGGGCACTCATGGCGTACACGCCGCTGACGCTGGCCGAAACCGCCAGCGTTTTTGGCGAGATGCTGGCCTTCAAGGCGCTGCTCGCGCAAACGCAGAACCCGCGTGAGAGGAAGGTGCTGCTCGCGCAGAAGGTCGAGGACAAGATCAACACGGTGGTGCGCCAGATCGCCTTTTATCAGTTCGAGCGGCTGGTGCATGAGGCGCGCCGCGAAGGCGAGCTGACCTCGGACAAGATCGCCGAGTTCTGGCTCTCGGTGCAGGGCGAAAGCCTGGGGCCGGCGATTGAGCTGAATGACGGCTACGAGAACTATTGGACCTATGTCTCGCACTTCGTCCATTCGCCGTTCTATGTGTACGCCTATGCGTTCGGCGATTGCCTCGTGAACTCGCTTTACGCGGCCTACGAGCGCGCGCCGGAAGGCTTCGAAGGCCGCTATCTCGATATGCTGCGCGCGGGCGGCACGAAGCACCATAAGGAGCTGCTGGCGCCGTTCGGGCTCGACGCCACCGACCCCGGCTTCTGGGCCATGGGCTTGAAGGTGATCGAGGATATGATCGTGGAGCTGGAAGGTTTGGAGGCTTGAGTCCAGGAGGGCTCGCTGGGGAAAGGGGGCACTCGACCCCCAAATCGGCGGCTTGCCAACTGAGATAGGGGAGGGCGATGGTGCTGCAAGAGAGGATTGAACTCTCGACCTCTCCCTTACCAAGGGAGTGCTCTACCACTGAGCTACTGCAGCGAAGATACCTACCGGCGCGAAAGACCGTGCCATAGCCGGCGCGAAGGTGCAAGACCCTAGTCGACGATTGCAGACGATGTGTCCGATGAAGTGGCGTTTGCGCCCTGCGTCCGGAGGAACGGAGCGCCGGGCTTTACGCTGAATGATGAGTCATAGACAGGGCGCATTACCCCTCACCCTAGCCCTCTCCCAATGGGAGAGGGGATTCGCTCGCAACCGCTGTTAGGGCGTCCCTTCTCCCCCATCCACATTCGCTTGCGAATGCGGATGCTATAAGTTGCAGGCTCGCCGATTTCGGACTCTGGCGCGCCCGGCTTTAGCCGCGCGGTTGCGGAACCACGCGCACATAGGGCTTCAGCGCTTTCCATCCTTCCGGGAATTTCTGCCTGGCCTCTTCGTCGGACACGCCGCCAGCGATAATCACGTCGTCGCCCGGCTTCCAATTGGCGGGCGTGGCAACCCTATGCTTGTCTGTGAGTTGGAGCGAATCGATCACCCGCAAAATCTCCTGGAAGTTGCGTCCCGTCGCCATCGGATAGGTGAGAAGGAGGCGGATTTTCTTCGCCGGGTCGATCACGAACACGCTGCGCACGGTCTGATTCGTGGCGGCCGTGCGTCCCTGCGACGTGCTGCCCGCGTCCGCCGGCAGCATGCCGTATAGCTTGGCCACCGTCAGATCGCTGTCGCCAACGAGCGGGTAATTCGGCGCGTGCCCGGTGACATCCTCGATGTCTTGCGCCCATCTGGCGTGGTCTGAAACCGGATCGACGCTTAAGCCCAGGATTTTGACGCTGCGCCGGTCGAACTCGCTCTTGAGCCCGGCCATCGCGCCAAGCTCGGTGGTGCAAACCGGCGTGAAGTCCTTCGGGTGCGAGAACAAAATGCCCCAGGAAACGCCGAGCCATTCGTGGAAGCGGATGCGTCCCGCCGTGGTCTCCGCCTCGAAATCCGGCGCCGTGGCGCCCAATTGCAATGCCATATTTGCCTCCAAGCCATGCTGCTGGAGTTTATATGGAACGCCATGCTAGAAAACACCAACAAGCGCCGCGAAAAAGCACGCGCGTGCCCGCGCTCTGCTCGCAGCCGGGAACGGCTTTGCGCGGAGCGCGTCTGGCTGGCGTACTCTATTCTCCGTATTTCCGCTCGTCGGCGATGACTTTGCCATCGTTCGCCAGCGAGCCCGGCGGCACGAGCCGCACCGCTCCTTTGAGCTTCGTCACGGTGGCCAGCGTCTCCGCCACCTTGGCCTGCAAGCCATCGTCGATTGCCGCGCTCTCCGCATGAAGCGTCATGATGTCCTGCTCCTGCTCGCGCGTGACCATAAGGCGCAGCCGGCCAAGCCCGGGATGGCGCCGCGCCACTTCCGCGATTTGCGACGGATGCACGAACATGCCTTTGACCTTCACCGTTTGATCGGCGCGGCCCATCCAGCCCTTGATGCGCTTGTTCGTGCGCCCGCACGGGCTTTGCCCAGGCATGAACGCCGAGAGATCGCCGGTGGCAAAGCGGATCAGCGGATAAGTCTCGTTGAACGTGGTCACCACCACCTCGCCCACCTCGCCTTCGGGCGCAGGCTCGCCGCTGCCCGTGCGGACGATCTCGACAATCGTATCCTCGTTGACGATCATGCCTTCCATGGCCGCGCTCTCGTAGGCGATGCAGCCCAGATCGGCAGTCCCGTAAGCTTGCAACACGGCGACGCCGCGCGTGCGGTATTCCTCGCGCAGGCTCGGAAACAGCGCGCCGCCCGTGACCAGCGCTTTCCCGATCGAGGAGGCATCGCGCCCAAGCTCGCGGGCCTTGTCGAGGATCGCTTTCAGATAATCCGGCGTGCCCGCGTAGCCCGCCGGCTTCAGGTGGGCGATGGCCTCAACTTGCATTTCGGTGTTGCCTGGCCCTGCCGGAAACACGGCAAGCCCCAAGGCGCGCGCGCCATCGTCGAGCAAAAAGCCGCCCGGTGTCATGTGATAGGCGAAGCAATTGTGCAGGATTTCGCCCTTGCGGAAGCCGGCCGCGAAGAGGGCACGGGCGAAGCCCCACGCATCCTGGACCGGCGATTGCGGCTCGAATATCGGTCCGGGCGACATGAAGACCCGGGCCAGGTTCGCGCCCGCGAGGCCGCCGAAGGGCGGGGTTTGCGCCTGAAGCTCTGTCAATTCCGATTTGCGCAGCACGGGAAGTTGGGCGAGCGCCGTCTGGCTCGTGACTTGGGCCGGGTCCACGCCGGCAAGGTGAGCGGCCCAGCCCGGCATCCCGGTCTTGAGCTTCGCAAGCAGCGCCGGAAGTTTGGAGAAAAGCTGCGCTTCCCGCTCCTCCGGCTGACGGGTCTCCAGAGTATCGAAGAAGGGACTACCGTTCATCGCGCGCCTCCCGCTTTTTTTCTAAGCTTAGCGCAAAGCAGGCTCAAGGCCAGCTACGCGGTCTAATACTCTTGGAGAGAGATGATGCTGACACCAACGCGCCTTGGCGCGGAGCCAAGCCGAAGGAGATAAACATGCGCGGGAGGCAAAACTTGGGAAACAACAGCCGGGCGATAACGCCGTCGAAAATGGTGCAGGGAACGTTAGCGGCGCTTCTCCTGGCTGTTTCAGTTGTGTCAGCCCAGGCGCAAGGCGGCGAAACAAGCATCGTAAGGCTGCCGGACCAGATCGAATACAAAGGACTGCCCGGCGCGCTCCAAATCGCGACGCTTTACGGCGATCCCGCCAAGCCGGGAGTGTTCGTTCAGCGCATCAAGTTTCCGGCGGGGCTCAAGCTCATGCCGCACTATCATCCGGATTCGCCCCGCACCGTAGCCGTCCTTTCGGGCACGCTCTATTACGCATTTGGCGAGGTCTGGGATGAAAGCAAGCTCAAGCCTCTGCCAGCGGGGACCTTCTTTACCGAAGCCCCCAAGGCCGCTCACTTCGCCTGGGCAAAGGATGGCGAAGTGATCCTCCAGCTGACCAGCGCCGGCCCAACCGGCACCATCCAGCTCAAGGCGGCCCAGTAGCGCTACACGCAAATCCCGGTGAATGCTTCCCAATCGTCATCCTGGAACGGCGCCTGCGCCGGATCCGGGATCTTAACGGGCGCCAGCTTTCGTAACGATCCCGGCTAACGGCTTCGCCGTTTCCGGGATGACTTCGCTAGCTTCGGCGTTACCGCGTTTTCTGGCCCCCTGCCGCGCCGGTTTCGAGCGCTGCTGTCGTTGCGGCTGGCCGCGTGCCGAACCATTGGCCCTTGGGCAGCAAACGGTCCTTCAGGAAGCCGAACAGCACCGGCGGCGACACGATCTCGTCGTAGAACTCGCGGGCAGGCGGGCTGACGAACATCACGCCGGCCAGGGCGATGGCCATCAGCCCGGACGCGCGCCAGGAATGGTAGTCGAACAGCTTGAGCGCCGTGCCGAACGACTTCTTAATGACGGCGCCTTCGACATCGACGGAATAGATTTCGTCGAGCACCAAATGGATGATGAAGCCGATCAGCACGAATAGGCCCGTGAGCCAAGCGAGCGTCGCCGGCTCGGCGAGGACGCGGTTGAAGATGACCGCGGTCAGCGCCATGAAGAACACGCCGGCCAGCAGCGAATGAAAGATGCCACGGTGCCGGGTGTTCTGGTTGAACAGCTTATGTCCGCCATAGCGGACGGCCAGATAAACGCCGAGCCAGACGATCCACAGCTCCGCGATGGAATATTGGCTTGAAAAGCTGAACAGCGCGATGAAGGCGCTTATCGCTCCAAGGGCGCTGAACAGGATACGGGATGGGATCGCCTTATCGAGATCGATATCGGGCAGAATGCCGCCGATGGTGCCCGCGAGCGTGAGCGTCAGCAGATAATTCTGCGGCGCGGCGTGGCCCGCCAGCGCCACGGTTGCACAAAGGCCGCTGCCAACGGCCGCCACTGCCAAATGCGTGTTGAAGTTCGCCATTCGTACCCTCCGTTAGCTCAAATTTAACTGATTCTCTGCCGTGGTGGACGAATTGCTGCCGTAAACCCCAAGGAAACGATGGCCGGTGCGGCGGCATGGGAAATCCGGTCGAGTGCTTTACGGAGTCCCCCCTCATCCTGTCCTTCTCCCCTTGAGGAGAGGGCTGGGGTGAGGGGGTCTTTGCAGCAGCTTGCCCAGCTGGATTGGCATCGCTCGCGGGGGGGGGACATGAAAGCGGCGTATAAAATCTTGGCTGTTCTGATCGCGTGCGCGATGGCGGGCTTCGCGGCCGCCTTCTATGCCGGAAGCGTGTCATCCGCGCCGGCTCCGTCCAACGTTGGCAGTCCGCCGCCGGACTTGCCGGTGGAGGCAGTCTCCTTCGAAAGCGGCTCGGGAAGCCGTCTGTCGGGCTGGTTCCTTCGGGGGCAGCCGCATCGCGGGGGCGTTCTGCTCATGCACGGCATCAGGGCGAACCGGCTGGAAATGCTCGGCCGCGCGAGGATGCTCCACGGGAATGGGTTCTCTGTCCTCTTGTTCGATTTCCAGGCGCATGGCGAAAGCCCCGGCCAGTACCTCACCTTCGGCTTTCTCGAGTCTCGCGACGCAAGGGCGGCTTTCGATTTCTTGCGGCAAAGGCTACCCGGCGAGCGCGTTGGCGTAGTGGGCATGTCCCTGGGGGGTGCCGCGGCGATCCTGAGCGAGCGGCCGCTGGAAGCTGACGCGATGGTTCTCGAAGCCGTTTTTGGCTCATTCGACGAAGCGCTCGATAACCGGCTTGCGATGCAAATCGGCTTTTTGGGGCCATGGCTGTCGCCGTTCCTGAAGTACCAGGTCAAGCCGCGCCTGGGCTTCGACCCGGACATACTAAGACCCGCCGAAGCTATAGCGAAGGTCCACGCGCCGTTGCTGCTGATTGCCGGGGATGCCGACCGGCATGCAAGCCTTGGCGAGATGAAGCGGATCTATGCAACGGCGAACGAGCCCAAGGAACTGTGGATCGTCGCCGGCGCGCGCCACGTCGATTTCCATCGCTTTATGCCGGAAGAGTACCAGCGGCGCGTCCTCGGGTTCCTCGTTCCGCGGCTGTCCAGTCGAGAGTAATGCCAGATCCGGTTGAGTAATCCGCAACCGTCATCCCGGAAGCCGATTGCGGCTATCCGGGATCGTTACGAACGCCGGCGCCCTTTAAGATCCTGTCTGCGGCGCACCGCTTCGCGCCCCACCGCGCACGCGATGCCCGATGCGGTATGAGTGTCCTCGCCCGGCGTCTTCGCGGCTGCAGCGATAAAATCCACGCGAGAAGGGAGCGGAATACCGCCCGGCATCCATATTATACTGGAGATCTCCGGATGTTATGGTTTTGACGGACGGAGACTCTCACGTTTTCCATACGGCGCTTTTCATGGAAAACACATGGATATGCAGGTTTACGCCCAAGCTTCGGCTCCGCCGCGGGGACGGATAGCGCGGTTTCTCGTGCTTATCAGAAAAAGAACCGCTTCGGCCTACCGGCGGGCGCTCATACGCATCCGCGAAAACGAGGTGGCGATCATCGCTATCGCTGCCGCCATAGGGTTTGCCGTAGGGGCGGGCGTGGGCATGATCGGCGGCGCCGTCGCGTCGCTGCATTACATCTTTTTCGGTGTGCCGCTCGACGGCCATTTGAGCGCCGGGATGACAATCCCCGCCATCAACGCTCTTGCCGCCCCAGCCATCGGCGGCGTGCTCGTAGGGCTTACGGTTATCGTCATCCATTATCTTCGCCCGCGCGAGATCGTCGATCCCATCGAGGCGAACGCGCTGTATGGCGGGCGCATGTCGCTATGGGACAGCCTGGACCTGGCGCTCATAACCGTGATCTCCGTGGGCTTCGGCGGAAGTGCCGGTTTGGAGGCAGCCTATACCCAAGCCGGGTCCGGTTTGGCGTCGAAGGTTGGCCGGGGCTTCCGGCTGCGGCGTCAGGATTTGCGCTTGCTGGTTGGGTGCGGGTCGGCCGCGGCCATTTCCGCTGCCTTCAATAGTCCGCTCGCCGGCGCATTCTACGCCTTCGAGCTGGTCATCGGCAGCTACACGCTGCAGTCGCTGGCGCCCGTCGCCTCCGCCGCTTTGTGCGGAAATCTGGCAATCCATGCAATTGCCGGCGCCGAGCCCTTGTTTGAGATGCCCCGCATCGTTGCGTTGGGCGGCCACGATTATCCGCTCTTTCTTCTCCTCGGCTTGGGAGCGGCCCTCATCAGCATCGTGACGATGAGGGCGGTGACAGTCGTCGAGAACAGCCTGCGCCATCGCAAGGCGCCCCGCTGGCTGAGGCCCATGCTTGGCGGCGCGGCCGTTGGAACCGTCGCCTTCTTCTATCCGCAGGTGCTGGGAAGCGGGCATGGCGAAATTACCTATATTTTGAGCGGCGGATTTTCAATGCAGCCGCTGATGCTGCTCCTGATCGCCAAAATCGCGGCTTCCGCCTTCACAGTGGGCTCCGGCATGCGCGGCGGCCTCTTCAGTTCCTCGCTCCTGCTGGGAACTCTCTTCGGGGCGGCGGTCGCGGCGGGGCTCCAAGCCGTGGCGCCGGGCCTTGCGGTCAGCCCGGTCGCCTACGCTCTTGCCGGCATGGGCGCGGTTGCCGCCGGCATCGTCGGCGCTCCGGTAACGATGACGCTCATCGTTCTTGAGACGACGGGAAATTTCTCGCTGACGATCGGCGTGATGATAGCGGTGATTGCCTGCACGGTGGTGGTGCGGCAAAGCTTCGGATATTCGTTTGCGACGTGGCGGTTCCACGTCCGGGGCCTGCCCATCCGGGGCGCCTACGATGTGGGCTGGATCGCGGACCTGACCGTAGCCAAGCTGATGCGGCGCGACCCTCATCTCGTGCCGGCTTCGGAAACGGTGGCGCAGCTTCGGGAGCACTTTCCGCTGGGCGGACCGAAATACGCTTTCGTGTGCGACGAAGGCGGAACTTATCTCGGCACGATTGAGACCGTGGAGGCGCATTCTCCGGCCTACGATGGCACGGCGGAAAATACCGCGGCTGCGGATCTCATTCATGACGAGCCGCGCGTTTTGACGCCCGGAGAGAACATCCACGCAGCACTTGCCATGTTTACGAAGACCGCTTCGGAGGTGCTTCCCGTGGTCGAGACCGCGCAAAATGGCCGGGTGCTCGGCTTTGTGAGCGAGGCATATCTCTTGAGGCGGTATAGTCAGGAGCTTGAAAAGCACCGGATCGAAGAGGCCAATGGCGGGGTGTTCAGCCCCGAAGGCCGTGGAATATAGCGGGGGCAATTATGCGGAAGGCACATCGGAAGCGGCCGTTCTGGCTTACAACGGTGTTGATAGCCGGCACGATGCCATTTGCTTGCGCTGCTCAAGCGGAGGAAAAACCCATGACGCTAAGACTGGAGTCGGACGCCTTTTCCGAGGGCGGGACCATTCCCCGGAAGTACACCTGCGAAGGCGAGGATATTTCGCCGCCCTTGGCCTGGGTCGGGCATTCCGGATGGAGCGAAGAGCCTCGTGCTTATCGCGGACGATCCCGACGCGCCGGACCCGAAGGCGCCCAGGATGACCTGGGTGCATTGGGTGCTCTACAATATTCCCGCGGAAGCCGGCAGCCTCGCCGAGGGTGTCAAGGTCCTGCCGGCGGGGACGATGAACGGCATCAACGATTGGAAGCGTCCGGGCTATGGCGGCCCGTGCCCGCCGGTTGGGCGCCACCGCTATTTCTTCAAGCTCTATGCCCTCGATACGATGCTCACTGGCCTGAGCCACCCCAACAAGGCGGCGGTCGAGGCGGCGATGCGCGATCGCATAGTTGCGCAAACCGCGCTCATCGGCACCTATGAGAAGGGGCGTTAGGCGCTCATAGCGCTTCTCCCGCGCCCCGGCGCTGTGGCAAGGGATGACGGCGCGGGGGCAGTTTCCGCCACCTTCCACCCGGCAGGGGAAAAGGCAACAATGCCAGTTCGCTGTTTTGCTGGATATTCTCTCGCCGGGTTAGCTTCAACAGCCGGATGTCTGAATATTGACGTTGCAACCTAAGCTTGCGATTTCGGCGAATCGTAGCTATAGCTTGAGTGGTGGCGCCGGTTTGCGTCCAAATATCCTGAAGCGGTCCCGCTCTTGTTTGTGGCGGCGTTAGCTGTTAGCCGCCGCACCCCGCGCGACAGAGGATGTATGCGGAGCGTCTTATGGGCGCACTGCCAATCTTGATTGCCGATCCGCGCACCCTCCTTGAGCAAACGGGCATATGCCCTGGCTTAGGGACGCGGCGGCTTACGTGAATTCCTAATCGGGGAAGTAGCCATGCACAGTTCCCGCATCGTCTCGCGTGCTTGTCTGCTTCTATTTGCCGCCGCCGGTCAGGTGGCCGGGTTGGCCGGTCCCGCGTCCGCTCAGAGCGCCGATGAATTGCCCTTGCCGCCCGGCCAGATCGTCACCGGGCCCGTGTATCGAGGGCCAGCCGCGTGCCCAAGCAGCGATCCGTCGTGCCCGGGCACGTCAGTGCCGTCGATTGCCACAGGCATCGACGCTAACGCTTATATATTTCCCAAGTACTCCGACCCATCCTTCGTGACAGCGGCATCGGCCGCCGTTGTGCTGACCACGGCGCCAACGCAATATGTTCGTTTCTACACGCAGGGTGTCACCAGCCAGCAAGGGGCCTTCCTGGTTGGATCGAATGAGGTGCGCGGGCTGACCCCAACGCAGATTCGGAATGTGCTGGCGCTGCCCAATTTGCCGGACATGGAGACCCTCGTTCAGGTGCCCGCGGGAACCTGTCTATTGATCGGCCCGGCGGGGCCGCTTTACGGGCAGCAAGGCGGCGCGGAGCAGGAGTTCATGGTTGGCAAGAGCGGGGGCGGAGCGGGATGCGGCCCAGTGCCGTCATACACCGGCACCTTCATCAACGGGCAGGCTATCGGGGCCTATGCCCTGGCCTACGCGCCGCGCGCGGGCAGCGGCAATGCCGGCGCGGTTGCAGGCGCTCTCGATCATGCTACGCCGCCGCCGTTGTTCAGCGATATGGACGGCGTCTACAACGCACTCGACGTCCTCAATTTCGGCGCCCCCGGCCCCTTGCGCGCGGCCTTGGCCCAACTCGATGGCGAGATCTATGCCGATGTTCCGTCCGTGGCGATTGGCATGGGGCAGATGTTCCTGGACGTGTTACGCGACCGGACACATTTAGCGCGTGGCCTGGCGAGCCAGGACGGGGGCGATGCTTGGCGGCCATGGGTGAGCGGCTTTGGCGGCGGCGGCGCACTTTCCGGCAATGGCGACAGCCACGGCGTCAGCTTTGGCGGCGGCGGAGCCGCCACTGGCGCGGACCGGCGTTTCACCGAGGCTTGGCAGGCCGGATTCGCGGCGGCCTATGCGCACAGCGGCTTCGGCACAAGCGGGATTTCCGGCAGCGGCGGCCTCGATAGTTTCGCCCTCGGATCGTATGCCGGCTATGCGGCGGGGCATTGGTACTTCGACGGCGCGCTCGGCTATTCCTACAACAGCGCCGGGGTGACACGCAGCATCGGCTTTCCCGGTGTGTCGCGTGAGGCTTTCGGCGATCTGACGGACAACGTTTTTCTTTCCCGCGCCGAGACCGGCTATCGTTTCCAATTGGACGGGCGCACGGCGGTTACGCCATTCGCCTCGTTCCAGGGCATTGTGGCGGGACAGACGAGCTTCAGCGAGGGCGGGGCCGGGGCGGTCGATCTGAACGCCGCCAGCGTCACCGCCGCATCGGCGCAGGGCGTACTCGGGGGAGAACTGTCATACGATTTGCCGGTTGGGCTCGCCATGCCGCTGGGCATTTCGGCGCGCGCGGGCTGGGCGCACGATTATGCCGATGTCAGCCGCGCCATCACCGCGAATTTCCAAGGCACGCCGGATGCGAGCTTCACGGTTAATGGCGCACGCTGGCCGCGCGATGCGGCAGCGGTTGGGGCGCGCGTCAGCTTGCCAACGCAGCCTGCGGATTTGTTCATCCGCTACGACGGTACGCTGGCCGGCGGCGTGTCCGTCAACAGCGCGACGGCGGGGCTGCGCATCGCGTTTTAAGCCTTTGAAGCGTGGCGCGGTACGGCGAAGTCGCCCCGTTTGATTATGCCTTCGGCCATTCATAAGCCGCATCGATGAAGCTTTGAAGCTCGTCCCCGGCAGGGTCGTTCGGGGCGATTGCGGCAGCCTGGGCGGCGCACTTCGCGGCGAAGCCCTCCGCGCGCGTGTCTGGAACCCAAATGCGAACCGGACGCCAACCCGCCGCTCGCATGCGCTGCCGGAACGCGCGCGCCTTGGCCGTGTGCTTGCGCAGGATTGCTGCGGCGTTCGACTTTGTTGCTCCAACCGCAGTCTCGAACTGACTCCCCAAAGGCGTGCACAGCTATGGCGGCGGTTATACGGGATATGTCGCGCGCACGGGCCATGAGGCGCCGAGCCTGCGCGGTTGAGGACGGGAAGGGCTTTTCTCGCTTTCTGGCCGGACGGGGCCGGCCGCTCATCCCGGGCTGCGCGTGCTGCAGGGCGCGCTCACGCCGCCCGCCGCTATTGTAACCCCAACACCACAGCGTATCCAAAAAAGTGAAATTGTGCAGTAGGAGTGGTTCACCCCCCAAAACGTTCAACGTCCAATTGGTTGCTCCCGGCATGCCACCTGTTAGATGTTAATCACGATCAGTGATCGGTTATTGTTCTTGTGCGCACGGACCGTATTTGGGTTGGGGGATATCGAGATGGCAGTCACACATATTTTTCTATTGGGGAAATTTGGCGGTTCGCGGGCGAGCGCCAATCGCTGGGCGGCGCCAACGCTGGTCAGCGCGGCGGCATTGACGGCGGGGTTGTTCGCTTCCACCGGAGCGCAGGCTCAGTGCGCCAGCAACGGGAGCGAAATGGGTATTGTCGGCAGCGGACTGACCGCGATCACCTCGATGATCGGAACGGTCAATACCGCCTTCATGACCACCGGCTCGGCTTTCGTGGCGTCTCCGGAGGGTGCCCCCGACCAAATAGGCGGCGGCGTGTGGGTAAGAACGGTGGGCGGGACCGCCGACACGTATTCCAACACCAATTTCACCGGGTCATTCGCAAGGACCGATCTCAGTACCGGAGTAACTACCAACGTTGAGCCTAGCGTATCCTGCCGCTCGAAAGTCGGACAAAACTTCGAGGGCATCCAGGCCGGCCACGACATTGCCTATCTCAATCAAGGCGGCATGGGCACAAACTGGCACGTCGGCGTATTGGCCGGGTACATAGGAGCAAAGTTCAAGGATGAGACGCCCGCGGGTTCCGTCCTGGAACCGCTCGGCGGCCCCATTAGCGGTAACTTCGAAGTTCCCTATGCAGGCCTTTACGCTACCTTCTCCAAGGGCCGCTTCTTCGCCGACGCTCAGGCCCGCGCCGATTTTTACCAGGGCGACTTTTCGGGGCTGAGGGTCGATGCGCGCGGCTATTCGCTTACCGGCAACATGGGCTATAGTCTTGCAGTTGGCGACGGCTGGAGCCTTGAGCCTTCGGTTGGCGGCGTCTATTCGAGCACCAAGGTCGATTCCATGCAGCCGAGCGGCTTCATGGGCGCGCAGTACAACGCCGGCAATGCCAGCTTTTCCAATGTGCCGGAATTCGGCGTCATGCAGATTCAGGACGTTGAAAGCTTGCTTGGCCGTGCAAGCTTAAGGCTGAGCGCAAGCATGGCTTTGGACGGCGGGCGGATTGTCGCAACCCCCTTCGTCACGGCAAGCGTGTTTCACGAATTTGCCGGCGATGTAAAGGCCTCCGTTTCGGCGATGGGCGCCGACTTCGGTCAGACGACGAACTATTCTTGGATCGGCAGCGGCACGCTCACGGCCGGCCGCATCGGCACATACGCCCAATTCGGCGCCGGCAGTTCCTTCCAGTTCGCCGATAGTGGCTGGCTTGGTTTTGCCCGCGTGGACTACCGCACAGGCGACAATATCGAAAGTCTTTCAGGCACCGCCGGGATGCGCTACCAGCTCAATTCCGATATGGGCGGTTTGAAGGAAGGCGGCCTTAAAGATGCGCCTGCGGCAGGCCACTCGTGGACCGGCCCCTATGTGGGTGTGTCCGCGGGCGGCACCAGTGGCAACACGCCTTGGACGTTCAACGGGGTCTCGACGGGCGACAGCGGCTCAGTCAATCCTGATTTCGCTGGATATCTTGCCGGCATGCAGGCGGGCTACAATTACCAGACCGGGCGGTTCGTACTCGGTGCGGAAGGCAGCTACGGCTGGTCCAATGCCCGCGGAGCTGGCCATACACACATTGACGTGAATGACGTTAATACCTGGGACAACGCTAATAATTCCTTCGAAGATGAGTTGCGAACGCTGGGATCGGTGACAGCCCGGTTGGGATACACGTTCGGCCCGGCACTGTTCTACGCCAAGGGAGGCTGGGCCTTTGGGCAGGTCAAGGAAGGGGAGAACACGATCTCAGTTCCTGGCATTGCCCCGGCTGTCGACCACGGATCCGCTACCATATGGGTGAACGGGTGGACCGCTGGCGGCGGCATGGAATATGCCTTCACGGACAGGTGGTCCGTGAAGGCCGAATACATGCACTTCGAGCTGGGTGAGAAAGCCTTCAACCTGGACTGGATTGGGCGGACGGAACACGCGTCCGCGAGCGGCGACAGCGTTCAAGTCGGCGTAAATTACCACCTCGGAGAGCTGAAATAGACATTGCGCCGGCTGGCCTCGGATACCGCCTGACGTCGCGTCAACATCTCCCTTGGGTGATCCGCGGCGATAGGCGGCCTTTTAAGGAAGGACAAATTATGCCTGTAAGAACCTCAGCATGCTTCTGTTTTGCGTTGGCTAGCTTCGCGTTGGTGCTGCCCAATACACCGGCGTTGGCTTTTGAAAAGCCCGCCGGAGCCGTGGCTGCAACCGGTAATGCCGTCAAAGCGAGCGGCGAAACCCGCGAGGAACGTGCCGAGCGCGTGGCCCGCGAGCGCCAGGAGCGCTGTGAGTCTGGCCGCGATGAGTGCCGCGAGCGTCAGGGCGCAAGGCGTGAATATCGCAGATGCCCCGAAACGCGCGATTGCGGAGGCTCGCATAAAGAACCGGCATCGATGACGTTTATTTTCCCTGCCGGGTGATCGCGAATATCTCTGCCCGATGGCGAGGAGCGGCGTGCTAATTATCGGCGCTCCCACTCGCCGCCGGGCGTCTGACGCTTAGGCATTGCCCGCAAATAACTGCGCCATCTGGCTTGTTCTTTTGCCCGCCTGCCGCACCGCAAAAAGGGTTACATATCTAAGATTGGCGCTCCTTTTGGCACCTTGCAGGCGGCCAAAATTCCAGCGCCATCCGGCTCACTTATTTCCGGGCAATGCCTTAGCCTGCCAGGCGCGATGCGGCAGCGGTTGGGGCGCGCGTCAGCTTGCCAACGCAGCCGGCGGATTTGTTCGTCCGCTACGACGGTACGCTGGCCGGCGGCGTGTCCGTCAACAGCGCGACGGCGGGGCTGCGCCTCGCGTTCTGAACTCTTGAAGCATGGACCGGCGCTGACGGTTTATCTTTCCGCGGCCGGGGCAAGCCGCTCAACGGAAATCTCGCCCTCGCGGCGGCGGACCTGCGCGAGGTCGAACGCTGCCTGCATGTGCAGCCACATATCGGCGCTTCCGCCGAAGGCTTTCTCAAACCGCACGGCCATCTCGGGCGAGATGGCGCTTCGCCGGCCGATCACATTGTGGAGCTGCTGGCGCGTTATGTGCAGGCCCTTTGCGGCTTCCGCGACGCTGAGCCCAAGCTCTTCCAGGTTGGCCCGCACCAGCTCCCCCGGATGCACCGGGTTCTTCATGCCCATCGTTCGCTCCTAGTGATAATCCGTGAGATCGACATTCGATGCTTTCCCATCGGCAAACTGGGATACAACGCGCCAATTCGCCCGCACGGTCACGGCCCAATAACCCTTCAGATCGCCCTTCAGCGGATGCAGGCGGAACGCCGGTTGATCCATGTCTTCAATCGTATCTGCGGCATCGAGGGCCGAAAGGATGAGCCGGAGACGATTTGCATGCTCCGCGCTAAGCTTGCTCGCATCGTCTTTCTCAAACAGCAGTTTGAGGCCCTTATGCCGGAAGCTCACGATCATGAGAAAATGTAAAACGTCAATTTACATTTGTCAATCGTGGTGACGTTGTGGGGGCTATGCGCTGCTCGTTGCAACGTGGATCGCACACTACAGCGAAGACCGAAAGAAGGTTGCAGATAGTCCTGAAACCCTTGTGTACGCGCCAAGCGATGGAGGCAATAATGAGACATAAAGCGCAACATTGGAGAACGGCCCCCACTTGTAAGGGTCTATCTTTGCTAGCAGTGCATACCAGTCCCTGGCGCGGTTAGGGTTAGGAGGCGCGCTCAAATCCGGGTAAGGCTCTATGGAAAATCCAGCATCTTTCAATATAGCTATCGCTTCATCGAAAGGGGTTCCTATCGGGATACACGGCAGAACGGTGTCCGTTACATCTGTGCCATGAAGACCACCTCGTAATCCACCTGAGGCAGCAAGTTCTTTATATGACCGCCGAATCGCGACGCGAAGTTCCACTCCACGCCGCTGTGCGTCTGTGGCGGCTTTACGGCTATTTCCGCTACTCATACCAATCCCGCTAGCGCTGAATGGGACATCCCACGCGACCATGATACGCTGAGGCGTCCGGAAATTGGGGCAAAAAGCACTTGCCTGACCATGGTTGAAAATTGCGCCGAGCGTAGCCAGCGTGGCTACCAGCCAGCGGCGATGCTCGAATATGAGAGGGCACCCGAAACTCATCTTTCTTCCAAGCGCATGGGCTATTTAAGGCCTGTCCCACGCAGGATTGTGCGATCCTGTGCGTAAGAATTTGGGCGAAAGCAGGCGCAGCGCGCAACTTCCTCAATGTCTCAGACGAGCCCCTTCCAGGCTTCCGCAAGTGAGCCGGTTTGGGTGCTCCACGGCAGGCGGTGGCGCATTTCGCACAGTTCAAAACCCGATGCGGCGCAGGTCTAGGGTGTGCGGGAAATAGGGGTTCGTGCCGGGATCGCGCGGCGTCATGGGGCCGGGCGTATGCCCGATGGTTTCGAAGCGGGCGAGGCGGCGCGTCTCGGCTTCGAGCGCATTGACGGGGAAAGTGTCGTGCGCGCGCCCGCCGGGGTGGGCGACGTGATAGCGGCAGCCGCCGATGGAGCGCCCGGCCCAGCTATCCACGAGGTCGAACACAAGCGGCGTATGCGGCGCGATGGTGGGCTGCAAGCATAGCGCGGGCAGCCAGGCGCGGAAGCGCACGCCGGCCACCGCCTCGCCATGCATGGCCGTGGGCTTCAGCGGCACGCGGACGCTGTTGCACGTCACTTGATAGCGCGTGCCGAGGTTGCCCCGCACCTTCACCTGCAGGCGTTCGAGCGACGAGTCGACATAGCGTGCCGTGCCGCCGGGCGCGCCCTCCTCGCCCATCACGTGCCACGGCTCCAGCGCCTGCCGCAGCTCAAGCTCGATGCCGTCATAGGTCACGCTGCCATAGACCGGGAAGCGGAACTCGAAATGTGGTGCGAACCATTCCAGCTCGATGGGGAAGCCCGCGTCGCGCAAGTCCGCGATCACGTCCCCGAAGTCCCGCCAGATGAACTCCGGCAGCATGAAGCGGTCGTGGATTTCCGTGCCCCATGGGACGAGCTTGCGCTTATAGGGCTTCTCCCAGAACCAAGCGATGAGCGCGCGCAGGAAAAGCTGCTGCGCCAAGCTCATGCGCGCATGCGGCGGCATCTCGAAATTGCGGAATTCGACGAGGCCCAGCCGCCCCGTGGAGCTGTCGGGCGAGTAGAGCTTGTCGATGCAGATTTCGGCGCGATGGGTGTTGCCGCTCGAATCGACGAGCAGATTGCGGAAGATGCGGTCCACGAGCCAGGAGGGAATCCAGCCGCGGTCCTTATCCGGCACTTGGGCGAAGGCGATCTCCATCTCGTAGAGCGAGTCGTTGCGGGCCTCGTCGATGCGCGGCGCCTGGCTGGTCGGGCCGATGAACAGGCCGGAAAAGAGGTAGGACAGCGACGGGTGGTTCTGCCAATAGCCGATAATGCTCGCCAAGCAGGTCCGGCCGGCGCAGGAACGGGCTGTCCTCGGGCGTTGGCGCCGCCCAGCACGATGTGGTTGCCGCCGCCCGTGCCGCTATGCCGGCCGTCGATCATGAATTTCTCGGTTGCGAGCCGGGCTTGCCGCGCCTCCTCGTATAGCGCCTCGGTGATGGTCACCGCCTCGTCCCAATTCGACGCCGGGTGAATGTTGACCTCGATCACGCCGGGGTCGGGCGTCACCTTGATGACATTGAAGCGCCAGTCGTCCGGCGGCTGATAGCCCTCGACATGCACGGGCTGGCCGGTGATCTTCGCCGTCTCCTCGACCGCGGCGGCGAGCGCGGCATAGTCCTCCGCGTCGTATAGCGGCGGCATGAACACGCACAGATGCCCGTCGCGCGGCTCAATCGCCATGGCGGTGCGAACCGTGCCGAGCACCTCGGCCGGAGTGGCGGGCGCCTCGGCCGGCGGCGGCAGCGTCACCGATTGACGCCGGCCGGGCAGCAGGACCTCGCGCGGCGGCAGGGGGTTGCGCCCCTGGAACGGGTCGATGGGCAACACATTCGGGTAGTTCGCGGGCGCGACGTAGGGGAGCGAGCCTATCGGCAGGCGGTAGCCCACCGGCGAGTCGCCCGGCAGGAGGAACAGCTTGCCCCGCCGCAAACCCCAGCGCTCCGTCACCCAGCGCCGGCCGCGCTCCTGGCTGTGCCAAACCTGGACCGGCATCACGTAGCCGGTGGGCTTGTCAAGGCCGCGCTCGAACACCTTGACGACGCGGGCGCGCTCCTGCGGATCGTCGAGCTTGTTGTCGAGCGGGTCGAGATTGAGCGGCAGCTTTTGCTCTATGAGCAGGAAGTGCGCCCGGTCTTCGTATGCGGGCACGGCGCAATCGGCGGGCAGGTCGAGCTGCTTGGCAAGCGTTACCGCAAACCGCGCGGCATCGGCCACGGTCGCGGGCTTTACTGGCACCTCGTTGTCGACAAGCGCATCGTTTTCCCAAAGCGGCTGCTCGTCTTTGCGCCAGTATAAGGAGAAGGACCAGCGCGGCAGCTGCTCGCCGGGATACCACTTGCCCTGGCCGTAATGCAGAAGGCCGCCCGGCGCGAACCGGTCGCGCAGGCGCCGGATCAGAGTTTCCGCATAGCGCGCGCTTATCGGGACCGACCGCTTCGGTGTTCCATTCCGCGCCGTCCACATCGTCGATGGAGACGAAGGTCGGCTCGCCGCCCATGGTGAGGCGCACATCGCCCTCGCGCAGGCGCCGGTCGACCTCATGGCCGGCCTTCGCAATCGCCTGCCATTGCTCCTCGGTGTAAGGCAGCGTCACGCGCGGAGATTCCAGGATGCGCGTCACCTTCATTTCGTGGGAGAACACGACTTCGGCTTCGTCGTGCATGCCGCTGACGGGGGCGGCACTTTGCGGCGACGGCGTCGCGGCCAGCGGAATGTGGCCCTCGCCCGCGAACAGCCCGGAGGTCGGATCGAGGCCGATCCAGCCCGCGCCCGGCAGGTAAACTTCGGCCCAGGCGTGCAAATCGGTGAAATCGTGGTCGGTGCCCGAAGGCCCGTCGAGCGATTTCATGTCGGCCTTAAGCTGGATCAGATAGCCGGACACGAACCGCGCCGCCAGCCCGTAATGGCGGAGGATGTGCACCAAGCAGCCAGCCCGAATCGCGGCAGGAGCCTGACCGTTTTTTGAGCGTTTCCTCCGGCGTCTGCACGCCGGGCTCCATGCGGATGAGATAGCCGATGTCGCGCTGAAGCTGCTGGTTGAGCGCCCAAATGAAATCGAGCGAGGTTTTCGCCTCGATCTTGAGGCCCCGGATATAGTCCCGCAAAAGCGGCCCCGGCTCGGCGGCCTTCAGATACGGCCCAAGCTCTTCAGCCGCCTCCGCGTCGTATTTGAACGGCCAGTCGCCCGCATACTCGTCCACGAAGAAATCGAACGGGTTGATCGTGGCCATGTCCGCGACCAGATCGACCACCACCTTGAATTCGCGCGTCTTTTCCGGGAATACCAGCCGCGCCAGATAGTTGCCGAACGGGTCCTGCTGCCAGTTTATGAAGTGGTCCTTGGGCTCGATGTTGAGCGAGTAGCTAAGGATTGGCGTGCGGCTGTGCGGCGCGGGGCGCAGGCGGACGATCTGCGGCCCGAGGCTTGTGGGCCGGTCGTAGGTGTATTCCGTGCGGTGGGTAAGCGCGACGTGAAGGGCCATTGCTCCTCGCGGGGTTGGTCTGGCGGCGGCCAGCCGGTTGTATATCAGTTCGCGGACGGACCCAATAGGACGCCCGCGCGAATATCCAGGATGTGGGGAATGCAAGGCTCGTGCCCAGCTGTCCCTGGATTTGCCGGCGCTCAGAAGCACGCTTGGGAACGTAGAAGGAACAAACTTGTCTTCTCGCGTGGACTGCTTATCTTTGTTCCGAAATGGAACGGGAATGCTCGTTCGGCGCTCGGCCTCGGGGAACCTCGGGGCCTTTCGCTTTTTCAGGGGAAAATCTTCAGCCCGAACCCATTAAATCTGCCGTCTGGCCCGGTTCTCAGCTTGGGCTTGAGGATCTCGAAAGCCCGGTTTTGCTGCCCCGGATCGATGACGTGCCGCCCTATAGGGTGCGCAACAAGATCGGCGATTTGTAAACAATGTAGTCGCTAAAGGCCATGCCGTAAGCTTAGCGGAATTGCTGCCTTCATGGGAGAAAAAGATAGATATCGCCGCAGCAACGTCTCGATTGAATCGGAGGTATCGCTCTAAAGGCGCAAGGGGTCGCAAGCCGTCGTTCAAGATATCCGAACCGAATTCTGAAGCACCCCGGAAACAAGCCCGCCGGGGTGAGGCGGCCCAATTCGAATTCCGCAGGCCAGCCGGTGGGCGCGGTAATGATGGGATTCGTTTCTCCGGCGCCGGCGCCTCGCCGAATGTCCACGCATAGCCAAATTTCATTACACTATCCTACATCCGCACTCGCAAGACCTTGCGCCGCAACATCCCGGCACGCGCCTCTTTGTTCCCCTATTGTTCACATGGGAGGCTTGCGCGAACCTTGTCCTACCGCCCGCGCACGGCTTGCTTGTGCACTACGCCGGCATCTCCCGGCAACGTTGTGGATAATTTCACGCTCTGGTTGTGTTCCTGTTTGGCTGCTGCCATCTTATGGCCGCCGGCAAAGCAGTTTTGAATTGCGGAGTATAGTAACCGTATGCCTGCGGGATCGCTTAAAAGAGTGTTGGCGTGGTTGAGAGTTCGACGAAGTATTTGCTTGTATCTGAGGCCGATCGGCCGATTAAATGTCAATGCAATGGTGAGTTGTATTTGGCATTGGAGATGGAAAACCTATCGCTGACGGATGGCTACCGGGTCCAGCCTGTTCCATGGCGGCAAAGCGTAAACGCGCGCGATGCCGCCCGCTTGAAAAGCCGATTTATGAGGAGCGCTAAACTGCCGATAAGAGACGGTGCCGGCGGCAGCCCGCAAGCCTGCAATCGGCCTTCAGCCGCACTGCCTATGTTGCCGGGATAGCTTGGTGGACGGCCGCTCGCCGTCCCCGGTCTGCGCCTCGCACGCCGCCGGTGCCCCACCCATGCCGGACCTGAACAAGCCGTAAAGCGGCAGCCGGTTGTATATCAGTTCGCGGCCGGACCCAATAGGACGCCCGCGCGAATATTCCCGATGCGGCGAATGCAAGGCTCGTGCCCAGCGCCTAAAGCCCAGGCGCGGGTTTCACAATTGAAGCAAACCGCGCCGCGGTAAAGCGCGACCTTCTCCACAATTCGAACAAGGAAAACCTGCAGCAATTGCTCAAGGTGGCGCTCGCCCAAGAACCTTAACCGCCGCGCCTGAGTTGAGTGAGTACAAACGTTTTGCACATGAGCTTAAAATCTGTACGTAGGCTGAAAACCGGCCGCTGGCCGCAGGATAAAGCACCAGGCAAGTCGATATTTGCTTTAGCCACGCTTCTCGCATCGCTGGCTTTCTTTTCAAGTGCGAAAGCGGAGGTCATCGTCTCGCGATACTATGTGAGCCTTGCCGGTATGAATTTGGGCGGCGCCATCGTCCACACCGCGTTGAGCGAGAAGCGTTACAAGGTGGCGATTTCGGCCGATGTTGGCGCGGTCTTCATCAACGAAAGGGTCCAAGGCGAGGCGACGGGCTCCCGCGCGGGCGCGAAGCTGACGCCGGAGCATTTCACCATGGTCATGTCCGGCAGTGAGGATCGCGCTGTCGAAATTCATTTCGCCGGCTCCGCGCCCAAAAGCACGAAAATCACCCCTCCGCTGCCTCCAGAGCTGGCCAGCCGCCGGCCTCCTAAAGAGGGCGATCTGCGAGGGGTTCTCGATCCGTTTTCGGCTCTGCTCAGCGCTTCGTTAAAGCTTTCGCCATCCGGCAATCCCTGCAACGGCGTGCTGCCGATTTACCTGGGGCAGGCCCGCTTCGACGTAAGCTTGCATCCGATGCCTAAGGCCGGGGCACAAAGCGCGTCGATTGTCACCTGCCAAGCCCGCTATGCCATGGCTGCGGGTGCCGCGCCCGCCGGCGGCGGGTACGCGGGGGCGCAATATCTCAAGCCTGAAGTGATCTTCGTGAGGCTGTCCAAGCCAAATCTCTGGCTGCTTCAGCGGCTGTCGCTGCCTACGCCGTTCGGCACGGTGATCGTCGACCGCGCGGAAACCGCCGTTTCAGGATCGTAGCTTGCGGCGGACCCAACGGCGGCGCTGTGCGTGCCAGCTTTCAAGAAATTAGCGATGCCAATTACTTGAAAGCGTGCTCATGCCCCCAATCGGTGCCTACGCGACCTCCGCCTGCCCACTTCATGAACGAGAGTTGCCCCTCGGACCGCCAATAGCGCGCCCGCAAATGCGGGGCAATCCACCAAGAGACGGCAGCGGAAATGATGGAGGTCGCCACTATGACAACCGGTATCCAGAAAAATCCGGAGTCTCCAGCATAGTTCGGATGGTAGAGCACGGGAATCATCCCGAAGCCGAATAAGACCGCCTGCAGGTTCATAAAGACCAAAACAGCAAGCGCGAGGCGGATTTTTGTCTCCCTTGTCATCGCAACTCCTTTCCCTAATCGAGCCATCGGTATTTGTCGCAAGATCCGTCGCCTAGCAGACGGCGAGGTTGGCGGCGCGATTCCCTCTCTGAGGCCGCTAGCACCGCCGGAATGCATTAGTCTCTCTTTATGGCTCATCCCGGCGACTGAGAGGACAACACAGGACCATCGCGAGGGTTCGCCTTCGCATCCGTAAAGCCCGCCTACGGGCGCCGCATGGTTAATGCGGGCGTGGTTAACGGCGGAACCTGATATTTTCCGCCGCCGCATTTTTGCGAAATTTTCCGCGATTCAGGCCGATTTCTGCGTTCGCGGAATCCCTTTAAATATATTTGCAATTCGCGGATTAACCACGATATGGCGCGTTTTGGCGCGTGGCATACCGTCCATCCACAGGAACTTACCCAATGTTATCATAGACATAGACTCACCGTTAAGCTTCCGGAAAGGCGCATCGCCTACAATGGCGCCGTAGAGAAAAGCGGACCGGGCGGGCCCGGCGGCCCCAAAAAGCGTGGAAGTGAGGTTAACGATGGTTAAATCGCGAGCGGGATAGCGGCCTTACCGCAACAGCCTCTCGCGGCATTTGAATCCCCCCGCGCATGCCCTGTATGATGGCACGATTCGCGCTGCCCTAACCGGCGGCCCCACAAAGCGGAGCGGCAGAGATGAAACCCATCGAACAGCGGATTGCGGAAGAGCTTGGCGTGCGGGCGGCGCAAGTCCAGGCGGCAGTTGAGCTTTTGGACGGCGGCTCGACGGTGCCGTTCATCGCGCGCTACCGCAAGGAAGCGACCGGCATGCTCGACGACGCGCAGCTGCGCACGCTGGAGGAGCGGCTGGCCTACCTGCGCGAGATGGAGGAGCGCCGCACCGCGATCCTCAACAGCATCCGCGAGCAGGGCAAGCTCGACGACGTGCTCGAAGCGCGGATCATGGCGGCGGATTCGAAGGCGCGGCTTGAGGACATCTACCTGCCCTACAAGCAGAAGCGCCGCACCAAGGCGCAGATCGCCAGGGAGGCCGGCCTTGAGCCGCTGGCTCTGGAGCTGCTGACCGACCCAACGAAGGTGCCCGATGCGCTGGCGGCCACCTTCATCGACGCGGAGAAGGGCGTGGCCGATGCCGGGGCGGCGCTTGAAGGCGCGCGCGCGATCCTGGTCGAGCGCTTCGCCGAAGATGCGGATCTTATTGGGAATTTGCGCGAGGAGATGTGGGGGCGTGGCCGGCTCGCGGCGAAGGTGAAGGAAGAGAAGAAGGCCGAGGGGGCGAAATTCTCCGATTATTTCGACTCCGCCGAGCCGCTTGCGAAAATGCCCGCGCATCGCATCCTGGCGATGTTCCGCGGCGAGAAGGAAGGCGTGCTCGATTTGAACTTCGAGCCGGAAGACCCAGCGCAGGCGCCCGCCAGCGGGCCAACGATGTATGAGCAGCGCATTGCCCGCAAGTTCAACATCGTGGATCGCGGCCGGCCCGCCGACAAATGGCTCAACGATACGGTGCGCTGGGCCTGGCGGACGCGCGTGCAGGGCCATCTCGCGGTCGATCTGCGCATGCGGCTCTGGCAGGCGGCGGAAGATGAGGCCGTGCGCGTATTCGCGAGCAATTTGCGTGACTTGCTGCTCGCCGCACCGGCCGGAACGCGCGCGACCATGGGCCTCGATCCGGGCTTCCGCACTGGCGTGAAGGTGGCCGTGGTGGATGCCACCGGCAAGGTCGCTGCCACAACCGCGATCTACCCGCACGAGCCGAAGAAGCTATGGACGGAGTTGCTCGCCATTATCGGCCGCCTCTGCAAGGAGCACAAGGTCGAGCTGATCGCCATCGGCAACGGCACCGCCTCGCGCGAGACCGACAAGCTTGCCGCCGAGCTTATCGCGCTGGCGCCGGAGCTGAAGCTTACGAAAATCGTGGTGTCGGAGGCCGGCGCTTCGGTCTATTCCGCGAGCGCCTATGCCAGCGCTGAGCTGCCAGACATGGATGTTTCGCTGCGCGGCGCCGTCTCCATCGCCCGCCGGTTGCAAGACCCGCTGGCCGAGCTGGTGAAGATCGATCCGAAGTCCATCGGCGTCGGCCAATATCAGCACGACGTGACCGAGTCCAAGCTCTCGCGCTCGCTCGATGCGGTGGTGGAAGACTGCGTGAACGCGGTCGGCGTGGACGTGAACACCGCTTCCGTGCCGCTGCTCTCGCGCGTGTCCGGCATCAGCGAAAGCCTCGCCAGGAACATCGTTGCCCATCGCGATAGCAAGGGTGCCTTCAAGAAGCGCTCCGAGCTTCAGGAAGTGCCCCGGCTTGGGCCGAAAGCCTTCGAGCAGGCGGCCGGGTTCCTGCGCATCCCCAACGGTGACGATCCGCTGGACGCCTCCTCCGTGCATCCCGAGGCTTACCCCGTGGTGCGCAAGATCGTGAAGGCGGCCAAGACTGACATCAAGAAGCTGATCGGCAACGCGCCCATCCTGCGTGGGCTCCAGCCCAAGGAATTCGCGGACGAAACCTTCGGGCTGCCGACCGTGACCGACATCCTGCGCGAGTTGGAAAAACCCGGCCGCGATCCGCGCCCCGCCTTCAAAACCGCGACCTTCCAGGAGGGCGTCGAGAAGATCTCCGATCTCAAGCCGGGCATGGTGCTGGAAGGCGTGGTGACGAATGTGGCGGCATTCGGTGCGTTCGTGGATATCGGCGTGCACCAGGACGGGCTCGTGCATGTATCCGCCATGTCGAAGACCTTCATCAAAGACCCGCGCGAGGTGGCCAAGCCGGGCGATATCGTGCGCGTAAAGGTGATGGAGGTGGACGCGGCGCGCAAACGCGTTTCGCTAAGCATGCGGCTCGACGATCAGCCGGGCGCGGATGGCAAGCAGCAGGCGGGCGCCGCGAAAGGGCAGGGGGCGCAGAAGCAGATGAGCGCCGCGCCGAAGGGCAAACGGCCCGAGGCCGGCGGCGGTGGCGCGTTCGCGGATGCCTTCCGCCGCGCGGGGCTCAACGGCAATAAGTGAGGTTTTCCCGCGGCAAGTGGCCTCGCGCGGATTGGAACAGTTCGCGCCCGCAACGGTTGGAAGCGAGAAAGGGCGCGCGGCTATAGCGCACCTTTCTCTTAATCCTAAGCCGTAAAGGAGGCGACGATGCCACGCACATCTGCGGCCGATCTGTCCCACGGGCTCAAGGGCGCGCACTTCCCGATGAATACCCGCCAACTCGCGGAGCACGCCCGTCAAAACAGGGCGCCGGAGGAGGTCATAGAGTCGATCGGGCACATGCCTGACCGGGAATTCGGCTCGCTGGCCGACGTTGAGCATGCTTTCAGCGAGAGCCAGGAAAGCAAGCAGCCGAAAGGGGGCGGCGCTACGAAAGAAGCCCGCAAAGGTGGAACGCATCGCCGCAAACACTAGAGCCTATCCGCTTTCGATGGAATCAAAAGCTGGCTCTAAGTCTCTGGTTTATCGTGCGTCTTTATCGGAAAACCGCTTCGCGCTTTTCCGGACGCACTCGAACGCGATGGCCGTATGATCGAGCACAGCCGTCGTGGCGATGCAGAGCAAAATTCGCCTGGATCGCTTCGCGTCGCTCGCAATGACGCGAAGTGTCCAAACCAGCGCCTTAGCGCGGCTGCCTTCCATAGAGGCGGCGCAGCTCGTTCTTCGCTTGTTCCAGGATGCGCTTGCGGCTTTCGGGCAAGTTCCTGCCTGCCCGGTTGATGTAGAAGCTCAACATGGACATGGCCGAGCGGAATGACCCCACTTTGCGGCGTGTGCTGGTATCGGCGGACTCCTTCAGGGACTTCGCGATGGCTGCTGGATCGCCGAGCGTGAAAACCTCGGGCTCAAGCGAAAGTGCATCGCTTGTTTCGGTCACATGCTGAGACCACCGGTTCTTTTCCGGTGCCGCCATTGGCTTTATCCTCCGCTGCAGAGGCGCGCCCATGCCTCCGCAGTAAACGCTGGACGGAGAATTATGTTCGCGCGGCGTCCTGGCTTGCCCGGTCCAGGTAGACCTTGCACAGCACTTCATTGCCAACCCCAAGATATTCCATGCTGTCGAAGGACATGAGGCGGGAGGCGACTATGCCCCGGCCGTGCGGATCGGTGGCGCGGGCGGGCGAAAGCTCGACATAATTGCTCCAATCGAAGCCCTGTCCTTGGTCTTTGATGGTGACGGCGATCTCTTCCTTTGTCGCCTTGAAGGTAAGCCGCCCGTTCTTGTCCTTGTATTCTGGAGCCGCCAGCCTGCGTTCCACTTCCTGGCCCCAGGTGCCGCTCAATACCAGCTTGGTCTTTTCAGTGTACGTTATGCCGAGATTGCCGTGCTCAACGGCGTTGATAAGAAGCTCGTTCAGGCCAAACACCACCTTTTCCGGCTCGGGAAAGCAATTGGCGATATAGAAGGCCAGCGTCTTGGCGTCCTCCAAGGTGCGGAAGCGGAAGATCGACTCCTCCATGAGGCCAAGCATGCGCCGCTGCCTGCGCACTTGCTCCTTCATTTCCTTCTTGTGGCGTGCGTCCCTCAACGCAGCTTCCAGGATCGCAAGCAGCAGGACGTCGTCATAGGGCTTCGTCAGGTAATAATAAACGCCCGCCTGAATGCCCTGCAGCACCTGCTCGCTGCCGGCGGCGGCGGTCTGCATAATAACCGGAATATCCTGAAATTTGGGGTTGGCCTTGATCCGGCCGAGGAACTCCATGCCGTCCATTCCCGGCATCATCCGGTCCAGTACAATGGCCGCGGTGTCGGGGTTTTCCTCAAGCCTTTCAAGGGCAACAAGACCATCTTCGGCGAGAATGACCTCGTAGCCCGCCCTGACCATGTGGCGCTTTATTATGTCGAGGTTGAATTCCTCGTCGTCTACGGCGAGTATTTTGGTTATGCCTGCCATTTCCTAGCTCGCTTGTTGGCCTGCGTTTCTGGCAACCATGAAACTGAGCAAGACGCCGTTAGGCTGCCGGTTTGCCGCCCAGATCCTCCCGCTATGCGCCTGTACGATCTCACGGCAAATGGCGAGCCCTAGCCCGGTGCCGCCCGCGCCGGTTTTGGTCTTGCTGCTTTGGCTGAATTTGTCGAATACCGTTTCCAGCTCGCTCTCGGGAATGCTCGTGCCGCTGTCCGCGACGGAGCAACAGAGCGCCTCCTCGCCGTTCGGCAGCTTACCGTCCTGAACGGACACATCGATATTTCCGCCGTTGGGTGAAAATTTAGCCGCGTTCGCCAGGAGATTAATGAGTACCTGGATCATGCGTTGCTTGTCGAATATGAACTTTGGATTGCTTGTGGAGCTATTCGTTGTAATGGTCAGCGATTTTTCCTTCATGAGCGGGTCCATTTCCTGGACGGCTTGCTCTAAAACGCCGGAAAAATCGTCGAGCTTCTTATTCAAAGGCATCTTGCCGGATTCCAGCTTGGCTAGGTCCAGCAGGTTGTTCAAGAGCCCAAGAAGGCGATTGCCGGCCTTGGTGATGTTGGCGAAATACGTTTCGAGCTCAGCGCTATCGATATTGCCTAAAGAGGTGAGGCCCATTTTTGCGTAGCTCAGTATGGCATGCATAGGGGTTCGCAATTCATGAGACATATTGGCAAGGAACTCACTTTTCGCTTTCAGGGCCTTATTGGCGCGCTCGAAATTTCTGGCCCGTTCCCCTTCAAGCTCCCTTAGCCTCAACGCATTTGCCTTGAACGTCTCAACCGCCGCTCCCATGTCGGTTAGCTCGTCGTTCCCATCGACTGGAACCGCCACGGCGAGATTTCCGCCGGCCACGGTTATGATGGCGCTCCGGAGCTTGCTGAGACGCCGGGTTATGTGCCGGTGGATGAAGAGATATGCGCCAACGAGAACGGCGATGCTTGACGCGGCTAAGAGGGTAAAGAAAAAGCTGTCAACCAGGATCTCCTCATTTGAGGCAGAGACGAGTTGAGAGACGGCCTCGCGGGATTGCGCCGCCGCCTTTTCTACAGCATGTGTGAGCCTTGCTTCCTTTTCGCGGCCTTCACGCACCAATCTCCAAGCTCGTTCGTCAGCCGCAAGCTCCTGGTCACGCACATATATGATCGGACTATCCTCGGCGAGGGCGAGCAGGTCATCCACCGCGGTTGCGATTTGCTTTGCGCCGGGATGGGCGGAAAGGTCTTTCAGGGCGCTGCGCACGCGATAGGTGCTAGCCATCATCCTGTCGCGTATGGGCACGAACTGAACGCGTTCGGTGGCCTCTGAGGCCTCACCAAGAATGCCGATAATGAGATTGGTTTCGGCTCTGAGGTCCGTAAGCGCGAGCAGAGTTGGAAGCTCCTTTTCGCCAAGAGCCATCAGCGCGTTCTTATCCCTTTCCCCGGCAACTTCCGAAGCATTCCGCCGCAATGCCATCGTTAGGCTGAAGTTCGCGTCGTCGGTGTTCGTGGCAAGTGTTTCGAAGATTTTCTGATGGGCCTTTATTGCTTTGGCGGATAGCGACAGTCTTTCTGCCCGCCAGCTAATGCGCGCAGCCGTGGCATTCCCGAGCAGGACGGCGCCGAAGGAAAGATCCTCTATCAACGAACTCAGCAGTTTTAGCTCCGCCCCGCCTTCATGCGGGCCGGCAATGGCCGCGAGGTTTGCGATCATTGCCGTCCTGAATTCCGCGGCGTCGCCCATGCCGGTTTCCAATTCGGCGCCGCTATTGGCGCGCGCGATACTGGCCGACACCGCGGCGAGCGCCGATGCCTGCCGCGAAATCGCAAGCAGGTCCAGGAGCGGCGGAAGGCTGTTGCTTTCGATCTGGTAGAGCTTGTTTGCTAGCGACTTGGAGGCGAGGAAAGCCACGCTGGTTGCAAGAAAGGTGAAGCTCGTAATGATCGCGAAGCCGAAAAGAAGCTTACCTTGAATGCTGCCGCGCCGGTGTCCGGCGGGCGCCAGCCACGTTTCCCCGGAAAGCGGCGGCGGCGCAATCGCGCGGAGGTGTGTTGGACCGGACAAGCCCATTATGCGCAGCCCGGCTACCATGAGTTACCGCTTAAGCGGAGATTGTGCACCGCTTTATACGATCCATCGGGCTGTATTACGGTAATAAATACGTCGTTTGTTCCTTGATTGCTGCCCGGACCGAAGGTGTAAGTAATACCGCCCAGATCGAAAGAGCTTGAGAAAATCGTATCCAGGAAATTCGCCCGCACCGGCTCCCCTTGCTCCTTTTCGAGCACTGCAATCGCAAAACGGGCAGCTAGATACGCCTGAAACGTTACGACCCCCGGCTTCACCGAGGGGGCGGCCGAGTTCAGCGCCGCCCGGTAACGGGCCACGACTGGGAGGGTCTCGTCGTCAGGAAGGGGCACAACCTGCGTAACGATAACGCCGGCCCCAGCCGGACCCAACTCGCTCGGCAGCGCATTGCCGCCAGCGTATGAGCCCACTAGAATCAATGCGTTCAATTTCAATTCGCGCGCGAGCCTGATGAACTCCGCGCAGGGCTTGTACATACCGGCGAGGATGATTGCCTCTGGAGCCGCCCTTTGAATCTTAAGCAGCGCCGCTTTGACCGCGACAGTGTTCCTTTCAAAAACGCCCTCGGCTACCGATGCCAGCCCCCTCTTGGCGAGCGCTTTGTAAATCCCCATCAGAACGGCCCTGCCCATGGCGTCATCCTGATGGAGGATCGCAATGCGGGAAATGCCTCTGTCCGCCGTAAGCCGCTCCACCATCGTCTCTGTTTCTTGGGCATAGGACGCGTTGAGGTTTACGACATTGGGGTTAAACGGTTCGCGCAGGAATGGCGCCCCAGTGAACGGGGCCAGGAATGGCAGTCTGGCGTCGGTGGCAATTGGCTCGATCACAGCGGAAGTTGGCGTTCCGACCGAGCCTATGAGCGCGAAAATCTTGCCGCTGCTCGCCAGATTCTTGGTTGCTTCGATAGATTTCGCCGGGTCGTAGCCATCGTCTTCGGAAATGAGCGCGAGCTTCCGGCCCTTCACGCCGCCAGCCCTATTCGCCTCCTCGAAGGCTGCGAGAAGTCCGGTGCGGACGCTTCTGCCGATTGAAGCGGCAGGGCCTTCGAAAGGCGCGACCTGACCGAATGTAATCGCGTCCGCGGTTACGCCAGGCTCCCCGAGCGCCGGCCAGCAAAGCGACGCTACTGCGCATACGATGGACAGGCGTAAGCACGAACGGTTCATCCCAGGACACCAGCCTATAGTTGCGCTGGAGCATAGTTGCAATCTGGTGTTTAAATAGGTTTAACGGCGACAGCGAGGAGTTTGGTTTTGACCGGCTATCCTAAGCAGAGTTCGCAAAAGTGGCCTTCCGGGTTTTGCGAAAAAACACGGAGCGAACGTTTATCGTGAGCGACAAGCGCTCACTCTGCGAAAACAAACGAATCTAAGCGGGCATTCGTTGGGTAACCAACGAAAGGCTGCTCAGCCTGCCAGACCGGCGTTTCTCGGGAGCGCGAAACTGAACACAGCGCCTCTGGGCTTTCGATTCTCCGCCCAGATCCTCCCCCCATGCGCCTCCACGATCTCCCGGCAGATGGAAAGCCCGAGGCCGGTGCCGCCCGCGCCTGTCTTGGTCTTGCTGCTTTGGACGAATTTGCTGAACACTTCCTCCAGCTCTCCCTCGGGGATACCGGTGCCATTGTCGGCAACGGAGCAGCAGAGAGCTTCCCCGCCATCCGGCAGGTGGCCATCGGCAAGGCGCACGTGAATAGTATCGCCGCTTGAAGAGAACCTGACTGCGTTCGAAATGAGATTGACCATAACCTGGATCATGCGTTGTTCATCAAATATAGCCTGCGTATTCTTCGTTGCTATTTCCGTTGTGATGCAGATCGCCTTGCTCTTTATAAGCGGAGCCAATTCGCTTAGCGTATGCTCGACGGCCTTGGATAAATCGCACGACGATTTCCTGAACGCCATTTTTCCGGCTTCCATTTTGGAAATATCGAGCAGGTTATTAATGAGAGAGAGCAGCCTGGTGCCGGATCTTCCGATTTTGTCGAAATACTCCTTTAGCGTCTCTGGATTTTCTCTGCCGCAGTCGTCGATGCCCATCTTAGAATAGCTTAGAATAGCGTGCATCGGCGTTCGCAGCTCGTGCGATATGTTTGAAATGAATTCCGATTTCGCCTTGGCCGCCTGCTGCGCCCGGTGTCTCTGCGCTACGTGGCTCCTTGTCTGTTCTTCGATAAGCGACTGAAATCGCCTCCTGTACTGCCTTATCCGGGTTTCCGATTGGCTTGCTTCGGTAATATCGAGCACACATGCGTCGATGGCGGCCGGATTTGAATCGGCGTCATACGTTCCAGAGCCATGCTCATATACCCGCCGCTTTGCCCCATCCGCGCTCACGATCTGGTATTCAACTTCGTAGGACTTTCCTTGCCTTAAGCGCCGCGCGATAAGCGTGGCGACCCTCTCACGGTCGCCGGGGTCGATCAGGCTCGCGTAATTGCGTGCGCCGTTACCTGTAAAATCGCTTTCGCAGTACCCCGTGATAAGCTCCAGCGGGCCTGCAATGTAATTCATGCTCCTGCCCGCATCGGCACTGCAGTTAAAAACAATGGCGAGTGTCTCCTTTACCGGAGACGCGTCTTTTTCTTCGGTGGCTACGCGGGCTGCATCGGCGCGCAAATATTCGATAACGCCGGAATATACGTCGACGACGGACTGTATGGTGCCGATGCTTTCCTGCGTATAGTCCTGGGGCGCGCCAGCTACGATTATGACGCCCACGAACCGGTTGCCGGATAAGGCCGGGATAACGAGATAGCGCCCGGTGCCCGGTGTTGCCGGTTCGTTTACAATTATCGCGCGCGGCTTTTGGAGGTCCAGGCCAAGCGGGTTTTCGAGATGTCTGAGTTCGGCTCTGTTGCCAAAGTTCTCCTCCCAGAAACGATCTGCATCGTTGCGGCGGTGTGGACTGGTGAAGCCAGCTTCGGAGATTTTTAAGTATGGGCCGCCCTTGGCGGTAAGGATCTCGCCCGCGCAACCGAACTCGCTGCCGCTTAAAATGGTGATACGCCGCAGGAGCGTGTCGAATAGCATGTTCCTATAGGCTTCCGCGGCGTCCCTGTAGTCGAACCGCGATTTGAATTTGGCGTAACTCTCCCTTGCCGCGGCTACCTTCTTGGCAAAATCGCTGGTTGTTATCGAGTACCGAATTGGCATCTCAGCTGTATCCGTCATGCTCCAACTCATAGGCTGGCGAACGCTCCTGCGCCTTGCGGGCAGAAACTACAAGGATATGATAACCGCAACCTATTGCTGAAATGCATTTAGCTGCCGAGACTATCGTGCAGCTTTCCGCATCGGTGTCCCGTCTTTGAATTGCCGCCTCCTTTGCCGCACGCTCGCACGGCAAATGGGGTAATGGCGGGACGTTACGCTAGGATCTTGTAGTTGCTAGTAGCCCTGTCGCGCCGGAGGTTCTAAGCGCGCCGCAACATCGGGGGGGGGATTCTCGGCGCGGGCTACTAGCCGCCGGCGGGCGCCTCAAGCTGCCAGGGGCCGCCCCCGTGCCAAGGGCTGGCTGAACTTATTGGCCAGCCCGCTCCGCCACGACGGCCCAGCGTTGCACCGGGCCGTCATCCATGTGCTCGAATTGGCTACTTCTTAGCCCCGCTTTTGCCGCCGCCAGATTTTGCTGGAGATATTCCCAGACCAGCAGTAGCTAGGGTTTTCGGCTTTTCGGCTTTGGGCTTCTTTGCTTCGCGGTTGCCTCGTTGCTCGCCTTTGGCCATGTCATTGTCCTTTCCTGTTGTGATCGTTCCGCCCTCCATTTGGAAGGCCACTGAAAAAGCGTCGCCAATCATAGCACAAAGCGTGTCCGGGCTCGCCCTCTTTGTACGGCCGCCGCGCGATTGTGAGGCGCTTGTGTAATCCTAACCCGGCAGGCTTGCCCCACGCGATACGGTACCCATTTGATTGCCTATTAAACCCCGTGGGAGAGCAAGGTCCGCCATGACGAAACCTTATGTTGTGCCCTCCCAGGAGGGGCGCATCGCCATCGTAACCGGCGCGAGCGGCGGCATTGGGCTTTGGACCGCCGTGGGCCTCGCGAAAGCTGGCGCGCAGGTCATCATGATATGCCGGGACGCCCGGCGCGGCGAGGAAGCGAAGGGATTCGCCGGGGAGAAGTCCGGGCGCACGCCTGACCTGATCCTTGCCGATTTCGCGGATCTCGGCCAAGTTCGCGCCGCCGGAGCGGAAATCGCTGAGCGCTACCCTCGCATCCACATCCTGGTGAACAACGCCGGCCTCTTCGCTCCGAAGCGCACGCTCACAAGGGATGGCTACGAGATGACTTTCGCGGTCAACCATCTCGCGCCGTTTCTGCTGACGGAGACGCTGCTGCCTGCCTTGGAGCGCGCGGGCGAACCGGGCCGCCAAGCGCGCATCGTGAACGTAGCATCCGCCGCCGCTAACCGCGCATCCGTCGATCTGGCGGACCTCATGGCCACGCGCCGCTATAGGATGCTCGGCGCCTACGCCCAATCGAAGCTCGCCAACATCCTCTTCACCAAGGAACTCGCCCGCCGCCTGCCGCCCAAGCCCGTATCGGCGAACTGCCTGCATCCCGGCGTGGTCGCGACCGGAATAGGAAACAAGGGCCGGATCGAGGGGCTAGTATGGTCGGCCCTCAAGCCTTTCATGATCGGACCCGAGCAGGGTGCGGTGAATTCGCTGTTCGTGGCCACTTCACCAGACATTGAAGGGATGAGTGGCGCCTTTTTCGTGAAGCAAAGGCCGGCCAAACCAAACCCGATCGCAGAGGATACAGCCATCGCGGCGAGCCTTTGGGCCGAGAGCGAAAGGCTGGTGGCGGCGGCACTGTAGGCGGCCGGATTTCGGGCGAACGCTCAAATCCGGGAGAAAATCGCCTTCAGCAGCGATGCTTCGCAGCCGCCCGAAAACTCTATCGCGATGGGGAGTGCGCGCGCGGAAACGTGAAGCTCTGCCAGCGCACCCGTTGCGCCTTTCAGCCGTGCCAGGTCCTTGGCGGTCGTGATGAGCTGAGCTTTTAGCGCTTTGGCCTGGGCGAGGAGCGAGCGCGCATCGGCCTCGGTGTAAGGATGATGATCGGGGAAGGCGCGGCATTTCACGGCCGCGATCCCAGCGCTGCGAAGCGTATCGAAGAATTTGGCGGGCCTGCCGATGCCGCAAAAGGCGAGGAAGGGCTGCTCGCGCATGCCATCGGTTAGCTGCGGCACGATCTGGGCCTCGAAGACATTCTGGCCGGGGGCGAAAAAGGCCCCCTCACCCCCGCCCTCTCCCCGAGGGGAGAGGGAGTCAGGCTGCGGCCCTCTCTTCCAGGGAAGAGCGCTTTTCAAGGGTTCCTTCTCCCCTTGGGGAGAAGGACAGGATGAGGGGGGCTTTTTCCTCAAACTCGCGTTTATTTGCTCAATTATATCGGCACTGCCGCCCGCCGCGCCTCCAAGGAGCAGGATCGCGTGCGCCATGCCGGCCTGGAAGGCCAGCGGGGCGCGGAGGGGCCCAAGCGGGAACACGCGGCCGGAACCGAGCCCCGCGGCGGCGTCGATGACGATCAGGCTGAAATCCTTGGCGAGCGACGGATTTTGGAACCCGTCGTCCATGACGATGGCATTGACGGCGAGCGTTTCGAGCAGCCGCGCGCCGGCCGGCCGGTTGCGGCTGACAACCGTAGGTGCGGCTTCGGCCAGCAGCAGCGGCTCGTCGCCCACCCGCGCGGCATCGTCCGAAGCGGCGTTGACGAGATAGGCCCCGCGTTCGCGCCCGCCATACCCGCGCGTGAGGAAACCGGGCCTCAGGCCACTGCCGGACAGCATGGCGGCGAGCTTCAGCGCAACCGGCGTCTTGCCCGCGCCGCCCATCGTGAAATTACCAACGCAGATGACGGGCAGTTTGCCGCGGTAGGGTGCTGCCTCGCGGAAGCGCTTCCGAACCGCTGCGCCATAGAGCGCCGAGACCGGCAGAAGACCCCAGGCGGCAAGGGGAACCCGCCCGGCATACCACCAGGGAGGCGGCTCAAGCCGCATGTCCTGCCGCCTCCTCCGCCGGTGCTGCGGGCAAAGTTTGCTGCGCTGGCAGATAGGGCTTGAGCGCCTCCAGCGTTATTTCGAGCGCGCCGCCCAGCGTACCAATGGCCGCAACCGCACGGCGCTTCATCTCTTCGGCTTCTTCCGGATTTTCGAAAAGCTTCTTGAGCGCGGCCGCAAGCTCCTCCGGGCCGGAAACGAGGCGGCAGCCTTCGTGGCGCTGCAAAACCGTGTAGGTCTCGGCAAAATTGAAGGTGTGCGGGCCGCTCAGGACGCCAGAGCCGAGCTTGACGGCTTCGATTGGGTTCTGCCCGCCATGCTCGATGAGCGAGCCGCCAATGAAGGACAGCGGCGCGAGCTTATAGAACAGTCCCAGTTCGCCGATGGTGTCGGCGAGATAGAACTGCGTATTTGCGGAAACCGGCTCACCCGCCGAGCGCCGCGCGACGGTAAAATGTTTGGCTTTGAGCAAGGAGGCGATGGCCTCGCCGCGCTCCGGATGACGCGGCACGATGACAGTCAGAAGCGACGGCATCGTGCTCAGCAGAATTTCAGCCGCGCGCGCGACAGCTTCGTCCTCGCCGGGATGGGTGCTGGCCGCGAGGAAAATCGGCCGGTCTTCCAGGCGCCGGCGCAGCTCCTCGACCGCGCGGGCGTCGACCGGCGGCGGTGGCGCGTCGTATTTGAGATTGCCCGCAACGATGGTGCTGCGCACGCCCAGCTGCCTCAAGTGCTTGGCAAAGCGCCAGTTCTGCGTCAGCACGACGTCGAACCGCGAGAAAACTGGTTTGGACAAGCTCGATAGCCAAGCCCATCGCTTGGCCGAACTGGCCGACATGCGGCCATTGACGAGCACCAGCGGGATTTTCTTGTTGCTCGCCTCGACGATCAGGTTCGGCCAAATTTCGGATTCGGTGAAGAGGGCGAGATCGGGACGCCAATGCTCCATGAAGCGCCGGCAGAAGCGCGGGCTGTCCAGCGGCATGAATTGGTGGATCGCGCCCTGGGGCAAGCGCTCGGCGGCGATCTTCGCCGACGTTACCGTCACGGTCGTAAGCACTATGTTGAGCGCGGGGCAGCGCCGCTTAAGCTCGTGCATGAGCGGGAGAACCGCGTTGGTCTCCCCTACGCTGGCGGCATGAAACCAAAAGAGCGGGCCCTCGGGGCGCGGCGCGCTCGCAATGCCGAGGCGCTCGGGAAGGCGTGCGGAAACCTCTTTGCCCCGCGCCGCACGCCGGCGCAGGATCGACATCGCGGCCGGACGCGCCGCCCTGGTTGCGCCCCGGTAAAGCGTAAGCAGAAATCCCGAGCGCCGGGGCGGTTGCGTAGCCTTCGGAGCGGTCTTACTCGCATCGCTGCCGGCGAGCTTGTAGGCGCGCTCCGTCGTGGCATTCATCCCCGCTTCCACCTTCTGGCGGAGCGCTTCCAGCGTCTCCTCGTCCGCATCGCGCGGCACGTAAATCGGATCGCCCACCACCATCGCCAGCTTCGTGAATGGCAGATTGATCGTAAGGCGGCTCCAGGTGGGCAAGGTGAAGAAGCGGCCGGTCGCAACGGCGGCCGGAAGGATGGGCCGGCCCGACATCCGGGCGAGCGTTACGATGCCCATGCCCGCGATGCGGGCCGGTCCGGGCGGAATGTCCGTGGTCATCGCAACCGTGATGTTCTGGCGCAAAGCCTTGACCGCTGCCCTGAGAGCCCCCGCGCCGCCGCGGTCCTTTCCCTTCTCGCCCGCGCCTGCCCCCCGGATGAGCCCCATATCGAAACGGACGAGGGTGCGCGCAATCATCTCTCCGTCGGAATGCTTGGCGACCATGTCGCTAACAGGCATCGTCTTCGGCTTGATGTGAGGTAGCAGAAGAAACTGGCCGTGCCACATGGCCACGATCGAGGGGTGGTATTGTAGCAGCTTGGCATCGGTGTCCGCCGGCTCCCGGTACATCTTGGACGTGGTGCGGACGAAGCGAATATAACGCGCGGCCAGCGAGCTGAGCGCGTTCATGAAAGACTCGGACTGTTGCAGCCTCCGGCCGAGGCCTTTGGCGCGCTTGAAGGGAGCGAGCGGATTCATCAGGCGCCGGGGTTTCCAGAAGAGGCTGCGGACTGCGGGGCATCCGTGGAGGGGTCGAGCATGCGGTGCATATGGACGATGAAATAGCGCATCAGCGCGTTGTCCACGGTGCTTTGGGCCGCCGCCTTCCAGGCATCGTAGGCGGCCTTGTAGTTGGGGTAAATGCCAACGACATGCAGCCCGGACGGATCGCGGAATTCGGTACTCTCTACCGATGTCAGCTCGCCGCCAAAAACCAAATGCAGGAGCTGCCGGTTCTGAACTTCACTCATCAAGATCCCCTTATCGGCCGCCAAGCCCCTTCATGGCTCAGCGCAAGCGTTCGATCAATATCCGGTGCAATCCGGGAGCGGCCGCGACAAGACCGGGAACCTTGGCCTCCGCTGAATTGAACGTCAGAGGTGCGCCCGTTTTGCCGGTAACCGTGCCGCCAGCCTCGGAAACGAGGAGCGCTCCCGCAGCGATATCCCACTCCCACTTCGGGTTCAACGCGAAATAAGCGTCCGCGCGGCCGGAAGCTATGAGCGCCAGCCGGTAGATGCTCGCATTGGCGCTGACAGGGGTGGCGCCGGGCCAGGGCGGCTGCCATTTCCCTTTCGCCCGCACCGCCGTCGAAACCACGACCCGCGCTCCGGCAAGCTCCTGCTGCCCGCTGGCGAGGATGCGCTGCCCATTGAGAAATGCCCCCATCCCCACCCGCGCCTCAAAAAACTCGCCGCGCACGGGATTAACGACGGCGGAGAGAACCGGGACGCCATCCTCGGCAAGGCAAAGGGCGATGGTCCAGCCATCGCCGCCGTGGAGAAACTCGCGCGTGCCGTCGATGGGATCGAGAATCCAGACACGGCGCGCGGAAAGCCGGCGCTCGTTTTCGAGGCTCTCCTCCGAAAGCCAGCCGTAGTCCGGGCGCGCATCCTTCAGCCGGGCCGCGAGCAGGCTGTCGACCGCTTTATCCGCTTCCGTCACTACGCTGCCGTCGGGTTTGCGCTCGCGGGCAATGGGGCGGTCGCGATAGCTCAAGGCCAGGCTCGCCGCCTCCCTCGCGGTTTCCCGAAGCAAATCGAAATCTTGGGCGAGATCTGTCATAAGAAATCCAGTTGAATGATTTGAAAAGTCCCCCTCACCCTGTCCCTCTCCCCGTTGGGGCGAGGGGACGCCAGAATAGCCCTCCTTACCTCGACGAGGGGCCGCAGCCAACTCCCTCTCCCCTTGGGGAGAGGGTTGGGGTGAGGGGGGCTTTTTGCAGGCATGTGAAGCGGTTGCCGGCTATCGCAAGGAGGCCGGGATTATGTCGGCCACGATGGCCAGGAACACGATGGCGCCGAAGCCGTGATTGCTGCGAAACCGTTGCAGGCAGTTATCCGGATCGTCGATATCGAGCGTTGTCACTTGCCAGACAAGGTGCGCAGCGGCGGCGGCCAGCCCGAAATAGAACCAAAGCCCGTCGCCTATGGACCATCCCGCAAAGGCCAATCCGCCAATGGTGATCCCGAAAAACAGGCTGAGCCAGGCGGGGGTGCTGCTGCCGAAGCGCAGCGCGGTGGACTTCAGGCCAACAAGAACGTCGTCTTCCTTGTCCTGGTGCGCATAGATTGTGTCGTAGCCGATTGTCCAGGCGATGGAAGCGGCGTAAAGCACAATCGGCGCAACCGCCAAGTCTCCCCAATAAGCGGCCCAGCCCATCAGGGCACCATAGGAGAATGCCAGGCCCAGCACCGCTTGCGGCCAGAACGTAACCCGCTTCATCAAAGGGTAGATCAGGACGATGCCAACCGAGCCAAAGCCCAGGGCAATCGCAAACGTATTGAATTGCAGGAGAATCGCGAGCCCCACGAGACAGAGCGCCAAGGTGCAGGCGATTGCCGCGCCTAGCGAGATTTGTCCGCTCGCGAGCGGACGCCCTTTCGTCCGCGCTACCTTTGCATCGATATCGCGGTCGATGATATCGTTATAAATGCAGCCTGCGCTGCGCATGACGAATGCGCCGACCATGAAAAGAAGGAGCAGCCTGATATCGGACCAGAGGTCTACAAAATCGTCCTCCGCGCGCACCGAAAGGGCGACCGACCACCAGCATGGCCACATCAAGAGCCATGCGCCGATTGGACGGTCGGCGCGAACCAGCCTGAGCCAGGGCTTGAGACTATTGGGAGCGAAACGGTCGACCCAATTCGAGCGCGGCGCATCGGCAAGGGGACCGGCCGCGGCTCCTTCGGCATCAGACTTTGTATGTGCTTCGGCGGAAATTGCTCGCATAGCTTCTCTGTCCGTGGCAGCGATCCTTCTCGATGCTGATACACTCAAATAGTATGCCAAAACTGAGATTCTCTTATGTCAACAGCACAAAATGGCCTGCCACGCAATGACAATACCTAGATTATTTGTCGCGAATGATATCGAGGCGGACGCGGAGATAGCGCTTGCCCCCGCGCAGGCCCATTATTTGATGCATGTATTGAGGCTTTCGGAAGGCGCGGAAATCCTCGTCTTCGATGGCAAGAACGGCGAATGGCGCGCGGAAATCGTAAAGGCCCGGAAAGCGGCCTGCTGCATTAAAATGTTGCAGAAGGTGCGTGAGCAGACGGCGGCTCAGGATGTCCATTATGCCTTCGCTCCGCTGAAGCAGGCGCGGCTCGATTATATGGTGCAGAAAGCAACCGAGATGGGCGCCAGCGTGCTGCGGCCGGTGATAACCGCGCATACGGTTGTTCCCCGGCTCAATCTTGAGAAGATGCACGCAAACGCCATCGAGGCCGCGGAACAATGCGGAATATTGACGGTTCCCAGCATCGAGCCGCCAGTCAAACTTGAGGCGCTGCTCAAGGCTTGCCAAAAGAGCCGCGTTATCGTTTTCTGCGACGAGCGCGCCGCCATTGCGCCGCCGCTGGACGCACTCGCCGGGTTCAAGGGGCGCAAGATTACGGCTCTCATCGGCCCGGAAGGCGGATTTTCGGTGAGCGAACGCGAGCTGCTGCTTTCAAAGGCGTTTGTCTGCCCCATATCGCTAGGGCCGCGTATCATGCGGGCGGACACGGCAGCGGTGGCGGTCCTGGCCCTCGTCAACTCGGTTTTAGGAGACTGGCGCTGATTGCCAGTCTATAAGCAAAGCGCTACAAAATGCGCAGAATCAACAGAGCGGAAACACGATGGCAGCGTCCGGCGAAAACGAACTGGCCCCAATCGAAAGCCGTGACGAGCTTGTGACCTATATCGAGCAGGGCGAGAAGCCCAAGGCGCAGTGGCGCATCGGCACGGAGCACGAGAAATTTCCGTTCTATCGCGAGGGATTGAGGCCCGTGCCTTACGAGGGACCGGCAGGCATCCGCGCGCTCTTGGAAGGCATGGCGGAAAAGTCTGGCTGGCGCCCAATCTACGACCTGGAGCATGTCATTGCGCTCGAAGACCCGACCTGCGCGCTTGGCGGCTCGATCACGCTTGAGCCTGGCGGGCAGTTCGAGCTTTCCGGCGCGCCTCTGCAGACGATTTTTCAGACCTGCGAGGAACTCCACAAGCACCTCCAGCTGGTGCGCGAGGTTGCCGGATCCGCTCGGCATCTCCTTCCTGGGCCTTGGCTCTTCCCCGCTCTGGACGCGTGCCGAAACGCCCCGGATGCCCAAGAGCCGCTACGGCATCATGACCGCCTACATGCCCAAGGTCGGCAAGCTCGGCCTCGACATGATGTACCGCTCGTGCACAGTGCAGGTGAACCTCGATTTCGCCGATGAGGCGGACATGGTGAAGAAGCTGCGCGTGTCGCTGGCCTTGCAGCCGGTCGCGGCGGCGCTGTTCGCCAATTCGCCGTTTACCGAGGGAAAGCCGAACGGCTATTTGAGCTTCCGCAGCGCCATCTGGCTCGACACGGACGCGGCGCGGTCGGGCATGCTGCCCTTCGCCTTCGAGGATGGCATGGGCTATGAGCGCTACGTGGACTATGCGCTCGATGTACCGATGTACTTCGTGCGGCGGGACAACCGGTATATCGACTTGGCTGGCGCCTCTTTCCGGGATTTCCTGGACGGCCGCCTCCCGCAGCTTCCAGGCGAGAAGCCCACGCTCACCGACTGGGCCGACCATCTGACCACGCTCTTCCCCGAGGTGCGCCTCAAGCGCTTCCTGGAGATGCGTGGCGCCGATAGCCGGCTCCCACCGCGTCCTGTGCGCCCTGCCCGCGTTCTGGACCGGCCTGCTTTACCATCAGCCGAGCGTCGACGCGGCTTACGATCTCGTCAAGGATTGGACGGCGGAAGAGCGCCAGCAGCTTCGCAACGAGGTGCCGCGCCTCGCGCTCAAAACGCCGTTCCGCGACGGCGCCGTTCTCGGCGTCGCGCGGGAAGCCGTGAAACTGGCCGCCGCGGGGCTCAAGGCGCGCGGCCATACCGATTTTATCACCGGCGACGAAAGCATTTTCCTCCAACCCCTGGTTGAAATCGTGGAGAGCGGGCAGACCGATGCCGAGCGCCTGCTCGAACGCTACCACGGCGAATGGGGCGGCGACGTGAGGCCGGTGTTCGCCGAAAACGCTTATTAGAGCGCTTTAGGCCGAACTTTGGGTTATTGACCGGACTTTCTCATGCTGGTGGTTAAGCGGAAGTGACACGGGATACCCTCCCGAAAGCCATTTTGTCTCAAAAAACAGAGATTTTCAGCCTAAGCCCGATGGCAGGTTGCGAAAGCGGAAAACCGAACATCGCGGTGCGGCCCGCATCACGCGAACGCGCCATGGCAGTGCTTATATTTCTTGCCCGAGCCGCAGGGGCATGGGCTGTTCCGCGAAGTCTTCGCCGCTGCCTTGCGCGGGAGCGCCGCCAGATTATTCCGTGCGATCTTGGTATGCGCGTGATCCGGGCCAAGCGCCCTTTCCCAGATGGCCAGCGCGCGCTTATAGAGCGGCCCAGCTGCATCGTATTTCCCTTGGATGTGATAGAGTAGCGCGAGGTTGTTCAGCGCTGCCGCGACATCGGGGTGATCCGGGCTAAACGCCTTCTCCGAGACAGCCAGCGCGCGTTTATAGAGTGGTTCGGCGGCATCGTAATTCCCGTGGGCGCGATAAAGCTCCGCGAGGTTGTTCAGCCCTGCCGCGACTTGTGGGTGATTTGGGCCAAGCGCCTTCTCCCAAATGGCCAGCGCGCGCTCATAGAGCGGCCCGGCGGCATCGTACTTTTTTTGGGCGCAATAGAGCGCAGCGAGATTGTTCAGCGTTTGCGCTGCATCGGGGTGATCCGGGCCGGGCGTCTTCTCAAGGATGGCCAGCGCGCGCTCAAAGAGCGCCCCGGCAGCATCGTACTTCCCTTGCGCTTGATAGAGCGCGGCGAGGTCGTTCAATGCTCGCCCGGCATCGGGGTGATCCGCTCCGAGTACCTTTTCCAAAATGGCCAGCGCGCGCTGATAAAGCGGCAAGGCGTCATCGTACTTTCCTTGGGCGTGATAGAGCGCGGCGAGGTTTCGCAGCGCTCCTGCGACATCGGGGTGATCTGGACCAAGCGCATTCTCCCAGATGGCTAACGCGCGCTCAAAAAGCGGCAAGGCATCATTGTGCCTCCCTTGGGTGCGATAAAGCACCGCAATGTTGTTCAGCGCGCGGGCGACATCTGGGTGATCCGGTCCAGGAGCCCTTTCACTGATGGCCAGCGCCCGCTCATAGAGCGGCCTTGCGGCATCGTACTTCCCTTGGGCGTAATAGAGCGCGGCAAGATTGTTCAGCGCTTGCGCGACATCTGGGTGATCTGGTCCGAGCGCCTTCTCACGGGTGGCCAGCGCGTGCTCAAAAAGCGGCAAGGCGTCATCGTATTTTCCTTGGGCGTGATAGAGCGCGGCAAGATTGTTCAACGCCTGCCCTGGATCGTGGTGATCAGGTTCGTGCGTATTCTTCTGTTCGGTCATATTTCGCCTTGCCGGAATCTTACTCCCTGTCCCGAGAGAGCGCCTTCGTAACTTTGCCCTTGAACTCAATGCGGTGAGCCCAGCATAAAGTCAGTTTGCCTCTTATTGTTACGAAATCCTGGCTGGAATTAGCCGGTTCTTGGCCGCCGATGGGAAAAGCCCCGGCTGTGGTCCTCTTCTCTTCCGCAACCAAGGAGGGAGTTGGCCACACAAAATTGATTCTGATCGCTTCTGCAGTTCGTCGCGTTTGGCCTGCTGGGCATTCGTTGGGCAAGCCAGGTAGTTTGCGGAGCGAAGCAATCCGGTGGCAAGTAATTCCGGCCGCCATAAGGTCTAACCGTTCTCCGCCGGCGCGCGGCTGCCTTGGCTCTCGCGGGCGTCTTGAAGCCGCGTCCAGGTTAAGGAAGCGTTGGCATCGCCTACGCCGGCGATATGCTTAATGCGGGTAAGGTAAACGCGAATCCTCGTATTTTACGCCGCCGCATTTCTGCGAATCTTTTCGCGATTCAGGTCGAATTCTAGGTTTGCAGAATCCCTTTAAATATACGCGCAAGTTCCGGATTAACCGGTCTTGAGCCGTATACGGATGAATTTACCCCCGATATTAGCCGCATCCCGCAATTAACGGAATCGCAAAGGATATGTGCTATATTGTATATAATTGAAAAAGCGGCTCGAAGCAGGCCAAAAGCCGCCCAAATTCGTTAACAGGAGTGATAGATGGTGCGCCAGAAACTTATGCCAGCCGTCAAAAATCCTCGCCTGTCCGGTACACCGTGCCTGCCGTTCCCGGATCGATGCCCAAGTCCCTTGCGGGATGGAAAACGGTCAAGGCTTGCGGCGGTTGGTATAAGTCACGGATGTTGCTGGACGCCCGCAGCAGCTTTGCCGCCTCGCGACGACGATTCAAATGGACTTGCTCTCGCTCCTGGCGCGCGCGGGCGGGTTTACTTTATGGAACGCAAGTTCCATATCCGCGAGCAACGCGGCGAATTCGCGGGTCAAAGCTGCGGCGCGGCCGATGATCGCGTAGTCGAAGCCGGGCTTGGCGTGGGCCGGGAACGTGAGCCGCACGACCTCCTTCAGGCGCCTGCGCGCGCGATTCCGGTCGACGGCCATGCCGCGCTTCTTCGCGGCCCCGCCTTCCTTCGCGACGGCTTTGCTCGATACGGTGAACCCGAAGCGCGGAGTCTCCTCCGCGCCGCCAGCCCTGGGAAGACCCTGCAGAATGAAGGCAGGCGTCACCCACTTCCTCCCCTTCTGCACACGCTGGAACTCGGCGCGATTCTTGAGGGTCTGCATGGGCTGGGGCTGTGCGCTCTTTTCTAGGCGGAAAGCTTCTTGCGGCCTCTGGCGCGCCGGCGGGAAAGCACCGCGCGGCCTTGCTTCGTCGCCATGCGCTCGCGGAAGCCGTGCTTGCGCTTGCGGCGTATGTTGCTCGGTTGATAGGTTCTCTGTGTCATTGCGGGATGTCTTTCCTGGGCGGGTATTGCGTTCTTGGGCCTATAGATAGGTTGGTTTGGGGCCCGCCGTCAATCAAGCTCGGCGCCCATTTGCCGCAAGCGCTCAAGCGAACTTGCCTCCGGCTGTACTACCGGGTCAGGATTATGAAATCGGTATAGTCGCCAGTTTCCCCGCTCATGGCCTTGTCGGAAACGATCAGGGAGCTGCCAGCCCACAGCATTTCCGAGATTTTCTCCCGCACTTCCGGGGCTACCTCGATCCGGTCCAGAGCCTCCGAGGCGGAGACGGCCGGTGGAGCGGCAACCGGAGCCTCATCGTCGCCTGAATGCCTGCGCCGGTGCCTTCCGGATTCTTCGGTGTCCGTGCTTGCATCCGAGATGGTCAGAGCTTGCCAGCGCAGCGAGGACGCACCTTTCTCCGGCGGCATCGCCACGAATAAATGGGTGCCCACAGGCTTCCCGGGCTCGCGGATCGTTACCGGCACATCGAAGACTTTGACTTGGCCCTGCCGGATATAGAGGCGCTGGGTCTTCCGGCTCACGAAAATGGATAAGGGAGCGAGCCTGCGGTTCCAGGACTTCGCCGCATCCGCCGCCGCTTTCTGTGCATAGCCGGCGTCCTTGTACGCTTTCAAGGCGCTGGCGGCGTCCCGGTCCTTCTCAGCCTTGAAGCGCTGGGCGGCGGAGAGCGCGGCTTCGGCCTCGGCAAGCTTGGCTCCGGCCTGCGTCTTGGCCTCGGCGGCAGCCTTCAAAGCCTCTTCTTCGCTGGCAAGCAGCTTCGCCCGCCGGTCTGCGTTTTCAAGCAAATCCTTGGCGCTGGCCAGGCCGGTCTCAGCCTTCCGCACCGTGGCTGCCGCTTCCCTTACGTCTTTCGCTTTGGCTTCCATGGCGTCGCGCGCTGAACTGAGTGCTGCGTTCCGGCCTTTTTCGACGCTCCGGGTGGCGGAAAGGGCTGTGTCTGCCTCGGCAAGCTTGGCCTCGGCCTGGGCCTTGGCATCGGCGGCAGCCTTCGCTGCCTCTACGTCACCGGCTGTCCTTTTCGCGCGCCGGTCCGCGGCTTCGAGCACGTCCTTGGCGCTGGCGAGGGCGCTCTCCGCCTTGCGCACAGCGATTGCCGCTTCCCTGGCGTCCTTCGCCTTGGCCTCGTCGCCCGCGGGGTTGGAGGCTGCCTCCTGGTCCTTTTCCGCCTTGATGCGCTGGGCGGCGGCAAGGGCTGCTTCAACCTCGGCAACCTTGGCCTCGGCCTGTCCCTTGGCGTCGGCGGCGGCCTTCGCGGCCTCTGCGTCACCGGCTGTCTTCTTCACCCGGCGGACTGCGGATTCGAGCAAATCCTTGGCGTTGTCCGAGGCGCTCTCCGCCCTGCGCACCGCGGCTGCCGCTTCCCTGGCCTCCTTCGTCATCGCTTCCACGGCGCTGGGCGCCGGGCCGGATGCGGCGTTCTGGTCCTTTTCGGCCTTGACGCGCTGCGCGGCGGAAAGGGCTGCTTCCGCCTCGGCGACTTTAGCCTCGGCCTGGACCTTGGTGTCAGACGCGGCCTTCGCCGCCTCTACATCGGCGGCCGCCCGCTTCATCCGCTGGTCCGCGGTCGCGGCCAGGTCCTTGGCGTTGGCCAAGCCGGTCTCGGCCTTCCGCGCGTTGAAGGCGGCCTCGCGTACTTCTTTCGCCTGGGCTTCGATGGCGTTACGCGCGGGATTGAGCGCAGCCGCTGCCTCCTCGGCCCGCTTGGCCGCCTGCGCCTTCATGGCCTTCGCAAATTCGAGGGGGTTGAGAAGCTTTTGAGCGTGAGCGGCCTGGTTCGCATCGGGCGCGTCCGGCGTCACCGCAACGTCGAGCTTCTCCACGCCGTCCGTCAGCCGCGCGCTTTGCGTAAGCGCGATGGCGTTTTGCAGCATCTGCCCCGATCCGGAAGCGACGCTTGCGCCAGGCGCTTCCATCAGCTTCGGCTCGAACAGGCCCGGATGTGAAATGCGGGCGGGCACGATGTCTTGATGAGAGATGATGACCCGCTCGTTGCCCTCCGTATAGCGGAAAAGGCGCTGGGCGAACTCATGGGGCAGCCTCACGCACCCATGCGAGGCGGCATAGCCCGGCAGGACGCCCTCGTGCATGGCGACGCCGGACCAGGTGATGCGCTGCATGAACGGCATGGGAGCGCCGCTGTAGAGGTTCGAATGATGGTAGCGCTCTTTGCCGATGATGCTGAAGATGCCGTGCGGGGTAGGGTGATCCGGCCTGCCGGTCGAGACGGGCGAAACTTCGTAAAGGCCATTTTTGCCGTATACGGAGACGTGCTGCTTGTTCGTCGAGATCACGAAATACAAGGGGCCTTCGGGCGCGGCGGGCTCGCCTGCCTTTTCGCTTGCCGGGTTTTCGCCGTCATGGTGGCGTGAGCGTGCAAAAGCGGTGCCCACGGCCCCGGTACTTACAAACGCCACGCATGCAACCAGCGCAAATCGAGGCCAATGGCGGGCAAAGCGCCAACCGGTAATTCTTTTACGCACTCTCAATGCTCCCCAGCATAGCCTTACGCGACACTATTCAGCCTTCCGCAGCTTTGCCATCCACTCCAGGTTGAGTGCACCTTGACGCGCGCCAATTTTAATAATTGTGGCCAAGGTTCAACGCTTTTTCGGATGGTCCTCTCCGCACATCGATAAATGGACAGGGTTACGATTTAGTGTGCTGGGCCTCGTGCTTGGTTCAAGCCGATTGTCCCGGCGGCGGAATAATCGATCCGACGGCAAAAAATGCCGGGGCCGGCAATCCGTTCCAGGACGACATTTCGATAATTATATCGGGGTTGCTTCTTGGCTAATGCCAAATACGGTTGAATGTTTGCCGGCCGTCATCCCGAGTCCTTTGCGATCCGTGTCTGCGCAGCGTCATTTCATGCCGCGGCGCGCACGGGATGACGATTTGGAACGCGCGCACTAATAAAGCGGCAGCGGGAAATACCGGAGCATCAATTCTTCGTAACGGCCGGATGCCTTGACGCGGGCCAGGGCGTAGTCGAGCACCTCGCGCAGCCGCGCATTGCCTTTCTTCACCGCGATGCCCACGCCGTCGCCGAAATAGCGCGGCTCGCTATAGCCCTCGCCCTTGAACTCGCAGCACCGCCCGCTGTCCGTGCCCTGAATCCAGAACATCAGCGAGATGCCGTCGCCGAATAAAAGGTCCGCCTGACCGTTCTTGAGAGCGGCGCGAGCCTCGGCGTCCGAAGCGTAAGGCACGATTTTCGCGCCCTCGAAAAAATCGCGCAAGAAAGCCTCGTGCGCGGAGCCCTGTACCACCGCGACTTTCCTGCCTTGCAGCTCGGCAACGGAAATTTCGCCGATGGAGCTGCCAACTTTCGCGGCAAAGCGGGCAGGGGTCGAGTAATAGCGGTTGGTGAAGTCCACCTCGCCAATAGATTTTGCCGAGATAGCCACGGAAGCGGCGATGGCGTCGGCCTCGTTGTTCTTCAGCGACGGAATAAGCGTATTCCAGTCCGCTGCGTTTATCTCGCAAGTCACCGAAAGCTCGCGGCAGATCGCGCGGGCGAGATCGACGTTGAAGCCGGTGAGCTGGCCTTCCTCGTCGTAATAGTTGAAGGGCGGATAATCCGGGTCGGTCAAAACGCGCAGCGCCGGCAGCCAGGACCAATCGGGCTTCGGGCTGTTTTGAGCGCCCGCGTGCTGCGGCGTTAGTGCGATGCATGCGGCCACGGCCGTCACCGTAAGGCCGCGGAGCATCTTCGCATACCAGAAGTAGAGTGCCCAGGTTTTCACCACAACCTCCAGTTGATTGACAGGGGCAGGATATTTCCATCTTCTAACAATAGTTGAAACACTTTATAAAATATGCGGGGGCGTATGAGTTATGGGTTCGTTCCAGACGGTTCGTATCGCGGCGACCATAGCCCCGGCCAAAACGGCAATGCAAGCGATTGGCCGTACCTAGCTGAGCCCGCATCGCGATTCGAATATGGCATTGGCAGCGAAATCGATCTGGAGCGCAACTTTTTCATCTCCATTGGCTGGCCCTTGCACGTCGTTGCGGAACTGGAGATGCAGGCCCGTAACGCCAGCGTCGGGCTTGTCCACACGGCGATCGCATCGGGGATGCTCAAGGCCTCGGAGTTTTATGAGAAACTGTCGCACATGCTCTCCTTCGCGGATGGCCAGGCGCCTTACCGCGTGCATTTGCCGGCCGCACCTTCGCAGGCGTGGCTTCTGATCGAGCGGCCGGTCCCGCTTGCCGCCAAGGATGCGCCCGTCGTGGCCCTGAATGGACAGAACTTCTCCATTTCCCGGCTGATCGCGTTGTCGCAGCAGCTTGGCAAAAAGAGACAGTATCTGAAGCTGATTACCCGGCAGGAGCTGATAAATTCGGTGAGCCAATCTTACGGACGCGTGATGGTGGCGCGGGCAGTGGCCGGCCTCATGAAGAGGCACCCGGATTGGAGCGCCAAGACGGGCTTGGCGGCGTGGCAGGTCAACCTGGGCGGGATCGCCATAGGCCTGGTATTGGGGGCTTGGATCGTGGCACCCAGGATGGCGGCGGAGTTTTGCGCCTTGCTTCTCTCAGTGTTCTTTCTGCTTGCGATCGTACTGCGCTTCGCCGCCGTGGTGAGCTTGGCCTTCCCCAAGGCTGAGGCGGAAAAACCGCAGCTTTTGAGCGATGCCGAATTGCCCCGCTACACCGTGTTCGTGCCGCTTTTCAAGGAGGTTGAAATCCTGCCGCATTTAGCGGAGGCGCTGGCCCGGCTCGATTACCCTGCGGCAAAGCTCGACATCAAGATCGTGCTGGAGGAGGTGGACGCGGGCACCATCGAGGCGGCGGCGAAGCTTGCCTTCCCCGGAAACGTGGATCTGATCGTCGTTCCGGACCGGCAGCCGCGCACGAAACCGAAAGCGCTGAATTATGCCCTGCAATTCGCGACCGGCGATCTGGCCGTGATCTACGACGCCGAAGACCGGCCGGAGCCCGATCAGCTTCGCAAAGCCGCCACCCGCTTCCATCGCGCCTCCGCCGATGTCGCCTGCCTGCAGGCCCGGCTCGACTACTTCAATGCAACGGATAATTGGCTGTCGCGCCAGTTCACCATCGAATATGCGACGCTGTTCCGGGGGCTGTTGCCGCTTCTAAGCCGGTTCGGCCTGCCCCTGCCGCTGGGTGGCACCTCGAACCATTTCCGCATCGGCGTGCTGCGCCATCTGGGCGCGTGGGACCCGTATAATGTCACCGAGGATGCCGACCTCGGCATGCGGCTGTACCGGGCCGGCTACCGGGTCGAGATGCTCAACTCCACGACTTATGAGGAAGCGTGCTGCCAATCGGTGCCGTGGGTCAAGCAGCGCACGCGATGGCTCAAAGGCTGGATGCAGACCTTCGGCGTCCATATGCGCGCGCCGCTCGCCACGCTGCGCGAGACAGGGCTCACGGGCTTCCTTGCCTTCCACGCCTATTTCGCCGGCATCATCGTCTCCGCGCTCGCCCATCCTTTGTGCTACTTCGTGCTGGCCTACGATGCATGGCAAGGCACGCTGTTTCAGAGGGGCGTGACACCGGCGGAGGACATTCTGCTCGTCATCGCGGTTGCGAATTTCGCGGGAGGCTACGCCGTGAATATCGTGCTGGGCGCGATGAGCCTGCGGGGGACAAAGCACAAGGGGCTTTGGCGGCACGTCATCTTCATCCCAATCTATTGGCTTTACGTGTCGGCGGCGGCCTACCGCGCGGTTTGGCAGCTCGTCCATGCGCCCTTCTACTGGGAAAAGACGGAGCACGGCGTGAGCGCCTCATTTAGACCGGCAGGTGCGCATGGCCTGGCGTAGATGCCGATATTTGCGGTGTGGCGTTTGAGTTCGCTTGCCGTCCTTCCGCGCCGTCATTCCCGCCCTGCCTCCGCGGGGCTAAATGCACGCGCTTCGCGGGCGGATTGTGAGGCATGGGAAGAGGGGGGCGCGCTTGTCTGGCGGCTGTCCGGCAGCGGTGTTTTGTGGAAAAACAGGCCCTTACACTTGTTCCGGTGCAAAACCATTGGCTACCGCATTACACCCGCTTCCCGTTCCGCTATACTCAACAATCCGGCACAACCTATTTTTCAACCGATCAACCGTGCTGGGTTTGTAACTGTGGGGAATAGTATGAGTAATTTCGATGCGACGGACGAGGAAATAGCTGAGTTTATCCAAATTACATTGAATGAACTGGCCACGATGGCTCGCTCTATCACCATTCCATCTCGCAGACAGCGAGAGATAGAAGAAAGCATCACAACATTTCGACAGTGCGCAAGACGTTGTCCCCCAAACCCAAGTCATAAGCCTATTTGGCGCGCCCCTGCCAAAAGCCACTGACCCGCGACAGGCGCAGGACGGCAAAAGAATATGGCAGCTTGCGCCTTAATCCTCCCAAACACCCAAAAGCCGCGCAAGCGGGGGCTGGCGGCTTTGGTGCGTGGGGCGACCGGCCGGGGCCCGATAAGCCCCATCTATTGGCTTTATGTGCCGGCGGCGGCCTACCGCGCGGTTTGGCCTTAATCTGCGCGCCCTTGGGAAAAGACGGAGCATGGCGTGAGCACCTTATTTGGACCGGCAGGCGCCCATGGCTTGGCATAGAGGCCGTGGGGGATCCCGCCGCACCGCGAAGGCGTATAGGCGCTGACATAACAGTGGTTCCGCCCCTCACCCTGCCCCTCTCCCAATGGGAGAGGGGACGCAAGAACTCTCGCTGCGGCTGGTTTAGGCGTCCCTTCTCCCATGGGGAGAAGGACAGGATGAGGGGGAATTCGCTCGTTCGTTCCGCCGTGCGATGTTAATTTCAGCGCTTACGCGCCTTCGCGGGAATGACGCCGCGGAAAAACGCCAAGGCGGTGAAGATCACTGACCTTTTACTGGCGCGGTTGCTGGAGCTTGCGCCTCCGAGGAGGCTTGCTCGCGGCGGCCGGGCTTCTTGGTGGCCAGGAGCACGCTGGACCCGTTGTTTCGCCACTGGTAGCCGATATTGAACCCAATCGGCTGGGCGTGCTGCTCCGTGAAGAAATTAAGCAAATCGCGCTGATAGTTCCCTGAAAATATCGGGATCGGCCTTATATAGTTCCCGAACGGCCGCAAATCCCACTGCGCCAAGTCGAAATCCTTGAGCGGTATGCCGGTGTCGTCCTGTACGAGGGTGGCGCTCCGGGCAAGCAGGAAATTCCGCACACGCGAGAAGCTACCGTCGTGCAAGAGATAAGACGCGCTCTTAACCAGGCTGTCGCCAGTGCGCCATTGCTCGCAGAATTTCAGAAACCCGCTGTTTTCCGTGCCCTTATCCGAGAGGTCTGTCGCGAAATAGTAGAGCGCCTGCGGCTGCTTGCTCTCGCCGGAGAAGGTGATCTTCACGCCCTTCGCCACCTGGGCCTGTTCCCTCCTGCCCCGCACCGGAGGCAGCGTGGCGGCGGGATGCAAAACCCCGTCCTTATCGAGTTCCACAAGGCTCACGCTCTCAATGGTCTTGCCCGAGCGCGCCAGGAAAACGTAGAGGACGGGTAGCGCACCGGTCAGATTGCGGCGGTCGTAAAGATGGCTGCTCATCTCCGAGGTGATGAAAAAGCTATAGCTCATCACGCTGTTGAGCGAGGTGCGGATCGCGGAAAGCTCGCGCGGAATCGACCGTTTCGGCAGTGCTTCGATGTCCGGTATTTCGCCCGGCAGCTCTAGGCCGGCCATCACATAGGTGTCAGCCTTCGGGAAAAAGGCGTTGGCGTAGAGGAAGTCCGGGCCGCTGAACGTATAGAACAGCGTCGATTGCGGAGTTTTCAAGTTCTCCGCCGACCACGCCTTGACCTTCGCGAGCTGCCCGGATTCGAGCCCCGCCCAGGCTTTGCCGAAAAGTTCGGCATGCTCGGTGAACGCCTTCTCCTTCGTCTGCGGCTCCAACGGCGAACCGGCCTCGACCGGCATGCCAGCCAGGAAGTGCGCCGCGTCGTTGGGCGTGACGCCCGCGGCGCGGGCCGCTGCTCCAACAAAAAGAGCCACACAAAAAACGGATAAGGCTGCTACGCGCCATGCGATGGGTCTGATCATGCTGGCAGGCTAGCTGAAGCTTCACGATTTCGCGAGGATCGCGCTGCGTCTCGCGGACAGTTGCCCGCTTCCTGTGTCGCAACCGCAACGCTGCTGCCCGGGCGCTCTTTAAAATCCGGTGCCGGCCAATCCGCTCGATTGCTTCGCAGACTGTCATCCCGGAAAACGCTTCAGCGTTTGTCCGGGATCTTAACAAATGCCGGCCCGAATTTGTGAAGGTCCCGCATAATGCCTTCGGCGTTTCCGAGATGACGACCACCGGTTCGCGAAGCATTGGAGCGGAGCCGGTGTCAGTCCTCCAATACGCTCTTTTTGATCGCGGCGAGAATATCGGCGGGCGGCGTTCGCGAACTGGCGTGTCCGGCGTCCACGAACACCGCGACGAACTCGCCCTCGAAGCACAGAATGCCATTCTGATACGCCTTGACCTCGTGCGTGATCGAGCGGGTGCCGAGGCGTTTCAGGCGCACGTCGCAGTCCAGCATGTGGCGGGGCGTCACCGGCGAGCGGAAGTCCATTTTCATATGCACGAACGGGGTGCCGACATGATGATCCAGATTGATCTCGTACCAGTCGACGCCCGCGTGATGCTTCCACCACTCCTCGATTGCCTGGATCGCCCAGGCGGGAATGTTCGGCGTATAGGCGATCTTGGCGGGGTCGCAATCGCCCCAGCGGACCCGGATGCTGTGCCGGAACGGCTTTTCCTGCCGTATCTCCTCGCCGTGCTCGAACTCGCTATGATCGCGCCCCTCAATAGGTTTCGACATGATACCGCCCCGTCTCCCGCATCTGCTCGCGTATGGTTTCCCAGCTCAATCCTGCACTGTTCGCGATATCCTCGAAAGCGCTTTCGACGCCTTCCTCCATCCGCTTCAGGCCGCAGACGTAGATGTGCGTGCTGCCGTCCTCAAGCAGCGGCGCGACGAAGGCGTGCGCGTCGCGGAGCTTCTCCTGGACGTAGGTCTTCGCCTGCCCGGCGGCGCGGCTGAAGGCGAAGTGCTTGGCGAGGAACTCGTCCGGCACCTTCATCAACGGCCCAAAATAGGGCAGCGAGCCGGGCGTGCGCGCGCCGAAGAACAGCAGCATTGAGCCGGTGGCGCCGGGAATGGTCCGCTGGCGGCGCATGGTGAACGCGCGGAAGGGCGCGGAGCCGGTGCCCGTGCAAACCATGATGAGCTTGGCTTGCGGCTCGCCAGGCATCAGGAAGGTCGAGCCGAACGGGCCGGTGAGCTTGACCTTGCCGCCCTTCTTCAGATCGCAGATGTAGTTCGAGCAGACGCCCATCGGCTCGCGCTTGACGGTAAGCGAGAGGTTGTTCGTGTTCGGGCGCTCGCCGTCGCGCGGGCTTGACACCGAGTAAAGGCGCGGCAGGTGGGGCTTGCCGTTCGCATCCGTGCCGGGCGGGATGATGCCGATGCTCTGCCCCTCAAGCACGGGAAAGCGTGCGCTGCCCAGGTCGAGGATGATATGGCGGACATCGGAATCGGCATCCGGCGCGGTCAGGCGGTAGTTGCCCTGAACGGTGGCTTCGAGCGGACTGCCCAGTGTGTAGAGATTGACCGAGGGCTTCGACGCCGAGGCCGGCGCTTTCGCGCGGCCCCACGTGCCTTTGTGGGCTTCGGCGAGCAGCGCGGAGACCGCGTCGTCCAGCGCTTCCACCGCGGTGCTGTCAGCGGCGGCACCGTTGGAATGCTCTTCCTGCGCCGGAAGTTCTGACCAGGCGAGCTGCTCCGCGAGAGCGTATGGCCTCGCGACCACCCGCCAACTGTCAATCGATCCCGTAGGGCAGGGCGCGATGCAATCCATGCAGAAATTGCACTTCGACGCCTCCACCACGACGTTGCGGCCGTCATGCGCGATCGCGCCAACGGGGCACATCTCCTCGCAGGTGTAACAGCGGATGCAGATTTCCGGATCGATGAGATGCTGTTTGATGAATTCGCTCATTGCCGCACCTGGGTTAAGACCCCCTCACCCCAGCCCTCTCCCCAAGGGGAGAGGGAGCACGCTGCGGCCCTCTGCCAAAAGTGGGAGGCTATTTCGGGCGTCCCTTCTCCCCTCGGGGAGAAGGACAGGATGAGGGGGCACTTGCCGAATGACTGACGGAAATCAAGCGTCGTGCAACTTCACGTATTCGAAGTCGCCGGGCTTGTTGTCGATGCCAACCTTGGGGGACGCGATCCAGCTCGCATATTTGCCGGGCGCCAGCTCGGGTTTCATCAGCGATTGAATGAAATCGCCATCGCCGGAGCTGGGCAGCCACTCGTCGCGCTTCGCCGCCCATTCCTCGTTCGAGAGCACAATGCCGTCCGGCGAGACATGCGTATCGGCAAAGGAACCGATGTGGCGGTGGAAGCCCTGATGCGGCAGCTTCATCTCGAACTCGACGCCGGCCTTCTCGATGATGCCGTTCCAGCGGCCGACGCCGCCCGCGGCATCCTTCGAATAATCGTCGCGCAGCCGCATGTTGATCGCCGAAAGCGCGGGCACATCCTCGCTGACGATGCGGCCGTCCTTCATGGACACGACCGGATAGGTTGCGTTCGTCAGCTTGTGATCGTCCTCGATCTTGGTCTCCTGGTAGCGGCCCTTGATGCCGGCATTGAAGGCGTTGGCGGCGTTGGTCGAGACTTCCTGGCCGAACAGGTCGAGCGAGAGCGTGTAATGCAGGTTGAGCTTCTTCTGGATCGTGGGCAGGTCGATCACGCCCAGCTCGCGGATCTTCTCAATGTCGTAAGGGTCCGCGATGCCGGCGGCGGCCATGGCCTCGCAGGTGCGCTGGATGGTGCGGCCGACGCCAGTCTCGCCGACGAACATATGATGCGCCTCCTCGGTCAGCATGAAGCGGCATGAGCGCGACAGCGGGTCGAAGCCGGATTGCGCCAGGCTTTCAAGCTGCATCTTGCCGTCGCGGTCGGTGAAATAGGTGAACATGAAGAAGGAAAGCCAATCCGGCGTCTCCTCGTTGAAGGCGCCGAGCATGCGCGGAGCCTCCTGCGAACCCGATTGCCGGCGCAGCAGCCCGTCAGCTTCCTCGCGGCCATCGGCGCCGAAATATTTGTGCAGCAGATAGACCATCGCCCAGAGATGGCGGCCTTCCTCGACGTTCACCTGGAACAGGTTGCGCATGTCGTAGAGCGACGGCGCCGTCTTGCCGAGATGGCGCTGCTGTTCCACGGACGCCGGCTCGGTGTCCCCCTGGATGACGATCAGCCGGCGCAGCATGGAGCGGTATTCGCCCGGCACTTCCTGCCATGCGGGCTCGCCGGCGTGCTCGCCGCAAGGAATGGTGCGGCCCTCGACCTTCGGCGCGAGCAGGATGCCCCAGCGATATTCCGGCATCTTCACATAGTCGAACTTAGCCCAGCCCTTGGGATCGACGCTGACGGCCGTGCGCAGATAGGCGATGCTGTCCTGGAAGCCGTCCGGCCCAAGATCGTTCCACCATTTGAGATAGCCCGGATGCCACTTCTCAAGCGCCTTGAGAATGCGGCCGTCGCTCGAAAGGCCGACATTGTTCGGGATTTGCGTGTCGTAGGCGACGTTGGTTAGGTCAGTCATGGCCGGTTTCCTTGGGGCTATTCTTGAGTATTTCGCTGGCGCTGTATCCCCTCATCCTGTCCTTCTCCCCATGGGAGAAGGGACGCCCGAATTAGGCGTGGCGGACGCAACATCGTCCCCTCTCCCACAGGGAGAGGGACAGGGTGAGGGGTTGCGCCCTCTCATTTCACATCACACGCGGCGCCTGTCGTATTCGCCGCGTTTGCCGGTGCCGTAGCGCTTGAGCGCGCCGTTCTCGCCGGCGGCGTTGGGCCGCTGGAAAATCCAGTTTTGCCAGGCGGTTAAGCGTCCGAATATCTTGGTCTCCATGGTTTCCGGCCCGGCGAAGCGCAAGTTCGCCTCCATGCCCGTCATCGCGTCGGGGGAGAAGCTCGCCCGCTCCTCCAGGAAGACGCGGATTTCGTCGTCCCAATCCACGTCGTCGAAGGCGAAGGTGATGAGGCCCATATCGTGCGCTTTGCGCGCGTCGAGCGCCGCCCCGGTCTCCGCCTTCGCCCGCTCGACGCTTTCGGGCTCGCCCAGGAAGCGGGTTTGCAGGCGCGTCAAACCGTTGCACATCGGGTAGAGGCCGAAATTCGCCTCCGTCAGAGTGACCGTCGCTTCCGGCCGGTTATCGCCGCCGAATTTGCCCTCGGCCATGTAGCTGCGGTCGGAGGCGAACAAAATCTCGGCCAAGGTGCCGGCGTAGCAGGAGCCCGGCCCGGCCAGCGCGACAAGCGACCGGGAGGTAAGATCGATCCGCTTCAGCACGCGCTTCCAGTAGAGCAGGATTTCCTTGGCCAGCCAGTGCTTGCGGTTGGCCAAGAGAAACTGCTCATGGGCGGCAACGAGCGCTGGATCGCCTTGCGTTTGGAACTTGATGACGCCCGCTTCGAATTCGTTGTTACGCAAATGGAGGATTGCGTCGTCAAGCTCGCGCGCGCAGCGAAGCATCCAGGTCTTGGCACCCTCCGCCTGCAACGCGTCCACGGCGGCCGGCGCCGGTTCCGAAGGGCCGGATATTGTAACGGTTGCGACGCCAAGTTTCCGGTCGATGGCCACCTCAACGGTGGAGTAGGTGACGGAGCCATCTTCCCCGAAGGTTCTGGCCAGCGGTGTTAGAGAGATGCCGCGCGCCTTTTTCACCGCCGCTTTCGCGGCGAAGCTCTTGGCCCGGTCCGCGACGATCTCGTTGAACTTCGAGTTTGGAACCACCTCGTCGACAAGCCGCCACTCGGCCGCGCGCTTGCCTTTCACGCCTTCCTCGATCGAGCAGAAAACGTCGGCGAGGTCCCGGCGAACTTTCCGTTTGTCGGTGACGCGCGTGAGGCCGCCCGTGCCCGGCAGCACCGCGAGTAAGGGCACCTCGGGGAGTGCCACGTTCGACGAGCCGTCGTCGGTCAGGATGATGTGATCGCAAGCAAGGGCCAGTTCGTAGCCGCCGCCCGCGCAGGCGCCCTTGATCGCGCAGATGTAGTATTGCCCGGACTCGGCGCCGGCGGTCTCGAAGGTGTTGCGGGTCTCGTTGGTGAACTTGCAGAAATTGACCTTGTGGGCGTGGCTTGTGCTGGCCAGCATGCGGATGTTCGCGCCCGCGCAGAATACGTTGTCCTTGCCGGAGCGCAGCACGACGGCCTTGACCTCGGGATGCTCGAAGCGCATCCGCTGCACCACATCGGCAAGCTCGATATCGACGCCGAGATCGTAGGAATTGAGCTTCAGGCCGTAGCCCTCGAAGAGGCCGCCCTTCTCGGCGACATCCATGTAAAGCGTTGCTGTGTCGCCGTCATACGCGACGCGCCAATGGCGGTAGCGCGACGGGTCCGTCTGAAAGTCGATGCGCTTGGTCATCCGGCTTATCTCCGTGGCCTTCGATAAGCACTATAATGCTTAAAGCCGCCGCCGCAAGCTGCAAACACGCAAAAAAATGCATAACGCGACCGTCGCGGCGACAAAAGATCGTGATCACATGCATTTTAATGCAAGAGCTTGGCCGTGCAGGCGCTGGATTCTTCTGGATTGCATGTGCGCCAGGAAGCTGGCGGGTTCCAGCCGGTGGAAGACCGGTCCGGGTAAGCCGTGGCGGGCGCCCGGTGGCAGAGAAGGGGGGGCTTGCCGCGATTGATATTACAGCGCGCTTTCCAAGGCTTCGTAGGCGAAATCCGCGTCATTCACCGACTTGAAGCTGATCTTGTAGTCGAGTGCCCCATCCTTCAGTGATATCGCCCGGTCCGGTCCGAAGCCGCAGGTTACGCTCTTAATCTTCTCCTTGACCGCGTCCTTGCCGGGGGCATCGCTGCACACCCGCCGGATCGCTTCGAGCGCGGAATCGCACCACAGATGTGCGCTTTGGTAGCCCAAAGCATCCTCCTGCAAACCGCTCCAGTCGAATTTCGCGGCGATCGAGCCGCCACACACCTTGCTCGTGTTCTCCGCGTCCTTGGCCAGCTTCGCCGCTTCGGACGCCATTAGCTGCTGCATCTTTGTGGACGGGGATTGCGCCTGGGCGATAGTCGCGATCAGCGCTAAAGCCGCCATAAATATTCCGATCCGGCCCAAGGTCTTCATCCCATTTCCCTTCACTAGTTTGACAATTGCCTGGGATCTTTTTCCCTTTGTGTCCGTAAAGCCAACTGTGGCGGATCAGGCTCGGCCGTGCGTTGTGCGTAAGGAAACTTGAGGTAATGCTACTCCATTACGCCGAACCTGCCCGGTGCCGTCTGCGCTCGCAATGACGCCTACTCCGATCCAATAGCGCGACCGCAACGATTACAGCGCGTTTTCCAGGGTTTCGTAGACGAAATCCGCGTCGTTCACCGACTTGAAGCTGATTTTGTAGTCGAGGACGCCATCCTTCAGCGAGAGCGCCCGGTCCGGTCCGAAGCCGCAGGTTACGCTCTTGATCTTCTCCTTGACCGCGTCCTTGCCGGGGGCATCGCTGCACACCCGCCCGATGCCTTCGAGTAGGGCGTTGCACCACCCGCTTGCGCTGTAGGTGGATAGATCGTTCTCGTGCACGCCGCGCCAGTCGAACTTTACCGTCATCGAAGAGCCGCACTCTTTGTTCGCGGACTTTGCGTGCGCGGCGAGCTGGGCCTCTTCGGACGCCTTCCGCTGCGGGGGAGCCTTCGGAGACCGGGATTCTTTCGCCTGCGCGGCAGCCGCAATCAAGCTCACAGCCGCCACAAATAGTCCCATCCGGCCTAAGGTCTTCATCGCATTTCCCTTCATTGTTTGACCGCGGCCTGGCATCTCTTTTCCAGCAAGCCCTTGAGGCCATTGTGCTGGATCAGGGCCGTGCAGGCGTTGTGCATGTAGTAGCCATCGCCAACCGTTTTGGCGACATTTGCCGCAACGGCAGTCTTTACCGAATCCCAGCATTTCTCCGCGAGCGCGCGCCCGGCCTTCGCCTCGCGATAGTCCGGCGGCAGCTCGAGCGCCTGGATCAGATCGTATCGCAAATCGGCGTCGGCGCAGATGGCCTGGCCGCCCGGAGCGTCCACTCCCAGCTCGTAGAACAGCGGCGCAACCTGGCGGTTGAATTTGATGCCGATCAGATGCGCGGCGCCAAGGGCAAGCTCGGCGGTGACAGGACCGGCATGGACGAAGCGCTCAAGATCGTTACGGCATTTGAGGGCGTCGTTCCTTTCGGCAAAGCAGTGGGAGAAGGCCGCGAGACCAACCTGGGTGCGCAGCAACAGGAACTTGTCCGAGCGGCCGAGCGAGGAGAATTTGGGGTAGTAGCGTTCGAGCGCGGCGAACCGCTCCGCCGCGGACCCGCCGGGCGCCGTTTGCGCGGCAAGCTCGCCAAGCGCCGCCTGCTCGACCAAGCTGTTCCAATGGGCGTCGCGCGCCGCCGGGCTGATATCGGTCAATCGGTCGTGCAGCTCGGCCCAGTCTTGCCCGGCCGCGAGCGCATCGAGATCGGCAATGGATGTCGCGCTGGCCAGCTTCGACTGCGAAGCCGTGGCTTGCGATGCGCCGCCCTCGGCGGATCGCGAAGCGCCCGCCTGGAAATAAAAATCGCTGGTGAGCGCCGAATGGTCCCACGGCACTTGCCGGCCGCCCGTTACCGCAAGCACGTCCTTGCGCACATCGATCATGATCGCGGTAAGATTGCGGCCGGGCTCCTGCACATGCTTGGCGAAGGCGGCGGTAAAGGGCGAATTCCGGCCCTCACCGTCGAGCGCCACGTTACCAGGCTGCGTCGAATAGGCGATGAAGGTTCCAACGCCGGTCTGCACCTCGGCAAGCCCCTGGCCGACGTTTACCGAGCGCGTTCCCATCGAGCGGGCGAGATTTTTGCTCAACGGATTGTCTCGGCAGGCGTCCAGGAACACGATGTTGATCTTGCCGTCGCGGCCGACTTCCATTTGCTTGAGCACGAAATCCAGGGAGACGGCCTCGAAATCGAGATCGCGCTCGCTGCTAAGCTTCGCGTCCACCGGCAAAAGATAGTTTTTCCCCCCTACCTGCAACCCGTGCCCGGCGTAAAATAGCACCGCCGCGTCGGCACTCTCCAGGGCGTGCGAGAAAGCCCGCACCTTTTGTTCGAAGTCGGGCCGGGTAAGGTCCAGCCCCAAGATCACGTCGAAGCCGAACCCGTTGAGTACCTTGGCGGTGTCGGTGGCGTCGTTGGCGGGATTGGACAGCGTGCCTGCGTTCAGGTAGGCCGAATTGCCGATTACAAGCGCGACGCGCTTCTCCGCGGCGGCGGGCAGAGCCGCAACCCCTTGTAGCAGGAACGCCGCGATCAACAACCGCAAGTACAGCATCGGCAACCCCCATGATTTGTCGTCTTGCCGGAGAACAGACAATTTGGACAATTCGATGTTGGAGACCGGCTGTTGCGCGGACCGTGCGGTCAACGGCCGTTTCCAGGATCGGGCGAATTCGATATGAGGGGTAATGCCCGTTGTGTGGATCACTGAGTGCTGGTAATAATTGACGAAGCATTGGATAAAGAGCCTGCCGCTACATTTACACCCAATAGGTTTTCTCTATGGGGCTCGGCAGGGACTTTGTTTTTTTATGGTTCGCTATAAAGATGAATAGGTATCGCTAAGACTTAGTTAGTGATATCGATGTAGGCTGTAGATTGTTATGAGCGGCTCGGGGGAAGTGCTTATTCCCGGCCGTCGTCTTAGCAAGAGTTTCTCGAATTCCCACTTTCACGAGTTATGACTGACGCGGGCGCATTGGCGTTTGCGTTTGGAAACTTATCCCCGCAGAAGGAAACCACTCATGGCCAAATCGCCTCAACCCCAGCAAACACGCGAAGCGCCAACGCTGGATCTCTCGACCTACTCTTTCGACGCGCTATTGGACCTCAAGAAAGAGATCGATGGCGAGGTGGAGTCGCGCAAAACCAAGGAAATCGAAGTGCTGCGTGCGAAAGTCGCCGAAAGCGCCCATACACTCGGTGTGTCGATCCATGAACTATTCGGCCTGAACGCCCAGCCGGCCAAGCGCGAGACCAAGCATCCGCGCGGCAAGCAGCCTGCGAAATACCGCGGGCCGAATGGGGAGGAATGGAGCGGCCGGGGGCCCGCGCCGCGCTGGATGAAACCCTTCCTCGCGAAGGGCAAGACCAAGGCGGACTTCATGATAAAATAGGTGCGGCTTATAGCTGCAGGCGCGGGACGCGGGCTGAAACTTAGTTGCCGGTCTGCTCCGCGGCTTCTGCCGCCGGGCCATTGGCGTACACGCTAATGGGCCGCGTTGCTTGCCGCCAGAGAAGATTTCACGCATGTGGCAATTGTGATTGCAGTAAGCCTTGCTGTCCCGGCGAAATGGTGTTAAGAATTAGGGTATCCCGGAGATCGGGATTGAAGACCTGTTTGCCCAACAGGCATGCTGCCCTAACTAGAGGCGATTGCAAGCCCCGGGGCGGCTAAAGTACTCTGCTAAAAGACCGGCCTCCCAATTCGGGGGCCGGCGCAGTTTGGGCTTTCTAAACCAAGTATAAAGCTGGTGTTGCGCGCGCGGCGGCGAAATCTATTGTGGCCGTAGCTTCAGCATCGTTACCGGCACCTGCCCGAATGGCGGCGGCTATCGTATGGCGCTGCGCGCCGCGCCCAGGCTGCCGTCCGCACGGACCACGCCTCCCATCCCTGACATAATTTAGCTGCTTATTTGTATGAGCGCTGCGGCGGGTCCATGGGCCTTGCGCGAAACGCCGCATGCTGGGGAGGCTGTAACTATGAAACCTGCTTCGATCGTCCTTGCAGGGCTTTTGGCCGTTTTCGCAACCGGCGCCGATGCATGCGAGACCGGAGGGCGGCTGCAGCACCCTGCGCAAGGCGAAATCTATCGAAAATTCGGTTACGCGGCGCATCCTTTGCTAAAAACCGTGCGTCTGCATGCCGGCCTGGATTATAGGGGAGCGGGTGGAGAGCCGGTCAGTGCGGCCGAGGCCGGAACCGTTGTAGCCGCGGACCGCTTCAACGAAGAAACAAAGGGCGAAGCCGGCTACGGAAACTATGTCCGCATCGATCACGGCAACGGCTTGCGAACCGCTTACGCTCATTTGCTCAACTTCAACGTCAAAGCCGGCCAATGCGTCAGCAAAGGCGAAGTTATCGGAAACCTCGGTAACTCCGGCGTGTCAACCGAACCCCACCTACACTTTGAGGTTATTCAGAACGGACGGTTCGCCGATCCCAGCTCCCTGCTTCCCGGCCGTTCTTGATCTCGCGTTAACTTTTAGACCATAATTTTGCTCTTCTTGCCTGCGAGCTACGCGGGCATGACAACAGCTTTAACACGCCGGACGATGCTATCGTCCACGCTTGGCGCATTCGCAGCTTGCAGGTTCGGCGGCAGCGCGGCGGCGCAATCGGCGCGCATGCCTTTCACCGAGTGGGTCCAAGCCTTCCGATCGCGCGCCCGCGCGAAGGACATCTCCGATGCCACTTACGGCCGGGTCATGGGCTCGCTCAAGCCCGACCTCTCCGTCTATGAGCTCGACCGCGATCAGCCCGAATTTCAGGAAGAGGTTTGGCAATACCTCAACCGGCGCGTCTCCGACTGGCGGATCGTCACCGGCAAGGAGCGCGCGCGCGAAAACGCAGGCGTTCTGGAGCGCGTCGAGCGCGAATATGGCGTAGACCGTTACATCATGGCGGGCCTGTGGGGGATGGAGTTCGGCCTACGGCGATCTCATTACCAACCCCAAGCACATGCGCCCGATCTTCCCCGCGCTCGCGGCCCTGGCCTGGGGCGAGCCGCGCCGCCGCTCCTATTGGGAGCAGGAATTGCTCAATGCGCTGGTCATCGTGGAGCGTGGCTGGGGCACGCCGGAGGAGATGATCGGCTCCTGGGCGGGTGCCATGGGCCACACGCAATGGATGCCCGAGGTCTGGCTCAATATGGGCGTCGATTTCAACCGCGATGGGCGCGTTTCGCCTTATGGTCCGCCGGACGATGCGCTCGCGGGCACGGCGAGGTATCTCGCCCAGCGCGGGAACTACCGGAAAGGCGAAGGCTGGGGCTACGAGGTGCGCGCGCCTGCGGGCGTTGCAGCCAGGGCCAGGGGCATGCGCACCATCGCAAGCTGGCATGCCGCGGGCGTTACGCGCGCCAATGGCAAGCCGTTCCCGCGCCCGCAGGAGCAAGCGCGGCTTTGGCAGCCCGTTCCGGGCGGCCCGCTTTTCCTGCTGACCCGCAATTTCGATGCGGTCAAGTCCTACAATCCGGCAAACACTTACACGCTGGCCGTCTGCCATTTGGGCGACCGGATCGCCGGCGAAGGGCCTTTCGTGCAGGAGTTCCCCGATGGAGAGCGCCTACCGACGCTCGCCGAGGTGCAGGAAATTCAGCAGCGCCTGACCGCGCTTGGCTTTGACAGCGGCGGCACGGACGGCCGCGTCGGCAAAGACACGATGGCCGCCATCCGCAAGTTCCAGATCAAGGTTGGCATGAAACCCGACGGCTATGCCGGCGTCAAGCTTCTCGCGCGCCTTCGCGAAGCGGCTTGAGCCGCGTGCCGCTAACCGTCTGTTATCCAGAGTCAGTGAACCATATTACGCGCATTACCCCTCATCCTGTCCTTCTCCCAATGGGAGAAGGGACGCCCTCTCAACGGCTGCGAGCGGACTCCCTCTCCCTGTGGGAGAGGGCTGGGGTGAGGGGTAATGCCCTATGGCCGTAGCTCATCCCTCTTAACCTGAGAGTACGCATGATCGCTTTTGCTAAAACCCTCGGCGCCCTGGCGGCGCTCGCCCTCATCGTTACGGCCGCCCTTGCCGGCTTACCCGCTGCCGCCAATGCGGCGGAACTCGTCGTGTTCGGCAGCGCGCGCTGTCCTTATTGCCTGGCGTGGGAGCGTGAGATCGGACGCAACTACGCCAAGACCGGCGAGGGCCAGATGGCGCCGGCGCGCCGCATCGGCATACAAGAGGAACTTCCCCGCGATTTAGCGCGGCTGAGGGATGTGCATGTCACGCCAACTTTCGTTTTGGTCGATGAAGGCCGCGAGGTGGGCCGCATCGTGGGCTACTCCGGCAGACAGTATTTCTGGCCGGAATTGCACCGGCTTCTCGCAAGGCTGCATCCCAGAGAATTGTGAGCGCGCTATTTCCTCCGCTGGTGGAACCCCTCGGCCGTAATCCCGGAACGGTGCCGCGCGCGGGATGACGCCAAAAATAGGGGGCTGGCGGGGCCGGAGGCACTGCCGTTTGGGCGCAACACATCCTTGCGCATTTCCCCTCAATCTTCCGGTGCGCCCGATTTCCGTTGCAGCGGCCCAGTTTCACCTCCTATGGTGGCCGCGGGCTCCTTGGCCACCGCATGGTGAGGGGCGGATTCGAACGATTGGGGCATGGCGAGTGGCACGCGAAGCGATCATTCAAGAAGACACCGTGATCAAGGGCAAGATCCGGAATTGCCGGCAGATGGAAATCCGCGGCTATTTCGAAGGGGAACTCGCCGCCGAAGAGGTGAACGTCCATAAGGGCGGGACCTTTTACGGGACTCTGAAGAGCGACCGCGCCGACGTTGCGGGCTCCGTTCAGGGCGAAGTGTTCGTGAAGAACCTCATCAGCATCCGCGCATCGGGCTCGGTGAACGGCCATGTCAACTACGGCCAGCTCGCCATGGAAATGGGTGCGGACCTGAGTGCGGAGCTGCGCAATGTGCCGCCGCGGCTGGAGGGCGATCTCGACATTACGGTAAGACGCGGAAAGTCCGTGGTCGTCACCACCGAGGACATCACCGCCGTCGATCCGGACGACACGCCCGACCACCTTTTCTACACGGTCTCAAATTTGGTCAACGGCTTCGTTGCGCTCTCCAATAATAAGGGCACGGCGGTGGCCCATTTCACCCAGGCCGATATCGAAGCGGCGCGCGTTCTTTTCGTCCATAACGGGAACCCTGGGCATACCGCGAACTTCGACGTCATGGTGGCCGACGACAGCGGCGGAACTTCCGGGCAGGCCCAGACCGTCACCGTCCACGTCAGGGACTGACGCAGCGATCCGCACAAAGCGCATTACCCCTCACCCCAGCCATCTCCCAATGGGAGAGGGAGTTCGCTCGCAGCCGTTGAGAAGGCGTCCCCTCTCCCATGGGGAGAGGGACAGGGTGAGGGGTAATGCCCTATGACTATGGCTCATCCCTTAGCGGTAGGATACCTGCCTACCTCCTCTTAACAATTCGTGCCGGCCCCGGGCGCGGGGCGTTGAGCTTAATGAAGCCGGCCGCGTCGCGCTGGCCATAAGCCACAGCGCCTTCCTCGAACATCACAAGCTCCTGATTGCAAAGCGAGTAGGGGCTTTCGCGGCCAATCGTGTGGCGCCGCCGGGCCTCTCCTAAATGCCGCCCGGCTTCATGGCGGCAGCCGCTATTGAACGCGTGCCCATCGGCGCGAAATTTGATATTCACGCTCCCAAATCGCAAACGGCATCTGGCACTTCACCGATAGGAAGCTCTATGAGTACGATCCTGCAAAGCCTGCCCAAGGGGCAAAAAGTCGGCATCGCTTTCTCGGGCGGTCTCGACACCAGCGCGGCGCTCCTGTGGATGAAGCAGAAGGGCGCCCGCGTCTTTGCCTATACCGCCAACCTCGGCCAGCCCGACGAGGCCGACTATAACGAGATTCCGCGCAAGGCCATGGAGTATGGCGCCGAAAATGCCCGGCTCGTGGATTGCCGCAAGCAATTGGCCCACGAAGGCATCGCCGCGATCCAGGCGGGCGCGTTCCACATCAGCACCGGCGGCATCACGTATTTCAACACCACGCCGCTCGGCCGCGCCGTGACCGGCACGATGCTGGTGGCGGCGATGAAGGAAGACGGCGTCGACATCTGGGGCGACGGCTCGACCTATAAAGGCAACGACATCGAGCGCTTCTACCGCTACGGCCTGCTGACCAACCCGCACCTCAAGATCTACAAGCCCTGGCTCGACCAGCAGTTCATCGACGAGCTGGGCGGCCGCGCCGAAATGTCGGCGTTCATGACCGCCAATGGCTTCGGCTACAAGATGAGCGCCGAAAAGGCCTATTCGACCGACAGCAACATGCTGGGCGCAACCCATGAGGCCAAGGATCTTGAGCACCTGGACAGCGGTATCAAGATCGTCAATCCCATCATGGGTGTGCCGTTCTGGCGCGACGATTGCGCTGTAAAGGCCGAAACCGTCTCCGTGCGCTTCAGCGAGGGCCAGCCCGTCGCGCTGAACGGCCAGACGTTCGCCGATCCGGTCGCGCTGTTCCTTGAGGCCAACGCCATTGGCGGCCGGCATGGCCTTGGCATGAGCGACCAGATCGAGAACCGGATCATCGAAGCCAAGAGCCGCGGCATTTACGAAGCTCCAGCCATGGCGCTCTTGCACATCGCCTATGAGCGCCTTGTCACCGGCATCCACAACGAAGACACCATCGAGCAATACCGCATCAACGGCATGCGCCTTGGCCGGCTGCTCTACCAGGGGCGGTGGTTCGATTCTCAAGCCCTCATGCTGCGCGAAACCGCCCAGCGCTGGGTGGCCCGGGCGGTCACCGGCGAGGTGACGCTCGAACTGCGCCGCGGCAACGACTATTCGATCCTGAACACCGAGAGCCCCAACCTGACCTATCAACCCGAGCGGCTGAGCATGGAGAAGGTGGAAGACGCGGCGTTCATGCCGGTCGACCGCATCGGCCAGCTGACGATGCGCAACCTCGACATCGCCGATACCCGCGCCAAGCTGAATATCTACGCTGGGGCAGGCCTGCTATCGGGCGGCGAGGGCTCCCAGATCTTCGAACTCGATCAGACCCGGCTTATCGATAACAAGCCGAAAGACTGAGGACGAAAGAAATCCCGTCAGCCGCAATTCCCCGCAACTTTGTGCCGTCCGGCCTGGACGGCACAAAGTTGTTTCAATGGAGTTGCGGCGGAACGCGAAGGTAAGCTGGCCTGCGGGCGTTAAGCTGGAGAGGTGCCCGCAAGGCTTCGGCTTTCTTGCGCGCGGGCTCAAGCTCCTCGCCCTGGCCGAGGCCGGGCCGTGAAGGTCACGGCCTCGCAGCCGTGTTGTAAGCGATGCTTACAACACGGCTTACCTTTGCCGCCGTTTTTGTGCCGGCACACGCTGTTCGCATGCAATTAGGCGTCGCGGACGGCCTCCCGGTCATGAAGGGCGTTAAATCGCCGCTAACCACAGTTCCGTTTCCCCTAATCCGGCACTTGCAATAAGCCGCCGACAGGACATGGAGCCCGGGAGCCCCATGCAGCCATCCTAAATGCTACCCGGTTCTTAAGGCGCGGGAAAATACTCCTTTGGACACAAATGCGGCCCATCTTCGGGAAAGTGACGGCTTATGACATATTTGCAGATGCTAAATTGGGCAGCATCCTTCAAACCGAAGACCCATAACGCTTGAACTACCGTGAGTGCTATACCGATAACTGAGAGTAGTTTTAGTAAGTTATTCGTGTTCTTCCAAATTTGCGCAATGTCGCGGAGCGTATCTGTATTTCTCCGGGTCGCCGCCGTCTGGATTTGCACCGCACTCGTTTGTATACTTTCCGTTACAGCCTGAAGACGGATGCGCAATGAATTCAAGCGTTGTCCGGTACTATCGATAAACTCAAAGGTTGGCGTTAGGCGCCGCCGGACAAACGAGTTCATAGGAAACCCATCCGTCTATATTTCCAACACGGAGAGTTTCCATCGTTCCCATGAAAGACTTGATATAATAACGCGCACGGTTTATCGCGTATGGAAGCCCACCAACCGATTCATCTCCAAGGTCTTCTATATGCGCGTTGATGTCTATCAGATCCTTCTCCACGAATTGGGTCAGTTCGGTGAGGAGGTTATTTAATTCCGTGTCCCTGGCATCTATAGTTTGCTTTCCGGTTTCCCGATTGAAGCGGCCTTTTTCGTCTTGCTGTTCGATGAACTTACCAATTTTTTCGCGCGTCCTGCTCCAAGCCTTCATGACTTCGTCAAGATGCTGGCCCCGCATTCGAATGTGGAGACTAGCCTCCCTTATGACATCCAAATCCTTGAGCGCAAAGAGCCGCATCGTACCGAGCGAGAAGACGCGCGCGACAATTCGCCCGATTTGCCGGCGGTCGGGATCGCATTTTGTTAGGAACAGGTAACGGATTGGACTTGGAGTTATGGGCTCACCGCGTTCTTTCCGGAGAGCATTTTCCTGGCGGGCTTTTAGATAATCCGCATAACTTTCCGGTTCGATGAGATGGCCCTTCGGCACCTCCGCAAGGCGGCTCTCGCTTTCGTCTCTGGGGTCGAATTCATCTTGAGAACCGAGAGCTGTAATGTAGAGCGCGCGCCAATCCATCATTCCGCAAGCGATAAATTCCCGGTGATCGGCGTAAGGAGAAATTCGCCGCACAAACGGCCAGTATGCTTTGAGAACGCGGTTGGCCTCGCTAGTGTCTTGTTTGTCGTTTACGAATCTCGGCAGCGGGGCGCTTCCAAGATTTCGCATTTAAGGCTGGTTTTCGTTCGCAGCCGTCCCGCACTGCGTGGACCAGCCCTCTGAATTCGGCGAAAATCTCTCCTTTTCCGCCAGCTATGTCATCACGATCAAAATCGAGATCCTTGCAAAATTGCTCCCAAACGGTCTTATAGAGGAGTTTTGCAGACTCCCTTAGCGTTTCTGCCTGACCTTTATGTCCTGGGGCTTCGAGAAGAATTTCGGGAAGCAAATCCTTGTCGATCACATCATTATTTGAGATGCGAGCATCACAAATACTTCTTAGGTTCTCTACCGCTTGAAATATTGCTCTGCGCGTCTCCCCCTTACAGGCTTGGTCGGCGAGATTGAAAACTCTATCTTCGGCATCGGGATGCGAAAACCAAAGCTTGCTTACATCCATATAAAAACTGAAAGTAAAGTGATCCAAGTGCGACTCTACCTGAACGCGCACTCTTATGGCGTCCTCCCCCGGAAATACGCCTGCGGCTACCGCTCCGTGACCAGACCACCATAGCGTGAAACCGACCGAATCGTGATCGAGAACCCTGAAAGAAGAGCGCTTGTCAGAATTATACTTCATCCAGTGAAATTGTTCTACGCTGGCAGCGCTGCGGCGTCCGTCTTGTAATTTTCCTAGAAAAATATTGATACTTTCAACAAATTCTTCTCTCCGGTTCCGGTTGTCCAAATGGGCCTTTGCATATATTCGGTTTTCGTGATCCTTTACATGCCCAAGCCGCCCTTCGGTGGGGTGAGGATCAGGCTCGACATCGAACTCTACGTCCGGTTTCGTATCGGAGGCGGCAAACTCTTTTTTCGGCCAGACCCCGATGTGCCAAATGAGAGTTGGAGCACCGAAAGCGGGGGGCGGGCGCTTGTGGCCCTCGCGTTTCATGGCCGTGAACTGATCGGCATACCGGTTCGAACTCAAAGTAATCTCCCCGCCCATAAAATATAAGGAATGCAGCTTGTCTAAAGTTAACAAGATCGAATGGCGGTTTCGTGACAGCTTGTAAATAGCTAAATTGCGGTCATCGATAGTTGTGCGGGTAGGGCCAAGGTAAGCCAGGCGGTGCTGGCCGCGCTTATGAATGTCGCGGTGAGCACGGTGAGCCAATGGGAGCGCGGCGAGCGCCGGCCGTCGGGTGCCGCGCTGAAGCTGCTGCATGTGGTGAAGCGGGGCGGCATCGGCGTGTTTCGCTAAGCGCTTAATTAGACAGGCGTTTGCCGGCGAGGCGCACGCGGCTGTGCCGGCTTAACCGTTGCACGGATACCCCGTTGACGCTTGCCTGCGCGGGCGATACCACATTCTGCGTTGTACATGGGGAAGATGCGCGGTCATGTGGCAGAAGCTGCTTTCATTCTGGACCTGGTTCGAGATCGCGGTCTGCGTGGCCGTGGGCTTCGTAGTTCAGCTTATCCTCTGGCTTGTCACGGCGCCGTTCGACCGGCGGCGCATCGTCGCCGGACGCTGCTTCCGGCTAATGGGGGTCACCGCGGCCCGCCTGACGCCATTCTGGCACTTCCGCGTGTATGGCGATATTCCGCGCCGCTCCTGGGGCCGGACGGTGTTCGTGTCCAACCACGAGTCGCACGCGGACCCCTTCCTCATCTCGTTCCTTCCCTGGGAGATGAAGTGGCTGTCGAAGGCGTCGCTCTTCCGGATCCCGGTCGTGGGCTGGATGCTGACGCTCGCGGGCGACATCCCGATCCACCGCGGCCGCGGCGGCTCCGCCAAGGAAGCCATGGACGGGTGTACGCGCTGGCTGGACCGCGGCGTGCCGGTGGTGATTTTCCCCGAGGGGACGCGCTCCCCCGATGGTACAATGGGACCGTTCAAGGACGGCGCCTTCCGGCTCGCGCTCGACAGCGGCGCCCAGATCGTGCCCATAGCCGTGTGCGGGACCCGAAAGGCCCTGCCTAAGCATTCTTGGATATTCGGCTTCACGCGCGCGCTGGTGGCGGTCGGCACGCCCATTCCCACCGCGGGACGTAGCGTCAGCGAGCTTCCGGCCATCAAGGCCGAGGCCCGGGCGCAGATCGAGGCGATGCGGGCGCGGATGCTGCCGCTTACAAGCGCCGCGGAGACTGAATGCGAATAGCCCCAAGCGTGATCGGGGCGATGGCTCCGGCCTAAATCGTGAAGGTGCGGAAGCAAAACCGGCCGGGTGCGGCGCTGAAGCTGCCGCACGTGCTCAAGCGCGGCGGCATAGGCGTGCTTAGCATTCGGCGAGAGCGCGGTGAACGTCATCGCCATCCATGACGCGGCCGGCGCGAACCTCATGAAGGATGAGGCCCTCCGTCCGGTCGAATTCCCGGTTCCATGGCATTTCCATGAGCGCGCGCTTCGTGTCTGCGTTGCCCGCGTGCCAGCGGGCGCGGATGCCCTCGGCGCTAAAGTCGATATCTCTAAAAGGATCCTCACCACCGAAAGGCGGCGCCGATAACTGCAGAACATGCATCCGGGTCGTGCACCCGTGGGCGGCCATCCCAGCTATTTCGGGCGCCGCGCGGATCTCGGCGGGCAGCTTCTGGGCCAGTTCCTCGATGATATGACGGAGCTTATGGAGCTGTCTCTGACGCCGGATGTCGATTACCGCGCGGCTCGTATATTGGAGGTCCTTCTGGCGGCCCATGACATTCCAGATGCTCTCCGGCTCAGGCCCCTCCGGTCTCCACAAATGCACAGCGAAGATCAAACCGCCGCAGCGCGGGTTGTCGTCGAACACGGCTTCCAAAGGGGTATTGGAGAGAACGCCCCCGTCCCAGTAAAGTTCGCCGTCGATCCTGATCGCCGGGAAGGCCGGCGGCAGGGCGCCAGAGGCCATGATATGCCGGATCGACAGGGGGGTCTTCCGGCTATCGAAGTAGTGCATTTCGCCCGTTTGCACATTTGCCGAACCGACGGTCAAACGGGGGCTTCCAGCATTGAGCAGCTTGGGGGCGATCAGATCGCGAAGCGTGCGGTGGAGCGGCCCGGTAGAGTAATAGGCGGCCTCCTCGGCTCCAAGCTTTGCCTTCGTATCGATCCAGGCCGCGGGATTTGGCTCGAAAAATCCGGGAACCCCGCCAGCGATGGTGGCGGCATGGGGCGCGAAGGCGGCTATGAATGGGTTGGCGTCCGCGGACGCGGGAAGGGGGCTTTGCGTAACGCGCGACCAGAAATCTTGAAGCTTCGCGAGGCGCTGTTCTGGAACATTTCCCGCGATCAGACCTGCATTGATTGCGCCGATTGACGTGCCTATAATCCAGTCCGGTTCGATTTGCGCCTCATGCAGCGCTTGATAAACGCCGGCCTGATAAGCGCCAAGCGCGCCCCCGCCCTGAAGCACCAGAACGATCTGCGGGATCTTTTCGCGGTCGATTTCAAGGGACATCGCTTAACCCGTCGCGGATGGCGTTCGCCGGGCCTCGAATGCAAACCGCTTCAAGATTTACCAACCCTATTCTATTCCAAGAACCGAGACCTTGGCGGTTGTGATTTCCGTTGGCCAAAGCACTTCCGTTAGGCCAGTTGCGACCGCGACCTTTTGTTTTCCACCGATGGTGTAAGTAATAACGCCGCCACCGATCGCGCCCCCGATTTTACGGCCCCATAATTTACGTCCACTTTCGGCGTCCACCGCGTAGAAATTGCCCCCCATATCGCCGAAGAATACCACCCCGCCGCCAGTTGGGGTCACGCCGCTTTGTATCGGGTAATTCGTCTTTACACGCCATCTCCACGCACCGCTGTCTGCATCGGCCGCATAGACCCACCCCGCCCAAGAGCCGAACGGGTCCTGCTTACCCCAAGTATTGAACGGGTTGATCGATGCTTCGCCAGACCACGGCTTTGCGGGCTCCGAGGCCTCGATTTCCTTGGCAGGTTCGAGCGTCACGGTGGTGCACCATTCGACTTCACCGATCATGATGAGATTTGTCATGGGATCGTATGCCGGACCATTCCACTCAGCTCCTCCAACCGAGCCGGGACAGAAGTGAACCGGTTTACCAGTTGAAAAAGGGGCATTCGCGTTCTCCACCCGTGTCGCGGGCACGCGGTAAAGCAAAGCGTTGGTCGCCAGGTCGAAGCCGTAAAGGTGCCCATCCTTTGGCGCGACTGACAGAAGCTTCTTGCCGCCAGCGGTCTTGATGATGGCAGGCGCGCTCGAAACGTCCCAATCGTGCCAGTCCTTCGGCACGATCTTGAAGTGGTTTTTGTAGTCGCCGGTCTTGGCGTCGAGTACGACGACCGAACCCGTGTAAAGATTCGACCCCTCCCGCAGTGAATCCGCAAAATCGGGAGCGGGATTTCCGCCGGGCACGTACAACAGGCCAGTATCGGGATCCAAGGTATAGGAGGTCCAGGTAGCGCCGCCGGTGATCGGCGCCCCGGGACTGTTTTGCCACGTCGATGTGTTGAGGGGAGATGCACCCTCGGGGCCGCGTGTTACGTCCCCCGGTTGCTTCGGCACAAGATAGAATTCCCAAACGATTTTACCCGTCTTTGCATCGAGGGCGTACATGCGGCCCTTAACACCCTTGAAGTCGCCCCCAGCGTTCCCGATAAAGACCAGACCGTTCCAGGCAATCGGAGCGGCGGGAGCGCTCTCGGCCTTCTTGGGATCCGCAATCGGCGTTTCCCAGATGCGTTTGCCGGTTTTGAAGCCGTAGGCCAAAACGCGGCCGTCTTGAGTGCCGCGATAAAGCATTCCGTCCAAATAGGCGAGGCCCCGATTGACGCCTTGCGGTGTAGCGGGACTGTAGTCTTCATGCGTCCGCCAATTTTGGTGGCAGGAGGCGGGGTCTATCGAGAAAATATCGTATTCCGTGGAGAAGACGAGGGCACCGTTAATCTCCAGCAAACCCGACGTAAAACCAGTATATTGACCCGTATCGTAGGTGCATAGCACCTTCAGTTTTTCCGCGTTGTTCGTGTCGATCTGACTGAGTGGCGAAAACCGGTTGGAGCTGAGCGTTTTGTTATAACTTGGCCAATCTCCCTCGTTCGCGGCTTTCGTTGCCTCCGGTGTGGCGCCACTCGCCGGCGCCGCTGGCCGCGTTACCGTGCCGGCCTTCGCGGCCGCCAATTCCGTTTCGATAGTGCCAGGGGGCGCTGACAAATAGCGCACGTAGTTTATCGCCATGGCGGCGATCGGAACTGCTTGGTTCCAGTAAATGTAGATTAACACCCCTCCAGTCAGACCAAGCAGTGCGATTACACCTATTACAATACCAATGCGTGCGTTCATCGGACGAGCCCTGGTGTAACCGTCAACGCAAAAGAAAGTACAGCAAACGCAACACGGTAGTAGCAAAAGAGTTCCTAAACGATTGCAATGAGTAGACGCTACACACCGGGCCAGAACGGGCGTCCGCTGGAGGCGCAAGAGGGGCCGGGCGCTCTTAATCGATTGTTCGTTTTGTGTAATGCCCTATCGTGATTAATGCCGGTAAGGTAAACGCCGCATGCCATATTTTTCGCCGCCGCATTTTTGCGAATCTTTTCCCGCTTTGGGGCCGGATTCCATGAGTCCAAAATCCGTTTAAATATACGCGCAACTTTCGAATTAACCATTCGTCGCGTTCAAACGCGCCACGCGGACCGGCGACGGGTGCAGATTGTTCTCGCAGGATCAATACCTTGACGGCTTAACGCTTCCTCAAGGCGCTTCTGCTAAATTAGTTCGATATCGAATGGCTCGCGCGCCGGCCGCATCGGCGTTAAAAAGTGAGGGTCAAATGAGCTGCCTGGTAACGTGCTGTTAAAGAATAGGCGATGACAAAGCTCACATTCTGGTTCGAGTTCGCGTCCACCTACAGCTATCTCTCCGCGATGCGGATCGAGGAACTGGCGGCAAAAGCCGGCGTGGGCATCGTTTGGAAGCCGTTCTTGCTGGGCCCGATCTTCAAGGCCCAAGGCTGGGACACCTCGCCCTTCAACCTCTATCCCGCCAAGGGCAAATACATGGTGCGCGATATGGAGCGCATTGCGGAAGCGCGCCGGCTCAAGTTCCGCCTGCCCGATCCTTTTCCGCAGAACAGCCTCCACGCCGCGCGGCTTGCGCTGGTTGGCCTTGAGGAGGGCTGGGGGCCGGCGTTCGTAAAGGGCGTCTACAGGGCCGAATTCGCCGGGGGCTGCGATATCTCCGCCGCCAAAACGCTGACCGCGGAGCTTGAAGCGGCGGGTGCGCCTGTGGAAAGCGCGCTGGCCCGCGCGCGGTCGCCGGCGATCAAAGCGAGGCTGCGGGCAAATACGGGCGAGGCGCAAGCCGCCGGAATTTTCGGCGCGCCAAGCTTCACAACCAATAGCGGGGAACTGTTTTGGGGCGACGACAGGTTGGAGCAAGCCGTTGTGTGCAGCTTGCGATAAAGCAATTACTTCGCTTGCAACCTATCAAAACTTGATTAGGGTGGGCGAGATCCGGATGGACCGGCGATAATTCGAGGAGGTTTTCATGCGCATTCTTTCGGCCGCTATTTTCGTGGCTTTCTTTGCGGCGGGCTCCGTTGCCGCCTATGCACAAGATGCAGCTCCAGCGGCCCCGGCGGCCCCAGCGAAGACCGCAAAGGTGAAGTGCAAGAAACTCGACGAGACGGGCTGCAAGGCGAACGCCGCTTGCACCTGGACGGCCGGCACCGGCTCCGCGAAGGGCAAGTGCACAAAGGTCAAGAAGTCCAAGTAGTTTTAAGCCGGGTGCCATGGCCGTTGGCGAATGGCATGGCGCCTGGCCTTCGCCGCACGGCTAGCCGAGGGTGACACTCCAGGAGAAGCCGGGGAGCGCGAAAGTGGCGGTGGAGGGCGCGCCGTGGGAGGTGCGCCGTTGCGGCGCTTTGGCTGGTGCCCAAAGGCTGGTCCACATATCGAGCGACTCGGTGAGCGCGCCCCATGGATTTGGCCATGGGTTTAGCGGCCAAGGGTTCGCCTGGAGCCCCGGAAGGCCGAAGCAGGCGAAGAGCGGCGGCTGCAAAGCGGGGGCGATCCACGGCCCTGCAAAGCCTAGCTGCTGCTTCGGCTGGGCCAATCCAGGCCAGAACATCCCAAAAAACGAAGCCGCGTCACGCGCCATCCGCTCATACGCAAGCGCCGCCGCCACCTGGGTGAACAAGGCGTTTGCGTGGTTGCCGAGCGCGGTCATCGACGACGCCATCGAACTCAGCGCCCGCTTCAAAAGATCGACAGCCAGATTTCCGGCCTCGGCGACGGCACTCGCAAAGCCATTTTCCGGCCGCGCGCGGGTCCGGGCGCTTTGAGGCGCGGGCAGCAAGGGCAGGCGCTTATACTGCGGCACGCGCCGGGAAACCGCCGTAGCCGCGGGCTCCAAGGCGAACGGAAAGAAGTAGAACATTTCCCGGCCCCTTTGGCTTTGCATCTGAAATTCCACAGAAATAGGTTATGCTGCACTGCAACATAAGGCAAGGGCTTTAAGAAGTGTCTTGTCCCGTGCCTGCTATTGGCTCGATCCGGCGGCATTGCCGGCAATCGCCTCAAGGCCATCGCGCATCTTCTCCGCGATATGCATCGGGCCCCCGGCAAGCGCATGGCGCTTGGCGATCCAAACCGGGTCGTTATAGGAAATCCAGGTCTTGCCGGCCGCGTCCCGCCAAACCAGCGCCTTCAATGGCAGGTCGATCCCCGCCGCCTGGCTGGCTTGCATCAGCGGCGTGCCGGCGGCAGCGCTTCCGAACACTAGCAGCGTCTCCGGGGGCAGCGTCAGCGCCGCCTCCTTCGCATTTCGCGCGTGATCGATCTCCGCGAACACATCGAGCCCATGCGCCGCGAGCCCGGCCTTTAGCCGCTCGATGGTCACCTCCGGACTGTAATTGCTGGGTATTGTGACCACGCCTTGGGGTGCCATGGCGTTCGCTCCTCGTGCTACGAGCGTGAGTGTTATCGCAACCGGGCTGTTGGCGCCCCTTCGGCGGCAAAAACACCGCTTCCTCGCACAGGGGACACGCCTCCTGTGCGAAAAGCACTCCACCCCGATCAAGCCTTCGTGAAACCTACGAGAATTGTTGATTGAGCGGATCGCCTCAGCTTAGCATTGTTATGCTAGGTTGATAAGATCGCAAACATCGTGGGGCTAAGACAATGTCAGTTTCACAAGCGCTCACACCGCATCTGCCATCCTTGCGGCGTTTTGCACGGGCCATATCCGGTTCGCAAGAGAGCGGCGATGCCTATGTTGTCGCTCTTCTTGAGGCGATCCTCGAAAACGCCGCGATGTTCCCGCCTGGGTTGCCGCCGAAAATCGCGCTCTACCGCCTATTCCTCAAAATCTGGAATTCGGTGGATGCCAACGCCTTCCCGAATTTCAACGCCAGGGAAAACGGCGCTTTGCTGCACCTTCAGACCCTGACGCCCAAGCCGAGGCAAGCATTTCTGCTTTTGACCCTGGAGGGGTTCACGCCCGAGGAAATTGCCGCGGTTCTGGATTGCGGTATCGGAGATGCCGGACTGCTCATCGCCGCGGCCGACCGCGAAATCGCAAGCCGGCTTGAGCCCGCGGATATCCTGATCATCGAGGATGAGGCGCTCACGGCCCTCGATCTTGAGGACCTCGTCAAGAGCCTGGGGCATCGGGTCTGCGGCATGGCCCGGACGCAAAAGGAGGCGCTTGCGCTGGCGAAGCGGCATAAGCCCGATCTCATCCTTTCGGACATCGAGCTTGCGGATGGCAGCTCGGGGCTCGATGCGGTCAACGAGATCCTCCGCAGCTTCGAGGCCCCCGTCATTTTCGTTACGGGGCACTCGGAGGTGCTCTTGACCGGGGCCAAGCCCGAGCCCGCGTTCTTGATTTCAAAGCCTTTCAACGAAGAGACGTTGAAAGCGGTGATCGGGCAGGCGCTGTTTTTCGAGGTCCGGTCGCGGACAAAACTCGGCGGAAGAGCCAACGGCTCGCTTCCCGTGGCGATGTCCGCGGCAGGATAAGCCAAAGTCTCATCCCGGAAACGCCAGGGGCGTTGTCCGGGATCTTTACGGCCGCCAGCGCTCTTTACGATCACGTGTCCGCGCGGCAGCATTTCATGCCGCGAGCCGCGCACGGGATGACGCATTATCACAATGCGGCGGGCGCGGCATCGGTGCCGGGGGGCTCCAAAACGCAATTGGCAGGGCAGCTGACGCACCAGCGGAACCCTTCCGGCGCATAAGTCAGCGAGACTTCGGCATTCAGCTCCGCGCGGGGGATATCCTCGATCACCATCGTGCCGAAGCCGATGCGCGCGGGCGGCGCCACCGGCGGCCCGCCACGCTCGGCCCAGCTCAGCTCGAACCTCGCATCGCCCGCCGCCCCGGCCGCGGCCCGCCACTCGATTCGTATCCCGCCCGTGGTGCCTGAGAGCGCGCCGTACTTTCCCGCGTTCGTCGCCAGCTCGTGGAGCGCCATGCCGATCGTCTGGGCAGCCGATGCCGTAATCAGCAGAGGCGGCCCTTCAAGCTCGATGCGCGAGCCGATCAGGTCCGCGAAATGGGCGAGCTGCGACCGCACAAGCTCATCGAAATACGCGCCCTTCCACCCGTTCTTGACGAGAAGGTCCTGGCTCGCCGCCAGCGCCTCGATACGCTCTCCGAAACGGCTGATAAAATCGCCTGGCCCCGTCACGAAAGTTTGCCGGGCGATCGCCTGCACGAGCGTGAGCATATTCTTGGAGCGGTGATTAACTTCGCTCGCCAACAGGCGGATTTTCTCCTCCTGGTGGCGGCGCCCGGTCACGTCGGTCACGAGCGCAAGTATCCTATCGGGCTGCCCCGCCGCGTTTGTCAGAAGGGAGACATGCCTTTGCACCCAAATGAGCCTGCCATCCTTGCCCTTATAGCGGGTCAGGGACTCGAATGAGGATACCCATTGCTGGATCAGCCGGCTGCGATTGACGATGCCCGTCTCGCGGTCGTCTGGATGAACCAGGCCGGAGAAATTCAGCTCGCGAAGCTCCTCCTGCGTATAGCCCAGCATTCTACAGTAGGCAGGGTTGCAAGCCTGGAGACGCCCCTCAAGGTCCGCGATGGCGATGCCGATTGCGGCATGGTCGAAGATGCCGCGAAATCGCTCCTCGCTCTCGCGCAAAGCTTCTTCGGCGCGCTTCCGTTCCGTGATGTCCACGCACGCGCCGGCGACCCTGAACGGCACGCGTCCGCTTGGCCCGTTGCGAAACTCCACACGGCTGGTCCAGGTCACCCAGCGGATTTCGCCGCCGGGAATCACGAACCGGAAATCCATCTTCATCTGGCCGCCATCCGCCTCCTTGAGGCCGGCATTGTATTTTTCCATGAAGCGCGCCTTGTCGTCCCAATGCACCCGCTGGAAGGCGTCCTCGATGTTGGCGCTGCAAATGGCTTGAAGGCCGAACATGGCTATAAGCTCGGGCGAGTAAGAGGCGCGGCCGGTTTGAAGCTCGATAGTGAAAGTTCCAATGCCCGCGGCCTCCGTGGCCAGGCGGAGCCGCTGCTCGCTCTCTGCCAGGGACGAGACCAACCTCGGCTTGGCGATGCCAAATGCTGCGCGTGCGACGTTCCGCAATCCCCCAACGAGGCCGCTTGCCGCGTGTCTCATAATTGAGCGTCCGCCTGTTTTGGCATGTTCTGCTCGCCGTCAAGGTTGCCGCATGTGCCCCCCAAATGGGCGAAGGTCATGCTCTTAAACGCTATAACGTCGAGCAAGATATAACACTTGTTCATCTTAAGCAACAATTGGCAATTTAATTACTGAGGGCGCCAGCTAAGCTGTTGATACTTGTCTAAGCTCGAAGATCGGGCAACGGCGAAACGCCGATAATGTGCGGATGCAAAAAGATGAGCGAGAGATAGAGCGCGAGCGCGGCGATAAATAGGATGGGACGCGCGCGCAGGCCCGCTCCACTGAACCGGCCCGCCAAAACGGCCGCGAAGGGCAGCAAAGATGTGTGGGCGGTTCGCTTCGCCCAAAGCGCCGGTCCCCATTCGCGCCGCTTGCGGACGTCGAACATCGCCATGCCCGCCAGCCCGAACAAGGCGAACAGCCCGAACAGGATGACATGGGCGAGATCGCCATTGGGGACCATGTGAGCAGCGGCCCAGAGCGCTACCGCCCACAAGATGGGGTGGCGCGTAATGCCGGCGATGCCTGGCCGGGCGGGGTCGAAGGCCGCGCCGTTGCGGCCGGCGATCGAAAAGGGGTCTGGCGCCGCGAAGCCGAAGGCGATGAGCAGGCAGGCGAAGGGCATGACGATATTCGGGACCCAGAGCTGCCAAGGCTCGAAGCTCCACAGCGCTATCCGGGGCGCGTTCTCCGCCGCCGCGATGAGCCAGACGAAAACCGCCAGCGATACGATGGAATATAGAGCCATGTAGGCGCGCCCGCCAAGCCGCTCGCGCAGCACGCGCCGCACCGCGGGCCTCGAAGGCACGCTATGGGAGGCGAGAAATACGGCAAGCGCGGCCGCGAACTGTGCCCATTCACTTTGCGATGGCGTCATGCCAAATCCCGGTTATTGCGCCGCAATAAGCCCCCCTCACTCTGTCTCTCTCCCCAGCGGGATAGAGGACGTTCGAACGGCCCTCAGCGAGAATTCTAGCGTCCCTTCTCCCAGCCGCATCCGCTTGCGGATACGGCCACGTTGAGATGCCAGCTCGCCAAGGCGAGCTGGCGGGGAGAAGGACAGGATGAGGGGGTCTTGTTGCGGCAGGCGAGCGAAGCAATCAAGTGGAACCTTCGTCTTCATCGGCCGCCCAAGCTGCAAGCAGCGCCTTCTCGCGCGATACGATTGTATCGAGGAACTCAGCCGCGCCCTTCATCTGGCGGAAGGCGGTATAGCCCCGCTCAAGGAACTCCTGCAGATCGGAAAGCCCCGCCGCGGCAGCAGGCCCCCGCATCATGGCTAACGTCGTGCCGATGAGCGGCTTTTTCGTCAGGCGGTCGAGGGACTGGCCGAGATGCTTGATGAGCCCGATTTGGCGCTCGCGGTCCGCGCGCCGGTCCACAACGCGGTACGCCGCCGCATAGTCCGCCTCGGTTATATCGAAGACCTTGCCGCCCAGCGCCACGAGCATCGCGGCGTCGAGCGTCTCCGACAGGGCATTCAGCTCGAAAGCGTCGGCCACCGTCTCAAGCCCGGCAACCGGCAGCACCGTGGTCATCAGCGGCATGATGCGGCGGACGGCTTGCTCGTGCCGGCTCAGGTCTTTCGGCCCGTAAATATCGTGCAAGAAAAAGGACGCGGTGCTTCCGTAGCGCGGGCTTGCGAGAAGATCGGCGTGCGTGCGCGCCAGCCGGGCCGCTTGCCACAAACGAAGCGCCTCGCGTTTCGCTGGCGCGTCAGCGTCGCCCGCAAGCACGTCGCGAGCCTGCTCCGCCGCATCGAGCTGCGCTTCAATGCGTTTGGTGATCTCGCTCTTGGTAGTCAAGTGTTTCCCTTTATGGTGTAGTTACCGGATGGGCGCATCCGTAGTCAAAGTCAAGCCCGCCCGGCTCCGAGACTATTGGTGTACCGGACCTTTGCAAGTTAAGCCCCCTATATGGGGAATTGGGTAACAGCGCCATGCCGGAAGCTGAACGTATATCGCCAGTAGACACGACCTGGCTCCGTATGGACCGGCCGGCAAACCCGATGGTCATAATCGGCGTCTTTATAGTTGAGGGGCCGGTCAAACTCAATCTCCTGGAAGAGACGCTGGCCGGGCGCTTCATCGCCATCCCGCGCTTCAGGCAGCAGGTCGAGATACGCTCCGGCGAATACTGGTGGGTCGAAGACCCCCACTTCGAGCGGCAAAGACACGTAAGGCGTGTACGCCTTCCTGGCAAGGGAGATAAAGAGGAGCTTCAGCGCTACATCGCGGAGCTGGCATCCGAGCCTATCGATAAGTCACGGCCGCTTTGGCAATTGCGCATTGTCGAGCACTACGAGGGCGGTGCGGCCGTCGTAGTGCGCATTCATCATGCCATCGCCGACGGCATCGCGCTTGTCGGGGTCATGCTGTCGATTATGGATAGCGAAGCCGGCAAGCAGGTCTGGAGCGGAGTTTCGCCGGGGCAGAAGAAGCACGCGCCGCTTGGGCTGCCGGGCCTGGAGACGCTTGGCAAAGGCTTTGCGCTCACCGCGGACATCTGGAAGGAAGCGAAAACGCTTGCGGCCAATCCGGCCCAGACGATCCGCACCGGAGCCGGTGTGACGGGCGAACTCGCCTGGCTGCTTTTGATGCCGCAGGACAGCCCGACTCGCTTCAAAGGCAAGCCTTCGGGCAATAAGCGGGTGGCCTGGACCGATCCGGTCCCGCTTCCCGAGGTTCATGCCGTCGCGCATGCACTCGGATGCTCGATCAACGATATGCTGCTGGCGTCCGTCGCGGGCGCGCTCGGCACTTACCTGAAGGAGAAGGGCGATCCGGTGCGCGGCGTCGATATCCGGGCGCTGATTCCCGTGGATATGCGAGGCGAGCAGGAGGCGGGCCAGCTTGGGAACCGCTTCGGAATCGTCGGGGTGGAGTTGCCAATCGGTCTTGAAAATCCGCTGCAGCGCTTGGCCGAGGTGCACAGGCGCATGAAGGAGCTGAAGGAATTGCTTGAGCCGCCGGTGACGCTGGGCTTATTCGCGGCCCTGGGCTATGCGCCGCAGATCGTCCAGGACAGACTTTTCAACTTGCTCCTAAGCCGCGCGACGGCGGTGATGACGAATGTGCCGGGCCCGCGCCATCCGCTCTATCTCACGGGACACGAAGTCAAGCAGCTGATGTTCTGGGTGCCGCAATCGGGCGATCTCGGCATGGGGGTGTCGATCCTTTCCTTCAACGGCATGGTGCAGTTCGGATTGATGACCGACGCGGCCATGGTGCCGGACCCCGAGGCTATCATCGCGCATTTCCGGCCCCAATTCGAACAGCTTCTCTACCATGTGCTGATGGAGCCCTGGGACGCTGGCGAACGCGAGGAAACTCCGGCGCACGCCAGTTTCGCCCCGCAGCCGCGTGCCAGAAAAAGCCGCAAAACGCCTGCCGAAGCCCAGAAGCGCCGGCCCTCGCTCCGCAAGTCCCCGCAGCAATAGAGGAAACCCCTACCGGCTCATGCGCAACAGCGCAACGCGGCAGTGAAGGAAACGCCGGCGGTAATCGATTATTTACAGCCATGCACAACTATGGGGCTGTCCTGGTGTGCCGGACAACGAGTAGGGGTGTCGCATGTCCTTTTCCGCAGCTGGTTCTTCGGGCAACGCTTCGAATGTTCAAAGCTCCGCCGTTGCCGTCTCAAATCGACGTGCGGCGGATGGCGATTACATGACCGGGGGATTTGGCCGTGCGGCCATCAAGGACACGGATGGCGATTACAAGCCATTGGCGACCGCCCAGACCACAAGTTCGAGTTCCGTTCAAGCCGCGCTTACCAGCCTGAAGACCGGCGGCTAAGGAATTCGCGCGAGACACAACCCGGCTGTGGCGATGGCCGCCGCCGGGGAGGCGATCTCCAGACGCAAGCTCACCAGCGCAGGAAATGCCGCCCGGCGAAGCTTCCCGCGCAAGCCACAAGAGCCATCGCGGTTGTGTACCAGATTGCGCCGAACAATGGCAAATCGTCCGGGCAATGCGCGGCATAGAGCGTGGCGGCAAGCGCGCTGGCGAGCAGCCCCGCCGCCGCGCCCGCTAGACCCGGCCGCAAGGGCGCGCCGCGCCGTAGCGCATAGAACGCAGCGGCCAGCGGGGCTATCGACAGGAACGTGATGCTGACCATGCAGGCCACGGAGTTCGAGCCGATGGCGCGCGGAAGCCAGCTGCTCGCAGGCATCGCCCAAAGCTCGTAGAGGACCGCGCCGGACAGCAGCAAAGGCGCCGCCGCCATGGCCAGCTCGGCGGAGCGGTATTCGGCGGCGGGGCGGGCAAGCCGCCAGACGAGCCTCGCGGATGTAACCGCCAGGGTGAGCGTCATCACGAACTTGAAATCGTAGCGCCAGGTCTGAATGGCGGAAGCCACGTCGGGGCGGACGCCCAGCGTGAGCGCGAACGCAACCACCGCTACGCCAAGCCCTGCCGCCATGGCAGTAAGGAAGGTCCAGCGCAGAGGCTGCGGCTGAGGCCGCGCCGCATGGTCCTGCGCGAGTGCGCTGATGAAATCGTTTGTCTTCATTGCCCGCCGCTCCTGTAAGCCGCCGCCAACGCGCTCAAGCCCCGGTGCAGGGCCACGCGGGTGGCACCCTCGGAAATTCCCAACCGGGCCGAAGTCTCGCGGATGCTGGAACCGTCCACGCAAATCGCCCGCACGATCTCCTGCTGCCGGCCGCCGAGAATGGATAGAAGCCGGTCCGCCTCCCGCGCCGAAAGCTCCTCCGTGGCAGCCTCGGCCGGCAGAACCTCGATAAAATCCTCGATGGGCAACTCTGTGCGGTTTCCGCGCCGGCGCAGATTGTCTATGAGCTTGTTGCGCGCGATGGCCCGCACCCAGGGCGTGAAAAGCTGTTCCGCGTCCCAGGTTTGGCGTTTCAAATGAATGGCAAGCAGCGTTTCCTGTACCACGTCTTCCACATCGCCGGAGTTCTGCCCGGTTTTCGCAAATCCTTGGCGGACAAGCCTACGCAAGAACGGAGCCAACGCCTCAAGCACGCGCTTGTAAGCTCCGTTATCGCCGGCGTTTGCAGCCCGCATCCAATCGGCCCATTGGGCTTCCTCGCCGCGCACTCGCTTGCCGCTCCCTAATCTATTCGTTGCATGGCTTCGGTTTGTTACCAGCAAGGCTCGCCAGCTGATATAATCAAATTCGCTGCCGTCACTGCTGTAACGCAAGAGGCTGCCGCAGCGTAATCCCCCCTGTGAGCCCTTCCAGCTCTTTTTGCCAAGAGGAGTTAATACGCATGAGCAACCACTCTTTCAACGCCGCAATTGCTGGCGCCTTCGCGGCGGCCTTGGCGCTCGCCGCCGTCCCTGCCCAGGCGGCCAACGACGGCGCCGCCAAGGAGAAATGCTTCGGCATCGCGAAGGCTGGGCAAAACGACTGCGCCTCCACAGGCAACAATAGCTGCGCCGGCACGTCGAAAGCGGATTACGAGAAAGCAGCCTGGGTGCTTGTGCCGAAGGGAACCTGCCTCACGACCGAGGTGACGCTCAAGAGCGGCCAGAAGCAGATTGGCGCGCTTGAGCCGGGCAAGAGCTAGCCTAAGGGCGAGCCATAGTCATAGGGCATCACCCCTCACCCCCGCCCTCTCCCATTGGGAGAGGGAGTTCCGCAGTGCCCGTTGTTAGGGCGTCCCCTCTCCCATGGGGAGAGGGACAGGGTGAGGGGTAACGCGCTTAGTGCGGATCACTGACAAATAAAGCGAGGAACTGCCCCATGCTTGCCGTGCATCCAGCGGAAACGCGCGGAGCTGCCCCGATCCCGGCGCGAGCCGGGGTTGGGCTCAAGCCCGAGCACATGAACGGCATCATGCAAAGCCCGCCGGACGTTGGCTGGTTCGAGGTCCATGCCGAAAACTATATGGGTGCGGGCGGCCAGCCCCATCGCTTTCTCGAATGGGTGCGCGAGCGCTATCCGCTTTCGGTGCACGGCGTAGGCCTTTCCATCGGCGGCGCATCTCCGCTCGACAAAAACCATCTCCGGCGCCTGAAAGCCGTCATAGACCGTTATGAGCCGGGGCTCTTCTCCGAGCACCTGGCCTGGTCCACGCACGATGGCGCCTATCTGAACGATCTGCTTCCGGTGCCTTACACAGCGGCGACGCTTGCCCATGTCGCGGCGCATGTGGACGAGGTGCAGGACGCGCTCGGGCGGCAAATCCTGATCGAGAATCCGTCCACATACATCGCGTTTGAGGCCACCGAGCTGGCCGAGACGGAGTTTCTGTCCGAGCTTGCGCGCCGCACGGGCTGCGGGCTCTTGCTCGACGTGAACAACGTGTACGTCTCGGCGCAAAACCACGGCTTCGATGCCGATGCCTATATTGGCGCGTTCCCCGTCAAGCATGTGCAGGAAATCCACCTCGCCGGATTTTTCGAGGCGGAGGACAGCGCTGGCGAGCGGTTTCTGATCGACGCCCATGACAGCCCGGTGCGGGATGCCGTGTGGGCGCTGTACACGCGCGCCGTCCGCCGCACGGGTGCGCTGCCCACGCTAATCGAGTGGGACAACGATATTCCACCGCTGGCCACGCTTGTTGCGCAGGCGGCGAAAGCCGATGCGCTGGCGGCGACGCAAGAAAGGCGGGCCGATGCGTCCCCCCAGCGATAGCGCTCTCGAAAGCCTCGCGGAGCTGCAGGCCCAGTTTTCGCGCGCCATGCTCGAAACCCGCCTGGCGCCGCCGCCCGGTTTGGCCCCCGCCCGCCGCTTCAGCGTCCACCGCAACAATTTGTACGCAAGCCTTACGGATGCTCTGCGCGCCCGCTATCCCGCGACCCTGCGCCTTGTGGGCGAAGACTTCTTCCGAGGCGCCGCAAGCCTATTCATCGAAGTTTCGCCTCCATCCACGCCAGTGCTGATCGAATATGGCGAGGCCTTCCCCGCGTTTCTCGAAAGCTTCGAGCCTGCGCGCGGGCTGGCCTATCTCGCCGATGTGGCGCGCCTGGAGTGGCTGAGGCATGCGGCTTTTCACGCGGCGGACCGGGTGCCGCTAACCGCGTTAAGCCTTACCGCCGTTTCGCCGGAGCAGGCGGGCGCCATCGCCTTCGAGTTCCACCCATCGGCGGGCCTCATCGCCTCGCTTTACCCCATCGTCAGCATTTGGGAGACTAACGCGTATGACGAGCGGGTCCGCCCGATTGGCCCGGAGCTTCCTGGCGAGGCGGCGCTTGTCATCCGTCGGGAGCTTCATGTGACGGTCCTGCGCCTCGATCCGGCTGAGTACGCTTTCGCCGCTGCCTTGGCGGCGGGCAAAACGCTCGCCGAAGCCGCCGCCCTTGATGGCCTCGATCTGGGCGCTTCGCTCGCAAAGCTCATCGCCGCCGGCGCCTTTTGCGGATTCACCGCCAGCCCCATCCAAACGGGAGACACACCCCATGCTTAGCCTAATCGGGAAAGCCACCGCCTTATTCGAGCGCATCCCCGGCGATCTCATCGCCGTTACCGCCCGCATCGGCATCGCCACGACATTCTTGCGCTCTGGACTGCTCAAGCTCGACGGCTGGAGCAACGGCAACACGCTGACGCTGTTCACCTATGAATACAAACTGCCGGTCATTCCGCCCGAGATAGCGGCCTATATGGCGACGGCCATGGAGCTGTCGATGCCGGTTCTCATCCTTGCGGGGTTCCTTACCCGCTTTGCCGCCCTGGTGCTCCTCGGCATGACGCTGGTGATCGAGATTTTCGTCTATCCCAACGCTTTCGATACGCACGGCGTGTGGGCCGCGGTGCTGCTCTATCTCATGAAATACGGCCCGGGCACTCTGTCCGTGGACAATTTCGTGCCCTTGCTTCGTGGAACGATCCAACGAAAGTTTAATATAGCGTGACGTAACGTTTCAGGTTCATCCCGCGAACTTATTATAGATGCTGCCGAGATAGCTCCAAAGGCCTGGCAGCATTCTAGTATAGCCACGGGTCACTTCGACTTTTAACAAGAGGAATCGCATCATGAAGCTTGCTCATCGCTCTGGAACTACTATCGCCGCTACCGTCGCCGCCCTTCTGCTTGCGGGCGCCGTTGTGGCTCCCGTCGCCCAAGCCGAGGCGGCCATGGGCCAATGCATCGGCGGCAACTCCTGTAAGGGCCAGGGCGCATGCAAGAGCGCCAGCAATTCCTGCAAGGGCCAAAATGCATGCAAAGGCAAGGGCTTCGTTTCTCTGACAAAGTCGGAATGCGCGAAGATTCCGGGCGCGAAGTTTGAAATGCCAAAGATGTAAGAAGCGGGGGAGGGGCAGGGCTGCGTGCGGCCCGCCCCTTTTTCTTTCCAAGAGCGATTACGGAGAAATTTCTTATGGCGAGAGCCCAAGAAAAACCGCCCTATCTCGGATTTGGCCTGGGCCTACGCCCGCAGCATTACGCAGAGATCCTCGAAGGCGATCCCGCGGTGGACTGGTTCGAGATCATATCCGAGAACTACATGGTTCCGGGCGGCCGGCCGCTCGCCATGCTGGAAAAAATACGTGCCCGCTATCCCATCGTCATGCACGGCGTGTCGATGTCCATCGCCTCCACGGCGCCGCTGGACTTGGATTATCTGCGGGATCTCAAGAACCTGATCGCCCGCGTGGAGCCGAAATGGGTTTCCGACCATCTGTGCTGGACGGGCGTGCACGGTTTCAATCTCCACGATCTTTTGCCCGTTCCCTATACACGTGAAGCACTCGAACACGTCGTGCCGCGCATTCAAAAGGTGCAGGAGCTGCTGGGCCGTCCGCTCGCCATCGAAAACGTGTCGAGCTATGTGCGGTATGCTCATACGGACATGACGGAGTGGGAATTTCTCACCGAGCTGACGAAGCGCACCGGCTGTCAGCTATTGTTCGATGTCAACAACGTTTACGTTGGCGCCTTCAATCACGGCTACGACCCCCTGGACTTCATCAATGGCGTGCCGATAGAGCCGGTGGTGCAGTTCCACCTCGCGGGCCACACCGACATGGGCACCTATATCATCGACACGCACGATCATCCCATCCGGATCGAAGTTTGGGATCTTTACCGGGCAGCGGTCGAGCGTTTCGGCCCCATCTCGACCATGATCGAGCGAGACGACAATATTCCGCCGCTTGCCGAGGTTGTGGCGGAGCTTAGCGAAGCCCGCGCCATCGCGGCATATGTTTTTGCAAGCCAAAGGGACACAAAGCTATGCGCGGCGGAATAATGACGCTTGGGGAGATCCAGGACAGCTTCCAGCAGGCGCTACTGGCAGGTGACGACGGTATCCTGGCGGGGCTTGCCGATGGGCCGCGCGAGCCGAAAGGCGTGCAGCTTGGCCTTTACCGGGACTCGTACATTTTGCGCCTGATCGAGTTCGCGCAGAAGGACCATGAGTTGCTCCACGCTTATCTTGGCGACGAGGCGTTCGACGAGTTGGCGCGGGGCTACGCGGCGGCCTATCCGTCGCGCTATCGCAACGCCAAGGACTTTTGCGCCCATCTTCCGCAATTTCTGGCGGAAGCGGAGCCCTACGCCGCCCATCCAGCGATTGCGGAGCTGGCGGCGCTCGAAAAGGCATTGAACGATGCCTTCTACGCCAAGGATGAAGCGGCGATTGGCGTTCCGGATTTGGCCGGTTTTGCGCCTGAGGATTGGGCCTCCCTACGGTTCACGCCGCATTGTTCGGCGGCGCGGCTGGATTTTGGCACCAATGCGGCGGACATCTGGAGCGCGCTCAAGCGTGGCGGCGAGCCACCTTCCGCCGAAACGAATGGGCAGCGCCGCATTCTGGTCTGGCGCCAGGATCTGCCGAAGTTCCGGGTGCTGAGCGAAGAGGAAGCCATGCTCTGGGACGAGGCGGCAAACGGAGTCCGCTTCGGTGTGCTTTGCGAGATGGCCGCAACTTATGACGATGCGGATCGGGCAGCGGCGCGCGCGGCAGGATACTTGCAGGGTTGGATCGCATCTGGCCTTCTGTCAGGCGCAACCTTGTCCTGAGATCACGCGAGACACTTTGCGTCGATGTGAACGTGCGTCTTACGCTGGAGGAGATCGAGAAGCACCAAAACGCGATCGTTCTCCTTCATCTCGACGATTTGGCAGACGAGGCCATCGAACGCGCCGCCGCGGATTGTCACCTGCTGCCCGATTTGGAAAGTGGCCTCCGGTTTGCAAATGCAGCCGTTCACCTCCCTTACCTTGAGGCTTTCCACAAAGCCCGCCGGAAGCTTCGCCGGCGTTTCTCCGCTCATGATGACCGAGCGGACGCCAATCGTGCTGAGAAGAGGCCGCCAGCGCTGCACGAGATCTTGCTGTTCGACGAACACGTAGCCTGCGAAAAGAGGCCGGGGAGCATCGTAGTTGCGCCGGGCATGGCGGATGCTCCTAACGATCATTGGGCAATACGCGCGAAAGCTTTGCCGCATCAAATTCTGTATGGCTTCCGCTTCCCGATGAGGATGGGTGGCTAGGACGAACCATATGCCATGTTCCAAGCCTTGATCCATTTGCAACCCGCCTAAAGCAAAACTACATTAATCCAACGAGAAAGAAGGCTTGTCTTCGCCTGGAGCACTTTCATTTAAAGCCGAGTTGCCGGCCGCCATACCCGCGATCCTCTAAGGGCTTGTTCTGCCGTTGCAAATCTGGATTCCCGCCGTCGCCGGAATGACAATCCCCGGCTCAAGTTCGATTGAAAGACTCCAGGCGTTGCCTCCGCCAAAGGGTTCAGCTTTGAGTTGAAGAGAGAAATAAAGCAATTTTTAGGCTTTTGGAACGCCGGGTGCGCCGCGCACTCAGCCAACGGAGCTTATTCGCTGCCGGGAGGCTGCTGTTTTGCCGCTTTCCGGCGAATTTCGGCCCAGCCTTCCAGCCTGGCTTTGATTTCTGCCTCGTAGCCGCGGCTCCTGGGACGGTAAAATTGCTGCCGCTCTATGCCGTCCGGGAAATAGTTTTGGCCCGAGACGCCTTCCTCAGTGCTGTGATCGTAAACATAGCCAGCGCCATAGCCCTCATTGCGCATGAGCTTTGTGGGCGCATTCAGGATGTGCTTCGGGGGCGCGAGCGAGCCGCCTTCCTTGGCGAGCCGCATCGCCGCGCCATACGCCGCATAGGCGGAGTTCGATTTTGGCGCGGCGGCCAGGTAGATCACGCACTGCGCCAGCGCTAAGTCGCCTTCCGGGCTGCCCAGAAAATCGTAGGCATCCTTTGCCGCGTTTGCCACCACGAGCGCCTGCGGATCGGCCAGGCCGATGTCCTCGACGGCCATGCGCACCATCCGCCGCGCGAGGTAAAGCGGGTCCTCCCCGCCATCGATCATGCGGCAGAGCCAGTAGAGCGAAGCGTCGGGGTCCGAGCCGCGCACGGACTTGTGCAGCGCGCTGATGAGGTCGTAGTGCCCATCGCGGTTCTTGTCGTAAAGCGGTGCCCGGCGCTGGACGAGCGCCACAAGCTTTTCCGCGTCCACGGGCGGTTCGCCCTCGCGCGTCGCGTCGTAAACGTCCTGGGCGAGGTTCAGCACCGTGCGGCCATCGCCATCGGCCATGCCTAGCAGCGTCTGGCGCGCTTCCTGTGTGAGCGGTAATTTGCGCCCCGTAATGCCTTCCGCCCGCTCAAGCAGCAGCTCAAGGCCGGCCTCGGTGAGGCGCTTGAACACCAGCACCTTCGTGCGCGACAGGAGCGCGCCGTTCAGCTCGAAGGAGGGGTTCTCGGTCGTGGCGCCGATCAGAACGATGGTGCCGTCCTCCACATAGGGCAGGAAGGAGTCTTGCTGCGAGCGGTTGAAGCGGTGAATTTCGTCGACGAAAAGTATGGTGCCCTGGCCGAAGCGCCGCCGGTCGCGGGCCTCTTCGAAGACTTTGCGCAGGTCCTGTACGCCGGAGAAAATCGCGGAAAGCTGCTCAAAATGCAGGCCAGCACGGCTCGCCATGAGCCTCGCAACCGTGGTTTTGCCAGTTCCCGGAGGCCCCCAGAAAATCATGGAGCGCGGCGCGTCGCCTTCGGCGATCCGGCGCAGCGGGCCGCCCTCCCCCAGGAGGTGATCCTGGCCGATGACCTCGGCGAGCGTTTTCGGGCGCAGCCGGTCCGCAAGGGGCCGCGAGGCGTCGTCGTTGGCGGCTTGCGTGCTCTCGAACAGCGGAGCGGAAGGTGTGGATCGGGATTTGGCCATGTCAGTCACCGCATGATAGCAAATCGGGCTGCCCGCGTCTCCCCGCCTCCCCCCGGGTGCATTGCTTGGCTGGACCCATTTTGGGGCTTGAGAGGCGCATTTCGATTTTGAAGTAATATAGCAGAAGCGCCTTAAGCAAGCGTTATGCGCGGTGGTGCCCCTATGTTGTTGAATTATAATAGAAAAAGGTGTGGCGGATGCCGGCGGTTTGGTTAATATCAAATATTCGCTTATATTTAACGGATTTTTTGAAGTACAGAAATCGGCCAAAAACGCAGAAAATTTCGCAGAAATACGCGGTTAGGAGACGTGGACTTTGCGAATTTACCATGTCTGCATTAAGCATGATAGGGGGCTACGCAAACTATACGTTCCGTTAAGGCATGGATGAAGCGCCGCAACTGCTCGCTAACCCGCTTGGTGTCCCGTTCCCAATGTTGTGATGGGTCGCAAGCTGAAGTTCGAGATTGCCGAACGAATATCAGCTTATGTGGAAGAACCGGTCGTGTCGCCACAGCAACTAAGGAAGCGGCGCAGGCCTGCCATAAAAAGCGGGGAATTCTGAAGCAAAGGGGCAAATGATGCGTCTTGCAGCATTGTACGGCGCGCGCGTTGCCGTTGGGCCGGTTGCAAGGATGTCCAACGATACAGCGTGCGATGATCGGCGCCACCGTAGCGCTATTCCTGGGAGCCGCAACCGTGTTTGGACAGATGAAGATCCCCGATACACCTGCCGGTCATGTACTTGAGGCGTGGTTAGACGCCTTCAACAGCGCTGACCGTGCCAAGATCCAGGCATACATTGAGACCTTCGATCCGAAAGGAGACGTGGACGGCTTGATGGCCTTCGGAAGGCAGACGGGTGGCGTTGACTTGCTTTCGATAGACGCCAGCGAGCCTTTGTCGATCAAATTCCGAGCGAAGGACAGGGCGACTCCAATCGTGGGTTTTGGCTTCTTGAGGCTACGAGAGGGCCACCCGCCAACGGTCGGCACATTAATCCTGCGCGCGATTCCTCCTGGAGTAGTCTTTGAAGATATTGCCCTCGACGCCCAAAGCCGGCGGCGCGTCGTCGAGGGTGCAGTTTCGAAGTTGGAGGAATTCTATGTTTTTCCCGAGGTCGCGCGAAAAATGGCAGAAGTCCTACAAGCGCATCTGAGCAGCGGGGACTACGACGCGGTCACGGACGCCACCTATTTTGCCGTCCTGCTCACGGAGCATCTGCAGGCAGTCAGTCGCGACAAGCATTTACGAGTCATTCACAATCCGTTCAAGCACCCCGCCGGTCAGCCAGAGTCCAGCGCCGCTGAGCAAGAAGCACAGATGACGAAAGATTTGATGCAGCGGATCAATTGCGGCTTTCAGAAAATCGAGATTTTGCGAGGCAACATAGGCTACCTAAAATTCGACATGTTCGGTCCCCCTGCGGTTTGCGGCCCGACCGCCATCGCAGCGATGAACTTCCTTGCTCACGCCGATGCAATCATTTTTGACCTTCGGGAGAATAGCGGCGGCCATCCCGAGATGGTCGCATTGATCTCTTCTTACCTGTTCGATCAGCCGACGCATCTCACCGATATTTACACTCGTAAGGAGGATAGTACGACTCAGTATTGGACGCTGCCGTTCGTTCCTGGCGCCAGGTTGCCTGACAAACCGGCTTTTGTGCTGACGTCGAAGAACACGTTTTCCGCGGCAGAGGATTTCAGCTACAATCTCAAGTGCTTAAAACGTGCCACGATCATCGGGGAAACGACCGGCGGAGGTGCTCATCCCGTGACGGGAGAATCGATAGATGATCACTTCGTGATCATAGTGCCCCATGCGCGCTCGATAAATCCAATCTCGAAGACGAACTGGGAGGGTACCGGCGTTGAACCCGATGTCCCAGCGAAAGCGTCTGAGGCACTCGACGTCGCGATCAAGTTGGCCACCGACAGGCTTCAAAAGAATTGATAGATGCGAAGGCAGAAGGGCGGCTCATCTCCCAACAGCAGGCACTCTCCAAAATCGTCCCCAATTCCGCAATCGGCCTGACATGTCGAAATTCCAACCCACACCGCCATCTGGCAGCATGATTGTTGCGTTACAATAATCATGCTGCCTCGATATCGGTCTGACTAAAATCATTACCCTTAAACAGCAAAGGTTCCCCTGTAGCCTTTGCCAGCGCGTAAGAAAAGCAGTCGCCGAAATTGAGGCCTGCCTTGTGGCGGCCTTTGCCGAAATCGAGAAAGGCTTGCCGGGCGAGCTCCCCGTGGTCGATCGTTACAGGCTCAATAGCAATGGCCGCCCGCCGAAAAAAAGTCTGGGCCTGTTGCATTCCCTCAGGCCCGAGCTGGCTTTCGACAACCATCGCCAATTCAACGTAGTTTGCCACGCTCATCCGGCAGACGTCAGCATCGTGAATGAGCTGTGCGAAAGCGGCGGCTTCCGGCTCCCTGTAAAGGATCGCGACCAGGGCGGATGTATCGAGGATCATTTCGGCAGACCGTTTTCATCGTAGAGCAGTTCGCCGTGGCTGATATATGGGCACTTTACATGAACCGCCGCCCGGCCGGCAATCGCCAGCAACTCTTTCACGCTCGCCTTGCCCCTCTGGCGTTCTATCTTGGCCAGGCGTTCGCGCAGGGCTTCGGTGACTACGCGGGTCATGCTTTCGCCCGTGGCGCGGGAAATTGCCTGCGCGAGTCGATGTGCTTCGGGGTCTTTGATGTTAAGGCTCATGGCCGATCTCGCGTTCTGCAATTCACTTCAAAGTTCTACCATTCTACCTGATGGTCTGATGGACGCCAAGGGCTGCGACACCGATTTCGGCCCGGCCTGCAGCATGAGACGTGCCGATCCGGGGTCGAAATGGCGGCAACCGGCCTTAAGTCATCATGCTGTGGGGGCAGCTCCGTCCCTCGCGGAACGTGCATCCGGCACCCCCCATATCGGCGCCCCTGCGGCTCCGCGGGGCAGGCGCCGCGTGTTTCACAAACCTATGGTGGTTCGGATTAGCCCGCCGCCGCGCTGTATGCTCATGCGCCAAAGCCGCGCGGTCTTGGACATGACCTTTTCGAGGCCCTGCGCCGTTTCGATCTTCTCGCCATTGACCTCGACGACGATATCGCCAGGCTGGATGCCGACGCGGCGGGCGTTGGAATAAAACTCCGTTTCGAGGACGACGACGCCCTTCGTCTCCGTAATGGAAAGCTCGTCGGCAACGGCGGGTGAGAGGTTCGCGACCTTGGCACCGGCCAGGGGATGGCTGCCGGCTGAGATTGCGGGTGTCGCGGGGCGGGTTTTCCGGCGCCACCATCAGGGCAATGGTGAGCTTACGGCGGGTGCCACCGCGTAGGATTTCGAGGCTTGCCTCGCCGGACGTTCCCCTGGTGGTGAAGCGGTATTGGAAGGCATTCGGATCGGCTACCTCCTTGCCATCCACGGAAACGACGATGTCTCCCGTCTTAAGACCGGCGTTGGCCGCGGGGCTATCGTCAGCGACGTAGGAGACAAGGGCGCCAGCCGCCCGGTCGAGCCCCGCGGCATTGGCGTAATCCGGGTTCACCTCGATCAGGCTCGCGCCCAGCCATGGACGGAGCACGCTGCCGCCTTGCAAGGCGGAGTCCACCACCAGACGCACCATGTTGGCTGGGATGGCAAAGCCGATGCCCTGGCTCCCGCCGCTCTTCGAGAAAATCGCCGTGTTGATCCCGACCAGGCGGCTTTGCATGTCCACGAGCGCGCCGCCGGAATTGCCGGGATTGATGGCCGCATCGGTTTGGATGAAGAACTGGTAGTCGGAAATGCCGACGCGCGTGCGGGCAAGGGCCGAGACGATGCCGCTCGTAATGGTCTGGCCGACGCCGAACGGATTGCCGATAGCCAGAACCAAATCGCCAACCTCAAGAAGATCGGCGTCGGCGAAGGTGAGGTAGGGGAAATCGATGTTGGAATTCTTGATCTGGAGAACCGCGAGATCCGTCCGCTCGTCCTTGAGCAGCACTTTGGCGTCGAATTCGCGCGCGTCTGAAAGTGCCACCTTGATCTCGGTGCCGGCGTCGCCTTGCACGACGTGGTTGTTGGTTACGACAACGCCGCTCGATGCGACGATCACGCCGGAGCCCAGCGAGCTTTGCAGGCGGTCGTTCTGGCCGAACTGACGCCCGAAGAGTTGCTCCAGAAGCGGATTGCTGAAGCCCTGCCGCACACGCTGGCGCACATAGACGTTCACGACAGCAGGGGCTGCCCGCTTCACCACCGGGGCATAGGAGAACGTGATCTGTTCTCTGGCTTCGGGCGCCTTTTTTACGGGCTGGGCAAAGGCGCTAACGGGCGCCATCGCGAAAAGGAGCCCGAACGCAAAGAGCGCTTTGGCAGCAGCCGGAGTCTTCATGGAGCAAATCCCGCCTGAGTTCGACCGGGAGATATAAATCGCGGGAGCCGTCACGATGCAAGAGGCCAGAGGTTGCCATTCGCCTGGTTTACCGGATTTTCGCCCGGACTATTGGGGCGCAAGGTCCGGAAAACGCGCGCGGGTTTTAGTGTCACTATCCGTTGCAAATCGTCATCTAGAATGTGAAAGTCGAAGAGTGTTCGAAGAGCAATTATGAGGAGCCGCTGAAGTCGATTATGGACGCCTCCCAACTAGAGACCGGATTCGGCCCCTGGAACCCCGGCATCGAGTCGACGATCCCTCCCGAATTTATACCGCTGGCAACGCTTTTCAGGCCGGAAAACATTTTCTCGAGTCCAGCCGAATTGCGGGAGCTGAGCGAGTTTTCGGGTATTCCAAGAGAAGAACTCGTGGCTTTCAGGCCGGAGCGGCTGGCGGTGCATGAGCTGCTTGTGCGGGTTATTGCCGACCTGCACGTGCCGGACGGCGCAAAATACGAGGATCTGGGCGAAAACTTCCGGCGGATGACGTCGGCAATTCTTACGAAGCACATTCTTCCGCGAATGGAAGAGGTGAAACAGCGTTATAGCGATTTGCAGCGGCAGATTTTGGAACTGACCGGCCGGGAATTGGCCGCTTGCTTCCAACCGCCGCCGTCCTCCGCCTCAAGGAAGACCGGGCTCCTTGCCCGGCTTGGATTTGGTGCCAGGGCAAGGCCCGCTCCGGCCCAATCCGAAACAGCCGAAGAGCGCGCCGCCAGAATTGTGGCCGCCTGGGAGCAAAAGGCGGAGGCTGCGGAAACAGGCCTCGAACGAAGTGTTTGCCGGGCCCTTGTAAAGGCCGCGTCCGCTGTCACAAAGAAATATGGCCGGCTCATCGGCGGTGCAAGCCTGCTCTCGAAGCTCACCGTACCTATCGCCTGCAATGCGTATGGCAGCGAGGCCATTGCCCGGCACATCGAGCCCTATTTCCTGCGCGCGGTTTCCGAGGAAGGCTACAAGCTTCTGCCGTTTCAGGCTCAGCCAGTCATCATGAACGTGAAGGGCGCCTCTGCGTCTGGAAAGAGCACGCTCCGGCCCCTGCAAAAAGAACTCGCGGTGCGGCTTGGAATTCCGTGGGACGAGGTTGCGCTCATAAGCCCGGACATATGGCGCAAGTTTCTGCTGGACTACAACAGCTTGGGGCCTGCACGGAAGTATGCGGGGGCGCTGGCCGGCCAGGAGTTGGCGATTGTCGATAAGAAGCTGGACCGCTACCTGATGAACAAGGGTGAGAACGGGCAGTTGCCGCACCTCGTCATCGACCGTTTCCGCTTCGACAGCTTCGCCACCGATAACGGCGGCTACGGTGCGTTCATCGAGCGGTTTGGCCACCTCGTCTACGTGTTTTTTATGATTACGCCCCCGGAGGCGACGGTCGAGCGCGCTTGGGAAAGGGGAGAGCGGTTCGGGCGCTACAAGGCCGTTGACGACCTGCTTTATCACAACGTCGAAGCCTATACGGGAATGCCGCGGCTTTTCCTAACCTGGGTGGGAAGCAAGAATAAGCGAATACATTTCGAATTCCTGGATAACAGCGTTCCAAAGGGCTCCAAGCCGAGAACGGTCGCATTCGGCACGTACAAGGAGCTGAACGTCCTGGACATCAAGTCGCTCGTCGATGTCGAGCGGTTCACGAAGATAAACATCTCAGCGCGCAGGCCCGGGGACGTCTATGCCGGCAGCATGCTGGCGCCCGAAAAGAATACCGGCTTCTTGCGCAAATGCGTGCGTGCGATCCCTGCGGTCAACTTTGCGGAGTCCGCCACGGGCCGGGTGTATGCCAAGGTCCAGGGCGGGAAGCTGATAATGGATGGGTCGGAACCGGCCAGCCCCGAGGTCAAAGCCGGGCTTGCCATGGTCGCCGCGGAATTCTACTGGCATTCGCGCGGCACACCGGAAGAACTTGGGGCCCTGGTGCCGGGTCATGCGCCTACTCTTGGCGCCTGGGGAGGCAGCGCCGGGGGTAAAGAAGAACCGGCGCCGCCGCCTGAAGCCGCGGTTTCCGCTTGAGCGTCCAGGTTTATTGCGGGCGCTTCTCATTCTTGGCGGAACGGAAACCCGCCGAAGCTGTGTCCTTCTCGCACATATACGCGCCCTTCTTGGTGTTCCCATAGGAACGCGAGCCGGCGAAGTGGTAAACCTTCGAGTGCGTATTGGCCCAAACCACCGGTTCGCCGGGGCAGTGCGCCTTTGCTTCAAGTTCGGAAGCGTATTCGGCGGCGCCGGTGGAAATGGTTGTGCCTGTGCGGTTCCGCTTGGCGGTACGCGGGGCGGCGGGCGCTGGCGCTATCTCCGTGCTTGCGGCGCCTTGCCCTGCCGGCGGGGCCGCGGATGGAGCCGTTGCCGCCGCCCCGCTGCCGGAGCGGCACTCAATCATGAAGGCTTTCTTGGTCTTGCCGCTGCCTTGAATGGCGGCTTTGTTTGCGGTCCATTCGGACTCGCAGGCTTTTGCGGTTTTTTGTTGAGCCTGGCTTGCGGTGGTCAGGATCGCTATGCTCGCCAGGACGGCCGCGTAGAGCAGCAATAGTCGGGATTTGTACATGACGCTTCTCGCTATGATAGGTTTCTCTTATGAGAAGGGCCAGCTTCTGAGCGGAGCGTTAAATTTTGGGGCGATTTTTTAGGGAGCGGGGGCTGGAAACCGTGGGGAGCCCGGCAGGACTTCGCATGAAAATGAAGGAAGCCTTACGCGAAAAGGAGCATTTGCATTGGTAAGGCGTATAAGCCGGGGATGAGGTTCCTGACTGCGGGACCGGGGCGAACGCGGGACTTGGCCCCAGTCTCGCAGTAACGCGGAACTGTCGTAGTATCGCCCGGAGGCGTTACGCTTACGTAAAGGCCGCAGGAACAAATAGCGCGGGACGCATTTCTAGCCATGGATGAGAGGGTTTTAGCGTTTGCAAAGACGATGCGCGCCAAGGCGGACGCTTTGGGCGAAACCGCGGATCTGGAGTGGCGGCTGAGCCAGGACCCCATCCCCTACGAGGCCGCGGTGGCTGAAATGGAGGAGCGTGCGGAGGCCATCCTTTTGGGGCTAAAGCCCGAGCTTATATGGCTTTTGGAGCACCCGCCCCTCTATACGGCGGGCACCAGCGCCAGGCCCGCGGACCTCATCGATGCGGCGCGCTTTCCGGTCCATGCGAGTGGCCGCGGCGGGCAATACACCTATCATGGGCCGGGCCAGCTTGTGGCTTATGTGCTACTCGATCTCAATAAACGCGGCCGGGATGTGCGGCAACATGTCCACCGTCTGGAGGCGTGGGCAATTGCCGCGCTCGGGGCTTACGGCATTTCTGGCGAGCGCCGGGAAGGAAGGCCGGGCATCTGGGTCAGGAAGCGGGGAGGGGATGCGAAGATCGCCGCGATTGGTGTGCGCGTGCGGCGCTGGGTCACCTATCATGGCATCGCGGTCAACGTCTGCCCCGATCTTTCCCACTTCTCCGGTATTGTGCCCTGCGGCATCGCGGATGCGGGCGTCACCTCAATCGAAGCTGAATGCCCGGGGGCCCGTCCTTTGCCATAGCGATGGCTTTGCCGGCACTTCATGAGCCGGGCACGCCTGGGCCCGATATATTCCGTTTGCAAAAAGCATAGTATCCGTTTAGGAGAAAATAGACGCCGCAACCGAAGCGGCCCGCCAGTTGCTTTTTTGAGAACGGTTCATGACGATTGCGGACCTCGCTTGGCCACTTGTCATCGATCTCGACGGCACCTTGCTCAAGACCAATTCGCTCGACGAAACTTTGCTCGACGCGCTTAGGCGGAGCCCCTTCGAGCTTTGGAAGCTCCCTTTCAAACTCATCGCCGGCCGCGCGGCGTTCAAGGCGTTCCTGGCCCGCAATTCCAGCCTGGATGTGGAGACCTGGCCAATTCGGGGCGACTTTCTCGATTATCTTAGGCGGCAAGCCGAATCAGGACGGGCCGTGGTGCTTGCGACGGCTGCCGACCGCAGTATCGCCGAAGCCATCGCCGCCCGCTTTCCTTTCATCGGCGAAGTAATCGCGTCGGATGGCTCGCGAAATCTGAAAGGGAAGGCCAAGGCCCGAGCGCTATCCGAGCGCTTCCCGGACGGCTTTATCTACGCTGGAGATTCCTCCGCCGACCTCGCTGTCTGGCGGGAAAGCAAGGGCAGCATCCTCGTCGATGCTTCCGCCAGCGTTTTCAGAAAGGTCCGGCGGGCGAAGGAGCCTCTCGCCGTCTTTTCCAGCAGCCGCCGTCTCGGAAGCGTTCTGCGCCGCAGCCTCCGGCTTCACCAATGGGCGAAGAACGCGCTGGTGTTCGTGCCGCTCGTACTCGGGGGAAAAGCCTTGGACACCTCCGCGTGGACGATGGCGGCGCTTGGGTTTATGGCGCTGAGCCTTGCTGCGTCGGCTACCTATGTCGTGAACGATTTGTGGGACTTGCCGAACGACCGCCGGCATTGGTCCAAGCGCTTCCGGCCTTTGGCGAGCGGCGAGCTTTCCATTCGCGAGGCAACTTACCTGGCGGCATCGGGTTTGGCCGCGGCGTTTGGTATTGCCGCCACGATTGGGAGCGCTGCATTGGCAATGCTCGCGCTCTACGCCGCGGGAACGCTGAGCTATTCATTCTTTTTGAAACGGGTGCCGATTCTCGACGTGTTGGTGCTCGCCGCGCTGTACACGTTCCGGCTCGGCTTCGGGATCGTACTTGCGAAGGTGCTGCTTTCGCCCTGGATTCTGGTTTTTTCTATGTTCGTCTTCGGGTCGTTGTCGATGGCGAAGCGTCATACGGAGGTGCTGCGGCTCGCGGAGCGCGGCATCGGTGCAATGCCGGGGCGCGGTTATATAGCCTCGGACGCACCCCTCACTTTAGGTATTGGGCTCGCCTCGATGCTTGGGGCGATCCTGATCATGGTTCTTTATTTGATCGAGGACGCCTTCCCGCGAGGCTTTTACGCGAGCCCAGCATTTCTGTGGGCCATACCGCCAATTCTCTTCTTATTCCTTGGCAGGATTTGGCTGGTAAGTCAGCGCGGCCAGCTTCAAGACGACCCGGTCGCGTTTGCCCTGAAAGACCGGCTAAGTTTCCTGCTCGGCAGCATGATGGGCCTTTTCTTTGCCGCGGCCCTGTTTATCCCGAAAGCACGTTTGTGGATTTAGCACGGGGAATTTTTGAATGTACCAATCGGTTAGCCCGAAAGGCCCAGATCGTTCGCCGTTCGACTGGCCTGGTTTTATTGTTGTGCCGGTCTTCGGCGGCATCGTCTCCACGATGTTAAGCGGATTCCTCTTCGGAACCGGACCAAATGTATATCACCTGCCAATTGTTGCAAACTTGTACGACGAACCCCAGTATGCAAACGACACCTTTATACAATCCTTGCGCTACTTTTTCTCAGGCCTCTGGCTGTTGCTTAGGGGCTCGGATCGCTGGATCGATCCGTATTGGCTATTTTTAATCCTGGCCGTGTTTTCCCGCATTCTATCCTTTGCCGGCTTCATTGCTTGTGCATCGCTCGTGGGAATCGTGGGGAGAAAGGAGCGTGCATTCCTTGCGGCGCTTTTGTCCGCCACCCTCTTACTGCGGGGTGGCGCCGTTGGCTCAGGAGGGCTGTTTCTCAACTATTTCACCCATTCGGAGGTGGCGAACGGGCTTTTCCTTATTGCTCTATACTTTTCAATCCGCGGAGGCATCGCAGCCTCAATCGGCTTGACCGGCGTTACGTTCTTTGTAAACGCATTCATGGGCGCATGGACTGCCACGGTGGTAGGGGTAATTATTCTTATCCGAATTCTTCGCGGGAACGTCGCGCTGCCTTACGCAATAGCGCACGCTGCACTTGGCATTTGCATTGGCGGCCCGTTCGTTGGGATCGTCATCGGAGCCATGCTATCGAACCCGGAATTTGGAAATGCGGTAACTTTCGACTATACGGAAATGCTAGCAATTGTGGCTCCCCACCATTTCTTTATAGAATCCATCGATGTTGCCGATAAGACTGCGTTGCTATTCATAGCTATGGCAGGCGGCGCCTCTTTCATTTTGATCGACACGTCAACACGATTGCTTCTGCCAGCCCTAATTACCGCTTGTGCGATTTTTGTTGTGGGGATTATCCTTCCCCACATTACGCACGCACCCCTCATAATGAACCTTCACCTATTACGTGAAGGCGCATTCATTCAAATCTTGTCGGTATTGGGGATAACGGCGCTAGCGGCGTCATGGCTGTTTCAATCCAGTCCGGTCAAAAACATAATTGCCTCGGCGATTGCGGTTACGATTTTGGCCAATCCTTTGCGGAATATTGGCTTGGGATCGCTTGCTATAGTTCTAGTCTACGTCCTATTCGACCGGGAATTGGTACTGTTCAGGCGCGTGATCCCAGGACTTTTTCTTGAACGGTCGGGATTCTTCAGAACGTGCACGGTTCTTACGGTTATGTGTTTCATGGGCATGCTATTTTTCAAGCACCAAGCTCAAAATGCCGAAGCGGACGAAGTGGTTGCTGAATGGGCCGGGATTGGAACATGGGCTCGGGCAAACACCACGCAAAATGCGGTATTTCTTATTCCGGTCGCAGAGTATCGCGTGGGCATAACGCTGGAGGAGTATGCAGAGGTAGACAGTTCGGTTTTCGAGTTCAGCTCTCACCGCAGGGTCTGGGTCGAAGCCAGGAGAGGCTCGGCTGCGATGTGGTTTTACCCATATTATCACGAGTGGCGGCGGCGGCGCGACGAGGTTCTCGCCTTGCCGATGCACCAGGATAGACTTCGTTATGCGCAACAGAATGGTTTGAGTTATGTGGTGGAGCGATGCGCAACAGCCGGGGGCGACGCAAGCGTTATCTTCGCGGCCAAACGGTTATGCGTGTACCCCGCACTCCCAGCGGCGCCGGCGGCGGACGCCTCAAAGGCGAGTTGAGAAGGTAAGTTCATGCGCTTAGTTTCGGCCGTTACGATTCTCGCCAGTGTTGCACTACTGCCGTCAGGCTCTAATACTAACCGTCAAAAGTCCTGACCGTTCTGGACACTACCCGTTATCGCGAGGCCGCCTTGGCGGCCGTGGGCGATCCAGAAGCAACATCAGCGGCTTACCGCAGGATTGCTTCGCTTCGCTCGCAATGACGAACAAGCAGTCAAGATCTGTGGCGATTGGCATAAGGTTTTGCAAAAGGGCGGCATGCCGGAGTCCAGCAGAGCTTCGCAACGTAAGAGATAATTGTAGTGGACCGGATGCCAAGCGCTGGCCAAAATAATCCAGACCCCGCGAGACATATTTATGGAATCGATGCGATACGGTTCTCGTCAGCCGTTCTTGTCTCTGCATTTCATCTTACGTGGCATATCCCTGAAGCCGTTCACGTCATGCCGTTTGGATGGATCGGCGTACAAATATTCTTCGTTATTTCCGGTATTGTTATCGCGAACTCGGCTCAATCCGCAACACCGTTCCGTTTTGCGGTCAGCCGGTTTCTCCGCCTGTATCCGGTGGCCTGGATTGCGGCTGCAATAATCTGTTTGCTGCATGCCGTAACGCCAGCAGAAGCTTATAAAGACCTTGGAATTGCTGTCACGCTCGACCCCAGGGCCCTGGTGAACTCGCTGAGTCTTATTGGCGACTCATCTATTGCTAGTGCGTATTGGACGCTAGAAATTGAATTGGCCTTTTACACACTGATTTTCGGCACGATCTTACTATGGGGGCCGGCCTTTATTAAGAAAACAGGAATAATTCTCGCGTTTGTCAGCGCTCCATATCTCTTCCTCCTCTTCCTCCACTCCGCCGGAGTTATAAACCTACCCTGGATCGACCTCGGCTGCGGCATGAAAAACATGCTTCTGGTGCGCCACGGGCCGTATTTCGCTCTCGGTATCTTTGTCTGGGCTACGGACAAGGGTTTGATGAGGCGCCAAGACTGGTTCGTGGCAGCGCTTGCTTTGTTTCTTGCGGCATTGGAAATTTACGCCAGAGCAATCGAGGTTGCGCCAAGATATGCAACCGCCTTGGATGGGACCCGGATAGACGGCGTGCTGTTGGCGGTCAGCGCCGGGATGACGTTTCTTACGGCGTATATTGCGCTTGCTGCGTCCGTATTGTTTAACGATAGGCTCGCACCCTCCATCCGCGTTCGCGGAATGCTTCGTGCAGTTGGGTTGGCCACCTACCCGTACTACCTTCTTCATGAAACCGCCGGTGCATTTGTCGTCTATTGGCTTCTGTCCATTGAGGTGCCGTACCGGGTGAGTCTCGCCATGGCATTAATTTTTACGGGAGTTCTTGCATATTCGTGCTTCCGTTGGGCCGAACCTTGGCTCCGCCATCATATCAAGAGAAGAATCGAGGCATGGTTGCTGCTGCAGGTACAACCTTCCATTAGCGCAAGCGACGGATGAGTGTACCGGGCGGTACAGAGGCTTTCGTCACGCGCGGGTGGCCGCCTCCGGTGGCAGCCTCTTTACCGGGTGAACTCATTTCAAACGCACCGGCATGATCTCGGCGGTTAGCTGCACATTGTCGCCCAACCCATAGAAATAGTGGGCGGGCTGCGATATCTGGCGGAGGAATGAAAACAGACTAAGCCGCGCCCGGCCCACCGCGCTCATGGTGTGGGAAGGCAGCAGGTTTTCGACCGTGATATGCACGATCCACTGGTTTTCCTGGATCGGCAGGTCGATTTCCTGATGCTTGGCCATCTCCTCAAGCACGGCTTCGACGTTGGCGTCCTCCATGAAGCCGAACTGCAAGGTGACCGCGATAATGCTGGAGTTCGCGTCCTTGTGGAACACCTTGATATCGTAGCGGCCGTCGTAAATGTAGGGCACCTTGCGGTGGGCCACTTGGACGAAGATCAAGTGCCGGGGCAGTATGCCATAGCGGTCGTACAGAAGCTGCAACAGAGCGGGCGCGTGGTCGTTGAGCGATGTCAGGTGCTTGGGCGTCATCAACAGGGCGATGCGCTCCATATAGGCCTTTTCGCTCCTGTGAAATTCCACCAGCTTGTGCATGGTCATGGTGTGCTTGGCCGTATAGGCGGCGAAGGTCGCCTTCCGGCCCCAGCGCCAGGTGCGCATGATGGCGAAGATCGCAAGCCCGATGCCGAGCGGGATAAAGCCGCCCTCAAGGAACTTGAACGAGCTTGCGGCAAAGAACACCAGATTGACCAGCGTAAAGAAGCCGAACAGAGCGCCGCTGGCGGCCAGGCCCCATTTCCAATAACGCGCGCCGACGGGGATCATGGCGATGGACGTCACGACCATCACGCCGGAAACGGCGAGGCCATAGGCGGCGGCAAGCGAGCCCGCGCTCCGGAACGTGAATACAAGCGCCACGCAACCGGCGAACAGCGCCCAATTGACGAAGCGGATATAGATTTGTCCCTCATGCGCGTCGTGGGTATGCACCACGCGCAGGCGCGGCAGCAGGCCCAACGCAATCGCCTGTGCGGTGAGCGAGAACGCGCCGGAAATGAGGGCTTGCGAAGCGATAACGGTGGAGAGGGTGGCTAGGCCAACCATGGGATAAAGCAGCGCCTGCGGCACCATGCTGTAAAATAGCTGCTCGGCCTTCATCGGCGGATTGCCAAGCATCAGCGCACCTTGGCCCAGATAATTGAGGATAAGCGCCGGAAACACGAACGCGAACCAGCCGATCCGGATGGGGCGCGCGCCGAAATGGCCAAGATCGGCATACATTGCCTCGCCGCCCGTCACCACCAGCATCAGCGCGCCCAGCGTCAAGAGAGCCTGGTGTGCGCCTGTCTGTTGGAGGAAGGCCAGGCCTAAAACCGGGTTGAAGGCGTTCAGGATCTCCGGATGCAGCAAAATTTGCCGCACGCCAAGCGCGGCAATCGCGGCAAACCAGACAAGGAGGATGGGGCCGAATACGCGGCCCACGCGAACCGTTCCCTCATGTTGAACGGCAAACAAAGCGGCGAGAATGACGATGGTGACGGGGACGATCGCATCGGCAAACATCGGTGTCGCCACCTTGAGCCCCTCCACCGCCGACAGCACGCTGATCGCTGGGGTGATGATCCCGTCCCCGAACAGAAACCCCGCTCCAAGCATGAGGCTGCCGAGCAAGACAAGGAAGTACGGGCTCTCCTCCTTGTACTTATGCAAGAGGCTGTAAAGCGCGAAGACGCCGCCTTCGCCGTCGCTGTTGGCGCGCAGCACAAAAGCCGCGTATTTGCAGCTTACAATCAGCGTCAGCGACCAAATGACGAGCGAAATGCAGCCCAGGATGTTCGCGGGTTCGGGCGCTACGTGCGCGGGGCCGTAGAAAATCTGATCGACGGCGTAGAGCGGCGAGGTGCCGATATCGCCAAAAACGACGCCGGTCGCGCCGATGGCCAGCGCCGCCTGTCCGCCTTTGTGCCGGCGGAGGAAGTTCGGTGCTGTAAAACCGTGAGGCATGGATAGGGACCGGACCAAATTGTTCAGGGCGGGGCGGCGATGGGGTTACGGCGGCCCGCTGGTTACTGCTCGTTACGCTAGGTTGCAGAGCTTGGGTAAGCCTTGATGTGCGTCAACTTTTGGGTAGGCGGCCTCGCTGACCGGATTAAGCTTTCGCTAACCTCAATGCTCCCTCCGACCGGCGAAAAAGCTGCGTTGCCGGGTCCTGCTCTTGTGGCGCCATTATAGAGGATGCACCTTTTCGAAGTCTTAAGGGGTAGGTCAAGTTCTTGATGTGCAACGGAAATCAGCCTCGCCTGCGAGCGCGGCCTGCGGGGAAAATGCACCGTCTCATGGTTAATCTCGCAATTGCGATTATATTTAAACGGATTTTGGAAGCGTGGAATCCGGCCGAAAACGCCAAAAGATTCGCAAAAAGCGGCGGGCGGAAAATATGGAACGCGCGCGTTTACCACGCCGTCATTAACCACGATAGGGCCTTACCGAAACACACGGTCCGTTAACACCAGGAAAGCCGGGCGGCGGCGGGGGGAGCGGCCTATGCATTTACGGTGGTATAACCTTTGCGTGTGACACTTGCGCGCGGCGATGGCTGCGACAGAGCCCCGGAGATGGGGACAGCAGATGAGCCGCGAGATGAGGGGTTTCTGGTGATGCCAGGCCCGTTGCCAGAAGGGAAAGCTTCGTGAGCGCCGGCGATACTCACATGGATGAGATTCTCGTGGTCGACGATGAACCGGCCAACCTTAGATTGCTGCAGGAAATACTGCGGGAAGAGAGTTACCGGGTGCGGCTGGCTGCCGATGGGGAACTGGCCCTCCGCAGCGCGGAGATTAAGCCGCCTGCGTTGGTTCTGCTGGATATCCGGATGCCGGGTATGGACGGTTACGAGGTATGTAGACGTCTTAAGGCCAATGAGGCAACTCGTTCCATACCCGTCATCTTTCTCAGTGCGCTCGAAGCCGAACAGGACAAGGTGAAAGCGTTCGAGGCTGGTGGCGTCGACTATGTTACAAAGCCGATCCGGGCTGCTGAAGTATTGGCGCGCATCGGGACGCATCTTGCCCTGCGGAATGCGCAGCTTGAACTTGAGCAGCGCAACATACAGCTTGAAGCCATTCAGGTAACCTTGGAGGAGAGGGTAAAAGAGCGCTCCGCGGAGCTGGAGCAAATCAACGCAACCCTCCGCCATAAAGTGGAGCTTAATCTCCAGACGCTTGCCGCTTTGAGGAAAAGCGAGAGAGATCGGCGCCGCATGATCGACATCGCAAACGAAGGCATCTGGGTGATTGGAGCCGATGCCAAGACGGCTTTCGTCAATGCCAAGATGGCCGGAATGCTCGGTTGCGAAGCCGGAGAGATGACTGGTCTGCCAATGAACGCATTTATGTATGAGGAGGACGAACAAGACTACTTACAGAAGATGGAAGAGCTGCGAAGCGGACTTTCGCAGCACTACGAACGCCGTTTCCGCCACAAGGCCGGCCATTCCCTGCACACCCTCGTTTCCGCCACCCCCATTTTCGACGACGCGGACCGCTTCCAAGGTGCCTTTGGTATGTTCACCGACATCACCGAACGCAAACAAGCGGAAGAGCAGAGTTTGCGGCGTAACTTGGAGTTGGAAGAACGCGTGGCTCAGTGCACCGCTGCTTTGGAAGCGGCCAACAAGGAGCTTGAAGCATTTTCCCATTCGGTTTCCCACGATTTGCGGGTGCCATTACGGGCCATCGAGGATTTCTCCTCCGCCTTGGAAGAAGACTGCTCAAGTTCGCTGAACGCCAAGGGGCAACACTATCTCGCCCATATTCGCCAAAACATCGGCCAAATGGGCCATCTCATCGACGGTCTTCCGGCTCAATCGCGCATGTCGAAATGCTAGCTTTCCCAAGAAGTCCGCTGGGGAAGTTCGGTTGAACCTAAATCCGGCAACCGCTGGCGCAGCGTCGTTCCCGCGCAGGCGGGAACCCATGCTAGTAGCTTGTTCTGACACGATAAATGGATTCCCGCCTTCGCGGGAATGACGGCCGAGCATCTTGCAAAGGTTCCGGGGTCAATTTCTTCACACGCTCTTTCGCGGGAATGACGCTCACAACCCGTAAGCCGCCGCCTTCACCCTCAGGGTAAAGCGCCCAAGGCGGCCGAGGCCGCCTCGCGACAAGTGTGCACCGCCATCAGCACTGCTGGCGGCCGGGTACTGCGCGGGCTCAAACGAACCCGTGCTTGGCCCGGCTGCGGGCTTCCTGCGCCTTGAACTGGTTGAAGCGCGGCAGGAACTTGTCCCAGTCGATGATGTGCGCGTCGATTTCCGGGCCGTCGATGCAGGCGTGCTTGCGCACCATCTTGCCGTCGATCGTCACCGGCACCATGCAGGCGCCGCACATGCCGGTGGCGTCGACCATGATCGAGTTGAGGCTGGCGACGGTCGGCACGCCGTAGGGCTTGGTCAGGTCGCTGACCGCGCGCATCATCAGCGGCGGGCCGATGGCGACCACCTCGGCGATCTTGCGGCCCTTGCCCGCCTTGTTCTCCTTCAGCAGCTCTTCGAGCGGCGCCGGTGACGAAGCCCTTGACGCCGAAGCGTGCCGTCGTTGGTGGCGTAGATCACGTCGAGCTGATCGCCGAACTCCGCCTTGCAGCTGGTCGACGCGCTCGCCCTCGCCCGTCCAGAACAGCAGGCTCGGCGGTGCGGAAGCCGGCGATCAGCGTCACGTGGTTGCCGAGCCGCAGATGCTCGCGCATGATCGGATAGACCGGCGGCAGGCCGAGGCCGCCGGCGCTGAACACGACGGTCTGGCTCGCCCTCGTAGCGGTGCAGCTTGCTCGGCTGGCCGAGCGGCCCGGCGATGCCGGCGAAGGCCTCGCCGACCTCCATGCGGTTGATGCCGATCGAGCTCGCGCCCATCGCCTGGATGACGAGGTCGATCGTGCCGGCCTTGGCGTCCCAGTCGGCGAGCGTCAGCGGGATCAGCTCGCCCTTCGGCGACGGCAGCACGCGCACGAACTGGCCGGCCTGCGCGGCCTTGGCGATCAGCGGCGACTGCACGGTGAACTCGACGATGCCGCTCGGCGAGATCGACCTTCTCGAGGATGGTCTGCGGCGCCTGGCCGAGGTCGGTGTAGCGCGCGGCGCGCTCGACCAGCGTCCTTGATCTCGGCCTGGCGAGAACGGAATGTCGCCGACGATCTCGCGCGCCGCCGCCTGTCCGTCGCCGGCCGCGAGAATGGCGGTCGAGCCGCCGCGCGTCGCGTCGCCGCCGGAGATAGACGCCTTCGAGCGAGGTCTGCTGCGAGCCGCCGCTCGACGCTGATCGTGCCCCACTTCGAGGTCTTCAAGCGTCGGGCTCGGCAGTCCTTGATGATCGGGTTCGGCGTCGTTGCCGAGCGCCATGATCGACGAGATCGACCGGCATCGTCTCGGTCTTGCCGGTGGCGACCGGCGCGCGCCGGCCCGACGCGTCGGGCGCCCGAGCTCCATCACGTCGAGGATGGCGTGGCAGACATGGCTGACTTCTCGCTGACGAACTCGCGCGGCGCGCGCAGCACCTTGAGCTCGATGCCTTCCTCGAGCGCGTGATGCAGTTCCTCGACGCGCGCCGGCATCTCGCCTTGCGTGCGGCGATAGACGATGGTGACGATGCCGCCGAGGCGCCTGGCGGTGCGCGCCGCGTCCATGGCGGTGTTGCCGCCGCCGATGACGATGACCTGCTTGTCCTTCACCTCCGGCAGCGGCGTCTCGTAGTCCTCGAGCCGCGCCTGCATCAGGTTGACGCGGGTCAGGAATTCGTTGGCCGACATCACGCCGAGCAGATGCTCGCCGGGCACGTTCATGAAGCGCGGCAGGCCGGCGCCGGTGCCGACGAAGATCTTCCAGAAGCCGGCGTCCTTGAGGTCCTCGATGGTCGCCGTCTTGCCGACGACGAAATTGGTGACGAACCGGCCGCCGAGCAGCCGTGATCTTGCCGACCACGTCGTCGATCAGCGCGTTCGGCAGGCGGAATTCCGGGATGCCGTAGCGCAGCACGCCGCCGAGGTCGTGGAACGCCTCGAACACCGTGACGGGGAAGCCCTCGGCCGCCAGCAGATAGGCGTTGATGAGGCCGGCGGGACCGGAGCCGATCACCGCGATCGGCGGCTTCTCGGCCTTCGCCCAGGGACTGACGCAGCCCTTCCAGCGCTCGTGCCGGCGCCTTCGGCGTTCACGAGCTTCTCGCGCTCGGCAGGAACCATTCGAGCTGGCCGATCTCGATCGGCCGGCCGGTGAGCGTGCAGACGCCCTGGCATTGCAGTTCCTGCGGGCAGACGCGGCCGGTGACGTTGGGCAGCGGATTGCAGCTCTCGATCAGCTTCGAGCGCTTCGCGGAACTTGCCCGTCCCCAGCAGCTTCAGCATCTCCGGGATGTGGATCTTGACCGGGCAGCCGCCCTTGGGCTCGCGCCTTGCCGGCGACGGCACGCCGAGCTCGCACGGCCGGTCCTCGCACTGCTTGTCGCGCAGCACTTCGAGCCAGACGAAGAGGTCGACCTCGCGGGCGCTGTAGCCGAGGTTCGATGTAGCCGAGGTAGCCCTGGTTGACGAGCTCGAAGTCCGTCGCGCGCTCCTCGGCGCGGGCGGATGTAGGGCGGGATGCCGTTCTGCCCGGCCAGCCCTGCGACAGGCCCTTGAACATCGGGTAGCGGTCCGACAGATGCGCGTCGATCGCGGCGATGAACTTGCGCTTGAACTTGAGCGGCACGTTCCAGATGAAGCGCAGCAGCATCGGCGCTCATGTCGTCGTCGCGCAGCAGCAGGCTTCCACAGCGTCTTGGTGAACTCGCCGCCGAGCTCGTCCTGCTTGAACTCCCAGACGATCGGCCTGCATGCCGTCGTCGATGAACATCTGCCGCAGCGACTGCGGGCTGTTCAGCAGCCGCTTGCGCAGGAGGCCGAGCTGCTTCTGGAAGACTCGAACGCCTCGGTGTGCTCGAGCTCTCGATCTCGTCTGCGTCGTCTCGAGCGCGTGGCTGCCTGCGGTAGCGCTCGAGATCGTCGCTGGCGCCCGTGGCACGGTGTCGCAGCTCATGGATGATCTCCGCGTCGCAGTTGGCGGCGACGCGGGCGATCCTGCGCCTTGCAGCTCCGGCGTGACCTTGACGCGCTCGAGCGCGCCCGGGATGAGATGGCCGACCTCCTTGGCGGCGCCGTCGACGACGATCCGGGTCTTCTCGAACAGCTCGCGCGACGTCCTGATAGCAGGTCTTGCAGTTGGTGCACTTTCGAGGCGTCCTCGTCGCAAGCGTCACCAGCGGGCGCGCGCCGTTGCGCCTTGGCCGCCGCCGCCGGGTGCCGCTGCGTCGCTGGCGATGCGGCGCCGCCGAACGCCGTCATTGCGCCGCCGAGCCCGGCGGATGCCGGAGCGCCCGACGAGGCCGCCAGCTCGGACATCGCCCGGGCGATCGAGTCGATCGAGGCATTCGCGCGCGTCCGACCGCTTCCTTGTACTTGCGTCTGCAGCGCCTCCACCTCGGCGTGATGGCTCGGCGTCCAGCTTCGCGACGTCGAGGCCGGCGAGGATACTGCAGGGTGCGCCAGTATTTGCGGCGCTCTCGGACCAGGTGGACGATGTCTGCGACACTTCGATCTTGATCAGCTTCTTGTCGTCGTCGGTCGACCAGACGAACGGCGTCTTGCCCTCGCGCTCGGCCGCGGCGGCAAGGTCGATGTACTCGTGCACCGGCACGCCGTCGGCACCCGTCGGCCAGGCGGCGGAACTGCTTCTTGAACCGGCCTTCGCTCAGCGCGAAGTCGGCCGGCGTCAGCGGCAGCTCCATGAGCTTGCGTCTGCGCCGTCCTCGACGTACTCGAGCGTCGTGCGTCGTCCAGTCCTTGTCCGGGTCCGGATTGCCGTCGAGCGAGAACCGGCTGTGCAGATCGGCGCCGCGGCGCGGATCGTGGACGAACACCGGGCTCATGCGGCTCTCCACCGCCAGGCGTCCGTGGCGGTTGGCCTGCGGATCGGCGATGCCCTGCTCGCCCTGGCAGGGCGTGTAGACGTCGAGCACCGCCGGCGAGTCGTTGTGGTTCAGGAACTCCATCGACGTGCTTGAGGAAGTGCCCCTGCAGCGCGGCGCAGCTCTGGACCACGAACACGTTCGGGTGGAACGCGGCGATCAGCGCCGAGCTCCTTGCGGTCCTCCTGCTTGCCGCTGTGGGCGGCGCCGAACCGGCGAGAGGTCGGAGTCCTGGCCGGTGAGGCTCGCGGTCGAGGCCTGTCCGCCGGTGTTCGAGTAGGCGCCGGTGTTGAGCACCACGACCTTGATCGGCGTCGACGTGCTCAGGAGCCGCGACAGCGCGCCGAAGCCGATGTCGTAGGTCGCGCCGTCGCCGCCGATGCTGATGACGGTCGGCAGCAGCGCCAGCTCTTCCGGCGTGAATTCGGCCCAGCTGAACATGCGGAAGAAGCGGTCGTGCATCTGCCGGATCGTATTCGTCGTCGAGTTCGAGCTTGGCGATGCGCAGCGCCCGGACGTCGCCGCTCGCCTCCGCGCTCAGGCCCTCGAAGATGCCCTTGGCGACGGCGGGCGCGTCCTGGAACAGGCTGTTGACCCACGGGTCGTTGTAGGGGTTGAACGGGAAGGTCGACGCATAGACGCTGCTGCAGCCGGTCGCGTTGGCGATCACGGCGCTCGCCGGGCCGTTGCCGCTCGGGCCGCTTTCCGAGCAGATAGAGCCGCTTCTCCAGCGTCGCGACCGTCTGCGCGATGCGCTCGCGCCGCTCGGATCGCGTCTCGGCTGTTCGATGCGAGGCTCGGCAGCTTGGCGTTCAGCTGCTCGATCAGCCTCTCGACCTCGCGGATGTGCTCGCTTGCGCCGCTTGTCGTGGATGGCGTGGTTGGCGCCGGTCACCAGCCGGATCGCGGTGACCTCGCCGCAGCCGCGGCAGGCGCCGTGGCCGCCGGTGGTGGCGTAGTAGTTGTTGCGGTCGAGCATCAGGCGCTTGGTGTCGCCGTCCGGCTGCGGTCGCGCCTTCGACGAAGCGCGCCGGCGTGTTGGGCGTGCGGCTGAGGAATTCGAAGCGCGCCTGCAGCGTTTCGAGCAGCGCCGCGTCCTGCTCGCGCTCGACGAGCGCATGCGGGCCGCAGACGTCGACGCATTCGAGGCAGCCGGTGCACTTCCACGGATCGATGGTGACGGAGAACAGGCCGCCGCTGCCCGGCGCCGCCTTCTCCATCGCGTCGAAGAACGGCCGCGTCTTGGCGACCGGGAAGCGCGGCCAGCGCGTTGGCCAGCTTGCCGAGATTGCCGCGCAGCGACGGCGTTGTCGACGTCGAGCTCGTCCGCCGCCTCGGCGACGATCTCATGGAACGGCTTGCGGCTCCTTCTCGCTGCCGATAGATTTCGCGCACCGCGTCGCCGAGCGCATGGACCTGGCCGCGCAACGCCTCGCGCTGCGCCTCGGCGATGTCGAGCTGGCGGATGGCGGTCAGCAGCAGGTCGTGGATGTCGTGCACCGTGTTCGGGATCGCCGCGTCCGGGCAGACGAGCGCGCATTCCATGCAGCCGGTGCACAGATCGGCGATGAACTCCGGCACGTTGCGGCGGAACAGGCCCTTGTCCTTGAAGGCGGCGCTGCCCGCCGGCATGAACAGGCCGGTGCCCGGCAGGACCGGCGCTTCGGCGATGGTGCCGTCGCGGAAAGGGCTGGCGACGATGTCGTCGAAGTAGTCGGCGTCGAGGAAGCCCGCGCTGGCCGCACGCCCCGCCCGCGGCACATCGCGGCCGAGATGCGCAACGGTGCGCGTGCCGGTCTTGACGGGCGCCGCTCTCGGCCTCGGCGAATTCCGGCTCGTCGTAGTCGACCTTCTGCGTCGCCTCCAGGCCGTCGCGGATCACCGCCATGTTGCCTTCGACGACCGCGCCGCCCTTGGCGCCGAACTTCTTGGTGATCTGCTGGCGGATCTTTTTCGAGCACCGCCTCCTGCGAGGCGCCGGCCGTCACGCGGTCGACATGGCCGCAGACCGCGCCGATGAAGGCGATGCCCATCATGCGGGTTTCGAGTTCCGGCGTCGGCGCATGGCGCTTGGCGACCGCGAAGGCGTCGATGACGAAGAACTTGATCTTCTTGTCGCGGATGGTCTTGCGCGCCATGCGCCGGCAGCTCGCTGCCAGACCTCGAGCGGCGAAAGGCTGCGACTGCAGGATGAACGTGCCGCCCTCGACGAGCCCGCGCAGCGGATTGGTGTGGCTGAACACCTTGTGGTCCGGCGAGACGACGATTTCGACGTCTTCGAGCTCGGCGTTGGTGATCAGCACCGGCTCGGGGCTGAGCGTGATGTAGTAGTTGGTCGGCGCGCCGCTCTTTTCCGAGCCGTATTTCGGCGCCGCCTTCGAGTGCAGTTCGAGCACGCCGGCGAGGATGTCGGTCAGGAGCTTGCCGGTGGCGATGGTGCCGTAGCCGCCCACCGAATGGAAGCGGATGCGGAACGCCGACGTCGGCAGCAGGTGCGGGTTCGGCTCCGTCTCGAGCGCCATCAGCTCGGTTTCGGGATAGGCCGCCTTCAGCTTCGCCTGCAGCTCGCCAAGCGCGGGGCGAGGGCTTCTTGGCGAAGAACTGCGAGCCGAGATAGACGAACGGCGCGTTGCGGCTTTCCATGTTCTTGAACGCGGCGATGAGATGGCGCGGCTGCAGGTCGTGCGCGCCGAGGCCGAAGATCGCGGTGGTGATCTTCGGCAGGCGTCGATCGCCGGAATGTCCGGCATGGCGCACGCCGCTCGCGTTCTCGCGCGCCTTGAACAGCGCCTGCGTCACCATGCTGGTCAGCGCGGTGACGTCGGAGCGCTCGAGCACCGTGACCGCCTTCTTGCCCGTCGAGCGCCGCGACGATCTCCGCCTCCGGGAACGGCTGCAGCAGCTTGATCGAGATGACGCCGACCTTCTTGCCCTGGCTGCGCAGATAGGTGGCGACCGCCTCGGCGTCGTCGGTGACCGAGCCGAGGCCGATCATGACGGTCTCGGCGTCGTCGCACATGTAGGTCTTGACGGGCGCGTATTCGCGGCCGGTCAGCTCGCTGTATTCCGCCATCACCTCGCGGACGAAGCGCGGCACCTCGCTGACGAAATGGGTGCGATGGTCGACGGAGCCCGCCTGGAAGTCGGGCTGGTTCTGCACGCCGCCGGTGAGGCCGGGGTTGTGCGGATCGACGAGCGCCGGAACGAGCTGGCGCGTGCCCTTCTCGTAGGCGTTGAGCCACTGCCGGCGCCACTGGCCGCGCAGCGTCTCGGGGATCAAGCGCGAGCGTTTGCCGCGATGCAGCGCGCCCGCGTTGTCGCGCTCGATGGCCTCGGCATTGGCGTCGAGAAAGGCGCTCAGCGCTCGCCAGGCCGCTCGGCGCGAATGTCACCTTCGCGCCGCGCGAGATATTGGCGCAGCTGGAATACGCGGCCCTTGGCGCCGAACAGCATTTCCTGCGCGACCGTCGGGCACTTGATGCGGCCCGCGGGATCGCCGAGGAATTCCGCAGCAGCTCCGGCTCGGGCATCAGCGCTTCGGACAGCATGTGGCTGGTGGCGAAGCCGTCCATGACGTTGGCGACCGGGATCAGCGACAGCGACGCTGAGCTTGTAGGAGATCGCGGCGAGATCGGCGGCTTCCTGCGGGTTGCGTGCCGAACAGGATCGTGTAGCCGGACGGCAGCAGCGCGTAGACGTCGTCATGGCCGGCCATCACGTTGAGCGAATGCTTGGAGACGACGCGGGCCGCGACCTGCAGCACGAAGCCGCCGACCTTCTTGCCGACGGTGACGTAATGCGAATTCCAGTCCGTACAGGATGCCCTGGCTGGACGAGGCGTTGGAAACGTACTTGCCGCCGGTCAGCGCCGCGCCGAGCGCGCCGCTCTGCGCGGAATGCTCGCCCTCGGGCTCGAAGAAGAACGGATGCTTGTCCCCAGACGTTCATGCCGCCGCCGGCGCGGAACGCCTCGTAGATTTCCGAAATTTCGGTCGATGGCGTGATCGGATAGCCGATGACGCCGCCGCACACCTGCGACCATGACCTCGGCGACCGCGCCGTTACCGTGGATGACGTTAGGGATGCCCGGGTACTTCGCGTTCATGAGTTTCATCCGATTATTATTGCCGCCGCTTAAGTGAGTCGCCTCGTTGCGGTGCCTTGCTCTTCCCAAAAAGTAGCGCATTGTGCAAGTGCTAAGCACATTGGAAATTAGGCGACCCCACACGCTTTTCGCGCGGGGCAAATTGCCGCTGCCTGCCGCTCTTCCGGTCATCGGCCAGCACACAAGGCGGCCGGTAAATCCATCGAGCCAGGCCCTATCTGATTGAATGCCTCGTGGAAGTCCCCCCTCATCCTGTCCTTCTCCCCGAGGGGAGAAGGGACCCCCGAACTACCCGCAGCGGACATTCTAGGGTTCTCTCTCCCCTTGGGGAGAGAGACAGAGTGAGGGGGTCTTTTGCCGAAACACTCAACCAGATGCTGTACCATACACCCTTCCTGCACTCAGGTCGCCCTCCAAGTTGTGGACGATCCACCGTCGCGTCATCACGACGTAAACTTCCTCATGCTGCCGATCAGCGCGATGGGCGGTATCTCCGCCAGGGCCTCCGGGTCCAGCTCGCGCACGTCGAGGTGATCCATGCGGGCGCGGAGCCGGACGCGCCGGATGGCCTCGATGACCTCGGCGATTTTTACGCCTTTGGGGCACCGTGTATTGCAGGTGAGGCAGGACACGCACAGCCAGATGGCGTTCGAGGAGAGCAGCGCCTCCTCAAGCCCGAGCTGGGCGAAGCGGATCATCTGGTTGGGCAGGATGTCCATGTACTTGGCCATGGGGCAGCCGGCCGAGCACTTTCCGCACTGGTAGCAGGCCAGCAGATCCTGGCCGCTCATGCTTTCGATCTTCGCGGTGAAAGCCTCGGAGGCCGGCTCGCGGGAAATGTATACGCTCATCATGTCACCCGCGCGGCCGTGACGACAGGTGGGTCTTGGCCTCGCCAGGGGCAAACCTGCTGCGCAGCATCGAATGCCGCGCCGGTATGTTGCCGAGGCGGGCGAGCTGCTGAATCTTGACGTCCTCCGGTGTATAGGACGGCAGGATCAGCGGCGAGATGAGGTCGGTGTCGATGCCTTCCTTCTCCAGCTCCCACGCGTGTCCGGCGACGTGCTTGAGGCTCAGCTTGCCGACCTTTGCCGTTTTTGCAAATTCGCTGGCGTATTGCCCGGCACGGCGGCCGAATACGTTGTAGTCGAGCACGGAGTTGCCCATCAGGCGGTTGCGGCCGTGCACGCCTCCGGAGGCTTCGCCCGCGACATAGAGGCCGGGGATGTTGGTCTCGCAGCGCTCGTTGATGCCGATGCCGCCGTTCTGGTAGTGCAGCGACGGGTAGATCAGCATCGGCAGCTTGACGATATCGATGCCGAAGCGGTCGAATTGGCGGCACATGCCGGGGAACTGGTGGCGCGTGTAGCCCTCGCCGTGGATCTTGTCGATGATCGGCGAATCCAGCCAGACGCCGGTACGGCCCACGAAGGTCTCGATGCCGTTCTCGCGGTCAGGGCTGCACTCGCGGATGATGGCCGCGCTCTCGACATCGCGCGGCTCGCGCGGGAAGACGAACAGCTCGCCGAACTTGTTAAGCGGCTGGCCGCCGGCGCCGCGTATCTTCTCGGTGATGAGAAAGCCGGCGATCTGCTCGGGAAATACCGCGCCAGTCGGGTGGTACTGCACCGAGTCCATGAACTTGAGATGGGCTCCGGCGCGATAGGCCATGACCAGGCCGTCGCCCGTGGCTCCGTAGTGGTTGGTGGTGGCAAAGCCGCGGATGTGCAGCCGGCCGTAGCCGCCCGTGGTGATGATCGTGGCCTTGGCCTTGACCGTCAGGAACTGCTCGGTGTCGAGGCTGTAAAGCACCGCGCCGCCGCAATGGCCCCTGTCGTCGAGGATCAGCTCCACCGCCGGCTCGAATTCGCGCACGGAGATCATGTCCGGGTGGTTCTTCACCTCGTCCATGAGGGTGCGCATGATGATGGCGCCGATGTAGTCGCGGCAGGAGACCATGCGCTTGCGCGAGGTGCCGCCGCCGTGCAGCACCTGCATGGTGCCGTCTTCCATCTTGTCCCAGATGACGCCGAGGTTCTCAAGATCGCGCACCACGTCGGGGGCGTCCTCGGTCAGCACGCGCACCAGTTCGGGCACGTTCTCGAAGTGGCCGCCGCCGATGGCGTCGAGGTAGTGGCGGGTTGGCGAGTCGGTGCGCGAAACGGCGGCCTGCATGCCGCCCTCGGACATCATGGTGTTGGCGTCGCCCATGCGCAGCTTGGTGGCGATCAGCGACTTGACGCCGTTGCGTGCCGCGGTGATCGCGGCCCAGCAGCCGGCGCCTCCGCCGCCGATGATGAGCAAGTCGGTTTCGTAGTCGGGCTCCGCCAGGTGCATGTCCATCACCTTGGGCTCGACCATGGAATGAGCTTCCAGGATGTCGGCCACCTCGGTGGTGAGTTCCTCGCCGCGGTTGGGGCCGACGCGGACGGCGCGCTTGGCTCCGGCCGCGAAGTCGGGATGGTATTTGGAGAGCACATCCTTGCGCTCTTCCGCGTTCATCGGCGGATAGACGGGCTGGCCGCTCAGGGCTAGGTCGAGCCGGCGGGGGCGGGTCCGCTCCACCTCTTTCAGCAATCCGGCTAGATAGTCAGGATACATCTTTCACTCCCGGGAAACTGCTTATTATTGGCCGCTGGTGATTGTCCGTGGCGTCGTCCCCGCGCAGGCGGCGACCCGCCGCGGCGGGATGGCCGGCAGTCTTTCGAACCGCACACTGCCGCTGGGACGAGCCTGGACGGATGCCATGTTCATGGCTCCATGTCGCGTGCGTAGTAGAGCTTGCTCAAGGCAGCGCTCTCCATGACCATGAGTTCGGCATATTCGGCGTTGAACTTGCCGGCGCGGACCTCCCCAAGCCGGTCGTCGAGTTCCTTGCTTTCCTTGCGCAGGTAACGGCCGGTGAGACGCTTGGACAGGATGCCGACCTCGTGCTGGATGATCTCTGCCGGGCAGCGCAAGGCGCACAAGCCGCAAGCGACGCAGTCGAAGGACAGGTCCGCCACGGCGGCGATGTCGCCGCGCATGGCCGCCTGAATGTAGTCCATCACCGGCAGCCCCTGCGGGCACGCCTTGCTGCATGTGCCGCAGGCCACGCAGCGGAAGGTGACCGGATAGACTTGCAGGATCGCATTGACGTTGGGGCTGAGCTTTTCCAGGTCGTAGACAGCTTTTTCCATCGGCACGGACGGGATCTGCGTCAGTGACATCCCTTCCTTGACGAGCGTGGTGCAGGCAAGTCCGGTATGGAGCTTGTAGTCGCCCGGCAGCCGGTAAATGGTGCCGCAAGCGCCGCAAAATCCTTCCCGGCAGCCCGCGCCACGGATGATCTGATGGCCGGCGTATTCGATGGCGCGCATGATGGTGGCGTGCTCGGGCACAACATGACGTTTGCCCATGATATACACGTTCACCATGTTCGCTTGAACGCGCTGGCGTTTGCCTTCTTCTTGGCGCGGCTTATCGTCGGCTTGCATTTCCACTCCTTGTGCGTTCGTCGCTAACCGTCCGGGCTTCTTATTGGCGCTACCGCCCTTTCGGACTGCTTGAGCGCATATTATTGCGCGCTACCGCCCTTTGGGGGCTGCTTGAGCGCAGTTTGGCGGCCCGGATCGGTCAGGCCACGGTCTATGCCGCGGCGTTTTTAAACTCCTCGATCTGATCGAAGTTCATGTAGCGGTAGATGCCGCCCGCGTTCTTGCTGACGGCTTCCATCTGTTCCATGTACTCGGCCGGGGTTGGAATACGGCCGAGCAGTGCGCAAACCGCCGCCAGTTCGGCGGAGCCCAGATAAACGCGGGTGTCGAGCCCGAAGCGGTTCGGGAAGTTGCGGGTCGAGGTGGACATCGCCGTCGCACCCTTGTGCGTCTGCGCCTGGTTGCCCATGCACAGCGAGCATCCCGGCATCTCGATGCGGGCTCCGGACTGGCCGAAGATGCTGTAGAAGCCCTCCTCGCGCAGGACCAGCGCATCCATCTTGGTCGGCGGCGCGACCCACAGCCGGGCCGGGATGTCCGTCTTGCCTTTCAGCACGTTGCCGGCTGCGCGGAAGTGGCCGATGTTGGTCATGCAGCTGCCGATGAAGACCTCGTCGATCTTCTCGCCGGCAACCTGGGACAGGAGCTTGACGTCGTCCGGATCGTTCGGGCAGGCAACGATCGGCTCCTTGATCTCGCTCATGTCGATTTCGACGGTGGCCGCATATTCGGCGTCAGCGTCGGGTGCCAGGAGCGCGGGCGCGGCGAGCCAGGCTTCCATGGCGGCGATGCGGCGTTCCAGCGTGCGCCGGTCCTGGTAGCCGTTGGCGGCCATCCATTTGAGCAGCGCCACGTTCGAGCGCGTGTACTCGATCACCGGCTCCGTGGAGAGGCGCACGGTGCAGGCGGCGGCCGAACGTTCAGCCGAGGCGTTGGCCAGCTCGAACGCTTGCTCGACCTTCAGGGTCTCCAAGCCCTCGATTTCGAGGATCGCGCCGGAGAAGACGTTTTTCTTGCCCTTCTTTTCGACGGTCAGCAGGCCGCGCTGGATGGCGGCGTAGGGGATGGCGTTGACGAGATCGCGAAGCGTGATGCCCGGCTGCATCGTGCCCTTGAAGCGCACCAGCACCGATTCCGGCATGTCGAGCGGCATCATGCCGGTGGCCGCCGCGAAGGCGACGAGGCCGGAGCCCGCCGGGAAGGAGATGCCCAGCGGGAAGCGGGTGTGGGAATCGCCGCCGGTGCCCACCGTGTCGGGCAGCAGCATGCGATTCAGCCACGTATGGATCACGCCGTCGCCGGGACGCAGGGAGACGCCGCCGCGCTCCGAGATGAAGCCGGGCAGGGTGGCGTGAGTTTTCACATCGACGGGCTTCGGATAGGCCGCCGTATGGCAGAAGGACTGCATCACCAGATCGGCGGAGAAGCCCATGCAGGCGAGGTCTTTCATCTCGTCGCGGGTCATTGGGCCGGTGGTGTCCTGCGAGCCGACCGTGGTCATCCTGGGCTCGCAATAGGCGCCGGGACGCACGCCCTTGCCTTCGGGCAGACCGCAGGCACGGCCGACGATTTTCTGCGCCAGCGTGTAGCCCTTGCCGGTATCGGCGGGCTGGGCCGGCAGGCGGAACAGCGTCGAGGGCGCCAAGCCCAGGGCGGCGCGCGCCTTGGCGGTGAGGGCGCGGCCCACGATCAGCGGAATACGCCCGCCAGCCCGCACCTCGTCGAAAATGACATCCGACTTGACCTTGAACTCGGCGATGACCTGGCCGTCCTTCAACGCCTTGCCTTCGATGGGGCGCAGCTCGACCACGTCGCCCATGTCCATCTTCGAAACGTCCAGCTCAATCGGCAGGGCGCCGGCGTCTTCCATGGTGTTGAAGAAGATCGGCGCGATCTTGGCTCCGAGGCAGACGCCGCCAAAGCGCTTGTTCGGCACATAGGGAATGTCTTCGCCGGTAAACCACAGCACGGAGTTGGTGGCGGATTTGCGCGAGGAGCCGGTGCCGACGACATCGCCGACATAGGCGACGAGATGGCCCTTGGCGCGCAAGGCTTGCAGCAGTTTGAGCGGGCCAGCCTTGCCGGGCTCGTCCGGTTCGATGCCGGGACGGGCGTTCTTCAGCATGGCCACCGCATGCAGCGGGATGTCGGGGCGGCTCCAGGCGTCGGGCGCCGGGGAGAGGTCGTCGGTGTTGGTCTCGCCAGTAACCTTGAAGATCGTGACCGTGAGGCTTTCCGGCACGCCAGGGCGCGAGGTGAACCACTCGGCATCGGCCCAGGATTGCATGACGGACTTGGCGTTGGCGCTGCCGGGGTTGTCCGATGCGGCCAGCGCCTTCACGTCGTTGAAAAAGTCGAACATCAACAGCGTGTGCTTCAAGGCTTGCGCCGCCGCGGCACCGCATTCGCCACAAGCCAGCAGATCGATCAGCGGCTTGATGTTGAAGCCGCCCAGCATGGTGCCCAGCAGTTCCGTCGCCCGGACCTTGGAGATCAGCGGGCATGCCTCCTCGCCCTTGGCGACCTTCGCCAGGAACTCGGCCTTGACCTTCGCGGCGTCGTCCACGCCTGCCGGCACGCGGTTGGTGATGAGATCGATGAGGAAAGCTTCCTCGCCCGCGGGCGGATTTTTCAGCAAGCCAACGAGACCGGCGGTCTGCTGCGCGGTCAGCGGCAGGGGCGGAATCCCGAAGGCGGCGCGTTCAGCAACTTGGGCGCGGTATGTTTCCAGCATAGTCACATCCTTTGAAATTGGGGGAATGGCTCTTGCTTCTTTTCGTGACCATTCCCCGTCCGGTCAATGCTTTTTATGCGAGAGCAGCCAGCGCCGCATTCAGCGTGGCGCTGGGCCGCATGGCTTTAGACGTCTTCTCGAAATCCGGGCGATAGTAGCCGCCAGTGTCGACGGGCTTGCCCTGGGCACCGATCAGCTCGGCGTTGATTGTCGCCTCGTTCTCCGTAAGCGTCTTGGCCAGCGGTGTGAAACGCGCCTGCAGGTCCAAATCCTTGGTCTGCGCGGCCAGCGCCTGAGCCCAATACATGGCCAGGTAGAAATGGCTGCCGCGATTGTCGATCTCGCCCACTTTGCGGGCAGGCGACCGGTTGTTGTCGAGGATCTTGGCGTTGGCCTCGTCCAGCGTCTCCGCCAGCACCTTGGCCTTTTCGTTCTTGAACACCTGCGCCAGATGTTCGAGCGACACGCCCAGCGCCAGGAACTCGCCGAGCGAATCCCAGCGCAGATAGCCTTCCTCCTGGAACTGCTGGACGTGCTTCGGCGCCGAGCCGCCGGCACCCGTCTCGAACAGTCCGCCGCCATCCATCAGGGGCACGATGGACAGCATCTTGGCGCTGGTGCCCAGCTCAAGGATGGGGAACAGGTCGGTGAGGTAGTCGCGCAGCACGTTGCCGGTGACGGAAATCGTGTCCAGCCCCTTGCGGATGCGGTCGAGCGAGAACTGCGTCGCTTCCTCGGGCGTCATGATGCGGATGTCGAGGCCGCTCGTGTCGTGGTCCTTCAGGTAGCGCTCCACCTTGGCGACGATCTGCGCGTCGTGGCCGCGGTTCTTGTCCAGCCAGAAGATGGCGGGCGTGTTGCTGAGCCGGGCGCGGCTGACGGCGAGCTTCACCCAATCCTGGATCGGAGCGTCCTTCGCCTGGCACATGCGGAAGATGTCGCCCTGTTCCACGGTCTGTTCGAGCAGCACGTTGCCCGACGCATCGACGGCACGCACCTTGCCGGCCGCCGGCAATTTCGAAGGTCTTGTCGTGCGAGCCGTATTCCTCGGCCTTCTGCGCCATCAGGCCGACATTGGGCACGCTGCCCATGGTCCTCGGATCGAACGCGCCGTGCTTTTTGCAGTCCTCGATGACGGTCTGATAGACGCGCGCATAGCAGCGGTCGGGAATCATCGCCTTGGTGTCGTACTGCTTGCCGTCCGCGCCCCACATCTTGCCGAGTTCGCGGATCATGGCGGGCATGGAGGCATCGACGATCACGTCGCTGGGCACGTGCAGGTTGGTGATGCCCTTGTCGGAGTTCACCATCGCCAGATCCGCCCGCGCGGCTTGCGCGGCCTTGATGTCGGCTTCGATTTCGGCGCGCTGGCCCTCGGGCAGCTTGGCGATTTTCGCGTAAAGGTCGCCCAGGCCGTTATTCGGGTTGACGCCGATTTCCTTGAAAACCGCGGCATACTTTTCGAAGACGTCCTTGAAATAGACCGACACCGCATGGCCGAACATGATCGGGTCCGAAACCTTCATCATGGTAGCCTTGAGGTGCAGGGACAGGAGCACGCCCTGCTGCTTGGCGTCCGGGATCTGCGCCTCGTAGAACTCGCGCAGATGCCGGCGGCTCATGACGGCGGCATCGATGATCTCGCCCGCCTTGTAGAGCCGTCTTCTCCTTGAGCACCGTGGTTGTGCCGTCCGCGCCAACGAACTCGATCTTGAAGCTGCCAGCCTCGGGGACGGTGACGGCTTTCTCGCTGCCGTAGAAGTCGCCGGCGGTCATGTGCGCGACGTGGGTTTTCGAATCGGGGCTCCAGGCGCCCATCTTGTGCGGATGCTTGCGCGCGTATTGCTTGACCGGGGCAGCCGCGCGGCGGTCCGAGTTGCCTTCACGCAGGACCGGGTTGACGGCGCTGCCCAGAACCTTGGCGTAGCGCGCCTTGATTTCCTTTTCGGCATCGGTCTTGGCGTCTTCCGGATAGTCCGGGACGTTATAGCCCATGCGCCTGCAATTCCTTGATCGCGGTCTTCAGCTGCGGGATCGAAGCGCTGACATTGGGCAGCTTGATGATGTTGGCTTCGGGCTTCTTCGCAAGCTCGCCCAGCTCGGTCAAATCGTCGGACTGCTTTTGATCCGCACGTCAAATTCTCGGGGAAGTTCGCGAGAATCCGGCCCGCCAGGGAGATATCCCTGCGTCTCGACCGACGACACCGGCCGCGCTGGTAAAGGCTTGCACGATAGGCAGCAGCGAGTAGGTCGCCAGTGCCGGGGCTTCGTCAACTTTCGTCCAAACAATCTTCGAGCTTTGCGTCATGCAGTCAAACCCTGGTCAAATGTTTCATTTCCGCGCTCCGGCATAATGCGCTCCGTTACGAAACGAAAGAACATTGAGAGGCTGGCGTGCGGGTGTCCATGTTGCGGCCGCGGTTGATGTGATCGTCGATCTCGCCCGCGCAGCCGACCATTCGCCCGAACAGGAAGGCCGTGAACGCTGCGTTTTCCAGGGCTTCTCCGGAGAACGCGCCCGAGCGGTAGCGGGGCCACAGCAGCTTGAGGAGCAGGGCTGCGATCACCGCGTCGATGTTGACGCAAAAGACGTTGGCGGTGACGCCGTTATCGTAGAGCGCCTGAACCACCGCGCTATAGAAGTCGTGGAAGACGTTGGTTTCCCCGCGTTCCTTGAAGAGTTGCGACAGGTAGACCTCGCGCGGGTCCTTGTTGACGACCTGGTTCTTGAACACCGGGTGGTTGATGCCGGGAATGTTCTGCGTGCCCTCGCCAACGCCCTTTTTGGCTTTCTTGTCCGCGCCGAAGGCAACGGCGAACTTCGTGGCCATGGCCACGAGGTCCAGCCCATGCTTCGTGTTGCCCGCGTCCTTGAGATCGGTGCCGCCGAACTGCTGGATCAGGAACTGGATACCCTCGAAGCCGTTGCCGCCATGGGCAAAGCCGGTGTGCGTGAGGAAACCGATCATGGCCTTGTTGATCTGCACGCGCTCCGGCGTTTCCGGGCCGTCGGCCGAAACCGCGCCCTTGGCCCCTTGCGCGGAGATCGTGCCGGGGCCGTTGGAGATGATAAGGCCCAGCAGCACCTGGAAGGGGAAGAGCTTCTCCGCCGGCGGCGTTTCGCCCATCAGCGCCAGATAGGCGATTTCCGTGGCCGACCACTTGCCGATGAGGTCCTTGCCTGCCACACCGCAGAAGCTGCCTTCCGTGTGCTCCGAACCGCCGGCCGAGGCGGCGACGATGGCGGCGAAGAGCTTGGCATACCAGGGGAAATTGCGCGCGGTGTTGCGGCTGATCTTCTTCTTCTTCAGCGCGCTCCAGCAGATGGTGGTGGTGATGGCCGCAAGCACCGCGTCAGCCGTGGGTTCGCCGGGCAGCGAGCGCAGGTAATCGGCGAACACCGACTTCGCGCCGCGTGCCTTCAGGCCCGCGAGGATCGCCTGAGCCTTGGAGTCCGGTTCCTTGCCAGTCAGCGCAGCCAGTTGGCTCGCGTCCGCCTTTATGCTGGAGAAGTCGAAATCCTGGTCTCCGCTTTGCAGGCCGGAATGCCCGAACAGGCCGATCAGCGTATCGACCGCCTTGGTGGCACCGGCGACTTGCCGCGGCCCGACGAGTGCGCAGGCTGCCGCCAGCACGGTATTGGGGGCGTTGCCAGCCTCGCGCACGGCCTGGGCCGCATGCCTCACCGGGCCGCTGTTGTAAACGATGCACGATGCGATGGCGGTGTTGAACAGGACGTTGTCGTTGGCGTCGTTGTGCTCGCGGATCAGCGCCAGGCAGTAGTTGGACTCGAGCGGATGCCTGGCGGTTTCGAGAATCGAGACGCCGCTGACGCGGGTCACCTGGGTCTTGGCGTCCATGATCGAGCTGCCCGAGCGGTCCTTCATGGATTCGCGCGGGAACACCGCTCCGATTTGCTTGCTCAGCTCGGCGATCTGGTCCTTGTATGGCTGGATCGGCTCGACCAGCGGAATGTCGAGCTCCTTGGACACGGGCAGCCCTTGGTTGCTGCCGAACCATGGCTTGAGCGTGAGGTCGCCCTCGGGCGGGAAATCGCGCTCGATGCCGTTGAGCTTCATCACGGCGGTCAGCGCCGCCGGGATGTGGGAGATGTTGGTGACGACCGCGCCGGCCGAGGAGACGATGGGATTTTCCGGCGTGTACAGTCCATCGACCCTGAGGGTCTTCATGAACCACTTTTCCTTGGCCTCGGCGCTATCGCCGGTGCCGCCCATTGCGCCGGCGTGGCCTACCGCGCGCGTCAATTTTGCCTTCCAGCGGCCAGTCACGCAGGCGATGACCGGCTTCTTGAATTCGAGGTTCTCCTCGTAGTAGCCGCCCGGCTCGACATACATGACGGCCGCCCTGGTGCGCGCATCGTTGGCGAAGGCGTAAGCGAATTCAGCCGGGCCAAAACAGATATAGACGTCCTTGCCGCTGGAGATGCTGGTGGTCGTGCCCCAGCCGCCCGAGGCCAGATATGCGGCTATGGTGGTGGTGAAGTTGCCGGAGTTGGAGTAGATCGCCACCGAGCCCTTGCGCAGGGATTCCTCGGGCTTGTCGCCGCCGAGCGCGCCGCCGATCCGGACGTGGTTCCAGGCATCGGCCACACCGAGGCAGTTGGGGCCGAAAAGATCGACGGAGCGCTGCTGCGCCAGGGCCCGGATCTCGCGGGCGTCATGGACGGGCACCTTCTCGCTCAGGATGACGATCTTCTCGATATCCCTGTTGACGCGGATCAGCTCGAACACGCCGTCGCGCACCGCGGCCGGCGGCAGGTGGACCACGCCGACGTTGAACTTGAGGCCGTCGTCGAGGCCCTCGCGGACGTTGTTATAGACGGGGATCGGGCCGGCCGGGGTCTCCAGCACCTCGCCGCGGCGGCCGGGCGATGTGCCGAACACGATGTTGCCCCCCGAATACGCATGGCTGACGGGCGCCACGCTGCGCGACTCGTTGCCAAGAATATTCAGGACGCAAACCCTATCCTTGCAGGTTGCCAATTCGGCCAGCGAACCGGTGCCCACGAAATACTTGAACTTATCGATAGCTTGATTGCTCATCGCAACCCCCAAAGGCCGTGTTCGCACGGCGCTGCCGTCTTGCCGTAAGGAATGAAACCGTCCGCGGCCGCATTGCGGCTCGCACGCGTCATCCAGCGATCCCCATTTTGCGTGCAAGCATTTCGCGCCCGCCATTTTTCATCCAGCGGTCGGCCGCCTGGGCGTACCAGACCACGTCGGTCATCGCCGAGTCGAAGCCGAAGATGCGATAGGGCAGGCCGAGCGACTCGCACGCGTCCTTGAAGGTCAAGAGGCCGCGCGCCAGATTTGGGCCGCCGCGCCCGATGACGACATAGACCGGCGTCGGCCCGTGCTCGCTGAAATAGTCGCGCAGCGCGTCGGCCATGGCGCGGAAGGTGACGAAAATGTCTGTGTTGTTCGCCTTGCCGCCGATGATGAACAGCACGTTGCTCTGTTTGAGCCAATGTTTGAGGCAGATGCGCATGACTTGGCGCATCTTCTCGTAGGGCGGGTTGCCGCCGAAGTCCGAGGAAATGATGGCGTCGTCGCCCAGGAACTCGGTCACCAGCGAGTTGGCGCCGCCGCCGAAGGTGGGGGCGAGGATGGTGCCGTTGGCGTTGATGACCGAAACGTCCGACTGCCCCTGGTAGGTGCGCAACTGGTTGATCTCTTGCTCGAAGTCGGAAAAGTCTACCGCGAACAGGTCGTTGGGCAGGTTGAGGCGCTTCATGCGCGGATCGTCGCGGTCGAAACCGCATTTGAAGTCGCAGGCCACCGGCATCAGGCTGCCCTTGCCCGTGGGCGTCATGCGGATCGGGTTAAGCTCCAGCGCCGTCATGCCGTGGTGGTGAAAGAGGTCCCACAGCTTCGGCAGGTTCTGCGCCAAGGGCGAGATGATCTCCTTCGGCGCCTTGAGGTCCGACAAGGCATTGGTGATGATGAACGACTTCAGGCCGGTGAACGGGTCGAAGGGAATCTCGGCGACCTGGTCCCTCGGCAGTTCCTCGATGTCCATGCCGCCACGGTGGGTGATGGTCAGCGTGGGCGCGCGGTAACGGGTCGAGTCGGCGATGGAGACGTAGACCTCATGCTCGGCCGGCACCGCGCCCTCGAATGTGACGCCTTCGGCTTTGGCCACCGCGTTGCCGTGGCGATGCTCGGCGAAGTAGAGGCGCTCCTTCTCCTTCAGCGCGGTCCTTAGGTCCTTGGCGCGGCCGATCAGCCCAGACTTGCCCTTCTTGCCGACGCCGCCGCGGAAAATCGGCTTCACGAAAACTTCACCACACGTGGCGATCAATTCCTTTATCTTGTGATCGCAGGCCTCCGGTCCCAGCACGTGGGAGGTCGGAAAGTCCACAAGCTTCAGAAGCTTCGCACCGTAGAGCATGCCTGTAATGTTCATTCCGTTTCCCCCTGTTAGACAGGTGTTAGTCAATAACTCGAACTCGCCGCGCCGTTTTGCGATGTCGCCCAGATGACATCGGTATCGCCAAATCCTTCCGTGCACGTAAACCGCTTTCAGCCGAAAGCAGCGTAGCGCTCGCGCCCCCTATTGGTGTGACTCAAGCCGTTTACGCGCGCCACCGGAAAACCGCTGGCAAATTTCGAGAAACCCTCTTCCTCCACTCGTTCCCCAGCGGAGCCGGGGAACCTCCCTTGCGTCTTAATATTCTTGCGGCAGGTTCTTGAGTTGCGCCCAGGAATAAACTGGACCGCTAACGCAAACATAATCCTTGCCGGTATTGCAGCGCCCGCACTTGCCGACCCCGCATTTCATCTTGTTTTCTATCGTAGTGTAGATTTGCTCGTCGGAGAACCCCAAATTATGTAGATTCTGGATGACGAACTTGATCATGATTGGCGGCCCGCAAGTTATCGCGATGGCATTATCCGGCGATTGCGGCTTGTCCATGATGTTGGCGGGAACGAAGCCGCAAAAGCCCTGCCAGCCTTCCTCGGGCGCATCGATGGAAAGATGCACGTCCGCCGCGCCGCGCAAGCTTTCGAAGTCGGCGGCGTACATGAGGTCGCGCGAGGTGCGCGCGCCGTAGAAGACTGTGATCTTGCCGAAATCGGCGCGGTTCGCCGCCGCGGTCTGGATCACCGGCCAGATGGGCGCCAAGCCGACGCCGCCGCCGATGAACACGAGGTTGCGCCCCTTCCACTCGTTCAGCGGGAACGTATTGCCGTAGGGGCCGCGCACGCCGATGATATCGCCGGGCTTCATGGCGTGGATGGCGGTGGTGACGCGCCCGGTGCGCATGATGGAAAACTGCTTGTATTCCTTGACCGATGGCGGCGAGGCAATCGAGATCATCAACTCGCCCTTGCCGAACACCGAGATCATCGCGCACTGGCCGCAATCGTGCTCGAAGCCGCCGCCATTGAGGAACTCGACGCGGAAGGTCTTGATGCCGCGCGGGCCGGGCACTTCGTCCGTGATGCCCGCGATGCGCGCCAGCTGCGGCATATAAATGTTGCTCGCCTGTCCCATCGCTTCGCTCATTGTCCGGCCGCCTCTTCCATGACATTTGCGACCCTGACGATGTCAATTCCCACCGGACAGTGGGAAATGCATCGGCCGCAGCCTGTGCATTGCTGGATGTTGTGGTTCTCGACGAAGTACAGCAGCTTGTGGCAGATCCGTTGCCTGAGCCTTGCACCGGTCGTGTTGCGCGGATTGTGGCCGGAGGTGTGCATCGTGAACTCGGGGAACTGGCAATTGTCCCAGGTTCTCACGCGCTCACCGGCCATCGGCGACTGGCTGGTGATTTCGTCGTTGATGTCGAAGCAGTGGCAGCTCGGGCAGAGGTAGGTGCAGGCGCCGCAGCCGATGCAGGCTTGAGCCAGCGTGTCCCACTCAGGCGAGTCGAAATTGCGCTTCAGTCCCTCGGCCACCTTCTCCATGGCGGCGATGGAACGCTGCGGATAGCCGCGGGCGGCGGCGTGCACTTTCTCCACCTCGCCCTGGTCCGCGGCTCCGGCCTTTTCGAAAAGCTCCGGGGCAACGCCGGCGATTTCCTTGCCTTTCGCAGTCAGCGCCTTGACGTGGTAGCGGCCATCCAGCTCCGTCATCAGTATGTCGAGGCCATCCTCCGCGTGGGGCGAACCTCCGACCGAAAGGCAGAAGCAGTTCGGCGAGGGCGGCGCCGCGCAAGCAAGCCCGATAAAGACAACCTTATCGCGCCGCGCCTGATAGTAGGGATCGGAGAAGCCGCAGGTGAAGACCTTGTCGTTGCGCACCATGGCGCGGCCGTCGCAGGGCCGCACGCCGAACACAACGGCCGGCGCGTCGGCGGGCAGGGTTTCCGTCAATTGCGGGGCTTGGCCGCTCTCCTGGCGGAAACGGTAGAGCACCTCGCGCTGCGGGAAGACGAAGCCCTTGGCCGGCCGGACGGTGTTGCCGTGCTCGAACGCAATCGCCGCGCCCGGTTCGGCCTTGGTGAAATTCCAGACGTCATCGGCGAAGGCCGGGGCGAAGACTTCCGCGCGCGCCCCGATTTTGGCGGCCCACTCGCCGAGCCTGTCTTTCTTGAGTATGGTTTCCATCGGCCTACCTGATGAAGTCGTTGGGATCGCCGTCGCGGAACGACGAGATCAGCGAAGGCTGTTCGGGATCGAGCCCCGGCGCGTACTCGAACATCTCCAGCGCTTCGCGTTCGAGCATGGTGTTGAGCAGGCGCAGCGGAATATTGACCGGGCACACCCGCTCGCACTCGCCGCAGTCGGTGCAACGTCCCGCAAGGTGCATGGCGCGCACCATATGGTACATCGCATTTTCGGAAGGGCTGGCCGAGCGCTGTATCCAGCGGATGCGGTTGGCTTTCTCGTCGGCGCTGGTGGCCGCTGTGACGACGAAGGCGCAGCTGTCCACCACGCACTCGTCGCAGTAGCACATCGGGCAAACGGCGCGGCAGGCATAGCAGCGGATGCAGCGGTCGAAATGGCCGGCCCAGAAATCCGAGCGTTCCTCCGTGCTCTTGTCCGCGATGGCGGAGACGGCGGCGAAGCGCGGGCTGTAGGCGCGTTCGTCCACCTTTTCGCCGAAGAAGAAATCGCTGACGGCTGGATAAGCCTTGCTGCATTCGAGGCACCGGGCGGCCAGCACCTCGGCGGCCGGCACCGCAATGTCGCCGCCGTTGAAGGCCGTGACGGTGACGCCGCCATCGCCGTTGAAGGCCGCGGCCGTCGCAGGCTTGCCGCGCAGCGCCCCGCTCAGCTTGCGCGTGTCGATCACGCCGCCGTTCTCGCAGGAGACGCCCAGGATCACGACTTCATCGCGCTTGATGTAGTTCTCCTGGAGCAGCACGGTAATGGCGCGGGCGTCGCAACCCTTGGCTATGACAGCGAGCGGCCGGGTGTCTGGCGTGCGCTGGGTCTTCTGGCGCTTCTTCTCGTTGACGAGGTAGAGCGCCAGGTTCTCCACGCAGGTGGCATCCACAACCAGCGTGGCGGTGTCTTCGGCCGCGGTCACGAATGCCGGCTCTGCCAGGACACCGGCGGTGCCGCGGCGATAGCCCAGCACAGCCCGGACTTTGCCGCTCTCAAGCAGCTCCTTGGCGCGCGCCCTGATGTCTTCGATGGCCACCATCAAACTTTTGCCTTGAGCTTGCGTTGCGGACCTAGCGCCTTGAGGTCCTTGACAAATTCGGTGACGACTTCGGCGTATTTCACGCCCTCGGCCGCCGATACCCACGACATGCGGAAGCGCTCCGGCTCAAGGCCGATAAACTTCAAGAGCTTCTGCACGAGGTAGATCCGCCGGCGCGCGTAGTAATTTCCCTTCAAATAGTGGCAGTCGCCCGGGTGGCAGCCCGAAACCAGCACACCGTCCGCGCCTTTGTTGAACGCGGACATGATATACATCGGCGATACGGACCCCGAGCACATCACCTGAATGGGCACCGCGTTCGGCGGGTATTGCAGCCGCGATACGCCGGCCAGATCGCTGCCCGCCGACGAGCACCATTTGCACAGGAAGGCCACAACCTTCGGCTCGAATTCCTGCGCTTCATTCTTGTCGCTTCTTGGCTCTACCGCTGCTTCGGCCACTTTGCTATTCCTCCCCTATACCGGATGCACGGTACTGCCATGCTCGAAGGGCAATACCCCTCACCCCAGCCCTCTCCCCATGGGAGAGGGAGTCCGGCCGCAGCCGTTGAGATGGCGTCCCCTCTCCCATGGGGAGAGGGACAGGGTGAGGGGAGATTCCCTCGTTCATTGCGCCATCCGCCCTTATGCTATTCCTCCCCCGCATGTGCTCATGCCCCCATGCAGGCGCTGATCATGTCGAATATCTGCAACTGCGTGACGTTCTTCACGTCGATGGCCGAGCGCACACAGGTTCCCGAGCAAGTGCCGCACCCTTCGCACAGCACCTCGTTGACGTAAGCCTTGCCGTGCACCAGGCTGATGGCCTCGAACGGGCAGGCGTCGACGCACATCTCGCAGCCGGTGCAATGCGATTCGCGCACTTTGGCCACGGCCGGGCTGTGCTCCAGCTCGGGCTTGGACAGCAGCTGGATTACCTTGGCCGCCGCCGCACTCGCCTGGCAGACCGTTTCCGGGATGTCCTTCGGCCCTTGCGCGGCGCCGGTCAGGAAAATGCCGCCGGTAACGCTTTCCACCGGCCGCAGCTTGGGGTGCGCCTCGGCGAGGAAGCCATCCTTGTCGCGGCCGATCTTCAGCGTCTTGGCGATGTCGGCCGTGCCCTTGGACGGCACCATGGCCTGGGCCAGCACCACCATGTCGGCGTCGATCTCGACGTTCTTGCCCGAGAGCGTGTCGACGCCCATCACCTTGAGCTTGCCCTTGGACTGGTAGACCTTGGAAACACGGCCGCGCAGGTAGATCACGCCGTCGCGTTCCATCGCGCGCTGGACGAACTCCTCGTAGCCCTTACCGCCGGAGCGGATGTCGATGTAGAAGACGTAGGCGTTACCATCGGGAACGTGATGCTTGTACAGCGTGGCGTGCTTGGCCGTGTACATGCAGCAGATTTTCGAGCAGTAGGCGCAGTGCTGTTCGGGATCGCGCGAGCCGGAGCACTGGATGAAAACGACGTTCTTCGGCTGTTTGTGATCGGACGGCCGTAAGACGTGACCGCCGGTTGGGCCGGATGCCGAGCACAGCCGCTCGAACTGGATGCCGTCGAGCACGTCGGCGTATTTGCCGCGGCCATATTCGGCCATCTCGTCCTGGCCGTAAAGGTCGAAGCCGGTGGCGACGACGATGGCGCCCACATCGATCTCGGTGGTCTTGGGCTTGACGTCGTAGTTGATGGCGCCCGCCTCGCATGCGTCCATGCACTTGCCGCACACGACGGGATTGAGGCCGAGACAGGCGTCCGCGTCGAGGTAGAAGCTGGCGGGGATGGCTTGCGCGAAGGGGATGTGGATGGCGCGGCGTCCGGTCAGCCCGGCATCGTATTCATTTGGAACCACGGTCGGGCAGACTTGCGAGCAGTCGTCGCAGATCTTGCACTTTTCGGCATCGACGTACTCCGCCTTGGTGTAAATCTTGGCTTTGAAGTTGCCGACGAAACCCGAAACCGACTTGACCTCGCTGTTGACCATCAGCGTGATATTCGGGTGCTTCGATACCTCCACCATTTTCGGCGACAGGATGCACTGCGAGCAGTCGAGCGTCGGGAAGGTCTCGGACAATTGGATCATGTGGCCGCCGATGGTCGGCAGCTTCTCCACCAGCACGACCTCGAAGCCCGAATTGGCGAGATCGAGCGCGCTCTGAATGCCCGCGATGCCGCCGCCGACAACCAGCACCTTGCGCGTCACCGGAACGCCGATGGGCGTTAGCGCCTCGTTGCGGCGGACGCGCTGCACCGTCGAGCGCGTGATCTTGATCGCCTTCTCGGTGGCCTTGGCCTTGTCCTTGTGGACCCAGGCGCATTGCTCGCGGATGTTGGCGATCTCTAGCTGGAACGGGTTCATCCCGCCAACGGCCGACGCATCGCGGAACGTTTTCTCGTGCAGGTTCGGCGAGCAGCAGGAGATGACCACGCTGTCGAGGTCATGCTCCTTGATGGCGTCGATGATCGACTGCTGCCCCGGATCGGAGCACATATAGACGTAGTCCTTGGAGAAGACCACGCCCTGGTCCTTGCCCAACTCTTCGGCCACATGCTTCACATCGACGGTGGCCGCGATGTTGTTCCCGCAATGGCAGACGAAAACCCCCGCTCGGCGTGTCACTGGACCGCTCCGTTCATTTTGGCGGCGCACGAAAGTCCGTGCTCATAGCCTTTGTCGAACGCACTCAGATTGGCCTTGAGAAAACGGTCGGGCACCAGGCCCGGCAGCGCCTTCTTCATCGCCTCGGGCGATGCCGCCCCGGTGATGGCCGAGAAAAAGCCCAGCACGACGAGATTGGCGAACAGCCGGTTGCCCAGCTGTTCGGCGAAACGCGTCGCGGGCAGGGGGAACAGCTTGACCCGCGAGGCATCGCCCGACGGTTTGACCAGTTCCTCCTCGATGATGAGGATGCCGCCATCGGCGAGATCGGGCTCATACTTGTCGTAGGCTTCCTGCGACAGCGCGATCAGCACGCCCGCCGTGGTGCAGTAAGGATAGAGCACGCGGCTGCCCGAGATGATGAGCTGCGACTGGCAGGCGCCGCCGCGAGCCTCGGGGCCGAAGCTCTGCGTCATGGTGGCGAACTTATCGTCGTAGAGTGCCACCGCCTTGCCGGTAATCAATGCACAGCGGACGATGCCCTGGCCGCCAAAGCCGGAAAACTTGATCTCCCACATCAGCAGCCATCCTCGCCGATATCGGCAGCCTCGCCCGTGCCGGCCGCGCTTTTGCGTGCTTCTTCCTCGGCCTTTTTCTCCATGGGCGTCTTGCCGTAGAGTTCGTAGTCGTCGCCGATGACGTTGACGTAGTGGTCGTTGACGGCGTCGAGATAGGTCGCTCTCGGGCGGTCGACGAACTTGCCCATGGCGATCTTGCCCTGATAGCCGATGTCCACCGTGCGGGTATCGGCGCCGTGCTGGATGTCGGCGTCGTCGTGGTAATACTGCATGGCGTCCAGGCCGTCGCCGAGACGGTTGCGGCGCTGGTAGAGCGTCGTGCAGGGCGTGATGACCTCGATGAACGAGAAGCCCTTGTGCTTCAGCGCCTCGCCGATGGACTTCGTGATGTTCCGGGCGTGCAGCGAGGTCCAGCGCGCCACATAAGTACCGCCCGCGGCATCGACCAGGAACGGCAGGCTGAACGGCGTTTCATAGTTGCCGTAGGGCGTTGTCGAGGCGTTGGCCGTATTCGGCGTCGTCGGCGTAACCTGGCCGCCGGTCATGCCATAGGTGAAGTTGTTCACGCAGATGACCGTGAGATCCATATTGCGGCGCGCGGCGTGGATGAGATGATTGCCGCCGATGCTGGTCAGGTCGCCGTCGCCGCTGATGACCACCACCTTGAGCCCGGGATTGGCGAGCTTCAAGCCGGTGGCGAAGGGGATGGCGCGGCCATGCGTGGTGTGGAAGGAGTCGAACTTGACGTAGCCCGCCACGCGGCCGGTGCAGCCGATGCCCGAAACCACGGCAATCTTGTCCATGTCGAGGCCGCTCGCCTTCACCGCCTCGGCGAACGAGGTCACGACGGTGCCTATGCCGCAGCCCGGACACCAGATATGCGGCATCCGCTCCATGCGCAGGAAGTCGGCCATCGGATTTTCTTTGCGGAAGTCGGCGTCGCTAACCGCATATTCAGGTGCATTCATTTCGCGCCCTCTTTGATGGCAGCAAGGATTTCTTCGGGATCGTGGACGGCGCCGCCGCAGGAATTGACGCCGATGACCTTGCACTGGCCGCGCGCGGCGCGCTCGACCTCAAGGACGATCTGCCCCCAGTTGAGCTCGGGAACGACGATGGCTTTGACCTTGCCCGCCAGCTCGCGGATCTTCTTCTCGCTGAACGGCCAAACCGTGATGAGCCGCAGCACGCCCACTTTGAGGCCCTGCTCGCGGGCCACCTGCACGGCGCGGATGGCGATGCGCGAGGTGATGCCGTAGGACACCACCACGACATCGGCGCCTTCGAGGCCGTCCTCTTCGACGCGGATGATCTTATCGGCGTTGCCGTCGATTTTTTCGATCAGGTGAACGAGGGCTTTCTTTTGGTCCTCGGGCGTCAGCGCCGGATAACCGCGCTCATCGTGCGTGAGGCCGGTCGAGTGGAACCGGTAGCCGTCGCCTGCCTTGGCCAGCGGCGCAATGGTCTTGCCGCCGTCGTAGACGTAAGGCCGGTAGCTATCCTTAGGTCCGGTGTACCACTTGCGCTCGACCACCTTGATGTCCGCGGCCGGCGGAATGACCACCTTCTCGTGCATGTGGCCGACAGTCTCGTCGGTCATGATGAACACCGGCACGCGATAGGTTTCAGACAGGTTGAAGGCCTCAATCGCCAGATCGAAGCATTCCTGCGGCGAGTCCGGCACCAGCGCGATGATACGGTAATCGCCATGCGAACCCCAGCGCACCTGCATCATGTCCTGCTGGGCGGTCAGCGTCGGCAGTCCGGTGGAGGGGCCGACGCGCTGCACGTCGGCAACCACCATCGGCGTTTCCATCATCGCCGCCAGGCCGAAGGCTTCCATCATCAGCGAGAAGCCGGGGCCGGACGTGACCGTCATCACCTTCTGTCCGCCCCAGACGGCGCCGATATTGGCGGTGATCGAAGCGATCTCGTCTTCCATCTGGATGAACAGGCCGCCCACTTCCGGGCAGCGCTCGGCGAACCGCTCGGCGGTCTCCGTCGACGGCGTAATCGGATAGCCCGCGAAAAAGCGGCATCCGGCGGCAAGCGCGCCTTCCGCCAGGGCGTGATCCCCGTCCATGAAGTGGGGACCGGAAAGAACCCCCTTCGGATCTGCTGAAATTATATTTGGACTTCTGCGGCACTTGTCTGCACCTCATCTCTTGTCAGATGTCACAAAAATCGCGAATTCCGGGCAAACCATCTCGCAGAATTTGCAATCCCGGCAGTCGTCCACCGTCTTTACCTGCGGCGGATGGTAGCCTTTGGCGTTGTAGCCCTTGGACATTTCTAGTGCGTCGGTCGGGCAATACTTGACGCAAAAGCCGCAGCCCTTGCACCAGTTCCTGTTGATCGTGACCTTGCCGTAGGCCTTCTTGAGATTGCCAAAAGTCATCTAGTCCCCAGAATTAGCGATCCGCACAAAGCGCATTACCCCTCACCCTGTCCCTCTCCCAATGGGAGAGGGGACGTCCTCTCAACGGCCGCGGCCTGCCCCCTCTCCCTATGGGAGAGGGTTGGGGTGAGGGGTAATGCGCTATGGTCATGACTCATCCTCAAAGCAGCCCTTTCTCCACCAGCAGCGGGCGTGGAGAATTGTGATGCAGGTCCAGCTTCAGCACTGCTTCGCTGCAGCCGAAGGCAATGGCCATGAGCTGCGTGAAATAGACGATGGGCAGACCTTCGAAATCGGGATAGGAGCGGTGCGTGATGCGCTGGCGCTGATCCAGGTTGAAGGCGCATAGCGGGCAGCTGACCACAACCATATTGGCGCCTTGCTCGCGCGCATCCGTCAGAATCCGGTAGGTGCGTTCAGCAACGATTTCGGGCTTGTCCACAGTCTGATAGGCGCCGCAGCATTCGATCTTGTGCGAAAAATCGACCGCCTCGCCGCCGAGTGCCGTCACCAGTTCGTCGAGCAGAACGGGGTCCTCGACATTGTCGAATGCGATGGAGCGCGGCCGCACCAAGAGGCAGCCGTAGTAGCTGGCGACACGCAAACCCTTAAGCGGCTTGACCACCTTGGCGGAAAGAGCGCCGGAGTTGGCTTTGAGTTCGCGCAATACCTCCAGCGGATGAACGACATCGACGCCGCCATCGTAGGAGGTCGTCTCGTCGCTCATGAAATTGTTCATGCGCTCCAGGAGTGCCGGATCGCTCTTAACGCGGTCGTTGGCGCGCTTCAGCGTGTTGTAGCACATCGAGCACGCGGTCATCACGCGCGAGGCATTGGCCTCCTTGACGCGGATCAGATTGCGGATGGGCGCCAGCTGGCGCATCGCATTGTCCTGCGCCAGCGAGTAGACGGTGCCGCAGCAGTTCCAGCGCTCGATCTCCTGCACATCCACGCCGAGATGCTTCATCGAAAAGAGTAGCGACTCCTCGAAGTTCGAAGCGTGGTTCTTCATCGTGCAGCCGGGATAGTAGCTCAGCTTCATGTTCGCGCGTCGCTCGGCGCCGCGCATGACGGATCGGGCGCGGCGATCCTGATGCGCGACGTATCGCCGTGGCTGCTGCCGAGGCGATCGTCCAGCCACCAAAGGCGCAGACGGACGCGCTGCTCGTCCGCGATGGCGGCCATGCACGTGGCGTTCTGGGACCAGCCGCTCGACGACGCCGGGATCTCGTGGTGCGATCCCCGCGGCGGCTGCTCATCCTCTCGCCGCCGGTGGGCACGAAGCTGGTTGCGGCCGGACGCGACTTCGGCGTCGCCGCGGCTGGCAGGGCGTTCGCCAGCGCATGCGGCGCCGGACGCGCGTCGACTCGCGCGAGCGCCTGTTCGAGGATCCGGCGCCGCTGCTCGCCGTCGCAGCGTCGTCTGCCCGCAGACGCTCCTCCACGGCGACATCAAGTTCGCGAACATCGCCATCGACGAGCGGTCGCGTGTGGCTGTTCGACTGGGCGCTCGTGATGCACGGGCCGGTGGCGCTCGACCTGTCGTGGTTCCCCGCCGTCAACACGCCGCAGATCCCCTGGTCGTCGAGGACACGCTCGAGCGCTATGGCGAGCATCTGCGACGTCGCGCTTGGTCCTCGCCGCTTCGCCGAGGCGGATTGGCCGCGCCAACGCGCCATCGCGGCAATCCGCACGCTGATGCTCATGGGCTGGGCGAAGGCGCTCGACCACGAGGCCGGGAGGCCGCACGAACTCGCAGGCCTGTGCGGCCGCGCGCTCGCGGGTGCGAAGATGCTCGGTCTGTAGCGGCGCCAGCGGCTGCCGTACAATCGACGACGACTAGCGCGCGGGTTTGAAGGAGTGTCGCATGGCGTACTTTCTCGCGAAGACCGACCCCGAGACCTACTCGATCGACGACCTGAAGCGCGACGGAACGACCGAGTGGGACGGCGTCCGCAATCCGACGGCCGTGAACGCCATCAAGACGATGAAGCCCGGCGATACCGTCATCATCTACCACTCGCAGGGTCAGGCGGTCGGTCGTCGGGCTGGCGAAGGTGGTCTCGGAGCCGCGCCCGGACAAGAACGACGCCAAGAGCTGGGTCGCCGACTTCAAGTACCTCAAGCACGCCAAGAAGCCGGTGACGCTGCAGCGAGATCAAGGAGTCGCACAAGTTCGACGACTGGCTGCTCGTGCGGCAGGGTCGCCTCAGCACCATGTCGGCGCCCGCCGCATTCTGGACGTGGCTGGAGAAGCAGGGCGTCTTCTAGCGGCGACTCTACTGGCCGACCGTCCATCGCCACGTCGTCGTTGCGACAGCGGGTGCCCGGTCGACAACGACCATGCCCCGCCCGCCGACGCCCTGCGCGGCGAGGTTGAACGCATCGGGCGCGCACGTCTGCGGCTCGATGCACACGGCGTCGCGCGGCGTGTAGACGACGGCATGCGTGACGTTCGGCGAGCTCGTGCATCGTGCAGTTCGATGTCGCCCCAGCGGATGCGTAGCGGACCGCGCGGATGCCGGTAGCAGGCGTCGATGCGCCGCGACGCCGAGGTCGCGGATAGCCGCGCAGGTCGAGGTCGCCTTCGCGCGCGGCAGCCATCCCGTCGGAATCATGTCCGCCAGTCTCGTACGCGCGATCCGCATCGACGAGCACGCCGCACATCGTGGCCGGCCGCACGTCGCGGCGGAACCACGGGTGCCAGCCGACGCCGGCAGGGAAGACGCGTCGCCGATCGCCTGCACGCGTCAGTCGTTTGCGCGATGCCATCGTCGAGGAGGGCGATCTCCTGCACGGCGCGCCCGCGCAACGGCCAGCCGTCGTCGAATTCGACGGAGAGGCGGCACTGCGTCGCGTGCGCGTGCTCGACCGTCCACGGCTGATAAACGCGCGCGGCCGTGCAGCGCGTGCGCACCGTCGTTCACCGGCACGTCGTAGAAACGCCCGTCGCCAGAGGAAGCGGCCGCCGTCGATCCGGCCGGGCCACGGCGCCATGACGTACGATCCGCCGCCGATCGGATCTCGCCGATATGCCGTCCGGCGACGCGGGACTGCGCAGCAGCGGCAGCCAGCGCCCGCCGTCGCGGATCGAGAGCTGGTGCAGCCGCCCGCCGGCCTCCGGCAGGACGATCGCGCGCGTGCGGCCGCGCGACAGCGTCGATCGATCTCCATCGCGTCGATGCTCCGGATGGCGTGAGGCGTGGACAAGGCGCGGGTGGCTGCCGGACTAGGATTCGAACCTAGATTCACGGCTTCAAAGGCCGCTGTCCTACCATTGAACGATCCGGCAATGCTGCCGCATGGTAACCGCGGCGCGATTGCCCGAAGCGAGTCGCGCGATCCATAGTGCCGGGCGTCCGGACGGCGCGCCGCATACCGCGATCCATCGTCTCGGCACATCAGAGTCCGAGGAGACACTTCATGCCATCATTCGCACTGCGCGTCGAGACGGTCTTCGGCGAGGGCTGCATCGCCGAGCTGGGTCAGCGCGCCAAGGCCGCCGGCTACAAGCACGCGCTTCGTCGTCACCGACCCCGGCATCAAGGCCGCCGGCATTCTCGATTCGATCCTCTCGTCGCTGGACGAGGCCGAGGTCGCGCACACGGTGTACGACAACGTCACGCCGAACCCGACGATCCCGGAGGTCGACGGCGGCGTCGCCGCGATGAAGGACGCCGGCGGCGACTTCGTCGTGGCGGTCGGCGGCGGCAGCGCGATCGACGCGGCGAAGGGCGTCGCCGTCACGCTGGCGATGGGCGGCCCGACGTCGAAGGAGTACCTCTTCGGCGTCGGCGCACGCCGTTCCCGTCGAAGGTGCTGCCGCTCTTCGCGATCCCGACGACCTGCGGCACCGGCTCCGAGATCTCGCCGGCCGCGGTGATCACTGACCCCGACAGCCACTACAAGCACCTCATGCTCAACTGCACGCCGAACGTCGCGATCCTCGACCCGAACCTCGTCGCGAAGATGCCGCCGCCGATCACGGCCGCGACGGGCATGGACGCGCTCACGCACGCGATCGAGGCATACGTCAACCCGGGCAACACGCCGTTCACGCGGATGTTCGCCACGCGCGCGATCCAGCAGATCAGCAAGAACCTGCGGCAGGCGGTCAACGGCCCCGACCGGCCGGCCGCGCTGAAGAACATGCTGTACGCGGCCGACATCGCCGGCCAGTCGATGGCGCAGGGTCTCGGCCAGGTGCACGGGCTGTCGCACGTCGTCAGCGGACGTCTCGGCACGCCGCACGGCGTCGCCAACGCGATCCTGCTCTCGCAGGTGCTGGAGTACCACAAGGACTTCCTCGCCGAGCAGCTGCTGGAGATCGCGCCGCTGATGGGGATCAACGCGTTCGGCATGCCGGCCGACAAGGCGGGCGATCGAGGTCGTCGCCGCCGTCCGCTCGCTGCGCAGCGACATCAACGTCACGTCGAAGCTCAGCGACGTCGGGATGAAGGAGTCGGACATCCCGCAGTTCGTCGAGGACGCGCAGAAGTCGCAGGGCATCTTCATCGCCGCGCCGCGACCCGGCACCGCCGAGGACCTCAGCGCCATCTACAAGAGCGCGCTCTAGCCGCGCGCTCGCCACGCTCGCCAGAGAGGCCGGACGACTGTCCGGCCTCTCCTCTCTGCTCCGGGCCGTTGACAGCGGCCACGCACTCGGCCGATACTGACCGCACGGTCGAAGAATTGCCACTGGGTGGTCAGGATCGCCGCCACCAGTCGGCATCGCCGGAGCAAATGCCGACGCATCAGCCCGGCGCGCTCACCGCGCCGCACGTGCTCGAGTACCCGTACACGCGCAGCGTCGGCCCGGTGCTCGGGCGCTTCTTCACCGAGCTGCGCGAGCGCCGCATCGTGGGCGTGCGCACGGCGACGGGCGCGTGCTCGTCCCGCCGCAGGAGTACGACCCGCGAGACGGGCGACGCGCGTCGACGAGCTTCGTCGACGGTCGGCCCCGCCGGCGTCGTCACGACCTGGGCGTGGGTGCACGCGCCCGCGCGCCGAAGCAGCCGCTCGACCGCCCGTTCGCCTGGGCGCTGATCCGGCTCGACGGCGCCGACACCGCGCATGCTGCACGCCGTCGACGCCGGCGACGAGTCGCGCATGTCGCACCGGGCATGCGCGTGCGCGCCGCGCTGGCGCGCCGAGACGCACGGGCGACATCCACGACATCGCCTGCTTCGAGCCGGAGGCCGCATCGTGAGCGAGCCGCGATCGACGGCATCAAGCACGCCGATCCGCCTCGACTACACCTACACGCGCGGGCGAGGCGCACGTCGCGCTTCCTGCGCGGCATCGCCGAGGGGAAGCTCCTCGGCCAGCGCTGCCCGTCGTGCGCGAAGGTCTACGTGCCGCCGCGCGGCTCCTGCCCGACGCTGCGCGCGTGCCGACCGCGCGAAGAGGTGCAGGTCGCCGACACGGGCACCGTCACGACGTTCTGCATCGTCCACGTCCCGTTCGCGGGACAGGCCGTGCCGCTGCCGTACGTCGCTGCGTCGCGTGCTGCTCGACGGCGCCGACATCCCGTTCTTCCACCTGCGTGCAGGAGTGCTCGATGCGACGACGTGCGCATGGGCATGCGCGTGCAGGCGGTGTGGGTGCCGCAGGACGAGCTGCGGCCCGACGCATGGAGAGCATCCGCTACTTCCGCCCGACCGGCGAGCCCGACGCGCCGTACGACTCGCTACAAGGAGCACCTGTGATGCGCGACGTCGCCGATCGTCTCGTTCGCGCAGTCGCCGACCGTGCGCAGCGAGCATCGAGCGCAACGAGGTCGAGATCCTGATGCCGGTGGTCGCGCGAGGCGATCGAGCGCTCCGGCATCGCCGCGCACGGAGATCGGCTTCACCGTGCTCGGGCAGCTGCGACTACCTCGCCGGGCCAGCCGTTCGCGTTCGTCATGGCGCTCGACGCCGTCGGCGCGTGGCCGCCGATCGCGGAGTCGCACGTCGAGATGGACGGCGCCTGGGCGCTCTACGAGGCGTGGGTGCAGCTCCAGCACGGCGACGTCGACACGGCGCTCGTCTACGCGTTCGGCAAGTCGTCGCTCGGCGATCTGCGCGACGTGCTGACGCTGCAGCTCGATCCGTACTGCGTCGCGCCGCTCTGGCCCGACGCGTCAGCCTCGCCGCGCTGCAGGCGCGCGCGCTGCTCGACGCGGGCGCGACGCACCGAGCGCGACCTGGCCGAGGTCGCCGCGCGCAGCCGGCGCGACGCGGCGTCGAACCCCGACGCGCAGGTCTCGCGGCGACGATCGACGTCGACGAAGCTGCTCGCCGAGCCGTACGTCGTCTCGCCGCTCCGCACGCACGACTGCCCGCCGATCTCCGACGGCGCCGCCGCCATCGTGCTCGCCGCCGGCGATCGCGCGCGCGAGCGTGTGCGAGCGCCCGGCCTGGATCCGCGGCATCGACCACCGCATCGAGCCGCACGCGCTCGGCGTGCGCGACCTCACGCGCTCGCCGTCGACGGAGCTCGCCGCCGAGCAGCGCCGGCGTCGGCAACGGCGCGACGGTCGACGTCGCCGAGCTGCACGCGCCGTTCACGCACCAGGAGCTGATCCTGCGCGACGCGCTCGGCCTCGGCGACGGCGTCGCGATCAACCCGTCGGGCGGCGCGCTCGCGGCGAACCCGATGATGGTCGCCGGGCTCGATCCGCATCGGCGAGGCGGCGCGCGCGCATCATCGACGGCGAGCGCGCGCGCCGCGCCGTCGCGCACGCGACCTCGGGCCCGTGCCTGCAGCAGAACCTCGTCTGCGTGCTGGAGGGCGCGACGCTGATGGCCGAACGCTGCGCCGTCGTCGGCATCGGCCAGACGAAGCACGCCGCCAAGCGCGACGACGTCTCGATCGCCGGGCCTCGTGCGCGAGGCCGCGCTGCGCGCGCTCGACGACGCGGAGCTCGCGCTGGACGCGACATCGACGCCGTCGTCATCGGCAAGGCGCCCGACATGTTCGAGGGCGTGATGATGCCCGAGCTGTACCTCGCCGACGCGCTCGGCGCGGCCGGCAAGCCGATGATGCGCGTGCACACCGCCGGCAGCGTCGGCGGCTCGACGGCGATCGTCGCGGCGCAGCCTGGTCCAGGCCGGCGTCCACGAGCGCGTGCTCACCGTCGCGTTCGAGAAGCAGTCCGAGAGCGAACGCGATGTGGGCGCTCTCGCCGAAGCTGCCGTTCCAGCCGCCGCTCGTCGCCGGCGCGGGCGGCTACTTCGCGCCGCTCATCCGCGCCTACATGCGCCGCTCGGGCGCGCCCGCCGACACCGGCATCCGCGTCGCGGTGAAGGACCGCCAGAACGCGCTCAAGAATCCGTACGCGCACCTCCATCATGCCCGACATCACGCTCGAGACGGTCGCGGCGTCGCCGATGCTCTGGGATCCGATCCGCTACCTCGAGACGTGCCCGTCGTCGGACGGCGCCTGCGCGATGGTGCTCGCGTCGGACTCCGCCGCGGGACGCATCGCCGCGCCCTCCGGCGTGGATCCAC
>CAWFNZ010000005.1:0-922799 GCA_963817365.1 uncultured Alphaproteobacteria bacterium
AGAAAACTGATTGGCCTGGTTAGGCCGCTTTCGCTCAGCTGATGGTTCTTGGTACGGCCGGAGACGATCCGCTCAAGCGCATCGTTCAGAGGCGGTCCATCTTTCGGAAGTCAGGTTTTGGTCAGGAAAAGCATTAAGGCTGGATCGGCACGGCGAATAACCGATTAAGCGTGGAAGTGATGAAGATGCGTGGTGAACCATAGGTCCTCCGCGTCAAGAAAACGGCATTGTACAAATATGGAAGCCATGGGCAAACGATCGTTTGGAGACGTCGCCCAATCTTTCGAAGGCTCGCCGTCGCGCGGGTGTCGTTGGGACTCCCCATGCTATATATTCCAAGCTTGCCCAGCAGGGCCACCTCAAAGTGACTCTTTCAGTCCACAATTGTGGCAAAACATAGTTTCTCATAGTGGAACATTATATCGCCATAACGCGTTGAATACACAAAGGTATTGCCGAATAAGCCGAACATGCGTAACCTCCCAAAACACCCCTGAAGGGGCCTTTTCTGTTACCTGGGCGTTACCTAAAGAGGGATATCCGCGTGCCCAGAATGAAGCTCACTGCCCTATCCGTCGCGCGCCTCAATCCGCCGCCAAGCGGCCAGGTCGACTATTTCGACAGCGCCTTTCCTGCCTTCGGCGTCCGGCTGTCAGTAGCTGGAGCGCGGACGTATTTTGTGATGACCCGCGTGCAGGGGAAACTCGCGCGGCTCACCATCGGCAAGGCGAAGATCAACGATGACGATCCGGGCTTGAGCCTCAGAGATGCGCGCGAAAAGGCGGGGGAACTATCCGACCTCGCCGCGCGTGGCATTGACCCTCGGCAGCTCAAGCAGGAGGAACGTGCGGCCAACCAGGAACGCGCGCGCAACACCTTCCGTGGAGCGGCCGAGCGCTTCATGGAGCAATATGTCGAGCCACGGCTTGCCGTGAGCACGCATCGCGAATATCGGCGCACCTTGTTCGGCGACGACACCTCAAGGTGGGCGAAGCGGCCAATAGCGAGCATCACCCGCGCGGATGTACGCGCGGTGCTCGATGCGATGGTTGCACGCGGGAGCGCGGGTGCCGCCAACCACACGCTTGCCTATTTGAGCAAGTTCTTCAACTGGTGCGCGGAGAAGGACCTTATCGAAGTTCCACCAACCGATCGCATCAAGCCGCCAGGCGTGAAGAATGTTGGCGAGCGCACACTTAATGAAGCCGAAATAGGGGAGGTATGGCGGGCGTTCGAGGCCGAAGGTGGGTTCTTCGGCGACATCTTTAAACTGCTGCTGCTCACCGGGCAGCGGCGCTCTGAAGTCGGTGGCATGCGGCGCAGTGAATTGAACGGTTTCGATGGCGATGAGCCTGTTTGGGAAATTCCCGGCGCTCGGACGAAAAACAAGCGTCCGCATTTGGTGCCGCTCGTTCCTCAGACGGTCGCGATCATTGAGGCGCTACCGCGAGTGGGGGAGGGCGACCTCCTGTTCACCACCACCGGATTAACGCCAGTATCTGGCTTCGGCAAAGCCAAGGAGCGGGTAGACGCCTGGATTACCCACAAGCGGAAGGAGACCGGCAAGAAGCCTATGCCGGAGTGGGACCTGCATGATCTGCGGCGCACGCTGGTGACCATGATGAATGAACGTCAGCGGATTGCGCCCCATGTCGTTGAAGCATGCGTCAATCACATTTCGGGCAAGGCGAAGGCCGGCGTTGCCGGGGTATATAACAAGGCGCTGTATTTTGACGAGCGGCGCGAGGCGCTAAAGGCATGGGCCGAGTTTGTGCAAATGCTGGTGCGTGAAGAGGTTCCGCGGAAGGGTAGCTGATCACAAAGAGTTTTGTGATTGCACATGGTTTGACATGCGTCGACATGATGCTCCTTGTTCGCGCAGAGGTCGCCTTGGTCAGTCGTGTGATAGTATATTCACCCTTCGGATACCTTAGAGACGTAGGTGAAGCGTTGCGTAATTGCGGCGCAACAGCGCAGACCTCGTTTCGTCTTGAAGCTCAATAGATCGAAGCATACAACTTTTCAGTTGCCCGCTAGCTGGGTTTGGCTAGGTGCATCGCGATGCTCCTCTTTACAGGAGTATCCGATGGCTCAGTACCAAAAGCAGTTAGTGTCAAAGAAGGAGCTAAAATCTGTTTGCGGCATCCCGTACTCGGCGCAGCACATCGCGCGGCTGGAGCAGGCGGGCCAATTCCCCAAAAGGATCAGGCTTGGCCAAAACCGCGTCGCGTGGCTGTTGTCTGAGGTCGAGGCATGGGTTGACGAGCGCCTCGCTATCCGAGACCACATAAACGGAAACGATACCTCCTTCTAGGGAAGCGGGGCCGGGCATCCAAAACCCGGCCCTTTCCGGGATCAGCTTCTCAACATCCAATTTCGGACGTTGTGGGCAGCGCAGGGCATGGTAGAATGTAGATATGACCAAGAGCACAAGGACAGGCAGGAAGGCGAGCACCGGCACATTCGTGCTCGGCGAGCGTGCGTTTCGAAAGATCAGCGCCGTTGAGGGCATCAAGCCGTCGAAGCGGCTCAGCACCGACCTCGTGCAGGTGATGGATTTGCCTGCGGAAAAGCGCCGCTCAATCCTGTCAGCGAAATACGGCGGCAAGAAAAGGTAGCGGCGGCGGCGTATGTACCAAGCCGAGCCCGATCCGTATTGCTACCCCGGCAGCACCATTCTCAAGAACAAAGCCGATCTCAGGGATGAAGGCGCGCTCGAAGAATTCGAGAGTGCCATGACGTTCGCACGCGCCGCTGAACCGCTACCCGCCGGCCGTTTCTCGGTCAGCCATTACCGGGCCATCCATCGCCACCTCTTTCAGGATGTGTATAGCTGGGCCGGGAGGTTTCGCACCGTCCGTCTGACGAAGGGCAGGAGCACATTCTGCTATCCCGAACACGTCGCCCGTGAGATGCAGCGGCTGTTCTCGTGGCTCAAGGACGGGCGCTTCCTCCAAGATTGCAGTCCCTACGAGTTTGCCGCAGGTGCGGCGCATTGCCTTGCGGAGCTGAATGCCATTCACCCGTTTCGGGAGGGGAATGGGCGGACGCAACTCACATTCCTTGCCCTCGTTGCCGAGCATGCCGGTCACCCGCTCGATCTTGACCAACTCGACGCCGAGGCTGCGCTTGATGCCATGATCCAAAGCTTCAACGGAGAGGAGAAGCCTTTACGCGTGTTGATCGAAGGGCTTGTCTCGTGAATGCGGCGGTTCGACTGCGCCATCTTGCGGATACAGGAGGGGATACGATGGGGGATACCGTATCCCCATGCCTATTCTGAAAAAACATGCCGGTAGCGTTCTTGCCGCAGCGCCTCGATGTCAGCTTCGAGCTGCTCGAACTTGGCGGCGATCACCTCAGTAATATGGATTGAGGAACTCTCCCGAGTGCTCCTCGACACTATAAGCTAAGCAAAAACGCATATGTTCTACGCAGAAAGCATCGCTTTACGAAGCCACCGGAAGCGCAGTGGCCTTACGCAAGAAGACATAGCAGCCCTCATCGGCGCGCAGTCTGCCTCACAAGTGTCGCGGCACGAAAACGGGGAACGCGAGCCGGACCTGAGGACGGCACTCGTCTACCGCATCATCTTTGATGCGCCGATTGCCCATTTGCTGCCGAAGCTCTACCGCGACATCGCGCGGGAGGTCGACATGCAGGCTGCCGCACTGGCCGAGCGGCTCAAAGAGACTGCAGATGGGCTCCATACCGGGCACCGCATCGAGCAGCTTCACCAGATGATTGGACGTATTCTGCCTATTTGAACTCGACGTATGACGGCGCGAACCAAGAAGCTCATCTTTGCCATCGCGCCGACCTCGCGGGGCTTCGGGTTCGTGCTGTTTTCCGCGCCCGCCACGCCGCTCGATTGGGGCGTGAAGGAAACGCGGTGGGACAAGAACCGTCAAGCGAAGTCAAAAATCGAAGAATCGAAGCGATGCTGCGAGAGATCAAGCCCGCTGTGGTTGTGATCGAGAACTGGCTGCATGCGAGCTGCAGGAGATCAGAGCGGGTACGCGTGTTGCTAAACGAGGTTGCTGTGCTTGCGCATAAAGGCGGAGCGACGGCCATGATCAATTCACGCTGGCATATTTACCGCACGTTTCGGATGAAGGGGAAATCCAAAGATGCGATCGCTGCTGCGATCGCCGAGGAGGTGCCGGCGTTACGTCCCTGGCTGCCGCCCCGGCGGCGTATCTGGGTGAGGAAAGTGAACATCACAGCATGGCGATCTTCGAGGCCGCGGCGCTTGCGATGGTGCACTATGGCACCTTGCGGTCATACAAGGAGGCGCAAGACGATCAAAGTTTGCCGCTGTGAGTCTTTTTGTCGCGCTGAACAGCTAGCTTCCTGCTGGATTCGCATGCGAAAGCGCAATCAGCTTTAGGTAACAGCCGTTCTTCTGTTACCTAAAATGTTACCTAAAGCAGGGCAGGCGAGGGGAGCTTCGAGGCTAAGTCTTTGATTTTAATGGTGCCCAGGGGCGGATTTGAACCACCGACACGCGGATTTTCAGTCCGCTGCTCTACCAACTGAGCTACCTGGGCATTTGAAGGCAATTCCGCCATTCGAAGCCGGACTTATAAGGGTTTTAGTGCGTCCTGTCGAGCATGGATGCGCGAAATTTTTTGGGGCCGCTTGATCGCGGCACGCATAACTGAGAAGAGTATGAAAACGCGCGGCCCGGCTTCCCTCAATGCCGAAGCCCGTGCGCGCAACGCCTTGAAATTATGGATGAACTGGAACGCTGCATGCTCAAAATGCGCATCATCCCCTGCCTCGACGTGAAAGACGGCCGCGTGGTCAAGGGCATAAACTTCGTCGATCTGCGCGATGCCGGCGATCCGGTCGAGGCCGCCGCGGCCTACGACGAGGCCGGAGCCGACGAGCTTTGCTTCCTCGATATCGGCGCGAGCCATGAGAAGCGCGGCATCATCCTTGATGTGGTGCGCCAGACGGCGGAGCGCTGCTTCATGCCGCTTACCGTGGGCGGAGGCGTGCGCACGCTGGATGACGTCCGGGTGCTCCTGCGCGCGGGCGCCGACAAGGTCTCGATCAACACCGCCGCCGTCGCGGATCGCTCCTTCGTGGCCCGCGCGGCGGAGAAATTCGGCAATCAATGCATCGTCGTGGCCATCGACGCCAAGCGCGTGAGCGGGGAGGGCGAGCCGGACGCTTGGGAAATCTTCACCCATGGCGGCCGCAACCGCACCGGGATCGACGCCGTGGCCTATGCCCGCGAGGTGGTGAGCCTCGGAGCTGGCGAAATCCTGCTGACCTCGATGGACCGCGACGGCACGCGCAGCGGCTTCGACATCCCGCTGACGCGCGCCATCTCGGACGCGGTCTCCGTGCCGGTGATCGCCTCGGGCGGCGTCGGCACGCTCGATCACCTGGTCGAAGGCATACGCGACGGCGGCGCCACGGCGGTGCTCGCCGCATCGATCTTCCACTTTGGCGACCACACCATCGGCGAGGCCAAGCGCCACATGGCGGCGGCGGGGCTGCCGGTGCGGCTGGACTGACGCTCAACGAGCCATCAGCCAAACCTCAACCCGCCTGTTCTTCGCCTTGCCAAGCTCGGTGTCGTTGCACGCCACCGGCAGCGCGCTGCCATAGCCTTTGGGCACGATCTGCGCCGCGAGCGCGGAGTCGAGCTTGGCGATGGCCTGCATGACCGCCTCGGCCCGCCCTTGCGCGAGCGCTTGGTTGGCGGCCCTCGAACCATCCGAATCCGCAAAGCCGGCCAAAAGAACCGGGGCTGATATATGGTTGCCGCGCAGGTAGGTCACCAGGCGCAATACATCTTGCTCGGCCTTGGTATCCAGTGTCGCGTTGTTCGACGCAAACCGGTAGGAGATCGAAAGCCGCTTGGCGCGGGCGGTATCGCCGCTGAACTGGCCTGCCGCCGGGTCTCTGTTTTCCGGGAGCGCCCGGCCATCCTCAAGCCGTGTATCCCGTCCGCTGGCCTCCTCAATGGATTGATCCGTTGCCTCCGTGCCTTTCAGGGCCGTCTGCGCCGCGTCGGAGGCCAGAACGTAGTCGAGAAAGGCGCGCGCGTTGTCCGGATAAGAATGGGGCAGGAACAGGTATAGCCTGCGGCTTAAGGGATAATCCTCGGCCTTGATGTTGAAGGGCGTCGGGTCCGTCTCGATGCCGCATTGACCCTTAAGGCGGATTGGCCGCACCGTGCCGGCTGAAAGCGCTTTTGCCGCATAGCCGATGCCGCCGCGGCTATTGGCAACGAAGGATATGATTTCGCCCTGGGAATTGTGCGGCGTCCGATTTGGGCTCCAGCGGGGCTCCCCGCAGGTTTCGAGCAGGTTATCGGTTACGATTTCGTAAGTGCCCGAGCGGGCGTCTCCAGTGTGAATATCGACCGGGGCGGCGAAGGCTGGAACAAGCTCGCTCCAGTTCTTGATCTTGCCGCCGAAAATCCTGGCGACGTCGCACAATTTCATGACCGTCGCCGGATTATCCTTGTTGACGAAGAATTGCACGCCGTCCATGGCGATGACGTGCTCCACCTCGGCCCTCTTTCCCATGCCGCGGATCTCGACGAGCTTGTCGATTTCCTGATCGGTGTATGGCCGCGAGGATACGCCGGCATCGGCCAGCTTGCCGATCATATCGGGCAAGGCCGTACCCGAGCCCGTGGATTTAATGACGATACGCAAGAAAGGCGCGTCTTTGGCGGTTTTCCGCAGCTCATAGGTTTTCCGCAGCGGGTCGTCCGATGGGATTTCCGCCAGCTGCGCGCCAACTTTGCTGGCATAGCCTGCGACCAGGTAGGGCAAGATCCCCTGACCCACCGTGTTCGACCCCGTGATCCTGAGCGTGTCGGTTTGCAGCTGGGTCGGGCCTACCGGCGGATCGACAACGGCCGGAGGGGGAGGGGCGGGCTGCGGATTGGCAGGCTGCTGTTGCTGTTGCGCCTGCTGGTGCGTCGCCGCCGCCGCGCACTGTTCATAGCCCGATGCCTGCAGGACGATCCGTTCTCCGTCTTCGTTCAAGACATCGTAGAAATCGGCGCTGGCCTTCAGGACGGTTACCGTGATCTGCTTTCCGGTCTTCCTGGAGCAAAGCTCCGTCTTGATCGCGGCCGCGCTTGCCTGGGTTGCAATAGATGCTGTCAGGAGCGCGAGCAGGCCAAAGCAAAAAAGCGTTCGCGGCATGTTAGTCCTCATGCTTCATCTCCGCCTTGCATTTCAATTTGAGTTCGTTCAGGTGCTTAGCCGTCCTGGCGCCCTTCGCATGCCCCCCCGCCGCTGCGCGGGCTGCCGGAGGTTTTCGCCGTGACCGTCTCGGTTTGCTTGTCCAGAAGCTGGCCGATGTCGAAGTGCTGCAGGGCAAGGTCTGCAACAATATCCGGCGGCGGGAAGGTCAGGAGATTATCGAAGAGGCCGAAGGATTTATTATACGTGGTGCAGATCGTCAAACGGGCGGTGTAATTTCCTGCCGCGCCGATGGCGGATTTCGCGGTTGCCGCGCTGTCGCGGGGGGTGAAAACGACCGAGGACGTATAGGCGCTACGCCCCGGAACGGAAATTGGCGCAAAAAGCGCCTGGTCTTTCCCGCCTTGCACGATGGCGGAGGCTACGAACTCTCTGCGGATACCCCCGCTTCGCTCCACCGTGAGCTCAAGAGAAATGACCGCGCCGGGCCGCGCTCCGTTATTCGCGAAGGTCATCGGAACGGTTAGAACTTCGTCGTCCGTGCTGGCTCCCCGGCCGTATTGCCAAAACGGCCCAGCGTACACGTTAAATGCGGGCTGACGCAGCGCCGTCTCGAATAGGCTCCACGCCGCGAATACGAGCGAGAGCAGCGATATGAATATGGCAATCCGTCCACGGTGTATACGCTCTTGGCGATAGTCCTGTTTGGAAATTCCACCGGCGGTATCCATGAAGCACCTTCGTTGCCATATTGCAGTATCGATGGTGAGAGAATATGCCGGATCGATGACAAGACAGCGGCGCCGGGAAGGCCAAGATAGGAAAATACTAAAAGGCTTCAATGGGTACACGGTTCGCGCGAGCCGTGCCGGGGGCACCAGACAGCGGCGTGCGCCCTTTCCCGTAACAAAGTTGCCGCTCGCCGCGTAACTGTGACGTGAGCGCGGATGCGCGATTGTCATAAAGTCCTGCTGGACGCTGCCTTAGAGGAGAAAACGCAATGAGTATCGTAAGCCGTGCCCTATTTGCCTTTGCCTTCGCCTGCCTCGGCGCTAGCCTCGCGGCAGCGGCCGAAAAGGCAAGCTTCTCCCAGGTGGCGTTCGAAGCGGCTGAAAGGGCTGGCGGGCCGATACTCGTCGATGTCGCGGCCTCCTGGTGCCCGACTTGCAGGGCGCAAGCGCCGATCCTGGACCAACTCGTTTCCGAGCCGAAATTCAAGAATTTCCAGGTGTTCGTGGTCGATTTCGACAGTCAGAAAGATGCGCTGCACCTGTTCGGCGTGCGGCAGCAAAGCACGCTGATCGTGTTCAAGGGCGATAGCGAGGTTGGCCGCTCGGTTGGCGACACGGGCAAGGCATCCATCGAAGCGCTGCTCGCCAAGGGCCTTTGATCCGATGAGCGCGGCAAGCCTCGGTCTTTCGTTCGTTGCGGGAGCGTTGACCGCGCTCTCGCCTTGTGTACTGCCGCTTTTGCCGATCGTGCTGGCATCCGCGGCATCCGAGCACCGCCTGGCACCCGCGGCGCTGGCTGGCGGGCTCGCGATTTCCTTCACCGCGATTGCCCTGTTTGTAGCCACAATCGGCTTCGCCATCGGCCTCGACAACGATGTGTTCCGGCTGTTCGCGGCCATCCTCCTCGTCGTTATTGGCATTGTGCTGGCCACGCCCGGCCTTCAGGAGAAATTCACAACGGCGGCGAGCCCTTTCGCCGGCTGGACGGAAAGCCGCTTCGGCGGGTTCTCAAGTGCGGGCATCTCCGGCCAGTTCGGCGTGGGGCTGTTGCTCGGCGCTGTCTGGAGCCCCTGCGCGGGGCCGGCGCTTGGGGCCGCGTCGCTGCTCGCAAGCCAAGGCAAGGATCTTGGTGAGGTGGCTGCGGCGATGATCCTCTTCGGCATCGGCGCGGCGCTGCCGCTCTTGGCGATTGGCATGCTGTCGCGCGAGGCGGCGCTGAGGTTCCGGGGCAAACTCATGGGGGCGGGCCGGGCCATGCGTCTGGGTATGGGCGCGATCCTCGTCGCGCTCGGTGCCGCAATCCTTACGGGTTACGACAAGCAGGCCGAGACGTGGCTGCTGAATGCCTCGCCCGAGTGGCTGACCAGGCTTACGACGTCCATTTAACCCAGAACCGGCAGCTACGGCCGGCGCGCTTGCGGCAACAGCTGCTGTCATGGCCCGGCTTGACCTGGCCATGACAACTGAATTTGCTCGCCAAAGAGCATGAAACCATTTTCAGCACGCCGGGTGCGGGCGGCTTCGGAAGCGTGTAAGCATTTGCTCATCCGGCCGTGTCATTTTCAGCTTGGCACGGCGGCCCGCGGGGTGGCTGGCTGCGATTTTTTGGGGTGGTGACAGCCGCACCGTCACGTTCACACTTCACAAGAGGCCTTGTTTGAGCCCAAAAAGGAATAAAAATGCATGCGGCGGCCCAAACCCTGGCCATGCCCAAGAGAAGCGAAGACGCATCCTAGACCCGGAACGGCGAAGCCATGAGCGACTGGTCCTTGAAGACGAAGATAGCTTTTTATGCGTGGCTGGCGCTGCTCCTGATCAGTCTCGGTACGTTTGCGGCGGGCCTCTTGGGGCATGTCATGGCCCTGCTCGCGGGGCCTTGGCTCAGCCTTAGGACCGAAGCGGCCATCCACACCGGAATTCCCGTGTTTTTGACCGCGGTGAAGTTCGTTACCGTGCCGCTATTGCTGGTACTGACACCCTTCGCACGCCACCATCATACCTTTGAGAGTTGGACGGACTGGAGCGGACACAAGTTGCGCCAGCTCGAAGGTCTGGCCAAGATGCCCTTCGTTTTTGTTAAAAAGCAGTTCGGCCGTGCCGGATCCCTGTTTTCCCGGCGCGATCCAAAGTGAGGAACAAAGCGGGGGACAAGTGCGGAAGCGCGGCTGAGTTGGCGGCGCTCGCCGCGAGAAGACGGCCTGCCAGAAGCGTTTGCGCTGCACCCTTGAGCCGACGTCTTTGCTGCATCCTGCCACAAAATAGCGCATGCCGGCTGCTATCCGCAGGAGGCCCGCTGCTGAAGGAAGCGCGGTGCGTTAGGCGCATATTCTTCTTTGGCTGATAGGACGTAGCCTTGCTACTTGGCCCTGCGGCTGCGAAAATGCCGATCAGTCTTGGGGGGGAACAATGAAAGCAGAGCAAGCGTTCGCCTACACGGGACCCGCGCCCCGGCCGCCGTTTTACAAGCACCTGTATGTGAAGGTGCTGGCCGCGATCTTCATCGGCGTGGTTCTGGGCGTGCTGTCGCCATCGGACCTCAAGACCGTGCCCGCCTGGCAGCAGCCCTGGGTTTTACTTCCGCCCGGCTGGGCCGAGGCGATGAAGCCGTTCGGCGACGCTTTCATCAAGCTGATCAAGATGCTGATCGCGCCGATCATCTTCTGCACGGTGGTGCACGGCATCGCCAGCATGAAGAACATGCGCAAGGTGGGCAGCGTCGGCCTGAAGGCATTGGTCTATTTCGAGGTGGTCACGACGCTGGCGCTCGTCATCGGCGTTGATCATCGCCAACGTCTTGCGGCCCGGCGCCGGCATGAACGTCGACGCCGGCTCGCTCAACACCAGCGCCGTGGCCTCCTACGTGACCAAGGCCAAGGAGCATGGCGTCATCGACTACTTCCTGAACATCATTCCCAACACCGTGGTCGGCGCTTTCTCCGAAGGCGAGATCCTGCAGGTGCTGTTCCTTGCGATCCTGTTCGGCTTCGCGCTGTTCGCGCTGGGCGAGCGCGGAAAGCCGCTCGTCGCCCTCATCGATCATGACCGCGCACGCCTTTTTCGGCATCGTCGGCATCGTCATGAAAGTGGCGCCGCTGGGCGCTTTCGGCGCAATGGCCTTCACCATCGGCAAGTACGGCCTCGGCACCTTGGTCTCGCTCGGCAAGCTGATGCTGTGCGTTCTACGCGACCTGCCTCGTCTTCATCTTCGTCGTGCTCGGCACCATCGCCGCGCTGACCGGCTTCAGCATTCTCAAGTTCATCCGCTACATCAAGGAGGAGCTCTTGATCGTGCTCGGCACCTCGTCTTCGGAATCGGTGCTGCCGCGCATGATCGCCAAGATGAAGATGCTCGGCTGCGAGGACTCCGTGGTCGGGCCTGGTGATCCCGACCGGCTATTCGTTCAACCTCGACGGCACCTGCATCTATCTGACCATGGCGACGCTGTTCCTGGCGCAGGCGACGAACACCGACCTGACGCTCTGGCAGCAGCTCGGCATCCTCGCGATGTTGCTGCTGACCTCGAAGGGCGCTGCCGGTGTGACCGGCTCGGGCTTCGTCGTGCTCGCCGCGACGCTGTCCTCGGTGGGCACGATCCCGGTGGCCTCCATCGCGCTGATCCTCGGCGTCGACCGCTTCATGTCGGAGGCGCGTGCGCTCACCAACCTGATCGGCAATGGCGTGGCGACGGTGGTGGTCGCGAAAACTGGAGCGCGCGCTCGACATGGAGGAGATGCGCCGGCAGCTCTCCGGTGCGGCGGACGCCCAGGCGGAAACGCCCGAGACGGCGGGCATTGCTTGAAGCGAGGCTATGTTGCCGGAGACGTTAGAGCGCCGTGCGTTGGCCTCCATGGCGGTCAATTCCGCCTCGCGATGACGATGGGCGGCAAGAACCGCCCCGTCATCACGTTGGACGGCGGTTAGGCATTGCCCGGAAATAAGTGAGTTGGATGGCGCCGGAATCTTGGCTGGCTGCAAGGCGCAAAAAGGGGCGCATATCCGAGATACGTAACCCTTTTTGCAACGCAGCAGACGGGCAAGAGAACAAGCCAAACGGCGCAGTTATCTTTGAGCGATGCCTTAGAGCCCATCCGCTTTTGATAGAATCAAAAGCGGGCTCTAAGTTTCTGTTTTGCCGTGCGTCTTATCGGAAAACCGCTTCGCACTTTTCCGGACGCACTCTAGCCGGTGATTTCGCTTTCCTGGAACACCAGGCCGATCTCCAGCGCGGCGTTCTCCACGCTATCGGAGCCGTGCACGGAATTACGCTCGATGTTCTCGGCGAACTCCTTGCGGATCGTGCCGGGGGCGGCGTTCGCGGGATTGGTTGCGCCCATGATCTCGCGGTTCCTGGCAACCGCGTTCTCGCCTTCGAGCACCTGCAGCACGATGGGGCCGGAGGTCATGAAGGCGACGAGGTCCATGTAAAAGGGCCGCTCCTTATGGACAGCGTAGAACGCCGCCGCGTCGGCCTCGTCCCAGCGCACGCGCTTCTGCGCGACGATGCGAAGCCCGGCGTCCTCGAACTTGGCGATGATCTTTCCGGTGAGGTTGCGGGCGGTTGCGTCCGGCTTGATGATGGAGAGCGTGCGTTCAACGGCCATGGGTTCGCCTTTGTGTGTTGAATAGGTTCAGGTTGGCTGGAAAGAGCGTTTCTAGCTTTTGGGCTGATACAAGGGCTTATAACCAAGCCTTACATCTGGGGCAAGCGGGGCAGGACGCCATCCACGCAAACCAGGAGAAGGTTGAAGATGTTTTCTGCGTGGCGTCCCTTCTACCATCTGGAGAAGGGCAGGGGTAATGCGCTATGGCTATGACTTATTCATCGGCGATAGTGGAGACAAGAATGAACATCGTCACGGCCGCGTGCTAGCAGCCCATGGAACCCGCGAAAACACTTATCGTTATCGGCGCTGCGCTTATCGCCGCGGGCCTTATCTGGCTGGCGGCAAGCCGCCTGGGGCTCGGCCATCTGCCGGGCGATATCGTTATCGGCCACGGTAATTTCCGGCTTTACCTGCCGCTTGGCACCTCGCTACTGATCAGCGTGCTTCTCAGCCTGATCGTTTGGCTCCTGGGCCGCCTTTAGCGGAAACAGCCGGACTTCCCTGTTCTTGATCCCAAGCGCCAGCGTGCCGGCCTTGAGCGCCAGCGCCTTTTCGCCGAAGAACTGCCGCCGCCAGCCCCGTAAGGCCGGGAATATCGGCGTGATCGTGTTGCGCGAGCTTTTCGAGGTCCTCGGCACTTGCCAGGAGCTTCGGCGCGACGTTGAGCTCGGCCGAGACCGCCTTGAGCAGCACACGCAGAAGCTCGACCGTCGCCGAGGCGGAGGCGGGCAATTCGGCGTGCGCGTCCGGGTACGGCGATTTCGGCGGGGTCGTGCGCGAGCGCGGTCGCGACGCAGCGCAGGATGGCCTCGCCCCGCGCCTTGACACTCTCGCGCACGGTGCGCAGCCGCGACAGGGCATCGAGCGAGCGCGGCGCATGCTTGGCAATCTCGTAGATCGCCTCATCCTTGAGCACGCGGCCGCGCGGCACGTTCTCGTTCTGCGCGGTACGCTCGCGCCAGGCCGAAAGCTCGATGATGATGATTTTGCCGAGGCGCGATTTGCCGGAAAGCTTCATGCGCTTCCAGGCGTCAGCGGGATCGAAGGCATAGGTCTTGGGGTCGGTGAGCACCGCGACCTCTTCTTCCAGCCAGGATTCGCGGCCCGTTTCCTCGAGCCGCTGCTTCAGCTTGGTGTAGACGTCGCGCAGGTGGGTTACGTCGCCCAGCGCATATTCGATCTGGCGGGGGCCGAGCGGGCGCACGCACCAATCGATGGATTGATAGGTCTTGTCGTGGGTGCGCTTCAGCAGCTTCTTGACGAGCGCGCCGTAGGAGATCGCCTCGCCGTGGCCCAGCGCCATCGCCGCGATTTGGCTGTCGAAGATCGGGTTCGGGATGATGCCCGCTTCCTGATGGATGATCTCGATGTCCTGGCGGGCGGCGTGAAATACCTTGACCACCGCTTCGTTGGCCATCAGGGCGTAAAAACTCGAAAGATCGAGGCCCGTTAGCGGATCGACGGCAAACTCAAGGCCCTCGCCGGCCATCTGGATCAGGCACAGCTTCGGCCTGTAGGTGGTCTGGCGCAGGAATTCCGTGTCAACCGTGATAAAAGGCTGCTGGCTTAGATAGGCGCATGCCTGTTCCAGGTCTGGGGTGGACGTAATGACGGCGGGAAGGTCGATCATCGGACGGTTATAGCTCAAGTTGTGGGAGGCTGCCTGGAAAAGGCGTCCAACCTTGACAAATATGATGCTGCGTGCGCTGTTCGGGCGGGATACCGGTTCGCGCCGCACGCTGGAGCGGACCCCGGTTACGGTCTTCTTTAAGCTGCTTTTGCAGCCATTGCCAGAGGCCCAGCTTGCCGCAGGCAGAATAGGTTCAAGAGGGTTAGATCTGTGGAAAAATCCACTCAGCGCGGGCGCGCGAAATCCGCTATTTCCGGAAAAAGAGCAAACTTCCGCCGCCACGGGCAAAAAGAAGAACGGGGCAGGGGGTGCGGCCCCGGCAAAAGCGGAGCCCGCGGCTGGCGCGATTCACGCATATCGCACAACGACTTGCGGCGCGCCGCGTAAGGCCGATGCCGGCAAGACGGTGCGCGTTTCCGGGTGGGTGCATCGCGTGCGCGACCATGGCGGGCTCCTGTTCATCGATTTGCGCGACCATTATGGGCTCATCCAATGCGTGGCCGATCCAAGCGATCCGGCCTTCGCCGCCGCCGAGCTGGTGCGCGCCGAATGGGTGGTGCGCATCGACGGCAAGGTGGTGTTGCGCGAGGGCGATACCGTGAACCCGAACTTGCCCACGGGCGAGGTCGAGGTGCGTATCGGCTCAATCGAAGTGCTATCGAAGGCCGAGGAGCTGCCCTTGCCGGTGTTTGGCGAGCCGGATTATCCGGAGGATACGCGGCTCAAATACCGCTTCCTGGATTTGCGCCGCGACACCATCCACCGCAACATCATGAAGCGCGCCGCGATTGTCTCCTCGCTCAGGCGGCGCATGAACGAGGCCGCCTTCTTCGAGTTCCAGACGCCGATCCTGACCGCCTCATCGCCCGAGGGCGCGCGCGACTTCCTCGTGCCGTCGCGCATGCATCCCGGCAAGTTCTACGCGCTGCCGCAGGCGCCGCAGCAGTTCAAGCAGCTTATCATGATCGCGGGCTTCGACCGCTATTTCCAGATCGCGCCCTGCTTCCGCGACGAGGACGCCCGCGCCGACCGCAGCCCTGGCGAGTTCTATCAGCTCGATATCGAGATGAGCTTCGTGACCCAGGAGGACGTGTTCCAGGCGGTCGAGCCGGTGCTGCGCGGGCTCTTCGAGGAGTTCGGCGACGGCAAGCCGGTGACGCCGGAATTCCCGCACGTCCGCTATGACGACGCCATCGCGAAATACGGCACCGACAAGCCCGACCTGCGCAACCCCATCGTCATGCAGGATGTGAGCGAGCATTTCCGCGGGAGCGGCTTCAAGGTGTTCGCCGGCATGCTGGAGAAAGACGCGAAGGCGCGCGTTTGGGCGATTCCGGCACCTGGCGGCGGCAGCCGCGCCTTCTGCGACCGCATGAACTCGTGGGCGCAGCAGCAAGGCCAGCCCGGCCTCGGCTACATTTTCTACCGCGAGGGTGAGGCGGCGCAGGCCCGGTCGCCAAGAACATTGGCGAGGAGCGGACGAAGGCAATGCAGGCCCAGTTGGACCTCAAGGAAGGCGATGCGGTGTTCTTCGCGGCGGGCGATCCGGCGAAGTTCTACAGGTTCGCGGGCGAGGCCCGGACCAAGATCGGCACTGAGCTGAACCTGGTACAAAAGGACCGCTTCGAGTTCTGCTGGATCACCGATTTCCCGTTCTATGAGTGGAACGAGGACGAGAAGAAGATCGACTTCTCGCACAATCCGTTCTCGATGCCGCAAGGCGAGCTTGCGGCGCTCGAAGCCGCGAGGGCGAAGGGCGACGAGGCGCTGTTGGGGCTGAAGGCGTTTCAGTACGACATCGTCTGCAACGGCGTGGAGCTTTCTTCCGGCGCGATCCGGAACCACAAGCCCGAGATCATGTACAAGGCCTTCGAGATCGCGGGCTACGGACCGGAAGTGGTGGACGCGAAGTTCGGCGGCATGATCCGCGCGCTCAAGTTCGGCGCGCCGCCGCACGGTGGCATCGCTCCCGGTATCGACCGCATGGTGATGCTGCTCTGCGGCGCCGACAACTTACGCGACGTGACCATGTTCCCGCTGAACCAGCAGGCCGAAGACCTGCTCATGGGCGCGCCGTCGGAGGTTTCGGCCAAGCAGCTCCGCGAGTTGCACATCCGGCTGAACCTGCCGAAGAAGGAGTAGGGGAGGGCGCAACCTGTTGACATATTCCTATCTGGTGTGATAGGTTTATGCCATGGCTACACGCGAACAAATAAGGGCGGCGCGCGCGCTTCTGCGCATGGAGCAGGAGGAGCTTGCGCGCCGTGCAGGCGTCTCCGTCACCACGATCCGCAGGCTGGAGGCGGCGAGCGGCGAGTACCCGGTCGCCGAAGCTACTGCCGAGGAGGTTCAAATGGCGTTGCAGGAGGCCGGCATCGAATTCATTCACGATGGCGTGCGACGTTTGGGCGGCCGCAAGCCGGATTCGTCCTTGCTGGAGGATTTGCGCGCCATTGCCAAGGAAAGTGCGCAGCTGCAAGCGGCGCTGCCCCGAGTGGACGGAAGACGATCTCTACGATGACCGGGGAATGCCAGCGTGATCGTTGTGGACAGCTCGGCGCTGGTTGCGATCATGAGGGGGGAGCCCGAAACGGGGCGTTTTCTCGAAACGATCGCAGCTGCGGACGCGCTGCTTCTTTCGGCGGTCAATTACCTGGAGACTTCCATGGTGCTGGCCGGGCCGAAGGGTAAGGGTGCGGTTTGGCGTCCTCTGGAAGCGTTCCTGGCGCGGGCGAATATCGCGGTGGCGCCATTCGACCGGGAGCAGGCCCAAGCCGCGCGGGAAGCGTTCCTGCAATTCGGCAAGGGCCGCCATCCGGCAGGTCTCAATTTCGGCGATTGCGCGGCTTACGCGCTCGCAAGGTCGCGCCGCGCGCCCCTGCTGTTCAAGGGCGGGCGATTTCTCCAAGACGGACATTGCACCTGCCTGAGCGCGGCGCTTAGAATAGATAGCCGTGGCTTGTAGCCCCAGCCATCGGTCCAGTGGTCGCTGCGCGGGTAGCCGGGCGTAACCGCATGGCTGTAACCGGCGCCCTGGTCCTGCCAGTACCAAAGCGGCATTTTGCGCATGGTGATCTCGCAGGAGAATTCGCAAGGAATCCACTCTCCGGTGGGCAATTGAGCTGATCGCAGCAGCCAACGCGCCGGACGGGTGCCACCACCTTCTGATTGCCGTACCAGGCTTCCGCATAGACGTGGCGGTATACCTCGCCCTCGCCGCAGCAATCCTGCCGGTAGGGCGCGGCCTTGGCGGTCGCATGCTTGTGCCTGAGCGGTGCCGCGGCTTCTTCCTTGGCGCCGTATCGGCGGCGCTCGCCGATGCGGCCAAACCCAGCAGACTGGCGCACGTCCAAGAATGCGAAGCATCACGGCCAGTCCCCCTGTTGAACCTCGAGGCTCGTACCATAGGCCGGCCGCGGCCTTTCGCCAAGCTGTTCCCGCGCCCGCGTGCCGGAGGAAATCCCCGAGCCTCCGGCCGAAAAAGGGTCGTTCCATCGGCGGCTCTCGGCTATGGTGTCGGCCGCGTACGGCGAACAGACGGGACGAATTGCATGCCGCTTAATGGAGCCAGCATATTCGATTATTGCGAGCGGAGCAGCGCCGCCTTCTGGGCCGAGCCGCTGAATGCCGTGACGAATGCGGGCTTTCATCGTGGCCGCGCTGGCCGGGCATCGTCCTGATCGCGCGGCGCCCGCCCTATGAGCGCTCGCTTTGGCATGCATTCTTCGTGCTGAATTTCATCGCAATCGGCATTGGAAGCTTCCTGTTCCACACCATGCCCGGCAAGGGCACGGAACTCGCGGACATCGGCCCCATCGGCCTGTTCATGCTGACCTATCTGGTCTACGCCATCAGGCGTTTCGCGGGCGCGTCCTGGTTCTTCACCGCCGCCGCCATGGCGGTCTTCATCGGCGCCATGGCGGCGGCCTTCAACGTGCATTGCTGGGAGGGCCGCGTCGGGTTCTCGCTCGAAAATGTGCCCGTTGGCGCCCGCGCGCAGCTGCATGAACGGCAGCCTCGGCTACGGCCCGGCCTTCGCGGCGATGCTGCTCATAGGCGGCTGGCTCGCGCTCAAGCGCCACAAGGCCGCGACGCTGATGCTTGCGGCGACGGCGGCCTTCGCGGTCTCGCTCACCCTGCGCTCGCTCGATCAGCAGCTTTGCGGGCGAGTGGACCCTTATGGGCCATCGCATGGGGACGCACTTCCTCTGGCATTTGTTCAACTCGCTGACCCTGTTCCTGCTCCTGGTGGCGGCCATCCGGCATGGCGGCGGCCAGGAGGTGCTGCCGCCGCGCCCGAAGGCCAAGCCGCCGGTTTACGCGGCCCGGTAAGGTGGCGGGCAGGGCAAGTGCGGCTTTCATCCGCTTTTGGCTTAGCTTCACGGTACGCATGACTACGGCTCGGGGGCGGCGTTAAGACGTTTCGGCCGGATTTCCGGCAGGGGAAGGCCACCGTTCGATTTTGCATAAAGATAGCATAGGAGTTTTGCGGATTCGTTAAGCGCGCAACGCTTTGATATATATAAGAAAAGGCGTGCAGCATTTTGCTGCTAGCGCCTTTCTGGGCGTACACGCAAGGTTAATCCGCGACATCGCGCTATATTTAACGGGATTTTGGAATCGTAGAATCCGGCCAAAAACGGCAAAAGATTCGCAAAAAGTGGCGGGCGGAAAATATGGATCGCGCGCGTTTACCATGCCGGCATTAAGTATAACGGGGCGCCTACGCAAAGTAACGGTGCATTAAGCCGGGCTTTTGTGGCTAGTACCCACTCTCGCTACAGGATGATTGCTGCAGGATGCGCCCCATCCATAGGGCATTACCCCTCACCCCAGCCCTCTCCCAATGGGAGAGGGAGTCCGCGCGCAGCCGTTGAGAAGGCGTCCCCTCTCCCCCATCCGCATTCGCTTGCGAATGCGGATGCCATAAGTTGCAAGCTCGCCGAGGCGAGCTTGCTGAGAGGGACAGGGTGAGGGGTGATGCGCGTTTTGAGGGCTTTCGGCTCTCAGTCGCCGCTAATTGACAAGGCTGGCGGCGAGGCTGGTGGTGCGCTCAAGAGCGGGAGGAAGCAGAGGGCCGCAAGTCCAGGTAATCCAGAGGGCCACACATAGCCCGGCACCGAAAGGGATCTTTTCCAGCATGAAGTTTTCGTGCGCCGCGCGAAGGCAACGTGCAGCGAAGATGAGTCCTAGCAAGGATGCGATCAGCAAAATCTGAGGCAGCCCCTGGGTCCCCACCCAAGCCCCGGCTGCAGCGAAGAGCTTGACGTCGCCCATCCCAAGTCCATCGCGTCTTCTCGCGAGGCGATACAAGATTTTCACCAGGAGCAGGCAAGCGCCCCCCGCAAACGCTCCGGCCGCACTCTCCGCCGCGGCTGCTTGCCCGTTGCTGGCGGCCAGTCCCAGGCCGGAAACGAGCAGCGAATATGTCAGGACATTGGGAAGCACGAACGCGGCCGTGTCGTACACAAACAGCACGATCAAAACCCAGCCAAGCAGCAGGCCCGGCAGAATAAGCTCATGCGGCCCGATTTGACTGGCCCAGAGAGCGGCGGCGAGAAAAGCGGCCTCCGTGGCGGGATAGAGGAGGGGAATGGACGCGCCGCAGTTGCGGCAAGCGCCCAAGCTCAGCCTAGCGGAAAAAACCGGGATGAGGTCTCGCCGCTTCAATTCGTGGCCGCAATGCGAGCAACAGGGGCGGGACTTGAGGAGGGGCTCTCCGGCAAGGCTGGCGCGGATGAAGGTAGCCGCAAAGCAACCCGCAAAGGGTGAGGCAAGGATCGTGATGACGATAGCGGCTAGCAAGGCAGGGCTCATCGCGGCAGGTTTCTGTTCCGGTGAAGGTTGAGGTGCCTATTAGAGTGTGAAACTTGCATCGCGCATGCGAATGCGCCGCACGGCGGAACGAACGGCGGAATCTCCCCTCACCCTGTCCCTCTCCCCATGGGAGAGGGGACCCCTGAATTATCCGCAGCGGGAGTTCAAGCGTTCCCTCTCCCATGGGGAGAGGGACAGGGTGAGGGGCGTAACCCCCATTACGTCCGCGCTCCGGATGGTTGTTGACGCGAACCGGCGGCTCGCATAGGTTGTGCATGGCTTTGTGCGTGCCGTCACGCCAAGGTGCCGTTCGCATACTCGATGTAAATTGGTTTCTTTGTGTTTTTAACTGCGTGGCTTGAACGGAACGTTTTTGCGCCGGACTATCAGCTGCGGGCAAATCGGAATGACAAAGGGCTTTTTGAACTGGGGCAACCGGTATTTCCGGCTGCACTCGAAACCGGCGGGCAGGGCGCGCGGGGCTGCCTTGGCTCGCGGCTCGGACGGCTACAGCCTTATCGAGCTTCTGGTCGTGCTTGCGATCATTGGCCTCATCGTTGGGCTCGTCGGGCCGCGGGTGCTGGGATACCTGGAAACGAGCAAGGTAAAGAGCGCGCATGTCCAGATCGATGCTTTCAGCAAGGCGCTGGACCTGTACTTTATCGATGCCGGGCGCTATCCCGCAACGTCCGAGGGGCTCGACGCCCTTGTGCATAAGCCAGGCGGCGGCGAAAGCTGGGCCGGCCCTTATCTGAAGGGCGACAAGGTCCCCAACGACCCATGGGGCAATCGCTACAACTACCGCGCGCCGGGCGAGCATGGCCGCTACGATCTCTATTCGTATGGCGCCGGCGGTCCCGGCGGCAGCGCGGGCAAGGAAGGCGCCATCGCCAATTGGGACACCGCGGCGGCGATCGCATCGAATGGACAGCGCTGAGCCGTGCCGGTCTTCTCCTACAGGGCGCTGACGCTGGCGGGCGAGGCCGCGCAAGGCGTGGAGACGGCCGAGTCCTTCGACGGGCTGCGCGACGTCCTCGCTTCGCGCGAGCTGATCCTCAAAAGCGCGCGCGTCAGCCGGACCGGCGCATCCTTGGCGCGGCCGCCGCTCAAGCATATCGCCAATTTCAACCGCGAACTGACGGTTTTGCTGCACGCCGGCATCTCGATCCCCGAATCGCTGGCGCTGCTTTCGGTGCGGCCCGGCCAGCCCAAACTCGAAAAGGCGCTGCAAATGGTTGCCGGCGAGGTCGGGCGCGGCGTCTCGCTTTCGGTTGCCATGGGCAAGGCGCCCGCGGTGTTCGACGCCCCCTACCGCGCGCTGGTCTCCACGGGCGAGGAGGCGGGCGCGCTGCCGGTGTGCCTGGAGCGCTATCAGAACTATGTGGATCTCCGGCAGAAGACCGGCGCCCAGGTCTCGAAGGCGATGGTCTATCCCATCGCGCTTTTAGTCACGCTGTCGGCGGTGCTCACCTTCCTGTTTATCGCGGTGATCCCGAACTTCGTGTCGATGTACCGGGAGCTTGGCAGCACGCTTCCGATGCCGACCCAGGTTCTCATGGCTGTCGAGGAACGTTTCCCCGTCATCGCCCTTGGCGTCGCGGGCATACTGGCTACGGTTTGGCTCCTCGACCGGCTCTGGACCTCGAAGCCCGAAGGGGCCATCGCGCGCGATAAGGCGCTTCTCTCCATTCCAGTGCTCGGGCATTTCAGGCGGGCGTCCGCCGCGGCGGCTACGGCGCGCATGCTTTCGATTTTGACCTCGTCCGGGGCCACGGTGACGCGGGCGCTGGCCGTCGCAAGCTCTACCGCCGGGGACCGCTACTTCGCGCATGTCCTTGGGCTTGCGAACCGGGCCGTAAAGGAGGGCAATCCGCTCGCCGAAGCCTTGAGGGAGGGCGGGCTGTTCCGGCCGATGGCTCTCAAGATGATCCAAGCGGGCGAAGCCAGCGGAAGCCTAGACAAGATGCTGGCCGCCGTTGCCGCCCAGCAGGACGAGGAGCTTGCCGGGAGCTTGAGCAGGCTCACAAGCTTGATGGAGCCCGCGGTGCTTCTCTTTGCCGGCGTTCTCGTCGGCGGCGTCGTCATCGCGATGTATCTGCCAATCTTCACTTTGACGGACCTTATCAAGTGACCCCGAAATCCGCCCGATCGCTTTGCAAAAGACCCCCTCATCCTGTCCTTCTCCCCGAGGGGAGAAGGTACGTCCGAAATATCCGCAGCGGATGTTCGAGGGTCCTCTCTCCCCTTGGGGAGAGAGACAGAGTGAGGGGGGACTCCATGAACCAATCGCCCGGAGTTGGCATGACCCCGGAAACCGCCGCCAAATACGGCTTGCCCTTCGACGATCTGACGGGTGTGAGAATCCCTCCGGAGGCGCTGGAGCGTCTGCCCGCCGCCGATGCACGGCGGCTGGGCGTGGCGCCGCTCTGGGCCCAGGGCAATGTGTTGGCCGTCGCGACGAGCAGGCCGGACGATTTCGAGCTGGAGCAGAAGCTCAGCGTGCTCTGCCGAAGCGAGATCGAGTTCGTCGTCAGCCCCGCGCGCGCAATCGAGGAGCTGCTAAAGAAATGCGACGACGGCGACAAAGTCCTTGAAAACGTCACGGCCGAGTTCGGGCTGGCGCTCGTTCGCGAAACCGGGGAGGGCAGCAGCGAAATCGTCGATCTCGAAGCCTTCGGCGGGGATGCGGCTCCGGTCGTAAGGCTCATCAACGAGACGATCCGCGCCGCGTTGCAAAAGCAGGCGAGCGACATTCATATCCATTCCGGCGCCGATGGCGTGTCGATAGATTTCCGCGTCGATGGCGTGCTTATGCGCGCGCTGGGCCCCTTCGACCCCGCCTATCAGGCCACGCTTGTCTCGCGCATCAAGGTCATGGCCGATCTCGACATCGCCGAGCACCGGGTTCCGCAGGACGGTCGCTTCCGCCTGAGGGGCCGGCAGGGCGACATCGATTTCCGCGTCTCCGTTTTGCCGGGGGTGCATGGCGAGGACATCGTCATCCGCGTTCTCGACAAGGCCCAGCTGATGGAGAAGCGCAAGTCGCTTTCGCTCTCGGCGCTTGGCTATGAGGAAAGGGACCGCGCCGCGCTGGCCCGGATTGCGCGCATGCCGGCCGGGATGCTGCTGGTCACGGGGCCGACCGGATCGGGCAAGACGACGACGCTCTACGCCTGCCTCTCGGAGTTCAGCAACGCGCAGGAGAAGGTGATTACCATCGAAGACCCGGTCGAGTACGAGCTGCCGGGCATCCTGCAGATCCCGGTCGCGGAAAAGAAGGGCCTTACATTCGCCCGGGGCTTGCGTTCGATCCTGCGTCACGACCCGGACAGGATCATGGTGGGCGAGATCCGCGACCGTGAGACGGCCTCAATCGCGGTGCAGGCGGCGCTGACAGGGCACCTTGTCTACACCACGGTTCACGCGAACAACGCTTTCGACGTGATCTCGCGCTTCACTCATATGGAGATCGACCTGCACGAGCTGGTCGCGGCGCTGAGCTGCGTGGTTGCCCAGCGTCTTTTGCGGCGGCTCTGCCCCGCCTGCTCACGCGCGCGCGCGCTGCGCGAGGACGAAATCGCCGCGCTTGGCTTCGGCAACCCGGCTCTTGCGCATGAAACCTGGCATGAAGCACAGGGCTGCGAGGCTTGCTTCAATGCCGGCTATCAGGGGCGCACGGTTGCCGCCGAGGTGCTGACGCTCACGCCGGAACTCAAGCAGATGATCGTCGAACGGAGGCCCACGGAGGAGATGCGCTTGGCCGCGACGCAAAACGGCATGAGGGAGATGCGGGATGCGGCCCTGGCGAAGGCGCGCCAGGGTGTGACGTCCCTGCAAGAGGTCGCGAGGGTTACATGAGACAGATCGCGCCAAATGCCGGTGAGTGCTTCGGCGGAAGCCCCCCTCACCCCTGCCCCTCTCCCGCGAGGGGAGAGGGGATGTGCCCTATCCATAGCGCAGAGGGTAATTCGGGCGCTCCCTCTCCCCTTGGGGAGAGGGCTGGGGTGAGGGGGTCTTTTTTCAAGCGCTCAACCGCATTTGCTCTCCTAGCGCGGCCATATTGTCTTTTGCGGATTGGCGTTTCGCAGGTCCAGGGCGCGTGGCTGGCGGGCCGCGAGCCAGGGCAGGCGGTGGCGGCCTTCGGTGGCGAGGCGCAAGGCTCCGGGCCTAGCCTTGGCGATGCGATAGCGGCGGTGTTGAGCCAAATCCTCCCCCAGCGCAGGCTAATGTCTCCCCATGTCAGCGTTGGCCTTGCGGGCGCGCACGTGGCGGCGGGCATTATGACGTTTGCCAATTTGCCCGGCCCGGCGAAGGACCGCTCGCTTCTGATTTCCCACTGCTTTTGCCGCGAAAACAGGCTCGATCCGGCGTCCATCGCCGTCCGGGGCAGCCCGTTGGGGCCGGCGGAAAACGGCGGAGAAGCGGTCCTTTGCCTTGGCGTGCCTAACGCCCTTTTGGCGGAGATCGCGGCGACGCTGGCTGCGAACGGCCTTTACGCGGACGAGATCGCCCCGGACTACATGCTGAGTTTCGCGGAAGCCGGTACGCGCGAGCTTGAGGCCCCGGGCATGGTTTTGATGCGGCGCCCCGATGGCGCCACGATCCTGGTTTGGGACGGCAGGAGGACAATCGTGCATGTCGCATCTTATGCTTCGGGAGATGGCGGAGAGGATGGGCGCCGTAGAATGGCATCGCGGATTTTCCGCTATGCCAGGATCGTGGGAGCCGAAGGTGAAACCGTCGCCGTCTATGCCGATGGCGCGGAGCCGGAGGAACTCTCCGCGGCATCTGGCGGCGCGGAGCACGGGCTGAAATTCCTGCGCTGGCCATCGGGCCATGGTCCTTGGGCGCAACAGATCGCGGCGGCCGGATTATGAGCGCGCGCATTCCGCTTCCGTTGGTGAACTTTTCGCGCGACCTGGGCAAAGCCTCTCTCGCCGTGGCCGTGGCCGCTGGCGTCCTTGCTCTCGGCGCTCTGCTCGCAACCGCGATCCTGGTGCTCGATGGCGTATCTTTGAGGACCGCGCAGGAGCGGATGCTGAAGCAGGCCGCCGCTCTTGCCGCGGAGACCGCGACTTTGCGCAAAGAGCAGACGCTGAACGAGCCCGAGGCCGCGGCCATCGGCTTGCTTCGCCAGCGCATCGCCTCGCTCAATGCGCTGGACTTCGAGCAGGCGCCGGCCGTCACGCGCGTGCTTTCCGTCCTCGAAGAGCTTATGCCGCCAACGGTCGCGCTGCAAAACCTCGATTACGACCGCGCCAAGGGTTCGCTGGAACTGCAGGCGGTGTCCGGATCGAGCGAGGATTTGACGGCATTTTTCGACGTGGCCAGCCGCAGCCCCTTCTTCAAGACCGTGCGCCTCGTGGACAAGAAACAGGCCGGAACCTCGGACGATGGCACAGCGCTGTTTCAGGTACGGCTTTCCGTGGTCCTTTTGAATGGGGAACCGCGCGCATGACGCAGGCCAAGGCCGCATTTTTGCACATCGTCCGCCATCCCACGGCGCTGGCGGCGCTTGCCGCACTGGGCGCGGCACTCGTCATTCTGGCGGCGGTAACGGGTTCGATGTGGCAGCCGGCGCGCGCTGGGGCCGCCGCTGCCGAGGCGAGCCTTGAGACGGCGGCGGCGGAACTGCGCGAGCGGAGATACCGGGCGCGGCTCGCCGCGGACTATGCAACCCGGCTCACGCAGGTGGAGGCGCTGGAGGCGAAGCTGCGCCAGGTAAAATCCGAGCCCGAGTTCATGCGCGATATCGAGGCCCTTGTTGCGGGCAGCGGTGCCGCGGTAACGCAATTCTCCTCCCGCAGCGCGGAGCAAAGTGCCGGCGCCGGCACAAGCTATTTCGAGTTTTATCTGAGCGGCTCCTACGCGAGCTTGCGCAAATTCATCACCGCCCTGCCGGACCTCAACGAGTTCGTCGCCGTCGAGCGCATCTCGCTGGAGCGCAATGGAGCGGCGGTGCAGGCCTACCTCGTGCTCCGGCGGCATTACAAGGCCGAGTAACGGCAAATCCGGTTGATTGGTTCACGAAGTTCCCCCTCATCCTGTCCTTCTCCCCGAGGGGAGAAGGGATGCCCGAATTGGCCGCAGCGGGAATTCTTGGGACTCCCTCTCCCCTTGGGGAGAGGGCTGGGGTGAGGGGGTCTTTCGCCGAAGCTATGTGAAGCACTCAACCGGATTTTGTGGCACTTACTGCCTCCGCGCGCGCAGGATGATAGGGGGCGCTACCAGGAGCTTACCCCAACCGTTGGCGGCATGGCCGGCAGGGGACCTTGGCTTGCCGGGTCAGCGTTCTGCGAATCCGGAGGCCCTTGGGCTTTGACGGTAAACCGCCAATCCGCATAGCTTTTTGCCTTATCGAACGCCGCGAGACCCTTATCGAAATCTATCTTGCGGAAAGGGATGGCGGTGCTGGCGCTGACCACGCCAACGATTGTCCCCTCCGGCGCGAGGATCGAATGAAAGTCTCCTCCCGTCATGGGGTCTTTATAAAGCTGGCGGATGAACCGGCGCCCCGGCGCTCTAGGATCGGATATGAGTTCCTCCAGCTTTCGCGGGTATCGTTTCTCCGTCGCTTCCGCGGCATTGAATGCCTGGATGGCCTTCATATAGGCGAGGCCGCGAAATAAAAGCTCCTCCTCCTTGTCGCGTTTCACGCGGTAGCTTTGGGTAAGCTCAAGCCGGGCCGTTCCGAAGGCAATCGCCGTTAAAATGACGAGCATCAGCGGGAAGGTATAGCCGCCGGAACCGGACATCGGGACGCCTTTCACCACTCGGAATAGGGAACGCCGTTCGCGCCCCGCTCATGGGAAAGCGAGTGGATGTCGGAAATGCCGCCCTCCTTGGCCGTCACGGTTCGCCATTCGGGCTTGTTTGCATTGACGGGATCGCCTGGAAGCGCGCGCAAATAGCCCTCGCTGGCGAGCGCTTTCAGCGAGGGCGGATACACGCCCTTGTCGCCGTAGTAATCGTCGATGAGCTTTCGCATGATCTTGAGGTCTTGCTGGAGCGACGCCTCGCGCGCCCTGGTGAGGGCCGAAACGACGGACGGCGCGACGATGGCGGCCAGGATGCCAACGATGGCCAGCACCACCACCATCTCCAGCAAGGTGAAGCCGGGGCTGGAGTGCGTCCGGAAAAGTGTGCAGCGGCTTTTCGATAAAGACGCACGGCAAAACAAAAACTTAGAGCCCGCGTTCGATTTCATCGAATGCGGATAGGCCCTAGCGCGGCCGGCCCAGCGGGAGCAGGCGCCGGCAAACCCCTTGGCCCTACCAATCGGCATAGCGCGTCCCATCGAGAGCAATCTCTTTCGTTACGGCGTGAAGGTCGTAGATGTCCTTCTGCTGCATGTTTTGTGCCTCGGCCAGTGTTGCACCATAGGACGATGAGGCAATGAAGGCCCCCTCGCGCTGGGAGCTCACGAATATCCATTGCGCTTCGAGGGGTGTGGAGGCGCTTGCGAAGGGGTTCACAGGCACGGATCGCAAATACCGTTTGCGTATCTTGTCCGCGTTCGCTCCGGCGCCGTTGACGAGAACTTGCAGCGACAGCGGGTAGCCATTCTCGCTGATAGCGGTGCTGCCCTTCTGGCCCGCGGACTTTGCGTCCACATCCGCGTGAAACCGGTCGATCGCGATTCTGACCGTGCGCAGCGTTTCGCGCAGTTGCATCTCCTTCTCGCGCCGCAGCGTCTTTCGCGCATAGGGCGTTGCAACAGCGGCAAGAAGCGACAGAATGACCAGGACAACCACCATCTCCATCAGCGACGAGCCGGAAGAACCGCAATTCCCGGCCGGACGAGGGGTAGCCGATGGCCCTTTGCGCGCGCTCATCGCCCGACCGCCTATTTCCCGTAGATTGCCGGCTGCCAGCCGCCGCTGTCCGCAGGCCGGCTTCTTATTATCCGGATCGATGGAATATTTCGGCGGCTGCCCCGTGGGGGTTTCCTTGAGGTAATCGTAGCTCGCCCGTGTCGAGAAGTTGTTCTCGGTTCCGCTGTAGAAATCGGTGGCAGCATGCCCCGGCAAGGATTGCGGGCGGAGAAGGTGAGGGGTGACCGTGAGCAGCAGTTCCGTCCTGTTGCCGGTGTCGCCGATATTCGAGAACAGCCGCCCGAGGATGCTGCCTCCGCTGATGCCGGGAATTCCGGCCATGCTGTGCAACTCGTCTTCGCTGATGAGCCCGCCGAGCACCGCGGTCTCGCCTTCGCGCAGGATCATGGTCGTATGGACGTTACGCGTGCCGATCTCGTAGGCGGGCTGAGCGGCCGTTCCGATATTCCGGCCAAGCGTGCTGACCTCGATATTGAGATCGACGAAGATCGAATCGTCCAGGTGATATTTGGGGAGCACATCGAGATTGATGCCGATGTCGTGATACTCGTAAAGGGTGCGGGTTTGGCCGGTCGAGTCCTGAATGGAGGCGGATTGCAGCGGCACCCTGTCGCCCACATGGATTTTCGCGGGCTGGCCGTCCACGGTACGCACGCGGGGGTTCGATAGCGTGCGGGCGTCCGTGTTGCTCTTGAGATAGTTCAGCGTTGCGGACGGGAGCGTAACGAGGCTCTGATCCACGTATCCGTGTTTGCTGATAAGGTTCTGAAGCGTCATTGGCGGCGGCTCAACGGTGACCTGGCTGCCGTAGTCGATGCCGAGCTGATTTGCTTTGGACACGTCCAGCTCAACGACTTCGACGTTGAGCAATATTTCGGCGGGCTTCCTGTCGTTGGCGGCGACCAGCTTTTCAATCACATCGAGACTATCGCGCAACTCGCGCACCTGAATGGTTCCAAGATCGTTATTCGCCACGAGGGTTTTGACTTCCATGGAGGCTCTTATGATCTCCGCCATGCGCTCGGCCTTCAATGTCGACAAATGAAACGTCTTGAAATATTGGTCGGCATACTGCTTCCGCTTTTCTGGCGTGTCCTCGTACACGAAGAGCGAGTTTGGCCCCAGGACCTTGAAAGCTGTGTGGCTCGACTGCAGGATCATGTTAAAGGCCTGCTCGAACGTCACATTTTTTGCGCTGACGCTGACATCTAAATTGTCCGTATTTTTGTCGAAGACGAAATTGAGATTGTAGGGCTCGCACACAACCTTGAGCGCATCCTTGAGTTTTGCGTCCCGGAAATTTATTGCGAGCGGGTCCCGCGCCCGGAACGCGGTCAAAACGAAGCGGCGATCCTCGCTCTTCCTCGAATGCTCGATTTCCACCAGCTCTTTCTTCAGGCCTTCGCTTGAAGGATCGAGGCTGGCCGCCCTTTGGAACAACGTCTCGGCAAGGTCCAAATTGCCGACCGACTTCGCCCGCTGCGCCTCGATATAGAGCCGCACAACTTCCTTGCGTCCGAGGGATGCCTGTCTGGCCTGTTGAAGTTCCGCGTTGGCGGGTTGAGCCAGCAGGCCCAGATCGTATTTTTCAATCGCCTCCTGGTAGTGTTCTTGCTTCGCGAGCGCGCTACCGGCGATCAGGAAATAGGAGGCTGCCTTCAACTCGGCGATGCTCAGCGCTTGCTGACCGGCGATATCGGACGATCCCAGGTAGCGCTTGCGCAAATCCAATACGCCCTGGATGCGGCGGCGATCGTCCGCTTCACCTGACGCAACCGGAGATGCTGTGGCCTTGGCTTGCTCATCCGCTTCAGGGGAGGTGAGCAGACCGGGCAGCACCCCGCCGCCGGAGCATCCGGACATAAGGGCGCATAGCCCGAGAATAGCGGCCGTTTTGAAATCCATCACCTTATGCAAAGGCCCCAGCCGCGCCAAGAAACAGAGCCAGGCTAGCGATGAGTGTAGAAACCGGGTTCATGTTTCCTCCTAGAAAGTTGGAAACCTTATGCAACTGCCTACAACCGGAGGTATGTGTCAATTCGGGGGGCTCGCTCAAGCCGGGAACGTTGCACCGACAATATTTGGGGTATGGCAGGGCAGGGTAGGGTAGGGTAGGGCAGGCCGGCGCGAAAGCCGGTGGAGAAGCCAAAGTCTTCTTATCTTGGGCTATGCATGGCCGCATCCGCAAGCGGATGCGGCTGGGAGAAGGGAGCCTGAATTCCCGCCGAGCGCAATTCGGGCGTTCTCTCTCCCCTTGGGGAGAGAGACAGAGTGAGGGGGGACTTTGCGAAGCACTCAATGGGATTCGAAATTATTCCTCGCTCAACGTGAAGGTGCGGGACGTGTTCGAAGCATTATCGACGACGAGCACCTGCCGGCCTTCCGTGGACTGAACCCGCAGCGTCTTTCCAGCGCCGAATCCTTCGCCGAGCCCGACGGTGACAAGCGCCATTTCCATGCGGAGGAGGACGGTTACGGAATCGGACCGGCGAACGAAGCCGACAACCTCGATACCGGCAAGCGGGCTAGGGCGCGCTTGCACAGTTTCGGCGGCGGTGCTTGCGGGCTCGGGAGCGGAGAAGATAGGGGCGGCCTGAGCTTCAGGTTGAGCGGGCGCGGCAAAGGCGAACACGTCGCGGCCGGCCCCCCGCGGGCCATCGCTCCCCGCAAGGCTCAGCGCAGGCAAACCGCCGCTCTGGGGGAATATTCGGGCGGCCTCCCGAGCGGGACGATCCGTCCGCGCATCCAGCGAAAAATATCCAATGAATGCGACTATAGCGACGGCTGCATATGCAGCGTAACGGGCACGCTCACTGAAACTCGCGCTCATACATTGGCCTCGTCGATTTATACGTTGAATAAGGCTATGACCCATGCCTCCCGCACTTCGGGCCCCTGGATATTGGAACAGCATCGTTAAAAAGGAGGAAGCCGGTTCCACTAAAGTGGAACGGACGCTCGCTTAATCGTGCCGGGCGGCCGGAAAAAAAGCGCTCACATCGGATCCGCCCGATTGGTGCGCCCACCGATGCCGTCATCCCGGAAACCGCCGGAGGCGGCATCCGGGAGCTTTACGCACTCGGGCCGTTGTCTTTTACGATCCCGGATAAACGCCGAAGCGTTTCCGGGATGACGGCCGGCGGGGCAGTCGAGCAGATCCGGTATCGCGGGCGGATCGCGGCTCCAGGCCGGCAAACTCCCGCCAAAATGTATAAAGCCCCATCGAGACGGGGCTTTATGTTCTGACCCGATCGGATGGGGTCCGGTTTTTTTGGTGGGCAGGCAGCCCGATACCTTGGCCTGTGCGCTTACGGCGCAACGCCGGAAATGACAAGCGTTGTGCTTGCGCCAGCTATGCTTCCTTTCCCCGTGCAGAGGTCCCAGCCCGTGCCAGCGAGCCAACCCGCGTAGGGGCCGCAATTTCCGGAGGTGATGTCGCGATATCCTGAGCTGGTCGCGTAAATTGCATTGAGAACTTGCCGGATACTGGTGGTGTGGACGGCCCTCCAGCTTAGAATTCCGGCCAGTACCGGCGAGGCGACACTCGTCCCTCCGACAATGCACCAAATGCTGTTACCGCATTGGCTGGCGCCGTATTGGCTATAGACCCACACTCCGGTGTCTGGATCGGCAACGGCGGCTATGTCGGGCACGCCGCGATGGGTGCCGACGATTGAGCTTACGCTGCTTTGATAGGCCGGACGCGCGAGATAGGCGCTTATGCCGCCGCCCGTTTGCTGCCAAGTCTGCTCAGCTTCGAAAACGCCCGTGGAAGGATTGCGGCTTACCGATGTCCCTCCGGCTGCGATCACATATTGGGAGACGCTAGGCCATATAACCCCAGGCGAGTCGCCAGAGCTCGCGATGTAGGTTACCTTTGAATTCTGAAAATGGCTGTCGTAGGAAGCCTCGCTAGAAAACTCGCTGCCTCCCCAACTCATGGAAACAACGCCGCCGCCCGCCGCGGCCACGAGGGTGGTGGCCCTATCGACCGCCGTTAGCAGATCGCTATTACTGGCCGATCTCGCCTCAACCAAATAAATCTTCGCACCTGGTGCCATCGCATGAGCCCACTCGATATCCAGAGACGACTCGAGCGCCCACCCGGTGTTTCCCGTGGGCTTGCTGCCTGAGGCATAGACAACCTGGAAATTGCTGCTTGTGGGTGCGGGCAGTCCGAATTGCCTGGAGAAGGTTGTCAAATCCGACGTTGCGTTCGGGTTATCGTAAGCGTCGACTATGGCGATCGCTAACTGTGACGAAGAGGTGCTGGGAAGGGCCGAAGCGGTGGCGGGATTGCACCCGGTTGTTTGCGTAACCAGACCGTAAACGCAAGCAAGCGAAGACGGCGTCTCGTAAAAATAGCCGGCATACGGAGCCCCTTGGGGCCTAATGCCGCCTCTTTCGGCTAAGCTCAGCACAACCATATTGGTGTGAGCATTGAGTCCGACGTCGGCAGGGCCTTGCTTGTTCGAGTCCGGTATCCACCTGGATGGCGCAACATGCTGCGCGGGGGAACGTTGCGCCAAAGCGCATGGCGATAAAATACTGGGCGCGATTACTCCGATCCCTAGCGCCAGGCATCCACTAATTAATGTCTTGTGCATTGAATGTTCCTCGGTAATGCATCTTTCTAAATGGGCGTCACCCAGTCCGGCACCATAAGCGTGGCCTTGGAGCCGGGCAAGGCGGGCCGGGCGTGCTGCAATCTGATTACCACCGAAGGTTGCATAAATGTCTCGCCTATTTTCATCCGCACGCGTTTGGAAGCACGGTTTCCATCCCTGCATCTCCTTACAGCCGGCTTCTGCTTAGGCCGGGGAAACCTGCACCGAACGGGACCGGCGAGGGCCGGCACTAACGTTGCGCGGCCATGACGAGGACGAAGCCGGAGCAGGGCTTTTGCGGTTCGCCAAATAAATGACCTACTTAGCCCCTCTGTGTGCGCATCACTTTTTGCGAAAGCCGGGAAAGCCGCTTTCCGGGAACGATGCTTGGACAAAGTTGAGGCGTGCGATGTGGATTGGCATCATCTTAGGGCTGCTGGCAGGGGCGGCCTCCGGTTCAATTGCGGCAGCGTTGACGCTGGCGGTGGCCGGTGGCGCCGTTGGCTGGATGGTGTCCAGGCAAAGCGCGAGTGCGGCGGCCGGCGATAGTGAGCCCGCGGAATCGCAGAGCGCATTGCAGGTGTTGCAGGAGCAGATGCGTGAGGCGACCCGGCGGATCGACGTGCTTGAGATGCAGCTGCGGGAGGCCGGGATCATTCCAGAGGCTGCCGCCGCCCCGCAGCCAGCAATACCGGACGCCGCGATGGCGGCACAAGCCGCTGCCGGAGAGCAGGTGTCCGAGCCCTTTCCGGCCGAAGATGACGAGGAGCCGGAGTGGGCACCGGAGGCAACCGCCACGGAAATGGCCGCCATCGCAGCCAGCGCAACACCTCCCGAATCCCGCTCGGGCTACCTGCTCGCGCTGGGCAGCTACGACAGCCAAAACAGCGAGCCGCCCGCACCCGTAATACCGCCGTGGCTCTCCGAATTCGCCGCCCGCTGGATCTTCGGCGGCAATCCGCTCGTCAAGATAGGGGTGTTGATCCTCTTCCTCGGCTTGGCCTTCCTGCTGCGCTTTGTCGCCGAAAATACCGTCGTGCCGATTGAGCTGCGCTACGCCGGGGTGGCGGCAGCCGGGATCGGCTTGCTGCTGGCCGGCTGGCGCTGGCGCAACAGAGAGGACAGCTACGGCCTGATCCTGCAGGGGGCGGGCATCGGCGTCCTCTATTTGACGGCGCTGGCCGCCATGAAACTGAATCCGCTGATCCCTCCCGAGGCCGGTTTCGCGATACTGACCGGCGTTGCGATCTTCGCTGTGCTGCTGGCCGTCCTGCAAGATTCGCTGGCGCTGGCGGCGGTGGCTTCGCTGGGCGGTTTCGCCGCGCCGGTTCTGGCCTCCTCCGGCAGCGAGCACCATCTGGCGTTTTTCGCGTATCTGACCGTCCTCAACCTCGGCATCGCCGCCATTGCCTGGTTCAAGGCGTGGCGGCCGCTGAACTTGATCGGCTTCTCCTGCACCGTCTTCCTGGCCGGCTCCTGGGGCGCAAAATATTATGAACCGGCGCTGTTCAATATCGCCGAGCCCTTCCTGCTTTCGCTGTTTGTGCTCTATGTGCTGATCGCCTTTCTCTTTGCGCGGCGCACGCTGGCGGACGCGCCGGCGGCTTCAGACGCCTCCTTCGAGGGGCATGTCCTGCAGGCGGCGCCGCAGGTCAGCTATGTGGACGCGTCGCTGGTGTTCGGCGTGCCGATGTCCGTATTCGGCATGCAGTACCTCATCGTGCGCGGTTTCGAGAATGGCCCGGCTTTCAGTGCACTCGGTTTCGGGCTGGCCTACATCTTTCTGGCCTACGCGCTGTTCCGCCGTACCGGCATGCGTTATGCGCTGCTGAGCGAGACGATGATCGCGCTGGCGGTCATTTTCGGCAGCTTGTCCATCCCGCTGGGACTGGAAGGCCAATGGACCTCCGCCGCTTGGGCGGTCGAGGCGGCGGGCATGTATTGGGTTGGGATACGCCAGCAAAAGGTCCACGCGCGGGTGTTTGCCCTGCTCCTGCTGTTCGGCTCGGCGGCATATTTTGTCCACGATCTAACCTGGGGTGACGGCAGCAGTGTGCTTGGCGGCTCGTGGCTCGGCTGCCTGATGCTGGCTCTGTCGGCGTGGTGGTTCTATCGCCTGAACTCGCGGGCGCCGGCTGGGCGGCTGCATTCCTTCGAGCGAAGCATGCGCCCCTGGCTGATGGCCTGCGGCTGCCTTTTTACCGCGCTGATGCCGTTCCTGCTCTATCCGATGGACTGGGCCAGCACGCTGCTGGCTATCCTTGGCGCATTGGCTGTCATTGCGGCCCGGCCGATGGCGGAGCGCGGTATGATCGGTTGGGGATGCGCTTATCAGGTGCTGGCGGGCGGGCTATATCTGAGCACCCTGCAACCGGCGGAAGATGGCACTGTGCTGGCCAGCGGCTGGAACGGCTTGGCCGCGGCCGGCCTGATTGGCGTTGCCCTGCTGGCCGCGGCCTGGGCGGTGTTGCGTCAGGGGAGCGAGGGCGACGGCAAGACAGGCACTCTGGGCGGGTTGGCCGGTCTGGTTCTGCTGGGCGGGCTGGCGTTCATCAACCTGGCGCCGCTTTTCGTCCTGCCCTGGCACTTCGCGGCGATGGTCTGGCCCGCGACCGGCATCGCCACGCTGTGGTGGGCGATACGGAACGGCCAGAAGGCGGCGCTCGCCTTTGCCCTCGGGCTGCAACTGATTGCCGGCGCCGTGAGCCTGGGCAGCCACCTGTCTTTGCTCGATGGCGTGCCCAGCCCGGTCGATGCAAAGCCTTTCCTGCACAGCGGCTTCTGGAGTCCATTGCTGATCGCCGTGGCAGCTTTTGCCGCCGCCCGGATGCTGCATCGTAGGCAAGACGAGCGGTTGTCCATCGTGCTTGGCTGGGGCGCGCTGGCATGGTCCGCCGTCTGGTGGGCCTTTGCCTGGGAAGCCGAGTGCGGCCGGGTACTGCCGCCGGAAACGGCTGTGCCTAGCCTCATCGGGGTTACAGTAATCACCGCCGGACTGTGGGGAATGCTGGCCAAGGTTCTCGGCTGGCGGCAATTGGGGCAGGCGACATTCGCTTATCTGCCGGTGCTGGCCATCCTGCTAGGCTGCCAGCTAGGGGCGGGCGTCGAACCCCCGCTGGCCGGCTGGGGGGCGTTGGTCTGGCCGCTGGCTCTGCTCATGCACGGCCTGCTGCTGCGCGGCCAGAAGGACTGGCTGATGCCAGAGCTGCACGGGGCGGTACATGCCGCCGGTGCCTGGCTCTTTGTGGTGATCGCGGCGCTGGAGGTACACTGGTATATGGCGGGCTGGGGCGGCGCGGACAGCGCCTGGGCGATGCTCGGCTGGCTGCTTGCCCCGCTGGCGTATCTGTGGGCCGTAAGCAGCGGGGGCCTGCGCGGACTATGGCCGCTTCGCGAATTCCGGGATAGCTATGCCGTGGCCGGAGCTTTGCCGGTGGCGGTTTTCCTGCTCGGCTGGACTTGGGTGAGCGCGCGTATGGGCGATGGCGCGGCGCCGCTGCCCCATGTGCCCTTGCTCAACCCGCTGGAAACCGGTCAGATTGCCGTCCTGCTCGGGATTGCCCTGTGGTGGCGCTCGCTACACGATCGCCGTGCATTCCAGGAGAGCGGCGCCCTCCTGGCCGCTATTCTCGGGGTAACGGCCTTCATGGTGGTTAGCAGCGCGGTGCTGCGCACCTGTCACCTATGGGGCGGCGTTGCGTGGGAGGCATCCGCATTGCAGAACTCGATGCTGGTGCAGTCCTCGTTGTCGATCGTGTGGGGCGTCATCGCCATCGGGCTGATGCTATTCGCCAATCGCGGCGGCGTGCGCTGGATCTGGCTTACCGGCGCGGCTCTGGTTGCGGTGGTGGTGGGCAAGCTGTTCCTCGTCGAGCTTGCGGCGCACGGCAGTGTCGAACGCATCGTATCCTTCATCGCGGTCGGTTTGCTGCTGCTGCTGGTCGGCTACTTCGCCCCCCTGCCGCCCAAGCACGGCGCGGAAACCGGCGAAGCGCTGGAACAGCCAGCTTCTGGAGAGGCGCCATGAAAACCCTGCTTACCTTGATCCTCGGCGCGCTGCTGGCCACTTCAGCCGCCGCGCAAACGCCGCCGCGGCCGGAGGACTTTGCCTACCGGACTGTCATCGATACCAATGGCGCCGGGCCGTTCCATCAGCTGGCCTTGCCGCTGGCGGTGTACGAGGGTGTCACCAGTGCCGGTCTGGCCGATTTGCGGGTGTTCAACGGGCAGGGCGAGGCGCTGCCATACGCTTTGCTGCGCAGCGAATCGCAAACCGTTTCGCACCAGATCGAGAGTGCCGCGCCGTTTTTCCCGCTGCCAGCACCGGGCAAGGCTTCTCCAGGGGCGAACGATATATCGGTGACCGTGCGCCAGTCCGCCGATGGCAGCCTTGTTTCGGTACGGCAGCAGCCGGCGGCCAAGGCTGAGCCGGGCGGCATGGCCGCGGGTGTGGTGATCGACGCCAGCACGATAAAGGGCAGCATCCGCTCGCTTCGTCTGGTCACCGGGGCAAGTACCGCGCCTTTCCATTCTTACACGATTGAAGGCAGCGACGATCTGCAGCACTGGCAAACGCTGAAACAGGATGCCCAGCTGGTGCATCTGGAACACGCCGGGCATCGTGTCGACAGCGACCGCGTTGAATGGGACAGCGCTGCCGGCCGGTATTTGCGGCTGCTCTGGAAAGACCCCCAGCAGGCGCCTGAAATCAAGTCGGTGCTCCTTGGCGCCGTCGAAACCAGCTTCAACCCGCCGGTCCGCATCTGGTCCGGGGAAATGGCGCCAACCGCCGCTCAGCCCGGCACTTACGAATATGCCTGGGCGGGGCAAATGCCGCTGGAGAAGCTGCGGATCGATCTGCCGCAGATCAACACGCTGGCCCCGCTAACCGTACAATATCTCCCCGCACCGCAACTCCGGGCGCACCGGCTTGGCTGGCATCGCCGCCACGAGGAGCAGCACTGGGAAGAGCTGGCGGAAACGGTGGTCTACCGGCTGCAAGCGCCGCAGGGCGAAGTGAGATCTGACGATATCGAACTGCACGGGGCGGCGGTGAACCGCCTGCGCCTTGTGGTGGATGCCCGGAGCGGCGGTATTGGCAACGCGCCGCCAACCGTGCGGATCGGTTTCGTGCCGCATGTGCTGGTTTTCCTGGCGCGTGGCGAAGGCCCCTTCGTCCTTGCCTGGGGCGCCAGCGGCGTTGCTCCAGCCAGCTTGCCGCTGTCAACCTTGGTGCCTGGCTACAACGGTGCGGCTTCGCTGAACGCGGCGCCGGCCAGTTTGCGGCTGGCGGCTATCGTTCAGGGCAGGCCCGCCGCACCGGCCGGCAGGGCAGCGCCGGAGGTGTCGTCCCAGTCCAGCAAATGGGTTTTGTGGGCGGTGCTGGTGGGCGGCCTGCTGGTCCTTGGCAGCATGGCGCGCTCGCTGATCCAGCAGCTGCGCCAGCCCCCAAAAGCGTAGCTCTGAGCAGGCAGGCCCGGAGGCGGCATCATAGCAATTCCGCTTGATTGCTTTGGCGAAGTCCCCCCTCATCCTGTCCTTCTCCCCGAGGGGAGAAGGAACCCCAGAATTCTCGCTGCGGCAAGTTCGAGGGTCCTCTCTCCCCTTGGGGAGAGAGACAGAGTGAGGGGGCCTTTCGCTGAAGCAATCAACCGGGTCCCGTATCGTCCAAGAATCTGAGCCATCGCCGGCCCCGGATCGGGGGCGCGACGGTCAGGCCAGACCGGCCGAAGCGAGTCCCTGCGCCACCAGCCGGTTCAGCCTTGCCGCAAAGGCAGCCAGATCTTCTGGCAACTCGCCATCGAGAATCTGCGCCTGTTCGAATAGCACCATGGAGAGATCGTTCACGTCTGCCTGGCGCGATGCCTTTTGAGCGCTGGCAATGGCCTTCACAAGCACATGGTGGACATTGAGCTCCAGGACCGGCTTGGGGCCTCTCCCGCGCATTTGGTGCGCCAGCAGGCGCTCCACCTGGAGATCGGGTCCATGACCGGCAGCGACGAGGCAAGCGGGGCTGTCCGCCAGGCGCCGCGAGGCCCGCACATCCGACACGCGGTCTCCAAGGGCGGCTTTCACCGCTGCCAGCATGCCCTCCACGGCGCCTTCCTCGGGCTTCGGGTCCTCTTTGGCGTTTTCTTCGAGCAGCGGGATGAGCCCGAAATCGGCTTCGCCTTTGCTGAGCGATTTGAATGGCTTGCCGCCCACATCCAAGGGAGCCGCGGACCAGAACGCGTCAATCGGATCGCTCAATAGCAAGACCTCGATGCCGCGCGCGCGGGCGGCTTCGAGTTTGGGATTGGATTTCAGCCGTTCGGTACTATCGCCGAGGAGATAATAGATTTCGGTCTGATTTGGCCGGAGATCGGCGACATACTCCTTGAGCGTGCGGGCATCGCCTTTGGTCGTCACGAAACGGGCAAGCCCGAGCAGGGCATCGCGCCGCTCGTAGTCCTCGTAAAGCCCCTCCTTGAGGACCGCGCCGAACGCCTCCCAGACTTTTCCGAAAGCCTCGGGGGTTTTTTCGGCAAGGGCCTCCAGCTCCGAAATCACGCGGCCCGTCAGCGCTTTGCGCATCTGTACGACTTGCGGATTGTTCTGAAGCATTTCGCGGGAGATGTTGAGCGGCAGGTCCTCGCTATCCACCACTCCAACGACGAACCGCAGATAAGCGGGAAGCAGGTTCGCATCGTCGGCGATATACACGCGGCGCACATAAAGCTTTACGTGCCCCTTGCGGGCCGGATCGTACAGGTCGAACGGCCGCATCGAAGGTGCGAATAGCAGGACCGCATAGGACTGCCGGCCCTCCGCCCGGTAGTGCAGCGTCATCGCCGGTTCGTCGAATGCGTGAGCGATAGCGCGGTAGGCTTCGGTATAGTCCTCCGGCGTGAGCCCGGACTTCGGCCGCTGCCACAATGCGCTGGCCGAGTTGATTTGTTCGGACTTGCCGCCGTCCTCGATAAGCTCGATTGGGAAGAGGATGTGATCGGAATAGGCCGCGACGACGCGCCTGATCTCGTGCGTTTCGAGATACTTTTTCGCATCCGCTTTCAAATGCAGCACGATCTCCGTGCCGCGCAGAACCTTGGCCGCCTGTGCCTCGTTAGCCGGCGCGATCTCGAAGCCGGCGCCTGAGGATGTCCACGCCCAAGCCTCCGGCGATCCGGCGCGGCGGCTTACCACCTCGATGCGGTCCGCCACCATGAAGGCCGAATAGAAGCCGACGCCGAATTGGCCGATGAGGCCCGCGCCGTCTTTCGCCTCGGCGAGTTTGCTTACGAAGGCGCGGGTGCCGGAGCGGGCGATGGTGCCAAGGTTGTCGATCAGCTCCTGACGGTCCATGCCGATGCCGTTATCCGCGATGGTGAGCGTATCGGCGGCGGCGTCCGGCGCGATGCGGATCGCAAACCGGGAATCGTCCGCGGTCAGCTCCGGCCTGGCGATGGCTTCGTAGCGCAGCCGGTCGCAGGCGTCCGAAGCGTTGGAAATAAGCTCGCGCAGGAAGATATCGGTCTCCGAGTACACAGAGTGCACCATCAACCGGAGCAATTCGGCGACCTCGGCCTGAAACGAATGCGTCTCCGTGGCGGGTCCCTTCGAGAGGTTATCCGTGTCTGCCATTTCTCTGCTTTGGAATTAGATTGGAACCGTATCGGATATAGCAGCCCGGATTTGTCCTGCAAGCGGCTAAACGGCAATCGCTTCTGGATAGCGGAGTTATCGTTTGCGATGTTAGGCAAGGATGGCGGCGGGCAGGCCCGCATTCGGGGAGCAACAGCGTGCAAGCATATACATTCAGTATCAAGGCAGGGGACGGCATAGCTCTGGCGGTTCATCGCTGGCTGCCGGAAGCGCCGCCCAAAGCGGTCGTGCAAATCGCGCACGGACTGGCCGAGCATGGCGCACGCTATGCGAGATTGGCCGGGGCCCTATGCGGGGCGGGATATGCCGTTTACGCCAACGATCATCGCGGGCATGGGCTCACGGCGAAGACTCCGGCCGAATTGGGTTTCTTCGCCGCTCGCGGCGGCTGGAACGCTTGCATAGCCGATTTGCGCGTGATCCGGGCACGGATCGAGACTGAGCATCCGGGTGTGCCGGTATTCCTGATGGGGCACTCGCTGGGCTCCTTCATGGTGCAGCAGTTCATAGGGCAGCATGGCGAAGGGCTTGCAGGCGCTGTGCTATCCGCCACGAACGGCAAGCCGCCAGTCATCGCGAGCGTAGGAGCGCTGGTGGCGCGGCTGGAGCGCTTGCGGATTGGGGCGCGGGGCCGCAGCGCGTTGTTGAATGCGATGCTGTTCGGTGCGTTCAACAAGCCGTTCGCTCCAGCGCGCACGCCATTCGACTGGCTTTCGCGCGATCCCGCCGAGGTCGATAAATACATCGCCGATCCGCTCTGCGGCTTCATACCGGCGGTCCAGCTGTTCATCGACATGCTGGGCGGAGTTACCGGCGCCGCCAAGGCTTCGTGCCAGGCGGGCATTCCGAAGACGCTGCCCATCTATATTTTCAACGGCGGGCAGGATCCGGTCGCCAGTAACGTGGGACAATTGCTGGCGGCATACCGCGCCGCCGGCCTCAAGAATGTTACTCACAAGGTCTACCCGGAGGCGCGTCACGAATGCCTGAACGAAATCAATCGCGATGAGGTCACGCGCGATCTGATCGCTTGGCTTGGCGAAGCGATTGCGGGTCCGGAACTGCCGGTGTTCTAGCGGTCAACGTCCACGCCGGGGCGGGGGGCAAACTCCACCGGGTGTTGCCCCGAAGGCAGTTTTGCCCCGGACACTCGTTGTCCGGCCGCGGAAATTATCGATATGGCTTTCCCGCTCATTCGCCGCCGCCGGCCGTATCGCGCCCCATGTCGAATTTCGCATCGGCGAAATTCGCAAGGGATTGCCAATTGCGGTCTTTGTCGTAGTTCTCGCAATATTGCTCAAATTTATCGGGTTGAACGCTCACCATAACGACGGCATTGTCAGGCCTCGCGCGGCTTTGAACGCGTATGTTTTCGCGGCAGGAAAACGTGGCGAAGTCGATGGAAATTCCGGTGGGGGCGTCCCTGAATGCGGGCTCCTCCGGCATCATCGCCTGGAAGGCTAGGTAATCCTCCGCATAAATCAGGGGTTCGACTTTGACCATGGTAGCCTCTACGATTCGAGCGCCATGACGGCGGCTAAATCGATCATCGCATGGAAAGTCACCCTAGAGGGATTTTTCGGCGGAAAAAGCGGCCCGGTGCAAAATCGAGCCCATCGTTTCCATTCCGCGGGCGCGCTCAAACGGTTGAGGTTGACCTGCGGGAGCCGTACTCATCGCGAACCGGGTTTCGCCGGGGCTAAAGCTGGAGGGCAAACGGCATGTCTTACATCCTCGCCTTGGACCAGGGCACCACGTCCACCCGCGCCATGGTTTTCCGCGCCGATCTGACCGTCGCAGGGATCGCGCAGGAAGAGTTCCCGCAGCACTATCCCGCTTCCGGCTGGGTTGAGCACGACCCGGAAGACCTCTGGCGCACGGCGGTTTCGACAATGCGCGACGCGGTGGCCAAGGCCGGCATCCGCGCGGCGGACATCGCCGCCATCGGCATTGCCAATCAGCGCGAAACCACCGTGGTATGGGAGCGGGCCAGTGGGCGCGCCATCCACAACGCCATCGTTTGGCAGGACCGTCGCACGGCGGATATTTGCGCGGCTCTCAAGGTGGAGGGCAACGAGCCCCTGGTTGCGGGCCGCACAGGCCTGCTGCTCGATCCCTACTTTTCGGCAACGAAGGTGGCTTGGCTCCTCGATAGCGTCCCCGGCGCGCGGGCGCGGGCGGAAGCGGGCGAACTCGCCTTTGGCACGGTGGATAGTTACCTGCTCTGGCGCATGACCGGCGGCGCGGTCCATGCCACCGATGCCACCAACGCCTCGCGCACGGCGCTGTTCGACATCCATCGCGGCGAGTGGGACGGCGATCTGTGCCGGCTCTTCCGCGTGCCCCTCGCCATGCTGCCGGAGGTGAAGGATTCGGCGGGGGATTTCGGCACGGCGATTCCGGGCATCCTCGATGGGCCGGTGGCAATCCGGGGCATTGCCGGCGACCAGCAGGCTGCCGCGGCGGGCCAGGCATGTTTCGAGCCCGGCATGATGAAATCGACCTACGGGACCGGCTGCTTCGCCTTGCTCAACACGGGCACAACGCCGGTTGCGTCGAAAAACCGGCTGCTCACCACCATCGCCTGCCAGCTCAACGGCCGGCGCACCTATGCCCTGGAAGGCGCCATTTTCATCGCCGGGGCAGCGGTGCAATGGCTGCGCGACGGACTTGGCATCATCGGAAACGCAGGCGAGGCTGACGCGCTGGCGGCGGCCGCCGATCCCGCGCAGCGGGTCTATCTCGTTCCGGCCTTCACCGGCCTTGGCGCCCCCTACTGGGACGCTGACGCGCGCGGGGCGATCCACGGCCTCTCGCGCGGCACCACCAAGCGGGAGCTAGTCCGCGCCGCGCTTGAGTGCGTGGGCTACCAGACGCGCGACCTCGTCGAGGCCATGCGCGGCGACTGGGCCGCTCCGGCGAACACGGTCCTGCGCGTCGATGGCGGGATGACAGCGTCCGAATGGGCCATGCAGTTTCTAGCTGACATCCTGGACGCACCCGTCGACCGGCCCGAGGTGATGGAGACGACCGCGCTTGGTGCGGCCTATCTCGCTGGGCTTGCCTCCGGTACGTTGCCAGCGCCCGAGGTTTTTGCTGAGCGCTGGGCTCTCGGCCGCCGCTTTGTCCCGATGCTGGGCGCGGCGGAACGCGAAAGGAAATACCGGGGCTGGAAAGACGCAGTCCGCCGGACGCTGTCAACGAACTGAGCCCGGAACGGCCTGAATGTTCCGGGCGCCGTCATCCGGGGCTGCTGGCGCTATGCGCGGGGCGGCCGGCGCCGCTCGTGGAACCACACCCGGTAATCCCTCATCCTGGCGCGCTGCGTCCCAGGCGCACGCCGCTTGCACGCCGAAGCCTCATCGCTTCCCTCGGGCGCGCCCCAGCGCAGTTCCACGCAGTCGTTCAGATTGTATGCCATCTCAAGCTCGCCTGAGCGTTCCGCCACATCCTTGAGCGCAAGCGTCCATTGGGAGCCGTCGCTGCGGGTGTAAGAGAACTTGCGCGCCGCAAGCTCCGAAGCGAGCACGTCCTGCAACTCGGCCTTTACCTCGCTGGCGGACTTGTCATTCGGCATCGCGTACCGGTCCGGCCGCCGTGCCACGCGATCCGGGAACCCGCGCACCACATCGATTGCGATCAGCAGGCGCAAATCGCGCGACGGCGTGGCGAAATCCTCCCAGGCGCCGGCGGCCTCGAAGATCGACGGGCCGTCGGGCATGTCCGCATCGCCGTGCCCGCTGGCCTGGTACTTGCGGCCATTCTCCACCGAGATGACGCGCGTCTTCGCTTGCTCTTCGAGCGAGGTGATCGCCTCCTTCATCGCGCTCAAGGGATCGAGCGGTTCAGGCGACATCACGTCGTCCATGCGGTCGTAGAACTCCTCGAACTCCGAGCCGGGCCTGCTCCAGGGAGAAGTCGCTGTAGTGAGGATTTTCCGCGATCTCGGCGTTGGTGAGCCGCCGCAAGGCTTCGTTCTTCGCGACGATTGGCCGGAAACGCTTGAAGCCGGGGCCACCCAGCGCCGGGTTCTGTACGAACAGGAAATTGCCGCGCCAGAAGCGCTTTCTCGCAACCGTTCCATCGGGCTGGCCGTCCACGGCGAAGAAGACGCCCGCGGCGCCCGCCGTCTGCGGTACGCGCTTGGCAAGCATCAAAACGTGGCCGTAGGGATCGGCATATACGGTCCCTGGCCGAAGCGTGTCCTGCTTCAGCGGCACGGGATAATAATCGTTGTTTTCGTCGGCCGCGGCCGTGCGCGCGGACCCGGAATGGACCGCATCGCCGACGGTTTGCAGATAATGGCCGAACGCCGCGGAGAGCCCAAGCCGTTTCGGCGCGGGTGCGCTCACGGGACGTGGCGGCGGCGGTGGCTGGCGAAGCATGTCCAGCAGCGGGCTGGATGAAGTCTGCTGCAGCGGGGGCTGCTCGGGAGCAGCCGCGGGGGGCGGCTCGGGATTTTGAATGTTGAACCAAGGGCCGCATCTGGGAGGCTGGCCGCCGCCGCCGCGCGAGCACTTCGAGTAGCCGAACGGGAGTCCCATCTTGAACGAAAAATAGGCGCGCAAGAAGTAGGGCAGGTCGGCGCAGTCGGGCCGGACAACCATCCCCATGCTGTCCTCGCCGAGGCCCAGATGATTGAACAAGACGTTGCGGGAGCGGTCGCGCAGCACCTCATGCAGGGCAGGCCAGGAAGGGGCCGCGTCGAGCGGCGCGTCGAAGAGCTTTTCGATCCATGCGGAATACAGGTTTTCCGTTCCGCGGTTCCAGCTATTGCGCAAGGGCCAGATGGCGTCGCCCTCTCTGCCAGGACGCGGCGGCTCGTGGCCCAGGACGGCGATTTGGCGCACGAATGTCTTGCATTCGGCGGACTCGCCGTGGCGGACGAGCCTCGCCTGCCAATCGCCAGCGGCGGGTGAGGCGGCCTCGGCGTACCAGAAATAGGGCGGGCCGCCGTGGCGCTCATGCGATTTGGCGGCGACGCTGCCATCGGGCGCGATCAGCGAAAGCTCGCCGTCGAACGGCTTCTCCACAGCGAAAATCACGCGCAGAGGCGCGCCTTTCCATGGCGCGGTAGGAGAGGACAGAACGGAGAGCCCGGCCGCATCTTCGCAAGCGTTGGAAGGCTCTTTGGCCGTCGAGGCCGCCGTTGAGAAAAGGAAGGCAAAAAATGCAGCCGCAATCAGCAGTAATGCTGTCCTGGCAGCCGCAAATGGACGTGCTTGAAACAATTGGTCTCCCTTCAGCCCCCCCTATGATCGCGAGCGATCATTATTCGCGAAGGCTTGGACTGAATCGTGGCAAAATCCGGGCCGATTCCCACGGGCTGCCGCAGCCTCACGATTAAGGCTACATTAACCCCGTTCGTGCCGGTCCCGGGCCGTTTTGCACACTTGCAGCGATCCTCTTTACCGCACCCATTATAGCTAAGGCCCCTTCATGAAGTTTTAACGCCGGTCTAAGTCACTGAAAGTGCGGAATAAACGGTAGTTGCAGCGAGCTTCGTCCGAGAGCGGGATGCACCGTTTCGTGGTTAACATTAAACTTGCGCGTATATTTAAAGGGATTCTGGAAGCGTGGAATTTGGCCAAAAACGCGAAAAGATTCGCAGAAAGTGGCGGGCGGAAAATATCGCATCTTGCCGTTAACCGTGCCCGCATTAACCATGATAGGGCGCTATCGACAGAACGGGAACCGGCCGCGACGCGGGGCCATTGTCCGTAGCGGGAGATCTGCCGGCGGCTCGAAAAGGAAGGGAAGGGTGAGTTATGACGGAGAAACCCGCGGTGCTGGTCCTCGGTGCCTCACGCGGCCTCGGGCTGGGCCTCGCGCAAGAATGGTGCCGGCGCGGCTGGCGCGTCATCGCCACGAAGCGCAGCGCTTCCGCGCAGCTGGAGGCGCTGGCGAGCCAATACCCGGACAGCCTCGAAATCGAGACGGCCGATATTGCCGATGCGGGAAGCGTGCGCGCTCTTGGCACCCGGCTGGCCGGGCGAAGGCTCGACGTTCTGTTCGTCAATGCCGGGATCGGCCAATCCGACGGGAGCACGCCAGCCGCCGTGGATGAGGCTGAGTTCGCCCGCCTGATGCTGACGAACGCGCTTGGGCCGGTGCGCGCCATCGAAATCCTCGAAGCGCTCGTGCCCCCGGGCGGCGTCATCGCGGCGATGTCTTCCCAGCTTGCCAGTATCGCCAACAATAGCGGGTTCTGGGAGCTTTACAGCGCCAGCAAGGCCGCGCTCAACATGCTCATGAAGTGTTTCGCCGGCGGCGGGCGGGGGACCCGCGCGCGATGCTGCTGGTGTCGCCCGGCTGGGTGCGCACCGATATGGGCGGGCCGGACGCGAGCCTGTCGGTTGAGGAGAGCGCGGGAGCAATCGTGCAAATGGTGGAGGAGAGCAGGGGCAAGCCGGGCTTGCGGTTTGTGGACAGGTTTGGGCAGGTGGTTCCGTGGTGAGAGGAAGCCGGCGCTTAGCTGGCGGCGGAAACCTAGCGCTTGGTGCGCGGTTATAGGGAATCCGCTTGAATAGTTCGCAAGTGTCATCCCGGAAACGCCAAGGGCGTTATCCGGGATCTTTACGAGCGCCTGCGTTTGTTAAGATCCCGGATACGGCGCAAGCGCTGTTCCGGGATGACAGTCACGGAACTACTCAACCGGATCTCGTATTACTTAGGCTGGGATGGGCCGGAAGCGGTAAGTCCCGGTGCCCCTAGTCGCCGCAGGTGCTCGTCCACATTCCGGAGCCATCCGCATTGATGTTTAGGACCGCGATCAAGGCGGTGCTGCCTATGCAACCAGTTTTTGCACCTTCGCAAACGGGCTTAGTTTCAACCAAGATCCTACATCGGCTTCGAGTTGCCGGTTTCCCGTAAAGACGAGCCTTCCCTGTTCCTTGGCGCGGGCGATTGCGGTATAACCCATCCAGATTTCGGTTAGCGTTCGCAGGTCGGTTGAAAGGTAAAGATCAACGTCGAAGCCGGGATCTACCGAGCACAAATCGACGTCTTGACCAGGCTGGACGATTAGCCACCAGTTTCGCCGCGTCTGATGTAAATCTGCGAAGATGAGCTGAATCGTATTCCGGCCGCGAGGCATGGGAGTGGGATCGATGTTGCGCCGGATATCCCACATCAGAAGATTGGGGTCTAAATTCTGCAGCGATGCTTCCGTCTCTATCCACCGCTGCCCCCAAATACCCGCGGCCTCGACAATTGGCCTCAAGCCCTCTCCCGCCTCCGTCAGCCGGTAATCGAACACATCCGGCTCGCCTCTCACCGGCGAGCGCGTCAGGATGCCCGCCGTTTCCAGATCTTTCAGGCGCTTTGAAAGAAGGGCGGGCGACATTCTTGGCACACCCCGCCGCAATTCATTGAAGCGCGTGGTTCCGGCGAGGAGTTCGCGAAGAAGGACAAGGGTCCAGCGGGCACCAAGAATCTCTGCCGCCATCGCCACGGGACAGAACTGCTTGTAGCTGCTTGCGGTCATGGAACGCTCCCTGATCGCACCCCGCCCGCCCAGCACGGTTCGCAATTGTACGCGCTGTTAGCGGCGATCTCTAGTTCATTATCTATACCGGGCGGGATTCAGTTCGTGAACTAGCCCGCCGGAAAGCGGAGGTGCGATGCTTGTCACAAGCAACGGGTTACCCCCGAGGCAGCAAGCAAACTAGGAAAGGAACTACCATGCCACTCGTCGACATTCACCTGATCGAAGGCGTCTTCGACAAGAGCCAAAAGCAAGAGATGATCAAAAAGGTCACCGATACCATGGTTGAAATCGAAGGCGAAGCCATGCGCGGCGTCACTTGGGTCCGCCTCTACGAGGTTGCAAGCGGGGAATGGGGTATTGGCGGCAAAGGGCTGACCGCGGCCGACGTTAAAGCAATTCAAGCCCAAGGCAAGTGAGGGTGCAGGGTTCGGGCACAAGGTGCCCTTGTCAGCCCCTACACTGATCGCGGCATGGGGTGCCTTCTATTCGGTCCGATGCCGGGACCATACACCGATGGCGCTGTGGCAACCCGGTTGCAGACCGGCACCTCAGCGCCCCCTTTTGTGGGATTTCAGGGATTTCCGGAGCGGTGACTCTTTCCGCCGTGGTGTCGCCGTCTCTGGCCTACCAAGGTTAGCCCAAGCTCATGGGCAACGGCATCGTGCCCGACCCCGAAAAATTACGGCCTGTCTGACGATAAAAGCCAAGCTATATGGCAACATATTTCCACTAAATATAAAAGTGATCAAAACATACTAAGGAACACTTGTTTGTGTCCAATCAAAGTGGCGCAGACATACTGATACTAACGTATGCATACCAGAATCTTCATAAAGGGAGGATGCAATGATCCGCAGCTTTATCTCAGCATCAATATTAGCTGGTGCGCTTCTCGCTTTCCCAGGAGCAGTACAATCCCAGCAGCAGGAAGAGCAAATACCGCGGAAAGGGACAACCCCTTACGTTACGCATTTCGTTTTCCGCCCGGTTGAAAGCCTTGATATTAAAGGGATCGGAACCGCAAACCTTTTGGAGGCGGTCGGGACCACCCAAAATATGAAGGGTGAGCAGATGCTCGATAAGATGTCGGCGCGTTGCACCGCTCTGCAGGTTCAATCAGGCGACAAGAAATACATCGACGGTGCCTGCGCGCTCGCCGACAAGGAAGGGGATGTGATCTTTTCGACCTTCGATACGCGCGATGTCGATAAATCCGACCCCAAAATGAATTGCGGCACGCACATCATCACCGGCGGCACCGGCAAGTATACCGGCATCACGGGGCGTGAGCCTTTTGCTTGCGATAACATGCCTAATCTCGCTGGAACGGGCGGCTATTTTGCGATGGACATCCCGCACGAAACAACGTGGGAGATTAAGCCGCGGTCTGCACGCAAGTAACGATTGGGCTTGCGGCACGCGGGTGAGGCTGAGCCGCCCGGATAGCAAAGCCTCATCCGCTGCCGCACGCCCGCTTGTCCCCCAGCCAGAGACGTTCCGGTCAATAACTCGAAGGGCGGCTTCCAGCCTCGCCCGGAACAGCGCCGCCGCCTATTGAATAGTAAACGTCACGCCCGCCAGATTGGCTTCGATAATCTCGATATTATGGTCGCGCGCCGGGATAAGCCGCCCCCTGCGATAATCCATCGTGAACTGCCCCGTCACTTCGGGTGGCTGGCGGATAACCTTGGGCTGCGACGGCGTTCGCCGGCCGGCGGGCGGGGGACCCGCGCGCGATGCTGCTGGTATCGCCCGGCTGGGTTCGCACCGGGCGGGCCGGACGCGAGCCTTTCGGTTGAGGAGAGCGCGGCGGCAATCGTGCAAATGGTGGAGGAGAGCAGGGGCAAGCCGGGGGTGCGGTTTGTGGATAGGTTTGGGCAGGGCGTTCCTTGGTGAGACGAGCCCGGTGGTTAGCTGGCGGCGGAAACCTGACGCCTGGTGCCCGGTTTTTTGGGCCGGGACGGGGCTTAAGCGTCCGATCAGGGAGCCAAAGCAAGTTCGAGACGGCGCGTTGACAGCCGGCCGCCGCGCTCACGCCAGGTCATACTGAATCCGGTTGAATGCTTCACGAAGTCCCCCCTCATCCTGTCCTTCTCCGCGCAAGCACGCCTTGGCGTGCTTGCATCTTTTGCTGCCGCACCCGCAAGCGGGTGCGGACGGGGAGAAGGGACGCCTGAATCACCCGCAGCGAGAATTCTAGCGTCCTCTCTCCCAGCCGCATCCGCTTGCGGATGCGGCCACGCTGAGATGCCAGCTCGCCAAGGCGAGCTGGCGGGGAGAGAGCCAGAGTGAGGGGGGCTTCTGCTGAAGCATTCAATCGGATTCGGTATCACCGCCTACCGATGCCAGGGCGCGGCAGTTCCCACGTCTCAGGATGCAACGCTTCACATGCCTGCTTGCATCTATGAATGAAGAGGGCGTGTCCGGCTTTTCCCGAACCAGTGTCATGCACCGGCTATAGGTACTTTCCGTATCTGTCCTCGCCGGGCGGAAAACCGTTAGCATGGTTAGTGCTGAGATAAGGAAGTGTGAACAAAGGGGTAGCTGTGGAAAATGGCGTGCCCGTCACAGTCATGCGCCTCCTGCCTTTGGCGAGAAGACGGGATAACAAACTAGGTAAGGCAGATGATCGGACGGCAACCAAGGGTAACGCCGGTGAGCGACCCCTTGCGGCTAGACAGCGCCGCATTTGTGCCTCTCTTTGTGCTGCTCGCGACTCTCGCTTGCCTGCCCGTTCTCCTTTGCGAGACGCTGCCGCTTATCGATTACCCTAATCATCTTGCGCGCATGCACATCCTGTCGGCGTTACCAAGCTCGGCGCGCTTGCAAAACTATTACGCGATTGCGTGGCAACCTCTCCCCAATTTAGCCATGGACCTCACGGTGCCACCACTTGCGCGCTGGATGCCGCTTGCCTGGGCAGCCAAGGTCTATGTCCTGGCGACTCTCTGTTTGATATCAGGCGGCGCGGCGGTGCTTCACCGCGTGCTTTACGGCAGGTGGTCGGCTTGGTCGCTTCTTGCCTTCCTGCTGCTCTATGACCATGCCCTGCTTTGGGGGTTCCTGAACTATCTCTTCGGCATTGGCGTCAGCTTATTTGCATTGGCGGCGTGGATTGCACTCCGTCCCCGCCCGTGGCTTCGTTTCCAGGCCGGCGCGATCTTTGCCCTCGTTCTCTTCTTCTCTCACCTTCTCGCTTTCGGGCTTTATGGCGTGATGGCAATGGGCTACGAGGCTGGCATCATCTTCCGCGAGCGGTTGCGTCCTGCCCGGGCCATGGGTGCGCTCATTCTTGCCGGTGCGCCCTTTCTGCCGCCAACCGCGATTTACCTGCTGCTTACGCCAAAATCAGGCGCCGACTATATCGCTTATAACGATCTCACGGATAAGATCCCGCTCTTCTTCAACATTTTCAATAATTATAGCCTCCCGTTCGACGTCGCATGCTTTGCAATCGCCGTGCTCGCGACAGGCTTCGCCTTTTGGCAGCGTTGGGTCCGGCTCCATCCGGCGATCACGGTGCCGCTAGGCCTCCTCCTTCTCACCTATCTGCTTATGCCCGATCAGCTGGCGACAGCATCGGGCGCGGACGGCCGCATCCCGCTTGTGCTCGCCCTCTTGCTCGTCGCTGGCAGCAGCTGGACCGCGCCCAAGAAAGCCGCCGTCCGCGCATTCATGGGCGCTGCACTTGTCCTGTTTCTCGTCCGCGTGAGCGCGGTTGGCGCAGAGTGGCTGGAGAACGATCGTTTCTACACTCAACTTCTCCCAGCCTTCGACAAGATCCCAGCCGGGAGCCGGGTCGCTGTTGCCAATCCATCCGGTACCGTCGACCTCCCGACGCCGTCCCTTTGTCATTTTCCAGCACTAGCCGTCGTGCGCCGTAACGCGTTTGTGCCAACACTCTTCGCCCTTCCGACCCAGCAACCAATCTCCTTGCGCCCATATTACGCCGCTCTTGCGCTCCAGCTTTCGCCAGAGCGATTATGGGCAGCGCTCGTCGAGCGCACGGAGCCGCTGGATACGGTAGAGCGTACTGCATTTGCCGAGTATGATCTTGTGATCTTCGAGGCACTGCTACCCTTTGCCGTGCCGCCATCAAGGGAACTCACGCCGCTTTTCATAACACCGCGGTTTGTGCTGGCACGGATTAACACCGTCTCCGCCAGCCGGCAGATCAGCCACGGACGCGTTTCTCGCGAACGGGATGGTCCGCAACCGGTCTTGGCCGGAAATGCGCCGCCAACTATTGAATAGTAAACGTCACGCCCGCCAGATTGGCTTCGATAATCTCGATATTATGGTCGCGCACCGGGATAAGCCGCCCCCTGCGATAATCCATCGTGAACTGCCCCGTCACTTCGGGTGGCTGGCGGATAACCTTGGGCTGCGCCACCGCCTCGGCCGTGGCGTAGTCGACGTCGCGGCGGAAAAACACGGGCTGCATCGCGGCATTAAGCCCCACATAGATCAACTCGGAAAACCCCCTCTCCTTCGGCTTTTCCTGGAAACTGACTATCGAGTCCGGCCGGTTTTCCCAGGCGTAAATATGGATCATGACTTCGCCAACGCGCGTAAATAGACGTTGGCCGACGGGCTTGTCGGTGTTACCCGCTTCGAGAGAGCACCCCGCTAGCGCGAGGACGATCATGAGCAAGCTCGTGGCGGCTGCGATAATGGGCGGTTTCATCGGGCTTCTCCCTCGGTGCTGACATCCCGCCTACCGCGCCGGGCTTGTGCGGAGCATTAAGCTGCCGGAGCGGCGGGAGGCTCCTGTGGAGGGTGCCAAAACGGCCACAGCGGCCCCATGGGCATGTCGCCGCTAGCGGCAGCAAGGGGCCGGAGAACGAAGCCGCTCTCGCGGCGGGCCGCTGCCTCGCGGGCGGGGTCCAAATCCTGGTGTCAATCCGCCAGCACTTTCTCCAGAAGCGCCCAAGCTGCAAGCACGGAAAAATTCGTTACTTCGCCATTGGCGATCATCTCTTTAAGCTTTGCGAGCGGGAGCCAAAACGACTCGATATCTTCCTCTAGATCTCCGCCCAGTTTTTCCGCTGGCGTAACGTCCTTTGCAAGAATGACATACATTTTTGAATCCGACCGGCGATTGTTCAGATAGTACCAGCCAAGGCTTTCACACTGGGAGAAGGTGAAACCGGATTCCTCTCGCAACTCGCGAGCGGCGGCCTGCTCGGGGGGCTCGCCGGCGTCGATCTTTCCACCTGGGAATTGAAGGAGGAATTCACCGATCGGATAGGAGTATTCCCGCTGCAGTAGTATCTGGCTGTCTCTTATGCAAATTACCGTAACCCCATTACCGGCGGATTCGTAACGTAGGTATGGAACAACGTGCCTGGTGGGTAGCTCAACCGAGTCTTCTACAATCTTAATTCGCGGATGGTCCAACAGGACAGTGCTGCCCAGGAATTTCCAGGTTTTCAAAATACCCATGGCGATTTGGCCCCCAATGTTCCCGCGCTTATCAGGCGGAACCCATTCAGGGTATGCCGTTTCGCCGGACGGGTGGCAAACAAATATATTTAGGTAAGCGGACCGCCTATTCCTTCCGCGTTTCGACCTTCTCGGCCTCTATGCTGTAGCCGGTCTCGGCGAGGCCCGTATATTGCGAGGCAACCTTGAGCGTGCCGGTGACGTAGACGGGATCGAACGAGCCTTGCACGTCGAAGCCCTTGGCGCTCTTCACATAGACGATCTGGTTCGGCGGCGGCGGCGGCACGTGGATGCAGGCGCCAACGAACGGCACGAGCAGGAACTCCTTCACATTGGTCGCCTCGAAATCGAGCGGCACGACATAGCCGCCGATGTGCACGCGCTTGCCGTCGAGTTCCTGGACCACGGCCACTTGGCTGCCCGAGCCCGGTTGCAACCGCTTCTCGGACATCCAAACCTTGTCGTTGATCATCGGCGGGGGCGGCGGCTCGCTGCCCCCGGCGCCCGCGAAGGGCGTGGCGCCCGCGAGGAAACTCTTGGCTTTCATGGTTTGCACCGGCGGTGCGGGCGGCATGAGTTTCGCCCAGGATAGCTCCAACGGCGGTTCCCCGCCCGCGAAGCTTGGCGTGGAGAGGAATGCCAACCCAAGGGTCATCGCTACTGTCATCGCGAGCCATGCACCCACGCGCGGAATGTGCGGCATACCCCTCACCCCTGCCCCTCTCCCGCAAGGGGAGAGGGGTACGTGCCCCATCCCAGGCGCAGAGGCTATTTCTGGCGTCCCTTCTCCCCATCGCGTTTCCTTGGAAACGCGATCACGTTGAGATGCAGGCACGCCAAGGCGTGCCTGCGCGGGAGAAGGACAGGATGAGGGGGCTTTCTTGGCCGCAGCCCCCTGGATTGCTTCGCTCCGCTCGCAATGACGTTGAACAAGCATGCCGTTAGTTTCCTTCAAGTGCGGACCGTCATGCCGTCCGCGAGCGACAGCCGGTAGGCGCGGAGCGCCGGCAGCAGGCCCGCGACGAAGCCCGCGATCACGATGCCGGCCAAGACCGTGAGTTGATCCTGTGTGGGCGGGTCTATGGCGATATGTAGGCCGTAGGTGCGGTCGATGAATGGCTGGAGAAGAATTAATGCGGCGTAGAGGAGGATTGTGCCCAGCACCACGCCGAAAAAGGTGAGGACGCCGGCCTCGGTGGCAAGCAGCGAAAGGATCGTCACTGGGGTGGCACCCACGGAGCGGAGGATCGCCATCTCGCGGCGGCGCTCGTTGAGCGTGGTGAGGATCATCGTCACCATGCCGAGCAGCGCCGTGAGCACGACCATGCCGGACACGGCGGCGAGCGCGGTCTCCGCCGTTCCGACAAGCCCCCAAAGCTCTTGCAGCGCCGCACCCGGCAGGATCGCGGACAGCGGCTCCTCCGGATACTCGTTGATCGCGCGTTGCAGCCTGAAGGCCGCAAGCTTCGATTTGAGCCCGATGAATGCCGCCGTGATCTCCTTCGGTTCGAGGTTCATGTGCCGCACTTCATCGGCGGAGACGGTCTGGCCTGGAATGCGCGCGCCGCTCTGCCAATCCACATGGATGGCCACGATGGCGGCAAGGCTCACATGCACGGTCCGGTCGACGGGCGTGCCGGTCTTCGCCAGGATGCCCGAGACGCGGAACGGCTTGTCGTCGTGCTCCAGGAAGGAAACCGAGCCGAGCCCGTGCGCCACGACTATCCTGTCGCCCACTTTGTAGCCAAGCTGTGCCGCGACATCGGCGCCAATCACCGCATCGAACAGGTCGCTGAAGGGGCCGCCGGAGGCGAACTCAAGCGCTCTGCCGTGCCGGTAATGGTAGAGCTTGAAGTATTCCGGCACGGTGCCCATCACGCGGAAGCCGCGATGGCTGTCGCCGAGCGAAATCGGCACGATCCAGGCGATCTCGGGCCGGCTTGCGATGTCCTGGTAGGTTTTCCAGGTGACGTTGTTGGTCGCGTTGCCGATGCGGAACACGGAGTAGAGCAGCAGATTGAGGCCGCCGCTGCGCGCACCCACGATCAGATCGGTGCCGGAGATCGTGTCGGCGAAGCTCTGCCGCGCGCCCGTCCGCACCTTCTCGACGCCCAGCAGCAGCGCCACGCTGAACGCGATGGAGAGGATCGTAAGCAGCGCCGTGAGCTTCCGGTTGGCCAGCGACTGCAAAGCGAGGCGGAGGATGATCATCTAAAAGCCCCCCTCATCCTGTCCTTCTCCCCAAGGGGAGAAGGGACGCCAGAAGGATCCTCTTGCCTCAATGGAAGGGCCGCAGCCAGCTCCCTCTCCCCTCGGGGAGAGGGTTGGGGTGAGGGGGGACTTGATGTGGTTTTCATGAAGCGCCTCCGCGCGAGGTGCGGGCGATGTCGTCGAGATTGACGACGCGGGTGAAGCGCGCGCTCAAGCTTTCGTCGTGGCTGACCATGATGAGCGTCGCATTGACCGCCGCGATATCGGCGAACAACAGATCGAGGAACGCCTGCTGGCGGTTGCGGTCGAGCGAGGAGGTGGGCTCGTCGGCGACGATAAGCTCGGGCGACCCGATCAGCGCGCGCGCGGCGGCCACGCGCTGCTGCTGGCCCACGCTCAAGTTCGCGGCGGTGCCGCCATCGATAAGGGAGGGCTCGATGCCGAGGCTTTGCAGGAGCCGCGCCGCCGCGGGCCTGGCACCGCCCTCCGCCTCGGCCCGTTTCCGCCTGCCCGCGGAAAAACTGAGCGGCAGCACCACGTTGTCGATCACCGAGCCATAGGGGAGAAGATTGAACATCTGGAAGATGATGCCCAGATGCTCCGCCCGGAAGCGGTCGCGCGCAGCCCCTCGAAGCCGCGCAATATCCGTCCCCAGCACTTCGATTGTGCCTTGCTGCGGGGTGACGATGCCCGCAAGCAGGCTGAGGAAGGTGGACTTGCCGCCGCCGGACGGGCCGATCAGCAGAAGCCGCTCGCCTTTATGCAAGGTGAAGCGGTCTATGGTAAGCGTGAAGGGGTTCCGGCCCGGCCACGTGAAAACCACGTCCGTCATCTGGACGATGGGCGCGGAGAGCGCGCCGGGCATTGCGGCTGTGTGCGCGGTTTGCAGTCCGGTCATGTCAGATCCGGCTGAATACTGCCGCGCCCGTCATCCCGGCAGGGCGCCAAGCGCCCCATCCGGGACCGTAACAGGCGCCGGCATTTGTATCGATCCCGGATAACGCCTCCGGCGTTTCCAGGATGACGCGGGTGGGCGAACCAATGGCCCGGTTCTCGTATCACATGATCCCCGTTAGATCGAGGGTGGGCTTATCGCGCTTGACCTCGAAGCTCGATTGCCCTTTTGGCGCGATCACCGACACATCGAGTTCCTGCGCGCCGGCAAAGGCGTTGAAATACTGGAATGTCATGGAGGTGAGGCGAGACGGTGACGAGCAATTCAGTGAGTATTCGGCATGGAACTCGGAGTGCTGATGGCCGGGCTCCTCCTCGTGGCCGCCCGTAGCGTGCGCCTCATGCTCATGCTCGTCTTCATGCTCCGCCTCGGTCGAGACCTTCACATGCCGCAGCGCGCAACCGGCTTCGGACGCTGGGCCGAAGAGTACGAGCGCGTTGAGAAGCTTCTCCTTGGCGTCCGCGATGGCGGCCTTTTGCTCCGGCGTGCTGGGCTCGTGCTCGAAGCCGACGATGTCCGCGCCTGGAACCTCCAGTTCCATCGAGACGGTGTTGCCTTCGATGGCGATGTTCAAGCGGCCGTGCCCATGCACATGCGCGCCAAGCTGCCTGTGCTCGTCAGCAGAGGCGGGAACGGCAGCGCAAGCCAGGCCTGCCGCCAACAAAAATGCTGTCCGTATCGTTCGCATATCGGGCCTTCCTAATGGGTTCTGTCACGAAAAACGCAAGCGTAACAGCAGCTTCCGGCCCCACGCCCAACGGTTTACCCTAAGTGGGCCGGGGTTTGTCAAGTCAAGGAATGTAATATTATACCATATCATGGCGATTTCTGGTTCAGATGAACAGCCCTCCCTCCCGCCGATGAGCGTGTGAAATCCAGGCCGCAGCGTCGTCCCCGCGAAGGCGGGGACCCACGCTAAGATCCTGTTCCAGCGGCTGAAACGGTTCCCCGCCTTCGAGCATGCGAAGAAATCGCAGAATTGGCTGAAACGCTTGAAATCCGGGCCGCAGCGTCGTCCCCGCGCAGGCGGGGACCTACGCTAAGGCTTTGTTCCAGCGCCTGAAATGGATTCCCGCCTTCGCGGGAATGACGCTGCGGACGCGGGAATGACGGCCGCGCATCTTGCAGAGGTTCGAAATGCAATTTCTCTCGCACACTCCTATTCGGTTGGGGCGGGCGCGACACCGTCCGACCATAGCTTGAAAGCGATGGAATCGAGCAGGGCCTCGAAGGATGCGTCCACGATGTTGGGCGAAACGCCCACGGTGAACCAGCGCCGGCCGCTTTTGCGGTCCAGGCTCTCGATCAGGACGCGCGTCACGGCGTCCGTGCCCCCTGTGAGGATACGCACCTTGAAGTCCGCCAGCTCCAGATTCTGAATGCTCGGCTGATAGATGCCGAGGTCGCGGCGCAGCGCCTGGTCGAGCGCGTGCACCGGGCCATTGCCTTCGCCCGCGTTTATAAGCAGCTCCCCGCCGATCCTGACCTTTACTATGGCATCGGAAACCGTAACAAGCTCGCCTTTCGCGTTGTGCCGCCGCTCGACCATGACGCGGAAGCTTTCCACCTCGAAAAATTGCGGCACTTGGCCGAAGGAGCGGCGGGCGAGCAGCTCGAAGGAAGCCCCGGCGGCTTCGTAGGCATAGCCCAGAGCCTCCTTGGTCTTCACCTCGTCCAGCAGCGCGGCAAGGCGCGGATCGTCCTTGTCTACCTCCATGCCGATGCGGGCCAGTTCCGCCAGGATGTTCGAGCGCCCGGCCTGGTTCGAGACGAGCAGCTTGCGCGCATTGCCGACGCTTTCCGGCGGCACATGCTCGTAGGTGCGCGGTTCTTTGCTGACGGCGGAGGCGTGGATGCCGCCCTTATGCGCGAATGCGGATTCGCCCACATAGGGCGCGTGCCGGTTGGGCTGCCGGTTCAGAAGCTCGTCGAACTGGCGCGAAACGGTGGTGAGCGTGCGAAGCGTTTCGGCCGTGATGCCGGTTTCGAAGCGGCTGGCGTAGTCCTCCTTCAAGATCAGCGACGGAATGATCGAAGTCAGGTTCGCGTTGCCGCAGCGCTCGCCAAGCCCGTTCAGCGTGCCCTGGATCTGCCGGGCGCCCGCGCGGACCGCGGCAAGCGTGTTGGCGACCGCGTTCTCCGTATCGTTGTGTGCGTGGATACCAACGCGCTCGCGGGGGATTTGCCGGACAACCGCGGCGACGATCTCCTCGACCTCGTGCGGCAGCGTGCCGCCGTTCGTGTCGCAAAGCACGATCCAGCGCGCCCCCGCGTCGTAGGCGGCCTTCGCGCAGGCGAGCGCATAGGCGGGATTGGCCTTGTAGCCGTCGAAGAAATGCTCGCAGTCGATCAGCGCCTCGCGGCCGGCGCCTTGGATCGCGTCCACGGAGGCGGCGATGGCTTCGAGGTTTTCCTCGCCCGAGATGCCCAGCGCGACCTCTACATGATAGTCCCAGGACTTCGCCACGAGGCAAACCGCGGCCGCGTTTGCCTGGACGACGGTCTGAAAGCCCGGATCGTTCGAGGCCGAGCGGCCCGCGCGCTTGGTCATGCCGAACGAGGTGAGCTTCGCCTTCAGACGCGGCGCGGCTTCAAAAAACGCGGTGTCGACCGGGTTCGCGCCGGGATAGCCGCCCTCGATATAGTCGATGCCCAGCGCATCGAGGCATCCCGCGATGACGCGCTTGTCCTCCAGCGAGAAGTCGACGCCGAGCGTCTGCGCCCCGTCGCGGAGCGTGGTGTCGTAAAGATAAAGCCGCTCTTTCATGATACTGCCTTTGAAGTATCCTCGCCGCTTCGGCGGGGTGGGGCACTTACCCTCTCCCCTTGCGGGAGAGGGTGGCCGCATAGCGGCCGGGTGAGGGGTTCTTTTCCTGACAAAGCCACGCCTATCGCGATGGCAACGCCTTCTGGGTTTGTCAAAATATCGTTGTTCCAAAACCTCAGCGTGCGAAAGCCCTGCGCGGCGAACCAAGCGTCACGCTGTGCATCGCTTGCCAATTCCGCATGCTGCCCGCCGTCTGCCTCGACGATGAGCCGGGCGTCATAACAAACGAAATCCGCGATATACGGCCCAATCGGCACCTGCCGCCGGAACTTCGTCGCGACAAACTGGCGGTTGCGCAAGATGCGCCACAGCCCATGTTCGGCGTCCGTCATGTTGTGGCGGAGGTCGCGTGCCCGGTTGAGAGGGGTGAGCCTTGCGGCTTCCCCCTCACCCGGCGCCCGGCCTTGCCGGCCGCCACCCTCTCCCGCGAGGGGAGAGGGTTCCTTCCCCTGGCCGCGAAGCGGCCGGGTGAGGGGTTCTTTTTCTCTCACTGGACGATCTTCCAGGTGGTTTCGATCTGGCCCGTGGCCGGGTTTTTGGCGTCCATCAAAGTGATGCCCATGGCCACGAGTTCGTCGCGAATGCGGTCCGCTTCCGCCCAGTCCTTCGCCTTGCGGGCGGCGATCCGCGCCTCTATGCGTTCCCGGACCACGGTTTCGTCGATTGCGAGGCGCTCTTTCTCCGATGCGTGGAGCCGCTCCTCGAAGTCCGCGACGCCCTCAAGCCCGAGAAGCGCGAACGAGTTGAACAGCTGCCCGGCCAGGCGCTCCTTCACCAGGCCCTCCGGTACGCCACGGATTTCCTCCTCCAGCGCATGCAGTGCGGCGATGGCTTCGGGCGTGTTCAGATCGTCCTCAAGCGCCTCCACGAACGGAGGATAGAGACCGGTATCCACTCCCAGCGCGCCGGCTGGCAAGCTCCGCAAGGCTTTCGAGAACTTGATAAGAGCCTGCTTCGCCTGGGCGGTCATCGCCGCGGTCCAGTCGAGCGGCTGGCGGTAATGCACCATCAGCAGCTGATAGCGGATCACTTCGCCGGGCACCTCCTTGAGCAAGCCGTCTATGGTCAGGAAGTTGCCGAGGCTCTTCGACATCTTGGCGCCTTCCACCTGAAGATGCCCGTTGTGCATCCAGATGTTGGCCATGATCTTGGTGCCGTGGGCGCAGGTGGATTGGGCCACCTCGTTCTCATGGTGCGGGAAGACGAGGTCGATGCCGCCGCCGTGAATGTCGAACACGTCACCGAGATGCTTCGCCGACATGGCGGAGCATTCGAGGTGCCAGCCCGGCCGGCCGAAGCCCCAGGGGCTTTCCCAGCCCGGCTCGTTTCCGCTGCTTGGCTTCCACAGCACGAAATCCATCGGGTCGCGCTTATAGGGCGCAACCTCGATACGGGCCCCGGCCCTCATCTCGTCCACGGAGCGCCGCGCCAGCGAACCGTAATCGGGATCGGAGGCCACATCGAACAGCACATGGCCTTCGGCGGCATAGGCGTGCCCGCGCGCGATCAGCCGCTCAATGAGCGAGATCATTTCCTCGATGTGTTCGGTGGCGCGGGGCTCAACGCTCGGCGGCAGGCAGCCAAGCGCTGCGGCGTCCGCATGGAACTGCGCGGCGGTCTTTTCGGTTAGCTCCCGGATCGAGATGCCTTCCTGAGCGGCGCGCGCATTGATCTTGTCGTCAACGTCGGTGATGTTGCGCGCGTAGATCACGTGGTCCGGGCCGTAAATGTGGCGAAGCAGCCGGAACAGCACGTCGAAGACGATGAGTGGCCGCGCATTGCCGATATGCGCAAAATCGTAGACCGTCGGGCCGCAGACATACATGCGCACGGCTTGGCGGTCGAGCGGCTCGAATATTTCTTTCTGCTTGGTCCGGGTATTGTAAAGCTTGAGTGTCATAAAGCCCTGCCTTGGCTGGCGGGCTTTCTATTCACAATGACAATCGCTTGCCGCGCCAGCTCTTATGTTAGCCCGCGATAATAATGCAAGTGTACCCAAGTGGCGCGCCGTGCGGTAGCGCGGCGCTAGGGGTCCGATTGTGGGATGCGCTCTTTACCATGGCCGGACAATCGCCGCAAATCGCCTCGCGGTCAAGCCGGCTCGCAAAAAAACCCGGGATTGGCGGCCTGCCCGCAAGCCAAAGCCGGCGCCTTATCCCCAGCGCGGGGCACTTCGGGTTGCACTGCGCGGCGGCGCAGCTCATACTTGACCTGAGCTGAAAACAACGCGGCCTTCCCTTGGCCATCATGGCCGTTTACGGGCAAGGAATGGAAATGATGAATCGCTTTCGCGCTTTGAGCGTTATTTGCGCTGTCGCGGTCCTCGTGGCGGGCGGCGCGGAAGGGGCCGCGGCCCAAAACTGGGGTTGGGACGACGGTTATCGCCGCGCCCCGGATCAACGGCCGCCTTACGGCGAGCCGGGCTACGGTGGCGACCGGCCTGTTTACGGCCAGCCTGGTTACAGCCAGCCCGGCAATGGCCAGCCTAGTTACGGCCAGCCTGGCAATGGCCAGGCGCCGGCATATGGCCAGCAGCCGGTTTACGGCCAGCAGGGTTACGGCTCGCCCCCCGCGCCCGCGGGCGTCAACCCGCGATGCCACGACCTTGAACTGCAGCTGACGGGCGGCGCGAGCCCGGCCTCCGCCGATCAGCTTCCCCGCATCGACGCCGATATGCGCCAGGCGGACGCCGACTTTCGCAGGGCGCAGGGAGATGCGGACCGGGCGGCCTGCTACGACGACATGTTCCTGTTCGGGCGTTCGCTAAAGCGCACTCCGCACTGCGTCGACCTCGACGGGCAAGCGCAAAGGGCAAAAGCCACCCTTGCGCAGTTGAAGGCGCAGCGGGACGCGATCATGCGTGGCAGCTCGCCGCGCGGCCGGCATGACGACATCATCGCCGAGCTGGCGCGCAACCGGTGCGGCGACCAGTATTCGCGCGAGTATGAGGCGCAGCGCAGCCGCAGCAGTTCGATCTTCTCGTTCTTCAGCGCGGAGGAGGAGCCCGGCGAGTTCAGCCGTTCCTCATCGAGCTGGTGGGGTGGAACCGAAGGGGGCTCCGCCTACCGGACGCTCTGCGTTCGGGAATGCGATGGCTTTTATTTCCCGGTCAGTACGGCCACCACCGAGAGCAAGTTCTCGGAGGACGAGGCAAAGTGCCATACGCAATGCGCGGCACCCGCGGAACTCTATTATCACCGCACCGATCAGGACGTGGAGCAAATGGTCTCGCTGAGGGGAGTGCCTTACGCCCAGATGCCGAACGCGTTCCGGAACCGCAAGGTCTACATTCGCGGCTGCTCCTGCAACGCCAGCGAATATTCGCGTGACGAGATCGCGAAATCGGAGGACGCGCTGAGAACGTCGAAGCGCGCCGACGCGAGTGCCGGCATCAGCAAGGCTCCGCCAGCCTCCGACGCAGCCTTCGCCCGCCGCATCGGCCAGGCGGTCCAGAACGCGCCTTCTCAACCGCAGACCCCGCCAGGGCAAGCCGCGCCAAGCCAAGCCGCGCCGGCGCAATCCGCGCCCAGCTCACCGCCGCCGGCAAGCGCACCCTGGACACCAGGGATAGAAACGCCGCCGCCCTCCGCCAATCCCGCGCAGTAGCCCGGGTGCGGTTTCGCGCATGCACGCTAACTTTGCACCAATTGGCATACCGAACTAAGGGAATCTCCCCTCACCCTGTCCCTCTCCCCGCAAGCTCGCCTTGGCGAGCTTGCATCTCCTCGTGGCCGCATCCGCAAGCGGATGCGGCTGGAGAGGGGACGCCCGAACGATGGTTGCGACCTACCCCCTCTCCCATGGGGAGAGGGCTGGGGTGACGGGAGATTCCCTCTGTTCGTTACACCGTCCGCCGCCAGGCGGGAGCCCGTAGCTAATCTGCGGCCTGATCAATGGAGAGCGGCAATTTTCGCGATTATGCCCGCGAATGCTCCGACAAAGAGCAGGCCCGCCGCGAGCGCCTGAATGCTGAAACCCCTTCCGCGCTTTTCTGCCGCGACCGTATAGCCCCTAAGATATAGGATGCGGCCAAAAATCCAAACAACGCCAAGGGCCGCCGCCGCGATGTCGTTGACGTAGATGGCAAATAGCCAGAGCGAGGGAAGGAACAGCGGCATCCATTCCAAGGTGTTCATCTGAACCCGGAACACGCGCTCAAAAGCCGGGTGGCCGGATATGGCCGGAGCCTTCACGCCAAATTTCATCCTGGCTTTGGCTACTGCAATACCAGTGAAAAAATAGAAGCCTAAGGCCAGCAGGGTTACAATCGCGGTATAGTTCGGCATCGGCGTTTTTGTCCTTTTGCATGGGGCCGGACTGCGGCGCCGGGGCGCGGGAGTTACATATAATGCCTCAGGCCCAGCTCTCAACCCAGGCGCTCGCGGAAAGACGCTGGTAACCGGCCCGCCGGCCGCCTTATCGCCTGGGTAAAGGGCGGGGGCGTTAAGCTTGGCGCTCCGGCCAATCTTCGCTAACAATGCCTGCGCCATCCGCGCCTTTAGGCGCGAAGATCTGTAGCCGGCCGGTGGCGGTCTTTACGATGTTCTTGAGAGAGAATTTCGAGGCGTCGTAGGGCATATCGCAGCCGTGGCAAGCCTTGGATTTCCACGGGGCACGTTCCGCGAGATTCTTTCGCAGCTCCTGAAAAGCGGCTCCGCGCCAAATCGATTCCAAGGGCTGATCGAGAATATTTCCAAGCACAGTCTGCCGGCGCAAATCCCGGCAGCACGCCACGACGCCGCCATCGGATGCGATAACGAGAGAAGTCCAAGGGTAGGGGCAGGTGTGATAGCGCTTCTCCTGCCTGTTGTTGACAAGCACCGGGGTCAGGCCGGTGGAATTGTGAAAAGTCTTCTGGCGGAATCGAATCCGGCGGCCGGCGCCGGCAAAGAGGCTTTTCAGCTTGCTGAATTCGGCGTCATTAATCGCAGTGTCCAAGGTTTTGTATGAAGTAATGTCGGCCAGATCGAAGAAAAGACGGGAATGCGCCTTGTTGCTCAGCGAGGACCATATATTGTCGTATATTACTTGCCATGAGCCCTTGCGGCCTCTCACCTCTTCAAAAAGCTCGGGGTCCGCGCAATAGTCGATTGCGAACGTGTACCTTGTACGGCCGCCGGCCTGCAACTCACCGAGCCTCTTCTCGGTGAGAAGCATTCCATTCGTCGAAAAGATCATATTCGTAAAGTTGTATTTTATGGCGATGCCGCATAGAGCGTGGAATTTCTTATTCATGAACGGCTCGCCGTCGAGCGTCCAATGCAGCGTGTCCGTCGAGACCCCGCCCTCTCTAAGCTTCTTGAATATAGCCTCGGCCTTGTCAGGCTCCAGGTTGATTCTCGGAACCAGGTCGTGGTGCTTTGGATCGGACTGAGGGCAAAATCTGCACCTGAAGTTGCAGACATTCGTCGGTTCTAAGGAAATATCCTCAGGGAGATAAGACGGGACGAGATTTTTTCTTATTTGCCACGAATAGAATATTCGGGAGTAACTTACAATTTTTCGAATAGACATAGGCCAGTACTCTTTTCAGGGCCCAAAAACGCTTGTCACTTCAAAACTTTTTAACCTAGAAACGGCAGTTGCAGCCGATCCGAGTGCTTGCAGATTTGCCTCGGCGTCGTTCCCGCGCAGGCGGGAACCCATGGTAACCACATACAAAGACGGTACTTTTTGCCGGCGTGGATTCCCGCCTTCGCGGGAATGAGTGCGTCCGCGAGGACGCTTTGTCAGCGGGGTGTAAGTCCCCGCCGCAGGCGGTCACAGCCTGCGAAGTTGAAAGTAACTGCGTCGCAGCGATGCGGGGTGGAGAGCAACTGGAAGCGAAAGGGCAGCCTGTAGCAAAACGAACCCGATTCGGCGGTACTGCGTGGCGAGCCTGCTCGTTCAAGGCGAAGCCCGGAACAAGCCGGACACGCTGAGGTGACTATGAAAGCGATGTCCGGGCGCACGGCGTGGTTGGGGATGGGATGTCCTGAAGGCAAGGCGGAGTAAGCGGCGAGACCTGTCTCGCATGTGCGGGCGGGGCAGGAGTCAGAGCCTTCATAGTACCGTTGCGGCGAAAGCCGCTGGAAAGGCGGACAGCAAAACCGCCTTGAGGGAGGGGAGGCAGGAAGGTGGATGCGCGATGGATGAAGAGCGGCAAGGAACAGCGCCGGAAGTGCCGGAAACGGCTAAGCAAGGCGCAGATACCCAGCGGCACGAAGTGCCGGACTTGAGCTGGCTGGAAGCTGCGATTTGGACGGAGCGTATGGTATCGGCGCTGGTGAACGGCGTCAAAGGAGGGGTTTGGTTCAGTCTGATAGATAAGGTGTATGCCCCCAAGACCCTTACTTTGGCCTGGGAAAAAGTCCGGGCCAACCGCGGGGCCGCGGGCGTGGATGGACAGAGCATCGAGCGGTTCGAAGCGCGTTCCGGGGACTATCTGGCCGAGCTTTCGGAAAGCCTCAAGGCAGGACAATACCGGCCCCTGGCGATCCGGCGGGTGGAAATCCCAAAGGGCGACGGTTCGATGAGGCCGCTGGGCATCCCAGCGGTCAAGGACCGGATCGTGCAGATGGCGGTCAAGCTCGTCATCGAGCCGATTTTCGAGGTTATGTTCCATCCGTCGAGCTATGGTTTCAGGCCGGGGCGGTCCTGCAAGGATGCCCTGCGCGAGGTGGACCTTCTGATCAAGGACGGCTACCGCCATGCGGTGGACGCCGATCTAAAGGGCTATTTCGACAGCATCCCGCATGAGCGGCTGATGGAGAGGGTTAGGGCGCGTATCGGCGATGGCCGGGTGCTCGATCTTATCGAAGGCTGGCTCAAGCAGGACATCATGGACGGGTTGGAGCAATGGACGCCAACAGAGGGTACACCGCAGGGCGGTGTCATCAGCCCGCTGCTGGCGAACGTCTACCTGCACCCGCTCGATGAGTTCATGGCCAGCCATGGCTACAAGATGGTGCGTTACGCGGATGACTTCGTAGTCCTCTGCCAAAGCCGGGAAGAAGCCGAAGCTGCCCTTGCGCTCATTCGCGTCTGGGTGGCGGAGAACGGCCTCAGCCTTCATCCGGACAAGACCCATATCGGGAACTGCTGGAAAAAGGGCGAGGGCTTCAGCTTCCTTGGCTACAGTTTCGAGGGCAAACGGCGGCACGTTCGCAAGAAGAGCCTGGACCGGCTTAAGGATAAGATCAGGGCCAAGACCAAGCGAACCCGGGGCGAAAGCCTCGAACAAGTCATCGCCAGTCTGAACCCGGTTCTGCGCGGCTGGTTCAACTACTTCAAGCACGCCCATTACCATGTCTTCAAACGGCTGGATGGATTGGTCCGGAGACGGTTGCGTGCCTTCCTGCGCAAGCAGGAAAAGCGTCCCGGCTTCGGCCGCTGTCTGGCCGATCAGATGCGTTGGACCAACGCCTTCTTCGCGGAAGCGGGGCTGTTCGCACTTCACACAGCCTGGCAGGAAGCGAGATGCCCCCGATGAGGAAACTGCCAACTGGAGAGCCGTGTGCGGGAAAACCGCACGCACGGTTCGGAGGGAGGGGCGGCGAAACCGTCCCTACCCCTATCGCTCGTGGGCCGTTCCCGCCGCCTTTCACCCCGCAGGTGAAAGAGCAAAACTGTCAGCATGCTGGTTTGCCGGACGTTCTCGCATCGAGGCCAGCTCAAGTGCCGCTTTTGGGTTTAAGCCAATAGGTCCCGCTGAAAATGGTAATTAGCCAAGACATAGCTTCTTGTCAAGAACAGCATATTGTCGCGGACGGCTAAAGTATGCCCGCCAAAGCGCCACGGCCCTTGCCGGGCGCGGCAATCCATGGGTGGCATACATCGCTTGGTCTGGATTGTTTCGCTCGCGTTGACGCGGGCGAACCGGGACGGCCTAGCTATTCTCCGGCGCCTTGAAGTCGAAGCGCTCGCCGTTTGCCGTTGTCTCTTCCGTCAGCAGAGAAAGTGCCAGCGGCACGATAGCCTCCGGCGGCGGCACGGTAGCCTCGTCCTCGCCCGGATAGGCTTTTGCGCGCATCCGCGTCCGCAAGCGGCCCGGGTTCAGCAGGTTCACGCGGACGGCCGTCGACTGCACCTCGTGCGCGTAGGTCTTGGCGAGCGCCTCAAGGGCTGCCTTCGAGACGGAATAGGGGCCCCAATAGGCGCGGCAATTTTGGGCGGCGCCCGAGGTCATGAATAAAACGCGCCCGGCGGGCGACAGCCGCAGGATCGGATCGAGCGTGCGCAAAAGCCGCCAATTCGCGGTTACGTTGATGTTGAGCGTCTGCGACCAATCAGCCTCGCTAATATGGCCCAGCGGCGAGAGCGGGCCTAAAATGCCCGCGTTGCCCACGAATATGTCCAGCCGCTGAAAGCGTTCGTAAAGCGTGGGGCCCAGCGCATCGATTTGGCCGCCCTCGCGCAAGTCCAGCCGCAGCAGCGACATTTGCACGCCGAGCGCCTTAAGCTCGTCGTCGAGTTCTTCGAGGCCGCCCTTCGTGCGAGCGAGCGCCACCACTTGCGCGCCTTGAAGCGCAAGCGCCTTGGCAATCGCGCGGCCAATGCCCCGCGAAGCGCCGGTTACTAGCGCGGCCTTGCCGTCGAACCTGGGAAGCGTGTCTGACATCTGAAGTCCGTCTTAGAGCGTGAAGTGGCGAATCCGGTTGAGAAACTCCTAACCGTCATCCCGGAACGGCGCTTGCGCTGTATCCGGGATCGTTACGAGCGCCGGCGCCCTTTGAGATCCCGTGTCTGCGCAGCGTCATTGCATGCCGCGGCGCGCACGGGATGACGCGCGCCTGCTACACGGCCATAAGCGAAAGCCGGTGCTGCTGGCCGGGCTCCGGCCCGTCCCAGTCCTGCAGGTGCGTCGGATAGTCGCCGGTAAAGCAATGATCGGTAAACTGCGGATAGGCCGCGTTGCGTTGGGGGCAGCCAAGCGCGCGATAGGTGCCGTCCACCGAAAGGAAGGCGAGGCTATCGCATTCGAGGATCTTCCGCATGCCTTCGAGATCGTGATTGGCCGCAAGCAAGGCGCCAACGTCGGGCGTGTCGATGCCGTAGTAATCGGGATGCTTGATCGGCGGGCAGGCGATGCGCATGTGCACCTCGCGGGCGCCGTGCTCGCGCATCATGCTGACGATTTTGGTCGAGGTGGTGCCGCGCACGATGCTGTCGTCGATGAGCACGATGCGCTTGCCTTCAACCGACACACTGGGCGTGGGGTTGTGCTTCAATTTCACGCCAAGCTTGCGGATGCGCTGCTCGGGCTCGATGAAGGTGCGTCCGACATAGTGGTTGCGGATGATGCCAAGCTCGAACGGCAGGCCAGACTGGGTGGCATAGCCGATCGCCGCCGGGACGCCCGAGTCGGGGACGGGGATCACAACATCGGCGTTTGCGGGAGATTCGAGCGCAAGTTCCCGGCCAAGCGCCTTGCGCACGTCGTAAACGCAGCGCCCGCCCATGATGGAGTCGGGGCGGGCGAAATAGATATATTCGAAGATGCAGGGACGGGGAGGGCAGGGCGGGAACGGCTTGTGGCTTTCGATGCCCTCCTCGGAGATGACGACGATCTCGCCATTCTCGACCTCTCGCAGGAAGCGGGCGCCGATGATGTCGAGCGCGCAGGTTTCGGAGGCCAGGATGGTCGCGTCGCCGAGCTTGCCGAGCACCAGCGGGCGGATGCCCAGCGGATCGCGGATGCCGATGAGCTTTTTCATCGTCAAAAGCCCGAGCGCATAGGCGCCCTCGATCCGCATGAGCGCGTCGATAAGGCGCATGGTGAAGCCGCGCTTGCGCTCGGCACTCCGCGCGATCAGATGGAGGATTACCTCCGTGTCGGAGGTCGATTGAAAGATCGCGCCCGAGGAAACCAGCTCGCGCCTGAGCGTTAACGCATTGGTCAGGTTGCCGTTATGGCCGAGCGCCAGACCGCCGGTATCGAGATCGGCGAAGAGCGGCTGCACATTCCGGAGCGCGGTTTCGCCCACCGTGGCATAGCGGACGTGGCCGACGGCGGCCGAGCCGGGCAGGCGGTCGATAACGGATTTCTTATTGAAGTGGTCGCCGACGAGGCCGATGCGGCGCTCGGCGTGAAACTGCTCGCCGTCGAAACTGACGATACCGGCTGCTTCCTGGCCCCGGTGCTGGAGGGCGTGCAGGCCGAGAGCGGTCAGGGCCGCGGCATCGGGGTGATTGAAGACGCCAAAAACGCCGCATTCTTCATGCAACTTATCGCCATCGAGGCCGATGCCGGCCTCCAGGGCGCTTATGCCAGAATTCCCGTCCAACCTTAGGGTCTCCACCGGTACTCGCCCGCGCTGCCGCAATAGCGAGTCCTCCTGAATAGTCCAAGCCGCCGCCGCGAGGCGCTGGAAGCGCGCCGCGGCAGCCAGAAGCCGCAAATCCGCCAGACGCCGCCTCATGATCGCTTTGGGGCGCGAAGCCCTTCACAATGGCGCCTAGCGCTGGCCGCCCAGCCTATAACACGTTACGGCGCCGTATGAAACTAGTACGAGCCGCAAGTAGTCCTGACACATTTGCCGGGTGCGTCCGTTATCGCGAGGCGCGGAACGCGGCGTGGCGATCCAGTTCAGGATGCGGCCCTGGATTGCTTCGGGCCTGCCGGCCCTCGCAATGACGGGTCAAGACTTGGCGCCGCCTGTACTAGCCGGCAGGCGAAGCCGGTTTCTCACGCTTGTTGAACCATGACTCCGGATCGTCCGGCAAACAGCATGTCCTGATGATGCCTCCAGCATCTTGGATCAGATAAAGCGAGCGCGCCTGTGTGATCCAATTGGGCAGTTTGTCACGGTCGGTGATCTGGGCCACGATCATATAGGCGATGACGACCAGGATCAGCCCGCGCACGACCCCATACAGGAAGCCAAGAGTGCGGTCTATCGCGCCGACGCGGCTATCGAGCACGCGGTCGGACACATTGGCTGTCAGGAGGCTGAAAACGATCAGGCTGGTGATGAAAACCGCGCCGATGATCAATGCGTCGGCAAGCATCCGCGGTTCGATCCAGCTCTCAACCAGAAGCCGGAAATTGGTGAAGGCCAAGAGCGTCACGAGCGCGGAGAGCGCCCAGGACATGATGGAGAGCATCTCCCGCGTAAGTCCCCGCAGCATGGCAAGCAGCCCAGAGAAGAACATGATGCATACAAGTATAATGTCGAGCGGCTGAACCGGCATTAGCTTAACCCTTCCCTGCGGATCGAGCGGCAAAAACTGCGTCCCCAGCGTCTCCCTCCCCGTGGGATCAGCCAAAGAGCGCAGCCAAATCCTTCAATTGGGCGAGGCGCGTAAGCTTGCCCGAGAAGCCGCTCCTCAAATCCTCGCCCGCTGCGGGCAGATATGCGGTGCTGAACCCCAGCTTCTGGGCCTCCTTCAGCCGCACGCTCATTTGCTGAACGGGCCGCAGCGCCCCCGATAGCCCAGCCTCTCCGAAATAGACGCAATTACGTGGAAGCGCAATGCCCGTGAGCGCGGAAAGGAGTGCCGCGGCAACGGCCAGGTCGGCGGCGGGCTCGGCGATGCGCAATCCGCCGGCCACGTTGAGATAAACGTCTTGCACGCCTAGCTTTACGCCGCAGCGGGCTTCGAGCACCGCAAGAATCATCGCGAGCCGGTTCTGATCCCAGCCAACCACGGAGCGGCGCGGGGCCGCATAGGGGGAGGGGGCGAGCAATGCCTGAATTTCGACGAGGATCGGCCGTGTGCCCTCGATACCGGCGAAAATGGCGCTGCCCGCGGTGCCCTGGCCGTCCTGGGTCATGAACAGCTGCGACGGATTGGCGACCTCGCGCAAGCCGTCGCCGTGCATGTCGAAGACGCCGATCTCGTTGGCCGGCCCGAAGCGGTTCTTGGTTGCGCGCAAAAGCCGCAGGTTGTGGTGGCTCTCGCCCTCGAAGGTAAGAACCGTGTCGACCATGTGCTCGATCACCTTCGGCCCGGCGATCTGTCCGTCCTTGGTGACGTGCCCCACCACCACGAGCACCGGCCCGCGCGACTTGGCCAGCGCGATCAGCGCCTGCATGCTGGCCCGCACCTGGCTCACGGTGCCGGGCGCCGATTCGATGGTCTCGGTCCACAGCGTTTGAATCGAATCGACCACGATAAAATCGGGCGCGCCAATCTGCTCGACGGTTGCGAGGATGCGCTCCACGCAGGTTTCGGCGGCAAGCCCGAGCGGCGCCTCGGTGAGGCCGAGCCGCGCCGCCCGCATGCGGATTTGGCCGGTCGCCTCCTCGCCGGAGAAATAGAGCGCGCTATGCCCTTGGTTTGCGATCGACGCCGCCGCCTGCAGGAGCAGCGTGGACTTGCCGATGCCGGGCTCGCCGCTGAGCAGCACCGCCGAGCCCTGCGCAAAGCCGTCGCCCGCCGCGCGGTCCAGCTCGCCGATGCCGGAGACGATGCGCCGTAGCGGCTTCTCGTCCGCGGCAAGGCTTTCGATCTGGGCCGCCTTGGCCTTGCGCCTGGCCTTGAGCCCAACGGGGCCGGCGAGGCTGATCGCGCTGCCCTCCTGGCTCAAGCTGTTCCATGCGCCGCAAGCCGGGCATTTCCCCTGCCACTTCGACGAAACCGCCCCGCAGGACTGGCAGACATAATCTTGAGAGCCTTTTACCATGGGAAGACCCCCTCACCCCAGCCCTCTCCCAGCAAGCTCGCCTTGGCGAGCTTGCACCTGTTGGTTTCCGCATCCGCTTGCGGATGCGGATGGGAGAGGGAGTAAGCTGCGGACCTCTCATCAACGTAAGAGGGCAATTCCGGCGTCCCTTCTCCCCTCGGGGAGAAGGACAGGATGAGGGGGCCTTTGTTAATCATCCATATAAACCCGGTGATAGCGGCCTCCGAGCGAGGTAAGCACCTCGTAGCCGATGGTGCCGGCCAGACTTGCGAGATCGTCCACGGTCACGCGCTCGCCCAGAAGCTCGACAAAGCCGCCGCGCCGCACAGCCTCTTCCGGCGCATCGGTGGCATCGAAGGTAATTAAATCCATGGAAACCCGGCCCAAGAGGGGCAGCCGGTGCGAGCCGGCGAACGCTGGCGGCCCCTCCCTGGCGTCGCTTGAGGAAAGCGCGCGGAAATAGCCGTCGGCATAGCCCGCGGTCGCGGTCGCGATCCTGGTCCGGCGCTTGAGCGTTTGCGTGGCGTTGTAGCCCACCGTCTGCCCGGCTTCGGCAAAGCTCACCTCGGCGATGCGGCCGAACAGCCAGAGCACGGGCTCCATCGGGTTCGGCCCAGTTGACGCCGGCCGCCCGCCGTAAAGCGCGATACCGGGGCGGGTCAGCTCGAAATGAAAACGCGGGCCCAGAAAAACCCCGGCGGAATTCGCGAGGCTGCGCGGGACTCCCGGAAACAGGGAGGTCAGCTCTTCGAACCGCGCGAGCTGCTCCCCGTTCTTGCCGTGGCTTGGCTCGTCGCCGCAGACCAGGTGGCTGATAATAAGGCACAGGTTGAGGCCGGACAGCAGCTCCGGCGTTTGCGCGAGACGCCGCACCTGCTCCTCCGGCAGGCCAAGCCGGGTCATTCCGGTGTCGATGTGAATGGCGGCGGGCAGTGTTTTGCCACGCGCCTTGCAGTACGCGGCCCATTCGGCGGCCTCATCCAGGCTGCTCAGCACGGCGCGCGCATCCAACTCCTCGAACGCCGGCGCGGTGCCCGGCAACAGGCCGTTGAGCACATAGATCGTGGCCTTCGACAGCGCCCGCAACGCCTGGGCTTCGCCAAGCGTCGCCACGAATGCGGTCCGGCAGCCCTCGGATTCGAGCGCGGGGACCACCGCCGCCGCGCCAAGGCCGTAGGCGTTGGCCTTCACAACCGCCGCCGTCTCCGCGAGCGCCGCCAGCTCGCGCAATTTGCGATAATTGCGGCGGATGGCTCCGAGCCGGACAACCGCAACCCCGGTCGCCTGCGGGGGGGCCTCGCCAAGTGCCTGAGCGATCCGCGCGGCGAATGCGTCATCCATGATGGCAATACCGGGCGTTCAACCCCTCACCCTGTCCCTCTCCCAATGGGAGAGGGTACGCTAGAACTCTCGCTGCGGGTAGTTCAGCGGTCCCTTCTCCCTGTGGGAGAAGGACAGGATGAGGGGTAATGCGCTCAATTATTAGCTGCCGCGCCTCTCGCATTTACTCATACCGTTCCGGCAGGCGGCGGTCGTCGGCCAGGTCGCCGAAGCGCGTGATTTCGGACTGGAACTGCAGCCGCACCGTGCCCGTCGGGCCGTGGCGCTGCTTGCCGATAACCACTTCGGCTAAGCCCTGGACCTGATCCATCTCGTCCTGCCATTTCTGATGGTCTTCAACCTTGGCGAGCGACGGCTCCTTGCGGGAAACATAATACTCCTCACGGTACACGAACATCACCACGTCGGCATCCTGCTCGATTGAACCCAACTCACGCAAGTCCGATAGTTGCGGCCGCTTGTCGTCGCGGTTCTCGACCTGGCGCGAGAGCTGCGATAGCGCGACGATGGGCACGCACAGCTCCTTGGCCAGCGCCTTCAGGCCGACCGTGATCTCCGACACCTCCTGCACGCGGCCTTCCGACGAACGCTTCGCCGAGCCCGTAAGCAGTTGCAGATAGTCCACCACCAGGAGCCCAAGGCCCTTCTGCCGCTTCAGCCGGCGCGCGCGGGCGGCAAGCTGAGCGATGGAGATGCCGCCCGTATGGTCGATATAGAGCGGCAGCGTCTGGAGCTGCATCGCGGCCGCTTGCAAGCGGTTGAACTCCTCATCCGTGATCTGGCCGCGCCGGATTTTCTCCGACGGCAGTTGCGCCTGCTCGGCAAGGATACGAGTCGCCAGCTGCTCGGACGACATTTCGAGGCTGAAGAAGCCCACGATCGCGCCATCGAGCGTCTCGGTGGTGCCGTCCTCCTTCGCTTGCGTGCGGTACATTTTCGCGATGTTGAAGGCGATGTTGGTCGCAAGCGCCGTCTTGCCCATCGACGGGCGGCCCGCGAGGATGATGAGGTCGGAATTCTGCAACCCGCCCATCATGCGGTCCAGGTCCGTCAAGCCCGTCGAAAGCCCGGACAAGCCGCCGTCGCGCTCATACGCCTTGGCCGCCATCTCGACGGCTTCCAGCGTGGCATCGCCAAACGCCATGAAGCCCGAGCCGTACTTGCCCTTGTCGGCAAGGTCGAACAGCCGCTGCTCGGCCTCCTCGATCTGCGTCTCCGGCGGTGCCTCCACCGGCGAATCGTAGGCCACGTTCACCAGGTCCCCGCCGATGACGATCAGCTCGCGCCGCACCGCCAGATCGTAGATCACCCGGCCATAGGCAGCCGCGTTGATAATGGTGGTGGCCGCGGCCGCGAGCCGGCCCAGATATTGCGGCACCGTCAGCTCGCCAATCGGCGGCTCCGAATCGAAAAAGGTCTTGAGCGTGATCGGCGAGGCGTGCTTGCCCATGCCGATCAGCTTGCCCATGATTTCGAACAGCTTGCCATGCAGCGGCTCGAAGAAATGGGGCGCTTGCAGGAAGCCCGACACGCGGTCGAATGACTCGTTGTTGATGAGAATCGCGCCGAGCAATGCCTGCTCGGCTTCGATGTTGTGCGGGGCTTGCCGGAAGGGCAGGGCGTCCAGGCTTTCCTCAAGAGAAGGCTGGGCGGGGAAGGCGGAAAGTGCGGGGTTGCGTCTCATGGGCGGGACTTAGAGCCGATTCGCCCGATTCGCCGAACCAGCCCCAGGTTGCGAACGCACGGGCGTGCACAGGCGAGTGATTCCATTGGAATAAACGTTAACGGCTGAGCCCGGGCCTTGACTGATGCGCAAGCGCACGCGGGAGACTCAAGAGGAGATAAGCGAAGGGTGAGGGGGGAAAGGGTAAAGGCCAGGGGGCTAGCCCCCTGGACCCCGAATTTTAGGGGCGCATCGTCATCGCGAGGGGCTTTAGCCCCGCGGCGATCCAGTGAACCTCGCCAGCCGGTGCGAAACTCGCAATGACGTTGCAGCGATGAGCCTGCCGCCTCAAGCGCTCATATGCCGGAGCTTCTCCATCGTCTCCAGCTGCTGCGTGAACCACGCCGCACCCTCGGGCCCGGCCTCCTCGCCGGCGTAGCTCTCCAGCCAGTGCTGCAGCTCGTCTTCAAGCGTCGTGCCCGAAACGCGTGCACGCGCGCGGGCCTTCTCGATCAGCGCACCTTCGGCGCTCACGGTAATGTCTTCCTGCATGGCGCATCCTCTGCAACTTGCTGAGATTCTAACGAGATTCGACGCGCCCGTAACTACCAGTCTTTTTTAGGGGCCTATTGCAACCGAAGGGCGAGCGCTCCGCCGCGCAGGGCCGCGAAGATCTTCGTGCGGTTGGCGAAAAGGCTAAGGATTTAACGTCCTGGCGACCCGGAGCCCAACATAGCTGAAGCGGAGGTCTGGGTAGCGGTTGTTGCGGCACGCCGCGCGAAGATAACCCGGCTCGGAGTTCCAGGAACCGCCACGAACGACGCGCCGGCTGCAATTGCCGGTTGTCCACGCTGTGCCATCGGCGGGCGCGTTATCATAATTGTCGCTCCAGCAATCCTGGCACCATTCCCAGACGTTGCCATGCATGTCGTGCAGGCCGAATGCGTTCGCGGGAAATGAGCCCGCCTCAACCGTTTTGCCGGCGCCGCCATGAATACCGCCGGAAAATTGCGCTTCCTTCTTCGTAATCGTGTGGCCGGAGGAATAAGGCGTTTCCGTCCCCGCCCGGCAGCAATATTCCCACTCCGCCTCGCTGAGCAGCCGGTAGGGCAGGCGCGCCGCGGACGATAGCCACCTGACATACGCCTGCGCCTCTTCCCAGTTGACGTTGACGACAGGCCGGCGTCCGCCCCCCCAGCCTTCATGCGATGGCTTGTGCTCCACGGCGCCGGCGGCCAGCGCCGCGTCCCATTCCGCAAAGGTGACGGGATATTTGCCAACCGCGAACGGCCTGGCAATCGTCACTTTATGGCGCGGGCGCTCGTAGGCATCGCCCTCGCCATCCTTCGAGCCCATCCAGAATTCCCCGGCCGGCGCAACAACCATTTCCGGCCCGTTATCGAGATCGCCGAAGCTCTCGCCGGGCTTCAGCCAGTAGGCGACCTGCCTGCCGTCCTTCAGCGAGGGAATCTTGACGAATCCAAGCTCTTGCAACCGGGCGGCGGCGGCCTGCGGGTCTTCACGCCAAAGCGCGAACAATTCGATGCGCCCGCTGGCGTGTGCGATCTTCTCCCGGATTTCCGCACGCGCCGCTTCGGCGTGCTTCCGCTCGGCTTCCGCCTTTGCCGCCACATCCGCCATGGCCTTTTCGTGTGCCGCGGCCTGAGCAAAAGTTTTAGCGCGTTCCTCCTCCTCAAGCTCCGAGATCCGCTCCTCGACCAGCTCCGCGTATAAAGTTCCGGCCAGGCGCTGAGCGGAGCGCCTCATCTTTGCAAAATCCGCCGAGGTCTGGGTGTCCGGCGATTCTCCGCGCTCAAGTGAGAGCTTCGGCCCATCGGCGTCCGCGCCTTGGGGCGCTGGCGGCGGCGGCGGCTGCGGCGAAACCATGGCCGCGCGCGGCGTGTGGCCGAGCGCCTCTTTTACGGCGTTCAGGAAATCTTCCGCGCCTTCGCGCGATGCGCCGTTCCAATGCGTAAGATCTCGCGTCCGGAGGGGAGGGGACGCGAAAGGCGGCGTGACGCCTTCGATGGTGACGGGCACAAGGATGCCGCGCTCGCGCCCCCGGTGGGCATCGAGATACACCCAATTGTCTTGATCGAGGCCGGCGGAACTCAGGGACCAGACCGCGGCGACGCACCGTGCCGCCTGCAACTCGCGCTCGATCAAGGCGTTCCAATGGGCGTCCCCGAAAACCCGGTTGTCCCACCAGACAGTCCAGCCCTCATCTTCGAGCAGCGCCACGATCCGCGCCACCCGCTCCCGGTCCGCCCGCTTATAGCTTACGAAGATATCCGCCATCGATGCGCCCGCCGCGTTTTCGCTTCTTTGCAAGCAACAGCACCGTGAAAAGCTAAGCACGGCGCTTGCACGTCATTGTGTGGGGCATCGGCCCCGAAGCAACTCAGGAGACACACGCCCGGCGCTCTCTTCCCTGTATCGCCCCGGCGGCCTTGCCTCCTCGCGATGACGTCTGGCCTGGGGCTTCCGGCTTAATGGATCGTTCGTTCCCGGTAAGGCCCTGTCGTGGTCGATGCAGGCGTGGTGAGCGCCGGATCGCCCTATTTTCCGCCCGCCGCCTTTTGCGAATCTTTTGTCGCTTTTTGCAGGGTTCCGTTCGGCGCTCAGTCCAAGGCGCGCATTTGGGGGGGGCCGGAAGCACGAGCGCATGTTCTGGGTTCGAAGGAAACGTGTGTGTAATGGGCAGGGCGAGCGCTAGCCCGTCTTCGCGGCGCCGGTTATCTGCCGGTTATCTCTTGAGTGAGGATAGCATTTCACGCCGCAGAATGGCGTTAATGCGGGACTGGTAGCCCTTCCCTTGCGCCCGGAGCCACGCCAGCACGTCGGAGTCGATGCGCACGGTGGTCGAGGTCTTGGTGAGCTTGTAGAACCGGCCGCGCACCGCGTTGTTCCAAAACTCCTCGGGCAGCGGGGGAATGTCGCTGTAATCGATTTCATCGCCGGGCCGGGCGGACAAAGCGGCCAGCCCGGCCTTCTGCTCGCCGGTCAAGGGCGGCAGATTGGCGAGATCGGCGTCATGTCTAACGAATTTCTTGTTCATAGCGCCGGCTTTTCCTTCCGGTCCGCAGGCCGCGCGGAGATGATACGGATAATTTCGACAGGCTGCCCGTGCTCGTCTTCCTCGTGGATCGTGTGGGCCACTAGTGGCCTGCGTCCATCGATCAAGACAACCGGCCGCGCCAATAACCCGGTTTGCGGTGGAGGTGCATGAACGCCACGATAGTGACGGTATCCCCGCGCACCCGATAGATGATTGCATAGGGGAATTTGTGGAGATTGCACTTGCGTGCATCCCGCACCGCCTTGGAATAGAGCAGCGGATTTTCCACAATGCGCGCGGCCGCCGCCAGGAACTCCGCATGCAACCGCTCGCCCAATCCGGGCCGTTCGCCGTCCCAATAAGCAGTGGCGCGGTCCAGCTCCCGCTGCGCCGCCTTGGTGACAACCGCCTTCATGCTGGCCGCTTGTAGGTTACCTCGCCGATATCCACCACCTCCATCTCGCCCCGGTCGAGTGCGTCGAGGCGGCTCTCGATTTCCGCCGCCCAATCGGGATCGAGGCCTTCATCGCCCAGCAGCAGCGCGAGCCGGTCCATCAGCTCCGCCTTCTCTCCTGGCGTCAGCGCCCGCGCTTTTTCGAGGATTAGATCCACACTTTCGCTCATACGTGCAGTTCCTGGCTCTTACTTGTACATAAACATGGCTGAAAGACTGTGCGCATGCAAGCGTAGCGCCTGCCAGAGCCCATACGTCTTTCGATGCCTGCTCAGAGTTCACTCGCGTTACGGCCCGTCAGGCCGCCCGGCCGCCCAAGGCGGCCTTGTCACGGGGCTTCAAGCCGGCCAATTGTCCGGCCAAGCGCTCGTCAGCTACCGGAGTTAACCAACAAGTCTCCGGGTGGAACTTCCATCCACTGGCCGTCCGCGCCTTCGTGGTGCACTAAAGATTAACGATTTAAGTCCTGCCAACCCAAGGCCACGCGGAAACCCGTGTCCCCGACACGGTTGCCTGGCAGGCTGACCGCGTTGCGCGCAGCCGCACACAGATTCCTCGGGTAGCCGGCCCAGGAACCGCCGCGGAGAACGCGCGAACCACCACGGAGAACGTCTCCGGTTGTCCAAGCTGAACCGTCGCTTGGCGCACCATTGTAGTTTTCGTGCCAGCAATCCTTGCACCACTCACTGACATTACCCTGCATGTCATACAAGCCCCACTCATTGGGAAGCTTCTCGCCAACCGGATGGGTCTGGCCGCCTGAGTTGGCGGAGTACCAAGCGTAGCGCTTCAGATCGCTTTCCTTGCCGCCAAAGGAATAAGGCGTCTCCGTCCCCGCCCGGGAGCAATATTCCCATTCCGCCTCGCTCAGCAGCCGGTAGGGCTTGCCCGTCTTCGAGGATAGCCACTTGATATAAGCCTGCGCGTCGTCCCAATTGACGTCGATGACAGGCCGGCGTCCGCGTCCCCAGCCTTGATCGGATGGCTTGTGCGACACCCCACCGGCCGCCACTGCGGCGTCCCATTCGTCGAAGGTCACGGCGTAACGGCCCACCGCGAAGGGCTTCGCAATCGTCACCTTATGGCGCGGGCGCTCATCCGCATCGCCTTCGCCATCCTTCGAGCCCATCCAGAATTCCCCGGCCGGCACAACCATCATCTCCGGCGCAATATCGAGATCGCGAAAGCTCTCGCCGGGCTTCAGCCACAGGGTGTGCGGCTTTCCCTCCTTTTGCGAAGGAACCTTGAAAAGGCCCAGCGCTTGCAACCGCGCGGCCACCGCCTCCGGAGCGTCGCCCATGAGCGAAAGCAGCGTATCCCGGTCGCCAATGCTCGCGATCCTGCCTTTGAGTTCCGCGCGCCTCGCCTCCTCCTTGGCCCGTGATTCGGCTTCCGCTTGGGCTTTCGCCCGCGCGGCGGCTTCGGCGGCGGCGTTCGCGCGCGCCGTCTCCTCAAGCTCCGCGATCCGGTCCTCGGCCAGCCCGGCGTAATAAGTGCCGGCAAAGTGCTGAACGAAGCGCCGCAGCTTCGCGATATCGGCCGTGTCCTTGAGCCGGCCCATTCTTCCGCCGCGAGTGCCAGCGGCGATCCGCTCGCACCTGCGGACTGTACAGCCGCTGGCTGCGGTGTAACCGCCGGAGCGGCCGGCGCTTTCCCAAGCGTCTTTGCCACATCGGCAAGGAAATTCTCCGCGCCCTGACGCGCCGCGCCATCCCAATGCGTAAGGTCGCGCGCCTGGATCAGCTTGAACGCGAAGGGCGGCATGACGCCCTCGATGGTGACCGGCACGAGGATGCCGCGCTCGCGCCCATGATGGGCTTCGAGATGCACCCAATACGCCTTGTCACGGTCGATGGAGGCGGGCGACCAGACCACTACCACGCACCGCGCCGCCTCCAGCTCGCGCTCGATCACGGCGTCCCAATGCTCGCCGCCCGCAAGCCGCGTATCCCACCAGACGCTCCAGCCCTCGCCTTCGAGCAGCGCCACGATCTGCCTGGCCCGCGGCTGGTCCGCCCGCTTATAACTTACGAATATATCCGCCATCGCCGCGCCGCCCGCGTTTTCGCCTATACGCAAGCAATAGCACGGGCGCGCCCCGGACGAAACCGCGCGGCGGGGGCTTGGCGCGTTTGCGCCGCCGCACCAAGTCTTAAAAATCCGCGAAGCGCGTAAGCCGGCGCGGCATGGTTAACCCGGGCGTGGTTAACGCCGGATCTCGTGTTTTTCGCCGCCGCATTTCTACGAATCTTTTCGCGTTTCAGGTCGAATTCTACGATTCCAAAATCCGTTTAAATATACGCGCAACTTTAATGTTAACCATAAAACCGTGCATTCCGCCGTGCCCGCGCGGCGGACCTGACGAAAATTCTCCCGCATTATCAATGCCGATTTCAAAATTTATCTTTTGTAAAGGTGCACGCGTGTATAGTTGCACCTTAAGAGAGAGCGCGGCATTTGCGCCAAATCGATCAGGATACTGCACAGTTACGGTAAACAGCACGTTACCAGGGGCCGTGCGAAGCTTCGATATGCGGAGCCAAGAGCCTCTAAACGGGGAGCAGCAAGCGCCCGGCCGGGCAGGAAAAACGGTTGCGTCCAGGAGCGAAGTTTCGCCTGTCTTTGAAATAGTTTGTATCACTCTTTGAATTGGCCGCGGGCGCGGCTTGGGCTATTCCGGGAATCGGGCATCTTATGAGCGGCCTTGTTGGGCCGGAAGGGAAAGTAGGCCGGCGATGTGCGGAATCATTGGCATTTTGGGCAAGGAGCCTGCCGCCCCCCGTCTCGTCGAGGCGCTGCGGCGGCTCGAATACCGCGGCTACGATTCCGCCGGGGTCGCAACCCTTGAGAGCGGCGTGCTGACCAGGCGCCGGGCTGAAGGCAAGCTCGCGGCACTAGAGCGCCGGCTGGCCAGCGAGCCCCTCTATGGCAGCAGCGGCATCGGCCATACCCGCTGGGCGACGCATGGCAAGCCCGTCGAGCGCAACGCGCATCCGCACGCCACCCAGCGCGTCGGCGTGGTCCATAACGGCATCATCGAGAACTTCCGCGAACTGCGCGAGGAGTTGGAGCGCGTCGGCGCGGTGTTCGAGAGCGAGACCGATACGGAGACCGTGGCTCAGCTCATCGACCGCGAGCTTGAGGCCGGCGCCGATCCGGTGGCGGCGGTGAAGACGGCGCTGTTAAGGCTTGAGGGCGCGTTCGCGCTTGCGATCCTGTTTTCAGGCCACGAGGACATGCTGATCGGCGCGCGCCGGGGCAGCCCGCTGGCGGTGGGCTACGGCAACGGCGAGATGTTCCTGGGGTCGGACGCCATGGCGCTGGCGCCCTTCACGGACCGCGTCACCTACCTGGAGGAGGGCGATTGGGCCGTGCTCTCGCGTTCGGGCGCGACGATCTACGATGAGACGGGAGCGCAGGTCTCGCGTCCAGTGGTGCGGACGGCGGCTTCGGCGCTGCTGATCGACAAGGGCAATCACCGCCACTTCATGGCGAAGGAAATTCACGAGCAGCCTGCAGTTGTCAGCCGGACGCTTGCACATTATGTACGCTTTACTGACGACACGATCCAGTTACCCGGTGTAAATCTTCCGTTCGACAGGCTTTCCAAGCTTACCATTACCGCATGCGGAACGGCATTTTACGCTGCCTTGACGGCGAAATACTGGTTCGAGCGCTTCGCAAAGCTTCCGGTCGAGGTGGATATCGCTTCCGAATTCCGCTACCGCGAAGCCCCGCTGCCGAAAGATGGGCTCGCGCTGTTTGTCTCGCAGTCGGGCGAGACCGCCGACACGCTGGCAAGCCTGCGCTATTGCAAACAGCAGGGACAATCCATCGCCGCCGTGGTCAACGTGCCGGAATCGACCATCGCCCGCGAGGCCGATGCCGTGCTCCCAACCCTCGCCGGACCCGAGATCGGCGTGGCCTCCACCAAGGCGTTCACCTGCCAGCTTACGGTTCTGGCCTGCATGGCGATTGCGGCGGGCCGGGCACGCGGGGTGTTGTCCGCGGCCGGGGAGAGCGAGCTGGTGCGCGCGCTGATCCAGGTGCCCGCGGCTCATGGCGGACGTGCTGCGCCGCGAGGCCGAGTTCAAGGCGCTCGGCCATGTTTTGTCGAAGGCGCCGCTGGTGCTCTATCTCGGCCGGGGGCAGCTCTATCCGGTGGCGCTCGAAGGCGCGCTGAAGCTCAAGGAAATCTCCTATCTGCATGCCGAGGGGTTCGCGGCGGGCGAGCTGAAGCATGGGCCGATTGCGCTGATCGACGAGAGCGTGCCGGTTATCGCCTTGGCGCCAAAGAATATTTTGTTCGACAAGATGGTCTCGAACATGCAGGAGGTCGCCGCGCGCGGAGCCCAGCTTATCGTGTTCAGCGATGCAGCCCAAGCCGCGTCCAGCGTGAAGGCCCATCTGCATTTCGACCTGCCCACGGCGCACCCGCTGGCCGTGCCGATCCTCTACGCCATCCCGATCCAGCTTATCGCGTATTACACGGCGGTCGAGATGGGCACGGATGTGGACCAGCCGCGCAACCTCGCTAAGTCGGTGACGGTGGAGTAATCCCCGGCGCTGGCTTCATGCCTGCTCGAAGGGCGCTGCACAACCCCCCCCTCCACGCAGCGCCCTTCGGGCTGCGGCATCGCCGCTGCTAATTTCTGTGTACAAGCAGAAGATTCCCGCTAAGCTTTGTGGACAGCCGGAAGCGCCAGCATCGCCCTCTACGCCGAATCGCTTACACGCTTAAGACACGGCTTCGCCCAAATTTGACGATTTAGCTTGTTTAAGGGGGCAGCCAGCGTCTCAGGTCTTTGGGGAAAACGGGCTCTTCATGCGAGCTCCCAGAATTGCACAACTTTTACTGGTATTTGCCCTTATCCTTGGCACGTCCGCTGGGGCTCCCGGACTATGGGGGAGCGCTTTCGCTGAAAGCGCGGACGGCCGGGGCGTCGGGGCGTTTTCGCGCGCGGTGAAAGCCTACGAAGGCGGCGATTTGAACGTAGCGGCCGGCGACATCGACGACGCCATGCAAGCCGGCTTGTCCAAGGAGCTGACGGCCCGCGCCATCCACCTGCGCGCGCATATTTCCGAACGCAGCGGCGCACTCGCCCGCGCGCTACAGGACTATTCCACCGCGCTTTGGATGGACACGCTTCCCCTAAGCGAGCGGAAAGTGGCTCAGGAGGGCAAGCAGCGCGTCATTGCGGCGATGGGTTTGAACGATTACCAGCCGGGCGGCGCCAAGCAGGCAAGCGCTGCTCCAGAAGCCGCGCCGCAGGGTTCTTCGGGAGGCGGCTGGAGCATGTTCAACGTGTTCGGCTCGTCGAAATCCGCTGCTCCGCCAGTTCCCGCGCCGCCGCCCGTCCAGGCGGCCGAGCCAGCGCCGCAGAGTTCTTCGGGAAGCGGCTGGAGCATGTTCAACGTATTCGGCTCGTCCAATCCCGCCCCTCCGCCAGCTCCCGCGGCGCCGCCCGTCCAAGCGGCAGAACCGGCCCCGCCATTCGCGGCCTCCACCTCGGCGAGCGCAGTTCTGACCCGGAAGCCGGCGGCCGCAACTCCTCCCAAGCCTGCCGCTCCGCCGAAGGCTGCCCGGATCGAAAGGCCGCGGGCTCAGCCTCCCGTGAGAATTGCCGCGATCCAGCCCGCCGCCATGCCCGTTTCCAGTGGGAGCGGCTTCATGATCCTGTTCGGCCAAGCGGGTAGCGAAGGCGCCGGCCGGACCAGGGCGCATCAGATCAAGGCCGCGCTTGCCGATATCCTCGTCAACCGCGAGGTGGAAGTCGAGGCAGGCGCGGATGGCAGCTATCACGTCGTCGCCGGCCCGTATAAAGCCAAAGCCGCCGCGCTGGCACTTTGCTCCGCCATGAAACAGCGCGGCGTGTCCTGCCAGGTAACGCCTTGAGGCGGCAGGCTGAAATTGCAATCAGGCAGAACGGGCGAAATGGGTCAGGGGCAAAAGAACGCCGGATGCGATGCGCGTGAAATCTGAAGGGCGATATCGGGGACCTTGTCCTTGCGGCAGCCGGCAATCCTACGAGCGGTGCTGTCAGCGCTGGCACGATGGTGAGGTGCCTGCCGATGCGGAAGCGCTGATGCGCTCACGCTATACGGCCTATGTACTGAAGCTTGAGGACTACCTGCTGGCGACTTGGCATCCAAGCACGCGGCCCCGGCAACTGGACTTGGCTTCGGCACCGCGCCGTTGGCTGGGCTTGAAGGTTCTGGGCCGCGAATCCGCCGCCGCTGACGCCGCCACCGTCGCCTTCATCGCGCGCTATAAGGCCAGCGGATGCGTGCACGAGTTTCAGGAAACAAGCCGTTTTGTCCGCGAGGACGGACGCTGGCTTTATGTTGACGGCGCCGTCTCCAGCGGAGAGTAGCCATCTGCATTCTCACGAGAATCTTGCATCGAGCTTATGGCAAATCCGGCTAAAGGCTTCATAGCCAGCCGCCGCCGCGCTATACGCGAACCGGTCTGGCGCGGGCGGACTCCGCAAAGAACCCGGCAGCCAAATCGGAGGACCTGTCCGCCCCGGCCATGCGGGCCGTTCAAGCCAATAGGTACGCGTTGGCGCCAAATAGGACGATGCAGGTCCCGATAACCTTGGCGACTTCGGCGTCCCAGCCAAACAGGATATTGGAAACGCCCAGTTTGGGTGACACGCAAAGCGCCAGGATGTTGCCGATCACGATCAGCGGCCAAATGAATCCCAGGGGCAAGAGAATGATAGCAGTTGGTATATTTCCGACCTGCTTCTTTAAAGAATCCTGCTTGTTATAGGTGAAGCGCGCGATTGCTAAGCTGAAGAGCGTGTACAATATAACGGCGTCTAATGGCAGCGCCGGTACATTTATATGGTAAGCGGCAAGTAGCATTTGCAAATAGACGATAAGCCTGTCCCCGAGAGGGTAAAGTGCGCCCCGGTAAAAGCTCAGGATCGCGTCGACATGCGGGGCGATCCCAAAGTTTATGAGCCTTTCCAGCAGGCTGAACAAGGAAAGAGCGCCAACGAAGATGCTACCCCACCGTAAATAACTCATGACCGGCTCATCCAATACGACCCGGGAACCCCGAGGGCTCCTCAACTCTATACAAGCATAGGTTGCGCTAAGATATTTAAATATCGATGAAGGAGAGCCCGGAACGGCGCCGGCCAAATAGGGCGGCTGCGCGGCGCTTAAGCGATTTTCCGGCGATGACGACGTATATTCGATAGCATGCTATGTTCACCCCATGACCGAGGCCCTTGCCCGTAGTATCGAACAGAAGAAGGCCCAGCTCGACCGCTTGCGCCCGCTTTCGGCGGCTGCCTTGGCGCAGCTCCAAAAGCACTACGATGTCGAGCTGACCTATTCGTCGAACGCGATCGAGGGCAATACGCTCACGCTTCGCGAAACGGCCGAAGTCATCGAACATGGCATTACGGCTGGCGGCAAACCGCTCCGCGATCACCTCGAAGCCGTGGATCATTACGACGCGGTGTTATGGATGCGCGAGCTTGCCGCGACGGCAAAGCCTATCGGCGAGGATGTGGTGTGCGAACTGCACCGGCGCATTGTCGCGCGCAGCCAGCCTGGCGTCGCGGGAGTTTACAGCCGGCTTCCGCGCCGGATCGCCGGTTCGCCAGTCGTCTTTCCGAACCCCGCCAAGATCCCGTCGCTCATGCAAGACTTCGCCGCATGGCTGAACGTTGCGCCCCCCGTTCCCGCGGCGGCCTTCGAAGCCCATTTCCGCCTCACCGCCATTCACCCATTCGGCGACGGCAATGGGCGCACGGCGCGCCTCTTAATGAACCTTTTGCTGATACGCGAAGGCTATCCGCCAATTGCCGTGCGCCCTGAAGATCGCAAGTCCTATCTCGACGCTTTGGAGCGCGGCTCGCTCGCGGACGATCTGCAGCCGTTTCAGAGTTTTATGCACGAGCGGCTGAACGCGGCCTTGGACGAGTATTTGAACATTTTGCAGGAGGCGCTTCCCGAGCCGGGCCTCCATGGAAAACCCGCCTCCGGAGGGCCAACGCCCGAGGGCTAATTACGCCGTGGCGGAAAGCCGCTCATTCGGTTCGAGGGACAGCCTGTGCGTTGTGCTCTCTCACTTTGGAGATGAAGCGGCGGCGGATTTCTTCGAACAGCCCTTCTGGCAACAGGCCGAATGCCACACTTGCGGCATCGCCTTGCCGCGCCGGGCGCAAGTCAGGCCCTGGCCAGAAAAAGCGATTGGCTTCGGTCAATACCACCCAGGAGCGTTCGTCATCGAGGCCAAGGCGGCGCTTGGTAGCGGGTGGAATTTCAATTGCATCCCCTGTGTGCCGTGGCGCCGCATGGGTGATCGGAAGCACCGTCACGATTTTATCGCGGTTCTCATTGGTGATAGCCAAAACGATAGCACAGGGACGATCCTTGACCCCCTCTTCCCGTCCCTTGAGATGCTCTTCTCGCCAGAGATAGCTGTAGCGGATGACGAGGCCCGGGGCCGGTTCGGGTAAGGCCACGCCGTTACTTCAGTTCCGAGTTGTAAGCTTTCGCGGCTTCCGGCGCGCGTGCGGCTTCGAGAGCGGCGATGTCGGCGTCCGTAAAATCGCCTAAACCGAGCACTTGGCGTTCGCGCCGCTTCAGCCGGCGATATTCATCGGCAGAGATCAAGACCGTGGATTCCCTTCCGTTGCGAGTCACAGCAACCGCCTCCTTTAGAGCGACATCCTGATAGCGGCCAATATTGCGCTGAAACTCCGCCGCGGAAACCTTCATCATAGCCTTACTCCTATGCAACTTATGCATCATATATAAGTTGCATAACCCGGTCCAGCAACGAACGCAGGGACTTCACCCCGCCTGCAAGAGGCGCATGGCGTCGTCGCGTTCGAACAGCACGAGGCAGCGCCGGGCCGCCAGCCCTTGCGGGGACTTCAGATAAGTGTCGCGGGCGAGGATATATTTGGAAAGGTCCGCCGCGCGCTCGATCAGCGGCGCGGCTTGCGGCCAGGGTGCCAGCCGGAAGCCCGGATCGCCGCTTTGTTTGGCACCCAGCACCTCGCCGCCGCCGCGAAGCCGCAAATCCTCCTCGGCGATCACGAAGCCGTCGTCCACCTGCCGCAGGATGTCGAGCCGCGACTTGGCGGTTTCGGAAAGCGGGGCTTTATAAAGCAGCACGCAGGACGATTGCGCCGAGCCGCGCCCCACGCGCCCGCGCAGCTGGTGGAGCTGGGCCAGGCCGAACATCTCGGCGTTCTCGATAATCATCACCGTGGCGTTGGGCACGTTCACGCCAACCTCGATCACGGTGGTCGCGACCAGGATCGAGGTTTCGCGCGCGGCGAAAGCGGCGATGGCGGCATCTTTCTCCGCGCCGGAAAGCTTGCCGTGCACCAGCCCCACGCGCTCGCCGAAGACTTGGCGCAGATAAGCCGCGCGCTCCTCGGCGGCGGCCATTTCGCGCATGGTATCGCTCTCGACCGCCGGGCAGACCCAATAGACCTGCGCGCCTTCCTTGAGCGCGCGATGCAGCCCCTGAACCAGTTCCTCCAGCCGGTCCTGCGGGATGGCGCGCGTTGAGACCGGCTTGCGGCCTGCAGGTTTTTCGGTGAGCTTGGAAACATCGAGGTCGCCGTGGATCGACAAGAGCAGCGTGCGCGGGATCGGCGTGGCGGTCATGACCAGAATATCGGCGTCGCCGCTGCGCGCCTTTTCCTGCAGTGCGAGCCGCTGGGCGACGCCGAAGCGGTGCTGCTCGTCCACGATTGCAAGGCCGAGATCTTTGAAGAGCACATCGGGCTGGAATAGCGCGTGCGTGCCGGCAACGATCTGGACGGCGCCCGCGCTCAGCTTTTCCAAAAGTGCGGCGCGCGTTTTGCCTTGCTCGCGGCCCGACAGATAGCCCAGCGAAACGCCGGCCGCCTCGCAGAGCGGCGTCAGCGTATCGAGGTGCTGCCGCGCCAGTACATCGGTTGGCGCCATGATCGCGGCCTGCGCCCCGGCCTCGACCGTGGCCGCCATCGCAAGTGCGGCGACAACGGTCTTTCCCGCGCCGACATCGCCTTGAAGCAGGCGCAGCATGCGGCGGGGTGCTGCCATGTCCGATTTGATCTCGGCCAGCGCTTGCTCCTGGGAGCGGGTGAGCTGATAGGGCAGGGCGGCGCGCATCTTTTGGGCCAGCTGCCCGTCGCCGACGAGCGAGCGTCCGGCAAGCTGCCGGTAGCCGCGCCGGACGAGCGCAATGGCAAGCTGGGCCGAAAAAACCTCGTCGAAGCCGAGCCGTTCGCGCGCCTTGGGCCATAGCGCGATATCGCCAGGCGATTGCGGCCTGTGCAAAAGGTGCAGCGCCCGCGAAAACGACGGCCAGCCCTCGGCTTCCACCAGCGAGGAGTCGAGCCATTCGGCGAACTCGGGCAAGCGGGCAAGCGCGCTGCCGATGACCTTGTACAGGAGCTTCTGCGTGAGCCCGAGTGTGAGCGGATAGATAGGCTCGATAGGGGGCAGTTTGGCGCTCTCGCCGGGCGCCAGGATGTAATCCGGGTGGGCCATCTGCAGCCGCTGCCCGTATTTCTCCACGCGGCCCGAAACCAGACGCGGCTCGTCCAGAGGCAGGAGCCGTTTGACGCCGTCGCGGCTGCCGTGGAAGAAGACGATGTCGAGGGTTCCGCTTTCGTCCTCGCAAACCACGCGCAACGGCGCACGGGCGGCGCCTTTCGCCGGCGCAGTGTACTTCACCGGCGTCACCAGCAGCGTCGTAATGCCTCCCGGCGCCGCACCGGCGATGGAAGGCGAAAGCCTCCGGTCGAGGTAGCCCGCGGGCAGGTGCCAAAGCAGGTCGATCACCCTCGGCGGGGTCATCGGCTTGGCCAGCACCTTGGTCAAAAGCTCCTCGCCGCGCGCGCCAAGGCCGGCAAGGCTTTGCAGCGGCGCGTAAAGGCCCTCCTCGCCAAGCAGGGCTTCGCGGCGGGACGATGTCTCTGGCTTTGGAAGCGTCATACGGCCTGGAGATGAGCGCAATTCGCGGCCATGCCAAGGCGCTTCGCCCGATTGGAAGGAATCGCTCATGCGCAGGCACTATCGCAAACGATTCGCGCTAGAACGAAGCGGAACGTCCGGCCTGCCCCCGTTTTCCACCTTGTTCGCAAGTGCGCGATGAGGCTCAGGCTTCGGGAATAGTCACTCCTCGCGCTCCAGCTTAGCTAGCGCTTCGCGGCAGTCTTTCACGAGCGGAGGAAGCTGAAGGGATGCGATGCGCCAAATCGGCGTAATTTCAATCGCATCGTAATCGTGGCGCAGCCGGTTCCCAAGGCCCCGGAACTTCTTCCAGGGATACCCCGGAATGAGTTCCGCAGCCAGTTCATCGAGTTTCATGGCTGCTTCCGTAATCCTTTGCAGGCACCGCTCCACGGCATCGCGAGTTTTGCGATCCTTAGCGAAAGCCTCCTCATCGAGGCCGGCAATATAGCTCGCGATGGCTTCGCCGTTTTCGATAATATCCATGAGGCGCTGAGCTGGCTTGTTAGAAGGCAAGGACGCGGTCCTTGTCGATCTCAGCCTGAAAACGGTGCTTTCTCGCCGGTTCGCAGATCAAATCCACGCGCCGCCCGAGCGTCTTTTCAAGACTTTGTTGCAGTTCTTCCAGAAAGTCGAAATAGTCGAGACCTTGAGGGGTTCGCGCGGGATCGAGCCGCACTGCCACATCGATATCGGAATCTTCATTATCGTCGCCGCGGGCGATGGAACCGAACAAAGACAGGCTTACGACCCCGAGTTCGCGCAGCTCGGCTTCGCGATCGCGCAATCTCCCGATAATGGCATTCCGGTTCATAGGGGCAATATAACCCAGGTTATTCCATTCTTGCAATTCGGCATTCGGTCCTTAAGGCTGCTGAGCGAGGCGTTAATTGCCGGGGTATCGCAAGGGGTTGCTCCCGCGCCTATATTGCGCGAAAGATGGGCGATCAACCGGCGCGTCTGCGCTCAAGCAGCAAAGCGATAGCGCAAACACTCGCGCTCAAGCAGCAAAGCGATAGCGCAAACACTTGCGCGCGATCCACAGGGCATTTTCATGGACGGGCTTGAAATCAGGCGCAAGCGCGCGCTTTATCGCGCCAATCATCGCGGCACCAAGGAGCTGGACCTCATCTTGGGGCGTTATGCTAGCGAACGCCTTGCGGGCATGGGCGAGGCTAAGCTGACGGCTTTCGAGGAGTTTCTTGCGCTGCCGGATACCGATATCGATCAGTGGATTCGCGGCTTCGCGGCGCCGGATGGCATCGCTGCTTCCGTCGCGGACATCCGCGCCTATTTGGGTTTGGAGAAGTAGAAGACCCCCTCTTCTCCCCAAGGGGAGAAGGAACGCCCGAACCAGCCGCAGCGAGAATTCCAGGGACTCCCTCTCCCCTTGGGGAGAGGGCTGGGGTGAGGGGGTCTTGAAGTTATACAGACGTAGGTAGCAGCCTCTCATGGCAGTCAAAGAGGACATTTCCGATAAGGCGAAAGCGCCCACGGCGCTGGACAGGCTCGCGGGCGGCGAGGGCACCATTATTGCCGCGGGCGTGCCTGAAGGGTATGACGCCTTCTTGCTCGCGGCCATCGCGCGAAGGCTGCCTGCCGATACGCAATTCCAGCAAGCGGTGCTGCACATCGCCCGCGACGACCATCGGCTCGCGGCCATCCGCGCGCAGCTTGAGTTCTTCGCGCCCGGTGCCGACGTCCTGAGCTTCCCGGCCTGGGATTGCGTTCCCTACGACCGCATCTCGCCGGACAGCGACATCGAGGCCCGGCGCATCGCCACGCTGGCCCGGCTTGCCCATGCGAAGGGCGGCAAGCCCGCGCTGATCGTGCTCACGACCATAAACGCCGCACTCCAGCGCGTGCCGCCGCTGGCCGCGATCAAAAAGGCCGCCGCGCGGATTGCCGCCGGCAGCCGGCTTGAGATGGAGCAGTTGACCGGCCGGCTTGAGGCATCGGGTTTCCACCGGACGGGCACCGTGATGGAGCCCGGCGAATACGCGGTGCGCGGGGGCATTATCGACCTGTTCGCGCCCGGCCATGCGCGCCCCTGCCGGCTCGACTTTTTCGGCGACACGCTCGAAAGCATCCGGCAATTCGATCCCGTCTCGCAGCGCACCCAGACCGCGCGCGAGCACATCACGCTCTTGCCCATCAGCGAGCTGCCGGCCGGCGAGGGGCCGGTCAAGCATTTCCGCCAGCGCTATGTCGAGCTGTTCGGGCCAAGCAAGGGCGACGACGCGCTTTACGAAGCGGTGTCGGCCGGCAGCCGCTATCCGGGCGTGGAGCACTGGCTGCCGCTGTTCTACACGCATATGGATACGCTGTTCGACTACCTGCCAAACGCGGTGGTCACGTTCGATCATTTGGCCGAGGATGCGAAGAACAACCGGCTGGAGACCATCGCCGACCACTACGACGCGCGCAAGGAAGGGCTGGAGCATCGCTCCTTCGGCGCGCCGCCCTACAAGCCGCTGCCGCCGCACGCGCTTTATCTTGACGCGAAGGAGTGGGAGCGGCGGCTTTCGGACAAGAAAATCCGGCTGTTCACGCCCTTCCCGCAGCCGCCGGCGCCGGGCCTCATCCAGATCGATTTCAAGGGCAAGCAGGGCCGGAGCTTCGCCATCGAGCGCGCGGAGTCGTCCGAGAAGCTGATGCCCGCCGCTACGGAGCACATCCGCACGCTGCAGGGCCTTGGCAAGCGGGTGATCGTTGCCTGCTGGACGAACGGCGCGCGCGAGCGGCTGGGCGCGATGTTCGGCGCGCACGGCATCAAGGAAATCGAGAAGGTGGCCACCATCGCGGATGCGCGCAAAGCCGCGAAATCCGCGATCTGCTTCGCGCTGCTGGGCCTCGAAAGCGGCTTCGAGACGCCGGACCTGGGCATCGTCGCCGAGCAGGATATCCTGGGCGACCGGCTGATCCGCCGCCGCAGGGCCAAGAAGGCTAGCGACGTGCTGATCGAGGCGTCGAGCCTGACGCCCGGCGATTTGATGGTGCACGCCGATCACGGCATCGGGTGCTTCATCGGCCTCAAGACCATCGACGCCGCGGGCGCGCCGCACGATTGCGTCGAACTCGAATATGCGGGCGGCGACAAGCTGTTCCTGCCCATCGAGAACATGGAGCTTCTGACCCGCTACGGCTCCGGCGAGGACGGCGCGGCCCTTGACAAGCTGGGCGGCGCGTCGTGGCAGGGCCGCAAGGCGCGGCTCAAGCAGCGCATCCGCGAAATGGCCGGGGAGCTTATCAAGGTGGCTGCCCTGCGCGAGACCAAGCCGGCGCCAGTCTTCCAGGTGCCCGAAGGCGCTTATACCGAGTTCCTGGCGCGCTTCCCCTACGATGAAACGGACGACCAGCTCGCGAGCATCGAGTCCGTTACCGAGGATTTGGCCAAAGGCAGGCCGATGGACCGGCTCATTTGCGGCGATGTGGGTTTTGGCAAGACCGAGGTTGCCTTGCGCGCGGCGTTTATTGCCGTGATGGAAGGCAAGCAGGTCGCGGTGGTGGTGCCGACCACGCTGCTCGCGCGCCAGCATTTCCAGACCTTCACCGAGCGCTTCCGCGGCTTCCCGGTCAAGATCGTGCAGGCCAGCCGCCTCGTTTCCGCCAAGGATATGAGCCGGATGCGGGAGGAGCTGAAAAACGGTCAGGCCGATATCGTGGTGGGAACGCACGCGCTGCTCGCCAAATCCATCGAGTTCAAGGATCTGGGCCTGCTGATCGTCGACGAGGAGCAGCATTTCGGCGTGGCGCATAAGGAGCGGCTCAAGCAACTCCGCGAGGATGTGCATGTGCTGACGCTGACGGCGACGCCGATCCCGCGCACGCTACAGCTGGCGCTAACCGGCGTGCGCGAAATGTCCGTGATCGCCACGCCGCCGGTGGACCGGCTGGCCGTGCGCACCTTTATCACGCCGTTCGATCCCGTGACGCTGCGCGAGGCGCTGCTTCGCGAGCGGTATCGCGGCGGGCAGAGCTTCTTCGTCGTGCCGCGCATCTCCGACCTGGACGATGTGGCCGCCTTCTTGCGCGAGCAGGTGCCCGAAGTGCGCTTCATGCAGGCGCATGGGCAGATGTCGCCCTCGCAGCTCGAAGACATCATGGCCGCGTTCTACGACAAGCAGTTCGACGTGCTGCTCTCGACGACCATCGTGGAATCTGGGCTCGACATCCCGAACGCGAACACGCTGATCGTACACCGCGCCGATATGTTCGGGCTCGCCGCGCTTTACCAGCTCCGGGGACGCGTGGGCCGCTCGAAAACGCGCGCCTATGCGATGTTCAGCATTCCGCCCAACGGCAAGATCACCGCGCAGGCGGAAAAGCGGCTCAAGGTGCTGCATTCGCTGGATAGCTTGGGCGCGGGCTTCACGCTGGCGAGCCACGATCTCGATCTGCGCGGCGCCGGCAACCTCCTGGGCGAGGAGCAATCGGGCCACATCAAGGAAGTCGGCTACGAGCTTTACCAGTCCATGCTCGAAGAGGCGGTGAAGTCACTCAAGGAGCACGGCGCGGAGGACCAGGAGGAGCAATGGTCGCCCACGATCAACGTCGGCCTGCCCGTGCTGCTGCCCGAGCCTTACGTCCCCGACTTGCAGGTGCGTCTGGGGCTTTACCGGCGGCTTTCCGGCCTGCATGAAAGCGCGGACCTGGAGAACTTCTCTTCTGAGCTGGCGGATCGCTTCGGACCGCTGCCGGAGGAGGTGAAGCACCTCCTGACGGTCGTGCAGATCAAGAATTATTGCCGCCGCGCTGGGATCTCGCAGGTGGATGCGGGGCCGAAAGGCGCGGTTATCTCGTTCCGCAACAAGCGCTTCGCCAATCCGCAGGGGCTCGTGAAGTTCATGCACGATAACGGCGCCGCGGTGAAGCTGCAGCCGGACCACAAGCTTGTCTTCAGGGCGGAGTGGGACGACGGCGTGGAGCGGCTTCGCGGGGCGCGTGCGCTGGTGCGCGAGCTTGCGGATGTCGCCGAGCGCAAGGAGCCGGCGCTGCCGGCCATGGCTACGGGCGAGGCCATGCCGCGGCTCAATATCGGCAAGATGAAGCAGCAGGCTCCCGCCGCACCGCCAAAGAAGCTCCACGCGCCGGTTGTGCCGGCAGCGTTCAAGCAGCCGCCCCGCGGCGGTTTCGGCAAGCGCGGCAGATAAAGGCCGGAAGGAGAACTGGCGGACGCTCGCTGCGACACGCGCCGGAACTGTGCGCACAAGGTCAGCTATTTTTCGCCGGAAGCAAGGCGGCCAAAATCGAAGCCGGCGCCTCTTTCAGCCGTGGCACAACCACCAACCGTTTGATCTGCCCTTTCTTGAAGGCGGCTAGAAACCGGTGGTATTCCTTGAACACGACGCATCCGTTCGAGTCGCCCGGTCTTCTGAGCATATAGGTGTGCGCCAGAAAACCCACCCGCCCCAAAACTGCGTCGTCACCTCCGACGGGCGTCAGGCGGATCGCCTCCACACCCAGGAAGCGGCTTTCTCGTAGCTTCAGATCATAGATATGAGGCGGCGTCGGCCCGCTGTTGCGCCGGCTCACGAAAGCGGGGTTGTCTCGCATCCGCCCAATTCCGGAATGGGCTTCAAGCGTCTCGCCGTTCGGCAAGTAAACCTTACCCCTTTCGATGTCGTAGATCGCAATACCAGCCTCGCGTTGCAAATCCTCAACGGACGGCGACGCCCCCCGGCTCACGGCGGCAAGCATTTGCGGCTGAACGCCGTCCGCAACCGCGGCGCTCACGAGCTGCGCCTGCATTGCGCCGCCGCTTTTGGCCGGTGCCGCTTCGGACGAGATTGCACCGAACGGCGCGGACTCCGCCGCGCGCACGGTCTTGTAGTGAATGGACACGTTCTGGACTTGCCCAGGCTTAGTTTTGGCGACCGAGGTCTCGTTTCGAGCGCTCTCATCCGCATGGGCCGCTACCGCGAGCAGCAGCGTTAACACGCCACCCAGGAAAGCTCCTCGCTCCCACATTGGTACTGACATCAACTGTTCCAACTATACGCCGCGTGGAGACACAAACAAACTTTGTTGCGAACAAGACAGGTAAATGCTTACCGTCTTCGCTGCTACTCATGGTTGTTTAGCTGCATCCATATACCTTCGCGTGCCTAAACAGAGTCTTACCATCAGCGTCTGGTTTGTCTGAAGTGGGGCAGTTGTCAGGGCGGCCGAGATCGCCAAACTGGCGGTGCTCGATCCGCGCCCCGTCGAAGAGATCGTAGACGATATCAATGCGCCATGATCGTGGTCGATAGCTCCGCCTTGATCGCCATCGCTTTTGCTGAGCCCGAAAAAGCCGCGTTCGACGGGATTATCGCCGGCCCGGAGCGCTGTCTCCTATCCGCCGTCAATGCCTACGAGACGGCAACCATCTTGCGCATGCGCTGGGGGCCTGGAGCGGTCGCGTTATTGCGGAAAATGCTCGAAAACAACCGCATCGAGATTATCCCCTTCGATGAAGAGCAAGTGCTGGCCGCGGCGGAGGCTTATGGGCATTACGGCAAGGGCATCCATTCGAAAGCGCGGCTGAACCTGGCGGATTGCGCGGCCTATGCGCTCGCCAAAACCATGGATGCGCCGCTGCTGTTCAAGGGAGACGATTTCGCGCATCCGGACGTGAAAGTCTGTGCTTCATAGCGTGCGGCCGGGAGCGGCGCCGCCAGGCAGCCGGCCCGCCGCTGCAAAACACCCCGCCTGCGCGCCGGGCGGTTCTTCCCCATCCGCATCCGCTAGCGGATGCGGACACGTTGAGTTGCAAGTTCGCCAAGGCGAGCTTGCTGGGGGAGGGGCAGGATGAGGCGGGACTTTTCCGGCCATCCACTTTTATGAGAATATTCGCGGGGGCCGCGAGCGATGCCGCTTTACTGCACCGGCCACTTCGCCCTATCACTAGCCGCAATTTAGGATGAAATCGGCGCTTCTCGCGCTGGACAGGCTCTTTTTCATGGACAAGCCAAATCAACCGAACGGACGCGCCAAGGGCAATGGCCAGGATCATGGCCGCGCCGTTGAAATCTCGAACCGGCCGGCGCAGGATGCCGCGCAGGCTGGAGCCGCCGGTGCCGGAAAAAATGGAAACCCGGCGGGCGGCCGCGAGGCGAAGGTCGCGCAGGCCAAGGGAGAGGCTCCCTCTGTGCATTACACTTCGGACGAAGAAGCGCCCGCTCAGGAGCGCGACTGGTCGAAGACGCTATTCCTGCCCAAGACCGGCTTCGGGATGAAGGCGGGCTTGCCGCAGCTGGAGCCCAAGCTCCTGCAGCGCTGGGAGGACATGAACCTCTACAAGCTGTTGCGCAATGCCGGAAAAGCCCGCGAGCGGTTCGTGCTCCACGACGGGCCGCCCTATGCGAACGGCAACATCCATATCGGCACCGGCCTCAACAAGATCCTCAAGGACGCGGTGGTCCGCTCACAGCAAATGATGGGCAAGGACGCGAATTATGTGCCGGGCTGGGATTGCCACGGCCTGCCCATCGAGTGGAAGGTCGAGGAGCAATATCGCGCGAAGGGCCGCAACAAGGATGAGGTGCCGGTCAACGAGTTCCGGCGCGAGTGCCGCGAGTTCGCCCAGAAATGGATCGGCGTGCAGATGGCGGAGTTCCGGAGGCTCGGCGTCGAGGGCGATTGGCAGAATTACTATGCGACCATGGCCTATGAGGCCGAGGCCATCATCGCCAGCGAGCTGATGAAGTTCGCCACGAACGGCTTGCTCTATCGCGGCTCCAAGCCCGTCATGTGGTCGGTGGTGGAGCGGACCGCGCTCGCCGAGGCCGAGGTGGAATATCAGGAGCACGCCAGCCCCGCGATCTGGGTGAAGTTCCCCGTTACCAAGGGATCTGCCAAGAACGTTAACGTGGTCATCTGGACCACCACGCCCTGGACGATCCCCGGCAACCGCGCCATCTGCTACTCGAACAAGATCGAGTACGGCCTTTACGAGGTAACGGAAGCGCCCGCGGATAACTGGACCAAGACCGGCGAGCGCTTCGTATTGGCGAAGAGGCTCGCGGACGATTTCTTCCAAGCCGCGCGCGTGGAGAAATGGGCGCTCGTGGAAGACGCCGACCCAGCGGGCTTCGTCGCGGCGCACCCGCTGCATAAGGGCGGCTACGATTTCAAAGTGCCGCTGCTGGACGGCGAGCATGTGACCGAGGATGCCGGCACGGGCTTCGTGCATACCGCTCCGGGCCACGGCGCGGACGACTTCGATATCTGGACGGCAAACGCGCGCCATTTGCAATCGCTCGGCATCGATCACGTTGTGCCGGACACCGTCGGCCCCGATGGCTATTACCGCAAGAATGTGCCGCTGTTCGGCGGCGGCGAGCCCAAGCGCGTCATCGACGACAAGGGCCATTTCGGGAAGCTCGACGATCCGCGCTATGGCAACGCGGCGGTGATCGCGGCGCTGAAAGAGGCAGGCGCGCTCGCCGCCATGAACCCGCGCCACAAGCACGATTACGCCCATTCCTGGCGGTCGAAGGCGCCGGTGATCTATCGCAACACGCCGCAATGGTTCATCGCGATGGATAAACCCACCGCCGTGAAGGGCTCCAAGCAAAAGGCGAGCCTGCGCGAGCTGGCGCTTAAATCCATCGGCGAGACGCGCTTCGTGCCGGCCCAAGGCCGCAACCGCATCGGCGGCATGGTCGAGCAGCGCCCCGATTGGGTGATCTCGCGGCAGCGCGCCTGGGGCGTGCCGATCACGGTGTTCGTCCAGAAGGAAACGGGCGAGGTGATCCCCGGCGCCAAGTTCAAAGGCTCGAAGGAGCTGCAGAAGCGTATCTTCGATGCATTCAAGGCCGAGGGCGCGGATGCCTGGTTCGCGGAGGGCGCGGCGCAGCGCTTCCTCGTTGGGCTGGTGGAGACGCCCGCCGATTGGGAGCAGGTGCGCGATATTCTCGACGTGTGGTTCGAACTCGGGCTCCACGCATGCCTTCTGCCTCGAAAAGCGCAAAGACCTGAAATGGCCGGCCGACCTCTATCTCGAAGGCTCCGACCAGCATCGCGGCTGGTTCCAGTCTTCGCTCATGGAAAGTTGCGGCACCCGCGGGCGCGCGCCCTTCGACGCGGTTCTGACCCATGGCTTCGTCATGGACGAGCTGGGCCGCAAGATGTCGAAATCGTTGGGCAATACGGTCGCGCCGCAAGATGTCATCAAGCAGTCCGGTGCGGATATCTTAAGGCTTTGGGGGCTTTCCTCCGATTACACCGAGGATTTGCGCATCGGGCCGCACATCATCCAGTCGACGGTGGACGCCTACCGCAAGCTGCGCAACACGCTGCGCTACCTCTTGGGCAGCCTGGCTCATTACGAGCCGGAGTTCGAGGTCGCGCACGCCGACATGCCGGAGCTTGAGCGCTGGGTGCTGCACCGCGTCGCCGAAATCGATGCGCAGATCCGGCGCGATTACAACGACTTCGACTTCAAGCGGGCCTATCGCACCATCGCGGATTTCTGCTCGAACGACCTGTCCGCGATCTACTTCGATATCCGCAAGGACGCGCTCTATTGCGAGGCCTATTCGAGCCTGAAGCGGCGCGCGGCGCTCACGGTGCTGAACACGCTGTTCGAATGCCTCACGGCATGGCTGGCCCCCCTCCTTTGCTTTACGGCGGAGGAGGCTTGGCTGGCGCGCTATGGCGAGGTCAAGAACGGCTCGGTTCACCTGCGGACTTTCCCGGAAATCCCGGCAAATTGGCGCGACGAGGCGCTTGGCGCCAAATGGGAGAAGATCTGGACCGTCCGGCGCGTGGTGACGGGCGCGCTTGAGGTGGAGCGCCGCGAGAAGCGCATCGGCGCAAGCCTCGAAGCGGCACCCGAAATCTATATCGGCAACAAGGAGCTGGCGGCGGCCGCGAAGGGCGCCGACTGGGCGGAAATCGCAATCACAAGCGATGCTGTCATAAAGACCGGGAAGGTTCCGGCAAGTGCGTTCACGCTCGATGAGGTTGAGGGCGTGGCGGTCGTGCCGAAGCTTGCCGCCGGCACAAAATGCGCGCGGTCCTGGCGCATCACGGGCGATGTCGGGGCTGATCCGGCCTATCCGGGGCTTAGCGCGCGCGACGCCGCGGCCATGCGCGAGTTCGACGCGCGGGCGGCGCCGGCGGACTGCCCTTTTTAATTTGAAATTGTATCGCATGCTGACTAGCTTGCGATGCAAGCACCTGTTTCGGTTAAAATAACGCCCGGAGATGGCCCGATGAGAATGGCATGGAAAGCGGCAGCCGCAGGACTGATGTTTGTAGCGTTCGGCGCGCAGGCTCAGGAATTCAAGGCGGGGAACATCACGATCGAGCATCCTTGGGCCAGGCCCACAGCGGGCCCGAATATGATGGGCGCGGCCTATTTGACGCTCAAGAATGGCGGTACGGAAGCCGATACGCTCAAATCCGCCTCGTCGCCCGACGCAAGCATGGTTGAGGTCCACGAGCATATTCACGACGCCAATGGAGTCATGCGGATGCGCCCGGTTGAGGGCGGCGTCGCAATCCCGGCCGGCGGCGCGGTGGCGTTCGAGCCCGGCGGCTATCACCTCATGCTGATGGGCCTCAAGCATAACCTCGAAGAAGGCCAGACCATGCCCCTGAAGCTCAGCTTCGCCCATGCCGGCGATGTTGACGTCCAGGTCAAGGTTGAGAAAAAGCCCGCCAGCGATAGCGGCATGCACGAGCACAATCACTAATAGATCCGATTAACGAGGACGTTACCCCTCATCCTGCCCTTCTCCCAATGGGAGAAGGGACCCTTGAATTATTCGCGGCGAGAGTTCTAACGTCCCTCTCCCGTGGGAGAGGGACGGGGTGAGGGGACGCAGCCTATGGGATAGGCGGCCACAGCCGGACTCGGCACGCGCCCGTCTTGTTCCTGCATCCAAATTGTGAACCCGCCCAACGAACCGCCTGCCGTTGTTAGGCTACGAGCCGCGCGGCCGGGCTGCGCTGGTCTTGCCGGCTCTGCGCCTCAGGCAGCAATGGCGCGCAGCAGTCCAGCGGTTGCAATGCCTGCGACGGGTTTTTCGACAGCAGCTTGGCCACCAGCGGGAACCAAGCCCCGGAATGCGCCGCCGCCATTACCAAATACATGAACCACATGCTGGTCAGGAACCCGTAGGGGCCGGGAATGGTGCATATGGGCGAGGGCGCCAAAAAGCCTACGGCGGCGAGAGCCAGAAAGGCTGGCATGGCGGCAAGTTGTACGATCCAGCGCGCATGATACATTCTCTGGCTGCCCCTATTCTAGTGCACAATTTCCAGCACTATCTTGCGTAGCATAAATCGGCGCGGCAACATATGGCGCGGGTCGCCGCAGGGGGAGCTTGATTGAGGCGTTGAGATTTGCCTGCGGGGGCGTAGGCTAGCAACCGGAGGGGGTGTTGATGGTGGCAACGCAACCGGTATGGGAGATGCGGCTGCGATACGCAACGTCCTCGCAAGGGGCCTCGCCCTGAAGCAATCCAGCGCCAAGATCGTCGCGTTATTTTGTATTAACCGTCCTCCGGTAGAGGGCGGCTGCCGGGCTGAAGCGCGCGAAGCGCTGTTGAGGACAGTTTCGATAACGGCCCGGAAAGATAGCACCACGCCGGCGGGTCGAGGCTCGCGAGTGCGGCGGCTTCGTTCTCCGGGATGCGGTAGCGGCTGAACCTGCCAGCGGCGGGGGAGGAAAGCGCTTTGTAGCGCCATGCAGGGCGGTCCTCGGCCGCGATGGGCATGAGGCGGAAAATCGTCTCCCACTCCTTCCAGCGGTGGAAGCTCGCGAGATTGTCCGCCCCCATGAGCCAGACAAAATGCACGCCGGGAAAGCGGCGCCGCAGGAAGCTTAGCGACCGCTCGGTATAGGCGGTGCCGATGCTGGCCTCGAACGCGGTAATCTTGATGCGCGGATGCCTTGAGACTTGGCGCGAAAGCCGGATGCGATGGCCAAGCGGCAGCAGCCCGCCATGCTCCTTAAGCGGATTTCCGGGCGTCACCATCCACCAGACCCGATCCAGCGCCAAGCGCTTAAGCGCGGTCAGGCTGATGAGCCTATGCGCCGCATGCGGAGGATTGAACGAGCCGCCGAGCAGTCCGATCCGCATCCCGGCAAGCGCTGGAGGCGGACGCAAATCCGCCGATGCGGGGCAGCCCTCGCTTATGGCGGCTGTTATCATACGGGGCGGATCTGGCCATGGCCGCGCACGGCGTATTTGAACGTGGTGAGCTGCTCGACGCCGACGGGTCCTCGCGCGTGGAAGCGGCCGGTCGCGATGCCGATCTCCGCGCCCATGCCGAATTCGCCGCCGTCTGCGAATTGCGTGGACGCGTTGTGCAGCACAATGGCGCTGTCAACCTCGCGCAGGAAGGTCTCCGCCGTGGCGGTGTCTCCGGTCACAATCGAGTCCGTGTGCTGCGAGCCATATTTCGCAATGTGATCCATGGCGCCGCGCACGCCCGCAACGAGCTTCACGGAAATGATCGCGTCCAGATATTCCGTGTGCCAATCGGCTTCCGTGGCCTCGCGGACGCGCGGGCCGGCGGCGCACGCCGCGGCATCGCCACGCACCTCGCAGCCGGCATCGAGCAGTGCCTGCACAAGCGGCTGCAACAGCCGCCCGGCATCCACCTCATCGACGAGCAGCGTCTCGGCCGCGCCGCAAATGCCGGTCCGGCGCATCTTGGCGTTGAGCACGACGGTGCGCGCCATATTGAGATCCGCGGCCTTGTCCACATAGACGTGGCAGATGCCTTCGAGATGCGCGAACACCGGAACGCGCGCCTCTTTCTGCACGCGCTCCACCAGGCTTTTGCCGCCGCGCGGCACGATCACATCGATTGCGCCGCCTAAGCCTTCAAGCATGAGCCCAACGGCTTCGCGATCTGTCGTCGCGATGAGCTGGATCGCGGTTCCAGGCAAGCCGGCTGCCACAAGCCCCTCAACGAGACAGGCATGGATGGCGCGGTTGCTTTCGAAACATTCCGAGCCGCCGCGCAAGATGGCGGCGTTACCCGCCTTAAGGCACAGCCCGCCTGCGTCCGCAGTCACGTTCGGCCGGCTTTCATAGATCATGCCGATCACGCCCAGGGGAACCCGGATGCGCGAAATCTTGAGCCCATTCGGCCGCTCCCATGAGGCGATCACACTGCCAACGGGGTCGGGCAGGGCGGCGATCTCTTCGAGCCCGCGCGCCATGGCTTCCACCCGGGTCTCGGTCAGCGTGAGCCGGTCGATGAAGGAGTTGGGGCGGCCAGCGGATTGCGCTGCTTTGCGGTCGGACGCGTTGGTTTCGAGAATGTGCGGCATACCCTTGCGCAACGCCGCCGCGGCGGAGCGCAAGGCGCGATCCTTCTGCTCCGTGGATGCCAAGGCAAGCACGCGCGCGGCGGCCTGCGCCTCCTGGCCAATGGCGAGAAGTTCCTCGCTGAGCTTCGTGCGGGCGTTCGTGTTCATTGCAAGCACCGTTGAAATGCGCCTTCAGCCAAGATCGCGAAGCAATGCCATGTCGTCGCGGTGGATAAGCGCGGCGCGGCCAGCATAACCAAGCACGCCAGCGATTTCCATGGAATTGCGGCCCGCGATTTGGGCGGTTTCCTCCGCGTTATAGCCGATGAGCCCCCGGCCAACCTCGCAGCCGGACACGTCGCGAATGATGACGGCCTCGCCGCGTTCGAATTGTCCGCTGACACTTACGACGCCGGCCGGCAAGAGGCTGCGGCCGGATTGAAGTGCCACGCGCGCGCCATCATCGATAACGATCACGCCCTTCGGCTCAAGCGTCCCGGCGATCCAGCGTTTGCGCGCTGTCACCGGGTTCGCCGCGGCGAGAAACCAGGTACAGGGCGCGCCTTCGCTCAGGGCCCGAAGCGGATGCAAACCCTTGCCCGACGCAATCACCATGTGCGTGCCCGCCGAGACGGCGATCTTGGCGGCGGCAAGCTTCGTGACCATGCCGCCGCGCGAAAGCTCGGAGCCAACATCGCCGGCCATCGCCTCGATCTTGGGGGTGATCGCGGTTACCACCTCCAGGCGCTTGGCGTCCGGATTTTGCGAGGGCGGCGCGGTGTAAAGCCCGTCGATGTCCGATAGAAGCACGAGGCAATCGGCGGTGATCATGGTAGCGACGCGCGCGGCGAGCCTGTCATTGTCGCCATAACGGATTTCGGTTGTCGCCACCGTGTCGTTCTCGTTCACGACGGGGATCGCGCCGAGCTTGAACAGCGTCTCGATGGTGTTGCGTGCGTTGAGATAACGCCGCCTCTCCTCGGTGTCGCCCGGCGTCACCAGGATTTGCGCCGCCGTCAGCCCCAGATCGCGAAAAACCGTTTGATAGGCGTGGGCGAGGGCGATTTGCCCCACCGAGGCCGCGGCTTGCGCTTCCTCCAGCCGCAGCGGCCCCTTTGCGAGCCCGAGCGCGCCCCGGCCCAGCGCGATTGCGCCGGAGGAAACCAGGATCACATCGCGGCCCTGGCGCCGGAGTTCGGCCACGTCGCCGGCGATGGCTTCCAGCCAGGCCTGTTTCAGTGTGCCGCTTGCGCCGTCGGTCAGCAGTGCCGAGCCGATCTTGACCGCGATCCGCCGCGCCTTCCGCCATTCCGGCCGCACCGCATGTTTGCTTGCATTCGTCATGCGTTCAGGAACGCCGGTTTTGCGCCCCCCGTCAAGCTTCCTCGCGCGCGCGCTTTCCGGAGGCGGCGGCGGCGAAGGCGAGCGGCAGCGCCGTGGTGAATTTGATCTGCTCCATGGCGAAGCTGGAACTCACGTCGGTAAGGTCGATCTGGCCGATGAAGGCTTTATAGAAGCGGTCGTAGCTTTCGATGTCGGGAACCACGACGCGAAGCATATAGTCGACCTGGCCGCTCATCCGGTAAGCTTCGACGATTTCGGGAAAATTGCGGACCACCGCATCGAAGCGCTCAAGCCATGCCGCATTGTGCTGGTTGGTCGTGATGGCGACGAACACGGTGACGCCCGCGCCCACGCTCTTGGGATTGAGCAGCGCGACCCTGCGCTGGATGATGCCGTCCTGCTCAAGCTTTTGGATGCGCCGCCAGCATGGTGTCGTGGAAAGCCCGACCTTCTTGCCGATTTCGGCAACGGGAAGCGTGCTGTCTTCCTGCAGGATCGTTAAAATCTTAATGTCCATGTTGTCGAGCATCGGCGCGTCCAGCAAATGATTCCCAAATCGAGGGCTTTTTTGAAATCCTAGTCTATGCCAGCTCTAGCCGGCCTGTAAATGCTAGAATGAACCGATTGCTCACGCTGGCCGGCCTTTGGCAAAGGTACGCCGGAACGGCAATGCCACGGCCCACCGGAAGCCGAAGGTTGCCGCCGGGTCCACAAATCGCGCGCCGTTATGCTTTGACGCTGACTTCCACCGCCAAGTCCATGAATGCATCGGTCATCCCGGCGAAGCTGCCGGACACAGGCATCGCCTGCCTGATGTCGCGCGCGACGGCCACGGGGATCAGGTTGAAGCCGCCGGCAGTGCGGTTCGTCGGATCGAAGCTTATCCAACCCGCGCCTGTTACATAGACTTCCGCCCAGGCATGCGTCGACCCCGCACCTCCGGACCCCACGAGTTGACCGGGATTGTACAGATAACCCGACACGATCCTCGCCCCAAAGCCGAGGCTGCGCGCCGATTCGACGAAGAGGACCGCGAAATCCCGGCAGGAACCCCAGCCCCGGTCCAGGGTCTGTAACGGCTGCTGCGTGCCTTCTTCCTCCCGGCTCTGATAGTTGATCCAATTTGAGACGCCGGCGCACAGGTCCTGCAGCAGCGCAAGCGTATTTGTCGAATCGCCGCGGACGAATGCGCGGGCCCAGTCCCTCAAGCGGCTGGTGGGGTCTGGGTATTGCTGGATCGCCAATGCGCCGAGGTCGGTGAATTCATCGGCTGAATATTGGAAGGGGTAGACGATGGCGGAGGCAGCGATATCGAAGACAGGCCAAGGCGCGGCGTTGAGATCCAGCTCCACCGCGCTTTCGATCACGAGGGTGCTGGCCATATTCTGAAAGGTGGCGGTCGCGACCGCATTGCCGAAAACATCGTGTGCCCAGGTCAGCGTGGCGGCGGGCGTCACCGTCACGTCGCTGGAAACGATGCGCAGATCGCGGCTTTCACGCGGGCGGAGCATCAAACGGTGCGGCCCAAGGCTCACTAGCTGGCGGTAGCGATATGTTGTCCTGTGATGGATCTTGAGCGTGGTCAACGGAAAACTCCGGCGAACAACGGCACCGTCTTATTTTTGTCTGGGAACAGCCGGTCCATCCAAACTAAAAAGCGTGCCGGGTCGTTTTAGTTGTAGTAAACGCATTGGTAACACTGAACATCTGCAAATATACACAAAGCGACGCTCGCGCGCATTAGGAAAATAAAATTCGCCGCCGGTTGAAATTTCGATAAACGATTATAATATTAAGGCGGCACTCCACTGCAAAATGGTGAGATATCGCCCAAAAGGAGATTTCTGCCCTCAAGGGCAAGAACGGTCTGGTATCCCAGCCCCAGGCAAGATAGGGTGGGTATCAGGAGAAGGCTCCGCGGGTTCTAGATGACCCTGCTAAAGAGCCGGACCTTCCAAAGGCGGCTTCGCATATCAAACCGGAGACCGCCGCGCAAACTTACCTGCGAACAGATTTGGTTTCTCCGCGTGCCATCGAGGCAGGCGGGGCACGTGCGGCCCAATGCGGGCTGAAGAGATGGCAGAAAATTATTCCGCGTTGATAATATCTTGCGAGGCCTGACGGTTTTGGCGTTAACACGCCGGCCGGTTCACTGCGGCGGCGCCGATTGAACTCTCAGCGGTAGATGAAGGGAAGGCGTCAAGTGACCAAGAAAAGCGCGGGAGATCCCGGTTTCGCACCCGATTGGTGCGTCCATTTTCGCTCGATGGCTCAGCACAAAACCTGCAAAGCGGACATCGATTATACCGAGCTTAACGGTGGAACCGAGTACCGCCGGATGTACCAATTGCCGTGCTTCATCAGAGCCAGCGAGAAACCTGGACAGCGCATTCCTTGCGACCGCTTCATAGCGCCCACCGCCGAAGAAATCGCCCAGCACAAGCAATGGGCCGAGGACCGCGAGAGCTTGGTGAGGAGCGTCAAGGCGGGCATCGCGCGCTGGCGGGTTCAGCATCAGGGCTGTTCCCATATAGAGGTTGTCGAATGTCCCGCGTGCAAGGGGCACTTGCACCTGTCGATTGCGGCTCACAATGGACATGTGAAGGGCCGCTGCGAGACGGGCGGGTGCGTGAGCTGGACGGAATGAGAATGCTATTGATGTACACGCCCTGTATGAATGAGAGGATTGCGCGATGACTGTCGATACCGATAAAGTAGAAACGATCTTGCGCCAGCATTGGCAAATTCCGACGAATTTAAATCCTGTCGTGTTGCAGGAGTTGGCTTTTAGGCTTCACGTTCTGGTCGGTCAGAAGTATTCCCATGACAACTTGAAGTATCAGCTTAGCATAATGCAGACGAAAGACCTCAAGCAAGATTATGACGATGCAGTATGCGACAAGATTGCCGCTGAGCTTCTCAGGCAGGCGCGCGCTTAAACGCCCGATTTTTTCGCGCCTAACACGAAATCCGGTTGAATAGTTTCGCTCCCGTCGTCCCGGACAATGCCGCCGGCATTTCCGGGACGACGCTGGCGTGTGAACCAATGTCAAAACGCCAAGGAGAGCCCCTCCCCGGCGGCAATGCAGCGGCTGGTGTCGATTTTATCCACCGCGGCCAGCATCTCCTCGCCCATATGGGTCAGCAGATACCGCTTGGCGCCGATTTCGCCGAATTTCGTGGCGAGCGTCAGATAGTCGAGATGCATCGACGACTTGGTGCTGAAATAGGTGCACTCAATCAGATACAGATCGGCGGCGCGGCCGGCTTCGGTCACGCCATCGCACCAGCTCGCGTCGCCGGAAAAGGCGAAAAGCCGCCCTTCGTCCTCGAAAGAAAGCGCCAGCGATGGCGAGCCGGAGGGATGGATGACCTCGAAGGCGCCTATCGGCAGCCCGTGCCACGGCGTTGCTTTTCCCGGCAGCAACTCGCTGAAAACGAGTTCGAAGTTGCGCGGCAGATCCTTGATGGTTGGGTATAAGCATTCGAGAAGCGCTTCCGTCCGCGCCCCGATGCCGGGAGGCCCAAGGATCTCAAGGGGCTTGGAGCCGCGCTCCATGAACAGCTTGTCGAGGAACAGGAAGGGCAGGCCGCCGAAATGGTCGCCATGGCAATGGCTGATGACTACGGCGTCGATGTTCGCGATGGTAATGCCGGCGCGCTTGAGTGCTAGCGGAGAATTCGCGCCGCAATCCAGGAGCAGCCGGCCCTCGGAGGTTTCGAGGATATAGCAGCTGTGATAACGCCCGCCGGAGCCGAAAGCGTCGCCGCAACCGATGACCGTCAGTTTCATGCCACTCCTCAACTAATCGGGTTTGCCTGCTTTATTCTCCGCCAGCGTCATCCCGGCAATGCCGCAGGCATTATCCGGGACCGCCAAATGCGGTGGGCTGTATCTTTTGCGCTCCCCGATAGCCGCAAACGGCTACCGGGACGGCGGTTGCCTGGCTATCACGCGCTGTACGAAGGCCGCGACCGGACCTCTTCATACCATCGTTTGAAGTTCTGGGCCTCATCGGGAACGGAAAGGCGCGCAATCTTCATGAAATCGGTTGCGATGGCCGCGGTAATGTCGGCCACGGAGAAGCTGTCTCCCGCAAGGAACCGTGTCTTCGCGAGCGCGTGATCGAAGATGCCGATGATTTCGGCGACGCGCGGCTTGTTGGCCTCGGCCCATGCCGGCACTTGCGGCTTTTCAAGCTCAGCCATGGCGGGATGCAAATGCCGGAAGACCTGCGCGACGGGAAAGAGAAAATTGAGCTCGGCGCGCCGGTTCCACATTTCGATTTGCGCGATTTCGAGCGGTGTACGGCCGAACAGCGAAGGCTCCGGGTGCAGCGCCTCGAAATAGCGGCAGATCGCAATCGTCTCGGCAATCGCCGAGCCATCGTCCAGGATCAGAACCGGCACGCGCTGGATCGGGTTGAGCGCGGCGAATTCCGCCGTCTTGGCCGCTCCAGTCATGATGTCAACCTGCTCGAAGGGAACCGCGATCCCCTTTTCGGCAAGATATACGCGAACCCTGCGGGGGTTCGGCGCCCGCTTTTCATCCAATATTTTCATTGCGTTAAGTGCCACCTAAGAACGATAATACTTCTGCTGCAGCTTTTGAGTGTGAAGCGTAACACAATATTAAGCCATTTCGGCAATTCTGACAGTGGGTACGCCTTAGGGCAAGGGGAGGGCGTACAGGCGTTTTCTAGCGAAGTGGATACGGGTAGATGGGTACCGTTAGCTCTCCGAACTTGAGCGCCGGATTTGCGCGGCGGGGCGGTTCTCCAAAAGCTGGGGATGCTGGGCGCCGGGCTTTTCGCGAAAACTCCGGTCATGGCCGCGATTTCGATTACGACCTGCTCACTATGTTCGTGCGCAATGAGGCCGTCGCGGCGCTGACCGTGCCGATCCTCGCCATCGTTTTCGCCGTGACGATGCTGAACTGGGGCAATCCGCGCCAGCTGCTGCTTTGGCTTGCCACCATCTTCATCTCGGAAGGCATCCTGCTGGCACTCACGCGGCAATTCAAGAAGCAGCCGCGCGACACCGCCGACCTGAACCAGTGGCGCCGCAACCTCGCCGCGGGCGAGTTCTTGTACGGCGTGTCCTGGGCAGCCGTGGCCTTCACCGAATTCGCACAGCCGACCCAGGCCGCCTATTTCTTCCTGTTCGCCGCACTCATGGTCGTGACCGCGATCAGGATGCTGTTCGCGGCCTCGGTCATGACGATCCTGCACGCGGGCACGATCCCGGTGACGGCGGCACTTTGCCTTCGCTTCCTCATGACCGGCGAGGCTTTCTACTGGCTCATGGCCATCGTCGCCGCCGGCATCCATTTCTATTTCGTATTCCTGGTGAGGAGCCTGCAGCGCACCGCGTTCTCGATGCTTGAGCACCGCGCTCAAAACGACCGGCTCATCGAGGCGCTGGAAAGAGAGAAGATTTCGCTGGACGACGCGCGTGCAAGGGCCGAGGCGGCGAGCCTGGCAAAATCGAAGTTCCTGGCGAACATGAGCCATGAGCTGCGCACGCCGCTGAACGCGATCATGGGCTTTTCCGAGATGCTCAAGGACGAGATGCTCGGCCCCATCGGCAATGAGCAGTACCGGTCCTACGCGGCCGACATTCATGAATCCGGCGAGCATCTCTTGAAGCTCATCAACGAAGTTCTCGATTTGTCGCGTATCGAGGCCGGCAAGTACGAACTCACCGAAGCGCCCGTGGATTTTGGCGCGGTCGCGCTTGAGTCCCTGCATCTGCTGCGGCTCGATGCGCAGGCCAAGAACCTGCGGCTCGTCACGACATTCAAGCCGGACATGCCGCATATTCTGGCCGACGAGCGCGCGCTTCGGCAGATTTGCCTGAACCTTCTCGCCAATGCGATCAAGTTCACCCCCGAAAATGGGACCGTTGTTTTGCGCACCGGCCTTCTGTCTAGCGGCGAGGCGTTCTTGACGGTCCGCGACAACGGCCCTGGCATCCCCGAGGAAGAGATTCCGGCCGTCATGAGCGCGTTCGGACAGGGATCGGTGGCGTCGAAAATGCCCTCCAGCGGCACGGGCTTGGGATTGCCGATTGTAAGCGGTTTGGCCGAATTGCACGGCGGCCGCTTTGAGCTGCGCAGCAAGCCCGGCGCCGGAACCGAGGCGTCGCTGATCATGCCCGCGTCGCGCATCGTGCCGGCTCAAGCAGCCGGCCAGGCAAGCGGGGAATGTGATGCCCTTTCCCGTCCGCGGCGCCGCCTGATACGAAATCCGCTTGAACGGTTCCGCAAAAGCCCCCCTCATCCTGTCCTTCTCCGCGCAAGCACGCCTTGGCGTGCTTGCATCTTTTGCTGCCGCACCCGCTTGCGGGTGCGGACGGGGAGAAGGGACGCTTGAACCACCCGCAGCGGACGTTCGGGCGTCCTCTCTCCCAGCCGCATCCGCTTGCGGATGCGGCCACGCTGAGATGCCAGCTCGCCAAGGCGAGCTGGCGGGGAGAGAGACAGAGTGAGGGGGTCTTTCGCTAAACCTATCAACCGGATTTCATATGACTCTCGCGCGGATGCTGGCGTTTGCCAGCGTGCGGGTCTTGGGTCGAACGGTCAAGACTTGCGGGGATTGGTATAATCATCCGCCCGTTGCCAGATTTCCGGCCAATGAACCTGGCCTTCCCATTTTTCGGACGGAGCCCCAGCGTTTGCGGGCTCTGGATCGGGAAGACGCGAGGCATGGCGGTGCCGGCCGTGCCCATGCGCGTTCGAAGGTGCGGAGGCAGGTGCTGCGAGGATCGCGCAAAAGAATGCGAAGACGGCGCCAAGCGCGGTGGTCCTGAGCGGATAATCCACAAGCGAATGTGCGAGGAGCAAGGCGATTACGAGAGTTGCGGTCTTTTCGAGAATGGCCTGAAGCGGATCGCCAGCCACCTGCCCGGCGAGCCAAACGGCCCACGACCGCCGCACGAACCATGTCAGGAACGCGAGGAGTAGGGTGGCGCCCAAAAGCCCCGTTTCAAGCAGCAGCTCCGCCAGATCGTTGTGCGCCCTATTGGCATAGCTCTCGAACAGGTCCCCGGTTTTCTCCACGGCCGCATAAACAGGGACGAAGGTGCCCAGCCCAGTCCCCAGAGGAAACGTCTTGCGCGCCGTGTCGAAGGTGGTCCGGCTTAGTGCGCTTCGATGGTCCGGCTCCTGATCCGGACCCTGAGCGGCTTCGAAGCGCGTGAGCGCGCGGCTCAGCCCAAACAGGACGGTGAAAATCGCGGCAAAGCCCAAAACCGCGATCGTGGCCTTATGTCCCAGGCTCTGCGCTCTGCTGGGGTTGGCGCGGCTCTGCGAGAGCGTAATCGCAACGATGCCAGCGAGCGCCCCGGCCGCAAGTATCATGCCCGCCCTCGAACGCGCGAAGGCAAGCCCGCCGACGATAGTCACGAGAAAGATCGCAGCCGCGGCGAACAAAAGCGTGGACCTAGTTCCAAGCCTCCGGCGTTCCAGGCTATTTGCCGCGGTCATCTGGAACCACATACCGGCAAGCGCAAGCGTAACGTAAAGGTGAGCGGCGAAATGGTTGCGGTTCGCAAACAGCCCTACTGCCTCGCCTGGGTTGGTGACGCCGTAAAAGCGAAGCTCGCTTTGCGGTCCCTGGGCTACCTGTACAAAGCCGAGGAGCAGCGATAGGCCGCCAACTCCCAGCACCAAACAGCACAGCATCAACCTTTGCCTGAGTTCAAGCTGCATGACCGCGCCGAAAACGGCGAGGGGAACGATGAAAGATACAGCCGCCGCCCAGGTCGCTTGCGGCGCGCGCGACAATGCCGTCCATGCCTGGAACCGCGGCTCGGCCTCTTGTCCTTGGGCGGAGGACAGGAGGAGAGCGCCGCCATGCCCTGCGTTAAAGGGCAATGGCAGAAGCTGGACGAGGGTTACAAACGCGATAACGCCAAAGAGGGCCAATACCGCGCGCGCCTTCCGGCGGTGTGGATCCTGCGCGCTGGGGGCGGGCCAGAGCACCATGACAAGCAATGGAATGGACAAAGCTTGCGCGCCGAAGTCGCCAAGATAGCCAGCATGGGTCCCGCCGCCAAAAGCGTTCCCAAACAGGAGAACGGCACAACAAAGCCAAAAAAGCATTTGCCTATATCCCGCCTCTTTGCCCCTAATCCAAGGGGGCCGGTTGCCCGCACCCATTGCGGGAAACGAACACCGGGCATCGCCGAAACACCTTGCGCCGGCGCTTGCGGCCGTCTTCGAAATCGACGCCGGAAATCAATTTCCTTGCCACGCCCCACCCTTATGTTTTACGCATATATTTAACGCATTTGAGAAGCACTCTTAGCTTAATCGATAATATGCCGCAACAGAGACAGCAACCGGGAAGCCGCTTGGGCGTACCCCACGGCGTCCTTTCCACAAGCGATTTTCATGCGCGGCCCCAGGCCGCGGTCGAACGGAGCAAAAAGCCCGGCCAAACGGCCCGCGATTTTCCAGCGGCGCTGCGTTCCGCGGCAGGCCCTATCAGGAAGTGAGCTGCAGCCATGCAAGATACCGGCAAAGAGACCGGTTCCGGCTATCCGCGCCCGGTGGTTCAGGCCGCCGCACCCACGGCGGTGGCGGTTCGTGACGCCTATGGGCTGCCCGGCATGCCCGCAAGCGGGGGGGACGAAGCTGGCGAGCTTGCCCGTTCTCTCCTGCAATATGTCCACATCGCGCTTAAGAGAAGGTGGCTCATCCTCAGCGTCTTGCTGGGAGTGGTTGCGCTCGGCCTGCTGAAGGCCGTCCTGGCCACTCCGCGCTACACGGCGAATGTGCGGATACAGATCGACCGGGAACCCTTGAAAGTTCTCGACCGCGGAGTGACGGCGCCTCTGGAGGAGGGCGGCAGCGATTTCCTCAAGACCCAGTTCGAGCTGTTAAAAAGCCGCGCCATGGCCGAGCGCGTGGTCTCCACGCTCAAGCTGATGAATGACGGCGATTTCCTCGCGAGCGGGCGCGGTTCAATTGGAACGATTGCCGGTTTCTTCGTCATGCCTAAGCCTTCCCCGGAGAATTCTCATGTTGCGGCGATCGCTCTGATAGTCCAAGGCGTGGAGGTCAAGCCGGTTATAGGCTCCCGTCTCGTCGACGTGAGCTACACGGACCCCAATCCAGGCCGCGCCCAGAAAATAGCCAACGCCTATGCCGACGCCTATATGGCCTCGAACGTCGATAAGCGATTTAAGGCCAACGCCTACGCCAAGAACTTTTTGGACGACCAGATCAAGCAGCTCAAGCTCCGCATGGAGGAGTCCGAGAGAGCGTCGCTTGAGTTCGCGGAGAAGGAGAAAATCGTAGAGGTCAACGATAAGGCGTCTGTCGCCGAAAATAACCTCCAGGCGGCGAACACGGCGCTGGGGCAGCTCATTTCAGAACGCATCAAAGCCGAGCAGCAGTGGCGGCAAGTACAGAATACCCCGGCAACCCACCTTTCGCAGTTTCTATCGAACAAGTTCATCGAGGAACTCCGGACGCATAAGAAGGAGCTCGAAACCGAGTATCAGGAGAAACTGGAATCCTTTAAGCCGGGCTATCCGGCGATGGTGCAGATTTCGAACAAAATCAAGGAGACCGACAAGCAGCTCGCCTCGGAGGTGAACGCGATACGCAACTCGCTTAAAGCGGCTTACGAGGGTGCCCTCACCCAAGAAAACGAGATGAAGAAGCATGTGGAGGAGTTGCGCGAAGAGGTTCTCGGTCTTCAGAAGAAGGGCATCCAGTATAATATCCTCAAACGCGAGGTCGACACCAACCGGGGTCTTTATAACAGCCTGCTGCAACGTTATAAGGAGGTCGATATCGCGAGCGGATCGGGTACCACCAATATTTTCATTGCCGATCCCGCCGTGTTTCCGGACCACCCGTCCGAGCCGAATATACCGCGCACGGTCTTGTTTTCGCTGGTGCTGGGCATCGTTTTGGGCGGCGGCGTTGCCTATCTGATGGAGATACTCGACGACCGCGTGCGGGCGCCGGAGGAGTTGGAGCAGTTCTCGGGGATCGCCGCCCTTGGGGTGATTCCGGCGGTCGATGCGAACATGGAGGAGGCGCTGAGAGACCCGCGCTCGTCTCTCAGCGAAGCGCACCGGTCGCTTGGAACTGCGCTGCAATTTTCCACCGAATCCGGGTTGCCGCGATCCATCTCGATTACAAGCTCCGGCCCAGGGGAGGGTAAGTCCACGACGGCCGTGATGATCGCGCGGCACTTCGCCTCGCTAGGCCTGAAGGTGCTGCTCGTGGACGGCGATCTGCGCAAGCCATCTCTACACGTAAAGCTGCGCCGGAATAATTCATGCGGCCTCAGCAACTATCTTACCGGCAACGCGGTGCCTCCGGAGCTGGTTCAGAAGACCGACAATCCCAATCTCGCCTTCATGGCCTCCGGGCCGCTGCCCCCGAATGCAGCCGATCTTCTGGGCGGCAACCGGATCTTCTCCCTGGTCACGCTTGGCTCGGAGGTTTTCGATCTGATCGTCATCGACAGTCCGCCGCTCATGGGGATCGCCGACGCGCAGCTGCTTGCGAGCGCGACCGCGGCGACGGTGTTCGTGGTGGGGGCGGGCGATCAGCGCAAGGCGTTCATCCGGGCAGCGCTCCGGAGGCTCGCGATTGCGCGCATTGCGGTGGTGGGGGCAGTGCTCACCAAATTCGACGCGAAAGCCGTCAGCTATGGGTACGGGTATGGCTACGGGTATGGCTATGGCTACGGTTATGGGTACGGCTACAGCTATGGCGGCGCGGACTACGGCAAAGAGAAAGTGCCAGAGGTAGCGAGGCTCCAAAGCCGGGGGAAGCATGAGCGAACGGAGTCTTGAAGCGCTCGAAGCTGCTTTGGCCATGCTTCGCCGGCCGCAATTGGCGCGGCTTGCCCGGCGGTCGTCGCTGCCAAGGGGGGTGACACTGCTCTTGGAAGTTGCCGCGGGAGAGCCCGAGGCTTTAGAGGAAGCCCGGAAGCTCACCGGCAGGCCCGAGGCGCTGCTCAGGCAAGCTGCTAGCTTTTTCATGGAGCAGGTTCTTTTAACGCGCAAGGCCGACAGCTACCGCGTCCTGGGCACCGGCAGCGGAGCCACGCCCGCGGAACTGCGCCGCCACATGGCCCTGATCCTGAAGGGGCTTCATCCCGACCACGTAAGCCCGGGCGGCGAGGCTCGCCATTTCGATATGAGCGCGCTGGCCGGGCTGGTCACCGGGGCGTGGGAAAACCTCAAAACCGGCGAGCGCCGCGCCGCTTACGATGCCTCGCGGAAATCGGAAGTCAAAAACCCCGGTCAGGGCGCGGGCGCGGCGAGCTTCGGCTCAGCGACCCGGAGGCTCGCCCTTTACAGGATCGAACGAGAGCCTCTTTGGACCCGGCTGCTCATCTACTTGGGACGCTTCAAATGAGTGAAAGGAAGCACCGCCGCCATCGTAACAGCCGCTACAAGCGGGCCCTGCTGCCCGCCGCGATTCCCGCGCTCAACGCGATCTTGGCCCACCCGTGGCGTTCGTCCTCGGCAGCGCTTCTCAGCTTCTTTCTCTGCTGGGCCGTGCTGACGAAAAGTCTTCCCTATGTCCTCGCGGCGGCGGAGCCGGACTTGGCGCTCGCGCTGAACCCCAACAATCCCGCCGCACTTGTCAGCAAGGCCGGGCAGGTCCGCGAAAAACTTCTATGGAACATGGGCGGCGGAGCCAGCCAGTCGGCGGAGCAGGAAAGCGGCGCGCCGGAAACGCCGGGCGTGGAGAAAGACAAGGAGGGCGCCTCGCTTGCCAGCCTGCCAAAGGCGCAAGAGGCCGCGGCGGAGGGAGCCGGGCCAGCGGGCTTGCGCGCAGAACTGGGCACGCAGATCCATGACCTTGCGTCCAAGGCAATTTCCGCCGATCCTCTAAACGCCGCGGCATACCGGCTTCTGGCGGAGGCTACCGGAGACCCCGAGCGGGCCCGGGGCCTGATGCGTGAGGCGGTCAAGCGCTCCCGGAGGGAAACGGCCGCCGTTTTCTGGCTTCTCAACGATAGCTACTACCGGGGGGATTTTTCGGACGCCATCGTATATGCCGACATCCTGTTGCGCACTAGGCCGGGGATGGCGAGCTACGGTTTCAGCTACCTTCTGAACATATCCAGGGACCCTGGAGGCCGCAGGCTGGTCGCGGACTGGCTTGCCGGAGACCCGGGCTGGCGGCGGGAGTTTCTGCGATCGCTTTGGGACCTGGCGCACAAGGACCCGGCCGCGCTGGCGCTCCTGGCGGAGCTTAGGAATACCAAAAGGCCGCCGGATACCAGTGAGATCGGGCTATATATAAGCTACCTCTTTTGGAATAGCGCCGCCGATATAGCATACGATCTGTGGCTGCGGACGCTGCCGCGGGAACGGCTGGACAAGATAGGATTCCTGACCGATCCGGGGTACGAGGAGGAGCCAGCCTCCTCGCTAACGGTGTTCGACTGGGTCATCGCGCCAGGGGCCAACGTGAGCGCTGAGTTCGTGCCTTGGGGCCGGCCGGGCAGCCAGCGCTTGCTGCATTTGAGCTTCGGGCAAGACCGCATCGAATTTCCGGTCATCGAGCAAGCGCTCTTGCTGCCGGCCGGCCATTACCGGCTGGAAGGCAAGCTTCACGGCTCGATCGTTGGCAAGCGCGGCCTTCGCTGGCGGATTTCTTGCGTCTCCGCGCCCCAGACCGTTTTGGGCGAGACGGAGATGCTCGTGGGCGAGTCGGAGGAGTGGCGCGTGTTCACGCTCGAAGCCGATGTGCCGCAAAGTGCGGAGTGCGTGGGCCAGGTGCTTCGTCTCTTCCATGAGTCGCGGTCGGCATCGGAGGAGTATCTGAGCGGCGAGGCGTGGTTCGGCGGCATGCGGCTGGAACGCACCGCCGGCCAGAAAAGCGCGGCGCGGCAGTAGCGGGCGGAAGAGCGGTCATACCGGATCCGGCAGTTGGAATCGCTCCAAGCTCTGGCTGCCCAGCCGCAGCGTCGTCCCCGCGAAGGCGGGGACCCATATAAGAGCTTGTTCCAGCTTGATAAATGGATTCCCGCCTTCGAGCGTGTGAAAAAATTCGTTTTTTGCCTCCCCGGCGCGTTATTGAGGCACGCCAAGCCGTGCCGGGGCAGGATTTGCGAGGGGGGCCGTCCCGGGTCATGCTGCCGCCGCCATTCCATTGAGTGTAACGGCATCCAGCCTGATGGCGGTCATGAGGTTATGTGTGAGCGCATGCCAAAGCGCGATGGCCTTGGCTTTGACGAGGCCCCGGACGGGAAGATAATCCAAACCGCGATCCTTGGTTTGGGCGTTGACGAGTTCGATGCGCTTGCGTTTTTTCATCTTTTCCGCGGCTTCCGGGGTTTCCATTCTCTGCCGCCAGTCCTTGACGGCGGCCGGCTCCTTGGCGAGCTTGGCCTTTCGCCGGGCCTGGTTTTCCGGTTTGGTGCCTTCCTTCACGGGCTGCGGCGGCGCATAAACGTCGATGGGATTTTCTTCCCTGCCGCCAAGCGCTTCAATATCCTCTGCCGTGGCATAGTTCGTATCGGCGAGTAGGCGGCTTGGCGATTGGCCCAGGCGGGCCTCGACGGCTTCGGCCATGGGGCGGGCGAAGCCTGCATCGTTCCGGCGGTCCGTTATATCGATCCCAACGATAAAACCATGGTCTGAGGTGACGGCAAGCTGCGCATTATATCCGGCCCGCACCGCGCCATCCGCAAAGCGCATGCGGCGTGCCTCGGGATCGGTGGTGGATGCCGCAGGCTCCTTCTTTTTGCTTTCGTCCTTGGGGTGCGTCTTCTTGCGCGCCTCCCTTTCGGCTTCGAGCTTTTTAAGAGCCTCGCGCGCAGCTTCTATCTTTTCGAGGCGCTCGCGCGCCGCGCGCTCTTGCGCGGCCTGGCTGCGACGGCTGGAGGCCGCGGGATCGGCCTCAACCTCGGCCTTTAGGCTCTCCACCCGCGCCTTGGCGGCCTTCTCCACCTCTTCGAGCCGCTCAGCCCGCAAATAGGATTTGCGGCTGGCCGGAGCCCTGATCTTCGTGCCGTCAACAATGATCTCTTCCAGCTTGAGCACACCTGCCGCCAGCAGCGCCGTCAGGCTGTCCGTCAGAAGCTTATCGAGGAAGGCGGCCTGCCCAACACGGAAGTCTGCCAGAGTGTGGTAGTTGAGCGGAACCCCGCCTGCGAGCCAGCGATAAGCGAGGTCGCGGCTGCAAAGCCGGTCAAGCTCGCGCGCCGAACCGATGCCTTTGGCTGTCGCATAAAGCCAAAGCGCCAGCAAAACGCGCGGATCGATGGCCGGGCGCCCTGCCTCGCCCTCCACGGACTTGATCGCCGCATAAAGAGCCGAAAGGTCGAGAGTTCCCGTGAAGGCCCAGATTACGCGCGCCAGATGATCCGCGGACAGCCAGGCGTCCAAGTCAACCAGGTCCCAGCCCAATTGCGAGCGGTCCGCTTCGATAATCCGCGCCGTGCCCGTACCCTTCGTCATCGCCTGCCCTCGCCGCCGATTCGTCTCCGCTTGAGTGAATCACAGCCCGGCCGCCGGCGCAGGGATTTTTTCACACGCTCCTTCGCGGGAATGACGCTGCGGAGTCTTACCGAAGCCTGCAATTTCGATTTTTTCACACACTCCTTCGCGGGAATGACGCTTACAGCCTGTGAGCCGCCGCCGTCACCCTCAAGGTGACGGCCCAGCGAGGGCTAGAGCGCGGTCTGGCGTTTTCCCATCCAGCCAGTTCCAACTGCCGGATTTAGGTTCAACCGGATCTCGAATTACGCGGTTCCCGGCAGGGCAATCTGCGCGCTGTGTATTCCGGCGTGTTTCGAAAAGACGATTTGCCGGTCGTGGAACCGCGCCAGGCTGCGGCGGTGCGCGATGCTAATAACCGCGCAGCCATCCAGACTCTCCAAAATCGCCGTGTAAAGCATCGCCTCGGAGTCCTCGTCGAGGGCCGACGTCGCCTCGTCGAGGAACAGCCAGTCCGGGCGCAAGAGCAGCGCGCGCACGAAGGCCATGCGCTGCTGCTCGCCCGGCGAAAGCTGCATCGCCCAGTTCGCGTGCTCCTCCAGCCGCCCGCCGAACGCGGCCATCCCGCACGCGCCAAGTGCTGCCTTCACCTCGTCCTTGGCGTAGCTGGACGCGATATCGGGATAGCAAAGCGCGTCCCTGAGCGTGCCAAGCGGCAGATAGGGCTTCTGGGGGAAGAACAGCGTGCGGTCGCCCGCGGGCAGGCAAAGATTTCCGTCGCAATAGGGCCATATGCCGGAAAGCGTCCGAAGCAGCGTGCTCTTGCCCACGCCGGACGGGCCTGAAATGAGAACGCGGGCTCCGGCGGGAAGCTCGAAGCTCAGGTCCGTGAGCAGCGGCGAGCCGTCCGGCAAGTAGATATTCGCCTCTGAAACCGAGAGAGCCCGCCCGCCCGGAACCTCGATCTGCGTCAGCCCGTTGCGGCTTCTCCGGTCCGCTTCGGCAAGTGCCCGCTCGAAGCCAACAAGCCGGTTGACAGTCGCCTTCCAATCCGCGACTTCGGTGTAACTCGAAACGAACCAGGACAGCGCGGTCTGCACCTGGCTGAAGGCTTGCGCGGTTTGCATCAATTCGCCGAGCTGGAACGCGCCCGCGAAATAGCGCGGCGCCGCAACCACATAAGGAAAGATGATCGCAATCTGGGAATAGCCGGAGGAGAAGAAGGTCAGAAGCTTCTGCCGCCGCATGATTCCCCACCAGTTGGAGACGACGTTGGCGAACCGCGCCGAGACGGTGTTGAGCTCCGGTTTCTCGCCGCCATAGAGCGCAATGCCTTCCGCGTTCTCGCGCAGGCGGACGAGCGAGAAGCGCAAGTCGGCTTCGTATTGCTGCTGCTGATAGTTCAAGCCGATCAGCGGCCGGCCGATGCGGTTCACGAGCCAGGTGCCAACGATGGCATACAAAATGGCGGCCCAGAGCATGTAGCCAGGAATGGCAAGCCCCGCGATTTCAAGCGTGCCCGACAGCCCCCAAAGAATGGCCGCGAAGGACGCGAGCGTCACGGCCGAATCGAGCAGGCCGAGCCCCAGGAGCAGCGTCTGGGCGATGAAGCTGTTGATGTCCTCCTGAATACGCTGGTCGGGGTTATCGGTGGCGCCTCCCGAAAGTTGCAGGTGGTAGTAGGCGTCGTTTTGAAGCCAGCGCGCCACGTAGCGCTGCGTCAGCCAGTTGCGCCAGCGGATTTGCAGCATCTGCCGCAGATAGATGCGGTAGACGCCGGCAACGATGTAGATCGCGGCCAGCACGCTGAAGCGCACGATCTGATAGCTGAAGGCCGAGAAATCCCGCTCCTGCAAGGCATTGTAGAACAGCGCGTACCAAAGGTTGATAAGGACCGTGATGTAGACCGATCCGAGGTTGAGCGCGATCACGGCCAGCAGAATGCCGCCGGACTTCCACCGCTCGTCCGAACGCCAATAGGGGCCGGCAAGGGTCCAGAACTGCAACGCTAGATTTCGCATGGAGGGGAAAGCCGCTTTGAACTTCGTTTAGATTGGAGCGGGGGAGCGCCGCTACAAACGCCTTGAGCCGGCAATGCAAACCCAGCCCGGGGTACGCTGTTTCGCTGTATATAGAGCGCCGTGGGCCAAACCGCACCCCCGTTCAGCAGCGCGCGGCGGGCGGTAAAAAGAACGCAAGCGGAGCAATTGACATAACCGCGCACAGGCGCTAATCGATTTGCCTCTCACGGCCGCCCTATCGCGCCTGCGGCCGGGGCACCGCGCGGTAAGCTCTGCCCAATACATAGCTTCATGGCATGTTTTGTGCGATGGGGGCGGGTATGCTCGCCAAACGCAAGATGCTGGCGGCGCTGGCGTGTCGCCGCGCGGCTTGCCGGTAAATGTGCACGCATAGCCAAATTTCATCACACTATCCCACATCCGTACTCGCAAAACCTAGCGCAATGCCCCAGCATGCGCGTCCGTGTTCTCGTATTGTTCACATGGGAGGCTTGTGCGAACCTTGTGTCGCCGTGCCCACACAGCTTGCTTGCACGGTGTGCGGGCATCTATCGGCAAAGTTGTGGAAAAGCGTCGCGTTCTAGTTGCATTCTCACTGGGCCGCTATCATCTTGTGGTTGTCCGCGAAGCAATTTTGAATTGCTGAGTATAACGGCATGCCTGGGTGATTACTTAAATAGCATTAGTGTAGTGGAGAATTATATGGAGCACTCGATCATATCAGAGCCCGGTTTGCTGATCTCGGATAATGCCTCCGGCATTTCCGGGATGACGCCGCTGAGTGACGCGATCGAGCGGATGTCCGGTACTATTCGCTACCGAACGGTTTTCTTTCCCTACGGTCGCGATATGCTTAATCGCGTTAAGGTAAACGCGCGGGTCTCATATTTTCCGCCCCCCGCTTTTCGCGAATCTTTTCGCGTTTTTGGCTGGATTCTACGAGTTCCAGAATCCGTTTAAATATACGCGCAGTTTTCGAGTTAACCAACATATGCCCTCGAATGCACCGGCCGGGCCGCCGGCGCCTCTATATTTCGTCGCGCAAAATCAATATCTTGCATCGAATCCTCGCACCTAACGAATTCTTAAGCCGTTTCTGTTAAATTAGTTCCAAATCGAAACGCGGCCCCGGCCAAGGGCCGAGGCGCGCGGAAGTGTTAACAGAAGCGGCCGGGGGGGCCTGTTTGCGCCTATTTGACCCCGTAGGAGGCGAATTGTGCGACGAGGTTTGCATTGGCGGTCTTGGCCATGACGATGTCCTCGGAGCCGCCCGCGAAATCGCCACGCTTGATCTTCGCGATGCCCCTACCATAAGCCGCACCGGCCATCCGCGGGCAAATCCGCAAGGCTGCGTCGTAATCGGCGGCCGCGCGGTCGAAATCCCCGAGCTTCAGATACACAAGCCCACGGCTGTCCAAGGCATGCGCGAACCGGGGATTGAGCTGCAGCGCGTTGTTGCAATAGCCGAGCGCCTTATCCGGCTCTCCGCCGGCCGTTATCGTGATCCAGCACAAGCCATTCCAGGCCGCCGCGTTTTTCGGCTGCTCCCTTGTAAGCTCCCCATAGGCTTCAATCTGCAAGCTCTTTTGAAACTGAGTGACGACCGGTGCGGCGCTCGCGAGGATTTTGAGGTTGGCCGCGGAGAGCTTCTTGTAGGCATCCGACTGCAGAAACGTGGCGAGCTGCTTCATCTCATCGGCCGAAAGCTCGTTCGCGAAGGCCGCCACCTGAAGGGCCTGCACATCGGCGATGAATTTCTTCATCGCTGGCGAATTGGGCGAAAGAGCCGTGCGCAAGAAGTTGCCCGCGAATTTGCCTGCCGCGGGATCGGTGGCGGAAAACTGCTCCTGGATCATTTTCCCAAGCGCTTCCGACACTTGCTTCATGTGGCCGCCCTGATCCTGGGCCACGATCAGCTCATGCGCCGCCGCGATGGCGTCCGCCCCGGCAAAGCTGTCCTCGGCACTGGCAAAAGAGGCCGAAGCGATCGAAATCGCTGCCGCCACGCCCAAGGCTTTCCTGATCCGTTCCATGGTTGCTGTCTCCTGTTCCGGCCTGCGCGTTCATTCAACGCCGTTGCAACTTTGTGTGCCGGACGGGCTGCTGGGTTCAAAGGAGCGCACGTTTTGCGAGAGGGAGCCGGGACTGCCCGGCACCGCGGGCTATCCAGTTCGCTAACCAAAAGAATGAATTACCGGGGCGCTTAACGATGCGTGCACGGTTTTTTGCATAAAACTTGAACTAGAGTTATCTTAAAGCCAGTCCTTTCCGGTCCGCACGCCGCTTCATGAACTCCGCACGCATATCAGCATGGCGCCTTGTTTGCCTGGTCCTGCTCCTGGCCGGGCTTCCTTTGTTTTCGCCGCGGCACGCTTGGGCTGGCCGGTCAACCGCGCCCGCCGTTTGCAAGAAGTGGCCGCAGAACCGGCTCGCCATTGGCATAAGCCTCAAGTCCCGGCATTTCGTGCTTCAAGCGGAGGGCGAACTCGTCCAGTTGCCGGCTTCCCTCGAAGCGGGCGCGCACCGGGTCTTTCACCGCACCTTTAGCCTTTCGCTCAACTCCGCCGAACCGATCGCGCTGTTTCTTACCGGCACGGCGAAGACCTGCGTCATCGCGCGCGATGATGCAATTGGGCCGCTGCTTAAGATGCCGGTATTCTTCATAGGAAGCGACGGCCAGCAGAGCGGGGACCTGAAGGAGGACGCCGGGAAGGCCGCTTTCGCCCCCACGTCCTCGCTTACCGGCGCTGACGATTTCGCGGACGTGAGCTTCCGTCTCAAGAGAGGCGGCAATAGCTTCTCGCTGATCCGGCCCTTTTTTACCTGCGGCTTGCCAGGTCTCATACTGTGCGAAAGAGACTGCCCGAGCGATTTGCCGCAGCTCGCGCAGACCTATGTCGAGTGGGCGTTGAAGCGGGAAGCGCCGCAGCCGGAAACTCCGGGCGAACCCGAGAGGGGGGCGGATTGCAAGCCCGCACAATCGCCGGGGCCCGCGTCCCCGCCTAAAGAAGCTGTCCGGGCGCCGGGCAGGGTTTCGCCGCCTGTTGCCGCCGCACCCAAAGCCGCTCGCATCGAGCCGAAGCCCGGCGGTTGTCCACCTTGCACTCCGGCTGCCACGCCTGCGCCTGCGCCTAAGACGGCAGTTGCACAACCGGCAGCTACCGCAACCGTCCCGCACGTGGAAGAGCAGCCGGCGCCCCATACCCCGGCCGGGCCGCGCGTGGAAGAGCAGGCGGCGAACCCTGCCACGGCCACGCCCCCGCCCCCAGCCCCGGCTCCTTCCCGGCAACTCGTGCTTGCCTTCGAGAGCAAATCCGGAGACGCGATCGACGCGGGCGAGGTTCTTCAGGCGGAGGGAAGCGTCGCCATCATGGGTGCGGCCGCGAGCCAGGTCGCCGGCGGATTGGCCTTGGACTTGCCCGGCGATGCTTTCGCGGAGGCCACAAAGCTTGAAACGCTGCAAAGAGCGCTTCCGCACTACCAGGTCTCGGGCGCAAGGACCGAGGAGGCGCGGACCGTTGTCACGGCCCAGCCGCTTTTCATCCGGGCCTCCGGGCTAACGATCAAAATCGCCGGCGGCGGCGTTGAAAACGTCAGCGGCTGCGAACTCGCCCTCGATGTATTCAAAATCCGGCGGCTTGGCGCCGGCTGGTTCGCAAACCCGCAGAGCTTGCGGTTCCGCGAGGAGGGAGCATCCTACGCGCCGGACCTGCCCGGCAATGCGGACAAGAGCGCGCTGCTGATCGATACGGCAGAGGACGGCGACGCCGCCCGGCTCTACAGCGCCGGCTCCGGGTGCCAACTGGAGGGCCGCCCCAATGTGACGGCGGATGAGATACGCTCCGGCTCGATTGTACGGAGCCTTCGCGAGCTGGCGTCTGGGCAAACTCTCATCGCGCTCGTCTCGACGGATAGCGATTTTTCCGATCAAGCCGGCGCAGGCGTGGCCGAGGGATTTTGGCCGGGCGCTCTGGACCTCGCATCCTCGGTTTCGGAGGGGACATGGCAGAGAAGAGTGCTTGGGCGGGTGCAGGCTCAGGGGGCCGGTCCCGAAACCGCGATGCGTGAGAATTTGTGGGGCGGCAAGCTCGCGGCAGGACAGGACCGCGACACGCTGCTCACAAAGCTGATCGAAGGCTCGCGCCCAGGCTCCGATTACCTGCCTTCGCAGGGCTCAAGGCCAATCCCGCGCTACGAACTGCAGCAGGCTCTCCAAATCGTCAGGCGCGACGCGGGGCTGGTGCCTCGCGACGGCGCCCCGCAAGATGCACTCTTGCTGATAACCGGCGGCATCGACCCGGCGGGCGGCTATTTCTGCCGTCATCCCACGGCCTCCGATTCGTCGTCCCCGGCACCTGCGCAATGGGCGAGCGGGGTGCGAAAAATGTTTGTGCTGGAGGTCTGGAGCGACACGGCGGCCAAAGCCTTGGAAGGCATTTCCCGCGCCAAGCCAGCCGCAGGCGCGCCGCCAGGGATATACTCTTGTAATTTTCCAGGAACCGATGGCGGCAACATCGCGCTTTACGGCGTGCTTCCCTCAAGCCTAAGCGACAGTGCCAGGGCTGCCACCTTCGCGTGGCTGACGGCTCAGGCGAACAGCCGTCTCAGACCCTGACCGGGCAACACGCGCGGACCTAAAGCAACAATGCCGCGCAAACACCCTTGGCGAAAGGTGGAGGGGGCTGTACAGCTTATGTTCATGTGGGATGGCCTACTATCGAGTTGGGCCGCGAACGGGGCTTCTTATAGGCTTCTGACTAACTTCCTCTGGCAGGACCGCCGAACGGGTTTCTCCGATCCGGCGGCTGCTCGCCATGGCTGGCGCCGTGGTTAATCGAAAGCTGACTTCCGGGCTCGCAATAGCAGAATGATACAGAACCCGATTTTTTTCGATCCCAAAGACCGCCGGGCCGCGCACGTATCCCGCGTTGCCTGGACGCTCGCCGTGATGAGCACGGTTGCGGGCGTTGTGTTCCTGTCGAGCCTGTTCCTGTTCCGCTCGTTCCCCGAATTCGCTCAGAGCCACGCCTGTGCAGCGCTATTCGATGTTGAACGACGTCGCGAAAATCAAGCATCTGCTGCCTTCGGTCCGGAACCTCGCAAGGAAGGCTCAGTCGCACAGGAAAAGGTTTTCGCACTCCGTGCACCCGCTGGCCATGGCGGCGGCTAGGGCGAAGGGCCAGAAACCGCAGGTTGGGGAGCGGCACGAGAAGCCGCTTACCGTCGGTTTTTACGCGAACTGGGACGATGCCAGCTTCGCCTCGCTCAAGAACAACATCCAGCATCTCGATTGGGTGGTCGCCAGCTGGCTCTACCTGCTGGGCGACAATATGGACCTGAAGGACACGCTGGATGACAGGGGGCTGGAGCTGATCCGGCAGGAAAAGCCTTCGGCGGCCATTCTGGTGATGATCCAAAACTCGTCCGCCTATCAGTGGGACGGCGCGGGGCTCGCCCGCATGCTCGCGGACCCGCAAAAGAGGAAAGACCGCATCGAGGGTATTGTGAACTTTATCGAGCACAATAACCTTCAAGGCGCCACCGTCGACTTCGAGCAATTCCCCGATACCGCCCACAAGGATGTGCTCGCGTTCCTGTCGGAATTAAGCGCCGCGTTCAAGCCGCATGGCTGGCTGGTCACGGTGGCGGCCCCCTTCGACGATCCGTCCTGGAACTACAAGGCTTACGCGAAACGCTGCGATTACCTCATGCTGATGGGGTACGACGAGCACTGGTCCTCGGGCGATGCCGGACCCGTTGGCTCGCAATCGTGGTTCTCGACGCGGCTGGCACTCAGGATGCGCGATCTCGATCCAGCTCACACCATCGTGGCTATCGGCAGTTACGGGTACGATTGGACCGAAGGTGCCCCGATGGCGGACGACATCACCTTTCAGGAGGTGATGCTGACCGCCAGGGACGCCAAGGCAACCATAGAATTCGATCCCGAGACGCTCAACCCCCGCTTTTCCTATGGCGACGCAGGCAGAACGCACCGGGTTTGGTTCCTCGACGCGGTGACGGCTTACAATCAGCTGCGCGCGGCGGACAAATACCGCCCGGTCGGCTATGCGCTGTGGCGACTTGGCGCGGAGGACCCCTCGATGTGGTCCGTCCTTCCGCGAACCTATAATGCGCCACCGCCCCCCTCGCTCGCCGAAATCCTGCCGACGAACGACGTGAACTTCATCGGGCACGGGGAGCTTCTGCAGATCGCGGCGGAGCCCTCGTCAGGCGCCCGCGAGTTCAAGGTGGACAGCGCGAACGCCACCGTCATCGGGGAAACCTATACAAAGATGCCCGCGTCCTTCGTGATCCGCCGCGGCGGGGAGGTTCCGGGCAAGCTCGCGCTCACTTTCGACGATGGCCCAAGTTCCGAATGGACGCCGAAAATCCTCGATATCTTAAAGGCGAAGGGCGTCCACGCGACCTTCTTCGTCATCGGAGAGAACGGCGCGGCCAATCCGAGGCTCGTGCAGCGCGTGCTGGCGGAAGGGCACGATCTTGGCAATCACACCTTCACCCACCCCAATATCGGCGAAACGACCGACAGCGTGGCGGGCATCGAGCTGAATGCGACACAGCGGCTGATCGAGGCGCTGACGGGGCGCTCGACCAGGCTTTTCCGGCCGCCCTATTTCGGCGACGCGGAACCGTCCACAGCGCAGGAGATCGCGCCGATGGAGGTCGCCGAGCACCTCGGTTATCTCACGGTTGGCTTGAAGGTCGATCCCGACGATTGGCAGGCCAAGGTTACGCCGGACGAAATGGTCGATGTTGTCGTCAAGGAGGCGACGAACCCAGATCCCGAGAAACGCGGGCAGGTCATTCTGTTGCATGACGGCGGCGGCGAGCGCTGGCGCACGGTCGCGGCGCTGCCAAGGATCATCGACACGATGCGTGAGAAGGGATTCGAGTTCGTCACGGTGTCGGAGCTTGCCAAGTGGACAAAGGACCAGGCCATGCCCCCGGTCCCGGCCGAGGAGGCGACGCCGTTCGTGAACCGCTACGTGTTCTTCACCTTCAGCTGGCTGCAGGACGGGCTCATCTCCATGTTCGAGCTGGCGATCGCGCTGGGCATCGGCAGGCTGGTGGTGTTGTGCGGGCTCGCGTTGATCGGCCGGGTTCGCGAAAATCGCCGGCAGATGCCTTCGGACCAGGAGGGCCTTTCGGTCTCGGTGCTTATCCCGGCCTATAACGAGGCCCGGGTGATCGGCACGTCCATCCGGCACATACTGGCCAGCACGCACCAGAACCTCGATGTCATCGTGATCGACGACGGCTCGACAGATGGCACCTCGGAGGTTGTGCGCACCTGCTTTTCGGAAGAGGCCCGCGTCAATCTCATTACGACACAGAATGGAGGCAAGGCCAGGGCGGTCAATCTCGGCCTGGCGCGGGCAACCGGCGATATCGTCGTGGTGCTCGATGCCGATACGCAGTTCGAGCCTTCAACCATATCGAGGCTCGTCCGCTGGTTTGCCGATCCAAAGATTGGCGCCGTCGCTGGAAACGCAAAAGTTGGCAACCGGATCAACATGCTGACGCGCTGGCAGGCGCTTGAATATATCTCGGCGCAGAACCTGGAGCGCCGGGCGCTGGCCACGCTTGGCTGCATCACCGTCGTGCCCGGCGCGGTTGGCGCATGGCGGCGGGAGTCCATCGTGAAGATCGGCGGGTTCCCGGCTGACACCCTTGCCGAGGACCAGGACCTCACCATCCAAATCCAGCGCGAGGGCGAAAAGGTGATTTTCGATTCGTCCGCGCTGGCCTGGACCGAGGCGCCGGACACGATCGGCGGGCTCGCGAAGCAGCGGTTCCGCTGGGCGTTCGGTACGCTTCAGTGCATGTGGAAGCACCGGCGCATGAACCTGAACCCGCGCTATGGCGCGCTTGGGCTGGTGGCTCTTCCGCAGGTGTGGCTGTTCCAGATCGCGCTAGCGCTCGTATCCCCGCTGGTCGATCTGGCGCTCGTTGTGCAGCTTATGAGAACGCTTACCGATTATCTGCAGCACGGCGAGCAATACAATTCGGAGAACCTCTTCATCACCGCGAGCTACTACGCCGCATTCATGGCCGTCGATCTTACGGCCGCGGGAATCGCCTTCTTCCTGGAGAAGAAGGAAGACCGCTCGCTCTTGTGGTGGCTGGTTTTGCAGCGCTTCGGCTACCGCCAGATCATGTATTATGTCGTGGCGAAATCGGTGTTCAAGGCGGTGCAGGGCCGCCTCGTGAGCTGGGGCAAGCTCGAACGCAAAGCCACGGTTACGACGGGCGGACTTTAGCGCCGGGGACCGGCGATCCGCACAACGGTCATACCCCTCACCCTGTCCCTCTCGGCAAGCTCGCCTTGGCGAGCTTGCAACTCAGAGTGTCCGCATTCGCAAGCGAATGCGGATGGGGAGAGGGGACGCCTTCTCAGCGGGCACAGCGGGACTCCCTCTCCAACCGCATTCGCTTGCGAATGCGGTCACTCCAAGTGGCAAGCTCGCCAAGGCGAGCTTGCTGGGAGAGGGCTGGGGTGAGGGGTATGACCGTTGTGCGACGCACCGGCCGGGCCTACCTCGTGACGATAGCCTTCCATGGGCCGCCGGGCACCTGCGCCTCATCCACAAAGCGCCACTCGGTGCGCGCGCTGTCCTCGACGCCCAGATATTGCGCGGCGGCTGGAGAAATATCGAGGCCGGCCTTGAGGCCCTCCCGGTTCTTGGGCTTCTGGGCGTCCCCGAACACCCAATCGAAGTCGTCCTCCCCGAACGGCCCGACATCCTGCCACTGGGCGTAACAGGACTTGCCCTTATAGCGTATTTCGACCCAGCGATTGCGGGTCAGCGGCTCGCGGCCTTCGCCAAATCCCGGTATCCTTTTTGCGGCCTCCTTGAGGTTGCCATCCCGGTCCACCTCGGCAAAAGGCAAAGCCACATAGAACGGATTTTGCTTAGGCTTGAAGCCGGCCGGGAAATAGCCGTCGCGGTGCTTGGGAGAATCCAGCCCGCCGAAATGCTTCATCCATTTCGGGTCCCAATAGCTCCCATAATTATCGATATAGCTGTTCTCTCCGTTTGCATCCTCGCCAACCCAGAAGACCGTGGTGATCGTTTTTTTGAAGCTGCTCATGGGTATAGCGGTCTCTGGCCCATAATTTACTTTGTTCCAGCCACTTCCCGCCAGATCTTGAGCCTGACCAGCGGCGGAAGAATAGAATACCGGAAGGGCCAGTAGGATGCACGCTGCGAGCTTTCGCCGTGTGAGAAGTCATGAAGATCCTGGAGAGATTGTCCATCTGAGAATTCAGCGGCGCCCGCGGTGGAGCACGCCGGCCGCCGGAACGGACATGAGCTCGGTGTTGTTGCGGCCGGATTGCCGCGTCTAAGGCGGAGAACGGGCCGCGCGGTGGCTGCACATTGCTGGCGGTACTCTAACGCCAATTGTGTCGATAATCGGAACGGGGCTGTTTTGGGAGGTGTTGCCCGTTGCCCCGAGCCGTCAGCCCGCTTCTTCCGCCCCGGCCGCTCCTTCGCGTACCACGGGGATGCCGCTGGTGCGGCCGCAGTTGGGGGAAGGCGATAAAGTGGCTACAGAAGGCTTGCATCCCATATGAATTTGGGCAATAAAGGCGGGCCGGTGACGCAAGCCACTGGGCAGAGCGGGCGTAGCTCAGGGGTAGAGCATAACCTTGCCAAGGTTAGGGTCGGGCGTTCGAATCGCCTCGCCCGCTCCAATTACATCGAAGGCTTCCGATCCCAGAAACCTCACCGGAAAATCGCCAAGGGCGGCGAGCGGCATCGTAATGAGCCGCCCAATAGCCGCGATCACGATCACCCTCGCATCACAAGGATTTTAGAGGCTGGCCCGCTTGACCGCCCCGCCGAAGCCGGTCTTCATTGCGCAAGAAAATTACGCACGAAACCGCTAGAGGGAAGTTCATGAAACGTCGGGGCTTTATTGCCTTTGCCGCATCTTGTTTGCTCGCAGCAACCGCAGCAAGCGCTGCAACCAAGCAATCTCATTGGCCCGCGAATGCGAGGGTATTCTTCGTTGCGCCTAGGAATGGCGCCGTCGTCACCGGCCCGGTCAAGGTCGTGATGGGGGCGAAGGGGATCGAAATCGCGCCCTCTGGAACGGACAAGCCCGGGACCGCCCATCACCACATCCTCATCGACGCCGCTTTGCCGAAAGGGGAGCAGGCCCAATCGCCGCTGCCCTCTGACGAGCACGTCAAGCACTTCGGCAAGGGGCAAACGGAAGCAGAACTGACGCTCGCGCCCGGCAAGCACACGCTGCAACTCGTTGCAGGCGATGGCAACCACGTCCCTTACGATCCCGCATTGGCTTCCAAGAAAATTACGATAACGGTCAAGTAGCCGGGGGCGCGCCGCTCTTTCGCGCGCCGTCTCACGATGCAGCCGGCGCCAGCCCGAGCCCAACCGGGCAGCTGACGCCGGTGCCGCCATGGCCGCAATAGCCGCGCGGGTTCTTCGCCAGATATTGCTGGTGGTATTCCTCGGCGAAATGGAACTCGCCGGCCGGCTGCGATTTCGGTGGCGATCGTGCCGTATCCGCGCGCGCCGAGCGCCGCTTGATACGCTTCCTTGGAGGCGCGTGCTTCCTCGGCCTGACGTTCCGAATAGGTGTAGATGCCCGAGCGGTATTGCGTGCCCACATCGTTGCCCTGGCGCATGTGCTGCGTCGGGTCGTGCCCCTCCCAGAACGCTTTCAGCAACTCCACATAGCTGACCCTCTTGGGATCGAAGACAACGCGCACAACCTCGTTGTGCCCCGTTTGGCCTGTGCAAACCTCCTCATAGGTGGGGTTGGGCGTGTAGCCGCCGGAATAGCCCACGGCGGTGACGAGCACGCCCGGCAGGCTCCAGAACGCTTTCTCCGCGCCCCAAAAGCAGCCCAGGCCGAACATGGCGATCTCGCTGCCCTCTGGGTACGGCCCCTTGAGCGGCGCGCCGTTGACGAAATGCGACGCCGCGGTTGGGATCGGACCGGGGCGGCCGGGCAGGGCTTTTCCGGGATCGGGCATTACCGTTTTGCTTTTCGCGAAGAGTGCCATGGGCGCTTCCTGTTGCTGGACCGCCTGGCGGCGATGCGGCGAGGTTTGCTCCCTATCTGGGCACGCCGACGCGCCGGTAAAATGCCCGGGCGTTCAACTTCCGGCGAGCCCACGAAGATGGCGTAATGTTCCACCGCGGAAATGATCAAGTCTGGTTAGCGGAAAGCATAGCCGTCCGTTACATATCTCTCCCCAATAGCGAAGAGGCATTTTGAGCGCACATGCGGCGCTACGCTCACTCGTGCGTGAGCCGGTAGCCGAGGAAGCGCTGGGAGTCGATGGGATCCGTGCCGAGCCTTTGCCGCAGGCGCTTGCGGAGCTTACTGATATGGCTTTCGATCACATTCTCGTCGATTCCGTCGTCGAATAGGCCATACACGAAATTGAAGATTTGCGACTTCGTGACCCGGCGGCCCTTATTGGCCATTAGGTACTCAAGAATTCGCCGCTCGCGCCTTGGCAAGGGCAGCGGCTCGCCATCGATTTCGGGATCGCGGCCGTCCGAGAACACCCGGATGCGGCCCGAAAGCGGCGCATTCTCGGTGGTTTGCGTGCGGCGGCTGATGGCCTTGATGCGGGCCAGGATTTCGCGCACATGCACCGGCTTGCGCACGACATCGTCGACGCCCGCCGCGAAAAGCTCCAGCGTATCTTCCAGGGATTTGGTGTCGGCCATGGCAATAACCGCAGCAGCCGAGCGCAATTTGATCTTGACCGGAATGTCTTCCCGGTTTTGAAAATCGCCTAGAAGGAAGGCTTCCACGGCGTCGATATCGGGCTCTGGTGCCGTGTTCACCCATTGCCGGAAGTCCTGCGGCGCAAGGCCGGTTGCCGACACGCCTTCACGGCAGAACCACGAAGTGTAGCCATTTAAAACGGTTTCACGGTCATCTACGATGACAATCATTGGTTGCCCCGAGTCGCGAATAAAACTTGTGATATTAACTAACGCCGGGCCTCCCCTATAGCAACCCATGATTGCAAGAAGGGGTTGGACAACCGTTAACTCAACCGCTCAATTCCTAAGGTTGTGGCAAGAAAGACGCGCCTTGCGGAGAGGGCGGGGCCGGCACTAAGAATGAGCGGTCTGATTTGAGGGGAGGGCGATTCCATGGGGCCGGTTAGAAAAGCGGGCGTTGGCGCTATTGTTCTGGCAGGGTTATTTCTGATTGGCTGTCCGCGAGCCGCGCCAGCCGCCGAATGTTTGGGCCGCTCGGATGAGCCGCTGGTGGGCTTGCTGCAGCCGCCGCCATGCGAGACTTGCGAGGAGACCAAGGCGGAGCTTGACGAGTTGGCGGCCTTGGAGCAGGCGCGGACGCCGGAGCAAGCGCAGCACGTGGCGCGCGATGCGGAGAGATCGCTGCCGCGGTTCCTGGAAGGTACGGGGATCGCGTTCGATGCGGAGGCGCTCAAGGCGTGCGAGAGCTTTTTCTTGAGCCGCCGGCACGGAGGAAACGGCCGCCTTGGATGCGGCGAAGTCCTCCTTCTGCCGGCACCGTCCCTTCGCGACCCCTGGCAACACGCTGCACCCGGTCGATGAGGCGAAGCCCCGCGACAGCTATTCCTATCCGTCCGGGCATTCCACCTATGGCGCGACGCTTGGCTTCCTGCTGGCGGAGATGATGCCGGAGAAGAGGGCGGCGATTTTCGCGCGCGTCAACGATTACGCCCATAGCCGCATGGTCGCGGGCGTGCACTTCCGCAGCGACGTGGAGGCGGGAAAGCTTTACGGCGCGGCAATCGCGAATGCGCTATTCGCAAAGCCCGGGTTCGACGCCGAATTCCAGGACGCGAAGGCTTGCGTGCGGCATGCGGCGGGGCTGCAATAGCGGCGTAATAATCGAGCGTCACGCCCCTCACCCCAGCCCTCTCCCCATGGGAGAGGGGGCTCGGTTGCAGCCCGTTGAGAAGGAGTCCCCTCTCCCATTGGGAGAGGGACAGGGTGAGGGGTAATGCGCTTAGAACTCGCCTCTTACCCCCTGGCGGCGATGGCGTCCGCCATGGCGAGCGTCTGGCGTGCAATCTCCGCGTGCAGCAGCTCGACCATGCGGCCGTCGAGGCTGATGGCGCCTTTGCCTCGATTCTCGGGCAGGGCGAACGCATCGACGATTTTGCGCGCGGCGGCGATTTCCTCGGCCGAAGGCGAGAACGCCTCATTGCAGGGCGCGATCTGATTGGGATGGATCAGCGTCTTGCCGTCCATGCCGAGTGCGCGGCCCTGGGCGCACTCCGCGCGGAAGCCCGCCTCGTCCTGGATCGCGTTGAAGACACCGTCCACGGCGGTCAGCCCGAAGGCGCGCGCGGCAGCCACCGTGAGCGATAGCCAGGCCAGAAGCGGCAGCCTGTCCGCCTGCGCCTGCGCGCGTGTGGCCTTAATGAGATCGTTGGTGCCGAGCACGAAGCAGGTGAGCGGCAGTTCCGCCGAAGCGGCAGCCTGGGCGATCTCCTTCAGGTTGAGGATCGCGAGCGGCGTTTCGATCATGGCCCACAGCGCGATCTTGCAATCGGAAGGCGCATTGTTGCGCGCATGCCGCAAATCCACCGGGCTTTCCACCTTCGGGATAAGGATCGCGTCAGGCTTTGCCTCAAGGGCCGCGGCGAAGTCGGCCGGACCGTAGGGCGTGGCGAAGCCGTTGATGCGGATGACCACCTCGCGCGGGCCGAAGCCTCCAGCTTTCACCGCCTCGCAAACTTGCGTGCGCGCCAGTTCCTTCGCATCGGGCGCAACCGCGTCCTCCAGGTCCAGAATGAGCGCGTCGGCCGGCAGCGTCTTGGCCTTTTCAAGCGCGCGGGCGTTCGAACCAGGCATGTATAGTACGCTGCGGCGGGGCCTCATGATGTATCTCCTCAGCCTTTGGCTGTTTTTTCTAGCGCGGCTGCGAAACCGGATTATATGCCACAAACGCAAGAAATGGCGGCGGGCACATGGCGAAGGTGTTATCGATTTCATCTCAAGTCGTCTACGGCCATGTCGGCAATTCCACCGCGGCGTTCGTGCTGCAGCGCATGGGGCATGAGGTCTTGAGCCTGCCAACGGTGCTGCTTTCCAACCGGCCCGGATACGGTGCGATTGCGGGCGAGCCCGTCAGCCCAGCCAAGCTTGACGCGATGCTGGGCGCGCTGTGGAGCAATGGCTGGCTTGCCGGCGTGGACGCGATCCTGACCGGCTACATCCCCACGGCGGAGCACGCGGTGCTTTGCGAAAGGTGGATCAAGGCGCTCGATCGAAATGCGCTTTATGTTTGCGATCCGATCGTTGGCGACGAGCCAGGCGGTGTATACATACGCGACGACGCGGCGTGTGCGATCCGCGAAAAGCTCGTCCCGCTCGCCGATGTGCTGACGCCCAATCTCTTCGAGCTTGGCTGGCTTACAGGCCGGACCGTTGCCGATACCGGGGGCGCGGTGGAGGCGGCGCGATCCCTGTGGAAGCCGGATGTGATCGTGACGTCGGCGCCAGCACCCAGGCCGGATATGCTCGCCAATATGCTCGTGGAGGAACTCAGCGCCGCCGCTTGCGTTTGCCCGCGCGAGATCGTGAACGCGCATGGCACCGGGGACTTCTTCGCGGCCATTTTTCTGGCGCACCGGCTGAACGGCTTGTGCAGCCGCGCGGCGCTTCAAGCGGCTTCCGCGGCGATGAGCCTTGTTTTGTCCGCCAGCAAGGGACGCGGCGAGCTTGCGTTAGTCGAAACGCAGGCAGAATGGGCCAAGCAGCCGCCGCCGCTTGCCTCGCTCGTGCCGCTGCCGGATTTCACGATGCAGGTTGGATAGTTGTGCAGCGTGCACGGCGGCTGGATCGGTTGCACAACGCTTACGCTTCGTGCGTCCGGCCGGTCAAGCGGAGGGCGCCGCCGGAATGTGGAAGATCATCGGGCGGCTGAAGGCGATTCTTCGCCGCGGAGGCAAGCGGCAGTCCACAGCGCACCCGCGGCGTCGATCGCGCCGAACAGTATAAGGATAGGAGGAGCCCAACCGAGTATCACAAAGGTGGCGAGGAACACGGGCACGCAAAGCCTCGGCGGAACGGTCCAGGCGAAAAAAAATTGCAGCTCGTGGCGCGAAGCCATGAAGTCGAGATATCCGACAATGAGCACCAGCATGCCAACGACGCGGATCCAAACCTCATGCGTTTCAGGAACTCCAAACAAGGTCAGCAGAATATTGGGCGCAACCACCAGCATTGCCCCTAATGCAAACATGTACAGGGAAAAAACCCACAGGCTGAAGGCTGGCTTGCTCATCTCGTTGTCCCCAATGCGAAACTATCATCTTAATTGGCAACCCGCCGCCGGGCAAATGCTGTGCGATGCAGGACTGCTTATCCCAACGCGGGCCAGCGGGGAAGGCTCACTCACTTATGAGACGCAGCTACCGGCTTTACCGGCTGGCGCAGGACGGTTTTGAGCTTTTCGGGCGCCGTTTTGCGCGCATCGCTCAAGTAAATCTCATGGTGCTTGCCGTTAAACGTGAGTCCGTGCTTCGGCATGAATTCGTGGTGCAGCCTGGCGAGCACGGGCGCTTCGTCCGCGTATGAGCCGATGTGCATGATCTGGACGGAGCGGCCTTCATCGAGCCGTTCGTCCCTCAACAAGGACAGCGCGGGAAGGGCCTTCTTCGCCTGCAACGCGGCGATGGCGCTCTCGATCATGGGCGGCGTTATCCAGTCCGGCCGCATAATCATCATCGTCCAGCGCCAGGCACTCTTTTCGCCGCGCGTGAACGAGGTCGTGTCATCGGCCCACCAGAGCCCTTCGAGGGGAGGCACGGTGTAGTCCCTGCCAAGCTTGTTCTTACTGGAAAATTTGATCGCGTAGGAAGCCGCATAGAGCGCTTCGATGGCGTCTTTGTAGGATTGCGATGTGTTGGGGTCGCCCGAGCCGTCGATCATCAAATAATGCATCGCCGGAACATCGACGATGGTGAAGTCCTTCGCCGGGGCTGCGTAAAGGTTCTTCAGCTCACGCTTGAAGTCGACTTTCAGCATCGATTTCCCGCTTTTGCTCTTCTCGATGAGTCCGCGCGCTGCTTACAGCGATTCTTCCACTTCAGGCGCCCCCAATCTTTCCGGCCGCCATTTGCCGGCGCCATCCAAAAGCCTTCTTGCTCTGTAGGTTATTAGGGGGTAGATAAAAGGCGGTGCGGGGCGTAGCGCAGTCTGGTAGCGCATCTGGTTTGGGACCAGAGGGTCGCGTGTTCGAATCACGCCGCCCCGACCAATAAAATCCCAATATATCACAAAAGCTTAGGACCAAAGGTGCAGCGGCTTAAGCCGCGCACTTAAGCTCTTCGCCCATGAAATGCCCATGAAACGCGGCCTCGCGCCGCGCGTCATCCCCTTGTGCTGCGTTCCCCGAAGGCATGGAGGACAGCATGAAAAACGAAGAATCTCAGCGGATCGCCAAAGCGACGCGCGGCCCTCGCCCGCAGCTCCCCCTTTTCGGCGAGCGAACCGAAATTGCGCGATGGCTCGCCGAGGGCGAGCGCCTCTCAGAAACCTACGGTGCGCGCATGGCTGCGGCTATGGCGGCGGCGAAGCGGGCGTTTTTACCGCAAGCCGGGCCTGTTTTACGCTTCCTCGAAGAGGTATGCGAAACGCGCAATGCTGCCGCCGCCACAGCCAGGGAAAGCCGCTGCTATGAGTTTTCCGCAGAGCTATTCGCGCGCTACCGGGCATGGTGCGAATTGGCAGGCCGGCCCGCCATGACGCTAACCGCGTTCGGCCGCTGCCTGTCGGCCCTAGGCTTTCCGGTGATGCGCCTGGGGACGCGCAGAAACAAGGCGCGGATCGGCCTCAAGCTGCGGAGTTAGCGCATGGCGGATGCGCTCAAGGAGCTGCCCAACGAAGTGGCGATGCGGCGATTCCTGACATCGGCTACCACGGAAGTGGGCGCCCGCGACAATGTCGAGCCTTTCTCGCATGTCTATGCAGCCTTTGGACGCTGGTGTTCGAAGAACAGCATGCCGCCAATGAGCAAGATCGCTTTCGCGCGCGAGCTGGGCAATGCAATCAATTATGACGACGGAGAATGCGATTGGGATTTTCGGCCCTGCCGTATCGGTTCCGCCGGGGTAAGATCGTGGCGGGGAATCAAGCTCCGGCCCATTTGGAAGCGGTTCGCAGAGCGGCAGCATGGGGAGGAGGAGCAGCTCAAGGCGGCCTCAAAACCATCCGGGCCGCCGATCATTGGCGGCCTGAAGCGCCGCCCCCCGCGCGTTCTCGTGCGGCGCTTCCTCGCCCAGCGTGGCGTAGAAGACAAGGGCTCCCTCGAACCCTTCGGGCGGCTGTTTGACGAATTCTCCCAATGGTGCCGTTATACCGAACATTGGCCTATGAACCGTATCGCCTTCGCCAGGACGCTCAGGAAGGCGGGCCTCGAACCGGTCGAACTTGGCCATGAAAATCAGCGCGCTTGGCGCGGTTTTCATATCTTCTCAGCGGAAGAGCGGCGCGCCAGGTTTGAAAGCCCTTATTGGCCCTTCCTCTCCCCTGGCCAGCGCTGACCTCAAGCCATTTCCAACGCCATCAATCTCGCTGTTGAAAACCTATGGCGCACGGCCTGCCGCGCCTGCTTCTTCGGCCGCAAAAGTGCGCAAGCTGTCCGGTCCATCTGCTCGCATACCTTAGTCACCAAGTCGGAATAGGTGCGAGCAGATGACACGTTTCGATGCGCACTTTTTTCACTCTTATTATATATTAAATCATTGTATACCAATGTGTTAGTGTGTTTGTAACACTTGCATCTGTCAGTTGCTATGAGAGCCTATAAAACGCAAGAAATTAAGCATAATCTAATAAGCATCAAGATGCGATTAAGCATATCTTAAAGAAATGCGTTCTAGAGCCAAAGAGGGGGTGACTGACAGATGCGTCTGTTTCGCGCCCTCCATTTGGCCCTCAATACCGCTGTGGAAAACAGGGGCGCGCCTCGCCTTCCGGTTGCAGGCAATGTGCAAATCAGCGCATGTTGATCCTGCCTAGGTGAGCCAACGGCCGATTTCGACCTGCATTGCGCTTCAACTGCGTAAGAGCCAGATCAATAGCTCGGCGAGTATCCGCTCGCGGCCCGCAGCATCGGCGGCGCCGCGAGCATCCCCCCTGGGGGTCTAAATGTTTTCGAGCCAAGCCCCGCGACCGCGCCGCTAAGGCAAAAGTCCGCCGCGGCTGTTTTTGGAAATGTTTTTTCGGCAAATAGCCTTTTAGGCCAATGGCTTAAGTAATTTTGTCCTTCGCTGTCCGGCTTTCTTGGCCAGTCGAAGTGAGCGCGCCGCACGGGCCAGCGCGGATCGCGGGGCGGACTTCCGGGGCAAATCCTGCCGAGCGCCTCTCGTGGCCCTCTCCCATAGGGAGAGGGATAGGGGTAAGCCGGGGGGCAACGCCTGGGCCACTCATGAAGGCCGCGCCCAGCGCATCCGTTCTTCCGGCCTGGCGTTGACGCCGCGCGCGTATGGGTGAAAAGCCTCATTGTCGAGGCGGCGAAGGACGCTCTTAAGGTTTCGTGACTTTTCGTGTCACTTCCGGCGTTCACGCAAGTGACTTAAAGCGTCATCTCCGCCTTTTTGGGCGCTTCCACCCTCCGATTCCACCTTCGAATCCCCGAAAAAGTGGCGCCAATTCGCCGCCGCCGCCCATGCCATAGCCAGAAAATACGCTTCTTTGCCCAATTTATTGGGCTTCCGGCGGACTGGGCGGGACGAGGCGGCAACAGACGGGAAGGGACGGGAAAGCGCCTTTTCGCGCCCGGCCGCGGGTGCCATCTTCGCGTTGCCCAACGCTGCCCGCCCATGTCCGCATCATGGGCGGGCCGCCCACCAAACCGAAGGTGAAGGATGTCCGGCGCCGATTTTGAAGCCGTCATCGATGGCGACACGAAAGCGCTTACCGATGCGCTCAAAGGCGCGACGGATGCCATGCAGAACTTCGAGCAGGGCGCGGGCGCCTCGCTGCGGCGCATCGACGAGCTGTTCACCAACGTCTTCGGCAACATGGAGCACGCGGTTTCCAGCGCGAAGACTATGCTTGCCACGGCCGCGCCGGTCGCGCTCTTCAACTTCCTGCATAACGAAGTCCAAAAGGGCATCGACGAGTTCAAGAAGATCGGCGACGAGGCGGACAAGGCTTCCGTTTCCACCGCTTTCTTCCAGACGCTCGGTTATCAGGCGAACGCGGCGAACGTCTCCTTCGACAAGGTGAAAACCGGCATCCAAAGCTTCGCAACCGAGCTCGGCAAGCTCAAGAATGGCGAGGGCGACCTCGAAAAGAACTTTAAGAGCACGAATGCGGCGCTGCTCGCGCAGCTCAAGGGCGCGCAGACTGGCGAAGCTGGCATCCGCATCATGGCCGATGCCATCGCCAAGCTGAAAGACCCATTCGCGCAGGCGAAGCTCGCGGGTGAGGCATTCGGCAAGGCGAATAGCGATGTCTTCCGCGTTCTCAACGAAGGCTCGGACGGGTTCCGGCGCGCCGGCGAGGAAGCGAAAAGCTATAACGCCATCATCGATGAGAACGTAATCCGGCATAGCCAGGACATAAAATCCGGCTTCGCGCAGTTGTCGAACGTGATCGACCTGCAATTCAAGCAAGCGCTGCTCAATATTGCGCCCCTCATCAAGGAAATCGGGCAGGATATGCTCGGCCTTTCCGGTGCGATCCGCCTAACCTACGATGCGTTCTCAAGCCTCGAAGGTGTAACCTCGACGGGCCTTGAAGAGCGCATCAAATCGGTGTCACAGACGCTGATGGCCCAGCGCGACGCCATCAAGCGCATCGAAAGCGGCAGCGAAGGCACCTTCGATCACAACGTCATTTCGGATTTCATTTTTGGCACGAATGAGGAGCAACTCGGCCGCCTAAAAGCGAATGCGGAGAGCACGCTCGCGCTTCTCAACAAGCTCACAGCCGAGCGCGACACGCGCGGCGCGGCCTCGCGCACCGCGCCAATCGATGCGCCGCCCGAAAAGGACAACAGCGACAAGGAGCGGCGGCTCGCCGATGAGGGCCGGGTTGCCATGGATGAGCTGATGAAGCGGTACTACACCAACTCGCATCAGTTCTATCAGGCGATCCTCATGGACCAGCAGCATGAAGTCGAGCGCTTCAAGGTCATGCTGGATGAGAAGAAAATAGACTGGCAGCAATACCAGGTTGCCATGGTGATGATCGCGGCTGACGCGAACGCGAAGATCAAGAACGAGCAGGAGAAGCTCAACACCGCGCTCAAGGAAGGCATGCAGGGCACGAAGTCAGAGTTCGAGAAGGTCTTCAGCTCATGGCAGTCCGGCCACACGATGACTTTCCAGGCCATCGAGCGCGACTTCGCTCAGATGGTCGAGAAGATGGTGCTCAAATCCGCGATCCTTGAGCCGCTATTCGGCACGGGCAAGGCCGGCGCGAACGAGAATGGCTTCATCGGCAGCGGCCTGCAAAGCCTCTTTGGCAGCGCCAAGTCCGGCCTCAGCAGCACGAGCAGCAGCGCGAGCAGCGGCCTCAGCAGCATATTCTCCGGCATCTTCCATGAGGGCGGCACCGTCGGCGAAGGCGGCCCCGGGCGGTGGGTGGATTCCGGCGTCTTCGCGGGCGCGCATCGCTATCACCAAGGCGGCATCGCGGGCCTCATGCCCGGCGAGGTGCCCGCGATCCTGCAGCAGGGTGAGGGCGTCGTCTCGAAACAGCAGATGCAAAACGGCGGCGCGGGCGGCGGCCACACCTTCAACGTCAACATCCAGACGCCGAACCCCAGCGCCTTCAACGAAAGCCAGGGGCAAATCGCATCCATGCTTAGCCAGGCCGTCGCGCGCGGCCAGAGGAACCTGTGATGAAGCGCCTCAACCTTCCAGGAAGATTGGCGGGCCTTCGCGATTTCCTCGCCGATACCGTTCGCGGCAGCCGCCCAAGGGCGCAGAGCGGAATGTATTTCCCCGGCATCGAGGCTTTCGGCTACGGCTCGATGTATGGAGACGTTGCCGGCGGCGAGATCGCGCCCGAGTTGGCGATGCGTTGCCCGCCTGTGTTCGCCGCGGTCAAGGTGCTCAGCAAGTCCTTCGGCCAAATCCCGCTGAATATGCACGCCAAGGACGAACAGGGCGGCAGCCTTGGGCGCGTGCTGCAGCACCCGCTGGCCGACATGCTCGCGGACATACCGAACCCGCATCAGACCTGGCTTGAGCTGCGCTACTATGCCCAGCGCAGCCTCTGCCTTCATGGCAACAGCTTCAATTGGGTAGTGCGCGACCATCGCGGCGACGTCGCCGAGCTTTGGGCGTTGAGGCCCGAGCAGGTGGCAATCACCTTCGACGCGCAAATGCCCTTCGATCCGATCTATACTGTGAGCGCTGGCAACCTCGCTTGCACACTTCGCCGGGGCGATATCCTGCATGTGTTCACGCCCGGCGCGCTGCCCTATCGCGGCGATAGCCCGATTCTCCTGAACGGCGGCGCGATCCGGCTCTTGATGATCCAAGAGCAGCACATCGCCAAGCTGTTCGGGCGCTCCGCGCGGCCGGCTGGTGTGCTCAAGACGCAAAGGCAGCTCGGCGCTGAAGCCGTAAAGCTGTTGCGCAACCAGATGGACGAAACCCACGGCGGCTCCGGTTCCGGCCAGACGCTCGTTCTCGAAGAAGGCATGGAGTGGCAGCAAGTCTCCATGTCGAGCGTCGATGCACAGTTTCAAGAAATCCGCAAGCAGCAGCTTTACGAAATCTGCCGCGTTTTTAAAATCCCGCCTATACTTCTGCAAGACCCGGAGAAGTCAAGCCTCAACAATACTGAGACGCTGGGCCGTTTCTTTCTTTCCTATACGCTGCAACCGCTACTTGAGGCTTGGGAGCAGTCGCTGCAGCTCTCGCTTCTGACACGCGGAGAACGGCGGCAATACTATCTGCAGCATGACCTTAATGAATTCCAGCGTGCGGAAAGCCAGGCCCGTTGGACCGCAAACGTCGCGGCGGTTGTGAATGGGATCATGACCGTGAACGAGGTCCGCACCATGGAGCACATGCCGCCGGTCGAAGGCGGCGACGAGCGGCGCGTGCCGGTAAACACCGCGCCATGGCAGCAAGGCGCGGTGGGGCAAACGGCGCATGCAGTCAATCCATCGCAAACCATGCTCGCGCCGCTCAACCCCGGAAATCAAACGCACGCCCGCGCGCTGCGGCCCCAGCCGGCGCAGCCATCGGGCTTGCAGCAATCGCGCGACCGGCTTGAGCGCTTCCTTGCGCGGTCTCCCGAGCGTTTACGCCTTACGGCGCCGCCGAAGGGCGTCAGTAACCGGCCCCGTGCTGGGGCAATCGATGTCAACCCCAACGAGGATACCGGAAATGCCTAAAATCCGATTGGATGAAGACCTGCAGCGCCTGGAAAACCCGAATGTCGCGGCGACGATCCAGGCCTCGCGAGACGCCCGCGCAGGCAACGCTGCGCTGCAACAGGCACGCGGCGGCGACACGTCCGACACCGCGCTTCGGGGCCGTGCCATGGCGGCAGTCCGGCAGATCGAGCGCAACGCCGAACGGGGCCGGCGCATGGCCTCGATCCAGGCCAACAGGCCGGGCATTTTCGCGCCGTACCAGGATACCGGCCGCGTCTCGCCGGAGGCCGTGTCGCGCCGCAGCGCCTTCGCTGCGTGGGTTCGCAACGGTAGACCCCAGGCGGCCCTGCAAACGTCCAAGGATTCGGGCGGCGGCATTTTCGTGCCGATTGAAATTTCGCAGACCATTCGCGAAAATCTCGTGCTCGTCGACCAAATCCGGCGTGTGGCAAGCGCGGTCACAACCAGCACGGACACGCTTCTCATTCCGAAGCGCTCGGCGGCCACGACAGCGCAATGGCTTGCCGAAAACGATACGGCGTTGCCGACCGATCCCACCTTTGGCGCCGTCGAGATCAGCGTCAACGGCGCCCGCGCCTATGTCGATATCAGCAACGACACCCTGGCCAATTCCGCCATCGATATCGAGGCGTGGATTACCCGCGACCTTACCAAAGAGCTGGCGAGGCTCGAAGGCGTGGCCTTCGTCAATGGCACCGGCATCAAGCAGCCGCAGGGCCTGCTTCAGTCTGCGGACATCGCATCCGTTGCGACCGGAGACGCCAACCTCGTTACCGCGGACTCGATTGTCGGGCTGCCATTCCAATTGCCCGCCGAATATGCCGCCGGGCCCGGCGCTTGCTGGCTGATGAACAGGAGGACCGCAGCGGCCGTCCGCAAGCTCAAGGACACGGTTAACCGCTATCTGTTCGATGAAAACTTGAACAAGCAGGGGCTGCCGACCATCCAGGGGATTCCCGTTGTCGATGCCCCGACCATGCCAGACGTTGCGGCCGGCGCCACGCCTATCGTATTCGGCGATATGCAGGCCGGGTACATGATCGTGGATCGGCTCAACATGGTGCTCTTGCGCGATCCCTACAGCCAGGCTGCGCTCAACCGCACGCGGTTCTATATCATGAAGCGCGTCGGCGGCGCGGTCGCGCTCGGCGAGGCGCTCATCAAGCTGAAGGTCGCCGCGAGCTAACCCAAGTTTCGAGTTTCCCCTGCATCTTGACCGATTCCGGGGGAAAGCAAGTCCTCGCCGTTTTCCATTTCGGCGAGGCACGGTTGAGGATGAATAAAGGGGTTTACGCGTCCTCTACCTCGCTGGCCCGGTGGGCTTCGACGCCGGGCCAGCATCTCGCCCTTTTCGGTTTGCAGCCTTTCACGATAGGATTTCAACCATGGCAATCAAGGACCTCGCATCCCGCATCTCGAACGTGCAGGCCATCGGGCCGGCCACGCTCGCCGCGGACAACACCCCCGCCGCTATCGACCTCACCGGCTTCCAGTCCGCAGCGATCCTGCTTTCCGTGGGCGCGGGCGGCATCGTCTTCGACTCCTCCGACCGGATCGACTTCACCGTCACGCATTCCGATGACGGCACGAATTATAGCGACGTCGCCGCGACGGACCTCAACGGCAAGGATGCGCCCGCGACCGTCACCGGCGGCGTGGTGCTCTCCCTCGCGACGGCGCACGCCAGCGCGACCATAAGCGAGATCGGCTATATCGGCGGCAAACGCTATCTGAAGGTGCTCGCCCATTTCGCGGGCACGCACGGCACCGGCACGCCGATCAGCGCCGTTGTGGTGAAGGGCAACCCGCTCAGCATCCCGGCCGCGTAGCCTCGCCCCTGGCAGCCGCCGCCCTATCCAGGGCGGCCTTCATTCCGCGAGGCACCATGTCCTATGTGAAGCGCGCCGGGCACTTCGCGGGCCGCGTGGCGCAGGCGCAGAAGAACGTCGAACTGGCGGTACAGGCGGCCAACAAGCAGGCCGCGCTCATCATCCAAGCAGAGGTTGTGCAGCGCGTGCCCGTCAAGACCGGCAAGCTCCGGGATATGTTCGCGAGCAGCGAGGCCATTCAGGAATCGTGGAAATATCCCGGCGGCTATGTTTTCGGCCTTGCCACCGGCCGGCTCAAGAGCGACGGCTTCTATGCCCAATTTGTCGAGTACGGGACCAAGGGCTACTCGAAGGGGGAATTCCGTTACGCCGGCACGCGGCCGAACGGCAAGGTCAAGCTGAAGAAGGTCAAGAAGGGGGTGCCGGCGCGGCCCGCGCATCCGTTCTTCCGGCCAGGTGTCGCGGCCGGGCGCGCACGCATCAAGGCGCTGTATGCCGGGCCGGTGAAGCAGGCACTGAAGGACGCGACGTGAGCGCGGGCACAAAAAAGCCCCGGACACGTCGCCGCGCCGGGGCTTGATCGTTGGCCGCGCTGTCCGGGAAGTGTCCGGCTGACGCGGGGCCTTGTTCGTTAATGTCCGTTAAGTATTCGAAGAAGTGTCCGAAGCGTCCAGCGCGCAACGCCCGTTTTACTGGGCTTTTTCGCAGGTTCGTTCACGGGATTGGACACGCGTTGTACTGTCCAGATCATCGGCTCATCCATGTCAAACACGGGCGTACAGGCTGTGCGGCTGTTGATTTCTTCGGACATCGTTAACTCCTCGTCTCTGATTCGTTCTTGGTTCTGCTTCGTTCTAGCCGGACACGAAAAAGGCGCCCGCCGGTTTCCCGAGGGCGCCTTCGTCGTTTAAGCGGCCCGGCGAGTGCCGAGCTTGATCGCGGTGCGGTTGCCTGCCCGCTCCGCCTGGATGTAGCCGGCGTCTTGCCACTTCGCGAGCCATCCCGCATAGGTGCTGCTTGCCACGCCTTCCAGCTCGGCGAGCTTGCGGCCGCTCGAAACGATCCGGCCATCGGGCGCGTTCAAGATCAGCGCCATGAGCCGGTCAAGCGCGGCCTTCTGCGGGGCGGCGATTGCGGGCGCCTCGCCGATCGCGGGGGCTTCCTCCGCCGGTATCTTCGCCGCGATCGATGAATGGCGGCACTTGATCGCTCCGCCGATCAAGCTCGCGGCCTGGCCGCCAAGCAGCGCTACGAGCTGCGTGACCGCGATGCCAAGGCCGGTCAAGGCCAGGGCGATGTAGCGCGCCACGGAAGCCGGTTCCGCGCCGAGCTGGGCCGCTATCACCGTTGCGATCATGGAAGCCTCTGCGGGGCCCGCCTTGGCTTCCTGCTTCGCATCGGCGAGGGTGGCTTGCGCCTTGTCCCGCGCCTTGGCGTCGGAGACGCGCGCCGTGAGCGTCTTCTCCTCCGCTTTCGCGTTGGTGCAATCGTCGGAGCGGGACCGGCGGCAGGCCTTTTCGCGTTCGGCCGAAGCCAGCGCCTGCAGCTTGCCCAGCTCGCCCGCGTCGCCGGTTTCGGTGATACGGGCCAGCGTGGCGCGGGCGGCCTTTTCGTCCGCCACGGCCGAAACGTAAGTCGCTTGCGCCGATTGCGCGGCCAGGATCGCGGCGCCCTGCTTGGCGGAGTAGGCGTTGATGGCGCTCCACACCGTGAGGGCAACGCAGATCGCGGCCGTGACGCGAAGGTGGCGCGACCATCCAAGAATCGACGCCGCGACCGGGATCGCGACAACGGCCACGGCCGCGAGCACCAGGATTGAGGCGAGTTCGGCCGAAATCGTCTGGCCGTACTCCCAGTTGTTGAGCACGTCCACCCTGACCGCGACGGCGGCCATGATGGACAGGGCAGCGCCCGTGCCGAGTTGCACGCGCCACCCGATAGATGTATTCTCCATGTTGTGGATTCCTTGTCACAGGGGTTTCACGAATGCCCGGCGCGGTGAGCAAGACCGCGCCGGGCGTCTCCTTCAAAAAGGGACTAAGAAATTGCCTGACGAACCGATTAACCTCGTTCTTGAGCACCTTCGCGCGATCCGCGGCGACATGGATTCGCTGAAGGATGACATGCGGAACATCAAGGTTCGCGTCACATCGATTGAAGAGAACATGGGGGCGATGAACCGGCGCCTGGATAAGATGGATGCGCGCATGGAGCGCATCGAAAAGCGCCTCAATCTCGTTGAGGCCTAACGGGGCGCGAATGCCCCTCGCAATTTCATCAGCCCGGCGCCTGGCATAGCTTCGCCATTCCCTCGCTTGGGGCTTGTCTCGGAAGGATGGAAGTCCAATTCGGCCGGTTTACCCGGCCCTCGCTACTTCGATCCTTGTTCGCGGGCCTTTCCGCTTTCCCTTTTCGGGTTCCGGCCTGTAGGTGGCGGCCGGGGCTAGGATCGTTTGGCTGTGGGCCATCTCTTCGTCTATGGCCCAATGTATACGGCCAACGGCCGTTGTCAAGTATTGCTAAAGCTATTTCACAAGTATTAATCCGGAGTTTTATCTTTTTCTATGCGCCGCGCAAGTAAAACAGCGGGGCCGGGGATTGAGCGTTCGCCTAGCTCCCAACGCTGATATGATCGGATGCCGACGCCGAGCTGCTCCGCCATCGCCGCTTGGCTGATCTTTAGCACTTCCTCCCGGATGGAACGAAGTTCGCTTGCGCTCATTTTTGGAAGCGGTTTTTTCATGGGGTTGACAATACGGCCATTGGCCAGTTAACGTCAATGGCAAGGCTTGGAGAATGTTGACGCATCCTCCAAGCCTCTAACCACACCGCGAAACAAGGACCGCGACATGGCTTCAGACACCCTAAACGCGGCGGCTACGGCCGTGCAACAGCCTATTTCCACAGCCCAACTCTTGGAAACAATCGAGCATCTCCGGCGAGGTAGCTTTTGCCTGCGCGTCGTTGCTGAAGACCAGCAGCTTGACATCACAATCGGAACTGCAATCGGCTTTTTGGCCGATACCTTCGAGCGCGAGCTTGCGGTGCTCGCCGCCGGCGTCCAAGCGATTTGCCCGCAATAACCACGAACGGAGACACGATATGGCTTCCCAAAGCGCGCATCGGCGCCGGCCGCGCCCGGCTGACTTCAACCTTGATAATTTCGGCGTTCGCAATATCGAATTGGCGCTTTCCTATCCCAATACCGAACCCGCCGAAATGACTGCAGAGGTAAGGCGCGCCGCAAAGCGCATGGGCTTGGTCACCAAGCAGATCGAGCGCCTTCAGATGGAGCAATTCTTCATTGCCCGCCAGCTCTTGCTCGGGGCCACGGGTGACCGTTTTTGGCCGAAGCAAAAGCACCTGAACTTGATGCACCCCGGCCTGCGCCGCGCTCAACTCCGGTGGGTGCTGGCCGCGTTGAAACACGCCGCCCAGCGTGTATGAGCGATGCGGGCGCCCGTGCAAGTTGTGGAGAAATCTTAAATACGTTTATGAACCAAAACAGGGCGCGCCTAATATCTGGATAGCGAATCGGACCCGGCGGGAGGCTCAATTGAAGGAAGTGACGACTTTAACGCGGCGGATGGCTTCGACATTCGGCATGCAAGAGGCTGCCGCCTTTGCCTATTTGAAGCCAATGCGCGGGGCGTTCGAACTCGACATTGCAGACGTTAAGAGCGGCGCGCTGATGAGCGGAGCACTCCTATCGAACTCGCCTGCAAATTGCGTCGGATTCGTTAAAGCCCTCCTTGGCTTGCACTATGTCGCGCCTGACGGCGCCAAGAACCGCGATGCCTACGAGGGGGGCAATGCCCTTGAGGCATTGGCGGCGCATTTGCGGAGCGATCCGCATGAGATTCTGCGAAACCGGATCAAGTTCATGGTGATGACCAACCCCACGGAAGTCGAAATCCACGCGAGCGCTGCAGACCTCGAACTTGTGACCGCGCGCTTTGTCTCGCCCGTCGAGCGCGCGGCGCGATCCGATGTAAGAGGGGCGAAAATCCTTGGTGCGGCCGGCATCGCCTCCATCGCGCTCGCGCTGCGTAATGTCGCTGCTGGCGCGATGAGGTCAAGCAGCCTTCGCGGGTTTGAATCGCAGGTGCTTCAATGATCGAAGCAGAAATCAGACAAGCAGCAGAAGCCAAATACAAGGATTGGTTCTTGAATCGGGCTTTGAACCTGGGCTTGGCAAGTCGCGATGGCGAGGGGCGCATTATTGCCGCCGGCATGACGGCGGGAGAGACTGAAGAGTTTGTATCCTTGCGTGCCGCCTCGTCATGTAGCGGCCTTGGCGCCGCTGACCAGGTGCGCCACGACGCACTGGAGAGGCGATGGAAGAGCGCATCGGGCCAGATAGCTGATGTGATGGACGAAGGCTTAGGCAAGGCGAGGCACTGAGCCATGGTGGCCGAACGGGAAATCGCCGAATTCGTGAGCGAGGCGCAGAAGGTGATTGCCGCGCTCACGCCCGAGAAGCGCGCGAAGGCCATCGAATTGCTCGCGCGGATCGAGGCGGCTCTTTTGCGCGCCGCTTGGCACGCGGACAGGCTTGTGAAGGCGTATGCGATCATCGCGGAGGGGCGTGAGGCGGTTAAACACTGAAGCGCCATAACCGGCGCGGCGTTGGAGCGAGACAATGCGGACACCCGACTGCGGCCCTTACAGGACCGCGACGGAGGCTTGTGCGCTAAGCAGCGTAGCCTCCCTTGACGTACTATGGGGCGGACGCCCGATTGCGGAATTTCTTGGCTGCACCGTGAAGCAGGTTTACCGGCTCGCCGAAGACCCAAAGTGGCCATTTTTCAAGGCAAACGGCAAGCTTTGCGCCCGCCGGAGCGCGCTCGCGGAATTCATCAAGGCCAAGGAGCGGCGTCTATGCGCATAGATCACATGCCTCCATAGTGGCTCTTCTGGCGCTCTTCTGGCGCTCTTCCGGCACAACCGCGCCACCCGTCCGCTACCTCGAAGGCCGCGCGGCGCCACACCGTCATAACCATTCCCCAAGCCTTCGGACACCTTCCGCAGGCGCGGCGAAGCATACCCAGAACGCGAGCGGCCCGCGAACAGGCGCCGCAACGAAAGCGCCGGCAGCGAACCGGCCTCACCGGAGGTGGATAATGGCACGCCGGCATGAACGAGAAGACCCGCGAAATCGATGATTATGTACCGCTCGGCATCGCCGCAGAGCGCTTTTTCCCCAAGGAGTTTGGGGTCTCAATCGCGACTCTGCGAAAGGCTATCCGCGACGGCCGCCTGAAGGCGGTTAAACCCGGCCGGCGCGTGCTAGTCTGCCGTGCGGATGTGTCCGAAATGCTGAAGAAGTCGGAGTTCACGCCATGCCAAGGAAAGCCAAGAGCGCACGCCTCTATCTCCGCCAGCGGCCAGGCCGCGAATCCGTCTGGGTTATCCTCGACCGGGGAGACGAGATTGGCACAGGATGCGGCGAAGGGGACATTGAGCAAGCTGAAGGAGCGCTTCGCGCGTACCTCCAAGACAAGTATCGGCCCAGCGGCTGCAGTGATCCCGCTAAAACGCTGATCGCGGACATGCTGAATTTCTACATGCGCGAGAAGATCGAGCGTGTCGCGCGGCCCGATATGATCCTCTATCAGATGGGCTTTTTGCTGGAATGGTGGGGCGAAAAGTTCGCAATCGAGATCAAGCCCAAAGCCTGCCGGGACTATGTGAGCTGGCGCATGGAGCAGATCGGCCCGCGCGGCCGTATCTCCGAGGGGACGGCACGCAAAGACCTTGAAACCCTCCGCGCCGCACTCCGGCTCTACCATGAGGAGTACACGCTCACAGCGCTGCCGGTCGTGAAGCTGCCGGGGAAGCCGAAGCGCCGCGAAGATTGGCTCAACCGCTCCGAAGCCGCGCGCCTTCTCTGGGCGGCGTGGCGCAATCCCGACGCCCGCCATTTGGTGCGCTTTGCGCTGATCGGCCTTTACAGTGGAACGCGGCCCGGCGCCATCCTCCGCCTTCGCTGGCTGCCTTCCATAGACGCGGGCTGGGTTGACCTCGAACACGTCCGCCTTTACCGGAGGGGCGGCGCGGAGAAGGAAACCAAAAAGCTCCAGCCGCCCGTCCCGATTCATGCCCGGCTCTTGCCTCATCTGCGGCGATGGCAGCGGCTTGACGCGGCTTCCGGGGCCTTGCATGTGGTGCACTTCAAGGGCGCGCCCGTCCGCAAGCTTCGCCGTTCATGGCGCACGGCTTGCGATACAGCGAAGCTCCCGGCAACTGTCGTTCCGCACAGCCTCCGGCACACCGCTGCCACATGGCAGATGCAGGCCGGAACGGATCGCTGGCAAGTGGCGGGTTATCTCGGCATGAGCTTCGAGACGCTCGAGCGGCATTACGGCCACCATCACCCCGATTTTCAGGCCGGCGCAGCGCTCGCGGAACCGCCCAGGAAACGCCCACGAAACGATGCGAACGAGCGCGAACGGAAGGCAAACCGATGACACCGGAGTCCAGCAAAATCAGCATCCGGGCCGGCCCGGCCTGGCGTTAATGAGTTTTCGGGACCAGAGGGTCGCGTGTTCGAATCACGCCGCCCCGACCAATTAAATCAATGACATAGCATCCGAATTCCTCCGGCGAAAGTTTCGCGAAATCGAGCCGCGGAACCTGAGCAAGCTTGGCACCACCTCCGAATCGATGACCGGAGCGGGGAGGGCGCCGGGAATCGGGGTTTGCAATTTGCTGAAGCGTTAAGGCAAAGCCGCGTGAAGCCCGGCTGGTTGCACCGGAATAGTTACAATCGGGCGCAAAGAGCCTCGATGCCGCGGCGGCGCACGCCCCGGCCCCCCTTGGCGGCCCAAGCGCCTGCCATGCGGCAAACCCTTGCTAGGATTGCGGTGCGTCCGTGCGGGCGCGCGGCTTCTTGAAGGCGCCTTTGCCTGCGGCCTTGATGTCCTTGGCTGCTTGCTTCTCTGCCGCGTCTTGCGCTTCCTTCGCCAAGCGCAGTTCCCGCAGCCTGGCGGTTTTTTCCAATCGAAGCCGCGTGGCAGTATCGAGCTCTTGCTGCAGGCCACGCTCACGCTTTTGAATTTCGGCGTAGCGCTGTTCAGCCTTCGATCGGGATGCGGTCATTTTTTGGTGACTCCCCATTGTTGCTCCTTGCCCGGAACCGAACGCTGGCCTTCCGGCGATTCTCGTCCGTTCGCGGCAGAAGAATTCTTGCGAAGTGGGATGGTGCCGGAGCCGGCCAGAGCAAGGATACGGCGTTTGATCTACCGCCACGGTTACGGGTTAAATGGGTAATCCTAAGTGCATCCGCAAGCCTTGAGAAATTTCGATTATATTTTGCGGACGGCGCATTCGTGCCGCGCACTCAAGGAAATCCGCAATTTACCTAGCTTTAAGGCCGGAATATTTTTTCCCGCCCAACGGCAAGCCGGGCTGGCGGCTGCTGGTGCCAATGAGCACCAGTTTAAATCCGGAGCGGCTCTCCCCATTTGATTCCCAACGGAGCCGCGAAAGTTGAGCAGGGTCGCCTGCCGCGAAGTGATGTTCATGCTCCCGGGGCCTTGTCCAAGCCGGTTGCCGGGCAATTCTGAAGCAACGGGCAATAAGCAACTCCACGGCCCGCGGCGAATATCCCCGATATAGAAACCAGGCGTGCTTCAACGCGCCGCAAACAATAAGGGTATGCCATGCTCCCAACGGTCGAAATCGCCTTCGAAGGCGTCCGGCATTCAGACCTTATCGAGGGCTACATTCGCGGCGAGTTGGAAAGCCTTGGCGATACCGGGGCTCAGCTCACCTCCGCAACGATTGTCGTTACCGCACCCAGAGCCAAGCATTTTTCGGGCGATCCGTACCGGTTTCGTCTCCGGCTTACGGCTGAGGGCGTTCCGGATATCAACGTCAATCACGATCCAGGCGCTGGCAAAACGCACGATGCCATGCAGATTGCGGTCCGGGATACGTTCCGAATCGCGCGGAGGCGCTTGGAGCACGGACTTCAAAGGCGGAACAGTGCCTCGGTTCCATCCCAGCCGGCGCAATCGTAGTGCCGTAAACGGCGTTGCAAACGCGGTGCGGGGCGGTTGAACGGCCTCGCGGCCGGGGATAGCCCAAGAGCAGGCCAGCACGAGACTTGCGATTGGAGCAAAGCCGGCCTATATATTGTCATCGAATTTGGCCAGAAAACCAGGCCGCTAAACCTAGGCGTAGCCGGGCGCGTTCTAAATTCTCTCCAAAAATCGACCAAACCTGTCGTGGCAGCACGCGCCGCCAAGACTGAAAAGCACCCAGTTACGAAAAGGAATGTCCATGAACACGGGCACAGTGAAATTCTACAACGGCCAAAAGGGCTTTGGCTTCATTCAACCCGATAATGGCGGCAAGGACGTATTCGTGCATGCCACCGCGCTCGAACGCGCCGGAATCCGCAATCTTGTGGAAGGCCAGAAGGTTTCCTTCGACATCGAAGAAGACCGCCGCACCGGCAAAAGCTCGGCGAGCAACCTGCGCACCGAGTAACCGGCGCCGGTACTGTTGACGATTTTACAAGGAGCCGCTCTCTACGAGCGGCTCTTTTGCGTTTGGAGGGGCTCAGCGCACTTAACGGGCGATTCGCCCTTCACCCTGTCCCTCTCCCCATGGGAGAGGGGACGCCTTCTCAGCGGCTGTGACCGGATTCCCTCTCCCATAGGGAGAGGGTTAGGGTGAGGGGAGATTCGCCCGTTCATGCCATCCGCTGCTCATTTCAGCCCCCAAAGCCATCAAGCCTGGCCATGACAGTTGAGTTTGCCGCGCCTTGACATTTCGATAATTCCATATTAGTGGAAGTACAGGAGATAGCCATGGCCGATACCCAATACGACGATCGAATCGCCCGCTATGCCGATATGATGGCGGCGCTCGGCACCGAAACGAGGCTCAGGATTGTGCGCCTTCTGCTGTCGGCGCACCCTTACGGCCTTGTGGTGGGCGAAATCGGCTCGGAGCTGGGCATTCCGGCCTCGACGCTCTCCCATCATCTCGAAAAGCTCAAAAATGAAGACCTGGTGAAGGTGCGCCGCGAGAGCACCTTCCTGCGCTACACGGCGAACACCCAGGCGCTGCAGGACATCCTGGCGTTCCTCTTCGCCGAATGCTGCACCCGGAACAAAGCCGTCAATCCCGATGCCGTCACCTGCTGCTAGGAGCGAACCATGAGCCATACCGATATCAGAGAAGCCGTGCGCGAGCGTTACAGCGAGGCTGCGCGGCGTGTCAGCCAGGGCGGCTCGTGCTGCGGCGGCAATGCCGCGCTTGCGGGCACGAACCCCATCACCTCCAACCTCTACGATGTCTCCGAAAAGGGCGCGCTGCCGGAGGCGGCGGTGCTCGCTTCGCTTGGCTGCGGTAACCCTACGGCGCTGGCACAGCTCCAACCCGGCGAAACCGTGCTCGACCTGGGCTCGGGCGGCGGCATCGACGTGCTGCTTTCCGCGCGCCGCGTCGGGCCCACGGGACTCGCTTATGGCCTCGACATGACGGACGAGATGCTGACGCTCGCCCGCCAAAATCAAAACGCGGCTGGCGCCCAGAACGTCCAGTTCCTCAAGGGCGAGATCGAAAATATCCCGCTTCCGGACAATTCCGTCGACGTCATCATCTCGAATTGCGTCATCAATCTTTCGGCCGACAAGGACAAGGTGCTGAAGGAGGCGTTCCGGGTGCTGAAGCCCGGCGGCCGCTTCGCCGTGTCCGATATCGTCACGCGCGGCGAGGTGCCGGAGCAAATCCGCAAGGAAGTCCTGCTTTGGGCGGGCTGCGTCGCCGGCGCGCTCCAAGACACCGAATACGCCAGCAAGCTCGCCAATGCTGGCTTCGAGGACATCGGCATCGAGCCCACGCGCGTCTATACCGGCGCGGACGCGCGCGAATTCCTAAGCGGCAAGGGCGTCAATGTGGACGAGATGGCTCCCTACATCGACGGCAAGTTCATGAGCGCTTTCGTCCGCGCCAAGAAGCCATGACCGCACCTTGGGGCGCAGCCATTCAAGGAAGCGCCACGGGTGCCGGCCGTGGCGGCCGAGCTTGGAAAAGGGAATGAAATGAGGCGGAAGATTAAAGCGCTTGCGTGGTGGTTTGCTTTGCTGCTGGGCGCAGCTGCAAATCTCTATTTTATTTATGTCGCGACGACGCATTCATCGGACAAGCCAGACGATGGACGGCCAGCATTTTCGATCTTCTCTATCAATCAAGCCATCCAAGACTAATTAGGTTACTTCAATGTCCATCGTCATCTATCATAATCCGGCTTGCGGCACCTCCCGCAACGCTCTCGCGATGATACGCCAAAGCGGAGAAGAACCTCAGATCGTTGAATATCTGAAGACACCGCCAACGCGAGAGCGGCTGCAAGAACTCATCGCGGCAATGGGCGTTCCGGTCCGCGCGGTCTTACGGCAAAAGGACACGCCTTATCATGAGCTCGGCCTGGACGGCCCGAATTGGTCCGATGACGAGCTTATCGACCTGATGCTTGCCCATCCGATCCTTATCAACCGGCCCATCGTGGTAACGCCAAAAGGTGTCAAACTATGCCGGCCCTCGGAAGTAGTCTTGGATGTCTTGCCTAATCCGAACATCGGACCGTTCACAAAGGACGATGGCCAAGCCGTCATAGACCAGACCGGGAAGCGAATCACCCATGGTTAGTGAGGCAAAGTAATGAACGAGCGCATTTTCAACGTCCTGTTCCTCTGCACCGGCAACTCGGCGCGCAGCGTCATGGCCGAGTGCATTATGAACCGTGAAGGCGTCAGGAAATTCCGTGCCTTCAGCGCGGGGAGCCATCCAAAGGGCTCCATCGATCCCGTGGTGTTCAACTTGCTGAAGAAGCTCAATTACGCGACGGGCGAGCTGCGGTCGAAATCGTGGGAGGAGTTCGCGCGGCCCGGCGCCCCCGAACTCGATTTCGTCTTCACCGTCTGCGACAACGCCGCTGGCGAGGTGTGTCCGTTGTGGCCGGGCCAGCCGATGACCGCTCATTGGGGCGTGCCGGACCCGGTCGCCTTCGAGGGAACGCCCGCGGAAAAGGCGGCATACACTGCGGACGTTTTTCGCATGCTTGAAAGACGTATAAGCATTTTCTGCTCTCTGCCGCTTCACTCCATCGACAAGCTGGCGCTGCAAAAGCGTCTCGATGAAATCGGCAAGAGCCGAGAGCAGCCTTCGAGCTGAGGCGGCACACCGGCAGGGCTAATTGGCATCGGGAACTATAGAGGGGACATTCTGAAATGAGCGCAATCACCGCCAAGCTATCGTTTCTCGACCGCTATCTCACGGTCTGGATTTTCGCGGCGATGGCCGCCGGCATCGCGCTGGGCACGCTCGTTCCCGGCGTTAAGGGGTTCATCGATTCGTTCCAGGTTGGCACCACGAACGTGCCGATTGCGCTCGGCCTCATCTTGATGATGTACCCGCCCTTCGCCAAGGTGCGCTACGAGGACCTGCCCCGCGTCTTCCGGGATACGAAGGTCCTCGGCCTTTCGCTGGTTCAAAACTGGGTGGTCGGCCCGGTTTTCATGTTCGCGCTTGCAATCGTTTTCCTGCCCGATAAGCCGGAATATATGGCCGGCTTGATCCTCATCGGCCTTGCCCGCTGCATCGCCATGGTGATCGTGTGGAACGAACTCGCCGAGGGTTCGACCGAATACGCCGCCGGTCTCGTCGCCTTCAATTCGATCTTCCAGGTTCTGTTCTATAGCGTCTACGCTTGGTTTTTCGTCACCGTCCTGCCGCCGCTGTTCGGGCTATCCGGCTCGGTTGTCAACGTCTCCATCGGCCAGATCGCGCAAAGCGTCTTCATCTATCTCGGCATCCCCTGCGCCGCGGGCCTGTTGACGCGCGCCGTCATGCTGCGCTTCGTGTCCAAGGACTGGTATCATGGCCACTTCGTGCCGAAGATCGGGCCAATCACTCTGGTGGCCTTGCTTTTCACCATCGTCGTCATGTTCTCGCTGCAGGGCGAAAAGATCCTCGCCACTCCTGCCGATGTGGTGCGCATTGCCATTCCTCTCTTGATCTACTTCGCGGCGATGTTTGCCGTTTCCTTTGTCATGAGCAAACGGATCGGCGCCGGCTATGCCAAGTGCGTCACGCTTTCATTCACGGCCGCCAGCAACAATTTCGAACTGGCGATTGCGGTTGCGGTTGCCGTCTACGGCATAAATTCGGGCGCTGCCTTTGCCGCCGTTATCGGTCCGCTGGTCGAGGTGCCGGTGATGATCGGCCTCGTCAACGTCGCATTATGGGCCAGGCGCCGCTATTTTGCTGGGGAGGCTTTGGCTTAAGCGCAAACAGCAAGTTGCACTCGATCGCCGCGGCGGCATCCAACTCGGGCTGATAGCAAATCCGGTCGATCGGTTCACAAGGCTTCGGCAAAAGACCCCCTCACCCCAGCCCTCTCCCCAAGGGGAGAGGGAGTCAGGTCGCGGCCCTCTCTTCAGTCGAAGCGGCGGTTCTAGCGTCCTCTCTCCCCTTGGGGAGAGAGACAGAGTGAGGGGGGACTTCGTGAATTAATCAAGCGGATTTGGTATGAGGGCTGAAGCCCATCCCGGAGGCTAGCCCTTACCAAGCCGCTGCGCCTTATAGCCGCCATCCAAAACCGCCTGCCACCAGGCGCGATTGTTAAGATACCAGCGAACCGTCTCTTCGATGCCGGTTTCGAAGGTTTTTTGCGCGCGCCAGCCAAGCTCGCGCTCGACTTTCGAGGCGTCTATGGCATAGCGCCGGTCATGTCCGGGCCTGTCGGCGACAAATGCGATCAGCCTGCGGCGAGGCTCGTTGCCCGGCGGCAGCGCGTGATCGACCTGGCTGCAAATCGTCTCGACGGCATGCAGGTTTGTCCGCTCGTTCTTGCCGCCGATATTATAGGTCTCGCCGGCTATCCCGCTCTCCACCACGAGAAGGAGTGCACGGGCATGATCGTCCACGAACAGCCAATCCCGGATATTCTGCCCGTCGCCGTAAACGGGCAGCAATTCTTCGGCCAGCGCCTTGATGATCATGTGGGGGATCAGCTTTTCTGGAAACTGATAAGGCCCGTAATTGTTGGAGCAGTTGGTGATCAGCGCCGGCAAACCGTAAGTGTGATACCACGCGCGCACCAGATGGTCCGAGGCCGCCTTGCTGGCCGAATAGGGCGAGTTGGGGCTGTAGGGGCTGTCTTCCGTGAACGCGCCCGTTGGACCGAGCGAGCCGAACACCTCGTCGGTCGATATATGGAGAAAGCGGAAGCGCTCAGCCCTGTCTGCGGGCAGCCCGCGCCAATAACGCAGCGCTTCCTGCAGAAGCGTGAAGGTGCCGTTGATATTGGTCGCGATGAATTCTTGCGGGCCGTCGATCGAGCGGTCGACATGGCTTTCGGCGGCGAGATGCATCACGGCATCGGGCTTAAATTCCTCGAACACCGTGCGCATGGCCTGCGCGTCCGCGATGTCCGCCCTGACAAAGCGGTATTTAGGATTGCCGTCCGCCGCCGGGATCGAGGCCAGGTTGGCGGCGTAAGTCAGCTTATCGATGTTGAGGACCTCATGGTCCGTCTCCGACAACAGCAGGCGGATCACCGCCGACCCGATGAAGCCGTAGCCGCCCGTGACGACGATGCGCTTTGCCACCATATCACGCCACCTGTATCAGCGTTGCGATGTTGCCAGGGAAAAGCTCGGGCGCCATTTGCGGCAGGGCCTGCAGATATTGCCCATAGCTGCTTTTCTCGCAGCGGCGCGCGGCGGCAAAAAACGCTTCAGGCGTAACGTAGCCCATCCGCAGCGCGATCTCCTCGGGGCAGGAAATCTTCAGGCCCTGCCGGTTCTCCAGAACCTGAACAAACTGGCTGGCCTCGATAAGCGATTCAGGCGTACCGGTGTCGAGCCAGGCGAAGCCCCGGCCCATGATCTCGACGCGCAGCTCGCCATCGCGCATGTAAGCGGCGTTGACGTCGGTGATTTCGAGCTCGCCGCGGGCCGATGGCCGGATGGACTTGGCAATCTCGACCACCCGGTTGTCGTAGAAATACAGTCCGGTGACCGCGCAATTGGACCTGGGACGCTTGGGCTGTTCCTCGATGGAAACGGCGCGCCCCTCGGCGTCCATCTCTATGACGCCATAGCGTTCGGGGTCTTTGACCCTATAGCCGAAAACGGTTGCGCCCGTTCGATGCGTCGCAGCCTTCGACAGAAGCTCCGGCAGGCCGTGCCCATAAAAGATGTTGTCTCCCAAGATAAGGCAGGCCGCTTCGTCCCCAATAAACTGCTCGCCTATAAGAAAGGCCTGAGCGAGTCCGCCTGGGTGAGGTTGCCTGGCGTATGAAATATTGAGCCCGAAGTGGGAGCCGTCTTCAAGTAACCGTTGAAAAGAAGGCAAATCGTGGGGCGTCGATATCAGAAGAATGTCTCTTACTCCGGCGAGCATAAGCACGCTCAGCGGATAGTAAATCATAGGCTTGTCAAAAACGGGAAGCAGCTGCTTTGAGACCGCCATCGTGCTGGGGTAAAGCCTGGTCCCGGACCCGCCCGCGAGAATTATACCCTTCATAATGCAAACTCGGGCTCCGCTATTGTGCGATTTGCGCTACAGGAAAAAGTTGACGGTTGCAAGGCCGGTTACGCCCGGCTATGCGCAAGGGGAGGCTGCTCACCTTTGTTGTAGCTTGGGGGATACAATGCGCGTTTTGGGGACCGCTCTAAGCTGCGTAAAGATTATCGAGCCCGCGGTATTTCCCGACCGGCGGGGTTATTTTTTCGAAAGCTTCAATGTTGGGAAGTACCGGAATGCCGGGATCTCCGATGGCTTCGTTCAAGACAACGTCTCTGTGTCCTTCCGGGGTGTGCTGCGAGGTCTTCATTTGCAGAACCCGGCGCAGCAGGGAAAACTCGTCATGGTTCTGAGCGGGGCCGTGATGGATGTGGCTGTCGACGTTCGCGTGGGGAGCCCAACTTTCGGCCGCCATATTGCGATCCGCCTCGACGGCGAAAGCCACCGGCAGCTCTGGATTCCGCGCGGTTTTGCACATGGCTTTGCCGTGCTGTCGGACGAGGCGATATTCCTCTACAAATGCGATGCGCCCTATGATCGGGGCAGCGAGATCGGCATTCGCTGGAACGACCCGGACATCGGTATCGATTGGGGGGTGGAGCAGCCCATTCTCTCGGAAAAAGACGCGGCGGCGCCCCTCTTGCGCGACCTGACTGCCAAGCTGCCGCAATACCAAGGCTGAGCCCATGCGGATTCTCATTACAGGCGCTGCCGGCCAAGTTGGGACCGCACTTGCTCAAGAGCTGCCGGCTTTGGCCGATATCGTCCCGGCGGCAAGAGATGCCCTCGACCTGTCCCATCCCGAAGCGATAGGCGAGCGGCTCAGCGGCTTCAACCCCGGCCTCATCGTCAACGCAGGCGCCTACACCGCCGTCGACAAGGCGGAAACCGAGCCGGAGCTGGCTTACACGGTCAATGCGGCTGCCGTTGAAGCAATGGGGCGCTGGGCGGCTCAGAGACACGTGCCTCTGATCCATTTCTCGACAGACTACGTGTTCGATGGCCGCGGCTCCGGGCCCTATCGCGAAACGGACCCAACAAATCCGCTTTCGATCTACGGAAAGAGCAAGGCGGAGGGCGAAAGGCTTTTGCTTGCCACGGGGGCGCCCTGCCTGATTATCAGGACGGCATGGGTTTACTCCGCGACTGGGAAGAACTTTGTGAAAACCATCGTCAGGCTTGCCGGCGAACGAACCAGGCTTGCCATCGTGAGCGATCAGGTGGGTGCGCCAACCTCGGCGGTGCAGATCGCCAGGTTCGTCCGCGCGCTCGTCAGCGAAGGGCTGCCGCGGCTTCCGGCGCTGTTCGAGGCATCGTCTGGGCTGGTGCACTTTACCGCGGCAGGCTGGACCTCGTGGCACGGCTTCGCCTGCGCTATTGTTGCCGGAATGAAACGGCGCGGCGTACCAGTGAAGGCGGCGGAGGTGAGGGCGATACCAAGCTCGGACTATCCAACGCCGGCCGCCCGGCCGCAATTTTCGCGGTTGTCGACAGAGCGGCTGGAGCGCGTCTTCAACGTTCATCCCGAGCCGTGGGAACAGGCGTTGGACGGCGTGTTGGATACCTTGTTTGCCTCAAATCTTTAAGCTAGTGGATGTGCCGGCTCCTTCGCCTTAACAGATGGTTCATTTCTCGTAAGAGCCTGTCATGATTAATGCAGACATAGTAAACGCGCGGAGCCCATGTTTTTAGCCTCCATCATTTTGCGAATCTTTTCTTGTTTTTGGTCGAATTCTACCATTTGAGAATCCCGTTAAATATACGCGAATATTTGAAGTTAACCAAAGCACGGTCAGCGATGCTGCTCGCCGCGAGTGATCGCTGCAAAAATAGCGTGTAGCATCCGCTACATAACCGCTTAACGCTTACTCAAGACGTTTCTGTTAAATTGCTTCAATATCGAAAGGCGGGGCCGGGCCATCCCAAAAGGGGCCGGCGGAGCAGCAGGGAGAAGTCAATTACCTCCAGCAAAGCTGGAGGTTTGAATGGGAACCGCTCGAAGCGGTTTGGGTTACTTGGACCTGTCAAACAGGCTGAGTTCGTCCAGCCGTTTGTCTTCAGTTTCCTGATTACGGATATAGGCGCGGATCACTTTCTCGTCTGCTCCTACGGTTGAGACATAGTAGCCCCTGGCCCAGAACTTGTGGCCAACGAAATTTTGCTTCTTGCCGGCGATGTTCTGTGCCACCCAGATCGAGCTCTTGCCTTTCAGGAACCCCACGACGCTTGCCACTGCAAGCTTCGGGGGAATCGAGATAAGCATGTGAACGTGATCCGGCATCAGATGCCCTTCCTCAATCTTGCAGTTCTTTTGGGCGGCAAGGCGATGAAACACATCTTTAAGCTCTTTGCGGATGGGACCAAAGAGAGCCTTCTTTCTGTATTTTGGCGTGAACACCACATGATATTTGCATTCCCATGTGCTGTGACTTAGATGGTCTGTGACTTGCGTCATGTTGATCTCCTGATCGTGCGTCGAGCGGTCGAAGCACTTTCGGGAGATCTTCTTTAAATGTAAAACTCAGGGTTCCTCCGCCATAGGCGGAGGCTTAGCATCTGGGATAGTTAATATGGCGTTATTCCAAGGCTCACGAAGAGGCCGGCGGGGAAGCAATGAACCCGGCATGACATCATTCTTGAAAGGCGAAACGGCGGAGGGTTTCGGCGCAATCCGTTCCGCAGTCTTTCCACTCATCAGGGGAGACTTCCACTTGCCAGAGAAAATAGCGCCGGACGGCAAGCTCCCGTGTGCGCGCCGTTACCGTTCGCCGCGGAAGAAGTATGCTTGTTGCCGTAACCGAGCCTTTTTGGCGGATCCCGGGCCGGATGAGCCCCGCCTCAAAGGCCGCGTAGACGATAAGGCCGATCGCTACCCACGCAGCCGCGCCGATTAGAGCTTCTCTAAATGTAGGGAGGCGCGGCGTTCTATTCATCGCTGGGTCCGTTAAACCGAAGGCGTTTTCCTATCCCCGCGAATATGGGCTTAAATTTGGAACCGGCGGCGGCTGCATTGCAAAGAACCGGAAAACAGGCCAATAAGCAAAGCGGAGGCGGGGACGGATTGTCCGGCTTCACAAAAACTGTAAGGACGCCGTGCCAGAATGCGGCGGCAAAGTTTGGGGGCGTAAGCGATGGACAAACCGGCAGCCGGCGATTGGGGGGCACCGATGGCCCTTCCGCAAAATCACCCCGCCCGGATCGAGCTGAACGACGAGTTGCACGCGCGGCCGCCCGAGCCGCTGCTTCCGCCATGCTCGATTTCGTTTCTGGCGCTTTGTGTGGATCACGCCCAAAAGGCGGAAGCGTGGGCGCACCTTTGCGATCTCGCCAAGCGGTTCAACGTCAAGCCGCCTGCCCAAGGCGCCAACCATTTTAGCGCCCCGTTCGGCCCATTCCGGCTGAAATGGGAACGGCACAGTGAATATGTCCGCTATAAATTCATCGTGGAGGGGAGCTTCACTTTTTCGGAGCCGGCAATCGGTAACGTGCCACGGGACTGGCTTGAGGGCCTCCCGGGCCGAACGCTGGTTGCGAGGAACATACTGTTTAGAAGCGGAGAACCCGCGGCGCCCGATTCCGACATGATTTCGGAGCGGTATTTCGGCGGCAACACGCTCGTTGGCTCGATGGTGGCGGGGGGGAACGCGCGGGCCTACACCGACCTCCGGGTACATCCCGACGGCTTCGGACGCCTGCTTGTCGAGAACCTATCGCTCACGCCAAGGCAAGCGGGGCGGACGGTCCAGCGGATGGTCGAGATCGACACTTACCGGATGCTGGCACTCCTCGCGCTGCCGGTCGCGCGCGAGCTTGAGCCGTTCCTTGGCGAATACGAGCGCGAGTTGGTTCAGGTTACGTCCGCGATGGTGGATGCGGGCACGGCCGGGGAGCCGGCGCTGCTCGAACGGCTGATGAAGCTCGAAGCCGCCATCGAGAGCGAGGACTCCAAGAGCCATTACCGCTTCAGCGCCGCCGCCGCCTATTACGAGCTGGTGCAGCGCCGCATCGCGGAGCTTCGCGAGCAGCGGATCGAGGGGCTTCAGACGTTCCAGGAGTTCATGGAGCGCCGCCTGGCGCCCGCGATGGCCACTTGCGTCGCCACTGCGTCCAGCCTCAAGGCGGCGTCATCGCGTGTAGCCGGTGTCACGCAACTGCTTTCCACGAAGGTGAACATCGCGCTAGAGCAGCAGAACCAGGGCGTCCTGGCCTCGATGAACCGGCGCGCCGAGCTGCAGTTGCGCTTGCAGCAGACCGTCGAGGGCCTGTCGGTCGCGGCCATCACCTATTACATCACCGGGCTCGTGGGCTACGCCGCAAAGGCGGTGAAGGCGGCGGGCGTGCATCTCGATACGGATCTGGTGATCGGGGGCAGCATCCCGGTCGTCGCCGCAATCGTGGCTTTCGGGCTGCATCGTTTCCGCGCTTCGGTTTCCAAGGCGTCGCTCGGACCAAAGTGAGCCGGATGGCCGCCTATTCCCGAGCGATACTTAAGCATTGAGCGGAGGCGGGCCCCAGCGGCACGATGCCAGTGGGGTTGAGCGCGCGGATCGAATAGTAGCCCTGCTTGATGTGGTCCACGCTGACGGTTTCGCGGATTTCCGGCACCGCGAGCATGCGGCCGAGATAGGCGGTCAGCGCAGGGTAATCCGCTATCTGCTTCTTGTTGCATTTGAAGAGCCCGTAATAGGCCACATCGAAGCGGACGAGGGTCACGAACAGCCGGATATCCGCCTCGGTTAGCTGCCCGCCAGAGAGATAGCGCCGGCTGCCGAGATGGCCCTCAAGCTCATCCAGCATGGCGAAGACGCCGTGGTAAGCCTCCTCATACGCGGCCTGAGCGGTGGCGAAGCCCGCGCGGTAAACGCCATTGTTTAGAGAGGGATAAATGCGTTCGTTCCAAGCATCGATTTCTGGCCGGAGCGCTTCCGGATAGAGGTCTATCGCGCCGGCAGCCAAGCTCCCGAAGCCCGAGTTGAACATGCGCAAGATGTCCGCGGACTCGTTGTTGACGATGGTGCCGGTGTCGCGGTCCCAAAGCACGGGCACGGTTGCGCGGCCCGTGAAATGCGGATCGGCGCGGGAGTAAAGCTCGTGAAGGTAGGCCGCGCCGTTGACCGTATCGAGGTTCGCGCCGGGATAGCTGCCAAAGCGCCAGCCCTGTTCAGTCATTCGCGGCTCGACGATGGAGACGCTGACGGCGCTTTCGAGCCGCTTCAGCTTGCGGGCGATGAGCGCGCGGGAGGCCCACGGGCAGATCAGCGCCGCGTAGAGGTGATAGCGTCCAGCTTCGGCCTTGAAGCCGCCCCGGCCGGTTGGGCCGGGAGCGCCATCGGGCGTGACCCAATGGCGGAAGGAGGAGGTTTGCCGCACGAAACCGCCCTTGGCGTCGGTCGCCTGTACAGGCTGCCAATCTTCGGTCCATTTGCCATCGATAAGCATGTGAGTTTTCCTAATATCAAATCCGGCCGGGTAGTTCGCAACCGTCATACCGGAGCGGTGCCCCGCGCCGTATCCGGGACCTTCAAGGGCGCCGCCGCTTGTGACGATCCCGGATATCGCGCTTGGCGTTTCCGGGATGACGCCAGGGGCGGCGAAGCAATCGCTATAAGGCGGTTTCGTACGAGCCTGCGTCAGTGTGCTTCGGCGGTCTGGCCGCCCAGCAGGAGCGCGGGACGCCAGGCATAGGCGCCATCGCCGAGCAGCGCTTGCACGAACAGCATCGCGGTCCAGAAGACCGGGAACTCCCAGCCGCCGCCTTTGCCGGAGAACACCCAGCCATTGCCGGTGTGCTGCAGCGCCGCGCCGATCATAATGGGTAGAAGCAGCAGCGCAATCGTCCGCGTGTAGGCGCCGAGGATGAGCGCGATGCCGCCGCCGATTTCGCCGAGGATCACGAGATAGGCGAAGAAGCCCGGATAGCCGAGGCTTTCGAAATAGCCAACGGTGCCGGCAACGGTGAAGGTGAAGACCTTGAGCAGAAGCCCGTGGGCCAGGAACATAACGCCAAGGCTGACCCTGAGCAGCAGGGCAGCGTAGGGGGCGGTTCGTGTGTCGATCATAAGAGCCTCCGTGAAATGGACATGCTCTTAAATACCACCTGCACCGGCGTGGGATAATTCCCTGAGTGGTGCTATGATTTCACACTGAGGGCGGGGTAATAGCGGCAACCCGTCATCCCGGAACGGCGTTTGCGCTGTATCCGGGATCTTCAAGGGCGCCGGCATTCGTAACGATCCAGGATAACGAAACTACCATGCACCGCTTTATGCCGCGCCCGGCGCTGGATGACGAAAACGGGTTGAGGTGAGGACTTCCGAATGCTGGATCGCTTGACCGGAATGCAGGTATTCGCATCCGTCGCCGCTCTGGGCAGCCTTTCGGCCGCCGCGCGCGCGCTCGGCATGTCCCAGACGATGGCGACCAAGCATGTCGCGGCGCTAGAGGCGCGGCTTGGCGTGAAGCTGCTGCACCGGACGACGCGGCGCCTCACGCTGACCGAGGCAGGGCGCGCCTATCTCGATGCGGCCGAGCGCATCCTTGGCGAGGTGGACGATGCGGACGCGGAAGCAGCGGCCGGCGCCGTCGAGGTCCGTGGCACGCTCCGGCTCAATGCCCCCTTTTCGTTCGGCATCCGCGAGATTTCGCCTCTCATTGCCGGCTTCCTGCGCAGCCATCCCGCGCTGACCATCGATCTCGGGCTCAACGACCGGCAAGTCGACCTCATCGAGGAGGGCTGGGATCTCGCCGTTCGTATCGGCGATATGGCGGATTCGAGCCTGATTGCCCGGCGGCTGGCACCCTGCCACACCGCCGTTTGCGCGGCGCCCCGCTATCTTAGCGAGAAGGGAACGCCGCGAACAGTCTCCGATCTTACCGGCCACAACTGCCTTGGCTACACCCTCTCGCGCGCGCTTGGCACCAGCAGTTGGCAGTTCGGCAGCGATAGGAAAACGAACGCTCCAGTAAGCGGAAGCCTAAAAGCCAACAACGGCGACGCACTTGTCGCCGCCGCCGTGGCGGGTCAAGGCATCGTCTATCTACCCACCTTTCTCGTTGCACGGGAGATTGCTGACGGATTACTTGTTCCCATCGAGCTGGATTTGCCGCCGATTTCCGTGGACGGCATTTTCGCCATCTATCCCGCCAATCGCCGCCCGCCTGCAAAGGTCCGGGCTTTCATCGATTTCCTCGCGAAAAGCTTCGGCCCCGTGCCCGAATGGGACCGCATTTGCGAGCCGCGTACAAGCCCTGGTACGCCCCGCGGCAAGTTCTAACCCGCATCGCGAGCCCGCGAGTCCCGCCGTCATCCCGGAGAACGCCTTGCGTTTATCCGGGATCGCCAAAAGTACGGGCGTCAGCGTATAAGACGATCCCGGATAATGCCTTGCGGCATTTCCGGGATGACGCCGATGCGGGTTAGACCTTCCCGCAGCCGGAACTAGCCGTTGACTTGCGACATAAGCTTGGTCATGCCCTGGATGAAATCCTGCCGCGAGACCGCGCCCGAACCGCTCGGGTCGAGCGCCGAGAACGTGGCGTTGGCCCCGAGCTGCTGGAAACCGCTGCTTGGGTTCATGGTATTGAATGCGGCGGTGAATTGGTCCTTGGTTATGACGCCGGAGCCGGGCGTCGTGGCGCTGGCGAAGACGTTCGACATTTTCTGGCCGGGCGACGCCTTGGCGCTCGCGCCTGACATGGCCTGGGGTGCGTGGCTGCCATGGACTCCTGAGATGACCGTCAAGGTGACATCCTTTCGTGGTGGTGTGTCGAAATGACGCGCTTAGGTTGCAGGGGATCGCTTATGCGAGGCTTGCAACCCTGCGGAGTGCCCGGTGGCAGAGACGGTGCGGCGCCGCGCGCATAATACCAATCGCCAAAAGTCCTGACCGTTCCGGCACACGCGCACCGTCATCGCGAGGCGGCTTCAGCCACCGTGGCGATCCAAGCAACCGCGCAAACACATGGTGCCGCGCAATGACGGAAGAGCCGTCAAAGCTTACGGCGGCCGGTATGGGCGCCGTAAATGCGGGAATGCTGGACTTTGAGGCTTGGCACAGCGCGCATTTTCACATATTCCGGCTTCTGACACTGTTGGGGGCCGGCCATGTGCTTTTCCGCAGCCGCAAGTTTTTCAGCCGCCGCCGTCTGCGGAGGGATCGGCGCCGCGGCCCTGCGCCGCGCAGGCAAGCCGGACCTCATGCTCGCCGCTATTCCGATGATTTTTGGGGCGCATCAGGCGCTCGAAGGGGCCGTATGGCTAACTGAGGGCGAGGGGTGGGGGCGGTGTGCGGGCTATAGCTTTGCGAGCATCGCCTTTTGCTTTTGGCCGGTTTATACGCCCTTGGCGGCCCGGCTATCCGAGTCCAGCGCCCGCCGCCGGACATGGATGCTGCCCTTCCTGGTGCTTGGCGTGGTGGTTGCGGTTGCCGCGGCCTCCGTGCTCTACGCGGGCCTCAAGATCGATTTCGCGGCGCATCACATCAAGTACATTCCGGGACGGCGCTATCCGCTGATCTTCGATTACCTCTATGCCGCCGCCGTGGTGGGGCCGCTCCTGCTGTGCCGGAGCATTTATCTCCGGATATTCGGCGGTTCGATCCTGGCTTTCTTCGGCCTGTCAACGCTGCTGTTTAACCCGGCGCGTTACTCCGTCTGGTGCTTCTTCGCGGCAGCCAGCTCGATCATTTTGTATCTCTTTATAGTCTCCCGAAATGACTCGGTGCCAAGAGAGGTGCCGGCGGGGCTCGAAACTTAGCACCCGCGCGGCTTTTCTTTGCTGCTTACTCGGCGCGGAGGTTGTCCGCGGAAGACTTGCCGGTGCGCTTGTCAGCGACGATGTCGAAAGTGACCTTCTGCCCCTCGTTAAGGCTATAGAGGCCCGCGCGCTCCACCGCACTGATATGAACGAAGACATCCTTGTCGCCGTCATCAGGTTGAATGAAGCCGAAGCCTTTTTGACTGTTAAACCACTTTACGGTTCCCGAGCTCATGGGATTTTCCTTTAGATACGTTTGCGTTCAAGCCACGCAAAAGCGGGGCTTGTGAAGTCGAGATTTTTGGGGAGAGGTCGTCAGTCAGGCGCGCTATGAGCGGCGAGGCCAAGCCGTTCAGCCGAAACTCGATAGCATATACATGGCCTTTCCGCCCGCATTTCGCAAGCGCTTTACGATATGCATGCACAACGCCGTCGCGAGGCAGCTTTTGCAGCCGCGGCGATCCGGAAGCACCGACGCGATCCGGGGTTCGCAATGACGGCGCGTTGCGCTTTGTGTCTTAGCCCGACAGGCCGCCTGCGAGCGAGGGGATCGCCAGCGGGCTGAACCCATAGTGCTTCAGCCAGCGCAGGTCGCCAGCGAAGAACGCGCGCAGGTCCGGCATGCCGTATTTCAGCATGGCGATGCGGTCGATGCCCATGCCGAAGGCAAAGCCTTGCCATTCCTCGGGGTCGATGCCGCAGGCTTTGAGCACGTTCGGGTGCACCATGCCGCAGCCCAGGATTTCGAGCCAATCGCTACCTTCGCCGATCTTCAGTTCGGGACCGGAGCGGTCGCATTGGATGTCCACCTCGGCGCTGGGCTCCGTGAACGGGAAATGCGACATGCGGAAGCGCATATTGACGTTATCGACCTCGAAGAACGCTTTGCAGAACTCCTCCAGCACCCATTTGAGGTGGCCCATATGCGTGTCGCGGCCGATGACGAGGCCCTCGACCTGGTGGAACATGGGCGTGTGCGTCTGGTCGCTGTCCATGCGGTAGACGCGGCCCGGCGCGATGATGCGGATGGGCGGCTTCTGCTCCAGCATGGTGCGGACTTGCACCGGCGAGGTGTGCGTGCGCAGCAGCAGGCGTTCGCCGTTTTCGTTCGGCTGAAAGAAAAAGGTGTCGTGTGCCTCGCGCGCCGGATGTCCCACGGGGAAGTTGAGGCGTGTGAAATTGTAGTCGTCCGTCTCGATATCCGGCCCCTCGGCGACCGAGAAGCCCATATCGGCGAAGATCACCATCAGCTCTTCCCAGACGCGGCTGATGGGATGGATGCGGCCTTCCGCTGCCGGATTGGGCCGGACGGGGAGGGTGATGTCGACGCGGTCCGTGGCGAGCTTCTCGGCGAGTGCCGCGGCTTCCAGGGCGGCCCTGCGAACTTCAAGCGCGGCGGCAACCTGATCTTTGACAGCGTTGACAGCGGCGCCGAAGCCTTTGCGCGCTTCCGGCGGCATGGTGCCGAGCTGCTTCATCAGCTCGGAGATTTCGCCCTTTTTCCCGAGCGCCGAGACGCGGATGGCGTCAAGCGCGGCCAGATCGGCAGCCGCCTCGACGCTATTCAGTAAGCGCTTGGCAAGCGCATCGAGATCGTGAGATTTTTCGGCAACGGCGTCCATCGGCATTTCCAAAGCAGGCAGTTTGGCATGGCCTGCCACTTTTGCAGGGAGGGGTCAAGGGGCAGGTGACGGGCGCGAAGCCGAAGGTTCCGCCCCTCACCCCAGCCCTCTCCCCGCAAGCTCGCTTTGGCGAGCTTGCATCTCAGCGTGGCCGCATCCGCGAGCGGATGCGGCTGGAGAGGGAGTTCGGCCGCAGCCGTTGAGAAGGCGTTCCCTCTCCCATGGGGAGAGGGACAGGATGAGGGGTAATGCGCTTAGTTCAGGCCAGGCCGGGCGGAGGGCTGCATTGCGCCCTCCTTCTCGGAAATCAGCCTGAGCACATAGGCGATTTCGTCTCGCGCTTCCCGCGTCGCCCGGCGGTCTTCAACCGGGATTTCCTCGGCGATCCGGAGCAGGATATTCGCCAAGGACAGCAACTCGGGAACCGTGAGTTCAGCTAGTCTCATGCAGTGCGCAGCTCCGCCGGCAGCGCATCGCGGGCCTTGCCGACCAGCACCGCGAAGCCGGCCGGATCGGTGATGGCAAGATCTGACATCACCTTGCGGTCGACCAGGATGCCTGCCCTGTTGAGGCCGTCGATGAAACGGCCGTAGGTCAGCCCATGCTCGCGGACGGCGGCGTTGATGCGCTGGATCCACAGCGAGCGGAAATTGCGCTTCTTGGTGCGCCGGTCGCGATAGGCGTATTGGCCTGCCTTTTCAACGGCTTGGCGGGCAATGCGGATGGTATTCTTGCGGCGGCCGTAAAAGCCTTTTGCCTGCTTCAGAACAGCCTTATGACGGGCGTGAGCGGGTACACCGCGCTTCACACGTGACATGTATTTTTAATCTCCAAGATCAAGCGTTATGATTCTAATCGCGATCAGTTGAGCCCATAGGGCGCGAACTTCTTGACGATCGCCGCATCGCCGGGCTCAAGCACCGTGCTGCCCCGTGCATTGCGGATGAATTTCGGTGACCGCTTGATCATGCCATGACGCTTGCCCGCCTGCCCAGCCATGACCTTGCCGGTGGCGGTAATCTTGAAGCGTTTTTTGACGCCGCTCTTGGTCTTCATCTTGGGCATTTTGCTTCCTTTCGTATCTGATCTCGCTTGGCGAAACGGCGAAGCTCCAACTTATACCGGCGCTCAAGTAGCCCACAGGGCGGTCGCGCCAATAAACAGCTGCCTGCCATCGCTTTCATGGGAGAAGCTTTGTAGCCGCCACGGCATGCCCTTTACGCCGGGCGGCTCAGCGGGGGCACAATAATCTGGGCTTGCGAAATCTGCAACAGTTTCGCTGCCAGTGTCGCGCGATCCCGATTAAGCCCGCCTTAACCTCATTTTCCCGCTTTCCCGGCCATTTTACACAATTGCCGCTCTCTATCTTTACGGCGCCCATGATAGCCGAAGCTCCTTGCGGAAGTCTTAAGTACCCTGCTAAGCCACTGATAACACGAAGCAAACACAAATCGCGGCGGGCGGCATGCGCGCCTGAAATGCACCGTTTTATGGTTAACATTAAACTTGCCCGTATATTTAAACGGATTCTGGAAGCATGGAATTCGACCTAAAACGCGAAAAAATTCGCAAAAGCGCGGCGGCGAAAAATACGAGATCCGGCGTTAACCACGCCCCGATTAACTATGACGCGCCGCTTACCGGATTTTACCTTGCCTTAACCGCCGTTCCAGTTCTCGGCCCCCCTCACCCCAGCCCTCTCCCGCGAGGGGAGAGGGGGTAGGCTGCGACGCTTGCGAAGGCGTCCCCTCTCCCATGGGGAGAGGGACAGGGTGAGGGGAGATTCCCTCGGTTCATTCCGCTACCGCCCGAACCGCTGCTTGCGCGGGCGCGAGCTTTATTGCATTGTGCGAAAATTGGACAGTTTGGCTTTTGGGGCGAGGCATGCTGCGGGCGGCGGCGCGGATTATCATGAGCCTATGGTTGCTTGGCGGCGCCATGCCCGCCGCAATGGCCATGTTCCGGCACTCGGATGAACTCAAAACCAACGAAACACCGGGCGCGCCCGCGCCGGAAATGCGGGGCGGCCTCGACGTCACGCTGAGGGCCAGCGATGCGCCGGGCGCGGCCGCCGGCGAGACGATCAAGCTCTATTCCGCTTCCAAGGCGCTCGTCATCGGCATCGACAATTATTCCGCTGGCTGGCCCAAGCTCAGCGGCGCGGTCAAGGACGCGAAAGCCGTCGCGGAGGCGCTCAAGCTGCAGGGGTTCCAGGTGACGCTCGTCTCCGATCCGGCGCAGGAGGAGCTTGAGCGGGCGTTCAAGGACTTTTTCATCAAGGACGGCGCCGACCCGGATGCGCGCCTGTTCGTCTGGTTCGCGGGGCACGGCCACACTGTCAAGAACATCGGCGGCGACTACGAAGGCTACATCGTGCCGCGCGACGCGCCTGACCCGCGCGTCTCGGACACCGGGTTTCGCGACAAGGCGATCTCGCTGCGCAGCTTCGGCTACTATATGCGCGAGGCCCGCGCCAAGCATGTGCTGGCGGTGTTCGACTCCTGCTTCGGCGGCACGGTGTTCAATGTGGCGCGCGGGATCACGCACGCGATCACGCACGCGACCGCGCTGCCGGTGCGGCAGTTCATCTCGTCGGGCGACGCGGACCAGGAGGTGAGCGACGACGGCACGTTCCGGCGGCTGTTCATCGATGCGCTGCAAGGCGCCGAGCCTTCGGCGGACATCTTTAAGGACGGCTACCTTACGGGAACCGGGCTTGGCCAGTTCCTACAGTACAAGATGACAAACTTCACCGAGCAGCGGCAGACGCCGCGCTTTGGCAAGCTCAATGGGCCGGGTTTCGACCGCGGCGATTTCGTGTTTCAGGTGCGCGACCCCAACGCGGTGGCGCCTTTAAAGGCTTCTCAGCAAGCGCCGGTAGGCGAGGCCGCGCAGGCGTGGATCGCCGTGCAAGGCACAACGAGCGAGGCGGTGCTGGAGGAGTACATCCGCCGCTTTCCGGATAGCGTCTATGCCGGCTTCGCCAAGGCGCGGCTGGGGGAGCTGAAGAGCAAATGGGGATCCCCCGTCCTGCATATGGCCATTGACGCGCCGCCTGCCCCCGCTCGGCCGGGACACACGAGGCTGCATGCCCCGGCGTGCGACGGGCTGCTCGTGGCTGTCGCACAGCCGGGCGCGTGGCCGTGCATCAAGCCGGGCTCGGGCGAGAGCTTCAAGGATTGCCCGGATTGCCCGGAGATGGTGATCGCGCCGGCGGGGAGCTTCTCCATGGGCTCGCCCGGGAGCGAGCCGAACCGCCAAACAGACGAAGCCCCGCAGCATAAAGTGACCATTGACATTGGAGAGCCCGAAGCCCCGCAGCATAAAGTGACCATTGGGGAGCCATTCGCGGTGGGGCGGTTCGCCGTTACGCGGGACGAGTTCGAGGCTTTCGTAAAGGATAGCGGCTACCAGACGGATGGCGGCTGCTACATCTGGACGCGCAGCACATGGAATAGCGATAGCGCGAAGTCCTGGCGCTCACCCGGCTTCACGCAAACAGGCGTGCACCCGGTTGTTTGTGTGAATTGGAACGATACCAAGGCTTATGTAGCATGGCTTTCGAAAAAGACGGGCAAAGAGTACCGGCTACTTTCGGAGGCGGAGCGCGAATATGTGGCGCGGGCGGGACGAACGACGCCGTTCTGGTGGGGTTCGCAGATCTCGGTGGATCAGGCCAACTATGATGGAAACTACACCTATAATGGCGGCTCCAAGGGGGAATGGCGGCAGAAAACCGTGCCGGTAAAGTCGTTCCAGGCGAACCCTTGGGGCCTTTATCAAGTCCATGGCAATGTCTGGGATTGGGTGGAGGATTGCTGGCACGGCGATTACCATAATGCACCAAGCGATGGCTCTGCCTGGACAACCGGAGAGTGTAAAATTCGTATGCTTCGCGGCGGCTCGTGGATCAACTATCCGCGGAATCTCCGCGCGGCCCACCGCGACACCGAGGCTGATGGCCGATACAACAATACGGGTTTCCGTGTGGCCTTGGGTTGGCAGGACTTAAATCGTTAATCTTTACAACCTTACCGGACGGATGGTTCGATCCCCCGCGGCAGTTTGGGCACGCCCGCGGCTGAGACGGCGGCTGGTTGCTCACAGTGTCCGGGCTTCGATGCCGGAGAGCCCCTTCGCCGCCCCCACAAGCCCCTGATCGAAGCTTACGAACCCATCGCACTCCTGCGCCATCGCCAAATGCAAGGCATCGGCAAAATCCATTCCCTTGAGCGTCCAATCGAGCGCCTTGGCGGCCAGGGCTGCGTCCTCCAGGGTCACGTGAGGCAAGCCGGCAAAACCGGCGAGCGACTTGGCGATTTGAACCGCGGTAAAGCCGTAGACGCTGCGCAGCACCCATTCGGTTTCAAGCAGAACCGTTGTGCAGACGAAGACATCCTCGCTCTCGATCAGCACCTTGGCCTTGGGCGATTGCTCCGGATGATCCGCCGTGAGATAGCGGACCACGATGTTGGTATCAATCGCGAGCATGCCGCCGCCTCACCTCGGCAAGGATGCCTGCATCCATTTCTTCGACGGTCTTTGGCGGGCCGGAGACCTTCAGCGAGCCGAACACCTCGTCCGGGCTGGCCGGATTGAAGATTGGCGCGGCTTTCAGCAGCACGCCTTCGGGCGTGTCTTCCACGACAAGGCGCGTGCCCGCGTCCCAGCGCAGCCGTTGCCGGATGGACTTGGGGAGGATCAACTGCCCCTTGGTGGAGAGCGTGACGGTCAGTTTTTGGGCGAAGGCCATGGTTCGCGCTCGCTGAAGGAGTAAGACGAAAGTAAGATAGGCTTTGGGGGCCGGGAGGGCAAGCAGCGCCTGACACAGCAGGGCCTGACACAGCAGGGCCTGACACGGCTCGTATAATACGATGGACAATGCCGCTTAGGGCGCTTTAGGCTCGCGCGTGACGAGAGCAGGGAACGCACTCATGGCCAAACCCGCGAGACCCGATTTCCGCGCGGCTTTATCTGCGCACAAGCCGCTATACAGCGCCTGGCTCGGCCTTGGCTCGCCGCTTTGCGTTGAGATCGCGGCGGATGCTGGCTGGCAGGCCGTCATGATCGATCAGCAGCACGGCGCGGGCGGACATGCCGAGCTGAGCGCCTGCCTCACGGCGGCGAAAGCGGCGGGCGTTCCGGCCATGGTGCGGGTCGCGGAGCTGGATTTCGGGCTCATCGGCCGCGCGCTCGACGCGGGCGCGCAAGGGGTCATGGTGCCGATGATGGGCACGCCGGAGGATACCGCGCGGCTGGTGCGGGCGGTCAAATATCCGCCGCTCGGGGGCCGGAGCCTTGGGCCTTACCGCGCGAAATTCATGATCGAGGGCGACTATTTCACCGCCGCCAACGCTTGGACCGTCGCCTGCGGCCAGATCGAGACCGCGCAAGGCCTGGAGAACATCGACGCGATCTCGGCAACGCAAGGGCTGGACATGATCTGCCTTGGCCCGAACGACCTTGCCATCTCGCTCAGCCACGGCCGGGACCGGGCCATCGGATCGCCCCAGATGCTGGAGGCCATCGAGCGGGTGAGAGCGGCGGCGGCGGCGCGCGGCGTCATCGCGGGCATCTTCGCCAACGACCGGGACTTCGCGGCGCGGATGGCCGCGACGGGCTGGCAGGTGATCTCCATCGGCTCCGACACCGGGTGGCTCGCGAGCATGGCACGCCAAATGCTGCCTCGATAATGCCCAACTAACACCGCGATCTTAATGAATTCCAAGGCTTACGCTTTCCAAGTGCCTATCTTCGCGTTAGGGCTTGGATAGGGGATGGCCGCGGCTGCTCGCGTCACCCCGGAAACGGCCAGCGGCATTCTCCGGGATTGTCATGGATGCCGCCGCCCTTCAAGACCCCGGACACGGCGCGAGCGCGGTTCGGGGATGGAAATTGGGCTTGTACGAGGGAGTTATTCGATGGGGTATGTGATTGACGTTCTGATGTATGCGGGCTTGTTCGTTATCATCAAGACAATACAGATGATCGCGAGCTTCAGTTACACGACCTACAAGTCGCTTACGATCCACAATAGCTGGGCGCACGCGTTCAATCCTGGCTTGCGCGACCGCCTGCATTACGGGCTCAAGGGCGATATGTTCTACTTTGCCGCCGGGATTTTCATCGCGCTTTCCGCCGATAAGATCAGAGCGTTGATAGGCGCTTAAACACGTTCGCATCCATCGTTTGCGGCGCGTTCGCTTACGCTCGTAAAATAGCGCCCGACAACGATGGAGTGCGGGCGATGAAATGTTGTGCGCTCATGGCGATAGGAGCCGCGCTGCTCCTGCTGCCGTCGAACTTGGCGTTCCAAGCCCATGCCGGGGGCCTGGACGCCCTGGCGCAGCCCGCGCCCGCGAATGCTCCGGTGCAGGGCGCGCCCGCACCTGAGCGCGCAAACGCCCCGGCGCAGGCCGCACCCGCGCCCGCTAATGCCGGAGCGAATTCGGCGAAAACTGAAACAGCCCCAGCCAAACCCGAGCCCACACGATTGAGCTGCAGGGCCCTGCGCAGCGATATCGGCATGTACGAGCCACTGCGGTTTCTGTCGGTAACCATCGACATTCCAAAAAACTACGTGAAGATGGTCCATGAAGGAGACGGGAAGATATTCGAATTCGCCGGCGGCGAAGGCGGTCACGGTTCCAGGAATTTCGTGAAGATTACCGACGATGCTGTTGTCTATGGCCAGCAAGGCCGCGAGACCTGGAGAATCGACCGCTACACAGGAACCATGACGAGTTCGGCTTTCACCATTCAGTTCGAATGCCAGCTTCGCCCTTCGGAGCGCAAGTTTTAAACGCGGCTCAGCCGTCACTGCCAGATAAAGACCCTGTCGAGCCTCTTGCCGGCAATGACGGTGACCCCGCTTGAGATGAAAATCCACGGTGCTGGCCGCCTCGGTTCGCGCAAGAGCGGCCTTCTCCGGTGGTATTCATGGGCTGCGTTTTGCGCTGCCTGCGGAGTACTTGGCAGGATTAGCTAGTCACTTTCAACTGACCGGGAGTTGCGGCCCGCGCGGGCTGCCAACCGTTTGCCGGGCGCAAGGGCGGGCGGGCCAATTGTATAAAAAACGTTTACAATGACTTACGGGATCGGAAAGACTACACGCGCCAAGTGCCAATTCTGCAACAAACCTCCTCCACGAGTGAATAAGCCCCAAAAAGTTTTCCACGAACCGGGAACATTGCGGGCGCGGTGGCGGGAACCGGAGAGCGCGGGCTCGCCAAAGGCGCTGCTGGGTGTCACGTGCGGGGGGATGGCGGAGCGACCGGCTGACCGGCGATAGGCGAGGCTGCTTGTGTGCCTCGATGGAACCGGGGGCAAGCCTCAGCGGAGGCCGCTCCCTACCGTGGCTCTCGAACAGGGGTATCGGGCTGTCGCTATTCCCAAATCCGGCCGTTGGAACTGACCTTCAAGCGAGAATGTCCTGCAAAACAGCGTGCTGGGAGATTTGGCCTATCGCCTGCTGGGTGAAAGGTGGCGGTGCACCGCTCACGAGAGTCATTCCCGCGCAGGCGGGAATCCATTTGTCGCGTCAGAACAAGCTACTAGCATGGGCCCCCGCCTTTGAGCGTGTGAAAAAATTCGTTTTTTGCCTCCCCGGCGCGTTATTGAGGCACGCCAAGCCGTGCCGGGGCAGGATTTGCGAGGGGGGCCGTCCCGGGTCATGCTGCCGCCGCCATTCCATTGAGTGTAACGGCATCCAGCCTGATGGCGGTCATGAGGTTATGTGTGAGCGCATGCCAAAGCGCGATGGCCTTGGCTTTGACGAGGCCCCGGACGGGAAGATAATCCAAACCGCGATCCTTGGTTTGGGCGTTGACGAGTTCGATGCGCTTGCGTTTTTTCATCTTTTCCGCGGCTTCCGGGGTTTCCATTCTCTGCCGCCAGTCCTTGACGGCGGCCGGCTCCTTGGCGAGCTTGGCCTTTCGCCGGGCCTGGTTTTCCGGTTTGGTGCCTTCCTTCACGGGCTGCGGCGGCGCATAAACGTCGATGGGATTTTCTTCCCTGCCGCCAAGCGCTTCAATATCCTCTGCCGTGGCATAGTTCGTATCGGCGAGTAGGCGGCTTGGCGATTGGCCCAGGCGGGCCTCGACGGCTTCGGCCATGGGGCGGGCGAAGCCTGCATCGTTCCGGCGGTCCGTTATATCGATCCCAACGATAAAACCATGGTCTGAGGTGACGGCAAGCTGCGCATTATATCCGGCCCGCACCGCGCCATCCGCAAAGCGCATGCGGCGTGCCTCGGGATCGGTGGTGGATGCCGCAGGCTCCTTCTTTTTGCTTTCGTCCTTGGGGTGCGTCTTCTTGCGCGCCTCCCTTTCGGCTTCGAGCTTTTTAAGAGCCTCGCGCGCAGCTTCTATCTTTTCGAGGCGCTCGCGCGCCGCGCGCTCTTGCGCGGCCTGGCTGCGACGGCTGGAGGCCGCGGGATCGGCCTCAACCTCGGCCTTTAGGCTCTCCACCCGCGCCTTGGCGGCCTTCTCCACCTCTTCGAGCCGCTCAGCCCGCAAATAGGATTTGCGGCTGGCCGGAGCCCTGATCTTCGTGCCGTCAACAATGATCTCTTCCAGCTTGAGCACACCTGCCGCCAGCAGCGCCGTCAGGCTGTCCGTCAGAAGCTTATCGAGGAAGGCGGCCTGCCCAACACGGAAGTCTGCCAGAGTGTGGTAGTTGAGCGGAACCCCGCCTGCGAGCCAGCGATAAGCGAGGTCGCGGCTGCAAAGCCGGTCAAGCTCGCGCGCCGAACCGATGCCTTTGGCTGTCGCATAAAGCCAAAGCGCCAGCAAAACGCGCGGATCGATGGCCGGGCGCCCTGCCTCGCCCTCCACGGACTTGATCGCCGCATAAAGAGCCGAAAGGTCGAGAGTTCCCGTGAAGGCCCAGATTACGCGCGCCAGATGATCCGCGGACAGCCAGGCGTCCAAGTCAACCAGGTCCCAGCCCAATTGCGAGCGGTCCGCTTCGATAATCCGCGCCGTGCCCGTACCCTTCGTCATCGCCTGCCCTCGCCGCCGATTCGTCTCCGCTTGAGTGAATCACAGCCCGGCCGCCGGCGCAGGGATTTTTTCACACGCTCCTCCGCGGGGACGACGCTGCGGCCCGGATTTCAAGCGTTTCAGCCAATTCGGCGATTTTTTCACATGCTCCTTCTCGGGGACGGCGCTGCGGTCTGCTTCGACGCGCATTTACACCAGCGAATTCGCTTTAACTGCCGTTTTTTGGGTTGAACGGTTCCCGCTGCGGCGTCATCCCGGAAATGCCGAAGGCATTATCCGGGATCGCTACAACTGCCGGCGCCCTTGAAGGTCCCGGATGCGGCGCTTGGCACCGTTGCTTGATAACGATCAGTGAAGCGATCAGCCGAAAGCCCTACGGGACGACGCGGCCACAGTCTGAACAACAGCGGCCGCTTCAGTCCTGCAGGGCTCGGCGGGCGCGGCTCTTGAAGCGCGCGCCTCATTCCTCCCTAGTTCAAGCTGTCGATCTGGTAGGTAACACGGGCACGGACCGCGAAGGCATCCACGCTGGTTTTTACCGTATATCCCATAACGGTCTGGGTGTCGTCCATTAAGCCGTAGTAGAGCGCCTCAACCCCTGCGCCAAGGCGGCTATTGATCTTGGTTTCCGCGCCGGCGCCGACGACATAGCCTACGTTGCTGTAACCGTTATAGTTATAGCCATACCACGACGACGAGCCGGAACTGGCAAAGCTTAAGCCCGCCGTGCCGTAGTAGAGCCAGTTGCCACTCACGATACCGTACCGGGCGCGAAGGGTTCCAAAGTAATCGAACCCGGAAGGAAGAGCGATATCGGTCTCGATGCCGTAGACTTGGTTGCCGTGCTGCCAATTGTAACCGGCGAGAAGCCCGATCCCAATCTGAGAGCCGCTGCCTGAAACCGATACACCCCCCCAGCCAGGGATATTCTCGGAAACCGTGGCGTTCACATCCATGACGCCGAGCGTGCCGCCGGCATAGGCGCCGGCCCAATTGTTAACGACTGCGTAAGAACCGCCGCCGCCCAAATCGGCAGCCTGGGCTTGTACCGCGCATACCGCGCCCAACGCGATTCCCGCGATTACCGATGCCCTGGTTTTCATATTATTCCCCCAATTTCCATTCGTGCACCGGTATGGGCGCTATAGCCAATTCCGTTGCTTGAGTGGCAGCTGGCAGGATTAGCTAAACAATTACAACCAACCCTGGGTGGCCGCTGTCAAAGGCTGGCAACCGTGCTCGTGCCGGAAGTGAGTGCGCCTTCAAGGAAGGGAACAATTTAAAACAATAAGTACAATAACTTACGAGGGCCGCGGTTCAGTTTTCTTTCTAGTGCCAGTTTTGCAACGCCGGCTATCCCGGCGCACCGAACCCAAAAAAAATCCTTTGTTTATTACAACTCCAAGCGGCTGACATAGGCCGCGACGGCTGCGATTTGCTCCTTGGTCATGCTCGTGGCAATCGCTTGCATGGTGTTCGGATTCTCAGGCGTCACCGGGTCCTTGCCGCGGTAGCCCTTGCCCCAGCCTTCGAGCTGCCCGGCGGTATAGGCATACATCTGGCCAGCCAGCCGGGGCACGAGATCGCTGCCCTCGGCATTTGCGCCGTGGCAGGCCGCGCAGGCGGGCACGTTCTCGTCCGGGAGCCCCTCCTCGAAAATCTTCTTCCCCTGGGCCACAAGGCTTTTCGGGCCTCCGCCCAAAGGCCTCGGTTTGATCGCGCTGAAATATTCGGCGATGGCGGTTCTGATTTCGGGTGCAACGCTTTCGATAACGGGCACCATGAACCGCTTGGCGACAGGATTGTCGCGGTTGTGCCCGGAAAGAGCCGTGAATTGGTTTTCGAGATACTGGACCTGCTGCCCGGCAAGCTGCGGAATGGGGTAATATGCGCGATAGCCCCGGCCGGATAGCCCGTGGCACTCGGTGCAGAATTGGATCTTGGCCCTGATCGCGCCCTTTGGAACGGCCTTCCCGCTCATGCTGGTGGCATGTCCCGCAGGCGAAAGGAGCATGGCGAGGACGGCCGTACCAAAAGCTGCTGCGCCGGCTTTCATGCTTGGCCTCCGCTGCCTGCGCTTGGCACGGCGGACTGGCAGGGGGCCTTCTTCAACGCTTTTGGCTCTGTCTGAGCAGTGCGTAGGTTTCAGCCCAGGGCCGCCGCCAGGGCGCTTCGCGGGGATATAGCGTCCGCCCCCTTTTCTAGCCAGCGCCGCCAGCCCAAATAGCTTTGCAGATACTTGGTGGCGACGCCGTTAAAGCGGTTGAGCCATTGCTTGAACCTGCCGCCGTAGGCGTTGACGTTCTGGATGTGCAGAACGGTCTCGTGCACGTGTTCGCCCTTGCTGGCGATGATGAGTTCGTATTCGATTCCCTCAGCTTCCGCGAAGGCGATCAGCGCCTTGTCGCCATCCATGCACAGCAGCGTATCCTTCTTTGACAGCTTGCCCTCAAGCACCGGCCGCACGGCGGCTTCGGAACGGTCCGGCAGTACGGCGTCGATATGGCTGCCGGTGCGGTTCCGGGCGATCAGGACCGGAATTTGCTCAGCGGATAGTCCCGGCTTTGCTGCAACGCCGCCGCGCTTGCGCGCCGCGCGCGGCAGCGTCCGCTGCCCTTTAAAACTCTCCAGCAGGAAAATCTCGTCAACCTCGGCGATGCCGGCAAGCGATCGATCCTTCGAGTAATTTAACGCTTCGAGAAAACGGTGGCGCCACTTGAAGGCGGTGTTCTTGTTGATTTTGCATGCCTTGGCGGCCTTGCGCACCGGCAGCGCCGCGTTGAGCGCCCCGGCATAACTCAGCCAGCACTCTTTCTTGCGCAGCTTCGCCAGCGGCGTGCCGCTCAGCGGATTGAAGGTGCGCTGGCAATCGAGGCAGCGGCTGCGCTTCAGGCCGTTCCTCTCCCGGCCCCAGCCTTCGACGCGCTTGGAACCGCAGCGCGGGCATTTCGCTTCGTCCTCAAGGCGCCGGTTCAGGAGACGCTGCACTTCATCGCCATCACCGCGCTCTTGGAGCGCCGCCATCACCTTCTGGGCTTGTGCATGCGTTAGTTCCCCCACCAGTTCATCGAGCCGCTGCTGAAATTTGCGGTGCTCCATGGCAAAGCCTCCCGTCGAATCGGAGCGCCAGGATGCGCGCCGATTGCGGCTAAACCTACGCACTGCTCAGACAGAGCCACGCTTTTACGCCAAGCGCAATAAATGCGTAGAAAAAAAAAGAACATGCCAGTCACGCTTGTGCTCGTGCGCGCACCAATAATACATCAAAATATAGAATTGCGAGGCTGCGGTAAAGAAAACCCGTGCCGGGCGCGCTCCGCTGGCGGACAACTTTTAGTGTGCAATGCGTGCGCCAGCGCGAGCGTGACATCGCATTAGGTTGAATGGTTCGCGAAAGACCCCCTCACCCTAACCCTCTCCCCGGGGGGAGAGGGAGTTGGCTGCGGCCCTTTCATTGAGGCAAGAGGACAATTCTGGCGTCCCTTCTCCCCGTCCGCACCCGCTTGCGGGTGCGGCAGCAAAAGATGCAAGCACGCCAAGGCGTGCTTGCGCGGAGAAGGACAGGATGAGGGGGTCTTTCCCTGAACCATCCAAGCGGATGCGGTGCAATTGGCTGCTGTGTTTATGAGGCGCCGAAGACGCGCTCGAAGATCGCATCCACATGGCGCAGGTGCGCATGCACGTTGAACAGCGATTCGAGTTCCGGCGCCGATAGCGCCGCGCTCACCTCGGGGTCGGCCTTCAGGAACTCCAGGAACGAGCCCTCGCCCCGGAAGGCGCGCATGGCGTTCCTTTGTACGGCGCGGTAGGCATTCTCGCGGCTCAGGCCCTTCTGCGTGAGCGCAAGCAGCACCTGCTGGGAGTGAACCAGACCGCCGCCACGTTCGAGGTTCTGCCGCATGCGCTCGGGGTATACGACGAGCTTATCGACGACGCCGGCAAGCCGCGCCAGCGCGAAGTCGAGCGTTACGGTCGAGTCCGGCCCGATCAGGCGCTCCACCGACGAATGCGAGATGTCGCGCTCATGCCAAAGCGCCACGTTCTCCATGGCGGGGACCGCGTAGCCGCGCACAATCCTGGCAAGGCCGGTGAGGTTCTCGGTCAGCACGGGGTTGCGCTTGTGCGGCATGGCGGAGGAGCCCTTCTGCCCCTCGGAGAAGAATTCCTCGGCCTCGCCCACTTCGGTGCGCTGCAGATGCCGGATTTCGGTGGCAAGGCGCTCCACCGACGAGGCGATCACGCCGAGCGTGGAAAAGAACATGGCGTGCCGGTCGCGCGGAATGATCTGCGTGGAAACCGGCTCGGGCTTGAGGCCTAGCTTTTCGGCGACATAAGCCTCCACGCGCGGATCGAGATGCGCGAACGTGCCGACCGCGCCTGAAATCGCGCAGGTGCCGATGTCCTCCTTGGTGCACTGTAGCCGCTCTTTCGCGCGGGAAAACTCGGCATAGGCGAAAGCGAGCTTGAGCCCGAAGGTGGTGGGCTCCGCGTGAATGCCATGGCTGCGGCCCACCGTGACCGTATGCTTGTGTTCTATCGCGCGGCGCTTCAGCGCGGCCAAGAGCGCGTCGAGATCGCCGAGCAGAATGTCCGCCGCGCGCGTGAGTTGCACCGCAAGGCAGGTGTCGAGCACGTCCGACGAGGTCATGCCCTGGTGCATGAAGCGCGCCTCGGGGCCGGTGTGCTCGGCCACGCTCGTCAGAAACGCGATGACATCGTGCTTGACCTCGCGCTCGATCTCGTCGATGCGCGCGATGTTGAAGCCGCCGCGGTCGCGCAGCACCTTCGCCGTGCCCACCGGCACTTGGCCCAGCTGCTCCATGGCTTCGGCGGCCAGCGTCTCGATCTCCAGCCAGATCTCATACTTGGTTTGATCGGACCAGATGGCGGCCATTTGCGGCCGGGAATAGCGCGGAATCATGCGGGTTCTTTCCAAAGTGCGAAGGCCGCCTCGAAGGCCGGCAGGGTGAGATGATGGGATTGCAGAAGCCTGACAAGGGCAGGCGAGGGCGTTTGCCCAGAAGTAAACCGTATTTCCCCGCGCCCGCGCTTTGCGCCGACGCCAACGATATGGCCTGCTTCGGCAAGCACGTTGGCGATGCGGCGCGCGATTGCGGGGGCTGGATCGAGCCAGGCGACAGGCCATGGGGCCAAGAGCATCGAGCTTGTCAAGCAGAAGCGGATAATGGGTGCAGCCCAGCACCACGACGTCGGTTCTGGTACTGCCCTCGGCGGCAAAGGCAGGCGCGATCTCGCGGGTTATCGCTTCCTCATCCACGTCCGCGCCGCTGGCATGGGCTTCGGCCAATGCCGCGAGCGTGGGCGCGCCAACGAGGGTGAAGCGTGCCTCCGCGCCGAATTGCCGGATCAAGGCGCGTGTATATTCGCGGGCAACGGTCGCGGGCGTCGCCAGCACCGACACGAAGCCGCTTTGGTTAGCGCCGCCGCTGGCTTGACGGCGGGGACGGTTCCCACGATGGGAATGGAGAAGTTATCGCGCAGCGTTTGCAGCGCGATGGTGGAAGCCGTATTGCAGGCCAGCACGATGCAATCGGGGTCGAATTCGCGAACCGCCGCCTCGATCAGCGAGAACAGGCGCGCGGTAAGTGCCGCATCGCTCTTCGATCCGTAAGGAAAACCGGCATCGTCGGCAACGTACAAGACATCGGCCTCCGGCACGGAGCTGCGCGCCGCGCTGAGCACCGTCAGCCCGCCAAGCCCTGAGTCGACGAAGAGAAGCCGCGGCGCGCGGCCGTAAACGCTCATGATGCTGTCTTATGGTTGCGAGGCGCGGCAGAGATAAGCCAACCGAAGCGATACATAACCCATCTATGGCTGCGCGAAAAGCTGGCGATAGCAAGGCGTACCGTCCGGCAGGCTCCCGCTCGCCTCATAAATCCCCCTGGCAATGGCCCTCGCCAGGCAATTGGCCGCGGCGGCGCCGAGGTAGGGCAGGTCGGCGAACGGCGCTTCGAGCGGCACCTTTCCAGTTGCGAGCGCAAAAACGATGTCGCCATCGAGCGGGGTAAACACCGGGAAAATCGCGCGCGCCATGCCCGCCGCCGCCATGACCGCCAGCCGGTGGCATTGCGCCTGCGACAGTGCGGCATCGGTTGCGACGGCGCAAAGGGTCGTGCTGGCCCCAGGGAATGCGTATTTAAGGAAGGGATGCGCGGCGTCCGCCGGCCAGGGGTTTGGCTGGCCGAAGCCGCCGAATTCACCAGCCCGCTCGAATGGAGCGGCCCAGAAATGCCGTGTACCGCTAACCGTAACCGCGCCCACGGCGTTGACGGCGGCCAAGGCACCCACGGTGACGGCTTGCCCATTCCCGGCGGCTGCGCTTACGATTTCGGAGGCGCTTCCGAGCCCTCCGCGCATTCTGATGCCGGGACAGGCCGCGACGGTCGCGCCAAACCCCGCTCCGGCCGAGCCCAAGGCGAAATCCGCGGACGCGGCCGAAGCAGCCTCATAGCCCATATCGCGATAGGGCGCGTGGCGGCCCCAATCCTTGTCTCCGCCGTTGAGAAGGTCGAACAGGATGGCTTGCGGCACGATGGGAACGGTGACGGCGCCGACAGCGAAACCGCGGCCCCGTTCACGCAGGAAGCTTTGCACGCCGCCTGCCGCATCGAGGCCGAAAGCCGATCCGCCAGAAAGCACGATGGCATCCACCGCGCCCACGGAGCCTTCAAGCGCGATGGCGTCTCTTTCGCGCGTGCCCGGCCCGCCGCCGAAGACGGAAGCAGCTGCCACCGTGGCGGCGTCGCATAGAACGGCGGTTACGCCCGACGCGAGCCTTTCGTCATGCGCGTTGCCAACGGTAAGCCCGGTAACGTCTGCTATCGAATTGCGAAGGCCCGTAGGCATGGGGCCGCCTCCTAAGCGGGATATTCTCCGGCTATGCTTATCGCGAGTCTCGCGCCAGAGCTTATAAAACGGCCCTGACCGGTCCTTCCGCGCCGCATTTGGCGCAGCGGAAGCGGCCCAGAAAGGCGCGCACCAGCAGAACGGCCTGCGGACTGGCGGCGCGCTTCGCAAGATCGAGCAGCGCCGCGGCGCGGGCATCGCTGACGGCGCCATCCGCCCCGATAGGGATCATAAAGCCGTCCGCTCTTGACGGGGAAGCATCCGTATAATCGGCAACCGCCTTATCGCCCGCCCCCGGCTTGTCTTCGTCCGCATAGAGCGCGACCCGTTCCCCAAACAGGATGTACTCGTATCCCCAATCGCAGGTTGGGCATCTGAACCAGCCTTCCTCCCCGCAACTGAGTACGCTTGCCAGATCGTGGAGCCCATCCGCGGCAGCGACGCCGCTCAGCAGATCTAGTTTCGCATTATCGTCATCGGGGTTTTCGAGAAGGGCACGCTCGCACAGCGCACGAATCTCCGGAAACGCTGCAATGAACTCCTGCCGGATCGAGCAAAGTTTTTCCAACTCCGCGGCGTCAGCCGGGCCAGTTTTCAGCATCCCGTTGCAATGGAGCAGCCTTTCGCCTTGGCCGTCAGCCAGAAGAAACGCTTCGTCGCGTTCGGCAATCGAGTCGTATTCGCGGCTGAAGGAGCAAAAAGCCACAAAGCCCAGAAGGACCGCGATCTCCCGCCGCTGGCTCCGGTTTGCGTCCGGTTGCGCGATCTTCAAAAGATGTGGAACCGCCGTGTAGGCCGCGCCGTGGCAGGTTTGCTGATGGCACAGGCAATCCCAGAACAGGGAAAGCGCTTCTTCCTGATCCCACTCGCGTGCGAGCCGCGACAGCAATTCCGGAATGTCGCGGTCGCCAAACGCGTCATCGAGCTTTTGCCAAAGTGGATCGTTCAATTCGAGCATCGCTGCTTCCGCCTGGAGGTTCCGCGCGAGCGCCGAAGGCATCTTGCAGCCTCCGGGCGTCCCGAGCGTGAACTCTATTGCTGTTCGTAGGCGGTTTTGTTCCACTTATAGACAACGTAAGGCGTGAGGGTCGGATCGCCCTTGCCGTCGAACTTGAACTTGCCCAGCACGGTATCGAACTCGCCTGAATCCAGCGCCGCCTTCACTTTCGCCGTGTCGAAGGATTCCGCCTTTTCCACCGCGCCCTTCCATGCCTGAACCGCGGCGTAGGCATAGAGAACGTAGCCCTCGGGGTCGACGCTTTTCGCGCGGAACTCTTGCACAACGCCGGCAGCAGCGGGGTTCTTGCGCGGATCGGGCGAGAAGGTAAACAGGGTTCCCTCCACATCCGGTCCGGCGATCTGGCCCAGTTCCACCGAGACGAGAGCATCGCCGCCCATGAGGATCGTCTTCATGCCCTGGGCGCGCATCTGGCGGATGATGAGGCCCGCTTCGGTGTGATATCCGCCGAGAAAGACGATATCGATCTTGGCTTCCTTGAGTTTGGTGACGACGGTGTTGTAGTCCTTTTCGCCCGCCGTGATGGTATCGGCGAAGACCTCCATCTTGCCCGCGGCGTTCATCGCCTTCTTCGTCTCTTCGGCAAGGCCCTTGCCGTATGCGGTCTTGTCGTCCAGGATCGCGACGTTCTTGTCCTTGAAATTCGTGGCGAGGTAATTGCCGGCAACGGAGCCCTGCTGATCGTCGCGGCCGCAGACGCGGTAGCTCAAACCGTCTTTCGGGCGCTGGTCGGTATATTTCGGATTGGTCGAGCCGGGCGAAATCTGGATGATGCCGGCTTCGTTATAGACGTCGGAGGCGGGGATCGAGGAGCCGGAGCAGTAATGGCCCGCCACCATCAGCACGTTCTTGGCCGCGAGCTGTTCCGCGACGGAGCGCGCCTGCTTCGGGTCGCAGGCATCGTCGCCAACTTCAAGCTTGAGCTGCTTGCCGAGCACGCCGCCGGCCTTGTTAATATCCGCGACCGCCGCTTCCGCCCCTGCCTTGAACTGAGCGCCGAAGCTCGCATATTCGCCGGTCATCGGCCCAGCAACGGCAATGGAAACTTCAGATTGAGCCGAGGCGCCGGGAATGGCCCCAAGGCTCGCTGCGGCCAGGGCCAGGCTTGCAAGAATGAGACGCATGGCTATCCTTCTCTTGATGAATCTATAAACGGCTCATGTAGAACCGGATTAGCCCGGATTGGGGCGCCTGCGCAACCGTGGGTTCCTTGCGAGGCGCGGTCCTCAAACCTTGGGCTTGGCGCCCTTTAGCGCGAGCGCATCCATGAGGGCGTCGAGGTTCCCTAGTTCCGTGAGCTTAAGCACAGCCTAGCGCGAACCAAACGCCAAGGCCCAAAAGCAAAAGCCCGAGCAGCGGATGCACGAGGCACAAGCCAAATGCCACAAGGAGCCATCCGGCCACGACCGCCAAGCCAAATTTTTGCGCCTTGCGATCTTCAGCTTCATGCCGAAGCGCCTCTTTAAGCTCCTTCAACCGGACCTCACGGGAAGCTTCGGAATTAGGCCCAAAAACAGCCTCCGCTAACGCCCTGCCTGTCTGGTAGCAGTCTTTATCCGTCAGTGCTGGCTTCTCCTTCTCGATCATCGTACTTTGAGGCCTCTGCCCTCCCTGGTAACCAGTCCTTGCCGCGAACTCCTTCTCAAGCGCCTGCATCTCGATTCCTGAATCAGGCTACGAACTTAAAGAAGATAAATGCGGCGAATCCTATACTCCCCGCGAAATAAAGGGCCTCGAATGCCCAGCCTGAGGGCTTTATCCCGGCGTGGTAAAGCGTCAGCCACACAGCGCCGGAGCCTGCAATGAGCGCGAGAAATGGCCACCCTGCGAGAAAGCCGTGTAGCGCACGGTGATTGAATCCATCCCTGATGCAAATTATCAAAGCCCACATCATGGTCCACATAGCCGCGCCCATGAGCACGATAACGATGACGGTGAGGCTTTGCGAGTTCCCAATCAGGGGCTTGTTAATCTCACGCCATATTCGCGACTTATCCAGGCGGGCGGCGACTGGCGCCATGATGGCCTTGGCTGAATTGGTTTTTAGCCAGAGCTCCAACGCGGCGCCCGCCATGATAAATAGGAGAAACCACCATTCTAGCGTGAGGTTAAGCCGTTCGCCGGTCGCGGAATGCAGCCCCTAATCTGCGCCCGCCATGACGAAGACCAAGATGAGTGGGCCGCGCAGCCAGTGACTGGAAAGCAGCAAGCGTAGTGCTCTTCCTGCGGCCGCCATGTTCGCCATCCTCTGCAAGCTGTCGCACGCGCTCAAGTCTAACGGCATGCTGTCGGCCGCGCCATCGGTTTAATCGGTGAATATTTGTTAAATCCGTGGGCGCCGGAGTTTCGCAGGTTCGCACGCTGGTTTGCATCGCCAGCGCGCGTCCACACGCGCATGCCGTGGACTTCAGCCAAAATGCGCAATTTGCGGATTGCGCCGGATAGAAGCGCTCAGCGAGCCGCATCCTTACGCAAACGCCAGCCGAAGAGGCCGGCCTTTCCGGTGAGCCAGCCATACTGCCGTAGCATCTGTGCGCGGCGCTGGAGCCGGAATCCGAGCGCGGCAAACAGCAACAGGATCAGCGTGTCCGTCACGTAGTAGTGCGGCGAGTGCATGTTGCCTTGCGCGGCCCGCCAGCTTGCAAGTGCCGCACCCGCGAACAGCCCAAAATGCAGGAACCGGATGGCAACGCCCAGCATCATCGTATAAATCGCGGCCTGCCAGAACGGGTTCCAGCCCTTCGCCGCCGCGCGCCCTATCGCGAACGCCGCCCCGCCCCCGGCCAGGAGCGTGACGAAGAAAAAGGCCCAGAAGGAGTTTTCGTAGATTATTTCCATGCAAAAGCCCCCTCACCCCTGCCCCTCTCCCGCGAGGGGAGAGGGGATGGTGCCCTATCCCAGGCACAAAGGGTATTTTTAGCGTCCCCTCTCCCGTTGGGAGAGGGACGGGGTGAGGGGTAATGCCCTTTGCAATTCAGCACCTTACCCATGAGCCCCGCCCTCCAAATAAGCGGCCTTGACCTCGTCGCGCTTGAGCAGGTCCGAAGCCTTGCCCGCCATTGTGATCTGCCCGTTGACCATGACGTAGCCGCGATGCGCGAGCTTGAGCGCGTGGTAGGCATTTTGCTCGACCAGGAACACGGTGAGCCCGCGTTTGCGGTTAAGCTCGCGGATCACGGAGAAGATCTGCCGCACGATGATGGGTGCCAGGCCGAGCGATGGCTCGTCGAGCAGCAGCAGCTTCGGCCGGCCCATCAGCGCGCGCGCGATGGCGAGCATTTGCTGCTCGCCGCCCGAGAGCGTGCCGCCGCGCTGGCCGCGCCGCTCGGCGAGTTTCGGGAAAAGCGCGAAAACGATCTCAAGATCGGCGTTGAGCGCACCCGCATCCTTCGGCGCGAGCATTGCGCCCATCAGCAGGTTCTCATGCACGGTCATGCGCGGGAAGATGCGCCGGCCCTCGGGCGACTGCGCGATGGAGAGCCGCATGATCTCGTGCGTGGGCAGCTTGGCGATGTCGCGCCCCGCGAAGACGATCTTGCCGGCGCGCGCGCGCGGATCGCCGCAGATCGTCATCATGAGCGTGGACTTGCCCGCGCCGTTCGAGCCGATCAGCGTCACGATCTCGCCCTCGTAAACGTCGAGGTCCACGCCCTTGAGCGCGCGGATATTGCCGTAATAGGTCTCGACGCCGCGAATGGAGAGCAATGGATTCCCGCTCATGGCGCCATCACCCTGCTGGAGAAGCTGGTGCGGGCTGCGTTGGCGCTAACATAGGCTCCGGCTGTTGCACGGTTTTGCCGTGACCGGAGGTTCCGCCCCTCATCCTGTCCTTCTCCCCGCAAGCTCGCCTTGGCGAGCTTGCGTCGTAGCGTGGCCGCATCCGCAAGCGGATGCGGCTGGAGAAGGGACGCCCGAAATATCCGCAGCGCAAGTTCGGGGGTCCCCTCTCCCATGGGGAGAGGGACAGGGTGAGGGGAGATTCCCCCGTTCATTACCCCAACCGGCGACATACTGGTGTCCACGTGCGGTGAAGGAAAAAGCGTCATAGCCCAGCCTCCGCTTCCGCCTCTTCCACTTCATCGTCCTCGACGCCGAGATAGGCCGCGATCACTTTCGGGTCCTCGCGGATTTCGGCGGGAGTGCCCTCCGCGATCTTGCGGCCGTAGTCGAGCACATTGATGCGGTCGGAGATGCCCATCACCACGCCCATGTCGTGCTCGATGAGAAGGATGGAGAGCGCGTGCTCCTCGCGGATTTTGAGGAGCAACTCGTTCAGCCCGGCGGACTCGCGGGGGTTCAGCCCGGCGGCGGGCTCGTCGAGGCAGAGCAGCACGGGCGAGGTGCACATGGCGCGCGCGATTTCCAGCCGCCGCTGATCGCCATAGGGCAGGTCGCCAGCGGGATCGTCCGCGCGCTCCAGAAGGCCGATCTGCCGGAGCCAATAGGCCGCGCGCTCGATGGCTTCCTCTTCGGCGCGCGCATAGCTTTTGAGGCCGAGCAAGCCGCCGATGGTGTAGCCGGATGCGGCGTTCAGCACGGTGTGTTGCGCCACCAGCAGGTTTTCGAGCACGGTCATGCCGGCGAACAGGCGGATGTTCTGGAAGGTGCGGGCCACCCGCGCGGTGCGAGCGATCTCGAAGCCTTGCATGCGTTCGAGAAGGAAAAGCGCGCCGCCCGGCGCCTGGCGCCATTGCCTGCCGCTAGCGGTGAGCCGCGGCAGCGCCTCGAAGGCGGACTCCGCCCCGTGAGCCAGCGCGATGCGGCCTTCGGTTGGCTTATAGAAGCCGGTTATGCAGTTGAAGACCGTGGTCTTGCCCGCGCCGTTCGGGCCGATGATGGCGGTGATCTCGCCACGGCGCGCGGAGAGCGAAAGCCCGTCGATGGCGGTAAGGCCGCCGAAGCGCATGGTCAAATGCTCGACGCGCAAAAGCTCATCGCCGCCCATCAGCCGCGCCCCTCTTTGACGAAGCCGGCCGAAACCGTTCGCGCCTCCCCAAGCGACGCAGACGGGGTGCGCCCCGCCATCAGCCCGCGCGGCCGCCAGAGCATCACCACCACCATGGACAGCCCGAAAATCAGCATGCGGTAGTCCTGCAACTCGCGGAAGCGCTCGGCGCTGCCCACAAGCGCCACGGCGGCGATCACCACGCCAAGCTGGCTGCCAAGCCCGCCCAGCACCACAATGGCAAGCACGAGCGCGGATTCCCCGAATGTGAAGGATTCGGGGCTGATGAAGCCCTGCCGCGCGGAGAAGAACGCGCCGGCGAAGCCGCCGAACATGGCCCCGATGGCGAACGCGGTGAGCTTGGTTGTGACGGTGTTGATGCCAAGCGAGCGGCAGGCGATCTCGTCCTCGCGCAGGGCCTCCCAGGCGCGGCCAATGGGTAGCCGCCTGAGCCGCAGCGTTATGAGGTTCGTGAGAAGGGCGAGCACCAGGATAATGTAGTAGAGGAAGATGAGGCGGTGCGTGGGGTTGTACGCGATGCCGAAAAAGCCATGGAAGGTGGCATCGCCGGCACGCTCGAAGGGCAGGCCGAAAAAGCTGGGGCGCGGGATGCGGTTGACGCCGTTCGGGCCGCCGGTGACGCCCTGCCAGTTGATGAGCACGATGCGGACGATTTCGCCGAAAGCCAGCGTCACGATGGCGAGATAGTCGCCGCGAAGGCGCAAGACCGGGAAACCTAGCGTGATGCCCCAGAGTGCCGCGAAGAAGCCGGCGAGCGGCAGGCAAACCCAGAAAGACCAGCCGAAATGCGTGGAGATCAGCGCATAGGTGTAAGCGCCGACCGCGTAAAAGGCGACGTAGCCCAGATCGAGCAGCCCGGCCAGCCCGACCACGACATTCAGCCCCCAGCCGAGCATGATGTAGATGAGGATCTGCGTCGCGGTATCGACCGCGTAGCGCTGCGGCGGCCCCGCGATGAGAAACGGAAGCAGCGCCGCGACAAGGATGAGGCTTGCGGGAAACTCCCGCCCGAACCGGCTTATCAGCACCTCCGGGAATTTCGAAATCCGGTTGGGGGATAGCAACGCAAGGCCGAGCCGCGCCGCGCGCGCCAGGGCCATGGCAAGGACCACGATAAAGGCGGCGATGCTGGCGAAGGTCAAAAGATCGGCGAGGAGGCCCGCGAGCCAGGACTGCCGCGAAGTCCATTCGATGATGGCGGTGCGCGTGCCGCCCCAGGCGTAAAGCAAAAGTCCGAAGCCGAGAGCGGCAAGGATGGCGGGGGTGCGGAGTATCCGGATAAGCCGGCTGAGCGCCGCAAGCGTCCGGCCGCCATCCAGAGGCCGCCAGACCACGATGTCGAACAGAAAGCGGACGCCCGCCACGGCGGCTGCCATCCCGGCGGCCTTGGCGAAATGCACCGTGATTTCGAGCCCGCCATTGGCGCTATCGGTACGCAGCCCCACGAGCGAGCCCAAGAGCGCCAGCGCAAGCAGAAAGGTTATCCCGGCGTCTCGAATGGCATTTACCGCGCCGTGGGCTCGCTCGCCCGGCGCCGCCAGTTCCGCCGCTGGCCTCTCCGCGAGATCCACCATGCGGCCTAGACCTTCTCAACCTCGGGCCGGCCAAGCAGCCCCGAAGGCATGAAGATCAGCACGATGGCGAGGATGGAGAACGCCGCCACATCCTTATATTGCGCACTGAAATAGGCGCCCCAGAACACCTCGATCAAGCCGATGATGAGCCCGCCCAGCATCGCGCCCGGCAGCGAGCCGATGCCGCCCAGCACCGCCGCCGTGAACGCCTTGATGCCCGCGACGAAGCCAATGAAGAAATCGATCACGCCGTAATAAAGGAGGAACATCAGCCCCGCGATTGCCGCCAGCGCGGCACCGATCACAAAGGTGAGCGAGATGGTGCGATCCACATTCACCCCGCACAGCGCCGCCATCTTGCGGTCCTGCTCGCAGGCGCGCTGGGCGCGGCCCAGTGGCGTGCGGGCGATGATGAGCGAGAACGCCGTCATCAGCACCACGGTCGTGGCCATGATGAGGATTTGCACGGAACTGAGGCTCACCGCGAAGCCGTCGTTTTCGGCCAGCGTAAAGGAGCCGGGGATCAGCGGCGGCAGCGGTTTGGAGCGCGCCCCCTGGCTGAGTTGCACGAAGTTCTGCAGCGTGATCGAGACGCCGATGGCCGTAATCAGCGGCGCCAGCCGGAAGGAGGAGCGGAGCGGCCTGTAGGCGATGCGCTCGATGGTCCAGCCGGCGGCCGCGGTCAGCGCCATCGAGACCAGCGCCGCGATGAGCAGCGCCAGCGGCACCCAGGTGATGCCCACCGCGGACAGCGACAGGATCGTAATCAGCGCGATGAAGGAGCCGATCATGAACACCTCGCCATGCGCGAAGTTGATCATGCCCACAATGCCGTAGACCATGGTGTAGCCGATGGCGATCAGCCCGTAGATCGAGCCGAGCGTCAAGCCGTTGATGAGCTGCTGCGCGAAATATTCCATCCCGGTCCCTGGGCGGCGCGGCGTGCGCCCGCGTTTTTCCAGGATGTAGCGTAAGTTCGGGCCGCGCGCCAACGGTTAGTTGGCGGGAGAGTTGGATCATGTTATGGCGGCTTGCCGGAGCCGGGGAACGCAGCGTTGCGGGTTATATGACTGTCCGATGATCATCCTTCCAGTTCCGTATCGTGAGCCATGGGCCGCCTTTTCGGTCTTTGCGGCCAGCCGTCACGCCGCACTTCTCGACCGCAGCGCCGATATGGCCGGCGATTGCATAAGCATCGTTGCCGCTGAGCCGCTTGAGGTTGTCACCGCTACGGAGGAAGGCGGCTTTATCGATGGCGCGCTGCACTCACCGTGCCCTTTCGAGACGCTTGACGAGGTTTGGCGCCGTCACCGCCGAAGCGCGGAGGGGCTGCCGTTTTGCGGCGCGCTCATCGGCTATCTCGGCTACGAGCTTGGCGGTTTCCTGGAAAAGCTGCCGCGCCCCAAGCCAGACCGTGCCTGCCTCCCGGCGCTTTGCTTCGGCGTTTACGATACCGCGGCGCTTTTCGACCACCGCGGCCGCCGCGCATTCGTGATTGGCGCCGATGAGGCCAAAGCCGCCCGTTTTGCCGCCAAGCTTGCGTCCGCGCCTTTCGAACTGCCGCCGCCAACCTTGCAGCCTGTCCTGGAATGGCGTGCAGAGCAGAGCCGCGAGGAAATGCAGGCCAACATTGCCCGAATCCTCGGCTACATCGCGGCGGGCGATGTTTACCAGGTGAACTACACGCAACGCTTCATGGCGCGAAGGCCCGCGGGGCTCAGCGATTTCGATCTGTACCGGCGTCTCCGGTCCATCAGCCCAGCGCCATACTCCACGTTTCTGGCTTGCGGAGATGTGTCGATTGCAAGCGCCTCGCCCGAGCGCTTTCTGGCGCTGGACCGCCAGGGGACCGTCACCGCCGAGCCCATCAAGGGCACGCGCCCGCGCGATAGCGATGCTTCGTGCGATGCACAGCTCGCGAGAGAGTTGCAGCAAAGTGCGAAGGATAACGCTGAAAACCTTATGATCGTCGATTTGATGCGTAACGATCTCTCGCGTGTCTGCGAGGTTGGCAGCGTCGCCGTGCCTTATCTGAACCGTTTGCAAAGCTTCGCCCACGTCCATCATCTGGTCTCCACGGTAACGGGGCGCCTGCGCGGCTCCGTTAGCCCAATCGATGTGCTGCGCGCCACCTTCCCCGGCGGCTCGGTGACGGGTGCGCCCAAAATCCGGGCCATGCAGATCATCCGGGAGCTCGAACCGGCCCAGCGCGGCGCTTATTGCGGGGCGCACGGATGGATCGGCTTCGACGGGAGGGCCGATTTGGCCATGACCATACGAACGCTGACGCTGACGCCGGACCTGATCGTGGCGCAGGCCGGCGGCGGTATTGTCGCGGACTCCGATCCAGCGGCGGAGTATGAAGAGAGCATGGTCAAAATCGCTCCGCTTTTGCGCGCGGGGATGGGAGAGGGGGATGATTATCTGGTTGAACGGCGCCCTGTGCGATAGCAGCGAGGCGCGCATTGCCCCCGCGGACCGGGGTTTCACGCTCGGCGACGGCCTATTTGAAACCGTCGCTGTGCGGGGCGGGAGCATCCCGCGGCTGGAAAAGCATCTGCGGCGCCTTCGCGGCGGATGCGCCGTGTTGAGGCTTCCACCGCCGCCCGGTACGCTTCCGGACGCGATTGGAGCCGTGCTGTCCGCCAACGGTCTCCGCGACGCCGCCATACGCATAACTTATACACGCGGCGTGGGGGCGCGAGGACTGCCGATTCCAGAAACTTGCGTGCCCACTTTGCTCGTCACGGCAAACCCGCCGCCGCCGGCCAGGGGACCGGCGCATTGCATCGTCTCCACGCTCACGCGCCGGAACGAGCATTCGCCGCTCTCGCGCATCAAATCGACGAACTATCTCGACAGCATTCTGGCACGCGAGGAGGCAAAAGAGCGTAATGCCACCGACGCCTTGCTGCTGAATACGGCCGGCTACGTTGCCGAAGCAACGGCCGCCAACCTCTTTATTGTGAAGCAGGGCCAAGTGCTCACGCCGCCGCTCGAAGACGGTGCGCTTGAGGGCATCGTGCGCGCGGAAATAATTGCAGAAACCGAAGCCGTCGAACGCAGCCTTCGCGTCTCCGATTTGATGGGCGCGGACGAGGTCTTCCTATCCAACAGCCTCGGCCTGCAAGCCGTCGCCGCAATCGATGGCGTTCCAATCGGAGCCGGCGGCGCGGGCCCCAAATTTCATACGCTCTTGCCGCTCGCCGGCGGATTTTGAAGGAATGCCATGGACAAAATCGATCATGTCCCTGGGTTGGCGCCGGTGCGCCTCACTTTTCATAAGTGATGTAGCGCAAAGCCAGGGCGTGCGCCAACGGTCAGTTGGCGCGGGAAACTGGCCATTTGCCCGATGCCGCGGTTACAGCTATCTTTGTGCCATGTGGAAATGGAGCATTGCCTATGTCCAGCATCACCATAGAAGACGTCGATGAAGACTTGAGGCGCCGACTCCAACGGCGGGCCGCAAATCATGGGCGCTCAGTCGAGGTGGAGGCGCGCGACATTCTACGTTCGGCTCTCGCTGCCGAGGAAAAAAGGGCGGTGCCAGGTAATCTCGCGGAGGCTATACGGGCAATCGTCGAGCCCCTGGGAGGCATGGACTTGGACATCCCGCCGCGCAGTCCTGTCCGGACTCTTCCAAGGTTCGAGTAGCCGGAAATTCCCAAAATATAGCGCAAAGCCGGGCCTCGGGGGGCGGGTCATAAACATGCGGCTGATTATCTGTATACCTTGCAGTTGGCGGCTCGATTCGGTAGTATTTTATTAATATTTTAAGGTCCGAAGCGGGGGTAGGCATGGCCTTTCGAGCCTTTGGCAGGTGGGTTGCCAATATATTTTCGCAAAAGAAGCCGGAAACACCGTGTCCCGCTCTTCCTCCCGTTAAAGAACAACCCGCCGAGACCGATCAAGCCGCGAAGAGCGGTTATTCCAACAGATACAATAAGATCCAGCAGGTGGGGCACACACGTGCGGCCCCCTCTTTCGGCGCGCCGGCGCTCATTTGGCATATGGCGCTGTGGCCGGAACGCCAGTCCGATCCCCTTCAGTCCAGACTGGACCTGCCAGAGGCCGAGCGGCGCCTGGAGTTCGAGCGGCGCAATGGGGCGTTCATAAGAATAGTGCAGGGGTTCCTGGACAAGCTCAACTCGAAGGGCCGCAACCCGAAAATTCCCAAGTCCGCGCGTGAAAGATTGATGCTCCAGCGCGTGAGAGAGCTCGACGGCGAGGATAGGGAAGCCAGGAAAAAGTTTCCGTACCTTTACAAGGCCGTGGAGCCGGAAACCATAGCCTTCACGATCTGGTGGCACGACACTCCGGAGGAGCAGGAGGCACAGCAGCAAAGCAATGACGGCGAGATTGACAGCAGGGCTCTGCGTGTACGGGTCCAAGCCCAGGTCCTGACGGATCATGCCACGATCAGCATTTTTATCGATGCCGGAAAGCCTTGGAATCGCAAACCGTTCTACTCTTTAAGCGACGCGGATTTTGCAGGAGCCCGCAGAAGAAGGATATTCGAGCACGTCGAGAATACGCGGACCTTATGCGAGCATACAAAGTTCAACGACGACGCCGGTTTGCTGCCTGAGGATCGCCTGACGGACGGTCAGCGCGAGCAGCTCCACAATGCCAGCCGCTATCTCTACGACGGAATCTGGGAAGAGTTCAAAGCCGCATTCCAAATAGAGTTTCCCCAGATTCTCGACTATTCGCATGGGCCGTCGGACCAGATCCTGAACGCCAGGATCTTTGCCGATTACCGTGGCCTTGCGATCTCTGCCGACGGGCTCGATGCGGGCGAGGACGAAAACGCGCGGCTTGCCACCCGCATTAAGAGTGCGGGCTATGGCCGGGCTAGCTTCGCGCGTTTTGCGGCCGGGCAAAATGAACCGAACTATGTGCTGAAATCCTATTGGCCGTTTGTACGCCGGACCACGCGCTGGGCCGACGAGAAAGACTTCGTCGCCTGCGGTGTCATGAACTGGCGAGCCCTTTACATCAGCGCATTGGGCGCGCGCAAGCCCATGCGCGATACTCTGCCGGGCCGCTTATATGGCGGCGACGGCTTTTTTGCCGAGGATGAGAGCAAGAGCCGGGACGAGGAAATCGGAGGCAGGGCCTGGACGCCCGAAACAGAGCAAAGCGAGGTGCCGAAATTCGAGCCGGTCCGCTACCTCATGATTACGAAGGGTGAGCCGCACAGGAAGCAAATCGGCCGGATGGCCGAGCGCCTGAATACGCTGGGCACGTTGCGCTTGTTTGCGCTCAAGGACTGGGCTGCGATCAAGAACGCGAGTTCTCACATACGCGCTCTCGGCCAGGAACTCGACGGAGTGCTAGGGGGCTGGCTCAAGCATCGGAGAGACATTTCGCAGAAGTTCAGCACGCTGGATAAAGAGCTTATCAGATGCAGAAAGTCGGAAAGGCGCATCGCCGTACACAATGCTGCCGTGAAGTTTTACAGGTTTGACAAGAAAATCCGTATTGCTATCGACAATATGAGAGTCATCCGGCGGGAAGCGAATATTCAGAAGCGGGAAGACCAGGTTACGGAGCTGCTGCAAAAGGAAAACACGGTAGCGGAAAGAAGGCTTATCGAGATTGGCGCCAAGCTTGACGACTTAAGCGAGACGGCCACGGGCGGCTTGAGTTATTGCATCACCCGGGCCATACAGCATGTTTCCACTCTGGATACGATGCTGAAACGGATCGGGCACGGCGATATCGAAACCTGGAATTCGTATGAATCTTTCGTCGATCGCGGGCTTCGGCCGCATTACGACTATATCGCCGGCGTGCAGAACCGGCTGAAGGCATTAAGAGCCAGGCTTCAATCGGTTACGGAAAGCGTTCAGACCGCCGCCCTCGTCAATCAGACAACAGCAACGCGGTCCAACACGGCCGCGTTGCGCTCCATCGCCACTCAATGGAAACTGCAGCGCTACTCAGTCTACGCTATTGCTGCCGGTGTGATTGTCTTCCTAGTCAAATCTATTGGGTCGTGGGTGTGCAAAATTCCATTGCTTGGAGAGCTTTGCCGGTTATCGCCGTTCTAAGGCCGCGGGGCGGCGGTTCCCGCAAATGTCCGCCTCCCCGCCCGGCAAGCCTATCGTTCCAGCCTCATTGCACTTCGACGATATCCGCCTTGGTGCTTTCGATGAAGGCGACCACCTCGCCGTGCTCCTTCGCTGGTACCTTGAACTTATCCAGCGTCGCGTTGAGGTGCTTCATCAACGCGGCCCAGTCCTGTTCGTCGACCTTCATGCCCACATGGGAGAGCTTCATCTCGCGCCCGCGATAGTAGAGCGGCCCGCCGGACTTTGCCGCGAGGAAGTCGACGATCAGCTGCACCTCGCGGTCGACGCCATCCTTGCCGCGGTTCGCCCAGAATCGCGCGAGCTTGGGGTCGGCGACGAGCAGCCGGCCAAGTCTTTGGTAACGGCCGAGAGGGCATCGTAGCCGCCGAGCCGCTCGTAGAGCGTCTTCTGGGCGGGCGCGGCCGGTTCCGCGGCGGCGGCGAGGGGGAGCAGGAGGGTGCAGGCGAGTGCGAGCAGCGCCGCGCGCGCGTAATTGGCAAGCGGGGCAGGGCGGAGTTGCAACGTGCTTTGCATGGGGTGACCTTTCTTGAAAATGTCCGCAACGTTGCAAGGGTAGGGAGCCGCCACCGGCCCGTATGTGATGAAAGTTCCGGGGGACGCGCCTTGAGGGGTGCGTTTGGCAGGCGCCTCAGCCAGGCGGGGCCTCGCCGGATCTAACAGACGCCCGCCGGCCCGTAGGGCCGTATCGTGGTTAATGCGAGCGTGGTAAACGCCGCGATCTCATATTTTTCGCCCGCCACTTTTTGCGAATCTTTTCGCGTTTTAGGTCGAATTCCACGATTCCAGGATCCGTTTAAATATATTTGCAGATCGCGAATTAACCGCAAAACGGCGCATGCGCCCGGCCAGCCGCCGATCCGCCGTCAAATATTGACCCGCCGGATCAACGGCTTAGCTGGCGTTAATACTCCAGAAAAGCGCACCTCCTATAATGGCACCATAAAGGATCGGCCCCGCGGATGTGCAAAACGGGCAGGCCCCGGTAGCGAACAGGGTTAAGGGGCGCTTAACCGCGCCGGGGTTTTCCTCAGTCCAAGGAGCGACGCGATGCCCAAAAAGTGACGAGGCCACCGTTGGTTAACGCAGCCGAAACATTTCCCTGCCAAAGCTTTTCAGCGGCAAGGCCGCTTGGCGCACAGTTGACGGCGCGCCATCGCGACCTCACTTGAGTTCTATAAGATTTTAATTATTCCGGCTTGCGCCCGGCTTCGTGGCCGGGTCCGCCGGCGGACCGGAGAACGCAGGCATGATCGGACTATTGCTCGTCCTTGCAGTCATCGCGGCGATGTTTGCGCTCGCCATCCGGCGCGAGGCGCTTTGGACCTGGGCGGTGCTTCTGGCGGTGGTGACGCTGTTCATCAAGCTCGGGCTTTTCGCGGGCACGCTGCATGTGCCCTCGTTCACGGCCTGGGCGCTGTCTGGCTGGCTGCCCGCCATCGTCCTCGGCGTCTTGTCATGGCGCCCCGCGCGGCGCGTGATCGTGACGCACCCGGTGTTCGGCATGATCAAGCGCGTCCTGCCGCCGGTCTCCAAGACCGAGCAGGAGGCCCTCGACGCCGGCACCATTGGCTTCGACGCCGAGCTATTCTCCGGCCGCCCCGATTGGGAGAAGCTGCGCGGCGTGCCCGCCGTGGCGCTCACCGAAGAAGAGCAGCGCTTCCTCGATAACGAGGCAGAACAGCTCTGCCAGATGCTCGACGATTGGGAAATCCGGCACAATCAGCGCGATGTGCCGGAGCATATCTGGAGTTTCGTGCGCGAGAAGGGCTTCCTCGGCATGCTCATCTCCAAGGAGCATGGCGGCTTAGGTTTCTCTCCCCAGGCGCAGTCGATCATCCTGGGCAAGATCTCCTCGCGCAACCCCGACGCCGCCACCATGGTCATGGTGCCGAACTCGCTGGGGCCAGGCGAGCTGATCGAAAAATTCGGCACCGAGGCGCAAAAACAGCAATATCTGGAGCCACTGGCGAAGGGCAGGGAGATCCCCTGCTTCGCGCTGACCAGCCCGTTTGCCGGCTCCGACGCGGCCAGCATGCGCGACGTGGGCTATGTCGAGAAGGGCATGTACAACGGCCAGGAGGTCATCGGCATCCGCGTGAGCTGGGACAAGCGCTATATCACGCTGGCGCCGAAGGCCACGCTACTGGGCCTCGCCTTCCATCTGCTCGACCCGCAGAATTTGCTGGGCAAGGGCAGCGATCCGGGCATCACGCTGGCGCTCATCCCCGCCAATCATCCCGGCGTCAGGATCGGCCGCCGGCATCTGCCCTCCGGCTCGTCCTTCCCGAACGGGCCGACCAGGGGCGAGAACGTCTTCATCCCGCTCGATTGGGTCGTCGGCGGCGCGGATCGCGTGGGCCAGGGCTGGCGCATGCTGATGAGCTGCCTCGCCGCGGGCCGCGCCATTTCGCTGCCCGCCTCATCCACGGCCGGCGCTAAGACGCTGTTGCGCTTCACATCCGCCTATGCCCGCATCCGCAAGCAGTTCGCGATCCCGATTGGCCGCATGGAGGGCATCGAGGAGCCGCTGGCGCTCTTGGCCGAGACCGCCTACACGCTCGAAGCCGCGCGCGCGGTCACGTCCGCCATGGTGAGCCAGGGCGCCAAGCCCGCCGTGATCTCCGGCCTGATGAAATACCAATGCACCGAGCGCATGCGCCACGCGCTCAACGCCGCCTTCGACATTCAGGCCGGAAAAGCCATCTGCGACGGCCCCAGCAATTACCTGCAAGCCGCCTACCAGATTTCGCCCGTCAGCATCACCGTCGAGGGCGCGAACATCCTGACGCGCAGCCTGATCGTGTTCGCGCAAGGGGCGCTGCGTAGCCATCCCTATCTCTATACCGAGGTCGAAGCCGCGCAAAATCCCGACCGCGACGCCGGACTTCCTGGCCTTCGAGAAAGCCTTCGAAGCGCATGTTGCCTTCGCCGCCTCGAACCTGTTCGGCTCGATCTTCCACAACGTCACATTCGGCCTGTTCGCGAAAGCCCCGAAGGACGCCGCCTCGCCGCACTACTACAGGCAGGTCTACCGCGCCGCGACCAACTTCGCGCTGATGGCCGACCTTTCGGTGGCGCTGCTCGGCGGCGGCCTCAAGACCAAGCAGCGCACCACGGCCCGCCTTGCCGACGCGCTGAGCGAGCTTTATTTCGTCTGCTGCCTGCTCAAGCGCTACGAGGACGACGGCCGGCTCGAAGCCGAGCGCCCGGTTTTCGACTACGCCGTGCAAAAGGCCTTCCACGGCTTTTACGCCGCGCTGCACGAAGCCATCGATAACTTCCCAATCCTCGCCGTGCGCCCGCTGCTCAAACTCTGCGTATTCCCGCTCGGCAACCGTTTCCGCAAACCGAAGGACAGCCTCGCCAAGGCCGTGGTCCGCGGCGTCATGGAGCCCGGCGAAGTGCGCGACCGGCTCACGCGCTACATTTTCGTTTCCCACGACGAGAACGATTCAACCGGCCTGCTCGAAGTTACCATGAAGAAGGTGGCCGAGGCGGACGAGGCGGACAAGAAATTGGAGCGGGCCATCCGCGCCGGCACGGTGAAGCGCTATCTCGGCAACGATTGGCTCAAGGAGGCCCAGGATAAGGGTGTGCTGAGCCCGGATGAGGCCGATTTGCTGCGCTACACCGAGCGGCTTGTGGCGAAGGTCATCGCCGTGGATGACTTCGACGCGGAGGCGGTCAAGCCGCATTACGCGCCGGGCGATAACGCGCGCGCGGTGCTCGACGCGCCGCCCGCGCCGCAGGCCGCGGATGTGCACGCGGCGGAGTAACGCCTGCCTCTGGCGTCATCCCGGAAATGCCGCAGGCATTATCCGGGACCGTCAAGGGGCGTAGCGCGGTGTATTTTTCGATCCCGGATAGCCGCGAACGGCTTCCGGGATGACAACGAAAGGACCGCCTGGCGATGGCGGTTCCGGACCAGGGGTTTTGAGGTTTTAGAGGAGCGGTGATGGCAGCGGATATCGCAAACCTGAAGAATTGGCGGTTCCAGATCGATTTGGAGGGGCTTGCCTGGGCCACCATCGATGTGCAGGGCCAGTCGCAGAATACGCTCGGGCGCGAGCCGGTCGAGGAGCTTGAGGCCATCGTTACGGCGGTCGAGGAAGGCGCACGCGACAAGCGGCTGCGCGGCGTGATTTTCATGTCCGGCAAGGAGAAAAGCTTCATCGCCGGCGCCGATATCCGCGAGTTTGATAACCTCAAGACCGAAGCCGAGGTTACGGACGTCATTCACGCCGTGACCGGGATATTCGACCGTATCGAGCAACTGCCGGTTCCGGCGGTGGCGGCGATCCACGGCTTTTGCCTGGGCGGCGGCCTGGAGTTTTCGCTCGCTTGCCACTATCGCATCGCCGACCGCGAGGAAGGCACGCGGATCGGCTTGCCCGAGGTGAGGCTCGGCATCATCCCCGGCCTGAACGGCGCCGCCCGCTGGCTGCGGCAATCGGGGCCGCTGCTCGCCATGCCGAATATGCTTACGGGCCGGATGCTGCGCCCTGCCCAGGCGCGCGCGGCCGGCATCGTGGATCAGCTCGTGCCCACGCATCACGAATTGCGCTGGGCAGCGCGCAAGGCGGTCATGCAGAAGCGGAAATCGCAGCGGTCGGCCGCCTATCTGGCGCCTGTCATGATGTTCGAGGCTGCGCGCCGCTATATCGCCAACCGGATGCGGAAGGAAACCGCAGCCAAAGTGAGCGAGGAGCATTATCCCGCACCTTTCCGCCTCATCGACCTGTTCGAGAAGCACGGCGGAAGCTACGAGAGCCCTAAAGCGCGAGGAAACCAAGACCTTCGCGCCGCTGATGGTTTCGGAGCAGTCGCGCAACCTGCGCCGCGTCTTCAAGCTATCCGAGATGCTGAAAGCGGAAGCGCCGAAGCAGGGCTTCACGCCGCTCCGCGCCCACGTCATTGGCGCTGGCACCATGGGCGCCGATATCGCCATGGTTTGCGTCGCGCAAGGCATGGAAGTCTCGCTCCAGGACGTGTCCGCCGAGGCGGTCGATAGAGCGCTCGAACGCGCGAAGGGTTTCTTCAAGAAGCGGCTGAAGAAGGACGCGGAGGCCAGGAAGGCCATGGCGCGGCTCATCGCCGACCCGAACGGCGCGCAAGCTCATCGCGCCGACGTTGTGATCGAGGCGATCTTCGAAAACCTCGAAGCCAAGCAGAAACTCTTCGCCGAAATCGAGCCGAAGCTGAAGCCGGGTGCCGTGCTCGCCACTAACACCTCCTCGCTTCCCATCGAGCAGATCGCCGCCGTGCTCAAGGACCCCGGCCGGCTGATCGGCATTCACTTCTTCAATCCCGTGGCGGCCATGCCGCTGGTCGAAGTGGTGCGCGGCCCTCAAAGCCGCGAGGAGGAGGTGCGCAAGGGGGCGGGCTTCGTCACGCGCATCGGCAAATTCCCGCTGATCGTGAAGTCGGTGCCGGGCTTCCTCGTGAACCGGGTGCTGGCGCCTTACATGTTCGAGGCCATGAAGCGCGTCGCCGAGGGCACGCCAAAGGAGAAGCTCGACGCCGCGGCCTTGAAATTCGGCATGCCGATGGGGCCGGTCGAGTTGGTGGACGTTGTGGGCCTGGACGTGGCCTTGAACGTTGCGAAGGTGCTGGGCTTGCCGACGCCGGACGACAATCCCTTGATGCGCCTTGCCGGGCAGAAAAAGCTTGGCAAGAAGAGCGGCGAGGGCTTCTACAAATGGGTTGGCGGCAAGCCGCAGAAGATGGAGGTCACGGCGGATCGGACGGAGCTTGAAGAGCTTGGCCGCGATCTGGTGAAGCCGCTGATCGACGAATGCGAGAAGGCGCTGAGCGAGGGGGTTGCGGCGAGCGCGGACCATGTGGACGCGGGCGTGATCTTCGGCACGGGCTTCGCGCCGTTCCGTGGCGGCCCGCTGCACTACCGCGCATCGCTCAAGGAGGCCGGTCAGGCGGAGCATTCAGAGCCAGCCGCGGCCCACGCCGTGGAGTAACGCATTATCATGCGCCTAGCTGTCAGGATAAAGTCCCCCCTCATCCTGTCCTTCTCCCCAAGGGGAGAAGGGACCCCAGAACGGTCGTCTGCGCCTGCAACAAGGGTCGCAGCCGGCTCCCTCTCCCCTTGGGGAGAGGGCTGGGGTGAGGGGGTCTTGACGCAGCGCGGACTGTAAAAGCGGGAGATTTCGATGCAGCAGAATTTGCGGAAAGTTGCGGTCATCGGCGGGGTGCGCACACCCTTCTGCCGCGGCAATACGGGCTATGACGAGCTGACCAACCTCGATCTGATGACGGCGGTCTTGAATGGCCTCGTTGCCAAGTACGGCCTCGAAGGCCAGCACATCGACGAAGTTGTGGGTGGCGCGGTCGTCACCCACGCCAGGGATTTCAACCTGACGCGCGAGGCCGTCATCGGCACCAAGCTCAAGGAGGACACGCCCGGTGTGACGCTGTCGCAAGCCTGCGGCACGAGCCTGCAAGCGGCGTTGGGCAGCGCGGCCAAGATCGCAACCGGCCAGATCGATGTCGCCATCGCCTGCGGCTCCGACACGGTTTCCGATCCGCCAATCGAGCTTAAGCGGCAGTTCGCGAAGCGGCTCGCGCGGGTGAGCGCGGAGAAAAGCGTGACCGGGAAAGCGGGCGCCTTCTTCAGCGGCTTCTCGCTCGGCGATCTCGCCGTCAACCCGCCCGCCAACGCCGAACCGCGCACCGGCCTTTCCATGGGCCAGCACTGCGAGCTGATGGCCAAGGAGTGGCATATCGGCCGCGAAGCGCAGGACCAACTCGCGTTCGAGAGCCACAAGAAGGCGGCGGCGGCCTACGATGCGGGCTTCCTCGACGATCTCCTGGTGCCCGCGTCCGGCGTTTTCCGCGACAACAATCTGCGCGCCGATATCGTCCTTGAGAAGATCGCGCAGCTGAAGCCCGCCTTCGACCGCGAGAACGGCACGCTGACGGCCGCGAACTCGACGCCGCTGACCGATGGCGCCTCCGCCGTGCTGCTCGCCTCCGAGGAGTGGGCGGCGGCGCATGGGCTCAAGCCGGTGGCCTATCTGACTTACGGCCAGCATTACGGCATCGACTTCGTGGACGCCGGGCGCGGGCTGCTGATGGCCCCCACCATCGCCGTGTCGAAGATGCTGGACCGGGCGGGCCTCACCTTGCAGGACTTCGATTTCTACGAGATCCACGAGGCGTTCGCCGCGCAGGTGCTGTGCACGCTCAAGGCTTGGGAAGACCCGGAATATTGCAAGGCCATGCTGGGCAAGGACGCTCCGCTCGGCTCCATCGACCGCGCCAAGTTGAACGTAAAGGGGTCGAGCCTCGCATACGGGCATCCCTTCGCGGCGACGGGCGCTCGCATCGTCGCCATGCTCGCGAAAATGCTCGAAGAGAACGGCGGCGGGCGCGGGCTCATCTCCATCTGCACGGCGGGCGGCATGGGAGTTTGCGCGATCCTGGAACGCCCGCGTGAGGCGGCAGCGGCGCAACCCGTTCAAGAGGCCGTAGCCCAACCCGTTCATGCCGAACTGCCGGCCGTAGCCGAAACGGCCCTCGCGCCGGAGCAAACGGAGCCGTCCGCGGAAACTTCCAGCCAGTAGGGAGGGCTGGCAAAGCCCTCCTGCCCCATTGCGGGTGAAAAAATAATAGCGTCACGCCCCTCATCCTGTCCTTCTCCCCATGGGAGAAGGGACCCCTGAATAGCGCTCCGAGCGTGCAACACCGTCCCCTCTCCCATGGGGAGAGGGACAGGGTGAGGGGAGATCCCGCCGTTCGCTCCGCCGTGCGACGCCATGAATTGCAAGCGGCCAATGGATTAACTGCAAGGCAGAACCGTTATTCCTGTAACGAGTCACGCGTCCAACAAGTGTTCATAGCAACACCTAAGGCATCGCCCAAAAATAAGTGAGCCGGGTGGTGCCGGAATCTTGGCCGGCTGCAAGTTGCAAAAAGGGGCGCATATCCAAGATATGTAACCCTTTTTGCAACGCAGCAGGCGGGCAAGAGAACAAGCCAGACGGCGCAGTTATTTCTGGGCGATGCCTAAGACCGGAACGGGGACACATGTCTTTCATGATCGACGTAAAAGGGGCCACGCGCGGGTCCCTTCGGGAATTTATTGAATGCGGTTTGCTAACCGTCGCCGCGCAGCCCAAGAATAATACGCTCGATTTATACGAACCTGGCTTGCAGCGGCTCTACGTATTCTTGATCGATCACGATTATCCGGGCGGATCGGCGGCGATGCACAACGCCGTGTTCGAGGCTTATGGGTTGCCTTACCGCAGCTGCTTCATGATCGGCGATCCGGCGCGCGCCGGCGAAATCTTCTGCGCGCTTGGCAGCGAGCCAGCGTACTGCGGGGGAGGGGCCGGGTCCGGCTTCAAGGACAAGATCGGCCCGTTCCTGGACCGCTTGGACGCTTCGGCCAAAACCATCGGCAGCGTCAACGTCATAGCACGCGAAAACGGCGGTTTCGCTGGGTATAACACCGATGGCGCCGGTTTCGTCGCGGGCCTGCTCGATGAGTATCCGGACTGCATCGAGGGCAAGAAGATCGCGATCCTGGGCGCGGGCGGCACGGCCTTGCCCATCGCTTACGAGCTGGCCAAACGCGGGCCCGCCGAAATCGTGATCCTCAACCGGACAATCGCCAAGGCCGCTCACATCGCAGAGTTGATTGCCCAGCTCTGTGCTGCAAGAGCGGCAGGCGAGGAGGTGATTGGCGACGAGCTGGCTGGAGCTGGCATCGTCGTCAACACCTCCAACAAGGGCGCGCAGCCGAATGAAAAGTTCAGCGCCTTCGCGCCCATGACCGGCAACGCGGAGCACGATCTGGCCGTCTCGTTCGCGAATTTGGCGCGGCTGCCCCGGACGGCCATCGTGGCGGACATCCTGCTGGAGGCCGAGCCCTTGACGCTGAGGCTTGCGGCGCAGCGTGGAAACCCAACGCATAGCGGCCGGCACATGAACCTGTTCCAAGCTGTCCCAGCGTTCAAGTTCCTGACCGGCCTCGACAAACCGAATCGCGAAATCTTGGAGATCATGCGCAATGCAATCTAGCCTGGAGTACGTGCGGAGCTACGCCGCGCATGGCCCCAGCTGCCTGCTTCTGCCGCGCGACGAGATGGCGTTCCGCAAGCAGTATGAGGCGCTTTTGCTGCAGCGGAAGATCGCAACGGTTTTCCGTCCGGGCAACCGGGTGCATCCCAACCGGCGCGGATATATGGTGGGCGAGACCGTGGCCGCGAGGGTCATCGAGCGCTGCGGCTGCGACCGTCTGGGCGTGCCGCCGCTGTTCAATGACGTGCGCGTACCTATCCGGATTACCCAGCTCACGGTTTTCTTTATAGATTGCGTCAAGGAGGCCGATTTCCGTGGCACCTCGCCCGACGTTTTCGACCGCCGCAGCCTGATCGATCATTTGCTGTGGATCTACGGCGAGCCCATCGATAGCTTCAACCGCACCGTCACCAGAATCGGCTTCCGCTATCTCGACTAGCGCGCACGCCTCGCGATGACGGTTTGCGCCATATCGACGGCATGGTGCTACGCGCCGGGTGGGAGCGCCTCGATGCACCCGGGCTCGTTGTAGCGCGGTGAATTCATCTTCGGCGACACCGGCACGATCCGCAACGCCTCGCCTGCGCTGGGGTCGCACGCCGCGTCCTTGCCAGCTAGCCAAGGCTCGAAGCTCCGCGGCGCGAGGATAACCGGCATGCGGCTGTGAAGATCGCGAAGGGGGGCGCAAGCCTCGGTGGTGAGGATCGTGAAGGAGAGCATGCCGTCCTGCCAGCGCTCCCAGAGGCCCGCGAACGTCAGGGGCTGGCCATCGCCGCGCGCGATGTAGTAGGGCATTTTCGCGGGCCTCGCCCGGCCCGGCAAGGCCGCTTCGCGCCATTCGTAGAAGCCGCTCGCCGGCACGAGGCAGCGGCGGGATTTCCAGGCGCCGCGGAATACCGGCTTTTCCGCCGCCGTTTCGATCCTCGCGTTGATCGCGCGGTTTCCGATGCTGAGATCCTTGGCCCACATGGGCACAAGGCCCCAACGCATCGTGCGGTAGACGGGGCCTTGCTCCTCCGCCACGATCACGCCCGCCTCTTGCGTGGGTGCAATGTTCCAGGAGGGCTGCAAATCCGGGGCAAGCGAGTTGGTCAGATTATAGAGGTCATGAAGCTCTTCCCAGGTGAAGAGCTGAGTGAAACGGCCGCACATGAGGAACTCCCTAGCGCGGCTATATAGGCGCTAGCGCCGTTTGCAAAAGTGCGCGGCAGGCATCGGAACGGACGCAGGCCCATCATTCGAATGTCGTCATCCATTCGATCCAGAGCCTCCACATGGAGGCAGGCTTGGCTGGCTCCGGGTGCTGCCAGCCGTGTGGCGGGAGCTGCTGTGTCAGTTTCCAGATCACCTCCCATCCGCGAATGGGGATCTGGCTCTTGGCCTTGTCCTCAATAAGCAGCAGCTCCTTGGGGAACTGTCCGTGCCGCACCGCCAGGGTCAATTTGATCCAGTCGAAGGGCGCTTTTTCTTTCAGCTGCCCTTTCCATTTCTCGCCGTCGAGCACATGCTCGTAACCGATGAGTTCCGCTACGCCTGGCGCAACAAAAGGAGGCTTTTCACCCGTTAGCTCAAGCTTGATCTTCGCGCGGGCCCGGCCGGTGCTGCCCTGGTAGAGCTCCCGCAAGAGAACGGCGGTCATGCTGGCCTTGCCCATCGCTGTGCCTCTGTTCTTCATGTCGTCCTTGTTCAGCTCGAACGCTTCGTGCGCAACCGAGCGGTAGCCCTCATTAAAAGTTTGGGTGATGTTCTGCGTCTGGTTCACGGGCGGTATCTGGAGGATGGGCGGCATCTCGGGCACGGGTGGCGTCTGGGTTATGGACGGCGCCTGGACCACCATGGATGGCGTTTGAGCCATGCGGTTCCATTCCGCCCGCTCCTTCACCTTTGTATGTCGCCCGGCTTGATCCCAGTTATCGCCCAGAAGCTTCAATAGCTCGCGCTCGGCGATCTTGAGCCAGCTCTCGATTTGCTCGATATCCTCCTTGAACTTCCAATACCTTGAAAAGCCGATGGGGATCGCAAACGCGAGGAAGATGACGATGGGCACCAAGGCCCAAGCCCATTCGAAGCCGCCGAACAGCCGGATATCCGGCTTTCTGCTGATGAGATTGTCGGCCACAATCGGCAGGGCGATCATCCCTGCGAAAATTGCAATCGCCTTCAGCTCTTTGGACATGAGAATGCGCTCCATGCGGAACAGTTGCGCCGCCCTGAACTAGGGTTCTGCCAGCATTGTGATCGATTTTAATCAAAAAATCGTTGCTTGCGCAGCCGCTGAAGCAGGTAAACTGGTCTTCATGGATTCGTGCTTAGGTGGATGGCAGCACGCGCCGGACCGGGTATCCGGCTTAAGCAGGCAAAACAGCACGCGGGAAACGATCATGACATTCAAAGGCGCCAGCCTCCTTATCGCCCTGGTTTTCGCCACGTCCGGCGGGGCCGTGGCCGCAACGATTTCGCACCCGGACGGCCTCTCCGATGGAGGCGCTCTTACGCAGCAGGTTCGCCATCGCCGCTATCTGCACCACTGGCATGGCTATTGGCGCAATTGCCCCTATTGGTACGAGCAGAACTTGCTGGGTGCGTGGCGGCTGTTCTCGCCATGCAGCAACCGGGTAAATACGCACGGATTTTAATGCCGGCAGGCCGTGACCGAGCCAGGCGGTCTCTCACTGCGCAAGGGGGTAGAGGAACGCTTCCGCTCAAGCGGGGGCGAGGCAATTGCGTGGCCGCCATAGTTCTTTCGTAGCTGAGGAAATTCGGTTGACAGTGCTGGGGTTGGGGCCATCTATGATTTAGATACTGGCTGAAGACGCTGCCTGGAATCGAGCCAGAATGACCAAGCAAAGAAAACTTGCCGGTGAGAAAGATGGCCTCAAACCGGTGGAGACGAGTTTCCCGACCGTAGGAATCGGCGCGTCCGCGGGCGGCTTGGGCGCTTTGCAAACCTTTCTGGCAGAGATCCCGCCAGATACGGGCGCGGCCTATGTCGTGATCGTGCATCTTGAGCCCGCGCATACGAGCGAACTCGCGGAGATTCTGGCGCGCAAGGCGCACATTCCGGTTCAGCAGGTCAACGGGAAGATGGCGCTTGAGCCGGACAACATTTATGTGATTCCGCCAAACAAACAGCTTCGTATCCTCAATCGGGAGATCGATAGTTTGGCGTTCGACGAACCGCGCGGGCGGCGTTCGCCGATCGACCTGTTTTTCCGCTCCCTCGCGGACCAGCATGGTGACGGATTCGCCGTGATCTTGACTGGGGCTGGCTCGGACGGAGCGGTTGGCGCCAAAGCCATCAAAGAGGCCGGCGGCCTTATTCTGGTGCAAGACCCAAACGAAGCGGAATATCCTTCCATGCCGCGCAGCGCGATTGCGACGGGACTGGCCGACGTGGTGCTGCCCGTGCGCGAGCTTGGACGCCAGCTCGTGGACCTGATCAAGAACAAGGCCCATATCCCTGCGGAGACCCTGCCGGCAAGCGACGAGGAGATATTCAAGCGCATCCTCTCCTTCTTGCGCATCCGGACGGGCCATGACTTCCTGCGCTATAAGCGCTCCACAATCTACCGCCGGCTTGCACGGCGCATGCAAGTGGGCAAGGCGGAAACTCTTGGCGGCTATCTCGATCTTCTCAAGGCCAGGCCGGAGGAGTTGCAGAGCCTGTTCCACGATCTGCTGATCTCGGTAACGACGTTTTTCCGCGATCCGCAAGCCTTCGACGCCCTCGCCCAGAAGGTTCTCCCGAAGCTGTTCGAGATGGATGTCCAGGACGCTCCTATCCGGGTATGGGCGCCCGGTTGCGCGAGCGGGGAAGAGGCCTATTCCCTGGCGATGCTGCTCGCGGAAGAAGCGGCGCGGCACGGCGTGTCGAGGGAAGTGCAGATTTTCGCCTCCGACCTCGACAGCATCGCTTTGGCTAATGCGCGGGAAGGAGTGTATCCGCTGGCGATCGAGGCCGATGTCAGCGAGGAGCGCCTTCGCAGATATTTCAAGAAGGATGGCGATCATTACCGCATCGGGCGCGAGGTCCGCGAGATGGTTCTGTTCGCCACTCACAGCCTGCTTAAGGACCCGCCATTTTCCAAACTGCATCTTATCTCCTGCCGGAACGTTTTGATTTATCTTGAGAAGGATCTCCAGCAGCAGGTATTGTCGACCTTCAATTACGCTTTGAGGCCGGGCGGATATCTATTTCTGGGATCGTCGGAGACGGTCGACAGTGCGCCGGGTCTGTACTCCACAATCGACCGGGAGGCGAGGATCTACCGGAGCGAGCTTTCCGCTAACAGCCATCGGGAGCTTCCGTATATTCCGGCGTCCATCCGGCCAGGAGAAATCGCCGTTTTGGGCGCCCCGCCCTCCGCGATGTCCCTGCCTTTGGCATCGCATCAGCGCGCGCTGGAGGCGGCTGCGCCGCCGAGCATGCTCATCGACGGGAACTTCCGGATCGTCCACATGTCCGAGACCGCGGGCCGCTATGTCCTGCCCTCCGCCGGCCAGCTGCGCAACGACGTTACGGAGTTGGTGCGGGCCGAGCTGCGCTTCGATCTGCGGGCGGCCTTGCATCTCGCCTTCGAGCGCAACCAGCCTAGCATTGGCCTGGCCATACCCGTCAGGTTTAACGGCTCGCCTCACCAGGTTTTTCTCCAAGTGCGCCCGGTTCCCAGCGGCGAAGGAAGCCGGCGCGAGGCGATCGTCTTCTTCATTGAAGGCGATGCACTCGAAGAGCCGGAAGCCGGCAATATCCAGGTGGAGCGCGATCAAGTAGCCGAGATCTCAATCCGCCGGCTCAAGGAGGAGCTGGAGCTGACTCGCTCCCGGCTTAGAGCGAGCCGGGAGGAGTATGAATCCGCCAACGAGGATCTGCGCGCGGCAAACGAGGAACTACAGTCCGTCAACGAGGAGTACCGCTCGACGGCCGAGGAGCTGGAAACCAGCAAGGAAGAGCTGCAATCCATCAACGAGGAACTGCAGACGGTAAATGCGGAGCTGAAGATCAAGCTCGACGGCGTTTCCCGCGCCAACAACGACTTGCAAAACCTCATGGCGGCGACCGATGTGGGAACGCTGTTCCTGGATAGGGAGTTGCATATAAAGCGCTTCACGCCGGCGATCTCGGGGCTTTTCAGCATCAAGGCGCCGGACGAGGGACGCTCCATTGCCGATTTCACGCACCGGCTCGATTACCCGGATTTCACCGGAGACGCACAAGCCGTCCTGAGGGACCTGAAAGTTATCGAGCGTGAGATCGCGAGTAATGGGAACTGGTACCTCGCGAGGCTCCGGCCTTACAGGACCACGGAAGATCGCATCGAAGGCGTGGTTTGCACCTTTGTCGACATCACCTCGCGGCTGAAAACCGAGGAGGCGCTGCGGGCGAGCGAGGCGCGGTTGCGCCTCCTTCTGAGCGAGCTATCGCACCGGGTGAAAAACACGCTCGCCGTCGTGCAATCGATGGCGCGCCAATCCTTCCGCGGGGAGGTTTCGCGCGAGGAGGGGCTTGAGATTTTCTCGGACCGGCTCAGGGCGCTCGCCGAAGCGCACAATATTCTGGTGAGCAGCGACTGGCGCGGTGCCGGCTTCCGCGAGTTGGCCGCCGGGCAGCTCAGTCCTTACGCAAAGGCCGATGGCAAGACCGTCATCCTGGAGGGGCCCGAGGTCTCGTTGCCGCCGGACATTGCCACACCGTTCGCGCTTGTCCTGCACGAGCTTGCCACGAACGCAATGAAATACGGCGCATTGTCGTCGCCTGCCGGAACTCTTCGATTGGCGTGGGGTTTCGCGGAGGAACCGGCGGGCCGGGTGTTCCGGTTCACTTGGCGTGAAAAGGGCGGGCCCGCGGTAAAGCCGCCTGCGAAACAAGGCTTTGGAAGCTGGCTGATACAGAACGGCCTGCCTGACGCTCAGGTTGAGCTGGATTATGCCGAGGGCGGAGCGGTTTGTACTATAACGTTGCCTGCGGAGACCCTGAAAAGCGCATGAACGCCGCTGCCGATAAACCGCTGATGGGCATCCGGGTCCTGGTCGTGGAGGACGATGCGATCCTCGCTCTCGATATGGTTTGCTGCCTGCAAGGTGCGGGCGCGGAGACCTTGGGACCCGCGGCGAGCCTTAAGCGCGCCCTGCTAATGTCGCAAGAGCAGCGCCTGTCGTGCGGCGTTTTCGATGTGAGCTTGCGCGACGAGCTGGCGTTTCCGGCGGCGCAGGCGCTCAGGGAGAGGGGGGCGGGTATCGTCTTCTACACGGGTTATTCCGCCATCGACGAGCTTAAGCGCGAGTGGCCCGATGCTCAGGTTCTGAGCAAACCCGCGCCCTCCAGGCAAATCATAAAAGCGGTCAGCGCCGCCTGCTGCGCATCTGCCCAGAACGCCACCGCACCGTAGCTCCTTGGCGATCAGCCGCGTCCCCGGTAGGGCGGCACACCCTGGTCGGGCACCCACAGGCCATGCGGCAGGTCTCCCACGGCATAGAACACATCGATGGGAATGCCGCCGCGCGGATACCAATAGCCGCCGATCCGCAGCCAATGCGGGTTGAGCGTTTCGTCGAGGCGCTTGCCGATGGCGACGGTACAATCCTCGTGGAAGGCGCCGTGATTGCGGAACGACGAGAGATAGAGCTTGAGCGATTTCGATTCCACGAGCAGGTCGCGCGGCACATAGTCGATCACCAGATGCGCAAAATCGGGCTGCCCGGTAATAGGGCAGAGCGACGTGAACTCGGGCGCGGTGAAACGCACTAAGTATTGTGATCCGGGATGCGGATTGGGCACGGTTTCAAGCCGCGCCTCGTCAGGCGAAGCGGGCAGCCTGCTTGGCTGTCCGAGCTGCGTTAGCTTTCCGGTGGGTTGTCTGCTCGTCATGCCCGCTACCTTAGCACGGCACGCGGCCAGCGGGCAAAGTGCATGACGGTTTTGCAGGGTCCTGGCTTAGGTTCTGCACAAGCCGCAAGTTACCTCATAGCTAGCCGCTGCGGCCGGGTGGCTCGCGGGTTCGAGAGTGGATTTGACAATGAATTATCCAGCGAGCGTTCAAGCATTTGCAATGGCCGCGGCGATCCTCTGCGGCACGGCTGCGGCAGCGGCTCCGGCGCAGCCTTCCTTCGATTGCCGCACCCACAAGGGGACCCGCGAAAAGGCCGTATGCCGCAACGAACGGCTGGCCAAGCTCGACCGGGCCATGGACGAAGCCTATCGCGCGGCCCTCGGGCGCATCGATCCGGCTGCGGCAAGAGCGCTGCGCGCCGATCAGCGCAAGTTCGTAGCTGAGCTCGACGATGGCTTTCTGGTCGATCTGATGGGTAAGGACTTCAAAACGCCGGAAGACCAGGAAGCCGCATTGAAGGAGGCGCTTGCCTCACAGGAGCGCGCCGTTATCTCCTCGCTTGAGGAGGAGTTGAAGTCCCGCATCGGCATGCTGAAAGCCATCGAACGCGGCCGTTCCGGATTTGCCGGCGTGTGGCGCAATTCAAAGGTTCAGCTCACCGTGCGCGAGGACAAGGGCGGAGCCTATAAGGCCCAGTTCAGTTATGAAACCTACGGCTGGGAGAGGAGTCGCTGCGCGCTCACGCTGGACCTTACGGCGAAGGAAGCAGGCCTTTCCACGACGGCCGTTCACAATGAAGATAACGATGAGGATTATGGAAATCCCATCGCGCTCTCGCGGGCGGGGATCGTCCTGCATTTGAAAGAAGCCGACCTCGAAGAGAGCCACGCCAGCGGCTGGTCATGCCCGCGCATTCCAGACCTCGGCGAAACCCTTATCGCTGTAAGCGCCGGCAAACCCAAATCCGGCGAATGACTGGCGCGCCCTGGATAAGGAGGGCAAGTACGGCGAGGCCGGCCGCAGCCTTATCCGGCGATGCGGCGCAGGCCTTCGCTGTCCAAAATGACGATCTGGCCGTGGCCCGAGCTTACGAGCCCCAGCGCCGAGAGACCGCGCAGCACCCGCGATATGACCTCGCGTGAGGTCGACAGGTGCCGTGCGAGCTGCTCCTGGGTAACGGCGACCCGCTCTTCGCCTTTCGCCCGCCGGAGCAGAAAGGCGGCCACCCGTGCCTCCAGTCCCTGGCTTGCGGTCTCCTCGATCAGCGCCATCAATTCGAAGAGCCGGCCCGATAGCGCCTCGAACGTGAAGCGCTGTACAGCGGGATCGGACGCGAACAGCTTGCGATAGACCTCGCCAGGCACAATGGAAAAGCGGGTTGGGCCGTCGCTCTCGACCCAGGCGGGATAGGCAAGGCGCGAGAAGGTGCAGTTGAGCGCGAGAATGCAGGATTGCCCCGCCTCAACCCAGTAAAGCGTGCCTTCCCGGCCTTCCTCGCTCGTGTAGTAGACGCGCAGCGCGCCTTCCTCCACGAGATAGGCGCCGGCCACCTCGTCGCCCCGCGCGACGAGTGGTACGCCGCCCTCGCAGGATATGCGGCGCATCGCGGATTCGAGCGTGGTCCGGTTCGCCGGAGCCATCGCGGCGATGAAGGGAAACAAGCTTGGAGCGGGAACTGGCGGCATCCGCCGAATATAGCCCGCGTACTGTAGTCCCGTCATTAGGCTCATGGCGCGCTATCCCGCCGCAACCGTCAGGCTGCCGCTGTGAAAAACAAATCGCCCGGGGTCGAGGTTACAACCTCGGTGATGCTGTCGAAGGGCAGCCCCACGCGTTCGTGCGCCCGGCGTACCGCGTCCGCATCGGGAGCCATGGTGAAGCAATAAGCGCGGCCATCGGCGAAACCGGTATGGACGCGCAGCGAGATCGCACCCTCCTGGCGGCAAGCCTCCTCATATTTGGCGTAGAAGCCGGCGAATTGCTCCTTGGCGATGCCCGCCGGGAAGGTGCCTTTGGCTGCGTCGTGGGTGTCGATGAAGAATTTCATGGGCTGCATTGGACTTACGCCTCGCTTGGATGGTCAGGTCCGGAGAACTTACCATCGGCGCCGGAGCGGGCGCTGGAACAAAAGTCACGCTTCGGATCGCGCCATTCTGACGCGGCTAGAGTGCGTCCGGAAAAGTGTGAAGCGGTTTTCCGAAAAGACGCACGCCTAAACAAAAAGTTAGAGCCTGTTTTCGATGCCATCGAAAGCGGGCTCTAACGTGCGGTTCCGCGGGCTGGGACCAAAATGAGCACCGCGAGAAGGCCAATGGCGCCGAAGGCTGCGCCATAAAGGAACACACTTTGGTGCCCCACCTGGTCCCAAAGCAGCCCGGCGATAAGGCTCGCGACGAGTTGCAACAGTCCGTATGTGGTGCTGTACCAGCCAACGCCGCTCGCGCGTAGCTGCGCAGGCACGAGGTCCGCGGCGAGCGCCTTGCCAACGGCGCGGAATATGCCCTGGTACAGGCCGTAGACCACAAACAGGAGGGCGATGACGGCGATATTCTGGGTGAGTGCGAAGCCCAGATAGGCGGCGGTGAAGATCGCGAGCGCGGCCAGCAAAACATGCTTCCGCCCCAGCCGGTCGGAAAGGAAGCCGGCAGGATAGGAAATCAGCGCCGCCACGAGATTGAACGCCGCGTAGATCAGGATCGTGGTTTTAAGCGAGCTGTCGATATCTTGAGTTCTGAGGATAAGAAACGCGTTGCTGGAATTGCCAAGGCCGAACACGGCCGTAGCCAGCAGATACCGCCAGTAGGCGCGGGGAAATTGGCCGATACCGATATCGATCTTGCGCTTAGCCGCGCCGTCCGCCCGGCCTTCCTTGACCAGGAGAACCATGCAAAACGCGAGCAGGCCGGGGATGAGCGCGAGATAGAAAATGGTGCGCATGCCGGTGTGCAGCGAGTAAAGCAGGAACACCGCGATAAGCGGCCCAACGAAGGCGCCGGCGTTGTCGCCGAAACCCTCAAGCCCGAAAGCCTTGCCCCGGTGCTCTTCGTCCGCCGATGCGGCAAGAAGCGCGTCGCGCGGCGCTGCCCTGGTGCCCGCGCCGAGCCGGTCCAGCGAGCGCGCGGCGAACAGGGCAGGCCATGCGCCAGACAGTCCCATGAGCGGCTTGGCGATTGCCGATAGAAAATAGCCGAAGAGCGCGATGGGCTTGCGCCTTTGCAGCTTGTCCGACAGCGCACCGGAGAAGCCTTGCACGATGTTCTGCAGCGCCTGGGCGAAGCCGTCGATCAAGCCGACAATGCTGCCGCTGGCGTGTAGCGTCCCGGTCAGGAACACCGGCAGGACCGGGTAGAGCATCTCGGTTGAGATATCGGAGAAGAAGCTCGCAAAGGCGAGAAGGAAGGTGCTCCTCGAAAGCCCGGAAAAATATCGCTTCCCCTTTGGATTGGCCACGGCCCCGCCTGTCAGTTGTAGCTGCCGGCTTGCTATGTTTTGCGGCGGCGTGAATGTCAACCAGCCGGAGTAAATTTGGCGAGATCGTGGATGCCGGCTGCTTCTTCGAGTCTTGCCACTTGGCTCACGATCCTTTCGAAGCCATCCTCGCCGAATTTCCGCTGCTCGTCCTTTTCGAAGTCCTCCGCCATGGCATCGAACTCGCTGGCGGTCACGACGCTTCTTAGCGCGGGAAAGAGCACCGTGTCCTCGCGAGCTTCGTGCGGCCGGTACATCCTGATGAAAGCCAGCATGGCTGCCTCCATTTGCGTGCGATCGCCGCCCGGTGCCGCGCTGGCTGGTGCGAGACGCAAGATGATTTCGGTCAGGCGGCGTCCTGCCTGATGCTGCAGGCAAAGGATATCGATGAGATCAACCATTTTCCCGGCCTTCCGGAAGCGCGGAAACACGTAATTCTGCTCGTTGATCTCGTGATAGTCCTCGATGAAACTGCGAATAATTTGAGCGGACCCCGACACGATGGATGGATCGAGGCTTTCGTTGCTGGCGAACCGTCGCAGGACAGCCTCGTAGATCAGAAGGACCCGGTTTAGCACCCCATGCTCACGCATGAGGTCTTCCGGCGGTGTCACCTCCTCCATCTTTTCTTCTTGTTTTTCCTTCTCCTCAGCTATTGCTTGCGCGGGCACGAACAGACCTGCCGCTGCTAATCCCGATGCCGCCCCAACAATCTGCCTTCTGTTAAACCCAGATGTCATGACCGCCTCGCCTGAGCTGTTTCGATAAATCAAAAGCCCGAAGGCCCCAATTTTGTTCCGCACACTGAAGCGAATGAGCGGGAGGGGCGCCGTCCTACCGTTTTTCGGGGCCCCAATAGACGCAGCCTTCGCGGCAAGTTGGGCGCGAAACGTGAACCTCGGCGAGGCCGGGCAAAGCCGGTGCCAGCTCGCGCCAAATCCAGGCCGCGATGCGCTCCAGCGTTGGCGTCTCCAGCCCCATGACCTCATTCAAAAGCCTGTGGTCGAGCTTGTCCTTGACATCCGCAAGCGTGGCCGAGAACTCGTCGAAATGAACGATAAGCCCGGTTTCCGGATCCGGCTCGCCTTCGACGGTCACGCGCACGACGAAAGAATGGCCGTGAAGCCGCGAATTGGCATCGCTTGGCGGTGCGAAGGGCAGGAAATGGCCGGCCTCGAAGGTGAACTCTTTGTAGATGCGCATCATGGACTTAGGGCAGGCCAATCAATTTGTGGGTTTGCAGCGACAGGCGCCAGCGGGGATGACTGAGGCAGTAGCGCGCCGCGGCCTCGATGTTGGCGCGGACGCCCGGGCCGTCCATCGGCTGAAGGAAAAAGTGGCGGAAGTCAAGCCGTTCGAAGCGGGCGGGCTCCGCGCCGTCCTGCGGGAAGACGAGCTTCAACTCGTCGCCGGAGGTCAGCACCAGCGGCGCGTTGGCCTTGGGGCTTACGCAAATCCAGTCGATGCCGGGCGGAGCAGGCTGGGTGCCGTTGGTTTCGATGGCGATTTCGAAGCCGCGGGCGTGCAGTTCCTCAATCAGGGGCTCGTCCAGCTGCAGGAGGGGTTCGCCGCCTGTGCAGACGGCATAGGGACGGATTGGACCCAAGCTCCCCTCACCCCAGCCCTCTCCCCGAGGGGAGAGGGAGCCGGCTGCGGCCTCTTCGGTACGCTGAGACAACATTTCGGGCGTCCCCTCGCCCCAACGGCGAGAGGGACAGGGTGAGGGGGGACTTCCAACAGCCCTATGCCAGCATTGGGCCACGGCGTGGGCCAATGCCTCAGCCTCCGCGAATTTGCCGCCGTCCGGGCCATCGGTGCCCACAAAATCGGTGTCGCAGAACTGGCAGGCCGCGCCCGCCCGGCCGGACTCCAGCCCGCTCCACAGGTTACAGCCTGCAAAGCGCAGGAACACCGCGGCGCGGCCCGTGTGCGCGCCCTCGCCTTGCAGTGTCGTGTAGATTTCCTTGATCGTGTACATAGTTAAGCCGGCGCCGCCGCGCGAACACGCGCATGCCGCTATATGCGAAGTCCTGCGATCCCCCGCAATCTCTTATTGCGGGAGCTGGTGCTCCATTCGGGCCAGTATCTTCTCAAGCGCCTCGTTATGCCGCTTTTGCTCTTGCAGCAGTGCCGGGAGATAGTCGCTGTCCGGCATCCCGTTGCGGCGCGGACCGAGATATTTCCTCATCGTATAGACATACACACCGATGAGGGCGAGTATGGGCGCCCATTGGACGAGGATGTTTACGATGAGCATCGGCCACAAATGGACGAGGATGGCCCAAAGCGAAGAATCACCAAGCATTAGCTACTGTCCACATTGCTGCGCCAAAGGCGGCATCGATCCAATCTGAATTGGGCGATTCTAAGAACTTTGCCGCCACTGGCGGTAGCCCTTCTCGCGAAGCTCGCAGGCAGGGCAAATGCCGCAGCCATAGCCCCAATCGTGACGGTGCTCGCGGTCGCCCTTGTAGCAGGTGTGGGTGTGCTCCGCGACGATATCGACGAGCGGTGCGCCCCCTAGCGCATTGGTCATCGTCCAGGTTTCGGCCTTCGTGCGCCACATCAGCGGCGTCAGGATGCGGAAGTGCTCCGCTGTGCCGAGATCGATGGCGTGGTTCAGCGCTTCGAGCGTCTGGTTGCGGCAATCGGGGTAACCGGAATAGTCGGTCTGGCACATGCCGCCCACGAGATCGCGGATGCCGCGCCGGTAGGCCAAGGCGGCGGCCAGCGTGAAGAAGAGGAGATTGCGCCCTGGCACGAAGGTGTTCGGCAAGCCATTGGCGCCAAATGTAATTTCCGCCTCGCTCGTGAGCGCCGTATCGCTCACCTGGCCAAGAATGGAGAGATCGAGCACATGATCCGGGCCAAGCCGCATCCGCCATTCGGGGAAGGCCGCGGCGATTGCATCGCGGAGCCTTGGCCGGCATTCAAGCTCGACGCTGTGGCGCTGGCCGTAGGCAAAGCCAAGGGTCTCGACATGGCCGTAGCGGGTCAGCGCCCAGGCCAGGCAGACGGCCGAATCTTGCCCGCCGGAGAGCAGGACCAGGGCTTTGCTTGTATCTTCCGGTGTTAAACTCATGGTTCTGGATGTAAGCCTCTTGGCCCGGAGGCGCGAGTCCTTTAAGACTGCGGCGACTTCCCATTTTTCCCTGTAGCTCGATGAGGTGCGCTCATGACCGCTATCGCCGATATCATTGGCCGCGAAATTCTCGATAGCCGCGGCAATCCGACCGTTGAGGTCGACGTGGTGCTGGAGGACGGCGCGCAAGGCCGTGCCGCCGTGCCGTCCGGCGCTTCCACCGGCGCGCACGAAGCCATCGAAAAGCGCGACGGCGGCGAGCGCTTTCTGGGCAAGGGCGTACAGCAGGCGGTCGATGCCGTTAACAGCGAAATTTTCGACGCCCTGCAAGGCATGGAGGCCACCGAGCAGCGCCGCATCGACAACGCGCTGCTGATGCTGGACGGGACCGAAAACAAGAGCCGGCTGGGCGCGAACGCGATCCTGGGCGTGTCGCTGGCTGTGGCGAAGGCCGCGAGCCAGTCGCTCGACCTGCCGCTCTACCGCTATCTGGGCGGCGTCAATGCGCGGGTGATGCCGGTGCCGATGATGAACATCATCAATGGCGGCGCGCATGCCGATAATCCCATTGACTTTCAAGAGTTTATGATCTCGCCGCTGGGCGCGCCGACGCTCGCCGAGGCCGTCCGCTGGGGTGCGGAAATCTTCCACACGCTGAAGAAGCTCCTGAAAGACGGCGGGCACAGCACCAATGTGGGCGACGAGGGCGGCTTCGCGCCGAACCTCAAATCGGCGGACGAGGCGCTGGCCTTCGTGGTGCGCGCCATCGAGAAGGCCGGTTACAAGCCGGGCGAGGACGTGGCCATCGCGCTCGATCCGGCCTCGACCGAGTTCTTCGAGAACGGCAAGTACGAGCTGAAGGGCGAGGGCAAGAGCCTGGAACCCGGCCAAATGGTTGATCTCTATGCCGATTTAGTCGCGCGCTATCCGATTATCTCCATCGAGGACGGCATGGCCGAGGACGATTGGGAAGGCTGGAAGGCCATCACCGAAAAGCTCGGCGGCAAGATCAACCTCGTTGGCGACGACCTGTTCGTCACCAATCCGAAGCGCCTTGCCAAGGGCATCCAGGAGCACGCCGCCAACGCCATCCTCATCAAGTTGAACCAGATCGGCTCGCTCTCCGAGACGCTCGATGCGGTCGACATGGCCCATCGCGCGGCCTTCAAGTGCGTGATCTCGCACCGCTCCGGCGAGACCGAAGATGCGACCATCGCCGACTTCGCGGTCGCCACCAACGCCGGGCAAATCAAGACCGGCTCCATGTCGCGCTCGGACCGCATCGCGAAATACAACCAGCTCATCCGCATCGAGGAAGAGCTGGGCGATACCGCGTTGTTCGCCGGCCGCTCGATCCTGCGCACGGCTTAGGTTTCCTTCGCCGGTTCGTCATCCCGGAAGCCGCACGCGGCTATCCGGGATCGCAGGATATGCCGCGTTTGGTTTGGGGCGATCCCGGATAACGCCATTGGCGTTTCCGGGATGACGGCGGCGGGTGCCAGGGCGGCCTCGCGGCGACAATAATTTTACAGCATCTCAGGCCCCTCGATTAAACGCACCTTAACCCTATTCTTTACAGCTGACCGCCCTTTTCCGCGCATTTGCGCCTCTATTCTTTAAGGCGCAAATATATGCAAATGCACCTTTCTGATGCGTTAATGTGGCTAATGCGCTGATTATAAAACGCAATTTGAGATGGCGCCGCATGAGCGGCTGGGACCGATGCGCCGTTTTATGGTAAATATTAAATCTTCGCGTATATTTAAACGGATTTTGGAGTCGAGGAATCCGGCCTAAAAGGCAAAAAGATTCGCAAAAAGTGGCGGGCGAAAAATATCGAGATCTGGCGTTTACCTTGCGCGGATTAACCATGATGCACCGCCTATGGGGTTTTACTTCGCTTTAACGCGGGCTTGGAGCTTTTGGCTCCCCCTCACCCCTGCCCCTCTCCCGCGAGGGGAGAGGGGAAGCGGCCCTTTCCGGGCGCACGAGAGTAATTCGGGCGCACCCTCTCCCCTTGCGGGAGAGGGTGGCCGCGAAGCGGCCGGGTGAGGGGTAAGCCGAAGGCCGCAACCTCCGTCAACCGCAAGCTGCTGGACCAACCCGCCAAGCTTACGCTCGCTCACATTGAGCTTGCGATACGCGGGCAAGCCTTTACTGCATTGCCTTGCAGTACACTTTTGTTGTAACATTTTTCTATGATAACCCGGTTCGAGTGGGACCCGGCCAAAGCGGCCAGCAATCACCGCAAACACAGAGTGAGCTTCGGCACCGCCATCCGGGCCTTTGCCGATCCCTTCGCCCTCACTGAGCAGGATCGCATCGAGGGCGGCGAACAGCGCTGGCAGACCCTCGGCATGGTGGAAGGCTATGTCCTGCTGCTGGTGGCCCACACGATCCACGAGGAAGATGAGGACGGGCAGTCTGTCGAAATTATCCGTATCATCTCCGCCCGGCCGGCGGACCGGAAGGAAAGGAGACGCTATGAACAAGAAATTCGTTAGGCATGACGCTGATCTCGCCAATCTGCCTCCCTTGACCGGGGAGCAGAAGGCCGAGCTGGCCGCTTTGACAGCCCGGCCTGAGGATGAAATCGACTACAGCGACATCCCGCCGCTGCCCGAAGAGTTTTGGAAAAACGCGGTGCGCGGCCGGTTCTACAAGCCCACCAAGACCTCGACCACCGTGCGCATCGACTCCGATGTGCTGGCGTGGCTCCGGGCGCAAGGGAAGGGCTACCAGTCCCGCATTAACGCCATTCTACGGCGCGAAATGCTGTCCTCACTCAAGCGATGACTGGCGCCGCGTCCCCTGTCTTGGCTTTCGGGCGGCAGGGGCCGCGGTCATCGCGCCGCCGCTGCGAAGTAGCCATCGCTAAAACGGTTGTATCGTGCTAGGTTTTATCCATGCTCGATCTGTCCCAAGAAACCGAAGCTCTGGCCCGCCGCCTCGCCGCCGTACAACGGCTTTCCGTTGACGATGCAATTCGGGTGGCGCTGGAAGAGCGCGCGCGCAGCACCGGGCTCGCAGAGGAGCCGCGCGAACCGGAAGGCCGCTCTCCCGCCGAAATCGCGGCGCGATGGGAGCGGATAAACCGCCTCGTGGCGGAAATTAACGCACTGCCGGTGCTCGATCCGCGCTCCACGGAAGAGATCGTGGACGATATCAACGCGCTATGATCGTCATCGATAGTTCTGCCTTGCTAGCCATTCTGTTCAGCGAGCCCGAAAAGGGGGCGTTTGAGGGGGCGATAAAAGGCGCCGGGCGCTGCCATATATCTGCTGTCAGCGTGCATGAGACGGCGACCGTTATGCGTCTGCGCCAGGGCGCCGCTGCCGTGGAGCGGCTTTGGGAAATCCTCCAGTTGAGCCAAATACAGGTAGTGCCCTTCGACGAAGTGCAGGCGAGGGCGGCGGCGGAGGCATACGGGCACTACGGCAAGGGCATTCACTCGAAAGCGCGGCTCAATTTGGCGGATTGCGCCGCCTATGCGCTCGCCATGACCATGGACGCGCCCCTGCTGTTCAAAGGGGACGATTTCCCGCATACGGATGTGAAGACCTGCCTCTAACAGGCTGCTGAAAAAAACCGCGTTCGTCATCGCGAGGAGGACGAAGCCCTGCGCTGCGATCCAGCAGGCCATTGATTTTACTTGCCATCTGGATTGCTTCGCTTCGCTCGCAATGACGGCAGGGGTGCTTGCAATGGCGCCCCTCCCTGGCACGGGCGAAAAATTAACCATACGCTAACGCTTGCCGCGCTATCGTGACTCGCGAAGAGGGGTTGCGACGGCCAAAAAGCGGGGGCGGCGAGTGCGGCAGTTCATCCTATTCCTGGTGCTGTTGAGCCTCATCGGCTATGTGGCCGGCGAAGCCGTGCGCGGCGCGCATGGGCTTATCGCCAACCGCCAGATTAACGCCCGCGTCGAAGCGCTGACCAAGGAGCTGGCGCAGCTCAAGGCCCAGCACGCGCAGCTTGAGCGCGATGCGGCGCTGCTCAAGGACAAGCCCGCCGACTCATCGCTCGTCGACGAAGAGGCCCGCTCGCTCCTCGACCTGGCCAGGCCCACCGATATCGTGATCGTGAACGGCGAGAAATAGCAGGTGCGCGGTTTTGTCATAGCTGCGATGAGCGCGGCGGGGCGAAGCAATCGCGGCCAATGCATTGATCCTGCTATGGATCGCCACGTCTGCCCTTGTCATGACGCAGGCGCACTGTGGCCTTCGCTTCTGCGAGATGGACGGCTGGCGACCCCCTGGAAAAACCGTTATAGCGGAACCAGATAGGCGCTTACTGCTTCAAAAAGCCGCAGCTTAAGCATTGCAAGAAAGGGCCAGCCATGCTCGACGATCTTCCTCAAAGCCCAAGCGCTGGCACGCAGCCGCCTGAGCTTTCGCACGAGGATGAGCTGCGCGCCTACCGTCTGATGCTCCTCATACGCCGCTTCGAGGAAAAGGCCGGCCAGCTCTACGGCATGGGCCAGATCGGCGGCTTCTGCCATCTCTATATCGGCCAGGAGGCGGTGGTTGTGGGCATGCAGATGGCGATAGGGGAGGGCGATCAGGTCATCACCGCCTATCGGGATCACGGCCATATGCTGGCTTGCGGCATGGACCCCAAGGGCGTGATGGCGGAGCTGACCGGGCGGCGGGGCGGCTATTCCAAAGGCAAGGGCGGCTCCATGCACATGTTCTCGGCGGAGAAGGCGTTTTACGGCGGGCACGGCATCGTGGGCGCGCAGGTGCCGCTCGGCACGGGCCTTGCCTTGGCCAACAAATACCGGAGCAATGGCCGTGTCAGCCTCACCTATTACGGCGACGGTGCCGCGAACCAGGGCCAGGTTTACGAGGCCTTCAACATGGCGGCGCTGTGGAAGCTGCCGGTGATCTATGTGGTCGAGAACAACAAATACGGCATGGGCAGCCGCATCGACCGCGTTTCCGCGATGACGGACCTCTCGCATCGAGGTTGCAGCTTCAGCATCCCAGGCGCCCAGGTGGACGGCATGGACGTGCGCGCGGTGAAGGCGGCGGGCGAAAGGGCCGTGGCGCATGCGCGCGAGGGCGGGGGGCCGTATATCCTGGAAATGCTCACCTACCGCTATCGCGGCCATTCCATGTCCGATCCGGCCAAGTACCGCTCGAAGGAGGAGGTCGACAAGATGCGCCAGGGGCACGACCCCATCGAGCAGGTGCGCGCGCGGCTTCTGGCGGGCGGGCGTTTGGACGAGGACGGACTCAAGGCCATCGATAAGGAGATCCGCGGCATCGTGAACGAGGCGGCCGAGTTCGCCCAGCGCGATCCCGAGCCCGATCCGGCCGAGCTTTACACCGATGTTCTCGCATGAATGGAGAAGAGGACGAGCTACGCGCCCAGTTTGCGGAGCGAAAGTCCAGGATGCCCCAACATATTGTTGAGGCTCACAAGTTTTGCTGGAAGCACAAGGCACAGATTCTCGCATCTAAACAGTGTGGCTGCTTTTATTGCCGTCAGCTTTTTCTCCCGCACGAAATAGTGGGGTGGCTCGAACGGGAGGGAACGGCGATCTGTCCCAGATGCGGAATTGACTCGGTGCTGCCTGAGAAGCCTGGTGTGGATCTGACAGCAGAGCTTCTTGAAGAAATGCACCGTTATTGGTTTTGAGGTGGTTATGCCGACACAAATTTTAATGCCAGCCCTGTCGCCGACGATGGAAGAGGGCAAGCTCGCCAGATGGGTGAAGTCCGAGGGCGACGCGGTGCGCTCCGGCGATGTCATCGCCGAGATCGAGACCGACAAGGCCACGATGGAGATCGAGGCGGTGGACGAGGGCAAGCTCGGCAGGATTTTGGTGCCGGCCGGGACGGAGGGCGTGAAGGTTAACACGCCGATCGCGGTGATCTTGACCGATGGCGAGGACGTCTCCGCGCTGGCCAATGGATATGCTGCAAAGGCCCAAGGGAACGGCGAGTTCGGGCGTTCCTTCTCCCCTCGGGGAGAAGGACAGGATGAGGGGGGACTCGCCACAGATACAAACCTTGCAAAGACCCCCTCACCTCAACCCTCTCCCAGCAAGCTCGCCTCGGCGAGCTTGCCACTTTCGCTGCCGCACCCGCAAGCGGGTGCGGACGGGGAGAGGGAGTCCGCCGAAATCCCCGAGGGCACCGAAATGGTGCAGATCACCATGCGCGAGGCGTTGCGCGACGCGATGGCCGAGGAGATGCGGCGCGACGATTCCGTGTTCGTCATGGGCGAGGAGGTCGCGGAATACCAGGGCGCGTATAAGATCACGCAAGGCCTGCTCGACGAGTTCGGCCCGCGCCGCGTGATCGACACGCCCATCACGGAAGCGGGTTTCGCGGGCCTGGGCGTTGGCGCGGCGTTTGCCGGCTTGCGGCCCATCGTCGAGTTCATGACCTTCAACTTCGCGATGCAGGCCATCGACCATATCGTCAACTCGGCGGCCAAGACGCATTATATGTCCGGCGGACAACTCTCCTGTCCCATCGTGTTCCGGGGCCCGAACGGGGCCGCGGCGCGCGTGGCGGCACAGCACAGCCAGGAATATTCGGCCTGGTATGCGCACGTGCCGGGCCTCAAGGTGATCGCCCCCTCGACCGCCGCCGACGCCAAGGGGCTGCTCAAGGCCGCCATCCGCGATCCGAACCCGGTGGTGTTCCTGGAGAATGAAATGCTTTACGGCGTGGCGGGGCCGGTGCCGAAGGGGGACGATTTCGTGATCCCCATCGGCAAGGCCAGGATCGCGAGGCCAGGCAAGGACGTGACCATCGTGTCCTGGGCGCGCGGCATGGTCTATGCGCTCGACGCGGCCAAGGAGCTTGAAGCGGAGGGTATCGAGGCCGAGGTGATCGACCTGCGCACGCTGCGCCCGCTCGACATGGAAACGGTGCTGGCCTCGGTGCGCAAGACCAACCGGATCGTGACGGTGGAGGAGGCTTGGCCGGTCTGCTCGCTGGGCTCGGAAATCTGCGCGCGCGTGACCGCCGAGGCGTTCGACTATCTCGACGCGCCGCCCACCAAGGTCTCGGGCGCCGACGTGCCCATGCCTTACGCCGCCAATCTCGAAAAGCTGGCACTCCCCGGCGCGCCTCAAGTTGTCGCGGCCGTCAAGGCTGTACTCTACCGGAATTAGCTGCTTATATGCCGCTGGTTCCATGTAGGGGGGCAAGACATGACGGAAGCAGAAATACTGTCGAACGCAATCCAGGCGGCGCAGGCCACCGCGGCGATTTTTTCGCTATTCCTCACCATCGTCTCGGCCTACATCGCGGCGCTCTACTTTTTCCTGAACCGCGCGCCGTGCTTGCGGACGATGGCTTTCGTTCTGCTCAGCATCGCGTTCGTCGCACTCGGCGCTCTCGCGGTGAACATGCAATATCTGGGCGAAGGCCTGCACACCGCCTGGCTGAAACTGCCGCAGAAAGCCACCGGGATGGAGGTGCTCGGGCCGCCCATCGTCGTGCGCTCGCTGTTCCTGGATGGGCGCGAGGCTGCCTACTGGGCTGCGTGGTCGTTGGGCGGCGTCGTCTACCTCGCGCTAACCTATCTCACCTTCATCTACCGCTGGCCGCAGCGCCCTGCGCAAAAGGAGGGATGAGCGAATGCCTTGCCAGCAGGCTTGCACTGGATTGCTTATGTTGGCCACCGCTCTTGGCACTTCGGGCGCCTATGCACAGACGCCGCTCCCGGAGCAGCCGCCCTGCCAGGCAAATGAGGATGGGCGGCACTGCTATGAGCGGATCCTTGCCGATAAGGGCCACAAGCTGCATTCAAAATTCCTTTTGTCGCGGCAAACTTGGTGCCGGTTTTACGGCATGCCCGGCCCCACCGGTCACGAGGAAACGAGCGCCCATTCTGCCCGGCTGTGCCAGCCCACGGGCATCGATATGTACTCGCACGAGGTGAGGCTTGACGCAGGCGCCAGCGAAGAACAGAGGGCTGCGGAGTTCGCAAAGCGTGCAAGCCTGGCACGGGCTGCCGATATGGATCTAATAAGAACCCTGGGCTGCAAGGTGGAACCGTCCGGAGTGAACACGCTAACCCCGCCGATGACGCTCGGAACTTCTATCTGCTGGGACCTGAACTACCAGATCGAAATGTATGACCAATTCTTAAGGTACGCACAATGAGGCGGCCTGTTCAGCAGCCATTTCAAGCGAAGATCTTCGTAGCGCTCTCAAGTATTTTATAGGTACGCAGGGCGTAATGTTGCGAGCCACTCAAGGACAAACCCATGCCGACACCAATCCTCATGCCCGCGCTATCGCCCACCATGGAGCAGGGCAAGCTTGCGAAATGGCTGAAGAAAGAAGGCGATAAGGTCGCGTCCGGCGATGCCATCGCGGAGATCGAGACCGACAAGGCCACCATGGAGGTCGAGGCGGTGGACGAGGGCATTATCGGCAGGATCATGGTGCCCGAAGGCACCGAGGGGGTGCCGGTGAATACGCCTATCGCGATTTTGCTGGAAGAGGGGGAGGATGCTTCGGCCATCACAGAAGAAAAGACCCCCTCACCCCAGCCCTCTCCCCAAGGGGAGAGGGAGTTGGCCGCGGCGCCATCTTTACGCGAAGATGCTAGTTCGGGCGTTCCCTCGCCCCAACGGGGAGAGGGACAGGGTGAGGGGGGACTTGCCGCAGTGAAAGCAAACGGCCATGGCCGCCTTTTCGCATCCCCGCTCGCGCGCCGCCTTGCCGCCCAAGCCAACATCGACCTTTCGTTTGTGAAGGGCAGCGGCCCGCATGGCCGCATCGTCAAGCATGACGTAGACGAAGCCCAACGCACCGGCGTGCGGAAAGCGCCGGACGCACCGGCTGCGCCGTTGCAGCCGCAAAACGGCATGCAGGCGCTGGTGCCGTCGCGAGCCTTCCCGGCCGCGATGCCCGACGATCAAATCTTGGCACTTTACGAGAAGGGCAGTTACGAACTCCGCCCGCTTGACAATATGCGCAAGACCATCGCGCTGCGGCTGACGCAGGCGGCGGCCACGATCCCGCATTTCCGCCTTACCATGGATTGCGAGATCGATGCGCTGCTCGATGCCCGCGAGCGGCTCAACGCCCGCTCGCCCAAGGAAGGCGCCGGCGCGTACAAGCTTTCCGTGAACGACTTCATCGTCAAGGCGATGGGGCTGGCGCTGCAGCGCGTGCCCGACGCGAACGCGACCTTCACGGAACGCGGAATCCTCATCCACAAAAGCTCGGACATCGGCGTCGCGGTCGCCATCGACGGCGGGCTATTCACGCCAATCATCCGCGGCGTCGAGCACAAGACGCTTGCACAAATCTCCAGCGAGATTAAAGACCTTGCCGGGCGCGCGCGCCGCCGCCGCCTTGCACCGCACGAATATCAGGGCGGCACCACGGCCATCTCGAACCTCGGCATGTTCGGCATCGACAGTTTCGACGCGGTCATCAACCCGCCGCACGCCACCATCCTGGCGGTGGGCCGGGGCGAGAAACGCGCCGTGGTGAAGGGCGATAAGATCGTGGCCGCGACGATGATGAGCTGCACGCTCTCCTGCGATCACCGCGTCGTCGACGGCGCGCTCGGCGCCCAGCTCCTGGCCGCGTTCAAGGGCTTCGTCGAGGAACCTGTCACCATGCTGATTTAATATCGTCATGAGTTCACGAAAGGATCATGAAGGCTCAAGGCAGCATTTTCTCGATCTCGATAGAGAGACTTTTGAAATTGGGGGCGATTTCTGGGCTACTTTCCGCGTCCGGGCCGTCGAACTTCGCACGAAATTCCCCACGGTTTCCGGTATGCTCTCACGATGCACACGCCCCGCGACGGCCGCATTGTAGGATACGATAACGCCCATATGCCCGAGAATCTGGTAGGCTCTAGGAAACCGGATGGAACTTCGATTACCGCATGGGATCATCGGCACTTTCGGGACAGCGAAGCGCGGCACTACGAATTCAGGAGCCCTGAGCAGCTCCTGCAGGACTTCTGGAGCGATGTCTATCGTATCCTAAGGGAGGAGGGCATCCTATGATCGCAGGCGATACTTTGCTTATTCACGTCGGCCTATCCAGCCTCGATAAGATGCGAGACCGCACGCTGGCAATTGCGCGAGGCGAGCATTCGCGCGGAGCCTCGGAGCCGAAGGTTTGGTTCACTTCCATTGAAGCGCTTGCGAAAGTCTTCTCAGAGAAGAACATGCTTATGCTGGAAACGATCCGGAACGCGGAGGCTTGGACGCTCAGCGCCTTGGCTCAAAAACTGAACAGGAGCGAGGCAGATCTCGCACACGATCTTCACATTCTTGAAGGCGTTGGACTGGTAGGCATTCAGGAAGACGAGGAAGGGTCGATTAAGGGACTCGAAAGGACCACCTACAACAAGGTCAAAGCCGAGGTAGAGGTCGGGAAGTCCAGGATCTCATGGGAAGTTGAAATAGGCGCCGGCGCCTAAGCAGACTTTCGTTGGTTACCCAACGAATGCCCGCTTAGATTCGTTTGTTTTCGCAGAGTGAGCGCTTGTCGCTCACGATAAACGTTCGCTCCGTGTTTTTTCGCAAAACCGGGAAGGCCACTTTTGCGAATTCTGCTTAGTTTTGGGGAAGTTGATGGCGGAAGCATTTGACGTCGCAATTATAGGGGCGGGGCCTGGCGGCTATGTCGCGGCGATCCGCGCGGCGCAGCTTGGGCTGAAGACGGCCGTGATCGAGCGCGAGCATCTGGGCGGCGTTTGCCTGAACTGGGGCTGCATCCCCACCAAGGCGCTGCTGCGCACGGCGGAGGTGCTTAGGCTGTTCCAGCATGCGGACGATTTCGGGCTCAAGGCGAAGGACATCGGCTTCGATCTCGCCAAGATCGTGGGCCGCTCGCGCAAGGTGGCGGACAAGCTGTCGAGCGGCGTCGCCTATCTGCTAAAGAAGCACAAGGTGGCCGTTATTTCCGGCTCCGCACGGATCAAGGGCAAGGGCGTGGTCGCGGTGACGGGCAAGGATGGCAAGCCGCTCGCCGAGCTGGAAGTCAAGCACATCGTCGTCGCGACGGGGGCGCGCGCCCGCTCGCTGCCGGGGCTTGAACCGGACGGCAAGCTCGTTTGGACCTACAAGGAGGCCATGGTGCCGGCGGAGACGCCGCAATCGCTGCTGGTTGTGGGCTCTGGCGCCATCGGCATCGAGTTCGCGAGCTTCTACAACGCGCTCGGCGTAAAGGTGACCGTGGTCGAGATCCTGGACCGCATCCTGCCGGTGGAGGATGAGGAGGTTTCGGCCTTCGCCCGCAAGTCGTTCGAGAAGCAGGGCATCAAGATCCATACGGGCGCGAAAGTGGCCAAGCTCGAAAAGAACGCGAACAGCGTTACGGCCACCATCGCGCTCAAGGATTTGAAGCAGGAAACCCAGGAATTCAGCCGGGTCATCCTAGCCGTGGGCATCGTGGGCAATGTCGAGAACCTGGGCCTGGAAGAGCAGGGCGTTAAAATCGAAAAATCGCATATCGTTATCGACGAATATTGCCGCACGGCAGCACCCGGCGTCTACGCCATCGGCGATGTGGCCGGCCCGCCCTGGCTTGCGCACAAGGCTAGCCACGAGGGCATCGTCTGCGTCGAGAAGATCGCGGGCAAGAACGATGTCCATCCGCTGAACGTGAAGAACGTGCCGGGCTGCACTTACTCGCATCCGCAGGTCGCCTCGATTGGCCTAACCGAAGCGGCGGCGAAAGCCGAGCGGTCGCGAGATCAAGGTTGGCCGCTTCCCCTATCAGGGCAACGGCAAGGCCATAGCACTTGGCGAGCCGGAGGGGTTCGTGAAGACCGTCTTCGACGCCAAGACCGGCGAGCTGCTGGGCGCGCATATGATCGGCGCAGAGGTGACGGAACTGATCCAGGGTTTCGGCATCGCGAAGACGCTGGAAACCACCGAGGCCGAATTGATGCAGGCGATCTTCCCGCACCCGACGCTGTCGGAGATGATGGGCGAGAGCGTGCTGGACGCTTACGGGCGGGCGATCCACTTCTAAGAGTATCCAGGACCCCCAGCAAATGGCCTTCGCAGGTCATAGCGGCCAGGGGGCTGAATGTCGCTGCAAGGCCGATTCCGGAAATGGCGGGTCTCGAAAAATGCTTGAGCCGCAATGTTTGCTTTCAGATCTTATAGCGGACGCTTCGCGGGAGTACCGGCTTTCGGTAGCCTTGAGCCAAAAGCGACAAAACTAAAAAGTCAACTCGTCCCGCCTTGCCGTCATGGCGGTTAGACAATTTTGGAAAGCCAGGCACGTATGTCGCATCTCCGCCGCCAGATCAGCCCAAATGTACGCTATCTTGTTTAGCAGAACGGTTCAATCTCCCAGAAACTTTCGCCGTCAAAGCTTGTCTTTGTAGGCATTTTATACTGCTTCAGGTACTCTTTTAAGTTTTTCATGTTTTGGAATAAGTGCAAATCGCCCTTTAGATCGCTGATATCTTTTTTGATGCTTTTTATGTCGCTTTCAAGATTGTGTATGGCCGTCTCCGGCGACAACGAAACATCTGGTGAAATATTGAAGCGTATTCTAAATAAATCGCTGACCGCCAATACCTCCATTCGAAGCTCTTTGGATTGTTCCGTTAGAATCTTATTATAATGTTTCAGTCTGTCTTCTGTTATGGTATTGATTGATGCTTGATCAATCTGCTCAACCTCCAATTGAAGCTCAAGAAGCTGGATAAGATCTTTGTTATTATAGGCAATATTGACCCGTTGCATCAAGGTTGTCTTGCGGTCTCGTTCCAGAGCGTCTTGTTCTTTGTCGGGGTGCAAAGCGCTCGCCAACTTCCGGTAGACCTCCCGGATGGATTGGCTGATGCTTTGCGCTTCGGCCTGTTGTTTCGCCTCTTTGGCAAGGGCCTTGGCCGATTTTTTGCGCTTTACGCTCTGTTTTTGACAATTTTGTCGTACTTGTTCTTCGTCCTCCAGTTTTTGCTGCATTTTCTCACCCACATGAGCCATCATGGATTCGGGTGAAGTAAAATCAATGTCATCGCCTAAATCAATGCCTAAGATATCTTCCATCATGGCTTTCATCGCACTCTTTTCTTCTTTTAGCTCAGCATCGATGTCGCCCCCACTGTGCTTGTTGTAAATTTGTTTCAAATCTTCATCGTCATTCTCAACAATTAACTCCGCGGCAATAGCGCAGATAATGTTTTTCAATTTTTTCTTGTCGTTCTTGTTGAATGCTCTTTCGGCGGTCGCCTTGTCAAACAATCGCACCAGTTCCGCTCTGAGCCCATTGAAGGTCTGTGTCACTGGCACAAATTCACTTGCATGTTTTTGGTGGTAAAGGGGAATCATCGTTTGCCATGCCACTAACCGCTTTCGCTCTGCGTCAATCTTTTTGATTAGGTTGTTGAATAGTTTCTGAGACTTAGATAAAGTAGATTGTTGATTTTGTGAAACGATACGGATTGTTGGCAGGACTGAATTCATAGTTGGTTCACTCTAGAGCTAGATCGCGTCGCGTTTCCGTTAAAATGCGACGCGATCTAGTTTGCAAACTAGCTGCGGCGCGCGCGGGGTTTCCCCTGCACATGGCACATCACCCGGCGTCCGAGTCCCGAGTCGAGTATGGTGCATTTGCAACAATCCACCATCCGAATCGGGAGCGGACATACAGGGAATGTTAACCAGCGCCAGGAACCACATTCAAGGTTTTCTTAACCATCTGCTACGGGAAGAGGTTGGGCAGCTCACTACCCAGGACGGGCAACTTGCGGCAGGAGTTAACGAAGTGTGCATTGGCAAAGCCGTATTCGGGCTGCCCGAAGTCCGCCATGGGGCCTTATTCAGGGGGGCCTCCACCGAGCGCTTGATCACCGCGAGTTCAGCTCAGTGTCAGGGGCAGGTTCGTTTTCGCCATATCGGAGACGGCCGCATTTGGATCCGGAAGCCGCCTTGGGGGCGCATAGGATCGCGAAAAATCCGCCACAGCCGCTCTCGACCCATAGCGCTGTTTGAGGCGGCTAGCGGCCGGAGGGCAACAAAAAACGAAGAGATCGAAGAAGTGAAGGCGGTGCTTGACCGCCGGACCTAAAGGCAGGCTTAGCCGCTGTTGCCGCATCAGTTACAAGACTTCAGATGGAACCGCACTCTAAGCGATAGTGACGGCAACCCTGTTCGCGCTTGGGATTCTGGACGCATGCCTCAAACAGCCTGGCGCAGTAGTCCGGGTTCACTCCACATTTCTGACGGTAGCGCTTGCAATTGCCCTGGCCTCGCTCGCCCATTACATCCTTGTACAGGCAGGCGCGGCGGAGTTCTCCACAACCTTCCTGTGCTCGCATCACAAAGCTGTTCGCCGTAACGGCTCCCATCAAGCTGAAACTCAAGGGAGAAGCGCAAGCGGCGCCCGCGACTGCAAAAGCCAGCGCGGCAATCCCCGTGGCACGGCTAATAGATTTCATGGCTCGATCCCTTGAGCCCTCAGTTAAGCAATTCCAGTATACGCCCAAATATGAGATATCGCATAGTGCGGGGCTGGACTGTGTTCGCCCTTTGTTCTAATTATTAAGAATGCCTTTCGATACTCTCGAAGAAGCCCTTTTGTTCGATATCCGGCACGCACTGCGCACCTATGCGCCGCCGCCTAAGAGCCACACGGCTGCGATGCGGGAATGGAAGGACAGGCTGGCGAAACACATCCTCGATCACTTGGAGCGCTGCCAATGGGAACTGAGGCGCAAACCAGCGCAGGAGATCGGAGCCGGGGCTGTCATGCCCTGGCCGCAAGATAATCTAGTGTCCGTGGAACCTACGGACTGAGAGACAACGCCCACAGGGATCGTTTAGCAATTTCAATTGGATACAAGCTTCAACTACGCAGTGTCAAAAGCCCCCACAGCCACGCGAAAGCCAGGCGGGAAAAATTGAAAACGGCCCTGAGCGGGGCGCTGTGGCCGCTTTGTGGGGCTTTGCATCACATACCGAACTCAGCGTCAGGAAATACCCAATTCCCCGCCGGGAAGGCAATGGCAGGTTTCAGAGAAAGTGCAGGCGTCTGAATTTTTTGCCACGATATCCGCTTCCGACCCGTAACACGCCTGCCGCGCATTCGCCGGGCAAGCCAGGAACGTTCGCTTAGGGACCGGGCCGGTCCCCCTCCTTCGGGGATAACCCCGGAGCCCGTCTACCGGGAGCCACCCTCCGCGTATAACCTTCTCCCAGGCGGATTTCGATTCGAAATCCGGTATTTCAAGGGAGGGCGGTGTGAGTATCTCGGCCATATTGAGGAACCCCAAAGAGGGTGCGGGCGTAGGCGGACTTCCCCCTTCCAAGGCAGTCATGGAAGGAGCCCTTGGGACGCTTTCCTACCTCAATGGCCTCGTCACCGCTGTGATCGTTGGCCCGGAAGCGGTTCCCGCGGCGGAATGGATTGGTTGTTTCCTGGAGGGCTCGGACGGGTCGAGTGAGGAGGCGGACAGCCTCCTGGCAACCGTGGCGCTGGTCGAGCACGGCAAGATCGTCGAAAGCCTCGGAAGCCGCGGAAGCTACGAGCCTCATTTCTGGGAGGACGGCGATGGAAACCTTGTAACGCGGGACTGGGCGGAGGGCTTCTTCACCGGAATCCGCCTGCGCAGCGAGGGCTGGAAGCCGTTCCTGGAGGGGAAGGGCCGGATTATGACCGCCATGCTATGCGTTCTGCTTCAGGACAAAGAGATTGAAGCGCAATTAGTCGAGCAGAACGAAGACCCAAAACGGCTGTTCGCGTCCGCGCAGGTCAAGGTTACGGATTATATCCGGGCACTCTACCCGATACGGCGGGAACACGCCTTGGACATTGAGACGCAGGAAGCAAAGATCGGCCGCAACGATCCCTGCCCCTGCGGGTCGGGCAAGAAATACAAAAAGTGCTGCCTGAACTGAAATCCGGCTGTCCAAGGCGCGCTTCAATCCCGGCGGGCTTGCACTTGGCGGGCCTCTTTGCGAAATAAGCTGTCGCGGCGACATGCCGGCGGACAAGCGAAGAGAAGCGTGGGCGGATGGTAACTCTCTTGGATGAACACGAAGGCGGCGCGGTGCGCTCAAGCTGCGCGGAGCGCGGTAGCGCCAGCAACTTGCGGCATCCTGAAAAGGCCGGCGCCGACACGCCAGTGCAGCGCAAGCCCGCGTGGATTCGCGTGAAGGCGCCGGGCTCGGCGGGCTATGCGGGTACGGCCAGCATCGTGCGCGAGAACCGGCTGCACACCGTGTGCGAAGAGGCCGGCTGCCCGAACATCGGCGAGTGCTGGGAGAAACGCCACGCCACCATGATGATCATGGGCGACACCTGCACGCGCGCCTGCGCCTTCTGCAATGTGAAGACCGGCCTGCCGGGCGCGCTGGACGAGGCGGAGCCCGCGCATGTGGCGCAGGCCGTTGCCACGCTTGGGCTTGAGCATGTGGTCGTGACCTCGGTGGACCGCGACGACCTCGCCGATGGCGGTGCGGCTCATATCGCGGCTACGATCCGCGCGATCCGGGCCGCGGCTCCCGCCACCACCATCGAGGTGCTGACGCCCGATTTCCTCAAGAAGGGCGATGGCGCGCTCGAAGCGGTGATCGCGGCCAAGCCGGACGTGTTCAACCACAATCTCGAAACCGTGCCGGCGCTCTATCTCGCCATCCGGCCGGGCGCGCGCTATTTCCACTCGCTGCGGCTGCTCCAGCGCGCCAAGGAGCTGGACCGGACCATGTTCACGAAGTCCGGGATCATGGTCGGGCTCGGCGAGAAGCGCAACGAGGTGCTGCAGCTCATGGACGATCTGCGCACGGCGGACGTGGATTTCCTCACCATCGGCCAATATCTCCAGCCGACGCGCAAGCACGCGCGCCGTGGAGCGCTTCGTGGAGCCCGCCGAGTTCGAGAGCTACAAAGCGATCGCCCTTGCCAAGGGCTTCCTGGTGGTGGCGGCAAGCCCGCTGACGCGCTCGTCCTATCACGCGGGCGAGGATTTCGCGCGCCTGAAGGCCACCCGGCTCGTGCTTCATGCCAGCCCGGCGAATGTGTAACATACCCCTCACCCGGCCGTTACGCGGCCACCCTCTCCCCACCCGCGTCCGCTTGCGGATGCGGGCACGTTGAGCGGCAAGGCCGGCAAGGCGAGCCTGCTGGGAGAGGGGCTGGAGTGAGGGGGCAACCCGATGAAGCGCGTGATGGTTATCGGCGGGCCAGGTTCGGGGAAATCGACGCTCGCCAGGCGGCTGCATGCCATCTCCGGGCTGCCGCTTTTCCATTTGGACCAGCTCTATTGGCGGGCGGGATGGCAGCCGGCGCCAAAGGACGAATGGCTGGCGATTTTGTCAGAACTCGCGGCGCGCGAGGAATGGATCATGGATGGAGGTTATAACAGCACCTTCCATATTCGCATGCCCCGCGCGGACACGGTCCTCTGGCTCGATCTGCCACGGCGCGTCGCCTTTCCGCGCGTGGTGAAGCGGATGGCGCTGGGTTTGGGACGTGTAAGGGAGGATGTGGCCCCGGGCTGCCCCGAACGGCTCGATTGGACGTTTCTGAAATGGGCGTGGACCTTCAGGCGCGCGCATGCGGCAAAATACCGGCAGGCCTTGGCAGAGCACGCGCTCCATGCGAATGTGCATGTCTTCACAAGCAGCCCCGGCGCGAGCCGCTTCCTCGACAATCTGAGCCGCTGATGCCGTCTTTCCATACCTCGCGCCGTGCCGCGCACCCGGCCTCCGACATGTTCGCGCTCGTCGCCGATGTCGAGAAATACCCGCAATTCGTGCCGCTGTGCTCCGGTCTGCGCGTGCTGCGGCGCGAGCATCACGGCGGCCACGAGACGCTGACCGCGCGCATGACGGTGGCCTATAAGCTGTTCAGGGAGAGCTTCACCTGCCGCGTGGTGCTGAAGCCCGAAGAGCACGCCATCGTGGTCGATTATCTCGATGGGCCGTTCCGCAAGCTGCATAACCGCTGGACGTTCAGCCCGCTTGGCGAGGCCGCGTGCCAGGTCGGCTTCTACCTCGACTACGAGTTCAAGAGCCACGCGTTCCAGATGCTGATGGGCGCCGTGTTCGATCACGCCTTCCGCAAATTCGCCGATGCGTTCGAGGCCCGCGCCAATGCGGTGTACGGCAAGCCGCTACCCGCCTCCGCACCTGGCCCAACAAAAGCGCCCGTCACGAGTTGAATCGCACCGTGTGCCGCGTGCTTATCCCTCAATCCAGCTCCGCGGCGCGCAGCAGGAGGCGCAGCGCGGTTTCGACCGACTTTGCGCGCACCTCCGCGCGGCCGATATCGCCGAAGCGCTCCTCGTGATGGATCGCGGCGAAATCCACGGCGTCGCCCTCCCGCGACAGCGCCTTGGCGGCGGCGAAGTGGACGAGGCCGACTGGCTTCTCCGCGCTACCCCCGCCGGGGCCTGCTATGCCGGTGACGGCGACGGAGAGCTGCGCACGCGACTGCCGCAGCGCGCAGGCCGCCATGGCGATGGCCACCTCGGGCGAAACCGCGCCATGCGCCGCGATAAGCGCCGGATCGATGCCGAGCATTTCTTCCTTGGCTTCGTTCGAGTAAGTCACGAAGCCGCGCTCGAACACATCGGACGAGCCCGCGATAGAGGTGAGGGCGCCCGCCACCAGCCCGCCGGTGCAGGATTCGGCCGTGGCGATCATTAGCCCAAGCCCGCGCGCACGCGCCAGCACTTCCGCGGAAAGGGCGGCCATGTCTTCGGTCAATGCAATGCCTCCTCAGCCGTTCAGCCGTAGTGCTCAATTCTAAGGGCGTTACCCCTCACCCTGTCCCTCTCCCAATGGGAGAGGGAACGCCTTGACAACGGCTGCGGCCGGACTTCCCTCTCCCATTGGGAGAGGGCTGGGGTGAGGGGTAATGCCCTCAGTTGTTATGCCCCCCCGAAAACCACCGTCGCCGTCGCAAGCGCCGAGATGCCTTCCTGCCGGCCGGTGAAGCCCAGCCCCTCGCTGGTGGTGGCTTTCACGCTGACGCGCTCGCGCTCCACGCCGAGCAGCCCCGCCACCTTCACGCACATTGCCTCGCGGTGCGGGCCGATCTTTGGCCGCTCGCAGACGATGGTGATGTCGGCGTTGGTGACGCGCCCGCCGCGCGCCGTGACGAGTTTCAGCGCATGCGTGAGGAAAATGCTGGACTCGGCGCCGCGCCATTGCGGGTCGGACGGCGGGAAGTGGTCGCCGATATCGCCCGCGCCGATGGTGCCGAGCAGCGCATCGGTGAGCGCGTGCAGGGCGGCATCGCCGTCGGAATGCGCCTTGAAGCCGTGGCTGTGCGGAACCTTGATGCCGCAAAGCGTCACGTGATCGCCCTCGCCAAACGCATGCACATCGAACCCGGTCCCGCAGCGCACGTCGGCCGCGCCCCGGCTTGCGATCAAATCCGCCATGGCCAAATCCCCGGCTGTGGTGATCTTCATATTCTCTGAAGTGTTTTCGACGAGCCCAACTGAAAGCCCGGCCCATTCCGCGATAACCGCGTCGTCGGTGAAATCCGTGCGCCCCGCTTCGACCGCCGCGCGATGGGCTTCGAGGATTCTCTTATAGTGGAAGGTCTGGGGCGTTTGCGCGCGCCACAGACCTTCGCGCGAAACGGTGCCGGCGATGGCCCCGCCTTCGCCGCGCTTCAGCGTGTCGGTCACGGGGGCCGCGGCGATGGCGCCGTCGAACAGCTCAAGTGCCGCGATGGTGCCGGAGATGCAATCCGCGCCGATAAAGGGCCGCGCCGCATCGTGGATCAGCACGGCATCGGGAGAAACCGCCGCCAGCGCCTCAAGCCCCGCCGCCACCGAAAGCTGTCTCGTGGCGCCGCCGGGCACGGGCCGGAGCAGCTTGGGTGAGGAGAGACCCGCCAGGGCTTCCTCGTAGAGCGCTTCGTCACCCGCGCGCAAGGCCACGATCACATGATCGATTTGGGCGTGCTCAAGAAATACGCATATCGTGCGGCGCAAAACTGCTTCTCCGCCGATGCTGCAATATTGCTTGGGGCGGCCTTGAGCGAGCCCAGCGCGCACGCCGCTACCGCCGGCCACGATCAGGGCGGCATTGGAACCGCGGGTTTGGTCCTGTTTTTGCATAGAGTTTGTGCGAGTGCCTTTGCAAAGGTCCGGGCCGTCGATGGGGCAGGACTTTATAGGGCGCCTTGGAAACCGCCAAGCGCTTTTGCACAGGCCGTAATTCGTTTGCTGAAACGGGGATTGCTTTGATACAATGCCTGCAAATTAACCGCCCCGCGTCAATGCCTAATTATTGGGCAATAACATCCGCGGGGCCCTATTCCAAGGCCCAGAGCCTTCCGCCGGTTGAGGTTGCTTTGCTGACCCGGATAAATAAACACGAAAAAGGCAAGAAGAGAGCTTCGTTGCGCGCCGTTGCGCTGAATTTCGAGGCACTCGTTCAAAGCCTTCCGCATGCGCTCGTGGTGGTCGATGGCGAAAATCGCATCGTTTTCGCAAACCTTGCCGCCGAGGAGTTCTTCGGCGCGAGCGAGCTTGTGCTCAAAAAACGGGCACTGCACTCGGTTTTGGCATTTGCCCATCCCTTGACCGGGCTTGCGGACCAAGTGCGCCAGACCCGGCAAACGGTGAACGAATACGAGCTTGAGCTCAGCATGCCGGACCGGCCGAGCCAGGTTATCGACGTTTTCGCGTCGCTGCTTTCGGAGGATGGCGACTTGGTGATGCTCATGCTGCAGCGGCGGAGCATGGCCAACATGATCGAGCGGCAGCTCTCGCATCGCGGGGCGGCGCGCTCGGTGTCGGCGATGGCCGCGGTGCTGGCCCATGAGATCAAGAACCCGCTTTCCGGCATCCGGGGTGCTGCCCAGCTCCTGGAAGCGGGAGCAGCCGAGGAAGACCGGCCGCTGGCGCAGCTCATTGTGGATGAGACAAGCCGCATCCGCGATCTGGTGGACCGCATGGAGGTGTTCGGCGACGAAAGGCCCCTGAACAAGGAGCCGGTGAACATCCACACGGTGCTCGATCACGTCAGAAGGATCGCGCATGCGGGCTTCGGCCGGAACATCGCCATTGCCCAGTCTTACGACCCGAGCCTGCCCGAGGTGCCTGGCAATCGCGACAAGCTCATTCAGGCGTATCTGAACCTCGTGAAGAACAGCGCGGAGGCCATCGGCGACCGGCCGGACGGGCAAATCACGCTGTCGACGGCGTTCCGCCCCGGCTTGCGCATGCGCCTGGCGAATTCGGATTCAAGCGTGGGGCTGCCGCTCGAAATTTCCGTGTCCGACAACGGGGATGGCGTGCCGCCGGATGTGAAGCCGAACCTTTTCGAGCCCTTCGTGACCTCCAAGGCGAAGGGGGCGGGGCTTGGACTCGCGCTCGTCGCGAAGATTATTGGGGATCACGGAGGCGTGATCGAATGCGAATCGCGCCCGCGCCATACAACCTTCCGGACACTGCTGCCGATGTATCAACCATCGGCGCGCAAGACGGGGGAGATGTAACATGGGCCGCGGCAACATCCTCATAGCCGACGACGACGCTGCCATCCGCACCGTGGTCAACCAGGCGCTGGCACGCGCTGGGTATAGCGCGCGGGCGACCAGCAACGCGGCCACGCTCTGGAACTGGGTCGCGCAAGGCGAGGGCGACGTGGTCATCACCGACGTCATCATGCCCGACGAGAACGCCTTCGACCTCATTCCGCGCATCAAAAAGATCAGGCCCGAACTGCCCATCATCGTGATGAGCGCCCAGAACACCTTCATGACCGCCATTACCGCGGCCGAGCGCGGCGCTTACGAGTATCTGCCCAAGCCCTTCGACCTGAAAGAGCTGGTCGCGGTGGTGGGCCGCGCCTTGCGGGAGCCCAAGCTCGTAAAATCCGCCATGTCAGCCGACGGGGACGGCGAGAACCTGCCGCTGATCGGGCGCTCCGCGTCCATGCAGGATGTCTACCGCGTCATGGCGAGGCTGATGCACACCGATCTCACGGTGCTGATAACCGGCGAGTCCGGCACCGGCAAGGAACTGGTGGCGCGCGCGCTGCACGATTACGGCCAGCGGCGGAAAGGTCCGTTCATCGCCATCAACATGGCGGCGATCCCGCGCGAGCTGATCGAGTCGGAGCTGTTCGGCCACGAGAAGGGCGCGTTCACGGGAGCCGCCGCGCGCTCCATCGGCCGCTTCGAGCAGGCCGATGGCGGCACGCTGTTCCTGGACGAGATCGGCGACATGCCGATGGAGGCGCAAACGCGCCTGCTGCGCGTGCTGCAGGAAGGCGAATACATGACGGTTGGCGGCCGCGTGCCGATCAAGACCGACGTGCGCATCGTCGCCGCCACCAACAAGAGCCTCGAGCACCAGATATCGCTCGGGCTGTTCCGCGAGGACCTCTATTACCGGCTGAATGTCGTGCCGCTGCGCATGCCGCCGCTAAGAGAGCGCCTGGAGGATATTCCCGACCTCGTGCGGCATTTCCTGAAACTTGCGGAAAAAAGCGGGCTGCCCTCGAAAACGCCTACGAAAGAGGCGTTCGACCGGCTCAAGCGGCACAGCTGGCCGGGCAATGTGCGCGAACTCGAAAACCTGGTCCGGCGCTTGAGCGCGCTGTACTCGCAGGAACTGATCTCCGCCGACATTATCGATAACGAGCTGTCGCCGGGCTCGGGAGCCGCTCCGGAAACGCCGCCTTCGTCACAGGCTAGGCTCAACGAGTGGATGGAAACCTATCTCACCGATTATTTCGGCTCCTATGGCGATCAGCTTCCGCCGCCCGGCCTCTACGACCGCATCTTGCGCGATGTCGAGGCGCCGCTCCTCACGGCGGCGCTGGCGGCGACCAGGGGCAATCAGATCAAGGCCGCGGAGCTGTTGGGGCTCAACCGCAACACGCTGCGCAAGAAGGTCCGCGAGCAGAAGATCCGCGTGGTCCGCAGCCCGGTATAGGTTTCCTGCCGGGCTGGATGGGATACCGCGTGCGGCATACCCCTCATCCTGTCCTTCTCCCGCAAGGGGAGAAGGGACCCTGGAATTACCCTCTGCCTCGCGGAGAGGGCACGCACCCCTCTCCCCTTGCGGGAGAGGGGCAGGGGTGAGGGGTATGCCGCACGCGGAAACATCGGGGCGGAGGCATTCAGCCGGGTTCGATATTACCCTTGGGGGCGGTGCCGGCCTGCCCGATTCGCGTCCCGGGCGTGCTCGCGTTCCCGGCGGCATGGCGATGCCCCAATGCAAGGCGCAAATTCTATGCCACCAGCGCATAAGTTGCGTGCAATACCGCTCCGGAACAGTTTTGACACAGACTGCACATCGAAATGTGTTGCCAATGCCACAATTTTCACAAACTCGCCAGACACTGATGCGGCTTGGCAACAGGGGTGAGGCGTTTGCTTGAGCTACTTCGATAAGCGGGTCATGGAACGCCTGACGCAGCGGCTTAAGTCCGCGGGGCGGGCTGGAGCGGGCGCTTGCACCAGCGTTGGCCGCCGGGCCCGCGAGCTTGCCCGCGCCCTGCCGATCCCATCCATACCGGTCCCCGGCCCCGTCCGCGCCGCTGGCAAAGTCATCGCCGGCACGCCGCCGGTGCGCGCTTTCCGCAAGGAGCCGCGTTTCTGGCTAAGCCTTGCGATCATCGTCGCCGCGGTGCTATCGAGCATCGCGACATTCCTTATTCTGAACGGCCTGACCCCCATCGTTCCGACGGACAAAGTCGTCCTGGCCGCGCTTGGCGTGACTGCCGCCTTGGTGCTCGTCATTGTCGGCATCGTGGGGTTCCAGGTCTTCAAGCTTCTGAAAGCCCGCTACCGGCAAGCCGCGGGCGCTGGCCTTCATTTCCAGATCGCGGGCGTTTTCAGCCTCGTGGCGCTGTTTCCCGCCATTCTGCTCGCGATTTTTGCGACGGTCTCCATCGAGCACAACTTCGACCAGTTTTTCTCGAACCGCGTCAAAAGCATCGTGAGCAACTCCGTCGAGGTGGCGCAATCCTATCTGGCGGAGAGCGGGCAGGTCATCCGCTCCGACATGCTGGGCATTGCGCGCGAGCTTGAGGAGAACACAGCGGTTTTCCGTAGCGACAGGCCGGCCTTCGACCGGGTTTTCGCCGGGGTCGTATCGATGCGCAATCTGCCGTCCGCCTTCCTCATCGACAGCCACGGGAAGCTCTTGGCATCGGCGGCCAGCGACGGGGCGGATTACCGGGTTCCGCCGCCGCCGGACATCACGCGCGCGGCCGACGGCCGGATCGTGCCGCTGAGCTGGGACCTTTCGAACGGCATGGCGGCGCTGAAGAAATTGCCCGCCTTCGACGACGTTTTCCTTTACGTCATCCGGCCCGTAAATCCGAACGTTTACCGGCTCTTGCAGCGCACGCAGATCAACATCCTGGAATTCGCCCAGCTTGAGCAATTGCGCGGCCGCATCGAGTTTGCCTTCGGCCTGATGTATGTGCTCCTGGCGCTGACGCTGCTCACCTCGGCAATCTGGATGGGTCTCGCCTTCGCAAACCGCCTGGTGATGCCGATCCGGAGGCTGATCGCCGCCGCCCAGGAGGTGAGCCAAGGCAATCTCAACGTTCATCTCGACGAGGGATTTACGCGCGACGATATCGGCAGGCTGGGCGCGACCTTCAAAAAGATGACGGTCGATCTGGAAACGCAGCGCGCCGGCATCATGAGCGCCAATGCCCAGCTCGACGAACGGCGGCGCTTCATCGAGGCGGTGCTGGCAGGGGTCACCGCGGGCGTCATCGGGCTCGATTCGGACGGCTGCGTCACGCTTATCAACAGGTCCGCGCGCAAGCTTCTGCGCCTCAAGGAGCAGAAACTTATCGGCAAACCCTTGACGGCCGCCGTTCCCGAATTCGCCGAGATCATCGATAAATCGGGCAGGCAGAGCCGGGCCAAACCCGTGCTGAGCCAAATCACCGTTGTGCGCGAAAGCGGCGAGCGCAATTACGCCGTGCAGGTCACGCGCGAGGAAGAGGATAAGTCTGGCTTCGGCGTGGTCGTCACCTTCGACGACGTGACCGAACTTACCGTGGCGCAGCGGACCTCGGCTTGGGCGGACGTTGCCCGGCGCATCGCCCACGAGATCAAGAACCCGCTGACGCCGATCCAGCTTTCCGCAGAGCGCATCCGCCGCAAATTTGGGGATTCCATTGCAACGGACCGCGAGGTGTTCGACAAATGCATCGCGACCATCGTCCGCCACGTTGGCGATATCGGCCGCATGGTGGACGAGTTCTCGTCGTTCGCCCGCATGCCGAACGCGGTGTTCGAGGAGCAGGACATCCGGGAAATCGTCAAGGAAGCCGTTATCCTGTTCCAGATGAGCCGGCCCGAGATCGAATATAAAATCGACATGGCAAGCGAGCCGCTTCCCGCGCTGTGCGACCGCAGGCTTTTGACCCAGGCTGTGACGAATCTGGTTAAGAATGCGAGCGAGGCCGTCGACGCCTATCAGGGCGCCAATGGAAAAGAGCCGGAAAAGGGACGCATCGTCATCCGCCTGCGGACGGGCGATCATCGCTTTGTCATCGGCGTAATCGATAATGGTTGTGGGTTGCCGAAGGAAAACCGGCACCGGCTGGTTGAGCCCTACGTCACGACGCGGCAAAAAGGAACGGGGCTGGGCCTCGCCATCGTGCAGCGGATCACGGAGCAGCATGGCGGCGTGCTTGAGCTTGAAGATGCGCCGGCGGACGAAGGTTACGCGCACGGCGCATGCATAAAAATGTCAATTCCGATATCGCTCGCCGCCGGCGGTCCGGAAGCGGAAAATGAAGAGCTGAGGCCGAACGGCAAGGAGCGCGCAAGCGTAGCCGGCGCCTCGGCCCAGCGCGGGAAAGAGGGAGTTAACCATGGCGTCTGACATTCTGATTGTCGACGACGAAGCGGATATTCGAGAGCTCGTCTCCGGCATTCTTGAAGACGAAGGCCATAAGACCAGGCTCGCCAAGGATAGCGACGAAGCGCTGCGCGCCATCGAGGAAAGGCGGCCCTCGCTGGTCATCCTCGATATCTGGCTGCAAGGCTCCAAGCTCGACGGGCTCGACGTGCTCGCCCGCACCAAGAAGCTGCACCCGGACTTGCCAGTCGTCATCATCAGCGGCCACGGCAATATCGAAACGGCGGTCCAGGCGATCAAGCGCGGCGCCTACGACTACATCGAGAAGCCCTTCAAGGCGGACCGGCTCGTGCTTGTCGCGGCGCGCGCCCTTGAGGCGTCGAAACTGCGCCGGGAAAACAAAGAGCTGAAAGAGAAGAGCTATTACAGCTCCGATCTCATCGGCAAATCGGCCGTCATGAACCACCTGCGGCAGAGCATCCTGAAGGTGGCGCCGACGAACAGCCGCGTGATGATTACCGGGCCGCAAGGATCGGGCAAGGAGCTGGCGGCGCGCTATCTCCATGCCTCCTCGCAGCGGGAAAACGGCCCCTTCGTCGCGGTCAACGCCGCATCCATGGCGCCGGACCGGGTCGAGAACGAGTTTTTCGGCGTCGAGGAGACCGGCCAGACGGCGCGGAAGGTCGGCGCGCTCGAAGAGGCGCATAACGGCACGCTCTATATCGATGAAGTGGCCGACATGCCCGTGGATACGCAGGGCAAGCTGTTGCGCGTGCTCGTCGAGCAGAAGTTCCAGCGCGTTGGCGGCGGCCCGAAAGTGTCCGTGGACGTGCGCATCGTTTCGTCCACCAGCCGCGATCTTGAGCGCGAGATGACCGCGGGCCGCTTCCGGCAGGACCTGTTTCACCGGCTGAACGTCGTTCCGCTGCGCGTGCCCTCGCTTGTCGAGCGGCGCGAGGACATCCCCGAGCTGGTCGAGCATTTCGTAAGGCAGGTGGCGCAATCCTCTGGGCTCCCGCCCCGAATCATCGGCGACGACGCGATGGCGGTGCTGCAATCGCACGAGTGGCAGGGCAATGTGCGCCAGCTGCGCAATATCGTCGAGCGCGTCATGATCATGTCAACGGGCGACCCGGACACCGTGATCACCGCGGATATGCTGCCCGACGACATCGGAGCCAACGTCCCTTTATCGTCAAACGGGTCGGGGGGTGAGCACCTCATGTCGCTCCCCTTGCGTGACGCGCGCGAGATTTTCGAGCGGGAATATCTCATGGCGCAGATCAACCGGTTCGGCGGCAACATTTCCCGCACCGCCGAGTTCGTCGGGATGGAGCGCTCGGCCCTGCACAGGAAGCTGCGCGCGCTCGGCGTCAATTCGAACGAGCGCGCGGGCGACCTCCGGCATTAGTTGCCGGAGTTGGTGCTCCGTACATAGCGCATTACCCCTCACCCCAGCCCTCTCCCCATGGGAGAGGGGGCAGGTCGCGGCCGTTGAGAAGTCGTCCCCTCTCCCCCATCCGCATTCGCTTGCGAATGCGGATGCCATAAGTTGCAAGCTCGCCAAGGCGAGCTTGCTGAGAGGGACAGGGTGAGGGGAGATTCCCTGTGCCTAAGGCACATCCTTCAGCAATAGCGGATACCAGCTTCGCGCTGCCGCGCGGTTGACATCTACGCCCAATGCCGCATCTAAGGCGCACGCAAAGGGCACAAGGCGATTCACGGAGACGGCATGGCGCGGGTGATTTATGTCAACGGGGTTTACGCCCCTTACGCGGACGCGGCCGTGCATGCCGAGGATCGCGGTTTCCAGTTTGCCGACGGCGTATACGAAGTGTGCGAGGTGCGCGATGGCTGCCTCGTCGACGAGCGCCGGCATATGGCGAGGCTTCAGCGCTCGCTTTCGGAGCTGCGCATGGCCGAGCCGATGGATTTGCGCTCGCTCGGCGTGATCTTAAGGGAAACCGTCCGGCGCAACCGGGTCAAAAACGGCATGGTCTATCTTCAGATTACCCGCGGCGTGTCGCGGCGCGATTTTGCCTTTCCGCCAGCCGATGTTGCGCCCAGCGTCGTCTGCTTCGCGCATTCGCTGTCCCGGGAAAAGGGGAGCAAGCGGGCTGCGGCCGGCATATCCGTGATTACGCTGCCCGATATCCGCTGGACGCGCGTGGATATCAAGACCACCGGGCTTCTCGCCCAGTCGCTGGCGCGCCAGCAGGCAAAGGACGCCGGCGCGGACGAGGCGTGGATGGTGGACAAGGACGGCTTCGTCACCGAGGGCGCATCCTGCAATGCCTGGATCGTGACCGGGGGCGAGGCCGGCAATCTGGTGACGCGGCCCGCGGATTTTGGTATCCTGCGCGGCATCACCCGGGAGGTGGTGATGGACATCGCGCGCCGGAACGGCCTGCGCTTCGAGGAGCGCGCCTTTACGGTCAGCGAGGCGAAAGCGGCGAAGGAGGCGTTTCAGACCTCGGCTTCGGGGCTTGTCATGCCCGTCGTGAGGATCGATGGCCAGCCGGTCGGAGACGGCAGGCCGGGCGAAATCGCGCAGGGATTAAGGCAAGGTTACCACACCGTAGCCGAAATCTCGTCACCGCGCGCGCTTTTAACATAAACGGCAAAGTTCCGCATTAAGGTAAGGAGAGTACGAAACGGCGCGGATCTTGCAGCCGGGTCCGGTAAGGCTGGGCGCGGTTTTGGGGCAAAACAGCGAGTGCGACAAGCGGCCGAAAGTGCCGCGAAAGAAAAACGGACAGGTCATGGCTGTAGAAAAACAACAAAACTTACAAGATGCGTTCCTCAATCACGTAAGAAAGAACAAGACGCCTCTCACGATTTTCCTGGTCAACGGCGTAAAGCTGCAGGGCATTGTGACCTGGTTCGACAATTTTTGCGTGCTGCTCAGGCGCGACGGACATTCGCAGCTCGTCTATAAGCATGCGATCTCGACAATCATGCCGGGCGGGCCCATCTCGTTCCTGGACGGGGATCAGAACGGAGAGCATTAGCACCGTTGAAGAAGCTTAACGCAGAGGAGCGCCAAGCGCACCGCAGCCCCAAGAAGGCGGACCTTCCGCCGCTTGGGCTTCCGGCCGGGCCCACGCGCGCTATCGTGGCCGTTCCCATCCGCAAGATGGCCGAGGCGCAACCGGCGGTGCGAAACTTTTTGACGCCCGCCGAGCGCCTGTCGGAAGCGGAGGGCCTTGCAAAGGCTATCGGCCTCGAAGTCTGCTTCGCCGGTACGATGCCGCTGACGCAATTGCGCCCCGCAACGCTTTTCGGAACGGGGAAGGTCGAGGAAATCGGCGCCATCGTCAGTGCGGAGGAGGCGGAGGTTGTCATCGTCGACCACGCGCTGACGCCCATCCAGCAGCGCAATCTGGAGAAAGCGTGGAACGCCAAGGTTCTCGACAGGACGGGGCTCATTCTCGAAATCTTTGGCGAGCGCGCGCAAAGCAAGGCCGGGCGGCTGCAGGTGGAACTTGCGCGGCTGACCTATCAGAAAAGCCGGCTGGTGCGCTCCTGGACCCATTTGGAGCGGCAGCGCGGCGGCTTCGGCTTCTTGGGCGGCCCTGGTGAAACGCAGATCGAGGCCGACCGGCGCGCCATCTCCGAGCGCATCGACACCATCAAGGGCGAGCTTGGCGTGGTCGAGCGCACGCGTGGCCTTCACCGCAAGCGCCGGAAGCAGCGGCAGCAGCAGGTGGTTTCGCTGGTGGGCTATACGAACGCCGGAAAGTCCACGCTTTTCAACGCCTTAACCGGTGCCGGGGTGCTCGCCCAGGATATGCTGTTCGCGACGCTGGACCCGACGCTGCGCCGCGTGAAATTCCCGGAAGGCGAAACCTTCATCCTGTCGGATACGGTTGGCTTCGTCTCCGAATTGCCGCCGCAGCTCATAGCGGCGTTCCACTCGACGCTCGAAGAAACGCTCGAAGCCGATCTGATCCTGCATGTGCGCGACATCGCCTCTCCGGCGTCGGAGGCGCAGTGCATCGAGGTCGTGAAGGTTTTGAGTGAGATCGGCATCGGCAGCCCTGAGCAGGAAGACCGGGTGATCGAGGTCTGGAACAAGGCGGACCTGTTGCCCCCGGACGAGCATGAGCGGCTGGCAAAACAGGCCGGGCAGGGCAGGCATTCGGCGGTGCTCGTATCCGCCGGGACAGGGGAGGGGCTTGCCGCGCTTGCGGCGCTCGTCCGCCGGCGCCTGCAAAAGCAGACCAGCACGCGCACGGTTGTGGTGAGCCACGCCGGTGGCCCGCTCATCCATTGGCTTTACGAAAACACCGAAATCCTTAGGCGCGACGACAATCAGGACGGTAGCGTTGAATTCGAGGTGCGCGTGGCCCAGGAGCGGGAAGGGGACCTCGACCGGCATCTGCGCCGCGCCGCGCATTAGAGTTGCCAGGCTTCGCCAACGTTTGGGCTTCATTTCTGATGGGCAAATAGGCCGATTGCAGACTTGGGGGCTGCCGGCGGCACCGTCTCTTACCGGAAGTTTAGCGCTCCTCATAAATTGGCTTTTCAAGCGGCCGGCATCGCGCGCGTTTACGCTTTGCCGCCATGGAACAGGCTGGACCTGGTAGCCATCCGTCAGCGATAGGTTTTCCATCTCCAATGCCAAATACAACTCACCATTGCATTGACATTTAATCGGCTGACCGGCCTCAGAGACAAGCAAATACTTCATCGAACTCTCAACCACGCTAACACTCTTTTAAGCGATCCCGCAGGCATACGGCTACTATCCTCGGCAAGTCAAAACTGCTTTGCCGACGGCCATAAGATGGCAGCAGCCAAACGGGAACACAACCAGAACATGAAATTATCCACAACGTTGCCGGGAGATGCCGGCGTAGTGCACAAGCAAGCCGTGCAGGCGCGGTACGACAAGGTTCGCGCAAGTCTCCCATGTGAACAATAGGGGAACAAAGAGGCGCGTGCCGGGATATTGCGGCGCAGGGTCTTGCGAGTGCGGATGTAGGATAGTGTTATGAAATTTGGCTATGCGTGGACATTCGGCGAGGCGCCGGCGCCGGAGAAACGAACCCCGTCACTACCGCGCCCGCCGGCTGGCCCGCGGAATTCGAATTGGGCCGCCTCACCCCGGCGGGCTTGTTTCCGCGTGTTGGGGGGCTTCAGAATTCGGTTCGGATATCTTGAACGTCCTCGACCCCATAACAGCATTTTCCCGCGATTGGACCGAGGGCGGCGATCGCCGGAGCCAGCTCGATCTTGGCGTCTTCCTTCACGATGGGCAGGGCGGCTACTGGCGATGACGGCCGGGACCTTAACGAACCGTGTGTTTCGCGTAGGAGCTTACTATAGTTAATGCGCGGATGGTAAACGCGCATCCGGCATATTTTCCGCCGCCGTCTTTCTGCGAATCTTTTCCCGCTTTAGGTCGATTTCTGCGATTTCGAGAATCCCTTTAAATATACGCGCAGTTTTAATGTTAACCATAGGACGGTGCATTTCGCATGGCCACGCCCCGCGATACAATCGCATTTTACTAAGTCACATCAATAGGTTAGCGGGTCGCTTAACAATCTGAAAAGATATTGCTGCTATAATGGCTCCCGAAGAAAACCGGATGAACCTCGGGATGTTGGCCAAGAAAACCGCAAGAATAGGGTTAACAAGGATTTATCCGGGGGCGGTGCCCCCGGCGTTTCAATATGCCTGCGGCGGTTCATTACACGGTGCTGCCCGGCGCCGGCTTGCGCTCCGCTTCCTTCGCGCGGTCCCAAAGCACGTTCATCTCGTCGAGCGTCATCCCATTAAAATCTCTACCGCTCGCTTCCGCCTGGGCGATCATCGACTCCATGCGGCCAACGAACTTCTGGTTCGCGGCGCGCAGGGCGGATTCCGAGTCGATGCCAAGGTGCAGGCCGAGATTGACGATCACGAACATCACATCGCCGAATTCCTCGAACTGGCGCTTGTCCTTATCAGCGCCCGCCGGTGCGGCGATTTCCACCTTCAGCTCGGCCAGCTCCTCCGCGAGTTTATCGAAAATGGGCTCGACCGTAGGCCAATCGAATCCCGTGCGCCGCGCGCGGCTCTGCAACTTGGCGCTTTTCATCAGCGCCGGAAGCCCCGCGGGTATTCCGCCGAACAGCCCCGGCTCCGCGCTCTCGCCGGTTCGCGCGGCTTTCGCCTCGCGCTCAGTCTTCTTGATCGCTTCCCATTGGCCCGGTGCTGCTTCGGCCACATCCCCGAACACATGCGGATGGCGCCGGATCATCTTCTCGTTGACGGCCTTCGCGACATCGGCGAAGGCGAAGTGCCCGGCCTCCTCGGCCATGCGCGCGTGGTAGACGACCTGCAGCAGGAGATCGCCCAACTCGTCCTTGAGGTCGTGCATATCGCCGCGCTCGATGGCGTCGGCAACCTCATGCGCTTCCTCGACCGTGTAGGGCGCAATGCTCGCGAAGGTTTGCTCCCGGTCCCAGGGGCAGCCGCGCAGCGGATCGCGCAAGGCGGTCATGATCGTCAGAAGCCGCTCCAGCTCCGCCGCGGCCTTGTGCGGCTCTTCTGCTTGCGGAACGCCAGGCGCGCTCCCGTTTTGGAGGCAGTGACTCATTCTTTCGCTCCTTGCCGCGATGTTTTCTGCATTCCGGGGCTTTTTGCGACCGGCATTAACGAAGTCTTAACCATCCATGGCATTAGCTTGAGAGGATTCGCAATAGGGGCGTCTGCTTCGCCGCATCGCCCTTTGTGCAAATCGCCATACCTTAACCCTGCGATGCGGCAAGAGCGGTAACCTGGACCTGAGCGATGTTATGGCATTCCTACATCCGCAAGCCGGTTCTGAGCGCGAATAGCGCGCCGCACGCCCATGCTTTCCGTAAGCCTGCGCCAAAGACGCTTAAGCCCGCGCCCATGCGCGCTGTGCTGACGCGGGAAGCTGTGGCGGCAGGCTTACCGGAGCGCTTCCGCTTTGGAGCTTACGCCAATGGACCTCCTTAACCGGCCCCATCCAAGAAAAACATTGGCGCCTCCTTAAAACCGGGAGTTAGTTGCCAGCGTTTTCCTTTCGCAGCCTGATGAGCGGGGCAGGGCCCCTTAATTTGGGTGCGATTTTGCGGACCAGGAAGCAGCGCCGATGCGCTTCCGACGTTTTCCGGCCCCAGGACAAGCAAACCGGGCGCAAACCGCAACTGCTTTCCTCACAAAATGAAAATTTGATCCGCCGTTAGCCTCGCGAAAGCGGGAACGGAAGCGGGTACCTTGAAACGCCCCTACCAAATTGGGTAGGAAACGGCGAGGGGAGAGGTTTTGCCTGCAAAAAACCACGCTTTTTGCGTGGACGGGGATGTATTGTCTTAAATTTCGGTAAAAACGGCTTTGTTCACGTAATGTTCGGCATTTTCGATGCCCAAGCACCATCAGAGCCAGCCAAGCCCGGCAAAAAATGCGGGTGCCGCGAGCCGGTCGCCGAGGCCGCAAAAACGCAAAATCACCGCGTCGCGGTGATTCGCATAAGATGCATTATGGAAACTCGGGCTCGGGGAGGGCGTCTAGCCCTCGTAAAATTTCTCGGCAAGCCGGTCGAGCAAGCGCACGCCAAAGCCCGAACCCCAGCTGTGATTTATGTCGGTTGCCGGAGAGCCCATGGCGGTGCCCGCGATATCCAGATGCGCCCAGGACGTGCCGCTATTCACGAACCGCTGCAGGAACTGCGCCGCTGTAATGGCGCCCGCGTCCCGGCCGCCGGCATTTTTCATATCCGCGAGCTTGGAATCCATCGACTTGTTGTATTTCTTCGATAGCGGCAGGCGCCAAACGGTTTCGCCAGTATCGAGGCCCGCCTCGGTAAGCTGGGTTGCCAGCGTGTCGGCATTGGCGAACAGCCCGGCATTCTCCTTGCCCAGCGCAACAATGATCGCGCCGGTGAGCGTTGCCAGCGTGATAATGCAGCTTGGCTCAAGGTGCGCCTGGGCGTACCAGATAAGGTCCGCGAGCACGAGCCGCCCTTCGGCATCCGTATTAATGATTTCAATGGTTTGCCCTGAGGCGGCGGTAACGATATCGCCAGGGCGGCTGGCTGTGCCGCTGGGCATGTTCTCAACCAGGCCGACAAGCCCCACTGCCCTCACCCGCGCTTTTCTGCGCGCCAGCGTCAGCATGGCTCCCGCGACCGCCGCCGCCCCGGCCATGTCGCCCTTCATGTCCTCCATGCCCTGGCCCGGCTTCAGCGAAATGCCGCCGGAGTCGAAGCAGACGCCCTTGCCCACAAAGACGAGGTTCCCGGACTGCTTGCTCTGGCCGCCCGTTCCATCCCACCGCAAAATCACGGCGGAGGAAGGCTGCGAACTGCCCTGCCCCACCGAAAGCAAGGCGTTCATGCCGAGGGATTTCAGCTCGCTCTCGCCGAGCACCTCCACCTTGAGCCCTTCCGCCTCCAGCGCCTGGAGCCTGCCCGTGAACTCGGGCGGCGTGAGCACATTGGCGGGCTCATTCACGAGGTCGCGGGCGAAGTAGATGCTCTGGCACACCGCGAGCTGCCTTTGAAACGTGCGCTCAAGGCTTTCGCCCCACTGCGAAAAAACGTTCAGCCCCGGAGCCGCGCCGTTATTCTCTTCAGGCGTCTCGGGCTCATCGCTCTTGGGCGATGCTTTGGATTTGTATTTCTTGAACGCGTAGCTCCTCAAGCCGAAGCCCAAGGCGAAGGCAAGCGGCGCTTCCTCCGTCAGCGGCTCAAGCCCCAGGAAGACGGCGTCCGCCTCGCGCGCCTTGGCGTGCAGCTTGCCCCGGACCGCGCCGCCGATATCCATCCACTCTTGCGTGTTCAGCGTTTTCTGGTCTCCCACGCCCGCGATCAGAACGCGTCCGGCGGCAAGCCCATGCGGTGCCAGGATTTCGATGACGCTCTTTCTTTTTCTCTTGAAATCCGCGACTTGCATTGCCTTGGAGAGGACGCCTCCGGATGCCTGGTCGAGCTTCTGGAGGCTCGCCGGAAGGTCCTCGCCCGTGGCCGCGAAATAAATGACGGTGCCCGCTTGCGGCTCTGAAGCCAGGGAGGCGAATGAGATACTGGGTAGCGTTGTCATTGGCTGTGAAACGTTGTCCTTGGATGTGAGGAGCTGGCGGGACAGCAATAGCTTGAATGCATATGGGAGGCACAAAGCCTATAGGAAAGCCCAACGATTGCAAAGGCGGCCTTAGTAGGCAACCGGCCCGAAATGCGCCATGAATGCGTGAACATTCAAGCAGCGCCGGGGCTGTGAAGTCCAAGCCCGGCGGGAGTTGGCCTGCATGCTCATCGCGCGATACATTTTCCGGCAAACGGCGTCCGCGCTGGTCATGATTCTCGTTTCGCTGACGCTCATCGCCTGGCTTATTTCGCTGCTTAACAATGCCAAGCTGATGAACTCGGAGAGCCACGCCTTCTTTCTATTCCTGAAGATCACCGCCCTGATTATCCCTAAGCTTCTCGTTACCGTGGCGCCAATTGCGTTTCTCATTTCCAGCTTGCATACCCTGAACCGTCTCAATGGAGACAGCGAGCTGATCGTGCTCTCGGCCTCGGGATCGTCGGCGTGGCGGCTGCTTGTTCCCTATATGACACTTGGAGCGATCGTTTTTGCCGCTGTCCTCGCCGGAAACCTTTACGTGCTGCCGCCAGCCGAGAAGCTGTTGAACGACTACACGTCGCAAATCCGCGCCGATGTGCTTTCCCAGGTGCTCCAGCCTGGAGAGTTCACCGACCTTGAGGGCGGGCTCACCTTCCACATGCGCGAGAAGGCCGAAAATGGCGATCTGCTGGGCGTGGTCGTTCGTGACGAGCGCGACAAGACAACCATAAGCACGGTCGTCGCGGAGCGCGGCGAGGTCATTAGCCAGGGCGGAAGGGCCCAAATGGACCTCCACGATGGGCAAATCCTGAGACAGGAAGCCGGTAAACCCAGCGCGCAATTCATCGCTTACGATACCTATTCCTTCGACATGGGCGACTTCTCGGCGAAGACCGGAAAGCGCGAGCCCAGGATCGGGGAGCTTCCGCTGAGCGAACTTCTATTCATGAGCAGGACCGGCGACTACTACATGAGGAATGCGCCTGGGATCACATCCGAAATCCATCGCCGCCTTTCGTCGCCGCTCTATTCCCTGTTGTATGCGTTGCTCACCGTCGTCTATCTGGGCAGGCCGAGGACGACGCGCGAAGGCCGTATGAGCATCATGTTCACTGGCTTCATGATCGGCGCGGTGGTCTTCGGGCTTGGGATCGCCGGCGTCACCAGCGTTGGAAAGCAGCCGGGGGCGCTTGCTCTTATCTATGGCGTGCCCGGCGGATTGGCGCTCCTTTCCGTGCTGATGCTTCACTTCGATATTCCGGCCCCCGCCATATCGCTGCCTAGCTTGCGCATTCCCCTGCCCTTCGGGCTTGGCGGCTCAAAACGCGCCGCCGGAGGCGCCGCATGAGAACAACGTTCAGCACGCTCGGGCTTTACATGGCCAAGCGCTTTGCCGTGACCATATTGGGCGTGTTCTTTTTGATGCTGCTTCTCATATTTTTTATAGACCTTATCGAGGTTATGCGGATCGGGGCCGGACGCGACGACATCCATGCCGGCACGCTCATGCTCATCTCCGTTTTACGCGTTCCGATTTTTTCCGAGCTTGCCCTCCCCTTTGCCGTGCTGATCGGCATCATGGGCGCCTTCCTGGGGCTGAGCAGAAGTTCGGAACTCACCATCGTGAGGGCGGCCGGGCTGTCGGTCTGGCAGTTCTTGCAGCCCGCGGTCACCGTGGCGTTCGTCTTTGGCGTGTTCGCCGTCGCCGTGTACAACCCGCTCGCATCCGCCGCGAGGGCCGAGTCCGAGCGCATGCAGACCGAGCTTTTCGATGCCAACAAGACCTTCACCGCCGCCAAGGGGACGGGCTCCTGGCTCAGGCAGGAGGGCCTGGATGGGCCGACGATCCTTCATGCAAAAACCGCCGCGAACCGGGGACTTACGCTCGGCGGCGTGACCCTGTTGCAATTTGACCTCAACAATAGATTTTATGAGCAGGTCCAAGCCAACAAGGCGGAACTGCGGCAAGGTTATTGGCGGCTGGAGAACGCCATAGCTCAAGGTGCTGGCGAGGCTCCACGGCACTATGACGAGTATTTCGTCAGCACTTATCTAAGCCCAGCGCAGATCATGGATAGTCTAGGCTCTGTCGAAACACTGTCATTCTGGCAGCTGCCAGCCTTTATTAATTTCGCGAAGAAAGCTGGCATTCCAACGGCACGTTATGAGCTGCAATATGAGCTCTTTCTTGCGCGTCCTATTCTTTTGGCCGCGATGGTGCTTATCGCTGCAACCAGTTCGTTGAAACCCTTCCGTTTTGGCAAAATTCAAACTATGGTTCTCACGGGTTTAAGCGGGGGATTTGCTTTTTTCATCTTTTCGGAATTTTCCCGAAAGATCGGTGCTTCGGGGTTGGTACCGGTTACAGTAGCTGCATGGGGGCCGGCGCTGGTGGCGCTCCTTCTTTCCGCTACAGTTCTCTTGCATCAAGAGGACGGCTAAGGGGGCTTCGGGGATGAGGGGGGCAGTTGTCTTGAGTGGTGCGGGCTGCGGTAGGGAAAATCTGGCGGATGCTTAGCAGGGATGTCATAGCGCTGATAGCGTGCTTGCCGTGCTTGGCGAGTCCGGCTGTCGCGCAGCAGCAGGCGTCTGCCCAGCAGGCACCCGCCGGGCAAACGAACGTCGCGAAACAGGTCTCCGGGGACAAGGCGGCTCCGCTGCTGCTTCAGGCTGACGACCTCGTTTACGACAACCGGAACAACAGGGTTATCGCCCGCGGCCACGTCGAGATTTATCAGGACGACAACGTTCTGCTCGCCGATGAGATCATCTACGACAAGACCGCGAACACGCTGAGCGCCGCCGGCAACGTCCGCCTCAAAGAGGCCGGTGGGTCGGTGGTGAACGCGGAGCGGCTGACGCTCAAAAGCAATTTCCGCGATGGGTTTGTGCGCTCGTTAACCGCGCTGACCCAGGACGATACCCGCGTCGCAGCGGCAAACGCCTACAAAAAGGATAAGCAGACCGTTTACGAAAAGGGCGTCGTGACGTCCTGCAAACCCTGCGAGGAGCATCCCGAAAATCCGCCGATTTGGCGCGTCAAGGCAACCCGCGTCATTCAGGACAGCGAAGACCACAACATCTATTACGAGAATGCGATGTTCGAGGTCTATGGCATTCCCGTGGCATGGGTTCCCTATTTCTACACGGCCGATAATACCGTGCAGCAGCGCTCCGGCTTCCTGCAGCCGCAATACGCCTACCACTCCTCGACAACCGGGTATTCGTTCGCTGTGCCGTACTATTACGCGGCATCGCCGAATTACGACCTGACGGTGACGCCCGAATTTACAACGCAAGCCGGCTACATGCTGGCGACGGATTGGCGCCAGAAGCTTTGGAACGGCGCCTATGAGGTCAAGCTCTACGGCTCATACGACGAAACCGCGAACAACTTCTGGGGTGACAGGAATTGGCGCGGCAGTGCGGAATCCAAGGGCGACTTCGAGCTCGGTAAATATTGGCATTTTGGCTGGAACGCCATTATCGAGAGCGACGAGACGTTCCGGCGCTATTATAACATCGATAGCATCTACGCCTATGAGCGCGTCTCCACGATGTATCTGACCGGAATGGCAGACCGGAACTACTTCAACATTTCGGTGAGCCGCTACGGAAATCTGACCGGCAATTATGTCTATAATTACGATACGAACGCCTACGATAAGCAAGTGACCAGCAACTCGCTGCCGGTTATCGACTATAACTACGTTCACAACAAGCCGGTATTCGGCGGCGAATTCAGCTTTAACGTCAATGCCGTAGCGCTTTCCATCCAGGACCCGTCCAACCAAAATATAGCCCCCAATTGGCCAAACGTCAGCCAAGGCACCACCGAGCATATCGCGACGGATATGCAGTGGCGGCGGACGTTTAAGGACGATTTGGGACAGGTATACACCCCATTCGTGTTCGCGCGCGGCGACGTCTACAACGTGTCGAGTTTCCAGGAAGGGAATATCGCTGGGCAGGCGAACACGTTCACACGGGACATGGTTGGGGTGGGCCTCGATTACCGCTACCCCTTTATCGTCCACACGGGCAGCATTTCGCAGGTAATCGAGCCGGTGGGTCAGATTATCGCGCGTGACGGCCAGGCCAACAACAGGCTGGTGCCCATCACGGATGCGCAAAGCTTGGTCTTCGACGACAGCCTGCTGTTCGACATCAATAAGTTCTCCGGTTACGATCAGATCGAGACCGGCACGAGGACCAATTTCGGCGTCCAATATACGGCGCAGGCCAGCAACGGCATCAGCGTCCGCACAGTCGCCGGCGAGAGCATTCAGGTGGCGGGCCCGAACGCATTTGCAGCCTACGCAAACAACGGGCAGATGGCGGGCGATCCTTACTATAGCAGCGGCCTTGAGCATGCTCTGTCCGACTATGTGCTGGGCACATACGTCGACTATAAGAATATGTTCCGGGCCAGCGCCCAGCTTCGCTTCAATGAAAAAGACTTGAGCCTAGACGATCAGAAGTACTCGGTTCAGACCAAGCTCGGCTTTCTGCAGGCAGGGGTGGCGTTCGAGGCGGCTCCCGCCCTGCCCTATTTCGCTCTGCCGTCCCGGCAAGAGGTGTCCGGTTTCGGAGCGCTCAAGCTGACCGACGAGTGGTCGGTCTATGGCGACCTGCGCTACGATTTCGAGGCTGGGCAGTTCATCCGCGACAGCGTGGGCGTCCAGTACACGAACGAATGCGTCATTTACAGCCTCTCGTATCAACAGACGAACGTCACGTTCCAGGACATCAAACCGGATACGTCGGTTGTTTTCAACATTGGCTTCAAGGGCTTCGGCCAGCAAACCCTTCCAACCTCGATCTATGACTTGTCACCGGAAGCCTCTGCATACCGCTAGAAACTCCGGTTCAGCTTACGCGCGCTCTATTGGCGGCCGGCGGGTTTGTGCCCTGCCGGCCGCATTTTGTAAGCCGCACGAGGCCCGAAGGTTGTGGGGCTAACTGTTGCCGCAAATCCAGGCCAACTTCCCATCATGCGAATCGCCACATTGAACAACCGCCTGCTCGCCCTGGCTCTTGCCGCCCTCTCGCTCGCGCTGCTTTGCGCGCCCGGGCCGGGCTTTGCTCAAAACATTGTCGTTATCGTAAACGACGATCCGATAACGTCCTTCGACATCGAGCAGCGCATGCGCTGGGAGTCGCTCACGCATAATTTCGGCGAGCGCATGAAGGCCCAGCTCACCGGAGAGTCCGTCAACCAGCGGTTCAAGCAGATGATGATGGCCGCGCAACCTCATTCCCAGGAGGAAGCCCAGGCTGCCGCCGAACGGATCAAGAAGCAGCTCATCGAGGATGCCAAACGGCGCGTGCTTTCCGAAGGCGGCGGAGGGTCCCGCAAAGCGGTTATCGATACGCTGATCGAGGACAAGCTGAAACTGCAGGCATCCAAGAAGCTGGACGTGAAGGTCAGCGACCGCGAGGTCCTGGAAACCATCGAGCAGCGCGTCGCCAGCGATGGCGGGGATAAGAAAGCGAAGGTCGAGGCCTTTTTTCAACAGTTCGAAGCCAACGGCATCAACCGCAAGACCGTTCAAGAGGTTTTCCGCGCCCAGCTTGCCTGGCGGAACGTGATAGGCAGGAAGTATGGACCACGGATCGCCTCCGCGATGGCGGCGATAGCCGAGAGCACCCCCCAAGGCGCCCAAGGTGACGTGCAATTCGACGTCAGGGTTCTCAGGCTCGCGGTCAAGGACGTTGCCGATCAAAAAGCCGTCGGCGAGCGCATGCTTGAGGCCGAGAACCTCAAGGAGAAGTTCCACTCCTGCGCCGACCTTCCCAAGGAGGCCAAGCTCGTCGCGGACGCCTCGGTGAAAACCATGGACAAGGCGAAGCTTGCATCCTTCCCGAAAGACGTGCAGCCTCTCATCGAGAAGGTCAGCGAGGGCCAGATGACCCCGCCCGTTCTTATCGGCAACGCGGTGGAAACCTACGCGGTTTGCCGGAAGGGCGTAGCCGCCGCGAAGCAGCCGGTAAAAGCTGAGCAAAAGCCGGACGCGCGCCAGGTCGAATATGAGCGATTCTCCCGCAGCTACCTGCAAGAGCTGAAGCAGAAGGCATCCATCGATTACCGTGGATCGTAGCCTGGCAGAAACAGGCCATAGCAGCATGAAATCAGCAGCAGCCCCGGAAAATTTGCCGGCCGCGGTTACGATGGGCGACCCCGCCGGGATCGGCCCCGATATCGCGATCTCAAGCTGGATGCGCCGCGCGGAGCACGGCTGCCCCGCATTTTTCGCCATCGGCGATCCGGTGGTCTATGCGGAGCGGGCAGCAGGCCCTTGCCGGATCGCGACCATAACGCAACCGGCGGAAGCCTCCGCGGTTTTCGCGCACGCGCTGCCAGTGTTGCCGCTCGAACACCCCTTGGGCAGGGTGCTTGCCGGAAGCCCTAACACTGGGCACGCGCCCGCGATCGTCGCTTCGATTGAGAAGGCGGTCGCCCTCACCCTGTCCGGCCAAGCCTCCGCCGTGGTAACGGCGCCCATTGCCAAGCATGTTCTGCTAGAGCAAGGGTTCGCGCATGCGGGCCACACGGAGTTCCTGGCGGAGCTTGCCGGGAAGCACGGCTTTGCAGAGGCCTTCCCCGTCATGCTCATGGCCTCTCCAAGGCTGATGGCGGTGCCCGTGACCGTCCACATCGCGCTGAAAGACGTCCCCGCCGCATTAACTCAAGACCGGCTCATCCGCACCGCCGAGGTTACAGCCGCCGGTCTGGCGCGCTACTTCGCGATCCAGAATCCGAGGCTTGCGATCTGCGGGCTCAACCCGCATGCCGGCGAAGAGGGAAAGCTCGGCCGCGAGGAAATCGAGACCATCGCGCCCGCCGTGGCGCGGCTGCAATCGCGCGGCATACAGGCATTCGGCCCCCTGCCCGCCGACACCCTATTTCACGCGGCCGCCCGCCAGACCTACGACGCAGTGCTGGCGATGTATCACGACCAGGCGCTGATCCCCTTCAAGACGCTTTCCTTCGAGGACGGGGTGAACGTCACGCTGGGCCTGCCCTTCATCCGCACCTCGCCGGACCATGGCACCGCCTTCGCTTTGGCCGGAACCGGCCGGGCCGATCCCACGAGCTTCATCGCTGCCCTGAAGCTGGCCCAGCGCATGCACGAGGCCGCGTCCGCGCCGCCGCCCGTTTCCGAGCCATGAGCGGCGCCGATCCAATCGCGTCCCTGCCGCCGCTTAGAGAGGCGATCAAGGAGGTGGGGCTTTCGGCCAAAAAGTCGCTCGGCCAGAATTTCCTCCTCGACCTCAATATCACGCGGCGGATCGCCCGCGCCGCTGGCCCGCTCGCAGGCGTAACGGTGCTTGAGATCGGCCCCGGACCGGGCGGCCTGACCCGCGCGCTGCTGCTCGAAGGCGCCGCGAAGGTTGTCGCAATCGAGCGCGACGAACGTTTCCAGCCAATCCTGCGCCAGATCGGGGACCGCGGCGAGGGCCGCTTCTCCGTGCTGTTCCAGGACGCGCTCCACACCGATTATGCCGCCGTTGCCGCTGAAACCGGCGCAACCCGCGTGGCCGCGAACCTTCCATACAACATCGCGACGGCCCTCATCGTCCAGTGGCTGACTGCGGGGCGGTGGCTGCCCTGGTTCGATAAGCTCATCGTAATGGTGCAACGCGAGGTGGCCGAACGCCTCGTTGCTGAGCCCGGCAGCGAGGACTATGGGCGGCTTGCCGTTCTGGCCCAATATCGCGCGCGCCCGCGAATTCTGTTCAACCTGCCGCCGAGCGTGTTCGTGCCGCCTCCCAAGGTTTCCTCCGCGCTAATCGAAATCGTTCCGCAGGCCATGGCGCCCGGCGCGGTCCCCATCTCCTTTTTGGAGCGGGTTACAGCCGCCGCCTTCGGGCAGCGCCGGAAAATGCTGCGCTCCAGCCTTGCTTCGCTTGGCGCGGACACCGCCGCGCTTCTAAGCGATGCCGGCATCGACCCGGCCCAGCGCGCGGAGCGGCTTACCGTTGCGGATTTCGTCAGCCTCGCCCGCCAGCTTGACCGCCAAAAGGGGCATACGGGAGCCGGTTGATCGACTACACAGCTTCGGCAAAGACCCCCTCACTCTGTCTCTCTCCCCAAGGGGAGAGAGGACCCCAGAATTATCCGCAACGAGAATTCTGGCGTCCCTTCTCCCAGCCGCGTCCGCTTGCGGATGCGGCCACGCTGAGATGCAAGCTCGCCAAGGCGAGCTTGCGGGGAGAAGGACAGGATGAGGGGGTCTTTGCCGAAGCGTTCAACCCAATTTGGTATCGCCCGAAGCAGGCGCCGCCGAGGTAAGCCCCGACACAAAATCGGCAAGTCCATGCTGCCGGTGACGTCTGTGGCGCTCGGCCTGCACAATAGCCTTGAGCACGGCCAGGCTTTCCTCAATATCCCGGTTGACGAGCACATAATCGTACTCGTTCCAATGCGATATTTCTCTCGCCGCGGCCTTGAGCCGGTTTTCGATCACCTGCTTGGCGTCGGTTCCGCGCGTATAAATGCGGCGGGCCAGCTCCTCAGCCGAGGGCGGCAGGATAAAAACCCGCACCGTGTCGTCTGGCAAAATGGATGCGATGGAGGCGGCGCCCTGCCAGTCCACGTCGAAGACGATATCCTTGCCTTGCGCGAGCGCCTCTTTGACCGGTTGCGCCGGAGTCCCGTAGAAATTACCGAAAACCTCCGCGGATTCGAGCAGCTCGCCGCCCGCGCGCATGGCTTCAAACCGCTCGCGCGAAACGAAGAAATAGTGCTCCCCGTCCACTTCCCCTGCACGCGGCGGCCGTGTCGTCACCGAGACGGAGCTTTTTAGGCCCGCATCCGAGGCGAGCAAGCCGCGGGCGAGCGTGGTCTTACCCGCGCCGGAGGGCGAAGATAGAATTAAGCAAAGTCCGCGCCGCAAGGGCGAAAAAGCAGCGCTCATGCCACGTCTCTTCCGAAAAAGTCAACTCGCATCTGGAGCGTCTGAAGAAATGCCCGGTTCTGCATTGCCCGGAGTTTCCTCCCCTCACCCCAGCCCTCTCCCCATGGGAGAGGGAGCCACGCTGTGCCCGCTGTTAGGGCGTTCCCTCTCCCATGGGGAGAGGGACAGGGTGAGGGGCGGAAGCTTCGATTTTGGCGGAACCGGGCATCGCTCAATACTTCAGTTAGCACCTAACTGCCTTCGCTGTAACGACGGCCCGCCATTTCGGAAGGTTCCCCATTCAATCACTTCACACGCTCATCTAGCCCGCTATGTTTCAGCATTCGCAGGCACGGTCCAGAAATTTTTCGCCGCGCTGGAGCATCATGCGCTTAATCGGGTAGACCGTCATCGCGAGACGGCACTTGCCGTCGTGGCGATCCAGAGCAGCCACGAGACTTAACTCTGCATTGCTTCGCGGCGATCCCAATCCAGCGTCCCTTGCTAGGCCGCCGCACCGAAGCGCCGCCATCAGCGATGGGGATTGCGCTGCGGCAGGGGGATGTCCGACGCTTGGAGCTTGTCGAGGGTTACGCTGCCCCAGCCGGCCGCTGTGGTGGCGGGGGTGGCGGGCTGTTCGTCCTCGCGCTCTTTCTCGATCTGGCGCCATTTGGCGACGTTTCGCTGATGATCCGCGTAGTTCTCCGCAAACGCGTGGCCGCCGGTGCCGTCGGCTACGAAATAAACGTCCGAGGTCTTCGCCGGATTGAGCGCCGCCTCTATGGCCGCCCGGCCCGGGTTGGCGATGGGCGTCGGCGGAAGGCCCTTATTCCTGTAGGTGTTATAAGGGTTGTCCTCGTCTTGAAGCTCGCTCTTCATGATGCCGCGCCCAAGCGTGCCTTTTCCGTTGCTCGCGCCGTAGATGATCGTCGGGTCGGCCTGAAGAGGCATCCCTTTCTTGAGCCGGTTCCAATAAACCGCCGCGACGCGAGGCCGCTCGTCCGCCTTGCTCGCCTCCTTCTCCACGATCGCGGCGATATTCACGATGTCTTCCGGCTTCCAGGTTTGCAGGTCGCGCGCACGGGTGGACCACAGCCCGTCCAGAAACTCCTTCTGCTTGCCCTGCATCCGCCGGATCAGCTCTTCGCGCGACGTTCCCTTCGCGATACGATAGGTATCCGGCAAAAGGCTTCCCTCCGGCGGAACTTCGACAATGTCGCCGGCCAAGTGCGTATCGGCCTTCAGCCGTTCCACAATTTGATAGCTCGTAAGCCCTTCGGGTATCGTAACGCTATAAAGTATCGACTTGCCTTCAACGAGCGTGTCCAAGACATCGCGCAGGCTTGCGTTCACCTTGATGGCATACTCGCCAACTTTGACCTTATTGTTAACCTTGAAGTACAGCGACGCGATGATGAAAGTCCAACGGTCGTCGATAATCCCGTCGCGCTCCAGCCGCTTGGCAATCGCGCGGACGCCTTCGCCGTCCGCTACCACGAAGACGGTTGGATAAGCCAGCGGACCCGGCACATCGAACTGGCGGCGCACGACGTAAAACAGCCCCGCGACGCAGATCGACACGATCAGCAGGAACGTGATGAGCCGGTTGAAGAAAACGACGAGCCAATGCTGGGGACGCGCCCTGCTTCCGCGTGGCGGTTCGGGCGCTCTGTCCGGCTCAAGCGCTTCCGACGGGCTGCGCGGCAAAATGGAGTAGTCGCGCTGGCCGCGATAAGCGGTGTTGTGCTTGGAATGGCGGTTATTTCCCGGCATGCGATCCGCTTACTCTCGCCCTTGACGTTCCAAAACACGCCCGACTGCACGGCAACAAAGACGTATACCCCTTGTGCAGCGGGATTTCTACCAGCGAATCGGGGGGCAAATTAGGCAGGCTAATCAACCCGCCTAAGAACCAAGCTTGCGTTGGTCCCGCCGAACCCGAAAGAGTTGCTCAAGACGGTGTCGATCCGCTTCTCCTTGGCCTTATGCGGAACAAGGTCGATGGCGGTGTCCACCGAAGGATTGTCGAGGTTCAGCGTAGGCGGGGCCACATTGTCCCTGATCGCCAGGACCGAGAAAATGGCTTCTACTGCCCCCGCCGCTCCCAAGAGATGCCCGGTCGCGGATTTTGTCGAGGACATGGTGAGGCCGGGCGTTGCTTCGCCGAAGATACGCTCCACGGCCCTAAGCTCGATCTCGTCGCCCATCGGCGTCGATGTGCCGTGCGCGTTGACGTAATCGATATCGGACGGCGCGGCTTTGGCCCGCTTCAGCGCCATCTGCATGCAGCGGTAAGCGCCATCGCCGTTTTCGGCTGGCGCCGTGATATGATACGCGTCGCCGGAAAGGCCATAGCCGATAACCTCGGCGTAAATCCTGGCACCCCGGGCCTTGGCGTGCTCGTAACTCTCAAGCACCACGACGCCCGCGCCTTCGCCCATGACGAAGCCGTCGCGGTCGCGGTCGTAGGGTCTCGACGCTCGCTGGGGCTGATCGTTGAAGCCGGTCGAAAGTGCCCGGCAGGCGACGAACCCGGCTAGCCCAAGCCGGCAAACCGAACTCTCCGTGCCGCCAGCCACCATCACGTCGGCATCGTCGAGCGCGATGAAGCGCGCGGCATCGCCAATCGCGTGGGCGCCCGACGAGCATGCGGTAACAACGGCGCTATTAGGACCTTTCAGCCCGTGCTTGATCGACACGTAACCGCCGGCCAAGTTGATCAGCCGCCCCGGAATGAAAAACGGACTGATGCGGCGCGGGCCCTTCTCCTGGAGCAGGATGGAGGCGCGCTCAATGCCTTGAAGGCCGCCAATGCCGGAGCCGATCAAGACCCCGGAGCGCGCGCGCTCATCCTCGGTCTTGGCACTCCAGCCGGAGTCGGCGATGGCCTGATCCGCGGCCGACACCGCGTAAACGATGAAATCGTCGACCTTGCGCTGCTCCTTGGGCTCCATCCAATCGTCTGGATTGAACTCGCCCGGCGCGGAGCCGCGCGGGACCACGCAGCCGATCTGGCAAGCGATATCGGATACATCGAACTCGGTGATCCGCTTGGCGCCGTTCTTGCCCGCAAGCAGATTCGACCACACGTGCCCGGCACCAGCCCCTAAGGGCGTTACCAAACCGAGGCCGGTAATGACTACGCGCCGCATCCTTTCCTCCGGCTCTCTAACGCAAGGTCAGCGACGCAAAGGCTGGCCTGCATGACCTGCCGGCACCCGATCGCCCGCGACACCCCCCGCAAGATGCGGGAAGGTGGCACGCTCTTGATAATCAGGGACATCAGCCCTTCGTGGAATGGGCTTCCAGGAAGCGGATGGCGTCGCCGACGGTCTGGATCGTCTCCGCGGCGTCGTCCGGGATTTCCACACCGAACTCTTCCTCGAAGGCCATCACGAGCTCGACCGTGTCCAGGCTGTCCGCGCCCAGATCATCGATAAAGCTGGCGTTATCGGTTACTTTGTCGGCTTCAACGCCAAGGTGCTCGATGACGATTTTCTTCACGCGGTCCGATATATCGCTCATGTTTTCCTCACGGTCTCCCCTAGTGATCCAAGCGCCTAACTTACCTACGGTAAGCTCGGTATATTACAACGCCGCAACACATCGGACATGGAACTCAACCGGGCGCGACGTGGCTGGTAGCATTGAAGGGTGAGCGGCGGAAGCTTTTTTTTGGCTCCCGGCCATTCTTTTCGCCCTCAAAGCGAACCAAACCCGGTTGTCTCCGCTTGGCGCTCCTAAGCGCTAAGCGGAGCGGTTATACCATGACCATGCCACCATTGATGTGAAGCGTTTCTCCAGTGATGTAGCGGGCCTCCTCGCTGGCGAGGAACACCGCCGCCGCCGCAATGTCTCCAGGCTTGCCGAACGTGCCGGCCGGGATGGAGCTTGCGATGGCCTCTGTCTGCTTTTCGTTGAGCGCGTGCGTCATCGGCGTTTCGATGAAGCCCGGCGCGATGCAATTTGCCGTAATGCCGCGCGAGGCCACCTCGCGCGCCAGCGACTTGGTCATGCCGACGAGCCCCGCCTTGGAGGCTGAGTAGTTGCCCTGCCCCGGATTGCCGAACACGCCGCTGATCGACGAAATGTTGACGATGCGCCCGTACCTGCGGCGCATCATGTTGCGCAGTGCTGCCCGGCACAACACGAAAGCCGAGGTAAGGTTGACGGCGATAACGTCGTCCCACTCCTCGTCCTTCATGCGCATGAAGAGGTTGTCCTTGGTGACGCCCGCGTTGTTGACGAGGATGTCGAGCTGTCCCATGGCAGCCTCGGCCTGCGCCACGAGGCCCGTAACTTGCGCGCGGTCGCGCAGGTCGCAGGGGAGGACGTGAGCGCGGCTGCCGAGCTTGGCCGCCAGTTCGTCAAGTTTCTCGCGCCTGGTGCCCGAGAGCGCCACGGTAGCGCCCTGCGCGTGCATGGCAGCCGCGATAGCCTCGCCGATGCCTCCCGAAGCGCCGGTTACCAGCGCGCATTTTCCAGTCAAATCGAACATAACAAGTCCTCTGCCGCCCTTAGGCCTCCACGCGCGCCTTCAGCCAATCGCCGAAGGCCGCCACGTCCTCCGGGCTGCCCACGGAGCGCGCATCGGCGGCTGCCTTGATACGCCTCGCAAGCCCGGTCAGCACGCGGCCCGCGCCGATCTCGAACAGCGTGGCCGCACCATGGTCAACCATATAGGCGACGGATTCGCGCCAACGCACAACGCCCGTAACCTGCCGGACCAACAGGCTTTTGATTTCCTGCGTATCCGTGACCGGGCCTGCGGTGACATTGCTGATAAGCGGCACGCTGGGCGCCGAAAGCTTAACATTTTCAAGCGCTTCGGCCATGCGATCGGCGGCCGGCTTCATCAGCGCGCAATGGAACGGCGCGCTCACCGGCAGCGGCACGGCGCGGCGGATGCCAAATTCGGGCGCGAGCTTAATCGCCCGGTCCATGGCCGCCTTCGAGCCGCTGATAACCACCTGGCCGGGCGCGTTGTCGTTCGCAACCTGGCTGACATCGCCATCAGCCGCCGCAGCGGCGAGCTTTTCCGCCTGCTCGATCTCCGCGCCCAGCAGGGCCAGCATCGCGCCCTGCCCTGGCGGAACGGCCTCCTGCATGGCGAGCCCGCGCAAGCGCAGCAGCTTCGCCGCATCGGCCACTGTAAACACGCCCGCAGCCGCGAGCGCCGAGTATTCGCCCAGCGAATGGCCCGCGACAAACACCGGCTTGATCGCGTCCGCGCCATAGTCCTGGCGCAGCACGGCAAGCGCCGCGAGCGACACCGCCATCAGGGCAGGCTGCGCGTTCTTCGTCAGCGTCAGCTCCGCCTCGGGGCCTTCCCACATGACGCGCGACAGCTTCTCGCCCAAAGCCTCGTCCACGGCATCGAACACGGCTTTCGCGGCGGGGAAGCTCTGCGCCAGCCCCTGCCCCATGCCTACGGCCTGGCTGCCTTGCCCCGGAAATGTGAATGCAAATGTCATGCGGCTCGTGCGCTACTCACGTCTGTTTTTGGGCGTGGCGGCAGCTTTGCCGGTCACGCCCCGTGGCGCCAGAGACACGTTTCGCGGCGGCCTGTCAAGGGGGGCTTTGGGCGGCAGCGATGCGCCTTTTTGGCCCGCACAGACGTGTGTGCAGATGCCAATGGCTGCGGCCGCGATTTTCTGCTTAGATGATCCGGCATTTGCATGACGAAGCAGTGGGAGCGGGCGCATGGCCGCCGGAACCGATGTTTTTATCTCCTATTCCAGCAAGGATGTGGCGCATGCCGAAGCGCTCGAAGCCCTGCTCGAAAAGGCGGGCCTGAGCGTTTGGCGCGACAAGAAACGCCTGGAGCCCGGCGGCAATTACGTCTTTTCGATCCATGACGGCATCGAGCAGGCCAAGCGCGTGGTGGTGCTTTGGTCGCGCCACTCGATTGCGTCGGACTACGTGACGGCCGAGGCCGAATATGCGCGCAACAAGAAGAAGCTCGTGCCCGTCGATGTCGAGCCATGCGAGCCGAAAGTGCCGTTCAACATCGAGCACCGGCTGCCGCTGAGCATTGCCGGCACCGCGCCGGAAATCTTGCTCAACGCGCTGAGCGGCCAGAAGCAGAGCGACGGCACCTATAGCATTTTCAGCGTCGCGCCGGAGGACATCGACACCTCGCGGCTGCCAACCACCTTCTCCCCCGAGCTGTTCGGCCGCGACGCCGAGATGGCGCAGCTCTACAACGCCTGGGACTCCGGCCGCACCCACATCGTCGTGCTCGACGCCATCGCCGGCACTGGCAAGACCGCGCTCGTCCGCCATTTCATTCAAATGCTGGAGGAAGGCGGCTGGCGCGGCGCGCAGCGCGTGTTCGTCTGGTCGTTTTACAGCCAGGGCACCGACGAGAACCGCCAGGGCGACGCCGACCCGTTCTATATCGCGGCGCTGATCTTCTTCGGCTATGAGCGCGAAGCCGCCGAAGCCGAGGCGCGCAACCGCGCGGGCCGCACGCCGACGCGCAAGGAGATCGAAGACGCGCAGCGCACGCTGATCCGCCGCGAACTGCCCTCGCCCGCCGAAAAAGGCCGCGCGCTCGCCCGCCTCGTCCGCACGCAGCGCACGCTCCTGTTCCTCGATGGTATGGAGCCGCTGCAATATCCGGCGGGGCGCACTGGCGGCGGCAAGGACGACAGCGCCGGCGTCTCCGGCATGCTGAAAGACAAAGGCATGGCCGTGCTGCTGCGCGAGCTGGCGGCGGACAATCCGGGCCTTGTCATCGTCACCACGCGCATCAAGCTCAAGGATTTGAAGGAGTTCCACGCGCCGGGCGTTCTGCCCATCGCGCTCACGGCCTTGAAAGCAGAGCCGGCGGTCGCGCTGCTGACAGCGCGCGGCGTGACGGGCAGCGCCAAGCATCTGGCCAAGCTCGCGCATGATTTGCGCGGCCATGCGCTGGCCCTCAACCTCGTCGCGCAATATCTCGTCACCCATCACGGCGGCGATGCGCGCCGCGCCGACCTCCTGCCCGATCTCGCCCATGTGGGCGGCGACGACGAGCGCGATCCCTACCGCGTCATGAGCGCCTATGAGATCGAGCTAAAAAAGCAAATCGCCCTTCAGCTCGGCATTATCCCGGAATGGGCGCACAACGTGAAGCTCGACCAGCTTTTCAAAGACGAAAAGCAAACCCTTTCAGAGAAAGCGGCGTCCACACCGGCGGGCAAGCAGCTCGCGCTGCTCTATATGCTCGGCCTGTTCGACCAGCCCGTGCCGCGCGAGGTGTTCGACGCCTTGATCGCGCCGCCCGCCATCCCCGGCCTCACCGATGGCGCGCTGGCCGCCGAGGTACGCGCCACGCAATGGAACGAGGCGATTGCGCGGCTGCGCGATCAGGGGCTGCTCTCGCCAGCGGACGGGGACGCGCCCGGCGCGCTCGACTGCCACCCGCTGGTGCGCGAATATTTCGGCCAGCGCCTCGCGCAGATTGACCGGACCGCGTTCAAGACGGCCCATTCGCGCCTGCACGACTATTATCGCTATTCCGGCCTGCCGATGGCCTTCCGCGACCCCGTCGCTTATGCCGCGTTGGCTATTGCCGCTGCATTTCCGGAAGATCTTGCCGCCAACCAGTGGGCACTTGCTGCTGGGCGCGATCCGGGCAAAGATACGCCCCCTACCCTGCGGGATGCTAAGGTTGCCGAGCGGCAGAGAGCAGCAAAGGTCATCGGCCGTTCAGACTTTGACAAGGCGCTGAATGCCTTTCTGCCCAAAGACGAAGCGGGGATGAACCCGCTGTTTTCCGCCATCGCCCATGGCTGCGCGGCAGAGCGTGAGGCCGAGACCTTCGCCGAGGTCTATCTGCCGCGCGTTATGCGCGGCAGTGAGTATTTCGCGGCGAGAAAGCTCGGGCTTTTCGGCGAGGAGCTGGCGGCGCTGGCGAGCTTTTTCGAGACGCCGTTTGCGAAGCCCTCGCCGCGCCTGTCCGCGGCCGACCGCGCGCTGACGCTAAACCTGGCGGGTGCTTACTTGCGCGCGCTCGGGCGCCTGGAGAACGCCGCCGAGCCCTTGCGCGCCGTAACCGATTTGACCGCTCAACTCGGTGATTTCGAAAACGCAGCGATTGACGCAGGCAATCTCAGCGAGCTGCTGGTCACCATCGGCCAGCTTCCGGGCGAGGATGGCGCAGCGGCGGTGGGCGAGGTGGCCGTGGCCTTCGCGGATCGCTCCGGCCGCGCCTTCCAGCGCATGGGCAGGCGCGGTGAGCATGCCCATGCGCTGTTCCAGACGGGCAACCTCTCCCGCGCCGGAGCGCTGTTCCGCGAAGCCGAAGCACTGCAAAAGGAGGATCAGCCCGATCTGCCACGCCTTTGTTCGCTGCCGGGCTATCGCACTTGCGGTCTGCTGCTCGCCCGCGGCCGCGAACGCGAAGCCGCCGCCCGCGCGGCCTATGCCATCAAGGTCGCGCGACGGAACTATTGGCTGCTCAACATCGCCCTCGAAACGCTAACGCAAGCCCGCGCGTTGCTGGCGGACGCCCCGCAGGGCGTGCCCGCTCCGCAAGCCTGCGCCACACGCTCCGCCGCAGCCCTCGCCGCCTTGCGCCGCGCCAATCGTGAAGATTATTTGCCTCGCGGCCTGCTCGCCCATGCCGAAGCGCTCTGGCGCTGCGCCGCCGCCAACGCCGCCGCCGACCCCCTGCACGAGGCCGAGGACATCGCCGCGCGCGGCCCCATGCCGCTGTTCCTCACGCAAGCGCAGCTGCTCCGCGCCCGCATCGCGCTCGCCGGACAGGGCGCAGCCGATGCCCGCCCCTATCGCGATCGAGCCGCCGCGCTCATCGAGAAACACGGCTATGGCCGCGCCGTGCCCGAGCTTGCCGTGCTCGACGCCGAAATTGCCTGCGCCGCAAACGCGCCCGCGCGGGAAGCCGCCCTCGCCGCGGCACTCGCCGCCGTCGCCGGCGAACCCTACCACGACGCCCGCACCGGCCGGACCATCTCCGGCGGCTGGTTCGGCCTGCTGCCGCGCCTCGAAGCGATCCTGCCCGCGGGCCACGCGGGGCTAGCCCAGCTCCAAGCCGCCCGCGACGCCTACAACGCCGAGCGCGACGATTATCTCCGCTCGACCCTCGACAAGGATGTGGCGGGCTACGACCCGGCCCGCGACCCCATCGCCGCCTACCTCGCCAGCGGCCCGCAATTGTAGTGCGGTGCGTGTGGCTTACCCCTCACCCGGCCGCTTCGCGTCTACCCTCTCCCGCAAGGGGAGAGGGTAAGTGCCCGTTGCGAGGGAATCCCCCTCCCCTTGCTGGAGACAGGCACCCCATTCCAACCGGCACTACCTACCCCCTCTCCCCTCCGCGGGAGAGGGCTGGGGTGAGGGGGCTTTTGCAGACACCGCCCGAGGTTAACAAACCGCTAACCCGGCCTACATCGCCCGTATGCTTAACGCGGCGATGGTTAACGCCAGATCCTCATATTTTTCGCCCACCACTTTTTACGAATCTTTTCGCGTTTTCGGTCGAATTCTACAACTCCAAAATCCGTTTAAATATATTTGCAAGAGCGCAATTAACCAAAAAATGCACCGTTCCTCGTGCATCGCCGCGCTCCGTCACGACAAAATATTTCGCGCAATATCAATGCCTTACGTCGACGCCCGGCGGGTATTAATTTGGCGGAAAGAACTTTTCCCTACGATTGCGCCGTAAAGAAAAACCGCTGGGAAAGCTCTTGCGTACGAACCGAATTTACATATAGTGCCAGAACCGTCCGGTTTGAGGCTGAACGGAAGCGGTATGCTATTCCCGGAAGGGATGCATGCCGAGGTGCGCAAGCGCCCTTGTTCCCGTGTCTCTCCTCTGCTTAAGATCCTTCAACGCCTTTCCAAGGCTTGACGGGGGCTCTGCGCCGGACACAAACGCAACTGGGAAAGGCCGATATGCCACTATACGAGCATACCTTTCTTGCGCGCCAGGACGTTACGGCGGCGCAAGTCACAGGGCTTATGAACGCCTACAAGGCCGTCATCGAAGAGCTTGGCGGCAAGGTCACCAAGACCGAATATTGGGGTTTGAAGTCCACCGCCTACAAGATCAAGAAGAATCGGCGCGCACATTACGCGTTTTTCAACATCGAGGCGCCCCACGCGGCGGTGGCCGAGATGGAACGCCAGATGCTGATCTCCACCGATATTCTGCGCTTCCTGACCGTGCGCGTCGAGGAACTGGACGAGAAGCCGTCCATCCAGATGCGTAAGCAGGACGACCGCGAGCGTGAGCGCGGCGACCGCGGTGACAGAGGCGATCGCGGCGATAGAGGCGGCCGGCCTCCGCGGCGCGATGGCGGTGGCTTTGGCGGCGGCGGATTTGGCGGAGGATTTCGTGACGGCGAAGGCGGCGGAGCGCGCGGACCGCGTGCACCCCGGGCTGAGGCGCCAGCGACGGCAGGAGTTGAAGAATGAGCATGCAAGGAATGGGCGCCAGCGGCGGCGCCGGTGGAGCACGCCGCCCCTTTTACCGTCGCCGCAAGACCTGCCCCTTCACGGGCGACAATGCGCCGGTCATCGACTATAAGGACGTGCGGCTTTTGCAGCGCTTCATCTCCGAGCGCGGCAAGATCGTGCCGTCGCGCATCACGGCGGTGTCCGCGAAGAAGCAGCGCGAACTCGCCAAGGCCATCAAGCGCGCGCGCTTTTTGGGCCTCCTCCCATACGTGCTGAAGTAGGAGGCACCCATGCAGGTTATTCTCCTGGAACGGATCGGCCGCTTGGGCCAGATGGGCGATATCGTCAAGGTTCGCCCCGGTTTCGCGCGCAATTTCCTCTTGCCGCAGGGCAAGGCGATGCGCGCCACCAAAGAGAACATGAAGCACTTCGAGAAGGAGCGCGCGCAGCTTGAGGCCAACAACTTGCAACGCAAGCAAGAGGCCGAGGCGATTGCTGGCAAGCTCAGCGGTCAGCGCTTCCGCGTCATCCGGCAGGCCGGCGATACCGGCCAGCTTTACGGCTCCGTGTCGACGCGCGACGTGGCCGATGCGGTGACCGCCGGTGGCTTCACCATCGATCGCGTGCAGGTTCTTCTCGACCGTCCGATCAAGAATCTCAGGGCTTCATGAGGTCCGCGTCGGCCTTCACCCGGAGGTCGCCGTCAAGGTTGTGATCAACGTGGCCCGCACCGAAGAAGAGGCCGACCGCCAAGCCGCGGGCGAGGACGTGACGAAGGTCAAGGACGACTACGCCGCGGATTATGCCGCCGAGCAGGCCGCTATTGCCGCGGAGGCCCTATTCGAAGGCGACGCGGTGCAGGAGGAGTAAACTCCTTCGGCCCCCAGATTGGAATACCGAAGCCCCGCCACAGCGGGGCTTCGGTATTCCTTCAATACCAAAGTCCTATAACACGCTACATTAGCGATGCTGAAAACGCATGGCTGGATCGCGTAGGCACGGGATTCGCTGCCGCGCGCTTGAACGGTTCCGCTGTGTTGCATACGCTCACGCAACCACCCTGGCCTAAGCAAAAAACGGAACAAGGAGCAGAACGTGAGCGGATCACGTGTACTTTGCCCTGCGCTCAAAGACAGGATTATGACGGCGGACGAGGCGGCGGCGCTTATCCCTGCCGGCGCCAATGTCGGCATGAGCGGCTTTACCGGCGCGGGCTATCCCAAGGCGATCCCGGGCGCGCTTGCCGAGCGAATCCGGGCGCTGCACGCGGCCGGCGAAGCTTTCAAGATCGGAGTTTGGACGGGCGCTTCCACCGCGCCTGAGCTTGACGGGGCGCTTGCCGAGGCCGATGGGATCGAACTCAGGCTGCCCTATCAATCCGATCCCATCTGCCGCAAGCGCATCAATGCCGGCGAGATGGAGTACATCGACATCCATCTAAGCCAGGTGGCGCAATTCGTCTGGTTCGGCTTTTTCGGCAAGCTCGACGTCTCGGTCGTTGAGGTGGCGGGCGTTTTGGAAGATGGCCGGCTGCATCCCGTCATCCTCGATCGGCAACAACAAGACCTGGCTCGACCAGGCAGACAAGGTGATCCTGGAGGTGAACTCCTGGACCAACCCGGCCCTCGAAGGCATGCACGACGTCTACTACGGCACGCGCCTTCCGCCCGACAGGCAGCCCATTCCCATCGTCAAAGCGGGCGACCGGATCGGCGAGAAATATTTGCGCTGCGACCCCGCCAAGGTGATCGCCGTGGTCGAGACGCACGCCCCCGACCGGAATTCGAAATTCGCGAACCCGGACCAGAATTCGAAGGCGATCGCGGGCCATATCCTTGAGTTCCTGGCCCACGAGGTGAAAATGGGCCGCATGCCCAAGGACCTGTTGCCGCTGCAATCGGGCGTGGGCAACGTCGCCAATGCGGTCATGGCGGGGCTTGAGCATGGGCCGTTCGATAATTTGACGGCCTACACCGAAGTCCTCCAGGACGGCATGCTGCATCTCATCAAGCAGGGCAAGATGACTTTCGCGTCGGCCACGGCGCTGTCGCTGAGCCCCGAGGCGATGCTCGAATTCGACCACGATATCGACTTCTACCGCGAGCGTATCGTGCTGCGCCCCCAGGAGATCAGCAACCACCCCGAGATCATCCGCCGGCTGGGCATAATCGCCATGAATGGGCTGATCGAGGCCGACATTTACGGCAACGTCAACTCAACGCATATCCGGGGCTCCTCCATCATGAACGGCATCGGCGGATCGGGCGATTTCGCGCGTAATGCGTATCTGTCGATCTTCATGACGCCGTCGGTTGCCAAGAGCGGCGAGGTTTCGTGCATCGTGCCGATGGCGACGCATGTCGACCATACCGAGCACGACGTGCAAATCCTGGTGACAGAACAAGGGCTTGCAGATCTGCGCGGGCTGGCGCCGAGGCAGCGCGCCCAAGTCATTATCGCCAAGTGCGCGCACCCGGACTACCGGCCTGCGCTGCAGGAATATTACGACCGCGCCCTCCACTATTCCCCCGGCCAGCATACGCCGCATCTGTTGGAGGAGGCATTCACCTTCCTGCCGAACTGGGTGGCGAACAAGGCCGCGGCCAAAGCCTGGGCGAATAAGATGGCCAGCGCCGAGCCGTCGCAGCGCGGATTTTAATCTCGCGGCGATCCAGGGAGCTTGCCCGGTGCATGTTCCTCCTGGATCGCTTCGCTCTCGCTCAACCACGGCGCGGCTATTGTGCGCGCCGCCAAGTGTGCGACTTGCAAATGAAGCTCAGCACGCAGCCTTCGAGCTTCACCTCGTCCTTGCTTTTGACCGTGACATAGCCGCCGTAGGTCTTGCCGTCTTCCGAGTTGTAGACGTCGCCCTTCCAGCGGTCCGCGCCGTCCTTCGCCGCGCCGGACATGATGACGGCGCCCGCCATCGGGCGGCCTTTCAGCGCGGGATTTGGGTTGTTCGTGTCCACCGTGCGGTCCTTGCTGGGCGTCACGACCTTGATGCAGATCCCGCCGGGGCAGGCGTAAATTTGGGTGATGCCGCCGGTTTCGGTGTCCTTCCAGGTGCCGATGGCATCCTCCGCCGCGGCGAGCGCCGCCGCCGGAATTGCCGCCGCAAAAACCAGAGCAGCCAGTGCCCCAACAAGCCCTGAGCGTTTCATTCCCCTACTCCCACCTCTATTGTCATCGGTACAACCTCACTCTGGCCGGATTTTAGCATCCGCCCGCGGCACCATATATCGGACTTTCGCCGGTCCTTGGTAACTTCCCGTTCACCTCAACTTCGCGGCATTTCTGGCCAATTTGGCGCAAATGCCGCGCGCTCCATTAAGGTGCAACTATGGGCGCATGCACCTTTCTAAAGGCTTAACTTTGGATACGGCGTTGATAATACAGGAGAATTATCGCCAGGTCCGCTGCGGTCGGCGTGGCGAAATGCACCGTTTTATGGTTAAGATTAAACTTGCGCGTATATTTAAACGGATTTTGGAATCGTGGAATTCAACCTAAAACGCGAAAAGATTCGTAAAAACGCGGCGGCGAAAAACACGAGATCCGGCGTTAACCATGCGGGGATTAACTATAATGTGCCGCTTACGGGGCTTCACAATGCTTTAAGCCGGGGCCGGAGATTTTGCGGCGGTGGCGGCATGAACCGGGCGAATCTCCCCTCACCCTGTCCCTCTCCCCATGGGAGAGGGGACGCCCTAACAACGGCTGCGACGGGACTCCCTCTCCCATGGGGAGAGGGCTGGGGTGAGGGGAGATTCCCGCAGGTCATGCCGCTACCCCCGAACCGCTGCTTGCGTGGTCGCGAGGCTTGTAGCATTGTGCGGAAATTGGACAGTTTGGCTTGTAGGGCGAGGCATGCTGCGGGCGGCGGCGCGGATTTTCGTGAGCCTAATGGTGCTGGCCTTTGCCGGCAGCGCGGCGCTGGCCGCAAAGCGCGTGGCGCTCGTCATCGGCAACAGCGCCTACACGAATGCGCCGGCCCTCACCAACCCCAAGAACGACGCGGAGGATATGGCCGCGGCGCTGAAGGCGCTGGGCTTTACGGTGATCCTCGGCACCGACCTCGACAAGCGCACCATGGATCGCAAGATCCTCGAATTTTCGAACGCGCTTTCCGGCGCCGATGCCGGCGTCTTCCATTATTCGGGGCATGGGCTGCAAGTCGCGGGCGTGAACTATCTCGTGCCCATAGACGCGGCCTTGGATAGCGCGGCCGCGCTCGACTTCGAAGCGGTGCGGCTAGACCTCGTGCAGCGCACCATGGAGCGCGAGGCGAAAACCAACATCCTGTTCCTCGACGCCTGCCGCAACAATCCCCTGACCCGCAACCTCGCCCGCGCGCTGGGCACCCGCTCCGCTGACATCGGGCACGGCCTCGCGCCGGCGGAGTCGGGCGTGGGCACGCTCATCAGCTTCTCGACGCAGCCCGGCAATGTTGCGCTCGACGGCTCAGGGCGGAATTCGCCCTATTCCGGGCCGCTCGCCAAGGCCATCGGCACGCCGGGCGAGGACATTCTCTCGATCCTGACGGCGGTCCGCAACGAGGTGCTCGCCACGACCGGCGAGAAGCAGGTGCCGTGGGAGAACCATGCGCTGCGGGCGCGGTTCTACTTCAACCCCGCCGCATCGCAGCAGCAAGCGCCGGCGGGCGAAGCCGCGCAGGCATGGATCGCGGTGCAGGGCACATCGAGCGAGGCCGTGCTGGAGGAGTACATCCGCCGCTTCCCCGATAGCGTCTACGCGGGCTTTGCCAAGGCGCGGCTGGAGGAGCTGAAGCAGAGCAAGGCTTCGCCCTGGTGGTTCTGGTCGTCGGGCAAGCCGGCGGAGGCCGGGAAGCCCCAAGACGCGCTGGCGCCCACCGCGCAGACGAAGCCCGCCCTTGCGCCGAAGGACACGCAGGTGGCGGTTGTTGCGCCGCCGGCGCCCGCCCCTGCGATTCAGGCCGAACCGGTGTGCGACGGGCTGCTCGTGGCCGTTGCGCGGTCGAATACGCGGCCCTGCATCAAGCCGGGCTCGGGCGAGAGCTTCAAGGATTGCCCGGACTGCCCCGAGATGGTGATCGCGCCGGCGGGGAGCTTTACGATGGGCTCGCCGGAGAACGAGCCGGAGCATCAAAAGTCCGAAGAGCCGCAGCACCAAGTGACATTCGCCAAGCCGTTCGCGGTTGGGCGGTTCGCCGTGACGTTCGCGGAATGGGACGCCTGCGCGGACGATGGCGGTTGCGGCGGCTATAAGCCAAGCGATCAAGGCTGGGGCCGGGGCAACATGGCGGTCATCAATGTGAACTGGGACGACGCCCAGGCTTACGTGAAATGGCTGTCGGAGAAGACCGGGAAGCGATACCGGCTGCTTTCCGAGGCCGAGCGCGAATATGCCGCGCGGGCCGGCAAGAAATCGCTGTTCTGGTGGGGGGCGTCCATTAGCCCTGACCAAGCCAATTACGACGGCAACTATACTTATAATGGCAGCGCAAAAGGCGTCTACCGGGGCAGGACCATGCCCGTAAAATCCTTCGATCCGAACCCATGGGGGTTGTATCAGGTTCATGGCAATGTGTGGGAGTGGGTGGAGGATTGCTGGCACGAAGATTACCATAATGCACCGGACGACGGTTCGGCATGGACAACTGGAGAGTGCAAATATCGTGGCCTTCGCGGCGGCTCGTGGATCGGCGGTCCGCAGGTCCTCCGCGCGGCGTACCGCGCCAACTACGACACTCCTGGCGACCGTTACTACGATCTCGGGTTCCGGGTGGCCTTGGGTTGGCAGGACTTAAATCGTTAATCTTTAGAACTTCACCACTTATACGCTACGGGTTGCCACGCGCCGCGAGCGAAAGCAGTCTCGCCGAAGGCGAATGGCAGCAGTTCTCCGGCTAAACCGGCATGGCGACCCGGTGGCCTTCTATTTCACAGGCTCAGCTTACAAGGCCGAAGACCACGGCGAGCGACCGGTCGAGCCGCACAAGGGTTCCGGGATCGAGAACGCCGATGTGCGGACCGATTTTTTCCCGCCGTACCGGCGCCACTTTGTCCACCATGATTTGCGAGGGGGTGCGCAAACCATTCTCCTGCGAAGGAACAACAGGAATCCGGATCAGCGGCGCATCCACAAGCTCGCTTGTGAACGGGCACAGCAGGATCGTCGCATGCGTATCGTTGAGGTAATCGGACTGCACGATCACGGCCGGGCGCGGCTTGCCGAAATCGCCAGCGAAGGCGACGGTGACAATATCGCCCCGCCTCATGGCTTGGGCAGATCGAGATTTCCGGCAAGCAGCCCTTCGATAAAGGCGATGTCCCGCTCTTCGCCGGGAGAGCGCGAGACAAGCAGCGACTGCTGTCTCAAGGCTTCCGCAAAGCCTGGAGCTCTGGTATCGGGCACCCATAGCTGCACCGGCCGCAAGCCCTGGCGGCGCAGCTTGGCGCGGTAGGTGCGCATCTTGTCCGCGGCGCGGCGCGGATTCGACGATGGACGTGTATGGATCTTGGCCATTGGTAACATGTTACCGGGTGGCGCCGGATTGTCAACCTGGCGGCGGGCTGGCAGTACGATACCCTTTACCACAACTTGCTCCGTCATTCGGAACGAGTCTCAAAGGATTGCCAGAATTTCCAGGGTCACGGCGCTGGAGAGCGTGCACTTTTCGTCCGGGGTCCGTTCACGGCGATCATGGCCGGGGCAAGTGGTTTGCGCCCGTAGCCGATGTCCGGCGGCAGCCGGTTCGCCCCAGCAATCACGCCGGTTCGTGCCGGTGCCGCGCGATATACTCCCGCAGCACGGCGTTGATCCTCGTCTGGTAGCCCCTGGCGTGGCGGGAGCGGAACCATTCCAGCACATCGGCGTCGAGCCGCATCGTCACCGGACGCTTGACGGGGCGGTAGAGACCGCCGCGTAGCGCGCCGTCCCAAGCGGCAACTTCCGGCGCATCCGGATCGGTGAGATCGGGATTGCCGCTCAGCGCATCCAGCGCTGCTATTTCCTCTGCCGTGAGCTTTCTAACGATTCTCGCAGGGCCGGAATGGGAACCGCGGTAGCTTACGAGCGCGTGCAAGGTATAATATCGTTATGCCTGGAAGTCTGGAGGCTGCACCATGCAGGAAAATATTATCGTAAGCGCTGAGGGTGCGCTGATCGAGAAGGCTCGCTCGCGCGCCCGCGCCTGGGGCACGACGCTGGAGGATGAGCTACGCCGCTGGCTGGAAAGCTATGCGCGTGAGGAATCCGAGGCTGGGCTACGGCTCACGCGGCATTTGGAGACGATGGAAAAGCTCAAGCACGTTAGCACGGGAGGCCGGAAGTTCAGCAGAGAAGAAATGAATGAGCGTTAAATATTTTCTGGACACCAATATTCTGATCTATGTTTTCGATCCTACTGCGCCGTTGAAGCGCGAGCGGGCAACCGCGCCCGTAAACCGGGCATTGACCTTGGGCGAAGGCTGCATCAGCCTTCAGGTGGCCCAGGATCGAGGGGCTGCGCATCGAAAACCCATTCGTTACCTGAGCGAGTGTTCGCCACGCCGGCTGCAAGCCACCTCGCGATAACGTTGCATCCCAATAGGGGTCCAGGGGGCTAGCCCCCTGGCCTTCCCCTTTTCCCCCTGCCCTTCGCCGTGCTTGCGCGTGGCTTATTTCAATTTGTAACCATTTTGCCGTTGCGGGTCTTGGGGGCTGTACAAGGGCGCGGGCGGCATGGTAAATGATGGGAAAAGCAAACGGTGAGCGAGGGAAATAGATGCGCACACTTGCTATGATCGGCGCGGTTTCGATTGCGGCCTTGATCGCGGCTAACGGGGCTTGGGCCTGGTCTCAGGAGCAGACCGCGCAGGGCAGCCCGAACGGGACGGCGGTCGATCTGTCCGACCCGGAGAATTTCCAGGCTCTGCAGGACAAGGTGAACGGCAAGACGCAGTCGCAGAGCGGCTTCCAGGTTTATTCTGGCGTGGGTCCCGGCCCTGGCAGTTTGGCCGGCGCGGGTCCCTACGGCATTACGCCCCCTGGCAGCCGGGGATCGGCTTTCAGCTATTCGCCGAATCCGGGCTTCCGGGGCAACGCGCAGTAGCGGGCCCGTCATTCGCGCCGCCGCGGCCGGCCAGCGTCTGGGTGCAGACTACCTCATTGCCGCAACCGGCATATTCGACGGCCGTGAAGGACACGAGCCTTGACGTGGCGATGCCGCGCCCGTGCGGGTGGGTTGCGCGCTCGGGGCTCAACTCAAGATAGGGGCGCCAGTCGAAGCCCTGGCCCTCATCCTTGATGTGGACGCGAAGCTCGCCCCCGCCCGTTTCAAAGGAAAGATAGCCCCATTTCTCCTGGTTTTCCGGAAGCGTGAGGCGTCTGCCGATCTCATCGACAAGGCGGCCTTCGAGGACGAGCGTGGTTTTCTCGGCGTAGGTGATGCCCAGATTGCCGTGCTCCACGGCGTTGACGAGCAGCTCGTTCAGCCCGTACACGGCCGATTGCGGCTCGGGAAAGCAATTGGCGATCAGAAAGGCGAGATTTCTAGCGTCCTCAAGCGTGCGGAAGCGGAAACGCGCCTGTTCCATGAGGCCGAGGATGCGCCTTTGCCGGCCGGCCTCCTCGCGAAGCTTTTTCTTGCCGGCGGCATCCTTGAGCGCCGCACCCACGATGGCCAGAAGCATCTGTTTCTCGTAAGGCTTCGCCAAATAGTAATAGACCCCGGCATTTATGCCCTGCAGAACTTGTTCGCGCTCCGCCGCGCCCGATTGCATGATGACGGGAATATCGGCGTGGCGAGGGTCCGCCTTGACTGCCTTCAGGACCTCCATGCCGCTGAGGCGGGGCATCATGCGGTCGAGCAGGATTGCGTCGATGCCGGGAGTTTCGGCCAGAAGCTTGAGCGCTATGTCGCCGTCGCTGGCCTCGACGACCTCATAACCGGCCGCGGTCAGATGCTCGGTGAGAATGTCTCTATTGAGTTCATCGTCATCGACCGAGAGGATTTTCTTCCGCATCGTTTGGCTCCCGCGCCTATGGTTGCGGCGCGAGAGCAACTATAACCGATAACGCGGACGAAGCCGCAACCTTAAGTAACAAGTTTTGTTGAAAGGTTGTTATTTCCCGGTGTTCTTGCGGCGGGGGATCGTCTGTTTTCAAGCCTCCCCTGCCCGTCCGCGAAGGCCGAGCTAAACCTGAGCTTGTGGGCAAATGTAACAATATTTACCGGGCGTGGGCACAATGCCACAGCTTTGGCACAAAGCGCGGTATAACCGCGTCAAACTGCGACGTTAGCCGGCCTTCCGTCTTTAGCGGCGGTACGCTACCGTTTTTTCACCACGCTCCCAATAAAGAAAAGACAAATTCGCGTCTGCACTATCTACCTGGAAAATAAACGGGGACACGGCCGGCAGTCATGTTTGCAAAACTCAGAAGCGGTTATGGCGCGGCGGCTGCCGCGTTTGCGGTTGGCTGGGCTCTCTTCGCGCTGCCGTGGCTTTCGGGCGACGTCACCGTGCCGTGGGATGCGAAGGCGCACTTCCTGCCGCAGCTCCAGTTCCTGGCGCACGCGCTGCATACGGGGCAATCGCCGGCCTGGAACCACAATGTGTTCGCCGGCTCGCCGCAAATCGCCGACCCGCAGTCGCTGATTTTTTCGCCGGCCTTCCTGCTCGCCTATCTGGTGCCGGAGCCAAGCTTCCGCCAGTTCGATCTTTATTGCTTTCTGCTTCTGGCGGTGGCCGGCTTTTCCGTGCTCATGTTCTTCAGGGATCGCGGCTGGCATCCGGCGGGCGCCATCGTGGCGGCGTTTGCGACCGCGCTTGGCGGCTCCTCGATCTGGCGAATTCAGCACATCAAGCAGATCGAGACCTTCGCCTTTTTCATGCTGACGCTGTGGCTGCTGGCGCGGGCGCTTGAGCGCAGGTCCATTTTTTCCGGGGTGCTGGCTGGGCTCGCCGCCGCCGTGATGATCGTGGAGCCAGGGCAGATCGCCTTGATCGGCGGCTACGTGCTCATTGGCTACACGCTCAACTATTGGCTGAGCCAGCCGCGTTTTTGGGTATCCGTGCGCCAGACGATGCCGGCATTACTGAGCAGCGGGTTCGTTGCGGCGATCCTCGCGGCCGGCCCGATCCTCTTAAGCCTGCTCTTCATTCTGGATTCGAACCGCCCCGAGATCCCTTACAAGGAGGCGGCACGCGGCGCGCTGCATCCCGGCTCGCTGCTAACGGCCGCCATTCCGGACCTTTATTCCGTTAGCTCGAACCTCCCCTATTGGGGGCCGGCAAGCATCTGGTGGCCCGCCGACTGGCTTCAGCTCAACGAAAATATGGGACAGGTCTATATCGGCGTTCTTCCGGTTCTGCTCCTGCTCGCGGTTGGGGTTTTTGGAAAGAAGCTTTGGCGGCGCGAAATCCGCTTTTTCAGCCTGGCCATCGCGGCGTTGCTGTTTTACGCGCTCGGGCGCTACACGGTGGTTTTTCACTGGCTTTACGATTACCTGCCCGGCGTGAATATGTTCCGCAGGCCAGCCGACGCCACTTACGCGCTGGGGGCCATGACAGCCATCGCCTCCGGTTATTTCCTGCATCTTCTCCTGACCGGAGACGAGCCGCCGTCCAAAACGCACGGCTACTGGGTGCTGGGAATCCTGGCGGCTGTGTTCGCAACCGCGCTCGGCGTGGCGGCCAGGCACGATCATTTTTACGAGGCAATCAAGCCGCTGTTCGTTTCGGCGGCGCTGTTCGGCGGCGGATGGCTAGCGCTCCAGCTCTCCGCCCAAAATGCGCAGCGCTATGTGGGCCTGACCGTCGCGGGCCTTGCCGCGTTCATGACCGTGGACCTTGCGATTGGCAATGGCCCCAACCGCTCGACCGCAAAGCCGCCCTCGCAATATGAGGAGCTGCGCGCGGATACGAAGAACGAAACGGTTGCCTTCCTCAGGGCGCATCTCGGCCAGCCCGCGAATTCCGTGTGGAGGGAGCGCGTCGAGCTGGTTGGCCTCGGTTTCGAATGGCCCAATATCGGTCTCATCCATAATTTCGATCATGTGCTTGGCTACAATCCCGTCAGGCTGGGCGAAATCGTGCAAGCCATGGGAGCCGCCGAAAGCGTGGCGGAGGCCAAGCAGCGCGTATTCACGCCGCTGTTTCCGTCCTACCGCTCCACCATGGCCGACCTGCTGGGCCTGCGCTACATCGCCATCGACCGGCCCATCGAGACCTTCGACAAGAAGCTCAGGCTCGGCGACATGAAGCTCGTGGCGCGCACGTCCGATGGCTTCATTTACGAAAACCCCCGCGCGCTTCCCCGCGTCCTCTTCGCATCCAGCTCGCAGCCGGCCAACTTCGACAAACTGGTGGCGGACGGCCGCTGGCCAGAGTTCGATCCCACACAGACGGTGCTGTTGAACGGCACGCCGCCCGGCGTGCCCGCTGTCCAGGGTGTGCATGTCGCGCTGACGAACCCGGCGATTGCGCTTACGGCGTACAAAAACACCGAGGTGGAAATCGAGGTCGATAGCCCCAAAGCCGGCTTTGTGGTCCTGAACGATGTCTGGCACCCCTGGTGGTTCGGCAGCGTCGACGGCAAGCCCGCCGAGATCCTGCGCGCCAACGTGCTGTTCCGGGCCATCCAAGTGCCGGCCGGAAAGCACACCGTGCGGTTCGAGTTCAGGCCGGTGGAGGGCGCCATTAACGAGATCGCCGCGCGCATCAACGGCAAGCCGCCGCTCGAGTCAGGGCCGGAGCTGCCGGGCGAGCAACCGGTCAGGCCGGAGGCCAGCGCAACGGCGCCAATGCGCATCGCCGGCAGAGCGACCGGAATTGTTCGCTAGCCAGCCAATCGAATTCGCGCAACCGCGCGTGCCGGATCGGGTCTCCCCCGGCATCCTCCGCGGTTCCCGTCGCGACGTGGCACATGATAAGCGGCAGCGCGCCCTGCAAGCCAGCCGCCCAGCCCTCCCATAGCGCCGGGATATTGGCGTTCGGGGCGAAATCGTAAACGCCGGCAAAGTCCGAGTTCACCGGATGCCCGCGCTCCGCGGCAAGGCGCGCGAGGCCGTTCGCACCAGTCCACGCGACGACCGCCGCCTTGAGCCCGCGCCAGCGCCTCGGCGCGCAAATGCGCAAAGCGATGCGCCTGCTCTCGCGCCCGTAACGGTCTTCAAGCGCCTCCAGCAGCACATCGCGGACGCCAGGCAGGTGGTGAACGTGCTGATGGCCGTCGGCGAAGGCGGGCGGGCTCCCAATTGCGCGCTCGAAAAGCGCCAGCTGCTGGTCCACCTCCCGCCGGAGCTTGGCCCGGTCAAGCTGCCTGGCCTGAGCGCGCAGGATCAAGGCGGACAGGCTTTGCGCGGGCATCTCGCCATCGGCGAAGGAGCTCGTCAGATCGAGATGCAGGCCCAAGGATAGCGGAGGAGCATCGCGCACGGCGCGCGCGGACTCAGGCCAGCGGGGCGAGAGCACCATGGCACTTGCCGCGGTGACGGCGCCAATCTCCGCAAGGCGCAAAATGCCAGCGTCCACGCCCGCATCCATGGCATAATCGTCGGCATTGATAATAACGTTCTGCATGGTTGCTCGCGGTCAATGTCTAACGCTTGGTTCCTGCTCCGGGTGCTACCCCGGCGGCAGCACGGACGTAATAGGTAGATATGAGAACTTTCGCGTCGGGCTAGTCACTGCTCCCCATTGCCCACCAGCACGAACGGCGCCCACACGCTTGGATGCGCGAAGCGGCCGCCCCTGGCGATCAGCGCGGCGATGGACCGGCGCAGCGCCCCAGCGCGGCCGATCCTGGGCTCGGCCTTCATCGCGTTCATCGCGCCTGTGGTGATAGCGACGGCGGCCTCGGAATCCACCTCCCAATGCGAGACGAGCAGCGAGCGAGCGCCGGCATAGAAGAACGCGCGGGCGAGCCCCGACAGCGCCTCGGCGCCCTCGTTCGATCCCGCCGCCGTGTTGCAGGCCGACATGACCACCCAATCGGCGTTGAGATTCAGCTGCGCGACCTCCGACGCGGTGAGAAGGCCGTTATCCTCCTCACTCGCGGTGGCAGGCGGCGTGAGCAGCAGCGCCGGCTCGGCCTTGTTCTTGGCGAACAGCGCGGTTTGGCCCGCGAGCAGCCCATGGGTGGCGAAATGAACCACGCGGGCGCGGGCAAGCTCGCCGCTGGCCGACAGCGCCTTGACTTGGGCAACCGTCGCGCGCTGGCCCAGATAGACGGCGCTGTCGAGCCGCGCTTCGGGCACGCCGAGCGTCTTCGCCACCGCGCATAGCTCGTCCGCCGTCTCGGGCAAGGGCGGCTGATGGCGCAAATCCTCCACGCTCACTTGCCCGCCCCGGAAGATCGATAGAAAGGCGGTGGCGAGGCTCGCAACGCGCGCTTGCCCAAGCGCTGGGGATTTCGCGCAGGTTTGCTTGGCCCAGGCGCTCTTGTCCTTGCCGTCCACGCCATCCAGCAGCGGATTGCCGAAGCCGGCGAACAGCTCCGTCGCGGCGCTGCCTTTGGCCGTGCGCAGCGCCTTGAGACTTCCAACCGAGGGCAGCACGGTCACGGCCTGTCTCTGCCCAAGCCAGCGCGCGCTCTTGTAAGCTTCGAACCGGGGCAGGCTTTCGTCCGGCTTTTCGGTGACGAGCGCCTCGAAGGGTAGCTGCGTCAGCGCGCCCGACGGCACGATTAGCAGCGACTTGTCCTTGATGAGGTCTTCGACGCCGCCGAACAGATCGCGATACAGCGCATGCGCGGCGGCGGCATCGAAAGGCGGCTGCCGATCTTCCGGAACTTCCGTGTTCAGATGCTTCTTGCAGACTTCCCGGCTCTCTTGTCCGTCCCGCCAGTTGGCGTGGTCGAGGCCGCAGCGCAAAGCCGTCACACGCTCCCGCAAGGCGCGCGTGCCCAAGGGAAGGCTCGTCCAACGCGCCTCGTTCTTGGTTAGGGCGAAGACGATGGTTTCCTCGGGGACCTTGCTTATTTGCCAAAGATCGAGGAACAGCACGAGGGCTTGGCCTTTGCTGAGCAGCGCTTGTACGTCCGAGAGCGAGAGCGGCTTCGGATTGGCCAGCTCGGCATAGTCAGGAAAGTCGTGCCGTAGTTGCGCTTGCTTCTCAGCGAGCTTTGTCTCGATCTCCGCGATGGCTGCGCGGGCGGCTTCGGCAACCTTGGCGTCCGCCTTGCCTGCCGCAGCATCGAGGCTCCAATATGCGCGCTCGCGGGCGCCGAGCAAATCCTGTTGCTCGCGCACATGCTTGGCAACTTCTCGACCCCCTTTGGCAAAGCGCGTTGCCATGGAAGTCAGCGCATCAGCGGCAGAATTCTGTAAAGCCCATTGCACAAGCTCGAAACCGTCGGCGCGATTTGTGGCATCACTGGCATCGGCACGGTAAAGCGCCCGCGCATGGGCCCTAAAATCGGCTGTATTTTGAGCAAGAACCGCCTTGCCAAGGCCGCCGCGCTCCAGTTCGCTAGCGCCATGGGCGCCGATCATGATCGGCTTCGCCAGAACTCGGAGAGTAACGGCGGCTGACCAATGACCTTGATCTTCGAGTAGCGTAGCCAGATTGTTGAGGTCTCTGGCCACGTCTGGATGACTGGGCCCGAAGCTCGCCTCGTCGATCTTAAGCGCGCGGCGCGTCAAAGGCTCAGCCTCAGCAAGCCGGTTCATGTCCTGCAGCAGCGTCGCCAGGTTGTTGAGGCGACGGGCCACGGTTGGATGGCTGGGCCCGAGGCTCGCCTCGTCGATCTTAAGCGCGTGGCGCATCAACGGCTCGGCCTCAGCAAGCCGGTTCGTGTCTTGCAGCAGCCCCGCCAGATTGTTGAGGTCTCTGGCCACGTCTGGATGCTCGGGCCCGAGGCTCGCCTCGTCAATCTTAAGCGCCCGGCCCATCAACGGCTCAGCCTCGGCAAAACGGTTCATGCCTTGCAGCAGCCCCGCCAAGTTGTTGTTGCTAATTGCGACATTGGGATGGTCAGGGCCAAAAGATTTCTCGACGGTTGCGATAACGCGGCGCATCAAAGGCTCGGCTTCGGCAAGCCGGCTCGTGACCTGCAGCAATTGCGCCAGGTTGTTGAGGTCTCTGGCCACGTCTGGATGATCGGGCCCGAGGCTCGCCTCGTCAATTTTAAGCGCGCGGCGCATCAACGGCTCAGCCTCGGCAAACCGGCCCATGTCCTGCAGCAGCGCCGCCAGGTTGTTGAGGCGACGGGCCACGTCTGGATGATCGGGCCCAAGGCTCGCCTCGTCGATCTTGAGCGCACGGCGCATCAACTGCTCGGCCTCCGCAAGCCGGTTCGTTTTCTTTAGCAGCAGCGCCAGGTTGTTGAGCACTATGGCCACCTCGGGATGATCGGGTCCGAAGCTCGCCTCGTCGATCTTAAGCGCGCGGCGGTTCAAAGGCTCGGCCTCGGTAAGACGGTTCGTGGCCTGCAGTAGGAGCGCCAGGTTGTCGAGGTCTCTGGCCACGTTTGGATGATTGAGCCCGAAGCTCGCCTCATCGATCTTGAGTGCACGGCGCATCAACTGCTCGGCCTCGTCAAGACGGTTTGTGGCCTGCAGCAGCTGCGCCAGGTTGTTGAGGGCCGTGGAGTACTCTTGGGCATTCTCGCCGTAACGCGCTTTTGTGCCCTCCGCATATTGCTCGGCCAAGGGGATGGCTTCGCCATATTTGCCCGCTTGGTAGAGGGCAATGGCGCGGTCGTTGAGTGCTTCAAGCCCTGCGTCGCTGGGCGATTGGGCGAGCGCGGGGGGCAGGGCCGCGGCAAGCGCGAACGCTATCGACAGCAAAAACAAACTCCACGCCCGCAGCCGCATCGCCCGCCTCAATCCGCCGTGTAGTATGCTTGCCGACAGAACCGTCTTGGTACTTATAAAGCAAGGCCGAAGTTTGCCCGGACGGAGCCGGACAGGGGTTTCGCGACGCCTGCTGCGCAATATGTCCGCAGAGGGATAGCACAAGCGGCCATTCCCGAAGTGTTCGATTGGATAGGCTGCCATTTCCGGAAGTGGCCCAACGCGACCTAACATAACGGGCACAAGGCGTTAGACTTTGATCGCTAGCCCTGTGGCTGCGCGAAGGCCCAGAGCTTGGACAAGAGGAATGTGGAGGTTGCCACGCCAACCAGAACGGCGGCGAGAACGGGAAGATAATAGTCCCGGCCGAAGATGTGCAGCGCTTCGGCGTAAGCGGTCTGATTGAGGATGAAGCCAGCCACCGCAACCGCGAAAAAACGCATGCGCGCGGCGGCAAGGCGCTCGCGGCCGATTGGGAAGGTCCAGCGCGAATGGCCCACGAAGCTGACAAAAAACGCTATCGCGAAGCCAATCACGTTAGCGGCCAGGGGATGCAGCGCCATGGCCTCAACCGCCGCCGCGGCCACGGCCAGATGAGTGAAAGCCGCGGCTGTTCCAACCGCGATGAAGATTGCGATCTGGTGCATCAGGCCGCCGCCGGCCTATCGGGGGCGTCCGAATCCGGGACGCGGGGTCCCGCATCGTAAACCGGGGGCGCGGGCCGGACGCTCGCTTTGTTATTCGTATCCTCCGCCACGATGTAGACCGGGCGCTGCTTCGCCTCCTCGAAAGTGCGGCCGAGATACTCGCCGATGACGCCAAGCGCCAGAAGCTGCACGCCGGACAGAAACAGCATGCCGACCGACAGAGTTGCCCAGCCAGGCAGGTGGTCGCCCTCCACGAAATGCTCGAACAGCAAATAGAAGCCGTAGAAGAGCGACGTGGCCGAAATGAATAGGCCGGCAATCGAGACCAGCCGCAGGGGAACGATGGTGAACGAGGTAAGACCCGTGAAGGCCAGCCGGAACAACTGCACCCAGGTGAATTTCGTGTGGCCCGCGATACGCGGCTCGGCCGTGAAGGGCACGTAGGCGGTGCGGAAGCCCACCCACGCATAGAGGCCCTTCATGAGGCGGTTGCGTTCCGGAAGCGCGTTGATGGCGTCGACCGCCTTGCGGTCCAGGAGCCGGAAATCGCCTGCGTCGGGGGCGATGACCACATGGCTCCCGGCTTCCATGAGGTGATAATAGGCGCGCTTGAATAGACGCTTGGCCCATGTCTCCGCGCGCACCTCCTGAACGGCCGCGACCGCCTCGTATCCCTCCTGCCACTTCTCGATGAGGACGGGAATGAATGAAGGCGGATGCTGGCCGTCGGAATCCATCAAGATGACCGCGTCGCCGGCCGCTGCCTTGAGCCCTGCCGAGAGCGCGGCTTCCTTACCGAAGTTCCGCGAAAGCCGGATGTAGCGAAGGCACGGGTGCCGCGCGCAAAGATCGAGCATCACCCTCCTGGTATCGTCGGCGCTGCCGTCGTCGACCACGACGATCTCGTATCTGAAGCCGGTGCCGGCCAGCACCGGCAAAAGCGCGGCGATCACGAGGGGAAGCCCCTCGCTCTCATCGTAGGAAGGCAGAACGGCAGAGATCAGCGTTGGGCTGCGGGTTTCCATGGGGACCACTAATTGTCGAGGCGCACGGCGGTCAGCTCGATGCTGAGCTTGACGTCCTTGTCGATGGCAAGTCCGGCCAGCGACTCCGGTCCGACGCCGAAATCGAGACGGTTGATCGTGGTCTCGGATTTCACCCGCGCCGTCCCGGCTTTGATATCGATCAGAAATGGCAATGAGACCAGCTTTGTCACGCCCTTGAGCGTCAGCCTGCCGTTCAGAATGTACTTGCCGCCTCCCAAGGGTTGCGCCCCTCTGGCCACGAATTGGGCGCTCGGGAATTGCGCCGGATTGAAGAAATCTGCCGACTTCAGCGTTTGATCGGCATCCGCCGACCCAGCCGACGCGCTATTCATGTCGAGCAGCACCCTGACGGCGGTCTGCTCGGGCATATCGGGGTCGAACTCGATCTCGGCCCGGTATTGTGCGAAGGTCCCCCTGGTGGTATCGCCGCCGCCCGTTGCCTCGAAGGCAATCTGGCTCGCCTCGGGCTTCACGCTCCACTCGCTCGCCGCGGCCTTTCCGCTGCCGCTCACGGCAAGCAGGCCAGCGCCAAACAGAAAGAGTCCGGCGGAGAGGCCCGCCCGGCGTTTCCCAAAGTTGGGCTTCATGGTGGAGAGAATGCCATCCTTTAGCACAATGCCGTGGTACAGGGCTCCCGCGATGTGAAGCACCACGAGGCCCAACAGGACCCAGCCAAGGACGCCATGCGCGCCCTCGAAGAACTCATGGTAAGCCTTCTTGTCCGCGGCCGGCAGATCGCTCAGCCAAGGGAGCAAGGGGAAGGACGTGAGCTGAAACAGCACCGAAGGCTTGGTGGAAGCCGAAACCATCGCCCAGCCTGCCAGCGCCATCAGAAAAATCGTGAGATAAAAAGTGTGGTGGAGTCCGTGGGCGGCTTTCTTCTGCAGCTCCGGCATCGAAGCGGGCAGCTCGGGCACGGGATTGAAGGCGCGCCAGCCAAGCCGCAAAACCATGAGCAGCAGCACAGTGAAGCCAAGCGATTTGTGAAAATTGAACGCCTGGAACTTCTGTATGCCGGTAAAATCGTCCATGACCCAGCCGAGGGGAAACAGGACGAAGATCAAGAGCGCAATCAGCCAGTGCAGCGCTTTGGCCGCGGGCGTGTACTCGCTTACCTTCACAGGGATGCTCCTTATTACCATTTGCCGGTGTTCGGCATTGATGTCCACGGCTCCGCGGGAGGCAGGGCAGCCCCCTTCTGCAGAAGCTCGATCGAAATGTTGTCCGGCGAGCGGACGAAAGCCATGCGCCCGTCGCGTGGCGGCCTGTTGATGGTGACGCCAGCGTCCATAAGGCGCTGACAGGTTGCGTATATATCGTCTACTTCATATGCGATGTGGCCGAAATTGCGGCCCTCGCCGTAAGTCTCGGGGTCCCAATTGTAGGTGAGCTCGACCTGCGCGCTGCTGTCCCCGGGCGCTGCCAGGAAAACGAGCGTGAAGCGCCCTTGCGGGCTGTCCATGCGGCGAAGCTCCTCCAATCCGAGCTTGCTCACATAAAAGTCGAGGGACCGGCCGAGATCGGCGACGCGGACCATGGTGTGAAGGTACTTCATAGGCTGCCTCCAGGTTGCCGCGACATTAGCCATGGAAGCCAACCCGGCGCAACCAGCTCCTAAAGGTTGAGGCATAGCCAAAGCGCGTTACCCCTCACCCTGTCCCTCTCCCCCATCCGCATTCGCTTGCGAATGCGGACGCTATAAGTTGCAAGCTCGCCAAGGCGAGCTTGCCGAGAGGGCTGGGGTGAGGGGTAATCTGCGCCGTACAGAGCACAGATCTGCGCACAAGCTCCCGCTCCGGGGTGGCAAGGGGGCTCGCGCGCGCTTTCAACCTGCCAATTTCAACAAGTGTGGAAAGCCCCCCCGCCGCGGCAGGTGATTCGCACCGGATAGCGGGGGAGCGCCTTGATTCGCGGAAAAATTCGTCCGTCAAGGCTGGAAATGCGCTCCGCCCTCCCCTGTTTAAAACATCCCCCGGACGGCCGCGCCGGCAGGCCCCGGAAGCGCCCTTGCCACAATGTTGTCAAAGTTGGGCCCGGAATATCAAGGACTTGAAGCGAACACGCGGGTTTGCTTCAGGCTATCCCGTGCAGGTGGCGGCCTGCACCCGATGGCAACCGCGTTGGGGAAAGTGTTAATTTTCTCTTCCCAGCGAGGACAGTGATGTTATGTTTTTGAAGTGAGTTGGTGTGCGTTAGGGTCTTGGGCGAGATTCTGGCGGGCATCACGCATTCAGTGAAGCGGGGGACTAAAGCAATGGGGGACAATCTACCTCCCACAATTACGACGTTTAACGACATCGCAGAGCAACCTGGCATCGACGTCTTCGTGATAGCAGGCCACATCAAATGGTTCGATGTATCCAAGGGATTTGGCTTCATCGTCCCAGATGGCGGTCTTCCAGACATTCTGATCCATGTAACCGTTTTGCGGCGGGATGGCTATCAGACTGCCTACGAAGGCGCGCGCATTGTATGCGAGGTGCTCAGGCGCGACCGGGGGCTGCAAGCCTTCCGCGTCATCGAGATGGATGAAAGTACAGCGATTCATCCTTCGCAACTACCCCAGCGCACCCATGTCCAAGTCGTGCCTGAAAGCGACTGGCAGCGGGCTATGGTGAAATGGTTCAATCGCCTTAAGGGCTTTGGCTTTCTCACCCGCGGCGCTGGCACGGAGGACATCTTCGTGCACATGGAGACCTTGCGGCGCTTCGGCTTCGCCGAGTTGCGCCCTGGACAAATCGTTCAGGTGCGTTTTGGCCACGGCGATAAGGGTCTGATGGCCGCGGAACTGCGTCCAGACGGTGCCACGGGATTTCCGTCGCACCACTGATAAGGGGTTAGGCGAATGCGCCAAAGCCAGTTAAACGTTACAAGGGCCGCGCTCGCGGCCCTTGCTCTTATGAGCTTTCTAGCCATGGCGCCAGCATTTGGAGACGATGCTTTTAAGCACGCGAGCCTGAAAATCGAGACGAAAAGCGGCCCCGTGCTCCTGGATGTCGAGGTCGCTGACAACGAGAAGCAGCGCGAGCATGGCCTCATGTTCCGGCGGAGCCTGCCAGACAACGGGGGCATGATCTTCCTGTTCGAAGGCGAGCAGACGATCACCATGTGGATGAAGAATACCTACATCCCGCTCGATATGGTCTTTATCGGCGACGATTGGCACATCAAGCACATCGCCCACGATACGGAGCCGCTGTCGACGGACATCATCCCTTCCGTGCATCCCGCCTCGCGGGTGCTTGAGATTGCCGGCGGCCAAGCCGCAAAGCTCGGACTGGCAGCTGGGGACGCCGTTTCGTTACAGCAATAGGCCGCTCGCGCGCCTGCGAAGCCTTTACCGGCGCCGGCCTGCGATTTACATCGGGCCGCCTTCTGCTAGAGTACCGCCGTTATTACGGAAGGTACGACCCGATGCATGCTGCCATTGCCAAATATTTCTCGGCCCGTGTCCCGCGCTATACGAGCTATCCGACAGCTCCGCATTTTTCGGCGGCTGTGGACGCCGGGTGCTATAGGGCATGGCTCGAAAGCCTAGACCCGGCGGCGGAGCTTTCGCTTTACCTCCATGTCCCATTCTGCCGCCGCATGTGCTGGTATTGCGGCTGCAATATGCGCGTCGTCGCGCGCTACGACCCTATCGCAACCTACACGCAAGCACTCATCCAAGAGATTGGGCTGGCGGCGGCCGCCCTGCCCGGCCGCATGCGCGTCCGGCACATCCACTGGGGCGGCGGCACGCCGACCGCACTTTCCGGCGATGACATGCTCCGCGTCTACGAGACCGTGCGCGAGCATTTCGACATCGTGGACGGCGCCGAGAATGCCGTGGAGCTCGATCCGCGCACCTTTACGCAGGAATCGGCGGAGGCGCTCGGGCGCATGGGCTGCACGCGCGCGAGCCTCGGCGTTCAGGAAATGGATGAAAAGGTCCAGGCTGCGATCAACCGGGTGCAGCCGCTGAGCATGATCGAGGAATCGCTGAATCTCCTGCATAAAAATGGGGTCAAGGCGATCAACTTCGATCTGATGTACGGCCTGCCCCATCAGACCGCCGCGTCGCTCAAAGACACGGTCGAGCAATCGGCCACGCTGAAGCCGGACCGGATCGCCCTGTTCGGCTACGCGCATGTACCGTGGATGGCCAAGAACCAGCGCATGATCCCGGAGGAGGCGCTGCCCACGCCGCTGATGCGGTTCGAGCAATCGAAAGCGGCGGGTGACGCGCTGGTTGAGCAGGGCTACGAGCGAATCGGCCTCGACCATTTCGCCAAGCCTGGCGACGGCCTCGCCATCGCGGCGCGCGAAGGCCGGCTGCACCGCAATTTCCAGGGCTACACCGACGACAACGCCCCTACCCTCATCGCTTTCGGCGCCAGCTCCATTTCCGCCTTGCCCGAGGGCTACGCGCAGAACATCGTCGAGACCGGCGCCTATAGCCGCGCCGTCATGGCCGGGACGCTGCCGATTGCCAAGGGGATCGCGTTCAGCGGCGAGGACCGGCTGCGCAGCGCCATCATCGAGCGGCTGATGTGCGACATGGCGGTGGACCTCGATGCCGTGGCCGCGCGCTTCGCTCCACTGCAGCCCGATTTCGCGGAGGAGCTGGGCAAGCTCGGCACACTGGCTGGCGAGGGGCTGATCGAGATCGAGGGCAGCCGCATCCGCGTGAAGGAAGAGGCCCGTCCGGCGCTGCGCATCGTTTGCGCCGTTTTCGACACCTATCTCGGGCAGAGCACCGCGCCCCGCCACGCCGCCGCGGTGTAAGCGCAGCGAGTGCCCGGGATCAGCGATCCGCTCCACCCGCATTACCCCTCACCCCAGCCCTCTCCCAATGGGAGAGGGAGCTAGCTCGCAACTGTTGTGAGAGCGTCCCTTCTCCCATTGGGAGAAGGACAGGATGAGGGGTAATGCCGTTAGGGCATTACTAATCGTTCAGCAATAGCGGGGACTGGCCATCCAGGAGCGCCCGCCGCCACATACTTCGCCTTTTGACAGCGCAGCCGCGGCGTTCTAAGCAACGGGCGGGCGCACATCCAATATAAGGCTTTGACCAATGGCTGGATTTCACGCGGTGGTTCTGGCGGCGGGGCAGGGAACCCGCATGAAATCGGCAATCCCGAAGGTTCTGCATCCGTTGGCGGGCGCGCCGCTGGTCGCGCATGTGCTACGGACCGCCGCCGAGGCGGGCGCGGTGCGCTGTTCTGCCGTCATCCCGCCGGACGCCGCGGGCTTTGAAAAGCTGCACACGCCCGTCGAAACGCAGCTTTTCGTGCAGGCTGAGCGGCTAGGCACGGCACACGCGGTGCTGGCCGCGCGGGCGGCGCTGGAGGCGGAGGACGGCCCGGTTCTGGTCCTCTACGGCGACACCCCGCTGGTCTCGCCGGAAAGCCTCACAGCCCTGGCGCGGGCGCTCGATGCCGGCGCCCAGATGGTTGTGGCTGGCTTCCATGCCAATGACCCCAAGGGCTACGGCCGGCTTATCACCAGCGAAGGCGGCGAGCTTCTGGCCATCCGCGAGGAGAAGGACGCGACGCCCGAAGAGCGCTGCGTCACCTTGTGCAACTCGGGCATCATGGCCTTTCAGGGCCGCACGCTGCTGGGCCTGCTGGAGCGCATCGGTAACAACAACAAGGCCGGCGAATATTACCTGACCGATGCAGTGGAGATCGCGCGCGCGGCGGGCCATCGCGTGGCGTTCGAGATTATCGCCGAGGACGAGGTGCGCGGCGTGAACACCCGCGCGCAGCTGGCCGAGGCCGAGGCCATTCTGCAGGACCGGCTGCGCGCCCGCGCGATGGATGGCGGCGCGACGCTGATCGCGCCTCAAACCGTAACCTTCAGCTACGACACCGTGATCGGCCAGGATGTGCTGATCGAGCCAAACGTGTTCTTCGGGCCGGGCGTGACCGTCGGCGACGGCGTCACGATCAAAGCCTTCTGCCATTTCGAGGGCGCAACCATCGAAGCCGGCGCCATCGTGGGCCCCTTCGCCCGCCTGCGCCCCGGCGCGTGCATCGGCCAGACCGCCCACATCGGCAACTTCGTGGAGATCAAGAACGCGCACGTGAAGGCCGGCGCCAAGGTCAACCACCTGAGCTATATCGGCGACGCCGAGGTGGGCGAGAAGGCCAATATCGGCGCGGGCACCATCACCTGCAACTACGACGGCTACAAGAAGCATAAGACCGTGATCGGCGCGGGCGCGTTCATCGGCTCGAATAGCGCGCTGGTGGCGCCCGTGCGGATCGGCGACGGCGCCTATCTGGGCTCGGGCAGCGTGATCAGCAAGGACGTGCCCGATAATGCGCTGGCGGTGACGCGCGCACCCCAGGTGACGCGGGAGGATTGGGCGAGCCGCATGCGGGCGCGCCACGAGGCCGGGCAGGATAAGGAAAAAGAGCGGTAGGATTGGGAAGGCCAGGGGGCTAGCCCCCTGGACCCCGCTATAAAGTTTACGATTTCCCGCTTGGTCCATGGCGCCCTGCCCGCTTGCTCAGGACGCCATCATGCCCCAATGCGCCTTATGATCGCGTTAAGAGGCGCTTAAGGCGCTGATATCAATGCAATATTTCCGGCTTGCTCACGGCGGCCGTCCCGGCAAAATGCACCGTTTTACGGTTAATGCGCGAATTGGCGGCATATTTAACCGGGTTTTTGAAACGTAGAATCCGGCCAAAAGCGCGGTTTCTTTCGCAGAAATGCTGCGGCATAAAATAGGCGCGGGCCGCGTTTACCTTAACCGCATTAATCATAGTAGGGCTGTACGACCGGCTGGCTAGCATCGTAGCGCCCGGCCGCCCCTCCCGCGATTGCCAATGCAAGCAATTTTAGGTTAAAGCTTCCCGCATGTGTGGGGAGTGCTGCGCATGACGCGGGACGAAACGGTTGCACTGTTCGAGGCGTGCGAAGCGAAGCGCAGCGAGGCGCTCGTGGCGGCTTTGGCCGGCAGCAAATTCGAGGATGAGGCCGGCTCAATAGCGCACGCAATAGCGCATGAGGCCGCAAAGGCGCATTGGAACGCCTGGGCCGAGGGCCTGCTTGCCGAACGCAAGGCGATGGAGGCTTCGGACACCCGGAAGTTGAGACCGGCATCCCTCTTCCCATCCCCATGGCCCGTCGAGCTAGAGCAGGGCGAGAACGCGGAAACACAAGCTTGGCTGGACGAGGCCGCAGCCGATTTCTCCCGCTGCCTCTTTGTTTTACGGGGGGTAGAACTTAAGAAAGGGTCCCCAAACGACGACCCGCCTGTCAACCCAATTCAGCTTGAGGGCATCGTCGCCGATTTTTCGGGCTTCATTTTTCCGGGCATTGCCTCGTTCGAAAGCGTTAGCTTCGAGGGCGATGCCTGGTTCGACAGCGCCTGCTTTCAGGGCACTGCCAGGTTCGACAGCGCCCACTTCCAGGGCAATGCCTCGTTCGAAGGCGCCGACTTTCAGGGCAATGCCTTGTTCGCAAGCGCCAGCTTCCAGGTCTCTGCCAAGTTCGACGGTGCCCGCTTCCGGGGCAATGTCTGGTTCGATAGCGCCTGCTTCCAGGGCTATGCCTCGTTCAGAAGCGCCTGCTTCCAGCGCACAGCCAAGTTCCACAGCACCCGCTTCCAGGGCAATGCCTGGTTCGAAGACGTCATCTTTTCCAGTAACGCCTGGTTCGAGAGCGCCACCTTCTCCGGCACCGCCTCGTTCCAAAGCGCCACTTTCTCTGGCGACGCCAGTTTCGATAGCGCCACTTTCTCAAATAAGGCCCGGTTCGGCAGCACCACGTTTGAGCAGGACGCCTATTTCCAGAACGCCGGTTTCGGCTATCGAGCGACCTTCGCGCTGTGCAATTTCAAACGGTATGTAACCTTCGAGGCTTCGCGCTTTGCCAATGATGCGTGGTTCAAAGCGATCAGGGGCGAGCGGGGCTTCAACATGGCCGGCGCTGTGTTTGAGGTTGTGCCCGATTTCATCCAGGCGCATTTCGAGGAGGCGCCGCGGCTTGACAATTTGCGGGTTGGCGGGAAGCTTCCGCAGCTGAAGGAGCTTGACGAAAGACAGCGCAAAGCCCTCAGCCCGCAGCAGCGCTTGCATAGGTGGGGCCTTGAGAGGAGCAGCTTCTACCGGCGGCGCACGGAGGCTATCGCCGCGGAAAGCGATCTCAGGAACATCCCGGCACGTTGGCGGGCGCTGAAGCGGCTGGCGATCCAAGGGCACGATACCGAACGTGAGCTGGAGTTTCGCGCGCGCGAGGCGCACTCCCAGCGCTTTGCCGGGCATTGGCCGCTGCCCTGGCCCTGCTTGCGGGCGGATGTGTGGGGGAGCGTCTTAAGCTTCTGGTTTGGGGTGTTCTATCAGGTTTTTTCCAATTTCGGGCGGTCGTTGATCCGGCCTGCGGCGTTCTGGATCGCAGCCGTGGTGCTTGGCGCCCTGTTCTACGTCAGCCAGAGCCCCGAAATCGTCACATCGCGCCACGAAATAGAGGCCAAGGGCGCGTCCAGCATCGCAGCGGCAGCCTCGCAAGCGTGGCGCGCCTGGCTCGGAGACCGTCGCCCCTGCCATGCCGGACAAGAGGCGCCGCCGAAGGACAAGAACGGCGACACGCCCGTCTATGTGGGCGCGCTGTCGCCGAGCCTGCAAAGCAGCACGGATCTGGCCAACGAAGCCTGGCACCTGGCCTTCCGCAACGCCTTCATCGTGCTCGACGGTTCGGGCGAGGCCGCGCACCGCACCTATGGCTGCCTCTATGGCGTGGAGCTGTACGGCGGCTCCAACCCGCTCGCGGTGGTGCCAAGCGCCGTCTCCACCGTCAGCGCGGCCCAGAAGCTATTCTCCGCGCTGATGATCTTCCTGTTCGGCCTCGCGCTGCGCAATATGCTGAAGATGAAGTGACGGCGGGCGCCGCGTAGTGTCATCCCGGAAACGCCAGCGGCGTTATCCGGGATCTTTGCACACATAGCTTTCAGTCTTTTGCGATCCCGGATAGGGCGCAAGCGCCCTTCCGGGATGACGGGGCGGTGCACGCATTTTTCAATTTATGTATACGCGCGGTTCCGCTACGCTTGCGCCCAGCTGGCCTTGTCCGAAGGAGGCAACATGCGGCGGCTTGGCTTTCTCTACGGTTGCGTGCTGGTTCTGCTCTTTTGCGCAGGCGCCCTGCCTGCGTCCGCCGCACGGCGCATTGCGCTTGTCATGGGCAACGGCAACTATCTTTACGCCAACACGCTCACCAACCCGGTGAACGACGCCGGCCTGCTCGCGGGCGTCTTGCAAGCCCAAGGCTTCGAGGTGACGCGCGTCATCGACGCCGATCAGCGCGCGATGAAGCGGGCCTTTTCCGATTTCGCGGCCAAGCTGCAAATGGCGGGGCCCGAAACGGTCGCGCTCGTTTATTATGCGGGCCACGGCGTGCAGTTCCGCGGCGCGAACTATCTGATCCCGGTCGATGCCAAGCTCGACACCGAGGCCCAGCTCGAAATCGAGACGTTCAACGCCGATACCATCATGCAGGCCATCGGTGCTGCGGGCTCGAAGCTCAACATCGTGATCCTCGACGCCTGCCGGAACACGCCGTTCCGCAGCTTCCGGTCGGCGTCGCGCGGGCTGGCGGCCATCGACGCGCCGCAGGGCACGCTGGTGGCTTTCTCCACCGCGCCAGGACAGGCGGCGCGCGACGGGGCTGCGGGCGGCAACAGCCCCTATTCCGCCGCGCTGGGCGAGGTGCTGCGCCAGCCGGGTTTGCGCATCGAGGATGTATTCAAGCGCGTGCGCCAGCGTGTGAACCAGGAGACGAACGGCGAGCAGACGCCTTGGGAATCCTCGTCGCTTGTCGGCGATTTTTACCCCGCCGGCACAGGAGCGGCGCCCGCCCAGGTTCAGCCCTACGTTCCGCCTGCCCCGAATTACGGCGCCTCGCCAAACGCTCCGGCCGTGCCATCAACCTATGCGTCCCCGAACGCCCCCGCGTCCACCCGCTCCATGCAATATTACTTCGTCTGGGACACGCAGCCTCCAGACGATTGGCTGTCGCTCAGGACGGAGCCCACCGGCAGGGGCGGCCGTCAGCTCGCCAGGCTTTCCAACGGCACGCTGCTTGAGGTCATCGAGAAGCGCCCCGATAATTGGTGGCGCGTGCGCGCCGCGGGCACGGAAGGCTGGGTGCTGAGCAGGCAGGGGAGCCGCGTGTGGATTTACTGTTGCAAGTCGCAATGAGGACTTTGGCGGCCGTCGCCGTCTTCGTGTTTTGCAACGCCACCGCTGAGGCGCAAGACATCGCGCCTTCCTCCATGGAAGCGAGATTCGCCCAGGCGTCATCGCGAGGCGGCGAAGCTGGCGTGGCCATCCAGAAGCAGGGTCCCCAGCTTGTCCCTGGAATGCTTCGCTTCGCTCGCAATGACGCAGCCGCCGAGTGTCCGGCGGAACTCGGCGCCGCTACACAGCTCATGCTCGTTTCGCCAAGGGAAATGTCCGCGCGCGCAGGCAGCCTCGTGCGGTTCGAGCGCGAGAGCGCCAACGCGCCGTGGAAGCGGGCCGGCCAACTGCCGGTGGTGCTCGGCTGGAACGGCATCCGCTGGGCTTGGAGCGGCAGCCAGGCGCTGAGAGGGCGCGGCCCCGTGAAGCGGGAAGGCGACGGCGCAACACCGGCCGGCATTTTTCCGGTTGGCGCGCCGTTCGGCTTCAAGGCCGCGTCTCTGCCGGGCTATGTGCGGCTGACGGCCGGGCGGCAGTTCTGTGTGAGCGAGCCGGAAGCGCCCGCCTACAATACGATTGTTGCGCGCAGGCCGGCAGGGCTCGCGGGCGAGGATATGGGAGCGGTCAGCCTCTATAGGCGCGGGCTCTTTATCGAATACCCTACGAATGGGCCTGCGCGCGGCGGCTCGTGCCTGTTCATCCATGTCTGGCGCTCGCCGTCAGCCCGCACGGACGGCTGCGTCGCCACCGCGGAAGAAGGCGTTGCGGCTCTGCAAAGCTGGGTACGCCCGAAAGAGGCGCTGATCGCCATCCTTCCTCCGAAGGAGGCGAAACAGCTCGAAATGTGCCTGGGAGTTGAAAGGGGCGGATAACGCCAGCCGCGGGGCGGCACCCGTCGTCGCGAGGCGGCCCTTGGCCGCTGCGGGCGTCCAAAAACTGGCGCTGCGCTTACTGCTTCTGGACTACTCCAGGCTTCGCCCTCGCAGTGACGGAGAACGTTTTACGGCGATTGGAATTACAGGGCAAAGCCACGGAATTAGTCTTAGCGGCGGCCGTTCCGGCGCGTGCGCGGCCGCTCGGGCTCGTACACCACGCGCGGCTGGCTGAAGCGTTTCGCGATCAGGCCCGCAACGAGCCCGCCCGCCGCCGCCGCGGCAGCCACCTGGAACGGCCCATAGCGGCGCACGGCGGTTTCGATCTCGCGGCCTATATCCTCGACCGATGGCATGGAACCTTGCGCGGCCTGGAGGGGGCCTGGCACCGTTCCCCTAACGCTCCGGGGTTTCTCCCTTGTAAGTCCATAGGCGGTAAGCGCGATCGACAATGCCGCGAACAAGCAGATCGCCATCATGATCAGCGCCGCCTGGACCGGGTCCTTCGTCCATGCGCTCAGAGCCCAATAACCCGCAAAGACCGCGAAGCCAGCCGCCGCCAGAAGCGCGATCGCGGCAACGCCCAGGATCAGATACCTCGCCGTCAAATTCTTCGCGTAATCGCCCAAGCGCCGGCTTCCTTCGCCGGCTGCCAAAAGCCTGAGTGCCAGTCGCAGCATGGGCGTTACCTCTTCAACGGGTCAGCAGCGCCCCGATCAGGAAGCCAACGCCGGCCGCGATCAGGGTCGCCTGAACGGGCTTCTCCCGGATTTGCTTCTCGATGTCGCCCATGTTCTGGCGCATCGTGTCTTTCACATCCGAGAACGTACTCTGCGCCGTCGAGCCATATTTGCCGGAAAGCTCCTCGACCCGGCGGCGAAGCTCCTCGATCTCGCGCTGTGCGCTGCCGGCGGCATTCATTTCCTGGATTGGGTCCGTGGCCATGGCGGTCTTCCCTCAACTTTGCGAACGGGCAATCGGCGCGGCTTCCCTGCCGGGCCCCGCCTCGGATGCTACAACGGCAGGAACCGGCGGGCGTTCCTGAATCGGATCTTTGCACATGATTTGTGCCAGGGGCGGCGGCGTCAAGCAGTTTCGGCCGCGATCCTCACGGGTCCCTTTAGGCGGCCTCCCAGCCAAGGGCGAAGCTCCTGGCGCCCGAAAACTTTGCATGCGCGGAGAAGCCTGCGCCTGGTAACGCAGTTGTTACAGCGTGTAAATTGCTGCAGCGGGACCGTATCGCTATCTTTCATCAGGAAACAAAGCTCTCCGCAAACGGGGCGGATTTAGCAAACGCGTAAGGCAAGCATTAAGTGATGCGCGGCAAGGTTGCGCGACGGTTTCTTTTGACATTATTATACATCGGGCGGGAATAAGATTATAAATAGGATGGCATGTCTTTGAGGTCTGAAACGGTCTCTACGCTCTTTGCTGCAAAAGGCGAAATGGCTGCGCTTATGCGTAGCCATGACTGGGCTGCAACCTCGCTTGGGGCTTCAGAAACCTGGCCGCAAAGCTTGCGCTCGGCGGTGGGCATCTGTCTGAATACACGCTACCCCATGTGCGTTTATTGGGGCCCAGAATATATAATGCTCTACAACGACGCCTTCAGCTCCATGATGGGCGCAAAGCATCCATGGGGCCTCGGCCGGCCTTTGCGTGAGGTGGGCGCCGGCAGCTTCGGCTCCATTGAGCGGCGATTTGCGAAGGTGTTTCATGAGGGGGAAGCGGTCTGGTCGGAGGACGAACTCTTCCCCGCCGTCGAGGGCGGCCGTCTAAAGGAGCGCTATTTCAATTTCACCCTCAGCCCGATACCGGGCGAAGGCGGAGCCATCGCAGGCGTTCTCAACACCGTAATCGAGACGAGTTACCGGGTCGTTGCCGAGCGCAGGTCCCGGTTGCTGCACAAGCTCGTGGAAGGGACGGCCGGGGCGATTTCCGCCTCCAGCGTATGCGCGCGCACCGTTGAGCTTTTGGCCTGCGGCGCGGAGGATGTGCCGTTCAGCCTCATCTACAAGCCCAACTGGGAAAAGGGCGGCCGGGAGGTCAAGCTCTTCGCGGCCGCGGGAATTAAAGCAGGCGGCCCGGCCAGCCCCCAGGTCGCCGCCTTGGACCAAGAAGGCGCGGGCTGGCCGCTGCGGCGCGTGGCCCAAACCGGCCGGACCGTAATTGTCGAAGATTTGAGCGCGAGGTTCGGCGTGGCGTTACCAGGTGGCGCCTGGCCCGAAAACGCCCATTCGGCCGCGGTAATTCCCATTCGCCTCGCTACGGATAGGGATATCCCTGACGCCTTCCTGATATTGGGCCTCAGTCCCAGGCAGGAATTCGACGAGGCATACCGCTCCTTCGCCGAGCGCGTGGCGGGCATCCTCAAGGACGCTTTCGTGCGCGGCAAGGCCTACGACGCGGAAAAGAAAAGCGCCGAGGAGCATCGCGCCACCGTGGATTTTGCCATGAACCTCGTCCACGAAGCGGTCTACCTTGTCGATAAAGACGCGCGCATTCTTTACACAAACGATGAAGCGGCCCGGGCACTGGGCTATAGCCGCGAGGAGCTGCTTCGCATGCGGGTGTCCGGCATCGACCCGGATTATCCGCCCGAACAATGGGTCCGGCACTTTGGCGATATGTCCGTGGCACGTTCCGGGACGTTCGAAAGCCGGCATAAGACCAAGGACGGCCGGCTTTTCCCGGTCGAGGTGAGCACAAATTACTTCGAATATGAAGGCAACGCCTACATCATGGGCCTTGTGCGCGATATTTCCGAGCGCAAGCGCGCCGAGGAGGAACGGCGGCGTGCCGAAGAGCAGCGGGCCGTGCTCGGATGCGCCATGGACCGGATCCATGAGGCCGCCTACCTGATCGGCACCGACGGCCGCTTCCTCTATGTGAACGGCGAAGCCTGCCGCGCCCTGGGCTACAGCCGCGATGAGTTGATCGGTATGTCCGTGCAGGATATCGACCCCGATTTCCCGGCGGTTCCGTGGCGGGACTATTTGCGCAAATACGCCATCGAACCCTCACGGACTTTCGAGGCGCGCCACAAAACCAAGGATGGCCGCGTTTTCCCGGTCGAGATTACCAGCAGTTCCTTCACCTACGGCGGCGTTGAACACAGAATGTCGCTCGTCCGCGACATCTCCGAGCGAAAGCGGGCCGAGGAGGAACGGCGGCGCGCCGCGGAACAGCGGGTCGTGCTGGAGTTCGGCATGGACAGCGTCCATGAGGGCGCTTTCCTAGTCAACGACGAAGGGCGCTTCCTTTACGTGAACGGTGAAGCAAGCCGCTCGCTCGGCTATAGCCGGGAGGAATTGCTTCGCATGGGGGTGCCCGGCATCGACCCCGACGTAACACAGGAGCGCTGGGACAAACAGTTCCGCGGGATGGTACAGGCAACGACCTTTGAAACCCGCCACAAGAGCAAGGACGGGCGCGTTTTCCCAGTGGAGATCACTGCAAATTTCTTCGAGTACGATGGCACGCGCTACATCATGTCTCTGGTTCGCGACATCTCGGAGCGCAAGCGAGCTGAAGAGGAGCGCCGCCGGGCCGCGCAACAGCGGGTCGTCTTGGAATTCGCCATGGACCGGGTGCATGAGGGGGCCTTCCTTATCGGCAATGACGGGCGCTTCCTTTATGTGAACGGCGAAGCTGCACGCTCTTTGGGTTACAGCCGCGAGGAATTGCTTCGCATCGGTGTGCCGGATATCGACCCCGACTACCCGCCGGAGCGCTTTGCAGCGCATATGCGCGATGTTTCGGCGGCCGGCTCAGTGGCAATGGAAACCCGCCATATGACGAAGGATGGGCGCATTTTCCCCGTCGAGATTCATGCCAATTTCTTCGAATATGAAGGCAACGCCTACCTGATGGCCCTTTCACGCGACATCTCGGAGCGGAAGCGGGCCGAAGAAGCGCTGCGAAGGAAAACCGAGGAACTCGACAGCTATTTCACTCTTGCCCAGGACCTTTTCTGTATCGCCAGTCTAGACGGCTACTTTCTCAGGCTGAACCCCGCCTGGGAGCACACCCTTGGATATACCGCCGATGAACTCCAGGCGCGGCCCTTCTTCGATTTCGTTCACCCAGAAGATCTTGCCGCCACCAAGGAAGCTGTGGCTCAGCTGGCCCGCCACAAGGATCTGGTGAACTTTCCCAATCGCTACCGGTGCAAGGACGGCTCCTACCGCTGGATCGAGTGGCGCTCCGTGAACGTGGGCGGCCGGATTTACGCCGCCGCGCGCGACATCACCGCCCGCAAACAACGGGAAGCGGAGCGCTTAAGCCACTTGCGGTTTTTCGAATGCATGGACCGCGTCAATCGGGCCATACAGGGCGCGGCCGATCTTGAGCAAATGATGGAAAACGTGCTCGATGTTGTGCTTGCGGCGTTCGATTGCGACAGGGCCTGGCTTCTCTATCCCGCCGACCCCGGGGCGCCTTCATGGCGGGTGCCGATGGAACGCACCCGCCCCGAATATCCGGGCATCCTCAACGCTGGCGTTGAAATTCCAATGGATCGCGATGTCTCGGCGTCGTTCCGGGATATAATAGCCGCCGGCGGTCCCGCGAAATTCGGAAATCCCTATAGCAGCACGCTCGGAGAGGTAGCGCGCAAGTACCAGATAAGGTCTCAGATTGCCATGGCGATCCACCCCAAAGTTGGAAAGCCATGGCTGTTCGGGCTGCACCAATGCTCTTACGAACGGGTGTGGACCCCTGACGAGGAGAAGCTATTCCAGGAGATCGGCCGGCGCATATCCGACTCCCTGACCAGCCTCTTGACTGACCGCGACTTGCGCAAAAAAGAGCAGAAATACCGCGAAATATTCGACAACGTTTCCGATTCCCTGACTCTCTACGATATCGCGGACGGCGGGCGTTTCGTTCTCGCCGATATGAACCCATGCGCCGAGCACATCATGGGAGTATCGAAGTTCAAGGCAGCCGGACAATTCTTCGAGGACACCGTCTCGAAGGTCATGGCTGCCCACAGCCTGCCGCTGTTCCGGAAGTGCGTCGAAAGCGGGAAACCGCTTACTTACGACGAAGATCTCGATCTTCCGGGCGGCACCTATTCGCTTCACACCACCCTCCTTCCGGTGCGCAACGAGGCCGGCTCCATTTATCGCCTGATCGTGTTCAACCGCGACATCACCGAGCGCAAAGCCTACGAAGCGCACCTGCATCTCTTGACGCGCGAGGTCAATCACCGCGCCAAGAACCTGCTCGCGGTTGTGCAGGCGGTCGTCAGGCAGACGGCCGGGGAGAAAGATCCGAAGCTATTTGAAAGACGCCTGAGCGAGCGCATCGCAGCCCTCGCCGCAAGTCACGATCTTCTCGTCAAGAACGAATGGAGGGGCGTGGACACGGGCAAGCTCGTGGAGACCCAGCTCGCTCATTTCAAGGACCTTATAGGCACGCGGGTTATGCTTGGAGGGCCGCCGGCCCTGCTTAAACCCGAAGCCGCCCAGGCGCTCGGCATGGCGCTGCACGAGCTAGCGACCAACGCGGGCAAATACGGGGCATTGTCCTGCCGCGAGGGTTCGGTGCGTGTCGAGTGGGAAATCGCGGCCAACGGCAAAGGTCCCATCTTCAAAATCCGCTGGATCGAGCGCAATGGGCCGCCGCCACAAGAGCCCCGGCGCCAGGGCTTCGGCCAGAAGGTCATGGTGCAAATGGCGGAGTATGCGCTGGAGGCGAAGGTATCGCTTACCTATCCCAGCTCGGGTCTCGTCTGGGAACTGGCGACACCAGCGGCACGCGCGATCGAAATTGACTGCCTCCCTGCCCCGCCGTTGCCGGCTCCGGACAATAGGCCGGACGCAGGCGGCGGGTAGAATCTGCCGGCTTCCCGTCTGTCCGGCTTCAACGGAAGCGCTAAAGACCCCCTCACCCCAGCCCTCTCCCAGCAAGCTCGCCTTGGCGAGCTTGCCACTTGAGTATCCCGCATCCGCGAGCGGATGCGGGTGGGAGAGGAGGCTTGCTGCGGCCCCTGCCTCAAGGAAGAGGGCAGTTCGAGGGTTCCCTCGCCCCAACGGGGAGAGGGACAGGGTGAGGGGGTCTTAGGCTCTTCCGTTGAAAGCAGGCAAACTCTAAGCGCGAAGGCTGCGCACAAGAGCGACAAGATCGTCCGGGTCGTAAGGCTTGGCTAAAAACGGCGCGTCCGAAAGCAGGCCAGTCAATTGCTCGTTATTGTATCCCGACAGGACAATGAACGGGATGCCGCGCGCCTTCAACGTCTCCGCGACCGGTGCCGCGCTTACCCCGGCCAAGTTCGCGTCCAGAATGGCGGCCTGGCAGCCCTGCTCTTCTATCAGGCGCAGCGCTTTTGCAATCGACCCCGCGGGTCCCACCACGTCCCAGCCGGCGTCCGCGATGGTCGCGGCGATGTCCACCGCGACCAAAGGCTCGTCCTCCAGGACCAGGATATGCATTCGCCTCCTCCGTCGTGCCGGCGTGAGGTTCGCGCTTCACGGCAGCCTTGAATACAGAGTATACGCTTGGCGCGCCCGCCCGTCACACCTCGCCGGAGCGCGCGTATATCGAAATCGGGGAGCGATATTAACAAATGCTCACCTGCGTGCATCGCGGGTTCACGCCACCCCGTGGGCTGCGCTAGTACCCACCATCGCTGAAGGATGAGTTATAAACATAGGGCATCACCCCTCACCTGTCCCTCTCCCATTGGGAGAGGGCTGGGGTGAGGGGTGATGCGCGTTGTACGGATCGCCGATTCCGGCCGCTAGCCGCGAAGTGCCGCTGTGCGCACGGGATGACGCCAACGGTCAAGCACCCTCGCCGGTCAGCCCAAGCTTCTGGGCGAGGCCGATCCGCTGCAGCTTGCCCGTGGCGCCCTTCGGGATCTCGCTCAGGAAAACGACCTTGCGCGGCACCTTGAAATCCGCAAGGCGCGAGGCGGCGAAATCGCGTATGGCGCGCTCGGTGACGGCGGCGCCTTCGTGCAGCACGATGGCCGCGGCCACCTCCTCGCCAAGCTTCGCGTGCGGCACGGCAAAGGTGAGCGCCTGCCGCACATGCGGGTGGTCCATCAGCACGTCGTCCACCTCGGCCGGCGAGACCTTCTCGCCGCCGCGATTGATGATTTCCTTGAGCCGCCCCGTGATGGTGAGGTAGCCGTCCTCGTCGAGCACGCCCTGGTCGCCGGTGTGGAACCAGCCGTGGGCGAAGGCTTCGGCGTTGGCTTTGGGGTTGTTCTCGTAGCCAGCGGTGACGTTATCGCCGCGAATGACCACCTCGCCCGTTGCGCCGGCGGGCAGCAAAGTGCCCGCCCCGTCCATGATCCCAACCTCGGGGCCTGCGGCGACGCCGACTTTTCCGGGCTTGCGCGCGCCGGGCGGCAGGAGGTTGCTCGCCATTTGATGGCAAGCCTCCGTCATGCCGTAGGATTCGATGACGGGCGCGTTGAAGACGCTTTCCAGCTCGCTCAGCACCTGGCGCGGCAGAGACGCGGACGAGGAGCGGATGAAGCGCAACGGATTGGCGCGGATCGCCGCTTCGTTGTGGCCCGCGCGCGACAGGATGGCCTGGTGCATGGTCGGCACCGCGCTGTACCAGGTTGGCTCGGCTTCCGCGAGCCACGAGAAGAAGTGGAAGGCGTTGAAGCCCGGCGTGCAGAAAACGCTGGCGCCAGCAGCCACGGAGGCGAGCACGGTGGCGATCAGGCCGTGAATATGAAACATCGGCATGATGGACAGGCAACGGTCGGCCGGCGTGAGCTTCAGCGTCTGGCTAATGTTCCAGCCCGACGCGCAAAGGTTTCGCTGGCTGAGCGGCACGATCTTGGGACGCGAGGTGGTCCCCGAGGTGTGCAGCACGAGCGCCACGTCTTCCGCACCCGCCTGCCCTTGCGCCGCCGGCGCTTCGCCCGGCTCGCCGCTTAGCGTGAAGCTGCCGGCGCCGCGATCCGGCTCCGGCGTCAGCGTGACGATCTTGACGCCGAGCTTTTTCGCAACCTCGATGGAGGGCGACGTGCTGCCCTTTTCCACGATCAAGAGCTTCGCGCCGAGGTCCGACAGGTAAAACTCGAATTCCTCGGCCTTGTAGCCGGGATTGAGAGGCGCGGAAGCGACGTGGCTTGCCACGCTCAGAAAAGCGGCAGCCATCTCGGGGCCGTTCGGGAGCACGATGGCCACCCGGTCTTGCCTGCCGGCACCGAAGCCCGAAAGCGCCACGCCCGTATCCCGGACCAACTGGCGGAGCGCGGCGAAGGTCATCGGCTTGGCCGATGGCGCGGCGAGCGCGACCGCATCGTCTGCCCCAAACGCCAGCAATTCCTGCAAAATCGTAGCTTTCCGCATTCCCGTCCCCATAGTCGCCGGACGAACCGCCGCGGGCAGCACCGCGCCGGCATTAACCGTCCAAAACCCCTTGCACGCGAGGCGCCGTTGGGGCCTACCATACTTGTAAACTGCATTGGGAGAACAGCATGACTTTCGCAGTCGTTGGTGCGGGCGCGATTGGCGGCCTGCTAGGGGCGCGGCTGGCGCTGGCGGGCGAAAAGGTCACGTTCGTCGCGCGGGGTGCCAATCTTGAGGCGATCCGGCGGAAAGGTTTCACGCTCATCGAGGAGGACGGCACGGAGCGCAAGGTTGCCTGCGGCGCGGCGGCCATCGGCGAGGCCGGGCCGCACGATTTCGTGCTGCTTGCGCTCAAGGCCCATCAAGTGACGGCGATTGCCAAAGACCTGCCACGGCTCTTCCACGCCGGCACCGCTGCCGTCACGTTCCAGAACGGCCTGCCCTGGTGGTATTTCCATAAGCTTGAAGGCCCGTTCGAAGGCCGGTCCGTGACAGCGGCGGACCCGGACGGCCAGGTTGCCGCCAATATCGGCGCGGAGCGCGTGATCGGCGCCGTGGTCTATCCGGCCTCCGAGCTGATCGCGCCGGGCGTGGTGAAGGTGGTTGAGGGCAACCGCTTTACGATTGGCGAGCCGGACGGCTCCAAGTCCGAGCGCGTGCAGCGGCTCTCCGAGGCGCTTATCAAGGCCGGGTTCAGGGCTCCCATCAGCACCGATATCCGCACCGAGATTTGGCTGAAGCTCTGGGGCAACGCGACGTTCAATCCGATCAGCGCGCTGACCCATGCAACGCTCGTCGACATCTGCCAGTACCCGGAGACGCGCGCGCTGGCCCACGCCGTGATGACCGAGGCGCAGGCGGTGGCGGAGAAGCTGGGCGTCAGGAGCCGCATCGGCATCGACAAACGCATCGCGGGCGCTGAGGCCGTCGGCGCGCACAAAACCTCCATGCTGCAGGATGTGGAGGCCGGGCGCGCGCTGGAGCTTGAGGCGCTGGCCGGTTCCGTGATCGAGCTGGCTCGGCTCACCGGGACGCCAACGCCGCATCTCGACACGATCTACGCCTGCGCGCGCCTGCTAGCCAAGACGCTCGGCGAGCAGAAAGGCAAGCTCCGCATTCAGCCCGCATAGCCTTATAGCAAATCCGGTTGCGTGCTTGGCCAAGTGCCCCCTCACTCTGTCTCTCTCCCCGAGGGGAGAGAGGACCCCTGAATTATCGCTGCGGATAATTCGAGCATCCCTTCTCCCTCTCGGGGAGAAGGACAGGATGAGGGGGGACTTAGCCAAGCATTCAATCGGGTTCGGCATTAATCCTAACCCAGAATAATTCCCCTCGCCGCCCGACTGCCGCCGGTTTATCGCTACAACCACACATATCGTTGTGCTGCATCCTCACTCATTGAGGCGGCAAGGGAAAAGCAGAATGCAGGCTAGAAAGTGGTTAAGCAAGTTCAGCTTCGTCGTGGCGCCTGTACTAGGCTTGCTTGGTATTTTCCTTGGCGCGTCGCTTGAGCTTGGCTATTGGCGCGCCATACCCCATGGTGCGCATATAGTTGGGACGTTTGTTTTACTCGTATTATTGGCTTCTTTGTTGGTACTTTATATCGTATTCATCGCGATGATCGTCACATGGGACATCGACAGGATTTCCTATGCCGTCGAAGAAGAAGCGCAGAGGCAGTTTCTTAAGCGCATCGCCCCCGAAAAACGTAACTCCTCCGGCGAAGACGCCCCTCAAAACGGAACGGAAAAGTCTGGCGCCCAGGACGCGCCATCGATGATGAGCACTGCCCTGGAAAATCTGATTACGCGGCGTGCCGAATTCCTTTGGCAAAACTTGCTGCGATCGGGTTGTATCGACTTTCCGAGGGCTGACGTAAAACTTGCCATCAAAACAATACGCGAGGAAAATCCCGTTGGCGACTCAGGGATGTTCGACGCTTTGAAAACGCTTATCGTATCGAAGCTCTTTTCCCGGCAGTATATCCCACGTCTCCGGTTGAAGATAATGGACAAACTTGTGATCAAATTCGCGAGAGAAATATCCATCCTGTTTATTTCAGTTTGGATCGTTTTTCTCGCGACCGTTCTTTTGTGGGCCTTCGTTAGCCCAGATATCTTCGCAAGGCGGCCGGACGTGCCGTCGATCTGTATCTTCGTGGCGGACCTCACGCTACGCGGCGCGATTTTCACGATTTTCGATCATCTTGGCTTTTCCCTGACTCATCTTGCGCCAAGCGACCATGCCAGAAGCTTCTTGATTCATACATTGGGCTTCAGGCTGTTCATGTCCCTGTTTGTCATCGCCACGATTACAAAATTATTCAAGCTGGCGCTGCGCCGGCATACGTTGGCGGCTTAGCGTCACCCCGCGGGCTTCACCTCCTGGATCGCCTCGAAGCCCTCGAATTGCGGGCCGCCGATGTACATCGGCTTATTCCCGCCTGCCCCCTTATGCGCGGCGCGGAAGCTTTCGGAGCGCGTCCAGTTCTCGAAATCCGCCCCGCTCGCCCACATCGTATGCGACACATAGAGCGTGTGCTCCTCCGTTTGCGGCCCCCTCAGCAGGTGAAACGCCACAAATCCAGGCTCCCGGTTGATGAAAACCTCCCGTTTGAGCCAAACCGCCTCGAAATCCGCCTCCGCGCCGCGCATTACCCGGAAGCGGTTCATCGCGATAAACATGCACATCTCCTCGCAAAGGGCTGGAACCCATGAGCCCACTTCAAACATATCTGGGAGCTTGAAGCGCCGAAAACACCCCTCACGGCGGATTGCGGGTCAGCGCGCGAAAGTGTTAGGCTTAAGCGCAGACAGGGCTTCGGCCCGGAGTTTGCGTGTGGTATTTCCAAAACACTCGCTCGAACAACGAAATGAGTGTAAGGGAGGGGCCTGCAGATTATCACCCCCGTCATTGGCGGTTTGCCGCGCGCGAGTTCCGTGCGCCGAGCCGCGCTGACAAGGAATCCCGCGGCCCAAGCAGAAGTTAGAGTTAGCCATGTGCCTTGCCATTCCCGCTCAAGTCGTCTCCGTCGATCCGGCCGCCGAAACCGCCATCGTGGCGCTCGGCCCCATCAAGAAGGAGGTCTCGGTCGCCCTCCTCGACAGCGTGGCGCCGGGTGAATTCGTGCTGATCCATGTGGGCTACGCGCTCCACAAAGTTTCGCCCGAGGAGGCTGAACGCACCCTCGCCATGATCCGCGAAGCCGGAGAGGAAAGCGAGCTTGCTGGCTTTGCCGGCGAGGCCACCCAATGAAATATGTCGACGAATTCCGCGACCGGGAGCTGGCCCAAGGGCTCGCCGCCGCGATAAGGCGCGAGGCACATGCCTCCCGCCACTACAACATCATGGAGTTCTGCGGCGGCCATACGCATGCGATCTTCCGCTATGGCGTGCAGGATCTCATGCCGGAGAACGTGAATTTCGTACACGGCCCCGGCTGTCCCGTCTGCGTGCTTCCCGTTGGCCGCATCGATAACGCGCTGGAGCTTGCCGAAGAGCACGGCGTCATCCTCTGCAGCTATGGCGACATGCTGCGCGTGCCGGCCGGGGGCCGCCGCAGTCTCCTCAAGGCGAAAGCCGAAGGGGCGGATGTGCGCATGGTCTACTCGGTGGACGACGCGCTGAACGTGGCGCGGCAAAATCCGGGACGCGAGGTTGTGTTCTTCGCCATCGGCTTCGAAACGACCACGCCGCCAAGCGCGGTGGCCATCCGCAAGGCAAAGGCGGAGGGGCTTTCGAATTTCTCGCTCTTTTGCAACCACGTGCTGACGCCCGCCGCCATCCAGCACATTCTCGAAAGCCCGGAGGTCCGCTCCATCGGCAGCGTTTCCATCGACGCCTTCCTGGGCCCGTCCCATGTCAGCGCCGTGATCGGCAGCCGTCCTTATGAGTTTTTCGCGGAGGAATTCCAGCGGCCCGTCGTTATCGCGGGCTTCGAGCCGCTCGACGTGATGCAGGCCGCTCTGATGGCGATCCGGCAGCTCAACGAGGGGCGGCACGAAGTGGAGAACCAGTATGTCCGCGTGGTGACACGCGAAGGCAATCTGAAGGCGCAGCAGCTCGTCGCCGATATCTTCGAGCTTCGGCCGTCCTTCGAGTGGCGCGGGCTTGGCCTCGTTCCCTATAGCGCGCTGCGCATCAAGGAAGCCTACGCCGCCTTCGACGCCGAACGCCGCTTTCGCATCGAGACGAAGCCGTCCCGCGACGCCAAGAGCTGCGAATGCCCCTCGATCTTGCGCGGCGCCAAAAAGCCAACCGACTGCAAGCTGTTCGGCACCGTCTGCACGCCCGATAACCCAATCGGCTCTTGCATGGTCTCCTCGGAGGGAGCCTGCGCGGCGTATTGGACTTATGGCCGGTTCCGGCAGGGCGAAAACAAAGAGGATCTAGGCAGAACGGTGAAACAGCGTCCCCTCTCCCATCAGCATCCGCTTGCGGATGCTGACCCTCAGAATTGCCAGCTCGCCAAGGCGAGCTTGCTGGGAGAGGGACAGGGTGAGGGGGGACTCGTCACAGATACAAACCTCACAAAGACCCCCTCACCCCAACCCTCTCCCCATCCGCATCCGCCCGCGGATGCGGACGCTTTGAAGAAGCAAGCTCGCCAGGGCGAGCTTGCGCGGGAGAGGGAGAACGGCGTGCCGGTTGCCCCAACCCAAGGAGAGGCGGCATGAGCGCGCCCGAAAGCCGCTTTCCGGGGACCGGCACCGCGCTGGCTGGCGCGGTCGAAATGGCGCATGGCGCCGGGGGCCGGGCGACCGCCGAGCTTATCCGTACCCTTTTTCATCGCTATTTCAACAATGAGTGGCTCGCCCAAGCGAACGACCAGGCCGCCTTCGAGGTTCAGGCCGGCCGGATGGTCATGACCACCGACGCGCATGTCATCTCGCCGCTATTCTTTCCGGGCGGCGATATCGGCTCGCTTTCGGTGCATGGCACGATCAACGATGTCGCGATGGCCGGCGCGCGCCCGCTCTATCTTTCGGCGGCCTTCGTCCTGGAGGAAGGCTTCCCGCTCGGCGATCTCGAACGCATCGTTGCCAGCATGGCTCGCGCTTCCCGCGACGCCGGCGTGCCCATCGTCACCGGCGACACCAAGGTTGTCGAGAAGGGCAAGGGCGACGGCGTTTTCATCACCACCACGGGCCTCGGCGTTGTGCCGGCGGGCGTTCATATCTCCGGCGACCGCGCGGCACCCGGCGACGCGATCCTGGTCAGCGGCACGCTTGGCGATCACGGCGTCGCGGTGCTTTCAAAGCGCGAGAACCTGACCTTCGAAACCGAGATTCTGTCGGATAGCGCGCCGCTGCACGGCCTCGTCGCGGACATGGTCGCCGCCGTGCCCGCCATCCACTGCCTGCGCGATCCAACGCGCGGCGGGCTGGCCTCGACCTTGAACGAAATGGCCCAGCAATCGAGCGTGGGGATGCGGCTCGCCGAAAACGCGATCCCCTTCAAGCCGGACGTGCTTGCGGCGTGCGAGCTGCTTGGCCTCGATCCGCTCTACATCGCCAATGAAGGCAAGCTTATCGCAATTTGCGCCGGCCAGGACGCCGAACGCCTGCTCGCCGCGATGCGCAACCACCCGCTCGGGCGCGATGCGGCGATTATCGGCGAAGCAATCGCGGACGCGCACGCCTTCGTACAGATGCAGACGAAGTTCGGCGGCAGCCGCATGGTGGACTGGCTCGCGGGCGATCCTTTACCCAGGATTTGCTGACCGATGCGCATCCTGCTGCTTACCCATAGTTTCAACAGCCTCTGTCAGAGGCTGTTCGTCGAGCTGGAGGCGGCGGGGCACGAAGTTTCAGTCGAGTTCGATATCAACGGCGCGGTGACGGAAGAGGCGGTCGCGCTTTTCGAGCCGGATTGCCTGGTCGCGCCATTTTTGAAGCGCGCTATTCCCGAAAGCGTTTGGCGCTTGCTTCCGTGCTTTATCGTACACCCCGGCGTCCCAGGCGACAGAGGGCCATCCGCGCTCGATTGGGCGATCTTAAAAAGCGTCCCGAGCTGGGGCGTGACCGTGCTTCAGGCCGAGGCGGAGATGGACGCCGGGCCGGTCTGGGCCTCCGCTGAGTTTCCCATGCGCGAGGCCACCAAATCGAGCCTCTACCGCAACGAAGTGACGGAAGCTGCCGTTTCGGCTGTGTTCGAAACGCTGGCCCGTTTCGAGAGCCGCGGATATGTGCCGCAGTGCCCTTCAGGGGGAATCTCCCCTCACCCTGTCCCTCTCCCCATGGGAGAGGGGACGCCAGAAATTCCGCTGCGGATAATTCAGGGGTCCCCTCTCCCAGAGGGAGAGGGACAGGGTGAGGGGTTGCCCGCTTTGCCGGAGAGTAAAACGGCTAACCAGAATGCTGGTCCTGGCATGTGGCGGCCGACGGTCAGGCAAGCGGACCGTGCCATCGATTGGAAGCACGATAGCGCCGCCACGGTGCTGCGCAAGGTCCGTAGCGCCGATGGCAATCCGGGGCTCAAGAGCCGGCTCCTGGGCCGCGGCGTCTACCTCTACGATGCGCAGCCCGCGCCGCATCTGAAGGGCGCGCCTGGGGAGGCTGTCGCTGTAAGCGGACCCGCCGTGGCCGTCGCCGCCGCCGATAGCGCGGTATGGATCGGCCACCTTCGCGATGCCAAAAGCCCCTACCCTTTCAAGCTGCCCGCCACCCGCGTGCTTGGCGACGCTCTTTGCGATGTGCCTGCCCAGCCGGTGGATAGCCCGGACGGTTATGGCGAAATCCTGTACGAGGAGGAGAGGCGGCGCGGGCTTCCTGCATTTCCGCTTCTACAACGGCGCCATGGGCACGGAAGCCTGCGAGCGCCTGCTGGCTGCCTACCGCGCGGCGCTCGCGCGCCCAACCCAGGTGCTCGTGCTCATGGGCGGCCCGGACTTCTGGTCCAACGGCATGAACCTCAATCTCATCGAGGCAGCGCCCAGCCCAGCAGACGAGTCCTGGCGCAATATCAACGCAATCGACGACCTCGCCTGTGCCATCCTTAGTACGGAAGGCAAATTGACCGTGGCCGCCTTGCAGGGCAATGCTGGCGCTGGAGGCGTTTTCCTTGCGCGCGCCGCCGATCTGGTTTGGCTGCGCGAAGGTGTTGTGCTGAGCCCGCATTACAAGGACATGGGAAATCTCTACGGATCGGAGTTCTGGACCTATTCGCTGCCCCGCCACGCCGGCCGGGAAATGGCGGCGGCGATCATGCGGCGAAGGCTTCCGATGGGCTCCGCGGAGGCAGTTCGCATCGGGCTCGCCGATGCGCGATTTGGGGACGGCCCCAGCGATTTCGCCAGCAAAACACGCGCCGAGGCAATCGCGCTGGCCGCCGCGCCAGATTTAGCGGACCGCCTTGCCAAAAAACAAGCCGTGCGCGCGGCGGAAGAAGCGGCAAAGCCGCTCTCAAAGTACCGGGAGGAGGAACTGGCCCGTATGCGTCTCAATTTTTACGGTTTCGATCCGAGCTACCATGTCGCGCGCTATAACTTTGTGCGCAAGGTACCGAAGTCCCGCACGCCCGTCACGATTGCGCGCCATCGCGACCTGCGTCAGCCGCTGGGCCGCCGGAGCGCGCCATGAGCAAGCTCCCCTCCGTTCTCGTTATCGACGACGAGCTGAGGAGCGTCGAAGCCCTCGAACGCATCCTCGAAGACGATTTCAACGTCCTGAAAGCCACCTCCGTGCGCGAGGCGGAAGCCATCTTGGCGGAGGAAACGGTCCAGGTCGTACTCTGCGATCAGCGCATGCCGGGTGTCACGGGCGTCGAGTTCTTGAAGACCGTCCGCGAGCGCTGGCCGGAAGCCGTGCGCATGATCATCTCGGGCTATACCGACGCCGAGGACATCATCCAGGGCGTCAACGAGGCCGGCATCTATCAATATGTGACCAAGCCCTGGCAGCCCGAAAACCTGACGCTGACGCTCAAGAACGCCGTCCGGCTTTACGACCTGCAGCGGCAGAACCAACTGCTCGCCGTCGAGCTCAAGATGTCCTCGAACCGTGCGGAGAAGATCGTCGCGTCGCGGCGCGAGGGCTTGCGCGAGCACTATCACGCGGGCGACGGCATCGTGCGCGACGCCGATAGCCCGATGAACGCGGTTTGCGAGCGCATGCGGCGGGTGGCGCCTTACGACGTTTCGGTACTGCTCACGGGGGAGTCGGGCACGGGAAAGCAACTCGTCGCGCGCGCCCTTCATTATAACAGCCTGCGCTGGAACCGGCCGTTCGTGGTTCAAAGTTGCGCGGCCTTGCCGGACGAGGTCCTCGAAAGCGAGCTGTTCGGCCACCGCCGCGGCGCTTTCGCTGGAGCTGTCGAAGAGCACATCGGCCTTTTCGAGCGTGCCGATGGCGGAACGGTCTTCCTCGATGGCGTCAGCGAACTTTCCCCGGCCTTTCAGGCGAAGCTTTTGAGGGTTTTGCAGGAGGGCGAAATCCGTTCCGTTGGCGGGCGCCAGACGCGGCCCATCGATGTGCGGGTGATCGCCGCGACCAATCGCGATCTCCAAGCCAAGGTGCAGGCAGGCCGCTTCCGCGAGGATCTCTATTATCAAATCGCCACGGTGCCCATCCAGGTGCCGGCCTTGCGCGAGCGGCGCATGGACATTCCGGTGATTGCCAAGACGCTTCTCGAACGGGCGCAAAAGCAGCTTGGCAAGACCGTGAAGGGCCTTTCGCAGGAAGCCATCGAGTGCCTCAAGACCTATGACTGGCCGGGGAATGTGCGCGAGCTGCAGAACGAGATCCAGCACCTCCTTGTCATGGGGCCGGAGGGTGGTGTTATCGGGGCCGAGCACCTCTCGCGCCAGATTTTGCAGGCGTCTCCCTCTGGAGACGCGGCCAAGCCCGATTTAACGATTGCCAATCTCGAAGGCACGCTGCGCGAGCGCATCGAAATCCTGGAGGCTTGCATCTTGCGCGAAAGCCTCATCCGCCACCGCTGGAACAAGAGCAAGGCCGCGAAGGAGCTGGGCCTGTCGCGCGTGGGCCTTCGCGCCAAGCTCGAACGCTACGGGCTGGAGAAGATCGAGGGGCTGCCCGTGAAGCCCGCGAAGAAGTACGCTTCGGGGATGTGATGGCAGAGCTTGATTACCCCAAAGCTTCCGCCCCTCACCCTGTCCCTCTCCCCACGGGAGAGGGAACGCTGCTGCAAACGCCGTGCCCTGTTCGGGCGTTCCTTCTCCCACCGCATCTGCTTGCAGATGCGGTCACGCTGAGATGCAAGCTCGCCAAGGCGAGCTTGCTGGGAGAAGGACAGGATGAGGGGAGATTCGCCCGCTATTGGCCGGCGCCGCGGCGCGGATTCCGGCGGGTTAGTCAGGTGGCGGCATGATGAAGCCAGGCGCCAGCCCCGCAAGCCAGGAGCAAAGCCTTCTCGCCCGCGCGGGCGTCGCTCAGGCAGTCTCGCTCGGCCAGGCAGGCGAGGACGCCTGGATCGAGGTCATCCAGAAGATGGATGCCGTTTACGCCGAGCTTGTCCAGAACCAGGTCGAGCTTGAGAGCAAGAACGCGGCGCTTGAGGAAGCTCAGACGCTGATTTCGAGCGTGTTCTCGTCCATGACGGACGTGCTGGCGGTCTGCGGCCGGGCGGGGCGCATCCAACGCGTTAATCTCGCCCTCGAACAAGTCACGGGCCGAGGCGAAGCGGAATTGGCCGGCCAGCCGCTCTCCGCGATTTTCGACTCCGGCAGCGCTGGGCACGTCGAGCAAATGCTGGCAAAGCTGCGCGTGGATGGCGCAGTGGCCGATTGCGAGGTTAGCCTGCGGGATGCGAGCGGAGCGCCCGCCCCCTTCGCGATGAACTGCTCCGCGCGGTTCGACCATAAGGGGCGTTACGCCGGCAGCGTTATAGTGGGCCGGCCGCTTGGCGAACTGCGCCGCGCCTATAAGCGCCTCGATAAGGCGCATCGCGAGTTGCAGGAGGCGCAACAGCACCTCGTGTTCTCCGAGAAGATGGCGGCGCTCGGCAGGCTGGTCGCGGGCGTGGCGCACGAGCTGAACAACCCGATCAGCTTCGTCTTCGCGAATATGCACGCGCTCAAGAAATATGCGCTGCGCGTGCGGCGCTATCTCGAAGCCGTCAATGCCGGAACGCAAGGCGAAGACCTTCAGGCTCTGCGAAAGGAGCTGAAGATCGACCGCATGCTGGCCGACATCGAGCCGCTGATCGACGGCACGCTCGAAGGTGCGACGCGCGCCAGCGAAATCGTTCAGGATCTGAGGCGGCTGTCGAGCACCCAGGCCGAGCCCGCCGAGGAATTCAACCTGAAGCGCGTCATCGGCACCGCGGCGAGCTGGGTGGTCAAGACGGCGCGCGCGAAGCCTGAGGTTTCGTTGAACGTGCCGGACGATCTCACCGTGATGGGTCCTCGCGGCGCCGTTCATCAGATCCTGGTGAACCTGATCCAGAATTCGCTCGACGCGATGGCAGGCGAAGATGCGCCCGGCATCGAGATCGACGCGACAAGCGACAGCGACTGGGTTGGCATCAACGTCCGCGACCACGGCCCAGGCATTCCGCCAGACGCGATGCAAAGGCTGTTCGAGCCGTTCTTTACGACCAAGCCGCTCGGAAAGGGGCTCGGCCTTGGCCTTTATGTGAGCTATGGGCTTGCCGAGGACATCGGCGGCCGGCTCTGCGCCTCCAATCATCCCGAGGGCGGCGCGGTGTTCACGCTCTGCATTCCAAGAAGTGCGGACCGCGATGCCGCTTGATTACTTTGAATACCCGCTGCAAAAGCCCCCTCACCCTGTCCCTCTCCCGCGAGGGGAGAGGGGACGCCTTCTCAACGGGCACGCCCTGCCCCCTCTCCCCTTGCGGGAGAGGGCTGGGGTGAGGGGGCGTTTTGCAAACCATTCAACCGGATTTCATACGTAATGCCAGTGCGTGAGAAGCTGACCCTCCTTTGGCTGCAATCCGGCGGTTGCGGGGGCTGCAGCATGTCGCTCCTTGGGGCGGAGGCGCCGGACCTGTTCTCCGCCTTCGATCTGGCCCGCATTGAGGTTCTGTCTCACCCTTCCCTGAGCGAGGCCGGCGGCGTCAGCTTCGGCGATCTTTTGAGCCGCATCTGCGCGCTGGAGCAGCCGCTCGATATTCTTTGTCTCGAAGGCGCCGCACTTCGGGGGCCGCGCGGCTCGGGCCGCTTCCACATCCTGGCCGGTAGCGAGACCCCGATGGCGCAGATCGTCACCGAAATGGCGCGGGCTGCCCGCTATGTGATCGCGATAGGCTCCTGCGCCGCCTATGGCGGCATTACGGCCGCGGGCGACAACGTCACGGAAGCCTGCGGGCTCGCCTTCGAAGGCCGCGAGCCGGGCGGGCTGCTCGGCGCGGATTTTCGCTCGCGGTCCGGGCTGCCGGTCATCAACATCTCGGGCTGCCCAGTTCATCCGGGGTGGGTGACGGAGACGCTGGTTCAGCTCTCGCTCGGCCAATTCCCGGCCTCGGACCTCGACGAATTCGGAAGGCCGCGCTTCTTCGCGGAACACCTCGTGCACCACGGCTGCCCCCGGAACGAATATTACGAATACAAAGCCGCCGCGCACGCGCCCGGCCAGCTCGGCTGCCTGATGGAAAATCTCGGCTGCATCGGCACGCAGGTTCATGGCGACTGCAACATCCGGCCATGGAACGGCGAAGGCTCCTGCATCCGGGGCGGCTATCCCTGCATCGGCTGCACCGAGCCGGCGTTCGGCGAGCGCGATTATCCCTACCTTGAGACGCCCAAGCGCGGCGGCATCCCGCTTGGCCTGCCCACCGACATGCCCAAAGCGTGGTTCGTTGCGCTCGCAGCCCTGGCGAAAGCCGCCACGCCTGAGCGGTTGCGCAGGAACGCGGTCGCCGAGACGATTTCGCCCGCTTCTGGCACAGGTTCAGGGAAGCCCAAGAAATGAGCCGCCTTGTCGTAGGCCCGTTCAACCGCGTCGAGGGCGATCTTGAGATCAAGCTCGATGTCGAAAATGGCGCTGTCGCCGCCGCTTACATCAATTCACCGCTTTATCGCGGGTTCGAGCAAATCCTGCTGGGCAAGGCCCCGGCCGATGCGCTGGTTTACGCCCCGCGCATTTGCGGCATTTGCTCGGTTTCGCAATCCCTCGCCGCCGCGACCGCGCTGGCCAAGGCGCAAGGGCTAACCCCGCCCGAAAACGGCGCGCACCTTCAGAACCTTATCCTCGCGGCGGAAAATGTGGCCGATCACCTGACGCATTTTTATATGTTCTTCATGCCGGATTTCGCGCAAAGCGCTTTATGCGGGCGAGCCTTGGTTTGAGGCCGCGGCGCGCTTTCGGGCCATGGGCGGACCGGCGCAACGCGAATTCATTCCGGCCCGCGCCGCCTTGCTGCATATCATGGGGCTTGTGGCCGGGCACTGGCCGCATACGCTTGGCCTGCAGCCGGGAGGCACGACGCGTGCCATCGGACGGGCGGCGCAGGCGCGGCTGACCGGGATCGTGCTCGGCATGCGCCGTTTCCTAGAGGCCACGCTGTTCGGCGACGCGCTCGAAAGCGTTGCGGCGCTTTCAAATGGCGCGGCTCTCAATGAATGGGCCGAAGCAAGCGGCCCTGGAGCAAGCGATTTCGGCCGCTTTCTGGCAATTTCCGAAGCGCTCGGCCTTGGGGCCATCGGGCGCGGCCACGGATGTTTTCCTGTCCTACGGCGCTTATGCCGTGAACGATGCGCCGGCCTTCGCGCGAGGGGTTTACAGCAGCGGCGCTGTAAGCGGCCTCGATCCTGCCGCCATCACCGAAGACCACGCATCCTCATGGCTCGTCCGGCCCGAGGCGGCCCGCCCGCCCGCGCGCGGGCTCACCGTGCCGGACGCCGATGCGCCAGGGGCTTATAGCTGGTGCAAGGCGCCAAGGCTCGGCGGCGCAGTGGTCGAGACGGGCGCGCTTGCACGCCAGCTCGTGGACGGACACCCGCTGCTGCGCGATCTTGCTGCGAGCGCCGGCGGCACTGTGCGCAGCCGCGTGATCGCCCGGCTGATCGAGGTGGCGCGGCTCATTCCGCTCATGGAGCGGTGGATTTGGGAAATCCGGCCCGGCGATCCCTTCTGCGTGCACGCTCCGATGCCGGACGAGGCGAAGGGCGATGGGCTAGTCGAAGCCGCGCGCGGCTCGCTGGGCCACTGGCTCGAAATCCGGAAGGGGCGCATTTTCAACTACCAGATCGTGGCGCCAACCACCTGGAACTTCTCGCCGCGCGATGGCGCCGGGCAGCCTGGAGCCTGCGAGCAGGCGCTCGTTGGCGCGGCCGTCAGAGCGGGCGAAACCGCGCCGGTCGCCGTGCAGCACATCGTGCGGTCTTTCGACCCGTGCATGGTGTGCACGGTGCATTAGCCCGCGCCCAAGATCGCCGAGACAAACTCCGCTTGCGTCTTCACAATGATCGCCCCAGCATCGGCCTCCTCGCCTAGCGCCTTCACACAGCGCTCGAAAAGGGCTTGCTGCCTGCTGCCGGTCAACAGATTATGCGGGTGAAACCAAAGGTGAACGACGCCGTTGTTGCGCGCGGCATGCCTGAGGGCATGACGAAAGCGATAGACCGTCAAGTTAGCCGGGACATAACGTCTCAAACCGTGGCGCCAATTTAGGAAGAAATCGCCTGGTATCGCGATCATTCCCGGCTGAGCGCAATCGATAAGCGGTTGTGAAGGCGTAAAGGGATAGAACTCATAAAGCAGGTTGAACAGGCGGCTGTCCACTCCAAGGAAGCCGCGCTTGGCCGGGCGATCCCTGTATCCAGTAATTCCCAAGCGTGACAGATCGAAGTTCCGGGATACTTGGTTTCTCGGAAAGATGAACGTATCGATTTTCAAACCGTGAACGTTCATCCAATCTAGGATGCCAGCAATTTCAAGCTCAACAGACCTTTCGCTCGCTGTATCGAAAGGGAGATGCGTAAAGCCATGCGAGGCGGCTTCGTGCTTTACGTCAGAATTGAGCACCATCCGCAGCGCCTGGGGCAAAAACCAGCCTTCTTCTGTCCCCTTCTCCAGGTCTGACATAAGGCGATGAAGCCATTTCCGATGCTGCGCGGACTTCGATAATGGGCTCAACCACGCTTGCGTGAAGTAGCTTTTCTCAAGGGTAAACGCGCCGACGAAGGCGAATGTGGCTTTGAGGTTTTTCTGTGCGAGCGTGGCGAGGATGCTCTCATAAGCCGCGATCAGGTTTTCTTCGCTAAACAGCTTCTCGTGATCGCTATTCAAGCGATCCGCCATTCCCCACTTGCCTTCGCAATCGAGCGAAATAATGCAGGTTCCCACCATGCCTATATACCCGCGAAGTTTTCTTCAAAGCCTAAGTCGCTGACCAGCGTCCATGGTATGGCTGCGTCAAAATTTACAGTTTTGCTGAACCAATAGGTATCGGGCGATATCTTCTTTTGGAAGACACCCAGCCGGTGAGCAACCTCAGGGAATAATGGATCGGACGATGTAAACAATGCGACTGCGCAGCCAAGCCTTTTCATGAGTTGTAACGCGCGCCGTGTCACCAAAGCGCCGTCCTCTACGTTAGCAAAAGAGGTAAAGAACACACGTCCCGCGGGAACCCCCTTGCGGCTCCCCGCAGCGAACAGGAGCGCGGATTTTTTAGATATAGACCACGTAGTAATCGTGCTTAAACGATTTGGAAGAAACAATCGCCATCTGAGGAACTCCTCAGAGACGGAAAAGCCTTCAGAGCGCCGATCGATTAAGCCGGCTGAAAGCATCCTCGTATCCGGTCGAGAAACAGACATCGCCCGCATTCAGCGACCGCATTTTGGCTTGTACGAGTTCAGGCATTACCTGTACGCCCCTTAACCGCGCCCCAAATTGAGAAATACTCGGGATTAGCGGCTTGATGCCCCAATAGGAACAAAGGCTGGCGGACCCTAGTTTCCTGTATGTGTTTGATAATTCGCCAACAACGCCTGGAATTAGAAAACACTTCTCCGACTTGAGAAAATCCCGGATCAGCAAGAACCCGATGCCATTTCTGTGGTCTTTATCGACCATGAGATTATGGATCGAGGCGGCATCGATCATGCTGTTGTTACGATCGCAAAACTGAAATCGGAGCTTATGGTAGCAACCAATGACGTCTCGGCCGTCTGCGAGGATCACTTTAAAATCGCTGTATCCTCGACCGTATGGATTCGCAAAGTACAGCCAATCGATATATGCGCACGTTTTTTGGTAGGCGTTTTCGCCAAAATTATTCGTAATGAAGACATCATAGGACGGGCGCCACTCTTCGCTAAACGCAGATATACTATAGCCTGTCATGTCAAGCTTTCTTGAAACGATGCCCGACACTCACATCTTCCACCTTTATCCGCTTGGGAACCATATGAGGTTGCAGGCTCGCCTTTAAAAAAGCCAGCAGCGCCCGTTTGTCAAAAGCTCCAGGGGAAGAGGGTTGAACAAGCATTTCGACGTGCTCGCCGGTGATCGGGTTCTGTTTTGGATAGGCCTTGACCAGGCCGACATTTGGATATTGGAGCGCGACCCGCTCGACTTCCGACGCCATGAACTTCAAGCCGCCAGCGTTGATTACATCGCTCACACGTCCCACAACTTTGTAATAGCCGTCATCGGCCTCAACGACATCCTTGGTGTCGTACCACCCTTCGGCGTCGAAGGGTGAGGGGGCGTTCAGGTATCCGAGCATTCGCGATTGCGAGCGGATCTGCAGCACGTTATCGCGCACCCTTGTCTCCACACCTTCCCCGCCGATCTTCATGAACAGACTATCGCGCGCCTTGGACTTCACACGGACAATGCCCAGCTCAGACATCCCGAAGGTCTGCCTGAAATCGACCTCGGGCAGCAGCTTGCAGACTTCATCCAGTGTCGGTTGATCCATCCGTTCGGTCCCGTAGGTGATTACCTTCAGACTCCGCGGCACTCGATCGGGAATAGCGCCGCTCATCAGCATCATGCGCAAAAATGTCGGCGTGGTTGGCAGCACCTCGACATCGTATTTTCTGCACGTGTCCAAGATCGAGGCCACAGTCCTCGCTTCCGGGGCAACGGCGACGCCCCTGTTGAAGAGAGTATGGAACAAGGTGTTGATGCCGCCGATGTGATCGAACAGCAAAAAGTTGAGGGTTCTGAGTGCTGGCCTTGGTGTTTCAAATCGTTTGAGGAACAGTGTGAGATCGTGAAGGATCGCCTTGGGCCGTCCGGTGGTTCCGGTTGAAAACAGAACCAGACCGGCATGCCCGCTGTCCCGCAAAGAGTTTATAAGCCCATGGGATTGGTTATGGCTTCTGCGTCCGGCGGCGCCGTCCCCGATCACCGCGTCAACCAGCGCGGACTCAAAGAAATATTCATGCTGAGACCGGGTCTCAACCGTGAGGGGAACCACGATTGCGCCAAGATCGATTAAATGGAGAAGCGTCAAGATGCAGGCGGGATTGAAGTCCCCGATAATCGCCACAACATCGCCCGGCTTAACCAGAGACAAATCGACGGGCTTCTGAGTGGCAATCTGCGAGAACTTAAGCTCGTTGCCGTTGTGAATGAGGAAGGGTTGATCGGCACCTTCCCAAATCCCGCTCAGCTTCTCTATGAGTTTCATCATACCCCGCCAACATGCAGGACTTGCCCAGACAAGGAATGGCTGCGCGCGTCAAACAACAGTTCGAGCAAATCGCTGACCGCGTCTGGCGTGAACTGCTTGGGAAGAATTTGCTGGGACACGATCTTTCCGATTTGACCGGCTGTGACGCCCTTGAGCAAGCTGGTGTCGATGGGGCCCGGCGCGATGCAATTCACGGTGACGTTAAAGTCTGCCATCTCGCGGGCGAACGCGCGGGTGAACCCCTCCACACCCGCTTTCGAAGCGGCATAAACGGACTCGCCCTTTAAACCGAGCGCCACCGCGATTGTCGAAAAGTTGACGATCGTGCCCGCCTTGTTTCTCATCATGAGCGGGGCAATGAGCTGACAGCAATAAATAGTGCCAAGCAGGTTGGTGCTCACAATACTTTGCGAGACATCCGGCGGCGTGGTCACCGCTAAATTCATGGAGGCGATCCCGGCCGCGTTGACGAGGCCAGCCACCGTGGCGCCTTCTTTCTTTAACGCTTGGGCCACGGCTTTGACTTCATCATAAGAGGAAACATCGCAGCTCATGGATCGGAATGGGATGCCCTCCACACGTCTTGCCAGCCCAAGGACCTCGATGTTTTTTGAGAGCAGCCTGTCGCAAATCGCGCGGCCCAGCCCTCTGCTCGCGCCGGTGACGACAATCATTTTTTCGCTTCCATTTGCCCGATGAATTCAGCCGCCAAAGAGCCGGCGTTCCGGAACATGCTGCGAGATTTCGACATCGCCGCTTCGGAGGTCCAATCGAACTCGAAGCCGAGCCCGGTGGCTTTGTCCTCAAGCGCAAGGCAAAGCTCAACGAGCCTCGAAGAATCGAGCACACTTCCATCGCCGATAAGCGGAGTGGCGTCGCTAATAGTCAGCGATGGGGCGTCAGAGAGTGAGGCAATAGCAGCAAAAACGTCCACCTTAAGCGTTACCATATCGGGCATGGGAACCTCTGCCGGACAAAACGAACTTAGCAAAAAAAATTCACATCCGCCGTGGCGGACCCCAAACGGCTTACGTCACCGAGACCTTCTCTGTCACGTTGAAGCATTTATGCCGCTTTGATTAAATCCTCACGCTCCATATTGCAAGCGTGGCGAGAGAGGTCCACCTGTTCATCACCAGGCGATTTGAGACACTTGGGCGGTTTTTGGCCTGGAGATCGCCCCCGCGATAAGCCCCTGGCGTGGTTCGATCCGTCCACAAGGTGCCATTTCCCGTTTTTCCCGCCAAACACCCCGCTCAGCATTTTACATCGCCGCCCTCAATCACCATATTGTGCGCATGGCAAAAGAACATCCGCATACTGGCGCTGCGTACCGGGTCGTTCCTCAAAAGGACGCGACCTATGGAGTTGAGGTTATTGTTCCCGGCAGTTCCCCCGCGATGGTGACGGCCTTCGCCACGGAGCAAGCCGCCGAAGTTTGGATAGAAGATTACAAGCGCCGGGTCGCGGAGAATGTCCCCCGGAAGTTTATGCGGGGAAGGAATTCGAGAGGCTGATTAGCCCTTCGGCAACGCGCGGGAAGGCCGCTCCCATGCTCCCTGCCAGCTTCGCTAGACGCATCCGCAATATGCCGCCAAAGCGAGGCGTCGAAGAGCCATGAGTTCCAACCCCGGCGTCCCCGGCTCCGGTCTGCGCGGCGTAAGCCGTCTTGCCTTCGACGCCGTCACCGGCCTGATCGGGCTGGTGGAAACCATGCACGGCAACATCGCCCACGGCAGGGGTCTATCCGTTTCCAGTTCCGAAGAAAAGACGCGCGGCATCGCAAGATTGGTCTATCGAAGCATCCGGGGCGTGACCCAGTTGGCGGGCACCGGCACCGATGCGGCTCTGGCGCTGCTGGACCCGGTTCTCGCCGCCGGGCATCCAACACCGGGCTGGGAGGCGGCACGTGCCGCCTTGAACGGCGTTTTAGGGGATCACCTTGCCGAAACCGCCAATCCGCTGGCGATTCCCATGCGCCTGCGCTGCAACGGCCAGCCATTGCAACTGGACAGGGAAAGCCTCGCGGCCGCTCTCACCCCGCCCAGCAGCCGGCTGGCTGTGCTGGTGCATGGCCTGTGTTTGAACGACCGGCTATGGCTTCGGGACGGCCACGATCACGGCGCGGCCCTCGCGCGCGATTTGGGGTACACGGCGGTTTACCTGCACTACAACACCGGGCTGCATATTTCCGTCAACGGACGTGCGTTTGCCGGTTTGCTGGAGGACCTTGTCAGCGAATGGCCTGTCCCGCTTGAGGAACTGGCCGTCATCGGGCACAGCATGGGCGGGCTGGTGGCGCGCAGCGCATGCCATTACGGCGCCGCCGCGGGACATGACTGGCCCCGGCAGCTTCGCAAGCTCATTTTTCTTGGCGCCCCGCACCACGGTGCTCCGATGGAGCGTGGTGGCCAGTGGCTCCATCTAGCGCTTAATAAGAGCCCGTACACGGCGGCTTTCACCCATCTCGGCCGGATTCGCAGCGCGGGCATCACCGACCTTCGGTATGGCAATTTACTCGACGGCGATTGGCTGGGCAGGGACCGGTTCGAGCACGCCGGCGATGCAAGGCAGGCCGTCCCGCTGCCGGAGGGCGTGCAATGCTATGCGATCGCCGCGGCCACGGGGAGCCAGGCTGGCGGTCTGCACGACCGGCTTCTGGGCGACGGCCTTGTGCCGCTCGGCAGCGCGCTTGGCCACCATGAGGACCCCCGCCGCGCCTTGTCCATCCCCGGGGACCGGCAATGGATTGGCCGGCCGATGAATCATTTCGACCTGCTCAGCCGGCAGGACGTCTACGGGCAGATGAGGCTTTGGCTCGAACCGTAAGCCATTATACCAAATCCGCTCGATTGCTTCTCCCTCCAGCGTCATCCCGGAAATGCCGAAGGCATTACACGGGATCGTCACAAGTGCCGGCACCCTTGAAGATCCCGGATACGGCGCGAGCGCCGTCCCGGGATGACGATCTGGAAGTATCACTGGCCATATAAAGCCGATTGCTGGCAAGCTTTGTCTATTATTCGCAAGAACTGCTCGGATGCGGCGCGGTCGTACAGCATGAGCGGCTGAGTCTTATCGAATTGCAGTTGGTTTACAAATTGACGCAGCGCCGCGGAATCCGGTGGCTCCGATGCTCCACCCAGTTTTGTGCAGGCGAACGCAGCCCACTTCCTCCCCTCCTCCAATGCGGCGCCAAGCTCGTTATTGTTCCATTTATAATTGCCGGACCTGTCAAGCTGGCCCGCCTGCCATAAATGGAATATAGTTCCGGCTATGAAGGCATCGCCCGCACCGGTAGGGTCCACAACTAGGCTTTCATCGCTAATGTATTCCGGTGCGAATATAAAGTGGCTACCGTCCCGGCTTTGACGGTCGAGACATATTGCTCCGAAATCGTCCAGCGTGATGCAAAAAATTGCCTCAAGAGTTGACAAGAACTCCATCAGGATGGGCAACTTTGCGCTTTCAATCGATTCACTGAAAAAGCCTCTAGCTTCATTTATGTGCAGTTGCACGTAATCGACCTTTTTAAGTAACTCTTCCCAATAGCCATATCCTCTGGATAACTGCTCCTGGCCGAAGTTTATAAATATCGGGCACCGGCCGTAAAATCGTTCGACGATTAAGGTGGTTGGATCGGACTCCCTATCGAGCCCTTCACGCGGGGAAGGCAAATGTCCGATCAATACCGCGGCAAACTCAGTGCCGAAATTACTCTCTATCTTGTCTATTCGCGACGCCAAGGACGAGTAAAATGCCCTGTCATCGAAGCCCTTGCTCTTGAATATCGTCCTTGTACCGGCGTGAACCAAAATAAATGACTCGGCCGTGCCTAAGCCGGGAGTGAAGAAATCGGGCGAGCGGAAATAGGCCAGCATACCATCGCCGATATTTGCGGCAGTTCCTGCTTTCTCCAAGAATGCGCGAATCTCAAGGCCAGCAGCGTCATCCCCAATGCTAAGTAATGGTATGGCAGGTGCATTCATGGACAGCAGGCGTGCGGCGCAATTCACGCCGCTGCCCCCGAATGAATTCGCCGAGTTTACGATGTTCTTTTCTCCTATTTTTATTGGTCCCGCCGTTGTAAGAAGCTTTTCGGTATTGCCTCCTCCGAACACCAATATTTTCTTCGAGTTCACCACGGCCGCCTCAATTGCCAAAAAGAGATGTCCATTCGCTCTCGCTCCATTTGAGCTCAAACAGACCCTGCGTATATGCGGGACCGTTGTCCGGATTTTGTCCAACGGCCCGCCCGGAATTGGCAACAGGGGCAACCCGGGGGGCCTGCCGGTCCTCGATCGATGCGCCCCAGCCATACCAGGCGTCCTTGACCTCGTCATAGTTGCGGGTTGCATCGTAAAGCTCCGCCTCGACGGCGATGGCGGACGCGTCCAGCCTTCCCATGCCGGTGAGAACGGAATAAGAGGCGACGACAAGATCGTGGCGGTAAGACACCAAGTTGACGCGCGCGGTCAAATTCGCCTGCTCGGCTCCCAGAACCTCTCCGAGAGTTCGCTGTCCGAGCTTCTCCTCCTCGCGAATGCCCGTAAGGGCCAAACGCACGAATTCGGTGGCTTTGTTGCCCGCCGCGATATTTCCCTTCGCCGCCAAATATAAGCCCCAGGCCGAGGAAACCTGCTGGCGCGCAAATTCGCGCGCTTCGTCTATTTGCTCGCGCCGCTGCGAGACGGTTTCGACCGCGCCCCGGATCTGAGCCGATACGCTTCCGCCTTCGTAGAGGGGCATGGTGAGGGTGCCCAGGACGCGGGCATCCTCGGTTTGTCTCAGGTACGGGTTTGAGGCCTGGGCGCTATCGGTGTAGCTGGCGTTCAGCGTAAGCGAGGGAAGCAGCTGGCTTTTGACTTCCTTGACCACATGCTCTTGCGCACGCTCGCGGAAAATCGCGGCAAGAACAGCCGGGTTCTCGGATTTCAGCTATGCCCACCGCACTGTCGAGCGCGGGTGGAATGAGCCTGGTGGCAGGGGCGGGCTCCCGTAACGTTGCAGGCGGATGCCCAATGTACTGCGCAAACAACGCCTGGTTGGAATATAACGTCCCCTGGGCAATGCTCAAATCCGCTTCAGCCGAAGCAAGAGCGGTTTGAGCTTGATACACATCGGTTCGGCTTATCTCGCGGCTCTCAAACCGGCGTTCCGTCGCTGTCAGGTGCTTTGCAAGCTCTCTTACCGTGGCCTGGCGGAGTTGCACGATAGCCTGATCGCGGAACACGTTCACATAAGCCGTCGCCGCGTTAAGAAGCACGGTTTGTTCGGCGGCGCGAAGGTCTTCGCGGCCAGCTTCGACAGCGGCTTCGGCTTCTTTCACCGCGTTGTAGGTGCGAAACCCATCGAAAACGTTCTGTTGCAGAACAAGTTGAGCGCCGCGCGGGTTATACGTTCCACTTCCGGTGTATAGAGGGTTGTTGACGAGATTTGAAGGTCCGGAATATTTATTCTTTGTGTCCTCGTATCCTTCGGTGGACACAGCGTTTATTCGCGGCCGGTATCCAGACTTCGCCAATGCCACCCCGTTATCCGCGGAACGAAGCTGAGCACGGGCGGCTTTCAGGGTTGGATTGAAGAGGTAGGCGGCGGTTAAAGCTTCCTTCAAGGTTTCAGCTTTGGAAACCGGGCCCGGAGCCGCCAGCGAAAGCACCGCGCCTAGACCGGCAATTACCGGCTTGAGCCGGAAACATTGCACAAAAGCAAGCACATCACACATAGGTTGTCCCCACAATACAATTACACGCACAGATTAGTAGTACGCTAAGGTAAACATCTTGCTAAATATTTCAGCCGGTTTCGAACGACGGCATCGGGTTCATCCAGGAAGCCCAGATCGCCTCCGGCGTTTTCGCGCTAGTCGCTAAAACCGCCTCGGCCTTGAGGCCTCGCTCCACACAATTCTAGAGATTCCCAGCCTCACTCTTTTCGAGAAAATAACGTTGGATCTGCTACTTACCGAAAACGCTCTGCAAACTCTTGAGACCTTCGTTCCTAACCAGCGGGATCTGTACGACTAATTGCCGAGAGCAGAGGTATCGAAGAGCGTGGAGATTGCTCGCGTGACGCGGACTTTTTGCAGGAGCGGAAACGGTATCGCGGCCGGCTCCAACTTGATCTTGGCGAGCTGGTTGCGGTCCGATGGCTTGTACGTGTTCTGGAATTCCTTCGGCAGCGCATCGGTCACCGGGAGGATCTCCGATATGACACCGCTTGCCGTCTTCTGTCCGTCCGTCACCTTCAGAGTCATCCCGGTATAGACGGGGAACAAGTATCGCCGCGGCAGGTAGCCTTACGGCCGAGCTAGCTGCCAAAGTTAAAGCGGAAGCGGGCCGCCGCACCATCACCCTCAGAAAGCTTTTCGAGGAAATCTGGGTGATTTACGAAAACTCACCGGCGGGCAGCTCATGAGAAAGATCGAAAATGAACCTCAACTCATCGCTTTGGCCCTTGCTCTTATAGGAGCACCACCCTCTTCATCGGCAATCCGCCTTATGTCCGGCACCACCCCACGGCCCGCCCAATGTATCATATCGGCGATTCCCTCCGCCAAACCAATCCGGGGAGCAAACGCCAGCAATTCTTTTGCTTTTTTTAGGTTTGGCCGCCGAATCAATACATCGTGACCGGCGTTTCCTTGTATTTCGATGCGGGACGATGACCGCGACATTTCGATAATCATTCTGGCTAGATCGATAATCGATATCTCTGTTGTGTCGTTTCCGAGGTTGAAGGTTTCATTTCGCGCGGCGGCGTCAAACAGGCAAGGCACCAAACCTTCTTCAAAATCTTGAATGTGGCACCATGATCGCGTCTGACCGCCTGTTCCAGAGACAAATATTGTCTCGCCCGCCACCGCGCGCCTGACCATCGCCGTGAGGGCGACCGAACTTGTCGGAGCTGGGCCATATACGTTGAAGGGGCGCACGATCGTGAACGGAAACCCATATCTTTCGGCGAACGCCTTGACGTAAAACTCAGCGCTGAGTTTTGCCGAAGCGTAACACCATCGGCCACCTTCCGTTTGGATGACCGCCGGCTCGCGCTCACCATTATCCTTGGCATAGATGCCGTATATTTCCGAGGAACTAAAGTATAGGAACCGCTCAAGACCTTGCAATTCGCGGGCGAAATCGAGGCACGCCCTCGTTCCGGCGATGCTGCTGTCAAGGGTTTCGATTTGATGGCGCGGCACACGCTCAATGCCGAGAAGCGCCGCGCAATGCACGGCGTATTGGAAGGTCTTGGGCAGACGCGCCCAGACGGCGCCGCTAGTCACGGATCCCTGGACGTAGGTCAGGCGAGGGTTTCCGGTGACGCCGAGGCCGGGCAAACTTCCCTCTTCGAGAGAAGCTATGTCGAGTACCGTGACAGTGTGTCCGATATTCAGCAGATGTGCCGTCAGCCAGCCGCCGATGAGACCGTTTCCGCCTGTAACCAGCACATGAGGCAATATTTCCATGTCTATCCGGGCGCCAGGCCCCGCCTCCTCGATAAGCATTACGCCTTGACGATGTGCGCGCCACTCAGGCCATGACGTTCGCACACATTCCGCGTGTCAACGACCAGCCTCGAATTCTCAACTAGGGCGCGATAGTTCACGCCGTCGTGATCGGTCGCGATCAATACAGCATGGAATTCGGAGATTGCTTGCGGACTCCAGGAGATGGAGCGGAGCGGGCTGCCGTCCTCTTGTGGAATCTCGCTTATGAACGGATCGTAGTAAGCTGCTTTCGCGCCTCGCCGCTTCAGAATGCGGATGAGCGGCAACGCCGGGCTTTCGCGATAGTCGTTGACGTTCTTCTTGTAGGCGACTCCGGCGATGAGAATAGATGTGCCCTTGAGACCGCGCGAGCACTGCATACCGATGGCCTCGGCAAGGCGTGAGATCACGTAGTTAGGCATGCCTATGTTGATTTCGTCCGCCAACTCGATAAAGCGCGCCGGCAGGCCGAATTCCCTGGCTTTCCATGCCAAGTAAGGTGGATCGACCGGGATGCAATGTCCGCCAATGCCTGGCCCCGGATAAAATGGCATATATCCGAATGGCTTTGTTTGCGCGGCGGCAATGACTTCCCAGATGTCGACACCCATGGCTGTATAAAGTATTTTTAACTCATTTACGAGTGAAACATTTATCTGCCTAAATATGTTTTCCGTCAGTTTTACGGCTTCCGCCGTATCCGAGGACGAAACGGGGATAACTTCATCAACAAATATGGAGAAAAAGTTGGAGGCGAGTTCCAGCGACGTTGGATCGTCCGCACCGACAACTTTAGGGGTGTTACTTGTGTTGTACTCGTTGTTGCCTGGGTCGAGACGTTCTGGCGAAAACGCAAGAAAAATGTCGCGTCCTGGCGTCAGTCCGCGTTTCATAAAAATTGGCGCCAAGGTTTCGCGGGTGGTTCCAGGAAAAGTTGTCGATTGCAGAATGACAAGCTGCCCTGGCCGCGAATGGCTGGCTATCGTGTTGGCTGCTTTTACAATAAACGAAAGATCCGGTCCTCCGAACGGGCCAAGGGGGGTCTGCACGCAAATGATCGCCACGTCAATTTCCTTCGCGCGTGCGAAATCGGCCGTGGGGACGAGATGCTCTGTCTCGACCAATTTGGCAATCGCCTCGGATGGCACATGCTCAAGATATGACCGGCCTTCGGCCAGCATCTTGACACGCCGTGCATCGACGTCGAAGCCGATGACCCTGAGTGTTCCCTTATCGGCGGCGGCGCGGGCGAGTTCAAGCCCGGTAGCGCCAAGTCCAAACACCCCAACAACGGCATTACGGCTCTGGATCCGTTTCCATGCTTTGGTGTACGCTGGCCCATCTAACATGCTAAACTCCATTTTACGAGGAAAGACTGGACTTTTTACCTTGACCACCTCGGGGAGCGCCTGGGCCACGAAGGACGAACGCCGTCACGCGCGACAAGACGGCATTATGCGCTTGTCATTGCTCTCTGGTTTGTCTGAACGAACATCCGTAAGCATCGTCCTGGATCCGGCAGTTGACTCCAATTTGCGGGTAAAAACGTGCCAGACATTTCCGCGTAAAGACCGTTTCAACTGCCGTTTTTGGGAACATTCGTTCTCCGCCTAGGCCCGATCGAATTCTGTTGACCCAGCGCTTAGCAAAACAAGTGTAGCGGTAAAGCTTGTGTGTTTGGCTAATAGAACGGTGTCAAAAGCAGTGTTGGCGGTAGGGCCTGATTTGCACCTTGGCGTGAACGCAGCCACTTGCATCCATGCCACGAATAGCGCCGGATTAAGTAACCGTGCGCTTATGCGCATGTGCCGGAAGTGTCACTGCGCACGAAATGCTAACCGCCGTAGCGGCTGCGGACTGTCCATGCTCTGCGGCCATGCCGGAGTAGCTGGCGGCAACGCCGTACATCCTTCAGAAATAGTCCCTGGCGGCACTGAGCATCCTCCAGCAGCCTTCGCCGCAGAGTGTGGGATACGGCTGGGACACACGGACTTTCTGCAACATGGGAAACGGCATTGGGGACGGCAGCTTGATCTTGGCGAGCTGGCTGCGGCCCGACTGTTGGAATGCGTTTTGGAATTCCTTCGGCAGCAGGCTAGTCACCGCCAGGACCTCCTTGATGACCCCGGCCATGGTGTGCTGTCCGTCCGACACTTTCAATTCCATACCGGCCTTGACGGAGAACAGGTACCGCCGCGGCAAGTAGACCAGCACGTAGGGCTCGCCGAAATAGATGGTCAGGAGCGGATCGCCAGGCCGGTAAACGTCCCCCTGGTAGGGAACGGTTGCACCGGCGGTGCCGCTGACCGCCGCGCGCACCAGGCCGCCGGAATAAGCCGCCTGCAACTCGCCAATCATAGTGTCGACCTCGGCGAGAGCCGCATCCAAAGCCCTTATCTCGCCCGCCAGTATGCGGCTTTCCGCGGTCAGTCTCACGTACTCACGCCGCGTATCGAACTGCAGGCGCATAGCCTCGGCGTAGCGGGAGTTTGGGACAAATCCCTGCACGGCTGGCATTTCGTACTCCTTGATGACGGTTTCAGCCTTAGCGTCGTAGCTTTTAGCCAGCGGAAGGAGAGCCGTCAGGACCTCGGACCGGATTTTGAGGTCGGCTGCCTGCGCTGTCAGTGCAGCCCGCTTCACCATCAAGTCCGCCAGACGCTCAATAATTTCCGGCGACCGTAGCTTGAGCAGCAGCATGCCCTCTTCAACAGCTTGACCCTCCCTAACATAAGTACTTTCAACCTTTGCGATAAAGGGGGCGGCCACTGTGGACTGGTCGCGCATTATCAGACCATCGGATCTAAATAAAACATAATCCCCCAAAAAGTAGTTCAAAACGAGGATTAAGAACACTACAAGAAAAACAACATAGATGGTACGCCCCAACGTCTGACGGGTCTCCCGGCTTTCCGTTGTAAGATTATCTGGACGCGTTCGCTTTCTGAGAAACTTCATGCCTACAGCCTTACTGAATGCACCTTTTTCGGTACGCTTCTGTCTCCGTAGGAGGACTCAAATATCCATTCCCGAATGTAGGCGACAGATCGGACGGAACGCATGAAGGGCTGGTATAATGCGCTGTAGGCTAACATGTATGGTAGCAGAGCAGCGCTACGTGTACTTGGTGTTATCAATGCAGCTAACAAAAACTCAGAGGTTTCCAGTAACAATACAAGCGATTGCACAGTAACAATCACCACAGGAGCCAAGCCACCATAAACGACAAACAGCCAAACTATATATATCCAGAAAGCGATCCCGGTGCCGACAGTAAAGATAATAAAATCAAGCACCAACAACGCCTCTAGAAAATTGAAGCGTGCGCTAAATGGATTCAGTACATACCCGTGTTTTCGGTTGCGATAACTTATTGTATACTGCTCCCAGCGGAACCGCTGACGGACTAAAGCCGGTATTGTCGCTGGAACGTCGGTGTAAATAATGGCGCCTGAAGCAAAATAAATTTTCAAATTTGCTTCACGCAGTCTAAGCGTCAAGTCGGCATCTTCCGAGCCGCCAGCATCGTACCCCCCCACGCGCTCCAATGCTTCACGCCGGAACGCGCCAAACGCGCCAGAGATGCAAGCTATCTCGCCTGTCAGATTAGCTGCCCGCTTTCCTAGCGAGATGCAGATCAGGTACTCGATAGCTTGGCATGTTGCGATAAGGCTCGCCTTTGCATTGCGTACTAAAACGTTACCAGCTACCGCTTCAACGCGCGGATCGGCGAATGGCGCGATAAGGTTTTTCAGCGCATGCCGGTCAAGCAGCGTGCTGTCGGCGTCGACAACTACGGTTATGTTTCCCGCAGTGCGGCCGATCGCAAAATTTAGTGCGGCGGACTTCCCCCCCCGCAACTGCATGCAGTGAGCCTCTTGGATGACGCCGCGCCTTTGCAGATCGCGCAATCTGTCCGGCGTGCGATCGGTTGACCCGTCGCTGACCACAATGATCTCATCCGGCGGCCGGCTTTGTTCACACAGGGACAGAACGCAGGGCACGATCCCGTCTTCTTCATTGTGCCCAGCAATCACGACACTTACAAAGTCAACGCCGCCTTTCGCTGGAGGTTTCCGGGCTTCATAAACGCTTTGTATTGCAGTGGCGATGGCGCTCAAGTAGTAGCGGGGAATGTCATACATAGTTATAAGTAAAAACAGGGTAAAGATGCTCGTCCCGCTCGCAGCTTGTAACAGATTTAGGCCATCCGTGACGAGCTGCCACATCAGGAGAAGTCCTCTGGCCCGAACGCCTGAAATCTAACACCGAGGTCGAGGCGCAAGGCGTGCTCGCCGGTCTGTTTAAGGGTATCGAATTCTTCCCGCACCTGGGCCGGGTCGCTGTCCCGCAGCAGCAGGAAGTCGTAGGACTGGCCCTTGACGATCATGCCGGACTGGTCGAGAGCGTTGCGAAGGTTCTCGATAAAGAGGTCGCGCGCTTGAGCGAATTCGCGTGCACCGTGCGCGGCAGTGATCTCCCGCTCGTTCTGGTAAAAAATGTTGACGAGAGTGAATGGCGTTTTATCGTCAGTGAATTTCTTAGCGGCGGCATTCAAGGCGACGACAAGCTCCATCGGCAGCTCGGTGAAGCGCAGCGCATGGCGCGCCTGACCGAGGAACGACCGGCCGTACTCGGCAAAGCCGGTGCCTTGGCTGGTGATCTGGTAGGAGTAAATGTCGCGCGTTGGACAAGCTTCGGAGTCGGCGTGAGCGCCGCAGTCGAGACAGACGAAGCCTACTACCGGCTCTGAAGCAGCATGGCCGCAAGCCTTGCATACGATCATCGTTCCGGGCTTGTCGTAATCGAAGCCGAAGTGCGTAACCTCGCGCTCGCATTTGGGGCAGATGAGGTCGCTGCCACGCCGGAATTGCGACTCGGGTCCCTGGTACGCACATGCGAAATGATGGAGATAGGGTTCATCGGCCAGATTGGCGGAACGGCACTTCGCGCATTCCTCCCGCACATGCAGGCGTGCCGAATCGCAGCGCGGGCAGACGTTGAGGCGATCGAAGAATTCCCGCTTCAGCAGGCCTTGCTCACATAACGCTTCCGCCTGGCGCGCGACCGCGCCTCCTCCCAATATGGTATTGTAGAGTAGGAGACTTTGCGATCCGGCATCGTAAGCGGGCATCAAGGGCCGGTTTGAGACAAAGACGCGGCCGAGCAATTGCTCGGCCGGATCGTCGGTAAGGAGGAGATCGCGATGTAGCCGCGCGCGTTGATCGCGAAACGCGCGGATTACGCGGTCGAGTTCGCCGGTTTCGCGGGCGCTGAGCTTGGAGCCGTCGAGATCGGCAATCCCGCCGAGTGCGCCCGTAAGATCGATTACGGGCAGCGCAAAGAGCGCCTTGCACCGCCAGAGGGTCGCCAGCCCGGCTCTCGAAACGGGCTCTTCGATCAGGAGGGCGTCGAACCCCGGGTCGCCCAAGGTCGCTCGTGTGGCCCGGGCGGAAAGCCTAGCAGTCCCCACGTCCCGCGGCCAGGACAGGACTTGGTAGCCCCTTTCCTCGAAGAAGGACAGTTCCCCCGGCGCCGGGACCGCTCTTGCGGCCTGGAGCGCGCGACCCCCAATTCCCGCCTGTTTCCCGCTGGACTTCCCAACCTCGAAGGAGGACGGCTTCCCCGGCACCGGTTCCGCGTCCAGCTCATGCACCCTGCGCCTCGGAGCCGCTGTTTCGGTCTGGCGCGCACGATCTCCAATTTCCGCCTGTTCCTCGACGAGCTTTCCAACCTCGAAAATGTTGAGTGGCTTGGCGATGATGCTGTCGAAATTCTCAGCCATCGACGAAGCGAGCAGACCTTCCATATCGGCGGTAATGGCCACCAATCTTAGCGGCCGGCGGCCAAGGCCCTCCCTCTTGATGGCAACGGCGACCTCCGCGCCATCGATCCCGGGCATATGGAAATCCAGCAGGGCGACGTCGTATTGCTTGTTGCGCAAGGCTTCCAAGGCCTCCCGCCCGTTAATGACGGTATCGACCTCATGGCCACGCTGGCTCAGAAATAGCTTCAACAGATCCGGGGCAATCGGGCCGTGTTCCGCGACGAGGATTTTGCGGCCGGGGGGGGCTTGCGGCGCGGCTTCGGTCATGAACTCAACTCAACTCTATTCAGGTCGCGCGGCAGAGGACCGTTGGCAAAACATCCGGTCTACCTTCGGCTTTTACGGCCGGCCGCAATGTGATGTTGGGGAGGGCCGCTTTACCGTGCAGAAACGTTGAGCCCAAATCGTTTATATCTAGTGACCTGTCTCGCAAAACAGCCCAGCCTCCGTTCGATCCGCGGGTTCATCGTTCCGGATTTTTCAGTGGGGCGGCGTTTCGGCAGCCGGGCTCATTCAGCCTCATTATTCTGCTGTCGTTGGCCGTTAGGACACTCCGAACAATAACTGAATCGCGATCCGCGACCGTTTGACTCAATTTGCTGGGATTCCTCGCGCCGGCGAACAGATGTATGCCGGCCCCATGATCGATGAAGACGCAATTCGCTACCGCTGGGAGACAGTTGGCAGCAAGCTCGACGAACGGGGGCGGCGCATGTTCGCTGCCGCCGAGGTACGAACCGCTGGCTGGGGCGGTCTGGCGATTGTCGCGGGAATCACTGGGCTCGCCCGTTCCACGATCAATCGCGGCGAGGACCACCTCGACGCGGAGCCGCTGGCGAAGGGGCGGACACGCCGTGCTGGCGGTGGACGCAAGGCGGTGAGCGAGAACGATCCTGAGCTGATTCCGGAACTGAAGCGGCTTGTCGCGCCCGCAACGCTGGGCGATCCCATGCGGCCGCTGATCTGGGTCTCGAAGAGCATGGACAAGCTGGCTGACACGCTGACGGCGATGGGCCATCCGATTAGCGCCGATACCGTGCACAAGGAGCTGGAAAAGCTCGGCTTTTCTCGCCAGTTCAATCGCAAAACGAATGAAGGCTCGCGGCATCCGGACCGGAATGCGCAGTTCGAACACATCAATAATAAGGTCATTGCGGCACAGACGGCCCGGCAACCGGTGATTTCGGTAGATACGAAGAAGAAGGAACTGGTTGGCAACTACAAAAATGGCGGTTCTGACTACCGGCCCAAGGGCGATCCCCAGCGTGTGAACGTACACGATTTCGCCGATAAGGAATTGGGCAAGGCTGTGCCTTATGGCGTCTACGACGTGGCTGCCAACACCGGGTTCGTCAGCGTCGGCATCACGAGCGACACGGCCGAGTTTGCCGTCGAGGCCATCCGCACCTGGCTCGGACGCATGGGGCGCCAACGGTATCCAAATGCGCGCGAACTAACGATTACGGCGGACTGTGGCGGTTCAAATGGTGCGCGTGTGCGGCTCTGGAAGGCCGAATTGCAGAAACTCGCCGATGAGACGGGGCTTGTGCTCCATGTCCTCCACTATCCACCCGGTACATCCAAGTGGAATAAGATCGAGCACCGCATGTTTTGCCATATCACCCAGAACTGGAGAGGCCGCCCGCTGACTGACCGTCTCGCCATCGTCGAATTGATCGGCGCCACCACGACAAAGACTGGGCTGAAGGTCGAGTGCGCCCTCGATACACGAACCTACGAAAAGGGCATCCACGTCAGCGATGCCGAGATGGAGATGTTGAATATCGCAGGCGATGATTTTCATCCTGAATGGAACTACACCATCAGGCCTAGGCCGGCCACGAATTCGTAGCAGTTATTGTTCGGAGTCTCCTTAGCCCGGTTCCTGGTTGGCCTGTTCTACCTCGGGAGCGGCCGTCTGGAATCGCCGAAGAACATAGGCCCCTCAATTCATAAGCGATCCAAAGCCTTTGCAGGGTGCGGCTGAATATTGTGGAAAGCTTGAATGGTGCGGACGGCGGGACTTGAACCCGCATAGCCTTTCAGCCGAGGGATTTTAAGTCCCTTGTGTCTACCGTTTCACCACGTCCGCGAAATTCGCTTTTCTCAATATTTTCAATAGCCTTACCGCGCTCTTGTTTCGTTACCCCTGCGCGGTTTACAATTGATATCGCAGATTAGCGCGGATTTCGATGGCGTCAACAGGCCAAAGGCGCGAACAGCCGGTGCCAAGCGCCGTATCCGGGACCTTCAAGCGCACCGGTCTTCCACCGGCTGGACCCCGCCAGCTTCCTGGCACACAAGCATGCAACCGGATCTCGTATTACTCAGTTTTGCGGGAAATAATTTCGATGGCAAGCGGCTCGGCGAAGGGGATGCTGACGCTGAAATAGGCCAGCAGCGGCTCGCCGGCGATGAGCGCGCGAATGACGCGGATCGGGCCGGCGTGGGTGACGGCGAGAACCGGCGGCCCGTCCGCGTCGAGCGAGGCGAGCCAATCGGCGCAGCGGGCGGCCATGGCGGAAAGCGCCTCGCCGTTCGGCGGGGCGGCGCCGGGCAAACCCTGCCGCCAAGCCTCCACCGTCTCGCGGCCGAGGTCCACCCAGCGGCGGCCCTCCCAATCGCCAAAATGCAGCTCCTGCAACCGCGAATCGAGGACGATATCCGCGCCGAGCCGTTCGGCAAGATCGCGCGCGCGCCGGGCGGGGCTCGCCACGATGCGGCAGCCCTCCGCCAACCCGGCGAGGCGGACGGCGGCAGTGTCGAGCGCTTCGGCAACGCATTCGAGGTCGAGCCGGCCGTAGCACAGCCCAGCCTCGCAGAGGGGCTTGGGGTGCCGCACCAGGATCAGACGCATGCGGCCAACGCCAGCAGGAATGAAATCTCGTAGATCTGCTCGACCGCGCCCAGCACGTCGCCAGTGTAACCGCCGAGCATCTGCCGCGCGCCCCGGGCCGCGATCAGCGCGGCGATGGCGCCCGACGCAAGTGCCGTCACGGCGAACCTGCCCGGCAGCAGGAGCAGCGGTAGCAGTCCGAATGCCGCCGCGATGGCAAGGTCGGCCCGCGTGACGCCGCGGCCCAACGGCTTGATCTTCGCGGCAGAAATTCCGCCGGCATAAGGCAGAAGCGAAATGACCGTGACCGCCGCCAGCCGCCCGCCCGCATGGGCCGCGATGAGCCCGGCCGCAGCGGTCCAAAGCGGAAGCCCGGACAGCGCGAAAATCTTGATCGCCACGCCGGCGCCCAGCGCCAGCGCGCCATAGGTGCCGATGCGGCTGTCCTTCATGATCGCGAGCCGCGCCTCGCGCGTCGCCCCGCCCATGGAGTCGAAGAAATCCGCAAAGCCGTCCTCGTGCAGGCCGCCGGTGATCAGGATGCCGGCCGCGACCGCGAGCAGCGCCGGAAGCAGGCCGTGCCAAAGCTGCGCCGCGACGAGCAGGACGGCCGCGCTGGCCACGCCGACAATCGCGCCGGTCAGCGGGAAATATTTGACCCCGCGCTCCATCCACCGGTCGGCAAAGCCCTGCATGCGCGGCACCGGCAGGCGGGTCAAAACCTGCACCGCGACGAGGAAATAGATGAGTTCTCTGCGCACGCGCCGCATCAGCTTGGGTGGTCTCCGGGCAAGTCCGCCATGGTGTTAAGCATTTCCTGTGCCATTCGCACGAGCGGTATGGCAAGGGCCGCGCCCGTGCCCTCGCCGAGTCGCATGCCAAGATCGAGCAGCGGCCTTGCGCCAAGCCATTCGAGCAGAACGGTGTGGCCGGCCTCGGGCGAGCGGTGCGCGAACAGAAGATAATCGCGGAGATTGGGCTCCATCGAGATGGCGGCGCAGGCGGCGGCGGTTGCGATGAAGCCGTCCACCAGCACGATCTGGCCGTGGCGCGCGGCTCCCAGCATTGCGCCCGCCATCATGACCATCTCGAAGCCGCCGAACTCGATGAGCGCATCGCGGCCATCGCGAACCAGCGCCCGGGCATAAGCGCGGCCCAGCACATCGCGTTTATGCTCAAGGCCCTTCAGAGGTGCCCCGGCGCCGTTGCCCACGAGCCTGTCGAGCCGCTCCCCGGTTACGGCATGCGCCACCGCCGCCGCCGCACTCGTGTTGCCGATACCGATCTCGCCCAGCGCGAGGATGCCGAAGCCCTTGTCTTTCAAGTCCTGGGCCACGCCGGCGCCCGCTTCGAGGCCTTGCGCGAATTCCGCCTCCGTCATGGCCGGCTCATGCAGGAAGTTGCGCGTTCCCGGCGCGATGGAGCGATTTATGGCGCCGTCGAGCCCGCCGGCGGGCACCTTGAGCCCCGCGTCGATCAGAAAGACTTCGGCGCCCGTGGCGCGCGCGGCGATGTTCGCCCCGGCCACGCCACCGGCCACCATTTGGGCAATCAATGCCGAGACTTCGGAAGGATACGCGGTCACGCCCTCCGCCACGATGCCGTGATCGGCGGCGAATACCGCAATTGCGGCGCGGCCAAGGTCGGGCTTGAGCGAACCCGTCACCAGCCCGATATGAATGGCAAGCTCTTCGATGCGGCCCAGCGCGCCCAGCGGCTTCGCCTTGGCGTTGACGGCGGCCCGCAGGCGCGGTTCAAGCTCGCGGCCGAGGGGCGATAAAGGCGTGTGCAAAAGGGATGGATGATCCATGAGCGGACAAGACCACAGCAGTGCAGGGCCGGTCAATGCGCGAATTTTCCCTATCCCCCCTGTTGTGGCGGGACTATTCATCGCGGCCGGCTGGGCGCTGGGCTGGCTCGTGCCGCTTTCCGCGGGCGCGCCGGCCGCGCTCGAAGCCCGCATCGGCGGCGGCCTTATCCTGGCCTGCGCCTTCGCCATCGCCGGGCTCGCGTTCCTGGAAATGCGCCGGGCCAAAACCACCTTCCATCCGGGCCCTGACGCTCGTCACGCTGGGCCTCGGCGTCGCCACCGCGAACCCCTGGCTGGTCCTGCTCGCCCCTGCCCTGCTCCTCTACCTGCAAGAGCGCGTGGTGAAGCGCGAGGAAGCCTATCTCACCGAGCGGTTTGGGGCGCAGTATATCGGCTACATGCGCAAGGTCCGCCGCTGGATCTGAGCGCCGCGCGGCACTTTGGAAACGCTCCTGTTAACACATTTTGTACGCCTCTGGCCGGGTTGTGGAACCTTTTTCGAATTTGAACTAATTATAACAGATGCGCCTTACCCGAGGGTTAAGCCCTGTGGCTCTTTCAGTCATTGATTTATATAGCGAATTTTCGGCCAAGGCCGGTACGGCCATGGTTAATTCAAAACTTGCGCGCATATTTAAACGGATTTTGGAATCGTGGAATCCGGCCAGAAACGCGAAAAGATTCGCAAAAATGCGGCGGCGAAAATATGAAGATTCCGCGTTAACCACGACCGCATTAACCACAATACGGCCTTACGCGAAATCGATGCTTCTTTAACCCCCGGGCGAATCCCGCATTCCCCATTCGCGATGCAATTAAGCCGGAAACGCTCTAAAGTATGGAGTGCCCGGCTGGAACCGATGCAGACGGGCTTTGCCGGAGCTTCCTCCAGCAGCCGCCGGAAAAGGTAGTTCCCTTTGGGTCGATTCCGGTCATGGACTCGATGCCATGGGCGCAGCCGCTTACCCCCCAGCACCGGCATTACCGAAAGACAGTCTGGCAGCCCGTTGGGCAGTTCGAATGCCGGGGGCGTTAAGTTATGATCTCGAGCGGACTGTGCGCAGTGGGTGGAAAATTCGGCGCACTCGAAACGCGATCCTTAAAAAACGGCCGGCCTTTGACCTGGAATAAACTCGGGTGCCGGGGCAAATGCTACGCTAATGCTCGTTAAGAAGCCTTGTGGAGCCGATGGGCTCGCCGGCGGTGCCGAGTAAGGTGCGGCCGCGAGGGCCATAGCGGACAACCTCGGCGATGACTTCGGCAAGTATCCGCGCGATTACAAGCACCTCTTGCGTGTTGATTTCAATTATATACTTCATGGACATACCGGGCTTCTGCCGAACCGGGCGCATAAATGGCCAAGCTTCGCGAGGGGTGTCTGTGTCATGCCTGCTTCCTGTTTCAAAAAACCTGTTGGCGTCAATGCCGATACCGCGTATTAATCAGAACTAACCTCTGATTGTAAAGTAGGCAGGTTTTCCATACCTGGTTACTGAAAGGGAACTACCATATGACGTGGACGCCCGAGCGTCCCAGATCGGTCCGCGAAGCGGGCTGCGATTCGCTTGCGAACTGCCCGGTGCGTGACGTGCTTAGCCGGTTCGGCGATAAATGGAGTACGCTGGTTATCGTGACGCTGGGGGAACGCTCGCACCGCTTTGGCGAGTTACGGCGCGTCCTGCCTGATATTTCTCAGCGGATGCTGACCCAGACGCTACGCGACCTGCAACGCGAAGGGCTTGTGAGCCGCCATGTTTTTCCAACCCAGCCGCCGAGCGTCGAATACAGCCTGACCGGCCTTGGCCTATCGCTGCTTCCCCCCCTGGCTGCGCTGATTGAATGGGCGGCAACGCGCCACCCGGAAATCCGGCAAGCACGGGCGAATTTCGATGGCGGTTTCCAGCGGGAAATCTCCGAGTTGGCGATCCCGGTACTGGCGGGACGCAACCGCCCCTCATAGTCGAGGCCCACGGCCGATGGTATGTGGGCGCCATCGCCGAAAGGTACAATGCTTAGCCAGCTTAGCCGCAAGGCCGCCACTCCCGCTTTCCCTCCAGCAGGAGAAGCGCCGCCCGATAACAGCAATGTCGGGACTCGGCCTTATGCAGCAAAATTCAGCCCACTGGCCGCTAACGCCGGGGTAGGTCATGCGTTGGCGAAGCCGGGAAACTCTGCTTAGCCGCGGCGGATACTCTGGGGGACTTCGCGAAGCCGTCAACCGGATTCGGTATTACTCAAATTCTCTGCCGGGCTATCCTTTGCGATCCAGCGGCCGATATCGTCATCCTCCCCGATGAGCGCCAGCCCGTAGGCTATCGACACGAACTCGTCGCCGGAATCGACCTTCGAGGCTCCGAAACGGTCTTCGAATATCTTCCTGACCGCGGGGACAAACGATGTGCCTCCGGTTAGAAACACTCTATCTATCGCGGACGGATTAAGTCCTGCATCCCGCAGAGCATCGTCGACGCATGAATTTATACTATCCAGGTCTTTCCCGATCCACCGCTCGAACCCGGCGCGCGTAATGACCGAATTCACCTCAACGCCGGCGGCGGAAAACAAAAGTCTCGCCGCGTCGTCAGAAGACAATCGCGTTTTTGCTTCGGAGACTGCCTTATAGAGGGTATAAGCGGCGTTGCCTTCTATGAGAGCGATAAATTTCTCGATCTTTTCCACTTCCAGGCTTGAAGCGGCAAGCCGTTTCAGCTCGGCCACCGCGCCGGACGATCGCATAAGGCATAAATCGCTCCATCGCGCAAAATTATGGTAATAGCTGTTCGGCATGTCGAGCAGCTTTTCGAAACTCTTGTATTTCGATCCTTTGCCAAGAATTGGCGCAACAACGTGGTCGATAATTCTATAATCGAACGTATCGCCAGCTATGCCGACGCCTGAGTGGCTGATCGGGACGGCATGAACGCCGCGAGCCGAAGGTTCGAAATAGACGACGGAAAAGTCGCTCGTGCCGCCGCCAAAGTCTCCGACAAGCACGGTCGAGGCGGCTTTCTGTTTATGCGCATAGAAATAGGCGGCGGCAATCGGCTCCATGACGTGATATATTTCTTCAAACCCGAACCGGCGGAACGCGGCTTCGTACCGTTGCTGGGCAAGCGCCGCATCTGGATTTGGGCCAGCGAATTTAACCGGCCTGCCGACGATGAGCCGGGACGGCAAACGTTCGCGGCCAGCCGTCGAGTGCGATCCGATCCGTTCGAAAAAGGCGGCCAGGATATCTTCGAAAAGATATCGCTTTCCATAGACCGAGGTGTGCTGGAAGGATGCACTGGCGGCGTAAGTCTTGAACGACTGAAAGAAACGCGTGTCCGTTGGAAATTCGATAAAGTTCTCGATTGCCCAGGGACCGGCCTCGCAACGGGTTTGCGAGGCCCATTCACCAGCGTCCTGCCAAAAGCTCAATACGGAACGGAACGCGGAAAAGTCCCCGGCCCCATGCCGGAACTTCGTTGCCTGCACGCTGCCATCCGGCTGCCTGGAAGCCAGCACCGTGTTGGTTGTGCCAAAATCGATGCCTATGGATGAACTCATGCTATTGCTCGCAAACTCGATATTGTTTTCAGGCGAAGGCGCCGTCTTGTAGCAGAACGGTTGCTCCGGCACGCCAAAAGGTTGTGGATGGTGCGTGCATAGCGGTATCGCAAAATTAACCCAGCAAGCAACAATACGATTTCCAGTTGCGCGAATTCCCGGTTTGGGCGCGCGATTAAGGGAATATACACACCTGAGCTATACCTTGGGTTGTTTTCAACAACGTAGGCAACCAGGGAGACCTCACATGTCCGCGTCAGTTGGCTCGGTAGGCGGCGGCGGTGCTCAAGCCTCCGCGGCAGCCGCGATGAGTGCGCTCGCGGCTCAGGGCAGCCACAAGCCCCACAAACATCACCAACAGCCACCCCCCGTCACGCAACCCGCGCCGCCGGCCACGCAAGCCGCGCCTTCGAGCCCGCAAGCCACAACTTCCAGCGCGACCGGCGCGGCGATTGCTCTGCTTGGCCTCGGCGGAGGCAAGTAAAGGGCCTGGAGCGGCCTGAACCAAGCGCAACAATTCCGCCCCCAGTGGCCCGGCGGCGGTAATTCGCACAGCGGTCACGCCCCTCACCCCAGCCCTCTCCCCATGGGAGAGGGGGCAGCTTGTGCCCGCTGAGAAGGCGTCCCCTCTCCCATGGGGAGAGGGACAGGGTGAGGGGTAACGCCCTATGGGTAAGCTACCCCCTACCGCACCCTCGTCATATCGAAGCGCGAATAACACTCGCGGCTTGGCAGGTTGTCGTGACCGCTGATGGCGTCGGCGAGCGCTTCCCGCAGGTTCGCAGCCTCCTCCTTCGAGCGCACGCCCGACAGGATAATCGGACGCTCGAAACTGGTGTCCTCATCCTCCTGGTGCTTGCAACTCTTGCTGTATTGGCCGAGCGTCAGGCTCCAGAGCGCCGTGGCGGGGTTCGCGGCCTGGGTGAGCCAGCCGGCAATCGTTTGCGACCGGGCCAAGGCGCGCGCCTCCTCGGCCTCGCGCTCGCCCTCCTGAGAGGCGAGGCCAACCGAAATCAGGTCGCTCGCGCTCGAAAGCGATTCCCGGATCTTGGGAGACAGCACGCGCCCGGCAACTTCGGCCTCCGGGACGGTTGCGCCGTTGGAGATGACCTCCGAGGTGCTGCCCAGCGCCCAGGTGTAATCGCCGGTCAAGACGATGAAATCGAAGGAGGCCGCGCGGCCCTGTGTATCCTTGCCATCGACGCGGAAGAAATATGCGCTCTCGATCTTTTCACGCGCCGCATGCTGCGGCTGCGCGGACTGTGCAGCCTGCACCGGCTCGCGATGCGGGTGGGTCAGATAGTAGAGATACCATCCCGTGACGGCGAGGACGGCGGCGGCGAGGTAGGCCGGAAACCACCAGAAGCCGCCAAGGCGCTGCTTTTCTTCCTTCTCCCTGGGTTGGGCCTCTAAGTCCCCGCTTTGCGGCCCGGAATTATTCGATGCATTCGACATTGATTAAGCTCCATGAATGAAAGGCACAGCTTCGGATTGCGTCTGGCACAGGCTCGCGACGCGATTATGACGGGGTCGAGAGAGGCTTCGCATTCTGGGCCGCCGTGGTGCACCGGCCAATTTGTCAGGCCGCGTTTTGGGGATACCCTGCCAAAATGGCAGGAGGCGTTTACCCAGATTATCAAATGGGTAACCCTATTTGCCGCAAAGCACCGTGCCAAATTGGCAGGTTTCTAAGTGTAAAACGGCGCATCCACAACCGGCTTTCCGGCGCAACGAATTGTTCCATCGTTATTTTTCTATGTGTCACGCCGGGTGGCACGAACGTTGCGCTATCCTGCGCCGGTGACAACCGGGGTGAGGGACATAATGGCTGCGCTTGGCAGAACTCTTCGATTCGCCCGTTGGGCAATCGTGCCGCTGATAGCCATGGCATCCGCCGCATCGGCGCAAACGCCGGCTTACATCGCAGGGGTGCAGCCGGACAGCCGGCCCGCGGCCGCGCCGAAGATCGAGCGCTACGAGAAGCCCGCCGGCTGGCTCGGCCGGGCGGCGCGCGGCATCGAGAAGCCCTATCCGGAAAGCCTCAAATTCCTCGACGATCAGGGAGCCTGGTACACCCCCTTCACGCGCCCGGGCATGACGGGCCCTTACGACATCAGGCACCTTCACCGGCCGGGAAAGGCCGGTCATGCCGCGCCGGGTCTTGGCGCGCACGGTCATGCCGCGCGGGCCGGCAAGTCTGTCCGCACACGGGTTACCCACGGGAACGGGTTCATTTCAGGGTCATCGCTGCTGGTTCCCGCTCATTTGAGAGAAGCGATGCCCGAACATGACGTTAAACCCAGAGGAGGGAATTATGACCTTAGTGAAAATAGCAGCCGGTACGGTTCTCGGGCTCGCCGCACTTACGGGCACGGCGTTCGCGCAAGGCGTGCCGCAGCCGGGTCCGGACTATGTCTGCGTGGAGTATGTCGGGGGCGGCCAGCAGGGCATGTCCGGTATGTCGGGAATGGGCGGCATGTCCGGTATGTCCGGCATGAGCGGCCAGCAGCAGCAAGGCATGTCCGGCATGTCCGGTATGTCGGGCATGAGCGGAATGTCCGGCATGTCGGGCATGTCCGGCAATGCCCCTTGCGCCAAATGGGCGAAGAAATAAGCTGGCAGCATGACCGGGCGGCCGTGTACGCCGCCCGGAATCCCGCCGCTTGCCGCTCCCAATTGGCGGCCCGCATTTCCCGCCTTGCGATTTAAGGAGTTGCGCCAGTGAGAGGGATACTTGGCAAACCCGTCCTGCTCGCCGTGGCGCTGCTTGCGCCGGGCGTGTTGCTCGCCGGGACCGCGATGAAAGCAGCCGCGCAGGAAACACCGGCGGAGCTTGCGAAAATAACCGACTATCAGGCGGCGCGCTGGCACAGGCTGCATTTCAAGCCGGCCGCTGACACAGCCACCAACGAGCAGTGCCTCGCCTGCCATCAAGAGATTCTTACGGGCAAGGTCCGGGACGCTTCGCCCGCGGGACTGAAGTCCGCGAACGCCGAAGCTTGGTATCAAACGCTCGATACCTATTCCGGCGCGCAGGAAACCTTTCACGCGCGGCACCTGACTACGCCATACGCCAAGCAGGTGATGAACCTCAACTGCACGTTCTGCCACCAGGGCGCCGATCCGCGCGAGAAAGCGCCGGGGTCGAACGCAAGCATGCCAGCTCAAGATGCGGCGTTCACATTGCGCAAGACCGTCAATCCGTCCGGGACTTGCCTCAGGTGCCACGGGCAGTTCCCCTACCAGAATATGGGGCTTGAGCCCTGGCCAACGATCCGCGAAGGCCTGGAGACGCCCGAGACGCCGAACGGCTGCCTCACCTGCCATGCCGAGCAGTTCCGCACCGTCCGGCATCAGGTCAGTTACCTGAAAGCCGATGCCATCGAAGCGCTGGCGAAAACCAGCGCGGACGTCTGCTATGGCTGCCATGGCGGGCGGGCGTGGTATCGCATCAGCTATCCCTATCCGCGCCATCCCTGGCCCGGCATGGACGACAGCCAGGTGCCGGATTGGGCCAAGGACCGGTCCGCCGAATCGGACGCCAAGTACCGCATCCCGCAAAAGTGAGTCACCGGCATGAATTGCGAAGACCCCCTCACCCCAGCCCTCTCCCCAAAGGGAGAGGGAGTTCCCCCGCAGCCGTTGAGAGGGCGTCCCCTCTCCCAGCCGCATCCGCTTACGGATGCGGCCACGTAAAGAGGCAAGCTCGCCGAGGCGAGCTTTCGGGGAGAGCGACTGGGTGAGGGGGGCTTTTGACCCGCTGGTGAGCCAGTCAGCGCGCATGCAAGAAGCAAGAACTTGCGCTCAAGTGGCCCGAAGGGCGGTAGCGCTAGAAAGAGAGTGTAGCAATGCCCGATCCGAGGAAAGCAGGCTCCTGGCATCAGGTTTCGTGGAAGGCGGCGCTCAATCCGAACCGGCGCGATTTCCTGCGGCTGGCCGCTGCCAGTGCCGCGGCTGGGCTGGCGGGTGCCAGCGGCTCGAAGCCTGCCGCAGCCTTCGCTTACGAGCCTTATCCGCGCGACAACGAGCTGACCACGATGGTGACGAGCTGCGCGCACAATTGCGGCTCCCGGCACATGCTCGTGGCCCACAAGAAGGGCAACGTCATCGTGCGCCTTTCGACCGACGACGGGCGCTATCAGGAAGGCGGCGAGTTCGGCAAGGATACGTTCGAGGAGCCGCAGCTGCGCGCCTGCCTGCGCGGCCGGTCCTACCGCTCAAGGCTCTATTCCCCCGAGCGCCTGCTTTACCCGATGATGCGCGTAGGCGAGCGCGGCGAGGGCAAGTTCAAGCGCGTCTCCTGGGAGGAGGCGCTGAGCTTCACCGCGAATAAGATGCAGGAGCTGAAGGCGAAATACGGCCCCACTGCCCTGCTCGACCAGTCTTACGCGGGCGCGTCCTACGGCGTCCTGCACAAGTCGGACCAGATCGAGGGCCTGCTCGGACGCTTCATGGGCATGTTCGGCTGCCGCACCAGCTCGTGGTCGGTGCCGTCCTATCAGGCCACCACATTCTCATCGCGCATGACCTTCGGCACCATCGAGGACGGCAACGAGGACGACACCTTCGCGCACTCCAAGCTGATGATCATGTGGGGCTGGAACCCGGCCTATACCTTCCACGGCGGCAACACCTTCTACTACATGCGCATGGCCAAGCAGAAGGGCTGCAAGTTCGTGCTGGTCGATCCGCAATATACGGACTCGGCCGCCGCCTACGACGCGTGGTGGATACCGATCAAGCCGAACACGGACGCGGCAATGCTCGCCGCCATGGCGCACTACGTCTTCGTCAACAACCTGCAAGACCAGGCCTTCATCGACAAGTTCTGCCAGGGCATGGACGCGGGCACCATGCCCACCTGGGCCAAGGACAAGGAAAACTTCAAGGACTACATCCTCGGCAAGTACGACGGCCAGCCCAAGACGCCGGAATGGGCCGAGCCGATCTGCGGCGTTAAGGCGGACGACATCAAGAAGCTCGCCCAGATGTACGCCACCACCAAGCCGGCGGCGCTCAAGGCATCCTGGGCGCCCGGCCGCAACGCCTACGGCGAGCAGTATAACCGCATGGCGGCGGCGGTGCAGGCCATGACCGGCAATATCGGCGTGCTGGGCGGCTGCGCCGAGGGCGTGGGCAAGGCGTTCCATTCGGAAGCCGTCGCCTATCCTTACGACGAGAACGCCAACATCTGGTACGCCTCGATCAAGTCGGACCGCTGGGCGCATTGCGTGCTCAACTATCCGAATGTAAAGCGCGAGGAGATCGGCTGCTGGCCGCGCGGCGACGCCACCGACGGCCAGATCCCGAACATCAAGGGCATCTTCTGGCAGGGTTCGGACTGGTTCAACCAGCTCACGAACATCAACAAGCAGATCAAGGCCATAAAGAAGCTCGAACTCGTGGTTTGCTCGGATTCGACGATCACGCCTTCGGGGCTTTGGGCGGACGTGCTGTTCCCCATCGCAACCCACTTCGAGCGGCATGACGTGGCGCTGCCCTGGTACAAGGGCCACTACTACATCCACCGCCCGAAGGTCATCGAGCCGATGGGCGAGTCGAAGACCGACTTCCAGGTTTACACCGAGCTGGCCTACCGGCTGGGCTTCGGCGAAAAGTACAATCCCACGCGCAACACGCGACTACTTCAACAACGACACCGATGTAGACGAGGCCTATCTGACAGCCTGGTGGGAGAAGGTGCAGCACCACCAGGGCGTCAAAATGGAGTGGGAGGAATTCAAGAAGCGCGGCGTCTATAAGTTCAAGCTCGACGAGCCTCACGTCGCTTTCCGGAACCAGGTCGAAAAGGGCTGGACGTTCCCGACCGCCTCCGGGAAGATCGAAATCCTGTCGGGCCAGCTCGCCACCGTGACGGATTGGACGAAGCTCGCCTATGGCTACGAGATCCCCTATATCCCCAAGTGGATCGAGCCTTGGGAATCGCTCAACAGCCCGAAAACCAAGGAATTTCCATTCCATCTCATCAGCCCGCATCCGCGCTGGCGCACGCACTCGATCTTCAACAACATCCCGTGGCTTAGGGAAACCTACGACCAGGAAGTGACGATGAATGCCTCCGATGCGGCCCGGCTCGGCATCAAGACCGGCGACACGGTCGAGGTGTTCAACGCACGCGGGCGATGCGTGGTGCCGGTCTACGTCACCGAGCGCTGCATGCCGGGCGTTGCGGTGCTGCACGAGGGCGCGTGGATGGACCTCGACGGAAACGGCGTGGATAGGGCCGGCAACCCGGACTTCCTCACCCTCGACGAGCCGAGCCCGGCGGGCGCCTTCGCCTACAACACGGTGCTCGTGCAACATCAAGCCGACGAAGCTGGAGCACCGGCCGGGCTGGGACAAGCTCGCCACCTCTCGCAGCGCCGTCTTCCGGCGCGATCTTTAAGGACGGGGAGCTGAGCCATGGCAACCGCCGACGACAAAGCCAAGATCAAGGAAGCCGCCGAGCGCAAGAAGCGCGAGCTGTACGAGCCCGTGAAGCCGGACATGCAGCTGGGCTTCATCCACAACAACGTCGATTGCATCGGCTGCCGCGCCTGCGAGATGGCCTGCAAGGACAAGAACGGCCTGCCGCCGGGGCCGCGTTTCCGGCGCGTGATGTATATCGAGGGCGGCACCTATCCGGATGTGTTCGCCTACAAGGTCAACATCTCCTGCAATCATTGCGCGGAGCCGGCCTGCGTGCCGAGTTGCCCAACCGGCGCGATCTACAAGCGCAAGAAGGATGGCATCGTCGACATCGACTCGACCCTTTGCATCGGCTGCCGGCGCTGCGAAGCCGCTTGCCCGTTCGGCGCGCCGCAGTTCATCGCCGAGCAGAACATCGTCGGCAAATGCAATTTGTGCGTGGACGAGATCGAGGCCGGGCGCAAACCTTATTGCGTCATGGCCTGCATGATGCGCGTGCTCGACATCGGCCCAATCGATAAGATCCGCGAAGGCAGCTACGAGACCAAGGCGCGCGGACCGGGCGACAAGCTTGCCCGCCAGGTCCAATCCATGGCCGATGTCGAATTGACCAACCCGTCCATTGCCTTCGTCGCGCATAGCAAAGGGTTCGTAAAATGAACGCCATGCCGGCAGCAGGGGGGCCCGGCCAGGACGCGCCCGATGTGACCGCCCTGATAGCGGCCGATCTGGAGCTTTTGGCCGGGCTGCACGACCGCGAACCCTCGCGCGAATGGCTGGAGGCGGCGCGCGCCTGCCCGATCCAGGCACAGCTCGGGCTCGTGCTGGAAAGCGTGGCCGGCCGCACGGCGCTCGTTGCGTTCGACTCCGCTTTGGCGGCACTTCCGCCAGAGCCCGGCCAGCAGGAAATCGATGAGCTGGCGGCGGAATACGCCAACATCTACTTACGCTTTCTCTACCGCGCGTCGCCTTGCGAATCCGTCTGGACCGATGAGGACGGGCTTGAGCAGCAGGCGCCGATGTTCGACGTCAAGGCTTGGTACCGCCGTCACAACCTCGTCTCGCGAGATTGGGCGAAGCGGCCCGACGACCATCTCGTCGTCGAGCTGCGCTTCTTGGGCTTTCTCTTCGCGCAGGCGGATCGCCGCGAGGACTTGGCCGAAGCAGCGCGCTTTCTCGACGAGCATCTCCTGCGCTGGGCAGGGCTGTTCGCGCGCCGCGTGGCAGGCGAAACGCCACTCCCCTACTTTGCAGCGGTAGCGCAACTGACCTACGCTTACCTCGAAGAGCTGCGCGCCCATCTCGAAACCGCCGCGAACCTGCCGCGCCAAGCTCCGGAAGCGCCAGCCCCCGCAAAGCCCACGGAGCCCCCACTCACCTGCGCGGACGAGGTGAGGCCATATGTCCCAGGAGCCGCGTCAAGCTGGTAGGCGTGTTAAAGGCTTGAATACGGAACCTTTGCAAGATGCGCCGCGGTCGTTCCCGCGCAGGCGGGAATCCATTTCTCACGTTGGAACAACATCTTAGATGGATCCCCACCTTCGCGGGGACGACGCCGAGGGCTAGAATTACCGGACCTGCCTGAAGGTTTGGCGATTTTTTCGCACGCTCTGCCAAGGGAGTGCCAGCCGCCCGAATATGTCATAATGACAGGATAGTGGCGGCGGGCGAAAGGTGCACACATGAAGCTGAAGGGTATGCCCCGGCGGCTCTCCAATAAGCTTCTCCTCGGCCTCGGGGCCGGGATGCTATTGAGCTCCTTGATCTTTCTCGCCGTTTTCGTCGAGAGCTACCGCTACCGGCTTCAGGAAGAACGCTCCAGCGCTTCCGAATCGGTGAACAAGCTGTTTCAGTTCTCGCTTGAGAACGCGATGCTGAAGCGCGATTTGCCGGGCCTGCGCGAGATCATAGCGAGGCTCGGCCAGCAGCCCGGAATCCTCAGCGTGCAGATCGTCAACCCGGCGCTTGAGGTGCGCTTTGCCAGCAGCGAGGGGCTGCTCGGCGGCCATGTCACGCTGCCTGACCTCGGCTGCACGGACTGCTCCGCCGGCGTGCCCGGCCTTTCGCCAACCTCTTGGCTGCTTAACGCGGGCAACGGCCAAACCGTGCTGCGCAGCGTCAACCCGATCCGCAACAAGCCCGAATGCAAGCAGTGCCACGGCCCGGCGGAGGTTTCGCCAGTCAACGGCATCCTGATCGTGGACCGCGAAGCCCATAACATCCGCAGCCAGGCCCTGCTCGCCGCCGGCTGGATGGCCGGAGCCGGCGCAACCGTGGTGCTCATCGTCATGGCCGGCACCTGGATATTCCTGCGCCAGCAGGTGCTGACGCCCGTCGCGGCACTCTCCGCCGCGAGCCGCGCCATTGCGGAAGGCGATCTCAGCGCCCGCGTGCTGGCGCAACTCGATCCGCGCGAGGAGTTCGGCGCGCTTTGTGCCACGTTCAACAGTATGGCCGGCAGACTTGAGGAGAGCGTCGCCGAGATCAAGGCGAAGGAAGCCTTCCTCAAGGCGCTGATGGACACGCTGCCGGACGGGTTGCGCGTCATCGACCAGAACTACAACGTGGTCATGGCGAACAAGGCTTACGCAGCCCAATTGCAGGAAGATCCCGCGTCCCTGATCGGTGTGCCCTGCTACGCGGCGCGGGGACGTACCGAGCCATGCCCGCCCACGCTCGTCACCTGCCCGTTCGCAACCATCGGGAACGATGGCCAATCCGTCAAATACATCGACCGGCACCTGCGGAAGGACGGGAAGGAGGCGCTCTTCGAGATAACGGCCGCGCGGCTCGCGGTAAACGGCAGCGGCGAAGCCCGCACGCTGGTCATTGAGGAAATCCGCGATATGACGGATCAGGTGCGATACTCCCAAGAGCAGCGCCTTGCCGAGATCGGCCAGCTTGCGACCGGCGTCGCGCATGAAATCTATAACCCGCTGGCATCCGTGCGCCTTGGCCTGCAGTTCATCATGAAGCGGCATCCAGAGGGCTCGGACCTCGATGCGGACACTTTCTCCTACCTGCGCGTTGTCGATGGCGCGGTGGACAAATGCATTGAAATAACCAAGCGCCTTCTGAACCTCTCGCAACTGCCCAGCCAAAGCATGCAGCTTGTGTCGCTATCGGCGATCGTGCCCGAGGTCGTTTCGCTCTTGCGTTACGAGGCGGAACAGATTGGCGTGGAAGTGACGCTCGATCTCGGCGCGTCCGACCTGCGGGTTATCGCCACCGACAGCGACATGCGCATGCTCATCCTCAACCTCGCGCAGAACGCCTTCCATGCCATGCCCTCGGGCGGCCGCTTCGCTTTGAGGGGGCGCGTAGAGGACGGTAAAGTTCTGATCCAGGCCGAGGACACTGGCGGCGGCATCGATCCAACCGTGCTGCCGCGTATTTTCGACCCCTTCTTCTCGAAGCGCGCGGACGGCATCGAGGGCACCGGCTTGGGGCTCACGATTTGCAAGGCCATCGTCACGCGGCATGGCGGCACGATCCGGGCTGAGACCGAAGCGGGCCACGGAGCAACATTCAAGGTAAGCCTGCCCTTCGCGGGCGAGGCGTGACGGGCAGCGATGCAAACACCGGTCTATACCGTACTCGTCATCGAGGACGACCTTCCGCTGAAAATGCTGATCGCCCAGCACCTCAGTTCGCTGAACTACAACGTGCTCACGGCGCGCTCCTGGAAGGAAGCCCAGGCTCTGCTTGAGCTGAACGAGCCCGACCTTATCATTCTCGACATAAGGCTGCCGGACGCCAACGGCCTCGACCTCATCAAGCAGCTGTCCGCCGGCCATGCCGTTATCGTGCTCACCGCCTACGGCTCCATCGGCAATGCCGTGCGTGCCATCAAGGAGGGCGCCTTCGAATACCTCACCAAGCCGATCACGCAGGAAGAGCTTGAGATGAACGTTCAGCGCGCCATCGACAACCTTGCCCTGAAGCGCAATTTGGTCTTCGTCCGCGACCAGCAGCGCGCCGCCCGGCCGAACGTCGTGGTTGGCACCAGCGAGGCGATGAACACGCTGATGGGCCTCGTGAATGCCGTGGCACAGTCCAACGCCACGGTGCTCATCCATGGCGAAAGCGGCGCCGGCAAGGAGGTCATCGCCCACGAAATCCACGAGCGGTCCCCACGCACGGGGCGCAACTACGTGGCGCTCGATTGCTGCACGCTGCACGAGAACCTGTTCGAGTCCGAGCTGTTCGGCCACGAGCGCGGGGCGTTCACCGGGGCAAACGCCTTGAAGCGCGGGCTTGCGGAGGCCGCCGACGGAGGCACTCTGTTTCTGGACGAGATCGGCGAAATCTCGCCCACTGCCCAGGCCAAGCTCTTGCGCGTCATCGAGACCAAGCAATTCCGGCGCGTCGGCGGCACGAAGGACCTGGCCGCCGATGTGCGCATCGTGGCGGCGACCAACCGCGACCTGGCCGAGCTTGCGCGCGAGGGACGGTTCCGGGCGGACCTCTATTACCGGCTCAGCGCCTTCGAGCTGAAGGTGCCGCCTCTGCGCCAGCGCCGCGAGGACATCCCAGCGCTCGCCAACCATTTCATCGAGAAGCACGACTTCTCGCGCCGGGTGGTGAAGAAGCTCTCGCCCGCGGCCGAGCGCGCGCTGATCGAATACGACTGGCCCGGAAATGTCCGCGAGTTGCGCAACGTCATCGAGCGCGCCATCATCCTTTCCGGCAGCGACGGCACGATCAGGCTGCCGCATGTGACGCTTTCGGATGCGGCCCAGGCGCGCGGCGCGATCACGCTGTCGTTCGAGCGCGAGGTTAAGCTTGAGGACGTCAAGCGCGCCTATGTCGAGAGCATGCACCGGAAGTATTCGGGGCATCGCTCCAGGCTCGCCCGCGCGCTAGGCGTCAGCGAGCGCAACCTGTATCGGCTTCTGCACAAATACGGCCTCGAATAGCGGGCGCGGCGCCGCCTGGGCAATTACACGAAGTGAACGGTCTGTTAAGGGACGATATCGAGCGCTTTTGTACCATGTCCCGGCGGCCGCCAGCCAAGGCTGCCAGGCGCTACCCGCCGCCGAACTGGAACCACCCTTTTGTAGCGGTCCCAGACGATGCCGCCAGCTTCTCCGGATCGTGCCGCCAGCGATCCGCGCGGGCAGGCGTTCAAGGGCAACGCTTGCCGCGCAGCTCCCTGGACCGCACCGGCACCGGGAGCGGCAAGTCTCAAAATGATCATATGTTGCCTGTTCAGCCTCCAAAAACCGACCTGTCATTTGGCCGTTCCACAGCCCCGTCGGGTTAGCTTCGCCGCTTCCGAAAACAAGCCGCGTGCCGCCTAATCAGATCCTGCGGAGGGACGCCGGCGCCTCTGAGGTGCCCCGGTCGTTCGGATAAGAAGATGAGTGAGGCTTCTGCCTGACAGCATCCAACGCGGAAATGGTGTCAAAAGCTGGGGGCACCTTCAGCCGTATTTGCCGTGTGTGGCGCTAACGGTTCTGCGGTTGACGTGGTATGTTAATAGTTTAATGAGGAGCAAAAGTGCAGAATCGGTAATGGTGGCGCAAGCGCGCCATGATACGCTACTCGTAATTGGAAGGTACTTTCGCCGATGAAAGATGTTTCCTTCGAAAAGGCACCGTTGGTCGAGCTGATTGCCGAGCTGCGCTGGAATCCTCCGGGAGTTGTAGCCGCAGGCGCGGGGCCTGCAGGCGTGGCGCAGTTCGCTGTGGCATTGGGTCGTGACGTGGAGGAGTTTTTTCAGCATTTTGGCAATGAGGTGAATAAAGCTGGCTTCACAACCGCCGAGAAAATTGTGCCCGCCGGATTTCCGGCGTTCTTGCATCAGCCCGTATGGCGGTTTCGTAAGCCTGATGACAACAGCACGCTTTTGCAAGTTGGTCCCGGTTTGCTTTCAGCGAATGCGCTGCGACCCTACCGTAGGTGGAAGAATTTCCGGCCAACTGTCGAGGTTGGCGTGAACGCAATGCTAAAGACGCGACCTTTAGCTGAAAGGGAATTGCATTTTTCGAGCGCAAGTGTGCGATACATTAATGCCTTTTCCGGCGAGCTGCTTGCAGGGCAAGCGCCAGCAGCATTCATAAAAGATGTGCTCGGCGTAAATATTGCGCTTCCTTTGGCGGTGGAGCGGCTCATAGACCAGCAAAAGACTGTAAATTCGAATGCTAGTTTATTAATCCCAATCGCAAACATGTCGAAAGTGATGTCGTTGACAATCGGCGATGGCGCCGTAGGTGGTGAGACAGGCGCGGTGTTGGACGTTACTGTTGCAGAAACGGCAAAAATTGAAAGCAAAAGTGTAGATGTAATGCGCGCGCTAGATACATCACGCAATGTTATCCACGAGTGTTTTATAGAGCTTACCGCTGCAATAAGACACCGTATGATGCCGAAGGAGGATTGACATGATGTTCGTTGGTCCGGCCGTACCGGCGGACACCTATTCGATGACTGCTCGTCCTGATCTGTTTGGGCAGCCAATATCGGTAATCGAGTGTGTTGTAGGTCGTGATATGTCACCAAAGGGACTTGTAATAGAAGAGACAACCCTATCGAGGATTGAAGAAACAGGCTTGCGCGAGGCGCTGGCGGAATATTGCAGCATGCCTGCCAACTGGGATGGCTATGGGGCATTGCCGATCACGGCAGATGTAGTTAGTAATTGTCAGGCAGCGCTCAAGCCGTTGGTGCGGCAAGTTTGGGGAGCGGAAATTTCGCCCAATCCGAACGGGACAATTTCGCTAGAGTGGGTGAGCGATCATGGTATGGCTCACCTTGAGATAGGCAAGACGCGCTTCAGCTTCTTTGTGAAGCCAACGGGCGGGGAGGCGATGGTACTCGATGGGGAAGCGAATGCGGTTCCACCAGTGCTGGGGGGCTTTATTAGAGCAATTGTGTTCCCGCCTTTGCAATCGGTGGCTGCGCTCACCAACCTCGAATATGCGACGGGTTATAAGCGGGCATCTTTCTGACGCTGTTGATCTGCCAATACCGATAGAAGATGCAGAGACAATAGTTCGTGCGGTTGTGGCGCCAGCTCATTACAAGAATGGGAAGCTTGCAACAGCGGTGTTTCGGCCGCCTGCTGGCAAAAGTTCTATTTCGGTAATGCGTCAGCGGATGGGTGACAATTATTGCAAGAAAAAGGGGGTCGAAATTGGCTCGGCGTCCCCTGGCCAGCAGTACGTTGGGTTGCTGACAATTAGGGCTGGGGCGATTCGAAATGCAGGCAGTTTCGTCAGCGATAGTAGAGATGAGTGGCTTGGACATGCGGATTTGGATCATGGGTTCGTGAGCGTACCGAACGATCCGTTGAGAGCCGACGAATTTGCCAGGATGACTGAGCGGTGCCAAGCGTTGAAAAAGTCCAGCACGTTTTATGCTGACCCTGACACAGCGAGCGTCGCGTGGTCCGGGCCGCCTCTTAGACTCGAATAAATAGATGGGTCTTGTCTGGCGCAGGTGTTGGCGGGAGATGCCCGGGTTGCCGACGACTCCCGCTCGTTGCCTAGCAACAAACACTCCGATCAATGATCCCGAATTTCCGCTCCCGTGGCCTGAATTGAATATGCGGAGCCAACGCGGATAACCCAACCGCTCCAGCCTGCCCGCCGGGCGCCCGGCATGGGAACCGGACGCCCGGCTCCCCGCTACTTCAGCTGCTTCGACAGCGTGAACGCGCCGCGAATATCGCCCGCCTTGAAGCCCGTGGCCTGGTCCAGCGGATAAAGCTCCGCGAGCTTGGCCTTGACCGGCCCGGCGATGCTGCCGCCGTGGCAGGCCAGGCACGGCTCGGCAGCCGTGGGGATCGCCTTCATGTAGCGGAAGGTGCGCACGCCGCCCGCGTCCACGATTTCGGCGCGCTCAAGCTTCGTCACATCCGCGCCCTTGGCCTTCTCCGCCTCGAACGTCTCAAGCGTTTGCCGCTCCCACTTATCCGGCTCGGCCTTGGCGTTGCGCAGCTTGAGCGAGGTGCGCTTGACGGTCCAGCCGTCCGTTGAAACCTCGCCCGCGATGGCGGGTGCTGCCACATTGCACACCTCGATGGCCTTGACCGGCCCCTCGGCCTTCATCGCACCCATTAGCTCGCCTTTGAGCTTGTCCGAGAATTTGGCAACCAGCCCGCGAGCTTGCGCGGCAAGTGCATCGGCCTGAGCGGCATCCTCCGCCATCGCGTTTCCGCTAAGCGAGAGCGTCAAAGCCACGCTCGCCGTAAGAGTAATCAACGCCTTGAAGTTGCTACGCATGCCGCCTCTTTTTCGATCCGGGTTAAGGTGATGACGTAATAAAGATTGCCGCAAGCCCGGCGCGTAGGCGCCCAGAGGGTGCCCTGAACTGAGGGAATCTCCCCTCACCCCAGCCCTCTCCCCATGGGAGAGGGAGTACCGCTGTGCCCGTTGAGAAGGCGTCCCCTCTCCCGTCCATATCCGCTTGCGGATATGGACGCTTTTGAGTGGCAAGCGCGCCAAGGCGCGCTTGCGTGGGAGAGGGACAGGGTGAGGGGAGATTCGCTTCGAGCATGCCGGAACCTAACAAGCGGCCCCAAGCTCTGCCCGCTCGCGTTTTCCTTCTATTTGACAACCTGGCTCGGCTTCATGGGAACCGTCTTGGTTTCCTCGATATAGGCCTCCTCGACCTCGGACAGCTCGATGCTGTCGTAGCCGGTAATCATGGTCCGGACATAGTGGAAGACCGTCTTGCCGGTCGTCGTCATGTAAACGTGGATGATGACGAACGCCGCCATGATGAAAGCCGCGGCGGTGTGGACGAAAGCGGTGTAGGTCAGCGCTTCGCCCGCCCACGGATAGTGGCTCCAGAAATCGTAGAGCAGATAGACGATCCCGGTGGACCAAAGCGCCGGACCCACCAGAACCATGAAGCTCATGTAGGCCAGCGACTGCAGCGCATTCTGCTTGCGCTGCAGGCTTTTCTTATAGGGGTGCGGCGCGCCCCAAAGGATGCCCCAGGCGTAGAAGCGGATGACCGGCCAGATCCCCTGCTTGAACAAATATTGCTTCCACTGGCCGGTGGTGAAGTTCCAGAAGGTCGCAAAAATCCACAGCACGATCAAGGCCATGGCCGTGACGGTGTGAACCGTCACCGCCGTTCGGAAGTCGAGCAGGCCGTGCGTTCCGTGCAGGCCGAGCCCGGAGAAGAACAGCGTGAAGATCAGCGCAGCCTGCGACCAGTGCCAGAACCTCTCGAAATACGAGTAGATCATCACGTCCCGCTTCAGGATGCGCGGGTTCTTGAGGTCGATAAAGCGGGCGATGGTTTCGTCAGTCATGGTTCTGTTCCTTCCGGTAGCCGAGAGCCAGGCTGCGCAGCAGCGCATGCAGAAGCACGCCGGCGAACGTGCCCGCCATCAGCAGGTAGCCCGCCCAATCGAGCCATTGGAAATTGTCGCGCCCAGGCATGTAGAAGCCCGCGAGCGCGGCCAGCCGCCCGTTCCTGGCGTGACATTCGCTGCAAGCCAGCGCCTGCTCTTTCGGAGCCACCATGTGGGTCGTTGGCCAATAGGAGTATGTTTCGACGAAGCCGTACTCTCCGCTATAGGGCTTGCCGTTCTGCTCCATGCCCGCCTTGATGGCGTTGGCGAAATCGAAATTCCCCCAAAGCGCCTCTTTGTCCTCGCCCCAAAGATGCATGTAGACGAACGTGTTGTTCACCTTGTCGTACGGCTGGACCGTGTGCATCCGCTTGAACGGCCAGATGCGCGCGTTCGGATCGTTATACGAGCCAGAGAACGAGTTGATGGGGATTGGCTGCTTCGCGGGATCGAACTTCATGTCAATCGTCGTGTAGCGCATGTCGCCGTCGAACCACGCGTAATACGGCAAAAGTTCGCGGCCTTTCGCAGGCCAAGTCTCGCCTTGGGTGAAACTGCCCTTGATCGACCAGTAAGTGTGCCGGGCCTCGCCGTTACCCTGGATATAGTTCTCTTCCTTGTAGGCCTCGCCGTTCTTTTTCTGGCCCATCGTGCGCCAGTCCCAATCGACGATGGTCGAAACGCCGCCGCGCGCAAGCGCTGGGATGTGGCAGGTCTGGCAGGCGACCTTATTGACATGGCCGTTGAGCTTGAAGCCGACCAGCTCCGTCATCGGGTGCGGGGCAGTACCGTGGCAGGACTCGCAGGTGGTGACGTCACGGCGCAGGCCCGGCTTGCCGGTGCCCTCCATGTCCTTGGCGTGCATCTCGTAGCGGCTGCCGGTAATGACGTGCTGCTTGGACAGATGGCATTGCGTGCAAGGGAAATTCGCTCCCTTGGTGGCCATATGCACGTCGAGTTCCCGCGGAGGGTTGATAAGCGAAGAGTCGAGATCGCCATGCTTGACGCCATCGCCCCCGCCACCGTTGAAGTGGCAGCCGCCGCAGTTCTCTCTCTCCGGCTTCCCGGCGCTTTGGGCGACCTTCGCCAGATCGAACGGCTTCAGCCCCTCGAACATGGTGCTGCAGGCCGGATTACCTTTTCCCGGAGGCATCTTGTAGTATGTGCCGGTCCGGTCATGGCAGACAACGCAGTCGATATTGTTCTGGTTGGTAAAGTCGAACTTCGCCTCGGTCCAGTTATAGCTGGCATGGCACATCGCGCACATGCCTTCGTTGCCGCGGGCGTTAGTGCAGAAGTTGTTGACGATGTTCTCTTTGCCGAGGAGCTGCCCCGTCTTGGGATTTTTATATTCCCAGGTCCAATGGATGGACTTCTGGAATTGATGACCGGCCTGGTTGTGGCAGCTCAGGCATGCCTTCGTAACCTCCGATCCGTTGGCAAACGGGCCTTTCAACGCCTCGAACTTGCTGTGATCCGCCGTCGTGTTCGTAGACCTGGGCAGCGCCGCAGCCGGGGCCGGGGCCGGTTTTTCGGGCTGGGCAACGCCCGCCTCACCTTGAAGCTCTCCCGCCCGGATCGGCGTTACACCTGGCGGAAACAAAAAAGCGCCAGCCATCGCCATTGCGAAGGCTGGCAAAAGCGCCATCCTACTCGAAATCATTCACTCCCCTCTAAATTGAAGCGTTCCTACCCAGTTTTTTGTGCCTTGCGGCGTTCTTACTTTATGCTTGGCGCACCCGGTTTCGTCCCAAACCCCCGGTCGCGCACCGCCATCAATGCTCGCAGCTTCCGCAACAGCCGGAGCCTCCTGGAGCCCCTCCTTCATTGCGGTTGCGCATGTGTTCGGCCATCGCGGTCAGCGCCTCGTCGAGAAGCTCCCGCAAAGCCACATCCGGCACGGTATCGGCAAGTGCCTGCCGCGCGCAATCGAGCCAAATGTCACGCTCCTTTGGTCCAATAGGAAACGGCATATGCCGCCGGCGCATCATCGGCGGCCCATAGTTCTGCGGATAGACGACAGGGCCGCCCAGCCAGCCGCTCAAGAATGCAGCCAGCCGCGCCTTCACTTCGTCCATATCTTGGGGATGCCACTTCCAAATATATTCGGCCTCGGGCTTGCTCGCCATGATATCGTATAGCCGGGATACGAAGGCATCGATGCCAGGCTCGCCGCCGATGAGGTCATAGGCGGTTGTGGAGGGAGCGGCACAGCTCATCCAATTTTTCCTTCAGCAGTGTGTTGGGCGGAGCGGCAAGGGGAGAGTTAGCCGCCCCGCTTTCCGGGTTGGGAGTTCGCCCGGTATCTCAACTTAGGACAAGAATTCGAGCGCTCCGCAAAAGCGCCCCGCGCTGGTCACAACAAGTTCCGTGCCAATTGCACTTTGTGCTGATTTCAAAGAGTTTTCCGCTTCTTTGCCTTGACAATCGCAAGCGAGGTGCCAAGGTTTGGCAGTTTTTGTGCCAGGGTTGGCAGTGGGGGGCGTATGAAGGCTGAGGGTTTGTTCGAGCTGGCTTCGTTTCTCGAAACCCTGCCGGAGCCGCATATCCTGTGCGACCGCGATTACCGGATTGTCGCGGCGAACGCGGCCTATCGCGGGAAATGCGCGCACTTCGCCCAGGTGCTGGGAAAGACCTGCTACGAGGTGTCGCACCGCTATCGCGCGCCCTGCGATCAGGCAGGCGAAGCGTGCCCGCTGGCGCGAAGCCTCTTATCCGGCCAGCGCGAGCGCGCCGTGCATCTCCATTACGGCTCCGGCGGCGAGTTGTACGAGAGCATAGACCTTTCGCCGGTCAGGAATGCCCGCGGCGAAATAACGCATTTCGTCGAGAAGCTGGAAGAGATCCCCGCCGCCAAGAGCTTGGCGCATGCGCAGGGCCTTGTCGGACGCTCGCCGCCTTTCCAAAAGATGCTGGAGCTTGTGGCCCGCGTCGCCAAATCCGATGCCACGGTGCTCTTGCAAGGGGAATCCGGAACCGGAAAGGAATTAGTGGCCCAAGCCATCCACGACGCCAGCACCCGCTCGCGTGCCCCGTTCGTGGTGCTCGACTGCTCTGGCATGCCGGAGACGCTGTTCGAAAGCGAATTGTTCGGCTACGAGCGCGGGGCGTTCACCGGGGCATCGGCTAGGCGCGACGGCCTGGTGGAGGCGGCCAGCGGGGGCACGCTGTTTCTGGACGAGGTGGGCGATATCCCCTACCCCATGCAGGTGAAACTGCTGCGGCTGCTTGAGACGGGAACCTATCGCCGGGTTGGCAGCACGGAATTGCGCAAGAGCAATTTCCGGCTGATTTCGGCGACCCATCAGCCCATGCGCCGCCTGGTGTCCGAGGGTAAATTCCGGCAGGACCTTTATTTCCGGTTCAACACCTTCCCCATTAAGCTTCCAGCCTTGCGCGAGCGCCGCGAGGATATTCCGCTCCTTGCAGAGTCCCTGCTCGCCCGCGTAACGCATCGCGAGCTTCGCATATCGCCTGACGCCATGGAGGTGCTGTGCGCCTATGACTACCCCGGTAATATACGCGAGTTGCGTAACCTCTTGGAGCGGGCAAGCCTCCTCTGCGACGGCAATGAATTGCAACCGGAGCACTTGGCCGGGGAGGTCCACTCCATTATATGTGATGGAGCCGCCGCAGGAGATTTTGCCGCCGCCACGGGGTTCCCACCTGAAGAAACCGCCGTGTCGCTCGAAGAACTGCGCCGGGCTTTTGTCAGGGGCGGCACGCGCAAAGAGCTGGCGCGCAGGCTCGGCCTCAGCGAGCGCACACTTTACCGAAAGCTCGCAGAAGCAAAAGCGCCCGGCGGCGGAAAGCGTTGAGTGCGGCGCCCGAGCCACTGGCAGCCGCCGCGCCCCCGCACTCGCTGCCAAAGTGGCAGATATTCTGCCAAGGAATTGCCGGCTGGCGCCCGAACCGCGGCGGTGCTATCCGGTTCCGTGACTTAGTCACAGACCCCGCGCCGATCGGGGTTTATGCCTCCGCATGCGATGGCGGCGGTGAATAGCGATCCCGGCGCAACCGGTGCAATCGCTGCGCACACCGCACCGAAAGATTGGAAATCGTCAGCCGCCACGAGGCCCGGCTCAACGCGAGCGGCCTTCGTTGAAGAGTGGTCCCGAATGAGCGCGTACAGAGTAGAAGCCGATTTGTCCGCGAGGCACGGGAACGGGCCGCTCCGCAGCTTCGGCACGAGCCGGGACCTATCCTTCCGCTTCAAGAACGGCCAATCCACGATAATCGGGCTTGAGGCCGGCGCTTCCGTGCCGCGCCCAGCTGGCACGGAACTTGCCTTAAGAACCACGAGCGTGTCCATGCGCCCGGCGGCGCTATTTGAAAAGTCCGCCAACGCCGTTAAAACCCGGCAAAGAAAGCTTTCGCCACTCCCCTTCCGGCTGCCCGCAGAAGTAGTGTCCGGGTTGCCTTTCCCACCGATGCCTTGGCTTTGGAGCATGTTATGACCGAGATGCCATCCGTAACGCCGCGATCCGAAGAAGCCGCGCCGGGCGCGACCCAATTCGATGCGCGGTCCGCGAAATTAAAAGACAGCGACTCTCTGTACAGAGCGCGCGAGGCCGTCTACCCCAAGCTTGTCCGGGGCAAGTTCCGCAACATCAAATGGGCGATCATGATCGTGGCGCTGGCCGTCTCTTTCGGCTTGCCCTGGATCAGGCTCGACCGCGGCCCCGGCCTGCCCGATCAAGCCTTCCTACTCGATTTCGCCCATCAACGGCTGTATTTCTTCTGGATCGAAATCTGGGCGCAGGAATTCTACTACGTCACCGGCATTCTGGTGCTTTCGGCGCTGGCGCTGTTTTTCGTCACGGCGGTGGCAGGCCGCGTCTGGTGCGGCTATGCCTGTCCGCAGACGGTGTGGACCGACCTCATGGTGCTGGCCGAGCGCTTCTGGCAGGGCGACCGCAACGCCCGCATCAAGCTCGGCAAGGCGCCCTGGTCGTTCGGCAAAGCCTGGCGCATGGCCGGCACGCATCTCACTTGGCTTCTGATCGCCTTTTCGACCGGCCTTGCCTTTATCTTCTATTTCCGCGACGCACCCACGCTGGCCTCCGAGCTCTGGAACGGCACCGCGGCGCCCCTGGCCTACATCTTCATCGGCATCTTCACAGCCTTCACCTATCTTCTGGGCGGGCTCGCCCGCGAGCAGGTTTGCATCTATATGTGCCCGTGGCCGCGCATCCAGGGCGCCATGTTCGACGCGGATTCCCTGCTCATCACCTACCGGGGCTTCCGGGGCGAACCGCGCGGGCCGCATAAGAAGGGCCAGAGCTGGGAAGGCCGCGGCGATTGCATCGATTGCGGGCAATGCGTGGCCGCTTGCCCCGTCGGCATCGACATCCGCTACGGCGCGCAGCTCGAATGTATCGGGTGCGCGCTGTGCATCGACGCCTGCGACGAGATCATGGACAAGGTGGGCCGGCCCCGCAAGCTCATCGCCTACGACAGCTTCCGCAACCTCAAGGCCGAGTCGCATGGCGACCGCGTTCCCGTCCGGCTGATCCGGCCCCGCACCATACTGTATGCGTCTGTTTTCGCGGTGGTGGCCACGGTCATGCTGTTCGGGCTGACGCACAAGTCGGTGCTCGACGTGAATGTGGTTCCCGACCGCAATCCGCTTTACGTGCAGGTAAGTGGCGGTGGCATCCGCAACGGCTATACCGTGCGCATCCTCAATAAGAAGCACGGCGTCCACAAATTCGAGATCTCCGTCACGGGCCTCAAGGAGCCAAGCCTCTCCTATGTCGGCATCGAGGCCGGCGAGCCTCCGGTCGAGGTTAAATCCGACGACGTGCGCGCGGTGAAGCTCTATGTGACCATCCCAGGCGAGGAGGCCGAAAAGATGCCGGGGGGCTCCGCCAATATCGGCTTCACCATCCGCGATACCGTCGATGGAGGCGTAACGACGCGCAATACGACCTTCAGGGGACCAGCACAGTAAGGCTGCATAGACCACCACAAACCGCTCTGTAGCCCGAGGCCCGTTCAGCGCGCCTCGGGCTTCCTTACAGGCAACGCCCCCCCGGCCTTAAAGCTGCGCATGGCGAAGCTGGACCTGATGTCGCGCAGGGCGGGCAGCGCCAGCAGACGGCGAAGCACCGTCGCCTCGTAAGCCGCCACGTCCGGCACCACCGCCTCAATCAAGAAATCGGCGTCGCCTGAAACCAGATGGCAGGCAACCACTTCAGGCATTGCGAGAATGGCGTTGACGAATGCATCGGCATTCTCAAGCGAATGGCGGTCGACGCGGACCCCGGCAAAAACGGTGAGCCCAAGACCGATGGCCTTTCGATTGAGTGCGGCACGGTAGCCCTCTATCACGCCAGCCTCTTCCAAAAGCTTGACCCGCCTTGAACACGGAGATGGCGACAGGCCCACCCGGTCCGCCAATGCGAGGTTCGGCAAACGGGCGTCCGCCTGCAATTCCTCCAGGATCTTCAGGTCAATCGCGTCCAGCTCGAAATTGGCAGGAATCCCCACTTATCACCCCGCAATATATCGGATGTGCCAACGGGACCCATCAGAAATAGAGAGTTTGGCACCACTGCCGGGTCATCTTGGCATAAACTCCTGAAAAATTCATCCAGGGGGTAATCGATTGCCTAACCAGAAGCGCCGCCAAGGCTTTTCCACGCGTGCCATTCACCACGGCTACGACCCGCTAGCCTATCACGGGGCGCTCAATGCGCCCGTGTTCCTAACCTCGACCTTTGCTTTCGACAGCTCCGAAACGGGCACGGAGCGTTTCGCGGGCACAGCCCAGGGCTACATCTATAGCCGCGTCGGCAACCCCACGGTCAGCGTACTCGAAGACAGGCTCGCCGCCCTGGAAGAAGGCGAAGCAGCGCTTGCCACATCGTCGGGCATGGGCGCGCTTACCGCAATGATTTGGACCCTGCTCGGTGCCGGGGACGAGATCGTCGCCGACAAAACGCTTTATGGCTGCACGTTCGCGCTGCTCCATCATCAGGTCCAGCGCTTCGGGATTGTCACCCGGTTCGCCGATCTCACCAACCCGGCGGAACTCAAGGCCGCCCTCTCCCCTAAGACGCGGCTGGTTGTCACCGAGACGCCGTCCAATCCCAATATGCGCGTGATAGACATCGCGGCCATCGCGGAAATCTGCCGCAAGGCAGGCGTCCTGCTCGCCGTGGACAACACCTATTGCACGCCTTACCTGCAAAGGCCGCTCGCGCTTGGCGCCGATATCGTCTTGCATTCGGCGACAAAATACCTCGGCGGCCATGGCGACCTTCTGGCGGGCGCAATCGTGGCGCGCAAGGAGCACATCGAGCAATTCCGGTTCACCGGCGTCAAGGAGCTGAATGGCGCCTGCATTTCAGCTTTCGACGCGTTTCTCGTGTTGCGCGGTTTGAAGACGCTGAGCCTCAGAATGGACCGTCACTGCGAGACGGCGCTCAAGCTCGCCCACGATCTGGAAGCGCACCCCGCTGTCGAAACCGTCTATTTCCCCGGCCTCGACAGCCATCCGCAGAGGGCGCTGGCAAGCCGGCAAATGCGCGGCTTCGGGGGCATGATTGCAATGGAGCTTAAGGGCGGCCTGCCCGCGGGGCGCGCCTTCATGAATGCGGTTCAACTCGCAACGCGCGCGGTGAGCCTCGGCGACGCGGAAACCCTGGTCCAGCATCCCGCATCCATGACCCATGCGGCCTACTCTCCAGAGGAGAGAGCCAAGCACGGCTTCACGGACGGCCTGATCCGCCTATCGATAGGGCTTGAGGACTATGAGGACATCAGGGCCGACCTTACCGGCGCGCTCGGCGAAGTTACCCGCTGAGAGAGCCCAAGTTCCCGCAAGTTTTAGCGGAAGCGTTTACCGGCTCTTCTTAAGCCGCGGTGTATCATGCTTGGCTGCCGTCTATCCTGCTTCATCTTGGGAGGTGGCCATGTTGAACACGAGTATACCGCTTTCCGGAATGCAAGCCCCCAGCGTCCGCTTAAACGCGGCGGCGAACAACATCGCGAATATGAACTCCAACGGCGCGCTACCCGCGGCTGGCCAGACCTCCGCCACCCCACAGGCCTATCAGCCGGTGCAGGTTCAGCAAACCGCGGCAGCTGGCGGCGGAACAACCGCCAGCGTGAACAACGTTTCTCCGTCTTTTGCGGCCCAATACGATCCCTCGGCCAGCTACGCCAACAGCCAGGGACTGGTTGCCACTCCGAACGTCGATCTGTTGAACCAGATTCTCGATATCTCCGTGGCCAAGACCGATTTCACGGCCAACACAAATGTTGCGGATGCTGTCAACCGGATGGTGAAACAGACCTTCGAATTGGGGCCTTAGGCATTGCTCAGAAATAACTGCGCCATCTGGCTTGTTCTTTTGCCCGCCTGCTGCGTTGCAAAACGGGTTACATATCATGGATATGCGCCCCATTTTGCGCCTTGCAGCCGGCCAAAATCCCGGCGCCATCCGGCTCACTTATTTCTGAGCGATGCCTTAGGCGGCCATCCAGATCGCCGCGGCGGCCTCGCGGCGACGGTTATTGCGCTAGTACTTATATCCCCAGGCCGCCCAGGAAACGCATGGCCCCGTCTGTCAAAGCTGGCCAGAACTCCAGCTCCGAATGGCTTTCCGCCGCGCCCGCCCCGTAGACGTAAAAGAACATCAGCACTAGCGAGAACGGAATAAAGGCAACGTGCAACATACCAAGGATATGCTTCAAGTGTAATCGCTGAACCACGTACTTGTTGATACGCAAGATCGAGATAGCGATCATCAGGGTGAATATCATATAATTGAATAGGAATATTTTATCCGCAAGCGTTGCAGTATCTGAATCGATTTTAGGCGTGGTGATGTAGAGGGCGACAGCAGACAGCAGCGCCGTAACCTGAATCGTTACGATAGCCTCAAAATGGGCGCTGGGGATGAAGATCGCGAAATAAGCAGCCAGCGCGATGAAAATCAGCGGTATTACCACCCTCAAATAGAAATCGCTCGCGCTCCGCTTCGCCACCCAGACAAAGCTATTCTTATAAAACGGCACAACGCTCGGCTCCAGCCTCTTGGTATCGAAAATAGAGATGGAATCCCTGTCGTAGCTGACATACGCATCCCTATTGTCCCAGCCTTCGGTGTCGAACACCTTCTCCCGCAGCTCTTTTTGCATGGGCTGAACTATAAATGGAAATTCTCCCTGCTTCGGCCGCAAGTCGATTGCAAAGCGTTGAACGTCGAACGGGTAATTGTTGTAAACGGGGTCAAGCATGAACTTGCCCGACACCTGGTAGAGTTTCATGTGATTTGGGTAGGTGTCGCTCTGCCCACCCTCGTGAAGAGGCTGGATCGTGACCTGGCGTGTGCCTGTCTTATGATCGAGAAACGCATTCGCAAATTCGATCTGGTCAATGCTCGGACTATTCTCATCGCTCATCGACAAATAGAAATCCGCATCGAAAGTTTTTTCGGTGTCGTCGACCCGGTAGATCCGGCTTACGTCGACCTCCAGATAGATCGTTGGTATCTTGCGGAATCTTTCGCCTTGCAGCGGGACATATTGAACCGGCGCGAGTTGCTGCCTGTTGAGGTTCTTTGGGCGTGCAATAATGAAAGGCGTCCTTACCGCCGCCCTGGACGATGGACGGAACGACCAATCGTCGAGAGTTCCCTTGAAAACGCCTTTGCCCGCGGCGAAGAATGCCGGGATGCCTTTCACGATTGTCCTGCGGATCTCAGCAGTGCCGTCTGGACCGGCCCCCGGTTTCTGGGAATTCGAGATTTGTGCGATCATGGCAATCATGTCTTTGAATTCCAGCCCCAGCCCAACGGCCCTGAGGTTCGAGCGCGAGAGAACGTCCAGTTGAGGCTTCGCCGGCCGCTCCTGGCATTCATTGTCGAGCCGGTCGAACGCATCCTGGTTGCGGCGGCCATTGAACGCCCACGCATCGGGGCGCTCGCGGAACAGCCGTGCGCGAAGTCCTGCCGCTGTAAAGATTGGGCAATTCGTCCCTCGCGATTTGGTAGACATCGCCCGCGTAGGATGCGCCGGGGGAGCGGAAGATATCTTCGAGGCGGCCCGAAACGAAGAGCGGAGCGGTTATCCCTGCCTGTTCCAGCTCCTTGAGAAAGGCGGGCACCCGCCAGCCGCCAACACTCAAAAATATAATGTCAGGGTTCTTCGACTTCAGTTCCTCGACCGTTCCCGCAATTTCGCTGGGATCGAGTCTGGCGTTCGTCCGGGCTTTGCCGCCGGCGCCCGGGAGCAGCAGCAGGCGCTTCTCGACAAAAGCAGGGAAACCTCTCCTGTCTTCCAAGCCCTTCATCAGCGCCTCGATGCCGGGCTGCCCCTTTAGGCCGATGAATGCCGGCCGCGTGAAATTCTTCTCTTTCACGAACTCGGCAATCACGGGGATGTTTTCCTCCTCCTGCGACCCCTGCATCGTGAAGACATTTGGATAACCGGCGAATAGGCTTGTCACGGAGATGCTGGAAATCCACGGGATGCCGCTGTCGGCCAATCTTGGGCCCAGCTGTTTGAAAACTTGCCCGGCGCGCTCGGAACTCTGAAGCCCGATCAGCGCTATGGTTTGCGGATCGGCGAGCGCGTCGCTTACATTCGTAACCGTCCGCCTTCCGTCACCTTCGTCGTCGCGGATTTGTATCTCGATGGGGCGGCCGGCGATGCCCCCAGCCTTGTTGATGCGGTCGCGTTCGGCCCTTGCGAGCTTCTCGATGGCGTCTATGTGGTCCGAGTAGCAAAAATCGTTCCGGGGCCCCACCAGAACCGTAATCTTCAGGGGCGGCCTGCCGATACTAAATGCCGCCGCGGGATTGGCAATTGCCTTTGGCACGCAAAATAGCGCAAGCCAGAGGAACAGAAAAAGGCAGCCTGAAAGTAACGAACCAACACTATGTCCGGGGATTAGGCGGGGCCAAACCTGAACGAACCGGCGTTTGTCACTCATTACGAATCTCGCTGCGCTTTGTTTGGGGATATACAAGCCCGCCCTAAGCTTAGCGTCAATTCAAATGTATACGGAAGTTATATAGGCTGAATCTACGCGCGAATCTCGCGTTCAAGTTGCCGCCGCGAAGCCTGATCCACTCCCGGATCAGGGATGGGCTTCCTCCTCCTTCCTTACCGGCACGGTAAAGTACAGCGTTGTGCCTTTGCCAAGCTCGCTTTCCGCCCATACTCTTCCGCCATGCCGCGTGACGATGCGCTTGACGATGGCGAGGCCGATGCCGGTGCCCTCGAATTGCCCGTCCCCGTGCAGCCGCTGGAACACGCCAAACAGCTTGTCCACATACCGCATGTCGAAGCCCACGCCGTTGTCCTTCACCCAATAGGTATTTTCCGCTTCGGCGGCGGTGCCGTTCACCTCGATGACCGCTTCGGCGCACGGGCCCGTGTATTTGATGGCGTTGGACAAAACGTTCACCAGCACCTGGCGGAGCATCGCCCGGTCGCCGCGCGCCGGTGGCAGATCGCCCAAATGCAAAACGATGTTCCGCTCCGGCGGCGCTCCGCCGCGCACCTCTTCGTAAACCTCCCGCGCCAGCCCGGTCATGTCGACCGGCGCCACGTCGATCTCCCGCCTCGACATGCGGGAGAAATCGAGAATATCGCTGATGAGCTGGCCCATGCGCACCGCGCTGCGGCCGATCGTCTCCGTATAGCGCCGGCCTTCCTCGCCGAGCTGGCTATCGTATTCCTCCTTCAGGATGCGCGAGAAACCGTCGATAGCCCGCAACGGCGCCCGCAAATCGTGTGAGACGGTGTAGGAGAAGGATTCCAGCTCCTTGTTGGATTGTTCCAAGGCGGCCGTGCGTTCGGCCACGCGGCGTTCGAGTTCCTGATTGAGCTTACGGATTTCCGCTTCCACCCGGTTACGTTCGGTGCGGGCGCGCAGAACGTTGATGCCGAAGGCCAGATCGCCTGCGAGTTCTTCCAGCAGGCGGATTTCTTCCGGCGTGAAGGCGTTGGGTTCCGCGGAATAAATTGTGAAAGCGCCGAATACCGCACCGCTTTCATCGTTGAGCGGCAGGGCAATGCTGGAGCGATAACCGCGCGCCAACGCCTCCTCTCGCCATGGGGCGATGTGGGCCTCAATCGCGAAATCCTGGGCGATGCAGCTTTTGCCATTCCGGATGGCGATACCGGTGGGCCCGCTCCCCCTTTCAGAATCGGACCAAAGGACGTTGGCACTTTTGAGATAGGCGTCCTCGGCGCCCGCCCAGGCGACGGGGCGCACGGTCTTGGTCTCGTCATTTTCAGCGTACCCAACCCAGGCCATGCGGTAACCGGCTTCATCGCAAACGATGCGGCAAATATCTTTCAGGAGTGCCTGCTCGCTGGTTGCCCGCATCAAGACTTGATTGCAGTTGCTGATTGCCCGCAGCTCACGGTTCATCCGGCGAAGTGCGTCTTCCGCCTGTTTGCGTTTGGTAATGTCGCGAGCAATGGTGGAGGCGCCAACAACCTTTCCGGCTGCGTTCCGTATTGGGGAGGTGGTCAACGCGACGTAGATGACTTGGCCATCCTTGCGCACGCGCGCGGTTTCGAAATGCTCGATGGCTTCCCCGGCACTCAACCTGGCCATGATTTGTTCAAGTTCTTCCAGGCGATCCTTCGGAACCAGGACCGAAACCGGCTGTCCGGTAATTTCCGCGGCGGTGTAACCGTAAATTTGCTCTGCGCCTCTGTTCCAACTAACGACTTGTTCGTCCAGCGTTTTGCCGATGATGGCGTCTCCGCTGGATTCGACGATGGCGGCGAGGTGGGCGATCTTCTCCTGCGCCTGCTTGCGCTCGGTTATGTCTATAAAGGAGGCAATTATCCGCAGAACTTCTCCCGCATCGCCGTACTCCGGCTCAGCATTCACCAGCATCCAAGAAGTGCAATCCCGGTCTGGCCTGTCGATGCCGATGACGTAGTCTCTAAGCGGCTGCCGGGTGGCGATCACGAGCCTTGCCGGATATTCCGAAACCGCCATCAGGGAACCGTCTTCCCGAATGAAGCGCCAGTCCGCATTCAGCTCCCCGGAGAGAAGCTGGTCCGCGGGCAGTCCAAACAACTCCTGGGCACGCGGGTTGCTGTCGAGAATGTGGCCCTCGCTATCATGCAGCACAATCGCCGCTGGCACCTTCTGGATAAGCAACCGGTATTTTTCCTCGCTCTTTCTCAAGGCGCCGAGGGTCTGTAGATGCACCTCTATCTCCCGCTGGAGCCTGGCGTTGGTACGCTCCAAGTCCGCGGAACGCTCTTTTACCCTTTCCTCCAGCGTTGCCCGGATTGCTTCAAGCTCGGCATTGCGGCTTTCAAGCTCGATGTGGGCATGCCGCAAGCTAAGATGTATACCGATGCGCGCCAGGACTTCGGCGGCGCGGATCGGCTTGGTGATATAGTCGACCCCGCCAGCCTCGAACGCTCTCAGCTTGTCACGTTCATCTTCGAGGGCGCTGAGGAAGATGACAGGAATGGAACAAGTTGTTTCGTCGGCTTTGAGTTGTTTACATACCTCATAACCGTCCATATCCGGCATGCGGATATCCAGCAAAATCAGCGCCGGCGGTTGCATCCTGGCGCTACGGAGAGCCAGCTCGCCCTCGGTGGTCATACGCACCCGGTAGCCCGCCTCATTCAATATTTGCTTCAGCAATTTGAGATTGGCGGGTGCGTCGTCCACCACGAGGATGTCGTCCACCGCCTTCTCGCTGGCGCTCATAAAGCTCTCCTCCCGCCTAGCGGGTGGCCGAATCGGCCCGGGCCTAACCTTAGCAATTTATAGCGCTATAATTCTGGACGATTGGTAACGGCGCCCGGCTCTTTCTTAAGCTTTTCATGAACTCCCCCGGTTTTTTGCGAAAGGGGACGGATAACGGGGACGGGGCTTGCCGCTGTGAAAGGTTGCCAGCCTGTGCGGCTCACGGCGCGCTAAACTTAGGCTTGTGCAGTCAACGCCCTGGCAACCCTTCTTGTCTATGTTTACGGGAGGGCGACTGCCCCCAGCGCCGGTCGCAAAGCCGATGCCCGCGTGACCGTTCCACGCCTCGCATCCGGTGCACTCTTGGGTGCCTCGGATGCGATTTTACCGCAACGGGAAGGAACAGAATGAAGAGGCTGCTGCTAGGCTTGGCTACGATTGCACTTGCGGCGTGCGGGCAAAACGAAGGGAGCAAGACGCCCGGGCCGCGGTACGTCGCGAAGCCGCAAGAGCTTAGCAGGGAATACGTCTTTGCCATTCACCCGCTGCATAACCCGGCGCGCCTCTTCGAAGTCTATGGACCGCTCATCGATTATCTAAATCGCAACATCCCCGGCACGAATTTCCGGCTGGAAGCCTCACGCAACTATGAGGAGTTCGAGAAGAAGCTTTACTCGCGGCAACTGCCTTTTGCTATGCCCAACCCTTATCAAACTCTGAATTCCCTGGCCCATGGCTACCATGTCATCGCCAAGATGGGCGATGACAACAAGTTCACCGGCGTCATCTTGGTGCGGCGCGACGCCGGCATCAGGCGGGTAAGCGACCTCAAGGGCAAGAAAGTGTCGTATCCCGCGCGCACTGCGCTCGCCGCTGCGATGATGCCGCAATACTATCTGCAGACCCATGGATTGGACGTAAACCAGGACATCGAGAACCTGTATGTAGGCTCGCAGGAATCCTCGATCATGAACGTTTATCTCGGCAACGTGGCCGCCGGTGCAACCTGGCCGGTTCCTTGGGAGGCATTCCAGAAGGAACACCCAGACAAGGCGGCCGAACTCGAACTAAAATGGGAGACAGAACCGCTCATTAACGTTGGAGTGGTAGCCAGGGACGATGTACCGGCGCAATTGGCGGGGCAGGTCGCGCAGCTCCTCGACACCCTCCACAGCAGCGAGGACGGGAAGGCGATCCTAGCGCGCATGCCGCTATCCCGCTTCGAACTCGCGGACGATCGCAGTTACAGCGCCATCGAGGACTTCTTAACAAAGTTTAGTCAAACCGTGCGTCCGCTAGATAAGCCATAGTGAGCAGCCAATGTTTTCTTCCGGCATCGGGCCGCGCGGGTCATTCAAGCGTCAGATCGTTCTGACCTTCGTGGTGGGTTTCTTTTTGCTGGTTTCCGGCTTCGCCGTCTATATCGTCAAGAGTGAAAGCGGCTACCGTTTCCGGGACAAACGCGATGCAACGATAGGATTGGCCCAATCGCTCGCGGTGAGTTCACTGCCAGGGGTGCTGGCCAACGACGTCTCCGGACTGCAGGAGGTTGTGCAATCCTTCCAAAATTACCCCGAACTCCGCTATGCAATGGTTATTTCACCCGCTGGCCGGGTTCTGGGGCACACCGATGCAAACAAGGTGGGGCTGTTTCTTGCGGATGACGCAAGCACGGCGCTCGTCAAGTCGCCGCCAGGCAACCGCGTCATCACGGATGACGCATTCCTCATAGACGTTGCCGTCCCAATCGAGATTGATCGCCGGTTCGCCGGCTGGGCGCGAATAGGTCTTTGGCAGGGAAAGATTTCTGGCGAATTGCGCAAGATCGCATGGAGCATCGCACTTTTTACCCTGCTGGCCACGTGCCTGTCGCTCGCCGCGGCCTTCCTCATCGCGAGCCGGCTGGGCCGTCGCATCGGCATCCTGGTGAACCTGGCGGACAAGGTGCAGGCGGGCGATTTCGCTTCGCGCGCGAGCGTTCCGGGCGCCGAGGACGAAATCGTCAGGCTGGCAGGCAGCTTGAATAAGATGCTGGATGTGCTCGCCCAAAATGAAACACGGTTGCGAACGGTCTCGCATTACACCCGCAGCCTGATCGAAGCGAGCCTGGACCCGTTTGTAATGATTAACGTGGAAGGGAAGATAACCGACGTCAACAGCGCAGCCGAAGCCGCCACTGGCTGCTACCGTTCTGAGCTGATCGGGACGGACTTTTCTAATTATTTCACTGAGCCGGACAGGGCGCGCGCGGCCTATGAACAGGTCTTCGCCAAAGGTTCCGTCACGGATTACGCGCTCGCACTGCGCCACCGCGACGGTCACGTTACCGGCGTGCTGTACAACGCTAGCGTCTACCGCGACGAGGCCGGCGAGGTGCTGGGCGTGTTTGCCGCCGCCCGCGATGTTACCGAGCGGAAGAAAGCGGAACTTGAGCTGACCCAGCTGAGCCTGCGGCACAGGCTGATCCTGGACTCGGCCGGGGAAGGAATTTACGGATTGGACCTAAACGGCCGTTGCACATTCGTCAATCCGGCGGCGTTGGAATTGCTTGGCTTTACCGCCGCTGAGCTTGTCGGCCAGTTTGCCCATTCCTTGTTCCACCACACCAAGCCCGATGGCAGCCCCTACCCGGAAGAGGAATGCCCCATACAAGCGGCGCGCGAACGGGGCGCGACCTACCGTGTAACCGACCTGTTCTGGCGTAAGGACGGCAGTAGTTTTCCGGTGGATGTCGTCAGTACGCCAATCGTGGAAGCAGGGAAAATCACCGGGGCCGTCGTTGCGTTCAGCGATATCACCGAACGCCGCCGGGCCGGGGAAAGGGTTGCCCTTCTGACCCTAGCGCTCAATAACGTGCATGAAGCCGCCTACCTCATCGGTGAGGACGGCGGTTTCCTTTACGTCAACGAAGGGGCCTGCCGGGCGCTTGGTTATACGAGTTATGAATTGCTTCAAATGCACGTGCCGGATATCGATCCCGGCATGCCGGCGGAGCGCTGGCCGGACCATTGGCGCGAACTGAAGGCAAAAAGCACGCTCACGTTCGAAGGCTACCACAAGGCAAAAGATGGTCAGGTTTTTCCCATCGAAATCAACGCCAACCATTTCGAATCCGGAGGCCGGAGCTACAACCTGGCGCTGGTGAGGGATATTACCGAGCGCAAGCGTGCCGAGGAGGAACTTCGCCGCTACAAAGACCAACTGGAGGAAACGGTCCAGCAACGCACATCGGAGCTACTCCTCGCCCGCGATGCGGCCGAGGCGGCCAACAAGGCCAAGAGCGTGTTCCTGGCCAACATCAGCCACGAGCTGCGCACGCCCTTGAACGCCATCCTTGGCTTCTCGAGCCTCATGCGCCGCGAGCCGGACGTGTCGCCCAACCAGCAGGAACGGCTCGATATCATCAACCGCAGCGGCGAGTATCTGCTCACCCTCATCAACGACGTGCTGGAGATGGCCAAGATCGAGGCCGGGCCGGCTGCAGCTTGAGTCTGCGCCGTTCGACCTCGGAGCCATGGTTCGCGACGTCGCCGATATGATGCGGCTGCGCGCGGAGGAAAAAGGCCTGCGGCTACTGCTGGACCAGTCTTCGGCCTTTCCGCGCCACATCAAGGGCGACGAAGCAAGGCTGCGCCAGATCCTAATCAATCTGACCGCCAATGCGGTGAAGTTCACCAGTCACGGCGGCGTGACCATCCGGCTGGGCCTGCGGCGGGACGACAGGCCGCATCTGTTGATCGAGGTCGAGGACAGCGGCGTCGGCATTAAGCCCGAGGACCAAAAACGGCTGTTCCAGCCTTTCGTGCAACTGGGCGAGCCAGCCGCGCAGAAAGGCACCGGCCTCGGGCTGACCATCACGCGCCAGTTCGTGGAACTCATGGGCGGCTCAATCGGTGTGGCGAGCACCCCAGGCAAGGGCTCCATCTTCCGGGTCGAGCTGCCGGTGGAACTGGCGGCGGAGGCGGACATCAGGTCCCTGCCCGCCGCTACGCAAGCCGGGGAGGTATGCGGCCTGGCGCCCGGACAGCCGGCGTTCCGCATCCTCATCGCCGAGGATCAGCGCGAGAACCAGCTGCTGCTGATGAAGCTGATGGCGGACATCGGCCTCAACGCCAGGCTGGCGGAGAACGGCAAGCGATGCGTGGAGCTGTTCCAGGAGTGGCACCCGCAGCTTATCTGGATGGACCGGCGCATGCCGGTGATGGACGGCATCGAAGCCACCCGGCAGATCCGCCAGCTCCCTGGCGGCAAGGACGTGAAGATCGTGGCCGTCACCGCTTCGGCCTTCCAGGAGCAGCGGCGGATGCTGCTGGATGCCGGCATGGACGATTTCGTGCGCAAGCCTTACCGCATTCATGAAATCTACGATGGTTTGGCGCGGCATCTGGGCGTTAAATACCTCTATCGCTCCAATCTACCCGAAACGGAAGCGGAGACACCCGCGACGGTGACGCCGGAAATGCTGGCGGTGCTGCCTGCGCCCTTGCGCGCCGGCCTCAAGGCCGCGCTGGAGAGCCTCGACAGCAGCCTTATCGGGGAGGCCATCGCCGAGGCGGGCAAAACCGATGCCGGTTTGGCCAGCACCCTGACCCAGCTCACCGGGAATTTCAGCCACCAGGCGATATTGAAGGCTCTGGATGCCGTCAGCCTGCCTGTTGCCGCAGGGACGCCGAGTGAGGTGCTTACTTAATCACCCGGCGCGCGTGAAGTAGTCGGCGAACGTCAGGGGAAACATGATGATCAACCAGAAGAACCCGGCCGCCGCGGCGAGCCGCAAAAGCACGGTGTCATGAATCAAGTCCATGAAAAACAGGAGCCCAATCAAAGCCATGATACCCGCGATGGTCAGGTTTACCGCCGTATTGTAGCCGCCCATCGGTATGAAAGCCGCCGTGATCGAGATCGCGAGCAGCACAAACTCCACAAGGAGAATGGAGCCGTTCCTGACCCAGAGGTGCCTCACCACATTCGAGTTTTCAGCGTTCATCCCGCGCGTCCCGGTAAGTACAAGATCGGATAGAGAAAAATCCAAACGGTGTCGACGAAGTGCCAGTAAAGGGCGATGGTCACGAGGTCTGGCAGCAGGAGCGGCTCCAGGCGGCTCATGAACCAGGCCAGCCGCGCGACAAGCACCACGCCAACGGTCAAGTGGATGGCGTGAACGCTGGTCATGACCCAGTAAAGACCCCAGAACGAAGCCGCGCCTCTTGCCGCGATTGAGAAATGTGGGCCTGGCACGAGGCCCTGCTCGATGTCGCCGCGATATTCGTATCCCTTGACGGCCAGGAACAGCACACCCAAGGCGGCGGTGGCGGCGAGGCATTTCCAGACAAGGCCGCGAAGCCCGGCCTGTGCCCCTTGAACGGCCACGATCATGGTCACGCTGCTCACAAGCAGGATCACGATGTTGATCGTGCCGAGCGTGATTTCCGTGGCCCTGGCGCCCGCGAGGAAGCCTTCCGGATTGTTGACCCGGTTGACGGCGTAGGCGAGGAACATGCCGCCAAAGAACAAGATTTCGGTCACGAGGAAGAGCCACATGCCGAAGCTGGCGGCGTTTTGCTCCTCCTCCAGCGTTTCCCAGGGCTCGGATGGCGCCGGGCCGGTGGCGATGGCGGCTTGATCGGCACGGGCGCTCATGAGGTTGGCCCCGCGGTTTGCGGCGCCGCATGCCGCGCGTCGCCGCCTTCGATATCACCGTAATCGTAAGGGGGCTTATCCACCACAGGCGGCTTCAGGAAATTATGCGTTGGCGGCGGTGACGTGGTTTGCCACTCAAGCCCGGTCGCATCCCAAGGGTTATTGGGCGCCTGACGGTTCGTGAACAGCGACCAGGTGAGGTAGATGATTGGAAGCAGATAGGCCGCCGCCAAGACGGTCGCGCCCGTCGAAGACATCACATTGAGCGCCTGGAATTCCGGTGGATAGACGTGATAGCGCCGCGGCATGCCCATGTAGCCCAGGACGAACTGCGGGAAGAAGGTAAAGTTAAAGCCGAAGAACATCATAATGGCCGCGAACCGCGCCCAGGATTCGGGGTACAGCTTGCCCGAGACCTTCGGCCACCAGAAATGCAGCGCCGCGTAAAGCGCTGAGACCGAGCCGCCAACCATGATGTAGTGGAAGTGCGCGATTATGAAGTAGGTGTCGTGGATGTGCACATCGAGCGGTATGGAGGCGGCGAAAAGCCCCGTCAGGCCGCCGATGGTGAACAGCCAAAGGAAGCCGAGCGCGTAGAGCATCGGCGATTCAAAACCGATCTGGCCCCTGTAGAGCGTCGCGGTCCAATTGAACACCTTGATGGCTGACGGCACGGCGACAACAAAACTGAGGAACGAGAAGACAAGCGCGGCATACCAGGACATGCCGGATACAAACATATGGTGGCCCCAGACGAAGAAGCCCACCAGCGCGATGGAAAGCAGCGCGTAGATCATGAATGTGTAGCCGAAGACCTTGCGGCGCGCGAAGCAGGAAACCACCTCGGAAATCACGCCCATGGCGGGAATAATCATGATGTAGACGGCGGGATGGCTGTAGAACCAGAAGAGATGCTGGAAGAGCAGCGGGTCGCCGCCATTCGCCGGGTCGAAAATTGGCAAGCCGAAATAGCGCTCCGCCGTGATGAGAACGAGCGTGATGGCGAGCACGGGCGTCGCCAGGATGAAGACGAGGCTCACGGTATACATCGACCAGACGAACAAAGGCAGCCGGAACCAGGTCATGCCTTTAGTGCGCAGCAGATGCGTCGTCGCGATGAAGTTGATCCCGGTGGCGATGGAGGAAAATCCGGCAAGGAAGATCCCGCCGGCGGCGGCGAAGATTGCGCCGACGGCGAATTTCGTGGAATAGGGCGGATAGAACGTCCAGCCCGTGTCCAGTCCGCCCGAAGCGAGCGCATAGAGCACGAACAGGCCGCCGAAGAGATTGAGATACCAGCTCGCCAGGTTCAGCCGTGGAAAGGCCACGTCCTTCGCCCCGATCATGAGCGGCAGCAAAAAGTTTCCGAATATCGCCGGGATGGATGGGATCAGGAAGAACCAGACCATCACGACGCCATGCAGCGTGAACAGCCTGTTATAGGTCTCGTCGCTGACGAGGCCGCCGTCCGGCGTCATCAGTTGCAGGCGGATTACGGCCATGGCGATGCTGCCGATGAAAAAGAACAGCGTAACGGTAATGGCGTAAAGGACCGCTATGCGCTTGTGGTCGGTGGTGGAAAGCCAGGACCAGAGGCTCGTTGTTTCAAGATAGCTATGCACTGGCGCGGGGATAGGCCGCGGTGCGGGTTCCGTTCGACCAATCGTGATGTCAGCCATCGGGGTGTTCCTTTACGTCATTGCCGCGAGCTTGGTGCCACAAGGACCGAGGGAATCTCCCCTCACCCTGTCCCTCTCCCGCGCAAGCTCGCCTTGGCGAGCTTGCTTCTTTACAGTGTCCGCATCCGCAAGCGGATGCGGATGGGAGAGGGGACGCCCTAATAACGGGCACGGCCGGACTCCCTCTCCCATGGGGAGAGGGGCGGGGTGAGGGGAGATTCCCTCCGTTCAAGGCACCACCCAGCAGCCACATCGGCGTCATCACCTTCCCTTGTCCTTGAGCGAACGTATGTAGGCGGTAAGGCGCAGTATCTCGCTGTCGTCGATGAGCCCCGTAAAATTCGGCATTTCGTTTTTGAAGCCCGCCACGATGTCTTTGCCGGGCTGCAAGATGGAGTCGCGGATATAGGCGTCATCCGCGACAATGGTGCGCCCGTCGCTCAACTGGACCGGCCCGCCATAGACGCCGTTGAGATGCGGCGCGTGCACGGCGGAGGCGCCCTCGTGGCAGCCAGCACAGCCCAGCGAGACGAACAGCGCCGCGCCCTCCTTCGCGATGTCGTCCGCCTGGGGCTGCGCGCGTAGCCACTTGGCGAACTCCTCCTGCGGCATGACCACCACGCTGCCCACCATGCGCGAGTGCTGAGTTCCGCAAAACTGCGTGCAGAAAAGGTGAAACGTTCCGGTTTTCGTCGCTTTGAACCAAGTCTCCAAATAGCGGCCCGGAAGCACGTCCCGCTTGATGCGGAAGGCCGGCACGAAGAAGGAATGAATGACGTCCTCCGAGGTCAGCACGACCCGCACCGGCACGTTCACCGGTACATGCAGCGCGTTGATTTCCCGCGCGCCGTTCGAGTGCTGGGTCTTCCACATCCACTGCTTGCCGGTGACGTGCACCTCCATCGCATTGCGGGGCGGCACGAGCGTGGTGAACTGCGCGCTGGCGGTGAACCAGAAGATAAAGAAGAACAGGAAGAAGGTCGCGGCGGTCCAGCCGATTTCGAATTCGCGCGCGGCGAACTCCCCGAGCGGGCCGCGTTTCGCTGTTGTTCCGCGCCGGTAGCGAAGCGAGAAGGTAAGCACCAGCGCAACCACGAGAACGACGATTGCCGCCGATACGCCGATCAGGAGCATGTAGACGCCATCCACGCCGGGGGCCTGCGTCGATGCCTGTTCGGGGAGAAGCCGCAGCCAGTTCATGATTTCGCGCCTTTCCGCCTGGCGAGGAACAGAAGCGCGCCGCCAATGCCCAGAACCGTCAGCAGGGCTCCGCCCTTAAGCGCGCCTTGAACGGCGGCTGTGTAGGCGCCTTCGAGCGGGTTGTGCCCGTAGCAGAGCAGCCTTATGCCCTCCACGAACGCGGAGAGCCTGCTTTGCCGGGCATCCAGGATAGCCGCCCGGAGTGGGGCAGCGCTCAGGTTCAAGCCTTCGATGATGTGGGAGACGCGGCCCGCGCCGGTCAGGATCACCACGCCCAACGGATGCGCGAACTCGCCCCTTCCGGCGTCGTAAACCGCCGTGTAATTGAGCGCGTTTGTAACGCTCGCAATGGAGGCGGCATCGCCGCTGAGAAATTTCGCCGCAGCAGAAAGACGCGGATAAGGCGCGAGATAAGTTGCCTGCATAGCCTCGGCGTCCGCGGCGCTAGCCTTAGGATCAATACCGATCACCAAGAAGTTATAGTCCCGCCCGGCTTCCAGCCCGGTTTGCGACAAACCGTCCGCCGCGATGGCGAGCGCTGTGCCGCAAGTGAAGTGGCACTTGAAATCCACGAGGATCAACACCGCGGGTTTGCCGCCGAGCGCTTCCTTAAGGCTCAGCCGCGTGTTGCCGGACGTTATAAACCCGGCGTCTAGCGGGAGGGCCGCGCCAGGGCTTGGGTTCAGCGCTATTTCCTTGAGCTGGTTCGGGGAAAGCTCCGCTCCGCACGGCGTGCTACCGATAAGGATCGAAGCCAAAGCGGCGAAGGCAAAGCAATGGATCGCATTGCGTGTCACTGCTCGCCTCCTTTCGATGCTCCGCCGGCCTTCTGCATCGCCTGCCCGGCCAGCTCCGCCGCGCTTTGCTGCGGGCTCGGAGCCTGCTCCAACGGCTCCAGTGCCGCGGCGCCCTTTGAAGCGACGATTTCCATCGCGCGCCCGATGGGGATTCGAAGCAGCCCTTTACTCCGATCCACCCAGCCGTAACGCTCGATCCGGGCCAGTTGGGCGCTCTGAAGCTTCTCCAGATCGGATAGCGGCGAGGTTTGCAGCTCCGGCGCGGGGAACGGCCGGGGCGCCACATAGAGACCTGGCCCCACAAGCACACGGTAATAGGCCAGGAGCGCCACGAGGCAGATGGCGGCGAAGACCGTGAAGCCGATTGTGGTGGCCAGTACAGGCAGGGCGCGGATCTTGTCCGGCTCGGTATGCGTGGCGTGATCGTCAGGCATGGCTCAGTCTCCCTTCGGAGAGAAACCGCTCACCGATTGGCTCGGCCGCGACGAGGGCCGCCACCATGGCAACGATTGCAACCGCCGCGGAGACCAGTGCCAAGGGCGTGGCGACGGGCGCAACCAGCCAGGCCATGTGCAGCGCGATGCCGCAGAGCACGGAAACACCGATAAGCCGCAAACCGGTTCCGCTTGCGCGGACGGAGCCCCAAAGCAGCGAGACGATTGGGATGGCGGCTCCGAAGAGCGCCGCTGCCACGGCTACGGCGGCCCATGGGCCAGCGCGGTCGAGATACCATTTGGCCTGTTCGGGCAGATCGCCGTACCAGTTTATGAGCAAGGCCATCAGCTCGAAATAGAAGACCGCGAGGCAGCCCGCGATGAGGAACGCGCCAAGGTCCGATCTTGCCCTGTCATCCGCGATTGCCGGGGCAAACAGCGCAGCCGTTGCCAGCGCGGCCAGCATGGCCTGGATCGCCATCTCGGCGTTGAACGAGCTTGAAATGAAAGGCGCACCGATGGATAGAATCCAGTCGTAGCCCAGCACATAGCTCGACAGGCCGAAGAAGGTGAGGCCCAGCGCAGCTCTCAGCCGTCCGATGTTGACTCTTAGAAGAAGGGTCGTGAAAAGGATCCAGCCTGCGAGCGCAACGGCGGAGCGAAGCCAGAAACCGGCGGGATTGAGATAGATGCGCGCCACATCGTGAGGGATCGATGCCGGCGTAACGGCCCAGGGATAGATCGCGCGGAGGTTAACCGCCACGGCGATGAAGAAAATTGCCAGCAGCGGCACACCCCACAAAAGCCGCCTGAACACCGGGCCGAAGGCTTCGCCCCAGCAGGTTCTTGTGAGGTTATGGATCAAGAGCAGCGCCAGGCTGCCCAGCGCGATCTGGCTGAAAATCGAAAAGGCGATCAGCCAGCCCCGCGCCGCCTCTTTCGGGAATACAAAAAACAGCACGGCGATCGCGATTGCGGCGGCAATGAAAACAGTCTGCGCCATATTGCGCCTGGGGCGGTGAGCAACGCCGTTCATTTGACCTTCTCCGCTGCTTCCGGCGCCATTGCGAGCGTCGCATGCTGGGAAACCTGTAAGCTCCGGATATAGGCGGCGATGGCCCAGCGGTCCTGCTCGGACACGCGGTCCGCATAGGAGTACATCACGCCGAAGCCCTTGGTTTGGACGTTGTAGAAGTGGCGCACATCCGCCGCGAGCAGCCGCTGACTGTAAAACGAGGGCGGATGCGGGAAGCCGCGCTGCACCACCATCCCGTCGCCATATCCGGACAGGCCATGGCAAGGCGAGCAGAACATGTCGAAGCGCTGCTGCCCCCGCGTAAGCAGGGCCAGCGTCACCTCCGGCGGCTTTTTGGCGGCGGTGTCGCGCGCGAGGTCGCCTTGCGCGACGGTGAAAGCGGGGATGGGCCGCGCCGAGGTGCCATTCGCCCAGAAATTCGAGGGCGACTCCGGCGCATATTTAGGCTGCTGCGTCATCGACAGGTCGCAGCCGGCGAGGAGCAGACCAGCTAGCGCTACTCCACACTTCACCGAACCAGCTGCAGCCTTGGAAAAGTCCCCCCTCACCCCTGCCCTCTCCGAGCAAGCACGCCCTGGCGTGCTTGCCACTTTTGCTGCCGCACCCGCAAGCGGGTGCGGAAGGGGAGAGGGAGCTGGCTGCGGCCCTTTGTTTGAGCCGAAAGGACCATTCGAGCGTCCCTTCTCCCCTTGGGGAGAAGGACAGGATGAGGGGGTCTTGGGCGTTATCCACTTCATCCCGCCATCTCCTCGATGAAGATCGCGCCCTCGCCCACGAGGAGGCTGCGCACGCGATCCTCGATGCGCTCATCCGCCGTGGGATTGACGATCAAGAAAAAGCGGTCCGAGGTTGCACGCTCGATGCCGGGGACATCGAAAACAGGGTGGTAGAGGCTCGGCAGCCCACAGGTGTAAAGAAATGTGACGAAGCCCGCGATGCCGGCGGCAAGCACTCCAACTTCGAATGTAACCAGCGGGAAGACTTGCCAGCTATTGTGAGGCCGGTCCCCTGAGATGAATGGGTAGGCCACCGATAAACTGAACCATTGCAGGCACCAGGCCAAAGCCGCCATCGAAAAGCCCGCGATGGCCATTGCGCGGCGCACGGGCGGCCGCTTCACATTGAGCGCCTCCTCGATCCCATGCACATGGAACGGCGTCAGCGCATCCTCGGCGGGGAAGCCTTCCGCTTTCAGCTTGTCCGCGCCCTTGACCAGCGCTTCGGGAGACTCGAACACGGCAACGAGGCGTTTCATGCTTTCGCCTCCTCGCGCCGCAGTTCCTGAACCTCGTGGATGGAGACGGTTGGCAAGAATTTGGCGAACAGCAAGAACAGCAGGGCGAATAACCCCAGCGGCGCCAAAATCAGGAGCCAGTCCGCCGGTTTGGCGAAGTACAGCCGGAACATGCTGGGCAGAAAGTCGTGGCTCAGCGTCATCCAGAGGATAAGGATGCGCTCCAGCCACATGCCAACGTTGATGAGGATCGAGACGAGACAGATCAGAAGAATGCTTTGCCGCGCCGAGGGAAGCCAAAAGATCTGCGGCAAAACAACGTTGAACAGCAGCATCGCCCAATATAGCGGCGCGTAAGGGCCGGTGAAGAGATAGACAACGAGGCTGCGGTCGGCGGTCCTGCCGCCATACCAGGCCGAGAACCATTCGGTGGCGTAGGACGCCCCCATGATGAGCGCCGACGCCGCCAGGATTTGCGCGACGATGTCGAAATGCTTGAGCGTGACCACCGATTGCAGGCCGTAGCCCCAGCGGATGAGCGCGGCCAGCACCACCACCATGGCGAAGCCGGAGAACATCGCGCCCACGACGAAATAAGGCGGGAAGATCGGTTCTTGCCAGCCGGGCATCAGGCTCGCCGCGAAGTCGAGGCCGACGATTGAATGAACGGAGCAGACGAGGGGCACGGCAAGCGCCGCCATCGTGACCGAGAAGGTCCGGTAGACCTTCCAGTGCCGCGCCGACCCGCGCCAGCCAAGCGCCAGCGCCCCGTAGACAAGCTGCGTGGGCCGCGTTCGTGCCCGGTCACGCAGCGCTGCAAGGTCGGGGATCATGCCGCTGTACCAGAACATGATCGAGAACAGCAGGTAGCTCAGGATCGCCCAGAAGTCCCAGACGAGCGCGCTGCGCCATTGCGGCCAGAGCGTCATCGTGTTGGGGTACGGCGCGAGCCAGTAGAAATACATCGGCCGGCCCAAGTGAATGATCGGGAATATTCCGGCGATGGCGACCGCGAAGATGGTCATGGCCTCAGCGAACCGGTTGATGGAGGCGCGCCAGGGCTGCCGCGTGATCAGCAGCAGCGCGGAAATGAGCGTGCCGGCGTTGCCGATACCGATCCACCAGACGTAGTTCGCGACCGGGCTACCCCAGACGACGCTTGAGTTGATCCCCCAGATGCCAACCCCGGAAGCGAAAAGCCAGACGATGGTGGCGCCAAAGGCAAGCGTGCCGAGCGAGGCCGCGAGAAACGCAAGCAGCCAGCCCCTCCCCGGCCCTTCGAAAACGGGCCGCGCGACCAGGTCTACCGCGGTGCTGTCCTTGAAGGACGCCGGGACAAAGCGCGCAGCTTCGGGCTTTGCGGATCGTCCGGCTTCGAATGGAACGCCTGTGGCCGTCATCCTTCTCCCCCGTGAATGCCCATGGGCGCTAACTGAACGGCGCATAGCGTAACAAACGGGGGGAATCGCCCCTCACCCTGTCCCTCTCCCCATGGGAGAGGGGACGGTGTGGCACGCTCCGAGCGCCATTCTGGGGTCCCTTCTCCCATGGGGAGAAGGACAGGATGAGGGGAGATCCGCTCGTATGGCAGTTCAACCGGCATCGGGTTCACTCATCTGCTGGAAAGCTGGGTTGGGGTTAGCCACCTTGGCGAGATAGGTCGTGCGTGGCTGCGTGCCCAAATGGCCAAGGAGCGCGTAATGCTGGGGCTCCTGCCGCAGGCGCGAGACCTCGGAGCCGGATTTCGCCAGATCGCCGAACGAGATTGCCCGGGTAGGACAGGCCGCCGCGCAGGCCGTCACCACCGCGCCGTCCGGGATGTCCCCGTTCTCCTTGGCCGCCGCAGCCCGCGCGCGGGCGATGCGCTGAATGCAGTAGGTGCACTTTTCCATGACGCCGCGGGCGCGGACGGTGACGTCCGGGTTCTTCTGCGCATACAAAACCTCCGCGCCGAGGTTCTTGTATTCCTGCCCGCTCGCGTAGCCGAAGAAGTTGAACCGCCGCACCTTGTAGGGGCAGTTCGCCTCGCAAAAGCGGGTGCCGATGCAGCGGTTGTAAACCTGTACGTTCAGGCCCTCGCTATCGTGCACCGACGCCTCCACCGGGCAAACCGGCTCGCATGGCGCTTTCTCGCAATGCATGCAGGGCACCGGCTGAAAACCGCCTTCGGGCGATGTCCTGCCCTCGTAGTAGTCGATGCGAAGCCAGTGCATGATGCGGCCTTCTTCGATCTCCTCCGGGCCAACCACCGGCACATTGTTCTCAGCCTGGCAGGCCACGACACAGGCGTTGCAGCCGATGCAGGCGGTATTATCGATAACCATTGCCCAGGCGGGCGCGAGTTCCCTCACATCGGGTAAAAGCGAGGGCTGGCGCTCGCGGTTCCCTGTTAAATTCGCGGATGGCGCCGCCGCCAAGCTCAGAACCGGGTAGAGTTCCTCGGTGTGCCGATCGAGTTTTGTGACAGCGGTTGCGATTGCTGGGCCGTTTCCTGGTGCAACGTTTTCGAGCTTGATGCCGCCCAAGACCCATGGCGATGCCGCCTCGCGCAAGGCGAAAGCGTTCGCGCCCACATCGCTGCCGATTGGCCCGGCATTCCACCTGCCATAGCCCAGCGATAGGCTCGCAACGCCGTTCGCATGGCCCTTTTGGATGAGAACGGTAGCCTCGATAGACTTGTCTCCGCGCGCAATGCGAACCCGGCCGCCCTCTTTGAGGCCCGCCTTATGCGCCGTGGCCTCGTTCATGCCGAGCGCGTTGCCCCAAACCTGTTTCGTGAACGGCTTAGGACATTCCTGCAGCCACGGGTTTGCCGCATAACGGCCGTCCCACACGCACGGGTCCGCTTGCAAGACCAGCGTCATCTCTTCAACGGGCGGCGCGAGCTCAATTTCCGGAAGCGCGGGCTCGCCGGCATTTACTGGCTTGGCGGCGGTCCCTTCTATCACGCCGTCTTCGAGGCTCTTGCGCCAGCGCTCCTCGAAGCCTTCGGCATTCCCTTGCGCCCGCCACGTCTCCCTCACGATCCTGTAGGAGGAAGGGGCGAGATTGCCGCCGAGGATCGCGAGGAATTCATGCGCGGTGCGCGTGTCGTATAAGGGCTCGATGAGCGGCTGCACGATGCTGGCGGTGCCGTCCGGCCCGCGCAAATCGGACCAGCTTTCAAGAGGATGGGAGGCCGGCAATCGCCAATCGCAGAGCGCCGGCGTTTCGTTCTCCCACTGCCCGAAATGCACGCGGATCGGCGCTTTCTCCAGCGCGGACGCGAAGTTAAGGTCAGCGGGGGCGTCGTAGACGGGGTTGCATTCCATTGCGATGAGCGTCTTGACCTGCCCCTCTCTCAGCCCCTGCGCCAGCTCTGGCAGGCCGGGCTGCGCATCGCTGCCCGCAACCGGATCGATGTAGGCGATGGGGGCGTTGAGCTTGGCGTTGATCCAGTGCACCAGCGCCTGTGCGTTTGGCGAGAGCGCCGGGCCGCCTAGAACAAGCGCGCGTCCTTGATGGGCTTTGAGGTCAGCCAGCACCGCATCCGCAAAACGGGATAGCTCCGCGCTAAGGGTTGGGTTAGGCAGGCCGCCCGCTCCGAAGCGCAGGGCAATTGCGCAAGCGAGGTGCTCGATTTCGGGGGGCGCTACTGCCAGCGCATGATCCGCATTCGCGCCTGTGAGCGTGGGTGCCGCCTCGATAGCATAAAGCCGAAGCATCTCCTGTGTGCCGCGGCGGACGCGGCGCCTATCGGCGAAAGCCCGGCTCAGCACGATCTGCTGGGGCCCGGCGTCGAGGAAGCGCGAGTCGAGGCTCAGGATCACATCGGCATCGCCGATCCGGGGGAGGATATCGAGCGGCCGGTTAAAGGCGAGTTTCGCCGATTGCGCCGCGCCGCTGTCCAGGGGCTCATAGCCGTGCCACGCCATCGCGGGAAACTGCGCCTGCAACGCCTTGATTTGCCGCAGAAGAGTTGGAGACGTGACGCGGCCGGTCAAGAGGGCGAGCCCCGCTCCCTTGTCCTGGCGATGACCATCCGCCATGGCCTGCCATGCCGTGAAGAAATCCTCCCAGGCGCGGATTTCGTTGCCCTGAACGGGCGCTTGAGCGCGCGACGGATCGTAGAGATTGAAGATTTCCGCCTCGGCGAAAACGTCGGTGGAACCGAGGCTTGCGGGGTGCCGCGGGTTGCCTTCTATCTTCGTGGGCCGGCCCTCGTGAGAGGTCACGATGACGCCGCGGCCATATCCGGCAAGGGGAACCGCCGTCGCAAATTTGAGTGGCACACCTGGCACCAGCCGCTCGGGCATCGTCACATAGGGCACGATCTCTTCTTCGGGCTTCGAGCATCCCGCCGCGATCAGCGCCATGTTGGCGGCTAGCAGCTTCAGCGCCTCGCGCCGGCGCATCCCAAGGCCGCCGCCGCGCCGGGCTCGCTTCAGGCGCGTATGTTCGATGTTCAGCGATGGCATGTGGAGCACTCAATCAAGCGGTTCGGATCGATGCGATTGGCTTTCAACAGCTCGTTGCCCGCGCGGTCCTGGTCCGGCGGCGGCTCCCAGGCCATGTTGAAGATTTGATCGTGCGGCCTAAGGTTCGGCGCGGGGTTGCTGTGGCAATCGAGGCACCAGCCCATGGTCAATGGCGCGGCCTGGCTCGTGAGCGCCATCTGGTCGACCCGCCCGTGGCAGGTGCCGCAGCCCACGCCCTTGGATATATGAACGCTGTGGTTGAAGTAGACGTAAGCAGGCAAAATGTGGACGCGGTTCCAGCGGATGGGCCGGTTCGCGGCCAGGCTTTCCCGGACGGGAGCGAGCATGGCAGCGTTCGTCCACACCTGCGAGTGGCACGACATGCAGATTTGGGTGGCTGGAAGCCCGGCGAACGGAGATTTTTCAACGCCAGCATGGCAATAGAGGCAGTGAATTCCGAGTTCGGCATAGTGATGCTTGTGGCTGAAGGGAATAGGCTGGGCCCGTACGACATTTTGCCCGGTGACATAGGCCGAATTCATAACGCCGTAAGTCACGCCGATTGCGGCGAAGGGAAAAATCGCCCCGGTGATCAATAGCGCGCGAGCAATAACGTTCGCGCTTGGCCGGAATAGCTGCATGTGAACCCGTTCAGCGAAAGGTCGAGGGCCGTATGCGTAGGCTTCGCTGGCCTAAATGTTTCGAGGGCTGATAATGTTCCTGCTACTTAAGCCGGAATTGACACGCGCTTTTTGCACTGCCTGGCGAAGTCCGCCTGCTGCTCATCTGGGCCGCATGGCGCACGCGGGCGCGATGATAGCAAAAGACGTGACCTCCCAAACCACCGCGAATGGAATCCGTTTGGAGGCGTGCGCCTGAAATGGATGGGATTTGATTGAGCGCGTGAACCGCCCGCTCAGCTTAAGCAACTAGACTGCAAAGCCAGCCGGTTCTCCAAGGAGGAGGCGGCGCGTGTTTAGCAAAGGCCCAGGCGTTATTCGCGGTCGGGCAGAGGGTTGTAGCATGTGTGGTTATCTTGTAATTGATGGTTGGAACAGCCGCCAGAAAGTGCCAGTCAACATCATTGGTGAGACGGCGGACGGCTTTGAAATCGAGGCAATCGAGCGCGTTTTCCTGCCCGGCCGTGGTATCCTTAAGGAAGGTCAATCGGCATTCGTCCCGAAGATAACGATTAAGCTAAATCCGGCGGTTGGAACTGGCCTGGCAAGGGAATATCCAGCAAAACAGCGCGCTGGCAGTTTTGCCCTTTCACCCGCCAGCTGAAAGATGATGGGCACAGATTCCATTCCGTCATTCCCGCGCAGGAGCGTGTGAAAAAATTGGCGAACCGGTTGAAATCCAGGCCGCAGCGTCGTCCCCGCGAAGGCAGGGACCCACGCTAAGGTCTTGTTCCAGCGTCCATCTGGCCTTTAGTGGCGCTGTCGAAATGGGCAGCAAATCGCGGCCCGTGACCAGAACCGGGCTTCATAGGCGCAGACTCCTCCCCGGCCACCTTTGCGCGCTTCCTCGCAGCCAATCACACCCCAACAGGACCTTGTCTGTCGAACGAGCGGCCAGCCTGCGATGGCCGGGGAGCTGAAGTGCCACCCGCTCGAACAGGAGTTCGCGCTACTCACGGAAACCAGGGGGCGAGCTGCTTCTTACAGTCGCGGCAACTCAAGCCTTGAAGAAAGCGCGGCCGCCTCCATATGCCATCCAACTGGATGGTGCTGTGATGTCAAATAGTGTGCAAGAGCTTCGCCCGAAGACGGCCGATACCGAGAAGATCACGATCAATCTCGGCTTTGTCGATCTCGGCCATGTCGACCTGCTCGTGCGGGAAGGGTTCTACTCGAACCGCACCGACTTCATTCGAACCGCCATCCGCAATCAGATCGAACGGCACGCCGGCGCGGTCGCCAAGGCCGTGACGCGCAAGAGCGTCGATCTCGGCCTCCGGCATTTCAGCCGGGCGGACCTCGAAGCGGCACGGGAAGCGGGACAGATGCTAGATATTCGCGTCCTGGGCCTCGCCAGCATCGCCCCGGAGGTCACCCCCGAACTTGCCCGCGCCACGATCGCCTCGCTTACAGTAATGGGCGCGCTGCACGCCAGCGCTGCCGTCAAGGCTGCGCTCGCGGATCGCATCCAATGACTGCCGTCCGGCTTGGACCAGACCGCCCGCCGGCGCCTGCGGAAGTGAGACGGGCCGGACTTCACAACGTTACACAGAAAGTAGCGGAATGACCTATCGAATGCCCAAGGAAATGGCAGAGGCGGCCCGCCTCATTAGGACCGGCAAACTTGCCGAGGCCACCGCCCTCGTCCAGCAACTACTCCAGGGCCAAGGCGCCCCCGGGCAAGCCCAGCCCAGCTCAAACACCATGGCCGGCGCGCCACCGCGCCCCCCACTCGACGAGTTCGAGGAGAGTCTGTCCGCTACGCTTCGGACTGGCTTGGCGGAAACCCTGCGCGGCCTGGCCGCAAGGGCTAAGGCGGCCGGCACCGGCATTTGGGGAGACGCCGCCCGGCGGCCCGCTCCCGATCCGATTCCCGAGGGAGCGTCTTTCGTGACGGGCTCCTACTCCAACGCGGCCGGGACGCGCGCCTACAAACTCTACATTCCCAGCGGCGCCGCCGGCCAGAGGCTTCCCCTGATCGTAATGTTGCACGGCTGCACCCAGACGCCTGACGATTTCGCCGCAGGGACGCGCATGAACGCATTGGCCGAAGAGCGTACCTGCTTCATCGCCTATCCCGAGCAGCCCGTTTCCGCCAACCCATCAAAGTGCTGGAACTGGTTCACCCCCGGCAACCAGCAGCGCGGCGCGGGCGAGCCTTCGCTGATCGCAGGCATCACCCGCCAGATCGTGCGGGACTACCCGGCCGACCCGCAACGCGTTTATGTCGCAGGGCTCTCGGCCGGCGCCGCGGCGGCGGCCATCATGGGGATGACCTACCCCGATCTCTACACCGCGATTGGCGTGCACTCCGGTCTCGCCTTCGGGGCCGCCAGCGACCTGCCCTCCGCGTTCGCCGCCATGCGGCAGGGCGAACCCGCCGTCGCCAGCGTGCTTTCCAGCCTCGCCTCGGGGGCGGACAGCGACTTGCTCTCCATGTTGGGGGCCAAGGAGCCTGGCGAGCCCGTGCCGTTTGCCAGCCGGCGGGCTGTTCCGGCGATTGTGTTCCACGGAGATCAGGACACCACGGTCCACGCGCGCAACGGCGATCGGGTCATCGCGCAGTCGATGGCAACGGTGGCCACGGACCTCCATACCAGAGTGGAGCGCGGCCGGGTGCCCGGGGGGCATGCTTACAGCCGTACCCTCCACGCCGATGCGAGCGGCCAGGCGATCCTTGAGCAGTGGGTTATCCATGGAGCCGGCCATGCATGGTCCGGCGGCAGCCCCTCCGGGTCCTTCACCGATCCGCGAGGGCCTGACGCTACGCGGGAGATGCTTCGCTTCTTCCTTGAGCACGCGCATCCCGCAGCCGATGGTGACGCAGCCGCCGCGCAGCCAGAAAGGCCGGCGCGAGGGCGGAGGAACCCCAAACGATCGTGACCTCACGCCCGCGCACCTTGTCTCTCCCGTCGTTCTGCCCGGGCCGGACAAGGTGAAACTCGCGCAGCGTTTATCGCCGTATCAAAGCCAGCAGTTCATCTTCACTCAGCCGGGCGCTGACCTCGCCTCCATCGAGCAGGTCCGTGGCGAGATCGCGTTTGTGCTTATGCAGCTCAAGAATACGCTCCTCGATGCTGTCCTCCACCACTAGACGATAGACCGTCACCGGCCGGTTCTGGCCGATACGATGCGCACGGCCGGATGCCTGGTCCTCCACCGCCGGGTTCCACCACGGATCGAGATGGATCACATAATCGGCCGCCGTCAGATTGAGGCCGGTGCCGCCCGCCTTGAGGCTGATAAGGAACAGATCGCCCTCGCCCGCCTGGAACGCGGCCACGCGCTCCGCCCGCGCTTGCGCTGCCACGCTACCGTCGATGTACTGATAGCGCACGCCGCGTGCATCGAGCGCTTCGCGCACCTTTTCGAGATGGCCGAGGAACTGGCTGAACACCAGCGCCTTGTGGCGGTTGCGCAGCAATTCGTCCGTCAACTCCAGGAACGCCGCCAGCTTGGCGCTTTCCAGCGGCGTCTTAGGGTCGATCAGCGCCGGATGGCAGCACAGGCGGCGCAGCTTGCCGATTTCCGCCAGGATGTGAATCTTGCGCTGGCCGGGCGGGCCGTCGAGCGCGGCAATGTTCTCCATGGCCCGGCGCCGCACCGCTTCGTAAAAGGCACGTTCGTCCTCGGGCAGTTGCACCGTGACCGTCAACTCCGTGCATGGCGGCAACTCGCTCAGGACGGCGCTCTTGGTCCGGCGCAGGATGAACGGCCGGATCAGCGCGCGAAGCGCGTCGCGGGCGGCGGGTTTCCGGTCGCGCTCGATGGGACCGGCGAAACGGCGCTGGAAGCTCTCGCGCGAACCCAAGAGACCGGGATTGATGGTGTTGAACAGGCTCCACAGCTCGTCAAGATAGTTCTCGATGGGCGTGCCGCTCAGGGCGACGCGGAATTTCGCGTCGAGCTTCTGGCTGACCTTGGCCCGCTTGGTATCGGCGTTCTTGAGGTTCTGCGCTTCATCCAGGACGAGCATATTCCAGGCCCGCTTGGTGAGCGCTTCGTCCTCCTGATGCAAGAGTCCGTAACTGGCAATGAGCACGCCGCCCGGTCCCATGGCTTCGATCTGGCTGGCGCGGTCCTGGGCAGCGGCCAGACGGTGCACGTTCAACGTGGGGGCAAAGCGCGCCAGTTCGCTTTCCCAGTTGTGGCAGACGGAGGTTGGCGCCACCACAAGGCAGGCGCCTTGCCCCTGCTGCTCCAGCATCACCGCTATGGTCTGCACGGTCTTGCCGAGTCCCATGTCGTCGGCGAGACACGCTCCCATCTGGAGATTGGCGAGGCGCGACAGCCAGGTGAAGCCATCGAGCTGGTAGTCGCGCAGCTCGGCTTGCAGCGTGGCCGGCACCTTCGGCGTGTGCGAACCCGCCGCACGGATGCGTGCCGACAGCTCGCGCCAATGTTTGTCCGCCTGTACTTTGCCGGCGCTCTCCACGAGATCGTCCACGGCCGTGGAGGCCAAGCCATGCAGACGGCGGCCGCCGGCAGCCTCCTCGGAAACGCCCCCCAATCGGCGAAGCTGGCGCTGCAAATCCTCGGTCAGCGCGATGAACCGGCCGCCATCCAGCGGTACGAAACGGCCGCGGGCATGCTCCAGCCGCGCCAGCACCTCTTGCATATCGACGATAACGCCCTCATCGATCTCGATCTTGCCCGACACTTCGAACCAGTCGCGCTTTTGCACGAGCTTGATGGAGAGCTTCTGCGCGCTGACGGTTTGGCTTACCTTGAGCGCCTCACCTTCCGGCCATTCGAAGGTCACGGGGCCGGTGTAAGCCTGCACCTGTTCGAGCAATTCGAGCACGTCTTCGAGTGCTTCGATTTCGCACTCGCCATCGCTTATCCCCCACGCCAGCATGGCCGGACAGGCTCGCATCAGCGCCTTCACGGCATTATTCTCGGCATCGAGATCGCGGTTGACCCGCTGGCGCTGGCCGTTGACGGAAACCAGCACCGAGGCGCCGCCCTGCCCCGCGAGGTAGAACGGCCCGCCAGCGCCGAAGGGGCGCACGCCCAGCCGGATTTTCAGCCCGTCGCCACGCCGCTGCAACTGCATCGCCGGGGTGGCGTCGCCGGGCGTGGCGGGAACGTCGATGTCCGCCAGCTCCGAGCGGATGGGCACCGTGGGATTGGCTTCGCCGAGCAGCGCGGCGACACGGTCGCGCATATCGCGCGGCACGGTGAGCCCGTGTTCGCCAAGCGTTGCCTGCAATTCGAGGAGCTTGCGCGACAGTTCGACGACCCGCCAGCGCGATGGCGTTTCCATTTCCAGGAAAACCTTCGGCTCGCTGGCACGGTGGGACAGATTGAAATTGTAGCCCCCAGCCGTCTCTTTCACCACAAGTTCGGCCGGATAGGCGATCAGTTCGATGGGCTCGCCGCGGCTGACGGCATTGTAGATGTTGGGATGTCCGGCAAGTGCTGGCAGCGTCGCGTATAGGTCGAAATAATAGTGGTCGTCGTTATACCATCCCTGTTCCTTGCGCACGCAGCGGCACATACGCTGGTCGTGTTCCGTGAAATAGTCGAGCCGCGCATCGCGCTGGTGCAACCGCTTCAGCGCGACGGGCCGGCCTCCGGTCCAGCCGTTCCCCTTCATCGATTGCTCGACAACGGAGACGTCGCTGGAAGAAAGATCGACCAGCCAGGCTAGGCGCCTGGTCTTTGCCGGGGTCTTGTCCGCGGGGCGCTTCGGCTCGCCGGGCCGGAGAAACTCAGTCAGCGAATCGAAGGCGCGCTCCCAGGGCTGCTTGAAGGCAACGATCTCCGTGAACGCGATGAGGTCCGTGCCCCCAAGCTTCGCGGCGCGCTCGCGCCAGGATGCGCCATTGCGGGAGGTTCTGCTCAAAATCTCCGCATAAATGCGTGCGAGAACTGGCATGGCCTGGGCAAGACGGTTGTATTCAGCCTCGTTATCCACGACCCGTTCGCGCATAAGGTCTGAATCGATAAACAGCGTTGCCAGGGCAACGATAGCAGCGGCTGTCTGCCAGCGGGCCGGCTCCTTCAGCAAATGCGCGGCCATCTGCTTGGCCTTTTCGTGCCGTCCTTCGACGAGATCGAGCAGCGCTTCCACACTGCGATGCGCCGGGAAATACGGTGTCACCTCCATCGCCGCCGCGTCGATGAGGCCGCGCAGCTCCGGATGCAGGGCCGGATCGTTGGCGCGCAGCAGCGCAAGCATATGGAAAAGCCCGGCCTCCGCCTCGAATGCCACTTTACGCTTGCCGAGCGATTTTCGGAGCAGCTTCAGAGCGTCGCGAAAGCCTGTGAGGGCCGCCGCATTGTCTCCGGTCAGAAACGCAATAGACGCTTCGTATGCGGCGGCGAGATGCGCCTCGCTTTCCGGCAGCGCCGCGATCCGTTGCCGGGCCTGGTCGAAATTCGCGGACAGGATATCGAAGCGCAGCAGCAGCTTGCCAATAACCGCTCCAGTCTCGCCCGGCGCAGCGTTCGAATAATGCTGAATAACCGCGCCAGTCTCGTCCGTCTGCTGCCCCTGTTCGATGAGCATATGGAGGGCACGCTCCGCGAACACCTCGCGAATAGCGGGCCGCAACTGCTTCAGCCACGTCAGACTGACCGGAAATCCGGACACAAAGCGCGCGAACTCCACGGAGTCTTCAAATTTCGCCGCTTCCGCCCCGGCAAGACGGCAAAGCCGGCCGAATTCGGCTTCGTCATTGGCATACACCGAAAGCCTTAAATGGCGGAACAGGGCGATGTCCTGATTGAGGGGCGGATACCGCCAGTAGTATGGGCGCCCCCCGTCTTCGCGTTCGCTCTTCGGAATTGCGGCCTTGACCGCGCTTATCAAATCCGTCCCACCCTCGCTTTGGCCCGCCCCGGCCGCCACGGGGTGCATGATCTCCGGTATGCAATCGAGCGTGCCGTCGAGGAGCCCTTTGCGTTGAAGGGCTTGCAATTGCTCATTGAGCAAAGCCGCCGAGTACGCCCTGCCGTCCGGCAACCGCAAACCGGCTTGGCGCACGGCGTTGTAAGACACCGTCTTGTTGACCGCGAGGCCAAGCAACGCCTTGACCTGCATGAGCATTTTTTCCGCATGCGGCAATGCCAGATAGAGCTGCCAGAAATACCCGGCCGGGGGACGCGCCGGTTTCCCATCGCGCTTGTTTCCAGATGGCAAGCTTGGTCCAGTCTCTACCAGCAGAGGCAATGCCCTTTGTGCGAAGCCGTGCATCGTCCGTTTTCCCGAATCGCTCTTGAGCAGCAGTGTCGTTGCGGTACGGCGGCGAAACAAGGGCGGCGGGCGATCTTATCCACGGCGGAACCGCATCACGCCAGGATGCGCAATGCCCCAGCCCGTCACAACTTCGCTGGGGCCGCCTGCCGCGATGCCGCGGATTAACGCCTTAATGCCGTGCAAGCAAACTACATGTTGTCATGTTGTGCTTGGCGGAGAGGGAGGAATTCGAACCAAAACATCAACTATTTGATACTACGTTGTTTTGCTAATTTTCCATCCGGCTTTGCGTCACACTTTGTGTCGCAGTTTGCGTCACTCTTTTCCACGCTAAATTTTGTGCGTAGGGAGGCACCAGGATAGCGTGCTCACAAATTCTTGCGGTGGCTTCGGCCTGTCAAGCAGAGCTTCTCCTACTAGGGGGTAAGCGGGAGTGCCTGGCCTGCTCGCTGCCGGGCTGTTCGGGGCATGGCCTACGAAAACCGGCTCTTCGGCCTGGGCCAACAGCCGTCGTCTCGTTCTGCCCTGCAATTTCGCCGTCGGCTTGGTGCTCCATTTCATTAGCAGACATTTTGATCGCTACATCGTGGATATCGGTGTGGTCTCCACCGAAGTCCTCTTCGAAACGTCCATCCGACCTGCTACACATCGGAATATACCCTAACTCGACTGAGCCGGACGAAAGTGCGAGACGATTTTATACGACAGACTATTACGGAGATCGCGAAGAGTGTCGGCTATCGCTGCTCAAACCCCGCGTGCAAACGAGCCACCGTGGGCGCGAACGCAGCTCAGGATGGAACCGTTACGATTGGTGTCGCAGCGCATATTTGCGCCGCGTCGCCCGGCGGCCCCCGTTACGACCCCAGTCAGAGTCAGGAAGCGCGGCGCAGAAAAGACAATGGTATATGGCTCTGTCAGAACTGCGGAAAGCTGATCGACGCAGATCCGAAGAAGTTTACGGTTGAGCTTCTGACCAAGTGGAAAAGTACTGCGCAGGAGCGCGCGTTTCGGGAGCTTGTCGCTCCCGAGGGCTGGACCATGGTCGAGGAGGTCGAACGAGTAGAATCGATAGTCGCTGCCGACAATAAGGCTGATGCTGACAGCGCCTTCCAATTCGTCTTCAACAAAGTTCACACCGCTGCAAATGCCGACTTGGCGGGCTACAAGCGTGCGGCGATGTGGTCAAAAGAGCACGTTGAATTGACCCTAAGGTCGTACGACGATCAAAACTCCCCTCCGTTCAACATTAGCAAGCTGCCTGCAGGTCTTGATGTCGCGCCCGAAGTTACGATCGTTGCGCCACCAGGAACAGGCAAAACGACGACTGTCCTTCAGCTCGCAACGCATGTGCTGGCAGGCAAGAGGACGGTCTCACTCTATTTTAGATTGGGAGATTGGTCCACCGGTTCGACGGGTTTGCTTGCCAGTCTGCACCAACGTAGCGCCTTCAAAGACATTCGTCACGATGATCTCGTTAAAGTTGCCCAGCGCGGCCGCCTGCTTCTGGTGCTCGACGGTTGGAACGAGCTTGGCCGTGGCTCACGCAAAAAACTGAGGGTTGAACTCGACCAGATCCGGCGCGATTGGCCCTTTGTGCGCATTGTCGCGACTACCCGTAGGCAGGCGCTCGATGTTCCGATGTGTGGGCCGCGGATTGCGATCGAGTCACTATCTGAAGACCAACAAATGGCGATCGCGGAATCGCAATTCGGTGACGCGGGCAAGAAGATCGTTGACAACGCTTGGCGGACGCCGGGGGTGCGTGAACTTATCGCCACCCCGCTTTATCTGTCAGCTCTCCTATCTGTTGGTTTGCAGGGCGCGAGCATGAATACAAAAGAGGAAGTGCTGCGCTTGTTCGTGGGGCAGCACGACCTCGTTGACGAGCACGCAGAGGCCCTCCAAGCCGTATTGCATGGTTGCCACACACAAGTACTCACCGCCTTGGCGTGCCAATTGAACGCGAGCGGATCGACCGCAATGGCGGAAGTGGAGGCACGCCGAGTGGTCAGCGGTACGATAAGCAAATTGCGGGATGAGGGACAGCTAGACGGACCCGTAGAACCACTTACAACCTTGGAGGCACTGGCGAGCCACCACACACTGGTGCGATCCGGAACAGGCAATAGTTCGGTGTCGTTTCAACATCAGCAGTTTCAAGAATGGTTCGCAAGCCACAAGGTTGCCGAGCTGATGCGAGCCAGTGCCGAGGGTGAGTTAGACGCGCGTAAGCAATTGCGGGTGGCCGTACTTGATCAAGCTGCCTGGGAAGATTCGGTCTTATTCGCGGTGGAGCGAATGTCACGGGAAGATGGCGGTGCAGCGGTCGTCGCACACACCGTGCGGCTGGCTTTGCCAATCGATCCGATGTTGGCCGCCGAGATAATTTATCGGTCATGCGGCGACGTCTGGAAGGAGGTGAAAGACGGGATCATCGCATTCATTAATCGCTGGCATCGCCCGGGGACAGTTGATCGCGCCGTACGCTTTATGGTGATGACGGGCCGACCGGAGTTCCAATCGCGAATCTGGCCTTTGATTTCCAGTGCCGATTCGCAAATCCAGTTGTCGTCTTTGCGAGTTGCTCAACGATTTCGACCTTCCGTCCTTGGTTCAGACGTCAGGTCAAAGATAGCTGCTCTCCCTGAAGAAACGCGCGCATCCCTTCTTGGCGAAATCGCATACAGGAGTGGCATCGATGGTATGGACCTGGCAACTGAGCTAGCGAAGATCGATTCAAGTCCAAAAGTGCAAGAGGGGGTAGTTCAATACCTCCAGTTTCGCCGTGCTGATCGGCATGTTGTAAACCTGCTTAAATCAGCCTGCGATGAAACGTGGGCCTTGTTAGCGGAGCACGGCTATGCCGAGGAACTGCGTGAGCCGGCTGCAGTGAACCGGCTGCGAGCCGAACTTGATAAAGCACTTGTGCAGGCAACCGGGCCAGTACAACGACTTCGACTCCTCATCGAGCAACCTGCAGGCTATCCGGGACGCGACGCCGGAATTTCCGCGGCGATAGCTGATGCGAATTTTCCGATGCGGGACCAGCATGCCAGCACCTTCCTCCATCTGGCACAGGAGCATGCCCGCGCGGCCGTGATCGAAGGTTTGCGGCAACGTGTTGCTGACGGGTTGGAGCTGCCCTATCAGGTGGACGACCTACTTACCTCAATGGAGGTAGTTGACGACGGGCCCCTCGTGACAAGAATTTTGGAGATAAGCCAGGAGAACCAGAACTCCAGCTCCATCTCGATCCTAGCGGGACCTTGAACGGTAGGCACACTAGTTGATAAATTCCTGACTTGCGCTAAGGCGCTGAAAGCAGCTCGCAACGATACAAAATTGAACAACGAGTATCATGGGCTGCGTATGCGGATAACTGCAACCAGGGCAAGTTCTCTGATTGCAGCCATCAAGGCGCGTGGAGAGACGGATGATGTACAAGTCATTTCGTTGCTCGCGACACTAATTTCACTTCATGGAAGCCATGATAATCTGGCCACGCCGCTGCCGATTGAAACGGGTGACAAGCAGATAATCATTGGCATGATGCGAAAGTGGGTTGAGGCGGTAGTATCGGCGCCTACCGCCGGACGCTATGATCTATGCGAGGTCGGCAACGCCATCGGTCGTACAGGCTTTCCTGAGCTCCTTCCTAACCTTCAACACCTTCTTGATGAAGACCTTGCGCGGCTCAAGAAAGCCCGCGAAGGCTACAGGGAGGCACAAAGACGCGGCGATATCGGAGCCACATCTGACGCTTGCACACTGTATGGCAATCAGTACCGCGAAGCATTCGTACGTATTGGAGGACAGGAAGCAGCCAATATTGTTGCAGCCTACTTGGAAGATCGCATCTTCGGATTCGAGGCTGCAGTCGCGCTCAAGGGCATCTCAGATCGGCTGTTGAATGTCCCGAACCCGAGCTTCCATCGACAATGGCTACGGTTTGAGGAAGTAGCAGCTGCTCGGACCAGAAGAGCATCTCCTTCAAAGATACCACTCGCAGATACCCTCCTCGCACAGGCGATTTTCGCGACGATTGATCGTCTGGCAAGCGAAGAAGCCGACGAGGAGGCTCAGCAGCTTGCCATACGAATGGCTCCGATAGCGTTGGCCATGCCGCATTCTAATCAGGACGCACTTATTGACCGTGTGATGGCGCTGCCGCAGCCTTCGCAATCCAAGCTACAACTCTTGGCCGCGAAGATATCAGACGGCCGGGTCCCGGATGCTGAGAATGTCATGCAAACCATCGACGACTGGCTAACAGAAGCCTACCAAGATGAACGGACGGCCTGGCACAAGAGGCAAGACACTTTGGAAATCGAGCCATGGCTGGAGCTGCTCCCCTTCACCACATGCCCCGAAGCGGTGCTCTCAGGTCTGGAAAAGGTAAAAGCGTTCTACGGAAGCGGCTGGCGTCAGCGTTGGGAACGAGTATTGAATGCTGTGGCAAGCGTGCCCGGCGCCAAAGGCGAAGCGCTGTTGGCAAACCTTGCCCGCGCCCACAAGGATATCGCGGGCGATTTTGAATGGATGAAAGCAATCTTGGGGCGCAATACCCCCTCGGCCGTACTGATGTATGTTGATCTGTACATAGAAGGCGTTTTCGGGTTAGGAGCGAACGCAATCAACGGTTGGCATGTTGGGCGCGAGCTAGCCGGATACGCCAAGAATCTCCCCGAGTTAGAGTCAGAGCTTAGGAAACGATACGTGTCTGCTACTGGTTCAGGTCGCCAGATGCTCGAACATTTCTTCGGGCACTTTGGGGGCGATCACGATCTGATCTCCATGGTAAAGAAATATGCCGTGGGCGGGCAAGCATACGATAGCCGGATGGATGCTGTGGTTGAATCTGTGGCATTGCGGCATGAACCCATGCACGAGGGATCCTCCTCCTATTATGTGCATCCAGCAAGCATAAGCAAATTGCGGAAGGCCCTCTTTGGATTGATCAGAGGAACAACAGGCGAAGCCACACTTGCAAAAAAATGCCTGGTGGAGATCGACAGATTGCGCGACCAACACGGGATCGCGGCGAACGACACTCGTCACCCTGATGTGCTGTCCGAAATTCCCTGGCCGCCTGAGGTGGGAAAATGGTTCGATGAACCTCGAAAGGACCCAGGTCTCGCCGAGGCCGAAGCAGGCCTAGGTGGCGAAATTCTACCCGAAGACATCGCAGAATTTGCAAAAATGAAAGGTGTTAAGGTCGAAAGCGCGGATGAGTGGATGAGCGTAATGTCAAAGCTCCCTGAAGAGAAGGTCAAGAAGGCATTTGCCAAGCTCCTGTCGGAACCGACCAAGAAAGATTGGGGAGGCGAACCAAACGACCACTACTCTAGCAACGTGACGGCGAATGGAACGCGGACAACAGCGGCCTTCCTTTTCAAAGGACCGGCCATGTTTCGCGAGATGACGCTGGAAATGTGTGGCAAACGCGCTGACCAAATTTATCGCCTCGCCAAATCGGGCGCCGAGATTTCGGTTGTGCAACACTCACACTTGATCGGCGAAACCGTTAGGGAAACGCTTCGATGTATGATTGCCGGTCCTGAACAACCCCGGAAATACTGCGTGATCGACGGTCAGGCGAGCTACCGCATCCTGAAAGCATATGGTTTCCTGTGATACTCTCGCGGCCAGTCACGAGTACAGCACTTCGGCTGTTAAACGAGTTTCCGGCCTGTGCAGCCCCGCGCAATGAGCCAACCATCCTCGGTGGGATATCCTCGGCTCTAAAGTCCGGGCCTAGAAGCGAAGCGACTGTTCATTGCTTCCATGACCCTGGAAATCGCCGGGGAGGAGAGCTCCAGACCTCGCAGGCAGATGAGTGCGTAGACACGATCTCGAAGTCGAGCGGTGATTTTCAAGAACAATTTCGTCTCGCCGAACCTTTAGGCACCTAGATTTACCGCATTGCTTGCCCAGAAACAGGTCCCCCAGCATTCCAGAAAATCCTCGGGGATTTGATCCGTCTGCGCGCTAATACGAAGCGATTTTATGCTTGGGCTCGGCTCCCCGAAGTATGCAGAAAGTGCCCTACCCATTAGGCGAGGCCACGAGGCCTCAACGTCACCGGAAGGGGGCAACACCTGCAAAATGCTACGAGTTCGTCGGGCTTTATGTTTTTGGCCTTTCTCTTTTTCGACTTGGCCACGTGGGTTCCCCTAGAAATTCCGGCGCGGCTCAAAGCCAAGGAAGCGGATCATATTATCGGGCACGACGAAGTTGATGCCTGTCCCCAGGCTTGAATTACCGGATGCAACGAGGCGGTTAAAAATCATTACCTTGTCCGAATGCATGGGGACACCGCCCCATACTGCGTCTTGGACGTATCGCGCGATGAAACCGGCGAAGATGTCGGCGATCTGAATGCCGATGGAATCTTGCGAGCGTAGAAATTTCAGGTCGGCGGTTTGCGAGAATTCGAAGTCGGCTGTTTTCAAAGGTATCTTCGCGCCGAGTTCCATGAGATCCTCTGCCAGTTTTTTGTTGTGAAGCAGAATATCTCCGAACTGCAATTGCTCATCGTGAAACAGCGTTACACCAGATATCTGCTTTCGTGCGAAACGATTGATCCGGGCATAGATATTGGTGAACGATGTCAGATTGGGCAGAACCCACAGCATCTTCCCGGCCGGATTTTTGTCAGGAATGGGTAAGGCTCGCTCGACAGCCTTGGCTTTCGGCAACTTGCGAAAATCCTTCAAACTGTCGCGAGTAAAACGGACGATTCCTTCCGCCACGTCGGGGGGCGGAACGCTGGCTCCCTGTGCCCACCGGATTATGCGCTTGTAGAGATCGCGTATTTCCGTGTGGTCCCTGCTTTGGCAACATTCCGCAAAGGCATGAGCCAGTTCGGGAGCCGCGTGTAGTGCCATATAATTTGCCATGACGCCTTTCATCCAAAGGGCGTTAGGTTGGGTGTCGCATTCCCCCACATAGGGGACCACCATTCGCTCAATGATATTCATGACAACGAAAAAGTGTTTGTCGACTATCTCGATAAAAATAGGACAACGGCGCGTTTCCATCAGGTCCAGAAGCTCGGAGATGAAACGTGGCCTGTCATAGGCCTGCTTTGACTTGATTTCTGGCGCCTGGAAGCGGTGCGATGCTTTGAGGACACCGAATTTATCGTTGAAGTCCTGGTCAAGAGTGCAACCGAACGCAGTCAAGGCGAACATGCGCTGCTCGGTAAAATAGGAGGCGATTTTGACGGTGGTCAAATCGCCGGTATTGCCACTTTCGTCAATATAATATTCTGAGGGTGTCTGCTCTGACATTGCTACCTCAAAGTGGCCATTTTACAAGTTTAAGTGCTTCCGAACAATTTCTTCCGAAGTCCGGTTCTATCTGGGTTGCGTAGCTTACGAGTCCTTGAAGATGGTGCTTTAGCCCTATGGTGGAGGAAAAGCCTTTCGCGTTTGCGTGAGCAATTGGCCCCAGCTGAGTAAGATAATAGATGTGTTGGCGCAGCAGCAGCTTAAACTCGCGGGGTAAATGTGGGTTTGTGCCGTCTACCAGAAGACCTAGTACGATTTTGCGGGAACCTGGTGGAGTGACACGTGTTTTTGTGACATTAGGTGAGAGACCTACCTTTCCCATAGCGGCATACACCTCGCCGATAATCTTACTCGCCGCTGATCGCGTAAATGTCCTATCTCGCGTCGAAAATGTAAGGTCATCAGCATAGCGCGTGTAGATCAACCCATGGCGCTCCGCGATATCGGTAACGTGCTCGTCGAATTCCCGAACCGCAAGATTGGCCAACATCGGACTGCTCGGCGCGCCTTGCGGGAGGTGTCCGATGCGCGGCCCACAGTCATGACGCCAAACCTCATAGGCGGAAATGGTTTTCCATTGCCATGACCTGGACCTCCAGCGTTCTCGCGCACGAAGGAGAGAGAACTTGCCGAGGCGCGTGCAAAGTCTTGCCAACTCGAGCGAAATCAAGGGTTGATACCCCAGCGAATGGAACACCCGATATACCGAAATCTCGTTGATGGATTCGAAGAAATTTCGAACGTCCAGCTTAACCAGCCAGTGACACCCGCAATGCGGCTCTGTAGCGGCCAAAAGGGTGTCGCCTTTAGAGAAAGCAACGCTAGCTGCGTGTGGTTGCACCTTGCTGAGAATTGCTTGTGTAATCCAACGCTGAACTTTGACCAAACTGGGGCTTGGGACTGCGATAACTCTAAATCGAAGTTCACCGTTGTGGGCGGGGCGTTTGCGGATTCGAAAAGTTCTATACGGCTCGGGAGCAGTGCGCGATACGATTGCCCTGAGCAAACCGTAATCAACATCCGTCAGGTGTGCGATATGCTTGAGGGTAAAGACCGGAGGCAGATCGGCGTTCACCGCTCGGGTTTGTTTGGCGGCGGCCAAAGCATTTGCAAGCACTAAGGGAGCAACGCCAGACTCCTGTGCTTGCCGTTGAAAAAGTTGAGGGCTCCAGCGAGACATTTACTTCGACACCCCATGGGTGAGACGCATCGCGCGATGAAGTAAGACTTCGCCACGTCCGCCAGAGGCGGGCATTGCGCGATGTGCCTTAGCTTCAAGCGGACGCTTGACCTTAGAGCTGCAGAATCTGCGCCCCAAAGGCGAATAGCTATACAGCCACCCGCCGGTGCCGACCTTATCAGCCGGCAACAACTAAACGCCTATGAAGGAGCCCTCAATGAGGTGGGACAATAATATGTGTTTTCCTCTACTGCAAGTTTTGCGGACGAAATTTGTCTCTTGCGCGCCCGGTCGAGTTCGGCGTGGCCGGAATCGGTGAGAACGTTTTTTCCATCGATCCATCTGTACGTTAAGGCACGGGCAAGCGCCTCTTCGACCTGCATGATCGTAAGCCCTGTTCGGCCGGATATAGCCTCAACGCTTCTTGGAGAACGGTTCAGCGCCGCCATTGCCAGCAACAATTTCCGGGCGTGCGGTTTGGCCTGAAGCAGCCATGTTGCCGCCGCCAACCGCGTATGCCCCAATTCGACTAGCCGTCCGCGGATATCTTCCCGATCATCTTCAGAGGGGAAATTGCCACGCGCAGAAGAGGTCACGCGCGCTCGAAACAGCGGTGTCCAGCGACCACTCTTCTTGTGCAGTATCGCAGGCGCGTTGTTGGGCACACCATGTGCAAATGCGATCAAGGCGCCGCCTCTGCCAAAGCCCAAAGGATCAAACACGGACACTCCGACCGGGGAATATTTTTTGCACAAATCCATCATGGCTAGCCGGTTTTGTGGGCGGCCCACGGTCTGAAGAGTAGGACAGCTTGTTACCAAATGAACCGTCGGCTGTGCGGGGTGACCTTCAACGTGCGATTTCCCTTCCGGCGCAGCTGAATAGGCAATTACCTCAAACGATAGGCCCTTCTGGGCTCGGGCTGACCACCAACTTCGTACCGAGCGAACCTTCCATGCTGCCCGAAGGTAATTGTGGACGCGCGTTCCGGAGCCTATGAAGTCGGTAATCAGCATGAATCGCCTTATCTGGCTGCGGCGAATTTGGTCTGGGCCTGGATGGCTGTAAAAGCGCTTCGGGTTCTCTCGGCAAAGTTCCGAAATGATATGTGCGACCAAACCTTCGCTGCCGACATCGGGATGATAAGCCTTCGTTGGCTGAACTGGCGGCGGACCGCTCCCAAATGCCCGTTTCGCTTTGGTCTCGGATTCCTTAAACAGGCGATGCGGAACTCCGTGGCGATGGCCGAGTTCGCGCTCCGCGTAGAGGCCCACAGGTTCAGGTCCTTTGGAAAGGCGTGCAAGGATTAGGTCGCGCAACCGTTCAAAGAAGGCATCTCTTGATACGAGCGTCATCGCACGAAGCAGATCACAGGCGACCGGCTGGTCGGCAGGATCGAACTGACTTAACCAAGCCTGAGTAGCCTCAGACTTCAGAAAGGCCACATTGCCAGCCATGATTGTTTCCAATAGATTTCTTGTCGATGATCAGCTGCGGGATCGGTACTCGCATACGATTCAGCAGGTTTAGCTAGCACAAGTCAACGTCATCAAAATGCTCAACAGTTGTAAGCCAACCAGCTGGTACGGGACGGCGAAAAATAAGGCCGCTATCGACGCGAAGTTCATTTGACTGGAATTCCGGTCGAGCTGTTTTGAATGCCCACGCCTTTAGGAATTCACTCAATAAATTTGGCACATCTCCAGAACGACGCATGTGATCGATAGAAAAATATGGGTGCGAAGCGTCGAGTGCTTTATTGCCGGGTACCGTGAAAACCAGAACGGTGGCTTTTCCATCAATGGCTAATAGGGCATATCCATCGTCACCAAGTAGTTCTCGTGCGACATTCTGGTCAAATTCGGCGCCGTGCGTAATGTAATGATTAAAACCGCTGACTAATCCCGCGCGTGATAAAGTGAGATGAGCCTGCCCCTCGCGTTGGCCAACCAGCGCGCCCGCTCCGTATCTCTGTATTGCAGCGTCGAGCTTGCTTTCGGCGTGAGCCCATTTGGGATGTGTGGAAAGGGCGCGTGCGAGTCGTTCACGACGCGTACTAGCCTCCAATGGGAGCAAGCCAACTTCTCTTATTGACGCGACATCTGCATCGGTCAAACGGCTTCCATGATATGCAAATATTGATGTTGCGCGTATCCAATGCAGCCCTTTATCAACTATCTTATCCTTATCCGCCAACCTGAATGCAATGTCGCGGGCATGTTCAACATATCGGGGCTCCTCACGGCGAATGACTTCCTCGAAGTTGTCCGGTAGCAATTCCTTGAGTGCGGAATGCAAATGTGGGTACCAGTCGTCGATATTATCGAAGGCAAAAGCAGTCGTCATCGTCGTAGCCATTGGACTGGTTGAACAAGTTCAGGTGAAACCAACGTTTACTGACGCTGGCGGATGCGATGCGCAATCCGGATGGGTTAGCGAGTTGGACGAAACCTGGCCCGGCTCGCGTAGCCTACCCTTTCCGGCGCACACCGTCATTCGGCAAAAACTCGATACCCGCTTTTTCCAGGGCCTGCTTAATCGAGACGCGCGAGAGATTATGGGGCGTGCGCAGGCCGCCCTCGAAATTCCTGATCGTTTTCACGGCCACGCCGACCTTATCGGCCAATTCCCCTTGCGTCCAATCAAGCAAGGCCCTGGCGGCGCGGCATTGAGCAGGTGAAATTTCCATGCCGGGACTGTGACGGTTGATTTGCGAAAAACGCAACGCGCCGGCCGCAAAATTGCCGTTTAGCGGTAATAAGGGTTAATTGTGACTCATCATGCAGCGGCAAGGACACCCCCGTGACCAAGGCACAGCTAACCACGATTTGGCTCTATCTTCGCAACGCGCACAACTACGTCCAGGCAGCGTTTCTCACCGCTAAAGCCTCCGACGATACCGGCGTTCAGGCGCGCCTCGGCGACCTTCACCAGCGAGCGCAAATTGAAGTCAGCCACATCGAGCAGTTGCGCGGTGCTGTCGACGGCGAGCCACCATCGGCCTGACGCACCTCCAGCATCCGGCCGGTAGTTGTCGTAGCAGCGGGACTATCGGCCGTTCGGGCGGATGATTTGCGGACCGCCCGGCCCCGCGACCTCGGATTGACACGGGGTCGCGGGTTGCCCCATTGCTGATCTGCCCGCGTTGTCGTCATCTCTGTGCACATCACAACCACTACCATCCTGACTCACATGTGTAGGCTCCAGACGGTGCGACCAGCATCATCTTGCGCAAGATGGCTAGCGGTTCCACCAACTTTGTTGGCCGGCACCGACGAGCTTCCCCAAAATCTCCTGCCGCGTGATAAGCCCGAAGCCTTTCACGGGCTAATGGGATTTGCCGCGCTGGCGCGCGACGCAACAACGTCGGCGCGCGGGGCTCACTCCGAACAGATTGCGGCTAAGAGGATGACGCGCTCGCGCCTTTGTTTTGGACGAGTGGCATTTGACCAGCTTCGCTAAACCGACCGCGACAAAATGCGTAGCTCGGTTTTAACGGAGCCGTCTCCACTGCTAAGGACACGTCGCGGTCCAGATGTAGCCTGGAGCATAATCCACCGCCGCGACATACGAGCCGTCGCTCGATGAGGCAATGAAACCCCACTGGCGCGAGCCAGCACTGGTTTGCGTCGTCCATGTTGCGCCACTGTCGGTCGAGGTGTAGATGTAGCCTGGAGCGTAATCCACCGCCGCGAGATGCGAGCCGTCGCTTGATGAGGTAATGCCAAACCACTGTCGCGAGCCAGCACTGGTTCGCTGCGTCCAGGTCGCGCCGCTGTCGGTCGAGGTGTAGATGTAGCCTGGAGAATCCACCACCGCGAGATGCGAGCCGTCGCTTGATGAAGCAATGAGACCCCACTGTCGCGAGCCAGCACTGGTTCGCTGCGTCCAGGTCGCGCCGCTGTCGGTCGAGGTGTAGATGTAGCCTGGAGAAACTCCTGCCGCGAGATGTGAGCCGTCGCTCGATAATGCAATGCCGTACCAATAGCGCGAGCCAGCACTGGTCCGCTGTGTCCATGTCGCGCCGCTATCGGCCGAGGTGTAGATGTAGCCTGGATTTCCGTCCACCGCCGCGAGATGTGAGCCGTCGCTCGATGAGGCAATGTCGTACCAATTGCGCGATCCTGCACTGGTTCGCTGCGTCCAGGTCGCGCCGCTGTCGGTCGAGGTGTAGATGTAGCCTGGAGTATAATCCCCTGTCGCAAGACGCGAGCCGTCGCTCGATGAGACAATGTTACCCCAATAGCGCGATCCTGCGCCGGTTCGCTGCGTCCAGGTCGCGCCACTATCGGTCGAGGTGTAAATGTAGCCAGGACTTCCGTCAACCGCCGCGAGATGCGAGCCGTCGCTTGATGAGGCTATGCCAAACCACCGCCGCGAGCCAGAGCTGGTTCGTTGCGTCCATGTGTAGGTTCCGGCGCAAGCAGCAGCCGTCATATTGTACCAATTGCTGCTGTCACAGAATTTCATGACGTTTGAGACATCATAGGTCATGGTTCCTGCAGTAGTGCCGGAGCATGACCCCAGCGAGGCTCCCTTCATCGAATACCAATTGGTACCGTCACAAAATTCATATTGGCTGGAGGCATAAGTCATCGTGCCCGCAGTAGTACCGGAACAGGAACCCAGCGATGATCCCTTCATCGAAATCCAACTGGAACCATTATAGAATTGCGTGTCGCCGGATGAATATTGTATCTGTCCGCCGTGGGTCACGGCGCCGACGGCTGGAACAGGCAACAGCAAAAGGCATATAAGCAGGCCGGCCCATACGCCTCGCACGGTGGACAGAGCCTGTGAGAAGAGCATAGGGGACACAATGCCCTTAAAAGCATTGTATCCCCTGCGCTCAATGCAACGCTTCGTCATGGATGGGCTGCCTTGTAGGTCTCGAACTCGGTGCGCAGCTTGCCGTTCTCTGCCTTTAGATCCTGCACCGCCTGGCTCAGTTCCTGCGCCGCCTGGGTCAATACTGGAATGAGCTCTTCATATTTCAGAGCCTTTGTTTTCTCCGCATCATCCTGTGTCACAACTACCTGCGGTAACACGGCTTCAACATCCTGCGCGATAAAGCCGATCTGCACCCCACGGGTGCCAGCATCACGCTGCTGTTTCCATTCGTAAGTCACCGGACGCAGCCTGCCAACAACTTCAAGTGCTTTTACTTCCAGCGGCTTGATGTTCGACTTCAATCGGCGGTCTGAAGTCAGCACTACGTTCGTCGCTGTCACTGTGCCGTTGACTTGCAATGCCGTGCCAGGCGTCGTCGTCCCGATGCCGACGTAGCCGTTTGCAAGTCCCGTTATATTGTTATTGCCGTTGAAGAACCCCAGCGTAAATGATGAGTTCGCCGGTGTGGAATTGTAGTAATAGGTAAGCACTGCTGCGTCATTGGTAGCGAACGACTGTCCAAGATACATCTGACAGACCCCGCCGCTCGCAATGTTAGGGCATGCGCCAGCAAACGGTACCGCGTAGCCAGAAGAGGCCCCATAATTGCTTACAAAGTCACCCGCTATGGCGGCGGTAGATAGACCATTTACTGTCAAAGCATACCCAGGGCTCGTCGTCCCGATACCGACGTTGCCGGTGCCGCCTGTAGCGTTGAGAATTATATTTTTTGCAGCGAAGTTTATATTTTTATAGGCAGAATTCGCGTCGTTGATGCTGCCTATGCTGACGCCGTCGACTCCAGACCAAGATGTATATGAGCCAAAGACGAGGTTTTGATCTGTGCCAGGGCGAACATGGAATGTTAAGAGGGGACTCGTCGTCCCGATCCCGACGTTGCCGCCGAAGGGATTCAATGATAGCGGCAGCGTAGCTGATCCAGCGTTGTTAATCGCCTGAATCATTCCCAGGCCACCTGCTGAAACATTGGAGTTATATGATTCCAAGCATATCCCAGCGTTGGTAGCAGAGTTATGGGTACATATATTGCCAGCTCCGCCTGTAGCGGTTGTGCCTTGAACATCAAGAGAATTGCCGGGACTCGTATTCCCGATGCCGACATTGCTTCCGCTCTGATAAATCACGCTGCTGGTAAGGGCGCTGGTGCTGCTCCACAGGGGGACATAATTCGCCGTGCCGCCGGACAGAGATGAGGAGGGTGTCGCCCATGTGCCATCCCCGCGCAGGTAGGTGCTGCTGGACGGGGTGCCGGTCGCGCTGATGCTGCCAACTGGAATGGCCGCCGTCGTACACACGACCTGTGTCCCGCCCGCATTCGCCGTGCAGAAATCATTCGCGGTAAGCGTGCCAACCGAAGCGCCGCTCGCCGTGGTGGGCGCGGAAAGGCCTGTTTGCGGAACGCCCCTATACTTTGCCGAACGAACGTTGCCTGTCGTCTCCAGACTTTCAGTGGGTGTCGCCGTGCCGATGCCTAAACGGAAATTCGTATCATCCCAGATAAACTTGGTATCGTTCGCTGACAACACCGCCGTTGCGCCGCGAAATTGCACCGCGCCCGCGACAGTCCCCGCAGGTGTTGCGCCCGCCGTCGACCATGTTCCATCCCCGCGCCAGTACGTTGAGGCCGATGCGCCCGTCCCGCTGTTCAAATTCGCAACGGGAAGATTCCCCGTTACCTGTGTCGCCAGATTGACGCTCGATGCCGTTGCCAGCGATCCGAAGGAAACGTTATTTGTCTTTGTGCAAGTAAGCGCACCCGTATTGCTGATTGTGCAGTCTTTCGATACGCTCACCGCCGTTGCGGCGTTGCTGCCGTTGCCGACCCAGATATTCGCTGATGTTAGCGCAGGAAGCCCCGTGCTGATGGTGGCCCATGTTCCATCCCCGCGCCAGTAGTGAGAGCTGTCGGCATTCGTCCCGCTGGCGAGGTTCGCAACGGGCAGGTTCCCCGTCACCTGCGTGGCCAGGTCGATGGCTGCCGTGGCGCACACAATTACGGTGCCGCCCACGTTCGACGTGCAGAAATTGTTCGCAGTGAGCGTCCCTATTTTTGGATCAAGCTCCGTCAACGCGCCGGATGCCGCCATGCTGATCCAAACCGAACCGTTACAAAATTGCATGGTCGCGTAGTCGGCATTGTACATCTGATTGCCCGCCGCCCCTGCAGGATTCGTGCAGGCAGCAACAGCCGGAGTGGCTGGCCAGAAAGACAGGGCAAGCAATATGAGTATAATGAGGCGCATGTAAGGATGTATTATCAGGGTTAAATCTTAATTAGTTATTTATATTTAAGAATAAACGTAAATACTAGTGGTGCGCGCGTCTAGCAAAGAGTGCTCTAATGTTATAGTTATGACCTAATATGCGAATATATATTGTGTGACGATGTAGTATGAAGGGCAAGCCGCCAGCAAAAAGGGGCAATGAGGACAAGATACCAGCCTGGTCCCAGGCCGTTTCGGGCTTGTTCGGGAAACAGGGCGTGCAGGTCAGTGTGGTGGCGCTGGTGCGCGCCGCCTTGAGCCACGGCAGGGTGCTGGAGATCAGGCCTGAGCATATCGCAGCCGGCACGGTTCGATGCGCAAACGCCCTCGGGATCGGGCTGGACATCTATGTGCGCGCGGCCCTGCGATCCCCATCCCTGTTTTATCAGAATGCAGAAACGATGGAGATGCGCCTCCTGGAACTTGCGCGTCTTCTCGATGCCAAGCCCGCCGCATTGGCAAGGCGGGCAGCGGCAGTGGTGCCGATGCTGTTGACAAGGAGTCCCGGTCGCGTCGCCACGGCCATGAAGGCGATAGAAGAGGCCTTGGATAGCGATGCCGCAACGGTGCGAAAACTGGCCTGGAGAAACTTGCGCCTGACGCTGGTCAGCGGCGAACGTCTGCAGCGCTCCTTTGCCCAAGCGGAGCAGGCGGGACTTGATCGGAAAAGCTGGCGCAACCTTCTCCTCAAAAAACCAGCGCTTTGCCTGATGGCAGGCATCGGGGGTTGGCTAGAACATTTTGCAGCAGTATTTGCCTGTCCGCCGGAGGAAGCGCGAACGTTCCTGCGCCGCTGTCCTGCCCTTGCCAGCCAGCGCCCGGAAACGTTGCGCTCGAACCTGGAGGCGCTTGCTCAGACGCTTGCCTTGCCCGTTGACGATTGCATGGCGGCAGCGCGCAGCTTTCCTGCCTTGCTCTATTGCCGGCCGGACAGTCTGGCGGCATCCTTTGCAGAAAAGGCGTGGGCTCTTGGGGTGAGCAAGCAGGAGTTGCGCTCCATGTTCATCAAGGTTCCCTCGCTGCTCAGCCGCAATACGGACGAGCTTGGCAGGCGAGCGCGGTTGCTTGCGCGCATGGCGCGGATCACCGGCGAACATCTTGGGGTGAGGGATGTCGTGCGCGAATGGCCCAACGCGCTTGCCTATGGCTGGGACTATCTGGTGTTACGTTACCTCGTCGCCAAACACCGGCTTACCGAACGGCGCTGGACCAGCCTGCTTGTGCTGCGTCCGGCGGTAGTCAGCGAATTGTTGTCCGCCGCGGGAGTGCATATCAGGCAAGACAGGAATTGCTTCAGCCCCTGTCGTTGAGGACTTCAAGGCGCTTGTCCGGCACGCGCATTGCCTGAACCAGTTGAACGATATAGGTGGCACCAGTCCTGCCGGTGCCCGAGATGATCAGCTTGGCGTCGTGACCGCTGGCATCACGGATCATCAACGACGATGCAGCCTAAGCCGTAAGTGGCGGCAATTCGGGAGAGTTGCGATTGAACGTAGAAGCCCTCACCGCAAACTAATCGCCGATAGCAGCACGCCCATAAAATCCCGCCGTGGATCGGCGGTCACGGTATCTTTGAGCGCTACAGCGATAGTTGCCTTGCCTTGCCGCTTCACGACCGGCAGGCTCGCAAGATCGCTGTTCAGGAACAGATGGCAGGTGACGGGTTCGTCCGGCGGAAAGCAAACGTACCAGACGCACATGTTGAAAAACGTCTCGAAGTTCTTGAAGGTGCGGTGCTCGTATTCATCGATGATGATCGAATTGCCGTAGATCGTCTTGGCCTTCACATCGAAGGCAAGCGTGCCGATGGTCGGAATGCCGACCAGAAAATCCGGCCGTTTGATTTCGCCCTTCAAGCCTTTGGGCACGGTGAGCGGCGACTGCTCCACATACATATGCGGCAGAACGCAGCGGTCGAGCCAGGCGCGAAAACGGTCTTCGGCCGCCGCTCCCTGAGCGCGGCGCTGCGAGCGCGTCAAAATCATTCGGGGTCTCTGCCGCGCGCGGGTTTTCTGCTGGGCTTGGCGGCGGCTTTCTTCGGCCTGCTGGCACTCTTCGCTCCAACCTCGGCCTGCGCTTCGGCCCATTGGAACAGATCGCCCTGGGCTTTCTTCGCCGCCGCCTTGGTCCAGGCCTTCCCCTTGGTTTCCCGCTCGATCCAGGCCGTAACGAAGGTAACCGCCCCGCCGGCATTGGCGAGAGCGAGGGGGGATATGAAGTGCGAGAGATAGCCGGTTTCGGTGATCGGCAGCGGCGCCTTTTCCGGGTCGATGCTTTCGATCTGAAGGTGATCGCTGCTGGCAAACAGATACTCCCGCCCATGGGTGATGCGGATGCGCACGGTCCTGTTCGTGACCGGGTTCACCCAGTCGATTTCATGGCGGGTCTTGTGGGGAGAATTGCCGCCAATCGGCTCGTGCTCTGACCGTACTTCGCCCGGCTGGCGCGCCAGCTCTGCGGCAACCGTCTCTCGCGCCTCCGCGACATTGCGGGCGCGGACCGTCACCTCCTCTGAGCCATCTGGCGTTGTTGCAATGAACACGTCAGGGCCAGCGCCCCAATAGGCACTGCGGGCATCGTAGCCTTGTGCGTTGACGCGGATGCGCTGGACGTCGAGACGCCTTGCCGCCGTGCCGTCACCTGGCGATGGGCTGGATTTGCGGGTCATCGCGGCCCCCTCCACGCTTCAGCGCTCGCATCGGCGCTTGCGCTCCCTGTGCCAGGGCGTGCTGGACTGCCGCTTGCGAGTGGTACATCCGGCAGCGGTTCTGGACCGGATTCCGGTTCGTGGGTTGGGGCAGGCCCCGGTTGCAAACCGTAGAGGTAATCGACGGCGCGGGTGGCGAGCGATGCGGCGGTGAAAATGGCCTTGGTGTCGCCCTTCAGCACCTGGAGCCAATTGGCGATGTACTGCGCATGATCGGCGCGCGGCGTGTTGGTGATGTCGAGACCCGCGCACAGATAGGCGGCGGACAGTTCCGCGACCAGCTCCTCGAAAGCGTAAGCCTGATCGCCGAAGCGCTGAGCGAACTCACGGTCCAGCCGGTGCTTGGCGCCGGTCCAATGACCAAGCTCATGAAGACGTGTGGCCTCGTAACTTTCGGTCGGCGTCGATGTGGCAGTGCCGGTGAACAGATTGCGCTCCGGCATCTGGATGAAGTCGCCCTCGCCGTTCAAGCCGCGATGACGATAGAAGGCCCGCTGTCCGCCTTCGCGGAACTCGGCGCCCGTGGCAGCGATGAAGGCATCAACATGGTCAAGGCGCTCGGTGAGATCCGGACGCTGCACGGCAGGCTCAATCGCAAAGCCATCCACCTGCTGCACATTGAAAACATAGGCTGCCTTGGCGTAGAGCCGCTTGGCGCTGTCCTCGTCATCGCCGTTGCCGGACTTGGTATCGACGCGCGCGTCTTTGGGAACCCACTCGCCATATTTGACGATCAGCGAGCCCTTCTCGCCCTTGCGCACCTGCGCGCCCAGTTCCTCCCATTGCTTGTAGGTGGCCCAGACCTGGTGCTCGAACTTCTTCTCATCGGCATCGATCCACAGCGAGAGAACATTGCTGCCGCGATACTGGTTTTCGGTGAGGGCGTTGCGGGGGATGGTGAAGGCGACGCCGGGCCGGTGCCAGGGCATCTGGAATTCACCGGCGCCGGCCTCGATCGCGGTGACGATCTTGGCGGTGATGGCCTCGTGCACATCGAGCTTCGGTTTGAGCTGATCGTAGGTACGGGGTGGTTTTGTGCTGGGCTTTCTTGCCATGGTGGAGCGCTCCTTTCGCTGCTGGGGTTCGCCCGAAAGGGGCCCCCGGCAGCGAAAGGAGACGCCCGGCTTGCAATGCCGGACGTCCTCTCCCAATCCCGATGGTGTTCTTAAGCTTCGGCGGTTGCGGCCCTGTCGCGGGTTTTGCGTGCGCGGGCAGTGGCACCCTGGCGGGCCGCACCGGCATCCGGTTCCGAGGCGTGATTGGTCGCATCAGCATCGGCCGCAGTGCTTGGCTTCCAGGCCAGCACATTGCCGCCAAAGCGCAGGCCGCTCTTGCCGCCCAGATCGCGGGCGAGGATGGTGTACCGGCTCTTGGCGTTCCAGAACGAGGCGATGTCGGTGTAGCCCTTGCCGGGACGGTTGCGCAGGGTGACGTAGAGCGGGATGTCGCGCGCTTCCGGAGCGAACAATTCAGAAGGCCGCGCGCCGGTCTTCTTGAACTCGCTCTGCAGCATGGCATCGCGCGCCGCGTTGTCCCGGTCGCGGGCGGTTGCGTATCCGCCCCAGATGGTGGTCACTTCGCCCGAACGCGGGTCGGTTACCTCGCGGGGTTCCAGCTTGCGGATGTCGTAGATATCGCCATCGGGGGTGGTGAACCAGCCGCTATGGGTTCCGGCATTGATAAAGAAGCCAGCCTGGGCTTCGGGTGCGGCGGCATTTATTGGCTGTGCTGCGGTCATAGTAAGTCTCCTTTTGAAAATGAAAAAAGCAACGCACCAAGGCTAGACCATTCATTCCGGCCACAGAAAGAGTGAACTGAGAGGCCGCCGAACTTCGTCCGGACGGAAAAGCCGCCGCGGATGGTCTTTTGGTCTGGCGCGTTCTTTTCGCGGACTTGGGGTGAGAGTTCCCCTCGTTTCGGGGCGTGTTTTTCGGAGCCGGGCGTTCGCGGGCCTCACAACCGGGCGGTCCGTGAACGGCCGGCTCCCTTCACGCCCCGAGGGGCATGTTTTTTGGTGGGGGTGTGAGCGGGTTTGCTGTGCGGCACGGCTCACTCGCGCTCCATCGCCACAGCACCGGAGAGCAGCTCTCCAAAGAAGGCATCGGCTGAAAACCGCAAGTCCCGCGTGACCGGCAGGATGGCGGCGAGGCGGCGGATGTGGAAGGCGAAGCACCGGCGCTCACCGGCATCGCAGTTCTTGAAATAGCTTTCCCAAGGCTGCCATCGTGGATCGCGCATCACCATGCCGAGCGCGCGAATGCGGGCGAACACGGCCATGGCTTCACCCTCGCTGCGAGTGATGATACGGGCGATGGCGATCATCGCCGCTGGGTCAAGCCGGTCTTGCTTCGGGATCAAGGAAAGGCATTGGAACGCGGCGGCGATCAGTTCCGCTGAAATAGGCGCGATGGTTACAGGCGTATTCGCAGACGGCGTATTCTGCATCATCATGGCTCCCGGCGGTTGGCGACGGGAAGCAGTCTGGTTTTACTGCCGGATGCTTGAAAGCGATCAAGGTGCTAGCGCCCTCTTTGGGATCAGAGCCGCACCACGGAATTCGCGTCAGGGACCGTCACCCGCATGGGCGGAGACCCCGGCCCGCTGACAATCAAGGAAGACCGGGGGCTCCGGGGCGCCGCTCTTCGCGGCGGCCTAGGGCCCGGCCGCGTGCGCGGCCGTCAGGCCGGGCGCGTGGAGACGCCCGCTCCCAGGCAATGACCCATCACCCAGGGCCAATATGCACAAAGCATTCGAACATGAAGAAAGGAAACGCTTTAGTAAAAAGCAGAACTTATAGGCTAGGCCGTTACTCTGAATCGCCCAACAACCCAATCTATATATATATTGACACGGATTCACCAAGTAGGCAGACTACCTTTATACCTGCCTTATATATTTAGGAGTTTGCGTGTTTTGCTGCCTAAAACCTCTTCCTTTCGCCCTTGCGGTCAGTGTTTTTCTTCAGATGACATTTGGTGGCCCGGCCAGCGCTGCCGAAGTACCGCCTTCCTGCGGCAACTCCGTTAAAGAGGCCATCGCTTCTGCCGAGAAATCGCTCGGCCAGACTCAAGGGCAAAGCGATGCGCTTCACTGCATCATTGACGCCCTGAAGCAGCTCGATGCCGCCCAGGCCCAGGTCCTGGTTCGCCGGGGGCCAGACAATCATCTCGTGCTGCGCGCTCCCGATGCACCCAAAGGATCGGCAAAACCCAAATGAAAAAAACTGACACTTCATTTTTTGCGGCAAGAGCCGCAGCACTACTCCCGGCTTTGCTATTTTCACTTGTGGCAGCGCCGCTTCCGGTCTGGGCGGCGTGCTCAGGCCCGCCTGGCAGCGCGGGGGACATGATCTACAACTCCGATTACGCCACCTTTCAGTTCTGCAATTCCAGCCAATGGATCAGCATGGCGGCATCCGGCGCGCTGACGGAGCTTGATCCCAAAGTCGGCACGCTGACCGCGAATAATTTCTGCACGTCCAACGCGGGCGGCACTGCGATTGTCTGCACGACTGCGAGCATCAGCCTGGCCAGCCAAGTAACGGGCAATCTTCCCGTTGCGAACCTCAACAGCGGCACGAATGCCGACAGCTCCCACTACTGGCGCGGGGATGGAACCTGGGCGACGATCAGCTCCAGCCTTCCCTCGCTCACCTCGGCCAACATCTGGGTCGGCAACGGCAGCAACGCGGCGACTGCGGTTGCGGTGAGCGGCGACTGCACGATCAGCAACGCGGGCGCGCTGACCTGCACCAAGACAAGCGGGTCATCCTTTGGATCGCTGGCGACAGCTTCCAGCGTCAACCTTTCATCGCAGGCGAGCGGCACGCTGCAAGCGGCACAGTTCCCTGCCCTGACGGGTGATGTGACCACGACAGCGGGATCTCTCACGACAACTATTGCTTCTGGCGCGGTGACGAACACCATGCTGGCAGGCAGCATCGCGGCATCGAAGCTTGTGGGCACCGACATTGCCGCGGTCGGCACCATCACCAGCGGTACATGGAATGCGGGCGCGATAACCAGCAGCGGCAATGGAACCTTCACCGGCACGGTAACGGCAGCCACACCCACGGCCAGCACGCACCTTACCACCAAGGCTTACGTTGATACCGCAGTCGCCGGAGCAAGCGGCAGCGGCGGCGCCCCCACGAACTTCCAGGTATTCACCTCCAGCGGCACATGGACCAAACCCGGCTCGGGTTCTATGGCCCATGTCGAATGTTGGGGTGGTGGTGGAGGTGGCGGCGGGGCTGGTGCATACTATGTCATGATCTGCACCATTCCCACAACCTCTGGAGGTGGTGGCGGTGGTGGTGGCGGTGCTTCTGCCTGGTTCCCGTTATCCTCCCTTACGTCCACAGTCACTGTAACCGTCGGGAGCGGTGGAGCGGGCGGTAGCAATGCCGCCTCTTGCAACAATGCTGGCGGCGCGGGTTCTTCCGGTGGGAGCACTACTTTCGGCAGTTATCTTACCGCAGGAGGTGGTGGCGGTGGCACAGGAGGCCCAGCTTCTTCCACCGGACAAGGAACGGCAGGCACAGGAGGTTCCGCAAGCGGAACAAATGTCGCTATTTCTTACGGGAACGCTGGCAACTTAAGCGCAGGGGGTCTCGCCGCCAGTGGTTCTATATCCGGCGGTGGCGGCGGAGCCTTCGGATCAAGCGGCGGTATTCCTGGAGGTGGTGGTGGAGGTCATGGTAACACAGGCGGTGCCGGCGAATGCATCGTCACAACGTACTAAACGAACTCGTCATGAAACTGCGTGCGCGACGCGCCCTTTTTTGCTCTCGCATTCTCTGCATTACTTCTCACCGTACACACGGCGCGGGCCGCGACGTGCTCCACGGTTCCCATGCGGGTTGAGGGAGGGTCGATGTCGCCGCGCATTGCGCCGGGGCAGATGATCGAAATCCAGCAAGGCCCGGCAGAGTGCCTCGGCACCCTTAAGCGCGGCGATGCCGTGCTGTTCCACAGCGATAGCTCCCGCATTCCTCTTATCAAAGCCATTCGCGGCTTGCCCGGCGACAGGTTTGAGGTGAGCAACGGCAAGATCATCATCAACGGCGCGCCCGCTACGAACAGCGCGGGCGAGCCCTATCAGCTTTCCCCTGCCCGCGCGGCGATGATCGCGCTTTATGCCCATGATGACCACGGCATCATCCCGCCGGACAGCTTTCTGGTGATGGGCGAAAACCCCGCAGGCTCCATCGACAGCAGCCGCTTCGGGCTTGTCACGCGGCTGGAGATACTCGGAAAGCTGTTATAATCGAACACGGCACATTCAAACACACCGCGTGAATGGCGCTCACGCGAACCCGTCTACATTTGGTCCTATGATCCCGCTGCAGGCCGGAACAACCGCAGTAGGGTTCGGCTATATTTCTGCCGGTTGACGCTGCGGTCGAAACGCTCGGCCGCCTTCTCCGCGATATCGACCTGATTGAGGTTCTGCAGCGCCCCGGCGGAATTCCCTTCTTCCAAAAGTTCTGAAAGCGCTGCGGGAAGCAGAAGCATGGCCCGTGCCTTTTGCGTCGCCCGGTTATGCCGCAGCGCGGCACTCGCCTCGCGGAATTTATGATCGTCCTGCGCATCCTTGCGCGCGGTTCCATGGTCTGTGCGCCACTTTTCCAGAACGCGGCTGATGGCGAAGGGCCCTGCGAAATTGATCACCCCGAAAATCAAGAACAGCGAACGCCATGCCCATTGCCGCGATGCGTCAGAATCCACGGCTTGCCTGAGAGCAAAGGCCTCGCTTAGCACGCGATCCTTGGTTTGTTTCACCTGCTCCGCCGCAGCCACGCGCTGCGTCTCGCGATCTTTTTGCCGGCGTTGCTCCAGCGCGGCGAGTTCTTTAGCTTGCCAGCGCTTTTTCGCATCCACGATCAAGGCGGCAGTCCCGTCCTCGGGCTTACCGTCCAGCCTGGACAGTTCCTGTTCGGCGCCATCTTGATCCTGTTTCGCCGCCGCCAGCGCCTTTTCGTGCGCGAGCACGGCGACGCCTTTGGGAAACCATTCCTGTGCGCCATCGAGATAGGCCTTGTCCGACGCCGTGATGGTGGCCATCGCCATCGCCCAGCATGCCATCAAGGCGAGGGCGGCTCCCTTCTCTGATTTTGTCCGGCTTAAGGACGCCAGACCGCCGATCAGCACGGGTCCCACCAGCCCGTACAGCCAGCTTGCGCCCGCCGTTTTGAAAATCGAGGCCATGGCGGCCTGATTGGTCTTGGCTTCGACGCTGTAAGCAACCCCCAGCATGGCCCACTCCATCGCATCGCTAATCCGGGCTTTTGCCGAAGAGGTCAGGCCTGCTCCAGCAAAACGCGCTTCGCATTCGTGAAGCTCCATTTGCATGCTCTGAAGAACCGCCGCGATCAATCGCTCGCTGAGTGCGGCGGCAGACAACGGATTCAGTATCTGCGCGGGCGGCGAGACTGGTTTAGCGCTCACCTCGATGACCGGCAGGGCCCTCGCGCTTCGATCTTCTCTGCGAGGTGCAGTCACGGGCTCCGCACGCAGCGCGACCGCGCGCGGCTCATGGCCCATGGCGGTGCCAGATGTGGATTGCAGATCACGAAGCAACGCGCTCAACACAGAGCCGCGCGCATAACGCCCCGTCCTCACATCGGCTTTTGCGTTGAGGCCCCTTCGTTCGAGTGGCAAATCCAGGTCAACGCGCGCCTCCCATTCCGCCAAGCGGCGTCTTAGATTTTCTTGTCCGGACGAGCCTTCGTCATCGCGCCAGGCCAAGGTGAGGAGCGGCGTGCGGCCTTCGGCTGTTTCTGCCAACAGCGTCAGCCAATCGACCCAACCCGGCATGGCCTCGCGCGCGTCGTTGAAGCGGACCAGGAGGCGCAAGTCTTCGCCATCCGGGCCGCCTCCCGCGAGTTCCAGCACAATCGTTGCCGCGTCGGCTGTCACGCTTGAGGCAAGGCCAGCGCGCTCCGCAGCAAAGCGCAGCTGCTCCGCCACGTCCTCGCGGAAGTCCGCGCGATAACGGTCGATAGCGTGTCCGGCTTCAAGAGAGGTGTCTGAAATCATGTTTCAAAAATCGTTCGCTGAAATATAATTGCCCGTAGCGGCGGCACGGGGCAAAAAGGACGAAGTATGGGCGTCCCCGTCAAAAACAACGCTGCACATAAATAATCTCCAATAAGTCTTTTCAAAAAAAACACAGCCCTTGCGGGTTCTTCTATTCATTCGTAATTCTAAAAACTGGTACCCGGTATTCAGTCCATCACGATCTATGGCTGTCCGGTATTTTTCCTAAAACGCCATGGTGGCGACCTGCATATGCGGTTTCATCCTGGCACGATCCATCATCTGACGGTTGCGCGAGAGCAGATAGAGCAAGCCGTCGATCTCAGCGCAGGTGGTCTTCTTCTTGTAGTGCTGTTCGTACGAGGCCTTTATCAGTCCAACGGCCTCGACGGCCGCGGCGCGGATGGCGCGGACTTCCGGAGCATCAAGCCTGAAGACGTGACTACGGCCGATCTTGCCGGTCAGGCGTTCGCTGAATTGCAGGATGCCGAGCCCTTCGAGGATCTGCGGAATACGGTAGTCGGCCGGGGGCAAAGTCTCCGCGACGGCTTTGGCTCCCAGCTGGTTGAGTGCTATCTCCATGGTCATAAAAAGCAGGGAAGCTTTTTTGTGGAATAGCGGGTCCTGGCCAAAGCCCAGCGGGAAGCGGCTGGCCAAAAACTTCAGGTGCACCACGCTGAAATAGTAGCTTCCGTCCCTGCGCAGCCCGAGCGGCAGCAGATGCTCGAATATCCGCCGTGCGTCTGGCGATCCCACTTCCTTCAGAATATCGAGGCGCTGCTTGCCAAAGGGCGCGCGGATGAAGAAATGCGCCAGCTCGCGGTCGTAGTTGCCGTGGATGTCGATGCCGGGCAATTTCCTGGCGGCGCGGATGGCATGCATGGTGGCGAGAATGGCCTTGATGCCGGAGCCGTCGCGTTTCCACCTGTCAACCGAGCCGTCGGCACTGTAGCCGATGAACCCGCCGAACTGCGAAATCGTCAGTGCCAGTTCAAAGAACAGGCGGCCGAGGTCGGGTGCCGCAGGGTCGACCGGGCTGATATAGCCGCGCCACGCTTCGTTCGGCGGGCCCGGCGCAAGCCAGGGAAGGATTTCAGAAATGTTGTCCTGACAGATGGTGACGTGCCGGCGGGCCGCCACGACTTGCCTGGCGGTCATGCGCCATCCGGGGATATCGGCCGGAACACCTGTCAGGGAATGAGGAGACGGTGCTTTCATGGGCGGCTCCCGCTCAGGCGGATGCCGGTTCAAGAGCAGCGGCCAGCGGGGGAGCCGTGCTCGCGCAATCCCACAGCAGCGAGAAGATCATGCGCATATGCTGGGCCAGCGGCCGGGCCTCGATGATGATGGTGCGGCGCCTGAGCGAGCCGGAATGGCTGGCGATGCAGTCGCCATAGACATAGATGGGCGCATTGCGCGTGAAATAGGCGCGCGGCAGCCAGCGGTAACACTCCGGCGCATTCAGGAAGCGCGTATCGCCTTCACAGAGCAGAATGCGTTCGCGCACGCCTGCCTTGGCAAGCCGGTCAATGTGGCTGGTGAGCATTTGCTCACCGTCGGTGTCGACGGAAAAGGCTTCATCCAAACCGGTGATGCAGACTTCACGTTCCGGTGCGGTCTGAACATGCGTGTAGATGCTGTCGAGCAGCGCCGCCGTGGCGCGTCTGCCGTCGTGCACGGCGACGATATCGTCTTTCAAGCGGACGCCGGTGCCGGGCATGAACTCGATGCCGTTGTCATCGAAGGCGGAGTGGATTTGTGCGAGCGTCTCCCGGCGCGCGGACGAACTCTCGCTTTCGATGTTCTTGACCGAGCTCGTTGCCATGGCCGCCGCACGGGCAAGATCGGACTGGGTCCAATTGAGCAAAGCACGCGCGGCGCGGATCTGGCGATGGTCTATCATGGTATTTAGCATAATAATTTCTCCATATATTCAGCAATAATGAATTTAGTTGCAGGTATGGTTAAATTACCGGCCTGCGCATTAGAAATACAGATATTGCAATACTATCTATTTTATACAATCTCGTCTTTTTGTGTAATCGCTACATCATCATCGTCTCCTCTATCTTTTGACGCCCGCACCTGGCTGGCTGGTTGGCAGCGCTGGCGAAAGCTTGCGCGTATCCAGCGATTTCAGATTGAGCTGGAGGCGCAGCGAGTTCGTATAGGAATTGGCGAGATCGATGAGGATGGTAGGAAGGCCTGCATCGGGCCCTGCCTTGAAAGCCTCCCAAAGCGCATCGCGCATCTCCTGCAGCTTTTCCAGCTCGGCCGTGAACCCCGGTGCCGGAGACGCCGGGGAAGGCGCATGTGGCGAAGGCTGGGCATCTTGCGTATTGGCGGCAAGGGATGGCCGCAACGACGCATAGGGCGACGGGTCACCAGCTTTCTGCGTTTGTGAGGACGGCGCGGTCATCGGGTTCCAATATCATTTAGAAAATCCAATGAGATTACGGGTTTGGCAACGCCCAAGTCAACGCAATGGCGGTTCCCAGAAGGCTCGCCAGAGCAGACGAAAAGTACAAATTAATTCGGGCTGATCAGTATCAGCCAGTTTTAGCGAGTGGCGAGTTTTGGCGCTTGAGGCCGAGAGCTGCCTTTCGTCGCTATTGGCTGATAAATCTCTACCTAGGGCATGACCGGACATGCTCAATAAAATCAAGCTAATCAAGTCAAAGCCTTCGTTGGCACCGTTTCTCCACTGAAAGAGTTGCGAAGTGAATACTGCATAACATAGGAACATTTTCCCACCGCAAACGCATAGGTCATATCAAGTGCTGAGCTTGCAACTCATCACTGAGAAAGCGTGCGCGCAACTCGGAAACCTATGCCGTAATCGCGACCGTTGATTCCATACCAACTGCGCTCTGCCGCGCGAAGCCGTCCCGGTTGAATATACCAAGCGCCACCGCGGATTACGCGTCGACTACAGTCACCAGTAGTCCACGCCGAACCATCGGTGGGTGACTCAAAGTAACTCTCATTCCAACAGTCTTGCACCCATTCAAAAACATTTCCATGCACTTGATATAGCCCCCATGGATTAGGCTCGAAACTATCAACGGCAATGGTGCTTTGCCGGTATTGGCCTTTAGAACCTCCCCCGTAAGCGGTGTTTCCGTCATAATTGGCTTGATCTGTGGATATCCGTGTTCCCCACCAAAACGGTGTCTGCGTTCCAGCTCGGGCAACGAGCTCCCATTCAGATTCGCTCAGCAAGCGATACGATTTGCCTGTTTGCCGCGATAGCCACCTAACATATTCTTGGACATCGTCCCATGATACGTTAATCACAGGTCGACGACCTCGCCCCCAACCATGGTCTGGCGGGACTGGGTTTCCAGGGCATCCCCCTCCATCCGCGCAAGCTTTCCATTCGTCGAAAGTTACAGCAAACCGGCCCACTGCAAATGGGCGTGAGAGGACCACCTCATGGCGCGGGCCTTCACTGACAAAACGCCCTTTTTCTCCTCGTCGAAACCACCCTCCCTTTCGAGACCCCATCATGAAACGGCCAGCAGAGATCACGATCATCTCCGGATAAGCATTGCCTTCTCGAAATACATCCCCAGTTTTTAAAATACGCTCTTCAAACGCTGACAGAGGTTCCGCTTTCCGTGACGAAGAAAGCTTCACTGCATCGATTAACTCTGACTTGCCTCCACCGGAACGCAATTCTGCAAGTCGAGCTTGGGCTAAGTTCGCAAAGACGGTACCTGAAAAATTCCTTATAAATTCATCCAGAACCGCCTCGCTGTCGCTGTCTTGAATGGTTATCCATATTCTTTCGGCCTCATTAAAACGCAACCGCAATAATGCCTCAGGATTAGTTAACGGTTCAGGCGGTTTAAAGAAAAACTCTGCGCGCAAATTTGAGTGCTGCCAGGGTTGTTGTTTATCCCCTGTGTCAAAAGCCACACTATTTGTGACTTCCATCATTAATGCGTGAATGCTCATTCCAGGTGTCGAAATGTGCCTAAGAAGCGCAACGGTAAAGGGGCTATTGTTTCCTCGACCATCTAGCGCAACCATATTGGGAGCTGTGGAGAACGCAATAAATGTACCACGTCCTGCCCTAATTTCAGCTAGCCCGCTCCTTATGCGGCGCTCTCTTTCTCCGGTATTTCCAGTCAGTTCCCGGACAAAAGGGTTTGTACGGCACGCATCAAGAAAAACAAGGTTAACTTCTGCAAATTGACCCATACGCAAAATAATGTCATTGAGAGAAAATGCGTAGTGACTTAGATTTCCTTCCTGTAACGACTTGGTATCCACTGGAAGTATATAGTTCTCGCCACCTATTTGCACACCGTGTCCAGAGAAGAAAAATAATCCTACGTGTGCTCCCTTTAGCTTTCGCTCAAATGACTCCAGTATGTTTACCGTTTCGTTTCGGGGTTGGTCTATACCGGAAATAACCTCAAAATCCAATTGTTGGAGTTTGTCCGCCATCGCCCTGGCATCTCTCGGCGGATTGGGTAGCCAAGCTGACTCACGGTAATTACCATTGCCGATGACCAGTGCCACCCGCTTTGGAGCCCCCATTTGTGCAACCTCCAACACGTAATAGACATCAATGCAGTAGTGCTAGCGCACAAGCTCACTGGTATTTGCGCCGCTTTCAAGTTTATCTACCACAGCTTCAATAACGGTGTTCCTGTCGATTCCGCTCATGCTAGGTAGCGCCGCAACTTCGTTGTATGCCGCCTCTTTTAATGCTGCAGTATCTTTTGTTAAGCGATACTTCTTCCAGCAATAGCGGGATACTTCAAATATGAACCAGCCAATCTGTACAATAGAGGCTGCCGTATTGAGGGCGTCTATGAATGCACTTCGATCACTATTTCCATGAAGGTTACCAAATTCTCCTCTTATAGCTTTCTCCACGGTGATTACTACGTCTTCACCAAAACGTACGGATAAAGTATCGGCGGCTGCGCGAGCCAGCGCCTCTTCGCTGTCTATCAACGTGCTCTCCCTCCCAGGCATCAGCTTAACACTAACCAAAATACTAAAATTGCGGGAATGTTTCAAGGCAATGAGCTTTGTTCCCCAAAAACAGCCGGTCTTACTAGGGAGTCCGGTTCTGAGAGGGCAGCTGCCCACATTTGCTCGCTTTGAGTATTTCAGGTTGCCACCCAGAACAGGCGTCGTCGTGCGTTCGTTGGGGAAGCCAGGTACCGATGACTATCGCCGTGGCCGCATCACGCTGGGGCGCCGCCCAGCCCGCAGCTTGAGGCGAGGGATCATCCGCCGTATCGCCGGAAATGCCCTGGCGGGCCGATGCCAGATGACATGACGCGCTCCGAAGGCGGTTCTCGTTTCCTGACGCTCAATTGCATGACGTGCAACAAGCGCGCGCCGGCGCTTTTTGAATCTGCCACGAAGGCTGGCACCCGCCGCGCGGCGGGCGTGACGGCGCTGCTGTTTGATGTCCTGCTTGAGCTGGAGAATGGCTGCGGTTTGTTCGGCGATGAACTGCTCGATGGCCGCGTGCCGCGCTGCCATCGAGAGTGCTGGATCGATTGCTGCGATCTTGCCCTGGACATGGGCGACGATCCGTTGCTCGGCTGCTTTAAGCAGCGCGGCGAATTGGGCGGTGATAGCGCGCCAGCGATCGGCAGCTTCGGCGCTATAGGCGCTGCGCAGCACGCCGCGCTCGGCCATTTGGATGCCGCGAATGGTTTTCGGCGCAGAGAAGACGATCAGCTTGGCGGCTTTCCGTTTTTCAAGGGGCTCCTGGCTCAGCCATTCCAGGGGTCCCGTTACTGGTCCCTTTCCCAGCCCTTACCGCGGTCGCGCTCCTTCCAGTAAGCCTCATCCTGCCGTTCGGTCTGCTCGGCGCGATGGGCTTTGATGGCGGCATCGATCATTTTTTCATAGAAGGCGGATTTGTCATCACACGCGAGCGGCTTCTCCGCCTCGCGCTTGGCGTCTGCTTTGGCTTGCGCTTCGCGCACTTCGGGCGGTGTTGGCGCGAACAGTTCGCCCAGCTGATCGGCCAGATAACTTGCAGCGCCTCCAATGACACCGGCCGCCAGATCGGAGAGCTGCCTTCTGGTTTCGGGGACAGGGGGCGGAAGCGCAGGCATGTTCGACAGGTCAAGGCTCGCACCTTCCTCGGAGAGCACGGCTCGCACCAGCGGGTGTTGTGAGGCTGTCTCTTCGCCGCGCTGTTGCTCACCAGATTTTGCATCCTGTTGCGATGCTTCAAGGCCGGGCTGGGTCTTGGGTTCCTGAACGGCAGCCGGATCGCCATTCTGGTTTTCATTGGCGGTGTGTCCAGGCACTGGCACTGTCTGACCGTCACCCGCCCGCTCCTGCGCGATCCCAAGCGCATCGAGCGTGACACCGGCATTGAACGCGCCGCGTTCCTCGCGCTGGCGTTGCAGCAATTCCTGATACTGGAGATCGCGCTGTTCGCGTAGGCCATCGCAGGCAAGGCGCTGACGTTCGCGCAAGTCTTCCGTCTGCCGCGCCTTCAAATCCGATTTGCGTTCATTGAGTTCGGCCGTGACCGCGTCGCGGACACTGTCACGGTCAGCGAAGGCGTTGCCTCCCTCTTCCCACCTTCCCTCCTTGGCAAAGTAGAGCGCGCGCGTAACGGTACTTTTCGACCAGGCCTCAGCGGATTGTTCCGCCACCTTGGCGTCCTTATAATACTGCTGCCATTCGGGAGCGTATTCCTTGCGGACCTCGTCATAGACGGCGTGGCGCAGCGCCTTGAATTGCTTGGCGCCATCCTTGAAGAACGCCTCGCGTTCGGCGCGCTGCTCCGCCTTGAGCGCCGCACGCTGTTCGCGGTCGGCGGTTTCGCGGGCCTGCTCTTGAGCATTGAATGTCTTTTCATGTTCGCGCGAAAGCATGATGACGTTGTGCGGCAGGTGATCGTTGGCGGGTGTGCGCTGCGTGTGCTGGGTGCCGGGCTGCTGCTCATGATGCTTGCCGGCCGCATTCCCGGTATCGAGTTCCGGTTGCCGTCCTTCGCGCCTGGCCGCGCGCAATTCCCGCTCCTCGCAGCGGACGTTCTCGTGCTGCTTTTCATAGGCAAGGGCCCAGACCTGCGCCCGCTTCTTCTCGCGGTAATCATCGATCGTGCGCCCGTTCTCCGGATTGACGCGGTTCAAAATAATGTGGATGTGCCGGTGTTCGGTGTCGTTGTGTCCGACGAGCACGGCCTGATGGCCATCCCAGCCCATATGTTTCAGAAACGCATCGGCGCTTTCGATCATGTGCTCCGGGCTTGGCTTGTCGTCCTTGTGCCAGGACAACGACAGCGTCTTGACGGGATCTTCGCAAACGCGCCCGCCGCGTTTCACGCCGGCCTGCATCTTGAGATAGGCCTGGTCTTCCGCCGTGCGCCACATCTCTTCGAACGCGCGTCCGGGATCGGTGTTGAGGCAGTTGCGCGTATCGGTGAACCAGACGCGCTCATCGCTTCTGGGCTTTAGCGTCTTGTCCATGCCGGCATCGGCGGCCTTGTCGTGCAGGTAGTATTTTCCGGCGCCGAGAAACGATCCGCCGGATGGCTCGATACGGATGATCATGGCATCAGCTTCTGCCACAGCGCCATGATGACAGCGGCGAGGCCGCTTACTTCTGGAGGCGGCGGCAATTGGTGGCGATTGCAGTGGTGCGCGATTTGGTTGAGATTGACGCCCTGCTTTCTCAGTTCATGCAGGACGGCCCGTGTGCGGTCACCGAACAATTCCGCCGGGCTGGTCGCCGACTTCCTGGCGCGCGCGACGCCGCGCATGGCCCGCGACCGCGCATACTCGCCGGCCGTCATGCCGGAACGCTCCGCCTTCTCCGCTAGCGCGAATTGCTCCTCCGCCGTCACCCGGAAACTGATCCAGCGATCCTTGACGCGGGATGCTCTGGGCCTTCCAGGGGAGGCCTTCGTCTTTTTGGCATTTTTGCCGGCGATGATCGGTTTGGTCATTGCACTCCTCCAGCAGAGCGCAGCGTCCGGGGGTTTGGGGCACGGGGAGCTTTAGCTCCCGTAGCCCCAACAAGATCGGGGCCAGCGGCCCCGAGTTTTCGTGTAACGAAAACCCATCTTGCTGCCCCTTCCGCGCTGCCAGAGTTTAAATGAAGCTTATTAAAATCAATTAAAAGCAAGCAACATGATAGCACCTAATTCCGAATAACGCTGTGCAAGTCATTGAAATGCAACGACTTGAGTAAAGGCCGATTGTGATGGGAAATGCTCCGCCACTTGTGAGAATAGCGAGGATTTAGGGGTCGCGCTGCGGCTGGGCTGCGGGGGCTAGCCAGCGGCAAAACTGCGGGATGACTGGCCGGTCAAGGGGCGGCGGTCTGGGGTGCCCAAAGGTCAGAAAGTTCGCCGGCGGTTCGCGCTATCATCAAGAGCGCGGGGATTTTGCGGGGCGGCTGGGCGGTCGCGGCAAGCTGCCTAATCAGGGAGCTTGGCATTAGCCAGCAACTTGCGAGCTGGAAGCTATCATCTAGGAATCAAGGGGAATAGAGAACGGTATCAACTATATGGCGCGTCAATTTCAGGCTGGTATAAACCAGATATTTGGCGGCTATCATGTTGATATTTTCTAGCGCGGATGTTGCTGCGCCATGTCGGGGGCGGGATTCTCGCGGGATTTAATCGGGCATCATGCAGCTATCAGGCAGGATTCAAGGTGATAGCGTGCAACTGCTCCCCCTTTACGGATAGCGTGGGCGAAGCCTTACGGAATGCGCCGCTCGTTAGAGCGGCGTTTCCTCTCGTTCGGCAACGTGGGACATGGCGGCAAAGGCGCGGCGTGCAAGGTAGGCTTTGGCCGCCGCGAGCGAAGGCATGAACCCGATGAGTCCATCATCGCCGATGTCCTCAGTCCTCCAGCATAGCCAGCGTTTGCCATCGCGGCTAATACAGGCAAACCTATGGCCGCCTGCGACGAGGTGCCAATCCGCGCCTTGACGCTGCCAGCGTGGTGCATGGGCATGTTTGGAAACAATGCGTTTCATGGTGCTCCCCTATCCGTTGGCGATGTCAAGCAACACGTCGGCATGACAGGGCTGGCCGTCACAGGGGCACCAGCAAGCAAGGTTTTTGCCGCGCAAATTAACCCGCACCTGCCGTAGCAAAAGCGGACGGGAGAGGATGAATTTGCGGAAGGCTTCCACGGCCTCGGCTCGTGTCAGCGTGTTGCCCTGCCCCACCTTGTACGGATTACCGAATGGGGTCGGCCTCCCAACATAGGCGCACATCAACCCGTTGGGCGAGCGCATGCGCCGCCCTTTTACGTACTGAATGCGCACGGGCTGAATCGTGAAATTGGGATAGGTTCTTTTCTCGGTTGGGCAGTCAGTGGATAGGTGCATGTCTTTTTCTCCATCATGTTATTTGTGCGAGTAAAGCGAAGCGCGGCTCGCATAAATGACATGGTGGAACTGTCACGCCTCGCTAGCGCCGGCAGTCAATGCCCCTTGGCCGAAGGCGTGCTGCGCATGCACCCTTGTGCTGCGCTGCACGGGCTTGACGGCCGGTGCGCGAGGCGTATCCAGAACAGCGCGCAGGTTGATATCATGCGCACTTCAATCATAGCGGTAATCCGGCTGGCGCGTATCTTCATCGTTCCATGGAACTTCGCAGAGCATGTGGTCGTGGTCATGACGTGCTCCGGGTTGGTTGCGGTGCTAAAGCGGGGTTATGGCCCCGCGCTTCGTAAGGCCGCCAGCAGCGCGCTGTAGTGTGAAATCTCGCGCTTGGCCGCAGCCCGTTCGCGCTTCGACATGTAACTGGAGCGAAGCTCCATGTTCATGAGCCAGATGGTTTCGTGGAGTTCGTCTTCGCTGAATATCTGGCCTTCACATTCGATGCGAGGGAAAAGCGAATTGCCGAGGATGCGATATGAAGCCGTCATGGAAAATCTCCCTAAGGTTGAACCGTTCTTCTGTCGAGAACGGGTTCTCGGGGCATCCGGGTTTGCGAGGGTCAAGGCCGCGAAGCGCCGCTTGCGGGCCGCGGGGGAGCCAATTTTTTTCTGACGGCAGGAGGAAAAAGATTGGGGGCACCGCGGAGCCTTGAGGCTCGCAAAACCGGATGGCAAAATGGACCCGTCGAGATGGATAGCCCGCCGGCGCGCAAGCGCGCGACGGCTCAACATTCGTCTGAGCGCTGTCCTTCGCAATCGACGATGGTTCAGACGCGATGCGGGCCGGCATCCTTGGGCATCCTCTTTGTCCGGTTCAGATGGCGGCCATGAACGGATATGGCCATACGGCCCAAGGTATCGCTTGATCCCTGATTGGCCAATCATATTGAAGTTTTAATCAGTAACGTATAGCATGGGGCTGGAGGATACCCCCTATGAAAGGTTTTTTGTGCGCCGGGACGATCTTGCCCATGCTGTGCGGGAGCGGTTGAAACGCTACCCCGAACCCCACGCGTCACACTACGGCGTGGTGCCGCTGGCGCCGCCCGAGGATAGCATTGCTCTGGGCGTAGCCGGTGCCCGGCACCAGGCGGCGAGCGAAGCGATTGCCCGCCTCGATCTGCTGGCGGCTGAACTGAAAGACCCCTACATCATCAGCCGCGTGCTGACACGGCGCGAAGCCGTGAGCAGTTCGGCCATCGAGGGGACGAACAGCACTTTGGACGAGTTGCTGTCCGTCGAAGAAACCACGGATGAAGAAATCCGGGGCCATGCGGCGCAGGTGCGCGATTATGCCCTTGCTCTCGACGATCTGATACCACTCGCGCAGGCCAAAGGTCCGGAGGTGTTCACCGTCGAACTTGTGCAAGAGCTTCACCGTGCCGTCATGCGCGGAGATTCCGCAGGCCAGGATACGCCGGGTGAATTTCGCAGCGCCGTCGTCTGGATCGGCGGAACCGGGCACATCGCTTACTCCACCTACAATCCGGCACCGCCGGATGATATCGCGCCATGTCTTGCCGAAACGCTCTCCTATATGCGCGCCGAGGGGATGCAGGCGCTCACACAACCCATCCTCGTGCGCATGGCGATTGCGCATGCGCATTTTGAGGCGGTGCATCCGTTCCGAGACGGCAATGGCCGCGTGGGCCGATTGCTGCTGCCGCTGATGATGGCCGCCGAAAACCATGTGCCGTTGTACCTCTCGCCGTACATTGAGGCTCACAAGGCTGACTATTATGCGGCGCTCAAGGCTGCGCAGCAGCGTCTCGATTGGCCGGCCATGGCCGATTTTCTGGCGCGTGCCGTCCTCGGATCGGTGGACGAACTCATGGCAACGCGTAAAGCGCTTACGGATTTGCAGGCGCTTTGGCGCGACCGCCGCAAGTTCCGGGCGAATTCCGCCGCCGCGCGAGCGCTTGAGCTTTTGCCTCACTATCCCGTGCTGACCGTGAGCCGTCTGGCCACCCTGCTCGGCATCTCGTTCCGCGCAGCATCACTCGGCATCGATCAGCTTCTGCAAGCCGGCATTCTGGTCGAACGGACAGGCTACCGGCGCAACCGGATGTTCACAGCGCCTGAAGCCCTCTCCATCATGAACCGCCCCTTCGGCGCTGAACCGATATTGCCGGGGCAAGAATGATGATGGAGCGATGCTCGGAGACATTCGTTAGCAGCGCCAGACCATTCGCCGCTGGTCTTGACGATGACCGCACTTTGGGCATGCGAGGTCTTGGATAGGCTGATATCAGGCCTACTTCAATCATAGCGGTAATCCGGCTGGAGCGTATCTTCGTCAGTCCACGGCACTTCGCAGAGCACGTAATCGATGCGGTTCACGAAGCGATAGCCTGGACTGACATGGAGCTGTCCATCGCAATCGACGATGGTCCAGACGCGATGCGGGTCGACATCCTTGGGCAACTGCTCGAAGCGCCAGGTCAGCGCGCCGCCGGGTCCATCAATCGGACGGAACCGGCGCTCGAAGGTACGCCAGCTGCCGCAGCGTGTGCGCGGCTTGAAAGCGATGACGGTTTCGACTTCTTCGCCGCACTGCTGAAGGCTGCCTTCGTCGAATTCCTGCCCGGCGATGCGCCTGGCATCGGAGCGGGATTTAGCCTGCACGGTGCCAGACCATTCAGCGCTGGTCTTGACGATGACTTCATAGGATTTGAGTTTTCTCATTGGGCTCCTCCGTTTAATTTCGGCAATGCGGCTTTCTCCGCATCGGAGATCGTTTGAGTGAAATCACCAGCACTTGCTTCAAAATGACAGCTGAGGCAGGTGCAGCATGAATCGCTGTTCCAGCAATAGCCGCCCTCTACGCTGAGCCCGCTACCATCGAGATAGGCGGTAGCCGTCACGTCAACATGGAAGCTTTCGCGTTGACCGCAGTTGGGACATGCGAGGTCTTGGAAGCGCAGCGTTCTCATGCGGCACCGCCTTTCTTGCCGGCGCGAGGCTTGGAGCGCCGCTTCGTTCGGGTTGTGCCGATGCGGATGCTAACGGATGGCGATTTGCCAAGGCCGTTGGGCTCACGCTGTTCATAAGCCCACGCGCGAATTCCGCGGCGCAGGACTGCCATGGTGTCGTGCCTGCGCTTGTAGGCCAAATGACAAAGATCGGCGATGAGATGAGCGATAGCGGTTTCGCTATCGCGTTCACCCACAGTGTCTTGAAAAGTCCTGAGAGCGGCTGCGGCCCAGCAGGCGCGTTCCGTATTGATGGCGCGGCTCATGCGGCACCGCCTTCCTGCGTTGGCAGCTGGTTGCACCAGCTCTGCAATGCAAACGCGGCGCGAAGCAGCGTTTCGCATTCCGGCAGGATGCGTTCGAGCGGCAGCATCGTGCCGAGGGCAAGATTGCGGTTCCGCGCCTCCATCGCTTCCTTGGCGCAAGCCGCCATCCGTTGCGCGTTCTCAAGTTGCAAAGCGAGCGCAGCGAGATTGGCGTGGATAGCCATCTCCATCGCGCAGGCTGGCGAGGATAGTGAGTGTGTCATGATGATCTCCCTTTATTGTTGTTGCGAGAAGACTGCCGGTCGCGGAAATCCGCAGCCGACAGCCACCAGAAGGCCGAGGGGCCTTTGTGGTCTTGGGTCCAGACCGCCCAGACATAACGCTGCTGCGTGAAGTGGCGGGGCGGCGGACGTGTTGGGTCGGGCCAGCAGACGATATCGTCCATGGCGTAGAGGCGCGCGGGAGGGCGTGCCTTCCAGAAGGAGGTGCGTTCGGCGTGGGACAGCGAAGCCAGATTGAGAAGCATCGCCACCTTGCCCTGCGTGCCCCGCATGAGCGACAGGGCTTTGGTGACAAACGCATCCGCAAGCCCCGAACCGTAGGGCGGATTGGTGACGATGTGCCGGGCGCGGGGCTTGCTTTCAGCGAGGAAGTCAACGCCCCGCATGCCATAGCTCCAATCGTTCAGGTCCGTACTGACGACGTTGTGGCCGCGCGCTTTCAGAACTTCCGCGATATGGCCCTTGCCGCAGGCCGGTTCCCAGATGGAGCCCTCGAAGCTTTCGACAGAAAGCAGCGCAAGCGTCGCCTCCCTGGGCGTGGGGTAGAAGTTGGCCGACACATGACGGTCGATGGCGCGTGTGCCGCGGGCGAGGCCCAGCGGAACGGCGCGATGCCGTGACATGTCTGCCGGGTGCGCGCCGATAATGATGCCTGAGCCGGTCATTGGGGATCTCCTTTTGTTTTTGTGAGGACGGCGTGGATACGGGATGCGATGGCGTAGCTGTCCAGGGCGCCAACACGGAAACGTGGTGCTGTGTTGAGGGCATCGAGGGCGAGCTTCAGCGTCTCGATCGCCTCGGATTGACCGGATCGGTAGGCGCGGACGAGCGCCCGTTCCAAACTCCGGACGCCAACCTCGTGGAAATCGAGCGCGTCGCGGCCACGGACTTCGAGCGTGGAGATGTGAAGGACATCCCGCGCAATCGCGGTGACGATGGCTTTGAGCGGGGAAGGCACTGTCATGATTGCACCTCCTCGGCTCTGGGGTCTTCGAAATCGTCGGCATCGTAGAGCGACAACGGATCGATGATTTCGGCATCAGGAATGAGACTGATGCGGAACCAGTGCCTGGTGACCTTCGCAATGGCATCGGCCTCGGTCGCGGCGAGCACGTCCATGCCGTAGGTTTGCTGCTTGTAGAAGGTGACGCGAAACGCCTTGAGCTTTGGATCCTCGGCAGGCGCTTGCGCGCTCGCCTGCTCGGCGGATGTGCTGATGGTGTTCATGAACGCACCTCCTCGACGATGACCGATAAGAGTTCATCATCATGCTGCTCGAAGGGATGCGGACATGCGGTGCGCCAAAGATGGTGCGTGCGTTTCTCTGCATCCTCCCGCGATGCAGCCACGACCGTGCCAGTGAAGAAGCCTTTGGAGATTAGCTGGACATGGAAAGTCTTCAATGTGCTCATGACAGCACCTCCGTGCCGTACCACACGGCGTATTCGCTGCCATGTTTGTGGTCCGTGCCTTCGTCACCGTCCTCCGCGCGCCGTTCCGCTACTGCCAGCGCTGCGTCTTCGCTGACAGCTTCGACATCGTAGTAGTAGTTCCGGCAATCTGTGAAACTGACGCGGTATTTCTTGAGAGCCTGAGCCTCGGCAGGCGCTTGCGTGCCTGCCTGCTCAGCGGATGTGCTGATGGTGCTCATGACTGCACCTCCGTGGCGTTGAGGAGTTCGGAAGCGACGGCGGTTTTCGTTTGGAAACCTTCCGGGCCGAGTTCACTCCACAATTCGCGGCCGAGCCTGGCCGCATCACGAACATCCCCGGCGGTAACAGTCGCTGTGTGCACGAGCACTTCGAGGACTGTAACGTGGTAGGATTTGAGCTGGCTCATGACTGCACCTCCTGGCTTTCGAGAACCGTGGTGCAGTCGATGGCGCGACCCGCCTTCGTGAAGACGCTTTCATCATCGGCCCACAGGCTTTCCGCCCGCCGGATGGCGGCATCTTCGCTCGCGGCGGCGAGCCAGATGTGGAGCGTCGAATGGGCTGAGATACTGACAAGATAGAACTCGTTTGTTACTCATGAGCGCACCTCCTGAGCATCGGCGATGGCCGCATCGATGGTGTGCGCGACGGTGTAGGGGTCGTGCGGCGGGCAATCGAACCGCCGTCCCGAACGCAGCATCGCGTAGCGGGCGAGTTTCAGAGCGTCGATCAGCGCCGCATAGCGGCGCCTCTCGATGGTGATGACGGGCATCTGCGTCATGCGGCACCTCCAGTGCCGTAGGCGTCGAAGTCGAAACCACGGTTGGAGCGCGGGTCGCCATCGCAGATGACGGAGAGGAGTTCGGACGCATCCTCATCGGTATCGCCGTCGAGGAGGTAGCGGTCATCCGCGTAGCGGGAGCTTGCGAGGGAGGTCATCATTAGAAGCCTCCTTCGCAATCGGCTTCAGGTGCTGGCGCGTCAGCGGCATTACCATCCGTTTTCGGCTTCGGCTCCCGGATGACGAGTTCGCCGCCATTGAGCGGGAGGTAGCAGAGCTTGAGATTGAAGCCCTTGCCGTCCTTGTGCGGCCAGGCAGCGCCGATGTCGTCCCAGTGGTTTTTGTCGCCGCGCTTGACGACAGCATAGATGCGGTGCGTCGGTTTGGTGGATTGTTTCGTCATGATGTGACCTTTCTTCTTCGTGCCCCGAGGGCCGGAATTGGCGGCCTCGTTGCCGCTTGTCCCCTCACAGCGCCGCATCGCGGTCACACGGTAAAATTGCTGGGGGACCGCGAGTTTGCGCTTGAGGGCGGCTTGCTTAAGCCGCCCGGCGCGGGGCCCCCGTGCTTGTCACGGGGTGCGCAAGCGCAAAGTCGTGGTGGGTCCAGCCATTTTGCCGTTGAAGCGCGGGTCGCCACGACGGCGTAAGCCGGCGGCCCGCGCGTCCGCCTGGGATGCGGCGATGTGAGACAAGCAAGGCAACATCGAAGGCCGCTATGACGGACATCGGCATCGAAGAAGATGAAAAGGGAGCAGCCACGAAACCATCCAAAAAATAGATGCTAGATTCTTGATGGCTGGCGTCTGCCATGGCGGTAAACCACAAGGGTGGATGCATCTGCGCTGCAAGCGGGTGCCAAGAACTCTGGCAGGCAAGGAGGCGGAGCATGAGCGACTTCGAGAAGCGGCTGCAGACGGAGCTGCTGCGCGGCGTGGCGGGACAGCCGGGTGCGCTCGTCGATGCCATGTGGCTCGAACCCGCAAAGCTCACCGGTCCCGAATGGCGATACCGCACCGCGTCGGATCAGATCGGCGGACTGGTGCTTGGCTACCGGGATGGCCGTGGCATCGGCACGCTCGACAATCGCCATGTGCTGACGGTTGCCGGGTCGCGCGGCGGCAAGGGCGTGTCGCTCATCGTGCCGAACCTGCTGCTCTACGATGGGTCGGTGCTGGCCATCGATCCCAAGGGCGAACTCGCGCGCATCACCGCGCGGGCACGGCGGCAGAAGGGGCAGAAGGTGGTGGTGCTCGATCCCTTCGGCGAGAGCGGCATCACGCCAGCGGGCCGCTTCAATCCGCTCGATGAGCTGGATGCGGGGCATCCCAACGTCAAGGACGATGCTGCGCTTATCGCCGACGCGCTAATCATCGGCAATGACCGCGACCCGCACTGGACGGACAGCGCGCGCATTCTCATCAAGGCACTGATCCTGTTCACGCTGACGCTGCCGGAGGGTGACCGGCACCTGATCACCATCTGGCGGCTGCTGGCCGGAACCCATCCCGCCGTTGTAGAGGTGGCGCGGCGCGGGGAATGCAGCAAACGGGCTGCGCTGTTCAAGCTGATGCAGAACTGCACGGGCGTGTTCGACGATGCGGTTGCCGGGGCTGGCTCCAATTTCGCGCAGATGGCGGACCGCGAGCTGGCTTCAGTATTCTCGACCGCCCTCACGCAGCTGGAATTCCTCGACAGCAACGCCATGGCCGATGTGCTGCAGGGAAGCGATCTGAAACTATCGGAACTTAAATCGCAAAAGGCTACGCTTTACCTGTGCCTGCCTGCCACGCGCATGGGCACCCATGCGCGCTGGCTGCGCGTCATCATCAATCTGGCACTCGTCGCATTCGAGCGCACCAAAGTAGCAACCGACATTCCGGCGCTGATGGTGCTCGACGAATTCGCGGTGCTCGGCCACATGAAATCCATCGAGGTTGCCGCCGGATTAATGGCGGGTTTCGGCGTCAAGCTCTGGGTGGTGCTTCAGGATGTGACGCAGATCAAGCGGCTCTATAAAGAGAGCTGGGAGACTTTCATCGGCAATGCCGGTGTGACAACGGCCTGGTCGAATGCCGATAAGTCGACGCTGGACTATCTGTCGGACAAGCTCGGTCAGACAGGTGTGCGCCTGCAGCAGAGCAACGACATCACCCCGCACCAGCGCCTCAGTGGCGCGCGCGGCCAGCGTGAAGAGCTGCGCGTCCAAAAGCTGGCAGCGCCGCACGAACTGGAGCAGATGCTGGAGCGCAGCAAGCGGCGCATTCTGGTGATGGCGGCGGGTCAGCCTCCCGTCATCCTGCAGCGCGTGCTCTATTATGAGGACCCCCACTTCGCCGGACTGTTCGACCGGTAAAGAGGTAGGTTGCCGGGGCTGCGCTTAAACCAGCGGTGCGATCCATTGGCGTGGTCACGGCGCATTCTGGCGCAGGATTTCAAGCTGGCTGATTTCGCTGACGATGCCGCTCAATAGAGCGGCGAGACCTTCCTCTGTGCGCCGGTCTGCGGCGCGCTGGGCGACGAGGCGGGCGTTATCGATGTGCGCCGCCGCTTCCTTCAGGAAGATGACGATCCTTACTATCTGCGCGCTGCTGAGGGCCATGCCGGGCATCCTTACGCATATTTCACGCTATGACGCGTAAAATACGCGACTACGCTCATATGAGCAACTTATTTTGCGCGTGGTTGCATCGAACACGCGGTGCTGATCAAGTGACGGCATGACCATTACCGCCGCACAATGCCGGGCGGCCCGTGGACTGCTGGCCATCTCCCAAGGGGAGCTTGCCAGGATATCGGGTGTGAGCCAGCGAGCGATAAGCGATTTTGAAGCGGGCGCGACCGCCGCGCCGATGCGCGCGAACCTTGCCGCCATCATCGGTGCCTTCGAGAAACTTGGCGTCGAGTTCATGACCGATGGGGTACGGTTGAAACAGAAAGATGGCTGATCAGGCAAATGCATTCGCGGCACAATTCGCAGCGAATGAGAGCCCTAATCGCCGCATGAGCTGCGTACATGTTTGACCGCTGAAGAAACGCGCCTGCGCTTTTATTAATTATAACAGTGCCTTACAAGGCGATATCCCAACAGATGATTTAAAACGCCGGTAGTTGTTGATAAGTACCGACGTTTTGGTACAATGCCGCTATGCACACCCTTCCCACCAAGCGCCAGTCCGCCATCGATCTGGCCCAAAAACTCCGGCTGATCCGCCCGCGCGATTTCGACGTACATGATCTGCCGCGCGCCTATCTCTTCCGGCTTTCGCAAGAAGGGATACTGCAGCGGCTTGGACGGGGCCTCTACCAATATGCCGATGCGCCGCTTGACGCCAATCAAAGCCTGGCGGAGGCAAGCAAGCTGGTTCCGCATGGCGTCATATGCCTTCTATCGGCGCTGCGCTTTCATGATCTGACGACACAGATGCCGCATCAGGTATGGATCACAATCGCCTCCAAAGCCCGCGCGCCGAAAATCGCCTCGCCGCAGATGCACATCGTGAGGGCTTCGGGCAAATCGCTGACGGAAGGGATCGAGAGCCACAGCATCGAAGGCGTGGACGTGCGCATTTACAGCGCCGCAAAAACGGTTGTCGATTGCTTCAAATACCGGCGTCTCGTTGGCATGGAAGCGGCGATTGAGGCGCTCCGCGACTGCCGCCGGAAACGCTGCGCCAGCAGCGACGACATCTGGCGGTTCGCGGAAATCTGCCGCGTCACAAATGTCATGCGCCCCTATCTGGAGGCGCTGTCATGAAAGCGCCGCGCAACATGGCCGCATCCGTCCGGCAGCGCCTCACCAACCGCGCCCGCGAACGTGGTGAAACCTACGACATCGTGCTGACGCGCTATGCGCTCGAACGGCTGCTCTTTCGTCTTGGCCAATCGGAGCATCGGGATCACTTCATACTGAAAGGCGCCATGCTATTCAGTTTGTGGACTGACACCCCCTATCGCGAAACGCGCGATCTCGATCTTCTCGGCTTTGGTTCAAATGACGTTCGCCATCTGGAGGAAACTTTCCGTTCGCTGTGCGCGATGAGCGTGACGGACGACGGCGTGATATTCGATCCGGACAGCGTACAGGTGGAACCCATGCGGGAGGAAGAGAACTATGCGGGCGGGCGTGTTCGCCTGGTGGCGACGATTGCAAGCGCGCGTTTGTCGCTTCAGATCGACATCGGGTTCGGCGACGCGGTTACTCCGGTGCCCGAAGAAATTTCATACCCGACGCTGTTGCCGTTTCCCGCACCGCAAATACGCGCTTACCCCAAAGAAACGGTCGTGGCGGAAAAATACGAAGCGCTCGTCTCGCTCGGCATGACCAACAGCCGGATGAAGGACTTCTACGATCTGTGGGTGATGTCTTCGACGTTCGCGTTCGACGGCGAGGTTCTGGCGGCGGCCATCGGTGCCACGTTTTCGCGGCGGCAAACCGCGTTTCCAGAAGAAATCCCTCTGGCCATGACCGCAACGTTTGCGCAAGACCGGCAGAAAGACGTGCAGTGGTCGAGTTTCGTGCGGCGGGCCAAGCCGTCCGTACCCCCGCCTGCACTTCCTGCGGTGATGGACACGTTGAAGGCGTTCTTGCTTCCAGTTTCAGAGGCGCTGAAAAACGGACAGCCTTTCGTCAGCCAGTGGGCGGCGAATGACTGCTGGCGATAGCCTCGTAACCGATGCGCCACATCAGTATGTTGCCTCCGTAATGCCGAGTGCTGGGCCGAAGGCGTTTCTGGCTCGCTTGTAGATATCCCGAAGGCTGACGGAGACGGTTCTTCCGCCGGCGTGCACGGCGACGGCATAGCCGTTGAGATAGCGCAGTTTTTCCGATCCGATTTCAAAGAGAATGGCTACATCTCTTGGATCGAGGTGATTGGCCAGTTCGCCGGCGATATCGAATTCATCGTCAGCATCGGAATCATAGGAAGGCCATCCGGCGCAGTCACCGGTGTCGGCGCTGATGGCATAGAAATCACCATGATCGTCGATTGGCTTCGTCCAGAAATCGAGGTTACGTTCGTTGCACCAGGCTTCGAAAGCAGCGGCGTCTTTTACGCGGAAATAGTTCGAGCGGGTGGTAGCGCAGTAGTTGGCCATGTGAGACTCCTTTTCGTGTGATGCGCCGTCCCGATGACGGCCCCTCGCCGAAGGGCGGGGGCCTCATCGGGCGGCGAGCGAAAGGCTCATCCCTGCAATGAACAGCTCGAAGCGCTGAGGAAGCTGCGCGTTAGAACCGCGTTCAGCGGAGCGCGAACAACATGCTATCATCTTGATTTCTGGTTGCTGGCTCGCGGCTTGGCGCGGGCGGGCTTACTCCTGCTCGTGGGACATACGCAGGAGGCCGCAGCATGAATCTGATGTTACATGCCATGACCATCGTCGCCGCGCTGCTGTTCATCGGCGTGTCAGCGACCATGAACGCGCTGTTTCTTTCTTCGCTTGGCCGCTCGTCGCTGGAGGTAGGATTATTGGCGGCGGTCAGTATTGCCAGCGACATCAGCAAGGCGGTGCTGCCGGTACTGATGGTGCGGTCGTTAACTTCGCGCGCCTGGGGCAATGCTGCCGCCGCTGCGCTTCTGCTGCTTGGCGTCGTGGTACTGTCCCTGGCATCGGGGACAGGATTTGCTGCGCTGATGCGCGATGCGTCAACGTCGGCGCGCGGGGCTCACTCCGAACAGATTGCGGCTACGCGGCAGGAGCTGCGCGAAATCGACGCGCGTCTTGCCGTGCTGGCAGGTTCGCGCGGCGCACCCATCATCGAGGCTGAGATGGCTGCGCTTCACATCGACCGGCGCTGGCAAACATCGAAATTCTGCGCCGAACCGAATTCCGCTGCAGCCCGTCAATTTTGCCGCGAGGTACTCCGGCTTCAGGCGGAGCTTGCTGCGTCACACGACCGCGACGATTTGACCGCCGCGCGGCAAACCAAGCGCGGCGCGCTCGAAGCATTGCAAGCAACGGGGATAAGCACGGAGGATGATCCGCAAGCGCTTGTGCTTGGCAATCTTCTGGGATTAAATACAAACTTAGCGCGTATCGTCTTAACGTCGTGGACGGCGGTTATTCTGGAGCTCGGCTCTGTGATCATGGTCCTGCTCGCAGCAGGCCCAGCCCTTGGCGGTTGGCGCGAGCGTGGCAGGACGGAGCCAGCACCTCTGATACCCGCCGAGTTACCTCTTCAGCCGGATCGCCATCATTGGCAGCGGCAGCGTAGTGGCATGACTTTTGGAGCAGCAACCGGCCGGGTTGGGCATCATGTCGGCAAGTGACAGCGAGGAGGAGGAACGCAAGCGGCAAGAACGCGAACGCTCCCGCATGTCGTTCCTTGAGCGCCTCTACGGCAGCGAATACCGAACCACGGCGAGCGGCTTCACCGACGGCCGCAGCCTGAAGCGAACCGGCCGTGTGATCCAGCTACCGCTGCGCGTCCATCCGCGCATCAAGGCGATGCTGATGGCAATCGTCGAGCGCGACAAGGTGCCGAGCATGGTCGTGCTGTTCGAGGAAATGGCGCAGGCCTATCTCGAAAAGCATGGCGATATCGACTGGTCACATCTTCCCAGCGATGAGGATCTGGTACGGCGGATTGAGCACGAACGGGACAAACGCGATGGCGAGTGAAGCACCGATGAATCCCGGCAACAAATCCGATCGGGAACTCGCGCTGTGGATGCTGGAGCGCATGCGCGACAGCGAGGAATTCCTGGGCGTCATCCGCGCTGCGCGAACCGCGGGTAAGCGCGACGTGCTGGATATGCCGGACTATGTCGCGCGGCATAAGGGCCGCCTCAAGAAGCTGTACCAATCCGGTAGCGACGACACCGAGGAAATTCCGCCAGCGCTAGCTGGCCTGATCGACGAGATCATTGAGCGGGACATGCTGTCCAGCCGCGAGGATCTGCTGGAAAAAGCGCTCAAGGCCTATCTCGACAGCCATCCCAAGGGCGCGGAAGGCTTGCCCGCCGAATGGCAGACCACCTTCGATGCCGCCCGCGCCGAAATTGAGGGCAAGACGCAAGGCGCCTTTGAGCCCGGATTTGTGGCCGGGCTTGCTGCGGCTGCGCGCAAAGAGATGGAACGGCAGGCGGCTCTGGAAAGGGATCGCAGCGCCGGCCGGGAACAATGACCGCGTACGTGATGGATAAAAATGGGGACACAGCGCAGCGAGGACTTCAGGGATTGGGATATCGAGGTTGGGGTAAACTATTCCGGCTTTGATCAGCTCGGTTTTCCGTTCTGCATTTGGCGTGAGAAGGCAGATAACCGTCTGATGCTCAGCCGGCCGCGATATTGCTGTGTGACCCTGAAAGACGCCAGGCTGTACTTCAATTTCTTTAATCCATCCGAGGAGGTCCGTTCAACCGGAGCGACGGCAGTATTTGGCATTGCGGCCGGCCTTATGGCGATTGCGACGGTGTGGCACGATTGGGGTTTAAGGCTAAAAGCGCGGGGATTGGACTACATCCACGATACGAGTCCGCCACCCTTTATGATCCTGGCAGCGGCCTTTATCTTTGCCATGTTCGCGGGACTACTGAGTAGTGGCCTGTGGTATGCCGCCGTGACCGTGTACCGCTGGATCAAGGGCCGGTTTGAGGGTGACGGCCAGACCTATGTCATGCCTCTCAATCTGCTGGAGGGATTTCAGGTTATCAATGCGGGGGATGCGGGCGCGTTGATCGATGGCAAGCGCGCAACTATTGGGCACGGACTCGCGGCGGCCTTTGCCGATGGCTCGCAGATCATTCTGACAGGTGATGCCTGGGATTATAAGGCGATCTCAGATCAGCACCGGGTCATGACGACCATGTTCTGCACGCGCCGGGCTGAATACGCGGCAAGGTGGGACGAAATCGCCAGGAATGTTTCAGCGCAAACTGGAAGTGACACATCGCGCCCTGGCCTCTGCAAAGACGGCATACCGGAAAAACTCTAGGTGAGACGGTGCGCAATCTGGCGCGCGACAACGAATGGGAAGTTGCGCTGTTTGAAAGGTCAAGGCATGGCAAAGCATCTCCCGGACCACCACTCCCCTCTTTTGGCGCTCGGCAAGAAGGTGCTGCTCTGGTTTATCGCGCCAGCGGCACTTGTCGTTGGCGTGTTTTACGGTCTGAGTACGGACGGAACGAGAGAGCTAATCCTTGATGCCTTTTTTAAATCTGCCAAGCAGCAGAAGGAAGAGGCAGATCAAAAAGACAGAGAGGCTGGGGTAAGGGCAGTACATTCAATTGGAATATCCACCACAGTGGCTCCCCCCCCTGACCCAGCATCAGCTGACCTGACTCAGGAAGAAAGAAATGAGAAGGTAAGAAATCTATATGCAGAGGCAGAGAAGGCACGGGCACGGGCTCCAGCTGCTGCTCCCGCACCTGCAGCACCTGCCGCTAATAGTGGTTACCAAAGTATAACACGACCCTCCGCAGACTACGTGTTGCAGAGAAAAAGTTCCACAGATGTTAGAATCATCGCCAGTGCAGGCGCAATACCAGCAGGAACTTCCGTTAAAGATGGGAACACCGAAGTAGCCGCATGTCCTGTAACTGCTCCTTGCACGGAATTAAGCCTTAAAGCTCCAAGCAAAGAAGGTGCCCTGAGAATAAGCGATGCATCAGGAACTCTAATAGCTGTCATTAACGTAAATCCGACGACTTTAGAGTTTATAAGGGGCACTAAAGCTCCTCCATCATAGGAAGTGCACGTTTCTTCACCCCTCATTAACCCTGCCCGCCCGCATTAAAATCTCGTCAACTATTGGCCGTTGGTTCTGGGCCATGGGAAATTTCGCATGAATTGCGTGGGCCTGGAGGGTAAGGCGCATGCCTATAGATGCTGAGGGTTTTCCGAAAATTTTTTCGAGCATGATGATGCAACGGCACGGTGATATTCAATCATTTGCGTTTTGGTCGCGCTCCTCTCCCATCTTGCGGGAGAGGATAACCTAGCCTCTGACGCCGGACACGCAGGGCCGCCAGACGGTTAGACTACGCTCCAGCACTGGTAGCGGCAGCGCTCCGTAATCTCGCGCGGGGTTGAGCCAAGGCGCGGGATCATGACCCTCAACGCCTGCTTACTGATACGAAGTTCCTTGCAGGCAAGAGGTATGGAAACAATGGGCTTGGCCACCATCAGATCCGCAAGTGCCGGAAGCCGGGAATTCTTCGGCGCATCCTTTATCTTCAACCGCATGCGCTCATGGGCACTGCTTAGGCTGTCGAGTTCATTGCCAGCGGCCTGAACCGCACATGCCACCATGTCAAAGAACGCCGTCATGCGCCTGGGGTAGTCATCGCGGACATCCCAGCGTTTGCGCGACAGCCGCTGGCCTGTGTCGATGGGCAGGAGCAGATGCCGCGTTTTGCCTCCGGCGTGGCGCATGCCAGCGCGGCGCGTGCCGGCGCGCATGACGAGGGCGGCAAGAAGAGTTGAGCGCCAGGTTCCCTGTTGTTCGGGCGACAGAGTGTGCCACGCGTCCCACGCAATCGCGGCGGCAAGCAGAGGGGGAAGATGGTTCGTGCCTTGCCAAACCCGCCGCCATTGTTGTAATCGCCCTGGCTCATCCCAATCAGGGTCCCAGAAGAAATCCGGTATGTCGCACTTGCTTGTGGGATCGCCGATGACTTCGTTTGCCAGCGGGCGCGGTATTTCACCGGGCATCGGCGAGCGGAGCAGCATTGCGGCATCTTCCCGTAAACCCGCTTGCCAGAATTTGAGGATGCCGAGCGCGGCGGACAATTCGGGAACCATGGTGCCGGAGAACGCATGACCATCGAGGAGCACAAGGTCTTCCAGATGGACGAGGCAGTTCTGCGTGTGCATCGCGGCGCAGGCATTGCGGTAGAGCAGGCGCTGGGACCAGGCGGCCTGGAGCGGAGACCATCTGGCCCGCTCGTCCAGCCTCGAAAGCGCTTCGTCGACGCGAAGGAAGGCGTCGAGGATCGAGGGTTCGAGGGGATTTTCTGGAATCTGATAAAGGGGCAGTTTTGTTGGCATTCAAGAACTCAAGACAATAGATTTCATAATATAGTTGTCTCACCCTGTCGTTTTCCCTAAAATACATGACTCGAATATTTCGTATTTACAGCGACTTAAGCTGTGCCTTAAAATATGACTCGTCCCTTAAATGCATGACTCACATTTCGAAATACAGGATCGACTATTCGCACGTCACGTAGTCAACAGATTTCTAAAGTGCCTGATAATGACGGGCTTGTTGTCGAGAACGCACGGTTCTCGGTCATCCGGGCTTTAGTCGAGAAACCTGACCGAACTCGCAACGATGTCTCGCGTGCGGCGCGGCAGTTGGGCATAAGCGCCGGTCGGCTTTATGCCCTGATGGGAGAATTCTCGCGTACCAAAGACGCAGCTTCGACGCTTCCAAGGCGCCGAGGCCGCCGGTCCGGCAGCACAAGGCTCTTGCCGGAGGTCGAATATCTCGTCGTTCAAGGCATTGCCAACTACTACCTTACCCGCGAACGGATCACACCCTCGCAACTGGTGCGCCAAATCGCAACCGATTGCTATGGCAAGGGCCTCAAGGCGCCGTCCAGAAAAGCCATCCTCAGCCGCGTCAGCAAACTGCGGCAACATGATGTGCTGGTGAAGCGCGAAGGCCGCAAGCGCGCTGACCAGATTGCCCGGCCGGTGCCCGGGTCGTTCGACGTGAAGAAGCCGTTCGAATGCTGGGAGATTGATCACACCCCTTGCGACGTCTTCGTTGTCGATGATGTCGAACGACAACCCGTTCAGCGCCCTTGGCTGACGCTCGTCATCGATGTGGCGACGCGCATGGTCGCCGGATATTATCTGAGCTTCGAGGCACCTTCCGCCACCTCCGTGGCCATGGCGCTGCGGCATGCGGTACTGCCCAAGGCGCAATGGCTGCAATCGCTCGGCATCGCATGCGAATGGCCGGTCCACGGGCTGCCGGACAAGCTGCATATGGACAACGGGAAGGATTTCCACTCGCGCGCGCTGCGCCTGGGGGCTTTGCGGCACGGGATATCGCTTCAATATCGGCCGATCAAGACGCCTAGGTTTGGTGGGCATATCGAACGTCTGCTCGGGCGCACGATGAACGAGATCCACACGCTTCCTGGATCGACATCCTCGAACGTATTGGCAAAGGGCGACTATAACCCGGAACTGTACTCGGCTCTGACATTGCAGGCGCTCGACCGATGGCTCGCGATCGAGATCGCCGGAAAGTACCACCAGAGCATCCATCGGTCCCTTGGCCGTCCGCCCATTGCCGTCTGGCAGGAATTGTCTTGCAACAGGCCCGCACGGCTTCCGTCGAGTGAAGAGGAGTTCGCGATGGACTTTCTTCCGTTCGTGGAACGGACGGTCCGCCGTGACGGGATTGCGCTGCAGAACATTCGCTATTGGGACGACACGCTGTCGCCGCTGGTCGCGAGCGGGGCACGCAATGTCATCGTGAAATTCAATCCTCGTGACTTGTCGACAATCTACGTGAGTTCGAAGCGCTTTACGAACTTGCCGGTTCGCTATGCCGATCTGGGCCGGCCGCGCGTGACGCTTTGGGAGCTGAAAGCCGCCCAGGCCGAGTTGCGCAAGCAGGGGCGATCCGAGCAGAACGAGCAGATGATTTTCGATGCCATTATTGCACAACGCTTTCTGATTGAAGACGAAGTGAAGTCAACCAAGCGAACACGTCAACTCAAACAGCGCCTGATTGAAGCGCGCCGGGCAGATGCGCTAACGAACCAGCCCAAATCGAGGCGAACAGTCAAGCTTCCCGAGGTCAATCATGGAGACGAAGAACCGGTTGAACCCTATGACGTCGAGGAGTGGGACTGAATGCCGAGCGCAACTGAACACGCCAATAGCAAACTGGACCCCGCCGAATTGGCTGACGAAGTAAGAATAGCCATGATACGCACCGATCGTTGGGTCCACTACGAACGTGCACAGAAGGTGCTGGCATATCTCGAGGACCTTCTCGACTACCCGCCACGAGACCGCATGCCATGCCTACTGATTTACGGCGTGACCGGAATGGGCAAGACCAAGATCGTAGGCAAGTTCATGCGCGACCATCCTGATGCTGTTGACAGCGGTGTAGGAGTTATGCGCAAGCCAGTCGTGTACGTTCAGATGCCTCCCTTTCCTGATGAGTTAGCCTTCTTTGATGAAGTTCTCCGAGCGATCGGCAGCCCTTCGCTGACGGGATCTACCGGCAAGCGCACACGGGAGACGGTCCGGAACCTCCTCACGCGCTGCGAGACCAAGATGATCATTATCGATGAACTTCATTCGATGCTGGCGGGCACCCCCCGGATGCAGCGTGTGATGCTGAACACCTTACGGTTCATCGCCAACGACCTGAAAATTCCGATCGTGTGCGTGGGTACCGAGGACGCAAGGGTTGCGCTACAAATGGATGCGCAGTTGGCTGAGCGGTTCGATGCCTTCGAGTTGCCGCGCTGGAAGGACGACGCGGCGTTTCGCCGGCTGCTTGTCAGCATTACGGGCTGGTTGCCTCTTCGGCAGAAGCCGCAGCTTGACGTTCCGTCCTGCCGCAAACACATCCTTGAACTCACCGAGGGTGTTACCAATCGCATATTCAGGCTCCTTGAAGTGGCTGCTGTGAAAGCTATTCAGGATGGACGCGAAATCATTACCGAAGAGGATCTGCGGGTCGGCGATCTCATGCTCCCGCTCGTGTCCTCGCGTATCGAACGTCGCTAGGGAGGGGGCACTTTGACACTGGCGCGCCTACCGTTTGTGCCACAGCTTTACGAAGATGAGCTTCTCTCGTCCTGGCTCGACAGGATCGGCCTCCACTACGGAATGTCACGGTATTCACTTGCACAATCCTTGCCAGAGGAGGCAAGAGATCTAGGAAACCTCAGCAACTGTGATGCATCGCTCTCTGCGTTATCGGCTCTGACGGGGGTGTCCAAAACTAATATCGCCCGAGCGCTCTTATCCAATTACGTAGAACAGAAAAGCAGACGCCAATTTTATCCGATACTCGACGATCAGAGCACGCCAAGCTTTTGCGTCTACTGCTTTGGTGACGACTGGGACGCAGGCCGCGACGTACATTTTCGTCGCGATTGGTGCCTTACCGGCGTTGGCCATTGTCATGTGCATGGAGAACTGCTTCAAAACACATCGTTTTGCTGCTGGGGAATACCGCAACCCCGATGGGGGCTCGTGGATGGCAGAATTCGTCTTTATTGCAGAGGTTGTTTGCTACCCATCGATCGAAGGCACAGCAGTGATCGCAAGCGCGCACCGCGACCGGAAGAGTTTCATCAGTTGACGTATTCGGCAGAGCAGTTCTTAGCGAGAGCTATTACGCAGGGTGAGCGTGATTGGCCGAGACAGCTTATCGGCTGCACCGCATCTGAGTTTGTGAAGCTCATTGAGGACATAGCTTTCTTTCTCTACAGCCCCTACGATCGCACTCTTCCGTCGCATTTATGGGAGTCTCCGATTTGGCAATTGGCCAACGTCCTGGAGTTCTGGCCGCTGGAACGCCCCGTAAGTGGATATGCCGATGATTTTCCACTCGATCATCATCGCCCCATGACGCGGTATGCGCGGCTTCACGCATCCATGCTTGTGCTGTTCCCGCATGTGGCGATACAGCCTGGCAAAACGCGCTGGCTTCCGGAGCCCCTCCCATCGGTAGCGTGGCTTTATCGATGCTTTACGCCAATCGGCAAAAGAATGTTCACTCGCAAGGCTCAATCATGGCCAGATCGGATTGTTCTTCCCTCGGTTGCGGGAGACTTAAAGAAATACGGGACCTTCTGGCAGACGCCAGTTCGAACACTGGTGCCTTCTCTGGCTAAACGAAACGCTAGCGCGTCAGCACGATGTCGAAGGTCTCGCCCCGTTCGCGGGCGCGGTTGGTGAGGCGCTGCTGGACAGATGCGGCCACGTTGCGCGGCGCTTTCATGACAGCACTTCCAGATAACCGCTGGCGCTACCGGCATAGGTGGATGGGCAGGAACGTGACCGCATCCGGCGTTTGTTTCGGATTGAATCCGATGGCGCCGAACCGGATCGTGCCGTCGTCGCCAAGACAAAGCTGGATACACTGCTTCTTCAACGCCAGGCCGTCATGTCCAAGCCACACAAGAATCTTTTCGGCCCCCTCTTTGACATGGGCAGCTTTCTCACCGACGGCGGCGCGGCTCGTAAAATATTGGCTGACCGATCCGGCGACAATATCAGCGGCGCTCAACAGGTCGAGATAGTCCGTGCTGCGCTCACTGAAAGGGACCCCGCCGCCTATCAGGCCAAATTGTTGCTCGGTGTAAAGACCGAGGACATTATGAAACAGCGCCAGCAAACGGTTGTGCGCCTTCAGATCGAGGCAAATCGCGTCGTGGTCCGACATCCAGAAAATTTTCTGCCCCTCGTGCCCGAGCAAGGCGGTCAAGAACGCAGCGGTGTGAACGACGCGAAGAGCTTTTTCCGCAACCTGCGGCTTAAGCTTCCCGACCCCCTTTTCCTTTAGCCTTTGGCTTAAGGCGGAACCGGTTGAGCTGTCTTGCGGGCCAAACAGTGACAAAATCCGTTTCTCCACGACGACTGTGAAGAGGAGCCCCGGCACATACCCGTTGAGAAGGTCCAGATAAGGCGGCAGCGCGTTGCGCACGACGCCCATCCCAAAATCTTTGAATTCGATTTCTTTATTTCTGAGTCCGCAATTCGCGCGAAGCTTTTTCATCTCTACCCAAAATGTACCCAGTGAACCCCATGAGCACATCAGAAAAGAGTATGTGAGATAACTACTGGATTTGTGTTCGCCGCCGTAGTCCGAAAAAATTCCAACAGTGGTGTTCGCAAGCGCGCTCAGGTCGGGTAGCAGAAGCAGTCCGGCTGCATCACGCTTCTTGAGTTCCGTTTCGATGGCCACAACCAAGGGTGTGTATTGGCCCTCGTGCTCAGGCTTGAGCACGTTGAGGTTTGGCTCGTGGAGAATGAGCTGACGAGCCTTGTGAATCAAATCGGGATCGAACGAAAAGTTCATAACCGTGCCTAAAATCCATTGCGTCAGTTTTTACGCTTCGGCGGCATCGGAAACAAGGTTTACCGAAATCCGGGATCCCAACTCTGCCAGGATCGACGCCTAGAGTTTCGCGATAAGATAACGTGCGAGTTCGTAGGCACTCATGGCTGATGCATCGATCGGAACATGCTTCTGTCTAAGGATTCCAACCAGCAGTGACGCGGCAAACACCCAAAAATGGTCATTCTCGGGCAGGGGCGTGTTGTCGAGGATGGCTCGCATGCGATCCGCGACTGAGAAATATAGTTGGTTGCCACCATGATCCAAAACCGGCGTTATCTCATGAAGAATGAGGGCGGCAAGCGCCAGACCCATGGATCGTTTCCGCAAGACCTGAGAATAATCATGACCATTGTCCTCGGCATATCCCGCTAGCTTGCTGGTCATGAATTCACGCGCCCATACATCACAAGCTAATTCCTCCTCCCGAGGGTCTCGCGGGCGAGAATTGTCGCTATCCAATATCACATGACGGAATTCATGAAAAATTGTGAATGCGACAGCGAGGCAGGTGAGATCGAATACGGCTTGATACTGCGGATCGTTGAGGAAGTTGCGGTCAGCGCTAGGTCGCGGAAGGTCCGGCGGCCACGGTGCTAATGCGGGGTCTGCCGCATCGATCAGAGTCTGCGCTGCGGCTCGCCGCTCTTTGTACGCTTGTTCAACTTCACCAAGGCCGTCGTCAATCTTGATCAGATCAGCAACCGTCTGGCTGCTGCTTGCGGAACAGAACACTAGCGGCGAATAGCACTCGATAGCCTTCCAGCCGCTAAAGCCAATTAGCCAGAACACGTCCATTGTCTTTGCGTCGAATGTGATGCGGTCTTTGTCCGCATTCAGGGTGATACGCTTGGCATCCGCGACCAGAATGACATCGGGGTTATACCTCTTCCAAAGTGCCGCGATCTCATCTTTCCGTTCGGGGACCGTTTCCTCCATGAGGGCAATGACAGTGTCTTTCGGCGTAACGGCATCGTCGGTCATCGCATTTTCCTCCATCCAACTACTAGCACACCAACCCCGTCCGTCTTTAGGCCCATTTCGCACCGTTCGACGGCTGCGTGTTGCACTCGGCTGCGGCGAATGGTGTTGTTTTTGCAGTAGATATGGGGAGCGAACGTTTCTAAACCCGGCATTTATCAAAAAACACCGGCGTTTTTTGCAGAAAAACCTTATCACCCTTGTTCCGTTACTTCCGCAGGGCATGGCTCCGTTGAATTGGCGGTGCTACAAAATGTCGGGACTTAACGGCCATCCCCCGACAATACGTAACATGAACCCAGGCATCAAGCACCGCGCCTTGCCTTATATCTTCCGGGGTGATGCTCGCCGATATAGACCTGCGCCGTGCGTGTGGATGCATGGCGATATAGACAATGGCGCGCACGCAACAAACTCTCGAAAAGCAGAAGGCCGCCCGAACTTGCGTTCGGAGCGGCCTTTGAGCCTGCGGCACGCCGCAGGTGAGTTAGCTACCTGTATATCTCTCTTTTGCAAAGTATTTAAGTCTTTTATTTCCTATGTTTATTTTCTATACGCCTCACGCTCCGAAATGGACATTGAGGTAAGCAACCGCCGAGCCGCCGTTCATGGAGGCGTATTCTACGGTAGGCGACCAGCGCCTGGCGCAGCAATCCACCCGCAGCCATGGCGCTGATACCGAGGCTCGCTGCAATCCGACGATTTGACATGCCGTCGGCACGCAGCTGCAAAACATGTTGTGCTCTCATGTCAGCGCCTCCAGATACCCGCTAATCGATCGTCCAAGCCCGGTAGCGTTTTTGGGCAGTGATTTCATGAACATGCTGTCCAAGCTGCGGAAGCAGGGCCCGCACGGATTGCTGACTGATGCGCAGCTGCTTGGCCGCCTGCGGAATGGACACGACAGGCGATATCAGGAAGAGGTTCACTAGTTGAGGGAGGTGAGAGTTTTTCTGGTGCCCCCGAATTCTCAGGCGCAACATCTCATCGGCTAGAACGAGGCGATCAATTTCCTTGCTTACGACGCAGCAGGCGGCGAGGGCGAGTTCAATGAAGTATGTCAAGTGCTGCTCAGTCGAACGCGGCTCAACCCTTCGCGCCGTGCAGTGCTTGCGCCCAGTGTCCAGGGGAAGCAGGAACTGGGTCGTCAAGCCGCGCGCCTTCATCATCAACCCGGCGAGCAAGGGCGCACGCCATCCTCCATTTTCTTCGGGGTCCAGGGCGATCCAGGCTTCCCAAGTCACTGCTGCGGCGAGCAATGCCGGCAAACCGTTGGTTTGGCGCAGGACCTCCTTCCAGTCGCGTAGTCGGTCTGGGTCGTAGGGACGGCGTTCTACGCCAGGCGGCTGTCCGTTCCCCTGCACAGGGACGGGCGGTTTCGTTGCTACGGGATCGGCCAGAAGGTGCCGAGGATCCAGGTCTAACGCCTTGCGCCAGCTGTGCAGCGTGTCATGGGCGCGAGAAAGAGAGATCGACGGCGGGCCGATCGGCACGCCGGCATCCAGGGCGACGAGTTCGTCCATGTAAACGAGTTCGCCTTCGGCAAGCTGCCAAGCGCAGGCCTGGGAAAACAGCAATCGGCGGGAGACTGCCGTCCCGAGCCAAGGGGACCGGCGCAGGCGCTCGTCGATCCGGGCAAGCAGTGCTGTCGCCTCTACGAGCGGCGTGCAAAGGCGATCAAGGGGTAGTTTTTCGTAGGAGATGGAAATACCTGAATTCATTGAATCATAAACTAGCTTATTGAGTTTATTAAGGCAATAGACTGTGTTACAAATACCTATTTTGTGGTGTCTTTTGGCATTGCTCGAATCACATATTGATAATCCCTTTTATACATATGCGAATTCCGACAGAATGCTTACTATGAACCAGATTGCACAGCCGAAAATATTAGAGATCGACGAGCCAGCCAAGGTGTTTTCAAGGCACCATGGCGTGTTGGCCAATACCAATCTGGATACGCTGTTCGTTATACTCGAGTTCTTCAAGGTCAAGCTGCGCAATAAAAACACCCGCAAGGCATACCTGCACGCGGCTGAAGAGTTTCTTTTGTACGTATCCCATACAGCCCCGGGGATCGAATTGGATGCCATTCTGTCGCTCCACGTCGCGGCATGGGTCGATGAGATGGAACGGATCGGCCTCGCCGCAGCGAGCATCAAGCAGCGGCTTGCCGCCGTGCGTATGCTGTTCAGAGCATTGGTCGAGGCGCAGCATCTCAAATCCAGCCCGGCAGCGCATGTGCGGGGGCCTAAGCTAGTCGTCAAGGAAGGGAAAACACCGGTACTGTCGGCGATCGAAGCCCGGGCGCTGCTGGACAGCATCGACGCAACGACGCTTCCCGGTGTGCGCGACCGGGCCATGATCGCGGCCATGCTTTTTACGTTTTGCCGTATCGGCGCGATCATCAAACTCAAATTCGAAGATGTCATCAAGCAGGAAGGGCGGATTTGGCTTCGGCTGCAGGAGAAGGGCGGAAAGCAGAAGGACGTGCCATGCCATCCCCAGCTTGTCGCTTATCTTGATGCTTACTTGGCCACGCTCGGGGCAATCCAGGATGAGAAGGGACCGCTCTTCATGACCTTCGACCGAAACATCATCGAAGGGCGTGTGCATTGGACCCCAAGCGATAGGCCCATGAGCCAGATGTTGAGCTGGGCAATGCTCCAACGCCGAGCCAAAAAGGCAAGTATAGCAACCTCAATCTGCAATCATACGTTTCGGGCGACAGGTATCACGACGTTTCTGCGATGTGGCGGGACCCTGGAGCGGGCGGCAGTCATCGCGAACCATGAATCTCTGCGAACGACGCAGCTGTACGATAGGCGATCACGTGAAGTAACTGTCGAGGAAATCGACAAAATCATGATTTGACCTGAGTCATGCATTTAAGGGACGAGTTTTGTTTTTAAGGGACAAAATCGCAAGCCGAATTCACTGAAGAGCAGAGAGTCCTGCTTTTAAGGGAAAACGACACACCCTACCCCTATTCTGGACAGACCTGGAAGTCCTTTTTGCGGTAACTGGAAGGATAGGGGATAATCGCTTTTATCATCTATCTGTTTATGCCACACTTCCGGCATGACTCATCTGCAATCTACCTCACACACCGTCGAAGTGATTGAGCCAACCCAGAGCCTCATCCCTTTGGCGGCGGCGCAACTGCCAGCCTTGGCTTTGCCATGCATGGCTTTGCCCGCCCTGGCTGCCGCCGATCCACGCGCCCGCTACGCGATCCTGGAATTCTTCAAAGCCAAAATCCGCAACGCCCACACCCGCAGGGCCTACCTGCGCGCCGCCGATGATTTCTTGCTCTTCACCGGCGAGCGGCCAACAGGACAGCGCCTTGAAACCCTCCGCTCCGTCGATGTGTCGGACTGGGTTGCCGCCATGGAGCGCACTGGCCTGGCTGCGCCCACCATCAAACTGCGGCTGGCGGCGGTGCGCATGCTGTTCCGCGCGTTGATGGAAGCCCACAGTGTCGACACCAACCCGGCGGCGGTCGTGAAGGGGCCGCGCCACAGCGTCGATATTGGCAAAACCCCGGTGCTGACCGGAGAAGAGGTCAGAACCCTTCTGGACAGCATCGATTGCACCACGCTGATTGGGCTTCGCGACCGCGCGCTCATCGCCTCCATGGCGTACACCTTCGGCCGTATCAATGCGGCGCTCAAGGTTAAGGTCGAGGACGTCCTTCATCAGCAGTGCCGTCTTTGGCTGCGTCTGCATGAAAAGCGGGGCAAGACGCACGAAGTGCCCTGTCATCGCCAGCTCGAACTGTATCTCGTCGCTTATCTTGAGCGGCTGGGTATCGGTCACCTCGGCAAGCTGCCGGTGTTCCAGACCTTCAACCGCGAAGTTGAGGAAAACGGAACCGTCACTCTCCGGCCAACCGGCAGGGCCATGACCCAGGGGATGGCCTGGGCGATGCTGCAGCGACGCGCCAGGCGAGCCGGCATCAAGACGCATATCTGCAATCACACCTTCCGGGCTACCGGCATCACCGCGTTCTTGCGCGCGGGCGGTCTCCTGGAGCGCGCGGCCATCATCGCCGGTCACGCGTCCACGCAGACGACCCAGCTGTACGACCGCCGGTCGCGGGAGATCGCCTGGGCCGAGATTGAGCAGATTTCGTTTTAGGTGCCCGGCTATTTTCCATACTGCTGGCCAGCAAAGAACTGGGCGTCAGAAAGCCGGCGCTTCGCCTGATTATCCAGCAGCTGGGCTCGACGCCGCGCGAGATCACGGAGCGCAGCCGCTCTCGATGCTGGACGGTGCCGTGAGCATGGTGACGGCACGCCGCCTCGCCGTCGTGCCGTATCTCACCCGTTGCATGGCACCACCTGCTTGACCATACGAAAGCGGCTTCGACGGCGGATTTGTAAGTATTGCGATCAATGGGTAAAATAGGTATAATGGGCATTATAGGAAGTGGAATAGGACATGCCTGATATGCGCGTAACCTCGCTGGAGCTGCATCAAAAGCTCGGCCAGATGATTGACAAGGCCCGGTTTGAGCCGGTCGTTGTGACAAAACACGACCGCGAGCATGTGGTGATCGTCTCCGCCGAACGCTATGCCTTTCTGCTGCAGGCGGCTCGAAAGGCGCGGCTGACCGGTAGTTTGTCGCCTGAAGAACGCGCACTCGCCATTGCCGCGACCGTTCCCTCCGACGCGGAACAGGAACGCATCCTCACCGAAATGGCCGCCGCCGTTGAAGCAAACCACGGCGGACAGGTCGAACCGTGAGTTTGCCTCAGCCCTTTCCCGGTCTCGTGATCCGCTATAACTACCTTTGGGCTGACGATGCTGCGCAAGGGCATGAAGAAGGCGACAAGGACAGGCCTGCGGCAATCGTCATGGCGGTGAAGCATTCCGGCGGGCACGAGACGCACGTCTACGCTCTGCCGATTACACATTCCGCGCCGATAGCGGGTACGGAAGCGCTGGAGATTCCGGCGGCGGTGTGCCGAGCTGCTGGTCTTGATGCCGCGCGGTCCTGGGTCGTGTTATCCGAATTCAATGAATTCGTGTGGCCTGGCTTCGATCTGCGGATCATTCCGGGCCGTGCGCCTCGCACGATGGCGTATGGGTTCCTGCCCTCTGGATTCTTCGCGAAGATGCGGGACTGCTGGCTCGCGCTTGACGCGGCCGGGAAATCGCAAGGGGTTGGTCGCGACGTTTAGCCGTCATGCCGTATTGCCGCCGGCAGGCACTCGCGCCGCCACACATCAAGTCCTGTGCCGACACCCTATGCTGATTTCCGGGCCATCAACACAGCGTGACGGCAGGCCGTCCAGACGGCTCGACGGCTGCAACTGGCCAAGTCAATCACTGCCACCTGCCCCTGGTAGAAGATCGGCAGGGTCTACGGTGTAGCCGTCTTTCTGCAAGGCCAGCAGGACGAGGTTGCGGACCGTGGTTCTGTGATCCAAAGCCTTCTGCTTTAGCGCGTCGACCAGATAGCCCGGTATGCGCACGGTGAGCTTTTGTTGCCGCCTTGGCGGCGCGACGGGCTGACGGCTTGCCGTCGCACCGTCGGTCTGTGAAGCCTTGCTCACCGGGCGAACCATCGTGGGTACGCCTAGTCGTTGATTGACGCGTTCCAGAGCATCGTCATCGACATCAAGAGGGGAGATCGGACGAAAATTGGGTTTAGTCATTAAGCGGCTCCTTCGAGGGGTTCTGAGAGGGTGGTTGTTTGCAGCAGTGCGTCGATATCGGCGCGGACGGCATCAAGTTCTTCAACGGCCTTGGCGACGGTTGGGCGTTTCAAGTCGGCAAAGTGAGGCGGTTGGCCGGATAGCCCAAGCTCCTCATAGGCAGCCCGTTGAAGAATGCGGGTCTTGATCCGCGGCAGACGAAGGCGGACAATTTCAAGCGTTGCATAGAGCTGTGCGCCGGATGCAAGGGGCTGCACGCGATTGAGAAGCAGGCGATAGAGTGGCTGGCGGCCGAATTCTTGGTACACCGAGGTGATATGGTGGGCGACCCGCGAGGCTTCGTAGATATCGGCCTCGGTCGGCGCGGCTGGAATGAGGGTGAGATGGGCGCGGGCGGCGGCGACGGTGAGCGCGCGTTCGTAGGTCCCGGCAACGTCAATCAGGATCAGATCGGGATTGGACGTGGCCGCAAGTTCTGCGAGGTGCTCGGTCAGCCCTGACGGGTCCGGGGCGGACACAGTGATATTTGGGGGGCGCCGGTCAGGATCGGCGAACCAGCGCGACACGGTGCGATTGTTATCGAGATCGACAATATGGACGGTATCGCCATCGGCGGCCCAGACACCGGCAAGGCAGCCGGTGATGGTCGATTTACCGACGCCGCCCTTGGAGGAGGCGAGAGTTATAATCATGAAGTATCCCTTTTCGGGCTGTCAGCCCGTAATGACGGCAAGACGGCACTACGGCAATTCGTAGTGCTGTCATGACAGCGTACTGTCGTGACGGAGGAAGTCAACAATGATTCGTGGCCATGTTGAAGAAATAGTGTGGCGGTATCTAAAAAGCGTCTGCGCCTCTGCTGGCCTGTTTCTTTTTTCTAATCCAAAGATTCAAATAATCGGCAACCGCCATCCCTTTCGTTAGTGAGCGCGGTAGATGTTAAAATTGTTAAGAGAATAGTTAGATGAGTTAGGCTTGTGGATATCGGTTACATGAGGCTGATATCCCGTGCGCTTTTGATTTGGCTGGTCGCTGGATGTGCGAAATCCGGTCGCCAAAGGTGCGAATGCGGGTCGCTGGATGTGCGAAGTTTGGTCGCCAAAAGTGCGAAGCCGGTCGGTGATAGTGCGAATCTGCAAAAGCCAGCTAATTCAGCCATTTCCGGCAGCTGGGCCTGGCCTGGTCGGTGATAGTGCGAATCCCTTGAAAAAGATTTTTCTTCATGCTGACAATGGCTTGTGCGAACGCCTCTTCTTCCTGAGCGCCATCCGGTGCGCGATTTCTTCGTCCTCGACACGCTCGATATGGTGCCGAAGAGCGACATGGCGACCATGGAGCACCCGATCTATTCGCTGTCGACCAAGCCCGAGCGGCGGCGGCTTTCCTACACGAACGGGGAATGCAAGCTGGAGCTCATTCCGAGCAGCCTCGGCCTGCCGACGGTGTTCGACAAGGACATCATGATTTACTGCATCTCGAAGCTGATGCGGATGAAGAACGATGGAGAGGAATTCGGCCCGGTCGTGCGGCTGAGCACCCACGATATGCTGGTGGAGACGAACCGGCCGACGAACAACCTTGGTTATGAACGGCTGTTGCCTGCGCTGAACCGGCTTCGTGGCGTCGTCATCAACACGACTATTGCCACGGGGGATGAGCGAACCACGCGCGGCTTTGGCCTTATCGACGAGTTTGAATACAACCGTAAGGGATCGATGCACTCCGAGCGACTGCGCTACCTGGAGGTCAAGCTGTCGGACTGGATATTCCGGGCCATCGCGTCCGCCGAGGTCTTGCCGATCAGCCGTGATTATTTTCGCCTGCGAGCCCCCGTCGACCGGCGCATCTATGAGATTGTGCGCAAGCATTGCGGCCGCCAGCGCATGTGGCGGGTCGGACTGGATTTGCTGCAGAAGAAGGTCGGCTCGAAGCAGGCGGAGAAGCATTTCAACGCGCATATCCGCACGCTGGTCCGGAGCAATCATCTCCCGGATTATGCGTTGACCGTGGAGGCGGGGCAGGCGGTGTTCTACAAGCGGGAGGGGGATGATGCCGCCGGCGGCATGGCGGCAAGCCGTAATGCCGCCACGCCGTCAGGACGGTTGGACGGCGAGGCGGCAGGTACGAATTCGGGTGGCCGCACGGCCGGAGGAAGTGGGGGCGGCGAGGTTCATGGTGTTGTGAAGCCTCAGCCGCGTGTTGTGCGGATCAGCGGTGAGGCCTTCGAGCGCGCCCATGATCTTGCGCCCGGCTGGGATCGCTACGCGCTGGAGCAAATCTATTTGGAGTGGGCGGCGGATAAGGATGCCGCTCGCAGCGAGGATGCCCGCTTTCTTGGCTGGGTGAAAAGCTACACCAAGGGGAAGGCGGCTCCCTAAGTCTCCGTTCATCCAGTGAAACAACCGCACAACTTCGTCCCTCTGCCGTTCCAGGACGGCTCGCTAGCCCCTATATGGCTGAGCTGAGGAGTACAATATGTGCGGGCGCTTCACACAGCAGTTTACCTGGGCCGAGCTGGTCGAACTCTACGATCTTCCGAATGCCGCGATCCCAAACTTGCGCGCGTCGTGGAATATCGCGCCGACGCAGGACGTGGGTGTGATCGTGAAGGAAGATGCCGGACGCATCTACAGAACGATGCGCTGGGGCTTGGTGCCGTTCTGGGCCAAGGATGAGAAGATCGGCAACCAGCTCATCAATGCGCGGCTTGAGACAGTGGCGGAGAAGCCAGCCTTTCGCTCGGCCTGGAAGTCGCGGCGCTGCATCGTGCCTGCTTCGGGCTATTTCGAATGGAAGGCGATGCCTGGCAGGCTTGCCTCGAAGCCGTTCAAGCAGCCGTTCTACATCACCCGCAAAGACGGCCACCCCATAAGCTTCGCCGGGCTTTGGGAGCGTTGGAAGGACGATCTGCATTCCTGCACCATCATCACCACTAACGCTTGCGAGGGGACGCAGGAATTGCACAACCGTATGCCGCTCGTTCTTGATCGCGAGGCGATTGAACCGTGGCTGGCGGGCGGAACACCAGCGCTATCGCGCGGCGTGAACGAGGATCTGCGGTTCTTTCCGGTGACGCCGCAAATGAATAAGCCCGCATACAATCAGCCGGACTGCATCGAGCCCCTGGCGGGCTAAACAGCCGCATGAATTCTCGCTAGCATCTTTCTATCAAGAAGCCCGCTTTCATGCCGGCGGCATCTCTCTCTTTATGGTCGAGGGATGTAGGCCGGGCATGGTGACATGCAGTCACGCAAGCGCAACAGGAAAGACAGGCCGGACGCGGTGCAGCGGAGAAGCGCCGCCGTCATAAAAAGTCCGGCTGAGCGGTTGGGCGAACCGGTCACGCGCGAGCGCATCCTGCGAGCCCTGCTGGTTATGGCCGGCATCGTGTCATCTCCTGGCGGCGAAAAGTACCTTGCGATCTACCAGCGTCTGGAAACCGAGCTGGCTGCTTATGACCGTGCCGAGGATACCCTTTCCCGCGCCCGTGAGCTGGTACGCCGCCATGCTAACCCCAGACCCGCATCAACCACTCTGCCTTATGTTTTAGCGTTGGACCGGCACCGTACTTGACCTCTTTTACCGCATGGCCCATCAGCGCGTCCTGAATACGCTGCGGCGCTTCGAGCGCAATCAGCCGGTCCTTGAAGGTATGGCGCAGAGAATAAAGCGTGTGCCCGGATGTGGGCCTTAATCCCGCTGAAGTCAGTCCCTTATTGACCACAGCCGATAGCGCGTCCGGCGAAGTCCGGTAGCGGGCAAACCCGTCAGGAAACGTGCGCATCACCTCAAGCGCCCGTCCCACAAGAGGGAGATCCCGTTCGCTCTGTTCTGTTTTGAGCTGTCGGCCATCGGGCCGCACCTGAACATGCGGAACCTCGTTATCGAGAACGATCCTCTCGCCGATTAGGCCCACGACCTCGCTCGGGCGCATCCCGGTTGCTGCGACCATAATCACCACGGCGCGCGCTTCCGCATTGAGGCTTTCCAGCTCATGGCCGGGCAGGATGCGGGTGCGCACGAACTCGGGATCATACGGTACGCGCGGGTTGTGCTTTTCACCGGCAATGCGCAAGCCGGCAAATGGCAAGCTGAGCTTGAGCCGGAAGGCTTCATCCACAACCTTCATCATCGACGCGATGTAGCCGATGTCCTTGTTGGCAGAGCCCTGATCATAACCCTCGTCACGGACGCGATCCAGCCACCACGAACGGAAGTCCAGCGCATCGTCGCGCGTAAGCTGGGAGATGGGTTTATTTCCGGCGAGATCGATCAGGTTGCCGATGGCCTTCAATCTTGGATTGCGCCATTTCCGGATCTGCCCCTCGCTCTTTTCGAAAAGGCGATCTTGCGAGAGCTTTTCATAGGTGGAAAACAAATCCGAAAGCTTGAGCTCCGGCTTTTCAGCGCCGCCCAGCACAGCGCTTTGCATGACCACATTGCCGGCCTGGCCGCGATCCTCCAGCGCTTCAACCCGTGCCAGAACCTCCGCCAATGGCCCGGAGGCCAGTTCATTTGCCGGCCGATAGGTAAGACCGAGACGGCGGGCAACCCGCAGGGCCACGTCGAAGCGTCCGGCATGACCATCGATGGAGCCGTTTTGCACAGCCGTTTCAAGCAGCAGGCACCAATGCGCCTCGACCTCCTCATTGAGCTGGCTCGCAACGATCACCGCGCTTGCGCGATCCCGGCAGCCTGTTGAGATGCGGATTTCCCGGCGTGGGTCGATCTGGGTGAGTTGGCCCGGGACGCGCCTGCGATATTGCCAAATGCCGTTGCGCAATTCGAGGCAGGTCGCGTCGGCGTGCGACCTCAAAACGGCGCTTCGAACCTGCCCGGCCATGCGCTTCTCCAATGGCTTGGAAGACGGCTTTGCGTCACCGTTTGTGTCACAGTTTGCGTCACAAAACAAGGCGTGAGCCGTTGGCTGCTGTGCGGAAACCAAGAAGATTCAATGATTTCAGATGGATGAAGAGTGTGGGGATGGAAATTGCTGGCGGAGAGGGAGGGATTCGAACCCTCGAGACGGTTACCCGCCTACACGCGTTCCAGGCGTGCGCCTTCAACCACTCGGCCACCTCTCCGCTGCGCCTTCGTGGAAAGCGCGGTATGTAAGCGCGCAATATACCGAACACCGTTGCGGCTGCAAGCCCATACCTGTCTCCGCGAGTGATTTCCCGCAAAGCCGTGATAAGCTCGGGCGCATAGTGCCAGATTCGGGGACCGTGGGGCCAGCGAGGAGTGCCTGATGCAACGGATTACGATCACCATCGACGACGATCTCATGGCCGAGGTTGAGCACTTCATGCAAACGCGCGGCTACGAAGCGCGTTCGGAGGTGTTTCGCGATCTCCTGCGCGCGGGGCTGGAGCGGGCCAACGAGGACAGCGGCGGCGCCGCGGGAGAGTGCGTCGCGGCGCTTACCTATGTCTACGACCACGAAATGCGCGGACTTGCCAAGCGCCTTTGCGACAGCGGGCACGAGAATCACGACCTGGTGCTCACCACGCTGCACGTTCATCTCAATCACGAGAGTTGCATGGAGGTGGCGATCCTGAGGGGCAAGACCGCCGATGTGCAGCACTATGCGGAGCATCTCACCGCCGAGCGCGGCGTGCGGCACGGCCGGCTCGTGACGGTGCCGGTCGAGATGCCCGACGAAGCCCACGTTCACGGCGAGGAAACGGCCGAAGCGCACAGGCACATCCGCGTCCGGCAAGCCAGCTCGGATTGACTGCATATGGGGCACATGAGGCAAGTGCAGCGGATTGCAGCCATAGACACGCTCGCGCTGGAAAAGTATCCTAACAACCATCGCCGCGGGCGCCATCGGGAACGGACCTTCCCCAGTCTATCGGCCACCGGGCGCGGCACTGGCGACATCGATTGGGAGGTGCCATGGATCGCCGAACGCTTCTCCGCGGTCTGATCGCGTCCGTAACCGCTGGCGGTCTTCCGTGCTGCGGGAGGGCCCGCGCAAAGCAAAAGTTTCACGGCTGCGCGGTAACCGCGGCCAGCGCGGAAAGCGATATTCGCGTGCTCGATCCCTCCACCGATCTGTTTGCCGATTTGCGCCTCAAATCCGTTGTGGGAGGCCAGGCAGTTTCAGTTGGCCGCCATTTCGGCGTGCGGGCGGCCGTTTTCTTAATCGACGATAGCGATGGCGCAAACGCATTTGCGACGCCGCGCGTTTATTCGCCGGATGGCCCCGATGGCACAGTGCTCTTTGGGATCAACCTGCTGCGGGAACTCGATGCCATGGAGGCCTGGCTGCAAACCGAAGCTTTGATCAGAAACCACGAGAATAGCACCTTCGCAGCGCTGCATGAGATGGGCCACATCCTTCAGTTCAAGAAAGGGATGGCATCGCTGGACCGGTGGGAAATGGAGCCCCATGCCGATTTCCTCGCGGGCTGGGCTTATGCCAATACCTATATTCCCAGCCTCTCCGTCCCGGATTCTCCATTTCTTATCCGCCCTAAACGCCCGGAGTTCCTCGATAAATTGGAGATGAATACGCACCTTGAGGAGGGCGCCGCCGTGATGTTCTCGCTGGGCGACACAGCCTTCAACGACCCGAGCCACCACGGCGAGCCTCAGTTTCGCGCGGCGATGGTGCGAGCAGGCTTCGATTCCGCGAACCTGAGCGTCGACGAGGCCTTCGAGCGCGGCAAGAAATATGCGGGCTTGCCATAGTGGGTGTGCGCGGGGCAGACAGGCGCCGCACTGGCGGTAACGGCCGCTCCCGCGGTCATTTGCCCGGCGGCGTTCCGTTCCGGCCCTCCTTCGCGGCCGCCTCCTGCTCCGCGATGCCGCGCTGCGCGAGACCGTCCACGCGCTCGTTTTCCGGGTGGCCGCTGTGGCCGCGCACCCAATGCCAGCTCACCTTATGCCGGCGCTGAGCCTCGTCGAGGCGCTGCCAAAGATCGACGTTCTTCACCGGATCGTTTTGCGCGGTTTTCCAGCCCCTGGCCTTCCAGCCGCCGATCCAGGTGGTAATGCCGTTCCGCAAATACTGCGAGTCGGTGTAAAGCTCGACGCGGCAGGGCCGCTTCAGAGCTTCAAGCGCGGCAATAGCCGCCATCAGCTCCATGCGGTTGTTGGTGGTATGCGGTTCCCCGCCCCAAAGCTCGCGCTCGCGCCCATTGTACATCATGAGCACACCCCAGCCGCCAGGGCCCGGATTGCCCTTGCAGCCGCCGTCCGTGTAGATGATTACGGCGCCGGATTGCGCCTGCCCGTCGGCGCTAGAAGCCATAGGCGCCGGGCGTCTTCACACCCTGATGAAACTTGAGCTTGCGCCAGTATTCCATGGGGTCCTTACGCTTCACGAATGCCGATGGCGGGGTGTTGAACCAGTCGTAAAGGCGGGTCAACAGAAATCTAAGCGCCGAGCCCCTGGCCAGAACCGGCAGCGCCGCGACCTCGTCCGCCGCAAGCCGGCGCACGGAGTTATAGCCGTTCAAGAGCGCGCGCGCCTTCGTCACATTGAGGGCATGGTCCGGTTCGAAGCACCAGGCGTTCATGCAAATGGCCACATCGTAAGCCAGCAGGTCGTCGCAGGCGAAATAGAAGTCGATCACACCGGAAACGCGGTCGTTAAGGAAAAAGACGTTGTCCGGGAAAAGGTCGGCATGAATGACGCCTTGGGGCAGGCTTGCCGGCCACTCCTGACTGAGAGCTTCGAGTTCCGCGCCGATTTCCCCAGCCATGCCTGGCAGCAGCTTGTCAGCCACCCCCTCTATCGCGGCGAAGAGCTTTTCCCAACCCGCAATGGCAAGGGCATTCTCGCGCCTGAGCGGAAATGAGAGGCCCGCTTCGTGCAATGTCGCGAGTGCCGCGCCAAGCTCCCGGCAGTGCGCGGGCAGTGGCTTCCGCAGTGAATATCCGGACAGAAACGTGACGATCGCCGCGGGCTTACCCGCAACGGTTTGCAACACCCTGCCCTCACGGTCATGCACCGGCGTCGGGCAATTCACGCCGTTCTGGGCGAGGTGCTCCATAAGCCCAAGGAAGAACGGCAGATCGTCCGGGCAAACGCGCTTTTCATAAAGCGTCAGGACGAACTGTGCCTTATCGGTGCTCAGCAGGAAATTGCTGTTCTCAACCCCCTCGGCAATGCCCTTGCAGGAGGACAGCTCGCCAATACGATAGCGCTCCAAAAGCGCGTCGAGTTCCTCGGCTGCAACTTCGGTATAGACCGCCATGTGCCTTACTGCGCCGCCGCCTGTTGCAGTGCCCGCGGGATCTTGAAGATCACATCCTCGACCGCTGTTCTCACGGCCTCGATGGCCACATCGTATCTGGCTTTGAACTTTTCGACGATCTCATCCACGAGAATTTCAGGCGCAGACGCCCCCGCGGTGAGCCCCAGCGTCTTGATGTTCCGCAGATCCTCCCAGGAAATTTCGGAAGCCTTTTGCACCAGCATCGCCTTCGGACACCCGGACCTGAGAGCAACCTCGACCAGCCGCTTCGAGTTGGAGCTGTTCGGCGCACCCACCACGAGGATGGCGTCGCAGCGCTTCGCTATCGCTTTCACAGCACTTTGCCGATTCGTAGTGGCGTAGCAAATATCGTTCTTATGCGGACCCTGGATACGCGGAAAGCGCGCCTTCAGAGCCGCTACGATTTCAATCGTGTCGTCCACGGACAGCGTGGTTTGGGTGATATAGGCAAGCCGGGCCGGATCGCGGGGTTTAAGCGCGGGCACGTCCTCCACCCTTTCGAGCAGCCTGATCGCACCCGCCGGAAGCTGGCCCAGCGTGCCGATCACTTCAGGATGACCCGAATGGCCGATCAGAACGATCTCAAGGCCGTTCGCATGATGCCTGGCTGCCTCCGAATGCACCTTCGAGACAAGCGGGCAGGTCGCGTCCAGATAAAGGAAATTCCTTTCGAGCGCCTCCTGTGGAACCGTTCTGGGCACGCCATGGGCCGAGAAAATCACCGGTGCCCCGGTGTCGGGAATTTCGCTCAGCTCCTCGACGAAAATCGCGCCCTTGGCCACGAGGCTCTCAACCACCGTGCGGTTATGCACAATTTCATGCCGGACATAAACTGGCGCGCCGTATTTCTCTATGGCAAGCTCGACGATCTGAATGGCCCTGTCGACCCCGGCGCAAAATCCCCGCGGTGCCGCGAGGAGCACGTCAAGGTGTGGTTTCATCGTCATAAAGGCCACCTCCAGCGCGGCTGAAGCGCAAATGCCAGGCCAGCATCCGCAAAAAGGTCAAATTTGGCGGGGAAGGGAGCGTTCAAGCTTGCGGCCCTCTCTGCGGACCGTTAGGTTCGCCATGAGCGCGTTCGGATACGTTGCCCTGTTGTAACAAGGATGAGCGCGGCAAACCATAAAAAAGCGAGGGCAACTAAAGTCGCGGGGGTGTTGCAGGCGTTGGAATGTGGCAATGAAAGACTGGAAGGGCAGATGAGGCGGATCGCACCGGCGTTTTTTAGGATTATCGGCCTCGCAAGCTTGGCTGCGGCTTTGAGCGGCTGCGGCCTCTCGTCAATGCCCTCCCTTGGGGATAGCGGCCTTTTCTCCAGCAAGAAGCAGGAGACCTGGACGCCCATCATAACAGAGGAAAGCATGATGGCGGCCGCGCGCACCAACTCGGACGGCCCAATCGAAATGGCGGCGGCCAACGGCTGCCCCGTGATTCAGGTCGAAGCCGGCCAGCGGGACATGACCATTTACGAAGGCAACCGCGTCGGCAGCAGCAAGGCTGTCATCCACCACAGCGAAATCACCAAAACGGCCCGGGAATGCAAGTTTGCCGGCGGCATGGTCCAGGTGAAGTACGGCATTGCGGGGCGGGTTCTGCTTGGCCCCAAGGGCAAGCCGGGGCCGGTCACCCTGCCCGCCACGATGCTGGTTCTCGATAAGGCGAAAGGCAGGCTGACCTCCGAGCCGTTCACCCTGAGCGTGACCATCACACGCGAAAACCCGATATCCTATTTCGCGGTGGTCCGCGATGTGACCATCCCGGTCAGGGAGGGCACTACGCCCGGCGATTACAGCATCACCATCGCGTTTGAGAAGAAGGGGCCCGGCGCCGCTTGATCTTCTGGCGTGCTGCCGAGGCTCATGCCGAATCTAGCCGATTGCTCTGGTGGCCGTCATCCCGGAAAACGCTTCAGCGTTTTCCGGGTTCTTAACAAACACCGGCCAGAACTCGTAAAGATCCCGGATAACGCTCCGGTGTTTCCGGGATGACGATCAGGAAATTATCGCTCGGGCTGCCGGGTTGGCCTGCCATCCTTATCCACAAACGGGAAAATGCCGGCCTGGAAACAGGTGGCCATGTGCCGGGCTTTCTCGACTGCCTTCTCTGCAAGCGCTGGGCTCAGCGTTTCTCCGGCCGTCTGCTCGAACAATGCCAGCCACCGGGCGAAATGCTCGGGCTCGACGGGAAGCCGCAGGTGCGGCGGGAACGGAAAACCGGAATAGCGCTCCGTGCCCAGCAGGGCGCGCGACCAAAAATCCTGGAGCTTGCTGAAATGGTGCTCCCAATCCGCGATGCTGACTTCGAACACAGGGGCCAGCAGGGGGTCCTTCTGCGCCGTCTCGTAAAAGCGGCGGACGCACAGGCCGATGGCCTCCTCGTTCGCCAGCGTGTCGGCCGCCTTTGCGGAAACTTCAACTGTCATGCCGCCACGTCCCTCGTTACATATATTTTTACCCATATAGCACGGTACCGTACCGCGCTCAATCCACTCCAGGCGACGGCTCGTGTCCCGGTTTAAAGCTCTGCATCGGGCCACGAACGGACTTCCCCATCAGGAGCGCTCCGCCGGTCTTTTGCTTCAAAGTTGAACTTTGGTTGGCGCTTTAAATTTTGATTTGAAGCCAATTCGGCTCCAGTAAGTTACCGGTGAAGCATGTTAGAGAAAGCGGACAGGAGCATGATCGTTCTCACTGGTGAACCCGCTGAACGGTACTGGCAGCTCGGGGCGTTTCCGGCCGGTGACGGCCTTGGCGTGATGGCCGGGTGGACCCTCGAAAGCCCCGGCGGCGGGGTACCGGCAAAGGTCGCCCGAGCACTTGCCGGCGCCATGGCGCGTTACGGCCGCATCACCTTTCCGTGCTCGGTTGGATCGCGGGGCAGCGGGGATTCATGGCAGATGCAAGGCGAGGATGCGGTTTCACGGCCCGCAATTGCCGCCCGAGGCGCTTGGCGGCGTCTCCTATCCAGGGTTGCGCCGGCGAAGATTCCACTCCTGTCGACCCGTCGCGAGGACGCAGCGCTCCATCTTTTCGAAGATCCTTATTTTCAGTGGTGGAATGCGAGCCAATTCGCCCTGGTGTCGCGGCCGCCGGAGGTGCCTCCTCCGCTCGTATCACCATTGCCCTTTGAACTTTTCGAGGAGAACTGGCCGAATGCCATCGCCCTGCTGCAGGCGGCCGGTGTGGAGATAATCATGCGATCCGGCGTCGATGGCGACGTCTGTGGACTGGCGTTCTGCTCAAACTCGGCACGGAGCGAGTTCGAAGGAATGCTCCACACAGTGGCGGCAGACTGCGGGCTCGCCGTCCGCACCCTTTCAAACGCAGCCTTCGGCCAAATCCTGCCGGAGGCCTTATCGATATGACCGTGGACGCGCCGGGCGCAGGACTTTGGGGGCGCGTCCTCTGGCGAGGAGTGCGACAGCCACGCCCGCCCCAGCGGGATGAAACGCGCAATAACAGTCATTGGCCGCAAAACGTCATCGGTATCGATTCTTGATGGCGGTCAATTTGTAATGGAGCTTGACATGATCGATGGACACTCGGATTTTTCTCGCCTCGATGCTCTGGAGACGCTAGTCGCGCACCAGGACAAGACAATTGCCGAACTGAACGACGCAGTCACCGCCCAGTGGCGCAAGATCGACGCTTTGGAGCGGCAAGTTGCCAAATTGCTTGTGGAAATTCAGAGTATTGGAGCCCCGCGCGATGCCTCGGAGCCGCCACCACCGCATTATTGAGAAATGGCTCCTTGATCGTTGTTCTCCCCCTCACGCAACATCAAGGCGCTTCCTCCAGACGACAGTGGCGTCGAGTTCAGGATTGGGCCACGGAACCGGCTGACTTTCAAACTGAGATACCACCCGGCGATGCAGAATTCTTGCGCTTGCACGAAAATTGCAGATAGCTACGCTTGTCCTGCTTGCACCCATGCGAATTAGGTCATGATCCGGCTATCCACCACCCTCAATGCCCGCGTCCTGCATCATAATCCGGAAATCGGGCTCTCGACGCTGTTTTTCGACGACGGCGAGTTGCGCGTGCCCAAGGTCGATGCCCCGCCCGGCGCTGGCGTCGCGGTCCAAATCGACGCGAGCGACGTGTCCATCGCCTTGTCGCGGCCCATGGACGTGTCCATCACCAACCGGCTGCCCGGAACCATCGTCGAGCTGGAATATCTCAGCGCGCCCTATGCCCGCGTGACCTTCGATCTCGGCCACACCCGCATTCACTCGCTCGTCACCTGGGAATTGGTGGAGCGCCTCGGGCTTCAAACGGGCCTCCGCGCCTGGGTGATGGTCAAGACCGTGGCGATTTCAAAAATGGACCTCAAGCCTCATGAACTTCCGGAACCCCGGCCGGCGCTTGCGCCTCGAAACCCCAGTCAAGAGAAGCCGTAAGCTCGCCGATTGCCGCGGCGGCCGCGGTGGACGAGCGCCGTTCCACCGAGCGGAACAGCGCCACAAGCCGCTCGCCGAAGACCGTCACCTCCGCCCCGGCTCCGCGCCGTCCGGGGAACGTCTCGATGACTTTCGATTCGAACGTGCGGTTGAGCGCGTCGGTCATGAGCCAGGTCTTGCGGTAGGAAAGGCCCATGAGCTTGCTCGCCCCGAGAATCGACCGGCAGCGCTTGATCGTCTCGATCAAGGCCATGTCGGCTTCGTCGAGGCCGCCACCGTTGGGAAAGGAGAGCCGCAGGTGAACTTGCGCTTGGCTTTTCTCGCTATCGGACATTGCGGACCTGCTCCAGCCTCGGCCATATTGCCCACTGCTTTCCGCGGGGCTTGAGCCTCTTACATATCGCATAACCCGTTCGCGCGGAAGCGCTGGATCTTTTCCCATGCCGCAAGCCTATCCCAGAGCTGGAGTTTCCGTGGCCGTGTTCCGGGGCGGCGATGTCCTCCTCGTTCAGCGGGGAAAGGGCATCTATCGCGGCGCCTGGTCGCTGCCGGGCGGCGCGGTCGAACTGGGCGAGACGGCACTGGAAGCCGCCAAACGCGAACTCTGGGAAGAGACGGGACTGCTTGCTTTGAACCTGACTTTAAGCGATGTTGCGGACGCTATCCTTAAGGACCCGGGCGGCGCCGTCGAAACGCATTGCATGATCGCCGTGTACGCCTCGGACCGGTTTTCCGGCACGCTAGCCGCGGGCAGCGACGCCCCGGATGCCGGCTGGTTCAGTGCGGAGGCTATCGAGAGCCTCAAGCGGACGCCCGGCCTGGAGGAGGCAATCGAAAAGGCCAGACGGGCCTTGGAGAAGGGCGGACGATGACGTTGGGCCGGAGGCATAAGGCAAAGGCAGCGATTGCAGCGGGCACGTTGGCTGCGCTAACGGTGCTTGCCGCGAGCCCTGCCCCCGCACAATTTTCATTTTTCGGGCAAAGACAGCGCCCAGCTCCCACGCAACCCGCCCCGCCGAAACAGCCCCCTGCCCCCGCTCCCGCACCGCAACCGTTGCCCTCGGACGACAAGCCCTACGATACCCAGCTGTTCAGACTTGCCGAAATTCTGGGCACGTTGCATTATCTGCGCGAGCTTTGCGGGGCCAATGAAGGCCAGGTCTGGCGCGAGCAGATGCGCGAGCTGGCCTCCTCCGAGGGCACGAGCGCGCTTAGAAGGGCGAAGCTCGTTGAAAGCTTCAACCGCGGCTACCGCGATTATTCACGCACCTACCGCACCTGCACGCAGCCGGCACTCGTCGCCATCCAGCGCTTCATGGATCAGGCATCCACCATTTCCGACGGCCTCGTCGCCAACGATAAATAGCGTGGAGTCCGCTTCGCTCTCATCGCCGTCATCCCGGAACGGCGCTTGAGCCGTATCCAGGATCGTCACAAGCGCCAGCGCCCCTTACGATCCCGCGTTTGCGCAACGTCATTTCATGCCGCGGCGCGCACGGGATGACCATCACGGCCGCCAGGGCATATGCAACCCCGGTGGCAGGCACCTTCAGGTAACTTCTTGATGTTCGGCCAAGGTGAAGCTAGCTCTGTGCCAGAACGCCGCACCACCTGGAGACAATCTGAATGACCATGACCCGGCTCGTCGCCTTTACCGCTCCCGCCCTGTTCGCGCTTACCTTGAATGCCGCCGCGGCACCGGAGGCCTACACCTTCGACACGAACCACACCGAGGTGCGGTTTTGCTGGAACCATCTCGGCATCAGCCACCAATGCGCGCACTTCCTGAAGTACGAAGGCGAGCTTCAATACGACCAGGCCAATCCTGAGAACAGCACCGTCAGCGTCAAGTTCCTGACCGATAGCATCGAGACGCTGGTTCCGGTGTTCAACGACCACATGAAGGGCGAGAAGCTCTTCGACGCGAAAAAATTCCCCGAAATCACGTTCAAGAGCACGAAATTCCAAAAGACCGGCGAAAAAACCGGCAAGGTAACCGGCGACCTCACCATCAAGGGCGTGACGAAGCCGGTGACGCTGGACGTCACGCTCAATTTTGCCGGCATACACCCGATGAGCAAAAAGCCATCGCTCGGTATCGGCGCGGTTACGGCGCTCAAGCGGACCGATTACGGCGTGTCCTACGTGGCCCCCATGGTTTCGGACGATATCTCGATCGAGATCCAGTCCGAGATGTACAAGAAGGATTAGTGGTCATAACCACGGGCATTACCCCTCACCCTAGCCCTCTCAGCAAGCTCGCCTTGGCGAGCTTGCAACTTATGGCGTCCGCATTCGCAAGCGAATGCGGATGGGGGAGAGGGAACAGGTCGCAGCCTTTGAGAAAGCGTCCCCTCTCCCATTGGGAGAGGGCTAGGGTGAGGGGTAATGCGCGCTGTATTGCGCCTAACTCTGCCAAGGATGAAGGTTTCTGCCGGTGCCAGATCCTTCCTTACAGAAAACCTCGTAGACGAGCATGATCGCCCGCCTGATATCCTCGTTCGCGATGCTGTAGTAGATAATCTTGCCGTCGCGCCTCGTGCTTACCAGCCCGTCGAGCCTGAGGCGCGCCAGCTGCTGGGACACTGCCGGCTGACGCAGCGCGAGGATGTTTTCCAAGTCCGTGACCGAGCGTTCGTCCTCCGACAAAAGATAAAGCAGCACCAGCCTCGTTTCGTGGGATAGCGCCTTCAGAAAGTGGCTCGCTTGATGCGCATTCCGCATCATCCGGTCGATATCGGGTGAGTTTGCGCGCGCCGGGTGCTCCTCTTCGGACCCATCGGCGGGGATCGTGCATTTCTCTACGGTCATACCGTTCCAAAGCCCTTCATCCAAACCGCAGTTCCCATAATTGCTATCATATATATGAATGTGATACCAAAGATAACGCAGTTCTTCGCTCCAGGAAGCCACAATGACGCGAGCCAGCAGAAAATCCCCCGCTTTGTTGTCAAGGCGCGCCTTCGTGGCGGCCGGAGCTTCCATCCTCGCGGGCCTGCCCAGTGCATATGCTTCGCCGCAGCTCGATCTCGACGGCCTTTACAACGAACCTTGGCTCGCCAAGACATCCGGCAGCTTGAGCGCGGACTTTGCGGAAGCGGCAAGATCGGGGAAAAACTTCGCGCTCGTCTGGGAGATGCGCGGCTGCGCCTGGTGCAAGCTGCTGCATATGGAAAACTTCGCGAGAGAGGACATCGCCAGCTATCTGCAGGCGAATTTCAGCCTGCTTCAGCTCAATCTGCGCGGCAAGCGCGAGCTGACCGATTTCGATGGCGAGAAGCTCACCGAGGAAGACCTCTCTTACAAATTGGGCGTCAACTCGACGCCAACGTTCCAGTTCTTCAGGCCAACGGATGCCGCGGCGGGCCAGGAGCTGGGACGCGCGGGTTATCTCAAACCGGAGGAATTCCTCGGCCTGCTCCGCTTCATCCGCGAAAAGGGCTATGAGAAGGGCTCATACGAGGACTGGGCCAGGAGCCGCAAAAACCCCGCTTGAGGCTGAATCCGGTCGAGTGCTTCATGAAGTTCCCCCTCATCCTGTCCTTCTCCCCAAGGGGAGAAGGGACGCTAGAACTATCCGCAGCAGCAGTTCTGGCGTCCTCTCTCCCCTTGGGGAGAGAGACAGAGTGAGGGGGTCTCTTGCTGAAGCACTCCACCAAATTTGGCATGATACTCCATGGCTCCTGGAGAAGGCATCGTCCCTGCCCAGCCGCCTACACCATCTCTTGCCGCCGCTTCCGCAGGAAGAGCGCACCGATCGCGAAGGTGACGCCCGCGACAACGATTGGATACCATAGCCCCGCGTAGATATTCCCGGTGTCCGCGACGATCGCGGTCGCAAGCAGCGGCAGCATTCCCCCGAAGACGCCGTTGCCGATATGATAGGGGAAGGATAGCGACGTGTAGCGCACCTGCGGCGGAAACAGCTCGACGAGGAACGCGGCCATCGGCCCGTAGACCATGGTGGCGTAGAGCATAAGAACGAACAAGGCCAGGAAGGCCACCGGATAATTGATAAGCGACGGATTCGCCCCGGTAAACTCAAGGATTGGCGCGCCTTGTCCATCCACCAAGGGCTCCCCCTCGGCGTACTTCCAATTCAACCCAGGATAGCCCGCGCCGAAGAGAGCGTTTTGCAAAGAGCGCTCGATCTCCGCCTTGCTGCTGCTCGCGACCTCAACCGTTTGCGCTCCAATCGTAACGTCCGCCGTTTCGATGCCAGGCGCGTCCACTTTGCTGAAGGACAGGCCAAGCTTCGTCAGATAATCCGTCACCTGGTCGCAAGGGCTGTAAGCGGACCAGGGGCCCGCGAAGACATGCAAGTTGCAGGTCCGGTTGTCGACGCGCAGCCAAATGGGATTGTTCACTTGGAATGCCACCAGCTCCGGATTGACGGCTAGCGACAGAACATGGAACAGCGGAACGTAGGTCACCGCAGCCAGAAGGCATCCGGCGAGGATGATTTTCAGCCGTCCGGCCTTGTCCGAAAGCCAGCCGAAAAAGATGAAGAACGGCATGCCCGCCGCCAGCGCCGCCCCCACTAAAATGTAGGCGAGCAAATAATCGAGGTGCAATGTAATGGTCAGGAAGAACAGCGTATAGAATTGCCCGGTGTACCAGACGACGCCCTGTCCGGCTGTAGCGCCCAGGAGAGCCAAAAGCATGTATTTGTTATTCGGCCACTGGAAGAAGCTCTCCCATAATGGAGTTTTCGACAACCGGCCTTCCGCTCTCAGGGTCAGGAATACGGGCGTCTCGCGCAAGTTAACGCGGATATATATAGAGATAAGCAGAAGGACAATCGACACGACGAAGGGCAGCCGCCATCCCCAGACCTCGAACTCCGCGGGCGTGAGGAGCACGCGGCAGGCGCCAATCGCAAGCAACGCCAGCAGAAGCCCCAAGGTCGCGGTCACCTGAACCCAGCCAGTTGTGTAGCCACGGCGGGAGCCTTCTGTATATTCCGCGACATAGGTCGCGGCACCCCCATATTCGCCGCCAAGCGCAAACCCCTGAATCAGCCTGAGGATGACAAGCAAAATGGGTGAAATCCATCCAAGCTGGTCGAAGGTTGGAAGCAAGCCCACCGTGAAGGTCGCAAAGCCCATGATAACGATGGAAATCAGGAAGGTATATTTACGCCCGGCAAGGTCGCCAAGCCGGCCCAGAACCACCGCACCCAAAGGGCGGACCAGAAAGCCCGCGGCATAGGTCGCAAAAGCGGCGAGGAGCGCGGCGGTCTCGTTGTCAGGCGGGAAAAAAAGCTTCGCGAAGAAGGGCGCGAGCACGGCATAGAGGTAGAAGTCGTACCACTCGAAAACGGTCCCCGCGGACGATGCGGCGATCACCCTTCGCACTTCGGCGCGGGAAACAAGAAAAGGCTGCGCCATCTACTCCGCCTCCGGGGTTTGCCGGACGGCTTGCCGTTCTTGTCTCCCCATGGCCCCTCTTACGCGCTCTTATCCGCTTATTCCCGCACGTTCCCGCGAACTTACCCGCAAACCGGCTAGCGAGCGAGAAATTTTGCCCTTCCGGGTATCCCCCATCTATGGCAAAAGCGTCGCACCTGCTCACTTCGAAGGTCGTAGCCCGATGGTCTTAGCTCGAATGTCTTAGCCAATGCGCCCCTTGGCTGTGATAAAACTTTATGGCTTTTTGACAAGCAAAACCAATAACAAGCTTGCGTTCACCATGAGGGGGCAAACTCAACACGGGTCAGGAGGATTCGATGGCAGTTACAGCGGACAGGCCCTACAGCCCCACTAGCGAAGTCAGCGAGGCCGAGCAACGCAAGGTCGTGGTGGCATCTTCGCTCGGCACCGTTTTCGAATGGTACGATTTCTACCTCTACGGCTCGCTCGCCGCGGTCATCGGCTCCCACTTCTTCTCGGGCCTCACCCAATCCGGCCAATTCATCTTCGCCCTGCTCGCCTTTGCGGCGGGCTTTTTCGTCCGGCCCTTCGGCGCCATCTTCTTCGGGCGCTTGGGCGATCTGGTCGGCCGCAAATACACCTTTCTCATCACCATCGTGATCATGGGCCTGTCCACCTTCCTGGTGGGCGTACTGCCAACCTACGGCAGCATCGGCGTCGCGGCGCCAGTTATCCTGATCGGGTTACGGATGCTGCAGGGCCTTGCCCTTGGCGGAGAGTATGGCGGAGCGGCCATCTATGTGGCCGAGCATGCCGAACCTGACCGGCGCGGCTACCGCACCAGCTGGATTCAAACCACCGCCACGCTTGGCCTGTTTCTTTCGCTGATCGTGATCCTTCTGTGCCGGCAGTTCGCCCCTGGCTCGACCGCGGCCGAAAAAACCCTGTCGTTCAATGCCGAATACGGAATGTGGCGCGTTCCATTCCTGCTTTCCATTTTCCTGCTGGCGATCTCGGTGTGGATTCGGCTGACCCTCAACGAATCGCCGCTCTTCAGGAGAATGAAGGAGGAGGGCCGCGCATCCAAGGCGCCGCTTTCAGAGGCGTTCACCACCTGGCGGCATCTCAGGCTCGTCATCCTTGCGCTGCTCGGGCTGACCGCGGGCCAAGCGGTGGTCTGGTACACAGGCCAGTTCTATGCCCTCTTCTTCCTCACTCAAACGCTCAAGGTCGATCCCTTCTGGGCACAGATCATGATCGCGCTGTCTCTTGTGATCGGCACGCCCTTCTTCATCGTCTTCGGCTGGCTTTCGGATAAAATCGGCCGCAAGCCCATCATCATGCTGGGGTGCCTGCTCGCGGTGCTAACCTACTACCCCGCCGGCATTCTCAAACACATTCCCGGCGGAATGCAATACAGCTACCCCGGCATCTTCGAACTCTTGACGCGCTCCGCCAATCCCGAACTGGCCGCGGCAATCGAGCGGACGCCGGTGACGGTCGCCGCCGATGCGGCGCAGTGCCGCCTGCAGTTCGATCCGGTCGGCAAGTCGAAATTCACCGCGCCGTGCGACGTGGCGAAGGCCGCGCTCGTCAAGGCCGGCGTGCCTTATAGCAATGAGGCAGGCCCGGCAGGCTCCGCCCAGATCAAGATCGGAAACCAGGTCATCCAATCCTACGATGCCGCGGCCCCCGATGCGAAGGCTGAAGGCGATCGCTTCAACAAGGAACTCGCCATCGCCTTGAAGGCGGACGGCTATCCTTCCAAGTCGCAAATCGATGGCGTGGATTGGACCGTGGTTGGCCTTCTGACCATCCTCGTCCTCTATGTGACCATGGTCTACGGCCCCATCGCCGCGATGCTCGTCGAGATGTTCCCGACGCGCATCCGCTACACCGCCATGTCGCTACCCTATCACATCGGCAATGGCTGGTTCGGCGGCTTCCTGCCCGTCACCGCCTTCGCGATCGTCGCGGCAACAGGCAACATCTATGCTGGGCTCATGTATCCGGTTATAGTGTCGGCTATGACCTTTGTTCTGGGCATGCTTTTCATCCGCGAAACGCGCGGCCGGGACATCGTGAACTGATATGAGACCGGCTCGATTGCTCACGCGGACCGTCATCCCGGAAACGCCAATGGCGCTATCCGGGATCGTTACAAATGCCGGTGCCCTTTAAGATCCCGGATACGGCGCTTGGCGCCGTTCCGGGATGACGATTGGGAAGCATTGAACCGGATTCGCTATAACAGTTCGCGGCACCGGTGGAATTAGAGACCGGGCCGGCGCCAGGTTTCTTTTTCGCAATCGCGAAGTTGTGAACGGATTTGCGCAACATGAAAAAACTGTTACTCTTGCCGGCCGGGCGGGAAGCCTCCCGCAAGGATCGTTGATACGGAGGGGCCGCGGTGAGCAACGCAGAGACGGGAATGGCCGCGGTGGACGCCAGCGCCCCCGTTTTCGCTCCCCCCGACGGCCAAGCCGCCGGGGGCGCCCAGCTGCTTATCGCACCGGCTTCGCCCGCACCGCTGGCGCCGATCCTTTCCGCCGTCACCGCGCCATCGCCGCCAAGGCCTTCGAGCGTTATCCAAAGAATTCCGCTTAGCGCCGGAGGCGCCGGGGCGATTTACGGCGCGCTCGATCTTGGCACCAATAATTGCCGCCTTCTGGTGGCGAGGCCCTCGCGGCGCGGCTTTTTCGTCATCGACGCCTTCTCCCGGATCATCAAGCTCGGCGAAGGCGTCAGCCGCACCGGCGTCTTGTCCGAAGAAGCGATGGCCCGCACCATCGACGCCCTGAAGATTTGCTCGTCCAAGATGGCGCGCAGAGGGGTGACGCGCTCGCGGCTCGTCGCGACCGAGGCGTGCCGCATCGCAAAGAACGGCGGCGACTTTATCGCGCGGGTCGAGCGGGAAACCGGGCTTTCGCTGGAAATCATCGGACGCGAGACAGAAGCCCGCCTCGCCGTCTCCGGCTGCGCCTCGCTCATCGACAAGCAAAGCGATTATGTGCTGATCTTCGATATCGGCGGCGGCTCGTCTGAGTTCGTTTGGCTCAACCTCGCGAAGGAACGCCCGTCGCGGCGCGTCTCCATCGAGGACCGGCTCCGCGCCCAGGACAGCATCGAGGCATGGACCTCCCTGCCTTTCGGCGTCGTGACGCTTGCCGAGCGCTTCGGCAAATCCTCCGTGGAAGGCCACCAGTTCGAGGAAATGGTGACGTTCGTGCAGAGGGAACTGAAACCGTTCAGCGACCGCAACAACATCGCCGCGAAAATCGCCGCGGCCGGCGCGCACCTGCTCGGCACATCCGGAACCGTCACCACCATTGCCGGCGTCTATCTGGGCCTCTCGGAATATCACCGCGCCAAGGTCGACGGCTGCTGGCTTTCATCCCAAAGCATCCGCGATGTGTCCAAGCGCATCGCCGGCATGAACTACCAGCAGCGCGCCGCCGAGCCTTGCATCGGCAAGGAGCGGGCCGATCTCATCCTGGCCGGCTGCGCCATCATGGAGGCGATGCTCAGGGTTTGGCCCGTCAATTCCCTAAGGGTCGCCGACCGCGGCTTGCGGGAAGGCATACTGGCCACCCTCATTGCCGAGGACCTGATCGATGGGCGCACCCCGGCCCCAAGGAATGGCGGCGCCAATGGAGGGCACGGCAATGGATCGCACCACCACCGCAATTGCTAACGGGCAGTCCTTGCCTCATATGAACGCCGCAAAAGGCCCCCTCATCCTGTCCTTCTCCCCAAGGGGAGAAGGAACCCCTGAATGACCCGCAGCGTGAATTCTGGGGTCCTCTCTCCCCTTGGGGAGAGAGACAGGGTGAGGGGGGACTTTAAGCACTCAACCGGATTCCGTATCAGCCATGACCAACCGCGATCCAAATCAAGCCCGGGCCCTCAAGATCAGGCTCAAGAAGACGCTGGGGCGCACCGAGTCGTCCAGGCAATGGCTGCTGCGCCAGCTGAACGATCCTTATGTGGCGGCGGCCAAGCGCGAAGGCTATCGCAGCCGCGCGGCTTACAAGCTTGAGGAAATCGCGGACAAATACGGCTTCCTGAAGCCGGGCAGCGTTGTCGTCGACCTCGGTGCCGCGCCCGGAGGCTGGAGCCAGGTCGCGGCGAAGCGCGTTAAGTCCGGGGAGGACCGCGGCGCCGTGATTGCGATGGATATTCTCGCGTTCGACCCGATTCCCGGCGTCGTTATCTTTCAGCAGGATTTCAGCGAGCCGGAGGCGGAAAGCCGGCTGCTCGAAGCCTTGGGCGGGCGCAAGGCGGATGCGGTCCTGTCCGACATGGCCGCGCCGACAACCGGGCACCGGCAAACCGATCATATCCGCATCATGGGGCTTGCGGAGGAGGCGCTCGATTTCGCGCAGAAAGTCCTGGCCCCCGGCGGCGCCTTCATCACAAAGGTCTTCCAAGGCGGCAGCGAGAAGAGCCTGCTCGACATGCTGAAGCGCGATTTCTCCGTGGTGCGGCACGTCAAGCCCAAGGCCAGCCGCGCCGAGTCGCCCGAGCTATACGTGCTGGCCACCGGATTCCGGGGACAAACCGCCGGCAGCTAGTCCCACGCGCCGCTCCAGGGTAACGGTTCTGAGCCCCGGCGTTAGTTTCTGGACGCCCGCGGCGGGTATTGGGCCGCAATAGACCAGGGGATAAAGACATGCTCGCGCTTCCAGCAAGGTTTTCTGCTCCGCATAAAGGTCCGGGGAAGCTTTAGCTAAATCTGTACCGGAATTTGCAAAGCTCCTTTCGCAGAGCGGTGCGAACCTAATCGCGAAGCCTGTCTTCGACTTGCGCGATTATCGTCTTCGAATGCCATCGTGCGGCAGGCAGAAGGCGAGCCTGCATTACGGTCTTCGGAGCCAAGACTTTGACCGGGAGAAAGTTAAGAGAGTGGCGTGCCTTTGACGAGCGGGCAGCCATGCTCAAGGACAAGAATCCCAAGGAGCAGCAGAAAGCAAGGAGGATCAGAAAGAAGAAAATTCGCGAGCCCGATGAAGACAATCAACACGCCATCTGGAAACTGGCTTACGCCGATTTCATGACGGCAATGATGACTTTTTTCCTGGTCATGTGGCTTATAAACTCCACAGCCAAGGAAAAGATCGTACGGATTGCCGATTACTTCAATCCGATAAAGTTAAGCGACCCAGCGCCCTTTGTCCCGGGTGTTCGCGAGGCAGAATGGCACCGCGGCGACCATAACAACGTTTCCCTGCCAAAGCTCAACATAACCTATGGCAAGCTTAGCATGAAACCTGCGAGCGTCCCGCTGCGGGACGCTGAAGAAGAGGCTCTCCTCCGCGATCCCTTCTCAATTCTTGAACTGTTCGCATCGCAAGCGGAAACGGCGTTAGCAGCTGCGGCGGCGAAACGCCCAGACACCCGGAGAGGGGACGGCGCATCCCGCGATCCCTTTGCCGTCTATTACATTATTGACCCTTTCGTTAAATGGATTACCGGCGCATGGCGGTATGGGCAGGGATTGGGTACCGGCGCCACGGCTTCGCCGGCCCCAAGTTCAAAGGCTGAAGCGGAAACCACTGGAGACAGGGAGCCTGCTGACGCAGATAACCGGCCCTCCCAGGAGGCTGAAGCCGATACCGCCCGGGAGCGGCAGGCGCCAAATCCTGAGATGAAACCCAGCCACGCCGAGGAACGAACGAAGGCTGAGATTCGGAAAAGGGCTGCGCAGATAGAAAATGAAGTCGATCAGCTGATTAAAACTCTCCCGAAATCGTTTCGGCCCGATATCGCAGTAAAAGCTGTGCATGAAGGTGTTCTAATTAGCTTGACAGACGGCATCAGCTTTAACATGTTCAAGATTTCCTCTGCAGTGCCTTCGCCTCCGCTCGTATTTCTCTTAGGAAAGCTGGGACGTATCATCAACGAATATCCAGGCCCAATAATCATCAGGGGACACACGGACGGCCGCCTATATGCAGAAGACCACTATGGCAACTGGCGTCTCTCGGTCAATCGCGCCACGATGACGTATTACATGCTGCTGAGAGGCAAGGTTAGCGATAACAGGTTCCTTGCATTGAAAGGCTACGCGGAGAGAGACCTCAAGAATAAGGCGGACCCGCTGGCCGGAGAAAATCGCCGCATCGAAATTCTGATACGGCTCCCTGAGGAGGGATAATACCAATCGCCATTGCGAGGGGCGCGGCCCCGAAGCAATCCGGAAGCCGAAGGCCAGCCGGGCGGAGTCGCCCGAGCTATACGTGCTGGCCACCGGGTTCCGGGGCGAGAACCGTGCGATGCCAGACCCGGCTGAATAATACCGAATCCGGTTGAATGCTTCACGAAGTCCCCCCTCATCCTGTCCTTCTCCGCGCAAGCACGCCTTGGCGTGCTTGCATCTTTTACTGCCGCATCCGCAAGCGGATGCGGATGGGGAGAAGGGACGCCTGAACTGCCCGCAGCGAGAATTCTAGCGTCCTCTCTCCCCTTGGGGAGAGAGACAGAGTGGGGTCTTCTGCTGAAGCATTCAACCGGATTCGGTATAATGCCTTCGGCATTTCCGGTATGACGCCGCTGGGTCAAGCAATCGTGCGGATTTGGCCGGACGGCGCCGCGGGGCGTTTCGACGCGCACTTCCACCACAAAGTGGCGGCAACCGCCGTTTCCAGGTTCAATCGCGCGGGAGCAGGGGTGGAAAGTAATAAGGCGGCGCAAACCGCGCCGCCTTATGTGGATCCTGCTCTCCGGCCCTTTGAACGAACCGGAGGAAAACCGCCTTCCGGCGTAGCGGCGATCAGTGGAAGAGCTTCATCGCGTTGAAGACCGTCTCGGTCACCCCCCAAGCAAGCGGGATTCCGACTAAGCCCCAGGCAAGCAAGAGCTCAATTGCTGAAGTACCTTTTTTCATCTTTCCCCTCCTACGCTCCAGCCGGATCGCCAGCGGCGTCCACTTCCGCCTCTGCCAGCATGGCCTTATCCCCGACGTCCATGTGGAAGCGGTGATGCACCGCGCCGATCAAGGCATTGCAAATGAAGCCTACCACCAGCAGCCCGGCCATGATGTACATGGTCGTGTTGTAGGCTTGCGCCTTCGCCACCCCATTCTCGATCTGATACTGCCGGATGTAGTTCACGAGCACTGGACCGAACACGCCCGCCGCCGACCACGCGGTGATCAAGAGGCCGTGGATGGCGCCGACATAGCGGGTGCCGAACATATCCTTGAGATAGGCAGGCACCGTGGCGAAGCCGCCGCCATACATGCTGATGATCACCACGAAGCACAGCACGAAGGCCGTGACGCTGTGGATCTTGCCCGTCCAGGGCACAGCTGCGTATAGGGCGGTACCCAGCACAAAGAAGCAGAAATAGGTGTATTTGCGCCCGATCACGTCCGATATCGAAGCCCAGAAGAACCGGCCCGCCATGTTGAACAGGCTGAGAAGTCCTACAAACCCAGCGGCCGCTACCGCAGTTACCTGGCCGGGGAACATCTCCTGGCTCATCGCCGAGGCTTGCCCAAGCACGCCGATGCCCGCGGTGACGTTAAGGCACAGCACCCCCCAAATCAGCCAGAATTGCGGGGTCTTCAGCGCGTCGTAGACATAAACGTCGTTCTTGGTGACGAGCTTGCGCTGGGTGGCCGGGCTCGACATAGCCCTCCGGCTTCCAATCGGCGGGAGGAACGCGCACGAGGGCGGCGCCAATCCACATGAAAGCGAGATAGACAAGGCCCAGAACGGCGAAGGTCTCGGCGACGCCGATATGGGTTGGGGTCGAGAACTTGCCCATCAACCACACCGACAGCGGGGAGGCGATGAATGCGCCGCCGCCAAAGCCCATGATCGCCATGCCGGTTGCCATGCCGGGGCGGTCGGGAAACCACTTGATCAAGGTCGAGACCGGCGAGATGTAGCCGATGCCAAGACCGCAGCCGCCAAGCACGCCATAGCCGAGATAGACGAGCCAAAGCTGGTGCAGATTAACGCCGATGGCGGAAACGAAAAATCCGCCGGCCCAGCACAGGCCCGCCGTGAACATGGCGCGGCGTGGGCCGCCTTCCTCGACCCAGCGGCCGAACACCGCCGCGGATGCGCCGAGGAAAAAGATCGCTATGGAGAAAATCCAGCCAAGCTCCGTGAGCTTCCAGTCATCGGGAGCCGGCTGTGTGATGCCGAGGAGCTTGGTCATCGGCAGATTGAAGACGCTGAACGCATAGGCTTGCCCGATGCACAGGTGAACGCACAGCGCGGCGGGCGGCACCATCCACCGGCTGAAGCCGGGCTTGGCGATGGTTCTCGATCGGCCTAGTATTCCTTCGTCACGCGCCGGTCCCGAGCCAGCGTACCCAGCAATTGCAGCCATGTATTCCCCAACCTCCCTTTTACTTTATTACTAACCGACCCATCGCGGCAGCCACTTAAGCCGGCTGTTCCCGCGCCAGTTCTTCAACTGCGAGACGGACTTCCGGCCTCAGGCCCTCCCCGCCTGCCCGCAGATGCGCGACAATGGCAGCCCGCATCCTCGGCTCCCAAAATTTCTTCAAATGGGCGGCGGTGCCGGCGACTGCCTGGTCCGGCCCCTGGCTGGTAAAGAATGCGCCGATCTGATTTGCCATCGTGACCAGTCTGTCAGCCGCCATCCGCGAGCGCCTCCTCAACAATGCGTTCTGGATAAGTGAAAACCTCGAAATCCTCGCCCCTAAGCACCGCCGCGAGCGTGATGCCCGCACTTTTGGCCACCCGTACCGCCAAAGCGGTTGGCGCCGAGATGGCGGCGATGATGGGCGCGCCGAGCTTTGCCGTCTTCTGCACCAGCTCGACGGAGACGCGGCTAGTCAGCAGCACCACGCCGTTTCCAGCGCGGACGCCCGCGAGCATGGCCGCGCCAACCACCTTATCGAGCGCGTTGTGCCGCCCGACATCCTCACGGACGATTATGCGGCCCTCAGCGTAAAGCCCGGCCGCATGAACCGCACGCGTCCTCGCATTCAAGGTTTGGCCCGCGTGCAGCGCGGCCATCGCTTGCACAAGCGCAGCCGGGCGCACCCTGAAGGTGCTTTCGACCGTCCGGACCGGCTTCAAGGCCTGCGCGATGCTCTCGGTCCCGCAAAGACCGCAGCCCGTCGGTCCAACGATGCTGCGCCGCCTGACCCGCTGACGCCGCGAGACCTCGGGCTTCAGCCACATGCGGGCCTCGATCCCGCCCCCGGCTTCCACGATCTCCAGGCTTTCGATATCGCCAGGCTCGTCGATAACATCCTCCGTCAGCGCGAAACCGATGGCGAAGTCCTCCAGGTCGCTGGGCGTCGCCATCATCACCGCGTAGGACGAGCCGTCGAAGGTCAGCGCGACAGGCGTCTCCTCTGGGATAGCCCGGCGCGTGCGCTCCGGCTCTCCCCCGCGCCACGCAAGCGGCGTCACCTCGACGAAGGGCGGCGTCGAAGACCCCGTCATACCAGGTCCGGTCGATTCCTTCTCGGAAGTCCCCCCTCATCCTGTCCTTCTCCGCACCAGCTCGCCTTGGCGAGCTGGCATCTGTTGCTGCCGCACCCGCAAGCGGGTGCGGACGGGGAGAAGGGACCCCTGAATTCTCACCGAGCACATTTCGAGCGTCCTCTCTCCCCTTGGGGAGAGAGACAGAGTGAGGGGGTCTTTCGCTGTAGCTATCGGCCAGTTCCGCCATCACTCCGCAGGCTCCATCGCTGCGATCCGCCGGCTGTGCTCCGACAGCTTGGCATAGCTTTCCTGCCAATCCCCCGGGCCGTTCGAGGGGCTAACCTGCACCGCCGTGACCTTGTATTCGGGGCAATTGGTGGCCCAGTCGGAATAATCCGTCGTCACGACGTTGGCTTGCGTGTCCGGATGATGGAAGGTCGTGTAGACCACGCCCGGCGCCACGCGGTCGGTGATGGTGGCGCGCAAGGCTGTTTCCCCGGCCCGGCTCGCAAGCTTCACCCAGCTGCCCTCGCGGATGCCGCGCTGCTCGGCGTCGTGCGGATGGATTTCGAGCAAGTCCTCCGCATGCCATACCACGTTTTCGGTACGGCGCGTTTGCGCCCCGACATTGTACTGGCTCAGGATGCGGCCGGTGGTCAGCAGCAGCGGGAAGCGCGGGCCGGTCTTTTCGTCGGTCGGCAGATATTCGGTTATGACGAACTGGCCCTTGCCGCGCACGAAGCCGCTAATGTGCATGATGGGCGTGCCCTCGGGCGCCTTCTCGTTGCACGGCCATTGCACCGAGCCCAGCTCTTCGAGCTTCTCGTAGGATACGCCCGCGAAGGTTGGCGTCAGCCGCGCGATCTCGTCCATGATCTGGGACGGGTGATCGTAGTGCATGGGGTAGCCCAGCGCCGCGGATAGATCGACGGTGATCTCCCAATCCTCCTTGCCGTTCCGGGGCGCCATCACCTTGCGCACGCGCTGAATGCGGCGCTCGGCGTTGGTGAAAGTCCCGTTCTTCTCAAGGAAGGTCGAGCCCGGCAGGAAGACATGCGCGTAATTCGCCGTCTCGTTCAGGAACAGATCCTGTACCACGATGCATTCCATGGCCGCAAGCGCCGCCGAGACGTGCTTCGTGTTCGGATCGGACTGAAGAATGTCCTCGCCCTGCACGTAGAGTCCCATGAAGGTGCCTTCGATGGCCGCGTCGAACATGTTCGGAATGCGCAGGCCCGGCTCCTTGTCGAGTGTCACGCCCCAAAGCGCTTCGAACATCTGGCGCGTGGCATCGCCCGAAATATGCCGGTAGCCGGAAAGCTCGTGCGGGAAGGAGCCCATGTCGCAGGAGCCCTGCACGTTGTTCTGGCCACGCAACGGGTTCACGCCAACTCCCGGCCGGCCGATATTGCCGGTTGCCATGGCGAGGTTGGCGATGGCCATGACCGTGGTCGAGCCCTGGCTGTGCTCGGTGACGCCAAGGCCGTAGTAAATGGCGCCGTTGCCGCCCGTGGCGTAAAGCCGGGCCGCGCTTCTGATATCGGCCGCGGGAACGCCGGTAAACCTCTCGACCGCCTCGGGGCTATTGTGCGGCTCCGAGACGAACGCCGCCCAGTGCAGGTACTCGGCCCAGTCGCAGCGCTCGCGGATGAACGCCTCGTTCGCAAGCCCCTCGGTGACGATGACATGCGCAATCGCGGTCAGCACCGCGACATTGGTGCCGGGCTTCAGCGGCAGGTGATACGCTGCTTCGACATGGGGCGAGCGCACGATATCGGTGCGGCGCGGATCGATCACGATCAGCTTCGCGCCCTCGCGCAGCCGCCTCTTGAGCCGCGACGCAAAGACGGGATGGCCGTCCGTCGGGTTCGCTCCCACGATCATCACGACATCGGCTTGCTCGACGGAATCGAAATCCTGCGTGCCCGCCGAGGTGCCGAAAGTGGTGCTTAAGCCGTAGCCCGTGGGCGAATGGCAGACGCGCGCGCAGGTGTCGACATTGTTGTTGCCGAAGGCGGCGCGGATCAGCTTTTGCACGAGGAAGGTCTCTTCGTTCGTGCAGCGCGACGAGGTGATGCCGCCAACCGAGTCGCGCCCATACTTCGCCTGAATGCGCTTGAACTCCGAAGCTGCGTAGCCGATGGCTTCGGCCCAGCTCACCTCGCGCCAGGGCTCCTCGATGGAGCTACGGATCATCGGCGTCAGAATGCGGTCCTTATGGGTGGCATAGCCGAAGGCGAAGCGCCCTTTGACGCACGAATGGCCGCGATTGGCCTTGCCATCCTTGTAGGGCACCATGCGCACCACCTCGTCGCCGCGCATCTCCGCCTTGAAGGCGCAACCGACGCCACAATAAGCGCAGGTTGTGACAACCGAATGCTCGGGCGTGCCGATGTCATAGACCGCTTTCTCGATCAGCGTCGCGGTCGGGCATGCCTGCACGCAGGCGCCGCAGGACACGCATTCCGATTGCAGGAAGGGCTCCGCCATGCCGGCCGATACGCGGCTATCGAAGCCGCGCCCGGAGATCGTCAGCGCGAACGTGCCCTGCACTTCGTCGCAGGCGCGGACGCAGCGCGAGCAGACGATGCACTTCGCGGGATCGTAAGTGAAATAGGGGTTGGACTGGTCCTTTTTGTCCTTGAGGTGGTTCTCGCCCTCAAAGCCGTAGCGCACCTCGCGCAGGCCAACCGCGCCGGCCATATCTTGCAGCTCACAATCGCCGTTCGCAGCACAAGTCAGGCAATCGAGCGGATGATCGGAGATGTAAAGCTCCATCACGCCCCGGCGGATGCGCTTCAGCCGCTCCGTCTGCGTCTTGACCGAAATGCCTTCGGCGACGGGCGTGGTGCACGAGGCGGGCGTGCCATTGCGGCCCTCGATCTCGATGAGGCAAAGCCGGCACGAGCCGAACTCCTTCATCATATCGGTGGCGCAGAGCTTGGGGATCTCGATGCCGGCTTCCGCCGCCGCGCGCATGATCGAGGTGCCGGCAGGAACCGTCACCTTCAGCCCATCGATGGTGAGTGCCACCGCTTCCGTTGCCTTCGAGGCCGGCGTTCCGTAATCCGGCTCTTCAATGAGACACATGGTGTCCTCCTATTCCGCCGCGGCAAGCTGAGGCCGGGCCCCGAAATCTTCGGGGAAATGCCTGATTGCGCTCAGCACGGGATAGGGCGTGAAGCCGCCCAGCGCGCAGAGCGAGCCGAGCTTCAATGTTTCACATAGGTCCTGAATGAGCGCGAGGTTAGCCCCGGCATCGATGCTCGCGCGAATTTTATCGATGGTTTCGGCGCCGCGCTTGGAACCGATCCGGCAGGGGGTGCATTTGCCGCAGCTTTCGAAGGCGCAGAACTCGAAGGCGAACCGCGCTTGCGCCAGCATGTCCACGCTATCGTCGAAGACCACGATGCCGCCATGGCCTATCAGCCCGTCCTGGGCGGCGAAGGCTTCGTAATCGAAGGGCGTATCGAACAGCGCGCGCGGGAAATAGGCGCCCAGCGGCCCGCCCACCTGCACGGCGCGCACCGCACGGCCGGTCGCGGTGCCGCCGCCGATATCGTCCACAAGCTCGCCAAGCGTGATGCCGAAGGCCGTCTCGAACAGCCCGCCATGCTTGATATTGCCCGCGAGCTGAATGGGTATCGTGCCGCGCGACCGGCCCATGCCGAAATCGCGATAGGCCGCGCCGCCTTCCGCCAGGATACACGGCACCGAGGCGAGCGAAATAACGTTGTTTATCACGGTCGGCTTGCCGAACAGCCCCACATGCGCCGGCAGCGGCGGCTTCGCCCTCACCTGCCCGCGCTTGCCTTCGAGGCTATCGAGCAGCGCCGTCTCCTCGCCGCACACATAGGCGCCGGCACCGGCGCGCACCTCCATATCGAAGGCGTGAGCGGAGCCCAGCAGCCGCTGCCCCAAGAGCCCATGCCCCCGCGCCCGGACGACGGCCTCCCGCATGGCCGCGATGGCGTGCGGATATTCGGAGCGGATATAGATGTAGCCCTTGGTGGCGCCCGTGGCTATGCCGGCGATGGCCATGCCCTCGATCAGACAGAAGGGATCGCCTTCCATCATCATCCGGTCGGAGAAGGTGCCGCTATCGCCCTCGTCCGCGTTGCAGACGATGTATTTCTGCTGGGCCCCGGTTTGCGCAACGGTGCGCCATTTGATGCCGGTCGGGAAACCCGCGCCGCCGCGTCCCCGCAAGCCCGAGGCGATGACCTCCTCCACGGTTGCGGCCGGGCCAATGGCAATGGCGCGCTCCAGACCCTTGAAGCCGCCGTAAGCGCGGTAATCGTCCAGCGACAGCGGATCGGTGATACCGCAGCGCGCGAAAGCGAGCCGCGTCTGCCGCTTCATGAAAGGATGATCTTCCGGCCTGCCGATGCGCAAGGGATGATCCGCGCCTTCGAGAAAACCGGCTTCGAACAATCGGGTAACATCTTCGCGATCTACCGGCCCATAAGCGATGCGGCCCGCCGGCGTCTCGACCTCCACCAGCGGCTCAAGCCAGACCATGCCGCGGGAGCCGTTGCGCACGATCTGGACGCTTATTCCCCGGCCCCGCGCCACTTCCTGGATCGCCGTGGCTACCGCATCGGCGCCAACCGCAACCGCTGCGGCGTCGCCTGGCACGAAAATCCTCATGACTCCACCCCGGCAACGATCTCGTCAAGCTTGCCCGGCGTGAGCCTGGCAACGGGCTTGCCGTCCACCATCGCGGACGGGGCGCAGGCGCAGAGCCCCAGGCAGAAGGTCTGCTCCAGCGTCACCCGCCCGTTTGCCGTGGTCTCACCAAATTCGACGCCAAGCAGCGCCTTAGCCCGCTCGGCGAGCGCAACGGCGCCCATCGACTGGCACGCCTCGGCCCGGCACAGCGTCAGCGTATGCTTGCCGCGCGGCTCAAGGTGGAAATCGTGATAGAACGTCGCGACGCCGTAAATCTCGGCGCGGGAAATATTCAGCGCATCCGCGACCAGGGGCAGCGTCTCTTCGGGCAAGTATCCAAACTCTGCCTGAAGGGCGTGCAGGATTGGTAAAGCCGCACCTTCCTGGGCGAGGTGGCGTAAGATGATGGCGCGCGCCGCTGCCTCGATGGCCGCTGTCACAGTTCCTCCCGCATGTTTTAGTTGTGGCAATTAAAACAGAAAACCGGGACAGGGATCAATACTACTGTCGCATGGTTCGATAGAGACGATCTATCGCTCTTTTTAAGGCACCCTTGCGCTTAAGCCGGACGCATTCAAAAAAATGCGCATCCGCGTATGCAATAAGTCTAGTTTCTCCGCGGCTGTCGGCTCAAATATTATATACATATCTATTGTATTTCTTTTATCTATACAGCGTACTTTTCTAATTTATCGGCGATCCGCTTCGCCTCGCGCATGAAAGCGGAGACGAGCGGCGTGATCGGCTCACGCGGGCCCGCGATCAGGCCGATCGTGTAGGTGGTGTCCGGCTCGACAATGGGGATGGCCACAATGCCCGGCGCAAGCCCCAAAATCCCGGTGAGCTTCTCAGGCATGATCCCCGACCACTCCCCCGTCTGGATATGCGCGAACAGCACGATCATGGAGTTGCTTTCAAGCTTGACCGAAGGCGTGGCGCCGGCCTGCTGCAGATGCCGGTCGATAATGCGGCGGTTTTGCATGTCGCGCGTGAGCAGGCATAGGGGGATGCTCGCGGCCTCGGCCCAGGTCACGGACTTGGCGGCGGCCAGCGGGCTCTCTTGCGTGGTCAGGAGGCAATATTTTTCCCGGTACAGCGGCACGGCGGCAACCTTGCCCAGCGGCTCGTTATCGAGATAGGTGAGCCCAGCGTCGATATCGAGGTTCGCCAGCAGTTCCAGGATCTCCTCCGAGCTGCGCGAAAGAACCGTGTAACGTACATCGGGGTAATGGGCGTGAAAGGGCGTGGTCAGCGTGGCGGCGATGGGCAGCGCCGTGGGAATCGCCGCGATGCGCAAATGCCCCGAGAGCCCGCGCTTGTGCAGATCGACATCCTGCTTCATCGCGCGCGTGTCGGCAACGATCCGCCTCGCCCACTCCAGCACGCGCTCGCCCTCGCCCGTCAGCCCCAGGAACCGCGAGCCGCGCCGCACCAGCATCACGCCCAGCGTATCCTCAAGCTGCTTCAGGCCCGCCGAAAGCGTCGGCTGCGTGACCCCGCAAGCCTCCGCCGCACGCCCAAAGTGCTTCTCCTGCGCAAGGGCAATCAGAAATTCGAGCTTGTCGATCATGAACGCTACCGGTGAGGGCCAAGGTGCCGCTACATATGGTCGCACAAACCGCGCCGGAATAGAACAAGTTGCGCGAAATGCAGCGGCGCCGGAATACAGTCCGGTATCGTCATCCCGGAAGCCGCTCGCGGCTGCCTGGGATCGTATCGGAGCCCCACTCCCTCTCGATTCACTCCGGCGGATTTGCCGGCGGCTCCGCAACGATCCGTTCGATTGCGGCAACGAACTCCTCAGCCGAGCCGATGGCCTCGCTCGCCTGACCTGCCGTGATGATGGCAGCCGTTCCAGTCTCGTAGTCTGCGGCTGACTTCAGGCTATAGGCGCGAGCCAGGAACGTGGTGTGCTTGCGCTCGATGCGGGGATTGGACTTGGCAAGGCGCGCGAATTCGGTTTTGACGCCCTGATGAGTTGCACCGGCTTTGCCGGTGCCTCGAAGATCAGGGCCTGAGCCGCATGGAACGCGGCATAATAAGCATGGCGTCCTGCCTCATCGTGGATGCCGATAGCGAGCACGCGGCGAGCCTTATCCAGCGATTGCCGGGCCTTATCGAAATACGCGGCCGTGGCCTCCTTCATAGGTCGAGGCCATCCCTGCGGATTTCGTGCATCAAGGGCGACGAGCGGTCGCACCAGCTCCCCGCGGGATAGGGCATTGCATGCACAACGGCGCCGGTTTCATCCAGAAGGTCGACCTCGATCTCCGCCAGGGTTCCGAACTCGTCCCAGCGGCTTTCCATGTTCTTGAGGAACACGGCAATGTCATAATCGCTACCGGGCTTGGCATTGCCGCGGGCGCGCGAACCGTAGAGCACGGCGCGTTCGAGGCGAGGCCCATACGCCTTGCCGAGGGCCGCGCGAAACTTCGAGATAACCGGATCGTTCATCGTTGTGCTGCCCTGTAAACGGGGTAATTGTAGCACGCAGCCCGGCAAGCAACAAAGCCCGATGGCAGGCACGCCGCTGGCCGCGCGGCCGGTAGTATCACTTCGGCGGCTTGAAATAGAAGTCCTCGTCCGGGATGCGGCCATAGACGAACGGCTCCTGCTGGTTGCCCGTGGCGGCGAGCACGGTGCTGGTCACCCGGCGGAAGAAGCGGCCGAGTTCCACACCGTCCTCGTCCATGTGCTTCACGAGCGCGGTGGCGAACGGGCTGTTCCCGCCAGTTCCATCCGATGCGACGCTACCGTCGCGGGCGGCATAGAACACCACTTCGCCGTGCGACGGCTCGACGGCCGTTAGCCCGCGCGCCACGGCACGCGTGGCAACCCGGTTCATCACCATCCGCGAAATAAACGGATTGTTGCGGCACGCATCGAGCACCACGATGCGCAGCTTGCTGGCGGCGGACACCCGCTCAAGGACGCGCTCCAGCGGAACGGCCTCGTCCGCCGTGTCGCCGGCGCGCAGGAGTTCCGCATCGACCGGGATGAGCCAGTTCTTGCCGTTCAGCTCGATGCCATGCCCGGCATAATACACGAACGCCCATTCCGCGCCCGTGACCTTATCCTCGAATTCCCCCAGCGCCTTGCGCATCGCGGCCACGCCAAGATCGTGTTTCTCGATCACTTCGAACCCCAGGCGTGTAAGCTCGCCCGCGACGGCACCCGCGTCGTTTTTGGGGTTCCCCAACTCGCCCACGGCTTTATATGCGCCGTTGCCGATAACAAGCGCCACGCGCCTGCCCATCGGCGTTTTGGGTTTCGGCTCCACGCTACTCCCCGGCCCAGGCGCGGCTGGCGCCTCCAGGACAATCACCCGCGCACGGGCTTTGTTTTGCGCATCGGCCTCGTCGGTGCCAACCGCCTTCAGCTCGATGGCCTTTTTATAATCCGCAAGCGCAAGCGAACGCAGCCCTTGCTGCTCATAGACCTGCCCGCGTCCTGAAAGCGCGCCGATGGACTCAGCTTTAAGCCGTAATGCCTCGTTGAAATCATCCAGCGCGGCTTTGGCATCTCCCGATGCAAGAAGAATGTGACCTCTTCTCTCCCTCGCGCTCGCATATTTTGGGTCGAGGCGCACCGCTTCATTGACGTCGGCGACAGCGCGCCCGATGTCGCCCTTCTTGTAATAAACCCATCCACGGTGGTTATAGGCATTCGCCAATTTCGGATCGAGGCGGATGGCCTCATCCAAATCGGCGATGGCGCGGTCATAATCGCCTTTGTTGTTATAGGCGAGGCTGCGGTTGTTATAGGCATTCGCCAATTTCGGGTCGAGCCGGATGGCCTCATCCAAATCGGCGATGGCGCGGTCTAAATCGCCTTTGCCGCTGTAGGCGTCGCCCCGGCTATTATACATGTCCGCGTCTTTCGGATCGAGGCGGATGGCCTGATCGTAATCGGCGATGGCGCGGTCATAATCGCCTTTGCCATAATAAGCGTGGCCGCGGTTGTTATAGGAGGTCGCGTCTTGCGGGTTCAGGCGAATGGCCTGATCGAAATCGGCGATGGCGCGGTCATAATCGCCTTTGAGATAATAGACTTCGCCACGCCAGCCATAAGCGAAGACTTTGTTGCCCTTCGCTCGCCCTTCAATGATGAGCGTGCAGCCGCTGATCGACCGGTCTTGATCCTTGTCCTGATTGCAGTCGCTTACCGCATCCGCGAAAGCGCCGCCGCAGAAGGTCACCGCCAGGCCAAGAGCCAGCAATAAGACACGCATGGAAAAGTCCCCCACTCCCACATGCTCGCAAAGATATATCGGGAGGGGCGCGTGCGCCAGCGATGCGATACGAAATCCGGCCGGACGTTTCGCGGGCGAAGCGGGCGCCAGTTCCGTAGGTTAAACTTCGGTGAAGGCCGCCTACGGTCCCGGCATGGTTAATAGGAGCATGGTAAACGCGCGGATCTCATATTTTTCGCCCGCCACTTTTTGCGAATCTTTTCCCGTTTTTGGTCGAATTCTACGATTCCAAAATCCGTTTAAATATAACGGCAAGTTCCGCATTAACCCAAAGGATGAGTTAAACTTGTGAATTACTGCCCCAGCTCGCAAACATTACCGGCGCATTATCAATGCCTTAGCAAATCGCCCTCCGCTTAACGCTCCCTTAAAGCGCATCTGCTATATTAGTTCAAGATCGAGAGGCGATGCGAAAAGCGCGAAAAGTGGCAAAATCAGCGTTAACAGCCGGTTACGAGGGCGGCGCCCGGCGGTCTCAGAAATCGAGGCCGATATCGAGCGCCTTTACCGAATGGGTGAGCGCGCCCACGGAGATCATGTCCACGCCGGTCTCCGCGATGGCGCGCACCGTCACCAGCCGCACGCCGCCCGAAGCCTCGCATAGGATGCCGGGCCGCACGGCTTTCGCCCGCGCCACCGCGTTCTTGAGTTCGGGCACCGCCATGTTGTCGAGCAGCACCGCGTCGATGGTGTGGTGCAGCGCCTCTTCGAGCTGGGCCGGCGTATCCACCTCGACCTCGATCTTGACCATATGGCCCACCGCCGCGCGCGCGCGCTCGATGGCCGCCCCGACGCTGCCCGCCGCCGCGATATGGTTGTCCTTGATGAGCACCGCGTCGAACAGGCCGAACCTATGATTGGAGCCGCCGCCCGCCCGCACCGCGTATTTTTCGAAGGCGCGCAGGCCGGGCGTTGTCTTCCGGGTGCAGACAATCTTCGCGCCCGTGCCAGCAACGGCCTCGACGAAATGGTGCGTCGCGGTCGCAACCCCGCTCAGGCGCTGGACCAGGTTCAGCGCGACCCGCTCCGCCGAAAGGATCGCGCGCGTCTTGCCGCTGAGCCGCGCAATCGCGGTGCCGGCGAGGGCCTGGGCGCCTTCCCGCACCTGCGCCTCGAACGCCATTTCAGGATCGAGCGCGCGGAACGCCGCAATCGCCAGCGGCAGCCCGGCGATGCGCCCATCCTCCCGCAGCGCAAGGGTTGCCTCCGACACCGCATCCGCCGGGATCAGCGCATTGGTGGTTATGTCGCCCGCGAGGCCCAGATCCTCGGCCAGCGCCGCCCGCACGGTGTCCCCGGCGAGATGATGCGGAAATTGCAGTTCTGTTTCGAGAAGGGTCATTACGTCTCCGGTTTATCGGAACACATTTGGGTCTCTCCCCTCACCCTGTCCCTCTCCCCATGGGAGAGGGGACCCTCGAACATACGCTACGGATATTTCAGGGGTCCCTTCTCCCATGGGGAGAAGGACAGGATGAGGGGCGATTCCCTAGTTCATTATACACTACGCCCGAACCTACACCGCCGCGCGGAGCCGCCGGAAATCGGCGCTGCGGTCTTGCGCCCCGCCGCCGGTCACGGCCTCCACGAGCTTGCGCGCCTCGCCCAGCGTCAGAGCGGTATGGCGCGCGGTTTCCTTCGCCTCCGGATAGTCCAGCCGGCAATGCGCGCCCCGGCTTTCCTTCCGGGCATAGGCGCCGGCGGCTATCAGCAGAGCGGCCTCGATCGTGCCGCGAAGCTCGATGGACTGGGCCTCGGCTTCAAGCTCCTTGAGCACCGAAAGTGCCGTTTGCAGCGATGCTTCGGAGCGCTCGACGCCAACATGCCGCGCCATGGTCTCGCGCAGCCGCTGGATGGCGCCAGCGATTTTCGCCGCATCCTCCTCCGGCAGCTCGATCGTCTCCTCGGCGCCGCCCGCCTCTTCCCCGAGCGCCTGCCAATGCTGCGCCTCCGCCGCGATATCGGCAGCGACACGCGCCGCGAACACAACCGCCTCCTGGAGCGAATTCGACGCGAGCCGGTTGGCGCCGTGAAGGCCGGTGCAGGCCGCCTCGCCGCAGGCCCAAAGGCCGCTCAGCGAGGTGCGGCCGCGCGCGTCCGTGAATACGCCGCCCATGTGATAATGCGCGGCCGGCGCAATCGGGATCGGCCGCTGTGCCGGATCGAGCCCCACTTCGCTGCAAACCTCGAAGGCCGTGGGAAACGCCGTCTCCATGGGCAAGGCGCGGCAATCGAGAAACGCCCCGCGCCCGCTTGCGATTTCGCGATGCACGGCGCGGGCCACGATGTCGCGCGGCGCAAGCTCCGCCAGTGGATGCACCGCCTGCATGAAACGCTCGCCGCTTTCATTCACGAGCAGCGCGCCGTCGCCCCGGATCGCCTCGGAGAGCAGCGGGGCCGGATCGCGCCCGATATCGAAAGCGGTCGGGTGGAACTGGACGAACTCCGGATCGGCGATAATCGCGCCGGCACGCGCCGCCATGGCAAGCCCGCCGCCCTTCGCCTCCGCGGGGTTGGTCGTAACCCGGTAAAGCTGGCCGATGCCGCCGGTCGCCAAGACAACCGCGCAGCCCGGCAGGAAAGAGGCCCGGCCCGGTTCGCCCGTCCGCCTCACATAGACGCCTCTGATGCGTCCCTTTTGGCGCACAAGCTCCACGGCTTCCGTGTTTTCGAGCACCGATATGGACGGGGTCGCGGCAACAGTGGCGATCAGCGCAGCCATCACGGCCTTGCCAGCCCGGTCGCCGCCGACGCGCACGATGCGGCGCGCGCTATGCGCCGCCTCCTGCGACAGGCGCAGCTTGCCCTCAAGATCGCGGTCGAAGGGCACGCCATAGCGCAGCAGGTCCTCGATGCGCTGCCCGGCTTCGAAAGCCAGAATGCGTGCCATTTCGGGATCGGAAAGGCCGGCGCCCGCGGCAATCGTATCGGCGGCATGGGCCTCCGGCGCGTCGCCCTCGCCAATTGCCGCGGCGATTCCGCCCTGCGCCCAGGTCGAGGAGGCGCCCTCGCCCAGCGGCTTCGGGCTCAGCACCGTGACCGGCAGCGGCGCAAGCCTCAGCGCCGTGAACAGTCCCGCCAAGCCGCCGCCAACGACCAGCACGCGATGCGGCCCGGCGCGGCGCTGAAACTTCAATGGCTGTGCAATAAAAGGTCCGCCCATGGCTTTCTCCCCGCTCGAAACACCATACCAATGCCGGCCCGGCGCCCACCCGGCACCGCTGTCTCTGTCATCCCGTGTGAAATGCCGGCGCGCCATTATCGTCATCCCGGAGGCCGCTTGCGGCTATCCGGGATCTTCGGGGCCGCCGGCGTCCGTAAAGATCCCCGAAAACGCCGGCGCCCGGCGTTTCCGGGATGACGGCCAGCACGCCGCGGCTAGACCGGCAGGTTCACCATTCGCTCCACCGCCAGCCGCGCCCGGCCCGCCACCTCCGGATCGACCGTCACCTCTTCTTTCATGCTGACGAGGCTGTCCAGGATTTTCGGCAGCGAAATCCGTTTCATATGCGGGCACATATTGCAGGGCCGCGTGAAATTCGTGTCCGGCGCCTCGGCCGCGACATTGGCGGCCATCGAGCATTCCGTAACCAGAACAACGCGTTGCGGCTTCCGGTCCTTGACCCACTCGATCATGCCGCTGGTCGAGCCGGTGTAATCCGCCTCCGCGATCACATCGGGCGGGCATTCCGGGTGCGCCAGGATCTGGATGCCAGGCTCGGCCTCGCGGTAGCCGCGCAACTCCTCGCCCGTGAAGCGCTCATGCACCTCGCAGGCACCCTTCCAGGAAATGATCTCGACCTTCGTCTGCGTGGCCACATAGTGCGCGAGGTACTGGTCTGGGATGAGCAGCACACGCGGTGCGCCCAGGCTCTCGACGACCTTCACCGCGTTCGCTGACGTGCAGCAGATATCGCATTCGGCCTTCACCGCCGCGCTAGTATTCACGTAAGTCACGACCGGCACGCCCGGATAAGCGGCGCGCAACGCACGCACATCCTCCGGCGTAATCGAGGACGCCAGCGAGCAGCCCGCATGCGGATCTGGGATGAGCACCGTCTTGCCGGGATTGAGCAGCTTCGACGTCTCGGCCATGAAGTGAACGCCGCACTGGACGATGACATCCGCGCCGGTTTGCCCTGCCTCCTTGGCAAGCTGCAGGCTGTCGCCCAGGATGTCGCCCACGCCATGGAAAATCTCCGGCGTCATGTAGTTATGCGCCAGGATAACGGCGTTTCGCTCGCGCTTGAGGTCGCGGATCGCCTTGATATACGGCGCATGCCCGGCCCATTCCAACGGCGGCATGACGCGCTCGACGCGGGCATAGAGCGGTTTCAGCTCGCGGATCGCCTCACGGACGAAAGCGGCGTCGAAGCCAGGATGCGCAGGCACGGGCTCGCGCAGCTCCCATTTCACAGCGCCATGCTTCGGACGCCGCACCGGCTCAATTCCACTGTCGACGAATGCCATTGTTATTTCGCTCCCTTTTGGCCTCACCGTGTTATGCTCCACTTGAGCATAACATTTGCCCGCAAATAGACCCTTTTCCTACCCGTTCCGAAGCTCACGGCTGTTACTTATGCTCAGAACGACTATAAGATAGGACTTGAAAGCGCGCTTGCCAATCGATTTTTTTAGCCTGACTGTTAGCCCAGCCGCGAGGCTGCCACGCACGCCTCGTATATCGTCTCCCTGCCCGGCGCGCTAACCGCGGGCGCAAAAACATAACGCCGGAAAACCCTGCGGGCCTCCAGCGCTATGTTCTTTAACAGATACAGCAGCTTACGGGTGGGCGTGGCCGCTCCCGTTTCCAGCTTGCGTCACGGTGGGAAACCATCCGGCGAAAGTCGGATCGAACTCGTGATAATTGCAGATAATCTCTTCGCCCGCGGCGATATCGCGGGTCGCGAAGCCTTCCTCGAAGCCGGTGAAGTCGGTGTTCGGGGCCTCGCTATAATTCATGAACCGGCCATTGTCGGCTTCCAGGATCCAGATCCCCGGTTTGCGCATATGCGGATAGGAGTATTTTGCGACGAAGTCTTGCATGTGGGGCGGCAGCCCTTCGATATCGGCCTCGCTGAGGAACACATCGAACTTCGGTTCGAGGCGCCAGATGACATCGCCAGCTTTGATTGGCTCAGCGGCGAAGATGCCTACTCCCTCAATCGCGCTATTCGCGAGATAGGTGCGGACAAGCAACATGGTCGGTTAGATCCCAAATTATGTGAGGTTGAATTTTGCTTTTGCAGCTTGGCGGCGCAGTGCGCCGGATATGTGCTCACGGCCTTCCGTGCGGTTCTGGCCGCGAAGGAGGCAGTCCTCTCTCACATGTGTTTTTTCAACATCCTTCAGTTGGGAAAATACGCTTGAGCCGGTTGCCCCATGCAACACAGGAGAGCGATGATTGCACAAAACTGGTCTTTTGCAACATAGATGTTGAGCCTCTATCCGGTGGCAGGAATTAAGGCGTGAAAATGAGAACTCGACCGGCTCCTGGTGCACCGCGAACTCGTCAGTACGCGGTCGAAGGCGCAAGACTTGATCAGGCGCGGCGCTGTGCGCGTGGGCGGGGAAACCGTGCTCAAAACTGGGCTGGAAGTTCCAGCGGATAAGCCGCTGGAAGTACTTGAAACCGAACGCTATGTTGCGCGCAGCGCGTGGAAGCTGAAGGCGGCGCTCGATGCCTTCGCTTTCCCAGCTGAAGCCCGCGCTTGCCTGGACGTGGGCGCGTCCACGGGCGGCTTCACCCAGGTTCTTCTGGAGCACGGCGCGGCTCGCGTTTTTGCTGTGGATGTGGGCCGCGATCAGCTCCACGCCTCGCTTCGCGCGAACCCGAAAGTAGTTTCGATGGAATCGACCGATGCGCGGACGCTCACCGCCGCCGCGTTTCCCGCCCCTATCGAAGCGATTGTGTGCGATGTCAGCTTCATCTCGCTGCTCAAGGTGCTGCCCGCGATCCTTCCCTTGGCGCGGGCCGGCGCCTGGCTTGTGGCTCTGATCAAGCCTCAGTTCGAGGTGGGGCGCGGCGCGATTGGAAAAGGCGGAATCGTCAAGGATGAAACCGCGAAAAGCCACGCAATCGAGAGCGTCTTGGCATACATAGAAGAAGCGGGCTGGACCGTTCGCGGAACGGTTCGCTCTCCAATTCTTGGCCAGGACGGCAATGAAGAAACGCTCGTTGGCGCAACCCGCAATGTCTAACGCTCCGGCCCCTGCCCCAGCGCCAGTGACGGCAACCGTCGAGGCCATGGGAGCCCAGGGCCATGGGGTTGCGCGCATCGGCGGCGAGAAGCATTTCATACCTTTCACCTTGCCAGGCGAGCGCGTCCGCATCGAGCTTCACGGGCAAAGGCCCGCCGCCGCCGAAATCGAGGCGGCGTCGCCGGACCGGATCGCGCCCATTTGCAAGCACTTCGGCACCTGCGGCGGATGCGCCCTGCAACACTGGGTCGAGGCACCATACAAGGACTGGAAGCAGGGTCTCGTAACCTCCGCGCTGGCACGGGCCGGGATCGAAACGCCCATCGAGTCGCTCAGGAGCTATCCGGTATCGAGCCGCCGCCGCGCCACCTTCACCGCCCAGAGCGGTGGCGGTAAAATAGTGCTTGGCTACAACGCGGCGCGCACCCACGAGACAATCGATCTGGAGAAATGCCCGATCCTCCTGCCTCAGATCGCACAAGCCTTGCCGCATTTGCGGACCGCGCTCCGCGCCGCCATGCCTGCCAAGAGCGAGGCAAAGATTTCGGTCACGGCCGCGGCCAATGGCCTCGACTGCGCAATTCAGGGACCCGCGTTGCGGGCTTCCGCCAACGCCAAGGTTATCGGCATTCTCGGTGCGGCCGGTTTCATTCGCGCGGCATGGAACGGGGAACCCGTGCTGCTCGCGGCTGCACCGCTTGTTTCGTTCGCCGGTATCGAAGTGACGCTCCCGCCCAACGCCTTCCTGCAGGCGGTAGAAGCCTGCGAGCGTGACATGGCTGACTGGGTTACCGGTGCGCTTTCGGACATAAAGGCGCCTGCCGGCCCCATTTGCGATCTCTTCGCAGGCCTTGGCGCATTCACCTTTCCGGCAGCCAGGCTCGCCCCCGTCACCGCCTATGAGGAAAATCAAAGCGCCGTGGCCGCGCTTACAGCGGCGGCGAAGCGAGCCAAGGGTTTGAAAGCGGTTTCAGTGATCCGCCGCGACCTCTACCGCAACCCGCTGGGACCGCTGGAGTTGAACAAGTTTGCCCGCGTCATTATCGATCCGCCCCGGGAAGGAGCTGAAGCGCAGGCGCGCGCGCTGGCGTCCTCGAAGACCGCCGCCGTGGCAATGCTTTCATGCAATCCGGCCAGCTTTGCCCGCGACGCCGCCATTCTGGCCGGCGGCGGCTTCCGGCTCGCGCGCTTGGCCGCGTTCGATCAATTCCGGTTCTCCGCGCATGTGGAGATCGCAGCGCTGTTTGAGCGCCCGGGCCGCAAAAAGGGCGGACTTTCGCCCGCCCTCAAACGCTGAAGCGTGCGCCGCGTCATCCCGGAAACCGCTTGCGGTTATCCGGGATCGTAAAGGGCGAGGCGCTAGGCTTGTCGCGATCCCGGATAACGCCTACGGCGTTTCCGGGATGGCGTGAGGCCGGTGCGTTTAGTGCGCGTGGACTTCCTTGCTCTCACCCTCGATCACGCGGGGGCTGGAGGGTTGCCCCTTGCTGATCTGGATGGTGCGCGGTTTCATCGCCTCGGGCAGCTCGCGCTTCAGGTCGATATGCAGCAGGCCATGCTCAAGCGTGGCTCCCGAAACCTCGACATATTCGGCGAGGCGGAAGCGGCGCTCGAAATTGCGCGCGGCAATTCCCTGGTGGATGTACTGGCGAACCTTGTCCTCGCCCTTCTTTTCGCCCCGGATGGTCAGCGTGCCTTCCTTGACTTCGAGCGACAAGTCGCTCTCGCCGAAGCCGGCAACGGCCATGGATATCCGGTAGCTGTTCTCGCCAAGGCGCTCGATATTATAGGGGGGGAAGCCGTTTTCGGCATCGAGGCTTGAGAGCTGGTCAAGAATAGAGGCAAGGTGATCGAAGCCGATCGTGGTTTTATACAGGGGAGTAAGGTCTGGACGTCTCATCGCGGTTCTCCTTCAAAAAGCGAGAAGTTTGAGCCTGCCTTAAAGGCCAGGTTACTAAGCTTTGCAGCCGCATGGGCCTGCGATCCATGATTTATTTCTGGAAAGGCGAGTTTCAAGGGGCGCTTGAGCGCAAACGCGGCGAGGGTTACAAGTTTTTTTGAGGGCCGCGTTTTTCGTCATCCCGGTGCGGCGCGTGCGCCATATCCGGGATCGCAGAGGGCGCCGGCGCCCGCAAGGATCCCGGATAACGCCTCCGGTGTTTCCGGGATGACAAGCCGAGGCAGGAGCGAAGATGGCTGTACATGCGGAGTTGATCGGGATCACGCGCAACCCGGTGCCGAACGGCGCGGTGGCTGGCACCTTCACCGCCCGCGACGGCCTTTCCATCCGCTATGCGCGCTGGGACACCACCGCCGGGCGCCGCCTCGGTACGGTTTGCCTGTTTCAGGGCCGGGCCGAGTTCATCGAGAAATATTTCGAGACCATTACAGACCTGCGCCGCCGAGGTTTTGCCGTTGCCACCATGGATTGGCGCGGCCAGGGCGGCTCCTCGCGGCTGCTCAAGAACCCGGCCAAGGGACACGCCGAAACCTTCGCGCAGCACGATGCCGATGTCGTCACCTTCATGTCGGAGATCGTGCTTCCGGATTGCCCGCCGCCCTATTATTGCCTTGCCCACTCGATGGGCGGGCACCTCGCTCTGCGCCTGACGCATACCAGGGCGTGCTGGTGGGACCGGATCGTCTTGACCGCGCCGATGATCGCCTTTGCCGGCAAGGAGGCCAGGAATGCCGCCATCTCCGTAGCGGCCGAGACCGCTACCTTTTTCGGCCTGGGAGACTCCTATGCTCCGCGCTGGAAAAACTATGGGCCGGACATACCTTTCGAGGGCAATGTGCTCACCTCGGACAGGCTGCGTTACGATCGCGCCCGCGATGTCATCAAGGCCGCGCCACACCTTAGCCTTGGAGCGCCAACCCTGGGCTGGGTTACGGCCGCTTCCAGCTCCATTGCGGCGATCAACTCCGTTGCCTTCATGGAGAGCGTCAGGGTGCCGATCCTGATTTTGGCCGCGGGCAACGACCAGATCGTGTCGACGCCGGCAATCGAGCGTTTCGCGAGCCGCATCAAGAATTGCACGCACATTGTGCTGGCGGGCTCGCATCATGAGATATTGCAAGAGCGCGACCAGCTGCGCGAGCAGTTCTGGGCGGCATTCGATGCCTATATTCCGGGCTCCTCAAGGACGCTGCGCAGCCCTGAGCAGGCGGCGATTGCCTTGTAGGCGCGGCTGAACGCTCCCCGGCGGGGGGCCGGCAAGCTAAATCCCGTCCGCGGGCGCACCAGGAAAGCGCACGCTTCCGCCATCGTATTTTTTCAATCCCTCCCCAGCCCGCGGGCACCATGGGGAAACGCCAAAGAGAGAGTGAGTTCATGCGCACGTTGCTTTCTGCATTTTCAGGCCTGGCGCTCGCCGCTTCAATCCTTGCTTCCGCCGCCCCCCCTGCCTCCGCTATCGAGATGCAGGCTGCGGCAGTACCCGCCGTCTCCAGCAGCCTCACCAAGGTGAGCCAGCGCTGCACGCTTTGGGAACATCGGTGCCGCCAGCGTTATCCCGCGGGCGGCTGGCGCTCCCGCCGCTGCATGGCCCTTCACGCTTGCGGATAAACGGGAAGGCGCCTTGCGCGCCGCGTACACTTTTTCGTGTACTGGACGGCCCCCCAAGACATGCTGAAGCGATGACGATAGCGGAAGTATTCAGGCGGGTCCGGTATGACCCAGCTTGCGCAAGCCTTTCCGGGGCCGGTCCTCACGGGGCATTTGCTTTGCGGGGCGCAGGCCCCGCATGATAGGAACAACCCCTGTGTCAGGCTGACCGCCGTCCCTGGCGGCGCTTCAATGAATGGTGGACCGGTGGTTTGAGCGGGGCTGGATTTCCATTGCCATCCCAAGACCGTCTCTCGCAGGAGGCATCCCCGGAGGGATCGCAATACTCCGAGCAGCCCCACGCCGTCCTGTTCGCCTGCAATATGAACGCCATCCGCTCGCCCATGGCCGCCGCCATCCTCCGCTTCCTGGCAGGCAAGCAAATTTACGTCCAATCCGCCGGGGTGCGCGCGGGCGAGACCGATCCGTTCGCGGTTTCGGCGATGGACGAAATCGGCATCGACATCGCCAAGCACCGCCCGGTTGCCATCGAAGACCTGGACGACACCTCCTTCGATCTTATCGTGACGCTGGCGCCGGAGGCGCATCACAAGGCGCTTGAGCTGACGCGCACGATGGCCGCCGATGTCGAATACTGGCCAACCCTGGACCCGTCCGCCGCCGCAGGCAACCGCGAGCAGATTCTGGACGCCTACCGGGCCGTCCGCGACCAGCTGTTCGAGCGCATCAAGGCTCGCTTCGCTTTCGCCACCGCTCCGCAGGCTTGATAGCCCCTCCGGCGGATTGCTCCGCGGGCCGTTCCGGGATGGCTGTTCCGAGCTTCGGTGTAACGCCAAATTAACTCTCCCCCACTCCGCCAGCGCCTTTGCGAGGGCTTCTCGAGCTTGAACCAATTTAGCATAAGTCCTTTGATGAAGCGTTAAAGACTAAACCTCTCTTCATAAGCAATTGATATTGCATGATAAACATTGTCGCCTGCATGCGCCGGTTCTGGTTAATTCGCGATCTGCAAATATATTTAAACGGATTTTGGAATCGTGGAATCCGGCCAAAAACGCGAAAAGATTCGCAAAAAGCGGTGGGCGAAAAATATGAGATCCGCGCGTTTACCATATCCGCATTAACCACGATGCGCGCCTACGCGAAACGCACCATCCGTTAAGGCGACCAAGGCACCGAACCTGAGTGACGAACTCAGGTCTCTCCCCTCACCCTGTCCCTCTCCCGCACAAGTTCGCCTTGGCGAGCTTGCTACTTTAGAGTATCCGCATCCGCAAGCGGATGCGGATGGGAGAGGGGACGCCCGCTCAACGGCTGCGACGGACTCGCTCTCCCATGGGGGGCGTGAGCGCTGTTATGTTACCTCGCGGCCGGCCGTTCGACTGCGTTTACGGAAGGATTTCCAGCACCTTCTCGGCCGGGCGGCAGAGCCTCGCGCCCTTATCCGTCACGACGATTGGGCGCTCGATAAGCATCGGATGCGCGATCATGAAATCGATCAGCTCATCGTCCGTCCATTTCGGATCGGCCAAGCCAAGCTCTTCGTAAAGCGCGCCCTTCTGGCGCACCAGTTCGCGCGGCTTCATCTTCATCGCCGCAAGCAGCTCCACCAGCCTCTGCCGGCTCGGCGGCGTCTTCAAATACTCGACGATTTCGGGCTCCCCCACCTTTTCGCGGATCATGGCGAGGGTGTTGCGCGACGTTCCGCAAGCGGGGTTGTGGTAGATGGTGACGGTCAAGGTTGTCTCCGCGATTTGGCGCCAAAGCGTCCGGCTACTTCGGCAACCATACCGCGTAACAGCTAGCGGCAAAACCCTCCCGTGGGCGTCTTCCTTACCTGCTTAGCCCACTGCCGCAGCCTGCCCTTACCGCTGCCATGCCCCAAAAAAATGGTCGCCCTGCTGTTCACAGGGCGACCGGTGTTGAAACCTGCAATGTCACGAAAGATGAGGCTCCCTCTATTATTCGCCTCCGGCCTGCGCGAAGCTCAAGTAAGAGGCGACCGCATCGATCTGATCGGGGCTCAACTTGCTGGCGATGATGGGCATGTATGGAGTGGCGGAGTCATATCCCTCGCTCCAATGGTCGAGCCTTCTTTTCAAATACTCGTAAGACTGGCCGCCCAAGCGCGGATATTTGCCAATACCCTGACCTTGTGGACCGTGACAGAACTGGCAGGCGGGGACATTGCTGTCCGGCATACCGTGTTTGAAGATCGCCTCACCCCTGGCCGCGATCGCCTCGTTGCCATTGTTGGCCGGCCGCGGTTCCAACGTTGAAATATAGGCGCCCAGCTCGCAGTCGGACTCCGGAAGGATCTTGTCCGCGGCGTGCGTCATATGCAGGGCCGCATAGGGAGTATTTCTGGCCCTATTTCTGAAGCGCTCGAATTGATAGGCGATATATTCCTGGTGCTGTCCCGCTAACCTTGGGGCAGTTGCTCGCCCTTGCAACGTTTCTCCGTGGCAAAACGCGCAATTCCTTACAACGTAGGCTGCCGGGTCGATGGGCCATTCCCCGCCGGGCCTAGATTTGCAGTTCGAATGGCTTTCCGCGCTAGCGGCAGCCCCGAAAAGTGCAGAAGAAGCAATCGCCAGGACCGCTAATGTTGACTTGAAGAGCTTCATGATCTCGGCTTTCAAACTTTGTGCCTTGGGCCAAACAGGGAAATGCTACTTCTGATAGCTGAGATAGGCTGAAACGGCGCTGATCTGATCCTTTGTCAAGCTGGCCGCGATAGGCTGCATGGTGTTTGGATCTTCCGCGGACACGGGATCTTTGCTCCGCAAACCTTTGCCCCAGCCCACAAGCTGAGCCACGGTGTAGGAATAATGCTGACCCGCCAAACGCGGAACCAGATCGCTGCCATGCGCGTCCGGCCCGTGGCAGGCAGCGCAGGCCGGCACGTTCTCATCGGGAACGCCATCCTGGAAAATCTTCCTGCCCGCTTCGACCAGTCCCCGGGGACCGTTGCCGGCCGGCGAAGCATTTAGCTCACTAAAATGCTTTGCTAGGCCATGCCGCATGTGTTCGGGCACACTTGCCATCACCGGCACCATAAAGGTCTTGGCGGCTGGATTGTCCCGCCGGTGCGCGGAAATGGCCTTGAACTGGTTCTCAAGGTATTCAACTGTCTGCCCAGCTAGCCTGGGTGCGGTAAAGTATGCCTGAACCCCTTGGGCATGATCGCCGTGGCAGGTTGTGCAATACTCTATCTTATCCCGAAGTTCACCCGCATATCCAGCGGCCGGCATTAAAACCGCCAGTACCGCCGCTTGCACTGCTACTCTTATTCCCCCGGACTTCATGTTCTTAGCTCCGCCCCTTGCGTTTCTTGTAACGGCGTGTCGCGCCGAAGAGTTCCTTCGTGTTCTTTTGAGCTAGAACATCAGCCAAGTGTAGAGGAAGACCGTGTCGTTACCGCCAGCTTTCAGGTTGCTGCCATCCACGTTGGTCCAGGTTCCGTCGAACTTGTCGTAATGGGTGTACTGGACGCCGATCCTCGCATTGAGCCAGGGCCATAGGTCTGGCCCGCCTTTCATGAAGGGCAGATAGGCTAAATCGAAGTTCCACGCGCCGGTGTTCGGCGACCCGTTGGCCGAACCTCCGATGGCTGTACCGTACAGGCCCACATCGGTCGTCCCCCAGGTGCGGAGGTACCCGGCGGTAAAGCTGTATTTACGGTCGTAGATGTAGGTTGCCGATACGTTCAAATCGTTGAGCGTGTCGCTCGCGTTTGGCAGCGTGTAAGGCGCCAGCGTCGTCGGATCGATGGCTCCATTCATCGCCGCATACTCAGCGTTGTTCTTCTTGCGCTGCCATACGTAGGCTCCCCGTACTGTGACAATGTTCTCCTCGCCGATCCATTGGTACTGGGTGTCAACGCCAATATCGAGGGTCGGATCGGTTTTCCCGGGAGAAAACAGGGAAACGGTTCCAGTTGAATCGGCCGCCACCGTAGCGTCGACACCCGTCTTCTGCTCCGCGTACATCCCGTAGGTGCCGAACATTAGCGAGTTCTTGTCCCAGGTCTTTTCGTAGGCGAACCGCCAATAGGGCGCCATTCCGTCGAACCTGTTTGCACCACCGTTAAAGCCGCCAGCGAGATCGGTAAGCAAGCGCGGGTTCAGGTTACCATAGGCCGTGAACTCGGCGTAGAAGCTGCTGTTGATCCAGACATACCCGCCGACACCGCCGACCGTGCCGCCCCACTGTCCGCCACCGCCGAGCATCGTGTTAAAGGACTGGCCTGGGCCTACCTCAGTGCCGAGGTACGGAAAGTTGAAAGCGGGTCCCGTGTTCCAAACATCCTGGAGCCCAGGATTGTTGTTCGCGGTGATGCCGTAAACGATGCTGGTTCCCTGGATCACGCCGGTTTTGGCGTAGCGGATGTCGGTGTTGTCCCAATTAAAGGCGCTTGCGGGAGTGCGGTCATAGGTGATCTGAGCGAACGCACCCACATCGCAATAGAGCTGGCCTGCGACGAAGACGCTGAACTGCGAGGGGAGCCACTCATTGTTTCCAGTGCCGGCCCCAAAAGCGGCTTGGTTGGCCGAGTTCTTGACGCCTGTAAAAGTCGCGGGCCAAGCCATCACGGCGAGCGGCACCTGCGTCTCATCCGATTTGGCCGAGCCGTCGTTACAGCGCGTGCCGCCGGCGGTGTAGCCCATCAGCTTGAATTGGCGGCCGTAAGGCGTCAGCTCGGGAAAAGCGGTGTGGCAGGTGGCGCAAGGCTGCCCGGTCTGCCGCGCGTAAGACGGAACGGCCGAAGCGGTCGGAGTTTCGATGAAGCTGACTGCCGCGAACGATGCAGCGGCGAGAGCGCCGCGCGCGACCCATGCCCCCAGGGGCGAATGACCGTAGCCCCGGTTCTCGCGAATACCCAGTAGCACGGCCTGCATGCACGAACGTTGCTGCACGCTCATTATTATCCCCCCCAAAATGTTGGGCATCACGTAGAATGCCAACCTGCCCTGCGACAACTTAGCCCGGCCTTTAAGCAGCAATTTTGACATATGTCAAAACGCGTGTGGCTTCTCGCCCACAGCCAGGCAATATACGGGCGCCATGGGGGCATCGCGGCGGCTGGTTATTGCTTGCCCAAGTAAAACGACTTCGGGCGCCAGACTTCATGTCTCGCGCCCGGGGTGAGTTGTTTCGCTATGCGATGAGCTTGCCGGCCCGGCTTCGTTTTGATGTTCACGGCCGCGGCGTGGGGGGCCGGTATTATGCCGCGCTCGATTTTCTGCGTTGAAGCAGGGCCGGAGTTGAGCCGGCGCAGCGTGCCGGGCTCTACGATCTAACCTCGGCGCGGTTGCCCTGCGCCGTCGCTCCGGTCTGGCTGGGCCACAGGGCGCGGATGACGGTAACCACGATCATCACTCCCCCAGCGATCGCGAACAGAGCCCCAATTCCATTTAGGAACATGCCGATAACGGCGCCGTCGGTAAGCGCGCCAAGGCTCGTGGGAGTCTTGCGGGGAGCGCCATGCGAGCCCGCCAGGTACATGCCAATGCACGCGAAGAGCTGACCTCCGCCGTAGAGCCAGATTTGCAGCCGCAGCAACCGGCTGTTACGCGGCGCGCGATCCAGCGCAGGCAGGCAGAAACTTAACATGAGCCCAACCGCGGCCAAGCTCACCCCGGTGATAACGCCATGATAATGAGCCGGCGTGCGCGTATCGGAGCCGGTGATAAGATTGCCCATCACCCCGCCCACGCCAAATACGGTCATGGATAGAACCAAGGCCACGAACGCGGGATCGCGCCAAGGCAGCGGCCCCTTCTCTTTGGCCCGCATTATTCCGAGTAGCAGCGGAATCCCGACCATCAGCGTTGGCAGCACCATGACGAACTGCAGCTTGCTGAAAGCTTCCCGGAACGCCGGCCCAGTCATATCCAAAGCCCTGAACAAAAACGGCCCAGGCAGCGTGAAGGCCACGAGTATCAGCGCCGCCATGCTCAGGCTGCCGGCTCCAATAACCTCCTCGCCGAGGCTCAAACGGCTGAGAACGAACCAGCCCGTCAGCATGAGCAGGCAGAAGAGAAACTGTAGCATGTGGCCGCCGCCCCAAAAGAGCAGCTCATTCAGCTCCTTGGACGGCGTGCCCCCCAAGGAGAGATAAGTGGCGATGCCGAAGCAGACCATCGCGATGAGGTAGATGATGGAGCCCGCGCTCATCGCGAGCGCCAGCGGCGGCATCTCGCGCCAGCGCGCCGGAATGTTCAGCAAAAGGCGCGCCACGGGCATGGCGATGGCGAGTGCCAAGATCGCGAGGCCGTCGTAGTAAGCCCGGTGCTGTATTACGGGAATGTAGTTATTCAGCGATGCGGCGCTCGTATGATCGAACGCCGTGAAGAACAATAAAGGATATGCGGCCGCCGCGGCTATGGCCCCGATGCCGCCGAGTGCCGCGAAACGGACCCCCTCCCCCGCGATCTTGGCGGTTGCCATGGAGGCGAGCAGCGCGAACATCGTGAGGAACCAGACGACCAGCGAGAAGATGACGTGGATCACCAAACCCTTGGCGAAGAAATCCAGCGGCCAGAGCGAAAATGCCTGAATGCCCGGGATGCGCGAGACGGCAACCAGCACCGCCATGATGCCCGCCACGGCCAGAGACCCAATGGCAAGGGCGGCCCAGGCCCTCAGCTCCTCGCGAGGCACGCCAGCTTTCGCCAGGCTGTCTGCCTCGGAGATAAGGCCGCGTTGCGCGGCGGCACCTGATAAGCCGGTCATCGGACTCTTCTACGCTCCGGAGTAGGGATAGACGTGAACTGCCATGACATAGACGACAACGCCGGAGACCGACACGAACAGCCACACCGGCAGCGCCCAGCTCGCAACCTTGCGATGTGCGGCCAGGCTTCCGCCCAAGCCGCGCTTCAGCGTCAGCGGCACGAGCGCCGCCACAACCAGCGCCAGCGCTATGTGAACCAGCAGCAGCGTGAAGTAAATCGGCCGGACCGTCCCATGGCCGCCAAACTTGGCGAGCCCAGCGTTGAAGTGATAGGTGAAATAGATCGCGAGGAACGCCACGCCGAGGCCAGCGGCAACCAGCATGCCGGCGCGATGGCGCGCCCTGTCGCCGTGCTGGATGAACCAGTAGCTCGCGAGCAGCACGATGATGGTCGCGACGTTGATGACAGCCAGGATATGCGGAAGGGTGTGGATCTGGATCATGTACTCAGTACTACAGGTAAGGGCCAAATTTTACGATCTTGTACATGATACTCACATACAGGAGCGCGGCAATACCCAACAAGACGACCAAAGTCCAGGTCATGCTGCGGGACTTTTTATCCGGATCTGTTTGAACCATGTTTTAAGTGCCTGTCCTTAAACGGCCAACAACCGCGGCGACGGGATGAGCGCGCCGCGGTTGCCGTGGTTGCGGAGGTTACTTCGCGTAGTTATAGGGCGTCCAATCTGCCGATACAACAACGGGTTCGTCGAAGTTGCCTGGGCCGATCGGGTAGCTGGCGTGCGTCCATTCGAGCGACTTCGAGCCCCATGGATTCCTTCCAACCCGTTTCCCAGCGGCGGCCGAATAAACCCAGCCCACAATCATAAGCAGGATTCCGGCGGCCGTGACGAACGCGCCTACGGTGGAGATGTGGTGATAGAACTCCCAGTTCGCCGCGCGCGCCGCGCCCACGGTTTCCACGGAGTAATCCCAATAGCGCCGTGGCATACCGTCAACGCCGATGATGAAGAGCGGCCAGAAGGTAAGCTGGGTGCCCACTGCATTAAGCCAGAACGCGAGTTTGGAAACCGCGTTGTCGGCTGTGCGGCCCGTCATGGCCGGGAACCAGAAGTACACAGATGCGAACACGGCATAGGTCGCGAACAAGCCCATGATGAAGTGGAAGTGGGCGTGCACGAACGAAGTCCGGGCGAAATGCACCGTCATCGAGACCACGGCGAGCGGGATGCCCGTCAGGCCGCCCAGCAGCAGGAGCACGAGGCAGAGCGAAGCGTACATCATCGCCACATTGAACGTGATGGCACCCTTATAGAGCGTACCCCAGAGCGAGAGTACCAAGAGGCCAACCGGCAGCGAGATCAAGAGCGTCGTCATGGTCATGCCGATGCGCAGCCAGTTCGGCATGCCGGCGACGTAGAGATGATGGATCCAAACGTCGCCACCGAGCACGATGAGCCCGCACATGCCGCCATAAACCGCCGCCTTGTAGTTGAAGATGGCTTTCTTGGACATCGTGGCCACGATATCGAAGATCAGGCCGATCGCGGGAAGGAAGATAACGTACACGGCCGGATGCGAGTAGAACCAGAACAGGTTCTCATAGAGCAGCGGGTCGCCGCCTCTCGCCGGGTCGAAGAACCCAGTCCCGACGTACTTGTCGAGCAGCAGCAGCGTCACCGCGGAAGCCAGGACAGGCACGAAGATGAGCTGAATGATCAGGCCCGTAAGGATGCTCCAAACGAACATGTTAAGCTGGTTCCAGCCCATGCCAGGAGCGCGCATGTAGACGATCGTCGTGATGAAGTTCACGGCGCCCAGGATCGACGAGAAGCCGATGAGATGCACGGTGAAGACGTACAGCGCGGTATTGCCCGCCGTCTTGATCGAATAGGGCGGATAACCCGTCCACATCACGTCCGGCTTATCCGGGATGACGAAGGTGAGCAGTGCCAGGATGATGCCGCACCAGAACAGCCAGACGCTGAGCGCGTTTAACCGCGGGAAGGCAACGTCCTTCGCGCCGATCATCGTCGGGATCAGGTAGTTCGCCGCGAAGCCGGTCAGTCCGGGGATGAGGAAGCCCAGGATCATCGCCGCCCCGTGGAAATAGAGCGCGGTGTTGTAGGCATCCGGCGTCGTCATATGCTTGCCGAAGTCGCCGACGAAGTACTGCATGAAGCCGAACTCGCCGGGCGCGAATTGCTCAATCCGGATACCGATGGCCATCAGGCCCGCCACGATGAACGCGGCCACCGATCCGATCAGATACAGGATGCCGACGCGCTTGTGGTCCGTGGTAAATATCCACGCCCCTATACCCCCGCCGGAGTGTGCGGGCGCGTGGTCGTAAGTAGCTGTTGTCATAATCTTTTCCCTTCTAACCTACTTGCTCGCCGTTCCGTCCGGGGACTGGCTTGCGAATTGCAAGGCACCAGCGGAGGCACTCTTGTGTTTGCCAAGCCACGCCTGATACTCAGCCGTTGGAAGTGCCTTTACCGGCGTGGACATCTGCGCATGGCCGGTTCCGCAATATTCCATGCAGTCGACCTGCGTCGCTTTCGGCGCATCCGGATAGAACCAGAGATAGGTGATACGGCCCGGGATGAGGTCTTCCTTCAGCCGGTATTCGGTTAAGCCGAAGGAGTGGATCACGTCATCCGATGTCATGCGCAGGACAACCGGCTTGCCCACTTCCACGACGAGTTCCTGGTCGGTGATGCCATTGCCGTAGTCGAAGTCGAAGAACCATTGATGGCCCGTGACCTTGACTTCCACGGCATTGGCCGGCACGACACGCTGCACGTTCCAAAGCGTCCAGCCCTTCGCAAATAGCAGCAAGTCGTCAGCCAAGAACAGTGCGCAGGGAACAAGTATCCATCCCCACGACGCCGCCGCGCTTAAATTTACCGCCTCGCCAACCTGGCCGGGCGACTTTGCGCGGTAGCGGATTAGAAAGTAAATCGCAGCTATGCCGAATGGTACGCCGATAAGCAGCAGGTCGTACAAGACCTCAGTCCAAATCTCGTTCCACAAATGCGTCGGGCTGACGATTGCTTTCTCGGCTGCCATCGCGGGCAGACTTGCCGCCGCCAAGGCCAGCGAGCCCAGCAACAGTTTTTTAGACCACTTGTGCATGATTTGCCCCTTTCATAACTCTCCCCTTCTTTCCAATTTTGTAGAAGACCATCGAACCGAACAATGTCAGCAACCCGAATAGCAGCGCCCCAACCCCTACAAAGATTGGAATGCTAAGCTCGTACTTTCCGTCCTTGAAATTGTAACTGTAACAGAGGGTAAGCACGAGGTTGCTGATCTCGGTTACCTGGATGTGTTCCAGGTTTGCGTCCAGGATGGCGAGTTCAACGTCGCGCACGCCCGCGTCTTGCGAATAAAGCACGCGGACTAACTTTCCCTCAGGCGAGAAGAACAGATATGCTCCCGGATGAAGGAAGGCTTTATCCTGTGGAGACCAGAAGAATTTGAAGCCGACACGGTCGGTTTGTCTCTTCAGGTCGTCCTCGCTCTTGAATGTTGCGAATGTCCAGGCTCCTGCCAGTTTGGCCGGCAGGGCAAGGCGCTCGCGGAAGGCCGCCGCCGTCTTCAAGGTGTCGTGCCGGTCGAAGGAAACGGTGAGGACCCGAAAGTCTTCGCCCGCCTTCACCGCCTTCACGTCCTTCAAAAGAGCAGCGAGATCCTGATTGATGACTGAGCAGCTTCCATCGCAGGTGTAATAAGACAAGACCAGGATGAACGGCTTACCAAGCATCTCTTCCCAGCGAAACCCGCGGCCCTGGTCGTCGATCAACTCCGTGCCTGGGTCGATCTTGTTCCCAAGCACGGACTTCTGGTCGATGTACATCAGCCTCGGATCGATGTCGGACACAGGCGGGTGCCACGACTGGCTGAACGCCGTTCCCGCACTCATCGTTAGAATGAGCGTGGCAGCGATTACCGCAGCCATGTTGGAGGACACCCGGCTCATCATCCTTCTCCCGCGCCCTACCAGAAATAGACTTGGGAGGCGACGAAGAACCACACGATGTCGACAAAGTGCCAGTACACGCCGGCCAGCTTGACAAGCGACTTGTGGGCTTTGCCAGTCAGCACCCCGATCAGAACCGCGATGAAGGCTGCCAGACCCACTATGACGTGCGTGCCATGGAAGCCGGTCAGCGCATAGAAGGGCGTCGAAAACGCGTTCGTGCCGGGCTTGAAGCCTTCGCTCCAAAGGTGCGTATATTCGTAACCGGTGCAGCTTACGAAAGCGATGCCGAGGACGATCGACACCAGCACCCAGAACGTGAAGCCGCCGTGCCCTTCCTCGTATGCCTTCTCAGCCTTATGGTAGGTGAGGCTCGACGTAACCAGGATCGCCGTCATGATGAGCGGCAGCACATGGTTGATCTCGGGCGTGCCCGCTGGCGGCCAAACTTCGTCCGACATGCCGGAGGAAATGCGCAGGAACCAGTAGCTCGCGAAGAGGCCGAGGAAGATCAGGATTTCGCCGAAGATGAACAAGGCCAAGCCGAGGCTGTTCAGCGCGGGGATGGTCGTCTGCCCATGCTCGCTCATCCATTTGGCGATGCCGGCGAGAGCCAACGGCACCATCAGGCCCGCCGCCACAATCGCCGGCAGCTTTGCCTCATAAACAAAGAACAACGTAAACGCGAGGGTGAAGCACAAAGCGGCGAGCGAGATCGCGGCCGGCGCCCAGCTCCATTCCCAGTGATGGGCATTTCCATGCCCGTGTGCATCTGCTGCATGTATTGCCATAGATTCGCTCTCCCCGTTACCCTTCCGTTAGTTCCACAGTACGACCCAAGGTCGAGGCTGCGTTAGACACACCCCCAACTTGACCGCGCCTCGCCCAATTCGAGCTACAGCGCGCCCTGCCTCCCCATCTCTCGCATGCTTGAAGCTGCTGCCCGGCGCCTCAAAGGGCGGTGGCCAGCAGCGCGACAAACAATGCGAACATGTAAAAAATGGAGAAGCCGAACAGTTTATATGCCGCCTTGTTGCGGCGCTCCGTCTCGTGCTCCCGCTGAATGGCGAACGCCCTGAACAGGAAGACAGCGCCGAGCACGGCCGCCAAGGCCGTGTAAACGATGCCTCCCAGCCCGAGCAGCGAAGGCAGGAAAGAAGCGGCAACAAGCAGGACAGAGTAGATGGATATCTGCCGCGCCGTCCTTTCAGGCCCAACGACCACCGGAAGCATTGGAATGTTTGCCCGCTCGTAGTCGGAGGAGCGGCAGATCGCGAGCGCCCAGAAATGCGGCGGCGTCCAGAGAAAGATAATTAGGAATAGCGATAAGGCGCCCAGACCGGCGCTCCCGGTCACCGCTGCCCAGCCGATAACTGGCGGCAAAGCGCCAGCAGCGCCGCCAAGGACGATATTCTGTACCGTCCGGCGCTTCAGGAACATCGTGTAGAACGGCACGTAAATGGCGATGGTTAGCCCGAGAAATGCCGCAGCCGCGAAATTGACCAGCGCGCCCAGCGTAACGACGGACAAAACCGAAAGCAGAATTCCCGTGATAAGCGCTTCCCGCGCCGCAACACGGTTGGTTGGGATGGGACGGCCCGCGGTCCGCTGCATGATGCCGTCGATATCGGCGTCGTACCACATGTTGAGCGCGCCGCAGCCGCCAGCGCCTGCCGCCATGCAGATAAGCGTCGATGCCGCATGGACGGAATCGATATGCCCCGGCGCCGCAGCCATGCCGACGCCGCCGGTGAAGACCACCAGCGACATCACGCGTGGCTTGAGCAGTGCCAAATGATCCGGAACACGAGCTGCGATACCGTCGCGCCGCTTAACCGGCTCACGGTCAGCTATAACCTTGACCACTTCGGCCATTGCCCCCCCGTCGGTTCTGTCCATGTTTGTTTCTTGTGGGTTAACGAACCCGTGAAGAACCCGTGAACGCACATTGTCGTGAATTTAGAGCAGACGTGTTGATTTATGTCAAACCGCCACTACCGCGCCGGGCTTTTCGCTAAATACTTAGTATAGGTTCTTCCGGACAAGCCCCACCCTTAAGCGCAGCTTAACAGCGCGATAAATAAAGAGAAATCGCCGCAACGCACTCAGCCGAAGCTGCGGCCGTTTATCGCAACTCCCATGCTTTGGGCATTGCGGCGGCTGTGTTGACGTAACGCGCTCGGGCCCTGAGAATTATCAAAGGCTTACGCTTTTCGATTGTTTATTGTAAAGCTATGGGTAACATTCGTGCGGCTCAAGCTATCGCAGCCTTCGCCGCGGCTACCCGGGGGGGAGACTGGCAGCCTGCCTGCATAAACCGAGATTCACCTATCCTACCTTCTATCTATAATAAAGAAAGCGCGGAGGCAGATCATGAAGAGTACCGGCTTGCGATTGGCGCTGTCGGCGGGGCTATTGGCGGTCGTTTTTCCGGCAGCCAGCCGCGCCGAGGACAGCGCAAGCAAACAAACCGTCGAGGCGAAGATACGCTACTGCAAGGATTGCCACGGCCAGCAGGGCCAAGGCTTTTCTGGCGCCTACCCCGTACCGCGGCTTGCGGGACAAACGACCGGCTACCTTGAGAGCAGGATCGATGTGATAACCGAGCATCGGCGGGACAATCCCACGGCCGAAACCTTCATGGCGCCCGCCCTCGGCAGCGTGCCCCCCGAAATCAGAACTGCCGTGATGGCCCACTTTAGCACCCTCAATCCGCCGGCCGCCAGCGCCGGCCCGGAGGAATTGGCGCCTGATGGAAGGAAGATCTATGAGGACGGCGTTGCCCAAGACGACGTCCCCGCATGCGCTTCCTGCCATGGTCCCGATGCGAAGGGCTCAGGCAACGTTCCCCGTTTGGCGGGCCAAATCTATCCCTATGCCGTGAAGGTGCTGCAGCATTGGGCCATCATCAACAGGGAGCGCTCCAGAGAAAACGGATCGGCCGTGAAATCGGGCGCGCATAAGCTGTCGCAACGCCAAATCGAGGCTGTTGCGGCTTACATCAGCAATCTGAACTAAGCTTGCGTTTTTGGCCGCTCCGTCAGCGTCCGCGAAGTGCGAGCGCGGGAGCGGCCACTAAAAAGAACAGCGCGGCAAGCGCCATTACGATGGACGGCCCAGCGGCGGTATCGAGCTTGAGCGACAGGTAGAGCCCGCCGCACACCGACGCCGCGGCACCCGCGCCGGCCAGCACCGCCATCGTCTCGGGCGATTTCGCAAAGGGACGCGCCGCGGCCGTTGGGAAGATCATGAGGGAGGTGATGAGCAAGATGCCGACCACCTTCATGGCGAGCGCGACCGTCACCGCAATGAGCAGGATAAACGCGGTTCCCGTCCGCCGCACGGGCACGCCTTCGGCTGCCGCCAAATCCTCGTTCACCGTCATCGCCAGAAGCGGCCGCCAGAGCCAGAAAAGGGCGGCGAGAACCGTGGCGGCGCCCCCCCAAATCCAGGCAAGATCGGTCTTTGAGACCGCGAGAATATCGCCGAAAAGATAGCCCATGAGATCGAGACGCGCGCCGCCCACGAAGCTCGCAGCGATCAATCCCGCCGCCAGCGCTGTATGCGCCAGGATGCCGAGCAGCGTGTCGTAAGGGATCGTCCGCTGCGCCTGGAAGGCCGTGAGAAGCAGCGCCATCGCGATTGCGGTCGCAATCACGCCGAGCGTGAGATCGATGCCCAGCAGGAAGCCGAGCGCCACGCCAAGCAGCCCGGAATAGGCGACCGTCTCGCCGAAATAGGCCATCCGCCGCCAGACCACGAAGCAGCCCAGCGGAGCCGCCAGAACGGCTGTGCCGATCCCGGCCAGCGCCGCGCGCGTAAGGAAATCGTCAAACATCGGCGTCCCCCAAAAACCGGCTCATCGGCATCCGCGCCGGCGCCCCTGATCCTAATGCAGAAGTTTCAACATGCAACATAGACGCGCAAGAGCCTCGCTTTCAGCTTTGCGCTGCCGCGCTCCGAGTCTAGCCCGCATCTACCCGTCGCGGAAGAGATCCCGGCTCGCCCGCAAAACCCTGCTGGCATCACCGTGTCCTTCTAATTGCGACGAGCGGAAGCAGGTGCGCAGGTCTCCCCGGTTCCATGATGTAATTTTGTCCGCGAGCAGCGAGCCGAACGCAGCCCGTTCCGGAAGTCCAAAAGCTCGAACTAAAATTTTTTGGGCTCATTGGATGAATTACATTTCTCAACCGTTCTTACCTGAGCAAGGAATTATGTGTATGTGGGCTACACGGAAAATAACCGAAAGCATCTCCTGGATATTGCCCGCCTGTGGTCCAGAAGACGCAATCGTTCTGATCTATGTCAAAAGGCGCCTTCTAACTCAGAATAAGTTAATCGTAGGTTCAGGCTAAGTTAATCAAGGGGCAGGTTGGCTGTTTTGGGCATAGCTGACCGTAGTACATCAGGGGGGGTCTTATGAGCGTGAAGCAACGTTCGCGCATGCCGTTGGCTGTGGCGAATATTGGCGAGTCCGGCTGGCAGCATGATTTGCCCCTGAATTCGTGGCTCGTCCGCGGCGGGCTCGCAGCCGGCGCTCTTGCAGCGGTCAGCTTCTGCGAAATCCCCACGGCTTCCGCCGTGCCCTCCTATGCGCGCCAGACCGGCCAGCCCTGCGCCACCTGCCACACCGCCTTCCCAGAGCTGACGCCATATGGCAGGCAGTTCAAGCTGATGGGCTATACCGCCGGCGGCAATCGCTGCGACGACGGCCGCGCCAAATCGGACGAGACGCAGGTTCCGCTGGCCATCATGAACTTCCCCGCGATATTCACGCACGTCAACAGCAAGAACGCCACTGGCGGTCTGCCAAACGATGCCACGGCGGTGGGCCAGAGCAGCGTTTTTGTGGCTGGACAGCTCTACTGCGACGTGGGCGCTTTTGCGCAGATCACCTATGACGGTCCCAATGGAGCGGTCCATTGGGACAACATGGATTTCCGCTACGCCAAGTCGGGCGTTATCAGTGGAACCAATGTTGTTTACGGTATTACCGTGAACAACAACCCAACAGTGCAGGACGTGTGGAATACCGCACCCGCCTGGAGCTATCCCTACATCACTTCCACCTTTGCGGCAGGGCCGTCCGCGACGAACCAGCCAATGATTTTTGGAAAGTGGGGGGGGCAGGTTGGCAGCATTGGCGGCTATCTCTGGATCGATAGGTCGATTTATTTGGAGTTCAGCGGTTACGGCGATTTGCCGTCCCGTTTGCAGACGGATTGGGCCGTAACGGCGGCCGGCAACGACAGATTTGCCAATCTGGCTCCATACTGGCGTCTGGCCTACGAGAAGACGTGGGACAAGAATTCGCTTATGTTCGGCACTTTCGGAATGTTTGCCGACGTTCAGCCGACAGCTGGCGGCACTGTGCCAGCTTTTGCCGGAACGGATCCAACCCTGGATATCGGGTTAGACGCTCAATACCAGTGGATCACCGCAGAGCATGCGGTCACTCTCAAGGGAAGCTACGTCTGGGAAAAGCGCAAGAATAACGTTTCTTTTCCGAATATCCTTGCCGGCAATGCTGTCGACGAGCTGAACCAGATCAACATTTCGGGTGCCTACGTTTACGACCGGACCTACAGCTTCAGTGCTGGATACTTCAATACCTGGGGCAACGCCGACCCAGTTCTCTATTCCACGACGAACAATGGCTCGCCGAATTCGAACGGCTGGACAGTTGATGTGGCATACTTACCTTTCAGCAAAGGCGGGCCTGACCTGTGGCCGTGGTTCAACGCCCGGGTCGGTGTTCTTTACACTCACTTCGATAAGCTCGATGGCGTCGACAACAGTATCCCGGGTGCAAAAGCTAGCAACAGCAACTCGGTGGCCCTGTACACCTGGGTGAATTTCTAGCCCAAAAGAACGCGAAGGGTACATCGGGCAAACACGCCGAAACAGCAAACGCAGGGGCGGAGCTAAGAACATGAAGGCCGGCGATCTTAAATTGACAATACGGGCGGCGGTCCTGGCGATCTTGATGCCAGCCGCGGCCTCTGCAGGCGACGTTAGCGCGAAGCTTGAATTATGTCAGTCATGCCATGGATTATCATACCAAGGCTACTCGGGGTATCTCGCCGTACCCCGTCTCGCGGGTCAAACCCCCGAGTACATAACGAACCAGTTGAAAGCCTTTGCCGAGCGCAAACGGGAGCGCGGCTTGTTCTTCAATATAGCCCGGACGCATAGGGTTCCGGCCGGCATGCAGGACGCGCTGGCACGGCGCTTCCAGAGCATGCACGGCAAGCCCTTGGGCGGCGGTCCCAGGCACCTCGAAAACGCAGGCCAAAAGCTTTACGCGGACGGAGTTGAGGCCGAGGATATTCCCGCTTGCGCGTCGTGTCATGGGAAAGGCGCGGAGGGGAAAGATGTCAGTCCCCGTTTGGCCGGTCAGTCGTATCAATACCTTGTCAGGGAATTGAAACGCTGGAACGAAGCGCGCGGCCAGGGGACGGAACAAGGCGCCCCAAAGAAGAAGGCGCACACGTTGAGCGTGGCGCAAATCGAAGCAGTAGCGGCCTATGTCTCATATCTGCCTTAGGCACACCGGCGGGGAAATCTTAGCGGAAATTGAAGCAGTGGCAGCCTGAGCCTCATATCTGCCTCAGGCACACCGGGGGAAATCCTAAATGACTAAGTTGATGCCACGAATGGGGAGGCTGATCGGTTCGGCGGTCGCAGCGATTGCGCTGACCGTAACGGCTGGCAACGCCTCGGCAGAAGATTGGGCGCCGTTCGCCGCGAGCAACTGCGCATGGTGCCACGGTGAATCCGGGCAAGGTTTTGCCACCGCGCCTCGATTGGCCGGGCAGAAGCACCAATACCTTTTGATGCAGCTACGAAATTATAAGCTGCATAAGCGCGACAACCCGCTCTCAAATCAATATATGTGGCCTGCCGCGGCAGATCTCAGCGCCAAACTCGACGCCAAATCGGCTCAAGGCCTAGCTTCCTATTTTTCCAGCATCCCCCCAGTGGCTGCCAAGGATGGGAATGTAGAACTTTCCGCCAACGGAAAAAATATATACACATACGGCATTCCAGAATCTAACATTGGGTCCTGCGCCGTTTGTCATGGCCCGAATGCGGAAGGGGTCAGACAAATCCCACGTCTGGGCGGGCTCGGGTACGTCTATTTAAAGGAGCGGCTTGAGCAATGGGGCGAGGGATATCATGTGTCCGCCGAGCCCCCCATGCCACAAATTGCCAAGAGGTTGCCGCCCGAGGTGATCGAGCCTCTTGCGTCGTACCTGAGCTTTGTCGACTGAGGCTGGCCTTGCGCGATCCGGATAGTGTGACTTAGACAATGCCGGTGAGAATCACTGGCTTCACGTCGCTGCACTAAATTAGCTCATTTGCGCGCACCCTCATTGTGCGCATTGTTTTGCCACTCGTTAGGAGGAAAAAATGAAAGGTGCATTTGCGGCTCTAGCCGCCATATTCGCGCTGCCTGCGAGCGGCGCCCTCGCCGCGGACACAGCGGCGATCGACTGGCCGGCGATTCCCGCTACCACGGTCGCGCTTTTCTACCCAGGCCAGTCGACCTATGAATGGCTGCGCAGCTCCGGGCACCCAAAGGGGCAAAAACAAGTCGAAGAAGGCAGGGCCTGCGTCTCTTGCCACGAGGACGACGAGAAGGACATCGGTGCCAAGCACGTAAAAGGCAGCAATATCGAGCCCACCCCCGTGAAGGACAAAGCTGGCTCGGTCGATCTAAAGGTTCAGGCCGCCTACGACGACAAGAATGCCTATTTCCGCTTCCAGTGGAAGACGCAGAATCCATACGCCGGGGACGAGCACAGGTACCTTCGGTTCGACGGCAAGGAATGGAAGCCTTACGGCCTGCCCCAGCTGGACAAAGCAGTTCAGGACGGCCAGCAGCCCGGCATTTCCGAAGACCGCATCACTATGATGATCGACGATGGCAAGGTGCCGATGTTTGCCAAACAGGGCTGCTGGCTCACCTGCCACAATGGTTCCCCCGGCACGTCCAATGCCGCCACCAGCGAGGAGATCGCTGCGAACGCGCTCGTAAAGGCTGAACACCAAAGCGAAGTGCGCAAATACCTGCCGGCGACCAGGACCGAACCGGGCGACTGGAAGACCGGCAAGTCCGCGGAAGAAATCGCCAAGCTTAAATCGGAAGGCGGGTTTGTGGACTTCATCCCATGGTACGCCCACCGCTCGAATCCCGTTGGGATGGCCGGCGACGGTTACATACTGGAATATCGCCTCGGCGATGCCGGCAATGAGCCGTTCTCCGAAAATGAGGACGCGGCAACTCATCAGCCTAAGTTCATGTGGGACGAGAAGAAGGCTGGGTACAAGTCCATCACCGAGGATCAGCTCCACAAGGCTCAGCACGTGCTGATAAAGGAGCAGAACGCTACCGCTTTCGACCCAAAAGCCGGATGGAAAGCCGGTGACATGGTGCCGGCTTATGTCCTCAGCGCCGCCGGCGCATCCGGCTCCGCGGCCGATAATAAGGCAACAGGCACATGGAAAGATGGCGAGTGGACAGTCGTCATTACGCGGCCGCTCGGTCTTACAAATGACGACGACAAGGCATTGAAGTCTGGAAGCACATACAATGTTGGCTTCGCGGTGCATGACGGCAATATCGCCGGGCGTGGCCACTTCGTGTCTTTCGTGCGCACCATTGGCTTTGGCGCGGACGGAAGGATCAAGGCGGTCAAGCTCCCGTAAGCGGGGCCTCTATCCGCAATTTGGGACGCCCGGTCAATAGTACGGAGTCCGGTGAAGACCGGGCGGGCCCTAATATCACCGGTAGCTAAGCAGACTTTCGTTGGTTACCCAACGAATGCCCGCTTAGATTCGTTTGTTTTCGCAGAGTTTTTTTCGCAAAACCGGGAAGTCCACTTTTGCGAACTCTGCTTAGAGGGGCACGGAAGAGCATGAAAACGGATGGGGAAAATCCCGGCGAAAAGCTAACTTACCTGGCGAAAAAATCGAGAGTTTTCCGGCCAACCATGCGCCTCTCGGTAGCCGCGCTGGCGGGCTTCGGGCTGATCGCGGGCATCTTGTTCCTGGCCGGATTCAACGAGGTGCTGGAATTGACGAACACGGAATCGTTCTGTGTCTCATGCCACATGATGCGGGACAACCCCTATAAGGATTTGAAGGGAACCATCCACTGGGCGAACCGCACGGGCGTGCGCGCCACCTGCCCCGATTGTCATGTGCCCAAGAATTGGTTCTTCAAGATCCGCCGGAAGATCATGGCAACGAACGAGTTGTATCATTTCGTTCTAGGCACGGTGGATACGCCAGAGAAATTCGAAGCCGAGAAGCCGAAACTGGCACAGCACGTCTGGGAAACCATGAGGAGCACAGACTCGCGCGAGTGCCGTAACTGCCATCACATGGATTCGATGGACCTTGAGAAGCAGTCCCGTCCGGCCCAGAAACGGCACAAGGCGGCTATGGAGCAAGGGAAGACCTGCATCGATTGCCACAAGGGCATAGCGCACCATCTTCCAAAAGGTTACGAAGAAAAATCGGACGGCGAATAATCTGCCATCGAGGCGCGGCCCGCGAAGCTGTGCAGGCAGGTTTTGGGGCTGGGCAAATGCCCAGCCCATAGGCTTGGGGCGATTACGCCGCCTTTTGCAGCTTCTCCTCGACGTAATCCCAGTTGATCAGGTGATCGACGAAGGCTTCGAGGAACTTCGGCCGCGCGTTGCGGTAGTCGATGTAATAGGCATGCTCCCACACGTCGACGGTAAGGATCGGCGTGGCGCCATGCACGAGCGGGTTCTCGGCATTCGGCGTTTTCATGATTTCGAGCTTGCCGTTCTTCACCGCGAGCCAAGCCCAGCCCGAGCCGAATTGCGCCTTGGCAGCCTCGATGAATTCGTGGCGGAACTTATCGTAGCCGCCAAGATCGCTGTCGATCTTAGCCTGCACCGCGGCCGGAAGCTTTGTGCCGCCGCCATCCCGCTTCATCCACTTCCAAAACTCGGAATGGTTGTAGTGCTGGCCGGCATTGTTGAACAGCGGGGTGTTCTTGCCGAAGCTTTCCTTGATGACCTCTTCGAGGCTCTTGCCCTCCAAGCCCGAGCCCGGAAGCAGCTTGGTGAGGTTCTCGAAATAGGTCATGTGATGCTTATCGTGATGATATTGCAGCGTCTCGGCGGACATGTAGGGCTGCAAGGCATCGTAGGAATAGGGAAGATCTGGGAATTGAAATGCCACGTCTCACTCCTTGGCCGTTTGGATTGCTTAGACCGTGTACCTAAGCAAGCAGCGGGAGTCTGACAAGCGCGGGAGGACCGGCGCGCCGGCAAAAAATAAGGGAGGCATGAAATCCCTGAATTTCATGCCTCCCAGAAATTGGCCGAGGAAAGGTTCGTGATTGTTTACCTACAGGGATCGGACAAGATGGAGAATGCTACAGCGCGGCTGAACGGCACATGAACGCTCCGTTCAGGTTCAGTTTCAGAATCGCAGCGGCGTCATCCCGCGCGCGCTGCAAGCGCCGTTCCGGGATGACGGCCTGCGCAACGATCACACAAATGTGAGCTGGAGAAAGCGCGCGTAGATGCGCGTGAGCGTTTCGAGATCGGCCACCGCCACGCACTCGTCCACCTTGTGCGCCGTTTCGTTCAACGGGCCGAGCTCGGCCACGGGGCACAGATCCTTGATGAACCGCGCATCGGACGTGCCCCCTCCGGTCGACAGCATCGGCGGCTGGCCCGTCTCGGCATGAACCGCGTTGCTCAGCATTTGCACGAACCCACCGGGCTCGGTGAGGAAGCTCTCGGCGCCGGGCTCGTATTCGAGCGTGTACTCGATGCCGCGTCCGGCCAGCACCGCTCTTACCTGGGCCTCGACCCAGGCTTTGAGGCTCTCGCCGGTGTGCTTATCGTTGAAGCGGATGTTGAAGCGGGCCGTGGCCGTGGCCGGAATGACGTTGGTGGCGCGATTGCCGGTGTCGATACTGGTGATCTCCAGGTTCGAGGGCTCGAAATGCGCGCTGCCGCTGTCGAGCGGTTTCATTTTCAAAAGGTTCAGCACGTCGATCAGCGCCGGCAGAGGGTTCCGCGCCTTATCGGGGTAAGCGGCATGCCCTTGCACGCCAAGCACCTTGAGCAGGCAATTCAGCGAACCGCGCCGGCCGATCTTGATCGTATCGCCGGCCGCCGCGTCCGATGTGCATTCGCCAAGGAGGCAAGCATCCGGCTTCTCGCCCCTCGCGGCCAGCCAATCCACGACCTTGCGGGTTCCGTTGATGGCCGGGCCTTCCTCGTCGGCGGTGATTAAAAAGCTGATCGAGCCGGCAAACGCCGCGCCCCTTTCGCTCAGGAACTTCAAAACGGCCGCAAGCGATGCCGCGATACCGCCCTTCATATCGGCGGCGCCCCGGCCATAAAGCACGCCGTCCTCGATTTCAGCCGCGAACGGGGGATGGCGCCAAGCAGCCTCGTCGCCCGGCGGCACGACATCGATATGCCCCGCGAAGCAGATATGAGGCGAGCCCGTGCCGATGCGGGCATAGAGGTTGTCCACGTCTGGCGTGCCCTGTTCGCTGAAGGGGAGCCTGTGGCAGGTGAAGCCCGCAGCCGAGAGTTGGACCCCCAAATAGCGGAGGGCGCCCGCCTCCTCCGGGGTAACGCTCCGGCAGCGCATCAATTCTTGCGCGTGAACAATGGCTTGCTTCGTCGACACTACTGAACCCTTTTGCTCTTGGGGCGCCCCTGGATGCGCCCGCATAATGCCAGCCCTCGTACCGCCGCCGCGAGGCGTCCGGAAAATGGCGATGGGCTTGGCTCCTGGCTTGCTTCGGGGGCAAAGCCCCCGAACGCGCAAACCTTACCCCGGCTGCATAACATCATGTTTGGCGTGCCCTCCGCAACGCCCATCGGAAGGATGAGGCATCTGGCACAGGCTCGCTCAGCCCGCCGGACCGAAACGATTGGCGCCGCGCGAGCCTTTCCTCGCCGCAAGCAGGATTATATATACCAGGAAAACCAGCCCCATCAGAGAAAGAAGGGCACCCGGCAGCGGTGCGTCCGGAAGCACGCCCGCGTGCTTCAGCTCCTCCGCGGCATAAATGCCGAGCGCCGGGGCGTAGACAATGAGCGCGAACCAGCCGCTCCGGCCCATGTCGTGCCAGCGCTTCACATCGACCGCGACCGAAGGCCACAGAAATATAAGCCCTGCCAGAAAAGCCGCCCGGTCGTCGAAATAGGCCTCAGGCGAGCTGCCGGCTCCCACCGGAGCCGGCATGCTGGACACTTCATGAAGGTAGGCCCCCAAAACGAATTCAGCGGTTGCAAGCGCGGCGAAAAATGCCAGCCAGGTGACTCTGTTGATGCGCCCATTGAACGCAAACAAAACGTAAGAAATCCACTCCATGGCTAATCGCGCCCCGCAAGCGGGTCCGGCCCGTGCGGATTGGGGCCGGTCACCCCTTTCAGGATGCCGAACTGAAGCACGCTCCAGATCGCCGACGCCAGGAGAAGCAAGGGGGCGAGGCCGATCGCGCCCGCTCCCAAAGCAGAGCCGTCAGCGGCTCCCGGCACAAGCATCGTGCCCAGGAGCGGGAGAGCCACGACCAAAATCAGCCAGCTGCTCAAGCCCCGGTCGTTAAGGCGCTTTACCCCCAGCGCCATAATGCTCCACAGCGCCAGCACAAAAGCAAGAATCGGCGCAATGCCCGATAGCGCAAGGCTGAAAAGAATTGGCGCGGCCTCGGGACTGTTCATCCAGGCCGGGTCCGCCAGGTTCGCTTCCAAGCCAGGATAACGCGCAATGAATGCCTCGCTCGCAAGGTTCATCCCAATCGAAGCCGCGGTCACAACCGCGATTACTATCGAAATGCCGAACCACCATTTCGCCCGGCTTATCCGTCCTTCCAAGGCCAGCATCAAACTCAGGAAATTGTAATCGCCGCCGTAATATCCGGCTGGAAGCGTGTCTTCGCCATGGCTGTTGGCCCCGCGCGTTCCCATCAGCACTGCAAGCTCGAAGAAAACGTAAACCCCGTAGATCAGAAGCAGCAGCATCGCGGCGGCGGCCACGGGCGTAAGCTCCGCGCCGGTCATATTCTTCAAAGGCGGCAGCGAAAACACGATCATCATGCAGTAATACGCATACCAAAGCCAAGCCGGCCGGTCCCGGTCGTACAAGCGCTTGATCGCGAGCGCCGCCAAGGGCCAGGCCAGGAAGGCGAGCCAGGCGAGCCATACCGGCACCCACAGGCGTTCCTTGCCGGCTGGCGCGAGCCAAATGTCGGTGGACGCGGGATTGCCGGTGGTGAGGTAGGCCAGAAGCGCTATCAGCAGCACGCCGGCGATGCTCACCACGATCCAGCCGGACCAAAAGGTCCTGCGGTTGATCCGGCCGTGAAAGCCAAAGAAAACCTCACCCCAGCTCATTTTCCGCCTCCACCGGTCCTTGCCGGGAAAAAACCTCCGCCCACTCGCCTAGCGGTCCGCTTGCGCCGCCACGGCGCCAGCTTCCAGCAGGGACGGCGGGCGCACACCGGATCTAAAGGTGTGAGGGCTTGTAACGATCCCTGTCTTAAGCGCCATGCGCCGCGGCGCATGGCGCCCAGGATCCGTCTGCCCTGCCCCCTATACCATGCGGAGGATTATCGCACCGTATCAGTCGCGCAACAGTTCGTTGATCGAAGTCTTCGACCGGGTCTTTTCGTCGACCCGTTTGACGATCACCGCACAGGCGAGCGATGGGCTGGGCGTGCCATCCGGGAACGGCTTTCCTGGCAACGCTCCTGGCACGACGACCGAATAAGGCGGGACGCGCCCATAAAGAACCTCGCCCGTGCTCCGGTCGACGATCTTGGTCGATTGACCGATGAAGACGCCCATGGAGATGACGGAGCCCTCGCCGACGATCACCCCTTCGGCGACCTCCGAGCGCGCGCCGATGAAGCAATTGTCCTCGATGATGACCGGACCGGCCTGCAACGGTTCCAGCACGCCGCCGAGCCCCACGCCGCCCGAGATGTGGCAATTCTTGCCTACCTGGGCGCAGGAGCCCACCGTGGACCAGGTATCGATCATGGTGCCCTCGTCGACATAGGCGCCGGCGTTCACAAAGCAGGGCATCAGGACGGCGCCCGGCGCGATGAAGGCCGAGCGGCGCACCACGGCACCTGGAACCGCGCGGAAACCGGCGGATTGGAAGCGTTCCTCCGTCCAGCCAAAAAACTTCGCGGGAACCTTATCCCACCAGGGACCCGGCACCGGCCCGCCCATGAGCCGGTTTTCGTTCAGCCTGAATGACAGCAGGATGGCCTTTTTGAGCCATTCGTTGACCACCCAGGCGCCGTCTATTTTCTCGGCGACGCGCGCCTGCCCGCGATCCAGAAGCGCGAGCGCCTGCTCGACCGCCTCGGCCACGGCCCCAGTTCTGGCCGGGTTTGATGTCCTGGCGCTGTTCGAATGCGGCGTCGATTGCGTCCTTCAAGCCTGCGGTCATGCGTCTCTCTCCAATCGCTGGAACATTCCTATCCGCGAATTGGGCTTGAACGTCAATCCTTGCCGCTGGTTTGCCGTGCCGGTCATTGCGGGCGAAGCGAGGCAATCCAGAAGAAACGGACACCGGCGTTTGTTGCTTCCTGGATCGCCACTGCGTCGCAGCCGCCTCGCGATGACGGCGGCTACTGCGCGATTTGCGGCCGGTTCTCGAACTCGAAAACTTGCCGTAGGAAACCCGGCGCAAGCATGGATGCCGGGTTCACCACGACCTCGGGATTGGAGGTCCGGCCCTGGATCGCGAAGGTGATGCCAAAGACCCCTTCATTCGCACGCCCGATCAGGAGATCGCTGAGGAGCGGAACGTTCTGAAGCATGCCGTTAAGGCCATAGAACGGAACGTAGGTCCCGGAAAGCGCGACGGTCTCATGGGCGAAGTCGATCTGTCCGCGCGCCGTGGCGCCAAGCATCGGCCCATTGATGGCGGCGTCGTGTATCTGGAACTCATTCGTACCCGACATGAAGGGCACCACCATGCGATCGAATGCCTGGCGGTCGCCGTAGGAGTTTTGCTGGCCGGCGCGGCCATCGGGCTTCAAGCGCGCCCTTTCCCTCTCAGCCTGGGAAACCACCTTGCCCACAACCTCGTCGCCCACGACCTCAAAATGCTGGATATCGAGGACGCCGGTTTTTTCCCCGCCGCTGCCGCCATCCAGATTCACCCGGAGGTTCATGGTGCCGCCCCTGGCGGAGCCATAAAACCCGGTAAGCCGGAAGGCCGAGCCTGCGTCGGTCGCGTCGGACGTCAGAATGCGCGAGTGACCGGGCTTCTGCTCCACATGCACCGCGATCGGCGCCTCCCCATTCAGCCGTCCGCCGCCTTCAAGGTAGGTCAGCTTGCCGCCGCGCCGCTTGGCATCGAGCACCAAGGACTTGACCGTGGCGTCGTAAAAACCGAACACGGTGTCGATCTCGACATTCAGGTCCAGCCCCGGCTCGTCCTTGAGAGGTGCTGGCTGGTTGTCCGCGATCTTGCCGCCCATGAGCAGCGACCGGAAGAATTGCCGCGCATCGAAGGACGGCCCCTTCGCCTGCACCTTGAGCACGTTCTGCGGCGTGAGCTCGCCGTTGATGGCGAGCTGCGTCAACGCATTGGTCGAGAATTCCGGGAAGGTGAAGGCGGCGATGCGGCGCTTGTCGTTAAATAACAGATGGCCATTGACGTTCAGCCCGTCTCCAGTCAGCGCGAAATTGTCGAGTGCCAGGAAATTATCCGCGCGCTGGCTCAGATCGAACGTCAGCGAAGCCTTTTGCCCCGGCGGCTTGCGCCAGCCGATTGCGGTCAGGAACACGTCCGTGTTGGTGAGGTTCGCCTCCATGAACAACTTGGGCGGCCCATCCCCCTGCATGGCCACGGCGAGGGCTATGGGCAAGTCGCCCTTGACGATGTGGTTGATGTTCAGGCCAAGTTCGTCCCGCGCTTTCTCGCCCAGAACGCTGGCGACCCGTAACGTCGGCTGCCGCTCCGGCGGCGCATCGTAAATGCGCTGCCATATGAGCTGGACCGGGACGTTGTTCACCTTGACGTCGCCATTTGCGCTGATGGCGGACTGCGAAATGTCGAAGTTGATCGCGCCGCCGTTCACCGCGAGCCCGCCCGGCAAGAGCGCCCGACTTAAGCTCCGACACGCGCGCCTTGCCCGACAGGCTCATTTGTTCGAGCTTGGGCGACATGCTCACCGGAAAGCCAATTCTGAAGCCTGCCGAAACCTGGCCGTTCACCATGCCTGGCTTGAAGCCCGTCGACTTGACATAGCCGAGCGCCGGCTGATCGAGCAGCTCCAGCACGGAGGAAACGTCGCCAGCGCCTTTGAACCGTGCTTCCGCGTCCACAACGACCGGCCTTAGATCGTCGACCCCGAATTGCCCGCCGGTGAATGAAAGGGAGCGGCCGCTTGGCAGCTCGATGCGCGCCTCTCCCGGTATCTCGAATAAGAAGCGGCGGCCCGCGAAACGCAGAGTGCCATCCTTTGCAAGGATCGGAGGAAGCCCCTTGATATGATAAATCTGCAGCCCTGAAAGCCCAACCCGCATCGAAAACGCGGAATCCGGAATGTCGCCGTCCTTGTACAGAGCCAGCAGGGCAGCTACGGTGGAATTTACCGAAAGGCTGCCGCCGGTGATGCGCCCCACGGGGACGTGGGTCCCAACCCATTCACGGGTGCCACTTGAGATGAAGGCCGGCCAAAAGGCCTTGAGCGGGACAAGCTGCATCGGCGACAGCGACGCCGTTGAGCTTGATCGGCCCGCCGGAGGTGACTTCCGAAGCCTGGCCGTTCACGGCAATCGAGCCGCCTCGCGGCCGCCACGGTGAATTCCTTGAGCGTGACGGTATCGGTAGCCCCTTGATAGCTCGCAGATATTTTAAAGGTGTCGAGCGGGAAGGGAGGCACACCGAATTGCGGCGCGCCTAGCGTCGTGCCAGTCCCGTCCAGCTCGGCGAGCAAAACAGGCTGGTTTGTGCCGGCATCGTTCAAATGGCCACCGTTCCGCTCAAAGTCAGCAGGCTGTCGTCCCAGCGCAGCTCGAAGGGTTTGATCGAGAGCGTCCTTGCTGGCCTTGTCGTAGGAAACCTTGAGGAGACCGCCATCGATCTCGGCGGGATGCGGATCGTGAGCCGAGAAGAACTTCCCGCTGCCAAGCTTGATGTCGCCCTCCCCGCCAAGCAAGGATGCCTTCGTGACTGATGTCGAAGCGAGCCTCCCCGCTCACCGGAATATCGACCAGTTTCAGCGCGTCGAGGATGGGAAAGCTCTGCCATATGGTCCGGGGAACGATATCGCTGAATCGATGCGGTCAGCGAGTAGAGGCGTCTTGCGGGCTGGTTTACCGCTCTGAACGACGCGCGCCACGCACTGTCCTCCTGCTCTCAGCGTCAGCTCGCCGCGCAGTGCGCTTTCGCTTCCGCCCTCCTCAAGATCGATGTGGAAATCGTCGATGCGCCACGTTGAGACGCCCTTCTCGCTGGCGAAATAGATTTGCGCGTTCTTGACACCGATCCGTTCAAGCGCGGACGACGCTCCGCCCCGCGCCTTCAAAGCGCGTAAATAGCCGGGAGAGCAATGGCGCGGGATTGAAGCGCTCCGCCATGGGCTGGGCATTCTGCGACGCTGCCCGCGGCATCGCGCATCCGTTCCTTCGCCGCCAAGTCCGCGTAGGGAGCTTCGCCCAAAGGCTCGCCGCTTTCCCAGCCGGACGGCCCGGCGGGCTCGGAAGCCTCGCTGGAAACAGGCGGCGCGGTAAGCGTCAGCCCCTTCCCCGGCGAATTGAAGACCAAGAGCTTCGGCCCGAGCAGGCTGATCCTCGAAGCAGCAAGCGAGAACTTGAGCAGCGACCGCTCGCTGATGCCAATCGAGGCAAACGGCGCTTTTGCGATCTCCTGGTTGCTTTCATCCAGGAGCCGGACATCGGCAAGCCGGAATTCCAGGCGCCAGCCGCTCGACAGCCGCAAGAATGCGTCGCTGGCATGAAAGCTGTAGCCCTGCAGCTGGGAATTGAGCTGGTTCTGCAACGTTGGAACGAGAAAGGAGAACGACACGGGGCCGGCAAGAAGCCGGGCATAAAGAAGCACGACAGTTGTAAGGCACAAAATCGCGGCTACCGCCGCCGCCCGCCCGCCGAGCCGGATCGAGCGGCGCGAGGCGGAAAGCCTGCCGAGCTGGACTTGCACGCGAGAGGGATCGTCAAGCGCCCGGCCTTTAGTTTGGGGCACGAGCGCGCGGCGCGTTCCAGGCCTGCTTAGGGCGATCATCCATGGTCATTCCCAACGCTCATGCTGGACGTAACACCGAATCCCCCTGGCCTTTCTCCGGCGCCAGCCCATCTGCCCTTCAAGATTACGCTTGGAGGGCTTGGGTCTCACACGCTGAGGAAGCGGTCAAGGCGGATCCCGTATAAGGCGCGTTGAGCGTGAAAGCTACCCCCATACAAATCCGTGTAACCCTACGCATGGATACAACACTTGCCCAGCGCCGGAAGCTGGTTGAAGATGCCGTTTGCCTCGGGCACGCGGCTTCTATAGACCGCAAAAGGAGACGAAAGGAAGGCTCGCAAGGACAATGGTACAAGAAGGCGATCCCGCACCGGATTTCGCTTTGCCCGATGCGGACGGCAATACCGTGAAACTCTCCAGTTTTAGCGGCGGTTTCACAGTAATCTACTTTTATCCCAAGGACAATACGTCAGGATGCACGAAAGAGGCGCTCGATTTCTCCGCGCTCAAGCCCGAATTCGAAAAGCTCGGCGCTAAAGTAATCGGCATTTCGCCCGACGGCGCAAAGTCCCACGAGAAATTCCGCACCAAGCATGCCCTTGACGTAATCCTGCTTTCGGACGAGCAGAAAGCTGTCATCGAAGCTTTCGGCGTCTGGACGCAGAAGAAGATGTACGGTAGGGCTTATATGGGCGTGGAACGTTCGACCTTCCTGATCGGCCCTGACGGGAAAATCGCCCAGTGCTGGCGCGGCGTCAAAGTTCCAGGACACGCCGCGGAGGTGCTCGATGCCTTGAAAAAGCGGCAATGAGGGCCGCTTTTTCCAAGCTGCGGGACCTGGTAAATATATCGCATTACTGCGGCTAACGGGAGACAGGCCAAGGATGCCGCTGCGACATCGATTAATCGACGTTGAAATAGCGCGGACTGTGCTCTAAAAGCAAACTCGCCGCCGCCTATCGCTCCGGGGACGAGCTAAATCTTCAGTGAAAAGCCGAGACGGATATGAGCAATTTCGATCAGCAAAAGCCGATAACCAAGACGACTAGCAAAGCCATTGGCGGTCAACCCATGCCCGGACAGGGAATGGCGCCCATGGGTGGTCCCGCGGGCGGGGGCATGCCTCCGCTAGGCGGCCAGCAGCAGAAGCCGCCGGCGTTCCGGGGGCCGGACCGGATGGCGCCGTCCATCATTGGCGAGGATCTTACCGTCACCGGTAATGTGCTTTCCCGCGGGGAAGTGCAGGTGGACGGCCAGATCCAGGGCGACGTGCATTGCTCGTCGCTGATCGTTGGCGAAAAGGCCCAAATCACGGGCGGCATCGTCGCCGAGGACGTCGTGGTGCGCGGCCGGGTGATGGGCTCCGTGCGCGGCAATCGCGTGACGCTGCAGGCTTCGAGCCATGTCGAAGGCGACGTGTTCCACAAGTCGCTGGCGATCGAGCAAGGCGCGTTCTTCGAAGGCAAGTCCCGCCGCTCCGAGGACCCGATTGCCACGGCGCCCCGGCTCGAAGGCATGAGCACTCAGCCAGCCGCGGAATAGCCCGTTCAGCCGCTCATTCCCTGGCACGGCCGGCAGCCCAAGGGCTTCCGGCCGCAGGGTTTTGCACGGCTATGGAACAGATATTACCGATCGGACATTGGCTCGTCTAAAATACCGGCTCGAAAACCCCGGATACGGCCCTAAGCGCGGTATCCGGGCGTGGCATAACAAATCCGCTTGAGCGTTTCACGAAGTCCCCCCTCATCCTGTCCTTCTCCCCGAGGGGAGAAGGGACGCCCGAATTGTCCTCTTACCCTCTAATGAGGGCCGCAGCCTGACTCCCTCTCCCCTTGGGGAGAGGGTTGGGGTGAGGGGGGCTTCTGCGGAAGCAATCGACCGGATTTTGTATCATGGCAATCGCCTCAAGAGGCGCTCAGGTCCTTGCCCAGAACGAGCCTCGACAAAAAGATTGTCGATGAGACGGTCAAGGCCGTCGCCAATGCCAGGCCGATCGCCCGTGCCGCGTCGCCCTCGTCTCCGTAAAAGACAAAGTGCTTGGTTCCTTGCCAGGAGGCGACAAGGTCTATGGCAATGCAGACCCCCCACGCCGCTTTCAGCACCTGCAGCATGAGATCGTTGTGTTTCGTGCTCCAAATAAGGTGCGTGGCGATCAGCAGGCCGAATACGATCAGCGTCAGCACGAGCCCGAAGGTGAATTGCACGGGGTTGATGCCCGGGTCCACTGGCAGGTCTAAAAGGCTGGCGAGCCCGTAGAAAGTGGTGAACCCGTTCCAAAGAGCGCCCGCAACAAGGACGCTTGCCACTACACGAACGCCCGCTGGCATTTTCCTTGCCCCCCATGGCAGGCCGCTAACAGGCGGCCGAGTCCCCAATTATCCGATAGCGCCGCGCGCCGCAAGCGGAACGCCAAGCGCGGTTCATTCCCGCTTCGCTTGTGCACAGTGTGTGCCTAGCCGCCTGCCAACGAATGTCTGCTTATATATTTGTCTCCCAAGCTAGGCCATGCCGAAGATATGCGGCGCGGCAGGTGTTGGCCATGAGATAAGCCACCGTCATGGGGCCAACGCCGCCGGGCACGGGCGTGATTGCGCTTGCGGCAAGGCGCGCGCTCTCGAAATGCACATCGCCAACGAGCCTGGTCTTGCCGCCGTCCGCGGGCACGCGATTGATGCCAACATCGACCACGATGGCGCCGGGCTTGATCCAATCGCCGGGGATCGTCTCCGGGCGGCCAACGGCGGCGACGAGGATATCGGCGTTGTGCACCGCGGCGCGCAAGTCGCGGGTCTTGGAATGAGCAATTGTGACCGTGCAATTTTCGGCCAGCAGAAGATGCGCCATCGGCTTGCCGACGATATTGGACCGGCCCACAACGGTGGCATTGAGGCCTGCGATGTTCTCCCGCACGCTGCGGATCAGGCGCAGGCAGCCCAGCGGCGTGCACGGCACGAAGGCCGGCTGGCCCGCGAACAGCTTGCCCGCGTTCACCACGTGAAAGCCGTCCACGTCCTTCCCGGGCGCGATCGCGTCGATAGCCGCCCCGGCGTCGATTTGCGGCGGCAGCGGAAGCTGAATAAGAATGCCGTCAACAGCGCTGTCAGCGTTGAGCGCCGCGACGATATCGAGCAGTTCCGCCTCGCTGGCGCCCGCATCGAGCCGGTGCTCGACCGAGTGGAACCCAAGCTCCCGCGCGATCTTCAATTTGCTGCGCACATAGACCTGGCTGGCCGGACTCTCGCCAACCAGAACCACGGCGAGACCCGGCCTTCTGTGAGCGGCCACGGCAAAGGCGGCGGCGCGCTCCGCCACGGCCTCCCTGACATCGGTGGCCAGCGCCACGCCGTTCAGGAGAATTGCTTCAGCCATGGGTGCTTACCTTTCGATATGGGAACGGGGGGCGCAAGACCCCCTCACCCCAGCCCTCTCCCCAAGGGGAGAGGGGGCGCCAGAACTTTCGCCGCGGACAATTCAGGCGTCCCTTCTCCCCTTGGGGAGAAGGACAGGATGAGGGGGTCTAACCTACCCCTTCTGCGCCTTACCGCCAGGCGGCCCCGCCAAAAGAAGCTCCAGCTTTGCGATAAGCTCAAGCGGATCGCCCGCTACCGCCACCGTTTTCAACCTCGACTTCTGGCCCGCGGCCATCGTCACTCTGGATTTGGGGACGCCCAGCCAGCCGGCAATAAGCACGGTCAGCGCGGCGTTCGCCTTGCCATCCTCGGGCGGCGCCGTCACATGGGCCTTGAGCACGGGCTTATCGCCGTGCAACTCCGCCCCGGCGATCCGCGCCGCGCTGCTTTTTGGCGTCAGGCGCACATGGATCACGATGCCATTGGAAACGCGCGCGGCCGGAAGGTCCATCGGCGTGGCCGCGTTAGATTATGTGCGGCAAAATCCAGCCGAAAATTACCACGTCGCGCAGGAAGATGAGGCCCAGAATGAGCAGCACCGGGGAAATATCGATGCCACCGAGATCCGGCACAACCCTGCGAATGGGGCGCACCGCGGGCTCCGTCAGACGGTAGAAGCTGTCCGCGACCAGATAAACGGCCCGGTTTCTGCGGTTGACGATATCGAAAGCGATCAGCCAGCTTAGGACCGCGCTGATGATAACCACCCAGATATAGAGCGTTATGACCATCGCAATAAAGCCTAGAAGTGGAACCATAACCCTCGTCTCCCCGCTGCTAATTAGCGTTTGTCTAACGTGCGCCGGCAAAGACTGCAAGCGGCTCGCGGGCTTGGCAGCAATCCGTAAGCGGGCGCCCGCGCAAAAATGTCCCCCCGGCGTCTCCATGTCGCCAAGATCTCGCGCAACACGGGTAAGAACCTGCCCAGGCTACTGAAATCCGCATGCCCCCGATCGAGCTTCCCTTCGCCCCCCAAATGCGTATTGTTCCGTTCACCCATTCGTTCAGGTCCGGTATGAAAACCTCGAAAAAGATAGGCTTCATCCTCGCCTCTTTCGCAGCACTTGCAAGCTTGCCAGCAGCCCCGGCCTTCGCCATCTGCACAGCCCAGGGGCTCGAACTGATGCGAAATCTCAACGGGGCCTGGCGCGGCAAAGGCGCCGTGACGCCCATCGGCGGATCGCCCGAATTCGTTTCCTGCCGTATCTCCTATGCCATGGCGGCCGCGGACGTAATCAACCAGGTGATCGCCTGCGCCGGCACCGATTATAAGCTTGAGGCGTCGAGCCAGGTCACTTGCGACGGCAACCGGCTTGAAGGCTGGTTCGAGGAGCGGGCCGGGCATTCGACCGGCAAGGTGAGCGGGAGCATCAGCGGCAATATCCTGTTCATCGAGGCAGACAGCCCGAGTTTCACCGGCAACTTCAAGGTGACGTTCAGGGGCGAAAACGACCATCTCGTCTCCATCACTCAGGCAGATCACGCATCGGGGCGCCAAATTCCCGTGGCGTCGATCAAGCTCACGCGCTAAACGCCCGCTTTGGCGGCGGGGCGGTGTCAGGTGTAGCCGGCACCGCAACCGGCGATGTTTGAGAGGTTGTTAACCGGATTTATTTCCATTTCCGCGCCTTTTGCTCCGGGCGGCCTCATCCTCTCGATGGTGCTTACGATAACCGAAGTTCCTTCCGAAAGGCTTAACTCGCGCTAAGTCATTGCTCGCTCTAGCAAACTCGAAACCGCACGGTCTGCACGCGAGCGGCGGAATGCGCGGTTTCGTGGTTAATCCAGATGTTGGCGCTATATTTAAAAGGATTTTGGAATCGTGGAATCTGGCCAAAAACGGCAAAAGATTCGCAAAAAGCGGCGGGCGGAAAATATCGCGCGTTGGCGTTAACCACGCCGGCATTAACCATGCCGCACCGCCTACGAGGCTTCACCTTGCCTTAAGGCGCCTTCTCAGTGCCAGCCTTTGCCCCGCCACGGCTCAGCCGCTCGAACGCGCTCCTGCAATCCGCGGCCAAGCTCGCGCATCCCTCAACCGCCTCCCAAATCATGCACTATCCAGCGCATCGTAGCCGTGGCGCAGGTGGTTCCCTATGCCTCGAATGTCTTGCCAAGGCTGGGCCGCGCGACCCGGTTGGACTCCTCTTCGCCAAGTCTAATCGCAGCCTCTGAAATCCGCTGCAAACACCGCTCAACGGCGTTCCGAGTCTTCCCGTCAGCCAGCAAGCGCTGCTCGTCCATGCGGTGTAGCGCGTCACCCTGTCCGCGTTCTCGATAATATCCAAAAGAAACTGCATGGGGTGCTTAGAAGGCAACGACGCGGTCCCTGTCTATTGCCTCCTGCAGGCGGGCCTTGAGAACCGGCTCGGACACGAGATCGACGGGACAATCGAGCGTTTCTTCTAAACGCCTGCGAAGGGCTTCCAGACGTCCGGCATAACGAAAGCCCTTGGGCATCGAAGCCCGATTAAGCCTCACAGCCACATCCACATCGGAAAAATCGGTATTCTGACGCCGCGCGGTAGAGCCGAATAGAGACAGGCTTTCAACGCCAAGCTGGCGGAATTCCGGCTCGCTGGCTTTCAATTTCGCTATGATTGCGTCCCTGTCCATGGCCCTAATATAATTCGCAGCCCTGTAAGAGCCAACAACAAGCTCGCACCTGCCGCGCGGGACAAATGTCAATGACAAGCGCGCGGGACAAATTGCGGACGAAGCTTCCCGGCGCTACACGGGTTTACCGCGTCCACTCACGCTTGCGAGCTGCGAACCGCACGCATCGCGGGATTCGCGGACAAAAAAGCAGGCGGTGAGGGATCACCGCCTGCCACATTTTCCGTTGATGAGCTAGGCGAACCCAGCGCCCAACCTTAGAACTTCAGGCGCACACCCGTCGCAACCGTCGTCGTGTCGCTGTTCAGGAAGCCGCTCGCCAGGCCGCCGCCGACGGTCGAGTAGGAGACGCCAGAGTACACATCGAAGTGCTTGCTGAATGCGTAGTCGACCGAGAACGAACCCATGTTCAGATCGCCAGAGCAGTTACCCTGCGTGACACCAGCTTTGAGAGCGTTGGCCTGTGCGCAAGTATGACTGCTATTGTCGGTATAATCGTTCTGGCTCTCGTGGTAGTAAGCGCCCGCGAGGGTCCAACGACCCGTCTCGTAGCTCGCGCCAGCCCATTCGGTCTGCAGCGTCTTGGTGGCACCCTTGCCATACGGAGTAACATTGACGGAAGCGAATTGATATCCGCCGATTGTACCGTTGTTCCCGGCATACGCGTTGTCCGGGTTCGTCAGGTCCATATGAACATAGCCGGCGAAGAGGTTCAGCTTGGAGCTGGGGCCTTCGTCCTTGAAGCCGCCGCCGAGGTCAAGGGTGTACTTACCCATGACAGCATAGGCCTCATTGTCGGTGATCGTCCCGGCTAACATGGTCGGGGTTAGGGCCGTCTGAGCAGCGCTAAGCGATCCCGCGCCAACTGCGCCCTTTTCCTTTTCGTAGAAGCCGTCGAGCGAGAAGCCCTTGTAGGAGCCGCCCACGCTGGCGCCGTAAGCTTTGCCCCAGATCTCGGAGCCGTTGTCGCCGTTAGCATACATACCGCTAGCGTGCAAGGGACCGTATTGGTACGTGTATTTAACCGACTCGTCCCAGCGGGTCGTTTCCGTAGAGCCGATGCCGCCAGCGGCGCCGCCCGAGAAGCCGATGAGCGAGAAGGCATAAGAGGCGTGCTGGGCGTCATAGCCGGAAAGAGCGCCGTTTATAAGCGACTGCTGACGGCCCATGGTCAGCGTACCATACGTGGAGCTGCTCAAACCGCCGTAGGCTTCATTGTTGAACGCCTGACCGCAGCGGCCGCCGTCGATGGCGGTGTTCTGCGTCTGAAGCGTTTTACCGTTATTCTGGACCAAGCTGGCGCAAGCGTCCGAAATCTGACCCGAGGCGGGGTTGAAGCCGGTGTCGAGCTTGCCGATAGCAACGAAGCCCATGCCGAGGTTTTCCTCGATCTTCGCGCCAACGCCCGACTGCGAAAAGGCGTTGTTGGTCAGGGACGAAACCGCGCCGCGGGCGTCCTTTTGAACGACGTATCCGAGACCTGTGTACATAGAGCCGTTGTAGGGAGCACCCTCGGTCTGGTAGGCATAACCCACGTCGACTGTGCCGTAGAAGGTGACGCCCTTGTAGGTCAGCGGGCCTTCTGGCAGCGGATCCTTTAGGCTATCCACGCTGAGGTCAGCCGCTTGAGCGGAGGCAGCGAAGCCGCCGAGCGCTAGTGCGCAAATAAGAAGTTTTCTCACCGTAATTCCCCGTTTTGGTAAACGATTGACGCGAAACGTGCAAACAAGCGCCCGGCACGTGTCCGGACTTGCAACGTGGGAATAGCTGTTAAAGCCCAATTCCCCCCCGCCACTCGATCACCGAAGGGGACTGCCCCCCCCTTTGCCCCGGTTCTCCAGTAGCCCTATGCCGCTTACGGTTCTACCGGACGCGCTCCAGCCGGTCAACGGCAAGGGTAGAGTTTGACCGAACGCGTTAGCTAGAAGTGGCTTTTCGGTAACGAATCTCACGCGCCGCCACCTTGGGTTGCCCGAGAAAAGGCCCAGACCGCGAAACCGCCCCTTTGACTCTCGGGCCAATTTCCTGTACGAAATCGCGGACGCAACCTAAGGTTTTAATACAATATGTAAGCAACCGGCTGGGCACGGGCTTGCGTCTCGAAAATGAATTGGCACCCCGCCGCGGGCCGTAGGCTGTCCATGCCGCGCCGCGCGTTGGTTTGCCCCAACATTTTGAGGCACACTATGCTAGCCAGCCGCAACAATAGCGTTTGTACGTTCAGAATCCGCTCCGCTCGGGGCTTGGCCTTGAGCATCGCAATTGGGTGCCTGACTCCCGGCGCCCATGCGGCCGATCTGAGCCTTGACAGCATCACCGGCGCGATCCCGGGCGTATTGGCGACCGGAGTCACGGTGTACGGAACGGTCGACGCCGGCTATTCCTATGAATCGCACGGTGTCCCCCCAAGCGGTGCATTCTATGTAGGCTCCGATTACACCATCTATGGCTCCCCGTTCGCCAATAAGCCGATCTCGTCCCTGACCAACAATGCCCTGGAGCAATCCAAGATCGGCGTGAAAATAGAGGAAAGCTTCGGCGATGGCTGGGCGGCCATCGGAAAGCTCGAAACTGGTTTCAATCCGGCGTTCGGCGAGATTTCCGATGCCTGCGCGAGCTTGCTCCGGAATAACGGCAAGACTTATGGCCAGATGGACGAGAACGGCGACGGCAGCCGTTGCGGCCAAGCCTTTAACGGCGAGGCCTATGGAGGCCTCAGCAACTCCAGCTACGGTACGCTGAAATTCGGCCGCCAGAACTCGCTCGTGCTCGATGGCATGAGCAGCTACGATCCGATGAACCTCTCCTACGCCTTCTCGATCATCGGCTTTTCCGGCACGCCTGGCCCCGGCATAGGCAATACCGAGACCGCGCGCTGGGATAATTCGGTGAAATACATCTACCAGTACGGCCCGGTTCATGTGGCGGGGATGTACGCCTCGGGCGGCCAGGATACCTCGCTCATGCAGGACGGTTACGCCGCCAATTTGGGCGGCAGCTATAAGGGCTTCTCGATCGACGGCTACTGGACCCAGGAAAACGGCGCCGTCGGCCTGAAATCCATCCCCAATCCCGCCAATGCCGGCGGCGGTGTCTCCTGCGTTGCCGGCACCTCACCCGCATCGGGGACGTTCTGCCCGAATTACCTTTTGGGCACCATTACGAACAACCAGGCGTGGGATGTCATGGCTAAGTACGCCTTTGAGTTCGGCGGCGGCCTCAAGGATGAAACGGCGGGCAAGCTGACGCTTTTCGCGGGCTACCAGACCGTGGACATCACGAACCCGGATCACGATCAGCAGTTCTACAACGGGTTCAACACGATCGGCGGTTATCAGTTCTTCACCACCACGAGCGCCACCCCTGCCAACGCTGTCGGCTCCACCAAGACGCAGTGGACCGCGTGGACGGGTGCCAGGTACGACCTTACGTGGGGACTGAGCTTGACGGGTGCGTATTACCATTGGGCTCAGGACGCTTATCTAACGGGGAGCGGCGCCACCTGTGCCGCCGCCACCGCAACAAACGCGGCTCACAAGGCAGCGGGCACCTTTCAGGGCAATCCGGTGGCGTCCAACTGCGCCGGCGACTATAACCAGGGCGCTTTCCTGGTCGACTATACGTTCAACAAGCATTTCGATCTCTATGGCGGCGTCAGCTACACCGAGAACAGCGGAGGCTTTAACTCTGCCTTCCTGCAGAACAACGACACGACCTTCGCAACGGGCCTTCGCTTGAGGTTCTAGCTAGAAACGGCCAGCCATATTCCGGCCGGAGAGCGCGGCGGCAACGAGCAAAGCAAAGCGATCGCGCGACCGCCGCGCGCATCCACCTATGCGCGCACCGCTAAATCTGTTACAACTGTTGCGTGCATGCACTTGTAGGGCGTTTCCCCCCAAGCTATCCCCATACTTATATAGATTAGGGCTGGGCGCATTCCGGATGGGAATCCAACATGAATAGAACTTTTGCCTTTGCATTGGCGCTTGCCGGCTTCGCAGCCTCGGCAAACGCCGGGGACTTGAGCCTTGATAGCGTCAAGGACCCGCTGCCGGATACGCTGACCTGGCACGGCGTGACGATCTACGGGACGGTCGATGTAGGCTATGCCTATCAGAGCAACGGCCGTCCAACCGGCGCGGCGGCTCCGACGCTTGAGTTCAATCCCGTGACGACGACCAGGAACTATACCGGGCAGGCGATCTCGACCATAGCCGCGAACGGCCTTGAGCAATCAAAGATTGGCGTAAAGATCGAGGAGAACATCGGTTTCGGCTTAACCGCCATTGGCAAACTTGACACCGGCTTCGATCCGCTGACCGCCGAACTCTCCGACGGCTGCGTCTCCTTGTTGCGGAATGGCGGCTCCGTGGCCGGCGGCAGCCTGCCCCCAAGCCAGCAGACGTCCAACGCGGATAGCAGCCGCTGCGGCCAGGCGCTCAACGGCGTAGCCTACGGTGGCTTGAGCAGCGGCACCTATGGCACGCTGACCATCGGCCGCCAGCAGTCGCTGCAGCTCGACGGCATCGCCACCTACGATCCGATGGCCCTTTCCTACGCCTTCTCGCTTATCGGCTACTCCGGCTCGAACGGCGGTTCAGGCGGCGCGGAGACGGCGCGGTGGGATAATTCGGTCAAGTATGTTTATCAATACGGGCCGGCGCACGCCGCGGCCATGTACTCCAACGGCGGCGAGGACACCGGCATGCTTGGCACGGGCTACGGCTTCAATGTGGGCGGTAGCTGGAAAGGCTTCTCGCTCGATGCCGTCTATACGAAGGAAAACGGCGCCGTTAACCTGCGCGACGCCAAATACGACACCAGCAGCGTTCTCCTGGCTAACATCACCAACAACGAAGCCTGGTCTGTCATGGGCAAATATACCTATGACTTCGGCGGCGGTTTCAAAGATGAAGGCCCAGGTGCGAAGCTTACATTCTTTGGCGGCTATACCCATATCGATCAAACGCAGGGCGATAATACCCCAACGGCTGACGCAGCGGGCGGGTACTTCGTCTATACCAATCCCAACTATCTCCTGAGCACCAAGCAGCTGGATTACGTCTGGACCGGCGCGAAATACGAGTTGCCTTCCGGCTTGAGCTTCACGGGCGCTTACTACTACGAGTACCAAAACCGGTTTAACGTTGGTCCGTCGGGCATTACCGGCATTACCGCAACGACGTCTGGCGGGTCGGCCTGCCCATCGGGCGGCGCCAGCAAGAGCAACTGCGCCGGCAACTCGAACACGGCGTCGTTCGTGGCTGACTACGCGTTCAATAAGCACTTCGACGTCTATGCCGGCGTGGCCTATGCCGCAGTGGACGGAGGTCTCGCCTCGGGTTTCCTGAACGTTCCAACAAGCGGAGCCAACGCGACCGTCGACACAACCGTCGCTATGACCGGCTTGCGCTTGAAGTTCTGAAGCGTTGGATTTGGAAGCAGCATTACCCCGGAAGCTTCGGGGCTGTCCGGGGTAATGCCACACTAAAAGCGTCAGTTGCGGTCCTGATTACCGGCACGCCCGCCGCAGGTATCGGCTGCACGGCGACCGGCGCGGCGCCATCTGCCCTGCCGCAATACCCCTCCGAGGCTTCCCGTCCCAGCAACCACGGTTCCGCTGCATCTAACTACTCTTGCGTGCACGGCGAAATCAGCCGCCACTGTTGCGCGACCGCACTTGTGTGATCTCAGCGCCACTGCTATTCCTTTGTAGATACAGGATTTAAATGGGGCATTTGGGGTGGGCACGGTCTTGAGAAGAACCTTGGTTGTAGCATGTGCATTGGCGTTTGCAGGCTTCGCAGCCCAGGCCAACGCGGCGGACTTGAACGTTGGCAGCGTCAAGGATACGCCAGAAGACGTCAGCAGCTTCAAGGACCCGCTGCCGGACTCGCTGACTTGGCACGGCGTGACCTTCTACGGCACGGTCGATGTGGGCTACGCCTATCAGACCAACGGCCGGCCGCGGGGTAGCGTGGTGTCGGACCTCGAATACAGTCCCTTTACGACCACCCGGAACTTTACCGGCCAGTCGGTTTCAACCTTTACCGCGAACGCCTTGGAGCAATCCAAGATCGGCGTGAAGGCCGAGGAAGAACTGGGCTATGGCTTCACCGCCATCGGCAAGATCGATACCGGCTTCGATCCGGCGACATTCGAACTCACTAACGGTTGCAGCTCCTTTGTCCAGAACGCCGGCGTACCTTACAGCCGCCAGACCTCCAACGCCGACAGCGGCCGTTGCGGCCAAGCGATCAACGGCGTGGGCTATGGCGGCATTAGCAACCCAGCCTATGGCACACTCACCGGCGGCCGGCAGCAGTCTTTCCAACTCGATGGCATTGCCGCCTACGATCCGCTTGCGCTCTCCTACGCCCTCTCGCTCCTGGGCTATTCCGGCACGAATGGCGGCTCGGGCAGCACAGAAGCCGCACGCTGGGATAATTCGGTAAAGTACGTCTATCAATACGGACCAGTGCATGCCGGGGCCATGTATTCGACCGGCGGCGACGGCACCGGCCTTTACGGCGACGGCTACGGCTTCAACGTTGGCGGCGCCTATAAGGGCTTCTCGCTCGACGCGGTCTATACCAAGGAAAATGGCGCGGTTAACCTGAAAGGCGCCAACAACGATACGGTTCCCGGAGCTCCTCTGGCTGCGTACGTCTCGAACAACGAAGCCTGGTCGGTCATGGCTAAGTACACCTATGATTTGGGAGGCGGCTTCAAGGACGATGGCCCCGGATCGAAGCTGACGTTTTTCGGGGGGTACACGCATATCGCTCTGTCGGATTCGAACGATGCGGCAGCCTATGCGGCCGGCAGTTACGCAATCGGCAACGGCGCTGGCGGCCCGGTCGACCACAGCTACCTGCAGTCAACCAAAGTGCTACAGTTTGAGTGGGCAGGTGCAAAATATGAGCTTCCCGCCGGCTGGAGCTTCACCGGCGCCTATTATCACGTCGATCAGGGCGCTTATGAATCGGACGGCAACTTCTGCACGGCCGGAGGCGCCAGCCGCACAAACTGTGCGGGCAGCTACAACCAAGGTTCATTCTTGGTGGACTACGCATTCGACAAGCACTTCGACATCTACGCCGGCGTAACCTATGCGAAGGTGAACGACGGCCTTGCCGCCGGCTACATAGGCACACCGTGCGGAGCTGCAAACCACGCTGGCGCCTGCGTAACCGGCCAAACCACCGGCACGGCGACCGGCATCGACACCGCGGCCGTCGTGACCGGCGTGCGCATAAAGTTCTAAAGCGAAGCCCTCGCCTTTCTGCCCGTCAAGCGGCCATCCCCGGCCGCTTGATTTTTTTAAACCGGCGCCCGGCGCACCCAAGCTGCAAGCCATCGCATTTTCAATCGCACTTCAGCCGCACCGTCAGCCGTCATGTCCGCGCATGCGCACAAGCGCTACTGCCAATTGTTCAGCACCCGGCGCACCGAGGCCGCGAGCGCGGGCTGCGCTTCCTTGAGCGGCGGCAGGGCGTCGTACAGCTCCCAGCCGCCGCCGAGCGCCTTATAGAGTGCGACATACTGAATAATGACGGCCTGTTGCGCGACAGCGGCTTGATCCTCGATTGCGTATTCCTGGCGCTGCGCATCGAGCAGGTTCAGGAAATCGGTGATGCCGCGCTCATAGCGCTCCGTAGCCAGAGACACCGCCCTGCGGCTTTGCTCCAGAGCGACCGTAAGCTCCCTGAAACGCTGCTGCTGCGCGCGGTATTGCTTTATGGCATCATCGACCTCTTCCACGGCGGTGAGAATGGTCTTCTTATAGGTCACCAGCTGCTCATGCGCCGCCAGTTCCTGGATATCGATCTGCGCGTCGAGACGGCCAAAATCGAGTAGCGGCCAATAAGCGCCAGGTCCGGCGCTCCATATGTTTGTGATGGGCGGGGTTTTCGCGGCGTTTGCCTGATTGATGTCGCCGCCCTGGAGCCCGATGCCCGCGGTTGCGAACACCGTCGGGAAGAGTTGCGCCGTCGCCACCCCGATGCGCGCGGTTGCCGCGGCGAGCTGGCGCTCGGCCTGCTGGATGTCTGGGCGCCTTCTGAGCAAGTCCGCCGGGACGCCTGGGCGTAGCTTCGAGGGCACATGCGGAAGCCCCCGGAAGGTGCGCAACTGGGGGTCGATGTCCGCGGAGAACGTGCCAACCAGCAAGGCCATCCGGCTTTCCGCATCGGCGATGGCCGCGATCAGCAACGGCACCTGCGCCTGAACGTTGGCAAGCTCGCGCTTTGCTAGCGTCACGTCGAGTTCATTCGTAAGCCCCCTGTCGAACCGCGCCTGGGCCAGCTCGGCAGTCTTTTGCGCGGCCTTCACGGCGTTGCGGGCAATTTGCAGCCGGAATTGCAGGCCCCGCAGATTTACGTAGTTTCTCGCCACATCGGAGATGACCGTGATAAGCGCGGCGTTGCGCACCTGGGCAAGCGCCTGAGCGTCGTCGTGCACCGCTTCGAGCAGGCGGCGGTACTTGCCCCAAATGTCGAATTCCCATGCCGAATCGAAGCCAGCCACCCGGTTCACATTGTTGAGGCCGCGCGTGTTCGTGCCGGCATCCAAAGACTGCGGCACGCGTCCCTTCGCCATGTCGCTGCTGCCAGTGCCAGCACCAGTTCCAGCACTTGCCTCCGCGGTTGGGAGCATGCTGCCAAGCACAACGATTTGCTGCGTGCGAATTGCCTGAACGCGCGTCAGCGCGATCTCAAGATCGGGGTTGCACGCGATGGCCTGATCGACGAGACGGTTCAACTCGGGATCGCGCAGGGTCTGCCACCAGCGGATGGTTTCGGGATTGGGGGCGGTCTCCTGCGTGACGATCTCGCGCGAGGCGACTCCGAAAAGCGACGGCAGCGCGACCTCTGGAGCCTCGTAATCCGGGCCGACCGCGCAGCCGCAAAGTGCCGCCGCGCTACAAGCCAGCAAAAACCGGCGATGACCTGCCATAAATTGCATCCCCCTACCTTGGCCGCATCGCGGCCAAGGCAAAAAGCCAAATAACGAAAGCCCCCCGGCCTCGCAAGTTACTATTTGGCTGCGACTTTGTTATTGTCCTTCACAGTGACTTTGCTGCCGTCCGGGATTTGGTTGTTGATGTTGAGCACCACCCTGTCGCCTTCGGACAGACCCGACGCGATGTCAACGCTGTTGCCGTTGTCGCGGCCGATCCGCACGTCGCGGAACTTTACCGTACTGTCGGGCTGAACCACGGCAACCTGAGGGCCGCCGGTCCGGAACAGCAGCGCGCTCGCCGGAATCTGTATGTAGGACTTCGATTTAAGATTGAACTCGGCCTTCAGGTACATTCCCGGCAGAAGCTTTGCATCCGGGTTGGGAAGGTCCACCTCGACGCGAAGCGTCCGCGACTGCGGGTCGATGGATTCGCTCGTCCTTGTAACCTTGCCTTCGAAAACCTGCGATGGCAGCTCGGCCGCCGTGATCTTCGCCGTTGCGCCCACGCCGATGTCGCTACTGGCGTTTTGGGGAACGCTGGCGAACACGCGGATCTGGTCGTATTGCGAGATTCCGAACAGTGGCGTCGTGCTCGATGTGCTTCCCGCCGTGACGAGGTCGCCAATGTCGATGCGGCGCTCGGTTATCACACCGTCATAAGGCGCCGAGACTTGCTTGAACTGCGCCATATAGGTAAGACGGTTTACGTTGGACTTGTCGAGATTAACCCGGGCCTCCGCCGCGTGCTGCTTTGCAACCGCGCTGGCAAAGCTCGCCTTCTTGTCTTCGCGCTCCTGCTCCGATACAACGCCCTTCGCGGAGCCGGCCCAGCGGTCGAAAGTCGTCCTGGCGAACTCCGCCTCGGATTCCCTGACCTTCAACTCGGCCTCGGAAGCCTTGAGCTGCGCCTTTCCAGCTTCAAGCTGCGCGTCGAGTTCGGGCGTATCGATCTCGGCCAGGACTTGGAATTTTTTGACCCGGTCGCCGATATCGACAAACCACCTTGTGAGATAGCCGCTCACCCGCGCATAGATCAGGGAGGTGTACCAGCCGCGCGCCTCGGCCGGCAGCCGCAACGTTTGCTCGGGCGCCCCCGCTCCCACGACCATAACTTCCACGATGGGCGCTTCCTGCGTCTTGGCCTCGGTGGCCGCGGCGAGCTGCGCCTGATCGTGCGCCTTGATGCCGCTGACCAGCAGGAACGCTCCGCCAAGCACAACGGCCAAGACGATGGCCGCCGTCATCAGCTTGCGGCCCGTACCGGACGTGAACTCGCCGGTGATCAGCGGATGCGTGTGCGGCTCGGTTATACCCTCAGCCACATCGTCATAGCCATCGAATGGCTGCTTGGGGCCGGTTCGCGGGCTTCGGCTGGTCAGACTGGGACAACGGCTTCGCTCCCTTCATCAGGCGCCTTCTTCGGTTCGCGCCTCAACAACCGGTACATCGTCGGCACAAACAGAAGCGTGGCAAACGTCGCAAACAGCAGCCCGCCAATTACGGCGCGGGCCAGAGGCGCGTTTTGCTCGCCGCCTTCGCCGACGCCCAGCGCCATGGGTATCATGCCCAGGATCATCGCGCCGGCCGTCATAAGCACAGGACGCAACCGCGTGTAACCGGCCTCGACAGCAGCTCTGCGTGCACTAACGCCGGCATCCACGCGTTGGTTGCAAAAGGTCACCACCAGGATGCTGTTGGCGGTGGTCAGCCCGATGCACATGAGCGTGCCCATCAGGGCCGGCACGCTGATGTGCGTTTGGGTGACGAACAGCATCCACATCGCGCCGCAAAGCGCAAACGGAACCGCCATGAGCACGATAAGCGAATCGGTGATGCTTTGGAAGTTGATTACCAGCAGCAGGAAAACGAAGATGACGGCGATCGCCATGCCGGAGAAAAGCCCGGAGAAGCTTTCCTGCATGGTCTCGACCTGGCCGCCGAGCGTAATCCTCGTGGTGGACTTCGACGGGTCGGGCTGATCCGCGGCAATCACCTTCTCGATACCGGTCGCGGCCGTGTTGAGGTCCGTTCCCTGAACGTCGGCGTGAACGTCGAAAACCGGCCTGATGTTAAGCTGCGAGGCAATCATCGGCATCTTGCCGCGATTGAACTTCGCGATGTTCATCAGAAGCTGGGGGTCTTTCGCCGAGGGCGACGTGACAGGCAAAGTCCAAAGGTCCTGAGCCGTGTTGATGTCGTAGGTCGGCATTTGAACCACGAGCGGATAGCTGACGCCGTTCTTAGGATCCAGCCAGAAATTCGGCGACACCTGCAGGCTGTTGTTGAGCGCAACGAGCATATTGCTGGCAACCGATTGCTGGCCGAGCCCGAGTTCGCGGGCGAGATCGCGGTCAACATCGACAGTAATCGCGGGCGCATCCGGCACCTGAAAAACGTGGGCGTCGACCACTCCCGGCACCGCGCCCAGATCGCGCGAAACTTTAAGGGCCAAGGCGTAAGCTTCCTCGCCGTTTGAGGCTGTAATGCGGATGTCGACCGGCGCGGGCTGGCCGAAATTGAGCACCTGATTAACGATGTCAGCGGGCTGGAAGAAGAACTGCAGCTGCGGGAAGCGGCGGGGCAGCTCGCGCCTAAGTTCTGCGATATGGGCGGGCGTGGACGTATGCTTTTCGTTGAGCGAGATCAAAATCTCGCCATCCATCGGGCCGACCGTCGCGGTGTCGCTGAGCGCGATGTTGATGCCGCTATAGGGCAAGCCGATGTTGTCGAGAATGACGTCGATTTGGCCGTCGCCCACGATGTCCCGGATCGCATGCTCCACTTGAGCAAAATAGTTCTGGGTTTGCTCAATCCTCGCTCCTGGAGGCGCACGGACATGCAAGCGCATCTGCCCGGCGTCGATTTGCGGGAAGAAATCCATGCCGAGCCGCGGAAACAGCGTAAGCGAGGCGCCAATCAGGAGTGCGAAGAACACCACCGTGGGCACAGGCTTGTCGACCATCCAGGCTAACGTATTCCGATGCCCCTCGCGCAACGTCACAAACCCGCTTTCGAAGGAACGGTGAATGAAGCCGAATGGGTTGAAGCCGCGGCGCGGGCTCTCCGAGTGTGCGTCATGTGCGCTTACATGACCGCCATTGGCGTGCACCTGCGAGCGCATCAAATATTTGAACAGGAGCGGCACGAGCGTAAACGAGAGGATCAGGCTCGCGACGAGCGAGATAATCACCGACAGCGAAAGCGGTGAAAAGAGATACTTGGCTGTTCCGGTCAAAAGAAACACCGGCACGAACACCAGGCTGATCGACAGCGTCGCGAGCATGGTCGGAACCGCGACCTCGCCCGCGCCCTGAAGAATTGCGTGCTCCAGAGGCTCGCCCAGGCCCACATGCCGCTCAATGTTCTCGATCACGACTGTGCCATTATCGACCAGGATGCCGACAGCAAGCGCGAAACCGCCAAGCGTCATGGTGTTGAGGGTTTGCCCGAACACGTAGAGGACAAGCACGGCCGTGACGATGGAGAGCGGTATCGACGCCAGAATTATCAAAGTCAGCCGCCAATTACCCAAAAACAAAAGGATCATGAGCGCGGTCAGTCCAGCGGCCATAAGCCCGCCCATCATCACGCTGTTCAGGGCAGCCTGCACAAAAATAGACTGGTCGAAGATCGGCTTGAGCGTCACGCCAAGCGGCAAATCCTTGGCGATCTCGGGGATAACTCTCTTTATGCCGTTGATCACGGCCAGAGTCGACACGCCGCCCGTCTTTCGAACCAGCATGAGGGCGCCGGGCAGGCCATTCTGCGACACCGAATTGGTCTGGATTTGATACCCGTCATGCACATGCGCGATATCATGCATGAACACGGTCTTGCCGTGGATCGTCTTCACCGGAAAGTCGTCGATTACCGATATCAGATCGGGGCTATTATTCATTGTGACGGTGTAGTCTTTACCACCCATCTTCACGTCGCCGGAGGGCAGGATCACGTTTTCGGCTGCCAAAGCCTGGCTTACGTCTTGGGGCGTGAGGCCGCGCGCTTGTAAAGCTTCTTGCTTCAGGCTGACCATGATTACGCGGGGTTTGCCGCCGTAAGGGTACGGCACCGATGCACCGCGAACGACTGCCAATCTGGGCCGTATGATGTTCTGGCCAAGGTCGTTTAGCTTCGTGTCCGTCAGCGTGTTGCTGGAAAGGCTAAGCTGTATGATCGGAACGTCGGTCGCGCCGTAGCGGAGAATGAGCGGCGGCGTGATGTTGCGCGGCATGTATTTCATGACGACCAGCGCCGAGCTCGCCAGTTGCGAGATGGCGCGGCTGACATCCGCACCTTCGTGCAGAAACACCTTGATGACGCCAACGCCGTTGTAGCTGTTCGCCTCGATACGGGAGATATCGTCGACGAGCGAGGCCATTTGCCGCTCGTGGAAGGTGAGGATCCGGTTCTGGACGTCGGTGGCACTCATCCCGTTGTATGTCCACACGACGCTAACGACGGGAATATTGATCTCGGGGAAAATGTCGGTCGGCATCCGCTGAGCCGCACCGCCTGCCAACAGGCACACAAGCGCTATGATCGCGAAGACCGTGTAGGGCCGCCTCAGCGAAAATGCAGCGAGTGACATCGGTTAGCCGCCTCCCACGTCCAGCCTTTCAAGACCGGTTTACCGCCGCTTATCCTAGAGCGTGAAGGCAAGGTCAAGCATAATCATAATACCACCATATGTAACAAATTGTAGCGCCGCGTTAATTAGGATACATCTTTGGTATAGGCAACAGAAAGAACCTTTTGGGCTTTTGACGATTCTCAACAAACAACCAACTTAGTTGAGGCTCTCCAGCCGTCCGCCGCATCGGATGCGCACCTTTTATCCTTTAAGTATACTACGAACACTATATCCCTTATTATTAAGCCACCTGAAGCAAGTTCGCCATATATTCTCATATTCCGATGTTTTCATTCAAAATGAACTGGCCGGGAATTTGCGCCCACCTGCCCAAAGGCGGTTAGGGTGCGCCGCCGAATGCCGTGCGAGCGGCGCTTCGATTTCAAAATGCGGCTGGCGGGGCCGGGCGTGTTTTTTTGCAGGCAGGCGCCGGCCCGTAAACTCCTGGGCCGTTCAAGACGATGTTCCAGAAAGATCCGTAGGCAGTTTAGATGCAGGCTGTGGCTACCGCGCACTAGCCAAGGGCATAATTCACGTTACAAATCATTACACATATGAATATTTAGGAGCGAATGAGCTGCCTGTGGAGATATCAGCGTGCGGGAAATCTTTGTATTCGCATTCGCACTTGCCGTTTTCGGCGCTTCAGGCCAGGCAGGAGCTTTTGAGGTCAAGGACCAGATCCCGGATAGTTTGACCTGGAACGGCGTCACCATCTTCGGGACCATCGACATTGGCTACGCGTACCAGAACCACGGCGCAAAGTTCGACAGCACTTTCCCGCAAACGCTCGAATACAACATCTGGGGCGCCAAGAACGCCAGCAAGCAGATTTGGTCTTTCGACGCCAGCGCCCTTGAACGGACGGGCGCCGGCGTCAAAATTGAAGAGTCCCTCGGCGGCGGCTGGGTGGCGGTTGGAATGTTGGACACTTCGTTCAACCCGCTGTCCGGTAATCTCGCCAACGGCCCGGCCTCGCTTCTCAGGAATTCGGGCGTTCCCCTGGCCGATCAGACCGCCAACGGAGACTTCGAACCGCGCGGGCCAGCTCTTCAACGGCCAAGCCTATGGCGGCATAAGCAATCCAAGCTACGGAACCCTAACTGCCGGGCGCCAGCAAACGCTGCAATACGACCAGCTTTTAGAGTATGGCCCCCGGGAGCGCTCCTACGGCTTTGGAGTGCGCGGCTATTCGGCAGGCTTCAGCGGCTCGGGCGACAGCGAGGCCGCCCGCTGGGATAATTCGGTCAGATACCTTTATCGATACGGGATGGTTCATGCCGCTGCTCAATATGCCGGTGGCGGCCCGGATACCGGATTCTTCGGAAATGCCTACGAGTTCAACGCGGGCGGCACCTATCGCGGTTTCTCGGCCGATGCCGTCTATCAGCGGGTGGACTCTGTTATTTCGGCTTCCGCCGCTACCAGCACATCTCTGAAAGCGACGATCTCGGATAACCAGTCCTGGGCGGTTGCAGCTAGGTACACTTTAGGCCTTGGCACCAGCGCCCTTAATGAGGCCACCGATGACAAGCTCACCTTCTACGTTGGCTACGAGAACATTTCTCTCGCAAACCCAAGCGTCAATCCCAGCTCCTACATCGGCTCGACGGCAGAGGGCGGATACCCCATCTCCGCGGTCGTGCTCAATCCGTACCGGACAAATAAGGTACTGCAACTGACCTGGACGGGGGTGAAATATGACCTTGGCGCAAGTTGGAACTTTTCGGCCGCATATTACCACGTCGATCAGGGAGCCTATTTGACGGATCCCGCCAACGCGAAAATTCCGTCCGTGGGCATCAAAACGGCCCCAAACACACCCGGCTCCTACAATGACGCATCGTTTGTGGCGGATTACCAGCTCACTAAGCACTTCGATGTGTATGCCGGGGTGAACTACTCGATGCTCGATGGCGGCTTGGCCTCCGGCTATCTGAACGACAGCCAGATCACCGTTGCGAGCGGCCTGCGGCTGAGGTTCTGACGCCTGGCGGCGCCGCCAAACTAACGTTTTATCCGTAAACCTCTCAAGCGGCGGTCTTCTCAACGGCGGCATGCGGATCTATTTGAAAATCCGGTCGAAAAGGGCGAGCGCGATCTCTATCGCGATCAGCCCGATCACGAGGATTTCCAGGCGGTGGCCGGTGCGCGTGGCGATCAAGTCGGTGACCGTATCGGCCGTCTCGCGGATAACGGCCAGCTTGCGCTCCACGGCGCGGGCACGGGCCGGCAAGTCGTACTCGTCGACGAGTTTCGCCCAAAGCCGCTCAAGCTCGGGATGGTCCCACAAAACGTCCGGTTTCTCGTCGAGGTCCACGCGCGATGCCAGCCGCTTCTGGATCAAGAGCGCCTCGCCGATCTGCTCCAGCATCGCCGACTTCGGGCCGGGCGGCAGGTGGCGCCTGATGAGAGTGGCCGCCAGCGGCTCGATCTTGTCGAAGGCCGCCGCGATCCGCCGCTCGTCGTAGGCCAGCGCCACCGACACCCCGAGCGCCTCGCTAACGAGCAGCAAGCGGTTCTGGTCCGTACTCTTGACCTGGATGGCGCCGGCTTTGCTGAGCAGGTCCTCCTCGTCCGGCGACGCGACGATGAGGGCGGTCTCGATTTCGCGCTCCGCCAGCGGCCCTTGAATGCGCTGCTCAAGGCCGTGGATGAGCCCCTCCTCCTCAATCGGCGTCATATTGAAGAAGACGACCGCGCCGAACTTGAACAGCATGGCCATGCCGTTGGCGGAGGTGGTGAACGCAAGCGGGTTGACCGAAAATGCATCTTGCCGCTCCAGGCCCTTGAGATCGAGTCCCTCGCCCAGCAGCAGGGCCCGCACGATCATGCCTTGCTGTGACATCTAACCTTCCATTCAAAAAACCGCCTGCAAAATCGCGCGGGCTGAAGTATCCGCCGTTTCCGTAAAGGTTCTACCTCTTATCGCCATTCAAAATAAAGCCGGTTGCGGTAACTCCCGGCCGTGCTCCAGGCGTCAGCGATAGTACGCGATCCCGGTTGCACCGATGGGGCGAACCGCGGGCGCGGCGTATTGTCCCTGCCAAACCGGAACATCCCCCTGCCGAAGCTGCGCCGCGATCTCCTCCGGGGGACGATTTTTCCCGCCGTTCCCGATCCCTCCCCTCTTTTCCGGGGGCCACCTCACTGGCCCGGCTCAATGCAGCTGGATCGTTGCGACGTTGAAGCTGCCCTAGTGCGACACCCTGCCTCGCGCGCATCTCTTCGAAATATGTTTGTTCAGTTTAACATTTTTGCATCTTAGCATGAGGTGCGCCTATGGTTTCCGTGCATCCAGCCGTTGAGTCTGTGCTCGCTAAGCATCGTCACGATAGCGGACGCCTCTTACAGATCCTTCGCGATGTGCAAGAGGGCTTTGGATGGATTGCGCCGGAAACGGCTGCATCGATCGCGGCAGGCCTCAATATCGCCAGGCCGCGCGTCGACAGCATGGTGCAGTTTTATTCCCTCCTCTACGACAGGCCCGTTGGGCAGTACCGCATATTATTTTCAGATAATATAACCGACCGCATGCAGGATTCGATTGCCCTGCGCGACCACATGCTGCGCCGTCTGCATCTTAACCTCGGAGAGGTTTCCGCGGACGGCTTGGCCAGCGTCGATATGACGTCCTGCACCGGCATGTGCGACCAGGGGCCGGCGCTCTTGCTCAACAACCGGCCCATTGCACGTCTCACGCTCCGCAGGATCGACGAAATCTGCGAGCTTGTCCGCGCGCGCGTCCCCCTTTCCGAATGGCCCGGCTACTATTTCAGGGTTGAGGACAACATCCGCCGTGCCGACAAGATGCTTGGCAGCAGCTATGCCATCGGCAAGGCACTGCAGATAGCCGTAGCCCTTGGGCCGAACGGCGTCATCGAGGAAATGAAGAAGTCCAGCCTGCGCGGCAGCGGCGGCGCCGGCTTCACAACGGCGGTTAAGCTGTATGTCTGCCGCAACGCGCCGGAGGGCCAGCGCTACATTATCTGCAACGCCGACGAGGGCGAGCCCGGAACCTTTAAGGACCGCGTCCTTCTGAATTCCTTCGCCGACCGCATTTTCGAGGGGATGCTGATCTGCGGCTACGCCACCGGCGCAACCGAGGGCATCGTCTATCTGCGCGGCGAATATGAATATTTGCGCGCCCAGCTAGAAACGAGACTTGCGGAATTGCGCGCAAAGCGCCTGCTGGGTGCGGGCATCTGCGGCGTGCCCGGATTCGATTTCGATATAGAAATCTGCATGGGCGCCGGCGCTTATGTTTGCGGCGAGGAAACGGCGCTCATCGAGTCGCTGGAAGGCAAGCCTGGCCGGCCGAGAGTCCGGCCGCCGTATCCGGTGACAAACGGCTACAAAGGCAGGCCGACGGTCGTGAATAACGTCGAAACCCTTTGCAAGATCACCGAGGTGATAAGGCTGGGCGGCGCCGCCTATGCCGGTCTGGGAACGAAACAGTCGACCGGAACCAAGTTGATTTCCGTCTCGGGCGATTGCGAACGGCCCGGCATTTACGAATATCCGTGGGGTGTGCGCGTTTCGACCATCCTGGACGAGTGTGGCGCGGCGAATACCGGCGCCGTTCAGGTCAGCGGGGCGTCCGGCGCGTGCCTGGCTCCGCACGAGTTCGGCCGCCGCATCGCTTTCGAGGATATTCCGACGGCCGGTTCCTTCATCATCTTCAACAAGAACCGCGACATGGTGGAAATGGTCAGGAATTTTGCCCATTTCTTCGCGCACGAAAGCTGCGGTTTCTGCACGCCCTGCCGCGTCGGCACATCCTTGATGCGCGATCTGATGGAGAAGGTCGCAAACGGACACGGCGCCCGCTACGAAATCAACGAAATGATGCGCCTGCGCGAGGTCATGAAAGCATCCAGCCATTGCGGCCTGGGGCAGACGGCAACGAACGCATTTTACGACACGATCCAGAAGTTCCGCGGAGATTACGAGCGGCGCCTCATAACTAAGGACTTCGAGCCGGCCTTCGATATGGACGCCGCGCTCGAACGTGCGAGAGAGGCAGCCGGCCGCGACGATGCCAACGCTCACTTAGGAGCTAACGCATGACCATCGAACGCTATTTTACGATTGATGGCGAGATCGTCCACTTCGAGGCGGGGCAGACGATCCTGCAGGCGGCCCTGGCGGCTGGCGTGTTCATCCCCCATCTGTGCTTTCATCCCGATTTCGGCCCGCATGCCAGTTGCAAGCTCTGCACCGTCACCGTGGACGGCCGCAACGCCTCGGCCTGCGCCACACCCGCCATGCCCGGACACGAGGTGCATAGCGATACGCCGGAATTGAACGCGCGCCGGCGCGTCCTCTTACAGATGCTGTTCGTCGAGGGCAATCACTTCTGCCCTGGCTGCGCCAAGAGCGGAAATTGCAAGCTGCAGGCGCTGGGCTACGAGCTTGAGATGTTCAATGCGCATTTCACGCACTTTTACCCCGACCGCGGGCTCGATGCGTCGCATCCCGATATTATTCTGGATCGCAACCGTTGCATCATGTGCGAAACGTGTGTGCGGGCGAGCCGGGACGTGGATGGCAAGAGCGTCTTCGCCCTGGCGGGCCGCGGGCGCGCCTCGCATCTCGTGATCAATTCGCCATCGGGCAAACTCGGCGATACGGAGCTGGCACTTTCCGACAAAGCGGCGCATGTCTGCCCGGTCGGCGCGCTCATGCCCAAGCGCGTGGGCTATTCCGTGCCGATTGGCGAGCGTTTGTTCGACCATGAGTCGCTCCGCCAGAAGGTCAAGAAGCACACCGAATGGCGCTCAAGTAACGCGGAGCCCGATAGCGCAACCGGCAAGCGCTCAAGCAGCGCGGAGCGCGATAGCGCAACTAAAGAACTTGTCAACGGTTCCGTTGCTGTTAACTCCGTCAAGGAAGGCTGACCCATGGCCACGGCGGCGCAAAACACCTCGCCACGCAAACTCAAAGTCGCGACAACATCGCTGGCCGGCTGCTTCGGCTGCCATATGTCGCTCCTGGATATCGACGAGCGGGTGATCGATCTGGCGAAGCTGGTGGAATTCGACCGGTCGCCGATCAACGACATCAAGCATTGCGGCCCTTGCGATATCGGCATTATCGAGGGCGCCGTGTGCAACACCGAAAATGTCCATGTGCTGCGCGAATTTCGCGCCAACTGCAAGATTTTGATCGCGTGCGGAGCCTGCGCCGTGAATGGCGGACTGCCCGCGCAGCGCAATCATTTGGACGTGGGCGAAATCCTTAAATGCGTTTATGGCGAGCTCGACGGGAAGGCTTGCGCCCCCAACGACCCCGAATTGCCGCTTCTGCTCGACAAAGTGCGGCCGCTCAATGAGGTTGTCCGCATCGATTATTTCATCCCTGGCTGTCCGCCATCGGGCGACACGATCTGGAAGTACGTGACCGATCTCATTTCCGGCAATAATCCGCGATTGAGCTTTGAGCTGCTCCGCTACGACTGAGGGGAAAGACATGCCGAATCTGGAAACAGCCGCGTCTCCTCAAAAACTGCGCCGCATCGCCATCGATCCGGTTACGCGCGTCGAAGGGCACGGCAAGGTCACGATCCTGCTGGACGAAGAGAACAAGGTCCATCAGGTGCGGCTGCATATCGTCGAAGTGCGCGGATTTGAACGGTTTATCGAAGGGCGGCCATACTGGGAGGTTCCCGTTATCGTCCAGCGCCTTTGCGGTATTTGTCCGGTGAGCCATCATCTGGCCGCGGCGAAGGCGATGGATATTATCGCCGGCTACGGACCCTTGCCGCCCACGGCGGAGAAGCTGCGCCGGTTGATGCACTATGGACAATTCATCCAGTCTCACGCCCTGCATTTTTTCCATCTCGCCTCGCCCGATCTTCTCCTCGGATTCGACAGCGATTTTACACGCCGTAACGTCCTTGGCGTTTTGGAGGACTATCCCGAGCTGGCCAAGCAGGGCGTCTTCACGCGTAAATTCGGGCAGGAGGTCATCCACCATACCGCCGGCAAGCGCATCCATGGAACCGGCGCCATACCCGGCGGCATGAATAAGGCGCTTGCGCAGGAAGAGCGCGACCTCCTGCGCAACCAGGTTGACCAGATTGTCGAATGGACGATTGGCGCGGTGCGGCTGATAGAGAAGCTGCACCTGACCAATCCTCGCTTTTATAACCACTTTGCCGATGTCGACACGAACATGATGGGGCTTGTGGACGGCAGGGGCGCGATGGACCTTTATCACGGGGGCTTGCGCGCCACGGACGCGGACAAGAACATCATCTTCGATCACGCCGATTATTCGAGCTACGGGCAGTTGCTTCAGGAGGACGTTAAGCCCTGGAGCTATATGAAGTTCCCGTACATTAAGTCGCTGGGAGCCGAGCGCGGCTGGTACAAGGTTGGCCCGCTCGCGCGCGTGCAAATTTGCGATTTCATTCCGTCGCCCGAAGCGGAGACCGAGCGGAAAAAGATGATGGCCATTGGCGAAGGGCGCCCGGCGCACGGCACGCTGCTCTTCCATTGGGCCAGGCTGATCGAGCTGCTGCATGCCGCCGAGATTGTCCGCGAATTGCTCGACGATCCGGAAATCCTGGCCAAGGATCTCATGGCCGGTAAGGGCCCGCGGCGCGAGGAAGGCATCGGCGTCATCGAAGCGCCGCGCGGCACCTTGTTTCATCACTACCGCGTCGATAAAGACGATCTTGTTACGTTCTGTAACCTCGTCGTCTCGACCACAAATAACAATCAGGCGATGAACGAAGCGATACGCGCCGTCGCCCTGCAATATCTGAATGGACGTGAGATCACCGAGGGGCTGCTCAATCATATCGAGGTGGCAATCCGCGCTTACGACCCCTGCCTGTCCTGCGCGACCCATGCCTTGGGGCAGATGCCGCTAGAGGTAACGCTTGAGGACGCCACGGGAGCGGCGATTTCGCGCTTGTGCAAGAATAGCGACGGAGCCATTGTTTGATGCGGCTGCTGCCGGACCGGCTTGTCTGCGATTTCAGGCGATGAATACAACGAACGTAACGCCTCGCGTGGTTTTGCTGGGGTGGGGCAATATCACGCGAAGCGACGACGCGCTGGGACCTCTTTTGATGGAGCGCGCCAGGAGCGTGCAATTGCGGCATGTGACGCTTGTCGAGGATTTCCAGCTGCAAATCGAGCATGCGCTCGATCTTCAAGGACACGGCTTGGCGCTTTTCGCCGATGCGGGAATCGGAACGCCGGCGCCCTTCAATTTCGTTCAGACAGCGCCGCAGCCCGGCATGACGCTGTACAGCCACAAATTGGCGCCGGAGGCTGTGCTCGAAATCTACCAGAAAGTGATCGGTGAAGCGCCACCGCCCGCGTTCATTCTTTCCGTCGCCGGCGAGGATTTTTCCGTTGGCGGTTCCCTTTCTCCGGCCGCGGCACAAAGGCTGGAACTTGCCTGGGATTTCCTATTGCAACTCCTGCGATTTCCATCGCTCGAAAACTGGCAGGCCGCGGCGAAAACGATTGCAGGGGCGCGCGCAAGCTAACGCGCGGACGCAAAGAGGCCGAGGCGGACCTGCCACACGGCGAGTTTGGCGAACGCCCCCGGCCCGTGCAGCAAGGACATCTGAAACGTTGGGGCTTCACGCAGCATTCCACTCATTGTCCGCAGGCCGCCATGAAAAGCATTTGGTAATCCCCCGTCAATGCGCTTAAGCAGGTAAGTGCGCCCATCGGCCCAACGATAAAGTTGCCCCTGAGGTTCTTCTCATGAAAGTGCTGATCCTCGGCGGCTATGGCGTGTTCGGCGGGCGGCTTGCGCGGCTGCTTCTGCAAGACGGCATCGAGGTCATCGTCGCGGGGCGGGACGCGGGCAAAGCCGCCGCGTTCGCCAAGCAATATGGCGGCAGCCCCCTGTTCATCGGCATCGCCAAGGACCTCTCACCCATCGCGGAGGCAGCACCCGCGCTGGTGGTGGACGCCGCCGGGCCATTCCAAGCCTATCGCGACGATCCCTACCGCGTGGCCCGGTTCTGCATTGAGCGCAAAATCAACTACCTCGATTTCTCCGACGATGCCACTTTCACGGCTGGCATTTCCGCGCTCAACGAGGCAGCAATCGAAGCCGGCTGTTTCGCGCTATCCGGCGTTTCGAGCGTTCCGGCGATTTCGGCCAGCGCGGTGCGCGCGCTCAGCGAGGGGCTGTCCGGGATCGAGCTGATCGAGACCGCGCTCGTGCCGGGCAATCGCGCGCCGCGCGGGCGCTCCGTGATCCGCTCCATCCTTGCCCAAGCCGGCGAACCGCTCGCCATGTGGCGCGGCGGAGCGTGGCGGCACTATCGCGGCTGGGCGGACGCAAAGCGGGTGACGGCCGGACTCGGCCTCAAGCGCTGGGCCAGCCTGATCGGTGCGCCGGACCTCACGCTGTTCCCGCAAGCCTTCGGCGCGCGCTCAGTGGTATTCCGCGCCGGGCTGGAGCTTGGCATCATGCACTGGGGCCTGGCGCTGCTGGCGGGCCTACGCGCCGCCCGCCTGCTGCCACGCCTGACGCTGTTTGCCGGCCCAATTCTGTGGGCATCGCTGCTGCTCAAGCCCTTCGGCACGGATCGCGGCGGCATGACCGTCGATGTAACCGGCCTCAACGCTGGCAAAGCCGTGCGGCGGCGCTGGCAAGTGATCGCAACCGGCGGCGACGGCCCATTTATCCCCGCAGTGCCGGCCCGCGCCATCGTGCGCAAGTTGGGCGCCATAAGCCCAGGTGCCAGGGCCTGCCTTTCCGATCTTACGCTGAAGGAAATCGAAGACGCGGCGGGCGGGCTTTCCGTCGAATTCGCCACCTCGGAGGAGGACGCCCCCACACTTTTCGAGCGCGCACTGGGCAGCGATTGGCAAGCGCTGCCGGCGTCTATCCAGCGCCTGCATTCGGTCCACGACCTGGAGAGCTTTTCCGGGCGGGCCAAGGTCACGCGCGGCATGGGCCTCTTGGCGCGCCTCGCGGCCTGGCTGTTCAACTTCCCAGCCGCTGGAGAGAACATCGCTGTCACCGTTACCAAGGAATGCCGGGGCGAAGGCCGAAATCTGGGAGAGGAATTTCTCAGGCCGGAAGTTCCGCTCCTATTGGAGCCCGGCGGGCCGCGCGCATTTCGTCAAAGAGCGGTTCCGGCCGTTCACGCTCGAATTGGAGCTGGCGGCGGACGCAGCCGGCATCCGGTATTCCGTGCGCCGTGGCTGGCTCGCGGGCATCCCCCTCCCCGCCCGCCTGCTCCCAAGGAGCGAAATCCGCGAGTACGAGGAAGGCGGTGCTTTCCGCTTCGATGTCGCACTTTATGCTCCACTTGCGGGCGGCCTTATCGTCCGCTACCAAGGCCGGCTCGCCCCGGATAGCGATCCGGATAACTGGCAGGGTTGCGCGGCGGAATGAAGAAGCAGCGGCACTTACGGAACGTGTCATCAACGGCGGCGCCATTCCTTTGGACCCCGGGAGCGGGATCGGATGCTGACGCGCTCTCCTCTTACATGAGCGAGGGGCTCTATTTCGATTGGCTTTGCACGATCTTCACTTTTGACTATTTGGAACAAGAGCTGGGCGCTTTTCCTGGTATTTTTCATTCCCTATACATCGCAAACCCCGGCGCTTGAACGCGCTTCCCTTTCATTAAATTTATTTTAATAGCAAATCTTGCGCGCGATCCCACATGCCGGGCATTCGCGCGTATAAAGGGTCGGGGGTTCTGAATGGCAGTTCCGGTGAGGCATGGCAGCTCCTATTCGCCGCTCATGATCCTTCTACTCATCGGGCTCAGCGCACTCGCGTGGATATCCACCTATTCTGGCATGCTGCAGCTTATCGCAGCAAGCTCTGGCGACATCGGCACTCCCGCCAAGATCGCAATCGGTTTCGCCGTGCTTATGCTGCAAGGGATGATCGTCTATACTCTGGACGCGATGTTTTCAGGGCACCTTAGGATTCTGCTTTATCCTCTCTATATTGCCGGTTACATCGTTCTGGTCTTGATCTCCGTCGCCTTTGCCTTCGGCTTCTACTGGCGCTTCCTCGAAGCGGGCGCGCAGACGACGCAAGCTGCCGGCGCCTCGGTTTTCGAGGTCCAGCGCGCGCTTCAGACCGGACAAAGCCGGCTTGAGCTTCTGCAGAGCACCTTCACCACGCTCAGCACCATCTCGACGCAGAAGGCCGCGACCGAGCGCACATCGGGAGGCACCTGCCCCAACAGCCGCGCCGGCGACGGCCCAAGGCGGCGTTTGCGGGAGACCGATGCCCAGCGGTTTCAATTCGCCAACGACTTGATTGCCGCGCGAACCAATGAGGTCAAGGCGGATATCGCCGATCTCAATGGCGATCTGCAGCGGGTGTTGAAGAAAGATCCCGCGACCATCGATGCGGCCACGGGCACGAGAACGGCCTTCATCGAAGGACTCGACCGCAAGCTGGGCCTCGTGGTCGCACGATTCAATTCGCTGCGCGGCGATCCGCAGATCCGCCAGCTCCGCGACGAGTTCGCGGCGCGCGCCAAGCAAACGAGTTTTCCCGACGAGGGCGGCGGCACCTTTATCTGCCCGGACGGCCAGCTGAAGATCGCGCTCGACGGCGTTGTGCGCTCCATCGACGATCTGCCCGAGTTGCAGAAACCCGAGCTGCGTTCGGTGGAGGGCTCCGAAGCGGTGATCGAGGCGTTCCGCCGGCTATCGAATACAGCAATCGCGCTCGTGGCCCACGGCAAGGCGCCGCCGTCGCCCGAGCAAATCCGAAAAGAGCAAGTGGGGCAGCCCAGCGGCCTCGAAGCCGCCTTCACCCAGGACAAGGCGGGCCTCTCCGACCGCGACTACATCCCGCTGATGATTGCGATCTTCGTCGACGTCTGCATCCTGCTCGTGTCGGTGAACCGCCCGTTCGGCCCCTTCTTCAATCTCGGCCAGGGCTTAAGCCGCGCCAGGCAGCGCGGGCCGATGCAAGGCGTGCTCGAAACCTTCTACGGGGTTTTTCAGGCTCAATTCCATCAGCAGCTGGAGGAAGCCGCACCGCCCGGAGAGCTGATCGCGCCCCTGCAAGACGTGGTGTTCGATTACAAGGGCGATTACTACGCCGCCGTGCCGCTCGACTTCCGCGAGGAGAACTACGAGCATTGGGCCGCCGCGCGCGCGAATGCGCCAAGCTTCGAATCCTCGCGCGCGCTCGAACGTTCGCGCTACCTTGCCGCCGTGTTCGCGATCCTTGAAAGTGAGAGGCTCGTGCGCCTGCTCGGCGAGGAGAAGAAAGGCCGGTTCGGCAAGGGCGGGCTCAATGGCCTGGATGAGCCAACCGTGCGCGCCAAACTCGACAAACAGGGAAGCATGTACGCGCAGGCCGACGCGTTCCGCATCTACCGGTTCCAGCCGGGCAAATGGGCCGGCCTCCTGATCGAAACCGTCGGAAGTGCGGCGGCAAGGCAGGACGCGGACCGGCGCTGGCGCGAAGGCTCGGGCGAGTTGTTCGCCGGCTGGCTTAATCGCCGGCGGATGCAGACCGCGCTGCCGAAGAAAAAGGGCCGGGACACAGCCCTGCTTGAGGACGAGCGCGAGCCCGCCGCCAAGAGGCTGCCCGGCCGCTCGCACAGCGAATAGGTCCGCGGTTGAACCTAGTCCCGGCGGTCAGGACAGGCCTCGGCTCCGGGGTGGGATTGCCGCTCTTAAACCTTCGAGGCATCCGTCACCTCGACCACAACGGCCATTGCGCTGTCTCCCGCCGCACAGCCGAGGAACAGCCCGAAACCGCCGCCGCGCATCTCCAACTCCTCGATCAGCTCGATCAAGGCGCGGAGCCCTGTCGGCCCCTGAGGATGCCCCCAGACGAGGGAGCAGCCGAAATTATTCATTGCCATCGCGTCGAAGCCCGTTTCCTTGCCGAATACGATGTCGTTGACGATGAAGGGATTATGGCTTTTGACCGCGGCCAATCCGCTCACCGGGATTTTGGCCTCCTCCAGCGCCTTTTTCGCGGCCGGCACCGGCGCGTAGGGCATATGCGCCTTTTCCGTCCTAGCCTGCCCGAAGCCAGCCAGCCGGATTTCGATCTCCGGACGCCGCGACAGCTCGCGCGCGCGCTCCCGGCTCGTAACCACAGCAGCCGCATTGCCATCGGCCGGGTGAGTCTGAGCGCCGAAAGTCACGGTTCCACCCGGTTTGACTGGTTTCAGCCTCGCGAGACCTTCCGCCGTGACCGGGCGGATGCCTTCGTCGCCCGCAAGCGTCGAAGCGGTCTTGCGCAATTTCGCGTCCGGCACGTCGAAGGGCAGCGACATGTAGCGCCGTTGAAAGGCCCGCTCGTTGGCGAGGGCCGCCTCGTACTGCTCGTAGCGGCGCAAGACAAGGGCGTGTTGCAGCCCTGTATCGATCTTATACCGGGCCGCCACATTTTCGGCCGTGTCGAGCATCGTGCAGCCGGGGAAAGGGTCATGCTGGAAATTGTCCACCACCCAATCCTCGTGGCTGCCGGTGCCGCCTGGCCCGCTTGGGTTGGGATAATAGAGATGAGGCCCGTTTGAGACTCGGTCGGCGGTGACAACGAGCGCGCAGCCGGCCCGCCCGGTCCGGATTTCCTGATCGGCCATGGCCAGGCACCGCGCGGATGTCGCGCAGGCCTGATTGACGGTTGGCCCCGCGATCTCTTCTGCTCCAAGCATACCGGTCAGCCACGGGAGGCCGTAAAAACTGTGATGCTGTGGAACCGTGGTTCCGAGTATGCCGAGATCGAAGGTTTTCGCCGGCTCGGCGCCGCGCTTGGCAAGCTCGCTCTTCGCGACGTGAGCGGCAAACTCGATGCTGTGCAGATGCGCGAGGCTTCCCTGCCAGCGCGCAAAAGGTGTGCTCCAGTAAAAGCCGTAAGGAATATAGCTGCTTTCCCGCATCCCAATTTCGCTCCCCTCAAATTACGCAGGCTATAGCTCGATCGCATCGGGGTGGGCAGGCGTCTGATAAAGGCGCTCAATAAGCTCGGCCCGCCGCCGCAGCACAGCCCGCTGGTTGATGTATCCCTTGTCGGTGATCTCGTTCGCATCGAGCGACGGCGGCTCCTCCATCGCCATCGCCCGCGCGGCGCGCATCGAGCTTGCACCGCCGCTATGAGCATTATGATTTTGGAACGCGTTCGTCAGCGCTTCGCGGACCGGGCGGGCGGCGATGAGCTCCTTGACCGTGGCGTGCGGCGGAAGCTCGACGCAAAGCGAGCGGCAGGCCGCCACATTCGGAAAGACCAGGAGCCCGATTTCATCCCGGTCGTGGCCGGTTACGACGATATCGTCGGCGAGAGGAGCCGCCGCCGCGATAAGCGCAACGCGCAGCGCGCCCACATGAACCCAAGTGCCCGAACTCAGCTTGAAGTTCTCGCCCAGGCGCCCATCGAAGGCTACCCCCAAGGACGGATCGTCCGGGTCCGCGAATGCGCCCGCGTCGCCAGTAAGGAAAAAACCCTCCTCGTCGAATGCGGCTTGGGTGAAATCGGGCCGCTTCCAATAGCCTGGCGTGATGTTCGGCCCTTTAAGCCGCATTTCGAGTTTTCCGTCCTTGGGAACGAGCTTCAATTCGGTTCCAGGAACGGGCAAGCCGATTATTCCCGCGCGGTCGATCTGATAATGAACGGAAGTTGCCGTGGGCGACGTCTCGGTGAGCCCCCATGACGAGACCATCGGGACTTTCTCGCCCAAGGCAGCAAGGGACAAAGCCTCAAGCCTCGCCCACAAGGTCGGCGGCAGCGCCGCCGCGGCATAAAAGATTATGTCGAGGTTGCCGAAGAAGCGGTCGCGAAGGGCCGGGTCCTTCTCAAGATAATCGAGAAGAATTCCGTAGCCGCGCGGCACGTTGAAATAACAGGTCGGCGAGACTTCATGCAGCGCGGCAATCGTTTTGCCGATAAGAGCAGGGACCGGCTTGCCGCTGTCGATATAAAGCGTGCCGCCGTGCCGGAGCACCATGTTGAAGTTGTGATTGCCGCCGAATGTGTGGCTCCAGGGCAGCCAATCCACCAGCACCGGCGGGCGCTCGGACAGGAACGGCCAGACCTGCGCGATCATCTGCTGGTTCGCCGACAGCATCCGGTGCGTATTTATGACGCCCTTGGGCAGATCGGTCGATCCAGAGGTAAAGAGGATTTTGGCTATCGTGTCGGGAGTGACCGCCCTTGCGGCGGCGTCCACCGCGCTGGACGCTTGGGTTTCGATTAGGTTTTCGAAGGGCGTCGCCTCGGTTCCGTGCGGAACGTCCGCCGCGCTAACCACAAGCTCGGCCTTGCCCAAATCGACCGCCCTCAGCGCCCCGGCGCATTTGCTGGCGTCATCCATGTAAACCAGTTTCGGCCGCATCAGCTCGATCACGAGCCGGAATTTGGCGAAGTCGCCGGACGCTTTGGCGTAGGCCGGCGAAATCGGCACGGCTGGGATGCCCACATACATGGCGGCGAGCGACAAAAGAGCGTGGTCGATGCTGTTCTCGGATACGATTACGATAGGATGCTCGGCCGTCAGCCCTCGATTGAGAAGCGCCTGGCCGATGGAACGCACTTTTTGCAAGGCCCCGGCATAAGACAGCTTTCGCCAAAGGCTGGCGTCAGAGGCACGCTCGGCCAAGAAGATGTGGTTGGGAGTAGCCTCGGCCCAATGGTCGAGAAGGCTGCCGATGCGCTCGGGATAAGGTTTGAGAGTCCGCTGCGAGCGAAGCAGGATCTCGCCGTTGGCGCGCCGTTCGACATCCACCAGAGCGGGCGCGAATTTCGTGTTATAGCGCCGGGCGGTCTCGTAGTCAGCCGTGCGGCCGCCGCCGCCAGCATCTGCAGCACACATGTTTCCTCCACTTTTTGCGCACACTTTGGCGGTGCGCTTTATTCATGCGTAGGCGGCCGGCCGCACCGGCGCGGCAGACTTTGCGGCCGGGACACAGCACATTCCGGTTCGCACAATCGTTTGAGAGCGTTTGGCATTTTCTGGCGGCTGGACAAAACAGCCGTGACCGGGCCTGCGGCACGCGATGGAATAGTCCGGGAATGAATGCTCCAACGTCCGTGGCATACCGTTCCGCTTCCCGCGCTGCCACCAGGGCAGCGATAGGGCACGCACCGCGAGCCCGCCATTTAATTGTTAACAGCAATTGTTATGTGTCACAACTAAAAATGCCGGAGCGCGCCGTGCCACCAAAGGCTTATTCGCAGCCGTCATCCCGGAAAAGCCGCAGGCTTTATCTGGGATCGTAACACGCGCCGGCGCTTGCAACGATCCCGTGTCTGCGCCGCACCGCTCCGTGCTGCAGCGCGCACGGGATGACCGCCGCAGAACCGGCCGGCCGGATCTGGCATCATTCGCGAAGAAACGTTTGAAGCACCTCCAGCAAATGGGCTTTCTCCCCGGCCCCAAGCTTTGCGAGCGTGTGCGCTTCATGCTCGTCCGCCAATGCCGTCAACTGGCGCAGTTGCGCCTGCCCCTCCGGGGTTAGGAACAATAGCCGGGATCGCCGGTCGTTCGGCGCGGGCTCCCGTTTGGCGAGCGCACGGCGCTCAAGCTCGTCGAGCATAAGCACGAGCCGGCCTGGCTCGATTGAGAGGGCCTGCCCGAGACTGCGTTGCGTGATGCCGGGATTGGCACCGATGACCGTCAAAACCGAGAACTGCGCCGGGCGGATATCGAGGCGGGACATCAAGGCGATTATGTCCCTGAAAATCCAAACCTGCGCGCGCCTCAGAAGGTAGCCAAGGCGGAACTGCAAGCCCCCCAAGTCGATGGCGCTCTGCGGAGAGAACGTCTCCTGGGCCTTTTGACCCGCCTGGGCGTTGGCCTCCTCTTCCGTGGAGGCGGAGCTTTGCGGTAACGTTCCTTCGATCCGATTTGGTGTCACAAACTCCGCCCAGTGAACCGGTTTTTCCTCGTGCAAGGCGTTAACAAGCACGATCAAAGTAAGGGCCTCAATCGCTACATCCAAACGGTAGTAGAGATTTGATTCCGCAATCGTCTTTCGAATTGCTTCTGTGCTTGGAAACTTCCCCGCCTTCGTAACCGGTCCCCGGCTCTGTACCGTAGGCTGTGTTCGTCCACTCCCCGGGGCTTGCCACGGTCTTGGGGTGAGCGGCATCGGCTGGCACCACCTGCACGATGCTGTATCCGCGCTTCTTGAACTCGGCGAACAGCAGCGGCAGCGCTAGCGCGGTCCTCTCATGGATATCGTGCAACATCAGGATGCCCTTCTTGTTGCGCTCCAGACGGCGCAGCGCGAGTGCCGCAACCTGCTCCGGGCCGATGCGCTCCCAATCGCTGGCGTGGACGTCGGTGCTCCAAATCGTCAGCCCGAGCTTCAGCGCGATGGCTTCTTTCCCGCGAGATTCCTCCAGATAGGGAAAGCGGAAGAACGGCGTGGCATGCGGGCCGCCGAGGACCTTGTTCACCGACGCGATTGCCTCCGAGATTTCCTTCGCGGCCTCCGCGTCCGAAATCCGGTTCATATAGCGGTGGTGCTCGGTGTGGGTCCCGATGGTATGGCCCTCGCGGTATTCGCGCTGCAACAGCGCCGGATAGGCCTTCGCCATCTGGCCGACAATGAAGAAGTGCGCCTTCACGCATTCGGCGGCGAGCGCATCCAATATTTTCGCCGTGCTGGGAGGAAGCGGGCCGTCGTCGAAGGTGAGCACCACTTCGTGATCCTGGAGGGGCAGCGTCTCCTCGTAATCCTGGAGCCCGAGCCGGCGGTGTTCCAAGGGATCGAGCGCGATGACGCGGCTGGTTCCGAGCGCGTCAGGATTTCCTGGGCACGATCCGGCATGGCCTGGACCGATGAATGCGAGGAATGCGAGCGCGGCGCTCGCAGCCAATCGGAAATGCATGAGGGCTTTCTATTTATGCCAGGCGGGAGGTTGTACCGCCGCCACCTTAACGGTAACAACGCCGCGGGCGTCAACGAAAACTTAAGGGCAGAGCCCGCAGCCTCCGCGCGCCGCGTTTGACAGCTCAAGCGGACTCTGCTTACTGGCGTCAGTTTAGCTTTGGATCAGGAACAGTATGCGCCAGACATGCTCTTTGCGTAAGGTGGGGCCGTTCGCGGCTCTTATCCTGGCTCTAGCCGCCGCGGGCTGCGGCTCCTCCGCACCTGGGCTCAAGGAAGGCATAGACGGCGCCTTCATCCGGGCTGCCGCGACCTGGGATCTCAATCACGACGGCAATGTTACCTGCGACGAGTGGCGGCAATACGCGACCTCCATCTTCAAGGAGGTTGACATAAACCACGACGGCAAGCTGTCGCGCGACGAGTTCGACCGGCTTGTGAAAATCGACCGGCTGTTTCAACTGGCCAACTTCGACTATTACGATGACGGCCACAAAGGCTATGTCACGCAGGCCGATTTCGTCGACCGTCCCAATCCCGCCTTCCTGGAGCTCGACAAAGAGCATACCTGCATCATCAAAACCTACCAGCTCCGCGCGGCGATCTCGGACGAAGCCAAGCCGGGGAACCCCGGCGCGCCAGGCGCCAGCGCCACCCCGCCGGGCACGCACCGTTGATGCTAGAGCGGTAGTCATTGCGAGCTAAGCGAAGCAATCCAGAGGCAATGGTCCCAGCCCGTTGTTCTGGATCGCCACGGTGGCTGAACCCGCCTCGCCATGACGGCTGCGTTCGACTCACGGCACGACGCTTTAAAAGCCGGGGTCCGGCTTGAAAATCATAAGATAGAAAATGGCGAGCACGCCGATAAAGGCCGGCCAGCCTAGCGCGAACCAGTAGCGGAGATAGCGGAAATACCGCTCGGGAAGGGGCGTTCCAGCGGCGAGGCTCGCCTTCGCAATGCGGCGCAGCTCGATTTGGAGCCACACCACCGGCAGCCAGCACGCGCCAACCAAGGCGTAAAGCGAGAAGGTAAGCGCGATCCAGCCGCTGGTGAGCGGCAGGCCGGTCATCATGGCCATGGCGATGCCCGTCGCCGGCTGAACGATAACCGCCGGCGTGGTGAACAGCCAGTCCGCGAGCACAACCGAACGGCCCACCGCGGCGATTACGCGCGCGTCGCGGGAACGGAAGGCCAGAAAACCGTGGAACGCCGTGCCAAGCCCGGTCCCGAACAGCAGCGTCGCACTGAGGATGTGGATGTATTTGAGCAGCAGGTAGCTCATGGCCTCACCGAAAGTTTGCTTTCAGCCTGTGCTTTGCCGCTTTCTTTTACCTAAGTCCAGCCCCGAAATGCGCGATGAAACGTCATCCCGTGCGCGCTGCGGCATGAACCTAAATCCGGCGGCTGGCGGCTTGCGGCTTGTGAGCGTCATTCCCGCGAAAGCGGGAATCCATGTCAGCAAAAGGCATAGGTCCTACATAGTCTTACCATGGGTTCCCGCCTGCGCGGGAATGACGCCGCGCGGACACGGGATCGTAAAGCCCGCTGGCGCCCTATAAGATCCCGCGTACGGCGTAAGCGCCGTTCCGGGATGACGGCCAACGCAGCAGGCGGGCAACAGAACATGCCAGGCGGCGCAGCTATTTTTGAGCAATGCCTAAGTATTCGAGGATTTCACGTTGACGCCCCAGGCGAACGCCACGCGGGGCAGCGAAACGCCGCCAAATCGCTCCGCGACCGTCGCCAGCTCGACGCCGCCAAGCGCATCATAGAACGCGCAAGCGTGCTCGTTTTCCTTCAGCGCCCAGACCACGAGGCGCTCGTGACCCGCATCCTTAAGCTCCTGCCGCGCGGCCGCAAACAGCCGGGCGCCAAGCCCGATGCCCTGGAAAATGGGCGCCACATAAAGCTCGAAAATCTCGCCCGCGGGCCAGGGCCAGCTTCCCCTCGCCTCTCCCCAGGCCGCATAGCCTTGCGGAACGCCGTCGAAAACGAGCAGCGTTATCCTTGAGCCGCGCTGAATCTGGCGCTGCCACCATAGCGGCCCGCGCCTGGCAATCATGCGCTCAAGATAAAGATGGGGGATCACCCCCTGATAGGTCGAGCGCCAAGCTGCGTCGTGGATGTCAGCTATAGCGCTGGCATCGGACGGCAAAGCCTGCCTGAAAGTGACAAGATCGACTCCCATGAGGCAAGCTTACATCCACATTTTGCAGTTAGCGAGAGGGCGCAAGCAATCTTGATGAAATTTAATTCAACGAATCAATAACCATTCGACTCATCTTCGCCGCCGGATTTCTTGAGCATGCGGCTCAGGATTTGAGCGGCTAATTTTCCGTCCTCCTCGCCAAGGCAGGAAAGGACAGCACGATCCGCGCGCCGGACGTAGGGCTTAATCGCATCGAGCAGCTCGCGGCCTTGCGCGGATAGGCTCACTGCATAGGTGCGCCCATCCTGCGTCGTCCGCTCCCTTTGGATAATGCCGCGCCTTAAGAGCCGTTGAACGACATCGGCGAGAGTGGAACGGTCGATGCCCGTCAGCCTCACCAAATCCGTCTGGCTGAGCCCCTCATGCTGAGCCACGGTCGAAAGCACGGCGAATTGCCGCGCGGTAAGATCGAAATCCCGGGTTTCGATGGCGAAAATTTCGGATGCCCGCTGGCTGGCGCGATGCAACAGATGGATCATCGAGCGGTCTAAAGCATCCGCACGCGCGCTTGCGCTTTTCTTCCGCTTTTTTCCCGGCCGGCTTATGGCATCTTTTGTGGTCAGCATAATCATCCGGATGCTAGCTCGAAGCTTCGTCCCGACGCTAAGAACCGTTCGGGGTCCAGCGCGTTCCATGCCTCAACGAAAGATATAAAATAAGGTAAAGACTTATGTGGACGAAGCTTCCGGTTTTCCGGATGATACGTCCGGCGTCTGATATTTCATAATCAAGGATAGTTGAGCCAGCATAAAGGCAATCGTAAGTGGCATTACGCCGAACGATTTGAACGCGACCCAGGTGGTTTCCGTGAAATTCCGCCAGACGGCCTCGTTCATAATCGCAAGCACAATGAAAAAGCCGATCCAGCGCTGGGTCAGGAGCCTCCAGCCCTCATCCTGCATCTGAAGTGCCTCGCCAAGCAGGTTTTTAAGCAAAAGCTTGCCGAAAAATAGTCCCCCGCCGAGGGCACCGGCGAACAGCAGATAAAGGATCGTTGGCTTGATCTTTATGAAGGTGGGGTCTCGCAGATAGATGGTCAGCCCCCCGAAGATCAGAACGAAGACCCCCGTAACCAGTGGCATGACGGGGATGCGCTTCAGGAGGATTTGGCTGGCGATCAGGGACACGGGCGTCGCGATCATGAGTGCGACTGTCGCATAGATTATGCGGGTGACGTCAGCGGCGCCGGCTGCGGCATCCCCTTTCGCCCAGGCGTAAGTGCCGAAAAAGATCGCGAGCGGCCCCATTTCAAGCGCGAGCTTGAGCATCGGATTGGTGTCCGGTTTCTTGCTGCCGCCGTTTGCCTGCTCCATCCGGGCCCTCTCTTAAGCCTATGCTACGCCAGCTATGGCACGCGCGAAGTCCTGCGCCTGGAATGCTTGTAAATCCGCCGCGCTCTCGCCAACGCCGATGGCGTGGACGGGCAGCGCGTATTTGCTCGCTATGGCGACCAGAATTCCACCGCGCGCCGTACCGTCGAGCTTGGTCATCACGAGCCCGGTCACGCCCGCGATCTTGCCGAAAATCTCGACCTGCGACAGAGCGTTTTGCCCCGTCGTCGCGTCCAGCGTCAGCACAACCGAATGCGGCGCGGTGCTATCTATTTTCTTGATAACGCGAATGACTTTTTCCAGTTCCGCCATCAATGCCGTTTTATTCTGCAACCGGCCCGCGGTGTCAACCAGAAGAATGTCATAGTTTTCATCTTGGGCACGCCGCAGGGCATCGAAGGCTAGCCCCGCAGCGTCGGCGCCCGGCTCGCCCGCGACCACGGGAGCGCCCGTGCGCTCGCCCCAGATTTTGAGCTGCTCGATGGCCGCGGCCCTGAACGTGTCGCCGGCGGCCAGCATCACCTTGAAGCCCTGCTTGGTGAATTGGCTCGCATATTTGCCGATGGTGGTGGTCTTGCCGGTGCCGTTCACGCCAACCATCAGCACCACATGGGGCTTCTTCCCAGGGTCGATTTCCAGCGGCCGGGCCACCGGGGCCAGCACCTTCTCGACCTCCTGCGCCAGGATAGCGCGCACCTCTTCCGGCGCGATGTCGCTATTGTAGCGGGACTTCTTCAAGGCAGCCGTGACGCTTGCCGCCACGTCGAGGCCGAGATCGGCCTGAATGAGCAGGTCTTCTAGCTCCTCCAGCGTCTCATCGTCGAGCTTGCGCTTGGTGAAAACGCTGGTGATGCCCTCGGTCAGGCGCGACGAGGTGCGGGTCAGCCCCTGCTTGAGCCGCTGAAACCAGCCAAGCCGCTTCCCTTCTTTTTCGCCTTCCGCGGGCGCGGGCTCAGCCGCGGCTATAGGCTCAGCCGGAGCTTGCACGGCCTGCACTTGCTCCGGCAGCGCGGCCTGCTCCAGCACCGCCGCTTGCTCCGGCGGCGGGGCTTCTCCGGCAAGCGGCTCGCCCGCCGGCTTTTCCTCAATGACAGGTGCGGGCTCGGGCGCGGACGGCTTGCCGCCCCCGAATAACCGGCCGAATAGTTTTCGCTTTCCACTTTCGCTCATGGTGCGAGAGGCTCGCCGATAAGGCGGCTCTTTGCAAGCCCCGTGGCGCGAGCCTTTACGATAGCGCCTTGGCCGGCCCGTTCACCGGCGATCTCGATTTCGGTAAAGCCTGGCGTGCGCCCAAGGCTGCCGCGCTCCATCAAAACCTCGAACACCTTGTTCTGCTGGGCCTCCAGATGCACCGTGAGGCGTTCGGACGCCTTGCCCCTAAGCCGCGCGGCCCGTTCCTTGACGAGCCCCCGGTCGAGCTGCGGCATGCGCGCGGCGGGCGTCTTCGGGCGCGCCGAGAACGGAAACACATGCATGAAGCTCAGGCCGCACTCGTCCGCGAGCCGGAGCGTATTGGCAAACATGGCCTCATCTTCGGTCGGGAAGCCAGCGATCAGGTCCGCACCGAACACCATGCCGGGCCGCAGATCGCTCACGGTCTCGCAAAACTTGATGACGTCCTCGCGCGAGTGGCGCCGCTTCATGCGCTTCAGAATGAGGTTGTCGCCCGATTGCAGCGAGAGATGCAGATGCGGCATCAGCCGCTCCTCCTCCGCGAATGCCGCGATCAATTCGGCGTCTGCCTCGATCGTATCGATGGAGGAAAGCCGCAAGCGCGGCAGCTCCGGCACCAGCCTCAGGATCGTGCGCACCAGCCGGCCAAGTGTCATGCCGCCGGGAAGGTCCGCGCCGTAGGAGGTGAGATCGACGCCGGTCAGCACCACCTCGCGGTAGCCCTGTTCAGCCAGCGCGCGGATCTGACGCACGGCGTCGCCCGCGGGCACCGAGCGCGACGGCCCGCGCCCATAGGGGATCACGCAGAAGGTGCAACGGTGATCGCAGCCATTCTGCACTTCGACATAGGCGCGCGCGCGCACACCGAAGCCCGCCACCATGTGCTGCGCGGTTTCCCGGACCGAGGCGATATCGTTCACCTTGACGCGCGCCAACTCCCCGCCCGCGATTTCGAGGAAGGTCGCGGCGTTCGTCTTCTCGGCATTGCCGATTATGTGGTCGGCCTCGACCATATCCGCGAAAGTGCCGGGCTCGATCTGGGCGGCGCAGCCTGTGACGATGATCTTGGCGCCGGGCCGCTCGCGGCGCGCCTTGCGGATCGCCTGCCGCGCCTGGCGCACGGCCTCCGCCGTCACCGCGCAAGTGTTCACAATTATGGCGCTGTCGAGCCCCGCCTCCTCGGCAAGCTTCTTCGCTACCTCGCTCTCGAAGCTGTTCAGCCGGCAGCCGAATGAGATGACCTCGACGCTCATGGCTCGCGCACCACCTGGACCAGCCCGCCATCGCCATTGAATTGGAGCGCGCCTTCGAACTCGAACTCGGTTGGCCCGGTCATGAGGATATGGTCGTCAGCCTCGCGCCATTCGATGAAAAGCACGCCGCCGGGAAGCTCCACAGACACCCGCCGCCCGGTGCGCCCAGTCCGGGCAGCCGCAACGGCAGTGGCGCAAGCCGCGGTGCCGCAGGCACGCGTGATGCCCGTGCCGCGCTCCCACACGCGCAGCTTGATGCGGGAGGGGAAGTCCCCCCTCATCCTGTCCTTCTCCCCAAGGGGAGAGAGTACGCCTGAATTGTCCGCAGCGAACTCCCTCTCCCCTTGGGGAGAGGGCTGGGGTGAGGGGGTCTTCACTTCCGCCAGCGAAATATTCGCGCGCTCGGGAAATAGCGGATGATGCTCCAGCGCCGCCCCGAAGGACGCCAGATCGTAGCTACCGGCATCCTGAACCCAGAAAATGCAATGCGGATTGCCAACATTCACCACGCCCGGGCGCTCCAGCACGCGGCCATCGGGCAAGGCGTAGGCAAGATCGATTGCGCGTGTATCCTCGAAAGCGCGCGAAAGCGGAATTCGGTTCCACTCGAAGCGGGGCGCACCCATGTCGACGGTGACAAGCCCGCCCGCCCCGGCCTCCGCATCGAGCACGCCGGCGCGGGTTTCGATGGTGAGCCGGTCCCGGCCAAACCCAGGGCTCAGCAATGCCGCCACGCACCGGCTCGCATTGCCGCAAGCGCTCACCTCGGAGCCGTCGGCGTTCAATATGCGCATGAACACGTCCGCGGCGCGCGACGGCTCCAGCACGATGACCTGATCGCAGCCCACTCCCCCGGTGCGGCTTGCAATCGCGCCGGCCGCGATTGCGGACAGCCGTAGCGGCCCGGCGCGGGCGTCGATTATGACGAAATCGTTGCCGAGGCCGTTCATCTTCTTAAAAGGGATGTGCCGCAGCTCCATGTCCGCGCAGTGCCTTGCCCTTTGGGGAAACCGATGTGTCCTATATAGCCGGGAGCCGTTCAATTTGCAAAGAACGGGTGCGGCTTTTCCAACACGGCTATGGCCGGCGCGCAACGCTATCCAAAATTGCCCCGCCCTATTCCTCGGCGACAGGGCCGCCTTTGGAGACTTCGTGATCCTTGGTTTCCTGCTCCCAGCGCCGCATGGCCTCCATAAGGACGACATCGTGCATGATATTGTCGATCCGCCGCTGCCGCACGCGTTCCTTATCATCGGGGTTTTCATCCGCGACGAATTTGCGCCATAGGCGGCGGACGGCCTGCTTGAAACGCCGGCAAGGGACGCAACGCGCACTTTTTCCGTTGGTATGCGGGCTTGGCAGGGTCATACACAGCGTCACCGTGGCCACTAGCGACAGTATATAAGGAACCTCCCCACCGGTTCAATCTATATTCTGTGGTCATAGTAAACGTTGCCCACGAAATGTAGATTATTTCAAAAATAGAATAGATGATTGCTGTTTTTATGGTTAAAATTGGTTGCTTTTGCGGCAAGCTCTACAACCTAAGCTCCAGGGCGCGCGCTCTCAGCTTCTAAGCTCAGCGCCCGTAACCTTTTTCACCTGCGCCACAACCTTGGCGGACACCGCCTCGATTTCCACCTCCGTCAGCGTGCGGTCCAGCGGCGAGAGCGTGATTTCGAGGCCGAGCGACTTCTTGCCCGCCGGAACCCCCTGCCCCTCGAACACATCGAAGATGCTGACGCGGGAAATGAGGCTCTTCTCGGCGCCTTCCGCTGCCCTCAGCACGGACGCAGCCTCCACGGCCTTGTCGACGATGAAGGCGAAATCCCGCCGGACGGGCTGGAAATCGCTGGCAACGAGCGCGCCCTTGGCCGTTCCCTTCCTGCGCGAGGCGGGAACGTTGTCGAGGAAGACCTCGAACACGGCCGCAGGCCCCTTGATATCCAGCGCCTTCAAGGTCTCCGGATGCAGCTCGCCGAAATGCGCAAGCACCGTCTTCGGCCCGAGCTGAAGCGCGCCCGAGCGGCCGGGATGATACCAGGCCGGCGCGTTGCGGGCGGTTTGCAGCTTGCCCGTATCGAGCCCCAGCGCGGCAAGCACGGCGAGCGCGTCGGCCTTGGCGTCGAAAACATCGGCGGGCTTGGCCGCGCCGTCCCAATGCCGGCCCCCGCCGGTCATGCGCGCCGTGCCGCTGCGGACGCCGCCCGCCACGTTGCTCTGATCCTCGGGCTTTTCGCCGCGGAAGATCTGCCCCACCTCGAACAGCGCAGCGTCCTCGAAGCCGCGATTGGCGTTGGCGCGCGCCGCCGAAAGCAGGCCGGGAAGCAAGCTCGGCCGCATGTCGGTCATTTCGCTCGAAATGGGATTGGCCAGGCGAAGCTCGGGCGCGCCCCCGCCGAACAGCCGCGCCTGAGGCTCAGCCACGAACGACCAGGTGATGGCTTCGACGAGACCGCGGGCGGCAAGCGCGCGCCGGGCGCCAAGCACGCGCTTCTGGCTGGGTGTCAGCACCGCCTTCGCGACGCCCGCCTCGCGCGGCAGCGGCGTGGCTGGAATGCGGTCCGCGCCCGAAAGCCGCACAACCTCCTCGACGAGGTCGGCGGCGCCATGGATATCGGGCCGCCAGGACGGCGGCGTAACACTTAAGCCCGGCGCCTCGCCTTCCACCGTGAAGCCCAGCTTCTTCAGCTTCGACACAGTCTCGGCATTGGTGAACTTCGCGCCGGAGAGCTTTTGAACGCGCGCCGGGTCGAAGCTGATGGCGGGCCGGCCATCGGGCTCGCCGCCGGCCATGATCGAGGCACTTGGCTCGCCGCCGCAGAATTCGAGGATCATTTGCGTCGCGAGATTGAGGCCCAGCATTTCCGACTTGGGATCGATGCCGCGCTCGAAGCGGAAGCGCGCGTCGGAGTTGATGCCGGTCTTGCGGCCGGTGGCGGCGGTGCGCACCGGATCGAAATAAGCGCTTTCGATGAAGATCGTGGTGGTTGCCTCCGTGGCGCCAGTCGTCTCGCCGCCCATGACGCCGCCGAAACCCAAAACGTGCGCCTCATCGGCGATCACGCACATGGTTTCGTCCACCTCATAGGTCTTGCCGTCGAGCGCCACGAAGTTCTCGCCCTGCTTGCCAAGCCTCGCCATGATGGGCGCGCGGAGCTTATCCGCGTCGTACACATGCAAGGGCCGTGCGCGGTCGATGGAGATGTAGTTCGTCACGTCCACCGCGGCGTTGATCGGCCGCAAGCCTATCGCGCGCAGCCGGCGCTGCATCCATTCCGGCGAGGGCTTGTTGCTCACGCCGCGAATGACGCGGCCGGCGAATACCGGGCAAGCGTTTTCCGCGCCCTTGGGGAATTGCAGCTCGATCGGGATGGGGCAATCGAACTCGCCCTTTCCCGCGTAGCCCTCGCTGGCATTTTTGAGCCGGCCGAGCCCCGCCGCGGCAAGATCGCGCGCGATGCCGCGCACGCCGAGGCAATCGGGCCGGTTTGGCGTAATCGCCACGTCGATGACGGGATCGTGCAGCCCCATGACATCCACGAAGCGCTCGCCCACTTTGGCTTTCATGCGCTCCGGCAGCTCGATGATGCCGCTATGCTCGGTCGAAAGCTCAAGCTCGCGCTCCGAGCACATCATGCCAGCCGAATCGACGCCGCGGATGTTCGCCTTGCCGAGCGTGACCTTGATGCCGGGCACATACACGCCGGGCGAAGCGAACACGCCGATGAGGTCCTTGCGGGCGTTGGGCGCGCCGCAGACGACTTGCACCACGCCCGAGCCAGTGTCCACCTTCAGGACGCGCAGCTTGTCGGCATTCGGATGCGGCGCTGCTTCGAGTACGCGCGCGACGATGAAATCCTTGAGCTTGCCCGCCGGGTCCTCGATGCCTTCGACCTCAAGGCCGATCAATGTGAGTTTCGCCGCGATCTCGTCGAGCGAGGCTTCGGTTTGCAAATGGTCTTTGAGCCAGGAGAGGGTGAATTTCATTGGCGTGCCAGGGCGGGGAGCGGTTTTGACGAAGTGTTGGGCAATGCTTTGTCACGATCCTTGCGCCGAAGCAACCCCGCCCGCGCAAGCGTCCCGATGGCGAAACTCGATCATGCCGCAGTTAAGCAGCCTGAGGCGCTGCCAAGTTCCGCGGCCGGAGCCTGGCGCGCAGCGCGCGGATCGCAAGAACATGCAGCACCAGCGCAAGCGGCGCGAAAAAGCCCGGTATGTAGGTGAACGGAAAGGTGCCGATAGCGGTATTGGGTATTTCGCCGTGCACGAAGTTGAGGGGGCCGGGAGCCGTCAAAGTTGCGCGCAGGGCGACATTCGCGAGCATGGCCAGCCCCGCAATGTTCCAAGCCAGGGCCGCCCGCTCGCCAATGCGTCCGCGCCAATACGCCCAGGCCGCGATGGGCGCCGATAGCCCCACGATCATATCGAAATTGGCCCCCGCGTAAGTAAGCATCCGCGGTGCCATGCCGTCGAGCCAGAGCCGGTGAAGGAAAAGCTCGACACCAACGCGGAACGTTTGCGCACCAAGGAGAATCCAGAGCGGAATGCTGAGCGCCGCATGCTTGGCCGTCGGCGAGCGCGCGACAAACAGCGCAACGAAGGTAAACACTGGAACCACCAATAAGGCGGGTCCCGGCACGCCCAGCGACTGGTCACCGATGACACCCAGATATCCCAGCCCTCCTGCATAGGCGAGCCACGCGGCGAAACCGCCGAGCACCGGCAGCAACGCAGTCTTCGGCAGGTATCGCACGAGCACCGCCGCCACGAGCGTGGCCATGAAAGCCAGGTAGCCCAGGAACCAGGAGCTTACAGCCGTTTCGGAAATCATCTGTTTGCCCCCAGTTGAATTGCCGTGCCGTTATCCTTGGAAGATTTGGCGGACGGGCCTGCGATCCACTCAGACAAGCGCTTGACCGCTTCGAAACTTCCCCAAGCCGCCGTCGCGATGAGTTGCCGGTCTTGGGGGAAGTGCTTGCGGAACGATGCGATGGCGGCGTCGTCCACCCGATAAGAAGCGAGCGCTGCGAGAAGGGCGAGCCGTGCCGCGGCGCGATCCTTTTCGCTGGTGAGGGGTGCCAAGGCGTCCTCCAGCCATTGCAGTCCGAGCCAAGGGTCTTCGCCCGCCCACGCCGCCACGCGTGCGCGCACCGTTTCGATGGCCGCCTCCGGCAAGCAGGTGCTGCCGTGGCGTTCGATGGCGCTTGCCATGCGCGCGATGGCGCCAGCCACGGCGGGGTCCGGCTCTGCCCAGCGGAACTGCTCCGGCAAAGCGGCGTCCGGCAGCAAGGCGAGCGAAAGCCCCGGCTTCGCATCGACGCCCGTCATGCGCTTGCCCAGCGTGGCGCCGATGATCCGCCCAATCAAAGGCTTCAACGCCGCCGCCCGCATCGGCGCCGGCGCTGGCGAAGCTTCGAGGAAGATGTTGACCATGCGATTGATGAAATGAAAGGCAACCGCGGTGCCGAGAATTTGCGGGGCCTCGCGGGCGGAAAAGGGCGGATTTGCGAGCGCCGGGGCCTGGGGCTCGCGGGTCGAAAGCGCCCAGCGGATCAGCGGCTCCGCTTGCGCCGCCCCCTCCGCTCCCGCATCGGAGCTGAGTTTTCGCGCCAGATCGTGATCGCGGGTCGCGTGCAGCATCGCGCTGTGGACCTCGACGCAATAGGGACACATGTTTGTCCGCGAGACGCCGGCCGCCACCATTTCGCGCCGGGCCCGTCCGGCACGCCCCACGATGAAAGCTTCGCGCGTCACGCACCACATGCCCGCCAGGATTTCCGGGACAGCGGAGTGGATGGTGATGGGTGGAACGATGGCGAACTCCCGCGCCACCTGTTCGTAGACCGAAGCCACCAAGCCCGTCGCGCGCCGTGGCGCTACGGTTTCGACACGCCGTAGCACAGGATTGCCGGCTTGCTTGGCTGTGCCCGCAGCAGAAAGGGCCGCGCTCATGACACCACCGCAAGCTCGCGTAAATCGCGGCCGGAAGGCTGTTTCATCTCGTGCTCCTCGCGCCATATGCTCGAATTAGCGGCCAATTGGGGATGAACGGGGAACGGGTGCTGCTGGTCGCGCTCGTACCGGCCGAGGTTGTAGGCGGGTGTTAGGCCGATACGCATGAAATCGCCGAGCGCGCGTAAGCCGTTGCTGAGCGTGCGGCGCGCCTCCGGCAGCGCCGCATAGCGGCGGGCGATGGTCTCGAAATCCTCGGGAGCCCGGCGCGTGACTTCCAAGACGTGGTCAGTCGGCGCCCCGAATTCGAAAGCCCCGCGCTTGTGGTCCTCGATATAGTGGCGCACGCCGCTCTGCTCGAACGCGCTGACGCCGAACGCGCGCATGGCTTTCAGAAACATCCATATGGGCATGTCGATGTGACGAACGCGGCGGCCGAGCACGCGGCTTAGGATTGCGGCCATATCGCGCGCGGAAAGCAGCGCAGGTCCGGTTGGCCGGTAGGTTTTGCCCGCATGTTTTTCAGGATCGATCAACGCCGCCACCGCGACGCGGGCGATATCCTCGTTGGACGGCGGTGCGTTGCGGCTTTTGCCAATTGGCCAGGGAAACATTCCGAGTTGAGCGGCGAACCCGATCAGGCGCAGATAGTTATCCGCGAAAAAGCCTGGGTTCACGATGGTGTGCGCAACGCCGGGCAGCATGGAAAACATAGTCTCCGCGAGCCAGCTCTGCCGCGTCGCCAGTGATGGGTGCGATGGGCTCGCGAGCCATTGGCTTAAGCCTACAACGGCTTCGAGTTCTTGCCTCCCGGGCGGCGGTGGCGAAGGCGGCAGCGCTCTGCAGCATATAGGGATGCCAAGGCGGGCAGTAATAGGCTCGCGCGGTTCCCCGCATCGCCTCCAAGAGCTGTTCCGGGTCGAACAAATCGGCCACAGCGATCTCCGCACCTTGGGCGCGAAGCCGCTCGCTGCGCGCGTCCGGCGCACGGACGAGGGCGCGCACAGGCCAGCCCAACTGCAAAAGCTGGGAGGCGACAGCACCCCCCGTTTTGCCGGTGGCACCGGTTACGAGAATAGTTGGACGGCTCATGCAGGGCTCCCTTCGTTTTCTCCGCGATCCGTTTGCTGTGCTGCGTTGGGCTGGGCGATCGCTCTATTTGCATATACAACAACAAGAGCAAAAAAAGTCATGACGGGGCCGCTCCCAGAAGGCTATTCGATACATCCATCAAGACTGAAGTTCCATCCGCACCGAGCAGTTCTTGGGCCCTCTGCTGGGCTTTCCTCCAGACCGGCGCGACCTCCGCAAGCAAAGCATCCCCGCTCTTCGTAATCCGCAAGGGCTGGCCGCGCCCGTCCGCATGGTCCTGCACTTCTTCGATCCATCCGTTGCTTAGCATTACAGCCAAGTTCCTGGTCAGCGTCGACGCATCGAGATGGATGGCGCGGCCGATCTCGGAACGGCGCAACGGTCCCGCTTGTGCCACAACAATAAGAAGGTTGAGTTGCGACGCCTTGAGGCCAAATGGGCGTAGTTGCTCTTCGTAGATCCCCGTAAGGACGCGAGCTAGCAAGCGCGCGCGCCCCATCAGGCAGTTGCATGCCATTTCATGGGCCAAGCGGTTCTCCGGCATGGGCATCAGTCTCCGCGAAACGTAATTTCTCTATATTTGTATATGCAACATCCTGTCAAGCCGAATCGCCCCCCGGAGTCCGCAACGGGTCATTTGTGGCGCTTCATGTCCGCGCGCATGGCGAAATCGATCGAAATGCGCACGCACCTGTTTGCTGCCTTATGGGTGTGCGTTCTCGGGGCGCCAGCAATTTTAGATTAATCATATTAAATGTCTAAGCTTGGAGTGGAGCGACTTAAGTGTTTCAATCCCTGGAAGCAAAGGAGCCCCCGGCGCAAACGGCGGAGCTTCCTCCATGCAATCGAGAGGGTGTAAGCTATGTCTTACAAGGGATTAGTTTTCGCCGCGGCTGCCTTGGCCGGAGCCTTCGCTTCGACAGCAGCAAGCGCCATGCCCGGCTCCGCCGGCCTTGCCAGCCGACCGGCCGATACCGCGGTCATCAAGGTGCACTTCGATTATTCCGGCTACCATTATGCGAGCCACCGGCGGGATGCCGGCTATGGCTCCGTTAGGCCTTCTTTTTGGGGCTATCCCGCGCTTTGGCTTCCAGGCGAGCCCAAGGTGATCGCCACGGCGGATGAAATCCAGTGGGCCCACGATCACGAATACCGGCACGGCCGCCGCTCCTATGACGAACCGGGCCTCCTGGGCATACCGGGCGCTTTGATCGGCGGCATGCTCGGCGCGGTCTCTGGCGCTTTCGATGGCCCGGATCGTGGCAACGAATACTTCGACCAGCCGGATGACGACGACGAATACTATGGCTCCGGCTATGACCGCGAGCAAGACTACGGCTACGCGCACCGTGGCCCCGGATACTACCGCGAGCGAGGCTACGGCTCCGCATATCGCCGCTTCGGATATGACCGCGAGCCGGGTTACGGCTCCGCATACCGTGGCGTCGAATATCGCCGCGAGTCCGGCTATGTCTCGGCATACTACCGCGGCTCGGAATATTACCCCGAGCCGGGCTATGTCTCCGCATATCGTGGCTCCGGATATGACCGCGAGCCGGGCTACGGCTCTGCATACCGTGGCTCCGAATATTACGGCCGGCCGGGCTACGGCTCCGCATACCGTGGCTCCGAATACTACAGCGGGGCTGTCCGCAGCTCCGGTTGGGGCGATTAGCAGCCGCCTCTTCCTACCAGTTAAACGTGGCCGCGCGCCGTCCCGATAACGGGGCGGCGCGCTTATCGCTATTTTTGTTGCGCCCGCCCATGGTTAGCGCCGGTATGGTATAAGGCGGGGCGTCCAATTTTCCGCCCGCCGCTTTTTGCGGATCTTGCGGCTCATCCCCAAATGCCCCCGTGACGCAAAGCTGGCATTTGGCAATATCGGACCAACTATGCGGAAACCGGGATTGAACAGCGCGCGCGCTGAGGGTAGAAGAGCGCAAACGCTACAATAGTCTGCCCGCCCGCATAGGACCGCCCGCCATGTTCAACAAAATTCTAATCGCCAATCGCGGCGAAATCGCTTGCCGTGTCATGAAGACCGCCAAGCGGATGGGCATCAAGACGGTCGCGGTCTATTCCGAGGCGGACCGCGACGCCGTGCATGTGGGTATGGCCGATGAAGCCGTGCTGATTGGGCCGGCGCCCGCCGCGCAGTCCTATCTCGTGATGGAGAAGATCATCGAGGCCGCCAAGCAAACCGGCGCGGAGGCCATCCATCCCGGCTACGGCTTCCTGTCCGAGAACGCAGGCTTCGCCGAGGCGCTGCAGGCGGCGGGCATCGCGTTCATCGGGCCGAACATCCGGGCCATCAAGGCGATGGGCGACAAGATCGAGAGCAAGAAGGCGGCGGCGGAGGCGAAGGTCTCCACGGTGCCCGGCTATCTGGGCGTGATCGAAAGCCCGGAGCATGCCACCCAGATCGCCAATGACATCGGCTATCCGGTCATGATCAAGGCGAGTGCGGGCGGCGGCGGCAAGGGCATGCGCGTCGCACGCTCGGCAGATGAGGTGCGCGAGGGCTTCCTTACCTCCACCGCGGAAGCGAAATCGAGTTTCGGCGACGACCGCGTTTTCGTCGAAAAATTCGTCGAGAATCCGCGGCATATCGAAATTCAAGTGCTCGGCGACAAGCACGGCAATACCGTCTACCTGTTCGAGCGCGAATGCTCGATCCAGCGCCGGAACCAGAAGGTGATCGAGGAGGCGCCGAGCCCGTTCCTGGACGAGGCCACCCGAAAGGCAATGGGCGAGCAGGCCGTGGCACTGGCCAAGGCCGTGAGCTACGAGAGCGCCGGCACGGTCGAGTTCATCGTCGACCAGAAGAAGAATTTCTACTTCCTCGAAATGAACACCCGGCTGCAGGTGGAGCACCCCGTCACCGAGATGATTACCGGGCTCGACCTCGTGGAGCTTATGATCCGGGTCGCGGCGGGCGAGAAGCTGCCGTTCCAGCAGGCCGATCTCAAGATTAATGGCTGGGCCGTCGAAAGCCGCGTCTATGCCGAGGACCCGTTCCGCAACTTCCTGCCCTCCATCGGCCGCCTGGTGCGTTACCGGCCGCCGGCCGAGGGCCCGCGCTATGGCGGCATCGCCGTGCGCAACGATACGGGCTGCGAAGAGGGCGGCGAGATTTCGATGTTCTACGATCCGATGATCGCCAAGCTCGTCACCCACGGGCCAACGCGCGAGGAAGCCATAGACGCGCAGGCCACGGCGCTGGACGCGTTTTACATCGACGGCATCGAGCACAACATTCCCTTCCTGTCCGCGCTGATGCAGCATCCGCGCTGGCGCAGCGGTGACCTCTCGACCGCCTTCATCGCCGAGGAGTTCCCTGACGGCTTCAAGCATCGCGAACCCGAGGGCGAAACGCGCGATATTCTGGCCGCCGTGGCCGCCGCCATCGACCATCTCCACAATGTGCGCCGCCGCCATATCTCCGGGCAATTGCCGGGCGCGGTGGGCCTCCAGCTCGGCGAGCTGCGCGTTTGCCGGCTGGGCAACTTCCAGCAGCATTTGAGGGTCGGAGGCGACCTCGGCGACGGCGCGACTGTCCAGCTTTGCGAAGCGGATGGCACCGTCCGCCGCGAGATCGTGCTGCGTTCCGATTGGTGGCCGGGCGAGCCGCTGTGGCATGGAAAAGTGGTTGGTGGCAAGGAGCTGTTCGTGCAAGTCCGGACCGTGCCCAATGGCTACGATCTTTCCTACGGCGGCGTGCGCGCCAGGGTCCACGTCTTTACGGCGCGCGAGGCGGAGCTTGCCGCGCTCATGCCGGAGAAGAAGGCCGCCGATACGTCGAAGAAGCTGCTCTGCCCCATGCCGGGGCTGGTGGTTTCCATCGCGGTCGTAGAGGGGCAGGAGGTCAAGGCGGGCGAGACGCTGGCCGTGGTCGAGGCCATGAAGATGCAGAACGTGCTGAAGGCCGACCGGGATGTGACGGTGTCGAAGCTCAAGGCCAAGCCCGGCGATAGCCTCGCGGTCGATGCGGTGATTATGGAGTTCGCTTGATAAAGCCAAAGTTACGAGCGTCTATCATCCGGCGTAACAATATTATTATGGCGAGCATACCGGCAGCAAATACATACCAGACGCCGGAACGGTGACCCCAACTAGGTTCCGAGGCAAGCACTACCGCAAAGAACACTAAGAAGAATAGCACAAGCCCTAATGAAAGGGCATTTCTTCTCAAGATTGAAACGACAAAGACAATAAGGCAAATTACAAGTCCCATGACTAGTCCAGTCACCGCAAAGGTTCTATCATCTGCATCCCAGCGCAATGCAATACCAAAAGGGAACACCGATCCAGCTGCGAGCAATACTGAAAGAGGTAACGCGTTGAACCAGATTATTAATTTTGTATCATTTGATGTTGTTTGAGTTTCGCCCTTATTATGCGCAGTTGCTAGTGGAACTGCTTGTTCTATAGATAGGTAATCTGTCTGGGTCGGCTCCATCGGTTCGCTGGCGTCAGCTCGCGCTTTAAGTTCCCGGATTTGAGCTGATAGGGTCGCCTTCTCTCGTCTGCAATTGTCGGCTTGCGTCTCAAGTTCCTTGACTCGGCGTGTGAGTGCGGTTTCATTATCTTCAAGCTGTTCGCGGATAGCAGTGAGTGACTTTACGCGACCTTCGAGTTCCGCCATCCTGCGGCGCATCCAGCGGCGCATAGCCTTTGTCTCAACCTCCGCGCTGAGCCTCTGCAAAGTTGCTGGAGCCATTCCCTCGGGAGGGACGGCGATACCTTGCGTAGTGTAATGTCCCATCGGAAACTGGTTTGCATCGATGGGATCGAGGAGGACGGGGATCAGCTTCCCGAAATTCTTCGCGATGGTCGCCTCATGCACCACGTTGTCCGACTTCACCGAATGCTCGGACCAGAACACGACAGCACAGCGCGCAGCGTCGAGATGCTGGCGGATCCACTCGTCCCAATTGCGCCCCGGCGGCACCTCCTGATCCCAGAATACGTCGAAGCCTTCCGCCACGAGCGCATCGCGGATCGGCCGCACGCGCTCGCGATCCTTGCTGGAATAAGAGAAAAATACATCCGTCATAGAACCCGCCCCCGAGGAATGGACAGGTTCTAGCCGAATATTAGACAATTGCCAACAACAGCGCTCACCAGAGGACGCGCACGCCCAATCCGTGGAAGGCGGCGTCGCAGGTTACGACGGGCATATCCTCGATCTGAGCCTGCGCCGCGATGAGCCTGTCGAACGGGTCTTTGTGTACCGAAGCAAGGCTGCCGCCAAGCCTTGCGTGAGTCATGGTAATGCCGAGCGGAATGAAGTCCTGCTCGGCGAGAAAATCGTCAAAATGCGCTATGAGAGAAATCGCCTCCGGCATTTTCCCTTGCCGCACCTTGGTTGCAATTTCCCAGGCCGATACCGCGCTGACATAGACTTGGTAGTCTCCATTTTCGATATAGCGGCGGACCGGCTTTGAAAACTTCGGGTTCCCTGTGAACCACCAAATCAAGGCGACGCTATCGAGCAGAAGCTTTGTCATCTTCCGTCCCGCCATCCTCTTCGCAGTTCCAGAGCTTCAGTTCGTCCTCTGGCAAAGGATCGAAAAAAAAGCTGTCGGGAAAGTCGGGCACGATGCCTTTATATGCACCGAAGCGGCGGCCCTTTTTCTTAGCCGGCTCCGTTGCCGCTGTTAGGCGCACAGCGGGCTTGTCTCCGCGCGCGATGACGACCTCTTCGCCGCGCTCGGCGCGTTCGATTAGCTTGGAAAGATGCGTCTTGGCTTCGTGAACGGTGTAGACCGGCATGGCAATGCTCCTTAGCTAAGTAGGTTAGCTAAGTTGTGTCCATCCGTCAAATCGTCCAGAAAGCAAATGGCCGGGACAAGCCCGGCCATGGAAAAACGCCAGTTCCGATGGCGGAGATCAGCCGCCCGCGGCGACGCCCAGATCGAAGGGCGTGGCAATCGCGACCTGGCCGCGCCAGATGCCGCACCACTCCTTGCCGCCGCGAAGCCCCATCTCGGTCCAAAGCGTGCGGAGCGCGAAAACGAGGCGGTCCATCTGCTCGTCCGTATGGTGCGGGCCGGGCGTCAAGCGTATGCGCTCGGTGCCGCGCGCGACGGTTGGGTAATTGATCGGCTGCACGTAAACCCCGAAGCGGTCCATCAGCGCGTCGGTCAGCGCCTTGCACTGCACGGGATCGCCCACAAGCACCGGCACGATGTGGCTCGGCGTATGCATCACCGGCAGGTCTTCGCGGACCAGACGCTCCTTGAGCAGCGCGGCGCGGGCCTGATGGCGGGTGCGCTCCTCCTGGCTCTCCTTGAGGTGGCGAACGCTAGCCAGCGCGCCGGCAACGATCGCCGGAGCAAGCGAAGTCGAGAAGATAAAGCCCGAGGCATAAGAGCGGATCGCGTCGACGCATGCGGCTGACGAGGCGATATAGCCGCCCATCAGGCCGAACCCCTTGGCGAGGGTCGCCTCGATGATGTCGACCTTGTGCATCGCACCGTCGCGCTCGGCCACGCCGCCCCCACGCGGGCCGTACATGCCAACCGCGTGCACTTCATCGATGTAGGTCAGCGCGTTGTATTTCTTCGCGAGATCGCAAATCTCGCCAATCGGCGCGATATCGCCGTCCATCGAATAGACGGACTCGAACAGGACGATCTTCGGCGTTTCGAGATCGTATTCCTGAAGCAGGCTTTCGAGGTGCTCAAGGTCGTTGTGCCGCCAGATCCGCTTCGGGCCGCCGCCTTGCCTAACACCCTCGATCATGGAGTTGTGGTTCTTCTCGTCCGAGAAGATCACCGCGCCCTTGAGCAGCTTCACCAGCGTCGAAATCGTCGCTTCGTTCGAGACGTAGCCCGAGGTGAAAAGCAGCGCGGCTTCCTTGCCGTGCAAGTCCGCAAGCTCTTTTTCCAGCTCGACGTGATAATGGGTCGTTCCAGAGATGTTGCGCGTTCCGCCGGAGCCGGCGCCGGTGCGGTCGATCGCCTCGTGCATCGCGGTGAGCACCTTCGGATGCTGGCCCATGCCGAGATAATCGTTCGAGCACCACACTGTAATCGGGCGCACTCCCTCAGGCGTGTGATGCATCGCCGTCGGGAACTCTCCCTTCCTCCTCAGAATATCGGCGAATACGCGGTAGCGGCCCTCGACAGATAAAGCATCGAGAGCTTCCTGAAACTTGCCCTGATAATCCATACTTTTTCCTCTTTGCGGAACGGCGCGGCCCCACACACCGGGCGGATCTTCAGCCGGCGATACGCCCGAGCTTCCGCCTTCTGACGCGATCATGCCGCGAAGATACCGAAAAGTCTAGAGCTTAGAGCCATTACAAAGTGCCACAGGCCCAAGCACTTGGCAGAAATCGGCGACTCTTCTTTTGTCGTAGTTCAAAGTGCTAACCCAGGCGGAAGGTGCGCTCGCTTTCGGCGCTGAGCCCTTTTCTTTCACGCATAAGGTTAGCGAAGCGTGTGAAGAGATAATGGCTGTCCTGAGGTCCGGGCGATGCCTCGGGATGATACTGGACCGAAAAGACTGGCTGCCCCTTGAGCCGGATGCCGCAATTGCTACCGTCGAACAGCGACACATGCGTCTCCTCGACGCCTTGCGGCAGGCTCTCGCGCTCCACCGCAAAGCCATGATTCATCGACGTAATTTCAACCTTGCCAGTGGTGTAGTCCATGACAGGGTGATTGGCGCCGTGATGGCCATGGGGCATCTTCGCGGTGCGCGCGCCGAGCGCCAGGCCAAGCAGCTGATGCCCGAGGCAAATGCCAAAAACAGGGATGCCCGACCGGACCAGGCTCCGAATGACCGGCAGCGCATACTCCCCTGTTGCGGCGGGGTCGCCCGGCCCGTTCGACAGAAAAACGCCGTCCGGATCGCGCGCCAGCACCTCCTCCGCCGTCGCGTAGCCCGGCAGCACCGTCACCCGGCAGCCCGCCGAGGCAAGACAGCGCAGGATATTGCGCTTAATACCATAGTCTATGGCCACGACGTGGAACTCGGCGCGCTCCTGCGCGGCAAATCCGCGGTTCCAGTCCCAAACCCGTTCGCTCCACTCGTAGCTCTGGGCCGTGGTCACTGTGCGGGCAAGCTCTGCGCCCTCCATGCTGGGGCAGGCGCGCGCCTGGGCAAGCAGCGCGTCGAAATCGAACACACCGTCCGGGTGATGGGCGATGATGGCATTCGGCATGCCGTGTTCGCGGATGAGCATCGTCAAGGCGCGCGTGTCGACGCCGGATATGCCGATAATGCCGCGCGCGCTGAGCCACTTGTCCAGGTGTTGGGCGGACCTGTAGCTGGAGGGCTCCGTTACCGCCGCATGCAGAATGCAGCCGCGAACGCCGGAGGCCGCCGCAAGGTTCGCCGTTTCGATGTCGTCGGGATTTGCGCCAATGTTTCCGATATGCGGGAAAGTAAACATCACGATCTGCCCGGCATAGGACGGATCGGTGAGGATTTCCTGATATCCGGTCATCGCGGTGTTGAAGCAAACCTCGCCGGCCGCATCTCCAGCCGCTCCAACGCCGTAGCCCGGAATAATCAGGCCGTTGGCCAGAACGACGGCGGCAGTGTAAGGGCGATCGGCCCACGCGGAGGCGCCGTCTGGGTTTATTGCTGTCATGGCTCGACCTTGGGCTAGGGCTTGTCTGCGCCCCGCGACTAAAGCGCGATTTTAACGAAAGCGTGGCCTGAAGCCGGAAAAATCAGCGTGTTGGCACCGGAGCTTCGCCGCGGTAGTCGTAAAAGCCACGCTGCGTTTTGCGGCCGAGCCAACCCGCCTCTACATACTTCACCAGCAGCGGACACGGCCGGTATTTGCTGTCCGCTAAGCCCTCATACAGCACTTGCATGACAGAAAGGCAAGTGTCGAGGCCGATGAAATCGGCGAGCTGAAGCGGACCCATCGGATGCCGGGCGCCGAGCCGCATGGCAAGATCGATAGCCTCGACGGTGCCAACGCCTTCGTAAAGCGTGTAAACCGCCTCATTGATCATCGGCATCAGGATGCGGTTCACGATGAAGGCCGGGAAATCTTCGGCAACCGTGACGGTCTTGCCAAGAGTTTCGACGAAGCGGCGGCAGGTTGCGAAGGTTGTCTCGTCCGTCGCAATGCCGCGGATCATCTCCACCAAGTCCATCACCGGCACGGGGTTCATAAAATGCAAGCCGATGAAATGCTCGGGGCGGTCGGTCACGGCCGCGAGCCGCGTAATCGAAATTGAAGAGGTGTTGCTGCCTACGATGGCTTCCGCCTTCAGGTGAGGACAAAGCGCGATCAGGATCTTCCGCTTGATGTCCTCGTCCTCTGTCGCCGCCTCGATCACAAGCTCTGCATTGTTAAAGGCGTCGAGCGAGGGGGCGTAGGAGATCCGCGCCAGCGCGTGATCGCGGTCTTCCTCGGTGATTTTCCCGCGGTGGATCTGCCGGGTCATGTTGCCGTTGATCGTCGCAAGGCCGGATTCCACCCGCTCCTTGCTCAGATCGTTGAGCAGAACCTTGTAGCCGCTCAATGCGGCGACATGGGCAATGCCGTTGCCCATCTGCCCGGCTCCGATAACGCCAACGGTCTTGATGACGACTGGTTCTCGCCCCTCGGCTTTATTGACGAAAGGGTTTTCGCGGGTCGTATATGGGAGAACCATCGTCAACTCCGGGGTTGTGTGATGCTAGTTCCGGCTGTCGAGCGCGGCTTCGAATTCCGGCAAGATCTGGAACAGGTCACCAACAAGCCCGTAGTCCGCGACCTGGAAAATGGGCGCTTCCTCATCCTTGTTGATGGCAACGATCACTTTTAAATCCTTCATGCCGGCGAGATGCTGAATAGCTCCCGAGATGCCCACCGCTATGTAGAGCTCCGGGGCCACAACCTTGCCGGTTTGACCAACTTGATAGTCGTTCGGGACGAAGCCAGCGTCAACCGCCGCCCAACTCGCACCGACCGCCGCGCCGAGCTTATCAGCAATGCGTTCGAGCATCTTGAAATTTTCGCCGGATTGCATGCCGCGTCCGCCGGAAATCACAACTTTCGCAGCGGTCAGCTCGGGCCGTTCCGATTTCGACAGCTCTTCGCTCACGAATTGGGTGACGCCGTTTGCCGCCGCGGCCTGAATCCGCTCGATGGCAGCCGCTCCGCCTTCGGCACTTGCCGCGAACGCCGTCGTGCGGACAGTCAGCACCTTCCTGGACTGGTTGCACTCGACAGTCTGCACGGCATTGCCGGCATAGATCGGGCGCTCGAACTGAACGGGGCTACGCACAGCGGTGACGTCCGACAGCTGCGCGACATCGAGCAGCGCGGCAACGCGCGGCGCAAAATCCTTGCCCGCGGCGGACGACACCGCGACGAGCGCCGAATACCGCTCCATCAGCGGCACGATCAGTGCCGTCATGTCTTCGGCAAGCCGCGCCTTCAGATGATCCGCCTCGGCCAGGAGAACCTTCTCCACGCCGCTTAAAGCAGCCGCCTTTTGGGCCACGGCCTCGCATCCCGATCCAACAACCAGGATGTGCACCGGGCTGCCGAGAGCCACTGCCGCCGTGAGCGCCTTCGCCGTTGCGCCATTGAGCGTGCGGTTATCGTGCTCCGCTACAAGAAGAACAGCCATTATTGTATTACCCCCGCCTCGGTGCGCAGCTTCTCAACGAGTTCTTCCACGGACTTGACCTTGATGCCCGCTTTCCTTGTGGGCGGCTCGGCGGTCTTGACGACCTTGAGTTTCGGCTCGATATCGATCCCCAGCGACGCGGCGTCAATCTCTTCGAGCGGCTTCTTCTTCGCCTTCATGATGTTCGGCAGGGATGCGTAGCGCGGCTGGTTGAGGCGCAAATCGGCGGTTATGATCGCCGGCAATTTCACGGAGACCGTCTGCAATCCGCCATCCACCTCGCGGATAACCTCAAGCGAGCCGTCTTTGAAGGAAACTTTGGAGGCGAATGTCGCCTGCGGCCAGTTGAGGAGCGCGGCGAGCATCTGACCTGTTTGGTTGGAGTCGTCGTCGATCGCCTGCTTGCCCAGGATAACAAGCCCGGCTTGCTCCTTTTCGACGGCGTGCTTCAGAAGCTTTGCGACCGCCAGCGGCTCAAGTGCCAAGTCGGTTTTGTAAAGGATGGCCCGGTCGGCTCCCATGGCTAGCGCGGTGCGCAGCGTTTCCTGAGCCTTTTGCGGCCCGGCCGAGATCGCGATGACCTCCGAGGCGTGGCCCGCCTCCTTCATGCGGATCGCCTCTTCCACGGCGATTTCATCGAAGGGATTCATGGACATCTTGACATTGGCAATGTCCACGCCGCTGCCGTCCGGCTTCACGCGGATCTTCACATTATAGTCTACGACCCTTTTTACGGGTACAAGAAGCTTCATAGCGTTCAGCCCTGACCTTTATGCCGCCCATTATGCTGCGCTGCAGCGCCGGGTCAACTCGTCTAAGGACGTACCAATCCCGCGAGCGACCCGCCTATATGGAGCCGGAACCTATTTCGCACTTGCGAAGGTGTCAATGTACTCCGCCTTAGACATTAGCGTAGTGCGATTTATTCTCCCGTCGCGCCATCGAACAGGCGCACCTCCGGCCGCTTCATAAGAACCACGAGGATGGCGCCCGCGAAAAACCCTCCGACATGCGCCCACCAGGCAACGGCCTGCGACGGAAAATAGACCGCACTGCCGAGTTGATAAAGAATCCAGACGCCGATCACGACAGCGGCAGAAAACCGCAGCGGCAAAAAAGGCAGCTTTGGAAGCGGGACCAGCACCCACACGCGGATGTTGGGATGGAGTATGAGATAGGCGCCGATAACGCCGGAGACGGCCCCGCTCGCTCCGACGAGAGGAACGTCGGGGAAGTCCGTCGAGAAACTGTACACCAGGGCAGCGATGACACCGCAGGCCAGATAGAAGACGACGAACCGGACATGGCCCATCGCATCCTCGACATTGTCGCCAAAAACGAAAAGGAAAATCATGTTGAAGAGCAGATGCAAGGCACCGCCGTGCAAAAACATGTAGGTCACAAGCTTATACTGCTCGGGAAGGTGCGCCAAAAACGATTGCCAGGGTGCGACATGGCCCGGCGTTGGCGATAGCGCTTCGATCAAACCTGGCGGGGCGTTGAAAAAGAGATCCGACTGAAGGCCAAAATAAATGAGCACATCGATGGCGATAATACCCACCGTCACGTACTGAAATCTAACCGATTTAAGGGGATTCAAATCCCAAACGGGCACAAAAAGCATCCACAAATCCAATCGAAAAGAAGTTATGCGAAATCCGGTCGATTACTTCGCTAAGTCCCCCCTCACTCTGTCTCTCTCCCCAAGGGGAGAGAGGACCCTAGAATTCCCGCTGCGGCTGGTTAAGGCGTTCCTTCTCCCCTCGGGGAGAAGGACAGGATGAGGGGGGACTTCGCAAACCAATCAACCGGATTTCACATCAAGCATTTTGTCCCGGCTGCCAAAGCAGATCGTCCTTGCCCTTGCCGTTCACATAGCGGCTCGCGACGAACAGGTGATCGGAAAGCCGGTTGATATAACGGCAGGCCGCATCGCTTACCGGCTCGCCTTCGAGCTTGAGCTGCACGATGCGGCGTTCCGCGCGGCGGCAGATGGTCCGGGCCAGATGCAGCGCCGCCCCCGCCTCGGACCCGCCCGGCAGCACGAACGATGCGAGCGGCGCCATTTCGCCATTCATCGCATCGATTTCGCGCTCAAGCCGTTCGGCTTGCGCGTCCTTAATCCTGAGCGGGGTGTAGGGCAGCGGCTCGCCGCTATCGGGAACGCAGAGATCCGCGCCAAGATCGAAAAGGTCGTTCTGTATCCGGGCCAGCATGCCGGCGACGTCCCGCCGGTCCTCCGGCAGCATCAGGCGCGCCATGCCGATTGCGGCATTCGTCTCGTCCACCGTGCCGTAAGCCTCGATCCGGCTGGCGGTCTTCAGCACACGCTGCCCGCTTCCGAGCGCGGTCGTGCCGTCATCGCCGGTTTTGGTATAGATTTTTGTGAGGACGACCATTCGCTGTGCCGTCTAAGACCCGATAACGAGGTCTTTCTGCTTACCACATTTAGAAGTGGTATCCTAGCCGGATGCCGGCATTCGTCAGGCCGTGGTTTGGCTGACAGAGGTTGCCGTTCGACATATGGTCGAGCGTGGCCAGCACCCGCCAATTCTGAGTAATCGCGTAGCCGAGAGAGACGGATTCCCGGAAATTGAGTTCGCATCCGTAGGAGGGCAAACCACGGGTGTCCAACGGACCGTCGTGGGCCGCGCCGCCGAACGACGACTCAAGGAAGGTTGGCCCGAACAATTTCGCGTCCCAGGTTACGCCCCAGTAGAATTCATCGGTCTTGCCGAAGCCAAGCGTGGTCCCAAGGTGCGGCCTGGGGGTAAGGAAGAAGTCCAGGATGCTGTTGCCGTAGCCGCCAGGGAACCGGCCTCCGAGAACTTCGAGGTTCAGGGCGGCGCCTCTTTCGGCGACCGAATCTTCGAGCGCGTGATCGAGCGCCCCTACCCTAACCTCGTCGATTGTCCAGAACGGATGATTCGCCTGGGTAAAAGGCGTGATCGCTGGCATATATGGATCAATCGCTGGGGCGTATGGGGCAGCCATTGGCGTATTGAGGTCGGCCGCAGCAGCCGCCACGACGCCAAAGCTCACCTGCAACGAAACCGCTAGCGCACAGCCGAGAATGGCTTGCGCAGCCCTTGAGCCCCATTTGCTATCCAGCACGCCTTAGTCCCCCTAATTCGCCGCTGCTACTTTGTTCTGTCTGCGGAAGCTCTGTCAAATCCAACAATGCGCGGGCGTGCGGTTCAGGGCGGGGTGTGAGATTAATGATACAAACGGTTAATAAGATGCAAAATATAGCGCCGTCATAATCGTGAAGATTGCTATGAGCTGGAGTGCGATTCTCCATCTCATCAACCTTTGGTTGGTGTTGGCACTCCCTCCGCGCATCATATTGAGCAAGCCGAGTACAAGGACGGACAGCACGGCGGCCATCACGGCAAGTATTAAAACGTTCAAGGCTGCTTCCATCGAAGCGCTCATCGCGGATGGACGGCCTGGCGCCTGCCACCTTCAACTTAGGCGAGCAGATGCACGGAAAAGAGATTGCTGCTCCCGGTCCAGCTCATGACAGGCTGCCAGCCGCCGGCTCTTGCCAGGGCTTGGAAACCGCCCACTGTATATTTGTATGAGTTCTCCGTGTGGATCGTCTCTCCCTCGCGGAAGGCGAAAAAGCGCCCCCCCACCGAAACGCGATGCGCTTTCGATGCCCGCAAGTGCATTTCGATCCGGCCTTCCGCCTCATTATACACTGCCCTGTGCTCGAACCGGCTGGGGGCGAAGTTTCCGTCAAGCTCGCGGTTGATCCGCACAAGGATGTTGCGGTTGAAGGCCGCGGTTACGCCCTGGGCATCGTCATAGGCCGGCAGAAGAATATCGAGCGGCTTTTGCAAGTCGGCGCCAACGATGAACCGGGCGCCGGGGCCGAGATAGCGCCTCGCGGACCGCAGGAAGGAGATCGCTTCGGCGGGCGGCAGATTGCCAATCGTGGAACCGGGGAAAAAGCCAACGCGCTGGTGCCCGTCGAGAGGAAGCTCCATCCCGGCAAGATCGTCGAAGCTGCCAAGTACGGGATACACGCCGATCCCTGGAAACCTCCGCTGGATGCGCCGCGCGGCGGGATAAAGCGCGGAAGCGGATATATCGATCGGTATGTAGGCGCGGGGGCGGTCGAGGGCTTTGAGCAGCAGCTCGGTTTTGCGGCTGGAACCCGAACCGAATTCCACAACCGCGGCTCCGCCCGGCACGCTTTCCCCGATCTCGCCGCTGCACGAGTTGAGCAGCGCAATCTCGGTTCGCGTGGGATAATATTCAGGTAGCTCCGTGATGCGCTCGAAAAGCGCCGACCCCGCTTCATCGTAAAGGAAGCGGCTTGGCAGCGCCTTTTGAGGAAGCGACAAGCCATGCAGCACCGCTTCGAGGAAGCCGCTGTCAGCGGCGAAAGCGGCGGATTTTTCCGATCTGGCGAGCTTTTGCATCAGGCGTCGCTCGCCAGGCGCAGGCCCATGAATTGCCAGCGCTGCTGCGGATAAAAGAAGTTGCGGTAGGTGGGGCGCTGGTGAAAATCCGGCGTGGCGAACGAACTGCCCCGCAAGACCAGCTGATTGCACATGAATTTGCCGTTATATTCGCCGAGCGGACCGGGAACCGGCTTATAGCCTGGGTACGGCAGGTAGGCGCTTTGCGTCCATTGCCAGACGTTGCCGGAAAAGGCGCCCTCCCCTGCCGCGGACGCGGGCTTCGCATGGAGCCGCGAAAGATCGAACGGCGCCGGCCCCGCTTCGGCCGCCGAAGCAACCTCCCACTCGAATTCGGTTGGCAACCGGTGTCCGGCCCAACGCGCGAAGGCATCCGCCTCGTAGAAGCTCACATGCGTGACCGGCCGGCCGGGCGCGACCGGCTCCAGCCCTTGCAAGGTCATTTGGTGCCAGCTTCCGTCCCTCAGCTCCCAATAGCCGGGCGCTTGCCATGCTTCGCGGCCCACCGTGGCCCAGCCGTCGGAAAGCCAGAGCGACGGCTCGGAATAACCGCCGGCCTCCATGAAGGCGAACCACTCGCCGTTGGTCACTTCGCGGCTGAACAGCTGGAAATCGCGCAAAAGAACGCGATGGGCCGGGCCTTCGTTGTCGTAGGCGAAGCCTTCGCCGCGGTGCCCGATTTCGTGGACGCCGCCGGAAACCTGCCGCCAATGGCCAGCGCCAGGCGCTTCCTCCGGCGCGGCGGAAGCCTCGCGGTAAGCGGGCCGCAGCGGGTTCGCGGCGAACAGAGCCAGGATATCGGTCAGCATCAGCTCCTGGTGCTGCTGCTCGTGATTGATGCCCACCTCGATCAAGCCAAGTGCTTCTTCTGGAACGCTGCCGGCCAACAACGCATTCAAGCTTTCGTCCACGCAGGCGCGGTACGCCCTCACCTCTTCCGCCGAAGGCCGCGTTAGAAGACCGCGCCGCGGCCGGGGATGCCGTGGCCCCAAGCTTTCATAATAGGAATTGAAACAATAGGCGAAACGCTCGTCGAAAACCCGGTAGCCTGGCGAGAACCTCTTAAGAACCAGCTCCTCGAAAAACCAGGTGGTATGGCCGAGATGCCATTTCGTGGGGCTGGCATCGTCCATCGCCTGGACAACCTGGTCCTCGGGGCTAAGCGGCGCGGCGATCTCAAGCGAAAGCGCGCGCGTTGCCGCCAGGCGTGCGGCGATCTCGCTTCGGCGTGCCCCGGCGGCGGGCTTTGCGGGACGGTCGTCAAGTGGCATATTTGTGCCCCTTTTTCTGGTTTTGGAAAGCTTGCCTTCCCCAATTCCTGAAGTCAGGGGAACAACCTGACCGGGGAGTAGGTCCATCGTGGTCAAACTTGAATACGGCTCAGGCGGAGTTTTGTTACCTGCGCCCGCATCGAAAGCGGCGCGGCCGGAGCCGAAACCCTTGCGCGGCGCTATCCGCCTGCTGGAATCGATGGGCCACGGCACGCTGACCGAGTTTCCACTCAAGAACGGCCGGCGCGCGGATATTCTTTCTCTCGGAGAAAAGGGAGAAATCTGGATCGTGGAGGTAAAGTCCGGCGTGCCAGACTTCCGGTCCGACCGCAAATGGCAGGATTATCTCCAATGGTGCGACCGGTTCTTTTTCGCCGTGGGCCCCGAATTTCCGGCGGAGATCCTGCCCGCGGAAGCCGGCCTGCTCATTTCGGACGAATATGAAGCCATCTTGGTCCGGGAGGCCGCCGCGGTGCCGCTCCTTGGCGCGCGCCGCAAGGCACTCACCTTGCGTTTCGCGCATCTGGCGGCCCGCCGGCTGTCGGGAAGGGACGATCCCATCGCGGGGTAAAGGCCGGAAGCTGAAATCTGGGTTATCGACCGGGCTTTCTCATGCTGGGGGTTAAGCGGACCGAACATCTTGCATTTCAGCCTGCCGATCTGCAAAGGAACTGGTTTTGTTTGCGGTCACAACTTGGTTGTTTTCATGGTTGTACTCCGGTATGCGATGTATGCTTTACAGAATATACTTGATGCACTTTTGGTTTTAACGCGATCTTTACGCCGATAATCCATAGCTTGCATCCATCGAGTCATGCTCTCCGTCTTGCACGAGGGTCCGAAGATGCGATTATTCTTTTTGTGGGCTTTGGTTTGCCTTGGCTTTGCGTTTGCGGGCGCTTCCGCCATCGCTGAACACAAACCCGTTTCGGCGAAGTCTTCCTCTGTCGCCAAGGCTGCGCCAGAAGCGCCTCAAGCAGAGCAACAGCCCAACATCGATCCGGTTGTGCTGGCGATGCTGATCAAATCTACGATCATGGCTTTGCAGCATGCCAATCAGACTGGCAACTATTCGGTGCTGCGCGATCTCGGCACGCCTTTATTTCGCGAGCGCCTCGACCAGGCGCGCCTCACGGCAGTCTTCTCGGATCTGCGGAGCCGTGGGATTAATCTCAGTCCGGTGCTCATGCTTACGCCGAACCTCAAGCAGGCGGAGTTAACGGCGCAAAACCAGCTTCGCCTCGCTGGCCACTTCCCGTCACAGCCGCTGCAAATCCGATATGAGCTCGTTTTCCTCATGATCGGCGGCGTGTGGCGGATCGAGGATATCTCGGTCGATGCCGTGCCTCCGCAGGTTTTGGCAGACGCATTGCAGGCGCAAGCGGCGGGTTCGCCACCCGCCCAGACCGCGCGAGCGGACACGACAGTCGTAAAGTCGGGCAAACAGCCTGCGAATTCCCAAAATTGAGCAGGCCGTACCCTCGCTGGCCTCGTCAGGCGCTGCTTCTCCCGAGTAGGCGCGGCAAGACCGGGGGGCTACCCGTTGCGATGTGCTCTTCCCCGCGTGGTACTAACACTGGCTTCGGCACCGCAGCGTGCATTGCTTTGCCAACTCATGCGGGGGCCTCAAGCGGTTCTCTTCGAGAGGGCGCAGGCTGCGTCCGTCCCTGGACGCAAGTTCGTTTTTAACAGCGCCGGCCGTTCACCACTTGCTTGGGTATTACTTGTATTTTGCTGCAACCGATCTCAAGCCAAAGTAGCGTGCAAAACCTAGTATCCTATATTGGCACGAAAAGTGCCGCTATACATCATTTCGTAGCACATATAGTTTATATAAGAGATGGAGGCAGCAGATAAACACCTGCCTGTGTCTTGTAAGGAGTGAGTATATGTTGTTTAGTAGGGGGCTCCTCCGCCGGAGCGTAAAGCCGATGACAGCACGGCTGCTGGCGGGCGTAAGTATGGTGGCGCTGGGCGTGGCATTGAACGCTGCGATGGGCGCGGGGGAAGCAAGTGCGCAAACTCGTTGCGCATTGGTCCCCCCCTTCCCCAACCAAGGTACCGCGACAGGAATCGGTAGTTTCGCCTGCGGACCAAACAGCATCGCTAATGGTCCGGTCGCGACAGCGATAGGCGATACTGCACACGCGGGCACATTAGCAACCCCAGCTCCGGGCGCGACAGCGACCGGTTTTGATAGCCAAGCGCTGGGAAATGGCTCATCGGCATATGGCGGTGCAGCTTATAACGTGGGCACCGCAACAGTGGTGCAACCTGGCGCTGTAGCGTCGGGCGCTGGTGCATCGGCGTTCGGCGGAGCGTTCACCGGCAGCCCTGTCCCGACTGTCGCTAACTCTGCGCCCGGTGCGTTAGCTAGTGGGAACGGTTCAACAGCAATTGGGGGGGCATACCTAAACACGACCGCGGCAACACCAACCTTGATTTCCGGTGCCCGAGCGACGGCCAACGGAGCCACGGCGATCGGCTCCGGCAGTGCGGCCAGCGGCGTAAACTCCGTTGCTCTCGGCTCTGCCGATCCTACTAATCGCAATAATACTGCGACAATATTATCCGGTGCGACTGGGTTGGGAGTTCAGGCGGTGAACCGGGACGACATCGCTATCGGAACCAACGCCTATGCCAATAGCACTACAACCCCGGCCGCGTCCGGCACGCCTGATGTGGCGATAGGTCTTAACTCCACGTCGGTTGGGACGAACTCCGTAGCCATCGGCACGAACAGCCTGGCTACCGGCGATAACTCAACAGCTATCGGAAACGGAGCCCAGGCGACACGGAACAATCAGATCACCGTTGGCACGGCCACAAACACGTACACCACGCCGGGCATTACCTCCGCGGCAAGCCTGGCTACTCAGTCGGGTCCACTGGACGTCGTGACCAGCGATGCGCACGGCAATCTGGCGACGGATCACGGCCAGATCTTCAACAACCTGAACAGCCTGAATAACAAGGTGAAAGACCTCGGCTCTGGTATAGCGGTCGCCTCGTCGCTGTCCACGCCCGACCGGACAGGCGGCCAAACCTGGGCTGTTGCCGTAAACTATGCGGACTATGAGGGCTTTAACGCCATGTCCGCCTCTGCCATCGCGGCAATTGCCACAAACGTGTTCTCACCGGGCGACATGATCTCGGTTGCCGGCTCGGTTGGCGGCAGCTTCGAGCAGCGGCAAGTCGCGGGCCGTGTCTCGTTGCAGCTCGCGGGCGGCGCATACGCTCCGCTTCCGCTGAAGTAAATAAAGTAAAGCAGATAGCTCCCTTCCGATCACCCCCCCCCGGAAGCGGGGAACCGCGCTGGTTCCCCGCTTTTGGCCTTTAAATCTCGTCGGAGGCGTAGGCCGCTGCCATGGTTAATGCGGATATAGTAAACGCGGATTCCTCATATTTTCTGCCCGCCACTTTTTGCAAATCTTTCCTCGTTTTGGGCCGGATTCCATGCTTCCAGAATCCCTTTAAATATACGCGGAGTTTTCATATTAACCAAAAAAAGGCCATGCAGGCAGTTCTGGCCGCAACATTTATCGCACAATATCAATGACTTACAAAAGCCGCTCGACCTTTAACGATTCCTCAAAACACTTCTGCTAAATTAGTTCAACATCGAAAAGCCCCTGCAAAGGGCCAGCGGACCAGGCAGGAGAGTTAACATGGCGTTACATCGAAGCTCACAACCCCCCGGAAAGGCCGGCTCTCCGGCCCCGGCGAGTCCATCGCTAGCCGAGAGCCGGCAGAGGCCTATGACTTCACGTTACTGCATATGCTGACCGCCGTTGATGGCGATATTTGCGCCAGTGACGAAAGCGGCTTCTTCCGAGCACAAATAGATGATGAGGCCCGCGACCTCTTCGGGCTCGCCGAGCCTTCCAACTGGGATCTGCGGCAGGATCTTGCTGTTGAGCACCGCGGGATCGATCGCCGTGACCATTTTGGTCCCAATATAACCCGGCGATATGGTGTTGACCGTAACGCCTTTCTTGGCCGATTCAAGTGCCAGCGACTTTGTGAAGCCGTGCATTCCGGCTTTCGCAGCGGCGTAATTCGTCTGGCCGAAAGCGCCTTTCGATCCGTTGACAGACGACACGTTGATGATCCGGCCCCATCCACGGTCGATCATGCCGTCGTAGACTTGCTTCGTCATGTTGAAGACCGAGTCGAGATTCGTATTGATGACGCCATCCCAATCGGCCTTGGTCATTTTCCGGAACGTCATGTCTTTGGTGATACCGGCGTTGTTGACCAGAATATCGATGGGGCCGAGTTCCCCGGCCACCGCCGCAACGCATTTCTGGCAAGAGTCGAAATCGGTCACATCGCAAGGATAGGCGTAGATTTTGTGACCCTTCTGCTCCATCTCGGCGAGCCATTGGGCGGAGGTCTTGTTGGAAGGCGAATAGGTCACCGCGACTTTGTAGCCCGCAACGGCCATCTTGGCCGAAATGGTTTCTCCAAGGCCGCCCATACCTCCGGTGATGAGTGCAACGCGATCCTTCATTGTTTCCTCCGTCTTGGTTCAGGCGGTTCATATAGGTGCGCCTGAGCATGAATTCAGCCGTCATGCCCGGCGCTTTCCCGGCATAGAACTATTTCATGACGTACATGCATTGAGAAGGTCTCGGGGCTTCAAAAACTCTTCATTTTGCGGGCGCCCGGTGCTGCTGCAAGACTACGCCGTCAATCGGCACGGGGATTCGACGCCGGCAGGCATGGCTGCGGCGGCCCGCACAGTTTTGTTACCTGCCCGCGATGAGAACCGGAACGCCCGGGCCGAAGCCCCTGCGCGGCCATCTCAGCCTGCTGACGATGTTAGCGCATTCTTCATACATTCAGGTACTAATAGAAGGACCTGGGTCTTGGAGCGAGACCATGATCACGATCCCGGTCAGTTACAAACCAAGCGCCTTTGCGCTGATGTTAATGGAAGTCGTAGCGGCGCCGGACACGCAGTCCGCCCGCACAAGCGGTACTCCAGCACAAAACACGCCGCCAAGCTTAACGAACGGGCTTTCACGGCCGATAATCGAGGCCCTGGCGACGATTGGCGCAATCGTTACAAGCGCCGGCACGCAGGTGACGGCTAAGAGCGAGAGCGCAGGCTCGTCAGCAAGCGAAACGCAAACCTCCGTCAGCATTATCTCCGCAACCACCGTGCGCACCGATCTGAATTTGCGCGATCTTTGCAATATGGAAGCCGTGTTAACGGGAAATACCAAAGGGGTCGTCCGGCCCTGCGTTGGCGCTTCGAAAGTGGTCGATGCGCTCATGCAGCTTGCCACGGGGCCCGATGTGGCGCTGGCCGTCGCCGCGCGGGAATTTCTGCCGGAAATAGCAAGTGCTAAAGATGAGCCGGACGGCCAGTGCGTTATTACCCTTCGAAACGATCCGGCATGGGGGCCGTTAGCCCGTACCAATATCCCCGAGGTTGCCGCCGCCATGTCAGGGCAGGCATGGAGCGATGGCGCGATCGTTAGTATCGCTTCGTCCCTGGCGAACGGTCAGAAGCCGGCCCCATTCGCCGTGAATTTCCTGCACGCCAAGATGTTCAACTCATTCACCCTTATCCACATAGAATCAACGAGCACCCGCCGCGATATGACTAATTATAATGCGGACCTGAACCGCAACTTCGGTTGGAGTTTGTCTTACGGCCAGCCCCTCAATTGGGGGGCCCGGTTTAACCGGGCTGGCAAGCAGCCGCTGCCGAGCTTCAGCGCGAGGGCTTTGTATGCAAGGTACAATGCGTTTTAGCGTGCCGCATTCGCGCTAATTCGACCGCCGGAACCCCGCTCACCTGCTCTGGACAGCGATCCGGGGCGCCGTATGGCGTTAAATCGAAGCTCACAACCGCCGCATTGCCGCCAAACGTTGAAAGTTGACATTCCGGCCGGTTTACCCGATAAAACAAGCTCAGGCCTGATACCTGGTATTTGCGCTACCCCAGGCTTTTTCTCCCGATATGAGAGAGCGAAGTCCGCCCCAGGCGGCGCCGATGGGTGCGCTATGGAAAACGATAGAGGACTCCATGTACGCGGTCATTCGCACAGGCGGCAAGCAATATAAGGTTGCCCCGGAAGACGTGCTTCAAATTGAGAAAATCGAGGGGGCGGCAGGCGAGGCCGTGCAGTTCCCCGACGTGCTGATGGTTGGCGGCGACGGCGAGCCGAAGGTTGGCGCGCCGCTGGTTGCCGGCGCCGCTGTTTCGGCCGAGGTGGTCGAGCAAGGCCGCGGACCGAAGATCATCATCTTCAAGAAGCGCCGCCGGCAGAACTACCGGCGCAAGAACGGCCACCGCCAGGACCTGACCACGGTCCGCATCCTGGAAATCTTCATGGACGGCAAGGCTCCCGTGCTCGCAGCCAAGGAAAGCAAAGCCGAACCGGCCGCGGATGCGGCAGGCGGGGAGAAGCCCGCGAAGGCGCGCGCGAAAAAGCCCGCGGCAGAGGCTGCCCCCGAAGCGGACGTGCAGGCAAACGTAGCCGCACCGGCACCCGAGGCTGAGGTCAAGAAGGCCAAGGCCGCCAAGCCCAAGGCTGAGGAAACCGGTGAGGCGAAGCCCGCGGCACCGAAGAAGCCGCGCGCCAAGAAGCCCGAGTAGCAGCGCAAGTTCACGGAATTTAAAGGCAGAAGATCATGGCACATAAAAAGGCAGGCGGTTCATCCCGCAACGGTCGCGACACCGCGGGCCGGCGCCTCGGGATCAAGAAATCCGGCGGCCAGGAGGTTGCTCCGGGAAACATCATCCTGCGCCAGCGCGGGACGGAGTGGCACCCCGGCACCGGCGTCGGCATGGGCAAGGACCATACGATTTTCGCGGTCCGCGAAGGTCAGGTGGAGTTCAAGACCAAGGCCCGCGGCAGGACCTACGTGTCGGTCGTTGGCGGCGATACCTCGAACTAAGGCGCCTCGCGCGCAACCGTCATCGCGAGTGTCATGCCGTGCGCGGTGCGAGCGGCGGGTTGGCGTATGCCTCAATGCCGCCATCCCGGAAGCGCCGAAGGCGTTATCTACCGGGATCGTCGAATGCCGTCGCCCTTTAAGAGCCCGGATACCGCGCAGGCGCCGTTCCGGGATGACAGCACTTAGGCCGATAAGCACGGCGCCCTGAGAGAAGGGGCGCCGTTTTGCGTTGGATGGGGCGCGCTGCGCGGTTTTCTTTCCCGCACTTCCTGATAGTGTGTTCCGGATAGAACAACTTGGCTTTCCAAAATGAGCACAAAGCTTCCCGTCATCCGGCATACGCTCCAACTCCGGCAGCAGGTCCAGGAGTGGCGCCGCCACCGCGAAAAAATCGCGCTGGTCCCCACGATGGGCGGCCTTCACGAGGGCCACCTGTCGCTGGTGCGCCTGGCAAAGCAGCATGCGAACCGCGTCATCGTCTCCGTGTTCGTCAATCCCACGCAGTTCGCCCCGCACGAGGACTACGACACCTATCCCCGCAACGAGGAGCGCGACTGGCACAAGCTGGGCTCGGCGCAGGCCGACGCCATGTACGCGCCCGATGTGCATGAGATTTACCCGCCGGAGTTCGCGACGCGGGTGGAAGTTGCCGGGGTCGCGCAGACGCTTGAGGGCATCTCGCGCCCGCACTTTTTCTCGGGCGTGACCACCATCGTAACCAAGCTCTTCCTGCAAGTCCTGCCCGACATGGCGGTTTTCGGCGAGAAAGATTACCAGCAACTGCTTGTTATCAAGCAGCTTGTGAGGGATCTGAACTTTCCGGTCGCGATTCTCCCAGGCCCCATCATGCGCGAAGCGGACGGCCTCGCCATGTCTTCACGCAACGTCAATCTGAATACCCCAGAGCGGGCCGCTGCCCCGCAGCTTTATGCAATTCTCTCGGATATGGCCAAAGACCTCGGCGCGGGCCGCGAGATCGAAGAGACTGTGCATAAAGGCTCCGGGCGCCTCGAAAGCCAGGGCTTCAGGATCGATTACTTGGAAGTCCGCGACGCCGAGACCTTGACGCCTGTGGAACCTGCGATAGAGAAGCCGGCGCGTCTTCTGGCCGCCGTGCATATCGGTAACGTCCGGCTCATCGACAATGTGGCCGTTGCGCCGCCGGGGTATTGAGCGTGCGCGCCCGGTAATCGGGAGGAGCTGGCTTTAGGGGTCGCCAGCTCCCGCCCGCCTAAAAGAACTTATAGTTCAACCCAACGCGGACGACATCCACGCTACCCACGTCGTGCTTCCAATATTGAGTGCCATTGGTCTGGGACACGGTTCCGGTTTTTCCGCTCCATTCAGGAAAGCCGTCAGCATAAAGAAACTCTGCTTTCGCCGACAGCCTGTCGGTGACCATATGTTCCACGCCGGTTCCAATGACGTAGCCCACATGCCACCCCTGATCGAAATTGGTTTCGTTGGCATCGTTGCCGGCGATCGCCTCGTTCGTATGCAGGAATGCGAGACCGCCGGTGCCATACACGAGCGTGCGCCCGAAAGCATAGCCGGCGCGGCCACGGAATGTCCCAAAGCCGTCCCAGCCCCCAGACCAGTCATGACCGTCATTGATATACTTGTGCTGGTCGCCTGTCAGGCCGGCCCAGCTCATATCGGCTTCGACGCCCAGCACACAATTTGGCGTATACTGCCAGTTGTAGCCGGCCGTACCCCCAAGCATCACGCCATCTGGGTTGTTGCTTGCCCACCCGTGCGGGTTGTTTGCGTTCGCTGTAACGAAATTGCTTAAATCACCGGTGCCGTATCCGATAGTCCAGCCGCCGTAAAACCCTCCCCAGTTCACCGCCGCTCCTGCGATAGGTGTGTCCATCAAGCTCCCAATATCCGCGGCATTCGCCGAAGTAAGCGCACAAATACTCACACTCAATCCAGTCAGAATGGATCTCAGCCCCATTTTGTTCTCCAGTAAAGAAGGCAAGCCGCCAGTATTGCGCGGATAGCACTTCCAATTTCAGCCGGGCAATTTAGAGCGAATTTCTATGTGGATAATCTTCCCGATTCGCTTGACCATATCTTGGCTGAAAGCGGACAATTTCTGCCGGATATATGACGGAGAGAAAATCAAGCACGCTCTGCAATCGTATGTTTTTGTTATGTATATTTCCAGCGCCTGCGTTTTTCGCAAGTGTTATTGCCACAATCCGACACAACGTGTACGTGCACAGCACTGCGTTTACTATCTATACTTGCGAGAAACTCATGGTGCGTGCCCGTCTAATCCGGGACGAATGATCCTAAAAACAGCAGTTGGTCATCGGCGCGACGGGTGAGAATCGCGTATTTTCAGCGGCATGAGCGAGGAAATTGGCTTGCCAGCGCTTCACCCTGCGGGTGAGCACGCACCGGTAGCAATACCGGCTTCGGAGAACGCGGAGACTCTCGATACCTTCGGCGGGACGGTGAAGGTTGAGTGGGACGGATCGCGCCCGCTGACGCCGTTCGGGCCATCGGTGTATTTCATCGAGTTCCTGAAAGTCTCAGGGGTTTTCGACGCTTTGATCGCGGACTGCCCGCTCCACTATACCAGCCCGAATGCGCCGGAAGTCAGGGACGTGATTGGCACCTGGGTGCTATCGGCGCTGGCTGGGCACCGCCGTTACGCCCATGTCACCGCGCTGCGCTCGGACACCGTACTGCCGGAACTCATGGGAATGAGCCGGATCGTCAGCGAGGATTCGCTGCGCCGGGCCCTGGCGGCAATCCCCCTTGAACAAGGCCTGGCCTGGCTGCAACGGCACCTCGACGCTTGCGTCCTGCCGCTGCTTGGCGAGCGCTACATCATCGATATCGATACAACGGTCAAGCTTCTTTACGGGCATCAGGAAGGCGCCGTTGTCAGCTACAATCCCAAAAAGCCGGGGCGCCCCACCCATGTTCACCATACCTATATGCTGGCGGGCCTCCGCCTGGTGATGGGTGTGGAGACGGCGCCCGGCGATGAGCACAACGGCGCACATTGTACGCCGGGGCTGTGGCGGCTGATCGATGGCTTGCCGCGCGATTGCTGGCCAGCGCTGTTGCGCGGGGATAGCGGCATGACCTCCGAAAAGACGCTTTCGGAAGCCGAAAACCGCGGCATCGATTATCTGTTCAAGCTGCGGCGGACCAAGAATGTTAAGGCCCTGATCGAACGGGCTTTTCAGAAGGACGGCTGGCAGAACGCGGGCCAGGGCTGGCAAGGCAGGACGGAAAGCTTGCGGCTTATGGGCTGGAGCCGCTCGCGGCGTGTGATCGTCTTGCGGCGGCGGCTGAAAGGCAGCATTGCAGCTAGCATGCCTGGCGATGGCAACCAGTTGCGGCTCAGCTTCGCGGAAATCGGCGAAGACACGGCAGTGTGGGAATATGCCGTTCTCGTAACCTCGTTCGATGAGGAGGTGCTCAGCATCGCCCAGCTCTACCGGGACCGCGCCGATTGCGAAAATGCCTTCGACGAACTCAAGAACCAGTGGGGCTGGGGTGGCTTCACCACCAAAGACCTCGCCCGCTGCCAACTCGCAGCCCGGATGGTCGCGCTGGTCTACAACTGGTGGAACATCTTCGTGCGCCTGGCCGGGCCGGATAAACACCTGGAGGCGATCACCAGCCGTCCCCTGCTGCTCGCCGGTATCGCCGAACGGACGCGCCATAGCCGCCAGACCACGCTACGGATCGCTTCGGCGCATGGCCGTGCCCGCTGGGCTGAACTGGCGCTCACAGGTGTTGCCCGCTTCCTGCGGGGGCTGGTCAAGGCTGCGGAGCAGTTGACCCTAAATCCGGCAGTTGACGTGACCATTTCCGCTTGAGAATCGTGCATTCTCAGGGACATGAGCCAAGATATGCCCCACCTTCCGGTTCACCCAGCGGGTGATCAACCGGCGATTGTACAAGACACCGCGTTGGCACCGGCAACGCTTGATACCTGGGCAGGCCCTGTGCGGGTTGAATGGGACCCCACGGCGCCGCTGACGCCCTATGGACAGCTCCCGTTCTTTATCGAATTTCTGAAGGTGGCTGGCCTGTTCGACGCGGCCGTGGCCGATTGCCCGCTCGCCTATACAAGCCCGAACGCGCCGGATAAACGCGACGTACTTGGCACAACGATGCTGTCCGTCCTGGTTGGACACAAGCGCTACGCGCACATCACGGCGCTGCGGAACGACGGTGTGTTGCCCGGGCTGCTGGGCATGGACAAGATCGTCAGCGAGGATGCGGTCCGCCGCGGCTTCAAGGCCATCCCAGAGGATGAAGGCAGGGAATGGCTGCAGCACCATCTCGATTACTGCACGGCGCCGCTGCTGGCCGAGCCATGGGCAATGGATACGGATTCGACGGTCAAGCCGCTCTACGGCCACCAGGAAGGGGCCGTGCTTGGCTATAACCCCAAGAAACCGGGCCGGCCCAGCCATGTCTACCACACCTATACGCTGGCCGGCTTGCGGCTGGTGCTTGATGTGGACGTGGCGCCAGGCAACGAGCATGCATCGAAGCATGCCGCAGCCGGACTGTGGGCGCTCTTGGATCGCATTCCGCGCGACTGCCGGCCGGCATTTTTACGCGGCGATAGCGGCTTCGGCACGGAGGCGGTGATGAGCGGAGCCGAACAGAGAGGGCTGCCCTACTTGTTCAAACTGCGCCTGACCGCCAACGTCAAGAAGCTGATCAAGAAGACTTTTTCTAAAGGCGATTGGACCGATGCAGGCCAAGGGTGGCAGGGGCGCGAGGACACGCTGCGGCTGGAAGGCTGGAGCCGTCAGCGCTGGGTGGTCATCCTGCGCCGCCGGCTGAAGGAGGGCATGGCCATCGCTGGACGCAATGACAACAGTCAGCTGTCCCTCGGCTTCATCGAGATCGGGCCGGACGCGGAGGCCTACGAATACGGCGTGCTGGTCACCTCCCTTGAGGAGGAGGTTCTGGCGCTCGCCCAGCTCTATCGCGACCGGGCGGACAGCGAAAATCCCTTCGACGAACTGAAAAACCAGTGGGGCTGGGCAGGCTTCACCACCCGCGATCTGCCTCGCTGCCAGCTCATGGCCCGCTTCATCGCGCTCGTCTACAACTGGTGGAACTTGTTCGTGCGGCTCGCCGAACCGGACAAACACTTGGAAGCCATCACCAGCCGGCCGCTGCTGCTGTCCGCCATCGCGGAGCGCAGCCGCCACGCCAGGCAAACCACGCTGCGTGTGGCCAGTTCGCACGCCAAGGCCGGATGGGCGGCGAGCGTGCTCTCGGACATTGCCCGCTTCCTGCGTGAGCTTATTCAAAATGCGGAGCAGTTGAACGCATACCAGCGCTGGTGCCGAATCCTCTCCCACGCTGCCCGGTCTTGGCTCGGCGGGCGCCAGCTGCGCGCTCCGCCGCGTCTCATGGCGCCGGCCTGACCGGCAGAGCCTACATCAATAGGTTGAGCAGCCACTTCGAATTTGCGAGGTGTGGAGGTCAACTGCCGTTTTTAGGTTGACCGGTGTCCAACGGTGGGCACAAATCCTTGCCCATGCCTTCCGCTCCTGGCTTGGCGGGCGCCGGCTGCGCTCGCCGCCGCGCCTTATGGCGCCAGCCTGACCGGCAAAACCCACATCAATAGGTTGAGAACACCCCGCGAAATTGCGCGGCGCGGAGGTCAACTGCCGTTTTTAGGATGATCGATTGCGGCTATGTCTATTTTCGCGCGTGCCGCGGGATAAAGGCTGCAGCTTAGGAGAGCTGGAAAAAGCGCGACGCAGACTTCGAAATCGGCGAGCTGCGCTTCCTGGCGCTGCTCCGCCTCGAAGTCCTCGCCCCAGCGCGAGACCTGCCAGTTCTCATCTGTACGGCCAGCGGCCCAAGCGGCAGCGGCATCCAGCTGTCCGCTAGCGTGGGCCAGCGCGATGAGCGCCGACCCTGTGAGCGAGGTTATGACGTACAGCGCCGCGAGCTTGAAGGCGCCAAGAGCAGCGACAGCGGCGCGTATCGCCTCAAGGGAAGCCGGCGGCTGCGCGATATGCGCGATTCCGGTGGAGACCAGGAACCGAACGCCATACTCGGCCTCGATCAAACTCAAGACGGGGTCCCACGCCCCGGCCTGAGCGGCAACAAGCTCCTCCGGAAACCCGGCACGGTAGCAAACAAGGTCCGTCTCAGCGTACTTCACGATGCCGTCCGCAACCTCGGCTTTCCTCTCCGCGACAGCGTCGATGGCCGTATTCGCGAGCTTCGTGAGCCGCAGGCTCGCAGGCTCGATGCCCTCCCCTTGCGCGTTCCATTCGTCAGCGATGGCTTGCGCAAGCCCGAGCGTTGGCACGCACAGCGGTTTCCCGGCCGGCGTCTTGATCTGACGGCCGTCGAGCAGCACGGCGAAGGCACCGTCCTCCCGCTCCACTGCGGCCGCGGATTGATAGAAGCGCTTGCGGGTTGCGGGCTTGGTGGGTTTCATGGCACAGCCTATCGTAACTTAAATCGAACGCCGCCAAGCCGCCCGCCATATCCCCCAAAACTCGCGCAAGGGATTGAGCGTCACCACGGTCTGCAACGGATTGTGGGAGGGCGCGGCCATTGCCTTTAGATAGGGCTCGACAAGTGCCAGCGGAAGAAATGCAGGCCAGGCAGCCCGGCCGAGCTTTGGGGATAGCTCGCGAAACCGCTGCAGCTCGCGGTTGGCCTCATCTCTGAAATCGGCCAGCGCGGCCAGGAAAGCGGCACTCGATTTGCCGGCATACACCCACGCCACATCCGCGCCCCGGGTCTCCAGGTAAGAGGGAGGCAGCAGCAGCCTGCGCCGCGAGGCTTGGATCGATACCGTGCACAGCCTTTGCGACAGCCCGTAAGCCAAGCCTGCATGGGCGCCGGCCTCTTTCCCGGCCTCGCTGCCGTCCCCGAGAGATCGAAGCGGCGAGCTCAAAAACCGCGCCTTCCGTTTCCTGAAGCGATGAGCGCAGGTCTTGCAAATTGAGGGGAGGATCGCCGGATATTTCGGGGAGTGCGTGCGTCGATTATGGCGGTCAAGCGATCCCTCGGCAGATCGTGCGCCAGGATCGCGCTAGACAGCGCATCCGCCACCGGGTTGCCGGTTTTCATGCCCGGCGCCACAAGCTCGATGGCATCGCGCCACCATTGCAGGCGGATTTGCGCCACCATCGGTTCGCGGGCCGCCGCCGCGATGTGGTCAGCTCCGCGTTGAAGGCGTAGAGCGCCAAGCAGGGCCGGGCGCTTGGCCGCCGGGCGCAAAGAGCGTGCTCCAATAGCGCTCGCGGTCGCGGCTCTTCACAAGATTGGCCACGGCTTCGTTTTCAAGCCGGGTCTGTGCCTCCTCCGCCGATTGAGCCTCACTCATAGCGGTAATAACGCCGCCATGAACTGGCGGTTCTCGGCCAGCAGAATATTGTAGGTCCGGCATGCGGCGGCCGTGTCCATCGCCTCAAGGCCAAGACCCCGCCGCTCGATGCTCTTCCAGCAAAACCGGCTGACAACAGAGCCGGCTTCGGGCCGGTGCCAATAAGCAGGAAATCGCAAGCGGGAAGCCGCCCGGCGTCCAGGAATGCCAGCAGGCTCATCTTCGTCGAGGCCGGCGGTTGCGTTGGTCCAATCGTAAACTGCCGCCGGGCGAAACCAGGAGCGCGCCGCTGTGGCTCTTGGCGTCGAAGTGGAATTCCCCGCCGGGATGGAGCGAGATCGTTCCCACGGCTAGCAAGCAATGTGAAAGATGCGCTCATGGCCGATGTGTCCGGGCTTCAATAAGTCCCCCCTCACTCTGTCTCTCTCCCCGAGGGGAGAGAGGACGCCCGAAATTCTGCTGCGGATGCTTCGAGGGTCCCTTCTCCCCCCTGGGGAGAAGGACAGGATGAGGGGGTCTACTCTCCCATCGACAGCCAAAATCTAACCGCGTTTCTTGGACCGTCCGCGCGGCCTGGCCCTTTCCGCGTCCCGGTGACGGCCTTTGCACGCCACCTTTTCTGGCGGCGACCGCCGCCAGGGCGGCCTTCGATGCCTCGGCCTGCGAGGCCGGCTTGACAGCACTGCTCGCATCTCGTTCTCGTCTTCGTCTTCCTCTGGCGAGAGGAAGCGCTTCCTTGGCCGTGGCACCGGCGGAAACCGTTCCGCGCGCAGCTGCTTCTTTCTGGGCGGCCTTGGCTTTTTCAAGCCCGCTCCAGTCGCGCTTCACGCCGATCAGGATCAGGAACGGCGCCGCGATGAACACCGACGAATAGGTGCCAACCAGCACGCCGAACAGCATCGCGAAGGTAAACCCGCGGATCACCTCGCCGCCGAAGAAATAGAGGGCGAGCAGCGCCATGAACACGGTGCCGACCGTCATGATCGTGCGCGACATCGTCTCGTTGACCGAAAGGTCGAGCAGATCGCCGAGCGGCATGCTTCTTGTAGCGGCGGAGGTTCTCGCGAATCCGGTCGTAGATGACGACGGTGTCGTTGATCGAATAGCCGAGAATGGTCAAAAGCGCGGCAACGATGGTCAGGTCGAAATCCAGCCGGAAGAACGCGAATACCCCCATCGTGAACATCACGTCGTGGATCAGGGATACGATGGCACCGATGGCGAACTGCCACTCGAACCGGAACCACACATAAATGAAGATGCCCAGATTGGTGAAGACCAGCGCCCAGATGGCCGAGGCGATAAGTTCCTTCGAAACGGTGCTTCCGACCTGCTCGCGCCGCAGTTCCTTGCTGCCAGCGGGGATCGCCTTCAGCACCTTGTCGGCCGCCACCTTTTGAGCATCCGGGCCGCCGGGCTGCTCGGGGAAGCGGATCAGGAACTCATTGTCCGAGCCGAATTCCTGAAGCTGATATCTCGCCAAGCCCCAATTGCGAGAGCGTGGTCCTGAGCTGCCCGGCATCGGTTGCGCTGGGCGTTTCGATCTGGATCAGCGTCCCGCCCTTGAAATCGATGCCGAAATTCAAGCCTATGGTCGAAAGCAGGACAACGGTGCCGACGATAGCGACAATCGACAGCCCGAGGCAGAGCTTGAAATACTTCACGTAGTGAAGTTTCATCTTCTGCGACAGGCGGAAAAGCGGCTTCAGCTTCATGGCTTAAATCCGTGGGCTAAATTTCGAGGACAGTGGGCCGCGTCTCGCGCAGCCATGTCGAAACCATCAGGCGCGTGACCGTGATGGCGGTGAAAAGCGAGCTGACAATGCCGAACGACAAGGTTACGGCGAAGCCGCGGATCGTGCCCGAGCCGAAGGCGTAGAGGATCAGCGCGGCCAGAAGCCCGGTCAAGTGCGAGTCGATAATGGTCGCATAGGCCCGGTCGAACCCCGCCTCGATGGAGGAGACGATCCCCCTGCCCGCCTTTCATCTCCTCGCGTATGCGCTCGTAGATCAGAACGTTGGCGTCGACGGCCACGCCCATGGTGAGCACGATGCCCGCGATGCCGGGTAGCGTCAGCGTGGCATGGAACAGCGAAAGGCAGGCGAAGACGATCGCGATGTTCATCACAAGGGCTATGACCGAGAACAGGCCGAACAGCCCGTAGCCCGCGATCATGAGGCCGGAGACCGCGATGAAGCCGACGATGGTGGCGGTCTTGCCCTTTTCAATCGAGTCCGCGCCAAGGCTCGGGCCGACCGACCGCTCCTCGATGATGGAAAGCGAGGCCGGCAGCGCGCCGGAGCGCAGCAGCAGGCGACAGCCTGTTAACCTCGTTCCAGCCGTGAAATCGCCGGTGATCTGACCCTGCCGCTTGGGATTTCGGACCGATGATTACCGGCGCGGACATGACCTTGTTGTCGAGAACGATCGCGAAGGGTTTGCCGATGTTATCCCGTGTAACGCGCGCGAATGCCACGGCGCCCCTGGTGTTGAGCTCGAAATCGACCGCGCGGCCGCCAACCCCGCCACTGCGGTTGTCGTACCCAGCGTCGCGCATTCACGATATCGTCGCCGCTGACCAGCACTTCCCTGCGAACGAGGATGTTGCTGCCCAGGATGCTCCGCGTCCGGCAGCAGCTGATCGTCTGGCGGCACACCGTTGGCCTGCGGCTTCTTCCGGGGTTATCGCTCGTATCGACAATCTGGAACGTCAGCTTGGCGGTCGTGCCGATTCGCGCCTTGACTTCAGACGGCGCAAGCCCCGGCACTTGGATCAAGAGGCGGTCTTGGCCCTCGGCCTGGATCGTGGCTTCCGTCGTTCCCTCGGGATCGATGCGGCGGCGGATAACTTCGATCGAGCGCGAAACCGCGCTCTCCACCCGATGCTGCAAGCCTGGCAGAGTAGGCTCGATGGTAATCACGCCGTTTTCGCTGGCATTGACGGACAAGTCGAGCCCGCCACCGCCGCGCCCCGTAAGAAGCGAGGGCGAAACCGGCTGCGCGAGCTTTTTGAGGCGGGCCAGCGCATCTTCCATCTTGGCCGGGTCTTTCACGTTCACGCGGACCTGGTTTGCCGGCAATCAAAACGCCGCTATGACCGATATTCTCCTCGCTCAGGGCGCGCCGTGGCATCGGCTTGCAGCGATTGCAGCCAATCTTTCCTGAGCTGGGCCGTGTCGATCTGATAGAGCAGGTGCGTGCCGCCTCGAAGGTCGAGGCCGAGCGGCATGCGCGGAAGCTGCGCCCAGGAGGGCAGACTCTCGTAAGTCGAGAGCGGAATCAGGTTCGGCACGGCGAAGAACACCGACGCTATCGACAGAAAGAGCGTCACCGCCGCGCCCCAGCGCGAAAAATGTAGCGTAAATCCGAACATCGATTCCTATTCCTTAGGCCATGCCTTCTAACATCCGCCTCTGCGCCAGAACGAATTCTCCATCGTCATCGCGAGGCGCGTTAGCGCCGTGGCGATCCACGCAGCAAACACAGCCCTTGCATTTGCCGCTCCTGGATTGCTTCGCTTCGCTCGCAATGACGTCTGACGCCACGTTCATCGTATTTGACTCACGCGTTTGGCTGCGTTCCGCTGCTATCGTCGCCAGCGGTCTCCGCTTTCGCCTTATCCTTCACGGGCTCGCCGCGTCCGCGAACCTCGGTGAGCGTGCCCTTCAGCACCCGCACCTGCACGCCCTCGGCGATTTCAAGCCTGACCTCGCCATCGGTCCCGACCCGCACCACCTTTCCGATGATGCCGCCCGCCGTCACCACCGTGTCGCCGCGCTTCACCGCGTCGATCATCGACTTGTGCTCCTTGACCTTCTGCTGCTGCGGCCTGAAGACCAGCAGATAGAAAATCCCGAAGACGAAGATCATCGGGAAGAGGAAGCTCATAATATCGCCGCCGCCAGCGCCGCCGGCCGTCTGGGCAAATGCAGGAGTAATCATCGAAAGTCACCGTTGTGTGCGGAGAAGGGTTGCGCGCCGGGGATCGCGGCGCGGCAGCATGCGTGCTAGTCTTATAGCGGCTTGCTTGAAGTTCGCAACATTTCGAGAACGTGCCGTTGCGCTGATGGTAAAATAGTGCAGAGTGCGCGCTCGTGCCAGTCCCGCCGCAACCTTTGCGCGCATTCGCCTCAGCCAGCCTCAGATGTCCCAATGACAAACACCGCGCCAACCCTCGATGCCGCCCTTCTCCGCATTGCCGAAGCGCTTGAGCGCTTGTCGCCGCAGGCTTCGCCCGCGCCGGACTTCGCGCCGGCGGATGCCTTTATCTGGCAGGCGGAGGAGAACCGCTTCGTTCCCGTGCCCCGCGTCAATCGCATGCCCATCGCGCTGCTCAAATCGGTGGACCGGATGCGCGACACGCTGCTCGCCAACACCCAAAACTTCGCGCGCGGCCTGCCCGCCAACAACGCGCTGCTCTGGGGCTCGCGCGGCATGGGCAAAAGCTCGCTGGTGAAGGCGGTGCATGCGGAAGTGGCGGCGAGGCAAAGCGCCGCGGAGCTTGCGCATCTGAAGCTCGTCGAGATCCACCGCGAGGATATAGCGAGCCTGCCCCGCTGCCTTTCGCACTTACGCGGCAGGCTGGAGCGCTTCATCCTCTTCTGCGACGATCTGTCTTTCGACGCGGACGACACCTCCTACAAATCGCTCAAGGCGGTGCTGGAAGGCGGCATCGAGGGCCGGCCTGGCAATGTGGTCTTCTATGCCACCTCGAACCGCCGCCATCTGATGCCGCGCGAGATGATGGACAACGAGCGCGCGACCGCCATCAACCCCGGCGAGGCGGTCGAGGAGAAGGTTTCGCTCTCAGACCGTTTCGGCCTATGGATCGGCTTCCACAATTGCAGCCAAGACGATTATCTCGGCATGGTGCGGGGCTACGCGGACCATTACGGGCTCTCCGTGCCGCCGGAGCAGCTGCGCGCGCAGGCACTCGAATGGGCCATGACGCGCGGCTCGCGCTCCGGCCGCGTGGCGTGGCAGTACATCCAGGATTTGGCCGGCCGGCTCGGGCAGCCGCTGGAGTGATACCAACCGCCAGAAGTCATGCCTGGCGCGGCATATTAGTCCTTTATGCACCTTCGCATTGTATTTGAATGTATATGACCAATTGCCGGTTGCGACATCGATGACGGGCCTGTTCACAGCCATGTTCTGGCGGAGGATGGACTTCCTGCCAGCGGGATGCCGTAAGGCCGCTGCACGGCCCCAAGCCTCTTCGCCGCCCGCCTCCGCCGCTGTGGAAGGGCTCTTCCGCTCAGGCCGGATGCTCAAAAGGCGTGTCTGGGCGTTTAGCGCCATCTTCACCCTGACGGCACTCGTTCTGGCCGTGGCCCTCGTTTCCGAGCAGCGGCGGTCTGCTTTGGACAAAGCCGAATTCGAGGCTTCGAACCTCTCCGCTGCATTCGAATTCGAGGTGCGCCAGGTCATTGGAAGCACCTGGAACGCGTTGGAGAGGATTAAGACCGGCATCGCGGCGAAGGGTCCAAAGCCAGCGCTTGCAGAGTGGTTTGAGCATCGCGGCCCCAATGCGCGTTGCACACATATGACGATCCTCGATGCCGGCGGGAAGGTCGTCTCGTCGACGGTCGATCCCGCCTGGACGGCCGCGGATTTGTCGGACCGCGAGCATTTTAAAATTCACGCGGCAAACCCGCAGGCCGGCCTCTACATCGGCGTACCCGTCCTGGCACGCGGGTCGCACCGCGTCAAAATACCCATGTCCATAAGACTCGATCAGCCGGACGGGACCTTCGGCGGCACACTTTTCGCGACGGTGGCGCCGGAATTCCTCACGCTGCTCTACGATAGCGTCAACCTCGGCCAGACGGGATCGGTCATGGTTGCCGGCACGGATGGCGCTGTGCGCGCTTATCTCTCCCGCCACCGCGATGCGGGAGCCGGCGAGGCAACCGCACATGAGGATGGCTCAGCGGATGGCTCCGAGATTCCAGCACTTCGCGCTGCCCCGCTGGAATCGAATGGCGCCTACGAAGGCGCTGCCGATGCGGACGGAATTAGGCGCCTCTACCATTGGCGCAAGATCGAAGGTTATCCCCTGATCGTTATTGTCGGTCTCGGAAAAGCGGAGGCGCTTTCGGTCTCGAACCAGCAAAGGCACATGGTTATTGCGGCTAGCAGCCTGGCGGTCGTGTTCACGCTGTTGATGCCGCTTTTGCTCTGCCGCGAAATCTCGAAACGGATTTACCAGGAGATCAAGCTGCATTGCGAGAAGGCGAACTTGGAATTGGCGAACGCCGCTCTCGATAAGGAACGCAAGAACCTCCGGGAACTCAACGCACAGCTCAGCCTGGCCAAGCAGCAAGCCGACCAAGCAAGCAGCGCGAAATCGGCCTTTTTAGCCTATATGACCCATGAATTCCGCACACCGATGCACGCCATTTTGGCCTATACGAAGATGGCGCTCGAAGACATGGCATCGGGCGAGCCGGAGAAGATCCCGAAATATGTTGAGAATGCAAGAGCGGCAGGTCAAAGGCTTCTTGGCCTGCTCAATAATTTGCTCGATTCTGCAAAGCTTGCAGCCGGTAAGATCGAGCTTCAGACCGGCAACATCAACTTGCTGGCTGTCGTCGAAGGCAGCCAGCGTGAGCTGAGTTCGCTTTTGGAGGAAAAGAAACTTTGCGTGTCTATCCACGCGAAGACAAGCGATCCTAACGTTTTGGCCGATCACGCCCGTATGACTCAGGTTTTCGTCAACCTGTTTTCCAATGCGATTAAATTCTCGCCGCCGGGAAGCCGCATCCAGGTGGAAATATCGGATTTAGTGCTTCCCGATGGCCGCCCGGCGCTTCAATGCAGCATGTCCAATCAGGGAGCCGGCATTCCGGAAAACGAGCTGGCCTCGATTTTCAACCGTTACAGCCAAAGCAGTGCCACTAGAAAGAGCGGCTGCGGCACTGGGCTCGGCCTATCGATCTGCCGTGAGCTTATAGGCCTGCACGGCGGAACAATTTGGGCGGCGAACCGGCCGGAAGGCGGCGCGGTCTTCAGCTTCGCAATTCCCAAGGAGATGCCGGGGCAGACGCAAACAAGCCCTTGCGATCCGGCTCTGCCTCCAGCCGTTTGATGGCTTGGGATGGGTTGCAGAAGACCCCCTCACCCAACCCTCTCCCAGCAAACTCGCCTTGGCGAGCTTGCCTTTCAGCGTGGCCGCATCCGCAAGCGGATGCGGCTGGGAGAGGGAGCGCTAGAATACACGCCACGGGCAGTTCAGGGGTCCCTTCTCCCCGTCCGCACCCGCTTGCGGGTGCGGCAGCAAAAGATGCAAGCACGCCAAGGCGTGCTTGCGCGGAGAAGGACAGGATGAGGGGGGACTTCCCGAAGCATTCAACCGGGTCTGGCATCACCAAAGCAGTGAAAGCGGCAGCTCGGTCGTGCTCTTCACCTCCGAGATCGCCATCGAGGAGTTCGTGAACTGCACGGAGGCGGCCTGGCTCAGGTGCTTGCGGAAAAACGCCTCGTAAGAGGCGCTGTCCCGCGTGACAACGCGCAAAAGATAGTCGGTTTCACCCAGAAGCGTGTAGCACTCCACCACCTCGGGGAACCGCCGCACGGCGTCCTCGAACAGCGGCAGGGTCCGCTGTCCGTGCGCCTGCAGCTTGACATGCGCGAACACCATCATGCCGAGCCCGAGCTTGTGCCGGTCCAGGATGGCCACCCGCTTCTTTATAATCCCCGATTTTTCGAGCTTCTCGATGCGCCGCCAAACCGAGGATTGCGACGCACCCGCCCGGCTTGCGATCTCCGCGGTGGAAAGCGAAGCGTCCGCCTGGAGAAGCAGCAATATGGTGCGGTCGATCGCGTCTAATTCTTCGGGCATGATTTATGCAAAAGGCCTCTACGCTTTGAAAGAAAGCTCCAGGCAGAATAAGCCCTGCCCGCACGCTTTGCAAAACTCTTTCACGATTGCCATGTCATACTCATAAACAAATCGCCGCGAGCACCAAACTACCGGGGAGAAGCCCATGGACACGCTCGTATATGCGCCTTCCGTCGATCTCGGCGAAAAGTATCGCGCCGAGGCGGGTGAGATTTTTATTACAGGCGTTCAAGCTCTTGTTAAGCTTCCGCTGCTGCGCCGGGAAATCGACGCCAAGAACGGCTTGAACACGGCGGGCTTCATCTCGGGTTATCGCGGCTCTCCGCTCGGCACTTACGACAAACAGCTTTGGCATGAGCGCGAGCGGCTCGCCGCCCACCACGTCGTCTTCCAGCCGGGCGTCAACGAAGAACTCGCGGCAACCGCCGTATGGGGAAGCCAGCAGGTTGGACTGTTCCCCGGCACCCAGTTCGATGGCGTTTTCGGCATCTGGTACGGCAAGGGGCCGGGCGTGGACCGCTCGGGCGACGCGTTCAAGCACGCAAATATGTTCGGCACCGCGCGGCATGGCGGCGTGCTTGCCTTTGCCGGCGACGACCATTCCTGCAAATCCTCGACCCTGCCCAACCAAAGCGACTTCGCCTTCATGGACGCGGAGATCCCCGTCCTGAACCCCGCCGATATCGCCGAGCTGCTCGAATTCGGCATGAAGGGCTTCGATCTGTCCCGCTTTGCGGGGCTCTGGGTGGGGATGAAGGCCATCGCCGATACGATGGACGCGAGCGCCACGGTCAGGCTCGACCCGCATCGCTACAGGACCGTCAAACCGGAAGGCGTGCCCGCTCCTGCTGGCGGCCGCAATGCCCGGCTCCATCTGACGCCGCCGCAACAGGAGGAGATGCACCGCCATTTCCGGCTGCCGGCCGCGATGGCGTTTGCCAGGGCGAACGGTTTCGACTGGATCGCCATGGACGCGCCGAAGCCGCGCTACGGCATCGCCGCATCGGGCAAGGCATACCTCCATGTCCGCCAAGCCCTGCGCGATCTTGGGATCGGCGGCGAGCTGGCGGCTGCCCTCGGCATCCGGGTTTACAAGATCGGGCTGGTCTGGCCGCTGGACGATCAAGGCGCGCGCGCCTTCGCGGACGGGCTTGAAACGGTGCTGGTGGTGGAAGAGCGGCGCGATGTGATCGAGCACCAGCTTCGCGCCGCCGCCTACGGTCTCGCCGATGGACGCCGGCCCCGCATTTTAGGCAAGCGCGACGCTTCCGGCGCGCCTTTGATTAGCGACCTCATGGACATCGGTACAGGCGATGTTGCTCGCGCCATCCTCGCAACGATGCCCGGCGACTGGAAAACGAGGGCGATGCGCGAGGCCGAGGCCCGGCTGATGGAGGCCGCGAAGGCCGTTAGCGCAGCCGCGCCGCTGCACGTGCGCACCCCGTTTTTCTGCTCCGGCTGCCCGCACAGCACCTCGACCCGCGTGCCGGAAGGAAGCCGCGCGGTGGCCGGCATCGGCTGCCATTTCCTCGCGACCTATATGAACCGCGCCACGGACAGCTACACGCAGATGGGCGGCGAAGGCGTGCTATGGGCGGGCCAGGCGCCGTTTACGAGCGAGCCGCACATCTTCGCCAATCTTGGCGACGGCACCTATTACCACTCCGGCACCCTCGCCATCCGCCAGGCCATCGCTGCGGGCCACAGCATGACCTACAAGATCCTCTATAACGACGCCGTGGCCATGACCGGCGGCCAACCCGTCGATGGGCCGCTTTCGGTGCCGCTGATCGCAGCCCAGATGCGGGCCGAGGGTGTTGCGCGCATCGCCATCGTCAGCGACGATCCGGGCCGCCATCGCGGACACCCCGATATCCCCGCCGGAACGTCTTTTCATCCCCGCTCGCGGCTGGACGCGGTACAGCGCGAGTTGCGCGGTACGCCCGGCGTCAGCGTCATCGTCTACGATCAGGTTTGCGCGACCGAAAAACGCCGCCGCCGCAAGCGCGGAACCCTGGAACAATCGCCGGCCCGGGCCGTTATTAACGCAAGTGTTTGCGAAGGTTGCGGCGACTGCTCCCGCGCCTCCAACTGTCTCTCCGTAGAGCCGCTTGAGACGGAATTCGGGCGAAAACGCAAGATCAATCAATCCACTTGCAACCAGGATTTCTCCTGTGTGCAAGGATTTTGCCCGAGCTTCGTCTCGGTCTACGGCGGCAAGCCTAAGCGGCGGCCGGCGGTCTCGCACGAGGAGCGCGAACTGCCGGACCCCGCGCTGCCAGCCATGGGCCCGGACGGCTACAACATCCTCATGACCGGCATCGGCGGGCTCGGCATCACCTCGCTTGCCGCGATCCTTGGCATGGCGGGCCACCTTCAGAACCGGCAAGTGCGCGTCATGGATCAGATCGGGCTCGCCCAGAAGGGCGGCGGGGTCTATTCGCACCTGCGGATTGCCGCCCAGGGCATCGAGCTTTACAGCCCGCGCATCGGCGAGGGCCAAGCCGACCTTCTGCTCGCGGCGGATCTCGTGGTGGCGCATGGCAAAAGCGGCCTGCCCGCGATGAGCGCCCGGCGTACAGCGCTTGTCTCCGACGCGGAAGTGGTGCCCACGGCCGAGTTCGTGGCGGACAACTCCACCGGCTACAAGACGGACGCGATGCTGGCCCGGCTCAAGGCGAATGCGCGGCTCGCGGAGAACTGCCCCGCCCAGGCCATCGCGACCGCGTTTCTGGGCGATACCATCTTCGCCAACATGGTGCTTACCGGCTTTGCCTGGCAAAAGAGCCTGATCCCGCTCGACCGTGGCGCGATCCTGCGCGCAATCGAGCTGAACGGGGCCAGCGTGGAGGCCAACAAGCGCGCCTTTGCGCTAGGCCGCGAGGCGGCTCTGGACTTGGGCGCGCTCATGTCGAAGGTGGACCCGGCGCCGCAAACCTCGCGCACCCTCCGCGAGCTGATCGATATCCGCGCCCGCGACCTCATCGCTTACCAGGACGAAGCCTATGCCGCCCGCTACCGCGCCTTCGCCGGCAAAGTCGCGCGCCGGGAGGAAGCTATCGCTCCGGGCAGCCAGGTTTTGACCGAAGCCGTCGCCCGCAATCTCCACAGGCTCATGGCCATCAAGGACGAATACGAGGTCGCGCGGCTTTACACCGATGGCCGGTTCGAGGCGCAGATCAAGGAGCAATTCGACGGCGACGTGCGCATCAAGGTGCACCTCGCCCCGCCGCTCATATCGCGGCGCAATACCGATACCGGGCTGCCGGAGAAGCGCACTTTCGGGCCATGGATGCTCACCGCCATGAAGCTCTTGGCCAAGGCCAAGCGCCTGCGCGGCACACGCTTCGATGTGTTCGGCTGGATGGAGGAACGGAAAGCCGAGCGCGCCCTGCTCGCTGACTACGAAGCGCGCATCGAGCGGCTTCTGCCGAAGCTCACGAGGGCAAACCTCGCGGCGGCGGCGCAATATGCGGCGGTTCCCGATGCGATCCGCGGCTTCGGCCACATCAAGGCGGCGAACATCAAGAAAGCCGAGGCGCAATATGCCGCGCTTGAGGCTGCGCTCGATGCCCCAGCGGCGCTGAAAGCCGCCGAGTAGCGCAAGCGCTTGAGCATTAAACCCAATCCGGTTGAGTGCTTGGCTAAGTCCCCCCTCATCCTGTCCTTCTCCGCGCAAGCACGCCTTGGCGTGCTTGCATCTTTTGCTGCCGCATCCGCTTGCGGATGCGGACGGGGAGAAGGGACGCCGGAACCACCCGCAGCGGACGTTCGCGCGTCCTCTCTCCCAGCCGCATCCGCTTGCGGATGCGGCCACGCTGAGATGCCAGCTCGCCAAGGCGAGCTGGCGGGGAGAGAGACAGAGTGAGGGGGCACTTTTGCAGAAGCACAACCGGATTGGGTTTATTTGCCCCGCCCGCGAAGCTACTAGTCGCGGGGGGAACAGGCCTTGCCCGAACAGTGTTCTATAATGAAAGATTACCGGCGCTTGGCCGTGCGATCGCAGGCGGCCGGGCAGCCAAACCGGCAAATCCGGCGTGCAAAACGCGGAGCGAGCCGAGGCGCTAGCGATGTTGTCTGGGGCCATGGGGCAGCGCCAAGGCTCAACCGCAATGGAGGACGGATATGGCTTTAACGCAAACTGGAACGATGTTCGGCGAAAGCGCCGCCTATGGCGGCTTCGTCGATGCCGCCGGCGGCATTGTAACGATTGTGCTGGCGATCGTCGGCCTGTCGCATACGGCCCCTGAGATGATGGTCTCGGTCGCGACGATTGTCTTCGGCGCGGCGCTGCTCATTCAGGGCGGGGCGATGCTATCCGAATACGCGCAAATCGTGCCAACTCTCTCGCCGGAGGCATCCACCCAAATCGGCGGCGGCGGCCTCCCCGCGGTATTTCTCGCTGGCGCGGCCGGCATCGTGCTCGGCATTCTGGCCTTGCTGGGAGTTCAGACGGCGGTGCTGACTTCGGCCGCGATCATCGCGTTCGGCGCGGCCTTGATGCTTAGCAGCAACGCTGTGTGGCATCTGCATTCCGCCAAGCGGGCCTCGCTGGCAACGCCGCAGACTCCGGCTTCAGCCCCGGCCTCGACCACCGAGATACTCGCCAATGAAATGGCATACGGTTCCGCGACGATGCAGGCGCTGGCGGGCCTGGCCGCGATCGTGCTCGGCGTCATCGCGCTGGCGGGCGGCAACGCCACTGTGCTGCCGTTGGTTGCCTTGCTGGCCCTTGGCGGCACGCTCATCCTCACCGGAAGCACGCTGAGTGCCACGGTGATGGGCTTCATGCGGCCTGCTGGCGGCGAGCATCTTGCACACACCCAGCCTTGAAAGCGGCCCAGGCGAGGAGCCCGATGGCCCTCGCCTGGCCACGTCATTGCGAGGGAAGCGAAGCGTTCCGGCTTCAAGGCTTCGACATATACCAACGAACGGAATTATTGACCGCTCTGGCGTCGTCCCAGGCGCATAGGCGGTAGCATAAGGCTTAACCCGTCATTGCGAGGCCGAAGGCCGAGGCAATCCAGAGCAGCAAATACCAGCGTAAACAGCAAGTTGCACTGGATCGCCACGGCGGCTTTGCCGCCTCGCGATGACGATTCCGGTTCACGCGGACGCGGGCAACCTCACCCGGCCGCGGTGTCCGTTCGATCGCTCACTTCGCCATCAATGCTGGGTCTCCCGCTGGCCGGTGAGCGGCACGGGCTGCGCCGCCGTCCAGTCCGGGGTGAGCCCCTGCAGGCTTCGCGCGAATTGGTTGCCCTCGACGCTGTAATCGGCGGCCATTTTCCTCAAGAACGCTAGCTGCAATTGAGCGACTTCCATTGCGGAGCGGCAACGGGAAATATCGGCAGGCAGGGAAAGATATTGCTCCCACCGTTTGCCGAAGAAACGCCAAAGCTCCATTTGCTGCTCAACGGCACGCCCGAAGATGTCTTCGGCGGCGTTTTGCACTTGCGCGGATGCATTGCTTGGATTGCCGGCGGCTGAAGGTGCTTCACCCCCCTGTTTTTGCATGTGCCCGGCGCCTTCCGCAAAGGCGTCGAGGTTCTTTTTCCAAGCATCCAAGGAGGCGCAGTACATTTCCAGCACAGGTCCACCATCGAAGCGCGGATGCGTTAGTGTGTGTTGCGCGTGTTCCATTCTATCTACCTCCATACAGAGACTACTCCTGTACGTCTAAAGTACAATAGATGGCAAAAGGCTTATATCCGTTGATGAATATCAAATGGCGCGGAAGCATCGCCGGCAGCTAATCTTCCATTTCTGCTGGCGATAGACGGCTCTCTAGCTTACTCTTTGCTATTTTTCTTTGCCGCGCGTTGCGCCAAGGCTCCCCGGCGAACCCTCCGCCGGGAACTTGCGCGACTAAAAAATGGCGGCGCGGCCCAATCGTTCCGCCCCGGCAGGTTTCACGCCTGTAAGATGCGCGCGCTTGCAAGCGCTTCCTGTAGCTTTCCTTGCAAATCCGCACCTGTGGCGCCGCTCTCCGCCGTGATCGACTCCACCTCGACGGCGGCCAAAGCCGCCGCCAGCCGGAGCCGGAAATACACACGAACCCCGGCGTGGCGGAACTTCATGGGCAGGGTTATGAGCGGCGGTTGCGCCCAATCGAGTTCAAGCTCGCCGGGCTCCGCAAGCTCCAGCGTACCGTGCTTGAAATAGAGCTCGGCGGAAGATTGCACCAAGCTCTGCAAATTCGCCATATGGCCGATGCGGATGAACGCGGCGAAATCCGCCGCGTCCGCGAGCCTGAGTTCCGAGGCAAAGTCCCTAAGCGCCGCTCCAAGCATCCGCTCGATCTCGGAGAGGTTTTCAGGCGCGCTTTCGAGGACATTTGGCGGAGAGGTCAGGCCGGATTTTGTCACAGAAGCAAATCCTGCGATGGAACGGTTGCTGCAGGCCGGCCCCTTGACACGCCGTTCCTGCTGAAGCGGCGGCGCTCGATTTCATCGAGCACATGGCTCGCGGCCTTGTGCACATTTTCGCGCGATTCGGGGGCAAGATCGGTGCCCTCGCGCACGAGATCGTTCGCGATCGAGAGCCACAGCCGCCGGAAATCCGACAGAAGCTGAAGCTGCACGTGAGATTCGGGGCGGGCCTTGTCCGCGGCCTCGATCAACTCAATCGCATCTGGCAGCTTCTGGCGCTGCAACAGCTGGCTGGAAGGGGCGGGCAACTCTTCGCAGATCGCGGAATATGCGAACTGATACATGATCCTCTCTCCAAATGGCCGACTTAAGGCTGCGTTTATCGCACACGACGCTTATGCCAAGCGTGAGAGAAAAAGGACACTCAATAGTTGCGTGGTGGTTAAAGTGCACGCAGGCTTTCGGCCCCGCCTATTTGGAATGCGTAGGCGTTGCCGGCGTTCATGAGGCCGGCACAGGCGCCATATCGATATTTTGGGATAAAGTGCCGCCCGGCCGATGCAGGTCCACGGTTTAACGGGCGCTTAAGTTCGCGTAAGGCCGCATCGTGATTAACGCCGGTATGGTAAACGGCGCGGTCCCATATTTTTCGCCGCCGCATTTCTGCGAATCTTTTCGCGTTTTTGGCCGGGTTCCACGATTCCAAAATCCGTTTAAATATATTTGCAATTCGCGCATTAACCAGTTCCAGCGCACGGCTCCTTGCTTTTTCTATCCTGTTTTCAATGTCTTACGCGGCCCGCTTCGCGCTTAACGATCCATAAAGGCGCATCTGCTAAATTAGTTCGATATCGAAAGACGCCCGGGCGGCCGGAAATCCGTTAACAACGGCCCGCCCGGTAAGCCCAAACGGTAGCTTCGATTGGGACTAATTCATGCTGGTGAAGCAAGCGGATGGCGCCAATGTGATCGTGCTAAGTCCTGGCGTATAGAACTTAAAGCTGTAGCTCGCGGTCACTTGTATGCCGCACGACGCGGTGGTGGACACGCTGAAGACCGATGAGGAAATCGCCGTGCCCCAAACCGCGCTCGCGGCCACGGCTTGGATTTCGGCGGTTGTCGCGCAGGCGTTCGCATTCACGGCGCCGCAGCGGGCAGCGGCCTCAACGCCCCGGTAGAGCCCGGCATACATCCACATGAGGCGGCCCATGTCCACGGTTCCAAGGAGGAAAAGAAACAGCACCGGCGCGATGATGCCGTATTCGAGCGCGGCCGTTCCCCGCTTTCCGAGCGCCCTTAGTCGGCTATGCGATCTTTTCGCCATGGCGCTAATTCTGCCTCAGGATCGCCTGCGCCGAGACCGTGGACGGCAACCCAAAGCCAGTGGTGCCGACGATGGACTTGCGCGTGAGCGTGACGCTTATATTGATATACTGGCCGGCCGTATCTCCGCTTGTGCAGGTGGTGCCGCAAGTGGCGTTTGTAAGCGCGGTAGCGCTCGGACAACCGCAAAACTGGGTGGGGGTGACGCTCATACCGGACAAGCCTGTGGAATTGACGGCGGCATTCGTTATGCCAGTGGAATCCCAGCCTTTTTTTGCGGCGTAAGCCAGCCCAGCCTCCGCCGCGTAAGTTACCTGCATCGCCTGGTACATGCTGAACCCAATCTCGACGATGCCTGTCACGAGAATGGCAAGGAATGGGATCGCGAGCCCGAACTCCAGCGCCGCCGTGCCCGCCAGCGCGCGCCGGCCCGCTTTGCCGTATCTGGATTTGCCTGGCAGCATCTTTCCCGCGCCTCCCGCCGCTATTCGACCAACAGGGTGGAACTGGCGCCGATGGTCTTCATGCCGGTGCCCGTGCAGGTGCCATCGAAAGGCAGGTCGTTAATGTAATCGTCGACATGCCAGGCGATCAGTTGCTGGCAGCCGGTAATGGTGCCGCCTCCCCCATATTGGACGGTTTGGGTGGGCAAGTAGATTGCGCCGGTCCAGTTTGCGATGGTAAAGCCGGAGATGAAATTAGAGTTGGACGAGGGCGCGTTGCGGTCGCCGAAGAACAATATTCCCGCTGTCTGCCCCGTGGTTGGGGCGCTTAGTGTAACGTTGGTGCCGTTCGTTACGGACAAAGTGGCATAGCTGTTGCCGCCATCGGTAGTTGTGAGCACGATGGTAACGCCGGTCCCAATTATGGATGCCCCGCCTGCTATGTTGAATTGCCCGGATTTGATGTAGTAAACTCCCGGCGAAAGGGTCCAGGTGTACCCGCCTCCAAACGACAGGCCGTTGCAATACCGGCCAGGGGAAAGCGTCAACTGGCTTGAGCTGGCCCAGTAAGAAGTCATAATCGCAGCCGGTGCTGCCCGGCATGGCAACGTTTGCATATGGATCGGAGACGGCCGGCTGGTTCTGCTTAAGGCTCGTAACGTTCACCGTCGACCAGACGTTGTTCAGCTGTCCGGCTATTGACACCAATGGCGCGGTCAGGGTCCCGCCTGACTGCAGTATCAGGGCCGCCGATCCCGATGCATTGACGGCCATTCCACACCCGGTCATCGTGACCCTAACGCCCCCCCATAAGCCGACCCCCGACACCGACCACCCCTGCCCGATTGGATCCAACGCCAGCATGCAGTAACCGCCGCCGCTGCCCGATCCTGCAAGCGCCACCGCCCGCGCGCTTAGATTGTACACAGAGACGCCGAACAGCCCCGCCATTTTCAGCGTTTGCGGCTGGCTCACGATCACTTCGACGGCGCTCGAATTGCTGGTGTAGTTGCCGCTCTTCGGAGGGTTGTTGACGGTGACGGTCACATTGCTTGAGCCGTTGGTGAAACCAAGCGCCGCGGCAATTCCATCCGCCTCCGTGGCAATGGCCGGATAGCCCTGCGCCAATGCCACCGCCGCGCCCAGCGCCCCCAAATCCGCCGCCGTCTGCATCTGGCGGTGCTTGTACATCATGTAGGGCACTTCGGTGCCAAGCCCGGCCATCCCAATCAGGACGGTCATCATGATGGCCATCTGGATCGCGACGGAGCCGCGCCGGCTCGATCTGCGCTCAAGTAGCGCGAAGCGCGATAGCGCAGCTAAGAAATTACGCGTCCGCGAAAGGCCAACGATCCAGGTAAGCATGCCCGTTGAGACCCGCCATGAGCTTAAGCATAGTACGCCCGCAAACTTATAGCCCGCGTGCATTAATGTTTGCCTGGGAACTCAGCTCCAATTGCCGGCATCGCCTCAGCCAGCTCGCGGGGCGCTCGATTGGAATCGCCGTCATTGCGAGCGCCGCGAAGCAATCCACAGGCGACGGTCACAGCCCTTTGCCTGGATCGCCACGGCGGCAAGTGCCGCCTCGCGATGACGGTGCCCCCCGTAAGCGCACGATACTCTGGCCGCGTTGGGCCAGGCCGCATTGGCTTTAGAGCCCGCGCTGGCGCCGGCCGGTCAAATGCGCCGGACGCCCGCAACCTTGGCTTCAGACTGTGACGCTAGGCTGAGCCGTGACCTTCCCCCAAAGGAGCGGGACTTGCGCCTTTTTCTTTTCGCTCACCGCCTCCTAGCGGCGCAGGCGCGGCCATTGGCGGCGCTCGCGGCAATCCTTCTGCTAGCCGTTGTGGCAAGGGCGCCTTTCAACAGCAATGTGGGCGTGGACGAGGCGTATTATCTGGTGATCGGCCGTCAATGGCTGCACGGGCTCCCGCCTTATGCCGGCGCCTACGACGTGAAGCCGCCGCTGCTGTTTCTTCTCATGGCGGCAGCGGAGGCGCTCGCCGGCCCTACCCTGCTCGCTGCTAAAGCGCTAACCACCGTGTCGGTGGCGATAACCGCCTCCGGTCTCTACCTGCTCGGGCGGCGCTTCATGGGCGAACTCGCGGGCGGAGCCGCTGCCCTGCTCTACATCTTCTCCAGCCTGAACCTTGGCGGCACCCTCTCTCCGGCCGAGCTTATCATGGCTCCCTTCACCACGTTCGCGATGCTGATGGGCTCGTCCGCGCTCTCCGCTAGCGGGCGCGAACGCCTGCGTCGGCTGGCGGCATCGGGCCTGCTTTTCGGCGCCGCGGCCTGCATCAAGCAAACGGCCCTATTCGAGGCTGTGGCGTTCGCTCTTGTCTTGCTGTGGAGTTGCCGCGCGAGCCGCCTGAAGGCATACACAGCCTTCGCCGCCGGCTGCTGCGCGGTGCCTGCGGGCTTTGCGCTCTATTTCGCGGCAATCGGCCATTTCGGCGACCTGATCGATCTGGCGGCCATCTCCGCCCTGCGCCGCACTGGCGGCAGCTACTCCCCGGCCTGGAGCGAGGCTTTCAGGCGCGTGGGCATAGAGGCGCTGCAGGTGCTCCCAGACATCGCTATGGCCGCAGGCTTTTGGGCAAGCCGCCGCCTGCCGGGCAATCGCGCTGTCTACACCCCAAGGCTTCTCGCGGCCTGGACCATGGGAGCTTTAGCCGGATTGTTAAGCGGGGGCGCCGCGATCCACTTCTATGCCTTGACGGTGCTGCAACCGCTTTGCCTCGCGGCGGGGATGTTCGCCGATGGGGTTCTGGGCCGCTTTGAAGGCCCAGTCCGCCGATGCACTTGGCGCGCCGTGGCGCTCGGCTTTTCGATCTATTTCTCTGTTTGGTCCGCGGCTACTCTATACCTCCCCAGCGGCGATAGCCTGCGCGCCGCGGGCGCCGCCGCGGCAGCTATGCACAAGGCGGGATTGAAACCCGGCGAGCCCATTTTCGTGGCCGACCGGGACTTGATCGTCTATCTAGCGGCCGGCGCCGGCCCTACAGGCCCGATCTTTCACCCAATTCAACTCCTTTGCGATTTTCCCCTTCCAGGGGCGGACAGGGCCTTAGCCGATTCCCTGGATCGCAATCCCGCCTTTGCCGTCGTTTCCGATCCAGCGTTCCGGCTCAAATGCGAGCATCCGGAGCGGCGCGCGATGCTTGAGGCTCGACTGACCCGCGATTACTGCCCGCTAGGCCGCTTCGGAAGTCTCGCCACCGCCGGAAAGCCGGGCGCCTTTGTTGTGTATATTCATAGAAAACGGCTAGGAGGCGCGGGAGCACCGCATTGTCATCCGTGAGGTGCCCATCGAAGGCCCCGGGGCTGGAAAGCAAAAAGGGCCGGGTTTCCCCGGCCCAAATCTGCAAGTTGATTGCAAGCTTCGCTTAGAACGAAAGCTTTAGCGTGCCAGCGAAAGCCGAACCGCACTGGTTGGCGGAAAGATCGCACACGCTCTTCGGGAGGTCCGTATCCCACCAGCGAAGGTCCAGCGACAACGCTCCGACTGTGCCGGTGAGGCCGAGGTTTCCATAGGTGTAGTCGTTATTAGGAGTTCCATGCGCTGTAGCGTCGCTGTAGGTCGTGTACCCAACTGTGCCGCTCGCCGCTACGTCGACACCGCCGATCTTGGCGATGGGCTTCGAGGCCGTGCCTTCGAACGTGAGTGCCGGCCCGGTTTCCGCAAAATAATTCGGCGAGTAGAAGATGGTGCCGCTCAGCGCCAAATCCTTCAGCACCGTGATGCTGGCGCCAGCCTTCAGCTCGTAATAGAAGGGGTCGTAAAAGCCAGGAAGCAAATTCGTACCGAGGTAATTATAGGTAATCACCCCAAGATCGAGCGTGACCGGGCCAAGCGTCGGTTTGATGCCGGCGTACAGATCGACTTCCTGGCTGGAATTATATCCAGGCGTACCAGTCTTCAGATCGAAGTCGACGCCAGAGGTGAACGTTCCAACGTAGAACATCTTATAGGTCGCATCGAAGCCACCCTGCAGGGTAACATCGCGCCGGTTTTGCGAGACGCCGCGGAATATGTAGTCGTTCGTCGTCTGCACATAGCCCGTGATAGCGAGCGCATCGGCGACGGCCGCCGGCGCATCCTTCATGCTTCCACCGCTGCTAAGATCGGCTGCCATAGCCGGCCCGGCCACGACCAAAAGCGATGCGCCAGCCAGCAGGCGCCCCTTCAATCCCCCAAGTGCCACGATATCACTCCATCAAGTTATATTGCCCGGAGACGAATATTGCGCGGTTCACGCTTCGCGGCAATGAGGAGAATGCACACCGGATGGAGGTAATGGGTTGTTGTTGCTGATGTGCAGCATTGCGTAAATTTGCATCACAGCAAACGGGTGGTACCACGCGGTTTGCCCAAATTTGCGGCAGAAACCTTTGCGGAAACTTGCGGAAGACAGCTTCGCGCCGGTGCCCCGCGATGTCGCGACTCAAACCGCCATCAAGAAGCGGCAGCCGGTCCGCCCGCCTTAGGCCTTTTCGAATAGCGAAGCAGCTGAACCTTCTCGACCGTGACTACCCCTCCGCCAAGGAGTTGATCGAGCACATCCAAAAACGCATTCACTTTTGCTTCGCTATCGAGGATCTCGACAACAACCGGCGCGTCCCTCGAACTGTGAAGGATCTTGCCCATATGCAGGCCGCTTGCGCGCCCGTAACCGATATAGCCGCGAAACACGGTGGCTCCGGCTATGCCGGACTGCTGCGCCTGAACCACGATTTCCTCGTAAAGCGGGCGGCCCATATATTTGTCGTCCTCGCCAAGAAATATACGCAATCGCAAGGCTGTTTCAATGTTATGCATGCTGCTTCTCCGCTGCTCATTGAATTGGATGGGGACCCAGCCGCCCGCCTGAGGAAAACAACCAAACGCCGGCAACGGTGGCGATCCGTGAACGAGGTAAGTAATGGGTGGACGCATTTTGATTGTCGAGGACAATGCACTGTTGGCCATCGAGCTTGCCCAGGCCCTGGCATCCGCCGGTTTCGAAATTGCAGGACCGGCATTGACTGTAGCCCAATCGATAGCGCTCATCGAAAAGGGCGGCTGCGATGCCGCGGTGCTCGACATCAACCTGCGCGGCGAAACCTCTGAGCCGGTTGCGAAAGAGCTTCATATCCGCGGCATTCCGTTCATCACGATGACCGGCTACGCCCGCGCGCAGCAGCCCGCGGTCTTCGAAGGAACGCCAACCTTCACAAAGCCGGTCGCGATGGATCTCGTCATCGAGGAATTGCACCGCTCCTTGCAGGCGCGCGCCGGATAGGGCTCGCGGGCCCAGCCTGCACCACGCGCGGCTCAACCGTTTTTTGGATCCCCCTCCTGCACGCGCAGCCGGTAGCCTACGCCGGTCTCCGTCAGGATATGCGCGGGGCTTTCCGGGTCCGTCTCGATCTTCTGCCGCAGCTGGCGCACATAGATCCGCAAATATTGCACATCGCATGAAGGCCCCCAGACCTCCTGCATGAGGAAGCGGTGGGTCAAAACCTTGCCGGCATGGATGCACCAGCAGCCGCAGGATATCGTATTCCTTGGGCGAAAGCTTCACCTCTTCGCCCTTCACGGTCACGATGCGCCGGACAAGATCCACGCTCAGGCCGCCGCTCTTGAACACGGGCTCGCTGCCTTGCTCCTGAAAGCGGTGCCGCAAGGCGGTACGAATGCGCGCGACCAGCTCCGCGATCCCGAAAGGCTTGGTGACATAGTCGTCGGCGCCAAGGTCCAGGGCCTCGACCTTGCCGCGCTCGCCGGACCGGCTCGACAGAACGATGATGGGCATCTTCGATCCGCTGGCGCGCAACGCCCGGATCACGTCCAAACCGTCGAGATCGGGAAGCCCCAAATCCAGAATTGCGAGGTCGGGCTTGGCACTGCCGATCAGGGCAAGCGACTTTTCCCCGGTCTCGGCTTCGAGCACCTCGAAGCCTTCGGCTGTAAGGCTCGTTCGCAGGAGGCGCCGGATCGGCGGCTCGTCGTCGATTACAAGAACCCTCGTCTTATCGCCGGCTGCGGCCATCTCTTTCAAGCAGCGTCAGGCCGCCGCGCCCTTTTCCGGATTGGGGAACGTAATCGTAAAAATCGCGCCGGAGCGGTCGGCCCTGTTCGCCGCGACGATCTTCCCGCCAAGTGCGTCCACAAAACCGCGGCAGATCGCCAGTCCAAGGCCGGTGCCGGCGCGCTGCCGGTCGCCGTGCTTCACACGATGGAACTTCTCGAAGACGCGCTCAAGCCGGTCCTCTGGGATTCCCGGCCCCTCGTCCAAAACCTCGATGGCTATCGAGCCGAAGCTGCGCCGGGCGCGAACCGTTATGACCGACTCCGGCGGCGCATATTTTGCGGCATTGTCGAGCAGATTCACGAGCACCTGCTCGAACAGCATTACGTCCAGGTTGAGCATGGGCAGGTTCGCCTCAAGATCGGCCTCGACGTGATGATGCGCCACCATGCTGGCCACGCGCTGAAGCGCCGCTCCCACAACCTCGTCGATGTCGACCGGCTGCCGCTCAAGCTCTATGCTGCCCGCCTCGATCTTGGTCATATCGAGCAGGTTTGCGACAAAGCGGGAAAGCCGCTCGGCTTCTTCCTGGATGGTCGACACCAGCTCGTCGCGCTGCGGCGTTTCAAGAATATCGCGATATTGCTTGAGCGAGGTCACGGAGCCCAGGATCGAGGCCAGCGGCGTCTTGAGGTCGTGCGACAAGGAGGTCAGCAGCGCCGCGCGCAGCCGCTCGGTCTCCGCCGCCAGCCGCGCCTCGTTGATTTGCCCGGCCAGCCGCACGCGCTCGATGGCAACCGCCGATTGATCCATCAGCGCATCGAGAAGGCGCCGCTCGTCCGGCGTGAGCAGCATTTCCGGCCGCTGGCCGCGTGCCAGGCCGATGACGCCCACCGCGCCCGAGCCGGTGCGCAAGGGCAAGAAGAGGCGTTTCGCGCCGGGCAGCGTGTCCGAGCCTTTCCCCGCCGGCCGGTTGTTCTCGAAAGACCACTTCGCGGCTCCAAGCTCGGCCCCGTCGAGATCGTCCTCGGGCGGAAAACCGGCCTTCACGCGCAGCACCCCGTCGGGCTCGGGCAGCACAATCACCACATCGGTCTTCAGCGAATGCGCGATCTGGTAGGCCGCGGCCCAGAGCAGATCGTCCAACGAGACGATGCCCGCAAGCTTCTTCGAGAAAATGTAGAGCGCTTCCGTCGTGGCGGCGCGATTGCGCGCGGTGTACGCCTGCGCCCTGACCTTGGCGGTCAGGTTGCTGACGACAAAGGCTGTGAAGAAGAAAAAGAAGAGCGCGGAGAAGTTCTTGAAATCGGAGATGGCAAAGGCGTGGGCGGGCTCCAGGAAAAAGCGGTGGGCCGGCTCCAGGAAGAAGAAATGGTACACGAGCATGCTCGTGACCGCGGCAAACATCGAGGGCCACAATCCGTAGGCGTAAGCGATGCCGATGACGGCAACGAGAAAGACAAGGTCGGCACTCTCGATGCCGATGAACGGCTGGAGCACATAGGCGAACCCCAGCGCCAGCGCAACCGCGGCAACCGTCAGCAGATAAGGGAGGGGAACGAAGGTGCCGTGGTCCGAAGGCGCTTTCGTCTTGACCGATTTCTTCGGAATTGGCTCGCTTGCCAGATGATCGCCCGCGATCACATGCACGCTGATATTGCCGGAGTGGCGCACAATATCGCGGACGACCGAGCCGTTGATGAGTTCGAACCAGCGCGTGCGCTCGGACTTGCCCATCACGATTTGCGTCACGTTATTGGCGCGCGAGTAGGACAGGATATCCTCGGCAACGTTTCCGCCGGTGGGGATCGTGATCGCTTCGCCCTGAAGCTTTTCCGCGGTTCGCAAAGTATCGGCGATACGGTCGCGCTCGATCTCGGGAAGGTTCTGGCTGCGGCGGGTCTCGATATAGATCGCGGTCCAGGGCGCGTGCAGCCTGTCGGCCAGCCGCTTGGTGTAGCGCACAAGCCCCGCCGAGCGCGGGTCCTCGCTGACGCAGACGAGGAGGCGTTCGCCCGCGGGCCACGGCCCAGCAATAGCGTGGGCGCGCATGTGGGTCAAAAGCTGCTCGTCCACGCGCTGTGCGGTGCGGCGGAGCGCCAGTTCCCTGAGCGCGGTCAGGTTGCCGGGCGAGAAATAATGGTTGAGCGCGCGTTCGGCCTGCTTGGGAACGTAGACCTTGCCTTCCCTGAGCCGCTGGATCAACTCCTCGGGAGACAGGTCGATGACCTCGATGTCGTCGGCCTTGTTGAGCACCAAGTCCGGCACCGTCTCACGCACGCGGATGCGCGTGATCTGCGCCACGACATCGTTCAAGCTCTCGACATGCTGGATGTTGAGCGTGGTGTAGACGTCGATGCCAACGGCGAGCAGTTCCTCCACGTCGAGATAACGCTTCGGATGCCGGCTGCCCGGCGCGTTGGTATGGGCGAGTTCGTCCACCAGCGCGATCTGCGGACGGCGCTTCAGGAGAGCGTCCAGGTCCATCTCGTGGAGGATATGGCCGTGATAGTTGATGCTCGCGCGGGGTAGAACCTCGAACCCTTTGAGCAGCGACTCGGTTTCCGCGCGGCCGTGGGTTTCGACAACGCCGACAACGACATCCGCGCCTTCGGCGAGCTTGGCCTTGGCAGACAGCAGCATCTCATAGGTTTTGCCGACGCCCGGCGCCGCGCCCAGGAACACCTTTAGCTTGCCACGCGTCTTATCCTCGCGCCGGGCTTCGACAAGCAGCGCGTCGGGAGAGGGGCGTCTTATCGTTTCGGTTTCCGGCATACCCCTTAGCTTACAAGTTGAGCGGACGCGGGACTGAACTTCCCGACAATATCATAGACGCTCCAAGGATTATCGGCATTTCGTAAGGCCCCAGCCACATTGTTGTCCCTGAGCAGGCGCGAAAACGCGGCAAGATAAGACAGCGCCTGCCCGCTGCCAGTGCCCGCGCCGGGCGGAGTGATGATCGTAAAGATCAGGTCCACCGGCTTGCCGTCGATGGCATCGAAGTCGATCGGCTCGGCCAAGGTGCAGAACAAGGCGTAGGGCTGGTCCAAATCGGCAAGGCAAACGTGGGGAACCGCGATGCCCCGGCCGATCCCGGTCGACCCCAGCTCCTCGCGCGCCGCAAGGGCCTCGCGGATGCGCTCGGGGTCTAGCCCGCTCCTGGCGCCCAGCGAGGCCGCCGCAAATCTCAGCGCGTGCGCCTTATCGTTGAGACGCACGTGCACCGCGACGGTTGCCGGGGTTATGATGTCGGTTAGACGCATTCACTTCACCTGCTAGACAAAGCACCCTGAAGCCGAGTGTGGCTTCAGGAAAACCGATGCAAGAAATAACACCGCTGCCCAGTCCCTAGCTAGCAGGGAAAGTGGCTTAAGGTTTCCGGTTTGCGGCTGCGGGGAACCGCGCATCGAGGCTCAAATTTAGCTGGAGAACGTTAACGCGCGGTTCGCCGAGAATTCCCCAGGTGCGGCCCGCCGTATTCTCCTCGACGAGCTGCTTCAGCCGGTCCTTGGACACCCGCCTCGCCTTCGCTATGCGCGGAATCTGAAACAGGGCGGCCGCCTGCGATATATCGGGATCGAGCCCGCTAGCGGATGTGGTCACGAGATCGGCCGGGACAAGGGCGCCTGGGTTCTCCGCCTTCAGTTTTTTTACATCGTCCGCAACCCTGTCCATCAGGGCTTTGGACGACGGCCCGGCGTTCGAGCCGCCGGAATTGCCGGCGTTATAAGGCGCCGGCACGGTTTTGGTGGCATCGTTCGGATCGGTATCGGTGGTGGCCGATGGCCGGCCATGGAAATAACGCTCGCCGGCAAAGTTCTGGCCGATCAGCTCGGAGCCGATAGCCTTGCCGTTGCGCTCGATCAGGCTGCCATTGGCCTCGTGGGGAAATGCCACTTGGGCGATGCCGGTCATTGCGAGCGGATAAGCCAGGCCGGTTATAAGCGTGAACGCGGCGATCAAGACGATAGCAGGACGGATTTGTTTCAGCATGGCGGTTTCCTTAAGCAAGGCCCATGGCTGACACAGCCAGGTCGATGAGCTTGATGCCGGCGAACGGAACGGCAAGGCCGCCCAGACCATAGATCAAGAGGTTGCGTGTGAGCATTTTCGAGGCGCCCATGGGGCGGTACTCGACACCGCGAAGTGCCAGCGGTATCAGCGCGACGATGACCAGCGCGTTGAAGATGACCGCCGAAAGTATGGCGCTCGTGGGCGAGGCAAGGCCCATGATGTTGAGCGCGTCCAGAAGGCCCTTGCCATTGGGGCCTTTGTAGAACACCGCGAACATCGCCGGGATGATGGCAAAGTACTTGGCCACGTCGTTGGCGATGGAGAAGGTGGTAAGCGCGCCGCGCGTGATGAGCAGTTGCTTGCCGATTTCCACGATCTCGATCAGCTTGGTCGGATCGCTGTCGAGGTCGATCATGTTGCCGGCCTCGCGCGCCGCCATCGTGCCGGTGTTCATGGCCACGCCGACATCGGCCTGGGCAAGGGCTGGGGCGTCGTTGGTTCCGTCGCCGCACATGGCCACGAGCTTGCCCTTGGCCTGCTCGTCGCGGATCAGCTGCAGCTTGGTCTCGGGCGTGGCCTGCGCCAGGAAGTCGTCGACGCCGGCCTCCGCCGCGATTGCCGCCGCGGTCAAGGGATTGTCGCCGGTAATCATGACCGTGCGGATACCCATGCGCCGAAGCTCCGCAAAGCGCTCGCGGATGCCGCCCTTCACTATGTCCTTCAGGTGAACGACACCGAGCAGCTTGCCACCCCGGGCAACCGCCAGCGGCGTGCCGCCATTCTTCGCGATCTTCTCCGCCAGGCGTTCGAGGTCGCGAGGCGCCGGCATGTTGGGGTTGCCGTTAACCTGCCGGATATAGTTGACCACGGCGTCGACCGCGCCCTTGCGGATCTGGTCGTCCTCAAGGTCGATGCCGCTGATGCGCGTTTGCGCGGTGAACGGGATAAAGTGCGCGCCGAGCGGAGCCATGTCGCGCCCGCGTATGCCGTAGCGCTCCTTGGCTAGCACAACGATGGAGCGGCCTTCCGGGGTTTCGTCCGGAAGCGAAGCGAGCTGTGCCGCATCCGCGAGCTCCCTTTCGCTGACGCCCGGCAAGGGCACGAACTCCGACGCCTGCCTGTTGCCGAGCGTGATGGTGCCCGTCTTGTCGAGAAGCAGCGTATCGACGTCGCCCGCGGCCTCGACCGAGCGGCCGGACATGGCAAGCACGTTGAAGCGCACGAGCCGGTCCATCCCTGCGATGCCGATGGCCGAAAGCAGCGCGCCGATGGTCGTCGGAATAAGCGTCACGAACAGCGCCACAAGCACGATAACCGTGATCTCGCCGCCGGCGTAGGACGCAAAGCTTGGGATGCTCGCGACCGCGAAGACGAAGATGATCGTCATGCCGGCCAGCAGGATATTCAGCGCGATTTCATTGGGCGTTTTCTGACGCTCGGCACCTTCCACAAGCCCGATCATCCGGTCGAGGAAGGTCGAGCCTTGGGCAGCGGTGATGCGCACGACAATCCAGTCGGAGATCACCATCGTGCCGCCGGTCACGGCCGAGCGGTCGCCGCCCGACTCCCGGATGACCGGCGCGGACTCGCCGGTGATGGCGGCCTCGTTCACGGAGGCAACGCCCTCGATGACGTCGCCATCCGACGGGATCAGATCGCCCGCCTCCACAAACACGATGTCGCCGGGCTTCAGCTCGACCGCGGGGATCTCCGTGAACTTGTCCCGATTGCGCGCATCGGCAAGCTTCTTGGCGACGACATCCGTCTTTGTCGCGCGCAGGCTGGCGGCTTGCGCCTTGCCCCGGCCCTCGGCCACGGCTTCCGCGAAGTTCGCGAACAGCACCGTGAACCAGAGCCACAGGATGATCTGGAGCGAAAAGCCGTAATGACCGGCGCCCGTAAAAACGTCGCGGACGAACAGCACGGTCGTGAGCGCGGCGACAACCTCGACCACGAACATGACGGGGTTCTTCACCATCAGCCTCGGATCGAGCTTCTTGAAGGAGTCGCCGATGGCCGGAATCAGGATCTTGGGATCGGCGATCGTTGCCGTCGCCATCCGTTTGGATTTCGATACAGGAGACATTTATCCCGGTCCTCAAAGCTTAAAAGGTTTGGCCAGCCGTCATCGCGAGATGCTCGACGACGGGTCCGAGGGAAATGGCTGGGAAGAAGGTCAGCCCGCCGACGATCAGGATGACGCCGGCAACCAGAAGCACGAACTGCATCCCATGGGTCGGGAAGGTGCCGGCGGACGGCGGCAGGATCTTCTTGTGTGCCAGAGACCCGGCGATGGCGAGTGCCGGGATGACCATGAGGAAGCGCCCGATCAGCATCGCGATGCCGAGCGTGGTGTTGTAGAACATCGTGTTTGCCGAGATCCCCGCGAACGCGCTGCCATTGTTGCCGGTCGCCGAAGTGTAGGCATAAAGGATCTCGGTGAAGCCATGCGGGCCGGCGTTCGCCACCCCGGCAAGACCGTCCTTCGCAACCGTGGCGATGGCCGAGAAGCCAAGGATCGAGGCCGGCAGGATCAGGATCGCGAGCATCGCCATCTTCACCTCCTTCGCCTCGATCTTCTTGCCGAGATATTCCGGCGTGCGGCCGACCATAAGCCCCGCGATGAAAACCGAGAGGATCGCGAAGAGCAGCATGCCGTAAAGGCCCGAGCCCACGCCGCCGAAGATGATCTCGCCCAGCATGATATTGATGAGCGGCACCATGCCGGCGAGCGGCAGAAGGCTGTCGTGCATGTTGTTCACCGCGCCGCAGGATGCGTCGGTCGTAACCGTGGTGAAGAGCGCGGAGTTCGCGATACCGAAGCGTACCTCCTTGCCCTCCATATTGCCGCCGGATTGAAGCGCGCTTGGGGTTTGATCGACGCCAAGGGCTGCGATCTGGGGATTGCCTTTGCCCTCCGCCCAGTAGCAGAGCGTAACGCCGCCAAGGAACAACAGCCCCATCACGGCAAAAATCGCCCAACCCTGGCGCTGATCGCCGACCATGCGGCCGAACACGTTTGTTAGTGCGGCGCCGATGGAAAAGATCAGGATGAGCTGAACGAAGTTCGTGAGCGCGTTCGGGTTCTCGAAGGGATGCGCCGAATTGGCGTTGAAGAAGCCGCCGCCATTCGTCCCGAACATCTTGATGACTTCCTGGGACGCGACCGGACCTTGCGCGATCACCTGCTTAGCCCCTTCGAGCGTGGTGGCCTCGGTATAGGCGTGCAGGTTCTGCGGCATGCCCTGCGAGACGAAGAACAGGCCAACCACGATGGAGACCGGCAGCAGCAGGTAAAGCGTGCAACGGGTTATATCGACCCAGAAATTGCCGATCGTGTTCGACTGGCGCCGCGCGAAACCGCGAATGAGCGCGACCGCTAGGGCAATGCCCGTGGCGGCGGAGAGGAAGTTATGAACCGTGAGCCCTGCCATCTGCGTGAGGTAGCTCATGGTGGATTCGGGTGTATAGGACTGCCAGTTGGTGTTGGAGACAAAGCTGACTGAAGTGTTAAAGGCAGAGCTTTGCTCTACGTTGGCCTGGCCTTGCGGATTGAACGGCAGGTAAGCCTGCAAGCGCTGCAACAGATAAAGCGTCACGAAGCCCGCGACGCTAAAGAACAGCATGGCGATCGCGTAGGTAACCCAGCTTTGCTCGCGCGTTTCGTCAACGCCGCTGACCCTATAAAGCAGCCGCTCGACGGGCTGAAGCACGGGCGAGAGCAGCGTGCGCTCGCCGTTGAACACCCGGGTCATGTAGCCGCCCAGCGGCTTGGTGATGAGTATAATAACCAGCACATAGAGTGCGATTTGCACCCAGCCTTGGAATGTCATGATTGGCGTTCCTTAGAGTGCGTCCGGAAAAAGCATGCCTTCGGGCCTGTCCCGGAGGTGTGAGCGGTTTTTCCGATAAGACGCGCGGCTAAACTAAGACTTAGATCCCGCTTTTGATTCCATCGAAAGCGGGATCTAAAAGCGCTCGGGGCGGACAAGCGCGTAAACGAGATAACCGAGCAGGAAGGCGGTGACGGCGCCGGCCAGGATATAATCGAGGGTCATGGCGTTCTCACAAATTGTCGCAGGCGGTGACGTAAGCCAGGGCGATGACAAAGAACCCCAGCCCCAGTGCAAGCATCAGCAGATCTGTCATTGGAGCACTCTCTTAGCGAAATTGGCGCCGCCGGGGCGCCGCTTTGCGGCGAATCGTAGGCGCGAAAGTGCTAAGGAAGGTCTTCGGTTTGCCATATAAATGCAATGTAAGGATCGGCGGACCACTATAGGAATTTCATAGTGGTTGCGGACGGCGGATTTTTCTGGCGTTCCGTCCGGCCTTCGAGGCTACTCCCAATAGCGGCGGCCAGCTCGATTTGCTCCGGCGCGATGGCGGCGTTGCGCGTCAGAACTTCCGGCGGGCTGTGCGTTTCGGAGACTCTCGGCGAGTGCCTTCCGGGTTAACAACCCGTTCGTTTTGCGTAGGCGCCTATGATGGTAAATGCCGGCGTGGTTAACGGCGGACTCTCGTATTTTTCGCCCGCCACTTTTTGCGAATCTTTTGCCGTTTTCGGACGAATTCTGCGATTCTAGAATCCCTTTAAATATATTTGCAACTCGCGGATTAACCCCAATTCCAGCGGAAAGGTCGCGTCAGCGGTGGTGGCGTGGCGCCGAATAACCGCGATACATCAATACGTTACGGCACCGCCGCCTGCCGTTAAATTCGCGGTAAGGCGCATTGCATAAAATGCCGCCTTAACGGAATCCATGCCGGCTTCCCGAAAAATGGCCTTGTCCGCAGTAAAATCGCCCCCCGCGCTGGCCGGATTTGAGGAATCCCGCCATGGTCTCGCAGGCATTGTGCGGAGCGGTTAGTCAGCCCGGCTAAGTACCGCTCATTATTCGTAGGCATTCGAAGGCGCTGCTAAAATGACCGCAACTGACCTTGGCGTCCTGGCCGCCCCCATATTCTCCGGCTTTGCCGCGCTGTTCGCTTTGCTGGCCTTTTTGCGCAGCGGACGGCGGACTGGAGAGGCCGGATGGATGGAGCGGTTCGAGGCCGCCGTTCGCGCCGAGGCCGATCTGATCCGGCGCGACGGGCATGACGAGGCGCGGACCCTGCGGCAGGAACTGACAGATAACTCCCGTGGATTTCAAGAAACGGCGCTGAAGATGTTCCACGGCTTGGGCGAGGGCCTCGGCTCCCAAATCAAGGATTTTGGGGGAAGCGTCGAAGGCAAATTGAACGAGTCCGCCACAAAACAGGCGGCAGCCGCGCGCGAGTTGCGCGAGGAGATGACGGGCAGCTTTCTGAATCTGGGCACCAATGTATCGGCCACGCTAAAGGAATTGGGGGATCGCCAAAAAGAACGGCTCGATAATGTTAGCGCCGCCGTGGAAGTTTTGACCGGCAAGAACGGGCACGCCCAGGACGCGCTTAAACGGGCTGTCGAAGACAAGCTTGAGGCCATTCGCGCCGAAAATTCATCGAAGCTGGATAAAATCCGCGAGACGGTCGACGAAAAGCTTCAATCGGCGTTGGAGACCCGTCTGGGGGAGTCCTTCAACCGTGTTGTCGAGCACCTTGAGCGCGTCCACAAGGGCATTGGTGAGATGCAGACGCTTGCCGCCGATGTCGGAAACCTCAAGAACGTGCTGTCGAGCGTGCGCGTGCGCGGTACTTTCGGAGAGGTGCAGCTTGCGACGCTGCTGGAGCAGTTTCTCTCGCCCGAGCAATATATCAAGAATGCCCAGGTCAAGGAAAACAGTCAGGAACGCGTGGAGTTCGCAATTAAACTTCCAGGGCGGGATGCCGGGGGCGAAATTCTACTGCCGGTCGATGCCAAGTTCCCGATGGAGGACTATGAAAGACTGATCGCGGCGGCCGAAAAGGGCGACGTGAACGCGGTGCAGCAGGCGGGGCAGGACCTTGAGAGGACCGTCCGCCTCTGCGCCAAGACCATTCGCGACAAGTATATCGTGCCGCCCCGGACCGCGGAATTTGCGGTCATGTTCCTGCCCACCGAAAGCCTCTATGCCGAGGTACTGCGCCGTCCGGGGCTTTTCGAGCAGTTGCAGCGCGAGTTCAATGTCACCCTGGCGGGACCGGCGACGTTCTCGGCGCTGCTCAATGCGCTGCAAATGGGCTTCCGGTCGCTGGCGCTTGAACAGCGGTCTGGGGAGGTCTGGAAAATTCTCGGCGCGGTGCGCAACGAGTTCTCGAAGTATAATGAGGTGGTCGATCGCCTCTCCAAGCAGCTTAATACTGCCGCTGAGTCAGTAGAAAGGCTGGGCGTGCGCACGCGCGTCATGAATAAGAGGCTACGCGACGTAGAAAGTCTTCCAGATAACTCGGAACAAACCTTGCTTGATCAGTCCTTCGCCGATACGGAAGAGGCTGAAGATCTAGAAGCGGTGCAACCCGCACCCGTCTAGTACAACCGGAGGCAAGTTCGCCCCCCGTTTGCCGCAAGCAATCCCCGATGGGGTACCATGACGGCAGTTCCTGGCCCACATAGCCAATTCCAAACCGTTCCAATTTCAGGCCGCAGCGCGACCCGCAAGTGGGAGCGGCGTTAGCGCGATTAGACTTCGCCTGCCATGAAAGCGGGAAGCCAGCCCTCATGGGCGCTGCGAAGCTTGGCAAGCGGAAGGGGCTCCTCGCCCGGCAGCGAGATCGCATCCCCTTCGACACGCGCGGTCCAGCGGGCGGGCAGCCCTGCCGCTTCGGCCTGTTTGACGATGGCTTCGGCAGCGGCGGCACTGGCGGCAATCAGATAAAGCCCCTGGTCCTCGCCGAAGGCTGACGCATGCGCCGCCAGTTGCGGATGCGGTATGTACTTGAAGCCACGGTCTCCAGCCAACGCCATTTCGGCCAGTGCAACCAGTAGCCCGCCGTCGGAAACGTCATGCACCGTCTTCGCCGCGCCGCTCTCGACCAGCCCGCGCACAAAATCGCCTGCCTTGCGCTCGGCCTCAAGGCTCACGGGCGGCGGTGCGCCTTCGAGCTTGCCCGTCGCGTATTCCTGATAGAGCGACTGCCCCAGATGCCCGGCCTCGGCGCCGATCAGCACCACAACCTCGTCGCCGGGCTTGAAACCGAGCGTCGCATTGCGGCTGCAATCCGGCATCAGGCCGACGCCGCCGATGGCGGGCGTGGGCTGAATGGCGATGCCGTTCGTCTCGTTATAGAGCGAGACATTGCCCGACACGACCGGGAAATCGAGCGCCTTGCAAGCCTCGGCCATGCCCTCGATGCACTGGGCGAACTCGGCCATGATCTCGGGCCGCTCCGGGTTGCCGAAATTCATGCAGTCGGTCAGCGCCAGCGGCTTGGCGCCCGACGCGGTGAGATTGCGCCAAGCTTCCGCCACCGCCTGCTTGCCGCCCTCGTGAGGGTCGGCGTAGCAATAGCGTGGCGTCACATCGCAGGTGAAGGCCAGCGCCTTGTTCGTGCCATGCACGCGCACAACGGACGCGTCCGAGCCGGGGCGCACCATCGTGTCGCCCATGACCATGTGGTCGTATTGCTCCCAAATCCAGCGCTTGGAGGCTAGGTTAGGCGAGCCCATCAGCGCCAGCAACGTGGCGGTCAGACTGTTGGGCGCGGGAACGCTGTCCGCGCTCACCGGGGCGGGCTTCGGCTTTGGCGCTATGGGGCGCTCGTAAACCGGCGCCTCGTCCGAAAGCATGGAGGTTGGCAGATCGGCCTCGACCCTGCCCTTATGCCGGATCGTCAAATGGCCCGTATCCGTTGTCCGGCCGATGATCGCGAAATCCAGCTCCCATTTGCGGAAGATGCGCTCGGCCAGCGGCTCGGAGCCCGGCCGTAGCACCATCAGCATGCGCTCCTGGCTTTCCGAGAGCATCATCTCGTAGGCCGTCAAGTTCTCTTCGCGCTGGGGAACGAGGTCGAGATCGAGGTCGATACCGGAGCCGCCTTTCGCCGCCATTTCCACGGAGGACGAGGTGAGCCCAGCCGCGCCCATGTCCTGAATGGCGAGGATCGCATCCTCCTCCATCAGCTCCAGGCAGGCTTCGAGCAAGAGCTTCTCGGCGAAGGGGTCGCCCACCTGCACCGTGGGCCGCTTCTCCTCGGTTTGTTCGCCGAATTCCTCCGACGCCATGGTGGCGCCGTGGATTCCGTCGCGGCCGGTCTTCGAGCCGACGTAAACCACCGGATTGCCCGCGCCCGACGCCGCGGAATAGAAAATGCGGTCCGAGCGTATCAGCCCGGCGCAGAAAGCGTTGACCAGGATGTTGCCGTTGAAGCGCGCGTCGAAATTGGTCTCGCCGCCAACCGTGGGGATGCCCATGCAGTTGCCGTAATCGCCGATGCCCGCGACGACGCCGCCCACGAGATGGCGGGTTTTCGGATGATCCGCCGCGCCGAACCGGAGCGCGTTCATGTTGGCGATTGGGCGCGCGCCCATGGTGAACACGTCGCGCATAATGCCGCCGACGCCGGTCGCCGCGCCCTGATAGGGTTCGATGTAGGAGGGGTGGTTGTGGCTTTCCATCTTGAAAACCACGGCTTGCCCGTCGCCGATATCGACGATGCCGGCGTTTTCGCCCGGCCCCTGGATGACCTGCGGCCCCTCCGTCGGCAGCTTCTTCAGCCAGACGCGCGAGGACTTATAAGAGCAATGCTCGGACCACATCACCGAGACGATGCCCAGCTCGGTCAAATTCGGCGCGCGGCCCAGCTTTTCGCAAGCCAAGCGAAACTCGGCCGGCGCCATGCGGTGCGCCGCGGCCATCTCTTCGGTGGCGATAGTCATCTGGGAACACTTATCCGTCATCGCGAAGCGGCTCCTGCCGCCGTCGCGATCCAAAGCAGTACGTCCGCTTCGCTCGCAATGACGGTCATTCTCTTTATAGCTGTACTAGGCCCAGAGTCTGCAATCAGCAAAACGGTCACGCCCCTCACCCTGTCCCTCTTCCCATGGGAGAGGGGACGCCCTAACAACGGTCGCGAGCGGACTCCCTCTCCCATGGGGAGAGGGCTGGGGTGAGGGGTAATGCCCTATGGATAGGACACATCCCTCAGCGACGGTCAGGGCTAGATCAGCCGCGCTGCTCGCGGTCGATCTCGTATTCGGCGAGGCCAACCTTCAGCATGTCGTAGGCATCTTCGAGGAACTCATCCTCGTCCATATACTCGACATAGCTCGGGAAATAGCCCGCGTCGTCGTCGTCGTCGTCGGCCTCGTCGGAAGCGCCGGCGGCCTGGAAGGTGATGCTGCCGTCCTCGTTCACAAATACGGAGGCAAGCGTCTCGTTCTCGGGCTTATACTTCACCTGGACGATAGGGTCGCCGCTCTCCTCGCTAAGCGCGAACTCCAAACGGCGGCTGGCGATCTGCTCCTTCAGCCGCTCGCAAAGCTTCTGGGCCGAATGGCGGCGCGCCTCCGGATCGAGCTTTGCGGTCTGCATTTCGCGTTTCACTTCATCAACTTCGTCGTCGAAACTCATCGTGGTGATCCTCTCGCTAGAGCGGTTGTACCTGAAGAAACGCAACACCCGCAGAAAATGCTATTGCAGCTCCCGTGTAAGCGATTCGAAGACCTGCCGGCCATCGATTCCGCCCAAGGCAGCATCCGAGGCGCGCTCCGGATGCGGCATCAACCCCATGATACGCCCAGACTTGCTAATCACGCCAGCGATGCCTCGGCGCGAGCCGTTGGGATTACCGTTATCCGCAAAACTGGCGCCCCCGCAATAGCGGAAAACGACCTGGCCCTCGCCTTCGATCCGGTCGAGGGTCTCCTCATCCGCGTAATAGGAGCCGTCCTTGTGGGCGATGGGCATTACGACCTGCGCGCCCTGCTCATAGCCTCTCGTGAACAGCGTATCGGACCGCTCCACCTTGAGGCCAACATCGCGGCAGATATAATGCAGGGAGGTGTTGCGCATCAGCGCGCCCGGCAGGAGCTTCGCCTCCGTCAGGATCTGAAAGCCGTTGCAAATGCCCAGCACGGCGACGCCGCGCTCCGCCTGCTCCCGCACTGCCCGCAGGATCGGCGAATGCGCCGCCATCGCGCCCGAGCGCAGATAATCGCCGTAGGAGAAGCCGCCGGGCAGCACGATCAGATCGACGGACGGAAAGTCCGTCTCGCGATGCCAGACCATGACCGGCTTCACACCCGTCACCTCTTCGAGCGTGACAGCCACGTCACGGTCGCAGTTCGATCCGGGGAATACGACTACCGCTGATTTCATTGGGTTAGAACCGCTTTGAGCTGGACCTTTACGCGGCCATTTTCCTCATGGACTTCTTTCATGGCTGGCGGAAGCTTCGACATCGTCTCCTTGTAAGCCACCTTGTCGCCGAAGGCGCAGCTCTCGGTCGAGACATCGAAGCCCTCGCCGGAACGTTCAAGTTTTCGCCGGACCACCATGGGATGCGCCGGCGCTGGCGCCTTGGAAAACAGGAAATGCCCATCTGGCACGTTCACCGTGATCCATTCCGCGTTTTCCTCCATCGTCGCCGGGCGGGCATAGGAAGCCAAGGACAGGAGTCCATAATAGCCGAGCCGGCAATCCAGTAGCGCCATGGAGGTGGCCATGTACTTTCCGAGCGTTAGCCTGACTGTAAGTACCGCGAGCACCAACGCGAGGAGAACCACCAAGAGAGCGGGTTCCGCCTTACTCATCCCCCGACGAACTCCACGCGATAGTTCTCGATCACGGTGTTGGCGAGCAGCTGCTTGCACATCGCGTCAAGCTCGGCGCGCGCCTGCTCCTCGCCGGCGGCCTTGAGCTGCACCTCGATCATCTTGCCCTGGCGCACGTCCTCGACGTTCTCGAAGCCAAGCGAGTGCAGCGCGTTTGCAATCGCGCGGCCTTGCGGATCGAGAACGCCGCTTTTCAACGTGACGGTTATGCGCGCTTTCATCGGGATCGCGTCTCCATGTTCGCCCACGGCCTACCCTATTTCGATTGCACGAGCACCGGGCCTTTCGGCCTTGGCGCCGGATTCTCCACAAGAATCCCAAGCCGCCTGGCAACCTCGGTATAGGCTTCGATCAAGCCGCCGAGATCCTTGCGGAAGCGATCCTTGTCGAGCTTGTCCTTGGTCTCGATGTCCCACAGCCGGCAGCTGTCGGGGCTGATCTCGTCGGCCAGCACGATCCGCATCGTCTCGTTCTCGAAGATGCGGCCGAACTCCACCTTGAAGTCGACGAGGCGGATGCCGATGCCGAGAAAGAGGCCGCTTAGGAAGTCGTTGATCCTGAGCGCCAGCGCCATGATCTCGTCGATTTCCTGCGGCGCCGCCCAGCCAAACGCGGTGATGTGCTCCTCGGTGACCATCGGGTCGTTGAGCTTGTCGGCCTTGTAATAGAATTCGATGATGGAACGCGGAAGAGGCATCCCCTCCTCCAGCCCGAGGCGCTCGCACATCGAGCCTGCCACGACGTTGCGCACCACGACCTCGATCGGAATGATCTCGACCTCGCGGATGAGCTGCTCGCGCATGTTGAGGCGGCGGATGAAGTGAGTGGGCACCCCGATCTCGTTCAGGCGGCTGAAAATATACTCGGAAATCCGGTTGTTCAGGACGCCCTTGCCTTCGAAACACTCATGCTTTTTGGCATTGAATGCGGTCGCGTCGTCCTTGAAGTGCTGAATAAGCGTGCCGGGCTCCGGCCCTTCGTACAGGACCTTCGCCTTTCCCTCGTAGATGCGGCGGCGGCGGTTATTCATGGGAAACCCCCAACGTTGCTGGCAGATAGGAAAACCGGATAGGGTTCAAGCTATACTTCAAGCGCATATTCGCGTCATTGTCACGCATTCCAGCGAAAACATGTGTGGTCAAGCCACCGTCCTCCTGCCGCGATGGAGGGCGCCAGCCCCCCGCTCGCATGTTGATTTAGATGCAATTGCACGCTATCCATGCCATGATATCGAAGCAAGGTTAGCACCTAAGAGATGGTCCGCCGGCCCAGCGATTAAAGTCCTCGCGGTGCCGCTGCCGGCAGAACATCCCGGTCCAAGGGTAGACGATGACAACATTCGACGAACGCGAAAACGCTTACGAGGCGAAATTCGCCCGCGACGAGGAACTGCGGTTCAGGGCGAAAGCCCGCCGCGACAAAGCCTTTGGAGCCTGGGTGGCGGCCCAGCTCGGGCTTACGGGGCCCGCGGCGGACGATTATGCCAAGCAGGCGCTCAAGGCGGATTTCCAGCATCCGGGCGATGCCGGCCTCATAACCAAGGTGCTCGAAGACTTCAAGGCAAAGGGCGCCGCCATGGACGAGCGCACGCTGAAACGCAAGCTCATCGAGCTTATGGCGCAGGCCGTGGCCGAGATCGAGGGCGGCAAATAGATCGCCCCACGCCGTCATCCCGGATAACGCCTTGGGCGTTTCCGGGACTTGATCGCCTTGGGCGCTGATTCTTAAAAAAAACAGCCCACGGAGCCGTGCGAAATGCTGGAGCTGCATTTATCCTAAATCCGGCAGTTGAAACTGTCTGGATGCGAAAACACTTGGTAAAACCACGTCTCGGCTCTCGCTGGGCCTTCACCCTAAGGATGAGGGCAGCGGCTTACGGGTTATGAGCGTCATTCCCGCGAAAGCGGGAATCCATGTCAGCAAAAAGCACAGGTACTTCATAGTCTTACCATGGGCTCCCGCCTGCGCGGGAACGACGCCGCGGCAGGGTTACCGGCGCTTGAAGTGATTCCAACTACCGAATTTGGGTTTATGCAAACCCGGTGTCACTCGCTGAGCTTCGCCTCTTGCGTTGCGCCGGCGGCGATGTGGATCTGTGCTGGCTTCGCGGGCGCCGGCGCACCTTGCGCGCGGCATTCCACCTCGTAGTCCCCGGCCTTGAGGATGAAACTCACGGACGTGCCCGCGGCGCGCCCGGCAGGCCCGGCACTGCGGTCAGCCCCCGCCTCGTAGACGGCGCAGACCCTGGCGGGCTTCCCGGCCGGCAGGCTGATCTTCGCCTGCCCGGCGCTCAGGATGACGCTTTTCGTCACCATCTGCCCGGCGGTTACCGAAACGGCGCTCTCGACGCGCGCGTTGCCGTACTGCGTTTCAAGCCGGTAGTCCCCCGCCGGAAGCTGCACGCGATGCACGGCTCCCTCGACGGTCAGAAGGGGTGCTGCCTTTTTTCCAACCCCGGACGCAGCCGGGTAAATCCGGTGCCACGCCGATACAGGATTGGCCGCCCCCTCCGCCTCGTAAGTCTTTATCTCCAAGGTCCCCACATTGAGCGCCACCCGCACCGCGGAGACCTTGCCCGCCTCAACCTTCACATTGCTGATGAGCCCGGCGGGTCCGGCGGAGGCCGAAAGCACATACTCGCCGGCGTTCACATGGAAGGTCGCGGGCGATTCGCTGGACCGGCCGAGTTCTTCCAGGCCGCCGCCCTGCTTGCGGCGCGAGAGAATGAAGAAAACACCCCCGGCGGGGCCTGCCTCCGGGGCCTGCAAACCTTCGGCGGCAATCGTGCCGGCGTTTAGGGAGATGGTTTTCTCCGTCTTGCTCCCGTTTACGGCGATCGTGTCCTCGGCGCGGGCGTAGCCATAGCTCGCGCGAACCAGATAACGGCCTTCCGCCAGCCGCATCTGTGCCTGGCCGCCGCCGCCGATCCAGCCCGGGCTCTCCGCGGTTTTTATTTGGCCGGTCGGCGTCGTGCTGATTTTGTAAATCTCCCAAGTCACGCCGGCGCCGAGCGGCGGCATTCCGCCCGCGAGCATGGCGGAAAGCACGGTGTTGGGCTCGGGCTGCGGCGCCGGCTGCACGGCGGGCTTGGCCTCGGCTGGAGCGGGCGGCGCCGGCGGAGCGGCCGTTTCCGGAGCGGTGGCGGCCTGCTTCTCCCCGGCGCCCTGAGGTTTCGCATTCTCAGGCGGCGTTGCCTGGGTTGCGGGCTTCACGGGCTTGGCGTCCGGAGAAATATCGAGGGACTGGCGCAGCAGCTTGTCGAGGTCGGTTGCGGACTTGACCGCGGTGAAGCCGCCGCCCATGGCCTTCGCCACGCAAGTGAAATCGGCGGCCGGCTGCTCGCTCATCCCGGCGCCCAGCACTGTCAGCTTTGCATTGGGATAGAGGGCGTGCAGCTTTTGCGCCTCGCCGCAAATGCCCACGGTGCAATCGTCGCCCGTGCCGGCAATGATGACCGCGGAAATGGCCGCATCCTTCGGCTCGCCGGCAGCCGCGAGCGCCGCCTGCAGCGTGCCGAAGACCGGGGCGCGCGCCGCCCTCGGCTGTACCGGGCTCAGCGCCTTGTCAAGGGCCGCGGCCGTTGCCGGAGCCGGCCGCTGAGACACAAGCTCGCCCTTGTCCTCGCATTTTTTGGCGGGGTTCGTCCCGAACGCCCAGATAGCAAGCGAGACTTGCGCGTCCATCCGGCTCGCGGCATCCGCCACCGCGGTTTTCACCGCGTCGATCTTGCGGTTCTGGCCAAGCTTGGCGCTCATTTGCGCCGTGGCGTCGAGAATAAGAATCGCCCTGCTCTCCGCCGCGGCACAGCCCGGCGCGGACAAACACAGCAGGGTCCCGCAGAGCGAAGCTCCAAGCATTGTCCGCATTGCCGTTTCCCTTCCCCGTTTTTGCTTATCGGCGCCCAAGCGCGGAGAACCTATTTAAAACCTGAATTGTTCCGCCAGGATGCGCTCCTCAAGCGCGTGTCCAGGATCGAACAGCAATTTTAGCTCGATTCCGCGCTCCTCGCGAACCTGGACGGAAATTACATTGCGGAATTCGGTGTGATCCGCAACCGCGCTCATCGGGCGCTTATCGGCTTCCAGCACCGCGATTTTGACTTGGGCCGTATTGGGCAGCAAGGCGCCGCGCCAGCGCCTGGGCCGGAATGGGCTGATCGGGGTCAGCGCGAGCAGATGGGCCTTCAAGGGCAATATCGGGCCGCCGACGGAAAGATTGTAGGCGGTACTGCCGGCGGGCGTCGCCACGAGCACGCCGTCGCAGATAAGCTCGCTCAACTGCTCCTTGCCATCGACGGTAATGGAAAGCCGGCCGCTTTGCGCCGTTTGCCGATAGAGATGCACCTCGTTGACGGCAAGCGCCTGCAGCGTTTCCCCGGCCACATTCACCGCCACCATCTTGAGCGGATGAATGACGCTCAGCTTGGCCTGCGCGATCCGTTCCAACAGCCGCGTCTCGTGGAACTCGTTCATGAGAAAGCCGACGGAGCCGCGGTGCATGCCATAGATCGGCACACCGGTTCCCATGAAGCGGTGCAGCGTTTGCAGCATGAGGCCGTCGCCGCCGAGCGCGATGACGGCATCCGCCCCTTCGGGCTCGATCGCGCCATAGCGCTTGGAAAGGCGTTTCAGGGCGCTTTGCGCTTCGGGCGCGGGGCTTGCAACGAATCCAATGCGAACTTTATCAGGCAGGGCGCCTGCCCCGGTGCGAATCGTGCTTACGTGTGTCATAATGTCTCACCCGCTCTGGTTGCAGCTTGAAGCGGGCCGGGGTTGGCGGTGGATACGATGGATAGGAGCGGATCCCATGGACGAAAACGCCGGAATGATAGTTGTTTATACCACATTGCCAAGCGAAAGTGACGCCCGGAAAATAGGGCAGGAACTTGTGGAAGAAAAGCTCGCTGCCTGTGTAAATATTTTTCCGGGGATGGTGTCGGTCTATCGATGGCAGGGCAATATCGAAACCGGAAACGAAACCGTCCTGCTGGTCAAGACCAGAAAAGACTTGTCCAAACAAGTGCTTGAGGCGCTAGCAGCCCGGCATCCCTACTCGGTGCCCGCGCTTGTTGTTTTTGAGCCACAATATGTGGCCGGCCCCTATCTTGACTGGCTCCGCGAGCAAACAATGACCCAACGGTAAAGATCTTTGGCCAAAATAAGGCGTTTCACGAGGGCAACATGCGGCTTTTTGGCAACGGCGGCGCTCGCGCTTCTCAAATTCCCCTGGAGTCATAATAACTTAGCGGCTGAATCAACGGACTTGCAATCGCCCAGGTTCGCAATCATCTTAATAGCATTAGCGGGGAGCGAGTCATGGGCAGGCATATTAAGTTGAAGGAGGCGGCATTGGCGTTTACCATCGCCTTGTCGCTTGCCCACATAACGGGAGCGATGGCCTTTCAGGCAGAGTCAGTCGCACCGGCACAACCACAGAGCGGTACGCAGGCAGCGCCGCTGACGCCTTTCGGGCAGCAGCTAGTCCTGCCGGATAAGACGCCTCAGCAAGTTCCAGCGGACCCTCTTGCTATGACAGGCAAGGACACCGGAACCGAGGTTACGATACCCGGCATAGGCTCGGTTGGAAAGCTGCCGAAGCTGGATTTCGGTCTGGAGCTTTTATACGGCTCCAAGAATGCGCCGAATTCGCTGCAGCTCGATCAACCTAGCATCGATCAGCATATCCCTGAAAACGACATGCAGATCAAGGGCACGCTGAGCCACAAATTCTAGGCGAGCAGGCGCCACACTCTTAGAGCGGTGCGCCAAAACACGCGCCGCCACGATTGCGAGGAGGCGCAGCCAGATCTTAGTGCGTCGCCCCGCTGGAGCCGCAATAATCCAGAAAACGGCGCGCGGTTGGTTGCCTTCCGCATTGCTTCGGGTTAAAGCCTCCGCATCGACGGAAACGCGGCGTCACGATGGACATCTACACGAACCCGAGAAGGTCCGAGGTAATTGCCGCTGCCGCCGTGCACGCGTTCACCGCTGCCGGCGCGGCGCTAGGGCTTATGGCGCTTCTTGCCGCGAGCGAGAGCGAATGGGCGGCGGCCTTCGGCTGGCTTGGGGCAGCCCTCATCGTTGACGGCGCCGATGGCCCGATGGCCCGCAGGCTTGAGGTCAAGCGGGTTCTGCCGCGCTTTTCGGGCGAGGACCTCGACAAGATCATCGATTATTTGACCTATGTGGCCGTCCCGGCCTTCATGGTTGCGCGCGGGCCTATCGTGCCGGAGGGGTTCAAGCTGCCGCTTGCCGCCGCGATCGCGATGACATCCCTCTATCACTTCTCCGACAAGCACAGCAAAACCGCCGATGGCTATTTCGTCGGTTTCCCGGCGATCTGGAACATCGTCGTCCTCTACTGCTTCGCCCTCGCGATTCCCCCTGCCCTGGCCGCCTCCCTCATCGCCACCTGTGCGATTCTGACCTTCGTGCCCTTCCGTTTCGTTCATCCGCTGCGCGTCAAGAGGCTAAGGCCGCTCACCTTGGCCGTCATGGTTGCCTGGGGGATCGCGGCGGTTGCCGCCGCCAGCGGGGGATTTCCCGAAAGCCGCGCCATCCAGCTTATATTTATCCTTGCCGCGATCTATACCGTGGCGCTCGGCCTTACCGCCCGAAGCGAAAGCGCTGGCGCCGAATCGTAACGGAACCGCCCCTGCTGCCTGCCATGCCTTGCTGCTACCACAAAGTGCGCCATCCCTGGCCCTCGGCCCTGATTTCGTCCATAAGCGGCCTTAGCGAGAGTGCCGCCCCAAACATTTACGGAAGGATTGTCATGCGCGGCCTTATCGTCTTGGCTTTGGCGGTGATCTCCCTGGCATCGTTTACCGGCAGAAGTGCCGCGGAGGAGGTCACGCTCGAATATCTCGGCCTCGATGTCACCGCGAATCTGGAAATCGCGCAGGGCAAATCTCTCAAGGACGGGGCGGTGCTGCTCGTGCACGACACGCAGGGCCATGGCCGCATGGAATTTATGGCCTCGCTGCAGGATGGACTGCGCGATCATGGCATCAATTCGCTCGCCATCACGCTGGGGCTCGGCATCGACAAGCGGCGGGGCATTTTCGATTGCGGCCTGGAGCAGGATCACCGGCACGAGGATGCCATCGACGAGATCGCCGCGTGGGTGCGTTGGCTGAAAGATAAGGGAGCGCAGGCCGTTACGGTTGCGGGTCACGGCCGGGGTGCCAATCAGGCCGCGCTTTATGCCATAAACAAGCTCGACAAGGCTGTGAAGCGCATCGTGCTGATCGCGCCGCTGATGCAGACCGCGGAGAAGACCGAGGCCGAGTATCGCGCCCGCTTCGGCAGGCCGCTGCGGCCTGAGCTTGCCAAGGCCGAGGAGCTTGTTGCCGTCGAACAGGGGAACCAGCTTGTGGATGTCGCGGGCTTCTTGAATTGCCAGCATGCACAGGTGACGGCCGGCGCTTTCGCCGATTATTACGGCGCAAACGAGAAGTTCAAGACCACGAACCTGTTGCAAAGCATCAAAATTCCGGTCCTCCTGGCGGTCGGGGACGCCGACCCGGGCTTGGGCGAGATCCAGGCGGCCGAGGCTGAGTTCGCAAGCAAAACCGTGAGCTTTGCCGTCATTCCTGGCGCGGATCAGGATTTCCGCGACGCCGGCGCCGACGAGCTGGCGAAGAAAATCAAGGAATTCATCGGCCACCGCCTGCAAGGGTGATTGGCCCCGGCGCATCGCGAGGCGGCGCTTTCCGCCATCGCGACCCGGGGCTAGGTGCCATAGCCATAGGGCATTACCCCTCACCCCAGCCCTCTCCCAATGGGAGAGGGGGCTTGCTCGCAGCCGTTGAGAAGGGGTCCCCTCTCCCATGGGGAGAGGGCTAGGGTGAGGGGTAACGTGCACTGTATAGCTCGCACCCCGCGCCGCATTGCTCCAGGCTTCGTTCCGCTTGCGGCCGGCGCGCGCCGCTTTCTACTCCTTCACATAAGAGCCGGGGGCGTCTTCGATTGGCTTGAACGCGGCGCCGCCCGGAACGCGCGGGGCCACCTGTCCGCCGGACAGCGAGCCCAGCCACTTCTCGTAGTCCGGCCACCACGAGCCCGCGAATTCCTTTGCCCTGGAAACGAAGGCTTCGACCGTGGGCACGGCCTTCACATCCGCGTCCTCCAATATCCAGTGCATATATTTCGGCTTGGCCGGCGGGTTGATGACGCCCGCGATATGCCCCGATCCGGCCAACACGTAGCGGACGGGCCCGCCGAAGAGCTTCGAGCCGATCAGCACGGATTGGGCCGGGGCGATATGGTCCTCCTTGGTCGCCAGCTCGTAAATCGGCACGCTCACGCGGCTCAGGTCCAGCGGCACCCCGCCAAGTTTCAGCAGGCCCTGGCTCAGCTTGTTGTAGCGGTAGAACTCGCGCAGATAGAAGCTGTGATTGGCGGGCGGCATCCGCGTCGAGTCGGCATTCCAATAGAGCAGGTCGAACGGGAAGGGCTGCTTGCCGAGCAGGTAGTTGTTGACGATGTAGGGCCAGACCAGGTCCTTCGGCCGCAGCGAGTTGAACACGGCCGACATGCGCGCGCCGTCGAGAAAGCCGTGCTTCGCCATCACCTCGTCCAGCGCCTTGAGCTGCTCGTCGTCGATGAAGACGAGGAGGTCGCCGGCATTGCTGAAGTCGGTTTGCGCGGCCAGGAACGTCGCGGAGCGGATGCGCTCGTCGCCGGTCGCGGCCATGTAGGCAAGCCCGCTCGCAAGCAGCGTCCCGCCAACGCAATAGCCAAGCGCGTTCGTCTGCGGCTGCCCCGTAATCTTCAGCACCGCGTCCGCCGCCTCGAACACGCCTTCGCGCATGTAGTCTTCGAAGGTTTTGGCGGCGAGGCTCTCGTCCGGGTTCACCCAGGAGACGACGAAAACGGTAAAGCCTTGATCCACCAGCCATTTGATGAAGGACTTCGGCGGCGTAAGGTCCAGGATGTAGTATTTGTTGATCCACGGCGGCACGATCAGCAGCGGGATTTCGTAAACCGTCCCGGTCGCCGGCGAATATTGGATCAGCTGCATGACGCGGTTTTGATAAACGACCTTGCCCGGCGTAATCGCCAGGTTCTTGCCGACCTCGAACGCCGACATATCCGTCTGGCGGATGCGCAGCAGCTCGCCGGAGCTATGCATATCGTCCAAAAGCTGCGCCAGCCCCTTGGCGAGGTTATGCCCGCCCGTCGAGAAGGTCGTGCGGATCACCTCGGGATTGGTGAAGGGAAAGTTCGAGGGCGACAGGGCGCTCACGATCTGGTTCAGGTAAAACTGCGCGCGGTGCTTGGTGTGCGGATCGACCGTCGAGGCGTTCTCGATCATCTCCTCGGCCCATCGGCCGCTCAGCAGATAAGCCTGCCGCAGGAAATCGAAAAAGGCGTTCTCCGTCCATTCGCGGTCCAGGAAGCGCGGATCGCCGGGCGTGTGCTTGACCATTGGCTCGACCTCCTCGCCAAGAAAGCGCTTATAGGTGCGCCCCCACAGCTCGATCAGATCCTGGTTCAGCTTGGTCTGCGCCGCCTGGAACTTCTGCGGCTCGGTCATCCAATACTGCGCAATCGGCGCGAACAGCTTGGGCGCATCGGCAAGGCCACCCATAACCGTGAACGCGCCGTCGCGCTTCTCCTTATCCTCAACCATCTTGCGGACGATCTCGCCGCTAAGCTCGAAGGCGCGCAAAATGTTCGCGGTAAACTGCTCGGGAGATTCGAAACCCGGCAGCGGCACGGACGGAACGGTGCTAACGGTATTTCCTGGCTTTTTGGCTGACTTATCGTGTTTTTTTGCCATGAAGCGTTTCCTGGTTCCCGAGTGCTATACGCAAAAACATATCTCATCCGGATGACGTTCGCATCCGGGGGCGAAGCTTTCTGGGGATACATTTAGTTGAACGTGAAGACCGGCCCGTAGTTCCCTGCCGTAATCCGATTTGCAGAACGTTACAATTCCGGGTCCAGCTGAATAGCCAGCCACCCTCATCTTTATTACCAAATCCGGCGTGATCGCTTCCGCGGAGGTCATCCCGCAAACGCCAACGGCATTATCCGGGATCGCTACAAATGCCAGCGCCGTTCAAGGTCCTGGATATGGCGCGGGGCACCGTTCCGGGACGACGGGCGTGGAACTACTCAACCGGCTCTGGCCTAACTTGATTGCTCCGGTGCCTCGGTTGTGGCGTTTGAGTTCGCTCGCCGCGCTTCCGCGGCGTCGTTCCCGCGAAGGAGCGTGTGAAAAAATCGAAATGCCGAGACCGCAAATAAGCTACGAGCGCCATTCCCGCGAAGGCGGGAATCCATTTATCCTGTCAGAACAAGCTACTAGCATGGCTCCCCGCCTCCGCGGGGACGACGCTGCGGCTCCTTCGCGGGAATAACGGTGGCGCAACCTCCAAAGGCTCCGAATTCTTTTTTTCATGCCGCAGTGCGCACGGGATGACGCCAACGGCGGTGGTGCTGGAGTGCAGCCCGCCCGTCAATAACGCCTAAGCAAGGCGACGAGCTTGCCCTGGATCTTCACGCGGTCCGGGCCGAAGATGCGGGTCTCGAAGGCTGGGTTTGCCGGCTCAAGCGCAATCGATTGGCCCTTCCGGCGCAATCGCTTGAGCGTCGCCTCCTCTTCGTCGATCAGCGCAACCACGATCTCGCCGCTCTCCGCGCTCGCCGTCTTCTTCAAGATGACGGTGTCGCCTTCGCGGATGCCGGCCTCGATCATCGAATCGCCGCGCACTTCCAGCGCGAAATGCTCCCCTTGCGAGAGAAACTCCGGCGGCATGACCAGTGCGTGGCTGGGGTCTTCAATTGCGGACCTCGGAACGCCGGCCGCAATCCGGCCCATCACGGGGACCTGCACGCCGCCATCGTCGCGATCCCGGACGAGCGGTGCTTGCAGGCTCTCCTCGAACGAACGCTTCGTCCCCTCGATGACGGTCGGCATGAAACCGCGCACGCGCCTTTCCCCATCGAAGCCGGCACGCCCGCGCTCGGGCATCTTTATCACTTCAAGCGCCCGCGCCCGATGCGGCAATCTGCGGATAAAACCGCGCTCCTCCAGCGCCATGATGAGCCGGTGAATGCCCGATTTGGACTTGAGGTCCAGGGCCTCCTTCATCTCGTCGAACGAGGGGGGAACGCCGATCGCTTCTATGCGCTCGTTTATAAAAAGAAGAAGCTGTTTTTGCTTGGGTGTCAGCATGAAAGTCCCAATTCTGGATGGCGGTAAGCCATTGTACAAATCGGGAACACTATAGAGCGTTCTCTTTAAGTTCCGCAAGGGAAAACCCAGGCTTTTAACAACAAGGGCTAAAAATCGAGGGAAATTATTGGCACAAGTGCGCCTGCCGGAAGAGGCGGCGCATTCACCGGCCGCACGAGCAGGCAATTGGCCCTGGCGAATGCGCTCATGAGCGAGCTGTCCTGGTCCCTGAGGGGCGCAACCGCGCCGCCGGAGACGAGGGCGCGCATGTAATGCTCGCGCTCGCCGTTCGCCTCGATGGGGCCGGCAAGCGGCATCTCCTGGAAGGGCTCTTCGGTTGGCAAGCCGAGCAGCGCGGCGATCAGCGGTTTCAGGAAAATCCGCGCGCAGATCATCGCGGAGGCCGGGTTGCCCGGCAGGTTCAGCACCCTTTGCGCGCCCATGATCCCGAACATGACCGGCTTGCCCGGCCGTATGGCGGCTTTGAGCACCTCGAAGCGGGCGCCCTTCGCTTCAAGCGTGCCGCGCACAAGATCGTGCTCGCCGACCGAAGCGCCGCCGATGGTCACAAGCACATCCGCGCGCGAACCGGCCTCGGCCTCAGCCGCGATGCTTTCCTTCGTATCCTTCGCGATGCCGAGAAGCAGCGCCTCCCCGCCCCAGGCCTCGACGGCCGCTTTCAACGCTGCGGGGATCGACGAGACAATCTGGCTGGCCTCTGGCGCATGTCCCGGCGGCACCAACTCGTCGCCATTGGCAAGCAAGGCGATCACCGGCTTGCGCCTCACGCAAACGGCGCCGTGGTTCGTGGCGGCGGCCAGCATGAGATGGCGGTAGCCAAGCCTGGTCCCCGCCTCAAGTGCTACGTGCCCTTCCTCGAAATCGTAGCCGCGCCGGCGGATATGCCTGCCCTCGGCCGTGCCTTCGAGAATCGTGACCGCGTCAGGCGGCTCGGGCTTGGTATTCTCCTGGATAACAACGGTATCCGCGCCTTCGGGCAGCGGCGCACCCGTGAAGATGCGGATCGCCTCCTTGGGGCCAACCTTGCCGGCAAAGCCGTGGCCTGCCGCAGAGGCGCCTATGACTTTGAGCGAGACCGGCACCGCCACCACATCCGCGGCATGGACCGCATAGCCATCCATGGCGGAAGCATCGAAAGGCGGCTGGGTCAGGTTCGCTTTCAGCCCCTCCGCGAGCACGCGGCCGTTTGCCTCGTAAATCGAAACGCTTTCGCCCGGCAGCGGTCCGGCGCCATCGAGAATGCGGGCTCTCGCCTCGGCGACCGTCATAAGCGCCATGATCAGCTCTCCGTCCCGGTTGCAGCGGCTACGTAATCGCCGGATTTGCCGCCACTTTTCGATAGCAGACGAATGCCCTCGATGCGCATTGCCTTATCCTTCGCCTTGAGCATGTCGTAGAGCGTGAGGCAACTCACCGCCACGGCCGTCAGCGCCTCCATCTCGACGCCGGTCTGCCCCAGCACCTTGGCCAGCGCCTCGACGCGCACGCAAGAGCGCTCCGGCACCAGCCCGAAGTCCACGGCCACCTTGGTGAGCGCCAACGGATGGCAAAGCGGGATCAGCTCATGCGTCTTCTTGGCCGCCATGATGCCGGCGATGCGGGCGGTGGCGAGCACGTCGCCTTTGGGCGCCTCGCCCGACTCGATCAGTGCCAAGGTTCCGGCGGCCATGAAAACGTAGCCCTCGGCGATAGCAGTGCGCGAAGTGGCGGCCTTTTCCCCCACATCGACCATGGTGGCCTCGCCTTTTTCGTTGATATGGCTCAGCTCGCTCATGCGGAGGCGCCGTGGCTTTGGGATTCGGGCTCGGGCGCCAGCAGGGAACGGGTTGCCCTTTCCACGTCGGCTTGCCGCATCAGGCTCTCGCCCACGAGGAACGCGGCCGCGCCGCAGCGCATGAGCCTTGCGATATCGGCGGGCGTGAAAATCCCGCTCTCCGACACAACAAGGCGGCCCGGCGGAACGCGGCTGACGAGCCTTTCCGTCGTCTCAAGGTGCGTCTCGAAGCTATTCAGATCGCGGTTGTTGATGCCGATCAGCCAGGCGTCGAGGCTGAGCGCGCGTTCCAGCTCCTCTTCGTTATGCACCTCGACAAGAACGGACATATCCCTTTCGCGGCCGGCGCTGAACAGCTCGTCCGCAAGAGCATCGGATGTGCAGGCCATGATGACGAGGATGCAGTCGGCTCCCATGGCGCGGGCTTCGTCCACCTGATAGGGATCGACCATGAAATCCTTGCGCAGCACCGGCAGGGACACGGCCTCGCGCGCGGCGATCAGCGCCTCGGGCGAGCCTTGGAAGGAGGGGCCGTCGGTCAGCACCGACAGGCAGGCCGCTCCGCCCCGCTCGTAAGCGCGCGCTATGCCTGCGGGATCGAAATCGGGCCGGATGAGCCCCTTCGATGGGCTGGCCTTCTTCACCTCCGCGATCAAGCCAGGCTCCGCGCGCGCCCATTTCTGGCCAAGCGCTTCGAAAAAGTCGCGCAATCGGGGTGCCTCGCGAACGCGCTCTTCAAGCGCCGAGGGCGGCACTTTCGCCTTCGCGGCGGCAACTTCGTCCTTCTTATAGGCGACGATCTTATCGAGAATGCTCATGTCAGGTTCTGCCACGCGGGGACTTGATGGGCCTCTCATGTTAGAGCGCCGCGCGCAAGATTGAAACCGCATCCTTCCGGTAACAATGCTCCTGGCACGGCCGCTCAACAAGAAATTGGGCAAAACCGGCTGGTTTTATTCGCGAATGCAATCGGTTAGCCGTGCCTCGCGGAGGGCACCTCGAATCATCAGGAAAGCTCTCTTGCAACCCGGAAACCGGTGCTGCTGCCTGAATTTTCCTTGTAGCTCCGGTTGCGCGCGGCTGAACGGAGGAAACGCGACTCATCCGCGAAGGAGCCCCCGCGAAGCACCCGCTGCCCGCAGTCGCCCGTCGCCCAAGCCGAGCCATCGTCAGGAGCGCCGTGATAGGTGGAGTTCCAGCAATCCTGGCACCATTCCCACACATTTCCATGCATGTCGTGGAGACCGAATGGATTGGCTGGGAACGACCCGGCCTCTTCCGTCTTGCCAGCCGCGCCTAACAAGGTTTCAAATCGCGCCTGTCCCCGTGAAATCCTGCGTCCGGTGGAATAAGCCGTGGTCGTACTCGCGCGGCACGCATATTCCCACTCGGCTTCAGACAAGAGCCGGTAGATGAAGCCGGTCTTTTGATTTAGCCAATCGATATAGGCTTGCGCGTCGTTCCAGCTGACATTAATCACGGGCCGCGCGCCGCGTCCCCACGACCGGCCGTCAGGCCTGTGACGGACCCCGCCCGCGGCCAGGGCCGCATCCCACTCGTTAAAGGTCACGGGATATCTGCCAGCCGCGAACGCGCGCGGAATGGTGACATTATGCTGCGGACGCTCGTCGTCCTCCCCCTCTCCCGTTTTGGAGCCCATCAAGAAAGAGCCGGACCGGATGACCACCATCTCCGGCGCGATATCGAGGTCGCGGAAAGACTCGCCCGGCTTCAACCACCGGCTTTCCGGCTTCCCGTTCTCCAGGAGCGGAACGGCCAGATAACCCAGAACCCGAAACCTTTCCTCCGCGGCATCGGGATCGTCGTCCCAAAGGGCAAGCAGCGCTTCGCGGCTTGTTTCCCTGGCGATGCGCTGCTGCACGCTTCGGCGCCCGGGCTTCTCAAGTCTTTTCTCGGCGGCTTCCCGGTGCTTGCTGTCGAAATGCACCTCCAGAAACTTCTTGAGGGCAGCTTCGCCGGGCTCTTTCACCATCTCGGCCCAGGCAGCATTCGCTAGGTCCTCCAGCCTGTTCTGGGCCTTCCAGACATAGGGGCCGTCTTCATGGGCCCTGATGAAGGCGCGGAATTCCCGCGGATCTTCCGACGCCATGATGTGCTCCCAATCCCTCCGGGCGCGATCGATCGTTGGCACCGGGGGCTCGGGAGCAAGGGCCGCGGGCTTTTTGCCAAGCATGTCGTGCACGGCCTCGACGAAGGCTCTTATGTGATGACTGGCCGGGTCCCCGTCCCAGGTGCTCAAGTCCGTCGTCTGGATCAGCGAGAAGGCGAGCGGGGGCTTCGCCCGTTCGATGAGAACAGGCACGAGCTTGTCGTTTGACAGCCCAAAATTCGCCTCCACGCGCACCCACTGCCGGATCGCCGATATTGGCGACCAGATGACGACGACGCAGCGCGCCGCCTCGATCTCGCGCTCGATCACCTTGTCCCATTCGACGCCGGCGCGCAGGCGGGTATCCCACCAAACGGTCCAACCCTCCGCCTCCAAGACCCCGACAATCTTCGCCGCCGCGTTTGTGTCGCTCCGGCTGTAGCTCAAGAAGATATCTGCCATGCAGGTCCCCTGCCTGTGATGGAAGAGCGGAAGGCTCTGGGGCGCCAAGGCCGGTAGTCCGGTCCCGTCCGCCGCCCGCCTTAGCCCCAACGAATGCCGCGCGGGCAGCAACCGCTTTCCGTGCGAAGGCGCCGCGCCGGAAGCGCGATCCTTCATGCGGCACCCGCCTATCTCTCACTTTCGTCTCTTCCGGCCCGAATAATTGGCGATACTGGCATATTTTAGAAAAATACCAAAGAAATGGAATAGCCTGCCCTGGCAATCAGGGCACCACAGAGCAATCCTCCGGCGCCGTCATTGCGATCTCGTCCCCTGATATGGCCAACAAATTTCCATGAGGCCAAGAGCCGCGCCGCGTTTCGATATTGAGCCGATTTTGCAGACGCTCTCCAGGGGCGGGATCCGGCAGACACACAGCAGCCCATGGCGCTTTCACGGGCAACCGCGGGCCGCCGCCAAACGGCGCGGGCAATGGCGATTAACCTAATTTCAACTGCCAAGCTCTGCCCATGGTGGCATCCGCACATGACGCCACCGGTTCGCGAAGCAATGGAGCGGATCTAGGCTCCCGGCTGGCTCCGGCTGCTCATCGGTTTTCCGGTGCGGCGGCGGCCACCGGCTTTGCGGCTTGTGCGGGTTCGTGGCCGGCATGGCTTGCCTCGATCAGGGCGTCGAGCGCGTCATTAGCGCGGCCCTCCTCGATTGAAGCTTCCGCCAGGGCCACGCCCTCTTTCAGCCCTTCTGTCCTGCCAGCCACGATGAAGGCCGCGGCGGCGTTGAGAAGCACGATGTCCCGGAACGCGCCGCGCTTGCCTTGCAGGAGCGCGCGCAGGGCCACCGCGCTGTCCTCCGGCGAGCCGCCAATAAGGTCTGCGGGCTTTGCGAGGGGCAAGCCGGCATCGCTTGGATGGACCTTGAACGAGGTAACCTCGCCGTTCTTCAGTTCCACCACATAGCTCAGGCCCGTGGTCGAAAGCTCGTCCATGCCGTCGGCGCCATGCACGGCCCAGACATGCTCGGCGCCGGACCGGTTCATCACTTCGGCGATCGGCAGGAGCCACTGCTCGGAATAGGCGCCGATCAGCTGGCGCTTGGTGCCCGCCGGGTTCAACAGCGGCCCAAGCAGGTTGAATATCGTGCGCAGTTTGAGCCCCTGCCGGACGGCTGCCGCATGGCGCATGGCGGGATGATGCGCGGGCGCCCAGAGAAAGGCGAGGCCGGCCTTTTCGAAGCAGGCGGCCAGGCGCTCCGGGGCCACGTTGATGTTGACGCCAAGCTTTTCCAGCACGTCCGCCGCACCCGATTTCGACGAAACAGCGCGGTTGCCATGCTTGGCCACTGGCACGCCAGCGCCGGCCAGGACGAATGCCGTCGCCGTGGATATGTTGAACGTGCCCTTGGCGTCGCCGCCGGTTCCCACGATATCGATAGCACCTTCCGGCGCTTCGACGGCCACCATCAGGCTCTTCATCGCCCTGACCGCGCCCGCGATCTCGTCCGCGGTTTCGCCGCGCGCTTTCAGCGCCACCAGGAACGCCGCCAGCTGGATCTCGGAGACGCCGCCCTGCATGATGCAGAGAAACGCCTCCCTCGCCTCCTCCTCGGACAGCGCCGCGCCGGAGGTTGCCTTCTCGAAATGAGGGCGGAATGCTTTTTGTAATTCGAGCATCGCTGACGCCTTACGCCACGGCCGCGCGCAGCGGCGCCGTTTCCAGGTTGGGAAGTTTGAGGCCCTTCTTCCTGGGCTCCCATTTCACGCCCGCGAGCATCAGGAAGTTCGCCAGCATGGCGTGGCCGTTGGCGCTCGCGATGCTCTCGGGATGGAACTGCACGCCGAACACCGGCTCCTTCTTATGCTGCAGCGCCATGATGAGGCCGTCCGATGTGTGCGCGGTAACGGTGAGGCAGGAGGGCAGCGTGTCCGCTTCCACGATCAGCGAATGATAGCGCGTGGCCTCGAAGCCGTTCTCCAGACCCCGGAACAGGCTCGTGCCCTCGTGGTAGAGTTTCGAAAGCTTGCCGTGCATCAGCACCGGCGCGCGGATGACGCGCCCGCCGTAAGCCTGGCCGATGGTTTGATGGCCGAGGCACACGCCCAGGATGGGCACGCGGCCCTTGTTCTTCTTCACCAGCTCAAGGCAGATGCCGGCCTCGTTCGGCGTGCAGGGGCCCGGCGACAAGACTATGGCCTCCGGCTTTTCGGCCAGCACCTGCTGCGGCGGTCTTCTCGTCGTTGCGGTAGACCCGCGCATCGACGCCGAGATCGCCGAAATAGTGCACGAGGTTGTAGGTGAAGCTGTCGTAATTATCGATAATTGTGATCATTTTCTTGACCTTGCCCGTTCAGAGCATATTCGGGGAGATGGAAAGCTGCAACTGGCCCGTGCCGGACCTCAAGCTACGCCATCGCTCCGTGTCGAAGTCGAAGCTAACCACCGCAGCGGTTGCCAGCTTCTCCTTAAACGCCTCGCGCTCCGGGGTTCCGGCCGGCGTCAGCGCAATCGCCAGCTCCTGGAGCCCCGGGTTATGGCCCACGATCATGACGTGGCCAATCTCATCGGGCAACTCGCGCAGCACCTCTAAAAGCGTCCCGGCGGCGGCCTCGTAAAGCCGTTCGTCGTAGCGAACACCGGGCTGCGCGTCCCACGCTTTAGACCCGGCCAGCGAAAGCGTTTCGCGCGTCCGCACCGATGGCGAGCACAGGATCAAGTCCGGCCTCAGCTTACGCTCGCGCATGACCCTGCCCATTTTCGGCGCCACCTTCAGGCCGCGTGGGGCGAGCGGGCGTTCGAAGTCCTTCATGGCCAGGTTGTCCTTCTCACCGGACTTGGCATGGCGGAATAGCGTTACGGTCTTCATGGGACATCCTCATATAGGGTCCGCTTAATCGCTTCGGCCGGATACCGCAAAAGACCCCCCTCACCCCAGCCCTCTCCCCAAGGGGAGAGGGAGTTGGCTGCGGCCCCTTCTTCAAGGGATACAGCAGTTCTGGGGTTCCCTCGCCCCAACGGGGAGAGGGACAGGGTTAGGGGGTCTTTCCGAAGCAACCACCGGACGTGTCATCGCAACTCCGCCGCTACTGCCCTCGCGCCGCCTGCCCCGCGAAACGCACCGCCTCCTCCGCCGCCCGGAATAGTGCGCGCGCCTTGTTTTCGCATTCCGCCTGCTCCGACTCCGGAACGGAATCCGCGACAATCCCCGCGCCCGCCTGCACATACATCGTACCATCTTTCACGACGGCGGTGCGCAGCGCGATGCAGGTGTCCATTTCGCCGTTGGCCGCGAAATAGCCGATGCAGCCGGCATAGACCCCGCGCTTCTCGGGCTCCAGCTCGTCGATGATCTGCATGGCGCGGACCTTGGGCGCCCCGGAAACCGTGCCCGCCGGAAAGCCCGCCATCAGCGCGTCGATGGCGTCGCGCTTATCGCTGAGCCTGCCCACCACGTTCGAGACGATGTGCATGACCTGGCTATAATATTCGAGGAAGAAGCTGTCGGTCACGCGCACCGAGCCGATTTCGGCGACGCGGCCCACGTCGTTGCGGCCAAGGTCGAGCAGCATGAGGTGCTCGGCGCGCTCCTTCGTGTCGGCCAGAAGATCGGCGGCAAGGCGCTTGTCGTCCTCGGGCGTGGCTCCCCTGGGCCTGGTTCCGGCGATAGGCCGGATGGTGACTTCCCCGCCCCGCACGCGCACCAGGATTTCAGGGCTGGAGCCCGCTACCGCGAAGCTTCCGAAGTTCAGGAAATAGAGGAACGGCGAGGGGTTGACGCGGCGAAGCGCCCGGTAGAGCGCGAAAGGCGGCAGGTCGAAGCGCGTCTGGAAGCGTTGCGACAGCACGACCTGAAAGATGTCGCCGGCCGCGATGTACTCTTTCGACTTGGCGACCATCGCCATGTAGTCCTTGGGCGCCATGTTCGAGGTTGCTGCCGCAAGCGTGCCGTCGAGACCATCGGCGGAAGGCGCATGCGCGATCCTGGTGTCGAGCGCGTCCTGGATTTCTGTGAGCCGCTCCACGGCGCGGTAATAGGCGGTTTTGGCCGAGACGCGCTTTTTCGGGCGTACCGTGGTGACGACGGTCATCTCGTCCTTCACGGCGTCGAAAATGACCATGATCGCGGGCCGCATCAGAAACGCGTCGGGCACGCCCACGGGATCGGGCTTGGCGCACGGAAGCTTCTCGACCAGCCGGATGGTGTCGTAGCTCAGATAGCCGAACACGCCCGCCGACATGGGCGGCAAATGCTCAGGGATCTCCACCTTCGAGGCATCGAGCAGTTCCCGCAGCGCCTTGAGCGTCCCCGCCTTGCAGGGCTGGAACGCGTCCGCGTCCTTGAGGGGATTTTCGTTGATCTCGGCGCTGTCACCCTGGGCGCGCCACAGAACGTCGGGATCGAGGCCGATGATCGAATAACGGCCCCGGACGGCGCCGCCTTCAACGGATTCGAGGAGGAACGAGTAAGGCCTGTTGGCGGCGAGCTTCAGCATCGCCGCGACGGGCGTCTCAAGATCGGCGATCAGCTTCGTGGAGACCAGTTGGGCTGCGCCTTCCGCATAGCGCTTGGAGAATTCGGAAAACGAAGGCTCGACCTTCATGGGCTTGGCAATCCTTTAGGCGTTTAATATCGGGGCTCATGCCAAATCCCGCCTGTCGCTTCGCTAATAAGACCCCCTCACCCCAGCCCTCTCCCCGTTGGGGAGAGGGAGCAGGCTGCGGCCCTCTCTTCAAGGGAGACGGAAATTCTGGGGTCCTCTCTCCCCTTGGGGAGAGAGACAGAGTGAGGGGGTCTTTTTCCAACCCATGCGAAGCGATCCGGTAGATCCGGCTTCACTCAAAATTCAGCCCCTACGCCATCGGAAATCATTCACCGCTGTCACCGCCGTCATAGCTGCCTCCTGCCCCTACCGCGGCCGCGAAATTCTTGCGGTCGATGGTCACGCCAGCGGTTTTCTCGACGCCCGTCAGGTATTGAGCGAAATTGTCCTCGGCGATCTGTCCGGATAGCCGCTGCTCCAGCGCCTTGGCCTGCATTTCATTGAGCGGCCCCGGCTCGGTCACCTTAACCACCTGGAAAAGGACACGGGATTCGCCGTCGCTACCCTGCGCCGAGCCAGCTCCCGCTTCGGCCAGCGAGAATGCTTGCGCCATGGCCGTTTGCGGCAGGCCCGGCTCCGAAGCCTCGCGTTTGAGCGGCTGGGTGGTCTTCACCGTGGCCCCAGCGCCTTTCGCTACGTCCGCGATCTTGTCCCCGCGGTTCAGATGCTCCACCAGCTCGCGAGCCTGGCCGGTCAGCTTGGCGCGGATCTGATCCTTGCGCCAATCGGCTTCCACGTCCGCCTTCACCTCTTCGAACGGCTTCTGCCTCGCCTTGACGACGTCTTCCACATCGTACCAGGCATAGCCGCCGCCCTGCAGGCGCAGCGCTTCGTTTTCCACGCCGGGCTCGGACTTGAACGCGGCATCCGCGACCGCCGGCACCGGGACAGAGGCGAGCGCCACCGGCTTGCCATCCAGGCCCTCGCCCTTGCGGCCAAGCATCACCTCTTCGACGGGCAAGCCCGTCTTTTTCGCGATGTCCTGCAGCGACAGACCAGCGGCACGCTCCTCCTCAAGCTCCTTAATGAGCTTGGCCGATTCCTCCGTGCTCTTCGCCTTGACGAGGCTCTCGCGGATTCCCTCCTTCACCGCCTCGAAGGCTTCTTCCTTGCCGGGGACGATGTCATCCACCCGCAAGATCACCCAGGAGAGCGGCCCATCGATGGGCTTGCCCGTTTTGCCCTTCTTGAGGCTGAAAGCCTGGTCGAGGATCGCCTCGTTTGCGTCGAACTTCTCGCCGAGTTCCTTTTTCGAAACGTTGCCCAGGTCGATATCGCCGCTCTGAAAGCCTGCCGCCTTGGCCACCTCCTCAAAGCTCTTGCCAGCGCCCAGCTGCGCTTCCGCGGCCTCGGCGGCCTCTTTCGACTTGAACGGAATAAGCTCGATCTTCCGCCGTTCGGGCACCGCGTAATTCTCAGGCTTGGCGTCGTACTGGGCCTTCACCTCTTCTTCCGGAATGCTGACCCGGCTCGCAACCGTTTGCGGCGTCACCGCAAGCACGGCCACTTTCCTGAATTCCGGCGCCATGAACAGCATCTTGTGATCTTCGTAGAAGCTCTTGAGTGCGTCCTCGGAAGGCGCCTCAATCGTTCCGGCGGCGCTGGCAGGCAGCGTGAAGTAGGTGATGGTGCGCTGCTCGTTCAAATAGCGGTTGTAGGCATCCAGCAGCGCGCCCGGAACGATGCCGCTGCCCGCGAAGATCCCCTGGATCTGCCGCCTTACGAGATCGCTCTTGTATTCCTGCTCGAAGAACGGCGCGCTGTAGCCGATCCGCTGCAAGAACATTTGATACTTCTCCGGGGCAAACTTTCCCGAAGCGTCCTGGAACGTCTCGTTGCCGGTGATGTTCTCGCGCAGGCCCTCGGGCGAGAGACCGAGCCCCAGCTTTTTCGCCTCGTAATCGAGCGCGGTTTCCTGGATGAGTTCCTGCAGGACCTGCTGCGGCAGGCCCATCGCCCTGGCTTGGCTCTGGCTGATTCGCTGCCTTGCCCTGGCGCTCAGGTTTTCAACCGCCCGCTGGTAGGCGTGGTCGTAGGCTTGCGGCGTAATTTCGATCGAGCCCACCTTGGCCACGCTTGGATGCGTATAGCGGTCGAAATAGTTATTGCCGCCCATACTGATCGCGAACGCGACGATGAGAATGGCAAACAGCACGGCAACGGCCGCTTTCCTCAGCATGTGCATCATGGCAGGCGGTAGTCCTTCGAAAGACGAGACGGCCCTTGATTCAGGCGCGCAATTGAGCCAGGGTCCGCAGTGTGCCGTAATTTAGAGCATAAAAATCGGTGCGCAACATGAGATTGCCGCGGAGCATCCACTTTTAAGGGGAGATTATAATGAGCCTACCGGAGCTTATCGTCGCGGGAAATTGGAAAATGAACGGCCTGCGCGCCGATCTGGCCGAGATTGCGGCCGTGCGCGCCGGGATCGCGGCGTCCTGCAAGGCAGGGGTTTGGGTCTTCCCGCCCGCAACGCTCATCAACGCCGCCGCAGCCCTTACTGGCGGAGCCGAGGTTCTGATCGGAGCCCAGGATTGCCACGCGAAAGACTCGGGCGCCTTTACCGGCGACCTCTCCGCGCCAATCCTCAAGGACGCCGGAGCCGCCGCCATGATCGTGGGGCATAGCGAACGGCGCAGCGGACATAGCGAGACCAGCCACGAGGTCCGTGCCAAGGCGTCGGCCGCGTTGAAGGCGGGCCTCCCCGTCATCGTTTGCCTGGGCGAAACCAAGGGCGAGCGCGAGGCAGGCCTTGCTCCCGCCGTATGCACGCGCCAGCTCATCGACAGCCTGCCCGCCGAAAGCACGCCGGAAAACACCGTCATCGCCTATGAACCGGTTTGGGCCATCGGCACCGGCCTCCAGGCAACCACGGACGACATCACAGCCATTCACGCCCTATTGCGCGCCGGGCTCGGCAAGCGCGAGGGAACGGCCGCGCACCGCTGGCGCATCCTGTATGGCGGCTCGGTCAGCCCGGCCAACGCGGCAGGCATTTTCGAAAGCAGCGAGGTCGATGGCGTCCTGGTTGGCGGTGCAAGCTTGAAGGCCGCCTCGTTCCTTGCAATTATCGCGGCCGGAGCGGCAGCCCTGGAGCGCCGGAAGTCTTGATCGTTGAAGGGACCAATGAATAGTCTTCGCCGCATTTCCGCCAAGCCGCGCGGGCTTGCCCTCGGAGCCGCAATCTGCACCCTGGTTGCATTGCTGGCCCCGGCGGCATCCGCGCCGCTGGACAAGGACGCCTGCGCAAAGCTCGCGCTCGACATGCAGAACATGAAGATGCTCGAAGTCGATAAGCTGATGGAGAACGGCCCCGCATGGGCCGCCTCCCATCTATCCAGCGACGACTTGAACCTTGTGCGGCTGTATATAGAACTCGACGAGCAGCTGAAATTCCGCTGCTCGGCGCCAAGCTCGCTTGTCCACCTCAAGCACCTCGACGACGAGGACGAGGAGAACGGCGCGGCCAAGCAGGCCGGCTCCGCTGACCGCGAAGCCAAGAAAGACCAGGCCGGCGACGCCCAGGAAGAAGACGCGCCCAAGCCCAAGCCAGCGCCCGCGGCAAAGCAAAAGGCCGCGAAGGCGCCCGCCAAGAAGAGCCCGCCGCCCCAGCGCGCCAGCGCCCAGTAATACCGAATCCGCTTCTTTACCCAGCGGCGTCATCCCGGGACTTGATTACCCGGATGTTCCCGCTGTGACGTTCGAACTCGCTAGCCGCCTTTCCGCGCCGTCATTCCCGCGAAGGAGCGTGTGAAAAAATCGAAATTGCAGTTTCGGCGAGACTCCGCTGCGTCATTCCCGCGAAGGCGGGAATCCATTTCAGCCGCAGGAACAAGACCTTAGCATTGGTCCCCGCCTTCGCGGGGACGACGCTGCGGCGAAACTGCCGCCGGGAGGTCCTTCTCAGCGGAAATATCCGGGTAATCAAGTCCCGGAAATGCCGAAGGCATCATCCGGGATGACAGGCGCGCAAGCGTTCGTCATTGCGAGGCCGAAGCGGTGCAGGAGCCGCGAATGCAAGCGTAAATTGCAAGTTGCACTGCATCGCCCGCAGCGTATTTGCTGACTCGCGATGACAGTTCCGGGACCTGCGCCGGAAATATTCAGCCGGACGTTGTATAAGCCGCCAAATGGCGGCTTTATTAATGCGGCAAACCGGCGCAGAGCTTGACCGGCTTACGCGCGGTTGAATTACATCATGGAACGCCGCAACCTTTTTTGTTACGCTGCCGCACGGAAAATAGCGGAGGCGGCGCCGGAACTTGGACGCAGCGAAGCACCACAATGGCGATGCCTGGTTTCGCGAAATCGTCCGCGGCACGATTGAAGCGTATATCGGGGTGGATCTGCACGGCAGGGTGATTGTCTTCAATCGCGCCGCCGAGGCGTTGTTCGCCCGGCCCGCATCGCAATTCCTGGGACGCGGCATCGAAGCATGCCAGCTGCCGGAGACGCTGCGGCAAGCCATCGCCGGGGCCGTTTGCGAAGCCAAGGCTGGCAGGCCGGCGCCAAGAAATAGCTTCCAGATTGAAAGCTTGCGCGGCGATGGGCAGCCCCTGGCCGCGGATGCGGATGTTTTTGCCGCTGGCATGGGCCGGGAGGCCATCGTCGCCGCACACCTGCACGACATCGCCAAGCGCAGGCGGGAAGAGAAGAAAAACAAGCGGCTCAGCCAGATCCTGAAAACCATGAGCGCCGGCAACCAGGCCATGGTCCGCGCGGCCGATGAAGACGAACTTTACCGCGAGATGTGCCGCGTGATCGTCGAAGTGGGCGGATACCGCATGGCTTGGCTCGGCGTTGCGGAAAACGATGAGGAGCGCACGATCCGGCCGGCAGCCTTTGCCGGCCACGAGGCGGGCTATCTTTCACAGACGAAGATGAGCTGGGCGGACAATTCTTGGGGCCGCGGCCCAGCCGGCGTGACGATCCGCACGGGCATACCGCAGTTCAACAACGATATGGCAGCCAACCCCGTCATGGCGCCGTGGCGCAAGGCGGCGCTGGAGCGGGGCTATCTTTCGAGCATAGCGGCGCCCTTGAAAGACAAGGACGGGGTGTTCGGCGTGCTTTCGATCTATGCGGACGAGGCAAACGCCTTCGGCAGCGAGGAACAATCCTTGTTGGGAGAACTCGCGGAGAACGTCTCCTTCGGCATCGTCACCTTGCGCGCCCGCAGCGCCCACGATCGGATGGAGCGTGCGCTGCTCCATACCCAAAAGATGGAAGCCATCGGCCAGATGGCGGGCGGCATCGCGCACGACGTCAACAACGTGCTTCAGATCGTGGAGGCCGCGGCCCGCCTGATGGAGCGCCGGCCGGACGACGCCCAGTTCCGCGAAACCTCGATCAAATCCATTCTCGATGCGGGGTCCCGCGCCTCCTCGCTGACCCGGCAGCTCCTGGCCTTCTCGCGCCGCAGCATGCTTGAGGTAAGAACGGTCGTCCCCGCGCTTGAAGCGCCCAAGTGGCGCGACCTCATGAGGCGCTCGGTGCGGGAGGATGTGCGCGTCGATGCGGAAATTCCCGCCGGAATTTGGCCCATCCTCTGCGACCCGAATTCTCTTGAGGTTGCGCTCATCAACCTCGCCGTCAACGCGCGCGACGCCATGCCCGGCGGCGGCACGCTCACCTTGAGCGCACGCAATGTCAGCGCGCCGGCCAAGGATTTCGTCGAAATCGATGTCGCCGATACCGGCTGCGGCATCGGTGCGGACGTGCTGCCGCGGGTTTTCGAGCCGTTTTTCACCACCAAAGCCGTCGGCCAGGGAACGGGGCTTGGGCTCAGCCAAGTCTACGGCTTCGCCACTCAATCCGGCGGCAGCGTCGAGATCGGCTCGGCTCCGGGACGCGGAACCAAGATAACGCTCCGCCTGCCGCGCAGCCGCCAAGAGGAGCCGGCAACATCGCCGGAGGCAGCGGGAGGCGCCGCGCTTTGCCTTAATCTACTTATTGTCGACGATAATTTGGAGGTGGCACTGGCCGTGAAGAACTTGGCGATGACGCTGGGCTGTTCCGCCACCGTCGCCGATTCTCCGGCAAAAGCGCTGAGCGATCTCCGCACCGGCGAATTCGACATCCTTTTGACGGACTTATCCATGCCGGGGATTTCGGGCCTGGAACTCGCCAAGGCCGCGCGGGCGATGGATCGCTCCCTGGGCATCATCCTCATGTCCGGCTACCCGCATTCTTTCGAAGTGCACGATGCAGGCTACGAGCTGCTTCGCAAGCCGTTCAGCCCCGCCAGTCTCGAAGCAGCCCTCAGGCACGCGGCAAGCGGCGCGAGAGACGGCGCCGCGGGGCTGACGCCCCTATCCGTTCACCCCCGCCTCGGCGTATAGAGCAGGACGCCCGCGGCGGCTTTGCGGCCTCGCGATGACGGCTATATCCGATTTAGCGCGTGCCACTCCCGCTCCCTCGCCTCGTCGAGCACGGCGCGGACTTTTTGCACTAACTCCCCTTGCGTGTAAGGCTTGCTCAACAGGTTTACGTTCGCATCGAGCCGTCCCTGGTGGACGATGGCGTTGCGGGAATAGCCGGTGGTGAATAGAACCGGCAGGCTGGGGCGCATGCTTCCCGCATGATCCGCAAGCTGGCGGCCTGTCATGTCCTTCGTCATCACGACATCGGTAAACAGCAAATCGATCCGCTCTTCGCTTTCCAGGTGCGTCAGCGCCTCAGGCCCGTTCTTCGCGATCAGCACCCGGTAGCCAAGGTCTTCCAAAGCACCGCAGGCGAACTCCAGCACACCTTCATTGTCCTCGACGACTAGCACGGTTTCGAAGCCGTTGGCGCCTACAAGCGGCTTGGTTTCGCGGTCGAGCGCCCTTGGAACCGCCGCAATCGCTGCCTCCTCCGGCAGTCTTGGCAGGTAAATTTTCACCGACGTGCCGTCACCCACCTCGCTGTAGATGCGGATGTGACCGCCGGACTGCTTGACGAAGCCGTGCACCATGGAAAGTCCGAGGCCCGTGCCCATGCCGGCCTGCTTGGTGGTAAAAAACGGCTCGAACACGCGTTCCAGAATCTCCGGCGCGATTCCGGTCCCGGTGTCGGACACGCTCAATACCACGTATTGCCCAGGGGCAAGGTCCCCGAAGCCCGCCGCATATACCTCGTCCAGGTAGCAATTCGCTGTCTCGACGGTGATCTTGCCGCCCTGCGGCATGGCGTCCTTGGCATTGACGGCGAGATTGAGCAGCGCATTTTCGAGCTGATTGGCGTCGGCCATGGTCAGCCACAAGCCCCCGGCCAGCACGGTCTCGATGGTGATTGGCGAGCCCACGGTTCTCATCAAAAGATCCGAAATGCCGGCGACTGTTTTGTTAAGATCCAGCGGAACAGGATCGAGCGGCTGCTGGCGGGAGAAGGCGAGAAGACGGTGCGTAAGCTTGGCGGCACTCTTGGCTCCCTGCATCGCGGCGTCGAGCGGCCGGGCCAAGGGAGCCGAGGCATCGGAGGCCAGGTTTGCGAGCCTCCGGCGGATCGTGTCGAGATTACCCAGAATGACGGTAAGAAGGTTGTTGAAATCGTGCGCCACGCCTCCGGTAAGCTGTCCGACCGCCTCCATCTTCTGTGCCTGCCGCAGCGTCGCTTCCGCCAATTCCCGCCTGGCCGCTTCATCTTGAAGGTTCTTCACGAGCCGGGCCTGGGAACGTATGGCCGTGGCCGACAGCACCGACGCACCGGCCAAGCCAAAAATAATGAGGAAAAGCAAGATGCTCCGGGCGCGGGCGTCGATACGCTCCCGGACGGCCAAATGAGCGTTCTCGGTTTCGGACAACTCCTCGATGAGCGCCCTGATCCGATCCATGACGGCCTTGCCGGGCACCGCCAGCGGCGCGGCCTGATCGTTTTTGCCTTCGCGCGCCAGGGCAACCACCTCTTCGATTATGTTGAGTTTCGACTTGATGAGCGGCGCCAGTTTGTCGAGGACCTTTTGTTGCGCCGCGTCGCTGACGGTCAAGTTGCGCAACCTGCTGAAGCCGGTTTTGATCCGAGCGGCAGCCGACAGATATGGCTCAAGAAAGGTCTCCTGTCCTGTCAGCAGGTAACCCCGCTCTCCGGCTTCCGCGTCCTTTATTTGGCTGAAAAGGGTGCTGGCCGCGAGCCGCACTTCAAGCGTATGGGACACCCAGCTTGAGGTGTCCGACATGCGAAAGAACATCGCCACCGCCGCCACACCGGCGGCAAAGACCAGAGTGGCAGGGATGAGCAGCATCCCATGCCCCAGCTTCTTCTCAAGCTTTGCGTAACGCTTCACCCAGCTCACAAGGTTTCCCCTCAAGGCTTCCGCAAAAACTGTGCTATCTTCCCGCAACTGTTATAGTGCAGGGGCACGAAAGAAAAGGGGTGTCTTCGATGGCGCGCATTCTGATTGTCGATGACGAGCCAATGATTGCGCTGTTGCTGGAGGATTGGTTAACCGAGCTTGGCCACGCGGTTGCCGGACCGGCGCGCAACGTTGCGTCCGCCTTGGCCTTGATCGGCTCCGCGGCCCCGGACGCCGCTATTGTCGATGTCACTTTGGGCAAGGAGACCGGTTACCCCATCGCCTTGCGTCTCGCGGAGCTCAAAATCCCCTTCGTTTTCGCGACCGGCCGCGCCGAGGGCAGCTTGCCGCCACCTTTCGAAGGAGCGGCCATGCTGGCCAAGCCCTTCGATTTTGCCGCGGTCCAGGCTGCCGTCGCCCTGATGCTCGGAAACGCGCCCGGCTAGCGGCCAAAACCTCATGCTTGGTACCCGGCACTTCAGGCCGCTGTGGGTCACAGCACTAAATCGCTGCCGCGATAACCGCTGCGCGGACGGTGCCCGCTGCTAAGGTAACCATCTAAGAACATAGCAGTAACGGGCTCAACGCGCCTGCTGTTTGGATCGAGGTCTCATCAACCTTATCCAAGACAGGAGCAAGTATGAGTACCCAAGCTGTCAGTGAACTGCGTCAGCGCATGATCGAGGACATGAAGGCGCGCCAGCTTACCCCCCACACGCAGCGCAGCCACATTTACAGCTGCAAGCGTTTAGCCGCCTATTTGAAGCGCTCGCCAGCAGCCGCAACTGCGGACGAGGTCCGCGCCTTCCAGCTTTATTTGATGGAGACCGGTCCCAGCATTTGCAATCGCAACCGGATCATGACCGGGGTGAAGTTTCTGTTCCGGGTGACATTGCGCCGGCACGATTTGGTATCCGAGATCTATTACGTCAGGGAGCCGCAGAAGCTGCCGCTGACCATGAGCCAAGCCGAGGCCAAGCGCCTGCTGGCCGCGGCCGGCAGCCTCAAGGCCGAGGTGATGCTCACGCTCTGCTACGGCTGCGGATTGCGCGCAGGCGAAGTGTGCCGCCTCAAGGCGGGTGATATCGACAGCGAACTCAACATTATCCGCATCGTGCAAGCCAAAGGACGCAAGGACCGCCACGTTATGCTGCCGCCCGAAGTGCTGGATTTGCTGCGGCAGTGGTGGAAGGCGCGGCCCACGCGTTACGACGGAGGCGTGCCGCTGAAGGAGCGCTGGCTTTTCCCGGGACGCAAGCGCGGCGAGCCCATCACCACCCGCCAGCTATCGCGCCTGTTCCATGAGGCAGCCGAAGCCGCCGGGATAAAGAAGCGGGTATCGCTGCATTCGCTCAGGCATTCCTTTGCCACCCATCTTTTCGAGCAAGGCTTAGATATTCGTTTGATCCAAGCGGTTCTGGGCCACCACAAGCTCGATACGACGGCGCGCTACACGCGCGTTGCCACCAGCCGGATCGCCGCCATCGCAAGCCCGCTCAGCGGCAAGCGGAAGCCGACAAGGAAGAAGGGCATGGCGGCCGCCTAGCCCGCCGCCATGCCCCGGCCAGTGCTGGAGATCGCGGATATTTTCCGCGATCACGGTGCCGCTTGGCGCGAAGCCAACCGCGGCCATGTCAGCCTTGGACAGCTCAAAGTGATGAGTGCCATCGAGCGCTGCCGCACCGCGGCGCTCGGCGGCCATGTTGCGCGCTGCGAGAACGAGGGGTGCGGGCGCACCGTCATCTCCTTCAACAGCTGCCGTGACAGGCATTGCCCGAAGTGTCAGGGGAGCGCGGCGCGGGAATGGCTCGCCGAACGCCAGGCCGAACTCTTGCCCGTGCCTTACTTCCATGTGGTCTTCACGCTGCCCGCGCCCATCGCCAGCATCGCCTATCAGAACAAGGCTGCGATCTATGGCATCCTGTTCAAGGCCTCGGCGGAGACCATGCTCAGGATCGCCGCCGATCCCAAGCATCTGGGCGCGCGCATTGGCATCACCTCGGTGCTGCACAGCTGGGGTTCGGCCATGACCCACCACCCGCACGTCCATATGATCGTGCCGGGTGGCGGCCTTTCCGCCGATGGCCAGCGCTGGATCGCCGGCAGGCCTGACTACCTCCTGCCGGTTCCTGTACTATCGCAGCTGTTCCGGGGGCTTGTGCTTTCCATGCTGCTCGAAGCGCATGGGGAAGAGCGCCTCAAGTTTTCCGGGGAGCATGCAGCACTCACCGATGGGAAAGCATTCAAAGCCTTCCTGGGGCCGCTATGGAGCTCAGATTGGGTCGTCTACGCGAAAAAGCCTTTTGCCGGCCCTGGCGCGGTGTTGTCGTATCTCGCCCGCTACACCCATCGCGTGGCCATCTCCAACAGCCGCCTGATCGCCGCCAATGCGGATGGCGTCACCTTCAAATACAAGGACTACCGCGTCGAGGGGCCGGAGCGTTACAAGACCATGACGCTCGACCCGCACGAGTTCATCCGGCGCTTCCTGCTGCATGTGCTGCCGCGCGGCTTCCACCGCATCCGCCATTTCCTATTTCGCAGCCTTTCGTGTCCTTTCAAAAACCTTAGCAAACAAAGGCTTGCATTTTGTGCGCATGCGCTTGCATGCGTCAAAGTCCGCATTATTTTATAGGCAAAATTATGCCAGGAGAGGACCATGCCAAAGCTTAAGCTAGGGATCGAAAAGCTAGAAGGAAAGCTCAAAGAACGCGACATCAAGGAGGCGGTGAAACCCGGCCTCTATAGCGACGGCAACGGCCTTTATCTGCGGGTTGCCCCCAAGAGCAAAAAGCGCGGATCGATCTCGAAAGGATGGATGTTCAAGTTCATGATCGGCGGCCGGGCGCGGTCCATGGGACTCGGCCCGGTATCGCTTTACAGCTTGCAAGCGGCGCGTGCGATGGCGCTCGACGCCCGCAAGCTTAGGCACCAAGGCATCGACCCTATTGAGGCCCGGCTCGCCAAGGATATGCAGGAACGGCTTGAAGCGGCCAAGCAAAAGACCTTCGATCAATGCGCCGCCGAATATATCCGCTCGCATAAGGCGGGCTGGAAAAATTCCAAGAACGCCGCCCAATGGGAATCGTCGCTTCGCAATTATGCCGGGCCTTTCATCGGCGCTTTGCCTGTGGGAGATATCGATACCAACGCCGTGATGCGGGTGCTGCGACAGCCCGTGGAGGGGGAGACCTTTTGGACAGCAAGGCCGGAGACGGCAAGCCGGGTGCGCGGGCGGATCGAAAGCGTCTTCGATTTGGCGAAGACCCAAGGCATCGCGAAGGGCGAGAACCCGGCAAAATGGAAGGGCCATCTCAACCACTTGCTCCCAGCAACAAGCAAAGTCCACAAGGTGGAGCACCACCCCGCTTTGCCTTATCGCGAACTGCCGGCCTTCATGGCCGAGCTTCGAGCGCGAGAGGGCATCTCCGCCCGCGCTTTTGAATTTACAATTCTGACGTGCGCCCGCACCGGGGAAGCGCTTGGTGCAAAGTGGGGCGAAGTGGATCTTGGTGCGCGGGTTTGGACCATTCCGGGCGAACGCATGAAAGGCGGCTTGGAGCACCGCGTTCCGCTCTGTGCCCAGGCGCTGGCCATCCTTTTGGATATGCGGCTCCTGGCCCCGGAGGGCGGCGCTGACGCCTATGTTTTCCCCGGCTTCAAGCATGGCCGCCCCCTTGGAAACATGGCCTTCCTGACGCTCCTGCGCCGCATGGGGCGCCATGGCGATTCGACCGGGCATGGCTTCCGCGCGACCGCCAAGACATGGGCCGAGGAAGAAACGCCTTTCCCGTCCAAGGTGATCGAAAAGGCGCTGGCGCACAAGATCGGCGGTGAGCTTGAGGAAGCTTATAACCGGGGCGACCTATTCCAGAAGCGCCGGGGGTTGATGGATGCATGGGCGGCGTATTGCGGGAGCGGGGAAGCTGCGGACAACGTCGTTGAGCTGCGGGGTGCCCGGTAATGCCAAGGCGGCGGCTTACGAAAGCGGAAGTGGAGCAGCGGAAAGCTTTAGACAACGCGCTGAAAAATTCGTCGGCAAAGATGGCGCAAATCTGGGAGTCCTTCGAGCCCTTCGCCGGGAAAAAGTTTGAACCGTTCGGGCCAAAAAGGGGAACGCGCGGACCGGAGCGGCGGGAACCGGAATATGCCAAATTCTTCCCCGTAGTTGATCGTTGGCTGGAAGAAAATCCTAGAGGATCAGCTCGTCGAGCTATCGATGCTCTCACCGCACAAGGCGGAGAACTCGAAAGGAAACTTCCTTGCAGCGTGAGGCATTTTTATAATGAATACTTGGCCCACAAAAAAACTGCCTGAAACTTGCTGAAACTAAGCCCCTGGATTAAAAAGGATTTTCGCCCTTTTATTGTGCTTGTGCGCGCGCATGCGCCGCGCGCCGCAAGATTCAGTAAGAGGAGTGAAAGCAGATTATGCTGCCGGACGGAACAAGACCGCTAACGGTCACGGTCAAGGAGGCCATGCGCCTCTCTGGCCTTGGCTTAACAACTATCTACAAACTTATCCGCGAAGGCAATTTGGAGATCAGCAATGTCGGCGCGCGGCGTTTGATCACCTTCGCCAGCTTGGAGAAGGCGGTGCTGCCGTCCGCCGCCAATGCGCCGCGCCGGGGCCGCCCGAGGAAGGCGCGGTAGTCATGAGCCCAGACCTGGAATTCCACGCAATTGCGGACGCTTTTCCTTTGATGGATGAGCAAGAGCTTGCCGAGCTGACTGCGGATATCAAAGCCAACGGACTCAAGACCGAAATCGATCTTTACCAAGGCAAAATCCTTGATGGCCGCAATCGCTATCGCGCCTGCCAAGCGGCCGGGGTAGTCGTCAGGACCAAAAATTTCGCCGCGCGCGATGAAGAGCACGCCATAAGCTTTGCCATTAGTGCTAACCTTAAGCGTAAGCAGTATAGCAAGTCGCAGCTCGAAGCCGCCGCCGCCGAACTCGCAAATATGAAGCGGGGCGATAATCAGCATACTGCTGCTGGGGAGGATAGGCCAAATGGCCCAACCTCCGAGCCAGTTATAAGCCAAGCCGAATCTGCAAAAAAGCTTGGCGTTTCGCACCGCAACGTGAGACGCGCCGCCGCCGTCAAAAAAGCCGATCCTGAAACCTTCCAAAAGATCAAGGCTGGCAAGATCACGACCGGCGCGGCGGAGAGGAAAACCAGGGCCAGACGGCAGCCGCCCAAGAAGAGCAATTTCCCGCCCGGTGACCTTGAAAGATTGCCGCCGGGATCGCGGCCAACTCCCCTCATCGACAAGTTCGCCGAAGACCTGATCGAAAGTTTTGGCACCAGCTTCTTCAAGACTCGTGGGCCGAACCTTCAAGCAGTTATCGACCACCAGGAGAATCTCAAGCCCGAAACGCGGGATAAATTGGCAGGCCAGCTAAAGGCATTTAGCGGGCGAGTACTTGAGTACGCATGCCAGCTCAATGAGCGGCGTAGCACTACAGAAGCCTACGAAGCCAAGAGCCAGCTAAGAGAGCATTTCGAAGAAAGCAAAAGGCAGGGAGTTTACCTTGCCAAAGTCAGGGAGAGACTCTCGCGCCCTCTCGCGGAGCTAACCAAAATAGGCCATAGGCACCCCGAGGTGGCTCGGGCGATCAAGAAAATAACAAGCTTCCTGGAGAATGGGAGGTTTGAAGAAATGGTGGAGTGCGAGGCAGAAAATGACGCTGCTCATAATGGGGCCGATGAGCCCGGCGTCGAATCCAAAGCGCAGAACGCGATGCTGCCAAGCGAAAGAAGACAGCTCCCCGCGCCGGATGGCAAGCCCGCATGATCCACGCCGGCCGCCCCCAAGACTGCAATGTTCTTTAACCCCGCCCGTCTCGAAAGGAGAACCCCGGCACCATGACTGCCGCATCAAACCCAAGGCCCAGACTCTCCCTCGGCACCAAGCCCGAAGCAGCCCCCAACGTGGCGGCCCAGACGGGCGAAATGAACGGGGGCGCTACTCCTGCCCCGCCGAAGAAAGGGGGCGCCCCGACGGCCCCTAAGCGGCCCAACAACAACTTCGACCATGCAGTGGCCAACACCATCAAGGAATTCGCTTTTCCGGACGGCAGGCCGATCTCGATCATCCGGCACGCCATTGTCTTCGCCACCCCGTTCAACGGGGAAGAAGGCTGCACCCTCATCGCGAGCAAGGGTGGCGGGAAGCCATTTCCGATTAGGGTTGCTTATGCCGATTTCGTGGGGTGGTGGCGCGCCGAAAAGTAGCAGCCACGATGGCACTGGATTTAGCACTTAGCATAAGGCTTGAGACAATCCTGCGTAGGCTTCCAAGCGATTTGTCTGAAACGCAACTCGAACGCCGACTGGCCGGCTACTTGCCCCTAATCACGCATGCGGCAAAGATTGCACTATGCGATCCGCCATTGCGGCGTCGCGGCGCGTCTAAGGGTGCCGGGCGTCCTCTTGAAGGTGCGCGCGAGTTGTTCGTTTCGACGCTTGCTGCGGTCTATATCGGCATAACGGGAGAGCCGCCAACGGCCTCCTATAAGCACGGTAAGTTTGGGGCTTTTGTGGAAGATATCTTTACGGCTGTGCCGCTGCTAGCCGCTAGCCGCCACGATCCAGACATCTTGGCGCACCCGCACCGCATCGTAAATCCAGAGCGGAGCCTCAAAGCCGTGGTGCACCGCCACCGGGTTAAATTAGGCGATTAGAAGACTTTAATTTCGTCCTCAGAAACAGGTTGCCGGACAGGAGGCTCAAGCTTGAAGATAGGTGGCCAAAAATAAGCCCGGCCAAATAGCCGGGCTGGAGTGATCTCGGAAACGTAAACGGCTGCTGCCCGCAGCCAGAATGGAGTGCCCCTAAATGACTAAAATAAAATCCGTGCCGGTGCAAGAAGAATCAAATCCGGGAGTGCCGGAGCCAGCCGTAGCGCCGATTAAAAAGCCCGTCGGCTTCTCGCTTGACCGCTTTAAATCAAAGCATGCCGCCGCCGCCGCCAATGTAGAAACTCTGCTGACGGCATTGCCGCATCACCCGATTTCGCAAGCAAAAGACTTTGTGCGGTTGAATCCGGATGAAGAAAATTATTGGTCGCCGGAATTGTGCTTCGTCAATGTGCCAATCAAGGGCGCGAAAAAGGACACCTTGCACTTGATCGACGAAGACTTGGCTATGACCCACTTGCCGAGCGGGAAGATTTTGCGCTTCCGTCTCGCGCTGGCGGCCAAACCGTGGGACGTTTTCTTCCTTTGCCACGTGCCGACGCGTAATGAAGATAACTCGTGGAACATGAGTAACCTTCAAGCATGCCAGCAAGCAAAAGACACATGGGCGCAGGCAACAAGCCGCAAAGAAGAAGGAGTTGATTCCTACAAGATCGATTTCGCCCGGGATGCGGATGCTTTCCCTGAGCCAAAGTGGCCGAAGCAATCGCTCAATGAGCTGATTGAAGCAACCTTTGCGGGCCGGATAATCGACGACGAAAGCCATCCGGGCTTGCTTCGCCTAATCGGTGCAAAGCCGCGCCTATGAGCGGGCACTTCACCACAATAAACGTCGTGGACTTCGAATACGAGACCGGCGGCGGCGAATTTAACCTCGTCGCCGGCGATCTCCCTGCCGTGCTCTGCATGGTCGTATATGTGCTGAATGAAAACCTTCAACACGTGCACACCATCCGGACATGGCGTGGCGAATTCGGTGTGGCACCGCCGTTCGATATTGGTGACGACGCGCTGTTTGTCGCTTACTCTGCCCAACACGATCTTATGTGCTTCATGACGTTAGGTTGGGAATTCCCAAAGCACGTTTTCGATTGCCACACCGCCTACCTAGCGGCAAGCAATGTGCTGCTACCCCACAGTCCCGGCGAAGTGCGCAAAAAGCAGCGCAAAAGATTGCCCGACGCTTGCCGCGCCTACGAGATCGAGGGCTGGGAGAATATCGATAAAAGCGCAATTTCCAAAGATATCGGCGAAGGCCATTGGCGCATTTATGGTCGCGAAAGGGTCCTCGAATATTGCGAGGAAGATGTAAAAGCGACCGCAAAGTTGTTCACCAGACAATTGCAAGGACGCGACCGGCTGCTACCCGCCAGCGTCGAGCATGTTTGCCACTGGTCGAATTATAGCGCAAAGGCGATTGCGCAAATTCAAGCCCGAGGCATGCCGATTGACATGCCGCTTTGGGACGCCGTGCAGGAGCATAAGAGCGCAGTTGTCGGCGAGCTGGTACGGCAATTTGATCCGAGCTATGGTTCTGAGAATTCGATCTATACGCCAGATGGCGAGTGGAGCTACGCGCGCTTTGAGCGATGGCTTGCACACATGGGTATCGCCGCATGGCCGAGAACCCAAAGTGGCTTGCTCAGCATTAAGGGCGACGCATTCAAGCTCATGTATAACGTGCCCGGAATTGAGCGCTTGCACGCATTGCGAGATAGCCTCGGGGTCATCCAAAAGGCGAAACTCCCGATTGGTAGTGATGGCCGTAATAGGCCGAGCTTGTTTCCGTTTGGCACGGCAACTGGCCGCAACGCCCATCGCCGAAGCCTTTTCAACGCGCACGCCGGCACGCGGTCCTTCATGGTTTTTCCCGAAGATGTGATTGCGGTTTACCTCGACTGGCGCACGCAAGAAGTTGGAGTTCTTGCTGCACTAAGCGGCGATCAAAGGTTGATGAACGACTATAGTTCTGGCGATATTTATCACGCGCTCGCCAAGCTTTGCAGCCTAACAAGTGATCCAGACCCGTTTCATTGGAAGAAAACGCAACCCGATATGCGGCAGCGGATGAAGGCACTGCAATTGGGAATCAATTACGGCATGGGTGTGCCGTCCCTGGCTAGGGGCTTGAACCGCCACCCTTTGATCGCCAGTGAAATTATCGAACTGCATCGCCGGACCTATTCCCCTTCATGGGACTGGCGTGAAAATATGGTTCAAGCAGCAATGCTCGAAAGGTGCATTGAATCAGAATTCGGTTGGCCGCTCTATCTCAGCCACGCCCCTAATAAACGGACGCTCTATAACTTCCCCATGCAAGCTAACGGCGCTGAGATGCTGCGCCTGGCCGCGTGGCGGCTATGCGAGGCCGGTATCGTCCCGAGCATGTTGGTCCATGACGGCATCCTGATCGAAGCCCGCAACGAAGAGCAGATAACGCAGGCAATCGAGATCATGAAAGCCGCCAGCCGCGATGTTTGCGGCGGCTTCGAAATCGGCGTCGATATTGACCAGCGGCTTAAGCACGGGGCGCGCTATTGTGATAAGCGGGCGGTTGCGAAGAAGATGTGGCAGACGATCAACGACACATTGCATCGAGTTGGCGCTATTCCGAAGGCAGAGGAGTTTCGCCGTGCGGCGTATCGTTGAAAACGGGAAAACCTACGTTATCCGCGAAGGCCAGCGCATTGAAGTTGAAACCTTAGCGCTGGTGGCGCCGGAAAAGGCACCGCATAAACCATTCGAAGCGGAATGGGTCAAGGTTCCTAAGCGGTGGCTTGAAGCGCTGCGGCAATCTAACAGTACGAATACCTATCGTTTAGCCCTAGCAATTTTAGCCGAAGCATTTAAGCGCCAGCACGTTGGTGGCGATATTGTGCTGTCGAAGGCGATGTCGGGGATGCCGCACAGCACTAGATTCAGGGCAGCAAGGGAATTGGCTAAGCTTGGCTTGATCCAGCTTCACCGGCAAAATTCTAATAAACAATCTTATAGGGTGGGTTTGCGATTCTGATTCTGATTCTGAATTCTGATTCTATAAGAAGAAGAATCATATAAGAAGAGGACCCTGATGCCCACCGGTGGGCAATAAAAGCTAGTTTATGAAATTTTATTGCCCACCGGTGGGCAATAAAAGCTAGCTTATTTTGGTGAAAAGCTTGCATATGTGCGGCTGTGGGGTCATAAAAGTGGTTATGGCTACGAAAACATCCCTTCGCCCGCCCGCCAATGAGGAATTCTTTCGCCGGTTTGTGCTCCCCGAAGAGCGCAAGCGGCGGCTAGAAACTGGCGTGCCATGGCGCGGTGACTTCCGGTGGTTCGAATCGCCCAATGTCATAGCGTTGGAGCAATACCGAACGGCAGAGGAGTGGCGGCGAATTTGTTCTATGTTTTTTAAGTTGAAATAACCCCGCAAAACCCCGCAACCCCGCAAGCGCAAAGCTTACGCTTGGCGGCAAAAAAGCGGTAAGTGTAAAGATAGGTGGATATGAAGGCGATGCAAAAACCTCGCCGGTAACGGGCACCCCTAAGGCGCCCGTAAATTTCGGGCAGTACCCAACCGCCCCCTCGCGTGGCATACTACCCGCATGGATAATACCCCACCCGTAAAACTGGAAAAAAAGAGGCCGGCCGCTCAAGTTGCAGCCAGACGAGACAACGCTCGCCCGGCTAAAAGAATATGCTGGGCATATGCACACGCAGGTTGAAGCGGCTGCATTTTTTGCCGTAGACGAAGGCACCTTCATCGCTTTTCTCCAGCGCTATAAGGAAGCGCGGCAAGCGTGGAATATGGGCAAAGCCCTCGGCAAAGCGTCAATCCGCCGCTTGCAACTCGTTCATGCTAAGCGAAATGCGGGGATGTCGAAATGGCTGGGGATCGTTTATCTCGATCAAAAGGAAGTTTTTCATACGCACATGGGTGGCATCTCAGGCCAGCCCCCGATTGGGATCGAGCATACCGCCGGGCGCGGACTATCGGCATTGGTTGAATCCGCCCACCGCGAAAGTGAAAAGCGCGCAGCGGCCAAACTCCTCCCACCACAAGCCGCCGCATTGCCGGCACCCATCGAATTGCAAACCGCGCCGATGGATGGCACCCCGGCCCACGCAGAAGCCTTAGGACGGCCCGAACCCATGGCCGCCCCTACCCTACCATCCGCCCCGCCCCCGGCCGCCAGTGATGCGACCTTGGCCGCCATCGAAGAGACCATGGCCGACCCGCCCAGGCCAAACCCACCGCCACCGGCCGGGAAGGCCGGGGCGCATGCGCCCAAGCCCAAGCCGCCTGCCGCACCCAACCCGCCGCCGCACCCCGCGCAGGCGCTTATGGGTGGCGGACGCATCAACTCGGCAGAATTCATCGAAAGCGCCGGCGTGCCCCGCGCCGTTCCTTCTGACGAAGCAATTTACGCGGAAGCCGTGCGCCGGGGCTTAGCAGGCGCCGGCGGCCAAGTTTCGATGGCCGACATGGCGCGGCTGCGCGTGGAGATGGCTGGTGAGCCTCATAAACCAACTTACCAAGAAGTTTGCGAAAATGCCGGGGCGGTGATGCGGCGGCGGCCACTTTTCCGCCGCTAAGCGTCGGCGGCGCTATTGCTATAGGGTAAACCCTAACGCCATCTGCATTATGCAACAAAGTTGGGCCTTTAACGGCCCTTTTTCCATGGTTTTAGACTTGAAATTTGCATTGTGCAAGGCCATATCCTATTGCAACAAGGAAGGATGCTATGAACAACGAAACCCGCGCATTCGCCGAATATCCGCTTGGAACGCCCGAACGCGATCTTTATGAAGATGCTTTCGAACGCGCCCGCCTTGGCAACATTAAGAACCTGACTTTCGAAGAACTTTGCGCTTATGCCGCCAAGGGCGAAGCCGAATATCTAGCCGCCGCCCGCGAAGCCATCCGCCGCGACCGCGCCAAGGATCGCGCTTGCCGCGATTGGCGCTAAGGGTGGCCATCATGACAATTTATGGATACGCCCGCGTCAGTTCGAAAGACCAAGACGTTACTATTCAGCGCGAAATGCTCACGAAGGCAGGCTGCTCGACCGTCCATGAGGAAAAGGTAAGCGGCACAAGCCTTAAGGGGCGCACCAAGCTGGATGCACTATTCGGGCTAATGGAACGGGGCGACGTGCTCATGGTCACCCGGATCGATAGGCTAGCCCGCTCGCTTCGCGATCTGCAAAATATCGTTCACGATCTAAAGCAGCGGGGCATCGCGCTTAAGGCAACAGAGCAGCCTATCGATACCACCAACGCCGCCGGCAAGTGCTTCCTCGATATGCTTGGCGTCTTCGCGGAATTCGAGACGAATATTCGCAGCGAACGCCAAATGGAAGGCGTCCGCCGCGCCAAGGCGGAAGGCGTTTACAAGGGCCGCAAGCGCTCCATCGATAGGGCCAAGGTGGCCCGCCTTAAGGCGGAAGGGCTTGGCGCGACGGCTATCGCCCGCGCCTTGAATGCCAATCCAGCGAGTATCCATCGCATCATGAAGGAAAAGGTTGTGGTATGACGAAAGGGGCTATTTATCAGCCCTTTGAGGCGCTAAACTAGCACTTCTATCTATAGTGCTGGACTGTCAAATGGTATCCCGGAAGCCGTGCGCTCCGAACACGAACAACATTATCGCCCCGAGCCAATGCCGGGCGGGCCGCTCGGTGCTGGGCTGGACTGCCGCGAAATTGGCGAAAGAGGCCGGATTAAGTCCATCAACCGTTCGCTTTTTCGAAATTGGCGGCCGGGGCGATCCCCGCCGCCGTGGGGGTGCTTTCGCAAGCACGTTGCTTGCGATCCGCGACGCGTTGATGGCTCAAGGCGTGAGCTTCGAGCAAGGCAACGGCTGGCACAGCGTCCGCTTTGCCGACCGCCAGTAGCCCGAGGGCCACGGCAAAAAGCTTGGCCCCGAAATCGGCGCCGAGCTTTCGCGGGAAGGGCCGAATGGCGGCCCGGCCAGAGGCGGCGGGGCGGGCCGTGGCGGGCGAAACGATCTTAGCGGCATGGAAGTGGCGGCGGCGGCAATGGGGCCTGGAAAGGGCGCTGTGCGGGCGGGAAAGCGGTTTGATGGCGGTAGCCCAAGCTACACCTAAGGGTGGCGGCAAGCGCGCGCCGCGCGCGGGGCGGGGCGAGACAGAATTCCTATTAAATTTTTCCCGCCAAAAGTTCCCGAATCAAAACTACTTACAAAAAAATTTGCGCGCTGAAATTTTTGGCAAATAGTCAAGGCTAAGCTAGAAGTGGCCCCCGCTCCGGGCGGGGCGCGCAGGGCCTATTCGGGCCGCCATTTAGCCGCCTAAGTGGCCGGGTAGCGGCCCGCTAGTGGTCAAAATCTGACGCTTGGTCTGCGGATAAAACCGCTGGGCCGGACAAGGCCGGGTCCAGACGTTTCACCCACCAGGAAATTGTGCTTAAAGGCAGCGAAGAGCGGACCAACCGCACCCCGCCCGCATCAATATTCGGCCTCCGCCGTTCTGGGGCACCAGAGCTATTACATGCACTGGATAAGACACCCCCCTGCACAACCTAACCAGCATTGCCAATCACCCCCACACGAAATGCATTGTGGTGCGCAGTTTTTTACGCAATCCCAATTTATTAACGGCTTTAGATGTGAAGCACTGCTTCCGAGAGCCAGGCTGGCAGAACATCCTGATGGATTGGCGATGTCGTCACAGTGGATCGTTAGTGTTCCCTCAACCTTAAACTGACTACCTTCGAGTGCCAGCACGCTGAACCAAAGTTCTGCATCGAGTTTTGGATAATATATATCAAACTTTTTGAATTTGAGTTCTAGACCACCAAAAGTGTCCATCTTGTTGAAGACCAGATAGCTTGCTTTATCAGCCTCATCGGTGCTCATAGCCTCAAGAGCCAATTTGTTTGCACCAAGATCCAATAGTGATACTTGTGCCTTAGGATCGACAAATCTATGCTGTTGGTATTTAGAAGCATATTTGTGAAGAGATAATACCTGCTCAGAACTGAAGCGCCTCACCAACGTGTTGCCGTTACATCCACAGTCGCGAACGTTGCTCATTTCACACTCCGTTGTTTTTCCATTATGATCGTTGCAAATACTGTTAACACGACGTTCTGTGGTGCGTTCTGTGGTGCGCAGATACAGTTAAGCTTGCAACGATTAGAAATAGCTTTTCATATATGGAATATACCTGCAAGTCTCTATTGAAAACACAGTGAATAAACTCTTTTAAGCACCATATTCTGCTTTGCATTTGTTCCATTACGTACTGATACACACTATGGCACATTTTACTTACAGTATTTTAGTCCTATAGCGTAATCTCTACAAGCCGAGGTGGCGGCTAAAATTGACTTAGCCTTTTTGCCACCGACACATACCCAAATCGCCGTTGTAAACTCGTGCACCCGCGAGGTACGTCATTTCCGCTCTAGATTGACCGCGACGTATGGTTGCGTAAAAGGCACCTCCCCCTCTCGAAACGCAGACCGCCACGGCTGCGGCGTTAGCCGCATCAACCATGGCCCCGACGCGACGGCCACTTGCTACCCACCGACATTTACACGGAAAATAGATATATATACAAATATTTACTAGCTATATTATGAGGCCTTTATTAAATTCGGATAAGGTCGAATTGTTTCGGTAGCAGAAGAAACAATCAAATTATATATTTGCTTTTATTCTTTCGCCAGCGTGGCAGAAGGGTCGCGCGTGAGCCTCGGTATGTGAGAGATAATCCGAACGGGACAGCCGTTTTCGCGCACTGAAGGCAATTTCCGGTATCAGAGATAGTGCAGGCGTCCGTATTTTCTGCCGCGACATCTGCTTGCGACCCTTCACGACCTTTAGGAACCGGGGACCAAGCGTTAGATTTTGACCACTAGATATCCCTTTGGCCCCTTTGGCCCGGCAACCGGTTTCTCGCTTGAGCGTCCAAGTATAACCTAGTCCTAACCGGCAGAAACGAAGGCTCTATCCCGGCGATATCCCGCCGCCCCGCAAAGTGATCTTCGGCACGCGCATCCTGCGATAGGATGCGGCCACCCGCGTCTGTTACCACCATATCGCCAAATCCGCGCTCGCCGCCTCTTTCCCTGGCAGCCCTTGCTTCGCGCGCCTCGCGCATCTGGCGGTCTTCGTTGGCCTCGCGCACTTGGCGCTCCACCCGATCCGCCACCGGCTCATGGCGCTCGCCCCCTCGCCATTCGCCTTCGCCATCAAACCCGCCGCCCCGCTCTGGCCTGCGGCCACCTCGCGCGGCCTCTGCATCCGCCCGGCGATGGGCGGCGCGGTTTTCCAAGTCGTCTGCTTTCGCCTGGGCGATCATCCGGGCCTGCCGGGCGTAGCCCTCCGCGTCATCCGCCGCCCGGTTGAGCTGCGGGTGCAACCTATTAAATTCTGCGTTGTGTTCCGGCGCGCCGCGTTCGCCGAGGGCCTCGCCCGTCAGCTTCAGCAGTTTTTCCAAAATATCCATCGGCTGCATTTCTCCAGCTAGTTTTGAAGCTGCAATATGATAATGTTTTCCTATCGTAAAGATAGAGTTCAAAAATGCACCTTGTTCAAACCACCGCAATGAAAGACCCGCTGGCACGGCACGAGCCCGACGCCGCCCCCGCGCCCGATGAAAAAGCGCTCCGCACCGAATTGGCCGCCGCCCTCGAAAACCACAAAGCTCTCGATCAGCGGGCGCGCATTGCCATGGCAACCGCCGCCCGCGCCAAGAGCGCCCTGGATGACGCGCAAGCCACCGCTGCCAAACTGCAAGCCGAACATATCCGCGCGGATGAAGCCGCCATGAAGCGCCGCGCCAAGGCCGTTTCCGAGGCGATCAGGGCCGGGTCGGCCATGCCCCCTATGGATGCCTTGCCTGCGGCGGACATGGCCGCCCTGGACCGCGCCAAGGCCGAGGCGCGCGCTTTGGGGGCATCCTATGCCGAGCTTCAGACCGAGGCCGATATGGCGGCGGCGGAAGCCGGTTCTGCCTTCGCCATGGTCAACACGGCGGCGATAGCCGTGGTCGCTTTCGGCGCGGAAAAGCTCGCCCGCGAGACGGTCGCTTGCATCGATCTTTACCACCAACTGCGCGACCGCCTTAATGGCGTTCTGGAGCTGGGCGAAGCCATGGGCATCGACTTCATTCCGCGCGCCCGCCAAGCCGAAATCGGCATCCAGCTCAACCGCCAACGGGCCGCCACCGCGAAGGACTTGCAACTTATCGAAGACCACAAATGGGAAGCCCACCTGATGGGGCTGGCCACGGCTCAGAAGAAGCGCTGGGCCGCGTACCGTCTCGCCTTGATGGACGATGCCGGGGCTCAATTCGAGGCCCCCAGGGAGCAATAGGCGCCATGGCCGACCTGCTTTTCCGCCTGGATGATAGCAGTTGGGTTTTCGTTCCGATCCCGGTCGCCATCGAAACCCATTCGTCCGGCCCGGCCGCAGTCATCGTCCGTGGCGTGCCCAAGGAAGTCGATCACCACCGCGTCGCGCTTGCGCTGACCGAATGCGCCACCGTCCGGCCCACCGATATGAACGGAGGTCCCTGGTGCTGCCAATGGCGGGATATCGAAGCGGCTATGAAATCGGGCGGCACCCTGTGCCTATCGCCGGTGCCAGAGCGATGAAGGAGAACTAAGATGGCAATTACACTAACTTTCCGCCTTAGCGAAGATGGCCGCTTTCGCTGGAACGGTGGCAGCCCTTCGACAAGCGATGGCACTGTTGCGGTAACCGCTTGCGCTGATGGCACCGATCAAAGCGGCCCCGCCGCTTTGCTCAACTCCGGCGTTGTCGCGGTCCCCCTGCCGATAGCCGGGCGCTGGACTTGCAGCTATGCCGCACTCGCGGCGGCAACATCCGCCGCGCCGTTAACCCTCAGTCAGCTTTAAAGGTGGTGATATGACTGCTTTCTGCGCAACATTTTGGCTGGATCGCGGGAGCGGCCAGATTTTTCCAATCGCCCCAACCGGAAACCCAAGCGACGGCTTGATCCAGATCGCCAGCCCTAATGCGCCAAACGATCCGGGCGCGATCCTCGCCGCGCTGAACCGGGCCGGGGCCGTGCTCGCGCCTATCGTGGGCAAGTACACCGCGAGCTGGTCGGCATTGGCTACGGCGGCGGCGACGGGAAACCGCATCGTTCTCACCCCCGCATAATGGCCGAACGCCATGCTTGAAAAGAGCTTGCTACAGCCGGGTTTCGAGCCGGGGGCACCGTTCCCCGCCGGGAACGCCTTCGCGGCTCCCCGCAGCTCTCCGCTGGCCAACAACCGCGAAATGGGCCAAGCCTATGACCCGATTGGCGTGCTTCTAGGAGGGTCTCCCCATGCTTGACGATGAAGCCCTTGTTACCTGCTCAAGGCAGAATGCGGCTGTATTGGGGCATGAGCCAGACCGTCCGTTGCCAGGGGGCGAGCGGGAGTGGCCTGCCCCACTCGACGCAAGGCCGCCATCAAGCGTCTCATCGCCGAGCATAATCAAGAACCCAAGCTTTTCGTCGAGAAGTAAGACCCAGATGCTATTATTGCCGCCGTCAATCGCGGGTTCCAAACGTTGGAGCCTATCCGCTAGCTTCGTCTTCGCCCATCGCAACCTCCGTCAGCACTTCGGCGTCAAATAACCTTCTTTCCAACATCCGGAGAATTCTAGGATCAGCAATAGAATATTGATTAGACGGGGCGCCGCCTGCATCGCTAGATGAAGATATTGTACCACTCAATTTTACGGCTCCACTAACTTCCCAATTCCGAATCCTGTTTCGGGCTCCCTGCACACTAATACGAAAAGCTGTCTGAACATCCTTGTTGGTAAAAGTCGGAAGACCGAGGCGAAGTATTTGGCTTAAAATTTTGTTGTTGTATATAGTCCATAAACGATCCTTGATATAAATATCTTCTCCATGCTCGATATCTTTAACCGACAAAAGCACCTTTTTTGCTTTTTCGCCATGCGTGGCATTATATTCTCGTATGATTACGTCCATTAATCGGATAAGCTCTCTTGGCGAGCTTTGAACCAATCCGATCATTTCGCTCAACTTCGCGCTGAAATCGACTGTCTTATCGCAAACAGACTGGAGGTTGGTGATCTTTCCGTTGGAGAAGTGCTTTACTCGCTTCTTTATCATATCTGAGAGAAACTGCTCAGACCATTTGACGTTACAGTGCGCAAGTTTATCAAGACGCACGAGCAGCTTTTCTTCTGAGCAATACGATTTAACTTTATCCCAAAGAAAGTATATCCATCCCAGATTTTCAACTTCCATAAGTTGTACTTGGGACAAGATAGGATGTATTAGACGCGCGGTCTTCTCGGCAAAGTCCTGTGTTTTGGTGTGCTCGTCAACCTTATCAACAAAGATACATACGCCAGAGAAACCGAATAAACGCGCGCACTCCACTAGTCTATCTAAGATAATTATGCCTTCCGATGATTCATCGGCTCCACTTAGCAAGGCTTCAATGTCTCCTTTCATACTTTCTGTACTTAAATGCTTTTTCGACAGCGCAGAAACTATTGAAGCAACAACGGATGATATATTCTGCCATCGTTTAGAAACCCACATATTGCTACGGTTAATCCACGTCTGATGAAGTACTTTCATCGCTTCAGTTTCCCGCACCTTTCTTTTTGATTCGGGAACACAGAGGTAGAAAGTCCTTACCACGTCAATAAATACGTTCTTCTCTTCACCGGAAAGAGTTTCTATCAATTGCTCATGCTTATCCTGATCGCTAAGCCATAGAAGTAAAGCTTCTATCGTAAGGAAGGCGACGTGCCTCAAAATTGTGCTAGCATTAATCAACTCAATAGCGCTATTGCCAATAATTGGGTGGAAGTCCGTTAGCGTTACAATCAAAGGTACAGTCTGGCCTTCGCCACGCAGTTTCCATATTTCTTTTGCGGTCGTGATACGCGTTGCCGACTTACCAGAGCCGCGGAAACCAAAAAGTATAAAAGACGAGCGAGCAACTGTCCGCTCAACAGTCTCTTCGAAATAGGGTGGCTTCACCGCATAGTCGTCGATATTCGGCTCGTTCTCGGCTACATATTGCTCAAAAGGACTGGTTTTGAAGCCAAAATTTTTATTGAAAGACGGCATCTCTTTATGCTCCGCGCATTCTGCCCAGGAAACGTTCGCTCTCTCCCAATCGACGCTAACACGGCTAGGAGTAGCGGACAACGCAATGCTAGGGTTTCGGCTGAGCCTCGATGGTAGGGGCTGCGGTGCGCAGGTGGCTCTAACCTGCCATTAACTTCTAAATATCATTGCTTTGTCGGTATGCGTCAACAGTTCAATCTTGTCGCCCCTCGCGCAGGGCGGCGGCCGAACGAATGCCGTCGGCTTTCGAACTCTGAGCGGCCGACAATTGCTCACTTTGAGCCTTTCCGTTCCCGGCCCGGTACGGACGAACTGCCGAGGCGATAGGTCGGGAGCGAACGTTTATTGCCTCATGCCGAAGAAAAGAGCCGGGTGAGATAAGGGCCTCACCTTGCGGGCAGCTTTATAGGCGAAATTCCAGAAGTTTCATGAAGCCTTGCGGCACAAGGCTTCATGCCATGGTAATGGCGGACACCGCATCCGCCATTACGGGCTGCTGGCCAGCGGCACCCGCGCGGAGAACATCGCCAAGGCCCGCGCATTGCTCGCCGTTTCGCCGGCGGCAGAGGCTAATGCTGCCGGAACCGCAGAGAAGGCTGACCCAGAGGGCCTCCGTGTCCTGCCGCAGCCATGCCCATGCTGCGGCGGGCGCATGATCGTCATCGAGACTTTCGCCCGCGGCTCCATGCCCCGGTACCGGCCGCCAGGCGCAGCGCCAGTTTGGATCGACACGTCATGATGCCGTTATCGCCGTTTCCAAACCGCAGGGCTCGCAATTGCTGCTGGGCTTGGCCCGGTCACGCCGGCGCTCGCCTCAAAAAGCGCCGCGACTGCACTAAACCGCTCATCTTTCAGCCAGGAAGCCATACTTCTCGGCACCGCACCGCCCATGCTGCATCGCCAGCGCCACTAAAGCTTCCGCTGGCGCCTGTTTTGCCGCCATGCACCGCAACCGGCGTGCTCTTCAAATCCCCATAGCCTGCCGGCAGGTTGCGGCACCCGCAGTGCCCTGCACCCCGCGATTTCGTGCCTTGGCGCTTTTCGGACGCCTGCCGTCAGCGCACGCGGATAGCTTCGCCATGCAGGCATCCGAAAACCTGCACAGGTGCGGCGGTCATCGCGCGGCGAACCAAGTCTCCATCAGCGCTGTTTCCCGCGATCTGATCTTCTCCAGGAACTCGTCAGCCCCTTTGGTCTGGCTAATGGCCCTGTACCCCCTTTCAAGAAAACTCTGCAGCTCTGAAAACCCCGCCGCGGCGGCCGGCATCCGCATGAGAGCGAGGGTCGTGCCGCCAAAGGGTATTCGCGTCAGCCGGTCGAGAGAGTGGCCAAGATGGTCGATCAGCTCAATTTGCCGCTCGCGATCGGCGCGCCGGTCCACGGTTCCATAGGCCGAGGCATAGTCCGCTTCGGTCAAGTTGAAGACTTTCTCGCAAAGCACGGAAACCATGGCGCCATCGAGCGATTCCGAGAGAGCGTTCAGCTCGAAGGCATCGGCGACCGTCTCAAGCCCTGCAACCGGAAGCACTCTGGTCATGACCGGAAAGAGGCGCCGCGCCGGCGCCTCATAGCGGCTCAAATCCTTCGGCCCGTAAATGTCGCTCAAGAAAAACAAGGCCGTGCTGGCATAACGCGGGTTTTCGAGGAAATCGGCATGGGTGCGGGCAAGCCGCGCGGCTTGCCACACACGGAGCGCCTCGCGCTGGGCCAGCGCGCCCGGTTCGGCAGCAAGGGCCGCGCGCGAGTTCGCCGCGCTGTTGAGCAGGGCCTCGATGCGAGCTGAAACCTCATCCTTGGTAGTCAAGCGTGCCCCCATATGATGTATTAAAAAGATAGGGCTCAGCCGGTTAGTCTGCGTCCGGCTGCCAGTCCGGCTACTACATCGGCGCGCTGAGCTTGCTCCACAATAAGCCGGAGGAGCGGGCATCCCGGTTCCGTCAGACCGTGGAACGATGCAGTGACGCCGCTGGGCGGTGGTGGGCGGCTGCCCGCGCGGAGCTGAAAAGCCTCGTGCATTAGGCGTTGGAGTTCCATTCAGCTAGAGGGGGGGGCCGATTCTCACGCCTGATCAGGGTCGGGAGCAGATGTTCAAAATGATCGAACCCATTTCTGCTGATGCCCCAGAAGCATTCAAAGAGTAGTGCCCCCGAAAGGCGGTGAGCGGGCTTGCCCACTTTCTTGCTGGAGACTAGTCTAGTCTAGTTGAATTGCGTGAGATCTTCTTCTCTTAAGGTCTCAATAGCCTCATCCAATTCATTTTTTGATGGGTGCCCGCTTTTTTGAATGCCGCGAATAAGTAAGGGCCAGAAAAGCTCCCGATGTTTTATAACATCCGGATACTTCGCTTTCGCAAATTCCAGCATCGGGAATGAAAAGCTTTTAATAATATCTGACAACGACACACAGGATGTAAACTTTAGTTGCTGATTGTAAAACAACCACTTTGATGCAATCTCTGAAGTAAACATGTCCTTTCTTTTTGGCAGTTCTTCCTTTAACTGAAGCGCTTTTTCTTCTTTATATTCCCGAGCCGCGGTTTTTCCCTGCTCAATAAAGGGAGAAAGGAACGAGTAAACATAATTGAAGTAGTCGAACTTTTTCAAGACAAGAGCAGTAATCAAATGGCTTTGCCCACGCCGAGCAAAATAGGCGGCTCTTGCCAATTCCCGATTGTTTCCTTTTCCGAGCGCATATTCCGCAGAGCTTCGTCTTCACGCATCTTAGAGTAAATATCCCCCGGCAAAGCCGGGGGCTTTATAATTGGAGCCGCTCGAAGCGGCAGATGGGGTCGCTGATGCGGCCCCAAAGTTTTGGGCCACCTGAAGGTGGCATGGTCAGCGCCAAAGGTTGAGCTGGTCGAGCCTTTGGTCTTCCTTCTCCTGGTTGCGGATATAAGCGCGGATCGCTTCCTCGTCTCTCCCCACTGTGTTCACGAAGAACCCGCGTGCCCAGAAGTGCTGCCCCACGAAATTGCGCTTCTTCTCGCCGTAAACCCTGGCGAGATGGATTGCGCTCTTGCCTTTGATGAAGCCAACCACCTGCGACACGGCGTATTTCGGCGGGATCGAAAGCATCATATGCACGTGATCCGGCATCAAATGCCCCTCCTCGATCTTCAATTCCTTCTGCGCCGCGAGCCTATGAAACACCTCGCCGAGATAGCGGCGAAGCTCGAAATACAAAGTCTTGCGGCGGCATTTCGGAATAAAGACAATGTGATATTTGCAGTCCCAGACCGTGTGGCTTAGGCTATGATATTCTTCCATTGGTGGAGTTCCTTCCGTGCGCGTGGCTGCTCACGGAGGAATTTCACTAATGGACCGCCGGATACGTCAAACTGCTACTGCCTCCCCGGCAGAGCCGGGGGATCTCCCACTGACGTTAGTCTAACTCAGACCTCTTTTGCTCCGCTGGTAGTTCTGAAAAACTCCGGAAATCCAGATACTTCCCGGCGAACGTCTGCTGAGACAAATAGGAGATCAAACTGAAAACATGCCTGTGATTGCCACTGAGGGAATTCACGTCGAAGAGTAACTCGTCGAAATCTCTTCTAAGTATTGCTATGTCCTGGTCGGTAACGGATCGTGAACTTTGATGAATTCCGGAATCCACCCATTTTGCAATTGAGCTTCGGCGAGCGTACAAAAATTTCACGAGTTCTATGAAGCCCCAAAAGCAAAATGCGCCAACGAGTGCAGAAAAGAGAAAATGCCACTTGCTTGGCCTCCGTGGCATTTCGATACCGGCCAGATAAAGGACCTGAAGCCCGACATATGAAAATAATGCAAGACCCAACAAGGCAGCGAAGGTATTCACAATACGAAAAAACAATGACTTAAGCATCTGAAAGCTCCCACTGCATCATAGCCACCTATGCTATTGCATCAGCGGGGGCCGCGCAGTTCCATTTTTATAATCCACCATATAGCCTCCTACTGCGCCCTTGTGTCAAAATGACGCGGCGGGGCTGCTGCACCGGTTACCATGACGGGCGGACTGGGTCAACTCCGGACTTTGCATGCGAGAAATGGTGCGACTGCTCAACCCTCAGATGCGAAAATTGCTTATAGAGCCTTATCCAGAGAAATCTGACCCAAAATTACTTCCGTACTGCCTGCCCTCTCTCGACTGATGCGCTAGGCCTCTTTGGGGAAGGGCCATGGTTTGGTATCTTCTCGCTCGGGAGGTGCATAGAGTTCCACCTCCCAAAACTCAAATGGCGGTGTGACGACATACTCGCGATCACAGTAGCTGCGGATATGTTGAGCAGCACGATATTCAGCGTACTTGGCGTTGATTGGAACACCTGTATCATCAAACTCAATAGCGTTTGCAAAGATCGCGTAGGCCTGCTCAAGCATACTCGGCTCTTCGATCATGGTTTGCGTGTAATCGACATTCTCCAGAAGGGGGTATCCGACCGACCCATTGGCGATCCAAAAACTGAATGTTCGAAGCGCACCAGAAAATTCGTGACTTAGCTTTTGAGGATGTTTCATCGAAGGACTAACTTTCTTGTCTGAAAGCCCGTTGGGTGATCGATTCTGCCTTTATGCTGGCTTTAAAATAAATAATAAGCTACGGCAACGCTTTCTTGCTCCTCCTGCGCGTAACCTGCGATCATTGAGCTTGCGTCGGCAATTCCCCCAGCATGAGACGTAACTAAAACTGGGATCGATTTCGCCTTTCGGCGTTAAGGGTTAAAGTTCATCACCAACCGTTCAAGCGTTGGAGAATCCGCGAAACTCCAGTCAGAACGCAAACTTGGCCCCCAACCGGCCGCCAATCGAACTTTGGTCAGCCGCCGTTTCCCCGTAAACAGCGCCGGTTACGGTGACATTCGAGAAAGCATAGTCGAAGCCAATCTCGGCGCTTCCGAGCGTATTGCTTTGGCCGAAGCTGTAAGTGGCCGTCACACCTCTGAACGTATCTTCCACTTTGTTCGAATAGTCGAGCTGCTCTCTCAGTCCTGCTTTGACGTAGGGCCGGACAGTTTCACCGCCTGACAAGCCCATGTCCCGGAAAAGCATGGCGGACAGAGAGGCCGCCGTCTCTTCCGTACCCGGACGGAAAACCTCTCCAATCGCATTGGAAAATGAGCCGCCCTGGGCATTCGAGTAAAGAAGGCCGCCCCGCACGTCCACTTTGAGTGGCGTTGCCGCTCCCGCCAAGTTGAAAACGTGCCCGGCAACCGCGGTATCTTCAAAGCCGTTCGTGCCGTAGGATGAAGAACCGGCGGCTAGACCAGAGCCCTTCTGATCGGTCCGGCCATCGAACGTTGCAACCGTGTTCATCACATAGCTGCTGCCAAAGCTATACAGAACGTACCCGCCGGCAATGTGTGAATCGTTGTATTGCTTTGTCCCTGACAAGCTGCCGGGCGAAGAAGAAGAAGACGGCTTATAGCTGGTATTAACCCAGTTTTGCCCACCGAAAACACCCGCTTGGACGCTTCCGCCGAAGACGCTTTGCGGAAATCTGTAAAAGGCCGAACCCATGGCCAACTCCTCGGCGGTCTGGGATTTATAGGTGGGCCATCGGCTTGGCTGAAGGCTCACATAGGCGTCATGCCAGGTCTCCTTAAAACGTCCGGTGGGAAATTCGGCACCGGCGCCGGCAGGCGTTCCTTCCCGCGATCCAGCCTGGTCAAGCACTTGATCCTGGATGTCCGTTACCACGCCCGCTTGACTGGCGCCCAGCGCGCCGGCGGCGGATGCTGTTTGCCCCGCTTGCTGCCCTGTCTCGCACCCCGTTGCCGGTACAGCCGCCACACAAACGGGAAGCGCCCAAAGCGACAGATACAACGTAGCTTGCACTGTGCGAGCGTTCATGACTTTCCCCATGAAAAGTGACTACCGCCGCCTTTGTGGTTGCGATTCTACTAAAATACAACCATTAGCTGTATTGACGTGTGGGATCGTCAACGGCCGTGGCTGAACCGCGACGAGGCGTACACGGCCCCGCGCCACTCGCCGTTCTCCGTTCCGCCGGCGTGCATTCGAGTGAAGTGCTTGGAAATTCCGCTCATTAGCCGTGCAGCCCGGTATGGGGTGCTGCGACTAATAACACTGGGGACGCCGATGTTTCAGCGGCTGGTCTTGGGGATAATTCCGCAACTTATGGTACTGGTTCTCGTCTTGAGCCCGGTTCCTCTGGCTGCGGCGCCGGTGGAATCGCAGAGGCGTGTGGCGCTCATCATCGGCAACAGCGGCTATCAAGGCAGGCTTGCCCTGACTAACCCGCGGAATGACGCGGAGGCATTCGCGAACGCTCTGAACAAAGTATCGCCAACGTTCGAGATTGTAAAAATATTGGATATGAGGGCAAAGGACAGAGACGCTATCCTGTCGCGCCTCGAACAAAGTACGAACAGGTCCGGCATCGCGCTGTTTTATTATGCAGGTCATGCGTTGCAGAGCAACGACGACAACTATCTCCTGCCGGTAGACATGCAGGAATACCCTTCAAGCTTAAGCGAGCTTGGAGCCCTCCGGCTAAGCGACGTTTTGGCAAGAATGAAGGGCGCAACACGCGCCAAACTTGTGTTTCTGGACGCTTGCCGGGATAACCCCTTCAAAAGCCGGGAGGAAACGGAAGGTCCTTCAAAGGACAGGACGAGGCGGGCTGCCAGCCTCGCGGGGCTGCTCAGGGATGGGCTTGCGAGCCCCGCCACAAGCAGCTTCGGAACAGGCGATGTCTTTATCGCATATGCAACCGCGCCGGGGTCCGTCGCCCAAGACGGCAGGGGCAAGAACAGCCCGTTCACCGCCGCGCTGGCTCGCTACATCCCGGAACGAGGTTTGGAAATCAAGAAAATGCAGATGCTGGTCGCAAAGGCCGTCAAACATATGACAGAGGACAAGGCTTCATATAATCAGCCTCAAATTCCTTGGTTCAGCGTTTCCCTCACCAGCGACCTTTATCTTTGGCCACCAGCGCAGGCTGCGGCCCCTCCGGCAAGCCCCTCTGGCAGTAGCACGGCTCAAGGCGTCACCATCCATCCCTCGAATAGAAGTCCGCTTCCGCCTGGGCTTGCCGGAGGGGTGGGTGCGGGCGGACTATAGATTTCCCGCAGACCCCCGCCGGTCTCGGGTTCGTCAATCTCGCCGGTGAGGAAACCGCGAAAGCTCAGTCTGGAACGACGGCTTGCGCCTGTATTTCAACCTTTGCGCCCTCGTCCACGAGCGCCACGACTTGGACAACCGCCATGGCAGGGTAGTGCGGTCCCATCACCTCCCGCCATGTTTGGCCGAGCGCCTTGAGGTTGCCGAGGTACTCCGACTTATCGAGAATGTACCAGGTCATCGAAGCGACGTGCTCAGGCCGGGCGCCTGCCTCCGCGAGAACAGCGGCGATGTTCTTGAGTGCCTGCCGGACTTGGCCATTGAAATCGCTGGTTTCGAAGACGCATTGCGCATTCCAGCCAATCTGGCCCGCAACGAAGACGAGCCGGCCTCTGGCCGCTATGCCGTTCGAATAGCCTTTCGGTTTCGCCCAGCCTTCAGGTTGCAAGACCGTGTGCATCGGCATTCTCCTTTGGGTTCGGCTTCCGCTCCACGCGCGGCAAGGGAGATTGCATCGAACTGCTGGCGAATCGTCAACATCGTTTCGCCGGGCCGCCGGCCGATCCTGCACCGCCGATACCGGCTCCGGTTGATTGCTCCACCCCGCCGCGTCATCGGAACGGCGCTTGCGCCGTATCCGGTAGACGCCGGCATTTGCAACGATCCCGGATAAGCCTAAAGGCATTTCCGGGATGACGCTGCGGGTCTTGCGTGACGCGGAGGATTGGTTGCGTTTACCGGCGTTTTAGTTTGAAACCAGGCGGCATTCCGCGCTAATTTGAGAAGATCATGCTCCTGTCTTGTGTGAAGGGAAAAATCATGCGCAGGGCTTACATCGGTTGCACGGTTGCCTTGTTTATAGCCTCCGGCGCTGTAGAGGCACAGGCGCAGAAAAGCGGCCGCGCCGCCATTCTTGCCGAACCCGGGCCGTCAAGCGAGGCAATCGAAAATTATAACGCTAATTATACCGTGCCGATCCCGATTACCGTCCGGGCGTATATGCCGGTTTTGAGGGGGACGCATTTAACAAATTCCAGAACCCTCGCCACCTGGGTGTATATTTACCGGCCTCTGGATGTTTCCAGTATGCCAACAACATGGACGCTCAGCCGTGTCTCGCGACCGCATCATCGCCGGGAATTTTAGCCGTTCATCGCGGCGCTTCAGCGCTGCGGCACCGCTGAATGGGCGCCCGCCGCGGGTAATATGCGATCCGCTCGATTGCTTCCGCAGCCGTCATCCCGGCAACGCCAACGGCGCAATCCGGGATCGTTACAAACGCCGATGGCCTTGAAGGTCCCGGGCACCGAGCATCAGGCTTTGCCCCTAATCCAGCACGACCGGCGCGGAAGGAACGTTGCTCCACTCCGCCCACGAGCCATCGTAGACCGCGGCCCATTCGTTGCCGAGCACGGCCAGCCCTAGCGCCAGCACGCAAGCCGTAATGCCCGACCCGCAGCTCGCGATGGCGGGCTTGCCGGGATTAACGCCCGCCCCCTCGAAAATGGCGCGCAACTCAGTGGCGGATTTAAGCGTGCCGTCCGGATTGACGAGCGATCCGAAGGGCACGTTGCGAGCGCCTGGCATATGGCCGAGCCGGGGCGCCGGGCGCGGCTCCCCCTGCTGGCCATCGAAGCGCGCCTTGGGCCGCGCATCGAGGATCTGCTGGCTCTGAGACTCAATCGCCGCCTTCACGTCATCGATATCGCGCACAAGCTCGGCATTCCGGCGCGTGGTGAAATGCCGCTCCTGGCGCGGCGCGGGCGTGCCCGGCTCCATGGGCCTGCCCTCCGCGCTCCACTTCACAAGCCCGCCATTCAGCACCACCACGTCGTCATGGCCCATCACCCGGAAGTTCCACCATACGCGCGGCGCGCTAAACAGGCCCCTGTTGTCGTAAACCACGATCTTCATCCCGTCGCCCACGCCCATCTTGTGCATGCGCGAGGAGAACTTCTCGGGCGCCGGCAGCATGTGCGGCAGCGATGACGACGTATCGGCGATCTCGTCGATATCGAAAAACAACGCGCCCGGAATATGCGCCTCGCGATACAACTCGCCGCCTGTGCGGGGCTCCCCTGGCATGGTCCACGAGGCATCTATAATGACAAGGCCGGGCGAGGAAAGCCGCTCGTGAAGCCACTCCGTCTCAACAAGCCATTTCGATGACAAATCGGTCATGCTAACCTCTAAAAGAGCTTTCGAACGCTACTCGAAGACGTCCGGCGGGGCCGTCGCCTCTTCAAGCCAGGGCGGGACGGGCAAGCCCTTGCCGCGCAGGAACGATGGATTGAACATTTTCGATTGATAGCGGGTGCCGTAATCGCAAAGCACCGTCACGACGGTGTGGCCGGGACCCAAATCGCGGGCCATGCGGATGGCGCCGGCGACATTCACGCCGCTCGAACCGCCAAGGCAAAGGCCCTCCTCGCTCAGCAGCCTATAGACGGTTTCCAACACCTCGGCGTCCGGGATTTGATAGGCCTTGTCGACCGTCACACCTTCGAGATTGGCGGTAATGCGTCCCTGCCCTATGCCTTCGGTGATCGACGAGCCTTCGGCCTTCAGCTCGCCATTCGCGTAGTAATTATAGATGGCCGAGCCCATCGGATCGGCCACGCCAATCGCGATCGAGCCCCGCTTGCCCTTGAGTCCCATGGAGACGCCGCCCAGCGTGCCGCCAGTGCCCACCGCGCAGATGAACCCATCCACCTTGCCGCCGGTCTGCGCCCAAATCTCCTCCGCCGTCGTCTCGATATGGCCCTGGCGGTTGGCAACGTTGTCGAACTGGTTCGCCCAGATGGCCCCTTCGGGGAGCGTTTCATTGAGCTTGGCCGCGAGCCGCGCCGAGTATTTCACGTAATTGTTGGGGTTCTTGTAGGGCACCGCCGGAACCTCGACCAGCCGCGCGCCCATGACCTTCAGCGTGTCCTTCTTCTCCTGGCTCTGCGTGTCAGGGATCACAATGACGGTATTGAAGCCCATCGCGTCCGCGACCATCGCCAGCCCGATGCCGGTGTTGCCCGCGGTGCCCTCGACGATGGTGCCGCCGGGCCTGAGCGCGCCGCGCTCGATCGCGTCATTGACGATAAAGAGCGCCGCGCGGTCTTTCACGGATTGACCGGGGTTCAGAAACTCCGCTTTGCCCAAAATCTCGCACCCCGTTTCCTCGGAGGCGCGGCGCAGCCGGATGAGAGGCGTGTTGCCAATTGCGGCAAGAACCGAAGGCTTGATCGCGGAGCCGGCGTCGTGAACCATGGGACCGTCGTGTGAAATGGCGCTTGTTTTAAGATGGACTGGATCGGAGGGCACTGCAACTCTTCATCCACAAGAGGGCGGGCACGCAAGCTATGGCCCGTCTTCGGATTGCCCCCCGTTTGGCTATTGCGCCAGGGCGGACGGCGGCGGAAAACATCGGACGAGCGCGTTTATCAAGTGGCAAGCCCGCCAAGGCGAGCTTGCTGGAATGGGGTCAGGGGGCCGGGCGCGGAGAAAAACCCGGCGAAGGCTTGGCATGCACCTTGCGGACGCTGCTAGAAACTGAGCGCCGCGATTGCATCCATGCGGCAGCCCCGGGCGAACAGGCCGGTCGAAACGCTTACAGCGGATGCCAGCCGCTTTTTGCCGCTTTCGATGGCCGCGCGAAGCTGAATGCCCCTGACAATGTAGCCGCTCGTGCGCGGGACGATGCGGCCGGCGCCGAGGATGCCCGAGAGGTGTTTCCGGAATTCTTCCGGATCGGCATCCTGGCACATTTTCTTGGCCCAGCGCCGGTAGCTCTTCAGCGCATCGCCGCCGCGAAGCTCGCCGCCGGAGATGGTTGCGCCATCGAGCCAAACCTTGACGCTGTGGCTTGCCGCGTCGAACCGTTTCTCAAGGGGGATGGCCCTCTTTGGCGCGCCCCCTTGGGAACCGCCCGGCCCCGCCTTTTTAACCGCCACCGCGGCGCCGCCTGTTACGACGGTCACCGGGTTCAGCCCGAAAAAGCAGCTGCGCAGCGCGGTGCCGCTTGGGTCGGCCGCGCCCTCGATGAACAGGTCGGCGACGTGAAATCTCTCGAAAAGCCGCTGCATGCTATCGTTCGCCCCCAAAACGCGGACCTTGCAGCCCTGAGGCTCAAGCCGCTTATGAAGGTAAACCAGGGCGCCGAGCCCACCGGCGTTTATGTCTATCGCCTCGGACATATCTATTGTGATATCGCGCGCTTCTTCGGCCAGTTTCTCTAGCGTTGACTTTGCACTCTTTGCAAAGGCGTCATCGAACCGGCCTGTGACTTTAATATCTGCTGTCATCATTTTACCCGGCCTATCGTGAGTATTTCGCGGGGGGCTCTGATAGGTACGCCCCGGCAAAATGATTAATCGCCCCAGCATTTTAGAACGTTAAAGCAGATAGGTGGAATTTTATGCAGCTGCACATTTTTTAGCCGCGCTCAAGCCAGCGGCCCGTTAAGCCCGGCCGAATGGCCGGCGCGCGCAACCTGCGGTCCAGGTTGCGGGGCTAAACATGCCGGGCCCGCCATACTCTTGAGGAGCCCAAATTGCGCCCGGCCTTCATTTCAGCCCCCCTCGCCAGCAATCCAGGCCGGACCGCGGCAGCGCTCGCCAGCCTGGCAATCCTCACGGTCCTGGTGCGCACCCCTTTCGTTCACAACGCCGGCGCCGATGAAGCCTTTTATCTGGTCGTGGGCCGGCAGTGGCTGAACGGTGTGCCGCCCTATGCGGGCGCTTTCGATGTGAAACCGCCGCTGCTGTTTCTGTTCATGGCCGGCGCCGAAGCGCTGTTTGGGACGTCCCTGCTGGCCTGCAAAGCGCTCGCGTCCGCCGCCACCGCCCTGACCGCGTGCGGCCTTTACCTTTACGGAGTGCGTTTTCTGGGCGCGTTCGCCGGCGCCGCCGCCGCTATCCTCTATATCTTCTCAACGCTCGCTGGTGGCGGCACGTTCTTCTCCGCCGAGCTTCTCATGGCGCCGTTCACAACTTTCGGCGTCCTGGTGGGCCTCAGCGCGGTATCCGGACAGGGCCGCGCGCGCATTGCCGGCCTGCTTGCCTCGGGGGTACTTTTCGGCGCGGCGGCCTGCGTTAAACAGACCGCGGTCTTCGAGGCGGCGCCGGTCGCTCTATGGCTGAGCCTCCAAACTCAGGGCCGGGCGCGGCTGGAAGCGCTTGCCATGTTCGCCGCCGGCTTTTGCGCCGTGCCCGCGGCATTCGCCGTCTATTATCTGGCAATCGGCCATCTGGCAGACATGCTAAACGCGGTGTGCGCCGCGGCAATCCGGCGGGCTGGCGTTGACTACGTGCCTTGGAGCAAAGCGTTTACGCTTTGGTTAACTGGCATGCTTCCGCTCCTGCCCGTCCTCGCGATGGCGGGCAGCTTATGGGCGGAGCGGCGGCCCTTACGCTCCCATCCCGCCTATGCCTCGATCCGGTTTCTCATGGCTTGGGCCGCGTGCGCGCTGCTGGGCGTCCTGATTACGAAGGCCATGTTCGCCGTCTACATTCTGCCGCTTCTGCAGCCGCTTTGCCTGGCGGCCGGCGGCTTCGCCCAGCTCGTGCTTGGCCGCGTCAGGGCTCGCACCCCGCGCTTGGCTTTGCAAACCGCCGCCATCGCGGCGGCGGTGCTATATTCCTGGTGGGCTGCCTCCTCCCTGCTTTGGGTAGGCGAAGACAGCGTAAAGGCAGCCGGCGCCGCCGCGGCACTCATGGCGCACGAAGGTAAACGCGCGGGGGACCGCATTCTGGTGGTGGATCGCGACCTGCTCGTCTATGTCGCGGCGGGGGCAGAACCGGCTTTCCCCATCTTTCATCCGCAGCAGCTGCTTTGCGGCTTTCCAGCGCAAGGAGCCGGCACGGCGCTATCCGATGCGATGAACGCGAGCCCCGCCTTTGTCATCGTGGCCCGCCCTCCCCAGGTCCGCGCCTGCGAACTGCCATCACGCCGCGCCGCAATCGAGCCAAGGCTTGCCCAGCATTATTGCGAATTGGGACGTTTCGAAAGCACCGTGACCGGCTGGCCGGGCGGCTTTATCGTGCTCGGGCTTAAGGAGCGCCTCGGACCCGCCTCGCGGGAAGCGTGCGGCAAACGCTCCGCATTCCCGGCGGCCGAATCAGCGGGACGATAATAAATCGCCACAAACGGAACTTGTCCCCGCAACCTTCCTGCAACCTTCGTGTGGTATCAATGGCAACGTCGCAACCTTTGGTTACAGGGTGCGTTGAGTGTCACTTTCCAAATGGAGCTTTTAATGCGCCGTCTTATTCAACTGTCCAAGTCAACCGCTCACTGGCTCAAGGTTGGTTCGAAGCGGGGGGTGAGCGCGATCGAGTACGGTCTTCTAGCCGCTCTGATTGCGCTGGTCATCATCGCGGCCATTACAACCGTCGGCACGAACCTCAAGGGCGTGTACCAGTCGATTTCGGCGCAGGTTCACAGCTAACCGCTGCTGTAGGCCGGCAGGGCTGTTCTTGCCGGATTGAACGCAGCTTGTACGGAGTACCCATGAGCAATCTCACCCGTTCACTCACATCGGTCGCGCGTTGGCTCAGGATCAGTTCCAAACGGGGCGTGAGCGCAATCGAATACGGTCTTCTAGCGGCTCTGATCGCTCTCGTGATCATCGCCGCCATTACGACCGTCGGAACGAACCTCCAGGGTGTGTACCAGTCGATTTCGGCTCAGGTTCACAGCTAAAGCCAGCCTTTTTGACAGGTTTGGACAGCCGCTGGGGCCCACGTTGCAATCGCGCGCGTTCCCCGAAAGGGGCGTGCGCGGCTCTTTCCACCGAAAAGACGTGCTTGCGATAAGGGTAAGGTAGACCATGAGCGTTTCGTTAATCCAGGCCCTTCCTTGGACCGCAAGCCTGCTGGCGCTGGCCGGAAGTGCAGCCGCGGACCTGCGGGCGCGGATCATACCCAACGAGTTTGCGCTCCTTATCGCGCTTTGCGGCCTGGCAATGGCCTTGAGGTCCGGTGCCGCTCAGCTCTGGCTCCCCGTTTTGGCCGCCCTTTGCGTATTTTCGGTTCTCGGCGTTCTCGCCCATTACAACGCGATCGGCGGCGGCGACGTTAAGCTCATCGCGGCGACCTGCCTTCTCGTCCAGCCGGATCGCATCCCTCTTCTCTTGATTGAAATTGCACTCGCCGGCGGCGTGCTGAGCTGCCTGTACCTTGCGGGCGGCCTGCTGCTCAGGCGCCAGCCGGCGCTTTATCGCAGACCCGCCGGCACCGCTCAGGCAAGCGCATTTCATAAATGGCTGCGGCGCGAGGGTTCGCGCATCGCACGAGGCTATCCCATACCCTATGCGCTTGCCGTGCTTGGCGGGGTCACCATTCACCTCATGAGAGAGCTTCCACCATGCTTTTCCGCAACGCCCTGCTCGCTGTAGGCGCGATCCTGGTATGTGCAGGCATCGGCCTTTCCCTGTTCTGGCTGAGCCAGATGGGAGGGGGGCCTGCGAACGAGGCAAGGCCGGCGCCCCAACCCCAGCAGCAACCCGCCGAAGTCCGCCGGGAAGCCGTACTGGAAGCGGCGCATCCGCTACCGGCCGGCACGCTCATCAGACCCGCCGACTTTCAATGGCGTGAAATCGAGCCGGGCGAGGTCCGTCCAGGAGCAATTTTGCGTAAAGATGCATCCGAAACCGAGTACCTCGGAGCAATTACCAGGAGAGACTTCGCCGGCGCCGAGCCGCTTACAGCCGCCGATCTCGTCAAGACCACCGACAGGCGATTCCTTTCGGCGGTGCTCAAGCCCGGGACACGCGCCGTCACCATCGCAGTCGACGCGCCGCAGGGCTCATCGGGCATGGTGCTTCCCGGCGACCGCGTCGATGTCGTGCTCACCCAGAATCTTGGCGGGGCGGCTGGCGACCTCTCTCGCAAAACCGTTGCCGAAACGGTCTTAAGAAATGTGCGGGTGATCGCGGTCGATCAGCGGCTGAACCTGCAAGCGAGGGCGGCCCCGGCGGAAGCCGTGCCGGAGAAAGAGACAGCCGCAAAAGAGCCGCGCATGCCAAAAACGGTAACGCTCGAACTGAACGAGGCGCAGGCGGAGAAGCTGTTCGTCGCGGCTCAGCTCGGCGGCCTGCAATTGCCGGTCCGCTCGCTGGAAGGTGCCGGGGAACTCTCGTCCGAAGAGAGCGTTTCAGCGCCCACCTGGGCATCCGATGTGTCTCCCGCCCTCAAACAGTTTTCGCGCCCCCAAGCCCAGGCGGCCCAGGGAAGCTCGATTGAAGCGGCGGTCCGCAAGCCCCCGCAGGCGTATTGAGGTAGCCGGATGCTGGCAACTCCACACAGGACAGAAGCAGGCTCGGCTTCTCACGGCGCGGGAGACGGCTCTCGCGGCATCAACGCGCGCGTTTTCGTCGCGGATCAAGAGTCCGAGGGCGTCATACGCGAAAGCCTCGCCGCCCTCGGCGTTCAAGGCGCGCACTTCACCGCGGGCGACGTCACTTACGCAATCGCCGCTCTCGCCAAAGAGACCTCCCCTCAGCTGCTGGTCGTCGACATCAGCGGGATCTCCGACCCTTTGAGCAAAGTGCGCGATCTCGCGGACGTTTGCGGCCCCAACATCTCAGTGATCGTTATCGGCGACCGCAACGATATCGTGTTTTATCGCGAACTGAAGAGCATGGGAACGAGCGAGTATTTTCTGAAACCGCTCGTCAGAAGCCTGTTCACCGGCACTTGCAAATCCATCATCGCCCCGGAAGCGGGGCAGACAACCAGCCGCACCGGCGGGCTCGTTTTCGTGCTGGGAGTGCGAGGCGGGGCCGGCGCGACCACGATCGCCACGAACCTCGCATGGCGCCTTGCCGAAGCCAAGCGCCGTCACACCATTCTCGTCGATCTCGATCTGCAAGAGGGAGACGCGGCGCTACAGCTCGATGCCCAGGGCAACCACGCGCTTCGCGAAGCGCTCGACCATCCCGAACGCGTCGACAAGCTCTTTCTTGAGCGCGGGGTGAAGCGCGTGACGGACCGGCTCGACCTACTCTGCTCGCTCGAACCGCTGGATTCCCCCGCCCAGCTCTCCGAGGAAGCGTTTCTGTGGCTCCTGGATAAGCTCTTGCCCCGCTACCGGCTTTCGATCGTCGAAACCGCACCGAGCATCGCGGCTCAAATGACCTGGGCCCTCAGGCTTCCAAGCACCTGCCTGCTCGTAAGCAATCCAAGCCTGGCCGGCGCGCGCGACGTGGCCCGCTGGAACGAAATCCTGGGGCCGAACACCCCCGAACGCCACACGATGCTGATTCTCAATCACCCCACCGCTCACGGAGGGCTTAGCCTGGCCGACTTTACCCGCGCATCGGGCCGCCCCCCCGACGTGAACATTCCCTACGACCGCGAACTCGCGGAGGCAGCGCCCCTGGGAATAAAGGCCATGCAGAAGTGCAAAGCTTTCCACCGGAGCCTCTCGCGGATCGTGCGGGATTTCACCGGAGAGGAAACCCACGAAAAACACTCATTCCTAAGCAGGATCTTTCGCTAAATGGCATTCGGCAGAAAAGACGAGGAGCGCACGCTCACACCGGCATCCCAAGCGGCTGCCTCGATCCGCGACCAGGTTCTCCTGCGGATCGATCCGCTGGTCGCGGTGCGAATGTCGAAGCCGGAGCTGATGCTCTTCGTCAACGCGCTCGTGGGCGAGATTGCCAACGAGCGCCGGCTGCTTCTAAACAAGGCCGAGCAGGATGCCTTCGCGCTGGGCATCGTCGACGAAATGGTTGGGCTCGGGCCGATCGAGCCGCTGATCCACGACGCCACCGTTTCCGACATCCTCGTCAACGGCCCCGATATGATTTATGTCGAGCGCCGCGGCAAACTGGAGCTGACGCCGCTCAAATTCCGGCATAACGACCACGTCATGCACGTCGCCCAGCGCATAGCCTCGTCGGTCGGCCGCAGCATCGACGAGTTGAACCCCATGCTCGACGCCAGGCTGTCCGATGGAAGCCGCGTGAACGTCGTTATCCCGCCGCTAGCCCTCAAGGGCCCTTGCCTTTCCATCCGCAAGTTTTCCCGCACGATCCTCGACTTCAGCCACTTCGTAAGCGCGGGAAGCCTTTCGCCCGAACTCGCCGCCGCGCTTGAGATCGCGGCGCGCTGCCGGTTGAACATCATCGTGGCGGGCGGCACGGGCTCCGGCAAGACAACCTTGCTCAACGCGCTCTCGCGCATGATCGATCACACCGAGCGCATCGTCACCATCGAGGATGCGGCCGAGCTCAAGCTACAGCAGGACCATGTAATCTCGCTTGAAACCCGGCCGCCGAATATCGAGGGGCGCGGGCAAGTCGATCAGCGCGCACTGTTGCGCAACGCGCTGCGGATGCGTCCGGACCGGATCATCATAGGCGAGGTCCGGGGCGGGGAAGCCTTCGACATGCTGCAGGCCATGAACACCGGCCATGATGGATCGATGTCCACCGTGCACGCGAATTCCGCGCGCGACGCGCTCGCCCGCATCGAAAACATGGTCCTGATGGGCACCGGAAACATGCCGGGGAAATCCATACGCAGCCAGATCGCCAGCGCGGTCGATCTCGTGGTGCACACCGAGCGTATGCGCGACGGCGTGCGCAGGGTTACGGAGCTTGTGGAGGTGGTTGGCTTCATAGAAGACACGTTCACGCTCAATACGCTGTTCAAGTACGAATTTACCGGAGAGAATACCGACGGCACCCTCCGTGGCAACTTTGAAGCAACTCCGATCCGGCCCGGGTTCGTTCCGCGGCTCGAATACTTCGGACTAGCGGGGCCCTTTCTCGAAGCTCTTGGCATCCGGAAATAGCGCGGGGGTTATCCATGGCATATCCGTTATTGGCTGCCGCGATATCGCTTCTTGCCGGAGGCGCCGCATTTGCCTGGATATTCCACTTCATGGGCAAGCGGCGTTCCGATATGGAGCGGCGCTTCCACCTCCTCGCCAAAGCTGGCCAGAAAGCTTCCCCCGAAGGCGAACACGCCGCGTCATCGGCGGGCGGCGCTGAAAAAAATGCCGGACCTGTCCAAAAGTTCTTCACTTTCGGCGCTGGTTATTCCTGGGGGATGCGTGCAAGCGCGCCGTTGCTGATCGTAGTGGCGTTTGTGTCCGCCGTGGCGGTTTGGTTTGTGTGCGCACGAGGCTTTGGCCTTTCCCCGTGGCTGACCGCGGCAGTCTCGGCCGCTGGCGCGTTTTTCGGCCCACGCACCATCCTGCTTCGTCAGCAGCGGCGCGCCATGCGGGAGTTCACCGACCATTTCCCGGATGCCGTCGATATGGTGGCCCGTTTGCTGCGCGCCGGAACGCCAATCACCTATGCGATACAGGTGACGGGCGAAGAGGCGTCGCCTCCGGTCAACCAAGTATTCACGATGATCGCCGACCAGATACGCATCGGCATTCCGGTAGCCGAAGCGCTCGATATGTCGAGCAAGGCTGTCGCCTTACCGGACTTCCGCTTTTTCGCCGTGGCGGCGATCATGCAATACTCCACGGGCGGAAACCTCGTATCCACGCTCGAAGAGCTTTCCCAAATCATGCGAAAACGTCAGGCCGCGCGGCTTAAGGCCAGGGCAGTCAGCGCCGAGATCCGCTTCTCGGCCTATGTCCTTGGCTCCTTGCCCATCTTTGTCACGCTGTCGCTCCTCGTAATAGAGCCCAGCTACCTTGCGCCGCTCTTCAACGATCCGCGCGGGCACGTCATCCTTTCGTTGGCGGGGGCTGGCCTTTTGCTTTCTTTCATCACCATGCGCCAGATGATCCGCAGCGTCAGCCGCGAATGACAGTTCGAGAGGATATTCGAGATGGGCCCGTCTCAATGGTTCGCCGCGCACGGTAGCGTTATAGTGCCGATGCTGGTTCTTCTGCTCGTTGCCGCCGGCGCGATGATGCTTTGGGCCGCCACGCAGGATAAGACCCTGCCCTCGCGGCGGCTGCATCTCATGCGGGAAGGGAGCGGCCTTGGCCATCGGAGCGGCTCCAAATATGCGCCCGATTGGAAGGAGGACACCGCCGTCTGGTACGGGGAAGGACTGTCCGCCGAAGAGCGCTGGCAGATCGTGCGCAGCTTCTCGAAAGTCAATATATCTCCCTCTTGGTCGCTCGCGGTCTTCATAACCATACGGTTCGTTCTGGCCGCCGGCGGCGGTACGCTCGCCTACCTCGCCGGCCCCGCAAGCCGTCCCATGCTCCCCATTGTGCTTGGCGCCGCGTCAGCGATTGCCGGCTGGCTGCTGCCCATCATGACGGTCAATTTCAAGCTCAAGCAGCACCGCAAATCGGTGGCAACTGCCCTGCCGGACGCGCTTGAGCTTTTGGCGATATGCGTGAGCGTGGGCCTCTCCCTCGAAGCAGCCTTTCAACGCGTTGCCGTGGAAATCAAACTGTCGAGCCCCGCGCTTGGCGACGAGTTTGCGCTGACCTGGGCGGAAATCAGCATCTCCCCCAGCCGCGAGCAGGCGCTCGCGAACATGGCCGAGCGCGTTAACCTGCCATCGGTGAAGTCCGTGATCGGCACCCTGATCCAAAGCCTTAGGTTCGGCACCCCGCTCGCGCAATCACTGCGCAACGCGGCAAGCGAGATGCGCAACCATCAAATGATCGAGATGGAGGAAAGGGCGAACCGGCTTCCGGCCATGCTTACGGTCCCGGTGATGCTCTTCATCATGCCCACTATGTTCCTGATCGTGGGCGGCCCCGCGGCAATCAGATTGATGGACCTGTTCCAGTAGCAGCCGGGGCCGACGGTCAGCACAGCGCGCATTACCCCTCACCCTAACCCTCTCCCCATGGGAGAGGGAACTCGCTCGCAGCCGTTGTGAGGCCGTCCCCTCTCCCCCCTCCGCATTCGCTTGCGAATGCGGACGCTATAAGTTGCAAGCTCGCCAAGGCGAGCTTGCCGAGAGGGACAGGGTGAGGGGTAATGCGCGTTGTGCAGAGCACGCCGCTGCCGGCGCGGGAGCGCCTATAGCGCGCCCGGCTTGGCGTACTTTGCGCTGCCGTCCAATAGCTTGATGTTGTTCTGCACCAGCGGGTTGTCCGGCTCAAGGGCGCGCGCTTTCGCGAGCTTGGCCCGGGCAGCGGCCGAATTGCCGCGCAACATATAGGAATAGCCCTGATTGTTCAGAATCAGCGCTGTCTCGCCAGAAAGCTTGATCGCGGTCTCGTAGGCGCGATCCGCCAGATCGAACCGCCGCAGCCGGTCGTAGCATGCGGCGAGCGCGATCCAGGAGGCCGCGTTTTGTGGCGTCTTTTCCGTTGCCTCGCGGAAGTTCTGCTCCGCGAGACCGTATTCCCCGCGAGCGAAGTGTCCGGCGCCCTTGCTATAGGGCTCCTCCGCAGGCGAGAATTTCGCCGAGTCGTCGCCAGCCAAAGCGGGTGCCTGATAGCCCGTGGGGTCGACGGAACCGGCGCAGGCGGCAAGCATCGCCGGAAGCAGCGCGGCGGCCAAGGCCCGGCGTAAACCCGTCCAGCTTTCTTGCGAGCTTCGGCCGCGAGAAGCTGGGGACGCCGCTGAAGTGTTAAGCGCTATCATGGCCGTTATTTCCCGCTGGAGGAGGAACCACTGCTACCGCTGCTGCTGCCCCCCGAAACAGTCGTCTCCGAAGCAATCGCGCGTGCCGCCTCCGTTATCTTCGTCACGTCCTGGTAGCGGCGGATGGTGCGCGACAAGCGCTCGCCGCTCCCGGGAATTCTCCGGTTGCGCGCGGCAGGCGGCGATGGGTCCACCGTGTGAATGGCCGAGTTGGCCTCCTTGGCGTCGCCCGCCCCTAAGGTCACCCTATCCGTTCTCTGACCGTACTCGCTCAGAGGGCCGTCCCAAATAATCTCCTGAGCCATCGCACTTGCCGGAACCGCCAGCAACGCAGCCAAAACGAGACATGGTAGCTTCTTCATCTGGTCTCTCCTCGGGCAAGCCGCTGCATTTACTTTCCAGGGGCGGGAATGGAATGGCCGTAAGGCCCGGAAACATCGCCGCCCGACGACACAAACGACGAATATTGCTTGGGAACCTCCATCTCGCCGAGCGCGAAGAAGTCGGCGTCGTTGCTGGCAAGGCGGCCATCCAAAGGCGTTGCCAGTTTCTGTCCGGGGGCGGCCGGAGCGGCCAAGTGCGGAGTGACAATGACCACCAGATCGGTCTCGTGCTGCTGATACCCAGAACTGCGGAACAACGAGCCGAGCACCGGCAACGTTCCAAGCCACGGCACCTGCTCGATGTTGCGTAAGCCCTCGGTCTGGAGGAGCCCCGCAATGGCAAAGCTCTGCCCGTCGCGCAACTCGATAGTGGTGCGCGCCTCGCGCTTGGTCAGCGCCGGGATCGTGAAGCCGTTTTGTGTGACCCCATTGGTATAATCCAACTCGCTGACGGAAGGCGTCAGGCGCAGATTGATGACGCCGTTGGCGAGCACGGTGGGCATGAAGGTCAGTTGCACGCCGAACGGCTTGTAGTCCACGGTGATCACGGCATTGGAACCGGAACCCGAGGAGGGCTGCACCACGGGCACGGGCACTTCGCCACCCGCCAGGAAGCTTGCCGTATCGCCGGAGAGCGCGACCAAATCCGGCTCCGCCAGGCGCCGGGCCAGCCCCTTCGATTCCAACGCGGAAACCAGCAAATCGACGTTCATGCCCTTGCTGGCCAAATTGGCGAGGCCGACGGCGAAGGGCATCGATGAACTGCCCGCAAGATTTCCTGCGCTCGAAAACAGCGGCAGGAGCTGGTTGGTTGGGGAGGTTCCGGTGGCACTGTACGCTGGATTAGGCGCAGTGAGGGTGCCCTGACCTGTGCTGAACCCTCCCCCCTTTGAGTTGCCCGCGAACCAATTCAGGCCCAAATCCCGCTCGGCGGACCGGCTGGCTTCGATGAACCGCACCTTCAGCAGCACTTGCTGCGCGCCGGCAACCTTGATCAAATTCACGAGCTGAAGCTCGGGCGCGGCGGCCTTGGCGATGGCGACGGCCTGCTCGGCATCCACCGCGTTTAGCGCGTGCCCGCCCAGGATCAGCTGCTCCTGGCTGCTGGAGACGGTGATCCCCTTGCTTTCGATATTCGCCCGGATTCTGTTGGCGACGGCCCGCGCATCGACGGTCACTTCGATGTCGAGAATGGCGAGGACCCGCTTGTTCTTGTCGAAAATCGAGACGTTGGTGGTCCCAACCTTTTTTCCCTGCACGTAGAGAACCCGGTCGGACATCGCCAGCACGTCGGCGATGTCGGGAGAGCCCACGACGGCCGTGGCAAACGGGGCTGCCACCTCGAAGGTGCGCGATTTGCCGCGCGTTACCTTCACTTGGCGGACTGCCGCGCCCAGCTCTTCGATCTGGGGCTCCGCCATCGCTTTATCCGGCAGCTTCCCTGGCGCGATTACCGCGGCGGCGACGGCGGCGGTAAATGCAACTGTCAACGGGGCTCCGAGCCCCCTAGCTTTGTACAACCTATGCAGCACTTGCGTCCTTCCAGTCTCAACAATCAAGCTAAGCAGTTAGAAACGCATTACCGCCTGTTCGAGCGCTGTTCCCCCCTTAGCAAAGGGCTTCTGAGTCCTGAAGCCGAATCGGCAACCCATCCACAACTGTTGGTTGTGCGTGGAAAGTGTGCGGATGTGCGCCTGCCCGCGTCATCGGAAGTAGATGCGCGGGATCGCTAAATCCGAATCAGGAAATCCGATTTCCTAAAGTTGTTGCGACCCGGTAACAGACAGCGGGCTTCACCGATGATATTAAGTATCTTGGACAGTCAGTAAGAGTTATTCGAATGAGATCTTGTACCCGCCGTTTGCTGGCAGCTGCAACACTGTGGATTGGCTTTGGCGGAACGGGGGCCTTCGCCCAGAACTATAGCCAGTTCATAGCATTCGGTGACAGCACCACTGATTCCGGGTGGTTCGCGAACGCGAAGCTTTCATCCGCATCGAACATATTCGATCAGCAGGTGGCAAATGCGGTGGCCGCTGGCGGTAACGCGCATTGGACAGGCCCAGGGCCCAATAACTCGCAAATCCTCGCCGGATTCTTCGGCTTGACCGCAAACCCTGCAAACACGCCTGGCGGAACGAACTACGCAATTGGCGGAGCATTCGATAGTGCCGGGCCGTCTCCTCTCTATACACAATATACAAACTTTAATGAGATGCTTTTCGCTACCGGCCCAAACTCGCTGCTTCCCAGCACCACCGGCCAAATCGATAATTATTTGGCCTCGGTGGGCGGCCACGCGAACCCCAATGCCTTGTATCTGATTAGCAGCCTGGGAAACGACGCTCTGGCTGCCGCATACGCAGGGTTAACGCTAGCAGCCACGGGGCTTTACTATCAAACCGACGAACAGGCACTAGCAGGCCGCATTGCCGCACTTCAGACTGCGGGCGCGCGCTACATCGTTGTCGCGAACCAGTATGGCGGCGGCCCCTTGGGAAAGGCGATCGAGGACAATCTCTGGTTCGATCTGGCCGTTCTCGGGGTTAAATTCATTCCGGCTGACACACATGCCGTTATCGACGCGGTGCAAGCAAATCCCGCCCCGTTCGGAATTGTCTACACCACTGCCGCCAACCCGGCTTGCACAACAGCGCTTGGCATTTGGTGCACCACAGCGAACCTCGTCGCTCCGGACGCGCTGCAGACCCACCTTTACGTGGATGGCGCACATCTGTCGGAAGCGGGCCAGATCATAATTGCCGATTACTACTACAGCCTGCTGACCGCTCCGAGCGAGATCTCGTTTCTCGCCGAAAGCGCGGTGAAGACGCGGCTTGGACTGATCTCCACCATCCAAAACCAGATCGAGCTTTCGCAGTCCCACCGCGGCCCCACGGGCGTCAACGCGTGGGTCACAGGAGACGTGACAGCGATCTCCATGGACAACTATCACGGCTTTCCAGGCGATCCAGACAGGGTCATATCCGGCTCGGCGGGCATAGACTTCGGCGTGGCGCCGGGCCTGATTGCAGGCTTCGCCCTCTCCTCGGGCTCTCTGACATCGGCGCTCGGCGCTAATGGCAGCTTCAAGCAGGACGAGGCCACCGCAAGCCTCTACGCGGCAATGCAAGCCGGGCCGCTTTGGACCAATGCCATCGCCACCTATGGGCATCTCAACTACGATGTGAACCGCGCTGTTCCCATCGGCATCTCGCTCCAGAACAATGCCGGCTCCACGGGCGGCGATAACTGGTCGGCGGCGTTCCAGGGCGGGCATAAGTTCTGGAACAACGGCCTGACGCACGGTCCCGTCGCGGGCTTCATCTATCAGAACGTCAACGTTGGCGGCTTCACTGAAACCGGCAGCTTCACGAGCCTCGGTTTTGGAAGCCAGACGCGCGAGTCGGCGGTTGGGCAACTCGGCTACATGGCGAGCTTCGACTGGGCTCAGTTTCAGCCCTTCACGCAGCTCACCTGGAATCACGAGTTTGCCGATACCAACCGCGACGTCACCGCATCGCTGACGACCGCCGTGGCCCCAAGCTATAGCCTGCCCGCGGTACTCCTTGGCAAAGACTGGGGCGAGGTCAAGGGCGGCGTCAAGATCGATGCCGGCGCCGGTATCAAGGTGCTTTTGGTAGGCAGCGCCGATTTCGGCCAGGCCAGCGCCGCCGTCTATGGCGGGCAAATCGGCTTCAACTTCGCTTTCTAATCTGGCGTCCCGCACGCCGCGCCTTTCCAGGTGCCGCGTGCGCATCGCGAGCCGCGAACCGGAAATCTGATTTCATCCAAATGTTGCGGCCTGGCGACAGCCCGACTCCCTCACCCATGATATTGAGTAACACAACGGTCCAGCTAGAGTTGCATCAATGAATTCCCGCACGCGATACTTGCTGCCAGGCGCAATGCTATGGATGGGCTTCTGCACATCGCAAGCCCTTGCACAGGTGCCCCAGGGATTGCTCGATAGAGCCGGTTCGCCCGCGTACCGCTACGGGCTGCTGACCGCCCCCAGCGAAGTTTCGTTTCCGGCTGAAAGCGCGGTAAAAGCCCAGCTTGGGCTGGTTTCCACCATCCAGAACCAGATCTCGCTTTCCCAGTCCCATCGCGGACCGTCGGGCGTCAACGCGTGGGTCAGTGGAAACGTGACCGCGCTCTCAATGGACAACTACCCTGGCTTTCCACACGATCCCGACACAGCCCTGAGCGGCACCGCCGGAGCGGATTACACCGTGGCGCCCGGCCTGATCGCCGGCTTTGCTTTATCCGGGACCTCTCAGAATTCCTCGCTCGGCGACTATGGCAACTTCAAGCTGCAGAGCACCAGCGCGAGCCTATACACGGCGGTGCAACAAGGCTCCGTTTGGGCCAACGCCATTGGCACCTACGGGCATTTCTCTTGCGATTTCAACCGCATCGTTCCGGGCGCGCCCGCGCTCCTGAACAATAATGGGTCGACGGGCGGCAACAACTGGTCGGCCGCAATGCAGGGAGGGTACGCCTTCCAGAACGATAGCGTAACGCACGGTCCAGTCGCCGGCTTCGTCTATCAGAACGTCAGCATGGGCGGCTTTACGGAAACGGGCAGTTCCATGAGCCTCGCATTCGGAAGCCAGACGCTAGGGTCCTCGATCGGCCAGCTTGGCTACTTGGCGGCTTACGATTTGGGCAAATATCAGCCCTATGTGGAAGCCAGCTGGAACCACGAGTTTGCCGATACAGCCCGGAACGTCACGGCGTCGTGGGACAAGACAGCCTATAGCATGCCCGCCGTGATTCTCGGCAAGGACTGGGGCGAGGCCAAAGGCGGGGTCAAGATAGACGTTGGCGGCGGCATGAAACTCGTTGTCGAGGGAACCGCCGATTTCGGTCAGACCGCCACCACCCTCTATGGCGGCCAAATCGGCTTCAACGCCGCTTTCTGATCGCCCAACAGCCGCCTTGCACGGACCTTATTCGCGCGCTAAACGGACGCTACCTTAGGCGCTGCGGGGGCGGCGCTTTTCTCCCGGTACAGTCCCGTTCAAACAATCGCTTGGTGTCGCAATGGCAAACACGGACATCGCCGACAGTATAAAAGACGCCCACGAGCATGGGGCGGACAGGTGGATCGCCGTTTATATCGCGCTGCTCGCCGTTCTTCTGTCGGTATGCGGCATAGGCGGCGGCAACTCCACCAAGGACTCCACCCGCCTGAATATCCAGGCGTCCGATACCTGGTCGTACTACCAGGCCAAGAACATGCGGCAGACAAGCTACAAGCTCGCCGCCGAAACGCTGCAGCTGCGGCTCGGCGAGCCGGGCCTGCCCGAAGCCCAGCGCAAGCAGATTGAAGAAAGGGTCGCCGCCTACGATGCCGAGATCGCCCGCCTGGAAAGCGATCCCCAAAGGGGCGAGGGCAAGAAAGAGCTGACCGCCAAGGCCAGGGATTTCGAGAACCAACGCGACGCTGCGCTGAAGCAAGATCCGTACTTCGACTACGCCCAGGCGTTCCTGCAAATCGCCATCGTGCTGGCGTCGGCGTCCATCGTGCTCGGAAACAGGCTGCTGCTGGCGGGCAGCGGGCTCCTGGGCGTCTTGGGCGCTTTGCTGATGGTCAACGGTTTCACGCTGGCGGTGAACATCCCGTTCATTGCGTAGACCAACGGGGTGCGGGCAGCCCGTTTCACCCGCGCCAGCCCGCTTTTCGAGCATGGGTGCTGAAATTAGCGGAAAGCGCAACGAACGGGGGGCATCACCCCTCACCCCAGCCCTCTCCCCATGGGAGAGGGAGTCCGCTCGCAGCCATTGAGAAGGCGTCCCCTCTTGCCGAAAGCTCTGCTCAGGCGACGCCCGCCCTCAAGAGGTCGTGGATGTGGACGATGCCCACAGGCACGCCGCCGCCGTCGACCACGAACAGCGCGGTGATCTTCGATGAGTTGATGATCTGCAGTGCGGCACTCGCAAGCATATCGGCCGTAACCGTCTTGGGCGAGCGGGTCATGATCTCGCCCGCGGTCCGCCTGAGCAGATCCGGCCCCATGTTCCGCCGCAAATCGCCGTCCGTGAGGATGCCAACGAGCCTGCCGTCATCGCCGGCGATGCCAAGGCAGCCCAAGCTCTTTTCCGTCATCACCACGAGCGCGGTGCTCATCGGCTCATCCGCGCCAACCACCGGCAGCCCGTCGCCCGTGTGCATGAAGTCGCCAACATGCCTCAGATTCGCGCCAAGCTGGCCGCCGGGATGGAAAACCTTGAAATCGAGCGCGGTGAAACCACGGCCCTCCAAGAGCGCAATCGCGAGGCAATCGCCAAGCGCTAGTTGCACCAGCGTCGATGTCGTCGGGGCGAGCCCGTGCGGGCACGCCTCCTTGACCTGCGGCAAGGCGAGCACGACGTCCGCGGCCCTGCCGAGCGTGCTTTCCCGCCGCGAGGTCATCGCCACAAGCAGCACGTTGAAGCGCCGGGAATAGGTAATAAGATTGGCAAGCTCGCCGGTCTCGCCCGACCAGGAGAGCGCCAGTACAACGTCTTTTGGCGTAATCATACCGAGGTCGCCGTGGCTTGCCTCGGCCGGATGAACGAACTGAGCCGGCGTGCCCGTGGACGAGAGCGTCGCGGCGATCTTCTGGCCGACATGGCCGCTCTTGCCCATGCCGGTCACGATGACCCGGCCCTGGCAGCCGAGCATCAGCTCCACCGCACGCTCGAAGCCTTCGGAAAGCCCGTTGCCCAGCGCGGCCCGCAGCGCCTGCAGCCCGTCCATCGCGCAGCCGATGCTGCGTTCCGCCACTGCCGCGGCCTCGAACTCGATTGCGGGCTTGCGCCCGGCGGCCCGTGCGAGAGGCTTTCCCATTTTGCTCCCCCTGAAAACCGCCGCGCCTGTCTTTATCTTTGCGCGTGCGGTTTCGCCTGTTCAGCCCCTAAGGGCTATGCCCTTGACACGCCGTTCTCTTTTACGCGGCTCCCGCCGGGATTATTCCGCAGCTTGCTTGGCCTCAAGCTCCGCCGCAAGCTTTTTCAGCTCTTCGCCGAACTTTGGGGCAAGGTCGGGGCGTGCGAGCGCGAAAGCGACATTGGCGCTCAAAAAGCCCAGCTTGGAGCCGCAGTCGTAGCTCCTGCCCTTGTACTTGTAGGCAAAGAACATCTGGTCCTGCATCAGCGTTTTCATGGCGTCTGTCAGCTGGATCTCGTTGCCGGCGCCAGTCGTTTGGGTCTTGAGAATGTCGAAGATTTCGGGCTGCAAGATGTAACGGCCCATGATGATGAGGTTCGAGGGCGAGGCGCCCGGGGCGGGCTTCTCGACCATTGACTTGATTCGCCAAAGCCGGTCGTCCTCCTGGCTTTCAAGCCCCACCACGCCGTAGGAGCTGGTTTCGTGCGGGGCGACCTCTTCCACCGCGACGATGTTGATTTTGGCGTCCGGCCCATATTTCTCGCCAAGCTGGCCGTACACCCGGATCATCTGCCCGAGGCAGCCTTCACCATTCTGCAGGACGATCACGTCCGGCAGGAGCAGCGCGAACGGCTCCTTGCCCGCGATATCCCGCGCGCACCAGACCGCATGTCCGAGGCCCTTCGGCTCCTGCTGGCGGGTGAAACTCGTGGCGCCGGGAAAAGGCTGATACTTTTCCAACTCTTCAAGCTCGGCCAGCTTGTTCCGGCGCCGCAGCACCTCCTCCAGCTCGAACTGCCGGTCGAAGTGGTCCTCGATGACGCCCTTGTTGCGGCCGGTCACGAAGATGAAGTGCTCAATGCCGCCAGCCCGGGCTTCGTCGGCCACATGCTGGATGATCGGACGGTCCACGACTGTCAGCATTTCTTTTGGCATGGCCTTGGTGGCCGGGAGGAACCGTGTGCCAAGGCCGGCAACGGGAAAAATGGCCTTACGGATAGGCTTGCTCATGCGAGGATTCCTGAGAGCTGGCGAAGAGAGCGACTGTGGAAAAAAACGTGTATAGCGGAAATGCGTATAGCCGATAAGCCGGCACATTTCAGCCGGAATTGCGGCAGCCCCCGGCTAGAATTTCGCAGGCTTCGCGGCTTGGGCGGGCGGTCCGGCAAACCGCGGCGTGCGGCGCCTTAATCTTGATTGCGGCCGGCAATCCTCACCCGCCCGCGGATCGGATACAGTCGCCAGCCGGAACTTGATCCTGACACAATCTGTAATATACGTAACGGTGGGGAATTGGGGAGGCCAGGCTTGAGCTTCAGCATAGGCTGCGGGAGCACTGTCGGGAGTTTGGAAGGCAGGCCGCGAGAGCGGCTCGCCAACCTCTGTGCCGTTGTGTTTTTCCTGCTCTGCGGCTTGGCTGGCGCCCACGCGCAAGGCATCGCTCCCTCTTCCAGCTACATTACCCCATTTCCGCAGGGCGACCGCTACCGGATCGGCGTGATCGGCGACTATTTCGGCGCGGGGCTTACGGCCGGCCTCCAAGACGCGCTTAAGAGCGAATCGTCCCTGGAGGTCGCCGATATGTCCCGTTCGGGTTACGGGCTCGTGCGCGCGGAGCAAAGCGGCCTGCTGGCCGAAACCGGCAAGATGCTTTCCGGCGCTCCCGTTCATATCGTCGTGGTTATGCTCGGTATGAACGACCGCATCTCCGTGAGAACCGAGACAGGCCATGTGCAACCCGGCTCCGCGGAGTGGAAAGAGCTTTACGGCAAGGAAGCGGAAAAGCTTATCAAAAAGCTGCGAAACGCCAACGTCGCGGTCTATTGGGTGGGCCTGCCGCCCATGAGCAATTCATCCCTCAACGAATTCGTCGCCGGCGTTAACGATTCCATCCGGCAAGCGGTTTATCTCAACGGCGCCAAATTCGTCGAAACCTCCGCCGGCTTCACCGACCAGGCTGGCGCCTATAGCCCTTGGGGAGCCGACATTTCCGGGCAGACGAAGCGCTTGCGCGAAGGCGACGGCTCGGGGCTAACCCAGGCCGGCTACCGCAAGATGGCAAGTTTCGTGGAAATATCGATCCGGCGGGATTTGGCCCAGGCGCGCTCGCAGCGCAACATCCCGCTTGCGGGCGATGAAGAGGAGCAGGCCCGCGTGGTGCCTCTCTCTCCGCGCAACCCTTCCGCAAAAAGTGCCGGCGCCGATGGTGCGAAACCGGGCGCGGGCACCGGCCCAGCTTCCGGCTGGAAGCCCGAGACCGGCGGCAGCAAGCTCGATCCGGCTGCCAAGGCAGCCAGTGCCGGTGGCAAGACCGAGGCCCAGGCCACGGCTTTGCCCGCTCCCGCTCCGGAGGCAGCACGGCGCGATCAGGCGGCTTTCGCGGAGGCCGGCAGCCAGTCGAGCGAATACATCCTGTCCGAGCTTGGCAACGGCCTGACCTCCATAGCCGTGATTACCCCCGTGGGCGATTTGTCGATGCGTGAGATTCAACGCCAGACGCCGCTTGCGGACCGGCTCTATTTCAAAGTTCTAAGCAAGGGCGAAGCCTTGCCCGCAAAGGAAGGCCGCGCCGACGATTTTCGCTGGCACGGAGAGAAAAGCACGCAGTCTCAGTAGCTTTTTTATAGCGCGTTCGCCTGTTTCGCAGGAGTTGGTATGCAGGGCAGTGAGCAGAATATCTGGACCTTCCCGCGCTGCATTCAGCACGCGGGTTTATTATTGCTGCTCGGCTCTTTGCTTTCCGGCTGCCTGCCCGGCGTTCCCGGCATTGGCTGGGGAGACGACGAAGCCGATAACGCCGCTCCTTCCAATACCCAAGCTGCCCCGGCACTTAACCGGGATTACAAGTCGAACTTCCTATCCCTGCAAATGCCGTCGTTTGGCGTTTCGAGCGTGCAGGCGCACCTCATGCCGGATATCGGCCCCGTTCTGAGCGCATTCTCCACCGTCGAGACCCGCAAGCCCGCTATCGCCGGAGTACCCGGCCCGTTCCTGGCAACCACGGAAACGGCCCCAGGCTTCGAGCCAACCGTCCTGCCCGCGGCAAAATCCCTTGCAAACTTCTACGCCGCGCTGTCCGCGCTCGCTTCGGGAAGGCGCTCCCAGCCGGTCACGATCCTGCATCTGGGCGACGACCACATCGCCTACGACCGTTTTGCCGGCCCCTTGCGCGAGCATTTGACAAGCCGGTTCGGCTCCGCCGGGCGCGGCCTCATGATGCCCGGCCTGTTCCCCCTTCGCGGCATGCAAGCCAGCCACGGCGGACAATGGAACCTGGCGAGCGCCGCCGCCGGAGCGCAAGGCCCGTTCGGCATCACCGGGGTTAGAATGACCTCGGGCTCGGCTGACTCGTGGCTCCGGTTCACCGTGGCTCAGGGCAGCTTCGATTGGGCCGAGGTCACTTTTGTGACCGGCCCCGGTTTCGGCACCGCTCTCGTGGGCCTCGACGGCGACACCAAGCTCGTGCCCACCCAGGCGCCCCGGACCAACGAAACGTCGATCCGCATTTCGTCGAAGGCCAGGGAAATCCTGGTCAAGCCCAAGGGCGACGGCCCCATCGCGGTTCTCTCGGTTACGACTGGGACGAACAGCCCTGGCATCGCCTACAGCAGCCTTGGGCTGCCCGGAGCGACAGCGGGGACCGCCGAAAAATGGACGCCCGACTTCGCCGCGAACGACCTCAAGAAGCTCAATCCAGATCTGATCCTGATTGAGTACGGCACGCGCGAAGGGTTCGACGACGGACTGGACGTGAAGCAGTACGAAACGCGCCTGGGCCTCGTCATCGATCAAATCAAGCAGAGTGCGCCGCAAGCCTCCATTCTGATTGTTGGGCCGCCGGACGCGGCGCGGCTGCCGGGCTTCGCCGGCGGGGCGGGAGCACAGGCGTGCCGCGCGCTCAACCTGCAAGAGACTGCAATTTACGACCGCATGACGGAACGTGCCGATGAGAGGCTCGCGCGCTGGCACTCGCCGCCAAAGCTCGATGCCGTGCGGGCAGCGCAACGGCGGACCGCGGCAATCGCTGGCGCGTTCTACTGGGATTGGGCCAAGTCGATGGGCGGACCCTGCTCCATCCACGCCTGGGCCTCGGCCACGCCGCCACTCGCGGAGCCGGACCACATTACCCTGACCGAAGCTGGCGACGGCCGGTCCGCGCGCGCCCTGTTCGCGGAGCTTATGGCCGGGTACGAAACCTACCAGCGCGCTCTTCAGGCCAAAGCGCAAGCGGTTGCCGCGCTGGCGGCGACGAAGGCAGCCCCGCCGCCAGCCCACAAAAAGCGCAAGGTTCAATAGGCTTGCCCGCGCTATGCGCGTGACGCCGCCGGGAGGCAAGTCCGGCGCTTTTGGCGGGCTACGAGCACGCGGACGAGCTTAACCATCGCTAGCGCCCACGGCATCAGCGCGAAGCTCCCGAAGATCAGGTGACGTTTGGCCGCCGCCAAAATGAGCTGCTGGACCGTTACCGGCGCCGCCGCCTCGCCGGCAACCAGCGCGGCGCCAAGAAGGGCCGTGATGGTGAAGCCGAAGCACACGGCCCTGGCGCAGCAGTTCGCGCTGCCTCTAATGCTGAATGCGGCCAAACCGTATCCAATCGAAATAAGGCCGCCTGCGACCCACGGCGAGATCGTCACAATCACGCCTCCCGCGAGGCCGGCAAGGATGCCGGCGCAAAAGAGCGTCCATGGGTCCCTGTGGCCCTCCGGAGAGGGAAGAAATAGCGTTCCCTCTTCGTTGGGCGAGTTGCCGGTTAAATAGTCGCCGATATCGCGTTCCGAGTTAGAAGACATGCATGCCTCCACTCAAATATCGCGCCTGCAGCTGGCCGCCACTCCGCGGGTTGCCGCGCGTGACAGGAATGTAATGACCGGAGACAAAGGTTGAAGGCCAGCTTGCGCTGCATGCGGCATTTTGCCGAAATATTTAGTTTACCCCTGTCCGGCAAGCGCCCGCCTTCCCACGTCAAGTGGCTACACTTGCGGCTTACGCCGGCTTTTACAATCCTAGCGTGCGAGTTCCTTGAGTGCCAACCGGATGAGGTTCTCCGTGCGTGGCGGGTCGCCGGCCTTTTGCAACGCGGCTGAGACCGCGGCGTTCGCCTGGACCTGGGCGTAGCCGAGATTTAAGAGCGCGGAGATCGCCTCGGCCACCGCGGAGGTGCTGGCGTCAGGCTTGGCGCCATCGGCAGATGCGCCAGACGTGCCCGCCAGCCCCGCCGCGGAAATCGCAAGCGGCGGCGCCTTGTCCTTGAGTTCGTTGACGATGCGCAACGCAACCTTGGGGCCAACGCCCGGCGCGCGCGACATCATCGCCCGGTCTTGCAGCGCGATGGCTTGGGCGATTTGGGCCGTGTCGAGCGTGCCGAGGACCGAGAGCGCGACCTTGGAGCCCACCCCCTGCACGCTTTGCAGCAGACGAAACCAACTGCGCTCGCTCTCGGTCAAGAAGCCGTAGAGCTTGATCGCGTCCTCTCTAACGTGCGTCTCGATGGAGAGCGTCACGGCTTCGCCGGCGGCCGGAAGAGCAGCCAGCGTGCGCGACGAGCAGGCGACCTCGTAGCCAACCCCGCCCACGTCGATAATGGCATGGTCCACACCCACGGCATCGACGGTGCCACGCAATTTTCCAATCATGCGCTACCCCAAAAAGGTGAGACCGCAATATATCGAATCCGGTTGATTGCTTCGCAAAGTCCCCCCTCATCCTGTCCTTCTCCCCGAGGGGAGAAGGGACCCCTGAATTATCCGCAGCGTGTATTCTGGGGTCCTCTCTCCCCTTGGGGAGAGAGGCAGAGTGAGGGGGTCTTAGGCTGAAGCAAGCAACCGGATTCGATATTACGCCGCATAACATTAGCGCGAGTTTAGCCCGCCGCGCTTGGCCGTGCGGGCGGTTTTACACAAGCGCCGCGTACACCGCCGCAATCTCCCGCGCCCGGCGGTGGTGCGCGTGGGTGATGGCAACCGCGAGCGCATCGGCGGCATCGGCGGTTCCGGGCGACGCTTTCGGCAGAAGATAGCCGATCATGGCGCGGATCTGCGCCTTATCGGCGTGGCCGGTCCCCGTGACCGTCTTCTTGACCGAGTTTGGCGCGTATTCGGCGACGCTCAAGCCCATGCGCGCCGGAACCAGAAGGGCAATGCCCCGCGCCTGACCGAGTTTCAGCGCCGAGCGCGCGTTGACATTCACGAAGGTCTCTTCGACCGCGGCCTCGGCAGGCGCCCATCGATTAAGCACCTCCTCAAGCCCCGTAAACAGCGAGACGAGCCTATCGCCCATGGGCTCACTCGCCGCGGTCTTTATGGTGCCGCAAGCGACGAAGGTCAGCCGCGCCCCGTCCCAATCCACGACGCCCCAGCCGAGATTGCACAGCCCAGGATCGAGGCCGGCGATACGCGTCAGTTTTCTTTGCATGGCGGGGGCCCACTGTCCGAATCGGAATTGCCTAAGGTTTTCCGCCGGATGCGCTGGGGTCAAGCCAAGTTTTGAGAAAGGCTGACGGTGGCTCGAAAGTTCCGAGCTTTGGGGGGCGGTAAGCGCGCGAATAAAAAAGCAAGCGGTGACGGTGAACACCGCTTGCCCCCCCTCCAAAGGCGTGCCGTTAGCTGTCTTGCAGGCGTTCGCGATGGAACATTCTGGCAGTAACCTGAGAAGACGGCTCGCAGCCTCGCCGCGTGCTACACTTTTTAATTTTTTGCCCTCTGGCCGTCAATGGCCAGGTCTCCGCTTGCCCCGAGACAAACTGCCACTGTGACGCTTCTGTGACAACATTTCTAATTCCGGATTGAAACGGCCTCGGCTAAACGGTTGTGTCCGCCCACTGGCAAACTTCACGGTTGCGTGCCTGCCTTATTTGTCCTTTGCCAGGCGGCGCCAATCAGGTTTAACCTCCCGGCTCCGAAAAGGAGGCATGCATGAAAACCGATGTGCCGCACCCGATTTATCTTAAAGACTACGCACCGCCGCCCTACCTGATCGGCGAGACCGTGCTCGATCTCGCCTTGGCTCCGGAGGAGACGCGCGTGCGCTCACGGCTTTCGGTTAGCCCCAACCCGGCGTCGAAAGCGAAGGCTGGCGTACTGAAGCTCGATGGCGAGATGCTCAAGCTCGTCCGCGTTGCGATTGGCGGCAACGAACTGGACGCATCGCGTTATAGGGTCACGGACAAAGACCTCACCATCGAGGGCCTGCCGCAGAAACCCTTCACGCTTGAAATCGAGACCGTCTGCAACCCCGAAGCCAATAAGGCGCTCTCCGGCCTTTACCGCAGCCAAGGCATCTATTGCACGCAATGCGAGGCCGAAGGCTTCCGGCGCATCACCTACTACCTCGACAGGCCCGACGTGCTTTCGAAGTTCCGCGTGCGCATCGAGGCGGACGCCAAGGAAGCGCCGGTTCTGTTGTCCAACGGCAATCTGATCGAAAGCGGCGATGCGGGCGCGGGGCGGCACTATGCGCTCTGGGAAGACCCGTTCCCGAAGCCGTCCTATCTTTTCGCGCTGGTGGCGGGCAAGCTCGCCATGGTGCAGGACAGTTTCCACACGCGCTCGCAGCGCAAGGTGGACTTACGGATTTACGTCGAGCCCGGCAAGGAGGACCGCTGCGCCTGGGCCATGGAATCGCTCAAGCGCGCGATGGAATGGGACGAGAATCGCTTCGGCCTCGAATACGACCTCGACACCTTCATGATCGTCGCCGTCTCCGACTTCAACATGGGCGCGATGGAGAACAAGGGGCTCAACGTTTTCAACGATGCGCTGATCCTGGCCCGCCCCGATATCGCGACCGACGCTAATTACGAGAGCATCGAAAGCGTGATCGCCCACGAATATTTCCACAATTGGACGGGCGACCGCGTTACCTGCCGCGATTGGTTCCAGCTCTGCCTCAAAGAGGGGCTCACCGTTTTCCGCGATCAGGAGTTCACGGCGGATTTGCGCTCCGCGGTTGTGAAGCGCATCGAGGATGTGCGGTTTCTGAAAAGCGCGCAGTTCCCCGAGGATGCCGGCCCCCTCGCCCACCCCGTGCGCCCTGCTTCGTTCATCGAGATCAGCAACTTCTACACGCGCACCGTTTACAACAAGGGCGCCGAGCTTTGCCGCATGATGCAAACCGTGCTGGGCAAGGAAGGCTTCCGGCGCGGGCTCGACCTCTATTTCGAGCGGCACGACGGCCAGGCGGTCACGGTGGAAGATTTCATCGCAGCACTTGGCGATGCGAACGAGACCGATCTTTCCGGCTTCCTGCTCTGGTACAATCAGGCCGGAACGCCCGCGCTCGATGCCAGGCTCAGCTATTCGAGCGATGCCAAAACGGCACGCCTCACCCTCAGCCAGTCCTATCCGAACCCCGCCGAAGGCGATAAACGCAAGCCCGTTCCAATCCCCGTCAAGCTCGGCCTGCTGGATGCCAATGGCAGCGAGCTTCCGCTTAAGAGCGGCGGGAAACCCGTGCCCGATGGCCTCGTGGTCCTCAGGAAGAAGAAGGAGACTTTCACCTTCGAGGACATCGCCGAGCGTCCCACGCCATCGCTGCTCCGCGGTTTCTCCGCTCCTGTAAGGCTCAATAGCGGGGCAAACGATCGCGATATGCTGGCGCTGATCCGCTCCGACAGCGACCTCTTCAACCGCTGGCAGACGGCGCAAGCCTTTGCGCTCAAGCACATGGCGCAAATGGCGCAGGCGATAGCGGAGGGCAAGCCCGCCCGCCCCAACCCGCGTTTCGTGCAGGCAGCGGGCGCCGTTGTGGACGACGAAGCCCTTGAACACGCCTACCGGGCGGCTTTCCTGGCTCTGCCGTCCGAAACGGACGTGGCGCAGGCCATCGGCGAGAACATAGACCCCGAAGCCATCCACGCCGCGCGCATGACGCTGCGTGCGGCCTTGGGCAAGGGGTTGCGCGGCATTCTTGAAGACCTCTATGAGCGCAGCGCGCCCGTAGAGCCTTATACGCCCGATTCCGAAAGCATTGGGCGGCGCGCGTTGCGCCAAGCGGCTTTGGCCTTGCTAGCGGTTGGCAAGAGCCGCTTCGGCATCGCCAAGGTCAAGGAGGTTGCGCGGACCGCGGCCAACATGACCGAGTCCATGGGCATGCTTGGAATCCTGTCGCAGCTTGGCGGCGATCCTTACGAGGACGCGCTTCAGCGCTTCCACAAGCGGTGGAAGGACGAGGCCCTGGTCATGAACAAGTGGTTCGCCTTGCAAGCGGGCGCGCCCGGCCGCGAAACTCTCAAGCGCATGACGGAGCTTGCCTCGCATCGCCTCTTCTCGATCAAGAACCCAAACAGGGTCCGCGCGCTTTACGGGGCCTTCGCGCACGGGAATCAGGTGCGCTTCAACGACGCCAGTGGAGAGGGCTACGAGCTTGTGGCGAACGCGGTGATCGAACTCGACGGCTTCAATCCACAGATTGCCTCGCGCCTGCTTGGCGCCTTCGAAAGCTGGCGCATCCTTGAGCCTCAGCGCAGAGGTCTCGCGGAAGCGGCCTTGCGGCGCGTCCTGGCCAAGAAGGACCTCTCGCGCGACGTATTCGAGATCGCGACAAAAATAGTTGGCGAACAGGCCACTTAGGTGGCAGCCTAAGCGAGTTTAGTACTAGTTCGATTCGCCTGCGCGGGAATTTAGCTGTCTTGCGCCGTCTTCAGGTGCGCCAGCAAATGCCCGCCCAAAACACGGATCGATAGCAAAATGTTTGCGTTCTCTACTTTGGATTGAGGGCTATCATGGCCACGGGGCAAGGTTTTATTAACCAAAGTGCCGCAAAATTAAGATCTCAGTGAGAAGGGTTAAACTCCGGCAGGACGGCATGGCTCTAAATGCAACGCGCCAATCACTCATTCAGCCCCAGCCCGGCACGGGCGGAGGCTTTGCGGGTGCAGTGAACTTGGCTCTCACCGCAAGGCCGCTCTTGGCAGACCTGCTTCGTGCCGCCGACAGGCACGCTCAAATCTTGGCGTTCTCGCTTGGCATGCTCGCTCTGCTGCCGCCCGCGTTCACCGCCCTCGGCTTCACCATGGGCGCCGTGGCCAATCTGCTATCGGTCGCCGCTGCCGCCGTAGCCCTCGTGACGGTGCGCAGAACAGGCCAACTCGCCGCCTTGAAACTCGAAGCGCCGGCCCGCTATTACAGCACACAATCGCAATGCGTCGCGGCGGCGGGCGGCGCCGTCCTGCGCTGGAACCTCGTGGACGGCGAGCTGACCTGGGCGGGAGGCGCGCGCGGGCTTTTCTCCAAGGGCGATGCCCCCTCCAATTTCCGCGATTTGAGCCCTTATCTCCACCCCGACGATTCGATTTACAACCTCGTCTCCGACGCGCTCAAGGCCCACGCCCGCAGCGTTTGCTGGACCTTGCGCCTCAAGGACGGCGAGCATGGCTGGCGGACGTACAGCCTGCGCGGCCTGATCGATCACGGCAGCCGGGCCAATCCGGCGCCGGTCTTCTCAGGTGTCCTGCTGCCTCAAGAGACGGCGCTTGCTCACGCCCCCGCGGAGCAAGGCGGCACAGCGCGCCTGCGCGCCATAATCGAGGCGCTGCCCATGGCTTTTGTGGTCTGGGACAACTCGAAGCGCCTACAGCTTTGCAACCGCAAGTTTCGCCAGCTCTACCGGATCGGCCCAGGAAAGGCCCTGCCCGGAACGCCGTTCGAGGAGTTGCAGGAGCATACGCGGGAACTCATGCTGCAAAGCCCCGCGGATACCCCCGGCGCGCCAGGCCGCTTTCAGCTCGTCGAAAAGCAGATGACGGACGGAACCTGGCTGCAAATTTCCGAGTATTGGACCGGCGACGGCACGATGGTCAGCGTCGGCACGGATATTACGCTGCCCAAAGTCAACGAGCAGCGCCTGCTGGAGCGCGAACGCGAAATGCGCGCCACCGTCCAGAATTACGAGCAAAGCCGCAGGCAGCTTGAAAGCCAAACCCACCAGCTGCGCGAGCTTGCCGAAGGTTACAACGACGAGAAGATCCGCGCCGAAGCCGCCAACAAGGCGAAATCCGAGTTCCTCGCCAATGTCAGCCACGAGCTGCGCACGCCGTTGAACGCAATCATCGGCTTTTCCGAGATGATGCGCGACCAGGTTCTAGGGCCCATCGGCAATCCGAAATACGAAGGCTACGCCACCGATATCAACGCGAGCGGGCAGTATCTCCTCGAAATGATCAACGACATTCTCGACATGTCGAAGATCGAGGCGGGGCGCGTCACGATCACGCCGGAATGGTTTGCGCTTGGGCCGCTGTTCCAGGAGTGCTTCCGGGTGGTTCATCCCGCCGCTGCCGAGCGGGACGTCCAGCTAAGTATGGCCGGGAGTTCGAACGCGTCGGTGCTCGCGGATAAGCGCGCGCTCAAGCAAATCCTCATCAACCTGCTGGCCAACGCTGTGAAATTCAGCCTGCCCGGCGGCAAGGTCGTGCTTCGGGCATCGCGCTACAAGGGTAGCGTGCGCATTGCTATCAGCGATACCGGCGTCGGCATCGCAAAGCATGATCTAGGCCGCCTGGGCAAGCCTTTCGAGCAGGTGGAGAACCAGCTCACCAAGGGGCACAAGGGCACCGGGCTTGGGCTTGCGATCTCGCGGTCGCTCGCCGAGCTGCACGGCGGCAAGCTCGACATCAAGAGCAAGCCCGGCGAAGGCACCACCGTAACCTGTGTCCTGCCCGTGGGCGAGGACAAGGCCGTCAGCCGCGCGGCGGCGTAAGCCCTGCAACGCCCGTCCGGGCGGGGCTGCCCGCTAAGCGGGCGCGTGCGTGCAACACCGGGGCCTTAAGTGGCCCATTTAACCTTGACCTTGGCGCAAATTTCCTTAAATGCAAGTCCTCGGGGCGTCAAGCCTTCAATGATTCGTGCCCAGTTCGCACATTTTTAGCAGAATTAGGGTTTTCTAGCAGTGCCGCCACTACCTAGCGTTTCCGCAATGGGAACAATTGCCCGGAACACGCTTTTACCGGCACGAAACAACGAGAATATCCGTTATGACCATTAGCGAAGAAGCTGCCGTTTCCTCCGATATTGGCTTGCGCGAGCCAACCCCATCCCGCAGCGCTCTTGCCGTTGCTGACCGCGCGGAGGCTGAAAAGCTCCAGGCATGGAAGGCAGGCTTTCACTCGCAGCGGAAGGACAGCCGCTACTACGAGATCGTTGCGGAAACGATCTGCCCCGATTTCAACTTTCGCTACTTCCTCATTCAAGACGAGGATGGGCGCACCCGGACCGTGCAGCCATTTTTCATCCTCGACCAGGACGTGCTCGCGGGGGTTCCGGCCCGCTGGCAAAGGCTCGCTGCAAAGATCCGGCGCATTTGGCCGCGCTTTCTTTTCATCCGGACGCTGATGGTTGGCTGCGCTGCGGGCGAAGGCCACCTTCCGTCCAGTACCGCCGCCGCGCAGCAGCGCGATGCGGAGGCCCTTTCGAACCACATTTCCCGGCTCGCCCGGCAGCAGCGCGCCGGACTGATCGTTTTGAAGGAGTTTCCGGCCCGGTACCGCGGGACGCTCTCCTGCTTTTTGCAGCGCGGTTTCGCACGGATTCCGAGCATGCCCATGACGCGGCTCGACATTTCTGGGTTCAAGGATTTCGACGACTACCTATCCAAGGCGATCAAGAGCAAGAGGCGCAACGAATTCCGCCGGAAGTTCAAGGCCGCCGCGGGGTCCGCGCCCATCGAGCTGGAAGTGGTTACCGATCCCTCCGAGGCGATCGATGAAATCTACGAGCTTTACCTTCAGGTATTCGCGCGGTCCAAGATGCAGTTCGAGAAGCTTACGCCTGAGTATTTCATCGAGATTGGGCGGAAAATGCCTGACAAGGCTAGGTTCTTCCTCTGGCGGCAAAATGGGAAACTTATCGCATTCTCGCTCTGCCTCGTCGAGGGTGATACGCTTTACGGAGAATATATCGGTCTCGATTATTCCATCGCATTGGATATCCACCTTTACTTCTACGTCATGCGCGACATTATTTCCTGGTCCATCGCAAACGGCTACAAATCCATCGAAAGCAGCGGCTTAAGCTACGCTCCAAAGCTGCAAATGGCGCACGTATTGGCACCGCTCGATCTTTACGTCCGGCATACGTCGCCGCTGATAAATCCCATCCTGAAGTTCGTGCTGCCTTGGCTTGAGCCCACGGGCGCCGAGCCGGCGCTGAAGCAATTCAAGAACTACGACGAACTCTGGGCATCGCCCCCGCGTTAACGCATTCCGCCGCCCAGGCAGCGTTCTTTCGACATGGATCTAATTTAGCCGAAGCGCTTTGACAAAGCGTTAAGTGCCGCGGCGCCATGCAGTGCATTGATATATAACGATAAAATTTGCAAGCAGGGGCAGCGTGTAGGTTAATTCAGAAGTTGCGGGTATATTTAAGCGGATTCTGGAAACGCAGGATCGGGCCCAAAAATGCGGAAAAATCCGCAAAAAGCGGCGGCGGAAAATAGGACGCGCGCGCGTTTACCATGCCGCCATTAACCATGATGGGGCCTTACGCAAATTAACGATTTAAGAGTTTTTTGCTTCGCCTTGCCGAAGCAAAAACTTGGTTGCATTGAACGCATTCCGTGACAGCGAGTTCTCTATGGAATTTTCAGCCGGCCGCCCCGCACCCATGCGGCACATCCGCCCGGGGCGAAACCTACTCCCATCGTAAAACAAAGGCCTTTCACCTAAAAACCCCGATTGCGTCCAAAGCGCATCCATCGTATCGGTATTGCGAAACGAACCACCCGCGAGCACCCATGAAGGATTTGCTTCTAACCTATCTGCCGCTTGTGCTGTTTTTTGGCGTTTCGCTGGTGATCGGGGCGGCACTTCTCATCGCTCCGTTCCTGGTCGCTCCCGCCAAGCCCGACCCGGAGAAGGTCGCAGCCTACGAATGCGGTTTCCCGGCGTTCGACGACGCCCGCATGAAATTCGACGTGCGCTTCTACCTGGTTTCGATCCTGTTCATCATCTTCGACCTTGAGGTGTCTTTCCTGTTTCCGTGGGCCGTCGCCTTCAAGGAAGCGGGCCTCTTCGGCTTTTGGGCGATGATGGTCTTCCTTGGCGTTCTGACGGTCGGCTTCATCTACGAGTGGAAGAAGGGCGCGCTGGAGTGGGATTGAGCCTTGCTTTGGCGACGCCTCCTTTAACATCGTATTATGAGACTAACAGTAGCGGCAAGGGACGGGGTGCGGTCCTACTCCCGGTTAATTGTTAGCACGGAGCTACGCCCAACCGCACTTACCGAGTTCTCGCGGCTGAGGCGGCATGTTTCTGCATTCCATGCACTGTTAAGTTGCAGAGTTCTACAGTGCTGAACAGTTCGGGGAGGAGGCAGGAGATGCGTTATCCGTCAATCGTTATTATGATACCTTATTTCGGCCCATGGCCGGATTGGATCAATTTGTTTGTTGAGAGTTGCGCACGAAATCCGACCATTCATTGGATTATCTTCACAGACAACGCCCCCCCGGAAAACATTGCTCCCAATGTCAGATATTTTATTAGCTCATTGGATGATTACTGCGCGGAAATTTCACGGAAGTTAAACGTTCGTTTCCGTCCACAATCAGCATATAAGCTTTGCGACGCACGTCCAATGTTAGGATACGTTCATGGTGAGCTGATTCGAGATTATGACTTTTATGGGTATGGCGATTTGGATCTTGTTTATGGGAATATTAGAGAAGCATTACCAAATAGTCTCCTCAAAAATAGCGACGTCGTGTCGTGTCATTCATTTCTGCTCAGCGGCCACTTAGCGTTATTTCGGAATACATTCCGCATGAGGAATTCCTTCCGCTTCATTCCGAAATGGAAGCGGCAGCTTTCCGCGCCGCAACACGTCGCACTCGATGAAAGCCATTATAGCAAGATATTCCGCAAATCCGGCAAGCGGCCGCGCCTATATAGAAGACTTCTTTCACCGTTGTTTCCATCAAGACGAAGCGCCTTTATCGAGCAATTCACGACGCCGATGATGCCCTACCCATGGATAAACTCCTCCTCTAGACAACCGGCACGATGGTTCTGGAAGGACGGGTGCGTTACCAATGAACAAGACGGCGACCGCAGCTTCATATACCTGCATTTTATGAATTGGCGGCACGCACGCTATGCGGCAAAGAACGCCCAAGATGCCGGATCGTGGAGCACGCTCCAATCGGTACTGCACGGAGAATGGCAGAAGGCGGTTCAAAATGGCTTTTCCATCTCACGAGATGGAATTTGCCCCCTCAATTCGGATACCTGCGCGAATGCGCCGTAGGGCTGCAACGCGACCAGCAGCTCCACTTCGGCGCAAGAAAAACGTTCATTTCCGAGACACACAATACACGGTTTGAGTTCGATGAGCGGAAGGAATGTGATTTTCACAACCTGTGTCGGGTATGATGTTAAGCACATTCAGCCCTTTGTAAAGTCGTGCCGAAAACATTTTGCTGGAGATGTTTTCGCGTTTACCGGGCGCCTTTCCGATGACGTATTGAATTATCTAAAACGATATCAGATTACAATCATTGAAATAGATCCATCTTATCATAATTTGGATCAAATGATGCTTGGCCGGTTTGTATGCTTCCACGAGTATATAGCGCTCCATAAACTTGTGTTCGATCATTGCTATTTTCTTGATATCCGTGACGTTTTTTTTCAGTCAAACGTTTTTGAAAAGATCAAACCCGGTACTTATATTAAGGCGTTCACTTCCGATAAGACGTTCGACCGCGACAATACCGAACAAAGTTGGATATTGCGGTCATACGGACCCGATACGCTCGCTTCGCTTATGGACAAGCGCGTCCTATGCGCCGGCACGACCCTCGCTTCTTTCGCTGGAGCGCAGCAGTACCTTAAACTTATGGTCAATGCTTCCGAGCGGTTTAAAATGAGGTATTTCGGCCTTGACGAAGCGATTCATAACGTTGTGATTTACAACGATATGTACGACGATGCCGAAATCGGTATCAACAGGACGAGTGAAGTTCAGACGATGCATCTTCAGGAACGCTTTTGGTTCAACGAGAACTGGCAAATAATAAATGACGATGGAGAAGTATGTCCCATTCTCCATCAATATGATCGGCATGACCTTCTAAGGAAGTGTGTGTTTTCAATAAACGGTTTCGACGACCCGTTTCTTCCAGAATTCTGGAAGATGAAGGGAATTTTTAAGTCAAGATCCCGCACTGCGAAACATCTTATAAAGTTATTTAGGGACAAGCGCTGAGGATTTCGATGAAGGCAAAGCCGGAACTTTAGCGTGCGATAAATCCCACGGCAAATCCCGGGTTGGGTCTAGCGCGGCCAACAGCACACCATTTTGTGCGCCCAGTCAAAATTGGCTTGGCGTTTGCGCCTTTACCAACTTATATGACCCCTGGTGGAGATTGCCGATGGAATCGATGACCCCAGGATTTCCCAAACCCTATTATGACACAGCCGGCCGCGCTGGCGGCGGAGGCCCCATGGATTTCGGCGGGCTCAGCGACCAGCTCGCGGATAAGGGCTTTTTGGTCACCAGCACGGACGAGCTCATCAACTGGGCGCGAACCGGATCGCTGATGTGGATGACCTTCGGGCTCGCCTGCTGCGCGGTCGAGATGATGCAAGCGTCCATGCCGCGCTACGATGTCGAGCGCTTCGGCTTTGCGCCGCGCGGTTCCCCGCGCCAGTCCGACGTGATGATCGTGGCCGGCACGCTGTGCAACAAGATGGCGCCGGCGCTGCGCAAGGTCTACGACCAGATGCCGGAGCCACGCTACGTGATCTCCATGGGCTCCTGCGCGAATGGCGGCGGCTATTACCACTATTCGTACTCGGTGGTGCGCGGCTGCGACCGCGTGGTTCCCGTGGATGTCTACGTCCCGGGCTGCCCGCCCAGCGCCGAAGCGCTTGTCTACGGCATCATGCTCCTGCAGAAGAAGATCCGGCGCACCGGCACAATCACACGGTAAGGCCTTGGGAGAAACCGATGACTGAAACGGCGAAGCTCACCGCACTTGCCGAGGCGGCCAAGTCTGCCCTGCCGGATGCGGTGCTCGATACAAAGCTCGCGGCTGGGGAACTGACGCTGACCGTGGCGCGGGCGAAGGTGCGCGCCGTGCTGACGTTCCTGCGCGACGATCCGGCTTGGCTGTTCAAGACCCTTATCGATATTTGCGGCGTGGATTTCCCCAAAAGGGCCGAGCGCTTCGACGTGGTTTATCACCTGCTCAGCATCCACAAAAATCTCCGCGTCCGCGTGAAGACGTCCACCGATGAAGCCTCTCCCGTACCGAGCGTTGTGGGCATCCATCCGGGCGCCAACTGGTTCGAGCGCGAAGCCTTCGACCTCTACGGCATCCTGTTCGATGGCCATCCGGACTTGCGGCGCATCCTTACCGACTACGGTTTCCGCGGCCATCCGCTGCGCAAGGACTTCCCGCTCACCGGCTTCGTCGAGCTGCGCTATAACGAGGAGCAGAAGCGGGTGGTCTACGAGCCGGTCAAGCTGCCGCAGGAATTCAGAAGCTTTGACTTCCTAAGCCCATGGGAAGGCGGCGAGTACCCGCTTCCAGGCGACGAAAAAGCAGAAGCCGCGCGAAAAGGTTGATAAGTATGCAGGAAACGGTATCGCTGGAGCGGCAAGGCAGTAGCGTCATGGAACCTGGCGCAACGGCGCAGGAGATGGAGCGCCCGCCGGAGAACCGCAATTTCACGATCAATTTCGGGCCGCAGCACCCGGCAGCACACGGCGTGCTGCGCATGATCCTGGAGCTTGACGGCGAGCTGGTCGAGCGCGTCGACCCGCATATCGGGCTGCTCCATCGCGGCACCGAGAAGCTCATCGAATACAAAACCTACCTGCAGGCGATCCCCTATTTCGACCGGCTCGACTACGTCGCGCCGATGAACCAGGAGCATGCGTTCTGCCTCGCCATCGAGCGCCTTCTAGGCGTGACCGTGCCGATCCGCGCCCAGCTCATCCGCGTGCTCTATAGCGAAATCGGCCGCATCCTGAGCCACATCCTCAACGTCACGACCTTCGCGCTCGACGTTGGCGCGCTGACGCCGCCGCTGTGGGGCTTCGAAGAGCGCGAAAAGCTCATGGTGTTCTATGAGCGCGCTTGCGGCGCCCGGCTCCACGCGAACTACTTCCGCCCCGGCGGCGTCCACCAGGATCTGCCGCAGGCGCTGATCGACGATATCGCCGCATGGTGCGATCCGTTCCTGAAGACGCTTAGCGAAATAGACACGCTGCTGACCGACAACCGCATCTTCAAGCAGCGCAACGTGAATATCGGCGTCGTGAGCCTTGAGGACGGGCTGGCCCACGGCTTCACCGGCGTCATGGTCAGGGGCTCCGGCGCGCGTTGGGATTTGCGCAAGTCCCAGCCCTACGAGTGCTACGCCGATCTCGAATTCGACATCCCCATCGGCAAGAACGGCGACAACTGGGACCGCTACCTCATCCGCATGGAGGAAATGCGCCAGTCCGTGCGCATCATGAAGCAGTGCATCGAACGGCTGAACTCGCCGGCGGGCCAAGGGCCAGTGCTGTCCGCCGATCACAAGGTGACGCCGCCGCGCCGCGCGGACATGAAGACCTCGATGGAAGCGCTGATCCACCACTTCAAGCTCTATACCGAAGGCTTCCGCGTCCCCGAAGGCGAGATTTACGCGGCGGTCGAGGCTCCCAAGGGCGAGTTCGGCGTCTATCTCGTCTCCGACGGCTCCAACAAACCGTACCGCGTCAAGATCCGCCCACCCGGATTCCCGCACCTCGCGGCGATGGATTTCCTGTGCAAGGGGCACATGCTGGCCGACGTGTCGGCCGTGCTCGGCAGCCTCGACATCGTGTTCGGCGAAATCGACCGGTAACACCAGCCGGGATGAGCCGTGGAAGACCAGGACAGTGTGGTGCCTGCGCCCGTCGTTTTTCCGCTGCCCGCTGGCGAGTGGTACGCGCCCAACACGCCTGGACATAGGATCCCGTCGCACGGCACGGACCAGCTCGGCCAGCGCTACGCCTACGACTTCGTTCACGCCTGCGACTGGGAGTTGGGCAAAAGCTTCTGGGGCGGCATGCGTTACTTCTTCTGCGGCGGCATCGCCCTGAATCACAGCCGCGGCTTGAATGCGCCGGTCCTCGCCCCCATCAGCGGCAGGGTGATTGCCGCGAAGGACGGCTGGCCCGAACGCAAGCGCGCCACGCCGCTCGACATCCTCGCCGCGCTCACTGCCGGAATGCGCCTGAGCGAGCCCAGGCTGCGGGCCGACTACCGCATCGTGGCCGGCAACTACGTTATCATCGAGGGGCAGGAGGGCTTCGCGTTCCTCGCCCATGCGACCGCCGGCTCGATCTGCGTTGCCGAGGGCCAGCAGGTGCGCGCGGGCGATCCCGTCGCCAGGGTGGGCGATACCGGCAACTCCACCGCGCCGCATTTGCATTATCACCTGATGGACGGCCCCGACCTCTGGACGGCAAAGGGGCTGCCGAGCTGCTTCATCGCTTATGAGCGGCTCGTGGACGGCCAGTGGCAGCGGGAGGAGAACGGAATTCCTGCCAGGACGGATCGCTTGCGAAGCTGTTAGAACCAGCCGCGGGAAGCTCTGGCCCGTCATTGCCAAGCTGAGCCAGCCTAAGACTGCGCTCAGCCAAAGAAGTCCGCCACATTCACCTTCAGGCCCGGCGGATCGAGGGTTAGGATAGCAGGTTCTCGCTTTCCGGCCAACATGCGGCCGGGCGCATTCCCGCCGGAGGGCGCCAGCCAAGCACCGGGGGTGGCCTTACGCGAAAAGGCTCTCGATTTGCAGGCTTAAGCCTGGCGGATCGAGGCGCAGCTGCCCTTCGCTCGAAAGCCGAGTCTGCAACACCTCACCCTCGCCGCGCGCGTGATGGATAACCATCTGCTTTTCCGGGTCCACGATCAGGTAGTGAAGCACGCTGGGGACCGTGAAATAGCCCCGGAGCTTGTCGCGCATGTCCATCATTTGCGTGCCCGGCGACAGCACTTCCACAACGATCACCGGGTTTGGAACCTCAAGGGAATCGCGCGCCACCTCATCGCCGCAATAGACCAGCGCGTCGGGCTCGAAGGCGGTTCGCTGGAGAGATCCTCACCGTCGCCCCGTCCGGAACCGCATGGCAGATCAAGCCCGCGGACCTTATTGCGTCGCGGAGCGCGATAAACGCCGCGCCTTTGGCCTTCCAATGTCCGGCGCGCTCGGGGGACATCGCGATCACCTCGCCGTCGAAAAGCTCGTAACGCCCACGCTCCTGCGCTTCCGCCCAAGGCAGAAACTCGTCGACCGTCATCTTGTTAGGTAGCATTTGCATTTCACATATATAGCATCACCGCAGCGGAACCGCCACTGCCGCCGGCTAAACGGCCTTGCGGGCCAGCCCTTTCCAAGTTAAGTCACAAGCAAAGGTGCGTCACCATGGCAGCGCTGCCGGCGAGGGGGCGGCAACGGGGCATTCAACAGCGAAATTCCTGCCGGGCCGGCTGGGCATGCTCTTAGCCTCTAGCAGCCGGCTTGCATCTGGGTTATCACCAACACGAAACTTCATGAGAGCGCAGCATGTCCGCCCGCTATCACCTAGCCCGCCCTCTTTCGCCATCATTCGAAAAAGCCCAATAAGCAAGGGCTTATAGCCGGATTGCCTTCCGCCGCCTTTCGCTTGTCCCCGCCCAAATGCGCACCATATTTGTGGACGCAATTGTTGCGCGCGCGAGGAGCTATGGCGAAGGGACCAAGATCAATTCATAAACTCTCGCCCCTCAAGGTGGCCAAGGCCGGGCCGGGCAAATATGGCGATGGCGGCGGCTTATGGCTCTTCAAGGATCACAAGGACGCGGGGCGTTGGGTTTATCGCTACACCTTTCGCGGCGAAAGCCACGAACTAGGGCTTGGCTCAATATGGACCATCAATGCGGATGAGGCCCGCGAGGAAGCGCGCCTGTGCCGCAAGCTTCAAAAAGAAGGCAAGGACCTTCGCCGTCGGCTTTGCGGAGGTAATCGTCCACCAGCAACATCATTAGATGCTTATCAAGGCACGCCATTACCTCATCCGCGTCGTCAACTGTAATCCCAAGGGCGAACATAAAGCAGTTCAGGTCGTATATTTCTCGTGAGTATTTCGTATGCACTCGGACGCTGTGTGGAATTCGTCTATTCAGTGCCTCGATTTCTCGGATCTGCACGTCGAGCCACTCGCCTTGCGCATCTTGCGGTGGTTCCGTGAGGCGCTGCAATTCATCACGGAGCGTATGGTTTCCCTTCTGCATACATAAATTCCTTACCAGTTCCACGCGGCAGGTGCCCCTTCTCGGTTCCTCGATGATAGAGAATTCAATAAAGATAATGGCTATATAGCTTTCATTTCCTGACTACCAAGAACAGAGCCCCGTTTCAGCAAGGGCTATTTAGTTATCGACTTTCGATCATCACTCCTCTTTTCTGCAGCTCCTTCAGCCAGCACCGCCTCAATAGCTCTCTAACCTCCCTCTCGTCATAAACTCGGCCATCGTTCAACTTCCATTGGCCAAACCTCAAATTGCCGGACTGGCTTCTTTCCGAATAAGCAACAAACTCCGTTCCGGTGGGCTTATGCCGCACACAGTTCTTAAACACGTCTACATCGCTTACTAGTGCTTCTTCGCAATTCATCTATATATCTCCCTTTTAGCGCTCATTATTATCGTGTGCTAACAATAAGTGGGCAATTCGGGCTCGCCGCAACAGGACATAGCAAGTTATCCACATTTCAAGACGCCATACCGCCGCTCAAGCCAGAAGATTTGGTCCGCGCGGTGACCGCCTATTTCGGATCGGAGCCACCCGCCAAATGCGGAACGTACAAACTTATTTATCGAAACAGACGGGATGTTACATAAAGGAAACGGTGGGCATGTCGAAGGCGCTTGGCATCCAAGGTCAGGATCAAACCGGGTTGTTAATTGCTCAATACCCTTGAACAGCGAGCGGCCTGTTATATTAGACTTCCTTAAACGTGTCTTGCAAACCCTGCTTTACTTGATCAATCTCTTCTTCTACGGTCTCTATATCTGCTCGAATACGATTAATCTGCTCCAAATCCAATCCAGAAGTGATAATCCTATCTTTAACGATATCAATTATGTTGCCATATCGAGTCAATATAGGAGTTATGCAGACTTCCATGAAGTCCAGCATTTCTTGTTGCTTCTCTTTATCTAAAAACACAACATCCCACATGCCCCATCTAAGAGACTGAAATCTGTCCAATATGCCGTCCCAAAATTCAAATTCCACTTCTGTCTTCTGATCAAACCTATAGAGGTTACGACCGATTTCGTCCAAAACCACATAACTTAGTATCGAAACTATATATTGTTGAGTAAATAATGAAATTCTCGTTCTTAGTGGCCATTCGGTGTTATACATATCGTGTATAAGATATTCCTTCGCCATCTCACTCTTGCATTTATTGCACCACTTGTAAGATTGTGAGAGCATCTTGTGATCGAGCATTAATTCAATGAGCGCTTGGCGTTGAGTGCCCCAGGTTGGCCTATCGGTAATATATCTTATCTCGTTCATAATGAGCGTTTCACGCCAGCCGTCAGCCAAACCTTTTCCTTGGCGACTTCTGGCTAATTGAGCTACCTCATACCACTCGTCCGGCAGCGGCGGCTTAATTAGATGCTTTTCAATTGATGCGGCTATCTCCTCACGCGTGAAGGGGCGTTGGAGTAGGGCCTTCGCAAAGTGCTTTAGCATGGCTTGAATCTTGGTTTCCTGGAAGTCGAGCATAGCGTTTAGAAACGTCCAGAGAAAGCTGTTTGTCTGAGCCGCTTAGCCCTCAGCAGAAGACGCTCCTAAAAATTTCGCCAATTTCTGGATTCGGCCTCATGCAGAAGAAAAGGCGCGGATTGCAATCAAGGATGCATCATCACGCGGGACCGCGAGAAGTGGACGCGCTAACGGGCGCCTTTGAAGGCTGATTGCCGCGCTTGGCTTGCGAGGCTTGCCCGTGGCGGGCGCTAGGGCCGGGTTCTTCCGGGCCGGGCAGAGTATAGAGGCCGCCCGAGTCTTCCTGCCATCTGGGGCCATCCTCGCGGCCCTCGCGGCGTTCCTCTTGAGGCCCTTTGCCTAGCGGGATTCCGTAAGCCCACCATCGCCCTTGGTCATAGGTGTATCTATACGGGCAGTTTTCGGGCGGGATTGAGTAGCAATAGGATTCGCCAGCGGGCGGCCCCTCGGCAAGGGCCGGCGTTGCCGGGATAACCGGCAGCACCGCGATGGCCGCGAGTAGCATTTTCATTTGGGGGCTTCTTGCGCGGGCGCTTCCCCCCCCCCACGCCGAAAGAATGGGGCGTTTTTAACTTCGGTTGCTAGGAAAAATATTGGGATTCATAGCAAGCGTATGCCCAATCTGAGCGAGGAGCTTGTTGATACCGTCAAGGCGGATATCGATACGGTTAACCTTTTGTTCCAGCGAGCTGAGGCGCCGCGTCGCATCGGACATCGCCGCGTCAAGGCTGAGATCCAATTGCTCCAATTTCGTATCAATACGGCGAAGAAGATATTCGTGATTGGCGGGTTCGTCAGCCATGGCTTCACCCTGTTACCCTATCCGTTACTGCTAATTCGGATTTCCTCATCGGTGCTGGATGGCTCAAGAAATTCGTGACGCGGGTAAAAGTTCCGGCCGTGGCTGAGGCTTAGGCGCGGCCCTACCCATGGCGGGCGCGGCCATCACCGGGCGCACACGCCCCTAGAGCGGGTTTACTTGACGCATTCCGGGTGCTATGGGAACCGGGGCTTGCTTAAAGCCCTATTTTACGCGGATGCTAGCATTTGGGGTGCAAATTGTGGATGCACCTTGAAGCATTTCGCTAATGTGCTGAGAAATATAGCCGTTTTTTCCAGTGAGAGCAGCATGTCCGTCCGCCGTCTCGATCCCAACCAGCCTAAAGACTTCGAGTTCACGCCAGAGAACCTCGCCTGGGCGAAGCAGCAGATCGCGAAATATCCCGAGGGCCGGCAGGAGGCCGCGGTCATCCCGCTGCTTTGGCGCGCGCAAGAGCAGCACGACCAGTGGCTGCCCGAGCCCGCGATCCGCTACATCGGCGATATGCTCGGCATGGCCTATATCCGGGTCTACGAGATCGCGACCTTCTACACCATGTTCAACCTGTCGCCGGTCGGCCGCTACCATGTACAGCTTTGCGGGACCACACCTTGCATGCTGCGCGGCTCGGAGGAGATCAAGAAGGTTTGCAAGCGGGTGATCGGGCCGGAGGGCCAAGTGACGCCCGAGGGCGTGTTCTCCTGGGTTGAGGTCGAGTGCATGGGCGCTTGCGTGAACGCGCCAATGGTCCAGGTCAACAAGGACTATTACGAGGATCTGACGCCCGAAAACTTCGAGGCCATGCTGGAGGCGTTCAAGCGCGGCCGGGAACCGAAACCAGGGCCGCAAAACGGCCGGCAGTGCTCCGCTCCCAGCGGCGGACCCAAGACGCTGACCGATCCGGAAATTTACAAGAGCAAGAGCGGCGGCAACGCAGGCGACGAGGGCTAGTGCATGCTTTCCGATAAAGACCGCATTTTCAAGAACCTATACGGCCTCCACGATTGGCGGCTCCGCGGCGCGCGTTCGCGGGGCGCCTGGGATGGCACCAAGGCCATCGTCGAAAAGGGCCAGGACTGGATCGTCGACGAGGTGAAGGCGAGCGGCCTTCGCGGCCGGGGCGGTGCTGGCTTCGGCACCGGCCTCAAGTGGTCGTTCATGCCCAAGAAGTCCGATGGCCGGCCGCATTATCTCGTCATCAACGGCGACGAATCCGAGCCCGGCACCTGCAAGGACCGCGAAATCCTGCGGCACGATCCGCACCTCCTGATCGAGGGCGCTCTTTTCGCGTCCTACGCCATGCGGGCGCATACCTGCTACATCTATATCCGCGGCGAGTTCATCCGCGAGCGCGAGAGGCTACAGGCCGCCATCGACGAGGCTTATGAGGCCCGGCTCATCGGCAAGAACAACATCCACGGCTGGGACTTCGATTTTTATGTCCACCACGGCGCCGGCGCTTACATCTGCGGCGAGGAAACCGCCCAGCTCGAAAGCCTCGAAGGCAAGAAGGGCCAGCCGCGTCTGAAACCGCCCTTCCCCGCCAATGCGGGCCTGTGGGGCGCGCCGACAACCGTCAACAACGTCGAATCCATCGCCGCCGTGCCGGACATCCTGCGGCGCGGGGCGTCCTGGTTCGCCGGCCTCGGCAAGCCCAACAACACGGGCACCAAGCTGTTCTGCATCTCCGGCCATGTGAACGAGCCCTGCAATGTGGAAGAGGAAATGGGCATCCCGCTGCGCGAGCTGATCGAGCGGCATGCCGGCGGCGTGCGCGGCGGCTGGGACAATCTGCTGGCGGTCATCCCCGGCGGCTCGTCGGTGCCGTGCGTGCCGGCCCCGATGTGCCAGGACCTCGGCATGGACTTCGATAGCCTCCGGGGCGTGGGCTCCGGCCTCGGCACCGCCGCCGTGATCGTGATGGACAAGTCCACCGACATCGTGAAGGCCATCGCGCGCCTGTCCTACTTCTACAAGCACGAAAGCTGCGGCCAATGCACGCCTTGCCGCGAAGGCACGGGCTGGATGTGGCGCATCCTGGAGCGCATGGTGGAAGGCCGCGCGGAACTCGCCGAGATCGACCAGCTCTGGGACATCTCGAAGCAGATCGAGGGGCACACGATTTGCGCGCTGGGCGATGCCGCCGCTTGGCCCGTGCAGGGGCTGATCCGGCATTTCCGGCATGAGATCGAGGCGCGGATCGACGCCTACCAGAGCCGGGAGGCTGCCCGCGCCGCCGCGGAATAGGATCGAATCCGGTGGCCGTCATCCCGGAAGGGCGCGCTCGCGCCCCATCCGGGATCGCAACAGGCGCCGGCATTTGTAACGATCCCGGAGAATGCCTCCGGCATTTCCGGGAAGACGCGGCAGAGCGAACCAGCCAAGCGGATCGGGCATAACTCACCCGGTTAACGCCGTATCCAGCTCCGCATTAGGTTCGAGGCGATATGCGGCAATACAAAATTGCCGCATATACTTGGCGCCGGGCACAGCCGCCGGAGAATCCTTGGTTTCTAAAACCCGCCAAGAAAAGATTGCACAATCAATATTAGGATGGCCGCACCGATAACGAGGGCCGCGAGTAGAGGCGAAACCAATCCCAGTCCTAAAATGCCTATAATGGCGAACACGAAAATCGCGCTGATGGCAATAACCGCAATCTGAAAGCCACCATCGGGTTGATTCAGAACCAAATATAAGATCAGGATCGTTGCGGCAGCGCCCGCAACAAGAATTGCCGCCCGAAGTACGACTGCACCTACACCGAGAGCGGCCGCTACACCGGCGTAAAGTTTCTCTTCGCGCCGGGCTAGCGAAAGAACTGCAAGGGTTATAGCCAGAAGTGCAAGCGACGATGATCGAACCCCGGGCGGACCGGCCTGTCCGCATCACCCTGGGCGCCGATAAAGGCTATGACGCCGAAGACTTCGTCAACGAGCTGAGATCCATGAATGTGACGCCGCACGTGGCCGCGAAGGCCAAGGGCTCGGCCATCGACAGAGGCACAACGCAGCACGCTGGGTATGCGATAAGCCAGCGCATCCGTAAGCGGATCGAAGAACCGTTCGGCTGGAGCAAGACCGTTGGGCTTGCAGCCAAGGCCATGCTGCGCGGTCTCGAACGCGCAGGCGGCCAGTTCATCTTCAATCTCGCCGCCCACAATCTCGTCCGGTTGCCCAAACTGCTAGCCGCATAGCGGAAAAGGGCAAAGCGCCTGGACACTACCTACGCGCCCACCGCCTTCAAAAAGTCCCCCAAGATGGAAGACAGTTCCACACTCGCCACTTTTTCAGCAGCCTGCTAATCGCCATGAGTCCCCACTCATCAACAAATCCATCCTGTTCAACCGCAGCCGGAGACAGAAGAGCGGCTGCCCTTCAGAAGTTGGCTTTGTGGCTGTGGCGGAGATGGCTTGGGGGATGGGCTAGCCGCGAAGCCGCGTTCCCCAAAATGCTGGTGCGCAATTGAGCCCTTTCGATCACGTTAGAAGCGCGGTTCCACTCACACCCCTTGACCATGAGAAGCTTCAATTCTATTCCCTCAACAATCATGGCTCCCTCCAGGGGAGCGGAACGAAGGTCTGACGAATGCCGATCATTAACAAGAGTAGCTTCTTCTCCTCGTTCAAGATTTTCGGGGACGGCGACTTTCTCGTTTTCCTGTCAGTGTTCAAATCCTATTTTCCGCTTTATAAGTACAAGTACGCCCTCATTTTTGTACTGATCGTCATCTCGTCCTACGCCACTGCCACCGCGGCATGGCTTGTGCGCGACGTCGTCAACGACTTCTTCGTCAAAAAGGACGGACAATTTCTCATTCCTCTTTTTCTATTGATCGTCGGCCTGTTCATCGCCAAGGGCGCATCGTCCTACTGGCAATCGGTGCTATCGGCGCGCATTGCCAACGACACGGTCGCGCGCACCCAAAAGCGGATGTTCGCCCACATTCTCGCGCAGCGCGTGCGCTTTTTCGAACGCTATAGCTCGGACGACCTGAACATGCGCGTCAATATGGGCGCGTCCGCGTTTGGCAGCATCCTCAATCAAGCCGTCCTGGGCGGCGCCCGCGACGCCGCAACCGTTGTCTCGCTGTTCACCGTGATGGTGCTACAGGACGCAACGCTAACGCTCCTTTGCCTGCTCGCCGTGCCGGTTATTTTCCTGGGCATCACCCGGCTGCTCAAACGCATTAAGACTCTGATGGAGCAGGAAATGCTCTCCGTCGTGGAATTGAACAGACATGTGCGCGAGGTGGGTCAAGGCATCAAAGTAATCAAGGCCTATAATCTTGAGCCTATCATCGCCTCCGAGGTGGACGCCGTCGTCGAAAGCATCAAAGACCGCTCCAACGGGGTTGCGGCGCTCCAAGTGGCTCCCGTGCCAATCATGGACACAATCGGCGGCATGGGCATCGGCCTCGTCATCCTTTATGCCGGATACCGCTCCATCTATGGCGGCTACGATCCGGGCACTTTCCTTTCCTTTATCACGGCCCTTCTGCTCTTGCTCGATCCGGCGCGCCGCCTGAGCCAGCTCCGCGTTTCCCTGAAGACCTCGCTCTTTATGGTTGGCATGGTGCACGGCCTGCTCGCCGACAACGAGCCCGACCGGGAAGAACTCCCGTCTCCGCAAACACCGGAACCGGCTTCGCCTGGAACCGGGATGGCAATCGCTTTCGAGAACGTCCGTTTTTCATATAACGGCGGGGCCGATGTTCTGAAGGACTATTCTCTCAAGGTCGAGCCGGGCGAGATGATCGCCCTTGTGGGGCCATCGGGCGCGGGCAAGTCCACCGTTTTGTCGCTGCTGATGCGCTTTCACAAGCAGCAATCGGGCCGGATTCTGGTTGGCGGCAGATCCGTCGAGACCATTGAAACGCCTGCGTTGCGAGACCTGATCGCCTACGTCGGCCAATCGAACTTCATATTCAGCGGCACCATACGCGAGAATTTGACGTTGCGGCACGCGGGCGTGACGCAGCAGGCCATCGACGACGCCTGCAAAGCCGTTGGGCTAAGCGACTACATCGAGGGATTGCCCAAAGGCTACGACACGCATGTCGGGGAACTCGGCTCTCTGATCTCGGGCGGCCAGGCGCAAAGGCTCAACATCGCCCGCGCCATCATCAAGGACGCCCCCATTTTGCTTTTCGACGAAGTGACCTCGGCGCTCGATGCCGACAACGAAGAGCTCATCCGCGCCTATATGCACGCGCAAGCCGGAAAGAAGACAATTCTCGTGATCGCCCACCGCATCTCCACGGTGCGGCAGGCCGACAGGATTGCCCTGGTCGAGGACGGCACGGTCAAGGCGGTGGGCACGCATCACGATTTGATGCTCGGAAGCGCCTATTACGAGCGCGTCGCCACCCTGCAGCTTATCGCCTAGGCCCCCTTCCCCATCACTGCGAGATCACCAAGACTGGCAACGAAAGCTGGCAATTCAAACACCGGGCGCGCAACCAACGATACTTGCGCCTTAATGAGAGCTTATGCGCATATTGAGCTTTTGTTTGTTTGAGCGGGTTTCACAAGCGCGGCCTGCCCTTACGCAACGTCACCTTCCATTTTGGCGTTCTGTTCCACAATTGCGGACCCAGCACTCGAAGAGTTGCCGCCAACCATGCTATCCAGAACCTGGTCTAACGCGTGTTCCCAGGCGGCGGGACGATAACCGAATACCCGCTCTAAGCGCTCCGTAGACAAGCAGGAAAAGTGAGGCCGCGTGGCAGGGGTGGGATAATCGGAGCTTGGGATCGCTCTCATGCTCGATGTTTTGACCGCAATGCCGCGGCGCCGCATTCCGGCAACGATCGCACTGGCGAAGCCATGCCATGACGTCTGGCCCGATGCGATAAAGTGAACCACGTGGGACGATTTTTCGAAAAGCGACGGAAGCGATGCCGCGCTTTCACGAACCAGCGTATGGATGAATTGGGCGATCTGAGACGACGAGGTTGGCGTCCCCACCTGATCGTTTACGATGGCGAGTTCCTCTTTCTCAACCGCGAGCCTTGCGATTGTTTTTAAGAAGTTCTTGCCCGTAGAAGAATAAACCCAGGCAGTTCTTACGATGAGGCAGGGCGCTCCCGTTCCAAGCAGAAGTCTTTCTCCTTCGGCCTTGCTTTTTCCGTAGACCGATAAGGGATTCACGGGGTGCGTTTCAATGTAAGGCTCACTCTCGCGTCCATCGAAAACATAATCCGTCGAAAAATGAATGATGGGTGCGTTCCTGCGAGCTGCCCATTCCCCGAGCGCTTCCACCGCGGTCGCGTTGATGGTGAAGGCCGCATCGCGCTCGGTCTCGGCCTTATCGACCGCGGTATAGGCGGCCGCGTTGATGATGATGTCTGGCATTATCCCGTTCAGCCGCTCAGCGATCGCGTGAGGCTTCGACAGATCGAGGTCATCTCTGGCCGTTAGGCAGAGTTCTGCTAAGGACGCGAGTTCCCTGCCAAGGGCGAGCCCCACCTGGCCTGCCGCACCGGTGATAAGTATTCGCATTGGCTCAGCCTTCGTAAACCGGAAGCCTTCCGGTCAATTCGCGCAGCAAGGGCGCCGCGGCGTCCTTATCCGAGAGAATGGGCCGGTCCGCTCCCCAATCGATATTGAGGTCCGGATCGTCCCAGCGAATGCTCATTTCGCTCCCGCGGTCATAGGGCGCGTCGCATTTGTAAAGGAACTTCGCCTCGCTGGACAAAACCACAAAGCCATGCGCAAAACCGCGGGGAATCCAAAGCTGCCGGTGCGCGCGATCATCAAGGACGGCAGAAACATGCTGCGCGAAGGTTGGACTTCCGGCACGCACGTCCACCGCCACGTCCAGCACAGTGCCGCTCAAAACCATGACAAGCTTGCCTTGCAGGGTAGGGTTTTGAAGATGAAGACCTCGTAGCACGCCTTTATTCGAGCATGAGAAATTGTCCTGCACAAACTCGGACGCGATGCCTGCGTCTTTATAATTTTGAGCGTTAAATGCCTCGAAGAAATAGCCTCGCTGGTCAGGAAACAGCGCGGGTTCGATAAGCTTTACACCACTCAGACGAGTTTCCACGACGCGCATTGTATCTCCCAAGCAACAGCAGGTCCGGCTGCCAACAGCACCGGAATAGCCGCCCACGATCAAGCTTGCAATAGCCAACCTTTTAATATAACCGACTCGTATTATGCAGAAAGCGAATGAGTTCGGTAATGAAGGGAATAATACTCGCGGGCGGCTCCGGGACGCGGCTTTACCCCAGCACGATGGCGGTCTCGAAGCAGCTGCTTCCCGTTTTCGACAAGCCGATGATCTATTATCCGCTAAGCACGCTCATGCTTGCGGGAATAAAGGACATTTTGCTGATTTCGACGCCAAGAGACCTGCCTTTATTTCAACAGTTGCTGGAAGATGGCTCCCATTTCGGGCTCAACTTAACTTACGCAGAACAGCCCCATCCGGGCGGCCTCGCTGAGGCCTTTCTCATAGGAGAACGCTTTATAGTGGACGATGCGGTCTGCCTTGTTCTGGGAGACAATATCTTCTATGGGCACGGGCTTCCCGAGGTTCTGTCACGTGCTGCATCGCGCGAGAAGGGTGCGACCGTATTCGGTTACCGGGTCAAAGACCCGGAACGCTATGGTGTCATAGAGATCGATGGTGAGGGGCGCGCCGTTTCTATCGAGGAAAAACCCAAGCGCGCGAAATCTAACTGCGCGGTGACGGGTCTCTATTTTTATGACACCCGGGTGGTCGAAATTGCCAAATCCATCCGGCCATCGGCCCGCGGCGAGCTCGAAATCACCGACGTCAACGCCGCTTACATGCGCGATGGCGAGCTGCGCGTCGAGATCATGGGCCGGGGCTTCGCCTGGCTCGACACTGGCACACATGAATCGCTTATTGAGGCCAGCCAGTTTGTGCAGGTGCTGGAGAACCGGCAGGGCCTGAAAATTTCCTGCCCCGAGGAGATCGCGCTGCGGATGGGCTACGTTACGCCTGAAGCGTTTTTTGCCGCCGCGCGCCGCTGCGAGAAAAGCAGCTATGGGCAATATCTGCAGGCCCTGCCGCAAATGGCGCCGGAGCTTTTCCCCGGCAACATCGCAACGCTGACACAGGTGGCGTGACATGGCGGCAAAGCGCATCGTTGTCACGGGCGGCTACGGCTTCATCGGGTCGGCGCTGATCCGCCTGCTCTTATCGGAGACGGACCATGAGGTCCTCAACATCGATAAGCTGACCTACGCCGCCAACTTGGCCTCGATCCCGGCGGCGGACAACAATCCCAAATACCGCTTTGCGAAGGCAGACATCGCGGACGCGCAGGCCATGCGCACGGCGTTCGAGGAATTTCAGCCCGATGCCGTGATGCATCTCGCCGCCGAAAGCCATGTCGACCGCTCGATCGACGGCCCGCAAGAATTCATCGCGACCAATATCGGCGGCACCTTCACGCTTCTGCAGGAAGCGCTGCGCTATTGGCGGGGGCTGCCCGCGGACAGGACTGAGCGCTTCCGCTTTCTGCATGTATCGACCGACGAGGTGTTCGGCTCGCTCGGTCCAACGGGCGCGTTCACGGAAGACAGCCCCTACAGCCCCAACTCGCCCTATTCGGCCAGCAAGGCGGCCTCGGACCATCTGGTGCGCGCGTGGCATCACACTTACGGCTTGCCAGCGCTGATCACCAACTGCTCCAACAATTATGGGCCTTATCAGTTTCCAGAAAAGCTGATCCCCCTTATGATCATTAAGGGATTGCGCGGCGAGCCCATGCCTGTTTACGGCGACGGGCTTAACGTGCGCGATTGGCTTTACGTCGAGGATCATGCGCGCGCCCTGCTCCTGGTTCTGGAGAAAGGTGAAGCGGGCGAGACCTATAATGTTGGCGGCAACAGCGAGTGCACCAATTTGCAGATCGTCGAAGCGATCTGCGATCGCCTCGACGAAGTGGCGCTGCGAGTTGAAGGTTCCCGCCGAGCACTGATAACTTATGTCCAAGACCGGCCGGGGCACGATCGCAGATATGCCATCGACGCCGGCAAGATCACGAGCAGCCTTGGCTGGCTTCCGCGGGAAACATTCGCGGCCGGCCTAAGGAAAACTGTGCAATGGTTTGCCGAAAACAAGTCTTGGTGGGATGCGGCCGGTTATGCTGGTTCGCGGCTTGGCACTTCTCCGGAACGGAAACGCGCGAGTTAAGCTTTGTTTCAGGTGTTCGGCTCTCAAATCCCTGATTATTTAGCTCCTGGATACTACATATTTAAGGTAGAGTTTGGGAAGGGGGCTGGGTCTGCAATCACCTTTGAGGGTGACGGCAACGCGCGTGGCTGCACGGCCATCAAGCTGGAACGAGCCGGAACGCTGCTCGTCCGTTTGCGCAAGCCCACGCGGATCGGATTAAGCGCAGGCTTATCGGCCAGCGAGCCGCCCAGTCTCAAATATCTTAAGCTTTGGGCACCGCTTGCCACCCTTATCAAATCGCTCAAACCGTACCGGATGAGGCACAGAATCCCCATGGTCAACAGCGCGGGATATATCTGTGTCTTGAATGGTATTAGCGCACGCGATAAATTGCCTATACTTAGTCAAAACGCAATTCTCCAACGCTCGCTCTGGCCCTTGGGCCTGGACGATTCATCCACACCGTCCCATCATTTATTCGATCGTCCCCTCGCGTGGCTTGCCAAGCCAGAAAATTCGCCGACCTTCGCTCCGAAAGGCAGAACTGGCGTCTTTTTGCACCTCTATTATTCAGAACTCTGGCCCGAGTTCGCAGCCTTTCTGAACCAAATTCAACACCCGTTCGACCTATGGATAACGCATTGCGGGTTGAGTAGTCCGGCTTGCAAACAAATTCTTGAAGTTTTTCCTCAGGCCGAAATTGTTCAAGTTGAAAACCGCGGCCGCGATATATGGCCTTTCATTTCTTTCCTCAACGATGGCATTCTCGATAAATACGAATATATCTGCAAAATTCACAGCAAGAAGTCAATTCACCGGCCGGGTATGAAAGAGAGCTTGCTTGGCAGCAGATGGCGCCGCCGCGCGCTCTACGACCTCCTTGCGGCGGGCCGCGCCGAACACATAGTGGGAATGTTCGATTGCGATCCCAGCCTAGGGATTGCGGGACCGCGGGTATTGAGAGTGCCCAACTCCCGCTACACCTCTCAAATGGCCTGGGGACCTTCCAGGAACCGGGACGTTACCTTTCGCTTGGCTCGCCGCATGGGGATGCAAATGGCGAGCGAGGACCTCGACTTCTTCGCCGGCTCCATGTTCTGGGTAAGGCCTGTAGCTCTGGAGCCAATACGCCGGCTTAATTTGCAGCGCGATGACTTTCCAGATGAGGCGGGCCAACTCGATGGTGGCCTGCAACATGCCATCGAACGCCTTTTTTCCGTGTCAGCCGGACAGGCAGGGCTGAACATTGCGGATACGGCGCCGCTGGACGTCACACATGCCCCCAATGCAGCCTAATCACGTTTATCGCGGAGATGCCTAAATAGATCGGCGGTGTGCTGTCCTCTGCCATCGCGGCGGTGATCGCGGTTGAAGGGGCACGCTCGCTGAGAGTATGCAGGGCCTTCAGTCCCTTACGCTTGTCGTGTGTGCGGCGCGACGCCTTGCCGTCAATGGCGATCAGATCGTGCCGGTCAGGCCACAAGTCCTTGATCCAGCCTTCGAAACAACGCCCGAACAGGATCGGGTCGACGCGGGCGACCTGCGGCGCAGCCACCGCTCGCAGGGAATGCCGAAATGAAACGGCGCGAACTGCCGCAGAAATTTCAGATGATGTTCGCCCCATGCGACGATTTCGTCGCACCCGGCTATCGTAGGGCAAGTCAACAACAGAAGCATTGAGGTGGTGTATACATCACCCGCCACTGCTCGCGCCCGTCATCGAGCTGGGAAAAATGCTCCAAAAGCACCGCTAAACGCGAACGCGGCATCTCTTCGCCGGCAACAAAGCTGGTCATATGCTGCATGCTGGCGCTCCGGTTCGAATCAGTGCGCTCAACGAATCACAGACGCTGCGTCAACGCAAAAACTTCGTTAACCCGACTTCCGGGCCGTGGGCACGCGCCACCTCTCTATTGGCTTTCAGGCCTTTTTCCCGTAAAAGCTGTACAATTAACACGCTGCCACCTCAGTGCCCTTCGGGCAGGTGGGAGAATCCAGATTAAAGGATTGATAAAGTGATTGAGACCGTGCCTGGACGCTATGGGAAGATTTCATTTTTTAGCTCTGACCTAGTTATAGGTCGGTCCTTGCGCACTTACGGAGAGTGGGCGGAAAATGAAATTCGTTTTTTGCTGAGGTCCGTCCATCCCGGTGACACGGTCTTGGACGTTGGTGCAAACATCGGAACGCACACGCTGGCATTCGCAAGGGCCGTCGGCATGAGCGGCAAGGTCTGGACCTTCGAGCCACGGCCAGAGATTTTCCGTGTCCTGGACGCGAACATCCATGAAAATAAGCTTGGCAACGTCATGCTCCGCCAAGCTGCAGTTGGGGCTCAATCGGGCTCCATTTCGCTTCCGGCGCTGAATCCCGACGCAACCGCGAATTTTGGCAGCTTAAGCATCGTCGACGAAATGGCGCATGTCGGCGATCCCGCGGCGGCTTCGGCGGCTGCTTGCTGGGCGACCGAAATGACAACGATTGACGCGCTTGGACTGGAAGCGTGTAGCCTGATTAAAATTGATGTTGAGGGCGCTGAGGTTGCTGTCCTCGAAGGAGCGAGGCGCACGATCGAGAAAACAACGCCGATCCTTTATTGTGAGTGCAATTCGCTGAAAGACGGCATCGAAATCAGGAAATTTTATGATTCCATAGGCTATATAACCTACTTCCACTTGACGGATGCGTTCAATGTTGAAAACTTCAACGGAGTTGCCGACAATTTTTTTGGCCCCGCACGTGAGGCGGCCCTGATCGGAGTTCACCGCTCGGCGTTACCGGACATGTTAGCGCGCAGCGACGAGATCCCCGGCCATTTGCTTCCCGTCGACGATGCCGACGCCATCGCATTCGGTTTGCTGCAGAAGCCGCAATTCGCGTTTGAGGAGCTAGAGCCAAGCTCAGCAGGGGTCGCCTACAACAAAACGACAGGCCGCTCAGGCGAGCCTAGGGAGAGCCTGGAGGCGCTGCAAGCGACAATTGTTGCAACTGCCGAACATTGGCAGCGGTTAGAAGTCGCTCTCGCGGAAGCCCGCCGTTTGACGGACCAGGCCTGCGCGGCGCGCGACGAACTCGCAGGGCAGCATGCCGCCGCCTGCGCGGCGCGCGACGAACTCGCAGGGCAGCATGCCGCCGCCTGCGCGGCGCGCGACGAACTCGCAGGGCAGCACGCCGCCGCCTGCGCGGCGCGCGACGAACTCGCAGGGCAGCACGCCGCGGCCTGCGCGGCGCGCGACGAACTCGCAGGGCAGCATGCCGCCGCTTGCGCGGCGCGCGACGAACTCGCAGGGCAGCATGCCGCCGCTTGCGCGGCGCGCGACGAACTCGCAGGGCAGCATGCCGCCGCTTGCGCGGCGCGCGACGAACTCGCAGGGCAGCACGCCGCGGCCTGCGCGGCGCGCGACGAACTCGCAGGGCAGCATGCCGCCGCTTGCGCGGCGCGCGACGAACTCGCAGGGCAGCATGCCGCCGCTTGCGCGGCGCGCGACGAACTCGCAGGGCAGCACGCCGCGGCCTGCGCGGCGCGCGACGAACTCGCAGGGCAGCACGCCGCGGCCTGCGCGGCGCGCGACGAACTCGCAGGGCAGCATGCCGCCGCTTGCGCGGCGCGCGACGAACTCGCAGGGCAGCATGCCGCGGCCCATTTGAAACTCGACCGAATGGCGCGCCGCCCATGGCGACCCCTCAAACATTATCTAATTTACGTTGTTATGACGTACTTAGCCGCCCTTATCGGCCCCGTGTCTCAACGCAGTTCACAACGTTTCGCGAGATCAGCGAAAAAGCGCAGTCCATGGCGCTTCGCGCGACCGTATGCCGAGGCGCAGACGAATCGGTCCGCTACTGCCGACGCATGCCTCCGTGATCGAGACTCCGGCCAGCGCGCCGGAAGTAGAGTTGCTCTGGCGGCTGCGCTAGCGGCGGCATGGCGCCATCCGCTCAACGTCGAAAAGCGTCGCCGGTATAGACTTGAGCATGCGGACGCATTCGCGGCTAACGACCGGATATCGGCCCGGGACGCTGCTGCTTGCCGTCCCCCGTTGGCCATCCGTCTCGCAGCCGCGTGGCGCCACCCGTTCAATCGAGATAAGCGAAGAAATTATCGGCATAAGCGCAGAAGTTATCTGGCTAATGTTGCTCGCTTCGAAGGCAACCTGCCGATTTCCGCCGAAGCAACGGAGGAACTCGCCGAGCGGCAGCGCTCCTCGTCTGGTTGTGGCGACTCCGGCTTTTCTAGTCCGCTCCTTGTGATTCCGCGCTATGTTGACCCGATCGACACGTGGCGCACTCCATCGGCTCATTGCGATAGCCGTATCGCCATCCATTTCCACCTTTTCTATTTCGATCTCTTGGACGACTTTATCCTTCGTTTTCAGAGCATACCTTTCGCTTTCGATCTTTTCGTATCAATTCCTGATTTTGCGCCGGTCGCGCAGACTGTTAGCATCGAGCAGGCTCTTCGTGAAGGGCTTCAGCTTCGCGCCCAAAAGATCGTTGTCAAACCGGTTCCTAATCGCGGTCGCGACATCGCGCCGTTCATTGCCGAGTTCGGAAGAACTCTCCTTGCCTATGACATCGTTGGGCATTTTCACACGAAGAAGAGTCCTCACAATCCGCAGCTCGAGGGCTGGCGCGATACGATCATTGACCTCCTACTCGGCCCATCTGGCAACCCCGGCGGACATGTTGCCCACATTGTTGGCATGCTCGAAAAGAATGCAAAAATCGTTTATGCAGAAGGCTCTGCCTTCATTCCGAGAGAACCGACAGGGTGGGCCGGCAATTACGCGAATGCGCGCGATATACTCGACAAGCACTCAGCTTTTTCGATTACCGATTTTCCTACCGTCGAATTCGCCGAAGGCTCAATGCTTTGGGCAAGGTCGGCAGCGCTACGAAAATTCTTGGAATTGCCGCTCTCTTACCAAGACTTTGCACCGGAGCCAATTGCGGCCGACGGCACTTTGGCGCATGCCCTCGAACGTCTTGTATTCATCCTAGCGCAAAACGTAGAAGGTGATCTGATCCGGCTTCATAAAGGTGATTCAGCTCCTGATTACCGCTATTTCGAAGAAGCGCAGGACTTTTCAGCTCGGCTGAATCGTACCGACGTGAAGGTGCTTGCTTACTACCTTCCGCAGTTTCACCCGATTCCCGAGAACGACGAGTGGCACGGGGTCGGCTTCACCGAATGGACGAAAGTGCGCGCGGCCAATCCGTTGTTCCATGGGCACTTCCAGCAGCGCATTCCGCATCCTGACGTCGGCTATTATTTGATTGATGACGGAGCCGTCTTGCGACGGCAAGCGGCCGACATGCGAAGAGCAGGAGTATATGGTCAAATATTTTATCATTATTGGTTTAGTGGCGAACTTATTTTGGAGAAACCCGCGCGGATACTTCTAGAAAACGCCGATATCGACATGCCATTCAGCTTCTGCTGGGCGAATGAGAACTGGACGCGCCGCTGGGACGGCAGCGAGGACGAAATCTTACTGAAGCAGAACTATTCGGCAGACGACGCGCGATCCTTCATTCGTTATTTGATCCCGTTTTTCCGCGACACCCGCTACATCAAGGTGGACGGCAGGCCGGTTGTGTTTGTCTACCGCCCGGCCTCGATTCCGATCATGTCCACCTATCTCGAAATCTGGCGAAAGGAATGCGAGGCCGTCGGTATAGAGCGGCCTTATGTCGTCGCGACCCTGGCCGCCGGTGCCCGCGATCCGCGCGATTTTGCCGTGGACGCGGGGGCCGAGCGCGTTCTTTACGATTGGACGGATGGCAAGGTTTCGGACATGACGCCCGACGTGGAAGCGTATGCGCCGCTCAAGGGGCGAGTGTTCTCGTATGAGCGCATCAAGGACCATTACACGGCCCAGCCAATCGAGACTGCTTTTACCTGCTTCAGGTCTCTGGTTCCGAACTGGGACAATACCGCGCGTTATGGTGCCCGCGCTCATCTGCTTCACGGGAGCACGCCGCCTTTGTTTCAGGAATGGCTGGAACTCCTGATCGCTCAGACGAAGCAGGCTTTGCCGCCGGATCGGCGCTTCGTCCTTGTCAACGCGTGGAACGAATGGGCCGAAGGCGCTCATCTGGAGGCTGACACCCGATACGGTTATGCTTATCTGAACGCGATCGGGAGAGCGCTGTCGAGCGAGCCATATCGCAAGCCCGCACCCGACTCGCGCCATGCTTTATACATCGCTCAAGCGGCTGATCGCGCACGAGACGTCGGAGCGATCATGATGATCGTGCATCGCTGGGGCGGCGGGACAGAGCGCTATGTCAATGATATGGTAGAGGCGCTCGCGCGCAAGAATATTGTCGTTTTCCTCACCCGCGTGGATGTCGAACGCCCCAACCGCGTCGTCGTAGAAACAGTCGGAGTCGAGACCGGTCTCGCTCTCGGAGCTTTCGATATTGACGCCAGTCCCGACAACTACGCCTGGCTCATGCGTCGGCTTCACGTCAGGCATCTGCATGTTCAGCATCTGGCCGGATTTCCCGAGGCGACGGCCGAATGGCTCCAGCGTGCATGTGCGACGGCTGAGGTACCCTATGATGTCAGCCTGCACGACTACATGATGGTCTGCCCGCGCATTGTCATGGTCACGGAAGCCGGTACATATTGCGGAGAACCACCCCTGAGCCAATGCGAAACCTGCATCGCAACGGCAGGTTCACCGTTCGGGCGGCGGCCCGTCAACGAGTGGCGCACGCGTTTCGGGCAGCTGTTGGCTGGCGCGCGCCGTCGCTTCGTCCCGAACGAGGATGTCGCTGAACGGTTTTCCCGATACTTCCCAAGGCTCGAATTCACCGTCCGTCCGCATCTCGAACCGCGCCGTAATGCCGCGCGGTTGGAATCTCTGCAATCAAAATGGCAGATCGGGAAAATGACGGATTCCGCCAGAGTCATAAGGCACGTTGCGATCCTCGGCCACTTGGCTGGACACAAAGGGTTCGATCTCGTCTTGCGCTGCGCAACGTTCGCCCAGCGCATGCAGGCACCAATTCGCTTTACGATCATTGGATCGACGGATCGCGATTCGGATTTTGACGCCCTCCGCAATGTGACCATCCTTGGCCGTTACAATCCATCGGAGTTGCTCGATATCATCGAGCGCGAATCGCCGGATATCGCGTTCCTGCCGTCCGTTTGTCCAGAGACGTATTCGTTCACGCTCAGCGAAGCGGTTACCGCTGGGATCTATCCCGTGGTATTCGATCTTGGAGCTATGGGAAGACGCATACGATCTCTGGGGTGGGGCAAGGTACTTCCCATCGCCTGGTCCAGCGATCCGCAGGCGATAGTCAAGGCACTCCTCGAGGTAACGCCAACGCCGCCTCCTCCGGCCGTCTTTAAGTTGGCGCAAGGCGTTGGCTACCCTGACGTTCTGGGCGACTACTATGGCCTCGAATGGAGTCCAACGGTGCCGGGACAGCATCGCAATGCCACAGTTGAGCGCGCGGTAACTAAAGCCGCGTTGCGCGAGATAAGGTTCGCAGCGCCTAACCGCGAGGCCGCTCTATTCGTAACGCACTCGCCGGACGGGCTTCTGAAGCCGCATGTACAGCCCTATATGTCGGCATTGGCCAATACTGGGATCAGCGTATATCTGATCATTGCGGCCGACTTGCCATCGCAGTTCCAACGCATTGAGGGACTGCGCGACACAGCCGGGGTATTTGTACGAAATAACGAGGGCTACGACTTCGCCGCTTGGGCGCATGTCATCCAAAAACATTCCGAGCTTAAAGCAGTCGATATTTTGTATCTCGTCAATGACAGCGTCATCGGGCCTTTGGATCAGGATAACTTCACATCGGCGATCACGCGCGTGCGGGACGGCTGCGCCCACGTCTATGGCATGACGGAGAATTTTGAGAAAGGCTGGCACCTGCAGAGTTATTTCCTGGCGATCAAGCAACCCGCCCTGCAATCTCCGGCGTTCTGCGATTTTTTCAGTTCGGTCGTCACCATGAGCAATAAGGAGGCCGTGATCGAGAACTATGAGGTCACTTTCGCCGCGAAAATAGCGGAAGCCGGCTTTCAGGCCGAAGCGTTGTTCGCTGTCCCATCGGAACAGAACCAGACCCTCTACCATTGGAAGAAACTGGTGGAACAAGGCTTCCCGTTCGTGAAAATTCAGGCCGGGCGTGACCATATTTATGGAGTCGACCGTGAGGCTGTGCGGGAGTTCCTAAAAATGTCCGGATATTCCTGGGACGGGACCAAATTCTCGGGAGCGGCGAAGCCAGTCGAAGTGGGGGCGGCGGTGAAAAAGTAGTCCACGGAAGCGGCGGCGCAGTGCCGCCGCGCGGCGCTGCAAAAGGGCGCCAGCAGCAAAGTTGTCCCATGACGAATGGTCATGGGACAACTATCGCAACGTGGATTACTCGGTCCCCGTGCAATACGGCCATCGCGCGGCGGTGGTGAAAGGCTTTGTCCCGGAGGTTGTGATCCTGAACGGGGCGGAGGTATATCCTCATCGATTTGTCACTGAACCTTCATCTCCAAGAGGACATAAAGTCGCCATACTTCTTCTTGGTCCAGCTATATAAGTCGCCTGCTCAATGCCCGCCTTGCGTCATACCCAACCTCTGAGGCGTCTGAAGATCTGTGCCCCACCCGCGCCGCATATGCGCGGGCTTGGCTCTTTTCGCTCGACCTCTTTTGCGCAGCCCCCGCCCGGCGCTGAGTGCAGTTGATCGCTGGTTCTAACTGAGCGCGCCCGTGCATCCTTTCCGTCTATCCGACAGTATTAAGCCGAAGAGGGCAAGTATGGGTACGAACGCGAATACGAGCGATGGAAAGGCATAACGAACTTCGCCAGTTGGGCTGATGAAGAAATATGGAAGGATGTAGCAGGCTGCCGCTAATAACGAATATACTGTAATTTTACGAGGCAAAGGATCTGGCCCTTTGAATAAGATAACCAGACTCGAGGCAATTGCACCTAGAAACAAAAACCAAGGCTTTCCTATCCATATGCCTGACATCGTATCAATAAAAGACAAAACAACTGTAGTTATTCCTCGATCAAAGAACTTTATACCGAAGTCGTTATTATCGATCTTATTGAAATGAGTGGGTTCGAAAAGTTTATGTGGCATTAGGCCGAGAATCTCTCTAAACAGATCAATTCTATATCTCAAATAGGCGTATGGATACTGAAGAACCCGCTGCCTCCAAATTTTGTGAACCTGCTCACTGGTAGAGCCGTCCAGAATCGTGATCCGATTACCGATGCGAACATTGTTCGTTCGCATAATCTCGGCGCCCAAAGAGCTATAGATGGCGTCAATATCCTCCATCGAAGCTTTCTGAATGCCGCTTTCCAACCCAACTTTTGGAGGAAGAAGAGGAGTTCTTGCCCAATAAGAGATCCCGGGTAAATCGTAACTCATTATAGCATCGAGCAAAGGGTTTTTTTCCAACCGCTCGAAGGTTGGAAATCGGAAGCTGTTTACAATGTTGCCCGTCACTACGAAAAAACCAGCTATGCAGACAAGCAAAACAGCTCGCTTAGGAATAATTATTGCTCGGAAATACGTATTGACCCAAAATAAAAGCAGTGGCGCGACCAACAATATTCCATTAAAGCGCATTAGAGAGCCAAGAAGCAGTGCAGCCAATGCAATGTACATCGGAGCCTCGTTCCAAGGTTCGTGTTGCTCTTCCAAAGAAGAGGCCGCAATTATGGCGAATCCGAAAATCGAAAAGGCGGTTAGAATAACGTCTTTCCATAGAACAAGCATGCATCCGATTACGGTCGGCGACACCAACATAATCAAAGTGACTACAAAAGACGTTTTGGCCCGCAAACCAAGGAGCACTCCTATAACGCCCATGCTCGCCAACAAGAGGAAGTTCTCGAAGAAGACCATCAAAGCAGGCCCATTGTCGAAGCTGTTCTGATCAAACATGCGAAGTAGATAAACTGGGGAAGTTGGCGCAAATCCTCCAATAACGCTGGTTCGCGCTTCCTGAAGCATTCTAATACTATCCCAGGACATGAAACCTGGATAACAAATCACCATAATAAATACGGCTAACGCCAACTGGATTGCTATTATTCGAGGAACTTCCCTTTGCATCGTCTTCCTCCACTTTCTCGCGAGTTTACTTGCAAAAAAAATACGCTGGAGATGCGTTTAGTGCATTATGGGTGCATTAACAAGGGTCTTGCGTATTATGTGTGAGGCCGGTCTAGCCGTTCTTATTCGCCCGCCACGTTGATTTGGCCGGCGGGTGTAGTGTATGGCATTGAAGCAGCGTGTGAATTGGGTGTCGAGACCATCCACTGCGCGCCGTTCGCCGGAGCCACACCCGCCATGCCGGACGATATTCGTGGCTTTGCGCGCCAAGGAGACCATCTTTTCCGGCACAGCCTTGCCACCGAGTTGCTCCGATCCCGCGACCTTGCCAGAGATCGGCGAGCTGCTGCGGTAGGAGAGCCATGACAGTACGCGGATCTCTTTGCAGCGGTGGAACCTGGCACGGATAATGCACTCAAGTAGCGCGTCGCTAGCAGCCTGTCGAACTTAAGAACATACGCAGAACATCGCGCAATTATTTTAAGTAGACGCCTCGCATTGCGCATGAAGGTTTCATTTCGAGGCGGGGTCGGTCACATAATTGCGCAATTACCCCTGAGTCCGACAGGCTGCTAGGGGCTTTCGCGCTTGTAATACCCTACGCCGATACAGCGGCGATGCAGGAGTTCTTAGCACGCTTCTCAGAAACCATCGCAGAGGACGAGCATGTAGCGATGATCCTCGACCAGGCTGGCTGGCACGGCTCGCATGCCCTCGCCATGCCGGCCAACATCACGCTGGTTCCCCTGCCGGCCTACTCGCCAGAACTGAACCCGGTCGAGCGGGTCTGGCTTTATCTGAAGGAGCGCTTCCTCCTCCACTGCCCGCTCGACGATTACGAGGCCATCGTGGAGGTCGCCTGCGAGGCTTGTCGGCGTCTTCTTGCCGAAGCTGGCCGCGTCCGGTCGCTATGCTCTCACCCCTGGATTTTAGAGATCAAACCTTACGTCAGATGGTATAACTTATGAGAACGTTGGCGATTTCATCGATTGCGTCTGTGACAGGTGAAAGACCTAGAATGAGACCTTCAACGCGCTCAAAACAAATGGATACAAGCTTGCGCACAAGTTCGGCAACGGCAAGCAAAAGCTTCTCTCCGCTGTTCTTATGGCGCTAAGCCTGCTTGTCTTTGCCGCGCACACTCTTTGCGAAATCATGGACGATCTCTGGCGCCTGGCGCGCCAAAAACCTGGTTCGCGCACCCAATTCTTTAACACGAACGCCGCAGGCACAACCTTCCTGATCTTCCCTTCGTGGGACGACTTCCTGCGAACCATCGCCTTCGTCAAAGCGCCCCCTACCCCTCCTTGACGGTGGCAAGGCGCGCCACCCGCCCATCTCACAATCTCCCGTCACGGAAAATCGATCCCATGCCAAATTTAAAGTCCCCCATAGGGGATAAGTAAATCTCCCGCCTTTAGGCGGCCGGGACAAGGTGCTATAGCTCTGGGGCATGAAGGATTATAAGGCAGGCACCCATACGATATGGGATTGCAAATACCATATCGTATGGGTGACGAAATACCGGTATGCGGTTCTTGGCGGCGATGTGGGATTGCGATGCCGGGAGCTTCTACGAGAGATCGCTCGCAGCCAAGAGATCTATGCAGGTTCGGTCAATCGGCACCACGTGCATATGCTGACCGGAATTCCGCCCCAGCTTTCGGTATCGAAGGCCGCGCAATATCTGAAGGGGAGGAGCTCTCATAAGCGGCTATCGGAGTTCGATAGCCTGCGGAAGCGGTACTGGGGGCAGCATCTATGGGCACGAGGCTATTGGGTTGCTTCGAGTGGCAACGTGACGGACGAAGTTTGGAAAAAGTACATCGAAGATCAGCAGCCCAAAGAACCCGACGATGACTTTAGGGTGCTGTAGCCGGCCCCTCGGGCCGGCCCAATCCGGCTTTAACCGTAACTTGAAGCCGCCGGCTCTAGCCGGCGGAGAATTTACGATTGCTGATTGCAGGTCCAGCGGCTTGACGATTCGTGCTTTCGCTTTTAAACACACTCGAAGCTCAGTGGGGGTTACATCATGCATGCGGTGATTTTGGCTGGTGGTTCTGGCACGCGCTTGAGCGAGGTGACACAGGTTCTTCCCAAGCCGCTGGTTGAGATCGGCGGACGACCTATCCTTTGGCACATTATGAAGATGTACTCGGCGCACGGCATAAAGGACTTCACAGTCTGCCTTGGCTACAAGGGACATATGATCAAGGAGTTCTTCGCAAACTACACGCTGCATATGTCCGATGTGACTTTTACCCTGTCCGAGCGGTCGATTATCACGCATCGCAACGATGCCGACGATTGGCGGGTGACGCTCATCGACACGGGCGAGGCCACCATGACAGGCGGCCGTTTAAAGCGCGTGATCGATCGCATCAAGGACGATTCCTTCTGCCTTACGTATGGGGATGGCGTCTCCGATGTGAACGTCACGGAGACGATCCGTTTCCATCGTGAACATGGTCGCCTTGCGACTGTCACCGCAGTCTATCCTCCCCGTCGTTTCGGCGTTCTCGAACTCGATGGACACCGCGTCGTCCGGTTTACGGAAAAGCCGAAAGGCGAGGGCGGCTTCATCAACGGCGGCTTTTTTGTTCTTTCTCCAGAGGTAGGCCGCTACATCGACGGGGACGAGTCCATTTGGGAGCAGGCCCCGCTGGAGCAGCTGGCCGCCGAGGGCGAACTGCGGGCATACCGGCACGAAGGCTTCTTCCAGCCGATGGATACACTGCGTGACCGCAACTATCTGGAAGAGCTTTGGTCTTCCGGTAACCCTCCGTGGAAACGCTGGTGATGCGCGACTTCTGGAGAGGGCGGCGCGTCTGCGTTACGGGGCACACGGGCTTCAAGGGAGCCTGGCTGAGCTTCTGGCTTGCCGAAATGGGAGCACGCGTGTCCGGGCTCGCGAAGGTGCCGCACACGAACCCGAACCTCTTTTCCATCCTCGATCTCGCCAGCCGGGGCGCGTTCGTCGAGGCGGACATCAACGACGCCGCCACCCTGCGCTCCCTAGTCAGGCAGGAGCGGCCTGAAATCGTCATCCATATGGCCGCGCAGGCTCTGGTGCGGGAGTCGTACCGCGCGCCGGTCGAAACTTTCGCGGCGAACGTGCTCGGGGTCGTGTCGCTTCTCGACGCCGTGCGCGAATGCCCGGATGCGCGCGCCGTCGTCGTCGTGACGAGCGACAAGGCTTACGAGAACCGGGAGTGGGACTGGGGCTATCGTGAGATCGACGCTCTTGGCGGCTATGATCCTTACAGCGCCAGCAAGGGGTGTGCCGAACTCGCGACCATATCTATGCGTCGCAGCTTCTTTGGGCCGAGCCGCCATCCGGCGCGCATCGCCTCGGTCCGGGCAGGCAATGTCATCGGAGGCGGCGATTGGTCCGCTGATCGGCTCGTGCCGGACATCGTGCGTGGTTGCGTGGGCCCGGAGGGGGTCGTGCGGTTGCGCAACCCTCACTCGGTGCGGCCGTGGCAGCACGTTCTGGAGCCGTTGAGGGCCTATCTGATGCTGGCGGAGCGTCTCTGCGTCTCGCCGGAAGGATTCGATGAAGCCTGGAACATCGGCCCCGAGCCGCACGAAAACAGGTCCGTCATAGAAGTCGCCGAAGCGATGGTCGGCGCCTTGGGGAAGGGGCGCATCGAAATAGCGCCCGAGGCGGGCGCGCCGCAGGAAGCTCGTCTGCTGACGCTCGACTGCTCCAAGGCGCGTCGCCGCCTCGGCTGGACTCCGCGGCTCGATTTCCAGAAAACCGTGTCGCTGACCTCAGAATGGTACGGCGCATGGTCGCGTGAGGAGGATCTCGTCGCGCTTACGCGCAGGCAGATCAACAGTGTGGAGCGGGTTGCATCATGACACGTAAGGATACCCGCGGCCTCGCGAGCCGCGCGCGCGCCCACGCCCTCCGGATGACGCATCGCGCCCGCGCCTCCCACATCGGCTCGTGTCTTTCGTGCGCGGACATCCTCGCAGTGCTCTACGGGTCCACGATGCGGTTCGACCCCGCGCGGCCGGATTGGCCGGGTCGCGACCGGCTTGTCGTCAGCAAGGGGCACGCGGCCGCCATCGTTTACGCGGTGCTCGCTGAATCGGGTTTCCTTCCCGTCGAGGAGCTGGAGGTCTACTCGACCGACGGTAGTCGGCTGTGCGGCCATGTGACGGTGACGGTTCCCGGCGTGGAGATTTCCACCGGCTCCCTCGGCCACGGTCTGCCAGTCGCCGTCGGCATGGCGCTGGCGTCGTCCAGGTCGAAGGCGGGATGGCGCAGCTTCTGTCTGCTCAGCGACGGTGAACTCGACGAGGGGTCGAACTGGGAGGCGATCCAATTCGCCCAGCATGCGCGCTTGTCGAACCTCGTCGCCATCGTCGACTATAACAAGATCCAGAGCTTCGGGTTGGTCGCCGAGATCAGCGATCTTCATCCACTCGCGGACAAGTTCCGGGCGTTCAATTGGGGCGTAGCCGAGATCGACGGTCATGACCACAATGCGTTGCGAGCTGCGCTCGAAGGAAAGCCGCCGCTCACGGGACGCCCGACCGCCGTCATCGCCCACACGGTGAAAGGCAAGGGGGTGTCCTTCATGGAGGGACAGTTGCTCTGGCACTATCGCCACCCCGATGCCGCGCAACTCGAGGAAGCGCTGCGCGAGTTGGGAGCGGTCTATGCGCACTGAAACGATCACCGCGCTCACGGAATACGCCCGCGTCAATCCAGACGTGATGTTGCTGACCGCCGACCTCGGTTATTCCGTGTTGGAGCGTTTCGCAGAAGCGCTTCCGGATCAGTTCGTCAATGTCGGCGTCTGCGAGCAAGCGATGGTCGGGATCGCCGCCGGCCTCGCGCTTTCGGGACGTCGCGTGGTTCTATATTCGATCGCGAATTTCCCGACCCTGCGGTGCCTCGAGCAGCTTCGCAACGATGTCTGCTACCATAACCTTCCGGTGACAGTGATCGCCGTCGGTGGCGGACTCGCCTATGGTGCCCAGGGCTACTCTCATCACGGCGTTGAGGATCTCGGCATCATGTCGATGTTGCCGAACATTGCGGTCGCTTGCCCCGCCGATCCGATCGAGGCCGAGGCGCTGTTAGTGAAATTGCTTGATCGCCGCGGACCGGCCTATCTGCGCCTCGGACGTTCCGGCGAGCCCGTTCTGCACCAGAGCGGCACCGATATTCAGCTCGATCGGTCCGTGCGGCTGCGAAAGGGCTCTGATATCGCGTTGCTCGCCATGGGGCCGCTGCTCGGCCGCGCCCTGGCCGCAGCGGAAGCTCTCGAACAGCGAGGGATTTCCGCCAGCGTGTTTAGTTTCCCCGGCTTTCGTCCGCTCGACGAAACCGCGATTTGCTGCGCCGCGCGCGAGCACCGCGCCATTCTGACCGTGGAAGAGCACAGCACCACGGGCGGCTTCGGCTCGCGGGTGGCTGATGTGCTTCTCGCGGCGGGGTTGGCACCGCGCTTTGGCAAATACGGTGTCACCGACGCGTTGCGCGGGCAGATCGGCAGCCAATCCTGGCTTCTGGACAAACTCCCGCCGATCGAGGACCAGGCGGCGGCCCTACTATGAAGATGTTTCTCACTGGCGCGGCGGGTTTCGTCGGCGCGGCAACGCTACGGTTGGCCATCGAAGCAGGCGACGAGGTTGTGGCGGTGGTGCGGCCGGGGAGCATCGCGTTGCGCCTTGCGCCCTGGACCGGCCGCTTCACGCGTCTCGAACTCGACTTGCGCGACGCGGAGGCTGTCAAGTCAGCCTTGATGGATTGCAAGCCGGACGCCGTTTTACATTGCGGCTGGTCCGGGGTAGCGAACTCGGTTCGCTTCGACCGCAATCAGATCTACGACAACATCGCCGCGAGTTGCGCGCTCGCTGAGGCTGCCGCACTGGCGGGGGCGGGGGTGTTCATCGGCATAGGCAGTCAGGGCGAATATGGGGCCGGATCGGATATGCTTGAGACAAGCCTGCCGCAACCGACGACCCTTTATGGCGCGGCCAAGGTGGCGACCCTATTCCTCACCCGCCAGATCGCCAGCCAGGCCGGAATCCGCCACGCCTGGCTGAGACTGTTCCAGACCTACGGGCCAGAAGACAACGAGGGATGGCTGATTCCGTACCTGACCAACGAAATGCTTGCCGGGCGGCGGCCCCGCACCACTCTGGGCACCCAATTCTGGGATTGGCTCTATGTGGACGATGTGGCGTTGGGCGTGCTCGCGGCAGCGCGCACGCCCAACGCCACAGGGGTGTTCAATCTGGCCTCGGGTCACGCCGTAACTGTCCGCAGCGTCGTCGAGCGTATTCGCGACCTTGCGGCTCCGGGCATGGAATTGGTCTTCGGCGAGGTACCATTCCGCCCGGACCAGGTCATGCATATGCAAGCCGATAACCATCGGCTCAGAACCGTAACGGGTTGGTCGCCGCGCATTTCAATCGATGAAGGTTTGGCGCAAACAGTGGCGTGGTATCGTGAACGGTTAGCATGACTGCAGAACTTTGGCGCATCCTTCGCTTTTTGGCCGTTGGCTTGCTGAATACAGGCTTCGGCTATCTCTGCTACGCAGCAATTGTGCTGACGGGCGCTCCGCTTTGGTTAGCCGTGAGCGCTGCGACCGCGGCTGGCATCCTCTTCAACTTCATGAGCTATGGCCAGCTCGTTTTTGGCACTACTTCTCGCCTACTACTACCTCGTTTCCTGGGATTGTACGCGGCGCTGGGTGTATTGAACTTCACCCTCCTGCACTTTCTATCGCACGTCGGTCTCGGACCACTAGCCGCGCAGGCTGGGCTCTTGCCGCTGCTGGCACTTTTGAGCTATTCGGGAATGCGCAACCTGGTTTTCTCGTGACGTAGGGACGGGCTTCTGCTAGGACCTAATGCGATAGGGGGATGTCATCTGGCGACTTAAGTCATCCGCAAACGGCGGCGCGAGAGGGCGCGTATGCAAAGCTGATTGCCGCTAGTACAGCCGGAGGCAAGTTCATACCCCCCCATTTGCCGTAAGCGTGCAAGCGAACTTGCCTCCAATAAGGTGTACTAGTGACGCGGCGGATGAAGTGTCCGTGCAAAAGAGCACGCATGGCAATTGTTATTTTTAATGGAGCAGGGTTGAACAGTGGCACGCATCTCCATCATCCTTTAACGATAATTCTATAGGAGGAGGGAAGCATGAAAGACAACGCGGTCTCCATAATCGCCGAAACCGAAAGCCCTGAGGACTTGCGCGCGCGCATTCTGGAGCTAACGAAGCGCTATGCTGAACTGGCGCACTCGCCGAAGCCATTCACGCTGGGAGAATCGTCCGTTCCTGTTTCCGGGCGCGTCTATGGCGCTTCCGAAATGCAGGCGCTGGTCGATAGCGCTCTGGAGTTCTGGCTGACGACCGGACGCTATAATGATCTGTTCGAAAAACGTCTGGCGAAAATCCTCGGCGTTTATAACGTGCTGACCTGCAATTCGGGTTCCTCTGCTAATCTGCTTGCGGCGACGGCCTTGACCAGTCCTCTGCTCGGCGATCGCGCCTTGAAGGCGGGCGACGAGGTCATCACCTGCGCCACAGGCTTTCCGACGACGGTCAATCCGTTGTTGCAAAATGGCCTTGTGCCTGTGTTTGTGGATGTCGACATTCCGACTTACAATATTCGTCCGGATCTGATCGAGGCAGCAGTTACCGACAGGACCCGCGCGATCATGGTCGCGCACGCGCTCGGCAATCCCTTTGATCTCGACGCGGTAATGAACGTCGCCAATAAGCACAACCTGTTCGTTGTCGAAGACACGTGCGACGCGCTCGGCGCAACTTATAACGGCAAAATCGTCGGCACGTTCGGCGATATCGGCACCGTCAGTTTCTATCCCGCGCACCATATCACGATGGGCGAGGGCGGTGCGGTTTTCGCCAACAGCGCGAGGATGAAGCGCATTCTCGAATCGCTGCGCGATTGGGGGCGCGATTGTTGGTGCAACCCAGGTTGCGATAACACCTGCAAAAAGCGTTTCGGTTGGCAGCTTGGCGGGTTGCCATTCGGCTACGACCACAAATACACCTATTCGCATCTCGGCTATAATTTGAAAATCACCGATATGCAGGCGGCAGTTGGCTATGCGCAACTGGATCGCCTCGATGATTTCATTGCTCGTCGCCGCGCCAATTTCGCCTTTCTGAAAGCGGGACTGAAAGCGCACGAAGACATTTTCATCCTGCCCGAGGCCACGCCGAAGTCGGATCCGTCCTGGTTCGGTTTTCCGATCACGATGCGCGTCGGCGCGCCGTTCGCGCGCGACGATCTCATTAAACATCTCAACGACAAAAAGATAGGCACGCGTCTGCTCTTCGGCGGCAATCTGGTTCATCAACCTTATATGAAAGGGCGCAACTATCGCATCCACGGCACGCTGGAGAACAGCGATAAAGTCATGCGCGATACCTTTTGGCTCGGCGTCTATCCGGGGCTTGGCGATGCGGCGATTGGCTATATGGTTGAAACCATAGGCCAGTATTGCAGCAGCGGGGGCGGGGCGCAATGAATAGGGACGAGCGGCCATCGGGCCATCTTTCTTTTCTGCCGCTTCTTGCCGGAAAATTGTGTGGACAGTCACATGATTTCGTTGTCACCGGCAGCGGATGGATCGGAAAAATCTTCCGTTTTGCGAAGAGTTTAATTACAAAAAAATACATCGATTGGACGAAAAAAGAGCGTCGGGGCAAGCGATTTTGGGTAATCGACGTTGAGAGTGCGATTAGCGCGGTTATGAATATCAAGCGCCACAACGGAGGACACCCAGAGTCGGAAATTTTGTACCTAGTCACGGATGAGACATACCGGCGGCGGGGTTGGCGACAACGCTTCAAACTCTGCGTGCCGCATGCAATTCAAGCGGTGGGTTGGCCTTCATCGAATCCAACTTCCTCAACCCTTATTGCGCTGTAATTTTCGGCACCCGTCGCGGCCGCCGCTGGGCGCGATTGGAGCCCGACGAAATGGTATTCATGCGCGGTGAACTGCGGCGCGCGCTGGGAAAGGTCGGCTGGCGCTCAATATCGGTGCTTACTAAGGATTTTGTCGTGCGTGGCTTACCTAGATCGTTTGTTAAGCCGATTGTCGCTGTCGAACCGGCGCTGGAGGCGACGGCACTGACGGGCTGGCTCGGACAGTCTCATTTCATCTCAGCGCGGAGTTGAACAATGGCACGTATTTCGATCATCTCACCCTGCTATAATGAAGAATTAAATATCGAAGCCTGCCATGCCACGGTCGCAGAATTATTCGCGGCAGGCGGGCCGCTCGCTCACCATGAACGCGAGCATATCTTCTCGGACAACGCATCCGAGGATGGCACGGTAGCTATTTTGCGACGCATCGCGGCTACGGACCCGCATGTGAAAGTGATCCTTAACGCACGTAATTTTGGGCCATTCCGCTCCAATGCCAATGCGCTTCGATATGCGACGGGCGATGCAATCTTGGTTTTTTTGCCGGTCGACCTTCAAGATCCGCCGGATTTGATTCCAGAAATGGTTCGCCACTGGGAAAACGGCATAGAAGTGGTTGCGGGTGCTCGTGCCAACCGGGAAGAGACGCTGCTGCTAAGGGCATGCCGCCACATATTCTATCGCATCGTCAATACGATGTCGGATTTCGACATCCCGGAAAACGTTGGCGAATTTCAGCTAATCGACCGAAAGGTATGGGAGACCGTTGTTAGCCACAAAGATCAGTATCCTTATATCCGCGGGATCATTGCATTTGCTGGCTTCAAGCGGCTGATCTTGCCTTACACATGGCGTGCACGAAAGCGCGGAATTTCGAAAAATAATGTGTTTAGATTGATCGATCAGGCGCTGAATGGTATTTTTTCATTCACCAATGTGCCTCTCCGTTTGTGCAGCCTTTTCGGTTTTGGCATTGCTTTTCTAGCGATCCTCTACGCCTTGGTGACGGTTCTTATAGCGTTGTTTGCACCTAACCTCGCTCCACGCGGCACCATGACGATTATAGCGGCCTTGTTCTTCTTCTCGGGAGCGCAGCTGATTTTCATCGGCATGCTTGGAGAGTACGTCACGGCTATTCATGCCCAAGTCCGGCGCGGACCGGTGGTCGTCGAACGTGAACGTATCAACATCGGTATCGAGTGCTGTCAACCGGGCGCTGCCCAGCCTGAGGACCTGTCAAATTACGGGCCAGTTCATACCCTGCCAAGTTCGGACGCAGTCATATCATAGATGCGGCTGGTTTCGTTATTGGAGTGGTGCTAGGCATTACTGTTTTATCATTCTATCTTATACTGGAAGTTCCGAAGCACCTTAGGTGTTTCACATCCGAGCATGTTCAGATCTTCGCCATCGCTGGCTCGGCTCCTCACCGGCTTGCTTATTTTGCCTTGCAGGGAGGAGCGGTAGTTTTGAGCTTCTGTTGGCGCTCGCGTCACGCGCGAGGAAAGCTTCTTGCTGCGCACCTGCCGGCGCATGTTCTACCGTCTCGTGAACGGGCTTTCGAGCTTCGAGATTCCCGAGAACGTCGGCGAATTCCAGCTCATTGACAGGAAGGTTTGGGAGGTCGTCGTCAGCCACCAGAACGCTTACCCTTATGTTCGCGGCATTATTGCCTCGGCAGGATTCCGGCGCTTCATCATTCCCTACACCTGGCGGGCGCGCCGTCGCGGCATCTCCAAGAACAACATCCTCAGCCTGATCGATCAGGCGCTGAACGGCATCTTCACCTTCACCGACGTGCCGATCCGCGTTTGCAGTATCGCCGGGTTCCTGATCGCCTCGGTTTCGCTGCTCTACGCTATGTTCACGTTCTTCGTCGCCCTTCTCGGCCTCAGTCGGGCGCCGATGGGCACTCATACGGTCATCGTCGCGCTGTTCTTCCTGTCTGGAGTCCAGCTGACGTTCATCGGCATTCTCGGCGAGTACATCGCCGCGATCCATGCGCAGGTCCGCCGCGGCCCGCTGGTCGTCGAACGGGAGCGGATCAATATTTCGTAACGTTGTCCCCAAGTTTTTTTCGGTCTGAAGTTCGCTGGGACGGTTGAAAGTGCCCTTTGTGGGCGGGTTGAGCGGCGTGAGATGGTGCGGAGCTGGCCGCGTTGCGCGGCGCCATCTCACTACGCGGGAAGGTTTGGGCAAACTCGGCGGGCGTCTACCGGCCCAGCCTCGAGTGCCCGCGTTGTTCGTTATAATCGGTGCCCCTGTACCTTTCTTACGCGGTTCTTTGAAGGGGCGCCGCTGGCGAAGCGTAGCGGAACAGAGTGCGGCCAGCGGGAGCAGCCAATCCCCTCCCTGTGACCCGATTACCTGGGGGGGGGGGACGCGCGTCCTGCCGGATTGGCCGCAATCGATGCCCCATGGGGAGTCCGCGCCGGACCTGTGACTTGCTTTCCGAGCGCCAGTACAGGGATCGGTGGAGGTTGCGGCGGCTCGCAATTTCAAGCGGGGAGGAGGCATGACTGAGCAACGATTGTAGGCCGGTGCTGTAACGGTAAGTCAAGCGCTGGCCGGCGGGGCAAAGATAAACATCCTCATCCGCTTTGTAGACGAAATCCTGCTTGCCGAAACGCCCCACGGCCTTGGCGTTCGAGGTTGAAAACCTTGGTACATAGGCTGTCACGCCTGCCCGGCCGCAAGCCAGAATCTCCTTGCCATCGTAGTAGCCGCGATCGGCGAGGGCTTCGATGGCTTCGGCGCCGAGAACCTCTTTGGCCTGTTGAGCCATTCTGGAGAGCTGGTGACGGTCATGGACGGCGTTGGTGACTTCATGAGCAACGATGAGATGGTGCTTGGTCTCCACGGCACACTGCACGTTATAGCCAACGGTTCCGGTCGCTTTGCCCGTGCCCTGCATGGAACCGGCATCGGGATCGGTGAGCGAAATCTGCGTGTCTTCCGCCTTTTCAAGCTGCGCCCCGATGGCTTTCATGCGCTCGATTTCTTGTTTCAGCCTGCCAACTTTATCCTTGAGACGGTTGATCTTGATTTCGGGCCGCGTTGCGCTCTAGCTTGGTGCATGAACACTTCCGCCTCAGGTCATCGAAGCGCTCGCCGTCTGCTGTGACCGGAGCAAACTTAGGAGCGGCCGGAGACAGGCCGCCGCTCTGGTACGCAACTTGCGCTAGGCCCCATTTTTTTCGTCCCGCCTTGTTAGTTCGGTCGTTAGAGCGTCCCGTTCCGCCCGCAAGGCGTCGCACTCGGCTGCTAAGGTATCCCGCTCGCGGAGCAGGCCGCGCGGCCCTGCAAAGGCCGACAGCGCTCCGGCATAGAAATCGTATCTCTCCCATTCCTCCATCAAGTCCGCTAGCGCCTTCGCAGCAAACGCGCGTCCATCCTCCAAAGGTGCTAGCGACAGGGCCACATCGGACATAATCCTTATACGCTCCCTTATTTCCGTGCTCTTGCTGGCATCCAGAAATGAAAATCCAATACTTGGTTTGATACTGGAGAGATCGGCAGCAAGGCCGGTTCTTTGCCTTATTTCGCGCTCAGCCTGCCGCCGGTACTCCTCATTGTATGCCGCTTTCTCGACGTCGAAAATCATGTCCGCGGCACCGGCAACCTGCCCGTAAAGGTAAATGTGCAGCAGGACGAATGCGCAAAAGTAATGGTCGCTATCGATCTGCTTCCTTTCAAGCGGAAACGCCTCCTTCAGGTAATTGCAGAACTTATCGTGGCCGCTGTGCGCAATCGCCAGTTTGATGGTGTCGAAGAAACTAGAATTTCCGCAGGCATATTGCTCGCTGTAGGAGCACCACTGGCGGAACAGATTCCGGTAAATGAGGATGTGAAATCCTGGAAACGCCGATTTTATCGCGGCAAGCCTGCCAAGGGTACGCGTGCATGATAGAACCGGCTGCCGTCCGAGCCCATCCGCATGGGCGATCAGGCTTGCTATGTAGGCTCTTTCCGCTTCGCCGATATCGCCTTGGATGCCATCCCGGGGGATGAACCTGGCGTAGGCCATGTCTTTCTCATAGCCGAGGACACCTCCCTCATCGGTGATCAGCGGCATGAACTCCAGAAAATACGGGGCACCGGCTGGATGCTTCGAATGCCAGGAGCAGGGAGTGTTTCCGGCTATCTCAGACTGCCTGATGGTTGCCAGCACCTCGTTGAATATCTCGCAGTAGGCGGTCACGCCATCGAGCTTGCGGAAACGGCCCCAGAGCCAGGTGCTCGACGTCCGGAAGCTGGAGTGCAGAAAAATCACAGCTGCCTCCGCCACTTGACCGCACCAAGAAGCCGCCGCTCCCTGTGCAGCCCCTGCACCCCGTCCCTCTCCTCCAGCGTTTGCAGGATCTTCCTGGCCCAATCGGCGGCCGCGCCTTCCGCCGTCACGCGCACGTCGTATTGTCCGGGCGGCGTGAACAAGGCGTTCGTATCGACGTAGCGCCCCGCCTTGATGCGATCCACCCAGATTGTAAAGGCTGGGCCGAAAACATCTCTGGTTTCCACCACGGGACAGACGAAATCGGCTATCGCCGTGCCGCCCGCCATGACAACTTGATCGCACAACCAGCACATACGCCTCGCCTGCTCGATCCTGTCCTCCACCGAGAAGCCCAGATCGCGGCTGATATTGGCCCGCACTTCGTCGCCGTTGAACACAACCGCGCCAAGCAGCGGCGCCAGCTCACGGGTAAGTGCAGTCTTGCCGGTTCCCGGCAAGCCCATAATAAGAATCTTGCGTTGCAATTGCTTATCTCCCAACTTCTTTTAGGCATCCACTCGGTGTGCAGGGTCATAGTACCCTACCCACCCACGGGAGGGTTGGTTAAAACCCTGAAGTGATTTATAAAGTTGGCCTCTTCAACTGCAAGAAGAAGGAGCCGGCGATGGTAGTCAGCAACAAAGCTTTAACCGAGGTCTTGGGTAACAGATTTGGGCTATAGCCGGCAACGGCGGAAACGCTCGCGTGGCACTGCGGCGGCACCTGTTGGCGCCCGGCGTGGTGGCGGCAGCGGTCGAGGCTTACCGCGAAGAGCGCCGGAAGCTCTCCGAGCAGCGTAGAAAGCAGCGCGTGGAACTTGAACGCGAGGCGGCGACAATCGCGCGCCGGATCGCGAACTTGCTTGAGATGGTCGAAACGGGCCTTGCCGATCCAAAAGCGAGCGCCAAGCGCTTCAATGAGCTGGTGGGCCAGCAGCGCGAGATCGAACGAGCTTTAGCGGTAGCGCAGAGTCCGGATACGATCAAGCTGCATCCCCAGGCTGCCGCGCGTTACCGCTCGAAAGTCGCAGACATCCACGCCGCTATCCGCAGTGGTGATCCGGCAGCATTTGAAGCGATCACGCTCGTGCGCGACCTCATCGATCATATTCTGGTGATACCCACCCCGAAGCCCGATGCCGTGGGTCTCGAAGTCGCCGGCAGCCTTGCAGCGCTGCTCAGCGAGAACCCACAGGGAACAAAGGTGGCTAACGTCAGTGGGAGATCCCCGGCTCTGCCGGGGAGGCAGTAGCAGTTTGACGTATCCGGCGGTCCATTAGTGAAATTCCTCCGTGAGCAGCCACGCGCACGGAAGGAACTCCACCAATGGAAGAATATCATAGCCTAAGCCACACGGTCTGGGACTGCAAATATCACATTGTCTTTATTCCGAAATGCCGCCGCAAGACTTTGTATTTCGAGCTTCGCCGCTATCTCGGCGAGGTGTTTCATAGGCTCGCGGCGCAGAAGGAATCGAAGATCGAGGAGGGGCATTTGATGCCGGATCACGTGCATATGATGCTTTCGATCCCGCCGAAATACGCCGTGTCGCAGGTGGTTGGCTTCATCAAAGGCAAGAGCGCAATCCATCTCGCCAGGGTTTACGGCGAGAAGAAGCGCAATTTCGTGGGGCAGCACTTCTGGGCACGCGGGTTCTTCGTGAACACAGTGGGGAGAGACGAGGAAGCGATCCGCGCTTATATCCGCAACCAGGAGAAGGAAGACCAAAGGCTCGACCAGCTCAACCTTTGGCGCTGACCATGCCACCTTCAGGTGGCCCAAAACTTTGGGGCCGCATCAGCGACCCCATCTGCCGCTTCGAGCGGCTCCAATTATAAAGCCCCCGGCTTTGCCGGGGGATATTTACTCGTTGGTTGCGGGGGCAGCCCGGCATTTCCGCCACGAGATCGAGGCGCGGACCGGCGCCTGCCACAGCCGCGAGGGTGCCAGCACCGCCGCCGGGTAGTTCGCGGGGGCATGGGGCCATACTCGCCCTAGCGCTTAAGCGGGGCCGGCGCCCGGACGTTCAGGACCGGCGCAATTTTATCGCCTGCCCCCCTGCGAAGGATGTTCCGGGTTCTCGTGGCGGCAAAGAAGCATGTCCAGGCTCACGGCTGCCATGGCCGCGCCAATCAAAAGCAGCACCGGAACCAATCCCGTCCCCAAAAGGGCCAGGACCGACGGCACCAGGATCCCGCAGACTGCAATAAATGCCACTGAGAAGGCACCGCCGGGCCGCTCCAGCGCCGCGTACATGATCAGAGTCACGCAGGCCACAACCGCATAGAAGAACGACATCTGAAAGGCTATGGCTCCGATACCGAGCGTTGCCGCCATACCGCTATAAAGAAGCGTTTCAGCGCGAAGAACCGACATCACCCCAAGGAATATTGCCAGAAGAGCGAGAACGATTACGACGGCCGGCAAGTTGTCCCGCCACCCAACCGGCACTCGCGTCTTATGCTTTTTGTGGCCCAGGCTTTTGAGCTTTGCGTCGATGCGTTCCTTCAGGGTTTGGTGTACCTCGACGGGCGCCGGACTGGGCGTTTGAGGCGCGGGCGGATCCCATTGAGGAAGCGCCACCAAAATTAGAGCCAGCAGGCCGGACAGACTGCCAGCCAAACCCATCCTCATGGACCGCACCGGAACGCCGCTTTTCATCGCCGCAAACTCCCCGCCTAGCCGCGCCTTACATATTCGCGGCGGTCCGGGGCCGCACGCGCACCCCCTATACATGCCGCGCGACAATCAACATGAGAACGCAGCGTCAATCAGGATGAGAATGCCGCTGGTGGTGTGACGCAGGGAGGGCGTAGCCCGACCGGAGGCACATCCCCAGCGGCGCCTTTTTTCGAACCCGTCTGGCGGTCGAGCAGGACGGCGTCAAGCTGCTGATTCGTCTCAATCTCCGAGGGATCAGCGCTTGCCCGGCCTCCACATCACCGACCACCAGATGAGGCTGTATATGAGTTATCGACAAAGCCACGGCGCAGGCATTGCTGCCGCCAAAGCCGGTTTCAGCACAGCGAGCGGCTACCGGATCGAGAACGATCCGCGCTTGCCATCCCAGAAGAAGATACCGCGCGGGCGCCGCCGGCCCGATCCGCTCGCGGAGATTTGGGACGGCGAGGTCCTGCCGATCTTGAAAGCAACGCCGGGCATCCGGGCGATTGCGGTATTCGACGAGATCCGGCGGCGCCATCCGGGCTTGAATCCCAATGTCCGGCGCACGCTGGAACGGCGCATGCGAACTTGGCGCGCCGTCGCTGGGCCAGAGCAGGATATTATCTTCCGCCAGGAGCACGAACCCGGCCGTCTCGGTCTATCCGACTTCACGGACACCAGAGAACTTGGCATCACGATCTCTGGTATCCTACTCGATCATCGGCTCTATCACTTCCGCCTGGCGTTTTCGGGCTTCGAGCATGCCCACGTGGTTCTTGGCGGCGAGAGCTTCGTGGCGCTGGCCGAGGGCTTGCAAAACGCGCTTTGGGCGCTGGGCGGAGTGCCGCTGCAGCATCGCAGCGACAGCCTATCGGCGGCGTACCGTAATTTGGACAAGGCAGCCCAGGAGGACCTGACCAAGCGCTACGAGGACCTCATGCGGCATTACGGGATAACGCCAACGCGCAACAATCCCGGCGTGGCGCATGAGAACGGCTCCATCGAGAGCCCCCATGGTCATTTGAAGAGGGCGCTGGAGGACGCGTTGCTGCTGCGCGGTTCGCCTGACTTCGACGATCTCGATGCCTATCGCCGTTTCATCGATGAGATCGTTGGGCGGCGCAACGCCCATAACCGCAAGCGGATCGAAGTGGAGCGGCCGGGTCTCGCACCGCTGCCGAAGCGGCGCACCGCCGATTACGAGGAGAAGATCGTCACGGTCACGTCGAGCGGCGGCTTCATTCTGCGCCGGGTCTTCTACACCGCGCCGTCGCGGCTGATCGGTCATCGCCTGCGCGTGCGGGTCTATGACGACCGGCTCGAGTGCTTTCTCGGCTCAACGCCGATGATGACGCTCAGACGCGGGCGGCCGGTCTCCGGCAACAAAGGCGGTCACGTCGTCGATTACCGCCACGTGATCCATGCGCTGCGGAAAAAGCCGATGGCGCTCAACAACCTCGTCTACCGGGACCAGCTGTTCCCGCGCGACGCGTATCGAAAAGCCTTCGAGGCATTGCGCGCCAGCGACGGCGAGAAGCGCGCGTGTAAGGTGACGGTCGAACTGCTTGCGCTGGCGCACGATCGCGGCTGCGAGGCGGAACTGGCGCAGGTCATCGAGGCCGCGCTTCATTCCGGCCAAGCGCTGGACCTCGCGATATTGCGTGAACGCTTCGGTCCATCCCCGGCATCGGCGCCGGCGGTCACGGTGACCCTCGCGCCGCTCCACGCTTACGACGAACTTGCTCCGGTTCGCGCCGCCGGGCCAGCCTTCAGCCTGGAGGCAGCGGCATGACAACCTCAAACACGATAGATGCCGCCCGGCTCGAACTGCTGCTGACCGAGCTGCGCCTGCCGGGCATCAAGCTTATGTGGGCCAAGCTCGCCGCCCAATCCGACAAGGAGGGCTGCGCCGGCTGCGCGCTTCCTTGCCGCACTCGCCGAGCATGAACTCGCGGATCGCGGCCGCCGGCGCATTGAACGCCACATGGCCGAGGCACGGCTGCCCGCGGGAAAAACCCTTGCGGCGTTCGACTTCGAATCCGTGCCGATGGTCTCAAAGGCTCAGGTGACGGCGCTCGCGTCGGGGGACGCCTGGCTCGGCAAGGGCGCCAACATCCTGTTGTTCGGACCGCCCGGCGTAGGCAAAAGCCATCTCTCGGCGGCGCTCGGTCTTGCTCTCGTCGAAAATGGCTGGCGGGTGCTGTTCGCCCGCACCACCGATCTTGTCCAACGGCTTCAGGTCGCGCGGCGCGAACTGGCGCTGGAAAGCGCCATCGCCAAACTCGACCGCTACGATCTGCTTATCCTCGACGACATCGCCTACGTCACCAAGGATCAGGCCGAGACAAGCGTGCTGTTCGAGCTGATCGCCGCGCGATATGAGCGGCGATCCATGCTGATAACGGCCAACCAGCCGTTCGGCGAGTGGGGCAAAATCTTCCCCGATCAGGCCATGACGCTCGCCGCCATCGACCGGCTCGTGCATCACGCCACGATCCTGGAAATGAATGTCGAAAGCTACCGGCGCCGCGAAGCCCTCGAGCGAAAGCGTGGACGCGGACGGCCAGCCGCCCACGCGACAATCAAGAAAACCGAAACAGATGATGGCTGATTGACGCTCCCCGTCAATCAAAGCGCTTGCCAAGATCGCGCCCAGCGACAATCATCATGCCGCTCGGCTGCCTCGTCTCATCCTGATTGACGCGCCGTTCTCACCCAGATTGTCGCGCTATACCTATACATTTGCCGCCGGTTCGGGCAGAAGGTTTATCAGTTAAATTGTATAGGTATCGGGGAGCCGGAAATGCAAGCCCTCAAGAGCACGGCAGGTATGGCAGTTGCCGCGATCTTGCTCATCGCAAGCCTTGCCGGCTTATGGCATGTCCTGCCCGGAACTGTGGAAATCCGGCTGACAGGCGAGATGCTTTCGGGCTTCGCGCGCGAACATCCGCTCAAACCCTGGCACGGCTTTGAGACCAGCATTTTGGATGTGTCGGTCGACCGCGAGGTGCACATCAAGGCCCATGTGTCCGGTCACCTGATCCACACCCCCATCGAGATCGCCGGCACGCCGCAGTACGCTTCCGGCTCCCGCTCGATGTTCTTCCACGTATCCAAAGCCGAGCTTCCACGGGAGGCGGCGCGGCCGATGCTTGGCAGGCTCAACGCGATGCTGAACCCGCTTGCAACCTACATCGCCAGACACCTGACGGACGCCATTCCAATCAAGCGGATCACGCAGAACACGCCTGGCGGCGCGCTGTTTCTAGCGAGCGTGAGATCGGTGCGCGTGGACGGCAACGTTGTGGTGGTTGAGGTCCACGGCTACCACATGGCCGCCGCCACCGCGCTTGCGCTGATGCTCACAGCGCTTCTCGCCGCCGCCCGGCTCATCGCCGGGCCATTTCGCGGCGGGATGCGCCCTCCCCGGCAGCCACACGCTTCTGCCACACGGCGGCAGGAATAAGCGCGCGCTCCATATAGCCGGGCGCAAAAGCGAGCGCTGTTACAGGCAGAAGTGCTCGCGCCTACGCGCCCTTTCAGCCGCGCAAGGGGCGCAGGCGTATGCGCGCAGGTTCGATAACGGCCAAATTATCCAGCAACTTTTCCGCATATGTGCTTACGATATGCGATACGCGATCTGCCTCCGCCCTATTCGTGAGTCTATCCAGCTCAAGCAACAGCACGCCACGAACAGCCATCCGCTGGCGAACCACCAGCTCGCCAAAGTCTCGATCTTCGGTTATCAGAACGCACCTCTCGACATCCGCGGTCTTTAGCACCGTTGTTTCCGGCGCGCCGGACTGTATTGCCACGATGGACGCCACTTCGTGGCCGTCCGCGCGGAGGCGTTCGATGACGAGGCTGGATACGTTTTCGTCCGCGAGAAAGCGCATCTGTCACTCAGCGGCCAGAATGGTCTCATGCTCCATGTAATCGGCCGCAAAAGCGAGCGCCGCCCGCAAATCTTCCTCCGTCAACTGTGGATAGGCTTCGAGCAGATCGAAGAAGCTCCGCCCAGCGCCGAGCTTGCGTAAAATCAGCTCTACCGTTATCCGGGTGTCCTTGACGCAAGGCTTGCCCATCATAACCGCCGGGTCGGCAGTAATGCGCGGATGATGCACGGACGCTCCTTTTCTTCACCAATCAGGTCCATTATACGGCTAGCCGGTTTAACTGTCATCTCAGGAGGTCTTCGGTAAAATGCATGCGCCGCGCTATAGCCACAGCACTTTAGCGCGTCACGAGGATGGGCGCTGAAAAAGGCAAAAGATCTTGCTTAGGCCAACATGTTCAGTAGCTGCGGCGCGCTTTTCCCAATTAGGAGCGCTGCAGAGACAAGCAGCAGCATATCCACGCAATATTGGAACGTCCTCTCGCTTAAGAGCCGGGGCAGATGGTGGCCGGCAAGCGAGCCGCCGATGGACAACGGGATTGATGGCAGGACATAGCCCCAGAAGGTTTCGCCCTGAAAGAGGTCGAGGCTGCCGGCCACGCGCAGGAGGTTGCTCGAAAAGAAGCACAGCATCAGCGTGGCGCGGAAGGCATGTTTTGTCAGCCGGCGGGTTTTCAGATACGTGGCCAGAGGCGGTCCGCCAACGCCCAGCATGCCTTGGAACAACCCGCTCAGCGCCCCGGCAAATATCGGTGCCATGATTGGCGGTTTCGCGGGCGCTTCTTGCTCGCGTGGCGGCGGCGAAGGCCGCAGCCAATGCGTCCCAACGAACACGATGAGATAAACCGCCAGCAGGCTGCTCAGCCCCGCCTCGCGGACGCGGAAAAAGAAGTACAGTCCCACAAGCGTCGCCAACAGGCTCACCGGCAGGATGGCAATCGCGTCGGGCCAGCTTACGCAGCGGCGTTGAAACCAGAATTGCGCGCCGGTAAAAACGTTGAAGAACAGGCCGATGGCGATTGCGGTTTTCGTGCCCACGAGGAGGCTCAGGATCGGAAGCGCGATCAACGCGTAGCCAATTGTGAAGGCCACAGACACGAACGCCGCGAACCCGGTTGTCAAAGCGATCGCGGCATGAATCAGTGTAAAGCTCATCTATCTGACCCTGGAATGCCGGTTGCCCGCGATGCTCAAACAAACCATCCTGACCCACATCTATGCCTACGTATCCCGGTATCCCGGAGAGGCCCCTTATGTGGAGCCTCTTCTTGCCATGCTCGTGGCTGGCGAGGACATAACCTCACGCCAACATTTTGCCGGCCACGTAACGGCCGGGGCTTTGCTGCTGGACCGAGAGCAGCGCTACCTCGCCATCCATCACAAGCAGCTTGAGAAGTGGCTTTGCCCTGGCGGCCATCTCGAACCGGACGAAACCGATCCGGCCCAAAGCGCCTTGCGCGAGCTGATTGAGGAAACCGGCATCGCCCCCGCCGGCATCGGCCGCGATCCCCGCTGGTCGAGCATGCCCGTGGAGATCGACCATCATCCCATCCCGGAAAACTCAAAGAAGGCCGAACCGGCACACTCTCATTGGGGTTTTCTCTACGTCTTCACGCTTGACCGGCCGGCAGGCGAGCTTACCCTCGATTTGACGGAGGTCACCGCTTCCAGCTGGCGGCCCGTGGCGAGCCTGCGCCCCAGAGTGCTGGAGAGGCTTTCCCATCCATAGCTGGTCCGCATAAGCCGTAAAGGCGGCCTAAGGGCGGTTTGCAAGCGCTTTATTAGCGCCCATCTGAAATGCTACACATGGTCGGCCGGCTGGATTGGGAGGCGGCACCACATGAACGAAATGCTGGACCGTTTTCCGTCCGCGGAGGTGCCGGCGATGCCGCGTCAGCACCCGGCCGTAAGCCACGGCCGCATCGGCGTGCTGCTCCTCAACCTCGGCACGCCGGACGCCACCGGCTATTGGCCCATGCGCCGCTACCTGAAGGAGTTCCTGTCCGACCGGCGCGTGATCGAGGTCAACCCGGTTCTCTGGTGGTTCGTGCTGAACGTGATCGTGCTCACCAGGCGGCCCTTCAAATCGGGCGAAGCCTACCGGCTGATCTGGAATAAGGAGCGCGATGAGTCGCCGCTGCGCACGATCACGCGCAGCCAGGCGGAACAGATCGCGGCGCTCCTGGCGCAAGACCCGCGCGTGCGCGTCGATTGGGCCATGCGCTACGGCAATCCCAGCGTCGAATCCCGCCTCGAAGCGCTGCAGCGGAGCGGCTGCGACCGCATTTTGCTATTCCCGCTCTATCCGCAATATTCGGCGGCGACCACCGCGACCGCCTGCGACAAGGCTTTCGACGCGCTCAAGACCATGCGCTGGCAGCCAGCGATCCGCGTCGTGCCGCCCTATTACGGCGATCCCGCCTATATCGAAGCGCTCGCCAGCTCGACCCGCGCCGGGCTAGCCGCGCTCGATTTCGAGCCGGAGGTTGTCATCGCCTCGTTCCACGGCCTGCCGCAGGCGTATTTCGACAAGGGCGATCCCTATTACTGCCATTGCGCCAAGACCACGCGGCTCCTGCGCGAGGCGCTGGGCTGGCCGGAGCAGCGGCTGCTTGCTGACGTTTCAATCGCGCTTCGGGCGCGCAGAGTGGCTCAAGCCCTACACCGCGGAGACCATCGCCGGTTGGCCAAGAGCGGCGTCAAGCGGCTGGCCGTCATTACGCCCGGATTCGCCGCGGACTGCATCGAGACGCTGGAGGAGATGGCGATCCGCGGCGGCGAGACCTTCCGCGAGCATGGCGGCGAGCGCTATGCCGCCCTCCCCTGCCTCAACGATTCCGCGCCAAGCATCGCCGCGCTTTCTTCCATTGCCGCACGCGAGTTGCGCGGCTGGGCGGATGTCTGATGCCTGTCATTGTCGCAAGCGAGAGCAATCCAGCGCCGTTGCCTCGGGATCGCTGCGGCGGGCTGGCGCGCCTTTGCGGGCGCCCGCCTTCGCGCCGGAGCTTGCCGTGCGGCTCAGCGAGCTGCGGCTGAATTAAGGCGTTCCAAGGTGGCGTCTCGCCACCTTGCCTGCTGCTACTCGTCCAAAAGGGCGTCGCGCGCAGATGACTTCACGCCTCGACATAGGCCAGCCGGCTCTGGCTTGCCGGCACCGCGAGGCCATCCTCAAGCAGCCCCTCGATATGAAAACGGATCGCCTCGCGCATGGCCTCTCCGGTTTCCTCCGGCGCCGGGCCAGTCGCGACGCAGCCCGGCAGATCCGGTGCATCGGCGGAATAGTTCTCTTCTGTCTTTTTAAAAACGTTCTCGCGGCGTGCGCCGGGCCTTCCCAGTGTCATAATGGACAGCGAATGCCTCCATGACTTTGCCGAAAAAGAGTGGCGGGAGAAATCCGTAATCGAAGCGGTTCAAATTGGGAAGCTTCCTAAGACCGTGTCCAGGCCAGAGAAAATCGTTTCCCTCGACGACCGATATCCACGAGCAGGCTTCGCCGAGGCCGAGATGGCGCTTAATCGCCGCCGGAATTTCCACGGCGTGCCGGGGATTGGATGGCGGGTGGTGCGTAATGGGTAAAGCGGTCACAACGGTTGCGTCAATGCTATCCCACGCGGCGCAGAGCGCGATGACGGCGGGCCAGTCCTTGCGCCCTTCCTCTTGCCCGGCCGCATGTGCGTGATGCCAACGATAGGCGTAATTGACGACGAGACCGGGTTCTGGCTTTGGGATCGCCATGCCTGCCGCTATTCTTTCAGAAGAGTATTCAGATGATTGTGGCAGCTGTCCATGCGGGAGCGGACAATGGACTCGGCTTTTTCCCCGGGCAGGTCCACGGTTGCGAAGCTCTCCTGCCGCGACTTGTAACGTAGGAACGCCTCATATTCGTCCGGCCGCAGGAAATAGCCCGCGAGCGTGCCGTTACTGTTCACCGCCACGGCCCCGCACTGCGCCAGTAGCCGGTAGCGGCCGAAATTGCGCGTGAATTCGGATGCGGGAACGGTTCGCATGGGCCACATGGTTGCATAATCCTCCTCGCTCGCCTTTCCGCACTATGCGCATTTAGCGTAATTGGCGCAAGTTGGAAGAATGGAAGACCCAATTGCTCAGCGCCGCGCCTCCCGCGGCTGCGTCCACTTTCGCGGGTCTCACGCCTCGACATAGGCCAGGCGGCTCTCGCTTGCCGGCACAGGGAGACCATCCTCAAGCAGCCCCTCGATATGAAAGCGGATCGCTTCGCGCATGGCCTCTTCGGTCTCCTCCGGCGCCGGGCCGGTAGCGACGCAGCCCGGCAGGTCCGGCGCATAGGCGGAATAGTTCTCTTCTGTCTTCTCAATAACGATAGCGTAGCGCATCGAGCCTGACCCTTTAAACCTGCCTGCTTTAAGATGCTCCCGAATGTGCCCGGGTGCCAAGTCATCGGAGAGCTTTCCTGCTATCGTGACACGTCCCGGCTTCGCCGGGTGTTTGAATTGCCGGTGGCTGCCGCGCGTTGCGACAAGCTGCCAGCCGTGACTTTCTATCAGCGCAATCGCATCTTTGACTTTGACAGGCATGATTTGGTTTCAGCGGCAGCCGCTCAGCGCCGCGCCTCCTGCGGCTGCGTCCACTCGCTGAGGTCCCACAGTTTCAGCGTGTTGTTACCGCTGGTTCCCACGACGAATCGGCCATCTGGTGGAATAGCGATCTCACCGACAGGTCCCGACCTAATGCTGTGCAGCTCGCGGCCTGAGCCGATGTCCCACAGCTTTATCGTGCCATCGGAGCTGGCTGAGAGCGCAGTGCGGCCACCGGGCAAAAAGGCTACCGAGTTCACCCAGTGCGAATGTCCCACGAAGCTGCGCAGTTCGCGGCCCGAGGCGACGTCCCATAGCTTCGCCGTCATGTCTGCGCTGCCCGAAAGCGCGAAGCGACCATCGGGCGAAAAGGCGACTGATTTCACACCATCCGAATGTCCCGTAAAGGCGCGCAGCTCGCGGCCGGAGGCGATGTCCCATAACTTCAGATTCTTGTCGTAACTGCCAGAAAGCGCAAAGCGGCCATTGGGAGAAACGGTGACCGAACTGACTATGCTTGCGTGACCTGTGAAGCTGCGTAGTTCTCGGCCGGAGGCGACATCCCAAAGTTTCAGCGTGCCGTATCCGCACGAAATCGCGAAGCTTCCATCCGGGGATATGGCAGCAGCCCAAACCTGGTCTCTAATGCCCGCGAAGCTGCGCAATTCTTCACCCGTCAAAACATCCCAGAGCCTCATCGAAGCTTTTATACAAGCCATGCGTTCGAGCAGTGGTCCTTCCCTTGGGTTTTCCTCACAATAGCTTCCAGAAAGCGCGAAGCGGCCATCGGGCGAAAAGGCTACCGAAGGGACAGCAGCCGTATGGCCTATGAAGCTTCGAAGCTCGCGGCCCGACGCGATATCCCACAGCCTCAGCGTTCTGTCCTCGCTGCCCGAAAGCACGGTACGGCCATCGGGCGAAATGGCGACTGAAAGGACCGCTCCTGTATGCCCTGTGAAGGTGCGGACAAGCCGTTGTGCAAAATCTTCGTAGTGTTCCACGGGTTGCGGTTCGGGTTTGGCCAGGGCAACTGCCTGCGGCTTCGCGGTGTGCTCGCCGGGCGAGGCTGCGGCAGCGGAAGCCGCAACCTTCTCCCCCGCCGGATAAAAATCGCCCGTCAGCGAGGTCGACTCCCACGGTGTCTGTTCGCCGCCGGTCTTCTCGCGCACCGCAATGCGCACCTTCTTGAACACCTCCTCGATCTTCAGCCCCGGCTCGGCCATCGCCTGCGCCAGCGCCGCGGTGTAATGGCTATTAACGCCGTCCGGCCCGTCCAGCGCCGCCTTGCCCGGCGCGGTCGAGAACGCGACGAGGCGGACGGGGAGAAGGGACGCCCAAAACATCCACAGCGGGAGTTCAAGGGTTCTCTCTCCCCTTGGGGAGAGAGACAGAGTGAGGGGGTCTTCTGCTGAAGCATTCAACCGGATTCGGTATTATCCGCGATCTTTACGGGAGCTGGCACCCTTTACGATCCCGTGTCTGCGCAGCAGCATTTCATGCCGTGAGCAGCGCACGGGATGACGCCCACGGCCGCGCATGACGGGCCTTTAAAAAGAGTAACTCCCGTAAGCAGTGGCAACAAGCTTAATGCCGGTATGGTAAACGCGCGAAGGTCATATTTTCCGCCGCCATGTTTTTGCGAATTTTTCCCCGCTTTCGGTCAAATTCCGCGACTCCGGAATCCGTTTAAATATAAGAGCAGATGGCCGGTTAACCTTGAATGCGCCCGCCGCTATAGCTATTTCGCGTTATGTTTCAATGCGCTATTTCGCGCCGCCGCACTTAACACTTAGGTAAAGCGCATATGATATATTGGTTCAACATCGAAAAGCGCTCCGGTTTCCCCGGAAGGCGGCGTAACAAGTTAACGGGAGCAGGTTCCATGCCGGGTCCGTTCGTTCGTTTTGCCATCCGCCGGCGTCATCCCGGAAGGGCTATCCGGGCTCTTAAAGGGCTTAGGCTGGTGTTTTTTACAATCCCGGATGACCTCGGGTGACAACGGCGGGCCTGCTTGGCAGCAGCAAGCCCCATCGGCTGCTAACGCATTGATTCGTCGAATATTTTTTACCAAAAGCCCACCATTTGAGATACCATGGTTACCAGGCGTGTCAAGAACGCGGAAAGGACGGTGCCCATGGCCGACAGGGACTTCATCGCTCAGCTTAGGGGCTACTGCCTCACTACGGCGGAGATCCTCTACCATCTGCCCGACCACCCTGCCCTTTTGCAGTCCTACATCTGGCAGGACTACGATCTGGCGCCCCGTTTTCCTAAGCTGCTGAATTTTGTGGAGTTTTGGAACGGCAATCTCGACGGCAAGGTAGCCCGCGTCAGGGTGTGCAGCAAGAAGCTCATCGACCCGGCCGAGTTCCGCTATCTCGACGGCCGGTTCGTGCTCCACTGACGGACGAAGGAAATGGCCGCTTGCATGCACATGCCGCTCTTGGTACATCCGCCTGGTGCACCGGGCGGTTTCCGCCCGGATGGTTCAGTTCAGCGGCCCGAATGAAGCTTAATCCGTTCGCCTACGCCAAGCGCTTTACGAAGCCTTATTCGAAAGCGCTATCGGTGAAATACAGAGGCTTCCGCGCCCGCACGGATGCGCGCGCCCCGCGCTGGGTCAAGCGGGCGCTGGACTATTTCGACCTCTATTTCATGGACCACCACGTCTTCCGCGCAATCTACCTCAACCGCCACCGGATCGCACCGGGTGTGTACCGCTCAGCACAACCCGGTCCTAGTAATATCGCCCGCCTTGCGCGCAAGGGCATCAAGACCATTATCAACCTGCGCGGCGAGCGCGATTGCGGCAGCTACCGCCTTGAAGTCGAGGCCTGCCGCCGCCATGGCATAAAGCTCGTGAATTTTCAGCTTCGCTCGCGGATGGCGCCGCCGGTCGAGGCTATCCACGAGGCCCGCAAGCTCTTCAACGAACTCGAATACCCCATCCTCTTTCACTGCAAATCCGGGGCGGACCGGGCCGGCTTGATGGGCGCCCTCTTCATGTACATGAAGGAGGGCAAGCCAATCGAGGAGGCGGCCAAACAGCTGAGCCTCAAATTCGGGCACTTTAAGAAATCCGAAACGGGCGTGCTCGATTACCTTTTCGAGCGCTACATGTCGGATAACGATGCCGAGCCGATGGCGTTCTTCGAGTGGCTCGAAACGCGTTACGATCCGGCCGAGATCAAGCGCACCTTCCGCAGCCAAGGCTGGGCGAACGTGATTGTCAACCGCGCACTCCAGCGCGAGTAATCCCGGCCGCTCTTTCGTCATTGCGACGGCGAGCGAGGCGCGGCCGGACGCAAACCAGAAGCAACGGTCACGGCCGTTTGCTCCGGAAGCCCGCGCCGGCTTTGCCGCCTCACGATGACGGGGGCGTAACGTCCGGCCGCTCCGCGCTGCTGCGAGGGGTTGTCTCGCGATGGCGGCTACTGCACCCAGCCGGTAGGGGCTTTTGACCGCTGGCATCGTCCTTAGGCACATCTCCAGTCACCTTCTGTTAACGCATTTGGGCGGCATTTCTAGGTTTTTGCGCCGTATTTTCGATTTTATATAATATAGCACAAGTCTATTGACTTTTCCTTAAGTCCGCCTACTGACGGATATGTCATTGATTAATATGTACATACGAAACAGGTATGCCTGCCAGAAGACACCCACGATTGGTTAATCCGGAACTTGCGCGTATATTTAAAGGGATTCTGCAAACGCAGAATTCGACCTGAATCGGCAAAAGATTCGCAAAACCGCGGCGGCGGAAAACAGAGCTTTCGCCCTTAACTATGCCGGCATTAACCATGCTGCGGCGCCTACGCGGGTTCACCGCTTGTTAAGAGCAGCGTGCGCAGCTTGAGACGCTTCCTCAAGGTGAGCCCCCCATCGCTGTCCGTAGGCGCTAAAATTGGCGTCGCGCATCTTACGCTTGGTAGCCGATACATTAGGTCGCGATGGGTCGGTTGCGGACCTTCCAGAACTTCGAACTTAATTCGGCAAACCCTCCAAGAGGAGCCATGCCAGCCGAGTTTCAAGCTCGCATTGGAAAGTCATTGCAATCGGCGAACAATAGCAAAATCCTCCCCCGTCGAGCCGAAGCGCGGGTGTTACTCCAGACCGCCTGCAATTGCGTCACCGGCAGCCAGCCGGGCACGCTTTGTGCGTTTGTAGTTTCCGCGACTCCTATGTTTGAGCTTTTTGACCCAGGTAATTCGCGTAAGCCGCGCCCTTAAACTTCATCGGAAGCGACGCAGCGGAAAGCAACGCCACGGCAAGCAGAAAAAATGCCAAACCATAGTTGACGTAATCGAATAACCCAGGGTTTCTTGATGTGTCTATAATTTTTGATAACAAAATCGCGATAATGACGACCCCGGTATCAATAAATGGCAGAATCCATCTGCACGTTGTTACAGGTAACACATCATAATTTAAACCATTATGCCAAGCATGCACGTATTTAAGTCTTTCATTTGTAATTCTAGCGCCTAACAGATGTGCGCTAGCAATATAAAAAAAGAAACTCCTGCAATTTCATAAACTACGACATTGGCGCGCCACTCTGCCGCACCGGGTAGAATTGCCGATACATGAACGAGTATCTCTATAAGCACGAGCGAGCAGAAAGCCAAAGAAGGATATTTGAAGTGCCGTCTTGCTCTCTGCAAGTTTAAGTTTTCTTCGATTAATTTACGTTCAGCGTAAAGTTTAAAATCGTCAACGGTTCGAATCGCGACGTCTTCTGCTTTCCTAACCGCAACCCTGTCAAGAATAAATGAAATACAGAGCAAGACCACTCTTACATATATATTTATTTCAGTAATCCCGATCCAAAAGAAGGAAAAAAAGAAGACTATATTGCATCGTATAAAAGACATTAAATCATACCAAAAACCACTCCATGGAGCGCTAGAGACATTGTTATTCGATATATCGGTAGACATGCGATTAATGCCCACAACAAGCCTTAAGTCGTTTCAGCGTATACCTAGCCATAGGTCCACCTTGCAAGCGGTGCACTTTACTTATCTATCTCTTCCTTAGATGTATCAATATCGCCCGAATGATTCGCGGCCGCTCGGCGAAGCATTTTAAACTCCCTTCCCTTGAAGGCGCTGTTCGCCAATACCTGGATACAATTCTGCACGGCCTTTTGCTCACCGGCAGGCCCTGCAAACAAATCAACTACTCACTCTCATTTTTATAATAACCCTGCAATGGTCAAGCTTTATTTGGGATACAGCGCGGGCGGCCCTGGCTGCGCGAGTTTTAGATTGGCGCACGCACAGGGAGGCGCCGCAAGCTATGCTGAGAACTCAGCCTGGGCCAAAGGCAGCCTATCAGAAGAATAGATGTGAAAAAGCGAAAAAGAGCGTTTCGAGCGCCGAGCTGGTACCGGGCAGGAACGGCGGCTCACCCCCCAAAAGTGAGCACACTCTGAAATTCGCCGGACTTCCGGAATCGGCCTTATGCCGCCGGGACAGCGTCCCGAATGCGCACCAAGCCTTGGATTTAGACCGCTAGATTGCTTCACTTCGCCGCAATGAGAAAAAAGCGAATGAAGGTCCGGAACGACGGTTGCGGACGATCAAGCAGCCGCTTCCTCGCCCGCTGGCGATAGGGACATGCCGGGCTCGCCCGGCAGCAGCGCCTGGGACTTGCAGAGCTGCGCATAGATCCCACCCAGCGCCAAGAGTTGCGCATGGCTGCCGGTTTCCACGATCTCGCCGTCTTCCATCACGCAGATCGTATCGGCGTTCTTCACCGTCGCAAGCCTGTGCGCGATGACCAGCGTCGTCCGCGACTGGCTGAACGCGGCAAGAGCCTGCTGCACCAGCCGCTCGGATTCGGCATCGAGCGCGCTCGTGGCCTCGTCCAGCAACAGGATCGGCGCGTTGCGCAGGATCGCGCGGGCGAGCGCAACCCGCTGGCGCTGGCCTCCCGAAAGCCGCACGCCGCGATCCCCTATCATTGTCCCGTAGCCCTCCGGCAGCTTCTCGATGAACTCATGCGCGGCAGCGGCCTTGGCGGCGGCCTCGATGTCCTCCCTGCTCGCATTCAGCCGGCCGAGCGCGATGTTTGCCTCGATCGTATCGTCGAACAAGGTAATGTCCTGGCTGACCAGCGCCATGGAATCCCGGAGCGATTCGACGGTAACGGTCTTGATGTCCTTTCCGTCGATCCTGATCGCGCCGGCTCGCGGATCGTAGAGCCGCGGCACAAGGTTGAAGATGGTGGATTTGCCCGCCCCGCTCCGGCCAACAAGCGCGACCGTGGTGTTGGGCTTGACCGACAGGGAGAAATTCCGCACAGCGTCGCACTCGCCGCTCGCATACGAAAAATAGACGCCTTCGAACTCGATGGCGCCCTTGACCTCGCCGATGGGCTTCGCTTCGCCAGCGCTCACAATGACGGGCTCTTCGCTTAGCACCTCATAATAGCGCTCGGAGGAGGCCAGCCCTTCCTGGACCTTATTGTTCAAGCTGCCGAAGGCCCGTATGGGCTGCGCCATCATCAAAAGCGCGCTGACGAAGCCGGTAAAATCGCCGATGGTCTTGTTGCCGTGCGTGATCCGGTACGCCGCGATCCCGATAACGGCCGCAACGGCAGCGCCACCGAAGACCTCCAGAATTGGGTTCAGCGCCGACCGTATTCTCACAGTCTTCAGCCTGAGCCTGTTGACCCTATCGAACTCGTTATTCATTTTCGCGATGGCATAGTTCTCCAGCCGGAAAGTCTTGATCAGACGCGGCGAGGAAAGATGCTCCACGAGAACGGAGGTTGAGTTGCCCGTCTGTTGCGCTGTCCGGTATGCGTTCTTCCGGATCGACTGCCCTATGCTCGATATCGGCAAGACCGCCAGCGGATAGAACAGCACCACGGCAAGCGTCATTACCCAATCGAGATAAAACATCGAGCCAGCCAGAGCGATCACGGTCATCACATCCTTGATGGCCGTTGTGAACACGGCCATGATCGCGCCTTGGATGCTGCCAAGGTCGTTGCCGATGCGCGACAAAAGCTGGCCGGGCGGCTCCCGCAGCAGACGCTCGAAGTCGGCGCGCAATATGTGCGCAAACAGCCGCTTCTGCATATCCAGGCCCAGATTGATGCTGATCCGGCTGGTCAGAACGTTCTGCAGGTAATCGACCGCTCCCTTGAGGCTCGTCACCACGACGATGACGCCCATAACCCACCAAAGGAAAGTCGTGTCACCCGTCGAGAGCGTCTCGAAGGAGTATTTGATAATGAGAGGATACGCCCCCGCCGTTGCCGCCAGCAGCGAAAGCAGAAGGAACGCCAGCAAGAGCTGCGGCCAATAGGCCCGGACGTGCTCCGACCACAGGCGCCGCGTGATCCAATAGGCGCTCCTTGAGGTGGGCCGGGCCGGTTTCGATTTGGGAGAGTTCGTCATATCACCGCATGAACTGCGCCGCGGTCAGCAGCGTTTAGCCTGCAGTTCAAGTTGCACAGCCCCCCGGCGATGTCAAACGGCCCAACCCTTCAGGGAAAGCGGGATAAGCAATTGCATTAACGTGATGCGCCGCCGCACCGCCGGCGCCGGGCTAGTCGAACCGTCGGAGAGACCCAAGGGCTGAAGCAAAACGGCCCCCGCGAGGGGGCCGGTTCGAGGTGGTAGTAGTGCCGCGGCGAACCATGAGGGCGGTGGCTTCAGTAACGCGATTGGTCCTCGTTCCAGCCTTCCGACCCGTGACGGCGATGACTCCGGTGGCGGGAGTGGCCATAGTAGCCATAGTCGCCAAAGCTGGTGCCACCATTGCCTTCCGAACCATACCGGCGATGGCTCCAATAGCGGGCGTGGCCTTCGTTGCTGCTGCCGCCTTCGTTTTCCGAACCGTGCCGGCGATGGCTAAAATAGCGGGAGTGGCCTTCGTAGCCGCCGCCGGAATCGCCGTATCCGCAAGCCCAGCCGCCGCTCCAATAACGGCAGTGGAGAACCCGCTCCAAACCACTCTGGACCAGGCTTCGCATGGGAGCGCCGGACGTCACCGGGGCGGCTTGAACCGGTAGGCTAAAAAGCGCGCCGGAAGCGACTGCAACCGCAAGTATACACTTCTTCATGAGTAATCCTTTTCCTCGCTCTTTTCCTCAGCCCGGGGAAATATATTGACGGAGTGGTAAGAATTCCACTGCTAACAAATTTTAGTTGTGCATTAACCGGCCAGATAACAAAACGGCCCCCGAAGGGGCCGTTCCAATCGATCGATTAGGGGCTGCTAGTGCCAGGAACCGTAGCGGCGATGGCTCCAGTGACGGCCATGGCCCCAGCCGCCCCCGCCGCCGCCGCCGCCGCAACCCCAGCCGCCGCTCCAGGAGCGGCAGTGCCAAACCTTTACAACATCCCCGGTCACCTGGCTTTGCACCCCAGAGACGCTGGGGGACACGGGCGCAGCCTGGGCTGCCAAGCTAAATAGCGCGCCGGAAGCAATCGCAACCGCAAGTACCAACTTTTTCATGAGCAAATCCTTCGCTCCTTTCCTCGGCCAACTGAGTATATGGGGCGGGTTTACGAAATTCCACCGCCAACAAAGTCTGATACATTTTTTAACGATCAGGCGCCCGCATCGATCCCCGGCATCAAAACGGCCCCCAGGAGGGGGCCGTTCCACGAAATTCTCAGGCTGCTACCAGTTCCAGGAACCCCAGCGGCGGTGGCTCCAGTGACGGCCATGGCCCCATCCGCCCGAACCCCAGCGGCGATGGCTCCAATACCGGCCGTGGCCCCAGCCGCCGCCGCATCCCCATCCGCCGCTCCAGCCGCGGCAGTGGAAAACCTTCACGGCGTCGCCGGTCACTTGGCTTTGAACCCCAGACACGGCGGAGGACACGGGAGCAGCCTGCGCGGACAGGCCTAAAAACGCACCGGAAGCGATTGCAATCGCAAGCACATACTTCTTCATGAGCATATCCTTTGATCGTCGCCCCTTTCCTTCGGCGATAGCGAATATATGAATGGGGGCAGAGAAATCCAGAACCAACCGAACTTTGTTACATTTTCTTTTTCAGCGGGCCGATGAGCGGCATGACATTTCGCCAAGGCGTTGCTATCTGCTCTGGTTGCTGAGGAAAAGAAGGGTCCAAAATGAACGCATTACGAAGCCTGAAAGCGCTCGGGCGGCCTTTTTCCGTCTACGCCGCCGCCGCTGTTTTCAGCGCGCTCCTGCCCTGCGCGGGCACGGCGGCGCCCCTGAAGCTGCATACCAACCAGGAAATGATCGACGACCTGCTCCGGCCGAACGATCTCGACATCAAGAACCCGGACGCGGTGTTCGAAGCGGTTTTCGAGCAGCTCGCGCCCAAGGTGACCGTCTACCCCACCGAGAGCTACTACTATTTCACGTTCCAGCTGAACGGCATCAACTACGCCGGTAACATACGGTTCGACGCGGCGGATCAGTTCGATGGGAAAGTCCACTTCGCCTACGCCAACGAGTATGCCTATTGGCGCAAACCGCTCGATCCCGTCTACAAGAAGATGGGGCCAGACGACGGCGTAAAGGTCGAGCAGACTAGCAAGTTCCTTTACAAAATCGCGTTCAAGGGCAAGACGGTCGAATTTGAGCTTCCCGACCTGTCGAACGTCAAGCCGGCCGCCGGAATGCTCCGCGACGACGAGATCTACCTCGGCCCGTCATGGGATGAGTTCGGGCGTTCAGTTCTTCCTGATCTACAACAAGACGGCGAAGGCCTTCCTCTACCTGCTGAGCGAAACGCCCAAAGTGGACCTGTACGAGCCTTCGTCACTCTCCCCGGCTGTCACCGTTGGAAACAGGACGAGCTTCGTCTTCTACAAAGACAAGCTTCTGGACCGCAAAATCCTGATGGGCGACTTTATCGGCCACACCATGCTGAACGACTATTTCGACGGGCCGTTCGATCAGCTTCCGGACAATTATGTGCAGGGAAATGCGCTTCTCGATGCGATCCTTGAGGTCGAGCCCGGCTTGAAGGGCGAGAAGGCGGACCGCTATGGCGCCGACCCAACCGGCGAATTCCGCTACGGCATCACAAGCTACAAGTATTACGCCCATATCGGCGACTTGAAGCCGATCGTCGATTGCGCGGAGAAAAACAGCGATCCCGCCGTCTATTATAAGTGCTTCGACGCGACCAAAGCCAACGAGGAGGAGGAGCAAAGGGGAAACCCGAATTTCCTTTCGCAAAAGCCGGCGGAGGGAAAACCCGATGAACCCGCACCTGCCGCGAAGGAGGCGAAGTAGCATCAGCTAGTACCCACTGCCGCTGAAGGATGAGCCATAGCCATAGAGCGTTACCCCTCACCCTAGCCCTCTCCCAATGGGAGAGGGAACTCGGCCGCAGCCGTTGAGAAGGCGTCCCCTCTCCCATGGGGAGAGGGACAGGGTGAGGGGTAATGCGCGTGGTGCGGATCACCGATTCCGCGAACTAGCTATGGTTCATTGCGCGCTTCTGCTTTATGCGCGCAATGAGCTTCTCCACCTCGGGGAGAATATTCCGGACGACGATGGCCACGCCTTCCGGCGTTGGATGCAGGCCATCGGCGAGGTTCAAGCTTGGCTCGGCCGCGACATCCTTCAGGAAGAACGGGTAAAGCAGCGCGCCGTATCCTTCCGCCAGCCGCGGATACATCGCCCGGAAAGCGTCATCGTAATCAGGGCCCCAATTGCGCGGCGCCTCCATTCCGGCCAGCAGAAGCTCGATGTGCTTCTCCTTGAAACTCTTGAGAATTTCAGCAAGCGCGGGCTCCGTCACCTTGGGGTCGATGCCGCGCAGCGCATCGTTCGCGCCCAGCTCGACAATTGCGCCATCCACCTTTTCATCGAGGCTCCATTCGAGGCGCGCAAGCCCGTCCGCCGCCGTATCGCCGGAAACGCCCGAATTCAGTACGCGAACGGAATAGCCCTTTTCCCGGAGCGCCGCCTGCAACTGGGCCGGAAACGCTTTATCCGGCGGAATGTGGAGCCCCGCGGTCAAGCTGTCGCCGAAGGCAAGAATGACAATCTCGTCCGCGTTCCGCGCCGGCTCGCCACGCGCGGCGAGGCTCCCGGCACCCAAAAACGCCGTCCAGACGGTCGAAAAAGCGAGAAGCAAGGACCATATGATGCGCGGCGAACCAAAATAGAAACGGTGTCTCATTGCCTTTCCCCTCTGTGTCCTCCCCCGCCAGCCCGGAGCTGGCTATCGGCTTGGCTGACGTAACACTCACGCTCAATAGCCGGGCGGGGCCGGTCGAAATCCTGCGAGGCGTAGACCTTTCGGTGCCCGAGGGCCAGTCCGTTGCCCTGGTGGGCCCTAGCGGCTCGGGAAAGTCGTCGCTATTGATGGTGATGACGGGCCTTGAGGCCGCGACATCCGGGCGGGTTCTCGTCGCCGGGCATGACTTCACAAGGCTGAGCGAAGACCGGCTTGCCGAAATACGCGGCCATTCCATCGGCATCGTGTTCCAATCCTTTCATCTGATCCCAACCATGACGGCAATCGAAAATGTGGCCCTGCCGCTCGAATTCCTGGGCCGGGGCGATGCCTTCGAGCGCGCCGCCGAGGCGCTTGCCAGCGTTGGGCTTTCCGGCCGGCATCATCATGTACCCGGCCAGCTTTCGGGCGGCGAGCAGCAGCGGGTTGCTCTTGCGCGGGCGCTTGCGGCGCAGCCCAAAATCCTCTTCGCCGACGAGCCGACGGGCAATCTCGATGGCGAGACCGGCAAGCAGATCATCGACCTGATTTTCGGGCTGCACCGCCGCATGGGTACCACCCTGGTGCTCATCACCCACGATACCAGCCTCGCCGCCCGCTGCGAACGCACCGTCGTCATCAACGACGGCCGCATCGTGGGGTCTCTGCAAGCGGCGGCCTACGCATGAGGCGAGATCTAGGCAAAGTGCAAGTAGGCTAGCGAACCGGTTGCCGCTTCGTCGATCAGGGCCAAAACCTCCGGCCGGTCGATAGTGACCGCATTTGTCACGTCATGCCTCCGGTCATTACAGACGTACATTATCAATGTAATCGTATAATGATCAATGTAATCGTATAATGCCCCTTTCGCGAGGGCAATCGCGCGACAGGCGCCGGCCGCGGCGTGTTCTGGAACGTCGAGGCGCCGCTTAGACTTGCCTCAGCCGGCTCTTCCAGTAGTCAGGCTTCCGGCGCAAATTCATGATCGCCACGACGGCGATTTCCGATGGGAGGGGCGCGTACACAATGCCATATGGGAAGCGCTTCAGCCGGTAACGCCGGACGCGCGGGCCAAGCCGGTGCCAAGCTTCGGGAAATTCCGCCACCCGCCGCAAGCCCTCTCGAACTTCCAGCGCAAACTGAGTGCCGAGCCCCGCTGCCAGCCCGTTATAGTGGGCGACGGCTTCGTCAAGCTCGCGCTCCGCCTCGGCCAGAAACCGTACCCTCACGGCTTAAGATGTTTGGCCAGAACGTCTTCCGCATCGCGTGCAGGCGTGGCCCCGGACAAATAGGCATCGAGCCGGCGCTCGCTTTCATCGGCCCAGGCGCGATCGATGTCCGGGGCCGGCTTATCCAGGCTGCTCAGCAGGCGTTCGACGAGTTCGATCCGATCAGCCGGCGGCAGCCGCTCCGCTTCCTCAGCCAGCGATGCGATGTGCGCGTTCATGAATGCACGATAGCATGGGAGGTGGTCCCGGTCGAGGGCGATTGCCCGGCTGACACCGTGACTTGGCCCAGGATTGCTTCCGTCCGCCCCGCCGTCGCAATGACGAAGAACGGTCGAAACTTATGGCGGCCGGCATTATATGGCTATATCCAGGCAGTATGGATCGTAGGATGGATAGCCGGAATGCGAGCATGGCAATAGGCAGCCGCCTGCCGCTGGAGCTACGGCTGGCATTCCGTGACCTTCGAGGCGGGCTCAGCGGATTTGCGGTCTTTCTGATCTGCATCGCGCTTGGCACGGGCGCGATTGGGACGATCAACAGCCTCTCGGACGCCATTCAGGATTCCATCGCACGGGAAGGCAAGGAACTGCTCGGTGGCGACGTGGAAGCCTCGCTCATCCACCGGCAGGCCGGGACCGCCGAGCGTGCTTATCTTCGGTCGCTCGGAGAAATCGGCGAGGTTGCCACCTTGCGCGCCATGGCCCGCAAACCGGACGGCAGCGGCCAGGCGCTGGTGGACCTCAAGGCGGTGGATGGCGCCTATCCGCTCTACGGCGCCGTAACCTTCGACGAAGGCGGCGGGCTTGCGTCGCTCATGCAAGAGGACGGCCTTGCGGTTGAGCGCGGCATTCTCGACCGGCTGGGCATAGGGCTCGGCGACCGCTTGACTATTGGCCGCGCTTCCTTCCCCGTGACCGCTGTCCTTGAGCACGAGCCCGACCGGCTCGCGGCCGGCCCTGCCTTCGGGGCACGGATTTTGCTGTCGCTCGATGCGCTGCAAAAGACCGGCCTCGTCGAGCCCGGCAGCTTGGTCCGCTGGAGCTACCGCATCAAAAGGCACGCGCCCCTGCCCGCTTCCTTCAAGGAAGACCTCGCCGCGAACTTCCCCGAAGCAGGCTTTCTGGCGCGCGACAGCTCCGACCCCTCGCCCGGCGTGAAAAACATGCTGCAGCGGCTGACGGAATTCCTGACGCTCACCGGGCTAACCGCCATGCTGACCGGCGGCATCGGCGTGGCGAACGCGGTCTCGGGCTTCATCGAGCGGCGGCGCAGGACCATCGCCACCTACAAGTCGCTTGGGTGCCCGCAGCGCATCGTCTTCCGCACCTTCCTGATCGAGATCGGGCTCTTGGCGCTGCTGGGCATTGCAATCGGCTTTGCGATCGCAGCCGCCGCCCCCTGGGCCTCCGTGAGCCTGATGCAGGCAGTTGTGCCGATCAGCATCGAGACCGGGCTGCAAGGCCGGGCCCTGGCGCTGGCGGCTCTGTTCGGGCTCCTGACGGCATTGCCCTTTATCCTGTGGCCCATTGGGCGCGCTCAGGAGGTGCGGGCGGCGGAATTGTTCCGCGATAGTAGCGGCGAGCGTCCCGGCCTGCCGCCGCTGGGCTACCGGCTGGCAGCGTTCCTGGCCGCGGGTGCGCTTGCCGCAGCGGCCATCGCCCTTTCGCGGGAGCCACGGATCGCAGCCGTCACCTGCGCCGCGATCCTCGGCATTTTCGCGCTTTTCTGGGGCGCGGGCATAGCCATCCGCAAGGCCGCGCTAGCCGTGAAGCGTCCGAAGCGGCCCGAGCTGGCGCTGGCGCTTGCCAATATCGGCGGCCCCGCGAGCCTCTCGCGCACCATAGCGCTGTCGCTGGGCACGGGGCTCACGCTTTTGACGGCGGTCTCCCTCGTGGACGCTTCGCTGACACATGAAATCCAATCGCGCATCCCCGAGCACGCTCCCAGCTACTTTTTCGTTGGCGTGCCGAAGCAGGACTTGCAGCCGTTCATGGATCTGTTGAGCAACAACGCGCCGGGCGTCAGGGTTTCGAGCGCGCCCATGCTGCGCGGCAGGCTGGTTGCGTTGAAGGGCGTGCCGGTGGAACAGTTGAAGGTGCCATCCTCGGCCGAATGGGTGCTCAATGGCGACCGGGGCATCACCTATTCAGATGTGCTGCCACCCGGCTCGCAGACCACGGAAGGCCAATGGTGGGCGCCCGATTACGAAGGCGAACCGCTGGTTTCGTTCGAAGCCGACATTGCCAAGGCGCTCGGCCTGGCCATCGGCGACACCGTTACGGTGAATGTCATCGGCCGGAACCTGACCGCGAGAATCGCCAATCTCCGGAAGGTTCAATGGGGGTCGATGGACATCAATTTCGTGATGATCTTTTCCCAGAATGCGCTCAAGGAAGGCGCCCTTCAACTTTCTGGCCACCCTGAGCTGGCCGGAGGGCCAGCCGCCCGATCCGAAAGCCGAATCCGCAATCATGAAAGCGGTTGCCGCCGCCTACCCCACCGTGTCCGCCATCAACGTGAAGGACGCGCTGGGCGCCATCAATGGCGTATTCGAGAAGGTGATGCGCGCGGTGCGGATCGCGGGCAGCGTGACGCTCATCATGGGCGCACTTGTGGTGGCGGGCGCGCTTATGGCGGCCCAGCGGCGGCGCATCTACGAGGCGGTGGTCTTGCGCACATTGGGGGCGAGCAAGCGCCGGATCGTGATGGCCCATCTCCTGGAATATCTCGGCCTGGCGCTGTGCCTCTCGCTGATCGCGGGCCTCCTCGGCCTCATCGCCGCTTATGTGGTGGTCACACAAATTATGAACCTAAGCTTCAGCCTGTCGATACCCTCGCTATTGCAGCCTTCAATCCTTGAGACCATATTCGTCGTGGCGCTGGGTGCGGCCGGAACCTTAAGGGTTCTGTCGGCCAAACCGGCGGAGTATCTGCGTTCGGAGTGAACGTCTTGATCGCGGAAATAGGCACACCGCCTGGCAAAAGAAGGCTTTGCTCCAGGCCGTTCAGGGCTTAAATCTGAAAGACCTTTCGCGCAGACTTTGAGAGATTCGAAGAGTCAGGGACCAGGAAACATGGCTGAGTTTGATAGAACAAGGGCGTTCGACCTTAGGGCACGCTCCGGCGCTGGCGCCGTCGCATATGACGAGGGCCTGCGCGCATACATGGTGCGCGTCTACAATTACATGGGCGTCGGGCTCGTGCTTACGGGCGTGGTTGCCTATCTGTTTTATAGCATGGCCGTGACGGAGTATCCCGCCGACGCCGTGCTAAGGCTCGGAACGGCGTCATGCTCACCGCCCTCGGCAAGGCGATTTATATAAGCCCGCTGAAGTGGCTGATCGCCCTTTCGCCCCTGGCGATCGTGTTCCTGTTCGCGGCGCGCATCAACCAGATGAGCACATCGACCGCCCAGGCCGTATTCTGGGCGTTCGCCGCGCTGATGGGCCTATCGCTGTCGAGCATCTTCGTGATGTACACGGGCACCTCGATCACCCGCATCTTCTTCATCACGGCCGCGACCTTCGGCTCTGTCAGCCTCTGGGGCTACACCACGAAGCGCGACCTGACGCAGATGGGATCGTTCCTGATGATGGGCCTGATCGGCATCGTCATCGCCTCCCTCGTGAACATCTTCCTGCACTCGACGCAAATGCAATTCGTTATCTCGGTGCTTGCGGTCGTGATCTTCACAGGGCTTACCGCCTACGACACGCAGACGCTCAAGGATAACTACAGCACCTATGCCAGCGGCGGCGAGGAGACGCTCGGCCGCAGCGCGATCATGGGGGCCTTGAACCTCTATCTGGACTTCATCAACATCTTCGTCGCGCTCCTGCAGCTCTTCGGCGACCGCCGCTAGTTGCTCTTAAAGTCTTGAATGCTCGGAAACCCCGCCACTTTGGCGGGGTTTTTCATTTCGGCGGCCGGCCCCGCGCTTAGCTTGCGGCCTGGACCGCACGATCCTGCGCCAGGGGGCGCGACGGTTTCGAGATCATCTCCATCAGCGCCTCGGCGGTCCGCGCCCGGTAGCGGCCGTTTTGGCGCAAGGCGTGGAATAGGCGCTCAGGCAAGCGGGAATTGCGCCCGGTGCAGCAGCCCGGCTTCAAGGCTCGGCGCCGCCACCGAGGCCGAAATCGCCGTGGCGCCGAGGCCCGCCTCGACGGCCGCCCGCACCGCCTCGTTCGAGGGCAGCTCCAGCCGCACCTGCAACGCGGACAGCTTGATTCCATGGGCAGCCAGAGTCTCCTCGAAAGCCGATCTGGTGCCCGATCCGGGCTCGCGCAGCACCCATTCCCCCGCGGCCAGGTCCGCCGGGCTCAGAGGTCCCCCCCGGCCCAGGGATGCTCCGGCCCAACCACGACAAACAGCTGGTCCCGCGCCACGGGCTCGCAGGCAAGCCGTCCGCCCTCGACGGCGCCTTCCACGAAGCCAAGCTCCGCCGTGCCGTTTTCAACCGCCGCCGCAACTTGCGCGGTGTTGCCGATGGTCAGCCGGATCTGGATTTCCGGATACGCCTTCTTGAAGGAGACCAGGTGGCGCGGCAGCCAGTAGCTGGCGATGGTCTGGCTCGCCTGCACCGACAAGGTGCCGCGCTTCAGGCCGCCGAACTCGCTCAGCGTTAGCTCCGCGGCCTCGGCGCGCGCGAGCACGGCCCGGGCCTCGTCCAGGAACACCTGGCCCGCCTCGGTCAGCTCGATGCGCCGCCCTACCCGCTTGAAAAGCTTCGCCTGATGGCGTGCCTCCAGCGCCGCGATGGCGTGGCTCGCCGCCGATTGCGCGAGATTGAGGGCATGCGCTGCCTGGGTGACGTGCTGGCGCTCGGCCACCGCGACGAAGATCCGGAGCTGCTCAAGGGTCATGGGTTCCTCGCTGCGCCACGCCGGGAACCGGACGGCGGATCGATCTGTTTTTTGCATGATATAATGCAAAACATCTATTGGAAAGATTGGTTGTGCACGCACACTTTGTGGCAGCCCCCAAGGCCGGCTTTCGCGCCGCGCCTGTGCCAAGCCGAAGAGATTCAATTAGATGAATGACATGACCCCGTTGAAAGTCGAGGCGCGCCGCGCGCGCCGTGCCCGGCCAGCCGGCTTGCCCAGAGCCATCTGCCAGTTCACGCCGAACTGGTTCACCGTCACCATGGGCACCGGGCGTTCTGGCGCTCGCGCTCAACCAGTTCCCGGTTCCGCTCCCTCTTCCGGACCTGCACCAGAGCCTGCATGAGGCGGGCCGGGCGCTTTGGATGGTCAATATCGGCCTGTTCTCGCTGTTCACCCTCCTGTACGCGGCACGCTGGGCGTTTTTCTTCAGCGGCGCGCGGCGCGTGTTTGCAGCATGGCGTAGCTTCGATGTTCTTCGGGGCAATCCCGATGGGCCTTGCCACCATTGTCAACGGCTTGCTGGCCTTCGGCATTCCGCTTTGGGGCGATGCGGCCACCATCGCCGTCGCGTATCCGCTTTGGTGGGTGGACGTCGCCCTGTCGCTTGCCAGCGGCCTGCTGGTCCCCTTCCTGATGTTCACCAGGCAGGACCACAGCATGGAGAACATGACCGCGGTCTGGCTCATTCCCATCGTGGCGGCGGAAGTCGCCGCGGCCAGCGGCGGCATCTTGATCCCGCACTTGGCCGCCGCGGATGCTTTCGGCGTGTTGATCACCAGCTACGTCCTCTGGGCCTTCTCGGTTCCGCTGGCGATGAGCGTCCTCGTCATTCTTCTGCTGCGTCTCATTCCTGCACAAGCTGCCGGACCGGAACATGGCCGCGTCTGGCTGGCTGGCGCTTGGCCCAATCGGCACGGGCTCGCTCGGCCTGCTGCTGCTCGGCGGCGACGCCCCCGCAACCTTTGCCGCGGCAGGAATTCCGGGCGTTGGCGACGTCGCTTTCGGCATCGGCGTCATTGGCGGGACTGTGCTGTGGGGCTATGGCGTCTGGTGGCTGCTTCTGGCCGTGCTGAAGATGGCCCAGTATGCCCGCCATGGCATGCCCTTCAACCTCGGCTGGTGGGCATTCACCTTCCCGCTCGGCGTCTATACGCTGGCCACGATGGCCCTGGCGCGCGTCACGCATCTCGAATTCTTCTCCATCGCGGGCAGCGTCCTGGCCCTCAGCCTTGCGGGCTTCTGGCTGGTTGTCGCCACGCAGAACGCTGCATGGGGTGTGGTTCGGCTATCTTTTCGTGGCCCCCTGCCTTACCGCGCCGCAGCCGCAAGCTTGAGGTTCGCTACCTCGAAGCGGCGTCCGGTTAACCGCCGCTTTACCTCGTTTCGGTGCCAGAACCTGCTTTTTCCGGCAGGCTTCTGGCCTTTCCTTATGAGGCGCCATTATCCCGCATGCGCTTTTCCGAAGCATTAATGCTACTAGTGCATTGATCGGCGGTCCTTTTTTGGAGGCCGGTAGCGCCCATGGCTTCGATGAACGCGCCGTTTTGCGGTTAATTTGGAAGTTGCGATTATATTTAAACGGATTTTGGAGTCGTGGAATCCGGCCCAAAACGGCAAAAGATTCGCAAAAAGACGGCGGCGAAAATATGCCCGCCCGGCGTTTACCATGCCGGCATTAACCATAACGGGCTGTAGGCCGGCCTTCACACTTCGTTCACGCCGCCATAAGCGTCATCGAACCGCTTCGCCCCTTCACATGCCGATTGCGCAACGAACAGGGGAATCGCCCCTCACCCCAACCCTCTCCCCGCAAGCTCGCCTTGGCGAGCTTGCATCTCAGCGTGGCCGCATCCGCAAGCGGATGCGGCTGGAGAGGGAGTCCCGCCGAAGCCGTTGAGAAGGCGTCCCCTCTCCCATGGGGAGAGGGATAGGGTGAGGGGCGATTCCCCCGTTATGTCAGCGCCTATGCGTTTCAGGGGACATTTCCGGTATTATGGCGCAAACGCCAGAAGGGGGATACCGCTCCGATACCTGAGCTATTCGGTAGGGTATTGGGGCCTTTCTGGCGTTTCGCCAGGCCAAGCATGAGTTCGGCCTGCGCGGTGGGCGCATTAATGCTGCTGACGGTCTTGACGGGAACTGTTTCAGCGGTTCCTCAGGGTTTTTCGCCTACGACGATAACAACCCAAGAATGTCCCTCGACATTCACCTCTTCCTGTTTGATCAGGGATTTCATCATATCTGGCACGGCGCCAGCGGCAATTCCTTCATCTCTTAAAGCTGACGCGAGAATTTCCGCGAATGTTTTGCCCCTGTCGTTCCCCGTGACATATCTGGCGACAACGCCCTTCGTCGGACCGACGTGCATTTCCGCCGCGCCTTGGTTGAAGTTTGGCGTTAGGCCCCCTTTATGCAATGCTTGGGATATCATTTCAGCTAACGCCACGTGCTCAAACGCCGTTGGAATCGCGCCTATTGAAACGCGCTGGCCTACGAATGATGAAACCTTTTCTCCTATAGAGGCTTGCTGTTCTTCGGAAAGAACTCTTGGCGCTTTGAATTTTTCAAGTGCAAGCTGGGCTTCAAGCGCTTTGGTGTTGGCCTCTACAAGTTTAATATTAAATTCTTTCTTGGTTTCAGCGGAAAGTTTCGCTCCTACCCAACCTGAAATAAAGGCGGATGTGGCTGCCAATCCAGCGAAAACAAACGCGCCAATTCTTGACCAGCGAAAAATCCCATCCCATGAAGGGGTTAATGATTCTAGCATTGAATTGCCCCTTTGGCCGCTAATTGTAGGCCTTGCTTTCCTATGGTTTGGAAAGGGGGGTTTATTTACTTAGAGATTCTGGCATCCCGCAAGCGAAAACGTGAGCACTTGTCAGCCAAACAGGGGGATAAGTTTCAGGAGCGCGCGCCATAAGGGCGCGGGCGGCTTGGGCCGCTTCTCTTTCTAAGTTTGTTTGCGAATCCAGAGCTAGGCGCTATACCCCTAAGGAAAAGGGTTGGGGGATATTGCTACCATGGGCGCATCCGACTTCTTGTTGGCATTCATGCCCACAATTGCGAGTATCCTCGCGGGCGCGGGGTATGCCGTGGTAGGGCTTTCTCCGCCAGAGTTTAGGGCTGCCCGCGTTTTCTTTTTGATTGCCGGCGCACTTTTCATTACGACAGGCATCATGTGGGGCATACAGACAAGCGCTCCTTTGTGGGCAAGAATCCTAATCGTTGGCTTAGTAGGTGCTATTTCCGCCGCAGCGACCAACGAAGCGATTCGATGGGTGAATGCCCGCCAAAAAAACTCAGAAACTTCGTCAGCAATCGAAGGCAGGCCAATCCCAACGGAGACTGTTCTCTCGTCGCCTCAAGAAAAATTATTAGGATTGCTGTCTGAGTATCAGCGCCATTTCGCAACTACCAGGCTAATAGTCTCAAGAGAAAACGGACGGTTATATTTCGATGGAGATATAAATCGCGGTAAAAACGTGAATTTAATTATAGATCTCTTTGGTACAGATGGTGAAATCGAACGCGCTAAGTTTCGTGAGCTTATCGAAGACATGCCACCTTCTTATATGAGGCTCATTCCCGAAAACCGGTGGGGTGCGCCGTTCGTAATTAGGCTCACTGAGGAAGGAAGAATTTATCTAAAAAGCAATCGCATTGATGTAAATCTACCAAAACGACCAGAATTAGATATTACGAATGTCTTCGCCAGAAGCGATAGACCAGAATCACAATTTTGGTACATTTCATTGAAAAACAATGGCAGTATAGAAGCAAGAAGTCTCAAGCTTCAGTTGGTTGGGATGGACAAGAGTCCCAGAGAATTGTTATCTTGGAAAGGATTGTATCCCTACAATGTTCGGCCCGAAAATGTCAGGGGATTACTGAATTGGGATGGGAATAGTCCTATTTTGACGCCAGGAGAAAGCGTTGTTTTTGAGCTATTCGAAACTAGGATTTCGAGTGACGGTCGCTTCCGAGTTGTCGGTATGGATGCCAATGACGTATCGAAGCGAAACGATACTGCAGTAATTTTTTGGCCCGGAGAAGAATGGGTTCTAAACTATAAGGCAACCGCAATTAATGCAAACCCTATACAGTTTCGCATTTATATAACTTTCGCAGACGGTAAGTTTCTAGTCAAGAATATTGATTAAACTACAAATCCTCCAATCTCACGCCTTCCAATTCTAGCGCAGCGAGGCAGGCCAGAAAGAAGGCTGCCGGAACTGTCGCCCTCGCGAGCTTGTTAGCAATGCTCGCCTTGGTTTCTTTGAACCCATGCTTTTCAAGCCGCTTCTACAGCTCACGGGACCTGCGGCAGTGTCTGGGTGTAAGCGGGCCCGTCCGTGGAAGTTTGCCAAGGCGCACGGCCTGGATCGTTGACAGGAGCCACGCGGGGATCCACCCGGTCGTCGATCGCGGCGCCCCAGCCATACCATAGGTCCTTGACTTGGCCGTAATAGCGGGCGGGGTCGTAAAGCTCAGCCTCAAGAGCAATGTCATAGGCGGTGAGCCGGCCCATATATGCGAGCACGCCGTAGGACGCAACCACAAGGTCGCGCTGGAATGAGACCAGATTCACATTCGCGTTCAAAAATTGCTGCTCCGAATTGAGTACATCGAGAAGCGTGCGCTGGCCGACCCGTTCCTCCTCCCGCACGCCTTCCAAGGCGATCTTGGTGGCTTCCACAGCCGATTTTCCAGCAGCTACGTTGCCTTTTGCCGCAACGATCAATCCCCATTGAGAGCTGACATTCGCCCTCGCAAGCTCGCGCTGCGCGTCGATATTCTCGCGCATCCCGGACAAGGTCTCGATGGCCTGCCGGATCTGCGCGGAGACGCTTCCCGCCTGGTAGAGCGGAACGGTTAATTGGCCGTACACGCGGGTCTCGTCCTCAAAGGCGACATTGGGAAGCCCGAACGGCTGCGCGGCTCTGCTATAGCTCGCGTTAAAGGAAAGGGTCGGAAGAAGCTGGCCTTTAACCGCCTTGACCTGATGATTTTGGGCGCGCTCGCGGAAGATCGCGCCGAGAATTCCGGGATTCTCGGCTTCGGCAACGTCGATTGCCCCTTGAAGGGTCTTGGGCAGCAGCTTCGTGGGAGGCCCCGGATCTCTCAAGTTTGCCGGGGGATGACCGATAAATTGCCCGAACAGCGCCTGATCGCCATAAAGCGTACCTTGCGCGATGCTGAGATCCGCTTGCGAGGCAGCGAGCCCGGATTGTGCCAGCGCTACATCGGTGCGCGTCACCTCGCCCACCTTGAAGCGGTCTTCCGTCGCCCTCAGCTGCTCGGCGAGCACCTTGACGTTATTTTGGCGCAGCCCAACGATGGCCGCATCGCGCACCACATTCATGTAAGCCGTCGCCGCGTTCAGAAGCATGCTTATTTCGGCGTTGCGAAGATCCTCGCGGCCGGCTTCCACTAATGCCTCCGCCCCCTTGACATTGTTGTAGGTGCGAAAGCCGTCGAACAAGGTCTCTTGGAGAGTGATTTGTCCCATACGGGGATTGGACTGGCCGTTTCCGATCTGGCTGCTGGTAAGAGTACTCAGCGGGAGGGGCAGGAAGCTTTGGGAGCAGGTGGCGGTTGTGCTACTGGCCAGGGTTCCTGGGCAAAACGGAAGAGACCCCTGCGGGATTTCAAGACTGTGGAGTTTGGTACGTAAGTCGTCCCACCCCTCCTGGTAGGTCGCCGAAACGGTTGGCCTGTATCCGGATTTGGCGAGAGAAACGCCATTGTCCGCGCTGCGGAGCTGCGCGCGAGCGGATTTCAAAGTCGGGTTGTAGAGATATGCTGCTGCTAAAGCTTCTTTCAGGGTTTCAGCATGACCTGGACTGTACACCGCAAGCAATAATGCCATCGGCGCGCACCAATTCCGTACTTTGCGAAATCGGAAAGACCTTGTGGATAGCATAGACTATTTCCATTGTTTCGGGACTCTCCACGCACACCACCCTAAACGCAAAACCGTAAGCTCGCCGGCTTATCCCTTATCCCAGGGAACGCGCCAATTATTGTCAGCCGCTTAGCCTAAAGGTGCGGACGGCCGTCCTTGCAGGCAATGGAATGCCAAGATCGCCTCAACCCGTACATGTATTAAGAGAACCGCAACTGCCGGGCTGGGCGTGAATCACCCAAGCCTTGCCTGCCAACAATTACGGTTTAGATCGCGGAAAGCGACAACTTTCGCGCGCATCACACAATAATTCGCGTCGAAGTAGCCGGCAAGGCACACAGCTATACAACCCGCAATTGTTATAGCGTGTTCTTCCGAAGCCCCTCAAAAGGTTTTGCATGCGCGAATATTCTCTAGCCCATTCTTAATATGGGAAAGCGGCATGAGCGGTACAATCTTCGGTTGCGAATCGGGAGACGCCAAGCATACGTTGCTTGATCGCCTGCAACAGGAAGGAAAGCAGCAGTGCTGGCCGCCATTTACGCATATATTCCGCGCATTTCGACCGCTTGCAACTTAATTGCTGTCCTGATTGTGGTGTGCTCCGGCATGTTGTCCGCGGCAACCGGCGCGGTACGAGATGTTAATTTCAGCAGCTACGCCGGCAATGCTTTAGTTCTCTCCAAAACTATTGTGCGGAGCCCGCTTTACTCTGTCCTCCAAAACATTGCCATGGACACGGACGGCGCATATCGCGGTTCAAGTCCCCCGGCGGAAGGCCGGGAGTTCGGACTCTCGCGTTCGACGGCGCTCACAGCGATAGGAAAAACCCTTGAAGCTGGCCGCTTTTCCATCGCCTCAATCGCGGAAAGTCTCGGATACCGGCCGCACTATCGACATGCCGGTATTTGGATGGAGCGGTTCGCTGACGCTGCCGGAAGAGCATTCGCTTCTCGCGCGGTGTTTGCGTGGGGGCTGAGCAATTTAGCGATAGTTTACAAGGCGCAAGGAAGAAGCAAGGAGGCAATCTCTCTGTTAGAACACGCCTTGGCCATCGCTGCCGGAGCAGCCGGGCCGGATAGCTACCGGGTAGGCGCCATCGCGAACCGCCTTGCACTTTATTATGCCGGCGATGGCCGCGCGGCGGACGCCGAGGCCTTTTTCAAGCTGGCCATCGGCGCTTTCGAAAAGTCTGGCGATCCGGTTTCAGAAGCAGGCGCGCTGCATAATCTTGCCTTCTTCTATGGGAGGGAACGCCGATACTCGGAGGAAACAGAGGCCGCCTTGCGATCGCTGTCGCTTTTGACCGGGGAGCCAACGCAGGACCAAAGCCGCGTTTTCGATGCGTTGAACGCGCTCGGAGGCGCATATAACGCGCAAGGCCGTTACAAAGATGCCGAGCTGACTCTTTCCCGGGCTTTCGCCATCGCCCATGAGACATTTAAATCTTCGGATCCAAGGCTCTCTCAAGTCACCGCCAATTTGGCGGTTATATACAAAGCCGAGGCACGTAATTCCGAGGCTATCGTAGCGTTTACACTGGCCCTCGAAGAGGCCGGGATGGCGCTCGGCCCGCGGGATATTTGGGTTGGCATGATCGCCAATCGTTTAGCGGTTACATATTTGGAGCTGGGAAAGGTCGCCGAGGCCGAGCCGCTTTTCGAACGCGCGGTCGCAATTGGTGAGAACAACCCTGACGAAAAGAGCCTCTTCTTGTCAGCAGCTCTTTTTAACCTTTCGGCGGTCTATGCAAGGCAATTGCGCTATAAAGACGCCGAAGCGCTCCTCAACCGCGCGCTGGCCATCCGGCTCAGGGCATATGGCCCAACCCACCCCGCGGTCGCGGAGGTCCAAAACGCCATGCAGGCTGTGCGAAGTGCCCAGCAACAGCAAGGCGAACGAAGCCCTCGCATGGCAGGCAAAACCTTGCCAGATCCATATAGGGAGCGCTAATCGCGGGCGGGCACCGCCAACGAGGGTCATTCCCGCGCGGGAGTGCGTGAAAAGATGCACGGCCGTCATACCGAATCCGGTTGAATGCTTCACGAAGTCCCCCCTCATCCTGTCCTTCTCCCCGAGGGGAGAAGGGACGCCTGAACTGCCCGCAGCGAGAATTCTAGCGTCCTCTCTCCCCTTGGGGAGAGAGACAGAGTGAGGGGGTCTTCTGCGGAAGCAATCAACCGGATTCGGTATCATTCCCGCGAAGGAGCGTGTGAAAGAATCGGAATTGCGGGCTTCCGGAAGACTCCGCAGCGTCATTCCCGCGAAGGCGGGAAACCATTTATTCGGCTGGAACAAGCTCTTATATGGGTACCCGCCTTCGCGGGAGCGACGCTGCGGCCCGGATTTCAACTGGGTCGCTGATTTTTTCACAGGCTCGAAGGCGGGAATCCATTTATCCTGTCAGAACAAGCTACTAGCGTGGGTCCCCGCCTCCGCGGGGACGACGCTGCGGGCCGCTTCGACGCGCATTTCCGCCAGCGAATTCGGCTTAAAGCCGGGTCAATATTTACTCAGCCAGCCGAAAGCGCCAAACGTCACAACGGCGGAGAGACCGATCATCAATAGCCAGAATGCCAGCCACTGGTACCAGCTCCAGAGCGGGATCGGCGAAGGCTGAACAGGATAATCCTGTGGAGCCGGCGGATTTTGGGGGGCGGGAGCGCTCTCCCCGGCGGTTTCCGGGCCCGCCTTCAAATCGGCCGGGGGGTCCTCTTTCTCCTCATCGGGGGCTTTTTCCTCGTTGGTACTGTCTCCGCCCGCCGATACCTGGCAACGGACCAGCAGCCCAAATTCTTCAGCGAACTGCGCCGGGCTCAGATAGCAGTTCGGATGCAAGGGCGCACGGAGGTCCACGATGGTTTGCTCAAGGAGGCGCTCGCGCCGCGCGATTTCCTCCGCCGGATATTGCTCCGGATCGAGCAGTGACGCGCGCGCGGCCTCATAAAGGTCTTCCGGAGCGTCTTGCATGAGGGCGTCGATTTTCCCGGCAGGGTTGCGCCAGCCGATGCCCCGCGCTAGCGCCGCGGTCAAGACCATGGCGCTGCCACGCACAATTACCCCGGTGCGCGACACGTCCCACAGCCGCGCAGTCCTGTCGTCCGACGCCGTCACGATCCGGCGGCCGTCCGGGCTGAACGCCGCACTCCACACCGAGCCTTCGTGGCCTCTCAGGCACAAGATCGAGATTCCGGTGCGTGCGTCCCACACCCGCGCCGTGCCGTCCCAAGACGCCGTCACGATCCGGCCGCCGTCCGGGCTGAACTCCGCGCGCCACACCGAGCCTTCATGGCCTCTCAGGCACGCGATCGAGCTTCCGGTGTGCGCGTCCCACACGCGCGCCGTGCCGTCCCAAGACGCCGTCACGATCCGGCCGCCATCGGGGCTGAATGCCGCGCTCCACACCGAGCCCTCATGGCCTTTCAGGCACGCGATCGAGGTTCCGGTGCGCACGTCCCACAGCCGCGCCGTCCTGTCGGCCGACGCCGTCGCGATCCGGCCGCTATCGGGGCTGAACGCGGCACTTCCCACCGTGTCCTGATGGCCTCTCAGAGACGCGAGCAAGGTTATGGAGTTTGCGTCCCACAGCTGCGCCGTCTTGTCGTCCGACGCCGTCACGATCCGGCGGCCATCGGGGCTGAACGCGGCACTTCCCACCGAACCGTCATGGCCTCTCAGAGACGTAAGCAAGGTTCCGGCCTTCGCGTCCCACAGCCGCGCCGTCTTGTCGCGCGACGCCGTCACGATCCAGCCGCCGCTGGAATTGAACGCCGCACTCAGCACCTCGCCAGAATGGCCTTCCAGGGACGCAATCAAGGCTCCGGTGTCCGCATCCCATATCCGCGCGGTCTTGTCGTCCGACGCCGTCACGATCCGGCCGCCATCGGGGCTGAACGCAGCACTCTGCACCCGGCTTTCATGGCCTTGCAGAGGCGCGATGAAGGTTCCGGTGCGCACGTCCCACAGCCGCGCCGTCCTGCCGGCCGACGCCGTTACGATCCGCCCGCCATCGGGGCTGAACGCGGCACTTTGCACCCGGTGTCCATGGCCTTTCAGAGGCGAGATCAAGGGGCCGGTGCTCGCATCCCACAACCGCGCCGTCCTGTCGTCCGACGCCGTTACGATCCGGCGGCCATCGGGGCTGAACGCGGCACTCATCACCTCGCCGGAATGGCCTTTCAGGGACGCGAGCAAGGTTCCGGTGCGCGCATCCCATACCCGCGCGGTCTTGTCGGCCGACGCCGTCACGATCCGGCCGCCATCGGGGCTGAACGCAGCACTCATCACCTCGCCAGAATGGCCTTCCAGGACCGCGAGCAGGGTTCCGGCGTTTGCGTCCCACACCCCGGCCGTCCTGTCGGCCGACGCCGTCACGACCTGGCCGCCATCGGGGCTGAACGCAGCGCTCACCACCTTCTTCCGATGGCCCTTAAAGCACGCGAGCAAGGTTCCGGTATGCGAATCCCACAGCCGCGCGGTCCTATCGCGCGACGCCGTCACGATCCGCTGGCCATTGGGGCTGAACGCAGCACTCACCACCTCGCCATAATCGCCTTCCAGGGACGCGATCAAGGTTCCGGCGTGCGAATCCCACACCCGCGCCGCCTCGTCGTCCGCCGTCACGATCCGGCGGCCGCCGGGGCTGAACGCCGCGCGCCACACCGAGCCTTCATGGCCTTTCAGGCACACGAGCATGGTTCCAAGGTTCGCGTCCCACACACGCGCCGTGCCATCGTCCGACGCCGTCACGATCCGGCCGCCGGTGGGGCTGAACGCCGCACTTCCCACCGAGGCTTCATGGCCTTCCAGGGACGCGATCAAGGCGCCGCTGTTTGCGTCCCACAGCCGCGCCGTCTTGCCGGCCGACGCCGTCACGATCTGGCCGCCATTGGGACTGAACGCGGCACTCCACACCGGGGCTTCATGGCCTCTCAGGCACACGAGCAAGGCTCCGGTGTGCGCGTCCCACACGCGCGCCGTGCCGTCCGAAGACGCCGTCACGATCCGGACGCCATCGGGGCTGAACACAGCACTTCCCAGCGAGTCTTCATGACCTTTCAGCACCGCGCGCGCCGGGCTTTCAAATATGGCCCGCACGGCTGAGCCCCACAGCTCCGGAACAAGCTTGAGATCGAGATCGGAGGCCAGCACCGCGCCCGCCGCCGCCAATCGCAACGCCTTCCCGGCGAGCCCTTCCTCAAGCGCTTGCTCCGCCGGCTTCGCGAATGCGCGGCCAACGGTGCGCCGCTGGCGTTCGTCATCCGTACCTTCGTGCTCTGAACTGGCATTGAGAAAATCCAACACCGCCTCAGGCGGAGCCGGTGCGTTCTCCGGCGGCTCACGGCCCATTGCTGGGCGGCTCTAATCGCGGCCCGCTTCAGAAGCTGCCCCTCCGGCCGGTTGCCCTCCTGCCAGCGCAGGGCCAAATCCGTTAACCGCGAATGTTCCTTGAGCCAGGCGCTATCGGTATTCAGAGCCACCGCAAGCTTCTCGATCTGGCTATCCCAGACGTTCGGCGGATCGAAGAAAACGGCCTCGATCTTCGTGACATCGCCGGAGATTCCGTCGTTTTCGACCGGCTCCAGCACCACCGGAGCGAGGCGCTTGTTCAGGGCGGCGATTTGCTCGATTTGCCAGGCGCACACTGGCGAGCCGGCCGAACTCGCGCTGACGACGAACACGACCGTTTCCGCCGCGCGGATGAACCCGAGCAGTTCCCGGCGCCGGTCTTCCAGGGCGGGCAGGCTGCGCCGGTCGATTGTAACCTCGAAGCCGCGTGCTTCGAGGGCGCTGGCGAGCCGGTCCGCGAACGCCATGTCGCGGCGCGAATGGGAAATAAAGACTTTAAGTCCGGTTGAGTTCTCGTCTTGCGTTTTGCCGCCCCTTCTTGCATGCGCTGGCTGCGAGTCAATTTACATCCCGTATCTATCTAACTCAACTTTTGGCGCCGCAGCCGGTGCACAGGACAAGTCCGCGCGCGGACGCAATTGGTTAAAATGCGAAGAAGCCGGCGGGCAGACTGCTGAAAAACTCGAAGAGCCTGGCAAAATCGTCATTGCGAGCCCCGGCTCGGGGGCCGGGGTAAACCCCGCGAAGCAATCAAGATAACCAACAAACTCAATGCGCCGCTGGATCGCCGCGCCGGGCCTCGCCCCATACGCGCTTAAGGCTTGTCCCCGCGATCAGGCCGCTGACTCTCACGAGGGCGAACGGGCGCCCGGCTGCGTGCTGCAGGCTTTCTTATCTTCACAGCCAGGCAAATGGGCGCCATCGGCCTTCCGCTGCTATAGCTATATGGGCGCGCAAGTGCGGTTAGCGTCAAGTGCGGTTAGCGTATTGAAATGTGGTTAGCCCTCTATCTCTCGTTGCGGTGAGTATCGAATCACCCGCTTTTGGCACTCGTTGGCAGAGAGTGCCAAAGGATGCGAAGGAGATAGTGGTGCCTGAAAATACTTGGCCGCGCGATCAATACTCAGGTGTAGGAGGTGGGCGCTACACAGGCGTTGGTGGTGGCCTTTACACGGGAGTGGGCGGGGGAGCCTACACTGGGGTTGGTGGCGGCCTGTATACTGGTGTCGGTGGCGGGATGTATACGGGAGTGGGCGGAGGCCTCTATACGGGAGTTGGTGGAGGATTTTACACTGGCCCAGGAGGAGGACTTTATACAGGGGCTGGCGGCGGGCTTTCCACGGGGCCTGGAGGCGGGCTGTATGCCGGTCCAGGCGGAGGCCTCTATGCTGGCGCGTGTGAGAAACCATATAGAAGCAACATCCCCCCGTGGGCCGTTTTCATTGGGGAACTGGAGAAGCGTGGTATGAAAGAACTTGCAAAAACGTTGAGGCGGTATGGTCTGGATCGCTAGCGGACTCTGCCGAGGGGGCATATGCTGACAACCGCTTGGCACAGCCGGTTAGCCCCAAGCAAGAGACCACCAAGCCAATAACCCAAATGCCTGCTGTCGGCCTTCAGGTAGCCAATTGGTCGAAGCGGGGCCTAAAGCACGTCATGTTCCGGCGCCACGCCCGGAGCCGGGCCGAAGCGTTAGACTTTCACCACTAGTGGCACTGGATCGCCACGGCGGCTTTGCCGCCTCGCGATGACGAACGCGGGCTTCTTCAGCAGCCAGCGATGGGGCAAACCCCGCCCGTGCCGCAGGCGCTCAGGACGGCAAAAATTCGAAACCGGAGCTTGTTTCTCCGTTGGGCGCGCCGCTGGCGCACCCTATCCGGGCTCACCAGCACTCAGGACTTCACAATCCGCAACCGGCGCTCAAGCACGCGTAGCACCTTTGCGAGGTCGTGGCCGCGCTTCAAGATGAGCCCGGTCATCGCGACGACGCTATAGGCGCCTTGGCGTTTGGTAAGCTTCGGGTCCTTCTCGATCCGGTAAAGCGGCCGCTCCGAAGCCCGCCTGAAGATCGAAAAGACCGCCCTGTCCTTCAGGAAGTCTATCGAGTAGTCCCGCCACTCGCCCTCGGCGACCTTCGCGCCGTAAACGGAAAAAATCGCGTTGAGTTCGTTTCTTGAGAAGGCGGTGTAGGGGAGATGCCCGGCAGGCGGTTGAGCGAAGCTCTGAGCCTGGCCCGCCGGGCCAAATGCGCTGGGCAAGATGTCGTCCATGGACCCTCCTCTGGCAGTGCTCGCGGTAATTTACAATTTTTGCGCCCCTGGTACCGGCTGCGCAAGGATAAAATCCGCGGCGAATAGGCCCCGGACTGCAATACGCCTGCCACAAGACTCTGCGTTCATGGTTGCGCCGTGGAGGGCCGGCGCCGCGGCGCGCGGATGCGGCCAATTCGCATACGCGGCCGGGAACTTCAGGAATTAGTTGACTGTTGTACCGGCGCGCCGTTCCCTTCGAGCCAAGGACGAAGTTCATGCCAGGCAACAGGCCATTCCACCCGATCCCCGCCAAGGCCGCCGCGATACCGCTTGCGGCTCTCCTTGCGCTCAATCCGGACGATAGCGCCGAGCCCGAAGGCGGCGCCGGGCAAAGCCCTGCCATGCCGCGGGAAGTATCGGCGGCGGTGTTTCCGGCGGATGACAGCTCACCGGCGCCCTCATGCTTCGCAGCCGAAACGGCGTTCGATTGCGAGCCCGGCGCGGACGCCTTGGACTGGCCGGGCGGTGAGGACTGATTCGGAAAGCGCTGGCAAGCTTGCCGTGCGCCACGTCCCAAAAGTCTGCAATATCTTGTTCGTGAAAACGCTTCGGCTGTAACAGATGCGTCCGTGGTGCTTGCGCGCCCAGCAACGCTCCCCTATATCATCAAAAATTCGAGATAACCATCTCGGCGCGGGACGGACGTCACGAAGTCTAAAATACGGGGGCCGCTGGCTGCCAAGAGAATGACGTCTCGCAGCTAGGGTGAGCAGCACGAGGTTCTGAACGATGTCGAAAGTGATTGGCATTGACCTGGGCACGACTAATTCTTGCGTGTCCGTCATGGAAGGTAGCCATCCCAAAGTTATTGAAAACGCGGAAGGCATGCGCACGACACCGTCCATGGTGGCCTTCACCGCCGACGGCGAGCGTTTGATCGGCCTGCCCGCAAAGCGGCAAGCCGTTACCAATCCCGAGAACACCTTTTTCGCCATCAAGCGCCTGGTCGGGCGCCGCTGGGACGACGAGATGGTGAAAAAGGACATGGGCCTCGTGCCCTACAAGATCGTTCGCGGCGACAATGGCGACGCTTGGGTCGAAGGCCACGGCAAGAAATACTCGCCTTCACAAATCTCCGCCTTCATTTTGCAGAAGATGAAGGAAACCGCCGAAGCTTATCTTGGCGAGAAGGTGGAAAAAGCGGTCATCACCGTTCCAGCTTACTTCAACGACGCCCAGCGCCAGGCAACCAAGGATGCGGGCAAGATCGCGGGGCTTGAGGTTCTGCGCATCATCAACGAGCCCACGGCGGCAGCGCTGTCCTACGGCCTCGACAAGAAAAAAGAGTCCAAGACCATCGCGGTTTACGACCTCGGCGGCGGCACCTTCGATATTTCGGTCCTGGAAATCGGCGACGGCGTCTTCGAGGTTAAGTCCACCAACGGCGACACGTTCCTTGGCGGCGAAGACTTCGACATGCGGCTTGTCGATTACCTCGCAAGCGAGTTCCGCAGGGAGAACGGCATCGACCTGCGCAAGGACAAGCTTGCGCTGCAGCGTTTGAAGGAAGCCGCCGAAAAGGCTAAGATCGAGCTGTCGAGCGCCCAGCAGACCGAGATCAACCTGCCGTTCATCACCGCTGACCAAAGCGGGCCCAAGCATCTCACCATGAAGCTCACGCGCTCCAAGCTTGAGAGTCTGGTGGACGATCTTCTTCAAAAGACGATCGGGCCATGCGAGGCAGCCCTTCGCGACGCATCGCTCAAGGCCGGCGAGATCGACGAGGTTGTGCTCGTCGGCGGCATGACGCGCATGCCGAAGGTCGTGCAGATGGTGAAGAACTTCTTCGGGAAAGAGCCCCACAAGGGCGTCAACCCGGACGAAGTGGTCGCCATGGGCGCCGCCATCCAGGCCGGCGTGCTGCAAGGCGACGTGAAGGACGTTCTGCTGCTCGACGTGACACCGCTGTCGCTCGGCATTGAGACGCTTGGCGGCGTGTTCACGCGGCTCATCGACCGCAACACCACCATTCCGACCAAGAAGAGCCAGGTTTTCTCGACCGCCGAGGATAACCAGAACGCCGTGACCATCCGCGTCTTCCAAGGCGAGCGCGAAATGGCGGCGGACAACAAGATGCTCGGGCAGTTCGACCTTGTCGGCATCCCACCCTCGCCGCGCGGCGTGCCGCAGATCGAGGTGACCTTCGACATCGACGCGAACGGCATCGTCAATGTCTCGGCCCTCGATAAGGCGACGAACAAGGCGCAGTCGATCCGCATCCAAGCCTCGGGCGGCTTGAGCGACAACGAAATCGACAGGATGGTGAAGGAAGCCGAGACGCACGCCGCGACAGACAAGCAAAAGCGCGAGCTGGTCGAGGCGAAGAACCAGGCCGAAGCGCTCGTCCATTCGACGGAGAAAACGCTGCAGGAACTCGGCGACAAGGCGTCGGATGCCGACCGCAAGGCCATCGAGACCGCCATGTTCGAGCTCAAGACCGCCTCGAGCGGCGACGATGCCGCCAAGATCGTGGCAAAGGCCGACGAACTGGCAAAGGCGGCGATGAAGCTCGGCGAGGCGCTTTACCGGCAATCCGGCGGCGCGGACGCGGCGGCGGCGGCGGCGGCAAGCGGCGGCGCCGGACAGGGCGCCGGCACTTCGGCTCCGTCTGACGGTGTTGTCGACGCGGAATTCGAGGAAGTCAAAGACGACGAAGGCAAGAAGAAGTCTGCCTAGAACGCATAAGGGGAGAGCTACGGGGCTCTCCCTTTGTTCGCGCGCGGGTTGGACGACAGCTCAGCGCGCGTTATTTATGCTTTAGAAGCCTAAGCTGAACTTCTGGCTGGCAAGCTCGCATCGCGAAGGATCTCAAGAACAGACCATGAAGCGCGATTACTATGAAGTGCTCGGCCTGAAAAAGGGCGCAGCCGATCACGAAATCAAAAGCGCTTTCCGGCGGCTCGCGAAAGAGTTTCATCCCGATAAGAATCCGGGAGACACCACAGCCGAAGTCAATTTCAAAGAGGTCAACGAGGCTTACGAGGCGCTGAAGGACCCGCAGAAACGCGCGGCTTACGATCAGTTCGGCCACGCCGCTTTCGATGGATCGATGGGCCCCAATGGCGCGGGCTACGGGTTCGGCAATGACTTCTCGGCCTCGATGTCGGAGATATTCGACGACCTGTTCGGCGAGTTCATGGGAGGCCGCCGCAGCCGCGGACGCGGCGCTAAGGAACGCGGCTCCGATCTCAAATACAACATGGAAATTATGCTCGGCGACGCGTTCACCGGCAAGGCCGCGCAAATCCGCGTGCCCGCCTCGGTGACTTGCGAAGCCTGCGGCGGCGCCGGCGCGGAAGCGGGCTCCAGCCCCATCACCTGCCCGACCTGCCAAGGCTTCGGCAAGGTGCGGGCCAGCCAAGGCTTTTTCACCATCGAGCGAACCTGCACCACCTGCCAGGGCCGCGGCGAGATCATTCAGAAGCCGTGCCACTCCTGCGCCGGCAGCGGCAGGGTTACGCGCGAGCGCATTCTCTCGGTGAACATTCCAGCCGGCGTCGAGGACTCCACACGCATCCGGCTGGCGGGCGAAGGCGAAGCGGGCGTCCGCGGCGGACCTGCCGGCGATCTCTACATCTTCCTGTCGATCCTGCCCGACGACATTTTCCAGCGCGACGGCGCGGACCTGTTCTGCCGCGTGCCCATCACCATGACCACGGCGGCCTTGGGCGGGCAGATCGAGGTGCCCACCATCGATGGCGGCCGCGCGCGGGTGAAAGTGCCCGAGGGCACCGAGACCGGCAAGCAATTCCGCCTGCGCGGCAAGGGCATGCCGGTGCTGCGCTCGAAGGTCACCGGCGACCTTTACGTTCAAGTCGAGGTCGAGACGCCGCAGAACCTATCGCGCCGGCAGAAGGACCTGCTCAAGGAATTCGAGAAGGCGTCCACCGACGCGACACATCCAGAAACAGCCGGCTTCCTCAGTAAAATCAAGGCGTTCTGGGATCGCATGGGCAAAGCCTGAGTTGGGTTGCCGGTTGGCGTCATCCCGTGCGCGCCGCGGCATGAAATGCTGCTGCGCAGACGCGGGATCGTAAAGAGCGCCAGCGCTCGTAACGATCCCGGATTACGCCTCCGGCGTTTCCGGGATGACGGTTGCGAGCTATTCGACGACACCCCGTGCGACTTCAAAACCGGGGAGATTTGCCGAGCGCCGCATAAATATACCGGCCGGCTTCGATAACCGCGTCCCGGTCCACGCCCGTCTCGAAGCCCAGCCCATCGAGCAGATACACCACATCTTCCGTCGCGACATTGCCGGATGCGCCCTTTGCGTAAGGGCAGCCGCCCAACCCGCCAGCCGAGCTGTCGGCGCTGCGCACGCCTTCTTCCACGCACGCGTAAATGTTGGCGATGGCTTGCCCATAGGTATCGTGGAAATGCACCGCGAGTTGCGAAAGCGGAACGCGCTGGGCGGCCGCCTTCAGCATCTCCCTGGCGGCGCGCGGCGTGCCCGCGCCTATCGTATCGCCAAGCGAAATTTCGTAGCAGCCCAGCTCGAATAGCCGCGCCGCCACTTCCGCCACTTTGCCGGGTTGCACGCGCCCCTCGTAAGGGCAGCCCAGCACGCAGGAAACATAGCCGCGCACTTTCACGCCCGCCGCGAGCGCGCGTTCCGCCACGGGCCCGAACCTTTGCAGCGACTCCTCGATCGAGCAGTTGATGTTCTTCTGCGAGAAGGTCTCGGAGGCCGCGCCGAAGATGGCGATTTCGCGCGCACCGGCCGCGAGCGCCGCGTCCAGACCTTTTTCGTTCGGCACGAGCACGGGCAGGGAGATACCGGCCCGCCCCGCGAAGGCTTGCAGCACCTCGGCCGTGCCCGCCATTTGCGGCACCCATTTGCGCGAGACGAAGCTTCCCGCCTCGATGGAGGTCAAGCCGGCCGCGATGAGCTTCTCGATGAACGCGATCCGGGTGGCCGCCGGCACCGCCGCCGCTTCGTTCTGCAGGCCGTCGCGCGGCCCCACCTCGACAATACGAAAACGCTCGCTCATGCTTAGTCCCCAGAAGCAGCGATCCACACATGGGGCGTTACCCCTCACCCTGTCCCTCTCCCAATGGGAGAGGGGACGCCTTCTCAACGGCTTCGAGCGAGCCCCCTCTCCCATGGGGAGAGGGCGGGGGTGAGGGGTGACGCCCCATGCCTATAACTCATCCTCCAGCAACACTGCGTACTAGCCCACCTCTTCCGCTTCGAACTCCGCCAGCGACGCGCCCTCCGCCACGAAATCGCCCACCGCGCAGAGATAGCGCGCGACTCGCCCGCGTGCCGGGAAGCGCAGGGTGTGCTCCATCTTCATGGCCTCAAGAATGAGCATCGGCGCGCCAGCTTCCAAGACCTCGCCGGGTTTGGCCAGCAGTGCCAGGATCGTGCCGGGCATGGGCGCCACGGGGCCGGCTTCGGGCTCGGCTCCAATTGCATCCGCGGCGTGGGGCTCTATGAGCGTAAGCTTTATCGCTTCCGGCCCGTCGAAAACCGTGATGCCGTTATCCGCGAAGAGCGCGGTCATCGCCCGGTTTACATCTCCGAAGGTGACCGAGTACCGGCGGTCTTCCAACAGCGTGAAGCTAAAACTCCGGCGGTTTCCATCGGCTTCGAGCGCCATGCCGCCGCGGCTTTGGACGAGCACCGCCTCGTGCACCGCGCCCGCTTTGTCCCGGAACTGCAGACGGCGCTTGCGGGGGCCGCATAGCGCCCAGCCTGTGGTTTGCGCCCAAGGCGAATGCGGGTCCGCGGCATCGCGGCGTGCGCTGGCTGCTTCCGCGCTAAGAACGGCCGCGCAAGCCGCCGCGAGCCGATACGCGGCGACGCCGTCGGCGGCATCGCTTAAGCCGGCGCGCTCGCGCTCGATATATCCCGTATCGACGGCGTTTTTCGCCACGGCGTCTTCGCCAAGAAGGCGTGCGAGGAACGCCGCGTTGGTGGTAACGCCCGCGATCTCGGTGCCGGCCAGCGCGCCCTTGAGACGGGCCAGCGCGCCCTCGCGGGTTCCAGCGTGCGCGATGACCTTTGCCAGCATCGGGTCGTAATATTGGGAAACCTTGCCGCCTTCCGTAAAGCCGGTGTCGATGCGGAGGCTGTGCCCTTCCTTGGGCATGCGCCAATGAGTCAGCTCGCCAATCGACGGCAAGAAACCCGCCGCCGGGTCCTCGGCATAGAGCCGGGCCTCGATGGCGTGCCCGCGCCGCGCGATTTCCTCTTGCCGCAAGGGAAGCCTCTCGCCCATTGCCACGCGCAACTGCCATTCGACCAGATCGAGGCCGGTAATCATTTCCGTCACCGGATGCTCGACCTGGAGCCTGGTGTTCATCTCGATGAAATAGGCGTCCTTGCCGCCAGCGACGAACTCCACCGTGCCCACGCCCACATAACCGATAGCCGCCGCCGCCTTGCGGGCGGCCTCGTAAAGCACCTCGCGCCGCCCATCGTCGAGCGCTGCTGATGGCGCTTCCTCGATCACCTTCTGATGGCGGCGCTGCAGCGTGCATTCGCGCTCGAACAGCGATACGATCCCGCCATGGCTGTCGCCGAAGATTTGCACCTCGATATGGCGCGGACGCTCGACGAATTTTTCTAGCAGCAACCTGCCGTCGCCGAACGCGGAGGCCGCTTCGCGCGTGGCGGAAGTGGCCGACGGTTCCAACTCATCCGCGGTTCGCACCACCCGCATGCCTTTGCCGCCGCCGCCCGCAACCGCCTTGAGCAGCACCGGAAAGCCGATCCGTTTGGCCTCGCGCGCGAAGGTCTCGCTGTCTTGCGCCTCGCCGTGATAGCCGGGCACCACGGCCACGCCGGCCTTCTCCATCAGCGACTTGGCGGCTGACTTCGAGCCCATCGCCCGGATCGCGGAGGCTGGCGGCCCAACGAAAATGAGCCCGGCCGCTTCGCAGGCGGCCGCGAAATTCGCGTTCTCCGAGAGAAAGCCGTAGCCGGGATGGACGGCTTCGGCCCCGCTTGCCTTCGCGGCGGCGACGATCCGCTCGATGTTGAGATAGCTCTCGCGCGGCGGGGCGGCGCCCAACAGATGCGCCTCGTCCGCCATATGCACATGCCGCGCCTGCGCATCGGCCTCGGAATAAACCGCGATGGCGCGAAGGCCCATGCGCTTTGCCGTCCGGGCAATCCGGCAGGCGATCTCGCCGCGATTGGCGATCAGGAGGGAGGTGAAGGGGCGATAGGTCATTGCCGGCTCACATCCTGAACACGCCGAAAGGCTTGCGCTCCGGCGGCGTGTTCAGCCCGGCGGAAATGGCCAGCGCCAGCACCATGCGCGTGTCGGCGGGATCGATCGATGCCATCGTCCCAAAGCCGGGCGGTCGCGTAATAAGGGTCCGCCTGCTCTTCGAATTGCGCGCGCACTGGCGCCTTAAGCGCCTCCTCCTCCTCTTTGCTCCAGGTGCCGCCCTTGGCCTCGATCGCTTCGCGCCTGACGATCGCCAGCACGGTCGCCGCCTGCTCGCCGCCCATGACCGCGATTTTGGCGTTGGGCCACATCCACAGAAAGCGGGGACTATACCCGCGCCCGCACATGCCGTAATTGCCGGCGCCGTAGGACCCGCCGATCACGATGGTGTATTTGGGCACCGAGGCCGTGGCGACGGCCGTGACGAGCTTGGCGCCATCCTTGGCGATACCGCCCGCCTCGTATTTCTTGCCGACCATGAAGCCCGTGACATTTTGCAGGAAAATCAGCGGTATGCCACGCTGGCTCATCAGCTCGATGAAATGCGCGCCCTTGACCGCGCTTTCGGAGAACAGAATGCCATTGTTGGCGAGAATGCCAACCGGATAGCCCCAGATCCGCGCCGTGCCGCAAACCAGCGTCTGGCCGTAAAGCTTTTTGAACTCGTCGAACTCCGAGCCGTCCACAAGCCGCGCGATCACTTCGCGCACGTCGTAGGGTTTGCGCACATCGGCCTGCACGATACCGTAGAGGTCGTCGGCCGGGTACAGCGGCTCGCGCGGCGGAAGCACGTCGAGCGATTGCGGTTTGACCCGGTTTAGGTCCGCCACGATGCGCCGGGCGATGCCGATGGCATGCGCATCGCTCTGCGCATAATGGTCGGTGACGCCGGATTGGCGGCTGTGAACCTCGGCCCCGCCAAGCTCCTCGGCCGTGACGGAATCGCCGGTCGCGGCCTTGACCAGCGGCGGCCCGCCCAGGAAAATCGTGCCGTTGCCCTTCACGATAATGCTCTCGTCGCACATCGCGGGAACGTAAGCGCCGCCCGCCGTGCAAGGCCCCATAACCAGCGCGATCTGCGGAATGCCCAGCGCCGACATCTGCGCCTGGTTATAGAAGATGCGCCCGAAATGGCGCTCGTCCGGGAAGACCTCGTCCTGCTGCGGAAGGAAGGCGCCGCCCGAATCGACGAGGTACAGGCAGGGCAAGCGATTGTCCCGCGCGATGTCCTGGGCGCGCAGGTGCTTTTTCACGGTGAGGGGGTAATAGGTGCCGCCTTTGACCGTGGCGTCGTTGGCGACGATCATGCATTCCCGCCCAGAGACGCGCCCGATCCCGGCCACAATCCCGGCCGCGTGCGCATCGCCGCCATAGAGCCCGTGCGCGGCCAGCGCGCCTATTTCGAGGAAGGGCGAGCCCGGATCGAGCAGCAGGTCTATCCGGTCGCGCACAAACAGCTTGGCGCGCGCCTCGTGGCGCTGCCTGGCAATGGCGCCGCCGCCTTGCGCCGCCGCTTCGCGTTTCGCGGCCAGTATGGCAAGCTGCGCCCGCATCGCGCTCGCATTGGCCTCGAATTCGGGGGAGCGGCGGCCGATCGCGCTCTCAAGATGAGCCATCTATTGCGTTTCATCCCGTGGCTTATGGTTATGAGCGAACGCACTCTAGAGCCCGCTTTTGATGGAATCAAAAGCGGGCTCTAGCTTTTTGTTTTGCCGTGCGTCTTTTCGGAAAACCGCTTCACACTTTTCCGGACGCACTCTAGCACAGGCATTCCGCCAAAGCTTAGCGCAAGAGCAGGACCTCAATCGAAAGATTAAGATCCTTCCACGTCCTATCGGCGGTCAGCACGGGAAGTGCCAAGCTTTGCGCGAGCGCCAGGCAAGCCCGGTCGCCTAGCGAAAGCCCGAACGCCTTCGTCCGCGGCCTAAGCGCCCCGGTCCGCTCCGCCAGCTCCCCGTCGAAAGCCGCCACCTGCAAGCCATAGCGGGAAAGGGCCGCGCGCGCGAGGCCAAGGCTTACGCCGCGCTCGGCAAGCTTGCCAACCACCTCGGCAAGATTTACCGCCGAAATGAGCGCATCCCCGAAGAACTCCGCGGCGCGGTCCGAGCCAGGCTCGCCGCCCAGATGCGCGAGGATCACCGAGCTGTCGAGGACGATGCTAGCCACGGCCTTCGGCCTCGGCCTCGCGCCGCCGTTCCGCGATCAGCTCATCGGCCAGGCTCACGCCTTCCGGCAGCACGCCCTTCAGCATGGCCTGCGCCTGCCGGGCCCCGACTCGCGGGCTCAAAAGATGCAGTTCGCCCTCCTCCACCCAGGCCAGGATGGCGTCGCCCTCCTCCACCTCCATCGCTTCGCGCAGCGCCGCGGGGATAACCACGCGGCCGCCTGGGCCGAGCGTCAGCCTGACCCGGTTTAAGACGCCGAACCCGGGTTTCCCAGCGGAATCGGCAACAAACGCAGCTTGAGGCGCTTCCGCGAAGCCCCGCGCCGCTGTGGGTGTGGATTTGCGTGCCATTCTCGAACTCCCTTCCCGGCCAGTTTTACATATTCCTGTAACTTGTCAAGGTAAGCCAGAATGCCATAGTCGAATAAATTGACATTTTACGCAGTCTTTTCGAACAGCTCGCGCCCGATCAGCATGCGCCGGATCTCGCTCGTGCCCGCGCCGATCTCGTAGAGCTTCGCATCGCGCAACAGCCGCCCGGCGGGGTAGTCGTTGATATAGCCGTTGCCGCCGAGGACCTGGATCGCGTCGAGCGCCGTCCGCGTCGCCGCCTCGCTTGCGAACAGAATGGCGCCAGCCGCATCCTCGCGCGTGGTCTCGCCCCGGTCGCAGGCCCGCGCCACGGCATAAACGTAAGCGCGCGCGGCATTCAGCGTCACATACATGTCGGCGATCTTGGCTTGAACGAGCTGGAACGTGCCTATGGGCTGGCCGAATTGCTTGCGCGCATGCGCGTAGGGAACCACCAGGTCGAGGGCGGCCTGCATAATGCCCAGCGAGCCCGCCGCCAGCACCGCACGCTCATAGTCGAGGCCCGACATGAGCACTTTCACACCGCCGTTCACAGCGCCCAGCACGTTCTCCCCGGGAACCTCGCAATCCTCGAAGACGAGCTCGGCGGTGTCGGAGCCGCGCATGCCGAGCTTGTCCAGCTTGGGCGAAACCGAAAAGCCGTTCATGCCCTTCTCGACAATGAAGGCGGTGATGCCGCGCGGCCCCGCTGCCGGATCGGTTTTCGCGTACACCACCAGCGTGTCCGCGTGCGGCGCATTCGTGATCCACATCTTGGTGCCGTTGAGCACGTAGCCGGCGCCGCGCTTTTCCGCCCGGGTGGACATCGACACCACATCCGAGCCCGAGCCCGCCTCGGACATGGCAAGGGAGCCGACATGCTCGCCGGCGATGAGCTTTGGCAGATAGCGGCGCTTTTGATCCGCCGAGCCATTGCGGCGGATCTGGTTCACGCACAGATTGGAATGAGCCCCGTAAGAAAGGCCGACGCTAGCACTTGCCCGGCTTACCTCCTCCATCGCGATGCAATGTTCGAGATAGCCCAGCCCCGTGCCGCCCCATTCCTCCTCAACGGTGATGCCGTGCAGGCCGAGCGCGCCCATGGGCACCCAAAGATCGCGCGGGAACTCGTTGCTGCGGTCGATGTCATCCGCGCGCGGGGCAATTTCGGTTGACGAGAAGCTGCGCACGGTCTCGCGCAGCATATCGGCATCTTGCCCCAAGCCGAAATCGAGTCCCCGATAGGTGTTCCTGAGCATTTTTCCTCCCTAACGGCCGGCGGTGCCCCGGCCTGAATTTGCTTCGCAGTGTATGAGATTTTTTACGGCGGCGTAACGGGCAGGACGTTAGCAAAGAACATAAGCTTTGGGCCCGGCTGCCGGAGCGCGCCGCAATTTTCGGCCGGGTCCAATTTTTGCCCAGCGTTGCGGCTAAGGCATCGCCAAGCCACCAAGGGAGAGAACCTCATGAAAGCCATATACGCATTAGTGCTGGGGCTTGCCCTGTTGCCGTCCAGTGCGCAGGCAGTGACCACCTACTCCATCAGCGCGATTTGCAAATTCGACATCGAGCAATATTGCAAGGCTATTCGCAAAACCCGTATCCGGGAGCTGAGGGAGTGCCTGGCCCAGCACGACAAGGATTTGTTCCCGCAATGCCAGGACCACTACAGGGAAGCAAAATAGCGGGCTTCCTCTATTCTCCCTCGTTGAAGCGCGCCTCCACAAGCGCGGTTAGGGCCTCCAAGGCTTCCTCGGCATCGGGACCCTCGGTCTCAATGAGGATTGTGCTGCCAGGGCTTGCTCCCAGCATGAGCAAGCCCATGATGGAGCTTCCGCCGACCGTCTGGCCGTCCTTGGTTACCTGCACCTCCGCGTCGAATTGCTCGGCCAGTTTCACGAAGGCCGCGGAGGCGCGCGCGTGCAGGCCCCGCTTATTCACGATGGTTACCTCGGCCAAGCATTGATAGATGCCGTCGGCGGCTTTGACCGCCCGGCCCGAGGCCGTCCCTCGCCCCTCCCCGCGCACCTGTCTAGTGGGCATTCAAAACCAAACTCGCCACGTGGATGTATTTCCTGCCAGCGTCCTGAGCCTGTTTCAAGGCGTCCTGCAACGGGACTTCCTCCCGGATGCGTGCGAGCTTTACCAGCATCGGAAGGTTCACTCCAGCGATCACCTCGACCGATCCGCTGTCCATGACCGATATGGATAAATTGGAAGGCGTGCCGCCGAACATATCGGTCAAAATAATCACGCCGTCGCCGCTGCCAACCGATGCCGCCGCTTCGAGAATGGCATTGCGCCGCTCCTCCATATCGTCGTTCGGGAAAATCGATATGGCCTTAATCTGCTGCTGCGGCCCGACGACATGTTCGAGCGCGGCGACAAACTCCTTCGCCAGGTTGCCATGGGTTACAACGATTAGGCCGATCATGGTTTTTCCGCAAAGCTTCCGGAACGGGTCCTTGGGAAGAATGCATACCCCGCCGCCCGCAATTGTGAGCCGCATCCTCTCCGCGTTCAAGCTCTATATAAGACACTAATAGGATACAGCTAGTTAATCCCGGGGTCTTCCAACATGTTTTGCAGGGCGAGTGCCAATTTGACCGGCGCCGACGCCTCGAACGGATCGAGAACGATCCGGCGGACCGGCAACCCCAGCATGGTCTCCCACTGCGTGCTTTCCGGGAACCGGGGCGGATCGCCGGAACGGTCCAGATCGGCGATGAGCGATAGCCGGGCTTCCTTGGCGAGGGCGGCCGCCCGCGCGATCCCTAAACCGCGCACCTCGATCCGGCCCCAGAGTGCTTCCGGACAGGAGGCCACGATGACGCCTCCGGCACGCCGCAGGATGACTTGATCGTCGGCAACAAGGGCTGGCCGCCCGCTCAGCGCCTCCGCCGGCAGATACAGGAAGCGCAGGGCCAAATCGGATTTGCCCGCGCCCGGCGTTCCGCGAAGCAGCGCGCAGTCGCCGCCAAGCGCCACGCATGTCCCATGTACCAACGTTTCCACCGGATCAGCATACCGCTGCTAGGCGGCCGTGCAAGATGGCAGCCGGATCACAAAGCGCGCACCGTAGGAATAGCGTTCCATAACGCCGCAGGCGAATGCCTCCTCCTTGCCGCATACGGGGGGCGGGCAGGCGTGGGCCGCGGCGCCTTTCTGTTTCTTGGCCCGGCGCGGCCTTGGCGCGGGAGGTCCCGGGCACTGCCTGTTTTCCGCCCAGACGGTTCCTCCATGCGCCCTGATTATCTGTTGGGTGATGTTCAGTCCCAGCCCTGAGTTGTTGCCGAACGACTCGGGCCGGTCCGTGTAGAAGCGCCTGAATATCTTTTCGAGGTTCTCCTCCCTTATGCCGGGCCCCTCGTCCTCGACGCTGATTTCGATCTGGTTGTTTTCCCGCATCTTTTTTGCGGAAATGTAGATTGAGCCGCCTTTGGGGGAAAACGATATGGCGTTCTCGATCAGGTTCACGACGACTTGGCCCAACCGGCTGTCATGACCGCTTACGATATAATCCTTGGCTTTGGCATACTGATCCGGCGTGGCGTATCCTTGCACCGAAAGCACGATATTCAGGCCGGCCGCGATGCGGTTTTCGCGTGTGATCTCGCACAGCGTCCCGAGCAGGCTCGCCATGTTCACCGGTCTGGCGGTTTCCCGCGCAAGCTCCGCGTCGAGCCTTGAGGCATCCGAGATGTCGGTGATGAGCCGGTCGAGCCGCCTCACATCGTGGTTGATGATGTCCACGAGCTTTTGCCGGTCCGAGTCCGTCTTGATCGCCGGGAGGAGGCTTGCGGCATTGCGCAGCGATGTCAGCGGATTCTTTAGTTCATGCGAGACGTCCGCGGCAAAGCTTTCGATCGCGTCCAGGCGCGAATAGAGCGCGTTGGTCATATCGCGGAGCGCGCGCGAAAGATTGCCGATTTCGTCCGGCCGCTCGCTGAAGTCGGGGATTTGCTCGCGGTTCTTGATGTTCTTGCGCACCCGGTCGGCCGCCACGGCGAGGCGCCGCATGGGCTCGGCGATAGTGCCCGCCAAGTACAGTGAAAGTATCGCTGTCACGGCCACGACCAGGCCTGCGATGGCCATGATCTGGAGACGCTCCTGAACGATAAGGTCGTCTATATCGCTGCCCTGCGCCGTCATCAGCAGTGCGCCGAGCGTGGCCTGCTCGCGCCTGACCGGTAGGCGATCGAGATTACCGTCTCGCCCGACTCTGTGACGCTGATGAGCGGGACGATGCCTCCGGCCAGCGCGACCCGGACCTCGTCATAGGCCTTTCCGTCGGGCCCCATGTCCTTGTAAATGGGTAGATCGGAGTTCCAAAAGCCGCCTCTGAGGAAAGTCCAGATTTCGCTAAAGATATCGCTCAGGATATCGCTTTCTCCCTCCGCGGTGCCCTCGGTGCGTCCGATTGGGCTGCGGGGGTAAAGCTGCCGGCTGTCGGAGATCAGCGTGCCTTCCGTGTCGAAAACGCGGGCCCTGGTTCTTCGTGGGGCCGACAAGATCGCGCAGCATCGGCGATACGACCTCGGGATCGATCCTGAAAGAGAGTTCGGGGCTCGACAGGCCATGCGGCACCACGATCTTGTTCTCGTCGTCGGTCTGCACGCCCTCCGGCAGCTGGTCCGAATTGTTCTTGCTGGTCTGGCCAATCGCGGTAGCAATAATTTCGGCCTGGGTTGTCAGGCTGTCGACGCGCGTCTCGATGAATTTCACGCGATACTGGTTCAGATAGAAGATCCCCGCCAACGAGGATGGTAACGCCGGCGAGGTTCAGGACGATAATCCGCCGCGTGATACTGTTAAATCTGAAGTAACTGGAGAACTTGCGCGTAAGCAGGTAGAAACGCACCCGGATTGCGCGCGTGGCCCGCCATGAGGCGGCCTCACGCCAACCGGGTATCTCAATGGCCATGCGATCAACTTCCCAAAACCGCTATTCCTTGAAGCGGTAACCGACGCCGTAAAGTGTCTCGATCACGTCGAAATTATTATCGACAAGCTTGAACTTCTTCCTAAGCCTCTTGATGTGGCTGTCGATGGTTCTGTCGTCGACATAGACCTGGTCGTCGTAGGCCGCATCCATCAGCGCGTCGCGGCTCTTGACCACGCCCGGCCGCGCCGCAAGCGCCTGCAGGATCAGGAACTCCGTCACGGTAAGCGTGACCTGCTTGTTGTCCCAGATGCAGGTATGGCGCTCGGGATCGAGCTTCAGCTTGCCGCGCTCGATGATCTTTGCTGCATCCTCTTGAGGCGTGGATGCCTCCCGCGGCTGGCTTCGCCTCAGGATCGCGCGGACGCGCTCGACCACCAGCCTCTGGCTGAACGGTTTCCTGATAAAATCGTCGGCGCCCATCTTGAGGCCGAACAACTCGTCGATCTCGTCGTCCTTGGACGTGAGGAAGATCACCGGCATTTCGCTCTTCTGGCGAAGGCGCCGCAGAAGCTCCATCCCATCCATGCGCGGCATCTTGATGTCGAGAATTGCGAGATCCGGCGGGTCGGACGTAATGCCGTCATAAGCGGAAACGCCATCGGTGTAGGCCAGGATTTTGTATCCTTCCGCCTCAAGCAGCATACGCAGGGACGTCAAAATATTACGGTCATCGTCGACCAGCGCGATAGTTGGCATCAGCGATCCAAACTTGTTTCAGGTTCAGCGCAGCTATTCTGTTGCAGAAATACCTCTACGCAGAAAAAAGCAGAACGGCAAGCCGCGGATTTTAGAAATCTTGGGAGAAATGACCTTTTGCATTGCAATGGCTTAGGAAAATAGCTGGTTAGGGCGGGGCTGCGAGCGGACTTCGGCGCGGCATTTTGCAGCAGGGAGCGCAAGTCCCAATAAATCACGTTTTCCACCGCTTTAACTTCTTCTAAACGGGCGCGCGGAGGGATACATTGCGGCCCATGTCAGGTGGCGGTTCGCCTTTGGCCGCCTCCAATGTCATCGCAAACTCACGCTGCTGGAAAAGCGCCCCAGGCGCAAATCCATTATAGCAAAACTCAGCCAGAATCGTACAGTTGAATGAAAATTCACGCAGAGCTTGGCCCGGGGCTCCCGCTTGCGGGGAGGCCTATTCCCCCATAAAGTGCCAGTAATGCCAATGATTTAGACAGAAAGGTTCCGGCCATGACGATCCTCAACTTCGTGGCGCGGTTTTTTATGTGGCAGGGCGCTAAGCCCTTCAAGCAGAGGGAAGAGACAATGGATACTGGCAAGACCAGCCCCACAAACAACGCCAAGCTCGCCGCCTGGGTCGAGGAAATGATCGCGCTCTGCAAACCGGAGAGTGTCGTCTGGCTGGACGGATCGCAGGAGGAATACGACCGGCTTTGCCAGATGATGGTCGATTCGGGCACATTCATCCGGCTCAATCCGGAAAAGCGGCCGAACTCCTACCTCGCCCGCTCGCACCCGTCGGACGTCGGCCGCGTCGAGGACCGCACCTTCATCTGCTCGGTCAACAAGGACGAGGCCGGCCCCACCAACAACTGGGCGCCGCCCGCCCAAATGCGCGAAACGCTCCGCGGCTGCTTCAACGGCTGCATGGCCGGCCGCACGCATGTACGTCATCCCCTTCTCCATGGGCCCCATCGGCTCGCCCATCGCCAAGATCGGCGTGCAGATCACCGACAGCCCCTATGTCGTGACCAACATGCGCATCATGACGCGCATGGGTACCGCGGTGCTCGACGCGCTCGGCGAGCACGGCTCCTTCATCCCCTGCATGCACTCCATCGGCGCCCCGCTCGCCCCCGGCCAGAAGGACGTGCCGTGGCCCTGCGAGCCCGATATTCAGCGCAAATATATCGTGCACTTCCCGGAAACCTACGAAATCTGGTCCTACGGCTCGGGCTACGGCGGCAACGCGCTGCTCGGCAAGAAGTGCCTGGCGCTGCGCATCGCCTCGGTGATGGCGCGCGACGAAGGCTGGCTCGCCGAGCACATGCTCATCATGGGCTTGAGGCGCCGAGCGGCGAGAAGACCTATGTCGGCGCCGCTTTCCCAAGCGCCTGCGGCAAGACCAACCTCTCCATGCTGGTGCCGCCCAAGGGCTTCGAGGGCTGGAAGGTCCACACCGTCGGCGACGACATCGCCTGGATCAAGAAGGCCCCGGACGGCTCGCTGCGCGCGATCAACCCCGAGGCCGGCTTCTTCGGCGTGGCGCCCGGCACGAACCGGAAGTCCAACCCGAACGCGATGGATACCATCCGCGAGAACGTGATTTTCACCAACACGCGCGCTGACCGACGACGGCGATATCTGGTGGGAAGGCATGGACGGCGAGACGCCCGCGCACCTCATCGACTGGAAGGGCGAGGACTGGACGCCCGGCTGCGGCCGTCCCGCCGCTCATCCGAACTCGCGCTTCACCGCGCCTGCCCGCCAGTGCCCGTCCATCGATCCCGGACTGGGAGAACCCGGCGGGCGTGCCGATGCAGCGCGTTCATCTTCGGCGGCCGCATGAGCAAGGACGCCCCGCTCGTCTACCAGGCCTTCAACTGGAGCCACGGCGTCTATCTGGGCGCCACCATGGGCTCGGAAGCCACGGCGGCAGCCATCGGCATGACGGCAACGCGCCGCGACCCCATGGCGATGCTGCCCTTCTGCGGCTACAACATGGCCGACTACTGGGGCCACTGGCTCAACGTCGGCCGCCGCCTCTCGAACCCGCCGCTGATCTTCCGGGTGAACTGGTTCCGCAAGGACGCTGACGGCAAGTTCATGTGGCCGGGCTTCGGCGAAAACATGCGCGTGCTCAAATGGATCGTCGACCGCGTGCGCGGCCGCGCCTGCGGCGTCGAAAGCCCCATCGGCTGGATGCCGCGCTACGAGGACATCGAGTGGAAGGGCCTGGATTTCCCGGCAGGCACGTTCCACGAGCTGATGACCGTGGGCCGCGACGCAGGCCACGCCGAGGCGCGCGCGCATGAGGAGGAGTTCGACAAGTTCTTCGACCGGCTGCCGAAGGAGTTCATCTACGAGCGCGAGCTGCTGCGCTCCAGGCTGTGGCGCTCGCCGAGCCACTGGCACATGGAGCCGTCGGACGTGGTCCGGCCGCAGAGCTAATCCCGGCGGTTCGGGGCACATCCCTTCGCCGTCGTCCCGGAAGCCGCTTTGCGGCTACCGGGATCGCAACAAGCGCCGGCATCCGCGACGATCCCGGATACGGCGCGAATGCCGTTCCGGGATGACAAACCGGCGGCAGGCTTTGGGGCGCGGTTATTTTTGAGCGAGGCCTAAGCAGTCCTCGCCCGTCATCCTGTGCGAGCCGCGAAGCGATCGGCCGGATTCGATACTACCCGCTACCGAGCAAGCGCAGGGTTTCGGGGTCGGCCTCGCCGCCGCAATATTTCCGCAGCGCGGCGGTAAACACGCCCGGCTCCGGCGCCACTTGCGCGAACAGCGTCATGCAGGAGCGGAATTTGAGGTCGTCGGGATAGGGGAAAATCGCAGCCGCGGAGGCTTTATTCGCATCGAGCGCAAGCTGGGTGCACTCGGTCAGGCGCGGCCCCAGAATGGAATGCGCAAGATAGGCCCGCGCCTCATCAGCCGAGGCGATGCCGTATTTCTGAGCCAGCGGGCTGCGGCCCAAACCGCGCAATTGCGGAAAGATGTACCACATCCAGTGGCTTTGCTTGGCGCCTTGCCGCAACTCGGCCACGGCGCGCGTATAGGTGCCCTCTTGCGCCTCCACGAAGCGCTCAAGGCCGAAGGGGTCCGCCGGCTGCCGGCGGTCATCGGGTTGTTTGGCGTTGCTCATCCGATACAGATCCCGGGGAAGATCGATCCCGTACCTCTTGTGCCACAAGAGGTACGGAATATGTAGTCATGACTGGCGCGGCGGCTAGACTTCGCCGGGGGAAACTTATTGGCCAATCGCATGCATAGCCTTGCCGTACCGGCTACCGGAGCCGGGCGGGGCGCCGCTGGGACTTACCCGGCAGACGCCGCGCCGGACTATGCCTTGCGCGCGGATCGTAGCCACTCCGGCAGGCCCGCGCCCGCGAGCTATGCCCTGGCCGTGGACCGCTCGGCGCCTGAGGGGCCAAGCCCGCCGCAATATGCGCTTGCGGCCGGCAAAAAGCCCGGCCCGCAAGAGGCGCAGCGCAGGCGCTGGCCTTACCGGGCCGCGGCCGCCGCGCTCGCCTGCCACCTGGCAGTCCTTGCGGCGTTCATCCTGCATCCGGGCGCGCCGCGGATGCTCGGCGAGGAGGACGGCCTGCCGGATACCTTGAACGTGTCGGTCATCAGTGCGGCCGAACTCGCCCGGCTCAGCCCGCTCCCCTTCCAGCACGAGACGCCCCCCTCGCCTCCCCCCGTTCCCGATAGCGAATTCGTGCCTGCTCCTCCCCCGGAGCCGCAACAGGCCCCGCCGCCGCCAGAGCCCCCGGTGCAGGAAGCGAAGGCAACGCCAGAGCCGCCGCAACAGCAGCCCAAGACCGGCGAGCCGCGCGAAAAGACTTACGACCCCAGCGCCTTCATCGAAGCGGCCTCGCAGCAATTCTCCGCCCAGCTCAATTACGCGTTCAAGGCGGCTGAGCAGCACCGCCAGACCGAGCAGCGCCAAGCGGTTGCGAACCGGCCCAAGCAAGCCGCTCCCAATGTGCAGGTGATGCGCCCGGGCGCCACGCATGTCGGCAAATCGGACGAATTCGAGCGCCAGGTGATCTGGGCGCTCGGCGCCACCGTGCCCATGGGCAACGGCAAATATGGCACCAGCGTCGTGACCTTCGTTGTCTCGGCGGGGGGCCAAGTGGAAGACTTGAAGCTTTTGCACAGCTCCGGCGACGACTGGCTCGACAAGAGCTGCCTCATGGCCGTGAAGCAGGCGCGCATGCCAACGCCGCCAGGGGGGCTGCCGCTGGGCGACCGAAGGTTTGTCATCCACTATATTTCCATGCCGTTCCGCACCCGTTAGACGCGTGCGATTGTCCTCCTTGGCCGCCCGGTCGGTGGCGATCCGAAGGCCGCCGGGAAACCACCTGTTAACGCTGATATGACGCGGCAGGCCCTCCGCTGTGCTATTTCCGTTACGGCGCAATTGTAGGGATTGCTCCTTTACAACCATTTAAGACGCGCGACAGCTGACGATAACGCATTGATGCTACGCAATTATATTCTTGGCGCGTTTGCCCTCGCCGGCAGCCGCGCCGGCGATTCTATGGTTAATCCACGAGTTGCAAATATATTTAAACGGATTCTGGAAGCATGGAATTCGGCCGAAAACGCGAAAAGATTCGCAAAAAGCGGCGGGCGAAAAATATGAGGACCCAGCGTTTACCACATCCGCATTAACCATACCGCGATGTCCTATGGCGGTCACGGCTTGTTAAGGCGGCGCCGCATCGAGGGCGGCTCAGCTCGGCATTATGCGCTTGAGATCGCGCGCGCCGTGAACAACGCGCACAAGCAAGGCCGGGCGAGGCGCGGCACTTAAGGCTTGCCAGCCCTGGCGTGTCTTGCGTCCTGGAAATTACTCTCACGGAGCCGCCAGCCGGCGCGCCACGGTGCCAAGCGGCAAATAGAGGTTCATAGGCGCGCTGGCGAACGCCTCAAAGCCATGATGACGATAGAAGCTCGCGGCGGTCTCGTCCTTGGCGTCCACCACCATGGCGAAGGCTACGATTTCGGACCGCAGAGACCGCTCGATGGCGTCGATCAGGAGTGCGGCGCCTAAGCCCTTGCCTCGATGGACGGTAGAGACCGCAAGCCTGCCGAGCCGGACGCTTGGCACAAGCGGATAACGCGGCAGCTTCTTCGCAAGCGCCGGCGAGACATCGCCGAGCGGCATGCTTGCCGCCGCAATTGTGTAATAGCCCGCGATTGGGCCGCCGGCTGCTTCAATCGCAACGTAACACCCCGCGACGCGCCGGCGCTGGTCTTGCATGGCCTGCGCGGCCAGATAGCGGTCGAGCGCCTCGGCGCCGCAGGAGAAAGAAGCGCGATCGTGACCGCCTGCAAGAGGTTCGATCGCAAAGGGCGCAGTCACTTGCTCCGGCCGATCAAGCGGCGATGATGCGAAACCGCCCGTTCCATGGCGGGCGTCAGAGGCGCGGGCTCGATCAAAGCCTCGGCGAAACGGTGCTGATCCTCCGCCGACAGCTTGATGATGGAGCTTTCCTCGATGGTCTTGCGCGCGGCGGTTTGCGCGGCCGACACCACGAAGTCTGTAAGCGAGCGCCCCTCGATCTCGGCGGCGCGCTTTAGAAGCGCATGAACATCGGCGGGCAAGCGGGCTTCAAGGCGGGCTATGGTGGCGGCTTTTGTCATGGGGGCATTGTACGGCAACGCGCCGTATGATTGCAAGTTTTCGGTGTGTTGGGAAATGCCGATGAGGTCTTCTTCCGCTTCCGCCGTGCGGACGATGCGGCGCATCGCTCAGGCGCGTCCGGCAAAACGGCGCGCTTCCGCGATAACGTCCTCTATCGAGCCGTGGCGCCCTGGCCCGCTGGCTCTACGCTACGCTGAGGAAGTCGCGGTCCGAGCAGGGGTCGATTTCGACCACGATCTTTTTGACCGTGACGCTCGGCGCCTTGCTGCGTCCGGTTGCCGTCATCCTGACAAACCCAGCCGCTTCCATCTTCGCAAGCGTGCGTGTGAGGTTTGGCTGTGCCCGTCCGCTCATCTCTGCAAGCTCCGCTACCGATTTCGGTTTAAGGTCCCGGATGATGGCGAGAAGCGCGCGGTTTTCCGGCGTCAACAGCCGCACCACAGCTTCGACCGAATTGAAGCTCGGCATAGCCGCATCCGCCGGCGCCGCTTGCTCGCCGCGTGCAACGGCCTTCATCTCGTCGCGTAAAGATCGCAGGCTTTGAATTTTGTACTTGGTCATTTCGGCCTCCGTCTTTCTTCCACCTCGATAACCTCCGAGGATATCCCGCGCTCAGCGCACACTCGCTCCACCTCGCCGAAAAAATCATCGATCAAGGTTTCGGCGCCCTTGAACGCATACGGCCGCCCTGGATCGGTCTCTGTCCGGTGCCAATGATCGTGCGCATCCGGCGGCCGTTTGAACCGCGATCCCGCCGCGGCAACGCCGTGGGCGTTATCGAAGCCGAGCAGGCGCGTACCATCCGGCCCATGCAGCGTGAACGAGTAAGACAGGCCGTGCGGCCGCTCTTTGGCGGCCTCGAAGCGCTTGATTTCGAACTTGATCCAGTAGCCTTCTTCAAGATGATGGATGCGCCCATCGAAGGCCAACAGGAACTCAAGCCCATATTCGGACTGCTCGCCGTTCATTTTCATATCCTGATATGATATTAAGTTCCTTAGGGGGCTGCCGTCAAGGGCCTGGCCGTGAAGCTTTAAGCAATCATATCGTCCCCAGCGTTACCGCCGTTTCACCCCGTCGCAAGCCGCAAGGTGGTCCTCGGCCTCATCGAACCATGCTTTATCGGTGGAGGCATCCGGCTTCCCAAGGCTCGCCGCCAGCACAAGCCAAAGCTCCTCCCGCTCGCTCGCGGAAAGCGCCAGCGCCTGCTCGGTGAGAATTCTTGCGCGCTCCGTCATGGTTCAAATTTGCATGACCTCGCCATCACAAAGCAAGGCTGGGTTCAACGGCCAAGTTCTACACTCCTGGCAGCGGCGAGGAATTCGCGATGAGCCGCAGGCAACTCCCTTCGGAGTTCATCGCCCATGGCATCCAGGCGTTGTTCCCGGTCTTGCAGTTCCTCGGCAACTTGCCGTCCCATCCAATGATCCGGCAAAGTTTTTGCGATGAGAGCGGATCCAAGCCCCCTACCCTGCCACCATCCTATTAAGTCTCTTAGTTCTTTGAGCTTTACGCGATTTTCATTAGTTAGCCGCTGCCCACCTTTTTTAAGCGAGACTTGAATACGCTCCTTTCTTTTGCATTCCCAAAATTCGTGCACCACTTTTTCCAATTTCGATGCCCTCTCTCGAAGACCTCTCTCTCGGTTGCGGATTTTATCACGCTCTGCATAGGTTTCCGCGTACAGGGGATCCCTCATCAATTCGTAACCAATACGATCAGAAGGCATTTTACTACTTAGCTGCTTCTCAGTGGCCAGAACTTCACCAATTTCGGCCATTAGCGCCGAATACTCCCTAAGCTTTTCATCTCTGCCAGGATAGCACCTGGCGCTTATCAGCTCATCTAATGCGGAATTTATTGGTAATGCGCGGAGTTCCTCAATTGTCAGTGCTCTAGTCTCTTCTCTTGGAATTTTAAAAATAGTTCCTATAAAATCGGGCGAATAACCATGCGATTGCAGGAGGGAGCGTACTTGGCTTGTAGCCTCGCTGTATCTTTGCAGCGCTACTTCGTCCGGCAGGTTCCGAAATTCCGAAGCATCGAAATAGGGCCGATGTATTTTTATCTCGTGTCCCGCTCTTATTGGCGCGGCTAGCCAGATAAGCGCACATGAACTTGCACACCCACAATATGGCCGTTCCTTACCCACCTCGTCGCAGAAGGAATCCGCTTCCACCTCGATAAAGTTTGCGTCTACAAACCCAGCTATTTTCAACGCATCGGCCACAGAGCCCCCGGGCGATGAAATCCTAAGCGTGTGAACCGGCACCAAGGAGTGTACTTTTATTAGTTGATCAAAATCACCGGGAACCAAGGTGCCTTCCATCGAGAGATAGATGCCTTCCTCGGTTAGCATCTCTACCCGATCTATAAGCGGCATCTTTTGCCATGGCTGCTCCTTGTGTTCCCCAATTCCCCAAACGGACCAGTATAATTCGGCGGCCGACACTTTGAATGTCGCGAACACAAGACAAATTAAGATTATGATCGTTCTATTCGTTAGATCGGAAGCCATAGATCCACCATGATTAGAAGCAATATATTGTGCACGAGCTATACTAATACACTTACAAACGCCCTACACCTCACGACGAAGGAATGCGACACCCACTACTTCCGTACGATCTTACCAGATGCACTACACCGTCCTTTTCCTCGATGCGATACTCACTAAGGAACCTCAGCCAGCCCGTTCTTAGCGGAAAACGAGCCGCAAAATTATGCAGGGTAGCGAACCCGTCGCCCAACTGCGAAAGATCTTGAACAAACGGCCTGTCCGCAAACAAAAGACCGCTGACTCTTCCGCAGGCGGGGTTCAGAAATGCGTCTGTGCAAATGGGCATGCCGTTCAATTTTTGAATCATCAGCTTGCTGGACAGTTGACCCGAAACAACCTCACCGGTCTTTGGATCACGCTCGAACTGCCATCCCCCGATTCCATAAACCGCCCTAATCGCATGATATGCAGTAACTAAATGATTTGGAATAGCTCTGTCCAAGTTGTGCGTAGGTTTTCGCCGCAATTCGGGGGCATCCTGGGCGTACCGGTCCGGCAGGAGGGCACCCGATGGAACATCGCAAATTTCAACAGCGGCTGGATGAATTGCTAGCGGAAGTGACGCACGCGCAAGCCCAAAAGGCAATCGCGGCATTACAGCAACGCGGCGACGGTGACGAGGTGCAGCGTCTTCTGAATGAGCGCTTGGAGGGCGATCCCAAGTGCCCGCATTGCGGATCGGGGCGCACCGAAGGCTGGGGCCGCGAGAGGAACGGGCTGAAGCGCTGCCGCTGCCTTGACTGCAAGCGGACGTTCAATCCGCTAACCGGCACGCCGTTGGCACGGCTGCGTAAGAAAGAGTGCTGGCTGAAATATGCCGGGGCGCTCAATGAATCGCTACCGGTCCGCAAGGCCGGCAAGGTGTGCAAAGTCAGCAAGAACACTGCCTTCAAGTGGCGCCACCGCTTTTTGAAGGCGCAAAACAAATCGAAGGATCAATCGCTTGCCGGCATCGCTGAGGTTGACGAAATCTTCCTGCTGGAAAGCTTCAAAGGCCGGCGCAAGCTGCCGCGCCCGGCGCGCAAGCGAGGCGGCGTTGCGGAAAAGCCAGGCCTATCGGCTGAGCAAATTCCGATCCTGATTGCCCGCGACCGCACCGGCGCTCATATCGACGGCGTATTGCCGGACCGCTCCGAGGCGGCTGTGCGTCCAGTTCTTGAGGGCAAGCTATCGAAGGACAATACGCTGCTGTGCATGGACGGCGACAAGGCGCTGATCGCCTTCGCCGATGCGGAGGGCATCGAATATGAACTCATCATCGCCAGCAAAGGTGAACATGTGCACGAGAAGGTACTGCACATCCAGAACGTCAATGCTTATGGCAGCAGGTTTAAGCAATGGCTCAGCCGCTTCAACGGCGTCGCCACCGAATATTTGCCTAGCTATCTTGGCTGGCGGCGCTGGCTTGAGGGGGGCGAGGACGTTATAACCCCAAAAAATGCTTTCGCCGCAGCGCTTAGCTGAAACCTACGCACAATTTGGACAGAGCTTTTGGAATAGCTGCGCATAATGCTATGACGTATCGATCAGACTTCTCGATTATTCCACCAGCAATATACTCTGCGAGTTTCTTTATCTTGCTGTCCAATGCATTTGTGATCCTCAATATAATCTTGTCTTCCGGCGCGTCGACCACAGTAATGAACGGGGCACCTGGAACTAAATCAGCCCCATTACCTGGCTCAGCAATAACCGCTTCAATCCACACCTTATTTTGACCGTCATAGGTGAGGAAATCAGGGCCGGGCTTTGGAGCCTCAAGTTTAAATCCTGCCCTTCTTAGCGCAACGGCTAGTTGCATTTCCCAGGCGCGAGCATCTGGTCTTTTTGCAAAGTCGCTGATAAAATTCCCGTCCGCCAGATCGTGAAACTCCTCCCAAAGGACATTTAAATTGCTGCGCAACAAGGTTGGCAACTCCTGTTGAGAATGCAGTAAGTTTTTTACGTTTTCGCGCGCTTCAGCGGGACAAGCCAATAGTTGGTTGGTGAACGAAGGAGATTTCATAGTTGCTGCCTACCATCCAGTTTACTCGACGCGCTTTCAAACCGCCTCAACAAAGCTCGCGACCACCTTCTTCTGCCCGGCCTTTTCGAACTCCACCGTCAGCTTATTCCCCTCGATTTCGCTGATGGCGCCATAGCCGAACTTCTGGTGGAACACCCTCTGCCCCAGCTTAAACGGCGACGGCGCCGCCACCACGCTCGCCGCCACCAGCTCGCCATCGATCTCCCGCGGGGCACCCCGCGCGCGGTTGCGCGCCGCCCCCGGCGTCCCCCAATTCGCTTGCGCACGCTTCCACCCCGGCGCCGGCCGCTCGTCGTAATCGAAGGGCGACGCCTCCTCATCGAACCGGCTCGCTCCATAGCCGCCATTAGCGGCGCCATACCCGCCATAACCGTAGCCGGCGTTCTTCATCACCAGCTCGGCGTGCTCCTCGGAAAGCTCATCCAAGAACCGCGACGGCAGCGCCGATTGCCACGAGCCATGCACGCGCCGGTTCTGCGCGAAGCTGATGGTGAGCCGCCGCTTGGCGCGCGTGATGCCGACATAGGCGAGGCGGCGCTCCTCTTCGAGACCCCCCCTACCGTTCTCGTCGAGCGCGCGCTGATGCGGGAACAGGCCCTCCTCCCAGCCGGGCAGGAAGACCACGTCGAATTCCAGCCCCTTGGCGCCGTGCAGCGTCATGAGGCTGACGCGGTCGCCATCGGCGGCCTGATCCGCGTCCATCACCAGCGACACGTGCTCCAGGAAAGCGCCGAGGCTGTCGAACTGCTCCATGAAGCGGATCAGCTCCTTGAGGTTTTCGAGCCGGCTTTGCGCTTGCGGCGTCTTATCCTTCTGCCACATCGCGGTGTAGCCGCTCTCGTCGAGGATCAGCTCGGCAAGCTCGGTGTGCGGCATGGTGCCGGCGAGGCCGCGCCAGCGGGCGAAATCCTCGGTGAGCGCGCGCAGCGATCTGCGCGGCGCTGGCTTCAGCTCCTCGGTTTCGGTGATCTGCCGCGCGGCATGGAACAGGCTCATCCCCTCCGCGCGCGCCAGCTGGAACACCGTTTGCAGCGTCTGGTCGCCGAGCCCGCGCTTGGGCACATTGATAATGCGCTCGAATTTGAGGTCCGCGGCGGGGTTCTGGATCACTTCGAGATAGGCGATGGCGTCCTTGATCTCCTGCCGCTCGTAGAAGCGCGGGCCGCCGATGACACGATAGGGCATGCCCATCGTCACGAAGCGGTCCTCGAAGGCACGCATCTGGAAGCTCGCGCGCACCAGGATCGCCATGTGGTTCAGCGGCACGCCTTCGCGCCGCAGCCTGTCGATGTCCTCGGCGGTGGTGCGGGCCTCCGCATCGTCGTCATAGACGCCGCGCACCATGAGCTTATCGCCGGCCGCCGAACCCGTGCGGAGCGTCTTGCCCAGCCGGCCCACATTGTTCGCGATCAGCTTCGAGGCAGCCCCCAGAATATGCGCGGTAGAGCGGTAATTGTGCTCAAGCCGGATGACGCCGGCGCCAGGGAAATCCTTCTCGAAGCGCAGGATGTTGTCGACCTCCGCGCCGCGCCATCCATAGATGGATTGGTCGTCGTCGCCCACGCAGCAGATATTGTGGCTGCCCTGGGCGAGCAGCCGCAGCCAGAGATATTGCGCGACGTTGGTGTCCTGGTACTCGTCCACCAGGATGTAGGTGAACCAGCGATGATATTGCTTGAGGACGTCCGGGTTTTCCTGGAACAGCCGCAGGTTTTCGAGCAGGAGGTCGCCGAAATCGGCCGCGTTCAGTTCCTTGAGCCGCTTCTGATAGGCCGCGTAAAGCTCGATGGCGCGGCCGTTCGCGAAGCTGAACGCCTCGCCCGGCGGCACCTTCCCCGGCACGAGCCCCTTGTTCTTCCAGCCGTCGATGAGCCCGGCCAGCTGGCGCGCGGGCCAGCGCTTTTCGTCCAGCTTTTCCGCCTGGATGAGTTGCTTGATGAGCCGGATTTGGTCGTCCGTATCGAGGATGGTGAAATTGTTCGAGAGACCCACCAGCTCGGAATGGCGGCGCAGGATGCGCATGCCTATGGAGTGGAACGTGCCGAGCCAGGGCATCCCCTCGGCCGAGCCGCCCAGCAGCTGGGCGATGCGCTCCTTCATCTCGCGCGCGGCCTTGTTGGTGAAGGTCACGGCCAGGATTTCGTTCGGCCGCGCCCGGTGCGTCCACAGCAGATGCGCGATGCGCGTGGTCAGCACCCGCGTCTTGCCCGTGCCGGCACCGGCCAGCACCAGCACCGGCCCGTCCGTGCGCTCGACAGCCTGCCGCTGCTCGGCGTTAAGACCCTTCAGATAAGGCGGCTCGGCGGCAATAGCCTGCGAAGCGGCGATTTGCTCGGCAATGGAGCGACTCGTTCCCATGCCCCAGATATAGCACGCCGTAAGGCGGGACAAAGGAAGCCGCGCCCGCTTTTAACAACCAAGCGGCAAAACCCGCATCGTCACCCCGGAAAGCGGCACGCTCTTATACGCGGCCTTGCAAGATACTACACCGGCCACGAGCGCGCGGCTCACCCCTCACCCGGCCGCTTCGCGGCCACCCTCTCCCGCAAGGGGAGAGGGTATGCCCCGAATTACCCTCTGCGCGGGAGATGGGCACTTCCCCTCTCCCCTCGCGGGAGAGGGGCAGGGGTGAGGGGGCATTCTCAATCGAAGACGGAAACGTAGGAATTCAACGGGAACGTCCATCCGGCTCAGCAAGTGCCCACCAGAAGCGCCTCGCCCTCCGCCGCGGCGGCGCGGTACAATTCCCGCCAGTCCTGGAAACTCTCAAGCTGCCAAACGCTGGCGAACAGCGTCTCCGCGCCCTGCCCCCACAGGAGCCGCGCTCCCTCTTGCACCAGGGCGGGAGAAACAACGCCCACCGTGTTCCCCCGATCCTGCATCATGGACTCGATATCGCTCGCCCCGCTCTTGCCGAGCACGAGATCGCCATACATAAGGCCGCGCACGAACTTCTCTCCCTCGTTCCAAACCGGCTTCAGCGCCTCCGCGAGCCGCTTCTCGATGAGGAAGCAGGTATATTCGAGCGAGCAGCACCGGAGTTCGACGCCGGGATAGGTCTGGCGCGTCCGCTCCAGCTCCTGGCGGAACTCCTCGATCAGCCCGGCCGCTTCAGGCGCCGGGCCGAGCCTGCCGCGCCGCTCCAGCGTCACGCGTTCGAGGATGCTCTTGCGCTCGCCGGCCTCGATTTCGCCGAAGAAAAAGAAGACGCCCCGCCCGTATGGAAACAAGGCAGCCATCAATGTCACGAACGCCTTATCGCGCTCCAGCCGCTGAAACAGTGCACTCGATGGCGGAAGAGCCCAGAAGTGAATTGAAACGCTCATGCTGGACAGCCCTCGATCCAAAACGCTCAGAAACATTCGCTTTAAAGTTGTCTATTTTTGTATATGCCGCAAGCCGGGGGCGTCATGTCGCCGCAGCATGGGAAGGCCGCTCCGCAACTTTAATTAAGTTGCATCGGCCCCATTTTTGGTTAGTTGGTCAAGGGCGGGCCGTTGCGCTCCTTTGGGCACAAGCCTAAGGTTGGTTCTGCAAGGGGGAAGTACACCATGAAGCTCAAATTTCCTGTGGCCCTAGCCGCGGCCGTTCTGCTGGCCGGCGCGGGCTTTTCTTTTAGCGTTCCTGAAGCTTGGGGGCACAACTTCAGCATGCCCAGCTCTGGCGGCGTGCACTTCGCGCCCAGAACATTCGGCGGCAACGGCTTTCAAAGATTCCACGGCAACAGCTTTCAAAGGTTCCACAACAACAGCCACATCAAGAATTACAAAGCCTACAAGGGCAGCCATCCCTCACAGACAAAGAAATTCAAGAGCCTTTCCGGCACAAACAATAACGCTCTGATCAAAAAGCAAGGGAGCGCGCAGTACTTCAAAAAGTTAAGCCTAAATCAGAAATTCAAGAAAGCTTCGATTAGCAACAAGAATATTTGGGCTAATAAAGTCTGGGGCGGCAAGGACTGGCATCACCACCACGACCACTGGTTCCGGTGGTCCGGCGCCGTGTTCTGGCCCTACTTCGAAGGCGATTATTTCTGTTACGGCTTCTGGCCGGACGATTGCTCCGACGTGTATTGGGGCTATGGCCCGGACACGCTCGTGTGGGGCGCGTTCTGGCCCTACGGCGAATACTATGCGGATGAGCCCGCTCCAAATGAGGCTAACGATGCCGGCGGCAATTCCGGGCTTTTCGGCTTTTCTGCCCAGACAGCTAGCAAGCCGCGCGGACTCAAGCAGCCCGATGCAAGCACCGTTGCGGAAGCCTGTTCCGGCTTCGCACCCGGCGTCAGCGATTTGCCCATTCAGAAACTCGAAGGCATCGTCGATGCCTCCGACGAGCAGCGCACCGCGCTCGCGGATCTGAAAGCAGCGCTCGCCCACGCATCGGATATCCTGAGGAAGGCATGCCCCTCCGAACCGCCGCTTACGCCCGTCGCCCGGCTCGACGCCATGGAGCACAGGCTTCAGGCGATGGTGCGTGCCAACGTGGCGGTAAAAGACCCATTCGTCCATCTTTACGGCCTGCTGACGGATGAGCAGAAAAAGCGCCTCCAGGCTGTCTCCAAGCCTGCTCCCAAGCCCCAGCTCGCGAATGCGAAGAACACGGACATTGCCGGCCTCTGCACGAGCCAGGCCAGCCTCACCACCGTGCCCGCGGAGCAAATCTCAGCCACGCTCACACTCACGGGCGAGCAGCAGCAGGCACTGGAGAAGCTCAAGGCAGCCTCGGCCCAGGCATCGGACGAGCTGAAGAATTCGTGCCCACCTTCCATTCCCGATACGCTCGAAGGCCGGCTGAACGCCGCCCAGCAACGGGTGGCGGCCCTGATCGGGGCGCTGGACACGGTGCGGCCCGCCGTGACCTCTTTCTACGCCACGCTGACCGACGAGCAGAAGGCCACGCTCAGCATACAGCCCGCCCCGCAAAAACGCGGCTGAACCGGCATAGGGAGGCGCACCGAAAGCGCCTCCCCTACCCGCTTGTTACCCAGAAAAAGGCGTAAGCCTAAAAATATCCCGCTTCGGATAGGCCGGATGAACCGAAACAGTATCGCCTGACACTAATAGCGATAAGTCTTCACTGTTCTCCGTCATTGCAAACGGCGAAGCCCGAAGCTATCCAGACGCGGTGAGGCATTGCTCGAAAATAAGTGAGCCGGGTGGCGCCGGAATCTTGGCCGGCTGCAAGGTGCAAAAAGGGGCGCATATCCAACGCAGCAGACGAGCAAGAGAACAAGCCAGACGGCGCAGTTATTTTTGAGCAATGCCTAAGCGCAGCGCTCGTTTCTGGACGCCCGCGGCCGCAAAAGCGGCCACGCGATGACAGTCAGGGCTTTCGATAGACGGTATAACAAGGAGCAGCTCAATGAAAAATCCGATCCGCGCGGCGCTTCTTGCTGCAATGCTTCCGCTTCTGGCCGGCGCGGCAAGCCTTGAAGCTTGGGGAGAAACCAAAATGTCCGTTTCGCTGTTCAAAGTCATTACCGTGAAGGATGAAGTCTTCATCGGCCTCAACACGCACGAGCTGCAAGCTTTGGGCGGTCCGGAGAAAGCGCCCGCCGGCGTCATTGCGAGTGCGCTCGCGAGCAAGAAGGAACTCACGGTGTGGCAATATGCCGTGCGCAAGGCGGACAGCGGCGATCTCCAGGTTGTGCCGCTGCATCCGATCGGCCTTCTGGCGCACGATTCGCTCAGGGTCGAGCCCTATTCGAGCCCGCTCGCCGTGCTCCCGCACGACTGATCCTACGGAATCCGGCCTATCGGTTCACTCAGCATCGTCATCCCGGAAATGCCAGCGGCGTTATCCGGAATGATGACGGGCGCCGGCTTCGCGGGAGCGGCATTAGAGCCCGCTTTCGATGGACTCAAAAGCGGGCTCTAACTTTTTATTTTGCCGTGCGCCTTTTCGGAAAACCGCTTCACACTTTTCCGGACGCACTCTAGGCCGGGGAGAGTGTTTTCTTCTCCGCCGGCGCGATTTCCGATAGCGGCCACCGTGGCCGGGCCGGGGTCTCCAGGCTATCGCTGAACCCGGCCGCCAAGCGCCGGGCACCGGCCCACGCGATCATGGCCCCGTTGTCTCCGCAAAGGCCAGGGGGCGGCGCATGGAAGGTATAGCCGGCCGCCTCGCATTCCTGGAGGAGGGCCGCGCGCAGCACCTTGTTGGCGGCAACGCCACCGGCCACGACGAACCGCTTCGGAAGCCCCGCCGCATCGTACCGCCGGAAGGCGGCCTTGAGCCTATCGCGGACGGTATCCGCCGCGGCAGCCTGGAAGGAGGCGCACAGGTCGCGCACATCCTTGCGGCCCAGCGGTGCCCGCGACAGCGCCATCTGCCGCACGGCGGTCTTGAGGCCGGAGAATGAGAAGTCGGGCGCCTCGCGTCCCAACAGCGGCCGTGGGAATGCAAAACGGGCAGGATCGCCGCCCTCCGCAAAACGTTCGACAGCCGGGCCGCCGGGGAAACCCAGGTCGAGCATCTTCGCGACCTTGTCGAAGGCTTCGCCGAGCGCGTCGTCGATGGTTCCGCCGAGCTTTTTGTAGTCGAAATCGGCGCCTGCCTGGATGAACTCCGAATGCCCTCCAGAGACCAGGAGCAGCAGATATGGCGGACTGAGCGCCTCCGTCAGCCCAATGGTGAGCGCGTGGGCTTCGAGGTGATTGACCGCTACCAGCGGCAAATTGTGGACCAGCGCAACCGCCTTCGCGGTCACCAGCCCCACCAGTAATCCGCCGATGAGCCCTGGCCCGGCGGTGGCGGCGACGCCATCCAGGCTGCGGAAATTGAGATGCGCCTCCTCCAGCGCGGCTCTGACAAGGCTATCGAGCAGCTCGACATGGGCGCGCGCCGCGATTTCCGGCACGACGCCTCCGTAAGGCGCGTGCTCCTTGAACTGGGTGCGCACAACGTTGGAAAGGATCGTGCCGTTTCCGTTGGGCTCAAGCCGCACAATCGCGGCAGCGGTCTCGTCGCAACTCGTCTCAATGCCGAGAACCGTGAGGCCGGGCTTTTTTTGCTGCGTATGCATAAAAATATCTCTGCCGATCGTGCGCCCTTGCATGATCCCGATTGCAATCCTTCGTAAGTGCTTTAAATACGTTATCTTTCGATACGATAGCGCTAGTGTAGGGCCTGAACGGACCCCAGCTCACTAGGCAACCGTACCGCTTCCCACATTTAACCAACAGAAGAAGACCATGAACAAACACTCAGGCGCAAGAGCTATTCGCATCGGTACTCGCGGAAGCGCGCTGGCTCTTGCTCAGGCAAATGAGGTTCGGGAACGGCTAAGCTCGGTCTGTGGAAGCGAAATTTCCTTCGAAACTTGTATCATCAAAACATCGGGAGACAAAATCCAGGACCGGGCGCTGGCGGCGGCTGGCGGCAAGGGGCTGTTCACGAAGGAATTGGAGGAGGCGCTGCTCGAAGGGAGCATCGATCTTGCCGTCCATTCCATGAAGGACATGCCGGCGGTCTTGCCGGAGGGCCTCGAAATCGGCTGCATCCTGCCTCGCGAGGACGTTCGCGACGCGTGGATCTCTCCAGTGGCTAAGTCATTGAAGGAGCTTCCATCCGGCTCCGTGGTAGGCACGGCCTCGGTTAGGCGCGGGGCATTTATCATGCATGCGCGGCCCGACCTGAAAACGGTGCTGTTCCGCGGCAATGTCGAGACCAGGCTACGCAAGCTGGCCGAGGGCGAGGCGCACGCCACGCTGCTCGCCGCCGCCGGTTTGAACCGGCTTGGAATGGCGGACAGAATTACACGGATAATTCCTGTGGATGAAATGCTGCCCGCTCCGGCGCAAGGCGCCATCGGCATCGAGACCCGCGCCTCCGATAGCGCCACGCGCGAGTTGATCGCCAAAATCCACGACGAGGCAACGGGCATCGCGATTACCGCCGAGCGGGCGTTTCTTGGAGAACTCGACGGCTCCTGCCGGACTCCCATCGCGGCGCTCGCCACCGTTTCGGGCGGCAGGGTGTCGATGAGGGGCATGATCCTGACACCCGATGGCGCTCGCGTCTACGAAACCTCGCGCGAGGGCAGCGCCGGCGACGCGGCAGCTCTGGGCCGGGATGCGGCGCAAGAGCTTTTGAAGCGGGGCGGAAAAGACGTGTTCGGCCTTGCCAGCTAAGCGGAGTTCCCCAAAAGTGGCCACCGGTTTTGGGCAGCGCATGCGCTTCGCGCAGATGCGCCATTCAAAGTGGTCCAACATGCCAAGGCACGTTGGACGAACTCCGCGGCAACAAAGGACTCTAAGCAGACATTCGTTGGCGCGCCAACGAATGTCTGCTTAGGCGCGGCCATGCGCTTGCTCGTTACCAGGCCGGAACCGGATGCGGGCGCGCTGGCGGAGGAGCTTCGCACTCTCGGGCACGAGCCGGTTCTCCAGCCGCTTCTCGAATTCCATGTGCTGGATTTCGACGTGGCCTCTCTCAAGACCGCGGACGCGTTGATCTTTACAAGCCGCAACGGGTTGCGCGCGCTTAGCGAAAAGTTCGATCCGGAGAGCGTGCCCGGCTGCCCCGTTTTCTGCGTTGGCGGCGAAACGGAACGCCGCCTGCGGAGTGCGGGTTTCCAAAACATCGAGGGCGTTGCGGACACGGCGGAGGAGCTTGCCGGCAAAATCGCCGTGAGAGCCACGAAAGACGCCAAGCTCGTCCATGTAACTGGAGAGCATCAGGCATTCGATCTTGAGCAAGCATTGGCGCGCGGCGGCCTTTCCATAAACACGCTGTGCGTCTATGCGATGAAGGAGCGGAGCGCCTTCGATTATCCGCTTGTCGAGGCATTCATGGCGGACGCCATCGGCGGCGTTATTTTGATGTCGCCGCGCACGGCGGAGATTTTCGTGTCATTGTGCGGGCGCCATGGCCTTTTGGATCGCGCAAGCTCCCTCGATTACTATTGCTTAGCGAAGAGTGTGGCAAATAAGCTGAAACCGCTGGAACCAGTTCATGTGCACGTTGCATCGAAACCGGACCGGGCGGCTTTGTTGGCGATTCTTCCGCCTCCGCCAACGCCCGGCCAAGATCGTGTGAAATAAGACGCGAAACAGAATTTATAGGCTGCCCTTGACCATGCCAGACGACAAACGGCCCAGACCGACGATTGACATGACCGCCGAACGCATGTCCCAGCCCGCTCCTCCACGGCCGGCGCTTCCAGGCGGCAAGCCCGCCGAGCGCCCATCGCAGAAGCGGGGCGGCGGCTTTGCCGGCTACCTTTTGGCGAGCGCGATCGGGGGGATAATTTCCGGCGGCGGCTATTTCGCCCTCAGCCACGGCGTCCCCGGTTTTTCGCTAACCGATCCGCATACCCGGCAAAAGATCGCCGGGCTGGAGGACCGGATGGCCTCGCTCGAAATATCGCTTCGCGATCAATCGCGCTCCGCTTTGGCGAACGGCTATCAACCAAGCACGGGCCCCGAAGGCTTGAACGAGCTGCGGTCCAGGCTCGACGGCATCGTCGACGTTACGCGCGGGCTCGACCAGACGGTGCAATCCCTGTCCCAGAAGCTGCAGGCTTTGGAGTGGCATCCAGGGGGCGGAGAAAGCAGCGAAACCGTGCGCGCCGAGATTGCCGCGCAGACCGCTGCCCTTCAGCAGCGCCTGGCTTCCACGGAGCGCGAGCTAGAGACGCTGACGCGCGTGCAAACCGAAAGGCAAGCCGATGCCCGCACGGCTTCCCTGACGCTTGCGTTGACGAATTTGAAGCGCGCCGTTGCCGACGGACGGCCGTTCCCCGCGGAACTTGCGGCGGTCGAGACGCTGTCGGCCGGCAAACTGCCTGTCTCGCAGCTGGCGATTTACAAGGAAACCGGCGTCTCCACGTTCGCCGCGCTTCAAAGCGAGTTCGCCGAGGCATCGAAGAAGACCGTCGAGGAGCACTACGGCAACAAATCGGGCAGCTTCATGGGCGAGATGCTCAACCGCGCCAAGTCGGTGGTGCAGGTCAAGCCCGCGGATAGCACCGGCGACAGCGTGGAGGCGATCCTCGGGCGCATGAACACCGCCATCAAATCCGGCGATTTGAAAACCGCGCTGCAGCAGGGCGCGGCTCTTCAGCACCCAGCGCAGGAGATGATCGATTGGTTCGCCAAGGCTCAAGCCCGGGCCGCCGCCGATGAAGCGCTGAGGAAGACCGACCAAGAGCTGCTTGCCTCCTTGACGAGGCCCGCTGCCCGGCGCCAATAACCGGCCTGGGCGCCCGCCGCATAACTGTCCTTTGTTTTCGCTGAGTTTTTATCCCAGAACCGGCGGCCACTTCCGGGAAGCTCTGCCTAGCAAAAACTATAACAATGTGAATGAGTTAAGCGATGATACGCCTTGTTCTCTATTTCTTGCTGGTTGGCGCCGCCGCGTTGGGGCTTTCCTGGGCCGCTGACCGGCCCGGCAAGCTGAATATTGAGTGGCTCGGCTACGACGTTCAAACCAGCGTTTTCCACGCTGGGATTGCCGTCGTTCTCTTTTTCGCGGCGTTTTCTCTTGCCGTTTGGCTTGGTGTGCTGACCTGGAATACGCCGGGGCGGATCGCCCGGCGCCTCAAGCAAAGGCGCGAGCAAATGGGCCAGGAGGCATTGCGGCGCGGCATCTTCGCAGCGGGGGCCGGCGATAGGCTTGCCGCCATGAGGGCAGGCGCCATCGCCAAGAAGTATGTGCCGGAAGAGCCCATGACTCTTCTGCTCGAAGCACAATCCGCGCAACTCAACGAGGACGCTATCGCATCGCGGCAAGCCTTCGAGCGCATGCTCGAAAAGCCCGAAATGGCGGATCTGGGTTTGCGCGGCCTCTTTATCGAAGCCAAGAAGGCGGGGCAGGCCGAGGCCGCCAAGCAGTTCGCCCAGCGGGCGCTCGCGGCCAATCCCGGCTTGCAGTGGTCTTCGAGCGCGCTGTTCGACATCCAGTGCCGCGAAGGCGACTGGCGCGGCGCACTAAATACGCTTGGCCAGGCCAGGCATCACCGCCATTTAGCCAGAGCGGAGGCGGACAGGCGCCGGGCTTTGCTGCTGACGCAGCTTGCCACTGAGCTGGAAGAGACGCAGCAAGGCAAGGCGCTGGCCTATGCACAGGAAGCGCTCGGGCTTTCCCCCTCGCTGGTGCCCGCAGCCGCGATAGCGGGGCGCATCCTGGCTTCGCAGGGCAATACCGCGCGTGCCACGAAGCTCCTCACGCAAGCGTGGCACACGTCGCCGCATCCCGAAATCGCGCTGATTTACGCGCACGCCCGGACAGGCGACTCGCCGCGCGACCGGCTTGCGAGGGTGAAAACGCTTGCGGGGTCGGGGCCGGCAAGTCTGGAGGGCGATATCGCCGTTGCGGTGGCGGCCATAGAGGCAAAGGAGTGGGACGCGGCACGCGCTGCCCTGCAGCCGCACTTGGCGAGCGCTCCTGCCGCGCGGGTCTGCCGTTTGATGGCGCGCATCGAGGTTGGCCAGAACCGGGATCTGGGGCGCGCCCGCGAATGGCTCGCCAAAGCAGCGCGCGGCGCGCCGGACCCGGCTTGGGTTGCGCCCGATGGCGCGGTTTCCCCGGAGTGGCAGGCGGTGTCGCCAAAATCTGGCGCGCTTGGCGCGTTCGAATGGCGGACGCCTCCTGGAACGGCCGGCAGCGGCGACAGCATGGCTGGCCTGCCCGAGTTCGATGCACCGTCCGCGGAAGCCGGACCTGGTTCCGCTGGCCCGGCCGGCTCAGCGCCGGGCGCAACGGTGCCAGAGATCATTCCTCCAGCAAAGCCGGCCCGGCCCGAAACCAATTTGGCCCGGCTTGAAGTGCAGCCGGCGCCCACGGAAGTTGGGGATGAAAAAGGCGAGGCGGAGGAAAGCAGGCGAAGTGCAAGCTTCCCCAGGGAGCCAGCTCCGGCCCCCGCAATCCAAATCGTTCCCAAAGCTGGGATCGGTGCGCTTAAGCCGGAAATCCGGAAGCCAAAGATTTTCGTGCCCGGCCCCGCGCCGGACGATCCGGGTCCGAGGCTGCCTGACGGCGACGAGCCTGGCACACCGCTAAGCCGCTTCCGCCGGCCCTCCTAATCCCTCGCGGATGTCGATATCTCCTCTCAGGAGCCTTGCGCCCCGCGTGACCAGTTGATATTGATAGCGCTCCGGTTCGCTTCGCCGGAGTCGCCGCTTTAGCTCAGCCGGTAGAGCACCTCATTCGTAATGAGGGGGTCGGGTGTTCGAGTCACCCAAGCGGCACCATTATTTTCAATGACTTAGGTTTGATTTCGGCTTTTCAGGTTCGACCGTCTCCGGTTCAACGAACCTGGACCCCATGATTTCCTCCTCGATTCCCCCCATTTCAACCTGCTCCTTGGCCGGTGCTTCAGGTTCGATCACCGCTTTTGCCTCTATAATGGCCTCGATAAGACCAACCGCCTGCGTAAGGTATCCGGGGGAGTGATGCGCGTAAATCCGGTCGGTTGTTGCGATGTCGTGATGGCCGAGCAGCTTCTGGATGCGGCGCATCTCCTCCCCCGCATCGGCAAGTAGGCCGGCCACACTCTTTCTAATCGCGTGCGCACCAGCAAAGGGCTTGGTGATACCGGCCCGGTGAATGGCCCGCTTAAGCCCTTTCTTTACGTCTGCAACAGGCTGCCCCCGCCACTCGATGACGTAGCCTGTTTGGGCAAACTCCTTGGCGTCCGAAAGCTCCCGGTAGACGAGGTTCCCCATGTCGACGGAAGAGCGGCCCTTCTCCCCGCTCGTGTCCAGGATATCCTCATCGTCGCGGTTACGTGAAAAGCTGATCTTACGCTTGTCGAAATGGACACGCGTCCATTCCAGGTCAAGGATCGCTCCCTTGCGTTGTGTGGTGGTGATGTCGAGTAGCACAAAGAGCTTCAGGTGTGGAATGCGCTGCACCTCCTCATATACCCGGTAAATTTCTTCCCATGTGAGTTGTGAATCGCGTGGCGCGGCGCGGCGCGGCAGCCAGACGCTGGTAGGCTTAATATACTCGCGATCCTTGGCAGCCCCCCAATTCAAGCCGGTGCGAAGGATGTTTAGCTCGTAATGGATCGTTGCCCTGGCGATGCCGGCGCGCCAGCGTTCCGCTGCATATTCTTGGTCAAGGCGCAGCTGTTTGCCATCAGGCTGCTTACGCAACACCTTAATATCCGCCGGCTTATAGTCCCCGAACTTCGGTTTTAGATTGGTATTCCATTGCCCCTGCATACCCTTGACCTTTTTGCCTTCCTTAAGACGGTCCTCGAAATACAGGTCAATTACCTCCCCAATGGTAAGCTGCCGTTCCTCCGCCAAAAGCCGGTTTCGCTGCCGCACGAACTCATTGAACTTGATGCGTGCGGTTTTCTCACGCTCCCTTAGACTGATCTTAAGGCGATATCGTCGGCGCTTACCTTCTTCGCGCCAGGTAACGACCCATTGTCCGTCTGGGAATTCGGATGTGCTGGTTCTGAGCCGGCCGAGTTCATACTCGATGTCAACGCCCATTCTATAATCCACTCTCCTTTGATCCTGATCGTACGCTGCCCAAGGAATCGCGCTTTAAGCTCTTCTTTGTGAATAGCGTCTAGCACAAAATCCGGCGTGACATGAAGTGTCGCGCCAACCTGATCCACGCGATAGAGTTCCCCAGGAATAATCTCGTGAAATGGGATACGCTCGACGCTCATTTTGCTACGAAAACGATAGGGTTTGTGCTTTGCAACGACCGCGCTCCGTGTTTGCGAACTACTCACCATGTCCCCCTTTACTCTGTACTTGTTCCGGTAGGCGTCCAATGGGCCGCCCCTCGCCGCACTTGGTTGGCTGTTGCGGCGTTTCGTTAGAGGACGAATGCTCATACGCTATCACGTCGCCTTGAACATTTCAACCCTTCTAAAAGCGCCCAAGACGGACAAAAATTCGTCGGCAAGGTTATAAACGGCACGAGGCTGTCATCCGTGAACGCTATCGCTGAACTTCGCACGCTACATAGTTCATTCCTACTTATCGACAGATAGAGTGTTTACCCCAGAGTGGCATCGATTGCTGCAGATCGCCGGGTTCGTGGATAGCGAGATGTGCGCCCCGGGTATCAGCAGGAACCCGCATCCTCTGTTACGCGGCGCTTTACTCATCTCATCATCCATTACGATTGCGTATGCATAATTTCCACGCACTCCACCTGTTTTGGGTTTGGCTCATACGGGAACAACAGACGCCCGACCGGCGTGACAAGGCACGCCCCATCGGGAATATGTTTCGTCTTCCATGCACTCAGCACTCGAAGAGACGGCGGCGAGCACCGGCTTGCCGTTGGCGGTGTCTTGTGGAATGTGGGCCTTGGCATCCCCGAGACCTCCGTTCTCGATCACAAGGCCGTGCTGACGGCACTGAAGCTGGGCGCAGGTCATGGCGGGAAGCTTTGGCTTCAAAGCGGGCGGGGTACCCGCAGGCGAATTGCGCCGCCTGCCCGGCGAAAGCGCATTTTTGGATTACCTTCAGCCGTGGCCACTGGCTTCAGGTGATAGACGATACCAGAAAGAGGCTAATGTCTTGCGTTTCGGTTATCGAGAGACTTGACGCAATTCCGGGGATAATCGAGGGAACCCGGCGTGCAGCGGGAAAGCTCCGCGGTTCCTCCTCCTCCGCCTTCCTCCGCGGTATCCAAGCCTTGGACACCGACCTGCATACCGCGCTCGGACACCCCTGACGGTTGCGCGGATAGCTGCCGGATACTCGCTGGATGCCTGCGGATACCAGACGGGCTTCAGGGAGACACAACCCGCAGACGCGGCGTGTCCGCCGTTTTGCGGCGCACGCCAATGTAGCGAGGCCTGCCGCTATTGCGCTCGTGCCGCACCCGACGCTTGACGCGCGCCGCAAAGCTTTTCTGGCTGCCAGCCTCGCGGCCGTGCTCGATGCACTCCTGTTTCCACATCTGGAACAGCTGCCCGGCGGCGATATGTTCGCCCGGACAGAATTCGAGATGCCGGGTGATGAAGGCAGCGATTTCGGCATCGCCGTCCGGGGCGGCCATTGCAGACTGCTGAGACGCGGTTTCCGGCACAGGCAGGGAGGGCGGACGTTTTTCTTTGGCCGGCGCAGGCGCCTTGCGCCCAGGCATGGGCGTGGACTGGCGCGGGCCGGCAATCCTCCACAGGATCAAAAGCAGTGCGCTTGGCCCGAAACCGGCGAGCAGCTCGACGCCTGCGGCCTTGCCCCAGTCCCGCAGCGAGGCAATCAGCACTTTGCCGTCATCGGTTACAGTGTAACCGAGCAAGCCCAGCATGCGGGCTACGTTCGCCGCGAACGGATCGGCGCTTTCGGGCGGAGCGCCGGCGCCTAGCTTCGCGTCAAGCTCCGCTATCTTTGCGTCCAATTCGTCGCGCCTGAGCGCGGCAGCCTTCTTTGCGGCGAGCTGTGCCAGGTTTGAGCAGAAGACGCGCGATGGCCTGGCGGTGATCTTCTCGGGGTTGCAATTAGCGGTGGACTGCCACCGTGAGGCATCCTTCGCCTTGGCCGCTTGTATCTCCGCCTCGACGCTCTCAGGCGTTGCGTCGCCAGCTCCCCCGGCCTGCGCTTTGCGAGCTTGCGACCATTGCGACCTTTGCTTTTCGCTCGTCGCAAATGTGCGGATTTGCGACGAGCGAAGGTCGCGGGAATCCTCGCTATGGGCCGCGGCGTTGCCCAGGGCGTTGAAGACGTTCAGACACAGGAAGAATGTTGCCAAAAAGACGAAGAGTGCCCGTTTGACCACACCGCGGCATTCGATGGCGTTCTCCACGCACACAGCGCCAAACACCACCGAAGCGATGGCGAACACGGCCCAGGTGTTGCCCTGAGAGCGCGCCGCATCCAGGTTGATCCATACTGCCGGAACCAGCGGCGCTATCCAGCAAATCGCGGCTGTACACCCCAGCGCTGTCCTGACAGCGATTGTCGCAAGCCTGCGACGGTCGATAGTCGCAGGCTTGCGGCCCTTGCTCGCCGCAAGCTCACAACTTTTGGTCGTCGCATTCCTATTTACCACCTTTGCCACTACGTCCATCCTTCGCTATACCTGCTATATCACATTGATATCATAACAGGTGACGCTCAAGACATATAACACCGCCGTTGACAACGGCGCAAGCCGGGATGTAGGGATAGCGATAACAGGCTTTTATAATGATGATATCGGTGGCCACGCATGAAGACGGTGGCTTTTGCAGGAACGAAGGGCGGCGTGGGCAAGACCACGCTGGCGTTCAACATCGCGTGCGAGGCCGCAAAGCATGGGACTGTCTTTCTCGCCGATATGGACCCCCAGAAGAGCTTCGAAACCTTCGCAGAGATCCGCGGCGGCGATAACCCGCTGCTGCTTAAGAACGTCCAGAGCGTCCCGCGCGCGATTGCCGATCTCACCCGCGCGGGGTTTTTGCGCGATTTCCTGGTCGTGGACACGCCGGGCAGCTTCATGAATGTGGTTAGGGATGCGGCCCGCGCCGCAGACTGCATCGTCGTCCCCATGCAGCCGAGCCCGGTCGATGTGCTGGCGCAAGAGGACCTGGTTTCACTGGTAACGCAGCTCGGCAAGGCAGCCCGGATGCTCCCCGTGCTGAACCGGGTGGAGAACCGCGGCAGCCTGGACGACGCCAGGCGCCGGATCGCGGCCCTGTTCGCGGCCACGCCGGTCACGGTGAAAAACCGCACCGTTTACGCGCGGGCGCTTGTGGCGGGTAAGGCCGGGCCGGAGCTCGACAAGGAAGCCGCGAAAGAAATGGCCAGCCTGTGGGCCGCAATCCAGGCAGTAATGGGAGTGTGACAATGGCAAGCCTCGACATGTCCAAGCTCGCGCGCAAATCCACGCGCGACCGCGCACAGACGGAAGCCGAAATTCAAGCCGGCGTCGAACAAGACGGCCGCCGCCGCCTGCGTTCCGGCAAGGAGAAGGCAATTCTGTACCGCTGCACGCCGGAGCGCCGGGAGCAAATCCAGCGCCTCGCCGATGTTTTAAGCGCGGGCAAGACCTATGGCAGGCCGGCAAGCTTTACAGATACCATGGACGCAGCCCTTGACGCCCTTGAAGAGAAGCTGAGGGGGAAAAAGTGAAGCTCAGGGGCAAGCCGGCGGCAGCCTGGCGATAAGTTCGCGGACGGCTGCCTTAATGGATGGGCCTATGCCTCAAGGAGCTGCCCGGCCACGGAGCCGGGCCACTACCGCTTACGGATGGCCTGCAGCGTGGCGCGAGCCCGGAAATTAGGCGAATGCGTGCGATTTGGAACATTCAAAATCGCAAATCTACGCGTAGCACGAAGGCGATCCTAAGCAAAGCAAGCGTCGATGGGTTGGAGCGCTCGCCGCTCTCAAACCGCTGGATTGTGCTCGCGGTTAAAAGAGTTCGCCGCTCAGGTACACAATGCCCTGTGAAAATGGCAACACCCTGCGATTTCATGCGAATTTATGCACCGCCATGCGGCACAATGCGGCACGACGCAAAAATCATGCGCGGTCACTTTCTGCCGCTAGAGGTAGCGAAAGCGGCCTCTCCGGCCATTCGCCAGCGCTCGCGGGCGGCGGCGCCATCCAGGCCGGCTGCCCGGCGCCACCATTTTCAGGTCCGGCGTTTAGCCGGATGACTCATCTATGAAATCCGTGAGCGGGCATGCCTTGCAGGCATGCGGCCCGCCGAAACGGCTTGGGCCGATGGCGTCGCGCGCGCGCAAGGCGGTGGCTCGCCACCGCCTCCCTCCACCCCAAGGAGCAGGGAAGGTGTGTGAAAACGGTAACACCCCGCGTTTTCAGGCGGGCGGCGAGGCCGTCGAGACGGGGCGATAGGGAGATGCCCGGGGGGCCTGACGATAAAAAAGGGGGAGCCGAGTCTAGGGCGTAGAGGGAGACCTATTTCAAGATAAAAAAAAGGGGCTTGGCAGGGGGTGCTGCGGCCAGGTTTGTGGTCTCACCCTACGCGATGGCATAGGGAAAGCGTGTGAACACGGGCACACCCTGCGTTTCACCCCCATGGAACACGGCAGACGAGAGTGCACGGAATGGTTGCGCCGGAAAATCGCGACATTAAGCCATTTCAAGCTATTTCAAGCTATTTCAAGCTATTTCAAGCTATTCCTAGACCGGGAATGACTGAAATGTCCCCACTTTTTGTCTACCTGAGGTTGAAAGCACAGCTGCCTCCGCTTCGCGCCAGCGGCGCTGGGCAATGTACCGGCGCGCATTACTACTTTTTGGTGTTGCCGCCACAAGTGCATGCTCCGGTTGCTTCCAAACGGGTGCTGGCGGCAGCTAAACTGAAGTTTATTATTGTTATCTGCTTTTAAGTAGATGGAAATATACCATGTGCTACGGCAGTTGGCTGATGCTGTGCATTTGGAAGGGTAAAAGCGGCGGACAGGGTAGGGAAACGGACGTCCGTCCCCCCTTCTGGCCAGCGCAGCAAGCCGCTCGACACAGGTGTTTTCATGGCAGTAGCAGGCGACGGAAAACCACGAAGCGAACGGCGGCGGCGCACCCACAGAATCGATCTGCGCTTCTCGCCCGACGAATGGGCGCAGATCCAAAACCGGATTACAGCTCTAAGCGGCGGCCATACCGAAACAGGCAAGCACATGACGCCCCAGGAGTTCGTGCGGCGCTGCGCCCTTCGCCGCAAACTGCCGAACACAGGCGACGCCCGCATGCTCATGGAGCTGCAGAAGGTGCGTGGCGATCTGCAGCGCAACGGCGGCCTGTTCCGATGGTGGCTGACCGATGGCGAGGGCAAAGACGGGGAGCGCCATGTGCGCGGGCCGGCGCCAAGGGATTACCAACAGCTATTGGAACAGTTGATGGCCGAGTACCGCGCACTGGCCAGCCGTGTGGATGAGATACTGACTCAGCTGCTGGCCACCTATCAAAATGCGGACGAGGCCTGATGATCGGCAAGGTGTTGCGCAAGCGGATGGATGGCGCACGGCAGTTCCTTCAAGCGCCTCATCGAGTACATCGAGGAGGCGAAGAAGCTGGCGGAGCGGAAGGCGGAAATCCGCGATGACCCAAAAACTCGCAGAGATCGAGCGGGCCGAGCCAGCCGCTCCGCGCGGACTCTCCGCCTTATTTCCTGGCGCCAAGGCGCGCCATGAAGAGCGGCATTCCGAATGGATGGGGCAGCGGGACATGCTGTTAAAGGCACTCAGACGGGCCGATGAGCGGGCAAAAACCGTCCGCGAGTTTACCGTCGAGGACATTGCAGGCTATCCGGGCCGGGGAGAGAAGCTGGCGGAGCGGAAGGCGGCAGCGCGGCACCCAGCACTTGCCCAAGCCATGCAGGCCGAGCGGGAGGCGCGAAAGAAACAACGCGCGGAGGCTATCCGCCGCGCGTTCCGAGAACAGCGTGACCGCGAACGGGACGGGCGGGGACGCTAGGAGCAGAGGGCAACACGCGCCGCCCAATTGCGGGCGATTTTTGGAAAGAAGCTCGCAAGCGAGCGTGAAACCGGGCGCGAGCGTTAAGCTTGGGGGCGCCGCCCCCTGGCGCGCGTCAAGCGGCTTCCACCCCGCACCTCGCCACGATTTTTGCAGCGACCTTAACCATGGACAACATGAGCGCTTCAGGCATCATCGATTATGTGTCGCCCATAACAAATCTTACAGCCACACGCTATGCGCTGTTGTTCGGCAGCCGATACGCTCAGCATGAGATTTGCGGTGCCGCTTATCGGCTATTCAAAAAGGGACTGTTTTCCCGCTTGCTCATATCGGGAGGCTGTACGGCTAGCGTCCCTGTGCCGGAGGCCGATGAATTGAGCGAGATTATTGTAAAACTTGGCATGCCTAAAAACGCGATTATTCTTGAACGGCAAGCGTTGCATACTGGCGAAAACGTGGAATATGCAAAAGAAATTTTGCCAGCCTCTACGGACGAACTGTTTCTCATAGGGAAGATTTTCGCCAAGCGGCGCTATGTCATGACCGTGAAAAAGCGCTGGCCGGCGATCAAAAAGGTGTCCTGCGTTGGGTGTAATTATTTTCCCGTACCGCGCCGTCATTGGCATGCCAATGACGACCTTCGAAACCGGGTTCTGATTGAGCATCAAAAGATGCTGGATTATGCGCAAAAAGGCATGATTGCCGAAGTGGGCGTCAAAGCGCGCCACTTCGTTCTTTGACGGTTAGATGTGCTTCGGCCACAGCGTTCAAAATCTCTTCAAGGCCGGGGTCCGGCGAGCGTGCAACCGGGCGTGAGCCTTAAGCTTGGGGGCGCTGCCCCCTGGCGCGTGGCAAGCGGCTTCCACCCAGCTTCAGTCGCTGCGCTCCCTGCAGCCGGGTCCCCATGGTGTAGCCGCGGATGGGCTTACGCTTAATCAACGGTTTGGCGGAAGAATCCCTTTGTATCTATTTCGGAGGGGAACATGAATCTCTACATCGGGCTTGACGCCGCCATGGGCCACCTGCCGACATTCAGGACAGGTGCGTCATCTCGCTGGATGATCTTTGCTCATATACAAGAGCGGAAATTGATCCGTGCGCGACTGGCGACACGGAAAGCAATGCCGGCCGCGTCCGCTTACTGGGGTATCGCGTCGGCGCTCCGAATGCCGGTCTCCCCGCCGGCAAAAACGCGTATCGCCAGTCACGTTTTTTGTTTGGCAAGGACTTTTTTAGCTTCTGCACATTGCTGGTCGGTGCGGTCATGTGTCCGGCCTGTTCTGCGGCCTTTCCATGTGCCGCTGGCCATAATGCCTTTCGCGCGTCTCAGGTCCCAATCGATTCCTCGCACTTGAAGTGCACGACCCATAGTGGGTTTTCCTGAGCCGGCGGTTTCAACCGGCTTTGTGCATTAACTCCTGTCCGCCCTTCCCAACTTCAGAGGCGCCTTACAACGGCGCCTATTCTATGCCACCGCTGCTACAGCCTCAGCCACAACGGCAGGTTCGCGATAGCTTTCCCCGCTTGTCATTAATGCCCAGATTATGCGCGCCGTTTTGTTGGCGAGCGCAACCGCCGCTACCTTTTTTGAGCGCCGCTGCATCAGCTGCACGAGCCAGGGCCGCTTCGTTCCATGGCACTCGGCATAGCGGATCACGGCCATGGCTCCCACGACAAGCATCTGCCTGAGATAGCGGTTTCCGGCTTTTGAGATACTGCCAAGCCGTTCTTTGCCCCCGCTTGAGTTTTGTTTGGGAACAAGGCCGATCCAGGCGGCTAAATCGCGCCCTGTCTTGAAAGCTCCCGGATCGGCGACCGTTGCCATGAACGCGCTTGCCAGCACTGGCCCGACGCCAGGAACCTCCATGAGCCGGCAGCCAAGTTCTGTCTTCCGTGCGCTTGCGCGGACACGCCGGTCGTTCTCAAGGATTTGCTCCTTAACCACGGCAAGCTGCGCCGCCAACATTTGCAGGCATAGGCGCGCATCAGCTGGAACACGCATGTCCTCCGCATCGGTAACGATGGCAAGGAGTTGATCGATACCGCGCCGGCCAATCGGGGCGACGATGCCGAACTCGGAGAGATGCGCACGGATCGAGTTGGATAGCTGGGTACGCTAGCGGTTGAGCATCAACCTCACCCGGTGAAGCATCAGCACACTTTGCTGCGCCGGCGTTTTGACGGGCACAAAGCGCATGGTTGGGCGCGTCACGGCCTCGCAGATGGCCTCGGCATCGGCGGCATCGTTCTTCCCGCGCTTCACATATGGCTTGACGTATTGGGCAGGCATTAAGCGGACCTCGTGCCCAAGAGCAATGAGCGACCGCGCCCAGTAATGCGAGTTGCCGCAAGCCTCAATCCCAACAAGACACGGTTTAAGCTTTTGGAAAAACGTCAACACGCGCCCGCGTGTTAGGCGTTGACGGACAACAACTTGCCCAGCAGCATCGACCCCGTGCACCTGAAAGACTGCCTTTGCGATATCCAGACCAATTGTTGCGACCGGCTTCATTGTGATTCTCCCTCTCAGCTTGCCGGCAATATACTCCGGTTTGTGGTGGAGAGCCGTCCACAGCATCAATTCCGGTCATGGGCTCGATTTTAGAGCGCAGCCGCTTACCCCCCAGCGCCGGAATTACCGAAACAAAGCCTTTCAAGCGGGTGGGCGCGAACCAGCGCTAATGGCTGCGACGGGGAATTTTGCCCCAAGGCAGTCATTGATGATTGTCAGCATGAATGTGTGCGTAAGCACATTCCGTCTATTACGAGCCTACGCCAATCTTCTTGCCGCAATGAAGACCGCCTTGCCCCTGGCCGGCTGCCACCTATGGTCAATTTCGAAACCGGCATTGACCAGAGAAGCTACCAGCTCTTCAGGGCGCGGATGTTGAGAGGTCTGCTGGCTGCCAAGGGGAGTAAAACCGGCCGCCGGCATGTCAAAACGCTGATGAAGCGGATGGGTATCGAGGCGCTCTAGCGCCGTTCGCGCACAACGAAGCCGGAGCCGGGGCACAAAATCTATCCGTATCTGCTGCGCGGCATGGAGATTGTGCGGCCGAACCAGGTGTGGGCGATGGACATCACGTATATCTCCATGGCGAAGGGCTTCGTCTATCTTGCCGTGTTGCTCGACTGGTTCAGCCGGCGTGTGTTGTCTTGGCGGGTATCGATCACGATGGAGGCGGCATTTTGCGTCGAAACGCTGGAGGACGCCCTGGCGAAACACGGCAAGCCCGAAATCTTCAATACAGATCAAGGTAGCCAGTTCACGGGCGAGGCATTTACAGCTGTGCTCGCCAGCGCCGGCATCGCCATCGGCATGGACGGCAAAGGGGCCTGGCGGGACAACGTCTTCGTGGAGCGGCTGTGGCGCAGCGTGAAATACGAGGAGGTCTATTTGAGGGGTTATGGCAGCGTGGCGGAGGCGAGGTGCTCCATTGGGCGTTATCTCGACTTCTACAATCCGGCATCACAACACCCATCTGGCTATGTCATTGAAGGGAAGAGGTTTTGTCGATCGGGATGCGGTCCCGAGGGGTATTTTGCGCCGCATCCTGCACGGTTGACGATCATTTGGGCCTTCGAGCCGGCAAGAACCTCTCTGCTGAAGATCCAAGGACCATCGGGAAGCGGATGAAAGGCATCGATCTCACCTGCTTCAGCGGCAAGCCTGAGCGTCTTGGGGGTGATGCTGAGCAACCTCGCCGCCTTGCTGAGGTTGAGATACGGTTCGATGCCGTCCTGCGCCGGCCGATAGACGGGGATCGTGTAGTTGGAGCGCAGCGAGGTCACCCGCTCGCGGGTCCAGCGGTTGCCGTTGCCGGTGACAAGGCCATTTCTATTGAGGATGCCGGCGATCAGATCATCCTTGGCGATCAGCACGAGGTGGCGGACGGCAGCGATGATGTCCGGCGGGGTGCTGTTGCGCTGGCCCCTCCGACGCTGTGGCAGACGCAGTTCGGTATGGACGCCACCCATCCAGTGGATGACGAGAATGATCTCGGCGGCCTCAGCGTCGATATCGGCGACAACCTCGCGGATGACAGTGCGGACAATGCGCTTTTTGAGCCGCGCGTCGGCCGTTGGGGCACTCCAGACGGACTTGAGATCGCCGGCCAGGGCGGCAGGTGAGATCGGCGCGACGTCGCGGGGTGGCATCGCCCGATCATGAGCGGTGATCTTCCCTTCGACCTCTGTGACACGGGCAAGCGCCCTGTTCCAACGCGTCTCTAGTTCGCCGGTGACCAGCCGGTTTAAGGGATCGGCGGCGTCATATTGCCGGAAGGCGCGGTCCGCCGCGTAACGCGCGGCTTCGAGATCGCGCATCAGTGCGTCACGGACCTGATCGCGTCGCAAGCTCGCTTCGGTCTCCGCCGCGACAGCTGCCGCAACCGCACCTGGCTCGACGACCTGCAGCAGGGAGGCCTCGATGGCGTCGTCAACCCGCAAGCCTCCAAAGGCTATACAGCGCGGCTCACCATTGTCGAGCCAACCGCGCGAACAGCTGTAACGCGGGATATTGTGCTTCGTGCCGGAGTAGCGGACCGTGAGCTTGCGTCCGCAGCGCCGGCAGCGGACAAGTCCCGCCAGAAGCGCATCGCCTTGCTTTGGCGCGCCATGATGCCGGCTTGTAGGGACATTGTCGCTTACCATCCTGCGGATCGCCTCGGCCTTTTCCCAGTCGACATAGCCTTCGTGACGGCCTGGCATCAGTGCCAGCCATTCGCTGCGTGGCTTGCGGCGGCTTGTGACCCGGATGCCTGCATCGCCATAGCCCGTTGCGACTCCGGTTTTACCATAGGCATAGGCGCCGCCGTAGATCGGGTTCTCGATTATCCGGTGGATGCTGGCGTAACTCGGCCTGCGCCAGGTGACCTCGCCGTTGCGGCACCTCGCGGGCAGATCAAGCCCATGTTCGTGGAACCAGAGCAATGCCTGACGGGCGCTGCCCAGTTCCGCCACCTTATCGAAGACGAGGGTGATGGCCTCCTGCACCCGCCGGTCCGGGTCCTTCTCCAGATGATCGCCCGCCTTCACGAAACCCACCGGCGCGGCAACGATCAACTCGCCCCTGCGCGCCTTCTCGTAGCGCGCCGAGAGTGAACGCTGCCGCAGAAGATCAAGCTCGTATTCGTTGAGGCTGCCCTTGAGGCCGAGCAGCAGGCGGTCATTCCCGTGCCGTGGCGCATAGACTGTTTCCTGATCGATCAGCACGGTATCGACGACGCGGCACATCTCGATCAGTTGCTGCCAGTCGCGGCTGTTGCGGGCGAAGCGCGAGACCTCCCGCGCTGCCACGGCCCCGACCTTGCCCAGGCAGACCTCCGCAACCATCCGCTCGAAACCGGCGCGGATAACGCCACCCGCCGCTGAACGGCCGAGATCGTCATCTACCGTCTCGATCCTGGACCAGCCCAGTGCCGACAGCCGGTCCCGCATCGCGTATTGCAGCGCACTGCTCTCCCGGTTGTGCAAAACCTGGTAGGGCGAGGATTGCCGCACATAGAGGATCGCCTTACGCTCCAGGTGATGCGGCCCGATCTTCTCAAGACTCATGGCGCACCTCCCTCGTCTCGGGGGCGCAGTGATCCTGCCCGTGATCGAGGATCAGACGCATAATCAGCTCCGTCAGCGTCGCGCGGGTCTGTGGCGGGAGCGCCTCCCATGCGGGCGGTTGCCGTGTGCTGCCGCTGCCGGGCAGCCTGAACAGATCGAACTGCTCGCCGGCGCCTCGATGCTGATGATGTCGCTTGTTCTCCCGTGGCATGGGCCTCTCCCCAATTCTGGCCGTGAGAGCCCAAGGCTGCGCCTGGAACCGGGGCATTCGATGATCCGCTGCCAGCCTGATTGCCGGCCAAGCCGCTCAGCAGCATCTGCAGGGCGCTAAGCGCGGCAACTCCCACAAATGGCAGGGGGCAAACTTGCATCGGGGCGCAGACCGCACGATCGAACATCCAAGCTGGCAGTTCCAGCAACGGGCCTGGGGCTTCATCATCGCAACTGCAGCGGAAAACATCACCGGCCGTTTTCTCAATCACCTCGTGGATGTGAACGAGCCGGCCGAACCACGGATGCCACGCGTACAGGACCTGCCGTTCTTCGGTCCTGTGGGCGTTCCCTCGTCGCGTTGTACAATCGCCGCCGCCCGCATTCGAGCCTTGACGGCATGACGCCCGATCAAGCCTACTATGGAGCACACAGCTTGCCGCCAGTCCGCTTGGCGGCCTAACCTCGGCAGAGGCTCCACTTATCGAAGCGGAAAATCTGTCCAGACAAGCGGGGCCACCTCAGTGGAAGGCCGCTTGAGGGGAACTAAAGGGGAAAAAACGCCACCAAGAAGCCGCAATTGGCGTCGGGGCAGCGCGTATTTCAGCCATCGGGGCCGGCCGAGGTGGCCGGTGTAAAACTCAGAAGTCCCGCGCCCGAAAGCAAATTGGCCGAACGCGGCTTACGGCGCAATACGCTGCGCGGCGATGCTGATCGCAAAACCCCAGTCCGACAGGCTGCTAGGCTCGTGCACTTAATGAGCGCCACCAGCTCCCCGACATTTTCAAGCTTACCAATTTCCGAAACCAAAAAATTGATTTTGAAAGCTTTCTCCACTGTGAGGATCAGGCGGACGTGAGTGAGACTGTCCCAACCCTCTACGTCTTTAGCCGACAGTTCAGGGGTGACGGAGATGAAATTGTCATCAAAAACATCCTGAAAAATTGGCGTCAGCCGCTCATAGATCTATGGTTCATCAATCACTTACCGTCTCCTTGATTGCAAGCATGGGCTGCTGCGGCTTCCACGAGCCGCCGCTTCCATTCAGTGTAGGACGGCGCCGAAAGATGGATTCCATCCGTTGTGTCTGCCTGTCCCATCCTTGCGGCAGCCGGTACAGCTAGCGCAGCGATTTCCCGGTTAAAGAGGTCAGTATTGGGAATCTTCGGAGACGGCGGTAGAGGAACGGCAATCACTTTCCACTTGCTGAGCGAAGAAATGAGCTCTCTATAGCGCTCCCCAAATCCATCGAGGCGCCTTCGCTTAGCGTCGTTTGTTCCGAGCGCGACGGTAACGAAGTCCGGCTGGGATAGTTCCGCGAGCCTTCTCGCCACATTCTTAAAGGTTGCCGTGGTTGCCAAGGCGATACCTGCATTAATCGGTTTCCGTCCGCAGATTTCGGGCAAATCGGCAAACTCCGTAATACTGTCTCCGATCATGAGATAAGACGGCGTATCGGCGCGTTGCTTGATCACGCTCTCGATTGCTTCAAGCCGGACAGCTAGATGCCAGCACGGCACATCGCTGCACTTCTGCCTAAGTTCGTAGCGCGAATGGAGCTTTGCGCCGACGGCTCCAATCATCCCAGCAACGACTAACGCCACCGCGATAGAGAGCCCTTTTCTAGCATTCATAATTGGGTGGTTCCTTACGGACAAAGTAGGGACCCTTATTATCACAGGCCCGGAAGGCGTCAAGAAGCACCAATCTTTCAACTAGGGGCGCCGCATATCTATGCAAGTGGGATGCCTGTCGGGAAAAAGGAACGCAGCACAGCGAACGGATCGGTAAGCGCCGTGTCCGCGGCCTCACAAACAAAGAGAAAAATTCTTGAGTTTGCGTATTTCGAGAGATAAGGCATTTATGTCCGCGCAAGCGACGGACGCAGCGTCAGAGGAGAAAGTTCCTGCTATCTAAAATCTTGCCGTCTTGCGCTTCGGTTGCTCAAACCAATCTCGACATTCTCCAACCTCCGCTAATGATTGAAGAGGAAGCCGCTCTTGGTAGGGTGGTTGACAAGCGTCGGCGGGAATTCACAACGGGCCGTAACTGCGCTCGAAGAGCCTTAGCAATGCTCGGACTCCCGGCACAGCCTATTTTGCCGGGTGCAGGACGGCAGCCCTTGTGGCCGAGCGGTATCGTCGGTAGCATCACTCATTGTGATGGCTTCTGTGCTGCAGCAGTTGCTAGGCAAAACCAACTGGCGGCCTTAGGCATAGATGCTGAACTAAACCAACCGTTGCCTTCAGAAGTTTTGCGCCTTGTTCTTGTAGAGGCTGAATTGCATTCGCTTCAAGGTATGTTAGGATCCGGTATATTCTGGGATACCATATTATTCAGTGCCAAGGAGAGTGCTTTTAAAGCTGTGTTTCCACTGATCGGAACATGGCTTGGATTTGAAGATGTCTGCATTTCTACAGATCCTGCCCATCATACCTTCCGCATCCGGCTGTTGGCTGATGGTCTAACTGTAGCCTCGGATAATATTCGTAGAATTGAAGGTAGGTATTTTGTCGATGATGGCTATGTTTATACATCTGCGGTAATCGACCATTTGCCCCGTCCTGCGCCTCACTGCCAAGCCGATTGACCGGCAGACCAGCTACCAGCAAAAACCATCTCGCCATTGCGGATCTGATCAGGATGGTGTTGCGCTAGCCCGTATTATCCTAAATCCGGCAGTTGACGGTGTGTAACCGGCGTCAGAATCGCGCAATATCAAGCGCATGAGCCAAGAGATAGCCTGCCTGCCGGTTCACCCATTGGGTGATCAACCGCCAGTAGAACAAGAGACCACGCCAGCTCCGGCGACACTAGCAGGCTGCTGAAAAAGGTTTTTCGGGTTGGTCCGATACGCTCTAGAAGCGAGCTAAATGTCGACTGAGCATGTCCACTTCACTTTAGCTCGGCCACAGACCGCATTTTTTCGCATTTTGCAGGTTCGTATCGGTGAGCCTCGGAGTTTTTCAGCAGCCTGCTAGATACTTGGGCTGGTCCTATCCGTGTGGAATGGGACCCTACGGCGCCGCTGACACCTTACGGCCAGCTCCCGTTCTTCATCGAATATCTCAAGGTCGCGAACCTGTTCGATGCGCTGGTGGCCGATTGCCCGCTCGCCTATTCGAGCCCGAACGCGCCGGAGAAGCGCGATGTGCGGCACCGCGATGCTTTCGGTGGTGGTGGGGCACAAGCGCTACGCCCACATCACGGCGCTGCGCAACGATGGCGTGCTGCCCGGGCTTTTGGGCATGAACAAGATCATGAGCGAAGATGCGGTGCGCCGGGCCTTCAAGGCCATCCGGGAGGACGCAGGCAGAGAGTGGCTGCGGGGGCATTTGGATTATTGCACGATGCCGCTCTTGGCCGAGCCCTGGATTCTGGACGGGGATTCGACGGTCAAGCCGCTTTACGGCCATCAGGAAGGGGCCGTGCTTGGTTACAATCCCAAGAAACCGGGCCGGCCAAGCCATGTCTACCACACCTACACGATAGGCGGGCTGCGACTGGTGCTCGATGTGGAGGTATCGCCTGGCAATGAGCACGCCTCAAGCTACGCGGCACCGGCTTTGTGGGCGCTTTTGGATCGCATCCCGCGCGATTGCTGGCCCGCGCTCCTGCGCGGCGATAGCGGCTTCGGCACGGAAGCGATCATGAGCGGGGCCGAACAGCGGGGGCTGCCCTATCTGTTCAAGCTGCGCCTGACAGCCAACGTCAAGAAATTGATTAAGAAGACCTTTTCCAAGAGCGGCTGGAGCGATGCTGGGCAACGCTGGCAGGGAAAGGAAGAAACACTCAGGCTTCAGGGCTGGAGCCGCCAGCGCCGGGTGGTCATCCTGCGCCGCCGGCTGAAGGAGGGAGTAGCTGCCACCGGCCGCAATGCCGCGGGCCAGATGGCACTCAGCTTCATTGAGATCGGGCCGGATGCGGATGCCTATGAATACGGCGTGCTCGTCACCTCGCTGGCCGGGGAGCACGAGGTTTTGACGCTTGCTCAGCTCTACCGGGACCGGGCCGAGGCTGTGTGAAAAGTCGTCAGCCTCAAAAACTGCTAGAATTTTGTTCCCATCACCCGGTAAGGTCATGGTTCTATTGGAGGGGTGAGTGCTGAGTTTTACTTTAGAAGTACGAATTAAGACTTCATTGCTGTCGAAGGTTCCAGCCTGATCGATGCGTTGCAAGGCGGCGTGCGCAAAAACATTCTAAAGGTATGTTTGCGCGCGGACTTTTCACACAGCCTCGGGGAACTAAAGGGAAAAAAACGCCACAAAGAAGCGGCAATTGGCATCGGGGCAGCGCGTATTTCAGTCATGGGGCCGGGCCGCGGTGGCCGGTATAAAACTCAGAAGTCCCGCGCGCGAAAGCAAATTGGCCGAACGCCGTTTGCGGCGCAATATGCTGCACGGCGATGCTTATCGCAAAACCCCAGTCCGACAGGCTGCTAGACAACCGAATCTTACGCGAGTTCAAAGGCTTGGGCTACATCCGCCACCCTGCCGTGAATTTTCCGGGCTAGCATTACAGTTGCGCTTTCCTTGCGACTCTGAAATCGATGAGCCACCATGATCGGGAGGTTATGGATGGCGGGAGCATCGATTGAGGCAACGCTGGAGCTTTGGGCGTCTTCGCTGCGGGATGTGAAGGGGCGGATACGCCCGCTGTTTACGCGGGAGCGGGTTGCGGCGTCTGCGGGGTTATTCCTGGACGGACTCGATTTTTCGAGTGATATTGATCGTCGTCCCGCCGCTCACGATGGCCATCGAAGCCGATAGTTGAGCACCCTTTTTCTGGAACCTTACCCGCAAATCTAAAACTGTGGTGAAAAACTCGCCGTCTGAGGCTGGAGCAAGTGGAATTGGCGGCTGTTGCTCAAATTTCAGGGAGAGCCCTTCAGAGCTTTGGATAACCTCGAAGGCTACCCCGTCCTGATTTGTGTAGAGACCGGAATAATCGGACCCTTGCGGCATGGACTTGGCCTCGGGAGCTCTCTGCGAGGACGGGAAATCATACTCGCGGGCGATGGCTTTGAGGATTTCATCTAAGAGTGGCCATCCCTGGATAGAATTGATCATCACCGCCACGCCTCTGCCCAAAGCCGGCCACAAGGTGAGCTGCGCAAGGAAGCCTTCATTCACTCCGCCATGGCCAATACAAAATTCTTCACCGGCGCCGCTGCACATCCAACCAAGCCCTCTGAAATTTTCACCAGCCTTTTGACCTGGCAATGAAGGCTGCAGCATCTCCATGATAGTTTGCGGCTTAAGGCCAAGGGCGGTCTGGTGACCGTGAAAAGCCCGCGTGACTAGAGTTCCAAGGCGAGCCAGATCGCCAGCCGTCGTCCAAAGGCCTGCAGCTGCCATTTCCGGGTATGCATGCCAGCCGCCGGGTGTTTGAACGCCATTCCAGGGATGGGCTTTTGCGGCACGAGCAGCTTTCTCAGGCGGCAAGGGCTGTTCAAAGGTGCTGTCCTTCATGCCTGCTGGATCGAGGATCAGCTCGCGCATTAAATCCGCGAAAGGCCTGCCGGTGACATCCACAACAGCTTGCTGGGCGATCGTGGTGCCCCCGCCCGAATAGCGGAACTGAGTCCCCGGAAGAAGATCCACGACGATGGGCCCGGTATTTGAGGGTGGTTCGCCTTGCAGGATTTGTGTGAGTAACGGAAGCGGTCCTTTTGGGGGATAGCCAGGAAATCCATGGACGGTTGTTCCCGCCGTATGGCTAAGGAGTTGCCGAAGTGTGACACGAGGTTGCCAGCTATCGTTGGCAGGAACTCGCCATGATTTGAGGTAATTGTTTACATCCACATCGAGATCGAGCGTTCCAGCCTCAACCAGCTTTAACACCGCGAGCGCGAAAACAGGCTTGCTAATGGAGCCTGCCTGAAAGGGCGTGTTAGATGTCACTTTGTCGGTCGCGCCTGTGGCAACTCTCCCAAAACCACCGCGCCATGCGACCTCGAACTCCTCGATCGTTGAAATACTAATCCCCGGGGTCGCGCATTGAACCATCCGCTCTTCGAGTGTTAGCGCAGGCCTTTCTCTGCCAGGGAATGGAGTATGTGGCCGCAAATTTCGCAGTACACGAGCCATTCTTTCCTGAGCGTCCCTTTCCAAGATAACCTCCATCTGCTTGCCGGTGGTGTTTCGGGCTGCGGAAACCCTATCGATCCCAAGCGCCGTGACTGATTTTATATCGCCTTAAGGCTATTTCGTGTTTAACACGGGGTGCTGACCGAACGCTGCACGAGGGCGTTGGATGGTACTGGCCTGATCAATAGATCAAATGGGCTATGCAGTTCGACTCCCGCATGTCTAGATGTTGTGTGTCAGCGTCTTGGCCGGCACGGGATCGCTTTGCAGCGCGCCTTCGATGAGCCGGTAAAATAACTTGCCGCGCGAGCGGGAAGTTCTCCGGTTGAACCGGAAGGTAAACTCATCGAGATAGTAGGCGAGGTGGTTCGGGCGGATAGCTCCCTGATGCGTTCCAAGCCACCAGCGCTTCAATAGGGAAGCCACACGATGAGCCAAGGGCGTGGCGTCGCCTGTGGCGGCATCCTTGTGCAAGATGGGAACATGGATGTAACCGTATTCAGGCAGAACGTTGTAACCACCCCACCCATCCGAGCGGACTTGGCTTCCCGGTTCGACCGCCACTTGAACGGCCTTCGCGAGCGTTTCTCCAGCAGCGTTCTCCAGCACGGAAAGGCGAATGCGGCCAATTCCAAACCGGCCGTATTCTGCTTCTTCCGCCGCAATGAAAATCAAGGACTTGCCTTCGGCTCCGCGGCCGCGTTTCCCTGGACGCTCACCGCCAAGGAGAGTCTCGTCCACTTCAACAATGTCAGAGCGAGCCGCCGCGCTCCTTCCCTTGCCGTTCCGGAGCACTCAATCCGCCGGGCCGGTTACAGATTCAAACCGCTGATTTTGGAGGATTTTCAAGCTGCTGCTGACAGGCGTTTCCCGGCAGACCGTATTGCAGCGTGTCAATCGCGGCGAGATTGCCACGGTCCATGTGCGTCGCGGAAGGCAAAAAGGCTTACGTCTCAAGGTGATACAGCGCTGCGGTCCGAAGGCCCGCCATAGTGCACCCGCATTTTCTTCCCGCAACGGCCGCAGCGCAGCAGGCCGGCCAGCAGCCCCTTTCCAGCCCTCGCCGCACCGCGCACGGTCTCGCCCAGTTGATTGCGGTTATGCATCAGCGTTTCTTGGTTCTTCAGATATTCCGCCCACGATATGAACGCCTCGTGATGCCCTTGAAGCAGAACATCCCAGTCCTCGGGGCAGGCATGCCGCCGTTTCAGCATGCGTTTGCGGCCCTTGTCCAGGACCACCTGCCGGGAGGTCCGGCCAAAAGTGTAGGCGCCTGCGTAAACCGGGTCCTTCAAGATGCGCGTAACCAGCCACGGCGTCGCCGGGGCAAAGCCAACGGCTGCCTTGCCCGCGCGCTTGGGCAGCTTGATCTCTTCCTGCCGGAACCAAAGCTGGACTTGCCTGGCACTGCCAAGCTCCCGGAATTTCTCAAAAACCAGCCCGATTGTACGCTGAACTTGCTTGTCCGGGTCTTTTTCCAGGAGATCGCCCTCGCTAAGAACGTAGCCCTCGGCAACGCGCGTGAAGTACTCGCCACGGCGCGCCTTTTGCCGGATGGCTTCTTGGGAGCGTTGCCGGAACATCGACAGCTCAACCTCGCTCATGGTCCCTTTCAGCCCTAAAATCAGCCTGTCGTTTGGATGCTTCGGATCGTAAACGCCATCATGATCGACGATCAGCGTATCGACGATCTGGCAAAACTCCAAAAGCCGGTGCCAATCATGGCCATTGCGGGCCAGCCGGGATGCCTCGATGGCGAAGACAGCGCCGGCTTTTCCCTGGCAGACCTCGGAAAGAAGCGTCTCAAATCCCTGGCGCTCAATGCGCCCGCTGCCTGACCGCCCGAGATCCTCGTCGATGCCGCGTACGTCCCGCCATCCCTGGCACGTTCCGCCAAGCCACACTGCCGCCGTTGACTTTCGAGGTTCTGCTCAACTTGAACCAAGGTTGACTGGCGAACGTAGACATAGGCAGCCCTATCGAGGTGGCCCTTTTGGATCTTACTCATGGCTGTCTTTCCCCCGCGGCTGCCGTTTCTTGCTGTTCACCTCCGTCACTGCAATCAGCAAGCTCGCCACCAAGTCTTTCACTTCGCTGCGTACCTTGCCGGGAAGCGGCTCGCTGGGGCTCGCTGACGGCGGAAACAATTGTAATTGGATCATCGCGTCCTCTCTCCTGGTCTCTCCGCGACGGATAGAGAGGCGAAGAAAAAACGACACCAAGGAGATGGCGTAACGCATCAAGGCTGATCAGCGGCTGTCCTGCTGGAGTGGGCTGAAAGGCGTTCGGGTCGAACATCCATTGGGGAATCAACCGTTCTTCGCCTGCCTCAGTGACCACGCGAAGGTGGCACTCCCCCTTTGTATTTTCCACGCGCAGGACTGTACCCTGTTGCCCGTATAGCGGATGGTAAGGGTAACAAACCTCCACCAATGCTCCGTGATGATGGGCAGTATGCTGAGTCTTCGTTTGCCGGCCCCGGCGCGGTACTGGCCTATCTCGCCCGCTACACCCATCGCGTGGCCATCTCCAACAGCCGCCTGCTGGCGGCCAATGCGGATGGCGTCACCTTCAAATACAAGGACTACCGCGTCGAGGGGCCGGAGCGCTACAAGACCATGACGCTCGCCCCGCACGAGTTCATCCGCCGCTTTCTCTTGCATGTGCTGCCGAAGGGCTTTCACCGCATCCGGCATTACGGGCTCTTGGCCAATGGCAGCCGCGTGGAGAACATCGCCAGAGCCAGGGCGCTGCTGGGCGTTTCACCCGCAGTGGAGGCTAACCGCACCGGAACCGCGGAGAAGGCTGAGCCGGATGGCTCCCGCGTCCTGCCGCGGCCATGCCCGTGCTGCGGTGGGCGCATGATCGTCATAGAGACTTTCGCCCGCGGAACCATGCCCCGGTACCGGCCGCCAAGCGTAGCACCAGTTTGGATCGACACGTCATGATGCCTTTATCGCCGTTTCCAAACCGCAATGCTGGCCGCGATTGCTGCCCGGCTTGGCCCGGCTGCGCTGGCGCTTGCCCCGGTGAGCCCTACCGCTGCTCAAAACCGCCAATTTGCTCCCCCGCGAATGACGGTTCACACCGCTGTCCCCCACTTCCAGCACCGCCGGCACCATCAAGCGCCATCAAAACTGCCGCCGGACCCTGCTTCGCTGGCACGCGCAGCCACCGCCGTGCTCTTCAAATCCCCATAGCCCGCGGATAGGTTGCGGCACCCGCAGTGCCTTGCACCCCGCGATTTCGTGCCTTGGCGCTTTTCGGACGCCTGCCGTCAGCGCACGTGGACGGCTTCGTCATGCAGGCATCCGAAAACCTGCACATCACCAGCCGCCCGCTGCTGCTTTCGGCCATCGCTGAAACCACCCGGCACGCCCGCCAGACCACGCTGCGGGTGTCCAGCTCCCATGCCAAGGCCGGCTGGGCCTCAAAGATGCTCGCAAGCATCGCCCGCTTCCTGCACGGGCTTACCCATAATGCGGAGCAGTTGACGGCGGACCAGCGCTGGCGCCGAATCCTGTCCCACGCCGTGCGATCCTGGCTCGGCGGGCGCCAACTGCGCGCTCCGCCCCGCCTTACGGCACCGGCCTGACCGGCAGAAGCTACATCAATAGGTTGAACGGCTGCTTCGAAATTCCGAGGCTCAGTGGTCAACTGCCGTTTTTAGGTTCATTCCCGAGGACCGGTTGGCCGAACTGCTGAAGGACCTGTTCGGGATCGGGATTTCGACGGCCACTATTGCCGCGATGGAGGCCAGGAAAGCTGAGGAGCTTGCCCCGGTGGCCGAGGCCATCGCCGCGAAGGTCAAGCAGGCGCCGGTCAAACACATGGACGAAACGGGCTATCGCATTAGCGGCACCACCCAATGGCTGCATGTGGCGGCGACGGTTTTGCTGAACTTCTATCGCACCTCGGCCAAGCGCGGCGCTCTCCTGGCAGGGGTCATCGGCGTCATCGTGCACGATCACTGGAAGCCCTATTTCACCATGCAGGGCGTGCTCCACGCCCTGTGCAACGCTCATCATTTGCGGGAACTCAAGGCGTTGATGGAAATCGAAAAGGAGCCATGGGCTTTCGCCATGTACCGCTTCCTGCGCCAAGCCTGTCACGCGGTGAACATTGCGAACCGGAAGGAGGTGACGCTGGAACCGCGTTCCATCGCCTGGCTGCAGGCTCGCTATAGCCGCATCGTGGCTCAGGGCTTGGCGTTCCACGAGGCCCAGCCGCCGCCCGCACACCCCAACAAGGGCAATGGAAAAAAGCCGTGCGGCCGCCAGCGCCGCCGGACAGGCCACAATTTGCTCCTGCGCCTGCAAAACCGCAAAGACGATGTCTTGCGCTTTCTGATCGATCCCAGCGTGCCCTTCACCAATAATACCAACCGCCATAAGTTTTGACCTCTCGCCGTCATTGCGAGCACAGCGAAGCAATCCACCGGCAAGTGATGTTGCTGCTGAATCGCCACGGCCGCCAAGGCGGCCTCGCGATGACGGGGAGTGTTCCAAATCGGTCAAAACTTATGACGGCTGGTATAATCTGGCCGAACGCGATCTGCGTATGATGAAGGTCCGGCAGAAAATCTCGGGCTGCTTCCGAACCGCCGCCGGCGCTGAGAATTTCGCTACGATGCACACCGTGCTTCCCACTGCCAGAAAACAAGGCTGGAGCATGATCGAGACCCTTCAGGAAAGCCCCGATGCGCTCATCGCCAAAATCAAAACCGCCTGACTGACCTGGGGAGTTACCGATTTTGTTCTCGCCCAGCGGATTGAGCGCGGCCTGGAGTTCGATATTGAGAGACCGCGCCCCAAGCCCGCCCCGGTTCATGGGGCAAAGAACTTGGATATCGCGGATGGCATCGAGACCGAAGCGCCGTGGGATCCGGTTGCGCACGAGTTCCAAGATCTTGGGTACCGCGCGTCTTCGGACCTGAGCACAACCGTCGAGGCGCCGGTATCCACGATCATATGCACGCTCTTGCCGTTGACCCTTGCCGTCGCGACGAAGTGCCCCCCGTACTTGCTGACCCTGACGGTCACGTCCCGGCCGCTGGCCCCATGCGCGAGCGTTTGCACCGCAGGGCTATCGCATATGAGCAAAGAGTTCGAAGAAGAACTCTTTGCTCCAAGCATCTAGCTTCATTTTTCTGGCTGTCGAGCGTTTATCTGGGTGGGCGTTCAAGATATCGAGTGCAATCCGGCGAATGAAAGAGAGGTTTTGGGGCGCATGGTTCTTACGCGTGCGGGCATCGTCTTCGTTGAAGACCACATCGAGTGGCCAGTGAAGATTGTTTTCGACGCTCCAGTGCAGCCTGATTGTTTCCGCCACCCGGCGCGCGGTCATCCATTTGGACAGGGCAACGTAGTGGACATTTCGATTTTGCCGTCAGCCTTGCCGCGCTCGCTTTCGATGCGCGCGAACATGACAAGGCCTGGAAGGTTGGCGTCTTTAGGCGCGGCAACGGTGCTGACACGCCGCCGCTCGAAACGGCCGTGGCCGCTCTCGCTTTTCTCGTAAAAGGCGGCCTTGCCAAGTTTATCCGCTTTCTCGAAGGCCTTGATTGCACAGGCATAAAGCGGGCCATTATTGCCCTTAAGCTTGAGTGCGTAATGCGCCCCCGCCGAACGGATTGCCCTCGCCATTTCCGGGTGGCAATGCAGCGCATCGGCGGTCACGGTACAGCCCTTCAAATCCAGGCATTTCAGGGCTTCATGCGTTGCCTTCACCTCATTGCCATCGCTGCTGGCCCTCGCGCCCAGCGACAGGCGCGTTTCGGCGTCCCACACGCTGATCATCAGGGTCGGCATGAAAGCGCGGCCGCGCTCGTAGCCGCGCCGCAGCCGCTTGCCATCGATGGCGACAACGCCCTTGGCTGGTGGCAGCCCAAGCCCTTCGCGCAAGGTTTTGACAAAGAGCCCAAACACTTTGGCCATCTCGTCTGGATCGAGCAGGCGGAACAGCCGGGAGAAACTATCGTGGCTCGGCGCGCCGTGCGGCAAATCGACAATCCGCGCAAGATCGGCTTCGTTAGCGGCGGCGAAATCCGCAATATCCACGCAGGTCTTCGCCCCGCACAACGTTGCAATCAACGCGATGAACAGCATCGCGGAGCAACAATGCCGCGCGTTCATATCGCGCGGATCGCGAACTTCGCGAAGAATCGTAAGCAGCGTTTCCACGAAAGCCTCCCCAAATCCGGAAGCCTTCCTAAGAATCCTGTTCTACAGCCCACGCAACACTATTCTTTTACTCATATGCGATTCCCCTGGTTTGCACCGCGCCCGGCTGCAACTGCTCCACAACGCGGTCGCCCACGGCCCCAAGCTCGGCCCTGTAGGTGTAGAGCTCCGCGACCACAAGGACGATGGCCGCCCAGATGCCCAAGGCCTTGAGCGCCTGCCCGGCCTTGCCGCTCCGGACATGAAGAAGATCAGAAGGGCGAGCGGCCCGGCGAGCCTTGGAAAATCCTCGCGCGGCAACCCTGCGATGGTGTCGCCATCCCCCGTGATGGCGTACAGCACCACGCTTGCAATCAGCAGTCCGGTCGCAAGAAAAACCATGTACAGCCCAACTTTCAATAACCCGCATCATATAACCGGAAATTCCGGGGAAGCCTAGTCCGGCTGCTTTGGAAAGCCTCGAGCCGGCCCGCGAATCGGTTCATAATTGACCCGGAAGGCTCACCCTTCTTCTTGATTCGGTTGCTTTTTTGTTCCTGTCCACTTCCTCCCTGGTTCGCAACTGTCTCGCCGGAGCACGCCTCAATGCGCTACCCGCCCCATCTGCTCGATGAGATCCGCAGCCGCCTGGCCGTCAGCCGGGTGGTGGAGCGCCGGGTGAAGCTGAAGCGGACGGGGCGCGAATATACGGGCCTGTCGCCGTTCAAGACCGAACGCACGCCTTCCTTCACCGTAAACGACCAGAAGGGCTTTTACCACTGCTTCGCCAGCAACGAGCATGGCGACATTTTCACCTTCGTCATGAAGACGGAGGGCTTGAGCTTTCCCGAAGCCGTGGAGCGCCTGGCCGCCGAGGCAGGCGTTACGCTGCCGCCACCCGTGCCGGTGGACGAGGCGAAGGCCTCCCGCGAGGAGCGCCTGTTCGATGCCATGGAAGAAGCCTGCCGCTTCTTTCAGGGGGCGCTGCCGGGCCGCGAGGGCAGCACCGCCAGGGATTATTTGGAGCGGCGGGGCTTGCGCGCGCCCGAGATCCAGGCCTTCCGCCTGGGCTATGCCCCGGACAGCAAAATCGCGCTTAAAAATCATCTGAGCCAGAAGGGATTTACGCTCGGCGAGATGCAGGAGGCGGGGCTCCTGATCCATGGCGAAGATATTACGGTGCCCTACGACCGGTTTCGCGGCCGGCTGATGTTCCCGATCATGGATGCCAAGCGCCGCGTCATCGCCTTCGGCGGCCGGGCGCTCGTGGAGGGCCAGCAGCCTAAATATCTGAACTCGCCCGAGACGCCGTTGTTTCACAAGGGCCATGTGCTGTTTAACCTCGCCCCGGCGCGGGAAGCCGCGCGGGCCGGCAAGCCCGTCGTTGTGGCCGAAGGCTATATGGACGTGATCGCGCTGACACGCGCGGGCTTTCCGGGCGCTGCCGCCCCTCTCGGCACGGCGCTGACCGTGGATCAGCTCCGCCTGCTCTGGGCCATGGTGCCGGCGCCCACGCTCTGCTTCGACGGAGACGCGGCGGGCCTGAAGGCCGCGCACCGGGCGCTGGATCTGGGGATGCCTTATCTGCAGCCGGGCCGTACCCTGCAATTCGTGTTCCTGCCGGATGGCCGCGATCCCGACGACATGGTGCGGGGGGGCGCGTCCGAGGCGCTCGGCAAGCTCATCGCGGCACCGCTGGCGCTGATCGATGTGCTCTGGTCTCGCGAGCAGGCGCGCCATCCGCTGGAAACGCCCGAGCAGCGCGCGGCCTTCGAGGCACGGCTCATGGAGCTGGCCGGGAAGATCGAGCACAAGAGCCTGAAGTTTCATTATATCGCGGCGATCCGCGAGCGTCTGCGCGCCTCCGGGACGGCAAGGCGGCAGGCGGCGTGGACCAGAGCGGGAGTGGAGGGGCGCGTCGGCGGCGGCGGCCGTTCCGGCGGACCCGCCTTCGCCACGGTCAGCGCCAGGACCGGCAGCCTGCTATCGAGCAAGATCGTGCAGGCTTCCGCCCCGGTCAGCTCGGCGCGCGAAACCCTGATTCTCGGCGCGATCGCCGCCCATCCCTGGCTTCTCGACGAGTTTCTGGAGGAGATCGCGGGGATGCAATTCAACGATCCCGCCTGCCGCCACCTGCGCGATCAAATATTAATGGTGCACCAGGGCGGAGAACATCTTGACAACAAAAAATTGTTAGAGCACCTCTCCCGTGCTGGTAACGATGCGGAGCTTGAGCGTGTCCAGCGTGCAACGGCGCAGGGGGCGGGCGCACATTTCGCACTCGACGCGGGCAGGGAGCAGGTGTTGGAAGGTTGGCATCACATAACGATGCTTCATAGCAATGCGGGCGTGCCACGCTCCTTGCAGGAAGCCGAGAGCGATTACCTTAGCGAGCCGACCATCGAAAATTTTTCAAGGTTGCAGGCGATTGTGCGGCAGCACGAATTTGCCGCATCTTGATGTGCTCTTAAGTATTGCGGCGGCGGAATACGTTCACCAAATATAGGCGCGGGCGCGTGGTGAGTGAATTTAGCTTCATATGTAACGCAGAATTAGGCACGGCCATCTATATGTTAGAGTGGCTCAGCGATCCTTATCGCATACGCCGGAGAGAGCAGCACTTCGCCATCCTAGCGCTAAACGCGATTCACTGCCGCATATGAGCTGGGGACGGACGGGCGTGCGTGGGTCTTTTCGCTTTTTCTGGAGTGCATAACGACCACAGCGACGACAAAAACCGAAGATCAAGAAACTGCGGCTCCGGAGACCTCGGACAGCCCAGTCCTCGATCTTATGGATGCGGCCGTAAAGCGTCTCATCAAGGTCGCGAAGTCCCGCGGCTACGTCACCTATGACGAGCTGGACGAAGTCTTGCCTCCGGACGAGGTGTCGCCCGACCAGATCGAGGATATCATGACGATGTTCTCCGATCTCGGCGTGAACGTTGTCGATGTGGAGGAGGTCGAGGAAGCCCAGGCCGCGGAACTGATCGACGACGAGGAGGAGAGGGCGGGCAGCCGGCCGCGTCACAGCTGCCGGTCAAGGCGGAGCGCTCCACCGAGGTCAGCGAGCGCACCGACGATCCTGTGCGCATGTACTTGCGCGAAATGGGCTCGGTCGAGCTTTTGTCGCGCGAGGGCGAAATCGCCATCGCCAAGCGCAGCGAGGCCATGATCGGCGGCCTTTGCGAAAGCCCGCTCACCTTCCAGGCCATCATCATCTGGCGCGACGAGCTGAACGAAGGCAAGATCCTGCTTCGCGTGTGCATCGGCTCCGCTAAGTGACCCCGCATCAGCGCGACTGCAATCCTGATTACGTCACCATCAGCAATATCGGCAAGACCTTGAAACACCGGCGTTATAAGCCGGAAAACTCACGTGTGAGCGGGGTCAAAATTGGATGCCGATAGGGGGTCAAATTTGCATGCCGATTGACATTTACACCATAGCCGAGACAGCCAGCACCAAACCGGGGTGCTCGCCACGCCGGGCGATCGCCTTAGCGACGACATCCTCTTTGCGGATGTGGCTCTTCGAAATATGCTCGATGGTGGCGCCTGCGGCTTCCGTAACCTTCGCCGCGTTCTCCCGGACCATATCGCGCAGCGTTGCCGCGAACTGCGGATAATCGAAAATGCGGATGGCATTCGCGTAAAGAAATGCCGTCATCCCCTTGGCGTGGCAGATGCCAGGAACCGTACCGGTGATGACAATCCGGTCGTAACAAGAAAGAACTCCTGCGATCCGCTCGTCGTAGCGTTCAGCAAGCCCCTCCGGCATTGTTCCCCCGCCAATTGGCTGCGCTCCACGGTATAATAGCGCAACCTTTTTGGTTCCGGCTGTCGCTAGCTAATCAAGTTGTCCGGTTTATATAGCTCACGATCTGTCCGCTTTTGGGTTCACGGATGATCGGGGCGCAAGCGGCGGGCGGCCCCGGTCCGGTTTGTCTCAGGCGGCGGTATGGACCTCGCCTGAGGTGCGTTTCTTTGTTCGGCTTGAAGCCCGTTTCTCCGTCCCAGCCCGCACACCGGTGGGGGCCTCGCGCGCAGAAGCGGTCAAGGCCGCGCCTTTGGCGCGCCCGGCAGGGCTTGGCCTTGACGGCTTCGAGCACGGGGCCAGGCTGATGGCGGCTGGGGCTGAGACGATCTCCGCGCCGCCGGCATCTAACGTTGCCAGCCGGTGAGGACCCAGGAATATGCTCAACGTGCCATCGGGATATTCGTGGACCCGCACGCTCGCCTTGACGAAGTGCGGCCTTAGGGCACCGGACAAAATAAGTGCTTCGAATTAGGCGCGGCATTCTGGGCTTTTTGCAGGAGAGATCGTGTAGTTCCAGTCACCGTGGAAGCCGTCATAGAGGATGTTGAGATTTTCTAGGGCCGATTTTGGGACTGCGATGCCTTTCGGGTAACGTCCCCAGTCGATGCCGCAGGCGATATTCAGGCCGGTCGCAGTTTTAGTTGAAGCGATCAGCTGGACGATGACCTGGTGGCTGACGAGCGGTCTGCCGCGCCAGTTCATGCTGATGAACGAGAACATGCGGTGCTCGATGCGGTTCCACTTGCTGGTGCCAGGCGGGTGATGAGCGACGGTGATGGAAAGGCCGGTTTCGTTGGCCAGTTTTTGCAGTTCGACTTTCCACAAGCGCACACGCGCGCCGTTGCTGCCACCGCAATCCGCTGTGATCAAGAGACGTTTGGCCTTGTTCGCATAGCGTTTCCTGCCGAGTTCGTACCACCAGCGGCGGATGCTTTCGACGGCGAACGCCGCTGTGTCGTGGTCCACGCCGATATTGACCCAGCCTTCGTTGGCGGCGATGTCATAAACCCCGTACGGTGCAACTTTGCCTTTGTCTTTTTCCTTGATCATAAAGTCGTGGACGCGGACGGGTTCGGGATCTCCCTTGGGGCGAAGGGTGCGGCCATTGTTTTTGAAGTCGCCAACCAGCTCTTTCTTTTTGGTGTCCACGGAGATGGCCGGCTGGCCCTCGGCTTGAAACTCTTTCACCAGCGCATTGATATGCTCGAACTGAGCGTTGCGGTCCGGATGTGAGCCCCCTTCGCGCGTTTTGGCATTGGCTTGGGGAATAAATCCCATGTCGCGCAAGAGCCGCCCCACGACTTTGCGTCCAACATTATACCCCTTTTCCGCCAAGGCCTTGGACAAGTGCTCCTGGCTTTTACTAACCCATAAAAGGGCGGCTTCAGGATCGCCGCGAAGCGCCGATTGGATCAATACCGTCAAGGCTTCAATCAAACCGGGCTGTTTGACCACGGTAGCCTTGCGCCCTCCGCCCGTACGGCGTACGCGCTTCTGCGCAGGCGCATTGTCCTGCGCCGCCAACTCGTTCAACCCGCGCCCGATTGTGCTGCGTGCAACGCCAGTTACAGCCGATACGGCGGCTATTCCTCCACGTCCTGCCGCAAGAGCCTCGCTGGCCGCAAACAGCCTCAAGCCCCTCTCATCAAGGTGAGGCGACATAAGATCGTAACGGGCTTGAATGGCGAATCGGTCAATCACCAGCCCCATTATCCACAAAACGCGGATTCTTTTCCTGCGTTCTTGGCCCTCGCTGGATTCTTTCCTTTCGATTCAGTTATTTTGACCAGTGCCCTTAGCCGGCTTGGCGGTATCTGCAAGCGCGCTGGCCCAGGCAACCGTATTGTCGTTGGCCACGACGCGCTTAACACACAACGTCTCGCGCCAGACACCGGCTGTATCGGCAACGAATGCCGAACCCTCTTCCAAAGGCTCGATGGCGAACAGCCGGTTGTATTCGGCGATATAGGTTTCAGCGAGCCAGGCGTTGGCCGCTTCAACCGTTGCGATGCCGGCCAGCTGCAGCTCTTTCGGAAGCCGGTCCTGCAACGTCCGGAAGGCACGCTCGGAGCGGCCCCGCGCCTCGGGCGAATAAGCAGCGATATGCTCGATGCCAAGATGCGAAAGCGCCCGGCCCACCTGGGTCAATTGCGTCTTCGATACCTTCCCGCCAGCCTGCGGCGTAAAGAAGTAATGGCTGCCCCGGTCCGTATAAAGCGAACAGAATAGCCCATGCCGCTCAATAACTTCGCGAAGCCCCCGAAACGTCGATGCAGTCCCTTCCTCTTCGATAAGGAACGCCGGATAGATCGCGCCCGTGGCATCGTCCAGCGTGACGATCAGATCCATCGGCGCTTGGCCCTCAAGCCAAGCATGACGCGATCCGTCTTGATGCAGCATCATGCCAATAAACGGACGCCGGGGCCGCTTCTTCCGGTGCGCCGAGCGCTTCGGAGCAGGCCGGACAAAACCGGCACGCTGCAAATGCACCTTCGTTACTGTGTAATACCGACTCCGGTTGATTGATTCCTGTGGAAGGCGGGATTCCCGGCGGGAATCGAAGCAGTTATATGGAGGGGTCATGATTCGTTAACGGAGGCGAGGTCATGACGGCGATAGCATCGCATTTGAATGCGGCGGAGCTGGAAGCGCGCTATGAGACAGCGGCCGATCCGGTTTCCAAGAGCCATTTTCATGCGAATTGGCTTTTATCCTTGGGGTATGCAGCCACCGAAGTGGCGGCGATCCTTTCGTTTTCAGCGCGTTGGATCCGGCTGCTCGTCAAGCGTTACAACGAGCAGGGACCGGACAGTCTGGCGGACCTGCGGCAGGGCAACGGTGCAGCCCCCGCGATCCTTACACCGGAGGCGCTTTCTTCGCTAAAACAACGTCTTAAGACGCCACCCGATGACGGCGGCCTGTGGACGGGGCCGAAGGCGGCGCGCTGGCTCGCCAACTTCCACGGCCTTAAATCCGTGCACGATCAGCGCGGCTGGGATGCGCTGGTTGCCATCGAATATTCCATCCAGAAACCAAGGCCACGCCATCCCGATGCAGCGGGTGAAGAGGATCGCGAGGCGCTAAAAAAAACTGCACGATGCCGCCGCTGAAGAAAATCAAAAGCATCCGCAAGCCTCCATCGAGTTCTGGACGATGGACGAACACCGGATTGGCTTGAAGCCTATCCTGCGAGGAGTATGGGCACCAAGGGGTGAGCGACCTATCGCGCTTGGCCATCACCGCTACGAATGGCTCTACGTCTGGGGTTTTGTTGAGCCCGCCACGGGCGCCACGGTGTGGAATGTCTCAAACGCGGTCTGCAAGGAGTTGTTCGAACTCATTCTTTTGGATTTCGCTAAATCGGCCGGTGCTGGTGAAAACAAGCGGATCGTCCTGCAGCTCGATAACGCCGGCTGGCACGGGCCAGAAAATCTGGCTGTGCCGGATGGCATCAGGCTCGTGTTCCAGCCCTCGCACAGCCCCGAGCTGCAGCCCTCCGAGCATCTCTGGGAGTTCGTGGATGAACCGCTGGTCAATACCTATTTCGAGACTATCGAGGACCTCGACAAGGCTGTCAGCGACCGCTGCGTTGCCCTCGTCAGCCAGCGCGAAATGATCCGCGCAAGCACCCTGTTCCACTGGTGGCCAGAGCCATGCTAAGGGAATTAATCAACCGGATTCCTGATTACGCGGTTGCGTCAGCCTGAGTTTGTGAGCCCAGAACAAATAGGGAACGCATTGATTTGCAGGGAGGTTTCCCATGGCGCGCAACAAGGTTCAATTTCAGAAAGGCATGAGCGAGGCCCAATTCGACGATTTGTACGGAACCGAACCGCTTTGCCACGCCGCATTGGTGCGGTGGCGCTGGCCCAAGGGGTTCGAGTGCCCGGACTGCCAGGGCCGCGAGCACTGTATCGTCAAACGCGGCGCCCGGGCTTTGTACCAATGCAATGCCTGCCGTAAGCAGACGTCGGTGAAGGCCGGCACGATTTTCGAGTCCAGCAAACTGCCGCTGCGCCTCTGGTTAAAGGCCATGTACCTGATAACGCAATCCAAGAAGGGCATTTCCAGCATCGAACTCGGGCGGCGGCTCGGCGTCACCCAGACAACCGCCTGGACCCTCAAGCACAAGCTCGCCCAAGTCATGATCGAGCGCAACGCGGCCGAGCGCTTGGAAGGCGAAGTGCAAATGGACGACGCCTATCTCGGCGGCCTCCACCAGGGAACATTCGGGCGCGGCGCGGCGGGCAAGACGCCTTTCGTGGCCGCCGTTTCGGTGACTGGTGACGGTAAACCAGACCAAATCATGCTTCGCCGCGTTGCCGGGTTCAGCAAAATTGCGATCGCCAAACTCGCGGGCACGGCGTTTGCACCCGGCGTTCATGCCGTCTCCGATGCGCTCCGCTGCTTTCCCGCCGTGACCGCGGCAGGATGCACCCATACCGCGATCAAGACCGGCAGTGGAGTGAAGGCGGCCAAACATCCGCGGTTCAAATGGGTTAACACCGCGCTTGGCAACATCAAGGCCGCTATGGTGGGAACCTACAGAGCCGTGCGGGCCAAGCATGTACCCCGATACCTCGCCGAATTCGAGTACCGGTTCAATCGCAGATACCGGCTCGAAACCATGATCGCCAGGCTCGCATACGTTTCGCTGAGGACACCGCCAATGCCATACCGGCTCCTGAAATTAGCTGACGTTTATGCGTAATCAGGACCGGATTTGGTATAATACCAACCGCCAAAAATTTTGACAGCTTCGCCGGCGGTTTCCAAGCCCTGGCCGATGTGATTCCCTAACGCCAGGAACTGATTCGGCAGGGGGGAGCGCATGACCATTCAAATCACACGCTTGGAGTATCCGTCTACGGAGCTGCGGCACATGGCCCGCATTGCGTCCGATCCTGACCAGGCGCGCCGGCTTCTCGCGATCGCCTCGATTTTGGACGGCGCCAGCCGCGCCGATGCGGCCAGAAACGCCGGCATGGAGCGGCAGACGCTGGGGGACTGGGTTCACCGCTACAACGCCGAAGGCGTAGAGGGGCTTAAGGACCGCCAGCGAGCGGGCCGCAAGCCCTTACTTGACGAGGAGCAACTCGCCGAACTTGGCCGCTTGGCGGAGACGCAGCCGGACCCCGTCAAGGACGGCGTGGTGCGCTGGCGCTGCTACGATTTGAAGAACCAAATCAAAAGCCGCTTCGACGTTGAGATATCCGAGCGCTCCGTAGGGCGCATCTTGAGGACGCACGGTTTCCGCAGGCTCTCCGTGCGCCCGCAACATCCCAAGGCTGACGAGGCTTCTCAGCAAACTTCAAGGACAGTTTTTCCAGGATCTTAGGCGAGAGGCTGCCGGATAGTGCCAAGGGCAAGCCGATCGAAATCTGGTTTCAGGACGAGGCCCGCGTGGGGCAGAAAGGCACGCTGACGCGGATTTGGGCGCGCAAAGGCACACGGCCGCGCGTGCTGCGCGACACCCGTTACGAATGGGTCTATCTCTTCGGCGCAGTCTGCCCGGAGCGCGCGGCGGGCGCGGCCATCGTCATGCCTCACGCCAATACCGAGGCCATGAACAAACATCTCGAAGAGATTTCAAAAGCCGTCGCGCCGGGCGCGCACGCCGCCCTCATCCTCGACGGCGCCGGCTGGCATGGCAGCGAGGAGCTGACGGTTCCCGCCAACATCACCACCATCACGCTGCCGCCCTATTCGCCAGAGCTGAACCCCGTCGAAAACGTCTGGGAGTCCTTCCGCAAGAACAAGCTCTCCAACCGGCTCTACGAAACCTACGAGGACATCGTCGATGCATGTTGCGACGCCTGGAACGCATTCATGGCCGCGCCAGAAAGTATCAAGTCCCTCACCCAAAGACAGTGGGCAAAAGTGTCATAATTTTTGGCGGTTGGTATAACCCAGCTCCTGATTACGCGGTTGCGTCAGCCTGAATTTTGGTGCAGAACAAACCAAGAACATATTGATTTGCAGGGAGGTTTCCCATGGCGCGCAACAAGGTTCAGTTCCAGAAAGGCATGAGCGAGGCCCAATTCGACGATTTGTACGGAACCGCACCGCTTTGCCACGCTGCATTGGTGCGGTGGCGCTGGCCCAAGGGGTTCGAGTGTCCGGACTGCCAGGGCCGCGAGCACTGTATTGTCAAACGCGGCGCCCGGTCGTTATACCAATGCAATGCCTGCCGCAAGCAGACATCGGTCAAAGCCGGCACGATTTTCGAGGCCAGCAAATTGCCGCTGCGCCTCTGGTTCAAGGCCATGTATCTGATGTCGAGTCGCCCGGAGGAGTTTCACCTCCAGGCGCTCCCAGAACCGTGCATGACCCTCTCGAGTCACACGGCTCCCGATGTTCGGCCGTTTCCATGACATAGCGGCCAATGGGCGAAGAGCATGGGGTTCGCGCGGCGTAGCCTCGCAACCAGTCCCTCGCACCCTTGGTCCGATGGACGATCCGCTTGAACTTGCGGCGCGCCCAGCGAATGACATAGGCATCGATCCTTTTCAGGGTTGGACGCAACTGCGTCCGGTAGAAGTGGCTGTAGTAGATGATCCAGCCGCGAATGACGGGATTGTACATCTCGGCCAGGTCATCCAGGGACTTGTCGCTGCGGTGATGAAGCGCCCAGCGCCGGATTTCCCGGCTGATGCGCGTCAGCGCCTTCGGACTGGCGGCAGGCAGGAAGCTGTGCGCGAAGATGCGCTTCTCCGCCTTTCAGCCACATCGTCTTCCGGGCACGGAACTGAAAGCCCAGAAAGTCGAACGAGATGTCGGGAAAGTCGCCGCGCCGGTTCACATCCTTGCAGTAGACGATCTTCGTCTTCTCAGGATGCAGCACCAGCTTGCAGGCCGCAAAGCGGTCCGCAAGCGCACTCCATAGTGCCCGCGCCTCCTCAGCGCTTCTGCAGTGACAAATGGCATCGTCCGCGTAGCGCTCGAACGGGATGTGCGGGAACTCCCGCGCCATCCACATGTCGAACGCGTAGTGCAGGAACAGGTTCGCCAGGAGCGGAGAGATGACCCCGCCCTGTGGCGTTCCTGCCGTCCGCGGCACGATGCTGCCGTCCTCCATCTGCACGGGCGCCTTCAGCCAGCGCTCGATGTAGAGCAGCACCCACGGGCAGTCCGTATGATGACGGACCGCCTTGAGCAGCAGCTCCCAATCGATGCTGTCGAAGAAGCCTTTGACGTCGAGATCGAGCACCCAGTCGTAGCGCCAGCAGCGCTCGCGAGCCGTGCGCACGGCATCGATCGCAGACTTGCCGGGCCGGTAGCCGTAGGAGTCGGCATGGAACACCGGCTCCAAGATCGGCTCCAGATAGCGCCGGGCAACCTCCTGGGCGATGCGATCGGCGACCGTTGGAATGCCCAACGGCCGCGTCCCGCCATCTCGCCTTCGGAATATCGACCCGCCGCACCGGCGGAGGAAAATAGCTCCCTGACGACAGCCGGTTCCAGAGCTTGTAGAGGTTGCCCGAAAGGTTGGCCTCGAACTCCGCAATCGACTGCCCGTCTACTCCAGCCGCTCCCTGGTTCGCCTTCACACGCTTGAAGGCTTCCCAGACCTCCCGCTTGGGGATCTAGAACGGCTTTGCCTTGTCCACGGGCTCCTCCCGTTACCAGTTGGCCCGCGGCCAAGGCTGAACAACGCAGCCCCTTCGCTCCAGCCCCATTACAGAGCCTTCATCGCTACTACGGGCTGCTCCGTCCCTCTGCTCCGCATCGGTACTTTCGCCCTCGCGGTTTGAGCCGCTTGCAGCTTTTCCCTTGGCATCGGAGCTGAGGTTCTCACGTTCCATACCAAAGCCTGGTCGAGCTTCGCGCCGCCTACATGCCGGATGCCGCTCGGGCAGTATCAGGGCATCCCCCGAACTGATCCCGGAGGAAGGGTCAGCCCCCGGTTTTGACATCGCCTAATCCGCTTTCGACACTTCATCGGCGGTTCGCTTGCGCTCGCCTCTCTCAACCTTGCCTGCCAGGATCATCGTCCCGACGTTTCCGCAACGCTCACCACCACGGCTTTTGACCGCAGCAGCTTGCGGTGGCTTGGGATCAGCACCTGATTGCCGAACCCGAAGGGCCCTCCTTCATCTCTCGATACAGTTGCGCAAAGCCGTGTGGACCGGCTTTTACTCGTGACACACGACCCAATCCAAGAAGGGCATTTCCAGCATCGAACTCGGGCGCCGGCTCGGCGTCACCCAGACAACAGCCTGGACCCTCAAGCACAAGCTCGCCCAAGTCATGATCGAGCGCAACGCGGCCAAGCGCTTGGAAGGCGAAGTGCAAATGGACGACGCCTATATCGGCGGCCTCCACCAGGGAACATTCGGGCGCGGCGCGGCGGGCAAGACGCCTTTCGTGGCCGCCGTTTCGGTGACTGGTGACGGTAAACCAGACCAAATCATGCTTCGCCGCGTTGCCGGGTTCAGCAAAATTGCGATCGCCAAACTCGCGGGCACGGCGTTTGCACCCGGCGTTCATGCCGTCTCCGATGCGCTCCGCTGCTTTCCCGCCGTGACCGCGGCAGGATGCACCCATACCGCAATCAAGACCGGCAGCGGAGTGAAGGCGGCCAAAAATCCGCGGTTCAAATGGGTCAACACCGTGCTTGGCAACATCAAGGCCGCAATGGTGGGAACCTACAGAGCCGTGCGGGCCAAACATGTGCCGCGATACCTCGCCGAATTCGAGTACCGGTTCAACCGCAGATACCGGCTCGAAACCATGATCGCCAGGCTTGCATACGTTTCCCTCAGGACGCCGCCTATGCCGTACCGGCTACTGAAATTGGCTGACGTTTATGCGTAATCAGGACCCAGCTTGTAGTTGTGACGTTTCCGGAGCTGCTCATGGAAATGCTTCACCGTGAAGTCCGCATACTTGTCCTCGAACAAACCCAGCATCCGCGCAATCTCCTCAGCCGGAGCCCGCTTCGGCGACGGGCGGCCAAGACGGCGGTCGCCAAGCCCAGCCGCTCCCTCCTCCTCAAACCGGCGTACGCCCAGCGCCGGAACGTCCGCTCGCTGATCCCCAGCATCTCCGCCGCCTCGGCCTGCGTGATTTCGCCGCTCGTCTGGCGGTCCAATAAACTCTCAAAGCGCATCCGCCGTAGCCCCTTGTGGAGCGCTGCCCGGTTCATCCTGCCCCCTTTGTTCAGGGCACCTTAGAACCGGACAACTCACGAGCTACAAACGCCGGACAGATCACGAGCTAACCACATCTTTTTGGTTCCGGCTTGTCCGGCTTCGGATTAACTGATAGGCTACCAGCGTCTTCAGCACATTCAGCCAGCGCGTGCCTTGGCGCGAGGCCAGCAACCGCTCAGCCCAGAAATCGTCCAGCCGCAGTTGCTCCCATAACGACAAAGTAAGCCAGCACGCGCCCCATTGCCGCGGATTCTGAAGCCGCAAGCCATTGAGCCGGACCTGCACCACACCGCAGTCAAGAGCGGGGGCCTCACGGTCTTCGGGAAACAGCGCGATCTGACGAGGCCGCGTCCCGCCATGATCCAACGCGTCAATCGTCTTGCACCAGGCGGCTTTCTGGCTGCCGCTGCACCACGCGGCCACCGGAGCTGCGGCGGTTCTCGACGATGCTCCAGGTGCGGTGTTCTTTGCCATCCTTGCGGCGAATCTTGGCGCGTAGAAACATGGCGCCAGTGTGGGAGAAAAACTCCGGTCCGCAAGGGGGTAGGTCGGCACTACAAGCCCCTTCAGCCAGATCGCCTACGCAAAATCAATGGCTTGCACCGCCAAAACAGCCTGAAATCGCTAAAATGCGCTGCGAGTTGCTGAAGTCGGGTTAACTCATGTCGTTACCTCCATGAGCCTAAGGCTCGATTCCCGGTGGGGCGGCTCACTCCCCTTGCCGGGGCGGGAATTTCACCCGCTGGAAGCATCAGGCTTGGCCTGACGCACCGTAGTGAAAGTTCAAAGTTGCGGAGATGTTTTACCGGCTGACTGTGTGCCCGCGCGCACCCAGCCGGCCAGCGCCGTCACATGGGGCGGTTTGAGCGCGGTCATGTGATTACCCGGCCCTCGCCATTCTTCGAGATCCTGTGCCCAATCCCGCCAGCCGCCGACGGCTTCAGCAAATTGCTTCCGATTGGTTTCGTCATCAAGACGAGGGTCCGGCAGCAGTACGAGGCGCACCGGACCGGGATACTTGGATTTGGGCTGGTAACCTGTCCGAATAGCCGTTTCGAAAGTCCGCGCTGTTCCGGCCAGCGCATCTGGCATAGAGCGCGGCGGCATGAGGCCGGCCTGGACGAGGCGTTCATGCAGCAGTGCAAGCTGCTGTCCGGCATCGCGTCCGGCGAGATCCTCCAGCGCGACGCCCAAGGGGCGCTCTGCTGTCAGCTCCCAGATTTCCACCAGCTTCATCAGCGCTTCAGCGCGGGTAAATTCGCGTCCTACCGCCCGCCTGCCACCGGGAGATTCGCTGTCAACAAGCGTGAGCGAGACCACTTCGCGTCCGGCAGCCCGCAGCCGTAATGCCATTTCAAACGCTACCCAGCCGCCGAAGGAGTGTCCCAGCAAGTGCACCGGCCCATCCGGGCAGTTCTCCTCCAAGGCTCTCAGATAAGCGCGGGCGGCTGCCGGAACCGTCGAATGAGGTACATCCAGGCCATCGAGGCCGCGCGGCTGCCCTCCATAGACGAACCATTCCTCTCCCAGGGCAGCGGCAAGGCTGACAAAGCTGATCGCATTGCCGCCCGCACCCGGTAAACAGATCATCGGAGCTGTCCCCCGGCGCCCCTTCTGCACCATCACCAGCGGGGAATAATTATCATGCTCTTGCACTGCACGGGAGGCGCCTATTTCATGGATAGTGCGAGAAATAGCCGCGCCCAGCGAAGCTATGTGCGGCTTTTCCATCATCGACTTGTGATTGCCGGGAACCGGGATAATATGGATCAGCCCTTCAGGTGCAACTGCTCCCCAGCCGCGCGACGCATCGTCCGTCTCGCCCTGCTGAGCGGATAAAAGATAAATGGGAACTGGGATGGGGTGAGCTTCATATTCATGGCCTGCCTGATAATGTAGACGAATGCGGAAAAGGTAGGCACGGATTTCCTCTATACTGAAATGTTCTGGTAGGAGGCCCGATTCCTGGTATTTCCGCACCAGAGCGCTGAAGTCCGCGGCGGCGGTCAGCTCTCCCGCAATGGCTTGGGTGGGATACCACGCCTCAATGATTTTGTGCAAAAGACCGGCATCTTGTTGAGGAAAATCAGTGATCGAAACTTCGCGATAAGTATCCAACAATCCCAGGAATTCCACTTTTTCATCTTCGCCTGTGAGTTGAGCTGCGATCTCATAGGCGAGCATTCCTCCGAACGACCAGCCGGCGATACGGTACGGCCCTGCCGGCTGCACGGCGCGTATGGCTTGCACGAAGCGGGTGGCCATGCCCTGCACGGTTCGTAAAGAGATCTCAGATGGAGGTTCGCCTGTCAGTCCGTAAATGGGGATATCCGCATCGATATGATGCATCAGTTCATGGCCGTAACGAACTTCGCCAGATATTTCATGAACCAAGAAAAGCGGAGTTCCGTCACCTTTTGTACGAAAGGGGACAACATCTAAGTCTAAGAAACTCCTATCCTCAAGGGTTACCTGCTGTGCAACCGCCTTGATCGTAGGATGTGCGAAGAGTTGTGTAAGTGAGACTTTCATGCCGTTCTGCTTAAGCTTACTGATGAGCGTCACCGCCAGGAGCGAATGCCCGCCCAGCTCGAAGAAATTGTCGTGGCGGCCAACCCGCTCCACCTTCAAGAGCTCCGCCCACAGCCGCGCCAGCGTCTCTTCAGCCTCGCCCCGCGGCGCTTCATAGCCCCGGCTGGCGAATGCCGCCCCCTCCGGCGCGGGCAAGGCCTTGCGGTCGAGCTTGCCGTTGGGCGTCAAAGGCAGCGCGTCAAGCCGCATATAGGCCGCGGGCACCATATAGTCCGGCAGCGACGCCGCCAGATGCGCCCGCAGGCCTTCCGCGCTCAGCTCTTCATTGCCCGTCCAATAGGCCGCAAGCCGCTTGTCCCCGGGGCTGTCTTCGCGCGCCACAACCACCGCCTCGCGCACGCCCGCATGCTCACTAAGCCGCGCCTCGATCTCGCCAAGCTCGATGCGGAAGCCGCGCACCTTCACCTGGAAGTCGGTGCGGCCCAGAAACTCGATATTGCCGTCCGCAAGCCACCGCCCCAGATCGCCCGTCTTGTACATCCGCGCGCCAGGCTCGCCCGCAAACGGATCGGCCACAAACCGCTCCGCCGTCAGCTCCGGGCGGTTCAAATACCCCCGCGCTACCCCCGCGCCGCCTATGTAAAGCTCCCCCGCGACCCCGATGGGAACCGGCTCCCCATGACCGTCCAAAATGTAAATCCGCGTGTTCGAGATCGGACGGCCCAGCGGAATGCTGGCCGCCCCGTCAGCAACCGGGCCGATCTCATGGGTGAGGGCAAAAGTCGTGGTCTCGGTCGGGCCGTAACCGTTCAGCAGATGCTGCGGCGGACTGCGGCGCAATACCCGGCCGACAATGCGCGGGTCTAGCACATCCCCGCCCGCGAGCAGGTAGCGCAGGCGGCCGAAGGCCTCGCCAAGGACATCCGAATACTGGTGGAACAGGCCCGCCGTCAGCCAGAGCACGCTGACGCCCTCCCGCTCCAGCGTCCTCCCGAACCGTACAGGGTCCAGTACAGCGTCCTGGCCGATGATGACGATGCGCCCGCCGTTGAACAGCGGCGCCCACACCTCCATGGTGGCGGCATCGAAAGCGGGGTTGGAAGCGAAAGCCACCCGGTCGCTGGCGCTGAAGTCCGCATAGCCGTTGTTCAGCACCAGCCGCCCGATGGCCCGGTGGGGGATCTCCACTCCTTTGGGCGTACCCGTGGACCCCGAGGTGTACATGATGTATGCTATAGCTGCGCTGTTTAGGTGCAGCCCCGGATTGCCCGCCTCCCCCTGCCTAAGCAGCGCCTCGTCAACACGGACGCACGTGGCACTCAGCCCTACAGGCAGAGGCGTGTTTCCGGCCGTCAGCACCAGCGCGGCCTCGCAATCGCCGAGCATGAAGGCCAGCCGCTCCACCGGAAAGCCGGGGTCCAAGGGAACGTAAGCTGCGCCGCATTTAAGGATGGCCAACTCCGCCGCAACCAGTCCGATGGAACGCTCCACGCAGATCGCTACCCGGTCATCGGGCTTCACCCCCAGCCCCCGCAGGTGATGCGCCAGGCGGTTGGCCTGCGCGTTCAGCTCCCCATAGGTCAGCTGCCGGCCCTCATACACAACCGCAACCGCATCCGGCGCCTTCTCCGCCTGCGCCTCGAACAGCTCGTGGATGCACTTATCCGAAGGATAGTCCGCATCCGTCGCGTTCCATTCCACAACGACGCGATGCCGCTCCGCCTCCGGCAGCACACCGATGCTCCGTAACGGCGTGTCCGGCGCCTGCTCCAATGCCGCCGCCAGGCCTTCCAGCGCCGTCAGCATGAACGCGCACACCCGCGCCGCTCCAACCTCAGGGGGCGTCTGCGCCGTCAGCGCGAACGCTTCGCCAAAGTCGTCCACCGACAGCGTCAGCGGATAGTTGGTGCGCTCCTCCCCGCCCAGCGCTCGGACGCCCTCCCAGGCCGCCGCGGCTCCAGCCTCCGCTCCCCCGCCGCCGCTATGCCGGTAATTCAGCAGCGCCGTGAACAAGGGCGCAGGCGCTGGAACGCCGCTGCAACGCTGCGCTAGCGCCAGCGGCGCATGCTCGTGCCGCAAAAGCTCCGCCAGCAGCCCATGCACCCGCCGCACCGCCGCTTCCGCGCCTTCATCCCCCGCGGGCAGCCGGATGGGCAGCGTGTTGATGAACATGCCAACCGCCCGGCCGACATCCGCCCCTCCCTGCATGCGCCCGAACAGCACCGTGCCGGATACCGCCTCCGCCCGTCCCGACGCCCGCGCCACGACCAGCCCAAAGGCCAGATGGAACAGGCTCGCCGCGCTCACCCCCAGTGCCCGCGCCCGCTTCCGCAAACGCCCCGCCAGCTCCGCTGGAAGCGCTACCCGCGCCTCTTCGATCTCCGAGCCGTCCCCTTGCACATCCAGCAAGCCGAACGGCGCCGAAGGCTCCTCCACATCCCCCAGCATGCCCCGGAAAAACGCCTCGTGCTCTTCCAGGCTCACCCCCAGCCGCGCCTGCGCCACAAAATTCCGGAACGGAACCGGCGCCGGAAGCCGGGCCGCTTCGCCCGCAACATGCGCCAGAACCTCCCCAGCCAAAACCGCAAAAGTGGTGTGATCCATCGCCAGGTGATGGTTCTGCAGCAGCAAGAGCCAGCGGTTCTGCGTTCTATCGTGCGCAACGGCGGCCCGCATGAGCGGCGCCCGCCGCACATCCAGGCGGGTGCGCCGGGGATCGAACCGCGCCCGCAACTGGGCCGCCGCAGCCCCGCCCGCCGGATCGAGCTCAACCTCCTCCACAGCCAGCGGCGCTTCCCGCCACACAACCTGCACCGGCTGGCTCAGCCCTTCCCACAGCACCGCCGTGCGCAAAATGTCGTGCCGCCCGATCACCGCTTGCAGCGCCGCCAGAAAGCCCTCCAGCCGCGCCCGCCCGTCAAACGCCAGCAGGCTCGACAGTAGATAGGCGTCGCCTTCCCCGCCCAGCAGGTGATGGAACAGCAAGCCTTCCTGCAAGGGCGCCAGCGGGTAGATGTCCTGGATGTTGGCGCAGCCGCCGGGAACGCACGCCGCGATGCCATCGATCTCCGCCTGGCTGAGCTCAATCAGCGGCAGCATCGCCGGTGTGATGGCACAACAGCCCTCGGGAATGAGATTGGCCGGAACCTCGACGCCGGTGCCGCGGCTGACAGCCGCCGCCAGGCCAATGAGGGATGGCGCGGTAAACAGGGTGCGCACGTCCGCCTCAAGCCCTTCCCGCCGCATGCGCTCGATCAGCGTCACCGCCAGGAGCGAATGCCCGCCCAGCTCGAAGAAATTGTCGTGCCGGCCAACCCGCTCAACCTTCAAGAGCTCCGCCCACAGCCGCGCCAGCGTCTCTTCAGCCTCGCCCCGCGGCGCTTCATAGCCCCGGCTGGCGAATGCCGCCCCCTCCGGCGCGGGCAAGGCCTTGCGGTCGAGCTTGCCGTTGGGCGTCAAAGGCAGCGCGTCAAGCCGCATATAGGCCGCGGGCACCATATAGTCCGGCAGCGACGCCGCCAGATGCGCCCGCAGGCCTTCCGCGCTCAGCTCTTCATTGCCCGTCCAATAGGCCGCAAGCCGCTTGTCCCCGGGGCTGTCTTCGCGCGCCACAACCACCGCCTCGCGCACGCCCGCATGCTCACTAAGCCGCGCCTCGATCTCGCCAAGCTCGATGCGGAAGCCGCGCATCTTCACCTGGAAGTCGGTGCGGCCCAGAAACTCGATATTGCCGTCCGCAAGCCACCGCCCCAGATCGCCCGTCTTGTACATCCGCGCGCCAGGCTCGCCCGCAAACGGATCGGCCACAAACCGCTCCGCCGTCAGCTCCGGGCGGTTCAAATACCCCCGCGCTACCTGCATTCCGCCAATATAAATCTCACCCGCAACCCCGATGGGAACCGGCTCCCCATGACCGTCCAAAATGTAAATCCGCGTGTTCGAGATCGGACGGCCAATGCTCCGCCACCGGGAAGGGGCCTCCTCCAGCTCGCCCATCGCGGCGTTGATAGCCGTTTCGGTCGGGCCGTAAGTGTTTAAAAGGTGCGGCCGGTATCCCGGGCGCCCGAACCACGTCGGCGGCGCCACTTGGCTGACAGCCTCGCCACCGATGATAAGCAGGCGCACACATGCCGGGATGGCCTCATGGATGTCCAAGCATAATTGCTGCCAGAACATTGTTGGCAAACTAGCCGCCGTCACGCCATGGCTTCCGCACAGGGCCCAGAACTCGCGGCTGCCCGCAAGCCAGGCATTGGTGCGTAGCACCAGTGCAGCGCCGGAAAGCAGGGCGCCGAAGATTTCCTCGGCAGAGGCGTCAAACGTCACGGAAGCGAACTGCAGCATCCGGTCTGCGCTGCTCAAGCCGATAGCGGCTCAAAAGCGCCGCAACTTGATTGCAGACCCCGCAGTGCTCCATCATGACCCCTTTGGGCCTGCCGGTTGAGCCGGAGGTGTAGATGACATAGGCCAGATGCCCGGGCGTCAGGCCGGCGCGGTCCGGATTGCCCGCCGGCTGGCCCGCCCACAGATGCGCATCCGCGGCGAGATCGACCGCGGGCAAGCCACCGGCACAGTCCGCCACCGCCGCCCGGGAGGCTGCATCCGTCAGCACCGCCGCCGGCGCGCTGTCCGCCAGCATGAAGGCCAGCCGCTCCGCCGGATAGGCCGGGTCCAGCGGCACATAGGCCCCGCCCGCCTTCAGGATGGCCAAAAGGCCAGCCACCATCTCGAGAGAGCGTTCAACGCAGATCGCCACAAGGGTATCCGGCTTCACGCCTAAGCCCCGCAAATGATGCGCCAGCCGGTTGGCTTGCGCGTTCAGCTCCCCATAGGTCAGCTGCCGGCCCTCATACACAACCGCAACCGCATCCGGCGCCTTCTCCGCCTGCGCCTCGAACAGCTCGTGGATGCACTTATCCGAAGGATAGTCCGCATCCGTCGCGTTCCATTCCACAACGGCGCGATGCCGCTCCGCCTCCGGCAGCACACCGATGCTCCGTAACGGCGTGTCCGGCGCCTGCTCCAATGCCGCCGCCAGGCCTTCCAGCGCCGTCAGCATGAACGCGCACACCCGCGCCGCTCCAACCTCAGGGGGCGTCTGCGCCGTCAGCGCGAACGCTTCGCCAAAGTCGTCCACATCAAACGCCAGCGGATAGTTGGTGCGCTCCTCCCCGCCCAGCGCTCGGACGCCCTCCCAGGCCGCCGCGGCTCCAGCCTCCGCTCCCCCGCCGCCGCTATGCCGGTAATTCAGCAGCGCCGTGAACAAGGGCGCAGGCGCTGGAACGCCGCTGCAACGCTGCGCTAGCGCCAGCGGCGCATGCTCGTGCCGCAAAAGCTCCGCCAGCAGCCCATGCACCCGCCGCACCGCCGCTTCCGCGCCTTCATCCCCCGCGGGCAGCCGGATGGGCAGCGTGTTGATGAACATGCCAACCGCCCGGTCAACATCCGCCCCTCCCTGCATGCGCCCGAACAGCACCGTGCCGGATACCGCCTCCGCCCGTCCCGACGCCCGCGCCACAACCAAACCCCAGGCCAGATGGAACAGGCTCGCCGCGCTCACCCCCAGTGCCCGCGCCCGCTTCCGCAAACGCCCCGCCAGCTCCGCTGGAAGCGCTACCCGCGCCTCTTCGATCTCCGAGCCGTCCCCTTGCACATCCAGCAAGCCGAACGGCGCCGAAGGCTCCTCCACATCCCCCAGCATGCCCCGGAAAAACGCCTCGTGCTCTTCCAGGCTCACCCCCAGCCGCGCCTGCGCCACAAAATTCCGGAACGGAACCGGCGCCGGAAGCCGGGCCGCTTCGCCCGAAAGGGACGCCTGGACCTCCCCAACCAAAACCGCAAGAGTGGTGTGATCCATCACCAGGTGATGGTGGAGCAGCAGCAAGAGCCAGCGCTCCTGCGTTCTATCGTGCGCAACAAAGGCCCGGATGAGCGGCGCCTGGCGCACATCCAGGCGGGTGTGCCGGGGATCGGACCGCGCCCGCAGCCGCGCCGCCGCGTCCCCGCCCGCCGGATCGAGTTCAACCTCGTCCACAACCAGCGGCGCGTCGCGCCACACAACCTGCACCGGCTGGCTCAGCCCTTCCCACAGCACCGCCGTGCGCAAAATGTCGTGCCGCCCGATCACCGCCCGCAGCGCCGCCAGAAAGCCCTCCAGCCGCGCCCGCCCGTCAAACGCCAGCAAGGCGGGGGTCAGATAAACGTCGCCTTCCCCGCCCAGCAGGTGATGGAACAGCACGCCCTCCTGCAGGGGCGCCAGCGGGTAGATGTCCTGGATGTTGGCGCAGCCGCCGGGAACGCACGCCGCGATGCCATCGATCTCCGCCTGGCTGAGCTCAATCAGCGGCAGCATCGCCGGTGTGATGGCACAACAGCCCTCGGGAATGAGATTGGCCGGAACCTCGACGCCGGTGCCGCGGCTGACAGCCGCCGCCAGGCCAATGAGGGATGGCGCGGTAAACAGGGTGCGCACGTCCGCCTCAAGCCCTTCCCGCCGCATGCGCTCGATCAGCGTCACCGCCAGGAGCGAATGCCCGCCCAGCTCGAAGAAATTGTCGTGCCGGCCAACCCGCTCAACCTTCAAGAGCTCCGCCCACAGCCGCGCCAGCGTCTCTTCAGCCTCGCCCCGCGGCGCTTCATAGCCCCGGCTGGCGAATGCCGCCCCCTCCGGCGCGGGCAAGGCCTTGCGGTCGAGCTTGCCGTTGGGCGTCAAAGGCAGCGCGTCAAGCCGCATATAGGCCGCGGGCACCATATAGTCCGGCAGCGACGCCGCCAGATGCGCCCGCAGGCCTTCCGCGCTCAGCTCTTCATTGCCCGTCCAATAGGCCGCAAGCCGCTTGTCCCCGGGGCTGTCTTCGCGCGCCACAACCACCGCCTCGCGCACGCCCGCATGCTCACTAAGCCGCGCCTCGATCTCGCCAAGCTCGATGCGGAAGCCGCGCATCTTCACCTGGAAGTCGGTGCGGCCCAGAAACTCGATATTGCCGTCCGCAAGCCACCGCCCCAGATCGCCCGTCTTGTACATCCGCGCGCCAGGCTCGCCCGCAAACGGATCGGCCACAAACCGCTCCGCCGTCAGCTCCGGGCGGTTCAAATACCCCCGCGCTACCCCCGCGCCGCCTATGTAAAGCTCCCCCGCGACCCCGATGGGAACCGGCTCCCCATGACCGTCCAAAATGTAAATCCTGAGATCGGGAATATGGCAGCCCACCGGGCTGCCGCGGGTCTTCTCCATATCGGCTGGCACCAGCAGCGGACGGTAAGTCACATGCACGGTGGTCTCGGTGATGCCGTACATGTTGATTAATGCCGTGTCCCGGTTCATATCCCGCCCGTACCAGGGTTTCAGCGTTGCCGCCTCCAGCGCCTCGCCCCCGAAAATTACGTAACGCAGCCGGTGCGTTTCCAGGCTTTCTCCCTGCGCGGCAATCAGTTGACGGAAGGCGCTCGGCGTTTGGTTGAGCACCGTCACCCCCTCGCGGCACAAAAGCTGGTAGAAATCCGCAGGCGAGCGCGCCGTATCGCGTGGAACCGCCACCAACCGCCCGCCATGCAGGAGCGCCCCCCAGATTTCCCACACCGAGAAGTCGAAGGCGTAGGAATGGAACAGCGTCCACACATCACTCGCCCCGAACTCGAACCACGCGCTGGTGGCTGCAAAAAGCCGGATGACATTATTATGCTCCACCATGACCCCTTTGGGCCTGCCGGTTGAGCCGGAGGTGTAGATGACATAGGCCAGATGCCCGGGCGTCAGGCCGGCGCGGTCCGGATTGCTCTCCGGCTGGCCCGCCCACAGATGCGCGTCCGCGGCGAGATCGACCGCCGGCAAGCCTCCGGCGCAATCCGCTATGGCCGCCCGGGCCGTCCCGCCGGTGAGGATCGCAGCCGGCGCGCTGTCCTTGAGCATGAAGGCCAGCCGTTCTTGCGGATAGCCTGGGTCGAGCGGCACATACGCCCCGCCCGCCTTCAGGATGGCCAAAAGGCCAGCCACCATCTCGAGAGAGCGTTCAACGCAGATCGCCACAAGGGTATCCGGCTTCACGCCTAAGCCCCGCAAATGATGCGCCAGCCGGTTGGCTTGCGCGTTCAGCTCCCCATAGGTCAGCTGCCGGCCCTCATACACAACCGCAACCGCATCCGGCGCCTTCTCCGCCTGCGCCTCGAACAGCTCGTGGATGCACTTATCCGAAGGATAGTCCGCATCCGTCGCGTTCCATTCCACAACGGCGCGATGCCGCTCCGCCGCGCTTAAAAGCGCGATCCGGCCCACCGCCTGGGCGTCGTCCGCTGCCATCCCCGCCAAGAGCCGCACCCAGGAGCCAAGCCACCGCTCAACGGTCTCCGCCTCGAACAGCGCCGGCGCATAAATCAGGCTGCCCGCGATCCCGTCTCCCGCCTCGCCAAGCGACAGCGACAGGTCGAACTTTGCCGCCGCATGCCCGCTTGCCACGGGCGACAGCGCAAGCCCCGGCAGCGCCAGCGCCCCCCCAGGCGCGTTCTGCCAGGCAAACATCGCCTGGAACACCGCCGGATGGGAGAGGCTGCGCGGCGGCTGCACCAGCTCCACCACCTGCTCGAACGGCAGGTCCTGGTTCGACTGCGCCCCAAGGCTCACAGCCCTCGCCCGTGCGAGAAGCTCCGCCACCGTGGGCGCGCCCGACAGGTCCATCCGCAAGGCCAGCGTATTGACGAAAAACCCGATCAGGCCCTCGATCTCGGCCCGCCCCCGGTTCGCCGCAGGGCTGCCGATCACCACCTCCTCCTGACCCGAAAGACGGCCCAGCAGCGCCGCAAAGCCCGCCAACAGCGTCATGTGCAGCGTCACCCCGTGCCGCAGGCTCAAAGCCTTCAGCGCCCGCGTCAGCTCCGCGCCGAGCCGCACCTCCACAGACGCCCCGGCAAAACTCTGCTCCGCCGGACGCGGACGGTCCAGCGGCAGCGTCAAAAGCGCGGGCGCGCCGGCCAGCGCCTCCTGCCAATACGCCGCCTGCCGCTTAAGAACCTCGCCCTCAAGCCAGCGCCGCTGCCACAGCGCATAATCGGCGTACTGCACCGCCAAGGGCGGCAGCGGGTCCTCCCGCCCTTGCGAAAAGGCGGCGTAAAGCGCGCTCAACTCTCCGGTCAGCACCCCCATCGACCAGCCGTCCGACACAATGTGGTGCATGGTGGCCAAGAGCGCGTGATCCTCTTCGCCAAGCCGCACCAAGCGCCCGCGGATCAACGGCCCCCGCTCCAGATCGAACGGCGCCGCCGCTTCCGCCGCCGCCAGGCGCTTGAGTTCCGCCTCTATGTCCACCACCCCGCGCAAATCGTGCCCGGTAAGCGCAAAGCCAACGTCCGCCGGAGCGATCCGCTGCACGGGCTGGCCATCGATGGCGCCAAACGTGGTGCGCAGCCCCTCGTGCCGCGCCACAATGCGGTCAAGCGCCCGCACCAGCGCCTCCCGGTCGAGCCGCCCCTTCAGCCGCAGCCCGCCGGGAATGTGATAGGCCGATCCCGCCTCGCCCAGCTGGCCCAGAAACCACAGCCGCTGCTGGGCGAACGACAAGGGCAGCGGGCCATCGCCGCGCTCCCCGGCCACGACCGGCGGCAGCAGGTCCGCCGGCGCCTGCGCCAGGCTGGCGGCAAAGTCCGCCAGCACCGGATGCGCAAACAGCGCCGCCAGCGGTATCTCGATGCCCAGCGCCCGCCGCAGCCGCGAAATCAGCTTCACCGCCAGGAGCGAATGCCCGCCCAGCTCGAAGAAATTGTCGTGGCGGCCAACCCGCTCAACCTTCAAGAGCTCCGCCCACAGCCGCGCCAGCGTCTCTTCAGCCTCGCCCCGCGGCGCTTCATAGCCCCGGCTGGCGAATGCCGCCCCCTCCGGCGCGGGCAAGGCCTTGCGGTCGAGCTTGCCGTTGGGCGTCAAAGGCAGCGCGTCAAGCCGCATATAGGCCGCGGGCACCATATAGTCCGGCAGCGACGCCGCCAGATGCGCCCGCAGGCCTTCCGCGCTCAGCTCTTCATTGCCCGTCCAATAGGCCGCAAGCCGCTTGTCCCCGGGGCTGTCTTCGCGCGCCACAACCACCGCCTCGCGCACGCCCGCATGCTCACTAAGCCGCGCCTCGATCTCGCCAAGCTCGATGCGGAAGCCGCGCATCTTCACCTGGAAGTCGGTGCGGCCCAGAAACTCGATATTGCCGTCCGCAAGCCACCGCCCCAGATCGCCCGTCTTGTACATCCGCGCGCCAGGCTCGCCCGCAAACGGATCGGCCACAAACCGCTCCGCCGTCAGCTCCGGGCGGTTCAAATACCCCCGCGCTACCCCCGCGCCGCCTATGTAAAGCTCCCCCGCGACCCCGATGGGAACCGGCTCCCCATGACCGTCCAAAATGTAAATCCGCGTGTTCGCGATCGGACGGCCGATGCGGTGGAAGAACCGTCCTGCCGGCGTCCATCGCAAGGCCAGTGGCAACCACATCGTGCGTCTCCGTTGGGCCATAGAGATTGCAGACCGGCCTCCGCCTGCGCTTGCGGCGACAGATTGGCGTCAATCAGGTGCACCGCCAGCGGTTACGCCGCGAGACGACGATGCGCACCGTCTGCCGGAGCCGCGCCCAGCAGTTGACGGCACGAGCGCCACGATGGCGCTGCTGGAACCGTGTTGGCGAAGAGTGACGCCAGCGTCCGTTCAAAGCAGCTCAATCGTGCTCGCCGCCAGCATTACCTGGGCGCCGCAGGCCAACGGCCGAAGATATTCCTGTACGGACAGATCGAAGCTGAGCGATGTTGCAGAACCGCGTGCGTTCAAGTGAGGCTTTAGCAAATGCCGATCGCGCCCAGCTGATGAAATTGACGGTGCCCGGTGCTGGATGACCACCCCTTTGGGCCTGCCGGTTGAGCCGGAGGTGTAGATGACATAGGCCAGATGCCCGGGCGTCAGGCCGGCGCGGTCCGGATTGCCCGCCGGCTGGCCCGCCCACAGATGCGCATCCGCGGCGAGATCGACCGCGGGCAAGCCACCGGCACAGTCCGCCACCGCCGCCCGGGAGGCTGCATCCGTCAGCACCGCCGCCGGCGCGCTGTCCGCCAGCATGAAGGCCAGCCGCTCCGCCGGATAGGCCGGGTCCAGCGGCACATAGGCCCCGCCCGCCTTCAGGATGGCCAAAAGGCCAGCCACCATCTCGAGAGAGCGTTCAACGCAGATCGCCACAAGGGTATCCGGCTTCACGCCTAAGCCCCGCAAATGATGCGCCAGCCGGTTGGCTTGCGCGTTCAGCTCCCCATAGGTCAGCTGCCGGCCCTCATACACAACCGCAACCGCATCCGGCGCCTTCTCCGCCTGCGCCTCGAACAGCTCGTGGATGCACTTATCCGAAGGATAGTCCGCATCCGTCGCGTTCCATTCCACAACGACGCGATGCCGCTCCGCCTCCGGCAGCACACCGATGCTCCGTAACGGCGTGTCCGGCGCCTGCTCCAATGCCGCCGCCAGGCCTTCCAGCGCCGTCAGCATGAACGCGCACACCCGCGCCGCTCCAACCTCAGGGGGCGTCTGCGCCGTCAGCGCGAACGCTTCGCCAAAGTCGTCCACATCAAACGCCAGCGGATAGTTGGTGCGCTCCTCCCCGCCCAGCGCTCGGACGCCCTCCCAGGCCGCCGCGGCTCCAGCCTCCGCTCCCCCGCCGCCGCTATGCCGGTAATTCAGCAGCGCCGTGAACAAGGGCGCAGGCGCTGGAACGCCGCTGCAACGCTGCGCTAGCGCCAGCGGCGCATGCTCGTGCCGCAAAAGCTCCGCCAGCAGCCCATGCACCCGCCGCACCGCCGCTTCCGCGCCTTCATCCCCCGCGGGCAGCCGGATGGGCAGCGTGTTGATGAACATGCCAACCGCCCGGTCAACATCCGCCCCTCCCTGCATGCGCCCGAACAGCACCGTGCCGGATACCGCCTCCGCCCGTCCCGACGCCCGCGCCACAACCAAACCCCAGGCCAGATGGAACAGGCTCGCCGCGCTCACCCCCAGTGCCCGCGCCCGCTTCCGCAAACGCCCCGCCAGCTCCGCTGGAAGCGCTACCCGCGCCTCTTCGATCTCCGAGCCGTCCCCTTGCACATCCAGCAAGCCGAACGGCGCCGAAGGCTCCTCCACATCCCCCAGCATGCCCCGGAAAAACGCCTCGTGCTCTTCCAGGCTCACCCCCAGCCGCGCCTGCGCCACAAAATTCCGGAACGGAACCGGCGCCGGAAGCCGGGCCGCTTCGCCCGAAAGGGAGCGCCTGGACCTCCCCAACCAAAACCGCAAGAGTGGTGTGATCCATCACCAGGTGATGGTGGAGCAGCAGCAAGAGCCAGCGGTCCTGCGTTCTATCG